>NZ_FOQV01000022.1 GCF_900113835.1 Allobosea sp. OK403 | reverse complement strand
ATCCTGGTCGAAGCCTCGCTCTCCTTCCTCGGGCTCGGCACGCAGCCACCGGCGCCATCGCTGGGCACCATGCTGTCGGAGGGGCGCAATGTGCTGCTGCTCTCGCCCTGGAGCGCGGTGTTCTCAGGGCTGGCGATCCTGATCCTGGCCTTCGCGCTCAACCTGCTCGGCGATGTCCTGCGCGACACCCTCGATCCGCGCCTGCGAGGCGAACAGTGATCTGCCGAAATGCTCTAGCCCCTTGTTTTATCGCGTTTTCTTCACGCGAACCGGTGTCCACTTCGCTCGAAAATGCTCTGGCGCCCGCGATCTCGCATGGCTGACAGAGGTCGGGCTCTGATCGCTACAGCGTCTCCGTCACCTTCTTCAGATGCGGGGGATTGTCGGGGTCGTAACCCATCGCGAGCGCCGTGCGCTCGATCATGCGATAGGCCGGGGCCAGCATGGCGATGGCGTCCGTGACCGGATGATCATCGCCGATCCAGGGCAGGCGCGAGTCCGGCCCGCCGGCGAGGTGCGCCGCGAGATGCGAGGCGTCGAGATTGGCGATCAGCGCGTCGACCGCCTCGGCGGTCTCGTCTCCGACCCGCAGCGCCAGCACCGGGGTCTGGTCGGTGACGGCCGCGCGCGGCCCGTGCAGCAATTCGGCAGCGGAATAGGCGAGCGCCGGCAGGCGCAAGGTCTCGGCCATCTTGAGCGCGATTTCGCGCGCCGGGCCCAAGCCGTAGCCGCGCCCTGCGATGAAGGCGGCGCGTGCCATCGGCAGGCTCCGGCCGACCACGTCCCAATCGAGCTGCAACGCCTGCGATAGCCGCCCAGGCAGGCGCTCCAGCGCGGCCAGGAGCTCGTGATCATCGGCGAGATGAGCGACCAGCAGCGCGCCCAGTGCCATCGACCCGATCACACTCTTGGTGGCGGCGACCGAGCGCTCCAGCCCCGCCTCCAGCGGCAGCACCCATTGGGCTGCGCGAGCCACGGGCGAAGTGATGTCGTTGAGGATGGCGACCGTCGCGGCGCCCTCACGACGGGCGGCCATCGTGGCCGCCACGAGGTCCGGGCTGCGGCCCGATTGCGAGATGACGATGAACAGCGCGCGGCGCAGCGCCACCGGCCGTTTCAAGCTGGTGATCACCGAGGGCGCGGTCGCAGAAACGGGCACGCCGATACGTGTCTCCAGGAGATAGCGCAGATGGACGCCGGCATGCCCGGAGCTGCCGCGCCCGCAGATCACGGCGACATCGAAATCCATTCGCTGCAAGCGCGCAGCCAGCGCCGCGAGGTCACCGCGCGAGGCCATGATGCGGGCCACCACATCCGGCGCTTCGGCGGTTTCATTCGCCATTGCCGAGCCGAGCCTCAGATCCGTCATGGGTTGCTGGCCATTGCATGGCCGGCGCGCAGAGCGGCGATGGCCGAATTCGCTCGCTCCAGCGCATCGCCGGTCATCCAGGGGTGGGGATCGACGAAACGGTGACTGATGCGTTTCGTCGGCATGGCTGGATTCTCCGGTGGCTATAGAACCACTTTAATGCCTTTCGCCGTTCTAGCAATACCAATCGATGCGCGATCGGGCAAAACCGCTGCTGCCGGCCGAGCGGAGTCTGCACCCGGCTCTCATCAAAGAGCGAGAACGAGATCGACGCGAAAAGCCGGTTCCCACCGTTTCGCGTCCTGCGCCCTGCGCTGCCGGGTCCCTCAGATTGTCCCCGCCGCCTGCAACCGTTCGATCTCGGGGGCGCTCATGCCGAGCCACTCCGATAGGATCTCGGCGCCGTGCTCGCCGAGGCCGGGCGCGCCGCGGCGAATGACGGTGGGCGTGCCATGCAGCCGCACCGCAGGCGCCTGGAACGGCACCGAACCCATGACCGGGTGAGGCACGTCGACGATCTGTTTGCGATGCACCACCTGCGGATTGGCGATGACGTCGGCGATGGTGGCGACGCGCTCGCAGGGTATGTCGGCTGCGTGGATGATCTCGAGAACGGCTTCGCCATCGAGCCCGGCTGCCCAGGCATCGATGATCGCCTCCAGCTCGGCGACATTGGCGTTGCGGGCGACGAAGGTGGCGAAGCGTGCATCCTGCGCCAGCTCCGGCCGGCCCATCGCGGCGGCGAGCCGCGGGAAATGCACGTCGTTGCCGGCGACGATGTAGATCCAGATGCCGTCCCGGCTGCGGAAGCAGTGCGAGGGCGAGAGGTAGCGATCGCGGTTGCCAAGGCGTTCCGGCTCGCGGCCGAAGAGGATGCGCTCCGGGATTGCTGTGGTCATCAGCGCCATGCCGCTGTCCATCAAGGTCGCCTCGACGACCTGGCCGCGGCCGCTGGTCTCGCGCGCATGCAGCGCCGCGAGGGTGCCGATGACCCCGTAGAGCGCGGTCGAATAGTCGCAGACGAAGACGCCCGCCATGGTCGGCGCGCCGCCTGCCGGTCCGGTCATCGCCATGACGCCGGACTGCGCCTGCGCGGCGCCGTCGAAGCAGGGATGCTGCGCGAGCGGCCCTTCCTGCCCGAAGCCGGAGATGCGCACCATGATCAGGCGCGGATTCAGCGCGCTCAGCACGTCCCAACCGAGCCCCATGGCCTCCATCGTGCCGGGCCGGAAGTTCTCGATCAGGATGTCGGCCGTAGCGGCGAGCTGCCGGAGCAGCGCCTGGCCCTCCTTGTCGCGGAAATCGATGGCGAAGCCGCGCTTGTTGCGGTTGGCCGAGAGAAAGAACAGCGTGTCTCCCTCCACCGTCTCGCCGACGCGCCGGCCCTCCTCGCCGCCGTCGATACGTTCGACCTTTACCACATCGGCGCCGAGATCACCCAGAAGCTGACCGCAGAACGGTCCGGCAATATAGCGCGAAAGGTCGATTACCTTTACCCCATCAAGCGACGCCGGCATGGATTTACCCTTCATTTATTGACGATATTCCAAATAAATACTATTTATCCTGCCATAAAGAGAGATTTTTATTGACATAAGCATCGCTATCAGAATTTATTACGCTTGGAAATGGAGATCCATATGAAAATTTCCTATTTCTCCTGGCTCCGCACCAAGACCGGCATCCCCAATGAGGAGATCGCCTTGCCGGTGCAATGCAGGACGGTTGACGACCTCGTCCGGCATCTTTCGACGCGCTATCCAGCCCTGGCCGAGATTGCCGACGCGCGCGGCAGCATGCGCTTCACCGTCAATCGCCGTTACGTCGAGAATTCGCACGAGCTTGCCTCCGATGACGAGGTGGGGCTGTTCCCGCCGGTGACGGGCGGCTGAGCTATCGCTTCGCAGGTCAGGCAACCCGCCCGGCGCGGCAGGGCGATGGCGTCGAGCGCGCAGCGCCAGGCGTCGTACATCATCAGCGTGCCCGAGAGGCTCGGCCCCGTGCCCAGAACCTCCTTGATCACCTCGATGGCCTGCATCGAGCCAAGCGCCCCGACCGCCGGGCCGAGCACGCCGATTTCGGAGCAGGACGGCGTCACTGCCGCCGGCGGCGTGTCCGGGAACAAGCAACGGTAGCAAGGGTGCGGCGGGCCGAGATAGGCCTTGAAGGTCGTGATCAGCCCGTCAGTGAGCTGTACCGCGGCGCTGACCAGCGGGATCTGCGCCGCAAGGCAGGCTGAATGCACGGCGTCCCGGGTGGCGAAATTGTCGCTGCCGTCTGCGACGATGTCATAGCCGGCCACCAGCTCTGCCGCGTTCTCCGCGCTGATGGGCATGTCGTGGCGGATGATCGCAACATGCGGGTTGAGCGCGCGCAGCGACTTCTCGGCGCTCTCGGTCTTGGGCATGTCGAGCCGCTCGACCGAATGCAGGATCTGCCGGTGGAGGTTGGAGATCTCGACATAGTCGAAATCGACGATGCCCAGCGTGCCGATACCGGCCGCGGCGAGATACAGCAGCAGCGGCGAGCCCAGCCCGCCGGCACCGATCACCAGGACCCGGGCGGCCTTGAGCTTTTCCTGGCCGGAGACGCCGATCTCCGGCAGCACGGTCTGCCGCCGATACCATTGCAGCTCCTCGGGACTCAGCGTCTGGGGCATCCGCATTCCGGCGCTCCTCCTTGCATGCAATCCTGGCGGGCTGCCGCCGCTCATGCTTTGTGGGCGATCGGACGCCCGTCCGATGCGGCTGCTGCGGCCGCCCTGATGCGCTTGACCACCAGATAGAGCCCGTTGGCGCGACTTGGCGCGAGGCTGCGGCCGACGAGCAGCCGCTCGACCACCTCGGGCGAGTAGGCCAGGATCTCGTGCGGCCGCCGATCGCCATAGAGCCTGAGCACCATGGCGAGCAGGCCGCGCATCAGCATCGCGTCGGAATCCAGCGCGAGCCGCATGCGGTCCTGGTCGGCGTCATGCGCGGCCACGACCCAGACCTGGGACTGGCAGCCCTTGACGCGGTTGTCCTCGCAGCAATCCTCCGGCGCCAGACGTGGCAGGCGCCGGCCGAGGCTGAGCACATGCCCGACCCGTTCGGTGAAATCCGCGAAGGCGGCGAACTCGGCTTCGAGTTGCGCCGCGACTTCGGCGATGGGTTCCTCGATCGGGCTGTCGAGCATGGTCATGGCCGACTCCGGCTTGATGACGTTGGTCGTTCAGACGGCGTGTTCCAGGCCGGTTCAGGCCCGCCTGGCGGTGGCCGGGCGGGTCGCGATCTGCCCCCCGGTCATCGGCCCGGCGACGCCGGTAGTAAGGGGGAAGCTCAACGGCATGCCGCGCAAGGCGCGGACCGCGAGATAGGCGAAGCATTCGGCCTCGACCGCGTCGCCGCGGAAGCCCACCGCTTCGGCTGGAACGACCTCGACCCCCGCACGCTTCGGCAGCGCCGCCATGATCGCCGGGTTCTTGCGCCCGCCGCCGCAAACGATGAGCTTCGTCGGCCGTTGCGGCAGCTGGTCGAGCGAGCGCCCGACCGTGCCGGCGGTGAAGGCGGTCAGCGTCGCTGCCCCGTCTGCCAGCGAAAGCCCCTCGGCCATGTCGGCGGTGAAATCATAGCGGTCGAGCGATTTCGGATAGGGCGCGGTCAGGTAGGGGTGGTCGAGCAATCGGGCGAGCCGCTCCTCATCGACCGTGCCGCTGAGCGCCAGCGCTCCGTCGACATCCATGTCGCCCTTGCCGTGGCGCATGATCCAGTCGTTGATCGGTCCGTTGGCCGGCCCGGTGTCGAAGGCGTGGAACTCCTCGCCACCTGCCCACCAGGTGATGTTGCCGACTCCGCCGAGGTTCAGCGCAGCGGTCTCGGGTCCCGCATTGATGCCGCGCAGCAGCGCGACGTGATAGCTCGCCGAGAGGGGCGCGCCATGGCCGCCGGCGCGCATGTCGGCAGTGCGGAAGTCGTAGACGACATCGACGCCGAGCATGTCGGCCATCAAGCGGCCGTCTCCGAGCTGGCGTGTGTCGCCATGTCGGCCGGGCTCGGGCGCGCGGTGCAGCACCGTCTGCCCGTGGAAGCCGACAGCTGCGACATCGGCGGGCGTCAGACCCGCCTCCGCCATGAAATCGGCCACCGCCTCGGACTGCGCCCGGGTCAGCGCTGCCTCGGCTTCGGCGAAGATGGCGGGCTCCGGCCCTTCGAAGCGCCAGGCCAGCGCCGCCTCGACTGCGGCCGCGAGCAGAGCCCGGATGTCGGTCTTGTACGGAGCGAGCTTCCAGTGGCCAAACTCAGCCACATTCTCCCCATCGGTGCGGATCGACGCCACGTCGATCATCCCGTCGAGAACTGTCCCCGTCATTAACCCGATAGCCCAAACCGGCTTCATGCGTCGCACTCCCTTTCCGTTCCCAGATCCTGATGATTCATAGTCAATTCGGCGCGGCGCGCATTACGGTTCATCGCCTCAGGCGGCCAGGCGGTGCTTGGCGTAGACCTGACCCTCCGGCTTCCGGCAGGACTTGCAATGGCCGACGCTGCAGCGGCCCTGCGTTTCCATGCGGTCGCGGAAGGCCAGGCCGCGTTCCAGAACCTGCTCGGCGCTCTCGTCGAACAGATTGCCGATCACGCCGTGCTGGCCGTGGCTGATGATGCAGATCGAGACCTTGCCGTCCGGCGCCAGGCACATGACATGACCGGCCCAGAAGCAGGCGCCACTGGGCACGGGCAATTTGGGGTTGACGTCTTGCATCATGCGCTGGTGCAGCTTCTCGTCGCTTTCGAGATCCGACAGGGAGGCGACGTCGTGGTGCGCGCCGCCGGGCAGCAGCGGCGTGACCTTGACGTGGTCATCGACGCGTTCGAGCAGGCGCAGGAAAGCCGGATCATAGCTCTCGATCGGCTCGCCGAGATCGATCTGGTAAACGCCGACCTTGACGTGCTCGTCGGCGGCCGCCTCCTCGAGCAAGATCTCGAGCCCGCGCAGCGTGCGCTCGAACGTACCCTCGCCGCGGTTGAGATCATGAGACAGCGCGTTGCCGCCGTCGATCGAGACGAAAATCTTGTGCCGGTGCTTCACTTCGAGCAGCTGCCGCGCCCGCTTCCTGGTCAGCATCGTGCCGTTGGTGTGCCATTGCAGCTGGGTGTCGGGCATGATGTCGCGCGTGACCGCCAGCAGCTCGTGGAAACGGTTGTTCATCAAGGGCTCGCCGCGCCAGTTCAGGTGGATGGTCTTTACCTCGAGCGCTGGTGAATCCTTGAGCTTGATCAGGGCCTGCTCCAGATCGGCCGGATCAAGGTCGAGCTTGCCGTGACTTTCCTTGGTGTAGCAAAGGCGACACGCCAGATTGCAGCGTGTCGTCGGATCGAGCCAGAGCCAGACGGGCGAAGGAGCGGCCCTCTGGGCGGTGTTTGCATGCAGCATAGGCTTGGCCTCCGGGTTGAATTGCCTTTGCACGGTTGCCATGGCCGACCTGCCTGCCGCCCGGCGCGTGCGCCGGGCCTTGCTCTCGACGGCAGAAACGCTTGCCGCCCTGCGGCGGCCAACCCTGTGCAACCTCGAAACGCCCCACCGCGGCGCTCGCTGCGCCGGCCGACCTCCATTTCGTGTTCGATCATGCCCCCGCGACGCGTCACGGGGACGCTGCCTCGACGGCCGGGAGAGATTGTCTTTCGCGTATCTCTATAGGACCACTTTAGTATCAAAGTAAGACCACTGCGTCAAACGATCCGCAGTGCCAGATGCTCACACTGGCGCGGGCATCCGGAGAAATTTCGTCTCGTCCTGTGCCGGCAAACCACCCTCGCGCGGATAATAGATCGGCACGCACCAGTGGTTGGTGGCGGCCCATTCCGTATTCGGCAGCGAGACGTCCTGGCCGAATATCCGATGGCACGGCAATTCGTAGACCTTGCCGGTCGAGGCCGGGATCTCGTCGAAGACGATGTATTTGTAGAAGCCGCTCGACATGCCGGCGGGCAGGCGCACGCGGTTGGGGTGGTGCTGGTCCAGCACGTCGCGGGCATAGGCCTGCTTCCAGGCCACGATCTCGCCGAGGCGCCGGGTCTGCACCACACCCAGCGCGGCCCGGAACTCATCCAGGCGGTGATTGAGGCTGCGCACCTTGTAGCGCGAGCCGCGCCCGTAATCGCGGTAGCTGCGCAGATGCCGCACCATCTCGTCATTGCTGCTGACGGCGATGCCGCCCTCGGCCGTGGAGATCGTCTTGGTGGCATAGAAGGAGTAGAGGCCAACCTCGCCCCAGCTCCCGGGCTTGCGGCCGTTCCAGTCCGCGCCCGCGGCATGGGCGCAGTCCTCGAACAGGACGATGCCTTTCTCGCGGCAATAAGCGGCGATGCGCTCGATGTCGAAGGCGATATGCCCGCCGATATGAACGATCCAGGCGAGTTTGGGCTTCGCCATCTCGGCCTTGGCGACGAAGTCGTCATAGGAGCCGCAGAGATCCTCGCGGTTGCAGTCGTAGAACACGATTTCGGCGCCGGCGAGCTGGGAGGCGCGCGGCGTCGCCAGGAAGGTGTTCGACGGGCACAACACCGTCTCGCCGGCGACGCCGACGAAATCCAGCGCAGCCAACGCGGCCCCGGCCCAGTTGTCGAAGGCGACGGAGGCAAGTCCGTTCCAGTCCCGCCACAGGGCTTCGAACTCCTCGATCTGTTCGCCATGGCTCCAGCGCTGCGAGCGCAGCACCTTGCGCCAGCGCGCCATCACTTCGTCCTCGTCGCGGTCGTCGAAACCGACGGTGAAGGGCATTGGCAGCGGCGAGGTTACGGGCATGGGCTGTGGGCTCCGGTGCTAATCGGCGAGGCTTGGAGGCGTTAGACTCTCGAATTCACCAAGTTTCTGCAGTTGTAATCTGAAGACAATACGAATCTATGGTAGTAGTCAATCAGTTTATTATCGTAATTTTACAGATACTATTCCATAAAATAGCCTATAATACTGTGTCTTCCGCATCGATTCCAAGCATCAGTGCGCCAAGTGCGCGACCTTGAGCTTCATATTGATTAGCCGCGTGCTGGCGGCCGGCGGCGATATCGGCGAGATGCCGCCCGAAAGGATGGCTCTTTGCCAGGCCAGAGGCACCGCAGGCCTTGAACAGCCTCGCGGCAAGCAAGCTGCAGCGTTCGGCCGCCATCGTCGCCTGGAGGCGGTAGACCATGCGCTGCGGGATCGGTGCCTGCTCGCCGCGACGGGCATAATCCGTCAGCCGCGCGAAGTTGCGCGCCATGATGGCGGTGATCTCATCGAGCGAGGCCTCGACCTCGGCGACGATGAGCTGGGCCACCGGATCGCGCGCCACGGCCTGGCCGGTGACGGCGACGCGGGCGCGGCTATGGTCGAGGAAGGCGTCGAGGAACCCCCGCAGCGCCCCGACCGCTGGCATGGTGATGGTGCGGAACAGCAGCTGCGGCAGCGGCAGCCGGTAGAGTGGGGCCGTGTTGATCGCGAGCCCTGGGCTGGTGCCGAGGAAGCGGTCGACATGCCGATGTGCGCGGTGTTCGGGAACGAAGATGCCCTCCACAGTGACATCCTGGCTGCCGGTGCCGCGCAGCCCCATCGTATCCCAGTTGTCATGCACGAGGGCGTCGGCGCGGGGCAGGAGGAAGACGCGCAAATCCGGCGGCGCGCCTGGTGCGCCTGCTTCCTGTCCGGCCGTCTCCGCGCTGACGCTGCCTGCGAGTATCAGCCAGTCGCAATAGTTGGAGCCGCTGGCGAAGCCCCAGCGCCCGCTGAGCCGGAAGCCGCCGCCAACCGGCGTCGCCTTGCCTGTCGGCATGTAACTGCAGGCGAGGAGAGCGTCGGGATCCTCGCTCCAGACATCGTCCTGCGCACGTTCGTCGAACAATGCGAGGTGGAAGGCGAGCACCCCCATCACGCCCTGCAGCCAGCCGGCCGACATGTCGCCTTCGGCGAGCGCCGCCTGGACGATGAAGAAAGTTTCGGGGTCGAGTTCCGGCCCGCCATAACGCTGCGGCTGCAGCAGCCGGAACAGCCCGGCCGAACGCATGGCATCCATCACGATCGGCGAGAGCCGTGCATCGCGATCACCGTCCCCGGCCTTGCTGCGCAGCAGGGGGATCAGCGTTCGGGCCCGCGTCAACGCTACAGCACGCGCCTCCTCCGTCGCGGCACTGGGCAGCGCGGAAAATGATCGAAATACGCTAGCATTCTGCATGGCCACACTCCTCGAGATAGGACCAATTCGAATTATCTTCGCTTTCGCCTGCGATGTGTTGGCAAACGGCCGGGCCGTTTAGCGAGTGGATAAAATACCGAATAATATCAGTATAATGCGACTTTTTAGCTTCGAAGTCGGTGGAAATGAGTTTTAGTCAAGGCCTTGAGCCGAATGTCTGGCGGACACCGGCGGCGGGACGCCGACATGTAGGCTTGCTGGAAATCTCTCAAAGAGCAAGACCTATCCGGTACCAATCTGTCTATTGCGTGGCAGGAAAGAGAACGCCATCCTGAATCGGCGCCGCGCCGCCGCAGGTATGGCCGCGGCGATCGCGCCGGGCACAGGCGGTGCCTGCGCGAGAGCGATTGTTTTGACGCGTTTTCTTCACGCGAACCGGTATCCACTTCGCTCGAAAACGCTCTAGAGCCGGATGATTTCAGACGGGGTCACTTCGTGATCCCGCCTGAAATCTGAATCCGTCTCTCATCAAGGGGTTAGAGCAGGATCAATGCGAAAAACCGGTTCCCACTTTTTCGCATCCTGCTCTAGAAGCCGCTCCAGGAGAGCCGATGACCGACGCCGTTTTCGCCCTGAAGGCCGCGCTGGCCGATCCCGCTCAACTAGAGGCCCGCGCCGCATGGCTGGCCCGCGCGGGTCGGCCCATCGTGCTGGAGCTGCATACCTTCGGCGCGCGCGACATCGACACGACCGCCGGCCTCGCCGCCTCCCGCGCGACGGTGGCCCAGCTCCGGGACCATTATGCGGTCGAGCGCCTGATCGTGCATGTGCCCGTGCAGCAGGTACCCGTGGTGACGCAGACCGATTTTGATGCCGGTCAATGCCAGAGGGCGATCGCCTTCGCGGCGGAGATCGGCGCCGAGGCGGTCGTGCTGCATCGCTATTTCGATCTGGTTTTCGGGGATGCGCCGCCCCGCGCCACCTCGAAGCCGGAGGCGATCGGGCGCTTTAACGCCATTATTCGCGACCTCGCCCGTCTCGCGCCCGAAATCAGGCTGCTGGTCGAGAATATCGGGCACTACTCGCTGCTGCCGCGCGATGGCCGGAATTACCTCAACGGACCGCTCGACCATTTCTTCCCCTGGGAGATCAGCGCCTTCCGCCGCTTTTGCACGCAGGAAGGGCTGACCAATGTCGAGCCCTTCGTCGATGTGGCGCACGCCACGCTCTCGGCCAATCTGTTCAACCGCCGCAAGTTGCGCTTCGCTGAGACGGCCGACGATCCGCGCTTCGCCTGGATCACGCCGGACGATCTCGATCAGGCGGAATGGCTGGCGCCCTTCGATTTCGTCGATCCCGCGATGAGCTACCTCCATGTCTCGGACGCCAGCCTGCTTGATGCGGCCGAACTTGCGGAGCCGAACCTGCCCGAAGCGCGTCTCGTCGAGGGCATCGTCAGCGAGGGGCTGGAAATCGGTATGGGCAATTTGCCTTTCGCGCTGCTGCCGGACCGGCTGGGGCAGGGGACGCCGACGCTTGTCGTCGAGGTCGAGCCGGGAGCCGGTGAAACGCATATCGACAACAGCGCCCAGCTCCGCTCGCTCGAACGGCTCGCGGCGCTGTTCGACCAGGCACTGGCGATCTGAAGCGTCTGGGGCCGGTCACTCGCTCGAAGCGGGGCCATGAGAGGACGTCACGCAGATGTGGCGTCCGGCTGTCAGGGGGCGTGTTTCCGCCAGGCTCGGCGCGTCACGCGTCGAGGTTGCGCCCGTGCCTCTAGCCTTTGGATAAGGGCGTGGTCGCGAAATGAAACGATGTTAAAGTGGTTTCGTCGCGCATAATCTTGATCTGCGGCCCCTGAGGCTTTTCAAGCCCCGGCGGGGTGGAGCGTGTCGGCTGCCGGCGTAGCAGCACCCGTCGCGAGACGCTGCGGCCGAATTCCGCTGCACTTCGCGCAGTACGGACCTAACAGACGAACGGATGATGACGAAACAGCCGTCGAATCGCGCCCGGTCGACGGTCGCCGAACAAGCATCTGAAGCGGGGGACGCCGTTCGGCGCAATGTGCGGACGGAGCTCCTCGCGGCACTCAACCCGGCGAGCGCAACGCCGCGCTATCTGCAGCTCGCCTCGGCCATCCGCTACCTGATCCAGCGCGACGTTTTTCGCGCCGACGAGGCGCTGGCATCGGAGCGCGACCTGGCGGCCTGGACCAATTTCGCGCGCATCACGGTGCGCCGCGCGATCGAGGTGCTGCTGCGGGAGGGCATCCTGACACGGCGGCAAGGCTCGGGCACCTATGTCACGCGCCGCATCGAGCAGCCGCTCTCCGTGCTGGCGAGCTTCACCGAGGAGATGTCCTCGCGTGGGCGTCGGGCCGGCTCGACCTGGCTCTCCAAAGAGATCGCGCGGGTCTCCTCCAGCGAGGCGCTGGCGCTGGGCCTGGATCCCGGCGAGTCCGTGCTGCGCCTCTCCCGGGTCCGCACTGCCGAGAACGAACCGCTGGCCATCGAGACCGCGGCCGTGCCCGCCTCTTTGCTGTCCTCGCCGGATCTGGTGGGAGATTCCCTCTATGCGGCGCTCGCGACCGCCGGTTGCCGGCCGGCGCGGGGCGTGCAGCGTCTGCATGCCTCGCTCGCCACCACGCAGGAAGCCAAGCTGCTGATGATCCCGCCCGGCAGCGCCGTGCTCCGGATCGAGCGCCGCGCCTTCCTCGCCAATGGCCGCCCCATCGAGTTCACCGTCTCTGCCTATCGAGGCGACCGCTACGACTTCGTCGCGACGCTGCGTTCCAGTCCGAGCGAGGCCAATGGCGAGAGTGAGGGGAGCTGACGCCAGGTTCGCGCAGGACCAGCTTATCCAAGAGCAGGATGCGAAAAGTGAGCACCGGTTTTTCGCATTGATCCGGCTCTAGACGTTCTCCGCCACGATCTTTCGGGCCGGTTCCCAATGGGCCGGCGGCTGGAAGGGGGCCGTGTCTGCCGCCTGATCGGCGAAGCCGCGCACCCTGCCGCAGACGCAATCGCCTTTGCGGCGCTGTGGACGGTCGACGGCGCCGAGGCATTCGGCCACCAGATCGAGCTGGAGGCGCTCGAATTTGGGATCGAAGCGACCGGTCAGCCAGCCGATGACGAAGCCCGCCGCCAGCGTTCCCGCCGTCGTGGTGATGTAGCCCACGGTGTCGATCTGTGGGATCGCGCCGGCAATCGGGTCTGGCCGCTCGCCGCGCGCGACGGCCGCCTCAGCCTCGGCCTTGGCGGCCTCGCGCTCGTCGGCCGACATCATCTCCTGTCGGAAACGGGTCGGGTTTATCATGCCTCTGCACTGCGGACAGGGATCCTCGGGGAGGAAGCGGACGAGTTGGACGATCTGCCCCGTGACTACCCCGTTCGCGCCCTCGATCAAGCCGCCGGTGTCGAGCGCCGGCATGGCGTAGCGCCGCGCGATGTCGGAAACCGCGAGCCGGCTCGTATGCTGGTCAGTACACCCCATCAAGACATCGGCCTGGATCACGGCGTCGATGATCTCGGGTTGGGGCAGCCGGCCGATCCAGGTCTCGACCACCACGTCGGGCGACATGCCGGCGACATGGCGACGCGCGATCGTGACCTTGGGCACCGCATCCGTTGCGTCCTGCGGCACACTGCCATGAAGCCGTTCCAGGTTGGATTCGCTGGCATGATCGGAATCGATCACGATCAGGCGTCCGACCCCGGCACGCGCCAGGATCGGGATCGCGGCCGAGCCTGTGCCCCCGGCGCCGATCAGCGCCACGGTCGCACGCTGCAGCCGCTGATAGGCCTCCTTGCCGAAGGCGCTGGTAAGCCGGGCCACGCGCTCGGGCGGGATCGGAGGGGCGGGTGGGCGTTCGCCGCGCGGCCAGGCAACAACGTCGGGCCGGCGGGCCGCAGCCACGCGTGTCACCTCCCGCCAGATGCCGCCGTGGAAAATGCGGCCCGAGACCGCGATCTCCTTGCCGGTGTCGCCTGCGAGTTCTGACATGATGATGCTGACATAGGGGCGGTCCGGCGCGAAATCGGCAAAATACGCCGCGTAATAACGATCCATCTCGTCATCGACGGAGCTTGGCCGGGGCGGAGCGCCTTCGGGATGAGAGTGGATGATGCCGACACCAAGCGCATGCCGCTCCGCTGTGAGCGCGATCCGCCGCGAATAGCTGGCGGAAATCTTCACATCCGCGACGCTGTCGTCGAGATCGCCCTCAACCGGTTCGTCGAGCGCGGCCAGGGTTACAACGAGCCCCTCCGGCGTTTCACGCCAGCCGAAACGCGCGAAACTCGCCCATTCCTTGCGCGGATAGCGCCGGAAGACGAGGCGCTCGAGGCGGTCGAACTCCGGCGAGGCGAAGCGCAACAGCGTCGCCGGCCCCACCATGCGAGGGATGGGGTTCATGCGCCGTCTCCAGCTGGTGACCCGCCCATCACATATTGGCGCGTGACCAGGAATTGCTGGCCGGGCGCGAGCGTGACTGGCGCGTCCAGCACCAACTCGGTGGGTTCGCCATCGCCCGCCTCGATCTCGACCACGGCGTTCTCCGCCGGCACCCCGAGCAGGGCGGCTAAGCCTGCGCCTGTCACCCCCGGCCTGACCTCGAACCGCCTGCGATTGACGAAGATGACGATGGCGCTGGACGTCGTTTCGTCCCCGGTGGGGTTTGTCGTGCTGCTCATCGCTTGCCTCCTGGGGACGCTGCAAAGCCTTTGGTTTGGTAAAGCCTTGGGTTCAAACTTTGGGTTCGAGCGCATGCGTGGGGCACAGCGGCCGCTCGCGAATACCTGCGGCGAGGCAAGGCGAAGTCACCGGCGCGGCTGCCCGCGGCAATACCAATATGAAACCAAATAGCCGCAACTTGGGGTAGATAGTCAAGGATGGAGCGGATCATCGTTAAGGACAGCACAATCCGCGGTGGAAGCATTGAACGATCGGCGAGGCAGAGCTAATCCACTTGCGGCAGGTGAAGCTCTCTGGTTACGCCGATGGCGGCGGCACGGGTTGCTGGCCGTGGCTCTATATGCGGCATGAGCCGCCGTCGGCGCTGTGCGACGCAGTTGCGGGCTCGCTGTTTCTCGCCGACCGCCTCCGAAAAATGCCGGCGCCGCGGGCGGGTATCGACATAAGTGGCTTGCAATTGGTATTATCTAATATTACCAGTTTGAAACCAGGTGGACGCTGGCATCGTCCGCCCAACGCGCGGGCAGTCTCCGCCTGCGCTTGCAGTCGAAACCAGGGCAGTTAAATCGCGTCATGCGCTCCTTCCTTGCCAACCGCGCGCTTGATCTTGCCGTCGTTTTGTTTGGCGTGTCTGTGCTGACGTTCCTGATGATCCGGCTGATCCCGGGTGATGCGGTGGCGATCATGCTCGGTGCCAATACCGAGGTGACGCCCGATCGGGTCGCTGCGCTGCGCAGTAGGATCGGGCTCGATCAGCCGGTGGTGCTGCAGTATTTCAATTGGCTCGGCGGCGTGCTGAGCGGTGATCTCGGCGTCTCGCTGTGGACCCGGCGGCCGGTCTCGCAGGAGATCACGGGCCATATGTGGCCGACGATCCAACTCACCGTGCTGGCGCTGATCGTGGGAGCGGGCCTGTCGCTGCCGCTGGGCGTGCTGATGGCGCGGTTGCGCGGCAAGGCCTGGGACACCGCCTTGCGGGTCGGCTCGGTGGCGGGGCTCACCATCCCCTCCTTCTGGCTCGGCATCATGATGATCCTGGCGCTGACGACGCTGGCGCCGGACTGGCAGCTGCTCGGCTATGTCCCGTTCAGCGAGGACCCGCTCGGCAATGTCGCCAAACTGCTGCTGCCGGCAGTGGCGCTGGCCCTGCCGATCCTGGCCAATCTGTCTCGCCTGGTGCGCTCGGCCATGCTCGACGCGCTGCAGCAGGACTATGTCCGCACCGCCCGCGCCAAGGGCCTGGCGGAGCGGCGCATCCTGTACCGGCACGCGCTGCGCAACGCTCTGATCCCGTTCGTGACGAGTGCCGGCATCATGACCGGCTATCTGCTCGGCGGCGCCATCGTAGTGGAGCAGGTTTTTGCCATTCCGGGGCTGGGACGATTGATCCTGGGGGCCATCGCCGAGCGCAATTATCCGCTGGTGCAGGCGACCATCCTCGTCGTCACCTTTGCCTTCGTGCTCGTCAATTTCGTGGTCGATCTGCTTTATGTGCTGATCGATCCGCGCGTGCGGCTGTGAGCGCTGCCGTGGCCAAGAAGACGGGGAAGACATCAAAGCTGCTGGTCGTCGCGGCGAGCGCCGTGATCATGCTCGTCCTCGTTGCCGTGCTGGCGCCCTGGATCTCACCTTACGATCCGCTGGCGCAGGACATCCTGGCCCGGTTGAAGGGTCCGAGCGCGGCGCATTGGCTGGGTGCCGACCAGTTCGGCCGCGATCTGCTGTCGCGGCTGATCCATGGCCTGCGCGCTTCGCTGGGCATCTCGGCTGCGGCGGTGATCGTCGCGCTTCTGATCGGCGGGACGCTTGGCCTCGTCGCCGCCTATTATCGCGGCTGGACCGAGCG
>NZ_FOQV01000019.1 GCF_900113835.1 Allobosea sp. OK403 | reverse complement strand
GAGCCCGATCGAGGCCGCCGTTGCGCCGGCCACGCCGTTGCTGAGGGTCAGGCCGCCCGCCGCGACGCTGGTGCCGCCGTTATAGATCTGCGTCCCTGCCAGCGTCACCGCCAGCGGGGTGACCGTCACCGTGCCGCTGCCGCCGGTGAGCGTGTAGTTGCTGTTGCTCAGCGACAGACCCGCCAGCGAGGACATCGCCTCCGGCCCGGCATTGGCCGAGGCCAGCGTACCGGTCGGCGTGCCGCTGACCGTCACGACGTCGCCACCGATCTTGTTGCTCGCCGTCAGCGTCGCCGTGATCGTCGTCAGGCCGTTATAGGTCTGTGACCCTGCCAGCGTCACCGCCAGCGGGGTGACCGTCACCGTGCCGCTGCCGCCGGTCACGGTGTAGTTGCTGTCGCTGACCGACAGACCCGCCAGGTTCAGCGCCTGCGCGCCCGCGCTGACATTCGCCGAGGCGACCGAGCCCGCCCCGGCGAGCCCGATCGAGGCCGCCGTTGCGCCAGCCACGCCGTTGCTGAGGGTCAGGCCGCCCGCAGCGATACTGGTGCCGCCGTTATAGATCTGCGTCCCCGTCAGCGTCACCGCCAGCGGGTTGACCGTCAAATAAGCCGGAGTCTTGCCGTAGCTGATGATATAACCGGAGGCGGTCGCTCCGCTGGCCGAAAGCAGATAATTGCCGGCATTGGTCGCTGTCGTCGTACCCGACGTACTACCGGTGCCCGTGACCGTTATCGACAGGCCGCTCAGGGCAATGACATTCCCTCCCGTGAGTGTCGTGCCCGCGAATGTCTCGGTATATGCCGTCGATGTCTGATTGAGCGAAGAGGCCGTGCCGTAGGTCGCGGTTTGCGACGACAGGTTCACGGTGAGGACCTTCGGCCCCAGGAACGGATAGAAACCGGAAACCGCGCTCCAGATCGAACTGCTGAAACCGGTTGGGAGCGTGCCGTTCTGCAGGACCGAGGTGGTTAGACCAGTTCCGGCGCCGGCGCCCACCGAGCTGATGCCGGAGGTTGTCATGTCCCAATATCCGTTGGTGACCGTCACCTGCCCGTCCGTGGTGTCGTTCTGGCCGATCAAGCCGCCGAGATCACTGCTGGCGCCGCCGTGGACCGCCCCCGCGGCAAAGGTGTTTATGACCGTGCCCAGATTGATCCCGATAAGGCCACCGGTGGAACTTCCGCTGCCGCTTCCCGTATCAGCGCCGCCAGTACCGCCGCCACCGGTGACTGTGCCTGTGGCGTAGGCGTTGGTAATCGTACCAACGCCGTCACCGGTGCTATACCCATCATTGTAGCCCACCAGCCCGCCAACCCAGGCGCCCGTCACCGTGCCGGTGACGTTTCCACTGGCGTGGGAATTGGAGATCTTTCCCCAATTATATCCGACCAAACCGCCCACGATGGCGCCGCCGGCGGTGCCCGTGACCGACGTCGATGCAGAAACATTGAAGACCGTGCCCGTGTTCGTTCCGGCCAACGCGCCGACGCTGGTACCGGGCGAACTAGACGTCACCGAGCCACCGCTCAGAATCAAATTCTCGACGGTGCCGACCGAATTGTTGGAACCATTACCGATCTGTCCGAACAGGCCGACAACGCCCGAGCTTGGGGCATTGATCGTCAGGTTGCTGATCGTGTTGCCCAAGCCATTGAAGGTGCCGAGAAAACCGCTGGCAGCCGTCGAGGGGGCGACCACGCCATCGGTGTAGGTATGGCCGCCGAGGTCGAGCGATCCGGCCAGAGCATATCGGCCCGACAGGTTATTGTTGACGTTCACGAGGTCCGTGACCGAGTGGATCAGCGTATAGGCCGCGCCGTTGATCGTCAGCGCCGCAGAGCTGCCCAGCAGCTCGGCGTAGCCGCCACCGAGGAAATTCACGGCGCCGGCGCTGTTCGAGCCGCCAAGCTGGTTATTGGCCGTCAGAACCAGCGTGCCGTTACCTGTCGCGGAAATCGACGAAACGATGTTGATGCTGTTGTAGGCCGACAGGGTCAGGGTATTGGCGGTGCTCCAGCTGATCGCGGCGTAGATGTTGATATCGCCCAGTCCGGCGGATGTCGTGCCAGGTCCCGACGTCGTGGTCGCAGTCGTCTGCAACGTGACGTTAGCCGTTGCCAGATTGCTGTTGATCGTCGCGGCGGCGGCGGCGTCGACGGTGAGGTCGATGGGGTCAAGCAGCCATGATCCGGTCTTGCCCGCCGGCGCCGTCGCGTTGACGCTCACCCCCGTGAAATCCAGGACATGGCCGGATGTCTCGACCAATCCACCGTCGCCACCACTCTGCCCACCCCTGGCGGTGATGAGGCCGCGAACGCGCGTCGTTCCTGTGGACCAAAGCACCACCTCACCGCCGTTTCCAGCGCCGGTCGCATCGGCGTGGATCGTGGTCGCGGCATCCATCGTGAGGGATCGGGCCTGCTGCAGCGTGCCGCGGCCCTGCGCGTCGCCGCCGATCTTGACGGTGCCGCCGCCCGTCTTGCCGGAAGCGTCGACGGTGGCTCCTTTCAGCTTGATCTGTTGCCCGGTCACGGTGACCGTGCCGCCGCCGTGACGACGCGAGCTCGCATCGATGCGCCCGGAGATCTTGACGCGGCCGCCGTCGCCGCCGCCGATAACGATCGATCCGTTATGGCCACCGATCGAGCGGGCCTGCACCAGCCCGGAGATATTGACCGCGTTGCGGGCCGCCTCGCGCGCCGTCGCGGCGCTGATGATGACGCGGCCACCGTCGGCCATGATGCTGCCGGCGTTCTTGATCAGCGCGCCTTTGGTCCCCGCGTTCGTCGGCATCGCGACCTGCAGGAAGCCATCACCCGAGAAGTCGAGCGTCGCCTGCTCGCCGGAGCCGAGGCCGACCTTTCCGAGCGGCACGCTGATGCTCCCGGAATTCGAGACCGTGCCGCCGATCAGCGCCGCATAGCCGCCCTTGGCCACCGCGATGCTTCCGGCGTTGCTGACCCCCGCCGACGCGCCGTTGCCGGTGAAGCTGCGCTTGCCGTTCATGAAGTCGCTGTCGGAAATACCGAGCGTGGAGGCAACGAAGCCGGCGGCGCTGACAACGCCACTTCTGGTAATGGCGATGCCGTTAGGATTGACCAGATAGACCTGTCCGTTGGCGGTGAGTGAGCCCGCGATCGCCGAGGGCGTGTTGCCGGTGACGCGATTGAGCATCGCCGACGACGCATTCGGCTGCACGATATTGACCGTGCTGCCCTGGCCGATCGAAAAGCCCTGCCAGTTGACCACGGCGCTCTGGCTGGATTGGGTGATGCTGAGCTGTGTCGCGGAGGGCTGCGCGATCGTCGCGCTGCCGGCTGCAACGGCCCCTCCGGTCGGCAGGCTTTGCGCGAATGCGGGCGCAATCAGAGCCGGGCAGGTCAATGCGGTGGTCGCGAGCAGCAGCGCCGCCATGGCGCCATAGCGGTACCGGGGGAAGCCTGACCTGCGGGCCTGCATCGAGGGGCGTTCGTCGATACGGTTCATCGCGAATGGCCTTTGTGAAAATCGGTCCACAGACCGCTCAATGTGATCACCAAACTGGAATCGGTCTTGCGCGCGCTAGAATCGGAGCGCCGAAACGATCGTGAAGCGATTGCTCGTCGGGATATGGTCGCTGCGGTGAGTGCGGCCGTATTCCAGCGTCAGGGATCCGTTCGACAAGGCGCCCGGCACAGCGCCGCCAAGGCGCAAGCCCCCGCCGTAGGACGTGGCGCGGATCGAGCTCGCCTCCAGCGCGGTCGGCTCCTGCAGCATGACCTTGCCATGGGCGGCGAACACATAGGGCGAAGCGACCATGCCGATCGCGGATATCGGCAGCGGCACGCTCCACGGCGAGGACAGTTCGCCACGCACCACGTAACCCTGATCTCCGGCGATCGATCCCGCGTCGAGCGCGGACAGCCCCGTGGTGTTCGCGATGCCGATCTGTTCGCTGTGCGCCAGCGGCGCGCCAAACGAAGTCTGCGCCCGGGCTGAAACGCTGGCCACGAGATGCTCGGCCAGCGGCTGGATATAGCCCAGCGTGATATCGAGCTTCTGGAACGTAGCGTCGGCGCCCTGTCGCGACAGGGGCAGGATTGGCGAGGCCTCCGCCGCACGGCGCGCTCCGAACGCATCGATGCCGAACGAGGCCGTGGCGCGACCGGAAATCGTCGCGCCCCACGGGGTCAGCATGTCGCCGTCATTCACGAAGCGCAGAACCCGCAACCGGTCTTCGGATAGCGGCGCCCGAACAGCGGCGACCGACAGGCTTTGCCTCTCGTTTTGTGCGTCGAACCACAATTCGCTATTGAAATTGGCGGCCCGACCGCGCAGCCAGGCATAGCGCAGGCGCAGGGACAGTCGTTCGAACGTGTCGGTGCTCTGTATACCCGCGACCGCCCGCGGCGTGGTCCGCGCATCCGTGTATTCGGCATTGAAGCTCAGGCCGTCGAGCCAGAGCGGCAGCACGAACCCTCCCGCCAGCGCGCGATTGCGCGGGTAGCGATCGAAAAAGCCGTTGTCGCCACCGTTCGGATAACCGCCGGCGCGCAGGTAGACCAACTCCCCGAAGCCGGCGATGCTATTGAAATCGAGCCCCAAACCCGAACTCGTGCGCCCGAGCGCATGCGACAAGGTATTGTCGGCGGTGAATATTGCGCTCACAGCCTGATACTTGCCGTCGACCACCAGCACCGTGGCGCCAGTGGCCTTGCCCGGCGCCAGCGTGGATCGCAGGATGACGCCGGGAGTATCGCCCGCCAGCAGCACGCGGCGCTCGATCTCCTGCAACGTCAGTCCGCGCTGTTGCGTCAGCGGTCCAAGCAACGTCTCGATGCGCTGGCGCACGCGCTCCGGCACACCTTTGGTCTCGATCCGTTCGATGAAGCCATCGACGACAACCAGCGACAATCGCGCGCCGTCGACAAGCCGCTGCGGCGGCAGAACGATCCGCACCAGCACGTATCCAAACCTGGCATAGGCCGCCTCCAGATCGCGTGCCGCGGCGAACAGGTCGGCGCCAGAAATCCTGCGCCCGGTCAGCCTCGCCTCAAGTTCGGCAGTCGCTGCCGCAAGCTGCGGCAGACCACCCTTGACGCTGACCCCAGACAAACGGACGAACAGTTTGTCTGCTCCTCCGGGCGTCTCCAATCCCGGAGCGCCGGAGACCGCGAATCCACCCTGGTGGGCAAGAGCGGGGCGAAAACTGTTTGGCGTGATTTGGGATGCCGTCTGCGCGGAGGCCGCTGCGGGCAGCAGAGCCAGCACGACCATCCCCAGGCCTGGTCTCGCAATTCGAAGCATAGCGACTTACCCGAGATCCGCCGAAATAGACGCCGCACCGAACATTGCCATCGACCGCCCTCCGCAGAGAACAATCGTTCGACCAGAATGGGCTGGGTACCGGCCTTTGGCCTGCGCGCTTCTTCTTGCGGGAATTGTCGGAGATTCGTCGGCCAGGCTCATCAGGCAGATCCAATTCACAACGCCGTCAATGTAGAAATTCGCTAATGAGTCCAACGAACCGACGTCACTGAGAAAGAAATCGAACGTCAAACACCGTCATAAAAAGGTCCCAGCGTGTGAGCCGGTATTGCCACGGAAATCGCACGTAATCTTACGTTACGCAATCGCTCTTTTGACAGAGCCGGCTCGGCATCATCGACAGCATTTTCGGGAGGGCCCCGACCAAGGTCCGAAGCTTGAACAGAGCACGCCGAAGCGATGCATGCGAAGGCAGATAGCACTGTCGCGAGCCTGCTCGAAAACGCTGTTCGCTGGAGGCTTTCGAACGCCGGCTCTCAGCCCGGTCCCAACCCGCCCGCTCGGGCCGGCATCCGAAACCCTTCACAGAAGCAGACATCCTATGACCGTCTGGACGCGGAGATTCGGATTTTTACTGTCAGGCAGGAGCTGCGATATCAGAAGCTGTTGATCTCAGCCCACGCCAGTTGTCCCGCATCGCCTGCCTCGCCTCGCCCCCCGGGGCCGCCGTCCCGCGCCATCCGGGCTGAAGCCTGGTCGCAAGGGTCGTCGTCCTCGCCACGCGTCAACCTGACGATGCCCCCCGACAGCCTCGCCCCAAGCCAGGCTTTCGCCTTGTCGATGATCTCGTCGGCCAGCTGCAGGCGCGGCGCCTGCGGCGGGCGGATGGCGACGTAGATGATCTCGATGGCAGAGATGGCTCGGTAGCCGGCCCCTCCCCCTGGAGTCGCCGAGAGTGTGCCGCACCGCCGCAATGACCCTGCGCCCCGCGCCCTACCCGCCCATCGGCGAGCACGCGTAATGATTTGCAGCTCGCGCCAGGATTTGCCTGAAAGCCGACTTGCCCGATGCCCGCGAAGCGCCCAGACGTTCCCGACGGAGCCGCCGGCACGTCCGTTGTCGACCACCTCAGACGTTGCGGTGAACCGTCAAGGTTTGCTCGGATCAAAGTGCTTCACCATTTTATGGCCGTAGGAGCCATAGTCCTTCTGCAGTGCGTCGGTCTGAGCCGCGAACGCCGTCACGCGCTGGGGGAATCGGGTCTCGAACATGAAGGCCATCGTACCTTCGAGCTTGTGCGGCTTCAGCTCGACATTGCTGGCCCGCTCGAAGGCGTCGACATCGGGCCCGTGCGGCAGCATCGTGTTGTGCAGGGACATGCCGCCGGGCACGAAGCCGCCTCCGGTCTTGGCGTCGTACTGGCCATAGACCAGACCCATGAACTCGCTCATGACGTTCATGTGGTACCAGGGCGGACGGAATGTATTCTCCGCGACGAGCCAGCGATCCGAGAAGATGACGAAGTCGATATTGGCCGTGCCGGGCGTTTCCGACGGTGAGGTCAGCACCGTGAAGATCGACGGGTCGGCATGGTCGTACAGAACCGGGCCGACAGGCGAATAGCGGCGCAGATCATATTTGTAGGGCGCGTAGTTGCCGTGCCATGCCACGACATCCAGCGGCGAATGAGCGATGTCGGCGGCCCACAGGCTGCCGCCCCATTTCACATACATGCGGGAGGGCGCGTCCCGGTCCTCGTAGGCCGCCACGGGCGTCAGGAAGTCACGTGGATTGGCCAGGCAGTTCGCACCGATCGGCCCTCGCTCCGGCAGCGTGAAGGCGCCGCCATAGTTCTCGCAGAGATAGCCACGTGCCGGTCCGTCGCGCAGCTCGACCCGGATTTTCACGCCGCGCGGAATGACCGCGATCTCGCCAGGCTCGATGTCGATGATGCCGAACTCGGTCCACAGCCGTAAGCTCCCCTGCTGCGGCACGAACAGCATCTCGCCGTCGGCGTTGTAGAAGTATTCGTCCACCATCGAGCGGGTGATGAGGTAGACATGGGCGCCCATGCCGGCCTGAGTGCCGGCGTCGCCGGCGGTGGTGATGCTGTGGATGCCATCGACGAAGGACATCGGGCCTGACGGGATCGGGATTGGACTCCAGCGCATCGGCGCGATCGGCAAATCCACCTCGGACGCCGGTGCCGTCCGCCACAAGCCGGCATCAACCTTGGCGAACTGCCCCCAATGGCTGACGGTCGGCCGGATGCGATAGAGCCAAGACCGCTCATTCGTGGTGCGAGGCGCGGTGAAGGGGGAGCCGCTGAGCTGCTCGGCATACAGGCCATACGCGCATTTCTGGGGCGAGTTGCGACCGAGCGGCAGGGCTCCAGGCAGCGCCTCGGTCTCAAAACCGTTGCCGAAGCCGGACATGTAGCCCTGCTGGATGGCGCTTTCGATCGACCTGCCGATTTGGGGCTCCGGAAGTGGATTCTGGATGTTCACGGGCGGTTCCTCCCTTGAGGCGGCGGCAAGAAGGCGGTTCCGGCTACAGGCTCACTGGCCGTTGCGTCTCCGACAGAGACCGGAGCGAGGGTCTGGACACAGCGCCACAGCCCTGCCAAGGCCGCGTCACGACTTTTGATGGTTGCTTTCGTAACCGTCCATTTTGTAACTAACAAGGCATGAGCAAGCTCGCCCTCGAACACTTCCTGCCCTATCGGCTCAACCGCTTGAGCACGGCGGTGTCTCTGCGGTTTCGGAGGGTCTATGGCCCGCATCACAACCTCACCATCCCCGAATGGCGGGTGCTGGCGACGCTTGGCCAGTTCGAGACGATGAGTGCGAAGGCGATCGGCGCCCACTCCGCGATGCACAAGACCAAGGTGAGCCGTGCGGTCCGCGCGCTGGAAGAGCGCCGCTGGCTGAAGCGCCGCGAAAGTGTCGACGATCGACGCGAGGAATTTCTGAGCCTGACGGCCCAGGGCCTGGAAGCCTATGCCGACATCGTCCCACGCGCGCTTGCGTTCGAAGCGCAGATACTGGCCACGCTCGGGCCGCAGGCGCAGGCCCTGCTGGGCGCGCTCGACCGGCTGGAAGAAACATTCGAGCCGGGCCGATCCTGACCGCCGGCACGCCCGGCAGCCCCTGCCGCGTCCCAAGTTCGGGGGACAGCCCGTCCACAAGGCCGCAGCTATCTTGCGCAGGAATGCACGATCCATGTCGCCCTGGCGGCAGGGGATTTGGTGAACGACTGGCCGCGAGCCGTTCGCCGCTCACGGCGAGAGCGGAGCCTCGCCGTGAGCGGCGCGCAGAAAGAGCGATTGAGAAATGCCCAGCAGCATCGTCCCCGAAAAGCGCACGGCGGCAGCCTCAGACGCAAGGGCCGCGGGTCTCGACGACACGCATGCCGTCGAGCTGCAAAGCTGGGTCGCCTCGGCGCGCGACCATGCGGAATTTCCAATCCAGAACCTGCCCTTCGGTGTCTTCTCACCGGCCGACGGCAGCCCCCGTGGCGGCGTTGCCATCGGCGACGAGATCCTCGACCTGTCGGCGCTCGCGCAATCGGCCCTGGCCGGGCCAGAATTCGCTGAGGTACTAGACGCGGCGAGCAAATCCTCCCTCAACCACCTTCTCGCGCTCGGCGCCGTCCCGAGGCGGAGGTTACGGGCCCGTCTCTCGGCGCTGCTGCGGGATGGTTCACCCCACCGCGACGCCCTCGCATCGATGCTGCATCGTGCCAGCGACTGCCGCATGAGCCTGCCGGCACAGATCGGGGGCTACACGGATTTCTATGCCGGCATCCAGCATGCCATCAATATCGGTTCGCTGTTGAGACCGGACAACCCGCTGCTGCCGAACTACAAATATGTGCCGATCGGCTATCACGGGCGGGCGTCCTCGGTTCTGCCGTCAGGAGCGCCGGTGACGCGGCCCAACGGCCAGCGCAAGCGGCCGGAGGAGGAGGCGCCGAGCTTCGGCCCCTGCCGCAACCTCGACTACGAGCTGGAAATTGGCGCCTGGATCGGCCCGGGCAACGCGCTTGGCACACCGATCGCCATAGACAATGCCGAGGACCATGTCGCCGGCCTCTGCCTGCTCAACGACTGGTCGGCTCGCGATATCCAGGCCTGGGAGTACCAGCCGCTTGGCCCCTTCCTCTCCAAGGATTTCGCGACGACAATCTCCCCATGGATCGTCACTGCCGAAGCGCTGGCGCCGTTTCGGCGGACGCAGATGGCCAGGCCCGAGGGCGACCCAGCCCCACTGTCCTACCTGCAGCCGCGCACCACCGGGCGGCAGGACGCCTTCGACATCACCATCGAGGTCTCCCTGCAAAGCGAAGCGATGCGCAGGCAGGGCATCGCGCCGCACCGGGTGTCGAGCGGCTCCACGCGCGACCTTTACTGGACCGTCGCGCAGCTGGTCACCCATCACAGCTCGAACGGCTGCAATCTCCAGCCGGGCGATCTGCTCGGCTCCGGCACGATCTCGGGCCGAGATCCTGGCAGCTTCGGCAGTCTGATGGAGATATCGCGGGGTGGTCGCCAGCCATTCGACCTGCCGGGCGGCGAAACCAGGACCTATCTCGTCGATGGCGACGACATCGTCATGCGCGCGCGCGCCAGCCGGGAAGGCTATGCTACGATCGGCTTCGGCGAATGTCGCGGGCGCGTCCTGCCGGCGCGCGCGTGAGCGAGCTGGCGCAGATCGCCTTCGCCCAAAGCGGGGACGCCCCCCTGCCCGGGCGGCTCTCGGAAGCGATGTCGCCTCGACCGAAACTCCGGCCAGCGGATCCGCATGCAAAAGCGTCTTCTCACCGCGGCAGCTGAACACGCTCCTGCCCGCTTCGACAGCGAAGCGAAAGGGGTTGGTGCGCGCAGGCGCTCCGGCGATGTGTATGAGACCCTGCGCAACGCCATTCTGTCAGGCGAGATCAGGCCCAACGAGCCGCTCATCGAGGCGGACCTCGCTTCGGCGCTGAATGTCAGCAGGACTCCGATCCGCGAGGCGATACAAAGACTGGCGGTGGAACAGCTGATCGTGGCCCGCAAGCGTGGCTGGGCGGTGCGCGAGATCACGGCGGCCGAGGCCAGCGAGAATTCGGAGGTCCGTGCCGCTCTGGAGGGCTACGCCGCACGACTCGCCGTCGAGCGCGCCAGCGACGAGGAAATCGCCGCGGCGGTGGCGGTACATCGGCGCCGTCTCACGATCAACCCGACCAACGACACGGCGCGCGTCGAGACGAACCGCGAACTGCATGGGATCATCGTGGCCGCCGCCCGCAACGAAAAGCTGCGCGATGCGATCCTGCGCTCCGGTCGGTTCTACTTCAACGGCTCGGTGGCGCGGATGACCTCGGAAGAGGAGTTCCATTTGAGCAATCGCGACCACGAACAGATCGTCCAGGCACTGCAGGCGCGAGACAGCGATGCAGCTGAACTCGCCATGCGCAACCACATCATGCGCACCTTCCATATCTTCCAAAAGCTGTCCTACCCATCCCATGCAGCGGCTTCATTGGCCCCCCTGCATACGGCCCCCGTCCGCGACTGAGGGGCGCCGTGCTTGCTCGCATGCCCGGCGCGGCATGCCGGCTCGATGCCCCAGGGCACTTTGATGTCCCAAGTCACTGTGACAGGCCACCGCGATTTCGGCGCTATGATCGCATCACCGCTCGATAGCAACAGCGCCGTCCGTGCGCTCGACCGCGCGGACAAAACCAATCGGGAAAGGGAGAGAACAGATGAAAGCCAACTCATTGGGCGCCGGCCTGTCCTTGATCGCAGGCCTGCTGCTGGGCGCGGCGGCGGTGGCACAGGAGCCGGGCCTCACCGACAAGACGATCAAGGTCGGCATCTTCGGGCCGCTCTCGGGCCCTAACATGGCCTATGGCTTCGACGTCGTGAACGCCGCCAAGATGTATTACGACAAGATCAACAAGGACGGCGGCATCCATGGCCGCAAGATCGAATATGTCGTCGAAGACGACCGCTGCAACGCCAATGATCTCGTCGCTGCCGTCAAGAAGCTGGTCGAACAGGAGCAGGTCTTCCTGCTCAATGGCGGCTCGTGCTCGGCGGCCGTCGTCGCGGCCAAGGACTATGTCGTTCGCAACAAGGTGCCCTACATCATGCTGAACGCGTCGGGAGACGGCGCGCTCTATCCGCCGACCGACTATATCTTCGGCGCCTTCTCGATCTCGCAATATGCCGTCGGCGGCGCGATGGTCGATTTCGCCGCCAAGAGCCTGAACGCCAAGACGATCGGCTACATCAACCATGACGACGCCTATGGCGCCTGGAACCTGGAGGGTTCGAAGGCTGACGCGGAAGCCGACGGCGTCAAGCTTGCCGTCGAATCCGTTAGCCCGACCATCAACGATGTCACCGCGCCGTTCCTGAAGCTGCGCGCCGCGAACCCGGACGCGATCCTGTTGGTCACTTACGCACGCCCGGCTGCGCTGCTGGTGAAGAAGGCAGCCGAACTCGGGTTCAACAAGCCGATCATCCTGTCCGTGACGGGCACCGCCAGCCTCGCGCAGCTCGTCGAGAATGTCGGCAAGGACGCGCTGAAGAACTTCTACATCCAGGAGGTCATGATCGACTCGCCCGGCGGCGCCAAGCTGAAGTCGGTCTACGACATGTACAAGGCGGCCTATCCGGATCTCGCTGCCAAGCCCGACCATCCTCAGACCTACATGCCCTACGGCATTCCCTCGGCGATGTCGGTGGTGAAGGCGCTGCAGGACGCCGGCCCGAACCCGACGCGCGAGAAAGTCCTCGTTGCGCTCAAGACGCAGGATTTCGACTCCGGCGTCATGGCGGGGCGGATGAAGTTCGGCCCCCAGGAGCGCGCGGCCAACAAGTCGACGATCTTCATCAAATATGACGGCACGACGATGGCGCCCCTGCCCGGCGTCTTCACCAGCCGGTGGACCTACCAGGCCAAGTAAAGGGCCGCTCCGTTCATCGCTTTACGAACGACAGGCGGCGGCCTTGACGCCGCCGCCTTCCTCGATCTTCCGGGCCGAACATGGACCTGCAACTCGCCTTGATCTTCCTGCAGCAGGGCATCGCCTCCGGGCTTGTCTCGGGCAGCATCTACGCCCTGCTGGCGCTTGCCATCGTCATCATCTTCAAGACATCGGAAGTGCCGAACTTCGCCCAGGGCGAGGTCTTCATGGCAGCCGGCTATGTCGCGCTGTACCTTTTCGTATTCCAGAAGCTGCCGATCTGGATCGTACTGCCGGCAACACTCGTGGCAGCCTTCCTGGCGATGGCGCTGTTCCGGCGCATCGTGCTGGACCAGGTCGCGAAATCGGCCAAGGATCTGGTCTATCTCGTCATCGCGACGCTCGGCCTGTCCTATGTGCTCAAGGGACTTGTCCGACGCACGGGCTTCGGTGACACCCCACGGTCCTTCCCGGCGCTGGTTCCGACCGATTCCGTGATGATCGGCCAGGCCTCGGTCACGATCCTCGACCTGACCATCCTTGGCGCCGCGCTGGCCGTGATGGCCGCCTTCTTCTGGATGTTCAACTACACCAAGATGGGCCGCGCCATGCGCGCCGTCGGCATGAACCCGAAGGCCGCCCAACTGGTCGGCGTCGATCTCAAGCGCTGCCATATGACGATCTGGGGCATGTCTGGCGTCATCTCCGCCATCGCCGCCTTGCTGATCGCTCCCAAGATCCTGATGACGGCCGATATGGGCTCGATCGTCATGCTGGCCTTTGCGGCTGCGATCGTGGGCGGGTTCTCCAGCCTGCCGGGTGCCATCGTCGGTGGATTCATCATCGGCATCGTCGAGAACATGGTCGGCCTGTTCATCTCGTCGCGCGCCATCGTGCTCGCGCCGTTCCTCGCCATCCTGATCGTGCTGGTGATCCGGCCACAGGGTCTGTTCGGCGGCAAGCTGACGATCAAGAAGGTATGATCGTGACAACCTCCCCCGCAACAATCAGCCCGGCCCCGCGGCGCGCAGCCTCGGCGACCGCGATCGCCGGCCTCGTCATCGCCGCGCTCGTCGCCATCGCCCTGCCCGCATTCACCACCGGCTACGTAATCTATATCGCGAACCTCCTGCTCGTCTTCGTCGTGCTGTGCCTGGGCCTGCACATCGTGATCGGTGAGACAGGCCAGTTCTCCATGGCCCATGCCGCCTTCTACGGCATCGGCATCTATGCCAGCGCGCTCGCCAACCGTGCGGTCGATCTGCCCTACCCCTTCGCAATGCTGTTTGGCGCGCTCGTCGCCGGCGCCGTGGGTCTGTTCATCGGCGCGCTGGCGCTGCGGATGCGCGACATCTATCTCGCACTCGCCACCTTCGCCTTCGGCGAGGCGATGCAATGGGTCTTCGCCAACTGGGACAGCGTCACGAACGGGCCCAACGGACTGCGCATCAGTCCGGCACGCTTTGGATCGCTCGAGATCCTCAGCGACAAGCAAGCCTATCCCTTCGTGGTGCTCTTCTGCGTGCTGATGATCGGCCTGACGATCCTGATCTCACGGTCCCGGTTGGGCCGCGCCTTTCGCGCCGTCCGCGAATCCGAAGTCGCGGCCATGGCGATGGGCATCGATGTCCGGCGCACACGGGTGATCGCCTTTGGCCTGTCGGCCGCGATTGCGGGCTTCGCCGGCGGCATGTTCGGCCTGTTCCAGACCTTCATCCACCCTGACAGCCTCGGTTTCCAGACCACGATCCTCGTGCTGACCATGGTGGTCGTGGGCGGGCTCGGCTCGATCGTCGGGGCTGTCGGCGGGGCCATCGTCTTCGGCCTCATCTCGGAGGTCCTGCGCCAGGCGCCGCAATATCAGGAGATCATCTATGGCGGCATCCTGATCCTGTTCATGATGTATGCCCCGCGCGGCCTCTTCGCCTTCATCGGCGACCGGATCAAGGAGGTGCGCCGTGGCCAGTGAGCCCTTCCTGGACGTCCAGGGTCTGACAATCCGCTTCGGCGGCCTGACCGCAGTCGGCGGCTTCGACATGGCGGTCGCAAAGGGCAGCATCCATGCCCTGATCGGCCCTAACGGCGCCGGCAAGTCGACGACCTTCAACTGCATCTCGCGCTTCTATACGCCCAGCGAAGGCCGCATCCTCTTCGATGGCCAGGACATCACCCGCCTCCCCGCCCGGGCCATGGCCGGGCTCGGCGTCGCCCGCAGCTTCCAGAACCTCGAGCTCTTCTCCGAGTTGAGCGTCTTCGAGAACGTGCTGATCGGCGCCCATGTTCATGCCGGGCGTTCCTGGCGCGACGCCATCAGCGCCCGCCCAGCCGAGATCGGCGAGCATGTCGAGCATCTCCTGGAGCGCACCGGCCTGGCCGACTACGCCCAGACCAAGGCGCGCAACCTCGATTTCGGCCATCAGAAGATGGTCGAGATCGCCAGAGCCCTCGCCATGCGGCCGAAACTTCTGTTGCTGGATGAGCCTGCGGCGGGTCTGCGCAACCGCGAGATCGCCGCACTCGACCGCCTGCTCTGCGAACTGCGCGAGCGCGACGGCCTGACCATCGTTCTGGTCGAGCATGTCATGCAGCTCGTCATGTCGATCTCAGACCGGATCACCGTGCTGAGCTTCGGCACCAAGATCGCCGAAGGCACGGCGGCCGAGGTGCGCGCGCATCCCGCCGTCATCGAAGCTTATCTCGGCCGCGAGACCACTCATGCATGATCTTCTTGAAATCGAAGGGATTTCCGCCTCCTACGGCCGCATCCAGGCCCTCTCCGAGGTCTCGCTGCGCGTGCCCGAAGGCGCCATCGTCGCTCTGCTCGGAAGCAATGGCGCCGGCAAGAGCACGACGCTGAACACGGTCTCGCGCCTTGTGCCGATCACCCGGGGCTCGATCCGCTTCGCCGGTGAGCCGATCCAGGCCTGGCCATCGCACAAGGTCGTTTCGAGCGGCATCCTCCAGGTACCAGAGGGGCGCGAGGTCTTCCGCGAGATGAGCGTGCGCGAAAACCTCGACATGGGTGCCTATCGCCGCAGCGATGCGGCCGGCATCAAGCGGGACCTCGAACGCGTCTTCGACTACTTCCCCAAACTGCGCGAACGCCTGCGTCAGAAGGCGGGAACGCTTTCGGGCGGCGAACAGCAGATGCTGCTGATCGGCCGGGCCTTGATGGCGGGACCGCGGCTCCTGCTGCTGGACGAACCATCGCTCGGCCTGTCGCCTGTTCTGGTGCAGCAGATCTTCGCGATCATCCAGCGCCTCAACAAGGATGGTCTGACCATCCTGCTTGTCGAGCAGAACGCGGCCATCGCGCTCGGCTCATCGAGCTACGCCTATATCCTCGAAAACGGCGAGATGGCGCTGGAAGGCCCGTCCGAGACGCTGCGTCGCGACGACAGCGTGCGCCGCACCTATCTCGGCGGCTGACCCCGCCGCGCCCGACAATGCAGATGCAGCAAGGAACCGGCATGAGCGCGCCGCTGGAACAACCCCTCGCCCTGATCACCGGCGGCGCCCGCGGCATCGGCCGGGCCATCGTCGAGCGGCTCTGCGAGGATGGCTTCGCGACCATCATCCTCGACCGCGAGCAAGAGGCTGGCACGGCCTTGGCCGGAGAACTTTCCGACCAGGGTCACAACGCCCGTTTCGAGCCGATCGACCTTGCCGACCATGACGGTATCCGCGAACTCGTCGCGAGGCTGCCGACGCCGACCGTTCTCGTCAACAATGCCGGCGTCTTCGACAACAAGCCGTTCTTCGAGCTGGAAGGCGGCGACTTCACGCGGATGATGAACATCAATGTGACGGCGCTCTTCCTGCTGTCGCAAGCCGTCGCGCGCCGGATGAGGCCGGGTGGGCGCATCATCAACATCGCCTCGCGCGTCTTCCTGGGTGCGCGCAACCACGCGCATTACGTCGCCTCAAAGGCAGCCGTGGTTGGATTAACCCGGGCCATGGCGATGGAACTCCTGCCCAGCGGCATCATGGTCAATGCCGTCGCACCGGGCGCCGTCGCGACCGAGATGGTTGCCACGCAGTCGGATGAGGCGCGCGCCGCGCTTTTGGCGCTGCAGCCCACAGGAAAGCTCGCCGCTCCCGCCGACATCGCCAATGCGGTCGCGTTCCTGGCCTCGCCGCGGACGGACTTCATCTACGGCCAGGTGCTGATGGTCGATGGCGGCAAGTCGCTCGGCGGCGGCCTGGGACTGTGAGCGGCGGGATGGCCATGACGGAACGCTTCGATGAAATCCACGACGTGGTCGTGGTCGGCTCCGGCGCCGGCGGCATGTCGGCAGCCATCACCGCCGCCAAGGCCGGCCTCGACGTCGTCGTGATCGAGAAGACCGAGTATATCGGCGGCAGCACCGCGGTTTCCGGTGGCGCGATGTGGGTGCCGGAGAACCCGCACGCCACCAAGGCCGGACATGCCGATACGCGCGAGGCCGCGATGGCCTATGTCGAGGCCGTCCTCGGCAACCGGCTGAGGCCGGATCTGATGCGCGCCTTCCTCGATAATGGCCCCGAGATGGTGCGCTTTTTCGAGCGCGAGACAGCGCTTCGCTTCGAGGCGCGCGCCTATTCGCCGGATTATCAGCCCGAACAGCCCGGTGCTTCCAAGGGCGGACGCACGATCGACCCCGCCGCCTATGACGGCAACGATCTCGGCGCCGACTTCGCCTTGCTGCGTCCGCCGCTGAAGGAGTTCACCGTGCTGAACGGCATGATGGTGAACCGCAAGGACATCGACGCCCTCGTCGGCCGCTTCCGCAGCCTCGCCAATTTCCGTCACAGCGTCGGCCTGCTCTGGCGCTACGGCCTGGATCGCCTGCGCCATCCGCGCGGGACGCGTCTGCTCATGGGCAATGCGCTCGCAGGACGCCTGCTGAAATCAGCACGCCTTGCCGGCGTCGACTTGCGGACGAAAACAGAGGCCGGCGCCCTGATCACACATGAAGGCACCGTGCTGGGCCTCGTGACGAAGACGCAGGACGGTGAACGACGCATCGGCGCCCGGCGCGGCGTCGTGCTTGCGAGCGGCGGCTTTCCCGCCAACGAAGCGATGCGCAAGCAGCACCTTCCGCATGCCGAGGTCCACCACTCGATGGCGCCGGCGGGCGACACGGGCGACGGCATCCGCCTCGGCCTCGAGGCCGGCGGCGCGATGCGCGACGATAACATCGGTGCAGCCTTCTGGACCCCGGTCTCCGTCCTGAAGAAGCCGGATGGGAGCGAGGTCAAGTTCCCGCATCTCATCCTGGATCGCGCCAAGCCCGGCCTGATCGCCGTGAATGAAAAGGGCCGGCGTTTCGTCAATGAGGCGACGTCCTATCACGGCTTCGTCCAGGCCATGCACGCCGCCGGGGCAGTGCCTGCCTACCTCGTCTGCGACAGCGTCTTCATCGCCAGATACGGTCTGGGGCTGGTCCATCCTGGGCTACGCTCTCTGGCGGCCTTCGTGGACGCGGGCTACCTGTTCGCTGGGGACAGCATCGCCGCCCTCGCCGCGCGCATCGGCGTTTCGCCGGCGGCGCTCGCGGCCGAAGTCGAGGTGATGAATGCCGCTGCCAGATCGGGCGAGGATCCCGCCTTCGGCAAGGGCTCCAGCGAATACAACCGCTATCTCGGCGATCCCAGCCACAAGCCCAATCCCTGCCTGGGCCCGATCGCGACCGGCCCCTTCTACGCCGTGAAGGTCTGGCCGGGCGACATCGGGACGGCGACCGGCCTGAACTGCGACCCACAGGCGCGTGTCCTCGGCAGGGACGAGCAGGCAATTCCTGGCCTGTTCGCCAGTGGCAACGACATGAACTCCATCATGGCAGGCGCCTATCCCGGCGCCGGCATCACGCTCGGCCCGGCGCTCACCTTCGGCTTCATTGCCGGGCGTGCGCTCGCAGCCGAACCCGACCGTCTGCAGATATGAGAAAGGCCACCTCATGAAGCTCTATCAATCCACAACCTCTCCCTTCGTGCGCAAGGTGCGGATTGCGGCAGCCGAACTCGGCCTGATCGGCCAGATCGAGATGCTCGACGTCTCGCAGGAGTTCAAGACAGGCGGGCCGACCGCGCGCGAGGCCAACATCGTCAAGTCGAACCCGCTCGGCCAGGTGCCGACCTTGCTGACGGATGACGGCATTGCGATCGCCGACAGCCGCGTGATCTGCGAATATCTGAACCACCGCGCCGGCGGCGAGATCTTTCCGTCCGACCCAGCCAAGCGCTGGACCGCCCTAATGGATCAGACAGTCGGCGACGGCCTGCTCGATGCCGCCCTACTGGCGCGTTACGAAGGCTTCCTGCGCCCGGAGGAGAAGCGCTGGGACAAGTGGAGCGAGGGCCAGATGACCAAGGTCCGGGCCGTCCTTGCCGTGATCGAGGCCAAGGCGGCCGAATTTGGCGATAGGCTCGACATCGGCACCATCACCTTCGCCAGCGGGCTGGCTTATCTCGACCTGCGCTTCGGTGACCTCGGCTGGCGCGACGGGCACCCGGAAACGGCCGCCTGGTTCGCGCGGATCGAGCAGCGTCCCGCCTTCGCCCAGCAGAAGCTGGGCTGAGGCGGTGCGGTCTGATCGCGGCGTGGCGACGTCATGAACGTCTCCGCAACAGGAACGCTATGATGAGCATCTCTCTTGGGCTTGCCGGCCGCATCGTGATGATTACGGGCGGCGCTTCCGGAATCGGGCGTCAGTGCGCGCTTGCGCTCGCCCGCGAGGGAGCTGCCGTCGCGATTGCCGACAGCAACGCCGAGGGAGCGGCTGCCGTCGCCCGTGAGGTCGAGGCCATGGGTCAGCAAGCAGCCTCCATAGGCTTCGACGTACGCGATGCATCGGCGACCGACGTCGCCGTCGGCGAAATCGAGAAGCGGCTCGGACCTCTCGACGGGCTGATCACGGCCGCCGGAATTTCGCGCCCCTCGCCGGCCACCGAGCTCGCCTCCGAAAGCTGGGAGGCCGTGATTGGCGTCAACCTCAGCGGAACCTTCTACTCCTGCCAAGCCGTAGGACGGCGCATGGTCGCGCGTGGGCGCGGAGCGATCGTGACAATCGGCTCGATATCTTCGCTCGGCGGCCAATCCGGCCGGGCTCACTACTGTGCGTCGAAGGCGGGCGTTGTCGGCCTCACCCGGGACCTCGCCATCGAATGGGGCTCCTATGGCGTGAGGGTCAACTCCATCGGGCCGAGCGCAACCGATACGCCAATGATCCGGGCCGGCATTCCCGAGAATTTTGTTTCAGGCGTCATGGAGGATCGAACGCCGCTTGGGCGCCTCGCCCAACCCGAGGAGATCGCCAATGTCTGCCTGTTCCTGCTGTCGGACCTCTCGAGCTACGTGAACGGCTCGCTGCTCATGGCCGATGGCGGGGTGACCGCAGGCTTCCTCACCCACCGGCATGGCCGCGACCTGTCCTCAAAGACGCTGCTCGCCAGTGGCATCTACACGGAATAGGCGCGGCAATCTTTTGAACTGGGCACGAAACGCAAAAGGACGGACGATCGACATGACCAAGCTTGCCCTCGTCACAGGCGCCGGACGCGGCATCGGCGCTGCGATAGCCCGAAAGCTCGCAGCAGATGGCTGGCGCGTGGCGGTCGCCGACCTGACGCGCGAGCCCGCGGCGGAACTCGCCGGCGCCCTGCCGGGGAACGGTCACAGCAGCTGGGCGGTCGATGTCTCCAGCGAGGCATCCGTCGACGATCTGTTCAGCACAGTCGAGGCCGAACACGGGCCCGTCACCGCGCTGGTCTGCAATGCCGGCATCCTTCTGATGGCGGCCGACGGCGAACGCCCGACCATCTTCGACATGACGCTTGACGACTGGGAGCGGACGCATGCGGTCAATACGCGCGGCGTGTTTCTCTGCATCCGCGCCTATGCACGGCGGCGGCGCGAAACCCCGGTTGCGGACGGCCGCGTGACAACCACCAGCTCGGTAGCGGCGGAACTTGGCGGCTATCGCGGCTCGGCCAGCTATATCTCGTCGAAGTCCGCCATCCTCGGCTTTACCAAGGCGATGGCCCGTGAGCTCGCGCCTCTGAAGATCACGGTCAACTGCGTTGCGCCCGGGGTCATCGACGCGCCCATGCTGGCGGCGGCGACGCCGGGCTCGGCTCCGGCCGACACGCTGGACCTGCTGGCGAAGGCCGTTCCGCTCGGAAGGCTCGGCCAGCCGGACGACATCGCCGGCGCGGTGTCGTTCCTGCTCTCCGAACAGGCGTCCTACATCACAGGCGCGACGATCGACGTGAATGGCGGCTACCGCATGGCCTGAGTAACCGGCTCGCTCAAGGAATCCGCCCCGATGACCCTGCACGGCTATTTCCGCTCATCCGCCGCCTGGCGCGTTCGCATCGCGCTGGGCCTCAAGGGACTGTCGCTGAAGACGATCGCGCACAACTTGCGAACCGGCGAGCAGAACGATCCGGCCTATGCCGCAATCAATCCACAAAAGCTCGTTCCGACGCTGGAATTCGATGATGGCACGGTGCTGACGCAGTCGCTCGCCATCATCGGCTGGCTTGACCGAGAGGTGCCGAAGCCTCCGCTGCTTCCCCCGGCTTCACGGCGGCGGGCGCAGGTCGAAGCCTTTGCCCTGACGATCGCCTGCGACACCCATCCCCTGCAGAACCTGAAGGTGCTGAACCGGCTGCGTGCCGCCGGCTGGGCGGAAGACCAGGTCAAGGGCTGGATCGCCGCGGCCCTGTCGGACGGGCTCTCGGCCTGCGAGGCGCTGCTGCGGGATGAAGGCGGCCCGTTCTGTTTCGGGGAGGCTCCCGGTCTCGCCGATCTGTGCCTCGTGCCGCAGATCGGCAGCGCGCGCCGCTTCGGCGTCGACCTGTCGCCCTATCCGAAGCTCGTGGCGATCGACGCCACCTGCGCCGCACACCCTGCGTTCATCGCGGCAAGGCCGGACCAGCAACCCGACGCCGTCTGATCGCGGCTCACATCAACATGCGCATCAGCTCGTTCTGCGATGAGATGCCGAGCCTCGCATAGGCGCGCTTGCGGTAGGTCAGCACAGTGTTGATGCCCACGCCGAGCTCCAGCGCGATGCCTTCGGAGGTCACCCCGGCGGCCACCATCGAACAGACGTCGAGCTCACGGCTCGACAGGCTCGGAGCAGCCTTCTCGAGGCGCGCTCGGAAATAGGGGGCGGCGTTGCGGCTCTCGCCGGGTCCGATCGACGAGTAATGGCGCCAAAGCGCGGCCAAGAGCAGCGGCGCACAATCCGTCAGCTTCGCGACGGCAGCGTCGCTGAAGCTCTCACGGCGGCCGCGATAGACGCTGACGCGCAGGGTGCCGGCAGGCCGCTTCTGAATCAGCGAGAAACGTTCGGAGAGGCCGACCGCCACGTAGCAATCATTGCGATAGGCGGGGTTGGTGATGTCGCTGAAGCGCAGCTTCAGAGCCCAGCAACGATGGCTGTCATGCTCGTCGATCACGATCGCGTTCGCCGGGTCAGCATTCCAGTGACGCGCGACATAGCGCTTGGCGACGCATAACGCGGTCTCGCTCGGCCCTTTGTCCTCGGCCAGAAGCGTGTGGACCTGGCCGTCCGGCGTCGAGACGAACGCGGTCAGATTTTCCGTCCCGGTGAAGCGGCGGGTCAGGGCGAAAAGGCTCGGGGCGAATTCACGGCGGCCGACGCTCTCGATCACATCCGGCATCGCCGACAGCATGTCGCGCGCCGGTGCGGCCGGCCCGATCGCGGTGAGCTGCATTCCGATCTCCCGTTTGGCTCTCTTTTTTGCAGCAACCATCGTTGCTACCCGGAGCGCATCGGCACTTGGGTAACAGCATTCAGATTTGCATGCAAACTTGCGAAATGCGCTTTGCCGCTCCGTGCGATCCGGGCTCAGGGCTCATTGATCAGGTCAGCGAAGGACGCTGAGGAACTGGAGAGCCGTGCGCATCGGTCCGTCCTTCATCGAAATCGGCAAGGCCGTCCTCTATCCAGTCCGCGAGCTCGATCGTTGGGACAAGTCCAATCTCGTGATTTGCAGACCCTCCCGATCCTTGCCGTTGGTGGAATGCCCTTCGGCAGGTTGAGCTGGATCACCAGGGTTGGCCGTTCCCGCGGGCATTCCAGCTCACGCCGGATCACGCCTCGGTCCAATTTCCCTCTGAAATGAGGAATTTGCGAGTGTACTCCGAGCCGTTCGACCGCTTTCCGACAGGAGGCAAAACGCCAAATGTACCGCCTGACCTTAGCAGCCGACATTTTGCGAGTGAGGAGGTCCTTAACCCTTCCTTGAAGGCGCGACGGCCTCCTCGGCCCCTAGCTCAGCAGTGCCGCGCCGCCCGGGCTCAAGCCTGGTCGTAAGGGTCGCTGCCCCCGGCCTGCGTCAGCGTGATGATGCCCCCGGCAACCTCGCCCCAAGCCAGGCTTTCGCCTTGTCGATGATCTCGTCGGCCAAGAGGAAGCCCGGCGCCTGCGGCGGACGGATGGCGACGTAGGAAATCTCGATTTCCGGCGTGAACAGGCGGGTCACCAGCTCCCCCCGCGCGTCGACGGTCACCGGATCGGAGATCGCGACGCCGTCGCCGCGCGCGGCGAAGCTGCAGCAATTGGCCATCGAGGTCTCCATCAGGGTGGCGGGAGACAGGCCTGCCTGGGCCAGAATGGTGTCGAAGCTCTGGCGCACCGGCGTCTTGCGGCCCGGCAGCAGCAGGCGATAGGCGACGAGGTCGCGCGGCGTGATGCCGGGCAGCGCGGCCAGCGGGTGATCGCGGCGCATCGCGACGACGGCATGGGTGGTGGCGAGCGGCTGCGCCGGCAGGCCGGCATGGCGCGGGGAGCCGAAGACGAAGCCGAGATCATAATGGTGGTTGGTGATCATGTCGCAGATATGGTCGGTGCTCTCGACGTCGAAGACCACCGAGACGTCCGGCTGCGCGCCCATCAGCCCCGACAGGATCTCCGGCAGGCAGGAGGCGGCCAGCGCCGGCATCGCGGCGATGCGCAGACGCATCCCGCGGGAGCCGCGGATATCGTCGGCGATGGCGCCGATATGATCGAGACCGAGATAGAAGCGCTCGACCTCGCGATAGAGGCGGATGGCTTCGGCGCGCGCGACGAGCCGGCGGCCATCCCGGTCGAACAGCCGGAGATCGACGGCGATCTCAAAATCCCGGATCAACCGGCTGACCGCCGGCTGGGTCACATTCATCATCTGCGCCGCCAGCGTGATGCTGCCGGTCAGCATGATGCCGCGAAAGGCTTCGACCTGGCGGGGATGGAGGCGCAACTGTCGATTCATAGCGCGCCTCGGTCCATGCAACGCGTCGATCCATATAACATTAGCTTATGCTGATAGGCCGTAATGCGATTTTCAAGCAAGAGCGCGATCCTGTAGGGAGCAGGGACAACGCGGCAGCAGACGAACGACTGCCGCGAATCCACGGGAAAACGACAAGGACGCGCCCGCCATGAGGATGACTGTGCTCGCTGCCGTTCTGGCAGCCTCCGCCTTTGGCGCTCCCGCCACAGCGTGGAGCGAAAGCCTGACGATCGGCCTGGCCGCCTCGACGACCTCGATGGACCCGCAATTCTATGTCGTCGGTCCCAACAGCGCGATGGCGCGCAATATCTTCGACGGGCTGGTCAACCAGGATCAAAAGCAGCGGATCCAGCCGGCGCTGGCGGAGTCCTGGAGGGTCGTGGACGACACGACCTGGGAGTTCAGCTTACGCGCGAACGTCAAATTCCATGATGGCAGCGCCTTCAGCGCCGCCGATGTCGTCGCCAGCATCAACCGCGTGCCGCTCGCCTCGCAGAACAGCCCGAGCTCCTTTGCCGCTTATGTCCGCGACATCGCCGAGGTCACGGCGGTCGATCCGCTGACGGTCCGCATCAAGACCAGGGGGCCGACACCGCTTCTGCTCAATAATCTGAGCCGCATCGCGATCCTGCCGGCCGCGATGGAGAAGGTGCCGACGCAGGAGCTCAACACCGGCAAAGGCGTCATCGGCACCGGCCCGTTCAAATTCGCCTCCTGGACGCCCGATGACAGGGTCGTGCTGGAGCGCTGGGACAGCTATTGGGGCGAGAAACCGGCCTGGGACAAGGTCACCTTCCGCGTCTTCAAGAACAGCTCGGCCCGCGTCGCCGCCATTCTCTCCGGCGATGTCGACATGATCGAGAGCATTCCCACCGCCGATATGCGCAATATCGAGAAGGCGAATGCGCTTGGTGTCGTCAACATCGCCGGCAATCGCATCATGTATCTCCACATGGACCAGGCGCGCGATGAATCACCCTTCGCCAAGGGGCCCGATGGCAAGAACCCGTTGAAGAACCCGGATGTGCGCCGCGCCCTGTCGCTGTCGATCAACCGGCAGGCGCTGGTCGAGCGCATCATGGACGGCCAGGGCGCGCCCGCCGGCCAGCTCGTGCCGGACGGCTATTTCGGCTATGATCCGGCGATCAAGCTCGATGCCTATGACCCGGCGAAAGCCAAGGAGCTTCTCGCCAGGGCCGGCTATCCCGGCGGCTTTGCGCTGACCTTCCACGCCTCGAATGATCGCTATCCCAACGATTCCAAGATCGCGCAGGCGATCGGCCAGATGTTCAGCCGCATCGGTATCAAGACCGAGGTGACGACCATGCCGGGCAGCGTCTATTTCACGCGCGCCTCGGCCCTCGAATTCAGCTTCATCATGGGCGGCGCGGCGGTCGAGACCGGTGAGGCCTCGGGCGTGCTCGGGCCGATCCTGGAGAGCTATGGCGAGAAGGCCGGCCAGGGCAATCGCGGCCGCTACTCCAACCCGCAAGTCGACAAGGCGCTGAGCGAGGCCCGCGCGACGCTCGACGACGCCAGGCGCGAACAGCTCCTGCGCCAGGCGACTGAGACCGCGATGACGGATCTCGGCGTCATCCCGGTGTTCTTCCTCGCCAACACCTGGGCGCTGAAGAAATCCCTCAGCTATGAGGGCCGCTCGGACGGCTACACCCTCGCCTCGGACGTGAAGCCGAAATAGCCGGCCCGCATTGGCCTCGTCCCCTGCCCCCCTGCTCTCATCCGCCCCCTGCCCGCTCGCGAGACCGCGAGCGGGAGCGATCAGCCCTGATGGACCTCATGACGACGCTTCCGATCATCATCGATACGGATCCCGGGATCGACGACAGCATCGCCCTGCTGACCGCCTTCGTTTCGCCCGAGCTCGACATCCTCGGGATCACGCCGGTCTGCGGAAACCAGCCGCTGGCGAGCACGTTGCGCAATGCGCTGCAGATCTGCGAGCTCGGCGGCCGCAGCGATGTGCCGGTCCATGCCGGCTGCTTCCGGCCGCTGCTGCGCGAGCCGATCCATGGCCAGTTCCATGGCACGACCGGCCTCGGCAATACCGTCCTGCCCGATCCGGTGAAGACGGCGGAGGCGACGTCGGCGGTCGCGTTCATCATCGCAAGCTGCGAGGCGGCGGCTGCGAGCGGCCGCAAGATCACCATCTGCAGCCTGGGGCCATTGACCAATCTCGCGGTCGCGCTGCGGATGAAGCCTGCCATCACAGAGGGCATCGAGAAGCTGGTGATGATGGGCGGCGCCTATCGCGAAGCCGGCAACCGCAGCATGACCTCCGAATTCAACGTGCTGGCCGATCCGCATGCCGCCCATATCGTGTTTTCCAGCGGCATTCCGATCGTCGCTCTGGCGCTCGACGCCACGCATCAGGTCATCCTGACGCCTGACCATGTCAGCCAGTTCGCCGCCGTCAGCGGCCGCATCTCGGAGCCGCTCTCGCAATTGATGGCGTTCTGGGACCGCAATGACGTCAAGCGCTACGGCTCGCGCGGCGGCCCGCTGCATGACCCGCTGGTGATCGCCTATCTCTTGGCGCCCGAGCTCTTCCAGACGCAGCCGGCGCGGGTCTTCGTCGAGCATGAGAGCGAGCTCTGCATGGGCCAGACGATCGCCGACTGGCATGGCAAATCCGGCCTCGCGCCCAATGCCGAGATCGTCGTGAAGGTCGATGCGCCAGCCGTGATCGCGCTCTTCCTGGAACGGCTGTCGCGCTACGATGCGAAGGTCACGGCGTGAATCGCCAGCGCATCATCGTCGACACCGATCCCGGCGTCGACGACGCGGCCGCGATCCTGATGGCGCTGGCCTCGCCCGAGCTCGAGGTGCTCGGCATCTCGGTGGTCGGCGGCAACGTGCCGCTGCAGGCGACGCTCGCCAATGCCTGCAAGATCCTGGCCCTGGCGGGGCGCCCCGAGGTGCCGGTTTTTGCGGGCGCGCCGGGGCCGCTGGTGCGCCAGCAGGTCTTTGGCAAATACGCCGCGATCGGCGCCTTCAGCGACACGCTCCTGCCTCCGACCGATCTGCGCCCGGCTGATGAGCATGCGGTCGATTTCATCATCCGCAGCGCGCGCGCCGCGATCGCCGAGCCCATCACCATCTGCGCGATCGGCCCCTTGACCAATATCGCGCTCGCTCTGGTGCAGCACCCCGATGTGGCGAAGGGCATCGCGCGGATCGTCGCCATGGGCGGCGCCTTCACCGCGCTCGGCCATCGCACGCCCTGGGCGGAGTTCAACGTCTATGCCGATCCGCATGCGGCCGAGATCGTCCATGGCTCGGGTATCGAGGTCGTGGCGATGCCGCTCGACGTGACCTTCCAGGCGCTGTTCACGGCCGAGCACATTGCGGGCTTCCGCAACACCGGCGGCGCGGTCGGGCGGGCATTGGCCGATCTGCTCACCACCTATGACCGCAGCGACATCGCGCGCTTTGGCCGCCCCGGCGGCCCGATCCATGACGCCATGACCATCGCCTGGCTGCTGCAGCCGGAGCTGTTCAAGGGCCGCCCGGCCGCCATCGGCGTCCAGGTCACGGGTAAGACCGCCGGCTACAGCTATGCCGATTATCACGGCAAGACGGAGCGCGCCGCGCGGGCGACGATCATCGAGAGCGTCGATGAGGCGGGCTTCATCGCGCTGCTGTCGCAGCGCCTGAGCCGCTACGGGCAGGCCGCGCCCCGGGCAGGAGGCTGAGATGGCGCGATATCTCATGAGCCGGTCGCTCCAGACCGTGCTGACGCTGTTCGTGATGTCGGTCCTGGTCTTCGTCGGCCTCTACATGGTCGGCAATCCCGTCGACGTGCTGCTCAGCGCCACCGCGACGCCGGCCGAGCGGCTCGAGGTCATCCGCGCCTTCGGCTTGGACCGGCCGGTCTGGGAGCAATATGGGCTGTTCCTGCTGCGGGCGCTCTCGGGCGACCTCGGCAACTCCTTCGTCTTCAACCAGCCGGCCCTGACGCTGATCCTGAAGCGCATGCCGGCGACGCTGGAGCTCGCCTTCGTCGCGCTCGTCATGGCGCTGGTGATCGGCCTGCCGCTCGGGATCTATGCCGGCCTCAAGCCGAAGGGGTGGATCGCGAAATCGGTGATGACCTTCTCGATCCTCGGCTTCAGCCTGCCGACCTTCTGGATCGGCCTGGTCATGATCCTGCTGTTCAGCGTCAAGCTCGGCTGGCTGCCGGCGTCCGGGCGCGGCGAGACCACCTCGCTGCTCGGCATGCCGGTGAGCTTCCTGAACTGGGACGGGCTGTCGCATCTGCTGCTGCCAGCCTTCAACCTGGCGCTGTTCAAGATCTCGCTGGTCATCCGCCTGACCCGCGCCGGCGTGATGGAATGCATGCAGCTCGATTTCGTGCGCTTCGCCCGCGCCAAGGGGCTGTCGGAATCGCGCATCGTCTTCGGCCATGTGCTGAAGAACACGCTGATCCCGCTGATCACCGTCATCGGCCTCGAACTCGGCTCGCTGATCGCCTTTGCCGTCGTCACCGAGACGATCTTCGCCTGGCCCGGCATGGGCAAGCTGATCATCGACGCCATCGGCGTGCTCGATCGCCCGGTGATCCTGGCCTATCTGATGATCACCGTCGTGATGTTCAGCCTGATCAATCTCCTGGTCGATATCCTCTATTCCGTCGTCGATCCGCGCGTGCGCCTCGGGGGAAACTCGCAATGAGCCTCGATCCCCAGGTACGGACCTCGGTTCACGGGCCGGCTGCGGGCGGCACCCATGCCGGCCGCTCGCCCCTTCGCGAGATGCTCGGCGCCCTGCTGCGCGACAGGCTCGCGCTCACCGGCGTCATCCTCGTGGCGCTCCTGGTGCTTGCCGCGATCCTGGCGCCATTGATCGCGCCGCAGAACCCTTATGACCTGTCCCAGCTCGACATCATGGACAACCGCCTGCGGCCGGGCTCGCGCAGCATGAGCGGCATGCTCTACCTCATCGGCACGGATGATCAGGGCCGCGACCTGTTCAGCGCGATCCTCTTCGGGCTGCGCACCAGTATCCTGGTCGGCCTGTCCAGCGCGGCGATCGCGCTCGTCATCGGCGCCGCGATCGGCCTGATCAGCGCCTATCTCGGCGGGCGGACCGACGCCGTGCTGATGCGCATCGTCGACATCCAGCTGAGCTTCCCCGCGATCCTGATCGCCCTGATCTTCCTCGCCATCCTCGGCCAGGGCATCGACAAGATCATCCTCGCTCTGGTCGTGACGCAATGGGCCTATTATGCGCGCACCGTGCGCGGCTCGGCCCTGGTCGAGCGCCGGCGCGCCTATGTCGACGCCGCGCGCGCCATGGCGCTGCCCGACCGCAGCATCCTGTTCCGCCATATCCTGCCCAACTGCCTGCCGCCGCTCATCGTCGTCGCGACCATGCGCATCGCCTATGCGATCATGCTGGAGGCGACGCTCTCCTTCCTCGGCATCGGCCTGCCCGTGACGGAGCCCTCGCTTGGCCTGCTGATCGCCAACGGCTTCGAATATCTCCTCTCCGGCGATTACTGGATCAGCGTCTTCCCCGGGCTTGCCCTGCTGCTGCTCATCGTCGGCGTCAACCTGATCGGCGACGGCTTGCGCGACATCCTCAATCCGCGCAGGGAGGGCTGAGGCATGACGGACCCCGTGCTTCGCGTCGACAATCTCACCACCTCCTTCCGCGTCGGCCAGGACTGGCTGAACGTCGTCAACAAGGTCAGCTTCGATATCGGTCCGCGCGAAACCGTGGCCGTCGTCGGCGAATCCGGTTCCGGCAAGAGCGTGACGGCGCTTTCGATCATGCGCCTGCTCTCCCCGGCCAATTCCCGCACCTCCGGCAAGATCCTGTTCGAGGGCCAAAACCTGCTCGCGCTGCCGGCCAAGGCGATGCAAGCCGTGCGCGGCAACCGCATCGGCATGATCTTCCAGGAGCCGATGACCTCGCTCAACCCGGTCCTCAGGATCGGCCGCCAGATCACCGAGGTGCTGAAGCAGCATCGCGGCCTCTCGCAGGGCGCGGCCGAAGCCGAGGCCGTGCGCTTGCTCGACAAGGTGCGCATCCCCTCGGCGAAGTCGCGCTTGTCGGAATATCCGCTGAGCTTCTCCGGCGGCATGCGCCAGCGCGTCGTCATCGCCATCGCGCTTGCCTGCGAGCCGAAGCTGCTGATCGCCGACGAGCCGACGACGGCGCTCGACGTGACGATCCAGGCGCAGATCCTGGAGCTGATCAAGGCGCTGCAGGAGGAAGAGGGCATGTCGGTCCTCTTCATCACCCACGACATGGGCGTGGTCGCCGAAATCTCCGACCGGACGGTGGTGATGTATCGCGGCGAGGCGGTCGAGACCGGCACGACGCAGGCCATCTTCGCGGGCGCCAGCCATCCCTATACGCGCGCCCTGCTCTCGGCGGTGCCGCAGCTCGGCTCGATGACCGGCAAGCAACGGCCGCTGCGCTTTCCCGTGGTCGACCTGCAGACGGGCGCGATCGTGCCTGCCCCGGCGACAGCCGATACGGTGAAATCCGAAGCCCGGCCGGTACTGGAGGTCGGCAACCTAGTCACGCGCTTTGACCTGAAGGCGGGTTTCTTCGGGCGCGTCAGCGGCCGGGTCCATGCGGTCGAGAACGTCTCCTTCGATCTGCGCCAGGGCGAGACCTTGTCGCTGGTCGGTGAATCCGGCTGCGGCAAGTCGACCACGGGTCGCTCGATCATCAGGCTGGCGCAGGCGACAGGCGGCGCAATCCGGATCGACGGCCGCGACGTGCGCGGCGCCGGCCGGACGGAGCTCGCCGAAATCCGCCGCCATGCGCAGATGATCTTCCAGGATCCGTTCGAGAGCCTCAATCCGCGCATCCGCATCGGCTCGGCCATCGCCGAGCCTATCATCGCGCATGGGCTCGGCACCGCCCGGGATGTCGACGCCCGCGTCGCCGCTCTGCTCGAGCGCGTCGGGCTTTCCGCCGGGATGGCCGATCGCTTCCCGCATGAATTCTCCGGCGGCCAGCGCCAGCGCGTCTGCATTGCGCGTGCGCTTGCGCTCGAGCCGAAGCTGATCGTCGCGGATGAAGCCGTGTCGGCGCTCGACGTCTCCGTCAAAGCGCAGGTGATCAACCTGATGCTGGATCTGCAGGAGCGCTATGGGCTGGCCTATCTCTTCATCTCGCACGACATGGCGGTGGTCGAGCGCGTCAGCCATCGCGTCGCGGTGATGTATCTCGGCGAGATCGTCGAGATCGGCCCGCGCGCCTGCGTGTTCGAGAACCCGCAGCACGCCTATACCAAACGGCTGATCGCGGCGGTTCCGATCGCCGACCCGACCCGGCGCCAGCTGCGCCGCATCTCCAACGACGAGATCAGAAGCCCGGTCCGCCCCGCCGACTATGTGCCGCCCCAGCGCAGCTATCGCGAGGTCGCGCCCGGGCATTTCTACCAGCTGCCGCAGTGAAGGCGACTGGCGTTTCCAGACGGGCTCTTGGCCAGGGATAAAGCCAAGGGGGTCCGCGCCGGGCCAGCGTCATGCCGTCTCCGGGCTGCTCCGGAATCCCGCGCACAGGCCATCCCGAGCGATCATCCCGGTCACAGATCACGCTGCGGCGTCAGTCGAAGGTGTTCGCCAGCGTGTCGAGGTCGATGCCTTCCTTGGCCGCGCGCAGGTCATGATAGATCACCGCGGCGAGAACCGCGCCGAAGGCGGTGGTGACGACCTGCCAGGCGAAACTCAGACACTCGCCCACAAAGCCGTAGCCAGCCATCCGCGAGAGCACGGAACTTCCGATCAAGGCGACCGCGAAGATGAGCATCAGCAGCCCGAAAACCTGCCAGCGATAGCCCTTGGTCAGAGCGACGCTGCGGTACAGGCTTGCCATGACGTCTGTTTTCTCGATCACGCAAGCCGGAATGGCGACGGCGAGCATGCACATGACGATGAGGCCCGGTATGACGAAAAGCATCGCGCCAAGACCGGCCGCGAGGCCGCTCAGCAGCGCCACACCGATCACGGGAAGGACCTGCGCCAGCCCGATCTGGAGGGACTGGCCGATCGTGAAGGGTTGACCGCGCATCTCCTGAAAGGCGCCGTAGAGGCTCGTCGCCTGCGCCATGACCTGCAGCACGAAGGTCGCGATCCCGATGACGGCAGCGGCAACCGCAAAGCCTGCTCCCGCGCCGCCGCCGGCCCCCATGATCAAGACCAGCAGCAGCAAGGGCGCCATCGGAATCAGCGCCAGCAGAATGAACTTGCCGAGCTGGCGACTGAAAACCGCGAAAGTCTTGTCGAGGACGGCGCCGACACGAAACGGCCCGCCACTCGCCGGCTGTTCGCTGACGAAAACGTTGCTCATCCACTCCCCCCTTCGATGAACGTAAAGACTGGCATGACGTATCGGGACGCGCAATTGACGCTGGGGCACAATTTTCCCGCGGCGAGCCGAGCCCTGGCGGCGGAAGCATACCCTGCCTTGATCACCCACGCGCCGCCATCCCGGGCGAAGCCCTCGGGTCCGATCTTCGATCGGCCCAAGGACAGCCGCCGCGCAGCTCCGGGATCCGAAGCGCGTCATGGTCGGGCTTGACCCGGCCATCTCTGATTTCAGCCAGCTGGTCATGAGATTCTCGGGGCGCAAGCCCGAGAATGACGCTCTACGATAGGTCCTGGGTCTCCGCTTCGCTACGCCCGGAATGACGGCGTGTTTCCCAGCAGAGACAGCCAGCTCCTGGAGCACTGCCTTAACGCGTTGTCCTCACGCGAACCGGTCTCCACTGCGCCCGAAAACGCTCCAGACTGATAGGATCGATCACAAGCCATCCTGTGGCCGGTGCCGCCCTCGCCCCCGGCAAGCGAGGCCCGATGCGTCAGCGCTCGACCGATAGGGCATCGGCCCGCAGAAGCGGTACCATCCAATCGCGGAAGGCATCGATCGCAGGGTCGAGCCTGCTCGTTCCGAGCGGACGAACCAGATGATAGGCATGCTCATCCCGGATCCTGACATCCCCCAAGGCGACAAGCCTGCCAGCCGCGATCTCCGGCTTCACCAGAATCCCGCGCGCCAGGGCCACGCCTTCGCCTGCGATCGCCGCGTCGATCAGCAAGCCGGCATCGGCATAGCCGGGTCCATCGTCGTGCTGTTTCAGCGGCAGCCCGGCGGCGCGCAGCCAGGGCGCCCATGGCTGCCAGCTGTGGCGCAACAGCACGCAGCGGAGGATGTCCGGCGTGCTCGCAAGGTGCAGCCGCTCCCGGTAACGCGGCGCGCAAACCGCCAGCAGCGTCTCGCGCGCCAGCGGCTCGGCCCGCAGCCCCGGCCAGCCCCCGGGTCCGTAGCGGATCGCCGCATCGACCCCGGATGGGCCGAGTTCGGCATGATCGAGCCTGGAATCGAGTTCGATGGCGATCTCGGGATGCGCATCGCGAAACAGGTTGAGGCGCGGCACGAGCCAGCGCGAGGCAAAGGAGGGCAGCACGCTCAATTTGATCGTCCGGCGGGCGCGGTCACGGAGGGGCGAGGCGAAGGCCTCGTTCAAGATCGCCAGCGCCTCCCGCACGCGCAGCATGAGGCGGCGGGCCTCATCGGTCGGCAGCATCTCATTGCCGACGCGCCGGAACAGGACATGTCCGGTGCGGGCTTCGAGGTCGCGGATGCGGTGGCTGACAGCCCCATGCGTCAGGCCGAGCTCGTCGCCGGCGCGCGAATAGCTTTGCCACCGGAAGGCGGCCTCAAACGCGCGCAATGACTGGATCGAGGGCAGCTGGACCATGAGGGTTGTTAATTTTGATCACAACCGCGGTCAAATCTTGTCGTTGGGCTCAGCCCGGCGGGCGAGCTAGCGTGCCCGCGACAATGCAGCCGGCTGATCGATCAGCCAGTCGAGCGGGAACAGGCCAATGCGCAACTACAAGGTCGTCGACGCTTTCACCACGCGGCCCTTGCTGGGAAATCCCGTCGCCGTCGTTCTCGACAGCGACGGATTGAACTCCGAGGCGATGCAGGCGATTGCGCGTTGGACCAATCTGTCCGAGACGACCTTCGTGCTGCCGCCGACGACGCCTGATGCGGATTATCGGCTGCGCATCTTCACGCCGGGGTCCGAGCTGCCCTTCGCCGGGCATCCGACACTGGGCAGCGCGCATGCGATCCTCGAGGCTGGATTGGCCAGCCCGAGAAACGGCAAGCTCATGAACGGCAAGCTCGTGCAGGAGTGCGGCGTCGGCCTGGTGGAGATTGCCGTCGCCGGCCAGGGCGTCGACCAGGTCCTGACGCTGTCGCTCCCGCCCGCGACGATCACGCCCCTCTCGCGCGAGGATGTCGACGAGATCGAGGCCATCATCGGCGCGGCCGTCAAGCGCGAGGCGCCTCCGGCGATCGTCAATGTCGGCCCCGTCTGGGTTATCGCAGAGCTTTCGAGCGTCGAGGCCTTGTTGGCGCTGAAGCCTGATTTCGCCCGATCGGCGGCTTTCGAGCGCCGCATCGGCGTCACCGGCATTACCCTCTTCGCGCAACGCGGCGCGGGCGGGCCGGAGATCGAAGTGCGGACATTCGCCCCCTCCTGCGGCGTCTACGAGGACCCGGTGTGCGGCAGCGGCAATGGCAGCATCGCGGTGTTCCGCCATGCTCGCGGATTGCTGCCCGCCGCTGGCGCGCGCTATGAGGCCGCACAGGGTCGCTGCGTCGGACGTGACGGCAAGATTTTCCTGTCTGTGGACGCGGACGGCAAGGTCCAGGTCGGCGGGTCCTGCATCACCACGGTGAATGGCACCCTGGCCGCCTGAAAGCGGTAGCCGCGAAGCAAGCTGTTGCAAGAGTTGCAAGACAAGGAGGCGGAGTTCCCGCCCGCGGCATGTCGGGCGCCGACGCGCACAATTACGGCGACAGTTTACTTAATTTTGGCTTGGGCCCGCGCTTTTGCGGCGCAAGCGCGCGGCCGGCTGCCGTTTCAAGCGTAGCGATCCACGACGGCGCGCCCAGTGGACGGCCGGTCGTCTCCGCCAGGCGAAGGGCATTGGCCGCAGCCGCGTCCTCTTCTGTCTCCAGCAGGCTGGCGAAATCGGGAAAGCGCTCCAGGACCGGCCCGAGATCGGTCAGGCCATCGGCATCCCCGCTCAGATGGGCGCGGACGCTCGACCACGGCCATTCTTCAGCCCGGGCGACGAGGCGGGCCCGTACCGGATTGAGGCTGACATAGCGCACAGCATGGGCAAGGTGGCCCTCATCCATGACGACCGAACCGAAGCGCCCCTGCCAGAGGTGCCCGGTCCAGCGGTTGCGGGCATTGATCCGCGCCGTGTAGCGGCGATGCGTCTCGCCGAGCAGAGCGCGCAGGCCATCGGGCGTCTCGGGAACAGCCAGGAGATGGACGTGGTTCGGCATCAGGCACCACGCGATCAGCCGCGTACCGGATTTGGGCGCATAGGCCTTCAGGAGCCCGATATAGGCCTCGTAGTCGTCGTCCCCGAAGAACACGCGCTCGCGCCGGTTCCCGCGCTGCGTGACATGATGGGCAAGGCTGGGAACCACGAGGCGGGCGAGACGGGTCATGCGCGCACGGTAGCAGTGCGGGGCAATTAGTAAACTGTCACCGTAATGGCCGGTGCGCGCCGGCGGTGCGCGCCGGGCTGGTTGCGCACGCGCAAGACTGGCGCTGGTCCAGCGCACGGGCGCATATGACCGGCGAACCGGACGGGGTCACCGATCTTACGCCAATCCGCGACAGGCTGCCATCGCAGGAAGGCTTGTTCGATTTGGCTGATGAGGACGCGGCAGCGTTTGAACGACTGCGCAGGGCTGAAAGCATCGGACGGCCCATCGGCAGCGAGGCGTTTCTGGAGCACATAGCGACGTTGACCGGAAGGGACCTTAAAGCTACGAAAAGAGGGCCGAAAAGCAAAGCCGAATAAAGTGCACTGTCACCGTAACTCGTGCACTGTCACCGTAACTCGCCGAGACCGAGCGCGTCAAAAACACTATTGGCCATGTTCCGCCTCCGCATCGAGAGAATCGTCGAATATTGACAGCCGCAGTGAGATTTTAATATATATTAATAATATTATTTACTTAAAAGAGACCTCTTCAGTATTTTTATAAAGAACCCATAGGATATGAATAGTAAAAGAGACATATAAAATATCGACCTATTGGAATATATACTATAAATATTATCATCCAATAAATTAGTAATGTACAAAAATTTGCAATAAATCGACAATGTTAAAACAATAAAATTCATTATGTAAACATAAAATGGAAACGATTCGTATTCATAATCTGAAAATCCCTTTAGTATTAACATTAACGCAGTCATTACTATCACGAAAGCTGCATAAAACGTGATAGAATTGATTTTGGATAATATCAATAACTTAAGCACAAACGAAAAGATAAAATCGAATACAACTAGATAAAATATATCCTTGTCGAAAAACTGGCGCCACGGCGTTAAATTATCTCGCATGACATACCTAATCCAAAGCCAAACCGCGATCTATCCGGAAATTCGTGCATAGAAAACTGTCACTAATCCATCTTAGTGCTGTAAGAAAACTGCCGCAGCAAGATCAGCGACATCACCAACCATTCCAGATCGCTGATCGAATATTGCTTGAATTCGGGGCTCTGGCTCATCACCAGAAGACCTCGCCGAGCATGGCGGCGATCGTTTTGTCGGCGTTGGCGGGATCACCCGGCTTGCCCTGCCCCGTCGAGTCCGGAATCTCGGTTTTCGGTTCCATGCGTCGCACCCGCCCAAGCCTCGTTTCAAGACCCGGACCGGCAGTTCTTGCCGAAGACTCAAGCCACAATTCAGATGTGCCGCGCCCCACCTGAGGTTGCAATATGTTGCCAGGTGGTATCCCAGCATTTCCACATGACGTTGCGCAACCGCAACAGGTGACCGCCCGAGCGCATCTGCGGCAACCGCCCGACCGGCCCTTTGAGACGCGCCTGTGGCGCTTCTGAGGATGCGGGCTCACAGGTCCAAACTGGCGCCGATGATTCCAATGGCTCCGTCTTCGCTAACGACGCGCCGTCATTCCGGGCGTAGCGAAGCGGAGGCCCGGAATCCATCGTAGAGCTCCGGAGCCCTCCGATGGATTCCGGATCTGCGCCGCTAACGCGGCTTGTCCGGAATGACGGTGCGGGTGATGGCGAGCGATCAGAGGCCTTTGATATCCTCGATTCATTGCAGGTCAGCCTCTGAGGCGCCACGCAGCGGCTCCTCGGGATGAGGGCTCACAGGCCCAAACCGGCGCCGGCATCACCCCCCAGCACCTGGCTCGCAAGCCCCACGCAAACGAGCTCGACCAGCCGCTCGACCTGCCGGTCGAGCTCGCGCTGCGGCACTGCCACGAGCTTCTCCTCGAGCCCGAGCATGACGACGCCGTGGACGGCCGAGAACAGGGTTCGGCTCAGCAGGACGAGATCGGCCTCACCCGCCTGGGGCTGGAGCCGCTGCAGCGGCGCCAGGATGTAGCGGAACATCGTCATCTGCTCGCTGATCGCCCATTCCGGCACGATGGCGCCTTCCGCCATGCGATGCTCGAACAGCGTGCGCCAGAGCTGCAGGTTTCCGCGCGCGAAAGCGCAATAAGCCTGCGCGACCGCGACCAGCTGGGCGCTCGCCTCGTCCGTGGAATCCAGGCGGCGCCCTTGCGTCGCCTGCGCCAAAGCAGCGTCGAGCCGTGCCAGCGTTCGGGAGCCGACGCGCAGCACGAGCTCGTCCATATCCTGGACGAGATTGTAGATCGCCCCCAGCGCGCAGCCGACTTCGCTCGCCAGTTCGCGCGCCTTGAGGCCTGACAGCCCCCTCTCGGCAATGGCGCGCTCTGCCGCCAGCACCAGGGCCTCGCGCTGCCGCTCGCGGCGTTCCGTCGTCTTCACCATGCTTCATCCTAGTTTTGAACAACGTTCAAAATATGTCTTGAACGGCGTTCAAGTTCGTGTCATGCCTATCTTCATGAACAACGTTCATAACGGAGTGCCAGCCATGTTCAAGATGTTTGTGACCCTCTTCCGCGGCAGCGTCACTGAAGCGGGCGAAGCCATCGCCGACCGCAACGCGCTATTGATCCTCGACCAGCAATTGCGCGATGCAACCGCCGCCTTCGACCGGGCCAAGAAGGCGCTCGCCGTGGCGATCGCCCAGGACCAGCAGGAGAGCGCCCGCTTTGCTGCGACCAAGGGCCGGGTCGTCGATCTGGAGAGCCGGGTCGGCGCGGCGCTTGCCGCCGGCGACGAGATCCTGGCCCGAGAGGGCGCCGAGGCGATCGCGGCTCTGGAGGCCGACCGCGATGCCGCCGCTGCCGCGCAGGCCCTCTTCGCCACGGAGATCCTGCGGCTGCGCCGCCATGTCGCCCAGGCCCAGACGCGCATCGCCGAGCTCGACCGCGGCCGGCGCCTGGCGCGCGCTTCGGAAGCCGTGCGCGAGATCAGGCACGGCCGGACGGAAGCAGCCCGGCCCCATGAGGCGACGCTTGGCGAGGCCGAGCAGACGCTGAAGCGGCTGCGCGAGCGCCAGATTCAAGCCGAGGCGGCCGATCTCGCGCTCGAGGAGCTCGACGGCGCGGCCACGGTCTCGGTCACCGAGAAGCTCGCGGCGCGCGGCTATGGCCCGCGCCTGAAGCCGACCGCCGACGACGTGCTGGCCCGCCTGCGCGGCCAGGCCGCCGCGACCGCCTGAGCATCACCCAAACCCCGCCAATTCCCTCTCACGCACGGAGATCTACGATGAACCAGAATTCCCAACCCCATAGCGGCGCCTGGGTCAGCTTCACCTATGCCTCGTTCCTCGCCGCTGCTGTCATGGTCGGCGCCGGCATCCTGTTCCTGCCGCTCGACTGGTGGGCCAAGGGCTATCTCGGCATGGGCGTGGTCATGCTCGTCCAGTCCTGCGTGACCATGACCAAGACGGTGCGCGACATGCACGAGGCCTCGCGCCTGGTGAACCGCATCGAGGATGCGCGCACCGAGCGCCTGCTGATGGATGTCGGCAAGCCCGCGCTCTGAGGGACTGTCTGGCCCTCATCCTTCGAGGCGCCACTCACACGGCGCCTCGGAGGCTGGCCGATCACGATGCCGCTGTTTTCAAAAGCTTGAACATCGCGGAAAAACGCGCCGTCATCCCGGACAAGCCGCGTCAGCGGCGCCGATCCGGGATCCATGCCGGAGCGCTTGCAGGCGAGGTTCCGGCATGGATCCCGGGTCTCCTTGCAGTCGCCCGGGATGACGGCGCGGTTCCCGAAATTCCAGCCGACCGAAATCCTTGCCGACGTTGTCGGCCAGGATTTCAGGATGAGGGCTCGAATGTCCAAACGGGCTCCGAGCCGCCCGATCGCGCAAAACGCCGGCGTGTCGGTAAGCGCGACTTAACCGAGAAACCGCATCGCCACTCGCGTGAAACGATTGTTTTCCTATGGCGATGCAACCCTCCCTCGAACGTAACAAGGGCCAGCCATGACCGATAACCTGATGCTGAAGCGGCGCTTTGCGCCGTTGTTCTGGGCGCAGTTCTTCTCCGCCTTCAACGACAACTTCCTCAAGAACGCGCTGGTCTTCATCATCCTTTACAAGCTCGCCGGCTCGCATGGCGAGGCGCTGGTAACCTTGGCCGGCGGCATCTTCATCGCGCCCTTCTTCCTGCTCTCGGGCCTGGGCGGCCAGATGGCCGACCGCTTCGACAAGGCGCTGATCGCGCGCCGGCTGAAGCTCGCCGAGATCGGCGCCTCCGGGATCGCGGTCGCAGGCTTTGCGCTGCAATCGGTCCCGGTCCTGTTCGTGGCGCTGGCGGCCTTCGGCACCATCGCGGCGCTGTTTGGCCCGATCAAATACGGCATCCTGCCCGATCATCTCAGGCGTGAGGAATTGCCGGCGGCCAATGCGCTGATCGAGGGCGCGACCTTCATCGCGATCCTGCTCGGCACCGTCGCGGGCGGCCTCACCGCGCGGGAGGGCGGCAATGTCGCCTCGCTCAGCGGCCTGATCATGGTCTTTGCGCTCGCGTGCTGGGTTGCGACCCTGTTCATCCCCAAGACCGAGGCCGCCGCTCCCGACCTCAAGATCGATGCCAATATCTTCCGCTCGACCGGCGGCCTGCTCAGGGATCTCTGGGCCGATGCCCGGCTCTGGCGCACCGGCGTCATGGTCAGCCTGTTCTGGCTGATCGGCGCGGTGGTGATGTCGCTCCTGCCCTCGCTGGTGAAGAACGGCATGGGCGGCACCGAACTCGTGGTCAGCGTCTATCTCGGCCTCTTCGCCATCGCGATCGCGGTCGGCTCGGGCATCGGCTCCTTCCTGTCGAGCGGGCGGATCGTGCTCCTGCCGGTGCCGGTCGCCTGCTTCGTCATGGGCCTGTTCGCGCTCGATCTCGGCTGGGCGATCTCGGGCGTCGTGGCGCATCAGCCGGCGCGCGATGTCGCCGCCTTCTTCCAGGACGGCCTGGCCTGGCGCGTCGGCATCGACCTTACCGGCCTCGCCATCGCCGGCGGCGTCTTCATCGTGCCCTCATTTGCGGCGATGCAGGTCTGGGCCCCGGCCGAGAAGCGCGCGCGCATCATCGCCGCCGCCAATGTGCTTTCGGCTGCCTTCATGGTCGCGGGCGCCGTCGTCGTCGCGCTGCTGCAGGCCGCGGGCTTGAGCCTGTCGCAGCTCTTCCTGATCATCGGCGCGGGCACGCTCGGGGCTGCCGTCTGGATCTTCAAGGCGCTGCCGACCAATCCGCTGCGCGATTTCCTCTCGATCCTGCTGCGCGCCTTCTACCGGCTCGAGATCACCGGCCAGGAGAACATCGCCAAGGCCGGCCCCAATGCGATCATCGCGCTGAACCATGTCAGCTTCCTCGATGCGGCGCTGGCGCTCTCGATCCTCGACAAGGACCCGGTCTTCGCCATCGACCACGGCATCGCCCAGCGCTGGTGGGTCAAGCCCTTCCTGAAGCTGACGCGCGCCATGCCGCTCGACCCGACACGCCCGCTGGCGACGCGCTCGCTGATCAATGCGGTCAAGGGCGGCGAGAGCCTGATCATCTTCCCGGAAGGACGCCTCACCGTCACCGGCAGCCTGATGAAGGTCTATGACGGCGCTGCCATGATCGCCGAGAAATCCGGCGCCATGGTCGTGCCTGTCCGCATCGACGGGCTGGAGGCGACCATATTCTCGCGATTGACCCGCGAGCAGGTCCGCCGTCGCTGGTTCCCGAAGGTGCGCGTCACCATCCTGGAGCCGGTCGCGCTCACCGTCGAGCCGGAGCTCAAGGGCAAGGCGCGCCGCCAGGCGGCGGGCGCCGCGCTCTACCAGATCATGTCGGATCTGATCTTCAAGACCACGGATATCGACCGCAGCGTCTTCGAGGCCGTCGTCGAGGCCGCGAAGGTCCATGGCATGGGCCGCGTCGCGGTCGAGGATCCGATCACCGGCTCACTGACCTATAAGCGCCTGCTGATCGGCGCCGAGGTGCTCGGCCGCAAGCTCGCCCCGCTGGCCAAGCCCGGCGAAGCGCTCGGCGTGATGCTGCCCAACGCCAATGGCGCGGCGGTGACGCTGCTCGGCCTGCTCTCGACGGCCCGCGTGCCGGCGATGATCAACTTCACCGCCGGCGCCACCAACATAGCCGCGGCCTGCAAGGCGGCCGAGATTCGCACGATCGTGACCTCGCGCGCCTTCGTCGAGAAGGGCCGGATGGGGCCATTGGTCGAGGCGCTCAGGGACACCGTCGCGATCGTCTATCTGGAGGATGTTCGCGCCACCATCTCGACCGGCGACAAGCTCAAGGCGCTGTGGCGCCATGGCCGGCCGATCCTTGCTTCCAAGGGCCAGGACCGGGCCGCGATCCTGTTCACCTCGGGCTCGGAAGGCACGCCCAAGGGCGTCGTCCTTTCCCATGCCAATATGCTCGCCAACACGGCCCAGGCCGCGGCGCGGATCGATTTCGGCCGGCGCGACAAGGTCTTCAACGTGCTGCCGGTGTTCCACTCCTTCGGCCTGACGGTCGGCCTCGTGCTGCCGCTGGTCTCGGGCGTGCCGGTTTATCTCTATCCCTCGCCGCTGCATTACCGGCTGGTGCCGGAGCTGGTCTACGGCTCCAACGCCACCATCCTGTTCGGCACCGACACCTTCCTCGCCGGCTATGCAAGGGCTGCCCACCCCTATGATCTGCGCTCGCTGCGCTACATCCTGGCCGGCGCCGAGCCGGTCAAGGAGGCGACGCGCCGGATCTATATGGAGAAGTTCGGCGTTCGCATCCTGGAAGGCTACGGCGTCACCGAGACCGCGCCGGTTCTGGCGATCAACACGCCGATGTTCAACCGCTTCGGCAGCGTCGGGCGGATCATGCCGGGCATGGAAGCCAGGCTCGAACAGGTTCCCGGCGTCGATGAGGGCGGGCGCCTGCATGTGCGCGGCCCCAACATCATGCTGGGCTATCTGCGCGCCGAGAATCCAGGCGTGCTGGAGCCCCCGGTCGAGGGCTGGCACGACACCGGCGACATCGTCACCATCGACAAGGACGGCTTCGTCGTGATCAAGGGCCGCGCCAAGCGCTTCGCCAAGATCGCCGGCGAGATGGTCTCGCTCGCCGCGATCGAGGCCATGGCGGCCGAACTCTGGCCCGATGCGCTCTCGGCGGTGGCGAGCCTGCCCGATGCGCGCAAGGGCGAGCGCCTGGTGCTGGTCACCGCCCAGCGCGACGCGACCAAGGCGGCGTTCCAGGCCCATGCCAAGAGCAAGGGCGCCTCCGAATTGATGGTCCCCGCCGAGGTCCTGGTCGTGCCGGCCGTGCCGGTGCTCGGCTCCGGCAAGCTCGACTTCGCCGGCGTCACGCGCCTGGTGCGCGAACGCTCCGCCGCGCTGGCCGCCTGAGGCGATGCTGCGCTTCTGGTTGAAGGCGCTGACGAAGCCGGCGCTCGATCTGACCCTGACCACCCATCCCGGGCTGGTGACGCGGATCATCGAGCGCCCCGGCGCGGTGCTCGACGACGCAGCTCTGGCTGCGCTGGTCGCGCAATTGCGCATCGTCGCGGGCGCGACGCTCGCCCAGGGCGCCCTGAGCTATGGCGTGTTCTCCGGCGAGCGCGAGCGGCTCTCGCAGACGATCATCACGCTGATCACCGAGAAGGAGAGCGGCAAGCCGATCGCCTTCAACGCATTGGCGCAGATGCGCGTCACCCTGAACGGAGACCAGCAGGAGGTCACGCATCTGGGCCTCGTCATGGTCGATCCCGACCTGCGCGGGCGGGGCCTCTCGGGCGTGCTCTACGGGCTGACCGTGCTCGTGCTCTTCATCCGGGGTGGCCTGCGGCCGCGCTGGATCTCCAACGTCACGCAGGTGCCCGGCGTCGTCGGCATGGTCTGCCAGACCTTTTCCGAGATCTACCCCTCGCCCGATCCGGGCGCGCGCCAGAGCTTCGCGCATCTCACCCTCGCCCGGCAGATCATGCGCGACCACCGCCATGTCTTCGGTGTCGGCCCCGAGGCCGGCTTCGACGAGGCCCGCTCGGTCATCACCAACGCCTATACCGGCGGTTCCGACGATCTGAAGAAGAGCTTCGCGGCCGCGGCCCAGCACCGCGAGCCGCGCTACAACGCTTTCTGCGAGAGCGAGCTCGACTATGAGCGCGGCGACGACCTGCTGCAGCTCGGCCGGATCGATCTGCCCGCCGCGCGCCGCTACCTCCTGGGCCAGTTGCCGCGTGCCTCGCTGCCGGGTCTGCTGGGGGCCGGGGCCTTCCTGCTGCTGCAGCGGCTCGTGCTGCCCATCCTCTATTGGCTCGATGACGGCCGCCGCTTCGGCCTGCTGCGTCCACGCCCGTCCCGGCAGAAACCATGACCGAGCCTTTCGCCTACGAGACCTTCACCACCCGCAATCTCGGCTTCGTCTCGCATGAGGAGCAGGCGCGCCTGCGCGAGGCCTGCATCTTCATCTGCGGTGTCGGCGGCATGGGCGGGGCGGCCTTCATGGCGCTGGTGCGGGCCGGCATCGGCCATTTCATCATCGCCGATATCGACCGCTTCGAGACCTCCAACCTGAACCGCCAAGTCTTCGCCCATGCGGGCACGCTGGGCCAGGGCAAGGCCGAAGCCGCGGCCGAAGCCGCGCGCCAGATCAACCCCGAGATCGCAGTCGAGGTCCTGGGCGCGGAATGGATCGAGCAACTGCCCGCTATCGCCGCGCGCTGCGCCGTGCTGGTCAACGGCATGGACGACATCGCCGCGGGCGTTCAGCTCTATCGCGAGGCGAAGCGCGCCGGTGCGACGGTGATCGACGCCTATATGTCGCCCCTGCCCTCGGTCACCGTGGTGCGCCCCGGCGATCCGCGGCCGGAGGAGCGCCTGCGCTTCCCCACGCTCGGCAAGGACTGGCGGGCCATCGACGAGGCCGACCGGCGCGCCGCCATGCTGCGCGAGGTCGAGCATGTCATGCTGCATTCGAGCTCGCGCCACCATGTCGATCTCACCGTTGCCGCCGAGGTCGCCGCCGGGCGGCGCAGCCGCATGTCCTTCGCGCCGATGGTCATCACCACCGGCATGATGATGGCCTATGAGGCGATCGCGCTGGTGCTCGGCAAGCGCAGCGGAACCGATTGCCGCGGCTGGTTCTTCAACCCGCACAAGCCCGCCGTCGAGCGGCCCTGGCCGGCGCCGGTCGCCGCTCTGCTGCGCCCCTTCGTGGCGCGTGCGCTTGCACGCATGATGGGCTCGCCATGACCTCGGTCCTGGTCGCCGATTCCGTCGTCAATCTCTGCGGAGCGCTCGGCCTTGGCGTCGCGATGCTCAGCCTGCGCCGGCGCGACCCGCGCGGCGCGCTGACGCAACGCTTCCAATGGGCGCTCGGGCTGGTCATGGCGCTGTTCGTGCTGCGCGGCCTCGCCTGGTGGTCGGGCAGCTTCGGGCTGGAGCGTCTCGCGCTGGCCTGCGCCGCCACGGTGCCGCTCGGCGTGCTCGCCGTCACCGAAGGGGCGCTGCGCCGCCATGCGCCGCGCTTCGTCAAGCTTGTGGTTTTGATCGGCTCCGCCGTGCTGGCGCTTGCAAGCCTGCTCGGCCTCTCCGAACTGACGCGGCTCTACGATATCGGCCTCGCTGCCCTGCAGATCGCGACCCTGATCACCTGTGGCCTGCTGCTGGCGCGCCGCGACAAGACCTCGCTGACGCAGGCGGAGAACGCCGGGGTCGACCGCCTCTGGCTCTGCATCCTGCTGGTGCTGCCCTTCCTGTTGACGGATTTCCGCAACCTGATCCCCAGCATGCCGGTCCGGCTCGGCGGGCTTGGCGTGCTCGTCATGGTCGGCGTGGTGCTGATCCAGAGCGGCGGCGAACATACGCGACGCCAGGGCTTTGCCCTCTTGGCCTTGCGCTGCGCGACGGCCCTGCTGCTCGCGGCGGTCCTCGCGGCATCCAACGGGGCGGATGCGCCGGAGACGGTCCGGCTCGGCGCGATCCTGCTCTCCGGCTTTCTCGCGGCCGGCCTGATGGTCGATGCGCTGCGCGGGCTGTTCGAGGCGAATTCGCCGGGCGTGCTGGCTTCCATCGCCCAGTCGCGCGGGCGAAATCGCGCTGACTTGATCGCCGATCTTGCCGCCCACCCCGTCTTCGAAAGTGCCAGGCATCTGCGCGAAGCCGATCTCGCCGCATTCGATCCCGCGATCCTGCGACCGGCCTTGCAGGGGGAGCAGGTGCTGCGCGCCGCCCAGCAACCCTGGGGCCGAAACCAGGCCGATCCGGCGACGGAACGGCTCACCGCGCTGATGGCGACCTATTCGGCCAGCCATATGCTGGTCATCGCGACCGAGCCGCTCGATCTCCTGCTGCTGACGATCCCGGCCGTCTCGGCCGATCCCGCGACAGAGACCGCGCTTGTCCTGGTTCGCCGCATGCTGGCGACCTCTCCGCAGAGTGCGACCGCATGATCGAGATCATCAGCAATGACCGCCGCAAGGCCTTCGCGGTCACCGGCCATGTCTACGGCCCCAGCAGCCCCTATGTGCCGCCGATGTGGTCGGATTTCGACCGCATGCTCGACCCCGCCCGCAACCCTTTGACCAGGGACGGCCATGGCCGTTTCGAGCTGTTCGTGGCGCTGCGCGACGGCGTGCCGGCCGGACGCATCGTCGCTGCGATCCACGACGCCTCCAATGCGCGCCACGGCACGAACCGCGCCCAGTTCGGCTATTTCGATTGCGGCGACGATCCCGAAATCGCAGGCGCGCTGCTGGGCGCAGCCGAAGCCTGGGCACGGCAGCGCGGCATGGCGGAGATCGCCGGCAACTTCAACCTCACAGCCATGCAGCAGATCGGCGTGGTCACGGAAGGGTTCGAGCGCGCACCCTATACCGACATGGTCTGGACGCCACCGCATCTCGTCACGCTGCTGGAGGCCAATGGCTATGGCCGCACCTTCCCGATGACGACCTTCGAGATCGCGCTTGCCGAGATCGATCCGGCGCTGCTGCTCGGCCCCAGGCAGCGCGAGATCCTGGCCGACCCCGATTATCGCTGGATGCCGATCGACCGGCGCCATTTCGAGGCGCGGCTCGAGGACTCGCGCTTGATCCTGAATGACGGCTTCGACGGCAACCCGATGTTCGTGCCGCCGACGCAGGCCGAATACCGCTTCCAGGCCGGCGACATGATGTGGGTCATCGACAAGCGCATCTCGACCGTCGTTCACCACAAGGGCGAGCCGATCGGCGCGATCATCGCCATCCCCGATCTCAACCCGCTGGTGAAGGCGGTCGGCGGGCGGCTCGGGCCGAGCTTCCCGTTCCGCTTCCTCCGCCATCGCTGGAGCAACCGGCGCGCCGTGATCGTCTATCAGTCGGTTAGCCGCGCCGCCCATAACCGCGGCATCAACGGGGCGATGCTGTACAAGGTCGCGAGCGCGCTGAAGGCTGCCGGCTACACCAGCCTGGGCGGCACCTGGATCGCCGACAGCAACGGGCCGAGCCTGCGCCAGGCCGAGAAGGCCGGCGCGAGGCCGCTGCACCGCCTGCATTTGTTCTCGAAATCGCTGGCGGGCTGAGGGTGGCCTGAAATGAAGCCAATGATTTCAATGGCTCTGTGTTGACCATCTACGCGCCGTCATTCCGGGCGCAGCGAAGCGGAGACCCGGAATCCATCGTAGAGTTCAGAGCCCTCCGATGGATTCCGGATCGGCGCCGCTTGCGCGGCTTGTCCGGAATGACGGCGCGGGGGATGCCAGGGGATCGGAGGCCCTTGATATCGCTCGGTTCATTTCAGGCCAGGCTCTGAGGGGTGGCAATGCTCGATCGTGAAATGCTGGAAGAGCTGGTGGCTGAGGCCAGGCTCGCGCCGAGCGTCCACAACATCCAGCCGACGCGCTGGCAGCGCGACGCAGACACCTTGCTCGTCCTCGCCGACGAGACGCGGCGGCTGCCTGCGGCCGATCCCAGCGGCCATGATGTGCGGCTGTCGCATGGCGCTGCGATCGAAGGCATGAGCATCGCGCTCAGCCGCCGCGGCCTGCGGATCCCGCGGATCGAGATCGCAGCCGGGCCAGGCGTCGTCGCCCGCCTCAGTGTCGAGACTGGGGGCACGCCGGACCCGCTCGCGGCAGCCGTCGCCACCCGGATGAGCTGGCGCGGCGCCTTCCAGCCGCCCGATCACGCGACGCAAGGACGCCTCGAAAGCCTGGACAGCGAGAGGGACGATCTCATCGTCATCTCCCAGCGCGATGCTGTGACGGCGATCGCCGATCTCGGCGATCGCGCGGCCTATCATGCCCTGTGCGACGGTGCGCAGCGCGAGGAATTGCTGCACTGGATGCGGTTGCGGCCGGGCGATGCCGGCCATGGTCGCGACGGGCTCGACGCCGAGGCGCTGGCGCTGGGGCGCATCGAGGCGCTCGGGGCCGCCTGGGTTCTGGGGCCATTATTCCCGCTGCTGCGCCGCATCGGCCTGGCTGCCCCGCTGACGAGCGATCGCGCCAAGACCGCATCGGGCGCCATCGCGCTGTTTCACCGCCCCGCCCGGGAGGATCCGCTCGAGACGGGCCAGGCCTTCTACCGCGCCTGGCTGACGATGGAGAAGCTTCGCCTCGCCGCCTGCCCGGTCTCGGTCCTGGCCGACTGGCCCGAGGCGAACCGGATGCTGGTCGCGCAACACGCCGTCCCCGCGGGCCGCCGGCTCGTCAACGTCTTCAGGTTGGGCGTTGCGGTGGGGGCGCCTTCGATGCGGCATGTCCGCTTGCCGGTTCACGAGCTCATCATTGAGGCGGGAAGCATGGGCTAAGTGGCTGCGCGTTGAGGGGCTTCAGCGCATAGAGGCTTCTGTCCTGACCACCTGCGCTCCGTCATCCCGGGCGCAGCCCTCGGGTCCGATCTTCGATGGGCCCAGGGATAAACTCCGCGGAGAGCCGGGATCCATGCCGGAGCATCTACAGGCCGCGCGCGGGGAACCCCTCTCCTGCATCGAAGTCGGGTCTACCCGACTTCGACACTCCAAGTGCTGAACCCGGGTATACCCGGGTTCAGTGAGAGGGGCAGGGGTGAGGTGTAGGCCCCTTGCCCAGTTGCGTAAAAACCTTGCCGTCATTGCGAGCGCAGCGAAGCAATCCAGAGGACGTAGAGCGAGCCCTCCTGGATTGCTTCGCTGCGCTCGCAATGACGATGGAGCAGCGGTGAGGTCACGGCCAAAGCGTCAAACGGCCGACACCTCACCCTGCCCTCTCCTTACAGGAGAGGGTTCCCCGCGCTTGTCTGTGGAAGAATGGCGGATGAACGGCCTGCGGTCACACGCCCGCTGTCGCAGCGCTCTCCTGGCCTTTTGCGGCCGCAACGCTCACGTTCAATCCTCGTCTTCTCTAGCCCTCCCGGTTTCGACCAGGATCTCGCGTTTGCCGGCGTGGTTGGCGGGGCCGACGATGCCTTCGTTCTCCATCCGCTCCATGATCGAGGCGGCGCGGTTGTAGCCGATCTGGAGGCGGCGCTGGATATAGGAGGTCGAGGCCTTCTTGTCGCGCAGCACCACCGCCACCGCCTGGTCGTAAGGGTCGTCGCTCTCGGCCTGGCCCATCGCGCTCTTGTCGAAGACGGCGCCATCCTCGCCCTCAGCTGCGCCCTCCTCCTCCTCGGAGGTGACGGCTTCGAGATATTGCGGCCGGCCTTGCGTCTTCAGGTGGGCGACGACCTTCTCGACCTCGGCATCGCTGACGAAGGGCCCGTGGACGCGGGTGATGCGCCCGCCGCCGGCCATGTAGAGCATGTCGCCCTGGCCGAGCAGCTGCTCGGCGCCCTGCTCGCCCAGAATCGTGCGCGAGTCGATCTTGGAGGTGACCTGGAAGGAGATCCGGGTCGGGAAGTTCGCCTTGATCGTGCCGGTGATGACGTCGACCGAGGGGCGCTGCGTCGCCAGTACGACATGGATGCCCGCCGCACGCGCCATCTGGGCCAGACGCTGGATCGTGCCCTCGATCTCCTTGCCGGCGACCATCATCAGATCGGCCATCTCGTCGACGATGACGACGATATAGGGCAGAGGCTCGAGGTCCATGACCTCCTCCTCATAGATCGCCTCGCCGGAATGCTTGTCGAAGCCGGTCTGCACGGTGCGGGTGATGACCTCGCCGGCCGCCTTCGCCTCACCGACGCGGGCGTTGAAGCCGTCGATGTTGCGCACCGAGACCTTCGACATCTTCTTGTAGCGCTCCTCCATCTCGCGCACCGCCCATTTCAGGGCCACGACCGCCTTCTTCGGGTCGGTGACGACCGGCGTGAGCAGATGGGGAATGCCGTCATAGACGGAGAGTTCGAGCATTTTTGGATCGACCATGATCAGGCGGCACTCCTCCGGCTTCAGCCGGTAGAGCAGCGACAGGATCATGGTGTTGATCGCCACCGACTTGCCCGAGCCGGTGGTGCCGGC
>NZ_FOQV01000008.1 GCF_900113835.1 Allobosea sp. OK403 | reverse complement strand
AGCGCATGACGATGCGCTCGGTCCAGCCGCGATAATAGGCGGCGACGAGGCCAAGCGTCCCGCCGATCAGAAGCGCGACGATCACCGCCGCAGCCGAGATGCCCAGCGAAGCGCGCAGGCCATGGATCAGCCGCGACAGCAGATCGCGGCCGAACTGGTCGGCACCCAGCCAATGCGCCGCGCTCGGACCCTTCAACCGGGCCAGGATGTCCTGCGCCAGCGGATCGTAAGGTGAGATCCAGGGCGCCAGCACGGCGACGAGGACGAGCATGATCACGGCGCTCGCCGCGACGACCAGCAGCTTTGATGTCTTCCCCGTCTTCTTGGCCATGGCAGCGCTCACAGCCGCACGCGCGGATCGATCAGCACATAAAGCAGATCGACCACGAAATTGACGAGCACGAAGGCGAAGGTGATGACGAGGATGGTCGCCTGCACCAGCGGATAATTGCGCTCGGCGATGGCCCCCAGGATCAATCGTCCCAGCCCCGGAATGGCAAAAACCTGCTCCACTACGATGGCGCCGCCGAGCAGATAGCCGGTCATGATGCCGGCGCTCGTCACGAAGGGGATCAGCGCGTTGCGCAGCGCGTGCCGGTACAGGATGCGCCTCTCCGGCAGGCCCTTGGCGCGGGCGGTGCGGACATAGTCCTGCTGCAGCGCGTCGAGCATGGCCGAGCGCACCAGGCGGGACAGATTGGCCAGGATCGGCAGGGCCAGCGCCACTGCCGGCAGCAGCAGTTTGGCGACATTGCCGAGCGGGTCCTCGCTGAACGGGACATAGCCGAGCAGCTGCCAGTCCGGCGCCAGCGTCGTCAGCGCCAGGATCATCATGATGCCGAGCCAGAAGGAGGGGATGGTGAGCCCTGCCACCGAGCCGACCCGCAAGGCGGTGTCCCAGGCCTTGCCGCGCAACCGCGCCATCAGCACGCCCAGCGGCAGCGACAGGCCCGCTCCCACCAACAGCGCCAGCACGGTGAGCTGGATCGTCGGCCACATATGGCCCGCGATCTCCTGCGAGACCGGCCGCCGGGTCCACAGCGACACGCCGAGATCGCCGCTCAGCACGCCGCCGAGCCAATTGAAATACTGCAGCACCACCGGCTGATCGAGCCCGATCCGGCTGCGCAGCGCAGCCACCCGGTCGGGCGTCACCTCGGTGTTGGCGCCCAGCATGATCGCAACCGCATCACCCGGGATCAGCCGGATCATCAGGAACGTCAGCACAGACACGCCAAACAAAACGACGGCAAGATCAAGCGCACGGGAGCGCAGGAAATTCATTGGCGAAACCAGCAGGCGCTCAGCGAACAATCACTCGTCATTCCGGACAAGCCGCGCAAGCGGTGCTGATCCGGAATCCATCGAAGGGCAGCGAACTCTATAAGGGATTCCGGATCTCTGCGGAGCCGGTCCTTGGGCCGGCCAAAGGCCGGACCCGAGGGCTGCGCCCGGAAGGACGGCGCGGTTTCTGGATGCAATCCCAAAATCGCGACGATCAACCCTGCCTCACCGCGCCTGCGTCGTCGTGGAAAGCGCGAACAGCGAGCGGTTCGCGACGATGTCGAACCCGCTCACATTCGTGCGCATGGCGGTGAAGAGCTGGCCATAGGTCATGAAAGCGGCCGGGCCATCGCAGGTCAGGAGCGACTGCACCCTGTTATAGGACGCCTTCCGCTTCGCCTTATCGGTCTCGATGCGGGCCGCATCGAGCAGGCCGTCGATCTCGGGGTTCGAGTATTTGAACACATTGGTCGAGCCGGCGGTGCGGAAGGTCCGGTAGAAATAGTCGTCGGGATCGATCGAGCCCGCATTGGTCGAGACGAAGGCGTCGAAATTCGAGTTGCGCCAATCCTGCACGAACTGGCCGAGCTCGGGGATCTTCAGCTCAGCCTTGAAGCCGGCCTTGTTGAGCTGCGCCTGCACGACCTGGGCGATGTCGCGAATATCCTGGCGCGGCAGCACGAGCAGCGTCACCGCAACCGGCGTCGTGATGCCGGCGGCCTTGAGCAACTCCTGCGCCTTGGCGGCGGACGGCGTGAAGCAGGGAAACTCCTTCACGTCGAGCGCCCATTCTTTCAGCGCCGGCGAGAGCGGCCCGCCGGGAACGCCGGCACCGAAGAGCGCGGCCTGGACGATCTCCTGCCGGTTCAGCGCGTAGTTCAGCGCCTCGCGCACCTTCGGATTGTCGAAGGGCGGCTTGGAGGTGTTCATGCCGACGAGCGTGTAGGCAAGCTCCAGCGTGTCGGCGATCTTGACGTTCGGCCGGCCCTTGAGCTGCAGGGCCGTGGCGGCGTCGATATTCGGCAGCAGCGCATATTGGCCGCTCGACAGCCCGACCTGGCGCGTCGCCGATTCCGGGATGATGTTGAACTTCACCCCGTCGAGCTTGGGCTGGCCCTTGTTCCAGTAGCCGGCATGCTTCTCCAGCTCGATGAAGCCGTTGGGCTGCCATTCCTTGAACTTGAACGGGCCTGTACCGACGGGCTGGCGCTGCAACCCGTCCTTGTTGGTCTCGAAAGCGCGCGGCACGATCGCGATCGAGGCCAGCGCGGTCAGGAAGGGCGCCGACGGCTCCTTCAGCGCGACCGCGACGGTCGAGGCATCGACGGCGCTCGCCTTCTCCATCGCCGCGAGACGGCTCGCCAATGGCGAGGCGATGTCCTTGGAAAGCACGCGGTTGAGGCTCGCGACGACATCGGCCGCCTCCAGCGGCTTGCCGTCATGGAAGGTCGCGCCCGAGACCAGCTTGAAGACATAGCTCTTGCCGTCGCTGGAGAGCGTCCAGGACTGTGCCAGCGCCGGCACCACGCGCAGATCCTTGTCGATCCCGGTCAGGCCCTCATAGATCGTGCCGTTCACCACCTGGAACGAGCTGAACGCCGTGATGATATGCGGATCGAGGCCGGCGGGTGAGGCATCGACCGCAGCTTGCAGAACTTGGGCCCGGGATGATGCCGGCAGAAGCGCCGCCGCAGCGAGCCCCATGGTCAGCGCCAGCGCCGTGGTGGTCAGAAAACGCGCCATGCCTCAACTCCCCTGCCGAATTGATCGAGCGGCCTGTGGCCTTGCCCGGAGTGGTCTCATTAAAGGCTAGCCCTCTAGAATACCAATTGCAAGACGAGCTCTTGCTGCGACGCCGCTTCCGCGGGCGTGAAATCGCAATCGCAGCCGCCTGTGCGCGAGGTTTTTGGCATGCAGGACAGCTGACGCGGCTCCGGGGTCAATCGGAGGCGATCAGTGCGCGCCGATTTTCGAGATGGTCGGACCAAGCCCACTGCTGTCCGGTTGGGGTTTTGGCCCCTGAGCGGATCGTGCACGGCTCTCCCCTCGCGGGCGAGATGAAGCGAAGAGCCGGATGAAGGGCGCGGGGAACCCTTCTCCCGTGTGGGAGAAGGGCAGGGATGAGGGCCTGCCGCTGATTATTGAGGCGCGACCGCGCCGCAGCGCCGGCTTCATCTTGAAAGCGCAGGAGACGATGCGGAGCCGCCTGCGCAATCTGGTTGTCTGGCCTGCCCTCACCCCTGCCCCTCTCCCATCCGGGAGAGGGGTTCCCCGCGCCTGTCTCATTCGTCACCGCCTGCTGGAAAGCCTTCAATGAACGGAGCTTTTTCGATCGGGCGCTCGCAGCGAACCGGACAGCCGTGGGTCAAGCCCGACCATGACGCATTTCGGATTCGGGGACGACCGTCGGTCGCCCAGGATGACGGCGCGGTTCAGAGCGTGAGCAGCGTGCTGCTCCGGCGGCCAAACCGCCTTACTTGCTCGCCGCCTTACTTGCCCGCTGCCTTACTTGCCCATCACCAGATTGGGCAGCCAGGTCGTCAGCGGCGGCCAGAGCGTGATCGCCACGAGCACGACCAGCAGCGGCACGATCCAGGGCAGGATCGCCTTCGACATGGTCTCGAAGGAGACATTGGCGATCCGCGTCACCACGAAGAGCACCACCCCGATCGGCGGATGGATCGTGCCCAGGATCAGGTTCAGGATCATGATGATGCCGAACTGGACCGGGTCGATGCCGAAGCTATGCGCGGCCGGCACCAGGATCGGGATCAGAATCAGCATCGCCGCCAGTGCTTCCATGAAGCAGCCGACCAGAAGCAGGATCAGATTGCAGACCAGGAGGAAGACCAGCGGATTCTTGATCGTCTCGACGATCAGCGGCGTCAGCGTCTGCGGCACCCGCGAGATCGACATGCACCAGCCGAGAGCGCCCGCCGCCATGACCAGGACCATGACGAGGCCGGTGGTCTCGACGGTCTCGACCAGGATCGGCCCGAGCTGCTTCACCTCCAGGGTGCGATAGACGAAGAAGCCGAGGAACAGCGCGTAAAGGCAGGCGACCGCGGCGGCTTCCGTCGGCGTGAAGATGCCGGAGAACATGCCGCCCAGGATCAAGGGCGGCGTCATCAGCGCGAAGAAGCCGCTGACGAAAGTCCGCCCGATCTCGCGAAAACCCTTGAACGGCTCCTTGCGGAAACCCTGGCGCTTCGAGATCAGCATGACCATCGCCATCAGCGACAGCCCCATCAGGATGCCGGGAATGACGCCGCCGATGAAGAGCCGGCCGATCGAGACATCGGCCGTGACGCCGTAGATCACCATCGGCAGGCTGGGCGGGATGATCGGGCCGATCGTCGCCGCGGCGGCCGTGATCGCGGCCGCCGTCTCGGGCCGGTAGCCGGCCTTCTTCATCGCCCTGATCTCGATTGCGCCTGAGCCTGCCGCATCGGCGACAGCCGAGCCGACCATGCCGGCGAAGATCATGCTGGTCAGGATCGAGGCATGGGCATAGCCGCCGCGCAGCCAGCCGATCACCGAGGTCGCGAACGCCACGATCCGGTCGGTGATGCGGGCTGCGCCCAGGATGTTGCCCATCAGGATGAAGAGCGGGGCGGCGACGATCGGAAAGGCGTTCATGGCTTGCGCCATCTTCTGCGGCACGATCGAGGCCGAGAGATCGGCCAGCGCCACGAAGGCGAAGGCGGCGAGCCCCATCGAGGCGAAGAGCGGAAAGCCGGCGAGGATCGAGAGCAGCCAGACGCCCGAGATCTGGAAGATCAGCGCGCTCACAGAACCTCTCCCGTGATCGGCGGCTCAGCCGGCTCATAGGGCGAGACCGTCCAATTCCTGAGATTGGCGATCAGTTCGAACAGGCCCTGCACAGCCGTGACGAAGCCGGCGAAGACCATCGGGGCGTAAAGCAGCCCCATCGAGATCGGCACCGTCGTCGCCTCGAGATCCCGGTTCACGGCGACGAGATGGATGCTGTACCAGCCGACCAGCAGGCCGAAGACGATCATGGCGATCTGCATCACCGTCTCAGTGGCCCGCCAGCCCTGCCGCGGCAGCAGATCATGGAAGAAGCGGATGCGGATATGGACTTGCCGCCGGCTGGCGATGACCCAGCCGCAGACGGCGACCCAGAGCATCAGGAAGCGCGAGACCTCGTCGGTCCAGATCAGCGGATCGCCCAGCGCCCGCGTGACGATGCCCAGCGTCACGCAGACGAGCAGCGTCACGATCAGGATACCGGCGAGGATCTCCATGGCCCGGTCGAACACCGTGCGCGCGAAGGCGATCATGCGTTTTTGACTCCTAGGGAAGAGCAGCTCGCATTCTGGGGAGGCGGTCATCCCGGGCGACCGCAGGGAGACCCGGGATCCATTCCGGAACGCTTCAGGAATGGATCCCGGGTCTGCGCTTCGCTCCGCCCGGGATGACGGCGCCGTTTCAGAACAAACTCGGAGCTACAGTGCCTCGATGCGCTGCCACAGGCCTTTGCCCCATTTGCTTTCGAACTTGGCCGGCAGCGACGCCAGCACCGGCTTGCGGAAGCTCTCCAGATCGGGCTTGACCACGATCATGCCGCTCTTGCCGAGGCTCTCAGCAAGCCCGTTCTCCTGCGTGATGATCTCGTTGTCCTGCCAGGTCGCGGCCGTGTCGATCGCGGCCCGGACGAGGGTACGGTCGGCCTCGGAGAGTTTCGACCAGGCGGCATCGTTCACGATGACGAGGCGCGGCGTGATGATATGCGCGGTCAGGACGAGGTATTTCTGGACCTCGGCGAGCTTGGCCGACTGGATCGTCGGCAGCGGATTCTCCTGGCCGTCGACCGCGCCCTGCGACAAAGCGAGATAGAGCTCGCTGAAATTCAGCGGCGTCGGCCGCGCGCCCCAGGCTTCGGCCATGGCGCGGAAGGTGTCGACCTCCGGCACCCGCAGCTTGAAGCCCTTCATGTCCTCGACCGAGTTGATCGGACGCTTGCCGCTGGTCAGGTGCCTGACCCCGTAATAGTTCACGCCGATGACGCGCATGCCGCGCTTGTCGACCAGGGCCTTGTTGAGCTCGTCGATCAGCGGAGATTTCAGCGCCCGCGCCATATGCGCCGCATCGCGCCAAAGATAGGGCGCCTCAATGATCGAGAGCTGCGGCACGAACTGCCCGAGCTGCGCCGCCCCTTCCGTCACCATGGTCAAGGCGCCGCTGGCGACGGATTCGACCATGTCGCGCGACGAGCCGAGCTGGCCGGCCGGGAAGGTCTGGATGTCGATGCGCCCACCGGTCTTGTCCTTGACCTCGGCGGCGGCCTTCACCGCGCTTTGCGGCGAGGGATGCGTCATCGGCTGGCCGTCGGCCCAGCGCAGCACGATCGCTTGCGCCCGCAGGACGGCCGGCATGGCGATGCTCGCTCCGGCAAGCGCCGCGGAGCCGACGAGCAGTTCGCGTTTGGTCAGCCTGGTCATGATCTTTGCTCCTCCCAAGAATGTCCGGTTGTCCGGATCGCTATTGGAGTGAAACCGCCCCTCGTGAGCCGGCTTCATATTGCGTCAGTAGTTCATCGCCCGCATCCGGGCATTGCCGATATGCAGGCTCATCTCCTCGGAGGCGCGCACCGGGTCGCGTGCCTCGATCGCCGTGATGATCTTGAGGTGGTCCCGCATCACCGGCACCAGGATGTGGTTCTGGATCCGCGTCTCATATTGCCGGATCAGCCTGATCTTCAGCCAGGTGACGCGGAAGGCTTTCGAGACGATGTCGTTGTCGAGATGATCGATGATCGCCTCATGCATCAATCGGTCGACATCCTCGGCGTCCTCGATCAGCCGCTCGTCGCCGCCGGCCTCGGCGCGCGCGATGATCGCCTCGTGCCGCTCGCGCTGCTCGGCGATTTCCGCATCGGTCGCGTTCGCCGCATAGAGCGCGGTCGCCTCCTTTTCCAGGAAGAGCCGGAACTGGAAGGCGTTGCGGATCAGGTTGAGGTCGACATGGGCGACCTGCATGCCCCGCTGTGGCACCGTCTTGATCAATCCCTCGGCTTCGAGCCGAGGGATCAGTTCGCGGATCGCCCCCAGAGGCAGGCCGGTCAGCGCCACGAGCTCGCGCTGGGTCACGAATTGCCCGGGCTTGATCTCGCGCGCCAACAACCGTTCGGTGAAGCTGGCATAAGCCCGCTCCCGCAGTTTCAGCGGCTCGGCCTCGCGTTCGGGCTCCGTCTCCGGCTGGTTCAACCTGTCCTCCCTGGGGCCGCCTCGTCTCAGGCCGCCTTGGCGCGCGTGATCGTGTCGAAGGCGGCGAAGAGCCGCTTGCGCTGGCTGTCGTCAAGCGCTTCCAGCGGCGCGCGCATCGCGCCGTAGCCGGCATCGCCATGCACATGCCCGACCAGGGCCTTCACCGCCGCCAGCACCGGATAGCTGCAGATCTCGTCGACCAGCGCGTTCACCACCGGGCTGTCGGTTCCCTCATAGACCAGCGGCCGCAGCAGATGCGGCACGAGATTGGCGACGCCACAGATCGAGCCCTGCGCACCCGCACGCACTGCCCGGGAGAGCTGCCGCTCGTCGCCGACCAGGATGGCGAGTTCGCCATGCGCCTTCAGGAACGCTTCCGTGCTGGCATAATCGCCCGACGAATCCTTGATGCCGGCAACGACGCCCGGGAACGCCGTCTTCAACTTCTGCACCAGCCCGACGCTGATGCTGACCGCCGTCACCGAGGGGATGTGATAGAGAATGGCGTTGCGCGCGGAGGCGCCGAGCTTGTCGAAGAACTGCGAGAACCAGGCATAGAGTCCTTCGTCGCTGACGCCCTTGAAGTAGAAGGGCGGCGCGACCAGGAGCCCCTTGGCTCCGGCGTCGAGCGCCAGCCGCGCCTGCTCGACAGCCTCATGCAGCGAAGCCGCCGCGATGCCCGCATAGATCTGCTTGTTCGGGTCCACGCCGGCCCCGATCAGCGCCCCCATCATCGCCGTCCGCGCCGGCAGGCCGAGCGCCGCGCCCTCGCCGGTGGTGCCGAACAGGGTGACGCTGTCGCAGCCCTCAGTGAGGACATGGCGGGCATGGCTGACGAGGCGCGGCAGGTCGACGGCGCCGCCCTCCCGCATCGGCGTGGTGATGGCGCAGGAGAGGCCGAAACGGTCGGGATTGAGAGCCATGGAGCTTGTCTTTCGAGGAAGATGACGGACTGACATGTTAGTTTGAGCGCAGAAAAGCCGCAAGGCCGGACAGGTGTTTTACCCGTCCTTGAGGCCTCCGGCCGACAGACCGGCGACGATCTGGCGCTGTGCCAGGACAGTGACGAGAAGAACCGGCAGAGTAACGAGGAGCGCGGCCGCGGCCAGCGGCCCCCACGAAATCTGCTCGAAAGTCAGGGAGTTGTAGACCGCCGAGGGCAGCGTGCGGCTGTTCTTGCCTCCGAGCACGACGGAGAAGATGAAGTTGTTCCAGGAGAAGATGAAGGCGAGGATGCCGCCGATCGTGACGCCGGGCAGCGCCAGCGGCAGCGCGACATGGCGGAAGGCTTGCCAGGTCGTGGCGCCGTCGATCCGCGCCGCGTCTTCGAGCTCCATCGGCACGTTCTCGAAATAGCCGATCATGATCCAGACGATGATCGGGATGGTGATGACAAGATGGGTGATCACCAGCGCGGTGATCGTGCCCACCAGCCCGGTGATCTGGAACAGCAGGAAGAGCGGGATCAGATAGGACAAGGCTGGCGTCATGCGCGCAATCAGGATCAGGATCGCGAACTTCGTCGCCTTGCCGCGCGCGATGCCGTAGCCCGCGGGCACGCCGACCAGCAGGCCGACCAGCACCGCCCCGCCCGTCACCAGGATCGAGTTCCAGAGATAGAGCCCGAAATTATTCTGCGCGAAGACGTCGACATAGTTCTTCAGCGTCGGCGGATCGGGAATGAACACCGGCGGGAAGGCCGTGTTGTCGAGTTCATTCTTCAGCGACAGCGAGATCATCCAGAGGAAGACCAGCACCGCCGGCGAGACCAGCACGAAGACCGAGGCATAGAAGCCGAGCTTGGTTGCAAGGCGCTTCATCACGCGTTCCACTTCGACTTCTGGCGCGCATAGAGCAGCAGCAGCGACAGCATGATGATCATCACGAAGAAGATCACCACCACGGCCGAGGCGTAGCCGATCTTGTAGAACTGGAAGGCCTGCAGATAGAGGAAGATGTTCAGCGTCTCCGACGCCGTGCCCGGCCCGCCCTGGGTGATCACGAAGATCGTGTCGAAGGCCTTCAGCGCGTCGATGGTGCGGATCACGATCGCGACCATGATGAAGGGCCAGACCAGAGGCAGCGTGATGTGGCGGAACATGTGCCAGTTATTGGCGCCGTCGATCAGCGCCGATTCATAGGGCTCCTTCGGCAGTCCGGCGAGGCCACCGAGCACGATCAGCATGACCAGCGGTGTCCAGTGCCAGACCTCGACCAGGATCAGCGTCGGGATCACGGTTCCCGGGTCATAAACCCAGTTCTGCGGGCCGATGCCGACGGTCGAGAGCAGGTAGTTCAGCACGCCGAGCTGCGGATGGAACATCATCGTCCAGACCAGCGCGACGGCGACCGGCGTCGCCATCATCGGCATCACGAAGACGGTGCGCAGCAAACCCCGGAGCGGAAACTCGCGGTGGAAGACCAGCGCCGCGGCCGTGCCGAACACAATGGGGAGCACAACTGCTAAAATCGTGAAATAGGCCGTGTGCCCCATCGATTCGATGAAGCGGGCATCGCGAAAGAGCTCGGCGAAATTCTGCAGACCGACGAATTCCGGCCCGCCGCCGATCTTCCAGTCCTGCGTCGACATATAGAGCGTGAACAGCCAGGGGAAGACGATCACCCCGGCGATGATGAGCACGGCCGGCAGTGAGAACAGCCAGTAGCGCGGCGTGAAATCGGCCGAATGCTGGAACGCCACGGAGGGGGGCCGCGGGACGGCTGCGGGCATGGATGTGGAGATCGTCATCGTCTGCGCCTTGTCTGGCACGCCCGGTCACGCTTGCCCTTGCGGCGAGCATCCACCTCTTGAACGCCGCATGGCGGCCGCGAAGATGTGGATGGCCGGGACGAGCCCGGCCATGACGCGAGCGCGGATGCTTTAAGCTTGTTCGCTCTTCTCGAGGATCGGCTTGAAGGTCTCGGTCGCCTTCTTCAATTCGGTAGCCGAATCCGCGCCCGAGAGGGTGTTGGTGAGAGCCACGCCGAAGACGTCGCGGAATTCCGTCACCGGAATGATCTGCGGCAGACCCGCCCGCGCGATCTTGCCGGACTCCGCCAGGCACTCGAAATACTGCTTCGGGAAGCGTGAACCCGCCGCAGCTTCAGGACTGCTCAGCGCCGAAAGCCGCCCCGGCGCGCCGGCGCCAGCCTTGATCATGGCGAGCTGGTGGCCCTTGTTGCACATGAACTGGACATAGAGCCAAGCGGCCTGCTTGTTCTTCGAGGCGCGCGCAATGCCGAGTCCGTCGCCGAACAAGGCCGAGTGATGCGCCTTCGGCCCGGCCGGCGTCACGCCATAGCCGACCTTGCCGACGATGCGTGACTTGGTCGGATCCTCGAGCGGGGTCGCGAAACCGATGCCGTCGAGCCACATCGCGGCCCGGCCCTGCATGAAGGTGGTCTGGCATTCATTCCAGTTGAAGCCGATCGTGCCCGGAGGGCCGTAATCCTTGTTCAGCTTGCGATACATGTCGGCTGCCCAGACTGCTTCGGGGCCGTCCGTCTGCAGCTTGCCGTCGGCCGAAACCGTCTCCAGCCCCTGACCGAGCAGCCAGGAGGTCCAGACCGGAATATTGGCGTTCTTCAGGCCGCGCGAAACGAAGCCCGCGATACCTTTCGACGGGTCGTTGAGCTTGCCCGCGGCAGCGACCAGCTCGTCCATGGTCTTGGGATATTCGAGCCCCTTCTGGGCGAACATCTCCTTGTTGTAATAGACCATCCAGAAATCCATGAAGTGCGGCAGCGTGTCGATCGAGCCATCCGCCTGCTTGCCGAACTCGACTGCACCGGCCGCGAAATCCGCATAGTCGAAATCGGGCGAGGTCAGCGAGGCATCGGCGAGATAGGGCCGCAGATCCTCCATCCACTTGCCCTTGGCCGAGAGCCGTTTCTGGACGTGGAGCGCCAGCATCGTCACGTCGAAGGCGGGCTTGCCCGAGGAGAATTCGATCATCGCCTTCTGGCGTTGCTGCTGCTCCGGCACCTGCTCGGAGGAGACCTGGATACCGGTGAGCTCCGTGAACTCCTTCTCATGCGCCTGCAGCAGATCCGAACGCGGATTCTTGACCAGCATCACGTCGAGCTTGGTGCCGGCGAAGCGCTTCCAGTTGAAGCTCGACTGGGCGTTGGCCTCGCGAATGATCGCGGGCGCCGCGAGCGTGCCCAGCGCGCCGAGCGCTGCGGCATTGCGCAACAAGGCGCGACGGGTCGGCTTGAGAATCTCAGATGACATCGGTGTCCTCCCTCCGGACATGGTACGACCCGTTGACGAGCCTGTTGGTTATGCGATCGCCGCGATCTTCCGACCTCGACTTTGATCGATCCGGCACGGACGCTAGCGCCGTTCGATCCGGGTTGCAAGCTAACATGTTGGCGTGCACATAGAGGTTGCCAGGGGTTATGGGGCGGATTTGATGAGGTCAAAACGGCGGAGATGGGAGGAGCATTGCGCAGGCGATACCATGGGTATCGGCAAGCGATGCGACGCTGCAGCTCCGGCGTTTTCACCTCACCCGCAGGGCGCGGCGCTTTTGCGCGACTGCGGCGTCGTTCGTCGTAGCAAACCGGAAGGTTTGCGTCCTCGAACTCATTGCGTCCTCGAACTCCTGGCATTCGCGTAAAATCGCCAGCGTCAAACTCTCCCCATAACCCCTGGCAACCTCTAGTGCCGGCAACAACCCTGGGAACGCCCTGACATGCCTGCCGCCACCGCCCTCGCAACGCGCCCGCTCGGCCGCTCCGGCCTCAGTGTCTCGACGCTCGGCTTCGGCGGCGCGCCGCTCGGCGATCTCTATGCCCGGCTCGACGAAGTCCAGGCCGTGGCGACCGTCGAGGCCGCAATCGCGGGCAGCGTGACGCTTCTGGACACCTCCCCGCTCTATGGCCACGGCCTGTCCGAGCACCGCATCGGCGCGGCGTTGCGCCGTGTCGACAGCACTGACGTCGTCCTCTCGACCAAGATCGGCCGCGTCGCCGAGCCCTTCGGCCCGCGCGGCGATGGCTCCGGCTATCTCGGCGGCCTGCCGCATGCGCTGCGCTTCGACTATTCCTATGACGGCGCGATGCGCTCGCTGGAGCAATCGGCGCTGCGGCTCGGCGTCGACCGGCTCGACATCGTCCTGATCCACGATGTCGATGTCTGGACGCATGGCGCGGACGCGATCGAGGCGCGCTTCTCCCAAGCCATGGACGGGGCCTATCGCGCGCTCGAACGCTTGCGCGCCTCCGGCGCGGTGAAAGCGATCGGCGTCGGCGTCAATGAGGCTGAGATGTGCGAGCGCTTCGCCCGCGCCGGCGATTTCGACACGATGCTGCTGGCGGGCCGCTATTCCCTGCTGGAGCAGCCGGGGCTCGCCTCGTTCATGCCATTGGCGCTGGAGAAGGGCATCGGCCTGATGCTGGGCGGCGTCTTCAATTCCGGCATCCTCGCGACCGGCCCGGTTACTGGGGCGAAATACAATTACAAGCCCGCCCCGCCCGAGATCCTCGCCCGCGTGGCGGCGATCGAAGCCGTCTGCCGCCGCCATGACGTACCGCTCAGGCGCGCCGCGCTGCATTTCCCGCTGGGCCATCCCGCGGTCGTGAGCCTCGTCATGGGCGCGGTCTCAGCCCGCGAGGTCGAGGACCAGATCGCCGAATTCGCCGCCCCTGTTCCCGCCGCGCTCTGGGCCGAGTTGAAGGCGCAAGGGCTGCTCGGCGCAGACGTTCCCGTGCCGGATTGAACCGATGCGGATCGACGCCCATCAGCATGTCTGGACATTGGCGCGCGGCGATTATGGCTGGCTGACGCCGGCGCTGGGGCCGATCCATCGCGATTTTGGCCCCGACGATCTCGCCCCGCTTCTGGCCGGCCACGATATCGACCGCACCATCCTGGTCCAGGCCGCGCCGACCGAGGCCGAGACCCTGTTCCTGCTCGATGTCGCGGCCCGCACGCCCTTTATCGCCGGCGTCGTCGGCTGGACCGATTTCGAGGCGCGGGATGCAAGCCTGCGCATCGCGCATCTCGCCTCGACCCCGCTGCTCGTCGGCCTGCGCCCGATGGTGCATGACATTCCCGACCCGGACTGGCTCGGCAAACCGGAGCTCGACCCGGCTTTTGATGCGCTGATCGCGGAAAATCTCGTCTTCGACGCCTTGCTCAAGCCCCCCCATATCGCGCCGATGCTGAGCCGGCTCGAACGCCATCCCGGGCTCGCCGCGGTGATCGACCACGCCGCCAAGCCCGACCTTGTCAGTGGCGACCTCGGCGATTGGCGCAAGGGCATCACCGGCTTGGCGCGGCATCGCGACCTCTTCTGCAAGCTATCGGGCCTGGTCACCGAGGCCAGCGAGGACTGGACGCCTGCGACCTTGCGCCCGGTCTTCGAACATCTGCTTGCAAGCTTCGGCCCGCAGCGCCTGATCTGGGGCAGCGACTGGCCCGTCCTGACCCTGCGCGCCAGCTATGGCCGCTGGATCGAGACCGTGGAGACGCTGCTCGCGCCGCTTTCAGAGACCGAGCGCGCCGCCATCATGGGCGGCAACGCCCGCAAGCTCTATCTCGCGCGCCGGGGACGCGTCCCGCTATGACGGTGCCGCCATGCTGAAAGATTTCCCATGCTGAAGGGCCTCGACCCCGTCCTCTCCGCCGATCTGCTCTGGCTGCTTGCCGCCATGGGCCATGGCGACGACCTCGCGCTGGTCGACGCCAATCACCCGGCCGAGACCATCGCGCGCGCCACCACCAGCGGCCGGCTCATTCGGCTGCCCGGGCTGACCATGGCCCGCGCCGCCCGCGCCATCCTCTCGGTGCTGCCGATCGACGATTTCGAGCCCGGCCCGGCGCGGCGCATGCTGGTGGTCGGCGATGCGCAGGCGGTGCCCGTGGTGCAGGCGCAGGTGCAGCATGAACTCGACCGCGCGACGGGGGCTCCGCTCCCGCTCGTCGGCATCGAGCGCTTCGCCTTCTACGAGGCGGCGAAGGCCGCCTTCGCCGTCGTCCAGGTCGGCGACCCCCGCCCCTATGGCTGCTTCCTGCTCCGCAAGGGCGTAATCGCCGGCGAACCCGGCTAAAGGACCGGTTTGGCCCGGCCACAAGCCCGGATTTCTGTCATGGACCGTTCATTTTAAAGGCGTTAGCCTCCATCCCTGCAGCACGACCGCCCGGAATGAGCCGTCCGGCCGAAGCTCCACCAACGGGCCATGCCCGTCAGGGAACGATGACCATGACAAAGACCAGCACCGCGCTCGCCGCCGGCGTCTTCGCACTCGTCGGCGGGTTCATCCTGCAAGCCTCGGCTCCAGCCCAGGCGCTGACGATGAAGGAATGCAGCACCAAATATAACGCCGCGAAGACCGGCAATACGCTGGGCGGCCAGTCCTGGAACGATTTCCGCAAGGCCCAGTGCTCCGACACGGCCGCGCCGGCTGCGGCGACCGCGCCGGCCCCGGCCGCTCCGGCGAAGCCCGTGGCCGCAGCCCCGGCAGCAGCACCTGCCAAGCCCGCAGCTACCGCACCGGCCGCCGCCGGCAACGCCGTCTTCCCCGCCAAGGTCGATCCGAAGTATTCGACCCTCTCGGCCGGCAAGCAGCGCTTCAAGACCTGCGACGACCAGTACAACGCCAACAAGGCCAGCGGCGGCGCCGGTAATGGCGGCCTGAAATGGATCGAGAAGGGCGGCGGCTATTACAGCCAGTGCAACACCAAGCTGAAGGGCGCCTGAGCGGCCCCCTTCTTTCGCTTCTCCCCGTCAAAGTCGGCTGTTGCCGACTTTGACACTTTGAGTTGCCCATCTCGGGCAAGCCCGAGATGGCTGGGAGAAGGAAGACCCCTACGGGGGAGAAGGAAAAACGCGCTAAGCCCCTTTCGCCACCGCCTGCTTCAGCCGCGCCACGGCCTCCGTCGCGCCGGCCTTGATCGCCAGTTCCTGCGTCTGAGCCTCGCGCTCGATCAGCTCGATCAGCACGGCCGCATTGATCTCGCTGCCGGCGGCGGTGAGCTTCAGCACCGCATTGGCGATGATGTTGGGCCAGAAGGCCGCCCCGCCTTTGGCGAGCCCCTTCGCCTTGCGGCCCTCGAACTCCTTGGCTAGCTGTTCGGGGGTCTTCTTGGCCATGACGGGCTCCGGTTTTTGTGTCGGCCTGTCCCACCATGATGGCAAGGCGCGCGCAAGGGTCGTCTTGCTGAAGCCTGAATCCGTCTCTTATCCAAAGCGAGCAGCATTAGTAAAACCGGCTGCCACTTTTTCTCAATCCTGCTCGCGCGCCGCCTTGGCTTGGCTCAGCGCTCGCGGCCCGGAGACAGCCGCCCCGGCTCATGCGGAGCCACGCGGCCAACCTCGAGCAGGGCCATGTCGATCATGAAGCGCAGATCGTTCTGCCCTGCGGCGGCCGCGATTTCGCGCGCCGCCATCAGATGGTCGGCAGCATCGTCCAGATCGTGGCGCGAGCCGAAGGTGATGTCGATCACCACCCCCATATACTCGATCGGCCGCCCGGCTTTCGAGACGACGCATTGGCCGCGATCCCAGAGCCAGCGCACCGAGCCGTCATGCGCCACGACGCGATATTCGGCCCAGAACTCGCCGGAAACGGCGACCGCCTTCGAGACCTCGATGTCGAAAGCCTCGCGATCCTCAGGATGGACGGCGTGGATGTAATCGTCGAGCGGCAGCCCTATCTTGGCGCGCTCGGGGTCGACCCGGAAAGCCCTGGCTATGGCGGGGCTTGCCCGCAGCGTGCCCTCCTCGATCTTCCACAGCCACGAGCCAAGCACGCGCCTGGGACCGATCAGAGCTGGATCGCGCTTTGCGGGTGCCGCCATATTGACCTCATCGCCGCGAGGCCGGACCGGCACTTTGCTGCACGGCAAAAGACTGTGCTGCTCCCGACCAAGCTTGCAACAATTCTAAGCTGGTTCTCCACATCCCGATCGCACGGTTTCCTCGACCAGCGCCCGGGCGAAGTCGGTGACGAGCTTGCGCTTGATCGGCGGCAGCGCCCGGAACAGCTTCACCAGCTCCATCGCCTCCGCGACCAGGGGGGCGTCGCCAGAGGCCGGCGGCTGAAGCATGTCACCGGGGCCGCCGGGGTCATCATCTCTGCTCATTTTGATCGCCGTGTTCCCAGCGCCCCGTCCCACCTGCAATTCTTGCCGTGATCATGGCAATTTTGGGCTTGAGGCGGTGGCTTTCGGTGAGCCGCGCGGCGCCTTCGACCCTTCTCCGCTCGGGAGAGGGAAGGGGCGCGGGGAACCCCTCTCCTGTAAGGAGAGGGGCAGGGGTGAGGTGTAGGCCCCTGGACCAGTCGAGCGCCAGCCTCACAGCGAGGCAGCGGTGAGATTGCAGCAAAAGCGTCAGACGGCCTACCCCTCACCCTGCCCTCTCCCTATGGGAGAGGGTTCCCCGCGCCTGTTGATTTCCGTCGCTCCCTCCCCCGAGCAATGCCCTCCCTGCAAGCCAGGGCACCAGGAAACGCCGTTGCGCACCGCAGCATAGCGGTGCAGGAGCGGCGCGGCCGCAGCGCGCGGCCCGCTCGTTCAGGACCGCCATCATGCCCCTCGCCTCCCGCGCGCTCGTCGCGGCGTTCGCCTGCCTCCTCATTGCTGCACCGGCCTTTGCTGCCATCACCGACCCGGAGATGGATTGCGCCACCTATCTCAAGAGCAGCGCGGCAAGCCCTCGCCAGCCGAAGGCCCACCAGGCCAATGTCGAGGCCAGGATCAGGGCCTTCTGCGCCGCCAACCCGAAGATGAAGGCGATCGACGCGGAGATGACGGTGACGGGGGATTGAGGGGCGCTCTGGCCCAAGGCCCCCGAGGCGGCCGGAACCTCGACGGAGAACCCTCTCCTGTAAGGAGAGGGCAGGGTGAGGTGTCGGCCGTTAGCCGCATGAGGCTCGTGTCAGCAGCGGTGAGGTTTGCACCTCACTGGTCCAGGGGCCGACACCTCTCCCCTGCCCCTCTCCTTGCACGAGAGGGGGTCCCCGCGCCCATATTCTCAATTTACTCGTTACTGCTAATCAATCTCTAAAGAGCTTAGGCCAAGACTTGCGTGTTTCGCGCCCACCCATCTGCATCCATCTCGCTCCGCTCTTATTTCCGCTGAAGTATGTTTCGCATTCGCCGCCGACCATAGCGTAAGGAAGATCGCCATATATGTGCCCAGCGCTCAATTTTGCACGAAACTCGGATATATTATCACGAGAAAATGAATATTTTGAATAATCGCCATCTTCATCTTCCGCGCGCCTCCAATATAAAGATCTATTTGTCATCAGGTAAGATAGATCTTTATCATCGATTTCGTTTTTATTCGTAATGTCAATGATTCTGATATTTTCTCTCGAGAAAGGAGCAGCTAACAGTAGTTCTTCCAGTTCAGCCGAACATGATGGAGCAGTCAACACAATGCACCCCTCATGAATTATCCTGCTTAAGTAGCTATAGTGGGGAGACAGGTCGATTTGGGTCCATGTAACAGATCTCATATCTCTGTCCGGGGCGTTAGTCGCAACATGCAAGACTCGTTGACCTTGATCTTTGAGATAATCCAACAAAGGCATAAAATCACGATCGCTTGAAACAAGAGCCAAATACTCATGCTCTCTCATAGCGGCATGCTTTATCATATCAATTGCGAGTGTCAGATCCACGCCGCTTTCACCGCTAATTTTTATAGATTCCCCACATGATGAGCAGCGACGCGATGTTCTCTTGGGTATTCTTTCAGAAAAATTGAAAAATAAACCTGGAACAGAACCATATTTGTCCAATGTATCATCAATGAATATCGATTCTTTCGAATTTGATCGCGAGAACGACCCAAATATATGACATCCGGCCAATTCGCCATTTGACTCGTCAAAATGACCTTGCCGCGTCTGATTCACAATCGCTTCGGAAAGTTTATCCCAAATAACATCAATCTCGAATAATTTACTCACTTTCCGAGCACTTATTACTACATTCCAAAAATCGACAAACAGCTTTATTCGCCTTTTTCCGGGCTGAATCACACGAATTGTCTCTGCTAAAGGCATGATAAAACCTCAAGAATCATCGACCTAAAGTACAAATTTGCGCACATTTTATGCTGCCTCGGTCCCAATGCAACGCGTCTCACTGCTTCAATAGATCCCCCCGATTGTCTCCTATTGCCCCACCCTTGACTCACCCCACCCCTCCGCCTTACCCCCATCGACGGGACACGCCACCCCACCGTGGCGCGCCCATCTGTAAGGATGGAGACATCGATGGCGAATACCGTTCCGGCCACGCGTCCGCGCGTGCCGCATTTCTCGTCCGGCCCCTGCGCCAAGCGCCCCGGCTGGGCTCTCAAACATCTCTCTGACGCGGCGCTCGGCCGCTCGCACCGCGCCAAGGTCGGCAAGGACAAGCTCAAGCTTGCCATCGACCTGACCCGCGAGGTGCTGCAGGTGCCGGCCGATTACCGCATCGGCATCGTGCCCGCTTCCGACACCGGCGCCGTCGAGATGGCGATGTGGTCGCTGCTCGGCGCCCGCGGCGTCGACATGGTCGCCTGGGAAAGTTTTGGCGAGGGCTGGGTGACCGATGTCGCCAAGCAATTGCGGCTCACCGATGTGCGCACCATCACCGCGCCCTATGGCGAACTGCCGAACCTGAAGAAGGTCGACACCAAGACGCGCGACGTCGTCTTCACCTGGAACGGCACAACGTCGGGCGTGCGCGTGCCCGACGCCAGCTGGATCGCCGATGACCGCGAGGGTCTGACGATCTGCGACGCGACCTCGGCCGCCTTCGCCCAGCGCCTCGACTGGCCCAAGCTCGATGTCACCACCTTCTCCTGGCAGAAGGTGCTCGGCGGCGAGGCGGCCCATGGCATGATCATCCTCTCGCCCCGCGCGGTCGAGCGGTTGCTGACTTACAAGCCGAGCTGGCCGCTGCCGAAGATTTTCCGCATGGTCTCGGGCGGCAAGCTGTCGGAGGGCATCTTCCAGGGCGAGACGATCAACACGCCCTCCATGCTCGCGGTCGAGGATTATCTCGATGCGTTGCTGTGGGCGAAGAAGGTCGGCGGGCTGGACGGGCTGGTGAAGCGCGCCGACGGCAATTTCCGCGTGCTGCAAAAGTTCGTGCGCGAAAACGACTGGATCGACTTCCTGGCGGTGAAGCCGAAGACGCGCTCGAACACCTCGGTCTGCCTGAAGTTCACCGATCCGGCGGTGACGGCGCTGCCGGCCGACGCTCAAGCCGTTTTCGCCAAGAACGTCGTCTCGATCATCGAGAAGGCCGGCGCCGGCTTCGATCTCGGCCATTACCGCGACGCCCCTCCGGGCTTGCGCATCTGGTGCGGCGCGACCGTGCAATCTCGCGATCTCAAGGCGCTGCTGCCCTGGATCACCTATGCCTTCGCCGAGGCCAAGGCGGGGTTGAGCAAGAAGGCGGCGTAGGCGCGCTTCCGCGCGCAGGCAGTCGGCAATAGGCAATCGGCAGTCGAAACTCGGCTGCCGCGACTGCCTACTGCCGATTGCCGACTGCCTTTCCCCCCATCGATTTCTCGTTTTTCACGGGACCATTCCCATGACAGCCCCTCGCGTATTGATCTCGGACGCCCTCTCCCCCGCAGCCGTGCAGATCTTCAAGGATCGCGGCATCGAGGTGACGTTCGATCCCAACCTCGGCAAGGACAAGGACAAGCTCGCCGCCATCATCGGCGAGTATGACGGCCTCGCCATCCGCTCGGCGACCAAGGCCACGGCCAAATTGCTCGAGGCCGCGACGAGGCTGAAGGTGATCGGCCGCGCCGGCATCGGCGTCGACAATGTCGAGATTCCCGCCGCCACCGCGCGCGGCATCATCGTGATGAACACGCCCTTCGGCAATTCGATCACCACCGCCGAGCACGCCATCGCGATGATGTTCGCACTGGCCAGGCAGATCCCCTCGGCCGACACCTCCACCCAGGCCGGCAAATGGGAGAAGAACCGCTTCATGGGCGTGGAGATCACGGCCAAGACGCTGGGCCTGATCGGCTGCGGCAATATCGGCTCGATCGTCGCCGAGCGCGGCATCGGGCTGAAGATGCGCGTCATCGCCTTCGACCCCTATCTCTCGGCCGAGCGGGCGGTTCAGCTCGGCGTCGAGAAGGTCGAATTGGAGGACCTGCTCAAGCGCGCCGATTTCATCACGCTGCATGTGCCGATGACGGCGATGACCAAGAACATCCTCTCGGCGGAAAACCTGGCCAAGACCAAGAAGGGCGTGCGCATCATCAACTGCGCCCGTGGCGGGCTGGTCGACGAGGCGGCGCTGGCCGAATTGATCAAATCCGGCCATGTCGCCGGCGCGGCCTTCGACGTGTTCTCGGTCGAGCCCGCCGAGACCAACCCGCTCTTCGGCCTGGAAAACGTCGTCTGCACGCCGCATCTCGGCGCCTCGACCAATGAGGCGCAGGAGAATGTCGCGCTGCAGGTCGCCGAGCAGATGTCGGACTATCTGCTCAAGGGCGCGATCACCAATGCGGTGAACTTCCCCTCGATCTCGGCCGAGGAAGCGCCGCGGATCAAGCCCTTCGTGGCGTTGGCCGAAAAGCTCGGCTCGTTCCTCGGCCAGCTCACCGAGGCGCCGGTCAAGGGCATCCGCATCGAATATGAGGGCGCGGTCGCCCATCTCAACCTGAAGGCGATCTCGGCTGCCGCCATCACCGGCGTGCTGCGGCCCTTCCTGCCCGAGATCAACATGGTCAATGCCGCGATGATCGCCAAGGAGAAGGGCATCGTGGTCGAGGAATTGACCCGCGAGGTGGCGGGGAACCTCGAAAGCGTCATCCGCATCGTGGTCGAGGCCGAGGACATGCCGCGCCATGCTTCGGGCACGGTCTTCCAGGACGGCAAGCCGCGCATCGTCGAGATCCGCGACATCCAGGTCGATGCCGAATTCGCGCCGCACATGCTCTATGTCCGCAACGCCGACAAGCCGGGCTTCATCGGCCAGTTCGGCTCGCTGCTCGGCGAGGCCGGCGTCAATGTCGCGACCTTCTCGCTCGGCCGCGACAAGCCGGGCGGCGACGCGATCTGCTATGTCGCCGTCGACGAGCCGATCTCGGATGCGCTGCTCGACAAGATCCACGAGATCCCGATGGTCAAACGAGCCCGGCGGCTCAGGTTCTGAACTGATGCGTTTTGCAGATCTGCGCGCCATGGTCGCACCCCGCAAGGCTGCGCCCATGCTTCCCGTCAAGTTCGAGGTCCGTCGCGACGAGGAGGCTGGCGTCTGGTACGCGGTCTCCTGCTGCGATCTCGGCATCGTCACGGAAGCCCCGACGCTGGAGGGCCTGCGCGAACGCCTGAAGCAGCTCGTGCCGGATCATCTCGATCTCGACTGCGACTGCCCGATCGAGCTGGAGATCTGCACGGACGAGCCGGGCGGCGCGGCCTGAGCGCACCCGCGGCGCGCCAAACTCGGCCGTCATTCCGGACAAGCGACGCTGATACGGAATCCGAAGCGCGTCATGGTCGGGCTTGACCCGACCATCTCGTAAACAAGAGTGCTCTGGTCATGAGATTCTCGGGGCAAGCCCGAGAATGACGGCGCGTTTCCGAGCACCGCGACGCGTTCGAATGCCCACATCGCGCCCCATCCCTGCCCCAATCGCACTCCCCTGTGGCGCCGCCACAGGAGACGCCTCATGCTTCGCTACGCCGCCCTTGCCCTCGCCATCCTCACCGCTACGCCGACTCTGCTCGCGACACCGGCCCTCGCCGATTGGGACAAGACCAGGCTCGACCAGGAGATCGCGGCGATCGAGCGCCAGTCGCAGGGCCGGCTCGGCGTCGCCCTGCTCGATCTGAAGGACCGCAAGAGCTGGTCGCATCGCGGCTCCGAGACCTTCCCGATGCAGAGCGTCTTCAAGCTGCCGCTGGCAGTCGCAGTGCTGCAGGCGGTCGAGGCCGGCAAGCTCAAGCTCGACCAGCCGATCACCATCACCCGCAAGGATTTCTCGCTGTTCCACAGCCCGCTGGCCAAGGCCTTCACGGGCGAGAGCAACGCCTATCCGCTGCGCGAGCTGATCGCGCTCGCCGCCGGGGAGAGCGACAATACCGCAGCCGACAATCTGATGCGCCTGATTGGCGGCCCCCAAGTTGTGACGAAGATGCTCCGGGATGGCGGCATCGGGGGGATTTCGGTTGATCGCTATGAGCGCGAATTCCAGCCGCAGGTGTTCGGTTTGCAAGGCTTCGGCTGGGACAGGACCGTCGACGAGCAGGCTTTCCGGGCCGAATTGAAGGCGCTCTCTGCGAGGAAGCGCTCGGCCGCTCTCGCTCTCGCCCTCAAGGACCCACGCGACGCCGCCACGCCCGAGGCGAGCACGCTCTTCCTGGAGGCGCTGGCCAAGGGCAACTGGCTGCGCGACCCGGCCCATGCCGGCTTCCTCGATACGGTCATCACGGAGACGAAGAGCGGCCCGCTGCGCATCCGCGCCGGCCTGCCGCTAGGGGCGCGCTTCGCCCACAAGACCGGGGCCGGCCTGACCGTGGACGGCGTCAACCACGCCACCAACGACATCGGCATCGTGACGCTGCCCAATGGCCACGTCTTCGCGATCGCGATCTATCTCGCCGGATCGAAGGCCGACGAGAAGGGCCGCGAGGCCGCCCATGCGGCGGTGGCGAAGGCGGCGGTCGCGGCGCTGCGCTGAAACGCGCAAGGCTTCGTGCGGGGCTCATATTGGGAGCCCGATCGGGAAGGTCCGAGGAGGTGCAGCGGAAGTCGAGCCGCCGCCCAAAAGCGGGTTAGCTATTCGGGTCCAGCGCCTGTCGCACCATCACGGTGTCGACATACTGAGTCATGCGCAGGATCTTGCCATCCCTCAGCGCATAGAGATGAGCGAAGGTCGCGCGCATGGATTTGCCGGTCGCCTTGTAGGTGCCGGAGTAAACCCCGAAGGCGGCGACATGATCGCCGTCCTCAAGGAAGGTATGGACATCGGCACGATAGCCGATCCACTCGGCAGCCAGGCGCTGGAACACCCCGGCGATGATCGCGTCCGGTCCAACATAGGTGCCCGCATAGGGAAAGCCTCCCGTCTCGGTCCATTCGGCATCGGGGGCAAGGGCGGCGAGCAGGTTGCGGCCGTTCTCCTCCGAGGAACCTTCATAGGTTCCTCGGATCAGGTCGAGATTGGCGGCCATGGCGATCAGCCCCACTTCATTTCGCCGGTCGCGACCTTGGCGCCGATATCGATCGCAACGCTCATTCCCAAATCCGGGAAGCGCGCCTTCATCGCCGCGTTGAGCGCAGCGGAATCGGGCTTCTTCGCCAGCTCTTCCTCGAAGGCCAGCAGATAGGCCTTTGTGTGCTCGACGCCGGACAGATCGGTCCTGGCGTCCGCTGTCATATGGCCGGCGACGACGATGGCGGGCCGGCGCGCGGCGATCAGGTCGAGATTCCTGACCCAGGCGGCCCGCAATTCGGCGCCATTGCTGTCCGCGGTCCAGACATGAACGCCGGAGAAGATCAGCACGCCGCCGAACACCGCCTTGAGCGACGGCACCCAGAGATAGCGGCGGTTGGGCAGGCCCTCCGCATCGACGATCTCGATGCTCTCGCCATCGACGGTCAGCGTCTTGCCGTCGAAGGCTTCGGGCATGACGGCCTCGGCGAGGGTCTGCGGGCCGTTTTCCTTGAGCTGCGGCCCCCAGACGGCCAGCTTCTTCTCGACGCTGCCCTTGATCGCCTCGACCGTGGCCGAGGCGGCGATCACGCGCGCTGCGGGAAAGGCAGCCTTGATCGGTCCGAGGCTGAAGTAATAATCGGGATCGGACTGGCTGATATAGATCGTGGTCAGCCGCTTGCCGGTCGCCTTGATTGCGTCCGCGAGGGCGCGGCCGTCAGACAAGGTGAAGCCGCCGTCGATCAGCACGGCTTCCGTGGCCCCGGAGACCAGGACCGGGGCGCGATAGAAACCGTTCTGCCCGGCTGGAAAATGCTTCCAGCTGAGCGCGCCGGCGGCATGGCCGAGGCCTGCGGGAGCAAAGACGGCAGCAGTGCCGGCGGCGATGCTGGATGTCATGATGGCTCTCCTCGTGAACATGATCGTCTCCTGTCGATGGGTTTGCGAAAGTAAAATTCAGCCGCGACGCGTGTTCGTTCCCGTCACATCCGGGCTCATGCCTTCAGCCTGGCGACCAAAGCGTCATGGCTGCCGAAGAGCGCGTTGCCGGGCAGGAGACGGCGGCTGCCCCCCGCGCCCGCAATCAGGGCTGGAACGCCATCAATGCCAAAGCGGCGCATCTCTTCGCGCGCGGCCTCGATGCGCCTGCGATAGGCGGCAATCAGATCGTCATCAGGCGTTGTGAGGCGATCAGCGGCCTCCTGAAGCCCCAGGGCGCGCAGGACATCGGAGAGGACGGAGACAGCTGTGATGTCGCGGCCGTCCACATAGCGGGCGCTTTGAATGGCCTTGAGCGCTGCGAATTCCTGACCCGGGGCGGTGATAGCGACAGCGGTGAGCGCCAGCGTCGCCGGACCGGAGTCGAAGAGGCGCGTATGGTCGCCAAGCACATCGCGGCGATAGGCCTCGCTGAAGGGCTGGCCGCTCAAGCGGGAAATGCGCTGGTCATTGCTCCAGGCGTAAGCCGCGAAACCGCCATCCATCGGACGAGCCCCTGTGCCGGCAAACAGTCCTGTCGGCGCGAGATCGATGGCGAAGTCCGGCATGGCCACAAGCTTTTCGAGCACCGCCGAGGCGCCGTAACACCAGCCGCACAACGGATCGAAGAGATAGGTGATGTGGGCGGTGGCGATCATGTCCGGGCTCCTTCGCCACCAGATATGACGCCTGGGTATTGATTGAAAAAGATCGATAGATAAGACAGACTGTAAGTTATTATTTGACAATCGAGGCCGGCGAGGCTCGCCCGAAACGATGAATCTCAATCGATTGGCCTATTTCGCTGCGGTTGTTGATGCCGGATCGTTCACGCGCGCGGCAGAGCGGCTCGGCATTACCAAGGCCGTGGTCAGCCATCAGGTGGCGCAGCTCGAACAGGATCTCGGGACGAGCCTTCTCGTGCGCACCACCCGGCGCGTCCACCCGACCGAGGCCGGGGTGATGTTTCACGCCCGCTGCGTGATGATCCTGCGTGAAGCGGAGGATGCCTTCGACGAACTTGCCCAGGCCGCCATCGAGCCGACCGGCACCTTGCGGATCACCGCGCCCAACGACTACGGCGCCGCGGTGCTCGCGCCGGTCATCGCGGCTTTCACGGCGCGTTATCCGGCTTGCCGCGTGGAGCAGACGTTGAGCGACCAGACCCTGGATCTGACAACCGGCCAGGTCGACATGGCGGTCCGCCTCGGCTGGCTTGCGGATTCCAGCCTTCAGGCACGCAAGATCGGTTCCTTCCAGCAAGTCTTGGTCGCAGCACCGGCGTTCGCGGACCGGATTGCGGGGGTCCTCGACCCGGACGATCTTGCGTCCCTTCCCTTCGTCGCCAACATGGCGCTGCGCGAACCGTTGCTGTGGCAATTCTCGCGCGGGGATCTCGATCGACGCGCGGTTCGCCTGCAGGCAAGAATCGCCATCGACACGACGCCTGGCGTGCTCGGGGTCGTTCGCGCCGGGGGCGGTCTTTCGGTTCTGCCGGATTTCCTGGTTGCAGATGAGCTGGCGTCGGGCCGGCTGATCCGCGTTCTGCCGGAATGGTCGCTGCCATCCGGCGGCATCCATACGGTCTATCCCGCAGCGCGGTTCCGGCCGCGCAAGGTGACCGCCTTCGTCGAAATGCTGATCGCGGCGGAGCAGCAAAAGCGGGCGATCGCGCTTCCGCGGGGGCCTACCCCGTAAAAGGAGACTTGCCTCGTAAAAGCGGGTTTGCCCGGTAAAATGCGTCTCATTCGGCCGTGAGCTCTCGCGGCATGCCGACCGCAGCCACCCGTCTTGTCGCGAATGTCTAGAGTTCTACAACGGCTCGTCGAGGGGCCGGCCGGGCGGATATCATGGGGTGCTCTGCGAGCACGCCGCCCCTATTGCTCAAAACCGCTTGCCCCGGCGGATATGTGCTTGCAGACGCCGCGATCCTTCTCCCCCACCATCCGCTTGTCGCGGACGACAACCAGCTTGGACGGGTCGATCTCCCATGCGACCGCGCCCTCATTCGCGCTGACTGTGTTGGCGGCGAAGACCGCCTTCACCTGTCTTTCACTGCCGGTGCTCGGAACATGGATTCCAAGCATTCCCGAGGACGCATCGAGCGCAAAATTGAAAATCTGGGATTTGCCCGAAGGCTGCGCGAATTCGCAGGATAGATATCTCGGCGCCGCCGAGGCCCCGGAGATCGATACGATCATCAAGCCGGCGACCAAACTGACTTGCGAGATCATGGTCATGAGGCAGGTTCTCGGTTCTGAAGGTTGCTCGTTACCGGGATCAAGCAACTGGAGCGGGTTCAGATTGTCTGCCGGATCGGAGGCGTTCCCGTCATTGCGAGGAGCATCGCGACGAAGCAATCCAGGAGACGTAGCGCGAGCCCCCTGGATTGCTTCGCTTCGCTCGCAATGACGATGGCCGGCCATTCTAAAGCCGCCCTGAGCCTCACCGCTTCCCCAGCCGTTCGGCGATGAAGATGCCGCCGAGCACGAGCGCCAGCGCCAGGCCGTGATAGAGCGCCAATTGCTCGCCGAGGATGAAGACCGCCAGGATCGGCGCGAAGACCGGCACCAGATTGACGAAGACGCTGGTGCGGCTGGGGCCGATCAGTTCGACCGCGCGCAGGAAGAAGATCTGCGAGATCAGCGAGGGGAAGATCACCACGTAGGCGAGGATGAGCCAGCCCTTCTGCGTCGGCCAGTAGCTATGCCCCAAGGCGATCTCGGCGCCGAAAAGCGGCAGCGAAGCGAGGCAGGCGACGATCGCCAGCGCGGTGAAGAAGACGAGGCGGGGCATGACCGGGCGCGAGCGGATCGCGACCGTGTAGCCGGCATAGAAAAAGCTCGCCAGGATCATCAGCAGATCGCCGGGAAAGAAGGCGAACTGCGTCAGCACATGGTAGTCGCCGCGGCTGGCGACGACCATGACGCCGAGCAGGGTGACGAAGACGCCGAGCGCCTGCAGCGGGCCGATCGCGGTGCGGTGAGCCAAGAAGGCCCCGACCAGGACGAAGATCGGAATCGCGCCCTGGAGAATGCCGATATTGATCGCCGTGGTCGAATAGCCCGCGAGATACATCAGCGCATTGAAGGCGGTGAAGCCCATCGTCCCCATGGCGATGACGAAGACCCAGCGCGCCTTCAGCGCCGGCCAATAAGCGGCAAGCTCGCGCCGCATCAGCCAGGGCAGGATGGCGCAGACGAACACCCAGCGCAGCGAGGTCAGGCCCATCGGCGAGATCTGACCGACCGCGAGCCGGCTGGCCACCGCATTGCCGGCCCACATCAGCGTGGTCAGGCTGAGCAGAAGATAGGCATTGCCCCAGAGACGCTGCGGCAGCGTCTTGCTGACGATCCCGTTGAGGGGAGTCTTGTCGAGTGGGGTATGGGCCGGCATGGTCTCGGCTTCTGTCACGTCTGGCGTCCGGCTGCCTCAGGAATGAGCACTTGCAATAGCCTTGCAGGCGGCTTGCGTCCTATGAGATGAGGCGCAGGGCCGCCCGTCGCCCCGCGCATCCCTCGACCCACCTCTTTGCACGCTTTCTTTTGGCACGCATTCCTGGCCTGGACTCCGCTCATGCTGCAGATTTCGCCTCGCCCGCTCCGCCTGCTCTTCGTCGACGGCAACACGCGCGAGCAGCGCCAGAACCATGCGGCGGGCTATCGCGACCTCTCGCCCGCCGACGCCTATGCCGAGGAGATCAGCCGCATCGCGCCGGGCAGCATCACCGATATCTGCCTGCCGGCCGATGAAGGCGCCAACCTGCCCGATGGCAGCGGCCTGCAATCCTATGACGGCATCTTCCTGACCGGCTCCTCGCTGCACATCTACAATCTCGAGCCGGCGGTCACCCGCCAGATCGAATTGATGCGGGCGATCTATGCCAGCGGCACGCCCTGCTTCGGCTCCTGCTGGGGCATCCAGATCGGCACGGTCGCGGCCGGCGGAACCGTCATCGCCAATCCCAGGGGCCGCGAGATCGGCTTCGCCCGCAGGATCACGCTGACCCAAGCAGGGCAAGGCCACCCGCTGCTCGCGGGCAGGCCCACCGCCTTCGACGCGCCCGCGATCCATCTCGACACCATCGCCCAGCCGCCCGGGGGCGCGACCGTGCTCGCCTCCAACCTCTACAGCACGGTGCATGCCTGCGAGATCGCCCATGATGGCGGGCTGTTCTGGGGCGTGCAGTACCACCCCGAATTCCCGCTGGCGCAGGTCGCCTCGATCCTGGGACGGATGACGCCGCTGCTGATCGCGGAAGGGTTTCGCAAGGACGAGGCGGCGGCGCAAGGCTGGCTGGAAGAGATCACAGCCCTCGACGCCGAGCCGACGCGCTTCGACCTTGCCTGGGCGCATGCCCTCGACGAGGAGGTGCTCGATCCCTGGCGGCGCGTCACCGAATTGCGCAATTTCCTGGAGCATCGCGTCCAGCCGCAGGCGAGCGCACGCGGGCGGGCTTGAGGCGTACGCTAGCCGCTTCCAATCGAGAACGGCTCTGCGCCAGCCGCTCTCGCGTCAACACCTGTGGCGCACTCCGTCACGCGCTTCCGCAGTCCGGCCCAATTCCGCCTTTGCCACGTCGAAATCGGGCGTGCTTTATCGCGGGCATCGTGATTTGGGAGGGGACACCATTATGATGAGCCGACTGGCCGCTGCCTTGATCGTCGCGCCGAGCTTTGCCGCCGCCGCCGAAATGGACCTCGCCTCGCGGATCGACCGCGTTACCGTCTATCCCGACGGCGCGGTGATCACCCGTCTCGGCCGGGCCGAACTGCTGCAGGGCGCCTCGCAGATCGTCCTGCGCGGCCTCCCGGCGACGATCGATCCGGCCTCGATCCGCGTCGAGGGTAAAGGCGACGGCTCCTTCTCGATCGGCGCCGTCGATGTCCGCCTCACCCCGGGCGACGCCAAGCCGCTCGACAGCGTGATCGAGGCCAAGCTCAAGAGCCTGCGCGACGAGAAGGAGGTGCTCGACGGCCAGGCTGGCGCCATCGAGGCCAAGCGCGGCACGATCGAACGTTTTGCGCAGACCGGCCCCGACAAGCTCGGCCCCGACGGCAAGGCGCTGCCGGTCGCCGACTGGCCGGCGATCTTCGATGCGATCGGCACCGCGCTGGTCAAGGTCAATGCCGAGCTCAGGACTGTGCGCGGCCGCGCCGCCGAGATCGAAAGCGAGATTGCAGCCCTCGAACGCGCCCGCCCGCAGACGGGCCGCCCCGGCGCGCCCAAGCGCGACGTCGCCATCGCCGTCGAGGCCCCTGCCCCCGTCGCGGCCGAGTTCACGGTGAGCTATCGCGTCGCCGGGGCGAATTGGACACCGCTCTACGAGGCCAGGCTCGCCACCGGCAGCGCCGGTGCCAAGCCCGAGATCAATTTCATGCGCCGCGCCGAGTTGCGCCAGCGCAGCGGCGAGGACTGGGCCGATGTCGCCGTCACCCTCTCGACGACCCGCTCGGCCGGCGGCACGCGCGCGCCCGATCTCGCCCCGATGCAGGTGATGTTCTTCGACCCGCAAGAAATCTATCAGGCTCGCGAACGCGCCATGGAGCAGGCCAACAGACAGGCGAAGGAACGCGCCGCTGCTCCCGCCATTGCCCGTGCGCCGGCGCCACGCGGCTTCGCCGAGGATGCGACGCAAGCGCCGGAGGGCCGCGTCGCGCAGCCAGCGACCATCGCGGCCTCGACGATCGAGGCCGGCGCTTATCAGGCGAGCTTCCAGGTGCCCGGCCGGATCACGGTTCCGCAGGACGGCTCGTCCAAGGCCGTCCTGCTGAGCCAGAGCAAGGTCAGCCCGAATCTGAGCGCGCGGACGACGCCGGAGCTGGAGGAGAAAGCCTATCTCGAAGCCGCCTTCACCCATGAGGACGAAGCCCCGTTGCTGCCGGGCGAGGTCTTCCTGCATCGCGACGGCGGCTATATCGGCAAGGGCCGGATTGGCCTCGTCGCCTCCGGCGACAAGGTCGAGCTCGGCTTCGGCGCCGACGACAAGCTCAAGGTAACGCGTGCGCCGGTCAGGCGGCGCGAGAACGACCCGACCTGGCTCGGCCAGAGCCGCACCGATCTGCGCGAGTTCCGTACCGTGGTGAAGAGCCTGCACGCCCAGCCGGTGAAGGTCACGGTGACCGAGCGCGTGCCCTTCTCCGAGAGCAGCGCCATCACCATCGAGACCTTGCCGCAGACCACCCCGCCGACCGAAAAACAGGTCGGTGACAAGCGCGGCATCCAGGCCTGGACCTTCGACCTCGCGCCCGCGACCGAGAAGGAGATCAAGCTCGCCTACCGGATCAAATGGCCCGGCGACCGCGAACTGACCTACCGGCCGCAGGACATCGCCGAGCCGCGCCTGATGCGCTGAGCTGGACGGTTACTACCTTTAGCTCGCCCCCCCGTCATTCCGGGGCTTCGCGCAGCGAAGAGCCCGGAACCCAGAACCGACACGGGCTCAGAAAAGCGACCGGACAGTTGAGTTCGGGCGACAAGGCGCATCGGTTCCGGGCTCAGGCCTGCGGCCTGCCCCGGAATGACAGCGAGGTTCCGATGCAGACCGGCGCTCACAGCGCCATGTCGAGCTCGCTCTGCCGGCCAAGCCGGGTCATCCAGTCCTGATATTGCGGCTGAACCTTGAGCTGGTGGCCGTAATGACGGCGCAGCGCTTCGACCAAGCGCCCGCCACGGTCGAGCTGCTCGTCGGCAAAGCCGATCATCACCGAGTTCGGCCAGGCTTGCGGACGCACCCTGCGCAGGCGGTCGAACAATTCGTCCTCGCTCGCCTCGCTGTCGTTTTGCGCCATCAGCGCCAGCATCGCGGCGGTCGAGCGCGAAATGCCCATATGGCAATGCACCAGGAGATGGCCCTCGACGCGGCCGGCCACGCCCTCCCGCAGGCTCTCGCCAAAGCCCAGGATCGCCTCGACATGCTTCGGCTGCGGATGGGTATAGCCCTGCGAGGGACCGAGAATATCGTGGAAGCGCAGGGTGACGCGGTGGTGCTCGCCATAGGCGCCGAAGGCATCGAGCTCCGCCAGGCCCGGGTCGAGCAGGGAAAGGACATGGGTGACGCGGCGCTCGCTCTGCGCCGGCAATTCGTCGATGCCGCAGATCGTCAGGGTCGAGATGGCGAGCGTCTTCATGCAGGAGCACCGGTCGGCTGGAGAGAGCTGCCGGCATAGAGCCGGATGATCTCAGATGGAACCACGAAGTGATCCCATCTGAGATCTGAATTCGTCTCTCATCCTAGAGCGAGAGCAGGATCAATGCGAAAAGCCGGTTCCCGCTTTTTCGCATCCTGCTCTTGCGAGCCACCTGCCCAGCCGCAACCGCTGCGGATGACACCCTCCCCTGCAGCCGGAGCGATCAGCCCCCTAGCCAGCACGCGGAAGGCGCGGCAGCAAGATGGTGAGCAGCCCCAGCAGCGGCAGGTAGGAGCAGATGCGGTAGACGAAGGCGATGCCATGCATATCGGCGAAGTTGCCGAGCAGCGCCGCTCCCAGCCCGCCGGCCCCGAAAGCGAAGCCGAAGAACACGCCGGCGATCAGCCCGACGCGCCCCGGCACCAGCTCCTGCGCGAACACTACGATGGCCGAGAAGGCCGAGGCGAAGATCAGCCCGATGACCACGCTGAGCACACCCGTCCAGAACAGGTTGGCGTAAGGCAGCAGCAGGGCGAAGGGGATGACGCCCAGGATCGAGAACCAGATCACGAAGCGCGCGCCCATCTTGTCGCCGATCGGCCCGCCGAGGAAGGTCCCCGCCGCAGCTGCAGCCAGGAACAGGAACAGCATGAGCTGCGCCTCGCGCACACCGAGCCCGAACTGGTCGATGACGTAGAAGGTGAAATAGCTGGAGATGCTGGCCATATAGACGTTCTTCGTCGCGGTCAGCAGCACGAGGATGCCAAAGGCAAGAGCGACCCGCCCCTGCGGCAGCGGCAAGGCGCGGCTTGCAGCGGGCCTGCCCGCATTCTGCTTGCGATGAGCCGCATACCACGCCCCGACGCGCCAGAGCACGACGCCCCCCAGCATCGCGACGCCCGAGAGCCAGGCGACGCTGCCCTGGCCGAAAGGCAGGACGATGAAGGCGGCCAGCAGCGGCCCCATCGCCGAGCCCATATTGCCACCGACCTGGAAGAGCGATTGCGCCAGCCCGTGCCGGCCGCCGGAACCCAACCGGGCCACCCGCGACGCTTCCGGATGGAAGATCGCCGAGCCGAGCCCGATCAGGCAGGCCGCCAGCACCAGCAGCGCGAAATTGCCGGCATTGCCGAGCAGGATCAGCCCGAGAAAGGTCGAGCCCATGCCGGCAGGCAGGGAATAGGGCATCGGCCAGCGGTCGGTCGCCATGCCGACGAGAGGCTGCAGCAGCGATGCGGTGACCTGGAAGGCCATGGTCAGAAGCCCGATCTGGACGAAATCGAGCGCGTAATTCGCCTTGAACAGCGGGTATAGCGAAGCGAGCAGCGACTGCATCAGGTCGTTGAGCAGATGACAGAAGCTCACCGCCAGCAGGATCGACGTCGTCGTCTTCTCGATGCGGGGCTGTGCCCCCGGAAATGCCGCAACCATCTCGAAACCTCTTTCGCGCCGCCATTCGGCGCGCCATGCCGGGCTCCTTCTACAAGTCTTGCCCCTGACCTTCATTCGTGTTTTGGTCAAAAACTTTCGTGATTGGGCCAAGATATGACGAAGCTAAAGATATGACAAAGCTGCCGGCGCCGACGGTCGCCGCGCTCGACGAGAGCCACCGGCACAGTGTCGGCAAGATCTTCCATGCCGACAGCAGCGTGATCGTGCATCGCTCGGACGATCCCGCCGGCTACACCGTGCCGCCGCACAGCCACAGGCATATCCAGCTGCTATGCGTCTTCTCCGGCGTCGTGCTGGTCGCGACCGGGGTCGGCTGCTGGATGATCCCGCCCGGCCACGCCTTGCTGATCCCGCCTCGCCTCGAGCATTCTGTCGAGATGATGAGCGATGTCAGCATGCGCTCGGTTTATCTGCTGCCCGGCGACGATGCGCTCGCCAAGCGTTTCCTGCAGGTGCTCGCGGTCACGCAGCTCGTGCGCAGCCTGATCATCGAGGCGATTCGCCTGCATGATGTCGGGGTGGAGGGCCGCAAATCGCAACTGGTGCTCGACCTGCTCGCCGAGGAGGTCACGACCCTGGCGCCCCGGCCGCTCGGCCTGCCCTTCCCCAGCGACGCCCGGCTCTCGGCGCTGTGCCGAGCCTTCATGGAAGCGCCCTCGGCCCATCTGCGTCTCGACCAATGGGCGCACAGGCTGGCGATGAGCCGGCGCACCTTCACGCGCTTCTTCCTGCGCGAAACCGGCCTCAGCTTCGCGGCGTGGCGCCAGCAGGCCTGCCTGTTCGCATGCCTGCCGAAGCTCGCCGCCGGCGCTCCGGTGACGCAGATCGCCATGCTGGCGGGCTATGACAACGTCGCCGCCTTCACCACGATGTTCACGCGCCGCCTGGGAACCCCGCCGCGCACCTATATGCGCCGTTCGCTGCCGGGCTGAGCGACCCCGGAACCTGTGTTACCCGGGCGCCTGACACCGCCACGAACCCCGACGCTGGCGACGTCGGATATGCACAGCCTTGACCTCGCCGCAGTGTTGCCTCATGAGGGCCTGCAAGAACCTGCCTTACAAACCCCGGTCTTGCGCCGGGGTTTTTCATGTGCGCGGCGCTTGCGTGGGATCAAACAGGCAAGACAGCAGGACACCTGGACCATGGCAAATGTGGTGGTGGTCGGCGCCCAGTGGGGCGACGAGGGCAAGGGCAAGATCGTCGACTGGCTGTCGAGCCAGGCCGATGTCGTGGTGCGCTTTCAAGGCGGCCATAATGCCGGGCATACCCTCGTCATCGACGGCAATGTCTACAAGCTCTCGCTGCTGCCCTCGGGCATCGTGCGCCCCGGCAAGCTCTCGGTCATCGGCAACGGCGTCGTCGTCGATCCCTGGCATCTGGTCGAAGAGATCGAGCGGCTGCGCAAGCAGGGCGTCGCGATCAGCCCCGAGAACCTGCGCGTCGCCGACAACGCGACCCTGATCCTGCCGCTGCATCGCGAGCTCGACCATTTCCGCGAGACCTCGAATGCCGGTCTCAAGATCGGCACGACCAAGCGCGGCATCGGCCCGGCCTATGAGGACAAGGTCGGCCGCCGCGCCATCCGCGTCATCGACCTGAAGGATGCCGCGATCCTCGAGGCCAAGATCGAGCGCCTGCTCGCGCATCACAATGCGCTCAGGCGCGGCCTGGGCATCGCCGAGGTCGACGGAGCGGAGTTGCTGACACAGCTCACAACCATAGCGCCGCAGATCCTGCCCTATGCCGACACCGTCTGGGCGTTGCTCGATTCGGAGCGCCGCGCCGGCAAGCGCATCCTGTTCGAGGGTGCCCAGGGCGCCCTGCTCGATGTCGACCACGGCACCTACCCCTTCGTGACCTCGTCGAACATCGTCGCCGGCCAGGCCGCGACCGGCTCGGGGCTGGGCCCCTCCGCGGTCGGCTATGTGCTGGGCATCGCCAAGGCCTATACGACCCGCGTCGGCGAAGGCCCCTTCCCGACCGAACTCTTCGACGAGACCGGCGAACTGATCGGCCAGAAGGGCAAGGAATTCGGCGTCGTCACCGGGCGCAAGCGCCGCTGCGGCTGGTTCGACGCCTGCCTGGTCCGCCAGACCGTGAAGACCTCGGGCATCGACGGCATCGCCTTGACCAAGCTCGACATCCTCGACGGCTTCGAGGAGATCAAGGTCTGCACCGGCTACAAGCTCAATGGCGAATTGCTCGAGCATCTGCCCGCCGGACAGAGCGACCAGGCCCGCGTCGAGCCCGTCTACGAGACGATCGAAGGCTGGGAAGGCTCGACCGCGAACGCCCGTTCATGGGCCGATCTGCCAGCCCAGGCGATCAAATATGTCCGCCGTATCGAGGAATTGATCGGCGCGCCCGTGGCGGTGCTCTCGACCAGTCCGGAACGCGACGACACCATCCTCGTCCACAACCCTTTCGAGGGTTGACGGGACCAGCCAACATCGACAAGTGAGGCCAATGGCCGATTTCTATCCCATCCTGGCACGTGCGATCGCTGGGTTGCCCGACAAGTCGTCTGCGGCGCGGCGGGCCGTCTATGACCGCGCCAGGACCGCGCTCGTCGCGCAGTTGCGCAGCCTTGACCCACCGCTCGGCGAAGCCGAGATCATGCGCGAGCGGCTCTCGCTCGACGAGGCCGTGGCGAAGATCGAGGCCGATTACGGCGAGGGTCCAGCGCAGCCGCCGGCCCAGGCCGGGCCGGTCTTCCGCCCCGCCGTCACGCCCGAACCGGCCCGCAGGGAGGTCACGACGCCTCCGGCCGCCATCGCGCAAGCGGAACCGGAGCCTGAGCAAACCCAGGATGACGGGCGCTTCGAGGATCCGCGGCCGGAAGCCGCCGAGCAGCAGACGATCCGCCCCCGCGTCGCGCCCCGGCGTGAACGCCGCGTCAATCCCGGCCATGTCCGCACCGCCATCGTCGGCGGCGGCGTCGCCATTGCAGTCGCGGCGATCGCAGCCGCCGCCTATTACGTCAATAAGATCAGGCCGCCCGAGAACACGGCGCGCAGCCATGTCGAGACGCCGGCCCAGCCAACGCAGCCCGACGCTGCGGGCAAGCTGAACGACCGCGTCGGCGACGCCGGAGCACCGCCGCAGACCCGGCCGAACGGCACCACCGGCGCACCCGCGCAGCAGGGCAGCGAGATCACCGTCGCGCAGCGCGCCATCCTCTACACCGAGGTCCCCGAGAGCCCGCAGCAGCCGCGCGCCGTGAACGGCCGCGTCTTCTGGCGGCTGGACAGCGAGAGCGCCGGGCCCGGCCGGCCGGTCGAGACGATCGTGCGCGCCACGATCGAGGTGCCGGAGGCCGGCATGGCGCTAGATTTCACCATCCGCCGCAATACCGATACGGCCTTTCCGGCCTCGCACATCATCGGCCTGCGCTTCACCAATACGGGCACGACGGCGCCGGAGACCATCCGCGAGATCGGCGTGCCGCAGTTCAAGACCGACGAGAACGAGCGCGGCGCGCCCTTGTCGGCGATCAACTCGGCGCTTGGCGAGAACCTCTTCGTCGCGGCCCTGTCGAACGTGCCCGTGGAGGTCGAGCGCAATCTCGATCTGATTCTGAACCGCAACTGGATCGACGTGCCGATCCGCTTCGCCTCGGGCAAGCGCGGCATCCTGACCTTCGAAAAAGGCTTCCCGGGCAGCCAGACCCTGGCCGACGCCTTCGGCCGCTGGCGCTGAGGCTTTCGCTTTAAGGCGTGCGGCTCTTGGCGTGGAACAACAGCGTCATCCTAGACGAGCCGCAAAGCGGCGCCGATCCGGAGTGGCGATGTGTGTAGGCGACGTCGGCCCTCATTCGTCGCTCTCAAAATCGTGCGGCGCTTTCGTTCCGCCCAGAAAATCGGGCCTCAAGTCGGGGTGTGCCCGATACACCAGTTCCAGCACACTCCCGTCCAGTTCACCGGATGCACGCGCAATAGCCCTGTCGAAAATCTGGGAGTATTTGGGGTCGATTCGCCCCCTCACATCATTGCCCGCGATGAAAAGGTATCGAAGAGCAAGGTTGATGCTCTTGTCGAACTGGATCGCCGTCTCTTTGTCGATTGTTGGCATTGTTATCCCCTCAATCAGTATGGGCACCCCATGACAAAGCGAGCCATATCCTAAAGCCTGGTGATTTTACGCAGAAACACAGCGTCATCCCGGACACACGGCATAGGCCGCCCAGGACGACGGGTGGTTCCGCGCCTGATCTCCAGCGCTAGCTTGTCCGCTCAGCCGCAAAGCGCGCCGCCGCGCGCAAGATGTCCGCCTCCGGCCCGAAGCCGGCCAGTGCTGCGATCGCGTCGGCGCTCAAGCGGTCGCGCTCGCGCTTCGCCGCGTCCAGCCCCAGCACGGAAACCAGCGTCGCCTTGCCCTTGTCCTGGTCTTTCGCCGTCGCCTTGCCGAGCGCCTCGGGCGTGGCCTCGATGTCGAGGATGTCGTCGGCCACCTGGAAGGCGGCGCCCAGCGCCCGGCCGTAGCCGATCAGCGCGGCGCGCGCCTCGGGCGCCGCGCCTGCGATCAGCGCACCGATCTCGACGCTCGCCGCCAGCAGGGCGCCGGTCTTCATCGCCTGCAGCCGGCGGATCTCCGCCTCGGTGAGGCTGCGCGGCCGGCCGCCATCGAAGCGCCCCTCCGCCGCGAGGTCGAGCATCTGCCCGCCCGCCATGCCTCCCAACCCTGAGGCACGCGCCAAGGCCAGCACGAGCGCCGCGCGGACCTCGCCCGAAGGATGCGTCGCCTCATCCGCCATCACATCGAAGGCCAGCGTCAGCAGGCTGTCGCCGGCGAGGATCGCAGTCGCCTCGTCATAGGCCTTGTGCACGGTCGGCCGGCCACGACGCGTATCGTCGTCATCCATCGCCGGCAGGTCGTCATGGACCAGCGAGTAGCAATGCACGAGCTCGACCGCCGCACCCGCCCGCAACGCCTGGCCCGCATCGCCACGCAAAAGCCGCGCGGTCTCGACCGTCAGGAAGGGCCGCAGCCGCTTTCCCCCGCCGAGCGCGCCATGGCGCATGGCCGAGAGCAAAGGCTCCGGCCGGGCGATCTCGCTCTCGCGTGGCGCAGCCGACAGGAGCGCGTCCAACAGGGACTCGATCGCCTGCGCCGTCCGTGCGAGGCTGGAGGCAAGATCGCCGGTCTCGGCGATGGGCAGGGCGGAACTCATGCGCGGATCTCGCATTCGCCGCGAGCGCGGGATGCGGGACGGCGGCAACCGGTGTCTCGCATGAAGCCTGCCCTTACCAAGTGATGAGCGCCTCGATTGCCGGAGCCGGCCGGCACCGTCAAGCCAAGGGACAGCAAACCAAGGGGACATAAGCGCATGGCGGCAGGAGAGCGGACGGCGCGGCGCGGGTTTTTCGCGCGCCTGATTCGCTGGATCAGCCGGCTCGTCCTCGGCCTGCTGATCGTGCTGGGGCTCGGTCTCCTGCTCTATCGCTTCATCCCGGCGCCATCGACCCTGATGATCGCGCGCTGGCTGACCCTGCAGCCGGTCGAACGGCAATGGGTGCCGCTCGATCAGATTTCCTCGGCCCTGATCCGCTCCGTGATCGCCGCCGAGGACCAGCGCTTCTGCGCCCATTCCGGCGTCGACTGGATCGAGCTCAACACCGTGCTCGACGATGAGGACGGGCCCAGCCGAGGCGCTTCGACCCTGACCATGCAGACCGCCAAGAACCTCTTCCTCTGGCCCGGCCGCTCCTACATCCGCAAGGCGCTGGAGATCCCGCTGGCGCTGGCGATCGACCTCGCCTGGCCGAAGCAACGCGTCATCGAAGTCTATCTCAACGTCGCCGAATGGGGCGATGGGCTATTCGGCGCAGAGGCCGCGGCACAGCATTATTTCAAGAAATCGGCGGCAGGGCTGACCGGGTCGGAGGCCTCCAGGCTCGCCGCCGCCCTGCCGAATCCGAGCGCGCGCGACCCCGGCCGGCCGAGCCGCAGCCTGCAGGCAGGGGCGGCGCGCGTGCAGCGCCGCGTCGGACAATTGGGTGCGCTCGCCAACTGCGCGGTGCCCGAGGGCGAGGAGGACATGGACTGATCCGGAGGCTATGGACTCAAATTCACAGGCGGACTCGCGACTTTTTCACATCCCGCTCTAGCCAGCGCGCGCCGCAGCGTGTATGGGCAACGCCTCACGAGATTGATCCGTCGTCGTGACGGCAGCGCGGCCTTGAGCCAAGCGCTTCCGGACGGCGGCACGATGGAGATTACTATGGCCGTTCCGAAGAGAAAGACGTCGCCGTCGAAGCGTGGCATGCGCCGCTCGGCCGACGCGCTGAAGCAGCCCACCTATATCGAAGACAAGAACTCCGGCGAACTGCGCCGCCCGCATCATGTCGATCTGAAGAGCGGCATGTATCGCGGCCGCCAGGTCCTGAAGGTCAAGGCCGAGGCCTGATCGCCTCAATGCCAAGCGCCCGGCCCTGCGCCCGACGCTAACGAAACAAGCCGGCCGCGAGGCCGGCTTTTTCTTTGGAATACGAACTCGGGAATACGAACTCGGCGGTCAGAGGCGCATCGGCCTGCGATCCCTGAAAATCGGGGTCGCCTTGGAGGTTCGGGCCGCCTCATAGACGCGCGCCGCCTCTTGCGGCGTCTCCCGCCCGGACCGGGCGAAGGGGCCGATCTCGGCCCGGCAGGCCGCGAGCTGCAGCAGCACCATGGCAAGATCGGATGCGGAATCGACCGCGAACGGGGCGCGGCTGCGGCTATGATCGTCGAAATCCGTCATGTCCCGCTCCGAAACATTGGGCCCAGTCTTGGAGCTGAATTTGCAAAGTTACAGCCAAACTTAACGGCGCGTTAAGGCTGAAAGCCGCATCGTTTCGAAACATTTCCCCGATCCGCCCGGGCCAGGACGAGACGGCATCGCTCCGCATCGTTCGAACAGCCCCATTGAGGCCCCGTCCGATGCCTGCGCCGTCGATCCTCAGCCCCCGCGACGACTGCCACATCGATCCGCGCAGCCTGCTCTCCTCGATCGGCGAGGTCGTCTACGCTTGGGACATCGTCCATGACGCCCTGACCTGGGGCCCCAATGCGCATGAAGTTCTCGCCGGCGTCTCCGACGCGGTCATGAACCGCGGCCTCTCCTTCGCCGGCCTGGTCGAGCCCGGAAGCGGACGCAGCCGCTACGATGCGATTTTCTCCGCCAGCGGCCAGGACCAGGGCGACGGCGTGGTCTACCGCACCCGCTACGCCGCCGACCTCGCCGGCCGCAAGATGTGGATCGAGGATGCCGGCCGCTGGTTCGCCGGCATCGATGGCCGCCCTGCCAGCGCGCGCGGCGTGCTGCGCCTGGAGCGCGCGGTGAAGCCTGAAGAGCTCGGCGCCAGCAATGGCGAACTCTGCGACCGCACCTCATTGGTCGAGCGCGTCGAACAGGCTCTGGCCGAGCATCTGCCAGCTGAGCGCGTCGTCGTCGTGCTCATCGCGGCGATCGACGAACTGACCCGCCTCAACGACGATTTCGGCCATGAGGCGACCGACGAGATCATCAGCGTGGTGCAGGAACGCCTGCGCTCGGTGATGCGCCGGCGCGACCACCTCGTGCGCTATTCCGGCAACCGCTTCGCCATCCTGCTCACCGGCTGCCCGCAGAATCAGGTCGAGGCGGCGGCACGCCGCTTCATCAAGGCGGTGGCCCAGTCAGCCATCGAGACCGCGCGCGGAATCGCCCTGGTGCGCCTGCGCGTCGGCGCAGCGATTGCGCCCACCCTCTCAAGCCATGCGGGACCTTTGGTCGCCGGCGCCGAGAATGCGCTCGCCAACGCCAAGGCCGGCGCGATAGACACCGCCGTCATCGCCAAGCGCAGCGACATGCGTGAACCCGCCGTGGCGCAACAGGGTTTTGACCTGCAGGCAGTGGCCGCCCTGAACGAACGGCGCGTGCAGCTTGCGCTGCAACCGATCGTCCGCGCCCGCCAGCGCGACACCGCCTTCCATGAGGCGCTGCTGCGGGTCGGCCAAGGCGAGAACGGTCTCTTCTTCTCCCCCGCCGAGTTGATTCCGCTGCTGGAGCGCCGCGGCCTGATCCGCCTGTTCGACCACCGCGTCCTCGAGCTTGCCGTCGACATGCTCGTCGGCGATCCCGAGCTGTCGCTCTCGGTCAATGTCTCGCCGCGCTCGCTTGCCGATCCGGAATGGCTCGACGCCTTCCTTGCCTGCACCAATGCCGCGCGCGGCGTGGCCAAGCGCCTGATCGTCGAGGTTACGGAGACGGCGACGATCGAGGACCCCGTGCGGATCACCAAGCTGCTGGGCAAGATCAAGGATCAGGGCGCGCGCATTGCGATCGACGATTTCGGCGCGGGCCACACCTCGCTCAGGCACCTGCGCGCCTTCCCGATCGACATCCTCAAGCTCGACGGCGCTTTCACCCAGAATCTGCGCCGCTCGACCGACGATCGCTTCTATGTGCGCACGCTGATCGACCTCGCCCGCCATCTCGGCGTCGAGACCGTCGCCGAATGGGTCGATGACGAATTGCAGGCGACGATGCTGACTGATTGGGGGGTGACCTATCTGCAGGGTCACCTGATCGGCAAGGCCGAGATCCGGCCGAAGGCCCAGGCTGGGTCGCCCAAGCGCGTGGCCGGCTGAGCGCGGGCCCTAAAGCATCAGACCGGATACGGTATCCGGTCTGATGCTTTAGGGCTTTGACTTGGCATCGGCATGTCCCGAAAACCGGTTCCCACTTTTCGGGCCGATACTCTAAGTCCGCCTCACTTCGACTTGGTGAGCTTGTCCAGGCGCTCGCGCATCTCGCCGAGCTCGCGCTTGAGGTCGCCGAGATCGTCGCCCTTGGCCGGGGCGGCAGTGCCCTCCTCCTTCGCCTTGGCGGCGGCTGCCGCGGCAGCGAAGGGGTTGAACATGCGGAAGGCGTCGGTGAACAGCGCCATATTGGCCCGCGTCTGCTGCTGGAGCGCATCCATCGCACCGGTACCGAAGGCCCCGCCCGTGAAGGCCTTGGTCATCTGCTCGCGGAACTGACCCTGGTCCTTGGTCAGATGGTCCATCGAGAATTCGAGATAGCGCGGCACCAGCGCCTGCATGCTGTCGCCATAGAAGCGGATGAGCTGCCGCAGGAAGGCGATCGGCAGCAGGTTCTGCCCGTCCTTGGCCTCCTCGTCGAAGATGATCTGGGCCAGGACGGAGCGCGTGATGTCCTCGCCGGACTTCGCGTCATAGACGACGAAATCCTCTCCGCCGCGCACGAGGCCGGCCAGATCCTCCAACGTGACGTAAGAGCTCGTACCGGTATGGTAGAGTCGCCGATTGGCGTATTTCTTGATGACGGTCGGTTCTTTTTCGCTAGCCATCAGTACCCTACATGACGTTGGTTCGGCTCCTGCCGCGAAACCCGCAGCGGACCAAACGGAACGAATTCCTCCTGACGATAGCCGCTCAGTGGTTTGTCGCAAGTTTTTTGAGCGTGCAGCGCAAAAACAAGACTAAAGCATGACGGTTCTGCCCGTCTTTGCAGCAGGCGGAGCGTGACGGACCGGTCGAATCCCGGCAAGCGCGCCTTTCGCCTGACTTGACGCAAGCGCGACAGGCTTCGAAGGTACTCGACGAACCAGGCGGCCCGGCGTGAGAGCGGACCGTCCGACAACAGCGAGGATCTCTCCCATGGCTGATACGGACATCGTCATCGTCGGCGCAGCGCGCACCGCCGTCGGCGCCTTCAACGGCGCCTTCGCCAACACTCCGGCCCATGAGCTCGGCGCCGCCGCGATCAAGGAAGCGCTCGCCCGCGCCAAGGTCGATGGGGCCGAGGTCGACGAGGTCATCATGGGCCAGATCCTGACCGCCGGTCAGGGCCAGAACCCGGCCCGCCAGGCCGCGATGGCGGCGGGCATTCCGCAGGAGGCGACCGCCTGGGGCCTCAACCAGCTTTGCGGCTCCGGCCTGCGCGCAGTGGCCATCGGCCTGCAGCAGATCGTCAATGGCGATGCCGACATCATCGTCGCCGGCGGCCAGGAATCGATGTCGATGTCGCAGCATGGCGCGCATCTGCGCAACGGCACCAAGATGGGAGACATGAAGTTCGTCGACACGATGATCAAGGACGGGCTCTGGGACGCCTTCCACGGCTACCATATGGGCACCACCGCCGAGAACGTCGCGACCAAATGGCAGATCAGCCGCGAGGAGCAGGACAAGTTCGCCGTCGGCTCGCAGAACAAGGCCGAGGCCGCCCAGAAGGCCGGCCGCTTCAAGGACGAGATCGTTCCCTTCACCATTCCTGGCCGCAAGGGCGACATCATCGTCTCCGACGACGAGTATCCCCGCCATGGCGCGACGCTCGAAGCCATGGCCAAGTTGCGCCCCGCCTTCTCGAAGGAGGGCACCGTTACCGCCGGCAACGCCTCGGGCCTCAATGACGGCGCCGCCGCGCTCGTGCTGATGAGCGCCAAGGAAGCCGCCAGGCGCGGCCTGACGCCGCTCGCCCGCATCGCCTCCTGGGCGACCGCAGGTGTCGACCCGGCGATCATGGGTTCGGGTCCGATCCCGGCGACGCGCAAGGCGCTGGAGCGGGCCGGCTGGAGCGTCGGTGATCTCGATCTCGTCGAGGCCAACGAGGCCTTCGCGGCGCAGGCGCTGGCGGTCAACAAGGACCTCGGCTGGAACACCGACATCGTCAACGTCAATGGCGGCGCGATCGCGATCGGCCATCCGATCGGCGCATCCGGCGCGCGCGTTCTGGTGACGCTGCTGCACGAAATGGCCAAGCGCGACGCCAAGAAGGGCTTGGCGACACTCTGCATCGGCGGCGGCATGGGCGTGGCGCTCGCGGTCGAGCGCTGAGCCCTGCGCATGGCGAGGCAGACGACGCTCTACCGCTATCTCACCGGCCCCGATGACGCCGCATTCTGTCATCGGGTCTCGGAGGCTCTAAGCCAAGGCTGGGTGCTCTACGGGCACCCCACCCTGGCCTTTGACGCAACGCAAGGACGCGTGATCTGCGGGCAAGCGATCATCAAGGATGTCGACGGGCCCTATTCGCCCGACATGAAGCTTGCAGAACAATAGCGCGGCGCTCACGCCGCCAAGAGGGAGGAGACAGGAATGTCGAAGGTCGCTTTGGTCACAGGGGGCACGCGCGGCATCGGCGCAGCGATCAGCAAGGCCTTGAAAGAGGTCGGCCACAAGGTCGCGGCGAGCTATGCCGGTAATGACGAGGCTGCCGCCGCATTCAAGGCCGAGACCGGTATACCGGTCTATAAATGGGATGTCGGCGACTATGACGCCTGCGCCGCGGGCATCGCCACCGTCGAGGCCGAGCTCGGCCCCATCGACATCCTGGTCAACAATGCAGGCATCACCCGCGACGGCTTCTTCCACAAGATGACCAAGGACCAGTGGTCGGCCGTCATCCGCACCAATCTCGATTCGCTCTTCAACATGACGCGTCCCGTGATCGAGGGCATGCGCGCCCGCAATTTCGGCCGCATCATCGTGATCTCCTCGATCAACGGCCAGAAGGGCCAGATGGGCCAGGTCAACTACTCCGCCGCCAAAGCCGGCGATATCGGCTTCGTCAAGGCACTGGCCCAGGAGAACGCCAATAAGGGCATCACCGTCAACGCGATCACGCCGGGCTATATCGGCACCGACATGGTCGCCGCGATGCCCGAGGAAGCGCTGAAGCGTGTCGTCGCCGGCATCCCGGTCGGCCGTCTCGGCAAGCCGGAGGAAATCGCCCAGATGGTCGTCTTCCTCGCCTCCGACAACGGTGCCTTCGCGACAGGCGCGACCTTCGCCGTCAATGGCGGGCAATACATGGCCTGAGGCTTCAGACGGAAGCCCCAGCGTCGTTCCGGGCTCAGGCCGCCGGCCTGAGCCCGGAATGGCCGGGAGGCTCCGAGTTCAGACAGCAGATCTACGGTCTCCGTGACGCCAATGGCGCGCCCGCCGAGGCGCGGATGACGGCGACGAAATTCCGCAGCGAGGCGCGCGCCTGTGCGCCTGCGACATTGGCATAGAGCACCACATCCCGCGCCGGGAGCGGCGGCAGATCAAGCGGCCTGCCGACATCCACCGTACCGGGGGGAGCGACGCGCCGGCCGAGCGCCGCCACGGCAAGGCCGGCCGAGACTGCGGCCCCGATCGTCGCGATGCCGCCGCCGACAAAAACCTCCGTCCATGGCACGCCGGCCTCCGCCAGCGCGGACACCGCCATGCTGCGGACACTGCAGGGTTCGGCCTGGGTCGCAAGCCGCAGCGGCTCGCCCGCATGATGGGCGAAATCGGGCGCCGCCATCCATCCGAACGCCTCCTCGAAGATGACGTCGCCATCGCGACGCTTGTTGTCGTGGCGCAGCACGATCGCCGCATCCAGCGCGCCGCGATCGAAATCATCGAGGGTCTGCCGCGACGAGCCAAGGCGCATCTCGATCACGAGGCCCGGCTCGGCATCCTTCATGCGACGCAGCAAAGTGGGCAATTCCGAGCCGACGATATGGTGGCTGATGCCGACGACCAGTCGCTGCTGCTGCACCGTGAAGGAACCCAGCGCACCCTGATGGGCCGCGATCAGCTTGCGGGCTGCATCGAGAAAGCTGTTGCCCTCCGCCGAGAGCCGCACGAGGCGCGGCGTCCGGTCGAACAGGCGCCGCCCGAGCCTGTCCTCCAGCCGCTTGATCTTCAGGCTCACGGCCGATTGCGTCGTCTCCAGCGTCTCGGCGGCGCGGGTGAAGCTCTTCAGATCGGCGATCAGGACGAAGGCCTGAACGGCTTCGAGATCGAGGGCTTTCATGCGGATATGCATTTCAAAGTGAAATCATTGAAATATGATCTCATATGATTTTCTTGTCATCAAGGCCTCGCTACCTTCCGGAGATCAAGAAGGAGCCCCGTGATGATCATCGCGCATTACACCCATCGCCTGCCGGCCAACCATGACATCGGGTTGATCCGCGCCAGAGCCAGGGAGCGCGGTCCGCTCTGGGACGCCGTGCCCGAGCTCTATTTCAAGGGCTTCCTGCTGCGTGAGGCAGGCCGCCATGGCGCGATCGCGAACAACTACTCCTCGCTCTATCTCTGGCGTCAGGACGAGGCCTTCCGCGAATTCCTCGTCAGCGGCCGCTACAAGGTCGTGACCGAGAGTTTTGGGCGCGCCGAGATCCAGACGCGTTTTGCCCTCGACGCCCGCAAGGGAACCGGGCGCGAGGCCCGCTTCGCTTACCGGGAGGATCTTCTCATCCCGCCCGATGCCGACCTCACCGCGATTTTCACTGGAGAGATCGAATTGAACCGGGCTCTCGCCAGCCGGCCCGGCACGGTCGCGGCCACAATCGGCGTCGATACGGCAAACTGGACGCTCACCCGGCTGCTGCTGTCCGAGCAGGAGCCGAGCGGAAACGAGGGCGGCACGAGCTACGAGATCCTGCATCTCGCGCGGCCGCTGCTCGACAGCCTGCCGCAAGCAGCAGCGCTATGAACGCCCGCTCTCATATCCGCACCACCGGCCGGGGGCCGGCACCGTTCAGCCGCATGGCCGGGCCGCAGCGGGATGGTCTACCCGCCGCGCAAGTGCCCGCCGCGCAAGCCCTGGGCGCCTATCTCGGCGGCATGGCGCTCACGACGACGCTGGCGCTCATCCTTGCCGGGGCGGCGGCGGCGATTCTGAAGCACGCGCTGTGACGGTGCGGCACAGTCGCCTATCATCGCGGCGATCGTGCCCGTTCGCTCATAGCCAGAAAACCCGCCCCCAGCATCGCCAGGCGGCAGACGGTCCTGGCTCCGAGATCGCCGAGATCGTGTTGAGGGGTGAACTCGACGAGGTTGAAGCCGACGATCGGCGCGCGAGCGGCGACACCGTGCAGGAGCTCCACAATGTCGCCATAACCCAGCCCGCCCGGCGCCCGACCGACAACACCGGGGATCACCGTGGGGTCCAGCCCATCGACATCGCAACACACAACGATCGGTTGGCCTTCCGGCACCTGTTCGGCGGCATAAGCGAGCCCTTTGGCGCGTAGTGTACGCATATCGACCAGTCGCGCTCCCGCCGCGACGGCATCTGCCACATCCGATTCCCGGGCGCTACCGATACCCCGGCCTCCGACTTGAACGATTGCCCCAATGCCCGCCATTTCGGAGGCCCGTCGGATCGTGCTCGAGGGCCCGAAGCGCTCCCCCTCGACCTCGTCGCGCCAATCGATATGCGCATCGATCTGCAACAGCGTGATCCCACCATGCGCAGCAAAAGCGCGCAGCGCAGGGATCTGGACACTGTCGTCGCCACCCAGCAGAAGGGGCCGCGCGCCACGGCCTAGCAGCGTCGCAAAAGCCGCCTCGATCCTCGCGCGATTGCCGCCGAAATCGGTATCGTCGAAGGCAAGATCGCCGCAATCGACCAGAACCGTGTCCGGCGCCACCAGCGGCGCGCCCAGATCGAAATCGTAATGTGTCCGGCGGGCGGCATGGCGTGCGCTCGCTGCCCGGATCGCCGCCGGGGCGCCCGCGCTATGGGCGCCATTCCCGGCATAGGGCGTCGCACCGGGAAGGCCGATCACGGCGATCGCGCCTCGCGGCACGGCATCGATGGTGACGGCCTCGCAATCGAGGAAAGTCGGTCTCTGGGCGCGCGGAACGGGCGTGTCACTTGGCAATGAAGCGGGACCATCATCGGGGTTCAAGGCTTTTGATTATGCCGCGCTGGCTCGCACTGCGGCAAGCGCGGCCTCCCATGGGAAGCTAGCGCTCGGTTCAAGCCAGGTACGCCCTCGGGCTCAGGCCGGCACGAGCCGATAGCTGTCTCCAACAGCCTCCAACCGCTGGAAACCGGTTATATGCCCTCCCGAGACGATCCAGCCGTCTCGGGCCGCCTCCTTCAGGATGATGTGACGGCTGCGGGCGGCCGCCGCCGGATCGAGGTCGTAGACGAGCCCGACATCGGGATCTCCGGGCTGGAGATCCTCAACATGCACGAGATCGCCCCAGAGCAGCAGGCTGTGCTGCGCATCCTGCACGATGAAGCCGGTATGGCCGGGCGTGTGTCCCGGCAAGGTGCGCGCGGCGATGCCCGGCAGGATCTCGCCTTCGTCGAAGCTGCGGATGCGACCGCCATAAAGGCTTTGCAGCTTCGCCGCGATCACGAAGCCGCTCCGCCGCGACGCCGGCAGCGCTTCGCGCGCCTGCTCGTCGGTGAAGAAGGCCAGCTCGACCTGCGGAACCCAGATCTCGGCTTGTGGGAAATAGGGCGCGTCCCCGTCGAAGAGACCCAGCGCGTGATCGCCATGGAGATGGCTGATCAGGACGCGCTGGACCTGGTCCGGCGTCACACCCGCAGCTTCGAGCGCCGCGCGGGCATGGCCGAAAGCATCGCCCCAGGAGGGGCCTGTTCCGGCATCGACGAGGGTGATCCCAGAAGCATCCCGCAGCAGGAAGCAGTTCACATCGACGCTAAGGGCGGATTTGCCCCAGCCTGCGAGGGCGTGCTTTCGCGCCTCGTCGCCTCCGGCATGGATCAGGACATCCGCCGGTGCCTGGAAAACGCCATCGTGCAGGATGGCGATATCGTAGCGCCCGAAACGCCGTGAAGACTGGTCCATGCCGAAAAACCTTCGATTAGAGCGTTTTCGAGCGAAATGGATACCGGTTCACTCGAAAACGCACAAAACTGCTCTGTTGGTCCGCTCACCGGATCGCGGCGATGAGGCGGTCGACGAAGCCGTCGAGCGCCGTCTTGTCTATCCAGCGCAGCACCGCGACGAGATCCTGCGCCGGGTCGAGCCAGATCGCATTGACCCCGGCGCCGAGCGCGAAGACCGCCGTTGTCGGCACGCCGGGCTTGGCCGCCGCACCCCGGTTCAGCCACCAGAGATAGCCGTAATTGGCGAGCGTCGGCGAGGGCGTGAGCATCGCCTCGATCCAGGCCGGCGACAGCAATTCGCGGCCGCCCCATACCCCGCCGCGCGCCACCAGCAGGCCGACCCGGGCATGGTCGCGCGCGCCGATGAAGAGCCCGCCGCCCCAATGGCCGCCGCCCGGCACGGACTGGACCCGGCGCCCGTCGATCTCGACGAAGGCGTTGTCATAGCCCTGCCAGCGCCAACCCTGCGAGGCCCCGATCGGGTCCATGATGCGCTCGCGCAGCACCTCCGGCAGCGGCCGACGGAAACGCTGCAGCAGACAATAGGCCAGCAGATTGACCCGGACGTCATTGTATTCGTAGTAGCTGCCGGGTGGCTGGAGGGCGCGCTTCTCGCCCTTGCGGCTGTTGTCGGCGCCGGGCCCGATCTGGCGGTTATGGTCGACCTGGTCGGATTTGCCGAAGATCTCGCCCTGCCACTCGCTCGACTGCTGCAGCAGATGGCGCCAGGTGATCGCGCGGTTATGCGCGCTCTCGAACCAGGGGCCGGCGACTGTCTTCGCCACCGGCTCGTCGACATCGCCGATCAACCCGTCAGCGGCAGCAAGCCCGGCCAGGATGGCGATATAGCTCTTGGCGATGGAGAAGGTCATGTCGGTGCGGGCCGTATCGCCCCATTCGGCGACGATGCGGCCACCCTTGACGATCAGCCCGGCCGGCCCGCCGCGCTCGCCGACCGGGCCGACGATTTCGCTCCAGGGCCCGCTCTCATTCCATTCGACCAGGCCGACATAGCGCCCATCGGGATAATACAGGCTGCGCGGCCAGGAGCTTTCATGCGCCTTGGCGAAATCGACGGCAGCCGCAAGGCCGGCAGCGTCGAAACCTGCCTGCGCCGGCGGAAGGCTGTCCCAGACGTCGCCGTCCGACGGTGGTGCATAGCTTTCTGTCGATATCGTCACCTGGCCGTTGCTCCGGAATCTAAGGCGTCGCGGGACTACGATCTTTATGGAGCGCCGGCGGCAGTCACAAGCGCCACCGCCGGTTGACCCGGCCCCTGGGACCGCCTCGATAAGCATGGCTGTCCGCAACAGCGAGGTGATTCGTGAGCGTTTCCGCCCCATTCCTCTCCGCCTCCGAAGCCGCAGAGCGGCTCGGCGTCTCCACCAAGGCCCTGCGGCTCTACGAGCAGCGCGGCTTGGTCTCTCCCATCCGCAGCGCCGCCGGCTGGCGGGTCTATGGCCCCGATCAGATGGCCCGCGCCGCCGAGATCGCGGCGCTGCGCAAGCTCGGCCTCAGCCTCGCCCAGGTGGCGCGGGTGCTGGGCGGCGACCCGCAGGGCCTGGAGCCGGCGCTCGCCGCGCATCAGGCAACGCTCGAAGACCGGATCCGCCAGCTCACTGGGGCGATCGCGAGGGTCCACGAGCTGCGCAGCGACCTCGCCCAGGGCAAGGCCTCGGTCGCCGGAGAGCTAGCGCGCCTGCTTGGGCCGGCTCCCGAACTCAGCGTCGCCTTCCCCCTTCCCTGGCCCTGGGGCGGAGAGCGCTTCGAATTGCGCGACATTCGGCCGCTGAACTACATCATCGGGCCGCTGGGCAGCGGCAAGACGAGGCTGGCCCTGCGTCTGGCCGAGACCTTGCCTGGCGCCGCCTTCCTCGGCCTGGATCGCTTGGCCGATGGCGGCGCAGCGGCCCACACCCGGCTGGACGCCGACCCCGCCCTGAAGCGGCGGGTCGACCAGGCCCTGGCCTGGCTCGCCGAGGATGGCGCCCTGCTGTCGGACGCTCTCATCGCCCTGCTCGCCGGGCTGCAAGCCGAGGGCCCGGCCGTCCTGGTCGTCGATATGATCGAGCAGGGGCTGGACCAGGCCACGCAGGAGGCCCTGAGCACCCATCTGCGCCGGCGTGGCCCAAGCGGGAGGCCGCTCTTCCTGCTCACACGCTCCCGCGCGATCCTGGATCTCGCCGCTATCGGCCCCGATGAGGCGATCATCCTCTGCCCCGCCAATCACAGCCCGCCGAGCCGCGTCGCCCCCTATCCCGGCGCACCGGGCTTTGAAGCCGTCGCGACCTGCCTGGCCTCGCCCGAGGTGCGGGCGCGGACGGAAGGCGTCATCGCCTGGCGGCCGCAGGTGGCGTGACGGTTTGCCTACGCTGAAGGCTCCGGCGAGACGGCTTACAAATCCGGGCTCGCTTGCCCACGGCGGCGATCAGGCAACCGCCGGCCGGGCACGCGGCAGGAACATGGCGAGCAGCCCGACAGCCGGCAGCCAGGCGCAGAGACCGAACACCCTGACGATGCCGATCTGGTCGGCGAGTGCGCCGATCCCCGCCGCGGCGATGCCGCCCAGGCCAAAGGAGAGGCCGTAGAACAGCCCGCCGACGAGACCAATGCGGTGCGGCACGAGGTCGATCGCATAGATCAGGATCGCCGAGAAGGCGCTCGCCATGATGAAGCTGATGACGATGCTGAGCGCGCCGGTCCAGAACAGATCGGCATAGGGCAGCATCAGCGCGAAGGGCAGCGAGCCCAGGATCGAGAGCCAGATCACGCGGTAGCGACCGATCCTGTCGCCGATCACCCCGCCGACGATCACGCCGAGCGCGCCGACGACGAGATAGAGGAACAGCATGATCTGCGAGAGCTGGATCTCGATGCCGAAGCGCTCGATCAGGTAGAAGGTGTAATAGGAGCTGAAAGCCGAGGTGTAGCCGTTCTTCGACATCAGCAGCACGATCAGCATCGTCATCGCCAGGATGACCTTCGCCTTCGGCAGGCCGTGGCTGGCGATATCCTCGGCATGGTCCTCGGACGATTTCTGGTCGCGACGCAGCGCCGAATAGCGCGCGCCGAGCCAGCCCATCACCAGCATGGCGACGAGCACTACTCCGGAGAACCAGGACAGGCTTTCCTGCCCGCGCGGCACCACGATGGCCGCGGCCAGCAGCGGGCCGGTCGCGTACCCGATATGGCCGCCGACCTGGAAGACGCCCTGCGCCAGCCCCTGCCTGCCGGCCGCCGCATGGCGCGCCATGCGCGTCGCCTCGGGGTGGAACACGGCGGACCCAAGCCCGATCAGCGCAGCGCCGATCAGCACTACCGTATAGCTGTGCGCATGGGAGAGCAGCAGCAGCCCGACCAGCGTCCCGCACATGCCGGCGACCATCGCATAGGGCCAGGGCTTGCGGTCGGTTACGTAGCCGAGCAGCGGCTGCAGCAGCGACGACGTCACCTGGAAGGCCAGCGTGATGAAGCCGACCTGGAGGAAGTCGAGCTGGTAGGCCTCCTTGATCAACGGATACAGCGCCGGGATCATCGACTGCACGAGGTCGTTCAGCAGATGGGCCAGGCTCAGCGCCAGCAGCACCGGAAGCAACGGGCGCCGCGCAGCAGCAGTGGGCATCGGGATCGTGGTCATGACTGACGCATGATCTCGCGCAGGCGCGCGGTCAACATTCCGGCGCGGCGCTCAGAGCATGGCGCCTATCGCGCCCAGGCCGTGCTGCGCTGCAAGAGAGCCATCTTCGGTGGCTCCCATCAGTATTTGCCGCCCCATCGGCATTTGCCGCCGAAGCTGATATCGCGAGCGCAAGATTCCTTCGATCCGCAGCCAAGTCTTGCCGAGCCAAGTCCCGCCGAGCCATGTCCTCCCGAACCATGTCCTCCCGCAGCGCCACTCTCACCGGCTTCATCGCCATCCTGCTCTGGTCGACGCTGGCGCTGTTCGCCGCCATGTCCGGCCGGGTGCCGCCATTCCAGCTCGTCGGCATGACCTTCGTCATCGGCGGGCTGCTGATCCTCACTATTGCCGCGGCGCGCGGAGAACTGCGCCGCGTCATGCCGACCCCGGCCTCCTTCGCGCTCGGGCTCTACGGGCCCTTCGGCGACACGGCGCTCTATTATGCCGCGATGAAGACCGCGCCGGCGGCCGAGGCCAACCTGATCCATTATCTCTGGCCGCTGCTGATCGTGCTGTTCGCCGCCCTGCTGCCGGGCGGCCGATTGAAACCGCGCCACCTCATCGGCGCGCTGATCGGGCTCGCAGCAACCGCATTATTGATCTCGGGCGGCCTCGGCACCGGCGGCGGCATCTCGCTCGGCCATGGGCTGGCGGCGCTCGGCGCCTTTGTCTGGGCGAGCTATTCCGTGCTCTCGCGCCGGTTCAGCACCGTGCCTTCCGAGAGCCTGAGCATCACCATGCTCGGCTGCGCGATCCCCGCCTTCGCCTGCCATTTCGTCTTTGAGACGACCCTGTGGTCGCTGACATCAGTCGAATGGGGCGGCGTGCTCGGGCTCGGCCTCGGAGCGATCGGGCTTGCCTTCGTCGTCTGGGACATCGGCATGAAGAAAGGCGACGTCGCCCTGCTCGGCGTCGCCTCCTACGCCGCCCCGGTGCTCTCGACGATCATCCTGGTGATCGCCGGCTATGCGCCCGCAAGCTGGCTCTTGGCGGCGTCCTGCCTGCTGATCGTGGTCGGGGCGCTGGTGGCGAGCTGGGAACGGCGCCCCGCTTGAGAAAAGCGCGCGGGGAACCCCTCTCCTGCATCGAAGTCGGGTTTACCCGACTTCGACACTCCAGGTGCTGAACTCGGGCAGGCCCGAGTTCAGTGAGACGGGCAGGGGTGAGGTGTAGGCCCCTGGACCAGTTACGTGATGTCCTCACAGCAACGCAGCGGTGAGGTCACGGCCAAAGCGTCAAACGGCCGACCCCTCACCCTGCCCTCTCCCACCAATCTCGGGCTTGCCCGAGATTGGCAGCTAGAGTGGCCCAAGTCGGAAACATCCGACTTGGGGTGGAGAGGGTTCTGCGTCGAGGTTCCGGAAGAGCTCAATTCCGCCTGAGCAGGCGCTCCAGATAGTCGAGTTCCTCGCTCGGCCGCGACGGGTCGCCGAGACGCCGCCTCAACTCGTCCAGGATGCGGCGGGCGCGCTGCGTCGCGCTCTCATCGGCGCCGGGTACGCGGACGCGGCCATCGGCCCAGTCGCGCTGGCGCTGCGGCCGGCCCAGAGGATCCTCACGGCCACGCTGCTGCGCCGATGGCCGCCCGGCCGGGCGGCCATCGGGCTCGCCGAAGGCGCCCTCGGTGCCGTCACCCTCGCCGGGCTGGCCCTGCATCTGCTGGGCGAGATTCTGGCCGCCCTTGCGCAGGGCTTCCAAGGCCCGCCCTTGTGATTCGAGCGCGCCTTCACCCTGGCCCTGGCCGAGCTGGCCCTCGGCCTCGCGCATCGCGTCTTCGGCCTCGCCAAGTTCGCTCTGGCTGGGGGCGCCCATACCTTGCATGCGCCGCTGCAATTCCTGCAGACGCTCGCGCAGCGCCTGCTGGCGCTCGGACAGGCTCTGGCCTTGCCCCTGCCCCTGCTGGCCCTCGCCATCCTGTCCCTCTTCGCCCTCGCCCTGATCGCCGGGTTGTTGGCCGGGCTGCTGGCCGCGCTGCCCACGCTGGCCCTGCTGCCCCTGCTGGCGTTGCCCCTGGCCGGGGCGCGCCTGCTGCTGTCCGGGGCGCTGCCCGCGCTGGGTCCGGTTCTGGCGCTGTTGCTCCTGTTGATAGGTCTCGTCGCGCAGCCCCTGCTGCTCGCGCGTCATCTTGTCGAGCTCGCCCAGCGCCTGGTTCATCTCGCGCTGGCGCTGGTCCTGCTGGCCGGGGCGCGCCATCTGGAGATTGTTGAGCATCTGGTTGAGCTCTTCCATCAGGCGCTGCGCCTCGGCCATGTCGCCGCGTTTCGAGAGCTCCTCGATGCGATCGAGCATGTTCTGTAGGTCGCGCGGCGTCACCGAACGGAAATTCTCCGGCAGCTGCGCCGATTTCTGATCACCATTCTGCAGCTGGCGCTGCATCTGCTCGGCGAGCTGGCGCATGAAGCGGTCCATCGCCCGCCGCATCTCCTCGGTGAGCTTCTTGATCTCCTCCTCGGAGGCGCCGCGCTCCAGCGCCTGCTGGAGGTTTTCCTGTGCCGCCCGCAAGGCGCGCTCGGCGTCGGACAGGTCGCCATCCTCGAGCTGCAGCGCCATCGCCCACATCAGGTCGGCGACGTCGCGCAATTGGTCGTCGCTGGCCGAACGGCGCAGTCGCTCGGCGATCATCCGCATGCCGAGATAGACGCCGGTCTCCTTCATGAACAGTTCGGGCTCGATCAGCAGCGCGTCCATGGCGAGCTGGACCTTGCTCCGGGCCTCGACATCCATGACCAGCTTGCGGCGCTGTTCGACCAGGGACTTGGCGAGCGGCTTGGTGAAGGTGCGCTGCGGCAGCGTGACCTCGATCGGCTCGCTATGGCCCTCCTGGCCGGCATCGTCACGCGCGACCAGCGTCATCCTGACCTTGGCGCCGGCCCAGGGATGGGCCGAGAAATCGACCGTGCTCTTCATCTCCTCCTCGCCGGTCGGCGAAGAGGGTGTACTGAGCGACTGCTTGGGCGGCTCGACCAGCGAACGTCCGGTCGAGGACGAGCCCGGCCGCGAGACCAGAACCTCAACTGAGGCGACACCGTAATCATCCTTGGCGCGATAGCTCAGCCCCAGACCGCCGCTCTGCGCGCCGGTGATCGGCTTGGGCGGTTCAATGAAGCTGATTTCCGGCGGCTGGTCGGGCACCGCGTTCAAATGCAGCGTCGTATTGGGCGCGCCGCTGCCGGTGAGCCGCAGCGTGCCGTTGCCGGCCAGCGCATAGCGCTTCTCCAGCACAGCCGGGGCGGTCCCCGCAGCCGGCTTCGCCTCCTTGGCCTCAGTCGCCGGCAGCGCATCGAGCCGGCCCGTGGTCGCGACATCCATGCCCGACTTGCCGGCGATGCGGACGACGACGACGGATTTCTCGGGCGCGCTGAAATTGGGGCTCGCCAGCTTGGCGAAGTCGATCAGAATCGGCGGCAGGCGCGTATAGGCCGGCGGATCGATCCAGGCGTCGATGCGGATGGCGGGCGCGGCCGAGGCAGCCCCCCGCCAGTCGAAGGCCGCGCCGAGGCGCGGCCCGGCCTCATGACCGGCGACGAAGAAGGCGGTAATCGCCGCGAGCAGCGGCACGGCGCGCAGGGCAAGCCGGTCGCGCCCGGCCATGAGCGGATGCGGGGCCGCGAGCCTGAGCCCGGCGACCTGCCGGCTCTGGCGCTCGACATGGAGCTTCCACAAGGCCTGCGAGACCGGGTCTCCGGAGCCGACGGCAAGGCTGTCCTCCAGCGAGGAGGCCGGGCGATGGCTGCCTTCGAGCGAATGATCGAGCCGCGAAAGCCCGTCGCGCCGGGTCGGCAGCGGCGTCGTCGCGACATGCCAGAGGCTCGCTACCAGGCCGGCGAGGAACAGCACGACGCCGAGCGCGCGCCCCTGCCAGGGCAGCAGTGTCCACAGGCCGAACCAGGAGAGCGCCAGGAAGGCGAGGACGATGCCGGCCGAGAGCCAGAGCCGCGGCCAGACCCGCTCCCAGCCAAGCGACAGGCGTGAAGCGGCTGTGAGCCGACCGAGCCGCTGCCGGATGCCCTCGATCGGATCGGACGCCTTGCGGCGTTCAGCCTCATTCATGCCGTCGCTCCGAGCTGCCTGGGCACCATCCTGAACCTTCGCCACTCAGCACACGCTAACATGTGAATGTGGCAAGGCCAGAGCGAAGGCGCTCCGCCCACAGGGGCCTCAGCGCATCGTGATCGAGAGCTCAGGCCAGCCAGGGCGGTGCACGATCCGTGCCGAGAAGCTCCTCATAGCTCTGGCGCGGCCGGGTCACGGCGAATTGCCCGCCCTTCACCAGCACTTCCGGAACAAGCAGGCGCTGGTTGTAGGTCGAGGCCATGCTGGCGCCATAGGCGCCCGCGGTCATGAACGCGATCAAATCGTCGGGCTTTAGCTCGGGCAGGGCGCGCCCGGTCGTGAAGGTGTCGCCTGATTCGCAGACCGGCCCGACCACATCATAGGCGATGCGGCTTGCATCCGCGGCCGGCTCGGAAACCGGCCAGATCTCGTGATAGGCCTCATACATCGCCGGCCGCATCAGATCGTTCATCGCGGCGTCGACCACCAGGAACTGCTTGGTCGGGCGCGGATTGAGATACAAGACCCGCGTCAGCAGGATGCCGGCATTGCCGACGATCAGGCGGCCCGGCTCGAAGCCGAGCTCGACATCGAGCCCCTTGGTGACCCGCCCGACCATGGCGGCATAGGCCTCGATCAGATCGGGCCCGTAGTCGAAATCCTTCGGAATCTCATAGGGGATGCCCAGCCCGCCACCGAGATCGAGCCGCTCGACGCGGTGCCCCTCCGCGCGCAGGCTCCCGACCAGCGTCACCATCTTGGTATAGGCCGCCTCGAACGAATCGGTCTCGCGAATCTGGCTGCCGATATGCAGCGCGAGCCCCATCATCCTGACGCCCTGCATGTTGGCGGCGCGGGCATAGAGCCTGCCGACCTCCTCGAAAGAGACGCCGAACTTGTTCTCGGACGAGCCCGTGGTGATCTTGGCATGGCCGCCGGCGCCGATATCGGGATTGACCCGGAACACCGCCTCCTGGCGCTTGCCGAGTGATGCCGCGACACGCGAGAGCAGATCGAGCTCGCCCTCGGTCTCGATATTGACCTGATAGATTCCAGCCTCGACCGCGAAGCGCAGCTCGCTCTCGCTCTTGCCGACGCCGGAGAAGACGATCTTCTCGGGCGGGAAACCGGCGGCAAGCGCCTTGCGGACCTCGCCCTCGGAGACCGTGTCGACCCCGGCCCCGAGCGCGGCCAGTGTCTTCAGCACGCCGAGATTGCCGTTGGCCTTCAGCGCATAGAAGACATGGGCCGTCCCCGCCGGAGCGTTCGCCTTCACCGCCGCGGCGAACAGGCGGTAATGGCGCTCGATCGTGGCCGAGGAATAGACATAGACCGGCGTGCCGACCTCGGCAGCGATCTGCCTGAGATCGACATCCTCGGCAAAAAGCGAACCGTCGCGATAATTGAAATGATGCATGGGACGCTCAAATGCCTGTTCAAGAATGCCGATGGCCCTCGCTAAAGCGCTATTCCGGCCGGAACAGCGTCTCGAAATGCGAGGGCTCGCGTTGCAAACGCTTCGTTCTAGAGCAGGATGCGAAAAATTGGGACCCGGTTTTTCGCGTCGATCCTGCTCTAACTCTTTGATGAGAGACGGATTCAGATTTCAGATCGGACCACCGTGTGATCCCATCTGAAATCATCCGGCTCTAGAGGATCGGATCGAGCGCGAAGCTCTTCTCCGGAATCGTGAAGTTCCGGTCCGCTTTCGGCGGTTTGCCGAAGGGCGCGCCGCCGGCCTGGGTTTCGACTTGCTGCTCCTCCCCGCCGATGTCGCGGTCGGGCAGGTCGAGTGCGCTGGTCGCCTTCGGCGGCGCCTCCAACGGCCCCCTGCGGCCACAAGCGGTCAAGGCAAGTCCGAGCAGGCCGGCCAGAATGACGGCGCGGCCCAATTTCAGGCTGGAATGCGGCACGAAAGGAAACCCTCGGACGAAGCGTGGCGGAGACTGTAGCGAATGGAGCAACCTGTTGCGAGCTTTTGAAGGCGCTGCAACCTCATTCTCAGGCGGAACCCTCGGGTCCAGCCTTTTGGCCGGCCCAAGGAGAGGCTCCGCGCCGGCCCGGCCCCCTGGCGGAAATGCCAGGGTCCAAGCCCGAGCATGACGGTTTCGTCAACCGCGCTCCTTTGCAAGCCGCCTGAGCCAGGACTTCGCCTGCCGGCGGACATTGACGGGAGCCGTGCCGCCATAGCTGACGCGGCTCTTCACCGACTGCGTCACGCCGAGCACGGCGAAGACGGCTTCGGTGATCTTGGGCTCGGCCTCCTGCATCTCGGCGAGCGTCAGCTTCTCCAGCCCGACGCCCTTGGCAGAGGCGATGCCCACGAGCCGGCCGGTGACGTGATGCGCGTCGCGGAACGGCATCTTGAGCACGCGCACGAGCCAGTCGGCGAGGTCGGTCGCGGTGGCGTAGCCCAGCCCCGCCGCCTTCTTCATCACCTTCAGGTCCGGCTCCATATCGCGCACCATGCCGGCCATGGCGGCCAGGCAGAGCGAGAGTGTCTGGAGGGCGTCGAAGGTGCCTTCCTTGTCCTCCTGCATGTCCTTGGAATAGGTCAGCGGCAGGCCCTTCATCATGGTCAGCATGGCTTGCAGCGCGCCGAAAACCCGGCCCGCCTTGCCGCGAACCAACTCGGCGGCATCGGGATTGCGCTTCTGCGGCATGATCGAGGAGCCGGTCGAGAATTTGTCGGAGAGCTTGACGAAGCCGAATTGCGGCGTCGCCCAGAGCACGATCTCCTCGGCCAGACGCGACAGATGCATGGCGCAGATCGAGGCTGCCGACAAAGTCTCGAGCACGAAATCGCGATCCGAGACCGAATCGAGCGAATTCGCCGTCGGACGGTCGAAACCGAGCGCCTTGGCGGTCATATGGCGGTCGATCGGGAAAGAGGTGCCCGCAAGCGCCGCAGCCCCCAGCGGGCACTCGTTGAGGCGCTGGCGCGCATCGCGGACGCGGCCGCGATCGCGCGACAGCATCTCGACATAGGCCAGCAGGTGATGGCCGAAGGTCACCGGCTGCGCCGATTGCAGATGAGTGAAGCCCGGCATCACTGCACCAGCGTGGAGATCGGCCTTCTCGGCCAAGGCGAGCTGGAGATCGGCCATCTGCTCGTCGATAGCGTCGAGCGTATCGCGGACCCAGAGCCGCATATCCGTCGCGACCTGGTCGTTGCGCGAGCGCGCCGTGTGCAAACGGCCAGCGGCAGCGCCGATCCTGTCCTTCAGGCTCGACTCGACATTCATATGGACGTCTTCGAGCGCGCGCGAGAACGTGAAGCTCCCAGCCTCGATCTCACCCTCGACGCTCTTGAGTCCAGCGCTGATGGCGGCCACATCGTCCTTGGTCAGGATGCCGGTCTCGCCCAGCATCGCCGCATGCGCGAGCGAGCCTCGGATATCCTGCCGCCACAGGCGCTTGTCGAAATCGATGGAGGCGTTGATCTCCTCCATGATGGCGTCGGGACCCGTGGCGAAACGCCCACCCCACATGCGATTGCTCACGGCGGTCTTTCCTGATTTCAAAGGACGCATGATGACGTCTGGAACGAAGATAGGTCTGGCCCTCGGGGTCATGGCGGCGCTCGGCCTCGCGGGCATGGCGGCCTTCTACTCCGGCCAGGGCCGTGCCGGCAATTCCGCTTCTTGCGGCGCGGCAGTGGCGCGGGCGGCGAAGATGCAGCCTTTGGCGCAGGGCGAGGTCGCGGCCGTCGAGGTTCGGACGAGCCCGCAGCCGGCACCCGATCTCGCCTTCGAAGGCCCTGACGGTCAGCCGACGACGCTCGCGGCCTTCAGGGGCAAGACCGTGCTCGTCAATCTCTGGGCGACCTGGTGCGCGCCCTGCCTCAAGGAGATGCCGGCGCTCGACGCCCTGCAGGGCGCATTTGGCGGGCCTGACTTCGCAGTGGTCGCGATCAATATCGACACGCGCAATCTCGACAAGCCGAAATCCTGGCTCGCCGAAAACAAGGTCACGCGGCTGCCCTATTACGCCGACGCCCAGGCCAAGGTCTTCCAGGACCTGCGCGCTGCGCGGAAGATCGAAGGCATGCCGGTGAGCCTGCTGGTCGATCCCCAGGGCTGCGAACTCGGCATGATCCAGGGCCCGGCGGACTGGGCGAGTGCCGACGCGAAGGCGCTGATCGCAGCCGCGATGGGGCGTTGAAGGAATCGGCTTCGAAAAGCTGCAACCGACGATCGCGGCGATTGCCGGCAGCGTGGCTTTCGCGTCCGGAAAATAGACCGGCAGCGGTAACCTAGACCGCTTGCGTCGATTGCCTCCCGCTTGCAGCTGCGCCATACGCTGCCGGCCATGACCTACACGATCGGCCTCGCCACCACCTTCCACGACCCCGCCCTCGCCATCATCGGCCCCGATGGCGAGGTCGTCTTTGCCGAGGCGACCGAGCGCTACCTGCAATATAAGCGCGCTCCCAATTGCGAGCCGGATCCGGTTCAACGCATGGAAGGGCTGTTCAAGCGCTACATTCCCGGGGATGCCGAGGTCCGGATCGCGACGAGCTGGAGCGAGGATTTCACCGGCTTCCTCGACCAGATGAGCCGCGCCGGCTCCTTCTCGCTCGACGCCCTGCTCAAGCTCTCGCCCGAACTCAACCGCTCGCTGGTGCCCGAGCGCACCGAGCGGGCGCTGATCGCCTCGCTGCATCTGGGCCAGCAGCGCGCCGGCCTCGGCACGCTGCTCGGGCTCGACCGCGCTTTCGGCAAGGCCAATGTCACCGGCCTGACGCGCTACGACCACCATCTCAGCCATGCGGCCTATGCCTGCTGGTCCTCGCCCTTCACCGACGCCGCCTGCCTGATCGTCGACGGCATGGGCGAGACCGGGGCTTCGGCGATCTTCGCATTCGCGGACGGCAAGATCACCGAGGTGAAGCGCCATCGCGGGCGTGAGTCGATCGGCTTCTATTTCGGCCTCGTCACCGACCTTGCCGGCTTCGACCAGGCCAAGGGCGAGGAATGGAAGATCATGGGGCTCGCGCCCTATGGCAAGGCCGACGCCACGCTGATGGCGTTGCTGCGCCGGCTCTACCGGGTCGACGGCCACAAGCTCTCCTTCGCGGATGCCGCGACCGTGCGCGAGGTCAGCGCCAAGATCCTGGCGCTGCGCCCGACTGATGCGCTCGATCAGGGCTGGGCCGATCTCGCCCGCTGCGGCCAGGATGTCTTCGCCGAGATGATGGAGGCGCTGCTCTCGGAAACCGCCGCTTTGGTGCCGGCCGAGAATCTCGTGCTCGCCGGCGGCTGCGCGCTGAACTCCTCCTTCAACGGCAAGATCGTCGGTCGCCATGGTTTCGCCCACGTCCATGTCCCTTCCGCGCCTGCCGATGACGGCAATGCGATCGGCGCGGCCTGGCTCGCCCATGCGCAGGCCAATCCGGACTGGCGCGCGCCCAAGGGCCCGCAATCGCCCTATCTCGGCTCCACCGTCTCGACCGAGCCGCTGGAGCGCATGGCAGCCTGGGAGCCGCGCTTGCGCAAGCTCGCGCCCGAAGAGGTCGCCCCCGTCACTGCGCAACTCCTGGCCGACGGCAAGCTGATCGGCTGGGTCCAGGGCAAGGCCGAGTTCGGCCCGCGCTCACTCGGCAACCGTTCGATCCTGGCCGATCCGCGCCCCGCCAACGCCAAGGATCTGCTCAACGCCAAAGTGAAGTATCGCGAGGCCTTCCGCCCCTTCGCGCCCTCGATCCTGGCCGAGCACGGGCCGGACTGGTTCGAGAACTACCAGGACGCGCCCTATATGGAACGCACTTTGGTCTGGAGGCAGGCCATGCGCGAGCGCGTGCCCGCCGTGGTCCATGAGGATGCGACCGGCCGGCTGCAGAGCGTCACCGCGGAGCGCAATCCGCGCTACCACGCGCTGATCCAGGCCTTCCATGCGCTGACCGGCGTGCCGGTGGTGCTGAACACCTCCTTCAACATCATGGGCAAGCCGATCCTGCACACGGCGGAGGACGCGATCCTGATGTTCTATACGAGCGGCCTCGACGCGCTGGTGGTGGAGGACTGGCTGCTGGTGAAGTGATCCAACTCATCAGCAAGAAGCGTTGGCAGACAGCCGCGACTGGCCGCATTCTCCGCGCGAGAGGGAGATAACCATGCTGCAACTGCGCCCGAACTGCGAATGCTGCGACCGCGACCTGGCCCCCGACACGCGCGGCGCGATGATCTGCACCTTCGAATGCACCTTCTGCGCGGATTGCGCCGATACGCGCTTCCACGGCGCCTGCCCGAATTGCGGCGGCGAACTGGTGCGCCGGCCGGTCAGGCCGGCAAGCAAGCTGGAAAAATATCCAGCCTCGCAGGAGCGGGTGACGAAGCCGCATCCGGAATGCGCGGCGGCTTGAACAGCACCTGCTGATGGGGATGATCGATCGGGCAAGGAACTCGCGATGACCTCCGCACCGGTCCTCTATGGCGCGCCGTACAGTGTCTATGTCCGGGCCGTCCGGTTGGCGCTCGAAGAAAAAGGCATCCCGTATCGGCTGGAGCCGATCGATGTCTTTGCCGAAAACGGGCCACCGGCTTCCTTGCTCGAGAGACAACCTTTCGGCCGCATACCCGCCTTCGAGCATGACGGCTTCAAGCTGTACGAGGCGGGAGCGATCGAGCGCTATGTCGATGAGGCGTTCCCGGGACCGGCCCTGCAGCCTTCCGCTCCGCGCGAGCGGGCCAGGGTCAATCAGGTGATCAGCATCCTCGACTCATACGCCTACCGCACTCTGGTCTGGGATATCTATGTCGAGCGCGTGTCCAATCCCAGGAAGGGCCGTCTGCCTGACGAGGCACGCATCCAGGCGGCGCTGCCGAAAGCGCAGCTATGCCTGCGCGCAATCAGCGAGCTGATGGATGGCGGCCCCTGCCTCGCTGGCGCCGCGCTCACACTGGCCGATCTGCATGCTGCGCCGATGTTCGCTTATTTCACGCTGGCGCCGGAAGCCGGCCCATTGCTCGCCGACCAGCCAGCCATCAAGGCCTGGTGGGAGAGGACGGCCCAAAGGCCTGCCATGCGTGCAACTGCGCAGTCCGCCTGAACGGCCCCTCAGTTTGAGGCCGCGAGTGGCCCGCATCGCACTGGCGAGAGGCGGGCCTGGGTGAACGAGAACGAGCCCTCAGCTCGCCTGCTTGACCGTGATGCCCTTCTCCTCGAAGAGCGTCTGGAGTTCGCCGGCCTGGAACATCTCGCGGGTGATGTCGCAGCCGCCGATGAACTCGCCCTTGACATAGAGCTGCGGGATCGTCGGCCAGTTCGAATAGGCCTTGATGCCCTCGCGGATTTCCTGGTCCTCGAGCACGTTGACGCCCTTATAGGGCACGCCGAGATAGCCGAGGATCTGCGCGACCTGGCCGGAAAAGCCGCACATCGGGAATTGCGGTGTGCCTTTCATGAAGACCACGACGTCGTTGGACTTCACTTCGGCGTCGATGCGGGCGTTGACGTCGCTCATGATCTGATCTCCTGCGGCGGGTTCAAGGCCCGCTGGACTAGTCTCGTTCTAATTCTGGGGAACCGAAGTCGTCAGCGCAAGGGCGTGCAGCACGCCGCCCATGTTTCCCTTGAGCGCGGCATAGACCATCTGGTGCTGCTGCACCCGGCTTTTGCCGGTGAAAGCGGCAGAAGTCACGGTCGCGGCATAATGGTCGCCGTCACCCGCGAGATCCTTGATCTCGACGGTAGCGTCAGGCAACGCCGCCTTGATCATCGCCTCGATATCGCGCGCATCCATCGCCATCGTGGCTCTCCTCAAGCAGCCTTGCCAGCCATATAGGCGGGCAGCCAGGTTTCATGCGCGGATTTCAGGGCAGTGACCGCGATCGCCGCCTCGCCGGGAAAGGCAAGCGCATCCCCGCCGGTCTTGCCGAGCGCGAGCGCGGGAACGTCAGCCGCCTTGAGTTCGGCGAGCACAGCGGCGGCCGAAGCCTCCGGCACCGTGACAAGATAGCGCGCCTGATCCTCGCCGAAGAGCACGGCATGGGCAGGGCCAGCCGGCAGGGCGTCGATCGTCGCCCCGACGCCGCCCGCCATCGCCATCTCGGCCAGCGCGACGGCAAGGCCGCCATCGGACAGGTCATGGCAGGTGCTGACGCGCCGGGCAGTGATCAGCGCCCGCACGGCATCGCCATTCCTGCGCTCGATCGCGAGATCGACCGGCGGCGGCGCGCCCTCTTCCCGGCCGTAGATTGTCGCAAGATAGACCGACTGGCCGAGCCAACCCGCGGTCTCGCCGACCAAGATGATGATCTCGCCCGCGGCCTTGAAGGCGACGGTGGCATGCTTGGTCACATCCGCCAGCACGCCGACGCCGCCAATGGTCGGGGTCGGCAGGATCGAGACGCCATTGGTCTCGTTGTAGAGCGAGACATTGCCGGAGACGACCGGGAAATCGAGCGCCTTGCAGGCGGCCCCGATGCCCTTGATGCAGCCGACGAGCTGGCCCATCACCTCGGGGCGCTCGGGATTGCCGAAATTCAGATTGTCGGTAACGGCGAGCGGCGTCGCGCCTACGGCAGTGAGGTTGCGCCAGGCTTCCGCCACCGCCTGCTTGCCGCCCTCGAACGGGTCGGCCTCGCAATAGCGCGGCGTCACATCGGCGGTCATGGCCAGGCCCTTGGGCCCGTCCTCGATGCGGATCAGGCCGGAATCACCGCCGGGCGTGATCACTGAATTGCCCAGGATCAGCGTGTCGTACTGCTCGGTGATCCAGCGCTTGGAGCTGAGATCAGGCGAGCCGACGAGCTTGAGCAGCGCATCGGCATGCGACAGCTGCGGCTGGACCGAGGCGGCCTCGACCACCGGCAGCTTGGGCGTCTCGATCCAGGGCCGGTCATATTCGGGAGCCTCGTCGCCGAGTTCCTTGATCGGCAGGTCGGCCATGACCTCGCCCTGATGCTTCACGACGAAGCGCAGATTATCCGTGGTGTAGCCGACCACGGCGAAGTCCAGGCCCCATTTCTTGAAGATGGCCTCGGCCGGCTCCTCATGGCCGGGCTTGATCACCATGAGCATGCGCTCCTGGCTCTCAGAGAGCATCATCTCATAGGCGCTCATGCCGTCCTCGCGGCAGGGCACGGCATCGAGGTTCAGCTCCACGCCGAGATCGCCCTTGGCGCCCATCTCGACGGCCGAGCAGGTCAGGCCCGCCGCACCCATGTCCTGGATCGCGTCGACATGGCCAGCCGCCATGATTTCGAGGCAGGCTTCCAGCAAAAGCTTCTCGGCGAAGGGATCGCCGACCTGCACGGTCGGGCGCCGCTCCTCGCCACCCTCACCGAAAGCCGCCGAGGCCATGGTCGCGCCATGGATGCCGTCGCGGCCGGTCTTGGAGCCGAGATAGACGATGGCTTTCCCGACGCCCGAGGCCTTGGCGTAGAAGATCTCGTCGGCGCGGGCGATGCCGACCGCCATGGCGTTGACCAGGATGTTGCCGTCATAGCGGCTGTGGAAGCCGGTCGCGCCGCCGACATTGGGCACACCGAAGGAGTTGCCGTAGCCGCCGATGCCGGCGACGACGCCGGAGACCAGATGGCGCGTGCGCGGGTGATCGGGAGAACCGAAGCGTAGCGCGTCGAGTACCGCGATCGGCCGTGCACCCATGGTGAAGACGTCGCGCAGGATGCCGCCGACACCGGTGGTCGCACCCTGATAGGGTTCGATGAAGGAGGGGTGGTTGTGGCTCTCCATCTTGAAGACGATGGCGAGCCCGTCGCCGATATCGATGACGCCGGCATTCTCGCCCGGCCCCTGAATCACCCAGGGCGCCTTGGTCGGCAGCGTCTTCAGATGCAGCTTCGAGGATTTGTAGGAGCAATGCTCGTTCCACATCGCCGAGACGATGCCGAGCTCGGTGATCGTCGGCTCGCGGCCGATCAGATGCAGGAAGCGCTGATATTCGTCGGGCTTCAGGCCATGTTCGGCCACGAGCTGCGGGGTGATCTTGATCTCGTTGGGAATCACGGCGCGACGGTTCCTGATCGTCCGGCATGAAGAAGGGCCGGCCCTCAATGGGCGGGGCATAGCGCGCCTGCGGGCGCGAGACAACGCATTCCCGACCTGCAATGGCCGCGTTCAGGCGGAAAGTGCCTCCAGCGCCGCACGCAAGGGGGCCGGAATCGGCACCGGCTTCTGCGTCGCCCGCTCGACATAGACATGGGTGAAGCGGCCTTGCGCCGCCACCGCCTGCCCGCCTTGGCGGAAAATCCCGAGCCGGTAGGTCACCGAACTGGTGCCCAGCCGCGCCACGGCAATCGCGATCTCGACGGTTTCGGGAAAAGCGACGCTTTCGAAATAGGTGCAGCTCGTCTCGACCACCAGGCCGACGACCAGACTCGTCGCCGGGTCGAGAAAGCCCTGCTCGACCAGCCAGGCGTTCACGCCCGTATCGAACCAGCCGTAATAAACGACATTGTTGACGTGGCCGAAGACGTCATTGTCGTGCCAACGCGTCGGAATCGCCCGGAACAGCTTGAAGTCGGCGCGGGAGAGGCGGGGCTCGCGGGCACTCATCGGAGGGCCTTGTCGCCGGCCCCGATCTCGGGCACGCCCAGCGCATCCGCCAACCGCGCCTTGGCCGAGCCCGGGCGCAGCGGCTTCTGCTGGCTTTCATGCGGGGCCCAGCCGGAGAGCCAGACCATCTCGAAGGTCGCGCGCAAGCGCCCATCGGCATCAGCGAAGCGCTCCGCATAGAGCAAAGCCGCCCGTGCCAGCGTTTCGCGCCGCAATCCGGTTCGGCTGCGCTGCGTCAGCGCATTGGCCCAGCCCATGGCGCGCAGATCGCCGAGCAGGCCGAAGATGTCGCGGTAGCGCACCGTGACGAGCTCGCTGTCGACGACGGGCAGCGCGAAACCGGCACGCTGCAACAGGCTGCCCATGTCGCGCAGATCGGCAAAGGGGGCGACGCGCGGGCTCGCCCCGCCCGAGGTTTCCGCCTCCGCCTCCAGCAGCACCTGCCGCAATTCCTGCAGCGTGCGGCCGCCGAGCAGGCAGCCGATGAACAGCCCGTCCGGCCGTAAGGCCCGCCGGATCTGGATCAGCGCGCCGGGCAGGTCGTTGACGCCATGCAGCGCCAGGAGCGAGGCGGCGAGATCGAGCGAGCCGGCTGCGAAGGGCAGGCGCTCGAGATCGCCGACGATGTCGGCCTCCGCGCCCGCCGCCTCGGCCATGCGCAGCAACGCCTCCGCCTTGGCCCGGAGCACCGGGGCCGCAACCGGCAGAGGCGTACCGAGATCGGCCGCAAGAGCAAAGCGCCGCAGCACCGCATCGAGCCGCTCAGCCAGATCTTCGACCGCCCGCGCGAGCAGGAAATCCGGATAGCCGGCCGCAAGCGCCCGTGCCAGCCGGAGCCGGCCGAGATCGCGATCGAAGACGGGCTGGTTGTCGCTCAAGCACGGCTCCTCGCGCACGGCTCCTCGCCAGTGCGCACCATCAACTCTCCAGCAGCCGCTCGATCTCCTGGCGCAGCTGCGGGCCGAGATCGCCGCGGTCGAGCGCATAGGCGATGTTGGCAGTCAGGAAGCCGATCTTCGAGCCGGTGTCGTAGATGTCCCCGTCGAAGCGCACGGAGTAGAACGGCTCCAGCCGCGACAGCGCGATCATCGAATCGGTAAGCTGGATCTCGCCGCCGGCGCCCGGCTCCTGATTGGCCAGCAGGTTGAAGATCGTCGGCTGCAGGATATAGCGGCCGGTGATGTGCAGGTTCGAGGGCGCGGTGCCCTTGGCCGGCTTCTCGACCATCTTCGTCACCTTGGACACCTTGGCGTTGCGATCCTCGACGCCGACGATGCCGTATTGATGGGTCTGGTCCTCGGGCACCGGTGCCACGGCGATGTGATTGCCGCCATGCTTCTCATAGGCATCCATCATCTCGGCGAGGCAGCCCTTGCCATGGCTGTGATGCAGCATGTCGGGCAGGAGCAGCGCGAAGGGCTCGTCGTCGCCGATGATGTCACGCGCGCACCAGACGGCATGGCCCAGGCCGAGCGGGGCCTGCTGGCGGGTGAAGCTCGTCGCGCCGGCGGCCGGCAGATCGGCCAGGAGCGCCTCCAGCTCCTTGAGCTTATTGCGCTTGCGCAAGGTGTCGTCGAGCTCGTAGGCAAGGTCGAAATGATCCTCGATCACGCCCTTGTTGCGGCCGGTGATGAAAACGAAATGCTCGATGCCGGCGGCCCTCGCCTCGTCCACGACGTGCTGCACGACCGGACGGTCGACGATGGTCAGCATCTCCTTGGGGATCGCCTTGGTGGCGGGCAGGAAGCGCGTGCCGAGCCCGGCTACGGGGAGAACGGCCTTGCGAATGCGTTTCGTCATGAAGGATCCATTTCGCGCGCTTAACCGTGCGACGACGGTAGCGGTTGGGGTGGAGGTGGCGACTTGGCTCACATGTTCACTGAGCCCGCCGATGATGGCAAATAGCAGGACGACCTTGATGGCTCGTCAACATCTTTTGCTTAGATGAGTCGAAACGATTGTGACGGATGAGGATGTGTAATGGCAATTCTGGTTTCGGGCGGCGCCGGCTATATCGGCAGCCATATGGTTCTGGAATTGCTCGATCGTGGTGAGCACGTCGTCGTACTCGACGATCTCTCGACCGGTTTCTGGTGGGCCGTGCCGAAGGAAGCCACCCTCGTCCAGGGCGATATGGGCGACCAGCCCTTCGTCGAGCGCGTCATCGCCGAGCACGGTATCACCGAAATCGCGCATTTCGCCGCCAAGATCGTGGTGCCCGATTCCGTCTCCGACCCGCTCGGCTACTATCTCAACAACACGGTGAAGACGCGCGCGCTTCTGGAAAGCGCGGTCCGCGGCGGCGTGAAGCATGTTATCTTCTCCTCCACGGCCGCCGTCTATGGCGAGCCACCGGTCAGCCCCGTGCCGGAGGAGATCGCGCTCAACCCGATCAACCCCTATGGCCGCTCCAAGCTGATGAGCGAATGGATGCTGGGCGACGTGGCGCGCGCTTTTCCCCTGACCTATGTCGCGCTGCGCTATTTCAACGTCGCCGGCGCCGACCCTAAGGGCCGCTCGGGCCAGTCGACCCCCAACGCGACCCATCTGATCAAGGTCGCTTGCCAGGCGGCGCTCGGCCAGCGCGCCGGGCTTGAGGTCTTCGGCACCGATTATCCGACGCCCGACGGCACCTGCGTGCGCGACTACATCCACGTCACCGACCTGGCGCGTGCGCATCTCTCCGCCCTCGACCATCTGCGCGCGGGCGGCGCCAACCTCACCCTGAACTGCGGCTATGGACGCGGCTATTCGGTCAAGCAGGTGGTGGATGTGGTGAAGCACGTCTCTGGCGTCGATTTCCCGGTCAAGCTCTCCGGTCGCCGCGCCGGCGATCCCGCCTCGCTCGTCGCCAAGGCCGACCGCATCCGTTCCGAGCTCGGCTGGCAGCCCGAGAATGATGATCTCGAGCAGATCGTGCGCCAGGCCCTGGCCTGGGAAGACCAGCTGAAAATGCGCAACGCCAAATAAGCTTGCAACCACGTAAACGACCCGCGAAACCGGCGCGCGATTGCGCGCCGTTTACCCTTGGTTAATCTTGTTCGGGCGCTGTGGAGAAAGCTCCGTTTCCCACCAGCCCGCCTGAGCGAGGTTCGTCATGCGTCTGTCCGTGATCGCCGCCACGGCCATCATCAGCCTCGCCCCCGCGCTTGCGCAGACCACCGGCTCGATCAACGTCTCGGCGGCCCGCGCCAAGGACGCCAAGACGGCCCCGGCCAATGCCTCTTTTGATGCCTTCCTGAAGGGGCTCTGGCCGCAGGCCCAGGCGCGGGGCATCTCGCGCGCGACCTTCGACCTCGCCTTTCGCGGCGTGACGCCTGACGCCTCGATCGTGGCGCTGACCAAGAAGCAGTCCGAGTTCACCGCGCCGATCTGGGGCTATCTCAACAGCGCGCTCGGCGGCACGCGCATCCCGCGCGGGCGCGATGCCGCGGCCGAGAATGCCGCCGTCCTGGCGCAGGTCGAGGCGCGCTACGGCGTGCCCAAGGAGGTCGTGCTCGGGATCTGGGGCATGGAGACCAATTACGGCTCGTTCAAGGGCGACAAGGACACGATCCGCTGCCTCGCGACCCTGGCGCAGATCCGCTATCGCGGCGACTTCTTCCGCGACGAATTGCTGACCGCGCTGGAGCTGATCGAGAAGGGCCATGTCGAGCGCGCCGAACTGCGCGGCTCCTGGGCCGGCGCGATGGGCCACACCCAGTTCATGCCGTCGAGCTACATGAAATACGCCGTCGACTGGACCGGGGACGGCCATGCCGACATCTGGACCTCGACCGGCGACGCGCTCGCCTCCACCGCCAATTACCTCAAGGGCTATGGCTGGGTGCCGGGCCTGCCCTGGGGCCTCGAGGTCACATTGCCCGAGCGGTTCGACTACCGCATCAACAAGGCGAGCTTCTCCTCCTTCGCCGCCGCCGGCGTGCGCCGGGCCGATGGGCGGCCCCTGCCCGCCTCCGGCGAGGCACGCTTGTTCTTCCCCGCCGGCTATCGCGGGCCGGTCATGCTGCTGACCGAAAATTTCGACGTCATCAAGAAATACAATTCCTCCGACGCCTATGCACTCGCCGTCGGCCATCTCGGCGACCGCATCATGGGCCGCCCGGCGATCCAGGCCGACTGGCCGGTCCAGGCGCCGCGCCTCGACAAGACGGGCCTGCAGGAGGTGCAGCGCCGGCTCAAGGCGGTCGGCCTCTACAATCACGACGCCGACGGGCGCATCGGCACCGGCACGCGCGAGGCCGTGCGGCAATACCAGCTCAAGACCGGCGAGATCGCCGATGGCTATCCGACACCGGCCCTGCTCGCCAAGATGCGCGACGCCCGCTGACGCTGTCCCGATCCTGGGCTATACTGGCTGCGAAGCCACGGCGCAGGATCGAAAGACTCATGCGTTTGCGTTCCCTCGTCACAGTGCTAGTCGCGGCCAGCCTGCTGTTCATGACTGGCGGCCCATCCTCGCTCGCTCAAGGCGCGCCGCCGCAGCAGCGCAGTTTCTTCTCGTTCTTCTGGCAGCAGCCGCCACCCCCTCCCGCCATCGTGCCGAGGCGACCGCGTGTCGTGGCGCCGGTGGTGAAACGACGTGCACCGCCAGTCATCGTCAGGGACGACCCGGTCATTCCGAAGGTCGACGTCGCCCATCATGTCCTGGTGATCGGCGACTCGCTCGCCGTGCTCCTTGCCGGCGGGCTCGACGATGCCTTGAACGACAGGCCCGATGTGGCGGTGGTCAACAAGGCCAAGCCCGATTCCGGCCTGGTCAGGAGCGATTTCTACGACTGGCCCAAGGTCGCCAACGATCTACTGGCGAGCGACTCGAAAATCAGCCTCGGCGTGATGCTGCTCGGCCTCAACGACCGACAGGCGATCCGCGAGGGCGAGACGGTGCACGAGCCGCTCAGCCCGCGCTGGAGCGAGCTCTACAAGGCCCGTATCGAGGCGGTCGCCAGCGCCTTCGCGGCCAGGCGCGTGCCGCTGATCTGGGTCGGCGCGCCGCCCGTGCAGAACCCCCGCCTCTCCGCCGATTTCGTCTCCTTCAACGAACTCTACCGCCAGCAGGCCGAGAAGGCCGGCGGGCAATATGTCGATCTCTGGGGCGCCTTCGTCGACGCAGAGAACCGCTACACGGCGATGGGGCCGGATGTCTCGGGCCAGACCATGCGGCTGCGGCTCGGCGACGGCATCCATTTTACGACGGCGGGAGCGCGCAAGGCCGCGCATTTCGTCGATGTGCTGATCCGCCGGCAGATCGAAAACCAGCCGCAGCCGGGCCTCATCGCCGTGCCGGCAGCGCCGGGAACCGGCGCTCCGACCGATCCCGAGCTCCAGGCCGGCGGCATCGAGCGCCTGATCGACGCCATGGTCGGTAACCTGCCCGCCGCGCCGGGGCTGCCGACCGCCTTGCAGGTCAAGCCGCTGGCCGGGCCGATCCAGCCTTTGACCGGACAGGCGAGCGCGGGCGAACAGGCGCTACTGGCCTCGATCACGGATGCCCGCGGGCGCGGCGAGGCCGCAGCCCAGCTCGACCGCGTCTTCGGCGAAGGCATCGCGCCCGAGCCGAAGCCCGGGCGTCTCGACGATTACAAATGGCCGCGCTGAACCCTGGCCGACTGAATCCTGGCCGACCCCTGGGAGCCCGTCGCGAAACTCGCTCCGGTGAGTCGGCTGGCGTGGCTTTCGAGAACCGGAGCGCAGCGGACTTCATGTCCGTGAGCACCGGAAGCGCAGAAAGCCGCGTCAGACGGCCGCCGGAGTAGAGTTACGCGGCAGGCTCACCTTGGCAGGATCGTCTCGCCCATCAGGTGCTTGTCGATCGCATGGGCCATCTGGCGGCCTTCGCGAATGGCCCAGACCACCAGCGACTGGCCGCGCCGCATGTCGCCCGCGGTGAAGACCTTCTCGACCGAGGTCTTGTAGGCGAGCGTGTTGGCCTCGACATTACCGCGCTTGTCGAGCGCGACGCCGAGCTTCGCCAGCAGCCCCTCATGGACCGGCGAGACGAAGCCCATGGCGAGCAGCACGAGATCGGCCTTGAGGTCGAACTCGGTGCCCTCGATCGGCTTGAACTGACCGTCGACCCTGGCGCAGCGCAGCTTGCGGACCTTGCCGTTCTCACCGATGAACTTCAGCGTGCCGATGGCGAAGTCGCGCTCGGCGCCTTCCTCATGGCTCGACGAGGTGCGCAGCTTGAGCGGCCAGTTCGGCCAGGTCAGCGCCTTGTTCTCCTTGACGGGGGGCTCCGGCATGATCTCGATCTGAGTCACCGAGAGCGCGCCCTGGCGCACCGAGGTGCCGATGCAGTCGGAGCCGGTATCGCCACCGCCGATGACGACGACATGCTTGCCCGATGCCAGGATCGGCTTGGCGTTGCCGGTCGCAGCCTCAGCCCCGACACGACGATTCTGCTGCGGCAGGAAGTCCATCGCGAACTGGACCCCGTCGAGCTCGCGGCCCTCGATGGCTAAGTCGCGCGGCTTCTCGGCGCCGCCCGTCAGGCCGACAGCGTCATATTGCGCGAGCAGCTCGGCGGGATCGATATCGACGCCGACATTGACGCCGTAATGGAAGATAACGCCCTCGGCCTCCATCTGGCGGACGCGGCGCTCGACATGGGACTTCTCCATCTTGAAGTCCGGGATGCCGTAGCGCAGCAGGCCGCCGGCCCTGGCCTGACGCTCATAGAGATGCACCTCGTGGCCGACGCGCGCGAGTTGCTGCGCTGCGGCGAGGCCCGCCGGACCGGAGCCGATCAGCGCGACCTTCTTGCCGGTCTTGACCTTGGCCGGCTCGGGCGTGATCCAGCCCTCCTGCCAGCCCTTGTCGACGATGGCGCATTCGATCGACTTGATGGTGACCGGCGTGTCCTCGAGGTTCAGCGTGCAGGATGCCTCGCAGGGCGCGGGGCAGACGCGGCCGGTGAACTCGGGGAAGTTGTTGGTCGAATGCAGATTGGTCAGCGCCTCGCGCCATTTGTCGTTGTAGACGAGGTCGTTCCAGTCCGGGATCTGGTTGTTGACCGGGCAGCCATTGTGACAATAGGGGATGCCGCAATTCATGCAGCGCGCCGCCTGGTCACGCGTTGCCTCGACCCCGAGCGGGATCACGAATTCCTTGTAGTTCCGGATCCGGTCCGAGGCCGGAAGATACTTCCGGTCGCGGCGGTCGATCTCGAGAAAGCCGGTTACCTTGCCCATCGTCTTACTCCGCCGCGACCGACATGCTGGCCTGCGCCTGCTCGATTTCCTGTAGTGCACGCCGGTACTCGACCGGCATGACCTTGACGAATTTGGGCAGGTACTCCGCCCAGTTGTCGAGAATGTCCTTGGCGCGGAGCGAGCCGGTATAGCGCAGGTGATCGCTGATCAGCTGGTGCAGGCGCTCGGCGTCGTAGCCGGACATATTGGCCATCACGTCGATGCGGCCCTTGAATTCGAGATCGCCGCCATGGTGGTGGATGCGCTGCATCAGCTCCTCCTCCTCGGTGACCGGTTCGAGGTCGACCATGGAGAGGTTGCAGCGCTTGGCGAAACTCTTGTCCTCGTCGAGCACATAGGCGACACCGCCCGACATGCCGGCCGCGAAGTTTCTGCCGGTCTGGCCGAGCACGACGACGACGCCGCCAGTCATGTATTCGCAGCCATGGTCGCCCGTACCTTCGACCACCGCGATCGCGCCGGAATTGCGCACCGCGAAGCGCTCGCCGGCGACGCCGCGGAAGTAGCATTCGCCCGAGATCGCACCGTAGAGCACGGTGTTGCCGACGATGATCGACTGCTCGGCCAGCGGCCGGGCATCGGGCGAGGGCTTGATGATCAGCTTGCCACCCGAGAGGCCCTTGCCGACATAGTCGTTGGCCTGGCCGGTGAGATCGAGCGTGACGCCGTTCGTGACCCAGGCGCCGAAGCTCTGGCCTGCGGTGCCGGTGAGCTTCACCGTGATGGTATCTTCAGCCAGGCCGGCATAGCCGTAGCGCTTGGCGACCTGGCCTGAGAGCATCGCGCCGGTCGAGCGGTCGACATTGCGGATCGGGCTTTCGATCACGACCTTCTCGCCCTTTTCGAGCGCGCCTTGCGACTTGGCGATCAGCATGCGGTCGAGCACCGTGTCGATCGGGTGCTGCTGCAATTCGACATGGCGGATCGCGACCTCGGGGCCGACATCGGGCTTATGGAAGATGCGGGTGAAATCGAGCCCCTTGGCCTTCCAGTGTTCGATCGCCTGCTTCTTGTCGAGCCAGTCGGAGCGGCCGACGAGGTCGTCGAAATTGGCGACGCCCAGGCTCGCCATGATCTCGCGCACGTCCTCGGCGAGGAAGAAGAAGAAGTTGATGACGTGCTCGGGCGCGCCCTTGAAGCGCTTGCGCAGGACCGGATCCTGCGTCGCGACGCCGACTGGGCAGGTGTTGAGATGGCATTTGCGCATCATGATGCAGCCGGCCGCGATCAGCGGCGCGGTCGCGAAGCCGAACTCGTCGGCCCCGAGCAGCGCGCCGATGATGACGTCGCGCCCGGTGCGCAGGCCGCCATCGACCTGCAGCGCGATGCGGCCGCGCAGCTTGTTCATCACCAGGATCTGATGGGTCTCGGCGAGGCCGATCTCCCAGGGCGAACCGGCATGCTTGATCGAGGTCAGAGGCGAGGCGCCCGTGCCGCCCTCATAGCCCGAGATGGTGATGTGGTCGGCTCGCGCCTTGGCGACGCCGGCCGCAACGGTTCCGACCCCGAGCTCGGAGACGAGCTTGACCGAGACGTCGGCGGCCGGGTTGACGTTCTTCAGATCGAAGATGAGCTGGGCGATGTCCTCGATCGAATAGATGTCGTGATGGGGCGGCGGCGAGATCAGGCCGACGCCCGGGGTGGAATGGCGCACCTTGGCGATGCGCGCATCGACCTTGTGGCCGGGCAGCTGGCCGCCCTCGCCGGGCTTGGCGCCTTGCGAGATCTTGATCTGCATCATCGCCGAATTGACGAGATACTCCGTCGTCACGCCGAAGCGGCCCGACGCCACCTGCTTGATCGCCGAGCGCATCGAGCGCCCGTCGGCCATCGGCGCGAAGCGCTCCGGCTCCTCGCCGCCCTCGCCGGTGTTCGACTTGCCACCGATCGTGTTCATCGCGATGGCGAGCGTCGAATGCGCCTCATGGCTGATCGAGCCGAAGGACATCGCCCCCGTCGAGAAGCGCTTGACGATGGAAGCGGCCGACTCGACCTGCTCGATCGGGATCGGCTTGCGCTGGAGCGCATCCGCATCCTTGATCTGGAACAGGCCGCGGATCGTCGAGAAGCGCGAGCTCTGGTCGTTCACCAGCTCGGCATAGGCCTTGTACTTGTCCTGCGCATTGCCGCGCACCGCGTGCTGGAGCAGCGCGATGTTCTCCGGCGTCCAGGCATGGTCCTCGCCGCGCAGGCGGAAGGCGTATTCGCCGCCGATATCGAGCGAGTCGCGATAGATCGGCGAGTCGCCGAAGGCGTCGCGGTGGCGGCGCACCGTCTCTTCCGCGATCTCGGGCAGGCCGACGCCCTCGATCGAGGAGATCGTCCCGGTGAAATACTTCTCGATCGTCTCGGTCTTGAGCCCGACGGCATCGAAGATCTGCGCGCCGCAATAGGACTGGTAGGTCGAGATGCCCATCTTGGACATGACCTTGAGCATGCCCTTGCCGACCGACTTGATGAAGCGCTTCACTACCTCGTAGCGGTCGACTTCCTTCGGGAATTCGCCGGCCTCGAACAGGGCCTCGAGCGTCTCGAAGGCGAGATAGGGGTTGATCGCCTCGGCGCCGAAGCCGGCGAGGCAAGCGAAGTGATGGATCTCGCGCGGTTCGCCCGATTCCAGCACGAGGCCGACCGAGGTGCGCTGGCCCTTGCGGATCAAGTGGTGGTGCACGGCCGCCGTCGCCAGCAGCGCCGGGATCGGGATGCGGTCCGGGCCGACCTGCCGGTCGGACAGGATGATGATGTTGTAGCCGCCATTGACGGCAGCCTCCGCGCGCTCGCAGAGCCGCTCGATCGCATGCTCCATGCCGGCCGCGCCATCGCGAGCGGGATAGGTGATGTCGATCGTCTTGGTGTCGAAACGGTCCTCGTAATGGCCGATGCAGCGGATCTTCTCGAGATCGTCATTGGTCAGGATCGGCTGGCGCACTTCGAGCCGCTTGCGCCGCGAGGTGCCTTCCAGATCGAGGATGTTGGGACGCGGTCCGATGAAGGAGAGGAGGCTCATCACGAGCTCCTCGCGGATCGGATCGATCGGCGGGTTCGTGACCTGCGCGAAGTTCTGCTTGAAATAGGTGTAGAGCAGCTTCGACTTCGAGGAGAGCGCCGAGATCGGCGTGTCCGTGCCCATCGAGCCGACGGCTTCCTGGCCGGTCACGGCCATCGGCGCCATCAGCAGCTTGGTGTCTTCCTGGGTATAGCCGAAGGCCTGCTGGCGATCGAGCAGCGGCACGTCGGTGCGCTGCGCACGCGCCTCGACCGGGGGCAGTTCCTCCAGCACGATCTGGGTGCGCTTCAGCCAGTCCTTGTAGGGGTTGGCGAGGCACAGGCTCGTCTTGATCTCGTCGTCGCCGATGATGCGGCCCTGTTCGAGATCGATCAGCAGCATCTTGCCCGGCTGCAGGCGCCACTTCTGGACGATGCGTTCCTCGGGGATCGGCAGCACGCCGAACTCGGAGGCGAGCACCACGAGCCCGTCATCGGTGACGAGATAGCGCGCGGGACGCAGGCCGTTGCGGTCGAGCGTCGCGCCGATTTGGCGACCATCGGTGAAGGCGATCGCGGCGGGCCCATCCCAGGGCTCCATCAGCGCGGCGTGATATTCGTAGAAGGCGCGCCGCTCCTCATCCATCAGCGGATTACCGGCCCAGGCCTCGGGCACCAGCATCATCATGGCGTGAGCGAGCGAATAGCCGCCCTGGACCAGGAATTCGAGCGCGTTGTCGAAGCAGGCTGTGTCGGACTGGCCCTCATAGGAGATCGGCCAGAGCTTCGAGATATCGGGGCCGAACAGCTCGGAATCGACCGAAGCCTGGCGCGCCGCCATCCAGTTGACGTTGCCGCGCAGCGTGTTGATCTCGCCGTTATGCGCCACCATCCGATAGGGGTGGGCGAGCCGCCAGGACGGGAAGGTGTTGGTGGCGAAGCGCTGATGGACCAGCGCGAGCGCGCTGACGAAGCGCGTATCGGTCAGATCCTTGAAATAGGAGCCGAGCTGGGTCACCAGCACCATGCCCTTGTAGACGATGGTGCGGGCCGACATCGAGACCGGGTAATAGGTCGCGGTGGCGCGATCCTGGCGCTTATAGACCTTGTTGGAGACCGACTTGCGCAGCACATAGACCTTGCGCTCGAAATCGTCCTCGTCAGTGATCTCGGCCGGGCGGCCGACGAAGAGCTGGCGATGGACCGGCTCGCTCTCCTTCACCGCCTCGCCGAGATCCGACGAGTCGACCGGCACGTCGCGCCAGCCCAGGAAGATCAGCCCCTCCTCGGTGACGGCCTGCGCCACGATCTCCTCGCAGACGGCGCGATCCTCGGCTTCCTGGGGCATGAAGAACTGGCCGATGGCGTAGTGACCGGCCGCCGGCAATTCGATGCCGAGCTTGGCGCACTCCTCCATGAAGAAGCCATGCGGGATCTGGACGAGGATGCCGCAGCCGTCGCCGAGCTTGGGATCCGCCCCGACGGCGCCGCGATGGTCGAGATTATGCAGGATCTGCAAGCCCTGCTGGACAATCGCATGGGTCTTGCGATTCTTCATGTCGGCGATGAAGCCGACACCGCAGGAATCCTTCTCGTAGGACGGGTCGTAAAGCCCCTGGCGCTCGGGCATTGCGGGATCACGCACTGCCGGGAAGGCTGCAGCTGCCGCCGCCACGCTCGACTTGCTGGTTTCGCTCATCGTCAAACCCCGCTTCACGCTGCCTGCCAGCTTCCGCCAACAGCCGCCTTCGAGTCCACACCATCCTTCGCCGCGCCAGCCTCGTGCCGAGCCCGATCGGGCATGCAGCAAGGATGGGGCCAACGTGGCCAAGTCATTCCTGGGGAGGGTGGCTTGCGCTGTCTTGGGGCGCCCGCGTCCTCCGCAGGCGCCTCGGGCTTGTCGCCCTGCCGCGCCTGTCTAAGCCGCCGCTTTACGGGCGGCGCGCGTACGATTGGTTTTGGCGGTCGTGGCCTTACCCCTCGTCATGTGTCCGCTCCGTTGCGATCGACCGCCGCAAGCGCTAGGCGGCTCACGGTCGGCACAGTGAAAATGGGACAGCAACACTGTCCTATTGCGATGAATTTGCCAGAATTCTAATCTCGGCACAAGCGCCGATTGCGAGCAGGGCCGAAATTTTATTGCGATATCGCTCGCCCCCGAGACATATCCGGAGCGAAAGCCCAACATTGCCAGCACGCTTCTTGTTTTCAGCCGGTTTTCCAGCCCTCGCCGCGTTTCGACCATCGTCGCATGCAGAGCGGCAATCCATCGACGCGCTTGGCAGCGTCATGGCCCGGCGCTACCCCTTTGAAATGAACTTCTTCAGTGACAACACCGCCGGCGCGAGCGCCCCCGTCATGGCAGCATTGGCGGCCGCCAATGACGGCACCGCGACAGCCTATGGCACCGACGCCTGGACGGGCCGCGTCGAGCGCCTCTTCGCCGAGATCTTCGAGCATGAGGTCGCCGCCTTCCTTGTCGCCAGTGGCACGGCGGCCAACTCCCTGGCGCTGGCCAGCATCACCCGCCCCTGGGGCGCGGTGCTGACCCATGAGGAAAGCCATGTCGCCGACGATGAATGCGGCGCGCCGGAATTCTTCAGCGACGGCGCCAAGCTCGTCGGCCTGCCGGGCTCCGGCAACAAGATTTCGCCCGCCCCCGTGACGCAGGCCCTCGCCCGCATGCGCGAAGGCGCACTGCATCAGGTCCAGCCGCAGGCGATCTCGATCACGCAGGCCACGGAATGCGGGCAGATCTACACGCCTGCAGAGGTGCGCGCCCTGAAGGACGCCGGCGCGCCGCGGGGCCTGACCATGCATATGGACGGCGCCCGCTTCACCAACGCGCTCGTCGCACTTGGCTGCTCGCCGGCCGCGATCACCTGGCAGGCCGGCGTCGACGTGCTTACGTTCGGCGGCACCAAGAACGGCGCCTGGGCGGCGGAAGCCGTGATCTTCTTCCAGCCCGAGGCTGCGGCCGAGATGAAGTGGCGGCGCAAGCGGTCGGGCCACACCCTGTCCAAGGGCCGCTTGATCGGTGCGCAGTTCGAGGGCCTGCTCGGTGGCGGCCACTGGCTCGAACTGGCGCGGCACGCCAATGCGATGGCCAAGCGCCTGGCCGATGCGCTCATCGCCTTGAACATCCCGCTCGCCTGGCCCTGCCAGGTCAACCAAGTGTTTCCGATTCTGTCTGCGGAGCTGCAGACGAAGCTGAAAGCGGCCGGCGTCGGCTACCTGCCCTGGTCGCAGACCGCCCTGCCGAAGGATATCCCCTTCGCGGAGGGCGAGACCATCGGCCGCTTCGTCATGGCGTTCTCTACCCGCGAGGTGGATGTCGAGCGCCTGATCAATGTGTTCGCCGCGGCAAAAGGCTGAATTCTCCCCCGATTTCAGCCCCACGCACGCCGCAATCCCTAAGGAAGACTGAAGATCCAGTTCAGTCGCCCAAAGGAGACGACATGGTATTTCGATCGACCGCGCCCTCGCGCCTGGTCCTGACGAGCCTGGCGGTGGCCGGCGCGCTCGCAGGTTCCGTTGGCGGAGCGGCAGCGCAGTACTACCTCTATGAGGAGGAAGAGGCCTATCCGCGCGGCTATTACGAACGCTACGCGCCGCTGCCTCCCGCTCCGGTCCCACCCCGCTCCATCGGCCGCATCGCCGCGCGCGACTTCGGTCTCGCCCGGGTCGACCGGATGGTGCGCACCGGCTCCTCCTATGTGATCGACGGCCAGACCGCCAATGGCGGCCGCGCCCGCCTCATCTTCGACGCTCATAGCGGCGATTTGATCGATCGCATCCCCTTGCCCGACGCACGGCCTAGGCCCGCCCCCCCTCCGCATATCGCCCGCGTCGATCCGCGCGACGACAGGCCGGCGCCGCGGCTGGTGCCGCGCCCACCCGAGCGCCCGCCCGCGCTGAAGCCGCCAGGCCAGGCGAGCGCCCCGGCGACGATCCTGCCGCCGAGCCCGGCGACACCGCCGCAGGCGGCCGAGCCGCTCAACCCGGCGGAGAAGCCGGCCGCGACGGCCAGCGCCCCAGCGACGGCAGCCCCGAGCTCGCCAGCGGCCCCGGCGCTGCCGACGCCCGGCCCGGTCAATCCCGCGACCGGCGCGGACAAGCCCCAGCTCGTCAATCCCCAGCTGGTCAATCCCCAGCTGGTCAATCCCAACGACGTGCGCGGCACGGACGAGGCGGAGCGCAAGCCGCCGCTGGCCCGCGCCGACCCCTCGGGCATCACGATCGCGCCCGTCGAACTGCCGCCGGTCCAGATCCCGGATGCGACGCCCTCGACGCCGAAGCCTGAGACGCCCGCCGTTCCGGTTACGCCGCTGGACTGACGCGAGAGCAGGATGCGAAAAAGTGGGCACTGGTTTTTCGCATTGATCCTGCTCTCACTCTTAGATGAGAGCTTCACGCTCCTCGGCCACGAAAAAGGGCGTCCCCGGTCACCCGGGGACGCCCCATTCGTTTCAAGGCTTCAGGTCAGGCGTGCATTACGCGGCCTTGCTGCGTTACGCGGCTTTGGCGACCTTGGCCTCGAGCACCTTGGCGGGCTTGGCCCCGCCGATCGCGATCTGGCGCGGCTTCTTGGCCTCGGGGATCTCGCGGACGAGATCGATATGGAGCAAGCCGTTTTCGAGGCTGGCGCCGGTCACCTGCACATAATCGGCAAGCTGGAAGCGACGCTCAAAAGCGCGCGCAGCGATACCCTGGTGCAGAACCTCGCGTTTTTCAGCGGATTCGGTGCTCTGCTTCTCGCCGCGCACCGTCAGCGCATTCTCCTTGCTCTCGATGGCAAGGTCGGATTCGCCAAAACCCGCGACCGCGATGCTGATGCGGTAGGCGTTCTCGGCGGTGCGCTCGATGTTGTAGGGCGGATAGGTCGGCGCGGCCTCGGCGCTGGTGGCCTGGTCAAGCAGCGAGAACAGGCGGTCGAAGCCGACGGTCGAGCGATAGAGCGGGGAAAGATCGAAGTGACGCATGATGTCCTCCTGGGAAGCGACAAATCTGGTCCAGCCCGCCTCATCATGAGCACGGACCTGGTTTAGCTCGCGCAGCCGGTCTCGGCCTGCGCAGGGATGATCTGGTCTCGCCTTTTCGGCTTTTCAAGGGGGCGCCGAGACGCGCATAAACAGTTTGGTGCCGCCGCGAAGGTTCGCCCGATTCGGAGGCCCTTCGATCGCGTCGCCAGCGGACTGTCATGCCCGCATGCGAAAACCTGATCGTCAACCTGGGGTTCAGAGCATGGCTCACGCGAAAGATCGCCTCCCCCTGTTTCGCGTCCTGCCCTGATGGCCGAGGCCCAGCTCTTCGCCCATCCCGATTATCCCGTCCCCGGGCATGGCAAGGCCTGGTTTGCGAAAACGCGCGACAGCGCGCAACTGCGCTTCGCGAGCTGGCGGCCCACGGTCAAGCCGATGCGCGGCACCATCCTCCTCGTCCAGGGGCGGGCCGAATTCATCGAACGCTACAGCGAAACCATCGTCGAACTGCGCCGGCGCGGCTTCCATGTGATCAGCTTCGACTGGCGCGGCCAGGGCGGCTCGCAGCGCTTCGTGCGGCGCCGGCGCAAGGGCCATGTCGGCTGGCTCAGACATTATGAGCACGACCTCGCCTTGGCGCTGGCGCAGATGCGCGAGACGCTGCCCGAACCTTATTTCGTGCTGGCGCATTCGATGGGCGCGGCCCTGTGCCTGGACGCCGCGCGCCGCGACGCCTTGCCGGTCTCGCGGCTGGTGGCGCTCGCCCCCATGCTGGGCCTCTCGATGATCGAGCGTCCCGATATGGCGCGGCGGCTGGCAAACCTGCTGTTCTGGCTCGGTCTGGGCAAATCCTTCGTACCCGGCGGCAGCGACACTGCGATCGCGACCAAACCCTTCGAGGGCAACCGGCTGACCGGCGACCCCACCCGCTATGCCCGCAACAGCGCGCTCTCGGCCGGCGCGCCGCATCTGTGCATCGGCGACCCGACGATCGCCTGGGTGCATGCGGCCTTCCAGTTGATGGCGCGCTTGAACGCGCCCTCCGCCGCCCGCGAGATTCGCGTGCCGACGCTGGTCATCGCCGCCGGCCAGGACCCGATCGTCTCCACCCCGGCGATCGAGCGTTTCGCGGCGCGGCTCAAGACCGGCGCCGCGCTCGTCCTGCCGACCGCGCGCCACGAGCTCCTGATGGAGAGCGACGAGATCCGTGCCCAGTTCTGGGCAGCCTTCGACGCCTTCATTCCCGGCGAGGACAATGCCGCGGCCGGCTCACCCGGCGAGCAGGCTGAGCGCGGCCTGATGCAGCGTCTTGTTGCCGGCGGCGATGACCGTGCCGCCCCCGGCGGCGCTGCCGCCATCCCATGAGGTGACGATGCCGCCTGCGCCCTCGATGATCGGGATCAGCGCGACGATGTCGTAGGGCTTGAGGCCGGCTTCGATCACCAGATCGACATGGCCGGCCGCCAGCATGCAATAGGCATAGCAATCGCAGCCATAACGCGGCAGCCGCACCTGGCTCTCGACCCGGGCATAGGCTTCAGCCTCCGCGCCCTTGAACAGCGCCGGCGAGGTGGTCATCAGTGTCGCTTCGCCGAGATTCGTGATCTGGCGCGTGCGCAGAACGCGCGGGCCGTTGGGCCCCTCATAGCGCGCCTGCCGGCCATCGCCGGAATAGCGCTCGCCCGTGAAGGGCTGGTGCATCATGCCATAGACCGGCACGCCGCCGCGCGTCAGCCCGATCAGCGTGCCCCAGACCGGAATGCCGGAGATGAAGGCGCGCGTGCCGTCGATCGGATCGAGCACCCAGACATATTCGGCGTCGATGTTCTCATTGCCGAACTCCTCGCCGAGCACGCCATGGGCGGGGAAGCTGCGCTTGATCAGATGGCGCATCACGTTCTCGCCGGCCCGGTCGGCCTCCGTCACCGGATCGAACACGCCGCCGAGCGATTTGTCCTCGGTGGCATGATGGGCGCGAAAAAACGGGAGAATCGCCTGGCCGGACTGTGTCGCCAGTTCGGCAATGAAAGCGCCGAAATCGACAGTGCTCATATACCAGCCTCCCATTATTTTGTTGCCGCGCAGCATTGCACCCGACCGTGGCCGTGCGGCACGAGCCTGTCATGCAAGCGGAATCATTGGAAAACAAGAGAACCGGCCGGCAATTCGCCATCCTTCTTGCGCCTGACGCATGGCGCATAAGACTTTACGCAAAACCACTTGCGTTTTTGCGCTGCACCGTCATATTGTGCACTGCGAAGGGGCGATCACCTCAAGCCTTCGTTGCCCTCCTTGGGCGTTTCCTCCCTAGACTTGGGCCGCCACGCAAGTGTGCGGCCCTTTTTTCTGGGTTGCGGCCGCAAGCAATCCGGTCGCCGGGGATTTTTGTCTCGCTTCGGCCTGTTCCGAAAACCACACCCCGCTTTCGTAGCCGATGCTCTATTCAGCCGCCTCGCGCCATTCGTCGAGCCAGCCGCTCCAGCGCGCGAAGCAATCCGCCATCGCCGCGGTCACGCCCCGCTCCAGCTCCGTAAAGCCGGCATGCGGCTCCAGCGTCGCCTCGTTCATGTAGAGCGCGCGGTTGACCTCGATCTGCAGCGCATGCACGCCCGAGGTCGGCGCGCCGTAATGCTCGGTGATGAAGCCCCCGGCATAAGGCCGGTTACGCGTGACGCTCAGGCCCAGCCGCCGGAAGGCCTCCTCGGCGATGTCGACGATATAGCCCGAGGCGCTGGTGCCGAAGCGATCGCCCAGGATGACGTCGGCCTTGGCGAGCCCGTCGCGGTCGAGCCCACTCGACGGCATCGAATGGGCATCGACCAGGATGCAGGTGCCGAAGGCGCCATGCGTGCGCTGGATGAGGCTGCGCAAGCCGGCGTGATAGGGCCGGTAGAGCGCATCGATCCGCGCCAGCCCCTCCTCGACCGGGATGCGGCCGAAATAGATCTCATGCGCATCGCCGACGATTCGCGGAATTGTGCCGAGCCCGCCCGCGACCCGCATCGAGCGCGTATTGGCGAAGGCAGGCAGGCGGCCGTCGAACATGCGCGGATCGAGCTCATAGGGCTCGCGATTGACGTCAAGAAAGGCGCGCGGGAACTCGGCGACCAGGAGCGGGGCCCCAAGCGCCACCGCCTGGGCGAAGAGCAGGTCAATATAGGCGTCCTCGGAGCGGCGCAGGCTGCGCAGCGGCAATCGCGCCCGCTCGACGAAGGCCTTGGGATAGCGCCGCCCGGCATGGGGCACGTCGACCACCACGGGCACGACCTGCAGCGCCGGCTGATGCAGCGTGAAGGGCCGCTCGATCTCGGCGACGACATCCTCGGGATCGGCTTTGAAGAAGGCGGTTGGAGCGCTCATGTCGCCGAACTGAAGCACACAAAACGGCGCTGTAGAAGCATTACCCGCGCGGCTGTTTAACCAAGACCGGATTCACGCGTTGTTTACCATGCGCATGCCTTATAGAAGGACATGGTTCCAAGCCTGCAGCCGGCCGGCTAACCCGGCTGCTCGCCGGCCCGGGATATGGCGCAGGCGCCAGACAATACGACCGGATGGAAACCGCCGCGCCCGGCGGCCTTCATCCTGAGACAGGCCTTTCGGGACGGACATAGCAGGCCCATGACGAAGATACTTCTCGCTGAAGACGACAACGACATGCGCCGCTTCCTGGTCAAGGCCTTGCAGAATGCGGGCTACGACGTGGCCTCGTTCGACAATGGCCTCTCGGCCTATAACCGCCTGCGCGAAGAGCCCTTCGAGCTGCTCCTGACCGACATCGTGATGCCGGAGATGGACGGCATCGAATTGGCGCGGCGCGCCACCGAGCTCGATCCCGACATCAAGGTGATGTTCATCACCGGCTTTGCGGCAGTCGCCCTGAACCCCGATTCGCAGACGCCCAAGGATGCCAAGGTGCTGTCCAAGCCCTTCCATCTGCGCGAGCTCGTCAGCGAGGTCGAAAAGCTTCTGGCGGCTTGACGTTTTTGCAGCTCAAGCGGCTTGCAAGGCGCCGCATGAGCCGCTATAGCCGCACACCTCGCAACATGGTCAGCCGGCAACGGTGACACCCTGTTCCGGCGGCCGCGACGATATCCCGACGCGGCAGACGGGCGCGTAGCTCAGCGGGAGAGCACTACGTTGACATCGTAGGGGTCACAGGTTCGATCCCTGTCGCGCCCACCATTTTCCTCCTTGTTACGCAAGGACTTGCGGCCACCCTCCGGGGTGGCCGTTTTGCTTTGGGAATGAAACGACGCCGAAAGGCCCCGGCCGACGCCATTACCGTGCCCAAGTCGATGCCTGAGTCGCCGGCGAGTTCACCGCGACCATGCCCATGCCGTCGGCCGATTTTCGCATTCCGGGCGTGCTGAACCCGAAAGACGTCTTCGTCGCCAACGCGATCCAGGCTCGCGCATTTGAGATACGACACGCCGACGGCCGACTCGCCGTCGGCACGATTGGGGCCAAGCTTGGCGGATCGTGATTCCGCTGATGTCGGACGGGTCGAGATCGATTGGCGGTCTGGTGCCAGCGACCACCGCCCGCGCGATCATGGCCGGGGCCAGGGCAGGGTTGGTCGAACAAGCGGTCTGCGCCGGCACATGGGCTGCCGCCATGCGATCCGTTGAAATTACAGTAAAAGATGACGGCCTTCGGAACAGCGGGCCCTCAACCGCATTCAGGCAAACCGCGCCATCGCAGCAAGAAGACTGGAGCTATTGCGTCAGGTTTTAGGGCCAATTTTCACATCGCCAACCGGCAAATCGCTTCTATCCGTCCGGCGCAACACAGAATTGTACATTGACTGATAGCTCTGGGCGACATGGCGCCATGAATAGACCGAAAGCTCCGCCTTGGTGCTCGCCAGCGCTGCATTGCCATTCGATAGCGTATTGAACGCATCGGCGATCGTCTCAGCTGCCTCAACCGGGTCGGCGAAATTTGCGAGGCGGATAACCGGATGCTTTTTGGCCAGGGCCGTGAACGCCGCATTCGGTTGAACGATTGGCATCAGTCCGGCGCTCATCGCCTCTATCACTACCAAGCCGAAGCCCTCGAACTCCGAGGCCGAGATGAATAACGACGCTTGGCTCATCAGAACGCGCACGGCTGCATCTTCAAGTTCGAAATGCAGATCGATGTGGTCTGCCAGCCCGGCTTGAGTGACCGCGTCGCTGAGCTCGGACTCAGACCAGTCGGACGCCACGCCGATCATATCGAGATGCCAGTCATCTCCCGAGCGCAGCAGTTCGGCCATCGTCGCGATGAGGTGATCGGGACGCTTGTTCTTGGAGAAGCGCCCGATACTGACGATCCGTCGCACCGGGACAGGACTGGACGCATCGGCAAATTTGTCGAGGTCCACGCCGTTCTCGATCAGATGGACGTTTCCGGCTGCAACGCTTTCAAACATCCGGGCGTCGTTGGCGCTGCAAGCTGCGATCGCGCGATAGGCGCGCGATGATAGCCGTGTCGGGCCGTTGAACCAGATTTTCTTAAGGGCGGAGAAGTCAGCGGTATGAAAGAAGCCGCCATGGGTCGTCGCGACCAAGGGCTTTCGATGGAGCAGCCAGCCGATCGCCAAGGCGTCAAAGAAGAAGTCGACGGCATGGACATGAACGACCTCGGCATCTCCCAGACAGGCAAAGATCGATGGCGCCAGCGGATAGCGCGACGAGCCGAAATACGGGATGCGTCGGATGGGGATGCCGTTGATCACCTCTTCGCGCGGTAACAGGACGTCTGGCCGGGCGAACAGCCGATCGAGCGTCACGACCGAGGGAGCCAACCCCACGCGCAATTGCTCTTTGCAGAGATTGGCGACGACGTCTTCCAGCCCGCCGCGATTGGGCAGGAACTGACGCACCACATGGACGATGCGCGTTCCCTCGCACATCGTCGATGCCGCCGACTGCTGCGGCTGCAGGGTCATGGCCGCCTTTCCCGCTCACACATGGCGTTTCGGGGCCCACTGCTTTTCAAGTGTTCGATCAGCGCCTTCATCTGTGGGCGCTCTCCCGCCGCCGTCGGCTCAAGGTTGAAGACATAGTCGGGCGGCCACCACGGCCCGGCCCCCCACGCAGTCCAGCCGACCCATTGCTCAGGACGCGAATCGATCCGCGCGATCATCTGCTTGAAGGCCACGACGCATTCGGGCCGATCAGAGGCCGCGAATTCACCCAGAAAACCTTGCCGGCCATGGGCCTTCAGCCAGGCGCCGACGTCGTCGATGGCCTTGAGAGCGCCTTGCGCCGCCGAGCATTCCGGCTGGCGGCCGGAATAGTCGGCGTCGAGATATTGGTGGAAATCATAGGCGAACCGCTTCAGCGGATCTTCGATCGCCAGCAGGTCGCGGCTGTTGTTGCCGACCGGCAGATCCGACGTCCAGCTATGCGCACCGCCATAGGCGGTTCCGGTGACCAGAAGCATCTGCTTCGCCCCGGCTTTGCGGATCGCGGCGATGGCGACGTTCTGGGTTTTCGCCCATTCGGCGCTATGAATGTCGTAGGGCTCGTTCATGATCGAGAACACCACGTTCGTCCGGTCGCGATAATGCGTTGCCAACCGCCGCCAGACATCGCCCAGCGCGGCAGCCGGCAAGGTCGGGGAGCCAAGTCTTTTGCCGGCGTAATAGCCGAAATTGTGCAGGTCAAGGATCGCGACCAGACCCGCGGCCTTGGCCGTATCGATGCTTTGGTCGAGGCGGGCGAGTTCGGCCGCATCAAGTTCACCGTCGAGTTTGGGCTGGATGCGCTCCCAGCGGAACGGCAGCCGGAAGGAGGTCATACCCAGTCCGGCGAGCCGGCGGATCGCCGCCTCGGCGGGGTAGGTGTAATCGGTGTTCGGCCGCCCCGGCACCGCGCCGAATTCGGCGCCGGAGAGATTGACGCCACGCAGGCACGTCTCCGCGCCTGGCGCAGGCATTGCGGCGCCCAGCAGGCCGGCGGCCGCTAGCAGCAGGCCGACGCCCCACCGTCTCGTCGAGACATTCATGGCTTGACCGTCTCCAGCAGCTTGGCCCGCAGCCGAAGCGCGGCACCGAGATGGGTGAAGTTGTGGTCGGCGTCGGGAATGGTTGCGAATGACACGTTGCGATAGGCCGAGAGCCCCTCGCCGGTCTTGCCGAAATAGGTGTTGAACTCGGCCATGCCGACATCCCCTTCGGCATAGATCAAGGCCACATCGACTTGGCGGGCCGCCAGCACGCCGAAGCGCTGTTGGCATTCGCGGCGCAGCCGGCCGTGCTTGGTCAAGCGGCCCAGCACAGGCGCGAGCCGGATCGAGACCTGCTTCAGGAGCCGGAACAGGAGATAGCGCCCGGCCGGCCCGATGCGAAGCTGCCCCGTGAGCAGCCGGCGCAGCCCGCCGTTCCGCTTCAGCGTCGCGCCGAAGTCGCCGACGCTCCGATGGGCGTACCGGATCGCATCTTCGACGCTTTCGTCAGGGTCCCAGACGAAGCGCTCGTTGTTGACCATCACGAGCTGCCGGACCCGCCGATCCGCGACCGCGGCATTGAAGGCGGCATAGGCCCCACTGCAGCGCCCAATCAGGATCGGATCCTGGTAGCCGCGCGTATCCATGACGTCGAGGGCGAGCCGGACATCGGCGACCTGTTCTTCGGAATAGAGCACTTCCTCGGGACCGTTTTCATCGGGCAGGCTGTCGCCGATGCCGCTGGTATCGAAGCGCAGCGACGCGATGCCTCGTGCCGCGAACGCACGAGCCTGCGCGACGGTGACGCGAGCCCAGCCGATATGGTAGTCGCGTCCGGCATTGACGAACACGATCGACGAGCGGGAAGAGCGGCCTTCGGGCTCGCACACCACGCCGAAAAGAGATCCGTTCGGACCGAACCGGACGGGGCTCTCGATGAAGCCCGGCCCGAACAGCTTCGCGACCCGCCCCTCATTAGGCTTGGCCGTAGCGAGTGCGTGAACGGTCTGTTCCGGCGCGCATGCGCGCTGCGCGACCCAAGCGACGATGGCCGCGATCGTCGGCAAAGGCGGCCTGGCACCGGTCGGATCGGTCGTCAGCATCTCGTAGCCCTGATAGGGCAAGGCCGTCACCGCGGTGCCGCGTGCGGCCAGATGTGTTGCGAGTGCCGCATCGCCCGCATGGCCAGAACGGGACAAAAGCAGCACCTCGTCACAGGGACGGCTGTCGGTGTCGAGCAAGTTCAGCCTTCCGATGGCGGCGAGGCGCGACGGCGGCAACCGAAGGCCCGCCACGGCACAGCCCGTATCATCGTCGGGATCCATGCCGATCCCGATGCGGTCGGCAACGATGCGCGTCCAGACCGATAATTCGCGCAAATAGCGCTTGCCGTTGACGACCGGCGCCATGACCACGCAGCCGGAGACCGGAGCCAACGCGCCAGCCAGACGCAGGGCGAGCGTTCCGCCAAGGCCCTGTCCCAGCAGGATCAAGCGCGAGCAGCCGCTGGCCTGCCTCAGCAGACCGGCGGCAGCGCACACGGTCTCATCCCAGTCGTCGAGGCCGGACGGGTCGACGACATCGAGCGCATCACCGACACCGGGATAGTCGAAGCGCAGGCAGGCTATGCCGGCCAGGGACAGCGCTTCAGCCAGTGTCCGCCACGTGCTGCGCAGGCAAAGCTCCTCGTAGCCGACCGGAGCCAGCATCAGAACGGCCACCGACGCGGCGCCTGGGTAAAGCATGCCCATCGTGCCCGAGAAGGCGACGGGCGTGCCCTGAGATGCGGGCGTTCCCTGAGATGATGGAGCGGCCATCGGAGACGACACCGGCGCGATCGGAAGCTCGGACGCCGCATCCTGCCGTCGTGCCATGACCGGTGTCCGTTCGGCCGCCGCCGCGCCCATATCCCTGCTCCGCCTCGACGTATTCAATGCACAACCGTTTTTGCTGCGGTGTCGGCGCGACCACCGTCGGGCTCGGGCCGCAGTGGCTCTGGCTTCTTCGACCCCGTGAAGATAAAGGGTCTGAAAAACGCCGTTGCCATATTGTCGATCGCATATTTGCGCTTGATCCAGTGCCAGGCGGCCAGATTGGACGCCAGCGTCATGAAAAGCCCGGCGATCGCGATGCCCATCAGCCCACCAATCTGGGCCAGGCCGTACAGCAGTCCCAGATAGAAAACGAAGATCACCGCCCGCGCGATCAGGAAGAAGCGCTCGCCGCCGCCGATCATCAACAGCCAGGAACCGGGCCCGAAAAAGGCCTGCGAAACCGACAGCACGCACAGGACCGTCAGGACATCGGCATGCTGGGCGAAATCCGCATTGAAGATCGAGAGGACAAACGGCGCGATCATCACCAGGGCGAAGGCGCCCAGAAGCGAGATGCAGAAGCTGGCGAAGGACAGCTGCCCGATCAAGATCTGGGCGCCAGCATTGTCGGATTTCTGGAAGCGGGCGGCGATCATGGGGATGCCGACGGTGTCGATCGCCGCGACAGGCAAGGTCAGAAGCATCGCTATCCGCAGGGCCACGAAGTAGAAGCCGGCCTTGTCCAGCCCCAACACCGCGCCGATCAGGATCGTTTCCAGATAGGCCGATGATGAGTTCAGGATCCCATTGGCGATGAAATACAGGCTCTCCTTGCGCCAGATCCCACGGGTCTCGCGCGATACGTCATCGTGGCGTGCCAGCCAGCCCCAGCCTTCGCCGCGCGTGAAGGCGACGACTTGATACAAAGTCGTGGCCCCCAGCAACACCGTGACGATGCCCATGACTACCTCGCCATCGGCGCTATAGCCGATGAGCCCCGCAGCGGCGATGCACAGGATCGAGGCTCCGCGCCAGACGATCTCACGGGGCACCAGCGATAGGTTGATCCGCCCGTGAATGCGGAAATAGTTCTGCAGATACTCACTGACCGCGAAGACCGCTGCAAAGGCCAGGGCCACCCAGAGATGCCGATACGGTTCCGGAAACGCATCCGCGAAGATGAAGAACACGGTGGCTGCAACCACCAGTAGCCCGCAGCCAAGCGCGAGCCAGCGCGCATTGACGCCGACCAGCGCCTGGTTCAGTCGATGGCTGGACCCTTCATGGTGCTGGTAGCGCTTCACCACAAGAATCTGCTGTCCCAGAACCGCGATCAGGCCCAGCGCACTGCCGATCGAAAACAGGAAGACATAGAGGCCGTATTCCTGCGTGGACAGGAAATGACTCGCCGTCAGCAGGACAAGGAAGCTCAGCAAGGTGCTGCTGAATCGCGACGAGAAGGCGGACACGAACCGCCTGGCCTCCGTCCGCTTGGACAATCTCCACAGGGCCTTCACGGGCTTGCGTCCTGAATCACCGGCACGCGTCCCGGCTGCGCACCGCGCAGCAACTCGGCGAAGACGGCCTCATAGGACGAAGCGATGCGTTCGGGCGCGTAGCGCCGCGCCGCTGCGAGGGCTCCCTGGGAAAGCGTGGCGATACGCTCCGGGTTCTGCACGAGTTCAGTGATGTGCTGCGCCAATGCGCCATCGTCCCCAGGCGCGTACAGGGCGCCGTTGATGCCGGGCTCGATCGTTTCGGGAATGCCGCCCGACCGTGCTCCTATGACGGGAACGCCGTGGACGAAGGCCTCGATCACGACGCGTCCGAAGGGTTCCCGGAAGACAGAGGGCACCACGAGTACGTCGATCTGGGGAAAGAACGCGTCGGGCTGCACCCAACCGAGGAAGCGCGTGTTCTCCTCTGGAAAATGTTCGGGCAGTGCGGCCGCATAGTTGCCCTGCCCGGTTCCGGCGATCAGGAACTCGACCGCCTGTCCTTTCAGGCGATGGGCGGCCGCAGCCAGCGTATCGAGACCCTTGATCGGATCATGGACGCCGATGAAGCCCAGTCGCAGCGGCCTGCCTTCGCCGGGCGCCAGGCGCGGCGAGGGTACATCGCGCGGCGCGATCGCGCCGGGAATGCAATGTGAGGTCGCATGAGGAAAGTATCCCTCGCTGAGATGGCGCGCGGTGATGAAATCGGTCTCGCCCACCACGGCATCGACGAAGCGCGACATCAGCTTCTTGCCATAGGAGGTCGCCCGGCAGGAGCCGCAGGCGCGGGCGCAATTGTCGCCGTTGCGCCACATGCTGCCCTTCCAGCACAGGAGGAAGGTGCTTCGCAGAATGTGGCAGACGGGCACACCCAGGCTTTTGGCGGCAGCCCAAGTCGCCACATTGATGTTTTCGATGGAGTCCGTGAGGACGATATCGGGCTGGACACGCCTGATCTCGCGGCGCATCGCGAAGAAGGCGCGAGGGTTGAAATTTTCCAGCGCGTGCCAGACGAGCTTTTTCCACGCAGGGCGCGGCAGGCGATAATTCCAGTCGATATTGAGCGAACGAAGCCGGTGGACCGGCACGCCGTCGAAAATCTCGTGCTTGTCCTCGCCGGCGACATTGACCACCTCGACGTCGTGGCCTGCCGCTCGCAGCAGCTTCGCCACGATCATCGCCGAGATCGGTCCGCCGCCGTCGATGAAGGGAGGGAACGCCGCGCAGGCCATCAGAATCCGCATGCCGCTCGGTTTTTCCGGGACGCCACCCCCGTTTTCCCGACCGACATGCAAGGCCGATAGCCCCGCTCGATCCTTGCCACGAGATGCGTTCATGATGCCTTAAATGGCCGCGACATCGCCGCGCGGGATCCGGCGCAGCGTCTGGACCGGGGTCTGAAGCGGGTCGGCAATGCTGCGGCTCCACCCAGGACGCGTCTCCAGGGACGGCGGCGTTGGTCGTTGTAAGATCGGGTCGATTTCTCTAAATATCTATTTATCACCAAGGTCGATAACAAGAAACATCGAAACCATTTCCGTATCAATCGTGGTTAAATCCGATTTTAGACAAATCTCTACAGATCATCAGAATTTTATCGACCTGTTTAGGAAGATCTTAACCACAGATAGCCAGCATGCCCGTTGGATTCCAGCGCCTTCGGTCGCCTGCCCTTCGGGCCAGCAGCGCCGGCCGGGGCGCGTTTAGGCCGCGTTTCAGGAGGCTTCAGGTGGTTACTGCGTTGGAGGTCGGCGGACGACACGACGCGCCGACGCCGACCTCGGCATTCGGCGTGCCGGAGCTGCTGAACCTGCTGAAGCGCAGGCGCCTCATGGTCGCCGCCAGCGCGTGCGTGACGCTGCTGCTCGCTCTCGCCTATCTCGTCGCCCAGACACCGGTCTATCGCGCGACGGCCGAATTGTTGGTCGATCCGCAGGCCCTGCAGATCGTCGGCAAGGATATCGTACGTTCGGACAGCTCGGCTTCGATCGACTTCGCCAATGTCGATAGCCAGTCTCTGGTGATGACATCGTCAGGCGTGCTGCGCCAGATGATCAGCGATCTCGACCTTGAACAGGACAGCGCCTTCGCGCCCCAACCCGGGTTTCTCGCACGCCATTTCGGCAAACTCTTGATGCCGACCCCGCAACAGCGCTCTGCCCAAACGATGGACGCGCTGCGCCGTGCCATCGTCATCCAGCGGGTCGAGAACTCGCTGGTCTTCCGCATCATCGTGTCGCATCCCGACGCGACGAAAGCGGCCGATATCGCGAACGCGCTGGCCAGGGCTTATTTTCGCCAGGGCAATGACGGGCGCCGTGGTGCGGTCGAGCGCGCCAACGAGTCTCTGATCAGTCAGATTGCCGGTCTGCGGACACAGCTCAATGATGCCGAAGCGGCCGTTCAGGCCTTCCGGATCAAGAACAATCTCGTCAGCACCGGCGAGACCGGGCTCGTGGTGACGCAGCAGTTGCGCGATCTCTATACCCAGATCAGCCAGGCCAGCGCAGAACTTGCCCGCCAGGCGGCGCGGCGCGACGGCATTGCCAACCTGCGGGACAATGGGCTGCTGTCCGAGACCATTCCCGAAGCCCTGACCTCGACCAGCGTCGCGTCGCTACGCACGCAATATGCACAGACGGCGCGCGAAGCGGCGAGCCTGGCGCAGACATTGATGCCCCAGCACCCGCGACTGATCGAGATCAGGGCGGAGCTGGCCGAGACGCGCAAGCTGCTCGCCGCGGAGCTGGGACGCGTGCGCTCCTCCGTGCAGCAGGCCTATCGTCAGGCCGAGGCCAACCTTGCCAATCTGCAGAAGCGCGCCAGCGAGTTGACGCGCTCCCAGGAAACCAGCGGCGTGGCCGAAATCCGGCTCCGCCAGCTCGAGAGCGAGGCCGAGGCCATCCGCGCTGTCTACAACGCATCGCTGACCCGCGCCCGCGAACTCGACCAGCAGAAGAAGATCGAGACGAGCAATTCCCGTCTGCTGTCCGAAGCCGTCCCGCCCGCTGTCGCATCCAAGCCGCCGGCGATCATCGTCCTGGCAGCCGCGTTGCTGTTCGGGGCCTGCGCCGGGCTGGGAATCGCCTATCTGCTTGAACTGCTACCCCAACGAACCGCCCGCCTGCTGCCGCAAAGCGCGCTGACCCCCAAACAGGCCGGCGAGATCCTGGGCGTCGCCAGCGTGGCGCGGTTGCCCAAAGAGGTAACCGAGCGGCAGGCTGCGCTCGCACCGACCGCAAAACTGCTCCAGGCGCGGTTCGGGCGACATCTACCGGCCTCCATCCTGATCGCCGGGCCGCTCGACGCAGCGGTGCAGGCCGATATCGCGCAACATCTCGCCCAGGCCCTGGCGGAGATCGGTGAGAGCGTCCTGATCTACCGCGAGAGTGCGGGGCGCAACGACATCAACATGCGGCGCATCGATGCCGGTAGGGGTCAGCCCGGAAGCGGGGCGCGCCGCAGCAACTTCGTGCTCGTCCTGCGTTCCGAGGCGACAGACAACACCCGCGCGATCTCGCCTGATGCGATTGTGCTGGCGGCGGATCTCTCGGGCATGGGGGTGCCCGACATTATCCGCACGGCGTCCAAGGTCGATCCGACCGGCGAGCTCGTCGTGGCGCTCGTGACCCCTGGCGAGACTGAGCGCCTGTTCCGAAGGTGGCCAAGGGCAGCCGCGTGACTTCCGTCCGGGATCATGTCGCAGGCGCAGATGGCTCGCAGCCGCCCTCCCCCCTGACGCTCGCGCTGCTGGTGGGTGCGCTGACCTTCAACACCGCGCTGTGCTTCCTCAACACGAATGTCATGGGCGTCAACGACACCATGGTCATGGGCTCCGAGGTCGTGCTCGTGGCCAGCGCGCTCTATCTCGGCCTCGGCCGGAGCGTGGCGCCCTATATCGTGCTGGCCGTTTTCATGTCCTACGCTGCCATGCTGATGGCGATGCGCCCGGCTCTCGACCCGAAGGCGGTGCGTGATTTTCTGATCCCGATCGCCTTCTACCTGCTCGGGCGGAGCTGCCGAGACCCGCGTCTGGCCGATCGCGCGGCCCTGATCAGCGGGCTGATCGTCGTGGCCTTCGGCCTGTTCGAGTTCCTGGCGCTCGACGTCTACGTCAAATATTTCAACATCATCAAATACTACGTTGCGCGCGGCACGGTCGCACCCTCCGACGTCAAGGCCGATACCGGCGCGCTCTTTGCGTCGGGCATGCGGCCCGATGCGCGCACGCTGCTGCCCTTCCTGGGGCCGCACCGCGCCTCGTCCGTCTTTCTGGAGCCGATCTCGACCGGCAATTTCGGAGCGATCATCTATATCTGGTGCCTGAACCGGAAAGAGATGAACAAGCGCTGGCTGACGATGGCGACCGGCATCGGCGCTATCATTCTCAGCGACTCCCGCTTCGGCGCCAATGTCTGCATCGTCGCGACGATCGCCTGGCTCCTCGCGCCGCGCACACCACGCTTCGTCTGGCTGGCTGCGCCCTTCTTCGTGCTGGCTGGGCTGGCCATATACGGCTTCACCAGCGCGGAGGTGAGCTGGCAGAACAACTTCGCCGGCCGCCTCCTTTGGACGGCACGGCTGGTGACCTCGCTATCGTCTTCGGCTGTCTGGGGGCTTTCGCCGGACAAGCCCTTCCTATCGGATTCCGGCTACGCCTATTCACTCAACCAGATCGGTCTGATCGGCGCGATCGGCTTCTGGAGCCTCTTCATCTTCACGCCTGAACGCTCGCGCCGGGCCTGGCGCTTCAAGGTCTGCGTGGCAACTTATATCTGCCTGCTGATGCTCGTCAGCGATTCCGTCTACTCGATCAAGACCGCGGCGCTGCTGTGGTTCCTGACGGGCACCAGCGATACCGCGCCCGATGCGGCCGAAGCGGAGTTTGCCACTGAGCCTGCGGGCGCGCGCCCAGATTACTTGGCGACCGGAACCGTCTGACCGGGCGGAAGCGCCGCGCGCGAGGCGGGGTCAACCTGCCCCGTATGGATCCGCGCCGTCAGCGAGAACTTGCGACGCAGGCGCAGAATCGGCTTCTCGATGACATGCCAGGAGAAGATCGCCATCGCGCTCGCGGCGGCGATCGACAGCGCGAAGAAGGCCGGCCGGTTGTCGATCCACGGCATGAGCTGGATCATCGCCTGCTGCAGCGGATAGCCGTAGAGATAGATGCCGTAGGAGTAGTCGCCGCGCGCGAGCGGCTTGAAGACGAGCTTCGGCGACAACCCGGCATAGACCACGATATAGGCGAAGATCGGCGCCGTGATGAAGCTGAAGATCGGATTGGCGTTCCAGTCCGGCGTGCCGAAAGCCGCGATCGCGACATAGGCGGCGACGCAGGCCACGGCATATCCGAAACGGTAGGGAATGCGGTCCCGGTACTGGTAGAGCACGATGCCAGCAAGGAAGAGCGGCACCAGCCGAGCCGCGCCGCGCGTCACGAACAGATAGCTGAGCGCATCGTGATAGGGCAGCACGATGCCGAGCTTGCCGCAGAGGAAGATGCCGATCGAGACGCCAAACAGAGCCAGCGTCGCGAGCAGGACGAGCAAGCGCCGCCGGAACACGCCGGTGAACATCGCGCCGACCAGCAGGGCGTAGCAGGCGATTTCATGCGGCACCGTCCAGAGCGAGCCGTTGACGATGCGCGGATTGGGATTGTCGAGAAACACACCCGGCAGTTCGTAGTGGATGTTGCCCAGGATGTTCAGGAAATAGCCCGCGAAGAGCGGGTCCGAGACATAGTGACCGAAGCTGTAGATCGTCAGCAGCGGTCCCAGGACGAGCGCCGACAGGATGATCTCGACGGCCAGCGCAGGCAGGATGCGCAGGCCGCGATTGACGACGAACTGTCCGATCGACAGCCGCTCGGCGCTGCCGGCAACCAGAAATCCACTCAGCGCGAAGAACATCGGCAGCGGTGCGAAGTCGAACGCCCACTGGGTCATCGGAACGTAAGGCGCCACCGGCGCAAGCAAGGCCTCGGGGCTCGCGACCCGCAGCAGGCCGGTGTGGATGTAGAGCACTGCGAGCGCGAGCGCGACGCGCATTGCATCGAAGCCGGGCCCGACACCCTTATGATCCGCAAGACGCGATCCGAACGTCGCCATGCCTTGAGCTCCTTCCCGGCAGCAGATCGTCCGCACCGGAGGCCTGATATAACAGCCAAGCGGCTTCAAGGGCGCTCGGGAACGTCTTCGCCAGGCAGAACTTGAAGATATCGTAAACGAGACATCGCCAATTTAGCGCACGCATGGCGGCGTGATCGCCGTTTACCAAAATGTGCAAGATGCCGTCATCGAGATGTTCGAATGCAGGTTTCGGCGAAAACTGCAACGCGCCATTAAATTTTCCGCGGTATGCCGGCCTCATAAGAAAATATCGCGTCGAACACTACAAATAAGGACTTCCCGAGAGATGAGATCGGCAGGAAGCCTCGGCGAGCGCCTGGAACGCTCATCTTGACTTCGCATGCGGACGTCATCTTCCGCCGCGAAGTCGCCAGCGGATGAAATGGGCAGGACCAAACGATGAAGAGCAAGATCAGGGATATTCTCAAGACGACGGCGCGCCTGCCGGTTGACGTCGCCACCCTCGCCGACGACGCCGATCTCTATAATGCCGGCCTGACCTCGTTTGGCACCGTCGAGCTGATGATGGCGCTCGAAGAAGCCTTCGAGGTCGAGTTTCCCGACAAGATGATGAACCGTCGCAACTTCGCTTCCGTTGCGGCAATCGAAAACGCGATCCAAAGCATTCTGAGCGAGCGCGTCTGATGGCGTCACTCGCCGGCCGCGCCGCCCCCCAATCGCAGCCCGGGATGCTGGCCGAAAGCAGGCAGCGCCCCGTCCTGGTCGATCTCGGCGCGCGCGCAGAGAACGAGAAGGCGATGGTCGCCAAGGCCCGCGCGGTTGCACGGATCGCGGCCGAGCATGCCGCCGACGTCGATGTGAAGGCGCGCTTCCCACAGGAGGCCTTCGATGCCCTGCGGGCGCAACGCCTTCTGGGCATCATGATCCCGGCGGCCGATGGCGGCGAGCAAGCAAGCCTCGCCACCATCGCCGAGATCGCCTCCGTCCTGGCCCAGGGCTGCTCCTCGACCGGCATGATCTACGCGATGCACCAGATCAAGGTGTCGAGCCTCGTGGTGCACTGCGCTGCGGATTCCTGGCATCGCGACTTCATGGCGCGGATCGCCGGTGAGCAGCTCCTGCTCGCTTCGGCTACGACCGAAGGCGGCGGCGTCGGCGGCGACCTGCGCAGCAGCGTCTGTGGCGTCGCGCGCGACGGCGAGGACTTCACCCTCGAAAAAGAGGGCTGTTTGATCTCCTATGGCGCGCAGGCCGATGCCATCCTGATCACAGCCCGCCGCACGCCCGAAGCACCGCCCTCCGACCAGGTCATGGCAGTGGTGACCCGAGATCAGTACCGGCTGGAGCGCAGCGCCGTCTGGGACACGATGGGCATGCGCGGCACCTGCTCCGACAATTTCACCTTTGCCGGCCGCGCACCCGCGCAACAGATCATTCCGACGCCCTTCGCCGAGATCGCAGCGCAATCCATGCTTGCCCATGCCCATCTGCTCTGGGCCGCCGTGTGGTACGGGATCGCCGCCGAGGCTGTTGCGCGCGCCGAGAGCTTCGTGCGCGGCGAGGCCCGCAAGCGCCCGGGCACGACACCGCCCAGCGCGCTCCGCCTGGCCGAGCTGCTCGCTCGCCTGCAGCAGTTCAAGGCGCTGGTCGTCGCCGGGCTCGACCGCTACGAACGCGCGCGCGACGATGCCGACGAGCTCTCCTCGATGGGCTTTGTCGTGGCGATGAACAGCATCAAGATCGCCGCATCTCAGAACGTCGGCGAGATCGTCAGCCAAGCCTTCCTGATCTGCGGCATCCAGGGCTATCGCAACGACAGCCCGTCGAGCCTGACACGCCTCATGCGCGACGCGCTCTCGGCACCGATCATGATCAACAACGACCGAATCCTCGGCAACACATCCAATCTGCTGGCCGTGTACAAGCACGATTCCAGCCTGTCCCGGTGATCTCATGTGCCAGAACTGCCAGCAACAGCAGGGTTTCCTTGCTGAACTCATCGAGAGCGGCCTGCTGATCGACACCGGCGTCGACGGTCTCTATGGACGCAGCGGTCTGTTCGAGGAGGTTGTCGCTCGCTTTGACGATCTGATCACCCGGTATGGCGGCCAGGACGGCGCTGAGGTCGCGCGCTTCCCGCCCGCGATGAACCGCAAGCATTTCGAGCGCAGCGGCTATCTGAAAAGCTTCCCGCAGCTCGCAGGCACAGTCCATGCTTTCGACGGCGACGAGCGGGCCCATGCCGAGTTGCTGCACAACGTCTCCGACGGTCTCGACTGGACGGCGGGTCAGAAGTCCACCGACATCGTGCTGACTCCGGCTGCCTGCTATGTGCTCTACCCCGTCGTGGCCAAGCGCGGTCCGGTCGGCAGGGGCGGCGCACTGTTTGACCTGCAATCCTACTGCTTCCGGCACGAGCCCTCCAAGGACCCGGCCCGCATGCAGCTCTTCCGGATGCGCGAATATGTGCGCTTCGGCACGCCCGACCAGGTCACGGAATTTCGCGCGACCTGGCTGGAGCGCGGCCAGGCGATGATGGCCTCACTGGGCATGCCGCTGCATATCGATGTCGCCAATGATCCCTTTTTCGGCCGCGCCGGACGCATGCTCGCCAACAACCAACGCGATCAGCGCCTGAAATTCGAACTCCTGATCCCCATCGAGAGCGTCGAGAAGCCCACCGCCTGCTTGTCTTTCAACTATCATCAGGATCATTTCGGCACGACCTGGGGCATCAAGACGGAAGACGGAGAGACCGCGCATACGGCTTGTGTCGGCTTCGGCATGGAGCGCGTCGCACTGGCGCTCTTCAAGCATCACGGTTTCGACGTCCAGACATGGCCGGCGGCCGTGCGCGACGTGCTTTGGCCGTAAGCGCCATGACTGCCCACGCGACGATCGAGCGTCCGGTCGCAGCGGCAGGAGCGGCCCCGCTTCTGTCGGGCGACCCGCTCGCCTATCGCCGCCATGCGATGCATTCCGGCGATCGGCACTGGCCGCAGACGAACTGCTATGCCGATCTCTGGATCGAAATCCTGCACAGGCTGGGCACCGAGCCCGCAGCCGCCTTCGGCTTCACCGTTGCGCAGGATTTCGAAGGCGACCAATTCACCTTCTTCAAGCCGCCGCTGGATGATCTCGAGGCGCTCTACGGTCTGCGCGTCGCAGAGCTTGCGCTGTATGACGATCTGGTCGGCCATCTTGAACAGCAGATCGCACGGCGGCGCCTCGTGCTGATCGAGCTCGATTCCTTCTACATGCCCGATACACAGGGCATCTCCTACCGCACCAGCCACGGCAAGACGACGATCGCCGTCAACCGGCTCGACCGCGCCGGCCGCCAGCTCGACTACTTCCACAATGACGGGCTCCACCGCGCCCTGGGCGAGGATTTCGACGGCCTCCTGCGACTGCTGCCGGGCCAGATGCGCGACGATACGTTGTTTCCCTATGCGGAGATGGTGCGCCTGCCCGAGCATCTGCCGAGCGACGCGGAGCTACGCGCGACCGCGCTGCGGCTGCTGGCACGCCACGTCGCAAGGCGACCGGACACCAACCCGGTCTCGGCCTTCCGCGCGGTCGCGACCGCGCAGGCGCAGGCTCTTGCGGAGCGGCCGACCGAGGTCTTCCATCACTACGCCTTCAACACGCTGCGTCAGCTCGGCGCCAATTTCGAGCTGCTGGCGACCCATCTCGGCTGGCTCTGCACCACCGTGGACGGGCTCGACGATGCGCGAGAGGCCGCACTTCGGATTGCCGAGAGCGCCAAGATCGCCCAGTTCCATCTGGCGCGGGCCATGAAGCAGAAGCGCTTCGAGCGTTTCGACGCGAGCCTCGCCGAGCTTGCCACGCAGCACGACATTGTGAGCGAGACGCTCGCCCGCCGCTTTCCGGCTTGAACGCGGATGGCCCGCATCGTCGCGCGCACTGGCGAAAACGTCGAGGCGATCGGGAACTGGGGCTGGCTTGCGACGGCGGCCGACGCCGTCGCGGCCCCGGCTGAGCTGCCGCACGATAGCGCCTGGCTGGAGGCGGCTGTCCCCGGCACGGTCGCCGGCACCTTGCGCGCGCTCGGGCGACTGGCGGACGACACGGCCGAGGCTATCGGCCGGCAGGACCACTGGTACAGGACCCGGCTCGACCGGGCGTTGAGCGGTGTCCTGCGCTTCGAGGGGCTTGCGAGCTGGACCGAGATCTGGATCGACGGAACGTTGGCCGCCGAGAGCCGCTCGATGTTCCAGCCGCTCGCTCTGGCCGTCAATCTGCCCGCAGGGGCGGAGATTGCGCTCTGCTTCCGTGCGTTGGCGCCGAGGCTCGCCTCCGCGCCGCGTCGCTCGCGCTGGCGCCCGGCGATGATCCAGCCCAACGGGCTGCGCTGGTTCCGCACCACCGCATTGGGCTCGATGCCGGGCTGGTGCCCTCCGGGTCTGCCGACCGGGCCGTTTCGGCCGGTGCAGCGGGTCGAGATCGGCAATGCGGTGCCCGTTATCGCGGGCATCGATCTGCGCACGCGCTATGACGGCGAGGCCGGCACGGTCGCGCTCACGGTGTCGCTGTCGGATGATACCAGGGGCATATCCCCCCGCGCCCTGATGCGGTGCGCAGGACGAGAAGCCGCGTTGGATATTGCCGCGCCCGGCACGCTGTCGGGTACGCTCAGCCTGCCGGGCGTCGCGCCCTGGTTTCCGCACACCCATGGCACCCCCGCCCTGCACGGACTGACACTCCTGATCAGCGGCGAAACCATCGACCTCGGTCGCATCGGCTTTCGCTCGCTTGCCGTCGACCGCGGCGCCGACGGTGAGGGTTTCGGCATTGTCGTCAACGACGTACCCATCTTCTGCCGCGGCGCCTGCTGGAGCAGCGCCGATCTGGCCACGCTCGCCTGCGGCCGGGCCGCCTATGAGCCCTGGCTGCGTCTCGCCCGCGACGCCGGCATGAACATGATTCGCGTCCCCGGCGTCACCACCTATGAGGACGAGGCGTTCTTCGAACTGTGCGACGAACTCGGCATCATGGTCTGGCAGGAGATGATGCTGGCCAATTTCGACTATCCGCAAGGCGACGCTGCGTTCTGCGCCGCGATCCAGGCGGAAGCTGAAACGCTGCTCGACAGGACGCAAGGCTCGCCGAGCCTTGTCGTTCTCTGCGGAGGCAGCGAGGTCTTCCAGCAGGCGGCGATGCTGGGCGCGCCGCCTGCTGCTTGGTCCGGCCCGGTCTTCGACCGTATCCTTCCCGAGGTCGTGTCACGGCTGCGGCCCAATATCGCCTATGTGCCGAATTCGCCTTCGGGCGGCCCCTTGCCCTTCGTCGCCGACAAGGGCGTGGCGCATTATTACGGCGTGGGCGCCTATCAGCGCGGCCTCGACGATGCCCGCCGCGCCACTGTTCGGTTCGCAGCGGAAAGCCTCGCTTTCGCCAATGTTCCCGAAGAGATCTCGCTGGCCTCTGGCCACCCGCCGGCGCTGACGCATCATCCGGACTGGAAACGCGGCGTGCCGCGCGATCTCGGCGCATCCTGGGATTTCGAGGATGTGCGGGACCACTATCTCGGTCTGCTCTACGGGCTCGACCCGGCACGGCTGCGACGGGAGGACCCCCAGCACTATCTCGCGCTCTCTCGCGCTACCTCCGCGGAGGTGATGGAGGAGACCTTCGCAGAATGGCGTCGGCCCGGATCACCGACATGCGGCGCCCTGGTCTGGCTGCTGCAAGATCTGGTGCCCGGCGCGGGCTGGGGTGTCATCGCCAGCGATGGCGAGCCGAAGGCGGCATGGCATGGGCTCGCTCGCGCCTTCCGGCCGGTACAGGTCATGATGACCGATGAGGGCGTCAATGGACTGATGATCCATCTCATCAACGAGCGCCCGGTGCCGCTCACAGCTCATCTCGAACTGACATGCTGGCGCGATGGTGCGGTGGCGGTGGCGAACGCGTCTCGGACGATCGCGCTCGAAGCATATGGAAGCACGTCCTTCTCCGCCTTCGATCTGCTGGGCCGTTTCTTCGACATCTCCTATGCCTATCGCTTCGGCCCGCCCGGCCATGACGCGACCTCCGTCGTGCTGCGAGCGGCCCAGGCCGGTCCTGTGCTGGCAGACGCGTTCCATTTTCCTCTCGGGCGCGGGCATGCGCGCCACGATGTTGGTCTGCACGCCAAACTCGAACGCGACGGGGACGGGTGGGCTCTCGACCTCTCCTGTCGGCGTCTGGCGCAGTCCGTCCACATCATCAGCGAGGGCTGGCGGCCGGCGCATAACTGGTTTCATCTCGCGCCGGGAAACACCAGGCGAATTCCGTTGCGGCCGCGTGCAGATTCACTGGCCGCGCCGCTGGGCGAGATACGCGCTGTGAACGCCGTGGACCGCGTGCTCTATGCGCCTGCGGACGTCGGCGCCTGAAGCGGCCGCCCGGCTTCCGACGGCAACGCGCGTCAGTCCTTCAGGTACATGTCCCAGCAGCTCGAGAGCGCGACGCGCCTGCGGCCCTGCAAGGCGCGAGCGAAATGCGTTGCGATCGTCGTTCGGTTGACCGTCAACGGACATTTGGGTTGGAGGATCGCATCGATGCCCTCCAGCGCCGCGAGCGTCTGCTCTGTCAGCGGGGGATTCGTACGCGCCGGATCCACGCCGATCGGGACATGGCGCGCCGGCTCGCGCCCGAGCAGCCGGTTGAACGGATCCACGAAATCCAGCGTGAACACGCCGTTCAGCCGACGTCCCGCTGTCGCTTCCCAGGCACGGATCGCGACCAGCCCCTGCTGCAACTCGAGGAGCCACGTCGCCTGATAATCAGTTTCCGAGTACAGGATGTAGGACGGCATCTGCCCGCGCGTGGTGAGATCGCGATAGCTCTCCTGGTATGTGGCGTAGTGCTCCAGCATGATCGGCGCACGCTCGGCGATCTCGGCTTTGACGTTGACCTGTCCGAACGTGCCGAGATCGGCGAGGTCGAGCGTATGATAGAATGGGGTGGCGAGCACCGCCCTGGCGCTACGCTGGGTGAAGGCGGATACGGCCGGCAGCACCACAGCCAGGCACAGCACCAGCACGAGAAGGCCTAGCCAATCCCGCCGTGCCTGCCAATCGACCAGCACAAGCAGGATGACCGGCCAGAGCCCGATGAATTCCAGTGAGCCAGTATTCTGCGTCTCGAACAGAATCTCCGCGATCAAAACGGCTGCCAGCCAACCGGGTGGAGAAGCCCCCAGCGATCGCATGCGGACCCAGGACAGGTCGGCGCGCTCACGCCAACCGGCCAGCGCCAATGTGCCCAGAAGCAGGACGCAGGGCGCGATCACATCCAGGTTGAGCGAGGCCACCATGAGGAAGCGGCTCGACAGCGACCCGCCGTTGAGGCGAAGCAGCGTCAGGATGTCGTCGATATACGCCCCGACCATGCCCGTGGTCAGATCGAGCGCGCCTAGCGGCACGAGGACCAGCGCTGCCGCCAGCACGGCATCCATGACGCGCAAACGGCCCACGAGCACAGCATAGCCGACCAGCAGCACGCCACTCACAGCCCCGGTGATCTTCACCAGGAACAATGTCAGCATCAACAGCGCCACGAGCCCCACGAGAAGCCGCCGGTCTCGCGAGAAGATCAGCGTCGCGACCAGCGTGTAGAGCAGCAAGGCGACGTGGCGGTTGTAATGCCCGTAACCGTCGAAGCCCGAAATGGGATAGATTGCCTGGAGATTGATCGGCAGCGACGCAAGCAGCAGAAAGGGCAGCAGTAGCGCGAGCGCCTGGCCGCGAGAGTAGGCAGCGACATGGCCCGTGAGCATGGCCATCGATGGCAGCAGCACCGGCAGAAGCGCCCAATTGACCAGCAGCATGGGCTGGGCGCGGGGGAACACGCTATCCAGCAATGTCGCGAGATAATAACCCAGCGGTCCGACCGGCGCGAAGAAGTCGACATTCGGCGTTTGGCCGGCGCGAATGCGGTTTATCGCATCGTAATAGACAAGGGTGTCCCAGTTATACGGGCCGATGGGTAGGTTGAGAGGCAGAATCAGCGCAACCACCGCAGCGAGCGCGAAGGCTGCGATCAGAGTTGTTGAAAGGGTCGATGTCCCGCGCCGCTCTTCCAGTCTAGTCACACGCTCCATTCCCGCCTTTTCGTCTGTCACCAGGCTGGTCCTTCTGCGGCGGCGGCTACCAATGGAACCATGCCAGTACGTATGGATATCACGACGATGACTTCTGATTTGCGCCACGGCCGGTCATTGTCGAGATCATAGTAGATCATGCGCGCATCATGGTTAGAGATCTACGAACCTGACCGAACCATGCGCCGCACTGTTACGATCCAAATTTTGTGGCTGTCTAACGCACTCCTTCGGCCGGCTTAATCACAAGCCAGTTGCACCCCGGCTGGTTCACGGAGGCTGAGTATGCTCACCTCCTGCGCACCATCCCGGGCGAGCGCTGGGTCGCTAGCGATCCGGAGTCCAGCGCCGCCATTTGGCAGCCCTCGGGCGAAAGCTTGCCGCGCCTGGAGCGCTTCGCCGAGATTGGTTTCGCGACCGGCACCCGCAGCGCGGCGATGCTCGGGCTCGGCTGGGACAAAGCACTGGTCAATGGACACGTGGATTTCGGCGCCCGCACGCTGCACCGTGCCGGGCCTATAGAAGCGAAAATTCGCCGCCGGCATCCTTTTTGCACCGTGTCGTCTTCGTGAAACTGACATCGAACGCAGGCTATGAGCCCGCGATCAGTGGAGTTGCCGATGACCTTGCAGCAACGCGTGCGCATTCACACCGAAGACGACCACGAACGCGCGACACAACGGATCGACGAGATCGCGCATGCCGCGGCGGGCTCGCGCGAGGAGGCCGAGCTCCTCGCCCTGCTGGAAGCGGTCGAGCGCTGGGAGAGCCATCAGGACTGCTGGTCCGACTGGCTTTGACGGGCAGCGGCCGACGCAAGCCCCACCATAGACGCCGCTATTCGCGCCCTCAGCCCTGATAGCGGGCGACGAGGCCCAGCAGCGTCGAGGGTTCGAAAGGTTTGACCATCCAGGCGCTGGCGCCGGCACGGCGGCCTTCCGCCTTGATCTCGGCGCCATTCTCGGTGGTCAGCATGATGATCGGAATGTTCTCCCCCCTCGGGCCTCGCCCGGCAGGCGCGGGTGAACTCGATGCCGTCCATCAAAGGCATGTTGAGGTCGGTGATCACCAGATCCGGCTTGAACTTGTCAGAGGTCGCCAGGCCCTCCTCGCCGTTCTCCGCCGCGGCCACGTCATGGCCGGCATTGCGCAATGTCAGGCAAAGCAAGCTGAGCAGCGTCTTGGTGTCGTCGATGGCCAGGATCTTCATTCACCTCACTCCAGAACAACCGCGCTTCGATGAAGCGCCGGTCATCTGATTTGGACAGCCCAAACGGAACAACTCGCCCCCCAGACCATCTAGGAAAAGGATCTGACCAAGCCGCCTATCAGCAGATTCCAGCCGTCGATCAGGCGGAAGAAGATCACCTGCAGAGGCAGCGAGATCACGGTCGGCGGCAGCATCATCATGCCCATCGACATCACCACCGTCGCGACGATCATGTCGGTGACGAGGAATGGCTGGGCGATCAGGAAGCCGATCTCGAAGGCGCGCCGCAATTCCGAAATCATGAAGGACGGGATCAGGATCCGCAGATCGACGCTCTGTGTCGGGTCGGCCGGCCGGATGCTGGCGGCGCGATATCGGCAAAGAGGCGCATCGTCGCGACCGGCTTCGGTCAATGGACCGACAAGGCGAAGTCATTCTGCGGGTGAGGCCGGTCCGCGCCACGCGAAGAGCGCCAGGCCAATGACGCCCATGACGAAGGTTGCAGCGCCCGTCGCCGTGATCATCACGCCGACCCCGAACTGGCCGAACAGGGCGGGCGCCGCGAGATAGCCGATCAGCGAGCCGGCGAAGACCGCACACATCTGCAGGCGGTAGACCTGTGAGAGGCGCTGCGGCGGAAAATCATGCTGCATGATGTGAAGCAGCGCGAGATTTTCGAGCGGTCCGTTGATGGCGGCAAAGGCGGCGAAGGCCATCAGCCAGGCGCGGTCGGGCGCGAAGGGCAGCAGCATGACGCCGGCGCCGAAGATCAATTTCGAGCCAACGAGCCATAGCGCGGGACGCTGCGGCCGCAGGCTCACCAGGACGAGGTTCGCGCCGAGATTTCCCAGCCCATAGGCGGTCATCATCAGGCTGTAATCCGTGAGCGGGTCGGTGCTCGTCGCGCGCAGATACAAGGCCATGCCGAGCAGGAAACCCATCGACCAGGCGATATTGCCGACGAGATCGGCGATCAGGCCGTACCGCATGACGGCATGCCCGCGCATCGCGCGCAGGCCACCCGACAGCGCGTCCCTCACCGCGGCAAAACCTCGTCCGCTCGAGGTCGGCGGAATCTCGACGCCTTTCAGGCCACGCCCGACGCCGATCGCCGAGAGCAGGAAGCCCGCCGCCGTGATCGAGAAGAACTGCCCGATCGGCACGATGCCGTTGACCAGCGCGATCAGGCTCGGGCCGAGGATGCGCGCCATGCGCCGCGTCGCATCAAACAGACCGTTGACCGCGTGGCGCAAGCGAGGCTCGGGCGCCAGCACCGGAAGCGTGCCCTGCAGTGCCGGATCATAGGCCGAGGTCGCCAGCGCCACGAGCCCGGCAACGATCGCAAGCAGCGGCAGGCTCATCAGGCCGAGCATGCCAGCCACGGACAGGACGACAAGAAGCAGCGCCCGGATGAGGCTGGTTGCGATCATCGTCGTCTTGAAGCGCCAGCGATCGGTCAGGACGCCGCCGAACAGGCTGCCTGCGAGCAGCGCTCCCGCTTGCAGTGCCGAAATATAGCCGGCATCGCGCCCGATCAGCGAGGTCGCGATCCACACCACCGCGACCATGTAGAACTCGGCGCCGGTTGCGGAGAACAATTGGCTACCCCACAGCAAGGCGATGCGGCGCTCTGCGAGCGGTTTGAAGACGAGCATTGAGTGGCCTTGGCAGCGTGGGGCGGCGACGTTTACACCGCAGCCGGGGTGCCGCCAGCGACGTTTGAGGCGGGCTCTCGCCTGGAATACGCATGACGCCGAACCAGCGCAGCCTGCCCGCCAGTCCCAGCCGGTCGGAGGGCGCTGGAACGCCGCACTCGTCGCCGCCACCCGCTCCTGATATAGAGCGCTTCAAATCAATGGCCGCGAGCGGGCTTCCAGCCCAGGTGAACCGTCCCCATGCACATCAAGATAGGCACGCGGCGCAGCCCATTGGCGATGGCGCAAACCAATTACATCATCGGCCTGATCAAGGCGAAGCACCCCGAGACCGAGTTCTCGCTGCACCCGATCGCGACGATCGCGGACAAGGACCGCGTCTCCGAATTCCACCAGTTCGGCATCATCGGCGTGTTCTCGACCGAACATGAGGAGCAACTGGTCTCCCGGGAAGTCGATATCGTCGTCCACTCCTTGAAGGATCTGCCGACGATGCTGCGCGAGGGGCTGGTCCTGGCCGCGGTCCCCGAGCGGGAGGATGCACGCGACGTTCTCTGCGGCGCGACGTTGGACAATCTCAAACCCGGCGCCAAGGTCGGGACCGGCTCCCTGCGCCGGCGCGCCCAGATCATGAGCTTGTGTCCTGATATTGAGGTCGTACCGATCCGGGGCAATGTCGGCCCCCGGCTCGCCAAGATCGACGGGGAGCACGGCCTCAGTGCCGTGATCCTGGCCCAGGCCGGGCTTCAGCGCCTGGGACTGGCGGGCGCCACGACGGAATTGCTGGACCCGCAGCTCTTTCCCCACGCCGTCGGCCAGGGCGCGCTCGGCATCGAGGCGAGAGGTGACGACGCCGATGTTCTGGCGATCCTGAAGGACATCGAAGATCCGAAGGCCCGCGCCGAGGTCGATTGCGAGCGGGCGATGCTGCATGCCTTGGGGGCGGGCTGCAGCCTGCCTGTCGGCGTCTGCACCAGCTGGAAGGACGGACGCCTCGTCCTGCACGCCCAGATCACCTCGCTCGACGGGCGAGAGCGCATCGTCGCCACGGAAGAGGACACCGCCGAACGGGCCGTGGAACTCGGGCTCGCCGCCGCCGAGACCTTGCGGCTTCGCGGCGGCGTCGCCATCCTCGAATCATCCTACCGAAGCTTCGGCGGCCACTTCAAATTCCTCGGCGCGTAAAAAACGCCGACGCTCCCCTTCAAGGCAAAAGAAAAAGGCCACCCGAACGGACTTATACCCAACACTGACATAGTTCGTGCGTCGGCGGGTAAATGGCCAATTGTGACAGCGGATATAGCGCCAGACCGTGCGCTTCGGCAGGCCGGCTGCTCCGGCGATTGTGTCTCCGCTCGTGCCGTCCGCGCGGTGGCGCCAGAATAGATCGGCCGCATGGCGGGACACTGCCAGCCGTACCTCTTCTATTTTCGAGCGCTCGATAATGGTCTCGGTGTCACGTAGTGCCCGATTTGCATATGGCACTAAATGACACGCGGCGCAGGGCCAATCAGGCGGCGCTCGATGGCCTCGCCAGGTTCTTGAGCGTTGTCTGCTCCCTGAACCATTCGCGGGCACGTCTGGCCGGCATTCCACCCCAGCGTTCGCCAGCCGGAATATTCCTCATGAATCCAGATGCCCCGGCCAGTTGAGCGCCCCGGCCGATGTGGAGATGGCCCGCAATCGCACTTTGCCCTCCAACGGCGACGCCATCGTCCAGAACGGTCGAGCCTGCGATGCCAACCTGCGCGGCGATCACGCAGTGGCGACCGATGCGCACATTGTGAGCAACCTGCACCAGGTTATCGATTTTGGTCCCGGCTCCGATGACCGTGTCCCGCCCGCTGCCACGATCGACCGTCGTGTTCGCGCCGATCTCGACGTCGTTTCCGATCAGGACGCGGCCGAGCTGTGGCACTTTCACATGGCCCGAAGCGCTTAGCGCGAACCCGAAGCCGTCCTGGCCGATGCGAGCCCCAGGATGGATGATCACGCGGTCGCCCATGTCGCATTGCGCGATGGTGACGCCCGCGCCGATCGAACAATTCCTGCCTATCACAACATCGGCGCCGAGCACCGTATGGGCCCCGAGCCTCGTGCCGTCTCCGACGACGACCCCGTCTCCAATGACGACACCGGGATCGAGCACAACCCCGACACCGACTTGGGCCCCGGGATGCACGAAACATCCGAAGGCCGTGCCGGCCTGGCCCAGAACGGGCTCGGGCCGCAACGCCTCCGGGTGCAGCCGAGCGAGCAGGTTGGCATAGGCCAGGTGCGGATCCCGGACGACGATCGCGACGGTCCCGGGCGGGACAATATCGGCGAAGCGCTCCGTCACGACGCAGACGCCCGCCAGGGTGGCCCGCAACGCCTCCGCGTAGCGGCCGTGATCCATATAGGCCACATGCCACGGCTCGGCTGTCTCGAGGCTGGCTCCTCCGCTCAGCCGAACCTCTGGATTGGCGGATACCGGAAGCGATAGTCCAGCCGCTTCCGCGAGTTCTGCCAAAGTTATTCCAGTAGGCTCAGAAATTTGGATCGCGGTCATGATCGCCTTCCGATAGGTCGGTTTCGGTTCGGTGCCGCGTCCGTGGAGAACCTGAGCCCGCCCGCAGATGACGGATTCTGTGAATCGGTCGACTGATTCTGCCGGATGACCCGCATGACTTGTGAGTTTCACCGTGCATTACGACGTTCGATTGTTTGAAGCGTGTCCGACCGAAGGCTTGATATTTGGAAATGTTACTGAGAGACAGCGTGAGAAACGCGGGCGTCGCGATTGCGGTGGTGAAATCGAACTGCGTGCGGAACGAGCCGCCGCCTCGCGCCAGTTGCGGAAGTTGGCTCCTCGCCCGAAAGCGGACCCCCAGAGCGATGTCGCAGCAAAACTGATATCGACCCATTGCAGAGCCAGCGCCTGATGCTGGACACGGCCCCAAGCCAGCGCCGACCACGACTTGAATATCACGAACTGGCTTACGTTCGCGCTGATGCCGGCGATCAGCCGCGGGCTTCTTCAAGGAACTGGCCGAACCGGATCGCCCCCGGCCGCGGCTGCAACGCGATGAGGCGAGTGTCCTGTGCGGAGGCCTTCCGGTGCAGCGCGGCTTCCCGATAGAGGGGATCGCGGATCAGTTCGACGAAGGCCTGCACGCTGGGATATTCCGCAACGAAACAGAGATCCCAGTGCTCGGCCAGCGGTCCGATCAGCACCATGTCGAATTGGCCCTCCCAGACGATTCTCGCGCCGATGCGGGCGAGCACGGCTTCGCTGGCCCGGCCATAGCTTTGATAGGCTTCGATGCCGCTGACCTCGCGGCCATCGAGATAATCGGCACGCTCGCGCAGCCGGATCAGGTTGAGCAGATGCAAGGGGCCCTGATGCCCGCTGTCGCGAAGCGCCAGGAACTGTGCCTTCTCGAGATCGATATGGCCCGACATTGTTCATCGCCTCTCTGTGATCGGAGGTTGTGGTTTTGGTTCCTGCGGACGTCAGCGTCCGCTGAAATGGGCTGGCCGGCGCTCGAGGAAGGCGCTGATGCCCTCGCGCACGTCGCTGGTATGGGCCAATTGCGCAAACTGGCTGGCTTCGACGGCCAGGCCTTCGTCGATCGACAGGTTGATGCCGCGGGTGACGCTTGCGAGGCAGGCGCTGACGGCCGCCGGCGACTTGCCGAGGATCGTCGCCGCGAGCTGCCGCGTCCGCTTCAAGAGCCGGGAAGCGGGCACGATCTCGTTGATCAGCCCGATCCGCACGGCTTCCTCGGCCGAGATCGGGTCGCCGGTCAGGATGAGATGCAAGGCCCGCTTGCGACCGACATGGCGCGGCAGGCGCTGGGTTCCGCCAAATGTCGGGGGAAAGCCGAGATTGATCTCCGGCTTGGCGAAGCGGGCATGGTCGCTGGCAATAGCGAGCGGACAGGCCTCGACGATCTCGCAGCCCCCGCCGAAGGCGAGGCCGTTCACCGCGGCGATGACGGGCTTCGGAAAATTCTCGATGCGCCGGGTCAAGGCCTGACCGCGCCCGACGAATTCCCGCATCGCGGTGGTCACGCCGGCCTCGACGCTGAGCGAGAAGCCAGCGATGTCGGCGCCCGCGCTGAAGGCCTTCTCGCCGACGCCTGTCAGGATCACGATGCGAACGGCTTCGTCCCGTTCGATGGCATCGAGATGTCGCTGGAGCGCATCGATCGTCGCATAGTTCAGCGCGTTGAGCTTGGCCGGCCGATTGAGCGTGAGGGTGGCGATGCTGCCGGCGATCTCGATCAGGACTGGATGCTCTGTCGTTGACGTCATGATTGCGGTTCCTGCCCTTGCTGCGTGGCGGGACGTTGCAATCGCGCTCGCGATCGAACAAACGGATAATCGTCTCCGGCGCATGAGAAAATCTCACCTCGTGATCTGCGCCGGAGCGCGCATGCGACGAGATGTTCGGCAGGAGGCCAGTGCGATGCGCTCCCGGTTACCGCCGCTGAATTCACTTCGGCTGTTCGAGGCGGCCGCCCGGCTGTTGAGCTTCAAGAACGCGGCGGAGGAGCTGCTGCTGACACCAAGCGCCGTCAGCCACGGCATTCAATCGCTGGAGGAATGGCTTGGCGTGCCACTCTTCCTGCGGACGACGAAGGGTCTGGTGCTGTCCGAGGCGGGACAGACCTATATCCCGACCGTCCGTCAGGCGCTTCACCTTCTGGCCAGCGGCAGCGCGCAGGTCATCAATAAGCATGGCTCGGGCCAGCTTTCGATCAGCGCGGCGCCGACATTCGCGGCTCTGTGGCTGCTGCCGCGGCTGCACATATTCCGCGAGCTCCATCCGGACATCCAGATCGTCATCGACACATCCCAGGAGCGGGCGGAGTTGTCGGAGGACGGCGTGGACTTGGCCATCCGCATGGGCCGTGGCAATTGGCAGGGCGTTATCGCCGACAAGCTGGTCGCGGAGGAACTCGTCCCGGTCTGCGCGCCGTCGATCCGTGAACGCGTGTGCGATCTCGCCGATATCGAGCAGGCGCCCTTGATCCATGTGACGAGCACCAGCGAGGACTGGGAGATGTGGGCGAGCGCGACCGGCCATGCGATGCCCGATGCGGCGAAGGGGCTTAGCTTCGATACCATTCACATGGCGTTCCAAGCAGCCTGCCAGGGCCTCGGCGTGGCGATCGGGCGCAAGCCCCTGGTGAATGAGGAGCTGGCTTCGGGCAACCTGGTCGAAGTTTGGGACCACGTTCCGAGCCAGACCGCCTATTGGCTCGTGGGCGCGGAAAGCCGGGCGGACGATCCGCGCATTGTCGCATTCCGATCCTGGATCCTGCAGGAAAGCGCGACATCGGCAGGTTGAGCTGCCGAAGGCGTCAAGCCGGAGCCTTCACGGCAGCGTCGCGCGTGAATATCATTCACGCGGGCTCCACTATTACTCGTTTGCCCCGCATGACGTCGGCTCCCTAAATCCCGCCTGTCTCAACAGGAGGGGCGCCAATTGGTCGTCTATCATTCCGAGAAGCGTGCGCGCTTCCGTGCCCTGCATCGGCAAGGGTGCTTCGTTCTGCCGAACCCAACCGACGATCGCGGCCCGGGATGAGATCCTGGAATTCTTCAGGCACAGGCACCTTGGCCGGCCAACCCACGCATGAGCGGCGGCAGGCGCTGCAGCGCGAATCCTGCAGCTTCATCGACGGGCGACGGCAACATCAGGATGGAGGCACTTCCATGATCGTTACGGTATTGCGCAGCCGGCTGAAGCCCGGCGTGCAGGATGAGTATGGCCCGGCGGCCCAGCGCATGAGCGAGCGGGCGCGGACGATGCCCGGCTATGTCTCGCACAAGGGATTCGTGGCCGACGATGGAGAACGAGTGACGATCGTCGAGTTCGAAACCGAAGAGGCGCTGAACCAATGGCGTGTCGATATCGAGCATCGTGAGGCCAAAAAGCGCGGCTTCGAGAATTTCTACAGTGAATTCAAATACCAGATCTGCAGCGTCATCCGGGCGCGGGCGTGGTTGGCCAAGGCGCCGCCCGGCAAAGCGGGCTGACGATATGCCGAGATGGCTCCCGGCCGCCCGCAGCGCGAAGCCCGGGGCCCGGGGCATCCTTCAATGACCAGGAGCAGGACATGATTGCGGTGATCTTCGAGTCGTGGCCGGCGCCCGGAAACATGCAGACCTATCTGGCCATGGGCGCGCGGCTCGGGCCCCAGCTCGAGACGATAGACGGCTTCATCTCCATCGAGCGTTTCCAGAGCTTGTCCGACCCGAACAAGCTGCTAGCGCTGTCCATCTGGCGCGACGAAGAGGCGGTCACCGCATTCCGCAATTGGAACATCCATCGCACTGTCCAGGCCAACAGCCGCAAGCATGTGTTTCTGGATTACCGCCTGCGGGTCGCAGCCGTCTTGCGCGACTACGGCATGACCGAGAGGGAGCAGTCGCCGTGCGACAGCCGCGAGGCCCTTGCGTGAATGCTCGTCGAGGGCGGCGCAATCCGGCCACGGTCGGGCGCAGGGCAACGCAACTCATCCAATCTTTTGCTGGATGCTATCGCGGGACGAGCGACAATGTGGAATGAGACCGAAGCGGCGAGATTGCTGAGGGTTACCTATCCGATCGTCCAGGGCCCGTTCGGCGGAGGGCTTTCCTCGGTAGAGTTGACTGCCGCGGTTTCCAATCTCGGTGGCCTCGGTTCGTTCGGAGCCCATATCTTCAGCCCCGCTCACATCAGGGACATCGTGGTGCGCATAGGCGAGCGCACGGCATCGCCATTCGCCATCAATCTCTGGGTCGACAACGAAGATCCGGCAATGGCCAGATTCGACCGAGCGTCGTTCGAGCGTCACGTCGGGCGGTTGCATGCTCACTACGCAGCGCTCGAACTGGATACCCCGACATTCCCCGATCGTTTCGGGCAGAACTTTGACGAGCAGATCGAGGCGCTGATCGAGGCGGCGCCTCCGGTCATCAGCTTCGTCTTCGGCGTTCCCTCGCCGCGGATCGTCGAGGCGTGCCGATCCCGCGGCATCCGCACGATCGGCAATGCGACGACGGTCGAGGAGGCGCACGCGATCGAAGCCGCGGGTATCGACCTCGTTCTCGCATCAGGCGCGGAGGCGGGTGGTCATCGGGTGTCGTTCTTGGAGCCGCCCGAACGTTCGCTCGTGGGGACCTTCGCACTGATCCCGCAGGTTCGGGATGCCGTCCGAATCCCGGTCATTGCCGCCGGCGGCATCGCAGACGGCCGAGGGGTCGCAGCTGCGATGGCGCTCGGTGCCGACGGCGTGCAGGTCGGCACGGCGTTCCTGGCCTGCGCAGAATCCGGCGCATCACCTCTCTATCGTGCAGCCCTGCTGTCCGATCGGGCGCGTCACACGACGCTGACGCGGGTTTTTTCGGGGCGATTGGCACGCGCCATCTGCAACGGATATTCCGAGGAAATGGCAGCCTACGGAGATGATCTCGCACCATACCCGGCACAGAACTGGCTGACGAACAGCCTGCGCGGCGCGGCCATCGAGCGCGGCCGCGACGACCTGCTTTCGATCTACGCCGGACAATCGGCGGCCCTGCTGTGTCACCGTACGGCGGGTGAGTTGTTCGACGCACTGGTCCGGGAGACGCGGCAGGTATTTCAGGCGCGGGCCGGCGGCCACTTCAAATTCCTCGGCGCATAAAAACGTCGACGCTCTCCTTCAAGACAAAAGAAAAAGGCCACCCTTACGGGTGGCTTTTCTCGCTTCCGCAATCCTGGGCCGCCTGGGCTTAGCGCGTGGCGCGCACCACGGCCGGTGCGCTGATCGCGCCAGCCGCTCCGCCGACCACGGCTCCGACAGGGCCGGCGATGACCGCGCCGGTGCCCGCGCCCACGGCCGCGCCGCCGATGCGCTGTTCCGTCCGGTTGCCGCAGGCTCCAAGCGCGAGTGCGGTCACGGCAAGCAGAGTCAAGGTCAGGGTTTTCACAATGATTTTCCCAAAAGAGATCGATCATTGGAAACGCCTGGCGATGCCCGAAAGTTCCCTTGCCTAGAGGCTCTTATGGGCCATGCCGGCGCCATGGTCGCGGCACATGCATGCCGCCCCGGCTCGGCGACAGATAACGCCGCCGCGCCCTTGGAGTTAGCATCGCAACCTTGCCGCCCTGGAGCGCTTGCCATGCCCCGCTTCCTCTGCCGCCAATGCGGCGCGCGCTTTCCCGATGCCCCGACACCACCTCCCGGTTGCCCGATCTGCCTCGACGAACGGCAATATGTTCGCTGGGGCGGCCAGGACTGGCTGACACCAGACGAACTGGCTGCCGATCACCATATCGCCTGCGCGCCGGACCATGGCGTGCTCGGCCTGCGCATCGAGCCCGCCTTCGCCATCGACCAGCGCGCGCTGCTTATCGAAGCCGAGGAGGGCAATCTGCTCTGGGACTGCATCGGCCTGGTCACGCAAGCCGCGCTCGATGCGATCCTGGCGCGCGGCAAGGTCATCGGCATCGCGATCTCGCATCCGCACTACTACACCGCGATGGCGGAATGGGCGCGAGCGCTCGACGTACCGGTGCATCTCCATGCCGATGACCGGGTCTGGGTGACCGAGCCCGACCCAGCGATCCAGCACTGGGACGGCGAGGCACTGAAGCTTGGCCCCTCGCTCACCCTCTTGCGCTGCGGCGGGCATTTCGCAGGCGCAACCGTGCTGCATCACGCGGCGGGGGCGGGAGTGCTCTATACCGGCGACGTGCTGCAGGTCACGGCCGATCGCCGCCATGTCAGCGTGCTCTACTCCTATCCGAACATGATCCCGGTCAATGCCGCGACGATCCGCCGGATCGCGGCGATCCTGGAACCCTATGCTTTCGACAGGGTCTACGGCGCCTTCGAGGGCCGGGTCATCGCCGGCGGCGCCAAGGCGGCGCTGGAGCGCTCCTTCGAGCGTTATCTGGCGGCAATCGCCTGAGGTTTTTTGGTGCTTCCCGCCGGCTTCGCCCTTGCGATATCCGGAAAAATCCGTATACAGCCGGCATCGCATCAGCCGCACCATTCGCGTGGTCGATGAGGGCCGGTCTCCGGTTCGCGTCGGAAGGCTTAGTTTTTGACCGGTTTGCCCGCAATGGCAGATCGACGGAGTTGAGACCATGAAGATCCGCAATTCGCTGAAGTCGCTGCGCGCACGCCATCGCGACAACCAGCTCGTGCGCCGCAAGGGCCGCGTCTACATCATCAACAAGGTCCAGAAGCGCTTCAAGGCGCGCCAGGGCTGAGATTTGGCGCGCGGCGGCTTCGTCGCGCGGCTCTCGCTCCGGTTGGACGGCATGGCGGGGCGCCCTCGGGCGTATCCCGCCTTTTTGCGTTGTGGTTCAGTCGCCTCTCCGTGAATTGACGCGCGCAGTGGCTCCATTACACTGCAGTGCATGATCAATTCGCGCATGCTTCCCGTCGCTTTCGCGCTGGCGCTGACTGCGGCCGCTCCCTTCTCGGCCGCCCCGCTGCGCGCTCAGGAAAGCCCGCCGCCGCGCCCCGGCTTGGTTCCGCCCGCCGACAAGGACGATAATCCGGTTGCCCCCACGCCTGCTCCGCCAAGGACGCCGGCCGCCACGCTCGACCGCCTGTTCGAGCGTCTCGCGGCGGCCAAATCGCCCGAGGAAGCCAAGGGCATCGCCAATCTGATCCAGCGCCGCTGGGCGCGCTCGGGCTCCGACACTACCGATCTGCTGATGACGCGCGCCCAGACGGCGCTGCGCGACAAGCAAACCGAACTCGCGATCGAACTGCTCGACCGCATCATCAGCCTGGAGCCCGACTGGGCCGAGGCCTGGAACCAGCGCGCGAATGCGCTCTTCATCGCCGGCGACCCGATTCGCTCGATGCTCGACATCGGAGAGACCTTGAAACGCGAGCCGCGCCATTATGGCGCGATGATCGGCCTCGGCTCGATCCTGCGGCAACAGGGCGACGACAAGCACGCCATGGTGGCCTATCGCCGCGCGCTCGCAATCTATCCACAGCTGGACGCGATCAAGAGCGCGGTCGAATCGCTGGCGAGCGAAGTCGATGGGCGCGACGCCTGAAGCGCCCAATTTGATCCCTGGCGAAACCGAAATCAAAGCCGGCGCGTAAGCGAAGCATGCTGATCCGCGCCCTCGTCACTCTCGCCCTTCTCCTCGCCTGCGGCCTGATGCTGCGCGCCGAATGGCTCGGCGCCGAGGTCGCCCAGCTCTACCCGCCCAAGGGCGCCTTCGTCGCTCTCCCCGGCGGCCGCCTGCATTATCGCGAACTCCAGCCCTCCGGGGAAAGCCATGGCACGGTCGTGCTGGTCCATGGCGCCTCCTCGGACCATGCCGACCTGCTGGCGACGCTCGGACCGGAGCTCGGCCATTACCGCGTCATCGCACTCGACCGGCCGGGCCATGGCTGGAGCGACAGGCTGGAAGGCGCGGCGATGGCCGATCCCGGACACCAGGCTGCCGCGATCATGCGGGCGCTCGACCAGATCGCGCCCGAGCGCTTCGTCCTGGTGGCGCACTCGCTCGCCGGCGCGCTCTCGACCCGCATCGCGCTCGACCGGCCGGAGCGATTGAAGGGACTCGTCCTGCTCGGCGGCGTCACCCATCCCTGGCCGAGCGGCATCGCCTGGTATCACCACCTCGCGACATGGCCCTTGATCGGCCCGCTCTTCACCAGGCTCGTCGCCTTGCCCGCTGCGAACCTTATGCTGGACGAGGGTGCAAGCAGCGTCTTTGCACCGCGTGCGGTGACGCCCGGCTATCTCGAAACGGGCGAGATCAGATTGCTGTTGCGCCCGGCCGACTTCCAGGCCAATTCGCAGGATATCGCCGCGACCTTTGATTTCGTCGCAGCCCAGGCCCCACGCTATCGCGAACTGAAGGTGCCGGTGGCAGCGATCACCGGCGACAGCGACGCCATCGTCTCGCCAACCATCCATTCCGCCGCGATCGCGCGCGAGGCGCCTCAGGGCCGACTTATCCTGCTGCCAGGCGTCGGCCATATGCCCCACCATGCCGCGCCGGAGATCGTCGTCGAGGCGGTCGACCAGATGGTCGGCCCCCGATCGGGACTGGCGCTGAACTAACGCACCGTGTCATCCCGCATCTGCGTCGCAGCACTGCGTGCCGCAACGCGTGCGGGATGACATCGCCCTCAGGCCTGCTCGACATGCTCCTTCGCCACGAAGGCGATGCGCACCATATTGGTCGCGCCCGGTGTGCCGAAGGGCACGCCCGCCACCACGATGATGCGGTCGCCGAGCTTGGCGAACTTCTCGCGCACCGCGAATTTGCAGGCGCGCGAGGCCATGTCGTCGATGTCGCTGGCGTCCTTGGTCACCACCGCATGCACGCCCCAGACGAGGGTGAGGCGGCGCGCCGTGGCGCGGTTCGGGGTCAAGGCGATCACGGTCGAATTCGGCCGCTCGCGCGCGAGCCGCATCGCCGTCGAGCCCGAAGAGGTCCAGGCGCAGACGGCCTTGAGGTTCAGCGTGTCGGCGATCTCATGGGCAGCCTTGGCAATGGCGTCGGCGCCCGTCGCCTCGGGCTCGGCCCGCTGCGATTCCAGGATGGTGCGATAGACCGCCTCGCTTTCGACCTCCTCGGCGATGCGGTTCATCATCGTCACCGCCTCGACCGGATACTGCCCGGCCGCGCTCTCGGCCGAGAGCATCACGGCGTCGGCGCCCTCGAACACGGCGGTGGCCACGTCCGAAACCTCGGCTCGCGTCGGCACCGGGGCGGTGATCATGCTCTCCAGCATCTGCGTGGCGACGACGACCGGCTTGCCCTTGCGCCGCGCCATGCGGACGATGCGCTTCTGCGTGCCCGGCACCTTCTCCAGCGGCATCTCGACGCCGAGATCACCGCGCGCCACCATGATCGCATCGGAGGCCTCGATGATCTCCTCCAGACGCAGCAGCGCCTGGGGCTTCTCGATCTTGGCGAGCGCCAGCGCCCTGCCCTGCACGATCTTGCGCAGATCGGCCATGTCCTCCGGCCGCTGCACGAAGGAGAGTGCAATCCAGTCGACGCCGGCGGCGGCCGCGGCTTCAGCGTCCGAACGGTCCTTATCCGTCATCGCCGAGACCGGGATGGTCGTATCCGGCAGGCTGACGCCCTTGCGCGAGGACAGGCGGCCGGCGATCGTGACGCGGGTCACGGCCTGGGTCGGCGTCGCCTTCTCGACCACGAGCCGGATCTTGCCGTCGTCGAGGATGAGGTTATGGCCGGGCTCCAGCGCGGTCAGGATCTCGGGATGGGGCAGATGCACCCGCTTGAGCGTGCCGGGCGTGGGATCGGAATCGAGCGTGAACTTCGCGCCCTTCTCCAGCATCACGCCGCCATCACCGCCGAACTGGCCGACGCGTAGCTTCGGCCCCTGCAGATCGGCGAGAATCCCGACCGGGCGTCGGAACTTCGTCTCCAGCGAGCGCAGCATCGCGATCTTCTCGGGCAAGGTCTCGCGCTGCGTATGGCTCATATTGATGCGAAAGACGTCGACGCCCGCCTCGAACAGCTTTGCGCACATCTCCTCGGTCGCGGAGGCAGGCCCCAGCGTGGCGATGATCTTGATCCGGCGTTCCCGCTTCATTCTTCTTCATCCCTCAAGGGCGTTGCGGCGCATTGCCGGTGGTGTCGGTGAGCTGGATCGTCCAGCTTTTCTGCTCGCCCGTATCGACCTCGAAGAAGCCGGCGCGGTCGAAACCGCGCGCCAGGCAATCCTCGATGCCACGGATCGTGAATTCCTTGTTGCGCGTGCACATGACGGATTTTCCCGTCCACTCGCCACCCTTGTCGTAATCCACCGCATGCACATAGTAGAAGCGCGCCGCCAAGGTGCCGCGCAGCAGCGTCTCGCAGCCGCGCGGGCTGAGGTTCCACCAGCCCTCCGTGGTCCAGCCCTGCGCGTCGCGATAACCGATCGCGACGCCGACGCGGCTGCCCGTGGTGTTGCACATGCGCAGATCGGCGAAGGCGGGTGAAGTCCCGGCCAGGAGGCCGGCCGCCAGCAGGCATAGTCGCAAGGTCGTCGGGCTGATGCGGGTCATCTCAAGGGTCTATCAGGATCACGCGGCAATCATTCACATTGGTCAAGGTCGGCCCCGTCCGCAGCAGATCGCCAAGCGGCTCGAAGAAACCCGTCGAATCGTTGTCGGCGAGCGATTGGGCAGGAACGAGGCCGAGCGCGGCAGCGCGCGCCAAAGTCGTGGGATCGATCACCGCGCCGGCCGGATCGGTCGCCTCGCCGCCGCCGCCGTCGGTGCCGTCGGTATCGCCGGAGAGCGCGACGATGCCCGGCTCGCCCGCAAGCGCGATGGCGAGCGCCAGCGCATATTCCTGATTCGGCCCGCCCCGGCCTTGCCCGCGCAGCGTCACCGTCAATTCACCGCCGGACAGGATGGCGGTGCGCTTGCCCAGCGCCTTCAATTTGCGCGCAAGCGCCGCATGGGCGGCGGCAACGTCGCGCGCCTCGCCTTCGAGATCGGCGCCAAGATCATGCACCGCATAGCCCGCAGCCTCCGCAGCCTCCCGCGCCGCCGCGAGCGCATCAGCCGGGCGGGCGATGATACGGAATTCGCTGTTGGCGAAGGCGGGATGACCGGGCTTGGGCGTCTCGCTGGCGTCGTCGTCGAGAAGCGCGCGCGCGGCGGCCGGCAGATCGAGCCTGTAATGGGCGACGATGGCGCGGGCCTGCGCCATCGTGGTCGGGTCGGGCACGGTCGGCCCCGAGGCGATGGCGGTCGGCTCATCGCCGGGCACGTCGGAGACCGCAAGCGTCAGCAAACGCGCCGGAGCGGCGGCGAGCGCCAGCCTGCCGCCCTTGATCCGCGAAAGCCGCTTGCGGACGATGTTCATCTCGCCGATCGGCGCGCCCGAGCGCAGCAGCGCCTTGTTCATCGCCTGCTTCTCGGCCAGCGTCAGGCTGCCGGCCGGTGCGACCCAGTTCGCCGAACCGCCACCCGAGAGCAGCACCAGTACGAGATCGTCGGCGGTGGCGGAGGCCGCCAGCGCCAGCGCCTTCGCCGCGCTGTCGACGCTGCCCTGATCGGGCACGGGATGGCCGGCAGCGACCATCGGGATGTGGCGGGTCGCCGTCTCATAGCCATGGCGCGCCACGGCATGGCCGGCGAGCCGGTTCTGCGGAAAGTCTGAATCGAGATAATGTGCCTCGGCCAGCGCGGTCATGCTGCCCGCCGCCTTGCCCGCGGCGAGCAGGATCAGGCGGCCAGAAGCCGGAGGAGCCGGCAGATGCGTCGGCAGGCAGCCGGCGGGATGGGCGCGCGCGACGGCAGCATCGAAGATCGCACGGGCGGTTGCGCGAGAGCCTGCCGTATCGTCACGTCTCGCCTGCACCGCCGCGCCGCCTTCCGCCCGAACTTTCACGTCGATTTCATCGACTTTCGTTGCTGATTCTTTTAAGTCGCGGCCGGGCGAACGTCATCAGCCTTTTCCCGATATAATCATACTTTTTGAGGGATACATGCGGATCGATCCGGCCGAGACCCAACCGGCCACGGCGCTGAAGCCGGCGGTGCCTCGCGCACCCGGCGAGGTAGAGGTCATTCCAGGCAATCTCGCGAGCGGCATCCTGCTGATCTGCGACCACGCCACCAACGCGATTCCGCCCGAGCTGGCATCGCTGGGCCTGCCGCCGGCCCAGCTCGAACGCCATATCGCCTACGACATCGGCGCGGCCGAGATGACGCGCGCCATGGCGCGGGCGCTCGATGCGCCTGCCGTGCTGAGCAATTTTTCGCGCCTGCTGATCGACCCCAATCGCGGCCTGGACGACCCGACGCTGGTGATGCGCCTCTCCGACGGCGCGATCGTGCCCGGCAACCGCCATCTCGACCAAGCCGGCATCGCTGAGCGCGTGGCGCGCTACTACGAGCCCTATGACGCGGCGATCGATACAGCCATCGAGGCGGCGCTCGCGGCCGGCCATCCACCCGCGATCGTCTCGCTGCACTCCTTCACGCCGTTCTGGAAGGCCGCGGCGCGGCCCTGGCATATCGGCGTGCTCTGGGACGGTGAAGGCGCATTGTCGCAGCTGTTGATCGCCGCCCTGCAGCGCGAGGGCGACCTCGTGGTCGGCGACAACGAACCCTATCGCGGCGGCTTGCCCGGCGACACGATCGATCGCCACGCCACGCGCCGGGGCCTGCGCGAGACGCTGATCGAGCTGCGCCAGGATCTGATCGCCAGCGACGCCACCGCACGCGACTGGGGAGAGCGACTGGCCGCAATCCTGCCTGGATGTCTTGCCTCATTGCGCGCCGGCTGAGACATCGCGGCTGTTGAGCATCCCGCGCGAAGTGCCGCTTCGCGCTTGACGCCGGCCCCCGCGCGGTGCGAACCCTCCGGCCAAATTTCCCCACCGCTTAAGGATATGCAGATGGAAGATCCGGTTGCTGGCGACCAGCTCAAGAGCATCGTCGAGCGCATCGAGCGCCTCGAGGAAGAGAAGAAGACCATCTCCGACGACATCAAGGAGGTCTATGCCGAGGCTAAGGGCAATGGCTATGACGTCAAGGTCCTGCGCAAGGTGATCGCCATCCGCAAGCGTGACGCCAATGAGCGCGCCGAGGAGGAGGCCATCCTCGACCTCTACCTGCAGGCCGTCGGCGAGAGCGCCTGAGCGCCTTCACACCCGCTCCGTCATCCCGGATCAACGCGGCCTACGCCGCTTGCTCGGGGTGGCGGTGCAGATAACGCCTGTTTCGGCGCCTGTATAAGCGTTCAGAGACTGCCTGGGATTTATCCGAGCCCTCATCCTTCGAGACGCCGCTTCGCAGTTCCTCAGGATGACGATCCCATTCTCAATCGATCTCCTACAACCAGCCATTCTTTCGGAAGCGCCAATAGAGCACCGTGCAGGAGATCACGATCAGCACCAGGACGGTGTGATAGCCGAACTGGAGTTCGAGCTCCGGCATGTTCTTGAAGTTCATGCCATAGATGCCGGCGACCGCGGTCGGCACCGCCAGGATGGCGGCCCATGAAGCGAGTTTCTTGGTGATCGCGTTTTCCTGGCCCTGGCCGATGAGCAGGCTCACCTCGAAAGCGAAGGCGAGCACCTCGCGCAGGCTGTCGATCTTTTCCTGAACCGTGCGGACATGGTCGGTCACGTCGCGAAACATCGGCGCGAGCGTCGGACGCACCTGCGGCACACTCGCATTGGCGAGGCGCTGGCAGACATCAACCAAAGGCGCGGCTGCATTGCGGAGGCGCAGAAGATCACGCCGCAGCATGTAGAGCCGCTCGATGTCGTCGCGGATCATCGGCTTCGCCAGCACCTTGTCCTCGATCTCCTCGACCTCCTCATGGATCGCCTCGAGCACCGGCATGTAGTTGTCGACGATGAAATCGAGGATCGCGTAGAGGATGAAATCCTCCCCCTTCGCGAGCGAGGTCGGACAGGTCTCCCAGTGCTGTCGCACCGTCTTGTAGGAGGTCGAGGCGCCGTGGCGGACGCTGACGATATAGCCGTTGCCAACGAAGATATGCGTTTCGCCAAAGGCGATGCGTTTGTCGACCAATTGGGCCGTGCGCGCGACGACAAACAGGGCATCGCCATATTGTTCGAGCTTGGGGCGCTGATGCGCGTTCGTCGCGTCCTCGACCGCGAGCGGATGCAGGTTGAATTGCTGCTGCACACGATGGAGCAGATCGGCATCGGGCTCGAGCAGGCCGATCCAAACGACATGACCGTCCTTGCGGGCCCATGCGCCAGCTTCCTCGATGGGTATGTCGGCAATGCGCACGCCATGGGCATAGACGCTGGAGGCGACGACGCCGGTCTCGTGGAGATGGCCTGGCTCGGGGACCTGGGAGGGCGCGGGATCGGCGGGCGGCGAAGACAGGGTTTCGGCGGCAAACCGTTTTTCGGCAACTGACATGAGCGCACCTCGTCCAGCCTGGGGGCTTGTCTGACAGGCTAGCGCGTTTGTTAGCCCGGACAAGGGTTTTCGCTATTTCGTGCGGGGCTCCATCACGCCCCGTGATGCGTCAATTCACGCGAATTCGCGTGGCTTCACGCCGGCTTCACAGCATTGTTGCGATGCACGCGAACCGGAGACCGCCATGCTGCTCGTTGGAATGCTGGACAGCCCCTATGTCCGCCGCGCCGCCGTCACGGGGAGGCTCCTAGGGCTCGATTTCGAGCACCGCTCGGTCTCGGTGTTCCGCCACATGGAGGCCTTCGCCAAGATCAACCCGCTGATCAAGGCGCCCTCGCTCGTCTGTGACGACGGCACGGTGATCACCGATTCCAATCTGATCATCCTGCATTTCGAGGATGTCGCCGGCCGCTCGCTACGCCCAAGCGATGCGGCAGCGCGGGCACGCGATCTCAGCCTGACCGGCATCGGCATCGTTGCCGCCGACAAGGCCGTCTCGATCGAATATGAGCGCAAGCGGCCCGACACACAGCGCTACGCGCCCTGGCAGGAACGCATCGTCGCCCAGCTCGACACCGCGCTCGACCTGCTCGATGCCGCGGCCAAGCGCGGCGAGCTCGGCGCGGGGCCGAACCTGCGGCCCGGCGACATCTCCGCCGCGATCGCCTGGGGTTTCTGCCGCTTCGTAATCCCCGATTATGCGCCGGAAGAACGCTGGCCGGCGCTGGCCGCGCAAGCGAAGGCCTGCGAGGCGCTCGACGTGTTCAAGCACTGGCCGATCGACCGCGAGGAGCCGTAGACCGCGCCCGCAGTTCGTTATGGCTAGAGCGTTTTCGAGCGAAGTGGATACCGGTTCGCGTGAAGAAAACGCGCCAAAACAATGAGCTAGAGCGTTGAACGATCCAATTGGATCGGAAACGGCTCTAGTCGGCTGGCGTGGTTGTCGAGAACCGGAGCGGAGCGGACTGAAGTCCGTGAGCACCGGAAGCGCAGACAACCGCGTCAGACGGCCGTCAAAACCAACTGCGCTCAGTTCTGGACGAAATTCGTCGGCAGCGGCCGCACCGCCGGGCCGCTGAACGAGCCCGTCTTGGCGTCGCTCGGCTCGGCATGGCTGAAGCCGAGAGAGGCTGCCGGTCCCGGAGCCTGAATCGGTTCGACATTGTTGGCTGGCCCGGCTTTGGTGCGGGCGGTGGCGACCGTGACCGCCTTGCCAGCGGTGGCCGGGCTGCGCGCAGCCGTCGCGAAGAGCGAATCGAGCCCCGTCCGGTCGGCATCATATTGAGCGACGATCGGGGTCGGAGCCGGGCTCGGCGCATGCCGGCTGACGGATGGCACCGAGGCCAGCGCGAAACCGTCCTCGCGCGGGCGGCCAGGCGGCAGCGGATGCGTGATCGTGACCAGACGCCCAACTGGCTGAACCTCCGGCGTCTCGGCGGAAGCTCCTGCCCCGCCGCGCAGATCCGCGAGCACCAGATTGGCGAAGGCAGCGGGACGGGTCGGCGGCAAAGGTGCGTTCATCGGCTTGCCTTCCACCACGGCCTCGATCAGCGAAACCATCTGGTCGGGCCGGCGCGGCGGCAGCGAAGCCAGGACAAGCTTCTGATCCTCTGTAGCCGCGCCTTGCGGGGCGAAGGCGAGCGCACCGCCGGAGGCTGGCAAGGCTGCGACCTGGATCGAATCGCCGGGCTGCAGCGGCATGGTCAGGCCGCGCGGTCGCGCCAGCGGAAGCGGCGCGTCGATCAGTCTCGGCCGCTTGTCGTCGGCCGGCGGTGCCGACGCCGCGGCAGGCGCCATGGCGACGGCCTGCGCCGGCTGTGGCTCGACGATTCTCGGCGCCAGCCGCTCGGAGCGCTCGCGCACGACCGTGCGGGCTGCCGCTTCCGGAGCGGGAGCCGGCACCGAGACGGCGAAGCGTCCGCCATCATTGGAATTGCTGTCATCCCGGGCCGGTGCGGCATAGGCCATGACGGTCGGCTGGGGTTTTGGCGAATTGCCGCGACCGCGCGTCGGGCGCGCATCCGCCTCCTCGTCATCGCCACCGAAAAGGGCAGCCCATAGGCTCTTGCGGCCCGACGAGATCACCGCGCCTTCATCGGAATCGGCAGTTGCGTAACCGGCGACCGAGCCGCCACGCGCCAGCACATCGGCCTTGGCCAGCTCATAGCCCGCGAGAGGATGGCCATCGGCCGGCAGATGCACTGTCTTCTCGTCCGGGAACAATCGCACCAATTGGTCGCGCGTCATGCGCGGCCAGGAGCGGACCGAGCCGGCATCGAGATGGACGAAGGGCGTATGCGCGCCAGGATAAAAGCCGACGCCGCCGCGTTGCAACTGCATGCCGGCCTCGCGGATCTTCGCCGTGGGCGTATCCGGCAGATAAAAATCCATCGCCTTGCCGAGCATGTGCTGGCTGTTCTTCGCGACAGCGCGTGAGCGCCGGCGCAACATCGAATTGGTGCCCGGCGAGCGATAGGCCGAGACGACGTGGAAGGATTCCTGGGAACCGACCGCCCGCTGTACCTCCCAGGCAAGGTCGAACAGGCGCGGGTCCATCCGGATCGGCTCATCGGTGCGCCAGTCGCGCAGCGCCCAGTTCAGCTTCTCCAGCGCCGCAGAATCATAGCGGCCGTCACGCTTGAAGGTGACGGTCGTCTCCTCCTTGGTATGCATATGCGTGATGGTGATGGTGCGCGTGTCGCCATTGGCGACGGCATCCTGCGTACCGCGCACGCCGAACATCAGAGCCGTGGCCGCCACGCTCAGCGCCAAAAACTGGCGGAAGACCGGCTTCGGCAGCACCGAAAGCCGTCTCGAACGCGTGGCGGTAGACATGCCCAATCTGCTTGACCCGTCTCGGTGCACGCCTGACGCGGCGCGATGAACGTGAACGAACAGTTGCGGAGAAGAGTTAATCCAAGGTTACTAGACCGGCAATTGCCATACCTCAACTTTTCCGCCGAATTCCGCTAACGGCGGAACGTGGCGAAACCGTGCCCAGCCCGCCGGGTGGGTTCAGCTGCGCTGCTCCAGCGCCTGCCGGACGAGCCGGTGAAAGCCGTAGAGATCGTCGAAAACCGTCATATGGCCGTCGGCGCCTACGACATAGGTATTGTAGACCAGATGGATCGGTAATGGCTGTGGCAGCTTGATCATGCGCTCGCCCGAGCCGATCAGGCGCTTCAGCCGTTCATGCGACCAGTCCGGCCCGAGCACCTGATCCGCCAGCAGGAAGGGATTGTCGACGCGCACGCAGCCATGGCTGAAGGCGCGACGCTCGCTGGCGAAAAGGCGGCGGTTCGGCGTGTCGTGCAGATAGACGGCATGGTCGTTGGGGAACATGAACTTGATCCAGCCGAGCGCATTGCGCTCGCCCGGGGGCTGGCGGACGGAGATGTTGTTGCCGTGCCGCGTCACCACATAGCCGCGCTTGGCGGCATAGTTCGGATCGGCAGCGAGTCCCGGCAGGAACTCCTTCTTCAGGATCGAGGGCGGCACGTTCCAGGACGGATTCACGATGACGTGGTCCATCTTGTGCGAGAAGATCGGCGTAGCCGTATCGGGCTTGCCGACAATGGCACGGGTCTGGTGCACCACCTTGCCGTCGCGCACGACGCGGACCATGAACTCCGGCACATTGACGATGATGTGGCTCTCGCCGAGATCGGGCGGCAGCCAGCGCCAGCGCTCCATCTGGGCGATGATGTCCTGCTCGCCACGCGCGGTCGCCGGGGTACCCAGCGCAGCCAGCGTGCGCTCGCTGAGCACGCCATTGGCCGGCAGCCCGGCCTTCTTCTGGAAATCGGCAAGCGCCAGCGCGGTAGAATGGTCGAAAACCGGCTCCTCTGACGGGCCAAGGCCCAGCCGCGCCCGCACCAGCGGCACGCGCTCGTCGCGCATGCCGAGCTTCAGCGGCGGACCAGCCGGAATGCGCACCAGCGGCGTATCATCGAGATGCTCGCGCAACTCGGCGAGCTTGGCCTTGAGACGGCGATACTGCTCATGCGGCGGATTATAGGCAGCCAGCGCAGCGCCTGGATCCTGCACCGCCGTCAGTTCCGACAGCACCTCGGTAGCCGAGGGCAGATAGAGCGTCGGCGTGATCAGCTTCGACAGGCGGCGCGGATCGATGCGGCCGCCACGCGCGTCGCGAGCATAGAGCACGGCCAATGCCGAGAGCCTGACATCGGCTTCCGCGAGCTTGCCCTTATCGCTCGCCTCGAACACCGGCAGCGGATAATCGGTCGGCCTCAGCCCGTCCTCAGCAGCCCGGCCGAGCTGGGCGACGAGGTGCTTGGCGGCCTCGCTCCAGCCCTTGCCGTCGATCCAGAGCGGCCGGTTCTCCTGCGCCTGATAGGCGGCCAGAATCTCGTTGCGCTCACGTTCGGCCAGGCGCGGCAGCGCCAGCCCCTCGGCCATGCGCGCCGCGATATCACCGGCAAGACCGGAACTGGAGGGCAATTCGACCACGACCTTGGGCAGGTCCGGCGGGGGAATCGTGACCTCGCTGGGCGCAGCCGAGCGCAGCGGCTCGGGCGGCGACAACGCCGGATCGAGCGGCGGCAGATCGACGGCCGGGATGTTGGTGGCAGGAATATCCGAAGCAGGGATAGCGAGCGCTGCGGGACGGTCATCGACCCCAGGCGTCGTCGCAGGCGTAGGCTGCGGCTCGGACGTCACGAGATTGTTCTGCGGCACCACTGAGGGAGCCACCGTTCCCGTCACCATGCCCGGCTCTTCACGCGAGGCCTCGGCCGGCCGCTCGTCGCGCAGGATGACCAGGGCCGGCTGCTCCGGCAACGCGATGCCGAGCGTGGGGTCCATGGCAGAAGGCGCTTGGGTAGAAGGCGCCTGGGCAGAAGGCGCTTGCGCGCTTGCTGCCGTCAGCCCCAGCGCAAGCGCCAGAACCGAGGCTGAACCCAAGCCCGCCCAGTGGCGACGACGCATGCTCGCTATCCTCGAATGTTCGCCGAGATCTCACCGCTTCTGCGTGAGTCAGCGGATTTGGACAAGATGCGGCGGCGCAACAGCCTCCGCTATTCAGACAGTGCCGATCGGCTTTAAATTTTTGGTGTGACCTCGGCGCAAACCGGCCCCGCCATACGCGAATACGGAGCTTCGGTTGCGCCGCATGCGTCAGGCCGCATCCTCGCCTTCAGCGCCGGACTCGTTCTCGATCAACCCGTAGTCCTTGAGCTTGCGATAGAGCGTCGAGCGGCCGATGCCGAGCTTGCGCGAGATCTCCGACATGTGACCGCGATAATGAGCCAGCGCGAATTTGATGATCTCGCGCTCGAGATCGTCGAGTTTGCGCATGTCGGACCCCGCGACGAGTTCGAGCGAATTGGGATCGCGCACCGGCATCTGGATGATACGCGGCGTATCATTGCGCATGTCCTGGCGCATCAGCGAGGCCGACACCGGCGGGATGCGGACGTCGAAGCCCTCCATCTGGGCCGCGATCTGTGGGAACTCGGCCACGGTCAATTCGTCGCCATCGGCCAGGACCACCGCGCGGAACATCGCGTTCTCGAGCTGGCGGACATTGCCCGGCCAGTCATAGCCGCTGATCAGCCCAAGCGCCTCGGCACTGAGCCCGCGCAGCTTCTTGCCTTCCTCGGCGGCGAAGCGCGCCAGGAAGCCGCGCGCCAGATCGGCGATATCCTCGCGGCGCTGGCGCAAGGGCGGCAGCGTGATCGGGAAGACATTGAGGCGGTAATAGAGATCCTCGCGGAACTCGCCCTGCTTCACCTGGTCCAGCAGGCTTTTATTGGTCGCGGAGATGATGCGGATATCGACGCGCACCGACTTCTTGGCGCCGACAGGGTCGACCTCGCCCTCCTGGATGGCGCGCAACAATTTGACCTGCGCGTCGAGCGGCAATTCACCGACCTCGTCGAGGAAGAGCGTGCCGCCGTTGGCCTCGACGAATTTGCCGATATGGCGCTCGGTCGCGCCGGTGAACGCGCCCTTCTCATGGCCGAACAGGATCGATTCGACGAGATTATGCGGGATCGCGCCGCAGTTCACCGTGACGAAAGGCTTGCCCTTGCGATCGCTGGTGCCCTGGATCGCGCGCGCCAGCACCTCCTTGCCGACACCCGATTCACCCTCGACCAGGATCGGGATGTTGGATTTGGCGGCGCGCTCGGCCAGACGCACCACCCGCGCCATATCGGCACTCTTGGTGGCGAGGTCGCGGAAACCGAGCGTGCCGGAGACGCGCCGCTTGATGTGACGCAGTTCATGTTCGAGCGCGCCCAGCTTCAGCGCGTTCTTGAGCGATATCTGCAGGCGTTCCGCGCCGACCGGCTTGACCACGAAATCGACCGCGCCGGCGCGTATCGCCGAGACGACGGTCTCGATCGAGCTATGCGCCGTCTGCACGATGACCGGCGTCTCGATGCCGCGCTCGCGCAACGCCGCGAGCACGCCCATGCCGTCGAGCTCCGGCATGACGAGATCGAGCACCACGGCATCGAACCTCTCGCCCTCACCATGGCCAAGCAGATTGATCGCCTCGCTGCCGCTCTCGACGACGACCACATCGTAACCAAAACGCTTCAGCATCGCGTCGAGCAGACGGCGCTGGACGGGATCGTCGTCGACGACGAGAACGGTGGCGGACATGAAACCTCGAAGGCCAGGCAGTGCGAAAACGACATCGCGAGACGGAATCGGCTGTTCCGTTCTGGGTCATCCTCGGCCAGAACGGTTAAGCGGCGCTTAAGCGCCACAGCCTGCGTCAAACCACCTCTGCCCGGCGCTCCGGCGTTGATCGCAAACGCCGCTCCGCGCATATGAGTGGGGAAGGCCTATCGGGCCAGCGAGGTGTTGCAGAGATGAATTTCGCCGTGACAGGGATGCTCGAGCCCGCCGCTTTCGCCACAGCTGCCGAGCGCTCGGCGCGCAGCGCCAAGGCACTGGGCACGTTGCCGGAATGGGATCTGAGCCATCTCTACCCGGCAATGGATTCGCCCGCCTTCAAGGCCGATCTCGAACGCGCTTTGACCGAATCACAGCGCTTCGCCGAGCTCTATCGCGGCAAGCTCGGCCCGCTCGCCCAGCGCGAGGACGCCGCGACCGTGCTGGCCGAGGCGGTCGCCGGTTATGAGACGCTCAGCGATCTGCTTGGGCGAATCGGCGCTTATGCCGGCCTGATCTATTCCGGCGACACCACCGACCCGCAGCGCGCGAAATTCTATGGCGACACCCAGGACCGCCTGAACGCGGCCGTGACGGAATTGCTCTTCTTCGAACTGGAGCTGAACCGGATCGAGCCCGCGCTGATGGCGGGCATCTCGGGCCAGGCGCCGCTTTCGCATTGGAAGCCCTGGCTCGACGACCTCGCCAAGGACAAGCCGCACCAGCTCGAAGACCGGATCGAGGAGTTGTTCCACGAGAAGTCGATGACCGGGCAAGCGGCCTGGAACCGGCTCTTCGACGAGACCATCGCCTCGCTGCGCTTCAAGCTCGACGGCGAGGAATTGACGCTCGAACTGACGCTGAACAAGCTGCAGGATGCCGATGGCGCAGTCCGCAAGGCCGCGGCCGAAGCGCTGAGCGAGGTCTTCCGCGGTCAATTGCGCACCTTCGCGCTGATCACCAACACGCTCGCCAAGGACAAGGAGATTTCCGACCGCTGGCGCAAATTCGAGGATGTCGCGGATTCCCGCCATCTGGCCAATCGCGTCGAACGCGAGGTGGTCGATGCGCTGGTCTCAGCCGTGCGCGAGGCCTATCCGCGCCTGTCGCATCGCTACTACAAGCTCAAAGCCAAATGGTTCGGCCGCGAACAACTCGATTTCTGGGACCGCAACGCGCCGCTGCCGCAGGTCGAGCAGCGTACCATTCCCTGGACCGAAGCGCGCGACACCGTGCTCGACGCCTATCACGCCTTCTCGCCCGAGATGGCCGGCATCGCGCGGCGCTTCTTCGACGAACATTGGATCGACGCGCCGGCCCGCCCCGGCAAGGCGCCGGGCGCGTTTGCTCACCCGACCGTGCCCTCGGCGCATCCCTATGTGCTCGTGAACTATCAGGGCAAGCCGCGCGACGTGATGACGCTGGCCCATGAGCTCGGCCATGGCGTCCATCAGGTGCTGGCCGGCCCCAATGGCGCATTGATGGCGCCGACACCATTGACGCTGGCCGAGACCGCCAGCGTCTTCGGGGAGATGCTGACCTTCCGCCGCCTGCTCGACGGCACCAAGGACGCAAAGCAGCGCAAGGCGATGCTGGCGGCCAAGGTCGAGGACATGATCAACACGGTCGTGCGACAGATCGCCTTCTACTCCTTCGAGCGCAAGGTTCATGAGGCGCGCAAGGGTGGCGAGCTGACGGCAGAGAATCTCTGCGAACTCTGGATGAGCGTGCAGGCCGAGAGCCTGGGGCCGGCGATCAGGCTGGGATCAGGCTACGAGCCGTTCTGGTGCTACATCCCGCACTTCATCCATTCGCCCTTCTACGTCTACGCCTATGCCTTCGGCGATTGCCTGGTGAACTCGCTCTACGGCGTCTACCAGAACGCGGCGGAGGGCTTCCAGGAGCGCTATTTCGCCCTGCTCTCGGCCGGCGGCACCAAGCATCATTCCGAACTGCTCGCGCCCTTCGGCCTCGACGCGCGCGATCCCGCCTTCTGGCAAATCGGGCTGAAGATGATCGAGGGGATGATCATCGAGCTGGAAGGGATGGAGTAGGGCTCGCGGCTACGCCGCTTGGATGGGCAGTCGGCAATAGGCAGTTGGCAGTCGGAGGCAAGTCGCTCGTTTTCTTCCGACTGCCGACTGCCCATTGTCGACTGCCTGCCTCAGAACTGTACCCTCAGCCCCACCTGCGCGACATTGGCGGTGTAGTCCGAGCCCCGGGTGGTCGAGTTCAGGCGCTCATGGGTGAAGCTCGCGCGCACCGAGAAGGTCCGGGTCAGCTTGTACTCGACGCGGGCGCCGATGCTGGACAAGTCCTCGCGCAGGCCCTGCCCGTCATATTCGGTGCGGCCGAATTTGGCGAAGCCGGTGAGGGTCAGGTTGCGGCGCAGCGCATGCGCGATTTCGAGCGAGACGCGCCTCGCCGTCGTTCCCGACGAGCCGGCGATGGTGGTGTCGCCGAGCTCCGAGGTGCCGCGCAGGGTCACCGTCGTCAACGGCGTCGGCGACCACAGGATCGCGGCGTCGCCGACGAAGCCGCGCAGGTTCTTCAAGCGGTCGTCGTCATAGGCCCGGTCCTGATAGCCGGCCGAGACCTCGCCCGTGACCAGCCGGCTCAGCTCGAAGGTCGAGCCGACCCGCCCCGTCAGGCCGTTGGAGGAGCGCTGATAGCCTGAGGAATCGACGGCCTGGTCGAATTGCCGCGTGTCGATCTCGCCCTGGATGAACGGCTTGAAGCCCGGCGTCAGCTCATAGGCGGCGCGCAACCTGACGCCATATTGCGTCTGGTTGCGGTCCTTCTGGCTGAGCGTCGTTCCGCTGGTGAGCTTGGCGTCCTCATAGTCGCTGCGGTCGACCGAGCCGCGCAGCGTCAACTGCAGCCGGTTCATGTCATGGGTCACGCCGGCAGAGGCGCCGTATTGATAGACCAAAGGCCGCCCGGTCACGGAAGCCGTGAGATCGGGCGAGCCCGGGCGCTGCGTGTCCAGATTGAACCGGCTCTCGAGCAGGATGCGGGTGTCGCGCGTCGCGTCCAACCGCAGATCGAGCTTGCCCTCGCCATCGGGGCGCGAGGCATTCCTGTCGCGGAAATAATCGGAATAGCCGGCGCGCAGCGAGCCCTTCAGCTCGTTGGTGTTCCAGTCCGACTGGATGGCGAGATCGCCCTCATAACGGGCGAATGGCGAGCTGTTGCGCGCGGAACCGCTGACCCGCTCCGGATTGGTGTCATAGCCGATCGAATTGGTGAAGCCCGGCCTCAGCGTGATGTTGCCGAGCCGCAGGCCGAGCGGTGCGTAGGGATCCTCTTCGACGGCCGTCTTGCGCCGGCGTGGCGGCGGCGGCTCGGGGGCCGGCGGCAGGCCGGTGACGATGCGCTGCGGCGCACGGAACTGGCGCTGCGTGACGCCGCGCAGGCCACGCGCCTGCACCGGCCGGCTCGCACGCGGCGGCGCCTTGCGCGACACCACCGAATTCTGATCCTGGATCACGGCGGCGGGGTCGGCGACGCCGCTCGGTGTGCCCGGAAAGCCTGAGGGCGATGACGCAGCGGGCACCTCCTGCGCGACATAGGCAGGCGTCCCGGTTCGCAAGCCCGTCGCGCGCGTCTGCGCCTGCACGCCAGCCGTGGCGAGCACGAGGCTGGTCGCGGTGACACCCGACAGCAGAATGATGACGCGACGGGACACGCGGAGGCTCTCGCTCCAGACAGAGGCGGGCGCGCCGGCATGGCGCGCATGGTTAAGAGAGTTAGAACGAAGAGGGTTAATGGCGCGTCAATGCACCGGTCGGCGCGGCGAGGAATGGTGGCGCGACGGCCGTTCCTCGTGCTAGAGCGCCGCTCATGACGGCCGACATCCGCGCTTCTGCGCTTCGCACCATCGCAACCGAGCGCTCCGGGCTCGACACGCTTCACGAGGCGCTCGCCAATGGGCTGGGCCAGCCCTTCGCGGCGGCCGTGGAGCTGATCCGCACCGCCAGCGGCCGCGTCGTCGTCACCGGCATGGGCAAATCCGGCCATGTCGGGCGCAAGATCGCAGCGACCCTGGCCTCGACCGGAACGCCCGCGCACTTCGTCCATCCGGCCGAAGCCAGCCATGGCGATCTCGGCATGGTCCAGCCCGAGGATGTCGTGATCGCGCTGTCCTGGTCGGGCGAGACGGCGGAGCTCGCCGCCATCGTCGGCCATACCCGGCGCTTCCGGGTCGGCCTGATCGGCCTGACCTCAAATGCCGACAGCGCGCTCGGGCGCGAGGCCGATATCGCGTTGATCCTGCCCAAGGCGGCAGAGGCCTGCCCGAATGGGCTGGCGCCGACCACATCGACGACGATGCAGATGGCGCTGGGCGACGCACTCGCCGTCGCCCTGCTGGAGGCGCGCGGCTTCTCGCGCCAGGATTTCTTCGTCTACCACCCCGGCGGCAAGCTCGGCGCACAGCTCAAGACGGTCGAGAGCATCATGCATCGCGGCGAGGCGCTGCCGCGCGTCGGCCTCGACGCCGCCGTCGCCGACGTGGTCGAGATGATCTCGGCCAAGGGGTTCGGCTGCGCCATCGTCGTCGACCTCGACGGCCGGCTGGCAGGCGTGGTCACCGATGGCGATCTGCGCCGCAAACTGACCTCGGGCAACGTCACCGCGCGCCGCGCCCGTGACGTGATGACGCAAAATCCGCGCCGCATCGCGCCCGACGCACTGGCGGTCGAGGCGCTGGAGACGGTCAACCGCCTGCGCATCACCGCGCTGATCGTCGCCGATGGCGAGGACAAGCCGGTCGGGCTCGTCCATGTCCACGACCTGCTGACACTGGGCGTGGCGTAGCCCCCCTCGCCGTCATTGCGAGCGCAGCGAAGCAATCCAGTCTCGTTGAGCGCTACGCCCCCTGGATTGCTTCGTCGCTACGCTCCTCGCAATGACGGGAGCTGCGTAGTTCACGCCCGCTGATACAAAAGCCTTGCCCTGATCGTGCCGTCGAGCGCCGCGATCTCGCGCAGGATGTCGCGCGCCTCGGGGCCGACGCTGTCGGCCTCCATCACGACATAACCGACCTCGCCATCGGTCTGGTAGTTCTGCGCGGAGATGTTGACTTCGCGGGCGGCGAAGACGTCGTTCAGGCGCCGCAGCATGCCCGGCACATTGCGCTGGACATGGATGAAGCGCGTGCCGGCGGGGCGCGGCGTGAGCTGGACCTGCGGGAAATTCACCGCGCCGACGGTCGAGCCGATGTCGGAATAGTCGACGAGCTTGCGCGCGACTTCGGCGCCGATGCGCTCCTGCGCCTCCTCGGTCGAGCCACCGACATGAGGGGTGAGGATGACATTGGCCAGGCCCTGCAGCGGCGAGACGAAGCGCTCGGCATTGGAGGCGGGCTCGACCGGGAAGACGTCGACGGCCGCGCCCGCAAGCCGCCCCTCGCGCAGAGCCACGGCCAGCGCCTCGAGATCGACCACCGTGCCGCGCGAATTGTTGATGAGGTAGCTGCCCGGCCGCATCTGCGCGATCTGCTCGGCCCCGATCATGCCTGCCGTCGCCGGCGTCTCCGGAACATGCAGCGAGACGATGTCGGAGTTGCCGAGCAATTCGGCCAGGCTGTCGACCGGTTCGGTGTTGCCGTGGCGCAGGCGGTCGGTCTGATCGAAATAGATCACCCGCATGCCCATCGCCTCGGCGAGCGTCGAGAGCTGGCTGCCGATATTGCCGTAGCCGACGATGCCCAGCACCTTGCCGCGCACCTCGAAGGAGCCGTTCGCGGATTTGTCCCAGCCGCCCGTATGGGCCGAGACCGAACGGTCGGTGATCTTGCGCAGCAGCATGACGATCTCGCCGATCGTCAGTTCGGCGACGCTGCGGGTGTTGGAGAAAGGCGCGTTGAAGACCGGCACGCCGCGCCCGCGCGCCGCCTGCAGATCGACCTGATTGGTGCCGACGGAAAAGCAGCCGACCGCGAAGAGCCGGCTCGCCTGGGCGAAGACCGGCTCCGTGAGCTGCGTACGCGAGCGGATGCCGAGCACATGCACGCCCTCGACGGCCTTGAGCAGCGCGTCATGGTCGAGCGCCTTGGGCAGGCGGACCATATTGGTATAGCCGGCCTGGACCATCAGATCGGCGGCGGAATCATTGATGCCCTCCAGAAGCAGGACCTTGATGCGGTCCTTGGAGAGGGACAGGCGTTGCGTGCGGAGTGTCATGGAACGATCGGGCTGACGACGGAGCGTTCGCTATAGACCCGCCAGCGCACCGGACAACCCGATTCTTTGCCTGCCGGGCGCGCGAAACCGTCGCGGCCTCAGGCCTTCTCGACGACGAGCGTCGCGCCCTCGACCCGCACCACCTTGATTTCGCTGCCCGCTAGCAATTCCGGGCCGGTGACGCGCCAGGAGGAATCGCCGACGCGGATGCGGCCCTCGCCGCCGGTCATCGTCGCCTCCAATCGGAAAACCTTGCCGATGAGCTGGCGGCCGCGATCATTGAGACCCGTCGCAGCGTCGGGCTCCTCGCCCTTGCGCCGCGTCAGGCGCCGCCCAGTGAGCACGCTGGCGACGCAGAGCACGGCGAAAACCAGCGCCGCGCTTTGCCAGCCGATGCCCAAAAGCCCGACGACGACGCCCGTCAGCAGCGCGGCGAGGCCGAGCCAGATCAGGAACACGCCCGGCGCCAGCAATTCACCGCCGATCAGCACGAGGCCGAGCACGACCCAAGCCCAGCCGCCAAGCGAGGAAAACCAGTCCAGCAGCATGACCGGCCTCACCCGTTCGTGCGGCCGGACGGCGGGACCGAACCGACGCGGCGCGTCTCGACCGCCTCCTCGCCGAAGACCGCGCGGGTCAGTTGCGCGATGCCGCCGACCGTCCCTGCGAGCGCGGCGGCCTCGATCGGCACGATCACCACCTTGCTGTTATGCGCGGAGGCGATTGCCTTCAGCGCGTCGGTGTAGCGCTCGGCGATGAGGAAGTTCGCGGCCTGGATGTCGCCCTTGCTGATCGCCTCCGAGACCATCGCTGTCGCGGAGGCTTCGGCCTGGGCCGAGCGCTCGCGCGCCTCGGCGTCGCGGAAGGCGGCTTCCTTGCGGCCCTCGGCGGCGAGGATCTGCGACTGCTTCTGGCCCTCGGCCTTGAGGATCTCGGCCTGCCTCAGGCCCTCCGCCTCCAGCACGGCGGCGCGCTTCTCGCGCTCCGCCTTCATCTGCCGGTTCATCGCGCCGGCGATGTCGGCCGGCGGCAGGATATCGCGGATCTCGATGCGCGTGACCTTGACGCCCCAGGGCGAGGCGGCAGCATCCATGACGCGCAGCAAACGCTCATTGATCTCGTCGCGATGCGAGAGCAACTGGTCGAGGTCCATCGAGCCGACCACGGTGCGGATATTGGTCATGGTCAGGATCATCAGCGCCTGGCCGAGCGAGGAGACCTCGTAGCTGGCCTTGGCGGCGTCGAGCACCTGGTAGAAGGCAGCGGCGTCAATGCGCACGCCGGCATTGTCCTTGGTGATCGCCTCCTGCGAGGGAATGTCGAGCACCTGCTCCATGACATTCACCTTGTGGCCGATGCGGTCGAAAAAAGGCACGATCAGCCCGAGCCCCGCGCTGAGCGTGCGTGAATAGCGGCCGAAGCGCTCGACAGTATAGTTGTAGCCCTGCGGCACGGTGCGCACGCCGAGCGCAAGCCCGAGGATGACGATACCGACAAGGAGAAGGATGGCGATGTTCGCGCCCGTCATTACAACCATCCCGTCAGTCCTCCCCAGGCAGTGCGCGCATTTCGCGTCGCGATCAACAACCTGACGATTGCGACGGGCTGATGCAAGGGCGCCCTCGCTGGGCTGCTCTGCTAAGCTGGAGCGTGCTATTTTTAGACGAAACCGGAGGGATCAGAATGAGACCTTCCCTAATCGTGGTTTTGCTCTTGCTGACCGGATGCGACGACAGCCCCGGCGAATGGGCCGCGATCGTCTATCCCGATCAGAGCAACCGCGCCCAATTCGACGTGACGCCGCGCTTCAAGACCTTCAGCTACTGCCGCGATGCCGCGATCGAGCGGATGAAGCTGATCCAGACCAGCCGGGGCGGCGACTACGAATGCGGCTTCAGATGCCAGCTCTCCGGCGATTCTCACAGGATGAACATCTGCGAGGAGAAGCGGAAATAGCCGCCAGCGTTTCCGAAGGCCGAGAATGACGCGACGCCTTCTTCCCTTCTCCCCTAGCGGGAGAAGGGCTTCCAGCGCCTTTGCCCTCAGACGAACTGGCCGTGGCAGTGCTTGTACTTCTTGCCGGAGCCGCAGGGGCAGGCCTCGTTGCGGCCGACCTTGCCCCAGCTTGCGGGGTCGGTCGGGTTGCGGTCGAGCACCGCGATGTCGCCCTCGATCGCCGCATATTGCAGGCCCGTGCTGCCGTAATCGCCGCCGCCGAAGCCGGAACCGGCTTCATCCTGCGGCGGCAGGCTGCCCGGTTCCTCAGGCGCGTCGAACCGCACCTCGATGCGCATCAGATTGCCGGTGACCTGTTCGCGCAGGCGGTCGGTCAGCGAGTCGTACAGCTCGAAGGCTTCCTGCTTGTACTCGTTCAGAGGGTCGCGCTGGGCATAGCCGCGCCAGCCGATGACCTGGCGCAGGTGGTCGAGCGTGACGAGATGCTCGCGCCAGAGATGGTCGAGCGTCTGCAGCAGCACCTGCTTCTCGACATAGGTCATCACCTCTTCGGTGTTGCGTTCGATGCGGGCCGCGTAATCCTCGTCGGCGATCTTGCGGATGCGCTCGCGCAATTCGGTGTCGGCGATGCCCTCTTCCTTCGCCCAATCCTCGATCGGCAGATCGAGATTGAGGAACTGCATCACACCTTCCTTGAGCGCGGCGGTGTCCCACTGCTCCGGATAGGCCTCCTCGGGGATATGACGGCTGACGAGATCCTCGGCGACGCCCTGGCGCATGTCGTCGATGGTTTCGCGCACGGTCGGCTGGCGCATGAAGTCGCGGCGCTGCTCGAACACGACCTTGCGCTGGGAGTTCATGACGTCGTCGTATTTCAGGATGTTCTTGCGGACGTCGAAGTTGCGCGCCTCGACCTTGCCCTGAGCCTTCTCGACCGCCTTGTTGATCCAGGGATGGACGATCGCCTCGTCCTCCTTGAGGCCGAGCTTCTGCAGCATGCCGTCCATCCGGTCGGAGCCGAAGATGCGCATCAGGTCGTCCTGCAGCGACAGGAAGAATTTTGACCGGCCCGGATCGCCCTGGCGACCGGCGCGGCCCCGCAGCTGGTTGTCAATGCGGCGGCTCTCATGGCGCTCGGTGCCGACGATGTAGAGCCCGCCCGCCTTGATCACGCGCTGCTTGAAGTCGATCACCTCGGCGCGGATGCGGTTCGCCTCGGCCTCCCGCTCCGGCCCCTCCGCCATGCCGGCGAGATCGTGATTGATGCGCATCTCGGCATTGCCGCCGAGCTGGATGTCGGTGCCGCGGCCGGCCATGTTGGTGGCGATGGTGATGGCGCCGGGCACGCCGGCCTGCGCCACGATATAGGCCTCCAGCTCGTGGAAGCGGGCGTTCAGCACGGCGAAAGCCTTCGAGGGCTTGCCGGCGCGGGCCGCGGCGTAGATCGGCTCCAGCCCACTGGGGTCGCTGAAATCGATCTGCTTGAAGCCTTCCTTCGCCAGCATCTCGGCGACGAGCTCCGAGCGCTCGATCGAGGTCGTGCCCACCAGCATGGGCTGGCCGCTCTCCTGCGCCGCCTTGATCTCGCGGATGACGCCGCGGACCTTCTCCCCGAAGGTGCGGTAGACCTCGTCATCCTCGTCCTTGCGGGCGACCGGGACGTTGGTCGGGATCTCGACCACTTCGAGCTTGTAGATCTCGAAGAACTCGTCGGCCTCGGTCGAAGCCGTGCCGGTCATGCCGGCGAGCTTGGAATAGAGCCGGAAATAATTCTGGAAGGTGATCGAGGCCAGCGTCGCGTTCTCGGGCTGGACGGTGACGTGCTCCTTGGCTTCGAGCGCCTGGTGCAGGCCTTCCGAATAGCGCCGGCCCGGCATCATGCGGCCGGTGAACTCGTCGATGATGACGACCTCGTCATTGCGGACGATATAGTCCTTGTCGCGCTGGAACAGCGAATGCGCCCGCAGGCCCTGGTTGACGTGATGGACCAGGGTGACGTTCTGGGCGTCGTAGAGATCGCCCTCCTTCAGCAGGTCGGCTTCACGCAGCAGCTCCTCGATATGCTCGTTGCCGGCTTCCGTCAGCGAGACGGCGCGCTGCTTCTCGTCGACCTCGAAATCCCCGGCCACCAAGCCCGGCAGGATCTTGTCGATCGCGACATAGAGATCGGATTTGTCGTCGAGCGGGCCGGAGATGATCAGCGGCGTGCGCGCCTCGTCGACCAGGATCGAGTCGACCTCGTCGACGATCGCGAAATGGTGGCCACGCTGGGACATCTGCGCGACGTCGTATTTCATGTTGTCGCGCAGGTAGTCGAAGCCGAATTCGTTGTTGGTGCCGTAGGTGATGTCGCTGGCATAGGCGCGCTGGCGCTCTTCATCGTCGATGCCGTGGACGATGATGCCGACGGACAGGCCGAGGAAATTGTAGAGTTTGGCCATCCATTCCGCGTCGCGGCGGGCAAGGTAGTCGTTGACCGTGACGACATGCACGCCCTTGCCTTCGAGCGCGTTGAGATAGGTCGGCAGGGTCGCCACCAGCGTCTTGCCTTCGCCGGTCTTCATCTCGGCGATGGCACCCTCATGCAGCACCATGCCGCCGATGAGCTGGACGTCATAGGGCCGCTGGCCGAGCACGCGCTTGGCCGCTTCGCGCACAGTGGCGAAGGCCGGCACCAGGAGATCGTCGAGCTTGGCGCCATTGGCGAGCTGCTGGCGGAACTCGGCGGTGCGCGCCTGCAGGGCCTCGTCGCTGAGCGCGGCGATCTCGTTTTCGAGCGCATTGATCGCTGCGACACGAGGGCCATAGCCCTTGACCCGCCGATCATTCGACGAGCCGAAGAGTTTCTTTGCGAGCGCGCCAAGCATTGTTGGGCCTTTCGATAGTGCAGCTTTCGCCTTGCGTCCGCGGTGACCCGCGCGCGGGCGAAAGCCCGATAATTCTCAATTCGACCGCGTGTTTAGACGCGTGCGCGGGCGGGGTCCAGCACCGCTTTGCACCAAGTGCGAGCCTTGTTTGCACCAAGCGCGAGCCTTGGCCAGCGGAGGAATTCGCAACCGATGTGGGGTTTTTGTCGCGCGGTTCCAAGGGAGCCGCGCGATCGAACTGCGCAAGCCACGCAAAGGCCGGCAAAGCATCGCCCTGTGAAAGCTTGAAACGGCGCAGCTGCCTTGCCTTTGCCGCGTTCAACTGGCAGTGCAGCGCAAATGACCGGTTTTTGCTGCTTGCGGAAGGTTTGACCCGATGACGCTGTCACGTCTCGCCATGATATCTCTCGGTTTCGTGCTCGCCGCGACGCCCGCTGCGCTGGCCCAGGCCGATAAGATCGTGGCCAAGGTCAACGGCATCGCCATCACCGAGCGCGACGTCGCGCTGGCGACGGAGGATCTCGGCGAGAGGCTCGCGCAGGTTCCCGAGGAGCGCAAGCGCGACGAGGTGGTGAATTATCTCGTCGATCTCAAGCTCGGCGCCAAGGCCGCCACCGACGCCAAGGTCGCCGAAGGTCCCGATTTCGCCGCCCGCCTCGCCTATAACCGCGACAAGGTGCTGCTCGACGAATATCTCCAGCGCGAGGCCAAGAAGGCCGCGACCCCGGAAGCCGCCAAGAAGCTGTTCGACGACACCGTCAAGGCATTGCCGCCCGAGGAAGAGATCCACGCGCGCCATATCCTGGTCGAGGACGAGGCTCAGGCCAAGACGGCCGCCGAGCGCGTCAAGAAGGGCGAGGATTTCGCCAAGGTCGCCGCCGAACTCTCCAAGGATCCCGGCTCCGGCAAGGAAGGCGGCGATCTCGGCTGGTTCAGCAAGGAGCGCATGGTGCCAGAATTCGCCGAAGCCGCCTTCAAGCTTCAGAAGGGCCAGATTTCCGACCCGGTGAAGAGCCAGTTCGGCTGGCATGTCATCAAGCTCGAAGACCGCCGCACCAAGCCGACCCCGGACTTCGCCGCCGTCAAGCCGCAGATCGACCAGTATCTCGAGCGCAAGGCCCAGCAGGACATCGTGCTGGCGCTGCGCGAGAAGGCCAAGGTCGAGCGGCTGGACCAGCCCGCCGCTGCCACGCCTGCTCCTGCGGCTGAGCCGAAGAAGCCCTGAGAGGCTTCGGCCACGATCATCCAAGAGACTAAAGAAGGGCGGCGCATGCGCCGCCCTTCTTGTTTTCGTCATCGGCCTGCGGCACATGGGCTTCCTCGATCTGGAGGTGCTTCGATGGCCGGCAAGGATGTCCCCGTTTCCCCGCTCGCGCCCAAGCGCCAGCCCAAGGTCCCGGCCGTGCCGGGCGTGCGCTTCGCGACCGCCGAGGCGGGCATCCGCTACAAGGGCCGCACCGATGTCGTGCTGATGCTGCTCGACCAGGGCACGCAAGCCGCGGGCGTCTTCACTCGCTCGAAATGCCCCTCCGCCCCGGTCGACTGGTGCCGCGAGAATCTGGCGCAAGGCTCGGCCCGCGCGATCGTGGTCAATTCCGGCAACGCCAACGCTTTCACCGGGCTCAAAGGTCGCGACTCGGTCAAGCTCACCGCCGAGATCGCCGCCAAGGCTGCCGGCTGCAAGCCCTCGGAAGTCTTCATCGCCTCGACGGGCGTGATCGGCGAGCCGCTCGACGCGACCAAATTCGAGGGCGTGCTGAGCGACTGCGCCAGGCGCGCCGCGGATGGCCCCTGGATCGACGCCGCCCGGGCGATCATGACCACGGACACCTTCCCCAAGGCGCTCTCCCGCAAGGCCAAGATCGACGGCAAGGAGGTCGTGCTGGCCGGGATCGCCAAGGGCGCCGGCATGATCGCGCCCGACATGGCGACCATGCTCTCCTTCGTCTTCACCGACGCACCCGTAGCCGCACCCGTCCTGCAGGCGCTGCTCTCCAAGGGCGTGAAAGGCTCGTTCAACGCGGTCACGGTCGACAGCGACACCTCGACTTCCGACACGCTGATGCTCTTCGCCACGGGCAAGGCGGCCGAGCGCGGCGTGCCTGCGATCACCCAGGTCAACGATGCCCGCCTCTCCGGCTTCAAGCGCGCGCTGAATTCGCTGCTGCTCGAGCTCGCCCATCTCGTCTGCAAGGACGGCGAGGGCGCGCGCAAATTCGTCGAGATCCGCGTCGCGGGAGCGACCTCCGCGCGCTCGGCCAAGCGGGTCGCGCTCTCGATCGCCAATTCCCCGTTGGTCAAGACCGCCATCGCCGGCGAGGACGCCAATTGGGGCCGCATCGTCATGGCCGTCGGCAAGGCCGGCGAGCCCGCCGATCGCGACAAGCTCGACATCTCCTTCGGCGACATCATGGTCGCCCGGCAGGGCGCGCGCGCCCCATCCTATGACGAGCAGGCGGTCTCAGCCTACATGACCGGCGAGCACATCGTCATCACCACCGATCTCGGACTGGGCCGGGGCAAGTCCACGGTCTGGACCTGCGATCTGACCAAGGCCTATGTCGAGATCAATGGTGACTATCGCTCCTGAGTGAAACGGGCGCTCGCCCGGCCCTTGGCCGGAGGCCGCTTCGCCTTCGAGAGCCCCGCGCCGGGTGAGTATTTCACCAGCTGATCAGAGGCAATCAGGCGATCTGGGGCGACGAGACTTCGCTCTTGCACGAAGGCGACGCGGTCTATGACATCGTGAGTGTGACGGGTAAGGAGACAGACCCGTCCACCTCATCCTCTCCGGACATTGACACCCGCGTGAAACTCCTCCTCGTCGTCGCCTGCGCCCTGATCGATTCCGACAACCGCGTCCTTGTCGCGCAACGCCCCGAAGGCAAGGCGCTGGCGGGCCTGTGGGAGTTCCCCGGCGGCAAGCTGGAGGCCGGCGAACGGCCCGAACCCGCGCTGATCCGCGAGCTCTCGGAAGAGCTCGGTATCACCGTAAAAGAGGCCTGCCTCGCGCCCTTGACCTTTGCGAGCTATGCCTATCCGGACTTCCACCTGCTGATGCCGCTCTATATCTGCCGGCGCTGGGAAGGCACGGCCATCTCGCGCGAGGGCCAGGCCCTGAAATGGGTCCGCGCCGGCAAGCTCAGCCAACTGGCGATGCCACCGGCCGACGAACCCCTGATCCCGCATCTGATCGACCTGCTGGGGGCTTGAGGCCACCCATTCGCCTCAATGGATCGCCGGCAGGCCGCGCATCTCCCACTGCGCGCGCGGGACCGCATCACCGACGCGGAATTCGAAGGCCACGACCTGCTTTCGGTCGGGCGTGAACCCACATTTGAAGCGCAGTGCGTACCAGTGCTGCTTGCTGCGGAAAGCCGCACCCTCAGCGAGGAGCTCACGGCCGGAAAGTTTCGTGCCGGCCATGGCATAGGCGACCAGCCTGTCAGGCTGGAATTCGGCCTTCCAGGCATGGATCTGGCTCATCGCCTCCAGCCCGCAAAGCTGCTCGACACGCTCCTCCTCGGCGAGATGGGGAAGGGCTTCTCGCGCCTGTCGGCTGAGGGGATTGGCGAGGGCAGCCGCCGCCATGAGCCGGGAGGCCTTGATCATCGCGCCGGATTCGAGCGGTAGCTCGCTCGCCGGCGGAACCACAGGCGCGCCCCTCTCCGGAGCCGTTTGCGGCGGCGCTGACGGTAGCGGCTTTGGCGCCTCCTCCGCAGGCTTCGGCCGGATCATCGCCTCGAATTGCGGAGAGCTCAGCAGCTCGACATCGACGCCGCTTTCCGGGTGAGGGACGATCTCCTCCCTGGGACGCAGGGCCGCCAGCCCGAGCAGCGATAACAGCACCAGATGCAGCAGGAGCGAAACGGATACGCCCTGCGACGGAGGCCTGATCTGCGCGAGCGCCCATACCGGCACGGTTCAGCCTGCCATAGCTGGGACACTCACCAAGACGGAGAAAGGGCTAGATCTCACCGGACAGCTCCGTGGGTTGCCGTGCGGCAGGAGGCAAGACGGCGGAAGAAGCCGGCATTTTTGCGGCGGGATAGGCTATCGCCCTTCGCGCAGATGGGCTCGTCATTGCGAGAAGCGTGAGCGACGAAGCAAACCAGGAGGGCTCGCTCTACGCCTCTGGATTGCTTCGCTGCGCTCGCAATGACGGGGTTAAGCTTCGCGGAACAGAGTCTAAGCGCGAAGCGCGGCAAAGCTTTCCTCTTCGGGCAGCGCCTCTGCGAAGGCAGGCTCGCTCTCGCTGCCGAGCGCGAGCTGGAACCGCTCGAAGCGCGCGAGCTCAACCTCGATCGCGGCCTTTGCCGCCGGTGTCTCCTCCCCCGCAAGCCAGCTCCATTGCTGGATCAAGAGCTTGCCGGCTGCGCGGTCGGTCTTCAGGTCGAGCACCGCGACGATCCGGTCCCCGAGCAGGACCGGCAGGGCGAAATAGCCATAGACCCGCTTCTCCCGAGGCAAATAGGCCTCGAACAGGTGCTGGTAGCCGAAGAACAGGCTCAATCGCTTGCGCTGGATGATCAGGGGATCGAAAGGCGAGAGGATGTGGACCAGGCCTGCCTCAGGAGGAGCGACCGCCTCCAGCGCCTCGGGGCTTGCCCAATGCGGTGCCTTCTCGGCGCCCTCGATCCGCACCGGCACGAGCTCCTTGCGCCTGACCCGCCCAGCGATCAGCTCGGCCACGGCCTTCTTGGCGGGCGCATCGAGATGGCAGATCGAATCGAGGCTGACCACGCCCTGCGCCCGCAGCGCCCGGTCGAGTTTGTAGGCAACGACCTGGCGCTCGCTCGCGGGAGTAGGCTTCTTCTCCCAGCCGAAATGCCGGTCGATCAGTTCATAGGTCTTGAGCATGCCGGCGCGCGCCGAGATGACGAGCTCGCCATCGTAGAAGGCGCGCTCGAGCAGGCCCTTGGACGGCTTCTTGCTCGCCCAGAGATGGGCCTTCTCGACCAGCACGTCGGTGTCGATGTCGCGGATGGTGAGCGCGCCCTCCTTGCGGATGCGCCGCAGCAGCTTGCGCGCCTCCTCGGGCGAGCCGACCGCCGACCAGCGCTTGGGCTCCTCGCGATGCGCCTTCATCGCGCCGAGGAAGAAGCGGATATCCGCAGTCGGAACATAGGAGAGCGCATGCGTCCAGTATTCGAAGACGCTCTTATCCAGCGATTGCGCCTGCGCGAGATCGGAGCGGCGATAGCTCGGGATGCGGCTGTAGAGGATGTGGTGGTGGCAGCGCTCGATCACGTTGATCGTGTCGATCTGGACATAGCCGAGATGCGCGACCGCGGCCCGCGTCGCTTCCGGCCCGGCGCCGAAGGGCTCCGGCTCGTCGAGGCGCTGCGCGTGCAGCCAGATCCGGCGAGCCTCAGAGGCGGGAAGGATGGGCGGTGATTTCGGACGTCTGGCCATGATGCGCAAAGGCTAGCCGCGTTTCGCCCCGCTGTAGAGCCGTCGCAGCCGCCTCTGCTGACAGGCTGCGTCAGCGCCGAAACATCGACCCGACCGGTGGAAGCCGGTTTTCATAATAGCCTCGAAGGCTCAGGGCGCGATCACCTTCTGGAAGCAACTCGACTTCGTGTCGGTATAGCCGAGATGCTCATAGAAGCGCTTGACCTTGTCGTTGTCGCCGCGAACCAGCAATTGCAGCTTCCAGACGCCGCGCCCGACCAGCCAGGCTTCGGCGGCCGCCATCATCGCCCGGCCGAGACCAGCGCCCTGCATCGCGGGATCGGCGGCGACATAATAGACCCAGCCGCGATGCCCGTCCTCGCCGACCATGACGCTGGCGACGATGCGGCCCTCGATCTCGGCGACGAGGAGCGTCGAATGCGCATCGCGGCGGGCGAAGGCGATGTCGCGCTGCGGATCGTTCCAGGGTTTGGCGACGCCCGCCGCATGCCAGAGCGCGACCACGGCATCGATATCGGCGTCAGTGATCTCGCGGATCAGGGGGGTGAGATTCATCGGCGGTATTCCAGGCGGGGAGACAAGCCACCCCGCCTCGCATGCCATGCGCCCTCACGTCCAGTACGTCGGTGCGGCGCCCCTCAGCCAGCCAGGGCGGCGGCGAGCATGTCCCGGGTCGCCTCGGCCATGGCGCTCTGCAGCTTGAAGGCTCTCGTCTTCTCGCCGGGGTTCATCACCAGGATCACCGTCTCGGTGCCCGGGCAGGCTGGGTCGGCGCAGAGAATTTCGTTGACAGCAATCACCGCATCTTCGGCCAAGCCGAGCAGGTCGCGGATATCGGCCTTGATCCGCGTCGCGGCCTCAGAAGCCACGGCCTTGTCCGCAGCGCCTTTCCCGAACAGGCCGAAGCGCATCCCGAGCCCTCAGCCGGCCGGCAAGGTGAGCACGCCGGCCACACCGTCCTCGGTCCCGAAGGCCAGGCGCTTGCCGAGCTTGTCCCAGGCGAAGGCAGTGACGCCGCTGCCCTTGATCGCAGGCCGCACCAGGAGCTCGGAGGCGTCGGTCAAGCGGATCATCAGGATGCAGCCATCGTCATAACCGACGGCCAGCACCAGCGCCTTGGGATGGAAGGCCACGCGCGTGACCTTGGCGTGGCGCGCGCCGCATTCGCGCGGCGCCTTGCCGGTCGGCCCCTCCCCCTGGAACGGCCAGACGATCGCTGCATCCGCGCCCGACGAGGCAAGCCAGAGCCCGTCATGCGACCAGGACAAGGAACGCGGCTTGGCCGGGTAGCCCGTCATGCGCATATGTGTCGGCTTGTCGCCCAGCCGCCAGCCATGCAGCGCGTTCTCCTGCATCGACGACACGACGAAGCGGCCATCGGGCGACCAGATCACATCGAGATGCGAGCCCTTCCACTCCAGGAATTCGGGCTTGGCCTCGGTGTTGGGATACCACAGCGAGACGCCGTTCATCTGGGCAACCGCGAGGCGGTAGCCCTTCGGCGCGAAGACCAGCCCCTGCGGCGTCGTGACGAAATCGAGCGACTTCACCCGGCCCTTGTCGTCGCGGGAATGCACGGTCTTGCCGGTGTTCCAGGCAAGGCTGCCGCTGCCAGACAGCGTCACCGCATCGATCCAGCGGCGCTTGGGATCTTGCGCGATCTCGGCAGGTTCGCCCTCGGCCCCGGTCGCGACCACGCGCCCGTCATCGCCGCCGGTGATCAGTCGTTCGCCATCCGTGCAGGCGCTGAGGATGCCGCCGGCATGAGGCTCGACGCTCTCGGCCTCGCCATCGCGCCAGCGCAGCACGCGCCCGTCGGCAAGCGCGAGCGCCAGCGTCGATTTGAGCCAATGGGCCGCGACGACATGCGCCCCCACCTCAATGGGGACGACATGTTCGCGCAGCGAAACGGGTTTGGTGATCGTATCCATGAGCAACGCTTTAGCTTCAGCAGAGTGTTTCGCAAACCTCTGTCATTCCGGGGGCGGCCCGCAGCGCCGAACCCGGAACCCACGACCAGGTACAACGCTATCCACCGGTAGAAAGACTGCCCCGGTCGTGGGTTCCGGGTTCATCGCTGCGCGATGCCCCGGAATGACGTCGCCTCACGCCGCGCAGGCCAAAAATCCCTTGCGCAATTCGCTCTCGTCGAGATCGCGCCCGATGAAGACGAGGCGGGAATTGCGCGTCTCATCCGCCTTCCAGTCGCGCTGCAGATCGCCGTCGAGGATCATGTGGACGCCCTGGAAAACGAAGCGGCGCGGCTCGTCCTTGAAGGCGAGAATGCCCTTGGAGCGCAGGATGTTGGGCCCTTGCGCCTGGCTGATGTCGTTGATCCAGGGCATGAACTTGTCAGGGTCGACATCGCCGGGGATCGTGAACGACATCGAACGCACCTCGTCGGAATGATGATGATGGTGCCCGGACTCGAGAAAATCCGGCTCGATGTCGAGGATGCGGTCGAGATCGAAGGCATTGCGGTCGAGCAGCTGGTCGATCGGCAGCTCGCAGCGCGTCGTCTTGTGCAGCTTGGCGTAGGGATTGATGGCGCGGATCGCGGCCTCGACCTCGGCCAGTTCCTCGGCCGAGACGAGATCGACCTTGTTGAGGATGATGACGTCGGCAAAGGCGATCTGGTTCTTCGCCTCGGGCGCATCCTTCAGCCGCTCGGTCAGCCATTTGGCGTCCGTCACGGTGACGACGGCGTCGAGCTTGGTGGCATCGCCGACATCCTGGTCGACGAAGAAGGTCTGCGCCACCGGAGCCGGATCGGCCAGGCCCGTGGTCTCGACGATGATCGCGTCGAACTTGCCCTTGCGCTTCATCAGGCCGTCGAGGATGCGGATCAGATCGCCGCGCACGGTGCAGCAGATGCAGCCGTTGTTCATCTCGAAGACTTCCTCATCGGCGCCGACGACGAGGTCGCCATCGATGCCGGTCTCGCCGAATTCGTTGACGATCACGGCGAATTTCTTGCCGTGATCCTCGGTGAGGATGCGGTTGAGGAGCGTGGTCTTGCCGGCGCCCAGATAGCCTGTGAGCACCGTGACGGGGATTTTCTCGGACATGGGTTCGACCTGGTTATTGAACGGGCAAAGCCGGAGCGCTCGATATCCGCCCCGGCCTTGGAAACCTTCAGCCCTCATCCCGAGGAGCGATCCGCAAGGGTCGCGTCTCGAAGGATGCTCCAGCACGCCTTGAACCATCCTTCGAGACGCCGCTTCGCGGCTCCTCGGGATGAGGGCTGGAGATGAGGACCGACGCTCAGGCCGGGCCGGCGCCGAGCGCCTTCTCGAACTGGCTTATATTGTGTTTCATCATCGCGATGTAAGTCCCGGCCGGGCCGGAGGCTTCCGAAAGCGCATCCGAATAGACCCGGCCGCCGATCTTGGCGCCGCTCTCTTTGGCGATCTGCTCGATCAGACGCGGATTGGTGACGTTTTCGAGGAAGACCGCCGGAATCTTTTCGGCCTTCACCTGCCGGATGATACGCCCGACATCCTTGGCCGAAGCCTCGGCCTCGGTCGAGACGCCCTGGGGCGCGATGAAGTCGATGCCATAGGCCTTGATGAAATAGCCAAAGGCGTCATGCGAGGTGATCGCCTTGCGCCGATCGGCCGGAATGCGCGCCACCGCCGCCTTGATCTCGCCGTCCAGGGCATCAAGCTTGGCGAGATAGGCCGTCGCATTGGCCTCATAAACTGCTTTTCCCGCCGGGTCGGCCGCGCTCAACGCGTCGCGGATATTGGCGATGTAAATCTTGGCGTTGGCGACATTCTGCCAAGCATGAGGGTCCTCCCGACCGGCGTGATCGTGACCATGGGCGTCCTTCTTGCCGGGCTCCTCCTCGGCGGGCAGCGCCTGCGGCGTGATGCCCGTCGTCGCGACCGCGACCGTGCCCTTGGCGGCGGAGGATTTGATCAGGCGCGTCATCCAGCCCTCGAATTTGAAGCCGTTGACGACGATCAGCTTGGCGCCGGCCATGCTCTTGGCGTCGGCGGGCGTCGGCGAATAGACATGCGCATCGCCATTGGGCCCGACCAGCGTCGTCACCGAGACGCGCTCCGCCCCGATCTCCCTTACGAAATCGCCCAGGATCGAGAAGCTCGCCACGACAGGGAGCTTCTCCTGCGCCCGCGCCGCCAGGGGAGCGGCAGCGAGGATCAATCCGGCAGCAAGACCCGCGACGAGTTCGCGACGATTCGGCATGGCTTCTCTCCAGTCAAATTGAAATACTATAACATTACTAACGCTGGAGGTGGGGTCGAGGCAAGAGCCGCCGCGCAAGGCCGCCCTGCGAGCCGATCAGGAGCGAGCCAAGATAAAGCGTCCCGGCCGCAAGGATGATGGCGGGGCCGGCGGGGAGATTGCTGCCCGCCGCATAGGAGACAACCAGCCCCGCATAGCCAGAGGCCATGCCGAAACCCGAGGCGAGCAGGATTAAGCGCGTGATATCGGCGGTCCAGAACCGCGCGGCGGCTGCCGGCAGCATCATCATCCCGACCGCGAGCAAGGTGCCCAGCGCATGGAAGCCGGCGACGAGATTCAACACCACGAGCGCGAGAAAGGTCAGATGGACCCAGCCACCGGAACGGCTGACCGAGCGCAGGAACCCGGGATCGACGCATTCCATCACCAGCGGGCGATAAAGCGCCGCCAGCAACAGCAGCGTCAGCGTCGTCACGCCAGCCAGCAGAACGAGCACGTCGTCATCCAGCGCCAGCACATTGCCGAACAGCACATGGAAGAGATCGATCGCCGAACCGCGCAGCGAGACGATGGTGACGCCAAGAGCGAGCGAAATCAGGTAGAAGGCGGCGAGCGACGCATCCTCCTTCATCACCGTCACCCGCGCCACCGCACCGGCCGCCAGCGCAACCGCAAAACCCGCGACGAGGCCACCCAGGGTCATGGCCGAGAGCGAGAAGCCGGCGACGAGATAGCCGATCGCAGCCCCGGGCAGGATAGCATGCGCCATGGCGTCGCCAGTCAAGCTCATCCGCCGCAGCATCAGGAAGACGCCGATCGGCGCGGCCGCGACCGAGAGCACGAAGATCCCGACCAGCGCACGGCGCATGAAGTCGAACTCGGCAAAGGGGCCGATGAAGAGGTCGTAGAGTTGCGTCATGGCTGGTGTGCCCGATCAGGCGGCGTCGCGCTCGCAAGGGGCGGCATGGCTGTCGAAGGCCTCGACCATCTGGCGCGCCTTCAGCAGATTGGCAGGGGTCAGCACCTCGGCAGTGGCGCCCCAGGCGACGGTCTCGCGTGCCAGCAGCAGCGTCTGCGGAAAGGCGCGGCGGACCGTCTCGATATCGTGCAGCACGGCAACGACAGTGCGGCTCTCGCCATGCCAACGCTGCACCAGAGCGAGCAGGTCGGAGGTGGTGCGCGCATCGATCGCGGTGAAAGGCTCGTCGAGCAGGATGATGTCGGCGTCCTGCAGCAAAAGCCTGGCGAACAGCACGCGCTGCATCTGCCCGCCGGAAAGATTGCTGATCGGCCGGCGCTCGAAGCCGGTGAGGCCGACGGCCGCGATCGCCTGCTCGATCTTGGCCTTCGCGCCAAAGCCGATGCGGCCGAAAATGCCCGCCGAGCCCCACAGGCCCATCGCCACGAGATCATAGACATGGATCGGGAAGGAGCGGTCGAGATCGGCCGATTGCGGCAAATAGGCAAGCCGCTTGCCCTTGGCCAGCGTCAGCCCACCATCGAGCGGCGTCAGCGCGCCGGCGATGCCCTTGAGCAAGGTCGACTTGCCGGCGCCATTGGGACCCACGATCGCCGTCAGGCTGCCTTGGGCGATCTCGCCGCAAAGATGATGCACCGCCGGATGGCGGTCATAGCCGAGCGTCAGATCGTCGAGGCGGATCGCGGGCACGGGCTCGAACACTCTCTTCACATGATCACGGCGAGCGTCGCCGCCCAGACCAGCACGATCACGGCGACAGCCAGACCAAGCCGGGCCGCGGCCGACAGGCGCAGCAGCGACCAACCCGGATCCTCCGAAACGGCACGACGGGCATGGCTATGCGACTGGCTCATAGGAAATGATATAATGTTACGAACAACCGCGAGCAAGCGGAGTCTGCGAATGGTCCCGTTGCTCCACCGTCATGCTCGCTCTTGTGGCGAGCATCCACCTCTTGAACACAGCCCTCGCAAGAGAAGACGTGGCTGGCCGGGACAAGCCCGACCATGACGGCGAAGTCAGGCCAAAGCATTTTCGAGCGAAGTGGATACCGGGTCGCGCGAAGAAAATACGATAAAACAAAAGGTTAGAGTATTTCGCGATTCGAAGAAACGCGGAAATGCTATAACTCGCCTTCGTCAGAACGGCAGGTACTGATAGAGCCAGGTCTCGGTCAGCACCTTGTCGCCACCGCGCATGAAGCAGCGCATCTCGACCGGCTCGTTGCCCTCGACGGTGAGGTCGAACTGCGCCCGCCAATGGCCCGGCACATCGTCGGGCACCGCTTCCGCGAAGACATAGGAGAAGGTCCCCCGCGAGGTCGAGAGCACGACCTCCGGCTTGACGCCGAAGGGGATCGTCTCCAGCGCCGGCCCCAAAAACTCGACCATGAACTTGCGCACGCCCCTGGGCCGGACCGTGCCGGGCTGGCCGCCATTGCCGAGCCGGGTCGCCACGACCCGCCCGAGCGCCGGCGGGAAGGGCTCGTCGGCAAGCCAGTGCAGCTTGTAGCGGAACTCGAAGGAGGCGCCCGCCTTGGCCGGGGTGGAGGGCACCCACATGGCGACGATGTTGTCGTGGATCTCGTCGTCGGTCGGGATCTCGATCAATTGGACCGCGCCCTTGCCCCAATCGCCCTGCGTCTCGACCCAGAGGCTCGGCCGGCGCTCATAGAACACGCCGTCGAGATAATGGCCGACCTCGCGGTCGCGCTGCAGCAGGCCGAAACCGCGTGGATTCTCGTCCATGAAGGCCGAAGCCGTGGTCCGATGGGGATTGTTGAGCGGCCGCCAGGCGCGTTCACCCGCGCCGGTCCAGAGCGCGAGCCCGTCGGAATCATGCACTTCGGGCCGCCAGTCGACGGCGGTCGATTTGGCCGTCTCGGAGTACCAGTACATCGAGGTCAGCGGCGAAATGCACAGGCGCTCGATATCCTTGCGCAGATACAGCGCTTTCTCGATCTCCATGGTGACGCCCTTGCCGCGATGCATGCGGAAGCGATAGGCGCCCGCCACGCTGGGGCCGGAGAGCAGGGCATAGACCACGACATATTCAGCGCCGGGCTGAGGCGTCTCGAGCCAGATATGGGTGAAGTCGGGGAATTCCTCCGGCTTGCCGGCAACAGCAGGATCGATCGCAAGCCCGCGCGCCGAGAGCCCGTATTGGTAAAGCTCGCCGATGGCGCGGAAATAGGATGCGCCGAGGAAGGCGACCCAGTCGTTCTTCTGCCAGTCGAGCTTCTCGCCCTTGCGGCCGGGGTGACCGGAGCGGCTTTCCTGGAAGCGGAAACCGGCAAAGCCGGCTCCCGTCGGCAATTCGCGCGCCGGGGAATCCGCCGGCATCTCGAAATAGCTCTCGTCATAGACGATCTCGCGCGCCTGGCCGGCGTCGAGGACATGCATGCGCACCGGCTTCTGGAAGTAGCGGCCGAGATGGAAGAAGGTCACCGGCCAGGGCGAGGGACCGTTCGCCCACAGCGCCATCTCCGGCTTGAACTTGATCTTGCCATGCGCGTCATAGTCGATCCGCTCCAGCACATCGGCTCGCGGTGATGGCGGGGCCTGATAGGGCCTGGATGCGAGATCGCGCGCCCGCGCCTTCAGCCCCTCGAAGCCGAACGCCTCCGCCACGCCGAGCTTCAGGCCCTGTTGCGCCAGCGCGGCTGGTGAAAAGCCGAGTGCAGCCAGCGTCGCGGTTGCGCCTGCCCCGGCAAGCAGCGTGCGGCGGTCGAGGGAGGGCTCAAGGGAAGGCCTTGCTGTGGAGCGATCCTGCATGTCTGGCGAGGCTCTTTGGCTGTGCGATGGCATGGACTGAGCGAAAGGATGGGCTGTCCGGGCTAACCTGTCCCGCAGGCCAGAGCAACCGAGGAGGCGCAACTGGCGAGAAGCGGACAGCCGGAAAGGGGGAGGCCGTTTCAATGCACGCCAAAAGTGGCGAAAGCATCACGCAACACCGACAAAAGTAGAAAGGCCCTGTGTTCCTTTGGCTTTCCTTTTGCGTTCGGCCTGACCTACAAAAGGATCAAGCACGGCCGGCAAGGCCGGAAAAAATCGTCTGGGAGGACACATGAACCGCTTCATTCGCGGCCGAAGGCTTGCAGGCCTCGCCACCGCGCTTCTGCTCGCCGCCGCGCCGGTGACCGCCCGCGCCCAGGACTTCATCAACATCCTGACCGGCGGCACCTCGGGCGTTTATTATCCGATGGGCGTCGCGCTCTCGAAGATCTATGGCGATAAGATCCCCAATGTCCGCCCGACCGTGCAGGCCACCAAGGCCTCGGTCGAAAATCTGGTCCTGCTGCAGCAGGGTCGCGGTGAGGTCGCCTTCACGCTGGGTGATTCCCTCGACGCCGCCTGGAAGGGCGATGAGGAAGCCGGCTTCAAGACCCCGCTCAAGAAGCTGCGCGGCATCACCGCGATCTACCCGAACTACGTCCAGATCGTCGCCGCGAAGGATAGCGGCATCAAGACCCTGGCCGATCTCAAGGGCAAGCGCCTCTCCGTCGGCGCGCCGAAATCCGGCACCGAACTGAATGCCCGCGCCATCCTCGCCGCCGCCGGCATCACCTATAAGGATCTCGGCAAGATCGAGTATCTGCCCTTCGCCGAATCGGTCGAGCTGATGAAGAACCGCCAGCTCGATGCAACGCTGCAATCGGCCGGACTCGGCGTCGCCTCGATCCGCGACCTCGCGGCCTCCGTCGAGATCGTCGTCGTCGAGGTGCCCAAGGCGGTGATCGACAAGGCCGGCCCCCCCTTCGTCAGCACGCCCATCCCCGCCAACACCTATGGCGGCCAGACCGCCGACGTGAACACGGCTGCCGTCGTCAACTACCTCGTCACCCATGAGGGCGTGAAGGAGGAGACGGTCTACCAGATGACGAAGAACATCTTCGAAAATCTGGGCGAGATCGGCGCGGCGCATTCGGCCGGTAAATCGATCAAGCTCGAAAGCGCGCTGGAGGGCATGCCCGTGCCGCTCCACCCCGGCGCCGCGCGCTATTTCAGGGAAAAGGGCCTGAAGGTCGGGTCATAGAGCGTCATCCCGTGCGCGCTGCGGCACGACGTGACGCGGCGCAGACACGGGACCGCAGGACGATGAGGCGCCTCTTTTCTGAATGCGGTCTCGCATTCGCGCAGCAGCACCTCGTGCCGCAGCGCGTGCGGGATGACACCGGCAGGACACCACAATGACCGCCCAGACCGACCAGCTGCACGAACTCTCGGGCGCGCAGCCCGTGGAGATCGAAAACCCGGCGCTCGACAATTTCGAGCACGGCTTTCCACCCGGCTTCGGCCCGGGACGCTGGGGCCTGTTCGCCTATGCGGTCGCCTTGATCTTCGCCTGTTTCCAGATCGCGATCTCGGCCTGGCATGTCCTGCCGAGCCAGGCGGTGCGCGGCATCCATGTCGGCTTCCTGCTGCTCCTGACCTTCGGGCTCGTCGCCAATTTCAAGGCGAAATCCGAAACCGGGCGCTGGATCGGCTGGGCGCTGGGCGGGCTCGGCTTCTGGCTCGGGCTCTATCAGCTCGTCTTCTACCAGGACCTGATCCTGCGCGACGGCGACCCGACGACGCTGGACCTCGTCACCGGCACCCTGCTGATCATACTCGTCTTCGAAGCCGCGCGCCGATTGATGGGTAACGCCTTGCCGATCATGTGCGGCGTCTGCCTGCTCTACTGGTTCTTCGGGCAGCACCTGCCCGCCCCCTTCAATCACCGCGGCTATGATTTCGACCAGATCGTCAGCCACCTCTCCTTCGGCACCGAGGGGTTCTACGGCGTGCCGATCTACGTCTCGGCGACCTATATCTTCCTGTTCATCGTCTTCGGCTCCTTCCTCGAGAAGGCCGGGATGATCCATCTCTTCAACGACGTCTCGCTCGGCCTCTTCGGCGGCGCGCGCGGCGGGCCGGCCAAGGTCGCCGTCTTCTCCTCGGGGTTGATGGGCACGATCTCGGGCTCGGGCGTCGCTAATGTCGTGACGGTCGGGCAGTTCACGATTCCCCTGATGATCAAGTTCGGTTATCGCCGCGCCTTCGCGGCCGGTGTCGAGGCCACCGCCTCGATGGGCGGGCAGATCATGCCGCCGGTGATGGGCGCAGCCGCCTTCATCATGGCCGAGACGCTGGGCGTCGAATATTCAGCGATCGTCAAGGCGGCCGCCATCCCCGCCATCCTCTATTTCGCCTCGGCCTTCTGGATGGTGCATCTCGAAGCCGGGAAATACGGCCTGAAGGGCGTCGAGCGGCATTTGCTCCCGAGCCCGCTGAAGGCCCTGCGCGAGCGCTGGTATCTGGCCCTGCCGCTCGCCGTCCTGGTTTTCATGCTGTTCCATGGCTTCACGCCGCTCTTCGCCGGCACGATCGGGCTTGCGCTCACGGTCGGGCTCATCCTCGGCGCCGGCATCGCGCTCGGGCTCGCGACGACGACCCTGCGCGTGATCTTCTGGGTCGGGCTCGGCCTGATCTCGGCTGCCCTGTTCCGCGAGGGCATGGATGTCAGGATCGTCGCCGGATTGATCGCCCTGCTGATCGCCATCAACGCCTTGACCATCGGCGGGCGGGCGACATTGGTGACCTGCCGCAATGCTTTGGCCGACAGCGCCAAGACGGCGCTTCCCGTCGGCATCGCCTGCGCCATCGTCGGCACCATCATCGGCTTGATGACTCAGACCGGTATCGGCACCACCTTCGGCGCCTGGGTCATCGGGCTCGGCCAGACCAGCCTGTTCCTGGCGCTGGTGCTGACGATGGTGCTCTCGATCCTGCTCGGCACCGGTATTCCGACGATCCCGACCTACATCATCGTCGCGGCGCTGGCCGCCCCGGCCCTTGAAAAGCTCGGCGTGCCGCTGATCATAAGCCATATGTTTGCGTTCTATTACGGCATCATGGCCGATCTCTCGCCGCCGGTGGCGCTGGCGGCACTGGCCGCCGCGCCGATCGCCAAGGAGAACCCCGACAAGATCGGCTGGGAGGCGATGCGCGTCGCGCTGGCGGGCTATGTCATCCCCTTCATCGCGGTCTATTCGCCCGCCCTGATGCTGCAGCCAGGCGACCCGCTGGCGACTGTGATCGGCTTCTGGCCGGCGGTGGTCTACGCCGTGATCAAAGCCAGCGTCGCCATCGCACTCTTCGGCATGGTGGCCATCGGCTATCTCTTCGGCCGGCTGACCCTCATCGAGCGGCTCGCGGCCTTCATCGCCTCGGTCTTCATCCTGGGGGAGTTCGCCTATAGCGACCTGCTCGGCTACATCCTCGCCGCCGCCATGGTCGGGCGGCATTGGTGGCTCGCCCGCAATCAGCTCACCGAGAGACCCGCGTGAGCCTGTGTCTGGCAGCCGGCGCGCTCGTCATCGCGCTCGGCAGCGACGAGATCACGCTGAGCTGGCGGCATTCGGTTCAGAAGACCTTGTGGGAAGAACTCTGGCGCAATGGGCCCGACGGCATGCGATTGGTCGACGCGCGCATCCAGGGCTCGGGCGCCGGCATGGACCCGCCCGACGGCGCGAAGCTCGTTGACGGCTTCTGGCGCTGGACGCCGAAGCTTCCCCCATTGCCGGAGGTCGTGATGCGGCGCTCGGGCGCCACCGCCGACTGGCGCGTCTGCATCGCCGGCGCCTGCCGGCCGATGGGAGCCTATTTGCCGGATGACGCAGACCCGGTCGTCCTGAGGCCCTGCGGCTGAACCGCCTATCTCAGTTGTCGCCGATCATATGCTCGACCTTGAGCACGCGGCGCATCAGATTGATCATGGCATAGCCGGCCACGACCGAGAACAGCGCCATCAGGACATAGCCGACGACATGGCCGAGATCGAGCAGGCCGGCGAGCGCCCAGCCCGAGGCCAGCGCGACGCCGAACAATTCGACTGCGATCAGGATGCCCAGCGATATCACCATGATCAGGGTGCGCCAGTTGGTGCGCCTTACGGCCATCGGTCCCATTCCTCAAACGCTCATGCACGGGACGGCCTAGCGGAGGCCGCAGCGGCATGCAACAAAATCGCGCGCCTCGTCACAAGGCAGCAGCTCTGCTTTTGGCGAAATAGTCCCGACCGCCCAGCTTGAAAAGACCCCGATGATCGAGACGCCCGTCTTTGGCGCCAGTGCCGCCGCAGCACCCCACCATCTCGCCTCCGAGGCCGGACGCGCCGTGCTGGCCGAGGGCGGCAACGCGATCGAGGCGATGGTCGCCATGGCCGCGACGATCGCGGTGGTCTACCCGCATATGAACGCGATCGGCGGTGACGGCTTCTGGCTGGTGCATGAGCCCGGCGGCAAGGGCCGGGTTCATGCGATCGAGGCCTGCGGCCCGGCCGGCGCGCTGGCGACGATCGAGCGCTATCGCGAGATGGGCCATGACACGATCCCCGCGCGCGGACCCGATGCCGCCGTGACGGTCGCCGGCGCGATCGGCGGCTGGCAGACGGCTCTGGAGCTCTCCAGGAGCCTGGGCGGCAGGATGCCGCTCAAGGATCTGCTCAGCAATGCGATCGCCCATTGCGATGCAGGTTATGCGATCTCGGATTCGGAGCTGCGCACCTGGCCCCAGCAGGTCGAGGCGGCCAAGCTCGCGCCCGGCTTCAGCGAATTCTTCTGGCCGGGCGGCGAGCAGCCCAAGGCGGGCGCGCGCCGCAAGCCCGAGGCGCTCGGCGCCACCTTCAAGCATCTCGCCGATGCCGGCCTCGACGATTTCTACCGCGGCGACATCGGCCGCGAGATCGGCGCCGACCTTGCGGCGATGGACGCGCCTGTGACGCGCCAGGACATGGCTGCCTTCAAGGCGCGCCTCGTCCAGCCGCTCGCGATCCAATTGCCGGGTCTGGCCGTCTACAACTTCCCGCCGCCGACACAGGGGCTCGCCTCGCTCCTGATCCTCGGCATCTTCGAGAAGCTCGGCATCGAACGGGCCGAAGGCTTCGACCATCATCACGGCCTGGTCGAGGCAACCAAGCGCGCCTTCGCCATCCGCGACCGCTATGTCACCGACCCGGCGCATCTGCAGATCGATCCCGCGAGCCTCCTCAGCGACGCCGTCTTCGCCCGCGAGGCCGCCGCGATCGACCGCAAGCGCGCCGCAAGCTGGCCGTTCAAATCAGGCGACGGCGACACCGTCTGGATGGGCGCGATCGACGCGTCGGGCATGGCGGTGTCCTATATCCAGTCGATCTATTGGGAATACGGCTCGGGCTGCATCCTGCCCAGGACCGGCGTGAACTGGCAGAACCGCGGCGTCTCCTTCTCGCTCGACAAGCGCGCGCTGAACCCGCTCGCGCCCAGCCGCAAGCCGTTCCATACGCTCAACCCTGCCTTCGCGCGCTTTGCCGACGGGCGTATCGTCTCCTATGGCGCGATGGGCGGCGACGGTCAGCCGCAATTCCAGGCGCAGATCCTGACGCGCTACCGCTTCGGTCAGAACCCGGCGGCCGCCGTCGATGCGCCGCGCTGGCTCTTCGGCCGCAGCTGGGGGGCGGGCTCGCTCTCGCTGAAGCTGGAGAGCCGCTTCGATCCGATGCTGCTCGCCAGGCTGGCCGCCGCCGGCCACCCGGTCGAGGAATACAGCGAAGCCTATTCCGATCAGTTCGGCCATGCCGGCATGCTGGTGAAGCATCCCAAGGGCCATGTCGAAGCCACCCACGATCCACGTTCAGACGGCGACGCAAGAGGACTTTGACGCCTATGCCTACCGACGACCCTTTCCGCTGCTTCATTCCCTATCCGGATGCGCCGGTGAAGAACGCCGCCTTCGGCCCGCTCGCCGGGCTGACGCTGGCGGTGAAAGACCTGTTCGACGTCAAGGGCTATCCGACCGGGGCGGGCTCGCCGACCGTGCTGGCCCAGTCCGGCATCAAGACCAGGACCGCGCCGATCGTGAAGACGCTGCTCGATGCCGGAGCCCGCTTCGTCGGCAAGACCCATACCGACGAACTCGCCTTTTCGCTCAACGGCAAGAACGCCCATTTCGGCGCACCGATCAATCCATCCGCGCCCGATCGCATCACCGGCGGCTCGTCCTCGGGCTCGATGGCGGCTGTCGCCGGCCGCCTCGCCGATATCGCTATTGGTTCCGATACCGGCGGCTCGGTGCGTGCGCCGGCAAGCTATGGCGGTCTCTTCGGCATCCGTCCGAGCCATGGCCGGCTCTCACTCAAGCATGCCTGGCCGCTGGCACAGAGCCTGGACACGCCGGGCTGGTTCGCCCGCGACGGCGAAACCTTCGCCCGCGTCGCTGAGGTCGTCTTCGGCAAGGATCGCGTCAGTCTGCCCGAGATCCCGCGCATGCTGCTGGCAGACGACATGTTCTCCCAGGCGGTGCCGGACGCCGAGAACATCCTGCGCAATGTCGTCCAGCGCGCCGTGCCCGCGCTCGGCCAGCCCGAAAGCATCAAGGTCGCGCGCGATCTCGACGCGCTCTATTGGGCCTTCCGCTGGGTGCAGGGCCGCGAGGCCTGGATCGCCGATGGGCCGATGATCGAGCGCTTCGCGCCGCCGCTCGGACCAGGCGTCGCCGAACGCTTCGCCTTCTCGAAATCCGTGACGGACGCCGAATACGCCAAGGCCGAGACCACCCGGAAGAACTTCCGCGCCAAGCTCGCGCGCTGGCTTGGGCGGGATGGCGTGCTGATCCTGCCGACCGTGCCCGACATCGCCCCGCTCGTCAGCGCACAGGAGCCTGAGCTCGACGATTTCCGCAACCGGGCGCTGCGGCTGCTCTGCCTTGCCGGGCTGTCGGGCTTTCCGCAGGTGACGATGCCGGTGGCGCAGCGCGAGGGCGCACCGCTCGGCCTGTCGCTGATCGGGCCGAAGGGCTCGGACAAATCCCTTATCGCCTTCGCCGTGAAATTCGAGCGGGCGGCACGGATCCGGATCGCATGAGGAGGCGGCCATGAGCGGTCATCATCACCACCACGACCACGATCATGATCACGACAACCACTTCACCCCGATCGAAGCGCGGGTGAAGGCGCTGGAAACGCTGATGGTCGCCAAGGGCTATGTCGACCCGGCCGCGCTCGACGCGATCATCGACACCTATGAGACCAAGATCGGCCCGCGCAACGGCGCCCGCGTCGTCGCCAGGGCCTGGAGCGACCCGGCCTTCGCCGCAAGGCTGAAGGCGGACGGCTCGGCGGCAGTCGCCGAGCTCGGCTATGGCGGGCGTGGCGGCGAGCACATCGTCGCGGTGTTCAACACGCCTGAGGAACACAACCTCATCGTCTGCACGCTGTGCTCCTGCTACCCATGGCCAGTGCTCGGCCTGCCGCCAGTCTGGTACAAATGCCCGCCCTATCGCTCCAAGGCGGTGATCGATCCGCGCGGCGTGCTTGCCGATTTCGGCGTCACGCTTCCGCAAGGCCAGAGCATCCGCGTCTGGGATTCGACCGCCGAGACGCGCTTCATCGTCATCCCGATGCGCCCAGTCGGCACCGAGGGCTGGTCGGAAGAGAAGCTGGCTTCGATCGTCAGCCGCGATTCGATGATCGGCACGGGGTTGGCCGTCGTGGAGGCCCAGTCATGAATGGCGGGCAGGATCTCGGCGGCCAGATGGGTTTTGGCCCGGTCAGGCCCGAGCCGAACGAGCCGATCTTCCATGGCGACTGGGAAAAGCGCGTGCTGGCGCTCAACGTCGCCGCCGGCGCGATGGGCCAATGGAGCATCGACGAAAGCCGGCATGCCCGCGAGAGCATTCCCCCAGCCGACTATCTCTCCTTCTCCTATTACCAGATCTGGCTCGCGGGCTTGCAGAACCTGCTGCTGCAGCATGGCTTCGTCACATCGGACGAGCTTATCGAGGGCAAGCCGTCCGCGCCGCCAAGGCCGCCCAAGCGCGTATTGAAGGGCGAGGACGTCGCTGCCGTGCTGCGGCGCGGTTTTCCCTATGCGCGCGAAGCGCAGGCGCCGGCAAGATTCAGCGTCGGCGACAGCGTGCGCACCATCGTGATCCATCCGCAGCACCATACCCGCCTGCCGCGCTATGCCCGGGGCAAGCTCGGGGTGATCGAGCGCGTCAGCGGCTGCCATGTCTTCCCCGACACCGGGGCGCAGGGCCAGCCCGAGACGGCGCAATGGCTCTACACCGTGGTCTTCACCGGCCCGGAACTGTGGGGCCGCGACGCCGACCCGACCACGCGCGTCAGCATCGAGGCCTGGGAGAGCTATCTTGAGCCAGCCTGATCTCGCCGCCGCGCTGGCAGCCGATACGCCGATCCCGCGCGATGCCGACGGCCCGGTCTTCGCCGAGCCCTGGCAGGCGCAGGCCTTTGCGCTCGTCGTGGCGCTGCAGAACAAGGGCGTTTTCACCGCCGATGAATGGGCCCAGGCGCTGGGCGCCGAAATCGCCGAGGCGGTGGCGGAAGGCGGCTGCCGCGACGGCTCGGATTACTATGAGCGCTGGTGCGAGGCGCTGGAACACCTGCTCATCGACAAGGGCCTGACCTCGCATGCGGGTGTCGATGCGCTTGCTGCCTCCTGGGCGCGCGCGGCGGAGGCGACGCCGCATGGCAAGCCGATCGTGCTGGAGAACGATCCGGAGCGGGAGCGGTAGCGGCTACGGCTCTTAAAGCGGAGGGCCGCTGACGAGCCGGACTCTGCTTCGTCAGAACTCTTCCCACCCCGCATCGCTGGCGCGCGCGCTTGCGACCTTCTTGGCGGGCATCGGAGCCGATCGCGGGGCGATCGCTGCCGCGGCAGGCCTGGCGCTCTGGCCGAAGGCGGCCTCAGCGAGCTTGCGCAGGCGCGCGGGCTCGGAAGCCGGTTCACGAGCCTGGGCAGTGCTCGCCCTGGCAGCCGGGCGCGACGCCGGGGCATAGCTTGCCGATGAGGCGGTCGCGCCCTCAGGCCCCGTCCTGAAGGCGGCGACGAGGTCGTTGAGCTGGACGATGCGGCCCGAGAGCGAACCGGCCGAGGCTGCGCTCTGTTCGGCAAGCGCCGCATTGGCCTGCGTCATCTCGTCGAGATGGGCGACGGCCTGGCTCATCTCGTCGATGCCGTTGGCCTGTTCGCCGGAGGCCGCCGAGATCTCGGCGATGGTGGCCGCAACCTTTTGCGAGGCGGCGAGAATCTGGGTCAGGGCGTCGCCGGCCTGGCGCACCAGCGTGACGCCGGCACCGACCTCGGCATTGGACGAGGAGATCAGGCCCGAAATGTCCTTGGCGGCAGCGCCCGAACGCTGCGCCAGTGTGCGCACTTCTGACGCGACCACGGCAAAGCCCTTGCCGGCATCGCCGGCGCGCGCCGCTTCCACCGCCGCATTCAGCGCCAGCAGATTGGTCTGGAAGGCGATGTCGTCGATCACCCGGATGATGTCGGAGATCTTCTGCGAGGCGCTCTCGATGCGCGCCATTGCAGCGACCGCCTCAGTCGCGATGGTGCCGCCCGACTGCGCCGCCTGCATCGCTTCGGTTGCGATCGCGGCGGCCTGCCTGGAGGCCTGGGCCGAGGCCTTCACCGAGGCTGCGAGCTCTTCGGTCGTCGCCGCGGTCTCCTCCAGCGAGCTCGCCTGCTCTTCCGTGCGCTTCGACAGATCATCGGCGCCCATGGTGATCTCGCGCGCCGCCAGGCCGACATCGGCAGAGGTCGTCTGGATCGTGCGCACCGTCGAGGACAGCCGGTCGACCGTCTCGTTGATCGCGCCCTTGAGCTCGGCGAATTTGCCGCGATAGGCGGTCTCGATCCGGGCGGTCAGATCCCCGCCCGCCACCGCCTGCAGGGCGGCCGCGAACTCGGATGTGGCGCTGTCAACCACCGCATTGATCTCGTTGATGCCCGCGACGAGCTTCTGCATCTGCTCGTCTGCATGCTCGATCTCGAGCCGCGCCGAGAAATCCCCCGACGCCGCAGCCGCGACAACCTCGCCGACATCCGTCACCACAGCTTCCATCGACTGCGCCCGCGCCAGGCGAGCGGCGGAGGCGATACGCTCCTGCTCTTCCAGAGCCCGGACCTTGACCAGATTTTCGCGATAGGCCTCAAGCGCGTTGCCAAGCGCCCCGACTTCGTCGGGACAGGGCGCGGCGGGAACGGCCTCGTCGATGTCGCCGGCCTGCATGCGCGCAAGCGCGACATTCATGCCGGTCAGCGGGTTCGCGATGCGCTTCTGGATACCGCGCCAGCTTGCTGCGCAGAGAGTCAGCAGCGCGACAAGCAGACCGGCAATCAGGGCCAGCCGGGTCAGGGCGTGATTGCTCTGCGCCGTGGTCGTCGATCGCATCTCGTCCAGCGATTGGCCGACCGCGCCAACGATGGCATTGAACGGCCCGTTGCATAGTGCGGTCCAGTCCTCGGCGCCGATGACGGCACCTGCGCCCTGGCCCAGTTTGCCGACGAGCTGGTCCATCGCCTGGTTTGCAGTGGCGACTTCGCCGGTCGCAACGCCGACCTTGCGCGCAAGCTCGGGCGAGATGCCGGCGCGCGTAGCGAGTTGCCCCAACTGGGTCTGCGCCGCATTGCTCGCGCCGCGCAATTCGCCGAACTGTTTCCATTGTTGCGGGGTGAGTGCCTGGCCCGAGCCCAGCGGCGCACGCAGCAATGAGCATTGCGTGCCGTAGTTCGAGCGCAAGGCCCAGGCGGTGGACTTGAATGTCTGAAGTTCCGCAAGCGCAGGATCGGCCAAGCGAACGGCGAGCGACGCCGCATCGGAGGCTTTGGTCAGCGCGGTCTCGATGGCGCCGACGGCATTGTACCAGGGCATGGTCGCAGCCAGGCTGCGCTGCGCCCGCGGCTTTGCCGCCTCGGCATCCAGATCGGGAATCTTGCCCTGCATGGCCTTTTCAGCCTGCAAAATGGCCGCCGAATATGTCGAGCGTTCCGCCAGATCGACGGCCTCAAGCTTCGCCACGGCTGTCGCGATCTGGCTTCGCGATGTCTCCACGATCGAACGAACCGTCGCGCCGGCATCGTCATTGGCCTGCAGGCTGGTCTGGGCCTTGCCGCGATCGGAGCGAACTGCATTGCCCGTGAGCAGCAAGGCGCGATCCGCCTCGACCAGGCCGGCCAGCCGGTGGCTTGCGCGCATGTCGGTGACCGCATCATAGGCGAGATAGCCGAGCGTACCGAGGCCAGGCAGGCAGACAGCCGCCATGGTCGCCAGGAGGTACTGCCGAATGGAACTCGGGAAGATCATCACAGCGCCTGGAACAGGGTTCAGCCCGGCAGCGATTGCGGCCAGCACCATAGGTTTGACGAGAATGCTGCGAATTCGGTTAATATTGCCTCAAATGGGTGGAGATGGTTGGCGTAGTGACGCTCAAGCTCCGGCGCTCCAAGGGCTCAGCCGCAATGCGCTCCCAACTCCCCGCCCCCGCGGCATGGCGGCGGCAACACGCTTGCCGCCTTCTCGCAGCGCGCTGCGGAGGCAACGCCTCACGGGCCACCAATCGCATTGGAGCGATGATCCGAAGCGATTAGGATAGCGCGATCTACTGGCAAAGCGGAGGGCAGCCAGCGATCCTGTCGCCGACACTGCGAGTACTCGGCTTCTGCACCTGCAGATTTGCCGAGGTAATGGGTTCGTTCAGAGACAAAACCCGCCACACGGTCTCTTACGAAGAGGTAGGCCTTGCGCGCGGGCTTCCCTACCGCCAATTTCTGCAAATGACGAAGTACAAAGTCCTACTCATCATCGTCCTGACTCTGATCGTTATTGAGATCGGTCTCCTTGCCTATTTCGCCGACAAAGTATGTCACATCCCGCGTTACAGGGAAGCGCTTCAGATCGGTCGAGCCGCAGGGTGTTTCGAGTTCTGGGCGAATCGGTATCAATCCGCTTGGGCCGGATTCGTCGGTGCGGGCGCAGCTTTAGCCGCAGCATGGGTTGCCTGGTCAGCAATACAGAAGCAGATTAAGCAGCAAGAGCGTGCCACTAAGATTTCCGAAATATCATACTGGCAGCAGCGTGGCGATCAATCCGCCGCCGCGTTGGCAAATATAGATCGAATATTAATTCATATCGGAGCCTTACAGATTGAAATTGGCGAGATTAAGAACACAAAAAATACGCACATTGCAATAATTCAATCCCTCAGATTAAAAGGGTATTTCCCATTCCCGTTTGTAAATGCCTTCTCCGTTGGCGACGGCGGTCAATCATATAACGATTTTTGTCATCGAATTGAACGTTTATACGATTCGGCTCGAAGCACGGGAGAGGAAACACTGATCCGCATCGATCGAAATATACAGTCATCGTTCTCGCACATTCCGGCGCTTCTGCTGGATGTTGAAAAATCAAGGGAGATGCACGAGCAGACAGTAGCCCGAGCGAAGCGAACACTAGCAAAACTCGATGAAATAACCGCCTAATATCCTCGTTTTGTGCCACTCTGTCATTGCGCGGAGCGAGGTCGGCATCGCCCCAAAACTACCGCAACACCCACGCCTAACTCCCCGCCCCTGCCGCCCAAAGCCCGAAGAACAGCGCCGCGCCCAGCACGGCGACAAAGCCCGCTGCCAGAAGCTCCAGCCCGGCGATCAATCTGGCGCTGCGCAAGGTGCCGCCGCCGGCAAATCTGAGCGCCGCGAATTTGAAGAACACGGCAAGCGCGGCGAGCGCTCCCGTCGTCAGCGCCGTGCCGAGCGCCATGGCGAAGGCCGCAGCGATGCCGGCCCAGAGCAGGCCTTGCGAGGCCGAGAAGACCAGGATGATCAGCGCCCCCGCGCAAGGGCGCAGGCCCGCCGCGAAGACCACGCCCGCCATCTCGCGCCAGCTCTTGAGACGCGAGATCTCCTCGGGACCGGGCATATGAACATGGTCGCAGGTCGGATCATGCGCCTGTGCGCCGTGGCCGAGCGCCAGCAGCGCCCCAGCCTTGCGCCAGAGCACGAAGAGGCCGACGAGCGCGACCAGCGCGAAGCTCGCCTGCTCGACCATGTCGGCCGCAGTGGTCATGGTTTGCGCCGTCGCCCTTAAGGCCAGCGTCAGCGTACCGACGAGCGCGATGGCGACGAGCGCCTGCAGGATCGCCGCCGCGAAACTCAGGCCCAGCCCGCGCCGCAGGCTGCGGTTGTCGGCGACGATATAGCCCGAGATCACCGCCTTGCCATGGCCGGGGCCGGCGGCGTGGAAGACGCCATAGCCGAAGGCCAGCGCCATCAGGCTCCAGAGCGCGGCCGGGCTCTGATGGATCGCCTTCAGAGCCGCCGTCAATTCGCGGTAGAAGGAGGATTGCCAGGCCAGCAGCAACCCGCCGATTCCGGTCGTCGAGGGTAGCGCTTCACGCGGCATCGCGCCGCCAAACGGATTGCGCGGCGGCGGGGGCGGCACCGGGCTCAGGCTCGTGACGAAATGCGCCAGCAGCGCCAGGACGCCGGCGACGAGCGCCAGGGTGACCGCAACGACGATCAGGCGGCGCGACAGTGCCGGCCAGGCAAGCGGGGTCGATTGCGACGGGGTCAGGGACATGACGGGATCAAGGACATGACGCGATCAAGGACATGCGACCAGCGCGCGGGTCGTCACCTCGAAGCCGCTCATATCCGGCGTGGCGGTGATGTCCTCCTGCGCCAGCTTGAGCTGGGTAGCCGCATCGAGCTTGGGCGGGCGCGCGACCCGCACGACGCAGCCCTTGGGCGCATCCCGCGTGATCACCGCGTCGGGCGCATCGACGATGTCGAAGGCGACGAAATAGGTCGGATCGCCGATCTCCAGCCCAAGCGAGCGGACCGATTTGACCGGCGTCTTCAGCGGCAGGGTGTAGGTCAAGGTCAGGATCTTGTTCTCGAAGGAAAGGCTGGCCTCGGTCGGCTCCCCGAATTCCTGCGCCTTGCCATTGGCCTTGGCGGTGGTGAAGAAGCCGACCTCGGGCAGCGACTCCATATTGACCTTGGCGAGGTCGACCAGTTCGTCGGGCGTCAGCTTGCCGTCGCCGTTCTTGTCGAGCCCTTGCGTGATATAGGCGGAATAGGCTTCGTCGAAGCTCCAGATGTGCTTCAGCGCCGTCACCGCCCCGTCGGGGCCGAAGACGATCTCGGCGCGCGCCGAGACGAAGACATGCGGATGCGCGCTGGCCGGGGTGGACAGGATGGCCCACCAACCCAGGGCCGCGAGCAAGGCAGCGGTGATGGCGCGGCGCTTCAAGGGGCGGCTCCTTCGCGTGAGGCGCGAAACCTGGCGGATCATGGTTAACCTATTATGAACACGCCGCTTGCCGGTGGTTTGCGTCGCAACCAGCTTTCCCCTGCAAACTGGGCCAAATCGCGGCGCAGCATCAGTCCTCGCGCAAAGGCTGGAACAATCCCAATCCGAATTGACCACGGCGCGTCATTATGTCAGCCTTACTGACATATTCAAGAGTTGGGCGATGCCCGGCTTGGAGGCTGGATCAACCGGCCCCATAGTCTGGAAACGGGACGATCTGGGGAGGTCGGCCATGGCCGAGACACAGCGGAACTCCGGCTCTGTCGCCAAGGCGGCGACCAGCCTGCGCGAAGTCGCGCTCGACGACAAATACGACCTGTCCAAGCAAGAGATCTTCCTGACCGGCACGCAGGCGATCGCGCGCATGCTGATGGTCCAGCGCGAGCGCGACAGGCTTGCCGACCTCAACACCGCAGGCTTCGTCTCCGGCTATCGCGGCTCGCCGCTCGGCGGCCTCGACCAGCAGCTTTCGCGCGCCGGCAAGCAGCTCAAGGCGGCAAACATCGTCTTCCAGCCCGGGCTGAACGAGGACCTCGCCGCCACGGCCGTCTGGGGCACGCAGCAGGCGGAGCTCCAGGGCGAGGGTCGATATGACGGCGTCTTCGCGCTCTGGTACGGCAAGGGTCCCGGCGTCGATCGCACCGGCGACGTCTTCCGCCACGGCAACATGGCCGGCACCTCACCCCATGGCGGCGTGATCTGCCTGATGGGCGACGACCACACGGCCGAGTCCTCGACCAACGCCCACCAGACCGAATTCGTCCTCGTCGACCGGATGATGCCGATCCTGAACCCCGCCGGCGTGCAGGAGATCATGGATTATTCCCTGCATGGCCTCGCGCTCTCGCGCTTCGCCTCGGTCTGGGTCGGCATCAAATGCGTCAAGGACAACATCGAATCGACGGCGTCCGTCGATGGCGCGATCGACCGCGTGACGATCACCCTCCCCGATGATTTCGTGATGCCGCCGGGCGGCCTGAGTATTCGCCGCGAGCTCGATTTCCTCGACCAGGAGAAGCGCCTGCACATCCATAAGCGCGCTGCGATCCTGGCTTATCTGCGCGCCAACAAGCTCAACCAAACCATCACCTCCGGCGGCAAGACCCCGCGCATCGGCATTATCACCGTCGGCAAATCCTATCTCGACGTGCGCCAAGCGTTTGAGGATCTCGGCATCGACGAGGTCCGAGCGAACGATCTCGGCATCCGCCTGTTCAAGGTCGCTTGCCCCTGGCCACTCGACCCCTCCGAACTCAAGAGTTTCGCCGCCGGGCTCGACCTTGTCATGGTCGTTGAGGAAAAGCGCTCGCTGATCGAGGTCCAGCTCCGCGAGGAGCTTTACGGCTCGGAAGCCCAGCCCATGGTGATCGGCAAGAAGGACGAGGCCGGCGAATGGCTGTTCCCGGTCCATGGTGCGCTCGACCCCAACGATGTCGCGATCGCGCTCGGGGCAAGGCTGCTGCAGTATCAGGACGATTCCGTTCTGCGCGCGCGCTTGGAGGAGATCGCGAAAGCGCAAGGACGGCTCGCCGAGGCGCAAGAGGTCGCCAAGCGCACGCCCTATTACTGCTCGGGCTGCCCGCATAACAGCTCGACCGTGGTGCCCGAGGGCTCGCGCGCCTATGCCGGCATCGGCTGCCACTACATGGTGCAGTGGATGGACCGCTCCACCACCGGCTTCACCCAGATGGGCGGCGAGGGCGCGAACTGGATCGGCGAAGCGCCCTTCTCCACCCGCAACCACGTCTTCCAGAATCTGGGCGACGGCACCTACACCCATTCCGGCTCGCTCGCGATCCGCTGGGCCGTCGCGGCTGGCGTCAACATCACCTACAAATTGCTCTATAACGACGCGGTCGCGATGACCGGCGGCCAGCAGGCTGAAGGGCATCTCTCGCCCGACCAGATGGCGCGCCAGATCGCCGGCGAAGGCGTCCAGCGCATCGCGATCGTCAGCGATGATCCCGACAAATACCCGCCCGGAACGGTCTGGCCGCCCGGCACGACCTTTCACCACCGCGACGATCTTGACGCCGTCCAGCGCGAGCTACGGCAGGTACCGGGCGTCTCGCTGCTGCTCTACGACCAGACCTGCGCCACCGAGAAGCGCCGCCGCCGCAAGCGCGGCACCTATCCCGACCCCGACAAGCGCGTCATCGTCAACGAACTGGTCTGCGAGGGCTGCGGCGATTGCGGCGTTCAGTCGAACTGCGTCTCGGTGCAGCCACTGGAAACCGAATTCGGCCGCAAGCGCCAGATCGACCAGTCCAACTGCAACAAGGATTTCTCCTGCGTGAAGGGCTTTTGCCCGTCCTTCGTCACCGTGCATGGCGCGCGGCCCAAAAAGGCCGAACCGCGCAAGCTCGACACCGGCGCGCTCGGCGCAGGCGACATCCCCGAACCGCAACTGCCAACCCTCGACAAGAGCTTCGCGGTGATCGTCACCGGCGTCGGCGGCACCGGCGTGGTCACCATCGGCGCGATCCTCGGCATGGCGGCCCATCTCGAGGGCAAGGGCTGCGGCATGATCGACATGGCCGGCCTCGCCCAGAAGGGCGGCGCGGTCTTCAGCCACGTCAAGCTCGCCCCGACGCCCGACGACATCCACGCCATCCGCGTCTCGGCCGGGCAGGCCGACCTCGTGCTCGGCTGCGACCTCACCGTCACCGGCTCGAAGAAAGTACTCGGCGCGATCAAGCCGACAGCGGCGACCGTCGTCGTCAACACGGCCGAGAGCCTGCCGGGCGATTTTACCCGCAATGCCGATTTCTCGCTGCCGATCGAGCGCATCAAGCGCTCGATCCTCTCGGCCTCGGGCCGCGACCAGACCCATTTCGTCGATGCGACCGCCGCGGCCGTCGCCTTTCTCGGCAATGCCATCGCCGCCAACATGTTCATGCTCGGCTACGCCTGGCAGTTCGGCAGCGTGCCCCTATCGCGCGTGGCGCTTTTGCGGGCGATCGAGCTCAATGGCGAAGCCGTGCCGATGAACAAGCAGGCCTTCGAGCTCGGCCGCCGCGCCGCGCATGATCCCGCTGCGCTGGTCGCCTCCCTGTCGGAGGCCAAGGCTCCGACGCAGGCCCGGCATATCTCGGCTTCGCTCGACGAGATCATCGCTCGGCGCGTGAGCTACCTCACCGCCTATCAGAACGCGGCCTATGCCGCCCGCTATCGCGAACTCGTCAATCGCGTGCAGGCGAAGGAAGCCGAAATTCTGCCGGGCCAGCACGCCCTGACCGAAACCGTCGCGCGCTATCTCTTCAAGCTGATGGCCTATAAGGACGAATACGAGGTCGCCCGGCTCTATGCCGACGGCTCGTTCCAGCGTCAGGTCGAGGCGACCTTCGAGCCGACCAGCGCGTCGGGCCAAAAGCTGCGCTACGAGTTCAACCTGGCTCCGCCGCTGCTAGCCAGGCGCGATCCCGTCACCGGTATTCCCCGCAAGATCAGCTTCGGCCCCTGGATGATGTCGGCCTTCGGCCTGTTGGCAAAGCTCAAGGGCCTGCGCGGCACGGCCTTCGACATCTTCGGCTATAGCGAGGAGCGCCGGACCGAGCGCGCACTGATCGGCGCCTATGAGACGCAGATCGGCGAAATCCTGGCGAAGCTCTCGCCCCAAAACCACGCGCTCTGCATCGCGCTGGCCGCGACGCCTGAAAAGATCCGCGGCTTCGGCCATGTCAAGGAACGGCACCTCAAGGCGGCGAAGGCCGAAGAGGCGCAGTTGCTGGCAAAGCTGCGCGACGGCTCTGCCGCCGCATTGGCGATGCCGAAGGCGGCGGAATAGGGCGCGGTGTCCGTTTTTTGCTCGCGTGGAGATCGGAGGATGCGCACGGCGGCATCGAAAAGCTCGGAGAACCCCTCTCCCGTAAGGAGAGGGGCAGGGGTGAGGTGTAGGCCCCTGGACCAGTTGCGTGACGACTTTACCGTCATTGCGAGCGCAGCGAAGCAATCTAGGAGGGCTCGCTCTACGTCCCCTGGATTGCTTCGCTGCGCTCGCAATGACGATCGAGCAGCAGTGAGGTCACAATCAAAGCGTCAAACGGCCGACCCCTCACCCTGCCCTCTCCCTACGGGAGAGGGTTCCCCGCGCCAGCTGAACGTCGGATAGAGGAGCCTCCCCTCCGGACAGGAAGGGTAGAGGGCCGCGGGGAAAAGGATTCCCCGCGTATCTTTCGTCCAGCTTGAGTCCGGACGCGGCAACAGCTCATACTGACCGCACAAGCTCCCACCTAGGATCGCCCCGCCCTTGATCCCTCCCGAAGACCTCCGCCGCATCGCCGCCTGGTCGCGCGACCTGACGGAGGCGGAATTCGAGGAGGCGCGGCGCGGCGTCAGCCTCAAGCTCTACGGCAAGGGCGCCTATATCTGCCATGTCGGTGACAGGCTTGAATCCTGGACCGGCGTCGCCGAGGGGCTGGTCAAGATGTCGACCACTTCCAAGACCGGCAAAGCCGCGACGCTGGCGGGTATGCGCGCCGGCGCCTGGTTCGGCGAGGGCACGGTGATCAAGGCCGAACCCCGCCGCTACGAGCTTGTCGCCCTGCGCGAGACCAGGCTCGCCTTGATGCGGCGCTCGACCTTCCTCTGGCTGTTCGAGCACAGCGCGGCCTTCAACCGCTTCCTGGTGCATCAGTTCAACGAGCGTCTCGCCCAGTTCATCGCCATCGCCGAGACCGAGCGCACCCTCGATTCGACCGGACGCCTGGCGCGCAATCTCGCCTGGCTGTTCAACCCGATCCTTTATCCCGATCTCGACCGGACGCTGGCGATCTCGCAGGAGGAGCTCGGCCTGCTCGCTGGCATGTCGCGCCAGATCGCCAATCAGGGCCTGGCAAAGCTCGAGAGCCTAGGATTGCTGGAGGTCGGCCATGGCTCGGTGACGATCTTGGATCTGGAGCGGCTGGCGCGATACGAGGGGTAGGGCGAGCCCATCAACGGCAGCTTTCGATCCTTCGCGGACCTGCAAAGCGGATTGAATAGCGGCCCGGAGGCCCACCTTCATCATGGCCAGACAGGTGCGCCGTCCAGCCCCGCGGTTTCCGGCAGGCCGCAGATCAGGTTCGCATTCTGCATCGCCTGGCCGGCCGCCCCCTTGCCGAGATTGTCGACCACCCCCATCGCGATCACCAAATTGCGTTCCGGATCGGCCGCATAGCTGACGAATGCGAGGTTCGAGCCGGTAGCCCATTTGGTCTGCGGCGGCTTGTCGGTCACACGGATGAACGCCCGCCCGGCATAGAAGCGCCGGGCCGCTTCCAGGCACTGCTCCGTGGTGGCGCGGCCGCGGCAGTAGATGGTGGCGAGTACGCCGCGGGTCATCGGCACCAGATGTGGCGTGAAGACCAGCCCGGCTGCGCTGCCACTGCTCAGCCGCTCGATCGTCCTGGCCATCTCGGGCATATGGACATGCTTGAGCAGACCGTAAGGCACCAGGTTCTCGTTGCTCTCGGCGTAGCCGAACTTGCTGTCGCCGCCGCCCCGGCCGGCACCGGAGATGCCGGTCTTCGCGTCGATCACGATGTTGCCAGGCTCGATCAGCCCGTTGGCCAGCAGCGGCGCCAATGCGTTCAGCGTCGCGGCGGGGAAGCAGCCGGGGTTGGCAATGCGGGTCTGACCCTCGATCTCGGCTGGCCAGACGTCGGCCAGGCCGTATGTCCAACCCTCGACATAGCGGTGGTCGCCGCCGATATCGACGATCTTCACATCCTTGGGGATGCGCGCCAGCGCCTCGGCCGAGGCGCCCGTGGGCAGTGACGCGAACAGCAGGTCGAGCTTCGGCAGGGTCGCAGGGTCCCATTTCTCGATCACCAGTTCGGCCAGCTTGGCCGGCACACCGGGGAAGCGGTCCACCAGACGGCTGCCGGCGCTGCCCTCGCCTGCGGCGTAGACCAGCTCGAAAGAGGGGTGGCTTGCGACCAGGCGCAGCGCCTCGCCGCCGCCAAAACCGCTGATCCCGACAATGCCGACGCGAATGCTCATGGTGGTGTCCTTCCGGGGTTCGGGCAAAAGAAAACCCCCGAAGCCGGGGGCTGCGGGGGTTCAGGAACGCGGGCCGGGGCCGCTCCGGGGGTGGACCTACAATGAGGCCGTCACCACGCAGAAGGACGCTGATCGACGCGCAGCCGGAAGAGCCGCCGCTTGGATGCAGGGGCGTCGGCGTCGGCCACAAAGATTCTGGTTCCTGAGCATGTCTTGCGAAACTGTCGCGACCTATATTCATCGTCAAGCGGAATGTCCGCTGACCCCTCATCGCGGACCTCCAAGCTCCTTGAGATGCTCAATGCTCGCCGCTAGAGCATTTTCGAGCGAAGTGGACACCGGTTCGCGTGAAGAAAATGCGATAAAACAAATAGTTAGAGTATTTTCGCGATTCGAAGAAACGCGGAAATGCTCTAGAGGCGATCAGTAGCCAGCACCGGTACAGCTCGACCGATCGCGCTACGAATCGCCGCCCGGCCAGTAGAAGCAGAGCAGTTCGCCGGCATCGTTGATGCACAGATGCCAATGCCCATCCGGCGAGGAGCGTGCTTTCTGATAGGGGATTTCGAGGATGAGGGGCTCGCGGCGCTCCGTCGGCCACATCGGATGGCGCCCCGGCGCGATCGTCACGACGAAGCCGGATGAGGTCTCCCGGACGGCGCCGGCATCGATCTGCGCGCAATCGGCACCCGAGCAGCACTCGAAGGGGTAGTCCCAACCACTGGCAGCCTGATGCGAGCGCGTCTCGGTCGCTCCGGTGGCCAGCACCACCGCCAGGCTGATCGCGGCAAGAACACGCATTCACCTACCCCCGCAACGAGCTTCCGTCCCGAAGGCGGCGGATGCAAGGCGGTCAGGGCGTCAGCGCGCCGCCCTGCGCGGACCGGACAAGTTTCTTCGGCAAAGGACCGTCTTCGGGTGCCACGAGAGGCCTGAAACTCGGGCTGTTCGCCGACTGTCCCGGCAGGTGGTCAATCAGGGTCTGGCGACATTCGCCAGCCTCGGCCTGCTCAAGATCGGCCAGGGCAGCGTCACGATTTTGGGCCTGGAGAGGCTGGCGCGCTACGAGGGGTGAGCGGCTCAAATTCTATCACTGCGAGCCCGCCTCAAAACTCCTACCTCCCTTTTATCAGGTATCGATCGACGGAGTGCGCGCCTCCGCAATATCGTCTAAATCCGGGTAGAGTTCGAATATATGGGCAAGATAGTCCGTATCGAGCGTGCCAATCGCCACCCCTGCCGTCCGGTGCATGCTTTTCATCAAGGCTTCAGGAAACTGGCCCTGTATCAGCTGCAAGCTGGAACTGATGTGCTTGATGGCTTCCAAAACGTGATCTCGAGCCAGTTCAGCCACTTCTCGAGTTACCATGGCACCTCCGACCTATTCACACAGGGAAAATTGAGCAGCGCGATGAACCTCAACCATGCAACGGCATAGCCGAGACGGCTTGTGGTGCGATGCCTATTGACCGACGCGGAGTGGGCTCTGGCGAGCTCAATATCCCTTGCGCATCCAGCCTGAGCATCGAGAGCAATCACTCATCCGAAGCTCCCTCGCACACGCGCCCAAGACAATAGCGACCAAATGCCAAGTTGTCTGTCAAGCCCCCCCTTGCAAAGATATGGGGTGGCTGCGAGGCTCACATCAAGAACAAGGGCTAAAACGGCCAAAACGAAGGTCGCTGCCATGTACGGCGGCCGGACAGGGTGGAGAACGCAATCGTGGCAAGCGCAAGCGCCGGCCAGGCGGATACCTTTCCGAAATTGCTGCTGCGCAATGCGCGCGAGCGCAGTTCGCGCGTCGCGTTCCGGCATAAGGATCTCGGGATCTGGCAGTCCTGGACCTGGGCCGAGGTGGCCGACGAGGTGCGCAGCTTCGCCAGGGGGCTCCAGGATCTCGGCCTGAAGCGCGGCGAGAAGGTCGCGATCATCGGCTACAACCGGCCCAGACTCTATTGGTCGATGTGCGCCGCGCAATGGATCGGCGCGGTTCCCGTGCCGGTCTATGCCGACAGCGTCGCCGAGGAGATGGCCTATGTGCTCGACCATGCCGAGGCGGTCTTCGCTTGCGTGCAGGACCAGGAGCAGGTCGACAAGGTCCTCTCCATCGCCGAGCGCCTGCCGCATCTGCGCCAGATGCTCTATGACGAGCCGCGCGGCCTGCGCGACTACGACCACGGCAAGCTGCACGAGATCGACAAGGTCATCGCTGGCGGGCGCGAGGCGCTGAAGGCGAGCCCGGAGGCCGCGGCCGCCCATGAGCGCGAGATGGAGGCCGGCTCAGGCTCCGATCTCGGCATCATCCTCTACACCTCGGGCACGACCGGCCGGCCCAAGGGCGTCATGCTCAGCCATTTCAACGTCATCACCGCCGCCGAGATCGGCTGCCAGTTCGACGGGCTGAACGAAAGCGACGAGGTCATCGCCTATCTGCCGATCGCCTGGGTCGGCGACCATGTCTTCTCCTATGCGCAGGCGATCGTCGCGGGCTTCTGCGTGAACTGCCCGGAAGGGCCCGAAACCGTCATCGACGACCGGCGCGAGGTCGGCACGACCTACGCCTTCGCGCCGCCGCGCGTCTTCGAGACCATGCTGACCATCACCATGGTGCGCATGGAGGATGCCGGCCCGCTGATGCGCAAGATGTTCCATTACTTCCTCGGCGTGGCCAAGCAGTACGGCGAGAGGATCCTCAACGGCGAAAGCGTGCCCCTGGGCGCAAGGCTGCTCTACAAGCTCGGCGACATCCTGATCTACGCGCCCCTGCGCAACCGCTTCGGCCTGAGCAACATCAAGGTCGGCTATACAGCGGGCGAGGCGATCGGCCCCGAACTGTTCAAGTTCTATCGCTCGATCGGGGTCAATCTGAAGCAGCTCTACGGGCAGACCGAAGCCGGCGTCTACATCACCATGCAGCCCAATGGTGAGATCAAGGCCGACACCGTCGGCCGGCCCGCGCCGCTGGTCGAAATCCGGATCGACGACAATGGCGAGGTGCTCTACCGCTCGCCCTCGATCTTCGGCGGCTATTTCAAGGATCCCGAGAAGACCGCGGAGACGATGACCGCCGACGGCTATGTCCGCTCCGGCGATGCCGGCTTCTTCGACGAGACCGGTCATCTCAAGATCATCGACCGCGCCAAGGATGTCGGCAAGCTCTCCTCGGGGGATCTGTTCCCGCCGAAATACATCGAGAACAAGCTGAAATTCTATCCCAACATCAAGGAGGTCGTCGCCTTCGGCCAGGGCCGCGACTACGCCACCGTCGCGCTCAACATCGACCTGACCGCGGTCGGCAACTGGGCCGAGCGCCACAATGTCGTCTACGCCTCCTATCAGGAGCTCGCCGGCCACGATCTCGTCTACGACATGATCGCCAAGCATGTCGACGAGGTGAACCGCTCGCTTGCCGCCGAGCCCCTGATGGGCGGGGCGCAGATCAGGCGGTTCCTGATCCTGCACAAGGAACTCGACGCCGATGACGGCGAACTGACCCGCACCCAGAAGGTCCGGCGCGGCTTCATCGCCGAGCGCTACGCGCCGCTCGTCGCCGCGCTCTATGACGGATCGGACGCCGCCGACATCTCCACCGAAGTGACCTTCGAGGATGGCCGCAAGGGCGTGATCTCCGCCCGCGTCAAGATGCGCGACGCCAAGACCTATCCGGTAACCGCGCCAACTCCGGCGAGGGCGGCATGAATGTCGAGACCATGAACGTGACCGGGGAACCGCTGCACCGCGACAAGGGCGAGGTCCTGCTGTCTGTCGACAACATCTCGCTGCGCTTTGGCGGGGTGAAGGCGATCTCGGATGTCTCCTTCGACATCCGCAAGGGCGAGGTCCGCGCCATCATCGGCCCCAACGGCGCCGGCAAGACCTCGATGCTCAACTGCATCAACGGCTTCTACCATCCCCAGGAAGGCCAGATCACCTATAAGGGCGTGCGCCGCGCCAAGGTGAAGCCGCACCAGGCCGCAGCCGACGGCATCGCCCGCACCTTCCAGAACGTCGCGCTGTTCAAGGGCATGTCGACGCTCGACAACATCATGACCGGGCGCACCCTGAAGATGCACCGGAACTTCTTCTGGCAGGCGCTGCGCCACGGCCCCGCGATGACCGAGGAGATCGAGCATCGCAAGGTGGTCGAGGACATCATCGACTTCCTGCAGATCCAGCACATCCGCAAATTGCCCGTCGGGAAATTGCCCTATGGCCTGCAGAAGCGGGTGGAGCTGGGCCGCGCGCTTGCCATGGAGCCGGAACTGCTTCTGCTCGACGAGCCGATGGCCGGCATGAACCTCGAGGAGAAGGAGGACATGTGCCGCTTCATCCTCGACGTGAACAACCAGTTCGGCACGACCATCGCCTTGATCGAGCACGACATGGGCGTGGTGATGGATCTCTCCGACCGCGTCGTGGTGCTCGAATACGGCCGCAAGATCGCCGACGGCACGCCTGACGAGGTCAAGGCGAACCAGAAGGTGATCGACGCCTATTTGGGGGTAGCGCACTGATGGCTGCTTTCCCTCTTTTCCACGTCATCCAAACTCGCGCCGTCATTCCGGGCGCAGCGAAGCGGAGACCCGGAATCCATCATAGGGCAGTACCCTTCGATGGATTCCGGATCGGCGCCGCTGCGCGGCTTGTCCGGAATGACGACGCGGGTTTGAACAAGCGTCAGGATAACCGCCCATGAGCGACGTCGCCGCGCGGCCCGCACCCAATCTCCTCGCCAAGGGCTGGGTGAAATCCGGTCTGATCTTCATCGCCGTCGTCGCAGCCGCGATCCTCGGTGCGCAGTTCGACGATTCCGGCACGCTCTACAAGGTCTTCATCGACCCGTTCCAGCAGATGGTGCAGGCCCCGGACCTGCTCGCCCAGACGATTTGGGAGGGGCTCGTCTCCGGCGTGCTCTACGCGCTGATCGCGCTCGGCTTCGTGCTGATCTTCAAGGCTTCGGGCGTGTTCAACTTCGCCCAGGGCATCATGGTGGTGTTCGCGGCGCTGACCCTGGTCGGGCTCTATGAGAAGGGCGTGCCGGCCTTCCTCGCCGTGATCCTGACGCTCGGCGTGATGTTTGTGCTCGCCGTCACGATCGAACGTGTCGTGCTGCGCCCGCTGGTCAACCAGCCCGACATCATCCTGTTCATGGCGACCTTCGGCATCACCTATTTCCTGATCGGCTTCGGCGAGGCGCTGTTCGGCGGCAGCCCCAAGCAGATGATCGCGGACCAGCTCTGGCTGCCAAAGGGCGCGATCGACCTGAAGCTGTTCGGCGGCCTGGTCTCGCTGCAGAAGATCGACATCGCGGCAGCCGTCATCGCCTCGATCATGATCGCCGCTCTCGCCGCCTTCTTCCAATATACGCGCATCGGCAGAGCCTTGCGGGCAGTGGCCGACAGCCACAAGGCGGCGCTTTCGGTCGGCATCTCGCTGAACCAGATCTGGGTCATCGTCTGGTTCACCGCCGGCATCGTCGCCCTGATCACCGGCATCATGTGGGGCGCGCGCTCGGACGTCTCCTTCGCGCTCGAGATCGTGGCGCTGAAGGCCCTGCCCGTGCTGATCCTGGGCGGCTTCACCTCGATCCCCGGCGCCATCGTCGGCGGCCTGATCATCGGCATCGGCGAGAAAATGGGCGAGTTCTACTGGGGCCCGCTGATCGGCGGCGGCATCGAGAGCTGGCTCGCCTATTTCATCGCGCTGGGCTTCCTGCTGTTCCGTCCGCAAGGGCTGTTCGGCGACAAGATCATCGAGAGAATCTGACGATGGCAGTCGGCAATAGGCAGTGGGCAGTAGGAACGCACAGCACACGACTGCCGACTGCCCATTGCCGACTGCCCAAGGGAGCGTAGCGACCGTGTTTTACCGCGAAGCCGGCCAGTTCAAATCGACCTATTCCGCCGATATGGCGGTGTTCCCGCTGCGGCAGGACCGGATCGGCATTGCCGTCATCCTGGCGCTCGCCTTCATCGGCGTGCCGCTGATCGGCAACGACTTCTTCATCTCCTCGGTGATGATCCCCTTCCTGGTGTTCTCGCTTGCCGCGATCGGGCTCAACATCCTGACCGGCTATACCGGGCTGATCTCGCTGGGCACCGCCGCCTTCATGGGCGTTGGCGCCTATGCCGCCTACAAGCTGACGACCGCCTTTCCCGGCATCAACATCATCGTGCTCGTGCTGGTCTCCGGCCTGTTCTCGGCGGCGATCGGCGTGCTCTTCGGCCTGCCCTCGCTGCGCATCAAGGGCTTCTATCTCGCAGTGGCGACGCTTGCCGCGCAGTTCTTCCTGCAATGGGCCTTCGTGCGCGTGCCCTGGCTGTTCAACTACAACGCCTCGGGCGCGATCGAGGTGCCGCAGCGCACGCTCTTCGGCTTCCCCATCACCGGCGCCTCGGCAAGCCCTGAAACGCGCTATTTCGTCTGCCTCGTTCTGGTCGTAGGCCTGACCTGGTTCGCCTCGAACCTGGTGCATGGCAAGCTCGGCCGGTCCTGGATGGCGGTGCGCGACATGGACATCGCCGCGGAGCTGATGGGCATCAAGCTGCTCAACGCCAAGCTCACCGCCTTTGCGGTCTCGTCCTTCTATGCCGGCGTCGCCGGCGCGATGATGATCTTCTTCTGGTATGGCGGCGGCGAAGCGGCCGACGTCTTCAACATCCGCCTCTCCTTCAACATCCTGTTCATGGTCATCATCGGCGGGTTGGGCTCGCTGATCGGCTCCTTCTTCGGAGCCGCCTTCATCGCCAGCCTGCCGACCATCCTGAAATTCGGCCTGCCGGCGCTCGGCGTCCCGCTCTCGGGCGCTGCGGCCGAACATGTCACCTTCATGCTCGTCGGTGCGCTGATCATCACCTTCCTGATCGTCGAGCCGCATGGCCTCGCGCGGCTCTGGCAGATCGGGAAGCAGAAACTGCGAACCTGGCCCTTCCCCTATTGAGGTCGGCCCTTTCCCCGGCGCGGCGGAGAGGAGCCCAACAAAACGACCTGCGCGGTCTCAATGCGGCAGGCGAAGCGGAGACGGTCCGGCGTTCAAGGCCAGGATCGGTGGAAACGACGGAGGAACCATCATGAAGACGACCAAGCTGATGAAGGGAGCGGCGCTGGGCGCGCTCCTCGCCGCGAGCGCGCAAGTCGCTCCGGCCCTTGCCCAGGACAGCGTCTACTTCGCCAACAACGCCTATCGCACCGGCCCGTTCTCGGGCTCCGGCATTCCGATCGGCGACGGCATGCGCGACTACATCACGATGATCAACGAGCGCGACGGCGGCGTGAACGGCGTCAAGGTCGTCTATGAGGAATGCGAGACCGGCTACGACACCAAGAAGTCGATCGAGTGCTACGAGCAGGCCAAGTCGAAGAACACCATCCTCTACTCGCCCTGGTCGACCGGCGCGACGCTCGCCGCCATTCCGCGCGCCCATATCGACAAGATCCCGATCCTGTCGATGGCCTATGGCCTCTCGGCCTCGGCCGACGGCACCAACTTTCCCTGGGTCTTCATCCCGCCCTTCACCTATTGGGACGGCGCTTCGCTGATGGTGAAGCACATGGCGGCCGAACTCGGCGGCATGGACAAGCTCAAGGGCAAGAAGCTCGGCCTGATCCATCTCGACGCGCCCTTCGGCAAGGAGCCGATCCCGGTGCTCGAGAACCTCGCCAAGAAATACGGCTTCGAGCTCAAGATCTATCCCGTGGCCGCTGCCGACATGCAGAACCAGGGCTCGCTCTGGCTCTCGATCCGGCGCGACCGGCCGGACTACCTCTACAACCAGGGCTGGGGCGCGATGAACCCAACCGCGGTGAAGGAGGCGATCAAGAACAACTTCCCGATCAACAAGCTGGTCGGCGTCTGGTGGGCCGGCGGCGATGACGACGCACGCGCCGGCGGCCCCGAGGCCAAGGGCTACAAGTCGCTCAACCTCAACGCCGCGGGCACCAACTTCCCGGTGATCCAGGACATCCAGAAATACGTCGTGGAGAAGGGCAAGAGCCTCGCCGCCAAGGAGAAGGTCGGCGAGAACCTCTATAACCGCGGCGTCTACAACTCGATGCTCGTCGTCGAGGCGATGCGCAACGCGCAGAAGCTCACCGGCAAGAAGGTGATCAACGCCGAGGACATGCGCCGCGGCCTGGAGAGCCTGAACATCACCGAGGCGCGATTGAAGGAGATCGGCATGGAAGGCTTCGCCACGCCGACCACCATCTCCTGCACCGACCATTCCGGCCACAGCAAGGCCTATGTCGCGGAATGGGACGGCACCAAATGGACCAAGCCCGGCGACTGGCTCGAGCCGCTCAAGGACGAGGTCCGGCCGCTGATCGAGGCCAATGCCAAGGACTATGTGGAGAAGGCGACGGGCTGGCCGAAGCGGACCGAGCCTTGCGAGAAGTCGTCCTGAGTTAGTGGCAGTCGGCAGTGGGCAATCGGCAGTCGGTTTTTCCGGCTGCCGACCCGACTGCCGACTGCCGATTGCCCACTGCCGGGGAACCGCCATGTCGATAGCGACACTCGAAACGCCCAACACAAGCGCCGCCACCGACAACATCCTGTCGCTGAACAATATCGAGGTGATCTATGATCACGTGATCCTCGTGCTGAAGGGCGTCTCCCTGCATGTCCCGCGCAAGGGCATCGTCGCGATCCTCGGCGCCAACGGGGCCGGCAAGACCACGACGCTGAAGGCGATCTCGAACCTGCTCAAGGCCGAGCGCGGCGAGGTCACCAAGGGCTCGATCGTGTTCGAGGGCGAGCGCGTCGACAAGATGTCGCCCAACGAGCTGGTCCGGCGCGGCTGCATCCAGGTGATGGAGGGCAGGCACTGCTTCGGCCATCTCTCGATCGAGGAGAACCTGCTGACCGGCGCTTTCACTCGCCGCGACGGCAATGCCGCGATCAAGCGCGACCTGGAGAAGATCTACGAGCTCTTCCCGCGCCTGAAGCAGCGCCGGACCTCGCAGGCCGGCTACACCTCGGGTGGTGAGCAGCAGATGTGCGCGGTCGGCCGCGCCATGATGTCGAAACCCAAGATGATCCTGCTCGACGAGCCCTCAATGGGGCTCGCTCCCCAGATCGTCGAGGAGATTTTTGAGATCGTGCGCCGGCTCAATGCCGAAGATGGCGTCTCCTTCCTCGTCGCCGAGCAGAACACCAACATGGCCCTGCGCTACGCGACCTATGGCTACATCATGGAGACCGGCCGCGTCGTCATGGACGGCGAAGCTGCGATGCTGCGCGAGAACGAAGACGTGAAGGAGTTCTATCTCGGCGTCGCCGAAGGCAACAAGAAGTCGTTCCGCGAGGTCAAAAGCTATAAACGCCGCAAGCGCTGGCTCTCCTGAGTCGATGGAACGCAAGGTGGCATCCCATGCTCTATCTCGTCATCGTCCTGTTGGTGATTCTGCTGGTCTTCGGGCCACAGGCCTGGGTCCGTCACGAGATGAGCCGGCACTCCTCGGATCGTCCCGATCTGCCCGGCACCGGCGGGGAGCTCGCACGCCATCTGCTCGACCGCTTCCAGCTCGGTTCGGTCACGGTCGAGCAGACGCCCAGCGGCGACCACTACGACCCGGGCGCCCGCGCTGTGCGGCTCTCCCCCGACAATCATGACGGGCGCTCGATCACGGCCGTCGCGGTCGCGGCCCATGAGGTCGCCCATGCGATCCAGCATCATCAAGGCAGTGTGCTCTTCGCCTGGCGGACCGCGCTCGCCCGCTTCCTCGGCATCTTCGACAAGGTCGCGATGGGGATCATGATCACGGCCCCGCTCGTCGCCATCCTCACCCGCGTGCCCTCGATCGGGCTGATGCAGTTCGGCCTCGCCATCGCGCTGCTCGGTGTCGGGCTCGTCGTGCATCTGGTGACGCTGCCTCTGGAGCTCGACGCCAGTTTCGGCAAGGCGCTGCCGATCCTGACCGCCGACGGCTATCTCGACTCGCGCGACCTGCCCGCCGCACGCGGCGTGCTGCGCGCTGCCGCCTTCACCTATGTCGCCGGAGCCCTGATCGGCCTCCTGAATTTTCTCCGCCTGCTGCGGATCATCCGCTGAGACGAGGCGGCCCGTTTTCGTGAGGATTTGACCGATGAGCGAGCATCACGACGCCCTCGAAACCCGCTCGCCCGGTGCCCGCGAGGCCGATCTCTTCGCGCGGCTGCCGGCTGTGCTCGCGGCCGCCCTGAAGACCCCGGCCTATGCCGAGCGGCTCGCCGGCGTCGACCCGGTCGCGATCACCGATCGCAATGCGCTCTCCACCTTGCCGATCCTGCGCAAGGCCGATCTGCCCGCGCTCCAGAAGACCTCCCTGCCCTTCGGCGGCTTCGTCTCGGCACCGCTCGGCTCCTTCGGCCGGCTCTTCACCTCGCCCGGCCCGATTTTCGAGCCGGAGGGCACCGGCAGCGATCCCTGGGGCGCCGCCCGCGGGCTCTACGCGGCGGGCTTCCGGGCCGGTGATGTCGTGCTCAACACCTTCGGCTATCACCTGACGCCGGGCGGCTTCATCATGGATTCGGCCGCGCGCGCGCTCGGCTGCGCCGTGATCCCGGCCGGCCCCGGCAACACCGAGCAGCAGATGGAGGTGATCTCGGCCTACCGGCCTGCCTGCTATGCCGGCACGCCGGATTTTCTCAAGATCCTGATCGAGGTGGCGCAAGCGCGCGGCGTCGACATCTCCTGCCTGAAGCGCGCCGTGGTCTCGGGCGCGGCCTTCCCGCCCTCGCTCCAGGCCTGGGTCAAGGAGCACGGCATCGACGCCTACCAGCTCTACGCCACCGCCGATGTCGGCGTGATCGCTTACGAGACGAGCGCACGCGCGGGGATGGTGCTGAATGAGAACCTGATCGTCGAGATCGTGCGACCAGGCACCGGCGATCCCGTCGCGGAGGGCGAGGTTGGCGAGATCGTCATCACCAATCTCGACCCGCACCACCCGCAGATCAGGCTCGCGGTCGGCGATCTCACCGCGGTTTTGCCGGGGGCGAGCCCTTGCGGGCGCAGCAATACCCGCATCAAGGGCTGGATGGGCCGCGCCGACCAGACCGCCAAGGTCAAGGGCATGTTCGTGCGGCCCGAGCAGGTCGCCGAGATCGCCAAGCGCCATGCCGAGATCGCCAAGCTGCGTCTCGTCGTCGGCCGCGCCAATGAGGTCGACACGATGACGCTGAAGGCCGAGATCTATGCCGAGCCCGCAGGGTTTATCGACGCGGTCTCCTCGACCCTGCAGCAGGTCACCAAGCTGAAAGGCGCGGTCGAAATCCTGCCGCTCGGGGCTTTGCCGAATGACGGCAAGGTGATCGCGGACGAACGGCCGGTGGGGTGACGCCGCTGCATCGCTGAAAGGGCGCAACTCTCTCTTCCCTTCTCCCGCATCAAAGTCGGCTGTTGCCGACTTTGACACTTTGGGTTGCCCATCTCGGGCAAGCCCGAGATGGGCCGGAGAAGGTGGCGCGGAGCGCCGGATGAGGGTGTGCCCTCTCAATAGGAGGTGCTACGGCGCAGTCGCGCTCCAATAATCAGCGGCACACCCTCATCCCTGCCCTTCTCCCATCCGGGAGAAGGGTTCCCCGCGCTCTACCAAGCGATCGCCTTCTCCCCGTTCGCCTCCAGCCATGCATTCGTACGCGAAAACGGCTTGGACCCGAAAAACCCGCGTCGCGCCGAGAGCGGCGAGGGATGCGCGCTCGCCAGCACCAGATGGCGCGCCTCATCGATCAATCCGCGTTTGGCCTGGGCGGGATTGCCCCAGAGCAGGAAGACGACATGGGGCCGGCGCTCGGAAACGCCGGCAATGACCGCATCGGTGACGGCGCCCCAGCCGAGCGCCAGATGCGAGCCCGCCTTGCTTGCCCCCTCGCGCACGGTGAGCGCGGTGTTGAGCAAGAGCACGCCTTGCCGCGCCCACACTGTCAGATCGCCGCTCGCAGGCTCCGCCGCGCCGAGATCGTCCTGCAATTCGCGATAGATATTGACCAGCGAGCGCGGCAAGGGCGGCGAGCCGACATAGGAGAAGGCGAGGCCATTGGCATCGCCCGGCGTCGGATAGGGATCCTGGCCCAGGATGACGATACGGACCTCAGTGAAAGGCGTCGTCGCCAGCGCGGCGAAGACGCGAGCCGGAGAGGGCGCAACAACATGGCCGGCCGCGACCTCCGCATCAGCCCGGACGCAAGCCCGCGCCGCGACCCCATCGCGGAACACGGCGAGATCGCGCCACCCTTCCGAGACCGGCGCCGCCAGGAACGCGGCGAGCGCCGCCTCATAGCCGCTCACTTCAGGGCCGCCCTGCCCTCGACCTTGGCGTCGATCGTGCCGAGCCGGCGCAGATAGACCATCACCTCATTGGCCATCAGCTTGCCGTCGGTCAGGCCGATCAGCGTCCTGCCGCGTGCCAGCGAGGTGTAGCCGTCGCCGCCGGCGAGCATGAAGTTGTTGGAGGCGACGGTGTAGTTCGCCGCCTCGTCGATCGGCTTGCCCTCGACGCTGATCGAGACGACACGCTGGCCGACGGGGCGCTTGATGTCGGCCTCGAAGCTGAGCCCGGAGACCTGCGGGAAGCGGCCCGAACCCTGCGGGGCGGGCGCCAGGCCGTTCTCGATCGCATCCTTCACATCCTTGCCGGTGATCTGGACCATGATCGTGGCGTTGCCGAACGGCAGTTCGCTCAGCACATCGCGCCGGGTCAGCTTGTAGCCGGCCGCATATTGCTTGTTGGCGCGGATACCGCCGGCATTGGTGATGGCCAGCTGCGCGCCGGTCGAGGCGCGGATGGCGTCGGCGATCAGATTGCCGATCGCCGTCTCCTGCGTGCGGATAACGCCGGTGCGGGAATCGAGCGGGGCGGCGAGCGTCGCGATCTCGACGTCGAGCTCCTTCGAGAGCTCGGCCTCATAACCCTTCACGATCGCGGCGACCTCGGGGTCGGGCGTGGCGGCGCGGCTGTCGTTGACCCGGAAAGTCGGCGACCAGGAGACCTGGCGGGCCGCGCCCTCGCCCGTGACGCTCACCGCGATGTCGATCGCGGTGACGTAATTGCCCTCTTCATTCGACTCCACCATCACGACCTTGCCGTCATAGGCGATGGCAAGGTCATGGTCGTGACCGGTCAGCACGATGTCGACGACGCGCGAGCGCACGATTTCGAGATCGGTGCGGCGCTCGGCATGAACGACGGCGACGAGGATGTCGGCGCCCTGCGCCTTCAAGGTCCGCGCCTCGCGCTGGAGCGCCTCCATGGTCGAGGAGAATTTCAGATCGCCGGGGTTGGAGAGTTGCGGCGTCGGATCATAGGTCGTGCCGATGACGCCGACCTTGACGCCGCCGAGTTCGAAGATCTGCGAATCCTTGTGGCCGGGCAGGACATTGCCGCTCGCATCACGCAGATTGGCGGCGAAGGTCGGATAAGTCTGGGCGGCGACGAGCTTGAGGTAGTTCTCCTTGCCGAAATCGAATTCGTGATTGCCCGGCACGAAGACATCGAGCCCCATCTTGTTCTGCATCGCCACGATATGGGCACCTTGGTCAAAGCCCGACATCAGCGAGGGCGAGTAGCAATCGCCGGCATGGCAGAACAGAACCGGCACGCCCTTGGCCCGCTCGGCCCGGGCGATGCCGGCGGCCCGCGCGAAACCGCCTTTGCCCTTGTCGTCGCTCATCTTGTAGATGTCGTTGACCAGAAGCAGCGTGAAGGCGGGCGCCGGCATCTGCGCCATGGTTCCGGTCGCGGCGAACGCCGCCGGGGCGGCGATGACGCCGAGCGCCTTGCGGCGTGTCAGTGTGGACATGGCGAGAGCCTCTGCTTGAGAACCGCTGCAAACTAGAGCATTGCGCGAAAAAGTGGGTACCGGTTTTTCGCGAGAGCAATGCTCTCAACTCCTAGAATAGATCACCTCGCATTCGGACGGTAACGTCCGAATGCGAGGTGATCTAGCAAAGCCTGGGCCGCATTGACCAGTGCGGGCGCAGGCCCGTTCGCTAGAGCAGGACGCGAAAAAACGGGAACCAGTTTTTCGCATAGGTCCTGCTCTAACTCTTTGATAAGAGACGGATTCAGATTTCAGATCGGATCACTCTGTGATCCGATCTGAAATCATCCGGCTCTAGTGTCGCACCCCCCTGCCTGGCGCGCTTCGCGACTGGACGAAAACCGGAACTCGTCTAAATCACGGGCAAAGGAAAGTCTGCGCCATGACAGTCGAGACCAGTCCAGCCGCCGAGATGCCGGTTATCAGCCTGCCCTCCGACCACCCCAAGGTCGCGGCCGGCCGCATCGGCGTGCTGCTGATGAATCTCGGCACGCCGGAAGGCACGAGCTACAGGCCGATGCGGGCCTATCTCAAGGAGTTCCTTTCCGACCGGCGGGTGATCGAGGAACCGCGCTGGAAATGGTGGCCGATCCTCAATCTGATCATCCTGACCACGCGGCCCGGCCGCAAGGGTAAGGACTACGCCTCGATCTGGAACAATGAGCGCGATGAGGGGCCGCTCAAGACGATCACGCGCTCGCAGACCGAACAGCTCGCCGAACGCCTGAAGTCCGTGACCGGCGAGCGCGTCATCTTCGACTGGGCGATGCGCTACGGCTTCCCCGATACCAAAAGCAGGATCAAGGCGCTGCAGGACCAGGGCTGTGACCGCATCCTGCTGGTGCCGCTCTACCCGCAATATGCCGCGCCGACCACGGCCACGGCCTGCGACCAGGCCTTTCGGGCCCTGATGGAGATGCGCTGGCAGCCGGCGGTGCGTGTCGCCCCGCCCTATCACGACGACCCGACCTATATCAAAGCGCTGGCCGCCTCGATGCGCAGCTCGCTGGCGAAGCTCGATTTCGATCCCGAGATCATCCTCTGCTCCTTCCACGGCATGCCCAAGGAATATCTCCTGAAGGGCGACCCCTATTACTGCCAATGCGTCAAGACCTGGCGCTTGTTGCGCGAAGAGCTCAGGCTGCCGGCCGAGCGCTTCAGACTGACCTTCCAGTCGCGCTTCGGGCCCGATGAATGGCTGCAGCCCTATACCGACGAAACCGTCAAGGCACTGGCACAGGCGGGCACCAAATCGCTCGCCATCGTCGCGCCAGGCTTCTCGGCCGATTGCCTGGAGACGCTTGAGGAGCTCGATGTCGAGAACCGAGAGATCTTCATGCACAATGGCGGCAAGCGCTTCGCCTATCTGCCTTGCCTGAATGACTCCGCTGAAAGCATCGACGTGCTCGAAGCCCTGGTCCGGCGCGAATTGATGGGTTGGGTCTGAGTGCTAGAGCAGGATGCGAAAAAGTGGGAACCGGTTTTTCGCAAGAGCAATGCTCTAAACTTTTAGAACCGATCAGGCGGTCACAAAGCCCGTCACCGCCTCCACCACCGGTTTCGCCTGCAGGATGCGGCGATGCCCGAGCCCATTCATCGGCACGAGCGTGGCGAAGGGCCCTGCCGTCGCCAGGGCTTGCGCATGATGGAAGCCGAGCTCCTTGTCGTCGCGGCAATGCACGATCAGCGCTGGCAAGCCGATCGAGGCCAGTTGGCCCGCCCCTTCGAAAGCCGTGACCGGCGCGCCTGCGACGACATGAATACGCCGCTCCAGCGCCGCCTGCCCACGCGTGCCAAGGCCGATCGTGGCGCCGAAGCGCCGCGCCACCAGCGTCATTGATGAGGGCGCGGCGATCATCGCCAGGCGCTTCGCCTTGACGACCGGCTGGCCCGGGACGGTGCCGGCGAGCGCCGCCAGCGCGATCGCGCCGCCGAAGGAATGCGTCACGATGGCATGCACCGGGGCGAAGGCGCGCGCGACGGCCGCCAGGCTCGCAACCCCGAGCGGAATGTTGAGCTCGCTGCCGGTCGAAGCGCCATGGGCCGGCAGATCATAGGCCACGACGCGAAAGCCCGCCGCCAGCAGAGGGGCTACGAAAGCGGTCATGAAGACGGCGGCGCCCGTCCAGCCATGAACCAGGATCACGGTCGGGCGTTGCTCCACCGGATCGGCGTCGGGCGGATCGAAGACATAGGCCGCCACCGAGCCGCATGGGAACGGTATCGAGACCGCCTCGCTCGCCTGCAATCGCGTGGTCGCGGACTTGACCGCCCCCTTGCGATTGGCATTTCCCTGTGGGTGGCGCGGCGGGGTACAAAAGGCCTTGAAGGCGAGGCGGCCGCTGGTCTTGGGAGCGAGGAAGCTCGAGACCCGGATCAACGGCCGCAACAGACGGAGTGCAATGTCAGCCATGGCTCATACCCGCATTAGTTCAGCGCTGAACTATTATGTTCATCCATGAACAAAAAGCAAGAGGTTGACGACCAGGATATTGGCGACACGGGCTTCATCGAGACCCAGACCCTGCCCTGGGATCTGCCGCGCTTTCGCAACTGGATCGCGGTCGCGCGCGTCCACCAGCTCTGGAAGAAGGTCTTCGGCGAGGCCCTGAGCTCGCTCGGCATTCAGGTCGCGCATTACGACGTGCTTGCAAACATCTTCCACACGCCGGGGCTGACACAGCAGGCGCTTGCCGAAAAGCTCCTCGTCGGCCGCAGCGCCATGAGCATGCTGCTACCCGAGCTGGAGCGGCGCGAACTCGTCGAGCGGCGCGGCGACGATACCGACCGCCGTGTCCGCAGGCTTTGGCTGACGCCGACGGGCGAGGCCCTGACGCGCAAGGCCATGGCGATCCATGTCGCGCGCATCGAGGCGATGATGACGGTGCTCAGCGATGCCGAATGCGATGCGGTCGGCGAGATGATGCGCCGCGTCGCCAAGGCGCTCGAGATATAGGCGCACACCGCCAAGCGTCCCCGGGCGGAGTACCGGCATGAAAAAGGCCGCTCTCGCGAGCGGCCTTTCGTCATTCGATCCTGGCGCTTGCGCTCACTTCGGCGCGAAGACGCCGAGGCTGCTCGCCGTGATGTCGAAGGAGAGCGAGCCGACGACAGTCGGGTTGCACCATTTCGAGCCGTAGGCCCCGCCGGCATTGCCGCGCGTGATGCCGCTCGGATCGGAGGTCAGCGTGAAGCACTTGGACTTCGACAGGTTGGTGTCGTGATAGCGGATATCCGCCGTCAGGTTCTTCCAGGTGTAGGACACGCCGACATTCCAGTAATTGTAGTCAGGCAGGCGGATCGCGACGGGGAAGGCGATGTTGGTGTTGGTCGTGCCGAGCCAGTAGCGGCCGAACTCACCCGAAACCGAGAGGCCTTCGAGGAAGGGCAGGTTGTACTTGGCGGTGCCGGAGGCGTAGGTACCGGTCGCGCCGGTGCCAAGCCAGTTCCAGGAGTAGAAGACGTTGGCGCCGATCGTGACCTTGTCGTCCCAGTTATAGGAGACCTTGCCGGCCAGTTCGAGGAAGTCGGTGTTCTTCGGCGTCCAGATGACGCGGAGATTGTCGACGTAACGGCTCTCGTCGGGGTAATAATACTGGATCACACCCAAATCGAAGGTCACCGGACCGAATTTCGGGCGGATACCGGCGGTGAAGTCGATCTCCGCCGGCGGGTTGGTGACGAGATCGACGCTCGAGGCCCAGACACCGGCATAGAACAGGTTGTCATAGATCTGCAGTTCCGCGCCGCCCTGGATGGCGGGCTTGCGATCCGACTGGGAGATGCCGCGGAAATTATAGTCGCTCGTCGCCTTGATGGTGACGGCGATATCGAACCAGGTGATCGCCGGAGGCACCGGGGCAACCGGAGCGCCCTTCTTGCTCGGAAGATCCGACGCATACGCGGCACCCGACAGCATCACCAAGGAAAACGCCGCACCCGTCACAGAAGACCGGAAGAAATCGAAAGCCATCATCAGCTCCGTCAAATGTCGAAATACGAGCGCAACGTGCCGCGCTTTCGCCATTATGAAGCCAATGGATCGCCTGATTCAGCAAGCCGAGCTTTTCGGCAGATTGCCCACGAAGAAGGCAATATCCCAGTCAGAGTCGCGTTTTGATGCATTCAAAGCGGGCTTCGCCGACAAAGCAGAATGCTGTGATAATTCCGTCACGCATACCGAGCGCAAGCACCCGGATGCAACCCATCAGCGTGCCACGGGCTGACTGGAATAGGCCGCGTCCGACTGATCCAGCCGCGAGGTGCGCAGGCCAGTGGCGCGCCGGGGTGGCAGCGGAGCCCGGATATTGGTCGGCGAATCCGGCACGACCGAAGCCACCGGCGTGGTTTCCTGCGCCTGTTCCGGCTGCTGCTGCGAGCCGCCGATCAGCGGAACGAAGCTGAGCGCTCGCTGATAGAAGGGCACGGCGGCAGGCGCGGCAGGGGTAGGAGCAGGCTGCGCATCGATCGCCACCGGCGCGGCTGCAGCGCCGGCACTGGCCTTGGCGACCTGCGTTGCGGCAGCCGATGCAGGCTTTCCGGCCACGGCCCTTGGCTGCGCCTCGACCTTGGCCGGGCTCGGCTTAGCGATGCTGGCGGTCTCGATCTGATTCACGTCAGGCACGGCAGCGACCGCGGCGAGCACCGCGTCATTATCGGCCGACGCCGCCCGAAACTCGGCTTTCGGCTTGCCCAGATTGTCGAGCACGACCACGCGCGGACCGCTCGTGATGGCGTCGGGCCGGCTGACCCCGACATCGCGCGAGGCCCAGGTCGCCGTGCGGTTCAGCGAATCGGATCCGCCTGCGACGAGCGTGCGCTTGAAGGAGGCGTGCGAGTCGCCATCGTCATAGATCAACTTGATCGCGGGCGTGCCCTTGGCGACGAGCGCAGCGACCTGGACCTCGTCCTGCTGGCGCTTCTGCTGCACGGCCTGGGCGACGGAGGAATCAGCGCCGTTGCTGAAGACATAACGGCCGCCCGCCACCGAAACCGGCGGCTCGCTCTTCGTGACCTCGAAATAGTCGGTGCCTTCCTTCAGGTTCTTCCAGAAGGCGATGTTGGAATCGAGCCGGTGCTTGGCCAGGTTCTCCGGCGTCATGCGGAAGGGCAGCGCCTGCATCTGCACCGCCTTCTGGCCGGCGTTCTGGGCCTCGCGGACCAGCGCATAGATCTCGCCGATCTGATCGTCGGTCATCGAATAGCAGCCGGCCGAGGAGCAGGCGCCATGCACCATCAGATGCGCGCCGGTGCGGCCATAGGAGCGATCATAGGCGTTGGGGTAGCCCATGTTGAAGGAGACGTAATAGGCCGAGTTCGGGTTCATCTGCGCCGGCGTGATGGCGTAGAAGCCCTCCGGCGCCATGCGGTCGCCTTCACGGACCTTCGGGCCGAGCTGGCCGGACCAGCGGCACATCGGGAAGGTCTTGAGCAGCGCATATTGCCCGTCGGCCTTCCGCTTCCAGATCTCGAGCTCCGACTCCTTCTTGTAGGAGCGGATCAGGACCGGCTGATCCTTGCTCATGCCCTTCTCGGACATGAGCGCATAGGTCGCCGACGGAATCGGGATGTTGTGCCTGGCGGCGCCGCGATAGCGGTCCTCCTCACAGGCGCCCAGCGACAATGCAATGAAGGCCACGAGCGCGAAGTGCTTGAATGCCACGTCGTCAATCCCATCGAACGGCCGGCGGAAGCACGACCACTGACTATGCAACACGGCCAAATTGTGCCGGCTGCTCAGTTGTAGAAGCGTTAGCCTTGAGGGTTCCTTACCACAGGCTGCTCCGTCATAGCCATATGGTCAACGCCTTCCTAACGGCGGCACCAGTTGACTCACCGCAAAAAGGCTTCGCCCAAGGTCAGATCGCCCGCCCGATGGCGAGGAATTTTTCCGCCCTGCGACTGACGATGTCGTCGGCGCCCACACCTGTGAAATCCGATAGCGCCGAGGCGATGGCATCGCCCGCCCGCACCATCGCCATCTGAGGATCGCGATGCGCGCCGCCCGCCGGCTCGCTGATGATGCGATCGATGACGCCGAATTTCAGCAGGTCCTGCGCGGTGATCTTCATGCCGGTCGCAGCGTCCTGGGCGCGCTTCGTATCGCGCCAGAGGATCGAGGCCGCGCCTTCCGGCGAGATCACCGAATAGATCGCATGCTCCAGCATCAGCACGCGGCTAGCTGCGGCGATCGCAATCGCGCCACCCGAACCGCCCTCGCCGATCACCAGCGCCACGCTCGGCGTGCGCAATCCCAGGCAGGCCTCGGTCGAGCGCGCGATCGCCTCGGCCTGGCCGCGTTCCTCCGCCTCGATACCGGGATAGGCGCCGGCCGTGTCGATGAAGCTCAGGACCGGCAGCCCGAAACGACCGGCCATCTCCATCAGGCGCACCGCCTTGCGATAGCCCTCGGGCTTGGGCATGCCGAAATTGTGCCGGATGCGGGTCTCGGTCGAGTCGCCCTTCTCCTGCCCGACAATGCAGACGGCTTCGCCGCGAAAGCGGCCGAAACCGCCCACGATCGCCTCATCCTCGCCGAAAGCCCGGTCGCCCGCGAGCGGCGTGAACTCGGTGAACAACGCCGCGCAGTAATCCTTGAAGTGCGGGCGCTGCGGATGGCGCGCGACCAGCGTCTTCTGCCAGGGCGTCAGCGCGGCATAGATTTCCTTCAACGCCTGGTTGGCCTTGGCGTCGAGCTTGCCGATCTCCTCGGAGAGCGCATAGCCTTCACCCTTCGCCTCGAGGGCGCGCAATTCATCCGCCTTCGCCTCGAGTTCGGCGACCGGTTTCTCGAAATCCAAATAGCTTCGCATCGTGATCCAGTTCAGGTTCCGCGCCGGCAGGTCCGCGCGTGGCGCATGGGCGGAACCGGGTTCGCGAAAAGCGGCGGACCTTGGCCGCGCGTCGCGGCCGTTGTCAACCCGCCGCGCCGTCTCCAGGCGGGTTTGCCGCGCGTTGGGTCGGGGTCGGTCGCGGCAGCAGGATCGGCCGGAAGGCGAAGCTGCGCCGCGTCGCGCGCAAGGGCGCGCGGCGATAGAACTGCTTGGTTGCATCGATGACATGGACGCCGGCGAAGGGCAGGGACAACCCTGCGCCGGCCCGCTCCCAGGCGGGCGCCGAACGCATCAGCAGATGCCGTTTCAGCGGTGGGACGTAGAGCGCCTCGGCCCAGTTCTCGGGCGAGAATTCGGCAGCCCGCATCAGCGCCTGGAGCTGCGAGCGGCTGAACGGGCGACCATGGCCGAAGGGCGTGCCGTCCATCCGCGCCCAGAGTCCGCGGCGATTGGGCGCGACGACGATCATCCGTCCGCCCGGCGAGAGCACGCGTCCAACCTCTTCCAGCAGATCGTCGGGGCTCTCGGTCTCCTCCAGCGCATGCACCAGCACCACCCTGTCGACCGAGGCCGTCGGCAAGGGCAGCAAGGTCGGCTCGACCAGCGCGGAGGCCGACAAGCCCTCGGAGGGCCAGTTCACCACGCCTTGCGCCGCCGGCATGAAGGCAAGCACCCGTTCGGCGCCGAGACCGAGCACAGACAGATAAGGCGTGGAGAAACCGAGCCCCAGCACGCGCTGGCGCGAGCAGTCGGGCCAGAAGCGCAGCATCGCCCTGCCGATGAACCGCCGCGCGACATGGCCGAGCGGGCTGGCATAGAAGGCGCGAAGATCGACGACGTCGAGTGGCATGAGCCTGAGATGGAACGGCAGCGCGGCCAAAGCAAGGGCAGCAGGCGAAGGCTGCAAGTAAAGGCTACAAGTAAAGGCTCGGCTGAGCGCCTCCTTCCCCCCGCCTGCTACGGGGAGGCCGGAACCTGGCGCCTCAAGTCGAGTGGCTTGCAAGCGCCTGCGGCTTGCAAGCCACTCGACTTGATAGAAGCCGGGCCATGGCGCATTCAGGGCAGCACCCTGTCCTGCCCGCCTGTGCCGGAGCTTCGCATGCCCCTCGATCTCCATATCTTCCGCACCCTCAGCGACAATGCCGGCGCCTTGATCTTCGACCCAGTGACGAAAGCCTGCGCGGCTGTCGACGTGCCTGATGCCGCTCCCGTCCTCGCCGCCGCCAAGGCCAAGGGCTGGACGATCAGCGACATCTTCGTCACCCACGCCCATCACGACCACACGCAAGGCGTGGCCGAATTGAAGGATGCGACCGGAGCTTTCGTCTGCGGTCCGGCCGACGCCGCCGATTCCGCCCCGCTCGACCGCATCCTCGGCGAGGGCGACCGCGTCGAGCTCGGCAATGCCGTCTTCGAGATCTGGCACACGCCGGGCCATTCCGCCGGCCACCTGACCTTCGCCAGCGCCGACGCCAAGTTGGCGCTCGTCGGCGATGTCGTCTTCGTCATGGGCTGCGGGCGGGTCCAGCCCGGGCAGATGGGGGCGATGTGGACCTCGCTCAACCGCATCATGACGCTGCCCGACGATGTCCGCCTGATCACCGGCCATGACTACACCTTGTCCAATGCCCGTTTCGCCGTCGCGATGGACCCAGACAATGCCGCGCTCAAGGCCCGCTATGTGCAGGCCGAAGCCGCCAAGGCGGAAGGCCGCTTCTGGGCGCTGACCACAATCGGCGAGGAGAAGGCGACCAACCCCTTCTTCCGCGCCGGAGAGGCTGCGCTTGCAGCGGCAGTCGGCAAGACCGGCGCCGCCCCCGGCGAGGTTTTTGCAGCGCTGCGCGAAGCCAAAAACGTATTCTGAAACCAAGAACGCATTCTGAGGACAGCCGGCATGAATTCCTCGCTCGACGGTCTCGGTGCGGCCGAGGTCATCCGTTTGCTCGACCTCAAGCCCCATCCGGAAGGCGGCCATTACCGCGAGACCTTCCGCGACGAGGCCGGCCCCGAAGGGCGCGGCTTCTCCACTGCGATCTACTACCTGCTCGACACCGGCGAGACCTCGGAATGGCACCGGGTCGATGCCGCCGAGATCTGGCATCATTATGCCGGCGCGCCGCTGGTGATCAGCATCTCGCCCAATGGCCATGACGCCTCGGCGCATCATCTCGGTCCCGATCTGAGAGCCGGGCAGCGACCGCAATTCGTGGTGCCGGCGGGCACCTGGCAGAGCGCCACCTCGCTGGGCGCCTGGACGCTGGTCGGCTGCACGGTCGCGCCCGGCTTCGCCTTTTCTGGATTCGAGATGGCGCCGCCGGGCTGGCGTCCGACGCCGCGCAAGCCCTGGGGAGCCTGATGATATCCGACACTGCCGACGACCTCGCGCTGGCGCTCGAATGCGAGCGGCGCATCGTCAATGCCTGGCCTGCGCCCGCGACCCTGCTGATCGACGACTGGGTCGTGCGCTTCGCCAATGGCTATTCCGGCCGCGCCAACGCCGCCACGCCGCTGAAGCCCGGCGCGGAGCTCGACGAGGCGACGCTGGCGATGATCGAGGAGCTCTACCGGGCCGATGGGCTGCCACCCTCCGTGCGCCTGACGCCATTGACCGGCGAGGCGACGCGCGCCGAGGTGATCGCGCGCGGCTATCGCCTCAAGGATGCCTCCTTCGGCATGATCGCAGCCCTCGATGGCGTCACGCCCGAGATCGACCCCGAGCTCCAGATCGAGGCGCGCCCAGGCGCGGACTGGATTGCCGGCGTCGCCGCGCGCCAGAGCGGCGTGAAGACTCATGCCGGGAACCTCGCCGCCATCGTCGAGAAGATCAGGATGCCGGCCGCCTTCGCGACCCTGCTGATCGCCGGCGAGCCCGTCGCCTACGGCATGAGCGTCGCCGAGCGCGGCATGGCCGAGATCGGCACGATCGTGGTCGACGCCAACCATCGCGGCCATGGTTTGGGCCGGCGCATCGTCTCCGGGCTGATGTCCTGGGCGCGCCTCATGGACTGCAGCAGCGCCTATCTCCAGGTGGACCAGACCAATGAGATCGCGATCGGTCTCTATGACCGCCTCGGCTTCCGCCGGCTCTACAGCTACGAGACGCGCATCCTGGATTGACCCGTCAGGAGGCCGTCGCTCAGCGGGTCAGCACCGCCGTGCCGTAGAGCCCGATCGCGAAGACGATATGGCCGACGATGTTGAGCGCCCGGATCGTCCAGGCGTTGGGCTTCTTCGAGGCGGCGACGCCCGCCCCCATGCCCGGCTGCAGGATAAACCAGCCGCAGCCGACTGTGACGAGGCCAACGATCAGCGCGGGGCCGAAGGTCGGGCTGCGCGACCAGCCGAGCCCCCACAACGCCAGGAGAACAGCCGCGAAGAGAATGCCGACGGCGTAATGGAACGCCCAGCCGATCGCGAGTTCGTTTGCCACAGGCTGCGCGCGCCCGATGTCCTCATGCGCAAACTGTCCGCGCAGCAGATGCGCGAACCAGCGTCCCGGCATCGCCCAGTTCGGTGCCGGCCAACCGGCCACGCGTTGCAGCAGTTGCGCCCAGATATCGAGCAGCACCGTCGCGCCGGCGCCGATCACAATCGCGCGGATCAGGAATTCCATCGTCGTCGCCCCCCAAGGCCAGGATGGTCGGCGCTGCGAGGATCGTTCCCGCATCGTCTTTCGACCACCCTGTCGCCATGGAGCGGATATCGGCGCGGCCGGTCAAGCGCCCTGCGCTCATGCGGGACATGCAAGGACGGCTCCGATCAGGCCTCCCCGGGGAACCCCGCGAGCCGCTCGGGGTTGCCTGACTGAACCGCAGGACAAGGAACCTTCGCATGGGCGCCGCCACGGCCGACACGACGCGCAATCACGGAAGCCATGGCTCGGCGGAACTGCCCTCCGTCCATCTGACCAGCTACAACCTCGAAATCCGCGACCAGGACGGCTTCGTCGGCGACAAGGCCAGCCGCAGCGCCTTCGTCGACCACCTCGATGCGCTACGCCGGCATCTGCGCAAGACCGGCGACGACCCGCTCGCCGGCGACACGGCCGCGATCAGCAAGAAGGAACTGGATGAGCTGCTGCTCAAGGGCGAACCGCATGAGGCCGCACTCGTGCTGAGCGCAATCGAAAGCTTCGCCCAGTCGCTCGCCTTCGTCATCCGCCGCTTCATCAAGCTCAAATCCTGGGCGCCCGTCGAACGCATCGCCATCGGCGGCGGCTTTCGCGAAAGCCGGATCGGCGAGCTCGCCATCGGCCGCGCCGGTATCCTCCTCCGCACCGAAGGTCGCGAGATCGACCTCAGGCCGATCCGCCATCATCCCGACGAGGCCGGGCTCGTCGGCAGCGCCCATCTCGCACCGAAATGGATCTTCGGGGCCTATGACAGCCTTGTCGCGGTCGATATCGGCGGCTCGAACATCCGCGCCGGCATCGTCGAGCTGCGCCAGGACAAGGCGCCTGATCTGAGCAAGGCGCGTGTCTGGGAATCGGAACTCTGGCGCCATATCGACGAGGCGCCCAGCCGCGATGAAGCGATCAAGCGTCTCGGCCAGATGCTGAATGGCCAGATCCGGCAGGCCCGCAAGGCTGGATTGCGCGTCGCACCCTTCATCGGCCTCGGCTGCCCCGGCCTGATCGAGCCCGACGGCTCGATCGACCGCGGCGCGCAGAACCTGCCCGGCAATTGGGAAAGCAGCCGCTTCAACCTCGTCGACAGCATCCGCGAGATGGTGCCCGAGATCGGCGAGCATGAAACGCAGATCGTGATGCACAACGACGCCGTCATCCAGGGCTTGAGCGAAATGCCGGGGATGCAGGATGTCGAGCACTGGGCCGTGCTGACGATCGGCACCGGGCTCGGCAATGCGAGCTATCGGAACCGGACCAAGCCGAAAGGCAAGAACAAGACCTGACATTTCCGGCAGGTGCGTGGAGCGCGGGGCCGGGCTAAGGTCGTGTCGTGACGTGGTATCGCGCCTCTCCGGGCGCAGCGGGCGCAATGGGGTTTGCGATGCGATGGTCCCTGGTAATGGCCGCAATGCTGGGCAGCGTCGTTCTCGCCGTGCCGGCGATGTCCCAGCAGGTGCTGCGCGCGGAACCGCCACCCGGCCAGCTCAAGGGCGGCGAGGTCGTTCTGGTCGATGACGGGCGCTGTCCGCAGGGGCAGGTCCGCGAGGTGACGGGGGCGAGACAGCAGAAGACCCGCGACTCGCTGGCTTCGGCGACGTCTGGCTCAACTCGCTCGCGCCGCTGCGTCCAGCGGCCGCGCTGAAGGCAGCGTCGGTCCCAGAGCCGTCTCGAGCGAAGTGGATACCGGTTCGCGTGAAGAAAACGCGTTGAAACAAAAGGCGAGAGCCATTGACCGATCGAAATAGGTCGGAATTGCTCTAGCGCCTGATCCCTGGCATCTCGACCGGCAAGCCTTTCACCCGCGGCGCGAGAAAAAGCTCCGGCGCGCGGTATTCTGGCGCGCCGAGATCGAACGAAGTGGCGCGGGCCTCGAGCGAGCAGGCACGCAGGCTGCGATGCTGCGATGCTGCGAGCGCGGCGCGGATCGTGACCCGCGCCGCACTCATCGTTACGCCTTGCGCAGACCGGCGTTCTTCAATGGCAGGTCGCGGATGCGCTTGCTGGTCGCGGCGAAGATCGCGTTCAGAACGGCCGGAGCCGCGACCGCAATCGTCGGCTCGCCGACGCCGCCCCAGAAGCCGCCGGATGGCATGTTCACCGTCTCGACCGTCGGCAAATGCCGAAACGCGCCGAATTTCCCGCTACGACGCCATCTTCATGTCCTGTTTGTCGTCAATGACGGCCGCAAGCCATCGGCCCGCCGGTCCCAAGGCATCACGGCAATGTGACGTTTTCTTCGCCAACAGCCCCATCTGCGCAACAAGGTTCTCCCATTGCCGGCCATCACGCATTTTTCCTCGCCGCCTTGCCTTCAAGACGCTCGCAAGGCGAGGGTTGCCCTCCAAGCGAATCAGTCTCAGCGAGGCGCGACCGGAATGCCTGCGCAGGCGGGGCAAGCCCCCTCTCCCATCCGTAACCGTGGCCGCGCCGCGCCCGCCGGGCGCGCGCTCACAGCCTGGCTGGCGGCTGTGCTGTTTGCCCTCCTCCTCGGCTCGCTTCAGGCCCTGGCCCAAACGCCCGACCCCAATCCCGGCCGGGCAAAACTCGATGCCGCGCGGCTTGAGCTGAACCAGATCGAGACGACCCTGGCGGCCCCCAGCCCAAGCGATTCCGACCTGCAGCGCCAGAGGCTGCGCTTGCAACCGCTCCTGGAGCAATTGCGCGGGATCGTCGAGGAGCAGGGCCCCCGCGTCGACCAGGCCAAGTTGCGGCTCGATCAGCTCGGCGCCAAGCCCGACGCCAATGCGCCGCCCGAAAGCGCCGAGGTCACGCGCGAGCGCGACGTCCGCACCAAGGCCTTCGCCGATGCCGACGAGACGATGAAGATCGCCCGTGCGGCACAGCTCCAGGCCGAGCAGCTCCAGACCGGCATCAGCGACAAGCGCCGCGATCTCTTCGCCAAGGCGCTCTTCGCACCAGGCCCGTCGATCCTCAGCCCGGAACTCTGGAGCAATGCGCTGACCACCTTGCCGGAGGATCTGCGCGCCTCCGGCTATATCTTCGGCGGCTGGCTGTCGGTCTTCGGCGATGCCTTGTCAGGCGCGCGCGGCCTGTTCGTCGCCGTCTCCTTCATCGGTGCGATCCTGCTCTACGTCGCCCGCGCCCGCTACCTGCCGCGCTTCAAGGCGCATGTCGGCGCGAGGGAGGACCCCGGCAGCCTGCACTGCCTCTATGTCGCACTGACCCATCTCGTCGCCGGCGCCGCCCCTCCCGCTTTGGCGAGCTGGCTGATCTATTCCGCGCTCAACACCACCGGATTGCTGCCGCCGCGCATCCAGCCCGTGGTCTGGGCCGTGGTGATCGGGCTCGCCAGCTTCGCCTTCATCCAGGCACTGGCCGACGCTCTCTTCGCACCCGGCACGCCGCAGCGCCGCCTCGTCAGCGTGATGGATTCGACTGCGCGCACCGTCGTCTGGATCGCAAGCTCGCTCGCGCTGGTGATGGCGATCGGCAAGGTGATGGAAGCCTGGCTGCAGGCGATCGCGGCCGGGCTCGCGGTCTCGATCCTGATCAAGGGCACCCTCGCCATCGTCTTCGCGCTGACCCTGATCGCGGGCCTGTATCAATTGCGCGATGACGACGAGGTCGAGGAGGAGGCTTGCCTGGGTCCCTATGTGCCCGTCGACGGCGCCAGTCTCGGCCCTGTGCGGATCCTGGGTTGGGTCGTCGGCCTTGTCATCGTGCTGGCGGCGCTCAGCGGCTATGTCGTCTTCGCGACCTTCCTGACCGAGCAGGTGCTCTGGATCGGCGTCCTCGCCTGCCTGTTCATGCTGTTCTATCAGTTCCTCGAGCTCGGTGTCGCCCGGACGCTGACTGGCAAGGGCCGCTTCGCCCTGACGCTGAAGGCCGGTATCGGCATTCGCGAGGCGACGCTGCAGAAGATCGCAGTGGTCGGCACCGGTCTTCTCAAGCTGATCCTGATCATCATCACGATCATGCTGGCGCTGGCGCCCTGGGGCCTGGAGTCGGCCGACTTCTTCTCCTCGCTGCGCGCCGCCTTCTTCGGCTTCCAGGTCGGCGGCGTCACGGTCTCGCTGTCCTCGATCATCATCGCCGCCTTCCTGTTTGCGCTCGGCCTGATGGCGACGCGCTCGATGCAGGGCTGGCTCGACGGCAAATTCCTGCCGACGACGAAGCTCGACACCGGACTGCGCAATTCGATCACCACCGCCGCCGGCTATCTCGGCTACGCGGCGGCGGTCGCGCTCGCCTTCTCGTCGCTGGGCCTCAGTCTCGAACGATTGACCCTGGTCGCCAGCGCGCTCTCGGTCGGTATCGGTTTCGGCCTGCAATCGGTGGTGTCGAATTTCGTCTCCGGCCTGATCCTGCTGTGGGAGCGCCCGATCCGCGTCGGCGATCAGGTGGTCGTCGGCGACGCGGAAGGTATCGTCAAGAAGATCAATGTGCGCTCGACCGAGATCGCGACCTTCGACCGCTCATCGGTGATCGTGCCCAATTCGAACCTGATCTCGGGCGTCGTCCGCAACCGGGTCCGCAACGACCGGACCGGGCGCGTGCTGATTTCGATCGCGGTACCGCGCACCTATGACCCCGCCGAGGTCCGCACCATGCTGTCGGAGGCCGCCACCGCGCATGGCGACGTGCTGCAGAAGCCGCCGCCGACCGTGCTGTTCAAGAAGCTCGGCACCACGACGATGGATTTCGACCTGATCTGCGTCGTCGCCGAGGTCGATATCGTCGGCCGCGTGACCAGCGACCTCAACTATGTCATCCACAAGCGCCTGGCCGAGATGGAGGTCGCGCCGCCTGTCCCCGAACTCGCGGTCAAGGGACTGGAAGGCATCGAGCAATCGCTCGCCGGCATCGCCAAGGCGGTCGGGCGCGAGATCGAGGCGCGCAAGCCGGCCAAGTCCGCCGCGCCGGCCCGTCGCGCGCGGCACCACAAGAGCGAAGACGAATCCACGGAGGAGGCCCCTCCGGAGCCGCAGCCCTCGCCCGAACCGGCCAGGGACTTCGCGAAAAACGACAGCAAGGAATGATGCGATGTTTTGTTTCCCACGCGGCGGGCGGAAAGCTCTCGCCGTGACCTGTCCTGCCTTGCTCGCCGGCGCGCTCGCGGTTCTGAACCTCGCCGGCTGTACGGAAGCCCCCCGCGCCAGTCAGCCGGCCTTTTACCGCGATCTTGGCTCGACCTCGGCCCGCGTCGACACCGGCGAGGCGCGCGCCATGATCTCGGCCTATCGGATGAATGCCGGGCTGAACGCGCTGACGCTCGACCCGGCCCTCAATGCTGCGGCCCAGGACGAGGCGAGCGCGATGGCGGCCGCCGACAAGCCGGCCCAGGCGGAAGCCGTGAAGGCGCGCCTCGCCCGTGCCGGACAGGAGGGGGCGGAAGCCAATCTCTCGGCCGGCTATCGCCGGTTGGCGGAAGCCTTCTCCGGCTGGCGCGATTCGCCCCAGCACGACCGCGTCATGAAGACGCCGGGCGCGGCCCGCATGGGTATCGCGACGGCCTATGCGCCGGGCTCGAAATATCAGGTCTACTGGGCGCTGATCCTCGCGCCCTGACCGAGAGAGAGACTGCGCTGGGAGAGCCGCAGCCGGTTTTCGCGTCCGGCTCTGGTCATTCGATCGCGAAATCGAAGATCGTCTTCGGAAAGGGCTCGTTCGCCAGGGTGAAATGCCACCATTCGCGGCCATAGCCGCGAAACCCCTCGGCCTTCATCGCGTCCCGCAGGATCGTCCTGTGCCTGAACGCGTCCGGACCGACGGACGGATCGCGGCCGGCGCTTTTCGCCGAAAAGCAGTCGAAGCTCGTCCCAAGATCGAGACTCATTTCCTGGGGTCGTTCCTGCAGGGGACCATCGCAGCGCCCGCCTCTTGCGGGCGTCGGCAAGGCAGGTTCATTGCGGCTGACGAGGCCGACATCGACGGTCGATCCGCGCGAATGGCTCGACACCGAGGCGATGAAGCCGCGCGCGACCAGCATGTCCTTGGCAACATCGGGATGGAAAATCCGTCCGAAATCGCTTGCCTTCCCATCCTGCGCCCAGGCCAGAAAGGCCCGGACCGCCCGCGCCGGCCGGTAGCAATCGAACAGCTTCAACGCATAGCCGGACGTGCCCAGCCGCGCCTCCACGCGGATCAGGGCCTGCCCCGCCGCCTGCGTCAGCACGCAATCGGCACGGCCATAGCCGGCGACAGCTGCGCCGGTGAAGTTGAAGGCGGATGCGTAGCGGATGTCCTGGCGTATCCCGGGAGCGATCTCGCGCAGGCGGATGAAGCCGCCCGGCAGCGCCTCGCCGGCCTTGGCGGGCGCAAGCGCGCTCAGGAGCAGACAACCGATCCAACCGAGCCGGCAGGTGAATTTCGTCGCCCAAGCGAGCTTCATCGCCGCGTCATGACCCGCGCGCTGTCCGTATGCGACCCTCTACGGCTTAGCCCCGAACGGCAAGGGCGGCGCATCCGCCTTCAGCACGATGCCGACGCGGCGGTTGAAGGCGAGGTAAGGGTTGTCCTTGATCAACGGATCGGTATCACCCTTGCCGGTGACCGAGGCGAAACGCTCATTGGGCACGCCGGCATTGGCCAGGATCTCGCGCACCGCCGCCGCGCGGCCGACCGACAAGGTCCATGGATCGCCCTCCGGCGACTGGCCTGGGCGCGGCGTCGCGGTATGCCCGGTCAGCGTGATCTTGTTGGGCAGGCGCCTCAGCGAAGGCGCCACCGCCGCGAGCACCTTGCGCATACGTTCATTGGGCTGGCTCGAGCCCTCCGCGAACATGGCGCGGCCGTCCTGATCGACCAGCTGGATGTCGATACCGGCTTCCGAGACCTCGACCAGGATGTTGCGCGAGACTTCCGCGATCTCCGGCATCTCGCGCAAAGCCTGGCGCAGCGAGGCCGCGGCGAGCGCGAAACCGCGATCATGCGTCGCCGCGATCAGCCCGTCTTCCTTCTGGTTGTTGTGGTTGGGCGCGGTCGTGTCGGAGGCGTCCTCCAGCGGCCGGATATAGGCGTTCTTGATATGGGTCTTGGTCGGGATGCCGTCGACCTCGACGATGCCGGCCAGCCGCATGTCCTTTTGTGTGCCGAAGGCCTCGCGCATCGAGCCCGCGACGATCTGCATCTTGTTCTTGTCCTGGCTCGAATAGGCCGCGACCATGACGAAGAACGCCATCAGCAGCGCCATCAGATCGGCGAAGGTCACGAACCAGCCGTGACCGCCATGGGCTCCGCGCTTCTTCTTCGCCACCGCTCAGGCCCCTGGATCACGCCGCATTCGGACGGAACCGTCCGAATGCGGAAAACCGGTTCCCACTTTTTCGCGCAATGCTCTCGTCATGCCGCCGCCATCTCAGCGCGATGATGGTCGGGCAGATAGGCGAGCAGCATCTCGCGCACCAGCGTCGCGCTCTTGGCGTCGCGCATCTGCAGCACGCCGTCGATGATCAGCGTGCGCGAGATCTCCTCTTCCTCGAGCTTGATATGCAGCTTGTCGGCGATCGGCAGGGTGATCATGTTGGCGACCAGCGCGCCGTAGAGCGTGGCGAGCAAGGCTGTCGCCATCGCCGGGCCGAGCTTGGACGGGTCGCTCATATTGGCGAACATCGAGACCATGCCGATGATGGTGCCGACCATGCCCCAGGCCGGGGCGCAGTCGCCGATGGCGCGATAGACCTTCGAGCCTTCATCGAGCCGCTGCAGGAAGTTGTCGCGGTCGCGCTCCATCGTGTCGCGGATGAAATCCTTGTCGTAGCCGTCGGCGATATAGCGCAGCCCCTGCGCCAGGAACGTGTCGGAAACCTCGACGCTTTCCAGAGCCACCGGCCCGCTCTTGCGGGCGATCTCGGCGACGCGGGTGATCTCCTCGATCAGCTCGCGCGGATTGACCGAACGCAGGGTGAAGGCGAAGCGCAGGCCCATCGGCAGGCCATGCGCGATCACCGAGAACGGAAACCGCACCATGGTGGCGGCAGTGGCGCCGCCGAAAATGATAATCATGGCGTGTTTGTCGTAATAGGCAGCGAAATTGCCGCCATCGATGATGATCAGCGAGCAGATCGTGGCGATACCGGCGAGGATGCCGACGCCAGTTGCGATATCCATGGAAACCACCTCGATCCGGCCGATGCGCGCCGCGCGAAACGCCCCCGCTTCTGCAGCGCAAAAACCTTAGAAGGCGGCCATTGAACGAAGCGTTAAGGTTGAGGCCTTGCTCACATCTCCACGTCAGCTAAAGCTCTGAGCATGTCTCTGTTTGCAATCTATACTCGTGTGCTCGGCGAGCTCGGTCCCGAAAAGCGGCTCGGCCTGATCTTGGCGCTCGCCAATATCCTGCTCGCGGCGGCGGCTTTCGCCGAGCCGATGCTGTTTGGCGCACTGATCGACAAGCTGTCAGTCGTGCAGGGCGCCGGCAAGCGTCTCGCCTGGAGCGACCTCAACGCCCTGATCCTGGCCTGGGTCGGCTTCGGCCTGTTCACCATCGCGGCCAGCGTCTTCGTCTCGCTGCATTCCGACCGGCTCGCCCATCGCCGTCGGCTCGCCGTGATGGCGAACTATTTCGAGCACGCGCTGACACTGCCGCTCGCCTACCACACCCAGACCCATTCCGGCCGCGTGCTCAAGGTGATGCTCGACGGCACCAGCGGCATGTGGGCGCTCTGGCTCTCCTTCTTCCGCGAGCATTGCGCCAGCCTCGTCGCGCTCTTCATCCTGCTGCCTTTCACGCTGTGGAAGAACTGGCAGCTCGGCCTGCTGTTGATATCGCTCGTCGTGCTCTTCGGCGCGTTGACCGCCTATGTGCTGCGCAAGACCGACAAATTGCAGAGTAATGTCGAGGCCTATCACTCGAACCTCGCTGAACGCGCCTCGGACGCGCTCGGCAATGTGCCGGTGATTCAGAGCTTCACCCGCATCGAGGCCGAGGTGCGCGGCCTGCGCTCGACCATTGCGAGCCTGCTCGAAGCCCAGCTCCCGGTCCTGTCCTGGTGGGCCATCGCGACTGTGGCGACGCGCGCTTCGGCAACGCTGACCGTGCTCGCGATCTTCGTCGTCGGCGCCTGGCTCTTGATGCAGGGCCTCACGACCGTCGGCGAGATCGTCACCTTCATGGGCTTCGCCACCATGCTGGTCGGTCGACTCGAGCAGATCGTCGCCTTCGTGAACTTCATCTTCATGCAGGCGCCGAAGATGCGCGAATTCTTCGAGGTGCTGGACACGTTGCCCGCCGTGCGCGACCTGCCCAGCGCCAAGGACGCCGGGCGCTTGTCGGGCGCGGTCGCTTTCGAGGACGTGTCCTTCTCCTATGACGGCAAGCGCGCCGCCGTGCAGGACGTCTCCTTTGCGGTGAAGCCGGGCGAGACCATCGCCATCGTCGGCTCGACCGGCTCGGGCAAATCGACCACGCTCGGCCTGCTGCACAGGGCCTTCGACCCGCAATCGGGCCGCATCACCGTCGATGGTCTCGACATCCGCGAGATCTCGCTGCTGTCGCTGCGCCGCAATATCGGGGTCGTCTTCCAGGAGCCGATGCTGTTCGCACGCTCGATCCGCGAGAACCTCACCGTCGGCAAGCCCGACGCGACCGACGCCGAGATGATGGAGGCGCTCGACCGCGCACAGGCCACCGAGGTGATGGCGCGCCAGCCCGACGGGCTCGACACTCTCGTCGGCGAACGCGGGCGGACCCTCTCGGGCGGCGAGCGCCAGCGTCTGTCGATCGCGCGCGCCTTGCTCAAGAACCCGCCGATCCTGATTCTCGACGAGGCGACCTCGGCACTCGACGCCGCGACCGAGGTCAAGCTGCAGAAGGCGCTGGAAGAGGTGATGAAGGGGCGCACCACCTTCGTCATCGCCCACCGCCTCGCGACCATCCGCAATGCCGACCGCATCCTGGTCTTCGAGCAGGGCCAGGTCATCGAGATGGGCTCCTTCGAGGAGCTCGTCGCCAAGGGCGGGCGTTTCGCCGCGCTGGCGCGGGCACAATATCTCGTCGCCGACAAGCCGGCGGCACTGGCGGAGGAGGCTACGAGCCCGCTGGCGGCCAAGATCACATTCGATTGAGGCGAACGCCTCGCCTCGATCTTGCATCGTTCTCGGTGCAGCAAACAGGCGAGCAAAACGCCATCCCAATGCGGTAAGCTGAGGCAGGTTGCCCTGGCGGCCAGTTTCCGCACGCCCTTTTCAAACCAATCATTTCGGGACGGCCCCTTGAATACCATGATCCTCCGCCTCGCCTGTGCCTGGACAACCGTTGCCGCTTTCCTGCTCTTCGGAGGCGGCCTGCTCGGCCAGCTCGGCGCGCCGCTGGCGTCTGCAGCGATCTTCCTGTGGCTGCTGGGGATCATCATCTGGGCGGCGTTCGGTGTGGTTCACGAGGCGGAGATCCTGGCCGGTCGGCTCGGCGAGCCTTTCGGGACGCTGATCCTGACGCTCTCGATCGTGATCATCGAGGTGGCGCTGATCTCGGCCGTGATGCTTGGGGCCAAGGGCGCGCCGACGCTGGGGCGCGACACCATGTTCGCGGTGCTGATGATCGTGCTCAACGGTGTGGTCGGCATCGGCCTGCTGGTGGGCGGCCGACGCCATTTCGCGCAGAGCTACAATCTGAAAGGCGCGTCTTCTTATCTCGCGGTGATCATTCCCCTGACCGTGATCCCGCTTGTGCTGCCGAATTTCACGACATCGACCAGCAACGGCACGCTGACGACGCTGCAATCGGTCTCTTTCTCGCTGTTCACCATCACGCTCTACGGCGCCTTCCTCGTGCTCCAGACCGGGCGCCACCGCTCCTTTTTCCAGGAGCCGACGCGCGAGCAGGCGCCGCTGCCTCGTACCGCCATGCCCAGCGATGACGAGCCCAGCGAGAACGACCACGGCCATGACGATCCAGGCGGCGCGACCGCGACGCATGTCGTCCTGCTGCTCGCCAACATCCTGCCGATCGTCATCCTGGCGAAGAGCCTCGCGGCGGTGCTGGATTTCGGCATCATCAAACTCGGTGCTCCCGTCGCGCTCGGCGGTATCCTGATCGCCATGGTGGTGTTCACGCCGGAATGCATCGCGGCGCTGCGGGCGATCAGTGCCAACCAGCTCCAGCGCGCGATCAATCTGTGCCTCGGCGCGGCGGCCTCGACGCTCGGCCTGACCGTGCCGGCCGTGCTCGCGATCGGCCTGTTGACGGGACAGGAGGTCGTGCTCGGCTTGTCGGGAACCAATATGGTCATCCTGGCGATGACGCTGCTGCTCTCGACGCTGACCTTCACCGGCACGCGCACGACGATGCTGGAGGGCGCGGTGCATCTCGCGGTGTTCTTCGTGTTTTTAGTGCTGGTGTTCAGCCCGTAAGGGCGCCGCTGACATCACCCCAGAGGTAATCGACCTCCGCCCCGAATGTCTCCAAGGTCTCCGCGAAGCACGGCAACAGACCCCCGCGAGAGAGACCGCCATGACCGCCTACGCCATTGCCCATCTGCAGGACGTCGATCTCGGGCCGGAGATTTTGAGCTACATCAGCACGATCGACGCGACCCTCATCCCGTTCGGCGGCCGCTTCCTGGTTCATGGGGCGACGCCAGAGGTCGTGGAAGGGCCATGGCCGGGCGATCTCGTCATGATCGCTTTTCCCGACATGGAGGCAGCGCGCGGCTGGTACGCTTCGCCCGCCTACCGGGAAATCCAGCCGTTGAGGACGAGGAATTCGACAAGCGTCACCGTGCTGGTCGACGGTGTGCCCGAGGGCTACAAGGCGACGCAGGTGCTAGCCAAGCTCGGCTGAACCGACCGCTCAGGCCGCCTTGCCGTTGACCGAAAGCTCGGTCTCGATGAACGCCTTGACCTCCCCGGCCGCGACGCCCGGTGCGATGAAGCTTTTGCCGATGCCATGCGCCAGGATGAAGGTCATGGCGCCGCGTTTGACCTTCTTGTCCTGCGCCATTGCAGCCACGATCTCGTCGGCGTGGCCTGCTCCGCCCGGGACCTGCTGGAGCCGGCTCGGGAGCCCGACCTGGTCGAGATGACGGGCGACGCGGACCGCGTCCTGTCCCGAGCACAACCCCAGGCGCTGTGAGAAGCGGAAGGCGAGCGCAAGCCCGATCGCAACCGCCTCGCCATGGACGAGACGCGCCGAATCGTAATTCGTCAATCGCTCCAGCGCATGTGCGAAGGTATGGCCGAGATTGAGCAGCGCCCGATCCCCCTCCTCGCGCTCGTCACGCGCGACGATCGCAGCCTTGGCCCGGCAAGCGACTGCCACCGCGTGGTCACGCTCGGGCCCGCCGGTGATGATCCGGCTCCAATTGATCTCGCACCAGTCGAAGAAGCCGGCGTCGTCGATCAGCCCGTATTTCACCACCTCGGCATAGCCGGCCTTGAACTCGCGCTCGCTCAGCGTGTCGAGCAATGCGGTGTCGGCGATGACCAGCGCGGGCTGGTGGAAGGCGCCGATCAGGTTCTTGCCATGGGTGGAGTTGATCCCGGTCTTGCCACCGACAGAGGAATCGACCTGGGCCAGGAGGCTCGTCGGAATCTGGATGAAGCGCACGCCGCGCCGCAGCACCGCGGCCGCAAAGCCGGTGAGATCGCCGACGACGCCGCCACCAAGCGCGATGACGAGATCCTGGCGCTCGATCTTGGCCGCCAGCAGCGCCTCGCAGAGCTCGATCAGCCTTGCATAGGATTTCGAGGCTTCGCCCGGCGGGATCACGATGCGGGTCGCCGCGATCCCCTCCTGGTGCAGGCAGGCCTCGAAGGCCGGGGCATGCAATTCCGCGACATGCGCGTCCGTCACCAGCGCTGCCTTCGCGCCGGGCGCGAGCCGCGCGATCAGTGCCGCCGCCTCGCAAAGCTGGTGGCGGCCGATATGGATATCGTAGGAGCGGCCTTCGAGCGCGACCGGAACGATGATCCGCCCGCCCGGGTTTTCGTGAGCTGGAATAGTCATGACTCTTGTGACCCGGATGGCGGTTGCCGCAGATACTGACCGAGCGCCGCGACGACATCCTCGACCACGACATCGAGGGGATCGTCGCGCGAAATCAAGGTGAGGTCGGCCAGCGCATAGACCGGCTCGCGCTCGGTCAGCATCCGGCGCAGCGTCGCGTCGGGGTCGGCGGTCTGCAGCAAGGGCCGGTTCGAACGCTTACGGACGCGGCGCATCAGCACATCCGGCTCGGCCTTGAGCCAGACCGAGATGCCGAGCTTAGCGATGCGCTCGCGCGTCTCGGCATTCATATAGGCGCCACCGCCCGTTGCCAGCACGAGCGGCGCGCGCGTGGTCAGGATGCGGCCGATCACCCGCCGCTCGCCGTCGCGGAACTCGGTTTCGCCGCGCTGGGCGAAGATCTCGGGGATGCTCATGCCCGCCGCCGTTTCGATCTCGGTATCGGCATCGACGAAGGGCAAACCGAGCCGGGTCGCCAGCCTGCGGCCGACCGCACTCTTGCCCGAACCCATCATGCCGACGAGCACGACCGCGCGCTGGCCCAATGCCGCACGCAAATCTTCGCGATCCACACGTAGACCCTTGCTATCTCGTTGGTCGAGCGTCTCGACAATCATCATTCTGGCATTTCCTCAACGCCCGTTTAGCATGAGCGATCACGCGCCGTCATGCCCTCACGAAACCTTGCCCTCCCCGCAGTCCCGCACCTGCCCTTGCGCCTTCCCCGCCGCTTCGGGAATAACCGATCAGTCCCGATTCCGGGCCAGAACTTCTGGGGGTCGCCACACCGTGCCGACGCTGTTCAGATTCATCGCCTTTCTCGCCATTCTCGGCGGGCTGGTCTTCGGCGGCATGGTCGCGCTGGTGACCTTCGTCCAGCCCGAGCCGCGCGAGATCATCGAGATCGTGCCGCCTGCAAAGCTGCAACCACGATGAGCCGCGAGGCCCGTGCGAGGCTGAAGGCCTTCCTCGACATGCTGGCGGCCGAGCGCGGCGCGGCGCGCAATACGCTTGAAGCCTATGAGCGCGACATCGACGACTACTTGGAATGGCTTGGCGGCAAGGCGCTGGGCGATCTTGCGGCGGATGATATCCGCGGCTGGCTCGGCGATATCGCCGCGCGCGGCCTCAAGGCGTCCTCGGCTGCGCGCAAGCTCTCGGCCGTGCGCCAGTTCCATCGCTTTCTCTACACCGAGGGGCTTTTGCCCGGCGATCCCTCGGCCGCCATCGAGGGACCGAGACAGGGCCGTCCCTTGCCGAAAGTGGTCTCCGTCGCCGATGTCGACCGGCTGATCGAAACGGCGCGCCTGGCGAGCGAGCGTGACGGCTTGTCGAGGCCCGCCCGCCTGAAGGCGCTGCGCATGCGCTGCCTGATCGAACTGCTCTACGCCACGGGCCTGCGCGTCTCGGAACTGATCGCATTGCCGCTCTCGGCTGCGACCACGCGCGAACGCTTCCTGGTGGTGCGCGGTAAGGGCGACAAGGACCGGCTGGTGCCCTTGAACGAGGCCGCGCGCGAGGCCGGGCTTGCCTATCTCGAGGCGCTGCGCCAGGCGGGCGGAGCCGACAGCCGCTGGCTCTTTCCCTCCGATGGCGACAGCGGGCACCTGACCCGCCAGGCCTTCGCCCGCGACCTCAAAACGCTCGCCGCGGCGGCAGGGCTCTCACCCGCCGCTTTGAGCCCGCATGTGCTGCGCCACGCCTTCGCCAGCCACCTCCTGCAGAACGGCGCCGATCTGCGCGTCGTGCAGGAATTGCTCGGCCATGCCGATATCGCCACCACCCAGATCTACACCCACGTCCTCGACGAGCGGCTGAAAAGCATGGTCCGCGACCTGCACCCGCTCGCCGACGAGAGCTAGTGTCAGATCTCACGAGGTTTGAGCCTGTTTCACAAGGTTTGAGCCTCGGGCCTTCATTGGCGTATTTGGTAGAACTCCTGCGAGACGCCAAGCCTGTGGACGTTCCGCAGTGTGAAGCAACTTTGTCCAATGTGGCTGCTTATGCCGACATTGGACGCCGATGAAGCCGGCATGGCGGCCCTTACCGCCTCGAATAGCAATGTATTACCGTGACAGATTGCTGGCATCGAAACGGGCAATGGCTGCCTAGGGTCGTCAACTGTTTTGCAAAGGGCTACGCCACCGACCCTGCTCGAGACGGTCTGACACGATCGTGAAAGGCGAGACCTTCGAACTCTTCCAAAAAAGAGATTATCACCATGATCCCGCCTTGCGGGTTTGTTGCTCTCACGCTGCGGCTGTGGAGCGGCAGACTGAAGACTGTGACAGGAGTCTGGCTTGGGTTGGGACGGGATAAAACTGCGTCACACGCAAAGCCCTGCGGGTTTCGCCCTGCTGGGAGCCCTCGGCCTGCTTTTCGCAGTGGCACCGGTCCAGGCGGCGGGGGATCGGGCATTGGGCGAATACCTCGCCTCTGAATGCACCTCGTGCCACCAGCTCTCGGGCCGCAGCTCCGGCGGCATTCCGGCGATCGTCGGCTGGCCGGAGGAGCAGTTCGTCGCAGTGCTCAACTCCTATGCCCGCAAGGAGCGGGACAGCCAGACGATGCAGGCCATTGCCGCGCGCCTGAGCCGCGACGACGTGACAGCGCTCGCCACTTATTTCGCCTCGCTGACGTCGAAGCCCTGAACCTGTGGAGGATGCGCTGATGAAACTCACGCGACGCAATGTGACAGCCGGCTCGGTCGCGCTGCTGGCTGCGAGCTCGATCGGTGCACCTGCAGTCCTTGGTCAGGCCAAGGCGCGCGTCGTCGTCGTCGGGGGCGGTCCAGGAGGCGCCACGGCGGCAAAATATCTAGCCAGGGACAGCAACGGCGCGATCGCCGTGACGTTGGTCGAGGAGAACGAGACCTACCAGACCTGTTTCCACTCCAACCTCTATATCGGCGGTTTCAAGACATACGATGAGATCGTTCATCGCTACGACGCGCTGGCCTCGGCCTATGGCATCGCGCTCGCCCGCAGCCGCGCCATGCAGGTCGACCGAGATCGTAAGGAGGTGGTGCTCGCCGATGGCCGGCGCCTGCCTTACGACCGGCTCGTGCTCTCGCCGGGTATCGACCTGAAATATGATTCCGTGCCCGGCTGGTCGAAGGAAGCTGAGGAGGTGATGCCACATGGCTGGAAGCCCGGCCGGCAGACGCAGTTGATCCGCGAGAGGCTCGACGCCGTACCCGACGGCGGCACCATCGTGATGATCGCACCGCCGAACCCTTATCGCTGCCCGCCCGGTCCCTATGAGCGCGCCTCGATGTTCGCGCATGTGCTGATGGCGACAGGCCGCAGCAAGGCCCGCATCGTCATCCTCGATCCCAAGGAGAGCTTCTCCAAGCAGGGCGTGTTCATGCCCGATTGGGAGAAGCGCTATGGCGCAATGATCGAATGGCTCGGGCCCAAGGTGCATGACGGCATCAAATCGGTCGATCCGAAGACAGAAACCGTCGTCACCGGCTTCGAGACCTACGAGAACTGCGCCTTCGTCAACGTCATTCCGGCCCAGATGGCCGGCGCGATCGCGCGCGATGCCGGGCTCGCTCCGGCTGGCGGCTATTGCGCCATCGATCCCGCGACGATGAAGTCCGTGGCGGATGCCAACATCGTCGTGCTCGGCGATGCCTGCAATGCCGGCGACATGCCGAAATCGGCCTTCTCCGCCAACAACCAGGCCAAGGTCGCGGCGATGATCCTGCGCGGCGAACTCGTTGGCGCTCCGACCTTTCCGGCGCGCTATCTCAACACCTGCTGGAGCCTCGTCGACACCGACGACGCCATTAAGGTCGGCGGTCGCTACGAGCCCAAGGACGGCCGCATTGCCGCGGTCGAGACCTTCATCTCGCAGCCGGGCGAAAGTACCGAGATCCGCCGGCAGACCCAGGCCGAGAACATCGCCTGGTACGACGCCATCTGCGCCGACATGTTCACGTGACGGCCGCCCTGCGAGGCCGGGGCCCCGCATTCAAAGCCGATCGACTGCCACGCCGCTTTTCGCGGCTCCATGCCGCCGACAAGGAACAGATGATGACGATATTGAAAGCCATGCTCGCCAGCGCCTCGATCCTCGCCGCAGCGCTGCTGCTCGGGACCTCCGCCCATGCCCAGGACGCCTCGGCCGGCGAGCGCTCGTTCAATAAGTGCCGCGCATGCCACCAGCTCGGCGAAACCGCGAAGAACACGATCGGCCCGGTGCTGAATGGGTTGTTCGGCCGGTCCTCCGGCTCGGTCGAGGGCTACAGCTATTCCCCGGCCAACAAGGCTGCCGGCCTGACCTGGGACGATGCGGCCTTCGCCGACTACATCAAGGACCCGAAGGCGAAGATGCCCGGCACCAAGATGATCTTCGCCGGCATCAAGAACGAGCAGGAGATCAAGGACCTCGCTGCCTATCTCAAGCAGTTCGACAAGGACGGCAAGAAGCTCTGAGCTTCGGCTCATGCTCGCAATGACGGAAGATCAGATCGATTGGGGGTGGGATGGTCTTTAGCGCCGCATGCCCGGCGTCTCCACGGGCAGGCCCTTCGCCCGTCCGGCCAGGTAAAGCTCCAGTGCAAGGTATTCCGGCGAACCGTAGTCGAACTGCGTCGCGCGGACGCCGAGCGAGCAGGCGCGCAGGCGCCGGTGCAGCGAGCCGACATCGTTCCATTCTAGGCGATAGGCCGGGTAACCCGTGCCCGCGCCATGGCTGACGGTGTCGCCGCGCAGCTTCTGGCCGACAAGGCCGTCATGGCATTGCTGGCAGGACAGGTTGAGCTGGCCCTGCCGGCGCTCGAAGAAAGCCTTGCCCGCCTCGTAATAGGGCCTGGCCGCGCCATTGGTCTTCACGTCGACCGGCAGGCCGCGTGAAAGCGAGCCGAGATAGGCGGTCATCGCCAGAAGCTCGGGGCTCTCGTAGCCGAAGGCCGGCTGCCGCTGCCGCTCGACGCGGCATTGCTCGATCCGGCCTTCGAGGTTGAGCAGCTTAGCCGTCGCCGCATCGACCTGCGGATAATGCGTCGCGGCGCCACGCAGGCTCTGCTGCGGGTCGGCATGGCAGGAGACGCAGGCCTGGCCGTCGGGCGTCGGCTTGCGGCTGAACAGCTCGCGGCCCTGCTCGACCCAGAAGAAGGCCGGATTGCGGGTCTCGTCCGCCTGCTGCCGGCGCATCTCGGGTGAGAGGAACTCCGTGCCGGACTTGATCTCCGCCAGGGCCGGGACGGCGGCAAGCGCGGCCAGGACGAGCGCAAAGGCTCCTTGGGTCAGCCGTTGTCGCCCGCTCACGTTACGGTCAGCCTTGCGGTTCGCGTGTAGGTCGCGCCGCCGTCCTCGCGCCATTCGAAGACGATGTCTCCGGTCGCGACCGCCCGTGTCGTGAAGGATACGAAGGGATTGGCGGCGACGCCCGTATGCATGTCGAACCGGAAGATCGGCTCGCCGGCATAGGTCGCGGTCAGGCGGTTCAGGATCTTGCGCGGCACCGTGCCGCCCCGACCGTCGGACTGGCCGCCGCGATCCATCGGATGGCGGGTCAGCACCTTGATCTCGACAATCTCGCCGACGCTGGCTGTGGGGGGCAGGGTGATGCGGGCGTTGAAGGTCATCCTAGCTCTCCTCAGCCGCCGTCGATGCAGGCGCTCAACGTCACGACGATGTCGGCATCCGCCAGGACGAAGCCGCCGCCGCTGAGTGCTGCGACCGCCGTGACCTTCTGCGATTGCGCGAGCCGCAAGGTGGTCGCGACCTCGGCGCGGCCAGCTCGAGGGCCGAGATGAAAGCGCGCCATGTCGGGAAAAGGGTTCTTCTCGGCGATCAGGTGGATCCAGCGGACATGATCGGCATCCGTCATCGGGCTTTCGACCACGATCCGCGTATCGACCGAATTGCCGTTCTCGACCAGAGCGGGGATGTCGAGCGTGATGCGGCCACGCTCCGGCACCGCACCCTCGGTGATACGCGCGATCAGTTGCGCCAGTTCCGGCGAGGGTTCGGTGGCGGCACGGGCAGGTAAGGCTGCGACCAGAAGACCGGCCGTTGCGCCCGCAAGCACGCTGCGGCGGTCAGGGCCGGGCTCAGAATGTCTTGAGCGAGGCGAGATAGCTGACGACATCCTCGATCTCCTGGGCCGAGAGGGCCGGCTTGCCCCGATATTGCTGGGCGACATCATGCAGGTTTTCCGTCCGGAAATAGGGCGGCATCACAGTCTGCGGGTTGAGCCTGGCGGAATCGACCAGCCGCAGCCTGATCTGGCCGGCATCGAGGCGCGTGCCCACACCCGCGAGCGGCGGCCCGATTGTGCCCTGGAAGGGCTCGGCAGCCTCCACCCCCTGATGGCAGATCAGGCAGTTGCCGCGCTCGCGATCGCGCACCAGCGCCGCGCCGCGTGTCGCGTTCCCGGCAAGGCCGCCGAGCGGACGCGGGATCGCGTCGCCGACGACCGTATAAGGTTCGAGCGCAGCCACCGACATCACGCCGCCGGCGGCCAGAATGGCCCCGACAAGCGCCATGCGCCACAGCATTTCGGCCGCCTCACGCCTTTTTGAGATCGGCGTTCTTCAGCGGCAGCGAGCGGATGCGCTTGCCGGTCGCAGCGAAGATCGCGTTCAGCACGGCCGGAGCCGCAACCGCGATCGTCGGTTCGCCGACACCGCCCCAGAAGCCGCCGGACGGCACGATCACGGTCTCGACCGCGGGCATCGCCTCCAGCCGCATCACCTCATAAGTGTCGAAATTCTCCTGCTCGACACGGCCGTCCTTGATGGTGATCTCGCCATAGAGCGAGGCCGAGAGGCCATAGACGAAGGAGCCCTCGACCTGGCGCTCGATCTGCGCCGGATTGACCGCATGGCCGGGGTCGGTCGCGGCGACGATGCGGTGGATCTTGAGCTGACCAGCCGGGCTGACCGAAACCTCGGCCACGGCCGCGACATAGGAGCCAAAGCCCATGGTCTGGCAGATGCCGCGGAAGACGCCATCCGGCAAGGGCTTGCCCCAGCCGGCCTTCTCCGCGACGGCATTGAGCACCGCGAGGTGCTTGGGATGGTTCTTCATCAGGCCGCGGCGGAATTCGAGCGGATCCTTGCCCACGGAATGCGCCAGCTCGTCCATGAAGGATTCGAGATAGATCGTGTTCTGGTTCAGATTGACGCCGCGCCAGAAGCCCGGCGGAACATGCGGATTGCGCATGGCGTGGTCGACCAGCAAATTGGGCACGCCATAGCCGATCGAGGCCTCGGGGCCGGGCGCGTTGAGACCCTGAAAGACGGCGGGATCACGGCCGTTCTGGATCGTCTGCGGAAACAGGCCCGCAACGATCGATTGGCCGGAGATACGCATGTGCAATCCGGTCAGGTTGTTGTCCTTATCGAAGGCTCCGACCATCTTGCACTGCGTGACCGGGTGGTAGCGGCCATGCGTCATATCCTCTTCGCGCGACCAGATCAGCTTCACTGGCGTGCCGGGGATCTGCTTGGCGATGGCCACGACCTGGCGGACCCAATCCTGCGAGGCGCCGCGCCGGCCGAAGCCGCCGCCGAGATCGATCTTGTAGGCCTCGCATTTGGCGATCGGTAGGCCCGCCGCCTCGGCGGTCGCGGCCAGTGCGGCCTCGCCGTTCTGCGTCGGCGTCCAGACCTCACACCGGTCGGGTGTCCAGACCGCGGTGGCGTTCATCGTCTCCATGGTGGCGTGGTTCTGGTAGGGGTAGCTGTAGACCGCCTCGACGGTTTTGGCGGCGGCCGCGATCGCAGCCTTCACGTCGCCATTCTGGTTGCCGACCACGGCGACGGGCGCATCGAGCCCTTCCTTGAGCCAGGCCGCGATACTCTCGCTCGAGACCTTGGCATGCTCGCCCTCGTCCCAGACGATGGGCAGCGCGTCGAGAGCCGACTTGGCCTGCCACCAAGTCTCAGCGACGACGGTGACAGCGCTGTCGCCGACGGGGAGCACATGCCGGACACCAGGCATGGCCTTGATCGCAGCCGCGTCGAAACTCTTCACCTTGCCCCCAAAAACAGGGCAGTCCTTGATCGCGGCGTTGAGCATGCCCGGCATCTTCAGATCCATGCCGTAGATCTTCTTGCCGTTGGTCTTGTCGACGGTGTCGAGCCGGGGCAACGGTTTGCCGGCTATGGTCCAGTCCTTTGGATCCTTCAACGCGACGTCCTTGGGCGCCTCGATCTTTGCCGCCGCGGCAGCGACCTGCCCATAACGCAGGGAGCGGCCCGAGGCCTTGTGCGTGATCACGCTCTTCTCGGCCGAACACTCGGCGGCGGGCACCTTCCACTCATTGGCGGCGGCTTGGATCAGCATCATGCGCGCCGCGGCGCCGCCCTTGCGGACATATTCGTTGGATTCGCGGATGCCGCGGCTGCCGCCGGTCGAGAAATTGCCCCAGACCCGATTGCGGGCGACGCTCTGGCCGGGTGTCGGATATTCGGTCGTGACCTTCGTCCAGTCGCAGTTCAGCTCCTCGGCGACGAGCTGGGCGAGCCCGGTCAGCGTGCCCTGGCCCATCTCGGACCGGACGATGCGGATCACCACCTTGTCGTCGGGATGGATCACGACCCAGGCGTTGATCTCGGGTGTAGCGCCTTGCGCTTGAGCCTCGCTCCCGAACGGAATCGCGAAGCCGAAGCTGAAGGCGCCGGCCGCGGCGACCGAGCCCGCGAGCAGGCTGCGACGGGACAGGTTAGCCTTCGACGAAGGGGTCTTGGAAGAAGCGGTTGAGGCGGATGTCATGTCGTCCTCCGAATCTGCATGGGCGCAAGGGATGCGGCAGCCCTTGGTGACCTGCCGCGTTCGACCCCGCGCTGGGGAATACGAAACTGGCGAAGGCTCAGCCGCGGCCGAGCGTGCCGCCGGCGACGACGTCGAGGATCGCGGTCTTGACCCGCGCATAGGTGCCGCAGCGGCAGATATTGGTGATCTCGCTGGCGATGTCGGCTTCGGTCGCCTTGGGGTTGGCCTGGAGCAGCGCCACTGTGGCCATGATCATGCCGCTCTGGCAGAAGCCGCATTGCGGCACGTCGTGCTTGATCCAGGCCTGCTGCACCGGATGCCTGCCATCGGGCGAGAGACCCTCGATCGTGACGATCTTCTGTTCCGCCGTCACCGCGCTGACCGGCACCGAGCAACTGCGGGTCGCGACGCCATCGATATGGACGGTACAGGCGCCGCATTGCGCGACGCCGCAGCCATATTTCGTGCCGGTCAGGCCGATCTGCTCGCGGATGACCCACAGCAGCGGCGTATCCTCCGCGACCTGAACATCCAGCGCCTTGCCATTCACATTGAGCTTCGCCACCGTAAACCTCCCGGTTTCGATCAAGAAGGACGGCGAGAGTGCCAACGCACCTCGCCGAAATCCCGGCGCGCTGATCAGCGTGCCGGTCGAATTTCATTGGAGGTATTAGAAACTCAGATACGCGGATCAGCCAATGCCGGCGGGTCGGCTGATCACGCCGCGTGATGGGCCGCCGGGGTCGAGGTTTCCTGGCCCAGAACAGCCGATTTGGCCGCCCAGCCGCCGTGTTCGAGCGCAACGGTTCCTGATCATGGCGAGATGAGATGCAGGAAGTCTATCACGGGAACGTGATAAAACCTGAGCCGGAGCGACCCCTTCGGTTGCTTTTCGATGGCCGACGCCTCCGCTTGCCGGATCCTCTACAACATTGCAGGCAGTCTCTCACGGCACCTCGACGAAGGCACCTCAATGACGGCTTTGGTCTAACAGCCCTAGTTCCACTGCTGTGAGGGTTTCGGATGCCGGTCGGTGCGCGCGGGTTCGGACGGGGCGGAAGATCGGCTTTCGAAAACCTCCGGCCGAGGAAGCCACGGCACCAGGGCCGTGCTGCGGGAGGGCGCTTTCGGGCCAGCAGCCGATGGCCCTTTCCCTTCGACGGCCAGTCCGCTGCAGATGCTCGCCGTCAGCCGCCTACAGCGAGCGCATGTCGTCGACCGTTTCGTGTAGACTGGCGTGCTGCCCGGCCATTGCTCACGCTACCCGTCATGCGCTGAATCTGGACCCAGATTCGTCCCTTCGAAGCAGCCACGCCATTTATGCGAGATCGGCGATCATCACCGTTCCCGTGGCCGATTCGGTGATGAAGATCGCTTCGCCGGGCGGGCTGATCGTCACATTCGTGCAAGTCGGCCCCGTACATGATCTGAACAGAGCGATGCATTCGCCGTTGGAGGCGAAAGCGAAGACATGTCCAAGCGAAGCATGCGCCACGAACAGGCGCCCGGACTCGTCCAGAGCTAGGCCGTCGGGCCCACTGGTGCCGAACAACGAGCAAAACCGACCGACTTTGGCAGTCGATCCGTCCTTCAGCAGGGGAACACGCCAGACCGAGTTGTCGCGTGTCATCGCGACGAACAGAACCGTCTCGTCATGGTTGAGCACCAGCCCGTTCGGGCTGGGTCCGTTAGAGAGCAGGCAATCCAGCCGCCCGTCGGGTTTCAGGCGAAACACCCGTCCCGTCGGATCGTGCAAGCCGGTCTGGCCCTGGTCGGTGAAATAGATCGCGCCGGATGGGCCGACGATGACATCATTCAGGCCCTTGAAGCCTTCGGCGTTGCGGCGGGCCAAGACGGTATCGATCTGACCTGTCCTAGTATTGAGGGCCAACAGCCCTTTTCGATAATCGGCAATCAGAATGCGACCGTCGGGATGCCGCGCCAGCCCGTTGGGCTCACCGTCATACTCGACGATCAGGCTCCAACTGCCCGACGGCGCAATGCTGAAGATGCGGCCATAGGGGATGTCGACGACAAGAAGATTGCCTGACTCGTCGAAGCACGGGCCTTCGATGAAACTGTCGACGCTTTGCCCGGGCTTGTTCGCGTCGCCCCATGCGCTGCGCTGTCGGGGCCGACGGAATACCTCCGGCATCGCCGAGAAAACCGTCGTTTGAATGACCCTGGGCGGTGCCCCGAGATGCATCATCGCTTGCTCCCTTCCGTCTGGCACATCTAGCGCTCGGGCAGTCGCCGCCGTGGCTGTCCCTCGTAACGGTAGCCGAAGGCTTTGGGCATCGGCCCCTTGTTCCGGTCCTTCCTTCCGGTCTGCTCCCAGGCATGAGCGAGAATCCCGACCGCACGCGAGAGGCAGAAGACGCCTCTCGCAAGCGGCGGCGCGAAGCCGAGTTCGCCATAGATCACAGCGGTGGCACCATCGATGTTCATCGGTATGAGCTTGCCCTTGCGCATCCGGAGAGCGGCTTCGACGGCGCGCGCGGCTGCGGCATGGCGGCCGGCGACTCCGCCTTTGCCGACACAGGCGTCGACGAGCTCGAGCAGCCGCCCGGAGCGCGGATCGATCGGGTGGAAGCGGTGGCCAAAGCCCGGCAGGTAGGCGCCTTTGGCTGCGGTGAAGACATCGATCGCGGCCGCGGCTGCCTCTCCGATTTTGGCACCGGCGTCCATCCGCTCCAGCACGTTGGCATACAGTTCCAGCGCCTGTTCGCCGGCTCCGCCATGGACGTCATCGAGCGTGTTGATCGCCGACGCCATCGCGCCGTTGAGCGGCAACCCGCAACTCACAGCCATCTGCGCGATGGCGATCGAGGGCGCGTGAGGACCATGGTCGACGGACGCGACCAGCGCCGCCTGCAGCAGCTCCTCATGCTGCGGCTCGGGAAGATCGCCCCGCAGCATGAGCCAGATCATCGCCGGGAAAGACACCCGGCCTATCAGGTCCTCGATCGGGTATCCCCGGAACGCAATCTGGCCCGGGCTGATGTCGCAGATGGACGTGCGCCACCATGTAGCGGCCTGCTCTGAAAGTGGCGTCTCGGTCATGGGTTTGGCCATTGCTTGCTTTGCGACGCCCGATCTGGCCCGTCCGCGATCCCGACAGCCGCCTTCGCTGTCAGGATCTCTATGTCGTCCTGTCCGTAGCCCAGCCGTTCGAGCCAGATTCTCGTGTCGGCGCCCAGCTCCGGGGGCGGTGGAGGCACGGGCAGGTCCTCGCTCAGCAGGAACCCCGGGCGGGTGATGCGCAAGGCCTTGTGTCCGTCCGGGCCCTGCGGCAGCGTCTCAACGAAGCTGCGGCCAATGATCTGTTCTTCAGCAAGGATTTCCCCGACCGACAGGACGCATCCGGCGGGAATGCCTGCCGCATTCATCGACGCCTCCCATTCGCGCGCCGGGCGGGCGGCTAACGCCAGGGTGATCTCGCAGTTCAGCGCCTCACGATGGGCCTTGCGCGCCTCGCGTTCCGAGAACCGCGGATCTTCCAGCAGATCGGGGCGCTCGATGAGGCCGCAGAGCGCGACGAATTGCTTTTGCTCGTTGGCGGAAATGTTGAGCGGGCCGCTGCTGGTCTGGAAGGTGCCCGACGGCGCCGCCGTGAAATTCTCGTTGCCCAGGGGCTGCGGATCGACACCTGCATTCAGATGGTTCGAGACGACCCAGCCCATCGCCGCCAAGGTCGATTCCAGCAGCGAGACGTCGATGAAACGACCCTGGCCCGAACTGCGCTGCTCGACCAGCGCTGCCGAGATGGCGAAGGCCGCCGTCATTCCAGCGATCGTGTCCGACAAGGGAAAGCCGGTTCGCAGCGGTGCGGACGCCGTGTCGCCAGTGATGCTCATCGCACCCGACAGGCCCTGGACGATCTGGTCGTAGGCCGGCCGCCCGGCCCAGGGGCCACCTTGCCCGAAGCCGGAGATCGCGCAGTAAACCAGCCGGGGATTATGCTGCGACAGGACGCCGTAGCCGAGGCCGAGCCGCTCCATCACCCCGGGGCGGAAATTCTCCAGGAGCACATCCGCTTCCAGCACGAGCCGCAGGAAGACCTCCTTGCCACCCGGCGTCTTGAGGTCGAGCGCGATCGACTGCTTACCAGCATTGACTGCGACGAAGGACAGCCCCAACAGCTTGGCGGCCATGGCGGGATCGGCACCCAGGCGACGCGCCAGGTCGCCGCCATTGGGGTTCTCGACCTTGATCACCTCCGCCCCCATACGGCTGAGATTATATCCGCAGAACGGGCCCGCCAGGACGTTGGACAGATCGAGAACGCGGATGCCGGTCAATGGCAAGGTCATGGGCAGTGTCCCGAAAATGGCCGGCGACGCTACTTCAGGCGGCGCTGGGCTTCTTCCACGAAGGTATTGGTGAAGGTCTTGGAGAGATCGATCTTGGCCGGATCGATCTTCGGATCGTATTCCGACAGGACCGCGAGCGGCACTTTCGCCGTCTCCGCGTCCATCAGGCCTGTCTTTGAGAACAGGGCCTTGGAGGCGTTCAGAATATCGATGTTCACGGCTGCGTCGTCGGTCTTGTATCCGCGCGGAATCGCATCGACGAGTTCCTGCGTCGAGACCGAGGCGATCCAGCGATGCGTGGTCAGGAAGCCGTCGACCAGGCGTTGCACGGTCTCGGGGTTTTTGGCGATGAAGTCCGCGTTCAGATAGAGGCAGGCGGTGGGATAGACCCCGCCGAAGGCGAGCTTCGATCCCTCGACGGTCCGGGCATCGAACAGCGGCTTCGCCACCCCCTTGCGCGCAAGCAGGGTTGCGACTGGATCGAAATAGACGAGCGCGTCGATGTTCTTGGCCTCGAGCGCCACCATCCCGGGGGCGCCGCTACCAACCGCGATGATGTTGACGTCGCGCGGACCCAGGCCGGCCTTCTTGATGAAATAGCGCGACATCGTGTCGGTCGAGGAGCCGGGCGCGGTGATCCCGAGCTTCAGGCCCTTCAGGTCGGCGCCAGTCTTGACCCTCTCGGCCAGGTCATTGCGAACGCCGATGAGGACGCCTGGAATATCGTTGAGCAGGAACACACAGGAAATCGACTTCCCCTGCGCCTGCATCTGGATGGTGTGGTCGTAGAAGCCGACCGTGGCATCGACCGAGCCACCGATCAGCGCCTGAAGCGCCTTTGATCCGCCCGCCTGGAAATTCTCGACCGTGACGTCGAGGCCCTGGTTCTTGAAGTGGCCGAGCTTCACGCCCAGTTCGAGCGGCATGTAGTTCAGGATCTGCGAACCGACGGCGATCTTCAGCTTGGCCTTTTCCGGTTCAGCCGCCTTGGCCGAGACATAGGCGACAGTTGCCAGCGCTGCCAGCGCGACGGCGAATGGTTTGAGCATATGAACCTCCCAGTTCTTGGTTTTGCTGATCGACTTGAGGTGGTTCTAGGCCTCGTGGGCCTGAGCCGGGCGCCACACCAGCAGCCGCTTCTCGATGCGGTCGACGATGGCGTCCAAGGCGACGACGAAGACCGACAGGACGATGATTCCAGAGAAGACCCCTGTTGCGTCGAGCACGCCCTCGGCCTGCGCGATCAGATGGCCGAGCCCTGCCGACGAGCCGAGATATTCGGCGACGACCGCGCCCATGACGGCCATGCCGACCGAGACCCGCAAGCTCGACAGGATCCATGTCGTCGCCGAGGGCAGATAGACATGCCGCAGCAGCGACGATTTCGAGGCCCTCAGCAGGCGCGCATTCGCCAGTACGACGGGGTTGACCTCCCGGACGCCCTGAAACGTGTTGAAGAAGGCCACGAACAGCACCAGCGTGACACCAAGCGCGACTTTTGAAGCCAGCCCTAGCCCGAACCAGATCACGAAGATCGGGCCGAGCAGAATGCGCGGAATGGCGTTGAAGACCTTGATGAAGGGCTGGAACACATCCGCAGCGAAGGGTGTGAGGCCGAGCCAGATGCCAAGGATCGTGCCGATCGCGATACCGATCACGAAGGACAGGATCGTTTCGAGCAGCGTGATGCCCAGGTCGGTCCAGAAATCCGCCGTCGCCATCCATTCGACGATCCTGGCGACGATGGTCGATGGCGCGGGGAAGAAGAACGGATCGATCACGCTCGCGCGCACGCCAGCTTCCCAGAGGACCAGAAGGCCGACGATGATGGCGACCTGCGTGGTGAGAACCTTAGTCTTGCGTCGCATAGCTCTTCTCCACCTCGGCGCCCAGCAGCGACCAGATCTGCCGATACAGCGCGATGAAAGCGTCGGTGGTCTGCAATGACGAGACGTCGCGCGGACGCGGCAGGGTGATCGCCACGTCGCCGACCATGCGGCTGCCAGGCCCGGCCGACATCACCACGACCCGGTCGGCGAGCGTGATCGCCTCGTCGAGATCATGGGTGATGAAAACCAGGGAGCGCCGGTCCGCCTGCCAGAGGTCGAGCAGGATCCGGTGCATCAACCGGCGCGTATGAACGTCGAGCGCTGAGAAGGGCTCGTCCATCAAGACGATCTTGGGCTCCAGGATTAGGGTCTGGGCCATGGCGACACGCTTACGCTGGCCGCCGGAGAGCTGATGGGGATAGCGCGCCTCGAAACCCTTCAGCCCAACCTTGGCGAGCCAGACCCTGGCCTTCTCGCGTGCGTCAGCGACAGGCGCACCCTGGAAGACCAGCCCGAGACCGACATTGTCTTCGGCCGTCTTCCACGGCAGCAGACCTTCCTGCTGCAGCATGTAGCCCGATTGCTCGTTGAGGCCGACAAGGGGCTTTCCGAAGATCAGCACGTCGCCGGCAGCCGGCTTCAGCAGCCCCGTCACGGCGTTCAAGATCGTCGACTTGCCGCACCCTGTCGGCCCGACAACGGCCACGAATTCAGCCTCGCCGACCTGCAGATTCATGTTCCGAACCGCAGTGAAGTCGCCGAAGCGCACCACAACGTCGCGCAGATCGACTGCGAGCGTTTCCTGTCCCATATTGTTCTGCTCCACAGAACTTATTTTGTTCTGCAGAATTCATCATACTCAATGAGAAGCCGTCAAGAGGTTTTCTCTAGCGGAACAGAAAAATCTTGATTTGATTGGATTGCCTGGCATTGCTACGCATACTGTTCTATCTGACAGAACTGGTCACTTTATGGAAAAACGAGCTGGCGTCGATGCGGTCGTAAGGGCGCTCGATATCTTGAAGGCCTTCGGCCAAGGGCGCTCGGCGATGACGCTGACCGAGATCGCGAACCACACCGGGCTCTACAAGAGCACGGTTCTTCGCCTCGCGGCCTCGTTGGAGGAATGCGGATTTCTCGAGCGCGGCGCGGATTTGGTCTATCGGCCGGGGCACGAATTGTGGCGGCTCGGCGCGCTTTACAGCCGGCGGCTCGACATCGCCGAACTGATTAGGCCGGCCTTGGAGGTTCTCGTCGAAAAAACCGGGGAGACGGCGTCATATTATATTCGCGATGGCGAAGAACGTGTCTGTCTTTATCGGAAGAACTCGCCCCGCGCCGTCAGGCACCATCTCGACGAGGGAATCCGCCTGCCGATCCACAATGGCGCGGCCGGGCGCATTCTCTGCGCTTACTCGGAGCCGTGGCCGGCGGACGGCGAATTATTGCGCCGGCAGCGATACTGTATTTCCTTGGGCGAGCGCGACCCGGAAGTCGGTGCCGTCGCCGTGCCGGTCATTGATCTTTCCGGTCAACTTCGAGGAGCGCTATCGGTGTCCGCAATCCTAACGCGCTTCGACAAGGCCGCTCAGGACCGGGCTTTGGACGCCCTAAAACTTGCCGCTGATCAACTCAGCAAACTGTCGACGCTTGCCTAGATGTGAGCCCACCGCTGAAGGTTCGGATGATCAGCGCATCGAAGACGGGACGCATAGGCTGCCTGGCTGACCAACGGCAAGACTGAGGCGGCGTTTTCGAGCGAAGCGGACAAGAATTCGCGCGAAGACAGCGCGTAAAAGCAAAGGCCAGGATTGCACCCAATGAGCGATGCCAGCTTCACTCCGCTTCCGCCCGAGAGTTTCCGGCGCACGCCTTGGAAGAATGGCGGCGGCGTCACCATCGACATCGCCGACGCCTATCGTGAGGGTGCCGCGCCGGGCAGCTGGGAGGGCATGATCTGGCGCTTCGGCCGCACCAGCATCGTCGCGCCCGGGCCGTTCTCCGATCTCACCGGCTATGAACGCCTGCAACTCGTCATCGCTGGGAGCGGCCTCGTCCTCGAAACGCCGGCAGGCGAGATCGACCTGCGCAGCCCCTCCAAACCCGTCCGCTATGATGGCGGCACGCCGATCGTCAGCCGTCTCGAGAACGGTCCGGTCGAAGTGGTGAACCTGATCGCCGACAGGACGCTCTGCGAGATCGACCTCATCGTCACGGATGCCGGCCATGCCACGAAGCTGCGCGCCGGCCTGCATGTCGTCTACGCGCCACACATCGCCTTCGCCGGCTCCTGCGGCGCAAGCTCATTTTGCATGGACACCGGGCACGCGCTGCTGATCGAAACCAAAGACTTCGTGACGCTCGGCGCCGAGACGGGGCTGGCCATCGTCGCCAGCATCATCCCGCGATCAGCCGCGCCCTGACGCCGTCTCAGTGCACCCTGGGCGTCTTCGCGCCGGGTTCGGTCGCGGTCAGCAAGGCGATGGGGTCGCTCGCCGGGAACGTGCCCTTCAGCGCTTCGGTCAGATCGGCATCTCGGCCCTCGCCGCGCCGGGCTCGTCGCTGCTCCTGCTGTTCCTTGCGCAGGCTCTCCCTGGCCGGATTGACAGTTGCCATGTGAAATCTCCTCTTTGAGGCGCCCCGGACGCCTTCGCTGAGGAGTGAACGCGCAAAACCTGTGCTCGTTCCGCGCCAGGCTCACCAGTGCCGTGGCCAGGCGATCCGCGCCACGAGCCCACCACCCGCCCGCTCGGACAGCGTCAGCCCACCGCGATGCGCCTCGGCAATGGCGCGCACGATGGCAAGCCCCAGACCGAAACCGCTGCTTTCGCGTAAGGTGCGGGCGAGGTCGGCGCGATAAAACGGCTCGAACACCTTCTCGCGATGCTCCGGGGCAATGCCCGGGCCATCATCCTCGACCACGATGGCGACAGTCTCGGCCTCATCATCATCGAGCCGCACCACCGCCTTGCCGCCGAACTTGATCGCATTGTCGACGAGGTTGGTGACGGCGCGCGTCATCTGGTCGGCATCGCACAAGGCCGAGGCGCGAATCGGCCCTTCATAGACGACGATATGCCCGAGATCGGCGAAATCATCGCAAACCGTCTGGAGCAGCGCCGGCACATCGGTCGCGACCATGCTGCCCGAGGCGCGCCCCTCGCGCAGATAGGACAAGGCCCCGCTCACCATACGCTCCATCAACGCCAGATCAGCCAGGATGGCGCGGCGCTTGTCGTCATCGCCGATCTCCTCGGTGCGCAAGCGCAGCCGCGTTATCGGCGTGCGCAGATCATGGCTGACGGCTGCCAGCATCCGCGTCCGCTCATCGACGAGCCGCCGGATGCGTGCCGCCATCGCCCCGAAGGCGGCCGCGAGCCGCTTGACCTCGACAGGGCCATGCTCGAGCGAGACTGCCTCGTCGCGATCTGGATCAAAGCGATCGGCGGCAGCAGCCAATTGCGACAGCGGCGAGACCACCGCCCGCGTCGCCCAGAGCGACAAAAGCCCGATCAGCATGGCAAGCGAGGCCAGCGTCGTGATCAGGTAGAAAATAAACGCCGTGCCGCGCGGCGGCGGCGTCATGGCGGGCGGCTCGACCACCAACCCGGTTCCGTCAGCGAAGCGCAAGGCCACGGCGGGCGGCAGCTCCCGCCTGGACTGACTGTCGTTCTCGAGCAGTTGCGCTTGTCCAAGGCCGGAAAGGTCCTGTTCGAGCAGCTCCAGCAAGGCCTCGTCATGCCTGTTCGGGTCGCGCAGGGGCGTGCCTTGCCCCGGCTCCAACCGCGACAGTCGCGGATTTGCCCGGGTGGCGGCCTCGATGATGGCGGCCTTCAATTCCGGCGTCGCCGCCGCATTGTGCAATTGTGCCAGCGACACCAACTCGGTCACATAGGAGAAGCGTGGAACCCGCCGCAGCTCCGCCGGCAGAAACGTCAGCAGCACGGCCACCGTGACGAGATTGGCGAGGATCAGCGAACCGACGACGATGACCGCGATTTGCGCGGCGGCCCGGGCCGGCAGCAGGCGCAGCAGGAAACGCTTCATCCCGCCTCGATCTCCGGCGAAAACATGTAGCCGCCCGACCGGATGGTCTGGATCATCTCCGGTTCGCGCGGATTGCTCTCCATCTTCTGCCTGAGGCGGCTGACGAGCACATCGATCGAGCGCTCGAACGGCGCGGCCGCGCGGCCCTGCGTCAAATCGAGCAGCTGGTCGCGTGAAAGCACACGGCGCGGCCGCTCGCAGAAGGCGAGCAGCAGATCGAGCTCGGCGCCGGTCAGAGCCACGCGTTCCCCGGCGGGGTTGAACAGCCGCCGAACCGCCTTGTCGAGCTTCCAGCCGGCAAAACTGAGGAAGATGCTCTCACCGATCTCGGGTTGCCCCTGGGCGGAGGCCCGCCTGAGCACGGCGCGGATACGGGCGAGCAATTCGCGCGGGTTGAACGGCTTCACGAGATAGTCGTCGGCCCCCATTTCGAGGCCGAGGATGCGGTCGATCTCCTCGGCCTTGGCCGTGAGCATGATGATCGGTATCGCGCCGTCGGCACGCAACCGGCGGCACAGGCTCAGACCGTCCTCGCCCGGAAGCATCAGGTCTAGCACGACCAGGTCGAAACGGCCGTCGCGCAGGGCGACATCCATCTCGCGCCCGTTCGCCACGGTCTTGACGCGATAGTCGTTGTTACGGAGGAAGCGCGAGACGAGCGTCGCGATCTCGCGGTCGTCCTCGACGATGAGGATATGTGCGGTTCGGTTCATCGGGCGGCCTTAAACCCAGCGCGCGGCGTGGTCGCGACGGAATTGTTTCCAATTGTTTCTGCGTGAGCTTCTGGAAAAGCCCCGATACCAGATACCCGAATCCTGGACGTCATTTCGCAAAACGCAGCGCCGACACTCAGGCGCGAATGATGACCTCGACCCAAATCATATCAAATCATGTCGGCGCTGACAGCCTTGCCGGCAAGATCCTGCCCGGCAAGATCTTGCCCGGCGAGACCTTGCCCGGCAAACCGCATCAATGGCTTCGGCGCGCCGCCATCCAGCTGCTGCTGCTCGCCGGCGTCTCGCTCTGGCTGCTGATGCTGCCGGCCCTCATGACCTATGGCGGCTTGCCCTCGGGTGAGAACAGTTGCGGCCGGCGCGGCTTTCGCGACCCTGTGACCGGCCGACCGGTACAGCTCTCCGCCGCACCAGCGGGACCTGCCGATGTCGATGGCTGCCTGCTGCCGCCACGGGGACGCGCCCGATGATCCCTCGCCGCCTGTTGGACGGCGCCTTGCGTTTGCCACCCCTGCTCGAACGTCTCGGCAAGATCGTGCTGCGCCATCCCCTCACTTTGGCGCTCATCGTCCTGCCCCTCGCCTTGCTGCTCGGCTCGCTCGCTGGCTACGGGTTCGGCCGTGCCGGCTCAGCGCCGCCCTATCGCGCCACCCGGCTCCAGGCCGTCACCGCAGATCTCGGCCGGATCGAGGGCGATTACCTGCTGGCTACCGGCGATTCCCATATCGAGCGCTGGCCCACGCGCACGCTGTGCGGCTTGCCGCTCGTCAATGCCGGGCTCGCCGGGGCGACCGCCGGGGCCTATGCCGATTTCCTTGCGAGATTGCCGCTACCGCATCCGCCGCGCGCCGTGATCCTGACCATCGGCACCAATGACGCCAACGCCAAGCGTTTCAGCAACGAATACGAAGCGGCGATACGTTTCGAGGCGAGTTTCGAGCCGCTGCTCGGCGCCTTGCAACGCACATCCCGCATCGTGCTCGTCACCGGCGTCCCGCCCATCGACACAGCCAGAGCCGAGGGCTTCTCGGCGGAGGCGGCCGAGCGCATCGGATCGCTGGCGGAAAGCACCTGCAAGGCGACGAGCGGTTGCCTGGTCGCCAACCCCTTCACGCCCGGCCTGCCTATGGTCGACGGCGTTCACTACAGGGACTACGCCGCCGTCTATCGCCGGATCGGCCCTGCGCTCTGCGCCGCGCTCGAACGGGAGCACGCCGTCACAGCCAGCACGCGATGAGCCGAGGCGGCGCGATCATAAAGACGGGGCGGTCAGCCACCGCGCCATGAAGCTGACGCAGACGCGTCATGAACACGCATGGCCACGCATTGGATTGCCTGGCCGCCACACCCATCTGCATGGTCCTTTCAGGATTCGCGCCTCGGCCTGCGGCACAACCGCGATCTCCCGCCGACGCGCCAGAGCAGAGGCCGCCATGGTCGCCATTTCCGTTCTCGACCTCGTTCCCGTCGTCGAAGGCCAGGAGCCGGGTGACGCGCTCCGGAACTCGATCGAGCTCATCCGCCATGCCGAAGCCCTGGGCTATCGGCGCTACTGGGTCGCCGAGCACCACAACATGACCGGCATCGCCAGCGCTGCCACCGCCGTGGTGATCGGCGCCCTCGCCGCAGCAACCAGCACGATCCGCGTCGGCGCCGGCGGCGTGATGCTGCCCAACCACGCCCCGCTGGTCATCGCCGAACAGTTCGGCACGCTGGAAGCGCTCTTTCCCGGCCGCATCGATCTCGGCCTCGGCCGTGCGCCGGGAACTGATCAGCGTACATTGCGGGCGCTGCGGCGCGACCCGATGGCCTCGGACCAGTTTCCGCAGGACGTGCTCGAAGTGCAGGCCTTTTTCGAGCCGGCCGGGCCGAACCAGGCCGTCCAGGCCGTGCCGGGCGCGGGCCTGCGCGTGCCGCTCTGGATCCTCGGATCGAGCCTGTTCGGCGCGCAGCTCGCCGCCGAGCTCGGCCTGCCCTACGCCTTCGCCTCGCATTTCGCGCCGGATGCGCTGATCCAGGCCCTTGCGATCTATCGCGAACGCTTCAAGCCGTCGGAACAGGCGGCCAAGCCCTATGCCATGCCCGGCATCAACGTCGTCGCCGCCGAGACCGACGCCGAGGCGCGCTATCTCGCGACCTCCCTGCAGCAGCGCTTCGTCGGCATGGTCCGCGGCGCGCGCGGCAAGCTCCAGCCACCGATCGCCGATATCGAGCAATATTGGTCGCCAGCCGAGAAGGCGCATGTCTCGCAGATGCTGCGCTACGCCTTCATCGGCTCGCCCGAGACGATCAAGCGGGAGCTTGGCGCCTTCATCGCAACGACATCCGCCGATGAGATCATGGTCACCGCGCCGATTTACGACCAAGCGGCGCGCAAGCGGTCCTACGAGATCCTGGCGCAGATCGCGCCGGAGATCGGTCTGGCACGCTCGGCAGCCTGACGCCGCGCCGGAACTTCAATCCCGGGACGGCGTTTGACCGTCGCGTTCTCACACGCACGTCTCGGGGAATTTCATGAAGCTCTCGATCGCGGCGACGCTGACCTATGGTTTTGGCGGCGCGACACAGATCATCGCCGCGCTCGAAGCCGCCCGCTCGCCCGACCAGGTGATCCTTTCGGAAGAGCTCAGCGTCACGCCGGGAGCCGCATTGATCCGCGACGAGGATCCCACGACAGGCGAGAGACGCTTTCGCGCGGCGCTCTCCGGCCAGGTCGAGATCCGGTACAACGCCATCGTCGATAACGGCATGCGGGCGCCGCTCTCAGCCAGCGCCCGCCAGCACGACTGGTCGGAACTGCCCCGCGACGTATTGCCTTACCTGCTGCCCAGCCGCTTCTGCCCCTCCGACGAATTCATGCGCTTCGCCCAGCGCGAGTTCCGCATGGTCCAGGGCGGCGGTGCGCGCGTTCTCAGCGTCCTCGACTGGCTCCATACCCATCTCGACTATGTCCATGGCGTCAGCCACGCACTGACCACCGCCGAGCAGACCTTCATCGATCGGGCCGGCGTCTGCCGCGACTTCACCCATCTCGGCATCGCCTTGACCCGGGCCCTGAACATCCCGGCGCGCGCGGTCAGCGCCTACGCGCTCGACCTCGATCCCCCGGATTTCCACGCCGTCTACGAGGTGTTTCTCGGCGGGCGCTGGTGGCTCGTCGACCCGACGCGGCTTGCCCCCGTCGAAGGGCTGGTCAGAATCGCAAGCGGGCGCGACGCCGCCGACATCGCTTTCCTGACCAGCGAATACAATTGCCAATGCCTGAACCAGAGCATCACCGTGGTGCGCCTGCTGGACGAGGCCGACCAGCAGGCCGCCTGAAAGCTCAGCCGGCTGGCTGAACCGCGCTCGCTCGCCGCGACGCCCGCATCAGATTGCCGGCGAGCGCCAGCAGGAAGAAGGCGGCCTGCACCACCACGATGCAGGGGCCGGTGGCAGCATCGAGATGGAAGCTCAGGATGGTGCCGAAGACGCTCGACAGCGTCGCGGCGCCGACAGCGACCAGCAGCATCCGGTCGAACTGCCGCGTCGCCAGATAGCCGATGGCGCCGGGCGCAACCAGCATCGCCGGCAACGTTCTGCGCCATGTCTTGAATGATGGTGAAGGTCGTGACCACGCGCAGCGGCTTGCCCGGCGCCAGCTGCGCCAGCGCCGGAACTGCCGCGGCGCAAAGACCGCCCATGACAGCGAGGGCCGACCACAGACCCAAGAAATACCGACCCATGAAATGACGACGCGGACGCATGCTCTCTCCTGCCGGCTATCAAATCTCTCCAACGGCTATTGCAAACGATTTGCATCTGTCAAAACAATTGCAAGTGATTTGCATTAAGCCTATTTTGCAAATGCGTCGCAGCCTTGCTATCTGCGGACGATGATCGGAATCGAGCAGCGCGTGGCCATTTTCGAGGGCCAGTTGAAGCAAGCGGGCTTGCGGATGACGCAGCAGCGCCGGCTGATCCTGCGCATTCTCGCCGAGGCGCACGACCACCCCGACGCCAAGGGCATTTTCACCCGCGCCTTCGCGCACGACCCGACCTTGTCGCTCTCGACGGTCTACCGGACCATGAAGCTCTTGGAATCGCAGGGCGCGATCGAGCGCCACGCCTTCGAGGACGGCGTCTCGCGCTACGAGCATGCCGACCAGCAGCATCACGACCATCTGATCGATGTCGAGACCGGCCAGGTGGTGGAATTCTCATCGCCGGAGATCGAGGCGCTGCAGGCGAAGATTGCAGCCGAGCTGGGCTACGAGATCGTTCGCCACCGGCTCGAGCTTTATGGGCGCAAGCTGTCCAAGGCTGGGCGGAAGCGCGTCAAAAAAGACGTTTGACGCGCCTTTCCGTCATGATCGCCCCAGATCACGTCGCATTCGGACGATGCCGTCCGAATGCGACGTGATCGATTCTAAAAGTTGAGAGCATCGCTCACGCGAAAAACCGGTACCCACTTTTTCGCGCAATGCTCTTGTGGCGACCATCCACGCCTTCGTTGGTCGAAGGTCGAGTTCAAGACGTGGGTGCTCGGGACAAGCCCGAGCATGACGTCGAAGCGGCCTTCCCGCCTTACCCCGCTTTGCGCTTGTTCTGCCGGTTGGCGATCAGGTCGTCGACCACCGCCGGATCGGCCAGGGTCGAGGTGTCGCCGAGCGCGCCGAACTCGTCCTCGGCGATCTTGCGCAGGATGCGGCGCATGATCTTGCCCGAGCGGGTCTTGGGCAGACCGGGCGAGAACTGGATCAGGTCTGGCGAGGCGATCGGGCCGATCTCCTTGCGCACATAGGACACCAGATCCTTGCGCAACTCCTCGCTCGGCGTCTCGCCGGCCATCAGCGTGACATAGGCGTAGATGCCCTGCCCCTTGATGTCGTGGGGATAGCCGACAACCGCGGCTTCCGAGACCTTGGGATGCGCCACCAGCGCCGATTCGACTTCGGCCGTGCCCATGCGGTGCCCGGAGACGTTGATCACGTCGTCGACGCGCCCGGTGATCCAATAATAGCCGTCGGCATCGCGCCGGCAGCCATCGCCGGTGAAATACTTGTTCGGATAGGTGGCGAAATAGGTTTCCTCGAAGCGCTTATGGTCGCCATAGACCGTACGCATCTGGCCGGGCCAGCTCTCGGCGATGACGAGGTTGCCCTCGCAGGCGCCTTCCAGGATCTTGCCCTCGGCATCGACGATCTCGGGCTTGACGCCGAAGAAGGGCCGCGTCGCCGAGCCGGGCTTGAGCTTGGTCGCGCCCGGCAGCGGCGTGATCAGGATGCCGCCGGTCTCGGTCTGCCACCAGGTGTCAACGATCGGGCAACGGCTGTCGCCGACGACGCGGTGATACCACTCCCAGGCTTCCGGGTTGATCGGCTCGCCGACCGAGCCGAGCAACCGCAGCGATTTGCGCTTGGTCTTCTTCACCGGCTCCTCGCCCGCCCCCATCAGCGAGCGGATTGCGGTCGGCGCGGTGTAGAAGGTGTTGACCTTGTGCTTGTCGATCACCTCCCAGAAGCGGGAGATCGTCGGATAGGTCGGGATGCCCTCGAACATCAGCGTCGTCGCGCCGTTGGCGAGCGGGCCATAGAGGATGTAGCTGTGTCCGGTGACCCAGCCGACATCGGCCGTGCACCAGTAGATGTCGCCATCATGATAGTCGAAGACGTATTGATGCGTCATCGAGGTGTAGACGAGATAGCCGGCCGTCGTGTGAAGCACGCCCTTGGGCTTGCCGGTCGACCCGGAGGTGTAGAGCAGGAAGAGTGGATCCTCCGCCTTCATCTCAACGGGCGGGCAATGACCCGAAACCTTGGCAGCCTCGTCATGGTACCAGACGTCGCGGCCGTCGACCATATGAGCATTGCCGCCGGTGCGCTTGACCACGATGACCTTGCCGATGCCGCCCTTGACCTTGGGGTCGGCAGCATCGACGTTCTTCTTGAGCGGCACGGGACGGCCCCCGCGCAAACCCTCATCGGCAGTGATCACGATCTTGGAATCGCTGTCCTCGATCCGGCTCGCCAGTGAATCGGGCGAGAAGCCTCCGAACACCACGGAATGGATCGCGCCGATACGCGCGCAGGCGAGCATCGCATAGGCCGCCTCGGGGATCATCGGCAGGTAGATGGTGACGCGATCGCCCTTCTTGACCCCGTTAGCCTTCAGCACGTTCGCAAACTTGCAGACCTCGGTATAAAGCTGGCCGTAGCTGATCTTCTTGGATTCCGAGGGGTCATCGCCCTCCCAGATGATCGCGGTCTGCTTGGCCCGCGTCGCCAGATGCCGGTCGACGCAGTTATAGGCGACGTTGGTGGTGCCGTCCTCGTACCATTTGATCGAGACCTTGCCGGGCTTGTAGCTGGCGTTGCGGACTTTGCTGTAGGGCTTGAACCAGTCGATGCGCTGGCCTTGCTCGCCCCAGAACTTGTCGGGATCCTTGATCGAAGCCGCATACATCTTCTTGTATTTGGCGTCGTTCAGATGCGCCTTCTTGGCCCAGGCGGCGGGCACATCATAGATCGTCTCGGACATTGTAGGCGTCTCCCCAGACCTGGGCCGTCTGAATTGCGGCTTCGGGGGCGCATCGCGGGATTCGCCTCGTCCGCTTGGTTTGAATGCGCTGCATCATAGTCCCGGCAGCCAAGGCGGCAAGCTGGATGGCCTCGCACTTTCGTTTCAAAGACTTTCGGCTGCCGCGCCGGGGTTCAAAGCCCGCCCATCTTGCAGACCAGCGCCCATTCCTCGTCGGTCACCGGCTGCACCGAGAGGCGAAACGAAGTGACGAGCGACATCTTGGCGAGCTTCGGTTCCGCCTTGACCTGCGCCAGCGTCACCGGCTTCGGCAACGGCTTCACCGCCTTGAAGTCGACCAGCACCCAGGGCTCGCCCGGAATCCAGATATAGGCCTCCTTGATCACCTCGACGATGCCGACGACCTCCAGCCCCTCATTGGAGTGATAGAAGAAGACCTGTTCGCCCTGCTTCATCGCCATCAGGTTGAGCTTGGCGGTATGGTTCTTGACGCCGTCCCAATGCGTGCCCTTGGCACCGGCCGCGACCTGCTGTTCCCAGGACCATTTCACCGGTTCGGATTTGATCAGCCAATGTGCCATCAGGCCTCTTCCTCTTTCATCGGGCTCGGCGGTTTCGAGGCCGCTTGCCCCTGCTCGTTCCAGAACCGCACCATCTCGCGCGTCAGGGCGGCGTAGTCCTGCGGATCAAGCTCGACCCGGACCTCGCCCTCGCCGAAAGGCAGGATCAGCACGAAGCGATGCGTATCCTCGGCGCGGCGGCGGCGATGCTGGATCACGGGGCCGGCCGGCACACGGCCCGCCAGCGCCACCGGCAGGCTCTCGGCGACGAGCTCCGAGCCCGTCGTCTTGCGGACTTCGGCGATGCCGCGCGCCACGCGCTTCGTCAGGTCGGACCAGTCATTGGCCATTGCCGCCTCCTTCGTCCCACCGTCTCACGGCCGGATCTCCACGCGCGTCCCATCCGGAACACGCGACCAAATCTCGCGAATCTCGGCATTGGTGACCGCAATGCAGCCATCCGTCCAGTCGCGGTTGCGATGCAGCCAGCCGAGCCAGCCGAGGCCATTGCGGATGCCGTGGATCATGATGTCGCCGCCGGGCGAAACACCGGCCCGCAGCGCAGTCTCGCGCGCCTGCTGATCCGGATAGGAGATGCGCAGGGCCAGGTGATAGCGGCTGCGCGGATGCTTGAAGTCGACAGCATAGACGCCTTCCGGAGTGCGGCCGTCGCCCTCCTTCTGCTTTTGGCCAACCGGGTCTGAGCCGAGGGCCACCGCATAGCGCGCCAGCACTTGGCCATCTCGCTCCAGCGTCAGCCTCCGCCTACCCTTCTCGATCACGACACGCGTCGCCTGCTCGTTTTGAGCTGCAAGCACCGGCGTCACTCGCAAGAACTGCGAGACCTCCAAGCCCAGGGCAAGGACGAGCCCGACGGAGAGCAAGACCGCAGCTCGCTTCAGCACGCTCCGGCCCGCCTCAATTCTCGGCGCGGATCGGTCGTGCCAGGAGCCCGGCCACAGCCTCGCGCACGCCGATCTCGCCTGCGATGATCGCCGCGACCGCATCCGCGATCGGCATCTCGACCTTGTGCTCCCGCGCAATGCGCGCCAGCACCGAGGCGGTGAACGCCCCCTCCGCCAGCTTGCCGCCCGAGGCTTCCGCAATCGGCCGCCCCTGCCCCAGCGCCAGGCCGAAGGCGAAGTTGCGCGATTGCGGCGAGGCGCAGCTCAGCACGACATCGCCGAGCCCCGACAACCCCATCAGCGTCTCGCCTTGCGCGCCAAAAGCCTCACCGAAGCGGCGCAATTCGGAGAAACCGCGCGCCACCAGCGCGGCGCGGGCGCTCTCGCCATAGCCGAGGCCGATCGTGATTCCGGCCGCGATGGCGAGCACGTTCTTGGCCGCTCCGCCGATCTCGACGCCGCGCGGATCAGCGCTGTGATAGATGCGGAAAGCCGAGGAGCTCAGCGCCTCGGCCAGAGCCCGTGCCAGATCGGCGTCCCGCGCGGCAAGCGTCACCGCCGTGGGCAGGCCGCGCCCGATATCCGCGGCGAAGCTTGGACCCGACAGGATCGCAGCCGGCGAGCCGGGCCAGGCCTGCGCGATCACTTGCGTGGTGAACAGGCCGGTCGCCTGCTCGATGCCCTTGGCAGCCGAGATCACCGGCCGGCCGGCCGGCAGCGCCTGCGCCAGCCCCTCGCAGACCTGCCTCAGGCTCTGCGTCGGCACCGCGACCACGAAGGCGCCAGCGGCGCTCAACGCCGCAAGCGACGATGTCGCGGCGATCGCCTCCGGCAGGATCACACCTGGCAGATGCGGCGTCTGGCGGGTCTCCCGGATCGCCGTGATTGTCGCCGCATCGCGAGCCCAGAACAGGACCTCGCGGCCCGCGCGCGCTGCGGCCAACGCCAGGGCCGTGCCATAGGCGCCGCCGCCGACGATGCCGATGACGGAAGAGGCCGTGTGCCCGCTCATTCCCCAGCCTTGGCGTCGCGCGGCGCAAGATCTTGCGGTACGAGATCTTGCGGCCTGAGCTCGTCCAGCGGCCAGCGCGGGCGCGCGACCGCGCTCATATCGTCGATCAGCCCCAGGCGCAGCCGCTCCAACCCGGCCCAGGCGATCATCGCGCCATTATCCCCGCAGAGCGCGACCGGCGGCGCCACCATCGGCAGGCCGGCTTCGGTTGCAAGCCGCGTCAGCCCGCGCCGGATCGGCTGATTGGCGGCGACGCCACCTGCCACGACCAGCGCCGACGGCGTGATACCGGCGGCGCGGCAGGCGCGCAGGCCGGCCCGTGTCCGGTCGACCATCACATCCACGACCGCCGCCTGGAAGGAGGCGCAGAGATCGGCGACATCGCGATCCGACAAGGGTGCGATCCGCTCGGCGACGAGACGCACGGCCGTCTTGAGGCCAGACAGCGAGAAATCCGGATTCGGCCGGCCGCTCATCGGGCGGGGAAAGTCGAAGCGCTCGGGATCGCCCTTCTCCGCCTCGCGCTCCACCGAAGGGCCGCCCGGATAGGCCAGGCCCAGCATCTTGGCGATCTTGTCGAAGGCCTCACCGACGGCGTCGTCGATCGTGCCGCCGAGCTTGAGATAGTCGCCGACGCCGCGCACGGCGAGCAACTGCGTGTGCCCGCCCGACACCAGCAGCAGCAGATAGGGAAAGGCGAGATCGTCGGTCAGTCGCGCCGTCAGCGCATGGGCCTCGAGATGGTTGATCGCGATGAAGGGCTTGCCCGTCACCAGCGCAATGGCTTTCCCCGTGGTCAGCCCGACCATGACGCCGCCGACGAGCCCCGGACCGGCGGCGGCCGCCACCGCATCGATCTCGGCGGGCTTGAGCCCGGCGCGCGCGAAGGCGCTGCCGACGATGCGGTCGATCGCCTCGACATGGGCACGCGCCGCAATCTCCGGCACGACGCCGCCAAAAGCCGCATGTGCGGCGATCTGACTCAGCACCTCGTTCGACAGGATTTTTGCCTCGCCGGAGCGCGTGACCTCGACGATCGCAGCCGCGGTCTCGTCACAAGTCGTCTCTATGCCCAAAACTCGCATGATCGGCCGGTTGGTCTCGCAGCAGCTGTGACGGAATAGGCGGGCGCAGGAATTCGGTCGTGAAGAACCGGCAGTTTCGCGCCGGGAATTCCCCCGTATAGTGCGCGAGCGAGCATAAGGCCAAGAGGCCGTTATGCAGCCCGGATGCAAGTCTGGAATACCAAGTCTGGGATTACCGAGTCCGGGATGCCGGTCTGGGACGACATATCCGAAGCCGCCGGCAGAGCGGCCATTTGAGGGGGGACCTGAGGCATGGCCGAAATCGCAACCTCGCTCCGCGACAAAACCCCGAGCTGCATCGTCATCGGTCCGAATGGCGGCCCAGCCGCGATCGCTAACCAATTCGACGGCGAACACGAGCGCAGTCCAGGCGTTCATGCTTCAGATGGGAGCCTTGCCTGATGATACCCGGCGCGAGAGGAGACCGCATGCGCATACTCGTCCTGAGGCCGCAGGCCGATGCCGAGCGCAGCGCCCGCGCGGTTGCCGCGCGCGGCTGCGAGCCGTTGATCGCGCCGCTATTCACAATCGTGCGCCTGCCTGAGCCTGCGCCGGTCGGAGATTTCTCCGCCCTGGTCCTGACCAGCGCCAATGCAGTTGGCGCGCTTGCCGACGCGCCCCTGGGCTGGCGCAACCTGCCCGTCTTCAGCGTCGGCGCGCGCACCGCCGGCAAGGCCCGCGAAGCCGGCTATGCCGATGCCCGCAGCGCCGACGGCAATCGCCATGACCTGATCGATCTGATCAGCCGCAATGTGCCGCCGCCGTCGCGGCTGCTCCTGATCGCCGGCCGCGACAACCATGAGGATGTGCCGCAGCGCTTGCGGGACGCCGGTTACGACGTGACGATCTGGACGGCTTATGCAGCCGAGGCAGTGACCGCGCTCCCGGCCAATGCAGCCGAGGCCCTACGCGATGGCAAGGTCGATGCCGCCCTGCATTATTCCCCGCGCGGCGCCCGAACCTTCCTGGCGCTGGCGCGGGAGGCTGGCCTCGCAGAGCCTGCCTTGGCGCTGACCCATGTCGCGCTCTCGGCAGACGTTGCGGCGCCATTGATCACGGCTGGAGCCAGCACGGTTCTGGTCGCCGAGCATCCGGAGGAAGCGGGCCTGCTCGCCGCCCTCGATCAAGTGTCCGCTCGCAATCGCCTGCGCGACGATGTTAGAGACGAACCGGCTGCGACGACAGGCGTCGAGACGGAGACAGGCCCGATGAACGAGCCCGACGCTGAAGCGATGAAGCGTGGCCGTGCTCGCCGCACGCCGCCGACCATCGATCTGACAGCACGGGATACGTCGTCACAGGCGCGGGACACCACGCCATCCGCCCCGGACACGGCGACCGCAAGCGCAGCCGCATCCGAGGCTGTGCTGCCGACCGAGGCGCTGCCCCAAGAGTTCGCCGCGCCCGAGGCCAAGCCCTCGACCGGGCATGCCGGCCCCGGCGACGAAGGATCGCATCACCCCGGCGCTACCGGAACACCATCTCTCCCAGAGACGAGATCGCGCCTGCCCTGGCCTGCCCTGGCGCTCGCGGGCATCGTCGGCGGCGTGGTCGGCGCCGGGTTCACCATGTTGGCCTGGAGCCGCGCGACGCCTGCCGTCGACGTCGCGCAGATCGCCGAGCTCCGCGCCCGGATCGACAGCCTGCAAGGCGCCACCACCGCGCTCGACCGCAAGGCGGAGGCCGCCGTCAAGGCCGGGACGGAGGCGCAGGCCGCCGCGACCCGGCTCGTTGAGCAGGCGAAGGCGCAAGGTACCCAGAGCGCCGATGCCGGTGCCATCGCAAGTTTGAGTGCCCAGGCCCAGCGCGCCGAAGCCGCCGCCAATGCGCTCGGCCAGCGGCTCGGCATGGTCGAGACCCTCGCCAAGACCGCCTCCGCCCCCAGCCCGCAGGCTCTTGCCGCCGCTCGCATCGTCCTGGCCGAACGCATCCAGAGCGCCATCGCCTCGGGGCAGCCCTTCGCCGGCGATGTCACCGCGCTCGCCAAGGGCGGCGGCGCGCCCGAGCAGATCGCGGCGCTGAACGCGGTCGCGACGACCGGCGCCCCGACCCGCGACGCGCTGCTCGCGCAATTCCGTGAGCAGCGGGCCATGTTCGCCAGGGAAATGACGCCGGCGACCGCCAACTGGCAGGACCGCCTGCTCGGGCTCGCCAGCCGCATCGTCACGATCCGCCCCGTGGGCGACACCGGCTCCAATGATCCCGCCACATTGCTGATCCGGCTGGAGAACGCGCTGGCGAGCGGGAATATCGTCGTGGCAGCCGGCCTCTGGAACCAGCTGCCCGAGCCGGCGCGGCGCGCCAGCGCCGATTTCGGCGCGGCTTTGCAAAAACGAGCCCAGGCAGATGCCGCGATTGCAAAAATCGCACAGGATGCCATCGCCGCGCTCGGCGCGGCGGGCTGACGGAGGATAGAGTTCATGGTTCGGGTTCTGCTCTATCTCCTTGTCTTCGCCTGCCTCGCCGTCGGCGCCGTCTGGCTCGCCGATCGTCCCGGTGAGGTTTCGATTCTGTGGCAGGGCTACCGCATCGAAACCAGCGTCGCGATCGCCGCCATCGGCGTCGTCGTGTTGGCGATGCTGGCGATGCTCGCCTGGGCGCTTGCGCGCTTCGTGCTCGGCCTGCCCTCGGCCTTCAGCTTCGCCTCGCGGGCACGCCGCCGCGCCCGCGGCTTTGAAGCTGTCTCGCGCGGCATGGTCGCGATCGGCGCGGGCGACCCCATCGCCGCCAGCCGCCACGCCGTCGATGCCCGCCGCTTCTCCGGCAACGAGCCCCTGACCCTGCTGCTGGAGGCGCAGGCCGCCCAGCTCTCGGGCGATCGCGGCCGGGCCGAAGCCGCCTTCAAGACCATGCTCGACAAGCCCGAGACCCGCGTGCTCGGCCTGCGCGGCCTCTTCGTCGAGGCCAGGCGTCGCGGCGACATGACCGCCGCGCGCGCCTTCGCCGACGACGCCGTGCGCCGCTCGCCCTCGCTCGCCTGGGCCAATGACGCCTTGCTCGATTTCCACACCAGCGCCGGCGACTGGCAGGCGGCGCGCACCGCCGTCGAACGCCGCGCCGCCCTGAGGCTGGCCGAGAAGGCCGAGGCCAAGCGCCAGCGCGCCGTGCTGCTCGCGGCGGAAGCCCTGCAGGCCCGTGACGGAGAGCCGGAAAAGGCGCTCGCCGCCGCGCTGGAGGCGACCAAGCTCGCGCCCGGCCTGACGCCGGCCGCGGTGCTGGCGGGCCGCATGCTGGCCGAGCGCGGCGACATCCGCAAAGCCTCCAAGATCCTGGAGGCGGCCTGGAAAGAGGTCTCCCATCCCGACATCGCCGCCGCCTATCTCGATGTCCGCTCCGGCGACAGCGCCCAGGACCGGCTCAACCGCGCGATCACGCTGACGAAATTGCGCCCGGCCGACCCTGAAGGCGTGCTGGCACTTGCCGGCGCCGCCATCCACGCCCGCGATTTCGCCAAAGCCCGCACGACCCTGAAGCCGCTGCTCGCCGGCGGCGCCTCGGTGCGCGCCTGCCTGCTAATGGCGGAGCTCGAGGAGGCCGAGCACGGTGCAGCCGGCAAGGTGCGCGAATGGCTGGCGCGGGCGACCCGCGCACCGCGTGACGCCGCCTGGGTCGCCGACGGGCTGGTTTCCGATCAATGGCTGCCGGTCTCGCCGATTTCGGGCCGGCTCGATGCCTTCGTCTGGACGGTGCCGCCCGCCACGCTCGGCAGCCATGCTCCGGCGCTCGACGACGTCCTGGCCGATCTCGACGATTCCACGCCCCTGATCGAGGCCCGCGCCGAAACCGTGACGACCGAACCTGCCGGCATTCCAGCCATGCCGCCGCCGGTTATCGTCGAGCCCATGCCGGCGCCCACGCCGCCCGAGGAGGCCAAACCTGCCGCGGAGCCCAAATCCGCCGCGGAGGCAAAGCCTGCCGTGGAGCCCAAATCTGCCGTGGAGCCAAAGCCGGCCGCAGCCAAACCCGACGCGGCACCGGTGAAGGGCGACGCGCGCGCCACGCCCGTGATCTTCCCCGTCTCGCATGCGCCCGACGATCCGGGACCGGACGAGGCGCAGATCGTCGAGGAGAAGAAGGCGAAGTTCCGCATCTTCAGCTGAGGCAAGATCGTCGGCTGAGGCAAGCCCGCTCGCACGCGACGCAAGGCGCGTGCGAAAAGAAGTGCGGCTTTCGGCCCGGGCGCTTATAGCGTCGGTCATGACATCGCAGCCAAGCCAATTTGAGACCGCCCCGCCTGCGGGCGTGACCTTGCATGTGACAGCCGAACAGGCCGGCGCGCGCCTCGACAAGGCGCTCGCCTTGCTGGCCGGCGAGATCTCGCGCGCCCGCCTGCAGCAGATCGTCAAGGATGGCGGCGTCAGCCTGAACGGCGCGGTCACAACCGACGGCAGCCGCAAGGTCGTTGAGGGCGACGCTTTGACGCTGATCATGCCGGAGGCCAAGCCCCCTGCCCCGGCGGGGCAGGACATCCCGCTCACCGTGGTGTTCGAGGACGAGCACCTGATCGTCATCGACAAGCCCGCCGGCCTCGTCGTGCATCCTGCCGGCGGCCATGAGGACGGCACGTTGGTCAATGCCCTGATCGCCCATTGCGGCGAAAGCCTCTCAGGCATTGGCGGCGTCAGGCGACCGGGCATCGTGCATCGGCTCGACAAGGACACCAGCGGGCTCCTCGTCGTCGCCAAGAACGACAAGGCCCATCAGGGCCTGGCGAAGCAGTTCGCCGATCATGGCCGCACCGGCCCGCTCCAGCGCGCCTATCTCGCCATTGTCTGGGGCTTTCCGCGCCGAGCGCACGGCACGATCGAGGCCAATATCGAACGCTCGAACAAGAACCGCGAAAAGATGATGGTCGTGGGCGAGGAGCGCGGGCGCGAGGCCATCACCCACTTCACGGTCTTGGAACGCTACCCCGCCTTGCTCAAGGGGCGGGAGGAGACCGAGGCGCTCGCCAGCCTGGTCGAGTGCCGGCTCGAGACCGGCCGCACGCATCAGATCCGCGTCCATATGAGCCATCTCGGCCATCCCCTGCTCGGCGACCAGCTCTACGGCTCCGGCTTCGCGACCAAGGCGAGCCGCCTGCCCGAGCCGGCCCGCCTGGCGCTGGCGCAATTGGGACGGCAGGCGCTGCATGCGGCGCTACTGGGTTTTGCTCATCCCGCCACGGGCGAAGAGTTGCTTTTCGAATCCGAGCCGCCGCCTGAGTTTGCAAAATTGCAAGAAGAACTCGCGAGGCTGTGAGGCAATCTCGCCATCCTGCCCATTTTCCGCCAAGCTGTCTTGGCATAGAGTGCGTGTTGGATGCGGATGGCTAAGGGGCGCCGCACGTGGCTTGAAACAACGCCGAACCGTTAGCCGGTTCCGGCGTTGTATCTTTCACGACGTCCAAAGCCTGCGCGAAGGTTGATCGCGCGGTTGGTTTGCCGCGAAGCGGGGGCCAAGAAGGAGAACGAGCATGGCGATTGCGTCGCTGCCCGTCATGTCCGCGGAAGGCGGACTGTCACGTTACCTCGACGAAATTCGTAAGTTCCCGATGCTGGAACCGAACGAGGAATTCATGCTGGCGAAACGCTGGCGCGAGCATGGCGACCGCGATGCGGCGCACCGGCTCGTTACGTCCCATCTGCGGCTCGTGGCCAAGATCGCCATGGGTTATCGCGGCTATGGCCTGCCGATCGGCGAGGTCGTGTCCGAAGGCAATGTCGGCCTGATGCAGGCGGTCAAGCGCTTTGAGCCCGACAAGGGCTTCCGGCTTGCGACCTATGCAATGTGGTGGATCAAGGCCTCGATCCAGGAATACATCCTGCGGTCTTGGTCGCTGGTGAAGATGGGCACCACCGCCAACCAGAAGAAGCTGTTCTTCAACCTGCGCAAAGCCAAGAGCAAGATCTCGGCGCTTGGCGAGGGCGATCTGCGCCCCGAACAGGTCAAGACCATCGCCACCAAGCTCGGCGTCAACGAGCAGGACGTCATCGACATGAACCGCCGCCTCGGCGGCGACGCCTCGCTGAACACGCCGCTGCGCGAGGATGGCGATGGCGAATGGCAGGACTGGCTGGTCGACGACAGCGAGAGCCAGGAGCGCCGCTATGCGGAATCGCAGGAGAGCGACAACCGCCACTCGGCCCTGCGCGAGGCGCTCGATGTCCTGAACCCGCGCGAGCGGCGCATCTTCGAGGCGCGCCGGCTGGCCGAGGACCCGATCACGCTGGAGGAGCTCTCCGAGGAGTTCAACGTCTCGCGCGAACGCGTCCGCCAGATCGAGGTGCGCGCCTTCGAGAAGGTGCAGGATGCGGTCAAGAAGGCCCTGACCCGCATCGAGGCGCCGCGCGCGGCACTGCCGGCGGCGTGATCCGCCGCCGTTCATGAGCACAAAAAAGGGGCGCGCTGCGCCCCTTTTTCATGTCGCCTCAGTACAAGGGCAAGATCAGTACAAGGGTAGGAGCGGCTGGACCGGCAGTCGGATCGGCCCGAGATAGACGCGGCCCTCGCGCAGCACGACCGGCGGCAACGCTGTCAGGCCGGGCGCCGCACCCGGCGCCTGCGCGCTGGCCTTGCCGCCGAGCAGGCCTCCAAGACCCCCGAGCAAGCCCCCGACCGGAACGCCGGCGATCTGCCTGATGCCGGCGAGCGAGGCCTGGATCTGCCCGGAGACACGATGGGTCTGGTCGAGCAGCAGCAGGCCGCTCGCCTCGACGCGGGCCGGGCCCTTGACGGAGACCAGCTTCGTCAACTCGATCTGCCCGCCAGCGCTGCGCCAGCGCTCCAGCGCATCGGGATTGAAACCGAGCTTGAAGGCCTCGGCCTGCGTCAGGGTCGCCTGGATGTCGACATCGCCGGCCTCACTCATGCCGAGCAGGGCATCGAGCGCGGGCAGGACGGAACCCTTGGTGCTGATGGCAAGATCGGTGGCCTGATCGCTCGCCGGGCGTGTCGGATTGCGGCGCAGATGGATTTCAAGGCTGGCCGCGCGCCAAGCTTCATTGGCCTGGCCCGGTGCGGCGAGGGTCGCATTCGGCTCGGTCATGACGAGCGAGACCTGCTGGGGTGCCGTGCCATTATGCGTCAGGCTGGCCTCAAGCCGGGCCCAGGCCAGATCGAGCTTGCGGCCCTCGGGCAGGCTGGCCTGCAGCGGGCCGGTGATCTGCACAATGACGAGCCCAGGCGAATAGATCTGTCCGAGCGCCAGGCTCGGGCCCGTCTGCAGTTTCACCGCATCGCCCCAGCGCGTCGAGGTCAGTTCCAGCGATGCGCAACGCAGTTCGACGCGAAACGGAAAACCACTGATCGAACGGTCCAGGCAGCTCCACCTGCGGCCGAGCCCAGCCTCGCGCGCCAGCGCCGTATCGACCGCATCGGCGACGCGTCCGCGCACCACGAACCAGAAGCCGCTCCAGGCGGCGGCCAATAATGCGAGCAGTACGAAGGGCGCATAGAGCCAAAACCGGCTGCGGCGACGCGTGGGAGCAAGATCGGTCATACGGCGGCAGTCCATTGCGAAAAAGCGAGCGGATTGTTAGCTGCCGCCGAGCAAGGACGCCAGTGCGCCCATCAAGCAGGCTGCCACGGCTAAATTATGGGGTGACGATGACAGCTGATCTCGGTGCGGGCGATCTCTGGGTCTTCGGCTATGGCTCGCTGATCTGGCGGCCGGGTTTTCCCTTTGAGGAAAGCGTCGTCGCGCGGCTGCACGGCTACCACCGTTCGCTTTGCATCTTCTCGCATGTCCATCGCGGCACGCCCGAACGTCCCGGCCTCGTACTGGGCCTCGATCGCGGCGGCATCTGCCGCGGCCTCGCCTTCCGGGTCGCAGCCCGTGAGGCGGCCGAGACCGTGACCTATCTGCGCGCCCGCGAACAGGCGACCGCGGTCTATCTCGAGCGCCACATGCCGGTGCGGCTTGACGACGGGCGCAACGTCAAGGCGCTGGTCTATGTCGCCGACCGCAGGCACCTGCAATATGCCGGGCGGCTGCCGCCGGACAAGGTGCTGGAGCTGGTGCGCAACGGGCGCGGCGGCTCGGGCGAGAACCCGGACTATGTGCTGCAGACCCATGAGCATCTGCGCAAGATGGGCGTCTTCGATCCTGTCCTCGCCGATCTCGCGCAAAAACTCGCACCCGGCCTCGGAGAGCCGCGCCCGCCGCTCTAGAGCAGGATGCGAAAAAGTGGGAACCGTTTTTTCGCATTGATCCTGCGCTATCTCTTAGATGAGAGCCGGATGATTTCAGACGGGGTCGCTTCGTGATCCCGTCTGAAATCATCCGGCTCTAGAGCGTTTTCGAGCGAAGTGGATGCCGGTTCCCCCGCGACAAACGCGAAGCGTTTGCGCGGAGAAAACGCGTCAAAACAAAATGCTCTGATATCGGCTCAAACCTCGGGCATCAGGTCGAGCAGCGCCGCGCGGCGGCTCATGCCGTCCTCCGCCAGCAGATGGACATGGATTTCGCGCGCGCCGGCTTGCGTCACCGCCTGCCGCCAACGCGTCAGCGCCGCCTCGACCCCGAACGGCCCGCTGTCGCGCGCGGCAAGAATCTGGCGATCCGGCGAGACCGCCAGCAGCACCGCATCGGTGAAGCCGAGCGCGTGATCGTCCGAGACCGTGAAGACCGAGGCGACGTAGCGCCGGCCCGAACGTCCGCGCCAGGCGGTGAAACGACGCTCGGACAGGCCAGCCGTACTGCGCAGCGGCATTTCGCGCGCCGAGACCACGGGCTCGTCAGCGAAAAGATCGGCGTGGGAATAGGCGAGAGCGGCCATCCGTTCCTCCTTTTGTTCCAGAACAAAATGAGAACGAACACGCTAACTGTCAAGGGCCGACGGCCCGGTCAGCCGGCTTGGTCAGTCGGCTTTGCTGACAGCTGCTGTCAGGAGCCTTTCGCCAGCGGATCGAGACCGAGCTTGGCCAGTTCGCTCCGCCCCAGTGCCAGCAGCCGGTCGCTTTCCGTCTCGATCCTGTCCTGCAGCAGTGCCTGGAACTCCATCTTGTTCAGCCCTGGCGGAATCGCCGGCAGGAATGTCAGGCGGATCGTGCCTGGCGGGCGCAGGAACTTGCGGCGCGGCCAGTACAGGCCGGAATTCAGCGCGACGGGCACACAAGGCACGTTGAGATCGGCATAGAGATGCGCAACGCCGTATTTGTAGTCGGGCGGAGCCCCGGCCGGCCGGCGCGTGCCTTCCGGAAAGATCAGGAGCTGGCGCCCGTTCTCGCGCATCTCGATCCGCGAGCGCCGCGTGACCTGGGCCAGAGCCCGCGCCCGCCCACCGCGATCCACCGGGATCATCCTGAGCTTGAGCAGGCACCAGCCAAAGAACGGAATCCAGGTCAGTTCGCGCTTCAGGATGAAGACCGGATCGGGAAACAGCCCGATCAGGACGAAGGTTTCCCAGGAAGACTGGTGCTTCGACGCGACGATGAGCCCACCGCTCGGGATATTCTCGAGCCCCTTGATCTCAAGGCCCGTGCCCGACGTCAGCCGCATCAGGAACAGCGCGCTGCGGGACCAGCCGGCAGCGACCTTCATCAGGTAGCGTCGCGGCAGCAGCAGAGCGGGAAATGCCGCAAACACCAGCCAGAGTGACAGGTTGACGTAGAACGCGACATTGGCGAGCAGGGAGCGCAGGATCAGCATGGCGCGCAAAGACCCCGTCAGCTCGCCGCCGTCAAGCGTGCGAACGCGGATCAGGCGTTGTTGCGATGGTCATGCAGGCGCGTACGCTTCTCATAGTCTGGCCCGAGCAACCCCGCGGGCTTCGGCGAAACCGGCTTGCGGCCGCCTATGATGACCGAGAGCCGCGACGTCTCGGGATCTCCCTCGAAGGCGCTGCGCAGGCGCGCGACAAGATATTTGCCGTATTCGGGCCCGAGCAGCCGGACTGTGTTCCAACTCCGCCACCAGCCGGTGGTGTCGATCTGGTCGGTCACGACCGGATGCGGCACAAGGCGCACGCCCGGCATCGCATGGGCGAATTCGGCCAGCACGCGCGGCATGTGGTAGTTCGAGGTTACGACCAAAAGCGACTGGAATTCATGCTGGCGGACCCAGCGGCGGGTCTCGATGGCATTGCCGATGGTGTTGCGGGCGCGGTAGTCGAGATCGACGCAGCAAGCGAGCAGCTCGCGCGCCGAGGGGTTGAGCTTGGCGAGCTCCTCGCGACTCGTCTTCTCATTGACGCCGCTGATCAGCAGGCGCGAACCGCGCTCGGCACCGAGCAGGCCGATGGCGTCGCCGATACGCTGCGAGCCGCCGGTGACGACGACGATCGCGTCCGTACGCGGCACGGCGACAGGCTCCCGCGGCTCGATTCCGGAGGCGAATTCGGCATAGCCCAATCCGAGCGCCACGGAGGCGGCAACCAGCAGGCAGCCCAGGAGCCATCCCAGACGCCTTGGCCAACTCCAGCCGGCCGCATGCATGCCGGACTGCCCGGGCGCCATGGATCGCTCGTTTCGTCCTGCCAGCAGATGCTCGTGACTGCTTCCGATCATCACCATGTCTTGGTTAGGTTAAACCGCCAATCGGGCATAACGGCGGCGGGCTCGGCATTCCTGCCGCCACAAGGGTTAAGGCTTGTTAAGCCAACGCGCGTAAATAATGCCGCACCGTGAAGCGTGAGACGAGCCCCGCGATTGCCGCCACGACTGCCGCCACCATGATCACCGCGACATAGCCCGACCAGCCAATCTCGAAAGCCCCGAATAAAGCCTGCAATTGTTCTGCCTCGGGCGCCGCGCCCAAGCGCGATGCTACGAAGCCGAGCAGGGCGATCACGACAATCGCACCCGCTCCACCGATCGCGCCGCCCCTCAGGCCCAGCCTGACGAAGCGGCTCTGGAATTCACGCGCGATGAAGGCATCGTCGGCCCCCACAAGATGCAGCACCTCGACGCTGTCGCGGCTGCCGGCCATGGCGCCGCGCGTGGCGAAGGCGACGGCGAGCGCAGCCGCCGTCAGCACCAGCAGTACGACGGCGGCGCCGGACAGGATGATGGTGCTCGCCATGGTCGAAAGCCGGCGCACCCAGAGGCGGTGATCGTCGAGGATTGCGCTCGGGATCTCGTGGCGCAGCGCAGCGCTGAAAGTGGAAAGATCCGGCCCGACATTCGAACTCAGCTTGATCACGATCAATCGGGGCACCGGCAATTCGACGAGGTCGAGCCCCGTGCCGAGCCAGGGCTCGAGCAGCTTGTCCGATTCCGCCTTCGGCACCACGCGGACCGTCTCGATGCTGGCGACGCCCGCCGCCATCGCCACCGCCCGCGAAAGATCCGCCTCCATGTCGCGGCGCGAATCCGGCCTGATCTGGATCGTCATCTCATTGGCGACCGCGCCGCGCCATTGCTCCGAGGCGCGCGCCGCCAGCACGGCCGCGCCGGCGCTCAACGCCGCCAGGAAGGTGAGGATAGCGATGACCGCCATCAGCGCCCGCCCCGCCACCGAATCGAGCGGCACCAGAGGCTGGTCACGCCGCAGGTTCGGCGGCAAGGCCAGCCCGTCATGTCCGACTTCATCGCTGTCGGCTTCATGCATCGACATGCAGATGCCCGTCGACGAGGACAAGACGCGGCGCGTCGTAGAGCTCCATCAGCGCAAGATCATGCGTCGCGATCACCACCGCCGTGCCCAGCGATTGCAACTCCATGAACAGCCGGAGCAGGCGCCGGCCTAGGCCGGGATCGACATTGCCTGTGGGCTCGTCGGCCAGCAGCAATTCAGGCCGGCTGATCAGCGCGCGAGCGATCGCGGCGCGCTGCTTCTCGCCGCCCGACAGGACCGGCGGCACCGCATGCATGCGCTCGCCCAGCCCAACCCAGCGGAGCAGTTCGACGACCTCGGCGCGATAGCTCGTCTCTTCCTTGCCAAGCACGCGCAGGGGCAACGCCACATTCTCATAGAGCGTGAGATGATCGAGCAGGCGGAAATCCTGGAACACCACGCCCATGCGGCGGCGAAAGCCGGTCAGCGTCGTCGCGTCCAGGCGCGAGACATCCTGCCCGAACAGGTTGACCAGTCCCCGCGTCGGCTTCAGCGCCATCAGGACGAGACGGATCAGCGTGGTCTTGCCGGCGCCCGAAGGGCCGGTGAGATACTGGAACGAACGCGGCGCGATGCTGAAGTTGATGTCCTTCAGCACCTCCGGGCCCATGCCATATCGCAGGCCGACATTCTCGAACCGAACCAAACCGCCATCCCTTCGAGCCGCATTGCGAATCTCGCTTGCGATCCTACACCTCAAGCGCGCCGCCCCGGAATGCGACGTGAGCGACAGGCACCTTGGCGCACAGGTTCTTCACGAGGCGTTAACCATAAATCGGCTCAATGGAGAACGGCGCCCGCAACCATGGGTAACGGAGCTTGAACCGCGATGGCGCGCGGTGAAGGCTTCCTGGCGAGGCCGGCCAAGACTGTTCAACGGCAAGACTGTTCAACGCCAAGACTATTCAACGCAAGGCAAGGAGCGAGCCTGGCAAGCCCATGCTGATCGTCTGTCCATCCTGCTCCAGCCGGTATGAACTCGACGCGGCCAAGCTCGGCCCGGCCGGGCGCAAGGTTCGCTGCGCCTCCTGCCAGACTTCGTGGCATGTCGACCCGGCGCAGGAGGATTTTCCGGAGGCTCCGAGCGCGGCGGAAACGCAGGCCCTCCTGAACGAGGAGCTCGAGCGCGCCAGCGAAATCGACGCGCAGATCAGCGCCGTCGCCTCCGAACACACGGACACGGTCGAGGCCCTCCCACCGCAGCCGCGCAAGCCCGGCAAAGGCAAGCACTCCCCGGCGAACGGCGCCCAGACCGGCCAACCACGCCCGCGCCATGCTGCAACCTTCGTCGCACTCGGCCTTGGCGGCGCAGCGCTGCTCGGCCTCCTCGTCTGGCAGCGCAATCTCGCCGTGCGTGGCGCACCGCAGCTCGCCATCGTCTTCGAGAAGCTCGGCCTTCCCATCAATGTCCGCGGCCTCAGCTGGAGCGCGGTCGAAAGCGGGCTGGTCGAAGACGGGCAGAATCGCTTCCTTGTCGTCGAGGGCGACGTGACCAATATCAGCAAAGGCAGAGCGCCGATGCCGCCGATCGAGGTTGCGGTCAAGGATGCCGCCGGCCAGACACTCTACACATGGACGACCGAGCCGCCGCGACCGAGCCTGGAGCCAGCCGAGCTCGTCCGCTTCCGTGCCAGGCTCGCCTCCCCGCCCGAGGCCGGAAAATCCGTGCTGGTACGCTTCACCTCGGCCAAGCCGGCAGGCCTCGCCAGCGCGCATTAAAGCACTGCTCTTGAAAGCACTGCTCTTGCGAAAAGCCGGCGCCCACCTTTCTTACACAATGCACTAGGCGAATAGAGCCTCTGGCCGATCCAGGTGGATGCTATAAACCTGCCTGAAAGACGAACCGCGCGACATTCTGCGCCGAAAGGCTGGCCGGTTCCCGGCCAGCCGCGAAAGGACGACGAGACGATGGCTGAAGCCCGGCGCATCAGGGTGCTCTACGACGAAGGCGCGATCGCGCAGCGCAATGAGGAAATGGCGCGGATGATCGCGGCGAATTCGCCGCCGGATCTGCTCGTAGTGGCAGTGCTGAAGGGCAGCTTCATGTTCGTCGCCGACCTGATCCGTGCCATGCATCGCGCCGGCATGACCCCGCAAGTCGAATTCGTGCACCTCTCCAGCTATCGCAACGCCACGATCTCGTCCGGCCAGGTCGAGATCCTGCGCGACGTCCAAAGCGACGTGCGCGGCCGCGAGGTGCTGCTGGTCGACGATATTCTTGAATCCGGGCGCACGCTCGCCTTCGCCAAGGATCTGCTGTCGGCGCGCGGAGCCGCCAAGGTCTCGAGCGCCGTGTTGCTGGAAAAGCCGGGCAAGCGCGCCGTCAACATCAAGGCGGATTATATCGGCTTCGAATGCCCGGACTATTTCGTCGTCGGCTATGGCATGGACGTTGCTCATGCCTATCGGCAATTACCCTATGTCGGCGTCATCGAGACCGCCGATCAGGCTGGCCTGCCCGGGATCTGAACGATGTCGCGAATTCTGGTCGTCGATGACGAGGAACCCCTGCGCACGCTCGTGGCGCGCGGCCTCACCATGGATGGGCATACCTGCCTGATGGCGGCCGACGGCGCCGAGGCGCTCGATATCCTGATCGCCGAGAAGGGCCGCTTCGACCTGCTGCTTACGGATATCCGCATGCCGTTGATGGACGGGATCGCGCTTGCCCTCGCGGCGAAGCAGGAGTTCCCCGAACTGACCATCATGCTGATGACGGGCTATGCCGAGCAGCGCGAGCGGGCGAAGAGCCTGGAGGCGATCATCTCCGAGGTCATGGTAAAGCCGTTCACCATCGCCGACCTGCGCGCGACCGTGATGAAGGTCATCGAGCGCTCGATCGGCTAAAGCCTATTTGTTTAGCCACCAAATCGAGACGTTGAGCAGCGCCGCGAACGAAACCCAGGCCGCATAGGGCCAGAGCAGACCGGCCGAAAGCCGGTCAAGCGGCCGGAATTGCGCGATCGTCGTCAGAACCAGCGCCAGCAGTGGCAGGATCACCAGGATTCCGCCAACCGGGCTATTGAGCCCAAAGAAAACGCAGGACCACAGCAGGTTCAGCGCGAGCTGGACATGATAGACGCAGAGCGCCCGCGCCTTGCCCGGCGTCACCGCCGGCAGACGCAGGATGCGATAGACGGCATAGGCCATCATCGCAAAGAGCAGGGTCCAGACCGGCCCGAACACCCAGTTCGGTGGATTGAAGACCGGCTTGGCGAGGCCCGCATACCAACCAGGGATCTGCGGCACGGTCACTGCGCTGCCGACAATCGAGGCGACGACGACAGGGACGATCGCGATCAGCGCATTGCGCCAGGGTCCGGAGATATGGGTGCGGGGTGCGGACGGGGCGCTCATGCGCACGAAATGGGGCAGGCGCGCGGCCCCGGCAAGGCCGCGCACTTGCGTCACCTGCCTGCCCTGCTCCAGATGGCCGTTCTCGTCACCCATGGAACCATTCGGGATCGCCTCATGTCCAAGCGCTCGCTCCATCCCCGCTCTCTCGCCGCGCAGGCCATGGGCAAGATCGACCCGCTGACCAAGGGCGTGGTCACCCCGATCCATATCGCCACGACCTATATCCGCGACGAGGACAACGCCTATTCCTCGGGCTTCGTCTATGGCCGCCCCGACAACGAGACGATCCGCGAGGCCGAGAGCGTGCTCGCCATGCTGGAGGAAGCCAAGGCCGGCGCGCTGCTCTTCGGCTCCGGCATGGCGGCGGCGACCGCCGTCTTCCAGGCACTGTCGCCGGGCGACCATGTCGTCGCCTCCAAGGTGATGTACTGGGCGCTGCGCGCCTGGCTCCTGACCGAAGCGACGCGCTGGGGGCTGATCGTC
>NZ_FOQV01000018.1 GCF_900113835.1 Allobosea sp. OK403 | reverse complement strand
CAAACTCTCAGATTGTATACTGAGTTTGTTCCGGCAATCGCTGCGTATTGACGGAGTCATTGCTTGACGACCCAGGCTTTCACCCAAATCATCAGCGATGGCTCTTGTAAAACGCAGCACACCGAAGTCTCGTTCGACTTAGCCTAAGCTAAGTCCGCAAGAACTCCGCCGTCCACGTTTCTCTTTCTGTCTTCAGTTTTCAAACAGCGGCACTACTCAAAAGACAGGGCTGCGTACCGATTGCTCGGCTACAAAGCCCAAAGGTCTCAATGAAGCGCGGGAGGCGGCGGCGCCAGCGGCGTTGCCGTCTCGATGGCCGCTGTATAGGCCCCACCTCCCAATCCTGTCAACACAGATCGTGAAACTTTTTAGACAGCGGGCCATTTTTTTGGGCGGCCGCCGCCTTCGCTGTGGGCAGGACTTATTTGTCCGCGCGCGTACGCGAGCGCTCGTGCGAGGGCCACTCGCAAGGCGCCCGTAAACAGCCGCATTCCAAGGCCATGAGAGCGCCTCCCGCTCGCTGCGCGATTGATTCCGCGCCGCCGCGCGGGCATGGTCTCCCAGCCTGAGCGAGCGAAGCTCCCGCGCTCGGCGGCAGGTTTGTCCGCTGGCCAGGCTTGCAGGTGCAGATAAAGACGGATCAAGACGCCAGACGATGAACGCCCATCCCGAGTTCAACGCCCCAGCAGAACCGCTCGCCCCCGAGGCCGCGGCGCTGCTGATCGATCTCGGGATCGAGCCGCCGATCCGGCCCGACGGCTCCGCGCATCAATTGCAGGACCGGCGCGGCATCTCGGTGCGCTGGCTCTTCGCCTGCATGCTCGTCGGCTCCTGCGGCGCGGCCCTGCTCGGCGCCGCCATCCTGATCGCGATGCGTGGCGACACCAGCTTTCCCGAGCAGCCCGAGACTGTGACGGCGCGCGCCTCCTCGGGCGCCGGCGCCGGCGGCGGGGCTCGCAAGGCCGACAAGCTCGTAGCCGAGCAGCCCGTGATCGCCGCACGCCAGGCCGTGCGCGCGCCGATGTCGCAGAAGCTCGGGGATCGTGAGGTCATCCGCGTCCGGCCCTTCATCCGGCTCGCATCCAACCTGTCGATGACGACCGGCGTCTATGCGACCAATATTCCGCCCTTCAATCCGTTGCGGCTCTTCGCCGAGGGCGGCCAGCCCAGCGAGCGCTACGCCGAGCCGGTGCAGGATCTCCCCGACGCCGACGTGACCATCGTGAAACGCGACCTGACCGATATCCAGGTCCCCGACGGCAAAGCCCAGCTCGGCGACGCCGAGGTCATCACCCAGATGGAGGAAGAACGCGCCAACGTCGCAGCGGCCGGGCGGCAGCGCAGCCTGCCGATCCCGCCGCAATTGATGCTGAGCCGCACGCTCACCGGCACGGCCCCGACCGCCGGCGATCTCCTGGCCTATGCGCCGAGCGATACGCGCTTTTCCGGCATCGAGGTCCGCGTCGTTCCCGAGAACGTCACCAACGCGCCCAAGACCCCGATCCCCGCCTCGCGCGAGCCGCTGGTCGAGGAGAAGCTGGTGATCGCCAAGCGCGGCGAGAATTTCGAGCAGACCATGCGTACTGCCGGCGCGAACCAGGACCAGATCCGCGGCATGATGCAGGCCTTTGGCGGCAAGGTCCGCATCTCGGCCCTCCCCGACGGCCAGGTCCTGCAGGTTCTCTTCGCGCCCGGCCCGCGCCCCGGCGATACGCGCCAGATCGTGCGCGTTTCCTTCCTGACCGCGGGCCAACCCGACGGCACGGTCGCGATCAACGACGCCGGCGCCTTCGTCTCCGTGACCTTGCCCCGCCAGGACCTGGTCGGCCCGCAGCGCCCACAGCGAAAAACCGGCGACGCGCAGGATGAGGATGAGGATGACGATAGCGGCGGCAGCACCGGCGCCAAGCTCTATGACAGCCTCTACGAGACCGGTCTGCGCCATGAGATGCCGCGCCCGCTCGTCGACGAGCTCGTCCGCATCTTCTCCTATGACGTCGATTTCCAGCAACGCGTACGCGGCGGCGATAATCTCGAGGTCATCTTTACCGAGGAGGAGGAAGGCGAGCGCGCCGAGATCCTGTCGGCGGCCTTGACCATCAACGGCGAGACGCGACGCGTCTTCCGCTACCAGGCGCCCGAGGACGGGCTGATCGAGTATTTCGACGAGGACGGCCGCTCGCTGAAGAAATTCCTGCTGCGCAAGCCGATCGCCGAAGGCGAGATGCGCTCGGGCTTCGGCATGCGTTACCACCCGATCATGCGCTATTCGAAGATGCATACCGGCGTGGACTGGGCCAACCGCATCGGCACGCCGATCCTGGCGGCGGGCAACGGCACGATCATCAGCGCCGGCTGGTCCTCGGGCTATGGCAAGCACACCGAGATCCAGCACGCCAATGGCTATGTCACGACCTATTCGCACCAGTCCAACTTCGCCAACGGCATCGTGCCCGGAGCAAGGGTCAGGCAGGGCCAGATTATCGGCTATCTCGGCTCGACCGGCCTCTCGACCGGCCCGCATCTGCATTATGAGGTCAAGGTCAACGATAATTTCGTGAACCCGATGAAGATCCGCGTGCCGCGCGGCCGCGAACTCCAGGGCGGCGCGCTGGCAGAGTTCAAGCGCCAGCGCGACGAGATCCAGGGCCTGATCGCGAAGGCCGGCGGCACGCTCGCACAATTGCGCTGAGCGCATAACGGCGCCGTTGGAGCGGCACCGCGTCGCATCCGGCGCTTGACTTAGCGCCAGCGAGGGCACACCGGGAAAGCCTGTTCCGCTCCTGCCCCGCGAATTTGGCCGATGCTCGCCGCCCTCATCGTCGTCCTGCCCGTTTTTGGCCTGATCAGCCTCGGCTATCTCGCGCGCTGGGCCAAGATCGTGCGGGAGACCACCGGCGAGGGCCTCTCCGACTTCGTCTTCGTCCTGGCCCTGCCCTGCCTGCTCTTCCGCACGCTCGCCAAGGCGGATATTCCGGCCACTCAGCCCTGGGGCTACTGGATCGCCTATTTCACCGGCCTCGCTATCGTCTGGGCGCTCGCCATGCTGATTGCGAGCCGCATTTTCGCCCGCAAGGGTCCCGAGCTGGTCGTCTCGGGCTTCGCCGCCGCACAATCCAACACCGTCTTCGTTGGCGTGCCGATGATCCTGAAGGCCTATGGCGACGCTGGCGCCGTGCCGCTCGGTCTGCTGCTGGCGGTCCATCTGCCGGTCACGATGACGATCGCCACCTTGCTCGCCGAAGGCCGCGCGGCCTCGATCACGATGATGATCAGGCGGCTGTTCACTCACCCGATCATCATCGGCATCCTGCTCGGCTCGGCGGCGCGCCCGATCATCGGCCTGATTCCGGAGCCGCTCTGGACGATCGTCGACCTTCTGGCCGGCGCCGCCGTGCCCTGCGCGCTCGTCAGCCTCGGCATCGCCATGCGGCGTTATGGCCTGACATCGGGCCTCGCTCTGCCCGCCATCCTGAGCGGGCTCAAGCTCGGGCTGCATCCGCTGATCGTCTACGCGTTGGCGACCATGGTCTTCCAGATGCCGGCGCATTGGTCGGGCGTCGCCGTGCTCTTCGCCGCCTGCCCCTGTGGCATCAACGCCTATCTCTTCGCCGAGCGCTACAAGCAGGGCGTCGCCGACGCTTCGAGCGCGATCGCGCTCTCGACCATGCTCTCGCTCTTCACCACCACGGCCTGGCTGACCTGGCTCGGGGTGAGCTGACGACGCAACCCGGGCGGCCGCTCAGCTGAAACCTAGCTGCGCCCTGATCTCGCCGGCCGTAACGCCGCGCGCCCGGAGATCCGCGAGGCTTTCCGAGAGCCGGCTCTTCGCCAGCTTCTGCCCGGTCTCATCGCTCAGCAGCGGATGGAAATGATAGCGCGGCGTCGGCAGGCCGAGCAGCCGCTGCAGCACGACATGGATATCGGTCGCAGCTTCGAGATCGCGCCCGCGCACGACATGGGTCACGCCTTGCAGCGCATCGTCGAGCACGACCGAGAGGTGATAGCTCGTCGGCACCTCCTTGCGTGCCAGCACGACATCGCCCCAGCGGGCCGGCTGCGCAGTGACGAGCCGTTCGTGCCCTGCCTCGTCGAAAACCACATAGCCGGCGGCCTCGCCCACGGTTTCGATCGCCCGGTTCATTGCCAATCGCAGCACATGCGGTTCGCCGGCACCGGTGCGCGCTGCAGCCTCGGCCGGATCGCATGCGCGACAGGTTCCAGGATAGAGCGGCGCGCCGTCGGGATCGACCGGCCAAGCTTGGCGCAGGCCGACCGCGCGTTTGATGTCCTGGCGTGAGCAGAAACAGGGATAGACCAGCCCTCGCGCCTGCAGCCCCCTCACCGCCTCCGCATAGCTCTCGAAATGCTCGGATTGCCGCCGGACCGCGCCGTCGAAGCGCAGACCGAGCCAAGCAAGATCCTCCCTGATCCCCGCCTCGAATTCCGGCTTGCAGCGGGTGAGGTCGATATCCTCGATCCGCAGCAGCAGCCGGCCGCCCAGCTTGTGCGCCAGCCGCTCATTCGTCAGCACCGACAGCGCATGGCCGAGATGCAGCCGCCCGTTCGGGCTCGGCGCGAAGCGGAAGACCGGCTCCGCGAGATCGAGGGAGGACGCTGCCATCCGCCCTGTCTAGAGCACTTTCCGATTCTAGAGCAATTTCCGATCCAATTGGACCGAAAATCGCTCAAGACCTCTATTTTAACGCGTTTTCTTCACGCGAACCGATATCCACTTCGCTCGAAAACGCTCTATGGTCTCGCGGACAGCCCGCCGAGGCCGCAACGCCGCGCTGCTGACAATCCCCGTCTCACCCATGCCGTTCCATCAGCCCGTCATGAACCTGATCACCTGCGACGCCGATCTCGAGGAAGGCATGGCCGCGCTGCGCGCGCTGCAGCCACATTGGGCTGGGATCATCGACAAGGTCGGTCTGCCGCCGCTGCGCCGCCGCCCCGGCGGTTTCGCGGGGCTGGCGGCCATCATCGTCTCCCAGCAATTATCGGTGGCGAGCGCCCGCGCCGTCTGGGCCCGTGTCGAGAGCGTGCTCACGCCCCTGACGCCGGAGCGCATCCTGGCGGCCAGCGACGAGGACATGCGATTGTCGGGGCTCTCGCGACCTAAGCAGCGCACCTTGCGCGCGGTCGCCGCCGCGCTCGTCGAGGGTAGCTTGCGCTTCGAGGCGCTGGAGGCCGCCACACCCGAGGCCGTGCATGAGCATATGACCGCCGTCTCCGGGATCGGCCCCTGGACGGCGGACATCTACCTCTTGTTCTGCCTCGGCCATCGCGACGGCTTCGCCGCTGGCGACCTCGCGATCCAGGAGGCGGCCCGGCAGGCCTTCGGCCTGCCCGCCCGTCCGAAAGCCGCCGAGCTCGCGGCACTGGCCGAAGCCTGGCGGCCATGGCGCGGCGTCGCCGCGCGCTTGCTCTGGGCCTATTACGCCGCCTTGAAGAAGCGCGAAGGCATCAACGCTTGAGCGCTCGGATCAGCCCCTGATCGTCTTGATCGCCGCCTGGGCGCCGGCGCGCATCAGCCCGGTATCGCTCATCAGCGTCACCATCCTGGCGCCGAGCGCGAAGAAATCCTTCGCCCGTTCCGCCGACTGGGCATAGATCGCCACCGGCTTGTTGACGGCGGATGCGCGCGCAACGATGTGGCGGATCGCTTCATCGACCTCGGGAATCGTTGCATCGACCAGCGCGCCACCCGACAGCGCGATCGAAAGATCGGAAGGGCCTACGAAAACGGCATCGATGCCGGGAAGCGCCAGGATGTCGTCGAGGATGGCGATCGCCTCGCGCGTCTCGATCATCGCGAAGGAAAGCGAGAAGCCGTTTGCCGCCTTGAAATAGCTGTTCGCATCGAGCCCGGAGGTGCCGAGCGCGCCGTAGCTGCCCCAGCTGCGCTCGCCCATTGGCGGGTATTTGGAATAGGCGGCGAAACGGCGCGCATCCTCCATCGTGTTGATCATCGGCGCGATCACGCCGGAAACGCCGGCATCGAGCAGCTTCGAGACGTTCTGGAACTCGCCGACCGGAATACGCGCCAGCGCCGGCTTGCCCGCCGCGTTGATCAGTGGAATCGCACGGATGACCTCGCCCAGCGTGATCGGCCCGTGCTGCATGTCGAGCGTGACGGCGTCGAATGCCTCCTGAGCCAGAATGCCACTGACGCTCGGCTCGGGAATGCTCGACCAGGCCGAGAGGATCTTGTCGCCCTTAGCGAGACGGTCGGCGAGCGAGGAGAGCACGGTGGGCTTCGACATGGGGCGTTCATCCGGTTCTGGGGCCCGCTCTTGGGGGATGGCGGGTCGCTCAAATTGGACCGGGGCGACGCTCAAAAGCAAACGGGCGCCCATGCGCCCGTCTCACATGCGTCCTGCGTTTGCCGGGCAGCACGCTCAGCGGCCGGCCTGGATCTCTTCAGCCGCCTTGACCAGGAGCTCCGCCATGATCTGGCGAATCTCGGCATCGCCGACCGTCACCGCCCCGGCCGCGAAATCGGCCTTGACCTTGCGCACGACGTCCTCGTCGCCGGCCTCCTCGAAATCGGCCACCACGACGGCCTTCGCATAAACGTCCGCCTCCGCGCCGCTTTTGCCCAGCTTCTCGGCGGCCCAGAGGCCGAGCAGTTTGTTGCGCCGCGCCGTCGCCTTGAAGCGCAGCTCCTCGTCATGAGCGAATTTGTTCTCGAAGGCGTCCTTCCGCTGATCGAATGTCGTCATCTTTTTAAGTCCTCTCGCGGGGCGCGCGCTGGAAAAGGGCTCGGGAAGGCTTGGTTCTGAGCCATATAGGACGGCGGGCCGCCCAGAGCCAGAGCGGAATGCTCCCGCGCCCGAGGCGCGAGCAGGTCCATTATCCCTGCGTCAAGGCTTCCAGAGCGGATTTGTTGCGTTTGCAGTGCAGAAGTCCCATATAGCGGGCGCGAAGACAGCCTTGGCGGCCGCCTTCGCATTGAGCCGGCCGGCCATGCGGTCTAGGCTGATCCCGCCTAAGAATCGGAATCAGCGCAGATCGCGCAGGACCGGCTGATCAGGGGCCCCGATCCCGCCGCGGGCGACCGCGACCAGAGAAAGGCCGACCTATGGATTTCCTCAAGCCACGGTACATCCCAATGAATCGCCGCCGTCGCATCTACGAAGGCAAGGCGAAGGTCCTCTATGAAGGACCCGAGCCCGGTACGCTGATCCAGCATTTCAAGGACGACGCGACCGCCTTCAATGCCAAAAAGCATGAAGTGATCGACGGCAAAGGTGTGCTGAACAATCGGATTTCGGAGCACATCTTCTCCAATCTCAACGATATCGGCGTGCCCACGCATTTCATCCGCCGGTTGAACATGCGCGAGCAGCTCATCCGCGAGGTCGAGATCATTCCGCTCGAAGTCGTGGTGCGCAACGTCGCTGCCGGCTCGCTCTCCACCCGTCTCGGGCTGGAGGAAGGCACGCAGCTGCCGCGCTCGATCATCGAGTTCTATTACAAGAACGACGCGCTCAACGACCCGATGGTCTCCGAAGAGCACATCACTGCCTTCGGCTGGGCGACGCCCCAGGAGATCGACGACATCATGGCGCTGGCCATCCGCGTCAACGACTTCCTGTCCGGCCTGTTCCTCGGCGCCGGCATCCGCCTCGTCGACTTCAAGATGGAGTGCGGCCGGCTCTGGGAAGGCGAGATGATGCGCATCGTCGTCGCCGACGAGATCAGCCCTGATTCCTGCCGGCTCTGGGACATCAAGTCGAAGGACAAGATGGACAAGGACCGTTTCCGCCGCGACATGGGCGGGCTGATCGAGGCCTATACCGAAGTCGCTCGCCGCCTGGGCATTCTGGGCGAGAACGAGAAGGTCGGACCGGCGGGCCCCCGGCTGGTGCAGTAATTGCCGCGCCTGGTGCCGTGAGCCTTCGTCGCGAACAGATCACAGGACTAAAACGGGAGCCTTCGCGCTCCCGTTTTCATGTCGCCCTGGCGCTGACGGGCGTGCTGCTGCTCGCGGGCTGCAGCAACCATTACGGCTTCGGCATCACCGAACTCCCGGCCGAGCGCGGCTGGCAACCCTTGCCGATCGAATCCTGGGTCCTGAATGATGGGCTCTCGGCGAAGGCGATGTCATTTTGCCCGCGCGCGACCTGCACCGAACAGGGCTTCGCCGCGCTGATCACGCTGGAAGGTCGCGAGGCCGACGCCATGGAGAAGACGCTGGCGACGGACCCGGCCCGGCTCGCGCGCGATTTCGCCAAACCGGCGAGCAAGGCAGCGAGCAAGACGGCAAAGACGGCAAAGCCGACCGCCCCGAAGAGCACGACGACCGTCTCCCGCTTCAGCGAGGATGGCGCTCAGGGCTTGCTCGTCGAGATCCGTGCGCGCGACGCAAGCGGCAAGCGCGCCGTCACCGCGATTCTGTCGGGCCGCGACGGTTCTCGCCTGAAGCTGGCGCTGGGCGTGAGCCCGGATCCCGACGCCGCCCGCAACCAGGCGCGCGCGGCCTGGCGCGACCGCTGATTCACGTGAAACCGCGTGGGAGAGGTTGAGCCGGCATCGATTCGCCGCTAGAGCAGGATGCGAAAAAGTGGGAACCGGTTTTTTGCGTCGATCCTGCTCTAACTCTTTGATAAGAGACGGATTCAGATTTCAAATGGGACGCTTCGTGATTCCATCTGAAATCATCCGGCTCTAGGCCACGCGCAACAAACGTCCGGAGAACCTCATGAAAGCCCGCGTCACCGTCACCCTCAAGACCGGCGTGCTCGATCCGCAGGGCAAGGCGATCGAGGGCGCGCTGAAATCGCTCGGCATCGCCGGCGTCGATTCCGTCCGCCAGGGCAAGGTCTTCGACATCGAGCTCGCCGGCCATGATGCCGTTGCTGCCGAAGCAGCGCTGAAGACGGCTTGCGAGAAATTGCTCGCCAACACCGTGATCGAGAACTACCGCGTCGAGATCGGCGCCTGACCGGCAGCCTCGCGAGTCCGAGCATTGCGCGAAATGAGGGTACCGGTTTTTCGCGTGAGCAATGCTCTCAACTCCTGAAATCGATCACATCATGACGGGAATCGCGCCCCAACCGGCAGCGACCGCAACCATCGCGCTCCGCCCCGCGACCCATGACGACGTCGATGCGATCATGGCTTGCGAACGCCAGCCCGGCTACGACGACACCGTCGGGCGCTGGAGCCGCGAGGAGCATCTCGCGGCATTGGCCGAGCCGAGCCATCGCTATATCGTCGCACTCGATTCCGGCGGCGCCGTCATAGGCTTCGTAATCCTGCAGGAGATCGCGCCCGCCGCCAGCGCCGTATTGGTGCGTCGGATCGCGGCCCTGAGCCAGGGCCGTGGCCATGGCCGCGCGCTGCTCGACCATGCGCTCGCGCTGATCTTCGACGAATTGGGCGCCGCAAAGGCCTGGTTGCGTGTCTGGCCGCATAATGCGCGCGGCATGGCTCTTTACACCAAGCTCGGCATGAGAGAGGACGGGCTGAGCGAGGTGCAACGCAATGGCGCGCCTGCCGTCATGACGATCATGTCGATCGATGCTGCGCGCTATCGCGACCGCAAGCCGAGGAGTGAGACCCCGTGAAAGCCGCCGTCATCACCTTTCCAGGCTCCAATCGCGAAGGCGACGTCGCCAAGGCGCTGACGCAAGCCGGCGCAACCGTCGCCCATGTCTGGCACGCCGACACGGAATTGCCTGAAGGCACCGATCTCGTGGTGCTGCCCGGCGGCTTCTCCTATGGCGACTATCTGCGGACGGGTGCCATCGCCGGGCGCGCCAACATCATGGAAGCGACCCGCGCCCATGCCGAGCGCGGCGGCTATGTACTGGGAATCTGCAACGGCTTCCAGATCGTCTGCGAGGCCGGGCTCCTGCCGGGCATCCTGATGCGCAACGCCGACCTCAAATTCGTCTGCAAGCGTCAGCATCTGACCGTGGAGCGCACGGACACGCCCTACACCAACGCCTATGCCAAGGGTCAGGTCATCGATGTCTGCATCGCCCATGGCGAGGGCAACTACATTGCCGACACCGAGACCCTGGCGCGTCTCGAAGGTGAAGGTCTCGTCGCCTTCCGCTATGCCGATGCGCAGGGCCGGATCACCGCCGCCGCCAACCCGAACGGCTCGCAGAACAACATCGCCGGTATCTATTCGCCCAAGCTCAATGTGCTCGGCCTGATGCCGCACCCCGAGAACCTGATCGATTCGCTGACCGGCGGCATCGACGGGCGCGGCATGTTCGCAAGCCTGATGAGCGGCAAGCGCGCCGCGTAGGCCAGCGCGCCACGTAAGATCGTCATTCCCGGGCGAAGCCCTCGGCTCCGATCTTCGATCGGCCCAGGGATGAACTCCGCGCAGACCCGGGAATCTCCACCAGAAGGAAGCTCTCTTGCGAGAGAAGCTCGGGACGCAAGCCCGAGCATGACGTCACTTCCCAGCCGCCGCCCGTGTCAGCAGGCGCCCGGCGGTTTGCGCATCGAGCGGCCCGACATGCTTTTCCAGGATCCGCCCGTCCGGGCCGATCAGGAAGGTCTCGGGCACGCCATAGACGCCCCATTCGATCGCCGCGCGCCCGCTCCGGTCGACGCCAACAGCCGAATAGGGATTGCCGAGCGCGCCGAGGAAACGCCGGGCGTTCTCCGCCTCGTCCTTGTAGTTCATGCCCACCAGCGCGACCTTGCCGGCCTTCACCGCAGGCGATTCGGCCATGGCCACCAGGAAGGGATGCTCGACCCGGCAGGGCGCACACCAGCTGGCGAAGACATTGACGAGGGTGGCGCGTCCCTTCGCCAAATCCGCCATCGCGAAAGCCGGCACGGGCTGCCCGTCCCGCTGCAGCCCGTCGAGCTGCGACAGCGTGATCACTGGGGCAGGCTTTCCGATCAGGGCCGAGGGCACCTTGCTGGCGTCGCCCGAGAACAAGCCGACCGCGAAGATCAGCGCCAGCGCGCCAAACAGGATTAGAGGAATCAGGAAAACCAGCGGCGAGCGGCGGCGGGGTTGAACCTCGATCTCGCTCTCGCTCATGACGGCGTCCTGTCCGAATGGCGGCCTGCGCCGCGCTGCTCCAGCGCCGCGAGCGCGCGCTTCTGCGCCCTGTGGTCGAAGAGAATCGCCGCGATCAGACCGCCGAGGATCAGGACGACCGCGCCGTAGGAGGCGAGGATGAAACCGGCATGGGGCCCAAGACTGCTCATGAGCGCGCTCATGCCGGCACCGCCTGCGCCGCCAGCCGGTCGAGCCGCTCGGCCTCCAAGATCGTCAGCGTACGCACCCGCCGGCGCATGATCTCGGCCCGCATCGCCACCAGATGCAGGCTCAGGCCCAGCAAGGAAAAACCCAGCGCCAGGATCAGCAGCGGCCACAGCATGGAGGGGTGGATCGTCGGCCCGCCCGCACGAAACACCGAAGCCGGCTGATGCAGCGTGTTCCACCAGTCGACCGAGAATTTGATGATCGGCACATTGACGAAGCCGACCAGCGTCAGGATCGCCACTGCCCGCCCGGCCCGGGCGGAATCGTCGAGCGCGCGCCAGAGCGCGATAATGCCGAGATAGATCAGGAAGAGCACGAGCACCGAGGTCAGCCGTGCGTCCCACACCCAATAGGTGCCCCACATCGGCTTGCCCCAGAAGGCGCCGGTTAGCAGGCAGATCAATGCGAAGCACGCTCCGATCGGCGCCGCCGTCTTCTGTGCGACATCCGCCAGGGGATGCCGCCAGACCAGTGTGCCGAGGCCGGAGATCGCCATCATCGTGTAGAACATCAGCGCGAGCCAGGCGGCCGGGACATGCACGAACATGATCCGGATGGTCTCGCCCTGCTGGTAGTCGGCCGGAGCGACGAACCAGGCGAGATAGAAGCCGAGCGCGAGCAGCAGCGTGGCCGCGCCGATCATCCACGGCAACAGCGTGCCCGACAGACGCATGAAGCGCGTCGGATTCGCGAAATCGATCAGGCTGGCCATGTCATCGCGATCGGCTTGTCCTCATCCGGCGGACGCCGGAACTCGAACCTGATCTAGCAACGGCGGCGCGTCTCAACAATCCACGACGCGCGCGGCAAATCGCGTCGTGGCGGCCGGGTCAGTCCTCGTCTGGCCGGGACGATGCCTCGGATCCGTTGCCGCTGACGACGCCAAAGTCGCGCGATCGGACGCCTTCCGGAGCGAGGCCGAAGCCCTCCGACTCCAGCCCGCGCCGCAGCAATTCGCGAACCGCGGCGGCGCGGCTCGGCATTCGCTTCTCGAAGCGAAAGTCTTCGACTGCGCGCAGTTCGTCCTGGTTCAGCATGATCTGAAGCCTGTCGGCACGTTCCAGCTCAGCCATCGCCCTTCTCTCCATGAGCTAAATGAGTAAGTGGATTTATAATGGCATTATTAGGCAAATCAACAAGCTGCTAAAAAAGCGGTAGTTCAGTCTCCGACACCGACAGCCAATGGGCCGGCTCTTGCTCGGGAAGGGCCGGTGGTCGCGTTGCAGCCATTGCCGTCGTCACCGTCAAAGGCTTTCATGCCGCCGTTGGCGCATGTTACTAACTAATTGAAATATATAATGATTTTATCATTTCCATGTTGCGTCGGATCGACGCCAGCCCTATGCTCGACCACAAACAGGAGGGCCAGCCATGCTGATCCAGCTATCCACCAGCATCCAAGACGACATCCAGGAAACCGTCAGGCTCAGCCTCAGCCAGTCGCTGGTTCTGGATGTTTTCGCGGCAGCCGAGAGCATCCGCCGCAAGCACGAAGATCAGAATGTCGCGCTCGAAGACATTGCGAACATGGTGGCGCGGGCCGCGGCGCAATGCGGCTGCGCCTTGGAATTTGGTGATCGCGCGGCGCGCCCTGTCGAGCCGCCGCCGGCCTTGTCCTAATCCGCCTGGCGCAGCGCCACGCCTGCTGCGACCGTACCGATCACGATCGATCCCAGCGAAAGCGCACACAGGATCAGGAACGGCGTCAAAAACGGCACCGTACCGCCCAGCGCGCTGTTGGCAGCGGAGACGCCGAAGATCAGCACCGGAATCGTCAGGGGCGCGACCAGCACGGGCAGGATCAGACCGCCGCGCCGCAGGCCGGCCGTCAATGCGGCCGCCGCCGCGCCAATGAAGCTCAGCGCCGGGGTTCCGACAAGCAACGTCGCAGCAATCGGCAGCATCGCCTCGGCCGGAAGCGCGACCAGGAGCCCGAGCAGCGGCGCCGCCAGCGCCAATGGCAGGCCGGTCGTCAGCCAATGCGCCAGCCCCTTGGCCAGAACGCCGAGTTCGAGAGGGAGCGCCGAGGCGCGGATCAGATCGAGCGAACCATCCTCCTCATCGCTCTGGAACAGGCGGTCGAGCCCGATCAGCGTCGAAAGCAACGCGCCCAGCCAGAGGATGGCCGGACCGATTCGCGACAGCAGATTGAGATCGGGCCCGAGCGCGAACGGCACCAGCACGACCAGCGTCAGGAAGAAGACGAGGGCCAGTTCCCCGCCCCCGCCGGCGCGCGAGGCGAGCAAGAGGTCGCGCTTCAGAATGGCGAGGAAGGCGCGGCTCACGGCCCGATCCTCAATTCGCGCGCGGTTTCGAGGCCCAAAGGCCCATGTGTTGCCGCCAGGATCGCGCCGCCCTGCGCGAGATGATCGCGCATCAGCCCGGCCAGCATCGCTTGCGCGGCAGTGTCCAGCGCCGCCATCGGCTCGTCGAGCAGCCAGAACGGCCGCCGCGACACCAGAAGCCGCGCCAGGGCGACGCGGCGACGCTGCCCGGCGGAAAGATAACCCACCGGCAGATTGGCGACATGGGGCAGGCCGACAGCCGAGAGCGCATCCTGCGGCGACGCACCGGCTTCGCCGAGCAGGGCTTGTGCGAAGACGAGGTTCTCCTGCGCCGTCAGCGTGACCTTCAGCCCGTCGCGGTGACCGACAAGATGGCTGAGCTCGGCCAGCGGCGCGTCCTCGGCCCCCTCGATTCGCATATTGCCGCCATCGGGCCGCAGCCGGCCGCACAGCATCGCGATCAGGCTCGATTTGCCGGCGCCATTGCGCCCGGTCAGCGCGATTGCCTCACTGTTACCGAGCCGGAAGCTCAAGCCCTCGAAAATCAAGCGCCCGCCGCGCCGGCAAGCGAGATCCTCGGCGTTCAAGACCAGCTCGGGGAATAAAAATCGCGGCAAGGCTAAAGCGTCTTCCCAAGCGTCAAAGTCATCCCCGAGCTCATACGGTACATGTAGCGGGCTTCTTGGAATTGCTCTATAGAACGCGTGGCTACGCCGCACGCCGATCCGGCGCGGGGCTCGGGCACTCCCGAGGCGGCGCGCGCGTCATGCGCATTAGGCCTTCGATCCGGCAAAGCCGCAAGGCTCACCGGCTCGCGACCGCAACCCCTTGATCAGGATAGCCCGCATGGCTTCGCTCGATTCCTTCAAATGCCGCAAAACCTTGACTGTCGGCACCAAGAAATACGTCTATTACTCCCTCAAGATCGCCGAGAAGAACGGCCTGCCCGGCATCTCGAAGCTGCCCTTCTCGATGAAGGTGCTGCTTGAGAACCTGCTGCGCTTCGAGGATGGCCGCTCGGTCACCAAGGCCGATATCGAGGCCTTCGTCGGCTGGCTCGACGACAAGGGCAAGGCCGGCAAGGAGATCGGCTTCCGCCCCGCCCGCGTGCTGATGCAGGACTTCACCGGCGTGCCCGCCGTGGTTGACCTCGCCGCGATGCGTGACGGCGTCAAGGCGCTCGGCGGCGACCCCAAGAAGATCAACCCGCTGGTTCCGGTCGATCTCGTCATCGACCATTCCGTCATTGTCGACGAATTCGGCTCGCCCAAGGCGCTGAAAGCAAACGTCGACCTCGAATATCAGCGCAACGGCGAGCGCTACCGCTTCCTGAAATGGGGTCAGCTCGCCTTCGACAATTTCCGCGTCGTCCCGCCCGGCACCGGCATCTGCCACCAGGTCAATCTCGAATACCTCGCCCAGACCGTCTGGACGGCCAAGGAGAAGGTGAAGAAGGGCAAGAAGACCGAGACGGTCGAGGTCGCCTATCCCGACACCGTGGTCGGCACCGATTCGCACACCACCATGGTCAACGGCCTGGCCGTGCTCGGCTGGGGCGTCGGTGGCATCGAGGCCGAGGCCGCCATGCTCGGCCAGCCGCAGTCGATGCTGCTGCCCGAGGTCATCGGCTTCAAGCTCACCGGCAAGCTCAAGGAAGGCATCACCGCGACCGACCTCGTGCTGACCGTCACCCAGATGCTGCGCAAGAAGGGCGTCGTCGGCAAATTCGTCGAGTTCTTCGGGCCCGGCCTCTATGCGCTGACGCTCGCCGACCGCGCGACCATCGCCAATATGGGCCCTGAATACGGCGCCACTTGCGGCTTCTTCCCGGTGGACGCCGAGACCCTGAACTATCTCGACACCACCAGCCGCAAGCCGGCCCGCGTCGCCCTCGTCGAGAAATATTCGAAGGCGCAGGGCTTGTTCGCCACCCGCGCCACGCCCGACCCGGTTTTCACCGACACGCTTGAGCTCGACCTGACCACGGTCAAGGCCTCGATGGCCGGCCCCAAGCGCCCGGAAGGCCGCGCCGATCTCGGCGCGATCAAGGCCGGCTTCGCCGCCGCGATGGACACCGAATACAAGAAGGGCGTCGAGCTCTCGCGCCGGGTCAAGGTCGAGGGCAAGAACTTCGACCTCGGCCATGGCGACGTCGTCATTGCCGCGATCACCTCCTGCACCAACACCTCCAACCCCTCGGTGCTGATGGCGGCGGGCCTGCTCGCCCGCAACGCGGTCGCCAAGGGCCTGAAGGTCAAGCCCTGGGTCAAGACCTCGCTCGCCCCCGGCTCGCAGGTCGTGGCGGAATATCTCGCCAAGGCCGGCCTGCAGAAGGATCTCGACAAGCTAGGCTTCAACCTGGTCGGCTTCGGATGCACCACCTGCATCGGCAATTCCGGGCCGCTGCCGACGGAGATCTCGAAGACCATCAACGAGCAGGGCCTGATCGCGGCCGCCGTCATCTCCGGCAACCGCAATTTCGAGGGCCGCGTCTCGCCGGACGTGCAGGCGAACTACCTCGCCTCGCCGCCGCTGGTCGTCGCCTACGCTCTGGCGGGCTCGGTGCAGCTCGATCTGACCACCGAGCCGCTCGGCATGGACAAAGCCGGCAACCCGGTCTTCCTGAAGGACATCTGGCCGACCAACAAGGAAATCCAGGCCTTCATCGCCAAGAACGTCACCAAGGCGATCTTCAAGGCGAAATATGCCGACGTCTTCAAGGGCGATGCCAACTGGCAGAAGGTCAAGACGCCCCAGAGCCAGACCTATGCCTGGGAAGACGCCTCGACCTATGTGCAGAACCCGCCCTATTTCGAGGGCATCAGCAAGACGCCCAAGCCCGTCACCGAGATCGTCGGCGCCCGCATCCTGGGCCTGTTCGGCGACAAGATCACCACCGACCACATCTCGCCGGCAGGCTCGATCAAGGCGGCCTCGCCCGCGGGCAAGTATCTGATGGAGCACGGCGTCGAAGTCGCCGACTTCAACCAGTACGGCACGCGGCGCGGCAACCATGAGGTGATGATGCGCGGCACCTTCGCCAATATCCGCATCCGCAACCACATGATGGGTCCCAACGGGCGCGAAGGTGGCTACACCATTCACTATCCCAGCAAGGAAGAGCTGCCGATCTATGACGCGGCGATGCGCTATCAGCAGGAGAAAGTGCCGCTGGTGGTCTTCGCAGGCGTCGAATACGGCAACGGCTCCTCGCGCGACTGGGCGGCGAAAGGCACCAACCTGCTCGGCGTCAAGGCCGTGATCGCCCAGAGCTTCGAGCGCATCCACCGCTCGAACCTGGTCGGCATGGGCGTGGTGCCGTTCACGCTGGCCGAAGGCACGAGCTGGGCTTCGCTCGATCTCAAGGGCGACGAGAGCGTGACCATCAAGGGTCTCGCCACCGTGAAGCCGCGCCAGATGCTGGAAGCCGAGATCACCTCGGCCGACGGCAAGGTCAAGAAAGTGCCGATCCTCTGCCGCATCGATACGCTGGACGAGATCGACTACTTCAAGAACGCCGGCATCCTGCAATATGTGCTGCGCGGCATCGCAGCCTGATCGCAGCGCGTCATTCTCGGGCCGCGTAATGCGCGGACCCGGGAACCTCTTTCCGCAAGAGGCTCCCCAGCAAGAAATGGCCGGGTCAAGCCCGGCCATGACGCGCTTCTCGTCGCGCGAGGTTGTCCTCTTTCCGCCCTCGGTGTAAGGGGGCGTCACAGTCATCCTCGGCGGGGGGCTTGGGGCAGGCGCGGGATCCCCGCGCCCGGATGTCGCCCGCCATCATCATTCAAGACGGGAGCACCCGCATGTCCGCCACGTTCGAGACGGTCGCCGGCATCATTTCCGAGACCTGCGACATTCCGCGAGAAAAGATTACGCCTCAGAGCCACGCCATCGAAGACCTCGGCATCGACTCGCTCGCCTTCCTCGACATCGCCTTCGCGATCGACAAGGCCTTCGGCATCAAGCTGCCGCTCGAGCAGTGGACCCAGGAAGTCAACGAGGGCAAGGCGCCGGCCGAGCAGTATTTCGTGCTCGAGAACCTGTGCAAGCGCATCGACGAGCTCGTGGCTGCCAAGAAGGCCTAAGGTCGCAAAACGGCCTGAGGTCGGCGGCAGGCTCAGCACCTGAAGCGAGCTTGATCTGCGCTCGGCCTTGAGCCGGGCACACTCTCCCGATAGAGCATATGCAAGCCCGCGCGCGGAGACTTCGGTCCGCGGCGCGGGCGCGCGCCGTTTCCGGGCGCGCCCGACAAGGCCAAGGATCGCATGCGCCTCGAATATTTCGACATGATCGACACCGTTGTCGCATTCGAACCTTCGGAAAAGCGCATCGTCACGCGCTCGACCGTGCCGTCTGCGAGTGCGAGCCCCGTCTTCGAAGGCCATTTCCCCGGCCACCCCCTCGTGCCCGGCGTCCTGCTGACCGAGACGATGGCGCAGGCCTCCGGCTATCTGCTGCTGGGCCTGAACGGGCTGACCCAGATGCCCTTCCTGATGACCGTCGACAAGGCGCGCTTCCGCACCTTCGTCGAGCCCGACGCCGTTCTCGACGTCTCCGCCGAATTGGTGATCGAGGGATCGGGCTACGCCGCCACCAAGGCGAAGATCACCATCGCCGGCAAGCCGATCTGCGACGCTGAATTGCGGTTCCGACTGATGCCTTTCCCCGCCGACATGCGCGCGCTGATGGAAAGCCGCATCAAAACCATCGGCCTCAAGCCGGAGCCTGCACGATGAACCCGCACGACGTCGTCATCACCGGGATCGGACTGGCGTCCAGTCTCGGAGAGGGGCTGGAGACCCATGCGCAGGCGCTGGCATCCGGCGCCGCACCGAATACCGACGCTACGAGCTTCGCACCCTATCCCGTGCACCCGCTGAAGCCGCTCGAACTCGACCGCCAGATCCCGAAGAAATCGGATCAGCGCCAGATGGAGCCTTGGCAGCGGCTCGGCGTCTACGCCGCTGGTCTGGCTCTCGATGATGCGGGGCTGAAGGAGGATGCCGAGGCCAAGGGCGTGCTGCAGGTCATCGTCGCCGCCGGCGGCGGCGAGCGCGACCATGCCGTCGATGGTGCCATCCTCACCGGCCTGCGCGACGCAAGCGAGCCGGGAGCCTTTCTGAACGAGCGCCTGATGGGCGATCTGCGCCCCACGCTCTTCCTCGCCCAGCTCTCGAACCTGCTTGCCGGCAATATCGCCATCGTCCACGGCGTCACCGGCGCCTCGCGCACCTTCATGGGCGAGGAGCAGGCCGGCGTCGACGCCATCCGCACCGCGCATGCCCGCATCGCAGCCGGCCAGGCCGAGGTCATGCTGGTCGGCGGCGCCTATAATGCCGAGCGGCGCGACATGCTGCTGCTGCTCGAACTCGGCGGCTTTCTGCGCAAGGGCGAATTTGCCCCTGTTTTCGCGCGCGAGGCAACGCCGGGCCTCATCACCGGCAGCGCCGGAGCCTTCCTGGTGCTTGAATCGGCCGGGCGCGCCGCCGCGCGCGGCGCCAAGATCCACGCTCGACTGAGCCATGTTGCTGCGGCGCGCTCGAAGCGCCAGCCCGGCACGGTGGAGGCGGCCCTGAACGGACTGCTCTCGGGCTTCGGCGCGATTGCGCCCGGCGCCCTGGCGATCTCGGCCGCGACCGGCGCCGCCGGAATCACGGCGGAAGAGGCTTCGGTCATCGCTGCGCTGCCGCAAGCCAGGCGCGTCGCGACCGGCGATCTCGTCGGCCATGCCTTGGAGGCCGCATTCCCGGTCTCCGTCGCCTTGGCCGCAGCCGCCATCTCGGCGGGGCAGGCCAAGGAGGCGATCGTCACCGGCGCCGGCCATTGGCGCGGCGAGGGCGCGGCGCGCCTGGTGAAAGCGTGAGGATCAAGCGATGAGCGCCAAGAACCAGCCTGCAGTGAACCAGACTGCCGTGAACCAGACTGCAGCGGGCCAGACTGCAGCCCATCGCGACGCCAAGGGCCGCCGGGTCGTCGCGGTGACCGGCCTCGGCATCGTCACCTCGCTCGGCCAGGGCAAGGAGGCCAATTGGCAAGCGCTGACCGCCGGTGAATCCGGCATCCACCGGATCGAGCGCTTCCCGACCGAGGGCCTGCGCACCACCATCGCCGGCACGGTCGATTATCTCTTCGACGGCTCCTTCACCGCACCGCAGCTCTCCGAAAAACTCGCGACGCTCGCAGCCGACGAAGCGGTTAGCCAGAGCGGCCTCGGTCAGCCCGGCGATTTCCCCGGGGAGCTCTTCATGGCGGTGCCGCCGGTCGAGATGGAATGGCCGCAGAAGCAGGAGCTCGCCCGAACCTTCGAAGGCGATGTGGATTATGACGGGCTGCTGAGGGCGGCCGCCTCGCAAAAATTCAAACCCATGCACGAGCTCTTCCTGTTCGGCGCAGTCGCGGATCATATCGCCGACAGATTCGGCACCAAGGGCTCGCCGATCTCGCTCTCGACGGCTTGCTCCTCCGGCGCGACCGCGATCCAGATGGGCGTCGAAGCAATCCGCCGCGGCGATACGGAGGCCGCGCTCTGCATCGGCACCGACGGCTCGGTCCATGCCGAGGCGCTGATCCGCTTCTCGCTGCTCTCGGCGCTCTCGACTCAGAACGATCCGCCGGAAGCCGCCGCGAAACCCTTCTCGAAGAACCGCGACGGCTTCGTCATGGGCGAAGGCGCCGGCGCGCTGGTGCTGGAAGAATACGACCATGCGCTCGCGCGCGGCGCGACCATCCTGGGTATCGTCGCGGGTTGCGGCGAGCGCGGCGACGGATTTCACCGCACCCGCTCGAGTCCTGATGGCAAGCCGGCGATCCTCGCCATGCGGGATGCGCTCGACGATGCCGGGCTGGGACCCGATGATGTCGACTACATCAACGCCCACGGCACCTCGACGCCCGAGAACGACAAGATGGAGGCGATGAGCTGCACTGCCGTCTTCGGCGAGCGCATGGCGACGTTGCCGATCTCCTCCAACAAGTCGATGATCGGCCATACGCTGACGGCGGCCGGTGCAGTCGAGGCCGTGATTTCCTTCATGACCATCGCCAATGGCCGCATTCCGCCGACGATCAACTACACCAATCCCGATCCGGCGATCGCGCTCGACGTCGTGCCCAACACGGCCCGCGATGCGAAGGTGCGCACCGTCATCTCGAACTCCTTCGGCTTCGGCGGCCAGAATACCTGCCTCGTGCTGACGGCGGAGCCTACTCACGCATGACCCGCATCCTCGTCACAGGCGGCGCCAAAGGTGTCGGCGCCGCGATCGTCCGTGCGCTGGCCGCGGCCGGCCATGATGTCGATTTCACCTATCGCTCATCGCCCGACCAGGCGCAGGCGCTCGTCGCGGAGATCAATGCGGCCCACCCCGATCGCCTGCTCGCGGCCCTCCCGCTCGATCTCTCCGACAAGGCCGCGCTCGACGCCTTCTGCGAGGGGCGCGACGCGGAAAGCTATTTCGGCTTCATCCACAATGCCGGCCAGCCTTATGATTCGCTCGCCGCGATGATGGCGCAGGACAAGGCCGAAGCGGCGATGCAGGTCAATTTCTGGGCCTTCACCCGCCTCGCCAAGTGCCTGATGCGCAACATGATCCGCGCCCGCGCCGGGCGCATCGTCGCGATCGGCTCCGTCGCGGCCTTGCGCGGCAATCCGGGCAATGCCGCCTACGCCGCCTCCAAGGGCGCGCTGATCTCCTATGCCAAGACGCTCGCGGTCGAGACCGGCAAGCGCGGCGTCACCGTCAACGTGATCGCGCCGGGCTTCGTCGACACCGACATGATGGCGCCCTATGCCGCCTATCGCGACAAGATGCAGGCCCAGATCCCGGCCGGCCGCTTCGCCAAGCCCGAGGAGGTCGCGGGGCTCGCCGCCTTCCTGATGAGCGAGCCGGCGGCCTACATCACCGGCACCGTGCTGCCGATCGACGGCGGGGTAACGGCGCAGCTCGGCGTGCATCGCTGAATTCGACCCAGCGACCCAAATATGCCAGGTTCACTCCGAACCGGGGTGAACCATCATGACCGCAGCCTTCACCATCCGCCTCGACGACGAGATGCTGGCCAAGCTCGACGCGCTGGCCGCCGACACGGACCGCTCGCGCAGCTGGATCGCGGCCAAGGCGATCGAATCCTACGTCGAGCTGAATGCTTGGCAGATCGCCAAGATCAAGGAGGGCATCGCCCAGGCCGACCGCGGCGAGTTCGCGACGGAGGAAGAGCTCGACGCGATTGAAGTGGAGTTGCAAGCCCGCATTGATGCCGCCCGATGAAGTTGATCTGGACGCCTCGTGCCAAAGATGACTTACGCGAGGTCGGCCATTATATCGCTGATTTCAATCCGACTGCCGCGCTGACGCTGGTCCGAAGGCTTCGACTTGCAGCCAAAACGCTTGCCGACAGCCCCGCCATAGGCCGGCCGGGCCGGGTTGAGGAAACGCGAGAACTCGGGGTCTCTGGCACGAGCTATATCCTCCCCTACCGCGTCCGCGAAGGACGCGTCGAAATCCTGGCCGCGCTGCACGCCGCGCGTGACTGGCCCGACCAGTTCTGAAAGGCACTATACCGATGCGTTCCCTCCAGCTTCATGGCGACCGCGACCTCCGTCTCGAGGAGATCGAGCCGCCGCCGCCGCCCGCCGCCGGTGAGGTGCAGATCCGCATCCGCGCGGTCGCGCTGAACTATCTCGACGTCTGGGGCTTTCGCGGCATGGCCTTCGCCAAGCGCAAGATGCCCCAGGCCGCGGGCGTCGAGGCCGCGGGCGAGATCGTCTGCGTCGGCGAGGGCGTCACCAATCTCAAGGTCGGCGACACCGTCACCGCCTATGGCGCCGAGACCTGCGGCCACTGCAAGGCCTGCAAGGAGGGCCGCGACAATCTCTGCGAAAACGTCGCCGGCATCATGGGCTTCCATATCGACGGCTTCGCGCGCGAACTGCTGAACAAATCGGCGCGCCTCGTCATCAAGGCGCCTGAGGGCGTCTCCTTCGAGGATGCGGCCTGCGCGCCGATCGGCTTCGGCACGGTCCAGCACATGCTGTTCGACAACGCCAAGCTCGAACCCGGCGAATCAATCCTGGTCCATGCCGGCGGCTCGGGCATCGGAACGGCCGCCATCCTGATGGCCAAGGCGATCGGCTGCACGGTCTACACCACCGTCGGCGACGACGAGAAGGGCCGCAAGGCCAAGGCGCTCGGCGCCGATTTCGTCATCAACTACAAGACCGAGCGCTTCGAGGGCGAGGTGCGCCAGCTCACCAAGCGCAAGGGCGTCGATGTCGTCTTCGAGCATGTTGGCGCCGACACCTGGAACGGCTCGCTGCTTTGCCTCAAGCGTGGCGGCCGGCTCGTCACTTGCGGCGCGACCTCCGGCGCCTCGACCACGATGAATCTGATGCAGCTCTTTCAGCAGCAATACCGCATCACCGGGTCCTTCGGCTGCCGCATCGAAAACATCGCGCAATCGCTGGAAAAGATGGCTGGCGGCATGAAACCCGTGATCGATTCGGTGTTTCCGCTCGCCGATTTCGAAAAAGGCCTGGCCCGGCTTGAAGGCCGGCAGGTCTTCGGCAAGGTCATCGTCACCTTCTGACGCGGCCGTCCGCGCCCGGAAGGCTTGACGCAAGCGGCCTTCCTGCCGCAAGTCCCCGGTTCCTGCCCGATAAGCTCAATGCACGGGCGAGATGGGACCGGGCTGACCTTGAGACGACTGAAAGCTCTCGCCGCGCGCGCCGGCGCCGTGGTGATGATCGGCCTGATCCGGGCGCTGTTCGGCTTCCTGCGCTGGCTCGGGCCCGAGCGCGCGAGCGATCTCGGCGGTTGGCTGCTGCGCAGCGTCAGCCCGGTGATCCCGGTCAACCGCGTCGCGCTCGCGAACATCCGCGCGGCTTTCCCCGGCATGGCGGAGGACGAGGTTCGGCGGATCGCGCGCGGAGCCTGGGAGAATCTCGGCCGCACCGCCGCCGAATACGCTCATCTGAACACCCTGTTCGACTATGATGATGATCACCGGGACGCCCCCTCGCGTGTCGAGGTCGATGGCATCGAGCAGTTCATCGCGCTCAGGGGCGATGACAAACCTGGCCTGATCTTCTCCTCCCATCTCGCCAATTGGGAGCTGCCGGCGATCTGCGCCGCTGCCTACAAGCTCGACACCACCGCCGTGTTCCGCGCGCCCAACGACCCGGCCATCGCCGCGATCGTGCATGAGATCCGTTCCGGCGCGATGGGCGGTCTCGCCGCCGCCAAGCAGGGCGCGGCCTTCGCCATGCAGGGCGTGCTGGAGAAGGGCGGCCATCTCGGCATGCTGATCGACCAGCATTTCACCCGCGGCGTGGTGGTGCCTTTCATGGGCCGGCCGGCGCTGACCAACCCGATCCTTGGCAAATTCGCCCGCCGCTTCGAATGCCCGGTCCATGGCGTGCGCGTCATCCGGTTGCCCCATCATCGTTTCCGGCTGGAGTTGACGCCGCCGCTCGACTTGCCGCGCGATGCCAATGGCGAAATCGACGTTCAAGGCGCGATGGCGATGATGACTGCCGTCGTCGAGGGATGGGTGCGCGAGCATCCCGAGCAATGGCTCTGGATGCATCGGCGCTGGCGGCCTAATCTGATCGCCGCGGCGAAGGGCGACGACACGCCCGCCATGACGATTCAACCGGTTTTCAAGGCAACGTGATTTCCAAGTGAGGGCGGTTGGGCGCTTTGGTAATACCTCGCAGCTATAATGGTCGCCGAGTTCAGCCATGACCCTTCGCGCCCGCCTCCTTCCTGTATCCATCGCCGCGCTCCTCCTGAGCGGCGCGACGGCGCATGCGCAGGCACCTGCGGTGCAGCCGAAGGCGGTCGTCGAGCTCTTCACCAGCCAGGGCTGCTCGTCCTGCCCGCCCGCGGACGCACTTCTGCGCGAGATTTCCAAGGACCCGGCTGTCATCGCGCTGACGCTGCCGGTGACCTACTGGGATTATCTCGGCTGGAAGGACACACTCGGCCAGGACGTCTTCACCAAGCGCCAGAAATTCTATGCCAAGGCCCGCGGCGACGGCCAGGTCTACACGCCCCAGGCCGTGATCAACGGCGCCTCCCACATCGTCGGCTCCGACAAGACCGAGATCGAGCGCGCGCTGCGCGAGCAGGTGCCCGGCGCCCTGCCCGCAAAGCTCTCGCTCCAGGAGGACGGCACGACGCTGCGGATCAAGATCGCAGCTTCCGCCAGCCCAGGTGATAAGCCCGCCGGCGTCTGGATTCTTCCGGTCGCGAAGCTGGTCACCGTTCCGATCACGCGCGGCGAGAATGAAGGCCGCACCATCACCTACGCCAATGTCGTGCGTGGCATGGTGCGCGTCGGCGAATGGGATGGCGGCGAGACAACCCTGACGGCTCCCCTCACGACAACGCGCGCCGCCGATTCCGACAGCTATGTCGTCGTCGTGCAGGCCGAAACGCTCGGCAAATACGGCATGATGCCCGCCGCGATGCTGGGCGCGGCCCGCAGCGCACGCTGATCCCGCCTCACAGCAGAATCACCCTGTTCGGCAGTTCGTCGATATCGTCGGCGGTCGGCGGCGCATGCTGCGCCAGGACACGTCCGAGCGCCCCGACCGCATCGATCAGCCCCTCGCGCAAACGCTCCTGCCGGGCAGCGTCGAGCAGGCCCGCGACGATGTCCCGCCATGTCTCCGGACCGACCTTGCCTTCGATGCCGATATCCGTGACGACCTCGGCATAGCGCTCCTGCAGGGCGACATAGAGCAACACGCCGGTGCGCCCGCGCGTCTGCGTCAGCCCGCGCGCGGTGAACTCGCGCAGCGCCACGTCATGTGCGCGGCCGCGCTTGACGAAGCCGGGCACGAAGCGGCCGCCGCGCCCATACCAGAGCAGCGCGGCCATCAGCAGGGCCGCGCAGATCAGCTGGATCAGGAAGATGCGCGGCGCGCTCGTCATCGTCAGCGCCAGGAGCGGCCAGGGCACCAACAGCGACAGCACCAAGGCCAGCACCATCGGTACCGAGCGATAACTGCTCGCGGCGCGGTCGATCACCACCACGATCTCGCCGCTGGTCAGGCGCTCGGCCTGGGCGACGGCCGCCGCGATCGCGTTCCTGTCGTCAGAATCCATCACCAACTCCCCGAAGCTCCGCCGCCGCCCGACGAGCCGCCTCCACCGGAGAAGCCGCCACCGCCACCAGAACTCCAGCCGCCGCCACCTCCCCAGCTCGAACCTGAACCCGAACCCCAGCTCGAATTCTGCGGCAACGTGATCCAGCGCCCGTCACGCAGGCGATGTTGGCCCGCCCCGCCCGCCTGGCTCAGGCTGCGCATGAAGGAGACCACCAGGATGAAGATGAACACCATCACCAGGATGACGGCCAGCGTCTCGGCCGGCGAACTCTCATCGTTCCGCACCAGGGCGCGGCGCTGCCATTCCTCGGCGTCGCCGGAGAGGATCGTCAGGATCGCGTCGACGCCGCCCTCAATGCCGCCGGCGAAATCGCCGGTCTTGAACTTCGGCGCCACCGCCGTGGTGATGATGACCTTGGAGAGCGCATCGGTCAGCGCCCCTTCCAGCCCGTAGCCGACCTCGATGCGGACCTTGCGCTCATTCGGCGCGACGATGAACAGCACACCATTGTTGCGCGGTTTCTCGCCGAGCTTCCAGAACCGGAACAGGCCATTGGCGAAGTCCTCGATGCCGATGCCTTGCAGCGAGGGCACCGTCGCGACCACGAGCTGGTCGCCGGCCTTGTCCTCATGCGCCTTGATCTTCGCCTCGATGCGCTGGCGTGCCTCAGGCGCGATGAGCTTGGCGCCATCGACGATACGGCCGGTGAGGGCGGGATAGGAGGGGTCCGCCGCCCAAGCGCCCGCGCCCGCAAATAGGAGCGCAGCGAGCAGGATCAGCGACCAAAGGCTGCTGCGCGCCATCACGCGCCTCGCGACCGCCGCCGCCTCAGAACTTCACCGTCGGTGGTCGCTCCGCCCCGGCCGTCGCGGCAAAGGTCTCCATCGGCTTGGAACCCCAGAACAGTTTTGCCCAGATCACGCCCGGAAACGTGCGGATCTCGGTATTGAACGCCTGCACCGCCTGGATGTAGTCGCGCCGCGCCACCGTGACCCGATTCTCGGTGCCTTCGAGCTGGGACTGCAAGGCGAGGAAGTTCTGGTTCGATTTGAGATCGGGGTAGCGCTCCACCGTGACCAGCAGCCGGCCGAGCGCGCCGGTGAGCTGGTTCTGCGCGTCCTGATATTCCTTGAACTTCGCCGGATCGGTGATGGTCGAGGCGTCGACCTTGACCTGGCTCGCCTTGGCGCGCGCCTCGACGACCTGTGTCAGCACCTCGCGCTCCTGCGCGGCATAGCCCTTTACCGTCTCAACCAGATTCGGGATCAGATCGGCGCGGCGCTGATACTGATTCTGCACCTCGGACCAGGACGCCTTGGCCTTTTCCTCGAGCGTCGGGACGTTGTTGTAACCGCAACCCGCGAGCGCAAAACCGAGGAAAGCAAGCACTGCCGCCGTCAAATTACGGCGAAAGGCGATGGAAACTGGGAACGACATGCCGGGTCCCTTTGCTGACGTATCGACAGGCAGGACCGTGACCTTAGCCGTCCCGGGCGCCGCCTCCAAGGCGGATGAGAAGCTCAGCGCCCGAGACCATGGCGCGCCAACGCAATCTGGCGCTAGTCTGTCGTGAAGACGCGACAGTAAGGAAGATGAGATGACGACCCTGTCAGTATCGAGGAGCGCTCTCCTCGCGATCGCCCTGTCCGCAGCTGTCGTAACCTCCGCGGCCGCCCAGAGCCTCTCTCCGGCGCCCGAAGCCGCCACGGGACGCATCGCCAAGACCTCCGGCCACACCCGGCTTTACATGGTCGCCGCCGCCAATCCGCTGGCCACCAATGCCGGCCGCGAGATCCTACGCGCCGGCGGCAGTGCGGTCGATGCAGCGATCGCGATCCAGTTCGTGCTCAACCTCGTCGAGCCGCAGAGCTCGGGCATCGGCGGCGGCGCCTTCATGGTGCATTGGGACGAGGCCGGCCGGAAGCTCTCGACGCTGGACGGGCGCGAGATCGCACCGGCAGCGGCAAAGCCGAATCGCTTCATCGGCGCGGACGGCAAGCCGATGAAATTCATGGAGGCCGTCATCGGCGGCCGCTCGGTCGGCGTACCCGGCACGCTGAAACTGCTTGAGGGCGCGCATCAGCGCTGGGGCAAGCTGCCCTGGTCGCAGGTCGTCGCACCCGCAATCAAGCTCGCCGAGGACGGCTTTGCGATTTCGCCGCGGCTCAACGGCCTCCTGGCCGGCGAGAAGGCCTTGAGCGCCGACCCGCTCGCTGCCGCCTATTTCTACGAGCCCGACGGCAAGGCCAAGGCCGTCGGCACCATCCTGAAGAACCCGGCCTTCGCCGCGACCTTGCGCGCCATCGCCGAGAACGGCTCGGCTGCCTTCTATGCCGGGCCGATCGCCGAGGACATCGTCGCCAAGGTCACCGGCCACAAGAGCAATCCGGGCGACATCACACTCGCCGACCTCGCTGCCTACAAGATCGAGGAGCGCGAGGCCGTCTGCGGGCTCTACCGCGTCTATCGGATCTGCGGCATGGGTCCGCCGAGCTCCGGCACTATTGCCGTGCAGCAGATGCTCGGCATCCTCGAAACCAAGGATCTGGCGCGCATGGGCCCAGGGCCCGAGGCGGCGCACTGGTTCAGCGAGGCCGGCCGCCTCGCCTTCGCCGATCGCGCGCTCTATCTCGCCGACCCCGCCTTTCTCAGCGTCCCGGTCTCGGGATTGATCGACCGCGACTATATCCGCTCGCGCGCGGGCCTCGTCAGCCCCGACAAATCCATGGGCCGCGCCACGCCCGGCGACCCGCCGCATAAGCGCGCCCAATTGCTCGCGCCCTCGGATGGCGTCGAGCACGGCACCAGCCATATCTCGGTGATCGACGCCAATGGCGACGCCGTCGCGATGACCACGACGATCGAGGACGGGTTCGGCTCGCGCCTGATGAGCAAGGGCGGCTTCCTGCTCAACAACGAATTGACCGACTTCTCCTTCGCCCCGGAAGAAGACGGCAAGCCTGTCGCCAACCGCGTCGAGGCCGGCAAGCGCCCGCGCTCCTCGATGGCGCCGACCCTGGTCTTCGACGCCTTCGGTAGGCTCTATGCCGTGGTCGGCTCGCCCGGCGGCAGCCAGATCATCGGTTTTGTCGCCAAGACGCTGGTTGCGCTGCTCGACTGGAAGATGGATCCGCAGAATGCTGTCGACCTCGCCAATTTCGGCAGCCGCAACGGCCCGACCGAATTGGAAAAGGGCACCGAAGCCGAACCCTGGAAGGCCGCGCTGGAGGCGAAAGGCCATGAGGTCCGCCTGCTGGAGATGACCTCGGGCATCCAGGCGATCGTCAAGACGCCGGAAGGCTTCGTCGGCGGCGCCGATGGCCGGCGCGAGGGTGTCGCGATCGGCGATTGAGCGGTTCCCGAGGTTTTACCCCGGTGGTATGACTGAGTAGCATTATCACTGGCCTCAACGGGGAGAATGGCTGGATGCCGACCATAGAAAAGATCAGCATCGCCTTGACGAGCGAGCAATTGAGTGCGGTTCGTGCGGCGGTCGATGGCGGAGACTATGCGACGACCAGCGAAGTCGTCCGTGACGCCCTTCGCGACTGGCAGATCAAGAGAGATATGCGGCGCGGCGAAATCGAACGCCTTAGGCAGCTTTGGGATGAGGGCTTGCAAAGCGGCCAAGCCGGAGCGATCGACATGACTGCTTTGCGGGATGAGGCGCGCGATCGTCTTGCCAAGGCCAGAAAGGCCGTGGCCGGTGGCCGCAGATGAGGTTCTCTGGTCACCTCAAGCACGCAGAGATCTGCTCGATCTCTATGTGGTGATCGGGCTTGAGAGCCCGGCAGCGGCCGAGCGTTACTTCGAGCGCATTGAGGCCTAGGCCGTGATCCTTGCTGAGTATCCGCGCCTTGGCGTGCGCCGGCCCGAGATTCGGCCAAGCCTTCGCATGCTGATCGAACCACCCTTTCTGCTGCTCTATAAGACCGAGCCGGATAGCGACGAGGGGTCGATCGACAGCGTCGAGATCGTCCGCGTCATCGACGGCCGCCGTGATCTCACGCATCTGTTCTGAGAGATGCGCTGACTGCAGTGCCCGCTTTCGCTCACATCCATTTGAAGCTGTGCAGCATCTCCGCCTGGCTTCATAGCCCTGTCATGTTTTGGGCGCGTCGGTTTCTCCCCACCAGAGCAGGATGCGAAAAAGTGGGAACCGGTTTTTCGCATTGATCCTGCTCTCACTCTTAGTTGAGAGGCGGATTCAGATGTCAGATGGGATCACTGCGTGATGCCATCTGACATCATCCGGCTCTAGGAAACCCACCATGCGCTCCCTCTTCCTCGCCGCCCTGACGACGGCCGTGCTCGCCCTCTCCCCGGTTCACGCCGAGGAGGCAAAGCCCTTCGCCACGGCCAAGACCATCGATCTCATGACCCTGCTCAAGCCGCCGCCGGCCAATGATTCGGCCCAGACCCGCGCCGAACTCGCCGAGGTGCTGAGCATCCAGGTCACGCGCACGCCGGAGATGGAAGCCCAGGCCCAGGCCGATGTCGTCGAGAATGTCTGGCGCTTCGCCAATGTCATGGGGCCGAATTTCAAGACCGAGGCGCTACCGGCCTTCTCGGCCTTCTTCGACCGCATCGTTGCGACCGAAGGCGAGGTCGTCGACCCCGCCAAGGACAGCTGGAAGCGCCCGCGCCCGCATCAGTACAGCCCGCTGGTCAAGCCCGCGGTGAAGCTCTCCAACTCCGGCGCCTACCCCTCGGGCCATACCACTGTCGGCACGCTGATGGGCGTCGTTCTCTCGAACATGGTTCCGGAGAAGCGCAACGAGATCATGGCGCGCGCCTGGGCCTATGGCGAGAACCGGATCATCGGCGGCATCCATTTCCGCGCCGATATCGAGGCTGGCCGCATCGCCGGCACGGTGATCGCAGCCAAGATCATGGAGCAGCCCGATTTTCAGGCTGAATATGCCGTGGCGAAGGCCGAACTGCGCAAGGTCCTCGGCCTCTAGAGCAGGATGCGAAAAAGTGGGAACCGGTTTTTCGCAATCGATCCTGCTCTAACTCTTTGATGAGAGCCGTAAGCCTTATCGGGGCGGCGCGCCGGCCGGAACGGTCCGGGCGGCGCCCGCCCCACGCCCCGCGATCAGCCAATAGACGAACCCCGTCGCGGCCCCGATCAGGAACAGGGCGCCGATCACCCGCATCTCGGCCTCGCTCGGCGCGCGCGACAGGCGCAGCATGGCCAGCGGCATTGCGGTTGCCAGCAGGCCGGTGAGCCCGCTCTGGATCAGCCCGCTGCGCAAGCGGAAGAGCTCACTGAAGACCGCGACCAGCACGACCGGCGCGACGATGATCGCCATGCCAAGCCGCCCGAGCAGGCTGAAGGCGGCCTGCGCCACCGGCGTGGGATCGATGTCGCTTTCAGCCAGGCCGAACAGCGCCTCCATCAAGCGCTGGAAACCGCCGCCGATCAGAAGCGCGATCTCGGGCGAGACCACGCTGGCGACGAGCATGGCGAACAACCCCGCCCCCATGGCAACGAGCAAGGCGAAGGGTATCAGCAGCAGCCAGCGCAGCAAGGCGATTATTCCGCAGCGACGGCGGCAGCCGCCGCCTCGTCCTGATCCAGCAGCAGCCTGGCGCGGGCCGAGAGCTTCTCCGTCTCGCTCTTGAGCTGGCCGCAGGCGGCGAGGATGTCGCGCCCGCGCGGGGTGCGCACCGGCGAGGCATAGCCCGCCCGGAAGACGATCTCGGAGAAGCGCTCGATCCGGTCCCAGTCCGAACATTCGTATTTGGTGCCGGGCCAGGGATTGAACGGGATCAGGTTGATCTTGGCCGGAATGCCCTTGAGCAAGCGCACCAGTTCGCGCGCATCCGCATCGCTGTCGTTGACGCCCTTGAGCATGACATACTCGAAGGTGATCCGCTTCGCGTTCGAGACGCCAGGATAGGTCCGGCAGGCCTCGAGCAGTTCGGCGATCGGATACTTCTTGTTCAGCGGCACGAGCTCGTTGCGCAATTCGTCGCGCACCGCATGCAGCGAGATCGCCAGCATCGTGCCCATCTCATGCCCGAGCGGACCGATCTGCGGCACGACGCCGGAGGTCGAGACCGTGATGCGGCGGCGGCCGAGCGACAGCCCCTCATTGTCCGAGATCACGTCGATGGCATCGCGCACGCCGTCAAAATTATAGAGCGGCTCGCCCATGCCCATGAAGACGATATTGGAGACGAAGCGCCCGCCATCATTGGGCACGAAAGCACCGTCGGGCTTGCTCCGGTTCGGGAAATCGCCGAGCCGGTCGCGCGCCACCATCAATTGCGCCACGATCTCCTCACAGGTGAGGTTGCGCACCAGGCGCTGCGTGCCGGTGTGGCAGAAGGTGCAGGTCAGCGTGCAGCCGACCTGGCTGGAGACGCAAAGCGTGCCGCGGTCGACCTCGGGAATATAGACGCATTCGATCTCGGCACCGCGATCGCGCGGGCCGGTCGACGCCATGCGGATCAGCCATTTGCGCGTGCCGTCGGTCGAGACCTGTTCGGCCGTGACCTCCGGCAGGTCGAGCGTGAAGCGCTCACCGAGCGCCGCGCGCAAACCTTTGCCGATCGTCGTCATCGCGGAGAAATCGCGGACGCCGTAATGGTAGATCCAGTTCCAGAGCTGGCCGACGCGCATGCGCCGTTCCTTCTCGGGAACGCCGATCTCGGCCAGCGCGTCGCCAAGCCCGGCGCGCGTGCGCCCGACCAGCGAGACGCGGCTCGTAACAACGGGTTCGGCCGCTGGCGCGGCGGGCTCAAGCACGGACAAGGTCATCGGAACTCTGGCTCGGACGGGCGATCATCGGCCCGAATATCCGGGGCTCATAGCACGAGAACGCCCAGCCGCGAAATCACAGTCCGAACACCCCCATAAACCGGTGCGACGCAGGGTGGCAGGTGGAATTCGCCAGCGTGAGTCGGCTGGGGCGGATTTCGAGAACCGGAGCGCAGCGGACTTCATGTCCGTGAGCACCGGAAGCACAGAAAGCCGCGTCAGACGGCCGCGCTCGCGGATTCCGGCGCCGCCCTACTTGCAGGCGTCTTCGGCGCGCTTCACCGTCTGGTTCATGCCGGCGAGCGAGTATTTGTCGCTGGTCGGGTTGCCGCGCTTCGAGGTGCCCTTGACCTCGAGCCCCGAACCCTTGCGCAGCGCGTCCAGCATGCGTGGCTCCTCGGCCGGGTTCTTGAGCCACATGTTCTGGCCCTTCGCGACCAGCGCGAAGCGCTCGGACCCGATGATCGCCTGATGCTCGACATCTTCCTTCAGGTCGAAATTCATCACGAAGCTGATCTCATTGCGCACGCCCTCCGTCGGGCGGCTGGAGACGAAGAGCAGTCCCTCGACCTCCTTGAGGTTGGCGGGCACGCGTGTCTCCGCCTTGGAGAGCGCGTAGCAGACCTTCGAGCGGCCCTGCTGCGAGGAAAAGGCCTGCCATTTGCCGGCCGTCTCCAGGAGCATCGCCTGAGCCTGGCCAGTGCTTGCCGATGCGACCGGCGCAGGCTTCGCCTGGGGCTTCGGCTTGGGTTGAGCGGAGGCCGGCACGGCGGCGATCACGCTCGCGGCGAACAGCGATGCGACGATCATGAGCCGTGAGGCGGCGAAATCGGTGCGGAGCAAACAGAGATTCATAGGCCGCCATCAATCAGCAGAAATCTTAACAGCGTCTCTATTCCCGGGGCATTTGACCCGAGAGTTCAAGATCGCGGAAACGATAGGATGTCACGATCCGGGCGAAAATGCGAATGCCTACACCCCCGCTATGGTTCCGTTCGTCATCTGAGCATGCCACATTCGCGTGCAGCGCCATCACAGCGGTTGGGGAAACGATGAAGGCACTGCTCTGCGAGGCCCATGGGCCGGCCGAGTCGCTCGTCATCCGGGACATCGCCGAGCCCAGCCCCGGACCGGGCGAAGTCGTCGTCGCGGTCAAGGCGGCCGCGCTCAACTTCTTCGACACGCTGATCATCGAGGGGCGCTACCAGACCAAGCCGGCGCTGCCCTTCTCGCCCTCGGCCGAATGCGCCGGCACAATCGCCAGCATCGGCGAAGGCGTCACCGGCTGGCGTGTCGGCGAGCGCGTTGCCGCCTGGCTCGGCCATGGCGCGGCGCGCGAGAGCGTCGTGGTCCCCGCCCAGCAGATCGTGCGTGTGCCCGATGCGCTCGACGACGTCCAGGCGGCGGGGCTGTTTGTCACCTATGGCACGGCGATGCACGGGCTGATCCAGCGCGCTGGCCTCAAGGCTGGTGAGACCCTGGCCGTGCTCGGCGCCGCCGGCGGCGCGGGGCTGGCGGCGGTCGAGATCGGCGCGCTGCTCGGCGCCCATGTCATCGCCTGCGCCTCCTCGGCCGAGAAGCTCGCGCTGGCGAAGACGCACGGCGCCCAGGAAGAGCTCGACTACAGCAACGAGGATCTCAAGGCTGGCCTGCGGCGCCTGACCGAAGGACGCGGCGTCGACGTGCTCTACGACACGGTCGGTGGCGAATTTGCCGAGCCGGCTTTGCGCGCCATGGCCTGGGAGGGCCGCTACCTCGTGGTCGGCTTTGCCGGCGGTGCGATCCCCAAGATCGCGCTCAACCTGCTGCTGCTAAAGGGCTGCGATCTGCGCGGCGTGTTCTGGGGCGAGTTCGTCCGGCGCGAGCCCGCCGCGCATCGCCGCAATATGGAGCGCCTGCTGGACTGGGCCGCGAACGGGCATATCCGCGCCCATGTCCACGCCGCCCTGCCATTGGAGCGCTGGGCCGAGGGCTTCGCCCTGATCGGGAACCGCAAGGCCAAGGGCAAGATCATCCTGACGCTGTGATCTCGCCGTCATTCCAGGTCGCCCCGGAATGACATCTTTCGACGAGCGGGCGGCCCGGCTCTACAGTTCCGCCAGCGTCCGCTTCGCCTTCTCGCGATGCTCAGGCGTGATCGAGCCCGCCACCGCGGCGAGGGCAGCCGCTATCACCGCCGCATCGTCGGTGAAGCCGATGACGGGCAGGAAGTCGGGAATGGCGTCGAGCGGCAGCACGAAATAGCCCAGCGCCGCCAGAAGCGTCAGCCGCACGCGCCGCGGCGTCGCCGGATCGCGCGTGCAGATCCAGGCCGCCAGCAGATCCTCGGCGAAGGGCACCCGCTTTGCCACGCGCTTGAGCCGGCCCAGGAACTCCGCACCGAAGCGCGCCTCGTCGCGCAGGCTCCGGCGGATCTCCGCCATCTCCTCGGGCGAAAAGCGCGAATGGAACGTGTCGCTCATGCCAGCCCCTCCTTGCGGGCTATCGATCCAGGCAGGGCATCGGGGTGATGCCCTGCCTGGAACGTAGGAAAATGTGGCCCCAGGCCAAAGGCTGCACAAGGGGCGGCCCAAGAATCTCGCTTGGAGCGGGGCGGCCGGGCCTCTAAACGCGTTGCAAACGCCATTGCGAACAGGAAGCGCCCATGAAACTCGATTCCTCGCTCTCCGCCATCGTCACCGGCGGCGCCTCGGGCCTCGGCGAAGGCACCGCGCGCATGCTCGCGGGCTTCGGCGTCAAGGTCGCGCTCCTGGATTTGAACACGGAGCGCGGCGAGGCGGTCGCGGCCGAGATCGGCGGGGTCTTCTGCCATTGCGACGTCACCAATGACGCCTCCGTCGACACAGCGCTCGCCAAGGCGCGGGCCGCCCATGGCGTCGCCCGCATCATCGTCAACTGCGCCGGCATCGCACCCGGCCGCCGTGTCATCTCCAGGAAGCGCGAGACCGGCGAGCTCATCGCTCACGACATGGCGACCTTCGAGAAAGGCCTCGCCATCAACCTGACCGGCACTTTTCGCGTGATCGCGAAATCAGCCGTGGCGCTGGCTGCTCTCGACCCGGTCACAGAGGATGGCGGGCGTGGCGTGATCGTCAACACGGCCTCCGTCGCCGCCGAGGACGGCCAGATCGGCCAGGCTTCCTATTCTGCCTCCAAGGCCGGCGTCGTCGGCATGACGCTGCCGATCGCGCGCGAACTCGCCGCCTACGGCATCCGCGTGATGACGATCATGCCCGGCCTGTTCGAGACGCCGATGTTCGACGGTCTGCCGGAGGAATCGCGCGCCTCGCTGGGCGCCTCGATCCCCTTCCCGTCGCGGCTCGGCAAGGCCGGCGAATACGCGGCCCTGGTCAAGAGCATCATCGAGAACGACATGCTCAACGGCACCGCGATCCGGCTCGACGGCGCGATTCGGCTGGCGGCGAAGTAGAACAACGCGATGGACTTCGGTTCATCGCTGTCAGTCCCGGCCGAGGCCATCCTTCGGGATCAGCACCCGGAGGTTTGAATGCATGACATCGTCAACGCCGTGCTGCTGAGAGACGATGCCGTCCTCCTGGCCAGGCGCAGTCCGCATCGAAAGGCTCATCCTGGCCTGTGGAGCTTTCCCGGCGGCCATGTTCAGGTCGGAGAAACGCTGGAACAGGCGCTCATCCGCGAAATTCACGAAGAGATGGGCATCGCGATCCTGGCTTGCGATGCTCTTGGCCGAATCGCCGGTCCGCATACATCGGCCGAGCCGGTTGCCTTCCATATCTATGCTGTGAGGAAATGGCAGGGCGAGCCGCGTATCATGGATGATGAGCACACCGAGTTCGGCTGGTTTCGCTTGGAGGAAGCCCTTGCGCTTCCAAATCTTGCCCTCGAGGAGTACCGGCCCCTGCTCGAATCGCTGCGTTCGGCCGATACTTGAGCAACGAACGAGCCTCAACCGCGACCCTGAACGATCCGGTAGACCTCGCCGCGGCTGAGATCACGGTAGAGATCCACTCGCTCGCCGTTCCAGTGATAGTCGAGATGGCGGCCCTGAACCGGGTTCGAGGCGCCGTCCGGATAGAACAGGCCGACGCAGGCCCCGCCGGCCCGGCGAACGCTCGGATAGACCACGCCTTCCGAACCGACAGCGCGAAGCGCGCTGCCGAGCACCTGGCTTTGCGCATAATCGTCCGGGTCGAGCACCGCGCTGACGGCCGCCCCGGGCGCGCACAGATCGTGCAGTCGCGCCTCGACATCGAGCAGGATTTCACGAAATTGCGAGGTCCAGCCCGGCGGCTGCTTCGTCGCGGCCATGAAGCGGCCATGGTGGTGCACCGTCTCGAACAGCGCGACCTCGAAGCTGTCGCCGGCATAGAGCACACCGAACCCCCCAGTGCTGAAGCGGCTCGGCCGGTCCGGGCTGACATGGGTGAAGGGCGCCATCAGCCAGCTCGCGCCCGGGCCCGAGACGCGCCTCTCCGGCGGCACGAGAGCGAGATTGCCGATGCTCTCCATCAAGCGTGGATTGGTCTTCTGCTCGGCCGCCAGGATCAGTGGCCAGTCGGCGGGATCGGCGATGTCCTCGAACAGGTCGATCGGCGGAAACAGGCTGCGGATGATCCGGACCGCCCCCCGCCACACCAGATCGGTGGCGGGGACGGCGCTGACATCGATCACCAGCCGCCCCGCTCGTCGTCGAGATAGCGCCTGACCCGCATCAGATCCGTCAATTCGCCGCCCAGCATGATCGCCAGCGCCGTATGGCCGGAGAAGGCAGCGTTCGGCGCCTGGATCCAGTCATAGCCGCGCTGCGGCTCGCGAAAGATCAGGCGCAGCGCCTTGTGGATGCCCATCAAATTGGAGAGCCTCGCCTTGCCGTCGCGCGAGATGCGGCCGATCTCGCCGGCCTTCCAGCGCCGGTAGCTGCGCAAGGGCAGGTCGAGCAGTGTCGCCGCCTGCTCGTCGGTGACGTGCCAGAGCCGGAAGAGATTGATTGCGGCGCGAAACATCGCGCTGGCTTCGTCATCCGAAATCGGATCCGGGACAAAGTCGCGCTGGGTCGTCTCGATGCGCTGCAAGGCGGTCATGACGCAATCTCCATTTGGCATCGAATAATACATAAAATGCCAAATGGCAAGATCAGGCCCAAGATCGAATCCCGGGCGTAGGAAGCAGAGGCCCGGAATGACGCTGTGATCGGTACCGAGACAACGGGCTCTATCGCCCGAGATGGCGGTCGAAGAATTTGGCGATATCGGTGAAGGCCTCTTTCGTCTCGGGGGCGTTCATATCCGCGCCATACTGTGCATGGCTCTGGCCCTCATAGACGTTGAGGTCGGCGACGACGCCGGCGCGGCGCAGCTTGCGATGGGTCCGGACCGTGTTCGACAGGAACAGGTCGCGCGTGCCCGAGGTCAGGATGGTCGGCGGAAAGCCGTGGAAATCGCCATAGATCGGCGAGAGCTGCGGATCCTTCAGATCGTGGCCATTGGCGTAGAGCAAGGCCGCGCGCCCGAGCCAGCCGTCCCAGGTCACCAGGACATTGTCGACCCATTCATTGGTGGCGTAGCTGTCGCCGATCTTGGCAATGTCCGACCAGGGCGTGCCCGGCGCGATCGCCCCCGGTAGCGGCAGCCTCTCCGCCTTGGCGCGCAGGACCATGGCGAGCGTCATCGCGCCACCGGTCGAGGTGCCGAAGATCGCCATGTTGCGAGGCTTGGCCATCTTGGTCGCCGCCTTCCAGACCGCCATGGCGTCGTCCATCGCGGCGGGATAAGGCGCATCGGGCGGCATGCGGTAATCGACCGAGATCACCTTGTAGCCGCCGAAGCCGGCGAGCAGGATCGCTTCCGGCAGCGCCGCCTCTCCCGGCCCGAAGACATAGCCGCCGCCATGGACATGGACGAGCAGCCGGTCCCGGTTGGCGCGCGGGATCGTCCTGGGCGTGACGATGAAGGCCTTCACGCCGCCGATCACGGCAGGCTGGACATTGACCTTCAGCTTCTCCTTCAGCGCCGGCAGGGCGGCGATGGCGAGCTTGGCGCGCCTGTCGACCAAGTCCTTCCATTCGGCGGCGCTCTTGGGCGCAGCGTCCATATGCGGCGGGAACGGCAGGGCGATCAGCTTGCGCATCTCCGGGCTGACCTCCTCGGTCGGCACCGGGAAGCTGCGCGGCGGCGTCCTGCGCGGACCATCCGCGGCGTTGGCGGCAGCTTGTTCGGCAGCGAAACTGGCCGGCGGCGCAGCCTGCGGGGCCGGAACCGCCTGGGCCCAGGCGGCTATGGAACCACTGATAGCGAAGATGAGGGCAAGCGACGGAAAACGAAGTGACGGCATGGGCGTTACCTCCGTCTCAGGTCTTGGTTGTCGACAGGTCTTCGTTGTCGACAGACCTTGGTTGTCAAACTGCCTGAGTGAGGTCAGCAGAGCCTCGATATCCGCCGATCGCAACCTGTAACCCCGCCTCGCAGGGCAAGCCCACGATGCGCCCATGGCATGGCGCAAGCCCAATTTACGGGAGCAACCAGCTCGCGAGGCCGCCTGCTACTCCTCGGTCTTCGCCGGCTTCAGCTCATGCTTCAGGATCAATGGCGTCTGCGCGAGCGCAAAGGCCATGGTCAGCGGCATCACGCCCCAGACCTTGAAGGCAACCCAGAAATCCTGCGTCTGCGTGCGCCAGACCACCTCGTTCAGAGCTGCCAGCACGAAGAAGAACAGACCCCAGCGGAAGGTCAGCTTGCGCCAGCCTTCCGCGTCGAGCTGGAGCACCGTCTCCAGCACCAGCGCCAGCAGCGAGCGGCCAAAGAACAGGCCGCCCAGCAGTACGCAGCCGAATAGCGCGTTCACGATGGTCGGCTTGACCTTGATGAAGAAGGCGTCGTCGAGCGCGATCGTCAGTCCGCCGAAGACACTGACCACCACGGCGTTGACGATCGCCATGCGCGGCAGATAGCCCAGCACGATCCGCGACAGCGCCAGTGCCACCAGCGAGGCGGCGATGAAGATACCGGTCGCAACGAAGATGCGCCGGTCCGGCGCGACACCAAAGAGCCGGTCGCCATAGGAGTTGGCGAAGAAGAAGATCGCCAACGGCCCAAATTCGAGCGCAAGCTTGAGCAGCGGGTTGACGCTTTTGCCCGGCTTCGCCTCGACCACATTCTCGCTCACGCTGCTTCTCCCAATCCCGCGACCGCGCGGGCGAATTCCTGTGCCGAGAACGGCTCCAGATCGTCGACGCTCTCGCCGACGCCGATGAAATGCACCGGCAGGCCGAATTTCGCCGCCAGCGCCACCAGGATGCCACCGCGCGCCGTACCGTCGAGCTTGGTCATGACCAGCCCGGTGACGCCAGCGGTGTGCTGGAACGCCTCGACCTGGGCGAGCGCATTCTGCCCCACCGTCGCATCGAGCACGAGCAGCGCCGCATGCGGGGCTTCCGGATCCATCTTGCGAATGACGCGGACCACCTTGGCAAGTTCGTCCATCAATCCCGTCTTGTTCTGCAGCCGCCCGGCGGTATCGACCAGCAGCACGTCGGCCCCAGTGGCCTTGGCCTTCTGCAAGGCCTCGTAGGCCAGGCCCGACGCATCCGCGCCCTGCTGGCCGGAGATGACCTCGGCCCCGGTGCGCTCGCCCCAGACCTTGAGCTGCTCGATCGCGGCAGCGCGGAAGGTGTCGCCGGCAGCGAGCATCACGGATTTGCCCTCAGCTCTGAACTTGGCCGCGAGCTTGCCGATCGTCGTCGTCTTGCCCGAACCGTTGACGCCGACCATCAGGATCACGAACGGCTTTTTCGTGGCGTCGATCGCCAGCGGCAAGGCCACGGGGGTGAGGATCGCCTCGACCTCGCGCGCCAGGATCGCCTTCACCTCAGCCGGATCGATCTGCTTGTCGTAGCGCCCCTCGCCGACCGCCTTGGCGATGCGAGCCGAGGTCGCGAGACCCAGATCGGCCTGGATCAGGATGTCCTCGAGGTCTTCGAGCGTGCCGGCGTCGAGCTTGCGCTTGGTGAAGAGGTCCGTGATCCCGGTGGTGAGCGCCGAGGAGGTCCGCGACAGCCCCTCGGTCAGCCTGCGCCACCAGCTCCGCTTCGGCTCCGGCGCGGCGACCACCGGCGGGGAAGCCGTGATTGGAGGCGCCATGACTGGAGGTGCGATGACCGGAGGGGCTTGCACCGGCGCGGACTCCGGCATCGCGATCGGCAAGGGCGCGGCCTCGCCCATCAGCAGGTCGGGTGCGATCAGCGCGTCAGGTTCCGGCTCCGGCGCCGCCTGCGGGGCGGGCGCGCCGGGGTGCTCCGCCGGCTTCGCCTGCTCGTCCTCACCGCCGAAAAGCCTGGAAAAGAAACCGCGTTTCTTCGGTTGCGTCTCGCTCATCATCCGTCCTGTCGTCCGACCGCGCCGCGCCTAGAGGTTGCGTCGTCCGGCCGCCTTCGCTAGAGCCGGATGATGTCAGAAGGGCTCACGAAGTGATCCCATCTGACGTCTGAATCCGTCTCTCATCTAAGAGTTAGAGCAGGATCGATGCGAAAAACCGGTTCCCACTTTTTCGCATCCTGCTCTAGCGCAATGCCATGACCGCGCCCGATCAACCAGAAATTTCGCAAGGGACGCCGGACGCGACGCCGGATTCCGAGCTTCCCGTCCCGCTGCTCTATCGCGACGCCATGATGCTGGTCATCGACAAGCCGGCGGGCCTACCCTCGCATCGCGGTCCCCAGGCCAAACGCCGCGTCATCCCGGTCCTCACCGATCACCTCGACGCGCTGCGCTTCGGCCTGCCGCGCCGGCCCGAGGCCGCGCATCGGCTCGACAAGGACACCTCCGGTTGCCTCGTGCTCGGCCGCCATCCCCGCGCCATGGCCGAACTCAATCAGATGTTCCGTGAGGGCCGCATCGACAAGACCTATTGGGCGATCGTGCAGGGAGATCCCGCTCGCGACCAAGGTCTGATCGACTTGGCCCTCGGCAAGCGCGCGCCCGATCGCGGCTGGTGGATGAAGGTCGACCCCGAAGGCCTGCCCTCGCAGACACGTTTCCGTGTGCTCGGACGTGGTGCCAACGAGACCGGGCCGCTCGCCTGGCTCGCTCTGGAGCCCTTGACCGGTCGCACCCATCAATTGCGTGTGCATTGCGCGGCGTCCGGCTGGCCGATGCTCGGCGACGAAATCTACGGCACGGCGCCGCGCGAGGGCGGGCCGGGGCTGCAATTACATGCCCGCAGCATCACGATCCCGCTCTACCGCAAACGCGCGCCGATCCATGTCGAGGCCCCGCCGCCGGAGCATATGCAGGAGGCGCTTTCGCTCTGCGGCTGGACAAAATCTTTTACAAAATCCTAACGCCGTTCATCGGCTACCGGAGGTTGCGGGAAACCCTTCCCTAACGTGTACCCATTAAAACCCGCCCCGACATCAAAGCCGGGCGGGGCCATGCATCAGACAATCAGCGCGGCCGACACTCCAATGTCGGTCGGTCCAACTGCACGTCCTCTTCTGACATTGCCCGAAGCGCGCTCCCGCTGCGCTGGCCAAACCGGAACAGCGCTGTCGATCTTGCTCGGCTGGGTCGAGAGCTATCTGATGAGCGCTCATGCCGATCTCGGCCGCACCGGCGCAGTCTGCCCATTCACCCGTCAGGCCGCCAAGCTCGACACGGTGCGTCTCAGCATCAGCGATGCCGGCCCCGGGGACGAAGAGGCGGTCTTCACGCTGCTGCGCGACGGTTTCAAGGCGCTGAACGCGATTCCCGCCAAGCCGGCCATGGCGCATTTCCGCACCGTGATCATCGGCTTTCCCGCCTGCGCTGCGCCCGACGGCATCGCGATGCTCAAGCGCATCCAGAAGCGCCACAGATTCTATTCGCTTACCCGCAACCGCATGATCGGGCTGATGTATGCCGATTCCGACGCGCCAGGACTGTGGAACCCCGAATTCCGGCCGCTGCGCGCGCCTTTACCGGTGCTCGCCATCCGCCACATGGTCGAGCAGGACGCTCCCTTCGCAGCCCGCCACCCGCTCCTGCTTGCGCCCTATCTCCTGCGCTTCCCGCTGGCGGGCGTGAAACGCTTGATCTCGCATGTCCGGACCGGCGCCTGATGGCCGTCCTCACCGCGCTGCGTACCAAATGCATCGAGCCGCCTGCGCCCAGCATGGCGGCCCCGGCCACACGCGATGGTGCGCCCGCCATCGACATCGTCAGCGAGCATGGCGGCTTCCTGGCGCTGCAGCCCGAATGGGATGCGCTCTTCGCCCGCGCCGCTTTGCCGCAGCAGGTCTTCCAGAGCCATGTCTTCCTGCGCCATTGGGCGCAGCACTACCTCGAAGCCGGCAGCCGCCTCAGCATCGTCACGGCCAGGCGCGGAGGCCGACTCGTCATGGTCTGGCCGCTGATCACCCAACGCCGCTTCGGTATGACCATCCTGCGCTTCATGGGCGTACCGGTCGCGCAGTTCGGCGACGTGCTCGTCGAGCGTACCGGTCATGAAGCCGAGCTGTTGCAGGCCGGCTGGGCGGCGGTCCGCGGGCTGCGCGCCGACCTGTTCGAATTGCGCAAGCTGCGTACCGATGCCGCCCTTGCCTCCACCGGAATGCCGGGCGATGCGATCCTGCTTGAGCAGCGCGAGGCGCCCTACGCCGATCTCGACCTGCGCGTCGGCCGGGAAGGCCCCAGCGCCGTCTACGCCGCGCGCGAGCGCTCGAACCATCGCAGGCGCTTGCGCCGTTTGAGCGAGCGCGGCGACATCTCCTTTACAACGCTGGACCCAGGCCCGCAGGCCGCAGTGCTCGCCGCCGAGGCGATCGCCATGAAGCAGGTGGCACTGACCCGGCACGGTATCGTCGCACCGACCGTCGCCGATCCGCGCTTTGCTGCCTTTTTCCACGATCTCGCCGGCGACGCCGAGGGCGGCTCGCCACTCCGGATCGCCGTGATTCGCTGCGATGACCAGGCGATCGGCATCGACCTCGCGCTCGACTGCAAGCAGGTGAGCTTCGGCCACGTCATCGCGACCCATCCCGACCATGAGCGAGGCGGCGTCGGCGGCATCCTGGTGCATCGCAGCTTCGCCGCCGCCAAGGCGCGCGGCAACACGCTGTTTGATCTGCTGGCCCCGGCCGACGCCTACAAGCTCGAGCATGCCGATGGGCAGACCGTGGTGAGCGATTCGATGCTACCGCTGTCTTGGTGGGGCCGCCTGGTCTGCCGGCTCGGGCTGCGCCATCTGCGCCCGACGCTGCGGGCCGCCGTCCGGAACCTGCCGGAGCCGGTGACCCGCCGCCTCGTCGCCTGGTCGAACACCGGCAAGGGCTGACGAGTTCAGCCTTGGCCAGGAACCTCCCCGTCACCCTGGACAAGCCGCGGAGCGGCGCAGATCCGGGATAACGGCGCGGTCCTGATGGGTCTCAGCCCGCCAGCGCGTCCATGGCGCGGGCGAGCTTGACGTCGAGCTCAGTCAGGCCGCCGGCGTCATGCGTCGCCAGCGTGACCTCGACGGTCTTGTAGACATTCGACCATTCCGGATGATGGTCCATCTTCTCGGCCAGTAGCGCGACGCGCGTCATCCAGCCGAAGGCCTCGCTGAAATCACGGAAGATGAAGCGCTTCGTGATCGCCTCACGCCCTTCGACAAGCCGCCAGCCGGTCAATGTCACCAGCGCCTCGTTGCGGGCCTCCGCGCCTAATCGCTTCGGCATCGTCATCTCCGCTGGAAACCGGTCTGGGACAGCCGGTTGGGGTAGGCAGGTCCAAGCGGATAGGCCGCTTCCAGCACATAGGGGCCGCCGCCGACCGAATCGCGCGACGACATCAGCGCCAGCCGCCGGGTCGTGAAGCTGATCGGCCGGACGATCGGGTGCTGGCTGAGATAATGCGCGACATCGACCGGGGAGGCGTCCCGCAGCCGCGCCAGGGTAACGTGCGGCACGAATTTGCGCGCCTCCGGCGGCAGGCCGAGCCGGCGCATCAATCGCTCGATATCGGCCTGGAGTTCGCTCAACTTCTGGCTCGGCTGCACCCTGGCGAAGACCGCGCGCGGCTTGTCGCCGCCGAAGCTGCCAAGCGAATCGAGCGTCACCTGGAAGGGATAGGATTGCAGATCGGCCAGAAAGCTATCGACGTCGTTGGCCATGCGGCGATCGATATCGCCAAGGAAGCGCAAGGTGATGTGATAATCGGCGGGCTCGATCCAGCGCGCGCCGACGAGGCCGCCTCGATGCAGCGTCAGCACCGAGGCAACCTCGGCGGGTATTTCCAGAGCTGTGAACAGCCTCGGCATGACGAATCAGTGCCAGTTTTTTGTGACTCTGGCGAGACGAAAAGCCGGGTGAGCACCGGCTTCGTCCACAAGGCAGCGTTGCTCACCCGTCATGCTCGGGCAAAGACCCGAGCATCCCTGGCGGGAGATACCCGGGCAAGCCCGGGAAATGACGTCACCCATCAAGGGCAGGGATTGCCGACGAGCTGGTGGATCGCGTCGATCTTCGCCTCAAGCTCGGACGAAAGCGTCACGCCGATCGAGGCGATGTCGGTCTTCAACTGATCCATCTTGGTGGCGCCGATGATGTTGGCGGTCACGAAAGAGCGCGAATTGACGAATGCCAGCGCCATCTGCGCCGGATCGAGCCCCGCCTCGCGGGCAAGCGCGACATAGCGCTTGATCGCATCCTCCGCGCCTGCCGTCTCATAGCGCTGCGCCCGATTGAACAGGGTGGTGCGGGCTCCGGCCGGTCGCGCGCCGTCGAGATATTTGCCGGTGAGGAAACCCTGGGCGAGCGGCGAATAGGCGAGCAAACCGACATCCTCGCGGATCGCGACCTCGGCCAGCGCCGTGTCGAAAGTGCGATTCAGCAGGCTGTAGGCGTTCTGGATCGACTGGACCCTCGGGCCGCCGCGCGTTTCCGAATCGCGCAGGAAGCTCATCGTGCCCCAGGCACTCTCATTGGAGAGGCCGAGATGGCGGATCTTGCCGGCCTTGATGACCTCGGCGAAGGCATCGAGCTGCTCGGCGATCGGCGTTTCGTCCGCCGGCTTTTCGAAGGCCGCCTTGCTGAAGCGCGTCGGGTTCGAGCCCCAAGGCATCGGCCTCTCGGGAAAATGGATCTGGTAGAGGTCGATATAGTCCGTCTGCAGCCGCGCCAGGCTCTTGTCGACGGCCTCGAAGATCTGCTTGCGGGTGACGCGCGTCGGGCCCTTGTCGTCGCGCAGCCAATCGCTGGTGCCGCGCCCGACGACCTTGGAGGCGAGGATCACCTTGTCGCGATTGCCCCTGGCCTTGAACCAGTTGCCGATGATCCGTTCGGTCGAGCCCTGCGTCTCCGCCTTGGGCGGGATCGAGTACATCTCGGCCGTGTCGAAGAAATTCACGCCCTGGTCGAGGGCGTAGTCCATCTGTTCATGGCCCTCGGCCTGCGTGTTCTGCTCGCCATAGGTCATGGTTCCAAGGCAGATCACCGAGACCTTGAGATCGGTGCGCCCGAGACGACGGTATTCCATGGCGATGCAGCTCCGAGAAAAGACCGGCGAGCAGACGCGCGCCGCGAGGAAGGCAAAACGGAAAAGGCGGGCAAGACGAAAAAGGAGGGGAAGCGATTTTCGGGCCGAGAACCGCGTTCAGGATTTGGCGGGCAGCGTCGCGAGGAAGCGCTCGACCGTCGGCAGGATGCGCTGGACGATGACGCGGACGCCCTCAGGGGTGGGATGAAGCAGATCGGCCTGGTTCAGCGCGCGGTCGCCCGCGATGCCGTCCAGGAAAAACGGGTAAAGCACCAGTCCATGCGCCTGCGCAAGCCGCGGGAACAGCGCGTCAAAACGGCTGGTGTAGTCCGGGCCGAGATTGCGCGGCGCATACATGCCGGCCAGCAGCACGGCGATGTTGCGCGCCTTCAACCGCGTGATGATCGCATCCAGCGCCTTCTCGGTGATCGCCGGATCGATGCCGCGCAGCGCGTCATTGGCGCCGAGCTCGAGGATGACGGCATCGGTCCCGTCGGGAACCGACCAATCCAGTCGCTCCAGCCCCCCCGAGGCGGTATCGCCGGAGACGCCTGCATTGCTGATCTCGACCTGAACGCCCTTCTGGCGCAGGGCTTGCTCCAGCACGGCGGGAAAGGCGGCGCTGGCGGGCAGGCCGTAGCCGGCCGAGAGGCTGTCCCCGAACGCGACGAGCTTGAGCGGGCGGGACGGTGTCTGGGCCATGGTCGCGACCGGAAGCAGCATGAGACAGAACAGAAAAACCGCGGCAAGCGATTGGACAAGCGCATGGGCACGCCCATATCGCCCCGGAACGGGGTGCGCTGCGATACCGCCCCACTCGCTCCATGATGCGGTGCGAGAGGGTCTGATGGAACGTGAAGTCAGGATCATGTCACAATGAGCGAAAAGCCCGCCCCGGCGATCGAATTGCAGGATGTCCACCTTAGTCTGGGGCGTGCCGCTGCCCGCGTCCATATCCTGAAGGGTGTTTCTTTGTCGCTGCCCTCGGGCGAGGCGACGGGGCTCGTCGGTCCCTCCGGTTCGGGCAAGTCCACGCTCCTCATGACCATGGCTGGACTGGAGCGCCCCGATTCCGGCATCGTCAAGGTCGCGGGCCAGGATCTCGGCAGCCTGAACGAGGACGGCCTCGCCCTGTTCCGCGGCAAGCGCATCGGCATCGTCTTCCAGTCCTTCCATCTCGTCCCGACCATGACGGCGCGTGAAAATGTCGCGCTGCCGCTGGAGCTGGCCGGCGCGAACGACGCCTTCGCCCGCGCCGAGGCGGAACTGCGCAATGTCGGCCTCGGCGATCGCATGGACCATTACCCCGCCCAGCTCTCGGGCGGCGAGCAGCAGCGCGTCGCGATCGCGCGCGCGGTCGCGCCCGACCCGGCTATCCTCGTCGCCGACGAGCCGACCGGCAATCTCGATGAAAACACCGGCCGCTCGATCGTCGACCTCATCTTCGCGCTCCGGCGCGAGCGTGGCGCGACGCTCGTCCTGGTCACGCATGACCTGTCGCTTGCAGCGCTTTGCGACAGGACGATCCGCCTGCGCGCCGGGCGCATCGAGGCCGATGCCGATCTGGCGGTCGCCTGATCATGCACGCAATCGTGAAGCCGGAAGCCCTGCCCCCCTCCCGTGCTGCCAGCGTCGCCCTGGCGCTGCGGCTCGCCTGGCGCGATCTGCGCGGCGGTCTGCGCGGCTTCGGCGTCTTCATCGCCTGCCTCGCGCTCGGCGTGATGGCGATCGCAGCGGTGGCCTCGGCTTCGCGCGGCCTGACCGAGGGCCTCTCCCGGGAAGGACGGCGTATCCTCGGCGGCGACGCCGCCTTCAGCCTGATCCACCGCGAGGCGAGCCCGCAGGAACTGGCCTTCCTCACCTCCCATGGCGCCGTCTCCACCATCGCCACCATGCGCGGCATGGCCAATGCCGGCGAAAAGGGCGCGGCCCTGGTCGAGATCAAGGCGGTCGATGCCGGCTATCCCAGCATCGGCGCGGTCACGACCGAACCGGCAGCGCCGCTCTCGGATCTCCTCGCTGAACGTGACGGCGTCTTCGGCGCGGTCGCCGATCCGGTCCTGTTGGGGCGTCTCGACCTGAAGCCCGGCGACATCATCTCGGTTGGCGCCGCAAAGCTTCAGCTTCGCGCCAATCTCGTCTCGGAGCCCGACAAGATCGCAGCTGGCGTCGGCTTCGGTCCGCGTCTGCTGACGACGCAGGCTGCCCTGCGCGCTACCGGCCTGCTCCAGCCCGGCAGCCTGGTGCGCTGGACCTATCGCGTCATCCTGCCCGCCGCCGCCTCCGACGAAGCCTCGCTCGACGCGCTGATCGCAGCCGCCGGCACTCAGCAGCGCGAGGCGGGTTGGGAGATCCGCTCGCGCTCCAACGCCAATCCGGGCTTCCAGCGCAATCTCGAGCGCTTCACCCAGTTCCTGACGCTGGTCGGGCTGACCGCCCTGCTCGTCGGCGGCGTCGGCGTGGCCAATGCAGTGCGCCGCTTCGTCGAGGCGAAGAAGCTCGATTTCGCAACGATGAAGGCGATCGGGGCGACCGGCGGACGCGTCGTCGCGATTCATCTGACCGAGGTCATGCTGGTCGCGGCCCTGGGCACCGCAATCGGCCTCGCACTCGGCGCAGCCGCGCCTTTCGCGCTGGGCTATGCGCTGCAGGACATTCTGCCGCTGCCCTTCGAGCCGACCCTGGCGCCGGGCGAACTCGGCGTCGCGGCGCTCTACGGCATGTTGACGGCGCTGGTTTTCGCGATTCTGCCGCTCGGCCGCGCCCATGACGTGCCGGTCTCCGCGCTGTTCCGCGACCAGATCGAGCCGGATGCCCGCCGCCCGCGCCCGATCTATATGGCGATCTTCGCCCTGGCGCTGGCGGGGCTCGTCGGCGTCGCACTCGTCTTCGCCTATGACCAGCGCATCGCGCTGATCTACCTTGCTGTGATGGCCGGCATCTTCCTGCTGCTGCGCGCGGTTTCATGGGGTCTGATGGCGCTGGCGCGCGCCTTGCCGCGACCGCGCAATCCGAGCCTGCGCATGGCGCTCGCCAACAGCCACCGCCCCGGCGCATTGACGCCTTCGCTCGTGCTCTCGCTGGGGCTGGGCGTCGCCCTGCTTTCGGCGCTGGCCTTCATCAATGTCAGCCTGACGCGCCAGCTCACCCAGGCGCTGCCGGAGAAAGCCCCGAGCTTCTTCTTCCTCGACATCCCCAATGCCGAATCGGCGCGCTTCGACGCCTTTCTCGCCGAACAGCGGCCGGGCGCGGTGATCGAGCGCGTGCCGATGATGCGCGGGCGCATCGTCAGCGTGAACGGAGTCAGGGCCGAGGACGTCAAGGCGACCGAGCAATCCGCCTGGGTGCTCGACGGCGACCGCGGCATCACCTATGCCGCAGCCCTGCCGGAAGGCTCGAAGCTCACTGCCGGCGAGTGGTGGCCGGCGGATTACAAGGGCGAGCCGCTGGTCTCCTTCGACGCGCCGATCGCGGCGGGAATCGGCCTCAAGGTCGGCGATACGCTCACCGTCAACGTGCTCGGCCGCAACATCACCGCCCGCGTCGCCAATCTGCGCGCGGTCGAATGGCGCTCGCTCGGCATCAATTTCGTGATGCTGTTCTCGCCCAACACCTTCGCCGGCGCACCCCACACCAACCTCGCCACGATCACGCCCGCCACCAACGCAAGCAGCGCCGACGATGCCAGCCTGCTGCGCAAGCTCGCCGTCACGTTTCCCTCGGTGACGGCCGTGCGGGTGAAGGACGCGCTGGAAGCGATCAACACCATCGTTGGCCAGCTCGCCACCGCGATCCGGGGCGCATCGGGCCTCGCCATCGCCGCAAGCCTGCTCGTCCTGGGCGGCGCGCTCGCGGCCGGACAGCACGCGCGGCTCTATGACGCAATGATCCTGAAGACGCTGGGCGCGACGAGGCGCTTTATACTTTCGTCGTACGCCCTTGAGTACGCTGCGATCGGCCTCGTTTCGGCGCTGTTCGGCGTTCTCGCGGGCACCCTGGCCGGCTGGGGCGTCGTCACGCAAGTGATGAAGATCGCATTCGTCAGTGATCCGACCGGAGCTCTACTAGCTGCGACTGCGGCTGTCGGCGTTACCGTCCTGTTCGGGCTTGTCGGCACGCTGCAGATACTATCGAAAGCGCCGGCTTCTCATCTGCGGAATTTGTGATGACTATCTGCCCCGGCTAACGATAGACATGAAATGGCCGCTGCATTGCATTATTCGCGCGCCGCGTTTCTATGGGGCGCCCGTCTTAACCATGACGCCCCCTTGTAAGCGCGGCTGATCCCCCTCATATTCGCGACATCGCCACGATTGTCGGCGATGATGGGTTTCGCGGAGGCGATATCCGTCTCCGGAATCAACGTCAGGGGAACTCGCTCGATGAGCAACTTCGACCGCAATGCTCCAGTCTGGGGTGCCGGCCGCGCACAGCAGACCAGCGCCGTCGAGATGGATCAGGGCCTGCGCTCGTTCATGCTCGGCGTCTACAACAACATGTCGATTGGTCTGGCCATCACCGGCCTCGCCGCCATCGGCATCTCGACGCTGGCGATCGCCGGCTACACGGATGGCGGCAAGATCGCCGGCCTGACCGAATTCGGCAGGGCGCTCTATCTCAGCCCGCTGAAATGGGTCGTGATGCTGGCTCCGCTCGCCTTCATCATGCTGTTCTCGTTCAAGGCCGAAAGCATGAGCTCGGTCTCGGCGCGCATCATGTTCTTCGCCTTCGCGGCGGTGATGGGCGTCTCGATGTCCTCGATCTTCGTCGTCTTCACCGGTGCGTCGATCACCCAGGTCTTCTTCATCACGGCTGCGGCCTTCGGGGCGCTGAGCCTTGCCGGCTACACCACGAAGAAGTCGCTCTCGGGCATGGGTTCGTTCCTGATCATGGGCCTGATCGGCTTGATCATCGCCTCGGTGGTCAACATCTTCCTGGCCTCGAGCGCGCTGTCCTTCGCCATCTCGGCGATCGGCGTGCTGGTCTTCGCCGGCCTGACCGCCTGGGATACGCAGCGCCTGAAGGAAATGTACCTGTCTTCGGACATGGATGCGGAATCGGCCGCGAAGCTCTCGGTGAACGGCGCGCTGTCGCTCTACCTGAACTTCATCAACATGTTCCAGATGCTGCTGCAGCTCTTCGGCGACCGTCGCTAAGCGACCTCCGCCCTGCATGAAAAACGAGCCCCGGCCGCAAGGCCGGGGCTTTTCTTTTAGGCGAGCGCACCGTCATCATCGGTGAATGACGACGCTCTCGATCCGACCCGCCGGCCCCGCCGACATTCCCGCCATCACGGCGATCTACGCTCAAGCCGTCCTGCACGGCACCGCCTCCTGGGAGGTCGAGCCCCCGGACGAGGCCGAGATGCTGCGCCGGCAGGAGGCGATCCTGGCCGGGGGCTACCCTTATCTTGTCGCGGAGCGCGACGGGGCTCTGCTCGGCTACGCCTATGCCGGGGCCTACCGCCCGCGCCCCGCCTATCGCGCGACCGTCGAGAATTCGATCTATATCGCTCCGGCCGCACAAGGCTCGGGCGTCGGCGGCGCCTTGCTGGCAGCCCTGATCGAGGCCTGCACCGCACGCGGCTTCCGGCAGATGATTGCAGTCATCGGCGACGGCACCGGCGCCTCCATCGGCTCGCGCCGCCTGCATGAGCGCGCCGGCTTCCGGCTCATCGGCGTGGCCGAGAAGGTCGGCTACAAGCATGGCCGCTGGCTCGACCAGATGCTGATGCAGAAGGAGCTGGGCGAGGCGGGCAGGACGCCGCCCTCGCTGTGAGCCTCAACTCACCACGCTCAGGCGCTTGTCGACAACCCGCAGCACGCGGCCGAGATCGGGGCCGCGCTTGAGCACGAGCCCCGTCGCCGCCACGACGGAATAGGCGCCCTGACGCTTGGCCAGTGCCGGATCCTTGACGATGCGGTAAAGCGGCACCTCGGAAGAGCGGCGATAGACTGAGAACTGTGCCTTATCCTTCAGGAAATCGATCGCATAGTCGCGCCATTCACCCAATGCGACCATACGGCCGTAGAGGTTCAGCAATTCCGCGAGTTCGCGTCGGTCGAAGGTGACGGTGGGGGTTTTGGCCGGGCTGGGGAAGGCAATGACCCCGCCGGCCTGCTGCGATTGCGGCGTTTCGCTTTCGCTCATTGCGCCTCCCGATCGGCGACCGCCAAGTCGCCACGCTGTTTGGCAACCAATGATGCGCCTGCGATGCTGCGCTGGCAAGGTTCCCCGCCGACAGGGCATTCAAGACCATCACAGCTTCGTCAGCTTCGCCGCATTTTCGCCCGAAACGGGACAAGCGACGGCCAAACTAGGCGGTTCAACTGACCATGTTGCCTCGACGGCCCGGCCTGCCGATCTTCGGATTTGTCAGCCCCCCAGCCCCCCGGATTTCGGATGGGCCGGGCCAATCGGTTCGAGGCTACCTCACGGCCGGCGGTCTCCGCTGGCCGTTTTCTTTTGCCGTTTGTTGCCGCGGTTCAGGCCTCAGGCTTTGATTCGGCATCGGCTCGAGCCGTCGCACCAGCAACTTGCCTGCCGTCAACGAATACTGACGGCCTTCATGGAAAAGGCCGTCCCCAGCGGTCAACCATCCGTGTGCCGTAGCGCATCGACGATGATCTTGAATGCGGGGAGGCTCTGCCGTCGGCTGGGGTAATAGATGTAATAGCCGGGGAAGCGCGGCGACCATTCGTCGAGCAAAACGACCAGATCGCCGGCGGCGATGTGGCGATCGACCAGGTCCTCGGGCAGGTAGGCGATGCCGTAGCCGTTTACGACCGCATCGACCATCGCATAGGACGCGTTGAAGGTGAGCTGACCGTCCACCCTGACACGCAATTCCTGGCCGTCCTTTTCGAACTCCCAGGCGTAGAGGCCTCCCGCGCGAGCCTGACGCATGTTGATGCAATCGTGTCCGATCAGGTCGTGCGGATGCACGGGGCGCGGATGCGTCGCGAGGTAGTTCGGCGAGGCGACGGCGACGAGACGCCAGTCGGGGCCGATCCGGACGGCAATCATGTCCTTCTCGACGCTTTCTCCGAGCCGAATGCCCGCATCGAAGCCATCTTCGACGATATTGCGCAGACCGTTGTCGATGCTGAATTCGAGCTTGATGTCCGGATAGGCGCCCAGCACGGGCCGCAGCTTCGGCCAGACGACGCTCTCGAGCCCATGATCCGATAATGTCAGGCGGATGGTCCCTGCAGGCTTGTCGCGATAGGCCATCAATGCGGCGATCTCTGCCTCAACCTCGGCAACGCGCGGTGCCAGCGACTGCTTCAGGCGCTCGCCGGCATCCGTGGGAGCGACGCTGCGCGTCGTCCGCGTCAGCAGGCGGATGCCCATGCGGGTCTCGAGCCGCTTGATGGTATGGCTGAGCGTGGATTGCGTGATGCCGAGCTTGGCCGCAGCCCGTGTGAAGCTGCGTTCCTCCGCTACCGCCAGGAACCATATCAGATCGTTGAAGTCTTCCCTGGCCATCGGCGCGCTCCCTGGATTCAGGCGATTTATGGCTCCCATCAATATATGCAAGTGAATTATCGCCACTAATCGGCGTCCTGGCCCCCCGCTATCTAAAAGCGATCTCAAGAGACGCGATCCGCCTACGGGTCGCGCTTCGCAACCCATGCCCGAGGAGAGAGCCATGGAGCTGAGCATCAACGGGTCGAAGCATCAGGTCGAGGTCGAGCCCGACACGCCATTGCTCTGGGTGCTGCGCGACGAACTCGGGCTGACCGGCACGAAATATGGCTGCGGGCTCGCGCAATGCGGCGCCTGCACGGTGCTGATCGACGGTCAGGCGACCCGCTCCTGCGTCACCCCCGTGGAGAGCGTCGCCGCGGCCCAGATCACGACGATCGAGGCGATCGCCTCCGATGTCGTCGGCCAGAAGGTCGTCGAGGCCTGGGTCACCCATCAGGTTCCGCAATGCGGCTATTGCCAGTCCGGCCAGGTGATGGCGGCGACGGCGCTTCTGAAGCAGAGCCCGCAGCCGAGCGACGCTGACATCGCCAGTGCGATGGTCAATCTCTGCCGCTGCGGCACTTACAACGCCATCGCTGCCGCCGTGCGGCATGCGGCGCGCGCCTGAGGGGGCCGGCATGAACGCGATCACTCCGACGTCCGCCATCTCCGCCGAGCTACCCGAGGCCGCCCCGCTGAACCTGTCCCGCCGGGGCTTCGTCGGCGGGGTGGGCGCGCTGGTCCTCGGCATCTCCCTGCCGGGAGGCTCCGCGCGCGCACAGGGCGCCGCTGCGGCCATCGTGCCGGGCACACGCGTGCGCGCCTTTCTCGAAATCAGGCCTGATAGCAGCGTCCTGTTTCGCAGCCCCTTCATCGAGGGCGGACAAGGCATCTTCACCGCCATGGCGCAGATCGTCGGGGAGGAGCTCGATGTCGAGCCCTCGAAATTCGTCGTCGAGGGCGCGCCTCCCGGCCGCGATTATCTCCTGATTGGGGGCGGGCGATTTACCGGCGGCAGCATGTCAGTCCGCCGAAGCTACGAGACGATGCGCAAGCTCGGCGCCTCCGCGCGCCAGATGCTGCTCCAGGCCGCCGCGACGCGGCTCGGCGTGCCGGTCTCCTCGCTCTCGACGCAACCGGGACGGGTCGTCCATGCCGCATCGGGCAGGGCCGTTGCCTATGGCGAGATTGCCGAGGCGGCTGCGGGACTGCCGGTGCCGGCCAATGTACCCCTGCGCCGCCCTGTCGATTTCCGCTGGATCGGTAAGCCGGTGCCGCGCCTGGACGTGCGTGACAAGTCCACGGGCAAGATCCGCTATGCGATCGACCTCAAGCTCGAGGGCATGCTGCACGCGGCCGTGCAACATGCCGGGCGTCTCGGCCTCGAGCCGAGCGCCTTCGCAAACGAGGCCGAGGTGCGCGCGATGCCCGGCGTGCACTCGATCCATCGGCTGCCGGGTGCGGTGGCAGTGCTCGCCACGAGCTGGTGGCGGGCGCGCCGTGCCGTCGAAACCTTGCAGGTGACCTGGACCGAGACGAGCCCGGGCTCCGTCCGCGTCATGCCGGCGGATTTCTCCTCCGAAGCCCATATGGCAAAGCTCAAGGCCATGCCGGGGCAAGGCGTGGCCTTCGAGACGGTGGGCGATGCCGCCCGTGCCTTCGACCGCGCGCGGACAGTCGTCGAAGCGACCTATGACGCGCCCTATCTGGCGCATGCGCAGCTCGAGCCTCCCTCGGCCTTGGCCCACTGGAGCCAGGACGGCACGCTCGAATTGTGGCTGCCCAACCAGGCTCCGGAGATGTTCCAGGCCGACGCCGCGAAGGTCGCCGGGATCGCGCCCGAGAAGGTGATCATCCATTCGCCGCCCCTCGGCGGCTTCTTCGGCCGGCATTTCCTCTACCAGACCGCCAATCCCTATCCGCAAGCAATCGCGCTGGCCAAGGCGGTGGGCCGTCCGGTCAAGCTGATCTGGAGCCGCGAGGAGGAGTTCCTGCGCGATGCGCTGCGGCCGATGAGCGTCGCCCGCTTCCGAGCCGGTCTCGACGCGGACGGGCTGCCGATCGCCCTTCAAGCGGTCACCGTCACCGAGGGCCCCACCGGGCGCTGGTTCGGCCGGCAGCCCGACAAGGTCGACAGCTCCACCGTCGAGGGGATCGCGGGCAAGGTCTATGCGATCCCCAACCGCCGTGTCGGGCAGATCCATGTCGACGATCCCGCGATCCTCGGCTTCTGGCGCTCGGTCGGCCATTCCATGAACGACTTCTTCTACGAGACGTTCTTCGATGAGATGGCCGATGTCGGCCGGCATGATCCCTATGAGCTGCGGCTGCGGCTCCTTGCTGCCAGCCCGCGACACAAGGCGCTGCTCGAGGCTGTAGCCGATCTGGCGGGCGGCTGGCGGCGCGGGCCCTTCGCCGCGGCGGATGGCAGCCGGCGAGCCCGGGGCGTCGCCATGGCTTCGCCCTTCGGCAGCGAGGTGGCGACGATCGCCGAGGTCTCGCTGCGCGACGGCGAGGTCATCGTTCACGATGTCTGGGTCGCGATCGATCCCGGCAGTATCGTCAATCCGGCTGTCATCGAATCGCAGGTCAACTCCGCCGTTGCGCTCGGCCTGTCGTCGGCCCTGCTCGAGGAGGTCGTCTACGAAAAGGGCATGCCGCGGGCCCGCAATTATGACGGCTACCCCATCCTGTCGCCGGACAAGATGCCGAAGGTCCATGTCCGGATCGTCGAGAGCGGCGCGCCGATGGGCGGCATCGGCGAGCCGGGATTGCCCGGTGTGCCTCCCGCCGTCGCGAATGCCGTGTCGGTGCTCGCGGGCAAGCGCATTCGCAGCCTGCCGCTCTCCAAGATCGACCTGAAGGGGTCGCAGGGATGAGGCACGTTTTTCTCGGTTCGCTGGCGCTCGGGCTCTTGGCCTGTGCCACTCAATCCGCACGGGCCCAGACCAGCCAGCCGCCTGTCGGGCAAAGGCTGTTTCAGCAACGCTGCGGTGCCTGCCATCAGATTGATACCGGCCGCAACAGCGTCGGCCCCCATCTGCAAGGCATCATCGGGCGCCAGGCCGGTTCCGTTCAGGGCAGCAATGTTTCGACCGGCCTTAAGGAATCCGGGATCACCTGGACCACCGAGAACCTGGATGCGTTCCTCGCCAATCCGGCCTCGCTGGTTCGTGGCACCCGCATGATCCAGCGTTTCGGCAACGCCGAGGAGCGCCGCGCCATCATCGAGTTCCTCGGCTCGCGCTGAGACCCGCCTCCTTCGATGGCGCCCGCTAGGTCGACGATCTGGTGGGCGCTTCGCCATGCCGTGCCGCTGCCCGTTCGGCGGTCCGCTTCTTCGACGCAGTCCAGATTGATGGCCCATATCGATAAATTCATGCTGATTATAGTGGCTAATCCACGTGACCGTCCGGGCCTATCTCTGCCGAACAAGGCCCGGCGCATCCGAGGCGCCGCGCGGTAAGGCAGACACATCATGCACGCCACCTTCGAACATACGACACAGGCCAGGCCGGCTGCGGCCTGGGGAGCGGTCGCGGCGATGTCGCTCTGCGTCGCGGTTCTGATCGCCTCCGAATTCATGCCGGTGAGTCTGCTCACGCCGATCGCCGCCGATCTCGGTCTGTCGGAAGGGCAAGCCGGACAGGCAATCTCGATCTCCGGCCTGTTCGCCGTCGTCACCAGCCTCTTCGTCGCGCAGCTCACCCGCGGTATCGACAGAAAGGTCGTCCTGGCGGCGTTCGCGGGTCTGCTGATCCTGTCCGGCGCGATCGTCACCTTTGCCCCGAGCTATGCCGTGCTGATGCTCGGCCGCGCTCTGCTCGGCGTGGCGATCGGCGGTTTCTGGTCGATGTCCACCGCCATCGTCATGCGCCTGCTGCCCGAGGACGCCGTGCCGCGCGGACTTGCCATGCTGAACGCCGGAAACGCCGTTGCGGCGACGATCGCCGCGCCCTTGGGCAGCTTTCTCGGCGACCTCATCGGCTGGCGCGGCGCCTTCTTCTGCGTGGTCCCACTCGCCCTTGTCGCGCTGGTCTGGCAGTGGATAGGCATGCCGGCACTTCCTCCCCGGAACCGCAAGGCGAAGGGCAATGTATTGCTTCTCCTGCGACGTCCTCAGGTGGCGCTCGGCATGGCGTCGATGTTCCTGTTGTTCATGGGGCAATTCGCGCTGTTCACCTATCTGCGCCCCTTCCTCGAGCAGGTCGCGGACTATTCTGTCCCCGCCTTGTCCCTGGCGTTGCTGCTGATGGGCCTGGCCGGCGTCGCCGGAACCTGGAGCATCGGGCATCTGCTGCATCGGCGCCTCTATTCGGTGGTCATTGCAATCCCGCTGGTGATGGCGGCTCTCGCGGCGATGCTCGTCGCCGTCGCTTCGTTCAAGCTTCCGGTCGCGGTCCTGCTCGTGGCCTGGGGCTTCTTCAGTACGGCCGCGCCGGTGGGGTGGGGCACCTGGCTCAGCCGCGTGCTCGCCGACGACGCGGAGGCCGGCGGTGGGTTGCAGGTCGCCGTCATCCAGTTCGCCATCACCCTCGGCGCGGCCGGCGGCGGGCTGCTCTTCGACCTGGCGGGCTGGTGGGCCACCTTAGTCCTGGCCGCAGTGTTGCTGCTCGGATCCGCGCTCGCCGCTTGGGCGGCCTCGATCGAGCGGGGGCATGCGAAGTGACAACGAGATTACCCCCTCCGACCCGGCGCGCCGTCATCGCCGCTGCCGCGAGCCTGATCGTGCCGTCACTCGCATGGTCGCGATCCGCACGCCGTTCCGCCACAGGCCAGGAGACGCCGCCGATGAAGATCCGGTTCGCGTTTGACGGGCGGGAGTTCACGGCCACGCTTGAGGACAACCGCTCGGCCCGCGACTTCGCATCGATGCTGCCGCTCGATCTCAAGATCGACGACTATTCCACCAACGAGAAGATCGCCTATCTCCCGCGCAAACTCACCACCGATGGCAGCGGCCGGTTCGGCAACGAGGCGCCCGGCGACCTTTGCTACTACGCCCCCTGGGGCAACCTCGCCTTCTTCCATGCCGGCTATCGCTACTCCAGCGGGCTGATCCGGCTCGGCCGCCTAGACGGGGGCACGCAACCTTTGCTCACACGCGGCGTCTTCCCACTGCGGGCCTCGCATCTCCTGACTAACGAAAGGAACTGACCCATGCTGGCTACTGTCCTGCACGGCCCCGGCGACGTCCGCTTCGAAGACGTAGCGGAACCCAAGATACTCAAGCCGACCGACGCCATCATCAAACTCTCCGCGACCTGCATCTGCGGCTCCGATCTCTGGCCTTATCGTGGGCTTCAGCCGATGGAGGGGCCGGCCCATATGGGCCACGAGTATTGCGGTGTCGTCGTGGAAGTCGGCAGCGCGGTGAGAACCGTGCGTCCTGGTCAGTTCGTCGTCGGCTCCTTCTGTCTCTCCGACAACACCTGCCCGCATTGCCGCTTCGGCTTCCAATCCTCCTGCGAGCAGCGCGAGTTCATGTCGGGTGCGCAAGCGCCTTATGCGCGGGTGCCGCTGGCGGACGGCACGCTGGTGGCGACGGAGGAGATGCCACCCGATGATCTCATCCCCAGCCTGCTGGCGACGTCGGACGTGTTGGGCACGGGCTGGTACGCCGCGAATGCGGCCCGGGTTCAGCCCGGCTCGACCGTCGTCGTGGTCGGCGATGGAGCGGTGGGGCTGATGGGCGTCCTTGCGGCCAAGCAGATGGGGGCTGAACGGATCATTGCGATGAGTCGCCACAAGAGCCGTCAGGATCTCGCGCTCGAATACGGTGCGACCGACATCGTCGCGGAGCGCGATGATATCGGCATAGCCCGCATCAAGGATCTGACGAAGGGCATCGGGGCCGACTCGGTTCTCGAATGCGTCGGCTCACAGGAATCGATGCAGCAGGCGCTCCGGTGCACGCGGCCGGGCGGCATGATCGGTTATGTCGGCGTTCCCCACGGGGTCGAGCTCGACGGCCAGGCGCTGTTCTTCTCGCAGACCGGGATGCTCGGCGGCCCCGCGCCGGTCCGTCGCTTCCTTCCCGACCTGATCGACATGGTGCTGGAACGCAAGATCGACCCCGGCAAGGTCTTCGATCTCGAACTGCCCATTGCCGAGGTAGCCGAGGGCTATCGCGCCATGGACGAACGCCGCGCCATCAAGACGCTGCTGCGCGTGTGAGGGTTTGTCGGCCGAGGCCGCCGGCGGGGCCGGGCGGTGCGACGCGCACCCGGCCCCATCTCGGTCGATGCTCTCCGGCCATCAGCCTAATCGATGAGGGTGGTCTTAGCGCGACTGGCCGTGATATTCGGCATTGGGCCGCATATCGACCGCCGAGGCCATCCGGTTCGACATGTTGAAGAAGGCCGCGACCGCGCCGACATCCCAGATGTCGCGCTCACCGAAGCCCGCCTTGCGCAGGCCCTCGCGATCGGCCTCTCCGATCAGATGCGGCGTCTCCGTCAGCTTGACCGCGAAATCGAGCATGGCGCGATGCCGCACCGAGAGTTCGGCCGCTCGGTAGTTCATCACCATCAATTCCCCGAGCACCGGATCGCCTGAAAGCTGGCGCACCGCCGCGCCATGCGCGGTGAGGCAGTAATAGCAGCGGTTCACGCTGGAGACGGCAACAGCGATCATCTCCCGCTCCAGCTTCGACAGGCCCGACGGCGCCAGCATCAGGTCGTTGTAGAACGTCGCAAAGGCGCTCAGCTTGGCGTCGTCATGGGCATAAGACACAAGCACATTGGGCACGAAGCTGAGCTTCTCCAGGCATTTGTCGAAATAGGCCTGATTCTCGGCCGAAAGCGTGCCAGGCGGCAGCGACAGCGCCATCACCGCGGGCGGCGAATCCTGCTGCGCCGGAGCCTCGCCCACCTTCGGTTTGTCATGCTTGGTCGCCATGGTTCCTCCTGTCACGTCGCTTTTGCCCGGACTTCGACAGGATCGGTCGAGTCAGGGTCCGATTTGGCCTTGCCGCGACCTCAGTCGCGGCGAAAGTTGAAAGGCCGCGCAGCCTATGTCATCGCTGCGGCAAAAGAACAGGGGGAGAAGCATGGCTAAGCGGGTAACGAATGCGACGGCTGCGGCCATCGCGGCAATCGAGGCCGCCGCCTCCCAGAGCGGTAGCGCTCTCCCCGCCGAATTCGTGCGGCTGCTCTTCGGCCGCGTCGTCGCCGAGGATCTCGACGCCCTACCACCGGCCATGCTCGCCCGCACCGCCATCGCCGCCTATGACCATCTGACCGCAGCCCGCGCGCCCGGAGCGATCAATCTGCGCTTCCGCGACGAAAGTTTCGACAGCGAGGGCCGCGAGCGCCAGCTGACGATTCTCGATGTCGTCAACGACAACAAACCCTTCCTGCTCGATTCGACCCTGGCCGAACTCGCCGACCAGGGTTTCGAGCCGCGCCTCGTCGCCCACCCCATCCTGGCGGTCGCGCGTGATGCGGACGGAAAATTCCTCGAGCTTGCCGGCGAAGCCGCCGGCCGCGCGCCGGAAGGCACCCGCCGAGAGAGCATGATCCATATCCATCTCGACCGCATCGACACGCCCGAGGCGCGCGAGCGCCTGCGCAGCGCGCTCGACCGTGTCTACGCCGATGTCGGCCTTGCCGTCGACGATTGGGCGGCGATGCGCGGGCGAATCACCGAGGTGATCCAGGCCTATCGCGCCAATCCGCCGCCCTTGCCGGAGGATGAGGTCAGCGAGGCGCTGCAATTCCTCGAATGGATCACCGGCGACAATTTCACCTTGCTCGGCATCCGCGCCTATCGCTTCCCGGGAGGCGATGCCGCCGCCGACCCGATCGAAGGTTCGGGCCTGGGGATTCTGCGTGACCCCTCCGTCCGGGTCTTGCGCAAGAACCGCGAAATGGTGGTGACCACCCCCGAAATCCGCGCCTTCCTGGCCAAGCCCCAGGCGCTGATCATCACCAAGGCCAACGTCAAGAGCCGGGTGCACCGGCGCGTCCATCTCGACTATGTCGGGGTCAAGCTCTTCACCTCCGACGGCCGGCTCGACGGCGAATTGCGCATCGTCGGCCTGCTCACCTCCAATGCTTATACCGGCAGCGCCCGCGCGATTCCCTATCTGCGCCTCAAGGTCGCCCGCGTCGCTCGCAATATCGGCTTCGATCCGGCGAGCTATTCGGGCCGGGCCCTGATGAACGTGCTCGACGCCTTCCCGCGCGACGAGCTGTTCCAGATCGACTCCGTGACGCTGGAAAGCTTCGCACTCGACATCCTGCAGCTGACCGAACGGCCGCGCATCCGGGCGCTGGCCCGTGCTGACGAGTTCGATCGCTTCGTCTCGATCCTCGTCTTCATCCCCAAGGATCGTTACGACACGACCGTGCGCCGCCGTGTCGGCGAATTTCTCGCCCGCATCTATGAAGGCCGCATCTCGGCAGCCTATCCGGCCTATCCGGAAGGTCCGCTCGCCCGCACGCATTACATCATCGGCCGCGACGAGGGCAGAACCCCCAAGGTCGATCGCGCCGCGCTCGAACGTGGCATCAGCGCGATCGTGCGAACCTGGGGCGACGGCCTCAAGGATGTGCTCGACCGGCAGAGGGCAGGACCCGCCGCCCGGGCACTGGTCGAGCGTTATGCCGAAGCATTCGGCGCCGCCTATCGCGAGCGCTTTGAGGCGCAGGATGCGCTTGCCGACATCGACATTCTCCAGAAGCTGACCCCGGACCGGGGCCGCGCGGTCAATCTCTACCGCCGCGAGGGCGATCCGGCGACACGCGCCAATCTCAAGGTGTTCTCGCGCGGCGCGGCGATCTCCCTCTCCGCCCGCGTGCCGGTGCTGGAGAATATGGGCTTCCGCGTCGTCAACGAGCGCACCTACAACATCCTGCCGCAGTCGGCCGCGAGCGAAGGCTCGGAGACCGCCCCCGTCTGGCTGCACGACATGACGCTGGAGCGCGCCGATGACGGCGCGATCGACGTCGAACGGCTCGACCCGACCATCGAGGCGGCGCTGATGGCGCAGTTCCGGGGCCTGGCCGAATCCGACCGCTTCGACCAGCTCGTCCTGGTCGCGGGGCTGGCTTGGCGTGAGGCGGCGCTGCTGCGTTCGCTCGGGCGCTATCTGCGGCAGGTCGGCGCGCCCTATGCGCAGGACTACATCGCCGATGCGCTGACCCGCCATGCCGGCATCGCCTCCGGCCTCGTCGCGCTTTTCCTCGCCAAATTCGACCCACGCATCGATGCGAAACAACGCGAGGCCCGCGTCGCCGCCGAGCGCGAACACATCGAGACCGCGCTCAACGACGTCACCAGCCTCGACGAGGACCGCATCCTGCGCCGCCTCGTCAATCTGATCGATGCCGGCCTGCGCACGAATTTCTTCCAGATCGGCCCGGACGGGCATCCGCGCGGCACGATCTCGATCAAATACGAATGCGCCAAGCTCGATTCGCTGCCACTGCCGCGCCCGCTCTACGAGATCTTCGTCTATTCGCCACGCGTCGAGGGCGTGCATCTGCGCTTCGGTAAGGTCGCGCGCGGCGGCCTGCGCTGGTCCGACCGACCGCAGGATTTCCGCACCGAGGTGCTCGGCCTGGTCAAGGCGCAGCAGGTCAAGAACGCCGTCATCGTACCTGTCGGCGCCAAGGGCGGCTTCGTGCCCAAGCAGCTTCCCGCTCCCTCGGACAGGCAGGCCTGGCTGGCGGAGGGCACCGAGAGCTACCGCATCTTCGTGCGCACCCTGCTCGAGCTGACCGACAATCTCGACGGCGAGACCGTGATCCCGCCCGCCGACACGGTGCGCCATGACGGCGACGATCCCTATCTCGTCGTCGCCGCCGACAAGGGCACCGCGACCTTCTCCGACACGGCCAATGCGCTCTCACTGGAGAAGCACCACTGGCTCGGCGACGCCTTCGCCTCAGGCGGCAGCCAAGGCTACGACCACAAGAAGATGGGCATCACGGCGCGCGGCGCCTGGGAAGCGGTGAAACGCCATTTCCGCGAAATCGACATCGATATCCAGACCACCCCCTTCACCGTCGCGGGCGTCGGCGACATGTCGGGCGACGTCTTCGGCAACGGCATGCTGCTCTCACCGGCGATCAAGCTGGTCGCCGCCTTCGACCACCGCGACATCTTCCTTGATCCCGATCCGGATCCGGCAAAGACCCTGGCCGAGCGCCAGCGCCTGTTCGATCTGCCGCGCTCCTCCTGGGCCGACTACGACAAATCGCTGATCTCGCCCGGCGGCGGCGTCTACTCGCGGCAGGCCAAGAGCATTTCGCTTTCGTCGGCGATGCAGGCGCTGCTCGATCTGCCCAAGGCCGAGGTCACGCCGCCCGAATTGATGACGGCGATCCTGAAGGCGCGGGTCGACCTGCTCTGGTTCGGCGGCATCGGTACCTATATCCGCGCCGCCGACGAGAGCGACGCGCAGGTCGGCGACCGCGCCAATGACGCGATCCGCATCACTGGCGCCGATGTCCGGGCGCGCGCCATCGGCGAGGGCGCCAATCTCGGCGCGACCCAGCGCGGACGCATCGAGGCGGCGCGCAAGGGCGTCAAGCTCAACACCGACGCGATCGACAATTCGGCCGGCGTCAACACCTCCGACGTCGAGGTCAATATCAAGATCGCGCTCGCCGGGCCGGTCAAGGATGGCCGCCTCGCCGAGGACGACCGCAACGCGCTCCTGGCCGAGATGACCGACGAGGTCGGCCTGCTGGTGCTGCGCAACAACTATCTGCAGACACTGGCGCTCTCCCTCACCGAAGCGCAGGGACAGGCGGCGACGCCGGGCCTGCGACGTCTGATGCAGGCGCTGGAGGCCGAAGGGCGTCTCGACCGCAGCGTCGAATATCTGCCGAGCGACGCAACCATCGCCGAGCGCGAGAAACGCGGCGAAGGCCTGACGCGGCCGGAGCTTTCGGTGCTGCTCGCTTATGCCAAGCTCGCTCTGCACGACGCGCTTCTGGCCTCTCCGGTGCCCGACGACCTCTATCTGAACAGCGAACTGGTCCGTTATTTCCCGAAAGCGCTGCGCGACGGCTACGCGCCCGAGATCGCTGGCCACAAGCTGCGCCGCGAGATCGTCGCAACCCAGCTCGCCAACGCGATCGTCAATCGCGGCGGCCCGGCGATCGTGACGACGCTCGCCGACCAGACCCGCGCCGAGGCTCCAGCCATCGCCGCCGCCTATGCGATCGCGCGCGATTCCTTCGATCTGATCGCACTCAATGCATCGATCGACGCGCTCGACGCGAAAGTGCCGGGCAAGACCCAGCTCGGGCTCTACGCTGCCGCGCAGGAGCTGGTGAGCGACCGGATGAGCTGGTTCCTGCGCCGTGGCGTGGCCAAGCCGGGCGCGATCGAGCAGACGGTGGCGCGCTATGCCAAGGGTGTAAGCGCGCTCGCGGCCGAGCTCGAGACCCTGCTGCCGGAGGCCGCCGCCCAGGCCCGCATCGCCCGGATCGCGGTGCTGACGTCGGAAGGCGTGCCCGAGGTGCTCGCCGCCCGGGTCGCCAGCCTGCCGGCGCTCGCCCAGGCGACCGACATCGTCGATATCGCGGAGCGCACGGGACGCGACATCACCGAGGTCGCGCGGATTCATTTCGGAGTCGATTCGGTCTTCGGCCTGTCGAATCTGGAGGGAGCCGCCGCAGCCGTGCCCGCGACCGACGATTACGAACGCCTCGCCCGCGAGCGTGCCGTCGAGACCCTGGTCGATGCCCATGCCGGCTTGACCCAGGAGATCGCGGGCGCGGCCAACGGCGCCGGCACCCTCGACGCCTGGCTCGACACGCGCGGCGCCGATGCCGAACGCACCCGCAGCACGGTTTCGGCCATTGCCATGTCGGGCCTCTCCCTGCCAAAGCTGATGGTCGCGGCCGGCATGCTTGCCGACCTGCCCAACAAGCACAGTTGAACGAGACCCCGCATGACCGAGACCGGACCGGAACCGACCGCGACCCGCATCGACCCGAAGCTGCTTGAGATCCTGGTTTGCCCGGTGACCAAGACGACGCTCGAATATGACGCGGCCAAGCAGGAGCTGATCAGCCGCGCCGCCAAGCTCGCCTACCCGATCCGCGACGGCATCCCGATCATGCTGCCGGAAGAGGCACGGCAATTGGAGGGGTAGAGCGTTTTCGCGCGAATCGGACACAGGTTCGCGCGAAGAAAACGCCTTGAAATAAAGATCTCGAGCAGTCGAACGATCCAATCAGATCGGAAATTTCTCTAAAAGCTGGTCGTCCCCGGCCGGTTGCAGGCGTGAAGTTCCTTACAGAGGGTTGTCCTCCAGCCAGTCAACCACCTGCGCCGCGCTCTGCTCGGGCCGGCTGACGGGGTAAAACACCGCTTCAATCGCTCCGTCCCGCAAGACCAGCGTCAGGCGCTGGATCAGCCGCATGCCCCCGGCCTCAAAAGTCGGCAGGCCCAATGCCTCGGTCAGCGCGAATTGCGCATCGCTCAGCACAGCGAAAGGCAAATGCAGCCGCGCTGCCATGTCCTGCTGATAGGCCGTCGGCTGCGTGCTCAGCCCAAACACCGCCGCCCCGAGCGCAGCGAGATCCGCATGGTGATCGCGGAAGGTGCAGGCCTGTGGCGTGCAGCCCTTCGCGCCGGGGATCACATCCCATCCAGCCAGGGAGGGCTGCCCCGGCTCGCTGGTGCGGGGATAGCAGTAGATAACCGTGCGCGGGGACGGCAAAGCTGAAAGATCGATGCTGCCGCCTTGCGTCGAGGCCAGGCGGACCGGCGGCAGGGCAAGCCCCTTCAGGCGGTGGCACAGGGTATCGTCCAGAACGGGCATGACGGCGGCTTGATTCACGGAATGGCCTCTCTGGAACAGGATGATGCGGGACGAAACACCGCGCGGATCCCGGCTCGAAGCCGCGGGTCCGGCATGCGCCCTTAAAGGGCCTCGCCCCGCAACAGCCGCGGCGTCGCGCCGGCAAGCCCCGCCGCCTCGCGAATGAAGAAGCGCTTCAGCCCCGGCAATCGATCGACCAGGCCCAGGCCCAGATCACGCGCGAGCCGCACCGGGGTGACGTCGTTCGAGAACAACCGGTTCAGCCCGTCCGTGACTGCTCCCATCGCCACAGTGTCGAAGCGACGCGCACGCTCATAGCCCTCGAGCACCTCGGCGGCTCCAGGATCGAGCCCGAGTCGGGCCGCATCGACGATCGCTTCGGCCAGGGCCGCGACATCCTTCAGTCCGAGATTGAGCCCTTGTCCGGCGATCGGATGGATGACATGGGCGGCATCGCCGAGCAGGGCCAGCCGCTCCCCGACGAAGCGCCGCGCCACGCCGAAGCCGAGCGGATGCGCGCTGACAGCACTCTCCAGCGCGATCTCGCCGAGTTCCAGCCCAAAACGCCGCTCGATCTCGGCCAAGAGGTCGGCCATGTCGAGCGAGAGCAGCGCCGGCACATTCTCCGCAGCTTCAGTCCAGACGATCGAGGAGCGATGGCCGAGCCGGCCTCCATCGGTGAGCGGCAGGATGGCGAAGGGCCCCGACGGCAGGAAATGCTCGACGGCGCGGCCGTGATGAGGGCGCTCGTGACCCAGCGTCGCCACCAGCCCGGTTTGCCGATAGGACCAGCCGACCCAGCCAATACCCGCCTGCTCGCGCAGCTTCGAGCGCGCCCCGTCAGCCGCGACGAGCAAAGCCGCCTGGAGCCGCTCGCCATCAGCGAATCGGAGTTCGACCTTGTCGTCCTCGCTCTCGAAGCGGCGCACGGCTTCGGGGCGCAGCACCACGCCCGCAGCGCCGCAGGCGTCGAGAAGCGTGCTCAACAGAGCTGCATTCTCGACCATATGAGCGAAGGGCTGGCCGGGTTCGACCTCGCCATCGAACGTCAGGAAGACCGGGCGCACCACATCCGGGTTGCGGCTGTCGGTGACGACCATCTCGGTCATCGGCTGGGCGGTTGCCGCGACCTGCTGCCAGATTCCGAGCGCCTCCAGCATGTTCTGCGCTGCAGCGGCAACCGCATAGGCGCGGCTGTCGGCGCGTGGGGCCTGGTTCAGCGACGGATCGGCCAGCACGATCTCGAAGCCTGCGCCGAGCGCCTGCTTCAGCGCCAGCGACAGCGACAATCCGGCGATCCCGCCACCCGCGATCACGATCCGGTTGCGGGCCAGGCCCAGTCCAGACGCCATTGCAATCCACTCCTCGCCTGACGGCTCCACAGAAGGCGCGCCGGCTTGACGACGCGCGATGCGTCGGTGCTGATGCAGCATAGACTGCGATCGCGCCCGCCCGAAGAGCCTTCAGACCATGTCACAGATCAGCGACTCCCTGCTGTCGATTCTCGACCTTGAGCCGCTCGAGCGCAATCTGTTCCGGGGTCGCAGCCCCAAGGTCGGCTGGCAGCGCGTCTTCGGCGGGCAAGTGATCGGCCAGGCGCTCTACGCCGCCTGCAAGACGGTGGAGGATCGCCAGCCGCACTCGCTGCATGCCTATTTTCTACTGCCGGGCGACCCCGAGATCCCGATCGTCTACGAGGTCGACCGGCTGCGCGACGGCCGCTCCTTCACCACGCGGCGCGTGCTGGCGATCCAGAAAGGCGAGGCGATCTTCGCCATGTCGGCCTCCTTCCATGCCGCGGAGGAGGGTTTCGAGCACCAGATGCCGATGCCCGACGTGCCGATGCCCGAGGACCTGCCCGACCGCGAGACCATGAAGCGCAGCGTGCTGCCGCATATGCCCGACGCCGTGCGCGCCTATTACCAGCGCGAAAGGCCGATCGAGATCAGGCCGGTCGAACTCGCCCGCTATGCCAGTGGCGGCAAGATGGAGCCGAAATTCAACGTCTGGATCAAGGCGATGCAGCCCTTGCCCGACGAACCGGCGATCCACCAGAGCGTGCTCGCCTATGCCTCGGACCTGATGCTGCTCGATTCAAGCCTGATCGCGCATGGCAAGAACGTTTTCGACAAGCAGATCCAAGGCGCCAGCCTCGACCATGCGCTCTGGTTCCACCGGCCCTTCCGCGCCGACGAATGGCTGCTCTATGCCCAGGACAGCCCCTCGACCTCCGGTGCGCGCGGCTTTTCACGCGGCCTCATCTTCAACCGGGACGGCAAGCTGGTCGCCTCGGTTGCACAGGAAGGGCTGATCCGCCCGAGGCCGGACATGGCATGAGCGCTTTCTAAGCATCAGCCCAATAAATCATCATTTGCATATTTATTGACCAACGCCAGCGACCTCGTCGCCGGCGTGTTCGCTGATTCGCGAATTCAACCCCCGGTGTGACCGCAGGGCAGTTGGCACGCGCCTTGAATTGTCGGTTCCCGACGTGCGCCGAAACTCTCACAGGTGCGCGAGGCGCAACAAGATCGCCGGGGCTGACTTCCGGGCGGCGTAAACGGGGAAACCCTGCAATGAAGATCGTGATGGCTATCATCAAGCCGTTCAAGCTGGAGGAGGTGCGCGACGGGCTCACCGCCATCGGCGTGCACGGCCTGACCGTGACCGAGGTGAAGGGCTATGGCCGCCAGAAGGGCCACACGGAAATCTACCGTGGTGCCGAATACGCCGTGAGCTTCCTGCCGAAGATCAAGATCGAGGTTGCCGTGTCCGACGAGCTCGTCGGCAAGGTGATCGACGCGATCACCGCCGCCGCCCGCACCGGCCAGATCGGTGACGGCAAGATCTTCGTTTCGTCGATCGAGAAAGCCGTGCGCATCCGCACTGGCGAAACCGACGGCGACGCCCTCTGAGCCAGCGATCCTTCAGGAGTTTCCAACGATGAATTTCAAGACCCTCAGCCGGGCCGGACTTGTCGGGCTGGCGCTCGCGGCGGCCGCTGGCACCGCGCTCGCGCAGGCTCCGGCCACTCCTCCCGCGCCCGTTCCCAACAAGGGCGACGTCGCCTTCATGATGAGCTCGACGGTCCTCGTCCTGCTCATGACCATTCCCGGCCTCGCACTGTTCTATGGCGGTCTCGTCCGCAGCAAGAACATGCTCTCCGTGCTGACGCAGGTTTTTGCGATCGTCTGCATCGTCTGCCTGCTCTGGGTGTTCTACGGCTACTCGCTCGCCTTCACCAATGGCGGCAGCCTGAACGACTATGTCGGCGGCTTCTCCAAGGCCTTCCTGAAGGGCATCGATCCGAACTCGACGGCCGCGACCTTCTCCAACGGCGTCGTCATCCCCGAATATGTCTATATCTGCTTCCAGATGACCTTTGCCTGCATCACGCCGGCCCTCATCGTCGGCGCCTTCGCCGAGCGCATGAAGTTCTCGGCGCTGCTGCTCTTCAGCGTGCTCTGGGCCACCTTCATCTATTTCCCGATGGCCCATATGGTCTGGTACTGGGGCGGTCCCGACGTTGTCGGCAACGCTGCCAAGGCGCTGGCTAGCGCCGGGGCGGACGGCAAGGTTGCGGCCCAGGCCGCGCTCGACGCCGCCAACGCCGATGCCGGCATGCTCTTCAAATGGGGCGCGCTCGACTTCGCCGGCGGCACTGTCGTGCACATCAATGCCGGCATTGCGGGCTTGGTCGGCTGCCTGCTGCTCGGCAAGCGCATCGGCTACGGCAAGGAGCTGATGGCTCCCCACTCGCTCACCATGACGCTGATCGGCGGCGCCCTGCTCTGGGTCGGCTGGTTCGGCTTCAACGCCGGCTCCAACCTGGAAGCCAACGGCACCGCCGCGCTCGCCATGATCAACACCTTCGTCGCCACGGCGGCGGCGGCCGTCGGCTGGCTCTTCGTGGAATGGGCCGTCAAGGGCAAGCCCTCGATGCTCGGCATGGTCTCTGGCGCGGTCGCGGGCCTCGTTGCGGTCACCCCCGCCGCCGGCTTTGCCGGTCCGATGGGTTCGATCGTCCTGGGCCTTGTCGCCGGCGTCGTCTGCTTCGTCTTCTGCTCCACCGTCAAGAACGCGCTGGGCTATGACGACTCGCTCGACGTCTTCGGCATCCACTGCATCGGCGGCATCATCGGCGCCCTGGCGACCGGCATCCTGGTGAATGTCGATCTCGGCGGCGTCGGCATCCCGGACTACTCCTCGAAGCCCGGTGAACTTGCCGTCGGCGCCTATGTGCTGGGTGATGCCTTCCTCTCCCAGGCCAAGGCAGTGCTGTTCACGCTGGTGTTCAGCGGTGTCGGCTCGCTGATCCTCTACAAGATCGTCGACGTCATCGTCGGCCTGCGCGTCGCCCCCGATCAGGAACGCGAAGGCCTCGACATCGCCGAGCATGGCGAGCGCGCCTATCACGACTGAGCGGCTCTCGCCTCAACGTCTCACGTGAAACAACCCCGGCGGGAAACCGCCGGGGTTTTTCGTTGTCGACTGTGCATTTGCTCAGCCGAGAACCGCGGCCCGTGCAAGGTTAAGCGGGTCTTAACCTCACCTTCCTAACGTGACCGGACAGGCCCGACTCTGGCGGCCGGAAGCCCGAAGCACGACACCAGCATGCGTACGATCCGACGTTCCTCCTCGCTGATGGACCGCCTGCCCGATCCGGTGCGGGAGTTCCTGTCGCGGCGCGCGGCGGAGCTCGTCGGACTAGGCCTGCTGGCCCTGACATCGGCGATCGCGATCGCGCTCGCGACCTGGTCGGTCGACGACCCCAGCATCAACAACGCTACCAGCGGCGCCGTCAGGAACTGGCTCGGCCGCCCCGGTGCCATGGTCGCCGATCTGCTGATGCAATTGATCGGGCTCGGTGTCATCGCCCTGCTGTTCCCGCCGGTGATCTGGGCGCTACGGCTGGTGCGCTTCCATCTGTTCGATCGCGGTGCGCTCAAGCTCGGCCTCTGGGTCGTCGGCATCGTCGCCACCGGCGCGGTCGCCAGCGCGCTCCCCGCCACGCCGCGCTGGCCGCTGCCGACCGGCATGGGCGGCGTCATCGGCGACGGCCTCCTGTTTGGCACCCGCAACCTCGTTGGCATCGCCGGGAACGCGCTGAGCGGCCTCGTCGGCTTCCTCTATGCCGGCATCTCGATCCTTGCGATCACGGCCGCGGCCGGCTTCGGCTTCGTCACCGATGAGGATCCCATCGCCGAGAACGAGGATGAGGACGAATCCTGGAGCGAGAGCGAGGATCGTCGCGACGACGAACCCGGCATCGCCGTCATCCTGATCGGCTGGCTCGCCCATGGCGCAATGTCGCTCAGGGGCATGATCCTGCGCCGCCTGCCGCAGCCGCCCGAGCCACTGGTCAATGCGGGCCCGGCCGCCTCGCCCCCCGTGCCCGGCCGCGTCCGCCGCGAGCCGCAATTCGGCGAGGCCGCACCGCGCGCCGCGACCCCGCCTTTCGCGCCCGAGCCCCTGCCCGTTTCGCGCCCGCCTCGGCACGCTGCGCTCGACCTGCCCGAGGACGACGACGAACCACAGGATCTGCGTGATCTCAACGCACCGCGCGTCACCGCGCCTGCGGTCGCACCCAAGCCGGGAAAGCGCATGCAGCGCGAGGCCCAGCCCTCGCTGCTCGACCGTGACAAGTTCGAACTGCCGCCGCTGACCTATCTGTCGGAGCCCAAGAAACTGCCCGCCAACGCGATCTCGACCGACGCGCTGGAGCAGAATGCCACCTTGCTCGAGGGCGTGCTCGAGGATTTCGGCGTGCGCGGCGAGATCACCCAGGTTCGTCCCGGCCCTGTGGTGACGCTTTACGAGCTTGAGCCTGCGCCGGGCACGAAGTCGTCGCGGGTGATTTCGCTGGCCGACGACATCGCCCGCTCGATGAGCGCGATCGCAGCCCGCGTCGCCGTGATCCCGGGCAAGAACGCCATCGGCATCGAACTGCCCAATGCCAAGCGCGAGACCGTCTTCCTGCGCGAATTGTTGGCGAGCCAGGATTTCGAGAGCTCCAAGCACAAGCTCGCCTTGGGTCTGGGCAAGACCATCGGCGGCGAGCCGGTGATCGTCGATCTCGCCCGGATGCCGCATCTGCTCGTTGCCGGCACCACCGGCTCGGGCAAGTCGGTGGCGATCAACACCATGATCCTGTCGCTGCTCTACCGGCTGAAGCCGGAGGAGTGCCGCCTGATCAT
>NZ_FOQV01000017.1 GCF_900113835.1 Allobosea sp. OK403 | reverse complement strand
TCCAGGCAGGCCGCCGCGATCGCAACCGAAGCGATGCAGGCGGCGCAGTCGGGCGGCACGATCGCGACTGAGGCGGTCGCTGCAATGGCGCGCATCGAGAGCGCCTCGCAGAAGATCTCCGACATCATCCGGGTGATCGACGACATCGCCTTCCAGACCAATCTGCTGGCGCTGAATGCGGCGGTGGAGGCGGCGCGCGCCGGCGATGCCGGCAAGGGCTTTGCCGTGGTCGCCTCGGAAGTGCGCACGCTGGCGCAGCGCTCGGGTGCCGCCGCCAAGGACATTTCGGGCCTGATCTCCTCGTCCAATGCCGAGGTCGGGGCCGGCGTCACGCTGGTGCGCCAGGCCGGCGACGCCCTGACCCAGATTCTCGCCGCCTCGCAAAAGGTCGCGGCCACCATTGCCGAGATCTCGGCGGCCTCCGGCGAGCAGGCCAACGGCATCGACGAGATGAGCCAGGCTGTCGCTCATCTCGACGAGATGACGCAGGCCAATGCGGCGCTTGCCGAACAGAGCGCAGCCTCGGCCGGTTCGCTCTCGGGCCGCATCGTCCAACTCAACGACCTCGTCGCCGCCTTCAGGACGGGGCCTGAGGGTGCAACCGCCTCACCGGCCGGTCATGGCTCGGAGCCCGCGCGCCTGCGCAAGCTCGCCGAGGCCGCCTTTGGGCAAACCAAAGTGCCGGCACCGGCACCTCGGGCTCAGGCCGCTGCACCAGCGTCGCGCGCGCCGGCCAGGAAGGTTGCCAACAGCCGCGCCGGCGACGCCGGATGGGAAGAGTTCTGAGCGGCGAAACCACGCCCTCAGCCCAGCCCCTTCAGGGAACCCAGGGCTGGGAAGGCGGGATGGCCGGGAAGCTGTCCTCGATCACGCCGTAATGTGCGTCACGCGGGATATTGGCCGCTCCGCCCTGGATTGGCACGATATCCTGCGGACAGGCGGAGAAGGCGACCACGCAGTCCATATCGGCGCGCAGGCTGATGTAATCGCCCGCCCGGCCCGGTGTCGGCGCGGTCTTGAGGCTGCGCCCATCGGCTTGCACGGCGATGTTCATGAAGATGTTGAACGAGGCCAGGATCGGCCTCGGCACTGTGAGGCCGATCTCCGCAAGGCCTTCGAACATGTTGTCCAGGCAGTTGCGGTGATAGGCGGCGACGCCGAGGCGGCGATAGCGATGGCAGTCGCAGGCCGCCATGAAGGTGTCGTGGATACCCGGCGAGGTATCCTCGACCAGCGTCAGGATCGGGTTGCGGTAGTTGCTGACGAAGCTGTCGCCGGTGATCGGGTTGAGCCGCTGGCTCCAGACGCGGCTTGCCTCCATCGACATGTGCTCGTCGAGATCATGGGCGTTCCAGGCCCAGCAATCGACGACCTGGGTTCCATGGGTGTTGATCAATCGCACGGTCTGGCCGGCCTTGAGCCGCAGCGCCTTGCCATGGCCGGCGGGAATGGTCGTCATAAGCAGGGACATGTCGCGCGTCATTCCACCGTGAAATGCGCTTCGGTCGGCATATGGCCGACGCCGTTGATCGGCAGGATGTCCTGCGGGCAGGCGCTGAAGGCGATGACGAGATCCATCTCGGCGCGCAGTGCGACATAGCTGCCAGGCGTCGAGACCGGCGCCTCGAAGGAGAGCGAGCGGTCGGGCTTGACCGGGATGTTCATGAAGAGGTTGAGCGGGCTTGGCGTCTCCGGCGCTTCGAGGCCGATCTCGCGCATCGCAGCGTGGAGATTATCCTCGCAATTGTCGTGATACGCCTCGACGCCGAGGAATTTATAGCGATGGCAGTCGCAGGCGGCCATCAGGGTGTCGTGGATCCCGCCGGAGGTATCCTCAACGAGCGTCAGGATCGGGCGGCGCTTGTTGCTGCGCATGATGTCGCCGACGATCGGGATCGTCTTCAGCATATGCGGCCGGCTGTGCTCCATCGACATGAATTCCTTCAGGTCCTGAGCATTGAAGGCCCAGGTATCGACGACCTGGTCGCCATGGGTGTTGATGACCTTGACGATCTGGCCTTGCCTGACATGGGCGGCCTTGCCCCGGCGGGCGGGAATGGTGACGGGCGTGCTTGGCATGGTGATGATCCTCCTGATGTTCAGCGGGCTTTGAGGCGGTCGCGCCAGCGCGGCTGGGCGCAGATCTCGCCGAGGAAGCCGATCACGACGAGCGCGCCGAGATAGGCGGTGACGCCGGTCCCGACGTCGAGCGGCGGATTCACCTCGACGAAGTCGAAGCCGACGACCTCATTGCGCTCGGCCACGGCCTTCAGCGTGTCGCGCAGATCGGGATAGCTCATGCCGTCCGGCTCGGCCGAGACGCAGCCTGGCACCAGCGACATGTCGAGCGCGTCGACATCGATGCTGACATAGACCGGCGCTCCTTCCGGCAGCAGCGCTGCGATGCCGGCTGGGCCGAGCGCGCGGACTTCGTGCATCGGTATGACGCGGTTGCCGCCCGCCTCGATATCCTCATGCTGCTTGCGCGCGCTGCGCAGGCTGCGGATGCCGACCTGGGTCAGGCTGAGCGCGGTATCGAGCGCCGCGACATGGCGGAAGGCGTGGCCATTGGTGTAGCGCAACCCGTTGGCCTCGTCGGCATAGTCCATATGCGCGTCGAAATGCAGGACATGCACGGGCCGGTCAAAGGCGCGGAAGATCGGATAGGTGATCGAATGGTCGCCGCCGAGCACGATGGGAAATGCGCCGGCGTCCAGCGCCTTGCGGACGGTGGCGGTGATATTGGCGAAGCTTTGCTCGACATTGGTGGGCGCGATGTCGACATCGCCGAGATCGGCGATCAGCCCCTGCGCCAGCTCCTCCGTCAGGAAGTCGCGCCGCGTCGCCGGGTCGTAGAGCCCACCGGTGAAGCGCAGCGAATGCTCGCGTAGGGCGCGCGGGCCTAGCCGGCTGCCCGGCAGGAAGGGCGACCCCTCGTCGAAGGGCACGCCGATGATCGCAATGGCGGCATCGAGCCGATCAAGGTCGGTGACGACTGGCGCGCGCAGGAAGGAGGGGATGCCGACATAGGGCCTGTCGATGCGGCTCATGATGCGTATGTCTCCAGCGGGGCTCGTCCGGAGCCGATCAGGTCGAGGAAGGCGGCGACGCGCGCGTCGGCCGGCCGGTTCATGACTTGCGCCGCCGGGCCGTCCTCGATGATGCGGCCCTTGTCCATGAAGGCGATGCGGTCGGCGACATGGGCGGCGAAGCCGATCTCATGCGTCACCACCAGCATGGTCATGCCGGTGCCGGCGAGCTCGCGCAGCAGGGCGAGGACCTCGCCGACGAGCTCCGGATCGAGCGCTGAGGTCGGTTCGTCGAACAGCATCAGGGCCGGGTCCATGGCCAGCGCGCGTGCTATGGCGACGCGCTGGCGCTGGCCGCCGGACAGCGCATCGGGATAGTGCTGCGCCTTGTCGGCGAGGCTGAGGCTGGCGAGCAGGGCGCGGGCACGCTGCGTCGCCTCCTCGCGCGGCCGGCCGAGCACGACCATTTGCGGCCGGATGACGTTCTCGATCGCGCTCAGATGCGGCCAGAGATTGAGCTGCTGGAAGACCATGCCGATGCGCGGGCGCATGGCGTCGATCTGCCGGCCGCCATGGCGCCTGACGACGGTGCCGTTGGTCTCGCGCCCGAACGGCTTGCCCTCGATGGTGATGAAGCCGTCATCGGGTTGCTCGAGCCAGGTCAGGCAGCGCAGCAAGGTGCTCTTGCCGCAGCCGCTCGGGCCGATCAGCGCGACGACCTCGCCCTTGGCGATGTCGAGATAGACTTGGTCCAGGGCGGTCGTGCCGCGAAAGCGCTTGGTCAGCCCGGAGACGCCGAGGATGGGAGGAGCGCTCATCGCACCGGCCTCCTGTCGAAGGAGAGGAATTCCGCGGCGAGCGGGTTGCGGATGATGGTCTCCCGCTGTGCCTGGCCGACGCGGGCCTCAATCAGCCCGGCAAGCCAGGCCACCGCCATGGTGATGGCCCAGTAGATCAGCGTCACCGCCGCGAAGACCTCGAAGGGTGCGAAGGTGTTCCCCTGCACGATCAGGCCCTGATAGGTCAGCTCGGCCACCGTGATCGAGCTCAGCACGGAGGATTCCTTGATCATCGTCAGCGTCATATTGGTGGAGGGCGGCACCAGGCTGCGCAGGATCTGCGGGGCGATGACATGCCGCATCGCCTGGAGCGGCGACATGCCGACGACGCGTGCGGATTCGAACTGGCCGCGTGGCAAGGCAAGGATCGCGGCGCGGATGATCTCGGCATAATAGGCGCTGGCGAAGAGCGAGAGCGCGACCGTGCCGGTGATGAAGGCCGGCAGCCTGATGCCGGCAAAGGGCAGGCCGTAATAGACCAGGAAGAGGATGATGATGAAGGGGATGCCGCGCAGGACCCCGACATAAGCGGCCACCAGGATGCGCACCAGCCGGTTGGGAATCTGCGCGATCAGCGCCACGACGATGCCGACGGCATAGCCGAGCACGAAGGCCATGGCGGTGATCTGGATCGTCAGCCAGGCGCCCTGCGCGAAAAGCGGCCAGTACTGGATGAGGATCGAGGGGTCGAACGCCATGGCTCAGCCCCTCCTGACGGCGAGCCGGGCTTCGGTCAGCGAGCCGGCGGCGATCACGACGAGGTTCATCAAGAGGAAGATCAGGGCAGCCCCGGCGAGCGTCTCGAACGGCCGGTAGCTGGCGCTGGCGATCTGCTGGGCGGTGCGCAACACGTCGACGACGGTGATGACCGAAAGCAGCGCGGTGCCTTTCACCACGATGGTGATCTCGTTGATCAGGACGGGCAGGATGCGCCGGAACAATTGCGGCAGCACCACGCTCTGCCAGATCGCCCGCCGCGGCAGGGAGAGCGCGGTCGCCGCCTCGATCTGCCCGGGGTCGATGGTCTGAAGCCCGCCGCGCATCATCTCGGTGATGAACATTGAACTGTTCAGCGCGATCGCGGCGATACCCGCGGCCTCGGGCGACAGGTCGAGGCCGATTGCGGGCAGGACATAATAGAACAGGAAGATCTGGATCAGCAGCGGCGTGCCGCGGATGAAGCTGATCAGAAACGCGATGACCGCGTTGACCCAAGCGATCTTGAGGGAGCGCAGGATGGTCAATGCCGTGCCGCCGAGGACGGCGATCACCACGATGATCGCGGCGAGGCGGGCATTGACCAGGGCAGCAGTAAACAGCGTAGGCAGGACCGAGAGCAGATAGGCGAATTGAAACGACAAGGCTGCGCTCCCGATCCTGCTGGACAGCGCGTCAGACGGCGCCGGGCGGAAGATAGCCGCTATCGGGGATGTCCATCTTGAAGCCGAACCATTTCTCCTGCAGCGCGGCGAGGCGGCCATCGTCGCGCATCTTGCGGATGACGCCGTTGATGAAGTCGCGCAGTTCCTTGTCGTCGGGCCGCGTCACCCAGGCGAGATAGGTATAGGGGCTGCCGGCGGTGACGGGCGCGAGCAGCGCGAAGGTGTCGGGCTTCTCCTTGACCAGCACGGCGAGGCTGGGGAGGGACTGGATCACGGCGTCGACCTCGCCGCTGGCAAGCGCGACATAGCTTTCGGTGAAGGCCGTGAAGAGCTTCAGTTCCTTGAAGCCCGCGCCGCCGGCGGCCTTGAGCTTGGCGTCCATGGCGCGCGAGGTCGGCTCGGTCGAGGAGGCGAGCTGGGTCGCGACGACCTTGCCGTTCAGATCCTCGATGACCTTCATCTTGTCGCCCTTGCGCATCATCGCATAGGGCACGCCATTGGCGATCGGCATCGTATAGGCGTAGCGCTTGGCCCGCTCCTCATTGATGCCAACGGTGGTGGCGACGAAATCGAACTTGCCGGCAAGAACGCCGGGCAGAATGCCTTGCCAGGGCAGGTCGAGCTGGTTGACCTTGACGCCGAGCTCCTTGACGATCTCGACGAGGAGATCGCTGCCATAGCCGACGATCTTGCCGTCCTTGACGAATTCGAAGGGCGGGAAGGCGGCCTCGGTGCCGACGGTGACGGTGCCCAGGCGCTTGATCTTTTCAAGCGTCGTCTCGGCGAAGGCGAGGGAAGGCGGCAGCAGCCCGGCGAGCGCCGTGCCTCCCGCGATGATGCCGAATTGCCTGCGGCTCGGATGCGACATGATGCTGCTCCTCTGATGGCCAGAGTGCTCTGGCGTGGTGGCGGAAATGGCGTCGGCTGGGCGTAGGCAGATTTGCAGCCGTTGCCGGATCAGACCGGAGGCGCGTCGAAATAATCGGCCCGCACGGCGGCCCCGATCAGGTTCACGATCAGACGGCCGGCGACGATGCTGGTGATGTTGTTCACGTCAGCGGAGGGGGTGATCTCGACGATATCCATGCCGAGCACACGGCCCTTGCGGACCAGGCCATGGATCAGCTTGCGCACCTGATGGAACAGCAGGCCGCCCGGCGCCGGGCCTTCCACTGCCGGCATGACGGAGGGGTCGAGCCCGTCGGCGTCGATGGTGATGTAGTAGCGGCCGCCATCGGGGATGCGGTCGATGATCGCGTCGATGCCGGCGTCATGCACCTCGAAGGCCGGGATGATGTTGGCGCCATAGGCGCGTGCCGCCGCGACCTCCTCGCTGCGGGCGCTGCCCTGGGCGCGGATGCCGATCTGGAAGATCTGGTCGATATGGGCCATCTCGGAGGCGCGCCGGATCGGGCTCGACAGCCCGTCATGCACGCCGTTCACATGTTCGCGCCAGTCGATATGGGCATCGACCTGGATCAGCGTCACCGGCCCTTCGCCGTCGAGCGCGCGGAAGATCGGGATCGGGATGCCGTGATCGCCGCCGATGGTGATCGGCATGGCGCCGGCCTTCAGGACCTTGCGCACGGCGGCTTCTGCGCGCTCGAAATGGCTTCTGTGATCATGGATATCGAAGGGCACATTGCCGATATCGACGACCTTGAGGGCGCGGTCGGCATAGATCGGGCCGCCGACATCGAAATCATAGCGCTCCAGGCTGCGGCAGACGCGGTCGGTCACGCTCCGGACGGCATCGGGCGCCCTGGTCTGGTCATTGGAGACCGCATGCGGCTCATAGGCATTGCCATAGGGCATGCCGATGATGGCGATATGAGCGTCCAGCGTGTCGAGGTCCGTGACCAAGGGTGACCAGAGGAAGGTCTGGTGCCCGGGTTTGGGCGGCACAGTCAGGGGCAGGGTCATACGCGCTGGAGCCTTTCGGATCGCTCGATCAAAAGCTGTGCACAAGCGTATTATTTGAGCCTGCATTTGATCGATTAAACATCATCCTCAACAGGTTATGGGTTGAGGACTGGTTGTCGCAATTGCAATCTGAGAAACCATGGTTGTGGTTTGTGCAACATGAACATCAGGATGCACAAAGAGATTGCCAGCATAACCGAAGCTGATCTTCGGTTGATGCGGATATTTCGCGTCGTTGCTGAGTCAGGCGGTCTGACTGCTGCGGAAACCAGGCTCCATATGGAGCGCTCGACTATCAGCCGTCACATCAAGGCTTTGGAGGAGCGTCTCGGCGGCCAGCTCTGCATGCGTGGGCCGGCGGGGTTCGAACTGACCGAACTCGGCCGCACGACCTTGCGCGCCTCGATCACCGCCTGCGACACGCTCGACCATGTCCGCGACGAGCTGAACCTCGCCCGCAGCGTCATGACGGGCGATCTGATGATCGGTCTCGCCGATAACTGCCTCAGCAATCCCCATGCGCGCATCGTCTCGGCTGTCGCAACCTTCCGGCTGCAAGCGCCCGGCGTCCGGCTGCATATGTCGATCCGTCCACCGGCCCAGCTGCTCGAAGACCTTGCGACGCGCCATCTGCACCTTTGCGTTACGGGGATGCCGGGCGAGCACGGGAAATTTACCCTCCAGCACATCTTCGATGAGGAGTTCCGGCTCTATGTCAGCGGCGGGCCCGACGACCCGGCGCCACATATCGGCGAGTTGGAGCGCCTTGGCTACGTTCTCGTCACGCGCGACGGCGACGCCCGGCCCCGCGCCCTGGCTGCACGGTTGAAATTGACCAGGCAGGCCGTGGCGTCCGGCCTGGAAGCGGTTGCGACCTTTCTCGCCGCCGGCGGCTTCGTCGGCTTTCTGCCGGCGCATTACGCTTCGGAGCTGTCGCAAAGCTATCGCCTGCGCGAGGTCGCAGGCGCCGGGCCAGTCTTCTACAAGACGCAGTTCTTCCTGGCCTATGAGAAAAGCCGGCCCTTGTCGTCGCCAGGCCGGCTCTTCGCCAATCTCCTCGTTGCCGCGCATGAGGGCGGCTTTACAGGCGAGGCGGCGGATGTGCAGTGAATGCGCTCTTTGCTGGCCACGACACAGGAGCCGAGAACTGGGCGCCCCTCGCCTTGCTCGTTGAGACCTGTAAACTCAACACTGTCGATCCGCTCGCGTATTTGACCGCCACGCTCACCGCCACCGTCAACGGTCACAAACAGAGCCAGATCGATGGGCTGCTGCCGTGGAATTATCCCGCCATACAATACAATTCCCGCCATTGACCGCAGTCGGCCTGAAGCGGACTTCTTGATGCCGATGGTCGGACAGCGGCAAATATCAGACGGCGGACAATCAAAGCTGGCGAGCGTCGTATTGGAGGCGGTTACCTGCAATTACCCTTTGATGGGCTGCAGCCCAATCGGCGAGATGCCTCGCGGTTTCAGATAGGGAATGTCCGAGCGGCGTCAGCATGTATTCGACTTGCGGCGGAGTGGTGTGGCGAACGGTGCGTTCGACCATACCGTCCCGTTCCAGCGTCTTGAGCGTCCTCGTTAACATCTGTTGCGAAATCCCGCCCACACGCCGCTTGATCCCGTTGAAGCGCTGTGAGCCCGAGCGAAGAGCGACAACCACCTGGATTGTCCATTTGTCGCCCACGCGGCTGAGGATTTCGCTCACAGCGCGGCAGTCAGCTCCTGCCGCCTTGGCAGTCATATCCATCTGACCTGCTCCTAAATATATGCTTTTGACGGCTCTTTTTAAGTCCCATACATGGCTGTGGTCAACATTTTAGACCGGCATCCGACCCGTGAGGTTCGGATGGGTCCAGACACGGAGACCGAGCATGAACCTCTTCTATTTTCCCGCCGCCTGCAGCCTGGCCGATCATATAGCGCTCATTGAGGCCGGGCTTCCCTACAAGCTCCTCAGCATCGACCGCAACAGGAAGACCGAAGATGGCCGCGATTTTCTGGCGCTTAACCCAAAGGGTTATATCCCGGCCCTTGAGATGAACGACGGAACAATCCTCACTGAGAACCAGGTCATTCTTGCCTATATTGCGGATCAGAGCGGCAAGCTTCTGCCCGATGATAACATGCTTAGGTGGCGGACATTCGAGGCGCTCGCCTTCATGTCCTCCGAAATCCATGGAGCCTATAGCCCATTCTTCAAGGACTTCCCGGAACCGGAAAAGCTGCGTGCTCGTGAGAAGATCAAGAAGGCCTTCACCATTCTTGCGGATCAAATGGATGACAAGGCGTTCCTGGTGAGCAATGAGATGACAATCGCTGACTGCTATCTCTTCTGGATTCTGATGGTCGCGCCAAAGAGCGGCGTTGATCTGCCGGAAAATCTCCGAAACTGCTTGACCCGCATGAAGGCAATGCCTTCGGTCATCCAGGCGCTTGCAGAGGAGGGATTGAGCTGATCCGGCCAGTTCCCAGCTAACTGGGCATTCCCGCGCCGAGCGCACCGTCATAGCAGTACGCTCGGGAAGGCCATGGACGAACGACCGCTGTTGGCGCTTAGCTATCATAGTTTGGCGTTTGAAACGGACATCCGAGATTGTCCCGCCAAGGTGCGAGCAGCACATCGCTTACTGTGCAGTCGCCGACGCTCGCGCCTGATCGGCTCAACGCTCCAATCGCTGCATTCTAGGGCATCGGCCCGAAAAGTGGGAACCGGTTTTCGGGGCAAGCCGATGCAAGATCAAAGGCTTGTCCCGGGCCGCGCCGTTCAGGCCGCGCGGGTCATGGCGCGCGGGCTGGCCAGATGTTCCTTCAAGACCGTGCCAGTGGGATCGACCTCCTGGAGCCGGACATCATAGCTCCAGAGATCGGCGATGTGCTGGAGCACATGCGTCGCGGCCTTGTCCTGAAGCAGGCATCCGTTCACGACGGTATGGCGCAGAAGCAGGCGCCGGTCGCCGGCGAGGTCGACATCGACGACCTCGATATTGGGATCGGTCCAGCTGATGTCGTATTCGCGGGCGAGCTGGCGCCGGATCCGGCGATAGCCGGCCTCGTCATGGATCGCCTCGACCGTCACGCCTTCGGTCCGCGCCGGGTCGTCGCAGATATGGAACATGCGCATCTGCCGCATCAGGCGCGGGCTGAGGAACTGGCTGATGAAGCTCTCGTCGCGGTAATTGGCCCAGATGTCGCGCAGGACGGCCATCGCATCCCCGGTGCCGGCGATATCGGGAAACCACTCGCGGTCTTCCGCCTCGGGCGCGGTCACGATCCGTTCCAGGTCCTGCATCATCGCGAAGCCGAGCGCATAGGGATTGAAGCCAGGAAACCGCGGATGGTCAAAGGCTGGCTGAAACACGACGTTGGAATGCGAGGTGAGAAATTCGAGAAAGTTCCCGTCGCTGATCGCTTGCTTCTCATGCAGCCGCGTCATGATGCGGTAATGGACATAGGTCGCGGTGCCCTCGTTCATTACCTTGGTCTGTCGCTGCGGATGAAAATATTGCGCGACATGGCGCACGATCCGCAGGATCTCGCGCTGCCAGGCCTGCAGGCGGGGGGCGGATTTCTCAAGGAAGTACAGCAGATTGTCCTGCGGTAGCCCAAGCACGGTGCGCCGCCGCTCGGCGCCGAGATCCAGAGCGCTCTTGCTGGGGCCGGCCGGCACGGTGCGCCAGAGGTCGTTGAAGATCTGCTCCTCATGCGCGCGGCGCTCGCGCTCGCGCCTTTCCTCCTGGCGCAGGTCGAGCTTGCTCTTGCCGGGATAGCGGTGGACGCCGTGCGACATCAGGGCATGCGCCGCGTCCAGCGTCCGCTCGACGGCCGCCTGGCCGTAGCGCTCCTCGCAGCGCGCGATATAGCCCTTGGCGAAGTCGAGATAGTCGAGGATGCCTTCCGCATCGGTCCAGGTCTTGAACAGATAGTTGTTCTTGAAGAAATGGTTATGGCCGAAGGCGGCATGCGCAATGACCAGCGTCTGCATCGTCGCCGTGTTCTCCTCCATGAGGTAGGACACGCAGGGCGAGCTGTTGATCACGATCTCGTAGGCCAGATCCCTCAGGCCCTTGCGGTAGAACGCCTCGTGATGGGCGAAATGCTTGCCGAAGGACCAATGCTTGTAGAACAGCGGCATGCCGGTGGAGGAGTAGGCGTCGAGCATCTGCTCGGCCGTGATGACCTCGATCTGGTTCGGGTAAACATCCAGGCCGAGTTCGGAGAGCGCGATCTCCTGGCAGGCGTCATGGATCCGCTGGAGCGTGGTGAAGCTCCAATCGGCTCCTTCGAAAAGCGGTTCCATCGCGGCTGTTGTCATGATGCGGCCTTCTCATGGCCCTGGCGGCGCTGGAACAGCTCGCGGAAGACCGGGAAGATCTCGCTGCGATGACTGACCTTGCGGATCGAGAGCGGGGCGCCCTCCGAACGCAATCGCTCATAGAGCCGCCACAGGGCAGAGTGGGACATGGATTCGCGGCCGGATTCGCCAACTTCGAGATAGGCGAAATACTGGCTGGCCGGCAGGATCGCGTCCTTGAGCAGGCGCTCCGTCGTGGCCTCGTCCGAATAGGAGTTGTCGCCGTCCGAGGCCTGGGCGGCGTAGATGTTCCAGTCCTCGGGAGAATAGCGCTTCGCGATGACCGAACGCATCGCCTCGAGCGCGCTCGAAACCAGCGTCCCGCCCGTCGCGGGGCTGTGGAAGAAGGTGTCTTCATCCACCTCCTCGGCCCGGTCGGTGTGACGGATGAAGACGAGTTCGACATGGCGGTAGCGCTGCGACAGGAAAATATAGAGAAGCATGTAGAACCGCTTGGCTAGGTCCTTCATGTGCTCCGTCATCGAGCTGGACACATCCATCAGGCAAAACATCACGGCCTGCGCGACCGGCTTCGGCTCGTTCTCATAGCGCCGGTAGCGCACATCGACGGGGTCGATATAGGGAATGCGCCGCACCTTGGCTTCGAGCGCCTTGACCTTGTCCTCGAGCACCAGGCGTAAGCCATCCTCTTCGCAGGCGGCGATTTCCGCCTGAAGCCGTGCAATCGTCTCGGGGTTCGGGCGGCGCAGCGCCATCCGGCGCATCATCGCAAGCCGCGTCGTGCGGTTGACCGCAATGTTGGCCGGCGACCCCGAGACCGAATAGCCGGCGCGGACGGGGCTTTCATGCTCGGTCTCGGTGAGCCGCCGCTTGGCGAGATCGGGAAGCTCCAGATCGTCGAGGAAGACGTTGAGGAACTCCTCGCGGGTCAGGACGAAGCGGAACGCGTCTTCGCCGGCTCCCTCGCCGGCCTTGTCGGGCTTGCCGCTGCCGCCTCCTCCTGAGCGCGGCAGCACATCGCCTTCAATGAAGGTCTTGTTGCCGGGCAGCACGTGGTCATGCGTGCCCCCGCTCCCCCGGCGAAGGCTGGGCTCCTCCATCCCGTCCATCGGAATGCTGACTTCCCCGCCTTCCAGCACGTCTCGGATATTGCGGCTCTGCAGGGACTGCTTCACCGCTTGTTGCACGACGCCCTTGGCCCGGCGCAGAAAACGCTGACGATTCTCGAGAGCCTTGCCGCGTGGGTTCAGGCGTCGGTCGACAATGTTCATGATGGCTCCCGCGCCTGGCTCAACCAGCCTGCTTCACGCGCATGTACCATTCGATCAAACGCCGGACCTGGCGTTCGGTGTAACCACGCTCCACCATGCGCGAGACGAACTCGCCATGCTTCTTCTCGCTCTCGCCGTCCTTCTTCGAGCCGAAGGAGATGACCGGCAGCAGGTCTTCGACCTGTGAGAACATCCGCTTCTCGATGACTTCGCGGATCTTCTCATACCCGGTCCAGGACGGGTTCTTGCCGCCATTGCTCGCCCGCGAGCGCAGGCAGAACTTGACGATCTCGTTGCGGAAATCCTTCGGATTGGCGATTCCCGCCGGTTTCTCGATCTTGGTCAGCTCCTGATTGAGGAGTTCGCGGTCGAGCAATTGGCCGGTGTCGGCATCCTTGAAGTCGACATCCTCGATCCAGGCGTCGGCATAGTCGACATAGCGGTCGAACAGGTTCTGCCCATAATCCGCATAGGATTCGAGATAGGCCTTCTGGACTTCGTGCCCGATGAACTCCGCATAGCGCGGGGCAAGGTCGGCCTTGATGAACTCAAGATAGCGCTTCTCGGTCTCATCGGGGAGCTGCTCGCGGCGGATTGCCTGTTCCAGCACATACATCAGATGCACCGGATCGGCGCCGAGCTCGATCGTGTCGTGGTTGAAGGTTGCCGCCAGGACCTTGAAGGCAAAGCGCGTCGAGATGCCGTCCATGCCTTCGTCCATGCCGGCGGCGTCGCGATATTCCTGGACGCTACGGGCTTTTGGGTCGGTCTCCCGCAGGCTGTCGCCGTCATAGGCGCGCATCTTGGCGAACAGGGTGGAGTTCTCATGGTTGCGCAGCCGCGACAGAACCGAGAACCGCGCCAGCATCGACAGAGTTCCTGGCGCGCAGGGGGCACGGCTCAGCGCCGAGCCCTCGATCAGCTTGTCATAGATCTTCTGTTCCTCGGTCGCCCTCAGGCAGTAGGGCACCTTGATGACGCAGATCCGGTCGATGAAGGCCTCGTTGTTCTTGTTGCTCTTGAAGCTCTGCCATTCCGCCTCGTTGGAATGCGCGAGGATGACGCCGGAGAAGGGGATGGCGCCGATGTTCTCGGTGCCGTTGTAGTTACCCTCCTGCGTCGCCGTCAGCAGCGGATGCAGCATCTTGATCGGCGCCTTGAACATCTCGACGAATTCGAGAACGCCCTGGTTGGCGCGGTTGAGGCCGCCCGAATAGCTGTAGGCGTCGGGGTCGTTCTGGGAGAAGTTTTCGAGCTTGCGGATGTCGACCTTGCCGACGAGCGAGGAGATGTCCTGGTTGTTCTCGTCGCCGGGCTCGGTCTTGGCGATGGCGATCTGGCGCAGCCGCGAGGGCTGCAGCTTGACGACCTGGAAGCGGGAAATGTCGCCGCCGAACGTCTCGAGCCGCTTGAGGCACCAGGGGCTCATCAGGCCCGTCAGCCGCCGCTGAGGGATGCCGTAGCGCTGCTCGAGGATGGGCCCCATCGTCCCGGGATCGAAGAGGTTCAGGGGATTCTCGAAGACGGGGCTGATCTCGTCGCCGGCCTTCAGCACATAGATGGGGTGGACCTCCATCAGTGATTTGAGCCGTTCAGCGAGGGACGACTTACCACCGCCGACCGGGCCGAGCAGATAGAGGATCTGCTTGCGCTCCTCCAGGCCCTGGGCGGCGTGACGGAAGAAGGAGACGATACGCTCGATCGTCTCTTCCATGCCGTAGAAGCCGGCAAAGGCCGGATAGGTCCGGATGGTTCGGTTCAAAAAAATACGGCCAAGGCGTGGATCCTTGGCCGTATCGATCATCTGAGGCTCGCCGATGGCCGCCAGCAGCCGTTCGGCTGCATTAGCGTATAGCATCGGATCGCCTCTGCAGGCCTCCAAGTAGTCGGAGATCGGCATGTCCGTTTCGCGGCGTGCCTCATAGGAGCGAGCGAAAGCGTTGAACAAAGAGTCGTTGTACATGAGCCCTCTGCATATGGTTATGCCGCGGCTCGACGCAGGCAAACGAGAATCAGCAACGCCCCTGGTCGAAACACGGCGCACGTCAACTGCGAATCAGCATCTGCTATCGGATGCCAGAATCGCTCTCAAGCGCCGGGCTGGCAATGCGCAAAAGTATGCACTTCCTGTTTTGTGATGCCCATCTGCGAATAAATTGTGCTCAACCCCTGTCGGTTCCCTCATCTCCTTGCGTCATCTCGCCGCGGTTCGGCGCTGCCTTGCAGCGCCGCGGCGCTGGGATCAGGACAACTCGGCGAGGGGAGCGGGAGAAGGCGGGAGCGTGAGGCGGCGTGAGGCCGTGACCGCATTGCGGAGACCAACGCCGCCGGCGCGCTTCAGGCTGTGTCCGCGCCTTGCGCGGCAGGCAGTTCCTTCATCAGCATCTGTGCAAAGCTCTCGCTCGCTGGCGGCAATGTTCGGCCGCTGCGCTTGATGAGCGCGATCTGGCGCGCGAAATCCGCAGCCTTCAGGGGCCGGGAGCGCAAGGTCTGCTCGGCACGCACCTCCATTGCCGAGCCGGGCAGGATCGCGACCCCGAGGCCCGCGCGCACCATCCCGACCGCGGTCGACATATAGGTCGCTTCCGCACCGACGATCGGCCGATGGCCCGCGGTCAGGAAGGCGGCATCGACGATCGCCCTGACGCTGGTCGCCGGGTCCATCAGGACCAGCGGGAGAGGTGCGATGTCGTCGATGGTGACGGAATCGAGATTGCCTAATTTGTGACCATCGGGAAAAACCACATGCATGTGATCCTGCGTCCGGTGCAGCACTTCGAGGTCGGGGTCGCTGAGCGCCCCGCCCATGATGCCGAGGTCGACCTGTTCCTGCCGGGTCAGCTCGGCGACGCGGCTTGCGATCACATCGCGGATGATGAAGCTGACCTGTGGGTTCGTCCGGCGGAAGGCCGCGATGATCTCAGGCAGGATGCCTGAGGCATAGGATGGCAGCACCGCCAGCCGCACCACGCCCTGCTGGCCTTGGGCGAGCTGGCGCGTATCGCCGACGACCGCGTCGAGGTCACTGAGAATACGCCCGAGCTGGGGCGCCAATTCGCGGCCGATCCGGGTCAGCGACACGCTGCGGGTGTTGCGGTCGAACAGACGGACGCCGAGCCCGTCCTCGAGCTTCTGGATCTGAACCGTCAGCGCCGGCTGCGACAGGTTCAGGCTGCCTGCCGCCCGCGTGAAGCTGCCGAATTGCGCCAGGGTGATGAAAGCGCGCAACTGCCGAACGTCGATATTCATAATGAACGGCTATCACTCTGATAGATTCATTTCAATTGTGTGATCAATCCGCTGATGCTCCTATGCCGCTGGTTTTCGGAGGCGGTGGTGAAGCAGGTTCGGATCGGCGCAGGCGCGGGCTATTCCGGCGACAGGATCGAGCCGGCGATCGAGCTCGCCGAAAAAGGCGGGCTCGATTATCTGGTCTTCGAGTGCCTGGCGGAGCGCACCATCGCGCTGGCCCAACAGGCGAAGCTCAAGGACCCGAAAGCCGGTTATGACCCGCTGCTGGCGGAGCGGTTTCGGGCGGTGCTGCGGCCGTGCCGGCAGGCCGGTACACGCATCGTCACCAATATGGGCGCGGCAAACCCCGTCGCCGGCGCGGAGCGCATCGGGGCCATCGCCGGCGAACTCGGCCTGCACGGGTTGAAGATCGCGGCCGTGACGGGCGACGATGTCCTGTCGTCCGTGGCAACAGGCGATTATCGCATCGACGAGACCGGCGCCTCCGTTGCCGATCTCGGCGGCAACCTGATTTCGGCGAATGCCTATACCGGAGCGCAAGCCATCGCAGAGGCTCTGGCTGATGGAGCCGACATCGTCATCACTGGCCGTGCGGCCGACCCGTCCCTGTTCGTCGGCCCGCTCGTGCATGCCCTCGGCTGGGCCATGGATGATTGGCACCGGCTCGGCCAGGCCACGCTGATCGGGCATCTCCTGGAATGTGCGGGCCAGGTCACGGGGGGATACTTCGCCGATCCCGGCTACAAATCCGTGCCCGATCTCGCCCGGCTCGGCTTCCCCATCGCCGAGGTCGGGGAGGATGGCTCGGTCGTCGTCACCAAGGTCGCGGGCTCCGGCGGGCAGGTCACGCCCGCCACCTGCAAGGAGCAGATCCTCTACGAGATCCACGATCCGGCGCGCTATCTCACGCCGGATGTCGTGGCCGATTTCTCGAACGTCACGGTCGAGGAGATCGGCTTCGATCGTGTCCGCGTCGAGGGTGCCTCCGGCCATCCCAGGACCGGGACGCTGAAAGTCTCGCTCGGGACGATCGAAGGCTTCGTCGGCGAAGGCCAGATCTCCTATGCGGGTCCCGGCGCGCGGGCGCGCGGTGCTCTGGCGCTGGAGATCGTCCGTGAGCGCTTGGCGCTGACCGGGGTGCGCACGAGCGAATTGCGCTTCGACCTGATCGGCGCGAATGCGCTGCATGGCGACAGGCTCTCGAGCCATGGCGGTGGTCATGAACCCTATGAAGTGCGCGTTCGCGTCGCGGGACGAACTGACAGCCTCATTGAGGCCCTGCGCATCGGCAACGAGGTCGAGACGCTCTACACCAACGGCCCGGCGGGCGGGGGCGGCGTCACGAAATCCGCCCGCGAGGTGGTGGGCATTCTCTCGACCCTGATCCCGCGCGAGCGCGTCGCGACAGCCATCCATTATGTCGAGAGCTGAGATGAAGCTGCGCGAAATTGCTCATTCCCGCACCGGCGACAAGGGCAACACCTCGAGCATCTCGGTGATCGCTTATGAGGCCGCCGACTATGCCCTGCTGCTGCGCCATGTCACGGCCGAGCGCGTCAAGGCGCATTTCGGCGAGCTCGTGGCCGGCGAGGTGGTGCGATACGAGATTCCCAGCATCAGTGCCCTCAACTTCGTCCTGCGCCAGGCCCTCAGTGGCGGCGTGACCCGTTCGCTCGCCCTCGACACGCATGGCAAGGGCCTGAGCTCGGCCCTGCTCGACCTCGACATCCCCGACGAAAGCCCTTCCCGCACGACGCCGCGACAAGACGGCGATCACTAAAGCGTTTTCGAGCGAAGTGGATACCGGTTCGCGTGAAGAAAACGCGTTACAACAAAGACATAGAGCAATTTCTGATCCAAGCGGATCGGAAATTGCTCTAAACCTCTCGGAGAAAACGACCATGACATCGAAGAGCTGGAGCTTGGCCGTCCTGGCGCTCGGCGGCGCCTTGCTGGCAGGCCTGCCTGCCTCGGCGCAGGGCTATCCGACGCAGAACATCAAATTCATCGTGCCTTTCGCGGCCGGCAGCGCGACCGACGTGCTGGCGCGCATCCTCGGCGACCACGCATCGAAGACGTTGGGTCGACCGATCATCGTCGAGAACAAGGGTGGCGCAAACGGCATCCTCGCGGCCCAGACCGTGGCGGGGGCCGAGCCCGACGGCCACACCGTGCTGATCACGACGAACACGACGCATGGCGCCAACCAGAGCCTGTTGAAGACCGTGCCCTATGACGCGGAGAAGAGCTTCGAGCCTGTGACCAAGCTCGGCACCATCACGCTTGCGCTGGCGACCAACCCATCGGTGCCGGCCAAGACCGTGCAGGAGCTGATCGCCCATGCCAAGGCCAATCCCGGCAAGCTCACTTTCGGGGCGGGGTCGAGCTCGTCGCGGATCGCCGGCGAGATGCTCAGGACGCTTGGCGGCATCGATCTCACCTATGTGCCCTATCGCAGCAATCCGCAGGCGATCACCGATCTTCTCGGCGGCCAGATCAACATCGTCTTCGCCGACATCTCGACGACGCTGCCCCAGATCAAGGCCGGCAAGGTGAACGGCCTCGGCGTTTCCACGGCCAAGCGCAGCGCCCTGGCGCCCGAGCTGCCGACGATGGCGGAGTCTGGCGTCGCCGGATACGACCTCGCCGCCTGGTTTGCGGCCTTCGTTCCCGCGAAGACGCCGCAGCCGGTCATCGACAAGCTGCGCCAGGCGCTCGTGGCCGCGATCAACGACAAGGCCACGCAGGAGAAGCTGCTCGCCGCTGGCATCGAGCCGGAGACCAGCACATCCCAGGAGCTCAGGGCCTTCGTCGGAACCGAGATCAAGAAATGGGCCGATATCGTCAAGGCCGCCGGCATCCAGCCGGAATGAGCTGCCGCTCGCTTGGTCACGCAGCCCAATTGGATCGAAAACCGCTCTAAGCGACCGGCACCTCCAGCCAGCTCCGCAAGGCCTGCGTCACCGCTTTCGGGTTTTCCAGCGGCGTCATATGGCCGCTATCGGGAACGATGACGAGCGTCGCATGCGGAGCCAGCGTCGCCATGGCCCGATGATCCGCGACCGGCGTCAGGCTGTCGTGCTCGCCGCACAGGATCAGGAGCGGGCATGACAGCGTGCGCAGCACGGCGATGCCGTCCTTCCGCTCGATCCCGTTCTGCCGCAGAAAAGTTTCCGCGCCGAGCCTTGCGGTCATGGCCCGGATGCGGCCGATGATCACCTCGTCCTTCAGATGCGAGGGAGCGAGATAGGCTCCCAGCAGCCGGTCGCCGAAACCGTGGAACTTGCCCGGCAGGACCGCGGTCTTGTCGAGGGCGCGTCGCGATGCGAGGCGCTCGGGCGTGTCTGCGCGCAGCGAGGTGTCGAGCAGCGCAAGCCGGACGATCCGGTCGGGCGCGCGGCGCATGATCTCCTGGGCGACATAGCCACCCATCGAAAATCCGGCCAGCGCGAAGCGCGACGGCGCCGTCGCCAGCACGCTCTCGGCCAGAGCCTCCAGCGTCTCGCCCTGGGAAATATCCGCCACCTGGCATGCGGCGACATCGCCGAGCGCAGAAACCTGATCGCGCCAGAGATCGGCGTCGTTGAGGAGGCCGGGGATCAGGACCAGCGGCTGGCGCTCGCGCGAAGACGGGGCGGCATCGTCATCCATGGCGCGGGGTCTGGCCTTTTGCTGGCGCTTGCCATCGGGGAATTGTCATTCGGCTGCGAAGGGATTCGCTCAGCGCGGGCTGGAAGCCTGAACCGACATCGACCGAACCTCGCACCCCATAGCATTCCGCCTTGCCGCGCGGGAAGCCGCTGCCGCTCGGGTTTCTTCCGCGCTCGGTGCGCGCGCTGCAAGCCGGGCTTCGCCCGCCCGCCAGCATCGGAACAAGCTGTCCGGCGGTGGTGATGAAACGAGCCCCTTGTAATTCAGATATTCTGCGATATATCTTAGACGCATCTTAAAATGGAGAACCTCAAGATGGATTTCACTCACCGCTCACATCGAAACCGCCGCGGGCATCCGCATTCCCGCGAATTTGCCCAGCACCGCTCGCGCGATTCCCATCATTTCGGCCATGAATGGGGCCGGGAACGCGGAGAACGCGGCGGCGGCCGCAGGCGTGTCTTCGATTCCGGCGATCTGCGCCTCGTCCTACTCAAGCTGATCGCCGATCAACCGCGCCATGGCTACGACCTGATCCGCGCGATCGAGGAGGCCTCGGGTGGCAGCTATGTCCCCAGCCCCGGCGTCATCTATCCCGCGCTGTCGATGCTGCAGGACCTCGGACATATCGGCGAAGTCGCCTCGGAAGGCGCGCGCAAGGCCTTCGCCGTCACCGAGACGGGCAAGGCCGATCTTGCCGTCAATGCGGACAAGGTCGAGTCGCAAATGGCTCGCTTGGCCGCGATCGCCAGCATGCGCGAGCGCACCGATGGCGGGCCGGTTCGCCGCGCCATGGAGAACCTCAAACATGCGCTGCGCGGCCGTCTCGGTGGCAGCGATTCCGAGCAGGCCATCGTTCACGATATCGCCGCGATCCTCGACGAGGCCGCGCAGCGGATCGAACGGCTTTGAAGAGGGAAGCCCGGGCGGGCTGCCCATCGCGCCCGCTCCCACTCAGGAGAGACCATGACTGTTTCCAGCATCGCGCGCGTGCCGACCGAAAATGGCAGCCGCTATCTCCAGCAGCTTTGCAAGCATTGGAGCCATAATCTCGAGGTCACGTTCACGCCTCAAATGGGGCGCGTGACCTTTCCGCGAGACGTACGCGGCGCGGATTGGCCCGGCGACGCCACGCTCGACCTGCAGGCCCATGACGACAATCTCGCATGCCGCATCGAGGCCAGCGTGCCCGAGCAGCTCGCAGCACTGAAAGGCGTCGTCGCAAGCCATCTCGACCGCTTCGCCTTCCGCGAGGCGCCGCTGCGCTTCGAGTGGCAGGATTGAGGGCCAAGGTTGAGAGCAGCCGCGCGTCGCCCGATCATCGACGCGTGCCTGGCGGCTACGGCCTGTCGAAGCGGCTGACCTCCAGCCCAGCTCCGACCGGCAGCAGGATGCTGGTCATGCCGGGCTTGGCGCGCACGGCCTCGACATAGCGCAGGGCGCCATCCTTGCCCGGCCGGATGATGTTGTCCGCGACGATGATCGCGCCGGGATTGAGCTTGGGGTAGAACGCCTCCAGGCACGGCAGGTAGAACTCCTTCCAGAGATCGATCAGCACGAAATCGATCCCGCCTGAAAGCTCGGTGATCATCTGCACGGCATCGCCGACCTTGAAGTCGACATGCTCGGCCAGCCCGGCCTGTCCCGCCATGTCGCGCGCATGGGCTGCCTTGTAGTCGTGCAGCTCCATCGTCGTCAGCCGCCCGCCGGCCGAGCGCGCCGCTTCGGCCAGCCAGATGGTCGAATAGCCATAGGAGGTCCCCAGTTCGAGGATATTCGGCGCCTTCAGGCTGCGCGCCAGGATGTTGATGAGTTGCCCGCTCTCCGGCCCCACGGAAAGCAGGAACTGATCGCGCAGGGCATCCTTGAGGCCGGCCTGCGACGCGGCCTGCCTCGTCCCGATCTCTTCCTGCATCCGTGCATGATAGGCCTCGAGCACAGCCGTGATTTGTCCGTCCATCGATCCATCTCGCGCCGAAGCAAAGCCAGGCAGCCGGAGCCACCGCACTCGGTGGAACCGCTGTCGCCTGCGGAAGAGCCACTCAAACAAGGCAGGGGCGCGGCATCCCGGGGCGACGTTCCAGAGATCGAACAGACCGGATCAATGCCCCGCTGTCGGCACGGGCGGGGTGCCATGGGTGTGGAAGCTCTCGATCGTCTTCAGTCCCCAGGCCTGCCCCTTCTTCCGCTCGGTCTCGGTCCAGGTCACGGTCTGCCAGTCTGGATCGAGGATCAGGCGCGCGCCGGCATTGGCGATCTCGACACGGTTGCCGGCCGGCTCATAGGCATAGAGGAAGAAGGTCTGCTGGACCGCATGCTTATGCGGCCCGGTTTCGATGAAGACGCCGTTCTCGAGAAAGATATCGGCGGCCTCCAGCACATGCTCGCGCTGGTCGACCGCATAGGTGACATGGTGGAAGCGGCCCAGGCTGTCGGTGTGGTCGCGCGTATAGGCGATGTCGTAGCTCTTGTTGTTGACCGTGAACCAGCAGCCGCCGACCTCGCCTGAATCGAGCACGATCTGCTCGGTGACGCGGCTGCCCAGCGCTTTCGGCAGGAAATCCCGGATCGCGGCGACGTCACGCGCCAGCAGGTTGAGATGGTCGAGCCGGCGCACGGCGCAGCCCCGGCCATGGTTGCGCTGCGGCTGGTTCTTCAGGGCCGGCCTTTCCGCGGGCGGCGCGACATATTTGTGCGTGTCGAAATAGATCTCGAAGATGTGGTCGTCCGGATCGCGGAAACGGAAGGCGCGGCCATGGCCGAGATCGCCCTCGACCCAGCCGATGCCGGCGCCGAGCGCCTCGATCGCTTCGACCCGCCGCAGCAAAGCCTGCTCGCTCGCGGCGCGGTAGCCGATATGGCCGACGCCGGTGGTGTTCGATGCGGTCAGCTTGAGCGTGTGGAACTCGTAATCGTCCCAGGCCCGCAGATAGACGCTGTCGCCCTCGCGGCCGGCTTCGGTCAGGCCGTAGACATTGACGAAGAAGTCGAGGCTGGCTTCGGGCTTGTCGGTCAGGAGTTCGACATGCGCGAGATGGGCGATGTCGTGGATCGGTTCCGGCTTCATGGCGTCTGCTCCCGCTATTCTTTGGCCGTCGATGCGGCCTGCTTTTGGGTCATGCCCGTTCGAGCTGGTGGTTGTGATTGGAAGCGCTTAGGCCGCGCGATCGGACGGTGGCGGCCCGGCCTGATGCGTGACGCCGAGATAGCGCTGCAGCGTGGCGGGGTCGGCGAGCAGCGTCGCGCTGGGCGCTGCATGAACCACCCGCCCGCGCTCGATGATGATGGCGTCGTCGGTCATCTTGAGGATCTTCTGGGCATGCTGCTCGACGATGATCCCTGAAATCCTCTCTTCCATGAAGATCCGCTTCAACGCCCTGAGCAGTTCCTCGACGATGATCGGCGCCAGGCCTTCGGTCGGCTCGTCGAGCAGGAGAAGCTTCGGGTTCAGCACGAGCGCGCGGCCGATCGCCAGCATCTGCTGCTCGCCGCCGGACAGCTGGTGACCGAGATTGCGCTTGCGCTCGGCCAGGCGCGGGAACATCGCGAAGACGCGCTCCGGCGTCCAGGGGCCAGGCAGGGCGACGGCCGTCAGGTTCTCGGTCACGGTCAGGGAGCGGAAGATGTTGCGCTCCTGCGGCACCCAGCCGATGCCGGCCAGCGCCCGGCGCTCGGGCTTCAGCCGCGTCAGCGCAACGCCGCCGAGATTGATCTCGCCCGCCGTCCGGCGGGTGATGCCGACGATGCTGTTGATCAGGCTGGTCTTGCCGACGCCGTTGCGGCCGAGCAGCGCGAGCGAGCGGCCCTCACCGAGCGAGACGCTGACATCATGCAGGATCGCCGCCTCGCCATAGCCCGCGCACAGGCCGGTGATGGAGAAGAGGTCAGGCATCGAGGCTCTCCCCGAGATAGGCCGCGCGCACGGCGGGATCGGTCGCGATGGCGGCCGGTGTTCCCTCAGTGATGACCGTGCCGTTGACGAGCACGGTGATGCGGGTCGCGAAGCGGAAGACGAGGTCCATGTCGTGCTCGATCAGGAGCACGCTGACATCGGCGGGAAGATCGGCGACGGTTGCGAGCAGATCGCGCCGTTCCGCCTCCGGCACGCCGGCTGCCGGTTCGTCGAGCAGGAGCACGCGCGGCCGGGCGGCGAAGGCGGCCGCGATCTCGAGCTGCCGCTGCTTGCCATAGGGCAAGGTCGCGATCGGCTCTCCGATCACGTCATCGAGCCGGAAGCGCTCGGCGATCGCAGCCGCCTCCCGCGCCAGATCGCCGCTCTTATCGAGCTTCTGCCAGAGCTTGAGCCCGAGATTCCTCTGCTCGCAGAGGACGAGCAGCAGCATGTCGAGCGCCGTCATCGACTGGAAGAGCTGGTTGATCTGGAAGGTCCGGCTCATGCCCAGGCGCACGCGCGCTTCCGGCTTGGCCGTGGTGATGTCGCGCCCCTCCAGCAGGATCCTGCCTTCGCTGGGCTTGAGTACGCCGGTGAGCTGGTTGACGAGTGTCGTCTTGCCGGCGCCGTTGGGGCCGATCAGCGCGTGGCGGGCGCCGCGCTCGATCGTGAGCGAGACGTCATTGGTCGCGACGATCCCGCCGAAACGCTTGACTAACCCGATGGTCTGGAGCGCCGGCGCAGTCATGGCGCTCTCCGCGAGATGCGTTTCGCAAGCGCTGCGCGCGACCTGGCCAGCAGGTCGTGGAGGATCTCCCGGCCGCCGAGCACGAAGACGACCAGCAGGAGGCCGATCCAGAACTGCCAGTATTGCGGTGTCGCCAGCGAAATCGCGTCCTGCAGCACCTTGAACAGGATCGCGCCGATGATGCCGCCATAGAGCCAGCCGGCGCCGCCGATGATGACGACGAGCATCAGATCGGCCGAGCGGTGGAACTCCAATACGTCGAGCGAGACGAACTGCGTCGTCTGGGCCATCAGCGCGCCGGCAGCGCCGGCATAGGCGGCCGCGATCGTATAGACCATCACGATCCGGCCGTTGATCGCGACGCCTGTCGCCGAGGCGCGCAGCGGGTTGTCGCGGATCGCGCGCAGCGACAGGCCGAAGGGGGAGGCCATCATCCGCCGCGCCGCCAGGAACAGGACGAACAAGACCGACAGCGAATAGAGATAGGCGGTCCGCCCCTGCAGATCGAAGGGGAACAGCCCGAGCAAGGGGCCCATGCTGATGCCCTGCAGGCCATCGGCGCCGCCCGTGATCGTGCTGAAGCTGTTGGCAAGTTCGAACAGCAGCAGGGCAACGCCCAGCGTCACCATCAGCCGTGTCAGATCGGTGCCGCGCAGGACGAGGAAGCTCGTGAGAAATCCAAGCAGAGCCGCTGCGAGCACGGCCACGACGAGCCCCGTCAACGGATCGGCATTGACATGCAGGGCGAAGAGCCCGGCCGCATAGGCGCCCGCGCCGAGGAAGGCGGCATGGCCGAGCGAGACGATGCCGGCGAAGCCGAGGATGAGGTCGAGCGACAAGGCAAACAGCGCTAGGATCGCGACCTCGTTCAGGAGCAGCATGCCGCGCGGGAGCATGAAGGGGGCAGCGGCCGTGAGGCCCCAGAAGACGACCTCGCCCAGTTTCCAGCGTCGCCGCCGCGACAGGGTCTTGCCGACCAGATCCGTTAGCGCCGGACGCGGCGTGTCGAGAGCCATGGTCATCGCGCCACCGCGAACAGGCCTTGCGGGCGCAGGAACAGCACCGCGACCATCAGGGCGTAGATCAGGAAGGCGCCGAGCTGGGGCACATAGTATTTGCCGGCGACATCGACGATGCCGATCAGCAGCGCAGCGGTGAAGGGCCCGATCAGGCTCGAGCGGCCGCCCACGGTCACGACGATCAGGAAATAGATCATGAATTTGAGCGGAAAGGTCGGGTCGAGCCCGAGCATCTCGACCCCGAGCGCTCCGCCGAGCCCGGCAAGGCCCGAGCCGACGGCGAAGGTCAGCGAGAAGATCACGCCGACATTGACGCCGAGCCCGCGCGCCACCTGCTGGTCGTCGACCGCCGCGCGCAAGCGGCTGCCGAAGCGCGTGCGCACCAGCACATATTGGAGTGCGATGGTCAGGACGATGCAGATCGCGATCACGAAGCTGCGGTAGCGCCCGATGCCGATACCGGCGATGTCGAAGCGGCCCTGCAGCCAGGCCGGCAGGCGGATGAGCTGCTGCTGCGAGCCCATGACGTAGTCGACCGCCGCCACCACCATGAAGACGAGGCCGATCGAGAACAGCACCTGGTCGAGATGGCTCTTGGCATACATCGGCCGGTAGATCGTCCGCTCGAGCACAGCGCCGATGGCGGCCGGAACCAGGAAGGCGAAGGGCAGCGTCGCGACGAAGGGCACATCGTAGCGCTGCATCAGCACGACCGTGACATAGCCGCCGGCCATGGCGAAGGCGCCATGGGCCAGGTTGACGAAGTTCATCAGGCCGAGCGTCACGGCCAGGCCCGAAGCCAGGATGAACAGCAGCATCCCATAAGCCACGCCGTCAAACAGGATCGTCAGCATGGCCTCACCCTTCCGGGTCGTCGCGATAGACGAGACCGGCCTTCGCCAGCCCCTCGCGCATCGCATACATGTCGAGGCCGAGTTCACCGGAGGCCAGGCGCCGTCGCTTTTCCTCCTCATTCGCCTCGCGCTTGCGCCCGGCGGCAGCGACGGTCGCTGCATCCAAGCGCGGCACCACGACGACGCCGTCATCATCGGCGACGATCACATCGCCGGGATGGATGAGCGCGCCGGCGCAGATGACGGGAACATTGACGCTGCCCGGCGTCGCCTTGACCGTGCCCTTGGCCGAGATCGCCCGCGACCAGACCGGGAAGCCCATTTCGGTGAGCACGCGGACATCGCGCACGCCGGCATCGATGACGAGGCCGATACCGCCCCGCGCCTTGAGCGAGGTCGCAAGCAGGTCGCCGAACATGCCATCGGTGTTGTCGGTGGTGCAGGCGACGACGAGGACATCGCCCGGCTTCACCTGCTCGATCGCGACATGGATCATCCAGTTGTCGCCGGGCTGCGCCAGCACGGTGACGGCGGAGCCGGCAATGAAGGCTCCTGGATAGATCGGCCGCATATAGGGCTTCAGCAGCCCGCTGCGCCCCATCGCCTCATGGCTGGTGGAGACGCCGAGTTCGGCGAGAGCGGCGATGTCGGATGCGGCGGCGCGCTTGTTGGTGCGAATGACGACGGGGGTCATGCCAGCGCCTCCAGCGCTTCGGGGAAGAGCCGCTGATAGGCTTCGCCATAGGTCATGGCCTTGCCGGAATTGCGCCCGCCCTGCATGCCGCGGTTCAGCGCCACGCGGGTGTAGTATTCCCAGAGATGTTTCTGGGCGGCGAGAATCTCGAAGGCCTGGCGCTTCGCCTCCCAGACCTCGTCGATGTTGAGGATCACGTCCGGCTTGAAATTGCACTGCTCGGGCTGGTGCGGTTCGAACAGGAAGAGGGGCGGGGCGGCATAGGCCCGCTCCGGATCGGGCTTGTGGCCGGCGGCCTGGGCGATGATCCGCGCCTCCTGGGCAAAGCGCGTCGCCTCGGGATGGTCGACATTATAGGGGTCTTCCAGGGCATGGGTCAGCACGAAGCTCGGTCCAAGCTCGTGGAAGATGTCGATCGCGCGGTCGAGCATCGCCTCGGTGGTGCGCAGTGGGTAGTCGCCAGCATCCATGAACTCGATCTCGGCGCCGAGGATCGCGGCGGCCCGTTCCGCCTCGTCGCGGCGTTGCGCCTTGACGTCCTCCATCTTCACGCCCGCCTTCTTCCAGGCGAACTGGCTCTCGCCGCGCTCGCCATAGGAGAGGCAGAGGATTTTTACGCGAAAGCCGCGCTTGGCATGGAGCGCGATCGCGCCGCCGGCCCGCCAGACGAAATCGCCGGGATGAGCCGTGATCACCAGACCTGTCTTCTGCAGGCTCGACATATCTCGAAAATCCTCTCGTCTCGGGTTCATTCGGCAGCGCGGAGGGCGCCGCCCGTGTTCTGCTCGGCGGTGCGCGCCGGCACGAAGGCCGTGCCTTCCATCAGGATGCGCGCGGTGCGCAGCAATCCGGCCCGCTCGACGACCGGCCGCTCCGCAGTGCCGCCCATGGTCAGGTGGACGGTGAACTCACCGGTCGGATGCTCGACCGAGATCGAGCGTTCGCGCCCCGCCGGCATGGCGACGACTGAGGCAGCCGGCGAGCCGGGCAGGGCCGCAGCGGTGGCGACCGTGACGGCCGCAAAAACACCGATCGAGGCATGGCATTCATGGGGAATGAAGCTGCGCGTCGCGATGGCGCCGCCTTCGCGCGGCGGCGCGACCAGTGCGATCTTGGGCACGACCTTCGCCGAGACATCGCCGAGATTCATTAGGGGACCGGCAGCGAGGCGAATACGTTCGAGCCGCGCCTTGAGCTCGGTGTCCTTGTCCAGCACCTCGCGCGGCTCATAGCCGCTGCGCCCGACATCGGCCGCGCGCAGCACGATGACCGGCATACCGTTGTCGATCAGCGTGACCTCGACGCCATCGACGATGTCGACGGCGTTTCCGGTCGGAAGCAAGGCGCCGCAGACCGAGCCTTCGGTATCGAGGAAGCTGATCTTGATCGGCGCCGAGGTGCCGGGCACGCCGTCGATGCGCGCATCGCCATCAGCATTCGCCTGGCCGTCAGCCGTCTCCAGCACCAGATCGGCGATCGTACCGGTGTTCAGCGTCCTGACCCGCACGATCGTGGACGCGCCCGTAGCAGTGACGAGCCCGCGCGCGATGGCGAAGGGGCCGATGCCGGCGAGGATGTTGCCGCAATTCGGCGTCGTGTCGACCTTGGCCGTCTCGATGCCGACCTGCGCGAACAGGAAATCGATATCGCAGCCAGGTTCGCTCGAGCGTGAGACGATCGCGACCTTGCTGGTCAGCGGATGCGCGCCGCCGAGCCCGTCGATCTGGCGCTTGTCCGGCGAGCCCATCACCGCGAGCAGGAACGCATCGCGCGCGGCTGGGTCGGTGGGCAGGTCATCGCGGAGGAAATAGACGCCCTTCGAGGTGCCGCCGCGGATCAGCATGCAGGGGGTCGCGCGTTGCATCGCTTCAACCTCCAGCCGTGATGTGGGCTTTGGTGATGACGTCGCGCCACAGCACGAGCTCGGACGCAATCAGCTTGCCGAAGCCGTCGGGCGTCTCCGGCCGGGCGATCGCACCGTCGCGAATGAGCGCGGCAGAGAATTCCGGTTCGCCGAGCAGGATGTTGATTTCGCGATTGAGCCGGGTGACGATCTCCATCGGCGTGCGCCGCGGCGCGACGACGCCATACCACTGGACCGCCTCGAAACCGGGCAGGCCGCTCTCCGCGATGGTGGGCAGGTTCGGGGCGAAGGGGACGCGGTCGCGATTGGCGACGGCCAGAACCTTCAACTGGCCCCCTTCGGCGAGAGGCAGCACCGCCGGCCCGCCCGTCAGCGTGAAATCGACCGAGCCGGCGACGAGATCGCTCACGGAGGGGGCGGTGCCGCGATAAGGCACATGCACCGCCTCGATCCCCGCGCGGAAGCAGAGATAGGCGCCGGCGATATGGGCGGCGCTGCCCTGGCCGCCGGAGCTGTAGTTCAGCTTGCTGGGATTGGCCTTCGCATAGGCGACGAACTCCTGGAAACTGTTCACCGGGAGCTTGGGATTGATCGCCAGCACATTGGGCAGCATCGCGACCAGCGCGACCGGCTGGAAATCCTTCACCGGGTCGTAGGGCACGTTGGGATAGAGCGAGGGCGAGAAGGCCAGCGTGCCGATATGGCCCATCATCAGCGTGTATCCGTCGGCTTCTGCCTTTGCGACCTGGCCGGCGGCGTTCATGCCGCCCGCACCTGGACGGTTCTCGATCACGAAGCCCTTGCCCGGGATCGTGCGCTCGAGCTTGTTGGCGATCAGGCGCGCCAGCACATCCGTGCTGCCGCCGGGCGTGAACGGCACCACGAGCCTGATGATCTGCGACGGCCAGGGAGACTGGGCCATCAGCGGCCCAGAGCCCGAGAAGCCGCCAAGGCCGAGCCCGGCCAGAACGCTGCGTCGGTTGATCATGATCCTGTCCCCCCGTGCCGGTGCCGACCGCTCAGGCCTTGACCTTCGCGGGATCCTTGACGTTGGGCACCGTCGCGAACTCGACATTGAAGAGCTCGCCATTCACTCGCTCGACGCGCCGGATGTAGATGTTCTGGATCGGCTCGCGGGTTTCGGGGTCGATGCTCAGGGGGCCGCGCGGGCTCTGCCAGGACAGGCCCTTCATCGCCTCGACGAGCGCTTCGCCGCCGGTCGCGCCGCCGGTCTTCTTCAAGGCCTCGTAGATCAGGTGCATGCCGTCATAGGCGTGGACGGCGATGTGGTTTGGCCGCGTGCCGGCCTCCGCCCGGAAAGCCTTGCAGAAGGCTTCGTTCTCGGGGCCGGGATGGGCGGCGGAGTAGTGGTGCGAGGTCACCATGCCGAGCACGGAATCGTCCATCTGCGTGATGATGTCGTCCTCGGTGACGCTGCCTTCGCCGAGGACGCGGATGCCGGCCTTGTCGAGGCCGCGCTCGACGAACTGCTTCATCAGCGCAGCACCCAGCCCGGTCGGCACGAAGACGAAGAGCGCGTCGGGCTTGGCGTCGGCGGCGCGCTGCAGGAAGGGCGCGAAGTCGCGGTTGGCGAGCGGCGCGCGGATGGTTTGCGCGATGTCGCCGCCGAGCGCCTTGAAGCGGTTGTTGAAGCCGGCTTCCGCATCGATTCCCGGCGCATAGTCGGCGACCAGGCTCACCACCTTGCGCACGCCATTGGCATAGGCCCATTCGGCCAGCGGCACAGTGGTCTGCGCCTGGGTGAAGGCGGTGCGGATGATGAAGGGCGAGCGCTCGGTGACCACGGAGGTCGCCGACATCATCACGATCTGGGGCACCTTCGCCTGCGTCGCGAGCGGCGCGACGGCCAGCGCCAGCGGCGTCAGGCCAAAGCCCGCCAGCACATGGACGCCGTCATTGGCGACCATCTCCTGGGCGATGCGGCGCGTCACATCGGCGACGCCGGTGTCGTCGCGCAGGATGAGTTGGATGCGCTTGCCGGCGACGGTCTCGCCCTTCTGCCGCATATAAAGCCGCGTGCCGGCATCGAGCATGCGCCCCGTCGAGGTGAAGGGCCCGGTCATCGGCGCGATGAGCCCGATCTTGATCGTATCGGCCTGCGCGAAAGCGCGCGGTGCGGCGGCGGCAACCATCGAAAGGCTCGCTCCTGCGAGCAGCGAACGGCGATTGAGCGACATGGTGCGTTTCCCTCTTGATCTTGCTTTTTAAGTTGGTTGGTCAGGCTTCGAGCTAGCTGCGGCGGGCACCTCGCTGCTGGCTGTCGGCGACCGCGCGGGCGAGCTCGGGATCCAGTCCGAGCGCGGCGAGCATCTCGGCGGCTTCACGCATTTCCGCTGCCCGGCGGACGCCATGCGTCGCGACACGCTCGCGCATGTCGGCGGAGAGCGCGTGAAAATCGATCGAGGGGAATGTCGCGTGGAGGCTCGCAAAGACCGCGTCCTTCACATCCCAGGCTTCGCTGGCTGCCGTGCAATCGACCATCAGCGCTTCCAGGCCTTTGATCATGATGCTGCGGCACAGCTTCATCGCCGAGGCGCGGCCATGGACTTCCGAGACGGGCGTCAGATTCATGCCCAGGCTGTTGAGCGAGGCTGAGGTCGGCTCGGCCAGCGGACCGCCGGCCAGGATCGGCACCTTGATGCCGGGCTTGAGCACGGGCGCCATGACGGCGCCCTCGACATAATCCGCTCCGCCGGCCTCGACGGCCTTCGCCGCGCGCTGCTTGGTCGATGGCGCGGCCGAGTTGACGTCGACGAGAATCTGCCCGGGCTTGAGCCACGGCGCGGCCTGGGCCGCGACCGCTTCCGCTTTGTCGGCGGTCACGGCCGAGAACAGGATGTCGGCGCCGGCGCAGGCTTCTTCGAGCGATGCCGCCGTCGCGACGCCGATCGTGCTCGCAGCCGTTTCGAGCTTTTGTCCCGCGCCCGATCCGAACAGCACGTCATAAGCGCGAATGCGCACACGGCCGCTGGCGAGCAGGCCGCGCGAAAAGGTCTGCCCGACCTCGCCAAATCCGATGAATGCGATCGTTGCCGGTGTGGCTTCAGCCATCCGTCGACCCCTTGCTTGTGCGTTTCCATGTCCCGCGACAAGCCTGGGGCCAGGCTATTCTTACTTCAAATGATCACTTTGCAGCGATTGATGATTTTCATGCAGCAATGACTGTGGTCACCGCACCGAGACGCTGCGCTTGAGGGCCTCGCTGATCAGCTTCAGGAGATATCGGGCGGGGGGCTTCAGCGGCAGGTTCTTGCGGGTGATGATGCCGAGCGTGCGCGTGACCGTGGGCGAGCGCAGCGGGATCGCGACGAGCTCTCCTGCGTCGACGATGTCCAGTGCGAGCTGCGGCACGATCGCGTAGCCGATGGCCGAGCGAACCAGGCTGACGGCGGTGATGACGCGCTGGACCTCATAGCGCCAGGTGAGCGTCTCGCGGCGCGATCCGAGCGCATCGTCGATCAGGATGCGATTGCCGGTCTCGGCGCTGATGCGCACCAGCGGTAGCCCCTGTAATTGCGCCCAGGTCAGGGATTCGGACTGGGCGAGTGGCATGCTGCGATGGCAGACGAGGAGGAAGGGCTCCTTGACCACCGGCTTGAGCTCAAGGTCCCAGCGATTGGCAGCGACGATGGTCACACCGAACTCCGCCTCGCCGGACTGCACCTTGCTGGCGATCTCGGAGGCCGAATTGTCATGGACCCTGACCCGGAAGCCGTCATAGCGCTTCTCGAATTCGGCGATCACACCTGGCATGCAATGCATCGCCACCGTCGGCAGGCACCCCATGACGACCTGCTCGCCGCTGTCCTTCGCATCGGCCCTGACTTCGTCGATCGCGGAGCCGAGCTCCTCGAAGATCTTCCGCGCCCGTGGCAGCAAAGCGAGGCCGGCGGGGGTGAGCGAGACCTGCCGGGTCGTGCGCAGCAGGAGCGGCGTTGCGAGCGACTCCTCGAGCTTGCGGATGCGATGGCTGAGCGCGGTCTGCGACAGATTGAGATGCGAGGCCGCCGCCCGGAAGCTGCCACGTTCGGCAATGCTGACGAAAGCCTGCAGGCCCAGGACGTCCATCCTCATCGCAGCCAACTCCAATGTGATCGAGCCGCAACCTAGAGCAGGATGCGAAAAACTGGGCACCGGTTTTTCGCATCGATCCGGCTCTAGAGCCGTTTTGGATCTGAGTGAAAAACGGACCCGTCATTGCGAGCGCAGCGAAGCAATCCAGGAGGACGTAGAACTCTGCCGCTCCTGGATTGCTTCGCTGCGCTCGCAATGACGGTTCTGTCAGATCGAAAACCGCACTAGTCGTGGCCGCCAGGCGCGGTCGAAGCGCGACGCGGCATGATCGCGAAGCAGATGACGCCGAAGAGGGCGCAGAGGAGGAAGCCGATATCGAAACGATGCGTGAGCATCAGCAGAACCGCGAAGACGGATGGGCCGACGACATAGCCCAGGAAGATGATCAAGGTCGCACCGGCGGAGGCTTCCCTCACGAGATGGGCCGGGCAGGCCCGGGCGACCTCCGACAACTGGACGCCGTTCCAGCTCGACACGGTGACGCCCGCCACCGCTGCGAGAATGCAGAAGAGCCCGTAGGACCATTCCGGCCCGGCAAGAGCCATGGCGAGCGAGGTCAGGCCGGAGGCCAGACCCATCAATCCGAGAAGCTGCCGCGGCGAACCGAGCCGGTCCGCCAGCCAGCCGAGCAGCATGCGGCCGACGACGCTGCTCGCTTGCATGATCGCGAAGGCGATGCCGGCTGCGCGGAGATCATGCCCCATGGCCGAAACCGAGAACGTCATCAGATAGGCAAACCAGATGCCCTGGCCGAGCGCCAGACAGGCCCCGGCCATGGCGAGCCTGACGATGGAGGTCGAGCTGGTCAGCGCCGCAAGCGGCGCCCGGATATTCGCCGGCGACAGGAAGGCCCGCACCGTCACCGCCTGGTCGTGCGTCCTGCCTGCGTCCAGCCGCTCGCGCATGGGCTGCACGGCGAGAAGCACGAGCATGACCAGAACAGCCGATACCAGCAGCGAGGCGCGCCAGCCGAAGGCTTCCACCACCGGCGGCAAGATCAGGCCGGCGACGATGCCGCCCGCCGGCACGCCGGCCTGCTTGATCGAGAAGATCATCGCGCGGTGGCGCACAGGCGCTGTCCGGTGCAGCACATCGTTGCCGGCCGGCGAGGACGGGCCGTAGCCGAGCCCGATCAGCAGGGAGGCCGCGGCGGCAGCCGGCCAGAAGGGCGGCAGGAGCAGCAGCAATCCGATGACGCCGAGGCATAGCCCGCATTGCAGCGCGCGGACCGAGCCCAGCCGGCGCAGCATCGGAGCGCCGAGCGTCAGGAAGATGATCGAGCCGAGCGTGCCCAGGCTCGCCAGATAGCCGATGATCGCATCCGACCAGCCCCTTTCTGCCGTGAAAGCCGGCGCGAGCGTCGGCGGGATGCGCGACAGGAACGCCGTCGCCGCCTGGACGGCGGTCATGGTCACGAGCGCCGAGATCCATTGCGGCGGAGCATCGGAAGGCTTGCTGTCGGCCGCCGACTGGACCTCGTCTGAAGACATCGCTTGGGTCAGCCTGTCGGGTCGGGGGAGATGGGAATGGGTTGCGTGATCGATGACATCACGCGGCGTATTCGCGCCAGCGCAGGCAGGCAACACCATGGCCGTTTTCAAGATCGATAGCCGGCTCGATTGTCGCGCATGTATCGATCGCAAGCGGGCAGCGCGTGCGAAAGCGGCAGCCGGAGGGCACGTTGGACGGGTCCGGCGGCTCGCCTTGCAGGGTGAAGCTCTCGGTGATGCGCGGCCCGCCGATGCGCGGGGCGGCGGCGAGCAGCGAGCGGGTATAGGGGTGGCGTGGGGCGCGGAAGACCTCCGCGGTGTCGCCGATCTCGACGATGCGGCCCAGATACATCACGACGATGCGGTTGCAGATCGAGCGGACGACGGCGAGGTCGTGGCTGATGAAGAGATAGGTCAGCCCGAATTCCTCGCGCAGGTCGCGAAACAGCGCCAGCACCGTCGCCTGTACGGAAACGTCGAGGCCCGAGGTCGGCTCGTCGAAGATGATCAATTGCGGGCCGAGCACGAGGATACGGGCCAGGCCGACACGGCGCTGCTGGCCGCCACTGATCTCATGCGGGTAGAGGTCGAGATGCGCCTGCGGCAGGCCGACCGCGCTGACGATCGCCTGGACGTGCTCCTCGCGCTTGGCCCGGGACCAATCGGTGTGGATGATCAATGGCTCATGCAGCGAGCGCCGCAAGGTCCAGCGCGGATCGAGCGAGGCGCCGGGATCCTGATAGACATATTGCAGCTTGGCCCGCACCGCCGCGGCCCGCTTCTGGCCGGGCGCTGCGATACGCTCGCCCTCCAGGCGGACCTCGCCGCTGGTCGGCTCGTGAATGCCCATCAGGGTCTTGCCGAGGGTGGATTTGCCGCAGCCGGATTCGCCGACGATGCCGAGCACCTCGCCTTCCCCGACCGAAAAGCTGACATCGTCCAGAGCCCGCAAGGTGCCGACGCGGCGGTTGAGGAAGCCGCGCACCGGGAAATGGCGGCCGAGCCGATCGACCTCGAGCAGGGCCGGCGCCGGGAGGTCAGACATTCCCAGCGACCTCGCTCATCGCGACGGGATGATGGCAGGCGACCTGATGGGCGCCGTGCTGTCCGGATAGGGCAGGGCGCTCGTCGCGGCAAATCCCGGTCATTTGCGGGCAGCGCGGGTTGAAGCGGCAGCCCGGCGGCGGCTGCAATGGGCTTGGCACCGCGCCGGGAATGCCGACCGCATCGCGCCCTTCTTCCGGCAGGCTCTGCAGCAGCATGCGGGTATAGGGGTGGCGGGGATGGGCGAAGAAGGCCTCGCGGGGTGCGATCTCGGCGGTCTGCCCGGCATACATCACGACGACGCGGTCGCAGATCTCCCAGGCGGCGCCGAGATCATGGGTGGTGAACAGCACCGAGACGCCGCGCTCGACCGCCAGCCGGCGCAGCAGGCCGAGGATCTGCGCCTGGACGGTGACGTCGAGCGCCGTGGTCGGTTCGTCGGCGATGATCAGGCGCGGCTCCGGCAGGAGCGCCATCGCGATCATCACGCGCTGGCGCTGGCCGCCGGAGAGCTCGTGGGGATATTTTTCCAGGATGCGGCGCGGCTGCGGCAATTGCACCGTGTCCAGCATGGCGAGCACGGCCTCATCATCGGCCTTCTGCTCCGCGCGCGAGCGCCAGCCGAAGCGCGAGGCCGTCCTGCGCGGCGTCTTCCAGCGCATCAGGTCGCCGATCTGGGCACTGATGCGGAACAGCGGGTTGAAGCTGGCGAAGGGGTCCTGGGGAACGAAGGTCACGACCCGGCCGCGCAGGCTCTCGGCGGCCTGGTCGTCGCGGAGCATGTCGACGCCGTCGAGGCGGATATGGCCGCTGCCGATCTCGGTCAGGCGCTCGGGCAAGGTGCCGAGGATCGCGCGCGCCAAGGTGGTCTTGCCGCAGCCGGATTCGCCGACAAGGCCGACGATCTCGCCGGGCTGCACGACGAGGTCGATCTGGTCGAGCACGCGCGCCGGCCCGCTCTCGGTGCGAAAGCTGAGGGAGAGTTTCGCGATGTCGAGCAGGGGCGCCATCGCCTCAGACGCTCCGTCGCGTGCGCGGGTCGAGAATGTCGCGCAGGCCGTCGCCAAACAGGTTGAAGCCGAGCACGGTCAGGAAGATCGCGATGCCCGGCGCGAGCGCATACCACCAGGCCTCGGGCAGATATTCGCGGCTTTCGGCGATCATGCGGCCCCATTCCGGGGTCGGCGGCGGAGCGCCGAGGCCCAGGAAGCCGAGCGTCGCGGCGGTGAGGATCGTCGCCCCCATGCCGATCGAGGTGCGCACGATGATCGGCGAGGCGATGTTGGGCAGGATGTGCAACACGATGACGCGCCAGGGCGAGGCGCCCAGCGCCACGGCGGATTCGATGAAGACCTCGTTTCGCATCGAGCGCGTCTCGGCATAGACGAGCCGCGCCCAGAACGGCCAATAGGTCAGCGACAGCGCCAGGATGACGTTCTCGATGGAGGGGCCGAGCGTCTGCGCGATGGCGATGGCGAGAACGATCTGCGGCACCGCCAGGAAGATTTCGGCGACGCGCATCAGGGCGTCGCTGACCCAGTTCTTATAATAGCCGGCGACAAGGCCGATCGGGACGCCGATGAGCAGGGCCGAGCCGACGGCGATGGCGGCCAGCATCAAGGTGATGCGCGCCCCGAAGATCAGGCGGCTGAAAATGTCGCTGCCCATCCGGTCGGTGCCGAACAGCGCTGCGGCTGCCGGCGCCTGCAGGCGCCGCTCGATGTGGAAATCGGTGACGTCGCCGGGATGGGGCGCAAGCCATGGCGCGAAGATCGCCGCGATGACGAGGAGCCCGAGCAGGCCGGCGCCAAGCAGGGCCGCCTTGTCGCGCGCGAAGCGTTTGAGCAGAGCCGGCATCAGGCGGCCCCGCGCGGGTCGATCGCCGCCTGCAGCAGGTCGACCAGCAGGTTGATGAAGACGAACAGCGCCCCGGTGCAAAGCGTGAAGCCCATCACGGCGTTGTAGTCGGATTGCAGGATGGAGCGCACCGCATAGGCGCCGAGCCCGGGCCAGTCGAACACCGTCTCGACCACGACGGCGCCGGCGAGCAGAATGCCGAAGATCAGGCCGAGCTGCGTCACCGTCGCCGTCATCGCCATGCGCAGCACATATTTCCAGACGATCACCCGGCGCGGAAAGCCCATCGCCTTCTGATAGGCGACGGAGGGCGAGTTGATCACGCCGATGACGCCGTTGCGGGTGAAGCGCACCACCGTCGCGGCCGCCGGCAATGCCAATGTAAGCGCCGGCAGCGCCAGGTGGCGCAACGCGTCGCCCAGCATCTCGCCATCGCCCTCGATCAGGGCGTCGACGACCATGAGATTCGTCACCGGGGTCGGCGGAAAGCCCTCGATCCGCCCCGAGAGTGGCAGCCAGCCGAGCTTCATCGAGAACAGGAACTGGAGCTGCATCGCAAACCAGAACGAGGCGACGGCGAGCCCCGACACCGTGACGACGCGCAGGATGTGGTCCATCCAGGAATTGCGGTTGAGCCCGCAGAGCACGCCGAGCGGAATCCCGACCAGCGCCGCGATCAGCACCGCCACGAGCGTCAATTCCAGCGTTGCCGGCAGGCGCGCGACGAGGTCGTGGATGATCGGCTGCTGCGTGAACAGGCTGATGCCGAAATTGCCCTGGGCGACATCGACGACATAGCGCAGGAACTGCACTGGCAGCGGCTTGTCGAAGCCGAAGCGCTCCCGCACCTGCTGCAGCTGCTCGGCGGAGGCGTTTTCACCGGCGGCCAGAAGCGCGGGGTCGATCGGCACGACGCGCGACAGGACGAAGACGATCGCAAGCAGGCCAAGCATGGTCGGCACAAACCAGATCAGCCGGTTCGCCACCAGGGACAGCCAGTTCATGCAGTCGCCTCCGCTCGCATCGCGTGCTCAGCCTCGCTTCAACGACGCCCAGCGGATGTCCTGGCCGTTGCTGACGGGCGAGAAGCGGATGCCCTCGACCTTGCTCGAATAGGGGCCGTACCATTTGGTGTTGTAGACGAAGATGCCCGCCGCCTCGTCGCTGACGATCTGGGTCATCTCCTCATAGAGCTTGCGGCGCTCCTCCTGGTCGCTCGAGACCAGGGCGCGGTCGAGCCGCCTGTCGATCTCGGGATTGCTGTAATAGGAGAAGGTTCGCGTGCCGTGGTAGCGCGTGCCGTAGAGCTCGCCGACCCAGTTGTTGGGGTCGACATAATAGGTGCTCTTCCAGAGCGGGATGATGTCCGCCTGCGTCTGGGCGTTGCGCATGCGGTTCGAGACGACCGACCAGGGCGAGACCTCGACCACGACCTCGACGCCGATCTGCCGCAGCGTGTTCTGGAACAGGGTCGCGGCCTGCTCCGACTCGCTGAAGCCCGCCAGCGCGTTGATGGTGATCGGCCGCAGCGGCTCGGTCACCTTCTTCAGCTCCTCGCGGGCGAGCTCGAGATTGTAGCTGTAGCCCTTCAGCCCCGGCGGCGTGCCCCAGATGTTGTTGGGGTTCGGACCCGGATTGCGGTTGACCGAGCCCTTCATGATGTTGGCGATGAAGCCGTCATAGTCGAAGGCATAGGCCAGAGCCCGCCTGAAATGGACGTTGTTCATCAGGGGCTTGCTGGTGTTCAGCGCCAGGATGAAGACGCGCATCGACTCCTGGTCGATGATCTGGACATTGGGCGATTGCTTGAGGCGCTGGATCTGGTCGTAGGGCAGGTAACCGTCGGCGCCCTGATAATCGCCGCGGATCAGCCCGAGCACGCGGGTATTGGTCTCCAGCACGGTGCGGAACTCGACATCGTCGAAGGGCTGCCCGGTCCAGCCGGCGAAATGCTCGACGAAGCGCCGGCCGGTCCAGCCCACCGCCGGATCATGCCGGCGCAGGGCATAGGAGCCGCTGCCGGCCTCGTTGCGCGCGAGCCAGGCTTCGGCCCAGTCGCCGTTCTTCTCATTGGCCTTCACCAGCTCGCTGTTGACGACGAGGATGTCGGGCACCGTGGTCAGGAAGATCGCGGAGGGCTGGCTGAGATTGAACTCGACGGTGTGTGCGTCGAGCGCCTTGGTCGAACCGGGCTTGATCGCATCGAGATAGAGGCTGGCCGCGCCCTTCTTCAGCGCGATGATGCGCTCGATCGAATAGACCACATCATTGGCGGTGACGGGTTTGCCGTCATGGAACCTCGCGTTCTGGCGCAGCTTGAAGGTGTAGACCTTGCCGTCGCCGGAGACGCTGTGGCTCTCGGCGAGCCAGGGGATCATCTTCGGGGGATTGTCGACCCAGCGATAAAGCCCGTCATAGAGATTGAAGCGCGACGCGGCCCGGGCGGTGTCGAAGATCGTGTGGGGGTCGAGATTGTCGTAGGGGCTGTTGTTCGCATAGACGAATTTGCCGCCGCTTTGCGCCGAGGCGCCGGCCCATCCGGCCGAGGAGAGGGCGACCGAACCCAGAACTGTCTTCAGAGCATCTCTGCGTGTCTTGGTCATGCCATCCTCCTCTGTTGCTGGGTCAGGGGCTTCCCGTGACCGAAAGCACCTGACCGGTGATGAAGTCGGCGTAGTCGGAGGCCAGGAACATCACGGCATGCGCGATATCCTGCGGCGTCCCCGCCCGCCGGCGCGCCGTGTTCTCGATCATGCCGGCCTGGCGCTCGGGCGAATAGGAATTCCATTGGCGCTCATAATCGGGGCTGGTGCGCTGGAAGCCCGGCGCCACCGCATTGACGGTGATGCCGAAGGGGCCGAGCTCCTGGCCGAGCTGGCGCGCGAGCCCGATCTCACCGGCCTTGGCCGAGGCATAGGCCTGGATGCCGGTCAGCGACGTGCGCAGGCCCGCCCCGCTGGCGATGAGCACAATCCGGCCCTTGCCGCGTGACTTCATGCCGGGCGCGACCGCCTGTGCGGCCAGAAAGGCTCCGGTCAGGTTGACGTCCAGAATGGCGCGCCAATCCGCCTCATCGACCTCTTCGAGCGGCTTGGCGCTCTGGCCGAGCACGCCGCCGGCGACATAGACCAGCACATCGACCGGCCGGCCGGCGATCGTCTCGCTCCCGGCGACCCAGGCCTGAACCTGGCTCTTGTCGCGCAGGTCGAGTGCAGTCTTGTGCGCTTCGAGCCCGGCCATCTCGTCGGCCAATCGGTCGCCGGCGAAAACGTTGGCTCCGCGCGTAGCAAAACTCTCGACGACGCCGCGCCCGATGCCGCGGGCGGCGCCGGCGATCAGCACGCTCTGCCCCTCGAACGTGATGTTCATGCTGCTGCTCCGATCGTCCGGGGCGCCATCTGCGGATACAACCCCAGAAGGCTCGCATAGGCGCGCTCGATCGCGGCGACGGGGTCGCTCGCGGCGGCAGCATCAGCGCTCACGGCGGCGAAGATCTGGTGCTTCATGAAGAAACGCCATTCGACGGGCAGCGCAAAGAGCCTCTCGGAAAGATGGTCCCAGGCCGTGTCGGACCAGACCGTCTCGAAGGCGAGGCGCGCTGGATCGAGCGTCAGGCCGCCTGGCGTCGGGCCGTTCAGCGCCGGTTTTGGCCGGGCGCGCAAAGCGAGCGTCTTCTCCTGGTCGACGATGCCCGCCGCGATCACCACGCCATAGGCCAAGGCGCCGGCTTCGCTGACCTTGCCTTGCGCGACGTCGTCGAGCACCTCGGCTAGCGGCCGGGTAAATGGATCGCCCCAGCCGCCGGCACCCGAGGCCGAGATCATCAGCACGTCGCCGGGCGCGCAGCGCACCACATCGGTGTTGCCGAGCGCTTCCTCGCCCGCCGTTCCGGGGTTGCGCAGGAAGCCGCAGGTCGCGCCAGGCTGGCCGCCCTCCAGGCCCCAGCAGGAAAAACGCACGCGGTCGCGGTTGCGTGCCGTGACCACCGAGTTCGGCGAGAACAGCTGGAACGTCATCTGGGCCGCCAGCCCGCCGCGATGGCGCCCGGCGCCGCCGCTATCGGGCACCAGCCCGTAGCCGAGCACCTTGATCGGCACCTCGGCTTCGGTGATCTCGATCGGCGTGTTCTTGAGGAAGGAGTTTGAGCCGTCCTGCCCATCCTCGCGCGCCGAGCCGCCGCCGCCGCCCGTGATCGGATTGATCGAGGCCATGGCGAGGCGCCCGGTTCGGCTGTCGGTGGTGCGCACATTGAGGATGCCGCCGCCGCCGGCGGGGCCAGCCGGCAGCCGGTCCGGCATGGCCTGCGAGAAGGCGCCCACGACCATGCCCTGGATCCGGGTGCAGGTTAGGCTGCGCATGCCGGTTGCCGCCGGATAGACCGGATTGACCACCGATCCTTCCGGCAGGATGCAGCGCACTGGCCGCAGCAACCCGGCATTGAGCGCGACCGTCGTGTCGAGCGAGTAGACGACATAGTTGTAGCCGACCAGCGGCAGGATATGCCTGGGCAACCCGCCGGTCGGCATGTTGAGCGCCGATTGCAATTGCGGGTCGCTGCCGCTGAAATCGAACACCGCTTCGTCGCCGCGCACTTGCACGCAGAGCTTCAATCGGCACGGCACGCCGCCGGGGCTGTCCTCGTCGATATAGTCGGTGAAGACGTAGTCGCCGTCAGCCATCTCCGCGAACAGGCGCCGGGCCTGCCGGTCGGCCAGATCGAGCACGCCATACATCGCGTCGCAGACCGTATCAGCGCCGAAGCGGGCGACCGCGTCCATGATCTTGCGCTCGCCCGTCTTGAGCGAGGCGATCTGGGCCTTGAGGTCACCCCAGTTCTGATCCGGCATGCGCACATTGCGCAGCATGATCCGAAGCACCTCGTCATTCATTCGGCCGGCATCGACGAGCTTCATCGGCGGAATCCGGATGCCCTCCTGATGGACCTCCGTCAGCGCCCGCGACAGCGAGGCCGGCACCGCGCCGCCCATATCGGTGTTGTGGATATGGCCGACGGCGAAACAGATCAGTCGCTCGCCCGCGAAGATCGGCATCCACAAATGCATGTCGGGCGCATGGGTGCAGACAAAGCCGGAATAAGGGTCGTTGGTGACGCAGATGTCGCCGGGGCGGTAATCCGGGATCGCCTCGATGGCGCCGGCATAGTCGAGCCCGATGAACCAGGTCGCGCCAAGATCCTTCGGACTGGCGAAGGTCTGCCCGCATGGCGTGGTCAGCCCGCTGGTGAAATCCTCGGTCTCTTTGACGAAGGCGGAATGGGCCGTGCGCAGCAGCGTATAGGCCATGCTTTCGGCTGCGGCCTCGAAATGGCTCTTCAGGATCTGGAGCGTGACCGGGTCGAGCGTGCTCATGTCATGCTGCTCCGTCCCGTGCCGCTCCGTCGCAGGATGAGGTTGGCGTAGGCGTCGACCTCGCCGGTGAAGCCGGGGGGAGCCCAGGTGGTGGTGTCGTCCTGGATCACCACGGCCGGCCCGTCGAAGCGGCTGCCGGGCGGCAATTCGCGACGTTCGAACAGGCCCGCCACAATATCCGCGCCACGATGCGTGACCATCAGCGTCCGGCTTGCGACGACATGGGACTTCGTCATCTCGCGCGCCGGCAAGGCCGGCTTGGGCGTGCGGCCGGCGATGACGACGCGCAGCGCGACGATCTGCACCGCCGCCTTGTCGTCGGCATGGCCATAGATCTCGGCATGCTTGGCGTGGAAGGCGGCAGTGATTGCAGCCTGGTCGCCTGCGGTGATCCAGGCCGCCTCCAAGGGCGTCTCGATCTCGTAGGACTGGCCGCGATAGCGCATGTCGCCGGAGATGGTGAGGGCAGCCTCGCCGGAATGGCCCTGGTTGCCGTGGAGCCAGTCCCGCGCCTCAGCAGTGAGCCCCTCGAACGCTCGGGCCAGCGTGCCCATCGCCTCGGCGGTCATGTCCAGGAAGACCACGCGCACGAAATCGGAGCGCAGATCGGCGAGCAGGCCGCCGAGCGCGGCGAGCACGCCGGGCGTCTCCGGGATGATCACCGCCTCCATCCCGATCGCTTCGGCGACGAGGCAGCCCAGCATCGGCCCGGCCCCGCCGAAAGCGAGCAGCGCATAACCGCTCGGCTCCTCGCCGACCTGTGAGAACAGGCGGCTGATCTCGCGATACATGTTGGCGACAGCGAGATCGACGATCGCCTCGGCGGTCGCCGCTACATCGCGCGAAAGCCCCGCCGCCAGCGGCGTCAGCACCGCAAGCGCCCGCTCCCGGTCGACATTGACAGCGCCGTAGCCGAGCCCCCCAGTGCCGAGGACGCCCATGGCGGCGAATGCGTCGGTGATCGTCGCGCGCTCGCCGCCGCGCCCATAGCAGGCTGGGCCGGGCGTCGATCCGGCGCTTTCGGGCCCGACGCGCAGCACGCCGAGCGTATCGACGCTGGCGACGGAGCCGCCCCCGGCCCCGATCGACGAGACCGAGACGGTGGGGAGATAGATCGGATAACGCCCGACCAACTCGCCGGAGCGGAAATCCGGCATGCCGTCGCGCAGCAGCGCGACATCGGCGCTGGTGCCGCCGATGTCGAGGCTCATCACCCGGCTGAAACCGGAGCGCTGCGCCACAAAGCCGGCGCCGTTCACGCCCGCCGCTGTACCCGAGAGCAGCATCTCGATGCTGCGGTCCTTGCCGGCAGCCGCGGTCATGACGCCGCCATTCGACTTGGTGATCATCGGCGCGGGCGCAACGCCGCGCTCGGCGAGCGCCGCCTCGAGCCGGCCGATGTAATGCGACACGCGCGGCTGCACCGAGCCGTGGATGCAGGCCGTGATGGTGCGCTCATATTCACGCACGATCGGCCAGACATCGGCCGAGCAGAACACCGGCAGGGACGGGTTGAGCTCAGCGATGCGGGCCTTGACCAATCGCTCATGCGCCGGATTGGTGTAGCTGTGCAGGAAGGCGAGAACGATGCCTTCCGCGCCCGCCTTCTCGGCCTGCCGCAGCGCGTCGGTGATGGCCGCATCGCTGGGCACGCGTTCGGCCTGGCCCGCCGCGTTCATCCGCTCGCCGAGCTCGATCACGCGGTCGCGCGGCACCAGCGGCGGCGGCCTGCGCGAGAACAGGTCATAGGGGTCGGGAATCTTCAGCCGCGCCAGTTCCAGCACGTCGCGGAAGCCTTCGGTCACGAACAGGCAAAGTCTCGCGCCGGTGCCCTGGATGATGCTGTTCACGCCCACGGTCGAGCCATGGGTGAAATAGGAGATGGCGCCGGGTGAAATCGCGAAGCGGCGCTCGATCTCGTCGAGCCCCTGCAGCACCTCGGCCCCCGGCGCGTCCGGCCGCGACAGCACCTTGAGCGTGCGCAGCGCGTAGCTGTCCTCGTCGAACACGCAGAAATCGGTGAAGGTGCCGCCGATATCGACGCCGACGCGATAGCCCATAATTCAGCTCCGCCCGGTCGGAATCGCGAGGATGCGCAGCAGGTCGGCGCGAACAGGACCGAGCGCCTTGTGCCGGACATCCTTGGGCCAGATCCGGGGCTCGCTTCGGATGGAGACGGTCATTGGCGGGTGCTCACCATTGATACTGGAAGCCGTCGATGGTGATCGCCTGGCCCGTGATGAAGCAGGGTTTTGAGGCGGCCAGGAACAGCACGAGCTGCGCGACATCCTCCGGGGTGCCGAGCCGATGCAGCGCGATGCCATTTGCGGCGATGGCGGCGCCGCGCTCGCGCGTCAGCACATTGCCGAGTTCGGTCTCAATCACGCCCGGGCAGATCGCATTGACCAGGATCGTCGGGCCCAGTTCCTTGGCCAGGGCCTTGGTCATGCCGATGATGCCGGCCTTCGCCGAGGCATAGGCGAAGCGGCTGACGGCCGCGGTGACGCCGCCGGAATGCGCGTTGAGCGAGGACATCGAGACGATGCGGCCGCCACCCTGCGCCAGCATGGCCGGAGCGACAGCGCGGACATAGTTGAAGCAGCTCTTCAGATTGATCGCGATGGTGCGGTCAAACTCGTCTTCCGTGATCTCGAGGATGCCCTTGGCCATCGAGCGGCCGGCATTGTTGAGCAGCACGTCGATGCGGCCGAACTCGCCGACGACTTCCGCGGCGATGCGCTGCGCCTCCGCGAAAGAGGAGACATCCGCCTCGAAGGTCAGGACCTCTCGGCCAAGCCCGCGGATTTCATCGGCGGTGCGGTCAAGCTCCGGCCGCAGCAGATCGACGAGCGCGATGTCGAAGCCGGCTCCGGCGAGCGCCTTGGCGCAGCCACGGCCGATGCCGCGCGCGCCACCGGTCACGATCGCCACTGATCTTTCGCTCGCCGCCGTCATGCGTTGAATTCACTCCGCTTGCAGGTATTGCCGCTTGCAAGTGTTGCCGCTCGAACGTGTTGAATTCATCAGGATTGAAGGGGAGCGTATCGTCGGCTAATTTGTTCGACAAGCAGGATCAGGTTCACATATATGAATACCGAAGTGAAATCGGCGGCCCGGATCCTCGACCTCTTGGAGTATCTCGCAGGCTGCGCCGAGCCGGTGAAACTCAAGGAGATCGTCGCCGCGCTGGGCTTTCCTAAAAGCAGCGCCCATGCGCTCGCCCAGACGCTGGTCTCCCGCGGCTACGCCATCCAGGATTCCACCGAACGCTATGTCCTGGTTCACGCCAGCCGCCATCGCTCCGCGACCCGCGCCCATGAGGCAAGGCTGCTCTCCGCTGCGCATCCGATCATGGAGCAGCTGCGCGACAGGTCCGGCGAGACCGTCGTCCTGGCCGTGCGCACCACCCGGGGTGAATCGAAGCGTCTGGCGAAATGCGTGAGCCGCCAGGCCATCCGTTTCGATGTCGATCTCGACGGCCAGAGCGATTCCTACTGCACCGCGACCGGCAGGCTGCTGCTGGCGCATTGGGAGGCCGGCCTCGCCAATGCCTATCTGGCGCGCGTTCCCCTGATCGCGCGGACGCCTAAGACCGTGACCGACCCCGATGCGATCCGCGCGCTCTTCATGAGGATACGCGCGGAGGGCGTTTCCGTCTGCGACGAAGAGCATGTCACCGGCTCGACGGGCCTCGCCGCGCCGATCCACGGCCGCGACGGCAGCGTCGTGGCGGCGCTCAATCTGGGCGTGGTGACGATGCGCTACCACGCCCGCAGCCATGAGTTGGTCGCGATGCTGAAGGAGGCCTGCCGGCAGATCAGCGAACGGCTCGGCTATCGGCAAGACACGCGGCAAGACGCGGACAGCGTCGCCTGATCGGAGCCGCGCTTCGCGTTGCAGAGGCCCTGCTCCGAACTCGTTTGGAAACTCCAGCCCTCATCCTGAGGAGGCCGCGAAAGCGGCCGTCTCGAAGGATGAGGGCTCGGGAGGTTTCCAAACAGAGAAGCCTCTCAGCCCTTGCTGACGTCCCAGAACAGCGGAAACGGTGCCTGGGCCACGCCCGAGAGCGCGTTGCGCCAGGCGGAATGGCCGAGGAAGAAGCCGGTCGGCACGAAGGTGACATCGTCCATGCCGGCGCGATTGACGGCCTCGATCGCCTTCTTCTCGGCGGCGAGGTCGGGCGCATCATACCAGGCAGCGATGTTCTGCTCGACCTCGTCATTGCTCGGCCAGCCGAACCAGGCCTTGTCGCCGCTGGCGCTGACGCCCTTGTAGGGGGCGGGGTTGATGCAATCGACGCCGGAATGCCAGCTGAAGAAGATGTTCCAGCCGCCCTCGGTGACCGCCTTCTTGCTGGTGCGGCGGGAGCCGACCGTGCCCCAGTCCAGCGACTGGTAGTCGACATTGACGCCGATGCGGCCCAGCATATCGGCGGTGACGTCGCCCTGCGCCTTGGTGATCGGCACATCGGCGGCGACCAGCATCACCACCTTCTCGCCGTTGTAGCCGCCCTGCTTCAGGAGCTCCTTCGCCTTGTCGTATTGACGCGGGCCCTTCAGGCGCTCGGCGCCGGCCTCGCTGTAGAGCGGCGTGCCGGGCGTGAAGAAGCTCGGCATCTCCTTCCACAGCGCGGTGTCCTCACCGACGATGGCCTGCATGTAGTCGGCCTGGCTGACGGCCCATTGCAGCGCCTGGCGGCAGAGCTTGTTGTTGAAGGGCGGCAGCAGGTGGTTGATGCGCATGGCGCCGACATTGCCCAGCGGATCGGCGATGCCGACCTTGATGGCGCGGTTCTTGGCGAGGAGCGGAACGAGATCGGCGATGGGGTTCTCCCACCAGTCGATCTCGCCGTTCTGGAGCGCGCTTGCGGCCGTGCCGGGGTCGGGCATGGTCATCCATTCCACGCGGTCGACCTTCATGACCTTGCCGCCGGCGAGCCAGTCGCTCTTCTCCAGTCGCGGTTGATAGCCGGCAAAGCGCTGGAAGACGGCGCGCGAACCCGAGACCCATTCGTCGCGCTTGAACGCCATCGGGCCGGAGCCGACATATTCCTTGATCTGGGTATAGGGGTCGGTCCTGGCGATGCGCTCCGGCATGATCACCAGGAGCGGCGTGTTGCTCTTGCCCAGCGCGTAAAGCAGCTTCGGGAACGGCGCTTTCAGGCGGAAGCGGAAGCTGCGGTCGTCGACCGCCTCCAGCGCGTCCAGGCGGGACTGGATCATCTGCCCCATGCCGTCGCGCGGCATCCAGCGGTTGATGCTGGCAATGACATCCCTGGTCAGCACCGGCTCGCCATCGTGGAACTTCAGCCCGTCGCGCAGCTTCAGCGTCCAGGTCTTGCCGTCGGCCGAGACCTCATGGCCCTCGCACATCTGCGGCTTGGGGGTGAGGTCGGCGCCGATGCCGTAGAGCATGTCGAAGACCAAGAGGCTCGCATTGCGCACCACGAGCTGCGTGCCGGCGACGGCGTCGAGATTGGGCAGGTCGGCCTGGGGCACGAAGCGAAGCACCTTGGCGTCCTGCGCGCGGACGATGTTGGGAGCCGTGAGGCGGCTGCCGGCCAAGAGGGCTCCTGCGCCCAGAAGGAGGTGGCGGCGTTTCATGCTGATCTGTTCTCCTGATTCTTGCGGCGTTCGTCCAAAGCGGCGGGCCTGTCGGCCATGAGGCCGGCCTCGTCCTCTCGAACGCTGTCGCGTCAGGACGTGAAAGCAAATCCGCGGCCACGGCATGCGCCGCCAGCCGATTGCGGTCGCCGGAGAATCTGCCTCTACTGCCGGCCCTGTTCGCCCATGGCTGGTCGAATGCGTCGCCGGGGGCGACGCCGGCCCGAGGCGCAGCGTTTGGCAGACGGAGCGGCGATATGAGCGGTTTGGTGATCCGGGGCGGACGCGTGGTGGATCCTGAAAGCGGGATCGATGCGGTGGCCGAGATAGCGGTGCTCGATGGCAAGATCGCCGCTGTTGGAACCGGGCTCGGCGAGGCCGAACGGGTCATCGACGCGACGGGGCTGGTCGTGGCGCCCGGCTTCATCGACCTGCACGCGCATGGCCAGTCCATCCCCGCAGACCGCATGCAGGCCTTCGACGGCGTCACCACGACGCTGGATCTCGAAGCCGGCGTGATGCCGGTCGCCTCCTGGTATCGGCGCCAGGCCGAGCAGGGGCGGATCCTGAACTATGGCGCCTCCACCAACTGGGCCTTCGCCCGGATCGGCGCCATGGTCGGCATCAACGAGGAATCGTCTCTGGAGGCGTTCGGCCGCGCCATGCGCGACCCGCGCTGGATGGACAATATCGCCAGCGACAGCGAGCAGGCCGGGATCATCGCGCGCATCGCGCAGGGACTGGACGAGGGCGGCATCGGCATCGGCATCCTGAATGCCTATGCGCCGGGCGCCGGCGTGCAGGAGCTGACGGCGGTCTGCCAGCTCGCGGCGGCCCAGGGCGTGCCCACCTTCACCCACATTGCCTATATGTCGCGCATCGATCCCAAAAGCGCCGTCGAGGCCTATATCCGCCTGATCGGCTATGCCGGCGCGACCGGCGCGCATATGCATATCTGCCATTTCAACAGCTCCAGCAAAACCGATGTGGAACGCTGCGCCGAGCTGGTGATGAAGGCGCAGGCACAGGGCCTGCCGATCACGGTCGAGGCCTATCCCTATGGCACCGGCTCCACCGTGCTGGCGGCCGCCTTCTTCAGCGACCCCGAATTCGAGACGCGCAACGGCACCGGCTATGACTCCGTGCAGCGCGTCGCCGATGGGCGCCGCTTCCGCGACCGGCAGGAGCTGCTGGCGGCGCAGGCCGAGGAGCCCTCCACGCTGGTGCTCTGGCATATCCTCGACACCGAGAACAACGAGCACCACCGCCGCATGCTCGATCTCTCCGTGCTCTATCCCGGCGGCGCGATCGCCTCCGACGCCATGCCCTGGAGCCTGCCGGACGCCACGACCTATACCGGCGATGCCTGGCCTCTGCCTGAGGACGCGACCTCGCATCCGCGCTCGGCTGGAACCTTCACCCGTTTCCTGCGCCACTGGGTGCGGGAGCGTCAGGCTGTTTCGCTGCTGGACGGCATCGCCAAATGCACGCTGATCCCGGCGGAGATCCTGGCGGCGAGCACGCCCGCCATGCGCGACAAGGGGCGGCTGCGGCGCGGCGCCGATGCCGATATCGTCGTCTTCGATTTCGAGACGCTGACCGACCGGGCCGAATTCACGGCGATGAACCGCCCGGCCGAGGGCGTGAAGCATCTTCTGGTCAATGGGCAGGCCGTGATCAGCGACGGCGTCATGGAGGTGGCGGCGCGCCCCGGCCAGCCCGTGCGCCGGCCCGTCGCCTCGGGCGCCTGAGCCGGCATGTCCGTCCCGATCCTGCTCGTGGCCGGCTTTCTGGGGGCCGGCAAGACGACGGTGGTGAACCATATCCTGGCCCATGCCGGGGGGCGGCGCATCGCCGCTGTGGTCAATGATTTCGGCGCCATCAATATAGACGCCGAACTCATCACTGGGGCCAGCGACGGGGTCGTCAGCCTGGCCAATGGCTGCATCTGCTGCTCGCTGGAGGGCGACCTGCTGCGCACGCTGGCGATGATCCTGCGGCGCAAGCCCAGGCCGGACGCCATCCTGATCGAAACGAGCGGCGTCGCCGACCCCGAGGACATCGTCCGCAATCTCCTGGATCCCGTGACCTTCCAGGAGGCGCCGCTGGAGACGGTGCTGTGCGTGGTGGATGCGACAGCGGCCTCTTCAGCGCTGGACGACCCTCTGCTGCGCGCGCAGCTTCGCGCCGCCACTATGGTGGCGCTGAGCAAGGTCGATCTCGTCGACGCGGCGCAGCGGCAGCGGATTGGCGACGCCGTCGCAGCGATCCGCCCGGGCGTGCTCCAGATCGAGGCCCCGCACGGCCAGGTGCCGCTAGAGTTGGTTTTCCCTGACAGCCCGGATCGGCCGCCCGTTCCGCGCGCGCCCGGCAGGCGTCGCCCGAGCTTCGAGCGGTTCGAGAGCCTGAGCTGGACCTCCGACCAGCCGGTCTCGCTGCCGCTCCTGCAACAGGCGATCGCCCGGCTTGCCCCGAAACTCGCCCGCGCCAAGGGGCTGTTCGAGACGGTGGAGCAGCCGGGCCGGCAGTTTGTGTTTCAGCTCGCGGGTGGCCGGGCGACCCTGGTCCCGGCTGGTGCGCCGGCATCGGGGCTGCCGCGCGCGAGGATCGTGTTCATTGCCGAGCTGGCGGCCCTGTCCGCTGCCGAAATCGCCGCGGTCATGGACGGATGCGTCGCTGCAGGGGCGGAATGAGACGAGCCAATCAGGCCACGACCGATGGAACGCGCGGCCTGGCCGGCTGGCGCTCCAGGGCTTGCGACGTAAGCGATCACGATCCCCGGCGACTGCCGGGACATCCGGGGATCGCGGAGGCAAACGCGATGATCCTGCATGCCGGGCGCTTTAGCCAATGCGAGATCGACGGACGCGGCGACGCGCTTCACTATCTGCCCGGCGGCCGCTTCTGAACGCGCCCGTGAGGACGGAGATCCATGCGCATCCTTCTGCTGAATCCCAATACCACCGAAGCGATTACCCAGCGCCTCCTGGTCGCGGCCAAGGCGGTGGCGGCGCCGCAGACCGAGATCGTGCCGCTGACGGCGCCGCGTGGCGTGCCCTATATCGCCAGCCGTGCCGAGGCTCAGATCGGCGGAGCCATTGCGCTCGACATGCTGGCCGAGCATCACCACGCGGTCGACGCCGCGATCATCGCCGCGTTTGGCGACCCCGGGCTGATGGGCGCGCGCGAACTCTTCGACATTCCTGTCGTGGGCATGGCCGAGGCAGCCATGCTGACCGCCTGCATGCTCGGCAAGCGCTTTTCCATTGTCACCTTCGCGCGGGCGCTCGGGCCCTGGTACGAGGAATGCGTCGCCATGCATGGGCTCGGCGGCCGCTGCGCCGGGGTCCGCATGCTCGACGAAACCTTCGCCGATGTCGGCGATGTGCAGGAGGAGAAGGAGGAGGTCATCGTCGCGCTCGCCAACCGGACCGTGGTCGAGGATGGGGCCGATTGCGTGATCCTCGCAGGGGCGCCGCTGGCCGGGCTGGCGGCCAAGGTGGCCCACCGCATCCCGGTGCCCGTCATCGATCAGGTCGGCGCGGCGCTGAAGCAGGCCGAGGCTCTGGTCGCCCTGCAGCCGCGCAAGGCGAGCGCCGGAACCTTCCGCAGGCCGCCGGCGAAGCCGACGCAGGGTCTCTCGGAGGCACTGGCGGCGCGCATCGAGCATCGTTGACTTGAGCTGTCCCGGAGGCTGCGGGCGTGGGCGCCTCAACGCCCGTCGATCAGCTCCTCGCGCCCGGTCTCGCGCAGCCAGTGCCGGGCGATTTCGTCGCGCCGCGCGAACCAGGTTCCCGGCTTCGACGCCGCATGGGCGAGAAAGCGCTCCAGACCGGCGATCCGCCCGGGGCGGCCGATGATGCGCAGATGCAGGCCGACCGTCATCATGCGCGGCGCGTCCGCGCCCTCCTCATGGAGCCGGTCGAAGGCATCAATGCAGTAGCGGGCGAAGTCATCGCCGAAGACGAAGCCGCCACCGCGCTGGAAACGCATGTCGTTGGTGTCGAAGGCATAGGGCAGCACCAGGTGGTCGCGGCCCTCGACCCCTACGAGATAGGGCAGGTCGTCGTTATAGGCATTGGAATCGTAGAGAAATCCGCCTTGTTCCAGGAGGAGGCGCCGGGTGTTCGGAGAGGTTGCCGAGCGCGTGTGCCAGCCGCGCGGCGGCACCCCGGCCGCGGCCGTGATGGCCTCGACCGTGCGGGCGATGGCGAGACGCTCCTCATCCTCGCTCATATTGGCGTGGCGCTCCCAGCGCCAGCCATGGGCTGCGACCTCATGGCCATCAGTGACACCCTCCCGTGCGAGCCAGGGCGATATCGCCAAGCTGCGGCCATTGGCGTTCATCGTTCCGCGCACGCCATAGTCCTGCAGCAGCTTGCGAATGCGTGGCCAGCCGGCGCGCGGGCCGTATTCGAAATGCGACTCCATGCACAGGTCGCGGACGCCGGAAATCTCCTCGACGACCTCATAGACGGACTCGTTGCGCTCATCGCCCTGGCCGAGCGAGAGTTCCGCGCCTTCCTCGATGTTGATGACGACCGAGACGGCTAGCCGCGCATCGCCGGGCCAGCGCACGGCTGGAGGCGCGCTGCCGTAGCCGCGGAAATCGCGGTCGCTGCCGATGATCCCGCTCATCACAGATCGGCCATGCGGCGCAGGCCGACGAGGCGGTCGCCGAGCACGAGAACGCCGATCGACAGCAGGATCAGCAGCGTCGAGATCGCGGCGATGGTGGGATCGGGACTTTCCTCGACATATTGCAGCATCTGGATCGGCAGCGTCTTGGTCCAGGCATCGGTGAAGAAGATCGAGATCGGATAATTGTCCATGGAGGCGAGAAAGGCGAACATGCCCGAGGTCAGGAAGGCGGGCGCGAGCGAGGGGACCAGCACTTTGAACACGGCTTTCGGATAGGTCAGGCCGAGCGTGCGGGCGGCGTCGATCAAGGTGAAGTCGAAGAGCGAGAGCGCTGCAAAGACGGTGCGCACCACATAGGGGAGCGTGATCACGACATGGGCGAGCACGAGGCTCACCCAGACGTCGCGCAGGCCGGCCGCGCGGAAGCTCTCCAGCATGGCGATGCCGATGACGAGGCCGGGCAGCATCAGCGGCGAGACCAGGAAGGTGACCACGGCCTCACGTCCGCGGAACTGGCCGCGCAGGAGGCCGATGGCGCAGAGCGTGCCGAGAACCAGCGCGACCGCGGTCGAGAATGCGGCGAGCTTCACCGAGGCGAAGACCGGCGGCCAGAGATCGCGCGAGCGGGCCAGCGCCTCGTACCAACGCAGCGACCATGATGACGGCGGCAAGGTGAAGACGGCGCTCGAACCGAAGGAGACGGCGACCGTTACCACGAGCGGGGTGAGCAGAAAGACGACGGTGAAGGTCGCAAGCAGCCCGGCAAGCCGGCCGGCGATTTTTTCGATCGCGGTCATGCGGCGCCTCCCAGCCGGCGCGACAGCCTGGAACTCGCCACGACGATGCCGATCGTCAGCGCGAGCAGCACGACGGCGGTCGTCGAGCCGAGTTGTTCGTTCCGCATGAACAGGAAGGAGCGCCCCGTCAGCGTCGCCAGCGTCTGGAAGCGGTCGCCGATCACTAGGCTTGGAATCACATACATCGAGGCGGCCATCGAGAAGACGAAGGCTATGCCCGTGATGATGCCGGGTAGCGACAGCGGTATCGCCACCTTGAAGAAGCGATAGACCGGCGAGGCGCCGAGCGTTGCCGCCGCCTCGCCCAGTCGCGGATCGACGAGCTTCAGCACGGAATAGATCGGCAGGATCATGAAGGGCACGAAAATATTGGCCGCCCCGATGACGAGGCCGGTCTCGGTGAAGAGCAGGCGCTGCGGCTCGTCCCAGATGCCAAGCCCGGTGAAGATCTGCGAGACGACGCCGTCGCGCCGCAGCACGATCTGCCAGGCGAAGGCCTTGACCACAACGCCGACCGAAAGCGGCAGGATGATCGCGACGAGGATCGCCGCCTGGACGAATCCGCTGGCGCGCGCCAGCACGAGCGCCGTCGGATAGCCGATCACGAGGCAGACCAGCGTCACCAGCGCTGCGCTGCGAACGGTATTGCCGAGAACGGTCCAGCTGAACGGATCGGCGAAGAAACCGGCGAAGGCCGAAAAGCCGCCGGCTCCAAGCAGGCTGCGACCGAGCAGGAAGAGCAGTGGCAGGCCGTAGACGACGGTGAGGTAGGCGACGGCTGGAGCGGCCAGCAGCAGGATCGGATCGAATCGGCGGGTGGCGCTCATGCCGCGCCTCCCTCTGCGGGTGCGGGATAGACCAGCGTGTCGGCCTGCCGCCAGCTCAAGGGCAGCCTGGCGCCCGGCGCTGCGCCCGATGGCGCCTCATGCGCCTCGACGAGCAGGCGGCCGCCCGCCGGCGCCTCGAAATGGAGCTGGACCCGAGCGCCCTGGAACACGACGTCGATCAGCGTCGCCTCGATGCTGTTCTCGCCACCCGCCCCGACCGTCATGCGCTCGGGGCGAATGCCGATGACGACCGGGCTGCGGGGGATGAATTGTCCCGGCGCGCACAGCTTTCCCGCTGCGGTCTCGATCGTCAGCATCCTGTCGTGACTTGCGACGACCGTGCCGGCGAGCCGGCTCGACAGGCCGACGAAATCGAGCGCGAAGGGCGTCGCCGGGCGATGGTAGATCGTCGTCGGCGTATCCAGCTGTTCGATCCGGCCGCGATACATCACGGCGATGCGGTCGGACATGGTCAGCGCTTCGTCCTGGTCATGCGTGACGAAGATCGCGGTGGTGCCGACCTCGCGCAGGATCCGCTTGAGATCGATCTGCATCGCCTCGCGCAGCTTGCGGTCGAGCGCCGAGAAGGGCTCGTCCAGAAGCATGAGCTTGGGCCCGACGGCGAGCGCGCGCGCCACCGCGACACGCTGCTGCTGGCCGCCCGAGAGCGCCTTGATCGAGCGGTCGGCAAAGGCCGTCATCTGGACGAGGCCAAGATAGCGCGCGACCGTCAGCGCGATCGTCTCCCGTGCCGCGCCGCGGGCCTTGAGGCCGAATGCGACGTTCTCCGCCACACTGAGATGCGGGAACAGCGCGTAGTTCTGGAAGACCACGCCGATGTCGCGCCGATGCGGCGGCTTGCGTGTGATCTCGTGGGTGTCCAGGACGACCCGGCCGGTGTCGGGCGTCATCAGCCCGGCCACGATGCGCAGCAAGGTGGTCTTGCCGCAGCCGGACGGGCCGAGCAGCGAGATGAACTCGCCCTTGCCGACGGCGAGATCGACACCGTCGAGGACGGTGGCGGCGCCGAAGCTCCTGCTGGCGCCGGTAATGTCGAGAAAGGCCGGGTTCACCGAGCAGGTCCCGGGCTCAGATCGCCATCTCGCGGTCCCAGCGCTTGATCCAGTCATTGCGCTGCGCCGCGACATTGGCCCAGTCGATCTGGTGGATCGTCACATCGGCGCCAAGGCCAGCCGGCCTCGGCACCGCCTTGTTGGTCGCGAGCGAGAAGGTGGGGCCGGCGAGTTTTTCCTGCAGCTCGGCGCCGAGCAACTCGTTGACATAGGCGAAGGCGAGTTCGGCTTGCGGCGCGCCCTTGATCACGGCGATCCCCGAGGGCATGGCGAACACGCCTTCCTTGGGCGCGACGAGGTCGATCGGCGCGCCCGCCGCCTTGCGCTCGAGCGCATAGGACGACATCGCCGGCCCGATCATATAGGCCTCGCCCTGCTCCAGCAGGTTATAGGCCTGCGGCTGCTGGGTGTAGATCGTCAGCAGGTTCGGCTTCAGCGAGGCCAGCTTCTTGAAGCCGGCGTCGGTGTCCTTCTGGATCGCCTCGAGCGTCCCGCCCGTCAGCATGCCCGCGGCGAACAGCACCGGCAGCCCTTCCGTGTTCTGCAGCGAGGGGATGATGATCCGCCCCTTATACTTCGCGTCGAACAGATCGGCCCAGGATGAGGGCGGGGTCTTCATAGCGCCCTTGCTGTAGGCCACACCGAGCCAGGGCTGGAGATAATTGGCCCACATGCCCTCCATATGGGTGGAGCCGGGCACGAGCTGCGACAGGTTCGGCGCCTTGCCGGGTGTCAGCGGATCGAGGAGGTCTTCCTTCACCGCCAGTATCATGACGGGATCGTCCATCTGGACGACGGACATGTACTGCTTGCCCTTGTTCTTCTGCATCTTCTCGAGGTTGACGAGAGAGCGGGTGCCTTCGAACAGCACCTTGCAATTGTACTTCTTCTCGAAGGCCGGAACCACGACCTGCTCGACCCATGGCTTGTGGCCGGCCGCTCCGCCGACGACCAATTCCTTCGTCTGGGCGCGCAGGATCGACGGGGCGGCGATGAGGGTCACGGCGCCTACGGCGCCAGAGAGCAGGGAGCGACGGGTCGGCCGGGCGGAGAGGACGTCCATGGTCGGGTTCCTTTTCGTTCGGAAAAACGCGACCGTCCTCAGCAACCCCCATGCCAAGCCGCACAGCTTCGTTCGGGATCTATTCCGGTTCAATTTAGTCAAAGGCTTAGACGAATATCTCATATCTCCTTTCGCCAGAGGGCCGGCATTTTTGTGCACAATCGTGATATAATTGTGCCCATTATAAGGGCTGACTTGCCGAAGCGCATGGCAGCGTCGGAGTTGCCGCTCATGCGTGCAGCGGCGATAGTCGGAGCATGAACGAGCAGGCGATCCATACGATTTTGACCTCCGTCCTGCGCGGCGGGCGGCTGCCGGGCGGGGTCAAGCTCGGCGAGCATCGGCTGGCGGAAATCTTCGGCGTGAGCCGGGAGCGCATCCGCAAGGTGCTGCATCGGCTTGGGCATGAGCGGCTGCTCGACATCGTCAGGAACCGGGGCGCGTTCACCGTCGAGCCGGACCTGCGCGAGAGCCACATGGTCTACGAGGCGCGCCGAATCCTGGAGAGCGGTATGGCCGCCCATCTCGCCGACAACCTCACCGATGCGCAGATCGCGCGCCTGCGCGAGCATGTCGACGCCGAAGCGAAGGCGCTACGGCTGGGCGACCAGGCGACTTGGCAGCGGCTCTCGGCCGAATTCCACTTCCTGCTGGCGGAGATGACGGGCAACCCGCTTGTTCAGCGCCAGGCGCATGAGCTGATCAGCCGCACGCTGATGCTGGTCAAGCGCTACGAGACGACAGCGGGCTCGGCCTGCGGTTGCGAGGAGCACCGCGCGATTTTCCGGGCTCTGGCGGCGCAGGAGCGGGGCAAGGCGGTGAAGGCGATGACGACGCATCTCTCGCTGGTCGAGACGCGCCTGCGGCCGACAATCTGCGAGGAGATCGGCCCCTCGCTCGAAGAGGTGCTCGCAGACGAGATCGCGGTCTTTGCGACCTCGCAGGAGTTTGCCGCCGCGTCGTGACGTCGATCCGGCGGCTATCCGGCTTTTGAAGAAACACGCTTGCAGGCCACGAGGCAGAGCAACTCGAACAGGACCTGCGCCGCCACTTGCGCCGTATTCGTGGTCGGGTCGTATTGCGGAGCGACCTCGACGACGTCGCCGCCGATGATGTCGATGCCTGCAACGCCACGCAGGATCTCCAGCACTTCGCGCGGCAACAGGCCTCCGACCTCGGGTGTGCCGGTGCCCGGTGCGAAGCCTGGGTCGAGGCTGTCGACGTCGAAGGAGACATAGACAGGTCCGGAGCCGACGACGGCCTTCGCCTTCTCGATCACGGCGGGAAGCCCCAGGGCGCCGACCTCCTCGGCGTGGATCACGGTCATTCCGGAATCGAACGAGAACTCCCAGAGATATTCGCCGCCGCCGCGAATCCCGATCTGGATCGTCCGGGTGGGGTCGAGCACCCCGGCCAGGACCGCCTCCCGGAACGGGCCGCCGTGATGGAATTTCGAACCTTCATAAGGGCCGGCCGTGTCGCAATGCGCGTCGATATGGATCATGCCGACCGGACGCTTGGCACCCAGCCCCTTCAGGATCGAGCCGGTGATCGAATGGTCGCCGCCGACCGAGAGCGGTATCGTCGTCGTCCCGGCGATCATACGGTAGCAGGCCTCGATATCGGCATGGCAATCGGCCAGGCTGTAGCGGCTGCTCAGCGCGACATCGCCGACATCGGCGACACGCAGTCTGCCCAGCGGCGCGACGCGCAGGACATGCTCGTAAGGTCCGATCCGTTCGACGGCGCGCACGGCGCGCGGTCCCAATCGCGCACCGGCGCGGTTGGTGACGCCCAGATCCATCGGCACGCCGATCAGGGCGACATCGAGCCCGGCGAGCTTGTCCGCTGAGAGCCCGTCCGGCACGAAGGGCGCGTCGAGGAAGGTCGCCGGGTCGGCGAACGGCCATTTGCGCCGGTCCGAGCCCTGGAAGATCATGTCGGCGACCGCCTTGAAATGCGGATCATGCATCTCGCCGCCTCCGGCGGAGGCGTAGCGCTGGCGCAGACGGTCGAGGGCGGCGTCGTCGAAGGGCATGGCAACCTGCAAGCAAATGGTGCGGAGCGCTGCAAGCTGGCACCGGGCCGGGGCGCTCGGTAGGGCGAAAAAGCGAGGTGCCCTATAAACGAAACTGAATAGGGCTCCGGTTCCGGCCGCGGCGAAGCCAGAACACGGGGCGGTTGGACCGGTTGGCAGCAGATTTGCAGCTATGGCTGCGTCAAGTCGCCTCTGGAGCCGTTTCCGATCCATTTGGATGGTTCAACAGCTCCAGCTCTTTATTTTAACGCGTTTTCCTGGCGCGAACCGGTGTCCACTTCGCTCGAAAACGCTCTAGCGCTATAACGAGAGCTGAATGCTTGAGCTCGACCCCTATCTGCTGCGCGCCTTCCTGACCGTCGCCGAGGTCGGAACGGTCAATGGCGCCGCATTGTCGCTCAATCGCACCCAGGCCGCCGTCAGCATGCAGATCCGCAAGCTCGAGGATCTGCTCGGTGGCGAGCTGTTCGAGCGCTCCTCCAAAGGACTGGAGCTCACGACCAATGGCGTGCTGCTCGTCCCCTATGCCCGCGAAATCCTGCGGCTCAACAGCGAGATCGGCAAGCGCCTCAACGGCAAGACGGTCGAGGGCCGGGTCCGCCTCGGCGTCGTCGAGGATTTCGCCGCGACCCGATTGATCGATATCCTGAAAGCCTTCCGCGACCAGAATCCGAAGGTCGATATCGACATCATCGTCGAGCCCAACAAGCGCTTGGCCGCGATGCTCGAGAACGACAAGCTCGACATCGCCGTCTGCGACACGACCCGGCTCAACCGGAAGCCGACCCTGGTCTGGTCCGAGCGGCTGCTCTGGGTAGTGCGCTCGGACATGGTGATTTCGACGCAAGTCCCGCTGCCGATCATCATGTTCGAGGAATCCTGCCCCTGGCGCACGCCCGCGCTGAAGGCGCTGGCGGGGCACGACATGCAGTGGAACATCGTCTGCGAGGCCTCGACGCTGGTCGCCATGGCGACCGCGGTGCGCGTCGGCATCGGCATCGGCCCGATGATCGCGGCGACTATCCCTGAGGATTGCCGGATCCTCGACCATGTCGCCGGGCTGCCCGAGCCGGTCGAGATCAGCATCGGGCTCTATTCGCGGACCGGCGCACCGACCGAGGCGAGCTTTCTCGTCGACTTCATTTCCCGACAGAGCGATCTGAGCCGGCCATGAGCCGGCAGCGGCATTCACGCCCGCTTATAGCCGGGCAAGCATTTTCACCCTACCGCCGCGCCCTCCTAGCAGGTGCAATCATGGCTCTGGACGGCTCGGGAGCCTGGTCGCGGCTGGCGACAGGCGCAGCCTGTGGCCCATCGACCTGTGGCGCGAAGGACCTGACACCATGACGATGACACGCCGAAACCTTCTCTCCCTGATCGGCGCGACCGGCGCGGTCGGGCTCGCCGGGCCGTTCCTGGGCGGCGCTCGGGCAGCGACAGGCCTCACTGCCGCCGAATGGGGCGGTGATGTCGTCGAGGCGATGAAGCAGATCGCCGCCAAGCAGAATGCGGCTCAGTTCAACTGGGTGCTGCATCAGGGCGGCGCCGGCGCCATCCTGCCCAAGATCAAGGCGGCCTGGCCCAAGGTCGATTACGACTATATCGCCGGCTGGGAGGGCTCCTTCAACAGCATGATCGCGGAGGATTGGGTCGAGACCATCACGGCAGCCGATGTCCCCAATCTCGCCGACATCCCCGAGAAGATCATGATGCGGGATGCCAAGGGCAATGTGAAAGCGGTGCCGCGCGCCGTCGGCGGCATGTATTTCGGCTATCGGACCGACACCGCCCCCTTCGCCATCACCAAGGTCGACGATCTCTTCGACAAACGCCTCAAGGGCGCGATCTGCTGGCCCGGCCCGACCCAGAGCATGATGCTGCAGATCGTCGCGCTCGCCCTGCAAGGTGGCGGCAATGAATCGAATATGGAGCCGGGCTGGAAGCTGATGAAAGACCTGGCGAAATCCGGCAATATCGGCCGCATCGCCGTGACCGATGTCGATTTCACCAACTCCTTCACCTCGGGTGAGACCTCCGTCGGCTTCTTCGCCGAGCCGAGTTGGGCCGCCGTCGCCAAGAACTTCAAGATCACCCGCCTGACCAAGCAGGCCGGGATGGCGACATTCCTCTACCAGAGCGGCTTCGCCGTCATGAAGAACCGGCCAAACCGCAAGGCGACCTGCGATTTCATCAACTTCGCCATCAGCCCCGAGATGAGCGCGCTCTATGCGAAGGTCGCCGGCGAGGCGCCCCTGAACGGCAAGGCCGCGACCCCGCCGGAACTGGCCCATCTCGCCTTCACGCCGAAGGAGTTCGAGAGCTTCGTGCACGTGCCGGACTACAAGGTGGTGCTGGGTCAGCAGGACGCCTGGGCCAAGCGCTGGGAAACCGACATCGCGCCGCTGCTATGAGCGCCGTGACCGCCATCCCGCTGCGGAAGCCGGCGAGCGCGGTCCCGGCACTGGGGCGCACGACGCTGCTGTTGCTCGCGCCGGGCCTGCTGCTCCTCTTCGTCATCTTCGCCCTGCCATTGCTCGGGCTCGCGCTGGAAAGCCTCAAGCAGTATGTGCCGGGCCGGGTCGGCTCGGCCACTGATGCGCCGTTGACGCTGGAGAATTATCGCGAACTCGCGACGCCCTCCTTCGCCGGCGTACTGTATGAGACCTTCAAGCTGAGCGCGGCGGCGGCGCTGACCGGGCTGCTGGCGGCCTTTCCGCTGGCCTATTGCATCGTGCGGCGGTTCTCGCCGCGCCAGCGTGCCGCCTGCATCGGCCTTCTGGTGATGCTGGTGCTGCTCAGCATGCTGGTGCGCACCTATGCGCTGGAACTCGCCTTCGGTTCGGTCGGGATCGCCCGCCCGCTGCTTTTGGCGCTGGGGATCTCGCCGACGAGCCGCTGGTATATCGAGACGCTGGTGGGCGCGGGCCTGCTGCATGCGATCGTGCCGATCTGCACCCTGACCCTGCTGGGAACGATCCAGAACATCGATCCCCGGCTTTGCGACGCCGCGCAATCGCTCGGGGCTCCGGCCTGGAAGGCGCATCTCGGCATCACCGTGCCGCTCGCCCTGCCGGGACTGGTTTCGGCCTTTCTGATCGCCATGACCTTCGCGATCAGCGCCTTCGTCATTCCGATGGTGCTCGGCAAGGGGCGGGTGCTGTTCCTGTCGAACACGATCTACACGCGCTTCAGCGACGTCGCGAACTACCCCAGCGGAGCCGCCGTCTCGATCGTGATGCTGGTCATCTCGCTGCTCGCGCTGTCGCTGGTTTCGCTGGTGCGGCCACGCAAGGGCGCAGGCTCATGAACGGCACCGCAAAACGTCGCAGCGACCAGGTCCTCGGCGGCGCGATGATCGCGATGCTGGCGCTGGTGCTCGCCTTCCTTGTGACGCCGCTTCTGGTCACCTGCCTGCTTGCCTTCGATGCGCGCAGCTTTCTCGGGCCGCTGCCGCCGCCGGCCCTGTCCCTGCGCTGGTTCGAGAAGCTGGTCTCGCTGGACTATGTCGCGACCGGCCTGGCGACCAGCCTGAAGATCGCCGTCCTGACGACCGTGATCGATGTGCTGGTCGGAACGGCTGCCGCGGTCGCGCTCGATCGCGGCAGTTTCCGCGGTCGCGGCCTGCTGATGGCCGCCTTCCTCTCGCCGCTCATCGTGCCGGCCGTGGTGATCGGCTTTGCGCTCCTGCTGTTCCTGTCGCGGATCGGCATCGTCGATGGCTTCACCCGGCTGCTCTGCGGCCATGTCGTGATCACCTTGCCCTATGTCGTGCGCACCGTGCTCGCCAGCCTCACTGGGCGTGACCGGCGCCTGACCGAGGCGGCCCTGGTGCTGGGCGCGACCGAAAGCCAGGCCTTCTGGACCATCACCCTGCCGCTGATCCGCAGCGGCATGGTCACGGGCGCCGTCTTCGCCTTCGCCGTGTCGCTGGATGATGTCGCGGTCAGCATGTTCCTGACCGACCCCACGACCTACACCTTGCCGGTCGCGCTCGTCAGCAACATGCGCGCCTCCTTCGATCTCACCATCGCCGCCGCCGCCGTGCTGCTGATGGCGGTCAGCGCCCTTCTCATCCTGGTTCTCGAGCGCTTCGTCGGTTTCGACCGTCTGTTGGGCCAGGGGCTGTTTCGTTCATAGGGGGCAAGACGTTGAACAACGCGGTCGAGTTTCACGGAATCAGCCGCCGCTTCGGCGGGGTCACAGCCGTCGATGACGTCTCCTTCTCGATCGCCGCCGGCGAGACCGTCGCGCTGCTGGGGCCCAGCGGCTGCGGCAAGACAACCATTCTGCGTGTGATCGCCGGTTTTGAGCGACCCGATGCCGGCACGGTCAGCATCGGCGGCCGCAACGTCACCGCGCTCAAGCCCTATGAACGCAATGTCGGGCTGTTGTTCCAGCATTACGCCCTGTTCCCGCATATGACCGTGGCGGAGAACATCGCCTATGGGCTGCGGCATCGCGGGGCCGACAAGCGCGAGATTCCCGATCGCGTCGAGGCGATGCTGGCGCTGGTGCGGTTGCAGGGCTTCGGTGCCCGCCGCCCGCATCAGCTCAGCGGTGGTCAGCAGCAGCGCGTCGCGCTGGCCCGCGCTTTGGCGACACGCCCCAGCCTGATCTTGTTGGACGAGCCGCTCTCGGCGCTCGACGCCAAGCTGCGTCAGGAGCTGCGCGCCGAACTCAAGCAGGTTCTGGCCGCGGTGAATTCGACCGCGATGGTGGTCACGCACGACCAGGAAGAGGCCATGAGCCTCGGAGAGCGCGTCTTCCTGATGCAATCGGGCCGTATCGTCCAGGTCGGCACGCCGTCGGATGTCTATGGTCGCCCGGACACGCGTTTCGCTGCGGACTTCATGGGACGCACCAACTGGATCGAAGCCCAGGTCACGCGCCGCGAGACAGGCTTCGCCCGGGCCACGAGCCGCTCGGGCCTGTCCCTGATGGTGCCCGACTGCTCCTCGGACGCGATCGATATCTGCGTCCGGCCCGAGAACATCGTGCTCTCCGCAGCCGATGCGGCCGATCCCGATGGCATGGCCAACAGCGCCAAGGGCCGGATCCTCAACGTCGCCCTGCTCGGCGCGACACGCCAGATCCTGGTCGAGATGCCCGGCGGGCAACAGCTGCTCGTCATGCAGGCCAACCGCGTCGGCGACGGCCTCGATCCCGGCAAAGCTGTGCGGATCGGCTTTCCCGTCGCTGCCTGCATCACCATGCCGGCCAGTAATCGCGCCGCACCCAACGCCTCGATCTAACGTTCCCAGGGAAGGATGAACCACGTGACCACGCACACCATGATCAAGACATCGCTGCTGGCGCTGAGCCTGCTGACCGGCTTTGGACTCGCGAGTGCGCCGGCCCGTGCCGACGCGCTCGACGACATCACCAAATCCGGCACCCTCAAGGTCGGCGTCTTCTCCGACTTCCCGCCCTTCTCGTCGGCCAGCGCCGATATGAGCCTGAAGGGCTACGACATCGACATCGCCGAGATCATCGCCAGCACGCTGAAGGTGAAGCTCAACCTCGTCAGCGTCACCGGCCAGAACCGCATCCCCTTCCTGACCGAGCGCCGCGTCGACATCCTGCTCAGCGTCGGCCACAGCGCCGAGCGTGAAAAGGTGCTCGATTTCACCGCCGCCTACGCACCCTATTACATCGCCGTCATCGGCCCGCAGGCCGTGAAGGTCGAAGGCAAGGCGGATCTCGCCGGCAAGTCGATCGCGGTGAGCCGCGGCACGCTGGAGGACACCTCTCTGACGGAGGCCGCGCCGCCTTCCGCCGACATCAAGCGCTTCGACAGCTACAATTCGGTCATCCAGGCCTTCATCTCCGGCCAGGCCCAGCTGATGGTCGTCGGCAACGATGTCGGCGCCCAGGTGCTGTCGCGCCAGACCGCGCTGAAGCCCGAGCAGAAATTCCAGCTGATGACCTCGCCGGACCATATCGCGCTGAACAAGAACGAACCGCGCCTCAAGCAGGCTCTCGACGAGATCGTCGCGAAGCTGCTCGCCGACGGCACGCTCAACAAGGTCTCGGTCAAGTGGCTCGGCAAGCCGCTCGATCCCAAGGATCTCTGAGGCTTGGCCTATAATCTCGACTTCGATTGGCTGAGCCAGGCCGCCGAACCCATCGCGCGTGGCGCGGTGGCGACGGTGGGTTTGATCGCCGTCACGGCGGTGCTCGGCACGCTCTGCAGCATTCTGGGTGCGGCGGCCGTGCGCGGCCGCTCCCCCTTGCTGCGCCGCGCGGTCGGCAGCTATGTCGAGCTGATCAGGAACACGCCCTTCCTGCTCCAGCTCTTCTTCATCTTCTTCGGCCTGCCCAGCCTCGGTCTGCGGCTCGACCCGGCCATCGCCGCGACCCTGGCGATGACGATCAACCTCTCGGCCTATGGCACCGAGATCGTCGCGGCCGGTCTCGATGCCGTCCCCAACGGGCAGAAGGAAGCTGGCCGCGCGCTTGGCCTGCGCTCCTCGCTGGTCTTCATCAAGATCGTCCTGCCGCAGGCGCTGAAGGTGATCTTCCCGGCCCTGCAAAGCCAGATCATCATCATGATGCTGGAATCGGCTGCGGTCTCGCAAATCTCCGTGCGCGAACTGACCTATGAGGCCGACATGCTGCAGGCACGCAGCTTCCGTGCCTTCGAGACCTATTTCATCATCACCATGGTCTATCTGGTGCTGAGCTTTTGTCTGCGCCGGCTGCTCGGCTTCACCGGGCGGAAATATCTGATCGGGGCGGCGCCCTGATGGACTTCACCTTCTGGGATATCTTGCGCAATCTGCTGCTCGCGACGCGCTGGACGATCCTGCTCTCGATCGTGGCCTTCATCGGCGGCGGTATCGTCGGCATGGCGATCCTCCTGGCACGCGTCTCGGATCGCCGCTGGCTGCGCCGCTTCGCCGAACTCTATATCGGGCTGTTCCAGGGCACGCCGCTGCTGATGCAGCTCTTCCTGGTCTTCTTCGGCCTGCCGCTGATCGGCTTCCGTATCGAACCCTGGTCCGCAGCCGCCCTCGCCTTGACGCTTTGCGCCAGCGCCTATCTGGCGGAGATATGGCGCGGCGGGGTCGAGGCCCTGCCGAAGGGGCAATGGGATGCCGCCAAGAGCCTCGGCCTGCACTATCCCAACCAGATGCGGCTCATCATCCTGCCGCAGGCCTTTGCGATCACACGGGCCCCGGTGGTCGGCTACCTCGTTCAGCTGGTCAAAAGCACGGCGCTGACCTCGATCATCGGTTTCGACGAATTGATGCGAACCTCCAACGCCATCGCGAATGCGACCTTTGAGCCTCTCACGGTCTACGGTCTGGTGGGGCTGATCTACTTCGTCATCTGCCGGCCCCTGACGCTTTACGCCCGCCACCTGCAGCTTGTCGGGGGCGTTGGCCAAGCCAGATAAGCTTGTAACGAGCAGCCTCGCCAGGCTCTTCCGACCCGAATGCCTGACGAGGGCGATGTCCGCTCCGATTGGATCGTTCAATTGCCTTAAGCTCTTGTTTTGACGCGTTTTCTTCACGCGAACCGGCGTCCGCTTCGCTTGAAAATGCCCTGGCAGGGCGTCGGGAAGCAGCCTGCTTAGGGCTGGGCGTGCACGGATGCGCGTCGGTTCCTCGTTCAGCGCGCTCCATGTGCAACAGCTCCATGCCGGTCGGCTCCGAGCCATGTCTGGATGAAGTGGCGAAAGCCGAATGATCGCAGAAATTTAAGGAAATGGCGCGCCATTCGGACAAGGCTGCGAACGGTTGTGTAATTGAAGTACAAGTATAATTTCTGCAACGGTCGGGCGAGATGCCTGATTTTACAACAGATTTACTGGCCGGCCGGCCATCAATGGTGCCGTTGCCTTGCAGATGCGACTGAAGCGCCCGTTGAGAAGGCCGCTGTGACCGAAGCTAACCCATGCACGGGCTTCGCAAGGCCCGCTTTAGACACGGGTTCTCCAGGGCGCGCGGCAAGGTAACTGGCGCCTGTGTCAGCCCTTCGGGGTTGGTTAGACCGTCTCCGCATCGTCCATATCGCCTCGGCTTACCTTCGGTTGAGCAATGCGACCTGACCGGGTCAGGCGCCGCAACGGATTGCGAAGCAACGCTGCGATCGCCGCTTGACATAGATCAAAATCATGTGATGCTAATATCATACGTTGTATTCATATAGAAGACAAAATGGCTGTTCGCTCTCTCTCCACCACGCTCAAGACGCTCGCGGTCTGCGACGTCATCGCCGCGTCGCCGAAGCCGATGCGGCTGCCCGACGTCGTCAAGGCGACGGGTGATCAGCGCGCCGCGGTCTATCAGCGGCTGCGAACACTGGTGGACGCGGGCTTTCTCGAGCAGACGGCCGAAGGCGCGTTCCGCCTGGCGCTGCGCTTCCAGTTCTATGCAGTGCGTGCTCTCGAGCAGGCCAATCTCGGAGAGCGGACGACGGAACTGCTCCAGGAAATCGTCGCGGAGAGCGGCGAGACGGCGACCATCTCCGTGCTCGACGGCTATCATGCGGTCATCATCAACCGGGTGGAATCGCGCCAGGTGCTGCGCGCTGACCTGCGGGTCGGCGCGCGCATGGCGCTGGGCGCAAGCGCCTCGGGCTCCGTGCTCGTCGCCTTCGGCTCGCAGGAGATGCGGGAGCGCCTGCGCGAACAGGGCATCGCCCTCCCCGACGATGTCGCACTGGCAGAGGTCCGCGAACGCGGCTTTGCCGTCTTCGCGCCGACGGACCCGCAATTCGTCGCAGCAGTTGCCGCGCCGGTCTTCGATGCCGCCGGCCAATGCATTGCCGTCATCGCGATCTCCGGTCCGACCACGCGCTTCGACCACGCAACCTGCGCGCCGATTGCTGTCAGCGCCGCCCGACGCTTCAGCGCTCAATTCGGGAACGCATGACATGAATGCCCTGTCGTTCTCTCTCGCCTCCAAGCCCGGCCCCTGGCAGCCGCAGGCCCTGATGCGGTCGCCCGCCACGCTGATGCGACCGGAGATGCTGGCTGCGATCCAGCCGTCACGGATCAGCGCCTCACGGACCTTGATGGCTCGCGCCTCAGATCAGCGCTGGCAGATCACTTGCGAGGATTTCGACATCGATGAACGCGGTCGCGGCACCGCGCGCTACGGCATCGAGGCGGGAGGCTGGCGTTTCACCTTCCCGATCTTCTCGTTTGAGCCCTCGGGCCGCGAGCGCACCGGCCGCATCATCGGCCGGTCCTGGGACATGATGGGCGGGCTGATCGAGGGCAAACTCTCGCCGGCTGGGATCGAGCAGCTTCGCCAGGAACTGCCGAAGCTCTATGAGGGCCGCGCAACCCCGCAGACCTTGACCTGGGCGCGCTCGAACCGCTCGGGGCGGCTGTTCGACCTCGCCGTCGATCGCCTCGCATCCGGGCAACAGCCGCCTATCTCGGAGCTCGGTCGCACCTGCTATTTCATGCGCAACACCGGCATCGACGGCAACGGCACCTTCGGGACCAAGTCCTTCCTGGCCTTCGCTCCGGACCATCCGCTGCGGGCTTCGCTGCAAGCACAGATGCTCACCGCCTATATGATGCGCGTCTTTGCTGGCGATCTCGTCCAGCACTTCGCACGGCTGAAGGGCGGCTCAGTGGCAGTCGCGATGCAGCCGGAGCTGCGCCGCTTCCTTGGCGTCGGCAACGGTTCGGCGCTGGGGCTGATGTTCTTCGTCAACAATCATCCCCGCCTGATCGACCGCTGGCTGACGATTCACGAGGAGGCCGTCGCCCATGGTCGACTGGTGCATGTCGGCCCCGATGCGGCCCCGCTCGTCCAGTTGGCGGCCCTGCTCGACAAGGCGATCCTGGCGCGGCGCCAGGATCGCGCCGAATACGAAGCGTTCGCGCCGAGCAGCATGGTGGCCGACGATCTCTCGATCATTCGCCGCGAACTCGGCTTCTTGATCGATCGCGTCCGTGCTGGCTGTGCGGACGCGACGCCGCTGGTCGACTTTACTGCATCGCTCGACGGCCGCGTCCACCGCGAGGCCCATGAGACGCTGCTGTCTCTCGTCATCGAACTCGTGCCCGATATCGCCGACGGCCTGGCACAGACCCTCGTGATCGACGAGGATCTCACCGGCCGGCCGGAAATGTCGACCGGGCGGCTGCGCGACATCCTCCGCGCCGACTATGGCTGGGCCTTCGATCTCGATCTCGTCTCCGAGCGCTCGCAGCGCTATGTCTGGTACAAGTCGCGTACGGCCGAGGAGCCGCGACGCGGACCGCGCGAGGAAATCGGCGCAGCCTATAATCTTGGCCTTGATCTACCGCGCCTCGTCGTGGCGCTCGACAGCGATCTCGCCACGGCGGATCCGCGCCTGAGCGTGGCGCGCTTCCTGATGGCGTATCCGCTCCACCGCCAGATCGTGATCCGCATCCAGGCGCTTGCCGGCCTGCCTTATCACTCGCCGCATGCTGACATCATGGGTGAGGACTTCGTTCCGGCACATATCACCCGGCTCCTGAACGTCGGCATCCACGGCATTGACAAGGCCCGTGACTTTCTGAACCGCAACCTGCGCGGCGTGATCTTCCACGGAGCCCCGATGCCGGAGGATCTCGCCTCGGGCCGCGCCGATCGCCATTGGTTCTACCCGCAGGAGCCCCAGGCATGATGCCGTCCGACACGCTGATCTTATCCGTGCGCGAACTCCGGCTCATTCTTGAGCGGCTGGTTCAGGCCGCAGGCACGCCCGGCGGGCTGCTACCCTCGGTGCGCGATTGCGCGTTCTATTCCGCCGTGCTGCCGGGGCCGGGTCTGTCCGGCATCGCACAGCAGATCGAGCAACTGCGTGCGAGCGGCGTCGCTCCGCTCGCCGATGTCAGCACTGACGGAGAGTTGACGATAGACTGCGCCGGCCAGCATGCCTGGATGGTGGCCGAGACACTGCTTGATCTGGCTGTCGAGCGCTTTCGGTTGACTGGCCGGGGAGAGCTCTTGGCGCTCAACCTCTCGGAGGCCTCCGAATTACGGGTCGTCTCCGGGCTGGCCGAGCGTTTTGGTCTCACGGCTCTCGTCGAGCCGAAGGGCAATGGCGTCCAGCTGTCGTTGACAACCCGGGCCGCGGCGAAGCGCAGTGCCATCGACATGGTTCGCCATGACGGCCTCTCCGCCGCGGCGTCGAGTTGGTGGCCGCTCTATCAGGCCTCGCATGATGCCCTGATGCCCGATTCCTTCGAAAGCCGCCGACATGCCGGCACCGTGCGGGTCGAGGCGGACGGACGCGTCGTTGGCCGCAATGACGAGGATGAGACCGATCTCTCGATGCTGACTGCCGATCCGTCCCGGCTTCAGCCCAATCCTGTTTCCTCTGCTTCGTAAAGGCGCTCCCCGATGCTGATAGACGGTTTGCAATGTGGTTTCTTCGACCGCGGCGTCTTTGAGGATCTCAAGGCCGGCGGATTCAGTTGCGTCACTCCGACACTCGGCTTCTGGGAGGGCGCGATCGAGTCCTTTGATTCTGTCGCGAAATGGCGCGATCTCGAGCGCGCCAATGCCGACCTGATGACGATCGTGCGGAAGACGGATGACATTCTCGCAGCCGAACGCGATGGCAAGGTCGCGATGTTGCTGGGTTACCAGAACACCAATCTGCTCGATGGCCGGATCCGTTATGTCGAGCTTTTCGCCGATCTCGGCGTCAAGGTCTTGCAGCTCACCTACAACAACCAGAATGAGCTCGGCTCAAGCTGCTACGAGACGGTCGATCCGGGCCTCGCACGCTTTGGCCGCGAGGTCGTCCGGGAGATGAACCAGTGCGGCATGCTGATTGATCTCTCGCATGTCGGCGACCGGACCACGCTGGACGCGATCGAATGGTCGCAGAAGCCGGTCTCGATCACTCATGCCAACCCGGCCTCGGTCTTCCCGCATAAGCGCAACAAGACGGATGCGATCATCAAGGCGCTGGCTGAGAAAGGCGGCGTCATCGGCTGCGCGGCGTATCGCAACATTACGCCGGAGCCGGCCTGCGACAGCGTCGATGCCTGGGCCCAGATGGTGGCGCAGACCGTCGACATTGCCGGTATCGAGCATGTCGGCCTCGGTACCGACTTTAGCCACCATTCCAATCAGGTCTACCTCGACTGGATGCGCTCAGGCCGCTGGACCCGCTCTGTGCAGTACGGCGCCGCCTCGGCGGCCAAGCCTGGCCCCAGCGAGAAGCCGGCCTGGCTCAAAAGGATCAGCGGCCTGTCCGATGTCGGACCGGCGCTGGCGCGTGTCGGCTTCCACGCAGCCGAAGTCGAGAAGATCACCTCCGGCAACTGGCTACGTCTCTATCGCGCAACGATCGGTTGAGAGGACAGCACCATGGCTAAGACCGTAATGGCGCTACCGCGGACCACACGCCGCGGCCTGCTATCGATGCTTGGGGGCGCTATGGTCGCGATGCCCTTCATCCGTGAGGCTCGCGCCGCGGAGACCCTCTATATCAACACTTGGGGCGGACCCTGGGAAGAAGCAGCGCGCGCGATACTGTTCAATCCGTTCACGGCGGAGACCGGCATCGAGATCCGCACAATCGCACCGGTCTCCTTCGCCAAGCTCGCGGCGCAAACGCGGACTGGTATCTATGAATTCGACGTGACGACGCTCGGCGTGGCTGAACTCGGCCGCGCCAACCACGCCAAGCTGATCGACACCTATGACGAGAGCAAGATTCCGGCCTCGTCGCTCTGGCCTGGGGCGGTGACGCTGAACGGTGTCAACTCGCATGCCTTCGCCAACATCATCGCCTACCGCCGCGATAAGATTCCCAATGGCGGCCCAAGGAACTGGGCCGATTTCTGGGACACGACCAAATTTCCAGGTTCGCGCAGCCTGCAGAATTATCCCGCACGCGTGCTTGCCTTCGCATTGATGGCCGATGGCGTCGAGCCTGCGAAACTGTTCCCCTATGATCTCGACCGCGCCTTCAAGTCGCTCGACAGGATCAAGAAGGATGTCCGCGTCTGGTGGAGCCAGAGCCCGCAATCCCAACAATTGCTGCGCGATGGCGAGGTCGAATTGATCGGGATGTGGAACACCAGCGCGCAGGCAATGGTCGACCAGAAGCAGCCGATCGAACTCGTCTTCGACCAGGCCGTGATCGACGTCGCGACCTGGGTGGTAGCGCGCGGCTCCCCGAGGACGAAGAACGCTTGGCGTTTCATCGAGTTCGCCGTGGGGCCAGAGCGGCTGGCGCAGTTCGCGCAGAAGAACAATTACGGCCCGATGAACCCGGCTTCGTTCAAATACCTGTCGCCCGAGATCATCAGCCATATGCCGACCTCCCCTCAGAACCTGCCGAAATCCGTCATCCTGGATGCCGAGAAGCTGCTGCCGCAGCTCGACGTCATGGCCAAGCGCTTCGAACAATGGCTCTCGACTTGACCCTATCGCGCTCTGCGCAAGGCCGCGCCTGGAGCGCGGCCGGATGGGCTAGCGCCCTGATCCGGCCGCCCTTCCTGCTCTATGCGCCGGCCAGCTTGTTCCTCGCCGTGTTCTTCCTCGCGCCGCTGGGCCTCGTCATCTGGATGAGCGTCAGCGAACCGACCGTCGGCTTCGACAACTATGCTGAGTTCTTCGCCTCGAAATACGATCTCAACGTCCTCGCGCGCACCTTCCAAACGGCACTGATCGTCACGATCACCAGCCTCGTCTTCGCTTATCCCGTGGCTTATGTCGCGGCTCGCAAAGGTGGCGCAGTCGGCTCCTTCCTGCTTGGCATCGTCGCGCTGAGCTTCTGGACGAGTTTTCTCGTGCGCACCTATGCTTGGATGGTGATCCTGGGGGCGCGCGGGCCCGTCGTCGGCCTTCTGGTTGCGCTCGGCGTCAACCCGCCGCCGCGCCTGCTCTTCACCACCTTCGCCGCGACCTTCGCCATGGCCCATATGCTGGTGCCCTTCATGGTGCTGGCGCTCTACGCCGTGATGAAGCGCATCGACGAGGTCTATATGCGCGCGGCAGCCAGCCTGGGCGCCCGGCCGCTCAAAGCTTTCCTGACTGTCTATCTGCCGCAAAGCCTGCCGGGTGTTCTCAACGGCGCGACTCTGGTCTTCATCACCTGCCTCGGCTTCTATGTGACGCCGACGCTGATTGGCAGCCCGCAAGACAAGATGATCGCCGGGCGCATTGGCCAGCAGATCGAGCAACTGCTCGAATTCGGCGCGGCCTCGGCAACCTCGATGGTCCTGCTGGCTGCGGCGGTCGCACTCTTCGTGATCTATGATCGTCTGTTCGGCATCGAAAAGATGTGGAGGTGAGATGTCGCGCTCCACAGTGATCATCGCGGTGATCGTCGCCATCCTGCTGGCTGGACCGATGTTCATCGTCGTGCCGATGTCCTTCAGCACGGCGCCGTCGCTCGAGTTTCCGCCTCCGGGCTACTGGCTCGGCTACTATCGGCGCTTCTTTTCCGATCCCAACTGGACCGGCCCGGTCCTGAACAGCTTCCTGATCGGGCTCGGCACCATGGTCTTGGCGATGCTGCTTGGCGCTCCCGCCTCCTTCGCGCTGGTGCGCTATCGCTTTCGCCTCCGGGCGCTGTTCCGGCTCATCGTGATGATGCCGCTGATTGTCCCGCATATCGTGATGGCGTTGGGCTATTACAGCTATTTCGGTTCGCTCGGGCTGGTCCAGAGCATGACCGGCGTGATCCTCGCCCATGCCTGCCTGTCTATACCGGTCGTGGTGCTGACCTTGACCTCGGCGCTAGTCAATTTCGATCGCAGGCTCGAGAACGCTGCAGCGAATCTCGGCGCCCGGCCGCTGACGACCTTTCGGCTGGTGACTTTTCCGATCTTGCGACCGGCCTTCTTCGTGGCGGCGCTGTTTGCCTTCATCCATTCCTTCGACGAGGCGGTGATCGCGATCTTCATCTCCGGCCGCGACAGCGCAACCTTGCCTCGCCAGATGTTCAACAGCTTCCAGATGGAAGCCGACCCTGCCATTTCCGCCGCATCCTCGCTGCTGCTGGCTGCCGTGTTGGCCGCACTCGGTGCGCAGTTCGCCGCCCGGCTCGTGCGTAAGCAACGGCCTGCGCACTCCTGAGACGCTGGAGCCTTCCCATGGAAACCGCCCGTTCGCTGTCGTTGAAATCGGTGACGAAAAGCTATCTGCCAGGGCAAAATGCGGTCGAGGCCATCGACCTCGATGTCGCACCTGGAGAATTCATCTCCTTCCTCGGCCCCTCCGGTTCCGGCAAGACGACCACGCTGATGATGATCGCGGGTTTTGCGCGCCCGACGCGAGGCGAGATCAGCATTGCCGGGCGCCAGATCGATGCAGTCGAGCCCTACGACCGCAATATCGGTATGGTCTTCCAGAATTACGCTCTGTTTCCCCATATGAACGCTGCGCAGAATGTCGGCTTTCCCTTGCGCATGCGTGGCGTCGCCAAGGTGCCGGCGCAGGCCAAGGTAAAGGCTGCGCTCGCCATGGTCGGCCTCGCCGAATATGCTGGCCGCGCCCCGGCCGAGCTCTCCGGTGGCCAGCAGCAGCGCGTTGCACTAGCGCGCGCGCTCGTCTTCCAGCCTGACCTCGTTCTGCTCGACGAGCCCCTGGGAGCGCTCGACAAGACCTTGCGGGAGCAAATGCAGATGGAGTTGAAGCGCATCCACCGCGAGCTTGGCGTCACGATGGTCTACGTGACCCACGATCAGACCGAGGCAATGGCGATGTCGGACCGTATCGCTGTGTTCAATCGGGGGCGCATTGAGCAGATCGGTACGCCGAGCGAGGTTTACTTCACGCCCAAGACGCGCTTCGTCGCCTCCTTCGTCGGTGACAGCAATCTGCTCTCGGGTAAGACTCGCGAAGGTGGCCTCGTCGATGTCGCCGGCGTTGGCCCGATCGCGACCAGCGCCGGGCACGTCCCCCCGGGCAAGGACGTCAGCATACTCGTCCGCCCAGAAACAATCCGGATCAGCTCCGAACGCGCGGAACTATCGCCATGGCGAAATTCGATCACCGTCGAGGAGATAGTGAATTATGGCGATAGCGTCCTTGTCCTCGGGCGCAAGGCCGGCCAGGAACTGCGGGTCCGGGTCCCCAGCATGGAAATGCCGGACCTGCGTCGGGGCGATGAATGCGGCATCGAATGGGCCCCCACCCGCATCCATGTAATCGAGCACTGACGCTCCGACGGTCCTGCAGCTGCGCTCGCATGGAGGATCGCAGAAACGCAGCTCAGGATCTCACGATCTGAAATTTCTCAGTACGAAACGAGGATGCCGCGGTGTCCATGCCTGTCGAGATGGCACGGCCCCTCCAGCATTGCCGGTTGCGGAAGATCTCTTGCGGGTGGCAGATCGGGCTATGAAGCCGCCCCGTTCGGCGTTTGATCCGCCAAGCGAAGCGAAGCCCGAGGGTTCGCAGTTTTGTACCTGATAGCGGAGTTATTGGCGCGCCCGACACGATTCGAACGTGTGACCTTTGCCTTCGGAGGGCAACGCTCTATCCAGCTGAGCTACGGGCGCAATCCGTGGATGGTGGATAGCTGATTGCCGGGCGCTCGGCAACGAGGGATTTTGCGATCGAGCGAGGGGCCGACAGGCAAAGGTCTCGCGTTCGGATCGCGTCGGGCGTGGCGCGGATGTGGTGGGTCTTGGCAAAGGCCTATCGAGAGCGGTGGACATAGCGCGGCCCGCCGAAGCAATGCCGAATAAGGGTTGGAGGCAGGAAATGCGTTTCGACGCATGGCAACGTGAAGCTCACTCTGCCAGCCCGGCCGCCCGCAATGCGTCACCAAGGGCTTCCGCGAGTGCGGGCGCACAGTTCACCCCTGCGAATTGGCGGCTGTAGCGGAACGTCGGGTGCAGCTCGAGCACGCGCGCGGCGGCGGCTTTTGCCTCGTCCATTCGACCGAGTTTGGCAAGTGCAGCGGCCAATTGCACATAGGTGATGCTGTGCGCGGGATTGGCCTGAACCGATCTGTAGGCGGCGCGACAGGCTTCGTGATACCGGTTGCGCAGCAGATGGCTCATCGCCTGCGCGTCATAGGCGGCGAAGGCCCAAGGATCGAAAGGGCTGAGCCGCATGCCGCGCTCGCTCCAGTCGATCGCCTGCTCCGCCTCTCCGCCCCATCCGAGAATGACGCTGCCCAGAATGTAGGTCAGCGCCGATGACGGGCTGATGGCGAGCGCGGCTTCCAAGGCCGTGAAGGCGGCGTCGCGGTCGTGCCCGTCCATGCCAATGGAAAACCCGGCGAGGGTCAACGCGGCGGCGTCGTCCTGTCCATGCAGGATGGCCAAACGAGCGTGGCGGATCGAGGCCGCGCGGTTGGCTTCCTGCAAGCCGGCGCGCAGGAAAAGGCAGTGATGGCACATGGCGGCATTGCCATGTGCCAACGCATAGGTTGGATCGAGCCCGATGGCATGTTCCAGCAGCGCGAGTGCCCGGGTCACCTGCTCCGGCATACCTGAATCGACGTCGCGCTGGGCCCTTAGCACGAGGTCGTAGGCGTCGAGGCTCTCTGGACGCTTGCGCTTTACCCGGTCGATTTCGGCACGCCTTACGCTTGGTGCGATCGCTCCGACTACGGACAGGGCGATCTCATCCTGAAGCGTGAAGATATTGTCCGAGCTGCGATCATAACGCTCGGCCCAAACATGGACGCCGGTCGAGGCATCGATCATCTGGGCGGTCACGCGCATGCTGCTGCCGGCTTTCCGCACGCTGCCTTCGAGCACATAACGCACGCCGAGCTCGCGGCCGACCTGCTTCACATCCACGGCGCGGCCCCTGTAGATCAGGGTCGAGTTTCGCGCGATGACAAACAGCCAGTTTATGCGTGCCAAGCCTGTGACGATGTCGTCGACCATGCCGTCGGCGAAGTAGTCCTGCTCGGAATCGCCGCTCAGGTTCGAGAAGGGCAGGACCGCAACCGACGGCTTGTCCGGCAATGTCAGCCCGGCCGGCGCAGGAGCGACGATCGCCAAGTCGGAACCATCCGCGACAGCCTCCGGTCCGACATAACGATAGCCGCGTCGCGGCAGCGTCTCGATCCAGCCTGCCCCGCCTGCGCGCTCATCGAGAATCCGCCTCACCGCAGCGATCTGAACCGTCAAATTGCTGTCATCGATCGCTTGCCCGGGCCACGCTGCCGCGACTAGGTCCTCCTTCGAAACCGGGGCGCCTGCCCGCTCCACCAGCTGGGCGAGCAATGCGACCGCCCGTTGGCCGAGCGAGGTCGGCTCAGTGCCCTGGAACAGAATTCCTGAAACGGCATCGAGCTTGAACGGGCCAAACACGAGGGTTCTTGCCATTCCCGACGGTGACACCTTTCGCAATCATTTCGCAACAATTTCGGAGCGGTTTCACGACTTGCCGTAACGGCAAAGGCATTTTGCTCGGGTGCGTGCGAAAGCAGCACCAACGATGGAGGATCACATGGGCCCTGCTCCCGTTATTCGCATGCCCGGCCAGAACGAGGGGGTCATGCTGCGTGGCTTTCCGATGGTCTTCCTCGTCACCGGCAAGGACACGAAACACACGAGTATGTTCGACTGGACGATCCCGGCGGGATTTGCCACCGGCCTCCATGTCCACCGCGTGCAGGAGGAAACCTTCTATATGCTGGAGGGGGAATGCGAGTGGTGGGTGGGCGAAAAGCCGGTCCGCGCGATACCCGGGACCTACCTGTTCATCCCGCCGGGCGTGGCTCACAACATCACCAATGTCAGCGAGAAGCCGGCCCGCGTGCTCATGACCGTCTCCCCACCCGGTCACGAGCATTATTTCGAAGAGCTTGCGAAACTCGCGGCGCAAGGCGCCCCAAAGCCGGAGGCACTTGCGGAGCTGCGAGGCCGCTATGACACCGATCAGTTCTCGACCCTGACAACGCGCTCATAGCGCAATACGGGCCGCGACAGTCCCTCGCGAAGGGTCAAGAGGTGGTCCGCTGAGATCGAGGCGACCATCGTCAGCTGATGGGCGGGCTCACGGTTCACCTGCTCAGTGGCCCGGTGAGTTGTGAGGGAGCATCGCCCGAGGCGAGGGGTACGCGTTCCAAGCGTGTCAGCCGCGGCCGTGGCGTATATTGATGCGGGCAATCGCCGACAACCCCCCGCGGCCACAGGGCGACAAGGCTGGCGCAGCCCGCGGCCTGCTGTGGCTGCCGGCAGCCAAGAGGATCTTGACGAGCAAGCCCCGGGAGCCGTCACCGTAGACGCCGCGAACGCGTCCAGCCTCGAGCTGATACCCGCGTCTCGCCAAGCAGTTCGTCTGTCGTTTCCGATATCCTGGCGACGGGCACGGTTCGGTCGGATCATCAAAACGCACGGCGATGGAGCAGGTCAGTTTGCGCAACCCAGACAGGGCCGACGATGGATGCACCACGCCTGCTGCTGGATGAGGGCGCCCTCGCTTCTCTTGCCGCCATGCCGCTGGCGGAGCCTGCTGGCTTGGCCCCGGCGCGTCCCAACCAGGAAGCGCTCGGGAACAACTCGCTGCCCGGATGGATTAGGGAGATGACTCGGGTGAGGGAGCGGGCCAGTGCCAGATCGCCGCAACGCCGACCGTTTCCGGACCGTGCCTCTTCACGTGGCGCTGGGTGCGCTGCTGGGCGCTGCGACCTATCTTATCATGATCGCATTCGATATTGGTTTCATGGGTGGCATGCTGGCGGGCGAGGCCGAGCAGACACAACTCTTCCTCGTCATGCTCGGCGTCTTTGCCAGCAATGGTGCGGTCGGCTCGGGCCTCACCGCGTTCTACTTCCTGGCGACGCAAAGCTGATGGCGATTCCGAATCCAGGCGAGGGACGGAGCGCCATTCTCACCACGCACGCGCGCAACGCCATTTCGCCGGTTTCCTTGCCGCCTCGATGTTCAACTGGGGATTGAACGACATGCAGAAGACGTCAGACGCGGCTAGCCCTTCGATGTCGTCAGCGAGGTTGAGCTGGGTCAATCCTCCGGGCGGAACATCGGACTAAGGTGCATTCGAGCTGGCGCATTATGCACCTTGCCGGGAGATCACATCATGAATGTCGGTGCCTATGATCGCGCTTTGCGTTTTGGCCTGGGCGTCGTTCTGGTTGCGGCTGCTTTCATTCCGCAAGCTGCTGGTTTGCTCGCAGGCTGGGGCAACTGGAAATATGCGTTGACGGCGGCTGGGTTGATCATGCTCGGCACGGCGCTATTCCGCGTCTGCCCAGCTTATACGCTGCTTGGTATCAGCACCTGCCCGGCCGAGCGGCGCTGACATTGCAGCCACAGCCTTCACGCCGCCGTTTCGCCGATCGGGCGGGCTCAGCGCGATATCTCTCGTCGGGGTAGCGTCGGCATGACCGCGAGGTCGCGCCGACGCCGCTAGAGCGTTTTCGAGCGAAGTGGACACCGGTTCGCGTGAAGACAATGCGATAAAACAAGGAGCTAGAGCATTTCCGCGATTCGAAGAAACGCGGAAATGCTCTAGCTGGCTTATGCCGCTTGGAGTGCTGCGATCAGCTCCGGCCCAGTTTTCCCGATCAGGTCCTTCGAGACATCCGCCACAAGCGCGACCTCAAGCTGCTTATGATAATGCCGACGCATTTCGCCCAATGTCCGAGGCGAAGCGACGATCACGAGCTTCTCGATCTTGTGCCCGAGGACCTGATGGTTGAGCCACTGCGTTGCGGCGGCTGCGTGAGCATCCTCGTCGATCTGATGGCCTGTCGGGTTAGCGGAACTGGAGTCGCGACCAGCTCCGCCGGGCTTGTTGCTCTCGTCCAGATCAGGAGAGACCAGGGCCGCGAGTTCGGGGCTCGATTCGTCACCCGTGTTGCGGTGAAGCTCGAAATGCTTCCCATCAACCAGCGCGACAACGGCGCCATGTGGTAGCTGCATCAGTATCTCCTCACTCAGACGATCCGGCCAGACGTGAAGCGGTCGCGCAGGCCTGAACTGTCGACCGGAGGGACAAGTCCAGGGACCAGGGCAAGATCCCGAGCCGGATTCCGGAATCATCACCTCATGAACCGGCCGAGAAGAAGGTCACCCGGGACAGCAAGGTGTAGTCCGACTCGAAAATCATGATCCCGACGAAGACCAGCAGCAGCGTCGGCGGCAGCAGGATCGCATAGACGAAGGCCAATCGCTCCCAGGCCATGTGCATGAAGACGGCGACGATCAGGCCGGCCTTCAGCGCCATGAAGCTCAGGATGAGCGACCAGCGCAGATAGCCGGCGAGCTGGAAATAATCGACCAGATAGGAGCAGGTGCTGAGGATGAACAGCCAGGCCCAGACCACGAGATAGAGCCGGATCGGGTGGTGCTGCCCCTTGCCCTCGGTCGCAGGCTGAATGTCGGCGTGGCTTGTCGGTTGCGACATGGCGGCCTCTCTCACCAGAGATAGAACAGCGCGAAGATGAAGACCCAGACGAGATCGACGAAGTGCCAGTAGAGCCCGGTGATCTCGACGATTTCGTAATTGCCCTTCCGGCTCGTGAAAAAGCCGCGCCGCCCGTCGTCGAAATCGCCGCGCCAGACCTTGCGGGCCATGATGAGGAGGAAGATCACGCCGATCGTGACATGCGTGCCGTGGAAGCCGGTGATCATGAAGAAGCTTGCGCCGAACTGCTCCGCGCCCCAGGGATTCCCCCAGGGACGGACCCCTTCCGAGATCAGCTTGGTCCATTCGAAGGCCTGCATGCCGACAAAGGCCGCGCCGAGCAGGGCGGTCGCCAGCATCAGGACAGCTGTCTTGCGGCGGTCGCGGCGGTAGCCGAAATTGACCGCCATCGCCATCGTGCCGCTGCTGCTGATCAGGACGAAGGTCATGATCGCAATCAGGAGGAGCGGAAAATGGTGGCCGGAAACCTCCAGCGAGAAGACCTCGCTGGGCATAGGCCAGGGCACGGTCGTCGACATTCTGGCCGTCATATAGGCGATCAGGAAGCAGCTGAAGACGAAGGTGTCGCTGAGCAGGAACACCCACATCATGGCCTTGCCCCAGGACACGGTCCTGAACGCGCGCTGGTCCGACGACCAGTCCGCGACGAAGCCGTGCCGGCCGGTGGAGGGGGCGATCTCGGCATTCAGGGTGGTTGGCGCGACCTCATTCATCGGTGCAACCTCGCTTGGGCCTCCAGAGCAATGTCCGATCAGGTCGGATCGTTCAATTGCTCAAACTTATTGTTTTAACGCGTTGTCTTGCCGCAAACCGGTGTCCACTTCGCTCGAAAGCGCTCTAACTCAGCAATCCCCTGCAGATCTCGATGAGATCGTCGGTCCAGCGCATCAGGAGGCTGAACAGGACGAGCCAGACCAGGAGCAGGAAGTGCCAATAGCTGGTGCAGAGCTCGACGCTGAGGCGCAAGCGAGCGAGTGCTTGCGGCGGGCTCGTCCCAGCCAGGGCGAATGCCGTGACGGCCGTGCGGTTCAGCACCACCAGCCCACCCAGCATGTGCAGTCCGTGAAGCGCCGTGACCAGATAGAAGAAGGCGCTGGCCGGGTTGGCCGCGCTGAAATAGCCGGAGGCGGCAAGTTCCCGCCATGCCAGCACCTGGCAGGCAAGAAAGGCAAGCGAGGTCGCCACGGTCGCGAGAAGGCCCGAACGGACGGCGTCAAGCTCGTCACGGCGCGCCGCGATCACCGTCGTGTGCAGCACGATGCTGCTCAGCAGCAGCAGCCCGGTGCTGAACCACAACACGGTCGGCATCGGCAGCGAACCCCAGTCCGGCATGCCCATGCGCATCGCATAGGCGCTGACGAGAAGTGAAAACAGCGAGCCGGCGACGACCAGGAAGGCGCCGAGGCCGACCTTCGCGATCCGTCGCGGTGACGATCGCGCACTCCCGCTATCGCCGATCACGCCGACCACAAGCCAGGGTTTGGTGGCCAGACCCTGGCCCGACAGCCACCAGCCGGCGAGCGCTGCCATGATGACCATGAAGATGACGATCACGATCATGTCGGCCCCTCCTCACGCGGTCCGTGGATCGGGAGGCTGGTTCTGCGGCAGAAAATCTTGCGCGGCGCCAGGCACGCTGTAGTCATAGGCCCAGCGATAAACCACGGGCAGGGTCTGGCCCCAGTTGCCATGGGCCGGCGGCGTCTGCGGCGTCTGCCATTCGAGCGTGGTCGCGCGCCAGGGGTTGCCACCGGCCGGTCGGCCGTGCCTGACGCTCCAGACGAGGTTGAACAGGAAGACGAGCTGGGCCGCGCCGACGATCAGGGCGACGATCGTGATGAAGGCATTCAGGGTTGCGGTCGATGGCGGGACGAACGCCATCTCGCCCATCTCATGATAGCGGCGCGGCACGCCCATCAGCCCGATATAATGCATCGGGAAGAAGATCAGATAGGCGCCGAGGAAGGTGACCGAGAAATGCAGCTTCGCGAGTGCGTCATCAAGCATCCGCCCGGTGACTTTCGGATACCAGTGGTAGATCGCGCCGAAGACCACGAGGATCGGCGCGACACCCATCACCATGTGGAAATGCGCGACGACGAACATCGTGTCGGATAGCGGCACATCGACGACGACATTGCCGAGGAACAGGCCGGTCAGACCGCCATTCACGAAGGTCACGATGAAGCCGAGCGCGAACAGCATCGGCGGCGTGAAATGGATGTCGCCGCGCCAGAGCGTCAGCACCCAGTTATAGACCTTGATCGCGGTCGGAATGGCGATGATCAGCGTCGTGGTGGCGAAGAAGAACCCGAAGGAGGGGTGCATGCCGCTGACATACATGTGGTGCGCCCAGACGACGAAGCTCAGCGCCCCGATCGCGACCAGCGCCCAGACCATCATGCGATAGCCGAAGATGTTCTTCCGCGCATGGGTGCTGATCAGGTCGGAGACGATGCCGAAGGCCGGCAGCGCGACGATGTAGACCTCCGGGTGGCCGAAGAACCAGAACAGGTGCTGGAACAGGATCGGGCTGCCGCCTTTATAGGGCAGCTGCTCGCCCATCGCGGCGATGGCCGGCATGAAGAAGCTCGTGCCGATCAGCCGGTCGAGCAGCATCATCACGGCGCCGACGAAGAGCGCCGGGAAGGCCAGAAGCGCCATGATCGTGGCGGTGAAGATGCCCCAGATCGTCAGCGGCATCCGCATCAGCGTCATCCCCCTGCAGCGCCCCTGCAGCACGGTCACGACATAGTTCAGCCCGCCCATGGTGAAGCCGATGATGAAGAGCATCAGCGAGACCAGCAGCACGATGATGCCCCATTGCTGGCCCGGCGTGTTGGCGAGGATCGCCTGCGGCGGATAGAGCGTCCAGCCCGCGCCCGTCGGCCCGCCCGGCACGAAGAAACCGCCGACGAGGACCAGCACGGCCAGGAAATAGATCCAGAAGCTCAGCATGTTCACATAAGGGAACACCATGTCGCGCGCGCCGAGCATCAGCGGGATCAGGTAGTTGCCGAAACCGCCGAGAAACAAGGCGGTCAGCAGATAGATCACCATGATCATCCCATGCATGGTGATGAGCTGATAATAGTGGTCCGCGTCGATAAAGGAGAGCAGGCCGGGAAAGGCGAGCTGCATGCGCATCAGCCAGGACAGCACCAGCGCGACGAGTCCGATCGCCAGCGCCACCATGGAATACTGAATGGCGATCACCTTGGCGTCCTGGGAGAAGACGTATTTCGTGATCCAGCTCTTCGGGTGATAGAGCTCGACATCGTCGATGCCGCCGGCCGACAGCGGTTCCAGAGTGCCGTGTGTCACATCCGCCATAGGACACCCTCCCTCCCAATTTCAGACGCGGCGGCCCGGTGCCGGGCTCACCGCGTTGCCTCGCCGAGTTCCTCGCCTGCGTCTTGGTTCCTCGCCTGCGTCTTGGCCGGAGCCTGGAGCTGGGCGAAGGTCTTTTGTTGCTGTAGCCAGGCCTGATAGTCGCCCGCCGGCTCGACCACGACGCCGCCGCGCATGAAGCTGTGGCCGGTGCTGCAGAGTTCGGCGCACAGCGCCTCAAAAACCCCGGCCCGTGTCGGCGTGAGCCAGTAATAGGTGACGGTGCCGGGGATCATGTCCATCTTGGCGCGGAATTCCGGCACGTAGAAATCATGCACGACGTCGAGCGAGCGGAGCAGCATCCTGACCGGCTTGTCGAGCTGGAGATGGAGCTGATCGCCCTGGATGATGATGTCGTCCTGCCCGCGCGGGTCCTTCGGGTCGAGACCCAGCGGATTCTCCGGGCTGACATGGGCGACGTCGGTCGCGCCGAGCCGGCCATCCGCGCCGGGAAGCCGGTAGCTCCATTGCCATTGCTGGCCCACGATCTCGACGGTGGTGGCGTCCTTCGGCACCGTCACGAACTGGCTCCAGACCACGAGACCGGGCGCGAGCATGGCCGCGACCCCAACGCCGGTGCCGATCGCGAGCCACCATTCGAGCCGCTTGTTCTCGGGCTCATAGGCGGCCCGGCTACCCTCGCGATGGCGGAACCGGAGGACGCAATAGGCCATGAACAGCACGACGGCCGCGAAGACGGCGCCGGTGATCCAGAAGGTGACGATGATGGTGTCGTCGATATAGCGCCAGTTCGAAGCGATAGGCGTCCACCACCACGGACTCAGGAAGTGAAACACCACCGAGCCGATCACCACCAAAGCCAGTGCGACTGCGATAGCCATGCTCTGTCATCCTTGCCCAGGGTGGCGATGAACAGGAACCAAGGAGCGCCGCGGCCCGGAGCTTGCGCCGCGACGTTACGAAGACGAAGTCTCGTTCAGTATGAAAACGGGCAAACGGCCCGGAAAGCGTCCGGGCCTGCTATGGGAAACGCAGCGATCGATGGGCTGAGGCGCGGCTGCACATGAAAGCCGTGGGGCGCAGGCTCGGCTGAGCGCGCTCGCAGGTTTCAGGCGTTTCTGTCTTCCCGCCATCGCCGAACCTCAGGTTCGCCTTGACGACCATGCGCCGAATCTGGCGCAAACCCCTGATAAAGGGCTAGAAGGCATTCAAGCCTTCATCCCATAGTCATCCAATGTTGTCGTCCTGCTTACGATGGTTGTCAATTGATGTCAGGCGGATGCTGACGGCTCCCATGCTGCAGTCTCGCGGCGATCCGGCTATTTTTTCTTTCCGTCGGCGTCAAATTGCTTGAGGAAGGCGACGGCGTCGTCGATTTCCTGATCGGATTTGAGGCCCGGAAACACCATCTTGGTGCCGGGGACTTTCGCCTGTGGCGCCCTGATGTAGTCGCGGAACGTCGCTTCGTCCCAGGTGATGCCGGAATTCTTGTTGGCGGGCGAATAGCTGTAGCCTTCGATCGAGCCGGCCGGCCGGCCGAATAGGCCGTTCAGCTTCGGCCCGACGGCGTTCTTGGCGGTTTCGCCGATCTGGTGGCAGGCGCGGCATTTCAGGAAAATCTTTTCGCCTGCGGCAGGGTCGCCAGCCGCTTCGGCTGACAGGGGGCATGCCGCCAGAATCAACGAGGCGATTACAGTCCAGGGTGCCATGGGCATCCTCCTCCAAGGTCAGAGGGGATCTTTTCGCAAGGACTGGCGACCGCGCTGCACAGTCCTCAGCATAACTTATACTATCATCAGCTCTCTTCAATCCAGAGACACCGTGCGTTACCTGGATCACGCCGACTGCACCCCTGAGGCGCGATTGGCTTGACCAAGCTGGCCGGAGCGCTGTGCGACATGAACTCGGCCGAGATGATGGGCACTCCGGAGGCTACCACCAAACCCGGCTACCTGTCTCAGAGCAGTTCTGCGTTTTGGCCTGGGCGTCGTTCTGGTTGCGGCTGCTTTCATTCCGCAAGCTGCTGGTTTGCTCGCAGGCTGGGGCAACTGGAAATATGCGTTGACGGCGGCTGGGTTGATCATGCTCGGCACGGCGCTATTCCGCGTCTGCCCAGCTTATACGCTGCTTGGTATCAGCACCTGCCCGGCCGAGCGGCGCTGACATTGCAGCCACAGCCTTCACGCCGCCGTTTCGCCGATCGGGCGGGCTCAGCGCGATATGTCTCGTCGGGGTAGCGTCGGCATGACCGCGAGGTCGCGCCGACGCCGCTAGAGCATTTTCGAGCGAAGTGGACACCGGTTCGCGTGAAGACAATGCTCTAGCTGGCTTATGCCGCTTGGAGTGCTGCGATTAGGTCTGGCCCACTTTTCCCGATCAGGTCCTTCGAGACATCCGCCACAAGCGCGACCTCAAGCTGCTTATGATAATGCCGACGTTTTTTGCTTATCGATCTTGTGCCCGAGGACCTGATGGTTAAGCCACTGCGTTGCAGCGGCTGCGTGAGCATCCTCGTCGATTTGATGGCCTGTTGGATTTGCGGAACTGGAGTCGCGACCAGCTCCGCCGGCCTTGTTGCTCTCGTCCAAATCAGGAGAGATCAAGGCCGCGAGTTCGGGGCTCGATTCGTCGCCCGTGTTGCGGTGAAGCTCGAAATGTTTCCCATCAACCAGCGCGACAACGGCGCCATGTGGTAGCTGCATCAGTATCTCCTCACTCAGACGATCCGGCCAGACGTGAAGCGGTAGCGCAGGCCTGACCTGTCGATCGGAGGGACAAGTCCAGGGACCAGCGCGCGCTTCACCTGGGTCAGGGCCTAACCAGACTGGGAGCGTATCGTTCCACTGGCTCATGGAAGGGGTGCGGCCATGCCCAACCGGGTCATGATCGCGTTCGTCGCGCGTATTACCGGCGCAAGAGATTGAAAAGGTAGGGGTATTTTGGCACCGCCCTGGGCGCAACCCCAGCTTCGGAGGGCAACGCTTTATCCAGCTGAGCTACGGGCGCAATCCGTGGAAGGTGGATAGCCGGGCGCTCGGCAACGAGGGATTTTGCGACGAAGCAAGGGCCTGACAGGGAATGCGCCCTATCGCGCGCTGCTGCTCATTGCCCGATCTGCGACCGTCTCGGACACATCGTCGAACTTCAACCCGAAGCGAGCCAGGTATTTGCGCAGCCTGTCGGCATCGTTGCCGCTGGTCTTGCTCGTTCGGGAGACGGCAAACAGCTTGCGCCCCGCGGCGCTCAGCGACGGGCTTTCCTGGCAGATGGCGATGACCGTTGCCAGTTGGGCGCGGTCGAACAGGTCGATGTCATCGAGGCGCTCCCGGCCGAGGATATCGGCAAGCTGCTCATCCTGCCCTGACGCCTCCGCCTTGCCGGCCCGCCAGAGCATAGACAACCGGTCGATCTCGTCGCGCGCCGTGGCCTCGTTGATGCGCCCATGCGGAGCCAGTGTCGCCATGCGGGTGACCGAGGCCGACAGGTCACGGAAATTGGCACTCCACCGCGCCTCCGGCCCGATCGCGAAGGAGAGGTAAAGCGAGCGCGCTTCCTTGTTGAACGTGATGTTTTGGCCCTCGCGCTCGCCGAAGCGACGCAGCTCGAATTCGAGATTGGGCTCGATATCCTCCTTGCGGTCGCGCAGCGCCGGCAGCCGGAAGGTCCAGAGATTGAGCCGAGCAAACAGATCCTCGCGAAAGGCGCCTTCGCGCACACTGGTCGACAGGTCCCGATTGGTGCCGGCGATGAGTTGAAAATCCGAACCCCGGTCGCGGTCCGAGCCCATCGGCAAAAAGCGCTTCTCCTCGATCGCGCGCAGGCACATCGCCTGCTCATCGAGCCCAAGCTCGCCGATCTCGTCGAGAAAGAGCACGCCCTTGTCGGCGGACTTCATCAGTCCCGGACGGTCGCTTTGTGCGCCGGTGAACGCGCCCTTCACATGGCCAAACAGGGTCGACATCGCCTGATCGCCCCGCAAGGTCGCGCAGTTGACCTCGACGAAAGCGCCCGAAACCTGATGCTGGGCCTTCTTCAGCTCGTAGACCCGCTTGGCGAGCTGCGATTTGCCGGCGCCGGTCGGCCCCGTCAGCAGGACGGGTGCGCGCGAGCGGATCGCGACCTTCTCGATCTGGTCGATCATCGCGTTGAAGGCGGGGCTGCGGGTGGCGATGCCCGATTTCAAAAAGGATGTCGCCTCCTCGTGCTCGGCCGCGAAGCGTGTCGCTATGGCGTCGTAGCGCGAGAGGTCAAGATCGATGATCGAGTGCCCACCCGACATGTCGTCGTCGGCCGGGCGGCCGCGTGGCGGCGAGAGCTGAAGCAGGCGTCCGGGAAGATAGCGCGCCTCGACCAGCAGGAACCAGCAGATCTGCGCGACATGGGTGCCGGTAGTGATGTTGACCAGGTAGTCCTCGCGCTCCGGATCGAAGGCATAGGAGCGGGCGAACTCGCGCAGGCTCGTATAGACCTCGCTGAAGTCCCAGGCATCCTTCATCGAGACCGTATGCTGCCGGACCTCGGTCGCTGGCGAGACCGTCTCGATATCGGCGATGATCTCGCGCGCAAGGCTGGCGGACTTGACGTCGTGGAGCAGTTCCAGCCGGTCGATGAAAAGGCCCTGCTGCTGGCACAGCGCCACCGTCGGCCGCCAGCGCTTCCAGCGCTCGCCACGGCCGGCGTCGAGGGTCGTCCCCAAAATGCTGATGGCAACGCGGCGGCGCATGAAACGGCTTATCCAATTTTCTAGATGTCGATCCTATAGGATAATAATTCCGCTGAAAAGTGTGGCCAAATGCAGCTTCTAGCCGTTCCGGAAAAGATTTTTTACGCGTTTAATTTCAATAGCTTGACAAGGTCTAGTCGGCTGCGTCGTAGCCACTTCAGGCCCGTTGGCACGAAGCCTGTAATGATGGGTTGGTGACGCCGATCTCTGGTTCCAGTGCATCGAACGATCACGCGGTAGGCCCCCGGCGGCAATTCGGCCGCCGGGGTTTCGGAAATGGCTTCCGAAACAACAGGGCGATGCCTGCCCAGCGGCTGGAGCCATCCCGCGAGATCTCGCCGTCATGGCCGATCCGGGAAGAGCGGTAGAGCCTGCCTCGCATGGCGGAGCGGCGGAAAGAGACACGAAGATGACCGAAATTTTGAGTGGGCAGGATCTGATCGATGCGGGAGTGAGGCAGGGCAAATGGTTCGGTCGCGCGCTCGCCGCCGGCAATGCACTGCTGGAAAAGGGCGCTACCTTCGAGGAGGCGATCGCGACCGCGCGCGGCTTCGAGCCGCCGCCTTCCGCACCGCTGCTCATGGCGGGTTCGGTGCCGTTCCATCTGAACATCCAGGCAGAAACCCCCGATGAACAGGCCAACATCAGCTCGGTCGTGCTGAGCATGACCGAGCTGATGCGAACCCCTGTGATCCGCGCCGGAGCGGTGATGCCCGATGCCTGCCCGGCTGGTCCTGTCGGCACTATTCCGGTTGGCGGGGTTGCCGTTTCGGAAGGCATCCACCCCGGCATGCATTCGGCCGATATCTGCTGCTCGATGGCGATCTCGGTCTTTCCCGGCGTCGCGCCTGCGGCCCTGCTGGACGCCGTCCATCAGGTGACGCATTTCGGTCCGGGCGGACGCCCGCGTGGGCAGCAGTTCAGGCCGCCCGCCGCGGTGATGGAGCGCTTTGCGGCGAACGCCTTTCTGCGTGACGGCACCAGCGCGGCTATCGAGCATTTCGGCACGCAGGGCGACGGCAATCACTTCGCTTATGTCGGCACGCTCAAGTCGAGCGGGCAGACCGCGCTGGTGACGCATCACGGCTCGCGCGGCCCCGGCGCGCGGCTCTACAGCAAGGGCATGCGGGTCGCGGAGGATTTCCGCAGGCTGCTCTCGCCGGAAACCGCGCCGCAGAACGCCTGGATACCCAATGATACGCGCGAGGCCGAGGACTACTGGGCGGCTCTGCAAGCCATCCGCGAATGGACCAAGCAGAACCACCTCGTTATCCACGACATGGCGGCCGAAAGGCTGTCCGCACATGTGTCGGACCGGTTCTGGAACGAACACAACTTCGTCTTCCGGCGCTCGGACGGGCTATTCTACCATGGCAAGGGAGCGACGCCCGCATTCCAGGGCTGGGCCGACGATGCGACCGATCTGACGCTGATCCCACTCAACATGGCCGAGCCCGTGCTGATCGTGCGCGGCAAGGATGCGGCAAACGGGCTGGGGTTCTCGCCGCATGGCGCGGGCCGCAACGTCTCCCGCACCCGGCACAAGCGGATGCAGGAGGGGCGCACCGACGCGGAGATCTTTGCGGCGGAGACGAAGGGCATCGACGCGCGCTTCTTCTCCGGCGTGACGGATATCTCCGAACTGCCGAGCGCCTACAAAAGCGCGGCATCGATGCGGCGCCAGATCGAGCATTACGGCTTGGCCGAAGTGGTCGACGAGGTGTTGCCGCATGGCTGCATCATGGCTGGCGACTGGCAGGTCAACGCGCCCTGGCGTCGCAAGAAGCATCGGCAGTGAGCCCTGCCGCTGTCGAACGCCGGTCGTGGCGTGGACGCCAATGCGGTGCCGAATGCCTGTTCGGATAAGGCTCCGCTACCCCTGGGCCTCAGCGCGCTCTGAGGCTCAGGATATAGGCGATGACGTCGTCGGTTTCGTCCCGCGTGAGCTGATAGCGCGGCATGTTGCCATGCGGCGTCTGCAGGAAAACGCGCAGCGACAGCTCGGTCTGCGACGCCATGTCGGCGACGGCACCGAAGCCGGGCGGAACCCGACTGGGATCGCGGCCGGCGCCGTCGATCTGATGGCACCCGCTGCACAGTGATGTCGCGACCTCCCGGCCGGCCCGCGCGTCGCCGATGCCTTGTGCCAGGGAGGGTGCTGCGCCGAACAGGGCGGCGCAGAGCGCAAATAATCCCCATCGGCCGTGGAACATCATCACGGGCTCATGCCGCCTGGTCCTGATCGCTGTCATCGTACCCGTGCTCCCTTTTGTCGCAGAAGCCCTTTTCCGTCAGGGCGTTGGCTTCCACCTGCGCGAAATGCGCCTGATATAAGCCACGAGACCATCGGTCTCATTCTCGAGCAGGTGGAACTCGGGCATGCCGGGATGGCGAATGACGGTGCCGTCGATCAGGACGGGCGCCGGATTGTTGCCGGGATAGCGCTCGGCGATTAGCGGAAAGGGCGGCGATTTCGGATTGGGGCTGAGGCCGGTCGCCTCGATCGCATGGCAGCCGCCACAGTGCCGCTGCGCGACGTGCTTGCCGATCCCGGCGCTTTCAGCGTTGTCCGGCCGCTGCGCATCGGCCGGCATGGCCCAACCAGGTTGCATCGTGATCAGAGCGCCACTGAGCGCACCGAACGCGATCATCAGGAGCCGTCTTGTCGCGATCCGAAACATCATCTGCACTCCCAGCGATCTGCCTGTGTGCCCCCGCGGCTGCGCCATGGCCTTGATCAAGGTCAATCGCCGGCCGCGATGCGCCATGCGCTGCCGGAGCCTCGGCGGTGATGGGCGCGAGAGCATTTTCGAGCGAAGGGGACGCCGGTTCGCGAGGACAATGCGATGAAACAAGGAGGTAGAGCACGCCCGCGCTTCGGAGAAACGCGGACGTGCTCTAGGTGTTCCGCCCCGCACCCATTGCCGCAAGGGCTTACTTGCCTCGAAGCGCGACGAGGATCTCCGGCCCGCTCTTGCCGACCAGATCCTTCGAGAGTTCGGCGACAAGGGCCGCCTGCAATTGCTTGTGGTAGTGCAGCCGCATTTCTCCGAGGGTCCGGGGCGCGGCGACGATCACAAGCCGCTCGATCTTGCGGGCGGTGACCTGCTTGTTGAGCCACCCTACCGCCGCTGCGGCATGGGCATCCTCATCGATCTGATGTCCTGTCGGATTTGCCGAGCTCGAATCCCGCCCGGCACCGCCACCCTTGCCGTGCTCGTCGAGATCGGGCGACATCATCGGCGCGAGGACGGGGCCGGCTTCATTGCCGCTGTTGCGAAAGAGTTCGAACCGCTTGCCGTCGACCAGGGCGATCACGGCAGCATGGGGGAGTTGCATGTCAATGTCCTCGGGGTGGTCGATCAGCTTGGCAGGCCGGGCCCGGGAAAATTTGGCCGGCGGAGGCCGCAAGCGGGCGCGATGGCCGCTATCACCGATCCGACGGCAAGCCGAAAACCCGGAGACCTGCGCAGCCTTGATCGGCAAATCCGTGCAAGGCCGCATTGATCGCGATCAAAGACCGCGTTTGCTGGAGGGCGCGCCGCGCTAGCCCAGCCGGTAGGTTTCGCGCGCCGTTTCAGCGAACAGGCGCAATTGCTCGTCTTGCGTATAGCGCGCCGCGATCGTCTTGAAGCCGGTAAAGATCTGGTCGAACGAGCCGCAGAGGCTGTCGACCGGGAAATTGCTCGCGAACATGGATCGCTCAGTGCCGAACATCGCGATGATCTCTTCGACGATCCAGCGGTTGTCCGTCATTGTCCAGGGGCGGTCGGGCAGGCCGATGCCAGAGATCTTGACGCGCAGATTGGGAGAATCGGCCAGGCGCGCCATGGCGGCATGCCAGCCTGCAAGCCCGCGCTCGCTGCGATCCGCCGGCAGGCCGGCATGGTTGAGCACGATGGTCGTGGCGGGGAAGCTGCGGGCGAGGTCCTCTGCCTCATGCAGGTTCCACCAGGGCGTCTGCAGATCGAAGTTGAGGCCATGCCGCCCGAGCAGTTCGTAGCCCTGGCGCCAGCGCTCGCTCGACATCAGCGTGCGCTGGGAGCCGACATCCTCGGGCCGCTGCGGCCCGCCCGGCTTGTGACGCACGCTGCGCACGAGGGCGAAGGCGGCCTGTCCGGCGATGACCGCTGCGGCCTCAGTACGGTCGAGCCGGGCTTGCGCCACGATGGCATTGGGCACGCCGAAGCGCTTGGTCAGGCTTGTCGCATAACGCGTCTCGCCGATCGGGTCGTTCTCGTCCCACTCCGTCTCGACATAGACCGTCTGGCGGACATCATGCCCGGCGGCATCCGCGAAATAATCGTCGGGCAGGTAGCGGCGCTTGAGCGCCGAATAATCGCCGTAGCGGAATGGGATCCTGGCCTCCGGCTTCAGCCAGGGATGGGGATTGCTGAGCGGGTCCCAGAAATGCTGGTGCGCATCGACGATCGGCCCCTGCCAGAGTTTCAACTCGGTCACGCTTTTCGGCTCCTTTGGAGCAATTTCCGATCAAATTGGATCGAAAACTGCTCCAGCTCCTTGTTTTGACGCGTTGTCTTCACGCGAACCGGTCGCCACTTCGCTCGAAAGCGCTTTAGCGGGCTTCCGCGTCCTGGAAGTCGATCAGCATGGAGCCGATGACATAGAGGGCGGCGCAGGCGGCGAAGAAGTAGAGCACCATCAGATAGGTGCCCGTTGCCTGCAGGATCAGGCCGGTGATGATCGGGATGGCGATGCCGCTGGCGCTGCCGGCGAAGTTCATCGCGCCGCCGATAATGCCGACCTTCTCGCGGGGCGCGAGGATCGCCGGCAGGCTCCAATAGAGGCTGCCGAAATAGAGCAGGAACAGCGTGACGGAGAGCAGCGCCACCGCCATCACCGGGTCTGCGACCTCAGGCAAGGCGAGGAAGGACGCCATGACGCCGAGACCGCTGAAGCCCAGGGCGATCTTGTAGGTCACGCTGCGGCGCAGGCCTTTCTCCTGCAGCTTGTCGACGAGGAAGCCGCTGAGCAGCGAGCCGAACATGCCGGACAGGAAGATCACGAAGGTCGCGCCGCCCATCTGCTTGAGATCGAACCCGCGGGCCTGGGCGAGATAGCTCGGCCCCCAGGTCAGCAATCCGAAATTGATCATGGCCCAGCTCATGCGGCCGAGGAGGATGGCCGAAAGCGAGCGCGGCGAGATCTGTTTCGGGGCTGCCGCTTCCGCAGAAGTGGCGTTCGCAGCGGACGCCTCGATCAGGGCGAGCTCCCGGGCATCGACGCCGGGATGCTCGGCTGGATTGTCGCGCAGATACCCCCAGGCGAGATAGCCGAGCAGAATGGTTGCGACACCCGCGACGACGAAGGCCGTGCGCCATGAGCCGAAGGCCAGGATGAGCCAGGCGATGATGACGCCACCAAAAGCCGCTCCCAGCGGCGCGCCGCTATCCATCAGCACGGCCCCGCGGCCGCGCTCCTTCGGCGACAGCCAGATCGAGTTGAGCTTGGCGCCGGCTGGAAACAGCGGCGCCTCCGCCGCGCCAAGCCCGATGCGGCTCAGGAGCAAGGTGACGCCGCCGGTGCACAGGCCGGCGATCGACTGGAAGATGCCCCAGCCGATGGTCGCGCCGGTGATCAAGGCGCGCGGGCCGAACCTGTCGATCAGCCAGCCGCCGGGGATCTGCAGCGCGGCATAGCTCCAGAAGAAGGCGCTGAGGATCAGTCCCTGCATCGCAGGTTCGAGATTGAACTCCTTGGCAATGGTCGGCATGGCGATCGAGAGTGCCGTGCGGTCGATCAGGTTGATGACCACCAGCACGAAGACGATGCCAAAGATGCGCCAGCGCACCGTGGTGCCGGCCGACGCGGTGGCCGCCTGGCCGATGCCGCTCTGCGGCGCGTGAGTATGGTCCAATCCCGACATGGCGTCCCCTCCGGCCGGCTTCGCCGGCTCATGCGTTTCCAAGGGATGGCGTTTCCGAAGGGAAGCGGATGCGCGGCATCGCGCAGGGTCCGTCCGTAAGCGGCGCTTCTCCCAATCGCCGGCGATGCGTGCCGCCAGCGTTATTGGGTCAGAGGCTAATGCGGTCTGATATGCCTTGATAATGAAGATTAGCGATGATGTGATCGGTAAAACGATATCACTGGGGAGGCCCCGCATGACACAGACCATGGCCGAGCCGGGCGCCTCGCTGTTGCGGCGATTGAAGAACCGGCAGCTCCTCCTGCTCATTGCGATCGACGAAGCCCAAAGCCTGCGGCGGGCGGCCGCCCGGTTGAACATGACGCAGCCGAGCGCGACCAAGCTGCTGCAGGATCTGGAGGCGACGCTCGGCCTGCCGCTGTTCGAGCGCGGCCGGCGCGGCCTGAAGGCGACGGTCTATGGCGAGGTGATGACCCGTCATGCGCGCTTGATCCTGAACGACCTCGACCGGACGCGGCTCGAGCTCGCGGCGCTGGCCTCCGGTGCGACAGGGCGTTTGAAGATCGGCGCGGTCATCAGCGCCATCCCGTTCCTGCTCGCCAGGGCGGTCGCGGCGCTCAAGCGCGACAGGCCTCGCCTCGATGTCTCGATCGATGTCGGGACCAGCGATGCGCTGGTGCCGATGCTGGCGAAGGGGGAGCTCGACGTGCTGCTCGCACGCCCGCTGGCGCTCGAGGGGCGCACCGAGTTCGACTATGAGGATCTGATCGACGAGCCGCTGCATATCGTGGCCCGGCTCGGTCATCCCCTGATGAGCGCCAGCTCGCTCGGCCTTGCCGACCTGGCCTCCTGGCCCTGGACGTTGCTGCCCGCCGCTTCGCCGATGCGCAAGGTGCTCGCACCGCTCTTCGCGGAGATGATGACCCACCAGCCGCTCGATGTCGTCGAAACCTCGTCGATGATGACGATGGTCGCCTTGCTGCAGGAAAGCGACATGCTGGCGGTGATGCCGGCCGATGTCGCTGAATTCAACATCAGGCACGGCTTGCTGTGCCGCCTGAACGTCGCGGTCCCGCCGATCATGGGCTCCTACGGCGTCGTCACCCGCCGCGACCGGCCGCTCTCGCCGGGCACGACGGCGTTCATCGGCTGTCTGAAGGACTGCCTTATCGGGAGTGACGCGTCGCCAGCTTTGTCGGGGCCTTCCCGGCTGTGACCGGGATGAAGCGTGGCGTGGTCGTGCCATGGGTGTATGGATAGCACCCAATGTGTACGAGCTGCTGTAAAGACTGAAGAATTCAGAGAACCGCCAGACGTGAGACGCCATCCCGAGCTCAGCGCCATCCCTGCCGAGATCCGGCGCGCGGCCTGCGCGTTTCATGAGGCCGGCCACATCATCGTCGGCTGGCATCACGAGCGCTACGTCACCCATGCCTGGCTGCGGCCGCCTTTCGGCTTCAGCGGCGAGACCTGTTTCGAGCCCTATCGGAAAGGCTTCCGGACCGAACGGCTGGCGGATCTCCGGCGCGCCGAGGTCGAGGTCACGATCCTGGCCGCCGGTCATTGCGGCGAGATGATCTACTGGAATGAGGGGGAGGGGCTCAGATGGTATCCGGGCGCGATCCATTCCCATGACGATGATCTGGAACAGATGCGGCCCTATACCGCCTTTCTGCAGCCAGCCGACGAGGCCGCCCTGCTAGCGCGCTGTGCCAGGTCTGCCGCCGCGATCCTGTATAACCCCCCTATGCTCGCAGCCCAGAAGGCCATTGCCGGGGTGCTGTTCGAACGACGGCGGATCGATGCGGACGAGGTCGACGCGATCATCAGGCGTCCGACCGCACGCTGAACGGCCAGCTCTGCGTCAATCCCGGAGTTTCAGACGCGCCAAAGTTCGCCGTTCGAAGCGCATCGAGCGCCCTGCGCTTGTGGCGCAGCGCGGTTGTCGGGGCGCGTTCGCCGCGCGCCTCAAGCAAGCCCTCCTGGATTGCTTCGCGGAGCCTGTACTCGGGCTTGCCGAAGGCAAGACCCGGGTGCTCGCAATGACGGCAAGGTCGTCACGTAGCTGGTCCAGGGGCTTGCACCTCACTCTTGCCCTCTCACTGAACTCGGGCTTGCCGACTTCGACACGGGAGAAGGGTTCCCCGCGCCTCATTTGCAAACCGTGGAAGGGAGACGACCGCGCCCTCGACGGCAGGTCGCACGCGACCCGCCGACGGGCCGCTGCCTCCAGATGGTTCGGCGACCGCTTACTTGCGCGCGATATTCCAGTAGACCGGTGCCGGCGGCGTCAGGATCCCGGTCAGGTTCGCCCGGTGGGCCCGGATCTGATATTGCAGGCCGATTGGAATATAGGGAACCGTTTCGATAGCGCGGGCCTGGATCTTCGTGGCGAGCGCCTTGCGTGCGCCAAGGTCGGAGAGGTCGGCGAAGGCAGACCGCATAGCCTCGATTTCGGCGTCACAGGGCCAGCCGAACCAGGCCTTGTCGCAGTTCGAGCGCAGGCCGAGATGGCTGAGGGGCTCCATCATGTCGAGCCCTCCAGGTCCCGAAATGAAGATGGACCAGCCGCCCTTGCCGACCGGCTCCTTGCTCGCGCGGCGGCTCACGACCGTGGCCCAATCCATCGCCTGGACGTCCGTCTTGAGGCCGATGCTGCGCAGCAATTGATCCGCGACCATGGTGAAGGCGTGGATATTGGTGTTCTCGGTGGCGTCGAGCAGCACGACCGGCGTGCCGTCATAGCCGCTCTCCTTGACCAGCGCCTTGGCCTTGTCGAGATCGGGCTTGGGAAAGCCTTCCTCCGTGAAATAGGGCGAGGAACAGATATAGAAGGAGCGGCAGGTCTTGCCGAGGCTCGGATCCTCGATCACGGCGTCGAGGAACTCGGAGCCGTTGACGGCATGGAGCAGAGCCTGCCTGATCCTGGGATTGTCGAATGGCGGCTGTAGCGAGTTGATGCGGATCTGCTGCGCCACGCCGAGATCATCCTGACGGGCGATGACGACGTCCTTTGCCGGCTTGGCGAGCCCGATCAGGTCGGCGGAGAGGTCTTCGCTGATGTCGATCTCGCCCTTCAGCACAGCGTTCATGGCGGTCTGCTGATCGGGGATGATCTGCCATTCGACGCGGTCCACCCGCGCGATCTTGCCACCGGCAAAGCCGCTCGGCGCCTCCGAGCGCGGCGCATAAGTCGGGTTCCTGACGAAGACCAGTTTCGAGCCCGAGAGCCATTCCTCCTTCTTGAAGATGAAGGGGCCCGAGCCGGTCTGGTCGGTCACGCCCTGATTGGCCGGCGTCGCCGTGGCGATCCGCGCCGGCATGATGAAGGGCACAGGGGCTCCGGGCTTGCCGAGCGCATCCAGCACGAAGCCCCAGGGCTGGGACAAAGTCAGCCTGAAGCTCTTGGCGTCGGTCGCGCTCCAGGCCGCGCCGCGCGCATTGAGCTGCTGGCCCATGCTGTCATTGCCGCTCCAGCGCTTCAGTGAGGCGATGACATCGTCGGCGGTGACGGGCTGGCCATCGCTGAAAGCCAGGCCGTCGCGCAGCGTGAAATCCCAGGTCTTGCCGTCGGCCGAAGTGCTCCATGCCGCCACCATCTGGGGTTTCACCGCCAGAGTGTCGTCGACCGCGAACAGCGTGTCGTAGACCATGTAGCCGAAGTTGCGGGCCATCGAATCCGAGCCCAGCATCGGGTCGAGGATCTTGACGTCACCGGATGGCCTGACTTTCAGGACGCTCTGTGCTGCGGCCGAGCCGGCTGATAAGGCGAGCAGAACGGCGCCGATGACCCAATGCGTTTTCACGATGTCCTCCCGATTTTTGTGTCGTTTGTCATGACGCTTCCGGCGCTAGAGCGGGATGCGAAAAAGTGGGAACCGGTTTTTCGCATTGATCCTGCTCTAACCCCTTGATGTAGAGACGGATTCAGATTTCAGACGGAGACACTTTGTAACTCCGTCTGAAATCATCCGGCTCTAGGCGTTGTGCTCGCTTGGGGTCGGGTGCCGGGATCACGTGCCCGCCCCGATTGATGAGGGCGAAGGTGGCGAGCGCGATGCCTGATGCGGGCTCTCGGCCAAGCTCGATTGCGGAGAAGGACAGCTCGACGCCGGCCGCGCCGCCGAACAGGCTCTGGTCGATACCGGCCAATAAGGCCGGGCGAGCCTTGTCTTGCAGCGCGCTTGGCCAGCCTGCGATGACGACCCGCCTGACGCGATTGAGGTTCAGAGCATTGCCGATCGCCGTGCCGAGCTGGGCGAGGCGGTTCCCGATTTCGGCCTCGGCGTGACCAGACAGCCGAACGCCCTCGCGCCAGCTATCGCGGGGTGCGAGCATCTGCTGCTCGGCTTTGCCGAAGAGCGGCGCCATGGCCCCTGTCGAGACATTGGCTTCGAGACAGCCGGAATGGCCGCAGCGGCACCGAGCGCCCTGCGGGTCCATGATCATGTGCCCGATTTCGCAGGGGAGCACATCGTCGCTCCCGGCGCTTTCATCGACGAATGCGCCGCCGACCCCATGCCCGAGGAACACATAGAAATAGGGTCTTTCATCCCGCGTGACGCCGATCTGGAGCCGATGGGCGAGCGCCCGCGTCACGATCGAGTTGGCGAAAGTCGTGGGCACGTCCGGAAGCGCGGCTTCCAGTGTCCGGGTGATGAAATCCGGTCGCAGCGCAACGATCGGGTTGCTCGCCCCGCCAGGATGGTAGCCAGGTATCGAGACGGCGATCTGGCGCAGGACGATGTCGTGGCGCAGGCACCAATCGGCCATGCTCGTGATCGCTGCGGCCGTGGTGTTTTCCGCGGCCATGGCAGCCGTGCCGTCGGGCAGCTCGTGTTGCTCCGAGAACAACGCCTCGCCCCTGAGGTTTCCGACGCCGACATGCGCGCGGTTGTTGGAGAGTTCGATCGTTGCGACGAACTGGCTCTCGCTCAGCGTCAGAAAAGTGCTGGGGCCGCCGCGATAAGGTGCGCGTTTGCGGGTCTCGTCAACGAGCCCTTCCGCTTTGAGATCGGCCACGATGCGGGAGATGCTCGCATCGGTCAGGCCGATATGAGCGATCACATCCGGCCGGAACGACCCGCCGGAGCGCCAGAGATAGCGGAGAACCGCGGCGCGCGTCTCCTGCCGGCTCCATGCCCCCTTCACATCTCCACCCTGTTCATTTTTGTTTTATGTAAGAATGAAAGTGAGAGATGATCCGAGCGTTGTCAAATGCTCCGCATCGGGAGGCTGCGATCTCAGCACCGCTCCATCGTCATTGCGAGCGCAGCGAAGCAATCCAGGAGGGCTCGCTCCACGTCCCCTGGATTGCTTCGCTGCGCTCGCAATGACGGCAAGGGCGCGTGCCCCGTCCCACTGACGTCGCGCTTCGCCTAGTACTTGATCACGCCAAAGCGCCGGAACGCGTCGTGGATGCGGTCGGCATAGGCGTTGAAGCTCGGATAGTCACCGAGATGGGCGGGGCGCGGGCGGGGCAATTCGATCGCGATCTCATCGACCACGCGGCCGGGCGTCGGCGACATTACCAGCACGCGGTCCGACAGGCCGATCGCCTCGTCGATCGAGTGTGTGATGAAGACGACGGTCTTGCCCGTCTCCAGCCAGAGCATTTCGAGATCGTGGCGGATCTGCGTGCGCGTGATCGCGTCGAGCGCCCCAAAAGGCTCGTCCATCATCAGGACGGACGGATCGTGGATCAGCGCGCGCGCGATCGAGACGCGCTGGCGCATGCCGCCAGAAAGCTGCTTGGGGTAGCGGTCGACGGCGTGGCTGATGCCGAGCTTGGCGAAGAGCTCCAGCGCGCGTTCTTTCGCAGGCGCGAGCGGCAGGCCGCGGATTTCGGCCTGGAGCATGACGTTCTCCAGCGCTGTCCGGAACTCCAGCAGGAGATGGTCCTGGAAGACGATGCCGATATCGGTCAAAGGCGAGGTCAGCGGCTTGCCATTGACCAGGAGCTCGCCTGAGCTGATCGGAATCAACCCTGCGGCCATCAGCATGAAGGTGCTCTTGCCGCAGCCGGAAGGGCCGATCAGGCTGACGAACTCGCCGCTCCTGATATCGAGGGTGAGACCATCGACGGCGGTGAAGCCGCCGAAGCTCTTGATCACGCCGCGTCCGGAAATGGAGGCGGCGCCGGTGCCGGGCTGCGCGGAGCTGGGATGCATCATCGCCTCACGGGCAGGCCGGCGCCGAGGCTGGCAGCAGCTCGGTCGTGTAGTAGTCCGTGATCGGCTTGTCCTTGGGCAGGCCGAGATACTGCGTCAGCAGGTCGTAGCTGACGGTCCAGTTTGTCTCCGGCACCTTGCCGAGCGCGGTTGCTCCCGGCGCGCAGAGCAGCTTGTTGACGACGTCGAACTGCGCCAGCACTTGCGCCTTCTTCACCGCCGGGAACTGCGCCACGACGGCGTCCGCCGCCGCTTCGGGATTCTTGCGCGCCGCGTCCCAGCCCAGGAGGCTCGCCTCGACGAATTTCTTGAACAGCTCCGCATCGGCCTTGATCCGGTCGTCGCGGGCGATGATCGACAAGCCCACCGTCGGCACGCCGACATCGCGGTAGAAGATGTCGCGGACCTTGAAGCCGCGCTCGCGGATCTGGATCGAGTGGAAATCGGCGCCACCCAGGATGGCATCGACCTTCTTCTCGAGCAGCGCACCGACGAAGGCGCCGGGATCGATCGCGATGACATCGACCTTGCTCTTGTCGATCCCGTTGCTGGCGAGGATGGCCTCCAGCAGCGTCGTCTGCGCCGTTCCCGGCTGGACCGCGAGCTTCTTGCCGACGAGATCCTTCGGCGCTTCGATCTGGCTGTCTTCCAGCGCGATGATCGCGAAGCCGTTGGTCTGGAGCACGGGGGCGATGATCTTGACCGGCGCGCCCTTGGTGCGCAGTTGCATGGCGGCCGGTGCGTCGGCGAAACCGATATCGGTCTGGCCGGTAGCGACCATCTGCGCCGTGGTGCCCGAGCCCTTGCCCTCCTCGATCGTCAGGTTGATGCCGGCCTTCTCGTAGAGGCCGAGTTGCTTGGCCATCATGAAGCCGGCATTGGGCGCGGCCGCGAGGAAGTTCAGCGTGATCTTCATCGGCTTGCCGGCGCCCTGCGCGAAGGCAGTGCCTGCGCTGAGTGCGAGCATGGCGACAGTCGTGATCAACATGCGTCGGTTCATGGTCTTGGTCCTCCCGTATGCCCCGGTTGGTCCGGGTTGATGGTTAGTTCGTGAACAGAGTGGGTCGGTGCGTCAGCCCTTGTGCTCGTCAGCTCTTGCGCTCGTCAGCCTTTGCGCTGCCAGGGCATCAGCAGGACCTCGAGCCCGTCGACGAGATAGCTGAACAGGATCCCGACCAGGCTGAGCGCGACGAGGCAGGCGAAGATCAGCGGCATGTCGAGGAAGCTCGTGCCGCGCAGCAGGAGATAGCCGAGCCCCGCATTGGCGCCGACGAACTCGCCGACGATCGCGCCCGTCGCGGCAAACACCGCCGAGACCTTGAGGCCGGAGAAGATGTAGGTCAGCGCGGCTGGAACCCGGACATAACGGAAAGTCTGCCAGGCGGAGGCGCCCATCGAGCGGGTCAGATAGAGCACGCGCTCGTCCAGCGCCCGGAACCCCGTCATGCTGGCGACCAGCGTCGGAAAGAAGCAGAGCAGGAAGGTGAGCAGCACTTTTGGGAACAGGCCGAAGCCGAACCAGACGACGAAGAGCGGGGCGATCGCGATCTTCGGCACGAGCTGGAAGAAGACGATCACCGGATAGATCGCCTTCTCCAGGATTTTGACGGAAACGATGATGTAGCCGAGCGGGATCGAGATCACCGCCGCCATCAGGAAGCCGAGCACGATCTCGTTGCCCGTCACCAGCGTGTGCTGGAAGATCAGGGCCCGGTCGGTCCAGAGCCGCTCGAAGAAGGCGCTCGGCACGGGCAGGATGTATTCGGGGATGCCCGCCAGCGGCACCAGCCACTGCCAGGCCAGCAGCAGCACGGCAAAGCTCGCCAGCGGCCAGGCAATCGCAGACATCCATGCGCCGGCCCGGCTCTGCGCCTGGGAGGCTTCAGTGGGCTGCTGCGTCGGCCGGGTTGCGACCTCGTCGGTCATGCGTTTATCCCCGCGGAAAGACTGTGGCGCGGCTCGCCGCCTGCGACGGCGGGGACGAGGCTCTGGATCTGCCGGCGCCGCAGTGGCCAGATCTCCGCCATGGCCCGCGCGGCCTGGCGCAAGGCGTCGCTGATCTCGCCATGCCGGCTCTCGCTCATGCGCGCCGCCGGGCCCGCGACGCTCAGCGTGCCTGCGACGGGAGCATCGCTGTCTGGGCCGGCGCGGAAGGTCGTCGCCATCGCGACGGTGCCGATCTCGCCTTCCTCAACAGCGAGCGCGACGCCGCGATGGCGGGTTTCGTCGAGATGGGCACGCAGCGCATCGACATCCTGCAAGGCATTGGGTCCGGTGCGGCCGTCAGCCCGGAAACCGCGCGCGCAGACGATGCGCAGCGCCTCGGCCTCCGGCAAGGAGGCGAGCCAGGCCTTTCCCGTCGCGGTGGCGTGCAGCACAATCTCGGTGCCCATCGGCGGCTCGTAGCGCAGCCCAGCTGTCGCTCCTTGAGCCCGCGCGACCCAGACCAGGCTCTCGCCCTCGACCACGGCGAGGCGGCAATATTCGCGGGTCGCGATGGCAAGCCCGTCGAGCACGATCTGTCCCGCATCGGGCAGGCCGCGCAGATCGAGATTGCGGAAGGCAAGCTGGGAGAGCTTCAGCGTCAGCCCATAGGCGCCGCTGGATGGGTCCTGTGCGACGAAACCGCGCTCGGTGAGCGTCGCCAGAAGCCGGTGCGTCGCGCTGGCCGGCAGATCGAGGCGTTCCGCGAGCAGGCTGAGATCGACGCCATCGGGCTCGCCCGACAACGCCTCCAGCACCTTCAACGCCCGCTCCACCGCTGCGATCGTCACGTTTCATCCCTTGCGATTTTTATTTTGGAATTGATTTCCAATTCAGAATTGAATTTCATATACGAACGGCAAGAGGCGGAGTCAACGCGCCCTAACGAGACCCGACCGGGAGGATGTCAGTGAGCTTATCTGGAGAAGGCGCGGTCGCGATCTGGCATGACATCGCGCCGGAAGGCCGCGAGATCTTCTATGCCTGGCATGGCCAGGAGCATATGCCGGAACGACTCGGCATCCCCGGTTTCACGCGCGGGCGGCGCTATGCCGCGATCGATGCCGACCTTGAATTCTTCAATCTTTATGAGGCGTTGAGCGTCGAAACCCTCAAGAGCCAGGACTACACCGCCCGCGTCAACGCACCGACGCCCTGGACGCTCGCGGCGGTGAAGCATTTCCGCTCCGTCGCGCGCTCGATCTGCCGCGTCGCCCATAGCACCGGCCCGGCCCAGGGCGGCCTGATCGCGACGCTGCGCTACGACGTGGCGGATGCGGAGGCCGCTGCACACAAGGCTGCGCTGCTGCGCCAGACCATTCCCGACTTGCTCGCAAGGCCCGGGGTCGCCGGCGTGCACCTGCTGACGGCTGACGCCGAGGCGAGTGGCGTCGCGACCGCCGAGCAGAAGGCGCGCGGCGTCGCCAATGCCGTGCCGCGCTGGGTGCTGCTGCTCGAAGGCTGGGGCGACGAGGCGGCCTTCGTCGGGCTCGCCAAGGCGGAGCTGGCCGGCGAGAAGCTCGATGCGATCGGCGGGAGCGGACCCTATTCACTGGGCCTGTACCGCCATCAGATCACCCGCACCAAGACGGCCTGGAGCGCCGGCTGATGAATGCGCGCTATGATCTTGGTGGCCGCATCGCCATCGTCACCGGCGGCGCCGGCGGGCTCGGGCGCGGCATCGCACGTGCCCTGACCGAGGCCGGGGCGATCGTCGAGCTCTGGGACGCCAATAGCGCAGCCCTTGCCGAGGCCGAGGCAGAGCTGGGCGAAGGCGCCAGCGCGCGCCAGCTCGACATCACCGACGCTGCCGCGGTCGAGGCCGCAGCGCAGGCCGTCTTCAAAGGCCATGGTCGCATCGATATCCTGGTCAACAATGCGGGCGTGCTCGGCGAGGTGAAGCCGGTCTGGGAGACGACGCCGGAGAATTTCCAGCGCGTGCTGCAGGTCAATCTGTTCGGCTCCTATCTCGTCACCCGCGCCGTTGTCGGGCTGATGCGCGGACAGCCGGCGCGCACCTCCGCGATCACGCCGCATCCCCTGCGCGGCCATGTCGTCAACATCGCCTCGATCCAGGGCAAGGAGGGCATGGCCAAGGCCGCGGCCTATTCGGCCTCAAAAGCCGGGCTGCTCGCCTTGACCAAGAGCGTCGCCAAGGAGACGGCGCTGGATGGCATCATCGTCACCGCGGTCACGCCGGCCGCTGCCGAGACGGCCATGGCCAGGGAGATCTCGGCTGAGCGCCGCGCCGACATCCTCGGCCGCATCCCGATGGGGCGTTTCGTTGAGATCGAGGAGGTCGCCCGCATGGTGCTCTGGCTCTCCAGCGACGAATGCTCCTTCTCGACCGGAGGCATTTTCGACCTGTCAGGCGGCCGGGCGACCTATTGAGATATCCGACCTATTGATCGTCGTCCGGCATGCAGGTGGCCCGAGCTAGAGCGTTTTCGAGCGAAGTGGAGACCGGTTCGCGTGAAGAAAACGCGTTGAAACGAAGAGCTAGAGCCGTTGAACGATCCAATTGGAGCGGAAACGGCTCTAGTGAAGCAAACTCGGATCACCTGCGAAGCCATGGCCCGTCGAATGCTGCAGGCTTTTGTCTCGCATCGGCTTCTCCCGAAAACCGGTCCCCACTTTTCGGGCCGATGCGCTACGGGCAGCCATACCCGCCTTGCCCGTCGGGCAGGCAGCGCGAACCATTGGGCAAGTTCAGTGCACCGGATGCGTCTCGGCGGACATAGTCGCCATTGGGCAGCGTGAAGCCCCCGGCGCGATCCACCTCGACACGCGATCCGTCTGGAAGAAACAGGCCGCCGACGCCATCGGGCGTAATCCGCTTCGTGATTGCGGCACCGCGACCGGGCTCGGGGCTTGCCACGATCACGCGTTCGCGGCTCTGCTGGACGCAGCCGGTTGCCAGAAGGGCCAGGCTCAGCATGCCGGCGGCCGCAATAATACCTCTCATGACTGAAGCCCCTCAGAGTGATTATGGTTGGCGTCATATCCCGCCATGGCTGACATAAGCTCAAAGATCATCGTTTCGTCTCCGTGATGCGACCGGAACGCGCAACCACGGTTTCGGTTTCCACCCTATTGGCCGCCGCGAGCGTAACGGCCCCATTGCCGGAGCGCTCGGCATGGCGGGGCTCGCGACGCGGCGAGTTCCGTAGGGGTGAAAGGTCACAGCTGCGAATCTGTGTCGGGCGCATTGCGGAAATCTAGCGAGTATCGTCGCCTCATGCGAGCCGCAGATGACGGCGCGATGACCCGGATCCGGAAGGCGAGGCCTTCTGGATCAACAGGCAAGGAGGCGAGGGCGGCCTCATAGCTCCCGGTGAGGCCGCCATGTCTGGGCCCGCCGGGGCCGGTATTTTGGATTGCGTCAGCTGCCCTTGCGGCCGTGAATCTGCGGAATGAACATGTCGGTCCATTTGGCCGGCTTCACCTTGATCGTGCCGGCAAGGCCCATGAACTCGGCGAAATCCATCACCTTGTCGGGGGTGGCCGAGAATTTGGCGCCCTTGTCGTTGAGCATGGTCAGGACCTCGTCCTTCGAGACCTTGACCGGCGAACCCCGCACGAAGATCTCGGCCGCGGCGTCCTTGTTCTGGGCGATGAAGTCGCAGGCCTCGTCGAGGGCGGCGAGGAAGGCGTCGGTCATCTTCGGATTGGCGTCGACGAACTTCTTCGGCGCGAAGACGACGTCGAGCGTGATGTTGCCGATCACGTTGATGGAATCGGCGACGAGATGCACCTTGGGGTCGTTGAGCTCAATGAAGGAGAAGGGCGGCGAGGTGAAATGCGCGGTGATCTCGGTCTTGCCGGAGGTCAAGGCTGCTAGCGCCTCGGGATGGGGCAGGCTGACGGTCATCGGATCGAGCTTGGCGAAGTTCTCGCGGCCGAATTCCTTGGCCACCATCATCTGGAGCACGACGGCCGAGAGCGAGGTCTTGATCCCGGGAAGCGCGATCTTGTCCTTCGCGGTGAAATCCTTCAGCGACTTCACATTCGGGTTGATCGAGTTGAGCGAAAGCGAGGTCGCGCTCATGCCGCCGATGCCGATGACCTCGACATTGGGAATGCCCTTGGCCTTCGACCAGAGCGTGACGAAGCCGGGCGCGCCGGTCCCGGCGAAATCCAGCGTGCCGGCCATCATCGCGTCGTTGATGACGTTGCCGCCGTCGAGAACCAGCCATTTGGTCGCGATATCGCCGAGACCGGCCTTGGCGGCCTGCTTCTCCAGCAGCTTCTGGTCCTGCATCACGATCAGGGGCAAATAGAGAATACCGTAGCCCTTGGAGATCCGGACCTCCTTCACCTCGGCCATGGCGCCGGGGGCGCTGATCGCGAGCGTGAGGGCCGAGCCTGTCAGAAGGGCGGCCAGGCGCTTTGTGATGTACCGTCTGGTGATGTTCATCGTGTTGTCCTCCCGGATGATGATGCCGGATTGGCCCGGCCTTATGGTCTTGTGGAGATGTCGCCGCCTCAGCTTTGCATGCCCCAGCGCTGGACCGTGTTGCGCTCGATCGCGGCGAAGATGACGTTCTCGACGAACAGGCCGATCATGATGACCGTGAACAGCCCGGCGAAGACATTGGCGGTTTCGAGCTGGTTGCGGTTCTCGAAGATGAACCAGCCGAGACCACCCGACCCCGACGAGACGCCGAAGACGAGTTCGGCTGCGATCAGCGTGCGCCAGGCAAAAGCCCAGCCGACCTTCAGCCCGGTCAGGATGCTCGGGAAGGCGGCCGGAATCAGGATCTTCCCGACCAGGCGCAGGCCGCGCAGATTATAGTTCATGCCGACCATGCGCAGCGTGTTCGACACCGAGCGGAAGCCGGAATGCGTGTTGAGCGCGATTGCCCACAGCACGGAATGCACCAACACGAAGATGACGCTGCCTTCCCCCAGGCCGAACCAGATCAGCGCCAGCGGCAGCAGGGCGATCGCCGGCAGCGGGTTGAACATCGATGTCAGGGTTTCCAGCAGGTCGGTGCCGATCTGCGAGCCGATGGCGACCGTCGTCAGGATCGAGGCAAGCGCGATGCCGATGCCGTAGCCGATCAAGAGCGTCTGGATCGACGACAAGGCGCGCGCCGGGATGACACCATTGGCGAGGTTCTCCCAGAACGCCTCGATTGTCGCGGTGAAGGTCGGGAACAGCAGCGGGTTGCCGAGCCAACGACCATAGATCTCCCAGATCACGGCCAGCGCGATCAGCAGGGCGGCCTTGCGGACAAATCCGATGCGGTAGATCCGCTCGAACGGCGTCAGCGCCTTCTCGACGGCGGGCACATCCGTCGCTTGCTGGTCGCGGATGATCTCGGGGCGGATATGAAGCGGAGAGGTGGATGCGTTCATGTCGACCTCAATGCGCAAAGAGCATGTCGTTGATGCGGGCCTCGAGCGCGACCTGCGAGGCCGTGCCGACCTCTTCCGCGGTCAGGCTGTTCAGCTCGGCGCGGACCTGGCCGGGATGCGGCGACAGCAGCAGGATGCGCGTGCCGCAGCGGATCGCCTCCTCGATGGAGTGCGTCACGAACAGCACGGTGAACTTCGTGTCCTCCCAGAGCTGCAGCAACTCGTCCTGCATCTTGCGCCGCGTCAGGGCGTCGAGCGCGGCGAAGGGCTCGTCCATCAAAAGCACGTCGGGCTCCATCGCCATGCCGCGGGCGATCGCGACGCGCTGCTTCATGCCGCCCGACAAGGTATGGGGATAGCTGTCGGCGAATTTCGACAGGCCGACCATGTCGACATAGTGGCGCGCCTTGTCCATCGCCTCGCGGCCGCTGGAGCGACCGCTGGCTTCAAGGGCGAAGACGACGTTCTCGATCACGCTCTTCCAGGGCAGGAGCTGGTCGAACTCCTGGAACACCATCATCCGGTCAGGCCCGGGAGCCTTGACCTCGCGGCCCTTAAGGCGGATCGCGCCTTCGACCGGGGTCAGATAGCCGCCGATCGCCTTGAGCAGGGTCGATTTTCCGCAGCCCGACGGCCCGAGCAGGATGAAGCGGTCGGATTGATGCACTTCGAAGCTGACCCGATAGGTCGCCGTGACCAGTGCATCGCGCGTCTTGTATTGCAGCGTGACGCCGTCGACATCGAGCAGCGGCGCAGATTGCGCGGGAAGCGTCATGTTTCCTCCGAAAGTCGTTGCCTTGCATCCACGTTTCGGGATGCTTGGCTGGACCCTACAGGGCCGAACTGACACGAAACTGACTGGCGCCTGCCTCACCTGGCGGCGCAAGGGAACGGTGCAGGAAAACGGTGAATGCGCATTCTCGTCGTCGAGGACATGGTCGATATCGGGGAGGCCATCGTCGCGCGCTTCGAGCGGATGGGCCACGCCGTGGACTGGGAACAGAACGGCGCCGTGGCCGGCGATCTGGCCGAGGTCCAGGCCTATGACCTCATCGTCCTCGATGTGATGCTGCCAGGGCGGGACGGCTTTGCGATCCTCAAGGATCTGCGCATGAAGCGGAACGCGACCCCCGTGCTCATCCTCACCGCACGTTCGGCGGTCGACGACAGGGTCAGCGCGCTGGATCTCGGCGCCGACGACTATTTGATCAAGCCATTCGACTATCGCGAGCTGGAGGCGCGTGCCCGCGCGCTGCTGAGACGGGGCGGTGGAGAGGCGACGAACATCATCCAATGCGGCCGGGTCACGGTCGACCGCAGCGCGCGGATCGCCTCCGTCGACGGCCGTTCGCTCGATCTCACGCGCCGGGAGCTCACCGTGCTCGAAATCCTGGCCGGGCGGCCGCAGCGCATCTTCTCCAAGGAAGAGCTGATCGACCAGCTCTTCGGCTTCGAGCAGGAGCCCAGCCCCAATGCCGTCGAGCAATATGTGACCCGCTTGCGCCGGAAGCTTGCCGGCTCCGGCGTCGAGATCAGGACGATGCGCGGGCTGGGGTATCAAATTGTCGTTGCGTGAGCGCCTTCGCTCCTCGCTCTACGCGCGCAGCCTGCTCTTCATCGTCGCGGGCGTCTCAGTGGGCGCGGTCGCGTTGAGCGTCGCCGCCTATTCCTATGCCCGTGTCGCGGCCGATGAAGCCTATGACCGGCTCCTCGTCGGCGGGGTGATCCAGCTCGCGGAGAACATCTTCGTCCAGGGCGGCGTCATCGCGTTGGACCCGCCGGCTGCGGCCCTTGCCTCGCTCTCCGCCTATGACCTGGTCTTTTATAGCGTCACCGATACGCGCAGCATCGTGGTCGCGGGCTATCCGGACCTGGCTTTCCCCGGGAGCGTTACCGCCGCGCAGAAGGGGGCGATCCTGTCGGATGGCACCTATCAGGGATCGCCCGTCCGGATCGCCGCCATCGGCCGATATCTGTCGACGCCGTCCGTCACCGGCTGGGCCTATGTCGTTCTGGCGCAGACGCGCGAGGCGCGCCTCGCGCTCGCGCGCGATCTGACGCTGAGAGCCGTGCTGATCATCGCGGCGATGAGCCTCCTGACATTGCTCGCCGGCGGGTTGGCCATCCGCTACGCCCTGGCGCCGCTCGCCCGCATCGAGCAGGAGCTCGCCGCGCGCGATCCCAATGATCTGCGCCCGCTGAGCATCGAGACGCCGACCGAGATCCACACGCTGGTCAGCGCGATCAGCATGTTCATGGAACGCCTGAGCGGCCGCATCCGGATCATGCAACGCTTCATCGGCGATGCCGCCCACCAGATCAGGACGCCGCTGGCAGCGCTCGACGCCCAGGTCGAGCTGTTGTCGACGACGCGGAACTCCGCTCAGCGCCAGGCGCAGATCGAGCGCATCCAACATCGCAGCACCGAACTCCGGCGCCTGACGAACCAGCTCCTCAGCCACGCCATGGTGATCCATCGCTCGGATGCGGTCGCGATGGCGCAGCTCGATCTGATCGCTCTCGCGCGGGCGGTGCTGGCTGATGCGGTTCCGCTGTCGTTTCATCGCGAGGTGCGCATCGCCTTCCAGGCTCCCGAGCACGCGATCATGATCGCTGCCGATGCTGTCAGCCTGAGGGAGGCCCTGTCCAACGTCATTCACAACGCCCTGACCCATGGCGCCGTGACGGCCCTGACGGTGACGGTTTCGCAAGATGGGCCGCAGGCGATGGTCGAGGTCTTCGACGATGGTCCCGGCATCTCGCCCTCCGAATGGGCTTCGATCATTGCGCCGTTCACATCCGGCTCCACTGGGAAGGGCGGATCGGGGCTCGGCCTCGCCATCGCCTCCGACGTGATCCGCAGCCATGGCGGCGCGATCCGCTTCGCTATGAGGGCCGATGGCTTTGCCGTCATGCTGGTGCTTCCGCTCGCTTCGCCGTGAGATGTCCGCGGTGGCGCCGAGCGGAAGAGCTTCGGACCAGGCCCAGGGTCTCCTTCTGATCGCAGGGACGAGGCTCGATCGGCATTTTCAGAAAAAAATCGCGCCGCTTCCGAAAAATGAAGCGAAGCTCCCGGTGAGGGGAGGCAGCAAGGGGCCGATTCAGCCCCAAAATGGCGGCCCAACGGCCCCGTTTTCGAAAAACTCATGCGCTGTCTAAAAAGTTTCACGATCTGTGTTGACAGGGTTGGGAGGTGGGGCCTATACAGCGGCCATCGAGACGGCAACGCCGCTGGCGCCGCCGCCTCCCGCGCTTCATTGAGACCTTTGGGCTTTGTAGCCGAGCAATCGGTACGCAGCCCTGTCTTTTGAGTAGTGCCGCTGTTTGAAAACTGAAGACAGAAAGAGAAACGTGGACGGCGGAGTTCTTGCGGACTTAGCTTAGGCTAAGTCGAACGAGACTTCGGTGTGCTGCGTTTTACAAGAGCCATCGCTGATGATTTGGGTGAAAGCCTGGGTCGTCAAGCAATGACTCCGTCAATACGCAGCGATTGCCGGAACAAACTCAGTATACAATCTGAGAGTTTGATC
>NZ_FOQV01000016.1 GCF_900113835.1 Allobosea sp. OK403 | reverse complement strand
GACAGCGGGCGCAGGCGCGGACAGCGCATGATCAGGGGTGGAAGGCGACGCGTCCGCAAAGCCCTCTACATGGCCGCGCTGGCCGCCATCCGGACATCTGCGCGCTTCAAGACCTTCTACGACGCGGTCCGCGCAAGAAGCGCAGCCGCAAAAGTCGCCATCATCGCCGTCGCAAGAAAGCTCCTCACCGTCCTCAACGCCATGCTCAAAACTGACACCGCCTTCCAAGCATGACACACCAAACAACACAGTTGCCGGATCGGCGCCGCTTCGCGGCTTGTCCGGAATGACGGCGCGGATTTGACGAGTGGCGAGGGTCACCCCTCCAGCCGCTTCCCGAGCCGCCCGGCCAGGTCCTGGATGTATTGCCAGGCGGTGCGGCCTGAGCGGGAGCCGCGGGTCGTCGCCCATTCCAGCGCCTCGCGACGCAGTTCCTCGGGCGCGACCTGAAGGCCGAAATGGCCGACATAGCCGTCGATCATCGCCAGATATTCGTCCTGGCTGCATTTGTGGAAGCCGAGCCAGAGGCCGAATCGATCCGACAGCGAGACCTTTTCCTCGATCGCCTCGCCGGGGTTGATCGCGGTCGAGCGCTCATTGTCCATCATGTCGCGGGGCATCAGATGCCGGCGATTCGAGGTGGCGTAGAACACCACGTTCTCGGGCCGGCCCTCGACGCCGCCGTCGAGGGCCGCCTTCAGCGATTTGTAGGAGGTGTCGTCGCCGTCGAAGGAGAGATCGTCGCAGAACACGATGGCGCGGTGCCGGTCCGCGCGGAGTAGCGCCATCAGCACAGGCAGGCTCTCGATGTCCTCGCGATGAATCTCGATCAGCTTCAGAGGTAGCGCCTCGCTCTTGAGCCGCGTGTTGGTGTCGGCATGGACCGATTTGACCAGGGAGGACTTGCCCATGCCGCGTGCGCCCCAGAGCAGCACATTGTTGGCGGGCAGACCGCGCGCGAAGCGCTCGGTGTTCTCTGCCAAAGTGTCGCGGACGCGGTCGACGCCGCGCAGCAGCGAGAGCGCCACCCGGTTGACCCTGGCAACGGGCGCAAGCTCCGTGCCGGCAGGATGCCAGACGAAGGCGTCGGCAGCCGTGAGATCAGCCGGTTTGCGGGCCGGGGGAGCGATGCGCTCAAGCGCGGAGGCGATGCGCAGGAGCGTCGCGAGCGTCTGGTCGGTAGCGGTGTCGGTCATCTGGAAAGCGCCTTGAAACAGGTGAGCCGCAGCAGCCGTACCCGGCGGTACGGTTCAACAATCCGGTAAACTGCACCTCGATGCAAAGCGCAAGGCCATTGCGCGAATGATGGCAAGCCCATAGGTGGGGGGCGCGGCTGGATGTCCGGCTGCTCTCAGATTGATTTACCGGCGTCCGTGGCTATAGTCCGCGCGATTTTGACAAGCCTGACGATGCTGTTGCCGCGCCCCGCGGCCGGTGGCCTTTTGCGCCGCCGCGATGAAGGAGCCTATTCGTGATCACCCCTGCTTTCGCTCAAGGCCTCGGCGGCGGTTCCTCCGACGTGCTGATGTCGCTGGTGCCGTTCGTTCTGATCTTCGTCATCATGTGGTTCCTGATCATCCGCCCGCAGCAGAAGCGGGTGAAGTCGCATCAGGAGATGATCAAGAACGTTCGCCGCGGCGACACGGTGGTCACCACGGGCGGCATCGTCGCCAAGGTGTCGAAGGTCATCGACGATGGCGAGATCGAAGCCGAGATCGCCGAGGGCGTTCGCGTCCGGCTGGTCAAGGGCATGATCTCGGAAGTGCGCGCCAAGGGCGAGCCGGTCAAGAGCTGAACGACGCTCCGGCTCCAGAGCGAGCCGGCGCGCGACAACAAGGCTGTTCAAGCAGATGCTTCGTTTCCAGGCCCGCAAGGTCATCGCCGTCCTTCTCGTGCTGTTCTTCGGTTGTGGTCTTGCGCTGCCGAACCTGTTCTCACCTGAGACGCGCAAGGCGATCGAGCAGGGCGCTCCGTCCTGGATTCCGAAGTTCTTGCTGCCGATCCACGCGGTCGTGCTTGGGCTCGACCTGCAAGGCGGCGCTCACTTCCTGCTTGAGATCGACCGCGCCGACCTGATCCGTACGAAGATCACGACGCTGCGCGACGACACCCGCGCGAAGCTCCGTGAAGCGGGCGTTTCGGCCCAGGGCGGTATCACTTTGACGTCGCGTGGCGTGCAGTTGCGCGTCGCAGACGCCGGTGACCGGGCGAAATTGCTGCCGAAACTGCGTGAATTGGCCCAGCCTTTGGGCGCGCTCGGGGCCTTCGGCGCCTCCTCGCAGTCAACCATCGATTTCACCGAGCAGCCGGACGGGCTGATCCAGGCAACGCTCTCGGAAGCCGCGATCAATGATTTGATCCGCGACACCGCCGCCAAGGCGATCGAGGTTTTGCGCCGGCGTATCGACCCCGACGGCACCAAGGAGCCGAATATCCAACGTCAGGGGCTCGACCGCATCCTCGTTCAAGTGCCCGGCGCCGATCCAGAAGAAATCAAGAAGCGCATCGGCGAGACAGCGAAGCTCGAATTCCGTTTCATCGCCGAGCCAGGTGCGACCGATGTCGACATGCTGCCCTCGAACGATAGTGGCGGGGCACTTGTGCCGGTCAGCCGGCAGGTCATCGTCGGCGGAGCCGATCTGACCGACGCGCAGGCGGCCTTCGATTCCCGCACCAGCCAGCCGATCGTCAATTTTCGTTTCAATGTGCGTGGCGCGCAGCGCTTCGGCCAGGCGACGACCGAAAATCTCGGCCGCGCGCTTGCGATCGTGCTCGATAACAAGGTGATCTCGTCGCCGGTGGTGCAGTCGCCGATCACCGGCGGCTCCGGCCAGATCTCCGGCAATTTCACCGTCGAGAGCGTCAACAATCTCGCCATCCTGCTGCGCGCCGGCGCCTTGCCGGCGAAGATGACGATCGTCGAGGAGCGTACCGTCGGCCCTGGCCTCGGCGCCGATTCGATCCATGCCGGCAAGCTCGCGACATTGATCGCGACGGTGCTGGTGATCTTCTACATGCTCGGCACCTATGGCGTGTTCGGGATGATCGCCTCGGTCGCGCTGCTCGTCCATGTCTGCCTGATCTTCGGGCTGATGTCGCTGCTGGGCGCGACCATGACGCTGCCTGGTATTGCCGGCATCGTGCTCACCATCGGCACGGCGGTCGATTCCAACGTGCTGATCTATGAGCGCATGCGCGAGGAGGAGCATCAGGGCCGCAGCCTCGTCTCGGCTCTGGAGGCGGGCTTTCAGCGCGCCTTCGCCACCATCATCGACTCCAACGTCACCATGCTGATCGCGGCCGTGGCGCTGTTCTCGCTCGGCTCCGGCCCGGTGCGCGGCTTTGCGGTCGTCTTCATCCTCGGCATCCTGACGACCGTGATCACGGCCGTGACGTTGACGCGGATGCTGATCGCGCTGTGGTATCGCTGGGCCCGGCCCAAGCATCTGCCGTTCTGACGCTGCCAACCCTTTTCAGGAGATAGCGCATGCGTCTGCTTCGCATCGTCCCCGACAATACCCGCTTCAAATTCGTCCGCTTCCGGCGCTTCAGCTATCCGTTCTCGGCCGCCTATTCGGTGCTGGTGATCGCCCTGTTCCTGACCGTCGGGCTGAATTTCGGCATCGACTTCAAGGGCGGCACCCTGATCGAGATGCAGGCCAAGGATGGCAAGGCCGAGATCGGCCAGGTGCGCTCAACCGCGCATGGACTTGGCTTTGGCGAAGCTGAGATCCAGGAATTCGGCAGCGGCAGCGAGCTCTCGATGCGTTTTGCTCTGCAGCCAGGCGGGGATGCAGCGCAACAGGCTGTCGTCACGAAGGCGCGCGAGGCTTTCGCTGGCACATATGATTTCCGCCGTGTCGAGACGGTCGGCCCGCGCGTCTCCGGCGAGCTGGTACAGGCCGGCACGCTCGGCATCGTGCTCGCGATCGTCGGCGTGCTGATCTATCTCTGGTTCCGCTTCGAGATGCCCTTGGCGATCGGTGCGATCCTGGGCACGCTGCACGACATCGTCCTGACGGTTGGCTTCTTCCTGATCACGCAGCTTGAGTTCAACCTGACCTCGATCGCGGCGATCCTGACCATCGTCGGCTATTCCTTGAACGAGACGGTGGTGGTGTTCGACCGCACGCGCGAATTGCTGCGCCGTTACAAGACGATGCCGATCGACGAACTGCTCGACCTCTCCGTGAATTCGACGCTTTCGCGCACGGCGATGACCGCGACGACGACCTTCCTGTCGCTGCTCGCGCTGGTCTTCTTCGGCGGCACGGCGATCGAGGGGTTCGCACTCGTCATGCTGTTTGGCGTCGTGGTCTGCACCTATTCGGCGATGTTCGTCTCGACTCCGGTGCTGCTCTACATGGATGTCCGCTTCGGCCGCCCGGAAAGCGCCGAGGAAAAGGCTCCCGCCGCCGCCAAGGCCAAGGCCAAAGCGAAAGCCTGATTACACGCCTCAGCCCTCGCCCAGGGAGCCGCGTAGCGGCGCCTTGAGGGATGAGGGCTGTGGTTGGATTGGAATGGATCGATCATGGCTCGCTTCGACGGTTTCGTTCCGGGCCGGCATCAGATCGACGCTTTCGGCGCCGGCGGCTTCCGCTTCGCCGATATGAGCCATCGTGGCTCGATTCTGGCGACGCCGGCGGGCATCCGGATCTGGCCGGTAACGGCCTTTGCAGGGATCACGCGCGAGAGCCTGCAGCAGGTCCTCGACGAGGCCGAGGGCATCGATTTCCTGCTGATCGGCACCGGGCACGACATCGCCTTCATCCCGGCATCCCTGCGCGAGCCCTTCCGTGAGGCTGGAATCACCATCGAGGGCATGGCGACGGGGGCAGCGGCGCGCACCTATAACGTGCTGGTCGGCGAGGACCGGCGGGTGGCCGCGGCACTGATCGCGGTTGATTGAGCGCCCGCCATGTCCACGAACGCATAGCCATGCACCCCATCCTGGGCCTAGACTGAGGGTAGAGCGAGAGCATTGCGCGAAAAAGTGGGCACCGGTTTTTCGCATGAGCAATGCTCTCAACTTTTAAGATCGAGGCCTTCCCTCCGAGAGCTGGCCAAGGCGGAAACCATGCCGCAGACGACGCAGACCGACGATCGTTCCAAGACCGTGCTGCCGGCCTTGCCGGAGGCTTATGCGCATTGCGCCGCACTGGTGCGCGAGCATGATCACGATCGCTATATCGCGACCCTCTACGCGCCCGAGGCGCAGCGGCCGGCGCTGTTTGCGCTCTATGCCTTCAGCCATGAGATCGCTCGCGTGCGGGCGCTGGTCAGCGAGCCGCTGCCGGGCGAGGTGCGCATGCAATGGTGGCGCGACCTGCTGGAGAACGAGGCCAATGACCAGGGCGGCAAGCGTGAGGGGCAGGCGCACCCCATCGCGGCTGCCTTGCTCGACGCGGTCGCGCGCTACCGTCTGCCGATCGCGCCGCTGACGGGGCTGATCGAGGCGCGCATCTTCGATCTCTATGACGACCCGATGCCGTCCTTGCGCGATCTTGAAGGCTATGCCGGGGAGACCTCGAGCGCCCTGATCCGGCTCGCCTCGATCGTCCTTGCCAACGGCACTGATCCGGGCGGCGCGGCGGCTTGCGGCCATGCCGGCGTCGCTTATGCGCTGTGTGGGCTGATGCGGGCCTTTCCCTGGCATTCGGCGGCAGGGCAGGTCTACATCCCGGCCGATATCCTCGCCCGCAACGGCGTGACCCGCGACGATATCGTGCGCGGGCGCGGCGGGCCGGGCGTGCTCTATTCGCTGAAGGAACTGCGCGAGATCGCGCGCAAGCATCTCAAGAAGCTGCGCGAGATGCGCGAGGCGGTGCCCTCTGCGGTCGCGCCCGCCTTCCTGCCTGTCGCGCTGGTCGAGCCCTATCTCAAGCGCATGGAGCGCAGCGGCTACGACCCCTATCGCACGATCATCGCGCTGCCGGCCTGGCAGCGGCAATGGACGATCTGGCGGGCGGCGAAAGCGGCGCGGTGAACCTATCCGTCATTGCGAGCGCAGCGAAGCAATCCAGGAAGCCGTAGTGCTCTGCCGCTCCTGGATTGCTTCGCTGCGCTCGCAATGACGAGAGACTACTCCGCCGCCTGAATCTCAACCCCGCCCGCCCAGGCCTCCATCTCCGCCTTCGCCCGCGCGGTCAGTGCGTGCTTGCGCGCGACGCTCTTGGCCGGGCCCTTCAGCTTTTTGCCGTCGGGGCCATGCGTCGCCTGGCCCTCGATATGCGGGAACAGGCCGAAATTGATGTTCATCGGCTGGAACGAGCGCGGGCCCTCGTCGATGGTGACGATATGGCCGCCAGTGATGTGGTTGACCAGCGCGCCCAGAGCCGTCGTGGCGGGCGGCAGGGCGAGGTCCCGGCCAAGGCGCTCGGCGGCGGCCATGCGGCCCGCCAGCAGGCCGATCGCGGCGCTCTCGACATAGCCCTCGCAGCCGGTGATCTGGCCGGCGAAGCGCAGGCGCGGATCGGCCTTCAGGCGCAGCCGCTCATCGAGCAGCTTTGGCGAGTTCAGATAGGTGTTGCGGTGGATGCCGCCGAGCCGGGCGAATTCAGCGTTCTGGAGACCGGGGATCATCCGGAAGATCGCGGCCTGCTCGCCATATTTCAGCTTGGTCTGGAAGCCCGTCATGTTGAACAGCGTGCCCAGCGCATTGTCCTGGCGCAATTGCACCACCGCATAGGCCTTGACCGTCGGGTTGTGCTTGTTGGTCAGTCCGACCGGCTTCATCGGTCCCCAGCGCAAGGTCTCGCGGCCGCGCTCAGCCATGACCTCGATCGGCAGGCAGCCGTCGAAATAGGGCGTGCCCTCCCATTCCTTGAACTCGGTCTTCTCGGCGGCGAGCAGCGCGTCGATGAAGGCCTCGTACTGGTCGCGGTCGAGCGGGCAGTTGATGTAGTCGGCGCCGGTGCCGCCCGGGCCGACCTTGTCGTAGCGCGATTGGAACCAGGCCTGGTCCATGTCGACGGAGTCGAAATGCACGATCGGTGCGATGGCGTCGAAGAAGGCGAGCGAATCCTCGCCGGTGAGCGACTGGATGCCTTGCGCCAGCGCCGGCGAGGTGAGGGGGCCGGTCGCGATGATGACATTGTCCCAGTCGGCGGGCGGCAGGCCGGCAATCTCGGCGCGGTCGATCGTGATCAGCGGATGGCCTTCAAGCGCGGCCGTCACGGCTTGCGAGAAGCCGTCGCGGTCGACTGCAAGCGCGCCGCCGGCCGGCACCTGATGCGCGTCGCCCTTGGCGATGATCACCGAGCCGAGCCGGCGCATCTCCCAGTGGAGCTGCCCGACCGCATTGCTGAGCGAATCGTCAGAGCGGAAGGAATTGGAGCAGACGAGTTCGGCCAGGCCTTCCGTCTTGTGCGCCTGCGTGCCGCGCACCGGCCGCATCTCGTGCAGCACGACCGGCACGCCGGCCTCTGCGACCTGCCAGGCGGCTTCGGAACCGGCAAGGCCACCGCCGATGATGTGTATGGGTTTGACTGTCATGCCAGCGATGTGTCGCCACAGGCGCGCGCGGTCAAGAGACGGATCGATCTTGCGCGCGCTTATCCGGCAATCGGCCGGCGCTTTCGCCTGCGCGAAGCCGCTATCGGGCCGTAAGCAGAGCCCAAAACGCAAAATGCCCGCTCGAAAGCGGGCATTCGCTCTTCGACCAGGTCCGAGGGGAGGACACGAACCCGGGAGAACTACTTGTAGAAGCCGTGAAGGCTCAGACGGCGGCGTGGGTCCGCGCGACGAAAGCGATTTCCGAACGCGACAGGCCGAGATCGTCCAGCTCGCGGTCGGTCAGGCGCGACAGCTCGCGAACGGTCTCACGGTAACGAAGATAAGAGCGGATCTTGGCAGCAATCATGGTGACGAACATGGTGAAAGTCCTCAGTTTTTTCGGGGCCTTTTGGCCCTGACAGCGATGAATTCGTTGTGCACTGCATATATGGGAGCACCCTTGCCTGAAACAGAGGCGCCAGATCAGTTCCGTTATGCGCTTTGCGCATGTCGATTTAAGAAATGCTTCATAAATCGGGCGTTGTCCCGCAGTGAGGGTCTGGCAAGGCCATTGGGGGTGATCCGATTCTGCCTATTCGTTCGCCATTCAAGCGGTTGCCCGTTAACAAATCGCTGCTTTGCCTTCTTTCCAGGCATGCTGCACCTGCTCAATCCATGCGTGAGGGCCGGGTCGGCGTGTTGACGCAAGGGGAGCGGCGCCCAAGCACACGGTTTTGCGCGAAAAGATTCGCGTTTTCCGCGCCCGACGGCCTTGCGATCACGCAGCTGTGACCATTTGCGCCCGATTGCGCCGTTTCGGCCCCTTGGCAGTGCACTCGCGCCGCCGCACTCTGCCGCCCCTTCCGACATGCGAGGAACCGCCATGACGAGCAGCACCAGCGCGAAAGCCGCCAAACCCCTGCTGGAGGGCCTGGACGGCCTCGTGCGCGAGCCCTTCTCGCGCCGGGGCTTCGTCATGACCGGGCTGGTCACCGGCTTCACCGCCGCCACCACCGTGGTGCAGGGCCAGACCATTTCCACCGATGCGACGGGGCTCGAGGCCGGCGAGGTCAAGATCCCGACCAGCGACGGCATGATGCCGGGCTACCGGGCCATGCCGAGCGGGGCAGGGCCGTTCCCCGTCATCCTCGTGATCGAGGAGATATTCGGCGTCCACGAATATATCAAGGACACCTGCCGCCGCCTCGCCAAGCTCGGCTACTGCGCCGTCGCGCCCGAGCTTTTTGCCCGGCAGGGCGATCTCACCAAGATGACCGATGTGCAGCAGATCATGCGCGATGTGATCGCGAAGAAGCCCGATGCCGAGATGCTGTCGGATCTCGACGCTGCCGCCGCCTGGGCCGCGGCCAGCTCGAAGGGCAATATCCAGAAGCTCGGCGTCACCGGCTTCTGCCGCGGCGGGCGCGGCGTCTGGCTCTACTGCGCCCACAACCCGGCGCTGAAGGCCGGCGTCGCCTGGTACGGCCCGCTTGGCGGCAACCGCAGCGACATCCAGCCCAAGACGGCGGCCGATGTGGTCGGCGAGATCAAGGCCCCGGTGCTGGGCCTCTATGGCGCCGCCGACACCGGCATCCCGGTGGCCGATGTCGAGAAGCAGCGTGACGCGGCCAAGGCGGCCGGCAAGACGGTCGAGATCGTGATCTATCCGGACACGCCGCACGGCTTCCACGCCGATTACCGCCCGAGCTACCGCAAGGCAGCGGCCGATGACGGCTGGGCCCGGATGCTGGCCTGGTTCAAGACCTACGGGGTGGCGTGAGCCGGCGGATGGTCTGAGAGGCCGTCTTTCCTTCTCCTGGATGGGAGAAGGAAGGGCAACCCGAGGTCCCGCCAGCGCGGGGAACCCTCTCCCACCCAAGTCGGATGTTTCCGACTTGGGCCATGCTAGCTGCCAATCTCGGGCAAGCCCGAGATTGGTGGGAGAGGGCAGGGTGAGGGGTCGGCCGTTTGACGCTTTGGTTGTAACCTCACCGCTGCTCCATCGTCATTGCGAGCGCAGCGAAGCAATCCAGGCGACGTAGAGCGAGCCCTCCTGGATTGCTTCGCTGCGCTCGCAATGACGGCAAGGACATCACGCAACTGGTCCAGGGGCCTACACCTCACCCCTGCCCCTCTCACTGAACCCGGGTATACCCGGGTTCAGCACTCAGAGTGTCGAAGTCGGGTATACCCGACTTCGATGCAGGAGAGGGGTTCCCCGCGCCTGTTTCTGATAAGGCGCTCTTCTATCCCGACCGGGCGCGGCGGCCGTACTCATCCCGCAATATTGCCGGCCGCCTTCGCCCAGGCCTCATCCTCGAGCGCGATCCCGAAGCGCTTGGCCAGCACGGCCCTGAGCGCGTCGCTATCCGCGATCTCCTGGATGATCGAGGGTTCGCCCAGCCGGTGCTCCGTCAAGCGCCGGTTCAGCAAGGCGAGCCGGCCTTGCGGAAGCACGCGGGCGGCGATCAGGCTGTAGGTGAAATGCGAGGCGGGGTGGGTCGCGACATAATGGTTGGCGAGCTGGTCGTCGATCGGCCAGGTCTCGTCGAGGGTGAAGCGGTAGAGCAGGCGCCATTCGCCGGCGACCTTTGCACGCAGCCACCAGATCTCACTGGCGCGGTCGAGCCGATAGGGCTCGTGCGGGGTTTGCTGCTCGATCTCGGGGACGAGCCGCATCGGGCCGGTCAGGACCTGGCCGCCCAGCCCGATATCGCAGAGCAGGTCCTGTCCCTCGCAAGTCAGGCGCAGCACCTTGTGGGTGCGCGCGACCTGCGCCTCCTCTGGCTTGCCGAGCATGACGCGGCCCGACATCTGCGCGACCTTGAAGCCGAAGGCCTCCAGCACCGCCTTGAACAGGGTGTTCTGCTCGAAGCAATAGCCGCCGCGTCGGGAGTGCACGAGTTTCGCGACGAGCGCCGGCAGGTCGAGCGGCGGCGTGCGGCCCGAAAGCGGATCGAGATTCTCGAAGGGAATCGCTTGCGGGTGCAGGAGATGCAGGGCGTTGAGCGCAGTGCGCGTCGGGGCGACCGCGCCGTCATAGCCGATCCGGGCGAGATAGGCGGCAAGGTCTGGGGCGGAGAGGGCGGCGGTTTGAGGCATGGTCGTCTCGTCGAGTTGCATCGTTCCCGGCTGCGGCGCGATGCCGAGTCGAGCTTCGCCGGGGAGAGTTGCGCCTTGTGGCGGCGCTGCGCAAATCGCAGGCGGGGCTCGCCGGCCGGGCTCCGTCCATGCAAGTATCAGCCTGGCAAGTATCCGCTTGGCGAAAACGTCCCTTGCGGCATCAAGGCGCTTGTGATGACTTCGTCGAAGCGAGCCAGCCGCGCCTGATTTCTGCCCTTATTAAGTCATTCCTTGGCATTCGCTGCTCGATATCGGGCCAGCCGAGCGAGGTTCATCATGAAATACGTCTCAATTCTCTCAGGTGCTGCCGGCCTGCTTTTGATGTCGATGTCGTTTGCCGGTGCGCAGACGACGCCCGCCACACCGGCGACGCCCGCCAAGCCGGCGGTGACCGCACCCGCCACCACCGCGGCCCCCGCTGCTGCCAAGCCTGCCGCCGCGGCTCCCGCGACGCGGACGGCGAAGTCCAAGGAATGCTCTGTACAGGCCGACCAGAAGGGTCTGCACGGCAAGGAGCGCAAGAAATTCCGCGACGCTTGCAAGAAAGCCTGAGTAAAATAGCCTGAGCCTGGCCCGCGCGCCATTTATCGGCGGCGGGCCTTTTTTTAGGTTTGCGAGACATAAAGGGGTGGGGCGAGATGAGTTTGTTTGATGGATTGAAAGGTGCGCTTGGTGGCCTGGTCGAACAGGCGGAGGCGCAACTGCTGCCCGAATTGCTATCGAAGGCCCTGGCTAGCACCAGCCTCGGCTCGGTGCAGGGGCTGCTCGACAAATTAAAGGCATCGGGGCTGGGCCCGCAGGTCGCGTCCTGGCTGGGCAGCGGCGCCAACCAGCCGGTGACGGCGGATCAGATCGAGGCGGCGCTCGGCGACAATGTCATCGGCAAGATCGCCTCGACCTTCAACCGCTCGCCCGACGAGGTGGCCGGCTTCCTCGCCGCGCATCTGCCGACGCTGATCAACGCGCTGAGCCCGAATGGGACCTTGCAGCCGCACGTTTGATCCTGAGAATCCGAAGCCCAGTTAGCGCGGGGAACCCTCTCCCGTAGGGAGAGGGCAGGGTGAGGGGTCGGCCGTTTGACGCTTTGGCCGCGACCTCACCGTTGCTCCGTCGTCATTGCGAGCGCAGCGAAGCAATCCAGGAGGGTTCGCTCTACGTCCCCTGGATTGCTTCGCTGCGCTCGCAATGACAGCAAGGACGTCACGCCACTGGTCCAGGGGTCGACACCTCACCCCTACCCCTCTCCTTACAGGAGAGGGGTTCCTCGCGGCTATTTCCAACGGTCGCAGGAGAGCTCCCCTGCGTTTCCGCTGCTTTTCTTCCCTTCTCCCCTGGCGGGAGAAGGTGGCGCGCAGCGCCGGATGAGGGGGCGCCGTGCCCTTTCCGGCTGGCGTCACAAGGCAAAACGGCAATCGTCGAGCGCCCCCTCATCCGTCTCGGCTGCGCCGATCCACCTTCTCCCGCGAGGGGAGAAGGGAAAGGGCGCGGAGGTTTGGGCGCCTCATCCGGTCCGAGATTCTCAGGCTTTGCGCAGAGCTTTTGTCCCCGCGCCGGCCAAAAGCCGAATCCGGCAGCATTTCGGGATGTTGCCTGAGGTCAGTTATTGCCGTCTTCCGCCACCTCACTCCGCCGCCTGCCTCGCACCCGCCCCCTTCTTGATCGGCCGCCGCGCCAACACTTCCTTGAGGAAGCGCGCGGTGTGGCCCTTGCCGATGCGTACCACATCCTCCGGCGTGCCCTGGGCCACGACCTCGCCGCCGCCATCGCCGCCTTCGGGGCCCATGTCGATGATCCAGTCGGCGGTCTTGATGACTTCGAGATTATGCTCGATCACCACCACGGAATTGCCCTGGTCGACCAGCTCGTGCAGCACCTCCATCAGCTTGGCGACATCGTGGAAGTGCAGGCCGGTGGTCGGCTCGTCCAGGATGTAGAGGGTGCGGCCGGTGGCGCGCTTGGAGAGCTCCTTGGAGAGTTTGACGCGCTGGGCTTCGCCGCCTGAGAGCGTGGTGGCCTGCTGGCCAACCTTGACGTAGTCGAGCCCGACGCGGTGCAGCGTCTCCATTTTCTCGCGGATCGAGGGCACGGCCTTGAACAGGATTTTGGCCTCCTCGACCGACATGTCGAGCACATCGGCGATCGACTTGTCGCGGTATTTCACCTCAAGCGTCTCGCGGTCGTAGCGCTTGCCCTTGCAGACGTCGCAGGTGACGTAGACATCGGGCAGGAAGTGCATCTCGATCTTGATGACGCCGTCGCCCTGGCAGGCCTCGCAGCGGCCGCCCTTGACGTTGAATGAGAACCGACCGGGCTGATAGCCGCGCGCCTTGGCCTCGGGCAGGCCGGCGAACCATTCGCGGATCGGCGTGAAGGCGCCGGTATAGGTCGCCGGGTTGGAGCGCGGCGTGCGGCCGATCGGCGACTGGTCGATGTCGATGACCTTGTCGAGCAGCTCGATGCCCTCGATGCGCTCATGCGGGGCAGGGTGGTCGATCGCGCCGTTGAGCTTGCGCGCCACTGCCTTGTAGAGCGTGTCGATGACGAGCGTCGACTTGCCGCCGCCGGAGACGCCGGTGATGCAGGTGAACAGCCCGAGCGGGATATCGACCGTGACATCCTTGAGGTTGTTGCCGCGCGCGCCGACGATTTTGAGCGAGCGGCCCTTGGTAGCCTTGCGGCGCTTGTCGGGCACCGCGACCGAGAGCTCGCCGGTGAGATAGCGGCCGGTGAGCGAATCCGGATTGTCGAGAATGTCCTGCGGCGTGCCCTTGGCGACGATCTCGCCGCCATGGATGCCGGCGCCGGGGCCGACATCGACGACATAATCGGCGGTCAGGATCGCGTCCTCGTCATGCTCGACGACGATGACGGTGTTGCCGAGGTCCCTGAGGCGACGCAGCGTGCCGAGTAGGCGCTCATTGTCGCGCTGATGCAGGCCGATCGAAGGCTCGTCCAGCACATAGAGCACGCCGGTGAGGCCCGACCCGATCTGCGAGGCGAGGCGGATGCGCTGGCTCTCGCCGCCCGAGAGCGTGCCGGAGCCGCGGGCGAGCGTCAGATATTCCAGCCCGACATCGAGCAGGAAGGTCAGGCGGTCGCGGATCTCCTTGAGGATGCGCGGGGCGATCTCGTTCTGCTTCTTCGACAGGCGCGAGGGCAGGGCGCTGACCCACTCCAGCGCGTCCTTGACCGAAAGCCGCGAGATCTCGCCGATATGGCGCATGTCGATCTTCACCGCCAGCGCTTCCGGCTTCAGGCGATAGCCGTTGCAGGCGGCGCAGGGCGTCTCGGACATGAAGCGGCCGATCTCCTCGCGGGCCCAGTCCGACTCCGTCTCCTTCCAGCGCCGCTCCATATTGGTGATCACGCCCTCGAAGGGCTTCTTCACCTCATAGGCGCGCAGGCCGTCATTATAGGCGAAGCGCACCGGCTCGGTGCCGGTGCCGAACAGGATCGAGGTCTTGGCCTTCTCCGGCAATTCGCTCCAGGGCTTCGTCATCGAGAAGCCGAAATGCTTGGCGAGTGCGTCGAGCGTCTGGCCGTAATAGGGCGAGGTCGACTTGGCCCAAGGCGCGATCGCGCCCTTTTTCAGCGAGAGCGCGTGATCGGGCACGATCATCTCGGGGTCGATGCGCATCTCATGGCCGAGGCCGTCGCAGGCCGGGCAGGCGCCGAAGGGGTTGTTGAAGGAGAACAGGCGCGGCTCGATCTCGGGGATGGTGAAGCCGGAGACCGGGCAGGCGAATTTCGAGGAGAAGGTGACGCGCCTGGCCTCGCCATTCTCGTCCTTCTCATCGGCATATTCGAAGACGGCGATGCCGTCGGCGAGCTCCAGCGCCTGCTCCAGCGAATCGGCGAGGCGGGCGCCGAGGTCGGGCCTGATCACGATGCGGTCGACCACGACGTCGATGTCGTGCTTGAACTTCTTGTCGAGCGCGGGCGCGTCGGGGATTTCGAAGAACTCGCCATTGACCTTGACGCGCTGGAAGCCGCGCTTCAGCCACTCGGCCATCTCCTTGCGGTACTCGCCCTTGCGGCCGCGCACCACCGGCGCGAGCAGATAGCCGCGCGTCTTCTCCGGCAGTTCGGTCAGGCGGTCGACCATCTGCTGCACGGTCTGGCTCTCGATCGGCAGGCCGGTCGCGGGCGAATAGGGAATACCGGCCCGCGCCCAGAGCAGGCGCATATAGTCGTGGATCTCGGTGACGGTGCCGACCGTCGAGCGGGGGTTCTTCGAGGTCGTCTTCTGCTCGATCGAGATCGCCGGCGAGAGCCCGTCGATCTGGTCGACATCGGGCTTCTGCATCATCTCGAGGAACTGGCGGGCATAGGCCGAGAGGCTCTCGACATAGCGGCGCTGGCCCTCGGCATAGATCGTGTCGAAGGCGAGCGACGACTTGCCCGAGCCCGACAGCCCGGTGAAGACGACGAGCTTGTCGCGCGGAATCGCGAGGTCGATATTCTTGAGATTATGCTCGCGCGCGCCGCGCACGGAAATCACGCGCGAATCGACCTTGCGGTTGGCGTCGAACATATCCTCGAGCGCGGCGGCCTGGTCGGCGAGAGTGGTCTTGCTGACCAGGGAAGACTTGCGGGCCATGGGGGCGTCCGGTTCGGGTAAGCGGTAGAGATAGGGCAAATGTCGGGCCATACGAGGCCCGGCTTCGCGCGCCGGGCATGATTAGCATGCAAGCCCATGTTCCGCAGCCGTTCTCCTGACAACAGCTGTCAGCAGACCTGATCGCTTGCTTCTGGCCGTGGCGTCGGCGCCGGTTTGGAGCCCCCCAGCGCCCAGCCTCTCAAGCCGGCGGTGACCGGAAGCGCAGCCTGAGCAGGGCCGCCGCGATCCGCATGAGGATGGCGATGGCGGTCGACTTTTCCGATCGGCGCCATCGGTAACGAGCCGTTAAGGAAATTGCCGCGTAGTCTCTGCCTCAGTATCCAACCGTCTGGCCGTCCTGTGACAGCCCTCGTCGAAATCGTCAGGCATGAGATCGGCAAACGTCTGCCGATGTTTGCGCTCGATAGCAAGACACGATCGCTCCTCCGGCGGCTGAAACCGGTTGTCGAGAAGAATATCGAGAGGCTGTGTTACCTTGATTACGCACGAGCTCTGGCCGTGCATGCCGACAAGGTGGCGGATATTTCGACCAGAATGGACGAAATGGTTGCCTGTGCTTCGAGCCATTTCAGCGTGTTGTTCGCTGCGAATTTCGACGAGGAATACGTCGCGTCAGTCGTCAGGTTCCGCAATATCGAGATTGAATCGTCGCTCGGCGCCCGGTCACGCCTGTCGATCGCGATGCGTCTGCTCGAGCCGATCGCGCTGGTGCTGGCCCGGGAAAACCGTTTCTCGCCGGCAGGAATGGCGCGCGACATGGAGATCGTCGGGCGGGTCTTCACGCTGGATATCAATACGACCATCGCCCTGGAGCAGCAGAAGCTCTCGGATGATGGCGCCGCGCGACAAATGCGCCTCGCCGAGGGCGCTGCCGATTTTCAGATGAAAATGCGCGAGCTGAATCAGGCCGTCTACGATTCATCCGACCGTTTTCTCAAAAGCGCCGATCGCGCCTCGCAGATGAGCGAGGCTGCGGCCCACGAAACCGCCGAGGTCAGCTCGGCGGCGCGCCGGACCCGGGAAAGCGCAGCCGTGACCGCCTCGGCGACGGAAGAGCTCTCGATGGCCGCCGCGGAGATCGGCAGCACGATGGAGCGCAACCGGGACATCGCCGTCCGTGGCGTCGCGGACGCGCTCAGGCTCTCCGCCAATGTCGAAAGCCTTGGCGCGGGTGCAAACCAGATCGGCTCCGTCGTCGGCCTGATCGCGGCCATCGCGGCGCAAACCAATCTCCTGGCGCTCAATGCCGCCATCGAGGCCGCGCGGGCGGGTTCGGCAGGCCGCGGCTTTGCCGTGATCGCCAGCGAAGTGAAGGCCCTGGCCGGCCAGACGGAATTGGCGACCAGGGATATCTCCGCACAGATCACCGCACTGCAGGCGATCGCAAACGGCTCCATCCTCGCGGTGAAATCGATCTCCGCGACAATTCGCGAGATGGAAACGGAGATGCGGTCGATCTCGGAACTGGCTTCAAAGCAGAGCGCTGCCACAGCGCTGATTTATGGCGATGCTGCGGAGGTCTCGACGATCGCGGAAGGAACCATGACGAGCGCCGGGATTGTCAAAAATGCGGTTGGCATCCTGCATGAGACGACCGGACAGGCGCGCGACCTGGCCAAGCAACTCAGGTCGACCTCTGCGGAGCTCGACAGCGATATCGGCGATTTCGTCGGCTGGCTGGCTGTCACCTAGCCTGCCGCTGCCGGAGCCTTGGATCGTTGGATGATGAAATGAACCCGAAGATTTCCATGGCTCTGTCTTTGCCGCCAACGCGCTGTCATTCCGGACGCAGCGAAGCGGAGATCAGGAATCCATCGGAGAGTTCGGTGGCCTCCGATGGATTCCGGATCTGCGCCGCTATCGCGGCTTGTCCGGAATGACGGCGCGGGTGATGGCGGGCAATCGGAGATCCTTGATATTGCTCGGTTGATTTCAGGCCAGCCTGTCAGGATGAGGGCTCAGGGCTCCAAAGAGCCTATCAAGCCGGCGGCGGCCGGAAGCGCTGCCTGAGCAGGGCGGCCGCGATCAGCATGAGGACGGCGACGGCGATCGACAGATAGAGTGCTCCCGTCTCGCCGAAATGCCTGATGACGGAGGCGTAGACGACGGGCGCGGTGGCGGAGAGGAAGAAGCTCGGTGCGAGCAGCCTGCCGACGAAGCTGCCATAGCTGCGGTGGTCGAAGAGCAGCAAGGGCAAGGTGCCACGCGTGATCGTCAGGATGCCGTTGCCGGCCCCGTAGCAGAAGGCGAAGGCGAAGGCCGCGCTGCCGGAGTGCCCGCTGGCGAGGCCGGCGACGAAGCAGAACGGCAGCAGCGCACAGGCCATGAGATTGAGGGTCAGCGGCTCGATCCGCCGGCCGAACAGGACTTCGCAGAGGCGCGCCAGCGACTGGCCGACGCCACGCAGCGTGGCGATCCAGACCGCGACCGAGGCCGCGAGACCCAGCCCGGCCAGGATGCCGATCATATGGGCGGACATGCCGGCATTGAGGAAATTGGCCAGCGTCGCGATCGCCGCATAAAGCGCGCCGGCGATCGCGATGTCGCGCGGGCTGGTGGCGAGGGGGCGCTGCTCGGTCGCGGCGCCGCGCGGAACGGGGTTTTGGTAGCGGCGGTTCGGGATCGCGAGATAGAGCGGTGCGGAGAGCAGCGCGATGCCGGCATAGACCAGGAGTGCGCCGCGCCAGCCGAAATGCGCGGCGAGCTCGGCGCCAACAGGCCAGAACAGGGTAGAGGCAAGCCCGCCGAGCAGCGTGATCTGTGCGATCGGGCCGCGCGCCTGTGGGCCGCCGATCCGCGCCAGCGCCGCGAAGGCGGCGTCATAGAGCGTCAGGCGCATCGCCAGGCCGAGGCAGATCCAGGCGGCGTAATAGGCCGGGATCGTCTCGGCGAGAGCGAGCCCTGCGCAGCCGGCGGCGTTGAGCAGCGCGCCCGCCGTCATCACGGGCAGGCCGCCATGACGGTCGACCAGGCGTCCGACGATGGGCGAGGTCAGGCCCATCACCAGCAGCGCGGCGGAAAAGCCGCCATAGACGACGGCGCCCGACCAGCCGAGATCATTGGCGATCAATTCGCCGAAGCTGCCGATCAGGTAATAGGAGATGCCCCAGGAGACGAGCTGCGACAGGCCAAGGCAAAGGGTGGTCCGGCGCGGGATCAAGAGCTGGGTTCTGAGCTGAAGCCGATCGCGGGAAGCGTGCTGTCGCCGGTGGCCAGGGGGCGCTGCATCAGGATGGTATCGACCCACTGGCCGAGCTTGAAGCCGACGGAGCGCAGGGTGCCAGCGGGCTCGAATCCGAAGCGCCGGTGCAGCGCGATCGAACCGGCATTGCCGCTATTGCCGATATTGGCGAGCATCTGCCGCCAGGGGCCGGCCTCGCAGCGGGCGATCAAGGCTGCGAGCAGCGCCGTGCCGATGCCGTGCCCGCTGAGTCCCTCAGTGACATAGACGGAATCCTCGATGGTGTGCCGATACGCCGCCCGGGGGCGATAGGCCGTGGCGTAGCAATAGCCGGCGACCTTGCCGTCGAGCTCGGCGACGAGATAGGGCAGGCCAAGCTCCAGCACGGCGGCGCGGCGCGCCAGCAATTCGTCGATGCCGGGGGGCGTTTCCTCGAAGCTCGCCAGCCCGTGCAGGACGTGATGGGCGTAAATCGCCTGCACGGCGGCCATGTCGGCCTCGGCCGCGTCCCGAACGAGGACCGACGGCCGGCTGGCCACGGCTTCATGCAATTCCAGATTTCTCACGGATTCTCCTCCGGCCGGGCGCGGCCGAACTTGTGGGGTAGGGGATGGCCTCAGGGGCTTGTCCGAGCGACCGGGTCACAGTGCCGGAGGGCATTCGATAAAAGAAGATTTTGCCAATTATGCAAAGCATGAGAAATTCTTTGGTAAGGGAGGCTCGGGGCCAAGGCGGCTTTTGGGCCAAGGAGGTTCTTGGACCAAGAAAGTTCTCGGGCATGCGCGATTTCAATCTCGACCAGCTTCAGACCTTCTGCGACGTCGTCGCGCTCGGTAGCTTCACTGCCGCCGCCGAAAAGCTGAATCTGAGCCAGCCGGGGGTGAGCCTGCAGATCCGCCAGCTCGAACGGCGCCTCGGCGTGGTGCTGATCGAACGCGTCGGAAGGCGGGCGCGGCCGACTGCGGCCGGCGTCGAATTGCTCGGCCATGCCGGCCAGATCGAGGCTGTGGTGTCGGCTGCGCTCGACGGCATGGCGCGGCATGCCACGGGCGCGATGGGACGGGTGCGGCTCGGTACTGGCGCGACCGCCTGCACCTTCCTGCTGCCGCCGATCCTGCGCGAATTGCGCCGGCGCTTTCCGACGCTCGAGATCACGGTCAGCACCGGCAACACCTCGGATATGGTCAAGGCGATCGATGAGAACCTGCTCGATCTCGGCCTGGTCTCGCTGCCGGTCTCCGGCCGCATCTTCGAGATCACGCCGGTCCTGGAGGATGAGTTCGTCGTGATCGCGCCACCCGAGATGCGCCTGCCCGCGCGCGTCACCGCGGCGGCGCTGTCGGGCCTGCCGGTGCTCCTCTACGAGCCCGGCGGCAATACCAGGCGGATCGCCGATGAATGGTTCGCGCGCGGCGGCGTGAGCCTGAAGCCGGTGATGTCGCTGGGCAGCGTCGAGGCGATCAAGGAGATGGTCGGCGCGGGGCTCGGCTGTGCCGTGCTGCCGGGCATGGCTGTGAGCAGGGACAAGAACCGGGACAGTTTTGTGGTGCACCCGCTCTCGCCGCGACTGCATCGCACGCTCGCGGTGGTGATCCGCCGCGACAAGCTCCTGCATCGCGGCCTCAGGGAGACGGTCAAGGCGCTGAAGGCGTTGTCGGAGGCGGGGCGGGTCGTCGAGGGGGACCTCGCAAGCGAGCAGCGGGAAACCTCCTGAGTCCTCATCCTGAGGAACCGGCCTGCAAGAATAGAGCGGCATCGGGGACTCCGATCGCTGGCCATCACCCGCACCGTCATTCCGGACAAGCCGCGTTAGCAGCGCCGATCCGGAATCCATCGTAGAGTTCTGTGGCCTCCGATGGATCCCGGGTTGGCTTCGCTGCGTCCGGAATGACGGCGCGTAGGTGATCAAGGCTCGGCGGTGGGATCTGCGCTCTTCGCAGCGCTCTCTTGCGGTTGCCGCGCTTGTATGCGGAAAGTCGCCGATCGTCTGAAACCGGTTTGTTTCCCATGAGGCTAGATCCAGTTCGGCACGCGGAGTTCGTGACCGGCCGCCGGCAGTCGGCACTCGTCGACCTGTGGTCGAAGACGGGGTTTGCCGCGGCGCTGAGCGACGTCACGGGCCCGCATCTCTATGATTATGGCGAGCTGCCCGTCGCGACCGTCGCGATCACTCTCTATGATGTGCGCCGTCATGTGCTGATCGAAGACGGCCGGGTCCGTCGCGACGGCCGCGTTGCGGCCGGGCGCTTCCGCATCGGGCAGCCGGGACGGAAGGTTTTCGTCGACGCCGTGCCCGATGTCCCATCCGGAAAGCTGCTGCTGCTTTATCTGGGCGATGCCCTGCTCCGGGATGTCGGGGCCGGCCAGGGCAGGTCGACGCCGATCGAATTGATGGACAAGGCCTGGGACGTCGACGACCCGTTCCTGTCGCAGGCTGCCCAGCGGCTGGTCGAGGCGAGCGACGCCGCCCATTCCGGCCAATCGCTGCTGGCCGAGCAGCTCGCCTATACGCTGGCGCTGCATCTGTCGGATCGCTACGCCGCTCCGAGCAGCGCATCAGGCGAGCAGCCCCGCGATCTCGACGCCAGCATGCGCGCGCGGATGGCGGATTTCGTCCGGGCCGATCCGGGGCGGGACATCACCCTCTCCGACATGGCGAAACTCTCAGGCCTCAGCCCTTCGGCCTTCATCCGCAGCTTCAAGCGCTCCACCGGCCAGACGCCGCATCGCTTCGTCGTCGAGCAACGGGTCGAGGCGGCCGGAGATCTTCTCTGTGATTCCGGGATGACGATCGCCGAGATCGCGCTCGCCGTCGGTTTCTCCTCGCAATCCCATCTCGGCACGGCGTTCCGGGCGATCACTGGCTTGAGCCCGGCGCGCTTTCGGCGCCTCAAACGCGGCGAAGAGTGATTTTCTGACAGAGGCGCCGGTTTCCGCGTGCCGCCCGCCGGTTTTCTGGCAGACATTCCCGTTGGCATCGCAACATCGTCCCGCCCTAGCGCTCGCCCGTCCGAAGGCGAGGCAAGGGAGGCAAGGATGTCGACGACACCAACAACGATCGTTCCGATCGAGGATACGAGCCTGACCGGCTTCTACAAGGACATGACCGTCCCGGAGAAGCGCACCTTCTGGGCCTGCGCCACCGGCTGGGCCCTCGATGGCATGGATTTCATGATCTACCCGCTGGTGATTGGCACGATCATCCAGCTCTGGAAGGTCGATGCCGGCACCGCTGGCCTCGCCGGCACAGTGACCTTGCTGGCCTCGGCGCTCGGCGGCTGGGGCGCGGGCTATCTCGCCGACAGGATCGGCCGGGTGCGGACGCTGCAACTGACGATCATCTGGTTCTCGGTCTTCTCGCTGCTTTGCGCCTTCGCGCAGAATTTCGACCAGCTCCTGATCTGCCGCGCCTTGCTCGGCCTGGGTTTTGGCGGCGAATGGGCGGCCGGCGCCGTGCTGATGGGCGAGACCATCCGGGCGCAATATCGCGGCCGCGCCGTGGGCTCCGTGCAATCGGGCTGGGCCGTCGGCTGGGGGCTTGCCGTGCTGGCACAGGCTGCCCTGTTCTCCTACCTGCCGCCCGAACAGGCCTGGCGCTGGATGTTTGCGATCGGTGCGCTGCCGGCGCTGCTGGTGCTCTATCTGCGCGCCTATGTGAAGGAGCCCGAGGTCGCAGCCGAAACGCGCGCCAAGGTCGCCGCCAAGGGTGAGAGCCCCTCCATTCTCGAAATCTTCCAGGGCCCGATCCTGAAGGTCACGGTCCTCGCCTCCCTCGTCTCGATGGGTTGCCAGGGCGGCTATTACGCCATCACCTTCTGGGTGCCGCGCTTCCTGACGACCGAGCGCAAGCTCTCGATCGTGAGCTCGACCGGCTATCTCGCGGCGCTGATCGTCGGCTCCTTCGCCGGTTATCTCGTCGGGGCCTGGTATGCCGACAGATTCGGCCGCAGGAACCTCTTCCTCGTCTTTTCGCTCGGCGCGATCGCGGTCGTCGCGGCCTATACGCAATTGCCGCTCTCGAACGAGGTGCTGTGGGTGCTCGGCTTCCCGCTCGGCTTCTTCGCCTCCGGTTACTTCTCCGGCATGGGCGCGTTCCTGACCGAGCTCTATCCCACAAGGCTGCGCGGCTCGGGCCAGGGCTTCTGCTATAATTTCGGACGCGGCATGGGCGCGCTCTTCCCCTTCCTCGTCGGCTATCTCTCGCAGACCACGACGCTCGCCAATGCGATCTGCATCTTTGCCGTCATCGCCTATGTGGTGTTCTTCGCGGCGGCCTACGCTTTGCCCGAAACCCGCGGCAAGGTACTCCATGCCGATGCGTGAGGCGGGCTCCCATCAGGATCGGGCTCCGGCATGTCCGGGCCCCGATCCTCGCCCTCACGGGCCGAGGCGCTATCGCGTGCCGCAAGGCGCAGTCGATACTCACGCCCATGTCATCGGCCTGCCGCCGGCCTATCCCTTCGTGGACAGCCGCAGCTACACGCCACCGGAGGCCACAGCGGAGCGCTATCTTGCCATGCTCGACGCCACCGGCATGAGCTATGGCGTGCTCGTCCAGGTCAGCGTGCATGGCACCGACAACCGCTTGACCGTCGAGACCCTGAAGGCCCATCGCGACAGGCTGCGCGGCATCGCCGTCATCCCGCTTGGCCTGCGCGACCGGGAGCTTGCGGAGCTGAAGGAGGCCGGCATCGTCGGCCTCAGGCTCAACATCCTTTATGGCGGCGGCATCGGCTTCGAGCAGCTCGACGCCTATGCGGCGCTGGCCCGGGAGATGGGCTGGCATCTGCAATTCCTGATCGACGCGCGCGATCTCGTCCCGCTCGCACCAAAGCTGGGGACGCTGCCGGTTCCCTTCGTGGTCGACCATTGGGGCCATTTCCCGGTCTCGCGCGGCCTCTGCGACGAGGGCTTCCAGACGCTGCTCTCGCTCCTGCGCGATGGCGGTTGGGTCAAGCTGTCGGGTGCCTATCGCAACAGCGTCGAGGGGCCGCCCTATGCGGACACCATTCCCTTCGCCCGGCTGCTGCATGAGGCGGCGCCCGAGCGCTGCGTCTGGGGTTCTGACTGGCCCCATGTCGCGCATTGGCAGGGGATGATGAATGTCGGCGAGCTGCTCGACCTCCTGGCCGAGTGGGTGCCGGACGAGGCGGCGCGCAAGCGCGTCTTCGTCGACAACGCGCACAGGCTCTATGGTTTTGAGGGCGTCGTTCCGGCCGGGGCTGTTGGGGGCTGAGCCGCCGGGACAAGGGCCTGGATCGGTTCAGCCCCAGCGCAGGCCGAACCGATTGGAGACTTCTGTTTGGAGCCTCTCGGACCGTCCTTTGAGACGCCGCTTCGCGGCTCCTCAGAGCTTGGCCCGAATGAGGCCAATGACTTTAAAGGCACTGCCTCAAACGCCCACGCATCGTCATCCTGGGCGACCGAAGGTCGTCCCGGGATCCATCGTAGGACTCCGGAGCCCTACGATGGATCCCGGATCTGCGCCGCTGCGCGGCTTGTCCGGGATGACGGTGCGGGTGATGGCAAGCGATCAGAAGCTCTTGATATCACTCGACTCATTTCAAGGAAGGCTCCTCAAGATGAGGGCTGGGGGGCCGAATGGGCTCTAAGAAACGCCCTTTCAGCGCACGCCTTCCGCCAGGAAGGCCACTGCCGCCGCGACGCCGCCGCTGCCATGGGGGATGCCCTTGGCCTGCAGCGTCATCTCGACGGCGCCGAGCGCGCCCAGCACCATCGGCGCGTTGACATGGCCCATATGGGCGATGCGGAAGGCTTTTCCGGTCAGGTCGCCGATGCCCAGACCCAGCGTCACGCCGCAGATGTCGCGGGCATGGTCGGTGATCGTCGCGGCCTCGACGCCTTGCGTCAGGATCGTCGTCACCGAGGGCGCGCGCTGCGAGGGCTCCGGGATGTTGAAGGCAAGCGCCTGGCCCTCGATCCATTTCGACACCGCGGCATGGGTCGCGCCGGCGAGCAGTTCATGGCGCTTCCAGACCGCCTCCAGCCCTTCGCCCAGGATCATGTCGAGCGCGGCGCGCTGGCCGAAGAGCAGGTGCTCCGGGGCCGTGCCGCAATGCTTCATATAGGCCAGCGTGTTCATGCGGGAGGACCAGTCCCAGTAGAGCGTTTTCATCGTGGCGGTCTGATGAGCCTGCATCGCCTTTTCATTGGCGGCGACGAAGGCGAGGCCGGGCGAGGACATCAGCCCCTTCTGCGAGGCCGACATCGCGACGTCGATGCCCCAGGCGTCCATCTCGAACGGCATGCAGCCGACCGAGGCGACGCCGTCGACCATGAACAAGGCCGGGTGGCCGGCGGCATCCAGCGCCCTGCGCACCGCGGGCACGTCGTTGACGACGCCTGAGGCGGTGTCGATCTGGACCATGAGCACGGCCTTGATCTCGTGCCTTGTGTCCTGCCGCAGACGCTCCTCGACTGCGGCGGGATCGACCGCGCGGCGCCAGGTGCCGGCGAGAACCTCGACCTCGGCGCCCATGAAACGCGCCATCTCGCCCCAGCCGACGGCGAAGCGCCCGCTCGCCAGCACCAGCACCTTGTCGCCGCGCGAGAGCACATTGGTCAGGGCCGCCTCCCAGCCGCCATGGCCGTTGGCGGTGTAGATGAAGGTTTCGCCGGTGGTGCGGAAGATCTGCTTGAGGTCGTCGAGCACTGACTCGGTGAGGTTGACGATCGTGGCCGAGCTGAGCTCCTCGGCCGGACGCATCATCGCCTGGAGAACCCGGTCGGGAATATTGGTCGGGCCTGGAGTCGCCAGGAAAGCCCGGCCGTTTGCGACGCTCATCTCGAAATCCCCAATTATCTTGCTCGGCTGTCCTGGCGCGCAGGGGCCGATGATTGGCGATGGCCTTAGAGCAGGATGCGAAAAAGGGGAAACCGGTTTTTTGCATCGATTTGCTCTCTTTTTTTGATGAGAGCCGGATTGCGCGCGGACGCAGCAGCGCAATTGGCCGCGTCATGCAGGGCTGGAATGCCGGGATGGCAGGGGCGCCGCTCTCATCAAAGAGCCAGGGCAGGATTGTCCCACTTTTTTGCATCCTGCTCGCGAGCCGGTGAGGATGCATGGAGGCAAGGGAACCGGCTGTTGCTGCGTGTTGCAAATGCAACAGTGGGTAACAATTGGCTAGCCGAAGATGAGCCCTCCCAGGGTCCGCGGCGGTTGGTGTCCGATTGTCATAAAACTCATGCCTGCGCCCGGTTTTGTGCCGGACTGACCTATCGGAATTTCCGATCAGGTTCGTCCCGAAGAGCCGCGCTGTTTGCTCGTCCGAAGAGCCGCTCTCTCAATTCGATCTGGAGCCTCTGCGATGAGTTCTGCCGCGATTTGTGCTGCCCGCGATGTGCGCGTTTTCTTCACGTCACGCCGCCGCATGCTGTTGCGCAGCACCGCGCTGGTCGCGGCCGCGCTCGCCATGTTCGAGGCGCCGGCGGCCACAGCCCAGACCTTCACGGTCACCACCGGAACGACCGACAACACCGCCAAGACGCTGAACGGGACGCAGACCGGAACCGTCGAGGCCGGCGGCACCTTGAGCATCTCGGGCTCGACCGTGGCGGTGACCTGGAACAACACCGCCAGCAATGTGATCCTGACCAATCGCGGCACCATCCAGCAGACCGGGACGGGGCGCGCGATCGACAGCTCGGGCGGCACCCTGACGCCGCGCAACTACACCTTCATCAACGAGGCGGGCGCGATCCTGCGCTCGACCCAGAACGACACCCTGCGCATCAACACGGCAGTGACCGGCAGCACCATCCTGATCGACAATGCCGGGCTGATCCAGGCGGGCGGAAGTGGTTATGCGGGGCAGGGGCAGGCGCTCGACCTGCGCGCGATCACCGCGACTTCGGGCAACAGCATCAGCGTCGTCAACCGCGCGACCGGCATCATCGAATCCTTGACCGATGACGCGGTCAGGCCGGGCCAGGCGACCTCGATCAGCAATTCCGGGATCATCCGCAGCTTCGGGGCCAACACCTCCGGCGGCGCCAGCGGCACGGCCGACGGCATCGATGCGGGCGGGCGCACCGGCATCGTGGTCACCAACACCAGCACCGGGCTGATCTCGGGCGCGCGCCACGGCATCACCGCCGACACCGACATCACTGTGGTCAACCTGGCCGGCGGCACGATCATCGGGCGCAACGGTTCCGGCGTCGGCTCGGACGGCACCGGCACGGTGACGAATTACGGCACCATCACGGGGGCCTATGCCGGGGTCGGCAACATCTTCAACTCGGATGGCACCGCTTCGGTGAACGGCGATGGCGACGGCGTCGATATCGATCTGATCGGCACGGTCCGCAATTTCGGCATCATCCAGGGCACCGGCGCCGGTGGCGTCGATTCCGGCGGCCGCACCAACGGTTCCGAAGGCATCGCCATGGGCGGGGGCCTGATCGAGAACGCCTATGGCGCGCTGATCTCCGGCGCCGTCAGGGGCATCCTCATCGATGACGGCGCCAATGGCTCGGCCTATGGCGCGATCACGATCAACAATGCCGGCACGATCCAGGGCCTTGCCGGCTCGGGCGTGACGATCGTCGGCAATTTCGCCAATTCGGTCACCAATTCCGGCCTAATCTCGGGGACGGGTTCGGAGCCGGCGCTGTTCTTCAATGGCAATGGCAACAACACCGTCGTCAATACCGGCACGATCTCGGCGAGCGGCACGGGCCCCGCCATCCAGTTCGGCGACGGCAATAACAGCCTGACCAGCTCGGGCAAGATCACGGCTGCTAGCGCGGCCGGCACGGCGGTGCTGTTCGGCAACGGCAACAACAGCGTCACCATCCAGGGCGGCAGCATCACCGGCAATCTGACAGCCGGCAGCGGCAGCAACACGCTGACCTTCGCGTTGGGCCAGGGCAGCAGCTTCACCATCAACGGCAATATCAGCGGGTTCGCGACGACGGCGATCCAGTCGGGCGAGGTGCATGTCAACGGCATGATCAGCGGCTCATCGGGCCTCAGCGTCGGCGCGGGGGGCATTCTCGGCGGCAACTCCACCTTGCCGAGCGTCACCATCGCCAGCGGCGGCACGATCTCGCCCGGCAACTCCATCGGCACCATCACGATCAACGGCAACCTGACGCTGAGCGCGGGATCGACCACCGTGATGGAAATCCAGGGCACGGCGGCTGACCGCATCAACGTCAGCGGCACCGCGGCGCTTGCCGGCACGCTGCGGCTCGTGCCGCTGGCCGGGCCCTATGCCTTCAGGACGAACTATACACTGATCTCGGCGCAGGGCGGCCGCTCCGGCAGCTTCGCCAGCGTGGACACGCAAGGCTCGTTTGGTCCCGCGATCCGGACGAATGTGAGCTATACCGGCACGGATGTGCTGCTGAGCCTCGATCCTAACGCCATTCTCTCGGTGGTCGGGGCTACACCGCTCAGCCGCAACGCGCTCGGCGTCGCCTCGGCCTTCGACCGGGCCGTTGCCGGTGGGGCGGACCCGTCGGCCTATTTCAATCTCTACAACACCCAGGTCGGCGCCCTTCCGGCGGCGCTGAATTCGCTCTCGGGCGAGGTCCACACCAGCGCCAACACCATGGCGGTCCAGGCGTCCGGCCAGTTTCTGGGCATGATGCTCGACCCCTTCGCCAATGGCCGCGACGGAACGCTGGTCTCGGCCGCCGAGGCTGGCCTCGGCGCGGCGGCCTTCTCCGCCAGCCGCAGTGCGGTCGAGCTGCCGAGCGGCAAGGGGCCGCGGCCTGCCCTGCGCGAGGCGCCCAGGACCTATCGCGTCTGGGGCGCTGTGGCCGGCGGCTCGGCCCGTCTCGACGGCGATGCCGTCGCGGGCGCGGCCCGCAACAAGACCTCCGATGGGCAGGTTGCTGTTGGCGTCGATGTCGCCATCCTGCCGGGAACGATCGCCGGCATCGCCGTCTCGGGGGGCCAGTCGGATGCGACGCTCGGCAACGGCATGGGTTCGGCGACGGCCGATGTCTATCAGGCCGGCCTCTACGGCATGACCCGGTTCGGGGCGTTCAGCTTCAATGCGTCAGGCGCCTATTCGTCCCTGCAGGTCGAGACCAGGCGGGCGGTGCCGGTGCTCGGCGTCAACTCGGTCAAGGGCTCGTACCGGGCGGAAGGCTGGAGCGGGCGCCTGGAAGGGGCCCGGGCGGCGGCGAGCTTCGCCGGCGTCACCCTGTCGCCTACCGCTGCGATCCAGGCGCAGAGCGTCAGGACGCCGGGCTTCACCGAGACGAACGGCTTCACCGGCGCGGCCTTCGGCGTGAGCTCGCTCGGGCGCACCAACAACACCGTGCGCAGCGAATTGGGCGCGAAGCTCGACCTCGATACCGTGCTGGCCGGGGCGCAGGTCAATCTCTACGCCAAGGCGGCCTGGGCGCATTACTATGTGCGCGATGCGGGCTTCTCCGCGAGCCTTGTCGGCCTGAGCGGCGCGAGTTTCGTCACCGAGGGGGCAAAGCCCGCGCGCGACGCGGCGCTGCTCAGTGTCGGTGCGGATGTGAAGCTCAGCTCGCAGATGAGCCTGGGCGCACGCCTCGACAGCGAAGTGTCGTCCAGCGCGCGCAGCTATGCCGGCTCGCTCAGGCTGCGCTACGCCTTCTGAGGTTGTGGACTGCGGCCGGACCGGTCATGCGACCGGCCCGGCCGCAGCGGCCTCAGTTGCTGATCTTCGGCAGGCGGCCGATGATCTTCTGGCGGCCGTCGACGACCTCGGCGAGGAAGCTCTCGCGCTGGACGTCGCCGTTTTTGTCGAAGGTGGTCTCCATCAGGATGCCCGGCTCCTCCGCCGGCGTGATGGTGGCGCCGTGCAGCATCGCGGCGAGCTTGGTCGGCTCGAACTTGCCCTGCTTCTCGGTTGCCCATTTCACGGCATGGACCGCCATATAGCCCTTGATGCCGTTATGGTCGGGCAGGAAGTTGAAGCGTGCCTGGAAGCGCTTGCCGAACTCCTGCAGGGCCGGGATCGGAGCGTCGATCGTCTGGCCGACATGGCCGCGCACGCCTTCGGCCGCCTTGCCGGCGAGCTCGATCACCTTGGAACTCAGGATCGTGGTCTCGCCGATGATCGGCTTGCCGACCTTCTGGTCGTTCAGGGCGACGAGCAGGCGGGCGCTCTCCTCCTCGTTCAAATAGACGAAGACGGCGTCGGCCTGGATGTTCTTGATCTTGATCGCGTCATTGGTGAAATCGGCCTGGCCTTGCTCGGTCGAGAGGTCGACGGCGACCTTGATGTCGCGGCCCGCGAGCTCCTTGACGATAGCGTCATGGCCGCCTTTGCCGAAGTCGTTGTTGACCCAGACCACGGCGACCGACTTCGCCTTGACCACGTCCTTGAGATAGGCCGCGATCTTGGGCATCGACGCCGTCTGGCTGAGCGAGGTGCGGAAGATGAAGGGGTTGCCCTGCTGGGTGTAGGCCGCGCCGTCGCCGGCCGCGAGCTGGGCGATCTCGGCGCGCTGTGCCACCTGCATCGAGGCCAGGATCGAGCCGGTATAGACCGGGCCGAGCACGGCATGGGTGCCCTCGTCGATGGCGCGTTGCACGGCGGCGCGCGCATTGGCCGGATTGGTCTGGGTGTCGTAGGCGACGAAGTCGATCTTGCGGCCGAGAATGCCGCCCTTGGCGTTGATCTCCTCGACGGCGAGCTCGATCCCGCTCTTCCAGTTGACGCCGGCCGTGGCGCCGGGGCCGGAGAGCTCGGCGATGGTGACGAGCTTGACCTTGTCCTGGGCGAGCGCTGGCGACGCGGCGGCGAGCGCAGCCGCCAATGCGGCCGCCTTCAGCATGAACTTCATCGGATCCTCCCGAGATCACAGCGGCCTTGAATGGCTCTAGTCACGATCATAGTCTGTAGGACACTGTATGCAAGATGGATTTGCGTACGGTTGGTGTCGTTGGTGGTGCGAATGGGCTAGCCCGGATCGTCGCTTGCCGAGCGGGGCAGGGCGATTGCAGTGAGGCGCTGTGTCTGGGACCGGGCGGTTCTCAGCCGGCGCTCGCGCGCCGCAGGACATCACCATAGGCGTCCCGGGCGCGCAGGATGTGCTGGCGCAGCAGGCCGTCGAGATCCGCCAGGCGGCCACTGGCGAAAGCCTCGACCATCAGGCGGTGTTCGCTCATGGAGCGGGCCTGCTCGCCTTCCAGCGGCACCGAGAGATGCGTGCGCAGCGCCGCGACCCGGCCCGAGACGCTGCGATAGGCATTGCCGAGATAGCGGTTGCCGCAATGCAGGAAGAAGACCTCGTGGAAGCCGGTATCGGCGCGCGCATAGTCATGGCGCGTGCCGCTGGCCTGGGCCGCATCCATAGCCGCGATCGCACTCGCCATGCCGTCCAGCGTCGCCTCCCGCGCGGTTGCCAGGCATTCGCGCAGCGCGTTGGTTTCCAGCATGAAGCGGAAGGTGCAGAGTTCGGCGACATCCTCGGCCGTGGGCGCAAAGACGAAGGTGCCCTTCTTCGGCACGATGGTGACGAGGCCCTGCAGCTGGAGGCGGGCCAAGGCCTCGCGTACCGGCGTGCGGCTGACGCCGAGCGCGCTGCTCAGCGCATCCTCCGAGAGCGCCTCGCCGAAGCGCATCTCGGCGTCGATGATCGCCTTGCGCAGGCGTTCCTCGACGATGGTGACCAGCGATTTCGGTTGCTGGACCTTGAAACGCCTGATCGCCTTCATGCTCGTCACGTTTCGGCCCTCCGCGATTCGATGCCGGTATCAGGCATAATGCTCGCGGCCGAGAAAGGCTTCATAGCTCGGCAGGTCCAACATATTGGCCTCCAGGCCGCGCGTGGTGCCGCTGCGCTTCAATTCGCGGGCGAAGGCCGTCATCATATGGACGTAGGCGAGGGTAGACGAGACGGGATAGCTGAGCAGTTTGAATCCGATGCGGCCGAATTCTTCGGCAGTGAGTGAAGGCACGCGGCCCTCGACATAGTTGAACATCAGGGGTGCCTCGATCTCGCGCAGGGCCTGGCGCATCTCGTCTTCGGATTGCAGCATCTCCAGCAGGACGAGATCGGCCCCGGCCTGCGCATAGGCCTTCCCGCGCGCGATTGCCTCGTCTAGGCCCAAAGGCAGGCGCGCATCCGAGCGGCCGATGATCAGGAAATCGGGATCGCGCCGCGTCGCGACCGCGATGCGGATTTTTTCGGCATGCTCCTCGCGCGTGACCAGGGCAAGGCCGGCCATGGCGCCGCAGCGCTTGGGCGTGACCTGGTCCTCGAGATGGATCGCGGCGACGCCGGCGGCCTCGTATTCGGCGACCGTGCGGGCGACGTTGTTGAGGTTGCCATAGCCGGTGTCAGCGTCCGCGATGACCGGAACCGGGACGGCGGCGGCCAAGGCGCGGCCACGCGCCACCATCTCGGTCATGGTCAGCAGGCCGATATCGGGCGCGCCGATCAGGCTGGCGGAGAGGCCGTTGCCGGTCATGTAGACCGCCTCGAAGCCGGCCTGCGCGATGGCGCGCGCGCCGATCGCATCATGGCAGCCGGGGGCGACGACGAGGCCGGGCTGGCGCAGCCTGTCGGCGAGGGAATGGCGAGGGCTCACGGCAATCTCCGTCTTGTATGCAAGATACAGAACCTTGCACGAGACGGGCTTGTATGCCAGTCCTCGGTGATGCCGGGACGGCGCGCAACCGCACTGTCCCGCGCCCGCTTCGACCGGAGATTGCCGTGACAGCCGTCCTGCCAGCCTCGCGCTCCCTTGATACGGCTCCCGCGGAGGGCGGGCTCGCTCCGGCGCTGGCGGAGGCGCTGCGCGCGCTGCTCGGCCCCCGCTTCTCGACCTCGCTGGCTGAGCGCGAGCATCATGGCCGCGGCGAATCCTACCATGCCAGCCGCCCGCCCGACGCTGTCTGCAGGGCGCAGACGACTGAGGAGGTCGCGGCGATCGTGCGGCTCTGCGCTGAGCACGAGACCCCTGTGATCGCCTTCGGCGCGGGCACCTCGTTGGAGGGCCATATCGCGGCCTTGCAGGGCGGGGTAAGCCTCGATCTTTCCGGCATGACGCGCATCCTGGCGATCCGGCCGGAGGATTTCGACGCGACGGTCGAGGCCGGCGTTACCCGCCAGCAGCTCGATGCGGCGCTGCGCGATGTCGGGCTGTTCTTCCCGGTCGATCCGGGGGCCGAATGCACGCTGGGCGGTATGGCGGCGACGCGCGCCTCGGGCACCAATGCGGTGCGCTACGGCACGATGCGCGAGAATGTGGTGACGCTCACCGTGGTGATGGCCGATGGGCGCATCATCAGGACCGGCGGGCGGGCGCGCAAATCCTCGGCTGGCTACGATTTGACCCGGTTGTTCGTCGGCTCGGAGGGAACGCTCGGGATCATCACTGAGGTGACGCTGCGCCTGCACCCGCTGCCCGAGGCGGTCTCGGCGCTGGTCTGCTCTTTCGCCACGGTGGCGGGCGCGGTCGAGGCCGTCACGGCGGTGATCCAATGCGCCGTGCCGGTGGCGCGGGTGGAACTGGTCGATGCGCGGGCGATCACGGCGGTGAACCGGCATTCGAAGCTGGAGCTGGCGGAGACACCGACCCTGTTCTTCGAGCTGCATGGCAGCCCCGCCGAGGTCGAGCAGCAGGCCAGGACGGTGGAGGGGATCGTCGGCGAGCATGGCGCGACGCATCTTGCCTGGGCGACCGACGCGGAAGAGCGGCGCCGGCTCTGGCGCGCCCGGCACAACATCCATTACGCGCTGCAGGCGATGCGCCCGGATGCGCGGATCTGGAGCACCGACGTCTGCGTGCCGATCTCGCAGCTCGCGCCCTGCCTTGCGGCGACGCAAGCCGATATCGAGGCGGCGAGCTTCTATATCGGCACGGTCGGCCATGTCGGCGACGGCAATTTCCATCTCGGCCTGGTGATCGACCCGAATTCTCCGGCCGAGCTCGCTGAGGCGAAGCGCTTGAACGAGCGCCTGATCGAGCGCGCCATCGCCTGCGACGGCACCTGCACCGGCGAGCACGGCATCGGCTATGGCAAGGCCCAGTTCATGGAGCGCGAGCATGGCGAGGCGGTCGACGTCATGCGGGCGATCAAGCAGGCGCTCGACCCGCTCGGCATCCTCAATCCTGGCAAGGTCCTGCCCGGCAAGACCCAGGCCGGCAAGACCCAGGCCGGCAAGCTCCTGCCCGGCAAGGTTTTGCCAGCGGCGGCGCGGAGTTGATCGGGGCGCATGCGGGCCCCGGCAAAATCGAATCACGAATTCCGGGGACAACCCTAGTGAAGGCTCTTGAACAAAACAAGAACATCGTTGATAGTGGCGTCACGGATCGGTAGGGTCCGGCTCCGGTCGATGGCCGGTTTCGATGTGCGCAGGAAATGGAGCCTCTCATGGCTGGTAGCGTCAACAAGGTCATTCTGGTCGGCAATCTCGGGCGCGATCCCGAGGTGCGGCGCCTCGGCAGCGGCGAGCCCGTGGTCAATCTGCGGATCGCGACCTCCGAAACCTGGCGCGACAAGCAGTCGGGCGAGAAGAAGGAGCGCACCGAGTGGCACTCGGTCGTGATCTTCAACGAGAACCTCGCCAAGGTCGCCGAGCAATATCTGAAGAAGGGCTCGAAGATCTATATCGAGGGCCAGCTCCAGACCCGCAAATGGCAGGATCAGTCGGGTGTGGAGAAATACACCACCGAGATCGTGCTGCAGCGCTTCCGTGGCGAACTGACCATCCTCGACAGCCGGGGGCAGGGCGGTTCGGACGAATATGGCGAAGGCGGCGGTGCGATGGAGGATCGCTCGGGCGGCGGCAGCTCCTTTGGCCGGTCGAGCCCGATGGGCGGCGGCAATGCGCCGCGCCAGCCCGCCATGGCGGGCGGCGGCGGTGGCGGCCGTTCATCCTCGACCCATCTCGACGACGATATTCCGTTCTAGCGAATACCTATGACGGTTATGTAAGGAATAAGGCACTAAGGCGTTGTTCTACAACGCCTTTTTGCTTTTTACCAATATCTGTCGGTTAGAGCCGGTTTCAGATAGTGCGGAACTTTCGCATTTGTAGAAAATTTCAGCAGTGTCGCACGTTGTCTGCGGGTCGAACTTGATTGGGAAGGGCGATTGGTCCGTCCGATCCGAGCCACGGCGCGCAGCGGGATCATGGCACGCTTGAAGCTTGCTTCGCCGGTTAGGCGTTGTGCATAGGCGGTTCGTGACTTCGGGCAGCGCATCGACGTCTCCGAGGCCATGATCCACGTCGCAATGGTCAGCCTCTTACGTCGTGTCAGCCAATGAGCTCAATCTCAAGCGATCTCTGAGGCGGCCGAGGCGCCTTGTCGTCAGCGAAAGGCGCTCGGGGGCAGCGGCGGCGGCTCATTGAGCAGCGTGATCGTCACCCGTCGGTTCGGCGAGATGTAGGGATTGTCGGGGAAGACCGGCTCGGTGTCGGCGCGTCCCACCACGGAGGTGAAGCGGTCGTCGGGGAGCCCGGCGCCCGACAGGATCTCGCGCACGGCGAGCGCGCGCCCGGCGGTGAGGCTCCAGGGATTGACGGCCCGCTCCGAGCCCGGGCGCGCGGCGGCCGTGTGGCCGGTGACAGACAGGCGGTTGGGCATCCGGCGCAGGGTGGGCGCGAGCGCCTCCAACACGCGACGTGTGCGCTCGTGGGGCTGGACCGCGCCCTCGGGGAACATGGAGCGGCCTTCCTGGTCCACGAGGGAAACGTTCACCCCGTCCTTGGTCGCCTCGATCATGATGTTGCGCGAGAGCTCGGCAATTTCGGGCATGTTCTGGAGCGCCTGCCGGAGGCTGGCTATGGCGCTTTGGTTGTCCTGCACGCTGGCGGCCGGGCGGTTGACCTCGCGGTCGCTGGTGCGGCCCGGGTTGGCCCGATGCGTTCCGTCCTCCTTGGTGAGGCCCATCGTCGCGTCGCGGGGCGCCGACGACTTGCTGCCTGACGTGTCCAGGGCGGTGCCCCACAGCATGCCGCCAGAGCCACTGGTGCTAGGACTCAAATTCGACGGCGCGAAGTATTCCGCCAGGCCGATCTTCTGCTCCTGCGTCGTCATGCTAATCAGCCACATCAGCAGAAAGAACGCCATCATGGCGGTCACGAAGTCCGCATAGGCGATCTTCCAGGCTCCGCCGTGGTGCGCATGAGCGGCCTTCTTGACCTTCTTGATGATGATCGGCTGGATGGGCTTGGTCATCGTGTCCCTACTGGAGATTGGGTCAGGTCTAGGCGGGCAGACCGGCGGTTGCCGCTTCCACTTCGCTGAAGCTCGGGCGGACGTCGCTAAACAGAGCCTTGCGGGCAAATTCTACCGCCATCACCGGCGGCTGACCGCTGATATGGGCGAGGAGACCCGCCTTGAGTGAAAGGTAGTATTTGGATTCCGCCTCGAAGAGGCTCTTGAGCGACTGCGCCATGGGCCCGAAGAAGCCGTAGGCGACGAAGACGCCGAAGAAGGTGCCTACGAGCGCGCCGCCGATCAGATGTCCCAGCACCTCCGGCGGCTCTTTGATCGCCCCCATCGTCTTGATCACGCCGAGCACGGCGGCGACGATGCCGAGCGCCGGTGTTCCGTCGGCGAGCGACTGCATGGCCGCAACGATACGCTCCTGCTCCTGGTGGTGCGTCTCCAGTTCCTCGTCCATGAGAGCGTCTATTTCGTGGACGTTGTTGGCGCCCTGCGTCAACATGCGCATGTAGTCGCAGACGAACTCGACCGCATGATGGTTCGCCGCAAAAGTCGGGAAGGCGTTGAACAGCGTCGACTCGCTCGGATTTTCAATGTGCTGCTCGACCGCGAGCATGCCCTTCTGCCTCACGAGCTTGTACAATGAGTACTGCATCCCCAGCAGTTCGACATAGGATTCCTGCTTGTATTTGGGGCCCTTCACGAGCGTGCCGAGCATGGCGGGCACGGCCTTGAGCACCGGCCCGGTGTTGCCGATGACGAAGGCGCCCATCGCTGCACCGAGGATGATAACAAACTCGAACGGCTGCCAAAGGACCTCGAGGTGGCCACCCATAGCCGAGTAGCTGCCGAAGACGCAGAGGAAGACGATGATTGCGCCGACGATGAGCCGCATGGTTTGCCATCCTTGCGCCGCAGCAAATACTGCCCGCGCGAAGCCACTACTGGTCTGGCGAAATAACCGATCGAGGTTAACGGCGAGTTCAGAGCCATGGTGCCACGGCTTTGTAAGCGTCTTACTCCGGCCACGGCTTTGAGGCTTGGGGCGGCAAAGTAGGCCCAGGGAGGAAATCGGCGGGCAATGAGTCTCCGCCAATCCCGGTGATCGGCGTCCAACAGGGAGCCGTTTCTCGGGGTTATCGACGCTGCGTCGCTTTTGCGCTCGTTGGATCGACCGGCGGGAGCGCGTATGTCGTTGCCGATACGTGCCTTTTCGCCTGCCTTGCGATTTTCCGTTCGACTCTTCCCTTCTAGGCCGGTCCAGTCTCCCGGCGGCGAGCGAAGTCGGCTTTATGCTTAGGCAAGCATTCAACCCGGGCGGTTCGGACGAGGTCCGGGCCGCCCGGCTTTTTGATCGTCTCCACCGGTGGGTTGCCGCGCATTGGCATGCCGCTTGCCTGATTTTGGCTGCAGGATAGGCTCTCGCCCATGCTGCGCTTCCGGTTCAGCGAGAGGAGGTCGATCATGTCGACACGGCGTAGGTTCATCCAGCTTGGCGCCGCGGCGCTGGCCTTGCCCGCTCCGCATATCGGGCGTGCGGCCGACAAGAGTGTGCTGAAATTTGTGCCGCAGGCCGATCTCGCCGTGGTCGATCCGATCTGGACGACGGCGACGGTGACGCGCAACCACGCCTTCATGGTCTACGATACGCTGTTTGGGCAGGACGAGACCTACAAGGCCCAACCGCAGATGGCCGAGGGTGCGGTCGCCGATGCCGATGGCAAGGTCTGGACGATCAAACTGCGCGACGGCCTCGTCTTTCATGACGGCGCGCGCGTGCTGGCCCGCGACTGCGTGGCGAGCCTGAAGCGCTGGGGCAAACGCGATTCCTTCGGCCAGACGTTGCTGGGGCTGACCGACGAGCTCACAGCCGTCGATGACAGGACGCTGCAGTTCCGCTTGAAGAAGCCGTTCCCGTTGCTGCCCGATGCGCTCGCCAAGATGACCGCCTTCATGCCGGTGATCATGCCGGAGCGACTGGCGAACACGGACGCCTTCACCCAAGTCACCGAGGTCGTCGGCAGCGGCCCGTTCCGCTTCGTCGCGGCGGAGCGCCAATCCGGCAGCCGTGCCGTCTATGAGAAGTTCGCCGGCTATATTCCGCGCAGCGGCGGCGTGCCCGGCCGCACTGCCGGACCCAAGATCGTGAACTTCGACCGAGTCGAATGGCATACACTGCCCGATCCGGCGACGGCCGCAGCCGCTTTGCAGAGCGGCGAGATGGACTGGGTCGAGCAGCCCTTGCCCGATCTGCTGCCGATGCTGGCGAAGAATCCCGCGATCGAGGTTGCGATCAAGGAGACGACCGGTGCGGTTGCGATCATGCGGATGAACCATCTGCATCCGCCCTTCGACAATCCGGCGATCCGCCGAGCGATCCTGCTGGCGATCGACCAAGCCGAGTTCATGGAGGCGGTCGGTGGCCCCGATAAGAGCCTGTGGCGCCCTGGCGTCGGCGTGTTCCCGCCGGGCACGCCACTGGCGAGCGATGCCGGCATGGAGGTGCTCAACGGCCCGCGCGATGTCGGCAAAGTCAAGCAGGCGCTGGCGGCGGCCGGTTATAATGGCGAAAAGGTCGTGCTGCTCGGCGTCACCGACCTCGCCAATCTCAAGGCGGAATGTGAGGTCGCCAACGAGATGCTGATGCGCATCGGCATGAATGTCGATTATCAGGCGATGGATTGGGGCACCGTCGTCGCGCGACGCGCCAAGAAGGAGCCGCCGGCGCAAGGCGGTTGGAACTGCTTTTTCACCGGTTGGGCCGGGCTCGACATGTTCGACCCCGTCGGCCATCTCTCGCTGCGCGGCAATGGCGCCAATGCCTGGCCGGGCTGGCCGGTGGCGCCCAAGATCGAGGCGCTGCGTGATGCCTGGATCGAGGCGCCCGACCTTGCCGCGCAGAAGGCGATCGCGGCCGAGATCCAGAAGCAGGTCTTCGAGGACGTGCCCTATGCACCGCTCGGCCAGTATTTCCAGCCCACTGCCTATCGCAAGACGCTGACCGGCGTGCTGGCGAGCTTCCCGACCTTCTGGAACGTCAAGCGAGTGTGAGGGGCGAGGCCTTCAAGGCGGGGCTCTCGTTATTGGAAATACGCGCCGTCATCCCGGACAAGCGGCGTAAGCCGCGCTGATCCGGGATCCATTCCTGAGCCGTTCCGGAATGGATCCCGGGTCTTCGCTTCGCTGCGCCCGGGATGACAGCGCGCTTCTGTTGGCTAAAGGGGATGCTCATCCCGCCGCGGCGCGCTCCAGCGCGGCGATGTCGATCTTGGTCATCTGCATCATGGCCTGCATGACCCGGCCCGCCTTGGCGGAGTCCGGGTCCATGTTGAGTTCCAGCAGCCGGTCGGGCGTGACCTGCCAAGATAGGCCGTATTTGTCCTTGAGCCAGCCGCATTGGCTGGTCTGGCCGCCTTCGCCGAGCTTCTCCCAGAAATAATCGACCTCCTCCTGCGAGCCGCAATGGATCAGGAGCGAGATCGCTTCGGTGAACTTGAAATGCGGCCCGCCATTCATGGCGGTGAGCTGCAGGCCTTCGAGCTCGAAGGATGCGCAGAGCACGCTGCCCTTGGGGCCGGGACCTGCATCGCCGGAGCGCATCACCGGGCCGGGCTTCGCATTCTTGAAGACCGAAAGATAGAACGCGACCGCCTCCTCTGCCTGATTGTCGAACCATAGGAAGGGCGTGATCTTCTGGATGCCGGGCATGTTGTCCTCCATCGGGGCTGTCGCGGTTGGGTTGGTTGCCGCCTATACTTAACCATATGGTTAGGTATAGGCGGCAGGTTATGTCAACCTGCAATTGCAGCTCGCCATGCGGTGAGGGCAGGGGTGCCGCGCCAGGTCGCGTCCTTGCTTGCGCCATGCTTCTTGGCGAAGCTTGCGACATGAGCACAATTGATCCCACCGTTTCCGCCCTGTCCGTCTGGCTTGCCTTGGAGAGCCCCACCCACCATGCGCCCGGCGTGAACGGGATGATGGATCTCGTCGCCAAGGAGGTCGAAGGGCTGCCGATCGCGGTCGAGCGCCTGCCGGGCCGCGATGGGCTCGGCGACAGCCTGATCCTGCGCGCCGGCCCCAATAATGGCGAGCTTGCCGTCGCGGTGATGTCGCATCTCGATACGGTCCATCCGGTTGGCACGAGCGCCAAGGATCTGCCGGTACGCGTCGAGGGCGACAAGCTCTATGGGCCGGGCGCCTGCGATATGAAGGGCGGGGCCTGGCTTGCGCTGCAGGCCTTCAAGGAGGTCGCGATCGCGGGCTCGGCCAAGCGGCCGATGGTCTTCCTGTTCACACCCGATGAGGAGATCGGCTCGCCGACGACGCGTGGCGTGATCGAGGAGATTGGGCGCAAATCGGCAGCCGTTCTGGTGACGGAACCGGCACGCGATGGCGGCCGCATCGTCACCGCGCGCAAGGGCGTCGGCCGCTTCGACGTCAAGCTGGAGGGTAGGCCCGCCCATTCCGGCACGCGCCATGCCGATGGCCGCAGCGCCATCCGCGAGGCGGCGCATCAGATCCTGGCGATCGAGGGCATGACCGATTATGCGCGCGGCATCACGACCTCGGTCGCGCTGGTCGGCGGCGGCACGGCCGCCAATGTGATTCCGCAGCACGCCTGGTTTTCGGTCGATTGCCGCGTCACCAGCCTCGCCGATGGCGTGATGATGGAGAACCGCATCATCGGACTGACGCCGCGCGACCCCGATGTCGTGATCAAGGTCACGGGCGGGATGAACCGGCCGCCTTATGAGAAATCGACTGCCGTTGCGGGGCTGTTCGAGACGGCGCGCGGCATCGCGGCGGGGATCGGCTTCGACCTGCAGGATGTGCCGATGACCGGCGGCGGCTCGGACGGCAATTTCACCGCAGCGCTGGGCATTCCCACGCTGGACGGGCTCGGCATCGACGGCGGCGGCGCCCATACGCTGAGCGAGTATGGGCTGGTCTCCTCGATCGCGCCGCGCCGGGCGCTGATCAAGGGGCTGCTGGAGACGATTTGAGGCAGTTCCGCCTGTCTGGACAACCGCGTCATCCTGGGCGCCATCACACCGGCTCCGGTTTTCGGCCGGCTCGATGGCAGGCTCCGCGAGCTCCGGGATGGCCCGTAGGGTCGAGGGCCAATAGAGAGCCAAGAAAAAAGGGGCTGCAGCGATGCAGCCCCTTTCTGTTTCGTCGCCTCCGGCGAGGGGATCACTCGCCGCCATTCTCCTCCGGCGCCGAGCCGGCCTCGGCCTCGCCTTCGCCCTCATCATCCCCGCCATCGTCGCTGACGCGCTCGACCGAGACGACCTTTTCGTCCTTGGCGGTGTCGAAGATGGTGACGCCCTGCGTCGAGCGACCCTTGACGCCGATCTGGTCGACCGGGCAGCGGATGAGCTGGCCGCCATCGGTCACCAGCATGATCTGGTCGCTCTCCTCCACCGGGAAGGAGGCGATCAGATTGCCGTTGCGCTCGGTCGTGGCCATGGCGACGATGCCTTTGCCGCCGCGCCCGGTGATCCGGTACTCATAGGCCGAGGTGCGCTTGCCGTAGCCGTTCACCGAGATGGTCAGGATGACCTCCTCGGCCTCGGAGAGCTCGACATAGCGCTCCTGGCTGATCTCGGCATTGCCGGTCGCCTCTTCGCCATCGCTCGCCGCGGTGTCCTCGCCGATCTCACCGGCGATGGCGCGGCGCAATTTGAGGTAGGCCTGGCGCGTCTCGCCGTCGGCCTCGACATGGCGCAGGATCGCCATCGAGATGACGATGTCGCCCGAAGCCAGGTTGATGCCGCGCACGCCGGTCGAATCGCGGCCCTTGAAGACGCGCACCTCCGGCACCGGGAAGCGGATGCACTGGCCGAGCGCCGTGGTCAGCAGCACGTCGTTGTCCTCGGTGCAGATCTGCACGTCGACGATGGCGTCGCCCTCGTCGAGCTTCATCGCGATCTTGCCGGCACGGTTGACGTTGACGAAGTCCGACAGCTTATTGCGCCTGACGCCGCCCGAGGCGGTGGCGAACATCACGTCGAGCTTCTCCCAGCTCTCCTCATCCTCCGGCAGCGGCATGATCGTGGTGATGCGCTCGTTCAGTTCGAGCGGCAGCATGTTGACCAGCGCCTTGCCACGCGCGTTCGGCGCCGCCAGCGGCAGCCGCCAGACCTTCTCCTTGTAGACCTGGCCATGCGAGGAGAAGAACAGCACCGGTGTGTGCGTGCTGGCGACGAACAGACGCGCGACGAAATCCTCGTCGCGGGTGGCCATGCCGGAGCGGCCCTTGCCGCCGCGCTTCTGCGCCCGATAGGTCGAGAGCGGCACGCGCTTGATGTAGCCGGCATGAGACACGGTGACGACCATGTCCTCGCGCGCGATCAGATCCTCGTCGTCTAGGTCGGAACCCCAATCCTGGATCACCGTGCGGCGTGGCGTGGCGAAGGCGGCCTTTACCTCGACCAGCTCGTTCTTGATGATCGTCTGGATGCGGACGCGCGAGCGCAGGATCTCGAGATAGTCGGCGATCTCGGTGGCGAGCTTCGACAGCTCCTCGCCGATTTCGTCGCGGCCCAGAGCCGTCAGGCGGGCGAGGCGCAGTTCGAGGATCGCCTTGGCCTGGGCGTCCGACAGCTTGTAGGTGCCGTCGGCATTCATCGGATGGCGCGGATCGTCGACCAGCGCGATCAGCGGCGCGATGTCCTCTGCCGGCCAGTTGCGCTCCATCAACGAAGCATGGGCGGCGGCCGGCGTCGGCGCAGTGCGGATCAGGCGGATGACCTCGTCGATATTGGCGACGGCGGTGGCGAGGCCGCAGAGCACATGGGCGCGCTCGCGAGCCTTGTTGAGCAGGAAGCGGGTGCGCCGTGAGACGACCTCTTCGCGGAACTCGACGAAAGCCGCGATGAAGTCCTTGAGGTTCAGGACCTCCGGCCGGCCGCCGGTCAGCGCCACCATATTGGCGCCAAACGAGGTCTGCAGCGGGGTGAAGCGGTAGAGCTGGTTCAGCACGACATCGGCGACCGCGTCGCGCTTGATCTCGATGACGACGCGCACGCCCTCGCGGCTGGATTCGTCGCGCAGGTCCGAGATGCCCTCGATGCGCTTTTCGCGCACCAGATCGGCGATCTTCTCGACCATCGAGGCCTTGTTCACCTGATAGGGAACCTCGGTGACGATGATCGCCTCGCGCTCCTTGCGCAGTTCCTCGATATGCGTCTTCGAACGCATCACGATCGAGCCGCGGCCGGTGTGATAGGCGGAGTGGATGCCGCTGCGGCCCATGATCGAGGCGCCGGTCGGGAAGTCCGGGCCGGGCACGATCTCGATCAATTCGTCGATCGAGATCTCGGGGTTCTCGATCAGCGCGATGCAGGCATCGATGACCTCGCCGAGATTATGCGGCGGGATATTGGTCGCCATGCCGACCGCGATGCCGCCGGCGCCGTTGACGAGCAGATTGGGGAAGCGCGCCGGCAGGACCTTCGGCTCGAGCTCCTTGCCGTCATAGTTCGGCTGGAACTCGACCGTGTCGAGGTCGAGATCCTCCAGCAGCGACATCGCCGCCTTGTCGAGCCTGGCTTCGGTATAACGATCGGCTGCGGCGCTATCGCCGTCCATCGAGCCGAAATTGCCCTGGCCGTCGATCAAGGGCAGGCGCAGCGAGAAATCCTGCGCCATGCGCACGAGCGCGTCATAGACCGCGAGATTGCCGTGCGGATGGTATTTACCCATCGTGTCGCCGACGATGCGGGCGCATTTGGTGTAGGATCGGTCGGGCGTGTTCTTGTTCTCGTGCATCGAGAACAGGATGCGCCGGTGCACGGGCTTCAAGCCGTCGCGGACGTCGGGCAGAGCGCGGCTCACGATCACGCTCATGGCGTAATCGAGATAGCTCTTCTTCATCTCGTCGGTGATCGCGATCGGCTTGATGTCGCCGCCGAAATGCGGCTCGTCCGGGCGCTTGTCGTCTGTGTCGTCGCTCAAGGGATTGGGTCCCGATTCCTGCTATTTTTCAGGCTTCTGGCTACCCGATTCCGGCCGGGGAAGCCAGTGTGGCGACTGGCTTTTCGGGGGAAAAATAAGCCATTTAAATCAAATGGTTGCGAGCCTCTGAGATGCGGCGGCGCCGCCCGTTCCACAATGCTGCCTTGATTGGCGGCGGAAGCGACCTTTCGGAGCCCTGTCCAACCCGTTCCACCTTCGCGCTGGCGGTCGCGCCTGCGGCATGGCTTACTGCCCGCGATGAACCTCGATTTCCTCACCTCCGCGCTGGTGACCTTGCTCGTCACGCTCGACCCGCCGGGGCTCGCGCCGATCTTCCTGTCACTGACGCGCGGCATGACGGGCGATGAGCGCAGGCAGGTCGCGGTTCGCGCCTGCATCATCGCGTTCGGCATCATGGCCTTCTTCGGCGTGGCGGGGGACATCGTGCTGAAGGCGCTCGGCGTCTCGCTGCCGGCCTTCCGCATCGCTGGCGGGTTGTTGCTGTTCTGGATTTCGTTCGAGATGGTGTTCGAGCGCCGCAACGAGCGCAAGGCGCAGACCGCCGAGATCGCGATCACGCAGGACCATATCCGCAATGTCGCGGCCTTCCCTCTGGCGATCCCGCTGATGGCAGGGCCGGGCGCGCTGACGGCGATGATGCTGCTGGCAGGCAGGGCTGAAGGCAACCCGCTGATGCTGGCTTCGCTCGCCGTGATCTGCGGCCTGGTGATCCTGTCTTGCCTTGTCGTCTTCCTGCTGGCAGTGCCGATGGCCCGGCTGCTCGGCGTCACCGGCAATGTCGTGCTGACGCGCCTGCTCGGCGTAATCCTGGCGGCGCTCGCGGTGCAATTCGTAATCGATGGGGTGAAGGCGGTGATCACCGCGGGGTAGGGCGGTTCACTCTGTCCCGGCGCCTGCCAGATATGAAAAGCCCGGCGGATCTAATCCGCCGGGCTTTCTTATTGCGAAGCAGCCCCTCGCGGAGACGGTGTCTCCGCGAGGCTCGCTGACGCTTAGCTGCGATACCAGGCCGCGAGGTTCCAGGTATCGACGTCCCAGCCGCTATGGTCGTGCGAAAGGCTTTGCGCCGCCGCCACGACCTTGGTCCTTGAAAGGACCGGGAGGATGACGTTGGCCTCGCAGAAGATCTCGTTGACCTTGATCAGCAGGCCGGCGCGCTTGGCCGGATCGAGCTCCTTCTGGGCGGCCTTGTAGGCCTCGTCAGCCGCCGGGTCGGAGTAGCGCGAGACGTTGCGGCCCAGCCATTTGTTCTCCTTGTTGGCGATCTCCCAGGAGGTGAACTGGTTGAGGAAGCGCTCGGGATCGGGCTGCGGCTGCGTCGTGGTGTACATCTCCATGTCGACATAGAGCTTGGTGTAGGTGTCGGGGTTGGCGACGTCGGAGGAGAAGAACACCGAGGCCGTGACCGACTTCAGCTCCAGCTCGATGCCGGCGCGCTGGCAGGCCTGCTTGACGATGGCCTGGACCTTCTGGCGCGGGGCGTTGATCGAGGTCTGGAAGACGAATTTGAGCTTCTTGCCATCCTTCTCGCGGACGCCGTCGGCGCCCTTCTTCCAGCCCGCCTCGTCAAGAACCTTGTTGGCCTTCTCGATGCTGAACTCGTATTTCAGCTTGCTCGACTTGAACTGCTTGGGCTCGTTGACGAAGCTCGCCGTGGCGACGCCGCCGCGGCCATAGATGAACTTCTGGATGGAGTCGCGGTCGATCAGCAGGTTGATCGCCTGGCGAACGGCCGGATCGGACAGCGTCGGGTGCTTGGTCTTGACGCTGGAGCGCTCGCCATCGACCTCGGTCCACGGATCGGTCGTGTTCAGGGTGATGAACTCGACGTCGCCCGCGGGCGCGGCGCTGATCTTGCCGCGGCCGCCGGTCTCCAGGCGCTTGAGCACTTCGTCTTCGACCAGCGTATCCCAGGCATAGTCGTATTCGCCGGTCTGCAGCACGGCGCGTGCCGCCGAGACCGCGTCACCGCCGCCCTTCACTTCGAGCGTGTCGAAATGCGGCTGGTTCTTGACGTGATAGTCCTCGTTGCGCGTGCCGGCGAGGATATCGCCCGGCTTGAAGTCGGCGAATTTGTAGGGTCCGGTGCCGACGGGCTTCAGATTGGCCGGGGCCTCGCGCGATTTGGCACCCTTGTACTCGGCGAAATGATGCTTCGGGATGATCATGCCGGCGACGCCGACGAAGGGGTCGGCCCAGAACGGCGTCGGCTTGCTGAAGATCACCTTGACGGTGAGATCGTCGACCTTCTCGACCTTGATGTCCTTGTAGGCGCCGGTGGTGTAGGCGGCCGTCGCCGGATCGGCGGCATACTCCCAGGTGAAGACGACGTCGTCGGCGGTGAGCGGCTTGCCGTCATGCCACTTCACGCCCGGCTTCAGCTTCCAGGTGACGCTCGTGCCGTCTTCCGAGAGGCCGCCATTCTCCTTGCTCGGAACCGCAGCGGCGAGCTGCGGGATGAGGTTGCCTTCCTTGTCCCAGCCGGCCAGCGGCTCATAGAAGATGCGGGAGGCGATCTGATCCTTGGTGCCGGAGGCGAAATGCGGGTTCAGCAGCGTCGGCGCCTGCCAGAGCAGGAGCTTCAGCGGCCCGCCGCCGCCGGCCTTGGTCGGCTTGTATTCGAGCGTGGCGTTGGCCATCGCGACATTGTTCCAGGCGAGAATCTGGCTCGCGATCGGGGCGCCGATGCCAAACGCCGCCATCTTCTGGATGAAGGAGCGTCGCGATAGACGACCTTCTTTCAGATTTTGCACCATACCTTGGATATGCTGACTATTCATAACTTGCCTTCGCATCGCATCGACAAGATGCCGATCAAGAAATTGATCAGATCTAGTCTTATTTTATCAAATCCAAAGCATGGTTATGCTTTGGCCGCAACTCCCCTCGTAAGAGCCACAACCTTAAGCCCGGCTTAAAGCGGCTGAGGGTGCAGGGCGTTTAGACCCGCTTGCTCCTCATTGCGGACATTCCTTAAATCGCTACCAGCTATCGAGGACCGTCGGTCGGCTGCGAAGGAGCCGAACCAGGCCGAAGACGTACGAATTTCAGAGAACGGAAACTGGACGGAGCTCTCGATGACCAGAGGCGGTTGGGTTGCCAAGGTCTTGCTCGCGCTCGCGGGAGTGTTCGCCGCGGCGTTCGTGAGCGACGAACTGATCGGCGGAGGCGCGCTGGGATGGACGGCAGCCGGCGCCATCATCGCCCTAACCGTAGGGCCGCTATTATTGTCCCTGATCGCCTGGCGTCGGGAGCAAGACAGCCGTTCCGGCCGATAGGGGCGCACCTGTGGCTCTGGCCGGGCTGGGGAACCCCGCTCCCGCATGCTTCAGAAAGCGGCGCCCTCTTCCCTTCTCCCGCATCAAAGTCGGCTGTTGCCGACTTTGACACTTTGGGTTGCCCATCTCGGGCAAGCCCGAGATGGGCGGGAGAAGGGACGAGGCGCGATTGGCCGACAAGGGACGAGAGCTATTTCTCCAGAAACGCCCGGATTGCGCCTTCGGCTTGCTTCATCGAGATAACGCCGTCGAGATGGCCGCGCGTGCCCTGGATGAAGGCCTGGGTAACGTTGACGCCGCCCTTCTTGAGCGTCTCGGCGGTGCGCTCGATCGCGTCCGCGGTGAAGACGAGGTCCTTGGGCTGGCTGATCAGCAGGATGGGCGCCTTGATCTTGCTGGCCGCGTCCGCGAGCGAGATGCCGCCGGCGGCGTAGAGTTGGTTGGCCTTGACGAGATAGAGGAAATGGTTGGCGTCCGAGACTTTTGCGCGGGCCTCGCCGGCACTGTCCAAAATGCTCTGGACCTGGAACTTGTTGGCGAGCGCCTTGGCCGGAGCGTCGCCCTCCTTGGCAGGACGGCGGCCGAAGGTGCCGTTGGTCCAGTCGCCGTGATTGGCCTGGAGCGTGACCACGGCCAGCGCCTTGGCGAGGCCGGCATTGGGCGGGGTCTTGCCGTAGTAATCACCCTTGTTCCAGTTCTGGTCGACCAGGATGGGGGCGGCCCAGACGTCGAGCCAGGCGATGAGCTGCGCGTCGGCCTCGGCCGCGCCGATCACCGGCATCGCCTTGGCGACCATCTCGGGATAGCTCGCCGCCCATTCATAGGTCTGCAGCGCGCCCATCGAGGGGCCGGCGACCAGGGCCAGCTTCCTGATGCCGAGACTTTCGATCAAAGCCTTCTGGACATTGACGAAATCGCCGATTGTTACGACCGGGAAGTCGAGCGCATAGGGCTTGCCGGTGTCGGGATCGATCGAGGCGGGGCCGGTTGTCGTGGTCTTGGGGTCGCCCGTGTTGAGATTGACCAGCGTATCGGAGGAGAGGACGAAATATTTGTTTGTGTCGATCGCCTTGCCAGGCCCGACAATGGCGTCCCAGTAGCCGGGAGCAGCGTCCGCGGCGGCGTATTTTCCGGCGGCATGCGAGTTGGCCGAAAAGAAATGGCAGATCAGGATCGCATTCGACTTGTCGGCGTTGAGCGTGCCGTAGCTCTCCCAGCCGACCTTGACGTTCTTGAGGGTTCGGCCGCCCTGCGTGGTGTAGCTCGGCAGTTCGAAGATCTTCTTCTCGACGATCAGCTCCTGCGCCTGGGCTGTGCCCGTCGTGATCATGCCCGTCATCATCAATCCCACGACGCCGACCGCGCCTGCAATCCAGTACTTCATGCCGATTTCCTCCCCTTGAACGACCGTCCGGCGGCCTTGGAAGGCATGAGAGCGGAATTCGCCCCGCAATGAAAGCCGTAAAAAGCGGCGTGCCAGACCTTGCTGGCCAGACCCTGTTCAGCGCAGCAGCTGCGTCGGAAAAGCCGTGGCTCCGCGCGACAGCGCCTCGGTGTCGAGCTCCAGCGTCGGGTTGTCGAGCGGACCCTTGAAGGTGAAGGGTAGGCGGAGCGGGCCATTGCTGGGCGTGAGCAGGAGGCCCATTTCATAGGCGCGCTCAGGCAGGGAGACCTGGCCGGCCAGCGTCAATTGGTAACCGGGTCCGATCATCTGCGCATCGGTCACCATCGCGACGCCATTGGCGATGCTGAGATTGACGGCCGCTGTGTCGAACGGGGTCTTGCCTTGCCGCCAGTCGCGCGCCACGAGGCTCGGATTGCGCTCCATCCGGCGCAGCAGCTCGCCGAAGGCGACGCCGCCGAGTTCGCCCTGGCGCAGGCTCAGGCCGACCTTGCCGCTGAGTGAGGCGACGACCTCTTCAGAGGACGCGCCGAGACCATCCAGCGCGATTTGCAGCGTACCGGTGCCGCCGAGCTTCGCCAGATCCGGCACATCGCCGGCAGCCTTGCCGAGATTGACCTTGTCGAAGCCGCCCTGGAGCTTGACGTCGACGCCGCCCGGCGCCGCCAGCGCCAGGAACCGACCCTTCACGCTGCCACCATAAGCACCGGCGCGCAGCAGCCCAGCCTCGAAACGCCCTTTTTTGATCAGGAGATAAGTCGCGACATCATCGAGCCGCGCGCCATTGACCCTGGCTGCATCGACGGAGATGCGCAGGTCGATGTCATGGGCGGTCCAGGCGTCGAAATCGAGCGGGGCGCTTTCGTTCTCCGGCGCAGTGACGGGCAGCACGCCGAGGCGACCGTAGAGCCGGCCGAGATCGAGCGTCGCACCAGCCAGCGTGCCGGACAGGGCCAGCCGCCCGCCGACGTCGCCGAGCTTGATCGCCCCTTCGAGCCGCTCGCCTTCGAGGTTGACGACGGCGTTGCTCAGCGAGGCCTCATGCGGCTTGATCTGCGCGTCGGCGGTCAGCTGCAGCGGGCCGATCGCGGAGGCCAGACGCGGTGTTTCGCCGAACCAGCCGAGCAGTTCGGGCAAGGTCTTGGTCACAAGCGAGAGCCGGCCGTTGACGACGGGGTCGTTCAGGCCGCTGCGAGTGCCCTCGAATTGCAGGTTCATCACGGGTGAGGCCGCCGTCAGCGCCAGCCGCGCATTCGCGCCGGCCATCGGCCAGAGCAAGCTGACCTGCGTTGGCACGCCGCGCCAGGTCAACGAACCCGACAGGCTCAGCGGCTCGCCGGCGTCGCGGTCCTGGAGGACAAGGTTGACGTCGCGCAGGATGGTGCGGATCACGCCCTGCGCCCGCATGAAGACCGAGCCGGCAGTGATGATGATGCGGCTCTGGACTTTCAGCCTCTCGAGATAGGCCAGGGGCGGAGTGAGCCAGTCGCCGAGCCCGTCATCCGTGCCTGCTACCGCGACATCGATCTGCGGCACGACCAATTCGATGCGGTCGAACCTGAACTGCCCGATGAGCAGAGGCAGAATGCGCGCGCGGGCCTTGATCCGCAGGGCGGAGCCCGCCAGGAGGTCGTCGCGCTGCCGGAAGGTGACCTTGGACAGGCTGATGCGCGGCAAGGGCAGAAGCGCGATCTCGGCGCGTTCGAGCCCAGTGACCTCGAGCCCTGTGCGCAGCTCGATGGCCGCGATCACACGCTGTTCGACCCGCCCAACCGCGATGCTCCAGGATTGCAATCCGAGCAGTACGACGGCGATGACGAGGCCGTAGGCGAGAATGGAGGCGCGTCTTGTCATGAGCCTTTGCGTGGCGAGAATCCGGCCTGAAGCCGGTTTTCGGCCGGTGTCCGGTTTATGACGATGCCAAGACCTTGTCGAGATGATGGACCTCGTCGGGGTGACCGGCCTTGTCGAGAACCTGCCTTGTCGTGTTTCAGACAGACTTGCCGCCCGCCCGCGCCAGGATGATGGCGGGATAGAGGCCGGCCAGCACGATCAGCAGGCTGGCGAGCGCACCGTCCTCGAAGCTGCCGCGCGAGGCATGGCCGTAGACGATCGTTGCCAGGGTGTCGAGATTAAGCGGCCGCAGCAGCAGCGTCGCCGGCAGCTCCTTCAGGCAATCGACGAAGACGAGCAAGGCCGCAGCCGTGATCGCCGGGCGCATCAACGGCCAATGTACCCGCCGCAGCAATTCGGGCGCTCCGGCGCCGAGCAGCCTGGCGGCGTCGTCGATGCGCGGCGATACCCGTGCGAGTCCGCTTTCGATACCGGCAATCGCGATAGAGAGGAAGCGCACGGTATAGGCGATGACAAGCGCGGCGCCGGAGCCGATCAGAAGGAGGCCCGGATTAACGCCCAACCAGGTCTGCGCGGCGTCGGCCAGCCTGTTGTCCAGTGCCGCGAGCGGCACCAGCAGGCCCAGCGCCAGCACCGTGCCGGGCACGGCGTAGCCGAGCGAGGCCGTGCGCGCCAGAGCCGGGAGCCAGGCCTCGCGCCCAAGCCGGCTGGCCGCCGCGATGGCCAGCCCGAGCGCGACGACGAGGCCTGAGGCGAGGCTCGCGAGCAGCAGTGCATTGGCGAAGTTTCGCAGCAAGGCGGCGTCGACCTGCTCCAGCAGACCGTGCGACAGCACCTCGCGGAGCAGGAAGCCGATTGGCAGGAGCGCGCCGAACAGGACGGGCAGGGCGCAGATGAGCGCGGCACCGAGGGCCGCGCGCCCGGTGAGCCTGATGCGCCCGACGGGGCGCGGCTGGCGCACCGAGAGCGCGAAGCGGCGCTGGCCGCGCAGGCGTTTCTCGATAAGGATCAGCCCGACCACCATCACCAGCATGACGCAGGCGATCTGGGCTGCGCCGGGCAGCGAGCCCCGATTGACCCAGGTCGTGTAGATCGACAGCGTCAACGAGCGCACGCCGAGATACTCGGTGGCGCCGACATCGTTCAGGGTTTCCAGCAAGGCGAGCGTCAGGCCGGCGGCCAGAGCCGGGCGCGCCATCGGCAGGCCGATGCGCCAGAACAGGCGCCGTCGCGAGGCGCCTAAAGTGCGCGCCGCCTCGACCATCGCCGCGCCCTGCAGGCCGAAGAGCGCCCGCACGCTGAGATAGACGTAAGGGTAGAGCACGAGCGCCATGATGACGATCGCGCCGACGAGATTGCGGGGGTCGGGAAACCAGTAATCGCGCAGCGAGCGCCAGCCGGTGAGGGCCCGCAGAACCGTCTGGAACGGCCCCTGGAAGCCCAGGAATTCCACGTAGATATAGGCGGTGATGTAGGTCGGCATCGCCAGCGGCAGGACCAGCAGCCATTCGAAGGCGCGCCGACCCGGAAACTCATATTGCGTGACGAGCCAGGCGGTTGCGACGCCGATCACCGCGCAGAGCGCACCGACGCCGAGCAGCAGCCGCAAGGTGTCGCCGAGTGCCCGGGGAATGACGTTGGTGGCGAGATGCGGCCAGATCTGCGCGGCCGCCGGCGAGAGCGCGGTCAGCGCCAGCGCGATGAGAGGCGTGGCGACGAGCCCCGCGCCGAGCAGCGACGCCCAGGCAAAACGCGTCGACGGCCGCCATGGGAATGACGGCCGTCGCAGCGATCTGGTGGGGGCGCCCAGGCTCAATTGTCGAAGCCGACCTTGTCGACGAGATCGGCCGCGGCCTTGCGGTTCCTGGCGATGTCGGTCAGCGGCGTCTTGTCGGGCGTGATCGCGCCGAGCAGCTTGACGGCGGCGCTCTCCTTGACCTCGGCATTGACCGGGAATTCGAAGTTGCCGTCGCCATAAAGCTCCTGCGCCTTCGGGGTGAGCATGTATTCGATCAGCTTGACCGCATTGTCCTTGTTGGGCGCATTCTTGGCGATCGCGGCGGCTGAGACGTTCACATGGGTACCGCCGTCGGCGAAGGTCGTCTTCAGCGGCTTGATCGCGTCGTACCAGCCCTTCTGCTCGTTCTTAGCCTGGCTCATCAGGCCGATGTAATAGGTGTTGATCAAGGCGATGTCGCACTGGCCAGAGAGGATATCGCGGGCGACGTCGCGGTCGCCGCCACCGGGCTTGCGGGCGGTGTTGGCCTTCAACGCCTTGAGATAGCCTTCCGTCTTCTCGGCGCCGTTGCGGGCGAGGTAAGCGGCGAAGAAGGCGTTGTTATAGGGGTGCTGGCCGGCGCGGATGCAGAACTTGCCCTTCCATTTCGGGTCGGCGAGATCCTCATAGGTGATCGCGTCCTGCTGCACCCGGTCCTTCGAGACGATGACGATGCGGGCGCGCTTGGTCAGGGTGATCCAGCTGTCGTCGGGACCGCGCAATTGCACCGGCACGATCTTGTCGACGGCAGCCGACTTGACCGGCTGGGTGATGCCGGCGTCCACGGCCGCGTTGATCTCGCCGACATCGACCACCAGCATCACATCGGCAGGGCTGTTGGCACCCTCCGCCTTGATGCGCTCCTGCAAGCCGTCCTTCAGGAACACGGCGTTGACCTTGATGCCGGTGTCCTGGGTGAAGGCGGCGAGCACCGGGTTGAGCAGGCCGGGCTCGCGCGTGGTGTAGAGGTTGACGTTCTGCGCCATGACCGGTGTCGCCAGCAAGCCGGTGGCCAGCGCCAGGGCGGACAGATGGGTGGAGTGGATCATGGGGCGCTCCCTCTCGATTAAAGGCCCGCTTCTGGGGCTTGAGGCCGGGAGGCGTAGTGGCAGGCTGGCGTTGCGTCAACAGAAAATGGAGCAAGATCAGAGACTTGAAGGCGTTCTAATCTGGCATCACTTTAGGCGAATTCTAAAGACTGGACGGTTGCCCAACCTGCCTTTTTTCAGCGGGGAGGCCAGGATCAGGGCTGCGTCGAGGATGTCGCGATCGGAATGATGCGGGCCTGCCCACGCGCGGCGGGATCAAGCGTGCCGCGCAGCGGGACCGCATCGCTGACGATGCTGTCGTCATGCAGACTGGCCTCGCGCAGGAGCATCTGCCGGCGCAGGCCGCGCGCCTGCGCCTCCATGCGTGAAATGCCGACGCGCTCGTCGATCTGCTGGCGCTGGCCCTTGCTGAGCTCGGAGGCCTTGCGGAAATCGCGGAAGTCGCTGGTGCTGTAAGGCCAGCGCGAGCCACCCATGAAGGTGCGGACCTTGCCGTCAAGCACGACGCTGTCGCCGGGACGCAGGGTGAAATCGCGCAAGAGCGAGACCCGACGCTCTCCGGCCTGGACGATCGCAGGCCGGCAAGCGGGATCGGCTGAGGTCTCATGGCCATGGGCTACGGGCAGGGCGGAGTAGCGCTTGCCGTCGGCGGCCTGGGCTTCCTCGATGGTCGCAGCACCAGCGGCGACCCGGAAGACCTTGACGGGGATGCCCGGATTCATCGCCTGGCAGAGCGCCTCATGCGCCTTCATGTCGGACTGGTTGCGCAGATAGCCGATCGGCGCGTGAAAGCCGTCGCACAGGCGCACGCAGATGGTGCGGGCGACATCGGCTGCGCCGGAGACCGTATCGAGCCGGACCGCTTGCTGTGTTCTGGCCTGCTGAGTCTTGGTCTGCAGTGTCTTGGCGTGCTGGCGTTGCGCCACGTCGGCGGGCGCGTCATGCGGTCGGAACGGGTTGAGGCTGACCGTGGGGTGGGCGATGCGCCCATCGGCCTGCGTGCGCCAGAGCGGCAATTCCCAGCGGCTGCGAGAGGGCGCGTAGGCGGTCGGCGCGGCGGGGGCTGAGGCTGCGTGCTGCGCGCTGCGGCGATTGGCGCCTTCCTGCAGCAGAAAAGTGCGGACGCCCGCATCGTCTTCGGCCTGGACGAGAGAGATGGTGAAGATCGCGCCGCCCGCGCCCAGCGCCAAGCCCAGCCCTGTCATCGCGATGAGCCTGGTCGCACGGTGGCCCCGTGACGCAGATGGCGTTGCGGTGCTTGCGGCGACAAGACTTTCACTGCGGGAAAAACCTCCCGCCGGGACTTCACGGACACGTAACATCGCGTCGACTCCACCCTACGCTTGTTTACTCGTCCGCCGCCGAATGGGTGTAGTTTACTTTTTGTTAAGCTTCAACGCCGCTGCGGCGCAGCACACGGAAAAAGGGCGCGATGCTTAACGCAGCGCGCCCTTTGGATCATGAGGCAGGCAAACAGGGGCGAATATCGCCCCTTTGCCTCAGAGCTCCGGCTTGTGGACGGCCTGAGGTACCGCCACGGGGACGCCAGGCACGAGCATGTCCTGCTGGCTCTCCCGCCGGTCGCGACCCGAGAGCCAGCTGTCGACCTTGTCGAGATAAAAATAGACGACCGGGGTGATGTAGAGGGTCAGCAATTGCGAGACCATCAGGCCGCCGACGACGGCGATGCCGAGGGGCTGGCGCAATTCGGCACCGGCGCCATGGCCGAGCGCGATCGGCAGCACGCCGAAGATCGCCGCAAAGCTCGTCATCATGATCGGCCGGAAGCGCACCAGCGCCGCCTCGCGGATGGCGCTAAGCGCGTCATCGCCCATCTTGCGCCGCTCGATCGCGAAATCGACCATCATGATCGCGTTCTTCTTGACGATGCCGACGAGCATCAGGATGCCGATGATCGCGATCACGGACAGGTCCATGCCGAAATATTCAAGCGCGAGCAGGGCGCCCAGGCCGGCCGAGGGCAGGCCGGACAGGATCGTGATCGGGTGGATGAAGCTCTCGTAGAGAATCCCGAGGATGATGTAGATCACCAGGATCGCGGCGAAGATCAGCAGCCCCTGGCCCTTCAGCGCATCCTGGAAGAGCTGTGCGGAGCCTGCGAAGCTGGTGACGATGGTGGTGGGCAGGTTGACGTCGCGCTCTGCCGCCCGGATGGCGTTGACCGCGTCGCCGAGAGAGATGCCCGGCGCGGTGTTGAACGAGATCGTCACCGCCGGCTGCTGCGAGATGCGGTTGACCGCCAGCGGCCCGACGCTCGGCTTGATCGTCGCGACCGATTCCAGCGGCACATTGAGACCGTTTGCGGCCTTGAGTTGCAGGCGCGAGAGCACGCCTGGATCCTGCTGGTAGATGCGGTCGGCCTCCATGATGACCTGATAGTCGGTCGCCGGAGTGAAGATCGTCGCGATCTGGCGCGAGCCGAAGGCGTTGCCCAGCGCCTGCCGGATCTGGTCGCTGGTGATGCCGAGGCTGGCGGCGCGCTCGCGGTCGATATCGATAGAGAGCTGCGGATTGCGTAGTTGCAGGTCGATATTGGCGTCGCGCAATTGCGGGATCTGCGACAGGCGCTGCTGCATCAGCGGGGCATAGGTGAAGAGCTGATTCAGGTCCGGCCCCTGCAGCGAATAGAGGTACTGCGCACGCGAGGAGCGCCCGGCATTCAGGTTGATGTTCTGGACCTGCTGGAACACGGCGGTGATGCCGGGCACCTCGGCGGTCGCGCGTCTGAGCCTGGCAATGACCACCTCGGCCTTGTCGCGCTCCTCTTTCGGCTTCAGCGAGATGAACATGAAGCCGTTGCTGGTGGCGTTGAAGCCGCCGATATTGGCGTTCAGATAATCGACTGCGGGATCGGCCTTGACGATGGCCGAGACCCGTTGCTGGCGCTCCGCCATGGCCTCGAAGGAGGTGTCGGGCGGTCCTTCGGTCGAGGCGCGCAACAGGCCGGTATCCTCGGTCGGGAAGAAGCCCTTTGGGATCGAGGTGTAGAGCGTCGCCGAGACCCAGACGGTGCCGAGCGTGAAGATCAGCATCAGGACGCGGGCCTTGAGGACCCAATCCAGTGTCCAGCGATAGGCGTCGAGCATCGCCTGGAAGCCGGCCTCGAAGACCCGCTCGACGATGTTGGGCTTCTTGTGATGGTCATGCGCCTTGAGGAAGCGGGCGCATAGCATTGGCGTCAATGTCAGCGAGACGAAGCCCGAGACGATGATCGAGGCGGCGATCGTGCCGGCGAACTCGGCGAAGACCTTGCCGACGACACCACCCATGAAGAAGACCGGGATGAACACCGCCACCAGCGAGATGGTGATGGACAGGATGGTGAAGCCGATCTCGCGCGAGCCGTCGAGTGCCGCCTGGAACGGCTTCTTGCCCATCTCGATATGCCGGATGATGTTCTCCAGCATGACGATGGCGTCGTCGACGACGAAGCCGACCGCCAGCGTCAGCGCCAGCAGCGAGATGTTGTCGAGCGAATAGCCGAGCGCATACATGATCGCGAAGGTGCCGATGAGCGAGATCGGCAGCGCCAGCGTCGGGATCACGGTCGCCGCCAGGCTCTTCAGGAACAAGAAGATCACCATGATCACGAGCGCGATCGCGACGACGAGCGAGAACTCGACATCCTCGACCGCTTCGCGGATCGGGATCGAGCGGTCGTTCAGCGCGTACAGCTCGATCGCGGCAGGCAACTGTGACCGATAGCTCTCGATCCGGGCCTTGATGCTGTCGACGACATCGACGGTATTGGCGTCGGACTGGCGATAGACGGCGAGCAGGATCGAGCGCTGGCCATTGTACCAGCTCGCGGTCTGGTCGTTCTCGACCGAGTCATACACGGTCGCGAGATCCTCGAGCCGGATCGGCACGCCGTTCTTCTGGGCTACGATCAGATTGCCGTATTCGCCGGCGCGCTCCATCTGGCCGGTCGCGCCCAGCGTCAGGCGCTGGTTCTCGCCGTTCAGCGTTCCGACGGGCGAATTGGAGTTGGCGGCGGCGATGGCGGTGCGCACATCCGAGAGCGCAAGGCCGCGCGAGGAGACCGCATCGGGATTGATCTTGACGCGCACGGCGTATTTCTGCGCGCCGAAGATGTTGACCTGGGCGACGCCGTTGAGCTGCGAAATCTGCTGCTGCAGCACGTTCTCGCCGAACTCATGGACCTCGTAGAGCGGCTTGGTGGCCGAGGTCAGCACCATGAACAGGATCGGCGTATCGGCCGGGTTGACCTTGCGGAAGCTTGGCGGCGTCGGCAGCTCTGGCGGCAGCCGTCGGGCGGTCGCGCTCAGCGCCGCCTGCACGTCGAGCGCGGCACCATCGATGTTGCGGTTGAGGTCGAATTGCAGCGTGATCGAGGTCGAGCCCTGCTGCGAGACCGAGGACATCGAGGTGATGCCGGAGATCGAGGCGAATTCGCGTTCGAGCGGAGCCGCAATCGAGGAGGCCATCGTCTCAGGCGATGCGCCCGGCATGCGGGCGCTGACATTGATGGTCGGGAAATCGACGCGCGGCAGCGCCGCGACCGGCAATTGCTTGAAGGCGAAGAAGCCGAAGATCAGGAAGGTCGCCATGATCAACGTCGTCATCACAGGACGACGAATGCAGGCCTCGGGCAGGTTCATCAGCCGGCACTCCCGCGCTGAGAGGTCTGGTTGCTCGGCACCTGCTGGCCGCCGCGATTGCGCTCGATCGTGCGGGCGCCATCGGTCAGCAGCAGTGCGCCGTCGACGACGATAGCTTCGCCGCCCTGCAGGCCCGAGGCGAGCACGACGCGCCCGTCCACGGTGCGGTCGAGCACGACCGTGCGCGCTTTGGCGATGTTGTCTTCGATGACGAAGACGTAGGGGCCGTTCTGGCCGTTCTGGACGGCCTCGCGCGGCACGGTCAGCGCATCGGGCTCGACGCGCAAGGTGACGCGGATCTGGCAGAGCGCGCCCGGCCAGAGGGCCTCGGCCGCATTGTCGAAGATGGCGCGCAGCTGGATCGTTCCGGTGGTGGCGTCGACCGTGTTGTCGACCACTGCGATCTTGCCCTCGACGCCCTTGGCGACGCCTTGCTGCGTAGCCAGCACCGTGGCCGTGTCGGCGTTCATCGCGGTGCGGATCGCCGGCAGATAGCGCTGGGGCAGGGCGAAGCTGGCATAGATCGGGTCGATCTGGTTGATCGTCGCCAAGGCGCCGGAGGTATCGCCGACCTTGGCAATGTTGCCCTCCTTCAGTGCGGCGACGCCGATGCGCCCCGAAACCGGCGAGACGATGGTGTAGTAGCTGAGCTGGACCTTCAGCCCGTCGACGGCCGCTTCGCCGCCGAGGATCGAGGCCCGCAAGGTCGCGGCCGCGGCGCGCGCCGTCTCGAGCCGCTGGTCGGTGGCGAAGTCGCGCTTGGCGAGTTCCTCAGCGCGGCGCAGATCGGCCTCGGCCGAGACCAGCGAGGCCTTGTCGCGTACGACATTCGCCTCGGCCTGCCTGAGCTGCGTTTCGAGCTGGCGGGAATCGAGCCGGAAGAGCAAGTCACCCTTCTTGACGTAATCGCCGTCCTTGAAGCCGACCTCCATGATCTGGCTTTCGACGCGGGAGCGCACAGTGACGGCCGACAGTGTCTGCACCGTGCCGATGGCGTCGAGCCGTACGGGCATCGGCATCCGCTCGGCCTTGGCGGTGACGATCGTTACCGGCAGGCGTTGCGGGGCTGCTGCGCGTTGCACGGGCTGCGCGGCTTCCGTCAGAGGTGGTATGACCTTGCCGTAAGGTATCTTGTCGAGAGGCCATGGCACCGGCTTGCCGGCATAATGAAAACCCGCGCCTGCGCCGACGGCGCCGACAACGGCCAAAAGAGCCACGCGCCTAAAAGTCAGAACTGCCATGTCAAGCCTTGCGCCAGAGGGAGGACGAGCCTCTGAACCCCACCAAACGGTTGTCCCCAAACCGTTACCGCCGCAAGCATTTAGCATGCCGACGCTGGGTCAGGGGCGCAAGCTGTAAACACGGTTTATCGCGGCATGTAGCGAGGATGTGACAGGCGTCCAGACAGGATATATCAGGCTCGCGAATCGCCTCTGGCGTGCGTCGTCTCAGACGACCGCGAGGACCACCCCGATCCACATCAGGAACAGGATCAGCACGCCGAGCGCGAACACGCCGGCGCGCGGCTTCATCGCGTTCGAACCGATATGGATCAATGTGTGGACAACGCGGGTGGCGACGAAGGCCCAGGCCAGCCCCGCCATCGCATAGCCGCTCGCGCCGACCTCCATTGCCAGCATGATCAGCGCGAAGAAGATGACCGGCGTCTCGAACTGGTTCGAGAAATTCGCCGCCGCCAGCCGGGCGGGCTCGGGATAGCCCTCGGTGGAGATGGCGATATCGGCCAGGCGCACCTGCTTACCCTTGAAAGCGGCTTGGCGGCGCAGGAAGACGATGACGAGCACCACGAAGATCCACAGGATCATCGCCAATGTGGGGTAGACCAGCTTCAACGTCATCGCGCGCTCCCGTTCCCGGCTTTCATGAGACCACGCACAGGCTGTGCTGGGGCCGGATGATTTCAGCTGGGATCACCGAGTGATCCCAGCTGAAATCTGAATCCGTCTTTCAACTAAGGGTGGGGAGCAGGATCTAATGCGAAAAACCGGTTCCCACTTTTTCGCATCCTGCTCGAGAGCCGGATGATTTCAGATGGGTTCACGAAGTGATCCCATCTGAAATCTGAATCCGTCTCTCATCAAAGAGTGAGAGCAGGATTTAATGCGAAAAACCGGTTCCCACTTTTTCGCATCCTGCTCTTGCGCTCAAGAACGGGTCGGATAGTTCGGGCTCTCGCGCACGATCGTGACGTCGTGGACATGGCTCTCGCGCAGGCCCGCGCTGGTGATGCGGATGAAGCGGGCCTTCGCCTGGTAATCGGCGAGATCCTTGCCGCCGACATAGCCCATGGCGGCGCGTAAGCCTCCGGCGAGCTGGTGCAGGACGCTGGAGACCGGGCCCTTATAGGCGACCTGGCCCTCAATGCCCTCGGGCACAAGCTTGAGCGCGTCCTTGATGTCCTGCTGGAAGTAGCGGTCGGCCGAGCCGCGCGCCATCGCGCCGACCGAGCCCATGCCGCGATAGGATTTGTAGGAGCGGCCCTGATAAAGGAAGGCTTCGCCCGGCGTCTCGTCCGTGCCCGCCAGCAGCGAGCCGACCATGGCGCAAGAAGCCCCTGCCGCCAATGCCTTGGCGAGATCGCCTGAGTATTTGATTCCGCCATCGGCGATGACCGGGATGCCCAGCTTCTGCGCGGCGGAGGCTGCGTCCATCACGGCAGTGAGCTGGGGCACGCCGACGCCGGCGACGATACGGGTGGTGCAGATCGAGCCCGGGCCGATGCCGACCTTGATCGCATCCGCGCCGGCGTCGATCAGCGCCTGGGCGCCGCCCGCAGTGGCGACATTGCCGGCGATGATCTGGACGGCGTTGGAGAGCTTCTTCACCCGTGTCACCGCCTGCAGCACCTTGGCGGAATGGCCATGGGCGGTGTCGACGACGATGATGTCGACGCCCGCGTCGATCAGCAGCTCCGAGCGTTCGAAGCCGAGATCGCCGGTCGTTGTCGCGGCCGCGACCAGGAGGCGGCCACGCGAATCCTTGGCGGCGTTGGGGTGGGCGACCTGCTTCTCCATGTCCTTGACGGTGATCAGGCCGATGCAGCGATAATGATCGTCGACGACCAGGAGCTTCTCGATACGGAACTGGTGGAGGAGGCGGCGCGCCTCGTCCTGATCGACGCCCTCGCGCACCGTGATCAGCCGATCCTTGGTCATCAATTCGGCGACGGGCTGCTCCGGATTGGCGGCGAAGCGGACATCGCGGTTGGTCAGGATGCCGACGAGCTTGCCCTTATGACCCTGCGGCCCGCGCTCGACCACCGGAATGCCGGAGATGCCGTTCTGCTTCATCAATCCAAGCGCGTCGGCGAGCGTTTCGTCGGGATAGATGGTGATCGGATTGGCGATCATCCCCGATTCGAACTTCTTGACGAGGCGGACCTGGGCGGCCTGCTGATCGGCCTCCAGATTGCGATGGATGACGCCGAGGCCGCCTGCCTGCGCCATAGCGATCGCCATCCTAGCCTCTGTCACCGTGTCCATGGCCGAGGCGATGATCGGCAGGTTCAGCGAGATCGTCTTGGTAAGCTTGGTCGAGATATCGACATCGGCCGGCATGACCTCGGACGGGCCGGGTTCAAGCAGCACGTCGTCGAAGGTCAAACCGTCGCGAATGAGGCCGTCAGTCGGGAATGCCATCGTCAACTCCAGGGCCGGTTCGAGCGGCCTGTTTTCAAGATCTGGCGGGGGAGCCGTGATCGGGTTGACGAGGCCCGTTATCATGCGTGTGACGCCGCCGCTAGGGCTGTTGTTGAAAAATGCCCGGATGGCGACGCAAGGCTGCGATGCGTCGCCGTCAGTGGAGGCTCTGCCGCAGCCGTGGCCGAGCGCTCCGCTATGACCTGAAAGCAATTCGGCTTCCCACCAATCCGGTTCCGCGGGAGCTATGTTTCCGTTGCGTTCTGCTCCATATGGTTCCCCCAAATCGTCCGGCCTCCTGTCGAGAGTCTTCCGTCTTGATGCAGCGTGCCAAGCTCCTGCCCCTGATCGTCGCTTGCGCGCTGTTCATGGAGAACACCGACTCCACGGTGATCGCGACCTCGCTGCCGGTGATCGCGCAATCGCTGGGCGAGGATCCGATCGCACTGAAACTGGCACTGACCTCCTATCTCGTCAGCCTCGCCGTCTTCATCCCGATCTCGGGCTGGATGGCGGACCGCTATGGTGCGCGCACGGTCTTCCGGGCGGCGCTCGGCGTCTTCATGGTCGGGTCGATGCTGTGCGCCCTGTCGAATTCGCTCGGGGCCTTCGTCGGGGCGCGCTTCATCCAGGGTATGGGCGGGGCGATGATGGTGCCGGTTGGCCGACTGGTGATCCTGCGCAGCGTCGAGAAATCGGAGCTCGTCAGCGCGCTTGCCTATCTCACCGTGCCGGCGCTGGTCGGCCCCGTCGTCGGCCCGCCACTGGGCGGCTTCATCACCACCTATTTCGACTGGCGCTGGATCTTCTTCATCAACATTCCGATCGGTCTCGTCGGCATCGTGCTGGCGAGCCTGTTCTTCGAGGATATACGCGAGGAGGATGTCGCGCCGCTCGACATTCGTGGTTTCATTCTGTCGTCCTTCGGCTTCGCCAGCCTGATGCTGGGCTTGGCCACGGGCGGGCGCCATCTGGTGCCGGAGGCGGTCTCCTATGCCTGCGTTGCAGCCGGCGTCGCGGCGCTGACCGCCTACTGGTTCCATGCGCGCAAGGCCGCCTATCCCGTGCTCAACCTGTCGCTGCTGCGGATTCCGACCTTCCGCATCGGCGTGGTCGGCGGCTCTATCTTCCGCACCGGCATCGGCGCGATTCCCTTCCTGCTGCCGCTGATGCTGCAGCTCGGCTTCGGTCTCGACGCCTTGCAATCGGGGCTGATCACCTTCGCCTCGGCCGCTGGCGCGCTGATCATGAAGACGCTCGCCAGGACGATCCTGGCGCGCTTCGGCTTCCGCAACGTGCTGACGGTCAATGCGCTGTTCGGGGCGGCCTTCCTGGCGGCTTCGGGCCTGTTCACGCCGCTGACGCCGCATTGGCTGATGCTCTCGGTCCTGCTGATCGGCGGCTGCTTCCGTTCGCTGCAATTCACCGGCATCAACGCACTGAGCTATGCCGATGTCTCCAATCGCGAGATGTCGAGCGCGACCAGCTTCTCCAGTGTCGCCCAGCAATTGTCATTGAGCGTCGGCGTCACCATCGGCGCCTTCGCGCTCGAGACGGCCAATGCCTTCAATGGCGGCAAGGCGCTGGGAGCAGGCGATTTCTGGCCGGCCTTCGCGCTGGTCGGGCTGGTTTCGGCCTCGTCGATGTTCTGGATGGCGCGGCTCGCGCCCGATGCCGGTGCCGAGGTCTCGGGCCACGCCCCGTTCAGCGCACGCAGGGCGACGGCGGAGGCGATCGCGGATCAGAAGCCGCTGGAGTGAGCGATTCGAGGTCGGTCTGCTGGATCACCGCGAAAGCTGTGGCGAGGGAGGCATGTGTTCGACCTCTCCAGCGAGATCCCGCTTCCGTCTCGATTTGACGAGAACATCGACGATGACGGCGGTCATGACGATGCTGCCGCCGATCCAGGCGGGCAAGGACGGCCGCTCGCTGAAGGCCAGCCAAACCCATAGTGGTGCGAGCGGGTTTTCCATGCTGCCGATCAGTGCGGAACGTGTCGCCGAGATCAGGCGTGTGCCGGTCGTCATAAACAGCAGGCCCAAGCCGAATTGGACGGTGCCGAACAGGAGCAAATCGAACAGGCTCGCTGCCGTGACGTGAGCGGGGCTCGCGAAGGGCAAGGCGATGACCGCGCAGAGGAAGGCGGACAGGCAGGCCGCCGGCAGCATGGAAACATGCCGATTCTTGCGGATGACCACCATCATTGCGGCGTATGACAGCGCCATCACCATCGCGAAGGCGTAACCGGCGAGATGCCCTGCCGATGCCTGAGGGTTCACGATGATCGCAACCCCGGCAAGCGCTGCGATGCTCGCCGCCCATGTCGTCCAATCCTCCTTCTCGCCGGCAATGACGAGCGCGAGAATAGCGGTCATGAAGGGGATCGCGGCGTGGATCGTCATGATATCCGCGACTGGAGTCAGCCGCAGAGCGTTGATGAAGCAGATCGTGGCGGTAGCCGACAGGATTGTGACCCAGAGCCCGGCCCATCCCATCGCACGGACAGAACCCAGCAAATCAGGCCGATGACGCCATGCGATATAGGCACCCAAGAACACGCCGCCGAAGATTCCGCGCCAGAACAATATGGTCCAGACATCGTGATCGACCAGGCGAGTGAAATAACCCGACAAGCTGTAGGCGATCGCCGAAGCGACGATCAGCAGCGTGCCGAGCCATTTGTCCTTGTCCTGATGCATCGACTTTCCCCTTGCCCGGGAAAGCTCTAGCAGCAGGCTCCTGACACCATTCTGTCAGGGGTGTTTCGAGGCGGCGAACAATGCGTCGCGCCGACCGCATGCCTCAAGACATTGTGGCCATCCGCTAATGCTCGGGCTCGCGCTCATAGAGACGCTGGGTCTGCGTGAGCGCCTCGTCCAGCCGCGCGCCTTCGCGGTAGGCTGACAGGCTCTCCGGCCGCGAGAGGCCCGGCAGTAAGCGCGGGCAGGGCTCTTCGGCGCCGACAACCGTTCTGACCGGGATCACGCCCGCCCAGACCGGGTGATCATAATCCTCCTCATCGTCGCCGACGCCTTTGGCGCGGGTTTTTGCGGAGGCCTCCTCGATCCGCATGCCGATGACCATGGTGGCCTTGGCTTCCTGTGTGCTGGTCTGACGCAGTGTTTCGGCCCGGTCGGGATAGAAGCGGTTGACGACGCCCAGGAGCGCGCGCGCCTTCTCCTCGGGATCGTCGATGATCCGGGCCGTGCCGAAGCACATCGCCGAGCGGTAATTGGCGGAATGATTGAAACCCGAGCGGGCCAGCACGAGCCCGTCGAGATGGGAAACGGTCAGGCAGGCCGGCGTTCCCGCGCGCAGATGGCGCAGCATGCGGCTGGCCGAGGAGCCGTGCCAGTAGAGGACGTCGTCCTCGCGCCAGTGAATCGTCGGGGTGCAATAGGGCTGGCCATCGAGCACATAGGCGACGTGACACAGGAGGCCCGCATCAAGGACCGCGAAGACGGCGGCCCGGTCGTAGCTGCCGCGTTCATGCAGGCGCTTCACCCGGTTGCGGCCGGTGATGGGGAAGGCTTCGTCGATCTGAGTGTCGGTCACCGCACTTGCATCCTTCTGTCGTGCCTGTGCAATCTGCGGCATGCCATTGGCTCACAAAAGAACCAATCTTGTATTGAAAATGACAACCAATCCGCCGGACTGGTCGACACTCATGCCCGTGTTGCCGGGCGAGGGGCCCCGCACCAGAGAACTCTACGGGGCCATCAGGCGATTGATTGAAGCCGGGGTCGTGCCGGCAGGAGCCAAGCTGCCGACGACGCGTGACCTCGCCCGGCGTTTTAGTCTCTCTCGCGCGTCGGCGGTCGCGGCTTTCGAGATGCTGACGGCCGATGGCTTTGCCGAGGCCAGGGTCGGCGCGGGAACCTTCGTCGCGGCGCAGGTCCCGCATCTGCCGGTGGCGGCCGTCAAGGATCTCGGGCCGGATCTTGGGGTCTTGCCGCCTCTGCCTTGCGCGCTTGGCGTAGCCATGCCGGATGCGCGGACGCTGCGGGTGTTCCGGAGCCTCCTGGCGCGGCGTCTGGCCCGGCCGGGGCCGGAGCATTTCCACTATGGCGATCCACGGGGCGGGCTCGCGCTTCGCCAAGCCATCGCCGCTTATCTCCGTTCGGCGCGCGGCGTCCGCTGCGATGCCGAGCAGATCATCGTGACCTCGGGCTCCCAGCAGGGGCTCGATCTGCTGATCCGTGCCGCTATCCGCCCAGGCGACGCCGTCTGGATCGAGGATCCCTGCTATCCCATGGCTCATGCGGCGCTTGCCAATTCCGGCGGCCATGTTGTCGGCGTACCCGTCGATTCCGAGGGGCTGGACCCGGTTCTCGGGGAGGCGCTCTGCCCACGGGCGCGGGCCGTCTACGTCACGCCCTCGCATCAGTTTCCGCTTGGCATCACGATGACGATGCGCCGCCGCCTGGCCCTGATCGACTGGGCGCGGCGCAACGAGGCCTGGATCATCGAAGACGACTACGACAGCGAATTCCGCTATGCTGGGCCGCCGCTCACCGCCTTGCAGGGCATGGACGCCTCGGGCCGCGTCGCCTATCTCGGCACCTTCTCAAAAGTGCTGTTTCCAGGGTTGAGGGTCGGCTACGCCGTCGTGCCGGAGCCGCTGCTCGATGCTGTGCTTGAGCTGCGCGCTCGCACGGACAGGCATCCGCCGAGCCTAGCCGAAGGCGCGCTGGCGGATCTGCTGAACGAGGGCCATTTTGCCGCGCATCTGCGCCGCAGCCGCCGGCGGGTCCATGCGGCACGCGATGCGCTGGTGGCGGGGCTTCAGGCCTGCCGCGCGGGCGTTCTGGATGTGACCGCGCCAGAGCAGGGGCTGCATCTGGTGGCGAAGCTCACATCCGTGCGCCGCGATGTCGAGATCGTCGCGGCCACGAAGGCGGCAGGCGTTGGCGCGCGGGCGCTGTCATCGATGTTCGTGACGTCTCAACCGCAACAGGGGCTGGTTCTGGGATTTTCAGGGTTTGCAGATGGCGAACTGCGCGCCGCGGCGGCCAGGCTCGATGCGCTCCTGAATTGAACGAGCTGCGACCGGCCGCAACTCGCGCCGGAGAGTGGCGCGGAATTCGCGGGCCAGAGGCTGGAGTGAGACCGCCGCGAATAGATTTCTTTGACCGTATAACGTTATGCGTTATGGTTGCTTATGATCGTCAGCTTCCGGGATAGCGAGACTGCGAGGATCTGGGATGGCGAGCAGTCGCGGCGGCTTCCGTCGGACATTCAGGCGACGGGACTGGTCAAGCTGCGTTTGCTCAATCGCGCCAAGCGCCTCGACGATTTGCGAGTGCCGCCCGGCAATCGCCTCGAACTGCTGCGGGGCAATCGCGCCGGCCAGCATTCTATCCGGATCAACCAGCAGTGGCGGATTTGCTTCCGCTGGACAGAAGGAGGGCCCGCCGATGTCGAAATCGTCGATTACCACTGAAGACCTGCTGCCGAACCCGCATGCCGGGAGCATCCTCCTGGACGAGTTCATCAGACCAATGGGCCTCAGCCAGACGGCCCTGGCGCATGCGATTGGCGTGTCGCCCAGGCGGATCAACGAGATCGTGCTGGGCAAGCGCGCGGTGACGGCCGACACCGATCTCCGGCTTGCGCGCTATTTCGGCATGTCGGACGGGTTCTTCCTCGGGCTGCAGATCGACTACGATCTGATGGAGGCGAAGCGCGCGATCGGGGCGACGCTGGCTGCGATCACGCCGCGCGCCGCCTAGCTGTTAGATGGCGTCGAGCGGCCACAGCATGCGTTCAAGCTCGGCCAGCGTCGCCGCCTTTTTGTGCCAGCCCGGAATGGCGATCTTGCTCATGGGATCGCTGGCGCGATGCAGGAAGGTCAGCGTCAATAATCGCCGTGTCAGGCCCGGATCGATCTTGGCGGGCGAATAGCCGAAACCCTGCAGCAGGTTGCGCACGCGGCCTGGCCGTCCCTCGGTCATGAAGGCGCTGGGGCCCAGAAGATCATATTCGCCCCAGCCGGCGAGGACGTCTCCGAAATCGAAGAGGCCGGCGAGCCGCCAGCCATCACCGTCGGGCTCAAGCAGGAAATTCTCGGGGATATATTCGCCGGTCAGGATGACGGGTGCTGCGTCCATCGGGATCAGGGCCGGGGCAGCGGCTATCAGTGCATCGAGCTCGTCCCAGTATTTTTCCGGTAATCCCAAGCGGATCTGGCGCTCCCGGCAGCCCGCGATCTGCCGTGACATGAACTCGGCCCAGCCGGGTTCGATCAGCGCGAGCTCGCCGATCGGCGCGCGCTGCACCTGAGCGATCGTCTCCCCGATCTGGCGGAGAACGATCTCCTTCCAGCTTTCGGACAAAACTGGCCAGATTTCCGAGCCGAGCATGCCGCTGAGGCGGGTCATTGCGAGATAAGGCCACTGATCCCGCTCGCCTTCGAGGATGATCTCGGGCGTGGGGATATCGAGCTGTCTGTGCAATTGCTTCAGTGTAACGCGCTCGGAGATAAACTGGCCCCTGAGGGCCGGGGGAAAGATCTTCAGGACCAGGTCCGGGCCGAGACCCAGGACGAGATTGGTGCCCGTGGCGAAGATATGAGGATTATCCGCAGGCAAGCCATGGCTGCGCGCGATGTCGAGCGCTGCCGGCAACCAGCGTGCCGTGTCCGTGCGCCAGGCCGCGAAAGCCTGCCCGGTCTCCGGCAACGGAAGGCCCGTCATCTCAGCCGGTCGGCGCTGCGTCGCTGGGTTCAGGCTTGCGCCGAAATCCCGTCGCCAGCACGTAAAGCTCCGAGGAATCCGGACGGCTCGCCGCTGGCTTGACGTTGCGCACCAATGTGAAATCGCGCTTGAGCTGCTTGAGCAATTCGGCGCTGTCGCCGCCCTGGAAGAGTTTCGCCAGGAAGAAGCCGCCCGGCGCCAGGATGCCGTTGGCGAATTCGAGCGCGGCCTCGGCCAGCGCGATGATCTTGAGATGGTCGGTCTTCTTGTGCCCGGTTGTGTTGGCCGCCATGTCGGACATCACGCCGTCGGCGCGCCCGCCAAGCCGTTCGGTCAGGAGGGCTGGGGCCTCCTCTGCCATGAAGTCCATCTCGATCAGATCGACGCCGGGGATCGGATCGACATGGAGCAGATCGATGCCGACGATGCGGCCTTTGCCCTGTTCGAGGCCGATGCGCTTGGCTGCGATCTGGCACCAGCCGCCGGGCGCGCAGCCGAGATCGATCAGCTTCTGTCCCGTCTTGAGGAACTTGTAGCGGTCGTCCATCTCCTCGATCTTGAAGGCGGCGCGCGAGCGATGGCCGAGTTCGCGGGCCCGCTTGACATAGGGGTCGTTGAGCTGGCGCTCGAGCCAGAGCTGTGAGGAATGCTTGAGCTTCCCCGCCTTCTTGACCTTGACCCGCAGGTCGCGGGCTCCGGCGACATTCGATTTGCCGCCCAGTTTGCCGACACTCATGGCTGTTCGCCCATATCCTTTTGCTGGCGCTCAGCCAGCTTTCATCGTCGTGCCGGCGTCATGCCTGCCTGCGCCGCCACCAGGCGCGATCCTCGTGCATCATCCTGAGCAGGATGCCCTCGCGCAGGCCGCGATCGGCGATGCGGACGCGGTCACTCGGAAAGGCCCGGCGGATCGCCTCGAAGATGGCGCAGCCCGCGAGCACCAGATCGGCGCGCTCACGGCCGATGCAGGCATTCGCCGCCCGAGCGGCATAGTCCATCTCGACCAATTGGTCGATGACCGTCAGGATATCTTCCTGCCGCATCCATAAACCATCGACGACGCGGCGATCATAGCGGGCTAAGCCGAGATGGATGCCGGCGACGGTGGTCACGGTGCCCGAGGTGCCGAGCAGGTGGAAGCTCTTGGCGCAGCGCACTGCCGAGGCCTTCTTCGCGAAGGGCTCGAGCGCCTGCGTGCAATCCTCGACCATGCGCTCGAAGAGGGCGCGATCGACATCGACACCGCCATAGCGCTCGGCAACTGTGACGACGCCGATCGGCAGCGAAGCCCATTCGCGGATGCGCGCGGCTGGATCACGCGCCTCGTTGCGCCCGCCCATCCAGACGATCTCGGTGGAACCGCCGCCGATATCGAAGACGATGACGCCTTCGGCGGCCGGATCGGCGAGCGCGGCGCAGCCCGAGACGGCGAGCGAGGCCTCGGTGCGCTGGTCGACGATCTCGAGTTCGAGCTCGGCTTCGTCAGCGACACGGCGGACGAATTCGAGCCCGTTGGTTGCGGCGCGGCAGGCTTCCGTCGTCACCAAGCGGGCGCGGGTGACGCCGCGATTCGTCATCTTGGTCTGGCAGACCTTCAACGCCTCGACGGCGCGAGCCATCGCCGCCTCGCCAAGCTTGCCGCTGGCGGCCAGGCCCTCGCCGAGCCGGACGATGCGCGAAAAGGCGTCGACGACGCGAAAACCGTGCTGCGCGGGCCTGGCGATCAACAGGCGGCAGTTATTGGTGCCGAGGTCGAGCGCGGCATAGGTGGCGGGGGGCGGGCGCTGCGCATAAACGCGCACGGGCAAGGGCGTGACCGCGCCATGGGGTATTGCGCCGATCATGAGCGAATCGACGCTATGGGCCTGCACCGGCGCCATGGTCGCGACGCCTTGCTCCTGCCGGTCCTCCACCGCCACCGCTTCCAATCCCCTGGCCGCCTGCAGGCGCTTTCGCACTGCGGCGGGAGCCGGACAACACGCCCGGCCGCTTGCTTCGGAAGCGAGCGTAACAACAGCACGATGGCAGTGCCAAGCGGAACCTTTCGCCGCGGCCAACGCCGGCCATCATGCTGGCTATCATGCTCTTGCCGCGCGCTCCCGGTTTCGGCCAGTCTGCGGGCAGGTCGCAGCAAGTCGATCGTCAATTGGGCAGGGACGGAAGCCTCATGGGCGCAGCACGCCATATCCTCGCGATCGACCAGGGAACGACCTCCTCGCGCGCGATTTTGTTCGATGAGGGATTGCGCGCCGTCGCCAGCGCCCAGCAGGAATTCACGCAGCATTTCCCTGCCTCGGGTTGGGTCGAGCACGAGCCTGAAGACCTATGGGAGAGTGTGCTGGCGACCTGCCGCGCAGCGATCGCGAAGGCTAACCTCAGCGCGGGCGACGTCGCGGCGATCGGAATCACCAATCAGCGCGAGACCACGCTGATCTGGGACCGCAGCACGGGCCGCGCGATCCACCGCGCCATCGTCTGGCAAGACCGGCGCACGGCGGAAGCTTGCGCGAAGCTGGTCGAGGCAGGGCATGAGGCACTCGTCGCCGGGCGAACGGGCTTGCGGATCGACCCCTATTTCTCCGCGACCAAGATCGCCTGGCTGCTCGACAATGTGCCAGGCGCCCGGCGCCGGGCGGAGGCCGGCGAACTCGCCTTCGGGACGGTCGATTCGTTCCTGCTCTGGCGGCTGACCGGCGGCGCGGTGCATGCGACCGACGCGACCAATGCGGCGCGCACCATGCTGTTCGACATCGGGCGCGGCGTCTGGGATGCGGAGCTGCTGGCTCTGTTTAGGGTTCCGGCCGCACTTCTGCCAGAGGTCAAGGATTGCGCCGCGCTGTTTGGCGAGAGCGCGCCGGAGCATTTCGGCAAGCCGATCCCGGTGCGCGGCATCGCCGGGGACCAGCAGGCGGCGACGATCGGGCAGGCCTGCTTCTCGCCCGGTATGGTGAAGTCTACCTATGGCACGGGCTGCTTCGCCTTGCTCAATACGGGGGCTGCGCCGGTCGCCTCGAAGCACCGGCTGCTCAGCACCATCGCCTACCAGTTCGGCGGCGAACGAACCTATGCGCTGGAGGGCTCGATCTTCATCGCGGGAGCAGCGGTGCAATGGCTGCGCGACGGGCTCGGCATCATCGAAAAGGCGAGCGAGACCGGGCCCTTGGCGCAAGCGGCCGATCCGGCGCAGGAGGTCTATCTGGTGCCGGCCTTCGTCGGCCTTGGCGCGCCGCATTGGGACGCGCAGGCGCGGGGCGCGATGTTCGGACTGACGCGCAACAGCGGTCCGCGCGAATTCGCCCGGGCTGCGCTCGAAAGCGTCTGCTACCAGACGCTCGACCTGATCGAGGCGATGCGGGCTGATTGGCCGGCAGCGGGGCAGGGCCAGTCGGTATTGCGGGTCGATGGCGGCATGGTCGCTTCGGACTGGACGATGCAGCGGCTGGCCGACATTCTCGACCTCGCCGTCGATCGCCCCTTGGTGCTCGAGACCACAGCGCTGGGCGCGGCCTATCTCGCCGGGCTGGATGCGGGGCTGTTGCCGGAGCCCGATCGTTTCGCCGATCTCTGGCGGCTCGACCGGCGCTTTTCGCCGGCGATGGCCGGGAGCGAGCGGGAGCGCAAGGTCGCAGGCTGGCGCGACAGCGTGCGCCGGACCTTGAGCGGAGCGTGAGCTCCGTTCTCAGCCTTGAGCCAATGCCTCGAGCTTTTTGAGGTCGGTGATGGTCATGGTCTTGCCATCGATCGCGATGCCGTGCTCGCGCAGGACATTGAACAGCCGCGACAGATTGGCCGGCGACATGCCGAGTTCATAGGCCAGTGCGCGTTTCGAGAAGACGATCTCGACGGTCGCGGAGCGACCGCTCGGATCCATCTCGGCCAGAATCCATTGCGAGAGCCGCTGTTCCGCCGTCCGCAGCTTCTGGTCGAGAAGCCGGTGCGTCATCGCCAGATAGGTCCCTGAAACATGAACCAGCGCGGCGTTGCAGACGGCCTGATCGTCGCGCACCGCCTTCAGGAAAGCCGTCTTTTCGATGGCGATCGCTTCGCAAGTCTCGCGCGTGACGATTGACAACGCAGCGGGTTGATCTCGGATGGTTGCGGCCACCTCGAATACCATCGGCGCCGTTGTCGTGGCGAGGATAGTTTCGGCATCGTTCAACCGGGCCCAGGCTTCGGTGGAGCCGGAGCGCAGGCAGTAGATGTAGCGCGGAATCTGGCCGACCCTGTTGATCTCGATGCCGGCCGAGAAGGACTGGAAGATGCAGCTTGGCGCGAGCTCGCGCAGCGTGCTTTCCTGTGCGTCGGAGAACAGGGCGAATGTCCTCAGCGCCGATATGGCGATGTCAGGCATCATCATGCTCGTGATGTTTTGCTTGGCCGACCGTCATGCGATCCGGTGAGAAGCTGATCCAGACCGCAGGCTACGCACGGGCCGCAACGACGCTGCCGCAGCCAGTGCTGCCGATTTGTCAGATCAGTAGTCGGAAATTGGTTATATAGAGAAGACATCTTCACTTTTCGAAGATTTCGAGCGTGTTTGGAAAGCCCGCGATTCATTTATGCAGGTATAATATCAATCCTGCGTTGCGCTACCTCATCACGGTTGCAGCGTCGCGTTTAGTCATGCGTTGCAGCATTGGGCGCAAGCTTATTTTGCAGGGATGGCGCTACGCGCCTTCCGAAGCGCTCCATGCGCTGCCTGTCCGTCCCCAGTCGTGGGCGGGCGCTGGGCCGCGTTGCGTGCGGGCCTGCGCAGTATCCGGATTCGGAATTCCAGGCTTGTCTAGAACTGATATAAACTACTGTTGTTGCAGAAGAAATTTCGATTTGGTATGGCACGTCGCAGTGCCGCCGGGTTGCCGGGACCACGCAGAATGCGTGAGGTTCGGCGATGTCCGAGGCTTCGTAGCCAGCCCGATTTTTGGGGTGAGCCAGCCGTTTCTTGGATATGCGCCCCGCTTGGCCATGTCGGATTTGAGCCGCAACGGGACCGTAAGGACCCAAGAGGGGCTGACGATTGGGACCAGACTCCGCGATGGATCGTAGGAAGCGTGTCATCGGCCTGGAAATGAACCGGCTGGGCAAGGCCAGCCTTTGCGAGCAGGTGCGTTGCGATCTCGATTGCGGCGCAGCGCCGATGCGGCAGCCATGAGCATGGGGCGTGATGTGAGTGTCTCGCGCTTCTGGCCGGGTGCCCTGCGCTGGAGCGTGGCGGCGCTCGTCGTCGCCAGCGCCCATGCCGGGGCCGGTTGGATGATCCTGAACTGGCAGCAGGCCGAGGCTGCGATGGGTGAGCCGCCAGCGGCCGTGATGATCGAGCTCGCACCGATCGCTGTCGCGCCCGAAACGCCGCCGCAGGAGGTTGCGCCGGGTCCCGAAATGGTCGAGGCCCAGCCAGAGCCTGCGCCCGAGCGGGTCGTCGAAAAGCCGCCCGAGGAGACGCCGCGCGAGCCTGAGCCGGTGGTGACGCCGGTCGAGCCGACGCCGGAGGTTCCGCTGCCGGTGATGCAGCCCGAGCCCGGGATCAAGCTGCCCGAGATGCCGCAGATCGCCGATGCACCGGTGGTGCTGCCGCCGCCTCCGCCGCCGCCACGCCCGGTGGTGCAGCGCAAGCCGCCTCCGCCGAAGCCGCGCATGGCCGAGCGGCACAAGCCGGTCGAGCCCGGCCGCCCGCAGATGCGCCAGACGTCCGCGCCGCCGAGCGCACAGGCCCAGACGGCGCCCAGCATGGCCGCGCCCTCGGCCGGGGCTGCCTCTGCGCCATCGGTGTCGCCGGCGAGCTGGCGCGGCACGCTGATCGCCCATCTCAACCGCTATAAGCGCTTCCCCGGCGGGGCGAGCCCCGGCACGGTGCAGGTCGCCTTCAGCATCGATCGCGGCGGGCGCGTGCTCTCGGCGCGCCTGGCGGGTTCCTCGGGCGATACGATCCTCGACGAGGAGGCCGTGGCGATGGTCCGGCGGGCGAGCCCGGTGCCGGCGCCGCCGCAGGGCGTCGGCGGCGGAACGATCGCTCTGGCCGTGCCGGTCAGGTTCTCGCGCTGATCTCGCAAGTCGGTTTCGGCTCGCCTGAAGGTCAAGGCGAGGAGGGGCTGTCGGCCTGGTTGAGCCGAGGGGCTGGCGCCTGCCGGCTGGCGGTCGCGACGGCAAAGCCTGCCAGGATCAGCGCGATCCCGATGAGATGGAACGAGCGGACGGGCTCGCCCAGCAGCAGGAAGGCGAGCGTTGCCGTAAACAGCGCGACGAGGTGGAAGGATGCGCCGGTGACGGTCGCTCCCAGCATGGCGACGCAGCGGTTCCACAGTACGAAGGCCAGGAGCGAGGCGAAGACGCCGATATAAAGCACGGCGGCAATCGAGCCTGCGTCGAGCGGGATTGTCGCGCCGCGGGCGAGTTCGGTCACCCAGAACGGCATCAGCACGAGCAGGCCCGTCACCATGGTTGCGGCGAGGAAGACGAGCGGGTCCAGTGCGGCTGGCTTGCGCCGGATCAGGACCGAATAGAGTGCGTAGTTCGCGACCGCGATCAGGACGAGAATCTCGCCGCCGCCGAGCGAAAGATGTCCGAGGCTGCCAAGATCGCCGCGCGACACAATCCAGGTGACGCCCAGGAAGGAGAGGGCGATACCGAACAGGGTCTTGGGTCGCACGGGCTCGACACCGAGCGCAAAGGCGGCGAGCGGCACCATCAGCGGCAAGGTCGAGTTCAGGAAAGCAACGCTGGCCGCCGGCACGGTCTGGAGGGCAAGGTAGCCCAGGGCGTTGTAGCCGGCGACGCCGAAGGCTCCGCAGGCGAGGATGAGAAGAGCGTGCTGGCGCAGGAGCTGCCGCTGTTCATAGGCGCGCCGCGCCACAAAAGGGGCGAGCACGACAAACGCCACGAGCCAGCGCCCGACGGCGAGCGAGACCGGCGGGAAGGTTGGCCCGAGAGCCCGGCCGAGTACGAGGTTGCCGGCCCAGAACAAAGGCGGCAGCCACAGCAGAAGTGCGGGACGCGCCCAGAGGCGAGCCGCAAGTCCCGGGACGGGATGTGTCATGCCGCACCATCGAGGCCGATGCGCAGGCGGCGGTTGTGGCGGCCCTTGTTGTCGATCTTGAGGATGCGGATCGGGCGTGACGCCCCGGTCGCGGCGAGATGCGTCCCGCCGCAGGCCTGGCGGTCGAGCCCCACGATCTCGACGATGCGGATCGTGCCGTCAGGGGCCGGAGGTGGCGCAACCGAGCGCGAGCGGATCAGGCCCGGTTCGTCGAAGGCTGCGCTTTCGGTGACGTAGGCATCGCGGACGGGCAGGTTTTGCCTGATGACATCGTTGATCGCCGGTTCCAACGCGCGCAGCCGGTCATTATCGGCCTCCGGCAGGTCGAAATCGATCCGGGCGCTGCCGTCCTCGTTCATCTGGACGCCGGTGACGAGGGCGCCGTTGAAGGACTGGTAGACCAGCGCGTTGACGACATGGAGGCCGGTGTGGAGCTCGCGCATGAGTTGGCGGAAGACCGGGTCCACGACGGCCTCGACCGGACCCGGGGGCAGTTCGACAGGCTCTTCCAGGAGATGCCAGAGCTTGCCTCCCTGCGCTTCGAAGCCGACGATGCGGCTCTCGCCGCCGGTCCAGCGCAGGAGGCCGCGATCGGGCAATTGCCCGCCGCCGCCCGGGTAGAATGGGCTCTCATCGAGGAGCAAACGCCCGGGCGCTGTTTCCGTCACCGTGGTAGCGAGCGTGAGCGTGTCTGGATTGTCGAGGCAGTAATGGCGGGCCATGCCGGTGATGTCCTGAGGCTTGAGCCGGCGGCCGCCGCTCCATAGCGGCAGCCGGCGGCCCGATGTTCAGGACAGCCTGGCAGAATCGCGGCGGGCGCTATTGGCTGGAATTGCGCGGCGGCGTTCAGCCGCGCGTCGCCCGCAGCCATTGCAGCGGGGTGATGCCGAAGCAGCGCTTGAAGTGCTTGTTGAGCGCGCTCTGGTCGCAGAAACCGGCGGCGAGGGCGGCCTCGACGATCGGCGTGCCGGCCTTGAGCTCGCGGAGCGCGGCCTTGAGCCGGACCTGTGTCAGATAGGCGTGGGGCGTCAGGCCCGTCGCCCGCTTGAACAGTCCGATGAGCTGGAATGGCGTCAGGCCGACGACCGCGCCCATTTCGTCGAGCGTGAGCTCTTCAGTGTAACGCTCGTTCATCAGCGCCTGGACAAGGCCGGCGAGCTCCCGGTCGCGCGGCGCGGCGGGAATGGGCTCGCCGCCGCTGCCGTGGCGGCGGAACAGCACGCCGAAGCTGCTCACGAGCAGCTCATGCTCCTCCAGCGCGTCGCGGCCGTCGTCGAGCGCCTGGTGCAGAGCCAGGAAGGAGGCGACCAGAGCCTCGTCCTTGAAGGCGTTGGCGGTGAAATAGGGTGTCGCGCCAATGCCGAGCGAACGGCCCACCGCCTCAATTGCAGGCTTGCTCAGATAGAGCCCGCGATAGCGCCAGCGCTTGCTCCAGCCCATGCGCCCCGAATGGGGCTCGGCCGGGTTGAACACCAGAAGCGTGGCAGCGCTTGCCTCCTCGGTCGAACCGCGGCTCTTGAATTCCGAGCCGCCGGCCTCGGTGACCGCGACGACGAAGGCGTCATGGCTATGCGGCGCGTATTCATGGCTGGTGAAATCGGCCGCAAGGCAGCTCAGGCCGGGGACATGCGGATCCCGCCAGTAACGTGAGCTGTTGCGCGTATCGATGCGAGCCAAACCGCCAATCTCCCAGATCACAGCATAACCAAAGCCGGCCGCCGCCGCGACCTTTCGTTCCGCAGCCTATTGCAGCCGGGAGCGTGCGATGATCGCCGCGGCGTCGACCCCGCGCGGCAGGCTGCCAAAAGCCCGGTTCGACAAGCCATCCAGCCGCGAGGCGAGATAGGCGTCGGAGACGGCGGGGATCGAGTGGCGCGCCAGCAGCGAGGCCTCCATGACGGTTGCGATCATCGCTGTGATCTGGCGCGCGCGGTGCTCCAGCTCAAGCGGGTCGGAGAGCTCCACTTCCAGGGCGTCGATTGCGGTGTCGAGACGATGGTCGACGCCCCGCGCCAAGGCGAGCTCGTCGAGCAACGCCGCAACCGAATCGGGCTCGCGCTGCAGGGCGCGCAGGACGTCGAGGCAGATGACATTGCCCGTGCCCTCCCAGATCCCGTTCAGCGGCGCCTCGCGATAGAGCCGCGCCATCGGCTGCTCCTCGATGAAGCCATTGCCGCCATGGCATTCGAGGGCTTCGGCGATGAAGGCCGGCACACGCTTGCAGTTCCAGAATTTCGCGACCGGGGTGAGGATACGCTCCAGGAGGCGGGCCTGTTCCGAGCCCGCTGCGCTCTCGTCCACGGCGCGGGCGAGGCGGAAGGCGATCACGGTCGCTGCTTCCGATTCGAGGCAGAGATCGGCGAGCACATTGCGCATCAAGGGCTGGTCGGCGAGCACGCGCTGAAAGACCCGGCGGCCATGCGTATGGTGCAGCGTCAGGTTCAAGGCCCAGCGCATCAGCCCGGCCGAGCCGATGGCGAAGTCGAGCCGGGTCAGATGGGCCATTTCGATCGCGGCCCGGACGCCGCGCCCTTCCTCGCCCAGCAGGATGGCATAGGTGTCGTCATATTCGATCTCGCTCGAGGCGTTGGAGCGATTGCCGCATTTGTCCTTCAGCCGCTGGATGAAGAAGCGGTTGCGCGTTCCATCCGGCAATGAGCGCGGCACGAAGAAGCAGGATGGCCCCTTCTCGGTTTGGGCTAGCGTCAGGAAGGCATCGCTCATCGGCGCCGAGCAGAACCATTTATGGCCCGTCAGCCGGTACTCTGCGCCGGTTCCGCCGCCATTGACCGGCGCGGCGCGTGTCGTATTGGCCCGCAGGTCCGAGCCGCCCTGTTTCTCGGTCAAGGCCATTCCGATGGTGACCGCGATCTTGTCCGTCGCGGGAATGGCGCGCGGATCATAGGCTTCGGCGAGAGCCTTGCCTTCCCAAGCCGCGCGAATGGCGGGCACGAGGCGCAGGCTTGGTATCGCTGAATAGGCCATCCCGGTGGGGCAGCCGACGCCGTTCTCGATTTCGTTCCAGAGATAGCTGAGAGCCGCTCTTCCGGCATGGGCGCCGGGCCGGTTCGCGGTCCAGGCGAGGGAATGCACGCCCGACCCGAAGGCGAGCCCCATCAAGGCGTGGTAGCTCGGATGGAACTCGACGGCATCGATCCGGTGCCCGAAGCGGTCATGGCTCTTCAGCGCAGGGCCGTGCTTGTTGGCGAGATGGGCATGTTCCTGAATCTCCGGGTCGCCGGCGGCGGCACCGAGCCTTGAGGCGCGGTCTGCGACCCATCCCGCTCCTTCGCGTTCGACCGCCTCGCGCAGGATCCGGTCCGCCTCGAAGAGATTGATACCGGTGAGAGCGCCGGACTGGTTGGTGACCTCATGTGTCGTCGCCGGGTAAATCCGTGCATCGATCATCGGCGGCATGCCCAATCCTCCGCTTCATTATGGATCGGGGGAGTGTAGGCCCGCGCGAGCACGGTTATTGGCTAAATTTGCAAACGGGGTCGCTCTTGCCTGAGCTGCGCGGCCGCCGGGCAGGCGCTTTCCGGGAGATTGCAAAGACGCGCTTGCTCCAGGAAGTCAATGAATTCGAATAAAATCCGAATTAATTTCGGACTATCACCGCTGCATTAACCGGCAATATATGAACAATCGCAGGCGATCCGTGATGTGGATCGCCGACGACCAAGCTGTCAGACACTACGACAACCGGCCGTTGGTGTTGTATCTGGTTTTGTGTTCTGTAACCTAATCTAGCGATGGCGATGGTTTCCTGCTTTGCATCCCGCCTCAGCCTCAATTAGTATTGCCTCCAGGGTAGGACGCCAGCGGGCGGGGCTGGCACGATTAGGGGTTGTATTGATGTTGAGAGGAACTGAACCTCTCCAGATTTGGGAAATCATATCTTCCCCCGCCGGGAATGCTGCGTTGCAATACGCAGCGGAAGGGGGCGCTCCTTCACTTGAGCCTTTGATCGGATTGATTGAAGAGTGGTGGGGCCAATGGCTGGACGATGATCGCGAAGATCATCTGCGGCGGCTGCATGAGATGGTAGCGCGCCTGATGGCCGCCAATGGCTGGGAAGAGGCCGGTTTCAGGCCGGTGCGCAGCGGGCGCTTCATCACCGAGGCGATGACGTTCCGTCGGGCGGGGTTCGGTCGGCTGCAGTAGCGCGATAAGAGGGCCGGGTAGCCCGTCAGGCCAGGAGCAGGTCGTCCTGCGCGACGAGGCGCCCGATCAGGCCGCGCTGCCGGTCGAGGCAGGTCTGGAGATCGTATTTCGCCGCGACCGAGTTGCGTGCCGCCTGGCGCAACCCCGCGAAGGAGGCCTGCTTTTCCAGCGCCTCATTGATGGTCCCGGCCAGCGCCGCTTCATCGAAGAACGGCACCAGCAGGCCGTTGACCCGATCCGTGATCACCTCCTGGACCGGTGGCGTGCGCGAGCCGATGACGAGGCTGCCACAAGCCATCGCCTCCAGCACCGACCAGGACAGCACGAAGGGCGTGCTCAGATAGACATGAGCGGCCGAGACCTGGAACAGCCGGATCAGCGCCTCATAGGCGAGCCAGGGGATATGGACGATCTGTGCGTCCAGCCCCGTCTCATTCAGCATGGCTTCGCGCCAAGGTCGCCCATCCGGACGCGGGCGGCCGTAGCCGGGCCCGTCACCGCCCACCGCAACGAAGATCGTGTCAGGTCGCTTGCGTGCGACGAGAGCTGCCGCGCGCATGAACTGCGGATAACCGCGATAGGGATCGAGATCGCGCGCCGCGAAGGTCACGACCGGATCGCCGCGCCGCAACCTGCGCCCGTCAGGCAAGGTGAAACTGGCGTCGGGATTGGGGTGGCACGCCGCCATATCGATGCCGTCATGGCAGATCGCGATGCGCGAACGCAGGCTGCGGGGATATTGCAATTGTTGCCAGCGCGTCGGCGCATAGGCGGCGTCGAGCGTCTCCAGCGTGACGAGCTGGGCCGCGTTGCGCATGCGGATGCGTCGGCGCTCCGCGTCGGAGACCGGCGAGGATGGATCGAAATCGAGATCTGAGCCGGCTCCATTGTAGTAATATTCGCAATAGCCGATCAGCGGTACGCCCGGCATCGCATCCTTCGCGAAGAGCAGGCCGCCCCAGCCGATATGGCCGATGACGGCGTCGGGCGGATCGTGGCGCCGCAGCCGTGCGAGTTCGGCTGCCACGGCCTCTCCGGTCCGGACATGGTAGTCGGTCGCCGCCAGGGTGGCGTGGGCCGTCGACGGCTCGCCGACGGAATAGATCACCTGCCTGAGGCCCGGCCGCTCCTGCTCGGCCCGTTCGGTGATGAGCGTGACCTCGGCGCCGTCGGCGACGAGGCGCGCGATCAGGTGAGCAAATTGACCTGATCCTGAACGATGAACGAATAAGATGTGCATGAGGCGAGCAGGACCCCTCCATAGCGCAACGCATCGCTCCACCATTGTTCCAGGCGGCGCAGCGTGTCGTGGGTGGTCTGAAGATCGGTTTCGATGTCGATCTCCGGATTTTGGCCGAACTGGCTGGTCTCGTCGAGCAGGCGCAGCCGCTCGCAGAGAAGCTGCCCCTTGGGCGAGAGCGAGATCCGGGCGAGGCGCCGGTCGCGCGGCGAGGCGCCGCGATCGAGATAACCGCTCTCGACCAGCTGTTTGAGATTGTAGGACGCGTTCGACCCGACATAGTGCCCTCGGTCGAGCAGATCGCGCACCGCGATCTCGCCCGCGCCGATCGTCAGCAGCACCATCACCTGTGACGGTGAGATGTCGTCGACCCCGAGCTTGGTCAATTCGAGCCGCAAATAGTCAAGGAAGCGCCGGCTGACCCGCTCGATCATGCGAGCGAGGTCGAGCTGAGAGACGAAGCCGCGCATCGGATTAGTGTCTGCGTCGCTTCGCCTGGTCGGACTCCTGTGATCGCCGTTGAAGGCCGTGCCTAGGATTTGATCGCCGCTGTGCGGTTTGGAATGCATTCCCTACTCCGCCTGATTTCAAAATGTGCAATCTATCCCCCAAGAATCCCCTGCCACCGTCAAATAGCCTATACGCAAAGCACATGCCACCCAAGATGTCGCAGGTGTAAGATTTTAGCAATCTGTGGATAGATCTGAACTGTTTCGAAATTCAAACTATCGCATCTTTTCGACTTAATTTTCGGCTTTGTTCAATTGTTATGACAACCTATTCTGTCATACTCTCGACACGAGCTGAAGGGCATGCTGTTAATTGTGCATGCAAACTGTCGCTTCGGTCCCAGGGCTCGCGTCCGGCCGTGGTAGATTCTCATCCGGAGATGTGAATGAAGGCTGCAACGCAGGCGCCCGACGCCTTGATTCGAGATTTGCAGCGCTCCTTTGCGGGGGGCTTGGCCTATGCCGGCTTCCTGAGCTTCTGCGTCAATATCCTGCTGCTGACCGTGCCGCTGTTCATGATCCAGGTGCAGGAACGCGTCGTGGTCAGCCGCAGCCTGGACACGTTGACCATGCTCCTGGTGATCGCGGTGGGGGCGCTGGCGCTCTATGGCACGATCGAGTTCATCCGCTCCCTGACTTTCCAGGCGATGGCGAGCATCTTCGCGCGCCGGCTCAACCTGCCGGCGCTGCAGGCGGCGGTCTCGGCCTCGCTCGAGCAGGGCTCGGGCCAGTCCACGCAGGCGATCCGCGATCTCAACGACATCCGCTATTTCATTGCGAGCTCGGCGATCGCGACGCCGCTGGAGGCGGCCTGGTCGCCGATCTTCCTGGCGGTGCTGTTCATCTTTCACCCGATCTACGGGCTCGTCGGCGCCGTCTCGCTGCTGATCCTGCTCATCCTCGGCGTGCTCTCCGACGTCCTGACGCGGCGCATCCTGAAGGAGGCCAATGAGGCGGGCGTCGCCAGCATCAACGAGGTCGGCGCCAGCCTGCGGCACGCCGAGACGATTGAGGCGATGGGCATGCTGCCGGCGCTGGCCAAGCGCTGGCGCGGCCAGCAATTGGCCATGATCGAGCATCTCGACCTTGGCACGAGGCGCGGCAAGTTCATCGCCGCGCTGACGCGCTCCTCGCGCATGACGATGCAGCTGGCGATCTACGCCACCGGCGCCGTGCTGATCATCCGCAACGAGGTCTCGGCAGGCACGCTGATGGCGGCGAGCATCCTGCTCGGTCGATTGCTCGCGCCCTTTGATTCGATGATCGGGGACTGGCGGCAATGGGTGCTGGCGGCCTCCGCCTGGAAGCGGGTGCGCGATCTGGTGCAGTCGCGCGTCTCGCAGCGCCAGACCGTGCCGACGCCGCGGACGCAGGGCGATCTCGTCATCGACCGCGTCGTCTTCGCGCCGCAAGGCTCCGAGCAGACCGTGATCAAGAGCGTCTCCTTCACGCTCGAGCCGGGTGAGGTCCTGGGCATCGTCGGACCGTCGGGCGCCGGCAAGTCGACCCTGGCGCGATTGCTCGTCGGCGTGCTCAAGCCGAATGTCGGCGGCGTCTATCTCGACGGCCACAATGTCTATCTCTGGGAGCGCAGCTCCTTCGGCGACATGGTCGGTTACCTCCCGCAATCGGTCTCACTGCTGAACGGCACCATCGCTGAGAACATCGCGCGCATGCGCAGTCCTGATCCGCACGCCATCCTGGAGGCGGCGCGCATCGCCGGCGTGCACGAGCTGATCGGCCGCATGCCGCTCGGCTACGACACCAATGTCAATGACGGCGATTTCAAGCTTTCGGGTGGCCAGCGCCAGCGCATCGGGCTGGCGCGCGCGCTTTACGGCTCGCCGCGCCTGGTCGTGCTCGACGAGCCCAACGCCAATCTCGACGCCGAGGGCGAGCAGAGCCTGATCCGCGCGGTCAATGCGGCGCGCGAAAGCGGCGCGATCGTGGTGCTGATCGCGCATCGGCCCTCGATCATGCAGGTGGTCGACAAGATCCTTGTCTTGCGCGAGGGCCGCATCAACCAGTTCGGTCCGCGTTCCGCGATCGCCGGCATGATCACGCCCGGCGGGCTGGTCGAGATGGAGCCGGGCAAGCAAGCCGAGCAGCCGAAGTCCGTGCGCGAGGTGACGGCATGAGTGGGCTTCCGATGCTGAAAGAGCCTGGCCGGTCGCTCGTCCCGTACTCGCAGGCGGCGGAGCCGGACGATGAGCGCGTGCCGACGCTGCGCAGCCTCATCCTGGCCGGGGTGACGGCGATCGCTGTTGGCTTCGGCGGTTTCAGCGCCTGGGCGCTGACCGCCCATCTCGACAACGCAGCGGTCGCAGCCGGCACCGTCATTGTCGACAGCAAGCGCAAGACGGTGAGCCATCTCGAGGGCGGCGTCCTTAAGATGCTGCTCAAGGGCGAAGGCGATCGCGTTACCCAGGGCGAGCCGCTGCTGCGTCTGGAGGATGCCCGCGCCAAGGCCGAGTTGCAGCAGCTCCAGGGCAAGCGGGTCGGTTTCGAGGCCAAGCTCGCCCGGCTCAAGGCGGAACAGACCAGCGCCGCCGAAATCGATTTTCCCGACGATATCGACAGGGCGCAGACGCCGATTGCGCGCGAGGTCATGGTGGCCGAGCGCACGCTGTTTCGCGCCCGTGCGCAGGTCTATGACGGAAAGATCCGCATCCAGCAGCGCGTCATCGAGCAATATCAGGCCGAATCCGACGCACTTCAGGCCCAGATCGACGCGACGCGCTATCAGCGCACGCTGATCGACGAAGAGACGCGCGTCGTCGGCGAGCTCTATGAGAAGCGCTACGCTAAGCGCACCCAGCTCGTCGATCTCCAGACCAAGCAGAGCGAGTTGACCGGGCGCGCCGGCGAGATGGCGGCGCGCAAGGCCAAGGCCGAGCAGGCGGTGGCCGGCGCCAATCTCGAGATTCTCTCGATCGGGCTCGATCGCCAGAGCGAGATCGCCAAGGATCTGCAGGATACGCAATTGTCGCTCTCGGAAGTGGTCGAGCGGATCATCCAGGCGCAGGATATCCTGCGGCGTCTCGTCGTTCTTTCGCCGCAAGAGGGCATCGTCGCCAATATCCGGATGCGCACCGCCGGCAGCGCCATCGCCGCGGGCGAGGCGATTCTCGACATCGTGCCCGAGCATGAGCCGCTGATCGTCGAGGCCAAGGTCGATCCGCGCGATATCGATGTCGTGCGGATGGGAGCCGAAACCCGCATCCGGCTCACAGCTTTCAACGCCCGGCTGCTGCCGCCTCTGCTGGCGACGGTCAACTATGTCGCCGCCGATCAACTCGTCGACGACAAGACCGGCGCGGCCTACTTCATCGTGCGTGCCGAGATCAGACCGGAGAGCCTCGCCGAAAATAAAATATCGCTGCAGGCCGGCATGGCGGCCGAGGTGCTGATCGTCAACGGCTCGCGCCGCGCGGTGGACTATCTGCTTTCGCCTATCACGGACAGCTTCCATCGAGCCTTCCGCGAGGACTAATTTCGCCAGCGAAAACAATCGCTTGGGCGGAATCTGTCGGATATTGCGTCAATTTTAGAAGATTGCTCCCGATTTATCGTTTCGAATTTCGAGATTATTTTGGAGTGTTTTACAGATTAAACCGCGATATTTAAAGTATAAATCTTGCTGCATCGCGAAATGGTCATAATAAAAGGCTTGCTGCGCTGCACATATTGGCTAATCTTTGGCCTGTCGAGCGATGGCGTGCTTCTTCAGCGTCATCGGAACGGCACCGAAACCCAGGGGGCGCTGCGGCTTGGTTCCGTAGACCTGGCGGTGCTTTCAGATCGCCTAGGAGGTGACTAATGGCCACGATAGAAGGAAGTGCATTCGACGACTTTTTGATAGGTAGTCGATTCAGCGACGTCATTCACGGCGCCGCGGGGCATGACGTCATTCACGGTGGCGGCGGAGATGATTTTCTCTTCGGCGACAGCGGCAATGACGTGATCTTCGGTGATACCGGCAATGACGCTATCTTCGGCGGCAGCGGCGACGATGTCCTCTTCGGGGGGCACGGCAACGACTTCCTGTCCGGCGATGCGGGCAATGACGCACTGTTTGGCGATGACGGTTCCGATTTCCTGACCGGTGGAGCCGGCAACGACGTCCTGGACGGTGGTAGCGGGGACGACATCCTGCAGGGCGGCGCCGGCAATGACATCCTGCTCGGCGGCGCCGGGGACGATATCCTGCAAGGTGGCGCCGGCAACGATCTGCTCCTCGGTGGTGCAGGTAACGACCTTCTGCAGGGCGGTGCGGGCAATGACGTGCTCATTGGCGGCGCCGGCAACGACATCCTGCAAGGTGGAGCGGGTGATGACCTGCTGTTCGGCGGCGCCGGCGACGACATCCTTTCGGGTGGCGCTGGCCATGACGTCTTCGTCTTCGCCGGTGGCGGCGGCAACGATGTCGTGCTCGATTTCCAGGCCGGCTCGGACATGCTGCAGATCGCCTCGGACATCAACGGCACGGGCGTTCACTCCGCCGAGGATGTGGCGGCGCGTGCGACGACGGTTGGCGGCAACGCCATCATCGATCTCGGCCATGGCGATACGCTGACGCTGGTCGGCGTCACGGCCGAAGACATCCAGAGCGATCCGCACTCCTACTTCTCGGTCGCCTGATGAAACTGCGACGCCGGCCTTTTCGGTCGGCGTCGCTCCCTGCTCAGCCGGATGTCGCCTCATGCTTACACTTGCGCCCGCCCAAGCGGTGGACACTGGATCAACGCATCTCGACCTGTTCCGGCTCAGCGGATCGGTTTTCCTGTTGTCGTGGACGCTCGACGTGCCGTCTTTCGGCCGTCCCGGCGTCTCGCTGGTCGGCGGCGGCAGGCGCCTGGCCTCGGCTGCGGTCACGCTCGGCCTGAGTGACGGCCGCGAGCGCGTCGTCGTCGCCTTCCGCCATGGCGGGCATGACGGCATCGTCGCGACGCTCTCCGATCAAGGCACGGCCGGCGACATCACCGCGCGGTTCGACCCGGCCCTGGTCCATGGCATGACCGAGCCTGCAGAGATTTTGCGCGACTTGACGCCGAAGGCGAGGCTGGCGCTTGCAAGCGCGCTTGTCGGTCCCTGGCCGTCATTGTTCGGCCTGTCCGCGACGGCGAGCTATCTCTCGTTTCTGCGCCAGTTCCTGCTCTGCCTTTCGCCCAAGCCCGCGCCGGCCTTGCCCGTGGCCGTGCTGGTCGAGGGCAAGGTCCTTGTCGAGACCTCGGTGCAAGGCGGGCTCAGCCCGATCAAATCCATCCACCGGCTCGACAGCGCGGGCCTCAGCCGCCTCGACGCCCGGCCACGCCTGGGCGCCGTAGACCGGGCAGGGCAGCGTGCTTTGCATTTCATCCTGGATGAGGCGCCGGCGCGCAGCGCCGGCCTGCTCCTTCTCCAGGGCGAGGCCGGTTTCGTGATTCGAGCCTTGCCGGCCCGGCAGGCGGCCCCTTCGCTCGGCCGCTGGTGGGCCGGCAAGTCCAGCACGCGCGACGGGTTGCGCAACTGGATCGTCGAGCAGCTGTCGGGCCTCTCGGAGCAAGGCAGGCTGCTGGCGATCGAGATGCAGCGGCGCTCGCCGCTCGCGGTGCAGAATGTCCGCCGCAGCGACGACCTGCCTTCGGCGGAGCTCGATATCGCGCTGTGCAATGCGGGCGGCCTGCTGCTGGGCGGCTGGTTCCGCGATCCCGACGGCCTGCTAGATCAGATGCTGCTTCATCGCGGCGAGGGGGCTGCGACCCCGATCCTTGACCGCCTGGAGCGCTTTCCGGCACTGCTGCCGGGAGGTCCCGGCAATGAGCCTCGGCCCGCGACGGGGTTTGCCGCGCTTGTTCCCGGCTACGCGGCCGGAGCGCCGGTTCTGCAACCGCGCTGCGAACTGAAGCTGAAATCCGGCACGTCGCTGTTCCTGCGTCCGGCCCTCCAGCCGGCTGATGCGGTTTCGGTTCGCGCCCGGGCGCTTGCCGCGATCCCGCCTCAGCATCTGACGGCCGAGATCATGGAGCGGACGCTGGCCCCGATGCTCGCCGCCTGTCAGGCGCAGCTGCGCGAGGATCGGCCGGAGCCGCGTATCAAGCGTTTCGGCAAGGCGCCGGCGCGCCCGGCCGTCTCGGTCGTGATACCGCTCTATCGCGCTTATGAGTTCCTGCGCGTCCAGATTCCGGCCTTTGCCGGAGATTCCTGGTTCGCGGACAAAGCCGAGCTGATCTATGTGCTCGACTCGCCTGAGCATGAGGCCGAGGTCGCGCATCTCCTGGGTGGGCTTCACCTGGCTTATGGCCTGCCGATGCAGCTCGTCGTCATGGGCCGCAATGGCGGCTTCTCGGCCGCCTGCAATGCAGGCGCGCACCTGGCGCGCGGCGAAGCGCTGGCGCTGGTCAATTCCGATGTGATCCCGGCCAGCGACGGCTGGCTGCCGGCGCTCATTCGTAAGCTCGACCGGCGCAACCGCGTCGGCGCCGTGGGGCCCAAGCTGCTCTATGACGACGGCTCGCTGCAGCATGCGGGGCTCTACTTCAAGCGCGACAGTAAAGGCTGCTGGCTCAACCATCATTACTTCAAGGGCATGCCGGGCCATTACGCCCCGGCGAATGTCGAGCGGCCGGTGCCGGGCGTCACCGGTGCCTGTATCGTCATGTCCCGGGCGCTGTTCACCGAGATCGGTGGCTTCGACGACGCCTATGTCATCGGCGATTACGAGGACAGCGATCTGTGCCTGAAGATCCGGCGCGCCGGCTTCAACATCGTCTATGCGCCCAGCGTGGCGCTCTACCATCTCGAGCGGCAGTCGATCTCGAAGAGCCTCGACTACACGCGCGGCGTCGCCTCGCAGCATAATTCCTGGCTCCAGACCCGGCGCTGGGACGCTCAGATCGAATTGCTGATGGGCGAGATCGACGCCCCGGCATCCGCGCGCAAGCCGTCCCTGCGTGAGCCCGACATCCTTCCCCGCGCCAATCTCAGGAGAGCGACAGCAGCATGACGGCGACACTGGCCTTGAGACCCATTGCGCCCGAACCGGCGCTTCCCAGCTGCCCGGTCGGACCGGAGTTCGACTGGCTGCTGGCCTCGGTCCAGACCAACCGCTTCCTGCCGCATCCGCCGCCGGACAGCATTTTTGTCGGCGATGGCGATTATCGCGCGATCGGCTCGGAGTTCCTCGGTCATTTCGTCCGTCTGGGCCGGTTGTCGCCGACGGAGCGCGTCTTCGACATCGGCTGCGGCATCGGCCGCATGGCGGTGCCGCTGACGCAATATCTTGATCCCGAGCGCGGCAGCTATGACGGTGTCGACCCCGTCATGGACGGCATCCTGTGGTGCGCGCAGACGATCACGCCGGCCTATCCGCGCTTCCGCTTCCAGCGGCTCGATATCGCCCATCCGCTCTACAATCCGCAAGGCTCGCTGCCGGGCACGGAGGTGCAGTTCGGCTTTGCCAATGGCAGCTTCGATTTCATCACGATGGTCTCGGTCGCCACCCATCTGCCGCCCGACGAGCTCGTGGTCTATGTCAACGAGGCCTCGCGCCTGCTGGCGCCCGGTGGCCGGCTCTTCCTGACCGCCTTCGCGCTTGACGGCCAGAGCACGGGGCAGGAGCGCCTGAAGTTCAAGCGCTGGCGGGACGGGCCGGGCTGGTACGCGATCGAGGAGGCGCCGCTGGCGGCTGCCGGTATCGACGAGGGTTTCCTGCTCGAGACGACGCAGAATGCCGGCCTGGCCGTCTCCAGCCTGAGCCGCGGCCATTGGCGCGGGATCAGCGCGGCGCATTACCAGGACCTGCTGATCGCGATCAAGCCGGAGCGCGGCCCGGAGCGTGGCCTATGACGCGTCGCATCCTCGTCGTCGCGCATAATCACCCGGATCTGCATCCCGGCGGGACCGAGATCTTCGCCCATGACCTGGCTCGGAGCTATCGCGAGCAGGGCTGCGAGGTGCTGTTCCTGGGCGCCACCAACAGCATTCACCGGCAGCCTCATCCCGGCACCGCCCTCCAGGCGACCGGCGAGAACGGCGACGTGCTGCTTTGGAGCGGCCATTTCGACCGCTTCCATCTCAGCCAGATCGACCATTACGGTACGCTGCAGGACCTCGCGACGCTGCTGCAGGAGTTCCGGCCGGACGTCATCCACATCCATCACCTCGTCCTGATTGGCGCGGAGTTCCTGCCGCTGGCGCGCCGGTTGCTGCCGAACGCGGCGATCGTGATGACGCTGCACGACTATTATTCGATCTGCCACCATGACGGGCTGATGGTGCGGCCGACCGACAAACAGCGCTGCTCCGGCGCCTCGCCGACGGCCTGCCATGGCTGCTTCCCCGAGATCGGCTCGGATCGCTTCCTGCTGCGCGAGCGCTTCCTGAAGACGCACCTGGCCGCGGTCGACCGCTTCGTCGCGCCGAGCCACTTCCTGCGCCAGCGCTATCTCGACTGGGGACTGCCCGGCGAGAAGATCGAGGTCATCGCCAATGCCCGGCCGGCGCAGGATGCTGTCGCGCACCGCCCGACTGAGGGGCGCAGGACGAGTTTCGGCTATTTCGGCAACATCAACCCCTGGAAGGGGGCCTTGCCCCTGCTGCAGGCGGCGAAGCTGATGAAGGCCGCCGGCGAAACCGGCTTCGAATTGCGCATCCATGGCGGTGCACCCTTCCAGACCGAAGCCTTCACCACCGCTTTCAATCAGGCCCTCACGGCGGCCGGGGGCGTGGTGACCCATTGCGGCCCCTATCGCCGCGAGGACGTGCCGGCCCTGATGAGCGAGATCGACTGGGTGGTGATGCCCTCGATCTGGTGGGAAAACGCGCCGCTCGTGATCCAGGAGGCTTTCCAGCATCGTCGCCCGGTGATCACCAGCGGCATCGGCGGCATGGCCGAGATGGTGCGTGACGGCGTCGATGGCCTGCATGCGCGGCCGGGCGATCCGGTGCATCTTGCGCGTACCTTGCGCCGCGCGATCGAGGAAGACGGGCTCTGGCAGCGCCTCGTCGACGGCATCGTGCCGCAAACCGGCATGGCCGATTGCGCGGCGACGCATCTTAGCCTGTTCGACAGGCTCAAGCTCCAGGTGGCGGCATGACGATGGCGCAGAACCAGGACGACACGATCCGCATGCCCAATGTCACGCCGGCCCGCCTGAACGGCCGCGTCGATGCGCTCGACGGCAACCGGCTGCATGGCTGGATCTGGGACGAGGCGCGCCCCGAGGAGCGCCTGACGGTCAAATTGCTGCGCGATGGCGCGCCGGTCCAGGAGGCGAAGGCCGATCAGGGGCGGATCGATCTGCGCCGCAACGGCATCGGTGACGGCAAGCACGCCTTCGCCATGGAACTCGACGATGCCGTCGCCGCGGCGCGCGATCATCTGACCATTATCGGCGTCTCGCCGAGCACGGGTGCGGAGCTCGAACTCAGGCTGCCACCGCCGGCGGAGCTTGCGGCGGAGGCGGCGATCGCCGTGCCGCTGGCCCGTTTCTTCGACCGCGTCGAGGCTTTGATCGCGCTGAACCGGCGCACGCAGATCGCGCAGAAGGAGCTTGGCGAAAAGCTCGACCAGATTGCACTGCGCCTGAACGAGGACCGCGCCCCGGCGCGGGATGCCGAAGTGGAGGCGGCGCGGGAAGATCATATCAGCCGGCGTCTCGCCGAGCTCGACATCTTCCAACTGCGCTTCGACGCAACCTTGGCGAGCTTCGACGAGCGGCTGGTCACCATCCGCAAGGAGGCGCGTGCTCCGCTGCGGCAGGTCACCGTCATTCTCGGCTTTCTGTCGGGGCTTGCTGCCCTCCTGTCCTTTGTCACGCTCGCCGTGACGCTGGTTGATCGGTGATGTCCATGAGCGAAGTCATCGTTCCCGAACGAACCCGCCTGAGTCCCGCTCCAACCGTCGCCTGGACGCCGCTGGGCGAGAACGCGATCCTGATCATGAGCGCTTGCGACGCTATACCGGGCAAGGTTCCGGTCGCGGTCGACGGCAATCCACGCAACAAGGTCGAGACCATGGCGCTGACCTGGCGCCGGCCTCAGGCCGAGCCCGCCATGGCGGTGGGCTTCCTGTGCCTGGCGCCCGCGCCATCGGCCGACCGCGCCGAGCCGGGCGCCATCCTGCTCGGGCGGCCGGGCCGGCCGCTGCGCCTGATCCTGTCACCGAAGCCGCTGCCGCTGCAGGCTTTCCTGGCCGCGCTGGCGGAGGAGGCGGGCCAGGCCTTCCCGACCGTGGTCGACGGCTTGCTCGAGATATTGCTGGCGGGCAAATCCAACCCGCGCCGGCTGCGCGCGGTCGGGATGCTGCTGCAGTCGGTCGCCAAGCCCGGCGGCTTCGTCGAAGTGATGGGCGCGCTCGACGAAGGCGTCTTCCTTCAGGGCTGGAGTTCGAATTTCGCCGCCGGGCGCACCAAGCTGCTGATCGCAAGTGGCGGACTAGCGCCGGCGGCTCTGGAGGCTGGCACCTTCGAGCGCGACGATCTCGGCGAGGGCGCGCGCGGCTTCTTCGGCATGCTGGAGGATTGCGCCATCCGCCATCCCAGCGAGATCGAGCGCCTGTTCTTCCGCGGCACCGATGGCTGGCGTGCGCTTGAAGTCTATGAGCGCTATGTCCTGCTCGAGCCGATCACCGTTCCAGGCCATCTGCGTGATGGCCTGCAGCGCGGCACGGCCCCGCAGGCGACGACCGACAAATTGCGCCGTGCTTCGCAGCGCTTCGACGGCCGCGACACGGTCTGCCTGCTGGACGTGCCCGTGCGCGCCGGCATCGACAGCGCCACCATCATTGAGAGCGCCGGCGTCTTGATCATCGGCTGGCTGTTCGATCCGGAGCGCAAGGTCAGTGCGGTCACCTTGCGCAGCGGTGCGCAGTCCTGCGTCATCGATCGGCTCTGGACGCGTGTGACGCGGCCCGACGTTACGGCGGCCTTCATGGAGGATCCGCGTTTCGGTCCCGCTCTCGCCGCGCGCCGCAGCAGCCACGGCTTCATCGTCTTTGCGCCGAAACTGATACCGGAGCCCGGACAGCCGCTTTATCTGGAGTTCGAGATCGAAAGCTCCGGCCCCGCCTTCCTGCCGCTGGAGCCTGGCCGCGGCCAGCCGCGTCCGACGCTGGAGCGCATCTTCGGCCTGCTCGACCCGCGCTCCTCGACGGCGAATCTCGTGGTCGAGCGCCAGGTCGCCCCGGCCCTGCAGGCGGCCGAGATCGCGCCGCCGCGCGTGGTCGAGACCTTCGATGTCGGCGCCTTCGACCCGGAGGCGCCGCTTGGCCTGGTGATCGGGCTCGACCATCGTCATCGCGAGCTCTCGGCCTTGTTCGCGCTTCTCGCGATCGATCCCGAGATCCGGCCCATTCCGATCGTGCTGGCGGCGCCTGGCGAGAGCTTCGACAAGATCGGCGCGGAGGCGCGGCGTCTGGCGCGGTTCTACGGGCTCTCCGTCAGGCTCGTCCTGGTCGAGGGCGTCGAGGATGCCTGCGACGCGCTGGAGGCCGGCGTGCGAGCCTGCCGTTTCCAGACCGTGGCTCTGCTGTCGGGCGCTGCGCAGATCAGGATGCCGGGGTGGCTCGGCCGGCTCGAGCGCGCCTTCCGCGGGCGAGGGGGGCAATGCGTTGCGAGCCCGACCCTGCTGTTCGAGGATAATTCGATCCGCTGGGCCGGCGCCTGGCTTGATGGCGAGGGGGCCAACCGGCGCGTCTCCAACCGCTATGTCGGCTATCCCCTGGATGCCATCGGCAATCTCGGACCGATGGAGGTCGCGGCGGGCGCGACCGAATGCTGCGTCCTGTCGCGCGCCGCCTTCATCGAGGCCGGCGGCTTCGCGCGGAACTACTTCACCACCGGTGAGAAGGGACTCGATCTCTGCCTCAAGCTCAGGATGGGCGGCGCGCCCTCGCTCTGGGTGCCCGAGGTCGAGGTCTATGTCGTCGACGATGGCGAGATGGCGCGGCCCCATATCGGGGCGCTGGCGCAGCTCGCGGACCGGACCAGTTTCGACCGCCGCTGGGCGCTCGCAATTTCGAACATGAGAGGATGACGATGCGGGTTCTTGTTGTGTCCCATGCGCACCCGTCGTTTTCGCTCGGAGGCGCGGAGATCGCGTCCTACAACCTGCATAAGGGTCTGCAGGCCCATGAGGGCGTCGACACGCATTATCTCGCCCGCGTCGGCGCGCCCACGCCGCGCCATGCCGGAACGGCGCTGATGAGCCTGCGCCAGCAGGGCGGCGAGCTGCTCTATTATGCCGAGGATTACGACCACTTCCTGATCTCGAACCGCGCCACGGAGGAGATCGAGCGCGATTTCGTTCGGGCCTTGCGCGACCTCAAGCCCGATGTGGTGCATTTCCACCATTTCATCGGGCTCGGGCTCGAATGCATCTTCGCCGTGCGCGACACGCTGCCCGACGCGCTGATCGTGGTGACGTTCCACGAATATCTCTCGATCTGCCACCATCACGGCCAGATGGTGAAGACCGGCGCGTTCAAGCTCTGCTACCGGGCCTCGCCGACGGATTGCAACGCCTGCTTTCCGGATATCTCGCCGGCCCGCTTCCTGGCGCGGGAGACCTTCATCAAGGGCGTGCTCGGCCTCGCCGACCATTACATCTCGCCGAGCCGCTTCCTCGCCGAGCGCTACCAGGCCTGGGGACTGCCGGAGGAGCGCTTCTCGGTGATCGAGAACGGGATCGACGTGCCCGAGGTCGCGCCGCCGCGGCCGCTGCCGGAGCCGACGGCGCGGCGCTCGCGCTTTGCCTATTTCGGACAGCTTACGCCCTATAAGGGCGCCGATGTGCTGATCGACGCCGTGACGCGCATTCCCGATGCGGTCTGGGGCGAGGATTCGATCCTGCTGGTCTATGGCGGCAATCTCGAGCGCCAGCCGCAGGCCTATCAGGACAAGTTCGCCAAGCTCGTCGAGAGCGCCGGCCGGCGCGTGCGCTTCTGCGGCGCGTTCCAGAACCATGAGATGCCGAACCTGATGCGCTCGGTCGATTGGGTGGTGATGCCCTCGATCTGGTGGGAGAATTCGCCGATCGTCATCCAGGAAGCCTTCTTCCACGGCCGGCCGATCCTCTCCAGCAATCTCGGCGGCATGGCCGAGAAGATCACCGATGAAGTCAACGGCCTGCATTTCCGCTCCGGCAGCCCGGAGGATCTCGTCGACTGCATGACCCGGGCGCTGAGCGAGCCGGATCTGTGGTCACGGCTGCGCGGCGGCATCACCCCGCCGCTCAACCATGTCGAATGCGCCGCGACCCATGTCTCGCTCTACCAGCGCCTGATCGCTGAGCGAGGCATGCCGATGCCAGCAAGCCGCACGGCGACGCCAATGATCGCCTGATGCCAAGCGGACATAAAAAGGGAAAAGCAAAGATGGCCCGCATCCTCGTTATCAGCCCATCCGGGGAGGTTTACGACCACGATAATGTGCGCTGGTACGACCACAGTCAGCTCGCCAGCCACATCAACCACTATCACAATATCGGCGACGCCTTCGTCTTCGATTCCTCGCTCAAGCTCTTGAACTTCGAGCAGCTCGACGCCTTGCCGATCAGCCATGTCGACCCGGCAGAGATCGACCGGCTGAATGCCGAATACGATTACGTCTTCCTGCGCGGCTCCAACTATGTCCATGCCGAAATGGACTGGGAACGGACGGTCGATGTCCTGCGCCGGCTCAAGATCCCGGTGATCGCCTTCGGCATCGGCGCGCAGGCGCCCGTCAGCGGCAAGCTCGAATTGAGCCAGGATACCAAGACCGTGCTGCGCTTGATCGCGGATTCCACCGCCTCGCTCGGCGTGCGCGGCACCTATTCCGCCGAGGTGCTCAATGAGCTCGGCATCAAGAATGTCCGCATCATCGGCTGCCCGACGGCCTTCCGCGCCAACAATCCCAATCTCGCGATCCGCCTGCCGGCGCTCGACCAGGTCAAGACGGTCGGGGTGACGATGCGGCGCGAGGTCTCCAGGGACTATGCCCAGGACATCCAGCGCTACCTCACCTTCCATCGCGATCTGGTGAAGACGATGGCGGGCCGCTTCGACGTGACCCTGATGGCCCAGGGCGAGGTCGAGGAGAAGAAGCTCGCGCTCGGCTCGCCCGAGCAGAAGGAGGAGGCGATCGCCGCCCTGCGTGAGAATGGCTGGGCGAATGAATGGTTCCTCGATGAGGAGATGGAGCGGCTCTACCGCAGCGCGATGTTCTATTCCGACGTGGTCGCCGAATATCAGCAACTCGTGCGCGGGCTCGACCTCGTGCTCGGCTATCGCTTGCACGGCAATCTGATGGCGCTCGCCAATGGCACGCCGTCGATCTACTTCACCTATGACAGCCGCACCGTCGAATTCGCGGAAACCTTCAAGATCCCGAGCTTCGACGTCTTCTCCGGGCAGGAGTTCCGCCTGGAGGAGTATTGGGAGCAGGCGCGCTTCGACCGCTTCAACGCCAACTACACGCAGGTCTATGGCGCGATGCGCGACTTCCTGGTCGAGAACCGCGTCGACAACAAGATGCTCGGGCAGAAGGCCACCGCTGCCGAGCCGGAGCGCAAGGTCGCATGATGCGGCGGTGTCGCGCCGAGCTTGCGGGGCCGCTGGCGGCGCTCATGCTGCTGGCAGTGCCCTCCGCCTTGTCCGCGCAGGCGTCGGGCTACCGCGTCGAGATCGCGCCCGGCGCGCAGGAAGAGACCGTCTTCGACTGGGCCCGGCAGCGCTGCGAGCAATGGGATATCCCCGACGCGCCGCTGCGGGCCTATCGCGACGATCGCGGCGAGGTCGTTGCTTTTGCGAGCCACCATCGCAGCCGTGCCATGATCGGCCGTGGACTCGACCGGGTCGCCTCGTCCTGCGCCATCGCCTTCCAGGCCAAGCGCAGCGCCAATCCCGGCGATTTCAGCGATTTCAGCTGGATCGGCGCGACCTGGACCGGCAATGGCCGCGACGTCTTCGCGCTGATGCATGACGAGTATCACGCCAATGAGCATCCCGGCGCCTGTCGCTTCAAGGAGGCGATGAGCTGCTGGTACAATGTCGTGACCGCGGCGCGCTCGCGCGATGGCGGGCGCAGCTTTACCCCCGATCAGCCGCCGACGGTGGTTGCGGCCCCGACCTTCCGGCAGGATGTCGGGCAGGGGCGCCATCGCGGCTTCTTCAACCCCTCCAACATCGTCCAGCGTGACGGCGCCTGGTACGTGCTGATCGCGACGACGGGCGGCGAGGGGCAAAAGCCCGGCGTCTGCCTGTTCAAGACGACGACTATCGCGGATGCGACGAGCTGGCGGGCCTATGACGGCGCGGATTTCACCCTGCGCGCGGTCGATCCCTATCGCGGGGACCTGTCGCAGGCGAAACCCTGCCAGCCCCTCAAGGAATTGCCGACGACGGTCGGCTCGGTGACGCGGCATGAGGCCAGCGGGCGCTGGCTCGCGATCTTCCATCTCGGCCCCGACCCGTCCAAGGGCGTCGTCGGCGGGCGCGTCGCCTATAGCTGGTCGAGCGACCTGCTGAATTGGACGCCGCTGCAGACGCTCGTCACGCATCCGACGATGTGGAGCAAGGATTGTAGCGACCAGCAGCGCTACGCCTATGGCGCGATCGCCGACCCGGCCTCGCCCTCACGCAATTTCGAAACGACTGGCGACGAGGCCTTCCTGTTCATGACGAAGCTACATGTCTCCGGCTGCAAGATCGGGCCGGAGCGGGACCTCGTCCGGATCAAGGTCCGGATCGTGAAGGAGACACCATGAACGCGCCCGTGCTCAACCTCGCCACCGCCAGCTCGACAGGGCAGGCCGTGAAGATCCTGCGCGCAACGACGAGCGAGATCGTCGTCTCGGCCGCCCGCCGGCCGGAGGGCGGCTGGCCGGATCTGCGGCTTCTGCTCGATGGGCAGGACTACGCCACGATTCATCCAGGCGTGCTGGTTCCCGGCGATGCGACCGTTGCCGAACTCACCATACCGCTGCCGCGCCTGCCCGACGGGCGCCCGCATTCGGTCGCGGTCATGGATGCGGCGACGGGAGCGCTCGCCCCGGGCTCGTATCTGAGGCCTGTCGCGACCACGAAGGCACTGAGAGCGCTGGTGATCTACCCGGCCGGCGAGGTCTACGACCACGACAAGGTGCGCTGGTATCGCGCGCCGATGGAGAAGCTGCTCTCCGACTATTTCAACATCGGCGACATGATCGTCTACGACTCGACGCTGAAGCTCCTGCGCTACGCGCATCTCGAGCCGATGAAGATCATGAACCCGACCGAGGCCGATATCGAGCGCTACGCCAGCGAGTTCGACTATGTCTTCGTGCGCGGCTCGAACTTCATCCATGAGAAGATGGAGTGGTTCCGCGCCGTCGAGGTGCTGGAGCGCGTCAAGCTGCCGGTCTACGCCATCGGCGTCGGCGCGCAGGCGAGCCTGAACCGCGCGATCGAGCTTTCCGAGGGCTCGAAGCGATTCTGGAGCATCGTCGGGGATCGCTGCGCCGCCATCGGCGTGCGCGGCGCCTTCAGCGCCGAGACGCTGCGGCATAACGGCGTCAAGAATGTCGAGGTCGTCGGCTGCCCCTCGATCTTCCGCACCCGCAACCGCGACCTCGCCATCAAGATTCCCGACCAGCGCGAGATCCGTAAGGTCGCCTTCAGCCTGCGCCGCGAGTTCGACAGCAGCTACACGGCCAATCCCGAGACCTATATCCGCAACCAGCGCCAGGCCCTGCTCAAGGTCGACAGCCAGAGCGACATGGTGATGTCCTCGCATGGCGAGCAGGAGGAGAAGGCCTTCTTCCTGCGCGACGATGCCGCCAAGGCCAAGGCCGTCGCCGAATTCGTCCATTCCGGCTGGTGGGATGGGCCCGACGATGCGCGCATGCGCGACATCTACGAGAAGAAGCTGTTCAGCTTCTTCGATGTCGAGCGCTACGACGAATTCGCTGCCGGCCTCGACCTCGCGGTCGGCTACCGCGTCCATGGCGTTCTGCCGGCGGTGGCGCATGGCGTGCCCGGCGTGCTCGTCGCCTATGACACGCGCAGCCAGGAACTGGCGGAGACGCTGAAGATTCCGGTCGTGCCGGAAGCGGCGCTGGCCGAGGGCGGCTGGCGCGCCGTCTATCAGGAGGCGGCGCTGAACGCGCTCTCGAAATCCTATGCCCAATCCTATGACCGCATGCGGAATTTCCTGGTGGCGAACGGCGTGCCGCACCGGATGTGAGCGGGCAGGGCGCCGGCTCTTACCGGTGCCCTTCCGATCGGTTTTCTAGAGGGGGCCCGCGGCGGCGACGCCGGCGGTCCGTAGCGGCAGGAGCATACCGATGAAGATCGAATACGACGCAGGCACCGCGCTCTCGATCATGCGCGGCAACCCGGTTCGCGGCTGGACCTCGGGCAAGGCCGAGCGGATGGCGAAAGCCCGGCTGACCACCGGCGATTTCGTCCAGATCGAGCACAAGCCGAAATTCCAGATCGATCCGTCCTGGCCGATCTTCACCATGGGCTCCTGCTTCGCGCGCGAGGTCGAGAACGTCCTGATGATGCGCGGCCTGTCGCTGGTCACCCGGGGCCATGGCGTGCCGGCCGAGCATTTCGAGACCTGGGACGCCACGACCGGGCGCGGCGGCGGGGCCGCGGGCGGCGAATTGAGCCGGGGCGCGCTGAACAAATATTCGGTGCGCTCGATGACGCATGAACTGAAGCGCGTGCTGCTCGACGAGAGTTATCCGCATGACGGCCTGATCGAACTCGCGCCGGACCAGTGGTTCGATCCGCATGCCAGCGGCCTGCGCCTGCTCGACCGCGAGACCGCCTTCGCCAACCGCAAGCGCCTGAGCGCCGCGACCGCGACGATCAAGCAGGCGCGCATCTGCTTCTTCACCCTGGGCCTGACCGAGACCTGGCTCGATGCGGAGACGGGGCTTGCGATGAACGCCCATCCCGGCCCGGCCTGGCTCGCGCGCATGCCGGAGCGCTTCCGATTCATCGATTACGGCTATGAGGCGACGCTTGCCGACATGCTGCAGATCATCGCGATGATCCGCGAGCATTGCCATCCGGAGATGCGCTTCGTCGTCACCGTCTCGCCGGTGCCACTGGGCGCGACCTTCAAGGACGCCGACGTCATCGTCGCCAATAGCGGCTCGAAATCGGTGCTGCGAGCGGTCGCCGAAGAGCTCTTCCGGCGCTTCGACTTCGTCGACTACTTCCCGAGTTACGAGATCGTGCTCAATTCGCCACGCGCTCTGGCCTTCCAGGAAGACCAGCTCCATGTCGCGCGCGACATGGTCTCCTGCGTGATGAGCCATTTCGAACGCAGCTATCTCAGCGGCGAGGCTGCGCGCTCGGAAGCGGCTTAGAGGCTGGTTGTTATACTCGGAACCACGCCGTCATCCTGGCCGTAGCTGCGCCGCTGCGCGGCTTGTCCAGGATGACGGCGCGGTTATGAGCGAGCCGACTGACCAAGATAACTTGCCTGGCTGTTAGGGCCATCGCATCCGCTGGAAAGGCCTGCCGGCGCTGCTCAAAGAGTCGACCGAAGCGCTCGCGATTTGATATCTATCTCGGGTAGATGTCGAAGGAAGCGCGCGATGCCGAGGGCAGACGAAAAGCGCACTGCGAAGCTGTTTATTCATGGCCGCAGCCAGGCTGTGTGCCTCCCCAAGGGGTTCCGCTTCGAAGGCAAGGAGGTGCGCGTCAGCAAGGTCGGCGACAAGGTGATCCTTGAGCCGATGGAGAAGCCGCCGATCGACCTTGACCGGTTCTGGGCGGAGCTCGACGCGATGGGCGCCAAGGGCTTCCTGCCCGAGGGCCTCCCGGAGGATGCGCCTGTTGATCCCGATCCGCGCGTGTTCTTCAACGGATGATCTGCCTCGACGCCAATATCGTTCTCTGGATCGTCAACGGCCGCAGCTCGGCGCTGCGCCGTCGGCTCGGCGAGCAGTTGCGCGCGGGCACGCCGATCGCCTGCCGGTCGTGGCGCTCTATGAGCTGCGCTACGGCTTCGCTAGGAGCGAGCGGCGCGAGGCGGCGGAACAGCTCCTGGAGAACTTCCTCAGCCTCGGCATCGCCGTTCTTCCCTTTAAGGAGGACGATGCCGCCCATGCCGGCGAGATCCGCGCCGCGCTGGAAATGCGCGGCACGCCGATCGGCCCATACGACTATCTCATCGCGGGCCAAGCCCGCCGCCACGGCGCCGCGCTGGTGACGCTTAACAAGGCGGAATTCGAACGCGTGCCGGGACTGTTGGTGATGGACCGGGCGGCATGAATGTGGCGATCACCGGCGAGGTCCGCGCCGAAAGGCCTTGGGCGCTTGCCGCCTGTAGGAGCGCGATATCCCAACAAGCGGGCCGTGCGGATCAAGGTTGTGATCCTGTCCAATGACCGCTCTTTGCGGCTCTGGCTCCCGTGGGCTCGGAAGCGCTTGCGGCCCGACTGGCTGAATATCATGATCGAGACCGGCGGGGGAAAGGCGAAGGCGAAGATTTGGTATCTCTATCAAGGCGTGATCGAGCCCAGCCGCTTCGCCGAGGTGCAGGTCAACGGGCAACTTTATGAGGAAAAAAGGGAAGCTGCGTGATGGATGGCAAATGCATTCGCCTAGACTTGGAGGAGGCGGACGCCACGGAACGGCACCTTGTGCAGGTCGAAGACCTGCCGGGCAGTTTCGCTATCGTTGAGCGAGTTGGCGGCATCGACGTTATTCAGTCTGATGGGAACAATCTGTCGTTCAAAGCTCGGATCGGCTCCGATCCTAACGTGGAGATGATGACTACGATCTTCCGATGCTCGGATTACGCCTACGTGGTTGAGAGCGACGGCGCCCGATTCATCGACGGCTAGCATATTGCCTAAGCCCAGGGCAATTTACGACAAGAGGCCCGCCGGTGCAGATCGGCGGGCCTTTCGCATTAAAGCTTGCGCAGCACGTCCGACTCCGGGAACGGATAATACTTCAGCCGAGGCTCTACGCAGCCCGGTGCGTTTTCGGTCGCGCCAACGGGCTGGAGCCCTTGCAAGCGCACGGCCGTCGCCGTGCGCCCCGTGTATCCGCCGACTCGGTTCTTCGCGTTGAACTTCACGCAAACGACATGAAGCCCGGTGTTGCCGGCCACCATCACGCTCGAAATCTCAACGTCGCGGATCGAATATGGATCAGCAAGATAGTCGCGGGCCGCATTGACGATCGCCTTTCGGATCGCCGGCGATGGCGGTTCTTGCGACGCCATCAGCTTGTCCATTACCTCAGTTGTCGACACGCAACCGCCCAATGCCGCGCCGACAGCCGCCGCAGCAATCAATCCCATCGACTTCACGATAGACCCCAAGCCAGCCAACACCATTTGCGGTGCACGCCACAGGTGTAGATCGGCCTGAATCCGGTTGTCGAGAGCGCGCCCAAGGAGATTTCCGACATGAGGCCCGCCGGTGTAGATCGGCGGGCCTCATGACATCCTCAGGTAACCCAGTATCAGAGACTAATCCGCCCCTTGATGCTCGCTTTGATCTGAACGGAAATTACGCGATACAGCCCCTGCCACCAACGTTCGGGGATACCGCTCTCCCATTCGAGACGGACTTCTTGCCCGCTTTGCTGGTCGTTAATATGCAGCGACCCCCTGCTGTATGCATCGCCGGCACCGCGGTTGTTGCGGAGCGTATTGATGATGCTGGATAGAGCGAGGTTAGGATTCGAGACGCGAGGAACAGCCGGCTTCCTAGATTTCGGAACCTTACCCGGTGGACCTGCAACTCGACCGCGACTTGGCGTCTTCATCATGGACGGAGGTCTCTCAGAACGTGCCGCGGACACGGATGCCTCGCGTGGCCGGTTGATCACCGGCTCCTGATGTCAGCCCAACTCGGTTTTATGCCCCGCGGACGCCTTGGCGTTGTATCCCGCCTTACTACGTCCGGTTGCGGCCAGTTTGGTCCGCGCGCGCGTTCTCGACGCCACCGTTGCCGGTGTGCCGCGTGTTCGCTCGACCCCTCTGGAAACTCTTACGCGGGTGTCGATTGGCGTTTCCGCCGGCCGTCACGCGACAGTCAAAATCTAGTCAGGATGTATCCGCCCGTCAAGGATTAGTGCCGCGCAAAGCCTGTAGGCACGACATCTCGCGCCGAAACGGGATTTGGCATATGCTTCAACCGCTTTGCGGCAGGCCGCCCGAACATAGTCGCCCGAGCCCAGGGCGACTTACGACAAGAGGCCCGCCGGTGCAGATCGGCGGGCATTTCGCGTTTCCGCCTTGACGTAGATGCTGCCTACAATCGAAACTTGAGCGACAGGGAACCACGGTAGCGCTCGAATCTGATGAGAGTTTACCACTTCATAAATCGAAAGTTTGGCCTTCAAGCAATTCGGCTGAGACGATTGAAGCTTTCGCGCCTTGATAGGTTAAATGATCCGTTCGAACTTCTGGGTTATGCGACAAAAACCCCAGCAGAGAGGGCGGCATGGTCAAACGTAAAATCGGGCCTAGCTAAATTCGGAGGCATTTTATGCTTCAGTGCCAATTGGCATAATCCAGTTCAATGGAGCCATTATGCTGATCGACATGCCGGCCTTTGCCTGGGGTTTGACGTTCCGGATCACCTGCTCGAAAAGGTGTGCTATCAAAGACAACGTCTCGCATGGGATGACTCTATGCTTGCTGCAATAGATGCAGAAAGTGATGAAGCCCATGAAATGATGCGCGCGCTGGTAAAAACGAAATTCCGTCATTGGCAATATGAACGCGAATATAGATTATTTGCAAAATTGAAAGACCCCGACAAACAGGGGCGATGTTTCGTCAATTTTGACTCAGACCTATTATTGCGGGAGATAATTGTTGGCGCTGAATCTGCCATAACGAGAGCGGAAATCGATAAAGCTCTCGGCAAACAGCGCGATCGCGTCTCCACAACGAAAGCTAGACTGGCGTTTAAGACGTTCAGCATCGTCGAGCAACGACTTAAGAATCAATGGTCATAACCCTTCGCCACGGCTGCCGGCCGCGCACATAGCCATGGCTGACAAGGCGGTCGGCATCAGCGATCACAGGGCTGCTAGCACAGCTTCTTCAATCTCTGATCTCGTAGGGCCGCTGCCTTGGTCCCGCGAGATGTCACCGGCGCGGTTCACCATAGGCGCGAACAACTTGCCGGCATATCTCTGCCCCGGCGTGAGGCCCCACCATTTGGAGGCCCGCAGGCAGACGACAACGCGTTCCCCGCGCTCTGCCTGCGGAAACAACACGTCCTGAGCCCAAGTCACCGCAAACCGGGATGACGGGAGCGCGGTGAGCGCGCCGTGGTCGGTGAAGTCCACCGACTTGTATCCTCCGATATTTAGAACGGCGATCCGATGCCGAGCATTCTCATAATCGGTTGTGAAGGGCGCGACCCGCTTGCGGAACCAAGCGTATCCCGCTGGCCAGTCTTTATCGGGAAGCGGCTCGCGCCCGGCCCGAATGCGCACGTAGCGAGCTTGTTCAACCGGGTTATCAGATGCGGCTTCGTCCGATTGGTGCAAGCCCGGCGACAAGAACAAGAGAACGACGGGCGCACTCAGAATCGGCCCTACAAACCCTGCAGGCAGGGCATTGGGGCTGAAGCCGAGTCTGAGCCGATCCCACGCGGTTCTATCGCGAGGATGCACCCGATCCGCCGCGGAGCACTCTGACCAAAAATCCGCGATATCGTTGGGATGCATTGAAGATGCCCTGATTGAGGGCGCCACCATAGCCTGCGGCAGCATGCTGCACGACGTCCGACCGTTGCGGCGATTTGAAGTTTTTCTTTAAAATCAACCACTAGCGAAGTGGCTGGGGGACTAGGATTCGAACCTAGACAACCAGAGTCAGAGTCTGGGGTCCTACCGTTAGACGATCCCCCAACGGCGCGGTGCGTTCGCGTTGGTGAGCCGGGGTCTAATCAAACCGAGCCCGGATGGCAAGTGCAGAATGCAGGCTTGTGGACGATCCGCCGCGAGGCACCGTGTCTTTGGGATTATCGTGGCCTTCGCGCAGCCGAACGCGCTGCGCATAGCCCCAAAAGAAAAAAGGGCTACGCCGAAGCGCAGCCCGAAGTCTAGGGAGGAAACGCCCAAGGAGGGCGACACAGCATCTCTGCTGCGGTGCACAAGAGATAGGACTTCTTTTGGTTCTGGACAAGAGGAAAGGGACAGCATGGCTGTCCCTATTTTAATCTTCCTGCCCATAAATGCGCCATTTTATCATATTTGGCCCGACTGGGCGCTAAAGAGGCAGTTTGGCGCGCTCTGGCCCTCGTTCCGGCATGCCGGCCCGGCAGGAAAAACCGGGCACAAGCAGGGCGCAAGCTGCTATGAGAGCGCCATGCTGCGCGCCTTCCTCGCCTATTATCGCCCGCATAGGACGCTGTTCCTCGTCGATTTCGGCTGCGCCGTGATCTCCGGCCTGCTCGAACTCTGCTTTCCGCTGGCGGTGAGGGGATTCGTCGACATCCTGCTGCCGCGCGGCGACTGGCCCTTGATTCTCATGGCGGGGGCGGGGCTCCTGCTGATCTACACGGTCAATTCCGGGCTGATGGCGATCGTGACCTATTGGGGGCACCGGCTCGGCATCAATATCGAGACCGAGATGCGCCGGCAGGCCTTCGACCATCTGCAAAAACTCTCCTTCCGCTTCTATGACGAGCAGAAGACCGGGCATCTTGTCGCCCGCGTCACCAAGGATCTGGAGGAGATCGGCGAGGTCGCCCATCACGGGCCGGAAGACCTGTTCATCGCGGTGATGACCTTCCTCGGCGCCTTCGTGCTGATGGCCTATATCCATGTCGAGCTGGCCTTGATGACGGCGCTGGTGGTGCCGCTCGCCGGCTTCATCGTGGCGCGCTATGGCGGGCGCATGACCCGCAACTGGCAGGCGCAATATGGCCGCGTCGGCGCGTTCAATGCCAGGCTGGAGGAGAATATCGGCGGCATCCGCGTGGTGCAGGCTTTTGCCAATGAGGCGCATGAACGCGCGCTCTTCGCCGGCGACAACCAACTCTACCGGGCGACCAAGCTCGACGCCTATCGCATCATGGCGGCGAGCCAGGCGCTGAACTATCTCGGCATGCGGTTGGTGCAGCTCGCGGTGATGCTGGCCGGCACCTGGTATGTCGTGCAGGGCTCGCTGACGATCGGCGGCTTCGTCGGCTTTCTGCTGCTGGTCGGCGTATTCTACCGCCCGCTCGACAAGATCGCCGCCGTGATCGAGACCTATCCCAAGGGCATTGCCGGTTTCCGGCGCTATCAGGAGCTGCTCGCGACGCAGCCCGATATCGCGGACAAGCCGGGCGCGATCGTGCCCGTGGCGCTCGAAGGCGATATCCGCTTCACCAGCGTCGGTTTCGGCTATGCCAAGGGCCGCCCTGTGCTGGCGGGCGTCGATCTCGCCATTGCTCCCGGCGAGACCGTCGCCTTCGTCGGCCCGTCCGGCGCCGGCAAGACGACCTTGCTCTCGCTGCTGCCGCGCTTCTATGAGGTCGATTCCGGCGCCATCAGCATCGACGGCATCGACATCCGCGACATGACGCTGGCCGGCTTGCGCAGGCAGATCGGCATCGTGCAGCAGGATGTCTTCCTGTTCGCGGGCACGATCCGCGAAAACATCGCCTATGGCCGGCTCGATGCCACCGAGGCCGAGATCACCGAGGCTGCGCGCCGCGCCAGGCTCGACGCGATGATCGCCGATCTGCCCGCCGGGCTCGACACCGTGGTCGGCGAGCGCGGCGTCAAGCTCTCGGGCGGGCAGAAGCAGCGCCTCGCCATCGCCCGCATCTTCCTCAAGAACCCGCCGATCCTGATCCTGGACGAGGCGACCTCGGCGCTCGACACCGAGACCGAACAGGCGATCCAGGCCTCGCTCAGCGAATTGGCGCGCGGCCGCACGACCTTGGTCATCGCACATCGGCTCGCCACCATCCGCCATGCCCACCGCATCGTGGTGGTGACGGAGGACGGCATCGCCGAACAGGGCAGGCATGAGGACCTCGTGCACGCCGGCGGCCCCTACCAGGCCCTGCACGAGGCGCAGGTCTCGCCATTACGCCTGTCGCTCGGTGCGGCCGAGTGAGGCTCGGCGAGGAGGCCTTGCCGGGGCTGCGCGCCGCCTTGAAACCTGCCTCCGGCTTGCGCAGAGGCTGACGTTTTTTAGGCGTTGACAAGCGATTTAGGGCTCTTCAAATTCATAAGTACACAAATGATTATGCAGGCTGACGCAGCGGCGTCGGCATGCGACATCTGTCAACGAGCATCGGGGCGTTTCGCCACCGGGCCAGAACGGGGAACAGCGATGACGATCGACCGTCGGTCACTTCTAGCCGGCGCCTCCGCCGGCGCTGCCTTGATCGCTGCGCCGGCCCTGGTGCGGGCGCAAGGGGCAGGGCCCATCAAGGTGGGCGAGATCAACAGCTACACGGCCCAGCCCGCCTTCCTGAAGCCCTATCGCCAGGGCTGGGAGCTGGCGCTGGAGCAGATCAATGCGGCGGGCGGCGCGCTCGGGCGCAAGATCGAGACGATCTTCCGCGACGATGGCGGCAAGCCGGAAGATGCGGTGCGCCATGCCGGCGACCTGATCAACGCCGAGAAGGTCGATCTGCTCTCGGGCGGCTTCCTCTCCAATGTCGGGCTCGCCATCGCCGACTTCGCCGCCCAGAACAAGCGCCTCTATGTCGCCTCCGAGCCGCTCTCGGATGCGGTCGTCTGGGCCAAGGGCAACCGCTACACCTTCCGCCTGCGCCCCTCGACCTACATGCAGGCGGCGATGCTGGTCGAGGAGGCCGCCAAGCTCCCGGCCAAGAAATGGGCGCTGGTCGCGCCGAACTACGAATATGGCCAATCCGGCGTGAAGTGGTTCAAGGAGCTGCTGAAGAAGGCCAAGCCCGATGTCGAATTCGTCGCCGAGCAATTCCCGGCGCTCGGCCGCATCGATGCGGGCGCGACCGTGCAGGCGCTGGAGGCCTCCAAGCCCGATGCGATCTTCAACGTCACCTTCGGCGCCGATCTCTCGAACTTCGTTCGCCAGGGCAATACCCGCGGCTTGTTCGAGGGCAGGGCGGTCGTCTCGATGCTGACCGGCGAGCCTGAATATCTCGATCCGCTCGGCGCCGAAGCGCCGGTCGGCTGGATCGTCACCGGCTATCCCCATGCCGACATCCAGACGCCGGAGCATGTGAAGTTCCGTGACGCCTACAAGGCCAAGTTCAACGATTATCCGCGCCTCGGCTCGGTGGTCGGCTTCGATACGATGAACTCGATTGCGGCCGGGCTCGCCAAGGCCGGCTCGACCGACAATGAGAAGCTGGTCGATGCTATGAAAGGCCTGAAATTCCCCTCCGCCTTCGGCCAGGCCGAATACCGCGCCATCGACCACCAGTCGACGCTGGGCGCCTTTGTCGGCAAGACCGCGGTCAAGGACGGCAAGGGTGTGATGGTCGATTGGCGCTATGCCGACGGCGCGAAATACCTGCCTAGCGACGCCGAGGTGAAGACGCTGCGCCCGGCGGGGTGAGGCGACCTCTGGTTAACTGGCTCATGAACCTCTGTCATCCCGGACAAGCCGCGTAGCGGCGCAGATCCGGGATCCATCGGAAGGCTCCGGAGCTCTAGGATGGATCTCGGATCTCCGCTTCGCTGCGTCCGGGATGACGGCGGAGCTTTGGCTCAAGGTGGATTCAGCATGATCGACCTCATCCTTACCCAGACGCTGAACGGGCTGGCCTCGGCCTCCTCGCTCTTTCTCGTTGCGTCGGGGCTGTCGATCATCTTCGGCGTCACGCGCATCGTGAATTTCGCGCATGGCTCGCTCTATATGCTCGGCGCCTATCTCGCCTGGACGCTGGTGAGTTCTTTCGGTGCGGCGGAGCCGCTTGGCTTCTGGGGCGGCGTACTGCTCGCGGCGCTGCTCGTCGGGCTCCTCGGCGTCGTGATCGAGGTCCTGGTGCTGCGCCGGATCTACCAGGCGCCGGAACTCTTCCAATTGCTTGCCACTTTCGGCGTCGTGCTGATGCTGCAGGATCTGACGCTTGCGACCTGGGGGCCGGAGGACAAGCTCGGGCCGCGCGCGCCGGGCCTCAAGAGCTTCGTCATCCTGTTCGACAATCGCTTCCCGACCTATGAGCTCTTCCTGATCGCGGTTGGGCCACTCGTGCTGCTCATCCTCTGGCTTCTGTTCCAGAAGACGCGCTGGGGCACGTTGGTGCGGGCTGCGACGCAGGACCGCGAGATGGTCGGCGCGCTCGGCGTCAACCAGCGCCTGCTCTTCACCTCGGTCTTCGCCTTCGGCTCGATGCTGGCAGGGCTCGGCGGCGCGCTGCAGCTCCCGCGCGAGGCGGTCAACCTGCATATGGACCTGTCGATGATCTCGGAGGTCTTCGTGGTCGTGGTCGTCGGTGGCCTGGGCAGCGTGACGGGGGCTTATCTCGCCGCCGTGCTGATCGGCATCCTGCACGCCTTCGGCATCCTGATCTTTCCCAAGATCACGCTGGTGCTGGTCTTCCTGGTGATGGCGGTGGTCCTGGTGGTCAAGCCCTATGGCTTGATGGGCAAGGCGCCGATCGGCGGCGCGCGCGGCCATGGTCCGGCCGAGCCGCTGCTGCTGCCGGCCGACAAGCTGACCAAGCTTGCCGGGCTGATCGCGCTCCTGCTGCTCGTGCTCGCGCCGCTGGTCGCGCCGGACCATATCCTGCTGACGCTGACCGAACTCGTGATCTTCGCGCTCTTCGCCGCCTCGCTTCATTTCATGATGGGGCCGGGCGGCATGGCCTCCTTCGGCCACGCCGCCTATTTCGGGCTCGGCGCCTATGGCGCGGCGCTGGCGGTGAAATGGCTGGGCGCTTCGATGGAGCCCGCCTTGATCTTCGCGCCCTTCCTGGCGGGGATTGCGGGCGTCGTCTTCGGCTGGTTCTGCGTGCGCCTCTCGGGCGTCTATCTCGCCATGCTGACGCTCGCCTTCGCGCAGATCGCCTGGGCCACCGCCTTCCAATGGGTCGAGCTGACCGGTGGCGACAACGGCATTCTTGGTGTCTGGCCCTCGGCCTGGGCCGTTTCGAAAACCGGCTTCTACTATCTCACGCTCGGCGTCTGCGTGTTCTCGATCCTCGCCTTGCGCCTGACGATCTTCTCACCGCTCGGCTACGCCTTGCGGGCCGGGCGCGACAACCCGCTGCGGGCCGAGGCCATCGGCCTCGACGTGATGCGCATCCAATGGGTCGCCTTCGCGGTCGCGGCCTTTGCTGCGGGCATTGCGGGCGCGCTCTTTGCCTTCTTCAAGGGCTCGGTCTTCCCGACCTATATGGCGATCCCGCGCTCGGTCGATGCGCTGCTGATGGTGCTGCTCGGCGGCGTGCAGACCGTGGCGGGCCCGGTCATCGGCGCCTTCGCCTATGCGGGCTTGAGCGAGCAATTGATGAAGGCGACGATGTATTGGCGCTTTGGGCTCGGGCTCTCGATCGTGCTGCTCGTCATCCTGTTCCCGCGCGGGCTGGTCGGCGCTTCGCTGCTGCTGCGCGAGCGCTGGACGAGGCAGCCCGAGCCTGCCGCCCGGCTCGCAGCGGAGGGCGGACGATGAACGCGGTCCCGCAGCTGCAGGCGGCGGTCCCCGCCGCGGCGCAAGATCCGGTGCTGGTCGTGCGCGATCTGCAAAAATCCTTCGGCGGCGTGCGCGCGGTCGACGGTGTCTCCTTCTCCGTCCAGGCCGGCACGATGCTGGCGCTGATCGGCCCCAATGGCGCGGGCAAGACCACCTGCTTCAACATGCTCAACGGCCAGCTCAGGCCCGATGGCGGTGAGGTTCTGCTGGCGGGCAGGCCGATCACCGGCATGAAGCCGCGCGTGGTCTGGCGCATGGGCGTCGGCCGCACCTTCCAGATCACCGCGACCTTCACCTCAATGACGGTGCGCGAGAATGTTCAGATGGCGCTGATCTCCCATGCCGGCGGGATCTGGAGCCCGTTCGGGCGCGCCCGCGACCGCCATGTCGAGGCCGCCGACGCATTGCTCGCCCAGGTCGGCATGCTGGAACAGGCGGAGCGAGCTTGCGGCGTGCTCGCCTATGGCGATCTCAAGCGCGTCGAGCTCGCGGTCGCGCTGGCCAACCAGCCGAGACTCCTGCTGATGGATGAGCCCACCGCCGGCATGGCGCCGCGCGAGCGCATCGAACTGATGGCGCTGACCGCCGATATTGCTGCCGCCAAGGGCATTGCCGTGCTTTTCACCGAGCACGACATGGATGTCGTCTTCACCCATTCAGACAGCGTCATCGTGCTCGATCGCGGCCGGCTGATCGCCCATGGCACGGCCGAGGAGGTCCGGCGCGATCCCAATGTCCGCGCCGTCTATCTCGGCTCCGGCGCGACCTCGGGAGGGCATTGAGATGAGTGCGTTACTCGAAATCGCGGGACTCGACGCCTATTACGGTCGCGCCCATATCCTGCAGGGCCTCGGCTTCACGATGAACCGCGGCGAGGTGCTGGCCTTGATGGGCCGCAACGGCGCCGGCAAATCGACCACGATGAAGGCGATCATGGGCCTGGTGCCTCCAGCCGGCGGAACCGTGACCTTTGAGGGACGGGCGGTTCAGGGGCGCGAACCCTTCGAGATTGCCCGCCTCGGCATCGGCTATGTGCCGGAGGACCGGCGCGTCTTCTCCGAACTTAGCGTGATGGAGAACCTTTCGGTCGCGCAGCGCCCGGCGCGCTCTGACGCGCCGCACTGGACGCCGGAGCGGCTGTTTGCGCTCTTCCCCAATCTCGGCCGCATGCGCGACCGGCCGGGCGGGGCGATGTCGGGTGGCGAGCAGCAGATGCTGACGATCGCGCGGACCCTGATGGGCAACCCCAAGCTCGTCCTGCTCGACGAACCGTCCGAGGGGCTGGCGCCGGTCATCGTCGAGGACATGGCCAAGACCATCCTGGCCTTGAAGGCCGAGGGTCTTTCGGTGCTGATCTCGGAGCAGAACCTGCACTTCGCCGGCAATGTCGCCGACCGCGCCGCGATCATCGAGAAGGGCATGATCCGCTTCACCGGCACGATGGACGAGCTGAAGGGCAACGAGGCGGTCAGGACGCAGTATCTGTCGGTGTAGTCGGGGCGTCATTCTTGGGCGGAGCCCTCGGGTCCGGCCTTTGGCCGGCCGAAGGATAGGCTCCGCGCAGACACAGGGGATCCATGCCGGAGCGTTTCCCACAGGCTGCGACGGCCTCTTCCCTTCTCCCGTATCAAAGTCGGCTGTTGCCGACTTTGACACTTTGGGTTGCCCATCTCGGGCAAGCCCGAGATGGGCCGGAGAAGGTGGCGCGGAGCGCCGGATGAGGGTGTGCCCTTTCAATAGAAGGCGCTGCGGCGCAGTTGCGCCCTAACAATCAGCGGCGGGCCCTCACCCCTGCCCCTCTCCCATCCGGGAGAGGGGTTCCCCGCGCCCGATCATGACAGATTGGACGCCCCACCCACGCTGCGCCATTCATTCGCCAGGGCGAGCAGAGCGCCCTCGATCAGCCCCTCGGACAGCAGCGTCTCAGCGACCCTGACGCCGTTCCCCAGCGCCGTCGCCACGGCCGTCGGTGACAACGGTCCCACTTCAACCGTCACCAACAACTCCCTGAGATCGCTGTCGGGATCGAGTTCCCGCGCCGGCCGCCGCAGGATCGCCGCGTCCTTCACATCGACGGCATTGGCGATGACGGTCGCGGCTGCGTCGGCCTCGGCTGCCGAGCGTGCCAGCACGGTGACAGCGTCGGCGATGCCGAGCGAGAAGGAGCGCCCGCGCCAGCCGCTGGTCGCGATGCCCCGCGCCGGGCTTGCCGCATCGAGCCGCAGGAAACCCTCCGGCCGTGCGCGGGTGAGCGAGGGCACGACGCCGATGTCGAGCGGATGGCCGGGCGTGACATGCAGCGCGATATCGCCGCCATTATTGACATAGGCGCGCTCGAGCCGGGGTTCGGCGGCGAGCATCGCGGTGAGGACCGTATCCGCCACCGCGCCGGCGACGGCGGCCATCGGCGTGATGTATTGCGTCCGAAAGGCCCAGCAGGCGCGCGCCATGCGTTGCGCCGTGGCACCTCTCAGGGAGGGCGGCTGATGGTCGAGCGGCTGGCGCAACAGGCGCAATTCGCCGGCGAGTTCGGTCAAAAGCCCATCGAAGCGCGCCTCGGCCGCGGCATAGGCCCGCTCGATCCGCGGCTTGGGAGCGAAGGCCGCGATGACGAGATCGCTCGGCCCCTCCTGCAGATGCAGCCGGTTGCCGGGCAGGCGGGAGACGCGATGGGTTTTCATGATGAGAGCATGATGTGTTCTGACGTCAGCATAACGTCATCCCGGACAAGCCGCGCAAGCGGCGCTCCAGGATCCATCGGAGGGCCAATCCTTTAAAGCGCCTGGCTCTACGATGGATCCCGGCGCTCCGCTTCGCTTCGGCCAGGATGACGTGGCGGAGGTGGAAGCCTCGCGCTTATGACGCGAAGTGCTACCCCGCATCCCGCCTGAGCGGCCATGGATTCTCCGCTGCCGCGCTCTCGATCCGCGCCTGCCCGCCATGGGCGCGCAAGATCTCCTCCATCGGGACGATCTCGTCGGCATGCCCGCCCGAGGCGAGATAGAGTTCGCGCGGCAGGGTGAATTCGATCGGCGCGACGATTGCCGGCGTCGGCACATAGCCGAAGGCGTTTTTGGGCATGCGCAGCACATCGACCATCACGGTGATGCCGCCGCCGGGCCAGACATAGACCGGCGCGCCGCCCATCGTGACCCGTGTCGTGCCTGATTGAACCGAGCGCGTCAGCAGCACGGGGTTTTCGGTGACACCCGCCCGCAAGCTGCCGCCGGCGCCGGCCATGAAGGTGACCGTGCAGAGCGAGGGCTCGCAATTCTCGCCGATGCGCTCGACGACCTGCCGCACGGCCAACGGCATCTCGGCCTCGACGGGCAGCAAGTTCTCGTCGAGGACGTAGTAGAGCGAATCCTCGCCGGTGGTCGACGTCATCAACAGGCGCATGCCGGGCCAGGCGAGACCTGCATCGATCTTCTGGATGATCGAGAGCGGTTCGGTGATGTCGGTGCCGCCCCAGCCGAGGCCGGGCTGGGCGACCTGGAAATAGCGGCCAGGCGTCGATTTGCGCCCGCGCACGCGAATGCCGGCGGGCTTCATGTCGAGCACGCGGCCGGCCTGATGCTCGGTCAGCACACCGGTGATGTGGTCGTCGACGACGATGACCTCGTCGACATGGCCCTGCCACTGCTTGGCGAAGATGCCGATGGTCGCCGAGCCGCAGCCGACGCGCATGCGCGCCTCCGGCTTGCCGTCGACGATGGGCGCGTGGCCGGCCTGCACGATCACGCCATGGCCGCCATCGATGGTCAGCTCGACGGCCTCGCCATTGCTGAGCTTCAGCATCGCCTCGCAGGTGGCGTTGCCTTCCTTCTTGGAACCGCCGGTGAGGTGGCGCACGCCGCCGAGCGAGAGCATCTGCGAGCCGTATTCGGCTGTGGTGACATGGCCGACCTGCTCGCCATTGGCTCGCACGGCAGCGGTCTCCGGGCCGAGATGACGGTCGGTGTCGATCTTCACCTTGACGCCGCAATACGAAAAGATGCCCTCGGTCACGACCGTGACGGTGTCGACCCCCTCATGCTGCGAGGAGACGATGAAGGGGGCGGGCTTGTAGTCGGGATAGGTCGTGCCCGAGCCGATGCCGGTGACGAAGGCACGATCCGCCGGCAGGATCCTGCCGTCCCAATCCTCGGCATTTTCAGCGAAAGGCACGACAGGACCACCAACCTCGACGGCTTCCGCCAGCAGCACGACCGGGTCGGTGCGGATCAGCAGCCCATTGTCATTGGCATAGCGCGAACAGGCGCCGGAGCGGCCGGGGCGAATGCGACACAGGACCGGGCAGGCGTCGCAGCGGACGATGCCTTCATTGCCCTCTGACGCGCCGAATTTGCGCGAGCGCTCGGCGAGTGCCGCATCCACTGCGGGAACGGGGTTGAGTTCGTTCATGGCTGAGTCTCCTCGCCAATATTCCTGTCGCCAATATCCATGTCGCCACTGTCCTTGGCCCGCAGCAATTCCCACAAGCGATGCGGCAGCACCGGCACCTGCCGAGGCGTCACGCCGGTCGCGTGGCGGATCGCGCCGAGGATCGCCGGCGCGGTCGGCACCAGAGCCGGCTCGCCGATGCCCTTGGCGCCGGAGGGGCCGAGCGGCTCGGCATCCTCGACCAGGATGATCTCGATCGGCGGCACGTCGCCGGCCGTCGGGATCAGGTAATCGTGCAGATTCTCGGTGCGGCCGGGCAGGTATTCCTCCAGCAGCGCCAGCCCGATGCCCTGTGCGATGCCGCCATGGATCTGGCCTTCGACCAGCATCGGGTTGATCGCGCGGCCGACATCATGGGCCGCGACGATGCGGTTGAGCTTGATCGTGCCGAGATCGAGATCGACGTCGAGCGAGGCGATCTGCGCCGCAAAACCATAGGTGGCGTAGGGGATGCCTTGGCCTTTTTCGTCCAAGGGCACGGTCGGCGGGTCGAAGCTCCCGATGCCCTCCAGAACGATGCCATCGGCCTTGGCGGGGAGGGCGGCGAGGTCGATGCGCGCGATGACGCCGTTCTCCTCGACCAGCAATTGCGTGCCCGCGAGCTTCAGGGCCGCGGTCGGACCCGCATTGGTCAGGCGCAGGATCTCGCTGCGTAGCGCGGCGGCGGCAGCCTCCGAGGCGCGGCCGGAGACGAAGGTCTGGCGCGAGGCCGAGGTCTTGCCAGCGTCGAAGGTTTTGAAGGTGTCGCCGATGACCAGGGTGAAGGCCTCGACCGGCAGGCCGAGCGCGTCGGCCGCGATCTGGGTCAGCACGGTGGTCGAGCCCTGGCCGATGTCGACCGCGCCGTTCCAGAAGGTGAGCTGGCCCGTGCTGTCGAGCGTGATGCGCATGGTCGAAGGGTTCGACATGCCGGTGTTACCGATGCCGTACCACATGCAGCCGATGCCGACGCCGCGGCGCGTGCGGCCTTCGCCTGCATTGAATGCCGCCGCATCCGCGAGCAGGGCCTGCCAATGGGGTTTGAGCTTCTCCAGGCATTCGGCCAGGCCGGCGCTGGCTTGCAGGACTTGGCCGGTCGGTGTCGTGTCGCCGGCGCGGATGGCATTGATCAGGCGGAACTCCAGCCGATCGAGGCCGGCAGCAGTCGCGAGATCGTCGAACAGACTCTCCTGCGCGATCGCGGCCTGCGGCACGCCGAAGCCGCGAAAGGCGCCTGCTGGCGGGCCGTTGGTGTAGACCGCGCGCGACAGATTGCAGACATTGGGTACCTTGTAGGGGCCGGTCGCATGCACCGGCACGCGGCCTGCCACCGTCGGGCCCCAGGAGGAATAGGCGCCGGTGTCGAAATCGCCCTCCATGGCGAAGGCGACGAGCCGGCCTTGGGCGTCGCAGGCAGCCCTGGCCTCGATCGAGGAGGGGTGGCGCTTGGTCGAGGAGATCATCGATTCGATGCGGCCGAAGACGCAGCGCACCGGCCGGTCGAGGACCCAGGCCGCGACCGCCAGCATCGGCTGCAGCGAGACGTCGAGCTTGCCGCCGAAGCCGCCGCCGCAAGCCGAGGGGATGATGCGGACATCCTCGAGCTTCAGGCCGAGCACGCGGGCGACCTCGTCGCGGTCCATATAGGGCGCCTGGGTGCAGGCAAAAACCTCGATCGTGTCGCCGACGCGCCGGGCATAGCCGGCCTCGGGTTCGATATAGGCATGCTCGACGAAGCCGGTCTCGAAGCTGCCTGCGGTGACATGAGCGGCCTGCGCGAAGCCCGCCTCGACATCGCCGCGCTCGACGCGGCCGCGCGTCAGCACATTGTCGGGGGCGAAGTCGTGCAGGATGAAAGCACTCTCGCCCAGCGCCGCCTTGACGCCGACCATCGGCGGCAGCGCCTCCCAGGCAATCGGGAACTCGTCCAGCCGGATCGCCTCGACCGCATCCTTCTCGCCGACGATGGCGAGCACGCATTCACCGCGATAGCGGGTTTCACTGGTGGAGAAGACCGGCTGGTCCTTGAGATGCGGGTAGATGCCGAAGGAATTCTCGCCCGGCACGTCCTTCCCAGTGAAGATGCGCACGAGGCCTGGATGGCTTGCGACGAAGGCGTCGAGATCGCCCAGGGTGAAACGCGCGCGAGGATGGGGGCAGCGCACGGCGCGCAGCCAGAGCGCATCGACCGGCGCGGCATCGGCGCCATAGATCTCGGTGCCGGTAACCTTGGGCTCTCCGTCAAGGCGGGTCATGCGCGCGCCGACGGACGCACTGCTCGCGGCAGGCGCGATCGGAGCGGGCTCGATGAAAAGATGCGCGTCGCGCACGGCCTCGACGATCTTGAGATAGCCGGTGCAGCGGCAAAGCACGCCGCCAAGCGCATCCTGGGTCTCGGCCTCGTCGGGCTGCGGGCTGCGCTTGAGCAGATCATAGCCCGCCATCAGCATGCCGGGCGTGCAGATGCCGCATTGGGCCGCGCCATGCGCGTGGAACGCCTTCTGTAGGGCTGAGCCGAGCGTGTCCTGCGCCAGGCCTTCGACGGTGATGATCTCGCGGCCTTCCACTTGTCCGATCGGCGTCAGGCAGGCGCAGGCCTGTGCGCCGTCGATCAGGACCGTGCAGGCGCCGCAATCGCCGGCGTCGCAGCCGATCTTGGTGCCGGTGGCGCTGAGGCTCCCGCGCAGCGCCTCGCTCAACCGGGTGTCGGGCGCGTCGCTCAGATGGACGTTCGCGCCGTTGAGCCGGAAGGCGATACCCTCAGAGGCCGGAGCCGAGGAGCTGAGGGTGGAGCGATCATGGACGTTCACGCGGCGACCTCCAGCGGCGAAGACAGCAAACCGGCGAGCGCACGCCGCACCAGGACAAGCGCGGCGTCGCGGCGATAGGCGGCGCTGGCGCGGACATCGTCGATCGGCGACAGGGGCGCGAGATCGGAGGCGCTGACGCTCTCAGCCAGCGCAGGCGAGGGCAGCTGACCGAGCAGCCGGGCCTCAATCGCGCTCAATCGCTGCGGCGCGGCCGCGCAGGCCCCGACGGCGATCCGCAGCGAAGCAATGCGCCCCTGCTCATCCAAGGCGAGATTGATGGCGACGGAGGCGATCGAGATCACCAGATAGGCGCGCGCGCCGAGTTTTTTGAAAGTCGAGCGCGCTTGCGCCGGTTGTGCCGGCACATGGATGGCGACCAGCAATTCATCGGGCGCGAGTGCGGTCTTGCGGTTCCCAAGCACGAATGAGGCGAGCGGCAATCGCCGGCTTCCATGGGGGCCGGCGAGTTCGACCTCGGCCTCCAATGCGAGCAGCGGCGGCACCCCGTCAGCGGCGGGCGAAGCGTTGCAGAGATTGCCGCCGATCGTGGCCCGGTTCTGGATCTGGACGCCGCCGACCTGCCGGCTTGCCTGTTTCAAGGCGTCGAAGGCAGGCGGGAAATCGGCCTCAGCGATGGCGCTCCATGTCGCCATCGCGCCGATACGGATGCCGTCCGGGCCGTGATCGATGCCGGCGAGCTCGGGGATGAGACTGAGGTCGAGCAGATCGCGATTTTGGGGCTCGAACCAGGCGGCACGCTGGGTGCGCACGGGGTAGACGTCGGTGCCGCCCGCCAGGACCGTCAGCGGCATGGCGCTCTCCGCCTTGAGCTGGAGCGCCTCGGTGAGGCTACGGGGTCGAAGATAGCGTGTCGTCATTCAGCCCTCGCTTATCTCGAATGCCTCAGCCGTGGTCCGGCGCCAGCGCGACCTTGAGCCCGTCGAGTTCTGGCGAGATCAGGATCTGGCAGGCGAGACGGGAATTCGGCCGGACATCGAAAGCGTCGTCGAGCCGTTCGATCTCCTCCTCCAGAGGCGGATGCAGCTTAGCGAGCCAGTCCTGCTCGACATAGACATGGCAGGTGGCGCAGGCGCAGGCACCGCCGCATTCGGCTTTGATCGGCAGGCCCCAGTCGCGGATGATCTCCATCAAACGCCAGCCTTCGAGCGCCTCGAGTTCGCTCTCTTCGCCGTCGCGGTTGGTGACATGCACCGTCATCACGCGACTCCGAGCTTTTTCTGGAGGGATGTTGAGGAGGTCGTGTACTGGAAGGTCAGTCGCTTGTCGGGATAGACGTAGCGATGGGCTTTTTGGGCGGCGAGCGCGGCCTCGTG
>NZ_FOQV01000009.1:128778-245123 GCF_900113835.1 Allobosea sp. OK403 | reverse complement strand
TGGCTGCCGCCACCCTGACTGCCGCCGCCTTGGCTGCCACCGCTCTGGCTGCCACCGCCTTGACTGCCGCCGCTCTGGCCACCGCCGCCCTGACTGCTGCCGCCCTGGCCGCCGCCGCTCTGGCCGCCGCCCTGGCTGCCGCCGGAATTGCCGCTCGCGCCGTTATTGGAGCCGCTTCCAGAACCGTCGCCAGCGCCGCCGCCTCCAGAGCTTGCGGCGCCGCTCGGGCCGCCCGAGGACAAAGCTCCCGTCGTCAAGGGCGGGCATATCCAATATTGACTGTCGCCCTGCTGAAACAGGGCGCACGCGGCATTGGGTGCGCGCGTGCGCCTGCCATTGGAGGAAACCGCACTGTAATATTGGACATTGCCGGCAGTGGCGCCCTGAGGCGTGGGCGCGGGCGTCGGCGCGCCGATTGACGCCGTTGTCAGTGGCGGGCATGTCCACAGCAGGTCGCGGTCGTATTGTACGACGATGCACTCCCGGCTCGGCGCCCGCGTTCTGCGGCCGGTTGGGGATACGGCGTTGTAGTATCGTACCCCGCCTGCATCATCTGCCAGGGTTGGGCCGGGCGCTGCCGGAGGGATTGCGCTCTGGCGGAATGGGTTGCCGGGCGCCGCCGGATCGCAGTCCCACAGCCAGTTGTCTCTGATGAGCTTGCGTTCGCAAGCGCTGTGGGGCCTCGGCGTCGGACTGCCGTCGAGCGCGAAGCCCTCGTGGTACTCCGGCCATGGCTCAGCCGTTTGCGCGTAAGCAAAGGTCGATGTAGTCGCAAGAAGTCCTGCAATAAAGATCTTGTTCTGCAGGTAGCGCATGACGTGCCTCCCCGCCCGGGAGGTCTAGCGGCCACCCAGCGCCCAAAAGATGCGTTTCGGGATGGCCTGCTCTAGGTTTCGAAAGAGGCCAATCCGACACATTAATCAATAACATGCGGTATCGGTTTGATTTTATTCTATTCGAGTGAAAGCCTTAGAGCGTTCGAACTAATCCGATCGTGTTACGTCCGAACGAAGCGGCGGGAGGGCAACAAGGGATGATGACGCCCTGGAAATGGGCGATGACCAACGGCTTCCAGGACGGTCGAGAACCGCGTCTTCGGCCTCGCTCTGCATATGCTGGATCACGACTTCGCACGCGCCCGTTCGATGCTGCGGATGTCCCCAGCCATGGCGGGCGAGCTGAATTGCGCAAGGAGACTCGTGCTGCCGGCCGGTCAGGACGCCCGATCGGGGCTATAAGCGCAGCGAACTGGCGCGAGATCAGGGACGAGGCGCAGACGGAGGCGCAAGCCGCCGCAACGATGCAACGGGTCGAATTTCGATACCCCTGAATCGATTTGCCCACACCTTCCAAGCGCGTTGCAGCCTATGATGTCGGCCGCTACGCGCTCAGTGGATCTCAGACAAGCGATGTTGGCGTCACGATGATCTCGTTCACGCACACATGCCGCGGCAGCGTCGCGACGTGCAGCACAAGGCCGGCGATGTCCTCGGGGCGAAGCATCCGTGCACGCACCTCATCGCTCATCTTGACCGGCCTCTTATCCATCAAGGGTGTCAGCGTGTCGCCTGGCGAGAGCACGCAGGAGCGGATGCCGTGCACGCCATGCTCGATATTGATCGCGTGGCTCATGGCGACAACGCCGCTCTTGGCAGCCGTATAGACCGGGCCGGGCCCAGCGCTCAGGACATGGGCCGCCAGCGAGCCGATATGGATGAGCACGCCGCCACCCTGCGCCTGCATGATCGGCAGCACTGCCCGCGAGAGCTGGAGCGCGCCGCGCAGATTGGCGTCGAGCAGCAGGTCGACCGAATCCGCGGTCAGCTTGGACCAGGAACGGTCGGGAATGTTGGTACCGGCATTGCTGACCAATATGTCGAGCGAACGGCCGGCGAGCAGCGCCAGGGACCTCTCGATGGCTGCGACATCGGCCACGTCGGCGGGGGCGACGATCGCTTCGCCGCCCTCGCCCGCGATCCGGGCGGCGAGCTGCTCCAGCGGTTCCACGCGGCGCCCGGTCAGCGCGACCGTAGCGCCGGCACGGCTCAGGGCGAGCGCCGTGGCCTCCCCGATGCCACTGGCGGCACCCGTCACCCAGGCGGTCTTGCCGACAAGGACCTTCCCGGTCGCGCTCACAGCGGCCACCCATGCTCGTCGGCCAGCGCCGTCATCACGCCGCGCAGCTCGGCCAGGCCACGCAGGCGGCCGATCGCCGGATAACCGGGAAAGGTAGGCTTGCCGATGTCGTCGAGCAGTTCGTGCCCGTGGTCGGAGCGGAACGGGATGCGCCAGTCGGCCCGCCCGGCGGCCTTGCGCCTGGCCTGCTCGCGAAGCAGGACACGAACGACCGCGACCATGTTGGTATCGCCACCGAGATGATCGGCTTCCATGAAGGAGCCGTCGGGATCGTTGGCGACGTTGCGCAGGTGGGCGAAGTGGATTCGATCGGCGAAGCGCTCGGCGATCGCAGTCGGATCGTTCTTCGGATTTGCACCGAGGGAACCGGTGCAGAAGGTCAAGCCGTTGGAAGGACTGTCGACGGCCGTGAGGATTGCCTCGAAATCCTCCATCGAGCCGGCGATCCGGGGAAGGCCCAGTAGAGAACGCGGCGGGTCATCCGGATGGATCGCCATGCGAATGCCGACCTTCTCCGCAGTGGGAATGATCGCCTTCAGGAAGCGGATGAGATTGTCTCGGAGCTGCTCGCGGTCCACGCCGTGATAGCGCTTGAGCATGCCGCGCAGCCCCTCGATGTCATAGCGGTCGAAGGCGCCCGGCAACCCTGCCATGATGGTCGAAAGCAGGCGGTCGCGGTCAGCTTGCGTCGAGGCGTCGAACCAGGCCTTGGCGCGCGCCAGAACCTCTTCAGAGAAATCAGCCTCCGCACCCTCGCGCCGCAGCATGAAGCAGTCGAAGGCTGCGAACTCATGCGCGTTGAAGCGCAGGGCCATGGCGCCGCTCGGCAGCCTGTGCCGCAACACGGTCCGAGCCCAGTCGAGCACGGGCATGAAGTTGTAGCAGATGATGTGGACGCCGGCCTCGGCGAGATTGACCATCGATTGGCGGAAATTCTCGTAGAGCGGCTCGACATCGCCTTCCGCCAGCTTGATCCGCTCATGGATCCAGAGGCTTTCGACGACGCTCCAGCGCAGGCCGAGCGCCGGGTTGGCGGCGATGGCGTCAAAACGGGCGCGGATCTGCTCGCGTGTCCAGACCTCGCCGGCCGGAACCTCATGCAGGGCCGTCACGAGGCCGGTCGCACCGGTCTGCCGGATGTGATCGAGGGGGATGATGTCATTGGGTCCCCACCACCGCCAGGTCTGTTCCATGGTCTCGCGCTTTCTCCGGCTGGCACGTTCAAAAGGACTTGGGCGGCGTACCGCCCGGGGGAGGAGGTGAATCCTCAAAGAATTCGGCGTGATCGACGGCGATCTTCTCCAGCGCAAGCGATGCGCTGTGGAGATGGGTTTCCATCAAGGCCACCGCTCCATCGGCGTCATGTGCCAGTACGCACTTCACCAGTTGCTCATGCTGGTGGAAGATCATTTCGAGCCAGTCCTGGCTTTCCAGCGACAGATAGCGCAGGCGATCGAGCTGGGTCTTCATCGAGAGAATGAAGTCCCAGACATGCGGATGCCCGGCGATCAGCATGAGCGCCCGATGCAGATCCTCGTCGGAACTGAAGAATCCGTAATGGTCGTGGCGGCTGATGATCCCGGCCTGCTCCTTCAACAGACCGTTCAGCACACGCTCCTTCTCGTCCCCCGTCGCGAGCGCGGCGCTGCGGACTGCGCGGCATTCCACCGTCTGACGCACGAATTGCGCATCGCGGACAGCAGAGAGCTGAATCGGGGCGACGAAGCTGCCGACCTGGGGAACGATGGAAAGCAGCCCCTCGACGGAGAGGCGGTGAAAGGCCTGGCGGATCGGTGTCCGGCTCAGGCCGTAATGCGCCGCCATCTTGATCTCGGAGAGCGCCTCCCCCGGCCGGAACTCGCCCTTGAGAATGCGGCCGCTCAAGTCGTCATAGACCTGGGAGACGCTCCAACGAGACTCTGCTTTGGGGACGACAACCATCGGCGATCAATGAGCGGCATTACTGATGGTGCTCAGGAAGCGTCTGGCGCGCTCGCTGCGCGGAGCGGCCAGCATCTCGCGCGGATTGCCCTCCTCGACGATCTTGCCGCCATCCAGGAAGACCATGCGCGTTCCGACATCGGCAGCAAAGCGGATCTCATGCGTCACGACGAGCATGGTGCGGCCCTCCACCGCGAGATCACGCATGACAGCGAGCACCTCGCCGACCGTTTCGGGGTCGAGCGCCGAGGTTGGCTCGTCGAACAGCAGGATATGCGGATTGGTCGCGAGCGCCCGGGCGATGGCGACGCGCTGCTGCTCGCCGCCGGACATCTGCGCCGGATAGGCGTTGATCCGGTGCGAGAGCCTGACCTTCTCGAACAGGCCGCGCGCCCGCTCCTCGACGGTCTTGCGGTTCTCGCCATGGACGATGACCGGTGCCAGCATGACGTTCTCCAGCGCCGTTAGATGCGGGTAGAGATTGAAGTGCTGGAAGATCATGCCGATGCGGCGGCGCACATCGATGATGCTGCGCTGCTTGGCTTGTACAGGAGTGCCCTCGAAGCGGATGGCACCGCCCTCGATGGTCTCGAGGCCGTTGACGCAGCGCAGCAGCGTCGACTTGCCGGTGCCGGAGGGTCCGATGAAGCAGACGATCTCGCCTGACTGCACCGAGGTCGAGACGCCATCGAGGATCGTCCTGTCCCCGAAGCGCTTTACGACATTGTCGAACTGGAGAACGGTGTCGGTCATTGTCCTGCTCCGGCCGTCATGAGGCGGGTGTTGACGTGGAAGCGCCGTTCGAGCGCAGCCCCGCCGAGCGAAATGCCGTAATTGATGAGGAAGTAGATGAGCGCGAGCAGCAGCAGCGGCACGAAGCTGCTGCCCATGGTCTCGCGGATCAGGAGCCCGGTCTTGGTCAGCTCGACATAGCCGATGATCGAGGCGAGCGAGGATTCCTTCAGCGTCGCGATATAGACGCCCACCGAAGGCGGCAGAATGACGCGCAGTGCCTGCGGCACGATGACGTGGCGCATCATCTGCCAATAGGTCATGCCGGCCGCGCGCGCAGCCTCCCACTGGCCCTTGCCGACGCTTTCGAGGCCGGCGCGGATAACCTCCGACATCGTCGAGGTCGCATGCAGCGCAAGCGCGATGGTCGTCGCCGCGAAGGGCGAGAGATCGAGCCCGAAGATCAGCGGCACGCCGAAGAAGACGAAGAAGAGCACGATCAGAATCGGGATCGAGCGGAAGAACTCGGTGAACAGCAGCGCCAGCAAGCGCAGCGGCAGGAAGGTGGACATGCGGGCGAGCGCCACCAGCGTTCCGCCGACCGCGCCGATGAGCAGCGCGAGCCAGGACAGCCAGATCGTGACCAGCGCCGCCTTCAGCAGCAGCGGCGTGTAGGAGAGCAGTTGCGCGCTCATCGATAGGCCTCCGGCTGGCGGAACAGCCAGCGCCCGATGGCGATGCGTCCGAGGTTCACGATCTGGCAGAGCACCAGATAGACCACGGCCGCGATGATGAAGGTCTCGAAGAAACGGAATGACGACGAGCCGACCGTCTGCATCCAGGACGCGACCTCTTCCACCGCCACGGCCGAGGCCAGCGACGAGGCGAGGATGACCGCGATGAACTGGTTGCCGAGCGGCGCGTAGATGGTGCGGAAGACCTGCGGCAGGATGATGTGACGATAGAGCTGAACCCGCGTGAAGCCTTGCGAGAAGGCCGCCTCGAACTGGCCGGACGGCACGGCAACGAGGCCGGCACGGATGATCTCGGCCATATAGCCGGCGCTGTTCAGGGTCAGCCCGATCAGGGCCGCGTTGAAGGACGACAGCCTCAGGCCGAGCTGCGGCAGCGCGAAATAGACGATGTAGAGGATGACCAGCAGCGGCGTGTTGCGCATCACCTCGACATAAAGCCCCGCGAAGAAGCGCAAGAGCCGGGAATTCGAGCGCCGCATCAGCGCGATTCCGGAGCCGATGGCAACGCTCAGGACGATCGCCAGCAGCGACAGCAGCAAGGTCACCTCCGCGGCGGCCGCGAGGTCGCCGAGATAGGGGTAGATGCTGCGAAACGAAAAGTAATAAGGCTGCACCGATCAGGCCTTCCTGTCCGATAGCGACGCGAGCGACGCCGGCACGCTCCACCGTGGGACGCGGCGACACCCGGCTGGAGCGCCAGGCGTCGCCTCGTTCGCGGTCTCAGTACTTCGCCTGGATCGGCGGCTGCTCGAAGCCGAACCACTTCTGGAACAGCTTCTTGTTGTCGCCCGACGCATTGAACTGGTCGACGAAGAGGTTGAGCACGCGCAGCCACTCGGCGTCGCCGGCCGGCGCCCCGATGGCGATCTCGGCGCGGGCAAGGTCGCCCTCGGCCTCGCGCAGCTTGCCCGGATTCTCCTTGATCGCGTTGCCGTTGTAGAAATTATCCTCGGCCATGGCGTCGGCCTGGCCGGTCAGCACCGCATTGAGCTCGTCGGCCTGGGTGTTGAAGCGGATGATCTGCGCCTTCGGCATGTTGAGCGGCACGGCGCGCTCGGCGGTGCCGCCGCGCGAGATGGCGACCTTGATGCCGGCCTCATTGGCCTCGGCAATCGTCTTGTGGGGGCTGTTCGCCGGCAGCAGCAGGCGCATCGTCGTGACAAGATAGGGGTTGGTGAAGGCGATCGAGGTCGAGCGCTCGACGTTGCGGGTGAAGTCCGCGATGGTGACGTCGGCCTTGCGGGTCTGCAGCGCGGTGACGCGGGCCGGGATGTCGGAGATGATGAACTCCGGCTTGACCTTCAGCGCCTCGGCGAGCCGCTTGGCGATGTCGATATCGTAGCCTTCCGCCTCGCCGGTCGGCAGCACGCGGCTATAGGGCGGCAGGCTGCCGAGCACCGCGATGCGCAGCGTGCCGCGCTGGACCACGCTCTGGAGGATGCCGGGCGCGTTCTGCGCCTGCGCCGGGGCCAGCATGCCGAGGCTGAGCGCGCTCGCCGCCGCGAGACCGCAGAGCGACTTCATAATTCCGCGTTTGGACAACATTGTTTCTCTCCCTTTTTTGTGAACTGAGGCCCCGCTTGGCTGGGGGCTATTCGTCGAAGGCGAGTTGGACCTTGAGCAGGCGATCGGGATGCGTCTCGACGAAATCGAAGGCCGCGCGCGCATCGCGCGCGGCGAAGGTCTGCGTGATCATGGCCGCGGGATCGAGCCGGCCGCTTTCAAGCCAGCCTATGACCTCGGGAATGAGCCGGCGGTTCAGGCGTGAGCCGAACAGCGACAGCTCCTTACGAACGATTTCCTGCTGGCTGACATTGCAGGGCGCCGGCGAAAAGCCGAGCAACCCGATGCGCCCGGCGGGGCTGGCGACCCGGCAGGCTTCCTCAAGCAGGGCCGGGATGCCCGCGCCGTCGATCACCACCGAAGGGCCAAGCCCATCCATTTCGGCCTTCACCGTTTCGGGCACGGATTTGGAGGGGGAGTGGATCGTCAAATCGGCGCCGAACCCTTTGGCGCGCTCCAGACGCGCCTCATCGATATCGACGACGATGCAGCGGGCGCCCTTCAGCTTGGCGACCTGCAAGACCGTGATGCCGACCGTTCCGGCGCCATAGACCAGCACGGTGTCCTCGGCATCGCAGCCCGTTGCCGCCAACACGTTGGCGGCAACCGCGAGGGGCTCAGCCAAGGCTGCGACGGCGAATGGGAGGTCGCACGAAACCTTCACCGCGTTCTTGGCGGGAAGGATCGCTTCGCTGCTGAAGCCGCCATCGCGATGGACGCCGATCACCTCGAGATTTGCGCAAACATTGGGTCTGCCGCGGCGGCACGGGTAGCAGTGACCGCAGGAGACGACCGGGTCGGCAACGACATGGTCGCCAATAGCAAGGGCCGAGACGCCTTCGCCGATCGCCATGATCTCTCCGGCGAATTCATGGCCGATGACCCGGGGATAGCGGGCAAAGGGATTGGAGCCGTGAAGGATGTGCATGTCGGAGCCACAGATACCGGCTCGACGGACGCGCAGCTTCACCTCACCCGGCGCAGGATCCGCCCGTGAACCTGAAACCAGGCTAAGCGCGTGCGGCCGCGCAACGCTGACGGCAATCGACTCCATATCCACCCTAGATCGTTTTGATAACGTCTTCTTGTATACAAGTGTACTAGCATTCCAGATGGCCGGCTGCAAGCCTGCCGATCGATCGAACGGTCACGCTGCGCCACCTCGAATTCAACGAGCCAAAGTCCCTCAGCGCGCCTGCGGAGGGCACGCACGTCGCTAAAGAGCCGAGCTGGTCAGATTTTTCGAGTAACCCGGGAAGGCTGTTTGCGAACCCTTGCTTCTGCATCGGGTCGAGAACCGCCCCCTCACCCGATTGGTGCGACATGTCCGCGTCCGGGCATTGAGCCAATCTTCGCCTCTGGTCGATTGTGCTGTGCCTGGTGGACACACCAACAGAACGCGGCCAGCCTGATCGCGCGAACTCTTGACGGCGTCTGCTTCCGGCGAAAAGCAGGCGCTGTCGCACTATCAGAGAGTTCGCCGGATCACCTGTAGAGCCTCGTGGAAGATCAGGTGCCATTGATGGTCCAAATCCCGCACCAAGGGGTGCCAGAAGAACGAGAAAGTGTGACCGCAATCATCCTCCGTCCGATGCTTCCATTGCTCGGGCGCATGGCAGGCGAGGAATGCGTAGAAGTGCCACTGGAGCGGAGGGGCACCGATTTGGGACTGACCTAAGTATCGAGCGGCTTGAGTGGGGTGCAGACCGCTTTCCTCCCGCAGTTCCCTCAGCGCCGCCGTGGAATGACACTCCCCCTCTTGGATGGTGCCTTTGACAAACTGATAGTCGCCAGAGGGATGCTGAAAAGCGAGGAGGTGCGGGATGCCATCCACCTTGCGATAAACCACGGGGCAGACTTTTTCTGGCATCTCGGTTTCGTTGGCCAAAATCATCCCGAACCGGGCAGCTTCGCGTTGATCTGAGAGGATGCAGCAGCCTTCTACAATAGTTTGCCTTGCGGACGCTTGAACAATTGGGCGACGATTGCCTGACTTAACGGGAGGCAAGAGGTCACTCATGCAGAGGGCGATACGGGCTCTGTTCCTGCTCACGAGTGTCGGAGGAGCAGGCAGCGCTCACGCTCAGAGCGTCGATACATTTCACGGCGGGGCGCTGGTCAACACATTCGCTGCTGGGGTTCAGGCAACCTCGTCCAAGAGGAGTAATGGCGACGAGATATTGCGAATTCGGGCCAACTCCGACACGGCCCAACCTTTCATCCGGACAAAGCTCCCGGCGTCGGACGCAAAGGATGGGAGACCTTATGCGTTCTGGTTGGAAATTGGCCCGCCGGCCATCTCTCTCGGCAAATGCGGGGTTGGACCAGAGTCGCTATCGAAATGGTCAGACTGCTTTTCTACGGGGAACTCTCAGCCTCTCGGTCCGGATTTGGAGTTTATCGAACTAGAAAGGCTTATTCCAGAAAGCTTAAACCTCGGGATTAGATTCAATAAGGTCCCGAATGTCTATGCACGATGCGCCTATCATGTGCCGCTGAAGGCCATGGGTTCTTGCGAAATCTTTTTTGAACACGGTGGCCTTCGACATGAATTGATGGCCCCATCTGGGGCGTTGAAAGATATCGCGCGCTTCCGTTGTGCCGCTGTGCAATTGCGCAATGCAATCTGGCCGGATGGCCCTGCCAGTTCCGATATATGTGATTGAAGTCTCACAGTGGCTTCCGAAATATCGGATGTATGCGGCGATGCGACACGATCTCGATCAAATCCGAATTCTGGAAGAGGAATTGCTCAAACAATCGGTTCGAGGCTCTCCTGAAGCGGTAGGCCAGCTTCTGGCCGACGATTTTATCGAATTCGGGAGATCGGGAGGCGTTCACCGCAAAGACGAAGTGATTGGTAGCCTTGCGGCTGAAGGCGGTGGTGCGGTCAAGGTGCGGACCGCCAGCGATTTCGACCTGAAACCTCTTGCGGACGATGTTGTGCTTCTGACCTATCGAAGCCACAGGCTTGGCGCGGACGGGCAGGAATTGCATACGCTACGAAGCTCGATCTGGAAGTTCATCGAGGGGCGCTGGCAGATGGTCTTTCATCAGGGGACGCCCACCAGTGGTAGGTCCTAAAGTTTTCCTGCCTGCTGCGTCAGAATGATGTTCGGCATCACCTTACGCACGGCGTCAAATGCCGACCCGTTTTGGCAACTGGTCGATAGGGCTTCGGCGCTCGAACCGTCGCCTTCGATCCGGGCTCTAGGCTATCCGCCGCACATCACGCTGACCCGCTATTCAGAGATCGCCCCCGACCTGCTTCTTGGAGCCGCGAGAGCATTCGATGGCGCGAAGGTGCTCTCACTTACATTCGATCGTATGGGCATTTTCGACGGCGATCCGCTCGTTCTGTGGCTGTCGCCCCGACGCGATCAGCGCCTCGTTGATCTGCACACGAATGTTCATCAGATCATCGACCCCGCGCTGTGCGACCCGCACTATCAACCCCGGCAATGGACACCGCACCTGACGATCGCGATGTCGATCCCTCCCGATCAACGGGCTCGTGCGCTCGAACTGGCCGCCCGACCGATCGAGCCGTTCAGCCTGACCTTCGATGCTGTCGAATGCGTTTCTTGGCCTCCGGTGCGGGTCTTGCGCACCACGACCCTGACAGGTTGAATTCAGAATTGATAAATGCTCAAACCAGTTCTGATGCGACAATTCTTACATTTTACTGCAAATCGACAGCTCTTGCTCCGTCCCTTTTACTGGAGTTCCTATTATTCTCAGCGGGCAAGAGTACATGCGGCGAAATGAAAATTCCGCTGGCGGTACCCCCTATGCCGCGAACCCATAAAAATCGCTGCTGTTAAGGTCACCCGAATACCACCTTCGCGCACTTCAATCCCTACTTTTGGTGCCACGCGAATACTTATCCTTTCTCCCGTCTCGGGATAATATTTGGGAATCTCCTCAAATATCCCGGAGGATATGGTGGCCAAGACAGAAGATATTCACCTTCTTTGCGCGTCAAACATAAATTACATTATGCCGCTAACTGTAATGCTGACCTCAGTAGTTTTTAACTACAACTCAGATCGTGTCTTGCACATTTACGTTCTGACTTCCGACATTGAGGTCGATGCACAGACCGAAATCGAGCGAGTTATCGGCGGGATAGCTCACAAAAACGTCAGAATAATCTTCCACTGGTCGATCGTCGATCTGTCTCTCTTCGAAACATTTTTCTCGCAAGACGGCCTGGAGTACATGTCGCCAGACACCTATTCGCGACTGCTTGCTCCCCGCGTCCTGCCTGCCGACTGCGAGCAAGTTATCTATCTGGACTGCGATCTCGTCGTACTAACCGATCTCGCTCTGCTCAACGATGCTGCGAATCCTCAATTCGCGGTTTCGGCCGTATCGAACGTTTGGTATCCCTACGTGTCGTCGATATCAGGATCCGATCCTATTGTGTTCAATTACGCCGAACTCGGTATCCCGGCGTCGAACCGCTATTTTCAATGCGGCGTACTTGTGATCAATCTTAAGCGCTGGCGAGAACGAAACGTGTCGGAGCGAGCGTTCCATTATCTTGCCGAGCACAAACATCGCGTCAAATTTCACGATCAGGGAGCGCTCAACGCAGTTCTCTTTGATGACTGGTTCCGGCTTGATCAGCGCTGGAACCAAGTGTCCACTGCCTTGCATTCGGAGCGATGGGTTGCCCCGGCCTATAGTCACGCCGAATGGGTTTCTTCCAAAAATCACCCATTTATCGTGCACTACGACGGCAAGGACAAACCATGGAATGCTGACTTCAAGCGCCCGCGGTCATCATTTTTCACGAGATACCTAAGGATGACGCCCTATTCGCGTCGCGTTGATCTTTCGCCTGCCACAAGGCTCGAAAGCGCAATCGGTTACCGAGCCTATTACGCGCTGTGGCGTCTAAAAAGAGGCGCAGTTGACTTGCTGCAGACAGCTTTGCGGCCTGGGTGAGCCAATATATGTTCGGGGAGAGCGCGGCTGCCTTGCCATGACCGGCGCGCGTCGATCAACTGTTTCTGTCAGGCGCGCCTTCTGACCCGGCATCGCCAGTGCGCGCAATTTCCTGGCGGCGCCCTCATTGCACGGCGCTCAACGTGGGGGGGATCGGGTACCTCAGTTGAGCCGGAATTGAGATCATACCACTATCCCGCGTCGTGCTGACATTCGACTTCCTGATCAAGCCTACAGCTCGGCGCGATCATCTGGCTCGCAGCTGGCACCCCACGGGTACGCCGACAGGGCGCGTAAGCTTGGCGACGATAGCCGGCAGCCAGAACGCGGCAAAATGTGCGGGATCGCTGCGCTTTGGAGGTAATCAAGCCTGTCAGCGCCGCAACTCCCCTTGGGCAGTCCCGATGCACAGCACAATTGTCAGACACGCGACGGTAAGGTCCTGAGAAGACGGGGATCGGTCAGGCAGCCGTCTGCTTGAGTCACAGGAGGCGGGATGAACCGCAGCGCATGGGCACAATCGGCAGGGCACGCTGCCGCGCTCCGGGCCGCGCGAGCATGACCGCGGCACGGGAAAGGCAAGGCGTCATGGTGCATTGCCGTACTGCGGTCGGCCCCGTGCTGTCCCTCGGCAACCAGGTTCTGTCGAGCACATGCAATTTTCTGACGACGATCCTGCTTACCCGCGCGCTCGGCCTCGAGGCCTTCGGCCTCTACACGATGGCCTGGCTGCCGCTGCATTTCGCCATGAGCCTCCAGATCGGCCTGATCGTCAGCCCGATGATGAGCATCGCGGGGAAGGAGGACGGAGCGGAGGCCGACGCCTACTACGCCGTGGTCGGGATCCACCAGCTCGTCTATGCCGCCGTCGCCGCGGCAGCGATCTTTGGCACTCTGACCCTCATGACTGGCTCGTCGTGGCCGCTACACGATGTCGCCCTGCCAGCCGCGGTCGCCGGGGCGTGCTATCTGACCCAGGATTTCCTGCGGCGCTGCCTCTTCGCCCGCCGGCGCCCGGTCCGGGTCCTGCTGCTCGATATCGCCAATTTCGGCCTGAGGCTCGGCGCCCTCGCGGCACTCTGGCACGAGGGTCTGATCGGCATCGCGACTGCGCTGTGGGTCCTGGCGGCCGCGGCTGCGGCCTCCGCCGTGTGCGGCCTGGGCATGGCCGGACCGTTCCACTGGAAGCCGGAGATTTTCGCAGCCGTCACCCGCCGACAGTGGCGATCAGCCCGCTGGCTCGTCCTCACCGGGTCACTACAATGGATGTCGGGCTATAGCGGCCTGATTGTGACGGCCGGGCTCTTCGGCCCGCGAATCCTCGGGGCCTTGCGCGTCGCCCAGAGCCTGCTTGCGGTGATGAACGTCGCGCGCGAAGGGCTCGAGAACATCGTGCCGCCGCTGGCAGGGAAGGCCCTGGCCGAGAGGGGCCTCCCGGGCCTTCGGCATGTGCTCGGCCGGGCACTGTTCGGTGCTGCGTTGATCGGCACAGCGGCGATGTCCGGCCTCGGATTGTTCGGGCAGTGGCTTCTGCATCGGCTTTATGGCGGTGAGATCCTGGAATTCAGCTGGGTCATCATCTGGAGCTCGCTCGGCTTTCCGATGGCACTGGTGACTGTCGTTCTGACTTGCGCGTTTCGAGCCCTGGAGCAGACACGGTCGGTCTTTCTTGCCGTGCTGGTCGGGGCTTGCTTCAACCTTGTCGCAGTTTATCCGGCGGCAGTGGTCTTTGGTGTCGCCGGGCTGATCGCCGTCAGCCTCCTGTCGCAACTGATCGTTCTGGCGGTGCTGGCGGTCTTGGTCGCAAGAATATCGGGATTACGGGTCGGCGCACCGCCTCGGCACGACTCTGTCGTAGAGAGCGGAGCGACGGCTATTTCCTCGCCATGAAGCCGAAGGGCGTAAAAACCCCAAGGTCGCCATACCCGATGATCTTTGGATCAGGGAGCCCTTGCAACGATGAAGGAAGCGTTGGGTGCCGTCAGAATCCGCAGGCTGAGGCAAGCGCTGACTGCGATGGCCGGGTTCGCGGCTTTGGGACTAGCCACTTTGGCCTTGTGGGGTAGCGACGCACCTGTCGATCATTCTCCCCCGACAACGATCGCGCTGGGGATTCTGGGGGATTCCAGCAGCCATTCCTACCAGGACAGCCTGAGTTTCCCGCCTGGTTCAGCCGACCGCGGCGGAGCCCTTCGTCCCCATACCTTCCAGTGGACTGAAGTTTTGGCGCTTCTGCGCGGCAATGAGCTGAATCTTGGGCCATGGGTGCGGTGGGGGCAGCCCAGCCGAGTGGCTTGGTTGCGTAGCCTCATCGGGCTGCAAGTAGGTCGAACACCGAAGAAGGAAGATTATCTCTATAATTTCGCCAATTCCGGCGCCAACTGCAACGATTTGATGGGCGCTCCACAGCATCGGCTCGGTCAGGCGCGGAACTTGGTAAAACTGATGGACCGCGATCCCGAGCGTTGGCGCAACGGCGTCACCGTGATCCGCATCGTCAACAATGATTGGGAAGCGGTGCTGGATGACCAGGTGCGCGACCCCAGGGCGCCCGCAGTGCGCGCTGTGGCAGCTCATTGCGTCGAGCAGATTGCTGCCGCCATAAGCCTGATTCATGCGGCTCATCCGCTCACCCGAATCTTGCTGGTTGGCGCGGGCAACGAGGCGGATGACCCCTCGGCATTCGACAAATACCGCTCCCCTGTCGCCGTCGCCAACATTCAAGCTGCCCTTGGCGACTTCAACGCCCAGCTGCGCGAACTGGCTGGGGGCGACGAGCGCATCGCTTTCTTCGACGTTGCCGCCTGGTTCGGGAGTCTGTGGGGCACGCGGCCTCCCGACGGTACCCCGGCATACAGGGCGATCGCCGTCGGCGAGACGCTACGGGTCACCAACACGATGGGTGACGAGCCGAACAATGCGATCTTGGCCGATGATCACGGTGGCCTAGTATGCAATGCGCTCTGGGCGCAGTCGCTTGTATTGCGCTTGCGGGAGGCTTTCGATCTGCCGCTGACGCCGATCAGCGACGAGGACATCGTACGCTTCGTTGCACCACTTGCGACCAAAACTGTTGCGACAGACTCTCGGCGGACCGAAAGACAGGCTGATTGACTGGATCGCTGCTGAAAAGCGGTAGCCAACTTTGCTTTAGCTTTCCGCTTGGCCTTTAGCGGCGTGTGCAGTCGTGCCGACCAACGATCCGCGCAATTGAGACAGCCCAAGGAGCTCGGCCAAACCTACCGGGACGACCTTACGCATCCACCAATGCAATCCTCGCCGAGGCAGATACATCGCGTCCCCGAATCATAAGGGGATACGCCCAACCCGGCTGTGACAGGCCGCCGCCTTCAGAACGCGCGGAACCGCAGCGGCTAAATTCCGATGATTTCAATGACTTAGGAGTGGCGGAGACGGAGGGATTCGAACCCTCGATACCCTTGTGGGGTATGCTCATTTAGCAAACGAGTGCCTTCAGCCTCTCGGCCACGTCTCCGTTACGCGCTCTATGCCCGATTGCCGCGCGCTTTGACAAGCCGTCCCGTGGAGATTTGCGCGGGTTTTGCTGCGAGCCGATGAATCAGAGGCAAGCGCGCCCCGGCAAACCGCCGCCCTGCCCGGCCCGAGCGGATCTGCGCAGCTCCGCAGAAACAATCCAGAACAACTTGGCGGGCATGCTCAGGCGAATCGCGCGCGCGGCGCGCGAGCATCGGAGCCGGTCATGAGCAGCATATCAGGCGTCAGCGCCGCATCGGCCATCAGCACGGCGTCGCTTGGCAGCGACAATAGCTCCGCCCTCGCCCAGGCCGACGCGGCGGCCGCCCAGGCTTCGGCTGCGCTCGCCACGGCCTCGGCGAAGCTCGCCACCGATGAGAGGGACAAGGCCGACGACAAGACGCTGCAGCAGGACCGCGCCGCCGTGCAGCAGGCCGAGCAGGCCTTGCGGGCAGCCGAGCAGCGCGCGGCCCAGCTCAAGCAGGCGGCTGAGGCGAACAAGAGCGCCGAGCAGGCAAAACCGGCCGAGGAGGCGCAAGGCCAGCAGGAGAAAAGCACCGTGCCCGGCCTTGGCGGGGCGGTGGACGTCTCGGTCTGAGCCAGGCGGTCTGAGCCAGGCCTGCGGCGCCGGCGCAAATCCGCTGCCGTCCTGTACAGCGGCCGCGGCAGCCACTAGCCTTTGCAGGGACACGCCCGGCCGCCGCGCCCTGCTGGCGAGCGGGCTCGATGTCGTAGCGACGATCCACGCACAGCGCCAAGGCCTCTCATGAGCCAAGATAGACCCCGCCGACCGGTCAACCTCCGGGACAAGGCCGAAGCCCTGTTCAAGCCGGCCCCACCCAAAGTCCCCGCCCCGGCCGTGAAGCGGCCCGCCATTCCCGGAGCCCGGGAAATGGTCTCGCTGCGGATCGACAGCGAGGTGCTGGAGCATTTCCAGAGCGGCGGCCCCGGCTGGCAGGACCGGATCAACGAGGCGCTGCGGCAGGCCGCAGGCCTCGGCAGCGACGATGAGGGCCTGACGCCGGACGAATTGAATTCCTCGAATGACGGCTGATTGGCGGGGTTAAGGCGTCCGTCACGCGGCCCCGTCACGGCAAGCGTTAGCCGAAGCAATCCAGGCACCGCCGAGCGCACCTTCCTGGATTGCTTCGTCGCTTGCGCTCCTCGCAATGACGATTTGGGCTGTCCGGAAAACGATCTAATGCGCGGCTCCGCCGCGCGTCACTTGCCGGTCACGCAGGTCCCGAGGCTCGCGACGGTGCCGGCGGGGCAGGTCTTCTTGCCGAGCGTCGGCGCGGCGCGCTGGGGGCTGGGCTGGAAGGATTCGCAGCAGGCGCCGCGCACAAAATAGCCGCTGGGGCAGGCGCCGCTGCGCTCGATGCGGTCCTTGCCGTCAAGCGTCGGCCGGCAGGCCCCGGCGGCAAGAGCCTCGCCGGCAAGACCGGTGATGGCGACAGCGATGAGGGCGATTCGGATCATGCCGGCGAACATCGCGCATCTCGCCGCGCCTGTCACCGGCCGAAGGCTGTCCCCGGCTCAGGAGAGCCGGGCGGCCTTTCGCGTCAATCGCACTCGCGGACGCGGTTGTAGCCGACGAAATCGCCCCAGCTGTTATAGACCGGGCGCCGCGTGACATAGCAGTCGGACTCGTAATAGCGCGGCCCCGCATAGACGGGCGCGGGTCCGTAATAGGGCGGCGGCGGAGCATAGCGCCCGGCTCCGGCAAGCGCGCCGCCGACGAGAGCGCCCGCCGCCATGCCGCCGAACAGGGCGCCGTTGAAGCCGTCACGGGCCTGCGCGGCCGTCGACAGCGGCAGAGAGGCAGCGGAAAGACCGACCACCAGGAGACCAGCGATACCGATTCGAGTTAGCGCGCCCATGGCACCCTCCATCACGTGTAGGGTAGGTTTAACAATCCAAAAATGAATAAAAACTGAATGACAAGATGTCGTAGCGTCATAACCATGCCGAAATTCGGCCACAACTGTTAATTTTCCTGAATTCATTTTGGTATCAACAGAACAATCTCCAGATATTTTGAAGTCTATTTCGATAAACTCGAAATATTCCCTTCACCCCGCGTCGTCATGAGAAATTCCCCTGGGCGTTCCTCAACTCTCGTCCTGAGGTGCGCCGCAGGCTTGGCCGCGAAGGATGCTCCAATAGGCTCCAGAATCATCTGGAACATTCTTCGAGACACCATCCCCAGCGGAATGGCCCCTCAGAGGCTGGCCGATCGTGTGAGCAAGGATTTCAGTCGGTTGCAATTTCGTCTTGAAACGCGCTGTCATCCCGGGCGACTGCAAGGAGACCCGGGATCCATGCCGGAGCGTTGCCTGGTTAGGCTCCGGCATGGATCCCGGATCTACGCGGAGTTTATCCTTGGGCCGATCGAAGATCGGACCCGGGGGCTGCGTCCGGGATGACGGCGCGTTTTTCCTCGATGTTCAAGCTTACGAAAACACCAACATCGTTATCGGCCAGCTTCTCAGAAAGAGGGCCGTGATCGGACGAGAGCTGCGCCGACCTCAGCGCGCTACCGGCCAGCCGACAAGCGTCGTCGGTATCCAGCGCGCCTTGCGCCGCGCGACGCGGACCTCGGCTGCCTCAGTGCTGAAATCCCTCGGCTCCGCCGGCCGATTGAAGGCGGCACGCTCGTCGAGCGTGTCGATATTGAGCGTGGTCCAGGCCTCAGCACCATCCGTCATCAGCATCGCGACATAAACCCCGCAACGCCTGCAGATCACCACCTCGGAGGTGCTCAGGCCGAAGGCGTAATGCTGCAGCTGCTCGGGCTCGCGCGCTGTCAGCGTGGCGCTCGATTTCGGATCGGAGAAGGTGCGGGCATTGTGCTTGCGGCAGAACGAGCACTGGCAGGCGCCGATGACCTGCTCGTCAGGAGCGCGCGGCGTCTTCAACTCCACAGCGATCGCCCCGCAATGGCAGGCACCCTTGTGAAGGCGTTCCATGCTCAATCCTCGCGCGCCCCGAACAAAAGCCCGCCTTATCGGCCGACATCGTAACGGATGAGCCCTCTTTGCACCGCAGGCCAGGCTCTCGCCTCCCCGAGCGGCCCCATCCGCCCGGATCGTCCGACGCGTTATGCGGGCAACACGGTGACAGGCGTGCCCAGCGACACGCGCGCATACAGATGAATGATGTCCTGGTTTATCATCCGAATGCAGCCGGACGAGACGTTGGTGCCCACCGTATAGGGCTCGAGGGTTCCGTGAATGCGGTAACCGAGATCGCCATTGGCATCGAACAGATACATGGCGCGCGCGCCGAGCGGGCTTTTCGGGCCGCCGAGCACGCCGAGACCGCGGGGCGTCTTTTCGAGCTTGGCTTTGATTTCGGGGTCGCGTTCGACCATTTCACGCGGCGGCACCCAGTCCGGCCAGTCGCGCTTCATATTGATCTTCGCCGGGCCGGACCAGCCGAAACCCTCGCGGCCGACACCGACCCCATAGCGGGTCGCGATCCCCGGCGATTCAACGAAATACAGATGGTAGGATGCAGGGTCGACAACGATCGATCCCGGAGCATGATCCCGGCTGAGCTCGACGGTCTGGCGAAGATATTCCGGATCAATCTCGCCGGAATTGACCGCAGGAACCGCAAAGCGCTCGCCTGGATAGGCGGTGTAGACCTCGGCATAGTTCGGGCGCGCCAGCGTCCGGGTCTTGGGGCTCGGCTTGCCCACCGACATGTCGGGAAGGGCAACGATGCTGCCAGACCCACAGCCTGCCAGGCCGGTCGCGCCAACGGACAGGGTGAACAGATTAAACGATCGGCGGCTCAGCATGGGCATCTCTCAGCAAAGGCTGAGGAGAGACATGACCTTATATGGTTACCACCGCGTGAAGGCGGGCGGGGCTAGCCGGGAGGATCTGCAGTCATCTACGGTATGGGTATCAGGAATAACTCCGCCGGAGCCGCAAACTTGCTGGAAGCAATCATCGGGCAAGCGCTCCGTTTCCTCTGGTCCGTCATTTCGGAAATCATCTGCTTCCACACGGGCAAGGCTCTTGTGCAGGGCCTTACGGTTGGCAGACTAGCTGTCGCCGACTACCTCGAAACCAAGAAGCCATTCGCCCTTTATTGGCGAGTGGGGCCTCAGCTCGTCCTCGACAGCAGCATCGCGGGTTTGGTTGGCGGAGCTTTCTGGATCGCCCTGTTCATCAGCGCCATTCATCTTCTTCGGTAACGGCGATCGGGGCTCGACTTACCGGATCAGTGTCTCCGTCGACTGGCGCAGAGTTGAGGCGCGAAAGGACAAGACCGGCAATATCAGCTTCCTGGCGCGCTAGCAGTCGACAGTTGAGGGTGCGAGCATGACGGTTCAATCGCTTCGCGGGCGAGCCGGTCGCTTTGCCGCGCAGCCGGCGGCGGCTGTCGTCGATTGCATGGTACAAATAGGCTGGAGGGCGCTGGCTTCACAGTAAAATTTGCGCAATGCTCGTTGCGGGGGACGGGCGATGCATGTGCGGTTGGTATTGTTGGCGTGTTTGCTGGGCAGCGGAGCGGCAGCTGAAGAGGACAAGGCCCGGCGTGAACTGCTTCCAACGGTAAGAGCCGCAACCGACTGCGTGTCGCGTTCCCTAATCCAGGAGAAGGTCACAGCATCGGCGAACGACGATGCGATCCGAAATGGAGCCCGCCGGGCTTTCGGCCTGCAGTGTCAAGCCGAAGGCCGCAAGCTTGTTCTAGAGCACGATCGTCTCCACGGCGTAGGAACAGGGAGAGGCTTCGTCGACGGCCCGTATTTCGCGGATCTGCCTCGCGCGGTCCGCGTGAGGATGGCCAATACCTATGCCGGTACGATGCCGTCAGCAAAGCCGCGGCGCTGCCCCGATATGCTCGAAATCTACGAAGTACAGGACAGTGGGCGAACACTTGCCCAGGCTGAGCAGGCTGGCCTGCAGCGTCAGACGAAGACCGAAATGGATGTGCTGGCCAGTTTCACGCAGCGCATGGAGCAGCGGCTACAGCAGGCGCGTCACGCGATGGCCAGGCCTGTTCTGGAAGAATTCAGGGCGCTGCCTATGTCGGATATGGGGATCTGTTTTCCCGCCATCGTGCCGGTTATCGCCGAAGCCCGGGCCATCGCTGAGCAAATCGAGTTGCGCCGGCAAGAGGCCGAGCGGCAACAGGCCGAGTCCGAGCGCCAAAGATACGAAGAGGCGCAGAGACGGGCGGAGGCCGAGCGGATCGCAGAGGTCCGGCGCGCCGAAACGCAACGGATAGAGGAAGAGCGTCGCGCGGAGGCCCAGCGGATCGCTGAAGAGCGGAGGCAGGAAGCGAGGGCCGCCGCAGAGCGTGCTCGCCTAGCCGCTGAGAAGGCCGCGGAGGAAGAGCGTCTTGAGGCGCTGCGCCCGATCAACGTCCTGAAAACCGCCTATCAGCACTACGCCTTCGTCAAAAAATGTAACGAGTTCCGAGACGGCTACGTCAGCATCTTCATCTCGGAAAATGAAATCGTTCGCGCACGGACCGCCATCAAAGCGATCGAGACCAAGATCAAGATTTTGGAGCCATCGATAAACACGGATATGGCTTGGTCCACAGCAACTGGGGGAACGCTAAACGTCGTACCGGAGAGGGCCATGTGCCAGGGGTCTCTCCAGAGTCTAATCGCAATGTTTGAAAAGCTCGCGCCAGACGCGGCCGCTCCGAAAAAAGATTTTTAACCCACGCTTTAGGGCCCGTTTGCCTCCGCCCGCGCTGGGCCTGAGCGTTGAGCTAGGCGCAATGGTCGAAATGGCGCGGCCAACCACGCAAAGCCGATCTCAGGCCGGTAGATGTCCCAGGCGCGGCGTAAGGCTCCGCGTATCGCCTCCTGAAGGTCCTTCGGCAGCGCCTTGCAAAGCCGGTAGACGCCAGCCTTGGATTGCTTGTGCGGACGCAGCCATCGAAAGAACCAAGTACAGCACCCGTTTGTACCACTCGGGTACCTGCAAGTCCTTGGTCTAGCGGCTTTGCTGGCTGATCAACCCCTCAGAGGGGAAATGGTGCCCAGAGCTGGAATCGAACCAGCGACACTGCGATTTTCAGTCGCATGCTCTACCAACTGAGCTATCTGGGCGCCGGGGATGGGCAAGCGCCCGTCCCTGTTGGTGGAGGCGGTATAATGGGCCGGCTCACAGCTGTCCAGTCGCTTGCGCAAGCTTTCCATCGCTATCGCGACAAGGCGCTTTCCGGCCCCATTTCGCGGCGGCTTTCCCGCCAAACCCGCTCAATCCTCGTCGTCGCTCGCCGGCTTGTCGGCCTCGGCTTCGTCGACGGGCGCGCCTGGAATCACATAGCTGCCCTTGAGCCAGCGGCCGAGGTCGATATCGGCGCAGCGGGGCGAGCAGAAGGGCTTGTACTGGGCGAGCCGCGGCTTGCCGCAGATCGGGCAGGGTCTGGCGGCGGGTGGCGCGGCGTTTTCATTGTCAGCCATATCCGAGCGTGATTCCTCCATCGACGACGAGTTCAAGGCCGGTGACATAGCGCGCTTCGTCGCTGGCGAGAAACAGCGCGGCGTAAGCCACGTCCCAGGCCTCGCCCATATGGCCCATCGGCACCTGCGCGTCGCGCGCCGCCCACATCGCCTCAACGTCGCCGTCGCCATAGACCTGGGCCAGGCCGGCGGAATGCTCGACCATCGGCGTCTTCATCAGACCGGGCAGGATCGCGTTGACGCGGATCTTCTGGGGCGCGAATTGCGCGGCGGTGGTGCGGGTGAGCTGGTTCAGCGCGGCCTTGGTCGCGGAATAGCTGGCATAGGGCACGCCGGTATGGCGGATGGAGGCGATCGACGAGATGTTGATGATCGAGCCGCCCTCACCGCTCTCCTCGAACTGGCGCTGCATCACCGGGATGACATGCTTCATCGCCAGGAAGGCGCCGGTGAGGTTGACCTTGAAGACGCGGTCCCAGACCTCCTCGGGCAGATCGACGACGCTGCCGACCTCGGCGATGCCGACATTGTTGTCGAGGATGTCGATGCGGCCATAGCGGCCGAGCGCGCGCCCGACGAGATCGGCCACCGCATCGGCCTTGGTCACATCGGCCTGCACGGCAAAGGCCTGGCCGCCCTCGTTCTGGATGATGGCGGCGGTTTCCTCGGCCGCATCGCGGTTGATGTCGGCGCAGATCACCTTCGCGCCCTCGCGGGCGAAGATCGTCGCGGTCGCCTTGCCATTGCCCCAGCCCGGCCCGATCGAACCCGCGCCGGCCACGATCGCGACCTTGCCCCTGAGACGTCCCGTCATGCGCAGTCCTCCTGGAGGCGCGCCTTGTGAGGCCGGCGCGCTTACGGGAGGCAGGATCGGGGGTTATCGCGCAGGGTGCAAGGGCGGGTCAGGGCTGAGTTGCGCGATGGGTGGCAAGGAGACCTTAGCGACCGCATGAGATGTCCCCGAGCCGCCATCTTCAATCGGTCTCTCAGCGCGATATCCGGCAATTCCATCCTATGAATGCCAGGCTCGTCCGCACAGCATCTCTTGACGTTCAGGAGATTCTTGGCGTTCAGGAGATTCTTGGCGTTCAGGAGTTCGGTGGACGGGGAGCCGGATATATGCAGCACGCCGCTGTGGCAGGTTACGAGATTTCCACCGACGCCGAGCGGCTGGATATCGATGTCATTCACACATTCCTCGCGGAAGAGAGCTACTGGGCGCGTGGCGTGCCCCGATCAACCGTTGAAAAGGCCGTCGAGAACTCGATCTGCTTCGGGGTTTATACGGACACGGCCCAGATCGGTCTCGCGCGCGTGGTGACGGACAAGGCGACCTTCGCGCTGCTTGCCGACGTGTTCATTCTCAAGGAGCATCGCGGCAAGGGGCTTTCCAAATGGCTGATGCAGTGCGTCATCGAGCACGATCATCTGCAAGGCTTGCGACGCCTCCTGCTTCTCACCTCAGACGCTCACGGCTTGTATGGTCAGTTTGGATTTGGACCGCTTGGCGCCCCCGCGCGCTTCATGGAAGTCCTCCGGGCGGATATCTATCAGTCGCAATGAAGGGGCGAGCCGTCAGGCTTGTTCGACGCCAATTGGATCAAGGACGAGCGGAACCGAAAGGTCGACCTTCCGCGCGCCAGAAACAGCCGACACCGCCCCTACCCCACATTCATCCAGCCGAAGCGGATCGGAAAGCCCTCGCCGCCGAGCAGGTTGACCGTCTCGTAGAGCGGCAGGCCGACGACGCCGGTATAGGAGCCCACGAGCTTGATGACGAAGGAGCCGGCAATGCCCTGGATGGCATAGCCGCCGGCCTTGCCGCGCCATTCGCCCGAGGCGAGATACATCTCCAGATCCTCGTTGGAGAGCCGCTTGAAGCGCAGCCGCGTCTCGACGATGCGGTCGCGGATCGTGCCGTTGGGCGCAACCACCGCGACGCCGGTATAGACCCGGTGCGCGCGGCCAGACAGCAGGCGCAGGCAGGCGGCCGCCTCGTCGACGATCTCGGCCTTGGGCAGGATGCGCCGGCCGACCGCGACCACGGTGTCAGCGGCGACGATATAGCAGCCTTCGAGATCGGCCCGGCTCTTGGCGCCCTCGCGCGCCGCTTCCGCCTTCTCGCGAGCGAGCCGGCGCGAGAGATCGCGCGGGCGCTCGCCTTTGAGCGGGGTCTCGTCGAGATCGGCCGGCAGCAGCGCATCGGGCTTGAGGCCGGCCTGCTCCAGCAGCGCGAGCCGGCGCGGCGAGGCCGAGGCCAGAACCAGCATGGGCCGCCAGCCGGGATGTTTTGGAGAGGCGAAGAAGCTCACAAGGCGGCTCGATGAATTGGGGGCACGCAACGGGCGGCGCGCGCTTGCCGCATAGGCTCTAGAGCCGGATGATGTCAGATGGAATCACAAAGTGATCCCATCTGACATCTGAATCCGTCTCTCATCTAAAAGTGAGAGCAGGATCGATTGCGAAAAACCGGTTCCCACTTTTTCGCATCCTGCTCGAGAGCATTTTTCGCGGCGGATAAATCCGTCGCCGGCGCAATGCATTGGACGCAAGCCGCCGGGCACATTTCACCCCGGCCATACACCATGCGCATATTATAGGCGGCAATACGGGCCATGCCGCATTGCACAATGGCGCATAACGCATCACACTACGCGACCAAGCGGGCTGCGCGCCCCGCGTTTCGGAGTCACTCCCTTATGGCACTATCGAGCAAGCATCCGTCCACCGTGACAAAAGCGGGGGTGGAGGCGCAGGCGCTCGCCACGAAGGTGCTGACGATGCAGGCCGATGCCGGGCTGACCATCGCCATGCGGATGCCGATCCTGCTGAAGGGCGCCTTCGGCGACAGCCATGGCCAGCGCGAGGCGGCCAAGGCCGTGAGCGAAAAGGTCTCGGCCGTGATGGAGAGCGGGCTTGCCGCATCTCAAGCCGCTGCGATGTTCTGGTGGGGTTTTGCGCTCAACCCGCTGGCGCAGGTCGATTTCGCCGAGGCCGCCGCCAAGGTCGCCAACAGCTCGCTGGAGCCCTTCGCCAAGCGCACCCGCGCCAATGCGAGCAGGCTCACGGGACGCGCCCGCAAGCGCTGAGAGTCGTTTCCTGCTCGATCGTCGACGACAGGACCATCAGCGCCGGGTTTCGTCCTAAGACGTCATTCTCGGGCGTAGCGAAGCGAAGACCCGAGAATCTCAGGTCGGAAAGGCTCTGGCGAAAGAGAGGCTCCTCCGGCACGAGATGGCCGGGTCAAGCCCGACCATGACGCGCTTCAGAGCCCGGTGCTACGCCCGGAATGACGATGCGGGTGTTCGGTAGCCCGAAATCAGACGCCGTCGGCCGGCGCTTCCGCCGCGACGGCCGGCCCGGCGATCTCGACCGCATGCTGGCGCTCGAGCTTGCGATAGCGCGCCACGCTGAGCGGCAGCAGCGCCAGATAGGCGACCACGATCAGCGCCAGCATCTCGAAGGGATAGGCGAAGAGCAGCCCGGCCACGACGACGACCGCCACGAAGATCGGCAGCACCTTGTCGCGCGGCACGCGCGTGCCCAGCGTCTTGCCGGCATAGCAGGGGATGCGCGAGATCGTCAGGAAGGCGATGAACAGGATGTAGAGGCCGACGAATGGCGCGCCATACTCCGCCACCGGCAGGCCGATGAACTGCAGATAGAGCGGCAGCATGGCGGTGATCGCACCCGCAGGCGCCGGCATGCCGACGAAGAAGTTCTTCTGCCAGTCGGGCCGGTTGGGATCGTCGATCATCACGTTGAAGCGCGCGAGCCTCAGCGCCATGGCGCAGGCCAGCGTCAGCACGATGATCCAGCCAAAGGATTTCAGATCGTGCAGCACGAAGATCCACAGCACATAGCCGGTGGCGACGCCGAAGTTGACGAAATCGGAGAGCGAATCGAGCTCCGCGCCGAAGCGCGAGGTGCCCTTCAGCATGCGCGCCAGGCGGCCGTCGACACCGTCGAGCGCAGCCGCGATCAGGATGCAGACGGTCGCGATCTCGAGCTTGCCCTCGACGACCATGCGCATCGCGGTGAGGCCCAGGCACAAGGCCAGCAGCGTCACGACATTGGGCGCGATCAGCCGGAACGGGATCGGCTTGAAACGGGCGCGCTTGGATTCGACGCGCTCGGGCTCGAAGGGGGGAAACAGGTCGCTCATGCGAGCGGGAATACGCGGTTTTGAAGGCGGAGGCTAGAACCGCCTGTCATCCCGCACGCGCTGCGGCGCGAAGTGCCGCTGCGCAGATGCGGGACCGTGATCAGGAAGGGGCTCGTCATCCCGAATCAGGGCGAGAGGGCGCTTTTCTCGTCTTGCGGTCCCGTGTCTGCACCGCGGCATTCCATGCCGCAGTGCGCACGGGATGACACCCCTGCCCTCAAATCCCCCGGAACGCCCGCTTCACCGCCTCGTTGCCGCTCATATCGGCCAGCACCGTCTCGCCGGCGATCGCGGTCTGGCCCTCGCCGACCAGCGGGATCACGCTTGTGGGCAGATAGACGTCGACGCGCGAGCCGAAGCGGATCAGGCCGAAGCGCTCGCCGGTCGCGATCGAATCGCCCTCCTTGACGAAGGGCACGATGCGGCGCGCGATCAGCCCGGCGATCTGGACGACGCCGACGATGCCGGCCGGCGTCTCGATGGCAAGCGCGTTGCGCTCATTGTCGTCGCTGGCCTTGTCGAGCTCGGCGTTGAGGAAGAGGCCCGGCGTATAGGCCATCTTGACGATGCGCCCCGGGACGGGGGCGCGGTTCACATGGCAGTCGAAGACGTTCATGAAGATCGAGACGCGCGTCATCGGCTCGGCCGGCAGGTTCAGCTCCGGCGGCGGCAGGGCCGAGGCGATCTGGCTGACGCGGCCATCGGCGGGCGAGATCACCAGCCCCTCGCGTTGCGGCGTGATCCGGATCGGATCGCGGAAGAAATAGCAGATCCAGATCGTGATGATCGCGCCGATCCAGCCGAAGGGCGACCAGAGATTGGCGAGCACGATCGTCGCCACAAGGCCGATGGCGATGAAGACATAGCCCTCCTTGTGGATGGGCACGATCACCTTGCGGACGGAATCGACGAGCGACATGGATCTGGTTCCGTTGATATTGTTGGCGCCGGTTGGCACGGATGTGGCGGCTTTCTGCGGCGGAAGTCAGGCGCAGAGCGTGGGCTGGTTTAGGGGGTTCGGCGCGCGGGGGGAAGAGGCCCGCAGTCTCGCGCCCTCAACCGGCTGGGCAATTCCCGACGAGATCGACGAGCGCCCGCTCGGCGAGGCGCAGATCGAAGCGCGCCTCGACGGCTGCGCCGGTCGCATCGGGCACCGAGACCGACATGTGCTGCGTCGCCAGCACCAGCCCGAGCATGGGCGCGGGCGCCGCCAGATAGAGCGCGTGATCCTCGGCGACGCGGCCGGCCATCTCGCTCGCCGCACGCCCTGTGGGCCGAACTGAAACGGCTGCAGTGCGGCCTCGGGCGCCGAATAACCCCTCGCCCTTGAGAGGCACGAGCGCGACCGACAGGGTCGCGTCGATGCAGCGCATGGCAAGGCCGAAGGGCGCGCCCGGCCCGGAGACGATCGCTGCGACATCCTTGCGACCATCGGGTTTGTCGTTGGTGATCACCGCAAAGGGGCCGACCTTCCTGGTCCCGGTCGCCTGCACGGTCCCGATCGCCAGGGACAGCAGGACGACGACGCCCAGCAACAGCGCTTCCCGCCTGACCATGAAACGCCTCATCGCAGAGTGGGGGCCGAAGTCGTGCTGAGCGGGGTCAGCGCCTGGCTCCAGGCCGGGGACACCGGCTGCGCGAACTCGGCCGGAAAGGCCGGCAGCAGCGAGAGACCGAGCGGCGCTCCGGCCTTGTCGCTCCGGATCACCAGCGTGTCGAATCTGAGCAGCCTGGCCGATTCCTGCCGGACCACGGCTCCGGCCGCGACGACTGCGCCGCGCACGGTCAGCAGGAAGCAGGAATCATAGGCGTTCCAGCGTTCGGCGGCCTGCTTGTCCGGCCCGCCCGGTTGCGCGAGATAGCCGCCCTGCCAACGGATCGAGAGCGGCTGTTCGAGCCGCAAGGCGGTGCGGCCGTCCGGCAGCATGGTGGAGCCTGCGAGCGTGGAAACCGTCCTGAGCGAGGCGCAGCTTTCGAGATGACCCGGCCTGTCCGGCTTGACGACCCAGAGCGCCCAACTCTGCGCCGGCTCGGCGGCAAGCGGACCCATAGTCAGGCAAGAGATGAGAAGCGCCCCCACCGGGCGCAGCCGCTTCCACATCTCATCCACCTCATGGCCTTGCCCGGAGCCGAACCTTGCTCAGAGCCCAGCTTTGCTCGGAGCTCATGCCTATGGCCCGCCTTGCGTCGGCGCAAGCGCCATCGCCGCGCGCCCTGCCCTTTGACGATTTCCCTGGATGGCGCTTGGCGGGCTCGCGCGATCCGGGCTGGAACGCCTCGGGTCGCGGGCGTAACCTCCGCGCGTTCGCACTGATGCCCGAACCCGATCCGACGCGGCCGCAAGACGCGGCCATGGAGATGCCGATGAGCTGGTCCGCCACGCAATACAGCAAGTTCGAAGCCGAACGGAACCGCCCGATCCGGGACCTGCTCGCCCAGCTTCAAGGCGACAATGTCGCATCCGCGGCCGATATCGGCTGCGGCCCCGGCAATTCGACCGAACTGCTCAAGCAGCGCTTCCCTGAAGCTACGGTCATCGGCATGGATTCCTCGTCCGACATGATCGAAGCCGCCCGCAAGCGCATGCCCGGAACCGGCTTCGAGATCGCCGACATTGCGGGCTGGCAGAATCCCGGCCCCTTCGACGTGATCCTGTCCAATGCCGCGCTGCAATGGGTGCCGGACCATCGCGCGCTGCTGCCGGCGCTCATCGGCAAGCTGAAGGAGGGCGGCTGCCTCGCCGTGCAGATGCCCGACAATTTGGATGAGCCCGCCCATATCCTGATGCGCGAGACGGCAGCCGACGGCCCCTGGGCCGCGGCGCTGGTGAACGCCTCCAAGGCGCGCGGCACCCGCCAGAGCGCCGACTGGTATTATCGCCTCCTGCGCGAGAGCGCCTCCGGGGTCGACATCTGGCGCACCACCTATCACCATCCCCTGGCGGGCGGTCCGCCGGCGATCGTCGAATGGTTCAAGGGCACGGCGTTGCGCCCCTTCCTCGACCCGCTCGACGCGGCGCAGCGGGCGGGCTTCCTCGAACGCTACACCGCCGCGATCGCGCAGGCCTACCCAGCCTTGCCGGATGGTAGCGTGCTCCTGCCCTTCCCGCGCCTGTTCTTCGTGGCGACGCGATAAGCGCAGGCGGAGCTCGGACGCTTCAACTGGGACGCTCCAACCGCAAGAGGAGGACCGCTCATGACCCGGCCAGGCCCGACGGCCGATGCGGATGACGTCCCCCCCTCCGGGCTCGCCTTCGCGGAGGTCAGCTTGCGTCTCAGCCATGTCTACCCGGTCGAGACCTCGCCCTGGGGTGTGCGCACCTTTCGCTTCGACATCCTGGTCGATGGCATGGTCGCGGGCACGATCAGCCTGCGGCCAGCGGTCACGCATCTCCTGACCCATCTCTCCGGCCAGATCGGCTTCTCCGTCGAGCCCGCCTTTCGCGGGCGCGGGCTCGCCGCAAAGGCGGTCCGCGCGCTCCTGCCGGCTGCGCGCGCCCATGGCCTCGACGCGCTCTGGTTCACCACGACGCCCGACAATGGCGCCTCAAGACGCACGCTGGAAAAGCTCGGCTGCGCACTCGTCGAAAGCGTCGCGGTGCCGGAGGACTATGTCAGCCATGCCAGCGGCGAACGGGTGAAACTGCGCTACCGGCTGGAGCTGGCGGGTGAATAACGAGGGCGTTCTGCCGTCTTGCGCGGGCTTGACGCGAGTAGCTTTGCATCGACTCGATCGCGACGGAAAGGGCGCGGGGAACCCCTCTCCTGCATCGAAGTCGGGTCTACCCGACTTCGACACTCCAAGTTCTGAACCCGGGTATACCCGGGTTCAGTGAGAGGGGCAGGGGTGAGGTGTAGGCCGTTGGACGGTGAGGCGCGATGGCGACGGAACAACAGAGTTTCGCAAGGACGCTCCGCCGGCAATCGACGAAACCGGAAGACATCCTCTGGGACCTGCTGCGCGCGCGCCGTCTCGACGGTCTCAAGTTCCGACGTCAGGCGCCGCTGCTTGGCTACACCGTCGATTTCCTCTGCTTCGAGCGCAAGCTCATCGTCGAACTCGATGGCAGGCAGCATGATGTCGAGCGTGAGTATGACGCGTCGCGATCAGAGGAGATCGAGCGCCACGGCTTCATGGTGATCCGCTTCGGCAATGAAACGGTGCTCAACGACCGCGACACCGTCATTGCCCGTATCCGCGAGGCGGCCGGAACCTCGACGGAGAACCCTCCCCTGTAGGGAGAACGCGAAGTGAGCTGTCGCCCGCTTGCCGCACGACACTCATGTGCGCTGCTGTGAGGTCTGCACACCGCTGGTCCAGGGGCCGACACCTCATCCCTGCCCTTCTCCTTACAGGAGAAGGGTTCCCCGCGCCTTGCCGTCATGCTCAGGCGGAACGCAGTGAAGACCCGAGCATGACGCCGCTCCCCCGCGAGGGGAGAAGGGAAGGCGCGCCGCATCCCCCGCGCCCGCTGGACTTCGGACGGTTGTTCATTCGCCACATTCGCAGGCACAATGCCGGCGCGTTGCGGGGCATGAACCGGGAGACCGAAGCCTTGACCATGATGGCCGACGCCGCCACCGAACTCGCTCCCGAAATCCCGTTCCGGTGCCGGCGCTCCTCGCTCACCGTGCTGACCTCGCTGCTGCGCAACCCGCTCAGCGCGATACCGCCGGAGGCGTTCTCGGAGAAGCTCGTGCTCTCGCGCGTCGCCGGGCGGGACAGCCTCTATATCTGCGACCCCGCGCTGATCCAGGAGGCGCTGCTGCGCAATGCCGACGCGCTCGGCAAGGGCGACACCATGCGCCGCGTGCTCGGCCCCGCCCTCGGCCAGGGCCTGCTGACGGCCGATGGCGCGCATTGGCGCTGGCAGCGCCGCGCGGTCGCGGCAGGCTTCCAGCATGACAGCCTGACCGGCTTCCTGCCGGCGATGATCGCAGCCGCCGAGGCGACGCGCGACGGCTGGCTCGACAAGGAAATTTGGCCCGACAAGACCCGGCCGCTCGATATCGGCCACGAGATGATGCACACCACCTTCGCCATCATCGTCGAGACCATGCTTTCGGGCAGCGGCGATTTCGACGCCGGCAAGGTCGAGGGTGCCATCACCGACTATCTCGAACCGAGCAACTTCATGTTCGCCTACAGCCTGCTCCGCGCGCCGGAATGGCTGCCTTATCCCGGCCGCAGCCGCGCGCTTGCCTCAGTCGGCTATCTGCGCGCGACCCTGGGCGCGATGGTCGCCAAGCGGCGCGCGAGCGGCCAGCACCGCAACGACCTCGTCGACATGCTGCTCGCCAGCGCCGACCCCGAATCCGGCCGCGCGATGAGCGACGCCGAGATCGTCGACAACCTGCTGACCTTCGTCACCGCCGGGCATGAGACGACCGCGCTCGGCCTGGCCTGGACCTTCCACCTCCTGTCCCGGCATCGCGCGGTCGAGGATGCCGTACTGGCGGAGATCGAGGCGGTGACCGGCGGCAGCGCGCTCAAGCCGGAGCATATCATGGCGCTGCCATTGACCAGGGCCGTCTTCCAGGAGGCGATGCGGCTCTACCCGCCCGTGCCGGTCATCACCCGGCAGGTCGAGGAACCCTTCCAGCTGGGCGGCGTCGCGCTGAAGGAAGGCATGGTGCTTTATGTGCCGATCCAGGCGGTGCACCGGCATGAGCGGCTCTGGGACCAGCCCGATCTCTTCGACCCGGCCCGCTTCCTGGGCGAGGCCGCGCGCCTGCGGCATCGCTATGCCTATATGCCCTTCGGGGCCGGGCCGCGCATCTGCATCGGCAGCGCCTTTGCCACCATGGAGGCGGTCGCGATCCTGGCCGTGCTGCTGCGCGCGATCAGGCTGGAGCCGCTGACGCAGGAGCCGCCCGAGCCGACCTTGAAGATCACCTTGCGGCCGAAGCGGCCGTTGCTGATGACGGCGACGGCACGGGCCTGAGAGTCTTTTCCAGCCTTGGCTCAGAACCACCGCGTCATTCCGGGGCTTCGCACAGCGAAGAGCCCGGAACCCAGAACCGATGCTACTGGGAATCGAGCACCGCATCAGCCGCGCTTATCTCGTAACGACCTGCGGTTCTGGGTTCCGGGCTCGACCCTGCGGGTCGCCCCGGAATGACGGCGTGGTTGTCAGGCGGCCACGTGAACGCTGGTGAAGCGCCTCGCGGCGAGCCAGGTCAGCACGGCGAAGACGACCAGCACCACGCCCTGCGCGATCGCGAAGGGCGGCTCGCCTTGCGTCGGCGCGAGCGCGCGCAGCGCCGGCACCTTGAGGAAGGCCTGCGCCACGGCGACGAAGACCAGCAGATAAAGCGCCAGCATCGCGGTGATCGCATAGATCCGCCGCCAGCCATCGGCGAGACCGCGACCATAAAGCGAAAAACCCGCCACGATCAGCAGCGCGAGCGAGATCGCCCCGACGATATGGGAAGGCAACACGCCGGTGAAGGGGAAGCCGTAGCCCGTCGCGCTCGTGGCGAAGGCGGTGGCGAGATAGACCCCGGTCCAGCGCGGAACGGTATGGCCCTTGAGCAGGCCGATCGCGACGGGAATACCCGCCAGGATGGCGATGATGCTGAGCCAGGTGTGAAAGCCTACGAAACTGGTCGGATCGAACATTGGAAGCCCCCGCTTCGATGGAGCCGCAACGCAAATGCGGCAATGGCCATCGTGCCGCATTCGAGGGCGGCTGCCGAGCGATTTCATTCGGCGCGCCATGACCTTCGCCCGGCTCGCCACCCCGGAGCTCTTGCTCCGGGGTGGCGGTCTCTTCAGTGGCCGACGCCGGTCAGGGCGGCGAGGACCAGGAGAGCGTAGCCGAGGGCCAGAATGGCGTAGCCGGCGGTGATCATATGTGTGGCTCCGGTTGGGGCCGCGCGCCTCGTCTTGTCGGGCGCTGCGTGCGCCTGGATTTGGTTTGAACGGGGAAAGACGCTGATGCGGCCCGAAGGCGGCGATCAGCCAAAAGAAAGAAACGACGACCCGGAGGCCACGCGAGCCAGGATGACCTGACCGGTGCTAGCGTCTTGATTGCGAGATATCCGTATTCTGCGAAAAGTCAATGCCGTAGCGTCAGCTTGAAGCGCTGAGCGCCCTGCCGGCTACTCCGTCAGGCTGACCCTGACGCTCGGCGCTTCCTCCGCGGTCGCGCGCTGCAGCGTCGCCTTGGCCTCGTCGACCTGGCGCTGGCGGTTCCAGAGCGCCGCATAGACGCCATCGGCCGCGAGCAGTTGCGGATGGCTGCCGCGCTCGACGATCAGGCCCTTGTCGAGCACGATGATCTCGTCGGCATTGATCACGGTCGAGAGCCGGTGGGCGATGACCAAAGTGGTGCGGCCCTCGCTGACCCGGTCGAGCGCATCCTGGATCTCCTTCTCGGTAAAGGAATCGAGCGCCGAGGTCGCCTCGTCCAGAACCAGCACGGGCGGGCCCTTGAGGATGGTACGGGCAATCGCGACGCGCTGCTTCTCGCCGCCCGAGAGCTTAAGGCCGCGCTCGCCGACCGAGGTGGCATAGCCCTCCGGCAGGGATTTGATGAAGCGGTCGATCTGGGCGAGCCGCGCCGCCTCCTCGACTTCAGCCTCGCTCGCATCGGGCCGGCCATAGCGGATGTTGTATTCGATCGTGTCGTTGAACAGCACCGTGTCCTGCGGAACCATGCCGATCGCCGCCCGCAGGCTGACCTGCTGGACATCCGCGATCGGCTGCCCGTCGATCAGGATGCGGCCGGCATTGGGCTCATAGAAGCGGAACAGCAGGCGCGAGATCGTCGACTTGCCGGCGCCCGAAGGCCCGACGATCGCGATGGTCTTGCCCGGCGGCACGGTGAAGGAGATGCCCTTCAGGATCGGCCGCTCCGGGATATAGGCGAAATGGACGTCCTCGAAGCGGACCTCGCCGGCATCGACCCGCAGCGGCAGCGCACCCGGCTTGTCCTGGATCTCGGGATCTTTCCCGATCAGCGAGAACATCTGCTCGATGTCGAGCGTCGCCTGCTTGATCTCGCGATAGACGGTGCCCATGAAATTCAGCGGCTGGTAGAGCTGGATCAGCATGGCGTTGATCAGCACGAAATCGCCGACGGTCAGCGTGCCCGCGCGAAAGCCCTGCACCGCCATCACCATCGAGAGCGTCAGGCCGGCGGCGAAGATCGCAGCCTGGCCGAAATTGAGCCAGGCGAGCGAGGTGTAGGCCTTGATCGAATTGCGCTCATAGCGCGCCATCGAAAGGTCGTAGCGCGCCGTCTCGCGGGCTTCGGCGCCGAAATACTTCACCGTCTCGTAGTTCAAGAGCGAGTCGATCGCCTTGGAATTGGCGTCGGTATCGGACTCGTTCATCTGCGAGCGGATGGCGATGCGCCACTCCGTCGCCTTGATGGTGTAGGTCATATAGGTCGTCACCATCACGACCAGTACGACGACATAGACCCAGTTGAAGATCGTCAGCAGCACGGCGATGATCAGCACGAGCTCGATCACCACCGGCACGAGCTGGTTGAGGCCGAGCCGGACCATCTCCTCGATGCCGTTGCGGCCGCGCTCCAGGACCCGGGTCAGGCCGCCGGTCTTGCGCTCCAAATGGAAGCGCAGCGAGAGATAATGCAGATGGCCGAAGGTCTGCAGCGCCAGCGTGCGCACCGCATGCATGAAGACCGGCGCAAACAGCGCATCGCGCAGCTGGATGAAGGCGGCCGAGCCGACGCGGGCCAGCCCGTAGATCACCGTCAGCGCCAGCGGCGCGCCGACGAGCCAGGGCAGCCAGCGCTCCAGGCTGGTCGGCGTATTGGCGAGCGCATCCGTCGTCCATTTGAAGGCGAAGGGCACGCCCATCAGCACGATGCGGCCCGCAACCAACAGCGCGAAGGCGAGCACGACGCGCTTGCGCAGATCGGCGCGGTCGGCCGGCCAGAGATAGGGCCAGAGCGCGCGGAAGGTCGCGACGAAGCCGGAGCCGGGTTGAAGCACGGCCGAGCGGGCAAAGCTCGGCGGCGGGTTGGACGCGGCTGGCGGAGACATCTTGAAACGATTCCAGTTGGCCGGGTGATATAGGCGCATTCGCGCGGCAATGCATGCCCAACCGGCGCAAGGTTCCGATTGCGCCGGCGTGCTGCCTTGTTCTCGTCCCAAGCCCGGTGTCAGATACCCGCGGACAACGCCAAAGCTTTGCTAATGGGGACGAAACAATGATGAAGTTCCAACGCGTTATCGCCACCGCCGCTGCGGGCCTCTGCGCCGGGTTGATGCTCGCAGCCGCTCCCGCCGCGGCGCAGAAGGCCAAGCCGCCGGCGCAGATCAAGATCACCAATATGCGGGCATCACCCCTGACGACCTTCGAGATCGCCACCACCGGCGACCAGTCGCGCCTCGTCGGCAAGCTCGCCAAGCCACTGGAGCCGGGCAAGAGCACGGCGATCAAGCTCAACAAGCCCTCGGGCTGCAACTACTACGTGCTCGCCCGCTTCGGCGACGACGCCGAGAGCGACGGCGAGAGCATGGATCTGTGCAGGGACAGGGTCATCCGCCTGACGGAGTGAGCAGTCATTTCGCCCTCTTTCCTTCTCCCGGATGGGAGAAGGTGGCGCGGAGCGCCGGATGAGGGTGTGCCCTCTCAGTAGAAGGCGCAACGGCTCCGCTGCGCATCAACAACGAACGGCACACCCTCATCCCTGCCCTTCTCACTGAACTCGGGCTTGCCCGAGTTCAGCACTTAGAGTGTCGAAATCGGGTGGACCCGACTTCGATGCGGGAGAAGGGTTCCCCGCGCATAGATCGTTATGGTCGAGCGTTTCCGCCAACTCGCCTCAAGCCGTCGCGCCCTCGCGCATCAGCTTGTAGGTGATCGAATCCACCAGCGCCTGGAACGAAGCGTCGATGATGTTGGCGCTGACGCCGACCGTGGTCCAGCGCGCGCCGGTCTCGTCGGCCGACTCGATCAGCACGCGGGTGACCGCGTCCGTGCCGCCCTGGAAGACCCGGACCTTGTAGTCGACGAGGCGCAGGCCCTCGATCAATGACTGATAGCGGCCGAGATCCTTGCGCAGCGCCAGGTCGAGCGCGTTGACCGGGCCGAGCGCACTCTCGGCGACCGAGATCAGCACCTCCTCGCCAACCTTCACCTTCACGATCGCCTCGGAGAAGGTGACGAGTTCGCCCAGCGCATTGTGGCGTCGCTCGACATTGGCGGTGAAGCGCTCGATCTCGAAATAGGCCGGCAATTCGCCGATGATGCGCTTGGCGAGCAGGAAGAAGGATGCGTCGGCACCCTCGAAAGCGTAGCCTTGAGCCTCCTTCTCCTTGACCTCGTCGAGCACCCGGCCGAGGCGCGGATCGTCGCGGCCGAGCGTCACGCCGATGCGCTCCAGCTCGGCGACGAGGTTGGATTTCCCGCCCTGGTCGGAAATCAGAACCTTGCGCAGATTGCCGGTCGCCTCAGGCGGCACATGCTCATAGGTACGCGGGTCCTTCAGCACGGCCGAGGCATGGATGCCGGCCTTGGTGGTGAAGGCGGAGGCTCCGACGAAGGGCGCGTGGCGGTTGGGCGCCCGGTTCAGCATCTCGTCGAGCGCACGCGAGACATGGGTGAGCTCGCCCAGCTGCGCCTCGCCGACGCCGATGGCGAAGCGCTCGCGATAGCGCTCCTTCAGCTTCAGCGCGCCGATCAGCGTCACCAGATTGGCATTGCCGCAGCGCTCGCCGAGGCCGTTCAGCGTGCCCTGGATCTGGCGCGCACCCGCCTCGACAGCAGCCAGCGAATTGGCCACCGCACAGCCGCAATCATCATGGGCGTGGATGCCGAGATGGTCGCCGGGAATGGTTTTCGTCACCTCTGCGACGATTGTCCCGATCTCGTCGGGCAGCGTGCCGCCATTGGTGTCGCAGAGCACGATCCAGCGCGCCCCGGCTTCATAGGCTGTGCGGGCGCAGGAGAGCGCATAATCGGGATTGGCCTTGAAGCCGTCGAAGAAGTGCTCGCAATCGAGCATGACCTCGCGGCCGGCGGCCCTGGCGGCTTCGACGCTTTCAGCGATACCGATGAGGTTGTCTTCGAGCGGAATCTCGAGCGCGACATGGACATGGTAGTCCCAGGCCTTGGCGACGAAGACGATGGTGTCGGCCTTGGCCTCCAGCAACGCTGCGATGCCGGGATCATTCGCGGCGGAGCGGCCGGCGCGCTTGGTCATGCCGAAGGCGGCGAATTTGGCCTGCGTCGTCGGCTTTTGCGCGAAGAACGCCGTATCCAGCGGATTGGCGCCGGGATAGCCGCCCTCGACATAGTCGATGCCGAGCTTGTCGAGCAGGGCGGCGACGCTGCGCTTGTCGTCGAGCGAGAAATCGACGCCCGTCGTCTGCGCGCCGTCGCGCAAAGTGGTGTCGAAGAGGTGGATGCGGGTAGCGCTCATCGCCCGCGCCTCAATTTGAAGCGCAGCACGCGCGGCATCACCATGGCGAGCATGACGAGCTTCATGGCGACGGAGAGAGCGCCGGCGGGGCGGATCTTCGGGGTGTCGGCGCGGTTCATCGTTTCACGTCCCATGTCGTCGTCGGCTCGCCGGTGGCGGGGTCTTTGCCGTCCTTGAGCTGGATGCCTTGCGCCAGAAGCGCGTCGCGAATGCGGTCGGATTCAGCGAAATTCTTGGCGCGGCGGGCTTCGAGACGCGCAGCGATCTGCATCTCGACGGCGGCACGAAGCGTTGCGTCGTCCAGCGAATTGCTCTGGGAACGCAGGCCGATGCCGAGCAGCGACAGCCCACCGCGCAGCCGGGACAGTTCTCCCGCCTTGCGAAGCGCATGAAGTTCGGCCAGCGCCTTGGCGATGTTCAGATCATCCGCCAAAGCATCCAGGAACGGCTGCGAAGGCGATCCGACCTCCGCATCGCCTGCGACATCAGACCATTCGGCCAGCGTCTTCTCCGCCTCCTCCAGTGCCTTCACCGTCCAGTCGATCGGCTGGCGGTAATGCGTCTTCAGCATGGCAAGGCGCAGTACTTCGCCCGGCCATCTCCGCCCGCCAAAGACCTCGGTCTCGAGCAATTCGTTGATGGTGACGAAGTTGCCGAGCGATTTCGACATCTTCTCGCCCTCGACCTGCAGGAAGCCGTTATGCATCCAGATATTGGCCATGCGCCCTGCCCCGTCGACGCCGCCAAAGGCGCAGCAGGATTGGGCGATCTCGTTCTCATGATGCGGGAAGACGAGATCGATGCCGCCGCCATGGATGTCGAAGACGTTCTTGGCCGGGTCGTCGCAGGACAAACCGCCGCCGAAGGGCGCGAGCAGTTTCGCCATCGACATCGCCGAGCATTCGATATGCCAGCCGGGGCGGCCCGGCGTCTTGATCCCTGCCGGCGAGGGCCAGCCCGGGTCGACGCCCTCGCGGCTCGGCTTCCACAGCACGAAATCCATCGGATCTCTTTTGTACGGAGCGACGTCCACCCGTGCGCCGGCAATCATCTCGTCGAGCGGCCGGCGCGCCAGCGAGCCGTATTTCGGCGCGGCCTTGAGATGCTCGACGGCGGGCACATGGAACAGCACATGCTCTTCCGCGACATAGGCGACGCCGCGCGCGATCAGGCGCTCGATGATCGCCTTCATCTCCTCGATATGGTCGGTCGCGCGCGGCTCGGCGTCGGGCGGCAGGTTGCCGAGCGCGCCGATATCGGCATGGAACTGCGCCGTCGTCGCTTGCGTGACCCCAGCGATCGCTTCGTTCAGCGCCAGGCCAGGATAGTCGCGGGCGGCGCGCGCATTGATCTTGTCGTCGACGTCGGTGAGGTTGCGGGCATAGGTGACATGGTCGGCGCCATAGAGATGCCGTAGCAGCCGGTAGAGCACGTCGAAGACGATGACCGGGCGGGCATTGCCGATATGGGCGTAGTCATAGACCGTCGGGCCGCAGACATAGATGCGCACATTGTCGGGATCGATCGGAGTGAAATCCTCCTTCGTCCGCGTCAGCGTGTTGTAGAGCCTCAAGGTCGGCGACATCGGAGAGTGTCCTGGCGAAACGGCGGAAGGCATGGAGACGAGCATATCCTGACCGCTGGCCGGGGCGCTGTCTGTCTTTCCGTTTCAGGACGAGGACGTGAGCAGCCGGCCAGCGAAAGCTAGCGGCAAATAATGCAAATCGGGTTGGCGGCTCGCGTCATGAAAAACTGATTGCCTGCATGCGGGCTTTGCGTCAAGAGGGCGCCCCACTTGTTGCGCCGCACCATGGCTTGCGCAAGTTCATCCAAATTTAACCGGTTGGAACCATCCTCACGATTTGAGGATTGAGCGCCCGACCGGGTCACGAGGAATATCTGAAATGCGCCGCGCCATCGCTCTTGTCGGCCTCTTCGGGATCATCGGCGCGGGCCTGTCCCTGTCGGTCCTGCCCTCGACCAAGACTGTCGCGGCAGCCAGCGACCAGCGCACCTTCCTGATCCCGGCCAGCGACGGCTACGGCGTTGCCGACTGCATCTCGTCCAAATCCGAATGCGGCAAGATCGTCGCCAATGCCTGGTGCGAGGCCAAGGGCTTCAAGATGGCGACCAGCTTCGGCCTCGCCGATCGCGAGGATTTCACCGGCACGCTCGCCAAGGCGACGGTGACGGCCGAGCCCGAGCAGCCGCTGGTCATCGTCTGCGGCTGAGACTGCTCGGTCTGTTCTCCGCCCACCAATCGCACTCCCAATCCGTGTAACCCAGCAATTTTCCTTGGCGGCGCTCAGACGCTTCGCTCCATCCCGATCTTCCGGCGCTCTGCCGCATCTCGATATAGGCATCGATGCGCCATTCCTGTCCCGGCAACGCGACATAGACAGATCGCATCCCCGCGACACCCGCATCAATGGACGTGCCCGTCGGAGGCGAGAGCGGTCTGTCGATCACGCGCCTCACAAAGCGCCCGTCCCTGACGAATGGATCGAAACGCGCAAGCATCGTCGCGAACCAATCAGACGGATATGCGTCTTCGAACACAGCCAGCGGCTTGCGGCCCTCCAGCATGAGGGCCAGCTCGAATTCGGTGTGTATGAGATAGGGCACATTCCGAAGCGCATGCCACGGTCTCAGCCGGACCGGCCCAATATCGCCCGGAAACTGAAATCCGGTCAGGGCCGACAGGCTCGCAAGATCGGTCACATCGAGTTCATATATATGGGCGAGTTCGTCGCCACTTTCTTCGCCCATATATGGGCGAGTTCGTCGCCACTTTCTTCGCCCAACAAAGCGAGCAGTGGCGCGATTGCGTCCAGCGAAAACTGAGCCTCCAACACCGGGCATCCCGTTGATGGGCTCAGCACTTGAAGAATGAAGCGACCGCGACGCAGCGCCAAAGCTCGCCCCTCACTTCACCCATTCCGCGCATTTCGGCGCGTCGCCGCTCGTGCCCCAGGGCATGATCGGCACGGTCGAGGTCGAATTCTGCGGGGAGCCGTCGATCAGCTTGTCGGTATAGACCATGTAGATCAATACGTTGCGCTTGGCGTCACAGCCGCGCACGATCTGCATCTTCTTCCAGATCAGCGAGCGGCGCTCGCGGAAGACGACATCGCCCTGCTCGGACTTGTCCTTGAACTTGATCGGACCGATCTGCCGGCAGGCGAGCGAGATGTCCGAGACCTGCTCGGCAACGCCGAACATGCCGGCGACACCGCCCTTCTCGGGCACGGTATAGTGGCAGGCGACGCCCTCGACGACCGGATCATCGACACCGTAGACGGCGAGCTTGTCATCAGGCGTCAGCATCTTCCAGACCGTGGATTTCCTGAAGATCAGGTCTTCCTGGGCCTGGGCCGGCGAAAGCGCCGCCCCGGTGAGGGACAACGCCGCCAAAGCGGCCAGGGCGTGACGACGAAACCGCATTCTCTCTCTCCCGAGGCTTTTCCGCATGGCGGCGGTCAGGATATGGGATATCCCGCCCTGCCGCACCAGAGCCGGATCAATGCGAAAAACCGGTTGCTCCAAGGCGGTGACGGCTCAGCCGAGATCGCGCCCTGCGAGAACCGTGACATGACCATGACGGCACTGCCAGAATTGAAGACCGCGCGGCTGGCGCTGCGGCCGCGCCAGCTGGCAGATCTCGACGCCATCGCCATGATGAACGCCGATCCCGAGGTGATGCGCTACATCGCGCCGATCGGCGATCCCGCGATGGGCCGGGACGGCATCGCGGCACGCAGCTTCGCCCATCTCGCACGCGGGCTCGGCTACTGGTCGGTCTTTCCCGCGATGCAGGCAAATGACGTCCTCGACGCGGAGCTCATCGGCTATGTCGGGCTCATCCCCGATGGCGAGGTGCAGCAGGTCCAGCTCAGCTACCGCTTCGCGGCCCGCCATTGGGGAAAGGGCCATGGTTTTGAGGCCGTTTCCCGGCTGCTCGGCCACGGCTTCGAGACGCTGGCCCTGCCGGAGATCGTCATCGTCACGCATCCGCAGAATGCAGCTTCCCTGCGGCTTGCGAAAAAACTCGGCTTCGAGCCGGCGCCGTCGCAAGCCGAGACGCTGATCGGCGCGCCGCCCGTCGTCGCGACCCGCCTGCGGCTGGAGCGCCCCCGCTAGATCGCGATGACTTGAGTTGGAACCACCACCGTCATTCCGGGGCAGGCCGAAGGCCTGAGCCTGAAACCGATGCGCCTTGCCGCCGAAGCTCGGCTGTCGGCCGCTTTTTTTGGAACACGCATCGCTTCTGGGTTCCGGGCTCTTCGCTGCGCGAAGCCCCGGAATGACGGCGGTGTTCCGGCAAAAATCATCAAGCCACCGCCAGCGCCGCAAAGGCGAGAACGACGCCGAGGGCCGGCAGAAGACGCGACAAGACCCGCATGCTCACGCCGCCAGCGGTTTGAACGCCAGATAGGCCGCCACGAGCGCGCCGATAATGCCGAGCGTGAACAGCACCAGCTTCAATTGCGTGACCCTGCTCGCGAAGGCGACATTGCCGGCCTCGAGCTTGGGATATGTGTCGAGCAGGCGCGCAATGGCGAAATTCTCGGCGACGTCGCAGAGCCCGCCGAGCAGCCAGCCGCCGCCACACAGCGCCGCGACCCACCAGGGCTGCCCGCGCATGCTCAGCCCGGCGATGATGACCGCGCCGACAATGGCATAGACGAAGGCGACGGCGACATCGGCGGGCAGCACGCGGTGGCGGTATCTCGCCCGGCGCTCATCGCCATAGGCAGCGAAGAGCTTCTCGACATCGGCCACGGTGAAGCCGTTCCAGTCGCTCTCGAGCAGGCGCGCCACGCCTTGCCGGCTCGCCCAGACGCCGACCAGCCAGTACAGCAGCATCACCAGCGCCGGCCCCCAGACGAAGAAGGCCAGCGGAATGGTGGTCGGGTAGAGCGGTACGGATTCGATCATGGCAGGCAGGGCTCTCGCGGCAAGCGGGTTGCGAACGAAGCCTAGAACATCAAGCCGAAACCTGGAAACCGGTTTTCCGACGCCGCCCGGATTTCATTTGGCGCTGAAGGCGCTTGGCCGACCCGGGATTGCCCCGGGTCGGTCGTCGGCGTCACTCGGCGTGAGGCAGGATCTCCTGTTCGATCGCGCCGAAGATCGAGTGGCCGGCGGCGGTCTTCATCTCGATGCGGATGCTGTCTCCGAAGCGCAGGAACGGCGTCGTCGGTGCGCCGCGTGCGATCGTCTCGACCATGCGCTGCTCGGCGATGCAGGCATAGCCGAGCCCACCCTCGCTCAAGGGTTTGCCCGGACCGCCGTCAGTGCCGCGATTCGAGACCGTGCCCGAGCCGATGATCGTGCCGGCCGCGAGCGGGCGGGTGCGCGCCGCATGGGCGATCAGCGTGCCGAAATCGAAGGTCATGTCGGTGCCGGCCTCCGGTCTTCCGAAGGGCTTGCCGTTGAGCTGCGTCAGCAGCGGCAGATGCAGCTTGCCACCGGCCCAGCTCGCGCCCAGTTCGCTCGGCGTCACGGCGACCGGGGAAAAGGCGGTCGGTGGCTTTGACTGAACGAATCCAAAGCCTTTCGCCAATTCGTTCGCAACTTGATTCCGCAGGCTCACATCGTTTGCGAGCATGATCAGGCGGATATGATTGAGGGCCTGGGCGGGTGAGACGCCCATCGGCACGTCGTCGGTGACGACCGCGATCTCGGCCTCGAAATCGATGCCGTCGACCTCGCTGCGAGCGCGGATCGCCTGGCGCGGCCCGAGATTGGAATCGCTGCCGCCCTGATACATCAAGGGGTCGGTCCAGAAGCTCTCCGGCATCTCGGCGCCGCGCGCCTTCCGGACCAGTTCGACATGGTTCACATAAGCCGAGGCGTCGAGCCACTGATAGGCGCGCGGCAGGGGCGACGCGCAATCATGCTCGTGGAAGCGGAAGGACGGGACCGAGCCATGCTCCAGCGTCTCCGCCAGATCGGCGAGACGCGGCGCGTAGCGGTCCCAATCGTCGAGCGCCGCCTGCAGGGTCGGCACCACGGGGAAGGCGTCGGTGGCCCGGGTGAGGTCTTTCGAGACCACGACGAGTCGGCCATCCCGGCCGTGCATAAGCGACGCGAGTTTCATGTCTTTTCATTCCTCCCCGGACGCGCCAGAAAGAGCGCAACAAGCTTTTTGGGAGATGACCATATGAAACGCCGCGACTTTTTGAAAACAGGGGCTCTCGCCGCCGCCGCGGCCCCCGTCGCGATGCCTGCGATCGCGCAGTCGGCTCCCGAGGTGAAATGGCGGTTGACGTCGAGTTTTCCGAAGTCGCTCGATACGATTTACGGCACCGCCCAGCAGTTCTCGAAATTCGTCAGCGACGCCACGGACGGCAAATTCGAGATCCAGGTCTTCGCGCCCGGTGAGATCGTGCCCGGCCTGCAGGCGCTCGACGCGGTCTCCTCCGGCACGGTCGAATGCGCGCATTCGCCGACCTATTTCTACATCGGCAAGGATCCGACGCTGGGGCTCGGCACCGGCATCCCCTTTGGGCTGAATGCGCGCCAGCAGCATAGCTGGTGGTATTTCGGCGGCGGCGAGCAGATCGTCAACGGCGTGCTCGACCGCTTCAACGCCTATTCGATTCCCTGCGGCAATTCCGGCTGCCAGATGGGCGGCTTCTTCCGCAAGGAGCTGACCGGGCTCGACGACCTCAAGGGCCTGAAGTTCCGCATCGGCGGCATGGGCGGGGCGGTGCTGGCCAAGCTCGGCGTGGTTCCGACCCAGATCGCGCCCGGCGATGTCTATCCGGCGCTCGAGCGCGGCACGATCGACGCCGCCGAGTTCGTCGGCCCCTATGACGATGAGAAGCTCGGCTTCATCCGGGTCGCGAAATATTACTACTACCCCGGCTGGTGGGAGGGCGGCGCGATGCTGCACCTGATCATCGGCAAGGAGGCCTGGGCCAAGCTGCCCAAGCATTATCAGGCGATCGTCCAGAACGCCTGCGAGGCGGCCAATAACTGGATGCTGGCGAAATACGACTTCGTGAACCCGGGCGGCCTGCGTCGTTTGGTGGCGCAGGGCGCGCAGTTGAAGGCGTTCCCGATGCCGGTGATGGAGGCAGCCCTCAAGGCCGCCGAGGAATACTACGCCGAGACCTCGGCCAAGAGCCCGGACTTCAAGAAGGGCTACGATTCCCTGGTCGCCTTCCGCGGCGAGAACCTGCTCTGGTGGCAGGTCGCGGAGTTGTCCTACGACTCGTTCATGAACCGGCTGCGGGCGCGCTGAGGCGCAGGCCTCCAGTCCGGCGAGACGGCACGCCGCGCCGGGTCAGCTCAGCTTGACCCGGCGCGGCTCCCGGAGCGCCATCATCTCGCCCAGGCGGATGCGCAGGGTCTTGGGCCGTTCGTCAAGCAATCGGCGCGCCAGCCGCGCCGCCTTCCCGCGCTGCTTGACAATGCGCCGGGCGATTCTGTGCTCGGCCTTCTTGTGCCCAGCCCTCTTGTACTCAGCCTTGGCCCTGTGCCCGGCCGGCATCAGCGTGATCAGATGTCTTTGGGCCAGATCGAGATCGACGACAGCGCCAAGCTGCGAACGCAGGCGCTCTGCCAGCTTGCCCCGCAGCGCAAACTCCGCCGCCTCGGCCGGGCGAAAGAACTGGAGCTGATAGCCGAGATCGACAATCGCTGTCCGCGACGCGTGCAGGCGCTTCAAACTCATCCGGAGCGGATCGCGATGCAGCCGCCGACGCGTTTTGCGACAGGAGCGTTCGAAGCCCTTCAGCAGAAAGGCGCCGCCCTCCCCCGCCACCGACCAGCGCGCCATCTCGACGGAGAGCCGGCCCAGCTTGATGCGAGCAGCGTCCAGTCGCTGCCGCAGATCGGACGGCGCAGGCGGCGACCCGGCTTCACCCTCCGGCTTCGGCAGACGCTCGAAGAGGCGCTTTCCCAGCGCGCCCTCGAGGGTCCTGGCCAGGACGACGGCATCGCGTGCGGCGCCGAAATCCCGGCGCAGCGCCCTGATCTCGGCGCGCATCATCCTGGCCTCCTCGGCCAGCGAGTCCGGCGCGAGCTTCAACAGCGAGCGCCATGCCTTCATCAGGCGGCGGAACGCATGGACCTGTTTCTCGGGCTCGGCCTGCGCGTCGTTGATCAGGCGAAGCGCATGCTTGGGCATGTCGCGGCAGCTGCGCAGCCAATGGCGGGCCCAGCGCTGCATCATCTGCGCTGCGTCGAGAGGCTTCCCCGGCTTGCGAGGCAGGGGACGCGCGACGGCCGGGAGGCCGCGATGCCGTGGCCGGGCTGATGCTTTCGCTCGCGTCACCACGATGCGCTCCACGAGAAGATCGGAACGCAAGTCAACGACGGGAGCTGCAAAGCTGCAAGCCTCCCGAACGGATAAAGCATCACCACTCCGCGCGCTTGGCCGCCCCCATCCGCAACTGTGGCTTTGACAAGCAGCCCAGTTGCGAAATGATCGCTGCGACGCACCACCTTCCTGTTGTCCCGATCGCTTACAAGTGAACTCCATGCCGACGAAGCCATCTCCGCTCGAATCTGCGGCCCAACCTCCCCTGCTCCGGCTGGAGCAATTCCTGCCCTACCGGCTGAATGTCGTCGGCCTGCTCGGCAGCCGGGCGCTCGGGCGGATCATCGGCGCGCATTTCGGCATCGACATCCCGCAATGGCGGGTCATCGCGCAGCTCGGCGAGTTCGGCAAGCTGACCTCGCGCGACATCGGCGAGCTCGCCGAGATGCACAAGACCAAGGTCTCGCGCGCCGTCACCGAGCTGGAGAAGCGCGGCCTGGTCTCGCGCGCCGAGAACCGGCAGGATCGGCGCGAATCCTTCGTGGCGCTGACCGCGGCGGGCGTGCGAATCTACGGCCAGATCGTGCCGCTGGCGCTCGCCTTGCAGGCGCGTTGGACGGAAGGCATCGCTCCCGAAGAATTGAAGGTGTTCGAGCGCGTGCTCTCGACCCTGACCGAACGTGGCCGCCATCTCGCCGGCGGCTATCGCGGCGACGAGACCTAATTGCCGCCTAGGGGCAAATATGGCATGCGGGTGCAGCTGCGGCTCCCAGCGAATCCGCGCCAGAGCCGGATGATTTCAGATGGAATCACGAAGTGATCCCAACTGAAATCTGAATCCGTCTCTGATTAAAACGTTAGAGCAGGATCGATGCGAAAAACCGGTTCCCACTTTTTCGCATCCTGCTCTAGGTCGCCGCAGGCGCCGTCCTTAGTTCCGTCGCGTTTGGCAGGTGTTCTCGCGCGTGAGCAATCGGCGCGGCAAGCGCCTGGACCAGCAAAACAGGTGATGTGGCCCGACCCGCGATGACAGTTCCGTTTTTCCGACGCTTCGGCGCCGCGCTGGTGGCGCTGGCGAGCCTGGGTGGCGCGGCTTTTGCGCAATCGCCGGCTTGCAATGCCTGGCGCTCCGAGCTCGCCAGCCTGCAGGGCCAGCGCGGTGGCGATCCGCGCGCAGCCCAGGCCGCCCAGCGCGCCGGGGCGCAGCTTGCGCAGGTGACCAGCCAGTACCGCAGCATGGGCTGCGACCGCAGCTTCTCCTTCTTCGGCGAGGGGCCGCCGCCGCAATGCGGCCTGCTGCGCTCGCAGATCGGCCAGTTGCAGGCGCAATATGGCGCGGCTCAGCGCCAGGCGGAGGGCGGTGGCGTCGAGCAGCGCCGCGCCCAGCTCACTGCTGCGATCGACAATAACTGCCGCCCACAGCAACAGCAGCGCGGCTTCTTCGAGACGATCTTCGGGATCGAACCGCGCCGGGGCGAGATCGACACGACACTGCCGGAGCTCCAGCCCGATCAACCGCCGCAGGAGCCCGAGAAGCCGCGCATGGGCGGCGCCTACACCGTCTGCGTGCGCAGCTGCGACGGTTTCTTCTTCCCGCTCGCCAATAATGCCGGCAACGCCGACGAGATGTGCCAGGCCCTGTGCCCGGGCTCGGAAACCACCGCCTTCGGCATGACGGGTGGCGGCGACATCCAGAACTCCGTCTCCCGCAGCACCGGCCAGCCCTACACCTCGCTGCCGAACGCCGGAAAATACCAACGCAGTTTTGACGCCGCCTGCACCTGCCGGGGCCAGGGCCAGAGCTGGGTACAAGCCCTGAAGGATGCCGAATACCTGCTCGACAAACGCAAGGGCGACATCATCGTCACCGAACAGCGCGCGGCCGAATTGTCGCGCCCCAGGGTCGATCCCAAGCGCCGGGGCGCGACGCCTGCGACCGTGCAGCCGGCCGCCGTTCCCGATGTCCCCGACGAGAAGCCGCTGCCCTCCGAGAACTCGCCGACGGCGGGCATGGAATCGGCCGGCGTCGGGCCTGACACGATCGGCGAGAAGGTTCTCGACAAGGGCGACGGAGTGAAGAGCGAGACGAAGAGCGTCACCGGCGAGAAGCGCACGGTGCGGATCATTGCGCCGAACCTTGCGCCCAATCTCGGCCCCTCGGCGACGCGACAATAGAGCATTGCTCTTGGAGTCGAGCCTGTCGCCTTCGGATGAAGCCGTTGGAATGCGACATGATCGAGCCGCTTCCGCATGGATTCATGCACAGGAACCATGAGGCTACGCCGCCAACCGGGCAACCCGGCACTGGACGCATGACCAGCCAGCGCGCATTAAAGGGCGACCCCTCATAAGGGGACGCCGCCTGGCCGCAGAATGACGCGCCCGTCTCCCGACGGCGCGGGGCCGCCTCCGTCCCCCAAAGATCCAGAGGCCGCGATGTCTGACGACGCTATTCCCGCCCATCCCCATCCGATCGAATTCAACGACGCCAAACGCCGCCTGAAGGCGATCTTCATGGGCTCGGTCGGCAATCTCGTCGAATGGTACGACTTCTACGCCTATACGGCCTTCGCGCTGTATTTCGCGCCGCATTTCTTCCCGTCCAGCGACCCGGTCGTCCAGCAGCTCAACGCCGCGACCCTGTTCGCGGCGGGCTTCATCGTGCGCCCGATCGGCGGCTGGCTGTTCGGCCATCTCGCCGACCGCTATGGCCGCCGGCTCTCGCTGACCATCTCGGTCGTGCTGATGTGCTTTGGCTCATTGATCATCGCGGTGACGCCGACCTATGCCTCGATCGGCTTCGCCGCGCCTGCATTGCTTGCCTTCGCCCGCATCGTCGAGGGCTTGAGCCTCGGCGGCGAATACGGCGCCAGCGCGACCTATCTCACCGAGGTCGCCGACCCCGAGCATCGCGGTTTCTATTCGAGCTTCCAATACGTCACGCTGATCGGCGGGCAGCTCACCGCGATCCTCGTGCTGCTGCTGCTGCAGAACGTCTTCCTGACGCATGAGCAGCTCGTCGCCTGGGGCTGGCGCATCCCCTTCGTCATCGGCGCTGCGCTTGCCATCATCGCCATGCTGATGCGCCGCCACATGCACGAGACCGAAAGCTTCGAGGCGCTGAAGGGCAAGAAGCGCGAAAGCTCGATCCGCGGGCTGATGCGCTATCCGCGCGAGATCGCGATCGTGGTCGGCCTCACCGCCGGCGGCACCGCCGCCTTCTACACCTTCACCACCTATATGCAGACCTTCGTGAAGCAGACCGTGGGCCTCAGCGACCTGACCACGACCTATGTCATCGCCGGCTCCCTGATCTTTGCTGCCGCCCTGCAGCCGATCTATGGCGCGATCTCGGACCGGATCGGCCGCAAGCCGATGCTGATCTTCTTCGGCGTCGCCGGCACCTTGCTGACGGTGCCGATCCTGACCGCGCTCGCCGGCACGAAATCGCCCTGGATCGCCTTCCTGCTGATTTCCGGCGCCTGGGTCTTCGTCGCCGGCTACACCTCGATCAACGCCGTGGTGAAGGCCGAATTGTTCCCGACCTCGATCCGCGCGACGGGCGTCGCTGTGCCCTATGCGCTGACAGTCTCGATCTTCGGCGGCACGGCTCCGGCGATCGCGCTCTGGTTCAAGACGCTCGGCCACGAGCAGTGGTTCTATTACTATCTCGCCGGCGTGATCTTCCTGTCGCTGCTGGTCTACACGACGATGCGCGACACCAAGCACAGCTCGGCGATGCACCGGCACGATTGAAGGCGAGGCCTCCCGCAAACGTCATTGCGAGCGAAGCGAAGCAATCCAGGAGCGGCAGAACTCTACGCTCCCTGGATTGCTTCGTCGCTTCGCTTCTCGCAATGACGGCTTGGCTCAGGCCGCCTCGCCGGCCAGCCGCTTCAGCGCCTTCTCCCGCCCGATCAGCGGCAGCAGTGCCGCCAGCTCCGGGCCGTGCTCCAGCCCGGTCAGGGCCAGGCGCAGCGGCATGAACAGGGCCTTGCCCTTGGCGCCGGTCGCGGCCCCCACGGCCTGCGTCCAGCTCTTCCAGGTCGTCGCGTCGAAAGGCTCGGCCGGCAGCACGGAAGCCGCCGCTGCGGCGAAAACGGGGTCGGTGACGACCGGCTGCAGCGGCCCCTCGACGACCTGCCACCAGCCCTTCACATCATCGAGCTTGCCGAGATTGCCGCGCACGGCGAGCCAGAACGGTTCACTCGCCGGCACGCCCAGTGCCGCCAGCCTCTCGGCCACAGTGTCATAAGGCAGCTGGTGGAGCGTGCGGGCGCTCAGCGCCTCCAGCTCATGCTCGTCGAACTTGGCCGGGGCGCGCGAGATATGGGCGAGATCGACGAGGCCTGCGAGCTCATCGAGACTCGCGACGGGCCTGACCGCATCCGAGGAGCCGACGAGCACGGCGAGCGCCGCGACGGCCAGGGCCTCGACGCCGTTCTCGCGCAGGCCGCGCAGCGAGAGATGGCCGAGCCGCTTCGACAGCCCCTCCCCGCTCGCCGTCGTCAGCAGATTGTGGTGGCCGAAGAGCGGCAGGGGCGCGCCCAGCGCCTCGAAAATCTGGATCTGCACCGCCGTATTGGTGACGTGGTCCTCGCCACGAATGACATGGGTCACGCCGGTCTCGGCATCGTCGACGACGGAAGGCAGATGATAGAGATAGCTGCCATCCTCGCGGATCAGCACCTGGTCCGACAGCGAGGCGCAATCGACATGGGCCTCGCCCCGAACGAGGTCGTTCCAGGCGACGATGCGCGGCTCGAGCAGGAAGCGCCAGTGCGGCTTGCGGCCCTCAGCTTCGAGCTGCGCCCTGTCCTCGGCCGTCAGTTTCAGCGCGGCGCGGTCATAGACCGGCGGCAGGCCGCGCGCGAGCTGGCGCTTGCGGCGGCGGTCGAGCTCGTCGGCGGTCTCGTAGCAGGGATAGAGCCGGCCGGCTTCGCGCAGGCGGGCGGCCGCCGCGTCATAGATCGCCAAGCGATCCGACTGCCTGATGACAAAGTCGGGCACGACACCGAGCCAGGCCAGGTCTTCCGCGATCGCATCAGCGAATTCCGGCTTCGAACGCGCCACATCGGTATCGTCATAGCGCAGCAGGAAGCGCCCACTATAGCGGCGCGCAAACAGCCAGTTGAACATGATCGACCGGACATTGCCGATATGCAGGAAGCCGGTCGGAGACGGTGCGGTGCGGACGAGCGGAGAAGTCATGCGCGGCTTATGGCGCGTTTGCCGCTGTGGGACAATCGCTTCCCGGAGTCCGCTGGCCACACCCACGCCGTCATTCCGGACAAGCGGCGAAGCCGCGTAGATGATCAAAGCAGAGCCATTGAATTTATTGGGTTCATCTCAGACTCAGCTCTCAGGATGAGGTCTGCGGCAGGATAGGACCTGGACAATGGCCGAAGAGAATCAGAAGTCGAAACTCTCCCCGCCCCCCCGGCCCACGCCCTTCGCCAGCGTCGCGTCAGGCTCGTAGGCGCCCTCGCCCGGATCGCTGAAAGCGTTGACGATCGGGTAGCGGCGATCGCGGCCGAGATTGCGGCCCGTGACCTTCACGCCCGGCGCGGCCTGGCGGCGTTTGTATTCGGCGCGATGCAGCAGGCGCTCGACCGCCAGGACGGTTTCACGCTCATGGCCGAGCGCGACGATGTCGGCGACGCGCATCTCGCGCTCGATCAGGCAGGCGAGGATGGCGTCGAGCACCTCATAGGGCGGCAGCGCATCCTGGTCGGTCTGGCCCTCGCGCAATTCGGCGCTGGGCGGCCGGGCCATGATGCTCTCGGGAATGACGACGCCATCAGGGCCAAGCGCGCCCGCCGGCTTCCATTGGTTGCGCAGCTGCGCAAGGCGGAAGGCTTGCGTCTTGTAGACGTCCTTGATCGGGTTGAAGCCGCCATTCATATCGCCATAGAGCGTGGCGTAGCCGCAGGACATCTCGGATTTGTTGCCGGTCGTCACGAGCATCCAGCCGAATTTGTTGGAGAGCGCCATCAGGAGCGTGCCGCGCGTGCGGCTCTGCAGGTTTTCCTCGGTGACGTCTTGCCGCGTGCCCGCAAAGAGCCCGGCCAAAGCCGCCTCGAAGCCTTCGAGCGGCGCCGCGATCGGCAATGTCTCGTAGCGCACGCCCAGCGCCTTCGCGCAGGCCTTGGCATCGTCCAGGCTCTGCTGCGCGGTGAAGCGGGAGGGCATCATCACGCAGGTGACGCGTTCGGGCCCGAGCGCATCGACGGCGATCGCGGCGCAAAGCGCTGAGTCGAGGCCACCGGAGAGGCCGAGCACGACGCCGCTGAACCCGGTCTTGCCGACATAATCGCGCAGGCCCAGCACGCAAGCGGCGTAATCCGCCTCGTCGCCGCTCTCGATCGCCGCGATCTCGCCCGACTGGACGCGCCATTGCCCGGCCTCGCGCGCCCAGTCGGTAACGACGAGCGCCTCGCGGAAGGCGGGCAATTGGTGCGCCAGCGTCCTGTCAGCCGCGAGCACGAAGGAGGCGCCGTCGAAGACGAGCTCGTCCTGGCCGCCGAGCTGGTTGAGATAGACCAGCGGCAGGCCGGATTCGACCACGCGCGCGACCGTAACATTCATGCGTTCGTCGCCGACATCGCGGCGATAGGGCGAGCCATTGGGCGCGAGTAGGATCTCGGCCCCGGTCTCGGCCAGGCACTCGACCACCTCCTCGCTCCAGATATCCTCGCAGATCGGCAGGCCCAGCCGAACCTTGTCGCGGAACACCACCGGCCCGGGCAACGGGCCGGGCGAAAACACGCGGGAATCGTCGAAGGTGCCGTAATCGGGCAGCGCCACTTTGAAGCGCACCGATTGGATCAGGCCGCCATCGAGCAACGCATAGGCGTTGTAGAGCTTGCCGCCCTCAGTCCAGGGCAGGCCCAGGAGCACGGCGGGACCGCCATCCCCGGTCTCGCGCGCAAGCGCCTCGCAGGCCTTGCGGCAGGCATCCTGGAAGGCCGGCTTCAGCACCAGATCCTCCGGCGGATAGCCGCAGAGGGAGAGCTCCGGCAGCATCAGGAGCTCGGCGCCGGCATCGCTTGCAATGCGGCGGGCGGCGCGGACCTTGTCGGCATTGCCGCAGATGTCGCCGATGGTCGGGTTGAATTGCGCGAGCGCAAGACGAAGGGAGGTCGCAGTCATGACTTTGCCTGTAGCGCGGCGGCCCAAAGCCAGCAATGCGTGTGGCGCGAGCTTAACTGCCCGTTAGGGTTAATCGGGCATGAATAGCAGGGTGTCGGGCAGTGACGATGGTCGACCGGCTTGGAGAAACTTCATGCGCATCCGCTCCCTTATCCTCACCGGCGTCGCAGCAGCCGGCTTCGTTCTGGTCGTGGACCGGGCCGCTTCGGCCGCGGATTACCCGGTCCTGCGCGGGTCGCAGCAGACCGAGGACGCGCCGCCGCGAGATTTCGACTCCGGCACCTTCAATTGGTCGGGCTTCTACTTCGGTGGTGGCGCCGGTGTATCCGATACCAACTTCAAGCCAGGGAACGGGCTACAAGACCTTGCACGCTACGCTTATCGGAACACCAATCTCGGCGCAGAAAACGATATGGGTTCCTTTGTCAGCAACCTGCCGGAGAAACGCGATAGCGGGGCGACATTTTTCGGTTTCACGGGCTACAATTTCGCTTTTGGTGACGCGATCCTTGGTCTGGAAGCAGACTATACCAGATCGGGTCACAGCTACTCGGAGAGCGATTTCATCGCCCGGCAAACGACCACTTCGGACGGAACGATCAACAACTGGTCAATGACGACAAACCAGGGCGCCAAGCTCCACGACTATGCGACAGCGCGGCTGCGCATGGGCTGGGCCTACGGGCGAATCATGCCATTTGCCACGATCGGCGGCGCTGTAGGCCGCTTCGATACGACATCGACCATTGACGCGACCTGGCGCTTTACCCGGACCAACGCCGTCACGGGCGCGATTGAGAACAACGTCGTCGCCAGCGGCTACCCGCTCCGCGTAGGCGCGACCAAGAACAATGTCTACGGCTTCGGCCTGACTATCGGCGGCGGCATCGACATGGCGCTCACCGAGAATCTTTTCGTTCGGGCCGAGTATCAGTTGATCCGCTTCGCCGACGTCGAAGGCACCACGACGACGATCAATACGGCCCGCGTCGCGGCCGGCTTGAAGTTCTGACGCTCGCTGCAGGGCTATCAACGAAAAGGGCCGGGCTTTCGCCCGGCCCTTTTGCTTTTTGACGACGCTTGAAGCGATCTTTACTCGGCCGCCTCGACCTCCGGACGCACCCGGCCCGAGCGCTCGCGCTTGACCAGCTCGGCGACGAGGAAGGCGAGCTCCAGCGCCTGCTCGGCGTTGAGGCGCGGGTCGCAGACCGTGTGGTAGCGGTCGTTGAGGTCGGCATCGGTCATGCCGCGCGCGCCGCCGGTGCATTCGGTGACGTTCTTGCCGGTCATCTCCAGATGCAGGCCACCGGCATGGGTGCCTTCGGCCTGGTGGACGGCGAAGAAGTTCTTCACCTCGGTCAGGATCAGGTCGAAGGGCCGCGTCTTGTAGCCGCTCGCCGCCTTGACCGTGTTGCCGTGCATCGGGTCGCAAGACCAGACGACATTGCGCCCTTCCCGCTTGGTGGCGCGCACCAGGGCCGGCAGGTTGTCAAAGACCTTGTCGGCGCCGAAGCGGGCGATCAGCGTCAGGCGGCCGGGCTGGTTCTGCGGATCCAGGACATCGATCAGCTTCAGCAAGCCGTCGACGGTCGTGGAGGGCCCGCATTTCAGGCCGATCGGATTGCGGATGCCGCGGAAGAACTCGACATGAGCATGGTCGAGCTGGCGCGTGCGGTCGCCGATCCAGACCATGTGGCCCGACGTGTCGTACCAGTCGCCGGTGGTGGAATCGACGCGGGTCATCGCCTGCTCGTAGCCGAGCAGCAGCGCCTCATGGCTGGTGTAGAAATCCGTCGTGCGCATCTCGGGATGCGTCTCGGGATCGATGCCGATGGCGCGCATGAAGTCGAGCGACTCGGTAATGCGCTCGGCCACCTCGTTGTAGCGGGACGAGGCCGGCGCATCCTTGACGAAGCCGAGCATCCAGCGATGCGCATTGTCGAGATTGGCGTAGCCGCCGGTCGCGAAGGCGCGGATCAGGTTCAGCGTCGCCGCAGACTGGCGATAAGCCTCGAGCTGGCGGCGCGGATCGGGAATGCGCGCCTCCGGCGTGAACTCGATGTCGTTGACGATATCGCCCTTATAGCTCGGCAGTTCGACGCCGCCGATCGTCTCCGTTCCAGCCGAACGCGGCTTGGCGAACTGGCCGGCGACGCGGCCGACCTTCACCACCGGCGAACCGCCGGCGAAGGTCAGCACCACCGCCATCTGCAGGAAGAGCCGGAAGAAATCGCGAATGTTGTCGGCGGAGTGCTCGGCGAAGCTCTCCGCACAATCTCCGCCCTGGAGCAGGAAGGCCTCACCGCTTGCGACTTTCGCGAGAGCCTTCTTCAACTTGCGCGCCTCACCCGCAAAAACGAGCGGCGGAAAGCCGGCGAGCTGCTGCTCAACCGCCTTCAAGGCTGCCTGATCCGGATAGTCCGGCATCTGCTGAACGGGCTTGGCCCTCCAGCTCTCGGGCGTCCAACGCTCCGACATTTGTCTTGCTCCTGCTTGCGATCGCGCGGCTGTTAACCTCATCTCAGCGCGAAGCGGGGCCTATACACCCATCATCGCGGGCTGACCACCATGGCGAAGCGACATCGCCGGGAAAGGCCAAGACGACCCTCCGGCCGAAAAAGACGGCCCCGCCGACAAAAAGCAAAACCATGAATCATCGCAACGTGATGGCGCGTTCGGCTCGCATGCTGAATCCGGCCATTGAGACGCCGATTCAAGTCGTTGAGATGGCGATTCAACAACATCAGAGTTTGAATCGTCCGAAGCTGCCGGAAGAAGGACACCTGCCGCTCAAGAAGAAGGACACCTGCCGCTCAAGCGGCCTCGATGTCGGTTCGGCTGAAATCGTCGCCCTTGAACAGCAACCGCGCCTTAAGATGCCTGGCTGTCGCGTAGGAGAAGCAATCGCCGAGATTGAGGATGCCTGGGCGGCCGCCGCCGAGGCCGTAACGCTCGGCCGCAGCCACGGCCCCCGCCGTGATCTCGACGTCGGGCGCGATCGGCGTCACCATCGTCAACTCACAGAAAATCGTGACCAGTTCGAAAGCACGGTCGCGGCTCACCCGGTGGAGACGCGCAACGGCAGAGGCAGCCTCCCAGAGTGTAACGGTTGAGGCATACCGCAATCCAGGCCCATGCGGCCAATTCTCCAGCCTCTGCGCGAGCAGCTCGCCGTCGCTCTCTCGTCCCAGGATCGCGGCGATCGCCGAGGCGTCGACAACGATCACAGCCGCTCGGACTCGCCGTTCAACTCATCATAAAACGCGCGGTCGGCCACCAGCCCCGTTTTACCGGCCTTTCTCAACTCTTCATGAATCGGAGCCAGCTTCTCCCAAAGCGTCTTTTCTGGACCGTCGCGTTCGGCCTTTTCCACCAGCGCCAAGCGGATGATTTCGGTCACGCCCGTGCCATGACGGCGAGCCAGATCGCGCGCCAGCGTCTCGACGGCCTCGTTTTTGATGCTCAACCCCATGGCAGCATCTCCTTTCTAGAATTCGGCAGCGCCATTCTATAATCCAAAACAGCCGTTGCGTCAGCAGGTCGATGTGGCGTCGCCTGGCCTGCGCCGCCAGCCCTTCACCACCTATTGGCGCCTGCCTTGTGGTGACGACGATCGCTCCCTAGCATCGCCGCCAAGGTGCAAAGATCAACGCGCCAAGGAGGACGCCCCCAATGCCGTTTCGTTCACTCGCCGCCGCTGCGGCGCTGGTGCTAGCCGCGACCTGCAGCGTCTTAGCCGAAGACCCCCTCTCGCTGCGCGGCATGGGTTCGTTCCATGTCGGCGGCAAGCTGGTCGAGATTTCAGGCCGGCCGGTCAAGGAGGTGACGTTCACGCCCGACGGCGTTCCGGCCAAGGTCGATCCCAACGGCACCTACCAGACCGGCCAGATGTATGTGCAGTATTTCCTGCCGCAGAACGAGCGCGGCGCGGCCCCGCTCCTGCTCTGGCATGGCGGCGGCATGACCGGCGTCAATTACGAGACGACGCCGGACGGGCGGCAGGGCTGGCTGGAGTTCTTCCTGCGCAAGGGCTGGGCGGTCTACAACTCCGATGCGGTCGAGCGCGGCCGCTCGGGCTGGGCGATGTATCCTGATGTCATTCCAGGCGAGCCGGTCTTCCTGACCACGGCAAACCCGTTCGAGCGCTTCCGCATCGGCGACGGCGCGGGCAGCTACAATGCCGATCCCGCCAAGCGGAAATATCTCGCAGGGAGCCAGTTCCCGGCCGATGGCTACGACAATTTCGTCAAGCAGATCGTGCCGCGCTGGACCTCCACCGACCAGATGATCATCGACGCCTATATCGCCGAGGTCGACAAGGTCTGCCCCTGCGTGATCGCCTTCCACAGCCAGGCCGGGCAGTTCGGCTTCAAGGTAGCGCAGGCGCGCCCCGACAAGGTCAAGGCGCTGATCGCGGTCGAGCCGGCGGGCCTGGGCGATCCAGCCAAGGCCGATCTCCTGAAGAACATTCCCGTGCTGATGGTCTATGGCGATAATGTCGAGCAGGATGCGCGCTGGCCGGCGATCCGCAAGGCGGGAACCGATTTCGGCGACAAGATCAAGGCGGCCGGCGGCTCGGTCGACGTCGTCAACCTCCCGACCGTGGGCATTAAGGGGAATTCCCACATGATGATGCTCGACAAGAACAATCTGGAGGTCGCCCAGCTGATCCAGGACTGGCTCGCCAAGAAGGGGCTGAGCAAATAGCGGATGGCAGGCAGCGGATAGCGCGGGCTAGAGCCCCTTTGGAAGTCTTTCGAGTCCTCATCCTGAGGAGCCATTCCACGAGGCATGGCTCCTCAGAGGCAGGCCCGAAATGAAGCCAAAGATTTCAATGGGTCCTCCCTGACCAGCTATGCTCCGTCATTCCGGGCGCAGCGAAGCGGAGACCCGGAATCCATCGTAGAGTTCTGGAGCTCTCCGATGGATTCCGGATCTGCGCCGCTGACGCGGCTTGTCCGGAATGACGGCGCGGGGATGTCAAGCGATCGGAAGCCCCTGAGATTGCGCGTTTATTTCCGGCCAGGCTCTCAGGATGAGGGTCAGGAGTTTCCAAACGAGCGCTAAGCCCGCGCCGGCCCTATCGTCACGGCACTTGCCCCGACACCCACACCGACCTATCTTTTCATCTAGTTGGAAAATCAGGTTGGAAATTCGCCATGGTCACGATAGGCGCTTTTGAGGCCAAGACCCATCTCTCGGCGCTGCTCGAACGGGTCGCCGCCGGCGAGGAGGTGGTCATTACCAAACACGGCAAACCGATCGCGCGGCTGACCGGCGCGGGCGATATCGATCAATTGCGCCGCGACGAGGCCTTCGCCAGATTGAAAGCGCTGCGCGGCGGAACGACGCTCGGCGGGCTATCCTGGAAGGATCTGCGCGATGAGGGGCGGCGGTGACGCTCGTCATCGACGCCTCGATCGCACTGGCATGGTGTTTCGAGGACGAGGCGTCCCGGGAGAGCGATGCGATCGCGGAGCGGGTTCGCCAGAGCGGAGCGATCGTGCCTGGCCTGTTCGCGCTGGAAATCGGCAACATCCTGTTGCAGGCCGAGCGGAAGGGCCGCCTCAGCGCCGCCGCGGTCTCCGAGCGCCTGGAACTGCTCGGCCAATTGGCGCTGATCACGGATGCGGAGACCGCGGGCCGTGCCTGGCGCGAGACGCAAAACCTCGCTCGCGCACAACGCCTGACGACTTATGACGCAGCCTATCTGGAGCTGGCGCTGCGCATGGGGGCAACACTGGCGACGCGCGACCGAGACCTGGCCACTGCGGCCCGATCGCTCGGCGTGCCCGTGCTGCCCTAGAGCAGGATGCGAAAAAGTGGGAACCGGTTTTTCGCATCCTGCTCTAACTCTTAGATGAGAGACGGATTCAGATTTCAGCTGGGATCACCTCGTGATTCCAGCTGAAATCATCCGGCTCTAGCGCTACCCTGCCCGCGCCGTCCGCATCGTCACGAGCTCTTCGGCAGCGCTGGGATGCAGCGCGATGGTGCGGTCGAAATCGGCCTTGGTCGCGCCCATCGTCACTGCGATGGCGACGGCCTGGATGATCTCGCCGGCATCGTGGCCAAGGATGTGGACGCCGAGCATCCTGTCCGTCTTCGCATCGACTAGGAGCTTCATGTAGATGCGCTCCTGCCGGCCAGAGATCGTCGCCTTCATCGGCCGAAAAGCCGATTCGAAGACGCGCAGCTCATAGCCGGCGGCAAAGGCCTGGTTCTCGGTCAAGCCGACCGTGCCGATCTCCGGCGTGGTGAAGACCGCCGAGGCCACGAGGTTGTGGTCCATGTGCCAGGGCTTGCCGCCGAAGGTCGTATCCGCAAAGGCGTGCCCCTCGCGGATCGCCACAGGGGTCAGGTTGACGCGATTGGTAACGTCGCCGACGGCGTGGATCGAGGGCACGCTGGAGGCGGAATTCTCATCGACTATGATCTCGCCGACGGGGCCGAGCTTGACGCCTGCCGTCTCCAGCCCGAGCCCGACCGTATTGGGCCGGCGGCCGGTCGCAACCAGCACCACCTCGGCGTCGATCGGGCTGCCCTTGGCGCAATGGGCGCGGCGCGCGCCATCCGGCAGCAATTCGAGGCGATCGACCGTGCAGCCAAGCCGCAGCGTGATGCCGGCATGCGCCAGCGCGTCGCGCAGGCGGGTGCGGATGTCCTCGTCGAAGCCGCGCAGGATATTGTCGCCGCGATGCAGCAGCGTCACCGCGACGCCGAGCCGCGCGAACAGGCTGGCGAATTCGAGCGCGATATAGCCGCCACCGATGACCAGCATGCGCTTGGGCAGGCTCGGCAGATGGAAGACCTCGTTCGAGGAGATGCCGAGCTCGCCGCCGGGGATCGGCGGATCGAAAGCGGGATAGCCGCCGGTCGCGACCAGGATGTGGCGGGCGCGGATGGTCTCGCCGCTCTTGGCCAGGCGCAGGCTGTGGGGGCCCTCGACCACGGCGCGCTCCTCGCGGATCGCGACCTTGGCGCCCTCCAGGCCCTTGCGATAGAGGCCAGACAGCCGTGTGACTTCATTCGCCACCGCATCGCGCAAGGTCGGCCAATCGAAGCTCGGCTTGGAAACGCTCCAGCCGAAGCCGGCGGCGTCCTCGAAATCATCAGCGAAGCGACTGGCATAGACGAAGAGCTTCTTGGGCACACAGCCGCGAATGACGCAGGTGCCGCCGATGCGGTCCTCTTCCGCGATCATCACCTTGGCGCCGTGGCCAGAGGCGATGCGGGCGGCCCGGGTGCCGCCGGAACCGGCCCCGATGATGAAGAGATCGACGTCGAATTCACTCATCGGCTTGTCTCCGCATCGTTTCGGCTGGCATCGTTTCGACTGGCATCATTTCGCCCGATGCTCATGAACCAGATCGCTGTTGCTCCAAGAGCCGCGATCCACCAGCCCTGCCAGGCGCCATGGCCAACCGAGGCCACACCCAGCGCCGCGGCGACAATCGCAAGGCGTGGGGCGAGAGCCCGGGCCGGCATATGGCGAAGGCGCCCCAGAAATGCGAGCCCTGCAGCCGAGGTCAGCAGGACACCGATCAGGCCGGTCTCGACCCAGACCTGCAGGAAGGCGTTATGGGGATGGCCGACATCGAGCAGCACGCGGTGCGGCTCGGAGACCGCAGCCGCGGCGGGATGCGTGCGCAAGGCTGCCGAGGTCCCGAAGCCGAAGCCGGTCAGCGGGCGCGCCCTGATCGCCTCGTCGAAGCTGAGCCAGATGTCGACGCGGTCGCGCGCATGGGCGCGGGCAAGCTGCTCGTAGACGCCAGCCGGCAGAACGCGGTCGGCAAGCGGGCCGAGCACAGGTGCGACCGCCATCATGGCGACGAAGGCGAGCGCCAAGCCGGCCAGCGCCAGACGCGGCAAGGCCAGCGCGATGAGCCAGGTTGCCGCCATCAGCATCAGCCCGAACTTGGCCGCGCCGCTCTCGCCGGCCATGATCGCGGCGGTGACGAAGACGGCCACGAGTCCGGCAAGCGCCCGGCTGCCGCGCCCTGCCCCGGGGACAGTCCAAAGGCCGTAGAGCGCCGGGGCCAGCAGGAGCAGACAGGTCAGGAGCGGCCGGTTGAAGATATAGAGCTGGCTCCGAAGCCCCAGAGCGTCGCGCAAGCCCGGCCCGAGGCGCAATTCGCCCAGGACCAGGATGCCGGTCAGTGCCAGCGACCAGCCCAGCGCTCGCCTGGCGCGTGCGGGCGCCGTCTGCGGCCAGCACAGGGCGACGATAAAGCCTGACGCCAGCGACAGGACCAGCTCGCCATACATGGCAAGCCCGGCGCGCGGGAGATGGCTCCACAGCAGCGTCACCAGGGCCCAGGCCAGGAAGCCGAGGAGCGCCAAGGCCAGCGGCTGCAGCAGGAGAGCGCGCGCCTGCATCAGCCGGGCCGGCAGCCGGCCGGCCAAAGCATTGGCAGCAAGCACCGCCAGCGCCGCAAGCGAGAGCAGCAACGGTGCGGAGCGATTGGCCGCCCACATCACCGGCGGGAGCATGATCAGAAGTGCGCTGGCTATATTCAGGGCCAAGGCAGCCTGACGCGGCAGCGCGGGCTCTTCCGGCGCGGGCTCTCGCGATGTCGGGGACAGGGTCGATCGGCTCATCGGCAAGCGATTACGCGATCATGGCTGGCCCGCCTAGAGCATTGCGCGAAAAAGTGCAGGCCGGTTTCTCGCATGAGGAGTGATCTAAGCTTCTAGAATCCGTCACGTTTTTCGCATCCGGGGCGATTCTGTCCGGACGCGCCGCGCTCCGGGCTTTGCAGCACCAATTCGACACCGATGGATGCTGCGGCGACAGGCCAATCCTCAAGCCCACACGCGATGATTAATGACAATAGATTATGCAATCACCTGCAATTGACGCTGGAAGCGTCAAAGTGTCACTGCGGAGCGTTCAAGATAAAATCTGCGGGAAACCCGCGAGCGGAGGAAACCCATGCTGAGATCCATTCTGAAGCGCAGCACCGTGACTGCCGTGGCCTTGGCTGGCCTGTCGACGGCCGCTTTCGCTCAGCTCGAACTGAAGATCATGGCTCCCGCCGCGCCCGGCGGCGGCTGGGACGGCACGGCACGTTCGATGCAGCAGGCAATGATGGCCTCGGGTATCGCCAAGAGCGTGCAGGTGACCAATGTCAACGGCGCCGGCGGCACGATCGGCCTCGCCCAGTTCGTCAACGGCTCGAAGGGCGACGGCTCGCAATTGATGGTCAACGGCTTCGTCATGGTCGGCGCCATCCTGCTGAACAAGTCGCCGGTGAACCTGTCGCAGGTCACGCCGATCGCGCGGATCACCGCCGAGGCCGAAGTCATCGTCGTGCCGACGGATTCGCCGATCAAGAACGCCAAGGACCTCGCAGACCGCGTCAAGGCCGATCCGGCCAAGGTGACCTGGGCCGGCGGTTCGGCCGGCGGCGTCGACCACATCATGGCGGCGCTCTTCGCCGGCGCGGTCGGCGCCGATGCGACCAAGATCAACTACATTCCGTTCTCGGGCGGCGGCGAGGCGCTTGCCGCCATGCTCGGTGGGCGCGTCACCGCCGGCATCTCCGGCTATGGCGAGTTCGAGGGACAGATCAAGGCCGGCAAGCTGCGCGTAATCGGCGTCAGCTCCGGCACGCGCCTGCCGAATGCGCCGGATGCGCCGACCCTGAAGGAAGGCGGCGTCAATCTCGAAGTGCTGAACTGGCGCTCCGTGGTCGCGCCTGCCGGCATCACGCCCGAGCAGCGCAAGGTTCTCTCCGACGCTGTCGAGAAGATGACCAAGAGCAAGGAATGGGCCGAGATCCTCAAGGCGCGCGGCTGGGACGACGCCTATCTCGGCGGCGCCGCATTCGAGACCTTCCTGAAGGACGAAGACGCTCGCGTCAGCAAGGTGCTCAAGGATGTCGGCCTGGTCAAGTAAAGCCAGCCTCTCGAAACGATTTGACGGAGGGGCCGCGCGAGCGGCCCCTCCCTTTACGAACGAACGTCGGATCAACCGGCGATACGGCACGGCAGGAGGGTCGAAATGAACCAGGATGTCACCACGGGCCGGGCCGACCGGCCCGCCCTTGTCGTCGCGCTGCTGCTGCTCGTCGCGGCTGCCGTCGTCGCCCGCGACGCCTATTCGCAGACCATCACCTCGAATTACGGCATAGGCCCCAACGCGATGCCCTATGTGGTCAGCGTCGTGCTGGGCGTGCTGGGTCTGGCGCATCTTTTCGTCGCCTTCCGCGGCGGCTTGCCCAAGCCGGAAGCGGTCGATCGCAACGCTATTCTCTGGCTGACGGGCGGGCTGATCGGCCTGATCGCCTGTATCGGGCTCGGCGGCGGCTTCATCATCGCCACCGCGATCGTGTTCTCCTTCACCGCCCGCTCCTTCGGACGCCAGGCGCTGGCGATCGACTTCGGCATCGGCATCGTGCTGGGCCTGGCGATCTTCCTGATGTTTTCGAAGCTGCTGCAGCTGACGCTGCCGTCCGGCCCCCTCGAACACTTGCTCTGAGGAGGGCGCGACGATGGATACCTTCAACGCCCTGATGCACGGCTTCACCGTCGCGCTCGAACCCACCAAGCTGCTCTTTGCCCTGGTCGGCGTGTTTCTCGGCACCGCCGTCGGCGTGCTGCCGGGCATCGGGCCGGCCCTGACGGTCGCGCTGCTCCTGCCCGTCACCTTCAAGCTCGACCCTGCCGGCTCGCTGATCATGTTCGCCGGCATCTATTACGGCGGCATGTATGGCGGCTCGACCACGGCGATCCTGATCAATGCGCCGGGCGAAAGCGCCTCGCTCGCAACCGCGCTCGAAGGCTCGAAGATGGCCAAGGCTGGGCGCGGCGGGCCAGCGCTTGCCACCTCGGCGATCGGCTCCTTCGTCGCGGGCACGATCGCGACGCTGGGGCTGGCGTTTCTCGCGCCCTGGCTCGTCGAGATCGCGGTGAAGTTCGGACCCTGGGACTATTTCGGCCTGATGATCCTGGCCTTCGTCACAGTCTCCGCAACCTTCGGCGATTCGCCCCTACGCGGGCTGACGAGCCTGGCTGCGGGCGTGACGCTCGGGCTGATCGGCATCGACCGTTTGACCGGCCAGGCGCGCCTGACCTTCGGTGTGCCCGAACTGCTCGACGGGGTCGAGGTGACGACGCTGGCGGTCGGCCTCTTCGCGGTCGGCGAGGCGCTCTATGTCGCCTCCAAGCGCTTCCGCGACCCCGAAGAGATCGTACCGATCAAGGGCTCGCTCTGGATGACGAAGGAAGACTGGAAGCGCTCCTGGGCGCCCTGGCTGCGCGGCACCGCCTTCGGCTTCCCGATCGGCGCGCTGCCGGCGGGCGGCGCGGAAGTGCCGACCTTCCTGAGCTATTCGACCGAGCGGAAGCTCTGCAAATATCCCGGCGAATTCGGCAATGGCGCAATCGAAGGCGTGGCGGGGCCGGAGGCGGCCAACAACGCCTCGGCCGCGGGCACGCTCGTGCCGTTGCTGACGCTGGGCCTGCCGACCTCGGCGACGGCGGCGATCATGCTGGCGGGCTTCCAGCAATATGGCCTGAACCCGGGCCCGCTGCTCTTCGCCGAGCGGCCGGACCTGGTCTGGGGGCTGATCGCCTCGCTCTTCATCGCCAACACCATGCTGGTGATCATCAACCTGCCGCTGATCGGGCTCTGGGTCCGCCTGCTGGCGATCCCGCAGCCCTGGCTCTATGCCGGCATCCTCGTCTTCGCGGCGATGGGCACGCTCGCGGTCAAGGCCTCGGTGGTCGAGCTCTCGATGCTGTTCGTCTTCGGCTTCCTCGGCTTCCTGATGCGCCGCTACGACTATCCGGTCGCGCCGATGGTGGTGGGGCTGATCCTGGGGCCGATGGCGGAAGCGCAACTCAGGCGCGCCTTGCAGATCAGCCTCGGCGATCCGATGATCCTGCTGGAGAATCCCGGCTCCGCCATCCTGCTCGGCCTGGCCTTCATCGGCCTGGTCGCGCCCTTCGTGATGAGCGGGCTGAACAGGTTCAAGGCCTCGGAGGACTGACGGCGCGCGTTTGCGTCTTGCTTCGGACCACAGCGTCATCCTGGGCGCCCCGCAGGGCGTCTCGGGATCCATCGTAGAGCGTCATTCTCGGGCTTGCGCCCCGAGAACCTCATGACCAGAGCGCTCTGGTTTACGAGATGGTCGGGGCAAGCTCGACCATGATGCGCTTCGGATTCCGGGCCTCCGCGGAGCTTATCCTTGGGCTGATCGAAGATCGGACCCCAGTGCTACGCCCAGGATGACGGCGCAGGTTCCAACCTGCGCGAGGACGCCGAGGCTCCGAACAAAAAGAAACCCGCCTGCGGTCTCCGCAGGCGGGTTTCTTGATGTCGGAAGCAGGCCTTTGGCCTTACATCTGGTGGCCGCGCTTGCGCATTTCCTGGGTGAAGCGGTCGAACAGGAAATTGCTGGTGTTGATGCTCCAGGGCTCCAGCACCACGTAAATCTCGTCGATCGCGCTGGTGCGTGCCGCGTTGTAGCGCTGGCCGACCGGCGATTTGAAGAAGGTGACGACCTCCTTGAGATCGGCTTCGTTGATCTTCCGGGCGAAGATCTCCGAGGCCGTGACCATGATCTCGGCCCGCTTGGCGTCCGCCTCCGGCTTCAGCGCGTCGATGACGGCGTCCATGTCCTTCTTGAGCTCGGGGCGGGTCGTGCCGACGAGTTGCTTCGTGCGCGTGCTGAACTCGGTGTAGATCGACTCCAGCGATGCCGAGATGCCGGTGAGCTCGGCGGCTTCGCGCGCCAGTTGGAGGTGGCTGGGCGTGATGGGCGCCAGAGCCGCCGTCTGCGCGAAAGCCGGCGCCGACAGGATCAAGGCGAGCCCAAGAGCCGCGCTGGCGAGAGAGTGACGGATCATGCAGTGGTCCTTCGTCATGCGGCCGGACAACGGCCCGGTGCGCCGTCGGCCACGGCGGGCCGTTTCGGGTTCGGGCGATCATTAGAGCATTGCGCGAAAAAGTGGATACCGGTTTTTCGCAAGAGCAATGCTCTCAACTCCTGGAATCGATCACGTTCTTCGCATTCGGACGGAAATGTCCGAATGCGACGTGATCTAGCGTGGTTTGCACCGATTGGGAATCACCCGGTCGCACCGAGCAGGCGCAAGCCGTCGGCCCCCGCAAGGATGGCGCCCGTGGCCAGGCCGATGAAGAGCCCGTGCTCGACGACGCCGGGAACCTGGCCGAGCGCCAGCGCCAGAGCCTCGGGCTGAGCGATCGCGCCCAGATGAGCGTCCAGGATGTAGTTGCCGTTGTCGGTGACCACAGTTGTGCCATCGGGCCGCTTGCGCAGCACGAGCTCTCCGGCAGAGCCGCAGCCGGCGATGGCCGCAGCCACGGCGCGGCGCGTCGCCGCCAGCCCGAAGGGCACGACCTCGATCGGCAGCGGAAAGCGCCCGAGCCGCTCAACCAGCTTGCTGTCATCGGCGATGACGATCATCCGGGCCGAGGCCGCTGCGACGATCTTCTCACGCAGATGCGCCGCGCCACCGCCCTTGATCAGGCGCAATTGCGGATCGATCTCGTCGGCCCCGTCGACCGTGAGATCGAGTTCCGGCGTCTCGTCCAGCGTCGACATCGGAATGGCGAGCGCAAGCGCCTGCGCCTGCGTCGCCTCCGAGGTCGCGACGCAGATCACCTCGAGCCCCGCAGCGACGCGCTGGCCGAGCAGGTCGACGAAATGCTTCGCCGTCGAGCCCGTGCCCAGGCCGAGCCGCATGCCGGGGCGCACGAGCTCGAGCGCCCGTGCCGCCGCCAGCTTCTTCAGGTCATCGGCAGTCAAACGCCCAGCCCACCCATCAGCATGTATTTGATCTCGACGAACTCATCCATGCCATGGAGCGAGCCCTCGCGGCCGAGCCCGGATTCCTTGACGCCGCCGAAGGGGGCGACCTCGGTGCCGAGCATGGCCGAGTTGATGCCGACCATGCCGTATTCCAGCTCCTCGGCGACGCGGAAGGCGCGGCCGAGATCCCTGGAATAGAAATAGGCGGCCAGGCCAAACGGCGTATCGTTCGCCATCGCCACGACCTCATCCTCGGTCTTGAAGCGATAAACCGGGGCGACCGGGCCGAACGTCTCCTCATTGGTCACCAGCATCTTGGTGGTGACGCCCGAAAGCACGGTCGGCTCGTAGAAGGTGCGGCCAAGCGCATGGCGCTTGCCACCGACGACGACCTTGGCGCCATGGGCGACGGCGTCGGCGACGTGGCGCTCGACCTTCTCGACCGCGCGCTCATTGATCAGCGGACCCTGCACGACGCCGACCTCGACGCCGTTGCCGACCTTCATCTTGGCGACCTCGCCGGCGAATTTCGCGACGAACTCGTCATGGACGCCGTCCTGGACGAAGAGGCGGTTGGTGCAGACGCAGGTCTGGCCCATGTTGCGGTATTTGGCGGCGATCGCGCCCTGCACGGCGGCGTCGATATCGGCATCGTCGAAGACGATGAAGGGTGCATTGCCGCCCAGTTCCAGCCCGACCTTCTTCACCGTCGAGGCGGCCTGCTGCATCAGGAGCTTGCCGACAGGCGTCGAGCCGGTGAAGCCGATGAAGCGCACGGCGGGGTGCGAGGTCATGACGCCGCCGATCTCCTTGGCATCGCCGGTGACGATGTTGAGCACGCCGGCGGGAATGCCGGCACGCTGCGCCAGCTCCGCCAAGGCGAGTGCGGTCAGCGGCGTATCGGGCGCGGGCTTGACCACGAAGGTGCAGCCTGCGGCAAGGCCAGGCGAGCATTTGCGCGTGATCATCGCGGCCGGGAAGTTCCAGGGCGTGATCGCGGCGCAGACGCCAACGGGCTGCTTCTGGATGATGATGCGCGAATTCGGGAAGGGCGAGGGAATGGTCTCGCCATAGATGCGCTTGGCCTCTTCCGCATAGAATTCGACGAAGGAGGCGGCATAGGCGACCTCGCCGCGGGCTTCCGTGATCGGCTTGCCCTGCTCGGCGGTCATGATCTGGGCGAGGTCTTCCTGGTTCGCCATGATCAGCTCGAACCATTTGCGCAGGATGACGGAACGCTCCTTGGCGGTCTTCTTGGCCCAGGGTTTGAAGGCGCGCGAGGCGGCCTCGACGGCAGCCGTCGTCTCGGTCGCGCCAAAGCGCGGCACCTTGGCCAGCACCACGCCCGTCGCCGGGTTGTCGACCGCGTCGACGCCCTCGCCGATCCAGGCGCCATCGACATAGCACTGCGACTTCAGGAGCGACGGGTCGTTGAGCTTGAGCATGACAAATCTCGAGGGAAGATCACGGGAGCCGTTGGTTTAGCATGGCGCGACGGCACATGCCGACGGTCAATGCCGCATGGCGCCGATATCATCGGCTCAATACAGGCCGGAAAATAGCGGGTTATTTCGCCTGGGACAGATGACTTAGCCTGGGGCGGTTATTTCGCCTGGGGGGTGCAGACCACCTTGTCGTCGAAGACGTAGCAGATGCTCATCTCGCCGGTGCGGATGTTGACGCGGAAGATGCCGCCCTCGCGCTCGTGCCGCGACGGCACGAGCTGGTAGTCGCTGGGCGCCTGCGGCCCGGCCCCCTCGCCCGCCGCAAAGCAGATCGTCATGCCGACGCCGCCTTCCTTGAGCTGGAACTGGCAGGCCCCGACCTCGCCTGTCGCCTTGTCGATACGGTAGACGCGGTTGAGATCGGTCTGCGGCGCCGGCGCGAATTCGAAGGGGGCGGCGACAGCCGGGCCGACCGCCGCGATGCACAGGCTCGAGGCCGCCACGAGGCGCACCAGCTTTTCCAGGGAGTTCGACACCGCAGCATTCCTTCCAGCGAATCGGCGAGACGATATCACCATCGATGCAGCTTTTGCCGACAGAGCGGCAGCAGTGCGGCGCGCAGCCTTTCCGAAGCAGCCCTAAGCGGGCTAAGAGGCTTTACACCCCCCCGCGCTAGCTCGCGCCCGGAGAGGCTTACCATGAGAGAGACTTGCCCATGAGTCTGCCCGCCATCGTCGTGTTCGATCTCGACGGCACGCTCGCCGAGACCGCGCCCGACATCATGCGCACGCTCAACCTCATTCTGGTGCGCGAGGGCCTGCCTGCCCTGCCGCTCGATCGCGCCCGCGAGCTGGTCGGCGCCGGCGCCCGGGCCCTGATCGAGCGCGGCTTCCGTGTTTCCGGCCGTCCGCTCGCTGAGGCGACGCTGGAGCGCCTGTTCGAGGATTTCCTGCTGATCTATGCGCAGGACGCGGCCTCCAGCAGCCATCTCTTCGACGGTGTGCTGGACGCGATGGATACGCTTGCCTCTGAGGGCTATGCGCTTGCAGTCTGCACCAACAAGCCGATCCTGCATACGCGGTTGATCCTCGACCATTTCGGCATCACCGGGCGTTTCGCCGCCATCGCCGGGCGCGACAGCTTTCCCTTCCACAAGCCCGATCCACGCCATCTGACCCTGACGATCGAGGCAGCCGGGGCCGATCCGGCGCGCGCCGTGATGATCGGCGATTCGCGCACCGACATCGCCACGGCAAAGGCCGCCGGCATTCCCTGCATCTGCGTGCCCTTCGGCTATACCGACGTCGCCATCGAGACGCTGGCGCCCGATCTCGTGATCCAGCATTTCGACGCCCTGCCCGACGCCGTGCGCCAGGTCTTCGGCCAGCAAGCGCTTGGCCGCGTGCCCATGCATTCTTGACGCCATGCATTCGTAACGCCAGGCATTCTTGACGCCGAGCATTCTTGACGCCACTCATTCTTGACGCCACCGCCCGCGCCGACTAGGAGAAGCGCCGGTGCGGGCGACTAGCTCAGCGGTAGAGCACTCCCTTCACACGGGAGTGGTCACAGGTTCGATCCCTGTGTCGCCCACCATTTTCCTTCAGTCATTCCGGACACGCCCCCGACCGCCGCCAAGGCGTCACCAGTGGTGGTTCGTGACCGGCGCGTTGGCCTAGCCCCGCTGGGCCGTGCGGGCGCCGGGCGGAGGCCATCGCCAGCCCCTGGCAGATGCCTGACAGGCGCGCAGGAGGTAGGGTCTCCCACCTTCAAGGAGATTCGCCTGTGCCTATGCCTGCCCCATCACTCGCCTGGTCCCATCTCGCCGGCCGCGAGGTTTCGACATCGTCCGAGGAATGGCGGCTCGAATGCGAGGTCGCCTATCTGCTCAGCCTGCCGCTGCCTGCGCGCAACGCGATGCTGGACGGCGTGACCGGCTCGACCGATCGCGATGCGCGCGGCATCAAGGGCATTCGCGGCGAGGCGGCGGTCGTAGCGCTGCGGGCGCAGATCCAGCGGCTGGCTGAGATCAGGAAAAGGGGCTGAACGAAAAGGCCCGGCTCGCCGAAGCGAAACCGGGCATGCCGGCATCCCTCCGGAGCCATTTCCGATCCGATTGGATCGTTCAATAGCCCCAGGCCCTTGCTTTGACGCGTTGTCTTCACGCGAACCGCTGTCCCCTTCGCTCGAAAACGCCTTGAAGGGCATCAACGGCAAGCGCCTCACCTATCGGCGGACTGGTGAAGCCGTGTTCGCTTAAGCAGAAAGCGACGCGAATCCTACGCGAACGTGCGCTAGGAAAAACACGAGTCTGAACAAAGCTTTAAGGGCGCTTGACCTAGCGTTCGATTCCTGCGGGAATAGAAAGGCGTGCCGAATCGGCACGCGGAAAGACCGGGGCCTAGGAACCCCGGCTTTCCTTCAACCGCAGGGCCTGGAAAGGTTGCGGCGAGTCATTTGGTGTGACGGGTTACAATTTGCTCGTTCAAGACTCGCTGTCAAGTTTTTCGGGTTCTTTTTTTAAGGAACTTTGAAAATGGCACTTTTCACCGTGAGCTACGATCTCCGAAAAAAATCTGAGTTCGACTACCAAAAACTGTGGGACGAATTTGGCAGGCTCGACTCTGTCAAATTTCAGGAGTCAGAATATTTTCTGTCTTCCGACAACACAGCGACAGAGGTGAAGGACCATTTCGCGGGGCTCATACACGCCGACGATTTGCTGATGGTCATAAAGTTTGAAAAACGGCCGAGCTTCCACAAAGCGCTGAAAGGCACAACTGCGTGGATTGAAGCTCACTTCCCGTAATCGACGGCGCGGTTATCGTCCGCGCCAAACGGGATTCCATCAATCTTGATGGCGAGTCCGAGAGCTCTTGCCATCAAGTGCAACATTTTCTTCTCAGGTTCATCGCGGCCCCTCTTCTCAGCCTTGCCGTCATGCGGCTTCGGCGGCGTCGCCAGCATCCGCTTCAACACCTCATCGCGGCGCTTTTCGTCATCGGGATCGCTCATGACATCACAAACCACATTTCATTTCACACCAGATGGCTATTCCCCAAATCTAGCCCTAGCAACGGGGTACGTCATGATGGAATGGGCTATGATTGAGGAAAGTGTGACCGGTCTACTACGCAGCTTCCTTAATCTGAGCAGCGACGACCCCTCCCAATTCCCATATGTCTTTGAGCGACAAGCTCCCAAATTAACCGAATATGTTAAGGCGCTCTATGCCAACTATCCAGCCGAGTTCGCGGAATACGAACGGCTCCTAAGCGAAGTTCTGGCCGTAAAGGCCAAAAGAGATTGCATCGCGCACGGCATCCCAGGAAAGTTCACACGTTTCAACAAGACCAAAGAGGTGCTTTGGCTCCCAAACTGGCTGCGGCTCGATAAGCAGCCTGAATACGTTCCGGCAACCTACCTTTCAATCCGGCAACTCGCAGAGCGGGCCGGCCGCCTCAAACAAGAATGGTATTGGGCGGCAAGGACAATAGGTTCAGTTCTTTTTGTGGCCCATCAGGCAAAGCGCGTTGCGTCAGGGCTTGATGCAGCTCCGCAACCACCGATCGATAGCTTGCTGTTAAATCCGCTTCGGAATCCCAAGCCCGTAAAGCAGCCACAGCCCGCTGGATCTGCCCTTCGGTGGGCTCCTGATGACGCGCTCTGGCAAAGCGCATCGCTTCCAGAAGCCCCAAAAGGCGCTGTTCTCCAAGTTGTTCGGGCTGAAATCCTTGGGCCAATAGAGATTGGCGCCGCGCCTGAACCATCTCGGGCGTAACCTCGATATCGCGTAGCTCGGTACCGGCCTGTCGCCCCGATTGGCGAGGCTTATCGGATGAGCGCGGGAACCGCATCGCTGCGAAGCCGAAACAGGTTGATCTGGCTTCGCAGGAACCTGACCTCGGCGGGCCCCCTGATGGCAGTGATGCTGCGGTGGCTCCCCCTGCGCCCGAAACCGGTCAGGATATCCTCCAGGCAAGCGGGCGAAAGCGAGCAGAGAAACTCCACTTCGCGCTCGTGGCGAAATTCCTCAGATACGCTCGAGATCAGTTCACCGGTCAAAACAGATGTGATCGATTCTGATCCTGCGGGAACAAGGCGAGTTCTATTGGAAAACATGATGACGCTCCTGATGGGCAACCTTTCCAGCTCGATTACGTTCCCCGGAGCGCGAAATCAGGCTCCGCTAGGGGAGAGCCTGGGGCCCCGGCCCGATCTCAGACCAGCCGTCCTGGGCGCGCTGAATGGCGCCCTGGCTCGTGCGCGCCCAGGGCGCCCTCGCGGCGCGCCCAAAACGGCGAGCCGGAACGCGCCGAGGCGGCGGATGGGAAGCGTGGGACATCTGGAAGCCCGGGCGGGGAGCGGACAGGCAGAGCGCCGCAGCGAAGGCGCAAACCGGCCGCACCGAGGACAGCGCCGTCGCCGGATTTTGATCTGAATCAAGGAGATTGCGTCAAGAGCGCCTTATCGAACCGGGCAATGGGGCGCAGTTCGAAACTATCATTTGCGTTGCGGCGTTCGCAGCTCAGGCGGGCGAAAGCGCCGCGCCCGAAGCTGCGCCTGGTGATCACCGACGCAGACCCTGTGAGCGGCATAGATACCGCGGCGCCCACCATGCCTCCGCAAGCCTTGACCCCGGTGGCCGACGGGCCAATGGCGAGCCGGGAGATTTCGCCTTTGCCCGTCTGCCTGCCCCCCAGCGTTCCCTGCGCCTCGGCCGGCGACAGCGCGGCCCACGACGTCACCGACAGCGCCTGAACGCGGCGGATTTCTGCAAGAACCTGCCGAAAACCCTGCGGGAGAGCGGCCGCCACATGCTCATCATCGGCCTGGACCTGCCTTGAACGAGCTCTCCACAGCACCGGCCCTGCAGCACGGCAATCCGCGTGCGCTCCATTGCATCTTCGCCCCGCCTTGACAAACACAGCCCATAAGCTGCGGTGAAATGGGCGGCTCTTAAGCGAAACGGCGGTTTGGAATAATCGCTGCGCTCGATCTTATAGGCGAACGCAACCTGCTGTGACCCACCTCCCCGATCCATCGTTATACCAAGCACGCAGCCGCAAGCGACGCTTCACAATCAGGAGCGGGATCTTCGTGGCGATCGCGTGAGGCGCGATCGCCAGCATCGCTATGATGTGGGCTCGCCGTCTTTCTCGGATGCCCTACCCTTCGATATGATCACGAACCATTCTTATGATGAGAAATCCGCATCCGGCTAAAAATAACGCCCAGGCAAAACCATAGGATGGGCTGCTATAGGTCATCACGCCTGGCCCAAAAAAGCCCGCTCTAATTGTCTCGAATGCATGAGGGAACGGAACATAGAGTAGAGCTTCACGCGATGAATCAGGAAGCCAGCTCAACATAAAAAAACACCCCGAGAAAGGAAGCATTAGGTATTGAAATGCTGGAATAAACTTCTCTACGACTTCATTTGCCTCGGTGATTCCAGCCATTAGCGCCCCACCCCCAAAACCAAGCGCTCCCATGATCAGCCACCCCAGGATAACCCTAGACCAATCATAAACATCTGGCAGAATTCCAAATGTATTAAGTACAATATATACAAACAGCGCAGCGCCTGATGTGCTAAAAAACTCGATAAACAGTCGCGCAAGAATAACGTCATATTGCGATATCATGCGGTAATTCATAAGAAATTTACTAGACCTCATCACATGACCCATCGAATTTGTCATGTGCCTCCAGAGAGTAAGTGGCATGTATCCAGTGAAGACGACCGCCGTAAGCTGTACACCGTGTTCCACGCCACCTTTCGTAAGCGACCATATCGCCATAACTCCGACGCATAGCAGCATTGGCTCAATGAATGTCCACAAGAAACCGATATTTCCTCGACCGTATCGCCCCATAATGTGCCGCAGTATAAGCGCATTGTAGACGCGATCCTTCTCTTCGAGTGCTCGACGAAGAGTTGAAGGTTCAATCACGTGGCTGCTCCGAAACTTCGACGCCGTTGGAGGCGCGGCCAATAGTATACAACGTCAGCGCCGAACCATGTTCGCATTGACACGAAGCCGCAACGGGCGGCATGCGCCCTAAGCCTGGCAAAAAAGCCGACGGTCATATAGTGCGCATGCACCTTATTATACTCTTCCGATTCAACGCGTTCGATCGTAGCTCTTTCTTTGCCAAAGTCCTCAAACTCTCAACGGCCAAAGGCGCGAGAAACAAATGATATCCCGGCGCTCAAAGTTTTCGAGCATCCTCGGCTCGACCTTAATTTTTGCCGGGCGCAACTCTCAAGGGAAGGCTGACACCGCGCGGGACGCGGGGGATTGGCGTCGAGCCGCATTTTTCTACGCGCGCGCCGCTGATGAGCAACCCAAGCGCGCTGCTTCGTTTTGGGTACAAGCTGGAAACTGCGCCAAGGAATCCCATCAGTTTGCCAAGGCATTGGAGTTCTATAGCTACGCTGAACAAGCTCTTCATTTAACCCCAGAAGCGCATCGCAGCGAAGCGTGGCGGAATGAGCGCGCGGACCTATTTGTGCAGTTCGGCCACTTGCTCAAGCTGTCGGGGAACTTTAGTGCGTGCGCTAATGCCTACCGCGGTGCTGCAGAGATGGGGAGTCCAGACGGCCCCCGAGAGCTTCAGGCATTGGGTCATCTCAACGCCGCCGTGGTGAAATTTAGCCAAGCTACCGAAGGCGATGTCTCGGCAGTGTCCCTGCTCGCCGTCTGCTCATGCGAACTGCGCCCGCTCGATGCAGAGACTTTGCGAGAGGCTGCACGCGCTCTCAGCGAACGTCCAGCCAACAACGATCTGGCATGCTCGTTCGCTGGCCTCGCGTATCTTTCTGACCGCTCCGCCCACGCAGTGAAGAACCACTTGGATTTCGTTGCGCGGTATGGGCTGCGAGGCGTTGTCGCTTCCACCGCGGCCGGGCCAGGAAAGGAACGAGCTCCAAACGCACGGAAGCTCGTTCGAAATGCTGCGCTCCAGTTGGCAAATGAGACGGCAAACGAGATCTCCGTCGCCTTCGAACCGCAGCACGGCGCTGTGCAGCAGCTATCATTGAATCAAGGCCTGCTCTCTAACGAGGCCGAAAAAGAGGCCCTTGCGCGCGCCCTGACATTGAGTATCGAGGCCGTGTTTGCCACTGCGTGGGCGCATCCCGACGATTTCTCGTTACGCTTGAACGTTGCCTTTGACCGGATGGAAGCTGCATCCAAACCGCTAGACTCACTGGTGGTCTTTTGTGAAACTAGGACCGCGAAGGCCTTGCGAGCAGTCGCAATTCGCGCGCTCAATAATGCGGTACAAGCGTGGCTTGCGACGCATAAACTTGGCGCTGGCATGGCCGCTCTGGACCGCTTGGCAGTTGGTGTGCGCTTCGAATATGGCGACGCGCTACGACGGCGACGCACAGAGCTGGGCTCAGGCCTCAAGCTGTTTTCTGAGATCGATTCTCTGCTCTACGGCGCAACCAAAGACCCTGGCGGCCGGGATCGCGCCACTGCCGTGCTTCTTGCGGCGATTTCTGACAGCCTTACGTTGGAAGAAGCGGTGGATCTGCTGCAAATCGATACGTTTGGTCCTATCTCCGTAAAAGCGGCGATCGCGGTCGCTCACCAAAACGCATGCACGCCGCATGAGAGCATCTATCTCGCCCAGAAGCTAAAGGAGCACGGCCGTCTCGCCGAATCTTTGATGATCCTCGACGCGTTCGATGAAAAATATGCCCCAATGCCACTGCTCATTGAGAAGGCGTTGATCTCCAAATCTCTCGGAAAGTTTCGGGTCGCCGCGGAGTTACTTGAATCGTGCTATAGGACCGAACCTACCGAATTCGTCCGCAACGAACTGGCTATGCTCTTGCCGGAGGTCGAGTCGATCCCTTCGATCCTGCATCGCTATGCAGGTGACGCGGCATTCTTCCAGTTGGCACATCGACATGCCGCTTTCAACATCGCATCGATGCAGCACCATCGAGCAACCCAGGATGCTGGCAGCGCGCCGTTGGTGCCCGAACTCATACCTAAGGTAGCCGATCAGCGCTCCTACGAACTGGCGATCGAAGTGCTGGGCTTAGGCGGCGGCACGCAAGAAACACAATATGGGCGCCTCCGGGTTCTGCGGCCCGTCGATTTCGCGCGCGTTCGCACGTCATCACGCATTGGGTACGAGACCATGCGGGTGCGCCTCAATGGCCGGACCATCGCGGAGTGCGCCGGCTCGGCATTGACCCAAGGGTTCGAACAGTCGCCGTATGTCCACCAGATCTTCAATGCCTGGTTCGAAGTTGGCCCGCTTCAGCCTGGCCCGCACTCCTTGCAACTCCATTTCCAAGAGAGCAACGGCGGTTACGCCGGGCACGATCTCACGGTCTGGGTGGACGAAAGGGACTGGAAACGGCTTAGCCTGACCTCTTCGGCGATCGTGCTTCCGTCGCCATCTGACGACATGATCGAAACTCGAATAGCGAGCCTGCCATCTCAGCGCTTTGACGCTGATCGAACCTATTTCGATGGAGAATTGTCACGCATTCTGGTGGTACGCGCCGACCAACTTGGGGACACCGTTTTATCATTTCCTGCAGTGGCTGCACTTAGGCGACACTTCCCCGCCTCGCGCGTTGACGCCCTGGTGTCCCCTGGCCAGTTTGAATTAGCGCGCGGTTCTGGGCTGTTTGACGCGGTGTTCTCCGTAGCGTTCCCATACAATCAGGCCACGCGTCATCGCGTTTTAAGTGTTCAGGATCAGCATCAATTGGGCGAAATGTTGTCGGGCCGCAACTATGACCTGGCGATAGATCTAGCTCCAGGCTCGTTGACTAGACCGCTGCTTAAGCTCGCCAAGGCCCGTTATACCGCCGGCTTCAAGCCGGACGAATTTCCTTGGCTCGACATCGCCTTCGATCTGCGGGTGCGCGACGCCGGCAACCGTCACGAGGCGGTTTCTCACGCGCGTGCGCCAGAGGCGCTGATCGCAGCCATCGCTGTTGCAGCGCTAGGGCGTGCTACACAGCTACCGAAGACCCCGCTGGATTCTCATTTCCGCGAACAACTTGGCCTGAAAGCGGGTCAGCGTTACGCCGTCTTTCATAGCGGGGCACGAACTTTAAGCCGGAAATGGCCGCTCGATCGCTATCTTGAAGTTGCACGCCGCACCATTCAAGCGCACCATATTCCTGTTGTGCTTCTACTTGACGACCCAAGCGAGCTACCCGAGAAGCCCGCCGACCTTTCGCACGATCTGATCGTGCTGCGGGGGCACCCTACCTTCGCGCAGTTTGATGGTCTCTTGTCGAATTGCGCTGTCTTCCTGGGCAATGACAGCGGCCCAAAGCACCTTGCCGCGCTACGCGGAGCGCCGGTGGTCAGTATCCACATGGGAGCGGTCAACTGGCGCGAGTGGGGGCAAGACGGCATCGGAGTGGTGGTTACCCGCGACACCCCATGTTACGGCTGCGGCATCGAACTCGCCGAGGAATGCGGCAAAGGCCTTCCGTGCCTAACCGATATCCGCCCCGCCGAAGTGGCCAACGCCATTACAGACCTTCTCTCGAAACACCCCTCTGCTCTGCGGGAAAGCCAATGACCGTTTCAAGTTGCAAGTGCAAAATCTGCGGCTCGATCTCGAATTTGAAATTTGGCCTGCCATCGTCGAAAAAGAGCGGCCATCCAATTCCTGAGGCCCCGGATGACGCCTTTTTCTTCGAGTGCACGAGCTGCGGTTTCCTCTTTACGACGGCGTTGGACAGCGACGACCACACCGAGATTTACGACGAAGAATACTGGACTCTCCAAGACCCCGATCTGTATGGCCGCGTGGGTGAAACTCTTCGCTTGGTCATGCTCGCCAATGAGCTCGTCGGCAAAAAGACTGAGGATCTTGAGATTCTCGACTTTGGCTGCGGTGGAGGCGCCTTCATCGAAGTTTGCCACCGGAACCTGCAAATGAACGTCTGGGGGACAGACATCATCCAACCAAAGTTCGGAAAAGACTGGTTCCTTCCGTCACTCGATGGCCGATCATTCGATGTCATCGTGGCGTGCGAGGTCATTGAACACCTACCTGACCCTCTGGGTTCTTTGGAGCACATGAAGAGGCATCTCAAGCCCGGAGGCGTGATCGCATTTCAGACCGCCTACTGGGACTCCAATTGCCTCGACAGAACTTGGTGGTATCTGGGACCGGGGAACGGCCATATCTCTCACTATGCTGCGGCCACGTTCGACTTCCTCACTCGGCACCTTGGCGTGAGCCGGCGCCGGATCTATCGGGACTATCCCGGCTTGCAGGCTTGGCAGTTCACTTGAGACGCACGAGCTATCAAAGGGCGACAGGCGTGACGCGTAAGACGTTCTATCTGCATATTCCGAAGACTGGCGGGCAATCCTTGGCGCAGCGGATAGCTGCACTTTATCCGCTAGGCCGGAGCGAGACACTCACAACCGATTACGGCGACGGAGATTCCGAGAAGCTTCGCAGTGCGTTTGGCAGATTTGATTTCATCGAATCGCACGCGAAGGGCGGCGTTCTTGCGGACTTTTCCGATATCGGAATAATGGCATCGATCAGAAACCCGATCGATCAGATCATCTCGCATTACAGGCATCTATTTCAGCCGAATATGCGGCTTTGGCAGAGAGCCGTGAGAGCTCTTGAGCCCGGAGCCTTATTTGACACGTTTTCAGATTTCTTCGCGAATTTTCAATCACGCTGTATCGTCGAGGCGTTCTACGATTATGAATCTCTTTCTCGTGAAATCGGGCCTATTGAAGCGCTGATGCGCTACCTTCCCTCTTGCCTTGAAAGAATAAACTGGTTCGTCCCAAGCGAAAAGATCGATGAATTCCCGGAACTTTGGGCTCTTGAAAACAAAATTCCCATGTTCCCGAGAAAATTAATTAGAGTAAATACCTCCCAGAACGATGGGATCGATAAGAACAAGATTCGACATGCGATAATGTCAAGACCGAATATGTACGATTTTGATATGATTGTATACAATCATTTCCTTAGAAAATACTCAGAATTTCGCGATAGAATCATTTTAAAACCCAACACCGGCGCAATAAATGATTCGTTTCTAGCCTACAACTCAGATAATGAGCATGTTTGGCTTGCCGAGAACTGGTACGTGCCAGAACCAAAGGCGATCACCGGAGGGGAATACTCTTGGTGGGCAGGGCCACAGGCGCGAAGCAAATTGCATTGCAGATTGAAAGAACTAGGTGGAACTCTCAAATTTAAAGCAAGAGTGTTCGCCGGCATATCGCCTCAAGACGTTATATTTCGTGACGAACAACGCGCCTCCCTACCAGTTAAGCTCGACATGATGAACGATCAAATCGAATACTCTATCGACGTCGAGCATCTTGTAGGCGACATCAAAATCATTATCGATGTACCATATTGTTATGCTCCAATCCAATTAACTCTGACGGATGATAGTTGTGTTCGAAGATCGATCTTGACATCGAACTGGCGAATTACACGGTAGGTGCTGAAGAGATAGTGAGAAAGATTTTCTTTGAGTATACAAAATGGGTTTCGTCACAAGATTATAGGCCCTACATCTCAGAAATGTGTGATACGCCAAGCGCATAGTAGAAATTGAAATTTTTCTAGCACAACTCAAATTATCCAATGCTGAATTTCAGTTTCTATTCTGTTTTCGGCGAACAATTTTGGCCGCGAGATTTTGTAGTAAACATCAAGGACGCGGGTGCGGAAACAGTATTCTCGCAGTACTTAAGCAACATTCGCACGATCGCAGAACGGGTGGAAACTCAAAGGAAGATCGCTCGACAGCATGATAAGTTGATCGATCAGGATGACCACCTCGCGAGCCTCAAGATCGCGGACTAACCGGCTTCGGAGCTGGATATGCATGAGACAATTTATGGTATTTATCCTAGATTTTGATCATCGGATTCTCAGGAATAAGCAGAAAATCGCAGAGCGACGATGTGTTGGCCCGAAGAATGCTACCTGCAGTGCGTTCGTGTTATATCTATCGCCGTTCTCAATTTGTCTAAGACTGCTTGATCCCCTGCTTGTGCTGATGATAATTCTAGGCAGAAGACTACTGATCTGCTCGTACGCGTTCCGTCGCGGTTAAATCAAAAAAATCCGCCTGCCCCAGGGGACGGGCGGGCTGAGCTACAGCCTGGGCATAAACCGAAGGCTCAGGAGCTCTCCTATCCTGCAGGAGCAGGCTCTATCTGGGCCATGGGATGATGGCCCCGAGCTTTGACGCAATGAACCCGCCGACGCCGGCCATCAGCACGATGATCCAGCGCACGCCTCGCGCCTGCATCAGGAGGTCATGCATGGCCGCGACCTTGTCGGCCATGTCGGCCACCTGCTCCGTCAAGTGCTTTACATCGCGCTCCAGAGCGATGACCCGGTCTCTGGTGTCCGTCATGTCGCTCACGATCGCCTCCAGCACCCGGCCGCCACACCGCGTTCAAAATGAATGTCGATGCGGCGTGTATCGACAGGCGTCGCACCGCGCACCGACAGCAGGCTGTCGGTGATGACGCCGCAGGGCCTATCGACCGGCGCCGTCGTCTGGCAGGCAGAAGCCGCGAGCGCGGTCCCAAGCGCCCATGCAATTCTCAACCGTGCGGCTCGCATCATCGGCGCGCTTCCTTGCCTTGTCGTTGGAGTGTTGGATTGCAGAGCGGGCAGCATCGCCGCCTGCCTCGAAACGGCTCCAGCCGTAGAGGCCGAGAGCGAGCCCGAGCGCCGCCACGGCCCAGGCCTGCCAAGGCACGCGGCGCAGCGCCGCCAGTGCGGCGAGCGCCGCCGTCACGCCGGCACCGCGAGATCGAGCGCGTCAGCCTGGGCTGCCGCCCGGCGCTGGGCGACGAAGCGATAGCCGAGGCCGCCGATCGTGATGACCGCGCCCGCGACAACGAGCGCGGCGACGATGTTGCCGATAATCGTGCTGTTGCCGGCCAGGGGGCTAAGCGCATCCTGTGCCTGCTGCAGCACACCGCCGAGGCCGCCAGTCGCCATGCCGCCGCCGATCGCCGCATCTCCGCCCGCCATGGCCGGCAGCGGCCGGGCCTGATCGAGCGTCGCCTTGGCGCTGCCGCCCGCGGCATGCACCGGCGCCGGCCCGACGCTGCCCGAAGCCCAGGCCCAGCCGATGGTGCGTACGCCGGAGACCCGCGCCGTCCAGCCCTTGCCGAAGGTCGGCCAGATGCTCAGCGCCTTGAGGAACGCCATGCGGCGCTGGCAGATGGCGGCGATCAGCGCGTCATGATCGGGATGCGTGGCGACGGCCGCCAGCGTCGCCTCGCCGAGCGCGCCATCGACCTTCACGCCGCCGAGCGCGCGCTGCAGCCACTTCACCGATTGCGCCGGCCCGGAATTCACCGCCCCGTCGAAGACGACATAATCGACGCCGGCCGGCAGATCGTCAGCGCGCACGGCATCCCAATATTGCGCGCGATAGATCTCGTCGCGCTCGGCCGACTCCATCAGATAGACGTCGCGCTTCGGCCTGCCCTTGCGGGCGCGATAGCCGTCATAGACGCGCTGGATCACGCCCTGATTGGTTCGGCCGCCCGGATCCTTGGGATGATCGACCTTGCCGCCCTCATGGACGAGGACGACCTTCAGGGCCTTGGCGAAGGTGAAGCTGGACATACGACTCTCCGGCATGGGTTATGTGAAGGGTTTGAAGAGATTCAGCCCTGCCCGGCAGGGCGACACGCCACCGCGGCCCGCAGCGCTAGAATCGTGTCGAGCGTCAGCGCGCCGGTGGCGGCAAGGCCGTGACCGCGCTGGAAGGTCTGGAGCAGGATCCGGATATCGGCATCGATCACGCCGCTCCGCACCAGCGCATAGCCAAGCGCCGCCAACGCCGCCTGCACGGCGAGCGTGTCCATGAGGATCCATTATTAGGAGACGGCGTCGGCTGGGCGGGCGAATGGCCCGGGCGTCCGAAGCTCTAGTTCGCTAGATTGTTTCTCAAGATAACGTTATGTAACGGATACTACCTAGTCGTGAATGTGGACGCTAGAAGCCAAATATTAGGTCTGGGGAATTAAATGTGGAATCCGCTTAAGTGGCGTCGCGCCACTGAACATCGAATTGCCGCACTTGAAGAACGTCTCGCCAAGCAGATAGAGCCCGGCTTAAAATTTACCGGAGCCAGCGTTGCTGAAACTGCAGAGCGGCTCACCGCTGCCGAACTGCGGTTCATAGAGGAAATCACTGCCGCCGAGCAGCGGCTCTCAGATAACCTTACGGCAGCCGAGCAGCGGTTCTCAGGCAACGACATCGAGGCGCGGCTTACCGATCTTAGGCGGATTGTGAACCCACACAGTCAGCCGAACATCAACGCCTTGTGGGACGTGGCGAAGGACATCACACCCGCGCATTTGATACTAAAATCACTTGGTCAGGATCTCGCCGAGCGCCTGCGCTCGGCGCTTCCGGTCAGGACGGGACTGCAGCCGCAGCACATCGGAATAAAAAGCAAGGCGACAACACAGGCCGATCTCGAATCGGAATGGGCCGCGTACTGGTTGTCGGAATACAAGATACCTCTCATTTTCCACCGTAAGCTCTGGGAAATTTGCTTTTTAAACCAAGCACTATACGCGCACGGAATGATGAAGCCGGGCCGCCGCGGGCTTGGCTTCGGCTGCGGCGTCGAGAGCTTCCCGTCCTATTTCGCATCGAGGGGTGTGCATGTCGTCGCCACCGACGCGCCACCGGATCACGCTCAGACGGCCGGATGGACGAAAGGCTCACAATACGCCAGCAACCTCGATTCGATGCACAAGCCCGAGCTCGTCTCCCGCGATGAATTCAACAAGCGCGTGACCCACCAGTTTGTCGATATGAACACGATCCCGCCCGATCTGCGCGACTTCGATTTTTGCTGGTCCATCTGCGCTCTCGAACATTTGGGCTCGATCGCTAAGGGGCTAGATTTCATCGAAAACTCACTGGAAACGCTTCGGCCTGGAGGCGTCGCAGTCCACACCACTGAGTTCAACTTCCTCGACGATGAAAACACGATTGATAACTGGGTCACGGTCTATTACCAGCGCAAGCATTTTGTGGAGTTGAGAGACCGACTTGAAGCAAAGGGGCACAAGGTCGCGCCGCTTGATTTCGATGTAGGCAATGCGCTCCTCGACAAGTTCATAGATCTCCCGCCATTCAGGCAGAACGCCAATACAGAGACAGGACGAGCTTGGATAAGAAACGAACCACATCTTAAGGTTTCGTCGGATGGGTTTGTCGTGACATGCTTCGGCCTAATAATCACCAAGGGCGATGAGAAATTCTGCGCTGATCGCCCTCAATGCATACCCGCTGCGATCGTCAGTGCAACCGAATAGGTGAAGACCATCGCCTTGTTTCGCGAAGTGAGCAGCGCAATCAAGGTCACCGCAGCAGCTTGCGGGCTATGCCCAGCCCGACATGGCTTCGTGAGCCGCCGCGCCCGAGACGAGCGTCAGCGGCGCCGGCCCGAGAGCCGCGCTGCACAGCATGAGTATGCTCCAGAATGAAAGCCGCCCGGAGGTGGCGGACGAGCAGGCGCTAACGGTCGTCTTGTTTGGCCGGCGATCAGCGCACTCGACGACAATCCATAGCCCCGAAAGTGGCGAGGGTGCTGACGGTGAAATTAGCGTAGGCGTTCGCGTAGATCGTCGTCGTTGACGCAAGACTGAACCGCGCCTTGACTATAGATGGCTGGATAAGAGCAACCCCGGGCACTGCCCCTGAAGACGACGGCGAGATCCAGCTCGATTTGAAGCCGACCGTATTGTTGAACGTCGTCGCAACGGTGTTCAGAGAGAGCAGCGCCTGGGTGATGTTGGTGGTTGCGCCGGGCAGGAAATAACCCGCCAGGGTCACCTCCCAATCACCAGCCGTGAGTGACTGAGAGAGGAAGTCGGCAGCCGTCGCCGTGGCCAGCGCAACTGCAGAGCCTTGCAGCAGTTGTTGGTGCTGGAATTCACCCGCCTTCCCTGCAGCAGCGTTGTCATTCGTCACTGTCGCAGGAATCTGCCCGGCGGACGCCACGGCTAGTAAAGCCCGCCCCGCGGCCGTCGTCGCCAGCGTAGCAAAGACATCGGGGCCGGTCGCATAGATCATGTCGTCGGCAACCGGTGACAGCGCGGCGAGCGTCGGATCGATTATATTGGCCCATGCGCCGTTCAGATAAGCCCGGAGTTGGTTGGTCGCAGTGTTATAATAGATTTGCCCATTGACCGGTGCAGGTGTGGTGGGGTCGGCGGCGATGCGGGGAACCACAAGGCCTCCCGAGCCATTCGAAAACACCCGGCCCGCCGCCTTCGGCGTCATATTGTAATCTGCGTTAGTCTGCGCACTCTCGACGATGACGTTCGTTACACCGATGCCCGGGCGCACCAAGACATTGGTGTCGCCGTTGCCGTTGAAATCATCGACGCGGAAGATCTTCTTACCGTTGGCGCGCAGCGATATAGCGCCAGCTCCTTTCGAGGCCAAGAATGCTTCGATGTTCGCGTCCGTGCCGATCGCGTTGAAGCCGACATCGCCGCCGGCGGCTCCTGCGATACCCCGGATTTCATTGACCGCACCGGCTGACACGTTCTGTTGAACGCCGGCTCCAACCGTCGTTCCGGTCTGCGAAAGTTTGGCGCCGTTGCCGTCGAGGATGACCGGCGTCTGGCTGAAGCGCACAACCGATGCGGCCCCGCCGACCCGAACGCAGCCGCTGCCGTCGTTGTCTTGGTTCGGGAACCTGAGGATCGCCGTGCCGATATCGATCGTGCAGCCGGTTCCAGGGACATCGATAGCCCATTTAGCGTGGCGTTCCGACGCAAGCGCTCCGATCTGGATACGCGTGTAGTCGCCATTGCACTGCAACACGCTACCGCCAACAGTCGGTACGCCTCCGCCAGCGTAACTCTCGCCCTGCCCATAGATCGATCCAAAGCGGCCGGTGAACTGGAAACTATTGATCAGAAGAACGTGCTTCGACGCATCTGCCACGATCGTGCCGCCGGTGACATGATTGGCGTCACCGTAAGCGCTCGTCTCGAACCGGAAGGTCGAATGGTGCCCGTAGGTGAAAACCCGATCCGCGAAGGGGGCATCGACGCGCTTCATCAGGAAGGCGTCGCAGTTTTCCTGGATCCATTTCTGGACATATTGATCGGAGGTCCAATAGGTCCAGAGATGGATGTCCTCGATGCGCTGGCAGTCATAGCCGCGTTCCGAGCTCCAGAGGTGCTTGAACGTCTGAGCCTTAACGTTCCGGACGCGAATGCGCCCGGCAAGGTCGCTGTCGAGCAGGTGATAGACCTTCGGGCAGAACACGTCATAGAGGTCGAATTCGCCGTAGGTGGCGTCGATCTTGACCACCGGCTGATAAACGATCGGAGCCCAATTCGTCGGCCCTGTGCCGGGGTGTAGCTGGTCGATCGCAATGCCGACTATCTTGGAGCCGCGCGTTTCAAAGCCCGCATAGGTCAACGGCACGATGCTGGGCTCGGCGATCTTGAACATCGAGCCGCCGCCCTGCGGGCCGCAGAGATAGCCGCCGCCCTCGATCGTCAGAGCCACATCCGAGAAGACACTAGGGCTGTCGAGCAGATAGCCGACATCGGCCGGCGGGACGAACAGCCTGGCGGCCTTCATGCCGGCATTGGCGAACTCGTCATGGGCCTTTCGTAGTGCAACGGCAGCATCAAGCGAGCCATTGCCGATGCTTCGCGTCGTGGCGAAGTCCATGATCGACATATGCTCGCTGAGCTTGGTTTTCAGAATGCCGGGGATAGGCAAGTTGAAATCGGAGGTGAAATCCGCGTTCTCTGCCCGCACCTTGATCGCGGCCGCGGTTTCCGCAGAGCCGAGATAGCCGGGTCCGGATCCTGCAACGGCATCCTCGATGGAAGCACGGCTCGGCCCAGCCAGTCCCAGCTTGAACTTCATCCGCAGCGAGGACGGCCCTCGCGCGACAATGCTGACATCGGGCATCAGAAATTCCCCTCGGTAACAGTGACGGTGCCGTCGAAGACCTGAATCGTCTTGCCGGTGTCAATTTGGGTGATCCGGCAGCCATGCCGGTAAACGCCTGGGCACAGGCGCGTCGTCATCGGCGGCTGAACCGTGATCTTGTTGTTTTCGGCTGTGATCAGGAGCCCGTCGCCGCCGGTGAGCGCCAAGACCAGGCGGCGGTCACGCTTCAGCTCATAGGCGTAGGCGTAGTCCGCCCATGGGAAATCGGAGCCGTCCGCGAGCGTCCACTCGCAGGTGAACTCGAAGGTTTCATCATCGGTCGCAGAAACATTGACCTGATAGGCAGCGCCGGCCATGGCGGCTCCTCATGAAAAAAGCCGCCCGGTCACGGGCGGCTTGGGGAAGGTTGGGATTGGCTGAGACAGCCGGAAAATTGCCAAGGTTTGATATGGACTTTGCGCCCTACCCTACGGCAGGATCAACAACCTGAGGGACTGCTTGCGGGCGACGACACATGAAGAACCTGCTTCTCTGGTATCTGCCGCAGGCGGGCCTTTTCTGCGGAACGGTGTGGCTTGTCTACGTCGATACAATAGCGAGGGGTCAGCAGCCAAATGTAGGTGGCATGCTCATCGCCGGGGCGGTGATCGCCGGCGTCTACACTGCTGCGGTCATAGCCGTGCGGGATGCCCCTTTGCATTTGCGGGGCATCGGGCGCTGGGGGCGCCGGGTTTTTGCGAGCCTGCTCTTGGCTATCCTCGTTGTTGCCTTCGGCCCCGGCTTGCCGAGGATATTCCAGACAGGAGACGTCCGCTCGTACTTGTACGGTTCATTTATTGTATTCGGGCTCCTTGGACTAATCTGGGCCACTGCCTTGGCGTTGTGGCACAGCTTCACCGTTCGGAAGTCAAACGCATCTGCTGAGCCAGAACCAGACGTCGAGTGGATCGCGAAAAGCCCCCGGCCCTCGCCCCCTGGCTCCCTCACGCATTTGCGGCAGGATCGCTGAATGAGCGATGAGGGCATTTTGGATCCGCCTGGCTCGCTCTGGCGACCCGGATCACCCTGGGTTGGGCGCGTGCGAAGATCAAAGGCGTCGCGATCGACAGCCCTGCAGCCTGCACCGGCGCGATCATCTCGTCGTGAGCCTATTTGCGTGGTTGCGCGGCCGCAATGGCCTGCGCGGTCATGGCAGCCAGCCGGATGGCGAGAGCCTGAGCCTGGCTGGAACCAGGCGCGGCCTTGGCCAGCCGCCTGAACGTCTCGATTCCCGCAGGGTCGGTGATGAGCCGGGCGATCTCTTCCGTATTCTGCCCCAACTGCCACCGCTCATAGGTTTCCGTGGCCTTCTTCGGCCATTTGATGCGGCCCTCTACCAGCATCCCGGCAGTGTCTGCGGCCATCCCGCCGCCCCCGCCCTTCAAGGCATCCTCCGCCTGCTTGTTGAAGGGGGCTTGCGAGCCGGGGTGCAGGCGCTGGCCGGTCGCGCTCAGAATATTCAGGAACTCGTCGAAGCCCTGCAGGAGTTCCGGGCCGCCGACGCCCTGGATCGCAGCCGCGAGGTTTTCCGCCTGCTGCGAGTTTCCCTTCAGTGCGGAGACGAAGTCCGCCCCTCCGAACTGGTTCGGCTTGGCTTGAATCGTCCGGGTCGCACTATTGAACAGGCTCTCGACACGGGCGCGGACAAGCTGGCGCGCGGCCATGGGGCTTCGCCGCGTCAGGGCTCCGATGGTATCCGTGATTTCCCGAGCGCTCACCGCCACAGGGTCCGTCGGGAACAGAACCTCGATCGCCTCGCGCGTCTCGATGTCGCGCTTGGCGATCTTCCCAAGCGGGCCAGCCATCAGCGGCTCGAGATAGTGCTGGCGCAAGGCCTCCTGCTGAGCCCGGGCCGCTTCATATGAGCCGATCTGCGCAGGCTGCGTGGCGGTAGCCGCCCGCGAGCCTGTGGCCCTATCCGCAGCGGCTATCGGCACGGTGCGGGCGTCGGAATGGGCGGAGGCGGTCATATTGCGCGCACTTGCCTGCCCCGGAACGGCTGCATGCTCACCCATGCGGCGCTGAACCACGTCGATCACGCCGACCGCGTCGTCCGGCAGAGTGGCGATTGTCCGGTTCAAGGCCGGGGTGCCGCGTACCTCCTGGAACACCTGCGCATAAAGGGGGTCGGACATCAGCACATCATGCACTTGCGGGCCGACACGTTGCGCTTTTGCCGCCTGATAGGCCGGGCTCGTCGCGCGATCTATGATTCCAGTCGCCTCTTTAATCGTATCATCGGCCGCGCGGCCGATGGTGGGACCGAGGGTCGCGGGAGCCTGGGATTGCGGGGCGAGGGCATCAAACGTCTGCCGGCCCGCCGCCTCGACCTGCCCAGGGCGCTGGGCCATGAAATTACCCATGATATCGCCCCCACCGACGGAGTCCTCGGTGAAGCGCTGAAGGTTCACGAGACCTCTGCTGCCGCCATTGGATACGTGCGCGATGGCTTCCGGCCACGCCAAGGCGATGCCGCGCGCTTGAGCCGCCTGCATGAGCTGCTCGGCCGCGACAAGGGTCGCCTCGTCAACGCCACGCAGATGGGCGGAAAGGGTCGTCGCTGTGGCGGGGCGAGTTGTGAGAGCAGCAAGACCCCCAGTCGCCACTGCCGCGCCTGCGCGAGCAAATGGTTCAAGAGGCGTTCCCTCCGTCGCCTGCCCCGCCCGCTCAGTCGCGATACCTGGAGCGACAGCATAGCGCAGCTGATTGGCGAGGGAGCGTCCGGCGCCGGGGATGAACTCGCCCACCGTCTGCGCATATTTGCCGGCGGTGGTCTGCGGCTCGTAGAGCTTGCCCGTCAGGTTCTCGAAATACTGGGTTAACCGAGCGGGGGAGACCGATTGTGCAGGTGTGTTCTCCCGGATTTTCTGAGCGACGGGCTCGCCAGTAAGGTACTCGGCAACGCCGTCTGCGCCTTTCCCGAGCCAATCAGCCGCTACGCCAGGCAAACCAGCGATCCCAATCGCGCCCTTAATGATGCCGGTTGGCAGCGCCTGCCCCACATCGGCCAGCGTCGTTTTCACGCTGTCCCACGTCGAAGGAGCGGGCGCGGGCGCATTGGTGGGCGTGAACCCTTCCGGCGGTGCGGGGATGTCGCGCTGCCGGCGATTGGGCGCCACCGTGATGACAAGCGGCCCGCTGCCGGTTTCAACAGGGAGGTCGTCGATGAGCGTAGCGCCGCGAGGAAGCTCAGCCATTATGGTACCCACTGATTGTTCTGCAGAGTGATGATTGTGCCGTCCGGCATGCGAGCGCGTGAGCCTTCACGGGCCTGCGTCAGTGGGAGGCCCATCGATCAGGACAGCGCCGGGAGGTAGCTCTGGCGCCATGGGCGAGGCCTTCGCATCGTCTGAGCCGGCAAGAACCGCACCGCCGGCAGCAAGACCAGCGGCAGGCGCCGCGATCGAGTTGAACTGGATCGTCCGGTTGAGCTTGGGATTGGGGTTGACGTATTCGCGGATACGGGCGGCCGTCTTTGGCGCGACAGTCTTGAGGTAATTTGGATCGGCCATGTAGGCGCGGATGGCTTCAGCCATATACTCGCGCGGAATATCATCGCCCTTGTAGCCGTTATGCTGCGGCAGGAACGGCTTGGCGTTGGCGCGGGCATCCGTTCCCGCCGCATTCCGGTGGCCGTTGTTCAGGCTGTTATAGACGCCCCTCACTTCGTCGCTGAGGCCGACGGTCGGGATGGTCCCGGCCAACTCGTCAATGCCATGCCCGATCTCATGTGCAAGGACGCGGGAGTACCTGTCGGGAGCGAGGTTCTTGTCTACGTAGGTATCGCGGGCGACAATCTTACCGGAGCGCCGGTCCCTTGTTACCACATACCGTCCCGCATCCCCTCCGATCTCGCGCGACGTAACCGCCTGAGGGAATCGGCCCGTTCCTTCCTTTCCGATGGCGTCATATGCAGACGCTGGAATGCCGGTATCGCCCTCGCCAACGTAATTTCGGCCGGCGACATATCTTGCGGTAAGCGGCCTTCCGTCCAGATCTTGCGTGAGTTTTCCGCTTGCATCGGTGGGCGCTCCGGCAGGGTAATCGGCCTCGAAAGGACGGAGTGTCTTAGTCGGAGGATTATAGATCGAAGTACTTCTGGATGCTAGGCTTTTCGCTCCTTTTCCGATCCCCGAAAGTGCCGACGTGGCGCCCATAACGGCGCCAAGACCGTTCAGCGCAGCGCCTGTGTAATTCCCCTCCTGGTAGTCCCGGTATGCCTCATTGGCGGAGAGCGGCGCAGCCAGCGGCGTCAGGTCGATAAGCGACATGCCGGTCTGCCCGAGAGCCGGATGATGTCAGATGGGATCACCGAGTGATCCCATCTGACATCTGAATCCGTCTCTCATCTAAAAGTGAGAGCAGGATCGATGCGAAAAACCGGATCCCACTTTTTCGCATCCTGCTCTAGCCCGTCGAGCCGAGCAGGCCCGTGACGAAGCGGCGGCGCTCGGGCGAGGCCCGCCCATCGCCCATGAGCAATTGGCCAAGCCGGTCGCGCCAGCTCGGCTCGTAAGGACGAAGCTCGGCCATTATTCCGGCCTCCACTGACCGTTGCGCAGAGTGATGATCGTGCCGTCCGGCATGCGGGCGCGTGAGCCCTCACGAGCCTGCGGCTGGGCGTGGGCCCCCTGCTCCTGCCCCTGCTCGACTTGTGCGCCACCCAGGCGCCCGTTCACCGCGGACTGGATCATGTCGGAGGGATACCGAGCGCCGGCCGCGCCATGCTCCTGCGCGATCAGCGCCTGCAGAAAGGCCTGCGCCCGCTGCGGATCGGCCAGTTGCAGATCCTGATCCGGGGCAAGGCCCATCGCGCGCGCGATGTTGATCGCCGCGGCGCGGTTGCCCGGCGTCCAGCCGTTGCGGCCGGCGATCAGAGCATCGGCTGTGCGCTTGCCGCCCTGGTATTTGCGCAGGGCCAGGCCGTGAGCGGCGGCCATGCCGGCCTCGGGCGAGTTGAACACGCTTTGCGGGTCGCCCTGGTCGGTATTTTGGGACGGCCCGAGGACGCCGGGAAAGGCCGTGTTGCCGGCATATTTGAGATTGCCGGGATTGTTGTTGCGCATGCCGGCCGGCAAAGCGGGGTTGCCATAGCCAAACCCATTGCGCTGCTCCATCTCGGTTTCGAGCCGCTGCACATCTGCTTCAGTCTCGGCCACTTGCACCGGGCGATTGAATGCGCGCTGCGCCGGGACTGAGGGCGTGGACGGCGCAAACGCGGCCTGCGGTTCATCCGCCGACGACGCGCCCGGCGCCATGAGATTGCGCGCCTCGGCATCGCCCGCCTGCCCGCGCGCCCTCGCCTTCTCGCTGAGCGCAAGGATGCTCGCCGCGCCCCTGGCGTCGCCCGCCGCGAGCAGGCCCTGGGCGACCTTCAGATAGCCCTCGGGCGAGCCATCGAGCCTCTGGCCGATCTCGGCAAGGCTCTGGCGCTTGCGCGCTTGGTCATAGGCGTTGTTGTAGCTTTCCCCCAATTTCGAGAGCGGGGCGAAATCGACGACGGGAGGTCCGAGATTCCAGGGTTGCGCCATCTCAAGCCACCTTCTTTGCGCCCATGGCGCTGCCGAACAGGGATGCCCCGAGATTGGCGAGCCCCATCCCGAAATTGAGCCGGTTCTGGGCCGCGGTCTGGCCCGCCATCAGCGCACCGGTGCCGGCACCGATGATGGTCTGGCCGAGATTGCCCAGCGCGCTCGCATTCGAGTTGGCATAGCCGGTATAGATCCCGGCCTCCTGGCCGGCGGCGTTCGTGTAAACATTCGACTGGTCGCGGCCCTGCTGGGCGTAGAGATTGCCGAGACCCTGCTGGATGCCGGCCTGCTGGCCTGTCGCCTGCAGGCCGGTATTCGACAGGCCGTTGAGCCGGTCCTGCCAGCCGCCATATTCCTGGTTGGCGAGGTTCGCGGCGCGGTCGGTGATCGCCTGCATGGTGTTGCCGGAGCCGAGCGCGCCGAGCGCGGAGGCCTTGCGCGCGACCGCATCCGTCGCCTGATCGACCTGATACTGGTAGCCGGGCGAGGCTTGGAACTGTGCGACCGCCGCCGCATTGCCCTCAGTGCCGTTCTGCCCAAGGCTGTTCTGATAGGTCGTCAGCGCGCTCTTGCCGGCCTCAGTCCAGGGGTTGAAGCGGTCGATCGCCGCCTGGTACTCGGGGACGGCGGCGCCATAGCCCTGGCCCAGCGCCGCCAGGCTCGATGTCCGCCCGGAATCGATCGCCGAGAGCGAGTTGTCGCGCCCCTCGGCAAGCGTGCCCTGCTGCTGGTTGTAGTTGTTCTGGGCCTGGTCGGCCGCCCATATGCCCGCCAGTCGCCCGGCGCGGCCTGAAAAAACTGAAGCCATGATGGTTTCCTTATGCCAACGGCCTTTGGGACCGGCTTGTGACTGAAGCTCAGCCGTCATTCCGGGGCGATCCGAAGGATCGAGCCCGGAACCCAGAACCGATGCCGCAGCTTGGGAGGGGGTACCGGCGCGCTTCACGAGGGCGCGCATCGGTTCTGGGTTCCGGGCCCATGGCTGCGCCATGTCCCGGAATGACGGCGCGGGGGATGACGGGCGAGAATAACGCCAGCGCTCGGCGCTGAAGGGGATCAGGTTGCCTTGCGTTCCGATATCTTGGGTTCCGACGCTTCGGATTCCACCGGATCCGGCTTCGGATAGCGCGCTTTGACGGCCCGGCAGGCGTCGAGATAGGCGCGCAGCTTCGCACCGTCTCCGGCCTGCTGGTGGACCAGGGCGTCGGCCAGCTCGGTCAGGGCCGGATAATCGGCAGCCCTGCGGGCGCGGTAATCGTCGCGATGCACGATCTTCACGGGGTCACCTCGAATGTCTTGCACTCGAATGTCCTGGTGAGGTGGCGCAGCGACCGGACCTCGACCGCGTAGGGTCCCGGCAGCGGGAATTCGAGCTCGACGACCGGGTCGGTGACCGCATAGGCCGTGCGCCCGATCATCACGGTTGCCGGTACGGGCACGTCGCGCAGCGTCATGCCGTCGAGCCAGGCCGGATTGTCCTGCTTGGGCCGGGCCTCGCTTGTCTCGAGATCGACATAGAAATCCGGGCCGCCACCGCCGGCGATGATCCGCGCGCCGGCCTGCCTCTGCCGCTCGATGACGCCCAGCGCCATGCGGCCCCATTCCGTCACCGCCCCGGTCTCGTCATAGCGCACGAAGGCGACAGCAGGCCCCACCGTCATCGCGCCAACTCCTGAACGAGGATGGCGACGCCGCCGACGCCGGCCCCGTTGCCGGAATGGACGATGTAATCATGGTAGCCGCCGCCGGGGCTGTCCTGGCAGAGAACGGTGGTCTGGAGGAAGGAAATGCCGGCTGAAGAGCCGGAGCCCGAGGCCTCGAAATTCGTCGCCACGGAACCGATCAGGACGCCGTCGCGCTCGACATAGACAGTGCCCGGCGATGCCGAGAGCGGGAAATAGGAGCCGGCCAAGCCGTTGAACGAGGCGGTGATCGCCACGGTGGCGCCGGCCCGCACGGTGATGCCGACACCGGTATTGATGCCGCCGCTGGCCGAGAAAGCGACCTGGCTGATGGCGTGGCTGGCGACCGCGACCGTCTCGACCGTGCCGGTGACAAGCAGGTTGCCGTTGATGACGACATCGCTGGTGATCTCCAGCAGATAGGAGGCGCCGCCACCGAGCTTCTGAATGCCGGTCAGGACAAAGCCGCCGGTGACGCCGTTGATCGTGCCCGTGACGGCGTATTTGACGGCGATGCCATCGATGGAGGCGCTGAGGATATCGAGTTCGGCCGTGTTGTCGCCGACCGTCGTCTCAAGCGTGGTGAGCTCGGCCGCCAGCGCGGAATCGCCTGCCGCGCGCGCGATGGCCTCCGTCGCGACGGCCGCATAAGCGCCGTCGACCTCGTCGGAGACCAGGTTCAGCCGCGTGTTGGTGTTGGCGACGTTCGACTTCATCCAGGCTTGCAGCGCCTGCTCGTAATCGAGCAGCGCCTGCCTGGGAAAGCCTTGCTCATTGGTGCGCCTGACCGTCACCGGCATGATAGCGGGCACGGTCAGCGGGTCGAAATAGGCCATCAGGCGGCCCTCGCATCGATCCGGTCGGCTGTCGCGCCGAGAAAGGAGAAATCGGCCGAACCCTCCCAGCGGAAGCGGAGGATGAGGCCGGCATGGCTGGAAAGCCCGAGATTGGCGACGCTGACCGGCCATGTGTCCGCATCAGCAAGCGAGCGCTGAAGCTCGCTGCTCCAGCTCTTGCCGCCATCATGCGACCAGGAGACATAGATCGTGATCTGAGCTTGCGTGAAATCGGCGGAGAGCCCGGCCGCGACGCGGGCCGGGAAGTCCTTCAGCGGGCCGGACTGGATGAGGCCACTGAGCGCAGCCCCGTTCTCCGTCAGCGTGCCCGACAGCGTCAGGAGATCGCCCGACAGCGTATCCCCGAACAGCCATTGCCCATTCGAATAGATCGAGCGCGTCGCGCGCCAGCGGGCGGCCCCGATACTCAGGCGCTCATGCCAGGAGCGCTCGACGGTGTCGTAGATCCAGCTCCCGCTCTCGCTGGAGACAGTGACGAACTGCCGGCCCTGCCAGGCAAAGACATCGACCGCAACCGTGGCTGCGCTGGAGGCCGCGATGAAGCGGTCGACATCCGGGGTGGAGATCGTCGCCGTCTCATAGCCCGACAGCGCCTTGACCGTCCTGTCCGAGGCGACGAAATAAAGCGGGCCGTTCCAGGTCTCCTGAAACCCGGCGACCGCCATGGTGGTCAGGATGCCGACAGGGGGCACGGTCGCCGCCCTTTGCAGCGGAAATGGCAATGTCCCGACATTCTGGTAGGGCTCGATGGTGGAGCCGCCGAAGCCATAGGCCAGCGAGCCCTGGACCGCGACCCTGCGCAAACCATCCGAGCGGCTTTCCGCCGTGGTGAAGCTCAGCGCGTTGATCTGCGTCGCATTGAGCTCCGAGGCGAAGAGCCGGCCATCGGGAATCGAAAACAGGAAATAGCCGCCGAGAAAATCGACGCTGTTGACCGTCGCCGGCAGGTCCGCATCGGGATAGGCGGCAACCGCCGTCCCGCTCAGGAGATAGGCGCCGCCACCCTCGCGCACGGCGACGATGTCGGGCGTCGAGACGCCATCGGTGACCTTGTTGTTGCGCGCCAGCGTGACGCCGTCGGAGCCCGGAATTGCGCCCGTCAGCGTCGTGACAGTGCCGTCAGCGGCAACCGTGACGACAGCGCCGGTGAACACGACATAGCTGACGCCGTTGACATCGAGCAGGCCGCGAACGCCGGTCTTCCCCGTCGCCACGCTGCGGGTCAGTCCGGCGACACGGCGCACATAGGAGCGATCCCCCTCCTGCACCGGATAGCAATTGACATAGCGGCCCTCGCCCTCGCCCGGCCGCACGCCCGGCGTCGAGGATTTCGGGAAAGGAAGCGGCGGCATCAGAAGATGCTCCGATAGTGGCGGCGGGACACAAGCGCGCGGTCGATGCGCAGCATCCGGCCGGTTCCGCTGCCGATGCGCTGGACCGTGCGCAGCTCATCCTCCGCCATCTGCTTGGCTGCAAGGTCGCGCGACCGGCCGAATTTCGGGCCGCAGATCTGCGCGAGATAAGCCACGAGCGCGTCAAAGACCTCGTCCTCGATCTCCTCGGCATCGGGGATATAGATGACGTTGCGCTTGGCGAGCGCCGCCAGCGTCGGGTCGATGCGCTGCTCGACGAAGGCGGTATCCTCAGCGCTGGGCACCTGCCCCGAGGCCAGCGAAAACAGCTCTCCGAGCACCTCGCGAACGAGATCGGCTTTGGTCTGGCTCATGGTTTGTCTCGTGAATGAAAGGGGGCGGGTTTAAGGGACCGTTTGGAAACGTGAGCCCTCATCCTGAGCAGATGCGGAGCGGCGTCTCGAAGGATGAGGGCTGCGCTTCCTGTGCTGCAATTCCTGGGCTTCGGCACGGCCACCCCGTCATTGCGAGGAGCGTCAGCGACGAAGCAATCCAGGGGCCGTCGAGCGAGACCTTCTGGATTGCTTCGCTTCGCTCGCAATGACGGCTCATGCTCGCAATTGACGGTTCGGGCAGCGTGGAATGCCCGAAGGCCGTCAGGATCACGCCCCGCCAACGCAAAGGGGCGGCCCGAAGACCGCCCCTCCTGTTGCCGGCCATCAGCCCGCTCAGCTGCCCGACAGGCGGACCGCGAGACGCGGATCGACCGTCTTGACACCGTAGAGGATATCGAGACGCCAGGCCGATTTGTCGTTGGTGCCGTCATAGACCGGGATCACGCGCGCATTGATGTTCTTGTAGGTCTCGCGCGAGACATCGACGGCGCCCGGCGGCTTCACCAGCGGCACCACGACCAGGGCGAACGCATTCTTGTGGAAGACGAGATTCTGGGCGTAACCAGTTCCGGCAGCGCCGAAAAATGTCATCGCGGCATTGTCCGCGGGCACAGCCGAGACCGTCTGGAAGGCGCCCGACGTGATGATCGGCGGCGAGATCGTCAGCGTCGCGTTGCCCGAGGCATCCGAGGACGCGTCCGCCTTGACGACGAACATCTTCAGATGCGGCAGGGTCGCCTTGGTCACCGGGTTCACGTCGAAGACACCAGCGATGGTGAAGACGTCGCCGGCCTTGACGCGGGCGGCAGCCGCAGCCGTCCAGCCATCGGTGATCAGGGACTGGATGCCGGTGTCCTTGACCGCGGCATAGGTCACGCCCTGCGCCCCGCCATTGACCAGCGGCGTGCCGCCGAGCGGGCCGACAATATGCGTCGGCACATTCTGCGACATATAGGTGTCGATGCCGCCGATCTCGCCGATACGGCCTTTGCGATAGGCGCCTTGCGCGACGTTCTGCATGTAGAGCGCCGTCTGCGAGCCGGCCATCGCCCAGTAATCGGTCGGGCTCAGCACGCCGGAGCGCATGTCCTGCGGCACGGCGCCGAGATCCATCCGCGTCGGCGCCTTGGCGAAGTCGGCAAAAGCATCCACGGTCTGGCCGGGCGTGCCGACCCAGTTGGGGATGTTCTTGTATTCCGCCATCACGTCGAGATCGATCTGGTTGGCGAGCTGGACCATGGCGGGCTTGATGACGCGCTCGGCGAGCTCGTCGATGTTCAGCGTCAGCTCTTTCGAGGTGAAGGCGAAATCGACGCCCTTCTGCTTGTCGACCGTGATCGTGGTCCGCCCTTCCGTGACGTCCTGGCTCGCCATCACGGCGCCGTCACGCACGGTGAAATCCGTGGGTTTCCGGATCGTGATGGTGTCGCCGGCAGAGTAGCCGTTCACCTTCTTGTCGAACTCGTCCTCATAGCCGCGATAGACCATGCCGGCCATGACGAGCTCGTTTTCGAGAATGCGCACCGCCGTTTTGGCGACGATGGAGGGGGTCAGCGTGGTGTTTGCCATGTTGGCTGTTCCTGAAAGTTATGCCCGGTCGCCGTATTGCCGCTTGAGATACGCCTCCATGCGGGCCTCCTGGCTCGATGGGCTGGCGCCGCCCTTGGGAGCGGTTACGGGCGGTGGGGCTCTGGTTGCGGTGGTGGGCTTGGCCAGGGACAGGCGAGCCTCGATCTTGCCGATTTCACGGGCGGCGCCGAGCGGCGACAATCCGTTGAGGCGGCGCAGATCGGCGGGATTCCTGGCGAAGTGGTATTGCAGCAGCGCCCCCTTCTCGCTTTCGAGAATGAGCTGCCCGACGATGGGGGAGACGGGATGCGTCCTGTCATTCGTCTTGCCGACGACATCGAGGAAGTCGGGGATCACCTTGACCGCGTCAGCGACGCGATCATTGAAATCCTCGACAAGATCGCTCATCCGCTCGGCGGAGTGAGAGGCAACCTGGCTCGCCAGCGCCTTCACCTCACGGGTGACGATCCTACGTTCCGCCTCATAGGCGGTCATGGCCCGCTCGTAAGCGAACCAATCACCCCTGAACGCGTCTTCGCTGGGCGGGTCGCCGATTTCCCTTCGCACAAGGCTGTCGATCGCCGCGCCATCGTCGACCACCGGGGTGCGACTGCGCAGAAGCTCGACCTCATCGCGAAGCGCATCGCGCTCCCGCTTCAGCCGTTCGACGCCGGAGCGCCGCTTCTTCGGCTTGTCCTGCTCTTCCTCTTCGCCGGCGCCGTCAGCCTGCTGGCCTTCAGCGCCGTCATGCTCGCCAGTCCCTGTTCCGGACGCTTCCGCGGCTTTTACCGTGGCCTCGTCCTCAGACTGTTCTCCGTCGGCTGGCGCGCTTGCGCTCGCCTGCCCGTTGGTCAGGTCGTCATCCCAATCGTTCATGGTGCATCCAAAGAAAAAGCCGCCCGGAAAGGCGGCTTGCTCATCATCGCGGCCTGCGCCTCATGCGCTGGCCTGGCGTGAAGTCCTGTTTCGTGTCCTGACCATCTGCACGCCGTCATCCCGGGCGTAGCGAAGCGCAGACCCGGGATCCATTCCTGAGCCTGACCAGGCAACGCTCCGGCATGGATCCCGGATCGGCGCCGCTGCGCGGCTTGTCCGGGATGACGGCGCGGGGGATATCAAAGACCGTCAGTGTCGGCGGCCAAGGCCTGCGGTTGCGCGGCAAAAACCTGCGCTTCGCGCAAAGCAGCATCGTGCTGCGCCATCGCCACATCGGATTCCGCCTCGGCTTCCGCACTGCCAGCGCGGCACCCGAGCGCACCGATCTGCGCCAAGGCGAGAGTTCGCCTCGCCTCGATCAGCGCGATTTCCGCCTCGGCCTTGCGCGACCTGTCCGAAGCCTCCCGCGCCGCGATCGCTCTCGCACTCTCCGCGTCGACGAGGTCGCTCTGCGCCCTGGCGAGGTCGATCCGGCGCTGCTGCTCCTCGGTTGCGATCTGCGACTGCGTCTTGGCGCCGTCCATCTGGATGCGCGCGCCCTGCGCTTGCGCCTGCTGCTGCGCCGCGATCGCCTCCGGCGAGGGCTGCTGCGGCGGCTGCGGTGGCGGCTGTTCGCCCGATCCTTGAGCCTCCATCTGCTGGATGGCGGGCGGCAGGCCCATTTTCAGGCGCTTGGCGATCTGGTCCTTCATCGGCCAGTCCTGCGCCTGGACATAGAGATCGCCGATCAGCCCAAAGGTGCTGGGCACGGCCTGGACGAGGGTGGCCATGCCGTCCTTGGCCTCTTCGCGCTTGGTCGAGTAGGACGGCCCCTGCTCGATCACCACGTCATAGGCACCCACAGACAGGTCGTTGAGTTTTTGGGCGGTGGCCGCCTCGCCATCATCGCCCTCTCCGCCGACGACCATGCCGACCGCCTGGTTGACGCGCAGCGGCGTCATCCTGCCGTCCTCGCCGACGATGCGGATGGTGCGTTCGGTGTCGTAGATATGCGGGATCAGGTCGAGCAGGATCACGCCGGTGTGGCGCACCGCGCGGGCGAAATTGTCGAGATAGACGAAGGTGCCGACATCGCCCTCGCGCTGGCGGGCGAGGATCGCCCGGCCGCTCTTCTCGTTCGAGGCCTCGCCAAGCCCGGCCTGGTGGATGCCGATCACCGCCATCATGTTCTCGGCCGCAAGCTGGAGCCCTTCCGAGACACCCTGCGACGACACCGGCGGCTGCACGCGCTGCGGGGCGGCATTGCCGTTCGACGGATCAGGCGTGTAGCGCAGATAGGGCCTGGACTCGGTGTTGGCGTTCTCCCACTCGTCCTCGTACTCCTCGAAATTCCGCTCGGTGCCGAGCCACGGCGCCTTGGGCTGGAGCGCGATGACCTCGGCCTGTTTCGAGGCGAAATAGTTGAACATCCGCTGCGGGTCGCGGGCAAAGCGCACGATGCCGTGGCGGATGACGCGCGGGCCGATCCTGATCTCCTCGCCGAGCAAGGGCACGATCGGGATATAGCGGCCGGGCCAGAGCGCCGGCTTTTCCAGGATGCGGCCTTGCGTGATCAGGCAGCGATAGACCTTGAAGCTGTCGCGCTCCTCAATGCGGGCGCCTTGCTGCGCAAGCGCGGCCAGCTCCTCGGCCGGTGCCTCGGTGACGTCGCGGATCGCGCCGTCTGCGGTCAAGGCGAGCGTGATCCTGGCCGGCTTCTTGTAGAAATACTCGGCGACGCGCACCGTGCTGGTGGTGATCCAGCCCTCGAAATGCCCCTCGCTTTCCGGGCTGAAATCGGTGACCGGCGCGTCCGGGTATTTCTCCTTGTAGGCATCGATCGCGATGTCGACGGGTACGAAGCACCACATCGCGTCCTTCCGGGTCAGGTCGACGGCGTCCGGGTCCCAAACGACCGAAACGCCATCCTGCACGAGCTGGATGCCGATCTCCTGGTTGAAGGTGGTCTGCGAGGCATATTCGGTGATGACGCGCCAATGGCCGATGCCGCTATTGACCTGGCTGTCGGCGGCGGAAAAGTAGGTGCCGGGCGCATCGCAGCGGTTTTCGATATAGCGGATGATGCCGGCTCGGAGCTCGGCCGCCGCCTCATCGCCGCCATCGTCGACCGGGACCACCTTGATCGCGGGCCGGCCCTGGCGGATGTCGCCCGTGACCTGGCGCACGAATTGCGGAATGCGATTGATCGTCAGGCACGGGGCCTGGTCGGCCTCGCGCTGGGCGATCGCCTCCTTCGGCCACTGGTCCCCGGCGCGGAAGCGCAGATCCTCATAGGCCTGGCTGATGTTCTCGCGCTCGGCCTCGTAGCCGGCAGCCCAGCGCTTGGCCGCCTGGACCAACAGGTCCTCGGTCGCAGAGGCAGGAGCCTTCGCATGATCGGAAGTCTTCGCGTTATCATCGTCTTGAGCGATCATGTTCGGTCCTATCCGCCCATCCAGGCGCCGCGTCCGCGCGGGTTTCGCGGGCGGCGCTCCCGGGGCTGCCGATCCCTGACAGGTTCGGCGAAGGTCAATGCGATGGCGTCCCAGTCATCGGGCGATCTGATCCCGCGCGCCCGCATATGCTCCTTGCTTTCCAGCAGCAGGCGCTGGTTCGCGTCGTAATGGTAGGACGGGCCGCAGGCATCGGCCTGCAAACCGTCCTGGTCTGGAATGTCGGCGCCGCCGGGCTCGTCGAGCCAGTCGCGCGAGCGCTTCCACATCTCGGCCCGGCGGTTGCGCGGGCCCGGCTTCTTCGTGCCATCAGGCAGCAATTCGACCGGCTCCTGCGGCTCGGAGCCGAAATTCACGGGCACGACGATATCGTCATAAGGCGCGCCCCAGGAGTGCAGGATGTCGACGACGCCGGCGCCGACGCCGCCGACATCGACAAAGACGCGGGCGGGCTTGTCCAAGTCGATCACCTGCCTGATCCAGTTCGCGCCCGCCACCACATCGATCTTCGCCTTGCTCTCGGTCTTGCTGACCTGCCGCCCCTTGCGCCAGGCCAGCGAAAAGCGGTCATCGCCGAAGCGCGCGGGATCGGCGCCGATGACCAGCGGCCCGATGCCCTCGCAGCGCGCCTTGCGGGCGCGCAGCACGGCGTCCGATGTGATGAAGCTGTCATGGCCGGTGAGCTGAAAGGCTTCGGCGGCAGTTGCCGGATATTCCTGCTTGAACAGCAATTCATCCTTCAATTCGGCGATCTTGGCGCGGCGCCAAGCCATCTGCTCCAGCATCAGGCCGTGCGCCTCGGCGTAAATCCGCTCGTCCGCATCGAGCGCAAAACCGTCGGGAACCGGCCGGCGATACTCGTCTTGCCAGAACCAGGGGATGAAGATCGCCTCATAATCGCCGATGCCGGCCTCGGCCTGCTGCCAGCGCCCATGGAACTCGCCGCCGACGCCGTTGGCCGTGCTTTCCAGGACGATCTCGGTTCCCGGCAGATCGGGAATGGCCTGGACGACCCCGGCGAAATGCGTCGCGGCATTGGGCCAGAACGCGACCTCGGAGCCATGGAAGAGCTGCACCGTCTGCGAGCGCCCGACCGCCCTGGCCCCGGCCGTGCCGACCGCATAGCCGCTCTCCAGCCGCGAAAACGAAAGCTCCCTCGCATTGGCTGCGCCGGTCTGCGGCTTCAGAAGCCGCGGGCAGTGCTGGTGGTAGCGCTCGACCATGCCGAACAGGTTGTTCGTCGCCTCGCGCTCATGCGTCAGGATGAACACCCGGATGCCGCGCGCGTGACTGGCGCGCCAGTAATAGCGCCCGCCGATATAGGTCGAGATGCCCTGCTGGCGGCCCTTGAGCACGAGCGCGCGGACCTTGCCGGTGCGCGCCCGCTGCGCCTCGAGGCGGCCGTGAAGATATCGCTGTGCCTGGTTGAGCTGGAGCGGCGCGATCGCGCCGGTCTTGGTGCGGATCCGCAGCGCCTTCTCCGCATAAAGCTCGAACTCAGCCCGCAGCCTGCGGCGGATCACCCTCTCCTTCGGGCTCATTGTCTCGGGATTCATCGTCTTGGGGCTCATCGTCGAGTTCGGCGAGCGCGTCTTCATGGCTGAGCGCGATGCCGCCGCTATGCTCGACCGTGGCAAGCTTGGCATGGACATAAGGGGCAGCTGCCTTGGCGATCTCGAACCGAGCCTTGGGCTCGAGGCTCTCGTCGCGAAGCATGGTGAGCATATAGTCGAGCGGCGTCAGGCCGCCTTCAACGACCGGCGCCGCCTCAGCCCGGCGCGTCGTTGCGCCGGCCTTGCGGCCCGTCCTTGCAGCGCCTCTGGCCATGTCTGGATCTTTGAACTGAAGGCTTCGCTTGCGTCCGGCCTGAAACGAAAACGCCCGCGAGCGATTGGCTCCGGGCGGCAGGCACAGATATTCACAGTGCGATTAAGACATTAGACCCATCATAGGATTGCTGTCAACAGGCCTTTGAAAAAAATCTTATCTAAAGCGGGAGGCGCGAGCTGGCATATGAACAATCGCTCCAATCCTGGGGCCAACCTGTCGAGATCGAAGAGAAAGCTCTGAAGACGATAATCCGGCACGTCTATAAATGCGATCAGATTGGCGTCAGGCGCTTTGCCCGGCGTGTCACCCTCGACAACGACCGAGTGACGGGATGGGAGCGATCGTTTCAATAGCGCGCGCGCGGCCCAGTGGACGGGCTGGCTTTCTGGCTCTGGCCTTGTTGTGGGCCCTCCCCGTGCCGCCTGCGCTCGCCAAGGGCTGCGTCATCGATGACACTCCATGTTCCGGATGTGGCTGCAAGGGCGGTCCTGGATACCGGCATGTGGCTTCGAATAGCTGCGTCGGCTTTCGTGACATGGCCAGGAAGTGCGGTGATCCGCCGGGATCTGCCTGTGTTTTCGAGAACGCGCCCGGCACAGGCGCCAATCGCGAATGCGCTTTGGGTCCTCGAGGCCTCAAAAAGCCGCTGGAATAGGCGATAGACGGGCAACGGAAGCCGAAGGACGGGACTGCGCGGATCCCGCGCGGGCCGAGCCCCCTCCCAGCTCCATCTAGACGGGGAACCGGAGCGCGAACAACGACGACGCAAGGTCGGCAGCGACGCTGCGTAACCTATTGACACCGCACCCGGGTCGAGCCCGTATTAACCTCCCAGATCCCTGAGACAATTGGAGACATCATGAAGCTCATCCTTGGGGTTCTGGTTGCTTCACTGCCTGCTCTTCTGACCGGGCCCAGTGCTCATGCAGCGCAGGTCACGAAATCAGGCGCGACCGTGACGGTGCGTGGTCTGATCGGGCCGGGCGATGATGCCGCGTTTGAGAACGTCGCGCCGCAGGGCAGCTATCGCACCGTTGTCCTGTCGAGCCCCGGCGCCGGCGAAGGCGGGCTCAATGCTGCTGTCGCGATGGCCCGCAACATCAAGGCGACCGGCGCAACCACGCTGGTGAATGCCGGCAGTCTTTGCGGCAGCGCCTGCACCTTGCTTTTCGTCGCCGGATCGCAGCGCGTCTATAGCCGTGGCGACAAGATCGTCGAGGGCGTGAGAAGCAAAGGCCAGACGGGCCTGGGATTTCACCAGGCCCGCTCCCCGCGCGGGACATCGCTCATGGCATCGGTTTATTCGGAGCTCGGCGTTTCCGCCGGCGCGGATCTATCCAGCCGCTCCCCGTTCGAAACATTTTATTATGTATCGGGAGCGACCGCGCTCTCGACCGGGGTCGCAACAAGCCTGAAGTGAGCGGAGGCAGGCTGGCATCAACGGTCGCGCTGGCCCGGCTGCGCTGACAGCCGGCGACCTTCGGGAGATCTCGGAGGGCACGGCCAGGATCAACCTGAAGGGCGAGCGCCTGCCCGAGGCGGCGCTGAAGATGACCGGGCGCTGAATCCAAGGCCGGCGGGCCTCGATCTGGGAACGCGAGCCCTCATCCTGAGAAGCCGCACACAAGCGGCCCTCGGGTCCGGCCTTCCGCCGGCCCAAGCACGCAAGCTCCGCCGCGCCAATCGCGGTGTCCATGAAACCGGCAGCGGCGATGCGCTCCCGCTTGTCAGCGTCACCTGGCCTTCATCGTCTCCACCCGCGCGGTCATCTCCGCAATCTCGGCCTTCTGAGCCTTGATGATGCCTTCGGCCATGGTCTTGGACGCGGCATCCCGGCCGAACTTGAGTTCGATCGTCGCCATGTCGATCGCGCCCTGATGGTGCACGATCATGCCGCAGTTGAAGGCGAGGTCGGGGTCCTTGATCCGGTGCGTCGCCATCATCGGCATGCTCATCTTCATCATCGCCTGCATGGATGCCTTCTGGGCCTCGGTCATCGGCATCTGATCCATGCCGGGCATGCCTGCGCCGCCCATCATCTTCGACATGTCCATAGCGTCCGCCATCTTGCCGTCCATCATCTTGCCTTCCCCCATCTTGGGCATGGCCATGTCCTTCATCAGGGCCTCACGACAGGGTTGAGGCAGCACCGACATCTCAGCGCCCATGGTCATCTTGTCCTGGGCGGCGGCGCCGGTTGCGGCAAGGCCGAGGGCGACGAATGAAAGTGTGAGAAGCCGACGCATGATGTCCTCCGGTGTTGGGGGCCGTTTTGGAAAGGCCGGCCCGGGCCTTGGTGATGTTGGTCTTGGTGACGTGGGTCTTGGTGACGCGGGTCTTGCCTTGGCGACGTGGATAAGGCGGTTCGCCCGGCTATGGTGCGGGCTGGATCGTCACAAAGCGCAGGCGCAATGCATTCGCGATCACGCTGACGGATGAGAGCGCCATGGCCGCCGCCGCCAGGATCGGCGACAGCAGCAGGCCGGTGAACGGATAGAGCAGGCCGGCGGCGACAGGGATGCCCGCCGCGTTGTAGGCGAAGGCGAAGAACAGATTCTGCCTGATGTTGCTCATGGTCGCCTGGCTGAGCTTGCGGGCGTGGACGATGCCCGCCAGATCGCCGCGCAGGAGGGTGACGCCTGCGCTCTCCATGGCGACATCCGTCCCGGTTCCCATGGCGATGCCGACATCGGCGGCGGCGAGCGCGGGCGCGTCGTTGACGCCGTCTCCGGCCATGGCGACGACACGCCCCTGCGCCCTGAACTCCGCGACGATCCTGCCCTTGTCCTCGGGCAGCACCTGCGCCCTCACCTCATCGATGCCGAGCCTGGCGGCGACAGCCTGCGCCGTCGTCAGGTTATCGCCGGTCAGCATGACCACCCGGATACCGGCCTCGCGCAGGGCGGCGATCGCGCTTGGAGTGGTCTGCTTGATGGGGTCGGCAATCGCGATCACGCCGGCAGCCTTGCCGTCGATCGCGACGAGCAGCGCCGTGGCGCCGTCCCTGCGCAAGGCGTCGGCTTCCGTTTCGAGCGCTGCGACATCGATGCCGATCCCGCCGAGGTAGCCGGCATTGCCGAGCACGACGGCGCGTCCTGCCACCTTGCCGATGACACCCCGGCCCGTCGGGGAGTCGAAATCCTCGACCTTGTCGAGCCCGAGCCCACGCTCGCCAGCTGCCGCCACGATCGCGGCCGCGAGCGGGTGTTCGCTCGCCTGCTCAAGGCTGGCGCTAAGGCGCAGCAATTCGTCTTCCTGTAGCCCGGCCACCGGCCGGATCGCCGTCACGCGCGGCTTGCCCTCGGTCAGCGTGCCGGTCTTGTCGACGACGAGCAGGTCGACCTTCTCCATGCGCTCCAGCGCCTCGGCGTTCTTGATCAGGACGCCCATGCGCGCGCCACGGCCGACGCCGACCATGATCGACATCGGCGTGGCGAGGCCGAGCGCGCAGGGACAGGCGATGATCAGGACGCTGACGGCGGCGATCAGCCCGTAGACCATCGCCGGCTGCGGTCCCCAAAGCGCCCAGGCGACGAAGGCCGCGACCGCGATCGCGACCACGGCGGGCACGAACCAGGCGGCGACGAGATCGGCCAGCCGCTGGATCGGCGCGCGCGAGCGCTGCGCCTTGGCGACCATCTGCACGATCTGCGCGAGCATGGTGTCGTGACCGACCTTGTCGGCGCGCATCACGAAGGCGCCCTGGCCGTTGAGCGTGCCGCCGATGACGCTGGCGCCCGCCGCCTTCGCGACGGGGAGAGGCTCGCCCGTGACCATCGACTCGTCGATATTGGAGCGCCCTTCGAGGATCGCACCATCGAGCGGAACCCTGTCGCCCGGGCGCACGCGCAGATGGTCCCCGACCTTGACCTGGTCGAGCGCGACCTCCTCGTCGCCGCCATCGGCGCGCAGCCGGCGCGCGATCGTCGGCGCAAGCTCCAGCAGGGCCTTGATGGCGCCAGAGGTCTGCTCGCGGGCGCGCAACTCCAGAACCTGGCCGAGCAGCACGAGCACGGTGATGACGGCGGCCGCTTCAAAATAGACGGCGACCGCGCCGCCATGGCCGCGAAACGTCGGCGGGAACGCGCCCGGCGCCACCGTCGCGACGACGCTGTAGCTCCAGGCGACCCCGGTGCCGAGCGCGATCAGCGTGAACATGTTGAGCGAACGGTTCACTAGGGAGGCCCAGCCCCGCGTAAAAAACGGCCATCCCGCCCAGAGCACGACGGGCGTCGCGATCAGCAGCTGTGCCCAGTTCGACATGGCCGGGCTGACGAAGCGGCCGAGATCGAGGAGATGGCCACCCATTTCGAGGATGACGACGGGGATCGACAGGACGAGCCCGATCCAGAAGCGCCGGGTCATGTCCCGCAGCTCGTCGCTCAGGCCTTCCTGGCTCGGGCCTTCCTGGCCCGTCACGAGCTCCGGCTCGAGCGTCATGCCGCAGATCGGGCAGTTTCCGGGCGCGGGTTGGCGGATCTGCGGATGCATGGGGCAGGTATAGATCGTGGCGGAGGCATAGATCGTGGGGGAGCTATGGCTCGTGCCCGGCGGCACGGCCGGGCGCGGCGCCGCCACAGGCTCGCCGCTGAGGCTGGCCGAGGCCCCATGCGGGGGCGGGCCGCCGCCATGGTCGTGGTGAGGCGGGTGGCCGGCATGATCATGGTCAAGCTTCATCGGCATGCTCGGCTCCCTGCATGTTGTCATAAGGCCAGGCCGAGGCCTCCAATGCTGGAAGCCGCAGATCAACCAACGGCTCACCGGCTGGTGGTCCGTCCCGATCCGCGCCCGACAGCCGCATGATGCACCAACGCGGAACTCCCCCCGGTGATCCATGCGGTGACGAGATTGGCCATGACGATATTCGCGGGGATGGCGCAGAGCATGGCGGAGATCGCCAAAGGCAGCCCCATCGCAAGGACGCCCGCGACGGCCCAGCCGAACAGCCCGTGCGCAACGAGAGACGATAGCGTCATCGGCGAGTTCCTCGGGAGGCGGCGTATCACGCTGGCCGCAGCGTTCACGCTCATCTCTCAATCTACGCCGGCTGGACCAAGCGCCGTGTTGATCAAGATCAAAGCCGCCACGGGAGCCGCCCTCCCCGTCCACGGTTGAAACGCGCCGGTCGCGGAGATTGATGAGGGTTGCCGCGCGGTTCTCGCGGCTCAGTTCTTACGGCCCGGATCTTGCGGCCCGGATCTTGCGGCCCAGTCAGGGCGTCGCGTCCCCGCCCGGCGGGAGCAAGGCCTCGCTGCGCGCCAGCGCCGTGTCGACCGCACGGCCGCGCTCGGTCAGGGCATATTCGACATGGCGCACACGCTCGCTCAGATCGTGGCGCTCGACATAGCCGGCCGCCTCGAGCGCCTTCAGCCGCGCCGACAGGACGCGGGCGGAGATGCCCGGCGGCATCTGGCGGCGCAGGGCGCCGAAGCGCAGCGTGCCGTGGCGGGCGAGCGTAAAGACGACATGGCTCATCCATTCCTGCGCGAAGAATTTGATAAGCGGGTCAACAAGACAATAATCGTCTTGCGTTACTTGATGTATTACTTTGTCATTCATGGCTCTAGGTAGTATCCCGCCCGTAACTAATGGCCACCGCCGCGATGCGGCCCTAACGTCCCGGCGATTCCAACCGGAGACCCCATCCTTGTCCCACGCCATAGCAGCCCCCGGCAAACTCCTGCTCACGCCGCAGGATCACACGCTGATCCTGATCGACTTCCAGTCGCAAATGGCCTTCGCGACCAAGTCGATCGATGCCGTCGCCCTGCGCAACAACGCCGCGCTGATCTCGCACGCCGCCGCCGGCTTCGGCGTGCCGACCATCCTGACCACCGTCGCCGAGAAGAGCTTTTCCGGCCCGATGTTCAGCGAGATCACCGAGGCCTTTCCCGGCCAGGCGCTGCTCGACCGGACCTCGATGAACACCTGGGAGGACGCGGCCGTGATCGCCCGCGTCAACGCTATCGGCAAGCCGCGCATCGTGCTGGCCGGGCTCTGGACCGGCGTCTGCATCGTCGGCCCCGCCCTGTCGGCACTCGATCAGGGTTTCGAGGTCTATGTCATCGCCGATGCCTGCGGCGACGTCTCCGAGGAGGCGCATGAGCGCGCCATGCAGCGGATGATCCAGGCGGGCGCCCGCCCGATGACCGCCGTGCAATATCTGCTCGAGCTGCAGCGCGACTGGGCCCGCACCGGAACCTATGAGCTGACCACCGGCATCGCTCGGCGGTTCGGCGGCGCCTACGGCCTGGGCATCACCTACGCCAAGACCATGTTCGGCGCTCAGGAAGGGCACTGAGCCATGCCGATGATCACCACCAGGGACGGCGTCGCGATCTTCTTCAAGGACTGGGGTCCGAGGGAGGCGCAGCCGATCATGTTCCATCACGGCTGGCCGCTCTCCTCGGATGACTGGGACGCGCAGATGCTGTTCTTCCTGTCGCAGGGCTACCGCGTCATCGCCCATGATCGCCGCGGCCATGGCCGCTCGGCGCAGGTGAGCGGCGGCCACGACATGGACCATTACGCCGCCGATGCCGCGGCGGTGGTCGAGCATCTCGACCTGCGCGAGGCGGTCCATATCGGCCACTCCACCGGCGGCGGCGAGGTCGCCCGCTATGTCGCCAGGCATGGCGAGCCGCAGGGCCGCGTCGCCAAGGCAGTGCTGGTCAGCGCCGTGCCGCCGCTGATGCTCAAGACCGAAAGCCACCCCAGCGGCCTGCCGCTGGAAGTCTTCGACGGCCTGCGCCGGGCGCTTGCCGACAACCGCGCCCAGTTCTTCCTCGATCTGCCGGCCGGCCCCTTCTACGGCTTCAATCGGCCGAACGCGAAGGTCTCGCAGGGCGTAGTCCAGAACTGGTGGCGCCAGAGCATGGCCGGCAGCGCGCAGGCGCATTACGAGGGCATCAAGGCCTTCTCGGAGACTGACCAGAGCGACGATCTGAAGGCGATCACGGTTCCCACCCTCGTGCTGCACGGCGAGGACGACCAGATCGTGCCGATCGACGCCTCCGGCCGCCTCTCGGTCAAGCTGCTCAAGCACGGCATGCTCAAGACTTATCCGGGCTACCCGCACGGCATGCTGACCACCCATGCCGATGTGATCAATCCCGACCTGCTCGCCTTCATCAAGGGCTGACCCCGGCGCGGTGCGGCGCAGCCGCACCGCGCTTGCGCCAAGACATCTCACACCACGACCGGGAGACCCCATGAAGCTTTACCTCGCCTCGCTGGGCGCCGGCCTGCTCGTCGGCGTGATCTACAGCCTGCTCGACCTGCGCTCGCCGGCGCCGCCAGTGGTGGCGCTGGTCGGCCTGCTCGGCATCCTGGCCGGCGAGCAGATCGTGCCGATCACCAAGCGCGTCATCGCCGGCGAACGGCTCAGCCTCGGCTGGCTGCAGCGCGAATGCGGCGAGCACGTCTTCGGCACCTTGCCGGCGCGGGCCGCAGCCAAGGACGGCGGCAGCGAGCCCGGCGCAGGCAGCCCCTCATGAGCCCGACACGCAGACAGGCCGCCATCGGCGGCGCGGCCGGCGCCTTGTCGGCCCTTCTCGGCGGATCCGCCACAGCCCAGACCTCCGGCTCGGGAGCCAGCTCCATGATCGCAGACCTCATCCTGGTGAACGGCCGCTTCACCACGCTCGACCAGACCAACCCGAACCCGCAGGCGGTGGCGATCGCGGGCGGGCGCTTCATCGGCGCCGGCTCCGAGCACGAGATGCGCGCGCTCGCCGGGCCAGACACCGGGATCATCGATCTCGGCGGCCGGCGCGCCGTGCCCGGGCTGATCGACAGCCACATGCACATCATCCGCGGCGGGCTGAACTACAATATGGAGCTGCGCTGGGACGGGGTGCGCTCGCTCGGTCAGGCTCTGGAAATGCTGAAGCGCCAGGTCGCCGTGACGCCGCCGCCGCAATGGGTGCGCGTCGTCGGCGGCTTCACCGAGCATCAATTCGCCGAAAAGCGCCTGCCGACGCTGGATGAGATCAACGCGATCGCCCCCGACACGCCGGTCTTCATCCTGCACCTCTACGACCGCGCCTTGCTCAACGGAGCCGCCTTGCGCGCCGCCGGCTACACCAAGGACACGCCCAATCCGCCGGGCGGCGAGATCCAGCGCGACGCCGCGGGCAACCCGACCGGGCTCCTGCTCGCCAAACCCAACGCCACCATCCTCTACTCCACCCTGGCCAAGGGGCCGAAGCTGCCGCCGGAATACCAGCTCAACTCGACCCGGCATTTCATGCGCGAGCTGAACCGGCTCGGCGTCACTACCGTGATCGATGCCGGCGGCGGCTTCCAGAACTATCCCGAGGACTACGCCGTCATCGAGAAGCTCCACGCCGATGGCGAGCTCAGCCTGCGCATCGCCTACAACCTCTTCACCCAGAAGCCGAAAGAGGAACTGGCGGATTTCGAGAGCTGGTCGAAGCAGGTCAAGCCCGGCCAGGGCGACGATCTCTACCGCCATAACGGTGCCGGCGAGATGCTGGTCTATTCCGCCGCCGATTTCGAGGACTTCCGGGTCGAGCGGCCGGAGATGCCGCCGTCCATGGAGGGTGATCTCGAGCCCGTCGTGCGCCTGCTCGCCGAGAACCGCTGGCCCTGGCGCCTGCACGCCACCTATGACGAGACCATCACGCGGGCGCTCGACGTCTTCGAGAAGGTCGATCGCGACGTGCCGCTCAAGGGCCTGCACTGGTTCTTCGACCATTGCGAGACGATCAGCGACCGCAATATCGACCGCATCGCCGCGCTTGGCGGCGGCATCGCCGTGCAGCATCGCATGAGCTTCCAGGGCGAGTATTTCGTCGAGCGCTACGGTGCCAAGGCGGCCGAGCGCACCCCGCCGATCGCGCGCATGCTGGAGGCCGGCGTGCCGGTCGGCGCCGGCACGGATGCGACCCGCGTCGCCAGCTACAACCCCTGGGTCTCGCTGGCCTGGCTCGTCACCGGCCGGACGCTGGGCGGCCTCAAGCTCTACCCGCAGCGCAACCTGCTCGACCGCGAGAGCGCGCTCAGGCTCTGGACCCAGGCCAATAGCTGGTTCTCGACCGAGGAGGGCAAGAAGGGCCAGATCAAGGCCGGGCAGCTCGCCGATCTCGTGGTGCTCGACCGCGACTACATGGCGGTGCCGGAAGACGAGATCCAGGATATCGAGAGCGTGCTGACCCTGCTCGGCGGCAAGCCGGTCTATGGCGCGGGCGACTATGCCGGCCTTGCGCCCCCCTTGCCGCCGGCAATGCCGGGCTGGTCGCCGGTCAGGAGTTTCGGCGGCTACCAGAAGCGCGCGGCGCTGGACGAGCGCAAATATGCCTTCGCCGCCGCCTGCGGCTGCGCCAGCGCCTGCGGCGTCCATGGCCATGCCCATGCCGGCGCGCTGGCGGCCGCCACGCCCGCCCGGGACGAGGGCGCCTTCTGGGGCGCGCTCGGCTGCTCCTGCTGGGCCTTTTGAGCCTGAACGCCAGAGCATTTTCGAGCGAAGTGGACACCGGTTCGCGTGAAGAAAATGCGATAAAACAAACGGTTAGAGTATTTTCGCGATTCGGAGAAACGCGGAAATGCTCTAGAGATCATCGAAGGATTTGCGCCATGTCGGCCTCGCCGCTCCCTGCCGTCCAGCCGGCCGTCGAAACCTTGCTCGGCCGGTCCTGGCTGGCGCTTCTCGCCCGGATCGCGGTCGCCCTGCCCTTCCTGCTCAGCGGCCTCGCCAAGCTCGCCGATTTCGGCGGCGCGACGGCCGAGGTCCGCGGCCTGACCGGGTTCGAGCCGGCCGCGCTCTTCGCCGTGCTGGTCATCGCGACCCAGCTCGGCGGTTCGGCGCTGCTGATCGCGGACGGCCGCCACGCCTGGATCGGCGCGGCCGCGCTCGCCGGCTTCACCGCGGTCGCGACGCTCTTCGCCCATGCCTTCTGGCTGAAGCCGGCAGCTGAGCGCGTGCTGCACCAGAACATCTTCTTCGAGCATGTCTCGATCATCGGCGGCCTCGCGCTGCTGGCGATCCTGGCGGCGCGCTCCACCGGCGAGGCGCGACCATGATGGCCGAGGTCCCGAACACGGCCCCGCAGGCGCCGACGCCGCAAGCCCCGACACCCTCGGCGTTCTCGCCGCTGCGCCGGCCCGTCTTCGCCGTGCTCTGGGCGGCGACGATCCTGGGCAATATCGGCAGCTTCATGCGCGACGTCGCCAGCGCCTGGCTGGTGACCGACCTCTCCGGCTCGCCCTCGGCCGTGGCGATGATCCAAGTCGCCGGCACCTTGCCGATTTTTCTGCTGGCGATCCCGGCCGGCGTGCTCTCCGACATCGTCGACCGCCGCAAGCTTCTGATCGGCGTGCAGATCCTGCTCGGGCTGATCAGCACCGCGCTGCTCACCTTGGCGCTCGCCGACAGGCTGACCGTCGCGATCCTGGTCGGGCTGACTTTCCTCGGCGGCGTCGGCGCGGCGCTGATGGGGCCGGCCTGGCAGTCGATCGTGCCCGAGCTCGTGCCGAAGCCGGACCTGCGCAACGCGGTGGCGCTCAACTCGCTCGGCTTCAACATCGCCCGCTCGATCGGCCCGGCGCTCGGCGGCGCGCTGCTCGTCGCTTTCGGGGCGGCCGCGACCTATGGCGCGGATGTGCTGAGCTATGTCTTCGTCGTCGCCGCTTTGGTCTGGTGGCGGCGCCCGACCGGGGCCGATGACGCGCTGCGCGAGCATTTCGGCGGCGCCTTCCGGGCCGGGCTGCGCTATGCCCGCGCCAGCCGCGAGTTGCATCGCGTCCTGCTGCGCGCCACGCTGTTCTTCATCTGCGCCAGCGCGGTCTGGGCGCTGCTGCCGCTGGTGGCGCGCCGGCTGCTCGAAGGCGGCGCCGGCTTCTACGGCCTGCTGCTCGGGGCGGTCGGCGCCGGGGCGATCTGCGGCGCGGTCCTGCTGCCGCACATCCGGGCGCGAACGGGCGTCGACGGCCTCATGCTCGGCGCCGCCCTCGTCACCGCTGCGATCATCGCGGCGCTGGCGGCCGTGCCGCCGCAATGGCTCGCGGTGATCCTGCTCTTCATCCTCGGCGGGGCCTGGATCGCCGCGCTGACCACGCTGAACGGCACCATCCAGGCGATTCTGCCGAACTGGGTGCGCGGTCGCGGCCTGGCGCTCTACCTGACGGTGTTCAACGGCGCCTCGGCCGCCGGCAGCCTGCTCTGGGGCCTCGTCGCGGAGGCGATCGGCCTTCACGGCACGCTCATCGCAGCGGCGCTGGCGCTCAGCGTGGTCGCCTTCGCCGCCCTGCGCCTGCCGCTGCCGGCGGGCGAGGCCGATCTGACACCGTCCTCGCATTGGCCCGAGCCCGCCATCGTGGAACCGGTCGAGCATGATCGCGGCCCGGTGACGATCACGATCGAATACCGCATCGCCCGCGAGAACCGCGCCGGCTTCCTGGCGGCCATCACCCGGCTCGCGCCGGAGCGGCGCCGCGACGGCGCCTTCGCCTGGGGCGTCGCGGAGGATGCCGCCGATCCCGAGCGCATCGTCGAATGGTTCATGGTCGAGTCCTGGGCCGAGCATCTGCGCCAGCACAAGCGCGTCTCGCAGGCCGATGCCGATATTCAGGCCGAGGCGGCGCGCTTCCATGCCGGGCCGGAGGCGCCCGTCATCCGGCACCTGCTCGGGCTTTCGGCGCAGCGCGAGGATCGCGCGGCCCCGGCGGAGCGCGGAGCATGAGCGCCACACGGTCGGGATCTTGCCCGGCATTCCGGCGGGGTCGCCGCCTGCGGCGCCTCGCCGGCCCGGCGCTCGCCGCGCTGCTCGGGCTTTGGACGACGGTGGCGCCGGCCCAGACCTCCGCCGGCCGCCCCTCCTATGAAAGCCTCCGCTTCAACGAGGATTGGTCGCCGCTGCGCGACCCGGCCTTGCGGACCGACCCGTTCGATCCGCTGAAATGGATCCCTCTGAACGGCGAGGGCTCGGCCTATCTGACCCTGGGCGGCGAATTCAGGGCGCGCTACGAAACCGCGCGCGACCCGGTCTTCGGCCTCAGCGCGCCCCGGCGCAACGACTATGCGCTGCTGCGCTCCTTCCTGTTCGCCGACCTGCATCTGGGCCCCCATGCGCGGGCTTTCCTCGAACTGGCCAGTGGTTTCGCGCCGGGCTGGGCCGGCACGCCGCCGCCGACGCAGAAGGATGAGCTCGATATCCTGCAGGCCTTCGGCGAGCTGACGCTGCCCACGGCTGATGGCAAGGTCATGCTGCGCGGCGGCCGGCAGGAGATCAGCCTGGGCTCCTCGCGCCTGGTCTCGGTCCGCGACAGCCCCAATATCCGCCGCGCCTTCGACGGCTTCCGCGCCGCCTGGATCGGCACCGGCGATACCCGCATCGACGCCTTCCTGCTGCGTCCGGTCGCGCCGCGGCCCGGGACCTTCGATGACGGGCGCGACCCGGCCCAGCTGTTCTGGGGCGCCTATGCGACGGCGGCGGTCCCGGCCGTGCCCGGTCTCAAGGCCGATCTCTACTATCTCGGGCTGGAGCGCGACGAGGCCCGCTTTGCGCAAGGCGTGGCGAACGAGCGTCGGCACACGATCGGGGCAAGGCTCTTCGGCAAGCGCGGCGGCTTCGACTGGAATGTCGAGGCGGCCTATCAGTTCGGCAGCTTCGGCACCGCCGATATCCGCGCCTGGACCGTCTCGGCCAATCTCGGCTACAGCTTTGCCAACCTGCCCTTCTCGCCGCGCCTGGGCCTGAACGCCGACGCGATCAGCGGCGACAGGAACCCGCATGACAACCGGCTGGGCACCTTCAATCCGCTGTTTCCGAAACTGCCCTATTTCTCCGAGGCCAATCTCGCCGCGCCGGCCAACCTGCTCGATCTCCAGCCGAACCTGACGCTGGCACTGACCCCCAAGCTGACTCTCACGCTCGGCTGGAACCCGCTCTGGAAACAGGCGGAGGCGGACGCCTTCTATGCGCCACCGCTCAGCCCGGTCCGGGGCAGCGCTGGCGGAACCGGCCGCTTCATCGGCCAGCAGACCAGCCTGGCCCTGACCTGGAGCGCGACCGAGCACCTCACCATCGGCGGAACCTATGTCCACTACACGCCCGGTGAGCGGCTGAAGCAGGCCGGGGCCGGCAGCGGCGAGTTTCTCGCCGGCTGGGCGCAATTCATCTTCTAGAACTGAGGGCGGCAGCCTCGTGTGCTTCCAATTGGACGGGATGGGCGCCTGGACGGGATGGGTGGACGGCAGCCTGACCGTTTCCAGCGATCGGAAGGGACAGGCCGCCGTCGCAGGTCGCTATTTCAGCGGCAGAAACAGCTCGGCGACGGCCTCATGCTCCGGCACCTCCGGGAAGAGACTCAGCCGCTGGCAATAGATCGGGAAGTCGCGGGCTTCCTCGCCGCTGGCTGGGAGCCAATCGCGATAAAGGTAGAGCGCGGCGGGCTCCAGATTATGGGTGTTGCCGACGACGCGCAGCACCGCGCAGCGTCCGCCTGGGATCTCGCCGGCCTTGATCTGCTCGCCATGCGCCTCGATCGGCCGGTCGGTCCCGACACAAAG
>NZ_FOQV01000009.1:0-127903 GCF_900113835.1 Allobosea sp. OK403 | reverse complement strand
CCCGAAAACCGGTTCCCACTTTTCGGGCCGATGCTCGCTTTGATCTTGCATCGGCTTGCCCCGAAAACCGGTTCCCACTTTTCGGGCCGATGCTACTGGAAATGGCGTCTCGCAGCTCCTCAGCATGAGGGCACGTACGATCAAACGGCCTCTCAGGCATAAGGCCGACAATCCCGATCGGCTTCACTGGGGATGATCCGGAGGGGTCGGTCGCTGCAACGGCCAGCTCGTATGCGCCTTCAGTATTATCTCATTATAAAAAACAGGAAAAACTCGCTAAGTCGGGCTGGCGACGCGCGGGGAGAGGCTGACCTCGCGGGCGCGGTCGAGATGACGGCGCAGCAGTACCGCGGCGATCTCGCGCTCGCCGGCCTCCAGCCGGGCGATGATCTCGAGATGCTCGCGGCAGGAGACCGCGACGCGCTCGGGCCCATAGCGCCAGGAATAGTTCGCATAACGCCGCAACCGGCTCTGCTGCTGTAAGGCCAGCAGGAGAAAGCGGTTGCCGCAGGCGGCGATGAGCCCTTCGTGGAATTCGCAGTTCATCTCGAACAGCGCGACGCTCGCGGTTTCGCTCCAGGGCCGCGCCAGCATCACCTCATGGCGCCGGCGCATCTCTGCAAGCCAGGCGGGATCGGGCGCGAAGCTGGCTTCAAGCAGCGCCGCCGGCTCGATGATACGGCGGAAGGCATAGCTTTCGACGATCGCCGCATCGTCGTTCAGCGGCGAGAAATGCCAGCCATGGCCCGGTCGGCGCTCGACCAGCCCAACCCCGGCCAATTTGTTCAGGACGCGCAGCAGCAGCGGCCGGCCGATATCGTAGCGCCGCATCATATCGGCTTCGGAGACCTGTGACGGCAGCGCGCCGGCGACACGATCCCTGGCGATCGCGACGCAATAGGCGTCGAGATCGACGGAGGCCGCAGCGTATTCGCTCTCGGCGATTTCGCTGGCCGGCCGCGACAGGGCATGGCCGCCATTGGGCAAGGTGGCGATGACGCCGCGTTCCGCGAGATGGCGCAGCGCGGCACGCACCGGCGTGCGCGAGACCTGGAGGCGGCGCGCGAAGGCGGCCTCCGGCAGGCGCTGGCCCGGAAGCAGCGCGTCTTGCCGGATCATCTCGAGGATGCGCGGCAGCAGGTCACGCTGCAGCTTGCTCGGATGCTCAGGGGTTGCTGCGGCCGGCGTGATTTTTTTCTGTCTCATAGTTTGACAAAATACATATTCTTGGCCTCCATAGGAAGGCCTTACCTCCCTAGGATCTGCAACCGGAGCCCATGATGCCGCCGCCCCAGCCCCTAGCGGTATCGCCTGCTGACTGGACGGATGGCGACGCCCTGTGGCGGCTCGAGGCTCACGAACTTGCGCGATTGATCGCTCTCGGCCTGGTGTCGAGCCGCGAGGCGGTCGTCTCCTGTCTTGCCCGCATGGATGCGGTCAATGGCACGCTCAACGCCGTCGTCCGGCGCTTCGATGCCGAGGCGCTCGCCGCGGCCGACGCCGCCGATGCGATGAGGGCGCGCGGCGAGGCGCTCGCGCCGCTCCACGGCATTCCCGTCACGGTCAAATGCAATATCGACCAGAAGGGCCACCCGACCGATGGCGGCGTCGAGGCTTATCGCGATCTCGTCGCCGAGAGCGACAACCCGGTCGTCGCCAATCTCCGCACTGCGGGCGCCGTGATCATCGGGCGCACCAATACGCCGTGCTATTCGATGCGCTGGCACACCGAGAACGCGCTGCACGGCGCGACGCTCAACCCATGGCATGCCGGCATCACGCCCGGCGGATCGAGCGGCGGCGCGGCCGCGGCGGTGGCCGCGGGCATCGGGCCGATCGCCCATGGCAACGACATCGCCGGATCGGTGCGCTATCCCGCCTATTGCTGCGGGCTCGTCGGCCTGCGGCCGAGCTATGGCCGGGTGCCGTCGAGCAATGCGACTGCCAAGGGACCGGCCGCGATCTCCTCGCAGCTCATGGCGGTTCAGGGCCCGCTGACGCGCAGCGTGCGCGATTGCGAAATCGCCTTCGAAGCGATGGCGCAGCCGAGCCCGCGCGATCCGCGCTGCGTCGTGCCGGCGCCGTTTGCGCCCCTGCGCGGACCCTTACGCGTCGCCTTGGTGGCCCGGCCGAAAGGCGCCGTGGTCGATGCAGGCGTGACCGAAGCGGTGCTCAGCGCCGGCCGCGCGCTCGCGGCCGCCGGCATCATCGTCGAGGAGATCGAGCCGCCGGACCTGGCCGGCATCGGTGAGCTCTGGGGCAAGCTCGCCACGGCCGATGTGATGGCGAACCTGCAGCCGCTGATCGAACAGAACGGCGATGAGGGCATCCGCCGCGCGCTGGCGCTCTGGGACGAAGCCTTTCCACGCTATGGCGCGGCCGACACATTGGCTGCGCTCGGGGAGCGTGCGCTCGCTTTGCGCAACTGGCAGCTCTTCTTCGAAGACTATCCGGTCGTGGTGATGCCGTGCTCCTATGCGCCGCCCTTCCCTGTCGGCTTCGACCTCAGGGATGTTGCGGAAACCACCCGTGTCCTGGCGGCGCAGAGCCCGCTGATGGCGATTTCGGTGCTCGGCCTGCCCGGCCTTGCGGTGCCGACCGCTCCGCAAAGCAGGATCCCCGCAGGCGTCCAGGTCGTAGCGGGGCGCTTCCGCGAGGATCTCTGCTTCCGCGTCGGCGCCATCATCGAGGCGCATCTGCCGCGGGCGACGCCGCGCGATCCAAACCCGACAGGAACATTCTGATGGCCTTCGTCAGGCGCCACGGCGTCAAGCTCTCGGCCTATGATTTCGGCCGCACCACGATCCATGCCTGCCAGGCCGATCCGCGCTTCAGCTGGTGCGCCTATGTGCCGGAGGACTACGACGAGGCTGGCACGGAGCGCTACCGGCTCCTGGTCTCGGTCCATGGCACGATGCGCGACATGGTCGCCTATCGCGACGATTTCATCCCCTTCGCCGAACGGAGCCGCTGCATCGTGCTGGCGCCGCTGTTTCCTGCCGGCATCACCAGCCCCGGCGAGCTCTCCTCCTACAAGCTGATGACACCGTCTTCAGTGCGCTACGACGCGGTCCTGCTCGCCATGGTCGAAGAGGTGCAGGCACGCTACCGGATCGACGGCGATCGGTTCGCGCTGTTCGGCTTTTCCGGCGGCGGGCATTTCGCGCACCGCTTCCTCTATCTGCACCCCAAGCGCCTCTCGGCGGTCTCGATCGGCGCGCCGGGCATCGTGACGCTGCTCGATTTCGAGCATGATTTCTGGGTCGGCGTGCGCGATTTCGAGGCCGTGATGGGCCGGCCGATCGATCTCGAGGCGATGCGCCAGGTTGCGGTCCAGATGGTCATCGGCGGCGACGATACCGAGACCTGGGAGATCACCCTGGCGAAAGGCTCAGCCCTATGGCGTCCCGATGGCGAGATCGCCGGCGTGAACCGGCCCGAGCGCATGCGCGCGCTCAAAGCGAGCTTCGAGAACCACGCCATCGCGGTGCGCCACGACATCGTGCCGGGCGTTGCCCATCGCCATGCCGGGCTGCTGCCGGCGGTGACCGATTTCCTGGCCGAGGCGATGCCGCGGCCATGATGCGCAATTTTCGCTCCAACCCTTGAAAGTGACCGGCCATGCGACGCAGCACCTGCCAAGTTCTTGTCGTCGGATTGGCCCTTGTCGTCGGATTGGCCACAGGCTCGGCCTTCGCCCAGTCGGCCCCGATGACCAGCCGGCTCGTCGTCGCGCTCAACGCCGATATCCGCAGCCTGGAGCCGGGCGTCAACCGCGACACCAACACCGACACGGTGATCCACCAGCTCTTCGAGGGGCTGGTCGCCTATAAGTCCGACCTCGATGTCGGGCCGGCGCTGGCCGAAAGCTGGACGCTCTCGGATGAGGGCCGGAGCTATACCTTCAAGCTGCGCCCGGCGACGTTCCACAACGGCAAGCCGGTGACCTCGGCCGAGATGAAATGGTCCTGGGATCGCCTCAACCAGTCCTCCGCCTGGACCTGCCGGCCTGTCTTCAACGGCCAGTCCGGCGCCAAGGTCGTGGCGGTCGAAACCCCGGATCCGCAGACCGTCGTGTTCAAGCTCGACCGGGCGAGCGCGATCTTCCTGAAGCAGCTCGCCAATATCCAATGCCATGTGCTGGCGATGCATCCCGACAGCCTCGATGCCGAGGGCAAATGGTCCAAGCCGATCGGCTCCGGCCCGCTCAAGCTGCGGGAATGGCGGCGCGCCGAATATGTCCTGCTCGACAAATTCGCGGAATATCGCAGCAGCGCCGCACCCGCCAACGGCTTTTCCGGCGCCCGTGACATGCTGGTCGAGCAGGTGCTGTTCCAGGTGATCCCCGATCCGAGCGCGCGTGAAGCGGCGCTGCTGACCGGCGCCGTCGATATCCTGCACGACATCGAACCCGACCAGATCGAGACGATGAAGCAGCGCGGCATGCGCGTCCTCAGCACGCCGGGGCTCGGCTGGTCGACCCTCTTGCTGCAGACCGACGATCCGCTGCTGTCGAACGTCAAGATCCGGCAGGCGATCGCCCATGCCATCGACCTGAAGCAGATCGCCGAGGCCCAGACGCTCGGCATGGCCCCGGCCAACGCCTCGGCGGTGAGCAGCTCGACCGCCTTCTACAATGCAGGCTTCGCGGCCTGGCCGGCCTATGATCCGGCGCGCGCCCGGGCGCTGCTGAAGGAGGCCGGCTACAAGGGCGAGCCGCTGCGCCTCCAGACCAACAAGCAGCATCAGAACATGTATCAGAATTCTGTGATGATCGAGCAGATGCTGGCGGGCGCCGGCTTTGCCGTGAAGCTCGAGGTCATCGACTGGGCGACGCAGCTGTCGAACTATCTCAACGGCCGCTTCCAGATGCAGTCCTTCGGCTATTCCGGCCGCTTCGATCCTGCCTTGATGTATGCCGCCTTCGTCGGCGACAAGACCCGGTTCAAGACCGCGCAATATGGCGATCCCGACGCGGTCGCCCTGCTCGGGCAGCTCGACACGACCGACGACCCGGCCATCCGCGGCAAGCTCTTCGCCGCACTCCACGCCAAGGTCCAGGCCGATGTGCCGATCGTCGGTCTCTACTTCTCGCCGATCATCGAGGCGGTGCATCCGCGCGTCGAGGGCTATGTCTCCTGGCCGGCCAACCGCCCGATCACCTGGGGCGTGCGCAAGCGCTGACGACCGGGAGATCGGCGGGCTTCTTCAACACGATCGGCCACACAACCGGACATTGAGCGATGTCGGAAACCGGACACTCGAATGTATCTCTTAATGTGGCCACGCCAGCTGGATTCTAGCCTCCGGTTGCTGAAAACTGTCGCAGGAAGTCAAACGAAGCCGCTAGCGCTTCATAAATTGCGCGGTGCCGCGACTTGGTGAATGGCAGGCCGATCGCGGTCCAGGGGTATGGATGCTCGCCCCCATGCTCCGGCAGAATCCACGACAGGCGGACGCCAGCCTCAGGCAGAAATCTGGTCGTCTTGCTGGTCATCTCTCCTTTTCACGGCCCTGGGCCGCCCGGCAAACGCGATGCAGCCCAGACCAGGTGGCGCGCATGTGTGACAAAGCAGGTCAACTGCGGGTGTCTGGTGCCATCTGGACCGTTGCTTCCAAGCCGCCATGGTCGCGGCGGTTGGCGAGATGGAGTTGTCCGCCCATGCGCCTAACGGCTGCATCGGCGATCGCCAGTCCCAGCCCGGTTCCAATCGCGCTCTTGTTGCGGCCGCGGAAGAAGCGTTGCGTGACAAGAGGGATTTCATCCTCGGCTATGCCCGCTCCCTCGTCTTCGACGACAATGCCGGTTCCGGCGGCGGCCCGGCGCCAGGTTACCGTGCCGCCAGAGGGCGTGTGCTGGACGGCATTCTCCTGGAGATTGCGCAGGGCGAGCGTCAGCAGTTCGCGGCTGGCGACGATGGTCAGCCTTCGCAGCGCCGGCTCGATCGCGATGCAGACATCTGATTTCGGAGCGGGTGCCGTAGCCCCGATCTCGTCGAAGACGTCACCGACCGTGACGGGCTCGCGCGCGTGCGGCTCGGCGGTTGCGTCGAGCTTCGCCAGAGCCAGCAGCTGGCGCACGAGGCGCGTGGTCCTGTCCACGGAAAGCACGATCTGATGCAGCGCCCCCTGTCGGACCGCGCGGTCGCCGGCGCTCATCGCGATCTGGGCCTGCGTCTTGAGCCCCGCAAGCGGTGTCCGCAGTTCATGCGCCGCGAAAGCCGTGACCTCGCGCTCGTGCCGCCGGGCCACTTCGACCTTGGCAAACAGACCATTCAACGCCTGCATCAGCGGCTTGACCTCGGCTGGCGCCCGCACGGGATCGATCGGGCTCATATCGTCGGCGTCTCGCCCGCCGACATCGCGGGCCATCGTCCGCAGCGGCCGCAGGCCTCGTCCGAGGCTGATCCAGATCAGCAAAGCGAGCAGCGGTGCGATCAGAAGGGCCGGCGCGAGCAGCCCCTTGATCAGATCCGAGACCAGGCGATCGCGCAGGCCGAGCCGATCCCCGACCATGACCCGCGCGCCAGTGGTGGCGTTGGCGATGGTGTAGATGCGCCAGGTCTCGCCATCGACGACACGGTCGGAAAAGCCCGATTCCGCTTCCGTCAGGCGGCCGTCTGGGGCACTGCTCGACCGAGCGATCAAACGGCCGTCCAGCGACCAGATCTGACACGAAAGCTGCCGCTCATACCCCGATGATTCCACCGGTAAGCTCGGCAGAACGGCGGCCGGTGCCGTGATATCGACGCTGGCCACGAGCGAATTCACCATCCGCGCCGCCTCCTGCAGACGGGTATCGAGGACGTGCTCCAACTCCCCTCGCGTCCCGACATAAATCCACAGCACGGCCGACAGCCAGATCACCCCGGTCGCGCTCAACAGGATCGCGAAGAGGCGCCCACGCAAGGAGGTCATGACGTCACCCTGATCCGATAGCCGAGGCCGCGCACGGTTTCGATCGCGTCGCGGCCGATCTTGGCGCGCAGATGATGAATATGGACCTCGACTGCGTTGCTCTCGATCTCCTCCTGCCAGCCATAAAGCCGGTCCTCGATCTCGGCCTTGGAGCGCACCGTGCCGGGCCGCTCCATCAAGGCCGCCAGCACCGAGAATTCCCGCCGGGACAACGAGAGAGGGGCGCCGTGCAGGGTCGCCGACAGGACCGAGGGGTCCAGCAGGATTCCTGCGGCGGCAAGGCAAGGCGAGGCCCGCCCCAAGCCTCGCCGGGCGATGGCACGGACGCGAGCGCCGAGCTCATCGAGATCGAACGGCTTGCCGAGATAATCATCGGCCCCGGTGTCGAGTCCGCGGATGCGGTCGGATGTCTCGTCCATCGCTGTGAGCAGCAGGACGGGGGTCCGGTCGCCCGACCCACGCATCTCGCGCAGCAGGTCGAGACCGGAACCGTCGGTCAGCATCAGGTCGAGCACGACCGCATCGAAGGCCGATGTCGCCAGCGCCGCGCGTCCATCCGCGCAGCTGTCGACGCAATCCACCGTCATGCCGGCGAGGCCGAGGCCGACCTTGAGACCGTCGGCCAAAACCGGGTCGTCCTCGATCACGAGAATGCGCATGCATCTGGCTCCTGTCGTCGCGATCGACCAGCCCAGCCTTAAGGCTGGCTTAAGCTGGGCTGTCGAAATGGCGGCTTCAACCGATCGAAGGTCGCCATGCACCGCCCGTTCCTCGCAGCGTTCGCCAGCCTCGTCCTTTGCCTGATGGCGCTGGCGGGCGTCGCATCCGCCGCCACGTCGCGCCCCGCCGACGAGGTCTTCCGCCTCGGCGTCGAGCGGGCCGCCGATCGCAGCCTGGTCCTGACATGGACGGCCTTGCCCGGCCACTACCTCTATCGCGAAAGCCTGAAGGCGCAGTGGCCGGACGGCACGCCGCTTCCGCTCGTCACGCAGGCCGGCGAGCGGAAGGACGATCCCAATTTCGGACTGACCGAGATCTATCACGGCCAGACGCAGGCCCGTATCCGCGCCAGCGGCGCGCCGGCAACGGGCACGATCATCGTGAGCTATCAGGGTTGTGCCGAGCAGGGTCTGTGCTATCCGCCGATCGTCAAAAGTCTCGATCTGGCCACAGGCGCCCTTGCGAAGGCGCAGCCCATCAGCGTCCTGGAGCGGTCGCCGGCCGCCGCCGCACCGGCCAGCCTGCTCTCCGGCAGCCTCGCCTTGACGCTGGCGAGCTTCCTCGGCTTCGGCCTGCTTCTGTCGCTGACGCCGTGTATCTTTCCGATGATCCCGATTCTGTCGGGCATGCTGGCGCAGGCGGGCGAGCACCTATCGGCCAGGCGTGGCTTGGCTCTGTCGGGCGTCTATGTGCTCGCCATGGCGCTGGCCTATGCCGCACTGGGCGTCGCCGCCGCATTGTCGGGCCGCAATCTCCAAACCGTGCTGCAGACGCCGCTGGCGCTCGGGCTGATGAGCGTGGTCTTCGCTGCGCTGGCACTCTCGATGTTCGGGCTCTTCGATCTGCAACTCCCGCGGAGCTGGAGCACGCGGCTGACGGGCGGGAACCCCGGCCGCGGCGGCTCGCTTGGCGGAGCGGCGATGCTGGGCTTCACCGCGGCCCTGATCGTCGGCCCCTGCGTGACGCCGCCGCTGGCGGCCGCGCTGATCTATGTCGCGCAGACCGGCGACATGGCGCGCGGTGCAGCGGCACTCTTTGCGCTCGGGCTCGGCATGGGGCTGCCACTCGTGCTGTTTGGCACCTTCGGAGCCCGCATCCTGCCCCGATCCGGGCCCTGGCTCGTCAAGGCGAAACAGGGTTTCGGCTTCGTCTTCATCGGGCTCGCCATCTGGATGCTGGCGCGCGTGCTGCCGGCCGACGTCACGCTCGCCCTATGGGGCCTGCTGGCGATCGCGGGCGGCGTCTGGTTTGGCGCCTATGCGCTGATCCGCGACCACCTGCGTCTGTTGCCCCGCCTCATGGCTGTCGCCCTAGCGCTCTACGGCCTGGTGTTGGTCGGAGCTGCCGCGACGGGGCGGCAAGATCCTCTGCGTCTGGCCACGCTTCTCGACGGAGCGGGCGCGATGGAACCGGCGCCCACTGCCGGTGTGCGGGTCGTCTCGACGACTGCCGCCTTCGATGCCGCGCTCGCCGAGGCCCGGGCGGTGAACCGGCCGATCCTCGTCGATTTCACCGCCGACTGGTGCACGGTCTGCAAGGAGATCGACCGCAGCGTGATGCGCGCCCCCGCGATCCGCGCCCGCCTCGACACGATCACGATCATCCGCGCCGACCTGACCGTCTATGGCAGCGAGGGCCAGGCTCTGATGGACCGCTTCGGCGTGGTGGGGCCGCCGACCCTGCTCTTCATCGATGCCGGCAGCGGCCGCGAGGTCGATGAGGCCCGTACGACCGGCGCCACAACCGTCGATGCCTTTTCCGCGATGCTGGCGAAGGCCGGCGCCTGACACCCCTCGCCCTCCCCAGCCCCGTCTTTTCAACCCTGGAGCCCGCCTTGAACCGCAGAACCGTGATCACCCGCTTCGCCAGACTGAGCGCATCGGGCATTCTCGCCACGATCTGTCCCGCCCTGGTGGGGATTCCGTCCGCTCTCGGCCAGGAGGTCGATAGCGACGCCATCCTCAACGATCCGGAGGCGCCAACCGCCGGCAACCCGAAGGGCGACGTCACCATCGTCGCCTTCCTCGACTACAACTGTCCCTTCTGCAAGAAGTCGGCGCCCGATCTCGATCGCATCGTCAAGACCGACGGCAAAATCCGGCTCGTCTACAAGGATTGGCCGATCCTGACCGAGGCCTCCGTCTATGGCGCACAACTCGCGGTCGCAGCCCATTACCAGGGCCAATACGATGCCGTGCACCACGCACTGATGGGCATTCCCGGCATGCGGATTTCCAAGGAGAGGATGCTGGAAGCCGTGAAGGCGTCGGGCGTCGACATGGTCCGCCTCCAGGCCGATCTCGGCGCCAGGGCGGACGCCATCACCGCCCTGCTGCGGCGCAACCTCGCCCAGGCGGATTCGATCGGCTTGCAGGGGACGCCGGCCTATCTCGTGGGTCCGTTCCGGACCTCGACGCTGGATTATGCCGGCTTCAAGCAGATCGTGGCCGATGCGCGCGCCAAGCAGGCGGCGCAATAGGGTGGCGTTTCGCCCTCGGTCGCCTCGCTCCCCAAGCCTTACCGGAAAGACCAGAATGATCCGCGTTCTCCAAGCGGCAAAGCGCTTTGCCGTCATCGCCTTGCCCCTCACTGTTGCAGCCTGCACGACGGTCCAGCCGCAGCCGCCCGTGGCGGCCTCCTACTCGGCGATTCCGCCCCAGGTCGCGCAGCGCTATGCGGCGATCGATACCGAAAAGTTCAAGGTGCCGGCGGTCGATCTCGAGGATCTCCAGCCGCGCAATGTGCGCCAGCTCGTCGACTACCCGACCAAGCATCCGCCCGGTACGCTCGTCGTCGATCCGCACCAGCGCTTCCTCTACCTGGTGCAGGAGCATGGCAAGGCGCTGCGCTACGGCGTCGGTGTCGGCAAGGCCGGGCTCGAATTCGCCGGCACGGCGACGATCGGGCGCAAGGCGCAATGGCCGCGCTGGACGCCGACGCCCGACATGATCCGGCGCGACCCGCGTCGCTATGCGAAATGGTCGAGCGGGATGGCGGGGGGTGAAAGCAACCCGCTGGGGGCGCGAGCGCTCTATCTGTTCAAGAACGGCAACGACACCCTCTACCGGATCCACGGCACAAACGAACCCGAGACGATCGGCGAAGCGGTCTCCTCCGGCTGCATCCGCATGATGAACCAGGACGTGATCGACCTCTACAGCCGCATCCCCAGCGGCTCGAAAGTGGTCGTGCTCTGAGGTGCGGATGAATGCGGCTCCGAGGCTTGTGCCACCCCAATATATATTATATGAAAATATATATTAATATCAGCCAAACCTTGAATCAGCCCTGCCTTGGAGGCCGGTCATGCACCTCGTCAAAATCTCGGACTCGCTTTCTGTCGCAGGCCAGCCCGCGACGGCCGACTTTCCGGCCCTTGCCGCGCAAGGCTTCAAGGCCGTCATCAACGACCGGCCCGATGGCGAGGAGGCGGGGCAGCCGGGCTCGGCTGCCGAGAAGAAGGCGGCCGGTGAGGCCGGGATGGCTTACAGCTTCATCCCGGTGACAGGCCCGACCATCACCGAGGCCGATGTGACAGCCTTCCGTGCGGCGCTCGCGCAGGCATCGGGGCCAGTGTTCGCCCATTGCAAGAGCGGGACCCGCGCGCTGACGCTTCATGTGCTGGGCGAAGTCCTCGACGGTCGCATCTCGGCCGATACGGTGGTCGGTTTCGGCCAGACGCTCGGCTTCGACCTCACTGGGGCCAAGGCCTGGCTCGACCGTCGCGCGGCCCAGGCACCACAGGTCACGGGCTTCTACGAGCCGAGAACCGGCAGCATCCAGTACGTCGTCACCGACCCTGCAACGAAGGCCTGCGCCATCATCGATCCCGTTCTCGACTATGACGAGAAGTCAGGCGCGACCGCCACGACCCAGGCCGATCTCATCCTCGCCTTCATCCATGAGCAGGGCCTGCGCGTGGAATGGATCCTCGACACCCACCCCCATGCCGACCACTTCTCCGCCGCGCAGTATCTCAAGGGCAAGACCGGTGCGCAGACCGCGATCGGCGCGCAGGTCGTGGCCGTGCAGAGACTCTGGAAGGGTCTCTACAACCTCCCGGACCTCGCCACCGACGGCTCGCAATGGGACCGGCTCTTCGCCCATGGCGAGCGGTTCAGGCTCGGCTCGCTGGAGGCCTCCGTGCTGTTTTCGCCCGGGCATACGCTGGCCTCGATCAGCTATGTCGTCGGCGATGCCGCCTTCGTCCACGACACGCTGTTCATGCCCGATTCCGGCACTGCACGGGCCGACTTCCCCGGTGGCAGCGCCAGCGCGCTCTGGGCCTCGATCCAGGCCATTCTCGCGCTGCCCGACGAGACGAGGCTGTTCACGGGGCATGACTACCAGCCCCATGGCCGCGCGCCGCGCTGGGAGAGCACGGTCGGCCAGCAGAAGCTGGCGAACCCGCATGTCGCCGGGCAGGACGAGGCCTCCTTCGTCGCCCTGCGTCAGGCCCGCGACAAAACGCTGCCCATGCCCAAGCTCATCCTGCATGCACTGCAGGTGAACATCCGCGGCGGCCGCCTGCCCGAGCCGGAGGCGAACGGCCGGCGCTATCTCAAGATCCCGCTCAATGCCTTGACCGGAGCGGCCTGGGACGGGACGGCGCCATGATGCAGGCTCCGATGACACAGGCACCCGTGACGCAGGCGCCGATCAATCGGGCGGAGCTGGCGAGCCGGGCGGCGGAGGTCGCCGGTCTGCTCAAGACGCTCGCCCATCCCAACCGGCTGATGATCGTCTGCACGCTGGTTGAGGGCGAGTATTCCGTCAGCCAGCTCGAAGAGATGCTGGACATCCACCAGCCGACGCTCTCGCAGCAGCTTACGGTGCTGCGCGAAGCCGGCATCGTCGAGACGCGGCGCGAGGCCCGGCAGATTTTCTACCGGTTGACCGAGCAAAAGGCGGCGAGCCTCGTCGCCGCGCTTCACGCCATCTTCTGCGCCCAGGAGCCCGCGCCATGAGCGCCTACTGGCCTTCTCTCATGGGCGGCACGCTGATCGGACTTTCGGCCGGCATGCTGCTTCTGCTCAACGGCCGCGTCGCCGGCATCAGCGGCATTCTCGGCCGGCTGGCGCAAGGCAGGCAGATGCCCACCAACGCCGCCTTCGTCATCGGGCTCATGCTCGGGCCGCTGTTCTATCGGCTCTGGTCGGGCGCGTGGCCCTCCGTGACGATCACGGCCTCCTTGCCGGTCATCACGATCGCCGGGCTGCTGGTCGGCTTCGGCAGCCGGATGGGCTCGGGCTGCACCAGCGGGCATGGCGTGGTCGGGCTTGCAAGGCTGTCGCCGCGCTCGCTCGCCGCGGTCGCCAGCTTCCTCGCGGCCGGCGTCGCAACCGTCACCCTGATGAGGCTCGTTTCGCCATGATGCGTCCGGCTCGGAGTTCGTCCGCGCGAATCCTGATCGCGCAATTCTCGGTCGCGCAAGTCCTGATCGCGCAAGTCCTGGTCGCGCTGCTTGCCGGCGCCGTCTTCGGGCTCGGCCTGTCGCTGTCGGGCATGCTCGATCCGGCGCGCGTGCGCGGCTTCCTCGATGTCGCGGGCGCTTGGGATCCCAGCCTCGCCTTCGTCCTGGGCGGAGCCGTCGCTGTCGCCTCTGCGGCAATGCTCCTGCGCCGCCATCTGCGGCGGCCTGCCTTCGATGCCGAATTCCATTTGCCCGCGACGACGCCGATCGACACTCGCCTGATCCTGGGCTCGGCGATCTTCGGGGCCGGCTGGGGCATGGCGGGCCTGTGCCCCGGCCCGGCGCTGGCCGCGCTCTCGCTCGGTCTCGCCCCGGTCGCGCTCTTCGTTACGGCCATGCTCGCGGGAATGGTGATCCATGACCGCCTTGCAGCACCGCAGCCTGGCGGGAGCCAGTCATGACGGCGCAGATCCTGATTGCGATCGGTTCGGGCAGCCTGGTCGGGTTCACGCTGGGCCTTGTGGGCGGCGGCGGGTCGATCCTGGCGACGCCGCTTTTGCTCTATGCCGTGGGCATCGCCCAGCCGCACATCGCGATCGGAACCGGTGCGCTCGCGGTTTCGGTCAACGCCTATGCCAATCTGATCGGACACGCCCGCAAGGGCCATGTGCAATGGACCTGCGCGATCATCTTCGCACTGATCGGTTCTGTCGGCGCGCTGGCCGGCTCGACGCTCGGTAAGGCGGTGGACGGACAGCGCCTGCTGTTCCTGTTCGGCCTGCTGATGCTGGTCGTCGGGGCGCTGATGCTGTGGCCGCGCAAGGCGGCCGGCGGCAGCGCGCGGCCGCTCGATCGGCGGATGTGCGTGGCAACCGCGGCCGTCGCGATCCTCGCCGGCGGCGCATCGGGCTTTTTCGGGATCGGCGGCGGCTTCCTGATCGTTCCGGCGCTGATCCTGGCGACGGGGATGCGCACGATCGATGCCGTGGGGTCGTCGTTGCTCGCGGTCGGCACCTTCGGCCTCGCGACCGCTTTCAACTACGCGCTCTCGGGCATGATCGACTGGGCGGTCGCAATCGAGTTCATCGGCGGCGGCGTGATCGGCGGGGTCGTCGGCATGCTGCTGGCGACGCGGCTCTCCGCGCAGAAGCACACGCTTAACCGCATATTCGCGGCGCTGATCTTCGTCGTAGCGGGCTATGTTCTCTACCGCAGCGGCAGCGCATCTGGGGCGCGCTGACAGGCTCTGTCATCCGACGTGGCGCAGCAGATGACCGGCGCCGGCCTCGGCTCACCCTCCCCCGTCTTCCAGGGCCTGCCCCTGTTTTTCAGGGCCCGCCCTTGCCGTTCAAAGCCTTACGCCGGGCGAAGACGCGGGTGACCTCGGCGAGATTGTCCGTGCCCCAGGTGCAGAGCGGCACGAGGGCCTCGGCCAGGCTGTGGCCCAGCGGGGTGAGGCTGTAATCCACCCGCGGCGGGACCTCCCTGTAGTCGGTGCGCTTCACCAGGCCGTCGGTCTCCAGCTCCTTGAGCTGCTGGATCAGCATCTTGTCGCTGACGTCGCGCACGGCCCGCCGCAGCTCGCCATAGCGGGTCGGGCCGCCCTGGGCGAGGAAGTACAGGATCAGCGGCTTCCACTTGCCGGCAACGACCCGCAGCGTCGCGTCGAGGCCGCAGGTGAAGCCACGCAATGTCGGGGTGCAATTCTGGACCGGCGGCGGAGGCGGTGCCAGCGGCGAGGTCGGGCTTGAACGATCTGATGACATTTTCCAGGCACTTACCAAAAGGTGCATACTTGTTGATAAGTGGGTAGGCCTCCAGCTCAGTGCAACCTTAGTGAAGGAGCACATCATGAGCAGACTACAAGGCAAGACGGCAGTTGTGACGGGCGGCGGAAGCGGCATCGGACTGGGAGCCGCCAAGCGGTTCATCGACGAAGGCGCCTTCGTCTATCTTTTCGGGCGGCGGCAGCAGGCGCTCGACGCTGCGGTGGCGCAGCTGGGATCCAACGCGCGCGCGGTGGGCGGTTCGGTGACCGATCTGGCCGACCTCGACCGGCTCTACGAGACGGTCAAAGCCGAACGCGGCGGGCTCGACATCCTGTTCGCCAATGCCGGAACCGGGTCGTTCGCGCCGCTCGGCGAGATCACGCCCGAGCATTACGACCAGATCTTCGACGTCAATGTGAAAGGGCTGATCTTCACGGTGCAGAAGGCCCTGCCGCTGATGGCGGAGGGGTCGTCGATCATCCTGACCGGTTCGAGCACGGGCGTGATGGGGACGCCGCAGTTCAGCATCTACAGCGCGACCAAGGCGGCGATCCGCAACCTGGCGCGAAGCTGGGCGCTGGACCTGCGCGGTACCGGCATCCGCGTCAATGTGCTGTCTCCCGGGCCGACCAGGACGGAGTTGGCGATTGAGGTCGTGGGCGAGGAGGCATTGGACGCGCTTGGAGCAACGACGCCGCTCGGCCGCATGGGCGACCCGACAGAGACAGGGGCGGTAGCCGCGTTCCTGGCCTCCTCGGACAGCAGCTTCATGACCGGCGGCGAAGTCTTTGTCGATGGCGGGCTGGCCCAGGTCTGAGGCGGTTTGGCTCAGGCCTGGCGCCTGAGCGTGAGGGCTTCGCCGACAGGGACGAAGCCCTCACCGCTCTCGCTTGATTGCGCCGCATTGCGCGACGCGGCCGGCGAAGGCGGGGCGGCTGAAGTCCGGCTCGCGGCGAGCCATCAACAAGGGCGTGCGACAAGCCGTGGAAGCGCCGAGGCCGTTGGAGCCAGTCGCCGCATTGCGGATCGAAGGCCAGCTCAGTTGGTCCAGACCGGGTCCCTCATGCGGGCGCCGATCGCCTTTGCATGATGCATGACGCTGGCGGCGATCCGATCCTGGGCTGCATTGTCGGCGGCGATCGTCGGAAAAGACAGGCAGAAGCCCATGATCTCATTGCGGCCGGGGTCGGCGACAGCCGCGCCGATCGACGAAATTCCGGGTGTGATCAGGCTCGATGACCGTGCGATGCGCGTGCGCCGGATCTCGGCCAGTTCGGCCGTGACCTGCGCATCGCTCATGCCACCGAGAACGCCGCGGTCACTGCCGGCCTTCAATTGGGCCAGGGCCTGAGCGTCGTTCAGCCGCGCCAGGATCGCACGTCCGATGATCGAGTCGAAGGCCGGCTTGCGCTCGGCGATCGAGCCAGTGTGCTGGAGCGCATAGCTGCCCTGCTGAGCGGCGAGCAGGACCCGCTCATGGCCCGCGACGATCCCGGCATGGCCGGTGAAGCCGAACTCGCGGACGAGATCGTCGACCGCCTCCTTGACGAGGTCGAGCAGGCTGTGGCGCGCCAGATAGCAGCTTGCCAGCTCCAGGGCCTTGCCGCCGGCGGCATAGCTCTGGTCGCGGTCCTCGCGCTCGAGCAGGCCCGCTTCCGCCAGGGTCTTCAACAGCCGTGAGACCGAGGCCTTGGGCAGGTCGAGCTCGCGGCAGACCTCGCCGACGCGCAGAACCGGGCGCTCCTCGGAGACCAGCGCGAGAATACGCAATCCATTTTCCAGCGAGCTCATTGTCGTTCCATTAGCAAGAACACCGTTGACAGATATGATACGGCAAGCTTTCATGCCCGTACAGCATCGCCATAACAGCACAGCCGGCCGGCGCCCAAACGCCATGGCGTGCAGCAATTGGCGGGCAGTCATGGCAGGCAACAGGAGCAGAGCATGATCGGCACCGCCACAGCCGCAAAGGGCCAGATCACCCGCGGGCATGTCGAGCTCGGCTCCTATCCCGACGGGCCGGTGCTCTCGCCGGTGCTGATCGCCCAGGGCGAGAAGGACGGGCCGACCCTGTGGCTGCAGGCCTGCATTCACGGTCCCGAGGTCGTCGGGCCGCTCAGCATCCAGCGCTTCCTTGGGACAGTGGACCTGAAGCAGCTCTCGGGCCGCGTTATCTGCCTGATGCTGGCGAACCCGCTGGGCTTTCGCGGCTATAACCGCCTGACGCCGCAGGACGGCTATAATCTGAACCGCGTCTTCCCCGGCGATCCGAGCGGGCATCTCAGCTACCAGCTCGCCCACCGGCTATTGGATCTATCGCTGACCCATTCGGATGCGATGCTGGATCTGCATTCCGGCGGCGACCTAACGATCACCTGCCACTACACGCTGTTCCACAACAACGGCACGCCCGAGGGCCTCGAATCCGAGCGCATGGCGCGAGCGACCGGCTCGCCGAACATCTGGAATTCGCTTGAGGAAGGCCTGTCGGGCTGCCATTTCACCCATTACACCAAGGGCGGAAAGCCCTCGCTGATCGTCGAGAGCGGCGGCGGCGCGCGCGTCACGCCGGAAGACCTGGACCGGTTGACGCTGGCGATCTTCAACGTCTGCAAGGCGCGCGGCATGCTGCCGGGCGAGCCGTTGGTTCCCGCGCGCTTCCGCCTCGGCGGCGACGCCATCCACCACAAGGCGACCCATGGCGGCCTGTTCATTCCCAAGGTCGCCCCCGGCGACGACGTCGTGAAGGGCCAGCACCTCGCCGATATCGTCGATCTCTTCGGCGATGTCGTCGAGACCGTGCACTGCCCGGTCGACAAGGCCTGGATCGGCTCCATCAGGCGACCGCATATGCCAATCTACAATGGCGATCAGGTCTTCGAACTCGTCGGGACGAAAGGCTATGATCCGGCCTGACAGTTTGCATAGACCGCTCGGACACGCGTCGCCCGGGCGAGTGGCCCGGCACATCGGAGGGCAATTCCATGGCTGCCTACACTCCAGACCGCCGCCAGATTCTCGCTGCGCTGGCGGCATCCGCCACGACGCCCTTTGCCGCATCGAGCGGCTTCGCACAGGCGCCCTCCTTCAGCGGGCGAAAGCTTGTCAGCTCCGGCTTCGGCGGCTCGACGATGGACATCATCCAATCCGCCATCTTCACGCCCTTCGACAAGCAGAGCGGCGCGGCAAGCACGCAGGTTCCGATGCAGTCGGCTGCCGCTCTCGCCCGGATGAAGGCCGAGGCCGGCAATCCGCAGATCGACATGTTCCAGTTCTCCGGCGGGCAGGAAGCCTATGCCAAGGAAGAAGGGCTGACCCAGCCGCTCACCGGCGTCTCGCGCCTGGGCAAGATCCCGGCCGGCCTGAAGGACCCTGACGGCCAATGGGTGACCTGGGCGGTGATCGCCGAGGGCATCGTCTACCGCAAGGACAAGATCGCGACGCCGCCGACGAGCTACAAGGACTTCCTGAAGCCGGAATATCGCGGCCATGTCGCCTTCCCGACGATCACCAACGGCTACGGCATGGACTTCCTCGTCATGCTCGCCAAGGCCTTCGGCGGCGGCGAGGACAATATCGAGCCGGGCTTTACGGCGATGAAGCAGATCAAGAGCGAGACCATCTTCAAGGCGGCCTCGGATCTGCCGACCTTGTTCGGCCAGGGCGATATCTGGATCATGCCCTATGACACCGGCAACACCTTCAAGATCCAGCAGAGCGGTCTTCCGGTCGCCTTCGCGACGCCGCAGGAGGGCAGCCCCGCCGTCTTCATCACCGCCTGCATCGCCAAGGGTGCCAAGAATGCGGATGTGGCCAATGCGGCCATCGACGCCATGCTGAAGCCTGAAGCGCAGATCGAGATCGCAAGGACGATGCGCTGGACCGCCTCGAACCCGGAGACCAAGCTGCCGGCCGATCTGGCAGGCGAAGTCCCCGCGGTCGACAAGCTCGCCCAGCTCGACCGGGGCAAGATCAACGCGATGCGCGCAGCCTGGACCGATCGCTGGAATCGCGAGATCGCCCGGTGACGGCAGAAAGGCAAGGCGCAGGGGCACGCCGACAGGCTGCACTCGTACCGATCCTGCTCTTTGCGCCCTGCGTGCTGGTCTATGCGATCTTCTTCATCTGGCCCCAGGCCTCGCTGCTGGCGATCAGCGCCAGCAGCAAATCCGGGCCGGGCCTCGACCAATATGCCCGCTTCTTCGGCGACAGCTATTACTGGGAGATCCTCGGCCGCACGCTCGGCATGGGCATCACGGTAACGGTGATCACGCTCGTGCTGGGGCTGCCGACTGCTTATGTGCTGGCCCGCTCGCAATCGCGCTGGGCTGGCCTGCTGCTGCTGCTCACCACCTTCCCTCTCCTGGTCAGCGCCGTGGTGCGCTCCTTCGGCTGGATGGTGCTGTTCTTCAGGGATGGTCTGGTCAGCCGGACTTTGCTGGCGCTGGGCCTGATCGATCGACCGGTCCAGACCATGTACACGATGACCGGCGTGATCATCGCGCTGGCGCAGGTGCTGCTGCCGCTGATGGTCCTGACCCTGCACGGCGTCTTCAAGTCGATCGACCGGGATCTCGAATATGCCGCCATGAGCCTGGGCGCACGGCCGGCCGTGGCGCTGGGGCTGGTGACCCTGCGCCTGGCGCGCGGCGGCATCGTCGCGGGCTCGCTGCTTGTCTTCTCGCTGGCGATCAGCGCCTTCGCCACGCCGAGCCTGGTCGGCGGCGCGCGTGCCAATGTGATGGCGACCGCGATCTACGAGCAGACGGTCGAACTGCTCGACTGGCCTTTTGGGGCCGCACTGGCCGCGATCCTGCTCGTCGTCGTGCTCGGCCTCTCGCTTGCCTATGGCGCCCTGATCGAGGGACGCGGCGAGCTGGAGGCGCCGCGATGACGATCGCCTGGCGCTCGCCGCTCGGACTGGTCCTGCTGCTGCTCTGCGCGCTGACCTTCGCCTATCTGCTGCTGCCGATCCTCGTCGTCGTCGTGGCGCCGTTCGGCGCGACCGGCTATCTCGCCTTCCCGCCGCAGGGCTGGACCCTGAAATGGTACGCAGCCGCGGTCAGTGACACGCGCTATCTCGCAGCGCTGCTGGTCAGCCTGCGCATCGCGCTCGCCAGCGCCGTGATCGCCTGCGTCATCGGCATCGCCGCGGCTTACGCCCTGACGCGATACGACTTCCTGGGCCGGCGCCTGCTCGAGGCGATCTTCCTGTCGCCGCTGATCCTGCCGACACTGGTTCTCGCCGTCGGGTTGACGCTGTTCTTCACGCGCACCGGACTGCTGCAGGGCCCGTGGCGGCTGATCGCGGCCCATGTGATCATCTGCATTCCCTATGTGCTGCGGGTCTCGCTGCCGGTGCTGCGGCGCTTCGATCGCGCGCTGGAGGAAGCCGCCCGCAATCTCGGGGCCTCGCCCTTCGCGGCCTTCTTCCTCGTCGTCCTGCCGGTCGTGCGGCCCGGCATCGTCGCTGGCACGGTGCTGGCCTTCATCACCTCTTTCGACGAGGTGGTGCTGGCCTTGTTCCTGGCCGAGCCCGGCGCGCCGACCCTGCCGGTCACGATCTACTCGGCCGTGCAGTTGGGTTTCGAGCCTTCGGTCGCCGCGATTTCGGGTTTGCTCGTCCTGGCGACCTTCGCGGTGATGCTGCTCTACCACCTCCTGAGCGCCTTCCGGCGCCAACGGGATTGACCATGCAGATCGAGCTTCGCCAGTTGCGCAAGACCTACGGGCCGGCCGTCGCGGTCGCAGAGATCAGCGCCACGATTGCGCAGGGCAAGATGCTCGCCCTGCTCGGACCATCCGGCTGCGGCAAGACGACGACGCTGCGGATGGTCGCGGGCTTCATCGCACCGAGCTCGGGCTCGATTCATGTCGGCGCCCGCGACATCACCACGCTTCCGGCCCATAAGCGCGACACCGGGCTGGTTTTCCAGAGCTATGCCTTGTTTCCGCATCTGAGCGCCGCCGAGAACATCGCCTTCGGCCTCCGGCGCCGCGGCGTCGCCAGGGCCGAGCGCGAGCAGCGCGTCACCGCAATGCTCGACAAGCTCAAGCTGTCCGGACTGGCCGAGCGCCTGCCGCGCCAGCTCTCGGGCGGCCAGCAGCAGCGCGTCGCGGTCGCGCGCGCCCTGGTGATCAATCCCTCGATCCTCCTGCTCGACGAACCCTTCTCCAATCTCGACGCCAAGCTGCGCGAAGGCACGGGCCTCGAACTGTCGCGCCTGCAGCGCGAACTCGGCCTGACCTCGATCTTCGTCACCCATGACCAGAGCGAGGCGATGAGCATCGCCGATACCATCGCCGTGATGAAGGATGGCGTGCTGCAGCAGATCGGCAGCGCCAGCGAAATCTACGAGCAACCGGCAAACCGCTTCGTGGCGGAGTTCATCGGCCGCGCGAACTTCCTGCCGGGACGTATCCTGACTGGTGACGGCCGCTCTCACGAGGTCGCGCTCGATGCCGGCATCACGGTCCCCGCCATCGCCAGCGCTCACCCGGGCGGATCGTCGCGGGTCGAAGTCCTGATCCGCCCCGAGGCGATCGCGCTCACCGAGACCGGTCGAAGCGGATCACTGATGGCGACCGTCGAGGCGATCTCCTACCAGGGGGCCACGGTCTATGTTCACGCGCGCCTTGCCGACGGAACCCTCGTGACTTGTGCCACGACGCCGGAATCCAGCCGCATCGCCGCGCAAGGCGATGCCATCGGGCTGCAGCCGGCCAGAACGCGCTTGGTCTCTTTCCCGATTTGACGGAAACGGGGCCAAAACGCGTCGAGTGTCGTCGGGAGCCCGATCAGGTCCTGACAATCTGAAACCTTGACGCAGGCCGCCACGTGCTTTCCGCGATTGAGGCGCTGCTGTCGCCCCGCTGCGAACATTCCGGTTTGACGCAGCCGTCATTCGCAGCCGAGGCATCGAGGCGAACAAAATGCCTCTTTGCCCCGGTCGCTCCATTCGAATCGGCTCAGTTCATGCACCGTGCTTCCAGCTGATCGACAAATGAGCGGTCCCAGCGGCCCTCGCGGATCTGCTGCATCGTCGCTTCTTCCTTGGCATGCTGAGCCAGCGCTTTTTCGATCACCGACTTGGCAATATCCGGAGAAAAAGCGCAAAGCCCGTCCTGGTCTCCGACGACGATATCACCGGGGCAGACCACCATGCCGCCAACGGTCACCGGCACGTTGATCGCCCCCGGCCCATCCTTGTAAGGGCCGCGATGGCTGACGCTGCGCGCGTAAACCGGGAACGTCCGCTCGCGGATCTCGGCAACGTCGCGAATGGCGCCGTCGACGATCATGCCGGCGAGCCCCAGGGACTGGGCGCCGAATGACATGATGCCGCCGAAGACGGCATTCCAGGGATCCCCGCCCGCATCGATGACCATGACGTCGCCGGGGCGGCAATAATCATAGGCTCGCAGGACAGCCAGATTGTCGCCCCCACGGGTGCGCACCGTCACCGCGGTGCCGACCAGCGGGGCGGGCGAATGGTAAGGCAGCAGCCCGGAGCTGCCGCAGCTGCGATGCAGATTGTCGCTCAGCAACGCGACGGCGATGCCGCGCAGCGCAGCGATGATCGCAGGATCGGCCTGCGGTGCGGAGGGATTCTTGGTCAAGCCAGAGGTGGTCATGCGGTGATGTCCTTGATTCGTGGGTGGAAAGTTCTTGGGTGGACAGTTCTTGGGCTGAAAAATGCGACTGCGCCGGTGTGACCCGTGGATTCAGGGCTTCAATCCGTAAGCGGACAGAACATCCTTCTGCTGCTCGGGCGTAATCATGTCGTTTGATCCAACGTGACGCGCAGACATGGTGGGGCAAGGCACGTCGGTCGGAGCCGGCACGTTGGGGACGCCGCCGATCTTGCAAAGGAGCAGCGCCGCATCCCGGCCAAGCTTCCAGTTGACATAGAGCCGCGCGGCGTTGGGATGGGGCGCCTTCACCGGCAGTCCCATGGCCATTTCCAGCCCGTGGGTCGGCCCGTCCGGGCTCAGGAGACCGATGGGCGCGCCCTGCGCCCGGATATCGGTGGAATGGTTGATGACGCTGGGAACGACCATCTGGAAGGCGCCGGCCGCAACCTGCTGGGCGCCGGAGGGGCCACCGGTCACGACACGGAACTGGTTGGCGGCAAAGCCTTTCACCCAGTCCTCGCCATAGGTCTCGCGCATCAACATGAGCCAGGAGACCATGTTGGTCGAAATCTTGGGGTCCACCATGGCGATCTTGCCGCGCCAGCGTGGGTCGGCGAGATCTTTCCAGCTTTTCAGATGTTCCTGGATGTCCTTGGTCGAAACAGTATTCGTATTATAGGCAACGATGTGCGGCAGCACTTCGCCCACGACATAATGCGTGTTCTTGGCCGGCACGATGACCTTGGAGATGTTCGGCACGACCTCGGGGGTCAGTTCCACGAACAGTTCCGGACGTAGCTGGTAAAGCTGCGAGGAGCCGGAGTAGAGCACATCCGCATGATAGGTCGCGGCGGCGGTCTCGCCGGAGAAGCGGGTGAACAGCGTCGTCGAGGGAAAGCGCAGCCATTCGACCTTGATGAAAGGGTAGCGGGCTTCGAAGCTCTTGACGATGTCCTGCGTCTCGGCATCCACCGAGGAGGTGTAGAGCGTCAGCCTCCCCTCCGCCTTGGCGGCCGCTTCAAGCGCGGCTTGGTCCTGCGCATGGGCGATGCTCGCCGCACAGACACCCAGGCACGCAAAGAGGGTTCGCCAGATCTTTGTGAGCGTCGAGGCTGGGGACATGACTGGTGACTCCGTTGGAAGTGGGCCTAGCAGGCGAAAAACGTGGTTTCGCCCAGGGCTTCGACGCGCGCGGTGGCCTTGCGAACGGAGGCCAGTGCCAGCGGCCCGAGACGGGCTCCGGTCAGGACAATGTCGCCGCGCTTGAGAGGAAGCCCACGCCGGCTGGCATGCACCGCCAGCCATCCGATGGCGGCAAGCGTCCGTTCGAGTGAGGGCTGCGGCAGGCTTGCGTGCCGAAGCTCGGTGTCGAGAGCCAGCTCGATCGCCAGATCGGACAATGCGATGGCGTGCCAATCCGTGCGCCCCGCGCCGATGACGACGCCGGCACAGCTCTGCAGATCGGCCAGGCGACAGAGATCGGGCGCCGCGTCAGCTTCCGAAAACCGGCTCGACAGCAGTTCGATCGCGGGGTGGATCGTGGCGATGGCGGCCGTGACCTCGTCCATCGACAGCGCCCCCTGCCGCGGCACGAGATCAGCTCCCAGGCAGATGGCGATTTCGACTTCCGCCCGGCATGTTGCCAAAAAGCCGGAATCGAATGTCGCCGGGCTCGATGCGAAGAACAGGCGCGGGAGCGGCGAGCAGCGCGGCTCGCCGCCCTCGCGCAAGGGCGCGACCTTCCAGCCGCCGACAGGCCCTGCCCCGGCAACGATCACATTCTGGATCGCATAGGCGTCGTCGAGCGTCGCGGCGGCCGCGATGCCCGCATGAGCAAGCATGCCGCCGTCCCGGATCGCGCCGAGCAGGGCTGCTCCGGCAGAGCGAAGCGGGCCAGCGACATCGGATCGTGGAGGCGCGGAGCGGTTCATCGCAGTCACCGAACCGACCGTGAGCGCACGAACCACAGCATCGCGCCAACGACCACGGCATTCAGCAGGCACATGATGGTGGAGAACGCTGCGAGCAGGCCGAAGCTGCCGGTTTCCCAGATCGTCAGGATGGCGAAGCCGATGACAGGCGTCTGCACGCCCGCGAGCAAGGCCGAGGCGGACAGGTCGCCCATCATGTGAACGAACACCAGCGTCCAGCCAGCGGCAAAGCCGGGCAGAGCGATCGGCAGGACGATGCGCCGAATGGTGCGGCCTTCGCCGGCTCCGGCAATATAGGACGCCTCGCGCAGATCCGCCCCCACTTGCGTCAGGGCCGAGGCGGCGGCGATGGAGCCGGGCGGAATATACATCACGATGAAAGCGATCAGCAGGATCGTCAGCGTGCCCGAGAGGAAGAACGGCGCGCCGCTGAACGTCGTCAGAAACGCCAGGCTGATCACCAGATTCGGAATCGTCGCCGGCGACTTGATCACGACATCGACGATGCGCCCCAGCACGCCACCGCGAAACGCGGCGTAGATGGCCGTCAGGATTGCGATGGTCATGGCGATCGTGGCGCCAGCGCCCGCCAGCATCAGGCTGTTGCGGAACGCAGCGAAGGTGACGCGATTGACGAACAGGACCTGTTCGAAATGCAGCAGCGTGAACCTGGTGGGATCGATGACCGGTGACCAATATGGTTGCACCGACACCAGCAGCAGCGCGGCGATGGGCAGCACCGACGCGACGAGGATGTAAAGCCACATCAGGGTTCGCGCCGGGCGACGCCAGGGCCCCAGCGGCAGCGGTGCCGACCCCGCTGCGCGGCCGCCGACGGAGACGAATTTGCCGGTCGTCGACAATCTGCGCTGCAACAGCCAGAAGCCCATCACGACCAGAAGCATGATCAGGCCAAGCAGCTGCGCATCGGCCAGATGCGGAGGATAGTCCTTGACCAGGAGGTGCACGATCTTGGTCGGCAGGACGTCGATTTCCGCCGTGGTCGCGATGATCGCCGGAATCGAATAGGTGCCGAGGCCGGAAATGACGACGAGCAGGCAGGACCCTGCCAGCGCAGGCCCGATCGCCGGAAGCGAAATGCGCATCAGGGTGCGAAGCAAGCCGGCGCCGCTGATCAGGGACGCTTCCTCGAGCGCCGGATCGAGATTCCTGATCGCCGAGGACACGACGAGATAGGCATAGGGTACGCCATGAATGGTGTAGACCCAGATCAGGCCGACCCAGCCATAGATGTTGAGCTGCGCCGCGTCAGTGCCGAACAGGCGCGACAGCACGCCGTTGATCAGCCCGACATTGGGCGCGGCCAGGAAGACCCAGCCGATGCTCAACGCCACGCTCGGCAGCAACAGCGGAATGATCGGCAGGAGCGTGGCAAAAAGGCCGAGATTGGCGTCGGTCCGCTCATTCAGCCAGGCGAAGACCGCGCCGATCGCCACCGCGAATACGGTGCTCATGCCAACCGCGAGACATGTGTTGCCCAAGACGGGCAGCAACCATGGCTGCGCCAGCAACGACGATAGCGCGGCCATGTTCGGAACGCCGCCCGGGACCAGTGTCGACAGGAACATTCGCCCCAGCGGATAGATGATGAGAACCGCGAGCGCCACAAAGCTCAGGACGGTGGCAAGCGTCAGCGGCTGGAGCAGGATAGGCAGCCGGTGAGGCTTTCGCAGCGCCGTCTCGGGGTGGAGCGTCATGCCCGCGCTCCCTCGGCGGGAACCATGCGCAGCGCCGCAGGGCTGACCGTTATCCAGGCGGGATCGCCTTCGGACAGGTTGCGCAGGCTGTCGTCATGCGACCAGACCCGAAGGGTCTTGTCGCCGACGGTGACGACATATTCCGTGTGGTCGCCGGAGAACAGCTGCGCTTCGATCTGCACCTGGACGGTGTTCTCGCTCACATCCTGGGGCTGGGTCGGGAGGAGCGTGATCTTCTCCGGGCGCAGCACCAGCATGACGGGCGTGCCGGCGGGATATGCAGCAGTGTTGGAGGCGACCCGGAAGAGGCCCTGCGCCGCCTCGACCACGACGCTGCCGCCACCGGCCGAGCGCACCTTGCCCTGCAGGAAATTGCTGACCCCGACGAAATTGGCGACGTAGTGGTTCGGTGGCTCCTCATAGACGCGGCGCGGTGTGTCGAGTGCAGCGATCCGGCCAGATTGCAGCACGGCGACGCGATGTCCCAGCTCCATCGCTTCGGTCTGGTCATGCGTGACATACAGGCCGGAGAAGCCGATCTGCCGCTGCATGCGCTTGAGTTCGAAGCGCAGCTGGCCGCGCACCTGCGCATCCACATTCGACAGCGGTTCGTCGAACATGACGACCGACGAATTCGAGACCAGCGCCCGCGCCAGCGCCACGCGCTGCTGCTGGCCGCCGCTGATCCGGCCGGGATACTGTCCCTCCAGCCCCCCGACGCCGACCATCTCCAGCGCGCGGCCGACCCGTTCGGCGATCGCCGCGCTCGACAGTTTCCGGCCTTCCAGGGGATAGCCGACATTCTGCGCCACGGTCATGTGCGGCCACAGCGCATAGGACTGGAAGATCATGCTGATCTGGCGCTGGTCCGGCGGAATGAAGATGCCCCTGGACGAGGAGAAGACGACACGCCCGTCAATGGTGATCTCGCCTTCGTCGGGCCTCTCCAATCCCGCGACACAGCGCAACAGGGTTGTCTTGCCGCAGCCGCTGGGGCCGAGCAGAACGACGAGCTCGTTCTCGTCCACGGTCAGGCTGATGTCGTCGACAGGAACGATCACTTTGCCGCCTGCACGGCGGAAACGCTTGGTGACGTTCGAGATTACGATGCGTGGTGCCGTGATTCTTGGTGCCATGATTCCTCAGGCCGGTGCGGGATCGAGATTGCGCGGATCGATGCGCGATGAGGTCGACTTCGCGTCAGACCTCGTGCGGCCACCCGGCCGCCACCGTAGCGCCGAGGCCAGGATGCGGGATGAGCGCGCCAGGCAGGTCGCACCAGACGGAGCCTTGAGATTGGGCCGGCTTGAATTGCGCGGATCGGACGGGCGCAGCGCCGCCGGGATGCCGGCCGACCGGCTGTCGCCGCGTCGAGGCGGCTTGCCGTTGCCGCGATGCCGCAACGGGCTTGGCGCCCGGAGCATCCCCACGGATTTGTAGCTGCGCTATCGACATTGAAGCCTCCCATGCGTGGCAAGCTTCGTGGCTTGCAACATTATTGGGCTCAAAATCGCGCGCCTGATATAAAAAAGCTAATTCAAAACTTCGTAATCAATATACAAAACTTGAATGTCTTACCGCAGGGATCGGCGTCATGGCATACGACATCAGGCGGCTGACGTTTTTCGTCAATATCTGTGAAAGGCGGTCGCTGACGGCGGCGGCGAGCCTGTCGAGCGTCACGCAGCCGGTGTTGAGCTATCATATCGCGGAGCTTGAGAAGGCCGTCGGCGAGCCGCTGCTGTACCGCCGGCCTGACGGCGTGGAGCCGACAGAGGCCGGGCTGGTGCTGCTCGGCCATGCCAAAGCCATTCTCAGTGCCGTCAACACTGCGGAAATCGCGATGCGCGAACGCAGGGACCAGCCCGGCGGGGTCGTATCGGTCGGCCTTTTGGCGTCGATCGCTCCCTTGGTCGCACCGCGTATGCTCCACGAGTGCAAGACGCGCTTCCCACAGATCCAGCTGAGAATCTCGGAGGGAACCAGCCTCCAGATGCGCGCGGGCGTCGACGACAATCTGTTCGATCTCGCCGTCAATCTGCGCGAACGCGGAGACAAGGCCAGCCGCTCATTGCTGTTCGAGGATCTTTATCTGTTCGCCCGAAGAGGCCTGATCGATATCCGGAGGGAGACTGTGACCCTGGCTGAGGCGCTTCAGCACAAACTGCTGCTTCCCCCCAAGGGGCACGTCGTGCGCGCATTGCTGGAAGACGCGGCGCGGAAAGCTGGCCTGGCCATCCGGATAGAGGCCGAAATCGAAGGGCTGGCCACATTGAAATCGCTGGTCGCCGAGTCGATTGGCCCTGCTATTCTCGGCTACGGCGCCATCAAGGTCGAGTATGAATCCGGCGCATTCGTCGCAGCCAAGATCATTCGCCCCAATGTTCAAAGAGAATTCATCCTCGATGAGGCCGTGAAAAAATCCTATCCGAAAGCTGTCGAAGAAATAAAGCTGATCGTTATTCGAGCGATTCAGGGTCTGACTAAATGAACATCCTAATTATTTCGGACGCGGAAAGCGCCAACATCGCCTGAGCTTCACTATTATAAGAATTTTCTGCTTAAGCCGCGCGCCTATAAAAACGGGGATGGGTGGACGGCAGCCTGACCGTTTCCAGCGATCGGAAGGGACAGGCCGCCGTCGCAGGTCGCTATTTCAGCGGCAGAAACAGCTCGGCAACGGCCTCATGCTCCGGCACCTCCGGGAAGAGGCTCAGCCGCTGGCAATAGATCGGGAAGTCGCGGGCTTCCTCGCCGCTGGCCGGGAGCCAGTCGCGATACAGGTAGAGCGCGGCGGGCTCCAGATTATGGGTGTTGCCGACGACGCGCAGCACCGCGCAGCGTCCGCCTGGGATCTCTCCGGCCTTGATCTGCTCGCCATGCGCCTCGATCGGCCGGTCGGTCCCGACACAAAGGTCGTTGCTATAATCGGCTGGAGAAGCGGGCCGCCGCTCGGAACGCCAGACATTGAAGGTCGGGCTCGTACTGGGGTGCAGGCCTGCGGCCTTTCGCCAGGCGATGAAGCGCTGGATGGTGGCGCCCAGCGTCGCCGGATCGCCCCGATGCTCCATGATCGCCACCCGCGTTGTCGGCACATCGCGGATGATCACATCGTCAGCGGTAAAATTCGTCTGCATGAGCTTGCTCCTCGCATCGTCGAAAGGCCCGAAGGCCGCAAGCCACGGCTCCCAGTCGGGAGACTTCCGGAACGACGAAGGCGACTGGCCGAACCGTTGCCGAAAGGCGCGGGCGAAGGCATCAGGCGCATCGTAACCGGCATCCATCGCTATGGCCGTGACGCTTTGGGCGTCCCTGTAGGCCAGCCGGTACGAAGCGCGCTTCATGCGGGCAAGCTGGACATAGCGATGCACGGACACCCCGAAGGTGGACATGAACTGCCGGTGGAAATGGTATTTCGAGAACGCCGCGACGCCGCTCAACACGTCCAGGCCCAGATCGTCGTCCAGATGCCGGTCTATATGGTCCAGCACCCGCTGCATCCGGGCATGGTAGTTTTCAAGCGCCGCCTTCATCGTCCCTTCCTCCGTGGCGCCGCCAGTTAGTCGCAGATGGCCGTAACCGGCTCGACCGATCTTGCGGTCTTCCGTTTCGCCGGTTCTTCCGGTTTCGCGATGGCCCGGCCCGGCGTTTCAATGCAAACCCGGTCCGCTTCAATGAGCACGAAAACGACGCGGAACTTGCCGAATTGCGAGCTGTCCGGCGGCGGAACGCGAGCGACACCAGACATCGGCGCATCGCCGCAAAGCGGCCCTCCGGCGCGCAGCCGCGTCAGGACCGGTGTCGGCTCGTTGGGGGCGTCATGCTCGAGACGCGCCATATCTGCCCATGAGCCGCATCTGCTAATGAGCCCGGAAGCGGAGCTCTATCAGCCAGCCGATGCGGCGGTGAAAACCGCCAACTGCGCGTCGAAGGCACGCTTATAGGCCGGCCGCACTTCCGCGCGGGCGACATAGGCGCAGAGGTTCGGATAGCCCTCCAGCAGGCCCGATCCCTGCAGCCGGCGCAGCACCGTCACCATCAGCAGGTCGCCGGCGCTGAACGCGCCATCGAGCCAGTCGGCATCGCCAAGGCGGCTGGACAGCGCGCCCAGCCGTTTCCCGATAGTGTCCTCAAGCGCATGCAAGCGCTGCGCGTACCAGGGCTCGTCGCGCTCGAGGATCGTGGCAAGGGCGCGCTCGAAGATCGGCGGCTCCAGCGTGTTGAGCGCGGCAAACATCCAGGCGATTGCGCGCGCCCGGGCATTCGCATCACCGGGCAGCAGGCCCGCATGCTGCTCGGCGATATGGAACACGATCGCGCCCGACTCGAACAAGGCGAGATCGCCCTCCTCATAGGTCGGGATCTGCCCAAAGGGATGTAGCGCGACATGTGCAGGCTGCTTCATCTCGCCAAACGACAGAAGCCGGACATCGTAGGGTTGGCCGACCTCTTCAAGCGCCCAGCGCACGCGCATGTCCCGCGCAAGCCCCCTGCCGCGATCGGGGGATCGTTCAAAAGCGGTGATGGTGATGGTCATAGCCAGGCTCCGGATCCCTGCACGCTGCCCCGAAGAGCCGTCGTTGACAACAAAGCGTCGAACGACCGCTCAGAGACCGGTTGTGCTTCCCTCAGCCCTCATCCTGAGGCGGTTTCGAGCGCGTCAGGATGACCGGAAATCCAGCAAGCACCACAAGCGCGATCGCGAGCGGAACGGTGGTGATGTAGCCGATCTGCTTGAAGCCGACCGCGCCGACGATCCCCCCGAACAGGAACAGGCCGATCAGCGTCGCCAGCATGCGCAGTTTTTTCCGGCTGGCCACGACCCTGGGGTGCTTCTCGGGCGCTATATTGACGTAGACCAGCTTGCCGAGCTCGATTCCAAGATCCGTCACCATGCCCGTGACATGCGTCGTGCGCATCCGGGCATTGGAAATCTTTGTCACCATCGCATTCTGCAGCCCCATGATGAAACAGAGCAGCGGGATCGCGACGGCGATGAAGGTGGCCGTTCCATTGAAAAAATGGCCGGAGAGTCCAAAGCAGAGCAGCAGGACCGCCTCGACGAACAAGGGATAGGCAAACCGGGCCGATTTGTGGTTTCTCCGGCCCCAGTTGATCAGGATCGCCGACAGTCCGGCGCCGGCAAGGAATGCCGCCAAGGCGAGGAGCGCGACGCCGACGAGCGCGAAACTCCCAAGCACCACATTATCGGCGATCGACGAGACGATGCCCGACATATGCGAGGTGTATTGCCCCACTGCCAGGAATCCACCGGCATTGGTCGCTCCGGCGATGAAGCACAGCACTTCCGCCAGACGCAGATCTCCGATCGCGCTTCGCTCGACCGCGACTGTCGATCGCAGGTGATCCGCCAGTCGATGGCTGATCGGAGGCCGCGTTTCCCGAGCGCTCAACATTGAAATGCCTGCTTGTCCCTGTGGCGCGCCGCAGCGGCGACCGAACGACACCTTAGGCAGACCTACAGCATTTTCGAGCGAAGTGGACACCGGTTCGCGTAAAGAAAATGCGATAAAACAAGAAGCTAGAGCATTTCCGTGATTCGCAGAAACGCGGAAATGCTCTAGCAGGTCCAGGCCGAAAATGAAGAGACCGGAGCAAGGAGCGGGCCAGGCCTGATGGCGGGCGCGATGGGGCGAATGGTCACCGCGCGGAACCGGCGCGCGATGATCTTCGGGACCGTTACGGGCGAAGCGAAACGGCTTGGCTTTGGAGACGGCTGGCCGGGCGTGGATCGGCGCGGGCGATCATCTGCGCAACAGCTTGGATTGGAGCCTGACCAGCGCGTGGCTCAGGCGCGCGGCTTCCGCATAGCGGGTCTCGACATAAGGTATGGTTTGCTCGCCATCCGCGACGATGGCTTCCGACGAACTGGCGAGCCGTCGCAAAGGCGTTGTGATCCAATGAGAGCCGAGGAAGAGCAACGCCAGCGCTACGATCGCGCCCGCGCCAAGCATCAGCCAGAAGGTGCGAACCAGCTCGCGCGTCGTGGCAAGCGCCTCATCCAGGTTCTGCCGCACGAGAAGAGACCAGCCGAAACCGGGCAGGTCCCCAGATGAGACGGTCGGAACCACGACCGTCACATAGTCCTTTCCGTCGGGCCAGCGCTCGTCCAGCACGGCCAGGGTCACGCGGTTGGCGGCCTGGGCGGCCCCGATATCCAGCGGCTTGTTGATCAGGCTGGCCGGGCCATAAAGCACCGTCCGGTCGCGCGAGAGCAGGAGAAGCTCGATCCCCGGCGCCTGCAAATTGTTCAGGCTGTCGACGACCCAGCGCCAGTCGAGATGGGCGCCGACGACACCGACCACCGCGTTAGACTTCTGGATCGGCGCCGCCAGATCGATGAAATCATACGGCTCCGCCGAAGCCGGCATCAGCTTCGCCAGCATCTGCGCTTGGTGGACATCGACCGCGGTCGGCTCTCTGAGGCCGCGGCGAAACCAGGGCCGCTCGGCGACGCTTTGCCCTTCGAGCATGCCGCGCGAGGCGGTAAGCACGGTGCCGTCCACATCCGCGACCCCGATCCAGGAATAGCGCGTATCGAGCTGGCTGATAAGGTTGAGGCTGTCACGGCTTTTCGCGGGGGCGTCGACATCGATGATCTTCGAGAGCGCGCTGACCTCCTGCCAGAGCTGGTTGAGGCGCCGGCCGATCTGGTCGGCGCTCAGTTCGCCACGCGCCTTCAGCCTCTCGACGAGCAGCGTCTCGGCGCGCCGCTGCAGGGCGCCGGTGTAGAAGGTGCCCGCGATAATCGCCGGCATGAGCATCAAGACGGCGCCGCCGCCAAAGACCATGGAGCGCAGGCTCAATCGTCCGCTTGCCATCATTTTCTCCTTCATCGCGTCAAGGCGCGGGCGAGTTCGCGGATCATCTGGCCGATATCGCCCTTGCCAGTGCCGGGCAGCACTGCGGCGGTATGCAACCGCGCGATGATCCGCTCGCGCTGCTCCTCGCTGGGGGTGAGCCTGATGCGGTAGCCATCCAGCGTCGGCGCGATGACGCGCGCCGCGATCTCCCCGATGATCGGCAGGCGCAGGCTGCCCTGCGCCCCCACGGGCAGGCCGGAAGGGCCGCTGATCCTGGCGCCGCCTATGCCGAGATTGACCAGCCAGCCGCGATGCTCCTCGCCGGCGACGGTAAGGGTCACCGGCTCGATGATCTGGCGCATCGGACGGTCCGGACGCGGACGCTCGATGCAGGCCGCGATCGCCACCAGCAGGACAAGCAGGTTGTAGATCGTCCAGAACATCACCACGGCCATGCCGTCGCCGGCGCGGGCGGCGTTGTTGACCAGAAAGTCGGAACTCAGATTCATGACGAGGCCGCCGACGGTGAGCCCGAAGAACACGATGAAGGGCCACATCATCGGCCATTGCACGATCACCTTGGTCCGGTCGCCGCCCTTGGCGGTCACGGAGAAGCTGTGCGGCCCGGGCGTCAGCAGCCCGAGCGCGCAGGCGCGCGTGATCGGCCAGGCGGCCATGAGCTGGGCGACGTCGTTGACGATCGGGATGAACAGCCCTTTCGAGAGCCAGTTCAGCACGGCCATGACGGCAATGTAGTAGGGCAGGTAATAGATGATGATGTCGGCGACCGAGGCGTTGACGATCGTGACGCCGAACCACCAGTAGAGCAGCGGCCCGATGATGCTGGCGAGGCGGAAGGGGAAGGTCGTGGTCCAGTAGAGCAGCGAGTCGAACACGCTCAGCCGGTGGATGAGGCTGAGCCTGTGGCCGCCGAACGGGTTATAGACGTTGCGCACGATCTGCATCATGCCCAGGCACCAGCGGCCGCGCTGAACGATGTATTCCCGCAGGCCCTCCGGGGCGAGGCCTTCGGTCAAGGGCTCGTTGAGATAGACCGTGTTCCAGCCGTTCTCGGCCAGCCGCAGGGTCAGCAGGAAATCCTCGGTCACGCTTTCCGTCGGAAAGCCGCCGATCGCCGCAAGGGCCTCTACCCTGACCATCGAGGAGGTGCCGCAGCAGACGGCGATCCCCCAGGCGTCGCGTGCCGGCTCGACATTGTCGAAGAAATGCCTCTGCTCGTCGGGATAGGCCGAGCTGATGCCGAGATTGTGCTGGATCGGGTCGGGATTGAAGAAGTGCTGCGGCGTCTGGACAAGGCCCGTCGCGCGATCGTGGAACAGCGCCAGGGCCCGTTCGACGAAATCGGTATGCGGCACGAAATCGGCGTCGAGCACCGCGACGAAATCAGGTGGATCGGCATCGCCGGCCCGCTGCGCCAGCGCATGGTTGATATTGCCGGCCTTGGCATGGGCATTGTCGGGACGAATGAAATAGCCGATGCGATGGCGCTCGCAGAGCTCCCGCAACCAGGGACGCCGGCCGTCATCCAGGATGAAGATCCCGAGATTGGGATACATGATGGTCTTGGCGCCGATAATCGTGCGCTCCAGCACCTCGAGCTGTTCGTTATAGGTCGCGATGAGGATGTCGACGCGCGGCGCCGGAGCCGGCCGCCACCAGCCCTTGTTGCGGTCGGCCTCGCTGCTGCGCTCCTTCACCCGCGACAGGATGAAGAAGGCGATGGTCGAGGACAGGACGGTAAGCGCTTCCAGCAGCGCGAAGGACCAGCTCAGCACAGCGTCGGTGGTCCAGGCCAGCGGTGCGACCGTGTCGGTGAGGCGCCAGATCACATAGCGCCAGGCCAGCAACATCGCAGCGCCAAGCAGGAGCGCGCGCCAGTACCAGAGCCTGGGATCGAGCAAGGGCAGTAGCAGCAGGCGCAGGCCGACGACCACGGCCGCGCCGGCAAACGCCGCCAACAGGGGCGGCAGGGCGAGCATCAGACCCCGTAGCGGGTCAGGAAGCGACGCAGCGTCGCCAGCGGCCCGCTCGAGAAGATGACGCGCCCCGTCCGGCCGATCGCACAGGAGAGGTCGGGCTGGTTGGCAAGTTCGGGCACGTTGACCGTCACATCGAAGCGTTCCAGATGCTCGGCGCTCGGCCCCACCGCGAGATTGGCGTAGAGGGCCGAGGCGCCCGAGCCGCCCAAGCGCGTGATCGTGCCATCGAAGATGCGATCGTCACCGAACAGGCGGAACTGCACGGATGTCCCGATCGAGAGGCTGTCATAGAGCGCTTCCGTCACGCTCGCGGTCACGACCAGGCTTCGGCAGTCGACGAGCTTCACCAGATCCTGGCCGCGGCGCGCATATTCGCCGTCATCGACCAGGAAGTCCCAGGCCATGCCGGCGACGCGCGCATTGAGCGTCGCCGAGGTCAGGCGGCTGACGCGAACCCGCTCGGCCCTGATCTGGCGCTCGAACTGCGCGCTTCGTGCTTCGATCTGCTCCTGTTCGGCGGCAAGCTCGGCCAGGCGCAGATCGAGCTCGCGGACGCGCTGCGAGGAGAACGGCGCGTCATTGTAGGAATCGCCGATGAAGACGCCGCCGCGGGCCGAAGTCAGCTCGGTGGCGAGATAGTTGCTGCGCTGCCGGGCACTCTCGAGATCCTGCTGGGCGACGTCCTGGGCGGCGCGGGCGCGTTCCAGATTGGCCGCGGTCTGCACGCCGCGACTGCTCAGGTCATTCGCGCGCTTCAAGGCCCCGTCGGCCTCGCGCAGCCGCGCGAGCGCGGCATCCTGGGCCGCCCTGCCCTCGGCTATGCGCGCCTCGATCTGGCTGACGCGCCCCTTCTGATAATCGGCGAGCTGCGCTGCAAAACCCGCACGCGCCTGGCTCAGCGCGGTCTTTTGCGTGGCGATGCGCCTGAGCTCGATCTGCTGGTTGTCGCGGTCGCGTTCGAGATCAAGCAGGCGGGCGGTGTCGAAGCGCTCATCGGCGATGTCGGCGACCAGTTCGCCGGCATTCACCCGCGCGCCGATGCTCCTGACGGCAAGGCTGACCTGCCCCTCGATCGGCGCGCGGATCACGTTGATCCGCGCATTGATCGTCGCGTCGGCCGATGTTCCCGCGAAATATTCGCCAACCAGCACAAAGAGACCGCCAAGCAGCAGAACGACGCCGATAAGGATACGGAAAAGTTTCAAATTTTACCTTCCGGTATGCCGAGGCATTTCATTCACGCCGCCAAACGTGACGAATACCTTAACATCCGTGTCGGCATTATCGTGACAACCTCTAACCGCTCCTTGACAAGCGATATCTGCATTAATGCTGGCAAGTACGTGTCCGATCTGGCGCAATTTACAGTCAGAACCTGACAGCAACTCACGCATGCTCTTCCGTCTGGACGAGATGCGACGGGAGCGAAGGTTGGGGAGCGGCCGGAAAGCGGAGCTGAGCAGAGGCAGCAATGCGTCTCAATCGATTGTGCTCGCCGGGGTCATCCCGCAGTTGCTGCGCGTCGCGCAATGCCTTGCTGCTGTTCGGTCAACGCCAAGATGACGCGTCCGGATCGCGCTCCATGCTTGTGCCGACGGCCGACAGACCGCGCCCTTACCGAGGTGAGTGGGTAGGCCGCGCCCCATGACTCTGCCGGGCCGGCGGCGGCAGGCGTCCGCCTGCCCCGACAGCGCATCAAATTCTGCGGCTCAGCCAAATGACGCGATGGGCCGATCGTGGATATCATCCACCGCGCCAAACCTTAAGACGTTAAGTCTGCTCGGGCAGGAACCATTCGCAGGAACCATTCCATGTCGGTCCCGAAGTCGCTTCCAACCGCCCTGCGCGCCATTGGTATCGACCGAAAACTGAAATCTGGTGAGGCGCTGTTTCGGCTGGGTGATAAGACTGCAGGGTTTGGTGAGGTCATCGCTGGTCGCGTGCGGCTTTCACGGGTCGATCGCTCGGGCCGCGAAGTCATTCTTCATGTGGCAGGCCCGGGCGAGACTATCGCCGAAGCCTCGCTGTTTGCCGCCTCATATCATTGCGATGCTATCGCCTCGACGAATGCGCTGGTTCGCGTTTATCCGAAGTCGGCAGTGCTCGCCATGTTCGAGAAGGACCCGAAATCCGCGCAGGCTTTCACGGCAATCCTTGCCCGCCAGGTGATGAACCTGCGCACCCGGATCGAACAGCGAAATATCCGATCAGCACTTGATCGCGTGCGTCATTTTCTCAGCATAAACTCCGACGAAAGCGACCGGACAGTCCGTCTTGAGGGCACACTGAAACAGCTCGCCGCCGAACTGGGACTGACCCACGAGGTGCTCTACCGCACGTTGAGCGCACTCGAGCGCGCTGGCGAGATCGAGCGCGTCAAAGATAAAATCTTACTGTTGCCACCGCATGAGATGTGATCTCGATCATATGTGGCTACTGCAAGTTCGGCTAGCAAGTGAGCCGGGGCGCTGCGCGTCATGAAGAAAGAGACCAACCAATGCCGACGTTTCCCTGGAAGACGACACTCGCCGCTACCGCGGTCCTCGGTTCAACAGCTTTCGTTTTCGCCCAGGCGTCGCCCGGTATGAACGGGCCGATGGGCATGCACCGTCAGATGATGTCGGGCCAAATGGCGCAAGGTGCGGGCGACATGAGCCAGATGCACAAACACATGATGCAAGGCAAAGGCGGCATGGCTCCAGAAACGAGCCAAGGCACGGGCAAAGGAATGCCAGACAGCATGCATGGCGCGAGTGGCGCGCCGACGATGCCGGGGCAAGACGCCTTCGGTGCCATTCAGGAGGTCGTTCGGATCCTCTCGGCCAATCCGGCGACCGACTGGTCGAAGGTCAATATTACGGCCTTGCGAGACCATCTCATCGACATGAACGAAGTTACGCTGCACGCTGCGGCAAGCGAGCACATACTCGACGACAGCATCGAGATTATGGTGACCGGTGAAGGCCGCACCCTGGCCGCCATCAAGCGCATGGTGCCGGCGCATGTGAAAGAGTTGAACGACATCGGCTGGAAAGCCGAAACTGATGAATTGCCCAATGGCGTGAAGCTGACGGTGAACGCCAGCGAGTCCACGCCGCTCGCCAAGCTCAAGGCGCTCGGCTTCATGGGTATCATGGTGCAGGGCGCTCATCATCAGGCACATCACTTGATGATGGCGAAGGGCGGATTTGCCGAGCATTGATGCTGATCCGGTCGGCATGACCCAGACAGATTCGATCACGGCCCGCTAACGTCGCCGCCGACTTCGGCTCAATCGCAACCGCGAGGGCGAGCCAGCTCTCAGCGGCTCAACGAGGCCCTTATTGCGGTTGCAGATGCTCGGCCATGAAGTCGACGAAGGCCCTCAGCCTGGGCGTGATCTGGCGGCTGGCCGGCCAGAGCAGATTGAACTGATCGGCCTGCATCACCCACTCCTCAAGGACTGAGACGAGACGGCCGTCGGCGATCTCGCGGCGGATCGCAAAGGGCGGCAGACAGGCAATTCCCAGCCCCGCGATCGCCAGCTCGATCAGCGGATCGACCGCCGTCGCGCTCATCCGCTCGGGCAGGACGATCTTCCCCTGCCCTTCCCCGGGAGCGAACGGCCAGGGTCGCAGCTTGCCGGTGCTCGGCGAACGCTGGTGAAGACACTGATGCCGGGTCAGGTCGTCAGGGGTGACCGGCACGCCGCATCTCGCCAGATAGTCGGGTGAGGCGACGATTTTCAGCCGAAACCGTCCGAGATTGCGGCTCATCAAGCGGCTGTCCGATGGCTGCCCGGTGCGAATGACCGCATCGAACCCTTCCTCCACGACATCCACCAGGCGATCCGTGAAATCCAGCTCGAGCTGGACCTCGGGCCAGGCGCGCATGAAATCAGCCATTACCGGTGTCAGCAGCATGCCGACCAGCGGCAGGCTCACGCGCAGCCGGCCCCTCGGCGTTCGATTGGATCGGGCAAGCTCGGCTTCGGCCGCCTCGACCTCCTCGAAGATGCGGCGGCAGCGTTCGAGGAACAGCCGTCCTTCTTCGGTCAAGGTCATATGGCGCGTGTTGCGATGGAACAGACGCACATCCAGCCGTTGTTCTAGCCGCACCACCGCCTTGCCGACCGCGGAGGCGGAGAGGCCGAGCTTGCGGCCGGCCGCAACGAAGCTGCCGGTTTCAGCCGATTGCACGAAGGCATCGAACGCAGTGAGCTTGTCCATGCCATTCATGCTAGCGGAATTATATTCCGCAGTCACAGGAACAACGGCCTGTTTTTCCGAAAGAAGCCACCCGCTACCCCTTGGCCCGCACCCCATTGGTCTTCCGCAACCCATGGGCCTTCCGCAAACCAAGGAGACGACCATGATCCCCGCCTTCACCGCCGAGCCCGCCCCGACGACCTTCATCGTCAACGTGATCCACGCTCACCCCGGCAAGCAGGAGGAAGCATTCCGGTTGATCCAGGATGTCGTCCACTATGTCGCCGGGCGGAAGCCGGGCTTTCTGTGGAGCAACCTCGCCAGGAGCACCGATGGGCTGACCGTCGTGAATATCGAGGCGATTTCCGATCCCGGCGATGTCGGGATCTTCTTTTCCGATCCGATCTTCCTCGAGAAGTTCCGCAAGCTCGACACCGTCTCGTCCAGCGAGTTTCACACCTACACCGTCGGCGATCTGGTGCTGCCGAAGGCCTCGGCGTGACGGCCCGCGTCGATCGGTTGCCGGTGGCGGGACTCTGCGCGCTTGCGGTGGCCGGCTTCGTCACGATCCTGACGGAGGCCTTGCCGGCCGGCCTGCTCCCGCAGATCGGAGCTTCGCTCGATGTGAGCGAGGCCATGGCCGGACAATGGGTCGGTCTCTATGCGCTGGGGTCGCTGCTCGCCGCGATCCCTTTGACGGCGGCGACGCGAAGCTGGCGCAGGCGACCGCTCCTGCTCGGCGCCATCATCGGTTTCGCCATAGCCAATCTGATCACGGCCCTGACGGCGAGCTTCATCGTCGCACTCGTGGCGCGTTTCGTCGCAGGTGTATCGGCGGGCCTGTTATGGGCGTTGCTGGCAGGTTACGCGGTTCGCATGGCGCCAGCAGGCCTCGCGGGTCGGGCCCTGGCCATCGCGATGGCCGGGACGCCCCTGGCTCTCTCCATCGGCATCCCGGCCGGCACGTTTCTGGGCATCTTCGCCGGTTGGCGACTGACATTCGGGCTGCTCACCGCCATCGCGCTGCTGCTGGTCGGCTGGATCATCGCGACAGTGCCGGACTTTGACGGCGAGACTGAAACGCGACGCCCCTCGCTGGCCCAGGTCTTTGCGATTCAGGGCGTACGGCCGGTGCTGACAGTGACGCTCTGCTTCGTGCTGGCCCATAATATCCTCTACACCTACATCACACCGCTGCTGACCCGCCACGGCATTGTCGGCCAGACCGACCGTGTCCTGCTGGTCTTCGGCGTGGCCGGTCTTGTCAGTATCGGCCTGACCGGCGCCCTGATCGACAAATGGCTGCGCCCGTTGACCCTCATCGGCATCGGCCTGTTCCTCGCAGCGGCGCTTCTGCTCGCGTGGATCGGCGCAGCGCCGGCGATCTATGGGGGGCTTTCATCTGGGGGCTGGGCTTCGGCGGGGCGGCAACGCTGTTTCAGACCGCATCGGCACGCGCCGCCGGGCCGGCTGCCGATGTGGCGCAGGCAATGATCGTCACCGCCTGGAATATCGCGATTGCCGGCGGGGCCATTCTGGGCGGCGTCATTGTCGGCACGGTAGGAGCAGGCGGATTGCCATGGGTCGGCAGCGCCCTGCTTGCCTGCGCCGCGGGATCGGCCCTTTGCATGGAGCGCCGCTCCAGCGGGCGAAACCCGGTCATGTCAGGTTAACGCCAGTGATCGGCTCCGCTTCGCGGCAGAGCCGACCATCCGCATGTCGAAAACCATGCGGGCCTGCCGCTAGAGCATTTCCGCGTTTCTTCGAATCGCAAAAACGCTCTAGCTCCTTGTTTTATCGCATTTTCTTCACGCGAACCGGTGTCCACTTCGCTCGAAAACGCTTCTATGACGGTCGTTCGAGCACCAGTTTAGGCTGACCACGAGGGGAGCATGACCGACCGCATCGAAGATACTGTGATCGCGGTTTACCAGCGCCATGGCTGCGCCTGGGCCAGGCTGCGCGGTGACCGCTTGGCGGAGGGCTCATGGCTCGATCGCTTCTGCGACCTACTTCCTGCCGGAGCTGGAGTGCTCGACATTGGCTGCGGCTCCGGCCTGCCGATTGCGCGCGAGCTGATCCGACGCGGCTTTGATGTGACGGGGCTGGACGCCACACCGGCGATGCTCGCTTTGTTTCAGCGCAACCTGCCGGGCACCCCGGCGCATCTGGCGGATATGCGCGACCTTGCCTTGGGCCGGCGTTTCGCAGGCTTGCTCGCCTGGGACAGCTTTTTTCACCTCTCGCCCAGTGATCAGCGCGCCATGTTCGCCCGTTTCCAGGCTCATGCCGCGCCGGGCGCCGTGCTGATGTTCACCAGCGGACCTGCCGAAGGTCAGGCGATCGGTGAATTGGAGGGCGACCCGCTCTACCACGGCAGCCTCGGCCCGGACGAATATCGCGCCTTGCTGGACGCCGCCCGCTTCGCGGTTGTCGATCACGCCGTGGAAGACCCGAGCTGCGATCGAACCGTCTGGCTGGCTCGCCAAAGCGGGTGATTAGATCGGCGGCTCCGTCATGCGACGGGGCGGAAAGCGCCCGGACTGCAGACCACCAGATAGCGAGCCTGTGGATCATGCCTCGTCCATTGCACGCTATCGATCGACTCAGACGAACAGTGATATGAGAGCGCCGACTTGGTCTCTTCCCTCAGCGGCGCAGCATCCAGCGCCAAGCTCGGATACGCATAAGCGATGCGAATTCTCCTCGTGGAAGATGAGCCGGAAATGGCGGCCGCGCTTTGCACGACCCTCAGTCAGCACGACATGGTCGTCGATCATGCCGCGACGCTGGCGGAAGGCGCGGAAGCGATCGAAACCCCGGTTCACAACGCGATCCTTCTCGACCGCCAGTTGCCGGATGGCGATGGCCTCACGCTGATCCCCAGGCTTCGCGCGAGAAAGCATCCCGCGCCGGTGATCGTCCTGACCGCACGCGGCGATGTCACGGATCGGGTCGCAGGTCTTGACCTCGGGGCCGATGATTACCTCGCCAAGCCCTTCGCGATCGACGAATTGCTGGCGCGGCTGCGTGCTGTGCTGCGCCGGCCAGCGGGGCTTGCGCCCGACATTCTACGGGCCGGCCGCCTGGAGTTCGACTGGCGCGACCGCTGCGCAAGCATCGATGGCGCGACGCTCGATTTGCCGCGCCGGGAACTTCTCGTGCTGGAGGCCCTGTTGCGTCGGCGCGGCCGCACGGTGCAGCGCGCTGCGCTGGAGGAGGCGGTTTACGGCTTCGACGACGAAATCCAGTCGAACGCGCTCGACATGCATGTGTCGCGCCTGCGCCGGAAACTGGCCGACGCTGGAGCAGGGCTGGAGATCCATGGCATTCGCGGCGTCGGCTATCTCCTGAAGCAGGCGATGTGACCAAATCCCCCGCCAAGGGCCACTCGCTCAAATGGCGCCTCGTCCGGCGCTTTCTCGCGTTGCAGGCCGCAATTCTCTCGCTTCTCGTCGTGCTCGTCATCGGCGCGCTCTATATGGGCGGCCATCTCTTCAACTTCGAATCCGAAGATGTGACCATCGAGGCGCTGAAGACAGCCGTTGAGCGCAAGGCCGATGGCGGGCTCATTTTGCGGACGACGCCTGCGCTGGAGACATTGCGCACGGAAGTTCCCGATCTCTGGTTCATCGTTCGCGATCGGCAGGGTCACACGCTGGTCGAAGGCATGCCGCCATCGCATTTCGCCCGCATCGGCGATGCGCTCGACGGCGTCGGCAATGCGCGGCTCGGCTGGAACCTGGGTGATCCGCCGCGCGCCAGCGCGCTGATCCGCTGGGTCAATGGCGCGGCTGGAGAGATCCAGATCGCCACCGGGCCAGGCGCGAATGCCCCGCTGAGCTGGCTCGTTAAGGCGGTGCTGATCGTCTTCATGAGCTTCGTTTTGCCGGCGCTCGTGATCATGGGGCTCGTGACCATCATCGCAACACCCATCGTCGTGCGCCGGGCTCTCGTCGGGCTCGGCGAGGTGGCGGATCAGGCCGAACAGATCGATATCGATCGGCAAGGTACACGGCTATCCACCGATTCCGTGCCGAGCGAGGTGAGCCCGCTCGTTGCAGCCGTCAATCGTGCCTTGCAGCGACTGGACGAGGGCCATGCCCGGCACAAGCGCTTTCTCGGCGATGCCGCCCATGAGCTTCGGACACCGATCGCCATCCTGCAGACGCGGCTCGAATCCCTGCCGGAATCGGCTCAGCGGGCCCGCCTTCTGGAGGATGTGGCGAGGCTTGCCGTGATGGCCGAGCAATTGCTCGACCTTCAACGGATCGAACACAATCCGGACGATTTCGCCAGGCTCGACCTCGTCGCAATGAGCCGGCGCGTCGCTGCCGATCTTGCGCCTCTGGCCATCGCTTCGGGCTATCACCTCGCATTCGAGGCAGAGGCCGAGCCTGTCGCCGCATGGGGCGACGAAGCCGCGCTTGAACGGGTCTTGGCCAATCTGGTTCAGAACGCCATCGAGCATGGCGGCCGTAGCGGTACGATCACCATCACCGTCGGACGAGAACGGACGATCGAAGTCGCCGACGAAGGGCCCGGCATACCGAGCGAGCAGCGCAGCCGCATTTTCGAGCCCTTTTTTCGGCTGGCACCGCGCGAGCGAGGCGCCGGCCTGGGGCTGCATCTCGTCGAAGCGATCATTCGGCTTCACGCGGGGGACGTGGTCGTTCTGGACTCATCGTCAACGGGTGCGCGTTTTCGCATCACTTTGCCCCCACCAGCAGCCTGACTTCGGATCTGCGGTTTTTTTGAAGCCTCCCCACGCCGCATAATGCTGGGATAATCGACGCAGCCGAGATGTGGCCCCCCGGCGAGCGTTACCTTTCACGAGGGACGATCTCGCCGCTGAGAAGGGCTCTCACGCGTCGAATGTCTATTGTCCCAAGAACAGCCGCTGCCGGAAATCGGCGCTACGCCAGAGCGACACGCCATCTCCTGAGAGACCGTTCGGAAACTCCGCGAGCCCTCATCCTGAGGAGCCATTTCCTCGGAAATAGCGTCTCGAAGGATGTTCCAAGAGTCTCCGGAACCATCTGGAGCATTCTTCGAGACACCGCTGCGCGGCTCCTCAGGATGAGGGCTGGAATTTCCAAACAGGCTCTGAAAGCTGCGGCGCTCATGCTGTGTGTTGCGGGATGCGCCGAGCCCGCCAATATGCCCTCGAATGCCGTGCTGACGCATATTGGCGTGCCCGCTGCGCCAATGACCCTGGCAAAACCCAGCGACACCGCAGTCATCCTCGCCTTTTCCGGTGGCGGGGCGCGCTCGGCTGCCTTTGGCTACGGTGTCTTGTCGGCGCTGGCCGAGCAGCGGTCTCCGGGTATGGCCACCCGCACTCTCGCAGATGATGTCGCCGTGGTGGCCGGCGTTTCCGGCGGGGGCGTTCTTGCCGCCCATTTCGCGCTCTACGGACCGACAGGGCTTTCCGGGTTCCGCCGCGATTTTCTCGATCAGGATCCGGAGGCGTCACTGCGCACCTCATACACGCCGGACAACCTGCTGCGAGCCTATCGCGGCGGCGTCAATGATCTATCCGGCTTCGCAGCCTGGCTCGATGACCGTCTCTATCACGGCGCGACCCTGCGCGATGTCGAGCGACGCGGGCGCTCACGGCTCGTTCTGCACGCGACGGACCTTTATAACCGCGCGCCCTTTTCCTTCGATCGCAAGAGCTTCCTCGCGATCTGCAGCGACTATGACAGCTTCTCCCTGGCCCATGCGGTCGCCGCTTCATCGGCTGTGCCAGTCGCATTCGCGCCCGTCGTCATGCGGAATTTCAACGACGCCTGCCCTGTCGCCGGACAAAGGACAAGCCCGACACGGCCGACTGTTCAGGCCTCGCTGTTCGAGAGGCATATCTCGGATTCGCAGGAGCGCTATGCCAGCGCAAGCGACCTGAACTATCTCAAATTGCTCGACGGCGGCCTCGTCGACAACCTCGCGACGAGCAATCTCGCCGGGCTGATGAAACAACCGGCGCCCGAGCCGCTCCAGCCTGCTACGGCGCGACAATTGCGGCGGGCGATCATTATCGTCGTCGACGCCTCGACGCGGGTCGGCGGCGACATGTCGAATGCCGCCGTGGGGCCCATGGCGACCGATACCGTCGTCGCTGCCGCCGACGCCATGATCGACAGTGCAAGTCGGATGAGTTTCGACGTGCTCGAACAGGAGGCGGCACGTTGGCGCGATCGGCTCACGCATTGGCGCTGCAACACGCGCTCACCACAGGCGGGATGCGACAAGCTCGAGGTCAAGGTGGTGCGGTTGTCGCTGGCTGATGTGCAGGAGGCCAACGAGAAGGCGCGCATCATGCAACTTCATTACAGGCTCAGCCTGAAACCCGACGATGTCGATTTCCTTGCCGGTCTCGGCCGGCGGCTCCTGCGTGGCAGCGCCGTGTATCAACGCTTCATCCGTTCGGCGTTTTGAAGCCTTCCTGGGGCGGCTGAATCAGAACGCGGCAATGATCACATCGGCGGCTCCGTCGTGCGACAGGCTGAAAGCTATCCGCGCGGAAGGTCACCGCCATGTTGGTGGGCCCCCTTATTTAAGGGCGCTTACCTTAGCTCAGCCCTTATTTAAGCCAAACGACAATTGCTTAAATAAGATCGCGACATCATAGTGGGCTCATGCACGAACCCGCGCCCAATCTCCGGCTAGGCCGCTTTGTCGAGACCCCTGTTGCGGGCGAGATGGTGCGCGCCTTCGTGCCGCCGCCCTTGCCGCCGGAGCCGTCGATCGACGTGCTTGCCCTGCTGGAACGCTTAAGTCTGGCGGAGCGAGCCTTGGGCCGTCTCGACGGCATCACCGTGCTGCTCCCGCGCCAGGAGCTGTTTCTTTACATGTATGTCAGGAAGGAAGCGGTCCTCTCCTCGCAGATCGAGGGCACGCAATCGACCCTTTCCGACCTGCTTCGCTTCGAGACGGAGGCGCAGGCCGGCCAACCGATCGACGACATCCGCGAAGTCTCGAACTATGTCGATGCCATGATGCATGGGCTGGAGCGGCTGGAAACCCTGCCGCTGTCGCTGCGCCTGATCCGCGAGATGCATGCGCGCCTCCTGCAAAGCGGGCGTGGCGGCACGAAGAGTCCCGGCGAATTTCGGCGCTCGCAGAACTGGATCGGCGGCACACGTCCCGGCAATGCGCTCTTCGTCCCGCCACCGCCGCCCGAGATGCATGATTGTCTGGATGCGCTTGAGCGCTTCATGCACGAGGAAGGGTCGCGACTGCCCGCCCTCATCAAGGCCGGCCTGCTGCACGTTCAGTTCGAGACCATTCACCCGTTTCTGGACGGCAATGGCAGGATCGGGCGTTTGCTGGTCACGTTGTATCTCTGCGTCAACGGCGTGCTGCGCAAACCGCTGCTCTATCTGAGCCTTTATCTCAAAACCCATCGCGCAGAGTATTACCGCCTGCTTCAGGACGTGCGCGCGCATGGTGTGTGGGAAGCCTGGCTCGATTTCTTTCTCACGGGCGTCGCAGATACCGCCAATCAAGCGTTCGACGCAGCCACCCGGATCGTCGCCTTGTTCAAGGAAGACCGCGAACGCATCACGCTGGAAAGCGATCGGGCTGGCTCGGCGCTGCGCATCCACGATCTGTTTCAACAGAATCCCTATCTGACGGCCAACCAGCTCGTTCAGCAAACGGGCCTCTCCGCCCCGACGGTCAATGCGGCGCTCGCCGATCTGGAGCGGCTCGGCATCGTCGAGGAGGTCACAGGTCGCAAACGGGGCCGCGTTTTCAGCTACCGGCGATATCTCGCAATCCTGAGCGAGGGCACCGACCCGCTCCCCATTGCGGTCTGACAGAAGGGATCGGCTCGGCGCCCTGTCATGCGACAGGCTGAAAGCTGCGGGAGCGCGGACCAATAGATCCGGCCGCTTGCATGACGGCGTGGACGGTCTTTCCATTGAGAGGGGATGAAGAGGCTCGATACGCCATCCGCCTTTTTCGCAACGCACGGCTCGCGAAGCTCCCCATCCCCGCTCAAATCAACCAGCGGTGCTCGGCACCGGCGTGTTAAGCAACTGCTGCTCCCACAGATATGCGATGCCGCTGCCAGCAGCGTGCTGCTTGAGCACCTCCGTCAGCTCGCCGGCGTGCTCGGTGCGCGCCCAGTCGCGCTGCCATTCTGCCGCCAGCGCAAGCCAGGTCATCATATTGGCGCCGGCCGCGATCATGCGCTGGATGGCGACTGCGTGGGCTTCGACCGAGGTGCCGCCAGAGGCGTCAGTGATGACGGTGACATCCCAGCCTTCGCCCAGCGCCTGGATCACCGGCATCGCGACGCAGATCTCGGTCCACAGGCCGGCGATGACGAGCTGCTTGCGGCCGGTCGCCTTGACCGCGTCCACAACCTTCCTGTCTTCCCAGGTGTTGATGAACGTCCGGTCGATGACCTCCTGGCCGGGAAACACATCGGTGATCTGAGGGAAGAGGAGACCGCCCCGCTCAGCGATCACGCTCGTCAGGATGGTGGGGACGCCGAAGGCCTTGGCGGCTTTCGCCAGCGCCGTCGCGTTGTTGACCACCGCATGCGGGTCGTGGCTGTTGAGGTTGGCAAGCTGATAGGGCTGGTGGTCGATCAGAACGAGTACCGAGTCTTCTGGACGAAGAAGCGAAGCAAGTCCGTTACGAAACGTCATTATTACATCCTTTTCCGCCGTTGTTCGCGGCATCGGTTTTGCGGGAGACATACGCCAGGGGCGACGTTGCCTGGGGTTAGTCTTGCCGTTCCCATTCGAGATGCGGTAGCGCCATTCTATGGCAAGCTGTGTCGCGGAAAGGGGAACGCTAAATGGATATCGAGGAGTTGCAGACCTTCGTAGAAGTGGCTGATGCTGGGGGCGTTTCGCCCGCTGCGCTCCGGCTCGGCGTCTCCAAGTCAATCGTCAGCCGGCGGCTCTTCCGGCTCGAAGCGGAACTTGGTGTCCAGCTTCTTGCGCGGACCACCCGGGGCGCCGCCCTCACGGAAGCGGGGGCCACGTTCCGAGATTATGCAGCGAGAATCTGCGCCGAGATCGACGTGGCCAGGGAAACGATCCTGCCCACCGGTGAGCTTCGCGGCCGCTTGCGAGTTGCCGTGCCGCTTTCTTTCGGCCAGACCCATTTCGCTCCCATCCTCGCGGAAATGGCGCGCCGCCACCCCCAGCTCCACATCCACACCTGCTACAGCGATCGCTTCGTCGATCTCATCGCCGAGGGTTATGATTGCGCGATACGGGTTGGCTATCTTCAGGATTCCAACTTGATCGCAAGACGCATCGGACCAATCCATGGGAAGTTCGTCGCGAGCCCGGACTACATCAAGGCGCATGGGTCGCCCGAGACGCCGGAGGAGCTCGTCGCCCATGAGGCTCTCATGCAGGGCACTGAAGCCTGGCAACTCATGGATGGCGACAAGGTCATCACGGTTCGCCCGCAGGGGCGCTTCAAGGCCGACAACGGCACCGCTCTGGTCGCCGCTGCGGCCGCAGGGCTCGGCATCGCTTACCTGCCGGATTGCCTGACCCACGGCTATATCGCGTCGGGTGCGCTCATGCCGGTCATGACGCGTCATCCACCGCCTCCGGCCGGTGCATATGTCGTCCGCCCGCCAGGCCAGCATCCCGCACGGAAGATACGGGTCCTCACCGAATTGCTGATTGAGTATTGCGAACCGAACCCGCACCTCGCGGGTGTCGACCGCTAAAGCGCGAACGGCGCTCTCCGCCCCCCGGCAATGTCGATAACACGCCTGACGTGATATCCTGGCTCTTACCCGGCGCGGCCCCTTTCCGGACATTCGCCCTGCCTATGGAAGAGTAGGTCGCGCGCGCCCTGCTCCCTTGATATCCGTGCACCAGCATCCATATACCATCCATATGGATGGTATATGGATGCAAGATGAAAACGCCGGATAGCGAAAAACTGACCCTGAATCTCGGCTTCGTGGACCTTGGCCGTATCGACCTCCTGGTCAGGGATGGCTTTTACTCGAACCGTTCGGATTTCATTCGCACGGCGATCCGTAACCAGCTTTCCACCCATGCCGACGTCGCGGAGAAAGCCACGACGCGGCTGGCTCTCGAACTTGGATTGCGGATTTTCACCCGGCAGGATCTGGAGGCGGCAGTCGCCGCCGGTGAACGACTCGAGATCCGGGTGCTAGGCTTGGCGATCATAGCCAACGACGTCTCGGCGAAGCTTGCAAGAGATGCCATCGCCTCCCTGACGGTTCTCGGCGCGCTGCATGCTGCTCCCGAGATCAAGGCCGCTTTGGCCGACCGCCTGACATGACACTAAGGATAGTCTCCATGAACCCACGCTTTCACGCCGCGATCGGCGAAGCCATGCGCCGCCTGCGAACGGCCGATGTGGCGGGTGCAACGGCTGCAGTACAACGCGCTCTCTCCGGTGAGGCCGCGCCCACGCGCCGACCAGCCGAGGAGGGCAAGGCAAATGCGGTCGGGTTCAACGCCCCTCTCCCGCGCCGGCTTGGTGAGGTCCTGCGCATGCTTCGCAACGAGCGGGGTCAGTTCGAGCAAGCCGCAGGGGAGACCAGGCGCGCTCCTGACGCCTCAGACGACAATGAGCGCTTTTGCCAGCGCAGCTTTCACGCTGCGGCGGGATCGGTGACCTACAAACTTTACAGGCCAGCCGACCATGCCGAGCGGGAGCTGGCGCTGGTCATGATGCTGCATGGCTGCACGCAGGACCCGGACGATTTTGCGCGAGGAACGCGGATGAACGCGCTTGCCGACGAATTCGGCCTGATCGTCGCCTATCCCCACCAACCGCGATCGGCCAATGCGCAAGGCTGTTGGCATTGGTTCGAGACACGTCATCAGAAGCGTGGTTCAGGCGAGCCTGCGGTGCTGGCGGGTCTGGCTCAGGAATTGGCCACGGACTTCAAGATCGATCGAAAGCGCATTTTCGTTGCAGGCTTGTCGGCGGGCGCAGCCATGGCGGATGTGCTGTCGGCGACCTATCCTGACGTCTTTGCTGCAGCGGGCATCCATTCCGGCCTGCCGCATGGCGCAGCCTCCGACGTCATGTCGGCATTCGCTGCCATGAAGGGCACCTCTAAAGGGGGCCATCAGACGCAAGAAACGGATGGCAGAAAGATCATCTTCCACGGCGACGCCGATGTCACGGTCAACCCGTCAAATGGCAAGATGGTGTTCGACCGAGCGCAGTCTCGCCACGGCAAGCTGCCGGAGGTTAAGACCGATGGCATGGTCAACGGCAGGCGCGTCACCCGGATGGTGCGCGGCCCGGCAATCGGTCCCGCGACCGCCGAGTATTGGATCGTTCATGGCAGCGGCCACGCTTGGTCGGGCGGTGACAACGGGGGAAGCTTTGCAGACGCAACAGGCCCCGATGCCTCGCGTGAGATGATCCGATTTTTCCTCCAAAGTTGAGGAGAGACCGGGGGGAGGCACAGGGCGGGCGGAGCGCGTCTCAAGGGCTGATCCGAACCGATGTCGCATATCGGACCTGTCCCGCCGAGGGGATGAAGGTCGCGCGCCGGCCCGAGCATCACCAGTTGCATCGGCCCTATCGCGAGTGCTGCCCTGCGTTATCCAATCCTCACAGACCGAGGCGGCTTGCGCAAAGCGGCGAGCAAGCTGGTCAGACGCGCTCGCTTACTCGACCGTCCATTGGCAGATCCGAAAGTCGCGCGAGCGCTTGCGCATGTCGAGGTGGAGGTGATCTTTATGGGCGCTGTCGGATCCCGGCCCGAGCACGGTCATAAATCTTGCGCAGGCGCTCTTGCTGATCGCGCCGCGCATCGACAGCGTCGCCGCGTCACGGCCAGCCAGCGGGATGATGTGCCCGTCCTGCATTTTCAACGCGCTGACATCCAGCGCGTTGCCGCTGGCATGCTCGCTGATCAGAGCGCCCGCGACACCGTTGCGGGGACGACAGGCATGTCCGCCGACCCCGGCCAGAGTGGCGAGCTTGGCGTTCTCGCCTGCGACCAGCTCCGAGAGGTCGTCGCGAATCCATGCCAGGACTTCGAGCCCAAACGAGCAGCGGACCGTGATCGCGCTGTCCAGTTCGACCTTGGATCCGTCCGGCCTATCGATACGCTCGAACGTGACCGGATCCTCAATACCGCAGTCGCCCGTGCTGCTGGCTGGTGCCGGAGGGAGTGCAACGCCACCGCGCTCCTTGAACGTCTCGACGCAGGCTGATGGGCCCGGTGGTTTCTCCGGCATCTGCGCCTGCGAAGGAGAGGAGGCGGTCGTCGCCGTAGGATCAGCTACGAACTCGGCCGGGCGCCGTGGCGGCAGGGGCATGATTATCAAGGTTTGCGGCGGGCGCACTGATCGTTTCACCCCAACGGCACGAGCCGGAGCGGCCGGCGCAGACAAGGCCGGTACAAGACTCACGAGCAATGCGACCGAGATTGCGACGGCTTGCCAATACCGGCTGGGGAGACGCACGCACTCAGTCCACGAAGCGCACGGGCACACCCGGCTTCACCAGGTCGGCGAGTTCCTCCGCATCCCAGTTCGTCAGCCTCACGCAGCCATGCGACGTCGTCTTGCTGACCTGCGAGGGTTCAGGGGTGCCGTGGATTCCGTAAGTCGGCTTGGACAGCGCAATCCAGATCGTGCCGACCGGGCCATTGGGGCCGGGTGGGAGCACGAGGACCTCGGTGTTCTTGCCCTGCTGGAAGTTCTTTCCGGGGTCGTAGGTGTAGTTCGGATTCCTCGCCACCCTCTCGACCGTGTATTCGCCTGTAGGAGACGGGGTGTTCTCGCTGCCGATGGTGGCCGGATAGCTCGCCAGAACCTTGTCATCCGCGGCGAAGACGACAACCATCCCGGTGCTCTTGATCGCGTCGACCCGCCGGGCGCTGCCCTTCTCGAGCGAGCGTTCGGCCCAGACCACGAAGAGACTCGCGCCTGCCGCCGAGAAATCCGCGCCGGGATTGAGCGCCCTCAATAGCTTCTCGCTCATGTGGAAGCGCTCTCCCAGCATCTCCTCAGGGCTGGTGTAGGAGAGGCGCTTCATCTTGGCCTGCTTGGCATAGTCGCGCGGTATCGCGTCGGCGAAGTCGTACGCTATGTCCTTTGCCGAGAGCTTGTATTCGGACACGACATCGTTGGCGCTGTCACCCCCAAGGCCGAGCCAGGTGAACTCATCGATCTCATCGCCGCCGCCAAGGTTCGCCTGACGTCGGAACTGCGCGACGGCCTTGCGAAAGTTCTCACCGCCGCCACCGTCGATGACGCCTGGCGACACGCTGCGACGACTGAGCAGCACCTGGGCCTTGACGATAAACGGATCCGGACCGGCTCCCGACTGGCGCTGCCGGTCGGAGAACGTCACCTGGTTAATCTGATCGGCAGTGAGTGCGAGAACTGCGTTTGTTCCCAGACCCAGAACCACCGCCAGCATCGCCATGCCTAGATTAGCGGTTCTCATAGAAACCCCCTTGAGCCAACGACCTCTATCCACCGAACGCGCCTGGACTGAGGAAGCGCCGAGCAAGGCTCGCGAAAGCCTCGCCCGGCAGGACTCGTTCACCGCCGGCCGAACAAGGCGCTAAGATCCATTTCCTCGTCGCGATGCTTTCCGCCCAGTTGGGCAGCGAGCCAAGCCGCGGCAGCGCCAAGCATCAACACGGCCGCAGTCAGGAAGGCCGTGATGACCGCCGTCTTGCGCGCGCGCTCGGCGGCCTGCTTGGCGGCTTCCTTGGCCTGTTCGAGCTTGGCGAAGGCATCATCGACGCGCTTCTGGGCCTCGGGCTGCGGGATGTTCATCCGGGCAGCGACGCGCGTGGCGATGTAGTCGCGATCCGCCTGTTCGAGCTTTCCGGAACTCAGCCCGGTCAAGAGGATCCGCGAGGCTTCCTCACGCTCGCCCGCGGTCGGGGGCATCGTTCCCGTGGATCGCATGACGGAATCCAGTGCCGAGCCCAACGGGTCAGCCTGCTGGCTGATCAGGGCGGCTGCTCCCCCGGATGCCGCGGCTGCGCCAGTGACGGCTGTCTTGGCTGCACCCAATAGCGACGAGCCTGCTATCATCGTGACCAGCAATGCCCCTGCAGCCCAGACGACCAAGCCGTGCGCGCCGTCCCGGACATGGCGTTCATGGTCGCTGGCGTCGCTGGCCGGGCGACGCATGCGGCCTGCGAGATAGCCGCCGGCATAACATGCCGACACCGTGATCCAGATGGCCCAGAGGCCACCGGCGATGGTGAGAGCGATCAAGCTGGAGGAGCGCGCCGTATCGGCCGAGACCATCGACAAGCCCAGTGCCGAACCGAAAGCGGCCATCACCGTGGTGATCGCTGCGGAAAGAACGGCGCCACCGAAAATGGCGCTCCATTCGAGATAGGAGCCGTCCGAACCGCCCTTGGCGGTCGCTGGGGAGACGACGACGACGTCAGTTGTGCCCATCGACATGATGCCGCCCCCTATCGCAAGCCGAGGAACGAAAGGATGGCCAAGACGACCACGATAAGCCCGACGAGATAAATGATACCGTCCATGATGCCCTCCCGTTGCATCGTCACGCATGTGACTTCTGTTGAACGAGCATAGTGGTCACATAGTTCCCTTCGGAACCCCGATGAATGAAACACTCAGGAAGGCGATGGGTTGATCAGTCATCTAGCAGGAGGTTTGGTCATGGGACGCAGCATATTACTTTGGATGTTGGGAGTTCCCCTGCCGATCATTATTCTCCTGGCCTTGTTCCGCTAGGTGCGCGACAGAGCGATCTTGCCGGAGTGCCCAAGCACACACCCTGATGGATCTTGGATTTCGCCGCGCCTTGGGCGACTGAAGAGGCTTGGGCAACTGAAGAGCCTTGGGCAACCGAAGACATTCGCATCACAGAGCAGCAGTGGTTCGCCTTTAGCACTCGCCTGGGAACAGCCCCGTGCGAGGCACGTTGAAAGGGGTGGGCCTCTTCGGGAGTGGCGTTATGCATCTGACGGCAAAGGACAGGTTGATCGCGGCTCTGGTTGCGCAGCTTCGCGCCGAGCGCGAGACGCGCGACACGCTCGCCTTCGTCATCGCCAACGGCCAGCTCGATCGTAATGTGCTCACCGCCATCCTGACCGACCCGGTCCCGGTGTTCACGCAGGACGATCTCAATCGCGCCGAGGCTCTGTCCCGGCAGGATCTGTCCCGGCAGGACCTGTCTGGGAAGACTCTCTCCCGGCAAAATCTGTCGCGGAAAGATGCGTCCCGGCGTGGCGGCAACCCCCCGCGACGGGAGGCTGCATAATGGCTCCGCGTCCCGCCTGGAAGGGCTATCTCAAGCTCTCGCTCGTCTCCTGCGCCGTCGAATTGACTGGTGCGACGGACCACAGCGAGAAAGTCTCGTTCCGCATCCTGAACCGCAAGACCGGCAACACCGTCCGCCGGCAATATATCGACAGCGTCACCGGCAAGCCGGTGGCCGATGAGGATGAGGTCAAGGGCTACGAGATCGGTGACGATGAGTATCTGCTGGTCGAAGAGGATGAGATCGACGCGGTTCAGATCGAATCCTCGCACACCCTGGCGATCGAGCATTTCGTCGACCGCAACGATATTCCGCAGATCTATTTCGACATGCCCTATTACGTCACCCCGTCGGACAACGCCTCGGAAGAGGCCTTCGCGGTCATCCGCGAGGCGATGTCGCGGCAAGACAAGGCAGGCATTGCGCGCATCGTGCTGTATCGCCGCGAGCGCCCGGTGATGATCGAGCCCTTCGACAAGGGCCTGCTGCTGACGACGCTGCGCTACGACAAGACGGTGCGCAAGCCCGACGAGGTCTTTGCCGACCTCGCCAAGGCCAAATTGGATCGGGAGCTGATCGAGCTGGCGACCCACATCATCGACAAGAAACAGGCGGCGTTCGACCCCTCCCATTTCGAGGACGGATATGAGGCGGCGCTGCTGGAGCTGATCCAGGCCAAGCAGAAGGGCAAGAAGCCGCCGGTGGTGCAGGCGACAGAACGCCCGGCCAATGTCGTCAACCTGTTCGACGCGCTCAAGCAGAGCCTTGCCGGGGACAGCGGAGCCGAGAGCCCTGCAGCAAAGCATCCCGCATCGAAGATTCCTGCATCGAAGATTCCTGCATCGAAGGCTCCGCCAGCGGGGAAAGCGGCCGCTCAAAAGTCCGCAGCCAAACCCCGCAAGGCCGCCAAAACCCGAAAAAGAGCCTGATCGGCGGAGGCCGCGACCATGGCCAGTCTCGAGCTTTATCGTGCCAAGCGGAACTTTTCGCGCACCGGGGAGCCGAAAGGCGCGGCGGCGCGCAACAAGGCGGCAAGCCGGGGCGGTGCCTTCGTCATTCACAAACATGCGGCACGCCGCCTGCATTACGACCTCAGGCTCGAACATGACGGCGTGCTCTGGTCCTGGGCCGTGACGCGCGGTCCCAGTCTCGATCCCGACGACAAGCGCCTCGCCGTGCATGTCGAGGACCACCCGATCGAATATGGCGCCTTCGAGGGAACCATACCCGCGGGTCAATATGGCGCCGGCTCGGTCATCATCTGGGATGAAGGCCAGTGGCTTCCCGAGGGCGACCCCGCTTTCGGCATGAGCAAGGGCCATCTCGCCTTCACGCTGGAAGGGCATAAGCTCGCCGGCCAATGGCATCTGGTCCGGCTGAAACCCCGGCGCGGTGAAAAGCGCGATAACTGGCTTCTGATCAAGGTCCGGGACGAATTCGCTGGGGATGACGAGGATATCCTGGAAATCGCGCCGCTTTCGGTGAAATCCGGGCGCAGCATCGAAGAGATCGGCGCGGATGGCACGAAGCTCTGGCCGGTGACGAAGCGGCCCGGCGCGGGCGCCCACAAGGTGGCGGGCACGAAACGGCGCGCGGTCAAGAGCACGGCCAAAGCTGACGTGGCACTTCCGCCTTTCGTCGCGCCCTGCCTTGCGACCCTGCGGGACAAGCCACCCGTTGGGGACAACTGGCTGCACGAGGTCAAGTTCGACGGTTACCGGCTGCAAGCGCGGATCAAGGCCGGCCAAGGGAGCAACGAAGTGAGATTGTCGACCCGCTCGGGCCTCGACTGGACCGAGCGCTTCGGCACAACCCTTGTGGACGCTCTTGCGAAGCTGCCTTGCGAAACCGCCTTGATCGACGGTGAGGTCGTGGCTCTGGGCGAGACCGGGATTTCGTCTTTCTCGGCGCTGCAGGAGGCGCTCGCGGAAGGACGCACCGGCGCCCTCGTCTTCTTCGCCTTCGACCTGCTGCATCTCGACGGTGAGGATCTGCGGGCCGAGCCGCTGCTGGCGCGCAAGGAGCAGCTCGAAGTCCTGCTCCAGGGCGCCGCGCCCGATGGACCACTGCGCTACAACGAGCATTTCGTCGAGCCCGGCCAGACCATGCTGCGCCATGCCTGCCGCATGGGGCTGGAGGGCGTCGTCTCCAAGCGGGTCGACGCGCCCTATCGCAGCGGCCGCGGGCGCGACTGGATCAAATCGAAATGCACCCAGCGCCAGGAATTCGTCATCGCCGGCTATGTGCCGTCGAAGGGCTCAGATCACGTCGCATTCGGACGGTTCCGTCCGAATGCGAAAAACGTGATCGATTCCAGGAGTTCAGAGCATTGCTCAAGCGAAAAACCGGTGCCCACTTTTTCGCGCAATGCTCTGGGCCGTGAGCTCGGCTCGCTCGTGCTCGGCTATCACGCCGATGGCGCGCTGCAGCCAGCGGGACGCGTGGGGACCGGCTTCACCCGCAAATCCGCCGCCGCACTCAAGCGCAGGCTCGATGCGATAAAAACCGAAAACCCGCCCTTCGCGGGAACTGCCGGGCGTGACCGTGAGGTGGTCTGGGTCGAGCCCGAACTCGTCGGCGAGATCGAGTTTCGCGCCTGGACCGCCTCAAAAACCCTGCGGCATGCTTCTTTCCTCGGCCTGCGCGAGGACAAGCCCGCCACCGAGGTCGTCGCGGAAACGCCGGCTTCGTCCAAGGCGCCCTCCAAAGCTCCGGTCTCCAAGGCTGCGGCCTCGAAGGCCAAGGCCGTGTCGGCAAAGCCCATATCAACAAAGCCCGGGGCGGCGCCGGCCCGAGCCCGGACCGAGGTCAGGCTCAGCAACCCCGACAAGCCGCTCTGGCCCGATATCGGGCTCACCAAGCAGGGCCTCCTCGATTACTACGCGACCGTCTGGCCATTGATGCGGCCCTTCGTCGTCGACCGGCCTCTCAGCCTGCTGCGCGCTCCCAACGGCATCTCCGGCCACGCCTTCTTCCAGAAGCATGCCGGCCCCGGCCTGAACAAGGCGGTCGCGACACGCCGCGACACGGATGGCGAGGAGCTGCTGTATATCCGCGATTTTGACGGGCTGGCCGCGCTGGTCCAGCTCGGCACGGTCGAAATCCATGTCTGGGGCGCGACGATCGACGCGATCGAGACCCCCGACCAGGTCATCTTCGATCTCGATCCGGACGAAGGCGTGCCGCTCGAGCGCGTGCGCGAAGCCGCGCTCAGCATCCGCGAACGGCTCGGCGAGCTGGGTTTCACCAGCTTCCTGAAGACCTCCGGAGGCAAGGGCTTCCATGTCGTCCTTCCCCTGAAGCCCGGGGCCGATTGGGTCGAGGTCAAGGGTTTCGCCCGCGATTTCGCCAAGGCGATGGAGCAGGCCGATCCCAGGCGTTACACCGCGACCTTGTCGAAGAAGGCCCGCAAGGGGCGGATCTTCATCGACTATCTGCGCAATGCGCGCGGTGCCACCGCGATCGCGCCCTATTCGACACGCGCCCGCCCGGGCGCTCCGGTGGCCATGCCGATCGGCTGGGAGGCGCTCGCCAGCAGCGAGCCGAACGGCGCGAGGGCAGCCGAGATCGCCGCAGGGCAAGCTTTGAGCGACACGGTCTGGAGCGGATTCTGGCAGCCCGCGCGTGGGCTCGAGCCCGGCTAGAGCGACTGCAAGCGAATGGAACACCGGCTCGCGTGAACGCGTTTTAAAACAAAGAGTTGGAGACACTTCCTAGCAAACTGAATCGGAAGCTTCTCAAGGCGGATGAGGCGATCATGGCCGGACAGCAACAGCCGGGTGCACCTTTGCGCAGGGCCGCGGCGGACGAGCTGACGATCCGCCGCCTGCGGCGCGGCGCGGGCTTCAGCTATCTGGGCTCCATCCTAGAGCGTCATTCTCGGGCTTGTGCCCTGAGAATCTCGTGACTAAAGCGCTCTGGTTTACGAGATGGTCGGGGCAAGCCCGACCATGACGCGCTACGCCCTCGGGCCGTCCAGGCCAGCTCCGGCCCCTCCGGACCGGATCGCCCGCCAGACCGCCTGGGGCGTCGCCGGCATGTCGAGATGGGTGACGCCATGGGGCGCCAGCGCATCGACGACCGCGTTCATCACCGAGGGCAAGGAGCCAGCGCAACCCGCCTCCCCGCAGCCCTTGGCGCCGACCCGGTTATTCTGCGTCGGCACGCCCTGGCTGACGAAGGAGAAGAACGGCACATCCGCCGCCCGGGGCAAGGCATAGTCCATATAGGAGCCGCTCATCAGCTGGCCGCTGTCGTCATAGACGGTGCGCTCGAACAGGGCCTGGCCGATGCCCTGGACGACGCCGCCATGGAGCTGGCCCTCGACGATCATCGGGTTCACCACCGTGCCGAAATCATTGACCATGACATAGCGTGCGATCGCGACATGCCCGGTCTCAGGATCGATCTCGACCTCGGCGATATGGCAGCCATTGGGATAGGCCGAAGGCGCCGATTTGAAGACATGATCGACATCGAGCGACTGCGGCAGTCCCGGCGCGAGCGCCGTGCCGGCCTGCAGCCGCGCCGCGAGTTCCATGATGCCGATCGCGCGGTCGGTGCCGACCACGCTGAACCGGCCCGCGGCAAAGGCGATATCGGCGCTATCGGCCTCCAGCACATGGCCGGCGATCAGCTTGCCCTTTTCGATGACGAGATCGCTCGCCTCGATGATCGCCGAGCCGCTCGCCATCAGCGATTTCGAGCCGCCGGTGCCGCCGCCCGCGATCAGCCGGTCGCTGTCGCCCTGCACGAGCTTGATCTTGTCGAAGGGCACGCCGAGCTGGCTGGTCAGCAATTGGGCGAAGGGCGTCCAATGGCCCTGGCCGTAATCCAGCGTGCCGGTGACGATGGTCACGCTGCCATCCGGCTCGAAATGGATGCCGCCCATTTCATTGCTGGGCGGCGCCGTGACCTCGAGATAGCAGCCGATGCCGCGCCCGCGCAGCAGCCCGGCCTTCTGGCTCTTCCTCAGTCGCCCGGCATAGCCTTTCCACTCGGAGGCTTCGAGCGCCCGCTCGAACAGCGCCGGGAAATCGCCGCTGTCATAGACTGTGCCCACCGGCGTCGCCCAGGGCAGCCTCGCGGGCGGAACCAGATTGCGCCGACGCAAGTCCGCCTTGTCGATCCCCACGCCGCGGGCGGCCTTATCGATCAGCCGCTCCATCAGGTAATTGCCTTCCGGGCGGCCGGCACCGCGATAGGCGCCGATCGGGGCCGTATTGGTCACCGCGCAACGCGTCTTAACCTCGACCAGCGGCGTCCTGTACATGCCGACCGAGTTCTTGCCGATATTCAGCGTCGCCATCAGCGGCCCGGCGGGCGTGACATAGGCGCCCATATTCGCCACGCCGGTGAAGCGCGTCGCGAGAAAGCGCCCGCGTGCGTCCAGCGCCAATTCAGCCTCGAAGACCATGTCGCGGCCATGGTGATCCGAGACGAAGCTCTCCGAGCGCTGATCGGTCCACCGGACCGGCCGCTTCAGCATGCGGGCGGCATGGAGCAGCACGACATATTCGGGAAACACGGCGGCTTTCATGCCGAAGGAGCCGCCGACATGGCCGGTGACCAGGCGCATCCCGGCAGGCTTCACCCCCATGGCCGCGGCCAAACTGTTACGCATGCCGAAGGCGCCCTGGCTCGGCGCATGCAGCGTGTAGCGCTTCGACTTAGCCTCAAAGCTCGCAATCGCGGCGCGCGGCTCGATCGGGTTGACGACGACGCGGTTGTTGACGATCCGCAACCGGGCGACATGCGCGGCCTCAGTAAAGGCGGCTGCGACCTTGGCGGCGTCGCCGGAGTGGAAATCGACGATCAGATTGCCGGCGACGTCGTCATAGAGCTGCGGAGCCCCAGGCTTAAGCGCCGCCTCGGCATCCGTGACGGCGGGCAGGATCTCAATGTCGAGCCTGACCATCTCCGCAGCGTCGCGGGCCTGCTCGGCGCTGCGCGCGACGACGACCGCGACGGGGTCGCCGACGAAGCGGACCTTGCCTTCCGCCAGCGCCGCACGCCCAGGCTTTCGCATCGCGGTCCCATCGCGGGCGGGTATATCGACCACCGTCAGGATGGCGTTGTAGCCGTGGCCGTCGAGGTCGGCTGCGGTATAGACCGCGACGACGCCCTTCATCGCGCGCGCCTCTGCCGTGTCCACCGCCTTCAGATCGCCATGCGCATGCGGGCTGCGCACGAAGGCCGCGAAAAGCTGCCGCTCGACGCTGAGATCATCGGTATAGCGCCCCTGCCCCTGCACGAGGATCGCGTCCTCCCGGCGCGGCACGCGCTGGCCGATCTCGACCGAAGCCGCGGCAGCGCCACCAAGGGAAACGTCAGCAGGAGAAACGCGAGAGTTCATCAGGTACCGGCCATAGGAGAACGGGAGAGATCGGCGAACGGGCGAGGAAAGCTCAGCATCATTGATAGGGCCGGTATTGGACCCGCTGAAAGAGCACCCGATGCAGCCCCGCCAAGCGCCCAGCGGTTGCGAAACGCGCAGAGCATGCCAAACTCACAGGCGGTCGCCAAACTCATGGACCGAGCCGGCCTCGTCGCGAAGGCAGGCTCGCAAAAGCGTGATGCTTGGCTACCCCGCGGCTGGGCAGTACGAAACAGGTGTCCTGATGGGCCTTCGCTTCATTTTCATGCTCACACGCAACGACCGCACGGTCAGCGATGCGATGGAGCAGCTTGCGATCGCGCTGGCGCTCGGCGTCCGGCATATCGGCTTCAAGGATATCGGCCTGCCGCTCGACAAGCTGAAGGAACTCAAGACCGCGATCAGGGCGGGCGGCGCGACCTCCTATCTCGAGGTGGTTTCGCTCGATCGCGACAGCGAAATCGCATCGGCGAAAGCCGCCGTCGAGATCGGCATCGACATTCTGCTCGGCGGCACCAGGGTCGATGAAGTCCTGCCGATCCTTGCCGGCACGACGATCCAGTACTGCCCGTTCCCGGGCAGGATTTCCGGGCATCCCAGCGTTCTCGAAGGGACGATCGACGAGATCGTCGCCAGCGCGCGAGCGCTTGCCGCGCGCGAGGGCGTGCACGGGCTCGATCTCCTGGCCTATCGCTCGCATGAGAACGTGCCGGCGCTGATCGCGGCCGTCTGTGGTGCAGTGTCCAAGCCCGTCTATGTGGCGGGATCGATCGACACGCCAGGCCAGATTGCCGCGCTGAAGCAGGCCGGGGCGGCCGGCTTCACCATCGGCACGGCCGCGCTGGACGGGAAATACCCGGCCGACGGCACGGATGTGCCGCGCCAGCTGGCGACGATCATCCGCGATGTCGCAAAGCTCAACCGGCACATCTCGCCGTTTCACAAGGATAATCTGACGCACGCTTTCGGACGCTTTTCCGAGAGGCGATTTTCCGACGCCTGGCCGCCTCGCCTCGCCGCTTCGGTCAATAATCCGCGGATCAAGCTGGCGAGGCTCGAGGGCGAGACCGGCTGGCATTTCAACAACCGGGAGGACGAGGTCTTCTTCGTCCATAAGGGCCGGCTTTTGATGAAGTTCCGCGACCGCGACGAGGTGATCGAGGAAGGCGAGTTCATCCTCGTGCCACGCGGCGTCGAGCGCTGCCCGACCGCGCTGGAAAAGCTCTGCGAGGTCGTCATGCTCGAAATCGACGCGACGCGCCACGACAGCCAAGGCAGCAAGGAACAACGCGCCTGAAGCCTGCGCCCGGGCGCAGGCTTCAGCTCAGCTTTTGATTCAACGGGATCGGAAACTGCTGTAGCTCTTTGTTTTAACACCTTGTTTTAATGTGTTTTCTTGACGTGAATTACCTCCGCTTCACTCGATGTCTCGCCATGAGCAGTTGACGATCTCTTGAAGTCGCCGGCCTTCCGCGAACAGCCCGCATGTGGCACTCATCGCCCCATGAAGCTCCGGCTCCTCGCGCATTGTCTGGTTCTGGCCCTGTTCGTCACGGCCAGCGTCCTGACGGCTTTCGTCAGCCCGGCCAAGGCAGGCTATGGCCGCGTCGAGGTCGAGGCGACGATGCCGATGGCGTCCGACATGCCATGCTGCCCACCCGATCAGGGTGGGCAGCCGGACTGCAAGACGACCTGCCCGGCCTTGACCTTCTGCCTGGCCAAATGCTTCGCCAGCGAGCCGTTGCAGGCCTTTGCCAGGCTCGCGCAGCCGATCATCGTCGCGCTTGGAATTGCCGGCGACGACGCCGCGCAGGCCTCGCGGCCTTTCGAGCCGCCGGCACGACCGCCCCGAACCCAAGGCAGCGCCGGCGCCTGAGCGCCGGCTCCGGCTGCGCGGGTGATCCGGCGCAGTCGCCTGAGCCGTGGCTTTCGCCACGCGAAATGGCCGTGCGCAGGCCTGGCCGTGCACAAGCGCGGCAGCCTGACCCATTCGGGATTCAAAGATCATGACCTCTTTCACCACAACGCGCGCGCTCGCCGCCGTGCTTTCGCTTGCGACCTTGGTGCTCAGTGCGCCTTCGGCACGAGCCGACATCAAGGACTATGAGTTTCGCCTGACTCAAAGCGAACTGAAGCAGGGCAACGGCGTCATCGTCACCGTGCAGCTCATCGACAGGCGCTCGGGCAAGCCGGTGCCCGATGCGGTGATCATCGCCAAGCGCCTCGACATGGAGCCGGACGGCATGGCGATGATGGCGGCGCCGATCGAGACCTCGGCCTCGACGGAACCCGGCACCTACCGCTTCAAGGCCGATCTGACGATGGCGGGAGGCTGGCGCCTTTCGCTCGGTGCCAAGATCCAGGGCGAGACCGGCACGCTCGAAAACAAGCTGACCCTCAAGGCCGTGCCATGAACCGCATCGCCCTCACGGGCCTCGCCCTCACCGTCGTCATGACGGCGGGGGGCGCGGGCTATTGGGCGGGGCACCGGGGTCTTCCGGTGCCTGGCCCCAGCGAATGGCGCGGGGGCGAAGGCACGCGCGCGGCTGGAGAGCCTGCCGGAACGGGCGCGGTGATCTACTACCGGGATCCCGACGGGAAGCCGCTCTATGCGGCAGAGCCGCGCCGAACGGTGGATGGCAGGGCGTACCGGGCCGTCCGCGCCAGCGAGGATGTCAGCTTCGACGAGCCGGCCGCGCCGCCGGTCCGGGCCACTGAGGCGAAAGCTGAGCGCAAGCTGCTCTATTACCGCAACCCGATGGGGCTGCCCGATACCTCGCTCGTGCCGAAGAAGGACGGGATGGGGATGGACTACCTCCCGGTCTATGCGGGCGATAACGACGATGGAAACAGCGTCAAGGTCAGCCCCGGCAAGCTGCAGCGCACGGGCGTCCGCTCCGAGCCGGCCGAGCGGCGCGTCCTGTCGCTGCCCGTGCGGGCCTCCGGCACGATCCAGCTCGACGAACGGCGTATCACAGTCGTGACGACGCGCTCTGACGCTTTCATCGACCATGTCGAGAACGTCACGACGGGTGACCAGGTCCGCAAAGGGCAACCTTTGCTGCGATTCTATTCTCCCGAGATCGCAGCCGCATCCGCGCAATATCTGTCCAGCCTCGGGGTGCAGGGCGCGCGGCAGCGTCTCGAAAACCTCAACGTTCCCGCTGAGGTGATCGCCGAGATCGAGCGCAGCCGGAAAGTCACGACCTCGATCGTCTGGACGGCGCCGCGCGATGGTGTCGTCACCGAGCGCAATGTCGTCGATGGCATGAAGGCAGCGCCCGGCGACGTCCTGTTCCGGCTCGCTGACGTATCGACGGTCTGGGCGCTCGTCGACGTCAATGAGCGCGACTTGCCGATGATAGAGCTCGGCCAGGCCGTGACGGTCCACGCCCGCGGCTTCGTCGGCCGGAGCTTCACCGGCCAGGTCGCCGTCGTCTATCCGCAGGTCAATCGGCAGACGCGGACCACGCGCGTGCGCGTCGAGCTCGCCAATCCCGAGGGCATCCTTCGTCCCGACATGTATGTCGACGCCGAGATCGCCACCGGCGCCCAAGCGCCGGTGATCACCGTTCCCATGAGCGCCGTCATCGATAGTGGCACGCGCCAGGTCGTGATCATCGACAAAGGCGAAGGCCGCTTCGAGCCGCGCCCGGTCAAGCTCGGCCAGCGCAATGCTGACTTCGTCGAGGTCCGGGACGGCGTAGCGGAGGGCGACCAGGTCGTCATCGCAGCCAATTTCCTGATCGATGCCGAAAGCAACCTCAAAGCCGCCTTGCAGGGCCTGACCGCCGCGGGAGAGGCAAAATGATCGCATCCCTCATCACCTGGTCGGCCCGCAACGTCATGCTTGTGCTGATCGCAACCCTGTTCGCGGTCGCCGGTGGGCTCTACGCGCTGAGCCACCTGCCGCTCGACGCGATCCCGGACCTCTCCGACACGCAGGTCATCGTCTACACCGAAAACCCCGGCCAGGCCCCGCAGGTGGTCGAGGACCAGGTCACCTATCCCTTGACGACCGCAATGCTGACCGTGCCGAAGTCGAAGGCGGTGCGCGGATTCTCGTTCTTCGGCGTCTCCTTCGTCTACATCATCTTCGAGGACGGCACCGACATCTACTGGGCGCGCTCGCGCGTGCTCGAATACCTGAACGCCGCGGCCAAGCGCCTGCCGAGCGGCGTCACGCCGACGCTCGGCCCCGATGCGACCGGCGTCGGCTGGGTCTATCAATATGCCGTCACGGCGCAGAACCAGAGCCTGGCGGAGACGCGCACCACGCAGGATTACGCGCTGCGCTATGGCCTCGCCAAGGCCGAAGGCGTGGCGGAGATCGCCAGCGTCGGCGGCTTCGTCAAGCAGTACAACGTCATCGTCGATCCACAGCGGATGCGCGATCTCGGCATCGCGCTCGATAAGGTGCGCGAGGTCATTCGCGCCAGCAATACCGATGTCGGCGGACGCACGATCGAGCTGTCCGGGTTCGAATTCATCGTGCGCGGCAAGGGCTACCTGCGTGGGATCGACGACATCGGCAAGATCGTGCTGAAGACAGATAACGGCACGCCGGTGCTGCTCCGGGACTTGGCGCGCGTCGAGCTGGGGCCGGACGAGCGGCGCGGCATCACCGAACTCAATGGCGAAGGCGAGGTCGCTAGCGGCATCGCCCTGCAACGCTCCGGCTCCAATGCGCTCGATGTCATCGACAGCGTCAAGCAGCGCATCGCCACCCTGATGCCGAGCCTGCCGGAGGGCACGAAGATCGTGCCGGTCTATGACCGCTCCGAGCTGATCAACTCCGCCATCGAGACGCTGAAGCACACGTTGATCGAGGAGAGCATCATCGTCGCGCTCGTCTGCATCGTGTTCCTGCTGCATACCCGCAGCGCGCTCGTCGCCATCCTGATGCTGCCCGTCGGCATCCTGATGGCCTTCGGCGCGATGCGCCTGCTGGGCCTGGGCGCCAACATCATGAGCCTCGGCGGCATCGCGATCGCGATTGGCGCCATGATCGACGGCGCGATCGTGATGATCGAGAACGCCCACAAACATCTGGAGCGCGCCGCGCCCGGCAGGTCCCGGGCCGAGGTGCTGATCGAAGCTGCGCGCGAAGTGGGGCCATCGCTGTTCTTCAGCCTGCTCGTCATCACCGTATCGTTCATGCCGATCTTCACGCTCGAATCGCAGGAGGGCCGCCTGTTCGGCCCGCTTGCCTTCACCAAGACGTTCGCGATGGCCGCCGCCGCCATCCTGTCGATCACGCTGGTGCCGGCGCTGATGATCCTGTTCGTGCGCGGCAAGATCATCCCGGAACACAAGAACCCGATCAACCGCGCGCTGATCTGGGTCTACCGGCCGCTGATCCGCGGCGTGCTCAAGGCCAAGGCGCTGACGATCGTGCTGGCGCTCGTGGTGCTGGGGGCCAGCGCCTGGCCGCTCGGGAAGCTCGGCACCGAGTTCATGCCGGCATTGAATGAGGGCACGCTGCTGTTCATGCCGACGACGCTGCCGGGGATTTCGGTGACGTCGGCGGCCCAATTGCTGCAGACGCAGGACCGCATCATCAAGGGTTTCCCCGAGGTCGCGTCGGTCTATGGCAAGGCCGGGCGGGCCGACACCTCGACCGATCCCGCGCCGAGCGAGATGTTCGAGACGGTCGTCAACCTCAAGCCCAAGGGTCAGTGGCGGCCGGGGGTCACGACCGAGAGCCTCACCGCGGAGATGGACAAGGCCCTGCAGTTCCCCGGCGTCTCGAACGCCTGGACCATGCCGATCAAGGCCCGCACCGACATGCTCGCCACCGGCATCCGCACGCCGGTCGGCATCAAGGTGCTCGGCCGAGACCTCGCCGAGATGGAAAAGACCGCGCGCGAGATCGAAGCCGTGATGCACAACGTTCCCGGCACGTCCAGCGCCTATGCCGAGCGCGTCATCGGCGGCTACTATCTCGACATCGTGCCGGACCGGGACGCGCTCGCCCGCTACGGGCTGATGGTGGGAAACCTGCAGGACACGATCTCGATGGCGCTCGGCGGCGACGCGGTCACGACGACCATAGAGGGCCGGGAGCGCTACACCGTCAATGTCCGCTACCCACGCGACCTGCGCAGCGACCCGCAGGCCATTGCGCGCGACGTGCTGATCTCGATGCCGGGCGGCGGCACGGTGCCGCTCGGCGAAGTCGCCAAGGTCCAGCTCGCGCGCGGCCCGACCTCGATCCGGACCGAGAACGGGCAGCTCGCCCTCTACATCTTCGTGGACATGCACGACCGAGATCTCGGCGGCTACATCGCCGATGCGCAGAAGGCCGTGACCGACGGCGTTCGCTTTCCGCCAGGCACCTATGTGCAGTGGAGCGGGCAGTTCGAATACCTGGAGCGCGCCACGGAGAAGCTGAAGATCGTCGTCCCCGTGACGCTGCTGATCATCTTCCTGCTGCTCTATCTGAATTTCCGGCGGCTGACCGAAACCCTGATCGTCATGCTGTCCTTGCCCTTCGCGCTTGTCGGCGGGCTGTGGCTGATGTGGTGGCTCGGCTTCAACATGTCGGTTGCGGTCGTGGTGGGGTTCATCGCCCTGTCCGGGGTCGCCGCCGAAACCGGCGTCGTCATGCTGATGTATCTCGACCAGGCCCTGAACGAGGTCCGGGCGAGACGGCAAGCCGCTGCTCATGCGTTCATGCGCGCCGATCTCGATAAGGCGATCATGCTGGGCGCGGTCGAGCGGGTGCGGCCGAAGATGATGACCGTGGTGGCCATCATGGCGGGCTTGATTCCGATCCTCTGGAGCACGGGAACCGGCTCCGAGATCATGCAGCGCATCGCCGTCCCGATGATCGGCGGCATGGTCTCCTCGACCCTGCTGACGTTGATCGTGATCCCGGCGATCTACAGCCTGGTCAAGGGCTGGGGGCTGCCAGATCAGGACGCATCGAGCGCCGCCGTGGCTGCACCCGCATCCAGCGGGGCTGGACCGATTGCACCGGATCCTGCCGTCATTCCTGTGCGGCGCTGATCACCTCCATCGGCCGATCCCAAACGGACATGGACCCGACGCCATGCCACATCAGGCTCCAGCCCGGTGCCTTCGGTTCAATGAAGCCGGGAGCAGCAGGCAAGCCAGCACGCCGCACGCCGACGCGACAGCGGCAAAGCCGAAGGGCCAGACGAAGCCGGCAGCGGCAAGGTCGAACGGCGCAAGCGCGCCAAGCGCGGCGACGCCCATCGCAAAACCGGCCTGTCTCGCGATGACGGTGACGGCCGATGCCATGCCGCTGGCCTCCGCCGGCGCGAGCGCCATCACGGCCCCGGACAATTGCGGATGCGACAGCGCCGCCCCTATGCCGATCAGCATCATCCCGGCGAAGGCCCATGCGACCGCCGGCACCCTAGCTTCCGTGAGCGCCGCTACGGCCAGCGCGCATCCGCCAATCGCGACCAGCGTCAGCGCCGACGCGAACAGCCGCCGCCAGCCCAGCCGGGATGCGAGGCGACCGCCAAAGGGCGGGATGACGAGCATCGGGAGGGTCGCGGCCAGCAGCCCCAACCCGGCCGACCTGGCCGTCCAGCCGAAGGCGCTGCCCAGGAAAAGCGGCAGGTAGACGAGGACGGCCCAATATCCCGCCGAGACGGCCAGCAGCAAGGCGGCGACGCCGGCCATCGGCCGGCTCGCGAAAACGGCCGGATCGAGCATCGGCCGCGGCTGCCGCCGTTGCCGGACGGTGAACAACGCGACAAGCCCGGCACCCGCCGCGAGCCCGATCGCCATGCGGATCAGCGAATGGCGGGCCTCCAGGATAGCATCGATCACCAGCCCCAACGCCAGGGTCAGGATAACGACCCCAAGCCAGTCCAGCGGCTTGTCCGTGTCGTCGCGCATCTCGGCCACGATACGCGGCACCACAAGCGCGATCAGGGCGCAGAACGGCAGATTGGCCAGGAAGATCCATCGCCATCCCAGCTCGGAGCTGATCACGCCGCCCAGGCTCGGCCCCAACGCCATCGCGACCCCGGAAACGACGCCGACGATGCCGAAGGCGCGGGCCCGCGGTCCCGGCGCCGGAAACGCGGACGCGATCAAGGCGAAAGCCCCGGTCACGAGAAAGGCCGCGCCGCCGCCCTGAGCCGCGCGGGCCATGAGGAAGAACGGACTGTTCCACGCAAGGCCACAGGCAAGGGATGCTAGGAGGAACCAGGCATTTCCGATGATGAGCGTCCGCCGCCGGCCGAAGCGGTCGGCCAGGGCGCCCGCCACGAGCAAGGTCGCGGTAAAGGCTATGCTGTAGGCATCGACGATCCAGGCCAGGCCGTCCACGGGGACGCCGAGATCCGTCCCGATTGCCGGCATGACGACCACGACCGAGGTCACGTCGAAATTCGCCAGGAAAGCTCCAAGGCCCAGCGTGGCTGCGGTCAGCCGGCTACGGGCATTCCAGGCATCGTCTTCCAGAAAGTGCTGCATGGCTCCGGCATGACGTGTCAGGCCAGCCCACGGCAAATGAGCATTGCTCCGCACGGCATGAAGCTGTTTCATGCGGTGTGCGTTCCATCTCAGCCCAGATGCCGCCTTTCGCGGGCCTGCTCACGTTCGAGGCTGTGCTACGGCTCGGCAGCATGACGCTCGCCGCCGATGAGCTCGGCCTGACGCAGAGTGCCGTCAGTCACCGGATACGGGCGTTGGAGAGCTTCTTCGGCGCCCCCCTGCTTGAACGGCTCAACCCCGGCCTGCGCGCGACCGAGGCAGGCCTGCGGCTCGCGCGCGAGCTCGCTCCGCTGCTGGGCACGATCGCGGGTATGCGACGCCGGATCGCCGACCAGCGGGGGCCGCGGGTCTTCCGGCTCGGCCTCAGCCCGTCACTGCTGGCTTGGTGGCTGTCGCCCCGCCTCCCCTCTCTCTGCAATGCCTTTCCAGATCTGTCGATTGAGGTTTGTACCTGGGACACGGCGGCCGAGGCCGCGCGCACCGAGGTCGACCTTGCCCTGCTGTGGCTGCCGCAGGCTGGCAGGCTGCAGGCTGACACGATGCAGGTCGACACCATGGGAGAAGCCCGCGAGCTGCCTTTCCCGTCCGAGAGCGTCTTCCCGGTCGTCGCACCGAGGCTGCTGGAGACCATCGGCCCAGGTCAGGATTGGCGGGCGCTGCCGCTGCTGGCGAAAGGACGGCGAGGCGATGAGACGGAGCGGGAATGGTCCTGGACGACCTGGCTGCGGAAAGGTCCCGGCCTTGAGGCGTTGCGCTTCCGTGATATCGGCAGCTCCCTCCAGGCAGCGCTGGATGGCAACGGCGTCGCTCTGGCGCGTTCGCTGCTCGTCGCCGATGCCTTGCGTCAGCAACGCCTGGTGCGCCTGCCCGGGCTGGGCGAGGCGCATGCCTGCTCCAACACGCAGGTCGCCCAGTGGCGGGATCCCCGGGACCGGACGGCCGAGCGCATGGCGGCCTGGCTCGTATCGTCAGCGGGGCAGGACATGACGGCCGATGCTGGCATGGCGACTGGGGAAGGCATGGCGGCTGGCGCGTCGTGATTCAACTGTCGGCAGCGAAGCGACGTCATATCTGCCGCCCGCCGATCCCCATCATCCCAGCACCCCCTTGACCATGTCCGGATCCGAAGCCGATGTGGGTTCATCCATCAGCAGGATCTTGGGCTTCATATTAGCCGTGAGCCGCCACGGCTGCCTTCGCGAGGATACCGGGATCCACCGCCTTCAAATTCTCGATGGCCAGCCGCCGTTCGAGCTTGCGCAGCGCCCATGAGAGCGTTGTCGTGATGCAGAAATAGATGGTGCCCGCGGTCAGAAACACTTCGTAGGGGGCGTAGGTGTTCGTCACTTCCAGACGCGCAACGCCGGTCAGATCGAGCAGCGTGATCGTGCTCGCCAGCGAGGTCGCTTTCACCGTCAGGATGATCTCGTTCTCGTAAGCGGGGAGCGCGGCGCGCATGGCGAGCGGAAGGGTGACCAGGAACTGCGTTTGAAACCATGACAGCCCCATGGAGTGCGCCGCCTCGACGAGCCCCTTCGGGATCAACCTCAGCGCCCCCGAGATGATTTCGGCGGTGTAGGCTGCCGAGTTCAGACCCAGCGCCAGGATCACGCAGAAGAACGGGTCGCGGAAGACGGGCCAGAGGAAGGAGCTGCGCACGATCTCGAACTGGGCGAGGCCGTAATAGACCAGAAAGACCTGCAGCAGCGCGGGTATGCCCCGGATGATCAGGATGTAACCGTTTGCAGGCAGCGACAGCCATGTCGACGTCGCATTTCGGGCAAAGGCCAGCGGCACGGCCAGGAGCATTCCGACGATCAAAATCAGGATGGCCAGCTTTCCCGTCATGCCCAGGCTTTTGAGCATCGGCGGAAGGACGTCGGCCATGATCGAGACATCCAGCATGGTGCCCTCACGCGAAGCCGCGATTGGCTCGGCTCTGCGCCCAGCGAAGCAAGACGGTCGCGATCGTCGTCATGACCAGGTACATGAACGCGGCGATCGCATAGACGTAGAACGGTTCCCGGGTGGATCCGGACACGACCGCCGAGGCGCGAAGCAACTCCTCCAGCCCGATGACGGAGATCAGCGACGTCTGTTTCAGAAGGATGATCGTGAGGTTGCTGAACCCGGGAAGCGCAAACCTCCAGGCCTGCGGGAGAATGACGTGGAAAAACGCGATTCTCTTTGAAAGCCCGAGAGCGTCGGCAGCTTCCTTCTGGCCTCGGGCCACCTGTTGGATGCCAGCTCGGATGATGTCGCTGGCATAGGCGCCGAAGATGAGCCCAAGGGCGAACACGCCGGCCGTGAAGCCGTTGACGTCGACATAAGCGCCGGTCAGCTTGGTCAGGGCAACGGTGCTGCCGAAATAGATCAGGTATATGACGATCAGGTCGGGGACGCCCCTGACGACTGCCGTATAGGCTTCGGCGATGTAGCGCAGAGGATGGGGACCGTAGATCTTCGCGGCGCCAAGCCCCAGGCCCAGAACCGAGCCGAAGATCAGGGCGAAAAACGTGACGGAGAGCGAAACGAGCGCGCCAGTGAAGAGCTGGTAGGTGTAGCCGGAGAAGAGGGTCACGTGCGCGCTCGCGCCAAAGGGCTGGGCTTGGCCGAAGTCTTGGGCTTGGCCAAAGTCTTGGGCTCGAGAGGCCTAAGCTTGATCGCCGCCTTGTTGCGAACGAACTGAGCGCCCGGGCTGTCATACCATGCCTGAAGCCTGCCACCGGACGTGCGTTCCGTGCCGTAGACGATCCACACATCGTCGGGCGAGCCGATGATCTGATCGATCCGAACCCGATCGGGATGCTGGTCCGCGTATTCGAGATAGACGAGCGCGGAATCGTATTTTCCGCCCAGCAGATTCTCGAAAATGATCGGAAGGGACCGTTCCGACACCCTGGTTTCCCATTTGTCGATGTCGATATAGCTCTCGGTCGCCGGCATGAGCAGGCCGATCGATTTCGGCGTCTCGACCTCCCTGCGGGTCAGGACGGCAAGATCCTTGCTGCGCGAGATGAACGTGTCGATCGCGAAGACTTCGTTGAAATGGGCGCCCATCGTCCCCGGCGTCGCCGGATGGACCGCGCATTGCAGCACGAAATCATAGAGGCCCGCTCGAAGCCCCGTGATCGCGACTTCGAAATTGTCGACCAGGGCGATATGCGCGTCTTCCAGCTGGTTGAACGCGATGTATTGCTTCGTCACCAGCTCATGGTTCGTCCCGGCCGGACCGAGCGTTGCAAAGGAAATCATGGCGTCATCCTGACTGGGAGGGTTGGCGCCGCAGGCCAACCCTCCAGGGGCGTTTCACATCAGCTTGAAGGTGAAGTATTTCGCCGTGACCTTGTCATAGGTTCCGTCCGCGATGATCGCATCGATCGCGGCATTGACCTTGGCAAGCAGCTCCGTGTCTTCCTTGCGCAAGGCAATCGCATTGCCGTCGCCGAGCAGGCCGCCGCTGTATTCTTCGCCGAGAAGTTCGAAACCTGCCGCTTCGGACTTCTTCAGGAAGCCGAGCATCGACGTGACCTTGTTGGCCAGCAGCGCGTCGACCCGGCCCGACAGCAGATCCATCTCGACATCGGTGGTCTTGTCGTAGCGGACGATTTCCGACTTCGCGTAGGTCTGGGTCAGGAAGGTGTCCTGGATCGAACCACGCTGCACGCCGATGCGCTTGCCGGCCAGCCCTGCAGGCGAGGTGTCCGTCAGGGTGCCCTTCTTGGCCGCGAACTGGCTGGAGGTATTCTTGTATCTCTTGGTGAAGGCGACCTGCTGCTTGCGCTTCTCGGTCACGCCCATGCTGGCGACGATCAGGTCGTATTTCCTCGCATTCAGGCCGGGGATGATGCCATCCCATTCCTGCGCCTGAATCGTGCACTTTGCCTGCATCTGCTTGCAAAGCGCGTTTGCGATGTCGACGTCCCAGCCGGTCAATTGGCCGGCATTGTCGACGAAACTCCACGGCGCATAGGTGCCTTCCGTCGCAATCCTAAGGGTCTTCTCCTGTGCCGACAGGTTAGTGGTCGTAACGACGGCGGAAAAAATCATCGCCGACGCAAGAAAGAGCCCACTGAAGCTGGATTTCTTCATTCAGATTGTCCCCTCTTTTTATCGTGACCGGCATTGAAAGCTCCTGACATCGAGCAGCACTCAGCCAGCGAATGGGCAATTTTCAGCGATTGGAACCGGCCGGTCAATTACGTGGAAAATATTTTCATCTAAGGAAAACACCCCATCTCACTCACCATTGAAGGGTTCATGATGCGCGCCTTTCTGCGATCCCTTCATGCGAGCCCGGACAGCCTCGGTGCGTGGGTCTTCCCGCACGATTAAATCCATCTCCACGCCATGAAGACAGGGATCACCGCGTTGGCCATAGTGGCTCGCGATGCTAGAATCCCGGGCCGGATACGAGCCGGTCCGATGCTTCGAAGACACCGCAGGGCCGTTGCGGCTTCATCACGAAACGGGGCGACTCTCTTGGCGCAGACGACAGTCAAAAAGAAGCCCACGGCGGCAAAACGCGTCCGGCGAGGCGCGCTTGCGATGATGATCCGGCCCAAGACCGACGACGCGAATGAAGACGATGCGCAATCCAGCGTTGCTTCGGCGAAGGCGAAGGAAACCGATGCGCTCGCCCTTGCGGTCGGCAAGGAAATTCGCAGCCTGCGCTTGAGCCTCAACCTGGCGGCCAACGCACTCGCCGAGGCGGCCGGCCTGTCCAATGGAATGCTCTCGAAAATCGAGAGCGGCCAGTCGACCCCGTCATTTGCGACCTTGCTGGCACTCTCGAGCGTGCTGAAGGTGCCGGTGGCACGGCTGTTCGCCAGCCACAACACGCATGCCGATTACTCGCTGGTGCGCGCCGGCAAGGGGATCGACGTGCAACGCCGAGGCTCGAAGACCGGGTTCAATTATCAGCTTCTGGGCCATCTTCTCTCTGGTGAAAAATATGCCGAGCCCTATCTGGTTACGATCAGCGACACAGCGTCGCCCTCGCCCGGCTTCCAGCACACCGGCTTGGAGTTCATGTATATTCTGGAAGGTTCGATGATATACCGTTATGCGGATACTTTGGTCGAACTGCATCCCGGCGATACGATGGTATTCGACGCCAATTCGATTCACGGGCACGAGCGGCTGCTGACATCCCCCGTGCGTCATCTCTCGGTTGTCTTCAACCTTCGCGCTTAGCAATGGCCCTTGATTTCGAGCTGTCGTCATTGCGAGCGCAGCGAAGCAATCCAGAAGGACGTCGAGCGCTGCCGCCTCTGGATTGCTTCGCTTACGCTCGCGATGACGGCTGAGGGTTCGAGCCGATCAACTCTAAGGCCCTGGGTATGAGAGCCTAATTGGAAACTCCAGCCCTCATGCTGGAGAGCCGCGGAGCGGCGTCTCGAAGGACGAGCACTATCCGCCGACAACCCGGCGCACCTCGCCATTCGCGGCCGGCGGCAGCGGCAGGGAGAGCAACTCGCTCACACGCGCCCTCACCTGCTCGACCGCCTTGTCCTTCACGGGGCCATAGCCGCGGATGTCCATCGGCGCCCTGGCGATCTCGGCTGCACCCGCGGGCCCCTGCTGCGGCAAGCGCTCCAGCAACTGGGCGACGATCCCTTCGTACCAGCCTATCAGGCCCCGCTCCATCCTGCGCTCGGCTGTATAGCCGAAGACGTCGAAGGCGGTCCCCCGCAGCCGCTTGAAGCGAGCCAGCGCCCGCAGCGGCGTCTGGATCCATTGGCCGAACTGGCGCTTGAGCGGCCGGCCCCGGGCATCCCTACCGCTCGCGAGCAGAGGCGGCGCGAGGTGGTAGTTCACGGTGAAGTCGCCTTCGAACTCGCGCTTCAGCTCGTCGAGAAACCCGCTCTGCATGTGCAGCCGCGCGACCTCGTATTCGTCCTTGTACGACATCAGCTTGAAGAGCGAGCGCGCGACCGCCTCAGTCAGTGCGGTGGAATTGAAGGGCGCCTCCGCAACCCGGACACGTTCGACGGCGTCGCGGTAGCGTCGCGCCCAGGCCTCGTCCTGATAGCCGACGAGAAATTCGGCGCGGCGCGCGATCACCTCGTCGAGCGTCTCGGGGCCGACCGCTTCCTCCCTGCCGTTGAAGTCCGGATCGGCGCAGGCCAGGCGCCCCGCTGCGAAGGCCTGCCGGTTCTTCTCGACCGCGACCCCGTTGAGCGCGATGGCGCGATCGAGCGCCGCATGCGAGACCGGCACCAGCCCTTGCTGCCAGGCATGCCCGAGCATGATGACATTGGCGAAGACGGCATCGCCGAAAAGCTTTTCCGCCATGGCGTTGGCATCGAAAGCGCTGACGTTTCCGGCTCCCGCCACAGTCTCGATTTCACGCAGCCGGCGGCGCGAGGCGAGATCGGCATCACGGATGCGGACGATGTCGCCGGTCGGCATCTCGGCAAGATTGACGACCGCTCGCATGCCGCGCCGATAGGTCGCCGACGCCTTCGGCGAGGAGGACACGACAATGTCGCAGCCGATCAGGGCGTCAGCCGCACCGTCGTCGATCCGGACCTGGTTGATGGCCGATGGCGTATCGGCCAGGCGGATGAAGGACAGGACCGGCCCGAACTTCTGCGCAAAGCCGGTGAAATCGAGCACCGAGCTGCCCTTGCCCTCGAGATGGGCCGCCATCGCGATCAGCGCGCCGATCGTGATGACGCCGGTGCCGCCGACGCCGGTGACCAGAAGATCGAACGGCTTGTCGAGCGACATTGGCGTCGGCGCCGGGAGGACGGCGGCGCGGGCGACGAAATCGTCTTCGGTCACGGTTTTCTTGCGCCGCGTGGCGCCTTCGACCGTGACGAAGCTCGGGCAGAAGCCGTTCAGGCAGGAGAAATCCTTGTTGCAGTTCGACAGGTTGATCTTGCGCTTGCGCCCGAACGGCGTCTCCTTCGGCTCGACGCTGAGGCAGTTCGACTCGACAGAACAATCGCCGCAGCCTTCGCAGACGAGATCGTTGATGTAGGCGAAGCGCTTTGGGTCCTCCATCGTGCCGCGCTTGCGGCGGCGACGCTTTTCGGTGGCGCAGGCCTGCTCATAGATCAGCACCGAGACGCCCTTCACATTGCGCAGCTCGCGCTGCACGGCGTCGAGTTCGCGGCGGTGATGAATGGTGATGCCGGCGGGCAGGTCGCGGCTTGAGAATTTCTCGGGCTGGTCCGACACCAGCGCGAGACGCTCGACGCCTTCGGCGCGGACCTCCTGCGCGATCGCCTGCACGCTGATCGGCCCGTCGACCGGCTGACCACCGGTCATCGCGACGGCGTCGTTGTAGAGGATCTTGTAGGTGATGTTGGCTTTGGCCGCGATCGCCTGGCGGATCGCCATCGACCCGGAATGGTAATAGGTCCCCTCGCCCAAATTCTGGAAGATGTGCCCCTTGCCGGTGAACAGCGACGAGGCCGCCCAGTTCACGCCCTCGCCCCCCATCTGGATCAGCGAGGTCGTCTCGCGGTCCATCCAGCTCGCCATGAAATGGCAGCCGATGCCCGCCAGCGCCTTGGAGCCTTCGGGCACCTTGGTCGAGCTGTTGTGCGGGCAGCCCGAGCAGAAATAGGGCGTGCGCGTCGCGCCCGGCACCTGGATGAGGCGGCCGGCTTCGGGCACCAGGCTCGCCGCCCGCTCGGACAGGCGCAGATCGGGAAACAGCGCATCCAGGCGCCGCGCAACGATCGGGACCAGCATCCTGGGCGACAATTCGCCGATCCAGGAGATCAGCCGGTTGCCGTCCTCGTCGCGCTTGCCGACCATGGCGTGGGGCTTGTGGCCGGGGTAGTCGTAGAAATACTCCTTGAGCTGACTTTCGATGATGCCGCGTTTTTCCTCGACGACGAGGATCTCGCTCTTGCCGCGCACGAAATCGAGCGCATCGCGGCGCGCCAGCGGCCAGACCATCCCGACCTTGTAGATGTCGATTCCAAGTTCTCGGCAGACCGCCTCGTCGACGCCGAGCAGGCGCAGCGCCTCCATCAGGTCGAGATGGCCTTTGCCAGTGGTGACGATGCCGAAACTGGCTTCGGGAATGTCGTAGATGCGGCGGTCGATCGGATTGGCCTCGGCGAAGGCGAAGACGGCCATCTTCTTGGCCTCCATCCGCTCCTCGATCTGGGGCCCGGGCAGATCGGGCCAGCGATAATGCAGGCCGGTTGCAGGCGGCGTGTAGGCGGGCGCGTTGAAATCGCGCGGCGGCAGAATCTCGACCGATTGGCCACTCTCGACGGTTTCCGAGATCGCCTTGAAGCCGACCCACATGCCGCAATAGCGCGAGAGCGCGTAGCCATATTCGCCGAAGGCCAGGTACTCGCCGATCGAGGCCGGATTCAGCGTCGGCATGAACCAGGCCATGAAGGCGACGTCGGACTGGTGCGGCATTGAGGACGACACGCAGCCATGATCGTCGCCCGCCACGACGAGAACGCCGCCATGTGGCGATGAGCCATAGGCGTTGCCATGCTTCAGCGCATCGCCGGCGCGGTCGACGCCCGGCCCCTTGCCGTACCACATCGCAAAGACGCCCTCGACCTGCTTGTCGGGATTCGTCTCGACCTGCTGCGAGCCGAGCACGGCGGTCGCGGCAAGGTCCTCGTTCACCGCCGGCAGGAACGCGATCTTATGCTGCGCGATCAGGTCCTCGGCGCGCCACAGCTCCAGATCGACACCGCCGAGCGGCGAGCCGCGATAGCCCGAAATGAAGCCCGCCGTATCGAGGCCAGTGGCCTTGTCGCGCCGTGCCTGGTCGAGCGCGATGCGCACCAGCGCCTGCGTTCCGGTCATGAAGACGCGCCCGGAGCTCTTCGCGTAACGGTCGCCAAGCGCGTAGTCGCGAACCGGGACATCGTAAGCCATGAGCGAAATCTCCCGCATGTTATTATTGCGGTCGATTCAACCAGAATTCTCTGGAAAATCCTGTCTGACTTTGTATGTTTTGCCTGTAATTCGGTCTATCCTACCGAAAATTGCTGCAACATCGGTGGAAATTTCCAGAATGGCGAAGATCGAGCTCAGCGCCCAGGACAGCAAGCTGCTGCAGATCCTGCAGTCGGATGCGCGCGTCTCCAATCAGGATCTGGCGGATCAGGCCGGCATGTCCGCGTCCGCCTGCTGGCGCAGGGTGCGGATGCTGGAGGAGGCTGGTGTGATCGCCAGCTACATGGCGATCGTCGACGCCGAGAGGGCGGGGTTTGGCTTCAGCGCGATCGTGCATGTGACGCTGCTGCGTCACGAAGCCGACCACGTGTCCAATTTCATCGCGCGCGTCGCCCAGCAACCCGAAGTGGTTGAATGTTTCGCGACCACCGGCGAGGCGGATTATCACTTACGCGTCGTCTGCCGCGACAAGGACGACTACAACGTCTTTCTCGAGCAGTTCCTCTTCCGCCTGCCGGGCATCGCCCATGTACGCACCAATCTGGTGCTGAAGGAGATCAAGCTGCACGGCAAGATTCCGGCCTAGGGAGATGGTGCGGCCACCGCGAGGTTGTCATGCATCAGCATGCGAATTCGAGCCCTCGAGGGGTTGCGCGCAGGCAACACCGGGATCGTCACAACTTGTCGCGCGTTGCGAGAAGGAAGGCCGGAAAGACGGGATGCGGCGCGCTCGTCGCGGGGGTCAGTTCGGGGTGACCCTGGAGGCCCAGGAAGAAGGGGTGCGCTGGCCATTCGACGGCATCGACGACGCGGCCGGCGAAGCTGGACGCGCTGACGACGAGGCCCGCCTCCTGCAGATCGCGACGCAGCGACGGGGCCAGATGGAATCGATGGTTGCAGCGCACGCGCATCGTCTGCGTTCCCATCAAGGCGGCGAGACGCGTGCCCGGTACGAGATCGACGTTTGCATCACCGGTGCGATGTTCGGGCAGGATCGCAGAGCCATCGGCGGTCGTCTCCGCGGCCATGGCGACGAAGCTCTTGGTTCGCGCCTCGGGATCGGCTTCGGCGAGGTTGACCATGCCGTCCCCCAAGACCCTTTGCGCGAAGGCGGTCGTCATGGTCTGCATGCCCAGGCACAGGCCGAGCACGGGAACGCCGCGAGCCAGCGCAAATCGCGCCGCACGGATCTGGCCGGGGACATTGCCCATGTCCGAACCGCCCGGCAGGAGGATGCCGGCGGCATCCTCGTACAGCGCTGCATCGCTGTCCCGCGGATCGATGAAACGGATGGCGATCGCGAGATCGAGGGCCGCAATGGCGTCCTGCAGCGAGGCGAGCGCAGCCGGGTAGACGTTGCGATGGTCGTGTTCGCGCCCGACGAGACAAATGGCACGGGATGGCTGGCTGGACCGGGCGTGGGCAGGTGCCGCTTCCGCCTCCTCCGGCACTGCGGTCTCCTCATCGATCGGGATGCCGGCCTGCAGCGCGCCTGCGCGCAGCAGGCGGCCGTCCTGACCGAAGCTGGGATGAATCGGCACCACGACATCGACTTGGCGCGCCTCTGACAGGATCTCCACAACGCTCGCCGCCGCCGCGATCGGGCGCCCCAGCATGCGCTCGGCGAAATAGAGCCCGCTCGGCCCGAGGCCGCCGGCGGCATGGACATATTGCTCGGCGTCGGGATGCGCTGCGAGATCGAACATCGCAGGCAGATGCATGAAGCGCGCGCCGCGCCGGCGCGCCACGACCGCCGCCGCTGCTCCGAACCGGGCCGGACGAGCCGTGTGGTCGATCACGAGATGGAGCGTCACGGCGTCCCCATGGTGCGAAGCGCGCGGTCGAGATGGATCAGGCCACTTTTTGGTTCAAGCCACTTTTTGGTTCAAGCCACTTGCAGCAGCGCTCTGTCGATGGCGCCGAGCACGCGGTGGCCGGTTTGCGTCACCACGATCGTCTCGCTGACGCCGACGGTAAAGCGGCCATAGATGCGCAGCGCCGGCGGCAGGTGGAACGCCATGCCGGGCTGGAGTTCGGTCTTGACGCCCTTGTTCAGATTCAGGATCGCGCCTTCGCCCCAATCGGGCGCGAAGGAGATGCCGACGCTGTAGCCGAGGCGCTTGCGGAAGGCGTCGGTATAGCCAGCCTTGTCGATCACGGCCTGGCAGGCGAGATGAGGAACCTCGCAGGCGACGCCCGGCCGGATTTCGTCCAAGGCCGCGGCAAGGGCATCCTGGCAGGCCTTCATCATGTCGCTCGCCACGGCTGGCGGCGCACCGAGCCAGGCCGAGCGCATCAGCGCGGCGTGGTAGCGGTCATGGCAGGCGGCCATTTCCAGGAAGGCGGGGTCGCCCGCCTCGATGCGGCGGCGTTTCCAGGTACCGTGCGGCACGCCCGAGCGCGGACCCGACGAGACCAGCGGCTCCATGCCCATATATTCCGAGCCGGCCGCGATCGCCGCGCCCATCATCGCCGCCACGAGATCGTTCTCGGTCGCGCCCAGCTTCACGGCGGCCAGGCCCGCCTTCATCCCGGCATCGACATAAGCTGCGGCATAGTCGAGCTTCTCCAGCTCCAGCGGCGACTTGATGGCGCGCAGCGCCTCGACGATACCGGCCGCATCGCCGATGGTGCCGAGCTCGGCCTGGAGCGCTTCATAGACGGCGATCGGCAGGAACCAGCCGCGCTTGTCGATGGCGACGCGCTTGCCGGAGAGGCCCTTGTCGCGGATCACCTTGGTCAGGAAGCCGACCGGATCCTCGCCGTCCTGGTAGATGGCGGCATCCGCGATGAAGGTGTTGGCGATGAAGTTGAAATATTCGAGCTGCCGGATGACGAAGACGGGGTCGCCCTCGACCGGCAGCACCAGCGCCTGGAAGGTGTAGTAGCCCGGCGTCTGCTGCCCGGTGAGGTAGAAGATGTTCTCGGGCCCGGTGACGACCATCACGTCGAGCTCGGCCGCAGCGAGACGCTGGCGCGCCCTGGCGACGCGGCCGTCATATTCGCTCTTCGGAAAGGCCGATTCCGAGCCCTGTACGACGCTGCCGATATCCATCGCTCAATTCTCCCAGAGTGTTTCGGTGCGCTCGCGCGCGAAGGAAAGGCCGAGGCCAGGCCGCGCCGGAGCGAACACCAGGCCATCCGCATAGACGAGACCGGGCGCCGGATCGTTGCTCAGGCCGTCGGCACCGTAGAGCTCGGCGAAACGCGGCTGCGTGGCGACGCACAGATGCAGCGCGGCGGCGGTGGCGAGGCCACCCTCATTCATCTGCCCGATCATGCAGGGCACGCCGGCCACTGCGAGCGCCCGGGCGGCGCGCAAGGCGGGCGCGAGGCCGCCGAGCTTCACCAGCTTCAGATGCGCCATCAACCTGTGGCCGCCAGTGGCCAGGCGCATCGCGTCGTCCTCGCCCCTGACGCTCTCGTCGAGCATGATCGGGATCGGGCTGGCCTCGGCGAGCTGTGCCAGCAGCTCAAAGCCAACCGGCGCAACCGGCTGCTCGACATAGGTGAGATCGAACGGCGCCAGCGCGTCAAGCCGTGCCGGCGCATCCGCCAGGCTCCAGGCCGCATTCGCATCGACCGCGATCTTGACGTCGGCGCCGAAGCGCGCGCGCAGGCTGCGGATGCGGGCGAGATCATCGGAGAAATCGGCCGCGCCGATACGCACCTTGAGATCCCTGAAGCCGCGCCCGACATAGGCCTGCGCCTGACGCAGGAAGGTCGCATCATCCGATATGAACAGGGTCTGGTTGGTCGGATAGGCGATGGGCACGGCCGCGGATTTGCCCAGCTCGGACTTGCCCAGCTCGGACTTGCCCAGGAACGCCGCCAGCGGCTGGCCGGCGCGTTTGGCGGCGAGATCGTGCAGGGCGAGATCGACCAGCATGCGCAGCGGTGCGCTTGCGCGCGACAGCAGCGGCGGCGGTGCGGCCAGGAGCATCTCAGGGGCGGGCGTCAGGTCGAGGCGCGGCAGCAGCGCGAGCGCCTCCGTGACGACATCCTCCGCGGCGAGCCCGTTGAGATAGGCGATGTTGATCCGGACCTCGCCTGTGGCCTTGATGCCATCGGCGTCCTGCAAAGCGAGATAGAGCGTGTCGAGGCCCGCGACCGGCCCCGACGAGGCCGTGTGCAGCAGCAGGCCGCCGCCATAGCTCAGCATCGCCCGGTGCAGGGACAGGCGCATCGGCTTTCCCCCTCAACCCGACAGCATCGCGACGGCGACGTCGCGATAGATCAGGCTCGCGGTCACGAACTCGTCGGCCGGTACGAACTCGTCGGCCTTGTGCGCGACGGAGAGCGAGCCCGGACCGATCACGACGCCCTCGGCGCCCGTCGCGCGGAAATGCACGAGGTCGCAGCCGCCCTGGAAGCCGAACGGTCCCGGCTCGGCGATGCCGTGGCGGCGCGCCGCCGCAAGGCTGCGTTGCACGATCGGACGGTCGGGGGCGGTCTCGGTGGCGCCGCCCGTAGTGGCTTTCCACTCCAGGATATCGGCGCGCAGGCCGAAACGCGCATGGGCCTGTTTCAGCAGCAGCGCGATCTCCGCCTTGACCCCATCCTCGTCCTCGCCCGGCACCATCCGCCGGTCGAGCAGCAGGTCGCAGGCGCCGGGCAAGACATTGTCGGCATGGCCGCCATGGATGCGCGTCACGGTGAGGCTCGCCTCGCCGACGAGCGGGTGGGTGCGGCGTCGGACATTCGCCTCATGCTCCTCGGCGACCATGGCGAGAAGCTGCCCGGCGCGCAGGACGGCGTTCTCGCCGAGATGCGGCGTGCCCGAATGGGCCGGGACGCCGTGGACGCGCACGAGCGGGCGCAGGCTGCCCTTATGGGCGCTGTAGATCGTGTTGGAGGTCGGCTCGCCGACCACGGCGGCATCGATCTTGGGCCGCTTGGCGGCGTAGTGCTTGGCCCCTTCGCTGGCGATCTCCTCATCGGCGACGAAGATGGCGAGCAGCGTGCCCGACCAGCTCTGACGCGTCGCGGCCAGCATGCGCACGGCCTCCAGCATGGCCGCGAGCGGACCCTTGCAGTCGCAGGCGCCGCGCCCGTAGAGGCGCCCTTCAGCCTCGCGCAGGATGAAGGGATCGCTCGTCCAGCCTTCGCCGGCGGGCACGACGTCCATATGCGTGTTGAAGGCGAAGACCGGCCCCGGCCCGTTGAGCAGGCGCGCCTCCACATTGACGCGGCCGGGCTTGTATTCGTCGAGCGTGACGTCGAGGCCGATCTCGCGCAGCCGCGCCGCGACATAGTCGGCCACCTCCAGCTCGCGCCCGGGCGGGTTTTCCGTGCGGATCGCGATGAGCTCGGCGAGCTCGCGCTTCATGCGGGACGCGTCGGGGGTGGTTGTCATGGCGTGTCTCGAAACCGGCCGCTCAAGGCCTGATGCATGATGCCGAAAAGTGGGAACCGGTTTTCGGACGACGTCATGCGCTCGCTCAATGCAGGATCTGGTCGAGGAATTGCCGCGCCCGCGCATTCACGGTGCCGCCGAAGAAATCCGCGCTATTGGCGATCTCGACGATCCGCCCGGCTTCCATGAAGACGATGCGGTCTGCGGCGCGCTTGGCGAAGCCCATCTCATGGGTGACGACGATGCTGGTCATGCCCTCGGCCGACAGCTCCGCCATCACATCGAGCACCTCGCGGATCATTTCCGGGTCCAGCGCCGAGGTGGGCTCGTCGTAAAGCATCACGGCCGGCTTCATCGCGAGCGCCCGCGCGATGGCGACGCGCTGCTGCTGCCCGCCGGAGAGTTCATCGGGGTAGCTGTCGGTCTTGTCGGGGATGCGGACCTTCTTCAGCAGCCCGAGCGCAATGTCATGGGCATCGTGACGCGACAGGCCGAGAACCTTCATCGGTGCGAGCATGATGTTCTCGGCGGCGCTCAGATGCTGGAACAGCTCGAAATTCTGGAACACCATGCCGATCTCCTGCCGGATCAGCGGTGCCGCTCTCAGATCCCTGCCGATATCCTGCCCCTTGAAGACGATGTTGCCGCGGTCGGGCGGCTCCAGCAGGTTCACGCAGCGCAGCAGGGTCGATTTGCCGGAGCCCGACGGCCCGATCAGCACGACGGTCTCCTTCTCGTGAACCTCCAGCGAGCAGGTCTTCAGCGCCTGGAGCTGGCCGAAGCTCTTCTCAATGCCGATCAGTTCAAGCAGCGGGCGTTGCGCGGTCATGACGGCCTCCCGCGACCCTGACAGAATGCGTGCCTTGAGGATGGGTGCCTCATCGGATGTCGGCCGCCGCGGTCAGGCGCTCGACGAGCGGCTTGGCCTGCCTTCGTGCACGGGCCCGCTTGGGGTCGAGCGCCTGCTCGAGCCAGGCCTGCCCCGCCATGAAGATTGTCGTGAGCACGAGATAATAGATGCCGGCGGCCGAGAGGGCCTCGAAATAGCGGAAATTGGCGCTCGCTGTCTGGTTCGCGATCAGAAGCAGTTCCTCGACCGCCACAACGGAGACGAGCGCGCTCGTCTTCAGCATCCCGATCATCTGGTTGCCGACCGGGGGAAGGATGATGCGCAGCGCCTGCGGCAACACGACGTGACGCATGACGCCGGCACGCGTCATGCCGAGCGCAAGGCCGGCCGTGCGCTGGCCCCTGGTCACCGATTTGATGCCGGAACGCAGGATCTCCGCCATATAGGCGCCCTCGTTCAGCGACAGCGCGATCACAGCCGACATGAAGGCCGACAGGCGAATGCCGAAGCCGGGCAGGACATTGTAGATGAAGATGATCTGGAACAGCACGGGCGTGCCGCGGAACAGCCAGAGATAGAAGAGCGCGATGACGCGCAGAAGCGTCAGCCTCGCCTCCTGAAGCAGGGCGACGACCAGCCCCGCCAGGATGCCGAAGAACAGGGACGTCACGGTGATGAGCAGCGTCATCAGCGCGCCGTGAAAGAAGATCGGCGACAGCACGTAATCGAGGACGAGCTGAAAGGACATCAGGACACTCGGCCATGCATGGTTCTGAGTGCCCGTCTGACTTCTCCCCGAGCCCTCATCCTGAGAGTCTGTCCGACACTTTGGTAAATGATTTCAGTATCTTGTAGTTTCGTATCGAAATGCGCCGTCATCCCGGGCGGAGCGAAGCGCAGACCCGGGATCCATGCCGGAACGCCTATCGCGAAAGGTTCAGGCATGGATCCCGGGTCTCCCTGCGGTCGCCCGGGATGACGGCGCGATTGTTGCCAAGGGCCAGGCTTCTGAAAATAAGGACATCATTATCGGCCAGGCTCTGAGGAGCCATTCCCTTGGGAATGGCGTCTCGAAGGATAAGGGCTGAAGGTTCCAAACGGTCTCTGAGGTCTCGCATGGTTCTGAGATCTTGGCTGCGCGGCAACGTCACGGCGGCCTCGTCAGGCGAGACCGCCGGTCTTGCGGAACTCAGTTGAAGATGGAGACCGAGGCCGGCAGCTTCCACTTCGTCAGAAGGCCCTTATAGGTTCCGTCCGCGACGACCTCCGCGATGGCGGCCTTGAGCGAGGCCTGCATCGCTTGATCGCCCTTGCGGGTGGCGATGCCGATCGAGGTGTTCGACTCGAACTCCGCCCCGACCGTCTCGAAGACCCCAGGCAATTCGTCGAGCACCTTCGCCGCACCCGGCGTCGAGTCGTAAACCGCGTCCGCTCGCCCCTGACGCAGGTTCAGCCAGGAATCCTGCGCGGTCGGAAAGGTCTTCACATCGACGCTCTTGAGGCCCTTGTCCTTGCAGTTCTTGTCATCGGCGCGAGCCTGGCTCTCCTGGATGCCGCCGAGCGTGACGGCGATGGTCTTGCCGCAGAGCGTCTCGTTGCGGCCGGTGATCTTGCCGGCATTGCCGGCCTGGACCACCACCATGTTGCCGATCTTCATGTAGGGCACGAAATCGACCTGCTCGGCCCGCGCCGGGTTCATGTACATCGCCGAATTGATGATATCGAGCCGCCCGCCCTGCAGCGCGGGAATGAGCCCCTTGAACTCCATGTTCATCGGCGCCGGCTTGGCCTTCAGCTTCTGGCTGATCGCTTCGACGAAATCGATATCGAAGCCGGTGAGCTTGCCATCCTTCTGGAACTCGAAGGGCGCGAATGTCGCCGCGACGCCATAGGTCAGCGTGCCGGCCTCGACGACGCCGCTCTTGGGCAGCTCGGCGGCCATGGCGGCGTGGACCAGCCCCAATGGCACTATGAATGCTGAAGCGAGTTTTCGAAGCATGCCATTCCCCTCGTCGCGAACAGATTGCTCTATTAGTCAGCAACAGTACAAGCCGGAACCGGAAAGGAGTCAACGCAGCCCCCGCGCGGCGCTTGATCAAATACCGGGCACGCACTGGCGAAATCCGCGCCGGAATCTGCTTGCCGCTGGCGCAATGTGAAGGCGAGGCTCGCATCTCTTGGAACCGCCCGCTCAACCGTGGCGCCGCTGCGCTTGCCCAAAACCGCAACCCCATTGTATCGATTGTTTGAAAGAGTTCGATCAGTGCGATCAGATAGGGACAGGATGGCCCGCGGTTCGAGCCAGCGGCGGCACAAGCTCGCCAATCAAATTCTCGATGTCGTCCGCGAGGCGCGCTTTGAACCCGGACACCATCTGCGCGAGCAGGCGCTCGGCGACCTGCTTCAGGTTTCGCGGACGCCGATCCGCTCGGCGCTGCAGCTCCTCGCCGAGCGCGGCATCCTCGAAGCGCGCCGCAACCATGGCTATTTCCTCCTGGCGCGCCCTGAAGAGCTCTACCGGCTCGAGCTAGAGGTGCCCTCGACATCCGATCAGGATCTGTATGCGCTCATCGTGCAGGATCGCCTGGTCGGGCGGCTGCCGGTGACCTTCATCCAAAGCGATATCGCGCGACGTTATGAGGTGGACCGCGCCGCGCTCCAGCGGACGCTGCTGCGCCTGCTCGACGATGGCCTCATCCATCGCAATACCGGGCGCGGCTGGAGCTTCGTGCCGACATTGGACACCAAGGTCGGCATGCACGGCAGCTACGCCTTCCGCAGCATCATCGAGCCCGCCATCCTGCTGCTGCAGGACTTCCGGGCGGATGCGGCCATGATCGAGCGCAGCCGCCTGCAGCACCTCTATCTCGTGGCCCACCCCGCGATCGAAACGGTGGACCGGGCCCAGCTGTTCGAGACGGATGCCCAGTTCCACGAAATGCTGGCGGAGTTCGGCGGCAACCCGTTCTTCCTCCAGGCCATCCAGCAGCAGAACCGCATGCGGCGGCTCCTCGAATTCGGCGGCTATGTCAATCGCCGCCGGGTCAAGGACTGGTGCCGCGAGCACCTGGCCATTCTCGACGCGGTCGGAGCCGGCGCCCGCGAGAAGGCGGCCCAGATGATGGGCGAGCATCTGAAAAACGCCTTCGCTGCAGTCCCGAACTTCAGCCTCGAGGATCGCAGCCCTCACCTGGCGAAACAGCGCGCCTGACAACAGTGGCGAGTTCGTCGCGGGACGACGACTGTCGTCGCTATCGCCCATGAAGCGCGTCAGTCGACGCCGCCACGCTGGGTGAACGCAGCCCGGGACCACGCCGCTCAAGGGCCGGATCGCCGTCAGGTTCTGAAGCATGAGGCCAGTGCGGCGAGCCTGCGGATGTCTGCTTCTGCTTGCGCCGCCCCCCGGGCGCCGAGATCGTAGCTCGCAACCATCGTGGCGCCTTGCATCACGCCGGCCAACCGGTTCTCCGGATCATAGGCGTAGGCGTAGGCGAAGCTTCCGTCCGAGATCAGGTTTCCGTTGCCGTCATAGCTTGGCGCTACCTGTAATCCCCAAATACAGAAAGATGGAGCTTACAGTCATCGACGTCGGAGCGAGCTTCCTTTTTATTTATTCTCAATGTGGAAGATATAACTTAAATTCGAGAAAAAAACCGGCACTCTCAATTGATTCTCGAGCTTTTGCGAAAAATAACTTGGCTTGTTCGCTCATAGAAAATCTTCCGACTATACTAATGGCAATCGGCAGACCCTGCGCATCAGGAAATTTCTTAACTATCTCTCCGCTTTCGATAAAACTTAAATAGGAGTTCAATTTTTCCTGCAGAAGAAGGAGATGAGATCCTTCATCATGGCTCCAATCAAGATGATCGCTAATGGTAAGCACGACACGCCGCGTAGCGCGGTCGAGGTTCACAAAATCTACCTTGTCGGTTTGCTCAATGGACATCTGTCAAGGACCTCGAATAATATCTACTGCTGTTGGCGGTATCTTGATGCCGCCAGGGAAGCCAGGCTTGCCGGCGCCAACGACTGTTCCACCCTGTTGCCCAATCTCCGGAAATCCCAATCCCTGATTCCGCGTAAGTGACGCTGTTGGACTGGCTTTGCATTCGATGCACCTTATTGTGCCGACTGAGTCTCGCGTCAAAAAATCCAACCTTGTTCTCACTCCGCTTTGCGTTTGAATAGTTACCTGACGGCCGATAGTCACACCAGTTTGCTCCAAACTCGCACCTACGGCATTCTCGAACGCATTTCCGGCAGCTCTATTTGCGAGAACTTGATGCGGGATTGTCGCTGCTGCGTTCGTTTCTCCTAGCGCACCCGCCCTAACTGCCATAATTGGCGCGCTCATGCCCAGCCCAACGAGCGCGGGTTCAGCACGCTGTAAGAACAGGCCGGGATCAGAAACAGCATCTTGCGCCATATCCCGAAAGCCCGACGGGATACGCGAAAGCGCGTCAAAGCTGGAGCTGAGATAGCCGGTGAAGCTCTGAAGCAAGCTTCCCCCGCCTCCGGGGGACTGCCGTTCCCATCCCCATGGATCGATCAGGTTCAGCGGATCGTTCCCGACATAGGCGTAGAGGTTGAGCCCGCCTTGTGTCCCGATCGGGTCGGGCTGGAGGAAGCGGCCGAGCGCGGGGGCGTACATGCGGGCGCGGTAGTAGTAGAGCCCGGTCTCGGGGTCGATGCGCTGGCCGGTGTAGCGAAAGGTGCCTGTCGATGCCGCGCTCTGGCCGAAGGGCAGATAGCCGGCCTTGGCGAGCGTGCCGGTGGCTGATGCCAGCGTCGCCTGTACGGAACCCTGGATATCGGGAATGAAGCTCGTGCGCGTCGCGGATGGGACCTCGATCTGGTTCAGCGCCTCATTGGAGCCCAGGCCATAGGCATACCAGCGCAGCACCTGCCCGCTCGTGCCGTCATATTCCAGCACCTCGCGATTATCGGCATCGGTGACGAACACCGTCTTGGCTGAGCCGACCGTCTTCTGCTTGCGCCGGCCCTGGGCATCGAAATCATAGCTCGCGACCGTCGTCGCGCCTTGCATCACGCCCGTCAGCCGGTTCTCCGGATCATAGGCGTAGGTAAAGCTTCCATCCGAGGCCAGGTTGCCGTTGCCGTCATAGCTCGGCGTGACCGCGCCGACGGCCGTGTACTGGTCGAGATTATTGGCGGTGTAAGTGGTCGTGCTCGCGGCCGCAGGCGAGAGCCACCAGCTGGCATCGTTCGTGGTCTGACCGATGCGCTGATTGGCCTGGTTATAGCTGTAGCCGAAGGCGACGCTGCTGGTCGTCGGCGCAACCGCCGGCGCCGGGGTCGGGTTCCAGTTCACCGCGAGCGGGCGGTTCAGCGCATCATAGCTCAGGTTCGTCGCGAAGCTCACGGTTCCGCCCGAAGGCGGCAGCGCATTGACCAGCGACGCGCCGGTATCGCTGACCGAGATCACCCGCCCGGCGAGATCATAGACGTAGCTCACCTGATATTCGCGCGATAATTAAAATATAAAACCTCACAAACAAATATAATTTAATTTTATATCTTACTCCATGAATTTATTTCTTTCGAAAAATCAGGATCTTTACTCAATTTAACAATAATATCCTTAGTTTTCTGTGATTTAAATCTCTTTAAGCCGCGCAAAATTAACAATCTACTATCTCCATTCCTCTTATCATCCAGTAAATTACTGATTTCATCAATAAATTCGTCCGAGCAAATCACAGAGATCGCGGTTGCCAACCCATTCTTGAATCCAGTCCCCGCGTTTGATTTTTTATATTCATTTAATATCGTTGACCAAGCATATGAAGCGTCAGGGACAGCTAATGAGCGAGCGATCGCCTCTTTTGTGCGATCTGAATAATCTATAGAAAGATGCCTCAACAGTATTGGTATTATTCTCGCATAATTATTATTACTATTGACTAACTCCCATACGGATTCAAAATTGAACCCTTCCTCCTTAAGCTCAGCCAAAATATCATTTTGCTCAATTTTATCTCTCGTATCAAGAGCGATTCTAAATTTATCCCTCTTAGATTTCTCTAAAACATAATCGTGATTCAATTTTAAATTATTTATCAATTCTGACGCCGATATTCTTTTCTTCATGTTGATAATCCTCGTCAATATGGTGGTATAATGAGAGGATTAATATTTCCACTCTCTATGGCGCGAGCCAATGGTCCAGAGATATTTGTTGTCCCTCTCATATATAAGTCAAAACTTCGCCCAGTTGACTGAGCAAAATCGGAATAATCTCTCAATTGCCGGGTAAAGCTCAAATTCGCAACATTCTTCACTTCACTCACCACTTGACCGGTGAGGCCGTCCGGAATCCTCACTAGGCCATTGATCGGGATAGCAATCTTAGGGCCAATATCATACGCACTTCGAACCGCGGTTTCACCAGCCACACCAATCTCTCGTGCGGTCGCGGTTGCTATAGATCTCACAGATCTAACGCCGGCTTGCACCTCCGTGCTAGCACCAAAAGTTGCAATTCCAAGCGCTGCATCGCCCAAGGCCATTGCCCCGTAGATGGCTGCGTTTCCATAGTTGCCGGCTCTGAATTCCTCCGGGACACGGCCGCCATAGTAAGCCCCCGGCACCGCGTTGACGAACGACGTCAACAACCGCTGACCAAAGGAACCCGCCGTTTCCTGCACCCAACCAGTCGGATCGATCAGGTTCAGCGGATTATTCCCGACATAGGCATAAAGGTTGAGCCCGCCTTGCGTCCCGATCGGATCGGGCTGGAGGAAGCGGCCGAGCGCGGGCGCGTACATGCGGGCGCGGTAGTAGTAGAGCCCGGTCTCGGGGTCGATGCGCTGGCCGGTGTAGCGGAAGGTCCCCGTCGATGCCGCGCTCTGGCCGAAGGGCAGATAGCCCGCCTTGGCGAGCGTGCCGGTGGCAGAGGCCAGCGTCGCCTGCACGGAACCCTGGATATCGGGAATGAAGCTCGTGCGCGTCGCCGACGAAACCTCGATCTGGTTCAGCGCCTCATTAGAGCCCAGCCCATAGAAATACCAGCGCAGCACCTGCCCGCTCGTGCCGTCATATTCCAGCACCTCGCGATTGTCGGCGTCGGTGACGAACACCGTCTTGGCCGAGCCGACCGTCTTCTGCTTGCGCCGCCCCTGAGCATCGAAATCATAGCTCGCGACCGTCGTCGCGCCTTGCATCACGCCCGTCAGCCGGTTCTCCGGATCATAGGCGTAGGTAAAGCTTCCATCCGAGGCCAGGTTGCCGTTGCCGTCATAGCTCGGCGTGACCGCGCCGACGGCGGTGTACTGGTCGAGATTATTGGCGGTGTAAGTGGTCGTGCTCGCGGCCGCTGGGGAGAGCCACCAGCTGGCATCGTTCGTGGTCTGACCGATGCGCTGATTGGCCTGGTTATAGCTGTAGCCGAAGGCGACGCTGCTGGTCGTCGGCGCAACCGCCGGCGCCGGGGTCGGGCTCCAGTTCACCGCGAGCGGGCGATTCAGCGCATCATAACTCAGGTTCGTCGCGAAGCTCACGGTTCCGCCCGAAGGCGGCAGCGCATTGACCAGCGACGCGCCGGTATCGCTGACCGAGATCACCCGCCCGGCGAGATCATAGGCATAGCTCACCGTCGGCTGGCCGCTCGAGGCCTTGGTCGTCTGCCGGTTCAGCGTGTCATAGGCGAAGGAAATCGTCTGGTTCGCGCGCGTCTGGCGCGTCTGAACATTGTTGTCGTTGTCGTAAGTGAAGGTCTCGGTGCTGGCGTTGGGATAGGTCGCGACGCTGAGACGGTCGAAGCCATCATAGATGTAAGAGGTGACATTGGTCAGGCTGTTGCCGCGCGCGATCGTCAGGCTCGCCGGCAATCCGTCCGGCGTATAGCCCTGCTGCAGCAGCGGATTGCTCTGGACGGCGAGGTTCGAGACCGAAATGCGCCGCCCCGCAAGATCGTAGCCATACTGTGTCTCCCGGCCGAGCGCGTCACGGATGCTGGCCGGCCGGTCGGCCACGTCATAAGCATAGCGCGTGATGTTGCCGTTCGCGTCGGTCGACGTCGCCGTCTGCCCGCTCGGGGTATAGGTCGCACTGGTGGAACGCAGGAACACGCCATTGGCGCTCTGCTGCGTCAGCAGCACACGGCCGTCGGGATCATAATTCAGATCGGTGACGATGCTGCCGAAAGCCGCGCCGGTGGGGGGAGCCACGCTGCGGACCAGGCGGCGATTGGCGTCATAGCTGTTTCGGGTGACGTTCCCGTTGGGATCGATCGTCGAGGTGAGGTCGCCGAGGCCGTTATAGGCCGATCGCGTGGTCTGATTGAGAGCCCCGGCACCTCCGGCGTCCCTGACGATCTGAACGACATTGCCCTGCTCATCATAGGCATATTGCGTCACGGTGCCGACCGGATCGACCGAGGAGAGCGGCTGGCCATAGGCATTGTAGCTTATGCGGGTCGTAGCCTTGTATCCTGCACTGCCCGCATCCCGGACCACCGAGAGAAGGTTGCTGGTGACCGGGTCATAGGCCAGCGCCGTGATGAGTCCGCGCGGATCAATGGTCTGCGTCAGTTGGTTGAAGGGCGAGTTGTATTGGAACGTGGTGGTCAGGGGCGAAAGCGGCGAGCCTGGTTTGGCGGTCCGCATCGTCGCCATGACGTTGTGCTTGAGATCCAGCGAATAGGCATAAGCCGCCGTGCCACCTTCCGGGCCCGTGGTCAGCACCAAGCGGTCTTGCCCGTCATATTGATTGGTCGTGATGTTGACAGCGCCATTCTGCTGCACTGTGTCGCCGAAGACCGTTCCAAAGCTGCCGCTGAGGACGGTTGCGTCCCTGACGATCTTGCCGCGCGGTGTCTGGTAGGTAACGCGACGACCGCCGGCCGGATCGACGATTTCGCTGCGGGAGCCGGCGAAATAAAACTGCGAGACATTGCCGTTGGCATTGGCCTGCCTGACGACATGCCCCAGCCCGTCATAGTCGTTGCTGACATAGGGGATGCTGGGATTGGACGGATAGAATACCTGCGTCAGCTGACTCTCGGCGTCGTAGGCATAAGTCGTGACGCTGCCGAGCGGGTCTGTCGCGGAAACCAGATTGTCGCCGCTATATCCGAAGGTCACGCTCCGCTCGCCGTCAGACACCGCGCTGATGCGGCTCCCCACATAGGACAGCGATATCTGCCGCCCCAAATTATTCGCCACGGTCAGAAGATTGCCGGATGCGTCATAGGCGAAATCGACCGCCATGCCGTTGGGGTGACGCCAGGTGGCGATGTTCGAAGCGGTCTTTCCAGCAGGCGGCGCGCCGAAGCCGAGCGTGACGCCGTCCTTGGCGACATAGCTGTAGGCGCTGGGAATGCCGGAATTCAGCGCTGTTCCGGTCAAGGTTGCCGCCGAGCCGAGGGGGGCGGAGTAGCCAATGCTCGTGGCGCCATCGGTACGGGGCAAGGCGATGAAGGCCTCAGAGGTTTCCGGCTGCGAAACCACGACGGAGTTGTTCGTCAACTGGTCGCCGAGCCAGCGATTGACCATCCAGGCCAGGGTCAGCGATTGCACGCTTTGGCTACTGCTCGTCAGATCCTGCGAAACATAGATCGCGGCGACGGCAGAGGCAGCGTCGATGGCGGAACTTGCGCCCAGACCCGCATAGGGATCGCTGTTGAAGCTTGCGCTATAGGAGAAACTGTGGCTCCAGCCCTTGCCTAGGCCGACATCCGTCTTGCTGGACGACGAGCGATAAGTCCGGGCGAACGATAGCGAGTACGGAAACGAACCGCTGCCGATCGACAGATCCGCTTGATTATATACATTCGCCCCCGTCACCAGATCTATGGGATCCGAGACTTTCTCGGATCCCGGCGCGGGCTGCGAATTGAAAAAGGCTGGAACATTCAAGACACCGGGCAGCGTCGGAATCGTACCGACCATGTTCGAAATCTGAACAAAGGTCGGAATGTTGGTGCCGCTATAGCCGCCGCTCAAGCCGCCACTGATCTTCTGACTGACGGTGATCGCGCTCGGCGTTTGCGTCATTATTGTGTAGCCAGCGCCGTGCCAAAGTCCAACAGTCGCATTCCCGTTGATCGGTAGCAGGGCCTTGTTGCCCGCCGGACTCCCCGTGGATTGGCCGTTGCTCGAAATTGCCGCATCGATGACCGCTAAATCACTGCTTCCATAGGTCGATACCAAATTCGGCCTGATGACATTGAAATATGATTGCAAGCCCGCAGCTGTCGTCCCATCAGCTAGGAACGTCTTTGCTCCAGACGCAGCGTTCAAATCGATGAGCTTTACGGTCGAAACCGCAGCCATATTGGGCGTCGGCGCTTGCGTTTGCTCAAGGACCGCGGATTCAAATATGCTCAGGGCGGCAGACAGAGAAAATATCGCTCCGACTTGAACCGAGTTGAATTGCGTGTTGCAGTTTGGTTGTTGCCAGCATATTTGCAGCGTATTCCGGAGTAAATTCTGCGGTAGATCGACAAAAGGCCCTTGGGTGCCGCTATTGGATTGGATCTCGCTTTGCGCGACGACCCCCATGCTGAATAGAAACTGGGAACTCGCCAGCGACATCCGGTCCGCGATCTGCTGGTAAGCCGCAAGCTGGGCCAACCAGTTAAAGCTCAGCACCGCAAGGCTTTCGCCCAAAACCGTTTCCAGCGGAGAGCCCGCAATCGATCGCGCATTTGCGAGCTGTCGGCGATGATAATCGACCATGCCGCGGCTAGCCTTCCCATAGCCGGAACCCAGGAGGCTCGACCCTCCGACCTTGAAACTCAAATCAAAGCAAAGCGAAGCGTTCTCAGGCCCGAAAAAGGACACGCACTGGTTTTCCAGGCCCGGCGACTGAACCGAGACCCTGGCCGGATATGATTGGCCGTAGGGGCGAGACGGCGCCCGATTTGAACCCGACGAGGGCACGGCGCCATCGATCAACAGGGTCAGGATATAGTTGCCAACGATATTCGGATCGACTTCAGAGAAAACCGTAACCCGTTTCGTGTATATCTCGTCTGAATACACGATAATGGAATCAGGCTGAGGAGAACTGCATGTTGCCTCGGGGATGTATCGTGTGAACGCGATGGCGATGCAGGTTCGATAAGCGTTCGGGATGACCGACCAGGTCTGAATGCCGATAGGCTGATTTGTAGACAGATAAGGCAAGCTCAGCAGGCGGATCGGGGATCCAGAGAGCGGAACGATAACCTTTCCGCCGACGAGCTCCCCCAATGTCATCGCCGGATTGGAGGCTTTGATGTTGCTGACAAGGTTCTCCGCATAACGGGTCATGCTCGCGCGTAGAGCAGCCCTGTTCACGGAACTGATCGAATTCGAATCTACGACACCGCCGGAACTCCCAATAAACGCCTGCCGGTCATAACCTATTCTACCAGCAAGATTTCCGGCCGCCTGAACGCTGGAGTTCGATTTCAAACTTGGATCGAAAACGTAGTTGGTTCCGTTCAAATTCACCCGGACCCAAACATGCGCAATGTCGATCTGAATGAGAGTGCCGTCGGAGGAGTTGATCACGACGCCTGCGATCGGGACGCCTCCATTGGCGAGCAATTGCGCAATCGCTGTGCCGTCGTTCTTGACCCCGAGCCAGTTGGAAGCCACGGCGCCGGTAAGGGTAATATAGCCGTATTGATACGCGGCCTGGTTATTCCCAGCCGCATTCAAAAGAGCCACGAATAATTGGGCCTGATCCCAATCATTACCACGACCGTCGAGCAATGTTCCGAGCGGGCCTTTGTTGCTTCCAAATAATGGCTCGTATTCAATATTATTGTAGACGTATTCGAAGATGAGATCGGGATCGCATCGGAGGGAAGACGCCAGGGTCGCAATCTCGATTGGTTGAGGCAAAGAGCCTGGGCAAGTCCCCGCCAGCGGGGAGACGCCAAGCAGAGACATATCCGCGCTCGACGGCGCCCCGGCCACACCGCCTCGCGACAATCCCGACAGACCCGGACGCCCAGGCGGATAGCTTGAGGCACGCTGCTGCAGAAATTCGTTGGCCTCGGCGATCCCGATGGCCTGTCTCTGGGTTAGGCTTTGGGCAAGCGCGCCGACACCAATAAAGCAAACGGAAAAATAGGAGAAAATTGTCACAAGAACAAATAGCAGATTGCACCGCTTAATTTCCTGAAACACGTTATTCTCCCGCTTTGATTATCAAGCGATATAAGCCGCCGTAAATACGTGATAAAAATCTACTAAGATCTTATTTCTGTTGCTTCTATTGATGCCAGATGGCCTCACCCCAATTAAAGCTACCCCAAGCAGCCGAGGCGCTGTTGACGTTAATGGTTTGGGCCGTCCGGTTTCCATTTGCGTCATATGAGTAAATTATGATGATGCCGGTATCGTAACTGGCCGACGCGATCCGCCCGAGCGCGTCATAGGTATAGACAACAGAGGCATTTGCAGCTCTGACTTCGTTTAGTGTCATCGCTGAAAATATAACAAATGATACTGTCAGCGCCGCAGCGAATTTACGTCGATATAACCTGAAAGCCATTTAGCGGTCCCCTCCGATAAGAAATTACGTTCAATTTTATTTCTATATTTCTTTTCCGCATCTGGATTCTGCACAAATTCGCGCCTTCAGCTCGCTGCTTTTCCGATTTCGATCTCAGCACCCCCGAATGTGCCGAGGCGGCCCCTTGCAATCAAGAGGATTTTTTGCACTGATCAGCAATCAGACGTTGTGCTGCCTTCCGATTGGTCATCCCCATCTTCGCCGCCCTTCATTTTGCCTTGAGGAATCCCACATGCGCCTGATGCGGAAACTTGTTGCGGCGGCGATCCTCGCCCTCGGCGTGAATCACGCTGCTTTGGCTCAGACTTGTCCGTCCAGCCCGTACACGCTGACGAATGGGGCGAATGCCGACGCAAGCCAAGTCATGGCCAACTTCAACAATCTGTTGAATTGCATCAATTCCCGGCCGGGCCTGGTCTTTGCGCCAGCGGGCCGATTGACCCTGACGACTGGGACACCAGTACTGACGTCCGCCGTCAGCGCAGCTGGAACGGTATACTACACCCCTTATACCGGAAATCTGGTGCCCGTTTGGACCGGAACCGGCTTCGTCGCCGCCACCTTTGCCGAACTGTCCAATGTGCTCGCCAATTCATCGGCCGGGAATGCGGGGCCCGCCGCCGCGATCGCCGGCTCGATATATGATTTGTTTGTTTGGTCAAACGCCGGCGTCATGACGCTGACTCGCAGCCCTGCATGGGCGAACGCCACCACACGCAGCACAGCCATAACGCGCGTGAGCGGCCTGCTAACGAACTCTGTAGCGATCACAAACGGCCCAGCGGCCGGTTTCGGGACTTATGTCGGAACTATCATGACGGACGACGCTGGCGCGACCGTCAGTTATATCCCCGCCACCGGCCAACCCGGCGGGAGCACCGCCATCATAGGCCTTTGGAATAATTTCAATCGGCGGGAGGTCGTTGGCACCGCATCAAACACGAACGCCACCTGGACCGTGATCGCAGTTGCGCCCCGGGAAATCCAGGGCGGCCTATTTCGGGTACGTTTTATAATCGGCCTTTCTGAAGATATCGTCTCCGCGATCTATAAATCGCTTGTAAACCCAGCACCCGTCGCTAATACTTATGGAAGAATTGGTATCGGCCTCGATCAGAGTGTTAATTTTGATCAAAGCAGCATATATTCAAATAATTTAGCAGGATCAATTTGGTATAGCCCGACCGTGACAAACCAATATCAACCTCAATCTGGCAGACATTACATAGCAGCACTGGAAAATTCTGACGGCGGTAATTACCAAACTTTCTATGGTGGAACTTATAGCCAGCTTGCAGTTAAGTACCCTTATTGAAAGTCTAAATCGAGTGCGCGGTTTTGTTCGCGCCGATAGGACGGGATCATCCCCATATTCGCCGCCCTTCTTTTTGCCTTGAGGAGTCCCACATGCGCCTGATGCGGAAGCTTGTTGCAGCGGCGATCCTCGCCCTCGGCGTGAATCACGCCGCTTTGGCTCAGACCTGTCCGTCCAGCCCGTACACGCTGACGAATGGAACGAATGCCGATGCAAGCCAAGTCATGGCCAATTTCAACAATCTGTTGAATTGCATCAACTCGCAGCCCGGACTGGTCTTTGCGCCAGCAGGGCGATTGACGCTTGCGATCGGCACGCCCGTGCTGACATCGACAGTCAGCGGCGCGGGGACGGTCTACTACACGCCCTATACCGGCAATCTGGTGCCGATCTGGACCGGGACGGGCTTCGTCGCGAGAACCTTCACCGAACTTTCAAATATTTTAGCCAATTCGACCGCAGGAAATGCCGGCCCGGCCGCTGCGACCGCCGGCGCAGTCTATGACCTCTTCGTGTGGTCCAATGCCGGGACCGTCACTTTGACGCGCGGCCCCGCATGGACCACTCAAACGACGCGCAGCAGCGGAACGAATCTCGGGCGCGTCAACGGCATTCTTACCAATACAGTCGCCATCACGAATGGGCCTGCGGCTGGCTTTGGTACATACATCGGCACGATCGCGACGGACACAAGCAACGCCACGGTGTCCTGGAATCCGGGGTCAGCAGCGACCGGCGGCGGAGCCTCATGGCTTGGCGTGTGGAACGCATTCAATCGCGTCGATGTTGGAGCGTTTGTTCAGGACAACACCCCCGTTTGGACGTACACGAGTTCTGCATTTCGTTCCGCCAACAACAGCAACAACAACAGGGTAACATTTGTAACAGGCATTTCGGAGGATAATTTCTCCGCAACATATTCCGTTAGAGCGCAGTCCCCCGGCGTCGGAGGAGAAGCTCAAATCGGAATTGGCCTAAATAGTACAACTGGACCCGGTTCGCGATCAATTATTGCAACTGTGTGGAATTCAGTGGCAAATGCCGCTATCGTTACGCTTGTAGCGCCGATCAGTGATGTGCAACCGATTGGTGTTAGCTACCTTCAAGCGCTCGAAAGATCTGACAACACCAACACCGATTATTTCTACGGCGTGGACGTTAATCTCAGTATGGCTCTTGCCGCTAGGCTGCGGATGTAGCTCTTAGCCCCCGAGCTGTGGTTCTCACCCGCCCAGCGAGACGGCTCCGCACTCAGAGTAGGTGGACTGGCAATTGATGAGCCGGTCCTGCCGCCAGGTGGGCCGTTCGCATCCGCTCTGACAGCCAACGCAGATACGAACAGCCGATACTACGTTCATTCCGTGAGCGGAGATGGCCGCGCGGTTTTCACACCGGTCGGGCTTTTTCAACGCGACCGCCCCGTCGCGGATATTGCGGCGTCCTGAAGAGCAGGGAATTCCGCATGACCTGGTCGATCATTGCGCGGGATGCGCAAACCGGTGCGTTTGGCGTGCTGTGCGCGTCGCGGGCGCTGGCGGTCGGGGCGGTCGTTCCCTATGGGGCGGGTCGAGCCGGCGTGGTCGCGACGCAGGCTTTCGCAAATCCGTTTTTCGGCGTCGACGGCCTGAGGATGCTTCGGGAAGGCTGTTCTTCCCAGGATATCGTCTGCGCGCTCGTGGCGGCCGATGAAGGTCGCGATCACAGGCAGGTGCATGTGATCGCTCGCACGGGCAGCGCGGCATGCCATACCGGCTCGGCCTGCATCCCATGGAGCGGCAGCGTCAGCGCTCCCAACGTCGCCGTCGCCGGGAACATGCTGGCAGGGCCGCAGGTCGTCGAGGCGACCCTCGACGCCTATCTCGCAGCATCCGCACTCGATTTCGACGAGCGCCTCATCGTCGCGATGGAAGCCGGCGAATGCGAGGGCGGCGACAGCCGCGAGCGTCAGTCCTGCGCCATCCGCATCTGGAACGATGCCCCGTTTGCGAGCTTCGACCTGCGCGTCGACGACCATGCCGAACCGCTGAAGGAGCTTCGGCGGCTCTGGCGGCTGGCGCATCAAGGCTATGCGCCGTTTCAAACGGCCCTGCCCTCGCGCGCGAAGCCGGCGGGTGTCACGGACCGGGACGCCGTCTATCGGATGTGCGCCGACTATGCCGAAGCCTGGAACTCCCGGCACCCGGAATAGCTGCCAATCACAGCAGCGAAAGCGGCCGTCACGGCTCGGCGCGCCCCTGCATGACGTAACAGCCTGAATGATTTCAGCGATGGTCGCCTGCAATTTTAGCGTTGCTTGGCACGATGTCCTTCGCTTTCTGCCCTATACGACCGGGGCTGATCGTCACAATTGCGCAGGCGCCATGTATCGAACATTGTCGTGCTTGACGGATGAGCATGCCGCCTGGGTGCTGCCCTTGTCGGCGCTGGTCTGCTGGGTGTCATGCCATGCAGCCTTCGGCCTGCTCAAACAGGCGCGCGAAAGCGCGGGTTGGGCCGCCGCCATCTGGCTCGCCGCCACCGGTGCCGCGGCCGGCGCAGGCATCTGGAGCACGCATTTCATCGCCATGCTCGGCTACGAGCCGCCGCTCGCCATCGGCTATGATGTGGGCCTGACGCTGGCCTCGCTGGGCGTCGCCATGGCGACCGCTTTTTGCGCCGCGAGCCTGATCCGGGGCGCTGCCGGCGCCACCGCCGTCGTCGCCAGCGGCATTCTGCTGACCGCAGGCATCGCCGCGATGCATTTCACCGGGATGGCGGGCGTTCGCATTCCCGGCCGCTTCGTCTGGGACGAGGCGCTCGTCGCGGCGGCGCTGGCGTCCGGCGCCGTGCTGACCTGCGCGGCGCTGTTCGTGTTCACCCGCCGCCCGACCCGCTACCCCCGCGCCGTTGCCGCGACGCTTCTGGCCAGCGCCATCGGGACCATGCACTTCGTCTCGATGGCGGCAGTGCAAGCGGTGCCGGACCCGTCAATCGCCGCTCCCGAGGGCGGGCTGGCGCGCGGGGCGCTGGCGGCCGGCATAGCAGCCGTGATGCTGACGACCCTGGCGTTCTCCGCGCTCAGCTTGTTCGCCGACCGCCTCCGGCGCGCCAACCGCACCCTCGCCTCGCATGGCGCGGCTTTGCGCGTGAGCGAGGAGCGCCTGGCGCGGGCACTGGATGCGGGAAGCGACGGGCTGTGGGACTGGAATGTCGGCACCGGCCAGGCCTGGCACTCCGATCGCTGGCTGACCATGCTGGGCTATGAGCCGGGAGAGCTGGAAAGCCATGTCGCGACCTGGCACCAACTGGTCCATCCCCAAGATAAGCCGAAGGCCCTGGAGCTCCTGCAGGCGCATTTCGAGGGCCGCTCGCCGGTCTATGAGTGCGAGCATCGCCTGCGCCGCAAGGATGGCAGCTGGGGCTGGGTGCTCGCGCGCGGCAAGGTCGTGGAGCGCGACGCCCAGGGCCTGCCTCAGCGCATCGTCGGCACGCATATCGACATCGAAGCGCGCAAGCTCGCCGAGCAGCAGATTGCCCATATGGCGCGCCATGACGGGCTGACCGGCCTGACCAACCGAACCTGCTTCTACGAGCTGTTGCGCTCCGCATTGCAGGAGATCGCCCATGACGGCGGCACTTGTGCCGTGATGTGCCTGGACCTCGACCGCTTCAAGACCGTCAATGATACGGTCGGTCATATGGCCGGCGATGAGCTGCTGAAACGCGTCGCCGGCAGGCTCGCCGAGCGCATGCATCCGGCCGACACCGTGGCGCGCATGGGCGGCGACGAGTTCGCCGTTCTGGTCAGGAGCGACCCGAGCGATGAAAGCCTGCGCCGCCTGGCCAGGGAGCTGATTTCCGTCGTCGGCAAGCCGTTCTCCTTCGGCGGACAGGCCATCGAGGTCGGCCTCAGCATCGGGATCGCACGGGCGCCGCAGCACGGCCTGGTCGAGACGCTTCTGTTCAGCCGGGCCGATCTCGCGCTGTACCAGGCAAAGGCCGAGGGGCGAAATTGCTCTCGCATGTTCGACGCGGCGATGGACGAGGCGATGACGCGGCGCCGCGAGCTTGAGCGCGATCTCAGGACCGCGCTCGCGGACGGGGGGCTGGAACTCCACTACCAGCCGCAGGTCAGGGCCAGCACCTGCGAGCTCCTCGGTTTCGAGGCGCTCGCGCGTTGGCGGCATCCGGCGCGCGGCCTCATCCCGCCCGGCGAGTTCATTCCGCTCGCCGAGGAGACCGGCCTCATCTCGGCGCTCGGGGAATGGGTCCTGCGGAGCGCCTGCAGCGATGCGGCGCGCTGGACGCAGCCTCTCAAGGTCGCGGTCAACCTGTCTCCTCGCGAGTTCCAGCAGGACGATCTTCCCGAGCGCATCTTCGCGATCCTGGCCGAGACCGGCCTGTCGCCGAACCGCCTGGAGATCGAAATCACGGAGACGGCGATCTTCGCCGATATGAGCCGCGCGCTCTCGATCCTGCGGCGGCTGAAGGCGCTGGGCATCAGCATCGCCATGGACGATTTCGGAACGGGCTATGCGTCGCTTGCGACCCTGCAGGCCTTCCCCTTCGACAAGATCAAGATCGACCGGTCCTTCGTCGGGCAGATCGAAACCAGCCCGCAGGCCGCGGTCATCGTGCGCGCCGTGCTGGGACTGGGACGCAGCCTCGGCATCGGCGTCGTGGCGGAAGGGGTCGAGACCGCCGGCCAGATGCGCTTCCTGGTCGGCGAAGACTGCGAGGAGCTGCAAGGCTATCTCTTCGGCAAGCCCCAGCCGATCGAAAGCTTCGCAGACGCCATTGGCGGCCTGAAGGCGGCCGATCTCTCGATCAGGCTGGTGCCGGCGCGCCAAGCTGCCGCGCGCATGGCCTTCGCTTCGTAAGAGGCCTGCAGCATCAGGCCGAATATCGTATCCGGCCTGATGCTGCAGAGCTTCGAGCTTGCATGGGCTTGGCCCCGAAAACCGTTCCCCGTTTTCGGGCCGATGCTCCAGGAGCCGGTTGGACATGTGAGCCCTGATCCTGGGAGGCTGGCCGATAACGATGCCGCCGTTTTCAAAAGCTTGAACCTCAGGGAAAAACGCGCCGTCATCCCGGACAAGCCACGTCAGCGGCGCCGATCCGGGATCCATTCCGGAGCGCTTGCGAGTGAGGTTCCGGCATGGATCCCGGGTCTCCTTGCAGTCGCCCGGGATGACGGCGCGTTTCCCGAAATTCCAACCGGCTGAAATCCTTGCTCACATGATCGGCCAGACTCTGTGGAGCCGCGCAGCGGCGTCTCGAAGGGTGCAGCAGCGTGCACGGAAGCCTCCTGGAGCATCCTTCGAGACGCCATTCCATGTGGAATGGCTCCTCAGGATCGGCAGCAGCTTTGGGATGGGGCCTGAGTTTCCACGGGCTCCAAGTCGGAAAGAGCCAGCCCCCGGCCGCCTGTCGCAGGCCTGTGATATATTTGCGGCTTTGTAAACGCTCTGTTCGGTGTGTTGCCAGGACGCCCTTGCGGCAACGAGCGAATCCCGGAATTCTTGCAACCTAGGATATTTCCAATTTTTCCTCGAGATTCGCGATGGAGACGGGCGTGGGCGGGGCTGCAGGCATGGAATATAGGGGAAAAGCGAGGCTTTTCGCCGGGGTCTCCTGCGCCGTGCTGGCCCTCGCCTGCCTGATGCCGGCCTCGGCCGCGACCTATTCGGCGGGCAACCAGGGACAGTTGGACGGTGCCATCAACGCAGCCAACGCCTCCTCGGATCCAAGCGCGACGATCCTGCTAACCGGCAGTTTCTCCGTCAATACCACCAGTTTGGCCGTGCCGACCAAGCCGATTACGATCGATACCCAAGGCTTTACCCTCTTCGCGCCGGGGAGCAACGGCATCGCGTTCTCCGGCGCCGGAGCCGTCCGGACGCTGGTGGGGACGTTCCAGGGCGCCACCGGCGGATCATCCGGAGCGGCTCTCGCCATTCGCGCCGGGGCATCCGTGACGAATATGGGGCTCGTCCAAGGTGGATCTAACATTACGGGGAACGGGGGTCCCGGCGTCGATTTTGGCGGTCCCGGAGCCATTGCGACGCTGACGAACCATGGCGTTATTCGCGGCGGAACGGGAATAATCGGCGGCCTTGGCATAGGGGCGCGCAATGGCGCCGGCCAGATCATCAACACCGGCACGATCGAAGGCGGCAGCGGTAATTTCGCGATAGCCAGCAGCTCCGCCACATTGGCTCTTAATATCATCAACAGCGGCACGATCCGGGCCGGCGCTGGCGCCAATGCGATCGGCTGGCTCGCCAGCGTCACGCCGACGACGGGCTCGATCACACTGGAGCTTCAGGCGGGCTCGGTGATCGAGGGCAATGTCGTCGCGAATGCCACCGGTGTGAACGACATCTTCCGCCTCGGCGGCACCGGGACCGCCAGCTTCGACGTCTCGACCATCGGCCCGAGCGCGCAGTACCAGAACTTCGACAGCTTCGAGAAGACCGGCACGGGCACCTGGAGCCTGACCGGCACCGGGACGGCCACCACAAACTGGACGATCAACCAGGGCACGCTGCAGATCGGCAATGGCGGCACCAGCGGCAGCATCATTGGCAGCATCACGACCAGCAGCACCGGCACGCTCGCCTTCAACCGCTCCGATGCCTTCACCTTCGACAATCTCATCCTCGGCAACGGCACGCTCCGCCAGATCGGCAGCGGCACGACGATCCTGACCGCCAATAATGCCGCCTTCGCCGGCACCACCTCGGTCGAGGCCGGCACATTGTCGGTGAACGGGGTACTGGGCGGCACTGTGACGGTGCTCGGCGGCCGGCTGCAGGGCAACGGCAGCGTCGGCGCGACCACGGTCGCGGCCGGCGGCACCATCGCGCCCGGCAACTCGATCGGCACGCTCACCGTCAACGGGGCCTATCTGCAGGCGGCGGGCTCGACCTATCAGGTCGAGATCGACCCCGCGACCGTGACCTCCGACCTGATCCGGGTGAACGGCACGGCCACCTTGGCAAGCGGCGCAGCCTTCACCGCCGTCAATTACACCGGTGCGACGCTGCTGGCCGGCCAGCGCTACACCATCCTGACCTCGACCGGCGGGCTGACCGGACGCTATGGCTCGGGCGACTTCGCGATGACGCCGTTCCTGAGCCTGCGCGACAGCTACGACGCCAACAACGCCTATCTGACGGTGATCCAGTCCCGGACCGTCGCCTCCGCCGGCGCGACAGGTAACCAGGTTGCGGTCGGCAGCGGTGTCGACAGCCTGCCGGCGAGCAACCCGGTCCAGACCGGCTTGGTCAATCAGGCTTCGGTGGAGGGCGCCCGCACGGCGCTCGACCAGATCTCCGGCGAGATCCACGCCTCGGCCAAGACGGCCCTGATCGACGAGAGCTGGCTCCTGCGCGCCGCCGTCAACGACCGGCTGCGCTCGGCCTTCGGAGGCGTCGGCGCGGCGCCGATGGCGACGCTGAATTACGGCTTCACCGCCGACCTCGCCCCGAGCGTGAAGGGGCCGATGCCGACGCTGAACGCCGACCGCTTCGCGGTCTGGGGCCAGGGCTATGGGTCCTGGGGCCACAGCGACAGCGATGGCAACGCTGCAAGGCTGACACGCTCGACCGGCGGGTTCCTGCTCGGCGCTGACGCCGCCCTGTTCGACACCCTGCGGATCGGCGCGGTCGCCGGCTACAGCCGCAGCACGTTCGACGTGAACAGCCGGTTCTCCTCGGGCGAGAGCGACAACTACCATCTCGGCCTCTACGCCGGCGGGCGCTGGGGGGCGCTCAGCCTGAGGACCGGCGCGAGCTATAGCTGGCACAATGTCGAGACCAGCCGCACCGTCATATCCTCGGCCTTCGGCAGCAATCTGCGCGCCGGCTACGATGCCGGCACGGCCCAAATCTTCGGCGAGCTCGGCTACCGGGTCGATCTCGGCAAGCTGGCGTTCGAGCCCTTCGCGGGCCTGGCCTATGTCAACCTGCATACGGACGGCTTCAGCGAGACCGGCGGGTCGGCGGCCTTGACCGCCCGCGGCGACGATACCAGCCTCGGCTATTCCACGCTGGGCCTGCGCGCCTCGACCAGCCTCAGTTTGCAGGGCATGGAGCTGAGCCTGCGCGGCGGGCTCGCCTGGCGCCATGCCTTCGGCGACGTCGACCCGACCGCGACGCTCGCCTTCGCCGGCTCCAGCGCCTTCAGCATCGCCGGCATCCCGATCGCCCGGGACGCTGCCGTCGTCGAAGCCGGGCTCGACCTCGCCATCGGCAAGAGCGCCACGCTCGGCCTGGCCTATACCGGGCAACTCGCGCAGGACACGCAGGACCATGCCTTCAAGGGCGTGCTGGCGGTGAAGTTCTGAGAGGCAGCCGCTAGAGCATTTCCGCGTTTCTCCGAATCGCGGAAATGTTCTAACTCCTTGTTTTAACGCGTTTTCTTCACGCGAACCGGTGTCCACTTCGCTCGAAAACGCTCTAGGCTTTGCCCTCCCGGCTGTCGACGACCGCGAAGTTTTCCCCGAGGGCGGGTTTGGCAGGCGGCTTTTTCACCGGTTCGGATTCAGGTTCGGTCCAATGCTTTTCGGCCGCGGTGCCCTCAGGGTCGGCGGGATCATAGGGCGCGTGCGGTCCGGTGGGGTTTACCGAGCGCGGGTTCGGCCCGGCGCGCCGTTCGGCATCCTCGCCGGACTGTCCGGGGCGCTGCGGCGTGCTGTAGGGCACTGGCGCATCCGTGGCGCGATGTGACGTCTTCGTCATGGGGTGGTCCTCCTTGAAGGGAGAACCGCCCGTCATGGGGTCCGGTTCCCCTGCCCCGGCCTGGATCGGATGGCGCTGCCGTGTTGCGCGCTCCTGCGCATCCGGCAATCCTTAACTGACCATGCCCGCCGGACTGACCATGCCTGCCGCGATCTGCTCGACATAGCGGAGCCGGGCCGCGGCGGTGTTGGGCGCCGAGCCCAGCCATGCCAGATAGGCGTCAGGCTTGATCGTGACGATCTGGATCGCTTTCCCGGCAGCGAGAGCTTCGGCCAGAACGCGGCGGGCATTGCGATGCCATTCCGCGTAGTCGGGCGAAATCTCGTCGCGATCATGAGCGAGCGACCAGAGCCGCGCGAAATCCTCCTCCTCGTACCACGGCATCGCGACCGTGTACGCCCCGGATAACGGCTTCATGCCGACCTCCCCCTGCCAGGCACATTGCAACGCGGCGACAATGCCGCCCTGCACGACGTCACCATGGAACGAAGCCTCCGTCTTGTCCGTTTTATGGTTTTGGAGGTCGCCATGAAAACGCATGTGCAACATGACCCTGCCGACCGGGCATCAGATGCTCCCACGAGAATCCAGATCGAGACGCCGGAAGATTATGCGCTGGCGCTCGGGCGCATCAAGGCCCTGAACAAGTCTCAGCGCTCGCAGAGCGAGGAGGCGGAGCTTGAAGCGCTGAACCAGGCCGTCCGCGGCTGGGACAGGCGTCACGTCGCCGGCTAGCAAGGCTCGGTCCGATTGGATCGGACTCGTCGTTCTAGCGCCCCCGCTTGCCAAACAGCGCCGCACCCGCAAGTCGTCGCATCCCGGACGTCCCCGCTCCATACAGGCGACAGCCTCATCGGCGCGTGGCGACGATTGCCGAGAGCAGTTTCGCCACGCTGTAACCGATATCCTCCCGCGTCTGTCCCATGCGCAGGATCACCAGTTTCTGGGAGGGGATGATCGCGATCACCTGGCGCAGATGCCCTTGCGGAGCGCTTGCGAGTAAGGTTCCAGAATGGATCCCGGGTCTCCTTGCAGTCGCCCGGGATGACGGCGTGTTTCCCGAAATTCCAACCGACGGAAATCGCTGCTGACGTTATCGGCCAGGCTCTGAGGACCCCGCAGTTCATCCGGGGGCCTGACGCGGCTGAGGAGCGACTGCCGGCTATCGCATCGCCTCGAGCCTGGTCAGGATTGCCAGGAACTGGTCAGGCGCTGCAGCGATGATGTTGTGCCTGGTCGGCATCTCCTCGACCCGCCAGTCCGCGAGCTTCCTGAGGCGCTCGACCGTTGGAGGAAACGGGCTGTCGGCCCAGCCGGTGGCGTAGACGAAGAGCTTCTCGCGAACCTCTTTCCAGCGCCCGGCCAATCGGATCTTCTGGAGAAACGACGCTAAGGGATGCGGCCGGCAACGCGGATCCATATGCGCGGGCGGTCGGACGCTGAGGCCGTCCTCGCCGGCCCCCTCAATGGCGATCGCCCGGAAGTGGTCGTTGACCAGGTCCCACCAGGACTGGCCATCCTCGGGCACAAGCGCGTCGATATAGACGAGCGCGGCTATGCGCTCGGGCATGCGATCCGCCACCCCTGTTATCACCATCCCGCCATAGCTGTGCGCGCACAGAACGACATCGGAGAGATCCTCGAACTCGAGCAGATTGGCCACATCGAGAATATGCGTGTCGAGGTTGGGCCGCGCCGCCGCGAGGTGTACCCGTTCGCCCAATCCGGTGAGCGTCGGCGTGAAGACCTCATGTCCAAGCGCACGCAACCTGCGCGCGAAGGGCGTGAGCTCGCAGCCGCCATGCCAGCCGCCCGCCACGATAACGACGTTCGCCATCCCTCATCTCCTCGCCGAAGCCCTGCTCGATCACGCCGCATTGGGGAGATTTAGCCCTTTTGGCCATGCATGAATTTAGATATTCTGCCGATCGATTATCAAAATCGGTCAATCCATGCGGCAGCCGCTTCACTATCCCTGGCTGGATTTCGATGTGGACGGAGCCGCCGCTCCGGCGATTTCGGTACGCGTCGACGTCCTCGAAACCGGAGCGGAGGTCGCCGCTCATCAGCACCGCAAGGGCCAGCTCGTCTTTGCGCTGACTGGGGGCGTAAGCTGTCGCGTTCCCAGCGGCTTATGGATGGTGCCGACGCATTGCGCGGTCTGGATTCCAGGCGGCATGACACACAGCAATATCGCGACCGCCAATGCGAAGCTCTTCTTCGTTTACATCGAACCCGGCGCTGCCGATCTCCCAGTGCGATGCTGCACCGTTTCGATCTCACCCTTGTTGCGCGAGCTGATCGTCGAACTTTCGGAACGTCCGGGTGCCGATGACGCCGACGCGCTTCTGGCCAGGCTGCTGCTCGCCGAATTGCCACGCATGCCTGTCCAGCAGCTCTATCTGCCGATCTCGTCGGGACCGCGCCTCCGCCGCATTGCCGATGCCCTGGCCGCAAACCCTGCCGACCGGACCAGCTTAAGCGCATGGGCCCATCGCGTCGCGCTCAGCGAGAGCAGCCTCAGCCGCCTGGTGGTCAAGGAAACCGGGTTGAGCTTCGGGCGCTGGCGACAACAGCTGCACCTGATCGTCGCCATCAGGGAATTATCCAGGGGCGCGACAGTCCAGCAGGTTTCGGCCGCGCTCGGCTACGAATCCGTCGCTGCCTTTATCACCATGTTCAAGAAGGCGCTGGGCAAGCCGCCAGCGAAATACCTTGCGAGTGTGAAGGACCCGGCAAGCGTCATGCACGACGACCGCGCATAGGAGGTCGATGCGGTGCAGCCTCTAGGGGCTTGGACGCTTGCCGCCGGTTTTTCGCATCCTGCTCCACCTCTTTGATGTGCGCCCTGCCCCGGTGAATCCGCAGCCCGAGGTCGCGAGGCTGGAGCTAGTCAGCGCTCGATCCCGGAACCGACCCGCCAATTGCAGCGGTCAGGTCCTCGGATGCTGATTTGACGAGCCGGATCGCCAATTCCAGTTGCCCGGCGTTCATCCTGGTCGCCGGGGCGCCGACATTGATGGCGCCTGCGATGGCCCCGCCCAGCTTGAAGACCGGAGCAGCGACAGAGACGAGGTCCGAATTGATCTCGCCATGGCTGACGCCAAACCCCTCATGCACAATTCGCTCCAGCGCCGCTTTGAGCTGCTCGCCATCGACCAGGGTATTTGCGGTAAAGCGCTGCCTTGCATGCGAGAGAATCCGGCTCTGCTCCTGCTTCGGCAGATGGGCCAGAATGACCTTGCCCGCTCCGGCGTAAAGCGGCCGCTTGCGGCCGATCAGGCCCTGAACGTGAAGATCGCGGACAGGCTCCCAGCTTGCGACGCACATCGTCTCATCGCCATCCAGCATCCGAAGCTGCGCCGTCTCCTGAAGCTTCTCTCCGAGGCGGGACAGGAAGGGCTTCGCCATCGCGACCAGATCGATCTGGCGCGATGCCTTGGCGCCAAGCGTCAAGGCAGACGGGCCGAGGCGATATGTCCGGTTAGGCTCGGCGCAAACGACCAGCCCGCGCTCCTCGAGCGTCTTCAACTGCCGGTAAACCCGCGCCTTGCCGGCCTTCAGGCGGCGCGACAGATCGGACAGGCCGAGATCCGGCTGATCCGCGACGAGCATCAGAAGGGAAATCGCAGTGTCGAGCGCCTGGATCGTGTAGCCCCCGCCGCTCGCGCTTTCAGCCGCATCTCCGGCCTTGAGCGAAACCGCCTCCGTGCGCCTCTCGATCATGGACAATCTCTCCTTATTGGTTCGTCTGTCGAACCAGCGTATCCCTGCAGTTGACACCCTTGCAGACCTGCGTCAATGAGAATGTGTCCAAGAGCGCATGAATGCGCCGGACACCGGGGAACGGAGAGCAGCGATGCCGGAGATGGATTTGACTCGCCGCAGGCTGATGGGATCGGCGCCCAGCGCCGCGTTCCTGGCTCCGGGTATCGGCTTCGCCAGTCTGGCGCGTGCCCAGGCAGGAGCTCGGCTGCGCATCGGACTTGCCGCGCCGAACACGACGCTCGACCCTCATCTGCAAAGCAGCGCGAAACAGGCCACCCGCGCGATGGACAACGACAAACGCGCCAAGCTCCTGGCCGAGGTCAACGAGATCGTCTTCGCCGATCGCGCCATCCTGCCGCTGCACCATGAAGGGCTGACCTGGGCAGCCAAGAAGAGCATCGGCTACACACCCCGCGCCGACCAGTACACGCTCGCCATGAACTTCACCACGAGCAGCTGATGCCGCTTCCAAATCCGCCGGGCACCAGGCGTCCGGTGCGAAGCCTGTTTCCAAGGACACGCCATGAACACTTCCGTTCCGGGCGCGACGCGTCGCGCGCGCGCCGTCTATGATCTCGGCCATGCCGCCATCTCCGCCGCGGCGGCCGATCCGCAGCGCGACGGCATGGCGATCTCGCTCTGCGCTTCCCCCTCGGGAGAGCGCTCATGATCGGCTGGCTGTCGCGCCGCGTTCTGCAAGCCTTGTTCGTCGTGCTGGCGATGACGGTGATCGTCTTCATCGGCGTCAATGTGATCGGCGACCCCGTCGAAATCCTGATCCCACCGGATGCCGACCAGGCCGAGCGGCTACGCGTGATCGCTCAGCTGGGTTTGGACAAGCCCCTGTGGGAGCAATATGTCTCGTTCCTCTCAGGTGCTCTGCACGGCGATTTCGGCAAGAGCTTCGTCTTCAGCGAGCCGGCGCTGCAGGTCATCCTTCAGCGCATGCCGGCAACCCTGGAGTTGGCGATCTGCGCGGTTCTGCTGGCGATCGTCATCGGCATTCCGCTTGGCCTCTATGCCGGCCTGAAGCCGAACTCGATCTTCGCCAAGACCGCCATGGCGGGGTCGATCCTCGGCTTCTCCTTGCCGAGCTTCTGGGTCGGATTGCTCCTCATCATGGTCTTCGCGGTGCAGCTCGGTTGGCTGCCGTCGAGCGGCCGCGGGGAGACGCGCGCGCTGCTCGGCATCCAGTGGTCATTCCTGACGCTGGACGGGCTTAGCCATCTCGCCCTGCCGGCGCTCAACCTGGCGCTGTTCAAGGTTTCGCTGGTGATGCGGCTGGTGCGCGCCGGCGTGCGTGAAGTGCTGCCGCAGGAATACATCAAGTTCGCCCGCGCCAAGGGTCTGACCGAGCGCCGGGTGATCTTCGTCCATGTGCTCAAGAACATCATGATCCCGGTCGTCACCGTGATCGGGCTCGAATTCGGCTCGACCATCGCATTCTCGGTGGTCACCGAGTCGATCTTCGCCTGGCCCGGCATGGGCAAGCTGATCATCGACAGCATCAACATGCTCGATCGCCCGATGATCGTCGCCTACCTGATCCTCATCGTCTTCCTGTTCGTCACGATCAACCTGATCGTCGACCTCCTCTATACGGCGCTTGACCCACGGGTCCGGCTCGACAGCGAGGGCTGAGCCATGACCCTGCAAACTCCCATCGCTACCGCGTCCGCGCCGACATCATCGCGCCCGAGCCCGGTAGAGACGCCGCTGCGCCGTGTGCTGCGCGAGTTCGCCTCCTCCCACCTCGCGCTGCTGGGCCTCTTCGTGCTGGGGCTGATCGTGCTGCTGGCGCTGTTTGCGCCGCTGATCGCGCCGCAGAACCCTTACGATCTGATGCAGCTCGACGTGATGGACGGACGCCTGCCGCCTGGCTCGCAATCGCTGAACGGCATGACCTTCTGGCTCGGCACCGACGATCAGGGTCGCGACATGCTGTCGGGCATCCTCTACGGCCTGCGCATCTCGCTTACTGTTGGAGTCTCTTCGGCTCTGATTGCGGCGCTGGTCGGCGCATCGCTCGGGCTGATCGCAGCCTATGCCGGCGGCCGCACCGAGAGCACGATCATGCGCATCGTCGACCTGCAGCTTTCGTTTCCCTCGATCCTCGTCGCCCTGATGATCCTCGCCTTTCTCGGCAAGGGCGTGATGAACGTGGCGCTGGCGCTGATCATCGTGGAATGGGCGACCTATGCCCGCACTTCGCGGGGCACGGCGCTGGTCGAGCGGCGCAAGGAGTATATCGAGGCGGCCGAGTGCCTGGTCGTTCCGCGCTGGCGCATTCTGTTCAAGCATCTGCTGCCGAACTGCCTGCCGCCGCTCATCGTCATCGCCACCGTGCAGGTGGCACGCGCCATCGCGCTGGAGGCAACCTTGTCCTTCCTGGGACTGGGCGTGCCGGTCACCGAACCCTCGCTCGGGCTGCTGATCGCCAACGGCTATCAATACATGCTTTCGGGCAAATTCTGGATCAGCTTCTACCCCGGCATCGCGCTGCTCGTGACCATCGTCGCGATCAACCTCGTCGGCGACCATCTCCGCGACGTGCTGAACCCCAGGAGGCCGTCATGAGCCCCCCTCTGCTCGAACTGCGCGGGCTCAAAACCGGCTTCCCGACACGCGCCGGCGAGGTCAAGGCGGTCGACGATGTCTCCTTCACGCTGAAGCGCGGCAAGGTGCTCGGCCTCGTCGGCGAGTCCGGTTCGGGAAAGTCGGTGACCGGCTTCTCGATCATGGGGCTGATCGAGCCGCCAGGGCGGATCAGCGGTGGCCAGATCCTGTTCGACGGCATCGACCTGGCCAAGCTGTCGCGCGAGGAGATGCGCAGCCTGCGCGGCCGGCGCATCGCCATGATCTTCCAGGATCCGATGATGACGCTGAACCCGGTCCTGCGCATCGACACGCAGATGATCGAGGCCATCGCGGCCCATGAGAAGGTCTCCCGGGCGGAGGCCCGCACCCGGGCCCGCGACGCGCTGGCCCAGGTCGGAATCCCCTCGCCCGAGGAGCGGCTCGACGCCTATCCGCACCAGTTCTCCGGCGGCATGCGCCAGCGCGTCGCGATCGCCATCGCGCTGCTGAACAAGCCCGACCTGATCGTGGCCGACGAGCCGACCACAGCGCTCGACGTCACCATCCAGGCGCAGATCCTCGCCGAGGTGCAGAAGCTGACCACGGAACGCGGCATGGCGCTGATCTGGATCACCCACGATCTCTCGGTGGTCTCGCGCCTCGCCGACGACATCGCCGTGATGTATGCCGGCCGCATCGTCGAATACGGCACGGTCGCCGATGTCATCGACCGGCCCCTGCACCACTACACGGCGGGCCTGATCGGCTCGGTGCCGAGCCGCAACAAGCGCGGCAGCCGCCTCGCCCAAATCCCCGGCATGACGCCCTCCGTGCTGAATCTGCCGGAAGGCTGCGCCTTCCGCACCCGCTGCGCCCATGCCGATGCAGCCTGCGAGGCGACCCCGGCGCTGGTTGCCCAAGCCGGCCATCTTCATCGCTGTTTCCACCCGCTGCGCGAGGTGGCGGCATGACCCTGACGAGCATCGCCGCCATGCCCCAGAACGCGCCATCCGCGACGCCCATGATGGGTGCACCCATCGTCGAACTGCGCGGTATCTCGCGTCGCTTCGGCAAGACGCCCGATCTGATCGACCGCGCCGCCATATCCCTCGGGCTGGCCAAGCCGCCGCCGGTGGTGCGCGCAATCGACGATGTCGACCTCAGCATCGCCAAAGGCGAGGTCGTCGGCCTCGTCGGCGAGTCCGGCTGCGGCAAGTCCACGCTGGGCCGCGTCGTCGCCGGCATCCTGCCGCCCTCCTCGGGCCAGGTCTTCTGGAACGGCCGCGCCATCGACACGCTGCCCGCGGCCGAGCGCCGTGCCGGCGCCTTGCGCACCCAGATGGTGTTCCAGAATCCCTTCGCCTCGATCAATCCACGCCTGCCGATCTCCGAGGTCGTCGGTGAGGCGCCGCGCATTCACGGCCTGATCAAGGGCGGGCGGTCTGCGCAGGCGGCCTATGTCGACGAACAGTTGCGGCGCGCCGGCCTCGATCCCTCGCTGAAGGAGCGCTACGTGCATCAGTTCTCCGGCGGCCAGCGCCAGCGTATCGGCATCGCCCGCGCGCTCGCCGTGCAACCCGACATGCTGGTCTGCGACGAGGCGGTGGCAGCGCTCGACGTCTCGATCCAGGCGCAGATCCTCAACCTCTTCATGGACCTGCGCGAGACACTCGACCTGACCTACCTCTTCATCAGCCACGACCTCGGCGTGGTCGAGCATCTCTCCGACCGTGTCGCCATCATGTATCTCGGCCGCATCATCGAGGAAGCGCCCACCGAGGAGATCTTCGGGCGGCCCAATCACCCCTACACCCAGGCGCTGCTGGAAGAGGTGCCGCGCATCGAGACCACCAAGCGCGCCTTCTCCTCCCTCAAGGGCGAATTGCCGAGCCCCTTGCATCCGCCATCCGGATGTCATTTCCACCCGCGCTGCCCCCACGCCTTCGACCGCTGCAAGGTCGAACGCCCCGCGCTCAAGACCATCGCGTCGAAGCACAAATCCGCCTGCCATCTCAACGAACAGCTATGAGCCGGGAGAGCCGAATGACACGCATCAGTTTAGTCGCAGCTCTTGCCCTGGCGGGCCTTGCAACAATGCCGCGGACAGCGGCTTTGGCGCGCGACCTCGTCATGGGCGCTTCCACGGAGCCCTCGGCGATCGACCCGCATTTCTCGCGATCGAGCAACAACCAGAACATCGCCGCGCAGATCTTCGACCGGCTGGTGACGCTGGATGCCAATCTCCAGCTGAAGCCGATGCTGGCGGAATCCTGGCAGAATCTCGATCCGTTGACCTGGCGCATCAAGCTTCGCGCCGGCGTCCTGTTCCAGGACGGCGCGTCCCTAACGCCGGAAGATGTCATCTTCTCCATGGAGCGCGCCAAGGATATCCCGAATAGCCCGGCGCCTTTCACCGGCAATGTCGGCGCCATTGCTGCGATGGTTGCTGTCGATCCGCTGACCATCGAGGTCAAGACCAAGTCGCCGACCCCCGATCTCATGGACCAGATCGGCCTCGTCTACATCGTGGAGAAGAAGCGCGCTGAGGGAAAAAAGCTGGATGCCTTCGCCAAGGGCGAAGCCGCTATCGGCACGGGGCCGTTCCGGTTCAAGGAATGGGTGCCCGGAGACCATATCACGCTGGAGCGCAACGAGCGTTACTGGGGCGAGAAGCCGGCCTTCGAGACGGTGACGATCAAGCTGATCACCAACAACGCTGCCCGCGTTGCGGCATTGCGGACCGGAGCCGTCCAGCTCATCGACGCCGTGCCTCCTTCCGATATCAAGGCGCTGAGCGCGATGAAGGAGGTCAGGCTCTTCTCGATCGCCTCCTCGCGCATCATCTATCTCGCCCTCGACACGGACCGTGACGCCTCGCCCTTCGTAACCGGGACGGACGGCCAGCCGGCCAAGTCGAACCCGCTGAAGAACCCCAATGTCAGGCTCGCGCTCTCGCGCATGATCAACCGCAAGGCGATCGTGGAGCGACTGCTCGATGGCGCCGGCGAACCGGCGGGGCAGATCGTGCCGGAAGGGCTCGGCGGCTACGATCCGGCGCTCAAGCCGGAGATCTACGACCCCAAAGGGGCCAGGGCGCTTCTCGCCGCAGCCGGTTATCCGCAAGGCTTCGGGTTGACGCTGCACTCCTCGAACGATCGCTTCACCGGCGACGGGCAGGTCGCGCAAACCCTTGGCCAGATGTTCGCCCAGGGCGGCATCAAGATCAACGGTATCGTGACCCAACCCTATAACGTCTACGCCGGCGCAGCAGGCAAGCAGTCCTTCTCCGCCTTCATCTTCTCGCTCGGCACGGTCTCGCCGACCTCCGCCACCAGCCTGCGCAACCTGCTGATGACCGTCGACAAGGAGGGCGGGCAAGGCGGCTTCAACCGCGCGCGCTACTCCAACCCGGCCTTCGACGCCAAGATGAAGACGGCCATGGCGGAATTCGATCCCGTCAAGCGCAACACCCTGCTCGCGGAAGCCACCGCCCTCGCGATGAATGATACCGCCCTCATCCCGCTCTACTGGCCGATCGTTACCTGGGCCGCCCGTTCCGACATCACCTACACCGCCAATCGCGGCGAGGATTTCCAGGCCGATTATGCGGGGATAGCGCCGCACTAGATTGCATTGCAATCGGACGAAACCGCCGCCTGAAGGCCAACGCCAGAACAGGATCTGACACCATGTCCACACAAGCCAGCCCACGGCAGATCGTCTCGACCGGCGAGGTCCCCCTCGACGCCGTCTCCGGCGCACGCATGATGGAACAGCTGCGCGAGTTCGCAGGCTGGACGAAGCTCGCGGGCACACCGGGCGAGGCGGAGAGCTTCGCCTGGCTGAAAGCCCAACTCGAAGCGCTCGGCCTGCCCGCAACGCTGCTGTTCCATGATGCCTATATCAGCCTGCCCGGGCCGGCTCATCTGAGCTGCGGTGGTGAGCGCATCGACGCCATCACCCACTCGATGTCTCGCTCTTCGCCTGCAGAAGGCTGTAGCGGCACGCTCGTCGACCTAGGTGACGGCTCCGCCGGCGCGTTCTCCGGCCGGGACGTCACCGGCCGGATCGTGCTTGTCGACGGCATCGCCAGCCCCGTCATCGCCATGCGCGCCACGCGTGCCGGCGCTCGCGGCGTCATCCATGTCAGCCCTCATGCGCTACGGCATGAGATGTGTATCTCACCGGTCTGGGGCAGTCCGTCCCTGACCACCCGCGAGGCGCTTCCCGATGTCGTCGTCGTGACCGTCACGGCCGAGGACGGCGCGGGTTTGCGCCGCCGCCTTGCCCAAGGCGAAACGCAGGTGACCTTGCATGCAACGGTCGATACCGGCTGGCGAAAAACCCCGCTTCTCGTCGCCGACATGCCGTCCCCGGCCGGAGCAGACGCGCCGTTCGTATTGCTGTCCTGCCATGTCGATACCTGGTTCCACGGCGTGATGGATAACGGCTCGGCGAATATCGCCATGCTGGAAGTCGTGCGGCTTTGCGCTGCGATGCGCGACCAGTGGCGGCGGGGCTTGCGCCTCTGTTTCTGGTCAGGCCATTCCCAAGGCCGCTATTCCGGTTCGAGCTGGTATGCCGACAATCACTGGCTCGAACTTGACGAGCGCTGCGTCGCCCATGTCAATCTGGATAGCCCCGGCGCGATCGGCGCGACCAATCTGACGCAGACCGGCTCGGCGGGCGCGCTGTTTCGCATCGCCGCGGCGGCCATTGCAAGCGAAACCAAACAGATGCTCGCGGGCAAGCGCAAGGCGCGCTCGGCCGACGATTCCTTTCCAGGCGTCGGCATTCCTTCAGTCTTCGGCAGCCTCAGCACACAGGAGCCCGGCGCGCTGAAGCTGCGCAACGAGCTGGGTTGGTGGTGGCACACCGAGCACGACCTGATCGACAAGATCGAGCCCGCCCATCTCGAGCGCGACACCCGCATCGTGCTGCGCGTGGTCTGGGACCTGCTCGGGAACGAGCGCCTGCCCCTCGACTTCTCCCAACAAATCTCCGGCCTGCTCGGCGAGCTCAGCGGATTATCCGAGCGGCTGAAGGATCGTTTCGATCTCGATATGGCCTGCCGCGAGGCGCGCCTTCTCGGCCAGCGCCTGGAGCAGCTTGCCCGAACTCCGCCGGCCGGCAGTGCCGAGGCCTTCAACCGGGCGATCCTGGAGTTGAGCCGCATACTCGTACCGCTCGACTACACGACCGGGGATCGCTTTTCCCATGATCCGGCGACGCCGCTTGCGGCTTGGCCCGTGATCGAGCCGATCCGCTGGCTCGGTGCAACGAAACCCGGCGACGCGGACGAACCATTCGCCAAGGTCGATGCCGTGCGCGCCCGCAACCGTCTCGTTCACGGTCTCCGTAAAGCCGTCGCGGTGGTCGACAGCCTTCGCAACGGAGCATTCCCATGAGCGCGAAAAGCCGGACCGCGAAAGGCCGCCTCCTCCTGCCGTTCAAGGCCATCGCGCTTGCCGCAGCAATCGCCCTGCCCTCCGCGGCGGCCTGGGCGCAGGATTTGCGGATCGCGATGAAGGGGGCCGTCGACAGTGCCGATCCGCACCTGCTGTTCACGATCAACCGCAACGTCCAGATCCATGTCTACGAGCCTCTCGTTTTCCAGGATCGCTTCCTGAAGCCGCTTCCCGGACTGGCGGAAAGCTGGAAGCGCCTCGACGAGACCAGTTGGGAATTCACCCTCCGCGCCGGTGTGAAATTCCATGACGGTTCCGACTTCACGGCCCGCGATGTCGCCTTTTCGATCAAGCGCGCGCAGGACGTCACCGGGCCGCGGACATACCGCCACTATCTGAAGGACATCCTGAAAGTCGATCCGATCGACGATCTTCATGTGAGGATCGTCACATCGGTTCCTTCCCCGCTCCTGCCGATCAATCTGACGACGTTGGGAATGGTGTCGGCGCGGGCCGCCGCGGGTGCAGGTCCCGAAGACTTCAAGTCAGGCAAGGCGGCCATCGGCACCGGCCCCTATCGCTGGGCGAGCTGGACACCGGGCCAGCAGGTCGTGCTGGAGCGCAACGATGCCTATTGGGGCGCCAAGGAGCCCTGGGCGAAAGTGACCGTCCGCACGGTGTCCAATGACGGCGCCCGCGTCGCGGGCCTGCTCTCGGGCGACGACGACGTCATCGACGCTGTTTCCGGCAGCCTCGCCGCCCGTCTGCAAAACCAGAGCAAGGTCAAACTCGTCTCCGATACCTCGATCTTCTTTCTCTATCTGACGCTCGACCAGTTTCGCGACAGCTCGCCCTTCGTGGCCGACAATGACGGCAAGCCGATGGCGCGCAACCCGCTGAAGGACGTCCGGGTCCGCGAAGCGATCAGCCTCGGCCTCAATCGTGCGGGCCTCAGCGACAGGGTGATGGAGGGGGCCGCCGCGCCGGCCGGGCAAATCGCCCCGGAAGGGTTCGCCGGCCATGATCCTGCGCTGAAACAGACGGCCTATGACCCGCAACGAGCCCGGCAGCTCCTGCGCGACGCCGGCTGGCCGAACGGCTTCCAGTTGACGCTGCATTGCCTGAACGACCGCTATGCCGGCGACAGCCAGACCTGCCAGGCCGTCGCCTCGATGCTGACCGCGATCGGCGTGAGATCGAAGGTGGAAGCCTTGCCGGCAAGCGTGTTCTTCCGACGCGCGGCTGGGAAGGGCGAACCGGAATTTTCAGCCGCCATGTCGATCTTTGGCAGTTCCAGCGGCGACCCGATCCAGTCCCTGGTCACCATCGTCGAGAGCTTCGACATGGACAAGAACCATGGCGTCAACAATCGCGGCCGCTATTCCAATCCGCAGGTCGATCAGTTGATCGAGCAGGCACAGACAAGTTTCGATGAGGCAGAGCGTGAAAAGCTCGCTCGCCAGGCGACGGCGCTCGCCGTTTCCGAGGGCGGATTGATTCCGATCTACTTCCTGAAATCCAGCTGGGGCATCAGCTCGAAACTGCAACTGTCGCCGCGCGGCGATGGCTACACCATGGCGACGCTGATCCGCCCCGCCCCCTGATCAGATCGCCAGCCCTTTCATCTCCGGAGACCCCCGTGTCGCTCCTCACGCTCAACACGCCCGCCGCTGGCGTGGCCGCACTTCCCGAGCCCGAACGAATCTCGGCCACCCTGCTGTGCTTCCGCGATGTGATGATCGCGATGCGCGACGGCATCCAGCTGGCGACCGACATCTATCTGCCCGCGAACCGGAATGGGCCGTTCCATGCGGTTCTGGAGCGAACGCCTTATGGCAAGCACAAGCCGTCGCGCGCGGAATTGGCGGTTGGCGCGGATACGCCGATGACGCGCGAGGAGACGGCCGCGGCCTTCTGCGCGGCCGGCTATGCCCTGGTTTTCCAGGACTGCCGGGGGCGACATCGCTCGCAAGGCCTGTTCACGAAATATGTCGCGGAGGGACCGGACGGCTACGATACCATCGCCTGGATCGCGGCTCAGCCCTGGTGCACGGGCAAGGTCGGCACGATGGGCCTGTCCTATGCGGCCCACACGCAGATGGCCGCCGCCTGCCTGGCACCGCCGGCGCTTGCCGGAATGATCCTCGATTCCGGCGGCTTCTCCGACGCCTATCGCTGCGGTATCCGGCAAGGTGGCGCATTCGAGCTCAAACAGGCAACCTGGGCCTGGAACCATGCACAGGACAGCCGCGCCTGCGAAGCCGAGCCGGGGCTGCGCGCCGCCCTCGCCGCGGAAGACGTCACGGCCTGGTTCAAGCGGATGCCCTGGTCGAAAGGCAATTCGCCGGTGCGATGGGAGCCGGAATACGAGGCCTACCTGCTCGACCAGTGGCGGCACGGAAACTTCGACGATTATTGGAAGGTGATCGGCCTCTATGCGGCCGGCTATTACGACAAGATCCCCGACATCCCGGTGCTCCTGATGTCGAGCTGGTACGACGTCTATGTCCCGACCACTTTTGAGAACCTCGCAGGCCTGAGCCACGGCGATCACCGGCCGCAGGTCATCATGGGCCCCTGGACCCATGGCAACCGGACCGAGCGCGTTTTCGGTGATGTCGATTTCGGGCCGGATGCCATCTTCGACGGCAATGTCGCAGCGAGCTGGACCTCTTTCCGCATCTCCTGTTTCGACGCCTGGCTGAAGGGCGAAGAGGCCCCGAAAAGCGACGTGGCGATCCGGCTTTTCCTGATGGGCGGAGGCTCCGGCCAGCGCACGCCGGATGGACATCTCGATCATGGCGGGCATTGGATCGGCGCCACGCAATGGCCCCTGCCGGAGGCTCGCCCGACCGCATTCTATCCGCATGATGACGGCAGCCTATCAACCGAGCCGCCGGTCTCGCCGAGCAGCCGCCTCACCTATGATTTCGATCCGCGCAATCCGGTTCCGACGATTGGCGGAGCGCTGACCAGCGGCCAGCCGGTCTTCGAGGGCGGAGCCTATGACCAGCGCGAGGATCTGCGCTTCTTCGGTTGCGCGACGCCCGGCCTGCCTTTGTCCTCGCGGCCCGACGTCCTCATGTTCGAGACCGCACCGCTTCGTGAAGACCTGGCTCTGGTCGGGCCTGTCACGGTCGAGCTCTGGGTGTCGTCGGATGCGCCGGATACCGATTTCACCGCCAAGCTCATCGACGTGCACCCGCCCTCCGCCGATTATCCGACCGGCTTCGCCATGAACCTGACCGACGGCATCTTCCGCTGCCGGTATCGCGAATCCTGGGAAAAGCCATCGGCGCTCGAGCCGGGCGCGGTCTTCCGCATCGTGATCGAGCCCTTCGCCACGGCCAATCTCTTCAAGGCGGGCCATCGCATCAGGCTGGACATCTCCTCGTCCAATTTCCCGAAATTCGACGTCAACCCCAATACGGGCGAGCCCGAGGGCACGGGACGCGCCTGCAACATCGCCCGCAACACCGTCCATCTCTCGGCGGAGCGACCCTCCCGGATCATCCTGCCGCTTGTCCCGCCATCGTCGCTGCGTCGCATGTGAGGAACATCATATGACCGTCATCGAGGCCATTGCCGACTGGTGCGCGGGCGCGGCAGCGTTCTCCCCCACGGCGATCGCGCGTGCCGAGCACGGCTTCTGCGACACCATCGGCTGCATCATCGCCGGTAGAAGCGACCCTGCGACCCTTGCTACCGCCCGGGCCTTCGAGACGCGGCCCCGTAGTGGAACCAGCGCGGTCGTTACCGGCGCCCGCACCGATCCCGCGATCGCCGCCCTGGTCAATGGGGTCGCGGCCCATGCGCTCGATTTCGACGACAACTTCCACGGCGCCACAACCCATGCCTCAGCGGTTCTTGTGCCGGCGCTGCTTGCCACTGCCCAGGCCTTTGGTCGCGATGGCCGGCAGATGCTCGAGGCCTATATCGTCGGGTTGGAGGCACAGGCCTGGATCAGCCGCGGCGTGAACCCCTCGCACTATACGGCCGGCTGGCATGCGACCTCGACTGTCGGCTGCATCGGAGCGGCTGCCGGCGTAGCAAGGCTGATGGGGCTGGAACGCAATGGCATCGCACAGGCGATGAGCATCGCCGTCAGCATGGCGGCAGGCGTCAAGGGCCAGTTCGGAACCCCCGTCAAACCGCTGCATTCCGGTCTCGCAGCCCGCAACGCGGTCGATGCCGCCCAGCTCAGCGCCGCCGGCATGGCTGGCCGCCTGGATATACTGGAATCGCGCCAGGGCTTCCTGACGCTCTATGGCGGCGATTATCCCAAGGGCTGGTCGCAGGATCCGGGCCACCCCCATCCGAACGAACTTGCAATCGAGCGCTTCGGATTGACCGCCAAGCGGCACCCCTGCTGCGGCGCGACACATCGAGCCATCGACGCGATCCTCGATCTCAAGCGCGACAATGGCTTCTTCGCAGAGGATGTCGCCTCCATCAATGTCACTGTGACGGAGGCGCATGCCCGCAACCTCGCCTATTCCCGCCCCGACAATGAGATGCAGGCGCGCTTCTCGATGCAGTACGCGCTCGCGCGCGCCCTGTCGCAGGATTCGCTCGGGCTTTCGGACTTCACCCATGCAGCAGTGCAACGCGCCGATATAAGGGCCCTGCTCCCGCTGACCGAATTGTCGATCTACGATCAGGCCAGCGAGAGGGCGGCCACTGGGCGGCTGCCCCATCGCATCGTTGTGGACTTGAAGGACGGACGTCGTCTCGAAGACATCCGTCAGGCAGCCAAGGGCGAAGCGAGCCTGCCCTTCAGCACCGATGAGAGACGGATCAAATTCCTCGATTGCGCCGGTTTCTCGGGCCTCCCTGCGGACGAAGCGCAGGAACGGTTCACGCGCTCGAGCCATCCCGCAGCGCTTGACGTGCTCGGGCTCTCGAATTTCGAGCTGTCAGGCTGAGCAGGTCCCCGGAACGAGCCCCATCACCGCATGGCCACGGAACCGGCAGCAGGCCATCGTGATGCGCAACCTGGCACCGAGCGCGGCAAGTTTGGCACCGCTGCGCATCGCTAGGTGGTTGGGTGGCAAGAGGTGTGCATTCACAACTGGGGGCTCATGGAAGTTCCAACGGCCTCATGTGAAATGTAGCCGTGCGAAATTCCGCCCAACGGCAGAAGATCTTATGGAGCGGGCTTCTAGGTCGGATACCGGCCGCAGATGTGCCAACCTGGATGGAGGCCTTGCCGCATATGCCTATCGTGGGCTAGCCACCCGTCTCTTCCGGCAATGCCCGCCCGCCATAGAGAATGTTCGACACGACCACCTCGTCACCCTCCACCAGGAAGGCGATCGTCACGCGGCGCTCGAACCCGACGATGCGCAGACCCGGGCGGATGTCGTCGCGGCGCGTTCCGCGCTCGGGGAAGGTATCAAACCCTGCCAGATAGGCCATGATGCGCTGGACATAGCCTTGGGCAATGGCCTGCGAGGCTTGATCCCGGATGTAGTCGTAGATGGCGGCAAGGTCGGCCTCCGCCTCCGGCAAAAGCCTGATGCGGTGGACCATGGTCAGCGCGCTTTGTCGGCGTCTGCGTTCATCCTGGCGGTGAGGCGTCCGAACGCCTCGTCGAGCGGCGCGCCCCTGGCCGGATCGGCGCGGTAGCGGTCGAGGCTCGGCCCGACCTCGTCCTGAAGCCACCGCTCCACCACGGCGTCACGTTCCAGCAGCGCCCGCAAGCCTTCGCGGATGACCTCGCTCTCGGAGGCGTAGCCGCCTGCCTCGACCTTGGATTTCACCATCCGCGCCAGTTCCAGCGGAAGGGTGATGCTCATTTGTTGAGTGGTTCTCATGGTCGGAGCCTTTCCTTAGCTCGCTTATAGCACGCAGTAGGATTGTATCCTATCCGTTTGCCGGCATGACCTATGCCGATCCGCCTTCTATTCCAACCTGCCCGAGAGCCTTACGCGTTGGCGACAAGAGGCCAAGACAGAACAGGCCAAGACAGAAAACGTCCACAAGATGAGTTGAGAACTCGCCTCTGACAGCGACCATTCGAGGTTGCCATGGCGGCGGCACAGCAACCATAAGGAACGATGTTCAGCTTCTTCGATTCACTTGTTGATTCGACAGCATCGCCTCCGGGAGAGCCTCCCAGCGGACTACGAACATTCTATTGGCATTTCATCCGCCAGGCGAAGGGCCTGTTCGCGGCGCTGTTCATCCTCGGCTTTGCGCTTGCCGTCGTTGACGCCGTGGTGCCTTATCTGATCGGGCGCCTCGTCTCCATCCTGTCGTCGGTGCCGCGCGAGCGCGTTTTCGACGCGGCTGGCCATCTGCTCCTGATCATGGCGGCGATCGTGCTCGTGGTGCGCCCGCTCGGCACGATCCTGTTTCGCCTGCTCGTGAACCACTCGATCGCCGTCTCTTTCACGACGCTGATTCACTGGCAGAATTACTGGCACGTCGTCCGCCAGCCGCTGGCCTTCTTTCATGACGACTTCGCCGGGCGCTTGGCCAACCGGGTCACGCAGACGGGCCGGCCGCTGCGGGATACCATCGTCTCCTTCGTTCGCGCGGTCTGGCAGATCCTGATTTTCGGCGCGACCGCGATCGGCCTTCTCGGCACGCAGGACATTCGCCTGGCCGCGCCGATGCTGGCCTGGTTTCTGTTCTACGGTGCGCTCCTCGCCTACACGCTGCCGAAGGTGCAGGTCCGCTCGCGCGAGACCTCGGAGATGCGCTCGGCCATCTCCGGCAAGATCGTCGACACCTTCACCAATATGATGACCGTCAAGCTGTTCGGGCGCCGGAGCGATGATGACGCCTATATTCGCGACGGCTTCCAGCGCTTCCAGGCCGCTTTCGCCCGCCAGCAGCGACTCAATACCGTCTATGTCTTCTGTCTGGTCTGCCTCAACGCGATCCTGTTGGCGACAACCTGCGGTATCGGCGTCTGGCTGTTCTCGCAGGGACGCGTCGATGCGGGCACGCTGACGACCGCCGTTCTTCTGACAACCCAGATCATCGCCATGTCAAATTGGGTGGCGTTCGAAATCTCAGGGATTTTCGAGAATATCGGCGTCGTCCAGGAAGGCATGAAGACGATCGCGCAGCCGCTGAGCCAGCTCGACAGGCCCGATGCGCACCCGCTCGCGGCTCGCCATGGCGAGATCCGGTTCGAGGATCTGCATTTTCACTACGCCAAGCCGCACCGCGTGGTGGACGGGCTATCCCTGACCGTTGGCGCCGGCGAAAAGGTCGGCCTGGTCGGGCGCTCGGGCGCGGGCAAGTCCACGCTCGTCAATCTGCTGCTGCGCTTCTACGAACCGCAATCGGGCCGTATCCTGATCGACGGCCAGGACATCGCCGGCGTCACCGAAGAGTCGCTGCGCGCCCGGATCGCATTGGTGGCTCAGGATTCCTCGCTCCTGCACCGCTCCATCGGCGAGAACATCCTCTACGCCCGCCACGACGCCGATCAGGAGATGATGCGTGACGCGGCCCGGAAGGCGCAAGCCGACGGCTTCATCGACAAGCTGGTGGACAGCAAGGGGCGCCAAGGTTTCGAGGCCTTCGTCGGCGAGCGTGGCGTCAAGCTCTCCGGCGGACAGCGCCAGCGCATCGCCATCGCGCGGGTGATCCTGAAGGACGCCCCGATTCTCCTACTCGACGAGGCGACGTCATCCCTCGACTCGCAGGTCGAGGCCGCGATCCAGGATGCGCTCTCGGACCTCATGCGCGGAAAGACCGTCATCGCCATCGCGCATCGCCTCTCCACGCTGCAACTCATGGACCGGCTTGTGGTGATGGATGGCGGGCGCATTGTCGATCAAGGCTCCCATGCGGAGTTGCTTGATCGCGGCGGGCTCTACGCCGAGCTGTGGGCGCATCAATCGGGAGGCTTTATCGTGCCACCACGCCCGCAGGATTCCCTGAAGCGGTAAGCCTCCCCGCCGGCGCAACTCCTGCCGGCTTGCAAGCGAGCCTGTCGGAAGGCCGGTTTTCGGAGAGTCCGCAAGGGGTGGGAAGCGGACGTTGAAATCGACGTTACGGACAAGGTCAGGTGAGCTTTCCTGAGCGCCGCAGCGCCAGCCCGACACCGCTCAATGTCAGGGCGACAGCAAGAATTTCCCGCCCACCCAGGCGATCTCCGAGCAACGGAATGGCCGAGAGCGCCCCGACGATCGGGACAAGCAGCATACCGGTCGCAGCGACTGAAGCGGGCAGGCGCCTGAGCGCGCCAAACCAAGTCAGGTAGCACAGCGCCATCGGGCCCGCCGCCATATAGACAAGGCCACAGAGGCCCGGGAGGGACAGCGAGAAGATATGCGGCTGCTCTAGGAACAAGCTCAGTATCACCATCGGCAGACAGCCCAGAGCCACCTGCCACGCGGTCAGTGCGGTTGGATTCATGGGAACGGTCATGCGGGCTGTGACCGTGCCGATGGCGAACAGGATCGCGGCGGCGAGCGCAAACAGGATTCCGGGGAGCTTGCCGCCAGCCAGATCGGGACCGCCCATCAGCACGGCGATCCCAGACACACCCAGTGCCAGCGCCAGCAAACTGCGGTTGTTCGGTCGTTCGCCGAGCAGAGGCCACGCGATCAGCATCGCCCATATCGGCATGGAATAGGCGATGAGCGCCCCTTCCGAGACCTTGAGCCAGTTCAGCGACAGAGCGGTGAAGCCCATCCAGGCGAAGACGTTGATGCCGGCTGCCGCGGCAAGGCGTAGGCGCGCCTCTCTCGGCACCACGAAACACTCGCCGCGGAATGCCGCAAAGGCGGCCAGGCCGACCGCACCTAGCAGTCCGGCGCTACCGCGCGCGAACAAGGGAGGCCAGTCCTGGAGAACGAATTTGAGGACGGACCAGTTCAGCCCCCAGCCGATTGCTGTGACCATGAGAAGAATCCGACCTGACCGCTGATTGGCGGTCTCGGCTGACGCTGCTGCCTCGCTACGCATCGTTAAGGCCCGACGCTCAATCGTGCCCGGCTTTCAGCGCCTGGTCGAGGTCGGCGTAGAGGTCCTCGACATCCTCGATGCCGGTCGAGAGTCTGAGCAGATCGGTGGGGCAGGGCGAGCCCGCGCCCTCGATCGAGGCGCGATGCTCGATCAGGCTCTCGACGCCGCCGAGCGAGGTGGCGCGCTTGTAGAGCTCGACATGAGCCGCCGCCTTGATCGCAGCCGCTTCGCCGCCCGTCACCTGCACCGAGAGCATGAAGCCGAAGCCGCCTTCCATCTGGCGCGCGGCGATGTCGTGACCGGGGTGCTGCGGCAGGCCGGGATAGAGCACGCGCGC
>NZ_FOQV01000021.1 GCF_900113835.1 Allobosea sp. OK403 | reverse complement strand
GACAACATCGGCGCGCTGCTGCGCGGCACGAAGCGCGAGGACGTCGAGCGCGGGCAGATCCTGTGCAAGCCGGGTTCGGTGAAGCCGCACACCAAGTTCAAGGCCGAGGCCTACATCCTGACGAAGGAGGAGGGCGGTCGTCATACGCCGTTCTTCACCAACTACCGCCCGCAGTTCTACTTCCGCACGACGGACGTGACCGGCGTGGTGCACCTGCCTGAGGGCACCGAGATGGTGATGCCTGGCGATAACATCGCCATGGAAGTGCACCTGATCGTGCCGATCGCGATGGAGGAGAAGCTGCGCTTCGCCATCCGCGAAGGTGGCCGCACCGTCGGTGCCGGCGTTGTTGCTTCGATCATTGCCTGATCGATTGGATCAGGTCCGAGTTTGGGAAAGGGCGGTGGAAACACCGCCCTTTTCTGTTTTTGTCCATGCCCTTGCCGCGCAGCCGGCCCGCCGAAGCGTTATGCGCCGCCTGCGAATTCCATGCTCTAGATTTGCCTGAGAGAGCGGGCTCAGCCGCTCCGATCATGGAGGAGCATGCCCGATGCATTTCAAGCCACCCTTTCCCGGCATCCATTCGATCGTCTTCGCCCTGTTTGACGCGCAGGAGCGGCTGGATCGCGATGCGATGCGCCGGCAGACTGAGATCAGCCTCGATCTCGATGTGCAGGGCATGGCGGCGCTTGGCCTCGCCACCGAAGTCTCGAAGCTCACCGTTGCCGAGCGCTGCACGGTCATGGAGTGGATGGCGGAGGATGTTGCCGGCCGCAAGCCGCTCGCCTTCACCATCTTCGGCGCGTCGGTGGCGGAGCAGATCGATCTCGTCCGCGTCGCGGAGCGGAATGGCGCCGATTGGGTGATTCTCCAGCCGCCCATGGTCGGCAGCTTCGGCGCAGCCGAGTATATCCGCTTCTTCGGGCGTGTCGCCGAGGCAACCTCGTTACCGGTCGCGATCCAAAACGCCCCTACCTATATGGGCCGTGGTCTGTCGGCGGAAGACATCCGCGAACTGGTGCGGCAGCACCCGAACATCTGCCTCATCAAGGGAGAGGGTTCCGTCGTCGAGATCGAGCGGCTGATCGCGGTCACCGAAGGGCGCCTGCCCATCCTGAATGGTCGAGGAGGGCTCGAATTGATCGACAATTTCCGGGCCGGCTGCGTCGGCATGATCCTGGCGCCGGACACGATCGACTATGCTCTGCGCGCCTATGAGCGCTATATTGCGAGGGATGAGGCGGAGGCCGAGGCTATCTATCGGGAGGTGCTGCCGGCCATTACCTTCATCATGCAGTCGATCGAGGCCCTGCTCTGCTATGGCAAGCGGATATTCGGGGCGCGGGCGGGGATTGCCATCCATGATCGCGGCCCGGCGCTGCGGCCGACGGAATTTGGCCTGAAGCTGGTCGAGCGTTATGCCAGGGAACTCGGACCCTATCGCACGGGATGACGATAGGCTGCGTTTTCGACTTGAAAACCTCCGCGCCTTGAGGCAAAGCATCGCCGACTACAGGGGTGTAGCTCAGTTGGTAGAGTACCGGTCTCCAAAACCGGTTGTCGTAGGTTCGAGCCCTACCGCCCCTGCCAGTCCCGCATGAAGCCGGTTTCCGGCGCCGGTTGGTTCTGTAGATCGCCGATGACGCAGAACATCTACGATACGCCGGCTTTCTTCAGCGCCTACAGCCAGCTGCCACGTTCGCTTCACGGCCTCGACGGCGCGCCCGAATGGCCGGTGCTGCAAAGCTTCCTTCCCGATCTGCGTGGCCTCAGGGTTCTCGATCTCGGCTGCGGCTTTGGCTGGTTCTGCCGCTGGGCGAGGGCGAACGGCGCGGTGAGCGTGCTCGGCGTCGATGTCTCCGAGAACATGCTGGCAAGGGCACGGGAAGAGACCGGGGACAAGGCCGTCAGCTATGAGCGCGCCGATCTGGAGCGCTTCGCGCCTGCACCCTGCAGTTTCGATTTCGCCTATAGCTCGCTTGCCTTTCACTATCTGACGGATCTGGGCGGGTTGCTCGAAAGGGTCGGCCAGGCGTTACCGCCTGGCGGCATGCTGGTCTGCTCGGTCGAACATCCCTTGATGACGGCTCCCGCTCATCAGGGCTGGTCGCTCGATCCCGACGGGCAGCCGGCCTGGCCGGTGAACGGCTATCTGGCGGAAGGGCCACGCAGGACGGACTGGCTGGCGAAGGGCGTGATCAAGCAGCACCGCACGATCGCGACCTATCTCGACCTCATGCTCCGAGCCGGCTTTGCCCTGACGCATTGCGTGGAATGGGCTCCGAGCGAAGACCAGGTCGCGGCCCATCCGGAATGGGCGAAGGAGCGGGAGCGGCCATCCTTCCTGCTGCTGGGCGGCAAACGCCTCTAGCTCCTGGCCAAGGCTGCTCGCAGGCCCTTGAAAAGGCGCTTGGCTAACGCTGCGGCCCGTTGTAAGAGGCACGTCATGACGGCGCGCGGCTCCACGAGCCCCGCGCCGCGAATGTTTCAGGACGGCCGATTCGGCCTTCGGCGAAGGCCGGAGCGCGGTTTTGGAACCCGAGGTGATACGATGGCTAAGACCAACCCCTTCAGCTTCCTGCAGGACGTTCGCACCGAAGCGACGAAGGTCACCTGGCCGTCTCGGCGCGAGACGCTGATCACGACGGGCCTCGTGCTCGCCATGGTGGTCGTCTCGAGCCTGTTCTTCCTTTTCACCGATACGATCATTCGTTGGTCGCTCGGCATCATCCTCGGCGCACGCTGAACGGAATCAGACACGTGACAACTCGCTGGTACATCGTCCACGCCTATTCCAACTTCGAGAACAAGGTCGCGCAGTCGATCCGCGATCAGGCGGCGCAGCGCAATCTCGCCGACAAGTTCGACGAGGTCCTGGTGCCGACCGAGAAGGTCGTCGAGGTTCGGCGCGGCCGCAAGGTCGATGCCGAGCGCAAGTTCTTCCCCGGTTATGTGCTGGTGAAGTGCGAGATGACCGATGAGGTCTATCACCTGATCAAGAACACGCCGAAGGTCACCGGCTTCCTGGGCGCCGACAAGGCCAAGCCCATGCCGATCCCCGAGGTCGAGGCGATGCGGATCAAGGGCCAGGTCGCCGAGGGCATCGAGCGGCCCAAGCCGACGGTCGTCTTCGAGATCGGCGAGCAGGTGAAGGTCTCCGACGGGCCCTTCGCCTCGTTCAACGGCGTGGTCGAGGATGTCGATCACGGCCGCGCCCGGCTCAAGGTCGCCGTCTCTATCTTCGGCCGCGCGACCCCGGTCGAGCTCGAATACGGCCAGGTCGAGAAGCTCTGAGCATTACCTGACAAGGCTCGGCGGGCCGCGTGCCCACCGGGTCGTCGTGGTTAACGGCTCCTTCACCCGCTTGCCGCAAGGTCCGCGCCTGACGATCTGGCGCGGGTGGCATGTTTCCAAAGTCCTTCAGGGCGACTGTCGATCAGCGTCTGGCGCTCTGGGGCGCCATGCTCGGCTTGATTGCTTGCCTGTTTGCCGCGACCGAGTTCGTCGGAGCCAGCCGGCTGTCCGAGTTTTCGCGCGATCTTGTCGCGCGCGTGGCTGCTGCCGATGCGATGGCGACGACGAGCCCCGCCTATCAGCGCGTGATCAACGCCCTGTTGCCCGATAATGGCGCCGTGCCGGAGCGAGCCGATATCGAATCGGTGGAAAGTGCCACGGCTGGCGTCGCCACGTCGCTCGACGGGGACGTTCGAATGCGCGCCGAGGAGGCCGTCGTGCTGCTGCACCAGCTGGCCCGGTTTGCAGCCACGGATCGCAAGGCCGCGCGCGTGGCGCTTCGCGAATCCACCGTCAAGCGCAACGAGTTGCGCATGGCCCTGAACCAGGGCGTTGGCGCGGTCGCCGGCCGGCTCGCCTACCACGTCGATAATGCGCGCCAGAACAAGGTCCTGCTCTCGTTGCTGGCCATGTTCATGGTCGTGATGATCGTGACGCTCGAATATCGCTGGCTGGTCAAGCCGATCATCGGCATGGCCCGGGCGCTCGGCACGAGCGAGCGAGACCAGGCCTGGCTCGACAAGGTCGCGATGCGCCGCGACGAGATCGGCATGCTCGGTCGCGCCTTGGCGACGCATCTCGGCGAGCAGCGCTCGCAGCAAGCCGCGGCGGCTGCGCGGCTCTCCTCCCTGGCGGAGGAGATCGCCAGGCAGGAGCGGATTCAAATCCATAGCGTCGCTTTCCAGGAGCGCATCGCCGCGATCGCGTCCGCGCTGGAGCAGCATGCCGCGCGGATGTCGGGGGCGTCGGGCGAACTCGCTCGTCTGTCCGGCTCCGTCGATGCGCAAGCGGCCGCGGCCGCACAGTCGACGCAGCGCGCCTCGTCCCATGTCGACGACGTCGCCCGTTCCATCGCCGAGGTGTCGACGCTCCTGGCCAACACGACCGGCGAGGCACAGGCGACCTCGGCCGTGGCCGAAGCTGCCAAATCCCTGGTTTCGGCGGCCGCCGATGACAATGTCGAGTTGGCGGAGGCGGTACGCAGCATCGACCAGGTCATCGACGTCATCGAACAGGTGGCGAGCAAGACCAATCTGCTCGCCCTCAACGCGACGATCGAGGCCGCGCATGCGGGCGAGGCCGGGCGTGGCTTCGCCGTAGTGGCTGCCGAGGTCAAGCAGCTCGCCAACCGGACAGCGCAAGCGACGGAGGAGGTCCGGCGCGGGCTGGCGGCGATCCGTGCGGCGGCCGGCGGCATGTCGGAGCGCGTCGGCGCGCTGGTCGCCTCGGTTGATCAGGTCGACCGTGCGGCTGCGGCGATTTCGGGACTGGCCCAGCGCCAGGAGGCGAGCTCGCGCTCGATCAGCAGCAGCACGGCCAAGACGGCGGGCGATGTCCGGCTCGCTGCGGAGCAGGTCGGGCAAGTCGCCGGCATGGTCGAGAGCTGGCGGCGGACCGGGGAGGTCGCGACGCTGGCCTCGGCCGATCTCGATCGCAAAGCTTCCGAGCTGCGTGAGGCGGTCGATGCCTTCATCGTCGAGACGCATGGAATGAGAGCATGAGCGCGCCAGTCACGCGCGGAAGCGCGAAAGCTCTCGCGCCGATCCATGTCGTCGAGGGGCAGGGGCAGCGGATGTTCCCGGCCATTTCGAAGCTGTTGCATTGGCTGACGGCTGGGCTTGTGCTCGTCATGTTCGCGACTGGCGTCTTGATGAAGCAGATCGGTGATGGACCGCTGGCGGACGCATTCTACACCTTCCACAAGACGGCTGGGGTGAGTTTGCTGGGGCTCGTCCTGTTGCGGCTTTGCTATCGGGTCTTCGCGCAGCTGACGGGGCGTTGGCGCCGGGGGGCGGGTAGCCATGTTGTCCATGGCATTCTCTATGCGGGGTTGATCCTGACGCCGCTGTTGGGCTTGGCCGGCATATCCGACTATGGCGCGCGCGATGTCTATTTCGGCCTTTCGCTGCCGCCGGTCTGGCCTGAGGGGGCGGGCTACGCGGATCAGCTGTTCAGGAGCCATGCCTGGCTCGCTTTCGGCTTGATTGCGCTGGTCGTGGCGCATATCGGCATTGCGCTGGGGGACTTCATTCAGCGCGGCAGCACGCGCGCCGCCTTGCCACCGGGCAAGATGACGCAGCCGGAAAGTGCTTTCCCTTCCGCTTCGAATATGCAATAGCCCGCGCCTCACTTGCGTGGGAGGCCGGCCGGTCGCCAACCGGATCACCCTGCCGCACCACGCTCTGCAACCACCCTGACCCCGAGCGAAGCAGTTCGCGGGCAGGGCGTCGTCGTTCCGATAGGCGTCGGAGCGGACGGCAGGAGCAGCCATCATGGCAAAGAAGATCACGGGTTACGTGAAGCTTCAGGTTCCGGCGGGCGCGGCCAATCCGTCGCCGCCGATCGGTCCGGCGCTGGGTCAGCGCGGCCTCAACATCATGGAATTCTGCAAGGCCTTCAACGCGAAGACCGCGCAGATGGAAAAGGGCATGCCGATCCCGGTGATCATCACCGCGTATCAGGATCGCTCCTTCACCTTCGAGATGAAGCAGCCGCCGGTCTCGTACTGGCTGAAGAAGGCCGCTGGCCTGACTGCCGGCTCGAAGACGCCTGGTCGCGGCGGCAATGTCGGCAAGGTCACCGTCGCTCAGATCACTGAGATCGCCGAGAAGAAGATGGCCGATCTCAACTGCGATTCGATCGAATCCGCCTCGTCCATGATCAAGGGCTCCGCCCGGTCCATGGGCCTGGAAGTCGTGGGCTGAGGGGAAACAGACGATGGCACATGTCGCAAAGCGCGTCGTGAAGGCCCGTGAGGGCATCGACCGCACCAAGCTCTACCCGCTCGATCTCGCTGTCGCGATGGTCAAGGAGCGCGCCAACGCCAAGTTCGACGAGACCGTTGAGGTCGCGATGAACCTGGGTGTCGATCCGCGTCACGCCGACCAGATGGTTCGTGGCGTCTGCAACCTGCCCAACGGCTCGGGCCGCGTCCTGCGCGTCGCTGTGTTTGCTCGCGGCGCCAAGGCGGAAGAGGCCAAGAAGGCCGGGGCCGACATCGTCGGTGCCGAAGAGCTGGTCGATCTTGTCTCCAAGGGCACGATCGAGTTCGATCGCTGCATCGCGACCCCGGACATGATGCCGCTGGTCGGCCGTCTCGGTAAGGTGCTGGGTCCGCGCGGCCTGATGCCGAACCCGAAGGTCGGCACCGTCACCATGGACATCACCACCGCGGTTGCGGCGTCCAAGGGCGGTTCGGTCGAGTTCCGCGTCGAGAAGGCCGGCATCGTGCATGCGGCCGTCGGCAAGGTCTCGTTCACGGCCGACAAGCTCGCCGAGAACATCAAGGCGTTCGCCGATTCCGTCGCCAAGGCCAAGCCTGCCGGCGCCAAGGGCACCTATATCCAGCGCGTCGCGATTTCCTCGACCATGGGTCCGGGCGTCAAGATCGAGCCCAACACGGTGATGGGCGGCTGAGAGGCCTGACGGCCGGCTTCACGCCGGCCGTTGCCCGGACTTGATCCGACGGGGTCAAGTCCCCACTTGGCAGAAGCAGGCGAAAGCGTTAAGACGCAGGCCTGTTTCCATAAGTGATGTGGGCTCCAGCGTGCTTCGCACGAGGGGGTCCGTTTCGCGTTTTTCGGCGGTTTGCCGCCGAAGAATGGATGTTTGGGGCGCGGAGAGCGATCTTTGGGCCCGAATCATCCAGTCCTGTCTGAGACTGCAGGTGCTCCTCGGCTTCGGCTGGGGGCATAATTTCGCCAAGAGGCCTGCATAGACGGTGCAAGAGCTCAAGCGGGATCGCAAGGTCCCGAAGACGGTTCGAACCATCTCGCCCGATCGCGGCCGGCAACGGTCAAGAGCGGGGACAGGGCACTGAGCGTCGCTCTTATACAGCGCCGGTGTCAACCGGGGTTTCTTGAGAGCGACACGTGCAACCGGCGGCAAGCCCTCAAGCCTGCCGCCTACCGGAGAGAGCCCAGTGGATAGAACGGCAAAGAATGATGCCGTCGCGACGCTGAACGGTGTGTTTGCGAACACGTCGGTCGTTGTCGTGGCCCACTATGCGGGTTTGACGGTGGCCCAGTTCCAGAAGCTTCGTCGTGAGATGAAGGCCAATGGCGCCACCGTGAAGGTCGCAAAGAACCGGCTGGCCAAGATCGCTCTTGAAGGCACCGACGTCGCGTCCATCAGCAATCTGCTGACGGGTCCCACCCTGATCGCTTATTCCAACGATCCGGTCGCGGCGCCGAAGGTCGCCACCGCTTTCGCCAAGGAGAACGACAAGCTCGTCATCCTCGGCGGCGCGATGGGCAAGACCGCCCTGAACCCCGACGGCGTCAAGGCCCTGGCCACGATGCCCTCGCTCGACGAACTGCGCGCCAAGTTGCTCGGCCTGCTTCAGGCTCCTGCAACCAAGCTTGCCCAGCTCTCGACCGCGCCTGCTGCGAAGCTCGCGCGCGTGTTTCAGGCATATGCCGACAAGGATGCGGCCTGAACGGCCAGTTACCCCTGATCAACGTTCGAACCTCTTTTACGTAGGAACTTAACCATGGCTGATCTTGCTAAGCTCGTTGACGAGCTGTCGTCCCTCACGGTCCTCGAGGCCGCCGACCTCGCCAAGCTTCTCGAAGAGAAGTGGGGCGTTTCCGCCGCTGCCGCCGTTGCGGTTGCCGGCCCCGCCGCTGGTCCCGCTGCGGCTGCTGTCGAAGAGCAGACCGAGTTCAACGTCATTCTTGCCGCCGCCGGCGACAAGAAGATTGAAGTCATCAAGGAAGTCCGCGCCATCACCGGCCTGGGCCTCAAGGAAGCCAAGGATCTGGTCGAGGCCGCTCCGAAGGCTGTCAAGGAAGCGGTGACCAAGGACGAGGCCGAGAAGCTCAAGAAGCAGCTCGAGGCCGTCGGCGCCAAGGTCGAGCTCAAGTGAGCTGGGCCGGCGTAATGCCGGTCCGACCCTAGTCAACACAGACAGTCCCGGGGCGGTTCTCCGCCTCCGGGGCTGTTGCGTCGTTTCCGTACTTGCGTGCGGACAGGTTGAGAAAGCTTCCGACGCAACTTTGCGTTGTGAGGCTCCAGTTCAGATGATGTCGGCGCGATGATGCGCCGAACGGCTCACCCGGCGGCCAAGCCGCCTCTCCTGCGGCAGACTGCCGGGTGAGCCGTCCGAGAGATTGCGAGGAACAAAATGGTCAATTCGCTCCAGGGCCGCAGGCGCGTCCGCAAGTTCTTCGGAAAACTCAAGGAAGTGGCGCAGATGCCGAACCTCATCGAGGTTCAGAAGGCGTCCTACGACCAGTTCCTGATGGTCGACGAGCCCAAGGGCGGCCGCGGCGACGAAGGCCTGCAGTCCGTCTTCAAGTCGGTCTTCCCGATCGGCGATTTCTCGGGCGCTTCGCTGCTCGAATTCGTCAAGTACACCTTCGAGCCGCCGAAATACGACGTCGACGAGTGCCGCCAGCGCGGCATGACCTTCTCTGCGCCGCTCAAGGTGACGCTGCGCCTGATCGTGTTCGATATCGATCCCGACACCCAGGCGAAGTCGGTCAAGGACATCAAGGAGCAGGATGTCTACATGGGCGACATGCCGCTCATGACCGATAACGGCACCTTCATCGTCAACGGCACCGAGCGCGTCATCGTCTCGCAGATGCACCGTTCGCCGGGCGTGTTCTTCGACCACGACAAGGGCAAGACCCATTCCTCGGGCAAGCTGCTCTTCGCCGCGCGCATCATCCCGTATCGCGGGTCCTGGCTCGACATCGAATTCGACGCCAAGGACATCGTCTACGCCCGCATCGACCGGAAGCGTAAGATCCCGGTCACGTCGCTGCTGTTCGCGCTCGGCATGGACGGCGAGGAGATCCTCAGCCGCTTCTACGCCCACATCAACTATGTCCGCGATCCCAAGGGCTGGCGCGTTCCCTATGATGCGGAGCGCATGAAGGGCTTCAAGGCCACCGCCGACATGATCGACGCCGACACCGGCGAGGTCGTGGTCGAGGCCGGCAAGAAGCTCGTCGCGCGTACCGCCCGGCAGCTCGCCGAGAAGGGCCTCAAGTTCCTGCGTGCCACGGACGAGGACCTCTACACCCAGTACATCGCCGAGGATCTGGTCAACCCCGCGACCGGCGAAGTCTTCGCCGAGGCCGGCGAGGAGATCACCGAGAAGTCGCTGAAGCTGCTCACCGATGCGGGCTTCGACGAGATCCCGGTGCTCGACATCGACCACATCACGGTCGGCCCCTACATCCGCAACACGCTCAACGTGGACAAGAACTCGCGCCGTGAAGAGGCGCTGTTCGACATCTACCGCGTGATGCGTCCCGGCGAGCCGCCGACGCTCGAGACCGCCGAGAACATGTTCCAGTCGCTGTTCTTCGACGCGGAGCGCTACGATCTCTCGGCCGTCGGCCGCGTCAAGATGAACATGCGCCTCGACCTCGACGCCGAGGACACCGTGCGCATCCTGCGCAAGGAGGACATCTTTGCGGTCGTCAAGGCGCTGGTCGACCTGCGCGACGGCAAGGGCGAGATCGACGACATCGACCATCTCGGCAACCGCCGCGTCCGCTCGGTCGGCGAGCTGATGGAGAACCAGTATCGCCTGGGTCTGCTGCGCATGGAGCGCGCCATCAAGGAGCGCATGTCCTCGGTCGACATCGACACGGTGATGCCGCAGGACCTGATCAACGCCAAGCCGGCGGCTGCCGCGGTGCGCGAGTTCTTCGGCTCGTCGCAGCTCTCGCAGTTCATGGACCAGACCAACCCGCTCTCGGAAGTCACGCATAAGCGTCGTCTTTCGGCGCTTGGACCGGGCGGTCTGACCCGTGAGCGCGCCGGCTTCGAGGTGCGCGACGTGCACCCGACCCATTACGGCCGCATCTGCCCGATCGAGACGCCGGAAGGCCCGAATATCGGTCTGATCAACTCGCTCGCCACCTTCGCGCGGGTGAACAAGTACGGCTTCATCGAGAGCCCCTATCGCCGCATCCGCGACGGCCGCCAGACCGACGAGATCATCTATCTCTCGGCGATGGAGGAGGCGAAGTACAACGTCGCCCAGGCCAATGCCGCGACCGACAAGGAAGGCCGTCTCACCGACGACCTGATCGTCTGCCGCCGCGCCGGTGAAGTCATCGTCACGCCGGTCGACAAGGTCGACTTCATGGACGTCTCGCCCAAGCAGCTCGTCTCGGTCGCTGCGGCGCTGATCCCGTTCCTTGAGAACGACGACGCGAACCGCGCGCTGATGGGCTCGAACATGCAGCGCCAGGCGGTGCCGCTGGTTCGCGCCGACGCGCCTTTCGTCGGCACCGGCATGGAAGCCGTCGTGGCCCGTGACTCGGGTGCTGCGATCGCTGCCCGCCGTGGCGGCGTCGTCGACCAGGTCGATGCGACGCGTATCGTTATCCGCGCCTCCGACGAGATGGACCCGACCAAGCCCGGCGTCGACATCTATCGCCTGCAGAAGTTCCAGCGCTCCAACCAGTCGACCTGCATCACGCAGCGTCCGCTGGTGCGCGTCGGCGACATCATCAAGAAGGGTGACATCGTCGCCGACGGCCCGTCGACCGAGTTCGGCGAGCTCGCGCTCGGCCGCAACGTGCTCGTCGCGTTCATGCCGTGGAACGGCTACAACTTCGAGGACTCGATCCTGCTCTCGGAGAAGATCGTCTCGGAAGACATCTTCACCTCGATCCATATCGAGGAATTCGAGGTCATGGCCCGCGACACCAAGCTGGGTCCGGAGGAAATCACGCGCGACATTCCGAACGTCTCGGAAGAAGCGCTGAAGAACCTGGACGAAGCCGGTATCGTCTATATCGGCGCCGAAGTGGCTGCTGGCGACATCCTCGTCGGCAAGATCACGCCCAAGGGCGAAAGCCCGATGACGCCGGAAGAGAAGCTGCTGCGTGCCATCTTCGGCGAGAAGGCCTCGGACGTGCGCGACACCTCGCTGCGGGTGCCGCCGGGCGTGCAGGGCACGATCGTCGAAGTGCGCGTGTTCAACCGCCATGGCGTCGACAAGGATGAGCGCGCCCAGGCGATCGAGCGCGAGGAGATCGAGCGTCTCGCCAAGGACCGCGACGACGAGCAGGCGATCCTCGACCGCAACACCTTCGCCCGTCTCGCCGACATCCTGAACGGCAAGACCGGTCTTGCCGGCCCCAAGGGCTTCAAGAAGGACACGGTCATCACCCGCGAGGGCATGAGCGAGTTCCCGCGTTCGCAGTGGTGGCTGTTTGCGGTCGGCGACGATCCGTTGATGACCGAGATCGAAGCGATGCGGAAGCAGTACGACGAGTCGAAGAAGCGCCTCGAGCAGCGCTTCCTCGACAAGGTCGAGAAGCTGCAGCGCGGCGACGAGCTGCCTCCGGGCGTGATGAAGATGGTCAAGGTCTTCGTCGCGGTGAAGCGCAAGATCCAGCCGGGCGACAAGATGGCCGGCCGTCACGGCAACAAGGGTGTGGTCTCGCGCATCGTTGCGGCCGAGGACATGCCGTTCCTCGAGGACGGCACCCATGCCGACATCGTGCTGAACCCGCTGGGCGTGCCTTCGCGCATGAACGTCGGCCAGATCCTGGAGACCCATCTCGGATGGGCCGCTGCAGGTCTGGGCAAGCAGATCGGTGCCGCGCTCGACGCCTATAAGAAGGGCCATGACGTCAAGGCGCTGCGGGCTTCGTTCGACGCTGTCTACGACGACAACGAGATCATCGCGTCGATGGACGAGAACGAGCTCGTCGAGATGGGCCAGAACCTGCGTCGCGGCGTGCCGATGGCGACGCCGGTGTTCAACGGTGCCAAGGAGGCCGATATCGAGCGGCTGCTGGAGCAGGCGGGGCTTCACTCGTCCGGCCAGTCGACGCTCTATGACGGCCGTACCGGCGAGCCCTTCGACCGCAAGGTCACGGTCGGCTACATCTACATGCTGAAGCTGCACCACCTGGTCGACGACAAGATCCATGCCCGTTCGATCGGCCCGTACTCGCTCGTCACCCAGCAGCCGCTGGGCGGCAAGGCGCAGTTCGGCGGTCAGCGCTTCGGCGAGATGGAGGTCTGGGCGCTCGAGGCTTACGGCGCCGCCTACACGCTGCAGGAAATGCTGACGGTGAAGTCGGACGACGTCGCGGGCCGCACCAAGGTCTACGAGTCGATCGTGCGCGGCGAGGACAACTTCGAAGCCGGCATCCCCGAGAGCTTCAACGTGCTCGTCAAGGAAATGCGCTCGCTCGGCCTCAACGTCGAGTTGATCAGCAACAAGGTGAAGCCGGGCGAGTTGCCGCCGGCTGAAGCGGCTGAATAAGGCAATCGGCAATCGGCAGTCGGCAATCGTGAGTGCGACTGCCGACTGCCTACTCCCGACTGCCATTTGAAGATTTTTCGCCGGGAAGGGGTTTTGTCCCCACCGGCCAGAGGAGACAGGCGATGAAGCAAGAGGTCATGAACCTTTTCGGCCAGCAGCCGGTGCAGCAGGCCTTCGACGCGATCAAGATCTCGATCGCGAGCCCGGAGAAGATCCTGTCCTGGTCCTATGGCGAGATCAAAAAGCCGGAGACCATCAACTACCGGACTTTCAAGCCCGAGCGCGACGGCCTGTTCTGCGCCCGCATCTTCGGGCCGATCAAGGACTACGAGTGCCTGTGCGGCAAGTACAAGCGCATGAAGTTCAAGGGCGTCATCTGCGAGAAGTGCGGCGTGGAAGTCACGCTTGCGCGCGTCCGGCGCGAGCGCATGGGCCATATCGAGCTCGCCGCTCCCGTTGCGCATATCTGGTTCCTGAAGTCGCTGCCCTCGCGCATCGGTCTTCTGATGGACATGCCGCTCAAGGATCTCGAGCGCATTCTCTATTTCGAGTCCTATGTCGTCATCGAGCCGGGCCTGACGCCTCTCAAGGACCGTCAGATCCTGTCCGAGGAAGAGTATGTCCGCTGCCAGGAAGAGTATGGCGCCGACACCTTCACGGCGATGATCGGCGCGGAAGCCATCCGCGAGATGCTGCGCGCGCTCGACCTCGACCAGATCAACGCCGATCTCAAGCATGAGATCGCGACGACGACGTCGGAGCTGAAGCCCAAGAAGCTGATGAAGCGCCTCAAGATCATCGAGGCGTTCCAGCAGTCCGGCAACAAGCCGGAATGGATGGTCATGACCATCATTCCAGTGATCCCGCCCGATCTGCGCCCGCTGGTGCCGCTCGACGGCGGCCGCTTCGCGACCTCCGACCTGAACGACCTCTATCGCCGGGTGATCAACCGCAACAACCGCCTGAAGCGGCTGATCGAACTGCGCGCGCCCGACATCATCATCCGCAACGAGAAGCGGATGCTGCAGGAATCGGTCGATGCGCTGTTCGATAACGGCCGCCGCGGCCGCGTCATCACGGGCGCCAACAAGCGTCCGCTGAAGTCGCTCGCCGACATGCTGAAGGGCAAGCAGGGCCGCTTCCGCCAGAACCTGCTCGGCAAGCGCGTCGACTATTCCGGCCGTTCGGTCATCGTGGTCGGCCCGGAGATGAAGCTGCACCAGTGCGGGCTGCCCAAGAAGATGGCGCTCGAGCTGTTCAAGCCGTTCATCTATGCGCGCCTCGACGCCAAGGGTTACTCGACCACTGTCAAGCAGGCCAAGAAGCTGGTCGAGAAGGAGAAGCCCGAGGTCTGGGACATCCTGGACGAGGTCATCCGCGAGCATCCGGTGCTGCTGAACCGCGCCCCGACGCTTCACAGGCTCGGCATCCAGGCTTTCGAGCCGGTGCTGATCGAAGGCAAGGCGATCCAGCTTCACCCGCTGGTCTGCGCCGCCTTCAACGCCGACTTCGACGGCGACCAGATGGCCGTGCACGTTCCGCTGTCGCTGGAAGCGCAGTTGGAAGCGCGCGTCCTGATGATGTCGACCAACAACATCCTGCACCCGGCCAACGGTCTTCCGATCATCGTGCCGTCGCAGGACATCGTGCTCGGCCTCTACTATCTCTCGATCGTCTCTGACGGCGAGCCGGGCCAGGGCAAGATCTTCGGCGATTTCGGCGAACTCGAATACGCGCTGCACGAGAAGGTCGTGACGCTGCATTCGAAGATCAAATACCGCTGGACCGGCGTCGATCAGGACGGCAAGTCCTACACCAAGATCTACGACACCACGCCTGGCCGCGTCATTCTCTCGACCGCGCTGCCCAAGCACCCGAACATGACCTTCGACGTCAGCAACCGCCTGATGACGAAGAAGGAAATCTCGGGAATGATCGACGCCGTCTATCGCGGCTGCGGTCAGAAGGAATCGGTGATCTTCTGCGACCGCATCATGTCGCTGGGCTTCACCCACGCCTTCAAGGCCGGCATCTCCTTCGGCAAGGACGACATGGTCGTGCCGGAGAACAAGTGGGAGATCGTCGACACCACCCGCGCGCTCGCCAAGGATTACGAGCAGCAGTACCAGGACGGCCTGATCACTCAGGGCGAGAAGTACAACAAGGTCGTCGACGCCTGGGCGAAGTGCTCCGACAAGCTCGCCCAGGAGATGATGGCCCGCATCTCGACCGTGAAGAAGGACGAGAACGGTCGCGATAAGCCGATCAACTCGATCTACATGATGAGCCACTCCGGAGCGCGTGGTTCGCCGGCCCAGATGAAGCAGCTCGCGGCGATGCGCGGCCTGATGGCCAAGCCCTCGGGCGAGATCATCGAGTCGCCGATCATCTCGAACTTCAAGGAAGGCCTCGACGTTCTCGAGTACTTCAACTCGACCCACGGCGCCCGCAAGGGCCTCGCCGATACCGCGCTCAAGACGGCCAACTCCGGCTATCTCACGCGCCGTCTCGTCGACGTGGCGCAGGATGCCATCATCTCCGAGGTCGATTGCGGCTCGGAGAGCGGCATCAAGATGCGCGCCATCATCGACGCGGGTCAGGTCGTCGCTTCGCTCGGCATCCGCATCCTCGGCCGCTCGGCGGCGGAAGATGTCGTCGACATCGACGGCAAGGTCCTGGTGCCGAAGGGCACGATGATCGACGAGCACCACATCGAGGCGATCAACGCCGCCGGTGTGCAGGAGGTGAAGATCCGTTCGGTGCTGACCTGCGCCACCAAGAACGGCGTCTGCGCCACCTGCTACGGACGCGATCTTGCTCGCGGCACGCCCGTCAACATGGGCGAAGCCGTCGGCGTCATCGCGGCGCAGTCGATCGGCGAGCCGGGTACGCAGCTCACCATGCGCACCTTCCACATCGGTGGCGCGGCGACGATCGCCGACCAGTCCTTCGTCGAGTCGAACTTCGAAGGCGTGGTCAAGATCCGCAACCGCAACCTCGCCCGGAATTCGGACGGCGACCTGATCGCAATGGCGCGCAACATCGCCGTCGTGATCGTGGGGCCGGACGGCGCCGAGCGCGCGGTTCACCGCGTCCAGTTCGGCTCGAAGCTGCGCATCGACGAGGGCGACAAGGTCAAGCGCGGCCAACGCCTGATCGAGTGGGATCCCTATTCCCGCCCGATCCTGGCAGAGGTCGACGGCTCCGTCGGCTTCGAGGACCTGGTCGACGGCATGTCGATCACCGAGACGACCGACGAAGCGACGGGCATCAACAAGCGCGTCGTCATCGACTGGCGCGGCTCGGCCCGTACGTCCGATCTGCGCCCGGCTCTGACGGTGCATGGCCCGGACGGCAAGATCGCCAAGCTCGCGCGTGGCGGTGAAGCCCGCTACATCCTGCCTGTCGACGGCATCATCTCGGTCGAGCCCGGCTCCCATATCAAGGCGGGTGACGTGCTGGCCCGTGTCTCGACGGATTCCGCCAAGACCCGCGACATCACTGGCGGTCTGCCGCGGGTGGCGGAGCTGTTCGAGGCGCGTCGTCCCAAGGATGCGGCGATCATCGCCGAGAAGGCCGGCGTCATCGGCTTCGGCAAGGACTACAAGAACAAGCGCCGGGTCACGCTGACCCCGCATGACGGTTCCGAGGGGCTCGAGTACCTGATCCCCAAGGGCAAGCACATCCATCTCCAGGACGGTGACGTCGTGGAGACGGGCGACTACATCCTCGACGGCAACCCGGCCCCGCACGACATCCTGGCGATCAAGGGCGTCGAGGAGCTGGCGGCTTATCTGGTGAACGAGATCCAGGAGGTCTATCGCCTCCAGGGCGTGGGCATCAACGACAAGCACATCGAGGTCATCGTACGGCAGATGCTGCAGAAGATCGAAATCACCGAGTCGGGCGACACCGACATCCTGACCGGTGACCAGGTCGACCGCATCGAGCTGCAGGAGATCAATGCGAAGATGAAGGAGGAGGGCAAGAAGCCCGCTTCCGGCGTCCCCGTGCTGCTCGGCATCACCAAGGCGAGCTTGCAGACGCGCTCCTTCATCTCGGCGGCGTCGTTCCAGGAGACCACACGCGTCCTCACCGAGGCGGCGGTCAACGGCAAGTACGACACGCTGGAAGGCCTCAAGGAGAACGTCATCGTCGGCTCGCTGATCCCGGCCGGCACCGGCGCGCAGGTCGCCCGCATCAAGCAGGTGGCAACGCGTCGCGACGATCTCATCGTCGGTCAGAAGGCCGATGCGGCGGCGAAGGCTGCTGCTTCCGCGGCCAAGGCTGCTGCGGCTGCCGTTGCGGCGGCGCTGCCCGCGGCCGAATAACGGCGCTTTGACGCTTGATCGTTACGAAATGGCCGCCTTCGGGCGGCCATTTTGCTTTGTGGGGAAGGGCGCTTGACCCGTTGCCGCGGCTGAATATGCTGTTTGAGCCGCGTGCAGGGCGAAGTCGCCAGAATTGGGGTTGACGCGACTCGTATGCCGAGTCATAAGCGCGCCACTATCGAAGGTTGTCGGACACGTTTGTCGCTTGCCTCGTTGCGAGCGAATGTCGCGACCGAAACGCCTTCGGAATTCCAGCGTCGATTGACGACATGGTGAGAAGCATGAATGCGGAGTGATCCGTGTTCCTCTGCTGGCGAATGCGCCTGAGGTTTCCCTGCCGGGAGCCGATGGCGCAGTTTCGTTTGTGCCATGGCTTCGCTTGATCTGGACCGTCGATTTAGAGATTTCCAAACGCTCAGTGGAGCGAGAGGCCAGAATGCCGACAATCAGCCAGCTCATTCGCAAGCCGCGTTCGCCCGTCAAGGCGCGCAACACCGCTCCGGCGCTTGAATCCTGCCCGCAGAAGCGCGGCGTCTGCACGCGCGTTTATACGACGACGCCGAAGAAGCCGAACTCCGCGTTGCGTAAGGTTGCCAAGGTGCGCCTGACCAACGGCTTCGAAGTGATCGGCTATATTCCTGGCGAGGGTCACAACCTCCAGGAGCACTCGGTCGTCATGATCCGCGGCGGCCGCGTCAAGGACTTGCCCGGCGTGCGCTATCACATCCTTCGCGGTGTGCTCGACACGCAGGGCGTGAAGAACCGTAAGCAGCGCCGTTCGAAGTACGGTGCCAAGCGTCCGAAGTGAGTTCTGCCAGACTGGCGGGGTGATGAGCCCGAGCCTGTTCGCAGCTTTTGAGATTTGACCGGAGACTAGACGATGTCCCGCCGCCATAGCGCTGAAAAGCGTGAGATCATTCCCGATCCGAAGTTCCACGATATCATCGTGACGAAGTTCATGAATTCGGTGATGTACGAAGGCAAGAAGTCGACCGCCGAGCGGATCGTCTACGGTGCCTTCGATATCATCGAGGGCAAGCTGAAGAGCGACCCGCTCGCCGTCTTCAAGAGCGCGCTCGAGAACGTCGCCCCGGCGATCGAGGTCCGTTCGCGTCGCGTCGGCGGCGCCACCTACCAGGTTCCGGTCGAGGTTCGCACCGAGCGCCGTCAGGCGCTGGCGATCCGCTGGCTGATCACGGCTGCTCGCGGCCGCAACGACAAGACGATGGTCGAGCGGCTCTCCTCGGAGCTGATGGATGCCGCCAACAACCGCGGAAATGCCGTGAAGAAGCGTGAAGACACGCACCGGATGGCGGAAGCCAACCGCGCCTTCTCGCATTATCGCTGGTAACCGTTCGTCAGACTAGGAAAGACAGAGCGCTCCTATGGCACGCACTCATCCCATCGACCGATACCGTAATTTCGGCATCATGGCGCATATCGACGCCGGCAAGACGACGACGACCGAGCGCGTGCTGTATTACACCGGCAAGTCGCACAAGATCGGCGAAGTCCATGACGGCGCCGCCACCATGGACTGGATGGAGCAGGAGCAAGAGCGTGGCATCACGATCACCTCGGCTGCGACCACCTGTCTGTGGCGCGAGCATCGCCTGAACATCATCGACACCCCCGGCCACGTCGACTTCACCATTGAAGTCGAGCGTTCGCTGCGCGTGCTCGACGGCGCCGTCTGCGTGCTCGACGGCAACCAGGGCGTCGAGCCCCAGACCGAGACCGTCTGGCGCCAGGCCGACAAATACGACGTGCCGCGCATCGTGTTCGTCAACAAGATGGACAAGACCGGCGCCGATTTCTATCGCTGCGTCCAGGACATCATCGACCGCGTCGCCGGCAAGCCGGTGTGCCTGCAGATCCCGATCGGCTCCGAGTCGGATTTCGCTGGCGTCGTCGACCTGATCAAGATGAAGGCGATCGTCTGGAACGGCGAAGCGCTGGGCGCTTCCTTCGAAGAGAAGGAGATCCCCGCCGATCTCGCCGAGAAGGCCGCTGAATACCGCAACAAGCTCGTCGAAGCCGCCGTCGACATGGACGATGCGGCCATGGAAGCCTATCTCGAAGGCACCGAGCCCGACGCCGAGACGCTGCGCAGGCTGATCCGCACCGCGGTGCAGCGCCGCGCTTTCCATCCCGTGCTCTGCGGCTCGGCCTTCAAGAACAAGGGCGTCCAGCCCCTGCTCGACGCGGTCGTCGACTTCCTGCCCTCGCCGGTCGATCGTGGCGAGATCAAGGGCATCGACTTCAAGACCGAGGAAGAGACCGTTCGTCACCCGACGGACGAGGATCCCTTCTCCATGCTCGCCTTCAAGATCATGGACGACCCCTTCGTCGGCACCATCACCTTCTGCCGCGTCTATTCGGGCAAGATCGAGACCGGCGCAGGCGTCATCAACTCGACCCGCGACAAGAAAGAGCGTGTCGGCCGCATGCTGCTGATGCACGCGAACAACCGCGAAGACATCAAGGAGGCTTTCGCCGGCGACATCGTCGCCCTGGCCGGCCTCAAGGACGTCCGCACCGGCGACACGCTGTGCGACCCCGTCAAGGCGGTCATCCTGGAGCGCATGGAATTCCCCGAGCCGGTCATCACGATCGCGATCGAGCCGAAGTCCAAGGCCGACCAGGAGAAGCTTGGCCTGGCTCTGGCGAAGCTCGCCAACGAGGATCCCTCGTTCCGCGTTTCGACCGACCAGGAGAGTGGCCAGACCATTCTCAAGGGCATGGGCGAGCTGCATCTCGACATCAAGGTCGACATCTTGCGCCGGACCTACAAGGTGGACGCCAATATCGGCGCTCCCCAGGTGGCCTATCGCGAGACGATCACCAAGAAGGCCGAGATCGACTACACCCACAAGAAGCAGACCGGCGGTACCGGCCAGTTCGCCCGCGTCAAGCTGGTGATCGAGCCGAATGAGACCGGCAAGGGCTTCGAGTTCGAGTCGAAGGTCGTCGGCGGAACGGTTCCGAAGGAATACATCCCCGGCGTCGAAAAGGGCCTCAATTCGGTCATCGGCTCCGGCGTGATCGCCGGCTTCCCGGTCGTCGACGTCAAGGTCACGCTGATCGACGGCGCCTTCCACGAGGTCGACTCCTCGGCGCTTGCCTTCGAAATCGCCTCGCGCGCTGCTTTGCGTGAAGGCCTGCAGAAGGGCGGCTCCGTGCTGCTCGAGCCGATCATGAAGGTCGAAGTGGTGACCCCGGAAGACTATACCGGTTCGGTCATCGGCGATCTGAACTCGCGCCGTGGCCAGATCCAGGGCCAGGACATGCGCGGCAACGCGGTCGTCGTCAACGCGATGGTCCCGCTCGCCAACATGTTCGGCTACGTCAACCAGCTGCGCTCGTTCAGCCAGGGACGTGCCAACTACACGATGCAGTTCGACCACTACGAGCAAGTGCCTTCGGCGGTCGCCGCCGAGGTCCAGGCCAAGTACGCCTGAACCGACAAAACTATTCGCTGAACATTGAAAACGACCTGACGGACGGAGGCTACGATGGCCAAAGAGAAATTCGCGCGCACGAAGCCGCATTGCAACATTGGAACGATTGGTCACGTCGACCATGGCAAGACGTCTTTGACGGCAGCGAT
>NZ_FOQV01000015.1 GCF_900113835.1 Allobosea sp. OK403 | reverse complement strand
CTGGCGACAACATCGGCGCGCTGCTGCGCGGCACGAAGCGCGAGGACGTCGAGCGCGGGCAGATCCTGTGCAAGCCGGGTTCGGTGAAGCCGCACACCAAGTTCAAGGCCGAGGCCTACATCCTGACGAAGGAGGAGGGCGGTCGTCATACGCCGTTCTTCACCAACTACCGCCCGCAGTTCTACTTCCGCACGACGGACGTGACCGGCGTGGTGCACCTGCCTGAGGGCACCGAGATGGTGATGCCTGGCGACAACATCGCCATGGAAGTGCACCTGATCGTGCCGATCGCGATGGAGGAGAAGCTGCGCTTCGCCATCCGCGAAGGCGGCCGCACCGTCGGTGCCGGCGTCGTCGCAAGCATCATCGCGTAACGCGTTTTCGTGAGGGCGAAGGCCCTACCGGGCCTTTGCCTTTTCACGTCACGGAGAACACAAGACCATGAACGGTCAGAACATCCGGATCCGCCTCAAGGCGTTCGATCACCGCATCCTCGACGCTTCGACGCGCGAGATCGTGTCGACGGCCAAGAGGACGGGCGCCCAGGTCCGCGGGCCCATCCCGCTGCCCACGCTCATCGAGAAGTTCACGGTCAACCGCTCGCCGCACATCGACAAGAAGTCGCGCGAGCAGTTTGAGATGCGGACCCACAAGCGGGTTCTCGATATCGTCGACCCGACCCCTCAGACGGTCGACGCCCTGATGAAGCTTGATCTCGCCGCCGGCGTCGACGTCGAAATCAAGTTGTAAGTTGACCATGGTCCAGACGGCGATCCGCTATTCCCGTCGTCCGGCCATGTTCTGATCTTTAGCCGGGTCCTCTGTCTCCTGCGTTTTGGCAGGATGAACATGACCCCAAGGGAAGGTATGCACCGATGCGTTCCGGTGTGATTGCACAGAAAGTCGGGATGACCCGCATCTTCACGGATGCCGGCGAACATATCCCGGTCACCGTGCTGAAGCTCGATAACTGCCAGGTTGTCGCGCATCGTACGGTTGAGAAGAACGGCTATGTCGCCGTTCAGCTCGGGTCGGGCTTGGCCAAGGTCAAGAACGTCTCGAAGGCTGAGCGCGGCCATTTCGCCGTCGCCAAGGTCGAGCCCAAGCGCAAGATCGTCGAGTTCCGCGTCAGCGACGACGCGTTGATCCCGGTCGGCGCCGAGCTGACGGCTGACCACTTCGTCGTCGGCCAGTTCGTCGATGTCAGCGGCACGACCATCGGCAAGGGTTTCGCCGGCGGCATGAAGCGCTGGAACTTCGGCGGCCTTCGCGCCACGCACGGTGTTTCGGTCTCGCATCGCTCGATCGGTTCGACCGGTGGCCGTCAGGACCCGGGCAAGACCTTCAAGAACAAGAAGATGCCGGGCCATCTCGGCGCCGAGCGCGTCACCACGCAGAACCTGCGCGTCGTCCAGACGGATGTCGAGCGCGGCCTGATCTTGGTCGAGGGTGCGGTTCCCGGTCATGCCGGTGGCTGGATCCACGTCCGCGACGCCGTCAAGCGCGCGCTGCCCAAGGATGCGCCCCTGCCGGGCAAGTTCAAGGTTGCCGGCGGCGAAACGCAGGCTCCCGCGACTGAGACCGTTGAGGAGAACGCGTGATGAAGCTCGATATCACCACCCTCGAGGGCGGCTCTGCCGGCTCCGTCGAATTGTCGGATGCGATCTTCGGCCTTGAGCCGCGCGCCGACATCCTCGCCCGCATGGTGCGTTATCAGCTCGCCAAGCGCCGCGCCGGGACGCACAAGTCCAAGGGCCGCTCGGAAGTCGATCGCACCCGCAAGAAGATCTACAAGCAGAAGGGCACCGGCGGCGCTCGCCACGGCGCTGCTTCCGCTCCGCAGTTCCGCGGCGGCGGCAAGGCCTTCGGCCCGATCGTGCGCGACCATGCGCATGACCTGCCCAAGAAGGTCCGCGCTCTGGCCCTGCGTCATGCGCTCTCGGCCAAGGCCAAGGGTTCCGAGATCATCATCATCGATGATGCCAAGCTTTCGGAGCCCAAGACCAAGCTGCTGCTCGGCCATTTCAGCAAGCTGGATCTGTCCAGCGTGCTGGTGATCGGCGGCGCCGAGATCGACGTGAACTTCGGCCTGGCCGCGCGTTCGATCCCGAATGTCGACGTCCTGCCGATCCAGGGCATCAACGTTTATGACATCCTGCGTCGCGACAAGCTCGTCTTGACCCGCGCGGCTGTCGATGCGCTGGAGGCGCGTTTCAAATGAGCCAGGCTGCAAAGAATCTGGATCCGCGCCACTACGACGTCATTCGTAGCCCGGTGATCACCGAGAAGGCGACAATGCTCTCCGAGCATAACAAGGTCGTCTTCGAGGTCTCCAAGACTGCGACGAAGCCGCAGATCAAGGCCGCGATCGAAAAGCTGTTCGACGTCAAGGTGAAGAGCGTGAACACGCTCGTCACCGAAGGGAAGATCAAGGTCTTCCGTGGCCGCCTCGGCCAGCGTTCGGACGTCAAGAAGGCAATCGTGACGCTCGAAGATGGTCATTCCATCGACGTGACCACGGGTCTGTGAAGGGAGGATCTGCATCATGGCTTTGAAGAGTTTCAAGCCGACCACGCCGAGCCTTCGCCAGCTCGTGATCGTCGACCGCAGCGAGCTCTATAAGGGCAAGCCGCTCAAGGTGCTGACCGAGGGCAAGTCGTCCTCGGGCGGCCGCAACAATCTCGGCCGCATCACCGTCCGCTTCCGCGGCGGCGGTCACAAGCGCACGCTGCGCCTGATCGACTTCAAGCGTCGCGGCAAGGATGGCATTCCGGCCGTGGTGGAACGGATCGAATACGATCCCAACCGCACCGCCTTCATCGCGCTGATCAAGTACAGCGACGGCGAGCAGGCCTATATCCTGGCCCCGCAGCGCCTCGCCGTCGGCGACAGCGTGATCTCGGGTCCCTCGGTCGACGTCAAGCCTGGCAACGCCGCCCCGATGGGCACGCTGCCGATCGGCACCATCGTCCACAATGTCGAGCTCAAGATCGGCAAGGGCGGGGCGCTGGCGCGGTCTGCGGGCAACTACGCCCAGATCGTCGGTCGCGACCAGGGCTATGTCATCGTCCGTCTGAACTCGGGCGAGCAGCGCCTGATCAGCGGCCTGTGCTATGCGACTGTGGGCGCGGTTTCCAACCCCGACCACATGAACCGGAATGATGGCAAGGCAGGGCGTTCGCGCTGGCTCGGTCGTCGTCCGCATAACCGCGGCGTCTCGATGAACCCTGTCGACCATCCCCATGGCGGCGGCGAAGGCCGCACCTCCGGTGGTCGTCACCCGGTCACCCCTTGGGGCAAGCCGACCAAGGGTAAGAAGACCCGCTCGAACAAGCGGACCGATACGTTCATCGTGTCGAGCCGTCACGCCCGCAAGAAGAAGAACTGAGGTCCGTCATGGCGCGTTCGCTTTGGAAAGGTCCGTTTGTCGACGGATACCTTCTGAAAAAGGCCGAGGTTGCCCGTTCGGCGGCCCGGTCTGAGGTCATCAAGATCTGGAGCCGTCGCTCCACGATCCTTCCGCAGTTCGTCGGTCTGACGTTCGGCGTCTACAACGGCCACAAGCATGTGCCGGTGTCCGTGTCCGAGGAAATGGTGGGCCACAAGTTCGGCGAGTTCTCGCCGACGCGCACCTTCCACGGCCACGCTGCCGACAAGAAGGCGAAGAGGAAGTAAGCCATGGGAAAAGCATCCTTCCCCCGTGCGCTGCCTGACAACGAAGCCATTGCGATTGCTCGCAATCTTCGCGTCAGCCCGCAGAAGCTCAACCTCCTCGCCCAGCTGATCCGTGGCAAGAAGGTCTCGACCGCGCTCGCCGACCTCGAATTCTCGCGCAAGCGGATTTCGCTGGACGTGCGCAAGTGCCTTCAGAGCGCGATCGCCAACGCCGAGAACAACCATGATCTCGACGTCGATGATCTGGTCGTGGCGCAGGCCTTCGTCGGCAAGGCGCTGGTCATGAAGCGTTTCCACGCTCGCGCCCGCGGCCGCGGCGCCCGCATCCTGAAGCCCTTCGCCAACATCACGATCGTGGTGCGCGAAGTCGCGGCGGCCAAGGCCTGAGGAGAGAACGATGGGTCAGAAAATCAATCCGATCGGGCTTCGCCTCGGCATCAACCGCACCTGGGATTCGCGCTGGTTCGCGCAGAAGGGTGAGTACGGCAAGCTTCTGCACGAGGATATGGCGATCCGCGCCGCCCTCATGAAGCTGCTGAAGCAGGCTGCGATCTCCAAGATCATCATCGAGCGCCCGCACAAGAAGTGCCGCGTCACCATCCACTCGGCTCGTCCGGGCGTGGTGATCGGCAAGAAGGGCGCCGATATCGAGAAGCTGCGCAAGACGGTGATGACGCTCACCAAGGCCGATGTTGCCATCAACATCGTCGAGGTGCGCAAGCCCGAGATCGACGCGACCCTGGTCGCCGACTCGATCGCGCAGCAGCTTGAGCGCCGCGTCGCGTTCCGCCGCGCCATGAAGCGGGCCGTTCAGTCGGCCATGCGTCTAGGCGCCGAGGGCATCCGCATCAACTGCTCGGGCCGTCTCGGCGGCGCCGAAATCGCGCGTCTGGAATGGTATCGCGAAGGTCGCGTGCCGCTGCATACGCTGCGCGCCGATGTGGATTATGGTGTGGCGACTGCCTTCACCACCTACGGCACGTGCGGCATCAAGGTCTGGATCTTCAAGGGCGAGATCCTCGAACACGACCCGATGGCCCAGGACAAGCGCATGGCCGATGAGGGCAGCCGTTCCGGCGGTGGCCATCGTCGTGACCACGCCGCGTAAGGCTGATCGAGAAGAGCCATGTTGCAACCAAAGAAGACTAAGTTCCGCAAGCAGTTCAAGGGGCGCATTTCCGGCGTCGCCAAGGGCGGCACGGATCTGAATTTCGGCCAGTTCGGCCTCAAGGCGCTGATGCCGGAACGCGTCACCGCGCGCCAGATCGAGGCGGCCCGCCGCGCGATCACGCGTGCCATGAAGCGCGCCGGCCGTGTCTGGATCCGGATCTTCCCGGACGTGCCGGTTTCGAAGAAGCCGACCGAAGTCCGCATGGGCAAGGGCAAGGGTGCGCCTGAATTCTGGGCAGCCAAGGTCAAGCCGGGCCGTATCATGTTCGAGATCGACGGCGTGCCGGAAGAGACCGCGCGCGAGGCCATGCGCCTCGGCGCAGCCAAGCTGCCGATCAAGACCCGCTTCATCCAACGCATCGCCGAGTAAGGGAGGACGACATGAAGACCGCAAAACGCCTGTCCGACCTGAAGGTCATGAGCGTGGACCTGCTGCAGGAAGAGCTCCTGAAGCTGAAGAAGGAGCAGTTCAACCTGCGTTTCCAGCGCGCCACCGGCCAGCTCGAGAATACCGCTCGAGTCACCGAAGTGCGCAAGGATATCGCCCGCATCAAAACACTGCAGCGGTCCAAGACCGCCGCAGTGAGCGCCTGAGGAGTTTGAGACATGCCGAAGCGCGTGCTGCAGGGCGTCGTCGTCAGCGACAAGCAAAATAAAACAGTTGTGGTGAAGGTCGAGCGGCGCTATACGCACCCGCTCCTCAAGAAGACCGTTCGCCGCACGAAAAACTATCATGCCCACGACGAGGCTCAGGTCTCGAAGGTTGGCGACCAGGTCTGGATCGAGGAGTCCAAGCCCATTTCCAAGCTGAAAAGCTGGGTTGTGCTCGACAACGCTCCCAAGGCGTAAGTCAAATTTGAGGCCAGGGGGCGATCGACCCCCGTCAGTCGTAGTCCCGGCGGCGCTAATGCCTGCCGGGAAACCGCGCTGATATGCATATGGAAGGATCAAGGCCATGATCCAGGTGCAGACGAATCTCGAGGTCGCGGATAACTCCGGCGCCCGTCGTGTGATGTGCATCAAGGTTCTCGGCGGGTCGAAGCGGCGTTACGCCCGCATTGGCGACATCATTGTCGTTTCGATCAAGGAAGCCATTCCCCGCGGCCGCGTGAAGAAGGGCGACGTCATGAAGGCGGTCGTCGTTCGCACCGCCAAGGACGTCAAGCGCGCCGATGGTTCGGTGATTCGGTTCGACCGCAATGCGGCCGTTCTGATCAACAACCAGAAGGAGCCTGTCGGCACCCGTATCTTCGGACCGGTTCCGCGCGAACTTCGCGCCAAGAACCACATGAAGATCATCTCGCTTGCGCCAGAGGTGCTGTAATGGCTGCGAAGATCAAGAAGGGCGACAAGGTCGTCGTGTTGGCCGGCCGTGACAAGGGCAAGGCCGGCGAAGTGCTCCAGGTGCTTCCGAAGGATGCCCGCGCCGTGGTGCGTGGCGTCAATCTCGTCAAGAAGCACACCAAGGCGTCGGCCCAGTCCGAGGGCGGCATCATCAGCAAGGAAGCGACGATCGATCTGTCGAACCTTGCCGTGGCCGATCCGAAGGACGGCAAGCCGACCCGGGTTGGCTTCAAGGTGCTCGACGATGGCCGCAAGGTCCGTTTCGCCAAGCGTTCGGGGGATCTGATCGATGGCTGATAATCAGCAGCAGGCGGCTCTCACGCCGCGTATGAAGAAGCATTACGAGGACGTCGTCCGTCCCGCGATGATCGCCGAGTTCGGCTACAAGAACGCCATGGAAGTGCCGACGATCGACAAGATCGTCATCAACATGGGCGTTGGCGAAGCCACGGCTGACCGCAAGAAGGTCGACAACGCCGCCGGCGACCTCGCCCTGATCGCCGGTCAGAAGCCGGTCATCACCAAGTCCCGCCTCGCCATCGCCGGCTTCAAGCTGCGCGAGAACATGGCGGTCGGCTGCAAAGTCACGTTGCGCAAGACCAAGATGTTCGAGTTCGTCGACCGGCTCGTTACCATCGCCTTGCCCCGCGTGCGCGACTTCCGGGGCCTCAACCCCAAGTCGTTCGACGGGCGCGGCAATTTCGCGCTCGGCATCAAGGAGCACATCGTGTTCCCTGAGATCAACTACGACAAGGTCGACGCCGTGTGGGGCATGGACGTGATCGTCTGCACGACTGCGAAGTCGGACGACGAGGCACGCGCCTTGCTCAAGCACTTCAACTTCCCGTTCCGGCAGTGAGCCTCACCGCTCATACGCGGAAACCAGGAGAGATCGATGGCTAAGAAAAGCTCCGTCGAGAACAACAACCACCGCAAGGCTCTCGTGAAGAAATTCTCGGGCAAGCGCGCGCGGCTTCTCGCGATCGCCAATGACGACAGCCAGTCCATGGACGAGCGGTTCCTCGCTCGCCTCAAGCTCGCTGAACTGCCGCGCAACTCGGCTCCGAACCGGGTGCGCAACCGCTGTGAGGTGACGGGCCGTCCGCGCGCCTTCTACCGCAAGCTGAAGATGTCGCGCGTTGCGCTGCGCGAGCTCGGCAACAAGGGGCTGGTTCCCGGCCTCGTCAAGTCGAGCTGGTGAGGAGGACGCATCGTGATCATTGATCCGCTTGGAGATATGCTGACCCGCATCCGCAATGCGCAGATGCGGCGCAAGTCGCGCGTTTCGACGCCTGGTTCGAAGCTCAGGGCCCGCGTGCTCGATGTGCTTCAGTCCGAGGGCTACATCCGCGGCTACACCCAGACCGAGTTCGGCAATGGCCGGACCGAGTTCGATATCGAGCTGAAGTACCACGAGGGGCAGCCGGTCATCCGGTCGATCTCGCGGGTGTCGAAGCCCGGCCGCCGCGTCTATTCTTCGGTGGAGACGATGCCGCGCGTGGCCGATGGCCTTGGCGTGACCATCATCTCGACGCCGAAGGGTGTGATGCCCGATCATCTTGCCCGCGAGCAGAACGTGGGCGGCGAAGTGCTTTGCAAGGTCTTCTGACCTTCCGCGCCGCTCGTTTTCAGGAGAAATCCAATGTCTCGTATCGGTAAGAAGCCTGTTCCGGTTCCCGCTGGCGTCACCGCCAACGTCGCCGGCCAGCTCGTCAAGATCAAGGGCTCGAAGGGGGAACTCTCCTTCGAGGTGCCGGAGGACGTTTCGGTCGCCATGGATAATGGCGCCATTGCGGTCCAGCCGCGCTCGCAGACGAAGCGTGCCCGCTCGCTCTGGGGCACCTCGCGTGCTCGCGTCGCCAATCTGGTGCTGGGCGTCACCACGGGTTTCGAGAAGAAGCTCGAGATCAACGGCGTCGGCTACAAGGCCGCCGTCAATGGCAAGGTGCTCAAGCTGTCGCTCGGCTACAGCCACGACATCGATTATCCGATCCCGGAAGGTGTCGCGATCGTCACGCCGAAGCCGACCGAAATCGTGATCACCGGCATCGATAAGCAGGTGGTCGGCCAGACCGCCGCCGAGATCCGCGATTATCGCGGCCCCGAGCCCTATAAGGGCAAGGGCGTCAAGTACGCCGGCGAATTCATCTTCCGCAAGGAAGGGAAGAAGAAGTAAGCGCCATGAGCAGCAAGCAGACAGAAAACACTGCGCGCCGTCGGGCTCGCGTCCGCCGCGCCATCAAGGCGGTCGCCAATGGCCGCGCTCGCCTGTCGGTGCACCGCACCGGCAAGCAGATCTACGCCCAGGTCATCGACGACACGAAGGGAGTCACCCTCGCTTCGGCTTCGTCGCTGGACAAGGACATCCGCGCCGACATCAAGTCGGGCGCGAATGTCGAGGCCGCGACCGCGATCGGCAAGCTGATCGCCGAGCGCGCCGTCAAGGCGGGCGTGAAGGACGTGGTCTTCGATCGCGGCTCCTACATGTATCACGGCCGCGTCAAGGCGCTGGCCGAGGCGGCCCGCGAGGGCGGCCTGAACTTCTGACGCGCATTCCGTTCGGCCAGAGACGGCCGGACGAAAGCTGAAGAACTGAGCGTGTTCCTGTCGAGATGTGGAATCCACTCTCGCGGAGCACGCTTCAACGTCGTTCCAACCGGAACGCTCGAGCGAGCGGCGAACGCCTTGGAGCGTCGTCCGCGCAAGTAAGAGGACTAAAATGGCGAGAGAACCTCGTGACCGCGATCGCGAAGAGCGCGATTCGGAATTCGTGGACAAGCTGGTCCACATCAACCGCGTCGCCAAGGTGGTGAAGGGTGGGCGTCGCTTCGGCTTCGCCGCGCTCGTCGTCGTCGGCGATCAGAAGGGCCGCGTCGGCTTCGGCCACGGCAAGGCCCGTGAAGTGCCGGAAGCGATCCGCAAGGCGACTGAAGCCGCCAAGCGTGGTCTCGTCCGCATTCCGCTGCGCGAAGGCCGCACGCTCCATCACGATGTCCAGGGCCGTCACGGTGCCGGCAAGGTCGTGCTGCGCGCTGCCCCGGCCGGTACCGGCATCATCGCCGGCGGCCCGATGCGCGCCGTCTTCGAGGCGGTCGGCATGCAGGACGTGGTGTCGAAGTCGCTCGGCTCCTCGAACCCCTACAACCTCGTCCGCGCGACGTTCGACGCGCTGAAGAACGAGGACAGCCCGCGCGGCGTCGCCGCGCGTCGGTCCCTGAAGGTTTCGGCCCTGCAGACGCGTCGTCGCGATGCTGGCACCGATGCCGCGGCCGAAGTGTGAGGGTGGGATCATGGCAAAAGCTGAAACCACCGTCGTCGTCGAGCAGATCGGTAGCCCGATCCGCCGCGAGGCTTCGCAGCGCCAGACCCTGATCGGTCTCGGCCTGAACAAGATTCGCCGGCGCTCGACCCTGGTCGACACGCCCTCCGTGCGTGGCATGATCGACAAGGTCAGGCACCTCGTCCGCGTCATCGACGTGAAGTGAGGGGAATCGTTCGATGAAACTCACAGACATTCGTGACAACGAAGGCGCGCACAAGTCGCGCATCCGTGTCGGCCGCGGTATCGGCTCCGGCAAGGGCAAGACCGGCGGACGCGGCGTCAAGGGCCAGAAGGCTCGTGCCGGTGTGGCGGTCAAGGGCTTCGAAGGCGGCCAGATGCCGCTCTATCGCCGCCTGCCCAAGCGTGGCTTCCACAACCTGTTCTCCAAGGATCTGAACGAGGTCAATCTCGGCCGGATCCAGCAGGCGGTCGAAGCCGGCAAGCTCGACGCCAAGGGTGCGGTCACGATCGAGGCGCTCGTCGCCGCCGGCGTGATCACCCGTCAGGCGACCGACGGCGTCAAGATCCTGGGCGTCGGCGAACTCAAGGCGAAGCTCGCCTTCGAGGTGGCCGGTGCGTCGAAGTCGGCTGTCGCCGCCATCGAGAAGGCCGGCGGTTCGGTGAAGATCCTGGCGCCTGCCGCTTCACAGGCGTGAGCCAAGCTCTTACATGAGCGTTTGCGAACGGCGGCCGGGCCCGAAGCCCAGGCCGCCGTTTGACTGTTTATGATACCATCCAAGGACCGGACGCATGGCATCGGCGGCTGAACAGCTTGCTTCAAACCTGAATTTCGGCGCGTTCGCCAAGGCGGATGAGCTGAAGAAACGCATCTGGTTCACGCTCGGCGCGCTGATCATCTACCGGCTCGGCACCTATATCCCGCTGCCCGGCATGAATCCCGATGCCGTCTCGGATCTGTTCAAGCAGTCCCAGTCCGGCGTGCTTGGCCTGTTCAACATGTTTTCCGGCGGCGCTGTCGGCCGGCTCGCGATCTTCGCGCTTGCGATCATGCCGTACATCTCGGCCTCGATCATCGTGCAGCTGCTCTCCAGCGTGATCCCGACCTTCGAGGCGCTGAAGAAGGAAGGCGAGCAGGGCCGCAAGGTCCTGAACCAGTACACGCGCTACCTGACGCTGGTTCTCGCGGTCTTCCAGGCCTATGGCATCGGCGTCGGCCTGCAGGGCTCGGGCAATCTCGTGCTGGAGCCGGGTCCGTTCTTCCTGCTCTCGACCACGATCACGCTGGTCGGCGGCACGATGTTCCTGCTCTGGCTTGGCGAACAGATCACCAGCCGCGGCATCGGCAACGGCACCTCGATGATCATCTTCTCGGGCATCATCGCCGAATTCCCGTCGCAGCTCGCCCAGACCCTCGAACTTGGCCGTCAGGGCGCGATCTCGACCGGCCTCCTGCTGCTGATCCTGGTGATGGCGATCTGCGTCATCGCCTTCTGCGTCTTCATGGAGCGCGCCCAGCGCCGGCTCCTGATCAACTATCCCAAGCGCCAGGTCGGCAACCGGATGTATGAGGGCCAGACCTCGTTCCTGCCGCTGAAGCTCAACACGGCCGGCGTGATTCCGCCGATCTTCGCATCCTCGCTGCTGCTGCTGCCGACCACGATTGCGAGCTTCTCGCAGGCTTCGGGCGGCACCGGCTTCCTGTCGGTGATCGCGACCTATCTGGCCCATGGCCGGCCGCTGTTCATGTTCCTCTATGTGGCGCTGATCATCTTCTTCTGCTTCTTCTACACCGCGATCGTGTTCAATCCGGTGGAGACAGCCGACAATCTCAAGAAGCATGGCGGCTTCATGCCCGGCATCCGCCCGGGTGAGCGCACGGCCGAGCATATCGACCGTGTGCTGACGCGCATTACCGTGCTCGGAGCCGGCTATTTGACTATCGTCTGCCTTATCCCCGAGTTCATGATCACCTATGCCCAGATACCGATCATTCTCTTGGGCGGCACGTCGCTGCTGATTGTGGTGACGACGACAATGGATACCGTGGCGCAGGTTCACGGACATTTGCTGGCCCATCAGTATGAGGGGCTGGTCAAGAAGGCCAAGCTGCGAGGGGCGAAGCGCTGATGCGATTGATTTTCTTGGGGCCGCCGGGGGCGGGTAAGGGCACTCAAGCGGCGCGTATCGTCGAAGCGCACGGCATTCCTCAGCTTTCCACGGGCGACATGCTGCGCGCGGCCGTCGCCGCCGGCACGCCGATCGGCATCAAGGCGAAGTCGGTGATGGATTCCGGCGCGCTGGTTTCAGACGATATCGTCATCGGCATCGTCGCCGAGCGAATCGAACATGCGGATGCCAAGAAGGGCTTCATCCTCGATGGCTTCCCGCGCACCCTGGCGCAAGCCGAGGCGCTCGACGCGATGCTGGCGTCCAAAGGGCTCAAGCTCGACAAGGTGCTGGAGCTCAAGGTCGACCAGACCAAGCTCGTCGACCGCATCGTCAAACGCGCCGAAGAGGCGAGGGCGGCCGGGCAACCTGTGCGCAAGGACGACGATCCGGAGGTCTTCAAGACCCGGCTCGAGGCCTATAACCGCGACACCGCGGTCGTCGCTCCCTATTACGCCAAGCGTGGGCAACTGACCGATATCGACGGCATGCAGCCGATCGACGCCGTGACGGCGGCGATCGAGAAGGCCTTGGCGGCCTGCTGATTTTTGCTTTGGCATGATTCTTGGTCGCGGCGGGTTGACTCGTTGCGCCCAAGCGACTAACGACCCGACTTCCGGTTTCATGTAAGCGATGCCGACGCCTTCGCGAGAAGGAGCGGCGTCGTATTCGCGCGTGATCGGTTCAACGCCTCGCAGAGGCCGGCCTCCACCGGCGCGAGGTTATTTTTCACCGCCGGCGCGCCATCGGGCGCCTCGGCCGACATGGAGAAGAGACCATGGCTCGTATCGCGGGCGTTAACATTCCCACTGGCAAGCGCGTCGTCATCGGCTTGCAGTACATCCACGGCATCGGTGCCCAGAAGGCCAAAGAGATCTGCTCCAAGGTCGGCATCGCCGACGAGCGCCGGGTCAACCAGCTGACCGACGCCGAAGTCCTGCAGATCCGCGAGACGATCGACCGCGACTATCTCGTCGAGGGCGATCTGCGCCGTGAAGTCTCGATGAACATCAAGCGCCTGATGGATCTCGGCTGCTATCGCGGCCTGCGCCATCGCCGCTCGCTGCCGGTTCGCGGCCAGCGTACCCATACCAACGCCCGCACCCGCAAGGGCAAGGCGAAGCCGATCGCCGGCAAGAAGAAGTGATTTCCGGGCAGTAGGTCGTGGGCAGTGGGCAGTCGTAACCGATTGCCGACTGCCGATTGCCGACTGCCTTTCTACTCCCCAGCGCCTGGCATGACGGGCGCGCTCGAAGGATGAAAGACCTATGGCCAAGGAAGCCCAACGCGTTCGTCGCCGCGAACGTAAGAACATCGTCTCCGGCGTCGCCCATGTGAACGCCTCGTTCAACAACACCATGATCACCATCACCGACGCGCAGGGCAACACGATCTCGTGGTCGTCCGCCGGCACGATGGGCTTCAAGGGCTCGCGCAAGTCGACCCCCTATGCCGCCCAGGTTGCCGCCGAGGACGCCGCCCGCAAGGCTGCCGAGCACGGCATGCGTACGCTGGAAGTTGAAGTCACCGGTCCGGGTTCGGGTCGTGAGTCGGCGCTGCGCGCTTTGCAGGCCGCCGGCTTCACCGTGACCTCGATCCGCGACGTGACGCCGATCCCGCATAACGGTTGCCGTCCGCGCAAGCGCCGTCGCGTCTGACATCTGACCCTCGAGGCGCCCGCACCGGCGGGCGCCTGTCCGGGGCGGCCCGCCGCCGCCATTGAATTCAAGCACCAGGAGTGCGGTCGTGATCAGCAAGAACTGGCAGGATCTGTCAAAGCCCAACAAGCTCGAAATCAAGGTCGGCGACGACCCGAAGCGTCACGCCACCGTGATCGCGCGCCCGCTGGAGCGCGGCTTCGGCATGACGCTCGGCAACGCGCTGCGTCGCGTGCTGCTGTCCTCGCTCCAGGGCGCGGCCGTCACCGCCGTCCAGATCGACGGCGTGCTGCATGAATTCTCCTCGATCCCCGGCGTGCGTGAGGATGTCACCGACATCGTCCTCAACATCAAGGCGATCGCGGTCAGGATGCAGGGCGAAGGCCCCAAGCGCATGACCCTGCGCAAGACGGGCCCCGGCACCGTCACCGCCGGCGACATCAACACCATCGGCGACGTCTCGATCCTGAACCCTGACCTCGTGCTTTGCACGCTGGACGAGGGCTCCGAGATCCGCATGGAGTTCACCGTCAACACCGGCAAGGGCTATGTCCCCTCCGAGCAGAACCGCCCGGAAGATGCGCCGATCGGCCTGATCCCGGTCGATAGCCTGTATTCGCCGGTCAAGAAGGTCTCCTACCGCGTCGAGAACACCCGCGAGGGCCAGAACCTCGACCGCGACATGCTGACCCTGCAGATCGAGACCAACGGCTCGGTCACCCCCGAGGACGCGCTGGCGCTCGCCGCTCGCATCCTGCAGGACCAGCTCGCCGTCTTCATCACCTTCGAGGAGCCGCGCAAGGAAGAGGCCGTCTCGACTGCGCCGCAGCTGCCCTTCAACCCGGCGCTGCTCAAGAAGGTCGACGAGCTCGAGCTGTCGGTGCGTTCGGCGAACTGCCTGAAGAACGACAACATCGTCTATATCGGCGACCTGATCCAGAAGTCGGAGGGCGAGATGCTGCGCACCCCGAACTTCGGCCGCAAGTCGCTGAACGAGATCAAGGAAGTGCTCGCCACCATGGGCCTCCATCTCGGCATGGACGTCACCGGCTGGCCGCCGGAGAACATCGAAGAGCTCGCGAAGCGCTTCGAGGAGCATTACTGAGATTTGGGCAGTCGGCAGTAGGCAATAGGCAGTCGGTTTCCGGCGCCTTTTCCGACTGCCCATTACCTACTGCCTAAAAACAACCAGACGCTCCGTACCGTGGCACGGCGGGGCGTAATCAACGAAGGAGCCAAACAATGCGTCACGGTTTCCGCGGTCGTCGTTTCAACCGCTCGGTCGAGCATCGCAAGGCGATGTTCGCCAACATGTCTCAGGCCCTGATCAAGCACGAGCAGATCACCACCACGCTGCCGAAGGCCAAGGATCTGCGTCCGGTCGTCGAAAAGCTGATCACGCTCGCCAAGCGCGGCGATCTGCATGCCCGCCGCCAGGCGATCGCGCAGATCAAGGACGTCGCTCTGGTCGGCAAGCTCTTCGCGGTGCTGGGCCCGCGCTACAAGGAGCGCAATGGTGGCTATCTGCGCATCATGAAGGCGGGCTTCCGCTTCGGCGACAATGCTCCGCTCGCCGTGATCGAGTTCGTCGATCGCGATGTCGAGGCCAAGGGCAAGGATTCCGGCCCGGTCTTCACGGCGGAAGACGAGGCGGCCTGAGCCGTCCCTCGATCGCAGGCAATTTCAAAAGGGCGGTCTTCGGGCCGCCCTTTTTCGTTTCCATAGGCTTCGTCCGAGTCCGCAGTGCGGCGCAATGAGAAGGACAGCGAGCCCATGGAGCGAAGTGAGAAAGACAAGATGCTGGCGGGCGAGCTTTACGACGCCGGTGACGCCGAGCTGCAGGCCGCGCTTGCAGCAACCCGGGACTGGCTAGTGCGCTACAACGGGGCGCTCGCGACGCCGACGCGAGAGCGCCGCATGCTGCTGGCGGAGCGCTTGGCGGCCGTGGGCGAGGGCAGCACCATCCGCCCGCCCTTTCATTGCGACTATGGCTTCAACATCAGCGTGGGCGCAGGCGTCTTCCTGAATTTCAACTGCGTGATTCTCGATGTCGTCGCCGTGACGATCGGCGACCGGACGCAAATCGGGCCTGGCGTCCAGATCCTGACCGCCGATCATCCGCGCGATCCCGCCCAGCGGGAGGCGGGGCTGGAGTTCGGGCGCCCCGTCGCGATCGGCCGCAATGTTTGGATCGGAGGCGGCGCGCTGATCCTACCCGGCGTCACGATCGGCGACGACGCAATCATCGGCGCGGGCAGCGTGGTCACGCGCGACGTTGCGACAGGTGCGACCGTCGTGGGCAATCCGGCGCGGCCGCTGCGTTGAGGGGCTAACCCGCCAAGGACTCTGCGAAGGGGGCGGGAAACGCGTTTCGTTGCATCGAGGGGCGCGCTAGCCTGCACGAAGGTCTGCCTTACAAGGCGGCACGCTGGGAGAAAACATGCTGAAGTCGATCGCCTCCATCTCTGTCGTGGCTGCCGTGCTGTCGGTATCGGCACCTGCCGCCGCGCAAGACAGTTACCCCTCCAAGCCGATCACCATGATCGTGCCCTTCGCAGCAGGCGGCTCGTCGGACGTCATTGCGCGCCTTGTCGGCGACGAGATGGGACGGGTGCTCGGGCAGCGCATCGTGATGGAGAATATGGGCGGGGCAGGTGGGCGACGGCCCTGACGCGTGCCTCTCGGGCCGAGCCGGACGGCTATACGATCGTGATCGGCAATAGCGGCACCAATGCCGCCTCCTACACGATCTATCCCGACCTCAAATATACCAATGCCGATTTCGCGCCGATCGGCCTCGTCGCCAAGACCTCGCCGATGATCGCGCTGAAGCTCGATTTCCCGGCCAAGGACCTGATGGGTTCGTCGCTTACGCCAAGGCCAATCCGGGCAAGGTCAGCCTCGGCCATGCCGGCGTCGGCTCGTCGAATTATCCGATCTGCCGCAATTTCGTGAAGGCGGCTGGCGTCGATGTGGCGCTGGTCAGCTATCGTGGCGCAGGTTCGGCGCTGAATGACCTGATGGGCGGGCAGATCGACGGTGTCTGCGATACGGCGACGTCCTTGTACGGCGCGGTCGAAAGCAAGAAGGTGAAGGCCCTGGCGGTGGCGACGCCGGGACGGCTTGCGAGCCTGCCCGATGTTCCGACCTCGAAGGAGGCCGGTCTGCCGGCCTTCGAGGCGCAGGGCTGGAACGCGCTGTTTGTCCCGAAGAACACACCGCAGCCGATCATCGCCAAGCTGAATGAGGCTTTGAAAACAGCGCTTTCGAGCCAGACGCTGCAAGGTCGATTCAAGGAGCTCTCCTCGGTTCCGCCCACGGCCGAGGAGGTGACGCCTGCCTTCGTAGCAGGCTTCGTGCCCGGCGAGATCGAGCGTTACCGCTTGCTGCTGCAGGACAAGTGAGGCAGGGCATCTGCGCCTCATTGCACTGCGAGACGCTGGAAAAGCTGAGCCGGCCGGCCTATTTCTCGGCCAGCGCTGTTGAGGCGCTGCAGAGGAGGCGTTGATGCCAGGCCGTTCGAGACCCATCCACCTTGCCGTACCGCTCGCCTTGCTGATGGCGGTCGCGATGGAGAGTGCCGTCCAGGCTCAGCCGAAACAGGCCCCCGAGACGCGCCAGCAGATCACGCTGTCTTTTGCGCCGATCGTGCGCCAGAGCGTGGCGAGCGTCGTCAATGTCTATGGCGCGCGCGTCGAGAAGCAGCCGCGCAACCCCTTCATGGACGATCCGTTCTTCCGCCGCTTCTTCGGCGATCGCGGCTTCGGCGTGCCGCAGGAGCGCGTGCAGCGCTCGCTCGGCTCCGGCGTCGTGGTCGATGCCTCGGGCCTCGTCGTCACCAACAACCACGTCATCGAGGGCATGAGCGAGGTCAAGGTCGCCTTCGCCGACAAGCGCGAGGTCGAGGCAACGATCCTGCTGCGCGATCCGCGCACCGATCTCGCCGTGCTGAAGCTCAAGGGCGTCAAGGATCTCGCCGCGATCGAGCTCGCCGATTCCGACAAGGTCGAGATCGGCGATATCGTGCTGGCGATCGGCAACCCGTTCGGCGTCGGTCAGACCGTGACGCAAGGCATCGTCTCGGCGCTGGCGCGCACGCAGATCGGCGTCGGCGACGCGCAGTCCTTCATCCAGACGGACGCGGCGATCAATCCCGGCAATTCCGGCGGCGCATTGGTCGACATGCAGGGCCGCGTCGTCGGCATCAACACCGCGATCTTCTCGCGCTCGGGCGGCAGCATCGGCATCGGTTTCGCCATTCCCTCCGCCATGGTGCGCGTCGTGGTCGAGAGCGCGCGAGCCGGCGCGACGACGGTGCGCAGGCCCTGGTTCGGCGCCCGCCTCCAGGCCTTGACGGCCGATGTCGCCGACGGGCTCGGCCTTGACCGGCCGGCCGGTTCCGTCGTCGCCAGTGTGGTCGAGAAGGGGCCGGCCGCTGAAGCCGGGCTGCGCCGCTCCGACGTGATCCTGGCGATCGACGGGGTCGGGGTCGATGATCCCGAGGCCTTCGGCTATCGCTTCGCCACCCGTCCGCTCAACGGCTCGACCGGGCTGACCGTGCTGCGCGGCGGCAAGCGGCTGACGCTTCCGGTCAAGCTGATCCCGGCGCCGGAAACCCGCCCGCGCGACGCCGTCGTGCTGGCGGGGCGCTCGCCTTTGGCGGGGCTGACGGTGATGAATCTGTCGCCGGCCGTCTCCGAGGAGCTTTCGATCGACGCCGCGACCGAGGGTGTCGCCGTCAGCGAGATCGAGGAGGGCAGCGTGGCGGCGCGCGTCGGCTTCCAGAAGGGCGACATCATCCAGGCGCTCAATGGCGAGCGCATGGCGACGTCACGGGATATCGAGAACGCCACCAAGGAGCGCAAGCGCGCCTGGGAAGTGACGATCTCGCGCGGCGGCCAGACCGTGACCTCGGTCTTCCCGGGGTGAGCGATCTTTTCGCCGCCTCCGGGCTGGACAAGTCCGGACCGCGCCCGCTCGCCGACCGCCTGCGCCCGACGACGCTGGCGGAGGTCGCAGGGCAGGAGCATCTGACCGGGCATGACGGGGCGCTGACGCGGCTCGTCGCCTCCGGCTCGCTTGGCAGCCTGATCTTCTGGGGCCCGCCCGGCACCGGCAAGACCACCGTGGCGCGCCTGCTCGCGGGGCAGGTCGATCTCGGCTTCGAGCAGATCAGCGCGATCTTCTCCGGCATCGCCGACCTGAAGAAGGTGTTCGAGCTGGCGCGCGGACGCAGGTTCGGCGGCAAGGGCACCTTGCTCTTCGTCGATGAGATCCATCGCTTCAACCGCGCCCAGCTCGACGCCTTCCTGCCCGTGATGGAGGACGGCACGATCACGCTGGTCGGAGCGACCACCGAGAACCCGTCCTTTGCGCTCAATGCCGCGCTTTTGTCGCGCGCCAGGGTACTGACCTTCAAGTCGCTGGACGAGGGCTCGCTGCTCTTCCTGCTCGGCCGGGCCGAGCTTCTGGAAAACCGGTCCTTGCCGCTGACGCCGGAGGCGCGCCTGGCGCTTGCCCGCTTCGCCGATGGCGACGGGCGCGCGGTGCTGACGCTGGCCGAGGAGCTCTGGCGTGCCGCCAAGCCCGATGAGATCTTCGACGAGGCGGGGCTGGCCGAGGTCATTCAGCGCCGCGCGCCGATCTACGACAAGGCTCAGGACGGTCACTACAATCTGATCTCGGCTCTGCACAAGACGATCCGCGGCTCCGACCCCGACGCGGCGCTGTACTATTTCGCCCGCATGCTCGATGCCGGCGAGGATCCGCGCTTTCTGGCGCGGCGGCTGGTCAGGATGGCGGTGGAGGATATCGGCATGGCCGATCCCCAGGCGCTGCTGCATGCGCGGGCCGCCGCCGAGACCTATGAGCAGCTTGGCTCGCCCGAGGGCGAGCTCGCTCTCGCCAATACGGTGATCTATCTCGCCACCGCGCCGAAATCGAACGCGGCCTACAAGGCCTATGGGGCGGCTGTGCGGGCGGCCAAGCAGGGCGGCTCGCTGATGCCGCCCAAGACGATCCTCAACGCGCCGACCAAGCTGATGAAGGAAGAAGGCTACGGCGCCGATTATTCCTACGACCATGACGCGCCCGACGCCTTCTCCGGCCAGAACTACTGGCCCGACGCGCTTGGCCGGCAGCGCTTCTACGATCCGCCCGAGCGCGGCTTCGAGCGCGAGATCCGCAAGCGGCTGGAATATTGGGAGAAGCTGCGGCGCGAGCGGGGGGCGTAACATTTCGAGATTGGCGCGCAGAATTTTCTGAGAATCTTGAAGGGCCAGTTTCGATGTTTGATCTGCCAAAATACTCCCAATTATACGTCGCGGTGACGGAAGTACTTTCTCGGAATCCGGAAGGGCTCTTGATTAGCAGGTTGGAAAAAGAGGTTTCTGAGCGATTACATCTCACGGACGAGCAACTAACTGTGCCGCATCGAAATGATCCGCGATCGGAATTTCAATATCGACTTGCATGGGCTAGAACCCATTTGAAGCGTGCTGGTATCGCTCACAATTCAAGTAGGGGAATCTGGCGACTGAACCGGCCGGAAAAGGGGGATGTCGACTTCGATCGACGTCTCGCTGCTCTCATCGAGGCGAAACGGCCTAATACAGCACCGTTGGCGATAACGCCCGATCCGCTTCCGTCCCGGCGCGATCCGCTTCCCCCACTGCCGGAACCATCGGCCGATATCTTTTCAAACAGTTGCGACTTCTTCGTCAGTTACAGCCGTGCCGATGAAGTCATGGCGCGCGAGGTCGTTGATGTCATCGAGGGGCTCGGCCTGACTGCCTTTGCGCAGTTTCGTGACATGGGTCCTGGCGCCAATTTCGTCCGCGAAATGCAACGAGGCTTGGTAGCATCCGCGCGCGTCATCGCTCTCTATTCGCCGGATTATGAGGCGTCCCATCAATGCCAGGCGGAATGGTCAGCTGCTTACAATGCCGATCCGGCTGGCGAGCAACGCAAATTGTTGCCCTTCCTGCTGAGGCCAACACGCCTGAACCCGCTGGCCCAGCAGATCGTCTACAAGTCGCTGGTGGGTCTTTCCACAGCCGAACGCCGCGCCGCCATCATTGAGGCGATCGAGCACCGGAAGCAAACGACGGTGATGGAAGCGGCGGCCGCCGAGCTTGCTGCTGCCGCAAGTCCCGATATCGTCGTCACCGCTGCTGGACGGATTGACACAGCACCCAATGCGATCTTCGACCGCGCTGTCGTAACGTCTGACTTAGCCACTCTACCGAAACGCCAGCAGATCCTGTGCCAAGCGATTATCCAATATGCGCCTGCCAACACGCCAGCGATGTTCAAGGGCTGCTTCAAGATTTACGGCAAGCATCTTGGTCAGCCCATCGCCGCAATTGTTCCGGGCATGCTCGATGATCAATGGAAGACGGCAAGTGCTTATCTTGTGGGTCGCGAAGCCATAGAGTTCGACGCCGGCCTGACGAAGACGCTCGAGCTCTTTGCGCAGAACCACAGCGAGATCATCACTCATTTCCCCTTGCGCGAGGAGCGTGAACGCCTGCTCGCGGAAACCCCGATTGATGAACAGGCCGCAGTCGGAGAGGCGCTGACTGATCCGATCGAGAGCGTCAGGCAAGCGGTGGAGGCGGCGGCCGAAGCCGACCAAGTCACGTCCGCCGTGGTCGATCACGTTGGGGACTTGGCTGACCGAGCCGAGGCTCTAGCTCCACCCGTAGCGCCAGTTTCGAACGAGCCCGCCTCCACGATCAGTCCTCGCCGCCGCCTCGTTCTGACGAGCCTCGGATTCTTCGAACGCCTTTATGCCGCCATCGGCTCGACTGCCTCAGTGCTGTCGACCGAAACTGGCCGGTCACTCTTCAACGCCGCCCGTGAAGCTGCCGACGCCCTCATGCGTTTTATCAGATGACCGTCAGCGCTTCGACAACCTGCCGGAGCGTGTGAGGGCGGAGTGCGGAAGATCCAACTTGATCGATCGCAAGGCGTGACGCGCCGGTCCGAGCCTATCGTTCCTGGCAACGCCTGCCTCAGGCATCCCGGCCGGAGCGCCCATGTTCTCTCTCATCGCGCGCCTTCTCCTGATCGTTCCCGCGCTGATCGCGGGCTGGTTCGTCTCGAAGGACGACGTCAGCTACTGGATCGTCGCCTTGGCGATCGCGCTGGTCTTCATCGTGCTGACGGTCGTCGTCGAACTCTATGTACGCCCCCTGTTGGCGCGGTTTCGATTCCGGCCGTGAAGCCGGCCGCCGAGGTCCAGGCCGGACGGGCGGCCTGTCGTCTTGTCCTGATTGCGATCCCGCATCTGCGCAGCAGCACTGCGTGCCGCAGCGCGTGCGGGATGACACAGCTGCGATTTCGTTTGTGCGCCGCGGCCTCGCGCTCTATGCGAAACGGATGATCTCCACGCTCCTCGTCTTTCTCGGCGCCGGCATCGGCGGCGTGCTGCGGCACGGCGTCAATTTCGCTTCGCTCAAATGGGTCGGCACCGGCTTTCCCTATGGCACGCTCGCGATCAACATCGTCGGCTCCGGCCTGATGGGCCTGGTCGCGGGCTGGTTCGCCTTCAAGGCCGGTGAGGGCACGCCGCAGGATCTGCGGCTGTTCCTGACGACCGGCATCCTGGGCGGCTTCACCACCTTTTCCGCCTTCTCGCTCGACGCGATCCTGCTCTGGGAGCGGGGCGAGGCGATGCTGGCTGCGGCCTATGTCCTCGGCTCTGTCGTGGTGTCGCTTGCGGCGCTGGTCGGCGGCCTTGCGATCATGCGGGGACTGACATGAGAACCGGGAACAAGGGGCCGGGCGGCTCCAAGAGTGGCGGTCCCAAGGGCAGCGGCCCGAAGCGCGGCGGCAGGCCGCCGGCCTCGGGCGCGCCCAGGGGGCCAGCAAAGGGCAAGCGCCCGAGCCATGATGCGCGCCGCTCGGCGCGGGCTTCGGCCAGGCCTCGGCCGGAGCCGGAAGAGGGCGTTGTGCGCACCGAGCCGACGCGCAACCCGGCTCCGCATCATCCCGTGCCGCGCGCGGCTGGCCCACGCAAGCCTGCGGCGCCACGCAAAGCGCCGGTGACGGATGCGCCGACGCGCGCCGAGGTCAAGGCCGAGACGGCGCAGGTACTCGCCACCGGCGTGCAGCAGCTCGTGGTGACGGCGGACGAGAACGAGATGCGGATCGACCGCTTTCTGGAAAACCGGTTTCCGCAGCTCTCCTTCAGCCATATCCAGCGTATCGTCCGGAAGGGCGAATTGCGCGTCAACGGCAAGCGCGCCGACAGCAAGGACCGGCTCGAAGAGGGCCAGACCGTGCGCATCCCGCCGCTCAAGCTCGAACCGCAGGAGCAGCGGCCGCGCTCGCTCAAGGCCGATGACGACACGCTCGGCTTCCTGCGCTCGATCACGCTCTATGAAGATGACGATGTCATCGTGTTGAACAAGCCGGCGGGGCTTGCCGTGCAAGGCGGCTCGGGCACCACGCGCCATGTCGACCAGATGCTCGACGCGATGATGGGCAAGGACGGCCAGAAGCCGCGCCTGGTGCACCGGCTCGACAAGGACACTGCCGGCTGCCTCGTCATCGCGAAATCGCGCTTTGCCGCAGCGACTTTGGCCAAGACCTTCCGTTCGCGTTCGGCGCGCAAAGTCTATTGGGCGCTGGTCGCGGGCGTGCCGCGCGTACGCCAGGGCCGGATCTCGACCTATCTCGCCCGCGAGGAGGCCTATGACGGCGATCAGCGCATGGCGGTCGCCAAGCATGGCGACGACGGCGCGATGCATGCCGTGACCTATTACGCCGTGGTCGAGACCGCGGCGCAGAAGCTCGGCTGGCTCTCGCTGAAGCCGGTGACGGGCCGCACCCACCAATTGCGCGCCCATGCCGCCCATATCGGCCACCCGATCGTCGGCGACCCGAAATACTTCAACATCAAGAACTGGGAATTGCCCGGCGGCATCCAGAACAAGCTGCATCTGCTGGCACGCCGTATCGTGCTGCCGCATCCGCGCGGCAAGGGCACGATCGATGTCAGTGCGCCGCTGCCGCCGCATATGCGCCAGTCCTGGAACCTGCTCGGCTTCGAGGATGAGCGCTACGATCCGATCGTCGACGCGCCCGACGAGTAGGGATCGGGGAGTCCCGTTTCGTTCGGATGCTGACGAAGCGTAAGAGAACAGTTGCAGAACAAACTGGACTGTGTTCTAGTTCTGTTCCCATTGCTCTTACACAGGTGCTCCGATGATGCGTTTCGCCGTTCTCTTCACTGGCCTGTCTCTGTCCCTTTGCGTCGCGGCTCCGGCTGTTGCGCAGGCGCCCGCGCCGCGCCAGGCGGCCGCAGTGGCTGCCGCCCCCGATGAACCCGTGCCGCGCGAAGTCCGCGCCAAGGCGCGCAAGGAGTGCCTTGCCGACAATGTCGCACTCTCCGGCGATGATCTGCGCGCGGCGATGCGCGACTGCCTCCAGGCCAAATTTCCCGGCGTGCAGCTTTACGCTCGCGACGGGGTGACGCGCGACGGTAAGCCGACCGCGGCTGCGGCCCGCTCCGCCTGCAAGGAGGAGGTCGACGGCCGCAAGCTCGAAGGCTCCACCCGTACGGCCGCGCTCGTCGCCTGCTTCAACGAAAAGCGTCCCGATCTCGCCCAGCGCGCGGTCTGCCGCAAGGAGGCGCGCGGAAAGGGGCTCGACGGCGACGATCTGCGCAAGGCGGTCGACAGCTGCGCCCGCGAGGCCAAGTCCGGCGCGGAGCAGACCCCGGCTGCGACGAGGTCCTGAAGCGGCGGCGCTGTCCGCACATGACAAGGCATGACGCCGAAACTGGTTGGCAGTTTTCGGCGTCATGCTCTAAAGCCGCGCCATGGATCTCGTTATCTTCGACCTTGACGGCACGCTGATCGATTCCGAAAAGATCATTCTGGAATCGCAGTTTGAAACCTTCGCCCGCTGCGGTTTCAGGCATCCGGGCCGGGAGGCCGGGTTGGGTGTGATCGGGCTGACGCTCGATATTGCGCTGATGCGCCTTGCCGGCCTGACTGAGCCCGATGAGGCGCTGACCGCGACCTATCGGGAGGTGTTCGGGCGGATGCGGCGCGAGGCCGAAAGCGGCGATCCGGCGCTGGATGAGCCGCTCTTTCCCGGTGTCGCCGCGATGCTGGTGGATCTGGCGGCGAGGCCCGGCCTCAAACTCGGCATCGCCACCGGCAAGTCGCGGCGCGGCGCCGACTACATCATCGCCCGGCATGGCTGGGAAGGGCTCTTCGCCACAATCCAGACGGCCGATGATGCGCCTTCCAAGCCGCATCCCGGCATGATCCTGCGGGCGCTGGCCGAAACCGGCGCGCGCGCCGGACGCAGCGCCATGGTCGGCGATTCGTCTTTCGACATGGAAATGGCCCTGGCGGCTGGCGTCGCACCGGTCGCGGTGTCCTGGGGGTTCCAGCCGGTGGCGGGCCTCATGGCGCTGGGGGCGCGTCACAGCCTCGCCCATGCCGGCGAACTGCCTGCCTTGCTCGACGCCTTGGTGAACGAGCCCGCCTGAGCCACGCGCCACTCTTGTCTGTCGTTGCGTTGACGCTACGGTAGCCTTCGGGGGGCGAGCATGGTCGGTTCTGTGTTTCGTGGGGCGGCTTATGCCGCGATGCTCGCGCTGACGTCGGGGTTCGGCGGCTGCGGCACGATCGAGCTCATCCAGGATCCCGCTGTCGCGCGCATTCGCGTCGGCATCGACGATGCCAAGGCGCTGCCCGCCAAGACGGTCGCGCCCTATGTCGTCGGCTATGCGCTGCTCTCGCTCGCAGCTTATGACGATGCGCTCTATGGCGTTGGGGAGAGGCGGGCGGGTAAGGCCACCCCGCGGACGGTGATGGCGCTCGAATCCGAGGATGGCGACTTCCAGCGCCGCGCCCAGCCCTGGGTCGAGCCCTGGGTTCTGGCGGGGGCGCTGATCAACCAATGCGACGACCATGCCGGAGCCCGGCGCGATTTCGGCTATGGCGGTCGCAAGGGCTCCTGCGGCGAAAGCGGTTCACCGCGAGGACGCATCCTTGACGGGCTCGGCCTGCAGATCTGGACGCATGGCCGCCCGGCTTCGTCCTTCTGTCGCGCCGTGGTGCTGGCTTTTCGCGGTACCGACCGCAAGCAGAGGGATGACTGGTATTCGAATTTCCGCTGGGTGACGCGAGGTCTGCAGCTCTACGACCAGTATGAGCAGGTGCAGGATCATATCGGCCCGATCATCGAGCGGTTGAAGCGTTTTCCCTGTTATCGCGCCGGCCGCACCGAAATCCTCGCCGTCGGACATTCGCTCGGCGGCGGGCTGGCGCAGCAGGCTGCCTATCGCGACGGCCGCGTCCGGCGCGTCTTTGCCTTCGATCCCAGTTTCGTCACCGGCTATTACGATCTCGATCCGAAGGAGCGGGACGACAACGCCAAGGGGCTGAAGATCGAGCGCGTCTACGAGCATGGCGAAATTCTTGCCTATCCACGCCTGCTGCTGCGCAACATCTATCCGCCTTCGGCTTGTGATCCTCAGATCAGGCATATCCGCTTCAATCTGATCGAAGGCGGCTCGATCGTCGCGCAGCATTCGCTCCAGACACTGACCGACCGTCTCCTGACCCTGACTGAGGGCAAGGCGGGACGCCCCGACGATGACAGCTTCCTGCCGGTCTCGCCGCTTGCGCGCGATCATAGCGGCAGCTGCCTGCCGGCCGACGCGATTGCTCGTGCCGGGTCGTGAGCCGGCGTTGATCGTAACGTCTGCGCAACCACGTCGGATCAGCTCTGTTTAACCTGAATAATCGTTCAGATTTGGGCGTTAACCACCTGCTGGGAGGTGGAGACCCATGGTGTTCCTGCAACAGGAACATACCGGCATAAAACAAAGCCGGACGAGGATTGAACAATGATTGGTCATGAGCTTCGTGAATTCGTCGATCGCGTGATGGATCATCACGTGATCGACGATGAAGACGTCAAGATGCTTCAGCGTGAGATCTTGGCTGATGTCGTGATGACACGCGATATCATCGATGTGCTGGTCGCGCTCGATCGGGCGGTGCCTGAGGCCTGCGCGGCCTTCGCCGATTACCTGGTCACGCTCACCGTCGACTACGCCGTCTGGGAAAGCCGCCCGACGGGGATCATCGACCGTGACAAGGCGCATTGGCTGGTGACGACGCTTAGCGCCGGAGACGGGCCGAGCGCCACGGCCCAGCGCATCGCCTTCGAGATCGTGCGCGAGGCAGAACGCTGCGACGAAGCCCTGATCGGCTTTGCGCTGCGCAAGGGCTCGGAGAAGCTTCGTGGCCTCGGCGCCGAGCGCATGCTGCTGGCGAGCTGAGCCCATCTGCGCACAACCGCTTGCCAGCGGCTGAACTTTTGCATCAATGGACGCCGGCTGCGGCGTTCACTAAACCCCGGCGGCCAATGATTTGGTGAGACGGCCGGGAGACGCCATCGATGTTCACGAAGATCCTGATCGCGAACCGTGGCGAGATCGCCTGCCGTGTCATCAAGACGGCCCGCCGCATGGGCATCAAGACGGTCGCGGTTTATTCCGATGCCGATCGCGACGCGCTCCATGTCGAGATGGCCGATGAGGCCGTGCATATCGGCCCGCCCGCTGCCGCCCAGTCCTATCTGCTGATCGACAAGATCGTCGCCGCCTGCAAGGCGACCGGCGCCCAGGCCGTCCATCCCGGCTACGGTTTCCTCTCCGAGCGCGAGGCCTTTGCCCAGGCGCTGAAGGATAACGGCATCGTCTTCATCGGCCCCAATCCCGGCGCCATCGCCGCGATGGGCGACAAGATCGAATCGAAGAAGGCAGCCGCCGCCGCCAAGGTTTCGACCGTTCCGGGCCATCTCGGCATCATCGAGGATCCGGCCCATGCGGTGACCATCGCCGACGAGATCGGCTATCCCGTCATGATCAAGGCTTCGGCCGGCGGTGGCGGCAAGGGCATGCGCATCGCCTATTCCGCCGGTGAAGTGGCGGAAGGATTTGCCCGCGCCAAGTCGGAGGCTGCGTCCTCCTTCGGCGACGACCGCGTCTTCGTCGAGAAATTCATCGTCGATCCCCGCCATATCGAAATCCAGGTGCTCGGCGACAAGCACGGCAACGTCATCTATCTCGGCGAGCGCGAATGCTCGATCCAGCGCCGCAACCAGAAGGTCGTCGAGGAGGCGCCGTCGCCGCTGCTCGACGAGGCGACGCGCCGCAAGATGGGCGAGCAGGCGGTCGCGCTCGCCAAGGCGGTGAACTACGACAGCGCCGGCACGGTCGAGTTCGTCGCCGGCCAGGACAAATCCTTCTACTTCCTCGAGATGAACACGCGCCTCCAGGTCGAGCATCCCGTCACCGAGATGATCACCGGCGTCGATCTCGTCGAGGAGATGATCCGCGTAGCCTTCGGCGAAAAGCTGCGCCTGACTCAAGACCAGGTAAAGTTGAACGGCTGGGCTGTCGAAAGCCGCGTCTATGCCGAGGATCCTACCCGCAACTTCCTGCCCTCGACCGGTCGCCTCGTGACCTATCGCCCGCCAGCCGAAGGTCCGGACGGCGACGCGACGGTGCGCAACGATACCGGCGTCTTCGAAGGCGGCGAGATCTCGATCTATTACGATCCAATGATCGCCAAGCTCGTCACCCATGCGCCGACGCGGCTGGCCGCGATCGAGGCGCAGGGGCGCGCGCTCGATGCCTTCGCCATCGACGGCATCCGCCACAATATCCCCTTCGTCTCGGCCTTGATGCATCACCCGCGCTGGATCGCAGGTAATCTTTCGACTGGTTTCATCGCCGAGGAGTTCCCGGAGGGCTTCGCGCTGCCGGTGCCCGAGGGCGAGGTTGCGTTCCGGATGGCGGCGATCGCGATCGCCTGCGACCACCGCCTGAACCAGCGCAAGCGCAATGTCTCGGCGCAGATGGAAGGCTGGCGCAAAGTCTCCTTCGACCGCACACGCATCGTCCAGCTCGGAGCCGAGCGCTTCGAGGGTGAAGTCTCGGAGCAGGCCGGCGCGGTCGCCATCGCCTTCGGTGAGCGCAGCATCACGGTCGTCAGCGACTGGCGGCCCGGCGAGCCGGTCTGGCGCGGTACGCTCGACGGGGTGAGCGTGGCGGCGCAGGTGAGGGCGATCCTCAACGGTGTCGCGCTCGGCCATGCCGGCGCCTATGCGAACGCCCATGTCTATACGGTGCGCGAGGCCGAGCTCGCGGCGCTGATGCCGGAGAAGGTCGCGGCCGACACCGGCAAGTTCCTGCTCTGCCCGATGCCTGGCCTGGTCAAGGCGGTCTCCGTCACGGTCGGTCAGGAGGTCAAGGCGGGCGAGGCGCTCTGCATGGTCGAAGCCATGAAGATGGAGAACGTGCTGCGCGCCGAGAAAGACGTCACCATCGCCAAGATCCTGGCGAAGGAGGGCGATTCACTCGCGGTCGACGCCGTCATCATGGAATTCGCCTGAGGGCAGGGGCGGGCTTTCGCCTCTTCCTTGCCAATTGCGGTCGCTGGCCCGAGAGTTGCCGGCAAGACGAGAACAGGACTTGTAGTCATGCTGACGATCTGGGGGCGCATCAGCTCCATCAATGTGCAGAAGGTGGTCTGGGCTGCAGGCGAGGTTGGTCAAACCTTCGAGCGCATCGACCTCGGCGGCGCATTCGGCGGTACGCGCGAGCCGACTTTTCTCGCCAAGAACCCCAACGCCCAGATTCCCGTGCTGGAAGACGGCGAAGTCTGCATCTGGGAATCCAACAGCATCGTGCGCTACCTGGCGGCGCGCTATGGCGCCGGCTGGATCTGGGAGGAGGATCCGGCGCTGCGCACGGAGGCCGATCGCTGGATGGATTGGATGATCTCCGAATTGCAGCCCTCGATGACGCCGGCCTTCTGGGGGCTGGTGCGGAAAATGCCTGGGCATACCGGCCCGGAGGTGATCGCGGCTTCCATCGCCAAGGCCGAGGCCAAGATGGATATCCTGGAGGCGCATCTGGCGACGCGGAGCTTTCTCGCGGGCGAGCGTTTCGGCATGGCCGACATCACGGTCGGTTGCGGTGCGCATCGCTGGCTGAACATGCCGGTCGAGCGTCGCGTGCGGCCGCATCTGCAGCGCTGGTACGAGACCCTCTTCGCGCGCCCGGCCGCCAAGCCGGCCTTGCCGTTGCCGATTTCGTGAGATGACGCCTAGAGCCGGATGATTTCAGATGGGATCACGACGTGATCCCATCTGAAATCATCCGGCTCTCATCAAGGAGTTAGGGCAGGATCAATGCAAAAACCGGTTCCCACTTTTTCGCATCCTGCTCCAGCTTCTTGTTTTATCGCGTTTTCTTCACGCGAACCGGTGTCCACTTCGCTCGAAAACGCTCCCGTGGCCTTGATCTGGCTGCCTCGGCGCGGATGATGGACCGATGATCTCGCTGAACGCGCTCCCGCTCTTTCTGTTGATGGTCAGCGCCACGCCGCTCTGGGCGCAGGCGCCATCGTCGCCGCCGGGCAGTACGGTGCTCGCGAGCGATCGGGCGCAATTGGCTGCCTGCCTGCGCGAGGGCCGTATCGCCGCGCCGTCCTGCGTCGGCATGATCGCGGTCGCTTGCGTGCGTGCGGTCGGCGTCGATCAGCGCGCGGCCGAACTCGGCTGCGCACGCCGGGAGGAGGCGGTCTGGCGCGAGCGGCTGCTGCTGGCGCTGCGATTGAAAGGGCGCACGCTCGATGCAGGCCAGCGCAACCGGGTCGTTGCCCTGCAGGTCGCCTGGGAGAGTTTCGTCGCGCAGAAATGCGCCTTTTACGGAACGACGCAGCGGGAAGGCTGGCAGCTCGGCCGGCAGGCGGGCTGCGAATTGCGCGAGGTCGCCAACCGCGCGATCGAGCTCGAATGGTCACTGCCGCAGGCCCCACCGCGACAGCCGCAAGAGCCGCCGCGCATCATCCGCTGACACAGCGGGACGCTCCGCGTTAGCAAGCCGTCAGCATCGAGGCTCTATACTTGGCTGAGTTGTGCCGGGGGCCGTCGATGTTCTTCACTCTCTCCAAGCTCGTCTGGTTCGTCTTTTCTCCGGTGAATCTGGCGATCCTGCTGGCGGGGCTTGGCGCGCTGCTGGCCTTCTCGCGCCTCGCCCGGTTCGGGCGCTGGCTCGGCGTTCTCGCCGTGCTCGCCCTGTCCTTGATGGCGTTCAGCCCGCTGCCGCGCATCGTCATCCGCCCGCTCGAGAACCGCTTCCCGCAGCAGGACGCCGCGAAGGGGCCAGTCGCCGGCATCGTCGTGCTGGGCGGCGCCATCGGGGTTGCTCGCGGCGATGTGGTGCTGACCTCGGCGGCTGCGCGGATGACCAAGGCGGTCGAGCTCGCGCGGCTTCATCCCGAGGCCAGGATCGTCTTCACCGGCGGTGCCGCCAATCTGGTCACCCCGGTCACCGAGACCGAAGCCGATGGCGCGCGATTGTTGTTCGAGGGGCTCGGCCTGCCACCGGAGCGGCTCGTGCTGGAGGACAGGTCGCGCAACACGCGCGAAAACGCCGTCTTCACCCGTCGATTGGTCGAGCCCAAGCCCGGCGAGCGCTGGCTGCTGGTGACCTCGGCCTGGCACATGCCGCGCGCGATGGGCGTGTTCCGCAAGGCGGGCTTTGCGGTCGAGGCCTTTCCCGTCGACTACTGGTCGGAGAACGAACCGGCCGATTTCATCAGGCCCTATGGCCGGGCGCCGCGCGGCCTGAGCATCGCCGATGACGGCTTCAAGGAATGGGTCGGTCTGCTGGCCTACTGGTTGGCGGGATATACCGACGCGCTGTTTCCGGGGCCTTGATGGGCGGCAGTCGGTAATAGGCAGTAGGCAGTCGTGGTTTAGTGAATTTTTCGACTGCCTACTGCCTACTGCCTACTGCCTACTGCCTACTGCCCATTGCCATCCTCAGGCAATCGCAAGCGATACACCCCGCGAAAATCATCCGGATCCACCGGCTTGCCCTTGCGGGTGATGACGAGGCGGCCTTCCTTCATCAGCCTGACCGCGATCTTGCGCGCAGGCTGCATCAGCGGGCCCCAGCCATCGGGATGATCGCCGCCCACTGCGCGGGCAGCATCGGTCGGGCTGATCGTGCCGCCGTGACCGCGTTCGGCAACGAGGCGCAGCATTGCCGCTTCGAGGGCGTCCTGCGGGTCACTCATCACTGGCCTTGCGCGCTGCGGCCTGGTCGATCAGGGCGTTGGCATAGCTGAAGACGCGGGCGGCGTCCGAGGCGAACTGGCGGCGGTACATCGCGATCAGGACCGCGGCGGTGAAGAGCATGAAGGTCGCTGGCCCGAGGAACCAGCCCATATAGGCGAGCGCGAAGAAGAAGGCGCGCTGGCCGCGGTTGAAGTGCCGGCCGGCGGCGATGTTCATCTCGGTCATCTCATGAACGGCGCGGGCAGCGTCGCGCTCGTCATGACTCTTGGCCGGGGGCAGGGCGCCGATCAGGATGACGCAGTAGTTGAACAGCCGGTAGGCCCAGGCGAATTTGAAGAAGGCGTAGCCGAAGATCACCGCGAGCCCGATCACCTTCATCTCCCAGGCCGCACGGGTGGTCGGCGTGCCGAAGGGCAGGTCGGCAAAGAGGGCAACGACGCGGTCGGTCGATTGCAGCAGGGAGAGCGAGCCGCCGATCGCGATCAGCGAGGTCGAGGCGAAGAAGGCGGTGCCGTTCTGCAGCCCATTCATCACCTGCGTGTCGACGATGCGGTTGTCTCGGCCCAAGGCTTCGCGCACCCAGCGCGCGCGGCGCAGGTTCATCCGCATGTTCAGGCTCTTCGCCGCATGCGGGCCGAGCTCCACCGCGAAATGATAGCCGATCCACGATGCCACGAAGAAGGCGAAGCCGACGATGTCGAAGGTGCCGAATCCGATCATTCCATCTCCTAGAGCATTTCCGCGTTTCTCCGAATCGCGAAAACGCTCTAGCTCCTTGTTTTATTGCATTTTCTTCACGCGAACCGGTGTCCACTTCGCTCGAAAATACTCTAGAATCCCACACTGCTCGGTGTGGGCCGGCTTGCCAAGATAGCGCTCGCAGGGCAGGGCGATTGACCGCGACGCCCCGAGCCGACACGGTGCCGCGACAACGGAGACCTGCCATGCCGCAGATCATCACCAAGGGCTACAAGGCGTTGCTGGCTGAGGCCGAGGCAGCTGTGGAAACCCTCTCGGTCGAGCAGGCCAGGGCGCTGCATGGCCGCGACGACGTCGTCTTCGTCGATCTGCGCGATCCGCGCGAGCTGGAGCGGGAAGGGCGCATGCCCGAGGCCTTCCATTGCCCGCGCGGCATGTTGGAGTTCTGGATCGATCCCCAGAGCCCCTATGCCAAGCCGGTCTTCAGCCAGGACAAGCGCTTCGTCTTCTTCTGCGCCGGCGGCTGGCGTTCGGCGCTGGCGGCCTTAACCGCCCAGGAGATGGGGCTGAAGCCGGTTGCCCATATCGCCGGCGGTTTCAGCGCTTGGAAGAAGGCCGGCGCGCCCTTCGACGCAGCGGAGTCGAAAGACGCCGGCGGCAAGAACTGAGCGGCCGACTTGTCTCATATCCTGATCGTTCTGGCCGTTGTCGCCTTCCTGTTCCGCAAGCCGCTGGGGCGGATTCTCGGCCGTCAGTTCCCCGACCGCGAGAAGCGGCATCGCGTGGTGGGAACAATCATTCTGGCCTTCGTGCTGGTGATCGCGGTGAGATTGCTGGCATTGTTCTGGAAGTAAGGTGCGCTCTAACCGCGCCTGCGTCGTATGAACCGAGATTGAGATGAAGCGTCCGACCAAGCTGATCGCAGCCCTGCTGGTCACCTCTCTCGCGAGCGGTGCCACGCTTGCTTTCGCACAGGACAGTCAGCCCCAGAGCTGGTCCGAGGTGAAATGCGCCCGCTACAAGAAGGCCTGGTCCGAGGCCCTGACGCGCCGGGGCACGCAGGGCTTAGGGCCGGAGTTCCTCGGCAATCACGAAGCCTTCCTCGGATCGGGCTGCATGGCGCAGGCCAATGTCTGCCCGAAATCCGCGGAGGAGCTCGAGCTCGCGAACATCATGGTCATCCTGGCGATGAATGCGGGGACGGCGAGCACCTTCCTGCCCTTCTCCTGTCGGAAATGAGACTTGGGGCGAGCGAGGCCTGAAGCCGGCTCGCCCGGCGCTTTCCGCAATCGCCCCATGCGCAAAATGCGACTTGCGGGATTCGCGTCTGCCCGTTTATCGTGCATGTCTTGGCTCCAACATCGGAAAGGGAGGGCTGAATGAAATTCATCGTCATCACCGCTCCCCGAATGCCGTCGTCCCGTTAAGTCGGACGACCGCGCGGCCCGCCTGACTTAAGGCGGCCTGAGCCCAGCAATCCCATCGCGTTTTCAGAAGACCGGGGCATCGCCCTGGCTTCGCTTGAATTGGAGTCGGCTGCCGTCGCGGCGCCGAATGAATCGATGTCTTACGATACTCAAACCGGGCGGCGCGAGCCGTTCCGGGCCGTTCTCGGCTTCATTTTCAGCCATTGGGCCCGCCAGCCCGGGCAGGTCGCCTGGGTTGCCGGCGTCACCATCGCCGCCACGCTCGCCGAGCTGTTCACGCCGGTCTATGCCGGTCGTCTCGTCGATGCGGCGTCGAGCGGCGGCGGCGGTACCGAAGCGGCGCTGCGGGCGCTGGGCGCGATGATGGTGCTGGCCGCCATCATGGTGCTCGGGCGGCATTTCGCCTTCGTCGGCCTGACCACGATGACGCTGCGTACGATGAGCGATGTCTCGCAGGAGGCTTTCGCGCGGCTGCAGCGCTTCTCGACCGACTGGCACGCGAACAATTTCGCGGGCTCGACGGTGCGCAAGATCACGCGCGGCATGTGGGCGCTCGACTTGCTGACCGACACGATCCTGATCGCGCTCTTGCCGTCGCTGGTCATCCTGCTCGGCATGACGGTGGTGCTAGCCTGGCACTGGCCGGCGATGGGGCTCGTCGTGGCCCTGGGGGCGCTGGCTTATATCGGGCTGACGCTCGCGCTGTCGCTACGCTTCGTCGCGCCGGCGGCGCGGCTCGGCAACGCCTGGGACACGCGTCTGGGCGGTGCGCTGGCCGATTCCATCACCTGCAACCCGGTCGTGAAGGCCTATGGCGCTGAGGCGCGCGAGGATCTGCGCCTCGCGACGGTCGTGTCGAAATGGAGCCTCAGGACGCGGCGCGCCTGGCTTCGCGGCACCTGGTCGGGCACTGGCCAGAACGTGGTTCTGCTGGTGCTGCGCGCGGCAGTGATCGGCCTCGTGATCTGGCTGTGGTCGAACGGGCAGGCCTCGCCCGGCGATGTCGCATTCGTGCTGACAGCCTATGCGGTGGTGCATGGCTATCTGCGCGATGTCGGCCAGCACGTCCACAACCTGCAGCGCTCGGTCAACGACATGGAGGAGCTCGTCGCGATGCACGATCTTCCCTATGGCGTGCCCGACGCCAAGGCCGCGACCGAGATGGCGGTGACGGCGGGCGAGATCGCCTTCAAGGACGTGACCTTCCATTATGGGGGCCATGTCGAGCCGCTCTATCGCGATTTCTCGCTGACCATCCATGGCGGCGAGAAGGTCGGGCTCGTCGGGCGCTCCGGCTCCGGCAAGACGACCTTCGTCAAGCTGGTACAGAGGCTCTACGACGTCACCTCCGGCCGCATCGCGATCGATGAGGTCGATATCGCGAGCGCCACGCAGGCATCCCTGCGCCAGCAGATTGCGATCGTGCAGCAGGAGCCAGTGCTGTTCCACCGCTCGCTGGCGGAGAACATCGCCTATGGCCGGCCGGGCGCAAGCCAGGCGCAGGTCGAGCAGGCGGCGCAGCTCGCCAACGCGCATGAGTTCATCATGCGCCTGCCCAAGGGCTATGCCACGCTGGTCGGCGAGCGCGGTATCAAGCTCTCGGGTGGCGAGCGCCAGCGTGTCGCGCTGGCGCGCGCTTTCCTGGCGGATGCGCCGATCCTGATCCTGGACGAGGCGACCTCGAGCCTCGACTCCGAATCGGAAGCGCTGATCCAGCAGGCGATGGAGCGGCTGATGGAAGGCCGCACCACCATCGTCATCGCGCACCGGCTCTCGACCGTGCGCGCGATGGACCGCATCCTGGTCTTCGATCGCGGTCGCGTGGTCGAGGAAGGCCCGCATGAGGCGCTGCTGGCCGCCGAGAACGGCGCCTATCGCGCGCTGTTCGAGAAGCAGGTCAGCGAGATGGCAAAGGGGCTGGCGGTGTGACGCCGCCGGCTCCATCCCCGGACGGGGGACAAGCTCCAGAGCGATGTCCGATCCGGCTGGATCGTTCAATTGCTTTGGAGCGTTGTTCTAACGCGTTTTTCTTCAGTCCACTTCGCTCGAAAACGCTCTAGTTGTCCGGCTGGCAACAGCCGGACAGCAGGCCGCCTTTGTACCAGATCGAGATCGTCAGCGGCTTGTCCTCGTCGCTGGCGGTCGCCGAGCAGGTCTCGTGGCCGATGACGGCGCGGATGTCGGCTTTCGGTCCGAAGGTCACGCCCGCGATCAGTGTCGTGTTGCGGCTCGGCTGCATGGTGAAGGGGGAGATCAAGGTCTCACCATCCCCATCGGAGAAGCGGGCTTTGCCATCGATCCCGAGTTTCAGGTGCCAATAGGGTTCGTCGCCGCCACAGGTGAGGGGCGGAGCCGGCGTTTCCGGCGAGCGTGCGAGGGTGGCTGCGCCTGACGCGGCGGCAAGGAACAGCGAGATGGCTCCGGCATGGATGGGCTTCATCGGTGCTCCCCAAAAGATGTTCAGCCTGCCATGAACGATGCTTCGTGCCGCCGCCTCGCAGGCAGCGCGAAAGCAGGCGAGAGATCGACTCAGGCCGCCTGCTCGTCCTTGCGGCGACGACCCGACAGGAAGAACAGGGCAGAGCCGATGATGCCGACGACGCCGGCTCCGGCGCCGACATAGATCAGCTCCTGATCGGTATTGGCTTGTGCCTCGGCGTCGTCGCGCAGGATGACGGCGTCCTTGCCGGGCTCGTCCGGCAGATATTTGATCCAGACGGTATCGGCCACGATCTTCTCGGCCCGGATGATCTGGTTGGCGAAGCTGAGCGAGACCGCGACCTTCTCGGCCTTGCGCTCCTCGCCCTTGGCGCCCTTCCAGGCGAGATCGAGGGCATAGCTGGTACCGCCACGGCGACGCTTGGTGCGGGTCGCCGATTCGATCGAGGCCTGGGCCTCGATGCCCTGGGCCGCGACGTGCTTGACGCGCTCTCCATCCGCCCAGCTCATATAGGAGACTACGGGGCCGCCGACGGCCGCGATCAGCAGCAGCCATTTGATCTTGCCAATGGTCCAGCCAATGATTCCACTCATTGTCGCTTCCTTGAAATTGTTCTAAATAATGCCGCGATGAGGAAGGGTGATCGATGGAGAATTCTGTGTTCATCCATCGATTCGCGATCAGGCGATCCGCCTGGCGATCAAATTTTCTGACAATTTCATCTGCGTCAAGGGCTGGTGTCGTCCCGGAAAGCTTGGCTTGTAGCCTCAAACTCGGTGACGCAGCGGCATATATATCGATCGTATGACGACTAATACCATGCCGGCTCGGCTGGCAGTCTTCGGTTCGAGATTCTGCTCGACGGGGCTGCCCTATTTTGGTGCTAGCGCTCGCGGCCGAACACCTGCAACCGGCCCTGGCGGCAGAGTTTCCTTCAGATCCTGATTCAACGTCTTCACATCCAGATTCGGCTTGCTCAGAAAACGATTCATTCCTGCGATGTAAGCCTCTGGCAACGCCCAGTGTTTCGCGCTGGCGATGACGTCTTCGAGATAACCTGGCTTGGGCCGCCCGACCTCACCGGAGCGCCCGATATAGACCAGCGCGCGCTTGGCGCCGCCCGGCACGATCACTGGCTGGTTGATCTTCACATAAAGCCCGCTGGCGATATCCTCGAACTTGTCGAGGGTGCGGATATCGCTGAGCGCGCAATCCCAGAGCACGCCATGGACCTCCTCGCGCGGGTCACGAACGGCGGAGGCGTAGCCGTCGCGCGTCACGATGAAGCGATGGCGCGGCAGGCGCGCGAGCCCGAGCGGTTTCGAGCGCGGGCAGCGCGTCGCCATCGCGGCAACGTCCATATTGGCGCCATAGGCGAAGTAGAGGGGCATGGAGGGTTCCGGAACCGCGACGTAGAACCCTCTCCTGTAAGGAGAGGGCAGGGTGAGGTGTAGGCCGCTTGACGCTTGGACTCAGGGTCGGTTCCAGCCTCCCGGCTTACCGCGAAGGGGCCGACCCCTCACCCTACCCTCTCCCTACGGGAGAGGGTTCCCCGCGCCGTGCTTCGCCGCGTTGCGGCGGTTTCGTCACTTCGTCTTCTGGAACAATTCTCGCCCGATCAGCATGCGCCGGATCTCGCTGGTGCCGGCGCCGATCTCGTAGAGCTTGGCGTCGCGCAGCAGTCGCCCGGTCGGGTAGTCGTTGATGTAGCCGTTGCCGCCGAGCAATTGGATCGCGTCGAGCGCTATCTGCGTCGCCTTCTCGGCCGAGATCAGGATCGCGCCGGCGGCGTCCTCGCGGGTGGTCTCGCCGCGGTCGCAGGCTTTCGCGACGGCGTACACATAGGCCTTGCAGGCGTTCATCATCACATACATGTCGGCGAGCTTGCCCTGGACGAGCTGGAACTCGCCGATCGCCTGGCCGAACTGCTTGCGCTCATGGACATAGGGCATGACCACGTCGAGCGCCGCCTGCATGATGCCGAGCGGGCCGGCCGAAAGCACGACGCGCTCATAATCGAGACCCGACATCAGCACGTTGACGCCGCGCCCGACTGAGCCGAGCACGTTCTCTTCGGGAACCTCGCACTCCTCGAAGACGAGCTCGCAGGTATCCGAGCCGCGCATGCCGAGCTTGTCGAGCTTCTGGGCGGTCGAGAAACCCTTCATGCCCTTCTCGATCAGGAAGGCCGAGATACCGCGCGAGCCGGCCTCCGGATCGGTCTTGGCGTAGACCACCAGCGTCTCGGCGATCGGGCCGTTGGTGATCCACATCTTGTTGCCGGTGAGCACATAGCGGTCACCCTTCTTCACCGCCTTCGTCTTCATCGAGACGACGTCCGAGCCGGCTCCCGGCTCGGACATGGCGAGCGCGCCGACATGCTCGCCGGAGATCAGCTTGGGCAGGTATTTCGCCTTCTGCGCCGCGTTGCCGTTGCGGGCGATCTGGTTGATGCAGAGATTGCTGTGGGCGCCGTAGCTCAGGCCGACGGAAGCCGAAGCGCGGCTGACCTCCTCGATCGCCACGACATGCTCGAGATAGCCGAGCCCCGCACCGCCATCCTCCTCCTTCACCGTGATGCCGTGCAGGCCGAGCGCGCCCATTTGCGGCCAGAGATCGCGCGGGAAGGTATTGGTCTTGTCGATCTCCTCGGCGCGCGGCGCGATCTTCTCCTGCGCAAAGGCATGGACCGTGTCGCGGATCGCGTCGGCGGTCTCGCCGAGGTCGAAATTGAAGGGGCGCGGTGCGTTGGCGAGCATGGTCTGATCTCCCGGATTGGCTAGCGCGCTGCGATCGTTCTTAGCCTGCGTTCGCTCAGCCTGCGTTCTCTTGGCCTGCGTTATAGCCCGGAAACCGGGCCTGTCAGTGCAGGGAGCCGTGCGGAACCGCCAAGAAGCGTAGCGCTAGCTCTCCCACACCGGGGCACGCTTCTCCATGAAGGCGCCGATGCCTTCCTCCGCATCGCGCGCCAGCATATTCTCGACCATCACCGCCGAGGCGTGGTCATAGGCGGCGCTCAAGCCCATCTCGCGCTGCTCGTAGAAGGCGCGCTTGCCGATCTTGACGGTCATCGGGGATTTCGACGCGATCACGCCGGCAAGGCGCTGCGCCTCCACCAGGGCCTCGCCCGCCGGGACGACGCGGTTCACCAACCCCATCCGCGCCGCCTCAAGCGCCGGCACCATCTCGCCGAGCAGCAGCATCTCCAGCGCGTGCTTGGCCGCGAGATTGCGCGAGAGCGCCACCATCGGCGTCGAGCAGAACAGGCCGATATGGACGCCCGGCGTGCAGAATTTTGCCTGCGCGCCCGCGACCGCGAGATCGCAACTCGCCACGAGCTGGCAGCCGGCAGCGGTCGCGGTGCCTTCGACGGCCGCGATCACTGGCTGGGGCAGGCTGGTGATCTGCTGCATCATCGTCGAGCAGCGCCCGAGGATGTCGGTGAAATAGGCGCGGCCGCGATCCGGATCGGCGCGATGCGCGCTCATCTCCTTCAAATCATGCCCGGCGCAGAACACTGGTCCCGCGGCGCTGAGTACGACGGCGCGCACGCCGCGGTCGCCCGCGATCATGGTGAAGGCCTCGCCCAGCGCCGCCAGCATCGCCTCGCTCAGTGGATTGCGCGACTGCGGGCGGTTCAGCGTCAGCGTCGCGACGCCGTCCGCATCGCTGCGCAGCAGCGCGGGCGCGGCTTCGGGTCCGGTATGGGCATTCATGGCTTAGCCTTTCGCGATCCCGCCTATTGTCGGAGCGAGATCGTCATGCTGCAAGGGGAGGGATGTCCGATCCGCTTCCGGTTTCCCGCACCATGACGACGCGCATGACCGTCTCCGAACTGGAGGCTTTTCTCGACCAGGTGTTCCCGCAGCTGCATTATGGCGGGCGCACCTATTTCATCGAGGATGTCGGGCCGATGAGCGCGCGGATGCGCTGTGACTATCATGAGCGCCATTTGCGCCCCGGCGGCACGATCTCGGGGCCGACCATGATGGCATTGGCGGATCTGGCGCTCTATGCCGCGATCCTGGCCCAGATCGGGCCGGTCGCGCTCGCGGTGACGACGAGCCTCAACTACAATTTCCTGCGCAAGCCCGGGCAAGCGGCGCTGATCGCGGAGGCGAGGCTGCTCAAGCTCGGCAGGCGGCTGGCGGTCGGCGAAGTCTCCCTGTTCTCGCAAGGCGAGAGCGAGATGGTCTGCCATGCGACGGGGACTTATTCGATCCCGGCCGAGCGGTAACGGGGCGAACGGCACCACCGGTCATTCCGGGGCTTCGCGCGAGCGAAGAACCCGGAACCCACGACCGGGTGAGCGTTGTCGACCAGGGTTGGCGAAGATATCGCCCAGTCATGGGTTCCGGGTTCGGCGCTGCGCGCCGCCCCGGAATGACAGATGAGCTACTTCTGCGGCAGCGGCTCCAGCCCGGTCTTCTTGATCACCGGCGCGGCCTCCGGCGAACCCAGGCAGGCGATCAGCTGCTTTGCCGCTTCCGGCTCCTTCGATCCGGCCGCGAGCCCCGCCGAGAAGATCGTCACGCGCTGGACCTCCTCGGGCAGTGTGCCGACGAAATCCAGCCCGTCGATCGTGACCAGCTCGCTGACCTGCTGGAAGCCGAGTTCGGCCTCGCCGCGCACCACCACCGTGCCGACGCGTTCGCTGAAGATCTTCTTCGACTTGGCCATGACCTGGCCTGTGGGGTCGAGCTTGGGGAACAGCTCCTCGGAGAGATAAGTTCCGCTGGCGCTGGCGGAATAGGCGATCGACTTCGCCTCCAGCAGCGTCTTCTTCAGCGCCTCCACCGTCGAGATGTCGGGTTTGGGCGCGCCGGCCTTGACCGAGAGGCCGATCGCCGAGCGCACCAGATCGACCCGGCTGCCGGGAATGCCCTTGCCGTCCTTGACCAGCTTGTCGAAGGCGTCGCTGGCCAGAATGACGATATCGGCAGGTTCGCCGCGCGCCAGCCGGTTGGGAATGGCATCGGGCGCAGCCCCCATCGAGGCGCCGTAGGCGCTGACGACCTTCTGGCCGATCTTCACCTCGCAGCCGGAGACGAGTTCCTTATAGGCCGCGGTGAAGCCGCCGGAGCTGATGACGTGGACCTCCGCCGCGGCCGGCGAGGGGAGAGCGAAGGGCGAGGCAGCGAGGCTTAAGGTCAGCAGGGCGCGGGCAAGCGGTTTCTTGTTCATGGATGTTCCTCCTGCCGCATGATTGCGAAAGCTCGGCGCGATGCAACAGGGATCCATTGCCATCCTATGCGGTATCAGGATACCTTTTCTCGCATGTCGTTTGAAAATATGGGTTTTCTTGCCCGTTCGCGTCGACGGATTGGCTTGACATAGCCACCGCGGCCCCTTAACCACCGCCTCACATCGCCGCCGGGTTCCCGGCGGCTTGTCCTTTTTTCAAGCTAACCGAAGGGGTGCTGCGATGAAGACCATGTCGCTGAAGCCCGCCGACGTCGAAAAAAAGTGGGTTGTGATCGATGCCTCCGGGCTGGTCGTCGGCCGTCTCGCCACCATCGTGGCGATGCGCCTGCGCGGCAAGCACAAGGCCAATTACACCCCGCATGTCGACTGCGGCGACAATATCGTGATCGTCAACGCCGATAAGGTGGTTCTGACCGGGCGCAAGCTCGACCAGAAGGTCTATTACCACCACACCGGCTTTGCCGGCGGCATCAAGGAGCGTTCGGCCAAGTTCATTCTTGAGGGCCGCTTCCCTGAGCGCATCGTCGAGAAGGCCGTGGAGCGCATGCTCCCGCGCGGCCCGCTCTTCCGCCAGATCCTCGGCAACCTGCGCGTCTACAAGGGCGCTGAGCATCCGCACGCCGCCCAGTCGCCGGAGACGCTCGACGTCGCTGCGCTCAACCGCAAGAATGCGAGGGTCTGATCATGGCCGAGGTTCTTCAGTCTCTCGAGCAGCTCGGCCAGGTCGCGAAGTCGACCCAGCCCGACGCTCCCGTCCACGTCAAGAAGATCGACGCCCAGGGCCGCGCCTATGCCACCGGCAAGCGCAAGAACGCCATTGCCCGCGTCTGGATCAAGCCCGGCTCGGGCAAGATCACGGTCAACACGCGTGACCAGGAGGTCTACTTCGCCCGCCCGGTGCTGCGCATGGTCCTGCAGCAGCCGCTGCAGCATGTCGATCGCCTGACCCAGTACGACGTCGTCGTCACGGTCAAGGGCGGCGGCCTCTCCGGCCAGGCCGGCGCGGTGCGCCACGGCATCTCCAAGGCCCTGACCTTCTATGAGCCCGAGCTTCGCGGCCCGCTCAAGAAGGAAGGCTTCCTGACCCGCGATTCGCGTGTCGTCGAGCGTAAGAAGTTCGGTAAGGCCAAGGCCCGCCGCAGCTTCCAGTTCTCGAAGCGCTGATCGTTCTACGACGGTCCGGTATGTGGAAGGGCGGCTCGCAAGAGCCGCCCTTTTCGTTTCTATTGCCCTCCCGCAGCCCTCATCCTGAGGAGCGCCGTAGGCTTAGTCTCGAAGGGTGTTCCAGTGCGCTCTGAAGCATCCTTCGAGACGCGAGCCTCTGGCTCGCTCCTCAGGATGAGGGCTGAGGCTGTTTCATTGAAAGGGAGCCTCCCATGACCCGCCCCGTCCTTCTCGTCACCGGCGGCAGCCGTGGCATCGGCGCCGCGACCGCGATCATGGCGGCCGAGCGCGGCTATGATGTCGCGGTGAACTATCAGAGCAACGCCGATGCTGCCGCCGAGGTCGTCGCGGCCTGCGAGGCGGCCGGGGCCAGGGCCGTGGCGCTCCAGGGCGACATGGCGAGCGCGACCGACATCATCCGCGTCTTCGCCGAGGCGAAGGCGGCGCTGGGGCCGCTCAGCCATGTCGTCAACAATGCCGGCATCACCGGCAAGGCGAGCTCGCTTGCCGAGGCCGACACCGCCGTGATCCGCTCCTGCATCGACATCAACGTCACCGGTGCGATCCTGGTCGCGCGCGAGGCGGCGCGCGCGCTCGGTGCCAATGCCGAGGCGAAGGGAAGGGCGATCGTCAACATCTCCTCGGCGGCGGTCACGCTCGGCTCGCCCGGCGAATTCGTCTGGTACGCCGCCTCCAAGGGCGCGATCGACTCCCTCACCATCGGGCTCGCCAAGGAGCTGGCTCCGGCCGGCATCCGGGTCAACGCGGTCGCGCCGGGCATGACGGAGACGGATATCCACGCGATGTCCTCCGGCGAGCCCGGCCGCGTCGCGCGCATCGCGCCGACGATCCCGCTCAAGCGCGTCGCGACGCCCCAGGAGATCGCCGAATCGATCCTGTTCCTGCTCTCGGAGGCCTCGGCCTATACGACAGGCGTCATCCTGCGCGTGGCGGGCGGGCGCTAGGGCGGCTTTCGATCTGAGTGAAACGCGGACCCGTCATTGCGAGAAGCGAAGCGACGAAGCAATCCAGGAGGACGTAGAGCTCTGCCGTTCCTGGATTGCTTCGCTGCGCTCGCAATGACGGTTCAGTCAGATCGAAAACAGCTCTGAACGACCTCAGCCGATCATGCCCCGGCGCTTCAGGAACAGCATGACGGCCCAGGCCGCTGCCAGGCACATCAGCGTGACATAGGTGAAGCCCCAGCTGTCCTCGGCCCAGGGCAGGCCCTTGGCGTTCACGCCGAAGAGCCCGGTGATGAAGGTCGCGGGCAGGAAGACGGCGGTCAGGATCGAGAGCACATAGAGCTGCTCATTCGTGCGGTTCGCCGAGCGGGCGGCGATCTCGTCCTGCAGCAGGCGGGCGCGCTCCTGCACGGAATGGACGTCATGGTGCAAGGTGTCGACGCGCTGCAGCAGGCGCCCGGCGCAGGCCTTCACGGCGTCCGGCGCGGCCCGGCCCGAGCCGGTCTCGGCGAAGCGCCGGAACAGCAGATGCAGGCCGTTGAGCTGCCGGTGCAATCGAACGGAGGTGCGCCGCACCGCGCCGACGCGCTGCGGGCCGTCGCGGAGGCGGTCGCTCAGGACATGGTCCTCGACGCTGTCGATCTCGTCGGTGAGGCGGATGACGGCGTCGGTCACGTCGTCGATGATGTATTCGATGATGTGCTCGAACAGCGAGACGGGCGAGACGATGGTCTCACCCTGGTCCAGGGCCTCGATCGTCATGCGGATCGACTGCAGGGCGCCGCGCCTCCCGGTCAGCAGGAAGCGCTCACCGATGATCCAGTGCAGCGCCCCGACGCTCTCGGATTTGTCGGCGATGTCGCGGATCAGATCATGCGAGATACCCCAGGCGAGCTCGGGCGAATGGTCGAGGCGCTGATGGTCGTCATGCGATAGGAACATCATCTGCGCCGGCAGTGGCAAGGCGGATTGCTCGGCGAGCCAGGCCGCTATGCGGGTGTGGACGAGATCGAGATGGATCCAGATGAAGCCGGTGGCCGGCGGGGCGAGGCCGGGAAGTTCGTCTCGCGGGATCAGGTCAGGCTTTCCCGCCTCGTCGAAGCGATAGGCCCAGACGATGCCGGAGCTGGATTGGAGATCGGCATGGGCGGGCAATGCGATGTTCATGCAGGGCTTGCCCCATTCTGGAGAGCGATAGCGTTTCGAGCGAAAGTGGACGCCGGTTCGCGTGAAGAAAGCGCTTTAAAACAACGCTTTAGAGCAGTTGAATGATCCGCTCAGATCGTTCAACTGCTCTAGGAATGCCAACCGGCGCCGAGGCGGCAAAGCCTCGGCGCCGGCCTTACGCTTGGTCTCAGAACACCTGACGCAACACCACAAACAGCGTGCCGGAGATCAGGATGGCGCAGGGCAGGGTCAGCACCCAGGCCATCAGCATGTTGCGCACGGTCGACATCTGCAGGCCCGACTTATTGGCCGCCATCGTGCCGGCGACGCCCGAGGACAGGATGTGCGTGGTCGAGACCGGCAGGCCGTAGACGTCGGCGGCCGCAATCGTGGCGGCGGCGACGAGTTCGGCTGACGCTCCCTGGGCATAGGTCAGGTGCGACTTGCCGATCTTCTCGCCGACGGTGACGACGATGCGCTTCCAGCCGACCATGGTGCCGAGCCCGAGAGCCAGCGCCACCACGACCTTGACCCAGAACGGGATGAACCGGGTCGCGTCGTCGAGCGACGCCTTGTAGGCGGTCATGACCTTGAGGTCCTCGGCCGTGAAGATCTTCTCTTCCTTCTTGTCGGCCTTGAAGATGTGCTTCATCGCTTCGGAAGCGAGATACATGTCGTTGCGGGCGTTGCCGACAACCGCGGCCGGATATTTGGAGGGGTGGCCGTAGGTCTCGATCTGCTTGACGATCTCCTTGTTCAGCGCCGACAGCGCCGGGAAGGTCGAGTCGTCGATCGTTCGATCGGAGACATAGCGCGTCACGTTCTGGCGCGGATCGCCAATGATGGCGTAGCCCAGCGCCTTCTGGTCGATCACGGCGCTGGCAGCGATGGCGGTCTTGCGGAAGGTGTCGACATCGCCGGCGGGAATGGCGCGGTTCAGCGCATAGGCTGTCGGCGCGCAGCCGATCAGGATCAGCATGATCAGGCCCATGCCCTTCTGGCCGTCATTCGAGCCATGGGCAAAGGACACACCGGTGCAAGTCGCGATCAGAATAGCGCGGATCCAGAGCGGCGGCGGCTTGTTGCCCTTCGGCTCGGCATAAAGCTCGGGGCTTTTCACCAGGATCCTCAGCGTCAGGAAGACGAGCGCCGCGGCGATGAAGCCGAACAGCGGCGAGATCAGCAGCGACTGGCCAATCTCGATCGCCTTGGACCAGTCGATGCCCGAGGTGCCGCTGCTCGAATTGTAGAGCTGGTTGGCGAGGCCGACGCCGATGATCGAGCCAATCAGCGTATGCGAGGACGAAGCCGGCAGGCCGAGCGCCCAGGTGCCGAGATTCCAGATGATCGCCGCGATCAGCAGCGCGAAGACCATGGCGAAGCCTGCCCCGGAGCCGACATTGAGGATGAGCTCGACCGGCAGCAGCGAGATGATGCCGAAGGCGACCGCGCCGCTCGCCATCATCACGCCGAGGAAGTTGAAGAAGCCGGACCAGACGACGGCGACGTTGGCCGGCATCGCATGAGTGTAGATCACGGTCGCGACCGCATTGGCGGTATCGTGGAAGCCGTTGACGAACTCGAAGCCGAGCGCGATCAGCATGGCCACGCCGAGCAGGATGAAGGGCAGCCAGGTCGTGGCCGGCGTGCCGGCGGACGAAATGTCCTGGTAGAGCGAAAACGCCATATAGGCGAGGCCGGCGGTCATGACCCCGGCGAAGAAGGCGAGGGCACTGAGGCTCTTGGGAGCGTCCAGCTTCGGTTTGCCGGCATCGGGAGCGTGGCCCGTGCCGGTGTCCAACGTCATACTCGTCATCGTACTGCTCCCCGGAGCCCTGTTAAGGTTCGGGTAACCTGTTCAATTTCGCTGACGGTCTGATGACGGCCTCTCGCGGCTGCGAGACACTCAATCGCGCATGATCGCGCCCGCGTCGCGCGTCGCGGCCGTCCGTTGCGGCACCCGCGCGGGCGGGACGAGCCTGAGCGGGGCTGCGCCTGCCGCCTTCGGCGCATTCGCGCCGGCAGGGCGCGCGGGCGGCTTGGAGCCGGCGACCTTCGGTTCGCCGCCATGCCATTTGCGCGCGCCGATGTCGAAGCGGCCAGTGCGCCAGGCGGCGAATTCCTGTTCGCTGCCGAAGAAGGCGTTGCGATCGACGTCGCCAGAGATGCCAGGGACCTGGCCCGTCGTGGTGAACTGCCAGAACTCCCATTTCTCGCGGTTATAGCGATGTTTCAGCGGCGCGGCAGTCGAGCGCAGCCAATAGGGGTAGTCATTGAACTCGCCTTCGAGCACGTCCTCATGGAAGTTGATGTCGGTGTAGATGATCGGCTTCTTGCCGGTATGGGCCTGCAGCGCCACCAGCATCTCGCGGATCTTGGCGAGGGCCTGGTCGCGCGAGATCTTGCGGGTGCATTGCGAGCCGTTCTGCCATTCGACATCGAGCACGGGCGGCAGCGCGTCGGCATCGCGTGGAATGTGTTTCTTCAACCAGCGCACCTGGTCCTTGGCCGAGCGGCACCACCAGACGAAATGATAGGCGCCGCGCGGGATGCCGTGCTTCTTGGCCTCCGCCCAGTTGCGCTTGAAGCTGGGGTCGAGATGGTCGCCGCCCTCGGTCGCCTTGATGAAAACGAAGCGGGTGTCGGCGTCCTTGACCTTGGCCCAGTCGATCTCGCCCTGCCAGCGCGAGATGTCGATGCCCTGGATCGCCTTGCGCCTTGCGTCGCGCACGCCAAGATGCGGATCGCTGTCGCCCTTCTTCGGATAGAGCGCCGCGGCGGGCACGGTTTCGCCGGCGAGCAGGCCGAGCGTGGCGAGCACACCGAAGAGGGTTCGTCCGAAAATCGTCGCTCGCGCAGGCATCCACTTCTCCATTAGCCTTTCCAGATGAGAGCGACGTGGTTAAGGCCCGGTTAGAACTTGCTCGCATCCGAATGGCTTGTTTCAGCTTTGGTTAACCGGGGAGGAGCGGCGGTGGAGCCGGAGCCAGGCAGGCAGCAGGCGGTGACGGGGTGGCGCAGGACGCTCGCCTATGGCGTCCATGTCTTCACGGCGCTGGGCGCGGCGCTTGGGCTGCTATCGCTGCAGGCGGTGATCTCTGGCGATCTGGCCCAGGCCTTCGGCTGGCTGGCAGCGGCGCTGCTGGTCGATGCGCTCGACGGGCCGCTGGCGCGCAAGCTCAAGGTCAAGGAATTGGCCCGGCGCTATGACGGGGCGCAGCTCGACCTCGTCGTCGATTTCATTACCTATGTCTTTGTGCCCGCCGCGATGCTGCTGCGTGCCGATGTGATGGCGCAGCCCTGGGGGCTGCTCTGCGGCGTCGTCGTCGCGCTGACGAGCGCGCTTTATTTCGCCGATACCGGCATGAAGACCGATGATTGGTGGTTCCGCGGCTTTCCGGCGGTGTGGAACATCGTCCTGTTCTACATCGTCGCCTTCGCGCCGCCGGCCTGGCTCGCGGTTGCGGTGGTTCTGGTCGCGACGGCGCTGATGTTTGCGCCGGTCGTCTTCGTCCATCCGGTCAGGGTGCGGCGCTGGCGTTGGCTGACGCTCTCGATCCTGGCCCTCTGGGCGGGGGCGGCCTTGTGGACGGTCTGGCAGGAGATGCGTCCGGACGGATTGGCGAAAGGCGTCCTGCTGGTCGCGGTCGCCTATTTCGTCCTGCTCGGCCTGGGGCGCGCCTGGGAAAGACGCCGTCGCAGCCGAGCCTGACGGCGCGGCGAAAACGCCCCGTCAGTTGCGCTTGCCGGTGCTCCGGCCGATGTGAAGCGATGAGGGCACCGGCTCGATCGCGCCAGGCACGGTCGCGACAGGCGCGTCCTCGGGCTCGACCGGTTCTGGTGCTGACGGCTGGAGCGAGCGAGCAGGCGCCGGCGGCTCGTTGACGATGCTCGGGCTCGGCTGTGCCGGCGACTGGCGGCGCTTGGCCCAGGCGCGCGTGCCGATATCGAATTCGCCGTTGATCCAGCCGATGAACTGCTCTTCGCTGCCGAAGAAGGCGTTGCGGTCGACATCGCCCCTGATGCCCGGAACGCGCCCCGTGGTGGTGAACTGCCAGAACGCCCAGGGCCGGTTGGCATAGCGCGTCTCGGGCAGGGCGGCCGTCGAGCGGATCCAGTAGGGATAGTCGTTGAACTGGCCTTCCAGCACGTCCTTGTGGAAGGTGATGTCGGTGTAGATCACCGGCTTCTTGCCGGTGAGCTGCTCCAGCTCGGTCAGCATGAGCTGGATCTTCTCGAGCGCCAGCGCCCGGTCGATCTTCTGCGGGCAGGTCTTGGAATGGCCGTTCCATTCGACATCGAGCACCGGCGGCAGCGCATCGGGATCGTTGGGGATCTGCTGTTTGAACCAGATCGCCTGCTCATGGGCCGGGCGGCACCAATAGACGAAATGATAGGCGCCGCGCCGCACGCCGGCCCGGCGCGCCGCGTCCCAGTTGCGCTGGAAGGCCGGGTCGACATGGTCGCCGCCCTCGGTCGCCTTCATATAGACGAAGCGCGTCCCGGCGCCCTTGACCGCAGCCCAGTCGATGTCGCCCTGCCAGCGCGAGATGTCGATACCCTGCACGGCATAGCGATGCGCGGCGGCGACGCCCGGATGAGGCCGGCTGTCGCCCTTGAGCGGATAGTTGCCTTCCATCGCGACGCAGCCGCCCAGCACCGCGAGCGCGGTGGCGACAAGGAAGGAGATGGGTTTGCGGCTGAGCATATGGTGCAGGGTCATCTCCCTGAAAATTGAGGAGAAAGCTTGACGCCCGGTTTACGTTACCGGTTTTTCTCAGGCCTTAGCCTAAATCACGTCGCCTTCGGACGGAAATGTCCGAAGGCGACGTGATCGATTCCTGGAGTTGAGAGCATTGCTCTCGCGAAAAACCGGTACCCACTTTTTCGCGCAATGCTCTAGCCCAGACCGAGCCATAATGTCGCGATCCCGAGGAAAGCGAAGAAGCCGACGACATCGGTCACCGTCGTGACGAAGGTTCCCGATGCGATCGCCGGGTCGATATCGAAGCGGTCGAGCAGGACGGGAATTGCGACGCCGGCTCCGGCTGCGGCGATCAGGTTGACGATCATCGCGACGCCGATGACGAGGCCGAGCCCCGTGCTCGAAAACCAGATCGCGGCGGTGACGCCGGTGATCAGCGCGAAGCCGAGGCCGTTCAGTAGGCCCACAATCATCTCGCGGGTGAAGAAGCGGCGCAGGTTCCAGGCGCCGAGTTCCTGCGTCGCCAGCGCGCGCACCGCCACCGTCATCGTCTGGGTCGCAGCGTTGCCGCCCTGGCTCGCGACGATCGGGGCCAGGATCGCCAGCGCCACGAGCTTGGTCATCTGCGCCTCGAACAGGCTCATCACGGCGGCTGCAAGGAAGGAGGTCAGCAGGTTGATGAAGAGCCAGCGGAAGCGGCTCTTGGCGATCTGCCGGACGGGGTCCGACAACTCCTCGTCGGCGTCGACGCCGCCGAGCTGCTTGACGTCGTCATCGGCCGCCTCCTCGATGACGTCGACGATGTCGTCGATCGTCATCACGCCGACGAGGCGGCCGGCATCGTCGATCACGGGCGCGGCGACGAGGTTGTAGCGCTGGAACATCCGGGCGACATCCTCGACGTCGTCGGTCGCCTTGACGACGCGGTTCTCTTCTCCGACCAGCGCGGCGATCGTCACCGGCCGCTTGGTCCGCAGCAGGCGGTCGAGCTGGACGGTTCCGACGAAATGATGCGCCGGGTCGGCGATGAAGATCTCGAAGAAGCGCTCCGGCACATCCTTCGTCTCGCGCAGATAGTCGATGGTCTGGCCGACGGTCCAGAAGGGTGGCACCGCCACGACCTCGCTCTGCATGCGCCGGCCGGCACTGCCCTCGGGATAGTCGAGGCCCTGCTGCAGCGCGACACGCTCGGAGGGCGTCAGCTTGTCGAGAACCTCCTGCTTGTCGGCCTCGTCCAGATCTTCGAGGATGTAGACCGCGTCGTCGGTGTCGAGATCGCGCACGCCCTCGGCGACGGTCTGCGCCGAGAGCTCCTCGAGAATCTCCTCGCGGACGGCATCGTCGACCTCGGTCAGGGCGGTGAAGTCGAAATCGGTGCCGAGCAGCGAGATCAGGCGCGGGCGTTCCTCGGGATCGAGCGCTTCCAGCACCGCGCCGAGATCGGCCTCGTGCATGTCGGCGACGATGGCGCGCAGCGTCGTCAGGTCCGAGAGCAGGACAGCTTGCGAGATCTGCTCGATCAGCCCTGCGTCGATCGCGCCGTCCTCGTCGCGAATCGGGCGCTCCTGCACCGCGTCCTGAGCCGTTTGCGTGTCCGCCATCGGTCCGGCTCCATGGTCTGAGGGACGGTTTGGATTCGAGGGAAGGGCGGCTGCTCTTGTGTCAGTGCGCTTGCGCTCTTGCAATGCAGCATGGCCGTTCCACGGCACATTCCCAGCGCTGTGGTATCGCCTTGTCCCGACAACCGATTCCGATGCTCTAGGCCGGAAACGCGAACGGCGACCTTCGCAGGTCGCCGTTCGCGGGACTTTCGTCCAAATCTGGTGCGGTCAAGAGGACTCGAACCTCCACGGGTCTCCCCGCTACCACCTCAAGGTAGTCGCGATCTGACGATCGCCCGCGACTGGCGTCGCTATGCGTCTACCGATGAGAGGAAACCGCCAACCTTTCCATGTCCAAAACAGCCAATAGCTTCAACCACATACGGACAATAGCACCTCTACGGGGTGGTGCCAAGGAAAGGTAATGCGGCGGGGTGGTTATCTTCGATTCGGCTGCGTAGGTGGGACCGATTGGGACCAGCGTGGGACCAAGTGGCGCCAGATTGGGACCGCTGCCAGCGCCAAGGCTGCAACCATCGGGTGAAATGATTCCTCACCTGCGCCTTTTGGGCGAAAGGGGGTACCCGGGGGGGCAGGGGGGGCCTGCTAAGGGGTAGAACGCACCCCGAATCTCGCTCACAGAAATTCTGGGAAAGTTTTTCTGAGAGAAAGGCCCAATGCGAAACTTTGTCGAGATGGACTCGCGCGGCGTGTTCGGACTTGATGCCGGTCAAAGTGAGCGTTGGCTCAGGCGGAAGGGCACTGGGAATGTGGACCGCTGTTCAGCAACGCCTCGATGCCAATTGGCGGCGCATCCTTTTCTTACCGTGGACGCTGCTGATGGTAGGTGGAACCGTGTTCACCGGGCTGGCAGCTTTTCACCTTTATGAAGCCTGGATGGCCGTTCGAGAGGTTCCTGAAAACTGCCCCCTCATTCTTGCTCAATGGAAGGCGTTTAACGCTGATCCAGTAAAAACCGGTCCGAACCCCACCGATGTCTTTCGCTGTTTCTATGACGCCGCAAAGCAGACGTCGCTATTGAACGTGAAGCTGCTTGGTATGGAGGCGGGCCGGCTCTTCCTTTGGGCGGCCCTTCTAGGCTTCTTCATATTCACTCATGGCTGGTCACGGGCGCTGCGGTCCTTCTGGATGTGGATCAACCTGCGGACGCCTCAGGCATAAGATGCTCGACTAAGCTGTGGGGAGGGCTCTTATCAGAATGACGCCACAATCGGCGCTTAGGGTAGCACTAAGGCCACTTACAAGGGTCTAGTCGTCTCGTCATATGAGACGCGAATGTGGGGTTATGCCCCGACTTAAGGTGCTCGTGGCTATACGCTTCGAGAGTCCTTATGGCATGCGGTATCAAGGCCGTGTGCAGATGCTCTGTGCATAGTAGTCACTCGCCATGGTGGACGAACAACCGTAAGGTTGTGACCCGAACGTAGTGAGGAGGCTCACTCTGGGCTGTCTTAGTAGTTCGCCGTAACTGGCTTACGAACTGGCTCGCTCGCGATGTTGCGCTCAAGCGGAACCAATCCTTGAACCAAAGCCCAAATGCTCCGCTGTCGCATCGCCCTTGCTACGAGTGCCACGTTGTAGGCTTCGAGCGATACGTTTTTGCTCGATTCGCGGTTACCGGGACTCGATGAAGCTATTTTGAAGCTGCTCCTGCATGCGCCGATTCAGCCATTCCCATATCCATGGCGCCGCTCGACCGTTAGCGAGTTGCGGTGAGACAGCGTTGATCACAAACTGCGTCTGTGCCTCGATAACAAAATTCTTCACAAGTAAATCTCTAAGTTGCGGCGCAGATTGAGGCGTCCAGCAATACCAAAAATTATGGCATACTCGGATCCAATCCCCGACTTCACTAAGACCTAGATCGACGGCCTCCGTAAAAGGATCACCAAACGGCGATATAAGTACAACAGAGTATAATTTATTCATAATTCTGGCCTCTGAGCTTCAGATTTTCAGGGGCAGATGTATTGTCTACAGGTATTGAATTTAAATCAATGATATTAGGGTCCTTGGCAGACTGTTCTAAGGCTGCGTTTTTTACAAATTCCGCGCCTTCCATGATAGCGTGATTGGGATATTTATTTGCGTACTGTAATATAGAACTAAGATACCAAATTGCTCCGCTAAGACTCGCGCCAAATGCTAAGAAGGCCATCCATGGCTCGGATCGTAAGGCCGCAACGGCAGCTATGCCGAGAATAACGATGCCTACAGCTACCGGAGCAGTTCGGCCGACAACTCCGGGTCCAAATTTAACAGTGCCTAGCGCCTCTTGGCCAGGAAACTGAACCGTCGGTTTTTTCACAGGAGCAGGCACATTTCACCGTAGCGCAGTTTTATTGCTGCGGGGAAGAGCAATATCTCCCGGCGACTACGAGGCCGCGACGAAAGCCGCACGATACTGGGCAGGCTCCACTGAGCCGCTGGGTCCATCCCCACCAGAGGAATATACCGGTATGATTCGAGAGCTTGAAACTGACATCGCCAGCGGACCCGGCTTAGGGTGCAATGTGGCAGAGACGGCCTTCGGCCTTAGCGCCTGCGGCGGGCTTAGCGGCCTTCGGCCGGAGACACAGAAAAGAACTAAGTCTAGGTCATCTAAGCTGGCGATAGGGGCGGGCCCTCTTTAGCTTAGCGCTCTGATAAAGCCACTAGGCGGCGTGAGCAAAACTCCTAAATCCTGTAAAGCAAGACATCTAGGAGCTTCCTAGGCTTAGCCCTTCTTTGTGTCGAGGCCGAAGGCCGATAAGCCCGCCGCAGGCGCTAAGGCCGAAGGCCGTATCTTACCTTTCTCACAGCCTCAACGTCTAATGTGGTAAAAACCTCTATAAAGGTCTCTATAGAGAAAAGTACCTCTTTAATCCTAGGTGATCCAAGGGATAAGGGCCTTCGACCCGATACCACATTAGCAAAGCGGAGGAAGGATCATCGGCTCCCGCTCAATATACGATCCGCCCCGTCCCCGTGCTTGAAGATGATTTAGGCCAAGATCTTTGAGGGCGCTTTGAAATGACCCCTTTCTAATAACCTGCTTGGAGAAGTTGCTTTTGTCGCTCTCGCCGCACAGTGAGCGGAAATCGCCTAACGAGATGCGCCTATCGGTGGAGTTAGAAAGCCAGTCTCTCAAGACCCCTACGGCCCGATCCACCGGCTTCGATGCTTTGGGCAGCCACTCCAATGACCGATGGCCAGGAAAGATATCCGCTAGCTGCTTGGGTATGCCGGATGCCTCAGCAGCGATGATGTAGACATTGCAAGGCGCGCAGGTATCACCGTCCACGATCTTCCTCGCTGCCCCACGGCAGACCGCCTGAAGGATCACATGGGCGTGTTCGCCTAACTCGATCTCCTTTCTATGGTGCTTGTCCATCTTCTCCTCTGGACGCATGGCCCTGCTGAGCCTTGTCATGGCCTCGTAGTAGCTATGCGGAAAATACAAGCAACCCGCCAACACAATGTTCTCAATGTCACGGTACTGATTTGTGGCCTTCGCATCGTCAGAACCCCAGTAGACGAACTTTAGCCTTTCCGGGTTTGTTGCCCCTTTCCTCAGATCAGCCGGCAAGTCTCTGTTGCTGTCCTGCTGATGGTGAAGAATGAGCCACTCTTCATTCGGTTTGGAATTCACTAGATCGGTTATGGCATCGATCATCTTTCGAGCCCGATCCGGCTTACCCCAACTGTCCTTCGATCCAGATTCCAGCCATGTGTGAATCGTCATATTGCGATAGGACGTGGCCATCGTGGATAGGGCAACGAGGTTGCCTCTCCCATCCGCCCAATGCCTGTAGGAATGGCGAACACGGCCTGACGCGTCGCAGATCATCAGCGGAAGCAGATCGTCTGGGAATACGTTCAGATAGCTGATTGCTGTCTTATTGGCCCCGACATGATGCACCGTGACAGTGCTCCCTTGCAGCAGCAGGAGGTCGCGAACGATGTCCTGACGCTTTTGGGGCTCGGCCTCATACAGGCTCATGATCGAAGCATGAGACAACGCCGTCTCATCCTCGAAGTGAGGGATATCTACGCAGGTGTCATTGGGAGCGGCCCTAATCTCGTCCACCAGCTTATCCAGCAATGATCGAAGGCGGGTTTGATACTGGGTAGGCTCAATCAAGGCTTGAATGAACGAGACCTCAACCGTTAGTGGTCGGGCCGGAAGGCAAGCCTCATCCCAAAGCCGAACCCGCCTGGGTCCGCCTTGGAACCAGAATTCGGAGGACTGCGAGAAAGAGCCTTTCCGCTTAACCCGGCTCTCCAACATCTGTTGTGTCGTGAAAAGGATGCGGGCTCCCTCCCTGTCTGAACCCCGCCCAAGTTCATTAAGCCTTCGCCCCTCGGCCTTCGCTTCAGACACAAACACGGCGAACAAGTCCGGCGATAGATGCATCTCTTCGACATAGGTTTGGATCTCAGCTAGCCGGCCTACACAGATCAGCACGCTTACGTGGTCGTAGGACGCATCCAAGAGAAGCTGCCGCACGAATTGTTGTACCGTCGTGCTCTTCCCCATCCCCGGTGATAGGGCGCAGAGGTAATAGGCTGGCGCGGCTGTCCCGTTGGCCATGTCCTCCATAACGTCCACAAGATCGTCCAAGGAGCGCCATAGAGGAGCGGATGGATGGTGCCCGCGCTTGTCGAATATCTCCCGGACGGCGTGCTTTGTGGCTGTCGCTAGTTTGCCGGGAGGGGCCTTCGGGGGTGGGGCCTTGGGAAAGGCGAAGATGCGTTCACCTTCCACGGCTGGACCTCCGCGCAAGCTCGAGCACCACATCCAAGCCACCCGTATAGGTCGTCTCCGCGGTGCCGAACCGCTCCCAAAGCGGCTTTAGTTCCAGCGGATTGTAATGGGGGGAGTTACGGGACCAATCTTCCCATACATTGAAGCCTAAGCCTGCATGGTAGAGGGCCTTACCGACGATGTTACGCGTGGATTGATCCGAAGGGTCTATGCGACTGAGCGCTTCGCTAAGCTTTTCAATTATTGTGGGTTGGTTTGTTGGATAAAGTTTTCGCCATCTATGCCCGGGGTAATAACTGGCAGTTCGTTTATCTTTATTGTTAGACATCCTGCGTTGGTTCCGTTCTTCTTGTTTTTGATGGATTGATGAGAGACAGAAAAATCCCCTCGCAAGGGAGGGGTGGTGTCCAAGGAATCGACCCTTGGAAGTCAGCAGGGGAGAGGTGAGACGCGGCTGCCCCACCTCTCCGATTTGATAGTATGGCTACGATCTATTCTTATGAGTTGTCGATGAAATGGGCTGCAACTCGTGCATCCGGATGGAACTGGTCATAAGACGTGGCGCTGGCGGGCTTGTAATAACCATCCCGGTAAGCTGGATACGCCAGCCCGAAGTTCTTTGCCTGAGCCTTGGTAAGCGGGCGCTTGAAGTAATACACCCGGCCCATTGTATCGCCACACCATCCGGACCAGTCGGAGTTGCGTTCTGCGAGGGCCTGAGAGGGGGGTATAGTAGTCGATTTTCTCCCTTCTAATGCATTGTAATCATTTGTCTTTTTTAGGGCTGAAGTAGGTGTCGGGTACCCTAGTAGCTTGGACCCTCTCTGCAGGTGTTTTTGCCCTCTTAATGGAGCTTCGGTTTCCAAGGTATCACCGGCCACGATATCGAGCCCACTCTTCGGCGCTGACTGGTACGCCATCGATCAGAAACAGGTGTTCGATAGCAGTGGATTTCTGACGGGAGGTTGGCTTGATGTAATCCCTGTCGCGTCGGATGGCGTTGTTGCCCTCGTAGCTGACTGAAAGATTGCTGCGACGCAGGTCAGTGCTATCGCCATTGAGGTATACGACGCTTTCACCTTCGCCGCAGTCTAACAGCACTCTTGCAACGGATACGGTGTTGCCGGAAGCCCCGGCACAAGGAGCGGTAACGGAGCCTCGGACTTGGATGGACCAACGAGACGACAGCCCAGCATCCAACAGCGACCTGAAATCGGCCTCATCGATGGTGGCGTAGCCTCTGATACCACCTAGTAGGGGAACGAAGACGGCCCTGCGGCCGCCCTCGTCGAGTGAATGGATGATAGGATCAGGTAGGCTTTCGAGAACCTCGCTCACTTGGAGGCCTCGGGTTGAGTGCTCGCAAGGGCTAGCTTGTGGGCTTCTGCGATCTCTTCCTTGGGAATGACTTCCCCGGGCCAAAGTGAGCCGGCTCGCTCTAATTCCTTTCGACTGTGCCCAGGTCCACTGACACCTTCGACGGCCCGTCGAGCGCTCTCTACGTTCTTGTATTTGCCTCGCAAGCTAGGCGGAAGACGCTCGCCTGCTTTCTTGGGCACAATGGCGTAGAAGATTTCGGTCGGGAGCGGTACTGCCCAGTAGGCAGCACCGAGGCTGTAGCGGACGCGGCCCTTGTCGTGGGTCCAGTAAATATCTGACATATGAAATTCCTATTTGTGTGAAACTAATGCTCAGTCGTTATCGTCGGTGACAAAGAATGATGGGCCTAGGCGAAGTGCGTCTTTCTGCATCTGAACTTCTACTTCTGGCCGCTCGTAAGACTTGGGATCAGCTTTCTTTATCCGCTGATAATAAGCCCATGTGCGGGTCTCACCCTGCGGGGCGATGGTCTTATCTAGGCGAAGGTTATGCTTGGGCTCTTCGGCCTTGGCGTTGCGAATTTCTGCGAATGTATCGGCGTCGGTCATTGTTTTCCGTTTCAACTTGATCGGTAGGGATTGGCTGGGGAGGGGTATCTACACAGCACAGATCGAAGACGAGCCGAGAGGCTATAGGCGTACCCGTGGCAGGGGTTACCAAAGCTCTCGGCTAAGTCAGGCTGGATAGGGTAGATGAGGAAATTAGAATTATCTCTCGACCTACATTACTATTGTATCATAACTTGCGCGCTGTGTCAAGAATATCTAAACATAACAGCCTTCTATCTAAATTATTGGCGTTGAATGGTAGCGTAAGTTGGGTACTAAACTGGGGGAGTGGCAGTTGCCAAGGCAATCTCGTAAAACTAAGCTGATAAGTAGAAAATACAATGAAAACAGTGGTTTAATAGGCCGAAAGCGGTAGGAATCGCCAAAGGGGATCGCAATGGAAACCCCTCTGGCAGTGTCTCGCCCCGCATTACCGGTAATTCTGCTCGCGCGAGTGGCGTCTAAGGATCGATTGCCTCAGAGATTTGAAGCAACCTGCATCTTGGCACGGACACTTGCCCCGGAGGCGTGGGCGTATCGCATCAGCATGGACATGGTGCGGTGACCGGAGACTGATGCGACCTCTGGAACAGTCAGACCAAGCTCGAATAAGCGGCTGATGGCTTCGTGTCTGAGGTCGTGGAAGTGAAAATCCTCAAGCTCTGCCCGTTTGGCCGTCGCATTCCATAGTTCCCGGAGATTTGCTGCTGCGATGGGGAACAGAACTGCGTTCCTAGGCCGAATTTCCCCGTGATCCAGACGGGATAGGGCTTCCTTGATGGCCGTAACCGCCTCGGAGGTGAGCGGGATCGTCCTGGAGTGACCATTCTTGGCTTCCCGGACCAGCAGGAAGAGCCGCTTTAGGTCTATGTCCCGCTCCCGGAGGGCCAATAGCTCCCCTCTACGCAAGCCCGTAGCCAACGCCAGCCGTATGATAGGGGATAGGAGCGGATTGCGAGCCTTCGACAGCGCTTCTAGCAGCCGTTCAAGCTCGCCCTCCTGAAGGCGCCTCTCCCGTCTATTGTCATGGGCTTTGAGCGTGAGGCCGCTGAGCGGATTGGAGCGGAGAGGGATGCCCCATTCCTTGATTGCCACTCTGAAGGCGCTGCGGATGGGCGTCAGTTGCCGTTTGAGCGAGGCGCTACTGATCTCCTTCAGCCGTTGGTCCCGGTAGACGGCGAAGTCCGCTGTCGTGATGTCTGAGAGCCGCTTCTTGCAGATGGGATGACGAACGAAGGCGGTAAGGACAGCTGTCTCAACGGCTATCGTGGTTGCCTTCTTACCGGGAAGGACCTCATCCCTGTATCTTTCGACCAACATGGCAAGCGTGGTTCGCTCTAACGCCTTGCGGTCGGGGCCTAGCTCGCCTCGGTCGGCCAAGCGTTCCTGAAGGTTCGCCCATTCCTTGGCATCCGCATGAGTCGCGAAAGTCCGGGTGAGGGGGGACGCATCCTTGCGACGGATACGGACCTGATATTTGTCTCGGTGCTTACGAATCGTAGCCAATTGACTGCTCCATGGGACCAGAGTGGGACCAAGCGGAGAAGCCATTGATGTTTGGGGAGAAAGGGTAAGAACCCGAGAAAGCTAATCTCTTAGCAATCTCAGGCTCTTACCAATCTGGTGCGGTCAAGAGGACTCGAACCTCCACGGGTCTCCCCGCTACCACCTCAAGGTAGTGCGTCTACCAATTCCGCCATGACCGCAGCGGCTCGAAAACTGCCGTGTGAACGCGGCAACTCAGGAACGGCGCGGGTCTAGCAAATCGAATCCGCCGCCACAAGAGTGTTTCGTCAAGAATGCGTCATGGTTCGGTTTATCCCCTGCAGCCCTCATCCTGAATGGCACTCCCCAGAGGCCAAGCTGAAATGAACCGAGCAGTATCCAAGACCTTCGATCGCTTGCCATCCCCCGTGCCGTCATTCCGGACAAGCCGCGCAAGAGCAGGATGCGAAAAAGTGGGCACCGGTTTTTCGCATTGATCCTGCTCTCACTTTTGATGAGAGACGGATTCAGATTTCAGATGGGATCACTTCGTGAGCCCATCTGAAATCATCCAGCTCTTGCGGCGCCGATCCAGAATCCATCCAAGGCGACGCACTCTACGATGGATTCCGGGTCTCCGCTTCGCTGCGCCCGGAATGACGGCGCGTAGACGTCAAGATGGACCCGTGAAATCATTGGCTTCATTCCACGCCAGGCTCCTCGGGGTGAGGGCTGTGGAGACGGGGAGAATGGTGCGGCCGCTCAGGCCGCCTCGGCCACGCTCTGCATCGAGTAGACCGTCGGGCGCTTCAGCATCTGGGTGATCTCGACCGAGATCTTGGAGCCGCTGACCACGACATTGCCCTTGGCGAAGGGGTGATTGTTGGCGAGAATCTGGACTTCCTCGGTTTCGGTCGCGTTGAGCTCGATGATGGCGCCGCGGCCCATGCGCAGCAATTTGTAGATCGGCATCTGGGTCTGGCCCAGCACGACGGTGAGAACGACAGGAACGAGATCAAGATCAGCCTTCAAGTCCTGCCTCCGAAACCCTACTTCAGAATTCTACCAACGAAACTTGCCTGCAGAGCTTGCCTGAGGGCTATTTTCGAGCGCAAGAGGCGCCTGCCACTTCCGATGAATGAACGTTGAACAAACAGGGTTAAGGCGAAGTGAAGACGCGCGAGGCGCTGGCGGTTTTGTTTGGGACAGAGGGCGATGCCGGCCCGGTAGAATGGGTCGTGGCTGAGGGCCTGACCGGCTATGAGGCCGCCGTCGCCGAGATGGAGGCGCGTGTCGCGCTGATCGCCGACGGGCTTGCGCCAGAGCGTGTCTGGCTGGTCGAGCATCCGCCGCTCTACACCGCCGGCACCTCGGCCAAGGATGAGGATCTGATCGCGCCGGGGCGCTTTCCGGTGCATCGCAGCGGTCGGGGCGGGCAGTTCACCTATCACGGCCCGGGCCAGCGCGTGGCCTATGTGATGCTCGACCTGAAGCGCCGCGACCCCGATCTCAGGCGCTTCGTGGCGGCGCTGGAGGCCTGGCTGATCGGCACGCTCGACGCCTTCAATGTCCGGGGCGAGCGGCGCGAGGACCGCGTCGGCGTCTGGGTGCGCCGGCCGGAGAAGCGGGCGAAGACCGGAGCAGAGAGCGCGGAGGACAAGATCGCCGCGATCGGCATCCGGGTCCGGCGCTGGGTCTCGTTCCACGGCATCTCGCTGAATGTCGAGCCGGACCTCACGCATTTCGACGGCATCGTGCCCTGCGGCGTCAGCGACCACGGCGTAACCTCGCTGGTCGATCTCGGCTTGCCGGTGACGATGCCGGAGGTCGACTCGAGCTTGCGCGCGCAATTCGAGCGCATCTTTGGGCCGACCATCTTGGCATGACGCCCCGTTGGCAGCACCCGCATAGCCGTTCATAAGGCTGATCCCAAGAACTGACGAGGGAGCGCGACGTGCCGGTCATCGAGAGCAAGGTCGATCTGGATTCGGCCGAGACGCGCGCCAATGCCGAGAACTGGGCCGCCCTGCGCAGCGAATTGCAGGAGCGCCGCATGACGGCCGCGCTTGGCGGCAACGCCAAATCGCGCGAGCGCCATACGGCGCGAGGGAAACTCCTGCCGCGTGAGCGTGTGCTGCGCCTGCTCGATCCCGGCTCCGCCTTTCTCGAGATCGGGGCGCTCGCGGCCTTCGAGATGTACGACAAGGAGATCCATGGCGCCGGCATGATCGCCGGCATCGGCCGTGTCTCCGGTCGCGAATGCATGATCGTCTGCAACGACGCGACGATCAAAGGCGGCACCTATTATCCGATGACGGTGAAGAAGCATCTGCGCGCCCAGGAGATCGCGCGCGAAAACCGGCTTCCTTGCATCTATCTGGTCGATTCCGGCGGTGCCAACCTGCCGCACCAGACCGAGGTCTTTCCCGACCGCGAGCATTTTGGCCGGATCTTCTACAATCAGGCGACGCTCTCGGCCGAAGGCATTCCGCAGGTCGCGGTGGTGATGGGCTCCTGCACCGCTGGCGGGGCCTATGTGCCGGCGATGTCGGACGAGACGATCATCGTCAAGAACCAGGGCACGATCTTCCTCGGCGGCCCGCCTTTGGTGAAGGCCGCGACTGGGGAGGTCGTCTCGGCGGAAGATCTCGGCGGCGCCGATGTCCATGCCCGCCTCTCGGGCGTCGCCGATCATTATGCCGGCGACGACACCCACGCGCTCGCCATCGCGCGCCGCATCGCCAGCAATCTCAACAGCGTCAAGCGGCCCGATCTCGACATCGCCGAGTCGGTCGAGCCACTCTATCCTGTCGAGGAGCTGGAAGCCGTCGTCCCGACCGATCTCAAGAAGCAATACGACATCCGCGAGGTCATCGCCCGGCTTGTCGACGGTTCGGAGTTCGACGAGTTCAAGAAACTCTACGGCACGACGCTGATCACCGGCTTTGCCCGCATCCACGGCATCCCTGTCGGCATCATCGCCAATAACGGCATCCTGTTCTCCGAGAGCGCGTTGAAGGGTGCGCATTTCATCGAGCTCTGCTGCCAGCGCCGGATTCCGTTGCTCTTCCTGCAGAACATCACCGGCTTCATGGTCGGCCGCGATTTCGAGACGCGTGGCATCGCCAAGGACGGGGCCAAGCTCGTGACGGCGGTGGCCTCGGCGAAGGTGCCGAAGATCACCGTGCTGGTCGGCGGCTCCTTCGGGGCGGGCAATTACGGCATGTGCGGGCGCGCCTACTCCCCGCGCTTCCTCTTCACCTGGCCGAATTCGCGCATCTCGGTGATGGGCGGTGAGCAGGCGGCGAGCGTGCTCGCCACCGTCCGTCGCGACAATATCGAGGCCGAGGGCAAGAGCTGGACGGCGGCAGAGGAAGAGGCTTTCAAGGCGCCGATCCGCTCGAAATATGAGGAGGAGGGCTCGCCCTATCACGCGACCGCCCGGCTCTGGGACGACGGCATCATCCTGCCTTCCGAGACGCGGCGCGTGCTGGCACTGGCCTTCTCCGCCTGCCTCAACGCCGACGTGCCGGAGACGAAATTCGGCGTTTTCAGGATGTAAGGGCGCTGTTCGGGGTGTCCTTGAGCCCTCATCCCGAGAGCTTGGCTTGAGATGAAGCCAGTGATTTCAAAAGCCCGCCACGAAATTCGTGGCGGGCTCGTATTTTGGTCAGGGTAACGCTCCCTGTCCCGGCTCAGTGGCGGCGTTTGTTCCAGCCCCGATGTAGCCCACGATTCCAACCGCGATGGAGACCGCGATTTCTGCCCCGCCCGTAGCCGTGGCCTCGACCTCGCGCAGGCTCGATCAACGAATCCTCGGCCTTTGCCGATAGCTCGGCTGCAGCGGCAACGGGCAACGCTTCAGCTGCACTGTGAAGCGTCACGGGCAATAAACCCGCTCCGAACATCATCATCAGAAAAGCTCGTCTTTGCATTGTTTCTCTCCCGATGCCCCTTTCGTGCTGGCCACGTATGAGGAGCATCTGGATGAACCCGAAGCTTGATCAATTTGTTCCTGATGGGCCCGCCTTCTTGATCGCCCAGCCAATGCGCAACCTCGGGACACGCGGCAGCATGCAAAACCGTTGAAGACGATCCGCAGGCTGGAGAGTTTGTTTGGGATGGTGGCAATATCTCATCCGGTCGCTTTCACGGCGACATTGCCCTGAGGCTCAAGGTTCACACCGTCCAGAGGCGCCAGCTACGCCACGAGCCGCGTTTCCTTGCTCAGGAACTTCGCCTCGAACTCCTTGGCCGGGATCGGCTTGCTGATCAGATAGCCCTGTCCCTCGCCGCAGCCCATCTCGCGCAGCAGGCCGGCGGTCGCTGGCGTCTCGATGCCCTCCGCGATGACCGAAAGACCAAGCGCCTGACCGAGATCGATCGTCGCGGCAACGATGGCCGCATCCTGTGAGCCGGGCTCCAGCCGTTTCACGAAGGACTGGTCGATCTTGATCTTGTCGAGCGGAAAGGTCTTCAGATAGGTCAAGCTGCCATAGCCGGTGCCGAAATCGTCGAACGCGATCTTGACGCCGAGTGCCCGCAGCGCCGCGAGCACGCGCAACGTCTTGGCACCATCGTCGAGGATGATGTCCTCGGTCACCTCGAGTTCGAGCAGCTCAGGGCGCAAGCCATTCTCAGTGAGCCGTCTTTCGACCTCTGCGGCCAGATCACCGGTCGCGAACTGGGACTGTGCCAGGTTCACGCCGATGCGTATGGCGTAGCCACGGCGCTGCCAATCGGCTGCCCGCCGGCAGGCGGTCTCGAGAACCCAGGCAGCGACATCCTCCGACAGCGAGGTGGTGTTCACCACCGGCATGAATTCGGCGGGCGAGACATAGCCACGTTCGCGGTGGCGCCAGCGGATCAGTGCCTCGGCGCCGACGATAGCCCCAGTGCGCAGCTCGATCTGCGGCTGATAGAACAACTCGAACTCGTTATCGGCCAGCGCCGTGCGCAACTCGGCCTCCAGTGCCTCGCGCTGTTCGATAGCGCCGCGCATGAGTGGATCGAACGGAACCGGAGCCGCGCTCGGTTGCGCCTTGGCGCTGGCCAGCGCGAAATGAGCGTTGCCGATCAGCATCTCGGCATGCTGCGCAGTACTGGTCGAAGCCAGTCCGATCGCAACCGTGATGCGATGCGGGCGGTCTCCGACCGTTACGGGCCGATACTGGAAATCGGCGACGATACGCTCGCCCAGCGCGGTGGCTTCACCGGCCTCGCCTGCGAACAGGATCGCGAATTCATCGCTGCCCAGACGAGCGATCAGGCTCGCCTGCGCGGCGACCACCCGCAGGCGCTCGACAAGGGCAACGACCAATGCGTCGCCGAAGGAATGGCCGTAGAGATTATTGATCTGCTGGAAGCGGTTCACACCGACGAGCAGCAGCGTGGCGGTGTCCGGCTCGCTTCGCGAGATCGCATCTTCGAGATGCGCCATCAGGCTGTTGCGGTTGGGCAGGCCGGTCACGGTGTCGCATTCGGCGAGATAGCGGATATGCTCCTGCTGGCGCTTGCGCAGCGAGATATCGCGCAGCACCACGCCATATTGCACGCCGGTCGCGGTATCCCAGCAGGACAGGCTGCATTCCAGATCGAAGTGCTCGCCCGAGCGGCGCAAGCCCACGAGTTCGACGACGGTCCCGCCGCGCTGCAGCAGCCGGGCCAGCGGCACCGCAGTCAGCCTGAACGGCGCCTCGCTCACGCCGCCATCGCCCTGAGCCAGCAGGAACTCGAAGGGCTGGCCGATGGCTGCCTGTTCGGGATGGCCGAAGATTGCGCTCGCGCCGGGGTTCCAGAGCGTGATCCGGCCGGCTTGATCGACGCAGACCAGCCCGTCGCTCAAGGACATGGCGATGCGCTCGAAGCGCCGCTCGGCGGTGAGCCTGAGGAGGCCGCGCAGATCGATCTCATCGATGGCAGTGGTGAGTGCGTAGGCAGCTATGGCAGCTAGCAGGAGCGAGCTGTCGAAGGCGATCGGGTGAAAGGCCTGGACACAGATCGCCGTGCCTTCGATCGCCAGTGCGAGCAGAGCCAGCACGAGGATCCGTCGCCCCGCTCCGGTCCAGCCCCAGATGGCGGCCATCGCGATGATCAGCGCGGCGAGGCCGCTCAGCGAGACCGCAGGCGAGGTCGTAGTGAGTGTCCGCCCCTGGATGATCGACTCAGCGGCGAGCGCCTGCACCAGCGAGCCTGGGATGATGCGACCATTGGGCACCGTGAAGCGGTCGCCCAGTTCGGCGGCGGTACCTGCGATGATGGCTTTCTTGCCGCGCAGCGCGGCAAGCGCCGCTGGCGTCTCGCGCAGGATGTCGATGGCGGAGAGGCTCGGCACTGAGGTCGGCTGGATGCCGAAATCGATGCGGAAGGGTGGGGCGTTCTGGTCGTGCCGGCCGGCGAGCAGGGCGCCGACAGAGGGAATGAACTCGCCTTCGATCACGGCGCCGTGGCTGTAGCGGCGAATGATGCCGTCCGGCTCGGGCAGGACGTTGACGAGGGCGAGCCAGGCCTGCTGCGCGAAGAGCGGGATCGGGCGGTTGATGTGAAGCGTGTGACCGTCGCCGCGATCGGCGACGCGCTGGCGGAACGCCGGCAGGATCACCGAGCCGCCGACTGCCTGCAGGGCAGCGGCAAAGGCTGCGTCCTGATCGGGGGTGGATGGCGTGCTGAAATCGACGTCGAACACGATATCGGTCGCGCCAGCACGTTCGAGCCGCTGCACCAGCTCCGCGTGGACGCTTCGCGGCCAGGGCCAGCGCCCCAGCGCCTCGATCGAGCGCGGATCGATCTCGACCAGGACGATGTCGCCTGTGGCCTGCCGCGTCAGCAGCCCGAAGCGCGCATCGAGCAGGGCTTCGCGCAACCACGGATGCAGCCCCGACAGGACCAGGAGCGAGAGCAGCAATCCGACGAGCAGGTGGGGGCGCAGGTGCTTCACGGGCGGGGCACCGCTCCGTCTGCAATCTGGCGGTCAGTCCTTCTTGCTGTTGCCATTGCCATTGCCATTCTTGGCGAGCCCGAAGGCATTGCCGTTGCCGTTTCCACCGGCGTTGCTGCCGTTGGATTTGCCATCGCCGTTCCCGCCGGCGTTGCTGCTGGTGGATTTTCCCTTGCCGTTTCCGCCGGCGTTGCTGCCGGAGGAATTGCCATTGCCATTGCCGTTTCCGCCGGCATTGCTGCTGGAGGAACTGCCGCTGCTCGCGCTGCCCGCTACGTTGCTATTGCTCCGGTTCGCCGCCGATTGCGCGACGCCCTGGCCATTTGCGGCGTTTGCACTCGCGGAACCCGTGCCCGCCGATCCGGAAGCCGTGCTCGCTACGCCGGCGCCGGCGGCTTCTGTCGCTCCGACCGCGCTGCCGTTATTGCCCGTATTGTTCTTGTTGCCGCCATTGCCCGGGTTGAGCTCGCCGGTGTTCCACACCGTTGCGCGGCGAGGGGCCTGGCCGTTCGCCTGCGCCTCGCTGCGCGCCATGCCGTGCGTGACCTTGTGGATATCGAGCTTGACGTCGCCCAGTGGTGCCGAAATGCGCAGCGCACCGTTTTGCCCGCGCGCGATACCTGACGGAGCGGGCCGGCGGCGGTCGGAAGCCTCGTTGAGCACGGGCGCGGTGCCGCGCAGCAGTGGCGTGGCGCCGGGTGCGGGCCTGAGGCCTCCACCTGGCACCGCAAGGGGAGCGACACGCGCCGCCTGCGGGGCGCCCTGTTCGACACGACCGAGGGTGCCCTGGCCCGAGAGCCGCAGTCCGGGAACCTGGCCGGAGGAAGCCCGCGCGCTCTGGCCCGGCAGGACGAGCGCGAACTGCCCGGAACGGAAATCCGAGACCTGGACCTGGCCGCGCACGACATCGACTTTAGCCTGCCCGCGCTCGAGCGAGACGCTGAAGCGCGTGCCCTTCACCACCGCTGCGAGATAGGGGGTCTCGACCTCGAAATGCTGGACATTGCGCTTTTCAACCTCGAGCAGGATCGATCCCGCCTGCTGGATCACCGTCGACATGCCGGGGCGACCGGCTTCCGGAAGGCTGATCGCCGAATTGGCCGAGATCAGGATGCTTTCAGCGCCGCGAACGAGCAGCACGCGTCCATTGTGTCCGGTCCGGATCGAATCGCCCGGCCGCAATTCCGCCTGCTGCGCTGCAGAAGCCTGCTGGACGCCGCTGCCGGATACCCAGGCCTCGCCCGAGACTTTGGCGATCCGCCAGAGATTGCCCTCAGCCTGTGCCGCCGGGACGGCTCCGATCGCGACGATGACAGCCAAGGCGAGGCCGGTGGCAAATCGTGCCGCTTTCCGAAGCATGGTTCTCAATCCTTGAGTCGCAAGCGGACTTTGCGTAGGCGCAAACCGCTGACCCAAGAGCATAAAAGCGAGGCATGAAAAGAGACTTAGCGCCCTGGACTGTAAATCCTCAAATCTAGAGCGTTTCATTAACCATGTTTTTTTACGGTCGGAAGAGGCCGGGGGGCTGGCTCGAACTCTGACAGGCGACAGGACATGCGGCGTCGAGCCGAACGACAAGAAGCGAAAATCCGCTCCTCCAGAAACGTCTTTGCCGCTGTGGTCATCTATCTGCTTCATGCGGCCGCGCCCGGATCGGCCGGGGCACAGTCGCCTGCAAGGCCGATTCAGCCGGTCGAGGCGGCGGCACAGACGCAAACGCAGCAGCGTGAGACCGAGCAGCGCCTAAAACCGCTGCCGCCGCTGCCCTCAGTCGCTGCCGTGAGCCAGCAAGCGAGTGCCGACACCAGGCGGCTGTTTCGGCTGCAGGCCGTCGACCTCGACGGAATGTCCGCGCTGTCCGCTGGAGAGCTGGCCACAGCCTATGCCGGTTATCTCGGGCGCGAGATATCCCAGTCCGATATCGTCGCCATCACTACAGCGGTCAGCGAGATCTATCGCAAGGCGGGCTTCCATCTCAGCCGCGCGATCGCGCCGCCGCAGGATCTCAAGCGCGGACGATTGCGCATCCAGGTCATCGAGGGGGCGGTCGAGGAGATCGTCGTCAACGGCGAGCAGGCCGAGGCTTTCGGGGTGAAGCCGCTGCTTTCGCCGATCGCAGCCGAGCGCCCGGCGCGGCTGGCCACGCTCGAACGGCAGCTGCTGCTGGCCAATGACCGGCCCGGGCTGCGTGTTACCGATACGGCGCTCGACGAGATCACGCCGGCAAGCGGCCGCTTCCGCCTGACCGTCTCCGTCCAGTCCTGGCGCGTCTATACCGCGATCGGCGTCGACAATATGGGCTCTGCCGCCGTGGGGCCCTGGCAGTCCTCTGCCAGCGCCGCTCTGAATTCGCTCGTCGTGCCCGGCGACAGCCTCGCCGTATCCGGCTCCTTTGCGCCAGGGGCTTCGCGCGAGCTGCGCTATGGCCGGGCGAGCTATGATCTGCCGCTGGGCGTCGAGAGCCTGCGTGCCGGGATCTCGGCCTCCCGCAGCGAGGTTTGGCCGGGTGACGAGCGGCGCTGGCTGCGCACGGTCTCCCAGGCCGAGACCTATGAGGCCCGCATCGCCTTCGCGCCCGTGCTGAGCCAGATCCACACGCTCTGGCTGACCGGTTCGCTTGGCCTGAGCGATGTCAGCGAGCAGAATAGCTATGGCCGCCTCTACAGCGACCGTATCCGCCTCGCCAGCCTCTCGGCCGACTACAAGCTGCATGCGGCTGAGGGGAGCTGGAGCTATCTCTCCGCCACCTACCGGCATGGCCTCGGTCTCGTCGACGCGAAGGCGGACAGCGCGGACTGGCTCTCGCGCTCCGGTGCGTCGAGCCGCTTCTCGCTGCTCAACGCCTCGTTCACGCATTACCAGAACCTTTTCGAGAACTGGTCGGTGAAGCTCTCTGCCGCGGCGCAGGTCGCGTCCGGGCCGCTTCTGTCCTCCCAGCAATATTATCTCGGCGGCCTGTCCTTCGGGCGCGGCTTCGAGGGTGGTTGGCTGGCGGGCGACAATGCCGTCGCGGGCTCGGCCGAACTGCGCTTCGACCAAACGCTGAACCTCAGCTTCGCCAAGGGTTACCAGCTCTATGGCTTCACCGAGGGCGGCGTCACGCGAAGCTACAGCCAGCCGAAGGATCTGGTGCAGGGCCTGGCCTCGATCGGCGTCGGCGTCAGGCTGTTCGTCAGCGACGATCTGCAGCTCGGGGTCGCCGTTGCCAGGCCGCTGACCTATAGCTCCCCGCTGCGCTGGGACCGCGGCGCGACCGTGCTGTTCTCGCTCTCGAACGCACTTCGCTTCTGCCCGGGAACGCAGGACCTACGCTGCCGATCGTGAGGGTATCCAGCCCCGCGAACTGACCGTGCAGGAGGCCGCGCGACACAGACCGGCCGGCACCGGCCGCTCCCGCCTTAGCCGGGTGAGGGCGGAGCTCAAGCCGTGGATGCTCGGGACGAGCCCGAGCATGACGGTGGGAGCGCGAGGGCGATGACGGTCGTCACCCCGCCAATCACGTCAGGCTCCACGCTCCAGGCCCTGCCGTCCATGAGCGGACCGCCGCCGGCCCATAGCCGAATGCGCGGTTGCCCTGCAGCGCTCCCTCTTCCGTATGCTGCATGCGCTTAGAGCCGGATGATTTCAGATGGGATCACTTTGTGATTCCATCTGAAATCTGAATCCGTCTCTCATCAAAGAGTTAGAGCAGGATCAATGCGAAAAACCGGTTCCCACTTTTTCGCATCCTGCTCTATGGTCGCGGCCGCCTTCAAACGGTTGAACTGAGAAAAAACGCGAGGATACGCATGTCTGGGCATAACAAGGTCGCCATCATCACCGGAGCGGGTTCGGGCGTCGGTCGCGCGGTCGCGCTTGCTTTCCTGAAGGACGGCTACCGCGCGGTCCTGGCCGGGCGCAGGGCGGACGCGCTGGCGGAGACGATCAAGCTCTCGGGCGTGCCCGCTTCGCAGGCGCTTGCCGTGCCCACCGACGTCACCGACCAAGCCTCGGTGCAGAACCTTTTCGCCAAGACCAAGGCGGCCTTCGGGCGGCTCGACGTGCTGTTCAACAATGCCGGCGTCAATGCGCCCGGCGGCATCCTGCTGGAAGATCTCTCGCTCGAGGACTGGCAGAAGGTCGTCGACACCAATCTGACCGGGCCGTTCCTGTGCACCCAGGAGGCCTTCAAGCTGATGAAGGCGCAGGAGCCCAAGGGCGGGCGCATCATCAATAACGGCTCGATCTCGGCCTATGCGCCGCGGCCGAACTCGATCGCCTATACCGCGACCAAGCACGCCATCACCGGCCTGACCAAGACCTCGTCGCTCGACGGGCGCAAATACGACATCGCCGTCGGCCAGGTCGATATCGGCAATGCGCTGACCGAGATGGCGCAGCGCATGACGCAGGGCGTGCCGCAGGCGGATGGCTCGATCAAGATCGAGCAGGTCATGGACGTGAACCATGTCGCGACCTCGGTGCTGCACATGGCGAGCCTGCCGATCGAGGCGAATGTGCAGTTCATGACGGTGATGGCGTCGAAGATGCCGTTCGTCGGGCGCGGGTGAGGGCGTATCTGCATTTTGCGGGTTGGCTTTGAGCCACGCGCATCGTCATCCTGGCCGAAGCGAAGCGGAGCGCCGGGATCCATCGGAGGGCTCGGCGCTCTAGGATGGATCCCGGATCTGCGCGGCTTCGCCGCTTGTCCAGGATGACGGCGGAGGATGGGGTGGCTGTCACGGATTCAAATCAAGCCGCTGCCATCGCCCGCGCCTATACCCGCACCATCTGGGGCATCGCGCTCGCCATCCTGCTGTTCGCGTCAGGCGTCGTCGCCTGGGCGCTGGCCGCCGGCAATGCGCAGTTGTTCAAGGACGGCGTCGACTGGGTTTATGACGTCGCGCTCTACGGCATCGCCGCGCTGGTCTTCGGCCGCGATGGGCGCGCCGAGAAGCTCGCCGCACTCGCTATCGGCGCGGTGATGGCGGTAGCGGGGTTTCACACGCTCTACGACCTCTGGGACAAGATCGTCAGCCCGCGCCCGATCGATCTCTGGGCGCTGGAATTCTCCGCCGCGAGCGCGGTCATCGTCGCCGTCGCGATCGTCGGCCTGCTCTGGCGCTTCCGACGGGAGGACAACCCGGTGATCAAGGCGACCTGGCTGTCCTCCCGCAACGACGTGATCTCGACCACGGGCTTTGCCTTGATGGGGCTGCTTGCGCGATTGGCGCCCGTGCGCTGGCCGGAATATCTGTTCGATCTCTTCGTCGCCGGTCTGTGCTTCCAGGCGACATGGGCGATCTGGCGTTCGGTGCGCCGGCTCGAAGCCGCGAAGCCGGATTTGCAGAACAAGGCGGCGACAGGGGCGATCTCCCGGCTATAAAGGCGGCACCTGTTCGAGGATGTCGCTCATGTCGATCGCCGCCAGACTGCCTTCCATCCTGATCGCCAATCGCGGCGAAATCGCCTGCCGCGTCATCCGCACCGCCCGGCGGCTGGGCCTGCGCACCATCGCGGTCTATTCCGATGCGGATGCCGAGGCGCTGTTCGTCGAGATGGCCGACGAGGCCTGGCATATCGGGCCCTCGCCGGCGCGCGAAAGCTATCTCGACGCCGAGACAATCCTGGCTGTGGCGAAACAGGCAAATGCGGCCTGCATCCACCCGGGCTATGGCTTCCTCTCCGAGAACGCCGATTTCGCCGAGGCCTGCGCCAAGGCCGGCATCGTCTTCGTCGGCCCGCCGGCCTCGGCGATCCGGGCGATGGGGCTGAAGGACGCCGCCAAGGCGCTGGTTGAGAAGGCCAATGTGCCGGTGGTGCCGGGCTATCACGGCGCCGAGCAGGGCGCCGATTTCCTGCGCGCGGAAGCGCGGCGCATCGGCTACCCCGTCTTGATCAAGGCGGTCGCGGGCGGCGGCGGCAAGGGCATGAAGAAGGTCGACCGGCCCGAGGATTTTGACGAAGCGCTCGCCAGCGCCCAGCGCGAGGGCAAGAACGCTTTTGGCGATGCGCGGGTGCTGGTCGAGAAATATGTGCTCTCGCCGCGCCATGTCGAAATCCAGGTCTTCGGCGACAGCCACGGCAATGTCGTCCATCTCTATGAGCGCGACTGTTCGCTGCAGCGCCGCCATCAGAAGGTGATCGAGGAAGCGCCGGCGCCCGGCATGAGCGCGGAGGTGCGCGCCGCCATGGGCAAGGCCGCGACGGAGGCCGCAAAAGCCGTCGGCTATGTCGGGGCCGGCACGGTCGAGTTCATCGCCGATGGTCGCGAGGGGCTGCGCGCCGACCGCTTCTACTTCATGGAGATGAATACGCGTCTCCAGGTCGAGCATCCCGTGACCGAGGCGATCACCGGGCTTGATCTGGTCGAGCTCCAGCTCAAGGTCGCGGCCGGCGAGCCGCTCGGTTTTTCGCAAGCCGACGTCACCGCCACCGGCCATGCCGTCGAGGCCAGGCTTTATGCCGAGGACCCTGAAAAGGGCTTTTTGCCCTCGACCGGCAAGCTCTGGGCGCTGCGGTTTCCGGAAGGCGAGGGCATTCGCATCGATACCGGCGTCGAGGCCGGCGATACGGTGACACCGTTCTACGATCCGATGATCGCCAAGGTGATCGCCCATGGCGCGACCCGCGATGAGGCGCTGGACAGGCTTGGCGCGGCTTTGGGCGAGACCATCGTCGCGGGACCGCGCACCAATCTCGCCTTCCTGAAGGCGCTGACCGAGGCGCAAGGGTTTCGCGAAGGCCCGTTCGACACCGGCTTCATCGAGCGCAACATCTCAGGCCTGGGAGCCGAGCCGCAGCCGCTCGACGCGGCCGCCGTTGCCGCCGCCGCGCTGCAATTGGAGGAGGAGCGGCAGGCGGAAGGGCTGCTGGCCGCCGCGGGGCGTTCCGATAGCGAGGCGCGCTCGCCCTGGCTTGTCGCGGATGGGTTCTCATTGATGCCGCAGCCGGCGCTGGGCCTGGCCCTGCTGGTCGATGGCGAGCGCATCGAGGCGCGGATCGAATGGCATGAGGAGGGCGCGCGCGTCAGCCTGCCCGGCCATGAGATCGGGGAGGGCGAGCACGAGATCTCGCTGGCCCAGGCTGAGCGCGGCACTTATCTGGCGCTGCATCTCGGCCGCCAGACGGCGGTTGCGCTGTTCGACCCCTTCAGCGTCGATCTCGATGCGGCTGCAGGCGCCGGCGGCATCATCAAGGCGCCGATGCATGGCAAATTGATCGCGCTTTTCGTCACGGCCGGCGAGGCGGTGGTGAAGGGCCAGAGGCTCGCCATCGTCGAGGCGATGAAGATGGAACATGTGCTGGTGGCCCCACGCGCCGGCACCGTCACCGAGGTCGCAGGCGAGGCGGGGGCGCAGGTGGCCGAGGGCGCGAAGGTCGTGGTGCTGGGGGAGTAAACCGGCTTCAGCGCGCACAGACGGATCGTGCGTTATAGCGCACTCGTTCGCGCATCTGCGGTTCGTAGCATTAGAGCGTTTTCGAGCGAAGTGGATACCGGTTCCCTCGCGACAAACGCGAAGCGTTTGCGCGGAGAAATCGCGTTAAAACAAAGAGCTAGAGCAATTGAACGATCCAACTCGATCGGACATTGCTCTGGGTCGGAGGATTGTCCCATGCAGCCCGTCAGCGGAAGTCCCGCGCAGGATTTCGGCGTCACGCAGCCGAACACCAGGCTCGATCTTCAACGCATCCGGCACGCACGGCAGGCGATTTCGCGGGTTTTCCGCGACACGCCGCAATTCCTCTCTGCCACGCTCGGCGATTTGCTGGGCTGCGAGCTCGTCATCAAGCTGGAGACCGCGAACCCGATCGGGTGCTTCAAGGGGCGTGGGACCGAGGTCGCGATGTCACGTCTTGCGAGCAGCTCGGGTCCCATGGCCGCGATCTGCGCCAGCGCCGGCAACCTTGGACAAGCGCTCGCCTATAGCGGCCGGGCACGCGGTATCGCCGTCAGCGTGATTGCGGGCAAAGGCGCCAATGCCGCGAAGGTCGAGCGAATCCGCCGGCTCGGCGGTACAGTCGAATTGGTCGATGGCGATATCGAGAACGCACGCGAGCGTGCCCGGGAGATTGCAGCTCGAGGCGATGCCTTTCTCGTGGAGGACAGCGAGAATCTCGACACTTGCGAAGGCGCGGGCACGATCGGCCTTGAACTCGTCGAGGGGTTCGATCGCATCGATACGGTTCTGCTCGCGCTCGGCGGGGGCGCTCTGGCCACCGGCGTGGGGCATGTCTTCAAGACCTTGTCGCCGGCGACGGATGTCGTCTGCATCCAGCCAAGAGGCGCGCCGGCCCTGGCGAAGTCCTGGCGGGCGCGATCGATTGTCACCACTGACCGCACCGATACGATCGCCGACGGCGTCGCGGGCCGGTTTCCGATCGCCGCGGTTCTCGATGACCTGCTCGCCACCGCAGACCACGTCCCGCTGGTCGAGGAAGCGAGCATCGTCGAGGGCATGCGGATGCTCTATCGGCACGCTGCCCTCGTCACCGAACCCTCGGCCGCGCTTGGTATTGCCGCAGTCCTGGAAGACCCTGCACGCTATCGCGGCAAGCGCGTGGCCGCAGTGATATGCGGTTCGAACGTCCTGCCCGATTCATTCGGGGCATGGATGCAGGCGTAGGTGCCAGCGGTCGGTCTCCGGGATCAAGCAGGCCGCTTGGCCAGGGCAAGGCCGATGCCCAGCGCAATCATCGCACCACCCGAGGCCTCCCGCAGGCGCTTGACGAGATCGGGCCGTGCTGCCGCGCCGTCCCGGATACCGCTGGCCGCAAAGGCCACCACGACGTCGGCCAGGGTGTTGAGCACGACGGAGATGAAGCCCAGCACCACGAACTGCAACGCCACGCTGCCCGCCATGTCCACGAACTGCGGAATGAAAGCCAGGAAGAACGCCGCCGTCTTCGGATTCAGCGCCTCGACGACGACGCCCTCGCGAAAAGCCCGGCGGGGACCTATCGGGGGCTCGACAGCGCCGCCGGCCAGGACATTTGCCGCATCGCGCCGTGCGGCTTGGAAGGTGCGAACTCCGAGCCAGACGAGATAAGCCGCTCCCACGAGCTTGAGCGCGGTGAAGAGTTCGGCGCTCGCCAGCACCAGCGCTGAGACGCCCAGGCTGCCGGCGAGGACATGAACCATTCCACCCAGGCCGGTGCCGAGGCTGGACGCGACGCCTTCGGCGCGACCGCCTGCGAGCGTGCGAGCCGCGACGTAGAAGATGCCGGGGCCGGGCGTGATCGCCAGCAGGAAGGCCGCGGCGAGATAGAGGGCAAGCTGGGAGACGTCAGGCATGGATCGGTCCCGTCGAGAGAGGGGGCACTGGATGGGGGTTGAGGGAAACCTCGAACGCTCTCTCAGGACGGGATCAGAGCGGCGACCATGCGCTCCTGCGGGCGATCGCTCGCGGCAAGGCCGGCAGCGACATTGGCTCTGTCGGCCTCCGGTCGGTTCTGGCTCATCTTGCGCTTGCCCTCCAGCCGCGTGATCGGCATGCGGATGCCGACGATCCCGCGCAGCTGCGCCTGGATGAAATCGGGAGGGGCATCGGAAACGGCCCAGGGCGCCGCACGCTCGCCCTCATGGATATTGGTCAATCGGGTCACGACCGCCAGCAGCCTGGTGGGGTCATCGAAGAACTCGACCGGGCCATAGGCGTGAACCGCGACGTAGTTCCAGGTCGGGACGACCTTCCCGGTCTCCTGCTTGGTCGCGTACCAGGACGGTGTGATGTAAGCGTCCGGCCCCATGAAGATCGCCAGCCCGTCGCCGGCGACGGGAGTCCGCCATTGCGGATTGGCCTTGGCGAGATGCCCGTAGAGCACGCCGTGCTCACCCTCGTTCTCGTCGAGATAGAGCGGCAGCGGCGTGGCCAACATACCATCGGGCGTAGCGGTGACGAAATTGGCCAGCCGCGCGGCCCGGATCGTCGCGTGGATGCTGTCCCTGTCGTCGTCGCGGAAAGCTGGAGGCGTGTACATCTGCGAACTCCTTGCGTTGCCGGGACAGATGCCGCCAATCTGGCTTGCTGGGAATAGCCAGTTGCGAGGGATTGAAGTGGGCCAGTTAGAAGGCGTCGGCCGCAGGATCATTGCGGCGATCAAGGAGCAGATCCATAGCGGCGCCTATCGGCCTGGTGATCGTCTGCCCTCGTCGCGCGCCTTCGCGGCAGAGTGGGGAGCCTCCCGCACGACGGTGACGGCGGCGTATGGTCAATTGATCGCGGAAGGCTATCTGGTCACGCGGGCCGGGGTACGTCCGATCGTGGCGCAGGGCCTCGCGGCCAAGACGACACCGACGCCGGCGTCGCCGGCGGCGGCGCGACATCTCTCGGGCTTCGCGCAACGCCTGCTCAGCTTGCCACCGCCGACACCGCCTCAAGCGGTCAAAGTCACGGATTTCCGTTATGGCGACCTGGCCGGTGACGATTTTCCCGTGCTGGCCTGGCGGCGCGCGCTGACCAAGGTCAGCCTGCGGCGAAAGGCGCGGCTGCGCTATGCCGACCCTCAGGGCGCTGCCGATCTGCGCTCGGCGCTGCAGGGCTATCTCTGGCGGGCGCGGGGCATCAATTGCTCGCCGGACGACATCGTCATCGTCAACGGTTCGCAGCAGGGGCTGGATCTCTGCGCACGGCTGCTGCTCGATCCCGGCGATACCTTTCTCATCGAGAATCCCGGATACATGCTCGCCCGTCACGCCTTCATTGCCGCTGGCGGAATTGCGGTTCCGATCCCCGTCGATGGCGAGGGCCTATGCGTTGACGGGCTGCCGCCGGGGCGTCTCGTCTACGTCACGCCCTCGCACCAGTTTCCCCTTGGCGGGGTTCTCTCCGCGACACGCCGACGCGCACTCCTGGCCTGGGCTGCGGCCTCGGGCGCCTATGTCATCGAGGATGACTATGATGGCGAGTATCGGCACGACATCTCCCCGATCCCACCATTGCAGACGCTCGATCCGCAGTCGGTGATCTATGTCGGCACCTTCTCCAAGACGCTCTCGCCGACCCTGCGACTGGGCTATCTCGTTCTCCCCGCCGGGCTGGCGCGGGCGTTCAGCGAGGCCAAGCGCCTCACCGATCGACACAGCCCGCTCCTGGAGCAGGAGGCGCTGGCCGAGCTGCTGGCGAGCGGTGCCTATGAACGCCATGTCCGCAGCATTCGCCGGAAGAATGCGGAGCGACGCGCCATGTTGCTCCAAGCCCTGTCAGCCGAATGCGGGCCGGCCATATCCATCGAGGGCGCTGATACGGGCCTGCATGTCGTCATCTGGATCAACGGCGTTGCTGCGGATCGCGAGGCCGGGATTGTCGAGACCGCGCGGTCAATCGGGCTCGGCCTTTATCCTGTCTCGCCATTATACGATCCGAAGCTATCCAAGCCCCAAACGGCAGGGTTCATACTCGGCTATGCCGCGCTCGACACCGAGATGGTGCGGCGTGGTATCTCGATGCTGGCGACCGTGCTGACGAGGCGCCAGTGAGGTATTGCCGGCGCTTCGACCGAGGTCGGCAAACGACCTGCAAGCGCCATTCCGTCGACGAACCCTCGACCTGGGCGCGACGGTTTCCCGCTGAACCCTGACCCGCCCGCGCCGGGTCGCGCAAGGCGACCTCAGCCCTGGCGTCGCCAGTCATTCGCCAGCAGCGCGTAGAGCAGATCGTCGCGCCAGACCTCGCCGACGCGCAGATTGTCGCGCAGCAGGCCTTCTCGGCTGAAGCCGAGTTTCTCGATCAGCGCGATCGAGGCGGTGTTATCGGGATGGATGAAGGCCTGGAGGCGATGCAGGCCGAGTTCGCCAAAGCAGAAGTCGAGCATCGCTGATACGGCCTCTGTCGCAAGACCCTGCCGGTGGCGCGCCGGGCTGATGATATAGCCGACGCTCGCACGCCTGCTGCGGATATGGCCGTCATGGTAGTTGACCAGCCCGAGGCAGCGCTCGTCACCTGCCTCGGTCACTGCCCAGAAGCGATAATAGGACGGCGTGCAGTCGATGAAATTGCGCACGGCCCGCTCGGTTTCGATGGGTTTCGTATAGGTAGGGTGGTTCCAGAAGCGCATCGCCTCGGGGTCGGCGAAGCATTCATGCATCGCATCCGCATCATCGGCGCGGAACTGGCGCAGGCGCAGGCGCGGGGTGGTGAGGACCGGGTGCGGTATGGATTGTCTTGCCATCGGGGCCTGCCAGGAGGCGCAAACCCTGCCACCGAACGGTCGAGCCGGCCAGTCCCCGGCGATCATGGGATCCGCTTGCGGCTCAACTCGGTCCGTCGGGGGCGGGGGGAGTAAACACGGCCCCACCGCCCTCGTAGACGAGATCGGACCTGACTACAGCGAATCCTGGAGCCAAGCTGAGATTCGGCTCCAGGCAGCTGTTTTCAGCCCGCGATCACGTCTTACTGCTTGAAGCCGATCAGCACGCCATCGGCGCCAAGAGAGAGCTGAAGCCCTTGCCGGCGCGCAGCCAGTCGCAGGGTCACTCCCTTGTCGTTCTTCAGCCAGACGCTGCCGCCTCCCCGATTGCCGACAGCCCAGCCTTCCTTCAGCTGGACATAGGCACCGGCGAGATCGGACCTGTTCTTGAGTCCGTAGACAGTTCCGGAGGCGACGGTGCGCGATGCGCCGATCGAACCCAGGCCGAGGCCGCCGACCGTGATCGGATAAGAGCGGCCGTGATAACGCAGCGTACCGCCACCAACCTCGCCGGAGGCGACAAAGCCCGCCTGGACCTGCTCGATGCTGACGGTGCCGGTCGCCGGACCGAGTGAGCGCGACTGCGCCATGGCCGGCGAAGCCAGCATGAGAAAAGCTGCTACGGAAACGGCCGTTTGCCTGATCGTTGTCATGTTCTGCTCCTCGCGCCTGATTGGCGGTGTGACTGATCAACTCGCGAAACGCGATTTCGATCCCAACGGGAGCGCGTGGGACGAATCTCCGGTTCCGGGCAATGTCCCAATGGCTGCGGTTGGCGCGAACTGGAGCGTGCAGGGCTGTTCCGGGGATGTCCCCGGCCATTGGGATGCCCTAACCGTCGAGCGCGGCGCTCGCCTTTGCCATGATCGCCAGGTTGATCTCGGCCAGCGGGTCGTCGTCGCCAAGGAACCAGGCGGCCGAGAGGCCGCACCAGGCGATGAGCCATCGCAGCAAACGCGGGCGCTCCAGCCCCGATCGCGCGACGACGATGTCGAGCCGGCGCTCGAAGCGGCCCAGCGCGACCGGGGGCTCGGGATCGGATAGGTCGGGGTCGCAGAACAGGATGGTGTATTCGAAGGCGCGGTCGCCGATGACGCATTTCGGGTCGATGGCGCGCCAGCCACGTCCCTCGAAATCCAGCACATTCTCGTGGTGGAGATCGGCATGGAGCGGCATGATCTCTCGCTGCGCCGCCAGCAGTTCGCGCGCCGTCGCGGCCGAGCGGGCGAGGAGGCCGCCGCGCTGCTGCGCCATCGGGAAGAGATCCTTGAACCAGGTTTCGAGCGGGATCAGCCCGGTTGGGGCCGGGCCGCGCGGATGCTGCAGGCGGGCGATCGCCTCGCAGAGGATGAGCGTCGCTTCATCGTCCTCGCCGTTGCGGGCCATGGCCGAAAGCGAGCGCTTGCCGATGGCGCGTTCGATCAGCATGGCGCTGCCGGTTTCGTCGCGGGCAAGCAGGCGCGCCGCCCCGTCGCCGCCCCAGTATTCGAGCAGGCGGTAACCGAGGCGCTCATCCTGCGCCTCGGGCAGCTTCAGCATGGCGGGCTCGCCGTGACGGCGCACCGGCAGCAGGCGGCTGCCATGGGTGACGATGGCGTCGCCATCGGGCATGAGCGCCCAGCGCGACAGCCAAGGCTCAAAATGCAGCCAAGGCTCAAAATACAGCGAAGACTCGAAATCGGCAGGCGTAGCGGAATCCACGGATCAGACGCGTCCGATCAGCGGATATTGCTCGGCCTCGTAGAGCTGGCCCGAGACCGGGGCGCTCTCGTCGGAGAGCCAGAAGGCGGTGTGGGCCGCGATCTCCTCGGGCTGCATGATCCGACCGGTCGGGGCGAGCTTGAGCGGGACATGGTCCTGCCAGCCGGGCTTTTGGCCCTCGCGCTGCTGCGTCGCATCCTCATTGGCGGTGAAGGTCCAGCCGACGTTGAGCTGGTTCACCCGGATATGCTCAGGTCCCAGCGCGTTGGCGAGGTTGCGCGTCATCGTCATCAGCGCGCCCTTCGACATCGAATAGACGGTCAGGTTGGAGAGCCCGCAATAGGCGTTGATCGAGCCGACGGTGACGATGGCGCCGCCGGATTTCTGCAGGCGGAAGGCGCGGATCGCGGCCTCGGCGCACAGCAGCGGCGCGCGGGTGTTGATCGCGAAGATATGGTCGAAGAAGGTCGCCGTGGTCTCACCGAGCACGCCGCGCGGATAGATGCCGGCATTGTTGACCAGCCCGTCGATGCGCCCGAAGGCCTTCACCGTGGCGTCGATCAGCGCTTGTGCGGTGGCGGGGTCGGCGAGGTCGCCGGTGGCTCCTTGCGCTGAAGCGCCGAGATGTCGGCAGGCGGCCTCGACCTCGGCCTCGTCGCGGCCATGGACGAGCACTTTTGCGCCGTCCGCCACCAGCCGCTGCGCCATGGCGTAGCCGATTCCGGTCGAGGAGCCGGTGACGAGGATGGCCTTGCCTGCAAGTCCGCGCATGGTTGCGTCTCTCCCTTTGACTTTCGCTCAGACCTAGCTCGTCTCCTTGCCGCCGTCATCCCGATGCGAGCGACCGTCATTGCGAGCGCAGCGAAGCAATCCAGGGGGCGTAGAGCGAGACCTCCTGGATTGCTTCGCTGCGCTCGCAATGACGGGGGCTGTGGAGAAACGCCGCAAGCGCTGGTCGGGTTGCCTTGCAGGGCTTAAGTTCCGCCCATGTCGCTTCACCTGCTCAAACTCTGCGTCGGCGCCGAATCGATCAGCGATCTCGAGGAATGGATCGAGGAGCAGTCGCTGCTGCGCCGGCGGATGGGCCGACCCGACGAGCAGACGCATACCACCCGCATGGTGCCCAAGCGCGTCAGCGAGATCGTCGATGGCGGTTCGCTCTATTGGGTGATCAAGGGCCAGATCTCGGCCCGCCAGCGCCTGACGGAGATCCGGCCGTTCACCGATGCGGATGGCATCGGCCGCTGCCATCTGGTGATGGAGCCGGCGGTGGTGCCGGTCGAGCCGCGCCCCTGCCGCCCTTTTCAGGGCTGGCGCTATCTCGCCGACAAGGACAAGCCGCGCGACATCGACGGCCGCAGCGGCGATCTCGGCGTGATGCCCGAAGCGATGCGGCGGGAGCTGGCAGAGTTGGGGTTGCTGTAGGTTTTCCGCGACCGTCATTCCGGGGCATCGCGCAGCGATGAGCCCGGAATGACGGCGCGGTTGGCAGAAAGGCCGTCCCTCACACCCCGATATTGTCGATCAGCCGCGTTCCGCCGATCCTGGCTGCCACCAGCAGACGGATCGGGCCATCGGCCAGCGAGGTTACGGCAGCGAGCGTGTCCGCGTGGCGGGCTTCAAGATAATCCAGCTCGAAGCCGGCCGAGATGATCTCGCCTTGCGCTTCGGTCACTGCCTTGAACAGGTCGTCACGATTGCGCAGGCGTACGGCGAGCGCTTGCATGACCTTGTGCAGCAGCGGCGCGAGCGCGCGATGCTCGGCCGAGAGGTAGCGGTTGCGCGAGGACATGGCGAGGCCGTCGGGCTCGCGGAAGGTCGGGAGCGGGACGATCTCGATGCCGAGGTCGAGATCGGCGGCCATCCGCGTCACCACCTTGAGCTGTTGATAATCCTTCTCGCCGAAGACGGCGCAATCGGCCTGACTCTGGGTAAAGAGTTTGCAGCAAACCGTTGCAACGCCTTCGAAATGTGTCGGCCGGAAGCGGTCATCGAGGCCGACCGCGGCGGGGCCGAGCAGCAGGATGCGGGTGGCAAAGCCCGGCGGATACATCTCCTCGACCTGGGGAAAGAAGACCGCATCGGCCTGCGCCTCGGCCAGCATCGCGCAGTCCTGGTCGAAGGTGCGCGGGTATTTCTTGAAGTCCTCATGCGGGGCGAACTGCGTCGGGTTGACGAAGATCGAGGTGATGACGCGCCGCGCGTGGCGCTGGGCTTCCTTCACCAGGGCGATATGGCCTTGATGCAGTGCGCCCATGGTCGGCACCAGCGCGACCTTCTCGCCCGCTGCATGCCAGGCCGCGACCTTGGCCCGCATGGCGGCGACCGTTTCGAAAACCGCTATCTGCGTCACTGCGCCTGTCCTCCCATTTTGCGGACGGGTAGCAAATGCGCGGGCGATGGCCAATATCAGGTCAACTATGATTTGCAGCGCCGTGCGACCGGGAGCCCCATGAGCGACAAGACCGACCGCGCCCTGGGCAAGGCCGAAACCACCACGCCGAAGGCTGCGGGTGCCTCGACGCCGGGTGCGATCGACCGTTTCCTTGGGGCCGCCAAGCAGCTCGCACCGCTGGCGACGGGGCAGGCGGGCCGGCTCGTCTTCGCGCTCGACGCCACGATGAGCCGCCAGCCGACCTGGGACCTCGCCTGCTCCTTGCAGGCGCGGATGTTCGAGGTCGCGGCGAAGAGCGGTGGGCTTGCGGTCCAGCTCGTCTATTTCCGTGGGCTGATGGAGTGCCGCTCATCGGGCTGGGTCGGCGAGCCGCAGCGCCTCAACGGGCTGATGAGCCAGATCGCCTGCGAGGGCGGCCAGACGCAGATCCATCGCGTGCTCAAGCATATCCGCAATGAGGCGAAGACTGTGCCGATCCGTGCCTTCGTCTTCGTTGGCGATGCGATGGAGGAGGATGTCGATGCGCTCGCCGCGCTCGCGGGCGAGCTCGGCCTGCGCGGAATTCGCGGCTTCCTATTCCAGGAGGGGTACGACCCCGCCGCCAGCGCCGCCTTTGCGACGATAGCGCGCCTGACCGGCGGTGCGCATGCGCGCTTCGACGTGAACGCGCCCGGCTCGCTGCTCGACCTGCTGCGCGGCGCCGCCGCCTATGCCAGCGGCGGGCGCGAGGCGCTATTGCGGCTCGCCGGCGGCAACGCTGCGGTCAAGGGGCTATTGAGCGCCATGGATGGAGGCCGAGCTTGAGCCTGTTTTACGGCGTCGCCGTGCTGATCCTGCTTTGGTGGGCGTCGAAACTGTTTGCCGGCGCCAATCCCAAGCTCCTGGCCAAGGCCGTGAAGACCGGGGGCGGCGTGCTTTCGCTTGGCGTCGCGGCCCTGCTGATGCTGCGCGGGCGGCTCGACATGGCGATCTTCGTCGGCGGGCTCGGCGCCTGGCTGCTCGGCTGGAGCGCCTATGGGCCGGGCGGAATGCGCTTTCCCTGGGGCGGAGGGGCTGGGACGAGCACGACGCCGGGCGCGCGCTCCAAGGTCGAATCCAGGCTGCTGCAGATGGAACTCGATCATGACAGTGGCGGCATGACCGGAAAGGTCCGAGCCGGGGCCTTTGCGGGGCGCGATCTCGATGGCTTGAGCCTGCCGGAGATCAGCGCCTTGATGCGCGAATGCCTCGCGAGCGATCCTGACGGCGCCCGCCTGCTAGAGGCATATCTCGACCGCCGGACGCCCGGCTGGCGTGAAGACGCTGATCGTCACCGCGACACGGGGCAGGGTGGCGCGGCGAGCCCGGGCGCGATGTCGCAGCAGGAGGCCTACGAGATCCTGGGGCTTCAGCCGGGGGCGAGCGAGCAGGCGATCCGCGAGGCCCATCGGAGCCTGATGAAGCGGATTCATCCGGATGCCGGCGGCAGCAGCGGCCTTGCCGCTCGCGTCAACCAGGCCAAGGACGTCCTTCTGAAGTGAGCCGAATGGCGGCAGGGTGTGGGGCTGGAACGACATCGGTCTCAGATCCTTTCCTGTCCGTCAGCCGCGGGTCGCGAAGCAGGCGAAACCGTCGCGCTTGAGCTTCGTGCAAGCGTTCTGGGCGTCCTTGGGGTCCTCGAAGCCGGCGAAGCGGGCGCGGAACAAGGTGGCGCCGCCCTTCTCGACCTTCTCGGTGAAGCCGGAGGCATCGGCCAGGGGGCCTGCTGCCTTGGAGCGAGCGCGGGCGAGGATGTCCTTGGCCTTGGCCTCGTCATCGGTGGCGCCGAGCTGGATGATCCATTTTCCGCTGGCGAGGCTCGCCACCGGGCGGGCGTCGTTCGCCTTGGTGTCGGCAGCGGCCTTGGCGACGACGGTGGTGGTGGCAGGCTCGGGCTTCTTATCCGCGACGGCTACGGCGACAGGCTGGCGCAGTTCGATCTTGCGCTCGGCCTGTTTCGTCTCTTGCTGCTTGACCTCCTGCGGCTTGCCCTGGGCGAGCTTGGCGAGGGCCTCTTCGTCGGGCTCGGAGACCTTGGCGATCGAGGAGGTGACGTCGACATTCGCCGGCGGGCGCAGGATCTTGGCGTCGGCCGGCTGGGAGCCGATCGACCAGCGCATCGCCGAAGGCGTCGTCGTGGCGGTCACGGTGCGCATGCCCGAAAGCTGCAATGGCTGGGCCCCAACATTGAGCGGGCGCGGCGGCGCGATCGGCGTCGTGGTGGTGGCGGTGTAGGCGCGGGCGGCGGCGGGAAGCGGCGCTTCCTGCTGGGTGCGCGGGCGCGGCACCGGCATGGGCGCGGGCTCGAAGGCGGCGGCGACAGCGACAGGCTGTGGCGGCGCGGCGGCGATCGGCGCGGCGCGGCGCGGCGCCTCCTCCGGCTCGGGCGCTTCGGCGACCATGGTCGAGGCACGACCGCTGGTGGCGGCGCGAGGCAGGTTGGCGACCACGAGATCGGCCATGATCTTGTCGCGGGAGGCGCCGGAGCGGCCGCCGAGCACGACCGAAACGATCTGGTGGCCTTCCGATTTCGCCGAGGTCATCAGGTTGAAGCCCGAGGCGCGGGTGTAGCCGGTCTTGATGCCGTCGACGCCCTCGATGCGGCCGAGCAGGCGATTATGACCCCGGATCGTGCGCTCGCCATATTGGAAGGAGCGCGTCTGGAAGAGCGGGAAATAACGCGGGAACCGCTCCTGGATCGCACGGGCCAGGATGGTGAGGTCGCGCGCCGTCGTCAGGTTCGGCGGGGAATGCGGCAGCCCGTGCGGGTTGTGGAAGCGTGTGGAGCTCATGCCGAGCGAGCGCGCCTTGCGCGTCATCATCTCGGCGAAGGCGTCCTCCGAGCCGGCGATGCTCTCGGCGACCACGACCGAGGCGTCGTTGGCCGAGAGCGTGATCATGCCCTTGATGGCGTCCTCGACCGCGATGGTGGCGCCCGGGCGCAGGCCGAGCTTGGTCGGCGGCTGGGCTGCGGCATAAGCCGAAACCTTGAGCTCGGAATCCATGCTGAAGCGGCCGCGCTCCATCTGCTCGAACAGCATATAGAGCGTCATGACCTTGGTCAGGGAGGCGGGGATGCGCGGCGCATCCTCATTGACGGCGTGCAGGGTGCGGCCGCTCTTCACGTCCACGACCATGGCCGCGTAAGGCGGCGTATAGCCGCCGCCGGCGCCATGATGGCGACGCTTGCGGGCTTCGGCCGGAGACGCGGCCATGCTGACCGCAATCGTGACGACACCGATCAGTCCGACGACCGCGCGAAGACGCGCGCGTCGGGTACCAACGCAACAAAAAGCCATGCAACCCGCCTCAACTCAGAACTCACGTCCCGATCCCGCACCACGTCAACAAACGTGGCGATAAGGACACAGTGGGAGAGGTTAGGCGGATGCGGTTACGGAGCCGTTAAAAAGCGACGCATCTGTTTCGGGCGGTCTGCGTCTGGTGCAATGCGGTGCGTCCTTGACATTCATGTTGCACTGCACAATATGTGGGCTGTCCCCGGTGGTGAACCTTTCATCTGACCTTGGGGCGAAGAACCTGGGCCCGCATGGGCTCGTCAGCAGAGGCGGCACTCCGGTGCCGGAGGGAAGAAACATGATCCAGCAGTTCGAGACGATCCAGAAGGCTTCGAAAGAGAACGTCGATGCGGCCCTGAAGGCTTTCGGCGCCACCTCCAAGGGCGTGCAGACCATCGCCGTCGAAGCTTCCGACTACGCCAAGAAGTCCTTCGAGGCCGGCACCGCGACGATCGAGAAGCTCGCCGCCGTGAAGACCTTGGACAAGGCGATCGAGATCCAGACCGACTACGTCAAGACCGCTTTCGAGGGCGCCGTCGCCCAGCTGACCAAGATGGGCGAGCTCTACACCGCCCTTGCCAAGGACGCCTACAAGCCGTTCGAAGGCATCGTCGCCAAGGCCGTTCCGGCCGCCAAGTGAGCTGACGCCACGCCGCCGCTGGCGGCGCAGGCTCGCTGACGCGATATGAAGCCCGGCCGTGAGGCCGGGCTTTTTCGTTGGCTTGGATCGGCGCTTCAGCCGTGGGCTGCCGGTGCCGCGATCCCGTCCAGGGCTGTGAGCGCATCGTCGGACAAGACGATATCCGCCGCAGCCAGATTGTCCCGCAGATGCGCGACGGACGAGGTTCCAGGGATCAGGAGAATGTTGGGCGCCCGCTGAAGCAGCCAGGCGAGCGCGACCTGCATCGGCTTGGCACCGAGCTGCGCGGCGACGTCCGACAGGATCGAGGATTGCAGCGGGTTGAAACCGCCGAGCGGGAAGAACGGCACATAGGCGAGGCCGTCGCGGGCGAGATCGTCGATCAACGCATCGTCGGCCCGATGCGCCAGATTGTACTGGTTCTGGACGCAGACGACCTCGACCATCTTGCGCGCGTCCGCGACCTGCCTCGGCGTGACATTGCTCAGCCCGATATGACGGATGAGGCCCTTGCGCTGGAGTTCGGCCAGCGTGGCGAGCGGCGCCTCCAGCGATCCTTCCGCCGGGCCGTGGACGTCGAACATGGCGCGGAGATTGACGACGTCCAAGACGTCGAGGCCGAGATTGCCGAGGTTGTCGTGGACCGCCTGCGTCAGTTCGTTTGCCGAGAAGGCCGGAATCCAGGATGCGTCCGCGCCGCGCCGGGCGCCGACCTTCGTGACGATGACGAGGTTGTCGGAATAGGGATGCAGGGCCTCGCGGATGATCCGGTTGGTGACGTGGGGCCCATAGAAATCCGAGGTGTCAATGTGGTTCACGCCCGCTGCCACCGCCTCGCGCAGGACGGCGAGCGCGGCGTCACGATCCTTGGGCGGGCCGAAGACGCCGGGCCCTGCGAGTTGCATGGCGCCATAGCCGAGGCGCTTCACGGGACGGTCGCCGAGGACGAATGGTTCGATCGTGGACATGGATGATCTCCTCTGGGAACGACCCCGAGCTAGTCATTGCCGGCTTGCACGATAACTGGTCATAATCGGCACAGGCTGTGCGGGATTCAAAACAATGAAAGCCGATCTGAGCGACCTCAACGCCTTTGTGGCGGTCGCGCGCGCCAAGGGCTTTCGCGACGGCGCACGGGCCAGCGGCGGTAGCGCATCGGGCTTGAGCGAAGCCGTGCGCCGGCTCGAGGCGCAGCTCGGTGTCAGGCTGCTCAACCGCACCACACGCAGCGTGGCCGTGACCGAGGCCGGCCAACGCCTGCTCGATCGTCTCGGGCCGGCCCTCCTGGAAGTGGAAACGGCGCTCGACGTCGTGAACAGCTTTCGCGACAGGCCAGCGGGAACGCTGCGTCTCAATGTGCCGGCCAGCGCGTCGCGGCTCATCCTGCCCGCCATCGTGCCGCCGTTCCTGGCCGCCTATCCGGAGATTCGGCTGGAGGTGGTCGCCGAGGAAAGCTTCGTCGATGTCCTCGCGGCCGGCTGCGACGCCGGCATCCGCTATGACGAGCGTCTGGAGCAGGACATGATCGCGGTGCCGATCGGCCCCCGCGTCCAGCGCTTTGCGGCTGCGGCGGCCACGAGCTATCTTGATCGCGCCGGCCGTCCGGCGCATCCCCGCGACCTGCTCGGCCATGCCTGCCTTCGTGGCCGCTTTGCGAGCGGCGGCATGGCCCCCTGGGAGTTCGAGCGCGACGGAGAGGTGGTGCGGGTCGATCCCACAGGACCGCTTCTGGTGACGATCGGTGCGGTCGACCTCAAGGTCGATGCTGCAATCGCGGGCTCCGGCATCGTCTATCTCTTCGAGGGCTGGCTGCGTCCGCATCTCGACAGCGGCGCGCTCGAACCGGTCCTCGAATCCTGGTGGCAGAGCTTTCCGGGACCGTTCCTGTATTATCCTGGCAGGCGCCTGGTTCCCGCTCCGCTGCGGGCCTTCCTCGATTTCGTCAAGGCAGCCGGCGGCCGGGCCTGACATGCGCCGCCGGGCGGCTATCTTCTTCGAACGCGGCCGTCTTCTTCAAACGCAGCCATCTTCTTCAAACGATTGAAAACTGAGCCGCGCAGGTGCATGTGTTGCGTATGTCGCCGCGCGGGTCGCGGCGCGCCCCAGCCAGCGGTTCGCACATGCTCGACAAAGCGCTTCCCCCTCGCACGCTCACGCTCAACGCCGCCGACAATGTCGCGGTCGCGGTCGATCCGGTCGATGTCGGCGTCACTGCCGCGGGCGTCACTGCGCTGAAACGGATTCCGCGCGGGCACAAGCTGGCGCTGAGCAAGATCGCGACCGGCGAGCCGATTCGTAAATTCGGCCAGATCATCGGCTTCGCCACGGTCGATATTCCGCCTGGTGAATGGGTGCATGAGCACAATACCGGCTTCCATGCCTTCGAGCGCGACTATGCCTTCTGCGCCGAAGCCAAGCCCGAATTCGTGCTGCCAGTCGAGCAGCAGGCGACTTTCGAGGGCTTCCGCCGCGAGGGTTCTGGCGGAAGACCGGGCAAGGCCGGCACGCGCAACTATGTCGGCATCCTGACCTCGGTGAACTGCTCGGCCTCGGCGGCGCGCTTCATGGCCGAGGAGGTCAAGCGTTCGGGCCTGCTGGCCGATTATCCCAATGTCGACGGTGTCATCGCGCTGACCCACGGCACCGGCTGCGGCATCGACTATAATGGCGAGAGCTTCGAAGTGCTGAAGCGCACCACCTGGGGCTATGCCTGCAACCCGAACATGGCCGCCGTCCTCGTCGTCGGCCTCGGCTGCGAAGGCTTCCAGATCAAGCGGATGAAGGATGCCTATGGCGTTGAGGAGAGCGACGTCTTCCGCACGCTGACGATCCAGGAAACCGGCGGGACCAAGAAGGCGGTCGCCGCGGGCATCGAGGCACTGAAGGTGATGCTGCCGATCGCCAACCGCGCCGTGCGCGAGACCGTGCCGGCCTCGGAATTGATGCTGGCTCTGCAATGCGGTGGCTCGGACGGCTATTCCGGCATCACCGCCAACCCGGCATTGGGCAAGGCCGTCGACCTCCTGGTCGAGCATGGCGGCACCGCGATCCTGTCGGAGACGCCGGAGATCTACGGCGCCGAGCATCTGCTGACCCGCCGGGCCGCCACCCGCGAGGTCGGAGAGAAGCTCGTCGGCATCATCAAATGGTGGGAGGACTATACCGCCCGCGCCCGGATGGACATGAACAACAACCCGTCGCCCGGCAACAAAGCCGGCGGGCTCACCACCATCCTGGAGAAGTCGCTTGGTGCGGCGGCCAAGGGCGGCACCAAGACGCTGGCCGCCGTTTATCATTATGCCGAGCAGGTGAAGTCCAAGGGCTTCGTCTATATGGACACGCCCGGCTACGACCCGGTCTCCGCCACGGGGCAGGTCGCTGGCGGCGCCAACATCCTCGCCTTCACCACGGGCCGCGGCTCGGCCTATGGCTGCAAGCCGACGCCCTCGGTGAAGCTCGCCACCAACACGCCGATGTATCTGAAGCAGACCGACGACATGGACATCAATTGCGGCGATGTGCTCGATGGCGTGACTCTGGAAGAGAAGGGCAAGGAGATCTTCGACTACCTGCTGCGCATCGCTTCGGGCGAGCACTCCAAGTCCGAAGAGATGGGCTATGGCGACGCCGAATTCGTGCCCTGGCAGATCGGCGCGACGATGTGAGCTTGTCCTTCTCCCGCAAAGCGGGTGGGCACGCTGTTTGATCGACGATCCGACGGGTGTGGCGCTAATAGTCGCCTAATCCGATGGGGGCAGTGCTGGGGGGCGCGGTCATGCGACAGATTCTTCTCGTTACGGTTCCGCGCGTCCTGCTCGGGCTGGTTTTCCTCGTCAGCGCGGTCGACGGCTTCTGGTGGCTTGCCACCGGCGTACACCTGATCCATCCGCCGACCAGCGAGCGCGGCATGGCCTTCGAGGCTGGACTGCAAAGCGCTGGCTTCTTCTGGCCGCTGTTGAAGGTGGTCAATCTGGCGGGTGCGCTCAGCCTGCTCCTGAACATCGTGCCGGCCTTCGGATTGGCCCTGCTCGCGCCGGTGATGACGGTGATCGTGCTGTTCCATCTGGCGATCAACCCGCAGGGCATCCCTGTGGCGATCATCCTGGTGGTGCTCGGGAGCCTCTTGGTCTGGGCCTATCGCGAGCGCTACGCGGCACTGTTCCGGTAGTTCGCTCCGTCATTGCGAGCGCAGCGAAGCAATCCAGAGCGGCGGGGCAAGACCCCCTGGATTGCTTCGCTGCGCTCGCAATGACGCAAAGCGGCAGTCTCTAAACAGAGAACCCTTTCAGCCTTTCGCCGAGTCCGCCAATCCGGTCGGCTGCGACATTGGCGATGGCGATGCGCAGATGCTGCTCCTGTTCCGGGCCGAAATAGGGGCCGGGCAGGGCGAGCACGCCGCGTTCCTGCACAAGTGCACGCGCGACTTCAGCGGCCGGCACGCCCGCGAAGGGATGCGCGACATAGGCGAAATAGGCGCCCGCCGCGAGCACGCGCCAGCCGTTCAGCGGGGCCATCGCGGCGCGGAACAAGGCGGCGCGGGCATTGATCTCGACGCGGTTGGCCTCGCGCCAGTCGCGGATGCCCTCGATGCCCCAGGTGATCGCCGCCTGGCCGGCGCGCACGGGGCTGATCTGGACGCAGTCGAGCACCTTGCCGATCTGCGCGACGACCTTCTCTCCCGCCGTGATCGCGCCCAGGCGCCAGCCCGGCACCGCATAGGCCTTGGAGAAGCTGTAGAGCCCGATGACAGAGTCTTGCCAAGCGCTTGCGGCAAAGACCTCATGTGGCCTAGCAAGGCCTTCAGGCAGGAAATCGCGATAGGTCTCGTCGAGCACGAGCCAGAGCCCGCGCCGTGCACAGAGCTCGGCGAAGGCGGCGATGGTGGCGGCCGAATAGACCGCGCCGGTCGGGTTGTTGGGCGTCACCAGCACGATGGCGCGGGTGCGCGCGTCGATCAGCTTCTCCGCGTCCGTGACATCCGGCACGAAGCCGGCGGCGGGATCGCAGGGCAGAGGCCTGGGCTCGACGCCGAGCATGGTCAGCGTCATCTCGTGATTGAAATACCAAGGCGTCGGCAAGAGCACATTGTCGCCGGCCCGGGCCAGCGCCATCATCGTGATGACATAAGCTTGGTTGCAGCCCGAGGTGATCGCGATCTCGCTGGGCGAGAAACGCGCGCCGTAGATACTCCCGATCTCCTTCGCATAGGCCTCGCGCAGGGCGAGATCGCCGGTGATCGCGCCATAGCGGGCGCTGTCGGTCGCGCCGGCCGCCTCACCGAGGCGCTGCAGCAGTTCCTGCGGTGGCGGCGAGCCAGGGACGGCCTGAGACAGGTCGATCAGCGGCCCGTTATGGCCGTCATAGGCGCGCGCCCAGCCTTGGGCCTCCGGGATCGGGGGCGTGCCGGTGTCGAGCAGGTCGGGGTTCAAGGTGGCTTGCGGCGTCTTCAACATGGCAGGCAGCTTTGGGATGCCGCGCCGCCCTCGTCAATCAGCCATCCTTGTCAATCAACTTGGACGCAAGCGGGTTATCACCCCATATCATTGCGGCAGGCAGGATCGAGCCCGGGCAAAGACATGCAGGACGAGACCAACGGCGCCATCGACGAACTCCACGCCATGCTCGACCGGGCAGCAGTGATCGTCGGCTTTACCGGAGCCGGCATCTCGACTGAATCCGGCGTGCCGGATTTCCGCACGCCGGGTTCACCCTGGATGGTCCACAAGCCGATCCCGTTTGCTGCCTTCACCGCCAGCCGCGAGGCGCGCATCGAGGCCTGGCGGCGCAAATTCGCAATGGACGATCATTTCGCTGGTGCCGGCCCCAATCGTGGCCACCGCGCTTTGGCGCGGTTGGTGAGCGAGGGCCGCTCGCCCGGCATCGTCACCCAGAACATCGACGGCCTGCATCAGGCCTCGGGCATACCCGATGAGCGCATCGTCGAACTGCATGGCAACGGCACCTACGCTACCTGCCTGACCTGCGGCTGGCGCCATGAGCTTGCTGCGATCAGGCCGGTCTTCGAGGCGACGGGCGAGCCGCCGAGCTGCATCATGTGCGGCGGCAACGTCAAATCGGCGACGATCTCGTTTGGCCAGGCGATGCCGCAGATCCAGATGCAGCGAGCCCATGCGCTGACGCTGCAGGCCGATCTCTTCCTCGTTGTCGGCTCTTCGCTCGTCGTCTTTCCCGCTGCAGCGATTCCCGTCATCGCTAAGCGCAATGGCGCGAAACTCGTCATCGTCAACCGCGAGGCAACGGAGCTCGACGCCATCGCCGATCTCGTGGTGCGGGCTGAGATCGGCCCGGCGCTGGGGCGATTGGCGGGGTAGGGGGCCGCGTTGCGGGGAGGCGCCGTATTCCGGTAGCCGCGCGCCTTATGCGGCGGGCATGGGATTCCCTTCGACCCGTTTCGCACATTGGACATGTGCGTTATATGCGCTATATTCGGGGTATGCCGAATATAGCAAACAAGCACATGGCGGCCAACGAGCAATGCTTCATCGAGGATGCGGCCCGGTTGCTGATCCCCTGGGGTGTGCCCCAGACCGCGGCGCGCCTTTACGGCTATCTGCTGCTCCACGCCGAGCCGGTCAGCCTCGACCGCATCACGGCCGAGCTCGAGATCAGCAAGAGCAGCGCCAGCGTCGCCGCGCGATTGCTGGAAGCCTACAGGCTTGCCCAGCGTCACGGCGAGCGCGGAAGCAAGCGCGCCTTGTACGCGGTGTCCGATAATTACGAGGGCATGCTGACCGAACAGAACCGCTTGCTCGATGCGCTCGCCGCTCTCCTCAGGAACGGCGCAGGCACCGTCGCCTCGGCAGGAGCGCGGGACCGCCTCGAGGACATGGCCGAGTTCTACCTGGCGATACGCCAGGCGATGGAGGCAGCACTTGAGCAGTGGCGCGCGAAGAGGCCGCGATCCTGACGCGGCGATCGATCGGCATTGCGTCGCATAGTCAAGTCAGTCTTGGGCCAAGTCAGTGTTGGGCCAAGTCAGTCTTGGGCCAAAGCCAGTCTGGAGACAATTTCGCCGAAGGAGCGAGCGACATGGAACGGACCGAAACGCCCCTGGAGCCGAGCGCGATGTCGCGCAGCACGGCCATTGCCTATGCGATCGGGCTGCCGCTCTCGCTGCTAGGATTGATCTTCTGGCCTGCCGGCACAATCGCCTGGCGGCCCGGATGGGTCTTCCTTGCGGTATTGATTTTGGGCTTTGGCGCTTCGGCTCTCGTGCTCGCCTGGGTCAATCCGATTATCTATCGCGCGCGCAGCCGCTTCCAGGCGGGCACGAAAAGCTGGGACAAGGCGCTGCTCGCGGTCATCCTGCCGGCGATGGTGGCGATCCTGCCGGTCGCCGCGCTCGATGCCGGGCGATTCCACTGGTCGATTGTGCCGGCCTGGGCGGTGCTGTCGGGTTATGTTGCCGTACTGGGCGGGATCGTGGTGACGGCCTGGGCGCAGGCGATGAATCCGTATTTCGAACCGGGCGTCCGGATCCAGTCCGAGCGGCATCAGCGCGTGATCGATAGTGGCCCCTATCGTTTCGTGCGCCACCCCGGCTATATCGCCGCGCTGTCCCTGTTCTTCGGCATGGCGCTTGCGCTGGGCTCGCTCTGGGCGCTCGTTCCCGCTGCTCTGGCGGCTGCGGTCCTCGTCCTGCGCACATCATGGGAAGACCGGCTGCTGCGGGCCGAGCTTCCTGGATATGACGATTATGCCCATCGAGTGCGGTGGAGATTGGTCCCAGGCCTCTGGTGAAGGCCGGGCTTTCCATCGGTTGTCGAGCATCCGGCGGGCCGCCTGACCACTCGCGGCTCGCCATCGCCATGCGCACCATAGCTGACGCGGCCTGTCAGCATCTCTCCTGTCCTGGCTTCACTCCTCCCTTGGCGGTGCTAAGCAAGAGGTGCAGCTCCGTTGAGAGGGATTTCGGGATGGCTCACGACGCGTTGTTCGAGCGGCTCTGGAGCGGCGCCGCCCCCATGGAGGAGTGGACGGCGGCGGTATCGGAGGGCGCGATCACGCAGGTCGCCGACACCATTATCACCGTCCATACGACGTATTTCTGCGGCAGCGTCACGGCCATCCGCACCGATGCCGGGCTCGTCCTGATCGACACGGCCAAGCCCGATACCGCGGCCCGGACCCTGGCCGTCGTGCGAGGCTGGGACGACAGCCCGATCCACACCGTGATCTACACCCACGGCCATATCGACCACACCAGCGGCATCACGCTCATCGACGAGGAAGCGGATGCGAGGGGCCGCCCCAGGCCGCGCATCGTGGCTCACCGGAATGTGCGGCGCCGCATGGAGCGATACGAAGCGTCGCACGGCTTCAACAGCCTGGTTCAGGGCCAGCAGTTCAACAAGCCGGGCTATGTCTACCCGATCGGCCAGCGGCGGCCTGACGAGGTCTATGACGAGAGCTTGTCGCTCACGATCGGCGGTGAGGAGATCGCGCTCTTCCACGGGCGTGGCGAAACCGACGACGCCAGCTTCGTCTGGCTGCCGAAGCGGCGCGTCCTGGCGAGCGGGGACTTCGTGATCTGGGTGTTCCCGAATGCGGGCAACCCGCGCAAGGTCCAGCGTTATGCCGCGGATTGGGCGGTCGCATTGCGGCGCATGCAAAAACTCGAGCCGGAGATCCTGATCCCGGGCCATGGGCCGGTGATTTTCGGCAAGGAGCGGGCCGCGCAGGTGCTGCGGGACGGTGCCGAGGCACTCGAATATCTGACGAGTGAGACGCTCCGGTTGATCAACGAGGGCGCTACGCTCGATGAGGTGCTGCACGCGGTCAAAGTCCCGCCCCGCTATCTCGCGAAGCCTTATCTGCTGCCGAAATATGACGATCCCGAATTCCTCGTTCGGGCCATCTACCATTTCTATGCCGGCTGGTTCGATGGCGATCCGGCGCATCTGAAGCCGGCGCGGACTGCCGATCTGGCATTGGAACTGGCGCGGCTCGCGGGCGGCGCGGACAAGCTTGCCGAGCGGGCTGCTATCCTGTCCGGGGAAGGCCAGACGCGGCTAGCGGCGCAGCTTGCCGAATTCGCCGGCGCGGCCGCTCCGGCGGACGCGCGGATTCAAGCCATCCGCGCCGCCGTTCTCCAGAGATGCATCGACGGTGAGACCACGCTGATGGGGAAGGCCTTTTTCGCGGTCTACCAGCGCGATGCGGAAGCGAAATCGAAAGCCTGATTGAGCGGCGGCCGAAAAGGCTGGTGCCCCTTCATGGACGCTCGACGGGCGGCGCTTTAAGCATTTCAACCGCTGGATGTCGGAGGAGACGCAGCATGGACCGGTTCACGGGTGGTTGCCTATGCGGCGACGTCCGGATTGTGGCGTCGGGGCGCCCATACCGGGTCGGCCTTTGTCACTGTCTCGACTGCCGCAAGCATCATGGGGCGCTTTTTCACGCGTCCGCGGTGTTCCCTCAGGATGCGGTGACGATCGATGGCGAAACACGCGACTATGCCGGGCGGTTTTTCTGTCCCCGTTGCGGCTCGCCCGTTTTCGCGCGCAGCGCCGACGAAATCGAAGTGAACCTGGGATCGCTGGATGCTCCCGACCAGCTGATGCCGACCTATGAGCTCTGGACGATCCGCCGAGAGGCCTGGTTGCCGCCATTTCCGCTCAAGAGACGATACGAGCGTGATCGTGACGCCACGAGCCGCTTTGAGGATTAGGTCGCACGAGCGGGGCGAGGGCGCCGTGCCGACATTCCATTCCGCCGGGCGAGGACGATAGCCAGGGATCCGGCTGCCGCCCATGGGCGCATCGTTTCGCCCAGGGAAAGCACCGGGCTGTGCTGCGGGCGATTGTCTTGGCCCGCTCCCCGGCGCAGCCGGCAATCATGGGGAGCAGGCAAGCCACGGCCCTTCCGTCTTTCGCCAGGACCAGAGGGTAGCTCGGAATGATGGCGTGGTTTCGGAGGCCCAACATCCAGCGAACTTACCCGGCGTCATGATTGCAGCTTTGGGGGCAGTGCAATTTTGGATGTCCCCCGATGACACAGAACGCCCCGAAAGCGAACGCAGATGCCGCTCAGGCATCCTCCCGTCCGGTCTTGAGACGGCTCGCGAATGCCTTGACCGGCGGGGCTTGTGCCTTCGCGCTGTCGGTCCCGCTGCTCAGCGAAGAGGTCATGGCTCAGAGCTGGCAGCTCAGCTCGCAGTATTATTCAGGGGGCTCGACCTGGACGTTCCGCAAGCTTCGTCCGGGCAATGGCTCCATCACCGAGCTCAAGGAGCCGGCGCCTGCGAACAACTGCCCGGTCTCCGCCTTCGAGGTGGTGAACCCGAAGCGCGGAGAGCTGCGCTGCGTCGGCTATGTCGCCCCGTCCTGGCTGCGCTAGAGCAGGTGCGAAACGTGGGAGCCGGTTTTTCGCATCGATCCTGCTCTCACTCTTAAGATGAGAGATGGATTCAGGTTTTAGATGGATCACCTTGTGATTCCATCTGAAATCATCCGGCCCTAGGGGTCGGCGGTAGGGCGCGCCGCATGCCTCATCGAACGGCATAGTAGCCGGGCTGATCGATATCGCTGAGCAGGTCCGGGCCGGTCGGCTGCCAACCGAGCAGCAACCGCGTGCGTTCGCTCGACGCCGCCATGTCAGCGCCTGCGAAGTCGGCGAACCAGCCGAAATGCTCGCGGCCACGCGATTCGACGGGCAAGCCGAGCCGGCGGCCGATCACCTCGGCGATATCCTTGAAGGGCGTGCCTTCGTCGGCGACCGCGTGATAGGCGGGCTCGGTTGCGCCCTGTTCGAGTGCGAGCCGGTAGAGGCGCCCAGTGTCCAGCCGGTGCACGCCGGCCCAGCGGTTCTGGCCCTCGCCGATATAGGCCGACACGCCCTTCTCGCGCGCCATCGCAATCAGGATCGGGATGAAGCCGTGGTCGCCAAGGCCGTGGACCGACGGCGCGAGCCGGATCGTTGCAGCGCGCACGCCGCGCTCCGCCAGCGCTCGCGCTGCCGCCTCGGATCGACGTGGGAAGGATGGATCGGAGGAGGGCACGTCCAGCTCGGTCGCGACCCGGCCCGGTGCGAGGCGCGCGAAGCCCGAGGTGACGAGTAGCGGACGGTCCGATCCCTCCAGCGCGCCTCCCAGCGTCTCAATGGCGCGCTGGTCCTGCTGGGCATTCTCGGCGAATCTGGAGAAATCGTGATTGAACGCGGTGTGGATCACAGCGTCCGCTGCCGAGGCTGCGCTGCGCAACGCATCGAGATCATCAAGCGCGCCGCGCAGCACATCGGCGCCGGTGGCTGCGAGCTCGGCAGCTTTCTCGTCAGAGCGGGCCAGTCCCGTCACTTTATGGCCGGCTCCGACCAGCTCCTCGACCACCGCCGAGCCGACCCAGCCGGTGGCTCCCGTCACGAATATGCGCATGCGTTCAGCCTCCAGAATTCTGCTGTGGCCATTGTGAGCAGGCTAGATATTCAGGTAAAGTAGTGAGCTTATCCCGGTATAATAGCTAACAGGCGAGCCGCGATGTCCGACAGCAATTCGCTCGGCGTCTATCTCAGGAGCCGACGCACGAAGCTCGATCCCGCTTCCTTCGGCTTTGCCGGCGGCCGGCGGCGAACCGCGGGGCTGCGCCGCGAGGAGGTGGCGCAGCGCGCCAATATCAGCGCGACCTGGTACACTTGGCTGGAGCAGGGGCGCGGCGGCAGCCCCTCGGCGGATGTGCTCGACCGGATCGCACGGGCGCTGACGCTGACGGATGTCGAGCGCGAGCATCTGTTCCTTGTCGGCCTCGGTCGTCCGCCTGAGGTCCGTTATCGCGGCAGCGACGCGATCACGCCACGATTGCAGCGCCTGCTCGACGTGCTGACCTACAGCCCTGCGATCGTCAGGACGGCGACCTGGGACGTCGTCGCCTGGAACCGCGCAGCCGCGGCCGTGCTGACCGACTATGGCGCGCTCCCGCCCGATCAACGCAACGTCCTGCGCCTGATCTTCTGTGACCCCCGCGTCCGCGCCGCACAGTCGGAATGGGAAGCCGTGGCCCGCTTCGTCGTGGCTACTTTCCGGATCGATGCCGCACGCGCGGGCGCCGACGCGGAGGTTGCGAAGCTGGTCGACGAGTTGAGCCAGGCGAGCCCTGAATTCGCATCGATGTGGCGCGACAACAATGTCCAGACGCATGGCGACGGCGTGAAGCGCCTGCGTCATCCCCGGCTGGGACCGATCACCCTGGAGTACTCTGCCTTCGCGGTGGATGCGCGGCCGGATCTGAGCCTGATCGTCTACAATCCGGCCACGCCGGCCGATCGGAAGCTCATCGAGTCCCTGGTCGAAGGACTACCAGCAACGCGTTAGGCGACGCACGAGCTTCACTCGCGCGCCGAGACCGCCAGCCTGATCGCCAGCGCGCCGAAGACCGCACCCATCAGCTTCTGCGGCAGGCGCGCGAGATGCGGGCGGCTGGCGATGGCGTGGCCGAGCCGGCTCGCGGTCAGGATCACGATGCCATTCGTGATCAGCCCCATCAGGTTGAGGATCGTTGCCAGAACCATGACCTGAAGCGCGACCGAGCCGGCTTCCGGCTTCAGGAACTGCGGCAGCAAGGCCAGCATGAACAGTGCCATTTTGGGGTTGAGCAGGTTGGTCAGCAGGCCCTGCATGAAGATGCGACGCATCGAGACGGTGTTTGCCGTGGCATCGGGCGCGAAGAGCGGGGTTCTCGAACGCAGGGTCGTCCAGGCGAGCCAGGCGAGATAGGCCGCGCCGACCCAGCGCAGGATGTCGTAGGCGGTCGGAACCAGGATGAAGAGCTGCGACAGCCCGAATGCGGCGGCGAAGGCCTGCAGATAGCTGCCCGCGGCGATGCCGGCATAGGTCAGGAAACCGGCGACGCGGCCCTGGCTCAGGCTGCGCGACGCGATCAGCAGCATGTCGGGCCCAGGCGTCGCGGTCAGCACCGCGCAAGCTGCCGTAAAGAGAACCAGGGTCTGCAGGTCTTGCATCGGTCTCTCCGGAATCAAATGGCGGTGCGCGTGATCATGACGACTGAGCTTTGGGCGGCCAAGCTGCATACAATTGAATATTTCCCTCTCGTTGATGTGGATGAAGCTCTGCGGGCTGTATCGCGCCTTGGCAGCAATGGTATCGTGACACCACGAATCAAGCCATTCGCGCGGGGGTGAGCGGCACATGTCCGACGAGTACGGTGAGAGCGGGCGTCCACCAGTAGGACCGATCCAGTCGCTCAATCGCGTGATGCGGCTCGACGGGTCCGATGGGCTGTCTCATGAGGCCGGTGTCGAGCTCGCCGGCTATGTCAAATGGTTCGACGTCAGCAAGGGCTATGGCTTCGTCGTCCCAGAGGATGGCGGCGCCGACGTGCTCGTCCACGTCACCATCCTGAAGCGCGACGGCTTCAACGCCATTGCCGAGGGTGCGCGCATCGTGCTCGAGGCGATCGAGAAGACGCGCGGCCGGCAGGCGGTGCGGGTTCTGTCGATCGACACCAGCGCCGGGCGCCATCCCGCCGAATTGCCGATGGCGCGCACCAATGTCTCGGTCACGCCGACCAGCGGCCTCGAGCGCATGGTGGTGAAGTGGTTCAACCGTCTGCGCGGCTTCGGCTTCGTCTCGGCGGGCGAGGGCGCACCGGACATCTTCGTCCATATGGAAACGCTGCGGCGTTACGGTCTGGTGGAATTGATCCCGGGCCAGGCCGTGCTGGTGCGCTACGGCCCCGGGCCGAAGGGTCTGATGGCCGCCGAGATCCGGCTGGAGCAGGGCGGCGCGATCAGTTCGCATTGACGCCGAACAGCCGCTTGTCCGGTCAAGCAATCCACGCCGTCATGCTCGCCCTTGTGGCGAGCATCCACGTCTTGAACACTGTCCTCGACAAATGAAGACGTGGATGGTCGGGACAAGCCCGACCATGATGAGGAAGGTCGTTCCCGACGTTTAGAGCGTTGGTTTCACACCGCGAACGAGGTCCCGCACCCACACGAACTCGTCGCGTTCGGGTTGGTGATGCGGAACGACTGCCCCACCAGATCATCGACGAAATCGATCGTGCAGCCTTCGAGCAGATCGAGCGAGGTCTCGTCGATCAGCACGGTTGCGCCATCGCGCTCGATCACGAGGTCGCCCGGCGCTTTTTCCCGGTCGACGTCGAAGATGTACTGGAAGCCGGAACAGCCGCCGCCGGCGACGCTGACGCGCAGCATCGAGCCGGGCGGCTCCTTTTCCATCACGGAGAGAATGCGGCTCGCGGCCTTGCCGGTGACGGCGACACCGCGCGGATTGACCTCGATATCGGTCGACATGGCGAGCTCCTTGGGCAGATGCTCCTTGCACCCGGGTTGCCCACAAAGGTAATTGCCGGCACGCGCCTCTACAAGCAGGGGGCGATGACAGGTCCGCCATGCCGCATCAACAGAGCCTCGAACCCGAGCCCGGCGACCGCTGGCGGGCGATCTATGCCTGCCGCTCGAGCCTCAGTCGGGGTCGTCTGGTCGATGAGCCTAGCTCGCCGACGCGTAGCCAGTTCCAACGCGACCGCGACCGCATCATCCATTCCACGGCCTTCCGGCGCTTGAAGCACAAGACGCAAGTCTTTGTTTCGCATGAGGGAGACCATTATCGCACGCGACTGACGCATACGATCGAGGTGGCGCAGATCGCGCGTGCGCTCGCCCGGGCGCTGGGACTCGATGAGGATCTCGCCGAGGCGCTGGCGCTGGCGCATGATCTCGGCCACACGCCCTTCGGTCATACCGGTGAGGATGCGCTCGACGAATGCATGCGGGAGTTCGGCGGCTTCGACCACAATGCGCAGACGCTGCGAATCGTGACACGATTGGAGCATCGCTATGCCGGCTTCGACGGGCTGAACCTGAGCTGGGAGACGCTGGAGGGGCTGGTCAAGCATAATGGCCCGCTGCTCGATGCCGAGGGCCAGCCGACCGCACGCTATGCGGATACCGGCATTCCTGCCGCGATCCTCGAATACCAGTCAGTGCAGGATCTCTGGCTCGACAGCCACGCCTCGGCGGAGGCGCAGGCCGCCGCGCTCGCCGACGACATCGCCTACAACGCCCATGATCTCGACGACGGCCTGCGCGCCGGGCTGTTCGAGCTTACGGATCTGCGCAAGCTGCCCTTCCTGGCGGAGTTGCTCGACGAGATTGACCGGCTGCATCCCGGCCTCGCCAAGCCGCGCGCCACCAACGAGCTGGTCCGGCGCGTCATCACCCGCTTTGTCGAGGATGTGATCGGGGAATCGCAGATCCGGATCGCGGCGCTGCAGCCGCGGGACGCCGATGCGGTCCGCCGGGCGGGCGCGCCCGTCATCGCATTCTCCGACGCGATCACAACGGCCGACAGCGAGATCAAGGCCTTCCTCTATCCCAATATGTATCGCCATCCGCGCATCGCTGAGATCCGGCGCAGGGCGGCTGATGTGGTGCGCGACCTGTTTTCGCGCTTCCTGGCCGAGCCCAGCGCGATGCCGGCGGAGTGGGGCGAGGGCTGCGAGCGGCTCGATCCGCAGCGCCGGGCACGGCGGATTTCGGACTATATCGCCGGCATGACCGACTGGTATGCGCTCGACGAACACCGCCGCCTGTTTGACGCCACCCCCTCGCTGCGATAGGGCCGGGCGCTTCCCTGCCAGCACGAACCACCGCCAAGAATGACCGCGATGAACCTGTTCGAGACCTATTCCGCCCGCGTCAACGCCGCGCTGGCGCGCTTGTCCGAGCGTGGTGTGCTTCCCGCCGGGCTCAATCTCGGCCGGGTCGTGGTCGAGCCGACCAGGGATGCAGCCCATGGCGACCTTGCGACCAATGCCGCGATGGTGCTGGCCAAGGAGGCGGGCACCAATCCGCGCGCGCTGGCGCAATTGATCTGCGAGGAACTCGCCAGCGACGAAACGATCGTCAAGACCGAGATCGCCGGGCCGGGCTTCATCAACCTGACGCTGCAGCCGGCGATCTTCACCGCGATCCTCAAGAGCGCGGTCGAGGCCGGGCTTGATTACGGCCGGGGCGCGTTCAAGCCCGAGCCGAGGATCAATGTCGAATATGTCTCGGCCAATCCGACCGGGCCGATGCATGTCGGCCATGGCCGCGGTGCGGTCTTCGGTGATTCGCTCGCCAATGTGCTGGCTTTCGCCGGTCACAACGTGGCGCGGGAATATTACATCAACGATGCCGGCGCGCAGGTCGATGTGCTCGCCCGCTCCGCCTTCCTGCGCTACCGCGAGGCGCTGGGCGAGACGATCGGCGAGATCCCCGAGGGCTTGTATCCCGGCGACTATCTCGTCTCCGTCGGGCAGACGCTGGCCAAGGCGCATGGCGACGCCTTGCTGACGAAGCCCGAATCCGAGTGGCTGCCGCTCGTCCGTGCGGTCGCGATCGACGGCATGATGGCGATGATCCGCGACGATCTCGCGGCGCTCGGCGTCGTCCACGACGTCTTCTTCTCCGAGCGCTCGCTGCAGAAGGTCGACGGCAATCTCGACGCGGTGGCCGAGACGATCGCGGATCTGCGCGCCCGCGACCTGATCTATGAGGGCCGCCTACCGCCGCCCAAGGGCCAGAAGGACGAGGATTGGGAGGATCGCGAGCAGACCCTGTTCCGCGCCACCCAGTTCGGCGACGATGTCGACCGGCCGATTTTGAAGTCGGACGGCAGCTACACCTATTTTGCCAACGACATCGCCTATCACCGCTCCAAGTTCACGCGTGGCTTCACCGAGATGATCGACGTCTGGGGCGCCGACCATGGCGGCTACGTCAAGCGCATGCAGGCGGCTGTGAAGGCGGTGACCGGCGGGGCCGGGGCCCTTGACGTCAAGCTCTGCCAGCTCGTCCGGCTGCTGCGCAATGGCGAGCAGGTGCGCATGTCGAAGCGCTCCGGCGATTTCGTCACGCTGCGTGAGGTGATCGACGAGGTCGGCCGCGATGCGGTGCGCTTCATGATGATCTTCCGCAAGAACGACGCGACGCTCGACTTCGATCTCGCCAAGGTCGTCGAGCAGTCGAAGGACAATCCGGTCTTCTATGTCCAGTACGCGCATGCGCGCTGCGCCTCGATCTTCCGGCAGGCGCGCGAGGCCTTTCCCGATCTCGATCTGTTGCCCGCCAAGATGGCTCAAGCGGATCTCGCTATGCTCACCGACGAAGCCGAGATCGGCATCGTCAAGATGATCGCGGCCTATCCCAGGATGATCGAGGGTGCAGCCCTGGCGCATGAGCCGCATCGGGTGGCCTTTTTCGTGCACGAGCTGGCGAGCGCCTTCCACTCGCTTTGGAACAAGGGCAAAGACTCGCCGCAATTACGGTTCGTTAATCAAACTGATCGAAAGTCGACGGAAGCGAGATTGGCGTTCGTGCATGCGGTGCGCAGCGTTCTTGCTTCCGGTCTGGCAGTCGCGGGTGTAGCGGCGCCGGAAGAGATGCGCTGACGGAACCTTCCGGCAGCGCGCACAAGGTCAATTTGACCGCGCGTGAGGTTCGGCGTTCCATTCGTCGCCTCGGCCCGCGCTGGAATGGATCATGCCATGAGTGAGCCCGCTAGAAACCGTTTCGCCCTCGACCTCGAAGATCTCGAGCGTCAGCTTCGCGGCGCGGCCCAGGCGCCCAAGCCCGGCCAAGCCACGGATCCGCTCGCGGAATTGACGCGCATCGTCGGGCAGGACGATCCGCTGAAGGATATCTTCGCCCATCGCGGCCAGCCGGCAGCCGTGCCGCAGCCGGTACAGTCCTGGCAACAGCCGGCGCAGTCCTGGCAGCCGCCGCGGCAGGAGCCCTCCTTCGCGCCCGCTCCGGTTCCGCCGAAGCCCGAGAGCTCTGCTCCTCCGGCGGAGCTGCGCGGTGCGCTTGACGAATTCGAGGCGCTGCTGCGGCGCACCGACGTTGCTCGGCCGGCGACGGCCCCGGCACCCGCGCCTGTTGCTGACGAGCATTACGACGAGCCCGAAGAGCATGACTTCCACCTGCCGGAACCGCAGAGCTATCAGCGGCCTGCTTCGGTGCAGGGCGTGGCTGATGTGCCGCGCGACCTCGATCAGGAGGCCGGCGGCTATTCTTATGCCTATGAGCAGTCCGGCGGCTACAGCCAGCCAGCCATGTCCGAGCCGGCCGAGCGGCCGATGATGGCGGAGGACGATGCGCCCGATCTCGAGCCGCGCCGTTCGCGCAAGGGCCTATGGCTGCTGGCCTCGGTCGCCGTCATCGGCATCGTCGGCGTCGCCGGCGCGTCGTTCTTCCGTTCGTCCAGCCCGGCCAACAAGGACGGATCGCCGCTGGTGATCAACGCCGATCGCGGCCCGACCAAGGTCGAGCCGACCAATCCCGGCGGCACCGAGATTCCCAACCAGAACAAGCAGATCTACGAAAAGGTCGGACAGGCTCCCTCGACCCAGACCCAGGTGGTCAGCCGCGAGGAACAGCCGGTCGACGTCCAGCAGGCAGCGCGGAGCATGCCGGCGCGTGTCGTCCTGCCCGGCCCCGGTTCCTCCGTGGTCACCGGCGGCACTGACACCTCCGGCACGACCAACCCGCTGGCGAACGCTCCTGCCGTGCCCGAGCGCAGCGCGACGCCGGCCGAGCCGGCGTTGATGCCGGGACCTGCCGTTCCGGGTCTGGGCGAGCCGCGCCGCGTGCGCACCGTCGCGATCCGGCCCGACGGCACGCCCGCGCCACCTCCCGGCGCGAACGGCAACGGCAATATCAACGCCGTATCGCCGTCGGTCACGGGTTCGGCCCCCACCAAGCTCACCGCGCCTGCCGCGAGCAATCCGAACGCGACGGCGGCCAACAACCAGCCGCGCCCGCGCCCTGCCACGACGCCCGAAGCCGCGAAAGTGCAGGAACGCGTCGCGACGCCGGCACCCGCGACCACGCCGCCGCTGCGCGTCGCCAGCGCCGCTCCGGCTACGACGAATGCTGCTCCGGCCACGGCCGCGATCCGCGCCGGCACCGGCGATTTCGCGGTGCAGCTCGGCGCGCCCGGCAGCGAGGCGGAAGCGCGCGCTACCTTCTCGGCGCTGCAGCGCAAATATCCCGATCAGCTGGGCGGCCAGGCGCCGATCGTGCGCAAGACCGAACTCGCCGGCGGCAAGACCGTCTACCGCCTGCGCGTCGGCCCCTATTCGCGCGATGACGCCACGGCCATGTGCACGCAACTGCAGACGGCTGGCGGCCAGTGCTTCATCGCCAAGAACTGAGCGAGCAGGAACTGAGCGGGCCAGAGCTGAGCGGGATTCAGCCGTCGCATAACGCCTGACCTAATAAAGAGCCGCCGGCAGCGCCCTATCGCTGCCGGCGGCTTTTCCGTTCGGCCTGCGGCGCATGACACTACCGCATGGTTGGGGTTCAAGCGCGGGCCCAGTGCGGGTAGCGTCGCGGCCCAGCTTGCGCATGTCTTGGCCGGGGTGAGGGCAGGGCGCGAGACAAGAATTCCAAGCGACACAAGAGACCGAGGAAACCCATGGATCGTCGTACATTCGTCAAGGCTGCAGGCACGGGCGCTGCAGTCGGTGGCACAGCCATCGCCGCTCCCGCTATCGCCCAGTCGCAGCCCAAGGTCAGCTGGCGCCTGACCTCGAGCTATCCCAAGAGCCTGGACACGCTCTATGGCCTCAGCACGCAGGTCGCCAAGCGCGTCGGCGAGCTCACCGACAATCAGTTCCAGATCCAGGTCTTCGCACCCGGCGAGATCGTGCCCGGCCTGCAGGCGCTCGACGCCGTCCAGAACGGCACGGTCGAGTGCAGCCATACGCTGTCGAGCTTTTATATCGGCAAGGACCCGGCCTTCGGCTTCGAGACCTCGCTGCCCTTCGGCTTCAATACGCGCCAGCAGAACGCCTGGCTCTACCAGGGCGGCGGGCTCGAACTGTGCCGCGCCTTCATGAAGGGCTATAATTGCTACACGATCCCTTCGGGCAACACCGGCGCCCAGATGGGCGGCTGGTTCCGCAAGGAGATCAAGACGCTCGAAGACCTGAAGGGGCTGAAGTTCCGCATTGCGGGCCTCGGTGGGCGCATCATGGCGCGGCTCGGCGTCGTGCCGCAGCAGATCGCCGGCGGCGACATCTATCCGGCTCTTGAACGCGGTACGCTCGACGCCGTCGAGTTTTCCGGCCCGCTCGACGATGAAAAGCTCGGTTTCCAGCGCGTGGCGAAATACTACTACTATCCGGGGTTCTGGGAGGGCTGCGCCAATGTCAGCTTCATCGCCAACCTCGACAAGTGGAACGATCTGCCGCCAGCCTACAAGGCCGCGCTTGAAGCCGCCTGCTCGGAGGCCAACGCCTTGTGCGTGGCCAAATACGACCATGGCAATCCCGACGCCCTGTTGCGGCTGGCAGCGGCTGGCGCCGAATTGCGCCCCTTCCCGCAGGAGGTGATGCTGGCGGCGTTCAAGGAGGCCTTCGCGCTTTATGGCGAGCTTGCCGCGAGCAACCCGGCCTTCAAGACCTTCTATGATTCGTTCCTGCCCTACTGGAAGAAGGAGCAGCTCTGGTTCCGCATCGCCGAGCTGCCTTTCGACGCCTTCAACGCCCAGATGTCGGCACAGATGCGCTGAGAAGGCCTGCAGGCCGTCATTGCGAGCGTAGCGAAGCAATCCAGGTGTGTTTGCGCCACGTCCCCCGGGGTTGCTTCGTCGCTTGTGCTCCTCGCAATAACGGGCGCGCTTGACCGCGCCCGCGCCGCTTCCTACCCCAGTCACATGACCTCACGCGCCTTCATCGCCGGCTGCCTCGGCACGAGCCTGACCCAGGACGAGCGCGCCTTCTTCCGGGAGGCGCGGCCCTGGGGCTTCATCCTGTTCAAGCGCAACACGCAATCGCCCGAGCAGGTCGCGGCCCTGACGGCGCAGATGCGTGAGACCGTCGGCTGGCACGCGCCGATCCTGATCGACCAGGAGGGCGGCCGGGTCCAGCGCATGGGGCCGCCGCATTGGCCGGCCTACCCGCCGGCGCGAGCGTTCCTGGGTATCAATGATCCCGTGCAGCAGCGTGAAATCGTGCGGCTTTCGGCGCGGTTGATGGCGCATGACCTGAAATCCGTCGGCATCGATGTCGATTGCCTGCCGGTGCTCGACGTTCCCGTCGCCGGCAGCCACGACGTCATCGGCAACCGCGCCTATGCGCATGAGCCCGACATGATCGCGCGGCTCGGCCGGGCGGCGGCCGAGGGGCTGATCGCGGGCGGCGTGCTGCCGGTGATCAAGCACATGCCCGGCCATGGCCGCGCCAAGGCCGACAGCCATCATGACCTGCCGGTGGTCGAGGCCTCGCTGGCGGAATTGCGGGCGAGCGATTTCCGCCCCTTCCGGCATCTCGCCGACATGCCGATGGCGATGACGGCCCATGTCGTCTTCACCGCACTGGACCCGAAACATCCGGCGACAGTGTCGAAGACGATCGTCCGCGAGATCATGCGCGGCGAACTCGGCTTCGACGGTCTGATCATGACCGATGATATTTCGATGAAGGCGCTCGCGGGCGGATTCGCTGAGAAGGCCAAGGCGGCGATCCGCGCCGGCGTCGATGTCGTGCTGCATTGTCACGGCATCATGGAGGAGATGATGGCAATCGCCGGCGCCGTGCCGGAGATGACAGGCGCGCGCGGCCGCCGCGCCGCGATGGCGCTCGCCCGCATCCGGCACGAGCCCGAGCCTCTGGATGTGGATGAAGCGAGGGCGCAGCTTGCAAGCGCGCTTGCCTTGAGCGCCTGAACAGCCGAACCTACCGGTCGGGGTCGACGATCGGGGCAGGCCTAGACCAGATGGCCGCTGAACTGCCATTCGAGGATGAAAAGCCGCGGCGCAACCAGGCTGGCGGCGAGAGCGAACCCGCGCTCCTCGTCGATGTCGACGGCTATGAAGGTCCGCTCGACCTGCTGCTCGATCTGGCGCGGCGCCAAAAGGTCGATCTGCACCGCATCTCGATCCTGGCCCTGGCCGAGCAATATCTCGTCTTCGTCGAGCAGGCGCGGGCACTCAGGCTCGAACTCGCGGCCGATTATCTCGTGATGGCGGCCTGGCTGGCCTATCTCAAATCACGCCTGCTCTTGCCCGAGCCGCCCAAGGGCGAGGAGCCGAGCGCGGCCGACCTCGCCACCGCGCTCGCTTTGCGCCTGCGCCGGCTGGAGGCGATCCGCGAGGCGTCACGCCGGCTCGCCTCGCGCGAATTGCTGGGGCAGGATGTTTTCGCGCGCGGCGCGCCCGAGCCGATCGTGGCGGGCGCGCGCCCGATCTGGGAAGCCGAACTCTACGATCTGCTCTCCGCCTATGCGCAGCAGCGCCAGAGGCGCGTCCAGGGCCATATCTCCGTCGGCCACCGCATCGTCTGGTCGCTGGTCGAGGCGCGCGAGGCCTTGCAGCGTCTCGTCGGCGAGGCGGGCGACTGGACCGCGATCGATCCTTATCTCGCGCGCTACATGACCTCGCATGGCCTGCCGGCGCGCGAGATGACGGCGACCGTCAGGGCCTCGGCGCTGTCGGCAATGCTGGAGATGGTGAAGGAGGGGGCGCTCGATCTGCGCCAGGACGAAGCCTTCGCGCCGCTCTATCTGCGCCGCCGCTCGGCGCGGCCGCCGACTTTGCCGTTGTGAGCGGGCGATGACGGTGGCGATGACCGAGCATTTCGACGAGGAGGATGATGGCGGCGAGGCCGAGGTGCTGGCTCTGGCGACACGCATCGTCGAGGCGCTGCTCTTCGCCTCGGCCATGCCGTTGAGCGCCGAGGAACTGGCGCGCTCGGTGCCGGCCGGCGTCGATGTCGCGCAGGTGCTGGAGCATCTGATCGAGCTCTACGCGCCGCGCGGAGTGAATCTGCGCCTGGTCGCAGGCGGCTTCGCCTTCCGCACTGCGCCCGATCTCGGCTATCTGCTGGCGGCCGAGGCCGAGCCGCCGCGCAAATTGTCGCGGGCTGCACTCGAGGTGCTCTCGATCATCGCCTATCACCAGCCGGTGACGCGGGCCGAGATCGAGGAGATTCGCGGCGTCGCCACCGCCAAGGGCACGCTCGACATCCTGCTGGAGGCAGGCTGGGTGCGACTGCGTGGCCGCCGGCGCTCGCCCGGGCGGCCGGTGACCTATGGCACGACGCCGGGTTTCCTCGACCATTTCGGCCTCGACCGCATCGACGACCTGCCCGGCCTCGACGAGCTCAAGGGCTCGGGCTTCATCGAGGGGCGCCTGACCAAGGACCTCACCGTGCCGATTCCCGACGATGATCCGGATCTGCGCGCCGACGAGGATCCGCTCGGCGACCTCTTCACGCCGCTTGACGACGGCGAAGGGCCGCCGCACACGGCGGATGAGTAGGGCGAGGTTTCTTTCCCACCCGTGCCGTCATTCCGGACAAGCCGCGTCAGCGGCGCAGATCCGGAATCCATCGGAGGGCCAATCCTTTGACGGATCTGGCTCTACGATGGATTCCGGGTCTTCGCGGAGTTTACCCTTGGGCCGATCGAAGATCGGACCCGGGGGCTACGCCCGGAATGACGCAGCGGTTGGTGGACAGGGTGGAGCATCTTTTGGCGTCGAATGAGACCAAGGCGCGCTGGCTGAGCTGGGGCAGGCGAGGGACGGCCGGCGCCGCGATCCCGATGGCTTTGGGATTCGACCGGGTGACGCAGCGCTTCGGCGATGTGACGGCTTTGAGCGAGGTCAGCCTGTCGATCGAGCCTGGCGAGGTCGTGGCCCTGCTTGGCCAGTCGGGCTGCGGCAAGACGACGCTGCTCAGGCTTGCGGCCGGAGTCGAGCGGCCGAGTTCCGGGCGCGTGCTGCTGGAGGGCAGCGATGTGTCCTCGCCGCAAGGCTTCGTCGAGCCGGAGCAGCGCGGCGTCGGGCTGGTCTTCCAGGACTATGCGCTGTTCCCGCATCTGAGCGTGCGCGAGAATGTTCGCTTCGGCCTGCGCGGTTATGACGAGAGATCCGCCGAGGCGACCGCGCTGCGCGCCATCGCCCGCGTCGGTCTTGCCGATCTCAGCGAGGCTTATCCACATATGTTGTCGGGTGGCGAGCAGCAGCGCGTCGCGCTGGCCCGGGCCATAGCGCCGCGCCCCGGCGTGCTCTTGATGGACGAACCCTTCTCCAATCTCGACCGGCGCCTGCGCGATGTGGTGCGCGACGAGACGGCGGCGCTGCTCAAGGAAACCGGGGCGACCTCGATCATCGTGACGCATGATCCCGAGGATGCGATGCGCATCGCCGACCGCATCGTGCTGATGCGCGCAGGCCGGATCGTCCAGATCGGCACGGGCGAACAGCTCTACCGTCAGCCCAACAGCCTCTTTGCTGCCCGATTCTTCTGCGATTTTACCGAGATAGAAGGCCGTGTCCTGCGCGGCGCGGTGGATACGCCGGTGGGGCGCTTTCCGGCGGGCGATCTCGGCGAAGGCGCGCAAGCCGTGGTCTGCATCCGGCCGCAAGCGATCCGATTGACGCCGAAGGGGTTCTGCCTGCCTGGCCGTGTCGTGACGCGGCGCTTCCTTGGCGAGGTCGATCACGTCCTGCTCGCGGTCTCGGGCTTCGACCGGCCGCTGCTCGCGCGGGTCTCGCTCACCGGGAAGGTTCGCGAGGGCGACGATGTTGGCATCGATATTCCGACGGATGAAGTTCTTGTGTTCCCTGCGGGGGACACATAGGTTCCGCCACAAGAAGTTGGCCGAGGCTCAACGCCCGGCCGCACTGTAATTCGGAGGAGTTCGCCATGGGTGGCGTCAGTATCTGGCACTGGATCGTCGTCGGCGTCATCGTGATGCTACTGTTCGGGCGCGGCAAGGTTTCCGAGCTGATGGGCGACGTTGCCAAGGGCATCAAGTCCTTCAAGAAGGGCATGGCCGATGATGACGAGCCGGCCACGCCGCCGAGCGCTGCTCCGGCCGATCCCCGGGTCATCGACCAGGCGACCACGAGCAATCCCGCTGCGGCCAAGGCCGAGCACAAGGCCTGATGGCGCGCCGCTTGCCTCGCGGCGAGCGGTTGAGAGGACGAGCCATCGATGTTCGACATCGCCTGGAGCGAATTGATGCTGATCGGGGCGGTTGCGCTCGTCGTGATCGGCCCGAAAGATCTGCCCAAAGCCATGCGCACTGTCGGCCAGGTGGTCGGCAAGGTGCGCCGCATGGCCAGCGAGTTCCAGGGCCAGTTCAATGACGCGATGCGCGAGGCCGAGCTGCACGACCTGAAGAAGCAGGTCGAGGATGTCGGCGGCTCCGTGTCTTCAGCCATGAACTCCGACTACAAACCCATCGAGATGCCCAGCGAGCCCGCCTCGACGGGCCTCGCCGACGCGCAGATCAAAGAGGCCGAGGCCAAGCTCGCGGCGCTGCCGGCGCCTGAGCCCTTGCCGCCCGTCGAGATCGCGCCCGCGCCGATCGCGGAGGCTGCAACCGAAGAGAAGCCAAAGCGCAAGCGTGCGCCCAAGGTGGAGCCCGAGGTCGTGGCGGCGGAGCCTGCCAAGGCCGCCCCGCGCAAGCGCAAGGCCAAAGTCAGCGAACCCGAAGACGGGAGCGCAGCATGAGCGTCGTCAATGCGAAGGACGGCGAGGACGAGATCGAGGCCTCGCGCGCGCCGCTGATCGACCATTTGATCGAGCTCAGGGCTCGGCTGATCAAGTCGCTGATCGCTTTCCTGCTGATGTTCTTCATCTGCTTTGCGGTTTCGACGCAGATCTACAATATCCTGGTGCAGCCCTATGTCTGGGCGGCCGGGAGCACCGCGAACGCGCAGTTGATCTATACCGGCCCGCTCGAACTGCTCTTCACCCATATCAAGGTGGCAGCATTCGGGGCCGGCTTCTTCGCCTTTCCGGTGATCGCGACGCAGGTCTATAAATTCGTCGCGCCGGGCCTCTATAAGAATGAGAAGGCGGCGTTCGCGCCCTATCTCGTGGCGACGCCGGTGTTCTTCACGCTTGGCGCCGCGCTGGTCTTCTTCTTCGCCATGCCGGTGCTGATGAAGTTCTCGCTGGGCATGCAGCAGGCCGCGACCGAGACCCAGGCCGGCATCGCGCTCCTGCCCAAGGTCAGCGAATATCTCTCGCTGATCATGACGCTGATCTTCGCCTTCGGCGTCGCCTTCCAATTGCCGGTGGTGCTGACGCTGCTCGGGCAGGCGGGGATCATCGATTCGCAGTTCCTCAAGGACAAGCGCCGCTACGCCATCGTCTTCGTCTTCGTCATTGCCGCCGTGCTGACGCCGCCGGACGTGATCTCCCAGCTGATGCTCGCCGTACCGATGCTGCTGCTCTACGAGCTTTCGGTGTTCTCGGTGCGCTATGTCGAGAAGAAGCGGGCAGCTAAGAAGGCTGAGGAAGAGAAGGCAGCGGAGTGATCCTCTGCTGTCTCGCTTGCTTGCTGTGACCTGTCATTTTTCCGCGCCGTCATCCCGGACAAGCCGCGTAGCGGTGCAGTTCCGGGATCCATCATAGGGCAAGACGGCGCTCTATGATGGATCCCGGCGCTCCGGCCGGGATGACGGGGGGTGTGGCAGGCGATGTGGGTCTACATCATGGCCAGCGGCTGGAACGGCACGCTCTATGTCGGTGTGACCAACAGCCTGAGCCGGCGGATCGCTGAGCATCGCGAAGGCCGAGGCTCAGAATTCGCCCGCAAGTATGGCGCGACCCATCTTGTCTACGCTGAACGCTTCGCGCGCGCCGATGAGGCCATCGCGCAGGAAAAGCTCATGAAACGCTGGCGGCGGGCGCGAAAGGTCGCGCTGATCGAGGCCGCCAATCCCGACTGGCGCGACCTCTACGGCACGATCCATCTCGATTGACCTTGCGAAGGCCGTCTGTTCCACCCGCGACGTCATCCTGGGCGACCGTAGGTCGTCCCGGGATCCATCGTAGAGTGCAGTGCCCTCCGATGGATCCCGGATCTGCGCCGCTTCGCGGCTTGTCCAGGATGACGGTGAGGTTCCACGGCAAGTTCTGTGTGATCGAAGTGGTTCCATCGCTCGCCATCCCGGTCTAGAGCATTTCTCGCTGCATTCCGCAGCGGCGGCATGGCCTGAGACCGATGTACGATATCAAATGGATTCGCGAGAACGCCGAGGCGTTCGATACCGGCTTGAAGCGGCGGGGGCTCGAGCCGCTGTCGTCGTCGCTGCTCGCACTTGACGATACCCGCCGCTCGGCCATCGCCAAGGCGCAAAGTTCGCAGGAACGCCGCAACGCCCTCTCCAAGGAGATCGGCAAAGCGATGGGTGCCAAGGATGTCGCACTCGCCGACAGCCTGAAGGCTGAGGTCGCGGCCTTGAAGGAATTGCAGCCGGCGCTGGAAGCGCAGGAGAAGGCGGCGGTCGAGGCGCTGAACGAGCAACTGGCCGCGATCCCGAACCTGCCCCATGAGGAGGTGCCCGAAGGCGCCGACGAGCATGGCAATGTCGTGAAATCGGTGCATGGCGAGGCGCCCGAGAGAACCGGCGGCCGCCTCTTCGGCTTCAACCAGCTCAAGGAGCATTACGAGCTCGGCGAAGCACTGGGCCAGATGGATTTCGAGACGGCGGCGAAGCTCTCGGGCTCGCGTTTCGTCGTGCTGAATCAGCGGCTTGCGAGGCTCAACCGGGCGATCGGGCAGTTCATGCTCGACACGCATACGGAGCTGCACGGCTATACCGAGGTCAATCCGCCATTGATGGTGCGGGACGATGCGATGTTCGGTACGGCGCAACTGCCAAAGTTTCGTGACGATCAGTTCAGGGCGGGCGAGGATCACTGGCTCATCCCCACAGCCGAAGTTCCGCTCACCAACCTCGTGCGCGAATCGATCCTCTCCGAGGAAGAGCTGCCGCGCCGCTACACCGCGCTGACGCCCTGCTTCCGGTCGGAGGCCGGCTCGGCCGGGCGCGATACGCGCGGCATGCTGCGCCAGCACCAGTTCGAGAAGGTCGAACTGGTCTCGATCACCACGCCCGAAAAATCGCGCGAGGAGCATGAGCGCATGCTGGCCTGCGCCGAGGCCGTGCTGAAGAAGCTCGACCTGCATTATCGCGTGATGACGCTCTGCACCGGCGATATGGGCTTTGCCTCGCAGAAGACTTACGACATCGAGGTCTGGCTGCCGGGACAGAAGACCTATCGCGAGATCTCCTCCTGCTCGGTCTGCGGCGATTTCCAGGCGCGGCGGATGAATGCGCGCTACCGTTCGGGCGAGGGCGGTGCGCCGCGCTTCGTCCACACGCTCAACGGCTCGGGCACGGCGGTCGGCCGGGCGCTGATCGCGGTGATGGAGAACTACCAGAACGCCGACGGTTCGATCACGGTGCCGGAGGTTCTGGTGCCCTATATGCGCGGCGTGACGCGGATCGAGAAGGCGTGATGCTCGCGCTGGCAGGATTGGACGCGGGGAACCCTCTCCCGGAGGGAGAGGGCAGGGTGAGGGGTCGGCCGGTTGACGCTTTGGCCGTGACCTCACCGCAGCCCGCCGTGAGCTTGGCGTTCGACTGGTCCAGGGGCCTACACCTCACCCCTGCCCCTCTCACTGAACCCGGGTATACCCGGGTTCAGCACTCAGAGTGTCGAAGTCGGGTATACCCGACTTCGATGCAGGAGAGGGGTTCCCCGCGCGCTTCGCCCAACAGCCTCGCGCTTCCATGAAAGACTCCTGACCCATGCGCATTCTCGTCACCAATGATGACGGCATCCATGCCGAGGGGCTGGCCGTGCTGGAGGCGATTGCCGCTCAGCTCTCCGACGATGTCTGGGTTGTCGCACCCGAGACCGACCAGTCGGGCGTGGCGCATTCGCTGTCGCTCAGCAATCCGCTGCGCCTGCGCCAGATCGACAAGCGCCGCTACGCGGTCGCCGGCACGCCGACCGACTGCGTCATCATGGCGGCGCGCTCGATCATGATCGAGCAGCGGCCCGATCTCGTGCTGTCGGGCGTCAATCGCGGCCAGAACGTCGCCGAGGACGTCACCTATTCCGGCACGATCGCGGCCGCGATGGAGGGCACGCTGCTCGGCATTCCCTCGATCGCCGTCAGTCAGGCCTATGGGCCGGCCGGCCGCGACCAGATCCATTGGGACTGCGCCAAGCACCATGCGCCCGGCATCATCCGGCGCCTGCTGGACGAGGGCATCCCGAAGGACGTGCTGTTCAACCTCAACTTCCCCAATGTCCCCCCGAGCGAGGTCGCCGGTGTCGCGGTCACGGTGCAGGGCCGGCGCGACCAGGAATTGATGAAGCTGGAGCCGCGCCAGGACGGGCGCGGCAACCCGTATTTCTGGATCGCCTTCCAGCGCAGCAAATCCGAACCCGCCAACGGCACCGATCTGCGCGCGCTGTTCGAGAAGAAGATCTCGCTGACGCCGCTGGAGCTCGACCTGACGCATGAGCCGACGCTGACCCGCTTCGCGCAGGTGTTCGCTTGAGCAAAATGCTGTGGCGACCTCTCCCGTCATGGTCGGGCAGGTTTCGACGGAGACCGACTTATGTCGGTCATCCGTCATGGTCGGGCTTGTCCCGACCATCCACGCCTTCATTGATCGAAGGGCGTGGTCAAGACGTGGATGCTCGCCACAAGGGCGAGCATGACGGCCTGAGCATTCCTCCGTTACTCATCTCCTGAGCCATGACGGACGGCGAGGGCGCAGAGATGACCGAGGGGGCGGCCGCCAGCGAGGGCGAGCGCACTGTCGCCTTCCTTTTGTCGCTGCGGGCGCAGGGCGTGCGCGATCTCACCGTGCTGCGCGCCATGGAGAGAGTGCCGCGCGAGCGTTTCGCGCCGTCGCGCTTTGCCGATCTGGCGCGCCAGGACGTCTCGGTGCCGCTGCCCTGCGGACAGACCATGACGGCGCCGCACACGGTCGCCGCGCTCCTGACCGCGCTCGAGATGCAGCCTTCGGCCCGCGTGCTCGAGGTCGGCACCGGCTCCGGCTATGTCTCGGCGCTGCTGGCTGCGATGGGTGGCGAGGTCGTCTCGCTGGAGCGCTACCGTACGCTGGCGCTGGCCGCGCATGAGCGCCTCAGCGGCAATGGCTATGGCCAGTCGGTCGATCTGCGCCATGCCGACGGCTTCCAGCCGGACCGGACGCTCGGCCGCTTCGACCGGATCCTGGTCAATGGCGTCGCCCATGCCATGCCCGAGGCGCTCTTGATGCGGCTTTCGCCGGGTGGACGGCTTGTTGGGGCCCTGCGCGTCGATGGCATCGCGCGCCGGGTCGTGGTGACGAAGGCTGCCGATGGCAGCTTCGACCACGCCATGGGGCCGGTGGTGCGCCTGCCGCCGCTCGCGCCGGGCCTGGCGCGAGCTCTCTAAGTCTTACTCCAGCGCGATCTCTTTTTGCGAACCGGTACCCGCTTCGCTCGAAGACGCCTGAGAGCCGCACAGAAAATGAAGCGGGCGGGAGAGGGCGAAACGCTTTCGTAACCTGAACGGGGCTTTAATGCTCCCCATCGAGTTGCGTTGTTCACGAGTGCCAGTCCATGCGTATTCAAGTCGGATCGGTCCAGCCCAGCGTCGTCCTTCGCGTGTCGACGGTCTGCCTGCTTGCCCTGGGCGTCAGCGCCTGTTCCTCGGAGACGATGCGCTTCAGTGATGCGCCCTTCTCCAGCCCCTTCAAGAGCGCTCAGGCGGCCCCGCCGATGCGCGATCCTGCGACCACGGGCTCGATCGGCCGCGTCGCCAGCACGCCGCTGAACCCGCCATCCGCGCCGGCCATGGCCTCGGTCCGCTCGCAGCCGCTGCCGCCCCCGCAATCGGCCGTGGCGCTGCGCAATTCGGCTCCGTCTCCCACAGGCGGCAGCGCCTCAGGCTGGTCCGCGCAGGGTGGCACGCCGATCGTCGTCGCCCAGGGCGAGACGCTCGACATGATCTCCTCGCGTTATGGCGTGCCGCGTGCCGCGCTGATCTCCGCGAACGGGCTTTCGGGCCCCACGATCGCGCCGGGCTCGCGCCTGACCATTCCCGTCTATAACGCCAATGCAGGCTCAGTCCCGGCCGTGCGGCAGCAATTCGCCCAGAGCGCGCAGGTTCAAAGCGACGCCCGGCCCGAGCCTGCCCGCAACCTCGCGCCGCCGACCGCGCCGCCGACAGCTCCTGCGGCCCGCATCGCGGCTCCCGCCATGCCGGCCAGCGCGCCCGCCCGGGCCAAGGCTGTCGCCGAAGCCAAGGCGAGCGCTGCGGCCGAATCCAAAGCCACCGAGGCCGCCCAGGCCAAGAGCAAAGCCGCAACTGACGCGCAGGCGATGCGCGAATCGCGTGCCAAATTCGCAGCCGAAGCCAAGGCGAAGGCCGAGGCGCGCAAGACGCCCGTCGCGGCGGTTCCTGTCGCGCCCGTCGCCAACGTGCCTGCTGCCAAGCCGGTCGTCGCCGAGGTGAAGAAGCCTGCGCCCGAGAAGGCGAAGCCGGTGGTGGTCGCTAGCGCGCCTGCCGTCGAGCCCAAGGTCACGGCCGTGCCGAAGGCCGCGCCGGAGCCCGTCGTCACAGCGAGCCTGCCCAAGCAGGCCGCCGAGGAGGATGCATCCGACAAGGCCGATTTCCGCTGGCCGGCACGCGGCCGTGTCATCAGCGGCTATAGCGGCAAGGGCGGCAATGAGGGCATCAACATCGCCGTGCCGGAAGGCACGCCGGTGAAGGCGGCCGAGGGCGGCACCGTCGCCTATGCCGGTAGCGAGCTCAAGGGCTACGGCAATCTGGTGCTGATCCGCCACCCCAACGGCTATGTCTCGGCCTATGCCCATAACGGCGATCTGAAGGTCAAGCGTGGCGACACGGTCAAGCGCGGCCAGGTCGTCGCCAATTCCGGCCAGTCCGGCAACGTTTCCTCGCCGCAGCTGCATTTCGAGCTGCGCAAGGGCTCCTCGCCGGTCGACCCGACGCCTTACCTGACCAACTGAGCGACTTCGGAATTCGAGATCCTGGAAATTCGATCGGTACCCGCGAGACCCCACCGATCGGAACAAGGCGGGGCGGTCCCAGGAAAGGCCGCCCCGCTATTGCTTTGTCTATTCCATCCCAATCGAATTCAACCGCGCGTCATTCCGGGCGCAGCGAAGCGGAGACCCGGAATCCATCGTAGGGCGCGGTCGAACTCTATGATGGATTCCTGTGTGTTTGATTGGTGTTATGATTGGTGCGGGCGGGAAGCCGTTGGATTCCCGGTGGCAAACACCGCGTTCCGGC
>NZ_FOQV01000013.1 GCF_900113835.1 Allobosea sp. OK403 | reverse complement strand
CCGGAGAAGGCGACCGAGATCGGGTCGGCCGAGGTCATGCGGTTGTTGAACAGCAGGAGCGAGCCGGCAAGCCCGGTCAGCCCGGCCGAGAGCGTGAAGGCCGCGAGCTTGTAGCGGTCGGTCGCATAGCCGAGGAAACGGGCGCGCTGCTCGTTCTCGCGGATCGCGACCAGCACGGTGCCGACCGGCGAGCGCTGGAAGCGCCAGAGCGCGAAGACCACCGCCATGCCGATGGTGGCGACGAGCATGTAGAAGGGCAGGGCCGCCTCGAAATCGATGCCGAGAAAGAGCGGACGCTTGATGCCGCCCAGGCCATCCTCGCCGCCTGTCACCGCTGTCCAGCGAAAGGCGACGGAATAGGTCATGGCGGCGAGCGCCAGCGTCAGCAGCGAGAAATACACGCCCTTGCGACGCAGGATCAGCGCCCCGAAGGCGAAGGCGATGAGCGCCACGAAGGCGACCGCGAGCAGGATCGGCAAGGCGAACTGGCCGGGGAACCAGTTGCGCTGCGCCAGTCCTGCGGCATAGGCGGCAAGCCCGAACCAGGCGCCATGGCCGAAGGAGACGAGCCCGGTCGTGCCGACCAGGATGTTCAACGCCATGCAGGCGATGGCGAAGACGACGATCTCGGTTGCCGAGGTGGTGCCGAGCCCGATCGCATGCATCAGGGAGGGCAAGGCGAGGAGGCCTGCGGCCGCGATCAAGAGCGGCGCATAGTCGTGCCGGGAGGGTGTCATGGCGTCCCTCACTCGAAGCGCTGGATACGTTCGCCGAACAGGCCGCGGGGCCTGAACAGCAGGACGAGCAGCATCATCAGATAGATCACGGCGGTCGACCATTGCGTGTAGCCGAGCCCGATGGTGATGCCCTTGACCAGGCCGACCATCAGCGCGGCCACCACCACGCCCCAGAAGGAACCCAAGCCGCCGATGACGACGACGACGAAGGCAGGCGTGATGATCTCTTGGCCCATGGCCGGGTGGATCGAATAGATCGGCGCCAGCAGTACGCCGGCGAGCCCCGCAAGCCCGATGCCGAGGCCGGCGACAGCGACCATGTAGGGCTGCAGCGAGATGCCGAGCGCGCCGACCATGTCGGGGTTCTGCACGCCGGCGCGTACGACGCGGCCAAAGGCGGTGCGCTGGAGCAGGAACCAGAGGCCGAGCACGCAGGCGGCTGCAATCAGCAGAAGCAAGGCGCGGTAGCGGGAATAGATGAACTCGCCGAGGAAGATCTGGCCGCGCAATGCCGCGGGGATCGAGAAGGAGAGCGGCGGCGCGCCAAAAATCATGCGCAGCGACTGTTCCGCTACCATGGCGAGCCCAAAGGTCAGGAGCAGAGAGAGGATCGGGTCCGAGCGGTAGAAACGCTGGAACAGGCCGCGCTCGACGACGATGCCGATCAGAGCCACCAGCAGCGGCGAGGCGATGATCGCGCCGCCGAAGCCGATATGGGGCGCGAGCACGATCGTGAGATAGGCGCCGATGGCGTAGAAGGCGCCATGGGCCAGGTTGACGATGCCGCCGAGCGAGAAGATCAGCGACAGGCCGAGCGCGATCAGGAGGTAATAGACCCCGTCGAGCAGCCCGTTCAGTACCTGCTGGATGAAGAGGGTGAGCAAGGGTTGGCTTTCGTTCAGCGGTTAAGGCGAAACGGGATGATGCAAGGAACCACTCCGTCATCCTGGGCGCCCGGAGGGCGTCCCGGGATCCATCGAAGGGCTCTGGCGCTCTAGGATGGATCCCGGAGCTGCGCGGCTGAGCCGCTTGTCCAGGATGACGGTGCGGTTGTTGATCGGCCTCAGCTCATCTTGCAGATGGCTTCGTCGCCCTGGGTGGCGATGACTTCGAGATCCTCGCTCGGGCCGGGAACCGGCGGTGAGGAGGTGAAGAGGTCCCACTGGTTCTTCACCTGCGCTGCCGGCAGGGCGGTGATCGTGTACATCTCGCTCATGAGCTGGTGGTCGGAGGCGCGGAAATAGCCGGGTCGCGTCTTCATCACGTCGAACTTCGCGCCCTTCTCCCAATATTCGAGGATCTTTGCGGTGTCCGTGCTCTTCAGCTCGTTCATCGACTGGGCCATGATCTTCACGGCCATGTAGTCGCCCCAGGCTTGGTTCTCCGGGGGCTTGCCGTATTTCTTGGTGAAGGCCGCGACGAATTTCTTGGTCTCGGGCGTGTCGATCAGGTGATGCCAGACGCAGGGCCAGACGCCGCCGAAATTGTCCTTGCCCGCGGCCCAGGCGAGCGCCGTGTCGAAGCCGAAGCCGGCGACCGGGAAGCTCAGCCCGAACTCGGAATACTGCTTCAGGAAATTGGTGATCTGGTTGCCGGCGAGGTTGGAGATCACCAAATCGGGCTTGGCGGCGCGGATCTCGATCAGCAGCGCCGAGAAGTCGGTGGCATCGGTCGGCACCAGCTTGTCGGCGGCGAACTGGCCGCCATTGGCCTCCATGAAGCGCTTGGCGACCTTGAGCAGGTCATGGCCGAAGGCGTAGTCGGCGGTCAGCGAGAACCACTTCTTGCCCTTGACCAGCCCCTGCGCCATCAGCGAGCGGCCGCAGCTCTTCACATACATCGAGTTCTGGTGCTCGACATGGAACATGTAGCGGTTGCAGCTTTCGCCGCGCAGCGCGTCGGAATTGCCGCCGGTGTTGACGAAGAGCGTCTTGTTGCGGGCCGCGACCTGCGAGATCGTCAGGCAGGAGGCCGAGGAAATCTCGCCGAGGATGCAGGCGACCTTGTCGCGCTCGATCATGCGCTCGGCCTTGGTCGAGGCGGTCTGCGGATTGACCGAATCCTCCTTCAGCGCCTCGAGCTTGCGGCCGTTGACGCCGCCGGCTGCGTTGATCTCCTCGACCGCGAGATCGACGGCCATCACGCCGTACTCTCCGAGCGGACCGAGGAAGCCGGTGCGCGGCGTCAGATGCCCGTAGCGGATGGCATCGGGCGTCTGCGCCAGGATCAGCGAGGGGCTGGCGATCAGCCCGGTGGCTGCGCCCGCACTGATGCCGACCAGAGCCTGGCGGCGCGAGACGCGGAATGTCGATGGCTGTCGATCTGTCATTGGCGTTCCTCCCAGAACGAGTGCCGCGTTTTTTCAGCGTCGGCTGATTGTGGTCAGCGGTCTGATGCCGCTTGTCGTGATCTGTGATCACAGTTAGGTTGGCAGACATGATCGCCCCTGTCCAGCCCTTGCCTGCAGCCTTTGAGAAGCCCGCCGTCGCAGCGGACCATGACGGCTCAGCCCTCGACGAGATCGGCGTGCTTCAGCGCGAGACGCTCGGCGAACGGGTCACCGGCGAGTTGCGGGCATTGCTGGTCGCGGGCCGTCTGGCTCCGGGCGAGAAGCTCTCGCTGCGCCGTGTGGCCGAGGCTCTCGGCGTCTCGATGATGCCGGTGCGCGAGGCGGTGAACCGGCTGGCCGTCGACCGCGCGCTTGAGGTGCTGCCGGGCCGGGCTGTACGCGTGCCGCTGTTGACGTTGGAGCAGTTCCGCGAGCTGACGCGGATTAGACTCGTGGTTGAAGGCTTCGCGGTCGAAGAGGCAGCGCGTAAGGTGACTGCAGAGCAAATCGCTCTGGTCGCGGGTCATGAGGCAGCTTTCCGCAAAGCAGCGAGCAGCGACCCGCCGGATACGGCCGGTGCGGTCGCGGCCAACTGTGACCTTCATTTCGCGATCTATCGAGCAAGCGGCATGCCGAGCCTCGTCGAAATGATCGAACGGCTATGGCTCAAAGCCGGTCCGGTGCTCAATCTGAACATTCGTCTGGAGCCGAGTCGGCTGAAGGGCGGCAGCGCGGTACGGGCACACGAAAGCTTACTGACCGCTTTGCAGAGGTCTGATCCAGCCTCTGCCCGAGTCGCGTTGGAGGCCGACATCAAGGCAGCTGCAGCTTTTGTCGAGATGATCCGACGATTCGAGAGTTGAAGCTCAATGTGCATGGGTGTTGAGCTTCGATGGGAGATGGATTTGAAAAATACGGATTCAAGTCAATGGTCGCCGTTGACGCTACCGTCGGTTCTCATTCGAGACGGCGGAAACGCCTGACGGGAGCCTACTCAATCACGACCGAGTCACCGTCAGGAGACGATCATGTTCACCAGGAGAGCCATCATGAAAGCGACACTCGGTGGCGGCGCCGCCGCCATTCTTGCACCCGCTGGTCTTGGCCATGCGGCCACTGCCCTGTCGTGGAAGCACCTGCCCGCCGGTGAAAAGGGCTTCTATCGCGCCCCCGTGCTCATCACCGGCGCGTCGGAAGCCCTGCTGATCGATGGCGGCTTCACCTTTCCCGACGGCCGCGCGGTCGTGGAGGCGATCAAGGCGACGGGCAAGAAGCTCAGCACAATCTATATCAGCCAGTCCGACCCGGACTATTACTTCAGCCTCAAGCCGATCAAGGAGGCCTTCCCCGATGCACGGGTGATCGCCGCCTTCGAGACGGTGGCCGCGATCAAGGCCAGCGTCGACAAGAAGCTCGCCGTCTGGGGCCCTCAGCTCAAGGAAAACGGACCGCAGACGCTGGCCGACATCGTCATCCCCGAGGCGTTCGACGGTAAGACGCTGACCGTCGACGGCGAGACCGTCGAGATAGTGCCTGCCGACGGGCTGGCCAACCGGCGCTGTCTCTTCGTGCCATCGCTGAACGCGGTGTTCGGCGGGGTGATGATCTTCTCGGGCGTCTACGTCTGGACCGCCGACACCCCGACCAGGGAGCAGCGCGCCGCCTGGATCGCGACGCTTGACGCGGTCGCTGCCCGCAAGCCGTCGGTCGTCGTGCCCGGCCACATGGCGCCGGACGCCCCGACGGATCTCTCGGGCGTGGCGTACACCAAAGCCTATCTTGCGGCATTCGAGGACGAACTGGCCAAGACGAAGGATTCAGCCGCGCTCAAGGCCGCGATGCAGGCGCGCTTCCCCAATCTGGGCATGGGTGTCGCGCTCGACATCGGCTCCAAGGTCGCCACCGGCGAGATGAAGTGGGGCTGATCGCCATGGGTGCCAATCTCGATCTGATCCGAGGAACCTATGAAGGTTCCTCGGAGGATAACGGCCGCAACCTGCTGGCGGCGCTCGCTCCCGATGCACAATGGACCGAAGCGGAGGGGTTCCCTTATGCGGGAACCTATGTCGGGCCCGATGCGATCATCGCTGGTGTGTTCAAGCGCCTCGGCACCGAATGGACCGGCTATCGCGCCGATGTTCACACCTATCTCGAAGACGGCGACCGCGTCGCCGCCTTCGGGGTCTATTCCGGCTCCTACAACGCGACCGGGAAGTCCATGCGCGCAGTCTTCGCGCACCTCTACACCGTGAAGGACGGGAAGATCGCGACCATGAACCAGTATGTCGATACGCACATGGTGCAGCAGGCGCTGAACCCGTAGTTTGATTGCATCCGGCCCTGATAAATGCGGCAGCGCGACTGCTCAGGTCTCCCTGCCGCATTCGCGTCATCCACCCAGTCCGGGGGAAGGCGCCGAACTCGGTTTCATGAGTTCCGACGACGAAAGGCCCTCGTCGGATCGAATGCGCTTCACGAAGATGTCCACCGCACGTTCGATGAACACTTGGTCTACGCTATCCGGTCATTCCTCGGCCCGCCCGAGCAGGGCGTTGCGCAACGGCAGCAGAACTACCATCGCGAGAAATGTCTCGGCGTCCCTGCAGATCAGCCCGTCGCTGCGGCGGTCGTTCGGCAAGGCAGGCCGTATGACATCGTTAAGTTGCCGCAGGGCGATTTCCCCGAGCCGGGGCAGCATGCGACCGGCGAGTTCAGGAACTGTTTTGCCTCTGCGATGACCGCCCGCTCGAGTCCGATGATCTCGGGGACAAGAACGATGCGGTGCAGCCGGGCAGGGAAGGCGAGCAACTGGTCGGTCAGACTGGCATCCTCCACCCGGCCCGTTGCGAGGAGTTGAAGCTTCTGTTCGATCACGTCCCGATGACGGCTTCGAAGAGCTGCGACTTGGCAGGAAAGCGCGTGTAGAGCCTGCGCCTGGAGACGCCGGCCTCCGCGGAGACCGCATCCATGCTCGCTTCCTTCATAGCCGTCGGGCAGCGCCATCGATGATACGCTGCTCCATCTACCCGGACATCGCGCGCCTGGGGGGCGCCGTGGTTATGATACCGAGTTCCGACCGCTGAAAGAATTGGCGACATGGTGGATTGTGCATGCGCCCGGCGATCGCGATCTCAATCGTTTCATGAGCAAGGTGGGGGCGTCGCCATGATGACCTCGAACCCGGCAAGACGCTTACACCACGGCTTGACCCATGAGCCAAACTCGGACGAGACAAGGCTCGACACACTGGCTTCGGGTCAGGGCAACAGGCAGCGCGGCGTGAGCATGCTTCAATCGGATACGATCTTGCCGCTGCTGGCCGATCCCATGGTCCAGACCGGTCTGATGGCGGTTGCCGGCGCGCTCGTCACGCGCGTCGCTCTACGCAACCACCCGACCAGGCGATTGCTTGGACAAGTCCTGTTCTTCGCGGGATTGACGGCCCTGCTCCTCTATCATGGCATCGTGCCCTATCAGGCGACACCGCCCGAGATCGCAGCGCCCCAGCATGTCTTCATCGGCATTGCGAAAATAATCTGGTGGATCAATGCCGCGTGGGCGCTGATCGCTTTCGTCCGGGTCTTCCTGATCTTCGAGCGGCAGCCTCGCGAGGGCCGGCTGATCCAGGATCTCGTGGTCGGAACGATCTATCTCGGCACGCTGCTTTCGGTCGTCGCCTATGTCTTCAGCGTTCCGGTCGGAACACTCGTCGCCACCTCGGGTGTCGTGGCCATCATCATCGGTCTCGCCTTGCAGAGCACGCTAAGCGACGTGTTCTCGGGTGTCGCGCTCAACATCGGCCGTCCCTATGCGGTCGGCGACTGGATCGTGCTCAATGGCGGCATCGAGGGGCGCGTGCTGGAAACCAACTGGCGTGCGACCCATCTGCTCAACGGCGCCAACGACCTTGTCGTTCTGCCCAATAGCAGCCTCGCCAAGGCGACGCTGACCAATATGAGCAGTCCCGAGCGCAGCCATGGCGTGAAGCTGACAATTTCGTTCCTGCCGACGAAGGCGCCACGAACGATCGTCGAGGCGATGCACGATGTCCTGCTGAGCTGCAATATCATCCTCAAGAACCCTCCACCTTCGGTTCAGATCAAGGCACTGACCGGCGCCGCCATCGAGATCGAGTTATCGTTCCGGGTGCCGGACATCTCGAAATCTGGTCTCGCGCGGAACGAACTCTTCGACCTGATCCACCGTCATGCGATGGCAGATGACCTCAAGCTCGCCCCGGCGGAAAGCGATCGCTGCATACCCGCGATGTCGTCTTCTAACCGGGGCCAGCCTGACGTCGAAATGTCCGGAAATCGCACGACTCCCATGCGACTGCTCGACGCTATTCAGCTTTTTGCGGGCTTGACGGAGGACGAAAAGGAGGTCCTCGCAAGTGCGATGGTCCGGCGGACCTTCCGCAAGAACGAGCTCCTCATCGAGCAGGGTGCAGCACAGAATTCGCTCATGATCATCCGCAGCGGCGTTGCCGTCGCGATCCAGGCCAGGGACGGCCAGGAGATCGAGCTCGGAAGGCTCGCGCCGGGCGATTTCTTCGGCGAGGGAGGTCTTCTCGCTGGTGCTGCTGCGCCTGGAAGCATCAAGGCGCTGACACTGGTCGTCGCCTATGAGATCGCGCAGGCTAGCCTCGCGCCGTTGATACAGGATCGCCCGGCCATCGCCGAAGATCTCGCCCTGCTGTTCTCGCGGCGGCTGGAGAATGAGAGGCGCCTGTCATCCCCGGATAGCCATGTGGCTGAGACAGGTTCGGTTCAACGCTTGGTGGAGCGCATGCGCCACCTCTTCGATATCGCGCACAGCGGGCATAACACCTGAGCTCGATACCATGGCCCTCTCCTACGAACCACCTCTTCAATGAGGCTATGGCTACGGTCTGAGGTTCCTGCGCAACCACTTCACGCTGCCTGCCGATCTTCGAGGGAGTGGACACCTCCATGCGAAGGCCCAACAGCAGGATCGCCGGGAAAAGCAGCGCCCAGATACCGCCGACGAGCGCGCGGCCGAAATCCGCGAAGATGCATCAGCCGGCTGGTGGAATCGTCGATGAAGACGAGCAGGGTGCATTGCGGACCGCGATCTTCGAACCACCAATGTTCCGAGCCGTCGATCTGGATGAGCTCACCCAATCAATCCCGGCGATAGCGCGGCTGGTAAACGGGCTTCCGGCGCTGCTGGCGATCCTTCCAGATGCCCGCAGCTAGCAACCATTGCCTCACGGTCTCGACGCCGAGATGGAGACCATGACGCTCTGCCAGCTTCTCGCTGGCCAGCGGTAATCAACCCCAGCGCATCGGTCCTCAACGCTCCGGGATAGCTGCGGGTGCTCGGACGACCGCGCCTGCATGACACCTGAGCCGATGGTCCAACCTCACGAAACGCGTTGGCAAGTCGAAAGACCTGGCGCGGCGTGACGCCCATCAACTGCGCCGCTCCAGACGCCGTAATCGGTTCCGATATCAGTTCCTTCAGAACATGCATCCGATCGATCTCTACACTACTCATCGAAATCACCGTCATCGGCCACAAACTCCCCAAACCCGCCGGTGGGAGACAGTGACATCTGAAACGGGGAGAACTGCGACATCTCTATCGAGGTTTTACATTGTTGCTGTCGCATAAGGTTTGTTATGGAACTTAACTAGAATGTGGTTTCGTTTCTGTTAGATTGGTCAGCGGGATCCGCGACACCCCTGGCTGCTCCGTCACCTATACGCACGCCAGATCTCGTCGTCAGCACCAGCATTTGCTTAAAGTGCCAGACTTGAGGACTCCGTACGGGAAGGAAAGCGCTGGATAACACGCGTGGCCACGCGCACTCGCCGCCCTGGGCAAATATGATGCTTAGGAGTCACTTCCCGACAGCGAATGGCAGACAGGCCGCAATGCAGGTTTTCGGATCAGGGCCGCGCCTCGACTCGCCGCAAGGCGACGCTGCACGCCAGGCAGTGGCGGCGCTGCGCGGCTATGCTTATCAACTCTATGCGTCGAGCCTCGCCTGGCTGGCGCTCGGCGATCGGGCGATCCTTCACCTCGAAGTTGCCGAGGATTACTCTGTCACAACGCAGCAGGCGCTAGCGGGCACGCAAGTAAAGGATACCGCTGGCAGCGGCAACATTACCCTTCAATCCGAAGGGGTTCGAACCGCGATCGATGCGTATGTCGACTTGGTCGTGCGAAATCCCTATCGCATCGTCTCACTCCACTATCTGACAACCTCGGAGATCGGTCTCGAGCGCAATAAGGCACATCGCGTCGACGCAACACCGGCACTCCACTATTGGCGGCGCGCGGCCGCCGGCGCGGCCGCGGCGCCGCTCCGCGCACTGATCGGCTCGCTCGATCTCAAGGAAGCCACCCGGACCCATCTCCAATCGCTTTCGGACGAGGCATTTCGCAACGATTTCCTGCAGCGCATTCACTGGGACTGCGGCACTCCGGGCCTTTCCGACGTGCGCACGGATCTGGAAGCAGGGCTTATCGAATATGTCGCCTCTGCCCGGCGACTGTCGAGCCACACGGCCAAGAATCTCACCTCTGCGGTGCTCGAACGCATCCTGCTGACCGCGACCTCCAAGGAGGTCCGCGCGCTCCGCCGCGCGGACCTGTTGGCGCTGATCGATGAAGCCGCGTTGGTCGCCGTGCCGATCGAGCAGCTCGCGCCCGCCTTCCAAGGCCTAGGCACCACAAACACCATATCGCGCACTGAGTTACTGGTGCCGACAAGCGATATCCCGCTGCCCCCGACCTACGCACCACGCAATGCGCTGGTGGCAACGATCGACGCGGCCCGGCGCGCGTGCGGTCTCGCCATCGCGAGCGGCGCGACTGGGCTAGGCAAGTCGCTCGCGGCACGGCTCGTCGCGGCGCAAAGCGGCGCACGCTGGTCGATCGCCGATTTCCGTCACCTGCCGCCTGCTGAAACCGCGGCGCGGCTCGCCCATTTGCAAGGCGAGCTAGCCGCGTCATCAGCGATGCACGTCATCCTCGACGATCTGAACGAACTCGACGACCCGGCCGTACGTGACGCGCTGGCTCGCGTGCTCGCAAGCCTGAGGCGGCGCGACAAGACCGCGATCGTCACCACCTATCGCGCTCCCGCCAACACGACCCTGCACCAGCTAGCACCCGGCGCAGTGCTTCCCGTCGACATGCCCTATCTCGACGAGGTGGAAGTGGGCGACCTCGTGGCGGCGGCGGGCGGCGACACTAAGTATGCGGGTTCAGTCTATCGTGCGGCCGCGAACGGTCACCCGCAATTGACGATGGCGGCGCTGCTCCATTTGAAAATCAGCAACTGGTCGCGCGCTTCGATCTCCGCGGTGCTGGGCGGCCAGCTCCAGTCCGAGATCGGCGCGGAGCGCCGTGCCGTGCGGCAGCGACTGGTCAGCGCGCTTTCGGCCGACGCGCAAACGCTGCTGTTGCGCACGAGCCTGATCCGAGGGGGCTTCACCCGCAACCTCGCCATCGAGATCGCGGGGCTCGACCCCGCGGTGGCGCGCGGGGGCCTGGTGCTCGACCAACTGGTCGGGCCCTGGATCGAGCCATTCCGGCGCAACCGGCTTCGCGTCTCGCCCCTGCTCGAGGACGCAGCCGCCGACGTCTTCTCCGAGGCCGAACGCCGTGCCGTCCATCGCTGCGTGGCGGACGCGATGATGCGCGGCAAGGATATGGACGCCGCCGATGCACAGGCGGCGATGCACCATGCGCTCAACAGCGAAGATACCGATCTAGTGGTCGCGTTCGCGCAGAGCGTGATCACCTGCAATTCCGAAATGATCGAGATGCTCGCACCGTTCCTGGCCGAGCTCATGTTCTTGCCCACAGACACACTGATCTTCCCGCAGGACCTGGCTGCCTCGGCAATGATGCGGCTCGCCCAACTTCTTGTCCTGCTCCCCTATGGCTCGCCCGAGCAGGCACGCGCCTGCTGGGACGCGCTCGAACAGGAGCGGATCCATGTGAAGGGCGAGGAGCTGTTCGAGAGTTTCGCGCTCTCCAAGCTGCTGCTGCATCCGCGCACCGGCGAGCTTTTCGAGGATTGGCTTGAGATCCTGCTCCGGTTCGATCGGCTCAGCCAATCCGAGCCGCGACTGACCGCGACCAGCCGCAACTTCACGTCGAAGTCGGGCAGCAATCCCCATGTAAGCGGCGTTCTGTTCGCCGGCCAGCTACGCAGCATCCAGACCATTGCCCGGTTCCGCAAGATGCTGGAGCGGCTCGACTGTGAAGATGCGGGGACACGGGAGCGCCTGTTCTCGTCATTCCAGCCTGGCCGCGGCGACATCTCCGTCCTTGTCAATCACGGCTGGCTCAAGGAGTCACGGACCGAGGGCTTCGACTGGGAAGTAGCCCAACACGAATACGGCGCCTGCGCTGAACTGGCGATGCGCTGGGGCAATCCGATGCTCGCCTCGCGCTGCGCGATCGCGCAGGCCATGTGCATCGACGAACATGGCGACGATGCTGAACGCGCGCTCATCTGCCTGACCGAAGCGGAAGCGCGGATCGGGTTCGACGTCGCGTTCGGCCGCGCGCGTGCCAAGATCCATTGGCGCCGGCGCGACCATGCGGCCGCGCTGCCACTGCTGACTGCGGCAGCCGAGGCAGGCGGCCAGGACACACTCGAGCGTGCCCATATCGCGCGCGAAGCGGGAATCAGCGCAGCGATACTTGGCGATTGGCCAGCGGCGCAGCTCTGGTTCGAACGCGCCCAGGCCGCCGCCGCGACGCCGGCCGAGATCCCATCGCTGCGGGCGATGGCGATCGGATTGCTCGCCGACACCGCGCAAGCGGCGTACCAGGCCGGACGGCCTGACATCGCCATTCTTAAGATGCGCGAAGCGCTGACCGAGCTGCCGACGATCGACGAAGAAGGAACACTCGCCGAAGCGCATTGCCATCGGGTGGTGCGCCACGGCCTGCTCTGGCTGTACCGCGAGATCACCGGAACCAAAGCAGGCGGCCAGGAGGAAGTGGTCTATCAGCCCGGCGCCGCAAGTAATCCCGAACCGCTTGAGGCGATCCGTTCGCACCCGGTCATTGCTCTTGACTTCGCCTTCTATCTCCTCGCCGATGCCGACCAAGCGCTCGCCGCACCGACCGGTTTCTACCGCGAATTCCGGTCCTTTCTGGTCGACGGCCCCATCCTCTCCTCAGAGATTTCGGCGGCCATCGCCGAGAACCATAAAGCGATCACGACGCACGACCCGACCGACTTCGTAGCGCGCGTGCGGCGACACGCCTCGATTGCGAGGATGATCTCATCGGGCGAGGCGCGCGAGGGCGTCGAGCAACTCAAGAATCCCAAACGCGGCACGATCCCGCTCGCTGTGATCGATGCGGATGCGCCAAGCGACATGCACCGCGCCGCCGAGGACTTTATGCTGAGCTTCGCAACAGGCGCAGCGATGGCGCGCGCATTCGATGCGGTCGCCTCCATCGTCGAACAGGGCATCTCTGCGCCAGAAGTCGCGGCTCTCCACCCGTTGCTGCGTCGCATGGGCGGCGCGGTCAGCGCCTTGACCTCCGACCGGGAAGGCGCTGCCAATTCGATCTGGCTGGTACGAGAAGATTTGTCGGGACGTCCGACAGAGTTCTATTGGGCGGCTGTCTGGCTGCTGGTCCACGTCAACAGCTCGCGGCTGCGCGACGGCGTCGCTCAGCCGCTAATCGCGTGGATCTTCGCAGGAGCCGACCATCTGGTCCGCAACGCGCGGTTCCTTCTGTCGCTGCCGGCAATGACGGCACCGCCGGTCGAAGCGCTGCTGGCCGCGCCCGAACGGACAATGGCCGCGGCGGCACGGTTGCTGCTCGTGCTCGCGCCCGCTGTGTCGACGCGCTTCATCCCGCAGGTTCGCTCGACGCTGGAAGAGATCGCCGGAAGCGCTCCGAGCGTCGAAACCCAGGCACCATCCGGTTAGTCGATGTCGTAGTTCTGCTTGTCGCTATAGCCGGCCCAGGCTTCAGAGGAAAAAGACGGTGAACCATCAATCCAACCGGCTGTCTGCCACAGGATATCCAATTGCTCCTGAATCTCCGCGGCAAGTTCACCGTTCATCTCGGCCAGTTTGGCCACGGGTAAGATGACCTCCGGCTTCCGCATTCGTCTCCCGCCGGGCCGCGCAGCAGACAACTCAACGTCTTCAACCCCATCGAGTGAAATCGAAACCAGCGCAGGGCCTGCCAAATCGAGGTCGTTGGCGATTGCAGCCATTCGCTCCAGATTCCGCACGATGAGAGCCTCAAGGCGTCTGCCGTCGACCATGATCTGAGGGTCGTCATCGATCCGGTGACCAATCGTGACCTGATATTCGAGGTGTCCAGGCCGAACTAGCCGCATCCGCCACGACGTTTCAGGATTGAGCCCGTCTCCGCGTCGACGAGGCACGGCACAGCTCCACCATTGACGGCCATCGCTGTCGGCCTTTACGCGTTCGTGCGGCGATGGTGGAAACTGTTGCTGAAGTTTGCCGACGCGCCGCGGATCCAAACGTCGACCTTCCGTGGCCTCGAAGGGCACGAGCCGCAACGTCAAACGCGGCTGAGTCACGATTTCGGGGAGCGCGCCACGATGCATATCGAACGCCAAATCCTGCAAGGCGCTGATCGCTCCCTGCGCTTGCTTGTTCGGTTCGGCGGCATCATCCCGGTCGCTATGAATGCCTGAGGCCACGGGAATTCGGTCGCGGGCGATCCGGTCGAAAGCGTCGATGGTCGCGCAGAGCTCTACCGCCTTGGCGTTCATCTCCTTAATCGCCTGCTGGGTTCCGGGCTGAACTCCCTGCGCCACATCCTGGTCCGTCTTGGGCCAGCCCATCGTCGGATTGCGGTCCATGGCATAGATGCGTTCAAGGACCAGACCGCCGAACTCGCCGGCGACACGCTGCAGATTGCTAAAGGTCCCCTGCACTTCGGGGTCATGAAATTCGTAGGCAGCTCCGACCCAGGTCTCGTTCATATCGTGAATCGGATCGAGGTGAGCCAAGCGGAACGGCGAGCCAAAATTGTGCTGGTGAAGGAACTGACGCAGTGTGAGTGGCAGCTGGCGATGCACGCGCTTGAGCAATTCCACGTCCCTCGGATGGGGCGTATGAGGCGCTGGAGCCCGTAACCCTGCCCGAACAACGTCATCATTGAAGATAGCCCTCAACGCAGCGGCGAGATGTTTTGTCAGTTCGCCTCGGGCTTTCTTTCGGTCTTCCTGATTGGCATCGAGTGCACACGCGTAAAGGATCGGGCGACGTACATGACGCAGATCAAACGGAAGCTCGTGCTGATCGGGATCGCCTAGCGCGGTGTTCATCACCGAAATGACACGTCGCGAACTGAGTGATTTGAGCGCCCAGCCATGCTCGATCAGCACGTTTGGATTCGGGATGCCGCCACCGTTGGGCCTCAGTGCGACATAGGTGAGATCCGACAAAAATACGGCGGCTCGGTCGATCTTTCCGTAGATGGTCTCGGCAATCGCCGGCGAGCCGGGAACGTGAAGCGTGTCCTTGTCTATCGCCAATTCGCGATCGGCGAGATCAACCTCCGCGTCCGCCTGCAGCAGCCCGATCGCCCTTTCTAGACAAGCCTCAATCATCGAGCGTCCAACCGCGTTGGGGGTGTCGCTCTGCCAGGAGAAGAAAATATGGTAAGCCATACCAGCGCTAACCTGCGGCTTTCGGCCGGTCCTTGCCGATTTCGACAAGCCGAACAACTGCGCGTTCCAGGGTTGCACGCTGCCTTATCTGAAACTGCGAAATCAGAGTTGGCAGGCGAAGATTGATCTTGTCATCACCACTGTAGAACAACGCGCGATTCTTGTGACGATCAAGCCTGCCATCAGTGCGGTCCGGCATAAGGACGAATTTTTCGACTGCACGCCCATCTTTCACAACCTTATAAACCTTGGGCATGTCGTCGAGCAGTCCGTCATGAATGACGAGGTTTCTGACCAACTCGATCTCTCGTATCGGCTCACTGGGCTCGAACAGCGTTCCTGGCGCCTCACCCCATCCGGTGCGTCGGCGGTCGCCGAACTTGATGCTGGATGACGACAGCTTCGGGTAGGTCGCGAAATCGTCGCGCAGATGCTCGATCTCGTGGACCAACTTCGTCGTGTAGTCGAGAAGACTGTGTAGGCGGATGAAGATCACGTTGAGCGTCGCGGTGAGGCTCGTGACGATCGGAGACGTTATCCAGCGCAGACCGTCAGGCTCAGCAAGGGGCGGATAGAAGAGCTGATCGAAATTGAGCGAGCGATAGAACTCACCAACCAGAAAGCAGACTTCCTTGGTGCACTCTTGGATACCCGATACAAGCTTCCGACAATCGTACAGGTAAAGTAGCTCGTGCAGATGAGGCATTTCGCGTACCGCAACGAGTGCTTGCTCGAAATCACCTCGCGATAAGGTCGACTCCGAATTCAAGCCGGCCTCATAGAGAAACGGCGGAACGACCGGCAAAAGTGAATGGTAGGCAGCAAGTCCCCCAAAGAGCGCTGACGCGAATCCGTCGTGGAGCCGAACGCATTCGGCCTCGATCTCATAAAGAAGATCGCCGTGGACCGGACGCCAAGCTCCTTGCGGATCAAGGCAGTACGCGAGGCTCCCTTCAGGAGGATTCTGCTGCGGCACGCCATGGAGCGTCAAGAAGATCGGTGTTGCCGAACCTGGTATTGAACTTGGCGAATTGTCGGACGGATTGTCTGCCATGCACAATTCACGCGCTCACCAGACGTCTTAGGTTCTGGAGAATCACGTCTCCCATAGCCTTCGCCGAAACGTTCCGTGCTTCTGCCAGTTCGGCGACCGTATGGCCGACATCGCGCGGCCTGAGAGGCTGTCCATCCCTCTCCACAAACGGCCCGTCGGTTTCAGTGAGCAAACGGTCGAGCGGAAGACTCCCAACCAGTTGTCGGTGCTTGGGTGAGTGCAGCATCTCTCCATTGATCGAGAAATAGCAGCCAAGCGCTACCGCCCGACGGGCTTCAGCCAACGTGCCCGTGAACCAATGTAGAACAACGCGTCCCCGGTCCTGCGGTAGGGAGCTTTCAATATGGTTCAGCACTTTTCCGACCGCGCGGACGCTATGGACGGTTAGTATCTTCCCGCCCTGTTCAGCGCAGGCGCGAAGGATACGCTCGAACACCCGCTCCTGGGCCGGAAAACTGCGATAGAAGCGAGGGCCGGCGTCTAGGCCGATCTCGCCGACATAGCGTGCGTCCGAGAGGTAGCGCTCGAAAATCGACAACTCACTCTCGCGTTCGGCGACGAGCTGCGGATGTAGCCCCAAGGCGATCCGGACATGAGCCGACTTCGCCGCAAGCTCCCGGTTTCGGGGCCATGCCTTCGGCGTGGTCGTGACCGCAAGCGTCACCACGCGTTCTCGATCGCATTCGGCAATAAGAGCCGAATGGTCTTTGTAGAGATCGACGTGGCAGTGGAAATCAACCCAGCGCGCGGCCGATTGGTTGGATGTCTCTATCATAGCGGACGGGCCTGAACGCCGTGCAACAGTCTGCCGACCTCTTGCAGGCCGGCGACGTAGACGGCCTCATAGTCGGAGAGCTTGCCAGGATGATCGATCAATGGCCCGGGTCGATGAATATCGAAACGGGCTCGGCCAGGCTTTCGCGCGAGGCGCGATAGCGCAAGCTGGAAGGAGCGCACATGCTCGCCCTCCGCCTTGTTTGTATCGAGGACCTGCGCTCGAAGATCGGGAATGCGGTATGGCGTATCGTCGATGCCCCAGCCTTCGAGGATCGCAGCGCGCCGGATGAGACACGGCACACAACGTCCGCAATGTTTGGGCGTCCTCTCATTCGGGTCCGGATCGTAGCGGCGACTTCCCGGCGACGAGCACGACATCGTGTGCTTCGCTTCTTTCCGGAGGAACGGGATGTCGGCGCATTCCTTCGCCATTTGGCCCTTCGTCATGAAGGCGTAGGGATTCTCCAATCGGACACTTAGGCCGAGGCGTTTGAGCAGATCCTCAAAACGAGCCATGTAGAATGGATGTGTCGTGCGAGTGCTAAGTGCTCCGAGGCGAAGCGGATCCAGAGGCACGTTAAGCGAGATCAGGCCATTCTCCGGCACATGCACGACCATGTCGCCGCCAATCGCGTCGGCGGCCATGACCGCTAGCGAGAAGAACAGGAACGAGCGCCCCCTCAGGGTGTCCTCAACCGCAGAATGCTCCACCGTGTCGGTCGGGAATCCTACTCTTGCCCGTATGTGATGAAGCGTTGTCCCACCGAATCGACGCTTCATCACCTCGGCGCAATAAGCTTGGTGCGTGCTGGTGATGCCGTCCCAATAGTGGCTCACCAACATCGGTGCCTCACCGCGCGCCAGCAGATCGATCGCGCCAATAAAGCTGTCCAGCCCGCCCGAAAACAGGCAGACCGTTGTCGGATTAGCCGTGCGCAGCTTCGTCGGTCTCGGCGCCAGATCGCGAGTGCCGGCAGTGCGAGGACGAAAATAGACGCCCCAGCGGTCGCCGGTCAGGAAGTTCAACGTTGTCGCGATCAATGACGCCAGCCCTTGCCAGCGAGCGGCGTCATGTACCGGCAAGTGGAGGTCGATCTCGCGGGTCCAGGCGTCCTGCGCGTCAGCCGCACGCGAGATACGCGTATCGGCGGCAGTGATGGCCGCAGCCAACAGCGCCAGATCGACCGCCGTTTCGGAGGGGCGAAGGCCGAGCTCACAGAGTTGATCCAACGCCTGGCCCAGCCCATAGCCCAAACGGAACTCGCCATCGACGAAGTTGATCTCCGTCTCTTGTGTGTCGACACGACTCGGCGAAACACTTGTGCCGTCTCCCGGACCAAGCCGGGCAATGATCGTATGATGCCTCATGCGGCGGCCTCCCCGGCGACGGCAACCAGATCGAAAGCGGTCTCGTAAATCTGGTTGACGACATTCTCGATATCGCGGTCAGACAGGCGCTCCAGGCTTTCGAGCCTTCCGGCAAGCTGGCCGCGCGTTGCGCCCTCCACAAAATCATGAAGCTGCGCCTGGGCGCTTTCCACGGCAGCGATGTCATCGGGGAAGGTGATACCCCGCCCGCCGAGGTCTGCCATCACCCGCCCTTCGATCGAACGGGAGATGAAGTCCAGGAAGACGTCCTGGAGCTGCTCCGGTGTAAGTGTATCGAAGCTGCCCAAGCCCGCTTCCGCAAGATCACCGATCGTCTCCAACATCGCCTGCCGCGCGATCGCGTCGTCGACCGCGCCGCCTGGTGGGCAGATAAATTCCAAGATCGCTACGAAGACATCTGCCGCCGGCTGCGTTGCCAATCCGGCCAGGTTGAGTTGACGAAGCGTTTCGGTTGGTCCGAGACGTTGAAAGTCACGAACGACGCCCAATAATCCGCTGGCTGTGGCGCGGGATGAGCCCATGCGTCGAGCGGCCCGTCGGGCGCCGCCGGTGCTGCCGCGTACATAGCCCGACAGCGCACTTCCGAGCGCACTACGGCTGCCGGTCCTTGCGAAGCGCGTGAAATTGCCGCGCGCGCCACCCAGGCTGCCGGTGCCCTTCGTATCCGGACGTGGCGCAGTGAGCGGAACGCCCAGAACCGCAGGCGCTGCCGGCTGCCCCGGTTGCGGCGATGATGGTCCGCCCGGTGCATTCGGAGCCATCGGCGCTGTTGCTGGAGGTCGAGGCTGGGTCGGCGGCGTCGGGTCGTCGACGAAGGATGGAACGAGGCCGCTTGAGGGTCCGCCGTAGCTTTTTGACGTGCCCATCTGATCAACCCCGCTGCAGTTTGCTGATGCCCTGCGCGGCCTTTTGCAGAATCGAGTTTTCCGTCTGCTCAGCCCATGATCGCAGCGTCGCCTGGTACTCCGCCGCGATGCCTGTGTCCGTGAAGCACGCCCCCCAGCTCGACGCCGCCCAGCTCCCGACCTTGGTCACGGGCAACTCACGGATGAACTCCAAAAGCCGGCGCTGCAGCGTCGGATGCGCCTCGACCAGACGGACGAGGCCGTCCGCCCCCTTGGGCTTGGCCGCGAAGTTGTCGTCCTGGAGAATCCGGCCACGGATTGCCTCGAAAACCTCCTCGGGCTCGGGCCCTGTGAGTTTCGCGATCTCGCCGACGGCGCCCCGGACCATCATCGTCGGCCCCATCAGCTTCTCGACAAGGCCCTCAAGATGGCTTGCGGCGGCTAGCCCGCCCAACGAGCTACGCTTGTCACGCGTGACGAACACATACGGCCGCAGGTCTACGCCCGTGAGCGGTGGGTCGATTACCGCCCAGCCCTTCGCCCACTCGTTCTTTTCCCATTCCATGGCTTCGGCCGGGAGAGGTGCAGGCGCCGAGCGCGCAACCTTGCGCCCGCCCTTTCCGGCAGGCTTCTCATCGTCGTCCTCCTCCGGCGCGGGCGCCCGGACGTGCTCCTCGAAACGCCGCAGCGCCTCGGGTTGACCATCAGGGTGATTGGCCGCGAGGCGTGCGATCTGTTCGTAGAAGTCCGGATAGAATCGTTCGGCGAGCATGATCTTGGCCAACGCTGGACGCTGAATGTCGGCACCGAAACCGCGCTCGTCGGCAATGGCATGGCGCAGCATCATGGAATTGAGGAACCGTTTGATCTGACGCGGATTGCCGCGGGTCCCCTCGCTTAGAATCTTCGTCACGTGGGCGCTGATCACAAGCGCTTGATCAACGTCCGGCGGCATCTTCCCCGCCATGGCCTGCTCTACGGTCCTTCGATCGAGCCCGCGGCTCTTCCAGGGCCGTCGCATGTCCTCCCTTGCAGATGCGAGCAGATTGAGGAACCGCGGGTCCTTCGAGCCGAGCGCGTTCTCCGCGAGCAGAAGGGTGACGTACACGCGCGTCTCGGCGACACCCAGCGCGGGAATTCGGAATGGGACCTGGATCAATTTTTCCAGGTAATTGCGCGCATAGCTTACCGGGCCGGAGCTGGGCGGCAAGTCGGGGAAGTGTTCGCGCACCGCATACTCGATCATAAGTTCATCGGCGCCGATGACAAAGGCGGTGCGTTCGACAAACAGGAAAAGGCGGATCGCTTCGAGCGTTGCGATCGCGGTTTTCGGCAAGCAACGGTCGAGATCGTCGACGATGACGACGAGCTGGTCGATGTCGGCGGCGTCAAGAAGCTCTTTGAACTCCTCGCGGAAGGCATGGATGTGCTCCGGAAGATTGTCGCTCTCATCCGGCGCTTCCTTGAGGAACTCGCCCGCCTTTTCGGCGACCCCCTTCAGATCCTCGATCGAGACGTGGTCCTGGGGTTTGGCTAGGAACGAGGTGGCAACATCATAGAGGCTCTTGACCTGATCGAAGGTCGGGATGCCGCTCGCTGCCGTAAACGCGAAGCCGCCAGCCTTGCGAGCAAGCTTCAGCCAGTCCACCCGCTTCAAGACCTTCTTTGCGGCGTCGGCCACCTTCTTCGACGTCGGACGAGCGCGACGAAGCTCGTCGACAATAGTCTCGATGACGACCGTTTTTGCGTCCTCGAAGCCCTCGAACGTCCAACCGTTGAACCAGAGGCAGAGGACACGATCGTCCTCCGCGAAGGCGCCCTCCAGCATTTTGAGAACACTTGACTTGCCTGCGCCCCAATCACCGTGGACGCCGATCGTCACCGGCGCGTCGGGCGTCTTGCGGATCAGGGTGACGACCGTCTTCGCGATGGCCTCGTAGTAGAGGAGATCGGTCGCCGTCTCCTGATCGTTCAAGAACATAGTTCCCCCCTTCGCCTACATTGCGCAGGCTATAGCCCCAGCCCATTTGTTCTTCTTATTGACCCCATTATCGTTCCAACCGCACGCGCAGTCGGCGCGCACGTTCCTGGAAGGCGCCCTCTCCACCTTCGAGAATGTCGCAGACCGCCTTCCTGATCTCCGCGTTCTCCAGACCGCCCGACCGGTACGAGATCGGCGGCAGGGAGCCGTGCGGATGCGGTCCCGCCTCGGCAATGATGATCTGATCCGCATCGGTGTTGATCACCAGGTTCGCATTGTGCGTCACCATGATCACCTGACGGTGGGACTTGGCTTCGACGAAGAGGTGAACGAGCTCATCAAAGACCGACTTTGGATCGAGGTTCTCTTCGGGTTGGTCGATCACCAGCGGCCGATTGTCGCTGTCATCCAGCGCCAGATAGAGAAGCAGAAGAACAATGCCGCGTGTGCCAGGCGACAGCTTCCGGATGTCGACGCCGTCGTAGTCGATGCCATAGCGGATCGCGATATGATCGGTGCTGAAAAGCCATTGGGCGAAGCGCTTCGACCAGGCTCGAAATTCCGCCTGATCCGTATGCGCGACCGGGGAATGGTCCAGCAGATCCTTCTGGTAGAGCCGCCGGAACTCCGCCATCGCGGCGATGACGGCTGCGGAATCGCCGGTCTCCCACGCGCTCTTGAGCACCTCGTTTGCCTTTTGTAGCAATGTGCCCCTACCCCGGAACGCGCCAGCCTTGCGGAGGTCGATCAGGCCGTCTTCGGCCTCGTTCGCCCATTGCTCCACATCGGCCACGCGCACGACCGAGAACGACAGCTTCTTCAACGTGCCGGACGAGGCGGCAAGCCGCGCCATGAGCGGTGCGTAGAGATCTGCCAGCACCGATTGTTCCGCGACGAGCGCATCGAAGGCCCTGCCATAGGCTTCCTCGCGCTGGGTCTGCAGGTCGCGCGCGCGACCCTTGGCGCCCTTCGCGTCGGTCGCCTTCTCGGTCAGCGTTTGCAACGCTGCGGTCTCGGTCGCAATGCTGCCCGAAAGCGCGGTGTAGCGGCGCTGTGTTTCCTTGTCCGCGCTGACCAACTTCTCCAGGCGCGCCATTTCCGCGTCAAGGATCGCCTGTGACAGCGTGGATAGATCGGTATCGTCTAGAAAATACGGGGTGTTCGGATCGCCCAGCGCCGGTGTCGTCCCCTTCAGGGCAGCGATCTTGCCGTCCACCCACTTCACATAATCGGCGAGATCGCTGTCGACTGGACCTTTGTAGTCCAGCAAGAAGGCCGCCCACTGCTCAGCCGACAGGCCACTGTGCGTATGACGTGTCTGCGCCTGCCGCAACGTCTCGGGGGCCTGGTTGCGACGCAGGTCCTTCACCTCATCCTGCAGGGCAAGAAAGGTCTGTCGCCGACCGGCAAACTGCCGCAGCTTCGACCGGACCTGATTGGCGGCTCCGGCAAGCTCGGTGTGGCGCTGGGCTCGCTTTTCGCTGCCGGCCGACACGAGCTTCGCGCGGTCTGCGGTGTAGGCCTCGACCAGCTTCTTCTTCTGCGCGGCCTGCGCCTCATAGGTCGCGGCCAGCTTTTCCTTCTCAAGCTCGGCGCCGATCCGTTCCGAAATCTGCGAGACGGCCTCGGCTTCACGATCACGAGCGAGACGATGCCGGGACGCGCGGTGCTCCAGCAGCTCGGCAAAGTCCAACGTGCCGTCCCGTGCGTCATCAGGGTGCGCCTCGAAGATCACCCGCTCTATCTCCCTCAGCAGGCCGTCCGTCAGGCCGCTTGACGAGCACAGATCCTCGACGAATTGCTGCGACAGATATCGGACGCGCTCGTAGCTGTAGGGTCCGTTCGCATCCGATCCGTTGAGTGCGCGCGTGCTGGGTTCCCCCGCCGCCCAACTCACCTTCACCTTCCCGTCTGCGATCAGCGGTCGAGCGCGCACGAGAAAGGACGGATTGGCCCATTCCTCCGCGTTCCACGACTCGTCGGGGATGGAGTCACAACCCGCAGCGATCATGTCGGCGAGTGCGGTCTTGCCGGAACCACGCGCGCCGATGATGGCGACCAAGCCCGGATTGAGCGGAATGACGGGCGTCGTCATCCAGGGGGCGTCGAGCACGTGGACTTCTGAGATAACCTGCGACGGCGTGGCCGACCCGGGCGGCTCGGCGCCGACATGTGCACGGCCGCTGGGGTCGATGCATGCCTGCCGGAGGGCGTCGAACTCCAGCCCCCCTTTGATCCACGAGAAGCGGTCTCCGAACGGAGACGCCACATCGTCGAGCTTGTGGGCGTCGCTCCCGTGCAGGCAGGGTTTCAGCCCGCCATAGCGTGCCCGAATCTCCTCGGGACCGAGGTCCCGCAGGCCGAGCCAAAACTCCCGCTGCGCAGGGCTGCCGGCGAAAATGACGTCGGCGAACCCTTCGATTTCACGCCGGATCGTTTGGTCGGCAGCCTCGCGCACGCCCGACGTACCGTCTGTGGCGCCGCCGGCCACCGCGATCAGGATGTTTTTCTTCGCCCAGCCGTTGCCGGTGAAAATGTCACGCAGTTGCTGGAAATTGACCTTGAACTGGTTGGCCCCATAACTCAGCGCCGCGCGATCGTCGGTGATAGCCGGATCGGCCTTCTTGCCAAGCCGGATAAGGTCCGCGCGCGTGCAGTCGAAATGGTCCTGCATGACGTTGAAACGCAGGCGCGACAGCAGACGCCGTAACTCTTCAATATGCTGAGGATCCTCCGGACTGACGAACAGGTGGAGGTTGACGAAGCCGCCTTTGGCGGTCGCAACATCGAGCCGCAGCTCGACATTAGGAAAGATCAGCTTGGCCGCCGGCAGTCGCCCGGCCGCCTTTTGCCTCAGCACCTCCTCATAGGTGTCGGTCACATAATAATCGGTGACCGCGATCGCCTCGATCACGGGCGTGGCCTGCTCCAACGCGGTGAGATAGGCGTGCCACGCCGTGGGACCGCTAAACTGGTTGTTCATGACGGTGCCCGGTGCGTGAATATGCGGTTCCCACCGCCGCCATTCCGATCCTCGAGTCAGCATTTGTCCCCCTATGCGCTCGCACGATCGACTTGCACGGTTATGTCGGCGCATGGCACCATTTGCGCCTCGAAGGGCCCGGCCTCCTCCAGCAGTAACCCGTACTCGACCATACGAGAATAGGCGTCTTCCAGCGCCTTGAGCGTGTCACATTCGGGTAGGCTGGACGCGCAGGCTGATCGGGCGTGCCGAAAATCTCGATGCTTTCAGAAGGAACCTTTCTATGTTATCCTTTCTCAGGAAAGGAAATGACATGCCCACGCTACTTGGTCACGCATCCCGACCCGAGGCCGGTGCGGTCATAACCAAGGCCACGATCCGCGCGGCTGACCAGCTTCAGGTCACCGCCCGAACCCTCGCCGCGATCATCGGCATCAGCGAGGCCACGGTCTCGCGCATGAAGCGCGGTGCCTTTGGACTGGAGCCCGGCACCAAGCCGTTCGAGCTTGCCGTCCTCTTCGTTCGACTGTTCCGCTCTCTCGACGCGATCGTCGGAGGGGACGATCAGGTCGCTGCAAGCTGGCTTGCCAATCCCAATACCGCTCTCGATGCCCGGCCGATCGAAAAGCTTCAGACCGTGAGTGGACTCGTCGATGTCATCGCCTACCTGGACGCGCGTCGCGCTCTCGTCTGAGTTTCGGCCCTTCGTCGGTTCCTGCTGGCGCCTCGTCGAGGCCCAGCACCGAGTCTCGACGCTGAAGCTTACCGACACCCTCGCTGAGCAGGCGTTGCTGGAAGACCTGATCGAGGAGTCGAAGCCGAGAGTGCCGGCGGAATGTCGCCACCTCGACTTCCTCCTCGCAACACCCTTCCGGTACGGCGCTCTCTATCCGAACGGATCACGCTTCCGGCGCGCCGGGCGAACCGCCGGCGTCTACTACGCCGCTGAGCGCGTAACGACGGCGATCGCTGAAATGGCCTTTTACCGGCTGCTATTTTTCTCCGAGTCCCCCGCAACCGCCTGGCCATCCAACGCTGCCGAGTACACGGCCTTTTCGGCTGCCGTCGAAACAACGTCCCTCCTTGATCTTACCCAGGATCCGCTTTCCAAAGATGCGGCAATTTGGACCGACCTCATCGCTTATGACGGATGTCAGGAGTTCGCGGAGGCGGCGCGGAACGCGAACGCCGACGTGATCCGCTACCAGTCGGTTCGTGACCCCGCCAAGGGCAGCAACCTCGCGATATTGCTGTGTCGGGCATTTGCGATGCCCGCCCCCGTTGACCGGCAAACCTGGCGCATGCGCCTCAGCGCATCGGGTGTCCGCGCTCTTTGTGAGTTCCCCCAGCAAGCACTCGAATTCGGGCGCGACGCGTTTGTGGCCGATCCCCGCATCGCCGGGCTGAACTGGGATCGATGATAGGAAACGACTTCCCGGTCCGGAACGGCAAGATCGATCGAGCTCGATCAACTCCCAATACCCGGAAGGACCAGATTCATGCCCTGCGGATCCGAACACGACGGCTACGAGGAAGCCGAGGGCCACGAGTTCAACGCCATCTTCGACTATGTGGGCGAAGCCTATCGTGCGACAACGCCTCGGCTATCCGGACCTCGCCCGGGCCTTCGCGCTCGAAGGCGGCCTCTGAGACAGGCAACCCCGCCCTCACCGGGCGGGGTTTTCTTTTGGCCGATTGACCAATTCCCACCCAAGACTTTGCGCACACGCAACCGTTGGACAGAGCGGCAATGCCGCCGGGGCCTCCCGATTCATACGCGCTCCGCAGCCGACCGACACGGTCGTCTGACTTGCCTACCGGCACCTCGATATGCCGATTCAGCGATGTCGCTCACGCGGCTCCAGGACCACCGATTCACCCTGTCGCGATGGCCTGACGGCCGCCCCTCGAATGCATCAATCCGTTCGCCAGTCCGCTGTGATTCACCGCGGATTCAGCGCTACGGATTCATGCCCGACGACGAGGGGCTTTCGCCCGGAGGGACATACGATCCCCCACCTACGCTAGGTCCCCATTTCCCGGGCTCACTTTCAGCGCCTACCGGCCCCGTCGTTTCAGCGTGGATTCAACCAGCGGACATACGATCCCCCACCTACCTTATGTCCGCATTTTCAGGCTTTGATTCACGCCCAATTCGGGGCCGTTTTCCACCCCGGCTTTTACGAGGTGGACATACGATCCCCTACCTACCTTATGTCCACCTTTTCCAGGGTTCGCTGAAGAGCTGACCTCAAGACGGAAACAGCTATGGGCCCAATACCGTAAACGTTACGCGTTCCGCGTATCCTTTACAGCCTTCGGCTTTGGGCTCTGCGAGGCTTATCCTTCCCAAAATGGGAAGGATGGAAAAACCGGGGATGAGCCCCGTTTTCCCACCCAATCAAGTCTGTCCTGCCACCGCGTTTTTCGTCGGCCCGGAAAAATTTCCGGCCTCGGAAAAAGTGCGTTCTCAGGCTCGACGGGGTTGCGTTCCGGGGGCGCGCCGGACGCCTTTCCCAAGGCCATTGTGGCCACCTTGGAAAAATCGGAATGGTATCTCCGCGCGCCCCGAAGGAGGGTCGCACAGGCAGCCGGCGGCGGCCTGTGTGCGGAGGTCAGAAAACATCCCGATATGTCGCTGGCCGGTTCGGATCACGATGCTCTCGGCCAAGGCCAAGAGGTCTCTCCGGCTCAGCGTCAAGGTATCCCGCGCGCCCCTCTCACGAGAGGCGCACAACGCGGCAAAGCCTTGTCGTGGCGGGTTGCCAGGTTGGCCGCTTCCTATGGCTACTGCAGCCAAAAAAGGCCCAGGAAACCTGAGCCTTAATCGTTGCAATCACGGTCTGGATTGCATCAGCGCAAGGTATGTCCGGTCTCATCGATGAGCTTGGAAGTTCCGAGACGGGTGATGGAGAACGGCCCAGCGAGTCATGATTAGTGGGTTCTTAATCATGACCGCATGCGGAAACGCGATACTCTACAGGCAGCTTTGGAGGCGATCGGATTCGAGTTTTAATTGAAGCATTGCTGAGAATCCGGATTCGCTTTCAGGCCATTGCATGCTCGATCTCGACGACATCGCCGCCAGGAAGCGCATCGCAGCCGAGCAGCGCGCTACAAAGTCCCGCGCGACACGGGAGAGCAAGCGCGCGCAGCGCGAGCTCGAAGCTGATCGAGAGCGCGAGATCGATGCGGGAGAGCGTGCGGCTGCTCGTGCTCTTCATCGGGTCAACGCCCTTGAGCAACAGGCGCAGCGGCGGATGACGGACGTCTCCCGCGGTGGATCTGGCGTTGCCGACATAGCCCGTATTTTGGCCAAACCCGGCGTTCGGACCGCAAGCGGCCTACAGAGCCAGAAGGCACAAAAGCAGACAACCAGGCCGCAGGGTCAGAGCGGCGCAGTCTCCTTCCACTTCTCGGTCACGACCTTCTCCAAGGGCGGCCAACTTGCTGACGTCCTAAAAGGGCGCAAGAGCGCCTCGGCAGCCCTCAGCGGTGGCGGCAAGCATCAGCGCTATATCGACCGCGAGGACGCCGTCGAGGTCGTCCAGTCAAAGGCGATGCAGGGCTACATCGACGAGCCATCGAAGCTCGAACAGGTTGTCAGCGCTGGCATGGAGGTCTCCTCCTTCGGCAATATCGGTGCGACCAAGGAGGAGCGTGATGCCTTCTGGGACGCTGTCGATGATGCCGAGGATGCTCCTCGGAAAACCAAGGTCATCTTGGATCCCGAAAAATACCCTGCGGTATGGGTTCGCCTTCGTAATATGACCCGACACCCGTCTGCGCTTCCTCCGACGCTCTCGTTAGCCCTGACCACGAACCAGGCGATCTCGGAGACCGTTACGGAGGCCGAAGGCCTCAAGCTCATCGATATCTTTCAGAAGGCCGGCTTCACGAAGATATCTGCCGAGCAGAGTGTCGACGATCTGCCCGATGCGCCCATCGCCTTCCTGGTTGGGCGCGGGGGCCGCGTCCAGACGCGCCTCGTCATCGAACTCCCCCACGAGATGACGCCGGTGCAGCGCCTCGTGCTGACGAAGGACTTCTGCAAGTCGTACGAGGGTCACGGCCTCCCCTACTGGGCGGCCATCCACGCTCCGAACAAGCACAACGATAGCCGCAACTATCATGTGCACATCAATCTCTACGATCGCCCCGCCAAGAAGATCGAGCATCCAGAGAAACCAGGCTCAGGCGAGATGATTTGGGACTTCACCTACACCAAGGAGAACCGGGACAAGCACCGGAATAAATGGACCTCTCGCCCATTCCAGCAGAAGAAGCTCCTTGCGATCGGTCAGGAGAAAACCTGGATCCGGACCGAGCGCGCGCGCTTCGCCAAGCTCGCCAATCAGCACTTGGCTGCTGCGGGGGCTGAGAAGCGCCTCGACCCGCGGACCTATGTGGAGATGGGTGTTCCTGAAAAAGCTCGCGAGCGCGTCAATCCGGCTTCCTATGCCCGCGAGCGCAAAGGACTGGAGACGACGCAGGGCCTGAAGCTTGCCGACCAGCAATGGGCGACCAATCTTCAATCCGTTGCTGCAATCGCCAAGGCGGATGCCTCATATGAGGCCTATCGCCGAGCCTGGCTGGCGAAGGCACTGGCTCCACAGCATGGGCGTCAGGCTGCCGAAGCGCGCCTTGCGAACAAGACCGCCAATGAAATCGTCCGCCTTTCGGCTCGGAAGGCCGAACTCGTCAACGAGCGCAATGCTATCTCGCACGTGTCGGCAAAACTGGAGTCACGTTCACGCCTCAAGACCCGGAAGAGCCGCGACGATGCCGATGAGGCTGCCATTGCTGTCGCCGGCGAAATGAAGCAGGCGGTCGACGACGTCGATAATCGGATCCGGCTACTTCTCGGGCAGATCCAGAAAGCCGAGCGGCTGCTCGTCAAAGCGAAGAAGCTCGATGACGCGACCATTCGCGCTGAAAACTACGCCGCCCTGAACAAGGCCATGCGCGGCATGACCGAGCGCCTCACGGCCGAGCCTGCCATCGTCGTGCCGGAGGAAGCCAAGGTCCAGGGCCGCACGGCTACGACCAACCGGACATCGCCATCACGCGCTGTCCAAGCCGAACGGGGTAGGCGCTCCTCTGACCTTATCAACCAGGTCCGAGATACGGCAAAGGCCATCGCGGCCGAAAGAGCGGCAAGCTACTCCAAACCGCCAGCAGCGCCGACCGAGCCCGCAAAGCCACTCGAGGCGCCCATGTCGGCGGCTGTCGAGCCGCGCGCCCTCGCAAAGGAGCCGCAGCCAGGGACACCCGTGGCATCCAATCCGACGAGGCCGAAGCAGCTCACCGACGAGGAATTGCGCAGGAACGAGGCCGAGCGCATCGCTCGGTTGCAGAAGCGCTTGGCGATCGCACGGCAGCGCGGACGCGGTGGCCCGGAACGCTAGAAACGGTAGGCCTTGGCATCGAATCCCGCCAGCCGTTTCAGGTCTTATCGTCGTTGTCCGGCTCTGGCCGCACGAGGTCGAGGAAGCTTATCCCGAGCGATTGGGCGATCTCCGACAGGGTGCCGATCGTCGGATTGCGGCGTCCAGCTTCCAGGCCACTGAGGTATTGTTGACTAAAACCCGAAAGGCGTTCGACGTCTTCCTGGGTGAAGCCCTTCTCGCGTCGAATTCTGGCGAAATTTTTGCCCACCACCTTGCGCATATCCATGCGCGACCATCGGAATTTTCCGAGTTTGAGTTTATCAACTATAGTATGTAGACGGGGCTCTTCCGAAACGATCTGGATCGAAACGTTGAATTGCTTTGTTTGGTGCGTGCCCGGGTTTCCCGAAATTTCTCTGAATGTGGAGATTAACTGGGCTTTTGGGGACACATACGACGTGGTGATGAAGGCGTGGGGAGAAGCAGAAGAACGTGATGCGTGGCAAAGAGCGTTTGACCTTTGGTGTGGCTCCTGGGATCAGAATCCTCGCTTCACAAGAGGAAATGTGAGGACGAGGCGCACTCAGGCTCACGTCGTTCTGGTGGGCGCTCCGTCAGTTCTTGGCCTTCTAAAGGAATGGATGGGGCTCGATGGCCTGCACGTTGCTCATGGGTTAGACGCCCGCGTAGCAGATTTGGAAAAGCAAGTTTTTCGTCTTCGAGAACAGGCTATCCACGTCCAACAACAGCACCGCTCAACGGCGCGTACTCAGAAACCTAGGCCGGAGGATTTGGCACAGCTTGCTAGGATTTTCCGCCTCTATCCAAACTTGCCAGTGGAGTTGCGATTGTTTGAATAGGAACGATGACGAGGCCGCAACGCGATCAAGCCTGGGCCCTCGCTAGAGGCCGCCGATCTGAAGAAGTGGAGCGATATCCATGGTTGAAATCTCAGATGCCGAAATCGACGCGGCCCTGAAGCGCGGTCGGACTGCACATATGCATGAACCTCGAGCTGCATCCGCGCGATACGATCGTCTTTCTGGTCGCATTGTGGTGGATCTGGCCAACGGCTGCACCTTCGCCTTTTCAATCTGCCTAGTTCCGAGACTGAACAGCGCTACCGACGAGAAGATCGCTGCCGTCGAGCTCCTGGGAGCTGGGTATGGCTTACATTGGGAGGCGCTGGACCTCGATCTGTCGTTGCCGGGACTGATGGCCGGCAGATTGGGCACCGAGGCAGAGACGGCTCGGCTTGCCGGCCAAGCGACAGCCGCAAAAGCTTCCAGCGGCCCGTCTCGCGGCACGCCCGTTCTGTAGCGTTGAGGCAGATTGCAACGCCGGTCGGATCGTCGGCTTGAAGGGCGGCGTGTTCCAGAGCGCCAGCGACTCGAAGCGGGCATCGCGGATTCGAGGGGTTTCGAGCTTTGGCGGGGTGCGGCCTCAGCGTTTGTCATCGTCCCCTCCCCTCCCCTCCCCCTCTTCCCCTTTCGGATCGGGGTCAGCGGTCTCACCGAAACAAGCTGGATCCGAGCCCTCGCCGACGAGCCATTGGTTTGGTGGGCCTTTCCTCCTCGATGTTGATCTCGGTCAGCGCGAAATTGGCCGGCGGGATGGACAACCGCAGCTGGCGCCTAAGCAGGTAACCGGCGTCTCACGCGCCGCGATCAGCAAGATCGAGCGCACGGAGATCAGACGAGAGCGCGACGTGCGTCCAGATGGGCGATGACCTCGATAAGCCCGGTCACAGTCTGCAGCTTCTCGATGGGCCGGGCATTGAGGAAGGTGTTCGGACTGGCGAGCCAGCTTTCCGAGCGACGCCAACGCCTCCACAAGGCGGATTGGCTTCTGCGTAGACCGCGAATGCTGTTCTCGACATCGAGCAGCTTGGCCTGAAGGAAGCGCCGGCCGCTCAGCAGTGCCCTGATCTTCTGGCTGGCCAGCGTCTTGACGTGGACCGGGCGGTGGAGCCCGACCCGCATCATCTGGGCGATGCCGCGTGCATCGTTGCGGTCAGTCTTGTTCGGCGAGGCGCTCAACGCCGCCTGGGCATGGCGGGTCTCGATACAGATCACCGGAAAGCCGGCTTTGGCCAGTCCGGCATAGAGCCATTGGCAAAGCGGGCCGGCTTCCAGGCCGACCCGAGAATAGCGGTCACTGCACGCTGACAGGAACGCGGCAATCGCCTCCGGCGAGCTATCCGTCTTGCCTTCACGGACAATCGTCCCGCCTGCGTCCATCAGGCAGCCGCTTGTCGTCTTCACCGAAACGTCCAAACCAACAAAGCACTTCATCGCTCTTCTCCCTGATCCGCTGGGCTGGATCGGTGGAGCCTAGAACCCATCGGCCACCGCCGCACCGCACCGCATCCGCGACGCGAGCCCAATGGCCCAACCTTTTTGGTGAGTATGCCCTCGGAGTGATCGCGGGGCGACATTGCGACCGTTGTCTGCAGACAACACCACCCCGGGGACGTTAGGAATTTGTTAACCTTAAATTTCTTGCCACCAAAGCAGAATCATGGCGTCTTCCTGAGACGGAAAGAGAGCGTCTGACGTTCGTAATCCGTCTTGAGTGAGAACTGACATGACCACCGCGGCTCCTTTAGCACAAATCGAACTCGCATCGTCGCGGGTGTCCCGGCATGCCGCGGCGTTGTCGAACCAATTGCGCTCGCTAGGCACATCGCTCTTTCCTCCGTCTGCACGTAAATCGCTACGGTCCTTTACCTCGGGCGAAGTCTCACGGATCGTTGGAGTGTCGGACGGCTATCTCAGGCAGTTGTCGATTGATGGCCTCGGCCCTTCCCCTGCGATCGGGTCGGCTGGCCGCAGATCCTACACTCTTGGCCAAATTAACGAGTTGCGCGGCTATCTGAGCTCGGCGCGTCCGCGCGAGGCCCTCCAATTCTCGCCCGGTCGGCGAAACGGCGAAAAGCTACAGATTATCACTGTCGCGAATTTTAAAGGCGGTTCGGCCAAAACAACGACGGCGCTTTATTTGACGCAGTTTCTCGCACTCCAAGGGTTCAGGGTGCTAGCGATTGATCTCGACCCCCAGGCTTCTCTGTCGGCGATGTTCGGTTACCAGCCTGAGTTCGACATTCCCGAGAACGCGACGCTCTATGGAGCGATTCGATACGATGATCAGCGCAGGCCGATGCAAGAGGTCGTCCGCGAGACATATTTTGAAGGTGTCGGGCTCGTGCCTGGCAATTTGGAGCTCATGGAGTTCGAGCATCATACACCGCGCGCCATGCTCGATCGTGGTGTGAGAGGTCATGAGCTTTTTTTTCGCAGAGTCGCCGGCGCAATCGATCAGGTCGCGGATCAGTTTGATGTTGTCGTCATCGATTGCCCGCCACAACTCGGCTATCTGACCATGGGTGCGCTAAACGCTGCAACTGCGATGCTGGTAACGATCCATCCTCAGATGGTCGACGTCGCGTCGATGAGCCAATTCTTGCTGATGACGTCCGATTTGATGGCGATCATCGAGAACGCTGGCGGACGACTCGACTATGATTTCATCCGCTATGTTGTGACGCGGCATGACCCGAATGACGTACCGGAGTCACAGATCGTCGCGCTGCTGCGAAATCTATTCGGTGATGATGTGCTCAAGGCAACGGCTTGGAAATCGACAGCGATCGCCAATTCTGGCCTTACCAAGCAGTCGCTCTACGAACTCGACCGCGGCTCTGTCGGTCGCGCAGCTTATGACCGCGCGCTGGAATCAGTTGATGCAGTGAACGCTGAGATCGCCACCCTCATAAAGGAGGTCTGGGGCCGATGAACAAGCGCGCTGACACGATCAAGTCGCTTTTCGCTAGCACCCCCTCGCCCGTGTTGTCTGCAGACAACACGGCGTCAGCGCTGCCACGCGTTGCTTCTGGTTCGATCCGCTCGTTGCAAAACACGTTCTCCGACGTCGAGCGCGAGAACGAAGAGCTTCGCCGACGTATTGGCGTGGGGCAGACGATCGTTGAAATCGACCCTGAGCTGATCACCCCTTCGCCTTTTCGCGACCGGTTTGACGATCAGGATACCCAGTCGTTCGAAGCGCTGAAGGAATCGATCCGCGAACAAGGGCAAGCTGTGCCGGTCCTTTTGCGCGAGGAGCCTGCCAATTCAGGCCGTTACCAAATCGCGTACGGGCATCGGCGGGTGCGAGCCGTGCGCGAACTAGGCCTTCCCGTGAAGGCCGTCGTTCGGCTTTTGTCGGATGCGGACCTCGCCGTTGCACAGGGCCTCGAGAACGCTGCGCGGGAGGACTTAACCTTCATCGAACGCGCTGCTTTTGCCTTGCGGCTTGAGGAAGCGGGCCACGATCGGCTCGTCACTCAACGAGCTCTGGCAATAGACCGGGCGGAGGCATCGAAACTTATCGCTGTCGCTCGCAACATACCTGCCGATCTGGTGGATGCGATCGGTCGAGCGCCCGGAATTGGACGAGGGCGATGGCTTGCACTTGTCGATGCGCTGTCCGGCTCAGGTGCAGAAAAGCGCGTTGCGCAAAAGATCGCAGAGACGGGATTCAGGAATCTACCGTCAAACGATCGCTTTCTGACAGTTCTTGCCGCCGCCCTGGCTAAAATGAACCAACCGCGCACTGGCGGAGAAGCATACCGGGTTGTGGCCGTGGCCGACATCGAGGTGGCACGCGTAGCGACCTCAAAAACCCGTACCGTTATTTCGATTGGGCATGATGCAAATGGTGATGCCTTTGCCGCCTTCGTCGAAGAGAAGCTTCCAGAAATGTTCGCGGCTTTCAAGGCGAACCGTTCAGGATGACACCGCAGAGCCATTGGCTCTGCCCTCTGCAACCACCGAAGGACTAGGCATCGGCGAAAGAAAAAAGGCCCCCGAAACGGAGTTCCGGAAGCCCTTCTCTTAGTGTGGCAACTCTGAGAATCGCACTTCCTCGAATCACCGTCAAGAGTCTCGTGTGAGATTCAGCGCCGTTTCGGCGAGCAGGATTTCTTTGCCCAAAACAAGGCAAGGATCATGGAATCACACTCTCCAACGACGCCCTTTGGGCGGCGATCGCTGACGCTTGCCCATGTTGCAAGCCAGGCGAACGCGAAAGAACGTGCGCCTGAGAAGGCGGTTCATAAATGGAACATCTTCCGGGCGATCTGCACGGCAAAGGCTCGTATCGGTGTAACCGAGCGGGCGCTGGCGGTTTTGGATGCTCTCCTGACGTTCCACCCGGAAACCGTGCTGACGGGCGAGGGGTTGATCGTCTTCCCGTCAAACCAGCAGCTCTGCCTGAGGGCGCACGGCATGCCGCCGGCGACGCTGCGGCGCCATCTGGCGGTCCTGGTCGATTGTGGGCTGGTCATCCGTCGCGATAGCCCCAACGGCAAGCGCTATGCGCGCAAGGACAGGGCAGGGGAGATCGAGGTCGCGTTTGGCTTTGATCTGTCGCCGCTTGTCGTTCGCGCCGAGGAATTCGAGGCTTGGGCTGAGCAGGTCCAACTCGAGGAGCGAGCGCTGAAGCTGGTGCGTGAGAAGATCACCATCTGCCGGCGTGACATCGCCAAGATGATTGCGACCGGCCTGGAGGAGGGCGTCTCGACCCACCGGGGAGGGCAGGGCCCGGCCGACTGGATGGAGATCCACACGCTCTATCGAGGCATTGTCGGCCGGATTCCGCGCTCTGCAACGCGCCAGGTCCTGGAGCCGATCGCCGAAGATCTGTCACTGCTGGCTGATGAAGTGCTCATCCTGTTGGAAGATCACATTAAAACTCAAAATATGAGCGGCAATGAGTCTCATTCTGAGCGTCACATACAGAATTCAAATCCAGACTCCCTTACTGATCTTGAACCTCGCTTTCCAGAAAGCAGGGGGGTGATCGTCGAGCTCGAGCCTGAGCCCGCGAGGATGCCGGAACGGACCTACCCGTTGGGGATGGTGCTCGACGCCTGTCCCGATATTATCGATTACAGCCGCGGGGGGATCCTGAACTGGCGTGACTTGGCCGCGACGGTTGCTGTGGTTCGGCCGATGTTGGGAATAAGCCCGAGCGCCTGGGCCGATGCACTGGGAGCGCTCGGTGAGATCGAAGCCTCTATCGTGGTGGCGGCTATTCTACAACGCGGGGAGGCAATCAGCAGCGCCGGTGGCTATTTGCGCAGCCTGACGCGGCGCGCTGAAGCGGGCGAGTTTTCGCTCGGGCCGATGCTGATGGCGCTGATCGGCAGCCGCAAGCGCGAGAAACAGCGAGCGTGAGCCAGGTGAAGGTGACTCCATCCATAAGGCGAGGACCTGCTGACCCGTCAACAGCATGGGATCTGACGCGGTCGTTATGTCGTGGGGGCTGGGTTCCGGGACACATCAACTATGTGAATCGACACCGGCTGATTGATTCAAGCTATGCGTTGGACCGATCCTGTCGCGGTGCGCCAGATGTCGTGCATGAACAGCGCGCGAGAGACCGAGCCCGGAAAGCTGCAAATGCTGGTGCTGGAGCGCCGGGATGATAGCTGCAATTTGGCCCGCTTCTACGTGCTGGCGATCGAGCCGACGCTGTTTGGCGACACTGCCTTGATCCGCGAATGGGGGCGCATTGGCGCCAACGGCCGGCGCCGCCTCGATCTTCACGCCGATCATGAAACGGCGGCTGAAGCACTCGACGTCTGGCTGACGCGCAAAGCAGCGCGCGGCTACCGGCTCCGCTGTCCATAGCCGGTAAGAGCAGGGGAGGGGCCTGGTTTTGGACCGGCGACCGGGGAATGCTTGCTCTCTGGCCAGTTTCAGCTATTCGGGGCGCGCTTTCCCCCTGAATCAACGAGGTTTTCGATGACCAAGAACGAACTCATTGCGGCTGTCGCCGAAGGCACGGGCAAGACCAAGGCTGATGTCGGCGCTATCCTGGCGTCCGTTGCAGAGGTCACGGCCAAGGTCTTGAAGGAAGGTGGCGATGTCACCCTTGGCGGTATCGGCAAGCTCGCTGTCGCCAAGCGCGATGCACGCCAGGCTCGCAATCCTTCGACTGGCGCGATGATCGACGTTCCGGCCAAGACCGTCGTCAAGTTCAAGGTCGCTAAGGATCTCGCCGAGACAGTTGCTTGATCCTGATTGCTGCCGAGTGGAGGTGCCGTTCCCGATGATCTTATCGCCAGAGCTGCACCTCTTCAGCTCTTATCGCAAACCGAAATCAAATAGAATTTGCTGACTATTGGAGATAGTTCTGCAATTGAGGGATGGTCTCACTCTTTCCTCCTGGAGAGCGGAATGTCTGGCAACAAGGCCGAGCTTCTCGAACTGACGACATCGGTCGTTGCAGCCTATGTCTCAAATAACGACGTTCAACCATCAGACCTCGTTGGCCTGATCGCGAGCACCCATTCCGCACTAGCAAAGCTTGGCACCGAGTCGGAGCCTGCTCCTGCGGTCGCCGTTCCCCTAGTTCCAGCTGTCCCGATCCGAAAATCGGTCACGCCTGATGCGATCATCTGCCTTGAAGACGGCAAGAAGTTCAAATCCCTGAAGCGTCACCTGAGCACATCCTTTGGCATGACGCCCGAGCAGTATCGCCTGAAGTGGGGCTTGCCTGTCGACTACCCGATGGTGGCTCCCGCCTATGCCGAAGCGCGTTCCGCTCTCGCCAAGTCGATGGGCCTTGGGCGCAAGGCTGCGCTGGGCGCTAAAAAGAAGCCCGCAGCGCGCGCGAAAGCGGTCCGCGTCAAAAGCTAGGCTCAGCCTGTAGGCATGAGAGAGCGGCGGGAGAGGGGCGTTCTACGAGCGCTTTGGTCGGTGGGTAGAGCCCGGCGGCCTTCGTCAGATTGACCCGGAAATACTCGCGGGGGCGTTGGTCGCGCCGGGTCATTTCGGCGCTGACGTGACCCAGTTGCTTTTGGACATCGCGCTCGCCTACCTCGGCCGGGTGCGCGCTCGGCGCGCAATGAGCGTCCGGGCAACTTCGCCGCACGTTCGCCTTCAAAGAGATCGCCGCGAACGCCGTGCGCATTGCAGGTGGCAGTCGCGGCGCCAGAGGCTTGGGCCGTGACGTTGAGCCCGACAATCTGCGGATCCGGGGGAAGGGGAGTTCGCCCTTCGCGTCGGCGCCAGGCGCAAAAATGCTTCCAGTCGGAGGTATCGCTTCTCGACCATATCAAGGGGATGATCGCGAGGCGCGCATCGACAGCGATGCAGGTCAGACCGCTCTCGCCGAAGCATTGTGCGTCGGGCGCCAGCGACGCGCCGGGGAGGATCGGCCGCCTCGGCACAGGCGAGTTCCTCGCTCTCGAACCGGAGGTGATGATATGTGGCTGATGCCGCTTAGCGTCACTGTGACGGTGAGAAAAACCCGGACAGCCTGGCAAGCCGCTGTCCGGGTCCAGATTCTAATCTAAGTCGCTAAAGGGCGGCGGCTGTTGACGCATCCGCGGTCCACTTCGACAAATTAGCGCTTGGTGGCCCGATCTGCAAGTTCGGACGGAAAGTTGTGACGATCGCATCTGGCTACCTACCGTTGCGTTAGGTAAAGCTTCCTGACCCGCTCGATGACGAGTGGCTTAGGAGAGCGATATGCACAAACTGCTTCTGGTCAGCGCTGCCTACCTCGCGCTGGCGGCGTGTACTTCAACCGGCGCGCCGAGCCCGAGCCCGAGCACCGCCAGTATGAACGTAGCGTTCAAATGGTGCGGCGCGTCGCCGGAGTTCACCATCGGAAATGTCCCGGCCGCGACCAGGTCGCTCAACTTCCGCATGCTCGATCGCATGGCGCCGTCCTATCAGCACGGCGGCGGCACCGTGCCCTACACCGGGAAGGGCAGCGCCTCGGTCCCATGTGGCGCGCTGACCGGAGGCTACAACGGGCCGAGCCCGCCGCCGCCCCAGGTTCACGAATACGAGTGGACCGTGACCGCACTCGATTCCAGCGGGGTCACGCTCGCCGTTGGCAAGGCGATGCGGAAGTTCCCTGAATAGAGGCACGCAATGGCTCGACAGCCCTGTCAGGGGGCTGCCGAGCCGCTCGTCGATGCCGCGCTATTCGCGGATGTCGTCTTGGACTCAGGTCTCCGGGGGCTGAGGCGCCACCAAGCCCAAGCGGCGTCCCTGATCCAGCAGAGATTTCACTGAAGAGGCGGCCCACTGTCGCCCGCCGCGAGGTGTGCGTTCTCGCATCCGCTCGCGGATGGATAACGGGCCAAGCTCGACTTGCGCTATCATCAACAGTGATCAGCATCTCTCGCTTTTCTTTGCAAAAAGCGCGCGCCATAGTCCGTCGGTTGGGTTGATTAGGGGGCGGCTATGAATCAGCTTCGCGTGTCTGAGGCTGTCGAGGCAGCCGCAAAGGCTCTGCACGAGTCTGTTCGTGATCCTCATCAGTTCCGGTGGGAGACAATGACTGAACATTGGCGTGTCGAAATGCGCGCCTATGTTCGCCCGTGCGTCCTGGCTGCGCTGAAGGCGTCAGATGAATTCGCTGCGCGCCCCACCAATCGGCGTGTGCTTGGGACGCGGCCGCGTCTGGAGATGGTTTCGCGCTGAAGGCTTGGTCCGGAAGATTTGGCGCTTGCCAGGCCGGTCCGGTGACCGCCTCAATCAGGTTTCCGGTCTTTGCGTGCCTTTGGCAGGATTGCTGCTGCTGCCTCGCGCTCTTGCGTCTCTTTTTGCAGGCGCAGTTCTCTCAGGCGGGCTGTGTTGGTATCTCGTGCCTGGGCGATCGTGTCGCTTTCGGACAGGATGCGCTCGCGAACCATCGACTGCGTCTGCGTTCTCAGAAACGCATTATCGGCGTCGATCCGCTGCTTCGACTTTTCATTCATGCGGGAACCTTCGAGTCATTGCTATGGTCGCGTCGACGAGCGAGGCACCAGCTCGACGAGGATAGACTGTTTCACGACCCCACGTCCCGTTGCTTGGTTAGATAGACGCGGAGGTCGAGTGCGACGGCGTCTTGCCGCTGGTTGTGCGGTGGAACTGTTGATAGGAGCCGGAAGCGGCGCTAACGGGGAGACCATGCCTCATCGCTTGTCGCGTACTGCCCGAAATGTCCTGTTACACGGTCGCTACGCCCATATGGGCGGCCGGAGCTTGAGCCAGCGCGCCGTAAAACTCAGCCTGATCGCGGCAGCTTATTCCGCGGCCGAACTGCTGGCTGAGCCAGGGATCGGTCCGTCGCGCGCGCTCGAGATCGAGACGTGGCTGAAAGAGCAGGGCTGGACGTTTCGCTTGTCTACGTCGCATGCCGCCGACCTGCGAACGGGGCAAGATGAGACCGCAAGCGAATAGCCGAGACCGGATCTCGCTCCCCGCAGTCGTCTGACCCGAGCGACATCGGCTGCAAACGCCACGCGGCTGGCCTCAGCAGCTGACGATGGCAGCGGACGAGACCGGCCCGAAGTGCTGGCAGGTCGCGTCCGCCCTCCGCCAAGCTGCAAGGGGATCGCCTTAGATCGCCAGCCGCGCGGCTTTTCCGAGCGCCTGGTCGGCATCGTTATAGTAGCGCGCGGCTTGCTGGACCGAGCGGTGCTGGGACTGGCGCATGGCTGCGGGCAGGGCAACGCCGTTGCGCGCTGCCTCGGTCAGATAGCCCGAGCGCAGGCCATGCGCGGAAAACGCGACCGGATCGAGCCCGGCCAGGGCGCAGCGGCGTTTTAGGATCAGGTTGATCGCCTGGGGCGTGAGCGCCCGGTCGTCGATCGCCTCCCAGCGGTCGATCGCCCGAAACACCGCGCCCTTGCTGATGGCGGCGCGCTCGAGCCATTCGCGCAGAGCCTCGACGGGAGGCCCTATCAGCAGCACCCGGGCATCGTCGTCGGCTTGGCTGTTTTTGGTTCGGCCGAGCGCGATCGCCATGCAGGGCAGGCGCGCGGAGTTTGGATCATCCGGATCGAGCGGCACATCCGCCTCAAGGGTGAGCTGCTCGAGGCGTAACCGGGCGACCTCGCTGCGCCGGCGTCCGCCCGAGGCGAAGGCAACAAGCAGGATGGCGAGATCGCGTGTGTCGGCGAGACGGTCCGACTGGCAGGTCGCGATCAATCGGTCCAGAATGTCGCGCGTGACCGCGCGCTTGCTTTTGCGTCGGCGCGGTTTTGCACTCGCCCTGACCGCCAGGCGCACGCTGGTGCGGATCGCTGGCGTGCCGAGCGGGCTCTCAAGCCCTTTCCAGCGATGCAGCGTCGCCCAATGCGCCAGGCGGCGTTTGACCGTCGAACTCGCATGGGGACCTGCGCTGCGCAAATGGTCGCCGGCACGCAAAACCTCATCGACCTCGGCTGGCATGCCGTGAGCAGGATCGCTTTCGCGTTGGGCCGGATCCCAGAGATGATGGGCGACGAATTTCAACACCAGCGCTTCGGGCGCCGGCCAGGGCAGGGCAGAGCCCGTCGAAGCGAGTGACCAGGCTTCGAGATAGGCCAGGTCCGAGGCCAGCGCGCGCAGCGAGTTTTCGCCCATGCCCTCCCTGGCCAGGTGCCGAAGCGTCGCGACATCGTCGTCGGTCAGGATGTGCGCCAGCTTGTCTCGGCGCTCGAGCGGCAAAATCCCGGCGAGTGCGTCGAGCTGCAGGGCGCGCCGCGTTTCTGTCTCGGTCGAGAGCAGGGCGATCGAGGTCACGGGCGCTCCTGGTGCGGCTCACATGGGCCGATTTCGTCGACCAAAGGCCCGGCTGACGTCGCCGGCGGCGTTTTGGAGCGCCAGAATCGCCGATTTCGGATCGCATGTCCATCACTATCGATAAGAGGTAATTATCGATAGTGATATGCACGTTCCAGCGGGTGTCGATGTGAAACAAGCCAATTGCTATTTGACTTGGCTATGATAGATTTATAGGCGTGAATTTAACTCGCTATGACATATCGCGCAGCGAGCGCCAGGCGCTGATTTCGGACTGCGCTACAGCCTCCGAAGCCGCGGCGATCGCGCTCGCCCGCTGCGACGAGCGCCTGGCGCGGGCCGAGCCCGTCCTGGCCGAAGGGGCGCGCCAGCGTGGCCACGCCTTTGAAGCCCAAGCCCTGATCGGGCTCAGCGGCGGCCTGTGCCCGCTCGAGGATCTCGTCCTGCACGACGCCGGCATGGATGTGCGCAGCCCGACGCGCGAGATCGCCCGCGCCGCCGCCATTTTTGACGAGCGCCGGCGTCTGGCCCGGCGCGAGCCAGGCGAGATTCTGAACCCGATTGCCCTGCGGCTGCGGCTCGGGATCGAAGGACTAGAGAAACCGGACCAGACGGACAGGGCGACGATCCCGTTGGTGCTCGCGAAACAGGTCGCGGCGTCCTGGGACCGGATTGGACGGGGCGACGAGGAAGACCAGGTCGATGACGATGACCTGGACCTGGAGGACGAGCGTGATCATGGCGATCCGGCCTTCGCCGAAATCGATGCATTGCTGGTGCGGACGCGAAAAAAGCTCGACGCCTGGAACGATTTGTCCTCCGACGCGGGCCGCAAAAACCTGATTTTGCGCGATCCAGCCTATGACGCCGCCGGGAGGTTTGAGGGCTGGCTCGCCATTCTGGAGGAGGGGAGGGGGCTGCCGGCGACCCTCGCGGCCGCGCTCGCGCTCGATGCCTGGCTTTGGCTCGAACCCTCCGAACGCGCGGGCGAGCTCGGCTTTGCGCTGGCCGCGACCCTGTTGCGTCAACGCGGGCTGGCGGCTGCGCATCTGCCGGCGCTTGGGCTTGGGCTGAGACGGGAAAAGTTTCGGTGGAGCCCGCATCAGGCGCTCACTGTCCGGATCGCGGGGCTGCTCGGCGCCCTCAGTGAGGCCGCGACATTTGGCCAGACGGATCTCGATCGGCTGTCGCTGGCGCGGACCCTCATGATGCGGAGGTGTGTCAATAGAAGGGGGAATTCGAAACTGGCGGAGCTGGTCGACCTGTTCGTGTCGTCGCCGCTGGTCACGGTGCAATGGGCGGCGGCGCGGCTGCAGGTCACGCCGCAGGCGGTCGAGGCGATGCTGAAGGAGCTTGGCGGCAGCCTGCCGCGCGAACTCACCGGCCGAAAGCGCTATCGGGCCTGGGGAATTATATAGATTGTCCACCTGCTTCTATGGCGGGGAGACGGCGGCTCATCATGCTGCCAGTAGAGAAGGGCCGGTTTCTGTTCCTGCGTTGCGCGGCAATAGCTTCTTGCTTCGTCTGGGCGCTGCGAGCCTCCCCACAACTCAAGCCGCAGCCATTCATAACGACCTGCTTCAATGGCTCAAGGAGCTTCAGGCCGCGGGATGGAGGCCAGACGGCCCAGGGCAACGAGTGCCGGCCCCTTAGAGTCCGTCGCCAACCGATCACCGCTACACGCATGTGAATGTTCGCTTCCTGGCAACCGCGCGATGTCCGCTTTTGGCGCGATGCCGAAGCTCCGCGCACTGGTGAGCAGGGAGGCCCGCTACGACATTTCTGCCATTGCCACGCGTGTTGCTCCTTTCATACCATCTACTGGTTGCCTTTGGACGATCGACGAGCACGGCGTGAGGTACTTTTCCATACATCTGATCTTCGTAGGCGCTCTGCTCTCAGCTGGAACTCAGCACGCTGCAGGGCAGGATGCTGCCCTCAAAGCGGTGCAGCGGCAATTGATTGCGAAGGGTTATAAGCTCGGAACACCAGACGGGTTCATAGGCAAGCGTACGGAGGAGGCCCTCCGGAACTTTCAGCGCGATCGAGGGCTTGAGCAAACTGGGCGCCTGAATCGCGACACAGTCTCAGCGCTGCGAGACGTTTCACCGGCGCCACCACCGATGATGACGCCTTCTCCGGAAACCGTGCCGGCCCAGGTGGTGACGCCACCAGCGCCATCATCGTCGAACTCTATTGATAGCCTTTCGTCTCTGCCGGCTCCTGCGCCTATGCCTGCTCCCCCAACGGCCGACGACGTCGCGAGACCGTCCTTCAGCTCGAGGAGCGTGGCGGGGAAATCAACAGGCATTCCGCTTCCCGGTTGGGGGTGGTGGTTGGTCAGCGGACTCGCGGGAGCGATTATTGTACACCTCCGACGGCTCTCACAGAGGCCAATTTCCGCTGTTCAATTGACGGCGACCAGTGTGCCTCTGAACGAGAACGCATCGAAGCTTCCGGCCCATCCGGAAAGTCCCGCTGTCGCTGTCGCCTTTAATCCGTTGAGGCCGGCTGTCTCGCCCACCGATCAGCGCTCCACACGACCATCTTCGAAGATCGCTTCCCATGTCTCGGTCAGCAACAACGCAGCCGTGGCTTCAGTATCGGCTCATAGGGTACCGGAATTCTATATATCCCCGATCATCGACGCCCCAACCCGCCAGGGATCGGGAAGCGCCCCAGGAGGAGCTGGATTGGGAGGCGCCAAGGGGCAGGCTCATGATGGTACGGCTTGGCTCCACCCTGGCAAGGAGGTGTGGGTCAAGGATATCGCGATCCGTGGCGGCTTGTTTTATCTGGGCGAAAAGCTTGGGACCGAAACGTGGAGCGAGGAGAACTGCCTTGTTCGCCCCTCGCTCCCAGTCGCCAAGCCTGGAAAGGCCTCGGCGATCGAGTCCGGTTACCACCGGCACTATTCTCATGCCCCTCCAGAGGTACGGCGTGCTTATCTGGAATGGCTTGCGTCTGGACGCGATGATCCAACGACGCCGGCAGGCTTGGTCGCGCTGTATTTCTTCGGGCTCGAGTATCGGATGTTTCGGGATGTGCCCGGAGAGGAGGCACCGGCGCTTGTCGCGGAAGTCGAACGCTTGCGGCAAGTGTATGGTGGCGAAGACTGGCTTTGCAGCTATTTCGATGCATTTCTCGTCGCTGCCCGCGTTGGACTGCGGGGTGCGCCAGTGCCCATTCTGGCGCATGAGCGGGCGAGCTACCTCTACGAAATCCCCTTCGACCTGCGTATGCATCTCGGAGCCAAGATCGCCGCCAAGCAGCCCTTCGATGCCGACGACGCCCTGCTCTGGATCGCCAATGTGCCCGACGTCCATCTTCGGACGCCGGCTCTGCGCTGCCGGGATGAGTTCAAGGTGTTGTGGACGGTTCGCTTCGGCGAACTCTATCCGGGCGGGCTCAGGGTCAAAGCTCCCAAGAGGAGGCTGAAACTCCTCTACCAGGCGGCAAGCGGCACCTTCGAAACGTCGATTACCGGCCCTCATGAAGCGCTTCCTGATATCGTCGCTGTGTCGGGGCCCATCGCCAAGCTGCGCGAACTCGTCGATGCCTGCACGACTGAGCTTGAGCCCTTCAGCCGTTTGATTGGCCGCAGGCCACTGGCGAGGGACAGCTCTCTCGCCCTCCTGCTGCTGCCGGAGCCACTCCGCAAACCTGCATTGAAGGGCAAACTTTCAGAGGGCGTCGACCGGCTGGCCGGTCCCGCACGGGGCGCCATTGTGCCCTACCGGGAACTCCTGTCGCTGATAGATTCCGAGCTCGCGGCCTCGGACAAGCCGCACGCTGCCATACAGGATCAGGTGGCACGAATCCTGGGTGAGCTTGATTTCGCGGTCGAGCCCGATCGCCGCTACGGTGGACGCGCCGTCGACGCTACCACCCACGTCGCTCTATTCAGCGCCATCGGCGGGGCGGCGGTCGACCCCGACAGCGGTGCCTATCAGAGCATGCGAATTCTGGTTGAGGTCGCGGTGCTCGCTGCCGCGTCCGATGGCGACATAACCGACGATGAGATCGCGGCGATCAGGAGAACCATCGAACGACAGGGGCTGACGCAGGCCGAGAAGCTGCGCCTGATCGCCTTTGCAGCTTCGTTGCGTCTAGATCGTCCCAAGCAGCAAAATGTACTGCGAAAGCTACAGGAGCGTCCGAAGACAGAACGCGCGGTCATCGCCCAGTGTGCTCTTGCGACCGTGATGAGCGACGGTATCGCGTCTGCCGCAGAGGTCCGATTCCTTGAGCAGCTCTACCGTGCGCTGGGCCTTTCGACCGACGATGTCTACGGCGCAATCCACCGTTTCTCACCGGATGGCCACACGCCGACGAGGCCCATTTCGAACAGCACAGGCGAACGGACGGAAAGCAAGGTTGCGGTCGACCCCGAGCGCCTGCGAAAGCTCCGACAGGAGACGCAGGAGGTATCGCGACTGCTGTCGGATATCTTCGTCGAAGACAGCGTCGATGAACCGTCGAAGACCGCCGCCGTCGAGGCCTCGGCCTATGCTGGCCTCGATCAGGCTCACGCCGCCCTGCTGGACGCGATCGACGAGGCCGATGGAGGGTTGTCCAGGCCTGCCTATGACGAGTTGGCGCGCCGGCTTGGGCTGCTGCCCGACGGCGCCATCGAGACGCTCAACGACTGGGCCTTCGACCGCTTCGACGAGACTCTGATCGAGACCGATGTCGAGATCATGATCGTTCCCCATCTGCGCGCGAACCTGCGCGAGGCCAAGGTATCCCTGCGATGACGAGCGCTCCTCCACCTATCCGTCCCAAGGATCGCGACGGTATCCTCCAGGCGCTGGCCGCCGGCGTCGTGCCGCGTGCGGGTCTCCGCCACATCCAGGTCGGGCGCGCCGGCGAGATCGGCGTGCTGGTCAAGGACATCGACCGCATCGCGGATGGCGGCGCAGCGATCCGCTTCGTGATCGGCGAGTATGGAGCGGGCAAGACGTTCTTCATGAACCTCGTTCGGCTGATCGCGCTCGAGAGGCGGCTGATCACGATCCATGCCGATCTCGCCCCGGATCGCCGGCTCCATGCCAGCGCCGGCCAGGCGCGCGGGCTCTATGCCGAGGCCGTCCGCAACATGGCCACCCGGACCAAGCCCGACGGCGGCGCGCTCGCCAGCGTCGTCGAGCGCTTCGTCACCGAGGCCGTGAAGGAGGCGCAGGCCGCGAACCGCCCGGTCGAGACCGTCATCGACCAGCGGCTCGCCCATCTGCAGGAGGAGGTCGGCGGCTACGACTATGCGGTGGTGCTGAAGGCTTATTGGCGCGGCAGCGAAGCCGGCGATGAAGGGTTGAAGGCGGCCGCGCTGCGCTGGCTGCGGGCTGAGTACACGACCAAGACCGAGGCGCGCCAAGCGCTCGGCGTCCGCACTATCATCGACGACGACAACGTCTACGACGCGCTAAAGCTGCTGGCAGCCTTCGTGCGCCTATCTGGATATGCCGGGCTGCTCGTGGCGTTCGACGAACTCGTCAACCTCTACAAGCTGCAGAACGCCCAAGCCCGCAGCCAGAACTACGAACAGATCCTGCGCATCCTGAACGATGTGCTGCAAGGCAATGTGCAAGGGCTCGGCTTCATGCTGGGCGGAACGCCGGAGTTCCTGCTCGATACGCGCCGCGGCCTCTATAGTTACGAGGCCCTGCAGAGCCGGCTGTCCGAGAACGCCTTCGCGCGCAACGGTCTCGTCGATCTGTCCGGCCCGGTCGTCCGGCTGTCGGCGCTGACGCCGGAGGATCTGCACATCCTTCTGTCCAACATCCGCCACGTCGTCGCGGGCGGTAATCCGGCGACGAACATCGTTCCCGACGAGGCGCTCGACGCCTTCATGCATCACTGCGCGCAGCGGATCGGCGAGGCTTATTTCCGTACGCCTCGGAACACGATCAAGGCCTTCGTCCAGCTCCTGGCGGTGCTGGAGCAAAACTCAACGGCCGATTGGCGAGAGCTGCTCGGCCATGTCGAGGTGGCGCGGGATGACGGCGCCGCCGCCTCTAGCGAGGCGGCGGACGTCGGCGCTGGAGATGACGATCTGGCCACGATCAGGTTCTGAGGCCGTGGACGCCTATGACCGCCTCGATCCGCAAATCCGGCGCTGGATCCGCGAGCAGGGCTGGGCCGGCCTGAGGGATATCCAGGCGGACGCGATTGGCGCGATCATGGAGGGTGATGGCGACGTCGTGATTTCGGCCGCGACCGCCGCCGGCAAGACCGAAGCTGCATTCCTTCCGATCCTCACATTGGTCAATGGGCGGAAACCCGCAGGATTATCTGTTCTATATGTCGGCCCACTCAAGGCGCTGATTAACGACCAGTTCAAGCGCCTCGACGAACTCTGCGAGCGCATGGAAGTACCCGTCGTGCGCTGGCATGGCGACGCGCCGCAATCCGCCAAGTCCCGGACGCTGAAGCAGCCCTCCGGGATCGCGCTGATCACGCCCGAATCGATCGAGGCGATGCTTATCCGACGTCCGAGCGACGCGGTCAGGTTGTTGAGTGAGCTCGATTTCATCGTCGTCGACGAGCTTCACTACTTCATGGCCGGCGCGCGCGGTCTGCATCTGGCGTCGCTCCTCAAGCGCATCGACGCCATGGCGACGAGGCCGGTGCGTCGGGTAGGCCTGTCGGCCACGATCGGAGACCTCGATGCTGCGCGAGCCTGGTTGCGGCCGGGCGCACCGGAACGCGTAACCCTCGTCGAGAGCAGGGGACGTAGTGGCGAGCTCCAGCTTCAGATTAGGGGCTATGTCGATCATGGCGATCCGCCCAGCGAAGACCCTGATGGTGATGAAGTCCATGGCGAGGGCCCTGTAGAGGGCGAGGGCGCAGAGGAGGCTGATGACGAGCAGGTCGCTCGTCCAATGCCACCGCCGCCGGTCAACGCTCGCATCGCCGACCATCTGTTCGCGACGCTCAGGGGGCAGAACAATCTGGTCTTTGCCCCCGCGCGCAATCTCGTCGAGACCCTCGCAGACGGCCTGCGATCACGCTCAGAAGATGCGGGCCTGCCCAACGAATTCTTCCCCCATCACGGCAGCCTGTCGAAGGATCTCAGGGAGCCACTGGAAATCCGCCTCAAGGAGGAGCACCTGCCGACGACGGCCGTCTGCACCTCGACGCTGGAGCTCGGGATCGACATCGGTTCGATCGCGTCCGTTGCTCAGATCGGCGCGCCGCGTTCGATTGCGGCGCTTCGCCAGCGCCTGGGCCGCACGGGGAGGAGGGAAGGGTCTCCTTCGGTGTTGAGAATCTATGTCAGCGAAGCCGCCATCGAAGACACGACCTCGATGCTGGACCGGCTCCGTCCCGGCATCGTGCGCGGCGTGGCCGCGATCCGCTTGCTCGCGAAGCGCTTCGTCGAGCCGCCGGCCGCCAGTGCAGAACTCGCCACCGGCCTGCTCCATCAGACGCTGTCGATCATCGCCGAGAAGGGGGGAGCGCGGGCCGATGCGATCTTCAGGACGCTGTCTGGTCCGGGGCCTTTCGCGTCGGTGACGAGCGCCGACTTCGTCGCGCTCGTCAGGCATGTCGCGAGCAAGGAGGTCCGACTCGTCGAGCAGGCTTCCGATGGAACCCTGATGCTTGGCGAGCGAGGCGAGCCGCTCGTCCAGGCGAAGGAGTTCTATGCCCTGTTCGAGAGCGGCCCCGAATGGAAGCTCGTCGTCGGGGCGAAACCTCTCGGCACGATCCCGCTCACCAATGTTGTGGCCGTCGGCAATCTGGTTGTGTTCGCCGGCCGCCGCTGGCAGATCGAAGGCGTCGATGAACGGCGCAAAGTGCTTCAGGTCGTGCCGCACAAGGGCGGGCGCGTCCCAATGTTTGACCGCAGGCAAAGCGAGGCCAGCCACGATGTGCTGGTTGCTGAAATGAGAGAGGTCTACCGGAGCGACGATATACCCGCTTTCCTCGATGCCACCGCTAAAGAGCTTCTGGCGGAAGGCCGACAGGCTTATCGGCTGCTGAAACTGGATGTCGTATCTACGGGATCCGATGGCAGCGACCTGAATCTGTTCCTGTGGCGCGGCACCGAGTTTTCGGCGGTTTTCGCCGTGGTTCTCGCGATGGTGGGGCTGAATGCCGAGCCTCACGATTTTGGTGTGACGATCGCAGACGCAACCGAAGCGAGGCTTGACGCGGCTCTCGCGAAACTGCGTAGCCTGCCTATGGCCGAATGGGACCGATTACCGGACTTCATAACAAACATCCAAGCCGGCAAGTTCGACGAAGATGTGCCTATCGAGCTTCTCAAACGGTTTTGGCTTCGCCGGAACAAGGCCCTGATCGATGATGTTCGAACTAGCCTCAGGTCCTGGACGAGCCATGGGCGAGGGTAGGAGCGTGACAGCCTGATCGACCTATCAAGCCGCCGCACATGGATTATTTGTTCAGACGGATGCGTAACTCGATCTCGGTCAAGCAGGGCACGAACACTCTTCTGGTTACGGGCTCGAGCGCGCTCTTCGGAAAAAAGTTGAACTCTGCCAGAGCTGGCGGCGCGTCGAGACGGCGGAAGTAGATCGGCCGGTCGCTGTCAATTTCAAGTTCCGTCGCCAACCCGAAATGCAGCACGGTCGGGTCCTCGAGGGTCACCGCATGGATAAGCGCGCCGATCGCGAGGAGTTCAATGTTCCGCACGAAGAGAGGAAGCCAACCATCCCGCTCAAACTCTGAGCGCCGGTTCCTGAGCTTTGGTCGGCCCTCGGCGTTGAAAGGGGAGTATTTTTTCGACGCATCGGTGCATGGATGCTTCGTCCACGGCGGGCCGAACTGTTCGAAATAGGCTCCCCCGCCATTGCGCGGCGCCACGAAGAAAACGCGGGCGTAACAATGAGGACAACTCGCATTCGGCCCGGATGCTCGCCGTCGAGCGACAGTCGGACTCCATCGGCCCCACCTTGGCACACGATCGGAGGCCAAGCGGCCGCCTTTGAAGCCGCACTGGCAGTCGGGAGGATGGTTGTGTCCATTGCAAGCCATGGCGGCTTCCTCTGCCGGAAGTGCAACGTGGGATTTATCTGCGAAAGCGTCACAGCTTTTTGGATCGCGTCATCCTTGCGGTGCGAGATGCGCCTAAAGAATGTTCGGAACGCCGCAGCCCACCTAAACCAAGGCCGCCTTGGCGGGTTCCTCAAGCGCATTGCGGATCTTCGCGGTCGCGTTACGCCGGTTCTTGTAATTTGCCTGAAAAGTGTCGAGCGTCTGTATGTCCGCAAGCATTTCCTTGGGATTCGGGACGGGGATGTCTCGGCCGGCGGGCATGTCGTGGCCGGATCGCTCCGAGACGTGTTTCATAGCAAAGAAGATTGCCTTGTAGTCCTCATCGGACACGATGACGCCGCTGAGCCGCTTCGTCATGACGTCGGGCACCAGGCGCTCGACAGTCTTGTTCAGCACTACCTCCTCGATACTCCGCTCCCACGTCTCCCGTAGATCGGAGTAGAAATCCTTGGCTTGGCGCCGGTACATGTCGGAGGTGAAATCGGTCGCCCCTGAGAGTTGCTTGGCCCTGGCTCGAAGGTCCGTGATCCGAACGCTGACGCTTCGGGCGAGCCACGGTTCCGTGTCCTCCTCGACCACACCAAATCCCTGGGCCTCTGTCTTCCTGATGACCATTTTGATCAATGGCGCCGCATCGCCGACCTTCGCAGCTTGGGCGACGACCTCGTTGAAAAATACGAGACTGTGAGTGAAGACGATTACCTGTCGCCCCTTGGCAGCCTCGTGCACAAGCCGTTCGGCGACGAGCCGGATCCTGCGCTGATCCAGCGACGACACGGGGTCATCCACGACCAAACCATAGCCTTCACCTTCGTCAGCGATTTCCGCGAGAAAGCACGCGAGGGCCAGCGCCCGCTGCTCACCCTCACTGAGAATCTGATTGTTTGCGATCTTATCGATGCCCTGCAAGCTGACCGAGAAACGGCTTTGACCTTGTTCGCTGGTGTCGCTGACTCGGAAAGGAATGTGGTCGAGGTCGAGCTTTGTGATCTCAGCCTGAATGCGGTTCTGCAGGCTCTCAGTCACCAGTTTGCGACGAAGGGCGCTGATCTGAAGAGAGATTGCTCTGGTTTGCACCTGCGCCTGGCAGGCCTTTGTCGCCGCGAGCTCCTGAAGCTCGGCGAGGCGCTGAAGCACAGTAGGGAGATCATGTTGGAGTTTGGCGCGGTCCTTCAACGAGGCGATTCGAGCGCGATCCGCGTCGAGCGCCGCAGCGTGCGTCGCGCTTGCCTCCAGCTGTATCGCCTCGGCGCCAAGTTTTTCGACATCGGCGGACAGAGTTGGTCGCAGAGACGATGGCAGCGGAGCCAGTTCTTGATCGTCTTTGGCAATGCTTGCGAGGAGACTGCTGCGCCGCGCTGTATAGGCTGTGAGGGCAGCTTCAATCCGGATCAGCAAGCTAGCACGCTGAGCGTCCAGCCCTGCGTAGGCGGTTAGAGTTCCGGTCACAACGTCAGTTGTTGGAACGGTCAAGGTTTCCAGCGTTTCCCTGGCCTTTCCGAGCGCGTCTCGCGCAGCGTCCGCGCGCTTTGCCGCTTCGCTTTGAACGAACGCGTTGAACCGAGCCATACGTTTCGCGGCCTCGTGGACGAGTGGCTCCTGGCATAAGGGGCAGGGTGTACCGACCTGGTCGGAAATCCTATCAACAGGCCCGCCGGAAAGGACGGCAAAATCGCGAGCGGCTTCATAGAGTAGGCGCCACGCTTCGCCTCCGACGTGCTTCAAAGGCTCTGCTGCAAACTGCTGGTTTGCCGCCAGTCCGGCCGCCGCGGCTGTCGTGCTGGCGTTTTGCGCCAAGCTCGCTAGTTGCTTTGCGACATCGTCCGACAATCCCTCTTCAAGAGCCTTCAGCACGTCGTTGAGACGGGTCAGGATCTGCACCGTGCGCCGGCGGGTCGCAGCCTGCGCCACGGGATCCTGTGCAAGCTTCCGCTCAAGCCCCCTTAACTCTTCCAGTTCCGCTTCGCTCAGGCCGGCCAGCTTTTCGAGTTCTGATTTTTTCGGAAGCGTCTGGGACTTCGCCTCGAGCTGAGCCAACAGCTTTTGCGTCGTCCCACCCGGCGCGTAGCCAGCAGGTAGGGGCGTCTTGAGGCGCTTTTCAATCGAGGTCTGCTGGGTCGTAAATTCGGCGCCAAAGGCACTGCACAACTGCCCATGGTGCTCAAGAACTGCGATCTCAACGGGAAGGTACGCTATGCGGTTTTGTTGGTCGACGTAGAGGCGAGCATTGCGACTGTCGAAGACCGAAATCTGCTTCAAGGCCCCCGGTGGCTTGGTGTCCGGCGCCCAATCTAATTCCGTAAGGGCGGCGTCTCCAAGCTGGAAACGAAGCCTGACTTGCATTGGACCGTCAGGCTTGGCCTTGAACACATCACCCTTGAGCTCGTCGATCGATAGGCTGCGGCAGAGGCGTTTCGCAATGCGTGCATAACCACTCTTCCCACTGCCATTTTCACCAAAGATGAGCGTGATTCCGCGCGGCGCGAAGCGCAGCTGTTGGTCTTTGGCCAAGCGATCGATATTTTGCAGCGGTCCGATTGATGCCAGCACTGCGCGGGGGCCGGCATCAGCGCATTGGGAAAGGTGTTCCGGCGCGATCGGTTCACAGTTGGGCGCTGTTCCCGTTCCGCTAGCCGCATGCTTGAGCCGCTCTAGGATTGCAGCGCGATCTTCCTCCCCAACGATAAACTCGGCCGTCGTAGCGATTCGGCGCAACGCGTCACGCGCCCAGCTGGGCTGGTTTGCCGCCCATTCGATCAGGTTTACGTCCGCCATAGCCCCCCACAGTCGCCGTTGTAACTCGGCAGAGTTTTCTGGAGCTTAGCCGTGTGGAGTGTGTCCGTCACGCGGCCAGGTTGTCGACGGTTGAGATAGTTGGTGGGGGCCTGAATGAGTTAGGGTTGTTGGTGTCGACGCTGCGGCGGACCGTCCGTGACGATCGAGTTGCTTAAAGCCTTGGCGCTCGGCGAAGCGATGGCCGAGACCTGATGGCAGCGAAAGTCTGCTGAATTACAGTTTGGGCGCCCACTTGGCGATTTCAGCCAGGATGCCGTCGAAGGCCGGCTGGCCGCGGAAATAGAGCGCGCCCGACGCGGCATAGGCCTTCTGCAGGGTGGCGCGGGTCGCGGGGTCGCTCAGGACGAAGGCCTCGTTCTCGATGATCACCGGGTTGTCCGCCTTGGGAAAGCGCTTTGCCTTATGGTGGAGGTAGTCCTGCGTGCCGACGAACGCCTGCACGGTCGGGTCCTGGAGCAGGGAATAGACGTCGTAGTAGTGGCGCATGAAGTTGGGCGGGAACGCGCCGGTCTCTTGCTGCTGGCGGAACTTGGTCGAGATCGCCTGCAGCTTTTCAACGAGCGTATGGCCTGGGTGGTAGCAGGCGACGCCCCGGGCGCGGTTGTCGATGATCTCGACCCGGCTGGCGGCGAAGTCATAGGCCCACGAGCTGATGTCTCGCGCCTCGTTGGGCGCAACATCGTCGAAGCCGACTTCGAGCAAGACCCCGTCCTTAAGGCCCTCGATCGATCCATTGATGCTGGCATAGGTCAGGCGAATGCCCGCGCTGCGATATTGGCGGGGGTCATCGAACGCCGCGTCCCGCTCGACGGATGTGATCCCGTCGATGGCGATGGTCTGCGCCAGGCGATCATAGAAATCCTTGCGGCTTCGGACGTGGGCCGGTTTGTCGTGGTTGCGGCCGATCATCACCGCTGGATTGGCGGGAGGCTCGATGCGGATGTCGATGTCTTCCGAGAACCGGCTGATCAGACCATAGCCCTTGGACAGCGACGTGCCGCCCTTCAGCTCGAACGTCATGCCAAGTTGCTGCAGGCCGTAAAGGCTCTGCATGATCCAATAGTCCTTCTCGACCAAGGCCGGCGCGATGCCCTGGTCGTCGGCGACGATCCGGATCAGGTCGGCGAACTGTGGATGATTGTGTAGGAAATCACGCGGCATCCTGGGTCCCCACCTCGGCCAGAGCGCGGGCGAAGAACTTCTTGGCCCGCTCGGAGCCGTAGGACTGCGCGGCCTTCTTCACCCGGGCTCGGTCACTGGCAGCCAGGCGCGCCTTGACGCGCTCGAGCACCTCTTCGGCGCTCTCTCCGAGCTGGTCGAGGTTGTTGACCAGATCGACCATCAGAAACTCAGCGGTGAGCTTCTTCGGGAAGGCGGGCTTCATCCGAAAATCATATGTGCGTCCGCCCAGCGCGAACTTGCCATGGCGCTTGTGGTTATAAACCACGGTCTTGTTGTGGAGCTGGGTCGTGCCGACGCCGAGCGCATTGTAGGCGTTCGGCGAGGCCAGCAGGAACGGGCCGCCTTTAAGGAAGGTGGCCACGAGGATGTCGTCTTGGGGAGGCGCCTTTCCGAAGACGGTCTCTTTGGGCGCGTAGTAGAGGCCGCCGGCGAGCTTGGTGAGGACGCCGGCCTGCACCGCTTCCTTGAGGTGACGATCCACCGCCGTCGACCATTGGACCAGATCCGCCCGGCGGTAGGTCTGCCCGGGTCGGAGCTTGGCCTTGAACTGATCGAACTTGCTCATGGCTACAATCTAGGCCTCCGCGGTCAATTTGCAAGGAATGTCATTAAAAATCCATGCAAAGACCGATGAGGCTGCCGTGTGGTGAGAGAGGTCTTCGCGACGATCAGCCGTGGCGCGTATACCGGGCTCGCCGCCCAGCCTGAGAAGGACGGCGAGATCCTGATCGCGCTCGCAGCCGGCGGTGGGTCAAATGAAGTCGCGGAGCTATCGAAAGGCACACGCTTCCAGCTCTATCTCGCGCTGCGCGTCGCCGGATATTACGAATTCGTCGCCTCTCGGCAGCCGGTTCCGTTCATTGCCGACGACATCATGGAGACCTTTGATGATTTCCGGGCCGAGGAGGCGTTCCGGCTCTTCGGTGAGATGGGGCAGGTGATCTACCTGACGCATCATCCGCATCTTTGCGAGATCGCGCGGCGGGTGTGCCCGGGTGCTAGGATTCATGAACTGACTGCACGCCTGCAACGATAGTAAGATTGCTTGCGCACGTCCGGATCTGGACGCTAATCACATGCACTTCCTTGCAGAGCCCGTCTCTGCTTCGGCGCCGTGTGTTAGCGTCTGCCATCTTCTTAGACCCAGGAATCCGAATGTCCGAGAATCATGAAGAGCTACTGGAACTGACAGCTTCTATCGTCGCGGCCTATGTGAGCCACAATAATGTTCCTGCCATAGACGTAATCGGCCTCATCGCCAGCACTCATTCCGCGCTGGCGAAGCTCGGCAGCGCGCCGGCCGCCGCGCCGGCTGAGCCGCTCGTGCCCGCTGTCTCGATCAAGAAATCGATCACCCCGGACTTCCTGATTTGCCTGGAAGATGGCCAGAAATTCAAATCGCTGAAGCGTCATATCGGGAATAAATATGGGCTGACGCCGCAAGAGTACCGCGTAAAATGGGGCTTGCCAGCCGACTACCCGATGGTCGCTCCCAGCTATGCCGAGGCGCGGTCAGTATTGGCAAAATCGATTGGGCTTGGGCGCAAGCCAGCGGCGGCCCCAGTCCCGGCCCCCGAGCCGGTTAAGCCAACCAGAGCGAAGCGTGTGACGAAGGCCAAGGCGCCAGTTTAACGGGCCCTATGCCGCCGCTTTGTCGCGAGCGCATTGCGCTCGCGACCGGGCCCTAATGCCATTTCATCCAATTCGATCCGCGCCCCGATCGCGCGGGATTGGACGGCTCACCGCCAATGCGCTCTCTGAACCATGCAGCGACCGCCGCGACGATATGAGGGGCGTCTAGTGAAGCCAGCAGCCAAGGCTATTCCCGCGGGAGGCATCGCGGCCGATCTGATCGCTGTTCTGGTCGCCGTGACGAATGGCGCGCCTCTGGCCCTCACCATCCAGGACGGGAACGCGCTGCCGTCTGGACCGTTCGAGCTCGGTCACCGCTCGCTGCAAACCGGCCTGCGCGCCTGGGTCGAGGAGCAGACCCATCACCCCCTCGGCTATGTCGAGCAGCTCTATACATTTGCCGATCGCGACAGGGCCGAAAGCGAAGCCGCGCAGCGCGTGATCTCGATCAGCTATCTCGGCCTGACCCGCGAGGCGCAGCGCGATGGCGTGCGGGAAGCAGGATGGCGCGACTGGTACGACTACTTTCCCTGGGAGGATCATCGCACCGGCGCGCCGTCACTGATCGCCGATCTCTTGACGCCGAGATTGCGCGAATGGGCGCAGGCAGCCGGCGGGGCGGGCCTGCGCGAGGAGCGTTGGCGCCGCGTCGCCTTCGCCTTCGGGCTCGAGGGCAGCAGCTGGAACGAGGAGTTCGTCCTGCAGCGCTATGAATTGCTCTACGAAGCCGCGATTGTTCCGGAGGGACTGGGCGAAGGGCTGGCGGGCGGCAGGTCTCCCGTGCCGGGTCGCGCCATGGCGGCCGATCATCGCCGCATCCTCGCCACGGGTATCGCGCGGCTGCGTGCCAAGATCAAATATCGCCCGGTGGTTTTCGAGCTGATGCAGCCGGCCTTCACGCTGCTGCAGCTCCAGCGCACGGTCGAGGCCCTGGCGGGCCGGCTGGTGCACAAGCAGAATTTCCGGCGGCTGATCGAGCAGCAGGAGCTGGTCGAGGAAACGGGCGCGACCGCATCCGATACCGGCGGCCGGCCGGCCAAGCTGTTCCGGTTCCGCTACGCGGTACTCGCCGAGCGCGCCGCCGCCGGCACGAAGCTTCCGCTCATTCGCGCTTGACAAGCCTTATGCTCAGGGTAAGCATATGCTCATCTTATGCTCAATTGGAGTATATACGATGGCCGCGCATTCCACCGCCCTGTCGCGCACTGCCCCCCTGTATGACCGCGTTCGCCGGGTCATCCCGGCCGTCGAATGGCCCGCCTTCGCCGACGATGTCGACGCCATCCTAGAACTGAAGCGCAGCCGCAACGCCGTCATCCTGGCGCATAACTACCAGACGCCGGAGATCTTCCACTGCGTCGCCGATCTGGTCGGCGACAGCCTTGCGCTCGCGCGCAAGGCCATGGCGGTCGAGGCCGATGTGATCGTGCTCGCCGGCGTCCATTTCATGGCAGAGACGGCCAAGTTGCTGAACCCGGACAAGACCGTACTGATCCCGGATCTTGAAGCGGGCTGCTCGCTTGCGGATTCGATCACTGCCGCGGATGTGCGCCTGATGCGCCAGCGCTATCCCGGCGTTCCGATCGTGACCTATGTCAACACCTCCGCCGCGGTGAAGGCGGAATCCGACATCTGCTGCACCTCGGGCAATGCGCGGGCGGTGGTGGAATCGCTCGGAGTCGGGCGCGTGATCATGCTTCCGGACGAGTATCTGGCGCAGAACATCGCCGCCGAGACCGATGTCGAGATCATAGCCTGGAGAGGCCATTGCGAAGTGCATGAGCGCTTCACGCCCGAGGACATCCGGCAATTGCGCGAGGACCATCCGGGCGTGATCGTCCTGGCCCATCCCGAATGTCCGCCGGAGGTGGTCGCCGTGGCCGATTTTTCCGGCTCGACGGCGGCCATGTCGGACTATGTCGCGGCGCGGAAGCCGCCGCGCGTCGTGCTGATGACGGAGTGCTCGATGAGCGACAATGTCGCCGTGCTGCACCCCGAGGTCGACTTCATCCGCCCCTGCAATCTCTGCCCGCATATGAAGCGGATCACCCTCAAGAACATCCGCCGCGCGTTGGAGGAGAACCGGCACGTCGTCTCGATCGATCCGGCCATCGCCAAAGGCGCGCGCCGGGCGGTTGAGCGGATGCTGGCGGTATGATGCCGCGTCCGCACGATCTGCAGGACCGCCCCGTCATCATCGGCGGCGGCCTTGCGGGGCTGTTGACGGCGCTGCATCTGGCCCCGGAGCCTGTGTTGCTTCTGTCGAAAGCGCCGCTGGAAACTGAGGCATCGAGCGCCTGGGCGCAGGGCGGCCTTGCGGCCAGCATGGGTGACGACGACAGCCCCGCTCTGCATCGCGCCGACACGCTTGCCGCGGGTGACGGGCTCTGCGACGGCGCCATCGCTGGCCAGGTCGTGCAGGCTGCGCCTGCGGCGATCGAGGCTCTGGTGCGATACGGCGTCAGGTTCGATCGCGCGCCGGACGGAGCGCTGCGTCTTGGACTGGAGGCCGCCCATAGCCGCCGTCGCATCATCCATGCGGCCGGCGACGGCACAGGCCGCGAGCTCATGCGCGCTTTGGCGCAGGCCGCGCGGCTGACGCCGTCGATCACGATCCTGGAGGGCGTCGAGGCGCGCCGGCTGCTGGTCGAGGACAATGCGGTCGTCGGCGTGCTCGGCTGCGACGCGTTGAACCGGCCGATCATGCTCGGCACGTGCCGCGTGGTCATCGCCACGGGCGGCATCGGCGGCTTGTTTCGCGACAGCACCAATCCGGCTGGTTCGTTCGGGCAGGGGCTGGCCCTTGCGGCGCGGGCTGGTGCTGAACTCGCCGATCTCGAATTCGTTCAGTTCCATCCGACCGCGCTCGACGGTCCGGTTCGCCCGATGAAGCTGGTCAGCGAAGCGGTGCGCGGCGAAGGCGCGACGCTGATCGATGAGGCGGGCGATCGCTTCATGGCGAATGAGCCGGGCGCGGAACTCGCCGCCCGCGACGTCGTGGCGCGCCGTGTCTGGCGCCATCTCGACGACGGCCATCGCGTCTTCCTCGATGCGCGCCAGGCGCTCGGCAGCGGCTTTGCGCGACGCTTCCCGGCGATCGCGGCCTTCTGCGGGGCGGCGGGTATCGACCCGGCGACGCAGCCGATCCCGATCCGGCCGGCGGCGCATTATCACATGGGCGGCATCGCCGTGGATGCTTCCGGCCGCAGTTCCGTCGCGGGGCTCTGGGCCTGTGGCGAGGTGGCCTGTACCGGTCTGCACGGCGCCAACCGACTGGCCAGCAATTCGCTCACCGAAGCCGCCGTTTGCGCCGCCTGGGTCGCAGAGAGCGTCGGCGGGGCGGCTGCACACCGTCCCCGCCGGATCGTCACGCCCGTTCTTGCGCCGTCTCCCGATCCGTCGCGCGTGCGGCCGATCCTGTCGAACGGTCTCGGTGTGCTGCGTGATCGTGCCGGGCTCGAAGATGCCGCGCGAGCGCTGCTGCCGCTCGCTGCGTGTCAGGGGCCCGCCGCCGATCCCGCCGCGATCGGCCTGATGATGGCGATCGCGGCGCTGCGGCGCGAGGAGAGCCGGGGCGCTCATCACCGGACCGATTTTCCGCAGCGTGCCGCAATTGGCCTGCGCGCGACCTTGCGCCTCGACGAGGCACTCGCGGCGGCGCACGCGATCGCGACGCCAGCCATTCCGCTCGCACGGAGAGCCTGAACCGTGAGCCTTTCACCGCTTTACGCGGTTATGCTCGAGCTACTCAATCGGTAGTAGTTGGCGTGCAGCGTTGAGATGCTGCTCAAGCGCTTCGATGCTCGCCATGACATCGTCGAAGGCAGGCGGTGTTCCGAAGATCATGGCGGACATACGATCATAGTCGGTAGCCAGATTCTTGCGCATGGCTTCGGTCGGTACGAGCCGATAACTGCCTGGCACGGCGCGATCATACCGATGGTCGGGCGCGCGAAACATCAGCTCCTTATGTCGTCGGGCGGCTTCGGCGAGGTCGAGCATGGATGCGGTTGCGGCACCATAGTCGGGATGTGTCCAGATCTGGTGTACGTCATAGTAGTGGCGCGAGTATCGATTGAGATCGGGAGCCTTCCGCTCCGGGCTTGCCTCAAGCCTTCGCTTCTCGGTCATCTCGGTCATTGCATGGAGGATCAAGACCTTCTCCCAAAAAGTCCGTTCGGGCTTGACCGTGGTCACGCCGCGGACAGTGAGATCGAGTCCTGGTTTCATCTCCGATGCGATGTAGGGCACGATCTCCCGAGGCTCCGCGGGAAGTGGATCGGGACGCGCGCCGCCTTCGATGCGCACCGCTGCCTCGACATAGCCGCCACTGGTGTCGAATACGCTCGTGCAGCCGACGACCAGAATGTCGAGCGCTTCCCCGTAGGCCTTGCCGAGACTGGTCCCGCCCTTGGGGCGAGCCGATATCCTGACGATCCACTCCGTCCCGAGCTTCGCAACGCAATGGCTGATGCCGCGCCTAGCGCGTTACAGCGTGCTGCATCCGGATGTCGACATCCGCTTGAACGCTTCGGTCGATCGCGTCGATCTCACCTCGGGAGAGGCGGATTTCGACATCCGATACGGGACGGTTTTTCCGGACTCCGGCGTCGAGGTCGTCTCGTTCCCCGAGGAGACGATCATCGTGCTTGCCGCGCCCGAGGTCGCCAACGGCGCGAGGCCGATCAGGCGCATCGGCGACCTGCGCGAGCACACCCTGATTTTTTCGGAGGTCAACCTCGTCAGCTGGCGGCGCTGGCTCGACGAGATGGGCGGGCCCGATGTCCCGATCGGGAGAGGTCCGCGTTTCGACCGGACCTTCATGGCGATCGGTGCGACGGTCGATGGTATCGGCGTCGGCCTGGAGAGCCGATTGATGATCCAACGCGAACTCGATACCGGTCGCCTCGTCCTTCCCTTTGCGATGCGCGGGGTCAAACTAACCTGCCACCATCTCCTCTTCCTGAAATCCAAGGCGAACGTGCCGAAGATCAAAGCCTTCCGCGAATGGCTCGCGGAGCAGCTCGCGGCGTCGGAGATGTGAGCAGCGCTCCGACAGGGCCAAGGGAAAGACGCTGTCAGCTGTCGGCGATGAAGCGCGGACGACGCTCCAGACTCGTCCGAGTGCTGGATCTGTCGGCCGTTATAGCTGCTTGTGCGCAGCCGATGGTTGTCTGAAGAAGACGGTAGTCACCTGTCGCCGACAGGAAGGCCGAGGCGCGCTTGACCCGCAATCGCAGCGCAATCGCGGGTCAGAACGGGCCATTGCTGGTATTATGCGGCAAGCTGCTGCACGTGGGGCCTCTGTGGCGACCAAAGTGGCTCGGGCTCTCGCGTAATAGCCCAGTCAGCCATCACCGACTGCGCCTGCGATAACCTTCGCGCTAGTTAAGTCGGAAGCCGAACGGGAGAAAATGCTTGGTGGTGCTCATGCCGAGCGAGCGAGATCTCATTCGATAATGGGGTAACATCAAACATCATGCCGTCAAAGGATTGCTGTCGGTCTGACAGCGCATCGACTAGGCTAGATCTTGATGAAGTTGTGCGACGACAAAGAACCGAAGGGCAGTGATGCCAGCGGTCCGCCGACGTCGAGAGACCCGAGATCAACCGGGAAGAAACCGATGGCTTCAATGATCTTGCGGACCTCGGCCTTTGCGGCGATGTCGTCGCCGGAATAAAACAGCACCCGCTGGCCACCAGCCACTTCTGGCTCGAGGAGTACCTCGACGCCGTTATGGTTGAACGCCTTTACGACCCGCGCACCCGGCACGTACTGCTTGACGATCTCGCTTGAGTATCTTCCCCTCAGATCAACCGCTTTGATGCCGTAGGCCGCCAGCGGATTGTTAGGATCTTTCGCATCGGGCGAGTCCGGATCAAGGAATTCGACCGGATTGGTGCCATCGATAACGATCCGCCCGTTCCAGGACGGCAGGTTGCTCAACACCTTCTCGGCATCAGTCCAGCGTATGGCCGCAAGAACGATATCCGCACCTGCAGCCTCTTCGACCGTGCCCGCCTTGATGGATGGGCCGATTTCCTGCACGAGCGATGCCAGCGACTCTGGCCCGCGTTTGTTAGAAATTGTGGCCGATATCCCTTTTTTGGCGAGAGCGCGTGCGAAGTTCGAGCCGAGAGCGCCGGAACCGATAATCCCAATTGTCATGTTGTACTCCTGTTTTGTACGGGGGCTTCGAAAGTGGAAACCGCCAGCATCCCCGGAACCGAGCGGCATTTCGCGTCATCGTGGCGCAAACCTACATAAATCGTCGATGTGTCAATGCTATAACAACATTTATTTGCAAATGAATCACCAGGTGAGTGGGATGGAAAACTTCCCCAGCCTTGCCACCTCCGCTGCCATGTCCGCGACGGTGGTCTTCGCGAGTTCATTCTCCATGGCTTTGCGGGCCCTAGCCAACGGGGGCTGGATCGCCTCAAGAATGTTGCCGCCGACTGCGCAATTCTCACAGGGCGGTGTGCGGTGCATCGAGAATAACTCGGTGTCCTCAACTGCTCGATAAACATCGAGCAGCCGAATCTTCGCGGCCGGTTTTGCCAGCAAGGCCCCCCCTCCAGCTCCAAGCTGCGAATGTGTCAGTCCAGCATTATTCAGACGGGATAGGAGTCCCCGGATAACGACCGCGCCGGTATTCGCAGAATAAGCCAGATCCTCAGAACGCAACGGCTTGCCGTCGCTCACGGCAAGACCGGTCAGGATATGGACGGCAACGGCAAAGCGAGTGCTTGTTGGCATGGCATTATCCGTTGATGTGTCGACATCGCTATTACACACTAGCCCCCCTGTCAACAGGCGATCTGTCCCGTACCTCGTTTGAGCACTGCTTGAGCCGATCGATCATCCAACGGCCGGCAGGTCCAGGAGGCGCATCGATCCGGTAGACCGCTGAAATCGGAAGCTGAAGTCCTCCCGGTGGGACATCCTGGATCGAAAGTTCGACGAGCCGTCCCTCGGCCATGTCCTTCGCGACGGCGTGGAGCGGCATGCCACCCCACCCCAGCCCGCTGAGCAGAAAGGCGTGCTTTGCAAAAAGGTCCGCCAATCGCCAAGTCAGCGGCGACATAACGCCGAAATCCCGGCCCGCTGAAAGGTCGGTTCGATCCGTCAGCACCAGTTGAACGTGTCGCGCCAGCTCTTCACGGGGAATGATGCCATTATGGCCCGCAAGCGGATGGGTGGCAGCGGCAACCATCACAAAGCCAACGCCGGTTACGCGCTCCGCCAGAAGCCCTGCAGGCAGTGTGGGCAAGGAGCCGACGAGGCCGAAGCTTGCGCGGCCATCCATCACGAGCTGCACGGTACTACCCAGAGCCTCGACATAAAGGCGTAGAGGCGTAGTAGGGAATTGTCCCTGAAATGCGTGAGCCGCCTCGGCTATCGCCGTAATCGGGACGAAGACGTCGATCACCGCAGCAAGTTCTGCCTCCAGCCCGCCTGAAATCCCCTTCGCGCGGGCCTTCATGCAGTCGACCCCTGCAACGACAGATCGTGCGTCGGCAAGAAGGACGCGCCCCTCCGTCGTCAGCTGCGGATAGCGAGCTCTGCGATCAAACAACATGACCGCAAGCTGCGCCTCAAGATTGGCGATGCTTTCGCTGACGGCGGACTGCGTCCGCTTCAGGTACCGGCCTGCGGCGGAGAAGCTGCCTTCGTCAGCCGCGGCAACAAAGGTCCGCAATTGATCGAGAGATACACCGTCTAGCACGTCTTCATCCTCATATCGGGCGAGCCTATGGTTCCGATCAAGAAATACAGGCTTTCCTGTTTATTCAAGTGTGCTGAGTGCCATGGCGTCGCAGCCGACATTTCCGATCCCGAAGCATGGGCGGCGAGCGCGCGTGCGGCCGAGGCATCGTTCGGTGAAGTTGATATCGTCGTCAACAATGCAGCCTTCTATCCGACCACACGATCGATTACCTCTATTTTGAAGCCTGGCGCAAAACGATGTCCGTCAATCTCGCTGCTCTTTTTGGTCAGCCGAGCAATTTGCTCCGGCGACGCGACGCGGCGCGGCGATTTCGATTTCGATTTCGCGACGCCAGTTGAACGCAAACGCGACTTGGTTGCAAAGGTGCGGAGCGACCATCCGATATAGTCGTTCTGATACCCCTGAAAAGAGCTTCCGCCAGACGGCTTCCGCCCCGACTTCGGCGAAATTAACCCATCGACCAATCCGATACTTTGTATCGTAATATACCGGCTTTCCCAAGAATGCGTGCGCGTGGCACTTAGCTTCCCATGTTCCGCGCGATCAAGGAACCGCTTTTCCCGCACCGTTCAAGCCCCTGGGATCAGGCGGCCGGAGGACAGCTCATGATGACAATTCTGCATATCGTTCCAGCATTGTAATGTATATTCTCCGATACTCGTAGAGCTGAATAGTGGAGCAGGAGATTATTTTGGATAATAAGAAGCAACGTATGGCGGCGGTGACGGGAGCTGGCAGCGGACTCGGGCGAGATATTGCGCTAGGTCTTGCGGCCAGAAACTATCGCGTTTTTGGAACGGCGCTCACTCCAGATGAGATCGAAGACCTCAAGCGAGCGTCTAGTGGGGCGGTAACGCTGACCATCTGTGACATTACGGACGCGATCGGGGTCAAGAATTGGGCCCGTGAGGTTGCGACCCACACCCAAGGCAGTCTCAATCTTCTTATCAACAATGCCGGAATCCTGACCCCTGGCCCTCTTGAAATCCTGCCGCTTGATGCTGTCCGGCGCGAGTTCGAGGTTAATGTGTTCGGTGCCTTGTCCGTTATGAACGCGTTTCTTCCAGCACTCCGGAGGGCGCGCGGACGCATCGTCCAGATCAGTTCCTTTACCGCCAGCTTGCCGCTTCCTTTTAATGGAGCTTCGGGCGCATCGAAAGCAGCCACCGAGGTGTTTGCAGCTGTTTACCGGGCCGAGTTGAAACATCTCGGCGTCGATGTCGTGGTCGTTCCGGCAGGCATCATGAGGACTGGCGGACCGGCGAAAACTGATGCAGCTGTTGAGCGAATTGCAGACGGCATGACGCCGGAACAACGTGAATTGTACGGGCGAACATTCGCAATCTTCGCGAAGGGTCTCAACGCCATGCAGAAAGGTGGACTTGATTCTGCCTCTGCCGCGAGACGGGTCATTGAAATAGCTGAACAGGTGCCTGCGCCAAGCCGCGCTCCTGTCGGCGAAGACGCGGAAGAGATACTCCGGTTCGTTCGTGAAAAATCCGACGCCGAACAGGATGCGCTCCGCCTCAAACTTGTCGGGCTGAGCTAATTGAAGACCAAAAATCACATTCAACCAGCAGGAGTGATCCATGATCGAGCTTGTCGACCCCAATGACAGCCGTGCTGTCCGCAACAAGAACAACATCCTTCGATTTTATGATCTGGTGATTAACCAGAAGAAGTCGGAAGAATCCATTGCCTCATTTATGACTCCTGGCTATATCCAACACAATCCGTTGGTTGCTGATGGCGCTGAAGCGTTGGGAAAGTTCTTCGGCCAGGTCAACAAGGAGCGGGCCATGGCCCGCGCCGTCGTCTACAAGATCATCGCGGTCGGCGACTATGTGTTTGCTCACGTGAATTTCTTGAACCTGTTCAACGACGATCCGGAAGATGCAGGGATCGCTGGTGTCGATATCTACAAGATGGATTCCGAAGGACGGGCCATCGAGCATTGGGATACGCTGCAGCCGGTTGGTGACCCGAAGAATTCGGCCCCATGGCTTGCTCCCAATATCCCGCGCGCTAATCCAAACGGCATGTTCTAACCTCCATTACGCAGTGCTGGCAGGCGGCCGCGGCCCAAGTCATTGAAATATCGCATAGCTCCGTCGGCTAGGCTGATATGTGCGAATTTTCTCAGGGCCACATCCGCCTTGCCCGATTTTGTGCCGATGTGCTCGGCCTGTCTCCCGTTGCCGGCAAATCGGTTGTGGCTAAGTTCGAAGGCGAACAGGCAGATAATCGCATTCGAGAGAGTGGCGACCGTCGGCACGATACTGCATGTCCTGCCGTAGTGGAGCGCCCGTTTTCCCGCGGCGTTCGGTGCGATCCGCGCTGGCCGATGGAGCTGCTGGCGGGCTGATTTATCGATTCGTGCAATCGCCGGCGGCCTGCCTCGACACCGCAGCCGAAGTCGACGTCATAGGCATGTCTTTAACGCATTGAGTGGACGCACTCAGTCAACGCATCAACGTCACGCCGTCAGATCAGGCAAGACGGGAATAGGCCTGGCCGCTGCTGCTCAGCGTCCAGGCCTCCCTGGATGAAGGCGTGCAGCGATCGCGAACCCGACTTGGCCGCAGAGGGTGCTCAGCAACCAGCCGATGCAGCTTTCGTGGCAAGTGCGCTGGAGCAGTTCGAATGAGCCGCCGCAAGGGTGCCTTCGTTTGGTTGTGATCCATGCATCGGATTTGCCGATGGATAGTATCGCAATATACCGGCTTTCCCAGGATGCGCGCGAATGGCATTTATCGATGCATGTTCAGCGTGATCAAGAATTTCTTTTCCAGCATCGTTAAAGCCCCCGTGATCGGGCGGCCGGAGGATCAGCCCGTGACGACCATCCTGCATATCGATTCCAGCATTCTTGGCGGCTATTCGGTGAGTCGCACGCTTACGGCCGACATCGTTGCCAAGCAGCAGGCGCTGTATCCCGGCGCGCGTGTCATCCGGCGCGATCTGGTGGTCGATGCGGCGATGCATCTTTCGGACGCCCATATGGCCGTTTTTCAAGGTGGCGAAGTCGGCAATGCTTCGCTCGGCCAGGACCTGGCCACCGGCGGCGCCTATATCGATGATCTCTTCGCCGCCGATATCATCGTCATCGGCGCGCCGATGTACAATTTCGCGATCCCGACTCAATTGAAGGGTTGGATTGACCGTGTCTGCGTTGCTGGCCGCACCTTCCAGTACGGCGCCAATGGTCCTGAAGGACTGGTGACCGGCAAAAAGGTCTTCGTGGCATCGGCTCGAGGCGGCGTCTACACGGGTGACAGCCCGGCGGCCGGCCTCGATTATCAGGAAACCTACCTGAGCGCCGTCCTCGGCTTTATCGGCCTGACCGACGTCACGGTCATTCGCGCGGAAGGCCTTGCCCTGGGCGAGGAAGCCAAGGCCGCTGCCATCGCTGGTGCGAAGGCGGATATCGACAAGATCGCCGCCTGAGCTTCTCCTGGCCCCTTCCTTTCGTGAAGCGAAAATCCCGATGAACCAATACGCGTTAGCCGCAGTCCTTGGCCGCCTTCTTATGGCAATCCTGTTCATCCTGAGCGGCGTGGGCAAGATGGCCGCTCCCGCAGCGACGCAAGGCTACATCGCCTCGCTCGGCCTGCCTTCTCCTCTGCTTGCCCTGGTGATCGCCATCGCCGTCGAGTTGGGCGGCGGCATTCTCCTGGCCATCGGATATCGCACGCGGATCGTGAGCCTAGGTTTGGTTGCCTTCACGGTCGCCACGGCGCTGCTGTTCCACAATAACCTCGCCGACCAGATGCAGATGATCCAGTTCCTGAAGAACCTCGCCATTACTGGCGGTCTTCTTCAGATTGCGGCTTTCGGCGCCGGTCCGCTCAGCCTCGACGGGCGTCGTTTCGTCGCGGCCTGAGCGAATGGCCAAAACGCTGGCCTACGGTTGGGCTGTTCCAGCCCGATCGGGGCCGGCCGATTCCTTTGGATCCTGCAGAGTAGTGGCAGCGTAATGACGATCGAAATCGGTATAGATAGCTTTGCAGCGACGATTCCAGATCCCGATACGGGTCGAACCGTCTCGGCCACGGAACGGATGAAGGCATTGCTGGCCGAGGTCGAAACCGCCGACCGCGTCGGGTTAGACGTGTTCGGCATCGGCGAACACCACCGCAGCGAATTCCTCGACTCCGCACCTGCGGTCATCCTGGCTGCGGCTGCGGCTCTCACCAAGCGGATTCGCCTTACCAGCGCCGTGACGGTGCTGAGCGCGGCCGATCCGGTCCGCGTCTTCCAGGACTTCGCGACCATCGACCTGATTTCCGCCGGGCGCGCCGAGATCGTCGTCGGCCGCGGCTCCTTCGGTGAAGCTTACCCGCTGTTCGGCTTCGCAATGCAGGATTATGACGCGCTCTTTGCCGAGAAGCTCGATCTGCTGTTGAAGCTCCGCGACGATGTCGAAGTGACTTGGAGGGGGCGGTTCCGTCATCCGCTGAGCGGCCAAGGCGTGTTTCCAAGACCGCATCAGGAGAAGATTCCAATCTGGCTCGGCGTCGGCGGAACGCCGCAATCCTTCGCGCGCGCCGGCAAGCTCGGCCTGCCGCTCATGGTGGCGATCATCGGAGGAAGCTTCGATCGGTTCCGCCCCTTGGTGGATCTCTACCGCGAAGAGGGTCGACGGGCAGGCTATGCGCCGGAGGCACTCAAGGTCGGTGTCCATGCGATGGGTTTCGTCGGCGATACGGATCTTGCCGCGAGGAATGCCTTCTTCCCCGGTTGGGCCCATATGTTCACCGAGATCGGGCGCGAGCGTGGCTGGTCGCGAGCGACGCGGGCCCAGTTCGATGCGATGTGCGGGCCTGGAGGCGCCTTCCTGATTGGCTCGCCGGAGACGGTCAGGGACAAAATCCTCGCTGCAAACGAGGCTTTGGGAGGGCTCTCCCGCATCACCTTCCAGATGAGCTCGGCCATGCTGGAAACCCAGGCCATGCAGCGATCGATCGAACTGCTCGGTACCGAAGTCGCCCCTGAGGTGAAAGCGGCGTTGGGTCAGGCGATCGAGCACGACCTGGCAGATTGATCTCTCATATACGACAGATGTTCGCATAGCAGCCGCAGGCGATGTTCAAGAATTTTGGACGCAGCTGGAACTCCGTGATTCTCATGACGACGCTCGCCTCCTGCAACGTCTGCATCCCGACGAAACGTTGACAACGTCGCCTTACGCGCCGCGGCGCGCTATGCTGCAGCGCAACAGAGAACGAGGTTACAGATGCGCCTTCCCCTGATCGATCCCGCCGACCTTACGCTAGAGCAGAAGCCGCTCTATGAGGACATGCGAAAGGGCATTGCCTCGAACTTCAATGCTTTCAAGGTTGAGGCAGAGAATGGCGCGCTGATGGGTCCGTGGAATCCCTGGCTCCATGAGCCCGGCATCGGCAAGGCGATCTGGGGCTTGACGCTGGCGATGACCGCCAATGCCACCCTTCCCGACAATGTCCGCCAGATCGCGATTTTGGTGGTGGGCGCGCGGTTCGATGCTGCCTACGAGCTCTATGCCCATATAGCGGTGGCCGAGCGCGAGGGCATGAAGCTGGAGCGGTTGGCGACGCTGGTCGCCGACCTGAAGCCCGCCGATCTCGCCCCCGATGAAAGCGTGGCGTTCGACGTCTCCTACGCGCTCGTGCGCGGCGGCGTCCTGCCGGAGCCGCTCTATCGTCTCTCCATCGCGACCTTCGGGCAGAAGGGTACCAACGAGCTGATCTATCTCGTGGGCCTTTATGCGCTGGTCTCGACGACCCTGAACGGCTTCAACGTACCGGTGCCGGAACGTGAGTAGCCGCAAGGGCCGCGCCTCGCGCGAAGCGCACCGTTCCTGCGCCACGGCCTTCGCCAGCATTGCTTTGGTGCTGCAGGGCGGCGGCGCGCTGGGCGCCTATCAGGCCGGCGTCTACGAGGCCTTGGCCGAACGCGGCATCGAACCGACCTGGGTCTCGGGCATCTCGATTGGCGCCATCAATGCCGCTATCATCGCTGGCAATGCACCGGCCGATCGGGTCGGTAAGCTGCGCGCCTTCTGGGAACTTGTCAGCGACGACCGCGGATGGAGCGAAGGCCTGGCGCGGTTCTGGCCGGGCGACATGCACCGCGGGATGATCAACCAGATCGCAGCCGCAAGCATCATTGCGCGCGGCGTGCCGGGATTCTTCACGCCGCAGATACCTCCGCCTTATCTGGCCCCGGCAGGGAGCGCGGCCGCGACGAGCTGGTACGAGACCGCCGCGCTCAAGCAGACGCTGGAGACACTGGTCGATTTCGATAGGATCAAGGCGCGCGAGATGCGCTTCAGCGTCGGCGCGGTGAATGTCCGCAGCGGCAATTTTGCCTATTTCGACAATGCCGACGACATCATTCGAGCCGAGCACATCATGGCCAGCGGCGCGCTGCCGCCGGGCTTTCCAGCCGTCGAGATCGATGGCGAACATTATTGGGATGGTGGCCTGGTTTCGAATACGCCGCTGGAATGGGTGCTGTCGGCACAATCGCAACTCGACACGCTGGTGCTGCAGATCGACCTCTGGAGCGCGCGCGGCCAGTTGCCGCGCGACCTCAACGAGGTCGCGATCCGGATGAAGGATGTGCAGTTCTCAAGTCGGACGCGCGCGGCCACGAACGAATTCCGCGAGATCCAGAAGCTGCGCGCAGCCTTCAGCGAACTGCATGCCTTGTTGCCCGACGATCTGAAGGCAACGCCGCAGGCCAGGCTCCTGGCCGAGCACTCCGACCCGGCGCTCTACAACATCGTCCAACTCGTCTATGCGCCGCCGGCCTATGAAGGCCAGTCGAAGGACTACGAGTTTTCGCGCGGGACCATGGAAGACCATTGGCGCGCCGGCTATCGCGACGCCTGCCTCTCGCTCGACCATCCGGAGGTTACCGCTCTGCCGACCGGCGCCGAGAGCGTCCAGGTCTTCGATTTCACCAGCATCGTCCACAAGGACAACGAACCATGACCCTCAACGACAAGGTCGCCGTCATCACCGGCGCCGCCAGCGGCATCGGCAAGGACATCGCCAAGGTCTTCTTCGCGGCGGGCGGCAAGGTCGCCATAGCCGATCTGAACATCGATGCCGCCACCGCCACCGCAGCCGAGCTCGACCCCACGGGCGCCCGCGCCATCGGCGTCGCGATGAACGTCACCGATGAGGCGCAGGTCGATAACGGGATGGCATCGGTCGTCGCCAAGCTCGGCGGCATCGACATTTTGGTCTCCAATGCCGGCATCCAGACGGTGGGGCCGATCGACCAGTTCGCCTTCGCCGACTGGAAGAAGCTGCTCGCCATCCATCTCGACGGTGCCTTCCTGACCACCCGCGCGGCGCTGCGCCAGATGTATGCGCAGGGACGCGGCGGCAGCGTGATCTACATGGGCTCGGTCCATTCCAAGGAGGCCTCAATGCTAAAGGCGCCTTATGTCACCGCCAAGCACGGGCTGATCGGCTTGGCCAAGGTCGTGGCCAAGGAGGGCGCCAAGCATGGCGTGCGTGCCAACGTCATCTGCCCTGGCTTCGTACGCACGCCGCTGGTCGAAAAGCAGATCCCCGAGCAGGCCAGGGCGCTGGGTATCAGCGAAGAGGACGTCATCAAGACCGTCATGCTGAAAGAGACTGTCGACGGCGAGTTCACCACGGTCGACGATGTCGCGCAGACCGCGCTCTTCCTGGCCTCCTTCCCGACCAATGCCCTGACCGGGCAGTCGATCGTTGTCAGCCATGGCTGGTTCATGCAGTAGCGCGCGTCCGGACAATCTCTTCCGATTGGTGTCGGCTGACGACAGACGGCCGTCAGCCCTGAACGCGAAACCTTTATGCGCCGAAGCGCATTTCCGGCAGGCCCTTTATGCCGAGGCCGTAAATCGCGAAGAGGCTGCCACGCAGCACGCCGTCGCCGGGGAAGCGCGGCAAAGGCGGTTTCGCCATCGAAGTGACGAACAGGATGTCGAGATCGGGGCCGCCGAACATCACGCTAGTAACCTTTTTGACCGGCATCTCGATGATGCGATCGACGCGCCCGTCGGGCGCATAGCGTACCAGTCTTCCATCATACACCAGCGCATTCCACACGAACCCCTCGGCATCGACGGTCGAGCCGTCGGCGGCCCCGCCCTTCGAGGTGTCGACCTTGGCGAAGACGCGACGGTTCGAGACGCCGCCTGTGTCCAGATCGTAGTCATAGGCCCAGATCTCGCCCGCCCAGGTATCCTGAAAATAGAAGGTCCGTCCGTCCGGGCTCCAGCAGGGCCCGTTCGAGCAGACGATGCCGGTGTCAAGCCTGGAAACCTTGAAATCCGTGGAGAGGCTGTAGAGCGCGCCGTTGGCGCCTTCTTCCTGCGTGTCCATCGAGCCGGCGACGAACCGGCCGCGTTTGTCGACCTTGCCGTCGTTTAGGCGGTTGGCGGGCTGGCCGGGTTCGGGATCGTGCAGGAGCGTTACCTCACCGGAGCGGAAGTCCAGAAGATGGAAGCCGCGCTGCAGAGAGACCACCGCCCCTTGGCCATCCTTGCGCAGCGCCATCGAGCCGATCTTTTGGGGCACGTCCCAAGCACGGATTTCACGGCCGTCGACGGTCGAGCGGAAGACGCGGCCATCCATCGAGTCGATCCAGTAGAGCCGCTGCTGCTCGACATCCCAGAGCGGGCCTTCGCCGAGTGTTGTCTTGACGTCGATCAGAACCTCGATGCGCATGATGCTCTCTCTTGTTCGTTTCTTTGTGGGTGCGTCAGAATGCGACCTTGTCGCCGCCCTTGAGACCCAGCATGTCGCGCGCCTCGTCGGGGCTGGCGATCTCGAGCCCGAGTCCTTCTAGGATCAGGCGCACCCGTGTGACCTGCTCGGCGTTGGTCTGGGCATAGCGGCCGGGTCCGAGCCAGAGGCTGTCTTCCAGCCCGACGCGGACATGGCCGCCTTGGGCCGCTGCGATCGCGGCGATATTCATCTGATTGCGGCCTGCGCCCAGCACGGACCAACGATACTGGTCGCCGAAGAGCCTGTCGGCGGTGCGCTTCATGTGGGCGATGTCGTCGGGGTGGCCGCCGATGCCGCCCTGAAGCCCGAATACAGTTTGGATGAACAGGGGAGCCTGCACCAGACCGCGGTCGAAGAAGTATTTCAGGTTGTAGAGGTGAGCGGTGTCGTAACACTCGAACTCGAAGCGGGTGCCGTTGCCGGCGCAGGTCGTCAAGATGTGCTCGATCTGTCCGAAACTGTTGCGGAAGATGATCTCCTTGTTGGCGAGATAGGTCCGCTCCCAATCGTGCTTGAGGTCCTTGAAGCGGTCCAGCATCCCGAATAGGCCGAAATTCATCGAGCCGAGATTGAGCGAGGCGAGCTCCGGCTTGAAGGTCGCCGCCGGCTTGACGCGCTCCTCGATCGTCATGGTTGGGGCGCCGCCGGTCGTGATGTTGATCACGCAGTCACTGCGCTGGCGGATGATCGGCAGGAAGCGGGCGAAGGCCTCGGGCGTCTGGTCTGGCGCTCCGGTCTGCGGATCGCGCGCATGGAGGTGGACGATCGCGGCGCCTGCTTCGGCGGCGCCGATCGCCGCATCGGCGATCTCCTCGTGCGTCACTGGCAGAAAGGGCGACATCGAGGGCGTATGGATCGCACCCGTGACGGCGCAGGAGATGATGACCTTGCGGGTCGTCGCCATGGCGTACTCCTTATTCTCCCAAATCGCGTGCGGCTGCACGCTTGTGCGCGAGAAGCGCCATCAATCTGCGATCGCGCCAAAGTTGACGTTCGACCAGCTGGTCGCGGTCGAGACGTTCCGCGCGTTGGGTCTCGATGGCATCCATCACCGGGCCGGTCCAGTCGCTGCGACGCGTCACGCTAGCGGCGATGCCTGCATAGATCGGCTGATAGCGCGCAGCATAATCGCGCACGCCACCGGGCGCGTTGAGGTCGATGGTTTCGAAGGGGCCCATGAAGGACCAGCGCAAAGCCAGTCCTTCGCGCAGGCCGATATCGATGGCCTCGACATCGGCGATGCCGTCTTCGACAAGGCGGAAAGCCTCGTCCAGCAAGGCTCCCTGCATGCGGTTCATGATATAGCCGTCGATCTCGCGCTTCATGAGAAGCGGCCTTTGTCCGCAGCCGCGCATGAAATCGGCGGCGGCTTTCACCGTTTCGGGCGCGGTCCATGGCGAGGGACAGACCTCCACCGCCGGCACGAGATAAGGTGGGTTGATCGGGTGGCAAACGAGGCAGCGGGCCCTTCCGGGCACCGCTTCCATGAAGTGCGATGGCAGGATCGCCGAGGTCGAGCTTGCCAGGACGGCGCCAGCGGGCGCGAGCCGGTCGATCTCGGCGAAGACGGTACGTTTGCCTTCCACCGTTTCGGGCGTGCTTTCCTGGACATAGCCGGCGCCCGACAGGGCGTCGGCGAGATCCTCCACTGGATGCAGTCTGGCAAACACTTCGTCGGGGGTCTGACCTCCGAGAAGTTCATGCGCGGCGAGTTCCGGCAAGATCGACCGGGCGAAACCGAGAGCGGCCACGGCCGCCGCCGGGGCGCGGTCCCAAAGCCGAACCTCATGGCCGGCGCGGGCGAAGCTGATCGCCCAAGAGCGGCCGATCAGGCCGGAACCGATGATGGTGGTAATCATAGCGACTCCAGATTGCCGTCGATGGGAAAGGATTGGCCGGAGAGGTTGTTGCCGGCGGGGGTCAGCAGGAACAACGTCATCGCCGCGACATCCTCCGGATCGGTCATGCGCCGCAGCGAGATACGCGAGACATATTGTGCCTTCATCTCTTCGAAAGAAACGCCGACCTGCGCCGCGCGATCGCGGATCACGCCATCCATGCGCGGCCCCCGGATGATGCCGGGCAGGATAGCGTTGACGCGGATGTTCGACGGTCCGAGTTCCTTGGCGAGGCTCTGAGTCAAGCCGATCACGCCCCATTTCGCCGCCGAATATGGGGTCCGGAAGGCGTAGCCGAAGCGCCCGGCCGACGAGGACATGTTGACGATCGCACCCCCGCCCGCCGCCTTCAGCAGCGGCACGGCCAGCCGCGAGCAAAGGAACTGGCCGGTGAGGCAGATGTCCAGCGTGCGGCGCCAGTCAGCCGGAGAGATGTCCTCGACGCCGCCGGTGGGGCCGGCGATGCCGGCGTTGTTGATCAGCGCGTCGAGACCGCCCAACGTCTTGTGTACATCATCGAAAAGGCGCGCGACGTCGTCCTCGCTGGAGACATCGCAGCGGCTTGCGCCATGGCCAGGGTGGGCGGCGCGGAAATCGGCGAGGTGCTCTTCCGAGATATCGCAGACATGCAGGCGGGCCCCGTTCTCGATCAGCAGGTCGGCAATGGCGCGGCCGATCCCGGATGCGCCGGCCGTAACCAGCACGCGCAGGCCATGTTCGAGGGCAAGTGCGGGCATCGCGTTCTCCTTCTCAGCTCGATTTTTCGCGCAGCGCGACGACGGCGCCGAGCACCACGACGCCATAGAGGATCGCGCGGGTGGCGTAGGGCAGGGTGGTGCCCGCCAACAGGGTCTGGAGCGCGGTCAGCAGCAATACGCCGCCGATCATGCCGGCATAGGAGCCGCGTCCGCCGGTGATCAGCGCGCCGCCGACGACCACGACAGCGATCGAGGGCAGCAGGTAGTCGTCGCCCATGCCGAGGCTGCCCTGGCCGGAGAAGCCCGCGAGCAGGATCCCGACCAGCGCGGCGCATACGCCCGACAGCATGTAGACCCGCAGCAGCGTGGCCTTCACCGGGACGCCCGACAGTTCTGCCGGGCGCTCGCCATTGCCGATGGCGTAGACGCGCCGGCCAAACGCGGTGCGCCCGAGCAGCACGACGGCTCCTGCCACGAAGAGCAGCAGGAACGGCACGATCGGCGTGACGCCGAGCACCCGCCCGGTCATGAACCAGCGCAATGCAGGGGCTGCAAAGCCGTTCGGGGTACCTCCGGAATAGACCAGCGCGATGCCCTGCAGGATGCCGTTCATGGCTAGGGTCATCACGATCGGCGACAGGCCTAGCGCGACGATGCCTAGTCCGTTGACGAGGCCGACCAGCGCGCCGAGGCCCAGCACGACCGGCACGGCATAGATCAGCGCGGCATCCGAGCCCTTGAGCAGGCCCGCGCAGAGGATGCCGCACAGGCCGATGGTCCAGGGCAACGACAGGTCGAGACCGCCGGTCAGGATCACGGTCCCTTGCCCCAGCGCGAGGATTGCGAGGAAGCAGCCAAGCACGATCAGCGAGTCGTAATAGGGCCAGGACAGGATGGCGTTGCCGAGCACGATCTGCGTTGCGACCAGCACGGCGACGAAACAGAGATATGCCGGCGCCCCGTTGCGAAGTGCCTCGGCGTTGCGACGCCAGAATGGCGGCGTGTCCAGGGCTGGGGAGGGGGCCGGCAGGGCGAGGCGCGTCGTCGGCAGGTCGAGCTGGCGCGGTAGCGTTCCGGCGCGGCGCGCCGCCGCACGGCGCAGGCCGGTGCGCAGCGTCCGGGCCAGCACGGAAGAACTGGACAACGAGGCGCCCAGCACCGCCAAGATAAGGATCGCGCCTTCGACTATCGAGGAATAGAAGGCGGGCACGTTGAGCACGAGTAAGATGTTGACGACGAGCATCAGCACATAGGCGCCGAAGATGGTGCCGACAGGTCCGCCGCGCCCGCCGCCCAGCTGCGTACCGCCCAGGACTACCGCGGCGAACATCTGCAGCAGCATGGGGTTGCCGACGAGCGGGTCGCCGGAGCCGGTCTGGGCGCTGATGAAGACGCCGGCGAGGCCGTAGAATGCGCCAGCCAGGACATAGGCGAAGAATTCGTGAAGGCGCACGGACAGCCCCGAAGCGCGCGCGGCCTCGCGGTCGGAGCCGACGGCAAGCAGCGCCTTGCCGAAGACGGTGTTACGCAGCGCAAGCCACAGCCCGACCAGCGCCAGCAGCAGCAGCACCGGCATCGGCAGGACGCCGGGGATGGCGTCGCCGATTAGCAGTTGCGCAAAACCGGGAGGAATCTCGCCGCCCGGCTTGTCCATGACGAGCAGGGTCACACCCTGCAAGATGAACATCGTGGCGAGGGTCACCACGATCGGCTGCAGGCGCAAGCCAGCGATGAACAAGCCGTTGAAGGCGCCCGTCGCCGCCCCGATGCCGATGCCTGCAAGGGTCCACAGAACGATACTGGCGGGATCGCTCTGCATGTGCCCTGCAAGCGTGACGTTGACGAGCGAGATCACGGCTGCCGCCGAAAGGTCGAAGCCACCAGTCAGGATGACTATGGTCTGGCCGGTAGCGGCGATGGCGAGCGTCGCGCCGCCAGCCGCGAGTGTGCCGATCTCGTAATAGCCGAGCGTGCCGCCACTCAGGATCTTGACGATGCCCAGGCACAGGCAAAAGGCCGCGACGGCGATAAAGGGGCCGCGGCGGCGTTCGAACCATGTTCGCACCAGAGAGTGCTCGGACTGGCGATGGGCAGGGACTGCCAAGGCGCTCATGACATGGACTCGTCCGCCGGCATGAGACGCTCTGTGTGCGTCCCCAGAGTCGCGCGCAGAATGGCGTCTTCCGTGATGGCTTCGCCATCGAGCGCGGCGGCGACCTTGCCCTCGTAGAGCACAAGCACGCGGTCGCAGAGGTGGTCGAGCTCGGGGATTTCGGTCGAGTGGAACAGGATGGAGCCGCCGGCGGCCGTGAATTCGCGCATCAATGCGTAGATCTCGTTTTTGGTTCCAACATCGATGCCGCGCGTGGGGTCGAACAGGAGCAGGATGCGGCTTTCGGCGACGAGCCATTTCGCCACGGCGATCTTCTGCTGGTTGCCGCCCGAAAACGCCTTCACCGGCGTCCAGAGCGCGCGCATCTGCACACCGAGGCGGGCAAAGCTGCGCGCGACGTCTCGCGTCTCGCGACCGCTCTCGACAAGGCCGAAACGGGTGTAGCGATCGATCACCGGCAGCGAGACGTTCTGGCGACCGTCGAGCTTCAGGAACAGCGCCTCTGTCTTGCGGTCTTCCGGGACGAGGCCGATGCCGATGCGCGCGTCCAATGCGTCGCGCGGCGAGGCGAAGGTGACGGGTTTGCCGTCGATCCTGATGTCGCCGCTGCTTTGTGCCATGCCGAACAGGGCCGAGAAGAGATCGAGCTGGCCCATGCCCTGCAACCCGGCCACGCCGAGGATCTCGCCGCGCCTGAGCCCGAAGGACACGTCGGCCAAGCGCGTGCCGGCCGACAGCTTCTCCACGGCCAGCACCGGCTTCTCGGAGAGGGTGGTGCGCGGCGGGCGCGGCGGGAAGGAATGGCCGCCTGCTCCGCCCGCAATAAGGCCGATCAACGCCTCGTCGCTGACCTGCGAGAGCGGCTGCGTCGCCACATGACGGCCGCCGCGTAGCACGGTGACACGGTCGCAGAAGGCCCGCACCTCGCGCATCCGGTGCGAGATGAAGACGGTCGTCACGCCCTTGGCCTTCTGGCGTGCGATGATCTCGCCGAGCCAGTCGATGTCGCGCCCCGACAAGGTCGAGGTCGGCTCGTCCAGCAGCAGGATGCGCGGCTCCCGGAAGAGCGCGCGGGCGATCTCGATCTTCTGGCGTTCGTTGAGGTCGAGGTCGCGTATCTCGGAATTTGGATGGATCGCGGCGAGATCCAGCGCCTGCAGATGGGCTTCAACCCGATGCCGGGCTTCATGGCGGCGGATGAGGCCGAGCGCGCCGTGCGGCGGATTGGGCAGCAGCATGTTGTCGAGGACTGTCAGGTCGCCGACGAGGCTCATCTCTTGGAAGGCGGTGCGAATGCCGCAGGCATGGGCGGCGCGCGGCGAATCGAGATGCGCAGGCTTGCCAAAAATCGAGATGCCGCCCGTCGTCGGCAGGATCAGCCCCGAAAGCAGCTTGACCAGCGTAGACTTGCCGGCGCCATTCTCGCCAAGCAGGGCATGGGTGTTGCCGGCCAGGATGTCGAAGCCGACATCGTTCACGGCTATGGTGGGGCCATAGATCTTGCGGATACCTCGCGCGGAGATAGCCACCTTCGCGCCGTCGCCGATCGTGTCCTGATGAAGCACAGCTTCGTCCTTCGCTGGCCGGGCACGCAACACAGGGCCGCTATCCGCAAGGACGGCGGCCCTGTGGGCGCAATCAGTTCTCGGGTTGGCCGACGAGAGCGGCGTCGAGGCCGATCTCGGGCGTGTCGTTGGAGAAGATCGAGGCGAACCAGCCCGGATTGGTGACGATCGAGGGCTTGAAGGCGTTGCAGCCGGCCTTCATTTCCGCCCAGGTGCCTTCCTGGCACAGCTTGATCGTCTCGTTGGTGACGACCGGCAGCGGCAGGACGATCTTCTTGGGAACGTCCTTGCCCTCAAGCTTCTGCACAGCGAGCTTGAGCGCCAGCGCGCCGGAATAGGGCGGGGAGGCATAGGAAATGCGTGGCGCCGCCATCGGCTTATACGCGCCGTTTGCACCCTCGACCTCGGTGCCCACCGGCAGCATCTGAATGCGCCCGCCATTGGAGCCTTCGCCGGCGCAGGGCTTCAGCTTCTCCTCGGCGATCGCGGCTTCGAGTTGCATGGCATTGGCGGTGTAACAACCGACCTGCATCCATAGCCCGTCGATCTGGTCCCATTTGCGGGTGGCCAGGATTTTGGACAACTCGGTGCGTGCAACCGCCTGGCTCCACATGCCGACGGCCTCGTTGACGATCTTGATGCCGGGGTTCTTGGCGAAGACCTCCTTGGCCGCCTTTGTTCTCAGCGTATCGACCGAGGTGCCGGGCACGCCGGTGATCGCGATGATGTTGCCCTTGCCGTTAAGTTTCTTCACCAGCCATTCGGCGGTGATCCGGCCGGCCTCTTCCTGGTCGATCGCGATGTTGTAGGCGCAGGGCTCGGTGATCTCGCCATCATAGGCGATGACGATCACCCCCTTTTCGCAGGCGTTCTTGACCGCCGCGTTGAGCGCTGTCGGCGAGATCGGGTAGATCACGATTGCCTTGGCGCCTGCCTGGACCATGGCGTTGATCTGCTGGATCTGCCTCTGCGCATTGGGGCCCGCGACCTGGACCTGGAGATCGACCTTGTCGGCCAGCGTCTTCGACGCCGCCATGGCTTTGATCATGTTGGCAGCCTCGCCCTGCCAGTCATTGCCGATATAGCTCATCGACAGATAGATCTTGTGCTTGGATTGGGCCTGGGCGCCTGGCGTCAGTGCCGCGCACAGAGCGAGGCCCGCAGCTGCGCCGAAAAACAGCTTCCTGCTGAACATATTGTATCCCTCCCTAGGACGACGGCCTTATGGCTCGTTGTTGCCCGCTCTAGACGGGCAGCACCTCTCTGGTGCGTTAATTTGATCAAAGATCATAAATCGTAGATCGACGCAACTATGATTTCATATCGCGTGGCGAACCGGTATAGGATCGCACCGACGCCATGTATGGAATGAGATCGATGAGCCTGGAGCGCACCCATCAGGACCTACCCTACTCGCCCGTGTCGCGGGCGACGATCCAGGAGCATGTCTATGCCAGGCTGCGCGATCTGATTGTTAGTGGTGGGATCGAGCCGGGGCGGACGGTGACGGTCAGCAGCCTGTCGGAAGCTTTCGGCGTCAGCGCCATGCCGGTGCGCGAAGCTCTTCACCGGCTGGTTGCCGAGAAGGCGTTGACAGTTGTGGCCGGGCGCTCCGTTGGCATTCCGCCGCTAACAGCCGAACGTCTCGAGGATCTGCGCCGTGTCAGGAGCGAGGTCGAGGGCACGGCGACGCAATGGGCGACGCAATTGATGTCCCCCGCTGATCTTTCTCATCTGTCAGAGTTGATCGCGCAAATGGACGCAGCGAGGTTGGAGCGTGACAGGGCGCGGTACATGCCCGCCAATCGCGATTTCCATTTCACGGTTTACCGAGCCGCTGGCTCCGAGGCGCTGCTGGGGATCATCGGATCGCTGTGGCTGCAGATCGGACCTTATTTCAATTTGCTCAAGGCGACAGACGATTGGTGGAGCTCCAATCGCCATCATAAGGCGATGCATAAGGCGCTGGCGCGCAAGGATGGCGTCGCGGCTCGCGATGCCTTGCAGGCCGACATCGACGGAGCCGCCACGGCACTTCTTGGATTGCTTGCGACGGAGGTGTCCCGGGGGAGCCGCCGCGGTCGGCGCGGAGGCTGAGAGCGCTGATCGGTACGCGGTGTCGGCACATCGAACAGCGCGATCGAGAGCGAACGCCGGACTATCCGCGTCTCAAGCCTTCGCGCAATAGCGCAAGGGTCGCCGGCATGAAGCTGCTGACCGAATGCCTGCGGCGATGCGCAGCCGACGGGGGTCAATCCATGACAACCACGATTTTGCCGAGAGCCTCACGCGCCGCCAGCATTTGCAGAGCCTGCGGAGCCTCCTCCAAAGTCAAGCGGTTTGAGATGGCCGGCTTGATGGTGCCTGCGATGTAGAAATCGACAAGTTCTCGGGTATTGACGTTGTTCCCTTCCGGATCGCGCGTCGTGAAAGATCCGTAGAAAACGCCGACCAGCTGACACGATTTTAGGAGAGGTAGGTTCATCGGAATCTTCGCGATGCCCGCAGGGAACCCGACTATCAAAAAGCGCCCGCCCCAGGAGATCGCGCGGAGGGCCGCTTCGGTGTAATCGCCTCCGACCGGATCGTATATGATGTCAGCTCCGTTCGGCCCGCAGGCCTGTTTGAAAAGATTGGCCATTGCCTTCGAGCCGGCGCTGTCGAAGGGGCCTCTCGGATAGACGATGCAATTGTCCGCGCCGTGGGAGATGACGAAGGCGGCTTTCTCTGGTGACGAGACGGCGCCTATGACGCGCGCGCCCATCGCCTTTCCCAGTTCCACCGCGGCAATCCCGGTTCCGCCCGAGGCTCCGAGAACCAGCAGTGTTTCGCCGGCGCGCAATACCGCCCGGTCCTTCAATGCATGATATGATGTCCCATAGGTCATCAGGAAGGACGCCGCCTCGTCGAAGGGCATGGTGTCGGGGATTCGCACGCAACTCTTGGCAGGCAAGGCGAGCTTCTCTGCCATTCCTCCATGAGTCGTGAAGCCGATGACCCGGTCGCCAATGCGGAAATCGGCGACGCCATCGCCCAAAGCTTCAACTGTGCCCGAAACCTCTGAGCCTGGAGAGAAGGGGCGCTCCGGCTTGAACTGGTACAAATCCTGAATGATCAAAGTATCAGGATAATTGAGCCCGCAGGCCCTGACGTCGATCAGAACTTCTCCTGTTTTCGGTATCGGCCTTGGCATCTCTTCAAGTGTCAGAGTTTCAGGGCCGCCGGCAGTTCGGCTGATTACGGCTCTCATGGTTCCATTTTCTTTCATGGTCTGTTTTCTCTTGATCTGTGTATAATTCTTGAATATTATTTCTGAAATTTATCTTCCAATAATATTGGGTTGTGATAAATTATATTAAACAAAAGGCTGTCTAATAACTTAAACTAAAAACTGACAATAAAACAATGTGTACTATACGGCAGCGCTCGATTTCTCGTAATGACCTATACGAGATCTATCCATATCCCGTCCTTTGGTGACGAGGTCTCGTCGCCCCAGCCAGTCATTTTTCACCCTAGCATTATTCAATCTTGTCAGGCAACATGGTGACCTGAATTCGCGCCGCCGCATTCTTAAGCGGTCTGCGCTCCTACTGGTGATGGGACGGATTGGTCTCGGCGACGCTCATCTTGAAAGGTTCGCCATGAACTATCCGGTCGGCAGCAGCAGCGTATCGGGATAGCGCGGGCGTCGGCAACGAACCGCCGGTTCGTCATCTCTGACGAGGCTGCGTCCGCGCTGGCCGTTCTCGTTCACGCCCAGAGCATAAACCTATTTCGAACGGCCAGGCGGCAACCTTAAAAATGAGGACAAGAAAATGACTATGTCGATGCTTGACTTGATTGGGATCGATCCGGAATGGGAAGGAAGGACACAGGTCGACGATTCATGGCTGCGACGAACCCAGGAGGCGCCTATCGATCCGGGCCTCACCATCATCGATCCCCATCATCATCTGTGGAACCACTCGAAAAATCGCTATCTCGCCGAAGAATTTCGGCGCGATCTCGCGGATGGCCACCGGGTCAGGGCCACAGTTCATGTCGAGGCCTCATCGCATTTCACGAGGAGCGGCCCGCCCCATCTCCGCCCTGTGGGCGAAACGCAGTTCGTGGCCGAAATCGGTGAGAGCTTGAAGCGAAGCAACCCGGCCGGCCCCGAGGTGGGCGCGGGCATCGTCGCTTTCACGGATTTGACAAAGGGTGATGTCGTCGACGAGGTGCTCCAGGCGCATATCGAGGCCGGGCGGGGGCGGATGCGCGGGATCCGCAATACATCGATCTGGGACGAGAATCCAAACCTCCAGGACACCAGATGCCTGTCGCCTCGCGGACTGCTCGGGACCGACCGCTTCCGCGAGGGCTTCAGCCGTCTTGCGGCCTACGGTCTGTCCTACGATGCCTGGCTCTATCACCCTCAGCTGGACGAATTGGCTGACCTGGCTGACACCTTTCCGGAAACGACGATCATCGTCGATCATCTGGGCGCACCATTGATGATCGAGCAGTACGCCCTGCGCAAGGATGAGGTATTCAGACAATGGTCCGCAAGCATGCGCGATTTGGCGCGGCGTCCCAATATTTTCATGAAGATCAGCGGTCTTGGTATGCGTTATGGCGGCTTCGGCTTGCGCGATCATCCGGCCCCAGTCCCATCGGCGACGCTGGCCGACCTGTGGGGGCCTTTCATCGATGTTGCGATTGACGTGTTTGGGCCTGGGCGGAGCATGTTCGCCAGCAACTTCCCGGTCGACAAGGGCGGGTGCAGCTATCGGATGCTGTGGAACGCATTCAAGCGCGCCACAGCATCGCTGTCGGAGGATGAACGCGCGGATCTTTTCCGTCGGACGGCTGCCCGCGTCTATCGCCTGGAGGGTTTCGCGTAAATCGAGCCGCTCCTGCCGTCACATGATCGCCCGCAGCGGCAAGCCGATGGCTGGTCGGCTCTTCATTCAAAATTTCAACAAATGCCCGCCCGGAATTTTTGCTTGGCGGACTTGGAATGATGATGTGTCGATAAAGAATAGCGATATGAAGACACCAGCAACGCACAAATCGGTGAACCAGCGATAGACCGTGCCGCGCGGTGGCAGGTCGTTTGGCCGAAGCCGCCAGGAAATGCCCCCGCGCATCACATAGAAGATGGCGTTGACGATCTCGCCCAGCGGCCAGGTCCGTGGCCGGCCCGTCGTTCTTGCTGCCGGCAGGTGCGACTCGACAAGCCGCCACTCCGCATCCGTTAGATCGGTTTCGTATCGAAGCCCCGCGCGACTATGCTGTCGGCGAGTGGTTGGGGTCTACATCGCTTGTTCCAAGTTGGCCTGAACAACCCCTTGGAATCGCGCGATCCTCAACCACTCAACTCTTTCGGGACGGGCTCTAAGCCCGAGCGTGCCGGCCGCCGTCGACCGTATAGAACGTTCCATTGACGTAACTTGCCTCATCCGAGGCTAGAAAGCACACGACAGCTGCTACCTCTTCGGGCCGACCATAGCGTCGAGCGGGCAGCGTTTGTGTCCGTGTGGCTTCGCTAAGGCCCTGTTCGGCATCCTGTCTATCGATCATAGGACTGCGGATGGGCCCGGGATTGACGCAGTTTACGCGAACTCCAGACGGGCCGCTTTCTACTGCTGCAACACGCGTCAGCCCGATGACCCCATGCTTGGAGGCGCAATAAGCCCCAAGTCCGGGCGAGCCCATCAGCCCGCCACCACTGCTGGACGTATTGATGATGCTTCCTGCGCCCTGTCCGATCATAACCGGCAGAACGTACTTAAGACCTAGGAAGACACCTTCTAAATTCACCGAAAGAACTTTACGAAATTCTTCGATAGTCACTTCATGGAGTGGCTTAACGGGGCCTTCGATACCCGCGTTATTGAAAAATATATCAATCTTGCCTCCAAATGCATCCAGCGCATTATTGACGTAAGTGCGCACTGAAATATCATCTGATACGTCGGCTTCCAGAATGACCAATCGATCTAGCATCTCTGGATCTAATAGCCTGGAATAGTCTACGTTTTTTTGATCAACGGCGACTACTTTGGCGCCTCGCTCTAGCATTTTTTGGACTGTGGCTATGCCGATTGCGCCAGCAGCCCCGGTAACAACCGCGACCTTATCTTCCAGATTTGCGTTAGACATCATCGTTACCTAAGTTGTCGGCGGGCCCGGGCCCATGCGTTTGCTGTGTCAAATCTCAGCGAATGGGAGGAGCGTATTGGAGTCCGCCATTACTCCAAAGCGCGTTCAAACCGCGAGGAATATTGAGTTTGGCCGAATTTTCTCCCAAATTCCTAGAGTAGATGTCGCCATAGTTCCCGACCTTGGTGACGATCCGTTTAACCCAGCCGTTGCTAATTCCGATAGATTCTCCGAATTTCCCTTCGATGCCAAGCAGACGTTTAATTTCTGGATTGTCGGTCTTTTCCATCGCTGTGACATTGCTTTGCGACACGCTGAGTATCTCCGCGTTGACAAGCGCATAGCCAACCCAGCGGACGACGTCGAACCATCCGGAGTCACCTCGCCTAACGGCTGGGGCAAAGGGCTCCCGGGAAATGATGCCAGGCAAGATCACGTGATCGTCGGGCTTAGAGAGTTGCAGGCGCGCGCCGTACAGGCCTGCGTTTTCTGTCGTAAAGGCATCGCATCTGCCAGACTCATATGCGGCGATGGCCTCGGCTGGTGTCGAATATGCGATTATGTCATATTTCATATTGTGAGCTCTAAAGTAGTCAGCCACATTGAGCTCTGTTGTTGTTCCTTGACTCACACAAATGCTCGCGCCGTTTAGCGCTCCGATTGAATTGATATTAAGCTTTTTAGCGACCATGAACGCTTGGCCGTCATAGTAGTTGATGTCTGTGAAAATAATGCCAATGCTGATGTCGCGTGACATCGTCCAGGTTGTCGTCCTGCTGAGAACATCGATCTCACCGGATTGCAGGGCTGTGAAGCGCTGCGCAGCCGTCAGCGGCGTAAATTTGACCTTCTCGGGATCATCGAAAATCGCAGCAGCGATCGCCCGGCAAAAATCGACATCGAAGCCCGTCCAGCGACCTTCAGCATTAGTAATGCTGAAGCCAGGCTGGCTTGTCGAGACCCCGCAATTCAAATGTCCGCGCTGCTGAATGTTTTCGAGTGTGCCGGCTTGCGCCGTGCCAACAAGTGGTCCGAGCAGGAGCCCAATCGATAGAAGCGCAGCTTTGTACTTTCGCAAGACGTTTCTCCGCTTTTCGTTACTAAGGTTTTCAGTGATTGCTCAAGACATGGAGGTCCGGACGAAACTCAGAAATGCGACACGCCCTATTGAGGGCGCGCGCTGGTCTCTAAAGCTCATGAAAATTGCACCAGCGATTTCACTGCCCTCTTTGTAGGCAAAGAGCCGCTTGGGTCAATCATAAAAATGAAGCGCTTCATATTAATGATGGCGCCGGCTTTCAGAAGGGAATGGGGCCTGTGCGTCGATCAGAGTAGGCGATCTAGGTGTCGGGCCTATAAAATGATCGGGATCGCCAGTCTGGTGGTTTGCGACTTCCGGGAAGAAGCGCGAATGAATCGAGATCAATTCTGGCTCACGGGCACGCAATTCGCGCGGATAGAGTCGCATCTGCCGACGGACGCGCGCGGCATGCCGCGTGTCGTTGACCGCCGCGTGATCAGCGCATCGCGCATGTCCTGAAATCGGGCGGGCGCTGGGTCGATGAGCGCCTGACTATGGGCGAGCGCTAGCAGGCGGTGAAACCAGACGCTGAGTGGCGTTGCGGTTTTGGCGACCGCCGGCAACGCCGCTCGGGCGCCTTGCGTGACCAGCTAACACAGCTATTTGCTGCAGCGCTTGATGATCCCAAGCGACTTCGGTTTGCCGCTTGTTGTCGCCTGCCTGTGTACTAGCCCAAGCCAAGCGGAGCGGCAGCGGGTGAATGTGCGCTCGTCACCGATAGCAACCACCAAATCGGTCGCGCCAGTGCTGTCTGAGAAATCATGCAGTATCAGTCATTTCGAGCGTAGACCCGGCATTTGTCTGATTTCAAACAGTGACGCAATAATTTCTAAACACAGTTCGCAGCATCAAGTTTTGCCGGGAGATCGCTGCGGCCTCCCCACTCTTCCCAGGAACCATCATAGATTGCAACTCTTTCACCACCCATAATCTCGCAAGCAAGATCGATAATGCAAGCCGTAATACCCGACCCACATGTGGCTATAACGGGTTTAGAGAAGTCAATTCCATGGCGGGTGAATACTGCGCGCATATCGGCGGGGTTTCGAAAAAAATTATTCTCGTCGCGTAAAAGCCGCTGCGAAAGATTTATAGACCCTGGAATATGTCCGGGGCGCACATTGGGATAGCGGAACGACGTATCGCCGTTGAATTGCTCTGGCGGGCGGGCATCTACTACCTGCGCCGTTCCCATCCGAAGCGCCATAGCCACTTCGCTGCTGTCAACGGTCGCCGGCTGCGAAGTCGGCAGTCTCCAATTTTGACGCTGTCTCGCTTTTGCAGTTCCGCTTTCAATTGGTCCATTGGCGGCCTTCCAAGCGGGTAGCCCGCCATCAAGTACCGCCACCCCTTTATGCCCAAATCCCTTGAACATCCACCAAGCTCGGGCGGCAGTATAGAGGCCAGCATTATCGTAAATCACGAGCATGGCATCCTGCCGAATACCTAAGTCCCCACAGAGCTTTGCAAAAAGTGCTGGCTCGGGGACCATGCGATGCGGCGGCGCGAAGCTCGGCGCTGCTATTTTCTCGGCATCGAAGTGGATTGCGCCGGGGATATGCTCTTCCAAGAAGACTTCATAATGCGGACGCTGACGATCGGTCATCTCCCAGGACGTATCGATGATCTGGAGGTCCTGATCGCCGCTATGGCGCATAAGCCAATCAGTGGAAACGATGGGTTGAGGCAAGTCCTGCATTCTGGAAGCTTCCTTGTGGTTGTTCCGCTATGGGATTCACGTTGCCCGCTTTTACAACTCCGAACCGATAACGCCGTCATTTTGGGATCTGATAACAGATTCGAAGTTCGAAAAGCCGGCGCTGGGATTGTTCGCCCTGACAGTCTCCGTATGCCCATCGCCGGAATCATGGGGAAGAAGTCAATAGTATGAAAATTAGTATGCTTGGCTTTGTCGGCCGAAAGCGTATCTATAACGTCGGAACAAGCGGTTCCACCATGATTTCAACTCAAAATATTATCGGTAGTCAAAATCATTGATAGGCGCGTCGCAGGGCAGTTACGGCACATAGTCCAAATCGCGTAGATATAAACACAGAATCGACCTTACGGCATTCAAGGCGCGCCTCCAACGTCAGGCGCGCGTACCGTATTTCACCGAGATACCCCTTAGTTGAAAGATCCTCAGAAAACTTGATTTATGACTATAACCCAGCGCCGTCACGGGCAAGCGAAAAATGAAGCGCTTCAATTCCATCAGGCTGAGAATAGCCCAGTCTAATCGCCTTGGCCGATGGCGAACGCGGGGGGGGGGGGCATTTCGTCGGCGAGGTAAGCGCAGCGGGTTGTTCAGATGGCATCGTATGGCGTTCGATGCTTCGACAAAGCCGTCTTTAGAGCCTGCCCAGGCTAGCACGCACGACCAGTCGGGTTTCCATGGGTAGCTCGTCGGCGAGTTCCGCGCCTTCAATCATGGCGACAACCTTGCGTGCCGCGCGTACGCCAATTTCGACGGTGGGCACGTGTATCGTCGTGAGCTTTGGCTCCACCAGACCGGCCAGCTCAATATCGTCTGTCCCGGTTATCGACAAGTCTTCAGGCACTCGAATACCTTGCGACCGACATTCATCGATAGCACCCACGGCATTCAGGTCAGTGCCGCAAATCAGTACTGTTGGGCGATCCTTGCCGCTCAGGATGTGGCGGACGGCTTGCCGGCCCCCTTCGAAATTAAACGGCTGCTCAACGATCCATTCGGATCGCAATTCCAAACCCGCAACTTTCAGAGCCGCACGCGTCCCAGCGATTCGCGCGCGCACGCGGTCGTTCCCATTGGCGATACCGCTGCACAACGCTATCCGAGTGTGCCCATAACTCGCCACTAGGCTAGCCATCTCGTAGGCCGCTTCATAGTACGAAAAGCCAATGCTTTGTGCGCGTTTGCTCTCGTTGAACGACCAGGTGAGCACATAGGGGAGTTCGTATTTCCTTGCTAATTCAAACACCTCATCGGAGTGCTCGCTGCCGACCAGTACGATCGCATCGACTCCACGCTCCACGATTGCCCGCAGCACATCGCCTTCCCGTTCCGGTTTGTAATCGTGGCTGGCGATCAACAATTGATAGCCCAATTCCCAAAGGGTTCGCTGCAGGGCATGAATGGAGACCGCGAAGATCGGGTTGTCGAGCGTCGGATAAATGGCTGCCACAGTCCTTGTTCGACGGGACGCCAATGCTTGAGCTGCGCCGCTCCTGATATATCCCAACTGCTCCACGGCGCGACGCACGCGTTCGAGCGTACCCGGTTTAACTTGGGCGGGGATCGACAACGCCCTGGATGCGCTGCCTAGAGAAACTCCGGCAAGGCGGGCAACATCCTCAAGAGTGGGACGGCTTGTAGGCGGCATGTTGCTCCAGACAATGTTGGGTTGGTGCACAAATGTATATCTGGCTAAACATTCATTGAAAGTATCGCATCTTCGAGAATCAGATCGGCACTTTTAAGTGCGAGCATCATAATAACAGCCTGAATAGTGCCAGATAGCTTCACGTCCAACCGCGGCTCTGCCGAACGAGAAACGTCTTCGGCGATCCCGTCGTCGCCACAGCGCTGCTAGGCCGCCTTCTACACCACGCCGCCGTCGGTCTTTCGCCGCACGTGGTTGTCAAGCACTATCGCCTATCACCCTGGGATTCTACGCCGGATCATCCGTCCGAAAAGGACGTTTTCGCCGAACATCCGGCGCGGCGGTGCCCTGCCTTAGGAGCCTTATCCGGTCGCTCAAGCCATTTTTGACGTGGCCCGAGGAGGCCGCTCAATCACCAAGATAGAGTGCGAGCCGCTTGGCCGCGTTCTTCAGATGCGTCTCGGCTGCGTCTCGGGCGGCTTTTTTGTCCCGGTTGGCGATGGCATCGAAAATCGCCCTGTGCTCGCCCTGCACCATCTGGGCCATTCCCGCCAGGCGGGCGGTGTTGGCACGGGCGGCCCGGATGAATTTCCGCACCCGGCGGTCAAGAAATTCCGACAAGTCACGGAAAAATGGGTTTCCCGCAGCATCGATAATGGCGCGGTGGAACGCGACGTCGTCATCAACGCCCGACTCACCGCGATCAATGGCTGCCTGCATGGCAGCGACAGTCGCCTCGATCACGAGCAGGTCCGCCTCGCTGCGCCGCTCGGCCGCGTGCTCGGTAGCGGAAGCCTCGACTGCCATCAGCAATTCGATGATGTTGCGCAACTCGTCCTTGTTCGAGAAGTCCGCCCCATCGAGCCGGAAGACCGGGCTCGCCCCCGGTTCGGCGACGAAGGCGCCGGCGCCCTGGCGCGATATCACCAACCCGTCATGCTTCAGGCGCCCCACGGCCTCTCTTACGATCGATCGGCTGACGCCATAGGTAATGGCGATCTGCTGTTCCGTTGGCAGGCGGTCTCCCGGCTGGAGGCGTCCGGAGGCGATCTCTTCGCGCAGGCGTGAGGCCAACGTGTCCGCGAGCGAAGGCGATCGGTTGAGGACATCCCGGGCCGGCTCTGACTGAATCTTGGTTGCGGTCAATGAACGGGTTCCGCTAGAGCTTCGGTTGAATGACGGATTGCCAAAATGCGTAGCCGAGGATGTCCATCCGAGATGGCACGATGAATCTTCTCTGACTCTGCCCACCAAATTTGACAGAATCAATTACTCAGACAACCAATTTGCCTGACAAGCGCTCGAATGTCATCATCCTTGCGTGACGGATCAGGCTTCGATTTGAACTGAATCACTACGTTTAACGGGTTGAGTCCGGTCGCCGGCTAATCCTCCTGTGGTTGGTCCATTTCGAGAATGCGCGATCTAACTTCGGGCGGGATGGCAATCTTCTCGCCCGTTGAATTCAGCATAAGCACGGCAAGAGCATCGCCCCTGCCGACGCAACCATGGTGCCAGACTGCATATCGCATGCGAAAACTGGTGCGTCGCATGCTGACAACTGCGGCAGTCGCAACGATCTCGTCGCCATAGCCAAGCGCCCTGTCGTAGTTGAAGCTTATGCTTTTCAAGACCGGGCCGGGCGAGTCGAACGCGAGGGGCGGCAAGCCTACGGCTTCCAGGTATCTGTTCCGTGCCTCTTCACACCATGCGAGATGGGTTCGGTGATTGACGTGGCCAAATGCATCGAGATCACGCCACTGAGCGGTCATGATCACGCCGAAGCGCCAACCGGTTTCAATCGCGTGTGTTTCGAACAACTCATTAGGTATAAGCGGCATATGAGAGCCTTCTATTCATTCGGGCAGCCATCTATTATGAATATAAATTGCATACTCGTGATGTTTCGGTCTGAAGCAACGATTCGTATTCAATCGTGCTTCATGTGTTTCAAATTCAGAGCCAGCCGCCCGCAACATCGATGACTCGGCCTGTAATAAGCGCGGCAGCGACCGATTTTTGGAAACGGCATGTAGCCGCTACCTCTTCACGAGCCGCCTCAAAGGCCCGGATCGTCGATATATCGTCCGTTGCCGCGCTTACCTAGAGCCCCATCGTCGGCCATTCAATCGAGGATCATCGCAACAATTTAGCGCAAGCCAACTTGTCAGGCAACCGGGTTTGCAGTAGAGATTTCCGAAATGCGTTGACCCGATCAGGGGCGACAGCGGGAACCGCCGGGGAGGGCCAGTCGTGCAATTCTGGATAGGATCCGTCGCCGGGCGCGCGCTCATATCGATCCCGTTCGACGCGGCAACTTGGCTGCGTGTCGTAAGGCATGGAGCGAAATCATGTGGCGCAGCCATCTCCGATAAGATGCTCGGTCTCGGGCGCCTGTGAGTTCGACATGGCTATGTTCGAAAGATGCGGTTCCGTCGGCGGCGTCTTTGGGGGCGCAAAGGGCTATTCATCTCAACAAGCCAACGAATTTTCATGAGTGGTCGCCGGGAGATGAGAGAATTCAGCTAGAGCAAGATCTCATTGGGATGCAATCAATATGTTGAAATATTTTGCAGACACACGAATAAATTGCTTTGGACTATAATACAGTGAGCAAGGTTGTTATAACCGGAAGTACGAAAATATTCGCAATATTGGCGGATCCTGTCATTCATGTCAAAACTCCCCAGGGTATCAACGACCTGCTGAGGCGGCGTGGATATGACGGCGTCATGATACCCATTCACGTGCAGTCTCGTGACCTGTCGACGGTGCTCGACGGGATCCGAAACTGGAAAAACCTGGCTGGGTTCATCGTGACCGTGCCGCACAAAACGTCGATCATCCCGCTGCTGGACGAGGTCACCGAAGCGGCGCGCATCGTAGGAGCGGTCAATGCGGTCCGCCGCGATGACGGGGGGCGCCTCATTGGACATATACTCGATGGTGCAGGGTTTGTGGCTGGCCTTCGACAGGAGGGCATCAGCATCGAGGGCCGCAGCGTCTACCTGGCTGGCGCGGGGGGAGCAGCGAGCGCGATCGCCTTCGCGTTGGCGCAGGCGGGCGTTGCTCGGCTGACGATCGCCAATCGAACCCTGGAGCGCTGCAGTGACCTTGTCGCGCGATTGCGCCAGGTTCATCACGACGTTCGCTCTGAGGTCGGCTCGATCGACCCGGCAGGGCACGATATCGTCGTCAACGCCACGTCGATGGGGCTCAAAGAGAACGATCCGTTCCCCTTGGACGTCGCCCGTTTGATGCCTAACCAGATCGTAGCCGAGATCATCATGCAGCCGGAGGTAACGCCCCTGCTGGCTGCCGCGGCAAAAGCTGGCTGCCGCACCCATCCGGGCTGGCCGATGCTGCAATGCCAATTGAAACTCATGGCCGACTGGATGGGGGCGAACCCCGAGCGCGTCGATGATAGCGCGGTTCCGGCGAGCCGGAAGCGCGAGAATATCTGAACATGATGGAATTTGATTTCGTGATCGTTGGGGGCGGGACTGCAGGCTGCGCCCTTGCTAACCGTCTCAGCGAGGATGGTCGCCATACCGTCCTTCTGATCGAGGCGGGTGGGCGCGACAACGGCTTCTGGATCTCGATCCCCGCCGGGTTCAGCAAATTGCTGGCCGGCCACCGCTACAATTGGCGTTTTCACACCGAGCCCGAAAAAGGCACCTACGACCGGGAGATCGTCGTTCCTCGCGGCAAGGGGCTGGGCGGTTCGACACTGATCAACGGCATGATCTTCGTTCGTGGCCAGCCGCAGGATTTCGATACCTGGGCACAAAGCGGGAATCGCGGCTGGGGCTGGGACGACGTTCTTCCCTATTTTCGTAAACTCGAAACATTCGAGGGTGGCGAGGATCGTTTGCGCGGGCGCGACGGTCCTGTGCACATCACGCGCGTTGCCGAACGTCATCCTTTGGCGGACGCCTTCATCGAAGCTGGTAAGCAGGCCGGGTATCCGGAAAACCCAGACTACAACGGAGCGACACAGGAAGGCTTCGGCTTCTACCAGGTCAATCAGAAGAACGGGCGGCGCTGGAGCGCGGCCGACGCCTATCTGAAGCCGGCGCTCGGCAGGAAAAACCTCGCTGTCTGGACTGAAGCGCATGTTCTGCGCATCGAACTCAAGGACAAAAGGGCAGCGGGCGTCTGGGTTCGCCGGGCGGGTGTGGAAAGCTATGTCGGTGCGCGTGCCGAGGTCATCGTGGCGGCCGGCGCGGTCCAGTCCCCACATCTTCTCGAGCTGTCCGGAATCGGGCGGCCCGATATTCTCCAAGGTGTCGGGATCGACGTCAGGCACGCTCTGCCGGGGGTCGGCAGGAACTACCGCGATCATTTCGCGACGCGTATGAATTGGCGCGTCAAGCTTCCCATAACCCTCAACGAGCAGACGCGCGGATGGCGGCTAGGGTTGGCGGTCGCGCAGTACTTCGCAAGACGGACGGGAATCCTGACACTTGGGACCGGGCTTGCTCACGGCTTCGTCAAAACGCGCCCCGAACTTCTCGAACCCGATGTCCAGTATTTCTTTATGCATGCGAGTTACGCCAATGCGGCGGATCGCTCTCTTGACCGAGAGCCGGGGATGACCGTCGGCGTCACGCAGTTGCGGCCGGAGTCGCGCGGCTTCATCCATGTGAAATCGCAGGATCCCATGGTGGCTCCATCCATCAGTCCGAACTTTCTGGACGTCGGCACCGACCAGGACGCTATCGTCGACGGAATGAGGATTGCGCGATGCGTCCTGGAACAGCCAGCGATGGATCGCTTCAGGGCGTTCGAGCTCAATCCCGGCGAGCATGTTCGCAGTCGGGAAGAATGGCTGGATTTTGCTCGACGGACGGGCCAGACGATCTACCATCCGGTTGGAACCTGCAGCATGGGGCAAGGTCCCGAAGCAGTCGTCGATGAGCGGCTGCGCGTGCGCGGTCTTGACGGATTGCGGGTGATCGATGCCGCTATAATGCCCACTGAGGTCTCAGGCAATACTCAAGCAGCGGTCATGATGATTGCCGAGAAGGGCGCCGATCTCGTCCTTGCCGATCATCGCGCGTAAATCGAATGCTGCCAGCTCATAGTTCTATCGATATCGCGTCAGTTCATGGCTGTTCATTCCAGCTTTATCGGCACGGAAAATCATCGTTCGTCGGCCCGATAGCTGGGATCATGAGATTGTAGTCACCCACGTCGGTAAACCGCCTGCACGCGTCCACGACACGGTAAATCTGATATCCATGAAACAGCGCGATCTCTCCTGTCCGAAAACCCAGTTGGCCGCGGTTCTCAAAGGAATCCCAGCGTGATCCCGCGCCTTGCGGGCGCGCCGGCTTCCGCTCCCCTCTATGCAGCATTTCTGGCAGAGCTTCGGGCGCGCGGCTTCCAAGGCGAGCTTTCCGATGGCATCGCTGATCGAACGGTCCTGGCTACCGACAACTCGATCTACCATGTCACGCCAGAGGCCATCGCATTCCCGTGCGGCACCGACGACCTGCTGCGCATTGTTTGCGTGGCTGGGGAGGAAAGGTTCCGGGACATCAGGCTCGCGCCCCGCGGCGGGGGCACAGGCACCAATGCTCAATCCCTGACGGATGGCCTGGTCGTAGACGTCTCTCGACATATGACCCGCATTCTCGACATCGACATCGACAATCGGCGGGTTCGTGTTCAGGCGGGTGTCGTCAAGGATCAGCTCAACGCCGCACTCAAGCCCTACGGCTTGTTCTTCGCACCGGAACTGTCGACGTCGAACCGCGCAACCATCGGCGGTATGATCAACACGGATGCGTGCGGCCAGGGGTCCTGCCTTTACGGCAAAACGCGCGACCATGTGCTGGCCCTCACGACTGTGCTGCTCGATGGCACGGTCTGGACGTCGCGACCGATGACCGACGAACAACTTTCCGTGGTGGCGGCACGTCCGGATCGCATCGGAGCCATTCACGAACTCATCGACCGGATTCAGCGCGAGAAGCGATTGCTTATCTCTGCGCGCTTCCCACGGCTGAACCGCAGTCTGACCGGATATGACCTCGCCAACATTCGAACTGCCGACGGGCGGTTCGATTTGAACGCCATCCTCTGCGGCGCAGAGGGCACGCTTGGCTTTGTGGCGGAGGCCGAGCTGAATGTGCTGCCGATCCCGAATTACGCGGCGCTGATCACGATTCGCTACGGAAGCTTCGATTCCGCACTGCGGGATGCGCGGGGAATCATCGATTTTCAGCCTGCCTCTATCGAGACGGTCGATTCGAAGGTCTTGGCACTCGCCCGCAACGACATCGTCTGGCAGGATGTCCAGGAGTTCTTTCCCGACGATCCGGAAGGCCCAGCCGAAGGCATCAATCTCGTCGAATTTCTCGCCGACGATTTGGCCGCCCTGGAAAGCCAGATCCAGCGAGCGCTGGCGAAGCTCGAAAGAGAAGGCCGCATCAACGGCCGTCGCGGCTTTACCGTGGCCCGCAATGAAGGGGATCGCCGGCTTCCTGCAGAAGGAAGGCCGCTGTTGCCTTCCTCTATAAGCGGGCGCTCCCAAGACGACCTGCGCCCCGCTGAAGATGGCAACGGCTCCCAAGGAAGGGCAATCGAGGTTCCGTCAGGTTCCGCACGGGCCGTGGAGCGCATCTGGTCCATGCGGAAGAAGGCCGTCGGCCTGCTCGGGAACATGCAGGGCAGGCGCCGGCCGATTCCGTTCGTCGAGGATACGGCGGTGCCGCCTGAGCACCTTGCCGACTACATCGCGGAATTTCGCGCGGCGCTGGATCGGCGGGGGCTTGCTTATGGCATGTTCGGCCATGTCGACGCCGGCGTTCTCCATGTTCGCCCGGCGATCGACATGACCGATCCGAAGCAGGAATTCCTCATTCGCGACATCACCGATGAAGTCGCTGCGCTGACCCGAAAATACGGGGGCGTGCTTTGGGGAGAACATGGGAAGGGCGTGCGTTCTGAATATGCGCCGGCTTTTTTCGGGCCGCTCTATCCATGCCTGCAAGAGATCAAAGCCGCTTTCGATCCTCGCAATCAGCTCAACCCCGGCAAGATCGCGGCGCCGGCGGGCGGCGCGCTTCTGCGGATCGACGAGGTTCCAACCCGTGGCGCTCGCGAGCGCGTCATCGCGCCGGCCATCGCCGAGGCCTATGACAACGCGCTTTACTGCAACGGAAACGGCGCCTGCTACAACTGGGATCCCGACGATGCGATGTGTCCTTCCTGGAAGGAGACCAGAGAGCGTCGGCATTCGCCCAAAGGGCGCGCTCAGCTCATGCGCGAATGGCTTCGGCAGCTCGCCATGGCAGGCGTCGATCCTGTCGATGAAGCCAAACGACTGCGCCGCGGACAATGGCACAGACTGCCGAACCGGATTCGCAACAGCTGGGCGCGGCGCGGCGGGGAGGCCGACTTCTCGCATGACGTGAAGGAGGCGATGGACGGTTGCCTTGCGTGCAAATCCTGCGTTGGCCAGTGTCCGGTCAAGGTCAACGTGCCGGCGTTCCGGTCAAAATTCCTGCAACTATACTACGGTCGATACTTGCGTCCCGCGCGGGATTATCTTGTAGGTTCGATCGAACATCTCGTGCCCTGGGCCGCGCGAACGCCAGGCCTCTATAATGCGGTCACGCACAGCAGGCCGGGCCGAGCCCTGTTGCGCACGATTGGGCTTGTCGCCACCCCGTCATTGTCCAAACTCGACATCAAAGCCGAAATCAGAGCCCGGGGCGTCGCATTTGCCACGTCCGAGGCCCTGTCTGCCCTGACGGCGGACGAGAAGGCCGGGAGCGTCGTCATCGTGCAGGACGCATTCACGAGCTTCTACGAGACACCGCTGCTCCTGGATCTGATCGACTTCATTCAGGCACTCGGTTATCGGCCTTTCCTTGCCCCTTATCGTCCCAACGGCAAGGCGCTTTACGTGCATGGCTTTCTGAAAGCGTTCGGGGACGTGGCCATGGCCAATTCGGCCATGTTGGCCGAGCTGTCTGCCGGCGGCGTGGCGCTCGTCGGGCTAGATCCTTCGATCACGCTCACCTACCGCTCCGAGTATGCAGGGGTGGTGAACGATGCAGAACGCCCGCGCGTGCTGCTCGTGCAGGAGTGGCTGGCAGGGCGTCTGAACGCGCGTGCCGCCGTCGATGGCGAAGAGTATCTTTTGCTCCCGCATTGTACGGAGAGGACCAACGCGCCTGTCGCATTGAGAGACTGGGAGACCGTTTTTGCCAAGCTTGGACTGAGATTGCGAATCGCACCGTCGGGCTGTTGTGGGATGGCAGGAACCTGGGGGCACGAAGCCGAGCACCGGGATGCCTCGACGCGCATCTATGCCCAAAGCTGGGCACGTCACGTTGCTGGAGCCGTTGCGAGCGGGCGCCTCATGGCCGATGGTTACTCGTGCCGCTCACAAGCGGCGCTCATCGACGGTGCTCGGCTCCCGCATCCCGTGCAGGTTCTCCTGGCAAAGCTCACAGCCGGGCAGGACGGACGTGCTACCCCATCCTGAGCTCGGCCTTGGGCGTTTGCGGTCGTCCAATCTGTCCGGCCTGCTGCCGGTAATGTGGACGCCGCGTCCGGTGCGGTTTGGATGCAGGAAACCGATTTACACCGGCATAATGGCGCTCAACTGGTTGCGGAGATTGGCGGCCAACGACATCAGCCGTGGCGCAACTTCATCTTCAATCTGGTTGGGACTTAAACGGAAGACAGGGACGCGGCAGTTCATGCCGAAGCAATCTCCATTGGCGTTGCGCACCAGCGGGACGCCAACGGAATGCGTGCCAGGGGTCCAGGTACCCTTCGCGATGGAAAAGCCGCGGCTACGGCAATCCGCGACGCCTTGCATGAAGGCGTCAGAGTATTTCGCCCAGAGGTCGGGAGAATGGCGCTTCATCTCGTGGATCTTCGCTTTCAGTTCCTCATCGGTCAGCTGGGAGCAAAGTGCATGGCCGATGGTCGTCGGCACGAGAGGGCCTATCGTTCCGAGATCGGGAGAGCCCCAGATGTTCTCGTTCACGCGCGAGGTTTCAAGATAGACGAGATTGGTGCGATCGATCGTGCCGATCGAGACCGTGCAGCCGAGATCCTGCGCCAGCTTCTGCATCGAGGGGCGCGCGATCTGCAGCAACTTCAGATTCGCCAGCAGCGGATTGATCAGCACCAGTGCCCGCCAGCTCAGCCTGAACTTGGATTTCTCCTGCTTCAGGTAGCCCATTTTTGCCAGTGTGTAAGTCAATCTGGCGACCGTCGAGCGATTAATGCCTGATTGAATCGCGATTTCACCGTTGCTCATGGATGGTCGGTTGGGACGAAACGACTCCAGGACAGAAAGCCCTTTGACAAGAGTCGTCGCGATATCCGGGTCATGAGCGAATTCCTCCAAGACATCCTCCTTATTTAGAATCTTTATTTTAGTAGCGCCGATTCATATAGATTTATACTGTTTCCGACAATCGCATCCAATATCAAGGCCCCTAACATAACGGCTCCGCCGCAGCTCGAGGCTTGTCTCACTCCCATCAAAATGTCAAGATAATCAACAAAAGTATTAGTCGATGATCATTTGGTTGACTCCTGCCGCTCCTCCGCGCTTATCATGTGGAACTGGCGTTTCCCCTACGCCCACATCACATCACGGAGACGATCCCGATGAGCAACGTGATCGACATGGAGATCAGCCTGCCGCGCAGCGAGGCTAATCCAGATCTTGAACGCATCTCGAACGGCCGCCCCGGGACGCCTTTCGCGCAGTCCCTGCCGAGGCCCGAGGGCTATGGCTTCGACAACTACATCAACGTTTTTAAGGGCAAGGCGGCCGCGGCTGCTGAGCCGAGCGTGGCTGACGATGGCGGCTTGGCGCGGCTGGTGGAAGACATGGACCGCGCAGGCATATCCAAGGGCCTGCTCGTCGGTGCGGAGAACAGCGCGACAGGCAAGATCCACAGCGCGCATCCCGGCCGTTTCTTCCTGTTCACGACCTTCAATCCCCTGGACGGCATGCGCGCCGTCCGCGAGTTCGAGCGCCTGGTCAAGGAAGAGGGTGCAAATGGTCTGCGCCTGTCGGCGTTATATAATGGCGTGCCTGCCAATGACCGGCGCTATTACCCGCTCTATGCCAAATGCGTCGAACTGGACGTCCCGGTCCGCATCTACACTTCGATGAACTACGCAAACGATCGGCCCTACGACCTTGGTCACCCCCGTTATCTCGATGACGTCGCGGTGGACTTTCCCGAATTGAGGATCGTGGCGGGACTCGCCGGATGGCCCTGGGTGAACGACATGGTCGGGCTGCTTCGACGCCATCCGCGCCTTTATGTCGATACGGCCGCTCACCACCCGCGTTACTTCGGTCAGCCGGGTTCCGGATGGGAGCAGTTCCTGCAGTTCGGCAACACGCTGCTGCAGGACAAGGTGATGGTTGGGCTGTCGCGCTATCTCTTCGCCACGTCGTTCGAGAGCATCATCGACGACTACAAGCGACTGCCCCTCAAGGAGAAGGTCATCGAGAAGTGGCTTTCGGGTAACGCATCCGAGTTCTTCCGACTGAACTAGGGACGCGGTCCGATGCTGAGGTTCGTCGGCCGGCGGGCGCTCTACGCAGTGCCCCTGATCCTGGTGGTCATCATTCTGATGTTCTCCATGCTTCATCTGATTCCCGGCGATCCGGTGCAGGCGCTGGTCGGCGATTACCCTGTGCCTCCGGCCTATCGGCAGGCGATCGAAGAGAAATATCGGCTCAACGATCCGTTCCTTGTCCAAGTTTCGAACTATCTGATCAATGTCGCAAAAGGCGATTTCGGCTTTTCCTATCAGAACCAACGCGCAGTTCTCGACCTCATTCTCGAGCGGGCGCCGCGGACGATCCTGTTGGCCTCGGTCAGCTTCGCCCTTGCGATCCCGCTCGGCATGGCGATCGGCGTCGCGGCCGGAACGACGCGCAGCGCCGGTACGGACAAGTTCTGGACCACGACCACGCTGATCGTCTACGCGGTCCCGACATTCTGGCTCGGCCAGCTGCTCGTCATGTTTTTTGCGCTGCATCTGGGCTGGTTGCCGACCCAGGGGATCGGTCCGATGGTCAGCCGCGCACAGGGGTTCGCGTGGCTTTTGGAAAAGCTGCGTTATCTGGCATTGCCGGTCCTGGCCTTCGGCATCCACGAAGGCATGCGCGTCGCGCGGATCATGCGCGCCAGCGTCATCGACACGATCTCGCAGGGCTACATCATTACCGCGCGCGCCAAGGGCCTGACCCGCGGCCAGATCATTCGCAGGCATGTGCTGCGCAATTCGAGCCTGCCATTGGTCACCATCGCCGGCTATGCCTTCGGCTCCGCGCTCGGCGGGGCGGTTTTCCTTGAAACTGTTTTCACGTGGCCTGGGCTGGGTTTGCTGCTGGTCGATTCGATCAGGCTGCGGGACAACATGATGGTGATCGGCGTCGTCATCTTTTCCGCGCTGGCCGTCGTCGCGATGAATTTGATCGTCGATCTCCTCTACGCGGCGCTCGACCCGCGCATCAGAACAGTGCGCTGAGGTCGCGGTCATGTCGGATTCAAAAGCAACAGCACCAGCAGTCGCCGGCAAAGGCATCGTTCCGGGAAGCTGGCAAGCTCATTTCGCCAATATCGTGGGCACGCGCCATGGCGCTCTGGGCGCGGGCATCCTGCTCGTTCTGGTGGTCATGGCGATCACCGCGCCCCTCATCGCACCGTACCCTCCGCTGGAGCAGACGCCGGTCAGCCTTGCGCCTCCCTCGTGGCCATTCCCGTTCGGCACCGACAATACCGGCCGCGACCTGTTCTCGCTGATCTTGTACGGGAGCCAATCATCCCTGCTGGTCGGGCTGGGAGCCGCATTGGCCGCGCTGCTGGTGGGCGGGACGCTGGGTATCCTGGCTGGGTACTTCCAAGGTCCTGTCGAGGCCGTGCTGATGCGGCTCATCGAGCTCTTCCAGACGCTTCCCGTCATCATTCTCGTTCTGTGCGCCGTCGCGTTGTTCGGCTCGAACTTCTGGCTGCTGATCGCCGCCGTTGCGCTGGCGATCTGGCCTATGGAGGCGCGCCTCGTCTATGGGCAGTACATCAAGCTGCGCGAGCGGGAGTTCATTGCCGCGGCCCGCGTCGCCGATCTTTCGACCGCGCACATCATGTTTCGCGAGATCCTTCCCAACGCGATCCAGCCCATCATCGTGCAGGTGGCGCTCGACGCGAGCATCGCCATCCTGATCGAGGCCGGACTGGGCTTTCTCGGCCTGTCGGACCCCAGCAGGGTCAGCTGGGGGCGGCTGTTGTTCGTTGCCCAGGACTACATGGACAGTGCCTGGTGGATGAGCCTGTTTCCGGGCGCCGCCATCTGCATCACCGTCGTCGGGCTCAATCTTTTCGCCGATGGCCTCAACGAGATCATCGATCCCCGCAGCACGAGCGGCATGGGCGGATTGCAATGAGCGGCGTGCAGCGGGATCGATCCGAGGCCGGGACGACCGACGCGCCGGAAGCGCCCGACGCCGCTGCTCCGGTGCTGCTCGATGTCGGCTGCCTGAAGGTTCATCTGCGTCTGGGCCACGCGGTCATACGTGCCGTCGACGGCGTCGATTTCCAGGTTCGACAAGGCGAATGCGTCGGGATCGTCGGCGAGTCGGGATCGGGAAAAAGCACGCTGGCACGTGGCATCACGCGGCTGATGCCGAATGTGAAGATTGCCGAGCTCAGCGGCAATCTGCGCTTCGAAGGGCGCGACATTCTGAATATGGGCGACAGGGAGCTACGGACGCTGAGGCGAGGGCGCGGCTTCTCCATGATCTTCCAGGATCCGCTCGGCTATCTCAACCCGACGCAGCGCGTCGGCCGCCAGATCGGGGAAGCGCTCTCGCAGGATGCGACGACCGGCTCGTACGAGAGCCGCGTGTGGGCCCTGCTCGACGAGGTCGGGCTCCCGGACCCGAAGAACATCGCCCGGCGCTATCCCCACGAATTGTCGGGCGGCATGCGGCAGCGCGTGATGATCGCAATCGCGCTGGCCAGCGACCCCAAGCTTCTCTTCGCCGACGAGCCGACCACGGCGCTCGACGCGACGGTGCAGCTGCAGGTTCTGCAGACGCTTCATCGCCTGCACCGCGAACGCAACATGGCGATGGCGATCATCACGCACGATCTCGGAGTCGTCGCCGAACTCTGCGACCGCGTCTATGTGATGCACACCGGCAAGGTCGTCGAGAGCGCTACGACGGTCGAGCTGTTCGAGAACCCCCAGCATCCCTATTCGGCGCGGTTGATCGATTTGAGCACGCGCCGGATTTCGCAGGAGCACAGGTCATGACCGCTCCCGTGACCGCGCCGATCTTGCGTCTGCTCGGCGCCGAACAGGTTTACACCAGCCGCAACGCCAATGGCCCGGGATGGACCACCGTCCGCGCCGTCGATTCCGTCGATCTCGATGTCAACGAAGGCGAGACGCTCGCGATCGTGGGCGAGTCCGGGTCTGGCAAGAGCACGCTGGCGAAGCTGATGCTGATGCTGAACAAGCCGACGGCCGGCAAAGTGCAATTCCGCGGAACGGAGCTGGGATCGCTCGGACGCGACCGCAGGCAGCAGTTCCGGCGCGAGATCCAGGCCGTCTTCCAGGATCCGGCCTCATCCCTGAACCCGCGCATGACGATCGAGCGCATTCTGGGCTATATCGTCCGGCGTCATGCTTTGTGTCCCGCCGGGGAGACACGCGCCTTTCTCGCCGCGCAACTTGCATCTGTAGGCCTTGCTCCGCCGGAGCAATATCTGGAGCGCTATCCGCATCAGCTCTCCGGCGGCCAGCAGCAACGCGTCGCGATCGCCCGCGCAATGATGCTACGGCCGAAGATCATTATCGCAGACGAGCCGCTGTCGAGCCTCGACGTCTCCGTACAGGCGCAGGTTCTCGAGCTGATGAAGACCCTGCACGAAGCGACGAATGTCGGCTTCGTGGTGATCAGTCATGATCTCGGCGCCATGCAGGCGATCGCCGACCGGACCGCGGTCATGTATCGCGGCCGCGTCGTGGAGATCGGGCCATCGATCTACACCGAGCCTTTCCACCCCTATACGAAGTTGCTGCTCGACGCCCGGCTTTCACTCGACCCCCGTCGCAGTCGCATTCGACGTCTCGATACGACGCTGCCGCGAGCCACTCCGCCCGAGGCTTTGAAGGGCGGCTGTCGCTTCCGACACCGCTGCGCCGACTCGGTCGATATCTGCGCCACGCGCGAGCCGACGCTGAGGCCGGTGGGACCGCGCGGCGCCCAGGCTGCCTGTCACCGCGCCGAAGAGGTCAATGCCAAGGCGTCCCATGCGGCTGGCGCGAATGCTGCCGGGCGGGCGGCGATATGAACCGATCTGAAACCAAAGGGAGATTGAACGTGGCCTACACGAATAAACTCAATCATGCGCGGACGACCCTGAAGACGAGCGCGCTTTCACTCCTGGCGGGTACGATCAGCTTGTGCGCCATATCGGCCGCGCTTGCTGACGACGGGACGCCAGTCAAGGGCGGCACGGTCATCGCGACGCTGAATGCGACGACGATACCCAACCTGAATACGCAGATGACCTCGGCCGTTCCACCGCTCCACGCTGCCGATGTCTGGGCCGACGGCCTGATGACTTATGATAGCGGAGGCAACCGCCTGCCGCGTCTCGCGACGCGTTGGGAGATCTCCGACGACGGCAAGACCTACACCTTTCACATCCGCGAAGGCGTCAAATGGTCGGACGGCAAGCCGTTCAGCGCAGTCGATGTGGCCTTCACGCTCGAGGCTTTCGGAAAGTTCAATACTTATCTGACAAAGCTGATCCCGCTTATCGAGAAGGTGTCAGCACCAGACGAAAAAACTTTCGTCCTTCAGCTCAAGCAGCCGCTGACCGCTACGCTCGACCTCTTCGACAAGGAGGTGTTTCCGCTCATGCCGAAGCACATCTACGAAGGCAAGGACGTAGCCACGCACCCCGCCAATCTGGCGCCCGTAGGTCTTGGGCCCTTTAAATTCGACAAGTGGGTGAGCGGCCAGTCGATCACCTTCGTCCGCAATCCCTATTATTGGGAAGCGCCCAAACCCTATCTCGACTCCGTGGTCTTCGCGTTGATTCCGAATGCTCAGCAGCGCCTCAATGCTCTCATCAACGGCGAGGTCAACTGGTTCCGTCCAGAAGTGGTGCAGGTGCCTGCGACCCAGCAAGCGGCGAAGAAAGGCACGATCCGCGTGGTGCAGATCATGACCAATGCGCCCGAGACCGCGGTCATCGACTTCAACCTGCGACGCGCGCCGATGAACAATGTGAAGGTGCGGCAGGCGCTCTTCCATGCCATCGATCGTCAGCGGATCGTCCGGGACGTCTATCAAGGGCTCGCCGAAACCGCCAAGAGCGCCATCCCGACGCAATTCAAGAACCTGCACGACACATCGATCAACTACGACACGATGTATGGATATGACATCAAGCGTGCGGGCACGCTCCTTGACGAAGCCGGCTATCCTCTCAAGGATGGCAAGCGCTTCCAGATCGAGCTCGCCTTGCCCGCGGTCGCTCCCTACGACGCCCTAGCGCAGGTCGTGCAGGCGCAATGGACCGCGCTCGGCATCGATGTGAAGCTGAGCGCGCTCGACCAGCAGATCTGGATCAACAAGGTCTATACCCAACATGATTTCGACGCATCGATCATTGCGCTGACGGGGCGCTCCAATCCCGTGCTGGGCGTCGATCGCAGTTTTGTCTGCAACCAGTCCAGCGTCCCCTATGCGAACCCGACCGGCTACTGCAATCCTGAGTTCGACAAGGTGGCGAGCCTGGCTTCGGCGGTGCCCCTGGACCAGCAGAAGGCCCACTACAAGACCTATGCCGAGATCATCGCCCGCGATCTGAACCAGATCGCGCTGACGAACGCGCAAGCGTTCGAGGCTGTGACGACCAACTTCAAGAACTTGGACGCGCAGTTCAATTTCTCGTTCAACACGCATCCGAACTGGGCGGAAGCCTGGCTCCCGAAAGACAAGCAGTAAGCTTTCAGAGCAGACATGAGCGCGTGCAGCCGCCCAAGGCGGCTGCACGGCCCCTCCTATTTTCGAAGGACAAGGCCTTGCATATCAACGTCACTCCCATGGTCCAGCCCCGTTCGGTGGCAGTTGTCGGCGCGTCCGCCAAGCGCATCACGCAGGGCAATGTCGTCATCAGCAACCTGAAGTCATGGGGCTACAAGGGCGCGATCCTGCCGATCCATCCGCAGGCCGACCAGATCGATGGGCTACCGGCTTTCAATTCGGCTGCGGACATCCGCGGCGACACCGACCTCGCGATCGTCGCGATTCCGGCTGCGCAGGTGTCCGGTGTGCTTCGCGATCTCGAGGCGAGTTCCGTGCGCTCGGCGATCGTGTTCTCGAACGGGTTTTCCGATGAGGAGGAGCGGGCGCTGCGCGCGTTCGGCGCCGATAGCCGCCTCATAGTGCACGGCCCCAACTGCATGGGCCTGGTCAATTTCACCGACTCCATTCCGCTTTATCCGTCGCGGCCGTCGTTGCGGCTCAAGCCCGGCAAGGTCGCGCTGATCGCCCAGTCGGGGTCTGCGGCGATTTCGGTCATGAACTCCACCGTCATCGGCCTTTCCAAGGTCGTGACGGTTGGCAGCGAGTTTCATGTCGCAGCCGCCGACTACATCCGCTGGCTGGCGGATGACGATGAAACGACGGTGATCGGCGTCGTCGCGGAATCGATCAAATCGCCCCTGGCATTGGCGGAGGCTGCGGAGTGCGTCCACGCGGCGGGTAAGTCGCTTGTGATGCTGAAAGTGGGGCGCTCGGCGGTCGGGGTCGCCGCGACGCAGGCCCATACAGGTGCATTGGTCAGCGATCGCGACGCATATGACAGCTTCTTTCGGGAGACCAATATCGCGACGGTGTCGGACTATGACGAGCTCATCGCCGCGCTCGAATGCTCCGCCTCCGCAGGCCGGATGGTGCAGGGAGCAAGCTTGGGAATCGTCGGCATCTCCGGCGGCCAGACCGCACTCGCATGCGACATCGCGGAGGCGCAAGGCGTAGCCGTCGCAGCGTTTGCCGACGATACCAGGTCGCGCCTGCGTGCTGCGCTGCCTGGGATCGACGGAAACAATCCGGTTGATTTCGGGGCCACGGTCATCGTGGAGGATCGCAATATGCCCGAAGCGATGCAGGCGGTCATCGCCGACGAGGCCGTGGGTGCCGTCGTCGTTCTTCAGGACATGCAGGAAAGCCTGAATCCCGCGACCCTCAAGAACTATATGAGCGTGCTGGACGTCTATGCGGCAGCGGGCAAGGCGAGCGAGAAGCCTCTGATCGTGATCTCGCCGACCTCCGAAAACGTCGATCCCGGTGTTCGCGCCATGCTCGCCGACCATGGCGTTCCGCTGATCCGGGGACTTCATGCCGGGCTTCGTGCGGTCGGCAACCTTGCCCTCGGCAAGCCTGGCCCGGCGGGTGCCTGGGCGCGCCAGCGCCGCGATGCGTCCGCGCCCCTCGACGAGGTGGTCGTGGCGTTGAGGCGCGATATCGAGCTCTGCTCGGGTGCACTCGAGCCAGAACTGTCTTTCCGGCTTCTGCGCGCTTACGGAATCCCGCTGGTGAAGTCGATTGTCGTCAAGGATGCCGGCGAGGCCGTCGCCCGCATGAGCGAGATCGGATTTCCGATGGTGGTCAAGGTCGCGTCGCGCGATGTCCAGCACCGTTCCGACGTGGGCGGGGTGGTGCTCGGCGTCCGCGACGAGACATCTTTGGGCGACGCGATCAAAAGCATCGCAGGCAACATTGCCGCGGCTCGCCCCGAGGCCACGATCGATGGCTACGAGTTGCAGGAGGAGCTTGTCGACGGCGTCGAGGCCATGGCGGGGTTCACGGCAGCGCCGCCGTTCGGCCCGATGATCGTTCTGGGAAGTGGCGGCACGCTGGTCGAGTTGATGGCCGACCGCGCGGCAGCCCTTGCGCCGCTCACCCATGAGCAGGCAGGGGCGATGCTGCGCCAGACAAAGCTCGACCGGATGCTGGCCGGCTATCGCAACCTGATGCCCCGCACCGACACGAGCCAATTGATTGAGCTCGCGGTGAAGCTGTCGCAGCTCGCAAGCGATTTCGACGGCGTTCTGGCCGCCTGCGATCTCAACCCCGTGCTCATCCGCAAGGGCTCTGGGGACGTTCGCGTCGTCGATGCACTCTTCGTCTGCGCAAGATAGGGAAAAGCGGTTTCCTCCCGATCCGTCGACTCTACAGCGCCGGCCTCAACCCGCGTCGCTGGATTGCAACAATCGGACGCTATTGTATCTCCCAGGCGTAGGGAAGTGCGGGGCCTATTTCAGGCCGATTTGCAAGTTTCTGCCGCCATTTATAACAGCGTTTTAAGATCTTTTGAATCAAAGCCTTTCAAACTAGCGTCATCTCTTTGACGTATTTTCATTACCCAACCTGGATCACTTATCAGTGCGCGCCCAACGGCGATGAGGTCGAATTCATTGCGTTCCATACGCTGAATCAACCTATCGATACCGACACTAATCGAACTCTCTCCTGCAAATGCGGCGACAAATTCGCCCGACAGCCCCACTGATCCAACGCTGATGGTTGTGGCGCCAGTCAACTTCTTTGCCCATCCAGCAAAATTTAGGCCGTTTCGCCCATCGACCTCCGGAAATTCCGGCTCCCAGAAACGCCGTTGAGAGCAATGCAAAATATTGACCCCGGACTCTACAAGCGGCTGGAGCCATTTGGACATTTCATTCGGGGTGGAGACGAGGCGCGCGTTGAAGTCTTGTTGTTTCCATTGGCTAACACGAAGAATGATAGGAAAGTCTTGTCCGACCGCGGCACGAACCGCTGCTATCACTTCCCGCGCAAAGCGAGAGCGCTCAGCTGTTGTTGTGCCACCATATCGGTCCGTGCGCTGATTGGTGCCGGCCCAGAAGAACTGATCAATGAGATAGCCATGGGCACCATGCAATTCCAGCGTGTCGAAGCCCAAGTTTTTGGCCGCCATGGCAGCCTTGACATACGCCTCAATCGTGTCGGCGATGGCCTCCTCACTCATTTGTTCGCCGCGGGCGCGGCCGGGCGCCTCCAGGCCGGACGGGCTTTCTATTGGTCCATCCGGCTGCCAATCGGTTAGCGAGGTTGTGCTCGCTCCCGTATGCCAAAGCTGGGGCCCCATCCGGCCCCCTCCAGCGTGAACCGCATCGATCACCTTCTTCCATCCCGAAAGCGGTCCCTCTCCGTGAAAAAAGGGAACTCCAGGATCATTGCGAGACGCGGGTCGATCGACGACCGTGCCCTCGGAAATTATCAAGCCTACGCCGCCTTCTGCCCGCCTGCGATAGTAATTCGCGTTGATGTCATCTGGGACACCATCTTGCGCAAGAGCGCGGGTCATGGGGGCCATGACGATGCGATTGGGAAGCGTCATCGAGCCAATGGCCAGCGGCTCGAAAAGGATCTCACGATTCATTTGGCCTCTACCCGTCATCAGATGTCGATCGTTGCCGAGGCGACAGCCTCTCTAAGGAAGGTCACCGCATTTGCGATGGCCTCACGGCCCTCAGGAAGCTCGGCGTGGAACATGTGCCAAACGTGGAACATGCCCGGCCACACCTCCAACGAGACGCGAACCCGGTTTTCACCCAAGTGCGACGCGAGACGAATGGCGTCGCTCAGCATCAGCTCGCCCTCGCCGATCTGTACTAAGATCGGCGGTAGACCGCGCACATCGGCGAAGACGGGGGACGCCTCGGGGCTGTTCCGGAGCGCGCCACCAAGGAAGGTCCTAGCCATCAAGTCTAGACCCGCCTTGGTGTTCAACTTGTCCAGGCCCTCTCGGTTGAACATCGAAGCACCGGTGTGCTCAAGGTTCGCCCAAGGGGATAGTGCGGCTCCACCAGCCGGTAGTGGTATGCCGGCATCTCGGGCCATGACCATCACCGAAACGACCATCGCCCCGCCAGCAGAGTCCCCGGCGAACGTCACCGATTTTGGGTTCTGCCCCTGCTCGATCAGCCAACGGTAGGCAGCAAACGTGTCCTCGATCGGAATTGGGAATGTATGCTCCGGAGCGAGCCTATAATCCGGCAGGTAAACCCGCGCTTTCAAAGCCTTTGCGAATGCGGCCGCTAGTCCGTGATACCCCTCGGGTCCGCCCACGATGTACGCCCCGCCATGGATATAAAACAGCACGCGGTCGCCATCGATATCCCGCGGGGTAATCAGCGTCGCGGGAACTCCACCCATGTCAATCTGCTCGATCCGCACATCCGCCGGTGTCGGATGCTCGGCCATCTTGGTGATGTAGGATTTCCGGATTTGGCCAATCGTTACATCCTTGTTCTCGCCAAGAATGACAGGACCAAGGTCCTGGAGGCTTTCAGCCCATTGGGCGAGGCGATGCGTCACGATGTCGTTGAAGGCCATGATCTCACTCCTGATGCCGTTGATGTGCTCAGGCCGTCAATATACGCTGCCGATTGGCGACAGCGCGTCAACACTGCGGAGAGGGACGCGGCGGGTGGCACCAAATAACTTTAGCGATATCGTGACATTCGTAGCGGCCGCTGAGGCGGGGAGCTTTGTCGGAGCAGCTCGCCTTCGTTCAATGACTCGCTCAGGAATTGCCAAAAGCGTTGCTCGGCTTGAGGACCGCCTAGGAGTTCGCCTCTTCAATCGCACCACGCGAAGCCTGGGGCTAACGGATGATGGCCGCATTTTTCTAGATCGCTGCACCCGCATCCTGAGCGATCTTGAGGAGGCCGAGCAATCACTCTCTCTTGGCGGCGGGGAGCCACAGGGCATGTTCCGTTTAACGGCGCCGGCGACGTTCGGGCGTGTCATTATCCTCCCGCTGCTTAGTGAGTTTCTGAATTCTGCACCGAAACTTCGAGCGGAGGTCAGCCTTACAGACAGAATCAATGATATTATTGAAGACGGGTATGATTTGGCGATCCGGATTGGTGATGTTCGCGAGAACGGCAGTCTGATCGCACGTGCAATCGCCAAGCAGCATGATGTCGTGGTGGCTAGTCCGGTTTACCTTTCGGACAGACCACGGCCTCAGCACCCTGACGACTTAGTGGGTCATAGCTGCCTAGGATACGTCAGTGCCGGGCAATCACGTCCTTGGCGCTTCATTGTCGATGGGGAGCCGATCCTTGTAAGACCGCATGCGCGCCTGTCGCTTGATGGTGGAGAGGCGTTGCGAGATGCCGCGATATCGGGAGCAGGTCTCGCGTTTCTCCCAGGCTACGCTGTTAGAAAAGACATCGAGGAAGGCCGCCTTATACCTTTACTCGAGGAGTATGCGGCGGACCCGGTACCCATCACTGCGTTGTATCCCACCCGTCGGCACCTAGCACCAAAGGTGCGGCAGTTCATAGATCTGCTTGCCAGTCGGCTCTAGTTGTCGGGAACCATCGACATCGACTCCACTCGGGCGCTGGCAATATGACGCCCGTCGAATTCGCCTCAAATCCACGCTGGAAAACATGCCACCGAAGGTCACAAACGAAACTCAAGGTTCTCCGTGAGGCCGGCAGAGAAAAGGGGCTCAAGCCAAGGGAACGACGGTACCAAACAGAGCAATTCTACTTTTGATCCTCACGTATAAGGTCGGAAGCTTTCTCCGCAATCATCAGCACGGCTGCCATGGTGTTTCCGGAGATTTGAGTTGGCATGATAGACGCGTCGACAACACGAACCCCTGTAATCCCACGAACCTTTAGGCGACTGTCGACAACCGCATCCGCCCGACTGCCCATTCGGCGAGTACCAACCGGGTGGTAAATGGTCTGCCCGTTGGACCGGGTGAACGATATGACCGCCTCAAGCTGATGGACAAGGCGGCCTATCTCGACTTCGTCGTCGAGATCATCCGTCGCCGCGACGGTCCCCAGGGCTTCGAGGTGCTGCCGCGCCGTTGGGTCATTGAGCGGACCTTCGGATGGATGACACGCCGGCGCCGGCTCGTGCGCGGCTGACGTCTCAAAGGCCATGATCCTCGTCGCCATGGGCGGAAATCTCACCCGCAGAAACGCTCATCCGTGAATTTCCAAATGGGCTCTAAGCGATGATCTGAAATCGCTCACATGACGAGCCTGCGGCGGCATTCATCTCAACCACCCCACTACAAAGAGTATCTGTCTAGGCCAAGTCGATATATCTCATTGGCTGTTCGACTAAAGAGCCTATGCTTGTCTTCCTGACTGTAATCTTTCGCCAATCGCTTGAACGCATTCCAGAGAACGGGATAGCTGACGAAGCCTTTGTCGACGGGAAAATTGCTTTCGAACATGCATTTCGCGGGGCCAAATCTGCCGATGCAGTGATCTACGAACGGCGACCAGATCTCGGCCAGGTATTCAGAAGACGGTGGCAATGGTCGCTGATCGAGTTCAAACCCACAGTTCCGCATCGCCAACCCTCCGAGTTTGACCGACACGTTGGGGCATGCGGCCAAGCGGTCGATCGACCTCTTCCAGTCGGCCAGGACTTCTGCTCTCTTATGTTTGAAGCGGCCGACACCCAGCGGTGTTCCAGCGTGATTGAGAACGATAGGGGTGTCGGGAAACGCCTCGGCCAAATCCGTCAGTTCGTCCAGTTGCGGATGATAAAGGAAGGCCTCGAACGTGAGATCATGTTGGGCGAGATGTGAAAAGCCTTGTCGAAATGCTGGATCGGCCATCATGTTCGGAGTGGCCTGGCTGGCGATGCCACGTATGGATACATCTTCGTCCCATGCTGTAATGTGCCGAATTGCTTTGAGCCTGCCGTTCCCCGCGGCGACCGCTGCTTTGAGGACGTCCTCGACATCGCTGCCAAGGCGCAGATCCACGAAGCCGGTGATGCCTGCGCAGACACGCGCGGGGCCATAAATTCCGCTTGCGCTCATCGCGCTGACACCATTGACGAACTCGATCTCCCCGATCGGACGAAGCGCCTGGGGACCGTCACTCCGGTACATCGCGTAGGCTTGGGCATAGACGGTCGCCACGATGTTGTGTCCCGTGTTCAGATCGGCCATGAGTTCGTCGAACATGTACCGGGCCCCTGCAAGATCCCATAGATGGTGATGCGGATCGATGATCGGCAGATCGGGCTCGAGCGGCGCTTCCTTGATGAGGGAGAGCCACTCCGGCCTGACAACCGGATATCGCGGCACTGTCGGGACAATTGTTTCGGCCGTCATAAATAATCCAATCGCTGCGAAGAGAATTTAAGTCTATTGACTAACTATATTGAGTCATCTTATCTCGGAAAAGATGATAGATGAGTGTTGCCGCTTTGAAAAAACGTGCCTCAAACAAGCTAATCTCGCCAAATCTTAGCGGGAAAGCACTAGATTGCGATGGCGGTCTGACAAGATACTTGCAAAATTGATGAAATTTTAGAATCTGTGGTCAGGTAAACCAATGGCCCCGCATTACTGATCTGAGCATATCCGATGCCCATTCGCTACTCGTTAGAGCTTCGAGCGCGTGAACGAGGAGGCCGGCGCGAAGATTATGCACAATGCAACAAACTCAAGCCAGCGTGTAGGCCGTCTTGACCGTCGTATACATCTCCCTGGCGTAGGCGCCCTGCTCGCGGGGGCCGTAGCTCGAGCCCTTCCGGCCGCCGAAGGGCACGTGGTAATCGACACCTGCGGTTGCGAGGTTGACCATCACCATGCCGGCCTCGGCATTGCGCTTAAAATGCGTCGCATGCTTCAGCGAGGTCGTGCAGATGCCTGAGGACAGTCCGAAATCGGTGTCGTTGGCGACGCTGAGCGCCTCCTCGTAGTCCTTGACGCGGATGATGTTAGCGACGGGACCGAAGACCTCCTCGCGCGAGATGCGCATGGCGTTCGTTGTCTCGGTGAAGAGTGCGGGCTGAAGATAGAAGCCGGGGGTCTCGCGGTTCAGGAGTTCGCCGCCGAAGGCGAGCTTGCCGCCCTCATCCTTGGCGATCTGGATGTATTTCAGATCCTGGTCGAGCTGGCTCTGATCGACGACCGGGCCGATATGGGTGCCCGCCTTCAAAGCGTCGTCAATCGTGAGCCCCTTCAGGCGCTCGATGCAGGCCTCGACGAAGCGGTCATGGATGCCGGCCTGGACGATCAAGCGCGAGGAGGCCGTGCAGCGCTGGCCGGCCGAGAAGAAGGCGCCGGTGACGGCGGCCTCGACGGCGATCTTGAGATCGGCGTCGTCCAGCACGACGAGCGGGTTCTTGCCGCCCATCTCGAGCTGGACCTTTTTCATCGGCGAGGAGGCGATGCAGGCCTCTGCGACCTTGCGGCCGGTCGAGACCGAACCGGTGAAAGAGATCGCGTGGACGTCCTTGTGCTGCAGCAGCGCCTGGCCGACGACCGAGCCGCGCCCCATGACGAGGTTGAGCACGCCTTTGGGCAGGCCGGCACGCTGGAGAATGTCGACCAGCGCCCAGGCCGAGCCCGGCACCAGATCGGCCGGCTTGATAACGACGCAATTGCCAAAGGCCAGTGCCGGCGCGATCTTCCAGGCCGGGATCGCGATCGGGAAGTTCCAAGGCGTGATCATGCCGAAGATGCCGACCGGCTCGCGGGTGATCCCCACCCCGACGCCCGGGCGCACGGAGGGCAGCATCTCTCCGGTCAGGCGAAGGCACTCGCCGGCGAAGAAAGCGAAGACCTGGCCGGCGCGGCCGGCCTCGCCGATGCCCTCGGCCAGGGTCTTGCCCTCCTCGCGCGAGAGCAGGCGGCCGAGTTCTTCCTTGCGAGCGAGAAGCTCGTCGGAGGCCTTCTTCAGGATCTCGTAGCGGTCCTGAGGGCCGGACCGGCTCCAGGCCGGGAAAGCGGCCTTCGCGGCAGCGACCGCATCGTTGAGCTGGTCGACCGAGCCTTGCGCGTACTCGCCGACGACGTCGTTGGTGTTCGACGGGTTGATGTTCCGCGAGGCGTTACCCGAAGCGGCCCACTCGCCGGCGATCAAGTTCTTGAAAATCGATGTCATAGGCTGTCCCAATTAGCGCGCGAAGCGAATTCCATAACTCTGGCTAGGCCATGCAGTGCCCGAAATGCGATACTCGAACACTAAGCATCGTGTAGACCACCGAACTCGAAATGGGGGCCGGGTGATCATCGAAGCTGTATTCATCGCCAGACAGCATCCACCCTGTCGAACGCTCCCATCAGCGAATCGTTTTCAGCCGAATTCAGAAGTGATTTCGAGATTTTGCCGGACGATGTTCGCGGGAAATCCGTCACATACGCGTAATACCTCGGCACCTTGAAAGGAGCGAGCATGCCGCGACAATGCGCTTCAATTCGCTCTATCGAACAATCATTCTGCGAAAAACCGGGCTTCAGCTGAACGACGATCTTCACCTCCTCCCCACGACGCGCGTCGGGAACGGGTACAGCCGCTACATCCGCAACCTCCGGAAGCATCTGCACCACGCTTTCAACTTCACGCGCGGAGATATTTTCGCTGCTGCGGCGGATCATTTCCTTGATGCGCCCAACAATATAGTAATAACCGTGCTCGTCCCGCCGAAACAGATCGCCAGTGCGGAACCATTCTTGATTGAAGGCTTTCTCGGTCGCCTCCGCCTTGTTCCAATATCCTTTAAGGATTGAACGACCGGAAATCTCGAGCTCGCCGACTTCGTCGTGCGCCATTTCCTGCCCGTCCGCGCCGCAGATCCGGGCGCCTCGCCATGGCGTGGGAACGCCGCAGGAACCCTTGCCGATCATATCGAAGGCATCGAACGGCATGGCCGTTCCCATCCCAATTTCGGTCATTCCGAAGATGTCACGGCCGATCACATTAAAGCGCGTCTGAAAGGCAAGCTCCGCATCACCCCGCCATCCGGATATGAAAGCATGCTTCAGATGCGTCGCTCCATCATCGGCGGCTTCCGGCTGTTGCATCGCCAGCTTTGGAAATTGGCACCACTCGATCCGGTAGGTCTTCAGCCACGGAATGTATTTCGACAATGACGGCTTCTTGGCGCAATATACGACCGCACCGGACCACAGAGCCTTAAGAAAGTGCCATTGTGGATCCATGTAAAACCAAGGCTGGGCCGTCAGCAAACGCGACGATGCCTGGTTGTCCACGGCGAGGGCCGTTCGGGAAATCACGAGCCAATAATCGTGAGTCAGCATGCATCCTTTCGGAAAGCCTGTCGTTCCGGACGTATATTGAATGTTCAACAGATCGTCCCGCTTTACGGGCTCTACCGGTCTGTGAACCGAGCTGCCTGCCGAAACGAGATCATTCCAGCGTCGCATGCCTTGTGGGGCTGATGGGCCGAGCACGATAATCCTGTCGTCGCCCAGATCTGCGGGCCGTTCCGTGCACTGCCCCAGAATAGGTAGAAATTCGTCCTCAATGATCAAGGTTGATGCGCCGGAGTCGTTGAGAACATAGCTCAATTCCCTCGCGGTATAGCTCGGGTTGATCGGCACGATCACCGCGCCTATACGAGCGATGGCAACCCAACTGATAGGAAACTCCGCCCGATTCCCGAGCATCACGCCGATGCGATCGCCTTTCCGGATGCCAAGTCGTTCAAGACTGTTGGCGAGCTGGCATGTCAGATCTCGAAGGGTCGCATACGTCAAGGTCACGTCGTCATCGAAGAACACAAGAGCCGGGCGCTCGGCATAGCGATCGGCCGCGTCGTCCAGGAGCACAGGCACCGTCTCAGGTAACGTACATTGCTCGACCAGGCGCATGCGCTCCTGCCATCGTGTCAATACGGCGTCAGACATCGGATGTTCCTGTATTTGCGCACATTATATGCATTGGATCGACATTCCACTCAGTCGGAGATAGCGTACATCGCGATTCTGGACGCATAATCTTCCTCGATTGAGGCTATTGTTGCCTTGCTGCGTAAAGTGTCGTTCGCTGGAAAAGAGCGACCAACCTGCTTCCGTTGGCAATCAAGGCCGTATCGCAGTCAAAATACTCTCCGCCATTTCGTTCATAGGAATTAGTCACGATCGACGACGTCGAAAGCACGTCGCCGGCATAAGCCAAGGAAAGGTGCTGAGCGCGCGCCGCGACATAGATCGACGGCGTCGGATACGTGTAGCTCGCCACCTCATCGCGAAGCGCTACCCGCAAGAGCCGTGCGGCAGGCACGATCTTTCTGGATGCGTAGCCTGGCCAGACTTCTTGGAACTGCGCCACCGCCTCCTGATGCTCTTCATCATCGAGGACGAGGCCAAGCGTGAAAAGTCGCTTCCCAACAGTCATTTCCCCTCGCGCGATAATTGGCTTTGCGCCGGGCAGCGGGATAACCGGGAATTCGACTACATCAGGCGGCGGGCTGACGCATTTTGGCAAGCCAATTGAACCCTTAGCGACGACATCTCCGGCTTCGTTTGCGATGGCGATATCCACCCGCGCTCCGACATCATCGTCGATCATGCCAGATGCCGAGAGCAGGAGTGTCTGTCCGTGATATACCGGGCGCCTGCTACGGGAGGATATCGTGCCGGCGATCAGCCAATCTTCTCCCCATTGCTCTAACGCGATCTGGCTCATGAACCCATACAGGTGGTCGCCCGGTATCAGTGCCGACTCGAACCCATATCTGTTTGCGGTTGCATCGTCGTGTATCGAGCCTTGATACCTTGGCGACTGCCTAAGAACAGCTTTGAAGTGTCTTTGGAGTGGAAACGTCAGCGACACGTACATTCCCTATCTAAATGGACCCTTGGGTGCCGTGACCTGAGCTCAGTGACCAAGACCACCAAGTTCCCGGTCACTCGCCCTTTGGCGTAAGAACTCCGCAACGAGCATTCCAGCCGTTGTCGCGACGATCAGCACCGTGGCAACGGAAGCAATCACGGGACTGATATCCAGGCGCATGTTCGCCCACAGCCGCATCGGGAGGGTTTCATTGCCGCTCATCAAAAACAGCGCCACCGTCAGTTCATCGAAAGACGTGAAGAAGGCGATGATGGCGCCCGCGATGATGCTGGGACGAAGCGAGGGCAGGGTGATGGAGAAAAACGTCCGCACCGGCGTTGCGCCATGAATCCGGGCGGCACGCTCGATCGCAATATCGAGTTGCTGAACCTGAGCAAGAACGATCAGGACGACGAAAGGCAGGCCCATCGTTGCGTGCGCACCGATCAGAACAGCCTCATTTCCCAATATGTTGAACCTGAGCGCGATCACGAAGATACCAAGCGCCATGAAGATATGGGGTATGACGACCGGTGAGCCTATGATCGTCAGCAGCGGGCCCTTCAGGTGAGCAACCCCACGGTCGATGGCGAGTGCCGTGATCGTGCCCACTGACGTTGCCAGCAGCGATGAAAAGAGAGCGACACGCAGCGACAGCAGCGTCGCGTCTCGCCACTGCTCGTCAAGCAGATAGGCCCAGTACCACCTCAACCCCAGATTGGTCGGAGGAAAGCGCAGGAATTCGTTATTCGAAAAAGATATCGGAACTGCGATAAAGAGCGGCAGAATCAGGAAAGCGGCGGCCACCCAAAAAAATATGCTCAACGCCTTGCTGGTTTTCATGTCTCTACACCAATTTTCGGGCGATGAGTGAACCCATCTTCTTGATGAAAATCACGCCGATCAAAGCCGAGGCGAGAAGCGCGATGCCAAGGGCGGCGGCGAAACCCGGATTCATGCGCTCGACATGGAACGTGATGAGGTTGCCGAGCATGATGTCCTGCCGCCCACCGACCAGGGCCGGAGTGACGAAGAACCCGGTGGACATCATGAAGACGATGGCGGCTCCAGTGCTCGTGCCCTGGATGCTGAGGGGGAGGAACACCCGACGCATGGCCTGCCCGGGCCGCGCACCCAAGACACGAGCAGCCCTGATCAAATCCGGATCGACGTCCTTCATGGCGCTGTATGAATTGAACACCTGGATCGGCAGCATGATCTGCACCATGGCGATGTAAACAGCACCGGTCGTATACATCATTTTCAAAGGCGTATCGATGAGAGAGATGCTCATCAGAACGTTGTTTACGATACCCTCTCGACCAATCAGAACGATCCAGACATAGGAACGGATAAGCGCGCTCATCCACATCGGGATGAGGAATAGATACAGAAGCCAGACCTGGGTCTTCGGGGGCTGTTGAGAAATATAGTAGGCGATCGGATATCCGATCAGGGCACACAGGAATGCGACGACCAACGCAACGGTGATGGTCCTGGCCAGAACTTGAAAATAAGCGGTCCGTTCCCAGAGAGCGATAAAATGCTTCGCCGAAAATTCCGGATCGAACGCGCTGCTTAAAAGCGTATCGACGCTTGGCACAACCAGAAATGTTGCAATAAGCGCCAATCCCGGCAGTAGAAGAAGAGAACCGAATCTTTGCATTGCACCACTCGAGTTGGAGTGCAGAGGGCACGAATGCCCTCCGCGTGAGGTGACGTCAGGAAATAACCCATTCAAGGAAGCGTTCGCGAATCTTGTCGCCCCGGGCGGAGTACCAGAAGCCTTCGTCGGCGATATACATGATCTCCGGATTCGGAGGCGTGGTGGGCAGGAGGGCCTGCAGCTTTGCGGGGAGCTTGTCGAAAGCGCCCGGAATGGCCGCGGGATAGGGAACCGTCTCAACATATTTCGCGGCAAGTTCGGGATTGGTCGCGCGGATCCGCAGCCACTCATGCGCTTCCTTGACGTTCTTCGACCCCTTCAAGATGCCATGATAGGTGATGTGGAACGCGCCGCCTGCCCACGCAATCTTGGTGGGAATGCCTGAATCGGTCAGCTTCTGAAGGCGTCCGTTGAACATCGGCGAATAATAGACTTCGCCGTCCGACATGAGCTGGACAGCCTGGGCTCCGCTTTCCCACCAGGCGTTGATATGCGGTTTGATCTTGTCCATTTTCGCGAAGGCGCGATTGACGCCTTCGTCCGTGGCGAGCAGCTCATAGACCTTATCCTTCGGCGCTCCGTCGGCGATAAGGGCGAATTCCAGGTTGTGATTTGCCTGGCGCCGCATAGCACGCGGGCCTGGGAAGGTCTTCACGTCCCAGAAATCGGCCCAACTGGTCATTTCTTTGCCAGCCGGCAGTTTGTCGATGCGTTGGGTCAGGGCCGTAGCCCAAACCAGCACCAGGACGGCGTTGGGGCGCTTGGCGTATGCGGGAAGAATATTCTTGGGATCAACGATCGAGTAATCGATCTTCTCCAGAAGATCGAGATCCATTGCGGGATAGGTCTGCGAATTGATTTCCGTAACGTCCCAGATCACACGCTTGGACGTGACCTGAGCCCTAAGCTGCTCCAGGACGCCGCTGTCAGCGACGACGACCTTGATATTATAGCCTTTCTCGGCCGTCAGCGTCTTCGCATACAGCTCCGTCTCGATCTCCTTTACGACGCCCCCGGGCAGCGCAACCGTGAGCTCCCCCTTGGACTGGGCATACGCGACCGAACCCGGCAGAGCAGAAGCGGCCGCAGCCGAGCCAAGCATGCCTACGACATTACGTCTTGTTACGATTTCACCAGTCATTTTACGTTCCCCTTATCTTGAGTTTAATTGGACAATACGACAGCATCACTCATATCGAAGCCGACCTTCAACTTACTCCCTCTTTCAGTATGCTGATCATTAATTGCACCTGCGGTTCTGGCAACAAGCGGCTGACCCGTTGCTGCCGTTAAACTCAACTCGGTGCTTTCGCCGAGAAACAAGACTTGGTCGATCTCGCAATCGAAAACAACGTCGGCCTGCTCAGCAGTCACTCCCAGTCGCAGTCTTTCCGGCCTGACACTCAAGAGCTGAGGAAGCTCCTTTCCAGCCGTTTCATCTGAGGGCTGCAGCAGGCCGGCCCCACGAACGCCGTGCCGCAGAAGCGCGGCGTCGATAAAATTGGTCTGTCCGATAAACTCCGCGACGTAACGGTTGTTGGGACGGTCGTAGATGTTTCGCGGCGTATCGATCTGGACAATTTTGCCATTGCCCATCACGGCGATACGATCGGACATCGCCAACGCTTCGCCCTGGTCGTGCGTCACGAATAAAATCGTGCATCCAAGCTGGCTGTGGTAGCGCTTGATTTCCAACCGCATCGCCTCTCGTAGCTTGAGATCCAACGCAGAGAGAGGCTCATCCATCAACAAGACCGGCGGTTCGAACACGACCGCGCGGGCGAACGCGACACGCTGACGTTGACCCCCCGAGAGTTCTTTCGGCATTCTGCCGGCGAAGTCAGAAAGTCTGACCATACCTAAAGCGTCTTCGACGCGCCTTGCTATTTCGGATCGACTATATTTTCTGAGCTTCAGCGGAAACGCGACATTATCGAACACGTTCATATGCGGAAACAGCGAATAGCCTTGGAAGACCATTCCGATCCCGCGCTCTTCGGGGGCCAGCTTCGCCACGCTTTTATCGTCGATGGCGATATCGCCGCTGGAAATCTCGACAAAACCGGCAAGCGCATTCAATGCGGTCGTCTTCCCGGATCCGCTCGGCCCTAGCAGAGTCACGAACTCGCCGGCCTTGACGTCGAGATTGAAGTCCGAAAGTACGGTCGTGGACCCGTATTGTTTCGAGACGTCGCTGAATCGGACTGCGGCTCTGTTTGTCATCGTCGTTCCATGGTGCGTTGCCTGATGGGCCGGCTGCTGCAGCTTTTCGATGCCCGAATAAATGCGTGGTCAAAACGTCGGAGCTGGCGAAATCGGGCCCTGCGAAAACTACTTGTCGAACATCGCGTCGCGAAACTTCATGGCCGCCCTCGGTCCTTCCTGAAGAACTTTTTCCTTGAAGCCATCCCGGGTGGGGTCGGGCATCTGCGTGAGCACGGTCAGCATGTCGGGCCAGCTGTTGATGTGAGGCACCATGCCCTGGGTCTCATAGGCCCTGTTCAGCCCTTGCTTGTTGATCCACAGGGCTCCCTTCGGCATGCGCCTCAAGCGCTCGACGCAGCTGTCGGTCGCCTCGGAAAGCTGATCGTCCGGCACCACCTTTGTCGCCAGCCCGACCTCATATGCCTCCCGAGCGGAGAAGTGCTCACCCAAGAGTATGATCTGCTTGGCCTTCTTGTGGCTCATCATCCACGGGAACATGTTGAACGCCGGGCCGCCGCCATACAAGATTTCGGGAACGCCGAATTTGCAGGTTTCCGTTGCGATCGTGATGTCGGTCGGCAGAACCAACTCCAGGGCACCGCCCAGACAGTACCCGTGAACGGCTGCGACTACAGGCTTGCGACAGTTCCAGATCGCCCAACGGGCCCCGTTCGCATCGAGGTGTTGACTGGTGAGGCGTTGCTCCATGGTCCGGTTGGACATCTGCGCCTTAAGGTCATAGCCAGACGAAAAGGCTCGGCCATTGCCCTTGATCAGAACCACGGACACCGCGTCATCCGTGCTGGCAGCCGTCACCTGATCGCGAATATGGCGATAGATCGGAGTCGTCAGGGCATTAAGCCGCTCGGGGCGATTGAATGTCAGCGTGAGCACGCCGTTCTCGATCGTCGTAATGGGCAGGTCGGTATCCATTAGGCCACCTCTGTGGTTTCGATCGCGGCGTCCACCGCGATGAGGTCACCGCCGACGATCATGACGGGATTGCATTCGATTGCGGTCAGCCGATCTGCGGCCAGCGCCCGATCCAGCGCGTTCAACAGCGCGGCAATTTTGGCGGGGGCCACTGCCGGCTCCCCCCGAAACTCGGTCCACATCGACTTGCTCTGCAAACGCTCCAGACAGGCCGCGACACGCGCCGGCGTCGCCGGCAGCAGACATATGGCGGTGTCGTTGACAGCTTCAGCATAGACTCCGCCGAATCCGACCAACCCAATGGCACCCATCAGCGAATCCTTGCGCACGCCGACGAAGAGTTCACGCCTCTTTCCGAGATCTTCCGAAACCAAAAAGCCGTCCTGACGGCCTGCGCCGAGCGCGGCTGTTACATGTCCGGTCATCGTTGTCGCAGCTTCGCTGACCGCAGCCGAACTGCTGAGGCCAACCGCAACGCCTCCGACATCGCTCTTATGCATGACGCCCGGGAGGACGGCCTTGAGCACGACCGGGAAGCCGATCCGCTTGGCGGCGACAGCGGCCTCGTCCCCGGTCTGGCATAGCTCCAGTTTGGGGAAGCGAATGCCGAAACCGGATAGATAGGCGACCGCCGTCGCCTCGGTAATGCCCGTGCCGTGCAAGGCCGGATTGGCCGAAGTCTCCGCAGGGCCGTCAACCTTGGCATCGGTGTCGGCAGCCTTCGTCAAAAGCTGGTTACGCTCGTAAAGCGCGGCCAGTCCCAATGCTGCGAGGTGGATATTGGGGTAGCAAGGGATGCCGGCATTACGAAGCGCCGAATAGGCCGGATCTCTCCGGTATGCGTATGGCGTGTAAAAGATTACCGGCAGCCCACTGCGGGCCTGAACATGTCCGATTACGGGCCCGGCACTCTCATAGGTGTGCACAGCATCCGCCGGCGGCTTCCCGTTACGGTAAAATCCGTACAGCCCATAGTTGATGAAGCCGTCGAAGTTGGGATCGTGAGCGAGGACCAGTTCAGTCATTTGCGCGAAGCGCGTCGGATCCTTCGTAAACCCGCCCGTCATATCGACGGGGTTCCGCTTTGGCGCATAGGACGGCAACCTTTTGCCGTACTCTGCCTGAAGCTCGCTGTTGAATTCCGGGACCGTCAAGCCGGCGAGCTCCACCTCGTCCGTCGAAACGGTGGAATGCCCCCCGCCTGACCCGACGATTGCGACTCGGCGGCCCTTCATCGGAGGACAACGATAAAGTACTTCAGCGATAGGAAGCAGATGCTCAAGGTGAGCAACTTCAATCACGCCGCAGTCTTTGAACAGCGCAGAATAGACCTTCGACGCCGAAGACATTGCCGCAGTATGCGACTGCGCTGCGCGCATCCCGCCGACAGTCCGGCCGCCCTTCAGGGCAACGATGGGTTTCCGTCGGCTGACGTCGCGGCACACCGACACGAAGCGGGGCCCGTGACCGTCGGGTAGACCCTCCAGATAGAGCGCGATGACTTTCGTGTTGTCGTCCTGGCCAAGATACTCGATATGATCATGGATTGGGATGTCGGCCTGGTTCCCGACGCCGACAAAAGCAGAGAATCCGATATCGATCGTTTTGGCTTGATCCCAGAGGGTTATGCCGACATTGCCGCTCTGTGAGATGAGACCGATCGGACCTTGAGGGATGTCGGGAATACCCGTCAAATTGATGCCGTTGGGAAGATAGAAATACCCTGGACAGTTCGGCCCGACCACCCTCATCCCGTTTGCATTGCAAGCCTCGACAAGCTTGCGCTGAAGATCGGCGCCCGACGGATCCATCTCCGCAAAGCCCGAGGTGAAGATGACTGCGGCCGGGACGCCCCGGGCCGCGACTTGCGGCAGGATATCCAACGTTTTTCCTGCCGCCACCATATTAAAAGCGAGATCAATTCCCTCGGGCAGCGCGGCAGCGCTGTCATACATTTCACAACCCTGAAACTGCCCACGCTCGCGCCCGAGAAGCGAAATCTTGCCTTTATACCCCTGATTGAGCAGCTCCCTGAGAAAAATAGCGGGCTCTTTGCTCTCATCCCTTGAGAATCCCACGATCACAATGTGACCTGGATTGTACAAGGCGTGGAGGTTTTTCTGCGACGAATTCAAGGTAGTCTCCATGTAAAACCAGCTCGGTCAATGCATATCGACCAAGTCATCAATAACAACGGCGCCCTTGAAACGCATGCTGTCGCAAGCCTGGGCAGTCACTGAATCGACGCCGATGTCCTCGTTTTCCGTGCCGTCGCCAAGCCGCCGCCCCATCGCCTCTAAAAAGGTGACAGGTTATAACACTAAGCAGGTTGCCTGACAAGTCTGAGTGCACCGCATTTTACCGAGAACATGACGACGGCACCGACCGTCGGGAGCGCGCCGACAAGCGCCCTGCGCGAATTCCCCGTCCCTAACCCAGAAGCGATCCCGATTGATCGGCGCCGCCTTCCGGGCCATGAATTACGCTTGGCCGGCGAAGCAAACGAATTTAGAGAGTCAGACCTCTATCAGACGATCATGGATCAAGACCATTTTCCAGACGTGACGTCGAAAGTACCCGTTACGGACGTCCCCTGGCCGTCGAGCAACAGTTTCTTGGCAATCTTATTGGAGCTGGTCCGCGGAAATTCGCTGAAAAACTGGAAGTATCTGGGAAGCTTATACCTCGCCAGAAGATGGCTACAATGTGCAATTATGCTGGCCGGCGTCACGGTATCGGGGCTTTCGTCTTCTTTTAGAATAATAAAAGCCTTAACTTCTTCGCCTCTCATAGGATCGGCCACAGGACCAACAGCAACTTCTTCGATCTCGGCAATCGTTGCGAGCGCAGCCTCGACCTCAGTGGCCGATATGTTTTCGGAGCTGCGTCGGATGATATCCTTGATGCGACTATGAAAGTAATAGAAGCCATTCTCATCCTGGCGGAACAAGTCGCCGGTTTTGAACCACTTTCCCGTGAAAGCGTCCCTGTTGGCCTCCGGTCGACCGATATACTCTTTTACGATCCCCATTCCGCTGACGTATAGCTCCCCGATCTCGCCAGTGGCGACCGGATTGCCGCTCTCATCCGCGATCATGCAATCGCGGAAAGGGGCTACGACACCACATGAGCCACTGCCCACCATTTCGACCGCTTCTTTCGGCATGACGATTGCCAGTCCGATTTCCGTCATCCCGTAATGCTCGCGAATGACAGCGTTGAAGCGGGCTTCAGCGGCCCGGTGAAGCCGCGGATTGATGTTCGAGGCACCGAGTACTTTAAGATTGTTTTTCCCATCGGTTTCACCGGGCGTCGTCATGCTCATCGCATTGTTAACCCATCCAAAATCGATGTTATTGTCCTGCCATCTCTTCATAAAGCGCGTGAGGCTCGCGCGCGGTGAAACGCAGACTGCCGCCCCCAAATAGCAGGCGAACGCGAACCGCCAGAGCGGGCCCATGTAATGGAACGGGGCGTCACTTTGAATGCGCGTTACGTCAGGCCACAGCTTGGCCATGACCTTTCCTTTGACAACCCAATACGAATGGGGAAGGACGCACCCCTTGGGAAATCCCGTGGATCCCGACGTATAGAGAATGTTGATGGGATCTTCGAGTGCAATTGACGCAAACTCGGGAATATCTTTGGCGAATTCGAGCAGTTTATTCCAGGTTTCGCTCGACTCTAAGTTTTCTTCCCAAACAACTACGTTTTTAGAATCGACAGTCGAACCAATAACGCCGGAACTCTTCAAATTATCCAGAAAATCAGATGCTACAAGGACGTAATCCGCTTTGCCATCTGTTAGCGTGTATTTGAGTTCATTCGGAGTATAACTGGGATTGATTCCGATCGAAACCGCACCGAGCTTGGCTAGCGCTACCCAGGCCGCGAGATGCTCCGGCGCCGTCGGCATGATCAAGCCTACATGCGAGCCTTTACGGACACCCATGTGAGCAAACGCACTGGCCGATTTCGCGACGAGGTCAGCTAAATCGGCGTAGGTAAGGGCGCTGGACGGACTGTCCACAGGTATCCAGGCTGGCTTTGTCGCATAAGCCCTGACTGCATTGTCGAACACCTCACCAAAATTACTTGAAAGCGTCTCGCTCTCAATCTCTCTACAAAGAATTTGGAAATTAGAAGCAGATGTCATAGCCAAGACAACTTCCGAAGATGGGAGATTGCAAGTAATTGGCAGTCAAGCCACGGCGATATCTTCTTTTTTGCGGACGACGACGACGATGATCGCCTCCGCAACGATTTCCGGGGGGGCGCAGATCGTACCAGGCGGCTTGTCGGACTCGCCTGGCCCCGGCGCCCGGATATGGCGCAACGCCACAACGCCCATGCGGCGTGACCTCGTCCCGCGCGAGACCACTCGAGCCTGAAACTCGATATAGTCCCCGATATGCACCGATTTTTTGAACTGCGCGTTTTCGTACGCAGCCAAGAGGCTACCGTCTTGATCTTCGCGAAGCGTGATCTGCGTGACGCAATCGGCGAAAAAGCCCATGAGCCGAGCGGCTGGGATGATGACGCTGCGATAGGTTGTATCTTGAGCGCTCATTCTTACTCGCAGTGTGGCTTCGGGCTCAGTTTGCTCTTGTGGCTGCATTGGTTCGCTCTTCACGTTCAAAGGCTGATGGCCGCGGCAAAAAAATCTCTGTACACGCGAGTGTAGATGTTAACAGGTTGCCTGACAAGTGTCGAAGCGTTTTTTGCTAACGGGTGCCCGGTTAAATCCCAATCGGGGTTCAAAAAATTTTAGCTGCGATACCCGGAGATATCCCGGGTTGGCTCAATTAGAAATGTCGCAGGGCGCGACGGAGCCGCCGACCAACTCGATCATCTGTCGCCGGAACTCCGGCGGATAAGCACTTCGAAAACGCGGCATCGTCTAATCCAGAGAATGACGTCAAGGGTGTCTTCGAAACCGGGTCTACTCCAGACGATGCCGAAATCCAGATCAACTTCGCCTACTGAAACCCTGACGAGGGCATCCTCAACGCCAAACAGGACACTGCTTCAACAGCCTGCCTGGAGGAATGCCATGAGTTGCAATGAAGAGTGAAATGAGAGATGGGCGAAGCCCGCCGGGCCCCCGTCATCCTGTTTCCAAGAGCATTTTGGATTCCGAGGCGAGCTTTGTCCAAGCCCAAAAATAACTTGTCTGGCAACCGGGTTGTCACTAATCTCCGATGGCGGATTGCCCGGAGGGGCCACGACAGTGAGATTGCCAAGCAAGCGGATGCATTTTTCACGGCAATTATACGCAGTGTGCGGATGGAGGGGCCTTGGGCTCCACCCTGTATCGCGCCGCTGCGCGGTTGCCTGCTTGGCCGACTGGAACGCCGACGCGGCCGGTTCCTATACTAAGGCCTCTTGGCCGCAAGCACGGGCAGAACTCTTACATCTCTCATACTTCAATGGTGCGAGGCCCCTCTTGTCCGTCGATACGACGTTGCGATCGAGGCCACGGAAACGTTCGACGGGACGCCGCCAAAATAGGCGGATGTCAACCGACCTCAGTCCGCGAGCCGACGGAAATCTCAAGATCGCTGTCACTACAAATCCATACCACCGTTGCGTTCTCCCTGCTCGTACTGACAACGGCATGGCCCATTCGACTGTCAAAATAGATGCAGTCGCCTTCGTTGAGCGTGGCAGGCTCGTAAAATTCAGTGTGAACCTCAACGCATCCGGCAAGGACGAGAAGAAACTCCTCTCCTTCGTGTCGGACCCAGCCCGAAAATTCGCTGAGAGTCCGAGCGGTTATTTCAGCGCGGAATGGGAGGAAACGTTTTCGGACAAGCTCCGTACACAAAAGCTCATGCTGATAGGTGCGGCCAGGAAACACGCGCCCTTCTCCACGACGGGTGATGGTACGGCGACCGAACGCATCCGACGATCCACGGTTGTCGAAAAACTCGACAATATCGAGTTCAAGTCCACGTGCGACCTTCTGCAGGATATCGAAGGTTGGGGACATAAGCCCATTCTCGATTTTCGAGAGCGTGGAACGGGCGACCCCTGTCGCTTTGCTCGCTTGTTCAAGAGTCCAGCTCTTTGCGAGCCTCACCTGCTTCAATTTAGGTCCGAGCTCTATGTCGCCAGAGCCGGCGTCGGGCAGCAAAATCGAACCGTTTTGCTGGGGAGGCTTAGCTTCAAAGCTCTCGCCATCGGGAATTATGAGAGGCGTAGTGCTCGTGGCAGATTTCCGGGGCCTCGGCTTTCGGGCGGCGCCTTCTACAGCATCGGTCATGTCGGAATTTGCCGTCCTTATAATTCCCCGTTCGCGGACGGGCGGTTCGCGAACGCGGATTTGCCAACACCGCCGGTCTTCACAGCCACTCCAGCCCGGAATTGAGCCAAAAAAGAGCTTCGGCGAATCCGACGGAAGATAATCCCGAGCGACCATTCCAGCAAGCGCGTGTCGGGGAATTTGTTCAAGATAGGAAACATATTTTCCGAATGGAAAATATGTTGCATATAGGCGACGAAGGTTCTGGCCTCTATTGAAGCCGACAGCCGCCGACCCAAGGTCGGGCCACTTGACAGGATCGGGTCCAAGCCAATGCAGGAAATGATGGCAAGCGAGGCACTTCTGGCGACGCATTTGCTCGCTAGGCTTTTCCAGCTTCACGACCGCAAGGACTTTGAAGCCGAGGTCGCCTGCTTCACCGACGGTGGTAGCTGGAAACTGAAGTCCGATTTATTGCTGGAAGGCAGGGCGGCCATTCTTGGTCGCGTATCGGGTCGCTCCGCGACGCTTGAGACCATCCACGTCGTAAGCAACGTTGTCGTGGAATCGAACGCGTCCGAATGTCTGCGGGCGTCATTTTACCTGAAGGTCTACGCGAGCGATCCCGGGGAGGTCAGGCGGCCGGCTCCTCTTCAAGCCTACGGCATCGTTCTTGGACGAGTCGAAATCGCCCGGGACGCCTCGGAATTGTGGGCCATTCAGCTTCTTGATACCAGCAATTGGGCCATGACGGCGGACGCGGCAAAAGCCGGCTGACGCGGCTCGAAATCGGGCGGGCCTGGCAGTCTTTCGGCTACGATTTTAAGCAGATGGCGCCATTATCGCCACGAAATCTTGAATCTCCATAAAATAGACGGCTGTGTCTGCAACTGCATCTACATAACGGAGGGTGCTATGACGTTCTTAAAGCCTGAACTGAAGCTAACGCGCCGCTCGCTGATGGCTGGAGTAGCTGCATCGGTCGTTGTCAGCCCGATGGTCATCAGCTCGCAGCGCGCGCGCGCGGCGGATGACCAGCTCATCGTTGCCAGCTTCGGGGGTGGCTGGGCAGCCTCGATGACCGAGGCTTTTCACAAGCCTTTCACTGAAGCAACGGGCATCAAGGTGGTCGTTACAGATGGCGCTGACCTTGCGAAGGCCAAGGCGCAGGTCCATGCTGGCAATATCGAATGGGATATCGTCGAACTCGCTACCGGCTGGCTTTCCGCTGGCGCGAGAGAAAATCTTTGGGAGAAGATCGACCCTACCATCGTCGATACGTCAGATGCTGTCCCGGGCACCCAACACGAAAACGCAATCGGACATTGCACTTACTCGAGCGGCCTGGCTTGGAATGCTGCCAAATTCGCCGACGGCAAACATCCAACCGACTGGCAAGGTTTCTGGGATGTGAAAGCCTTTCCTGGGCGGCGTGGTTTGCTTACTCGCGTCACCAGCAATCTTGAATTCGCCTTGATGGCGGACGGCGTCGATCCAAAAAAGCTTTACCCACTGGATGTCGAGAGAGCCTTCAAGTCGCTCGATAAAATCAAACCCCATGTGACAAACTGGATCGGAGCGATGCCGCAGACGGTAAGCCTGCTCCAAAATAACGAGTGTGATTTCGTTAGTTCGGCCGCAGGGCGCATTTTCATCGCCAAAAAACAAGGAATTCCGCTGGGATATTCGAATGAGGGCGTGCTTATCGAGACGGGGCGTGTCGCGGTGCTCAAGGGGACGAAGAAGCGGGATCTCGCAATGAAGCATCTGGCCTTCATGATGCGCCCGGATCGCCAAGCTCACTTTGCAACCCTGACGGGCTATCCTCCCGTGAAGCTTGAAGGGATCCGATTAATGTCTCCCGAACTCAAGAGTCAGTCACCCGATCCCGCCAGTCCCAAAAACGCTCTGAACGACGAGTTCTGGTGGGAGCCAAACCTCCTAGCTCTGACAAAGCGTTTCAAGGAGTGGCAGCTCGTTTGAGTTGCGGCGCGGGGTGACCGGGATGACCGAGCAATACAGAGATGTGCGAGGCGAGCCGGCAATCGCGGTCCGCTCATGGCCTTCTGGCTCCATCGGCCCGTCTCGTTCTCTTTTGCCATTCGTCATCCCGGCCACAATCTTCACGATGGCAATTTTTCTCGCGCCTCTGTGGAGCGTGCTACGCCAGAGTCTTTTCGACCCAAATTTCACCTTGAATGGATATAGTGAAATAATTGAGAGTCATTTATTCATAAAAATACTATATAATACATTACAGATTAGCTTAACAGCGGCCTTTGTCACGCTCATTGTTGGATATCCGATAGCATACCATCTATCACGGCAGTCACCACGGCGCCGTGCTCTATTGTTAATACTCGTAATGCTTCCATTTTGGACAAGTATTCTAGTAAAAAGCTACGCATTCATGGTTATATTAGGTCAAGATGGCATAATCAATACCGTATTATATTCTGTTGGCCTGCCCAAAATTCAGTTGCTTTATAATCGGACCGGTGTGATCATCGGAACTGTACATTTTCTAGTGCCCTTCGTACTTTTTCCTATCATGACAAGCCTACTAGGGCAGAATCCGGATCTGGCGCGGGCCGCACAGATCATGGGCGCGAGCCGGTTGCGCATTTTTCTTAGAATAACTTTGCCTCTGAGCCTTCCAGGAGTGGCAGCCGGGGGCCTCCTTGCCCTCGTTCAAACATTTGGCTTCTTCATCACCACCGCTCTCCTAGGGGGGCGCGGTGACCTGATGATGGCTAACCTCATCGATCTCTACACACGAGAGATCCTGAATTGGAACCTCGCCTCGGCTGTCGCCGTCACGCTTCTTGCTCTCTCGGGCGGCATTATCTTTGCGCTCGGTCGAGTCCGCGGCGGCATGAGCGCATTTGGACAAGCGGCGTAGCTATGGCTCACATTGAACCACAGGTCGGGGCGGGGCGTTCAATTACTGAGCGTGTTCCAACTTTTCTTGCTTGGATGGGCTACGTTTTTTTGATCCTGCCCACTTTAATTGTCGTCCCGTTGTCATTCAATGCCGGGACGGAGCTAAGCTTTCCCCCGACATCCTTCTCACTTGCGCAGTACCGTACATACTTCTTCGAGTCGAACTGGTGGGAGGCGACAGTCTTAAGCTTCTGGGTTGGGATAGCAACGATGATGCTATCGCTTGTGCTCGGCGTGCCTGCTGCCTATGCGCTCGTTCGGGCAGATTTCCCGGGCAAGAAGATTCTGACTTTATTTTTGTTGAGTCCAATACTCGTCCCGGTGATCGTTGTCGCATTAGGGGTGTACCTCTATTTCGCTTCTATCGGCATAAAGGGCGTCGCATTGCCGATCGTGCTTGGGCACACGCTAATTGCGATGCCTTTCGTCGTAATCACCGCCATGGCGGGCATGCAGAACGTAGACCGTAACCTGGAAGTGGCCTCGCAGATCATGGGTGCCGGACGATTGCTTATATTCTACAAGGTCACCCTGCCACTGCTTCGGCCGGCGATCGTTGCAGGCGCTCTATTCTCGTTCTTGATCTCGTTTGACGAAGTCGTAATTGCTTATTTTGTCGGGAGGGCCGGTTTTTCGACATTGCCCGTCAAGATGTTTGGAAGTATTCAATGGGAGATTTCGCCGGTTATCGCCGCGATTTCGACTCTTCTCACCCTTCTATCACTTGGTGTGTGCCTACTTGTCGCTGCTACCGCGAAAGACGAGTGACATGACGCGCATCGACCAGCGCGCAAGCAATCGCGTGCCAATAGAGGAAGCAGTATGACGATGATCCGGCTGGAAGGAGTTTCCAAGCGTTACGGTGCAGTCGTGGCGCTCGACAAGAGCGACCTTGCCGTAGACAAGGGCGAGTTTGTCACGCTTTTGGGCTCGAGCGGATCGGGGAAGACGACACTTCTCAATGTTATTGCAGGTATGATCGCTCCAACGACAGGGCGCGTTTTGGTCGATGGGGAGGATATTACGAGTCTTCCGCCTAATCGGCGCAATCTCGGCATGGTCTTTCAAAATTATGCTTTGCTGCCGCATATGACCATCTTCGAGAATATCGCCTTCCCGCTCCGTATTCGCGGCGTGTCCAATGCTGAAATCCGGAAGCGTGTCATGGACGTTCTGGATATCATTCGTCTGCCACAAATCGCGCAACGAAAGCCGCGGGAATTGTCCGGTGGTCAGCAGCAGCGAGTGTCGCTTGCACGCTGCATTGTTTACAATCCCTCTTTGATCCTGATGGACGAACCTCTGGGGGCACTTGATCGACGGCTCCGAGAGCAAATGCAGGTCGAGATAAAGAAAATCCAGACAGAATCGGGCATTACTATGCTCTACGTTACTCACGATCAGGAGGAAGCGCTTAGCATGTCTGACCGCATCGTGCTGATGGATAACGGCAAGATCCTGCAGATAGGGTCACCTTCGGATCTTTATTTCCGGCCAAAATCGCTTTTTGCGGCAACCTTTCTTGGAATGTCGAACATCTTGCGGGGGCGCTTCACGACTGCCTCCGGTGGTGGAATCTGCCTACCAGGCGGCGAGGAGATCCGTCTGTCGTCGGAAACGCCTATGACGGGGGAAATTGGTTGCGCCATGGTCCGTCCCGAGAACGTCAAACTCGCGGGACCGGACGCTCAGCCAAATACCAACGAGGTCGTCGGGGAGCTTGTGATGTCTGTCATGCTGGGCGGCATTACAAACCATCATGTGGAACTCGCGGACGGCACGCGTTTGATCGCACAGGAACAGACGCGGATTGATCGAGCTCCCCCTTTAAGGGGCGAGCGGATACGGCTGCGTTGGGAGGCATCCGACACAATCGGACTGCCCGAATAGCCATCTCGATCAGGCAGCCGTCCCACGGTGCTCAACTCTCAGTCGGAGCAGCATCAGGGCACGACAATCTGCGCCTTGTTTTGATTACGTCTTAAAGGAATTAAGCAAATGCAAATGGAAGCTTTGGCCGGATTGAAGGTATTGGACCTGTCGCGTGTACTGGCGGGCCCAAACTGCACTCAGATCTTTGCAGATTTTGGTGCGGAAGTCTGGAAGATCGAAGCGCTGTCTGGGGACGAGTCGCGTACTTGGGGCTCAGGCGGCTTTGCTACGGTGAACCGTGGTAAAAAAAGCGTAGTGATCAACCTGGCCGAGCCTCGAGGCCAGGATATTGTCCGCAGTTTGGCCAAACTGGCTGACATCGCCGTCGAGAATTTCAAAGTCGGAAATCTCGCTCGCTTCGGTATCGATTTTCCTGCGCTTATGAAACTAAACGACCGTCTCATAGCGGTATCCGTAACGGGCTTTGGTCAAACGGGTCCTTACAAGGACGGGCCGGGCTATGACATGGTCCTGCAGGCCGCTACGGGGCTGATGAGCGTTACTGGATATCCTGATCGTCCCCCGGTTAGACTTGGTGCTCCGGTCAACGATATCATGCTGGGGCTGAATGCGGCGATCGCGGCGCTGGTTGCCCTTCAGGAGCGCCATCGGAGTGGTAAGGGGCAATATATCGACGTTTCCTTGTTTGATGTAGGAATGGCGGCGCTCCTCGGGGTGGGGGCCGATTACCTGAACGATGGCATCGTTCCGTCCCGTCTCGGCAGCGCGCATCCGAGCCATGCGCCTGTCGAACCATTTGATGCTGCCGATGGAGCACTGCTGATTGCGATCGGCACCGACGCCCAGTTCGAGCGTCTCTGCAAGGCGATTGACTTGCCGGAACTAGCGAAGGATGGACGCTTCAGCCGAAACGAAATGCGCTATAAAAATCGTGAAGCGTTAGCGGAAATACTCCGAGATATTCTCAAGACACGCACGCGCGCGGAGTGGCAAGAGCGGTTCCTAGCTTACACCATTCCGGCGGGACCGTTGAACGATGTGCCCCAAGCCTTCGACGATCCGCAGGCAAAAGCCCGGAACGTGGTTTGGACGATCCAGGGTGAGAACGGTCCTCTTCATACGCTGGCAAATCCGGTGCAGCATATGAGCCGCACGCCGCCAAAGCCTGCAAACGCTCCGCGTCTGGGAGAGAACACAGCGGAAATCCTTCGTTCCGTCCTATCGATGAAGGAAGAAGACATAGCGGTGTTGGTGCGGGATGGCGTTATCGGAGTGGCCGCCGCATGAAGCGACGAGCACGAGCGGCAGGGGCAGGGGCATGAGCATCTCTGCCGCGGATTTCCGACGGACTCTCCCGCACAGCGCACTCGATATTCTGAGCGACATCCAGATGATCGTGCGCGAAGGGAGCCGGTGAGAGCGGCTCAAGATGGCACTGTTTTTGAATCGGCGGCTTGGTGCGCATTGGATCTGATCACCGCACGAGAGGCTATTCGCAGGATGGATGATCATCCTGAAAGGAGCCGGGCCGGCGCAATCTTGGCGCCCCGGCAACAATCTTCAACTGCCTGATTGCGGCATGTGAGTAAGACAAAATCTGAAAGCCAAATATTCCATACGGGCTAACGCAAAAAGGAAATGGCCATGTCGACGCGACCTTTTGAACTGCTAGGCGCCCCTCGGAGCCGACTTTCCACAACTCGGCGACAGATCCTAGTTGGTTCGGCAGCGGCCTTAGCTAGCCCTTTTATAATGGGTGCGACGAAACCCGGTGCCAAAGTGGTTGTAGCAAATTGGGGGGTAGGCTTCGTCGACGCCCAGAGGCGGGCGTTTTTTGACCCGTTCGAGAAGGAAACGGGGATTAAGGTTTTAATCGGCGGGACGCCAGATTTAGCTAAATTCAAGGCTCAGTTGGCGAGTGGAACCACTGATATAGATCTGTCCGATCTCGCGACCGGTTGGATCGGGCCCGCAGAAGCTGCCGGCCTCTTTGCTAAAATAGATCGCAATATCGTGGATGTCAGTGGCCTCCCCTCCGACGCGGTCCGGGAAAATGCGCTGAGCTATTTCACGGGCGGCGGCGGACTAGCTTTCAGCACCGACCGCTACGGTCAGTCCAAGCCAGCGCCAACTATCTGGGAAGATTTTTGGAATGTTTCGAGATTTCCGGGTCGACGAGCCCTCTATGCGCGCCCCGTCGACACCCTCGAGATCGCGTTGCTGGCTGACGGAGTCAAGCCGAGAGAGCTCTACCCGCTCGACGTCGAGCGCGCATTCAGATCACTGGATAAGATCAAGCCACATATCAAAACCTGGTACACGACCGGTGCGCAGCCTCCTCAACTGATCCAGTCCAACGATATCGATTTCGCACATGCTTTCCACAATCGTGTATTCAGCGCGGTCTCGGCCGGCGCCAAGATCGCGGTCTCTCCCCATCAGAACCTGCTCGCCCGTGTTTGGACGGCACCCTTGGCCAAATCGCCCAACCCTGAAGAGGCGCAGCGGCTGTTGGCGTTCATGCTAAGGCCCGACCGGCAGGCGGAGTGGGCCAAGCTTCAGGCGGTCGTACCCGCAGTGCCCGCTGCCATGCCTTTGGTAGACCCAAATGTGATGAAGAGCCTTCCAGATCCGGCAGCTCCGGACACGATCATGTCAGATATCAGTTGGTGGGGGCCGCGCCTGGACGATCTAAATGCTCGCTTCAAGGAGTGGCTTATCACATGATCACGACGGCAACAGGTCAACGAACGTCAGATGTGGTATCAAGTCCCAAACCACGCCCATTCGCGCCGTTTATCTGGCCTGCCGTCGCTGTCATATTGCTTGTGTTGACCTGGCCAATCGTTGCGACGATCGTCCAAGCGTTCACCTTCAAAGGACAATTCGGTGTGGATCATATTCCTCCGGTTCTGAATAGCCGGCTTTTTCGAGTTGCATTCTGGAATACAATTATTTTCGGGCTACAGTCCGCATTCATCGCCGCTATTGTTGCGTACCCGCTAGCTGTATATGCCAGTACACTCGGTCAGATCGGTAGGTCTGTCGTTATGATTCTTGTGTTATTGCCATTTTGGACTAGTATTCTGGTAAAAAGCTTCTCACTTATCGTTATTCTTGGCGATCAGGGCATTGTCCGCAACGCTATTTCAGCTCTTGTCGGTTCAGGAAATGCCCCGACGCTGATTATGAACCATGTGGGCGTCGTTATTGCAATGGTTCACGCATTCATCCCCTATCTGTTCTTCCCTATACTAGCAAATCTGTTAAACCAGGACAAGCGCCTTCGCCATGCAGCGTTTGCGATGGGCGCGAGCAGATTTCGAGCATTCTGGAGCGTTACTTTCCCTCTAAGTTTCCCGAGTGTCTGTGTAGGTATCGTTTTGAGTTTTATTTTGTCGTTAGGCTATTTTGTAACGCCGCAACTCGTCGGAGGGCGTAGCGACATAACGCTTGGTGTGCTCATAGATTATTACACTCGAGAAACATTAAATTGGTCCGCAGCCTCTTTATCAGCTATTGTCCTGTTGCTGACTGGAATTATCTGCATCCTTGCAATGAGTCTAATTCCCAATGCAGGCAGCTTACCCCTCCGTGAGCGGCGCTAATGTCAACAAAGCTCTTCAAGGCGAGTTGGACCACAACGCTCTTCTCTTGGTCGGTGCTCGCTTTCCTTTTACTGCCGACACTGATCGTCATCCCGTTATCTTTTGGGGACCCAGTCGAGCTCGTATTCCCTCCACCTGTTTGGAGCGTTCGCATATACAACCAGCTATGGGCTGACGCTGCCTGGCTCAATTCAGCCACGCTAAGTCTCCGGATCGGCCTAGCGAGCACGGTTTTGGCAACCTGTATCGCAGTGCCCGCAGCCTATGGGCTGTATCGGTCCTCGTCTGCCATTCGCCAGCTGGTCTATGGGCTGTTCATGACGCCGGCTGTCGTCCCGGTAGTTGTTTTGGCACTCGGAATCTACCTGTACTTTGTCCGCATCGGGCTCGTGGGGAGAGAGGTTGGACTTGTTGTCGCTCACGCGGTCTATGCGTTTCCGTTTGTATTTGCCGCAGTACTTTCTGGTATGAAAGACGTCGATCAAAATCTGGAACGAGCTGCGCATGTCATGGGAGCGAGTCACTTCTATGCGTTCATTCATATCGTTCTGCCCCTGCTTGCTCGTTCAATTACCGCTGGAGCCCTTTTTGCGTTCTTGATGTCGTTTGACGAGACGGTGATCGCGTATTTTCTCGCAAGCACTGAGATGACGACATTGCCGGTTCGTATGTTCCAGAGCGTTCGCTGGGACAGCACACCAATACTGGCGGCTGTTTCGACCTTATTGACAGTTTTGTCATTCGCCATATGCATGGTCGCAGGTATTGGCCTTGCTAGAAAAAGCAAACCGTCATGATGTCGCATTGCGTCGGTGGACACTGATGAGCCTGAACGATGATCAGACGTTCCGGCAGCGTCACGTTTTACACGCTCTTCTCCGGACAGCGCATAAGCTGCGGCAGATTTCGTATCCTTCGTACATGTTAGAGATGGGCCGCCATAATATGTCGAACTTGTTAGTTGATCGAGTATCAAAAAAATATGGGACTGTGACTGCGCTTCATGAAACGTCACTGTCCGTCGACGCCGGCGAATTTCTTACGCTTCTCGGGCCTAGCGGGTCGGGTAAATCGACTTTGCTGAATCTGATCTGCGGACTGATAGACCCATCTTCTGGCAGGATTCTCATTGATGACCGAGACGTGACTAGGGAGGCGATGAACAAGCGCGGACTCGGGATGGTTTTTCAAAATTATGCGTTGTTTCCGCATATGGACGTGCGCGCCAATGTTTCTTTTCCATTGAAAGTACGTAAATTTGCATCTCAGGAGATCAAGAAGCGAGTTGATGATGCGCTCGGAGCAGTGCAACTTCTTCACCTGGCTGATAGAAAGCCAGCAAATATTTCTGGCGGACAACAACAGCGTGTTTCTCTGGCTCGCGCGTTGGTATATCAGCCTAAATTGATCCTTTTAGATGAACCTCTCGGTGCATTGGATAAGAATCTGCGCGCTGATATGCAGTATCACATTAAACAATTGCAAAGAGAGCGTGGTATCACGATGATATATGTTACGCACGACCAGGAAGAAGCGCTGAGTATGTCGGACAGGGTCGCTATATTAAGCGATGGTCGTATACAACAAATTGGCACTCCAAGCGAGATTTATTTCAATCCAACAAGTTTATTTTGCGCAAAATTTCTTGGCGAGGCTAATATATTTTCTGGCTTCGTTCAATCCTCTGCCGAAGGAACAAATGTAGATATCGATGGAAACCTGCTTCCTGCGTCGCCGGGTCCACTAAAAGATGGCGATCCTGCCGATCTTATCGTCAGGCCTGAGAATATCATTGTTTCACACGATCCACGGCGGGGCTTCATCCAAGCCTTCGTCAAAGAGTTGGCAATGGTGGGCTCAACGGTAAAAATTCGCGCGACGGCTCGGCTGTCTGAGGAGCGTGCCCAGGAGATTACAATACAAACACTCAATCGGCCCCATATGCCGTCGTTTGAAGGCACCTTTTGGTTCGGTTGGAATCGGGAAGACGCGACAGTCATACCCGCACTCCAGCTCCCGCTGGCGTCGCACCAAGATCAGCCGGGACGGTGAGAATTGCGATGCCACAAATACAGCGTTCAATCCGGGCGGACTCTATTACCCCTCATAGCATTTGATAATAAGGATGAGAATCCTGGTGCCGGCGAAGCGGGTTGTCGACCATAATGTGAAGATCCCCGTCAAGGCGGACGGTTCGGGCGTCGAGCTCGCTAACGTCGAGATGTCGATGAATCCCTTCGACGAGATCGCGGTCGAAGAGGCGCTACGTTTGCGCGAGGCCGGCAAGGTGACCGAGGTCGTGGTGGTCTCGATAGGCCCGGCCCAGGCCGCCGAGACTATCCGCACCAGCCTTGCCATGGGCGCCGATCGCGGCATCCTGGTGAAGTTCGACGGCACGTCGAGCCGCTCGCCGTCGCTAAACTCCTTAAGAAGCTGCTTGAACAACGGCTCGACAACCTTGGGCATCCCGCCATGTCGACGATGTCGCCGTGGCCTTTGCCGAGTTGAGGATAGTGGCGCGGCGCGCCGGATGGCCTATGTAAACGACATGGTCGGACGGCTATGCTGATGGGAGCTGGCATCACAGCCACAACACCTGCCGGCGTAGCGCCAGATCCTGGCTGAGGGCGCGCGAGGGGCCGGTGTGGACGACCGTGCCGCGCTCCAGCACGACGGTGCGGTCAGACAGCGCCAAAGCGAGATCGAGATGATGGTCGACGATCACGATCGCGATCTCCTGTCTCAGCTTGTCGAAGGCCTCGAACAATTCCTCGACGACGGCCGGCGCCAGGCCCTCGAAGGGCTCGTCCAACAGCAGCACGCGGGTGTCGCCGGAGAGAGCGCGCGCTACCGCCACCATCTGCTGTTCGCCGCCCGAGAGGTAATCGGCCGGGGAATGCCAGCGCTGCTTGATGCGCGGGAAGAAGGCGAAGATCTTGTCGTCGTCCCAATGCGAACCATTGCCGGTCAGGCGCTTGAGCCGGCCAAGTTCCATATTGTCCTTGACGCTCATGCCGGCAAAAAGCCCGCGTCCTTGCGGTACATAGGCGATGCCGGCGCGGGCGATCACGGCTGGCGGCTGCCTGGCGATATCGGAGCCTGCCAGCGTGATCGTGCCGGCCGCGGGCGGGGCGATGCCGGTGATGGTCTTGAGCAGGGTCGATTTGCCGGCGCCGTTGCGGCCCAAGAGTGCAACGATTTCGTTCTCATGCACGTCGAGAGCGACCTGCCGCAGGATATGGCTCTTGCCGTAATAGGTGTCGACGCCGTCGAGCCCGAGCAGTACGGCTTCGCGCGCGGCGCTCTCGCGCGGCTTTTCGGCGAGTGCATGGGCGCCCGAGCCGATATAGACCTCCTGCACGCGCGGCGATGACCGCGCATCCTCGACGGTGCCGTCGACCAGCACCGAGCCCTCGTTCATCACCGTGACATGGTCGGCAATGGCGAAGACGCGGTCGATATCGTGCTCGACCAGCAGCACGGGCAAATCGGTCGAGATCGACTTGATCAGATTGCCGACGCGTTCGCGTTCGGCGGCGGCCAGGCCGGCCAAGGGCTCGTCGAGCAGTAGCACGCGCGGCTTGGTCGCCAGCGCCAGCGACATGTCGAGCAGGCGCTGGCCGCCATAGCTGAGCGAACCTGCTTCCGCGCCCTCGATGCCGCGCAGGCCCATGGTGTCGATGACCTGGCTGGTCTCGTCATTGACCTGCGCCAGCGAGGCGGCGGCGCGCCAGGGCGCGAAGCGTTCGCCTGAGCGCGCCTGCACGGCAAGCCGAACGTTCTCCGCGACCGTGAGCGTCGGGAACAGGTTGGTGATCTGGAAGGCGCGGCCGATGCCGGCCTGGGTGATCGCCTCCGGCGAGAGCCCGGCGATCTGGCGCTCGCGCAAGCGGACCTCGCCGCGATCGGGCTTGAACAGGCCCGAGATCAGGTTGAAGGCGGTGGTCTTGCCGGCGCCGTTGGGGCCGATCAGCGCATGCAGGCGGCGGTCCTGCATCGTGATATCGACGCCCTCGACGGCCTTGATGCCGCCAAAGCTCTTGGCGAGGCCGGTTGCGCGCAGGATCGGCCCATCGACGCTGTCGACGGGTTTCATGAAGGCCGGCAGCGTCACCGCGCCGGCCTGGCGGGCCGACATCGCCGCGTCGCCATCAAGCTGCTTGCGGAAGGGGCGCAGCAGGCGCTCTCCGACGCCGACGAGACCGGTCGGGGAGAAGACGATGAAGGCGACGAAGAGCAGGCCGAACCAGAACAGCCAGTTCTCGGTCGCGCTCGAGAGGTAGTCGCGGAAGATGACGAAGAAGAGCGCGCCCAGCGCCGGCCCGAGGAAGGAGCGCATGCCGCCGATGACGACCATGGCCAGCAATTCGCCGGAGAAGGCGACCGAGATCGGGTCGGCCGAGGTCATGCGGTTGTTGAACAGCAGGAGCGAGCCGGCAAGCCCGGTCAGCCCGGCCGAGAGCGTGAAGGCCGCGAGCTTGTAGCGGTCGGTCGCATAGCCGAGGAAGCGGGCTCGCTGCTCGTTTTCGCGGATCGCGACCAGCACGGTGCCGACCGGCGAGCGCTGGAAGCGCCAGAGCGCGAAGACCACCGCCATGCCGATGGTGGCGACGAGCATGTAGAAGGGCAGGGCCGCCTCGAAATCGATGCCGAGAAAGAGCGGACGCTTGATGCCGCCCAGGCCATCCTCGCCGCCTGTCACCGCTGTCCAG
>NZ_FOQV01000012.1 GCF_900113835.1 Allobosea sp. OK403 | reverse complement strand
GCTTCGGTCAGGAGCCAGGCGCGCAGCGCCCAGTACATCACCTTGGAGGCGACGACATGGTCGCCCGGCGACAGTGCCTGGAAGACGGCGGTCGCCGCCGCCATGCCGGAGCCGAAGAGCAGCGCGCCGGCCTTGGCTTCCTCCAGCATGGCGAGCACGCTCTCGGCCTCGCGGATCGTCTCGTTGTCGGGGCGGCCATAGACGAAGCCCGAGGAATAGGCGTTGTCCTCGTCACGGATATAGGTCGTGGCGATATGGATCGGGGTGACCACGCCCTTGGTCAGCGGGTCGATCTTGCCCATGGCCTGCGCGGCGAGAGAGCGGGGATGGAGCAGGCGCTGGGGCATGATCGCTTTCCGTGCCCCGCTCAATCCGGCCCATCCGGTCCTTGCTCTGAGGCTGACGATCATCGTGCTCAAAAACGCGTGGTCATTTTCGCATATTTTAGCTACCTATCGACTAATTTGGTCGATCTATGAGAATAAAATGACGAAAACAGTCGAGCTCGATAGTTTCGATCACGCGCTGCTGCGCGAGGTGCAGATCAATAATCAGACCCCGGCGCGCATCCTGGCGGAGCGGGTCGGCCTGTCTCAAAGTGCCGTGCTCCGGCGCTTGCGCCGCCTGCGTTCCGAGCGGATCATTACGGCCGACGTCTCGATCGTAAGTCCAGAAATTCTCGGCGTGCCCGTCACAGTGCACGTCCTCGTGTCGATTGAGCGGGGATCGCGAACGTATGGCGAGTTTTCGCGCAGGCTTCAGTCCCGCCCAGAGGTCAAACAGGCGTCCTACGTGACCGGTGGCGCCGACTTCGTCCTGCATCTACAGGTTGAAAGCATGGCGGCCTATGCTGCCTTTGCCCGCGAAGTCTTCCATGATGATCCGAATGTTTCGGAATATCACACCTACATAGCCATGCGCGAAGTGGTTGGCTCGACATCGAAGAGATAGGAGCCGCACTTTCCGAGACAGCCCTCGCCTATCGATTGAGGACAGCTTCGACGACCGATCGGCTAGCGCGAACGTCCTTAGCTCCGCGGAGGGACAACCGTAGAAGCTCTCCCGGAATAGGCGATGTCTGTAAAGGGTCGGAAGCGGACCTGACATTTGGACTTCGATCAGGCTAGGATTGGGTCCATGGCCCCCGCGAATTCTACATCAGCCGACCAAAATCCCGATGCGATCACGCTACCGCGTGCAATCCTATTCGATCTCGACGACACGATCTTGGCCTGCGGCCAGAGGCGGGAGGTGCTCCGCCATATTGCTCGCGCGTTCGAGCCTGAGTTGGCACCATTGCAGCCCGATGACGTGGCCGAACGGCTGGATGCCGCGCTCGCAGAATTCTGGTCGGATTCAGCGCGTCACAAGATAGCCCGCTTCGGAATATCCCAAGCTCGCCGGCAGGTGATCGCCGACGCGTTTATCGCCACCGGTTTGGAGCACATGACCGAGGAACTGGCAGAGCGCTTTGCAGCTAGCTTCACGGCCTATCGTGACCAATTGACTGATTTCTTTCCAGGCGCGCGCGAAACGATCGAGATATTGAAGGCACGCGGCGTGCTGCTGGCGCTTGTCACCAATGGCGGAGCCGAAGGTCAACGCGCCAAGATCGAGCGGTTTTCGATCGCTCCACTGTTCAATCATATTCAGATCGAAGGTGAGCACGAGTTCGGCAAACCCGATGAGCGCGCTTATCTCCATGCAATGAATGCTTTAGGCGTGGAGCCTCACGAAACTTGGATGGTGGGCGACAATCTGGAGTGGGAAGTGGCCGCTCCGCAGAGGCTTGGCATCTTCTCCATCTGGCATGATGGCTTCGGAAAGGGCTTGCCCGAAGGCAGTAGCGTGCGGCCTGACAGGATCATTCGGGCGATATCCGAGCTACTTGAATCTTAGATCTCGCCCCTCCACGCGAGCAGACCTTCCCGACGTCAGCAACGGGCCGCACTCGGCCGTCAACGGCTCGCCTTCCCGAGGGATGAAGCGCCCGCTCGTCCCATGAGACGGTCAGCTCCCCAGCCCAGCCCTATGCCCAACCCATAGGCCACCAGATTCCATGGCGAGAAGACCCGCCCGAGCAAGAGCGCGCCTGGGGTCGTCAGCCTGAAGGTGTCGAGCCAGGGCGTGTGGTAGAGGCGAAACAGCTCGACACTGAGCGCGATCGCGGCGGCAAGAGCGGCCAGCTGCGCAGCCGGTCGCCGCATGGCGATGCTGGCCAGCAGCGCATAGACCATCGTGCCCCAGAGCAGCGAGCCGCCGTACTTTACGACAATGAAGGGCAGGCCGAGACCGGGGCCGAAACGCCGCAGCAGCAGGCCCGAGATGATGATCGCAAGGCAGAAGGCGATCGTGATCCAGCGTGGGCGCGGGCTCGTTTCTGACGGATACGTTTCAGCCATGAACCTCGCCTTCGGCGGCGCGCTGGAAGGCCAGTCTGAAGGCCGCACCGGCCTCGGCGTCGAGAAGTTCGATCGACCCGCCATGCGCGTTGAGCATCGCGCGGACGATGGCAAGCCCCATGCCGGTTCCGCCGCTGTCACGGCGCGTGGTGAAGAAGCTGTCGAAGATCCGCGCCCGGTTATTCGCGGAGACGCCGCGGCCATTGTCGCGGACGGTGACGTTGAGCCGGTCCGGCTCGACCGCGGCGACGATGGCGAGCCCGGTCGCGCCATGGCGCAGTGCGTTGTCGGCGAGATGAGACAGGATGATGCGCAGATTCTCGGCGGAGATGCGGATCAAACCATCGAGATCGCCCTCGGCCTGAATGGCGAGCTCGGGGACATCCCGCTGGAGAGCGGCGATGGCGGGCGAGAGGCTGGTTGTGCCCCCGGTTGGGGTGCTTTCGGCGCGGGCCAGCTCGCGCAGGCGGTTGGTGATCGCGGTCAGGCGATGCGTGTCGGTGATGATGTTGCCGAGGAAGCGGCGGCGTTCTTCATCGCTCATCGCCCGCCCCTCCCCGGCGATATCGTCGCGCAGCAATTCGGCCGCGCCCTCGATCGAGGTCAGGGGCGATTTCAGCTCATGCGAGACATGCGCCGCGAAGGTCGCGATGAAGTCGGAGCGGTTGTTCAGGCTGCCAGCCATGTCGAGGAAGCTCTGCGACAGCTTGGCGAACTCGGCGGTGCCGTGATTGCGCAAGGGGCGCATGGCGGCGCGGTCGCCATGGCCGATCGCGACCGTCCGGGCGATCAATTCATGCACCGGGCGGGTGATGGTGCGGTGAAAGGCAAGGCCGATCAGCAGGGTCAGCGCCGCGACGGAGAGGCCGGCGAGCACGACCTTGCCGCGCTCCTCATAGAGATGGCGAAAGACGTTGCTGGGCGTGCGCGAGGCGTAGAGAACGCCGGCGACGCGGCCGCGCAGGATGACCGGCGTCGCCGCGAAGATGCGGATGCTGGTGCCGCGGCTGAGCGAGTAGAGCGGCGGCGGCGCATTCTTCGAGACGCGCTGGCGCAGGGTCGTGGTGAAGCGCCCGCTTAGCGCTGTCGCGACCTCCTCGACATGGGCCAGCGACAGGCCGGTCTCCTCGCGTCCGGCTATCACCACCCCTTGCGGATCGAGCAGGCGGAATCCTGCCAGCGTGACGCGCTGGGTTTGCGCCAGCAGCGGGGCCAAGCGCTCACCCGCCGCCTTGAAGGCCGCGCTTGCGGGCTCGGGCGCGGGCTGTGCGTCAGGCCTGCGGCCAAGCATGCCGTCACGCGTCAGGTCGAGCCTGGGCAGGATCGGCCTGAAGGGCTCGTCGGATGCCGGCTCGGCTGGAGCCTGCGCCCCCAATGCGGCCTCAGTGGGCAGGTTGCTCTCGAAATCCTGCCGGATCACGGCGGCCAGGACCACGCTTTGCGCGATCAGCTCGGCCTCGGTCTGATGAACCAGCTGATTCTCGTAGATGCGGAAGAAGAACAGCCCGATGAATGGCAGGGCCAGCACCGCCGTCAGCATCAGGAAGACGATGAGGCTGAGATTGGGGCGCCATTTCGCGGCGACCCGGGCTGCAGGCGAAGCCGGCGTCGTCACGGCCCCGCCTCGCAGCGCCCGAGCCGGAAGCCGACGCCGTGCACGGTGTCGATCGCACTGTCGCAGCCCGCGGCCGCGAGCTTGGCGCGGATGTTGCGGATATGGCTGTCGATCGTCCGGTCGGCGACATGGACGGCGCCGGCATAGGCGCTTTCCAGGATCTGCTCGCGGCTGAAGACCTGGCGGGGGCGCGCGGCAAAAGCCTTCAGGATCGCAAACTCGATGCCGGTCAGCGCCAGGGCCTTGCCGGCGAAGCTCGCCAGATGGGCTTCCGGGTCAAGCTGCAGCGCGCCGCGCGACAGCGGCTCGGCCGGCGCCGCGGCGACGGCCCTGCCGGGGCGCGTGCGCTTCAGGATCACGCTGACGCGGGCCACCAGCTCGCGCGGGCTGAACGGCTTGGTGACATAATCGTCGCCGCCGATCTCGAGGCCCAGGACCCGGTCGATCTCCTCGTCCCGCGCCGACAAGAATAGGATCGGCGCGTCCGAGGATTTGCGCAATTGCCGGCAGACCTCGAGCCCGTCCATTTCCGGCATGCCGATATCGAGGATGACGAGATCGGCGGGCTGCCGCCTGAAGCTCTCCAGCGCCTGCACGCCATCGCGCGCAATCACCGTTGCCATGCCGGCCTTTTCGAGCGCGAAACAGATGACCTCGCGGATATGGCTGTCGTCATCGACCACGAGTATGCGGGGCGCCATTGTCGCGTGCCTGTCACTGGCCGGGCGTGGCCGGGCTATTCTTGACCCCGAAAGGAGCCGTCGGAGTGTTAGCCAAGTATCGCGACAGGCGCCATGCGCGAAAGCCCCAGCCCCGCCAATCCGCCTGTGCTGCGCGATGCTTGTTCGCCTTGTAGTCGCGGGTAATCGGGAGGGTGCTCACATGCCTGCTCCAGGATGAGCCTGGGAGGGCACGCTCAACGGCTGCGATGCGCGGCGCGTAGCGGTCGAGTGCGGGGATGGCCTGGGGACCGAGCGATGTCAGATAGGACACGTCGAGACGCGGGCCTGTGCCGCGCAGTTCCTGGGAATGGCGGAAATTGTAGTTCGCGATCACGGCCGGGGTATTGACGAAGCAGAAGCCGTAGAGGGTCAGCGCCAGTGCGGCGGCATTGGCCGAGACGAGCCAGTTCGTCGATTTGCGGCCGCTGATCTGGATGAGGATCAGCACCAGGCCGAGAGCAACGAGCAGCATCCAGATGAAGGCGACCAAACGCAGCCAGGTCAGCGAATAGGCGGCGACATAGAGGTCGAGACGCAGCAGCGACGAGACCATCAGCATGATGTTCTGGCCGACCCAGGCGAGCACCAGCGGCCGGATCGCGGCCTTGCGCTCGGACGGGCCGGCCGGGCGCATCGCGATCATGACGAACACGGCCGCCAGCAGCGCGGTGACGACGAGCGGATAGGCGCCGCGATGGGCGTAAGCGGCATAGCTCATGCCGTCGGGCAGCGCCACGCCGCCCCAGAGATAGGCGATATCGAGGCAGGTCTGCACCGCAAAGAGCGCGTTGAACAGCACAAGCGAACGCAGGATCGCCGCGTCCCCGAACAGCCCATGGGGATCGGGCGCCAGAGCCTTGGCGGCAGGTGCCGCCACCTCCTGCGCCGCCAACGCCTGTGCCTTGCGCTTGCGGGCCGCTCGGACATGCAGCATCGGCCAGATCAGGCACAGGATCAGGAGCCAGAACAGCATGCGCCATGGCGAGAGCAGGTTGAGGAGCAGGCGCAGGTCGATCCGGCTCAGCCAGCTTTCCAGGAGCGGATTGGCGGAGGCAAACAGCGTCGCGAAGACGCTGAGGAAGGCGAGCGGGATGATCCAACTCGTCACCCAGCCAATGCCGGTCGGGGCTCTCCTGCGCAGTGCCGAGAGGCGGCTGACGCGCCCGATATCGCCGAGCAGCCTGAAGGCGCCGGCAAGCAGCATCCGCCTCGCCTCCCGGATCTGCTCCTGCCAGCGGGCCTGCCGCTGCTGGCTGATCATCACGGCGAAGATCGCTGTCGAGAGGATCGCCAGCGCTGAGGAGAGCAGATCGACTTCCTCGGCGATCGCCAGGAGCCCTGCCCCGAGCAACAGCAGCGCAAGCGCGCGGCTGCGGCCGCCGGCCCGGATCGGGTTCGCCCAAAGCGAGGCTGCCGCCAGCATCGCGAGGAAATAGGCGAGCGAGATGCCAAGCGCATGGCCGTAGAACAGCACATCGGCCAGGAGCACGAAGCCTGCCGCGAGCCCGAGCCGGGCCTGCAGCCAGCGCCTTGGCCGAGGTGAGGACAAGCGCGCCGTCAGCTCTGCCGGGATCGGGATGGGGTTTGAGAGCGGGATGGGTGGGACGGAGTTTGAGGTTGGGATAGACATGGGTCTGGGGTCTCGCTGAGGGCGGGTTGCAGCGCGCGGGAGCCGCGCGGCGGAGCGGGAAAAACGGCAATGGCGGCGTCGACAGAGGGCGCACGCGCCAGGAGCCACCAGCCATCCCGGGCCAGCCGGCGCGGCAAGGGTGATGTGAAAGCGCGAGGAGCGATGATCTCAGCCATGCCGCAGTCATGCGCCCGCCGCTTGCAGCGCCGGCCGGAGCAAGGCTCAGGATTTCAGGATTTTTGTGCAGATTTCGTGCAGTGCCGCGCGGAGCGGCCGTTGCGCGCGCGTTCGCCCCGGGAGCGTCAACCGTCCGGAGCCCGATCGATCCGCTTAATTGCCATGCCCCCGCGCATCGCTGGCTGGTGCATGGCGTCGGCCGCAAAACGAATGGCGGCTTATCCCGACGATTGAGCCGCGCTTGCGATCGAGCCGCGCGCCTGTGTGGCGTCCGGTCAGACAGCAGTCATGCGCGCTTGGAAAAACAGGGGCTGCCCCCCTTCGGACAGATCAGTAACGCCGGAACATCCCCTCGATCCGGTTGACGTCATCCGATCGCGTCAGTGCGAGCGCCAGCAGGATGCGCGCCTTCTGCGGGGTCAGGTCATCGGCACTGAGGAAGCCGCTTGTTGCAAGCCCGCTGGTCCCGGGGACACGCCCGGTCCCTGCTCGTGAGGATTGGACGATGATGATGCCGTTCGCGGCAGCCTCGCGTAGCGCTGCCTTCTCCGCCTGATTGGTTGCTCCGGGCGCGAAGCCCGCCGAGACGATGCCTTTGGCTCCGGCCCCGATCGCGGCACGGGCCAGCACATCGTCCCCACCGACATAGGCATAGAGGATGTCGACGCGCGGCAAGGCCTCGATGGACTCGATGTCAAATTCCGTATCGGGCGCGTGCGCGCGCAATGGGCGGCGATAAAACGCGATCCGGTCCGAATCCACCTGCCCCAGAAGGCCATGAACGGGAGACTGGAAGGCTTGCACGCGAGAATTGGAGCATTTCGTTACGTCCCTGGCGGAATGGATCTCGTCGTTCAGGACGACGAGCACGCCGAGACCGACAGCGTCGGGGCAGGCTGCGACGCGGATGCCGTTTCGCAGGTTCAGCGCGCCATCGCTCGACAGGCCGTTCGACGGGCGCATCGACCCGACCAAGACAACCGGGATCCGCACTGTGACGGTGAGATTGAGAAAATACGCCGTTTCTTCCAGGGTCGAGGTGCCATGCGTGATGACGATCCCCGACAGCTCCGGATCCTCCGCGACGAGCCTGGCGCAGAGCCGGGCAAGCTCGCGCCATTCCGCAAAGCCGATGCGCGTGCTCGGCACGGCGCTGAACGGAACCGCATAACAGACGGGGTCGTCGTCCCGGCGGGGCAAGCTTTCCAGCAATTGCCCGGCATCGAGAATGACGCCATTCGCATCGTAGTCGTGGAGGTCGAAGACATCCCGTCCAACCGCACCGATCGTGCCCCCCGTGCCGATAACCGCGACCCGCCCCCTGCCCATGCGCTTGTCCTACTCTGCTCGATCGCCGAATCTTCGATCGCTGGGTCTAGAGCAATTTCCGATCCGTCTGGATCGTTCAATTGCTCCTGCCCCTTGTTTCAATGCGTCTTCCCGGCGCGAAACGGTATCCACTTCGCCCCGAAACGCTCTAACGGAGCTTGGCGATCGCGATGCCATCGAGTTTGGCGCGGTCCTTGATGGATTCCTCGCTGCGGGTCATCGCTTTCGCAATCGCCTTCAGCGCCATGCCTTTCCTGGCGAGCAGTTTCAGCTTCTCGAGTTCCTCATAGGTCCAGGGCTGGCGATGCCGTTCAAATCGCTCGGTCATGATCTGCTCCTGCTCCGCCGGGCCATCTCCGGCATTCGCGCCATCGATACTAGAGCGTTTTCGAACGAAGTGGACACCGGTTCGCGCCAGGGAAACGCGTCAAAACAAAGATCTAGAGCAAGTGAACGAGCCAATCGGATCGGAAATTGCTCTAGCGATGGCGACGAATTTGGCCGCAGGTATGGATACGTGCCGAGCCCATCCGAGCGCTCAGTGAGCCCTTCACAAGAGCTGCCGCTGGCATCTGCCAGGAAGCGGACATTGGCAGCGTATCCTGCGCTGGGCCTGGTTGCCATGCGCCCCGTCAACCGCTCGCTCCGCAACCCCTCGCCACCTGATCCAAGAAGGCATCAATGGCCAGCTGCGCCGGGAACTCTTGCCCGCTCTCGTTCTCAGGGCTGCGACTGCGTTAAGACGCTGTGGCCGGAAACAAAGCATCGAACAGGTTCGTCGGATGCGATCGCGCTTCTAGCTTCACGGAATAAACCCGCGCGATCTCCCGCGGGCTCTTGCTGGAGCGCATCGATGACCCAACTCAAGGACTTCGCGATCAGCGCGCATGGCAGCCTCGATCACTGGCAGAAGTTCGACACGGTATGGAGCGTGACGCAGATCTGGCGATCAAAGCGCAAAGGGTTGTTGCTCTTTGCCGTCATATCCGCGCCCCGCACCGAGCTCAATTCGTCGTGACAGTGATGGCCACGTCGATGTTCCCCTTCACGGCGTTCGAATAGGGGCACGTCGCATGCGCCGCCTGCACGATCTCCTCGGCGGTCGCCTGGTCGAGCCCGGTAATTGCGACATCGAGCGCCACCGAAAGCACGAACCCGCCGCTGCCATTGGGCAGCAGGGCGACCTCTGCGATCACGACGATGTCGTCATCCTTCACCTTGGCCGCCTTGTTGCGGGTGACGTGGATCACCGCATTTTCAAAGCAGGCGGCATAGCCGGCTGCAAACAGCTGCTCTGGATTGGTCGCGCCGCCCTTGCCGCCCATCGCCTTGGGCAGCGCCAGCGAAAGATCGAGGAGGCCGTCCTCGCTGCGGATCGTCCCGCTGCGGCCGCCGATCGCGGTGACCCTGGTGCTGTAGAGTGTGTCCATGGTCTGGTTCCGATCAAATCATGCCCGACATGCCGAGTGCGCGGAGCATGTCGTTTTGAACAGAGGAGACGCCCTCGTTCAGCCGTTCCACTCCGAGATCCATGCCCTCGGGCATGACGACTGTCCGCAACGGGCGCCGTCCCGTGGCTTCGACCAACTGCGCGATGGCATCGGCAACCAACTGGGGGCGTGGCGGATTGGCAGCATCATGCGAGTGGGCGGAGTTCTCCTTGATTTGGCCCGGGATCGCCGCGACCGCTCCATAGGACGCCAGCACGCCCTTATCTGACGGCTCCGGACTGGACGGCAGCAGGTTGCTGGGGAACGGCCCCGGTTCGACGATCACGGAATCGATCCCGAAGCTCGACAGTTCGTAGCGATAGGACTCGGCGAGCGCCTCGAGCGCAAACTTGCTTGCGGAATAGACACCGAAGAAGGGGAAGATCAGTCGGCCCATCAACGACGTGACATGGACGAGAAGCCCGCTGCCGGCGGCGCGCATATGCGGCAGGACGGCGCGGTCGGCTCGCACGGCGCCAAAGAAGTTGACCGCGAATTGCCGTTCGATATCGGCAATGGTGTAGGCTTCCGTGACCCCGACGAACATCGTTCCGGCATTGTTGATCAATGCATCGATCTTTCTATGTTGCTTGACGACATGGTCGATCGCCGAATTGACCGATGCCTCGTCGGCGACATCCATTTCGAGAACCTGCAGCGCCTTGCCTTCCGCTTTCGCGGTTTCGATCAACTCGCTTCGGACCTGACTATTCCGCCCGTCGATATCGCGCATGGTCGCGATCACGGTGTGTCCCCGTCTCGCGAGCTCCAACACGGTCAGCCTTCCGAAGCCACTGCTCGCGCCGGTCACGACGACAATTTTCTTGTCCATCATAGGTCCTTTCATATCGATCTGAGGGGCATCTCCGCAAACTAGACAGACTTGTCTGTCCATTGCAATCAAAAAATAGACAGATTAGTCTGTCTATGTGTTTGCGGGCCGTTTGGGTCAGATGAGAGATGAAATGCAGGACGTGCTGGAGTTCGGGAATCTGGAGGCGCAGCCACTTCACGCGCTCTCCCCGCGAGACCGGATACTGAAGACGGCGTCAGACCTGTTTTATCGGTTCAGCATCCACACCGTCGGAGTGGACCGCATCATCGCCGAAAGCGGCGTGGCCAAGATGACGTTCTACAAGCACTTCCCGTCGAAGGCCGACCTGATCGCCACCTATCTGCGTCACAACAGCGCCGTCTGGTTCCAGATGTTGGCAACCGCGAGCGAAAAAGCCGGCCTGTCGCCGCTGGAGCGCGTCCTGGCCATCTTCGACGCGCTGGACGAGTCGTTTCGAGCACCCTCCTTCCGCGGCTGTCCGTTCGTGAAGGGGCTGGCCGAGTTCGGACCGGAAGCGAACTCTCCCGACGTGCAGGCGATCATCGCCGCTTATTTCAAGGACTTGCATGAATTCGTGGCGTCGCTGGTCAAGCCTTTGGCATTGAACAGGCCCGAACAGGCCGCGCTCCAGATCCTGTCCCTCATCCAGGGCTCTATCGTGATCGCACAATCGACGCGCGACCCAGCCGTGGCAGAGGCAAACCGCGATGCGGCCAGATCGCTGCTCGAAGGCGGGTCGATGGGCCTGCCATTGGCCTCGTCGATGGTCGCGTGACCTGATCCAACTGCGTTTTCGAACCCGATCGGCTGGCCTCTTGCCGGAAGCACTCGCTGTCGATTTGGAGCGTCGACCCGAAAGTGGAATCCGGTTTTCGGGAAAGCCGAGGCTGTAGGCTCGACCCGTCGGGCGGCAGATGATCACGGCTCCGATGGCTGCCGTCCGCGCATTCCTGTCAGCAAGCGGGTCAAGCGGGCAGGATCGCGGCGGGACGGCCGTCGCCCCGGCTTTTCGCCCATCACGACCTCGGCTTAGCCCCGGTATGGCCGGCTCCACGAAGACAGAATGCCACGATGGATTTCGCATGGGTCTCGCTTTCGACATCTGTCCGACGACCGTCGAGTGCGAGCGGACCGACCAGGCCCTCGAACAGCGAGCAGACGATACAGCCCGCCGAGGCTTGCGTGTCCTGTGAGGGAAACTCCCCGTCCCGGATATGCTGGCCGACTGGATGGAGCTCAAGCTGCAAGCCGTGCTGTGGCCAAACGGCGACGAGGCGAAAGCCCTGGCTGCCGAGCGGGCGCAGCTTCGCGCCTCACTCTAAATCGCATCGCCCGGAAGCAGACATTCCAGATGCCAGGATTGTGCCATAAGCTGACGCCGGCTCATCGCCGGTCAGCGCACATTCGCTCATCGGGATAGCAGAACCAGATCGGAACGCAGACGGCCTGAGTCTGACAATTCGGCTTCGATCGCCGCATGGAGCTGCTTCCAGATCGGCACGGCCTCAGTCAGCACGGCTCTGCCGGCCGCTGTCAGAGACAAGAGGCGGACCCGCCGGTCCGCTCCGTCATGGCTGGTCTCGACGAGCTCGCGGCGCTCCAGCGGCTTGAGGTTTGCGGTCAGCGTCGTCCGGTCCATCGCCAGCAAGCTGGCGACACTGCCGAGGCTTGGTGACTTGGGACGGTTCAGCGACATCAGGAGCGAGAATTGGCCGCTGCTGATGCCGACAGGCTTCAGCGCCAGATCGAAGCGCCGTGCCAGCGCGCGGGCCGCCCGTTGTGCGTGAAGGCACAGGCAGGCATCGCGCACCAGGAGCGTCGTCTCAAAAGAGGGTTCGGTTTCAGGCTGCATCAGGCGGGTTGACATCGGGGCACTATATAGGTTGATATCAACTAAATAAAGCGAGCATCGATCGATGCCGTGCCGATCCGCAGCGACGCCTGGATCGAACGGGGGGTCGATCGAACAAGAACTTGGATCGCACAGGGGCTTGGATCGAACAGGGAGAAGACCATGAAGATCGTGACCAGCTTGAGCTTTCAGGGACAATGCCGCGAGGCCTTCGAGTTCTACGCGACGGTTCTCGGCGGTAAGATCACCGCTGCATTTCCCTATGGCGACGCGCCTCCGGGCATGCCGATCACCGACGAGAAATATAAGAGCTGGCTGATGCATTGCTGGCTGGAGGTTGGTGATCAGGCGCTGATGGGTGCGGATATGGATGCCGCCTGGGCGCCCAATATCGAAAAGCCGAAGAACGGCTTCGACGTCACCCTGCACAGCACGGACAAGGCGCAAGGCCAGCGCTGGTTCGAGCAGCTCTCGGCAGGCGGCAAGGCGGTGATGCCTTTCGGCGAGACCTTCTGGTCACCGGGCTTCGGCTCGCTGATCGACAAGTTCGGCATCCCCTGGATGGTCAACACCATTCCCTCCGCCGATTGGAAGCCGCAGGGCTGACGCGTGCGGCAGGCGCGGCTCGATGCCAGGGCCGGTGCTTGCCGCCAGGGCCGAGCCGTTATTGCTCTAGTCAGGAGATCAGCATGGACCGTCCCTATCGCTGGGTCATCGTCGCCGCCGGTGGATTGCTCGGCTGCGCGGCGGTCGGGGCCATGTTCTCGCTGCCGGTCTTCCTGCGGCCGATGGCGCAGGACACAGGCTGGTCGGTGACCGGCATTTCCACCGCCATGACGATCGGCTTTCTCGCCATGGCGGCCGCCAGCATGGTCTGGGGAGGCCTTTCCGACAGGTTCGGGCCGCGCCCCGTGGTCCTGACCGGATCGGTCGTGCTGGCGTCGAGCCTTGCCCTCGCCAGCCGGGCGGATTCGCTCATCGAATTCCAGCTGCTGTTCGGCCTGCTGGTCGGGGCAGCGACGGCTGCCGTCTTCGCGCCGATGATGGCCTGCGTCACCGGCTGGTTCGATACGCAGCGCGGCCTGGCGGTCTCGCTGGTTTCCGCGGGCATGGGCATGGCCCCGATGACCATGGCCCCGCTCGCGGCCTGGCTGGTTACGATCCACAACTGGCGTGGCGCCATGCTGATCATCGCCGGCATCGCGGCTGCGCTGATGATCCCGGCCGCGCTGCTGGTGCGCCGGCCGCCGCTGCAGGCCGATGAGCCGGGCCACGCCTCAAGTGACACGGCAGAGCCTGGCATGACGGTTGGCCAAGCGGTGCGCTCGCCGCAATTCATCACCCTGATGCTGGCGAATTTCTTCTGCTGCGCCACACATTCCGGGCCGATCTTCCACACAGTGGCCTATGCCGTGACCTGCGGCATCCCGATGGTCGCGGCCGTCTCGATCTATAGCGTCGAGGGCCTGGCCGGCATGTTCGGCCGCATCGGCTTCGGCCTTGCGGGGGACCGGCTCGGCGCGCAACGCGTCCTTGTCGCCGGGCTGCTGGCGCAGGCCTTCGGCGTGCTCGCCTATGCCTTCGCAGGCCAGCTCGGCAGCTTCTATGCGGTGGCCGTCCTGGTCGGCTTCATCTACGCCGGCACGATGCCGCTCTACGCCGTGATCATCCGCGAGAATTTCCCGCAGAGGATGATGGGCACGATCATCGGTGGAACCGCGATGGCCGGCAGCCTCGGCATGTCGACGGGACCAGTGCTCGGCGGCCTGATCTACGACAATTTCGGGAGCTATGCGCCGCTCTACGTCGCGTCCTGGGGCTTAGGTCTGGCGGCAACGCTGGTGCTGGCGACCTTCAGGCCGTTCCCAGCAAAACCTCCGCTGCAACTCGCCACGGCGTAAAGGCGCTGCCCGGGCAAGACGGGCGCTTGGGTGGAGAAATGCGCCTGGCGACCTGACTTGAGAAGACGGCGGCTGGGGACATAAGGCCGGAACTCGGCTTCACAGCGAAAGGACGCGTCATGGCAAAGAACACGATCTGTCTCTGGTTCGATAGGGACGCCGAGGCTGCTGCCCGGTTTTACGCAGAGACCTTTCCCGACAGCGCTGTGAGCGCCGTCCATCGTGCCCCCAGCGACTACCCATCCGGCAAGGCGGGCGACGTGCTGACGGTCGAATTCACGGTTGCCGGCGTCGCGTGTCTGGGCCTCAATGGCGGGCCCGCGTTCAAGCACAACGAAGCCTTCTCGTTCCAGATCGCCACCGACGATCAGGCGGAGACCGACCGCTACTGGAATGCCATCGTCGGCAATGGCGGTCAGGAGAGCGCCTGCAGCTGGTGCAAGGACAGATGGGGTATTTCCTGGCAGATCACGCCGCGCGTCCTGATTGACGCCCTGGCGGCAGGCGGCAATGAGGCAAAGCGCGCGTTTGATGCCATGATGACCATGGGGAAAATCGATGTCGCCGCGATCGAGGCGGCGCGGCGCGGCTGAGGCATCGTCGCGCCACCTGGCCAGCGGTCGCAATCGCCGGCCTTTCCCATTCAGAGCTTCGATCGTAGCCGATCGGCCACTCGGCGGGCGATCTCGGCAGGCGCCTCGTCGGGGATCGGGAACACCGAACTGACGTTGATCTCGCCAAGCACGTAAGCATCGGCGCCGTCGTCCCCGGGCGGGCCGAGCATGAAGTCTGCGTCCCAGATCATCGGCAGGTCGCACTGCTGGATGCCCAGCAAAGCGGTGAGCTGTGGCGTCCACTCGTCTTCCATCAACCGGCGCAGACGCTGAAAGCGCGGCTCGGCATTGGATGTGTAGAGCCGCGGTCCGGCCTGCGCACGCGCCGCTGGCGCCTCCACCAAAGCCTTGACCTTCTGATGCCCGAAGCCCGCGCAGCGATCGCCCGCCATATAACAACGCACCACGCCTTCGCTCAGACGTGCCTGGAAAACCTGATCGATCACACAGCCGTCTTCGAAATACGCGACGCAGCGTTCCAGAAACGCATCCAGCGCCAGCTCCTCCGGCACATCCTTGGTGGCGTCCAGCACGCGCGCCATCGGCCGATCGGCGGGACTTGCCAGCATCTCAACCTTCCAGACGCCCTGGCCGCCATTGCCGCGATTGCGCTTGATCACGCGCGGTCCAGCGGCAAGCCGCGCCGGAAATTCGGCGCGCATCGCCTCGGCCGTTCGATATAGCGCCGTATCGCCGCCCCAGCTCATCATCCGGGTTCGATAGAGAACCTCCTTGACGCCCATTTTGAGGATGACATCGGGATGAGCGCTCACGCAGACGCCACGCGCTGCGACCTCGCGCAGCAACTCGTCGAGATTTGAGCGGTTTCGCCCCTCATGGATCGGATTGACCCAGACGAGCACGCCATCGAACCTGGCGAGCTCTGCGCGAACGGCGTCCAGACATTCGTCCTCGTAGACGACGGGTTCTGCGTTGACGCCGACATCGGCGAGCGCCGCGAATACGGCCTTGAACCGGCTGGTCGCCAGCGTGGCGCTGCGGCGTTCCGCTTCATCACCCCGCCACAGAAGGGCGACGCGGCCAAGGTGAGTTCTGGATTCGGACATGAAAAAACGGCTCCCATTCAATCGTGCTCCGGTCACGCGCGAACACGCCAACCGCGAGCAGGACTTGGACGGGGAACCGTCTTGAGGCGCCGGGAGCCTGCGACGCCCCGACGCTCGATAGATAGATCCGACACGCCGCGCGATCAAGCTTCAGCGTCAGAGGGAAACAGGCGGCCTGAACGTCCTTGCAGCAAATCCAGGAACTGCCTGCAAAGGCCTTCTTTAAAGGAGGATGTCGGCCTTCGGGCCAGCCCGGCCGTTAGCTGCGGCTGGACACATCGAGGCAGCCTGGCGCCAACAGCGGACGTTCAGTCCTTGCCGGAAAGCGGACGTTTTCAGCGACGGCCTCGCGCTGATGAACTTCGGCCGCGCAGACGCTGTCTGTCGCCTCCGTCCGCGTGATTCACGTTCGAGGAATGCTCTTGCCCGGAGCGAAGAGTTTCCCGAGATCGACCACCTTGCGTGTATCGCGATCAAGATCGAGGCGATCCTCGACATTGCCGAGATGCTCGTCCATCAGCGCCACGGCCTTCTCGGTATTCGTTGAAGACAGCGCTTCCAGGATGAGACTGTGCTCGTGATGCGAGCAACTGGGCTGTCCCGGCCGTTCGTAGACGAGGATCACCAGGGCCTCGCGTGTGATCAGCTCGCGCAGAAAGCGTAGCAGGATCGCGTTTCCGGCGATCTCGGCCATCAGCAGATGGAATTCGCCCGACAGCCGAACCATCTCGTTCCAGTTCCGGCTCGCCTCGGCCTCGACCTCCAGGGCGATATGGCGTTTGAGGGTGGCGACATCCTGCCTCGCGAGCTTGCCGGCGAGCAGCCGCACGATGGTGGCCTCGATGCCGCGCCGGGCCGCGAAGATCTCGCGCGCCTCCCGCGGCGTCGGCTGGAACACCGAGGCGCCCTTGTTCGGCTCGATCGTGACCAGACCGGCATGGGCGAGCCGCGAGAACACCTTGCGGATGCGCGCCCGGCTCACGCCGAAGATCTGGCGCATCTCGTCCTCGCGCAGGCGCGTGCCCGGCGGCAGTTCCTGCGCGCCGATTGCGGCATGGATCTTGTCGTAGACGAGGTCGTCTCCGGCCTCGTCCCTGTCGTCCTCGCGTTCGGCCATCGGTGTCCAGAGCGTTTTCAGCGATCGAGCGCTGCAAATGAATCACGCTTGTCTAACCCTGAAAAGCGCACCTGTCGATCTATCTGCCTATTTTTGTATCTCATGATGCAATTAATTGGTGCGTATACTAGCTTGTTTTGTCGACAATCATAGTCGTAATTATCGACACACAGCGACGGCACGGCCGTCGGCATCTGTTCAGTCGAGGTGGCCGGTGACGCTCAGCACGCCCTCAGAGCCGATAGCGCCAGCGATGATGCAAGCGCGCGCCGGAGCTGCCGGCAAGCGGAGCTCGACGCTGCTGCCTGGGCTGATGCTGCTGGGCCCGGTCGTCCTCTTCTTCGTGCTCGTCTTCGTCATCCCCGTCGGGCTGATGGTGCGCTACAGCTTCCTGAAGCAGCTGCCCGACGGCAGCCTGACGACCCTGCCGACGCTGGCGAATTACATCCGCCTCGCCACGGTCGATCTCTATCGCGGCGTGATGCTGACGACGCTGCGGATCAGCCTGTTCACCACCATCAGCGCGACGCTGCTGGCCTATCCGCTGGCGCTGGTGATCGCGCGCGGCCCGGTCTGGCTCGGCCGCCTGATCACGGTGCTGGTGATCGCGCCCTTGCTCGTCAATGTGGTGGTGCGCGCCTATGGCTGGCGGATCATCCTGGCCAACGGCCCCAACGGCGTCCTGAACTGGGCTTTGTCCTTCCTCGGCCTGGGGCCGGTCGAATTGCTCTACAGCGACTGGGCCGTGGTCATCGGCTCCGTCCAGGTCTTCCTGCCGATGATGGTGCTGCCCCTGACGGCCGCGATCGGACGCATCGATCCGGCCGTAGAGGATGCCGCGCGCACGCTCGGCGGCGACAGCCTCGCCGTTTTTCGCCGGGTGACGCTGCCGCTCAGCCTGCCGGGACTCGGGGCCGGCTGCACGCTCGTCTTCTCCTTGACCGCGAGCTCCTTCATCCTGCCCTCGCTGCTGGGCGGCAGCTTCACCAAGATGCTGGGCACGCTGGTCGAGGAGCAGATCCTGACCGTGTTCGACTGGCCGTTCGGGGCGGCGATCGCGACGGTGATGGTCGTGATCGCGATGACGATCAACCTCGCCTACATGGCGCTGATCGAGCGCAAGACCCGCACCCGTGCGACGGAGGCCGCGTGATGTCGGAGACCGGCCTCGGGCGCGCTGCGCCGCTGATCTATGCGCTGACTGCGGTCATCATGGTCTTCCTGATGCTACCGCTGATCCTGCCGATCGTGCTGTCGGTGTCGGACACGCCCTTCGTCACCTTCCCGCCCCGGGGCTTCACGCTCGGCTGGTACGCCAAGGTGCTGGATGAGCCCGATTTCAGCTCGTCCTTCCGCTTCAGCGTGATGCTCAGCGCCTCGGCGGCGATCGGGGCGATGCTGCTCGGCACGCCCACCGCCATCGGGCTGGTGCGGCTGTCTTTTCCCGGCAAGGCCATCGTCCAGGGTCTCGTGCTCTCGCCGCTGATCTTCCCGACGCTGGTGACCGGCATCGCGCTGCTGCGCCTGTTCTCCTCGCTCGGCTCGCAGGACGCCTATCTCAACCTCGTCATCGGGCACGTGCTGGTGACGACGCCCTATGTCGTGCGCACCGTCTCGGCGAGCCTCGTCACGGTCGATCCCGGCCTCGAAGAGGCCGCCCGGACGCTCGGCGCCGACCGCTTCACCGCCTTCTGGCGGGTGACGCGGCCGCAGATCATGCCCGGCCTGATCGCCGGCGCGCTCTTCGCCTTCGTCACCTCCTTCGACAACTACGCCGTCTCGATGTGGCTGTTCGACGCCAGCCATGTGCCGTTGCCGATGATGATGATCTCGCTGATCAGCCGGATGTTCGACCCCGGCATCGCGGCCATCGCCTCGCTGATGATCTTCTTCTCGCTCTTCATGGTGCTGCTGCTCGAACGCCTCGCCGGGCTGCGCCGGGCCATGAGTTTCTGAGGCCATCCGTTTCTGACGCCATTCGTTTCCGACGACGCCTTCGCCTTTCCCAACGCCGCGGCAGATGCCGCTGATTTTCAGGAGCCGTGCCATGACCAGGACCACGATCAACCGCCGCAGCATCCTCAAGACGGGAGCCGCAGCGGCTGCCGGCCTTGCCGCCCCGAGCTTCTTCGTCCGCAACGCCTGGGCCACCGGCCAGACCATGCAGATCGGCATCTGGGGCGGCACGCAGGGCGAGTTCATCCGCCGCAACGTGCTGCCGGCCTTCGAGAGGGAGTTCGACTGCAAGGTCGATGCCCAGCAGGGCTCGACGCTCGGCCAGATCGGCCTGCTGCGCGCCGCCAAGGCCGCGCCGAAATTCACTGTGATGTTCATCGACGATCTCGGCGTCGAAATCGCCAAGCGCGAGGACCTGATCGCGGCCCTGCCCAAGGACAAGATGCCGAACCTCGGCAAGGTCTATCCGCGCTTCATCTACAATGACGGCTATGGCGTCGCGCTGGCGGTCTCCTCGGCCGGCCTGTTCTACAACCCGCAGGCGACCAAGCCGCTGGAGAGCTATGCCGATCTGTGGAATCCGCGCTTTGCCCGGAAATTCTCGATGGTCGGCACCAAGACGACGCCGAGCGTCTTCATGATCATCGCGGCAGCGGCGATCGCCACCGGCAAGCCCTATAAGGAGGCGCAATATCTCACTGATGCGGCCTGGCCGAAGCTCGCCGAGCTGAAGCCCAATGTGCTCAACCTCTACAGCACCGACGATGCGGCGCTTCTGGTTGCGCAGGGCCAAGGCTCGATCGGCGGGCCGGAATACTCGAAATACGTCTTCCCTTACAAGGTGAAGGGCGCGCCGATCGAGATGTGCTTCCCCAAGGAGGGCGCATTTGCCGGCGTGAACTGCCAGGTGCTGGTCAAGAACGCGCCCGCAGCCGATCTCGGCGCCGCCTTCATGAACCGCATGCTCGACCCTGCCGTGCAGCAGGGGCTGGCCGAGGCGGCGCTCGCGGCGCCTGCCATTGGCGGCCTGTCGTTCAAGCCTGAAATCGCGGGCCTGCTCGCCTACCCCGACACGAAGATGGATGAACTCGGCCTGTTCAGCCCGGACTGGGCCCATGTCAACTCGGTCCGCTCCGACTGGATCGAGAAGATCAGCCAGATCTTCACGGCCTGACGATCATGGCATCTGACGTCATGGCACCTGCACGCCCAAAGGCAGCGGACATCGCCGTCGAGGATGTTCAGAAGAGCTACGGCTCCATGCTCGCCGTCCGCGGCGTGAGCTTCGAGATCGAGCCGGGGCATGTCCTGTCCCTGCTCGGCCCGTCGGGCTGCGGCAAGACCACGATCATGCGGATGATCGCTGGGCTGATCGATCCCACCGCCGGGGACATCCGGATCGGTGGGCGCTCCGTCACGGCGACGCCGGTGCATCGCCGCAATATCGGCATGCTGTTCCAGAACTATGCGCTGTTCCCGCATCTGACCGTGGCGCGAAACCTCGCCTTCGGCCTGGAAATGCGGAAGGTGCCGGCTGCCGATATCGCCAGGCGTGTCGCCGAGACGCTGGCGCTGGTCCAGCTCTCGGCCTTTGCCGAGCGGTTGCCGCACCAGCTTTCCGGCGGGCAGCAGCAGCGTGTCGGCCTGGCGCGCGCCCTCATCGTCGAGCCCTCGGTGCTGCTGCTCGACGAGCCCTTCGGGGCGCTCGACAAGAAGCTGCGCGAGAGCATGCAGATTGAGATGCGCCAGCTCCAGCAGCGGCTCGGCATCACCACGCTGATGGTGACGCATGACCAGGACGAGGCGTTGACCCTGTCGGACCGGATTGCGGTGATGAACAATGGCCGCATCGAACAGATCGGCGCGCCCAAGGAGATCTATGAGCGGCCGGCGACGCGCTTCGTCGCGAGCTTCATCGGGACGTCGAACTTCTTCGAAGGACGGGTCACGCGGCGCGAGGCAGGCAGCTATCTCGTCACGGCGCAGGATGGCACGACGCTCGCCCTCGACGGCACGCCGCCGGCATCAGGGCAGGCCCTGATTGCGGTGCGGCCGGAATCGGTACGGATCGCGCCGGCGAAGAGCGAGGATGCCGCACCCAACCAGAGCCGGATGATCGTCGAGCAGGTCGTCTATCACGGCGTCAACACGCATTTCTATCTGCGCCGCGCCAATGGCGAGCCGCTGATCGCGGTGCGCCAGAACGATGTCGCCGACGATGCGGTTGCACCGATTACGGCCGGCAGCGAGGTGCTGGCGAGCTGGGCTGCCGACCGCAATCGCCTGCTGCTGGAGGGTGCCGCGTGATGGCGCCCCCTGCCCCATCGCTGCGCCCCGACCACCGCACGGCCATCGCGATGATCACGCCCTCCGCCAATCTCGTCGTCGAGCGGGTGACGAACGCGATCCTCAGCGATTTTCCCGAGGTCTCCGGACATTTCTCGCGCACGCCGGTCTTCGGCAGCAAGGATCTGTTTCCCGACGACTACGACTGGGATGGCATGCTCGCTGCGGCAAGGTTGCTGGCCCATGCCAGGCCCGACATCATCGTCTGGAACGGCAGCAAGGGCGCCAATCTCGGCTTCCCAGTCGATGATGCGCTGTGCCGGCGGATCGAGAGCGAGACCACGATCCCGGCGACGACGTCGACGATCGCCCTGCAAGCGGCTCTGGCCCATTTCCAGGCCCGACGCATCGCGGTGGTGTCGCCCTATGGCGCGGCCTACCAGGACAAGCTGATCGGCCGGTTCCGCTCCGAGGGTCTGGATGTCGTGGCGGAAGCCCATGCCGGCATCGCCGATAATCTCGACTTCGCAGCCATGTCCGACGATGCCATCGCGGCCATGATGCGGGGCGTCGCGGCGGCGCGGCCCGACGCGATCCTGAGCTGGTGCACCAACATGCCCGCGGCCTATGTCGTCGACGCTCTGGAGCGCGAGCTTGGCATCCCGATCCTCGACTCGACGACGCTGGCCGTCTGGCACGCACTGCACCTGACCGGCGTGCTGGACGGCCGGGGCCGGCACTGGGGGCGGCTCTTCGACATCCTGAGCCCATCGCAATGAGCACGCTGTTCCGCAACGTTCACCTCCTCGATCTCGCCTGCGAAAGCGGCATGACGCCGGCCACGGATCTGCTGGTCGCGGGCGATCGCATCATCGCCATCGGCCCCGATACGGTGCGGCAGGCGCCGCGCGACGTGCGCATCATCGATGGCCGCGGCAAGCTGCTGCTCCCTGGCCTGATCAACGCGCATTTCCATTCGCCGGTGAACCATATGAAGGGTCGGCTCGACAGCCTGCCGCTCGAAATCTTCATGCTCTATGAGAGCCCGGCACTGGAAGCGCTGCGGCCGACACCGCGCGAGGCCTACATCCGAACCCAGCTCGCCTGTGCCGAGATGCTGAAGAGCGGCGTCACCGCCGTGCAGGACGATGCCTTCTTCGTGCCGGAGCCGACAGCGGAGATCATCGACGCCGTGATGCAGGCCTATGCCGACAGCGGCATCCGCGCCACCGTCGCGCTCGACGAGCCCAATCTGCCCGAACTGGACAAGCTGCCCTTCCTGGCGGATTTGCTGCCGGGCGGTCTGCGCGCCGAACTGGAGAAGCCGCGTGCTTTCGGCACCGCGGATTTGCTGGCGATGTATCGCCATCTGATCTCGCGCTGGCATGGCGCTTGTGACGGCCGCCTTCGCGCGGCGGTGTCATGCTCGGCGCCGCAACGGGTCTCGGCCAACTATGCGCAGGCGCTGGGCGATCTGAGCCGAAGCCATGGCCTGCCATTCTACGCGCATATGCTGGAGACCAAGCTCCAGCGCGTGCTGAGCCAGGAGCAGCCGCGCCTGCATGGGCGCTCGCTGGTCGGCTATGCCGCCGATCTCGGCATTCTCTCGGAGCGGCTCAACATCATCCACGCCATCTGGGTCGACGACGCCGATCTCGACCTGATTGCCGGAGCCGGGGCGGTCATCGCGCACAATCCGATCAGCAACCTGCGGCTCGGCAGCGGCGTGATGCCGTTCCGGCGGATCCGCGATCGCGGTATCCCGATCTGCCTCGGCACTGACGAAGCCATCGCCGACGACGCCGTCAACATCTGGGCCGTCGCCAAGATGGCAGGGCTGATCCACAACATCTCCAGTCCCGACTATGAGAGCTGGCCGCGCGCCGGCGAGATCCTCGACTGCCTGTTCAAGGGCGGCGCCCGCGCGATGGGGTTGCAGGACGAACTGGGCGTCCTGGCGCCCGGTAGGCTCGCCGACCTTGTCATGCTCGATCTCGATGCGCTGCCCTTCACGCCGCTGAACGACCTGCGCCGGCAACTCGTCTATTGCGAGAACGGCGGTTCCGTTCGCCTGACCATGGTCGCGGGCGAAGTCGTCTACGAGCAGGGCCGGCTCGCGACCATGGACGAGGCGGCCTTGCGCGCCGAAGCCCGCGAGCTGTTCTCGAGGCGCGCGCCTGCCCTCGAACAGGCGGCGCAGGCCGCCGAGCGCTGGCTGCCGCATTACCGCGCCATGTATGCCAGGGCCTGCGCCCGCGACATCGGCATGAACCGCTGGCTCGGCGATGCCGAACGCCACCACCAGGACATCTGAGATGCTCGCGACCCATGGACGCTACGGTTATTCCGCGATCAAGGAGCGGCCGACCTATCGCTGGCCCAATGGCGCCGGGTTGGCCGTCTATGTCGCTGTCGGCGTCGAGGAGTACGCCTTCGGCGAGGGATTGACCGAGGACCTGCTGCCCGGCGCCTCCAAGCCCGATCTCGTCAACACCTCCTGGCGCGACTACGGCAATCGCGTCGGCGCGTTCCGGCTGTTCGACCGCTTCAAGACGCTTGGCATCAAGCCGGCCGTGCTGCTGAACACCGCCATCTACGATCACGCGCCGGCCGTCATCGCGGCCGCCCGGGAGGCCGGCGCCGAGTTCGTCGCCCATGGCCTGAGCAACTCGCATAGCCTCGCGACAATGAACCCGCAGGAGGAGGCGACCTATCTCCGCGCGGTCTATGAGCGCATCGCCGCGGAGGAAGGGCAGCCGCCCAAGGGCTGGTCGAGCCCATGGCTGGCGCACAGCCCGGCGACGCTGGACCTGCTGGCGGCGCAAGGCTTTCAATACGTCGCGGATTTCCGAATGGACGATCAGCCCGTCTGGCTCAACACCGAGAGCGGCAGGCTGATGGCGATGCCCTATGCGCTGGAGCTCAACGACAGCTCGACCATCATCGGGCGGCAGGCGAGCGCGCGCGAATTCGCCGAAATGATCATCGACGAGTTCGACGAAATGCTCGAAGCCTCGCGCGACCAGCCGCTGGTGATGAGCGTCGTGGTCCACTCATTCATTTCCGGGCAGCCTTTCCGCCTGCGCGCCTTGACGCGCGCGCTGGAGCACATTGCTTCCAGCATCGATAGGATCTGGTTGACCCGCCCCGGCGATATCGCGTCCTGGGTCGGAGAACTGGCCCAATCAGCAGGCAAAGCCGCTGCCGGGTTTGATTAAATCAGCTGCGCGCCGGCTCCGGCTGGGGCCGATCATGTAACGCCACCGCCCGAAAGCGAACCCTCCTGACATCGGCAAAGGGCCAGGAACCGCGCCTCTGGGAAAGCCGGGATTTGCGCCCCGGCCGGTGCGGCGGCATGCTGGCATGGCCATGGCTGAAACAGTCGAAGCGTCCTGGTTTTTTCGAAGCGTCCTGGATCTCTTCGAAGCATTCTGAAGCTCTTCGAAACCGATTCAGGAATTCATTGTAACTCTTTGTAATTGTGTCGATGTAGCCACTCATAATTCAAAATTTCAGCGCCTCGTGACAGGCACCCCGTCGATTTGACGTAGCCCCGGATTATTGGTGCGGACGTATAGCGGCGACGGGTGAAATGCCGACGCGTCTCATCGCACGATCACTCAGACAACAAGCTCAAATCTTCCTTCAAACGCATGGGCTCTGCCAAGCGGGCTTCAATCGCGGAATGCAGTCGAATCCATATTGGCAAGGCTTCGGCGAGCACCGTGCGGCCTTCCGGCGTCAACGCTAAAATGCGGACCCGCCCGTCCCTCTCGTCGATACTCGTCTTGACCAGCTTGCGGCGCTCCAGCGGCTTGATGTTTGCCGTCAGTGTCGTTCTGTCCATCGCCAACAGAGCGGCGATGGCGCCGAGGCTCGGTGATTTTGCCTGATCGATCGACATCAACAGCGAGACCTGCCCGCTGCTGATCCCGACGGGCTGCAAGGCGCTGTCAAAACGCCGCGTCAGGACGCGAGCGGCGCGCTGGGCCTGCACCAAGACGCCCGAGTTCCACTCAGGCCCGATCGACGTCGTGGCAGACCAGGCCTTCATCCGGCGAGTTCCGTAGCGCCTTCAGCCCCTGCCTCCAATGCCACGTGCGGTTCCGGGCTAACCGACGAACCCCGACTTTCGTGATCGGGCGTCGGCTTGATGCGGAACCAGGCCGTATACAGCGCGGGAAGGAACAGCAGGATCAGCACGGTGCCGACGGCGGTGCCGCCGATCAGCGTGTAGGCCATCGATCCCCAGAAGACGGAATGCGTCAGGGGGATGAAGGCGAGCACCGCCGCGAGCGCCGTCAGGATCACGGGCCGTGTCCGCTGCACCGTCGCTTCGATGACGGCGTGATAGTCGTCGAGGCCGGCCGCGCGGTTTTCCTCGATCTGCTCGGTCAGGATCAGGGTGTTGCGCATCAGGATGCCGGCCAGGCCGATCAGACCCAGGATGGCATTGAACCCGAAGGGCTGATTGAAGAGGAGCAATGTCGGGACGACGCCGATCACGCCCAGCGGCGCCGTGAGCAGCACCATCGCCATCATCGAGAACGAGCGCACCTGAAGCATGATGACGATCAGCGTGGCGGCGATCATCACCGGGAAGACCTTCCCCAAGGCGGTATTGGCTTTGGTCGCCTCCTCGATCGATCCTCCGGTCTCGATGCGATAGCCCGCCGGGAGTGAAGCGATCAGCGGCTGCAGGGCCGTCATGATCTGCTTGGAGACCTCCGGAGGCTGGGTGGCCTCATTGATATCCGCGCGAATCGTGATGACGGGCGTGCGGTCGCGCCGTTTCAGGATCGGCTCCTCCAGGCGCATTTCGGAGTGGCCGATCTGATCGAGCGGGATCTGGCGACCGTCGCGGCTCATCAGCGAGAAGTCTGCGAGACGCGCCGGGTCAAGCCGCTCGCTGCCGGCGCTGCGCGCCACCACCGGCACATTGCGGATATCCTCGCGAACCTGCGTGACGGTGACGCCGGTCAGCAGGAACTGAAGCTGCTGGCCAACCGCCGCGGGCGAAAGGCCGATGAGGTTAAGCCGGTCCTGGTCGGGCACGAAGCGCAGCACGGGCGTGCGATTGCCCCAGTCGCGGTTGGCCTGACGGACATCCGCAACGCCCCGCATCACCTCCAGCGCCTGCGCGGAAATTGCATATAGCTGCGCCGGATCGGGGCCCATGACGCGGAACTCGACCGGGAACGGCGTGTAGGGTCCGAAGACGAGTTGGGTGACGCGCACGAAGGCTTCAGGGACAAGGCCATGGGACACGGCCTCGCGCAGCCTGTGCTTCAAGGCCTCTCGCGCCCCGGCATCCGGTGTCAGGGCAACGATCTTGGCGAAGGCGGGATCAGGCAGTTCGGGCGCCATCGCGAAGAAGAAGCGCGGCGCGCCCTGGCCGACATAGCTGGTGACGATGGTCGCCTCGGGCTGGTTGCCCAGCCAGCTTTCCAGCTTCTGGACCGCAGCCGTCGTCGTCTCAACGCTTGTCCCTTCGGGCAAGCGCACCTCGACCAGCACTTCGGGGCGGTCCGATGTCGGGAAGAACTGCTGTTTGACGCCGCCCATGCCGATGCCCGACAGCGCGAACGCCACGACGACGATCGCGCATGTCATGAACTTGTGGCGCACGGCAAAGGTGATGAGCCCCCTCAGCCGCCGATAATTCGGCGTATCGTAGATCGCGTGCACACCGCCGGGAATCGGCTTGATGTCAGGCAACATCTTGACGCCGAGATAGGGCGTGAAGACTACCGCCACGATCCAGGAGACGATCAGGGCGAAGCCCACGACCCAGAAGATGTTGCCGGCATATTCGCCGGCAGTCGAACGCGCGAAACCGACCGGCAGGAAGCCGGCGATCGTCACCAGCGTGCCCGACAGCATCGGCGCCGCCGTATGGCTCCACGCATAGGCAGCCGCCTTGATGCGGTCCATGCCCTCTTCCATCTTCACCACCATGACCTCGATGGCGATGATGGCGTCATCGACCAGGAGGCCGAGCGCCAGGATGAGGGCGCCGAGCGTGATGCGGTCGAAGAACCGGCCGGTCTCCAGCATGATCAGGAAGACGACGGCAAGCGTCAGCGGCACGGCCGCGGCCACGACGATGCCGACGCGCCAGCCGAGGCTGAGCAGGCTCACCAGCAGCACGACGCCCAGCGCCATGGCAAACTTCATCATGAACTCGTCGACCGCCGAGGTGATGTTGACGGCCTGGTCGGTCACCTTGTCGAGCGTCATGCCGAGCGGCAGCGTCTGCGCGATTGCCGCCGTCTTGTCTTCCAGCGCCTTGCCAAGGGCCAGCCCGTCCCAGCCCGCCTGCATGACGGCGGCAACCAGGATCGTGGCCTCGCCCTGACGCCGGATCAGATATGTCGGAGGATCCTGATAGCCGCGGCGTATATCGGCGATATCGGAGAGCTTCAGCGTCCGTCCCGCGGCGACGATGGGCGTGTCGGCGATCGCCTTCAGGCCTTGATAGGCGCCGTCCACCCGAATGAACATCTGCGGACCGCTCGTATCGATCGAGCCCGCGGGGGTGACGGTGTTCTGCCGCTGCAGGGCCGTGATGATGTCCTGCGCTGATACGCCCAGCGTCGCGAGCTTCGAATACGAGAACTCGACGAAGATCTGCTCGGGTCGCTCGCCGAGGATGTTGATTTTCTTGACGCCAGGAACATGCAGCAGGTCCTGACGGATGGTCTCCGCCTGCCGCGCCAGTTCGCGCATCGGCATCCCCTTGGCCTTCAAGGCATAGAGGGCGAAACTCACATCCGAGTATTCGTCATTGACGAAGGGGCCGAGCACGCCTGCCGGCAGGTTGCGGGCCTCGTCGCCAAGCTTCTTGCGGGCCTGATAGAACTCTTCCTCAACCGCGGCAGGCGGCGTGCTGTCCTTCAGCGTGACGGTCATATAGGCGTAACCCGGTCGGGTCGTCGTCTCGACGCGGTCGTACCAGGTCAGTTCCTGGATCCGTTTCTCCAGCGGCTCGGCGACCAGATCCTGCATCTCGCGCGCGGTCGCACCCGGCCATACGGTCGTGACGGTCAGCGTCTTGATGGTGAAACTCGGATCCTCCGCCCGGCCGAGCATGAAGAAAGCGTAGATGCCGGCTGCCACCAGCAGGATGATCGAGAACAGGGTGACGGCCCGTTCGCGTACCGCGATCGCTGAGAGATTGAGGCTCATTTGGTGCCCCCGTTTTGGGACAGGGTCCTGACGCGGGCGCCGTCCTGCAGCAGGTGAGCTCCGAGGGACACCACCGGCTCGCTCGCGCTCAGTCCAGATATGATCGCAGTCTCGCTGGTCACCCGGACAAGGGTGATCGGGCGGAATTTCACGGTCGAGGTGGCAGCGTCCAGCAGCCAGACACCGGTCTTCTGGCCATCGTCCAGCACCGCACCGAGCGGCACTTCCATCTCGGGCTGACTCGTCTGATGGGCCAGCCGGATCGTCACGGTTGCGCCGAGCGGCGCTGAGGCGGCCTCGCCGTCGAGCACATAGCGCGCTTCATAGGTGCGGGTCTGCGGATCCGCGGAATCCGAGAGCTGCCGGAGGGTCGCCGAGTAGCGGCGGGCCTCCGCGCCATAGAGATTGGCCACGGCCGAAGAACCGATGGCCGGCCTGATCGTCTCGGGAAGCGCGACGACCGCCTCGCGCGGGCCGGCCTGGGCAAGCCGGATGACGGTCTGCCCGGCGGTTACGACCTGGCCCGGCTCGCCAAGGGTCTCGACGACGATTCCATCGGCGTCGGCAACGAGGACCGAATAGCTCGATCCGTTCTCAGCCACTTTCTCGTCGGCCTCGGCCGCTGCAAGCTGGGCGGCGGCGGTGTCGAGGGCAGCCTTTGCCTGTTCATAGCGCTGTGGGCTGGCCGCGAAACCGTCCTTGACCAGAACGGCATAACGCTTCTCGTCGGCACGGGCCTGAACCAGGACAGCGCGAGCCGCAGCGACGGCGTTGCGTTTGGCTGCGAGGGCGAGCTGCAGGTCAGTCTCGTCGATCCGCATCAACGGCTGGCCGGCCGCCACGGCATGGCCGACATTGACCAGGCGTTCGACGATCTTGCCCGGAACGCGGAAGCCCAGATTGCTCTGCACCCGGGCCGCGACAGCCCCCGTGAAACGCCGTTCGGCGTCCACGACCGGCGTTGGCGTCACCAGCCTGACGATCGGAGCATTCTGCCTGGGATCGCCGACCGCAGACGCGCTCTGGGGGCGCGCCGACAAGGTGACGAATCCCGCCACTGCCGCCACGGCGAGCACGACGCCCCCAGCGGCGATCACTGACTTCTTTTTCTTGCTCATCGTCCCGAACCAATTAGATTGCATTCGACCGCTATACCGAATATAGATGTCGAACGCAATCTAATTATGGAGGGTCCCGATGCGTGTCACGCGCCAGCAGGCCGAGGAAAACCGGGAAACGGTCATCGACGTGGCCAGCCGTCTCTTCCGGGAGCATGGGTTCGACGGCATTGGGCTGAAGGATCTGATGGCCGGCGCCGGGCTGACGCAGGGCGCCTTCTACAAACAGTTCGAATCCAAGGACGATCTGGCGGCGCAAGCGTCCAAGCGCGCGCTGGAGAGCGCCACGGGCCGGTGGTCGGCTGCCGCCCGGTCCAATCCTGAGGCCCCGCTGGCGGCGGTGGTCGATTTCTATCTCAGCATGGGTCACTGCGCCGAGAAAACGGATGGTTGTCCCATCGTCGCGCTGGGCTCGGATGCCGCCAGGCAAGGTCCGAACGTGAAGGCGGCGTTCGAAGCCGGGATCGCAGACCATCTTGAGATGCTGAGCGGCTGGGTCGGCAAGGCCGATGGTGATGTGCCCGATGGCAAGGCCATGGCCATTCTCTCGACGATGGTCGGCGCAGTTCTGCTCGCGCGCTCTGTCAACGACGAGCGTCTGTCGAAACGGTTCCTGCAGGCGGCGGCCGCTAGCGTCGCGGCGCAGTCGTCTGCGCACGATGTGCAGCCGAGCCGGCGCCAATGACGATTGTCCGCCGAGGCCCCATCGCAAGTGCAGCGGGCACCGAGCCCGTACGGGATGCTCCTACGAGCGCGCTCTGCGGCCAACGGCCGTGAAGAAAACGCGTTAAACCAAAGAGCTAGAGCTGTTGAACGATCCAACTGGATCGGAAACCGCTCTCGACGCGCTGACCGCCCGGCGCGCCAAAGGCGCTCATGATTGAGGCCTCTCGCGCCGATCTTGCGCCCCGGCCTTTCGGGTCTCCGCCTCACCAATCCAACACACATAGAAAAGAGATGATCTCCATGAACATGATCAGTCCTGGCGTCGCCGTCGTGACAGGCGCATCCTCCGGTATCGGGCGCGCGACGGCCAAAGCCTTGCGGGGTGCGGGTTATCGCGTGTTCGGAACCAGCCGTCGCACGGCCGCCGAAAGCATCGACGGCGTGACCATGCTGGCCTGTGACGTGACCGATGATGAGTCCGTGGCGAAGCTGGTCAACGAGGTGATGGCCAAGGCCGGCCGCATCGACCTGCTCGTCAACAATGCCGGCATCGGGCTGCTCGGCGGCGCGGAGGAATCCTCGACCGCGCAGGCCCAGGCGCTATTCGATGTAAACGTCTTCGGCGTTTTGCGCGTGACCAACGCGGTGCTGCCAGTGATGCGCCGTCAGAAGCAAGGCAGGATCGTCAATCTGAGCTCGCTGCTCGGACTGATCCCGGCGCCTTACTCCGCGCTCTACGCGGCGACCAAGCACGCCGTGGAAGGCTATTCGGAGTCGCTCGATCATGAACTACGCACGTTGGGGATCCGAGTTGTGCTGGTCGAGCCGGCCTATACCCGCACGTCATTTGAAGAGAACCTCGTAAGGCCGGACCGGTTGCTGGACATCTATGACGCCGCGCGGGACGGCATGAACACGATCATGCGGACAGCGATCGACGCAGGTGATGCGCCGGAAATCGTAGCAAAGACGATTCTCGAAGCTGCGACCGCCACCGCTCCGAAGCGGCGCTACGCGGCAGGGAAAATGGCGCGCCAGGTCAGTTTTCTGCGCCGTTTCGTCCCCGAATTCGCGTTCGACAAGAGCCTGCGAAAGCAGAACGGGTTGCCGGGTCTGATGTCGGCATCAACGACATCGGAGGCGGGCCTTGCAATCATGGCAATTTCAATCACCTTCAGCTCACGGTTATAGGAGGCGTCGTTGCAAGGACAATTCGCGGCGGCGCTGCTGATGCTGGCTTTGGTCGCCGCCTTGCCGGTGTCCGCCCAGGCGCCGCCGGAGGCGGGCTCGCCCCGGGCTCTCTACCAGATCGGCGCGGCCCGCGAGGCGGCGGCGCGCTGCCGTGGCCTCGCGCTCGTCGAGACGGGGTCGCAGACGCAAGCCCCTCCCGACAGCAAGGGCGGGGATATCTCGTCACGGGCGATAGTGATGGGCGGCGCGGACTTCGCCAAGGAGTTCTCCGCGGCTTACGCCAAGGGCCTGGAACAACAGGTCTGCGACAGATATCTGCGCCGCTATCCCTGGCTGCTGACGCGCCGCTGAACCGGCTCGCGCGACCCAGCGTTTCGGGATGCCGACCGTCTTGCAGTAGACGAAGCTTCCGCGGGTTGGATTTGCACCATCGCCATGAAACCGCCCAGTATGGGTGAGGCTGTAAAGATCGCGCACTTCGTCGCCGTGATTGTCTCCTCCACTGGTTTGAGTGGTGTCTCGAACAGGCACCGGCTGCTCTGGTTCGGCTTCGGCTCGCGCGACTATTGCGCGATGATCTTCAGTGGCAGGCCGAGGATCTTGATCGGTAGCGAAACGATCGTGCTCAGGGACTCTCCCGCCGCCTCTGCGGCGGCGCCCGGCTTCTGGTCGACGCCCTGGGCCAAGGCATGCTCCAGCTGCGGCGCGATGGCCGCAAGCTGGGCGAACTTGCCGTGATTGCTCGAGTCCGTCGCCTTGACGTCAGAGAGATCGATGACGACGGCGCCGAGCTCGGCGAGCTCCGCCGTGTTGCTCCCGGCGCCGAGACGCTCCTGGCCGCCGGCGATGAAGCGCGAGGCGCCGAGCGCCTTGTCGTCCTTAGACAGAACAATAAAGAACGGCTTTTTGGGCTTGCCGAAGCGCCGCATCTGCGACTTGAACACATCGACGTCGATATCGGGCGCCGCCAGCACGAGGTTGCCGAGCTTGCCGATCTGCGCAAGCCCGCCGGAGATCTTGATCTGCCGCAGCGCCTCGACCGTAACCCAGTTGCCCATCGAATGGGCCAGGATATTCACCTGCTCGGCATCGCTCGCGAAGATCAGGCGGATGGTCCGTTCGAGATCGTCGCGCGCCGTCGTGGCGCTGTTGTTGTCGTAGACGTACTGCGTCAGCTCACCGCGCGACGCCCAGGTGAACAGCACCGGCACGGCGGACGATTTGGCGTCGTGAACGAGCTGGGCGAAGCGATAGAGCCCCTCGGCGAACATCGTGTTGTAGCCGTGGATGAATAGCAGCACCTTGCGGCTGCCGCGCGGACGCGCCGCGAGCTGGGCGTTGAGCGACCGGACGAAAGCCTTCTCCCCGTCGAGAAAGCCGGCCCGGCGGACGACGAAATTGCTCTGGGCATTGCCCGGCGCCGCGGAGGCCCATTCGATTTCGCTCGGCTTGTGTCCGGGGGGCACCGAGACCTCGATCCCCGCGAAATCGAGTGGCGTTGCGCGCTCGCCGCCGAAGAAGGTGCCCGGTCGTTCGTCCCGTTTGCGGGTCGTCGCGACCAGGATCATGTGAGGCGTTCCCTCTGCGTCGGTCGCGGCTACCGGGGCGAGAAAACCGGTCTCTGGCCGGGTGCCACAACCTGCACCGAATGCCGCCACGGCAAGCGCTGCGATGAGCCAGGTTCGAATTCTGATGTGAGCCGCTGCGGCCATGAGCACAGTCGTCGCCTTCGCTTTGCCGGAAGAGGCCTCGATGACCCAACGTAACACCGACAGCGAGTGGTGACACGCCCATCGGCGTCTGCAAAGGGGGGCTGTGCCGGTAGGAGCACGGCCCGTCAGAGAACTGCTCGGTTAGCTTCGAAGCGCAGGATCACCTTGCCTCTGCGTTTAGCAGAGGCGCGGCGGCGGGGCCTGTAGCATCCTGTATGCTCGGGGTGGCCGCGGCGCTCAGTGCTGCGGGAACTCCGCCGCGGAAGCAGCCTCTGCCACTGTCCTGGCCGGCAATGGAAAGCCGGCCTTCCGGGCACCCTCGGCCAGGTGGATGGCATCCTCCGGCCGGTAGTTGCGCTTGGCCACCTCGTGCTCCCAGTTCTCGAAGAACGTCGGGATCAGGCGGAGGAACTCGCCCTTCGCCGCCGCCGCCTGCGGCTTCATCTCGAGCTGGGCGTAGATGATGGCGGCAACGAAATGGTAGAGTGGGAACCTGTTCAGGCTGACCTGCCGGATCAGCGCTTCGGCCCGCCGATAGTCGCGCTGCATATAGGCGTGATGAGCCAGGATCCCGTTATAATAGTCGGACTGCGCGGGATTGCGGGCCAGTGCCTGCTCCAGCAGCGCAGTGCCGCGGGCCCAGGCCCCGACTTGCCCCACGCGCGTGCCGAGCTCGGCGAGCAACTCGGTATCGTTCGGATTCAAGGCCACGGCCCGCTCGCCGATTTCGAGCGCCTCCGCCGGTTGCTGGGTGAAAAACAGCGCCATCATGAGAGCCTGAAGCGCCCGGATGTTCGCCGGATCGAGCCGGATGGCACGGCGAGCCGCGTCTGTCGAACGCTGAATGGCTGTTGACGAGCCCGGCCTCGGGTTGAAGCCGAAGCGATCCTCGTCGAGATACAGGATCGACAGCATCGCCCAGGCGGTCGCATAGCCAGGATTGGCGGCGGTGGCCTGTTCGAGGCAACCGCGAACCGCGCTGTGGCTCTCGGCGGAGAGTGCGGTTCGGTAGCCATAGAACTTGAGGGAGCAGGCATAGGCTTCGAGATTGTCCGACGAATTTGCGCCGGTCCGTAGTCCGTCGGCCTGGAAGATGATGCCATAGGGTTGCGCGATGGCCGTGGCGACCTTCTGCGCCACATCGTTCTGAATCGTGAAGAGATCGTGCACGCGCAGGTCGCCGTCATAGCTCTGCGACCACAGCACCGCCCCTGTCCCGGCATCGAGCAACCGGCCCGTGACGCGCAGCTGATAGGTCGCGGCGCGAACGCTTCCCTCCAGCACATATCTGGCACCAAGCGCGCGATGGATCTGCGTGATATCGGCGCCGGGCAGGATGTTCCGGGAGGTTTCGCGGCCGAGGACCGACAGTTCCTTGAAGCGCGCGACCTGGCTCATCATCTCCTCGGTCAACCCTTCCGCATAGATCTTCGCCTCCGGGATGTCGCCGAGATTGACGAACGGCATGACGGCAAGGGTCGGCCCCGCCGGGGCTTCTATCGTCAGCCTTGGAACATTGCGTGAGCCGCTCGGCAGGGCGATGCCGATGAACAGAGCGGCGGAGATGGCCACGCCGGCTCCGAGCCAAGCCATGCGCCGTGGCAGAGGCTGAGGACCGACCTTGTCGGGGGGCGGCAAGCTTGGCACGAGGGGCAGGATCTGTTGCGCTGCCCGAACCTCAAAGAATGGCACATAGCCGCCCTTCGGGATCGAAATCACGATGGAATCGGTCAAGCCGGCGATCAGATAGTAGCGTTCCAGCGCGCGGCGCAACCGTCCGGCCTCGATGCGAACGACCGGGTCGTTCTGAGCATCGAAGCCGGGATCACGCTCGAAGACTTTGGTTCCCACCGTATAGGCTTTGATGCGGGCCGCGCGTCCCGCCAGCGATTCTTCGACGATATAGCGCAGGAACTTCTTGGCTCGGCTCGGAACGTTGAATTCGGGACTTGCGAAGAGACGATCAAGCTCAGCGCGCACATCGTCCGCTGAATGCTGCGGTCGCACCTGGGGCACTTCATCGGCAATGCTGCGGCCGTCGAGCATAGGATCGCCTCTCCTGATCCGTCGCGACATTGCTCCGATGTAACCTACCGTAAACTACTCCCGAGTTGCCGGCTACAGGGCAATGCTGACGGATCAAGAGACGGCGCAACCGCCTCACCTTGAGAAGGTGTCTGGTTTTCATCATCGATCCAAAGCTGCTGGTCGCCGTCGCCCATTTTCCGGATCGGGAACACGCCATTGAGGAACTTGCCAGGACGAACGAGGAATTCTGTTCGCTTTGCTCCGGTCTCGCCGAGGCCAAGGCAGCCCTTCTGCGCCAGGAGCAATCGTCCTCCCTGTGAGACTTCGCGTCGGTGAGCTATCGCTGGGCCGAGTCGATCTCGACCGCGCTCGGCTATCGGGCGAGCTACACCGACTACCGCAACGACGGGTTCACATACCGCGCCACCCAGCACGGCGCGTTCTCCAGCATCGCCTGTCACTTTTGAGCGCATCGGATGCCCATCGCAGCGCTCAAATGCGCCATCCCGCCCGGCCCTCGGAACCGACCGGCGATTCTCCGCGCAAATCCGACGCCCGCAAGTCCGACGCCCGCGAGACAACCATCCGGAGAGCATCATGATTGTAAGGATCGCCGCCCTCGTTCTGGGCTTCCTGCTGGCCAGCGGGAGTGCCTACGCACAAACCCGTCCCAGCGGGCCGCCCAGCGCCACCGTTCGCATCAAGCAGCTCCAGGTCGCCTTCATCGGCTCCGGGGCGATCGGCGGTGGCACGCTCCGCTTCCACAACCGCAGCTACGACATCACCGTCGGCGGGCTCGGCATCGGCGGCATCGGCGCGTCGCGCCTCACGGCGACCGGCTCCGTCTATGGCCTGAACCAGGTCGAGGACATCGCCGGCGCCTATGTCCAGATCCGCGAGGGCTGGGCGATCGGCGGCCAGGGCCGCGGCACGCTCTGGCTGCGCAACGCCAAGGGCGTGCTGATGCGTCTCGCGACGCAAAGGAAGGGCCTCCAGCTCTCATTGGGAGCCGACGGGGTCCTGATCGGATTCAAGCAGTAGACCTGCCCGTCAGCCTCCTGAAGCCAGGGAAGTCGCCATGAACCCCGCCATGAACCCCGCCGCCCCTCACCACCTGCCGAGCTTCATTACCGAGCCGGGGGGGACGGACCACCTGATGGTGGTCGCGGCGATCACCCTCGTCGGAGCGGTGCTGGGCATCGGCCTGCTCTTCCTGCGCCTGCATACCCTGCCGGAGCGGATGGCGCACAAGACGCACAAGATCCAGTTCGAGATCGTCGCCGTTCTCGGGCTGCTCGCGCTCTTCACGCATGTCCATGCCTTCTGGGTCGCCGGGCTACTGCTCGCGCTGATCGACCTGCCTGACATCCCAGGGATGTTCGGCCGGATGGCCGGCTCCCTCGAGAAAATGGCCAATATCGCGCCGGGCCGGGGCGGCGACGCAGCATCGGACGCGGAGACCGCCGTGCCAGGACCGGACGGGACCATGCCGGTCGCGGGCGCCGGCATCGAGGAGAAGAACCATGCTTGAGCTTCTGGTCTGCGCGTTCTTCACCCTCCTTCCCGACTATCTCTATCGTCGCTACCGCCAGGGCAAACGGTTCGGCCGCGAGCTCACGCTCTATTCGGTTTGGTTCGAGTTGCGCTGGGGTCTCGTCACCTGCGTGATGCTGACGGTCGGCCTGATCACCGTGATCTTCTACAACCACCCCTCCACGACCAGCGCCACGGTCTTCTTCCGGACGGTCCCGATCGTGCCGGAGGTCAATGGCCGCGTCGCGCAGATCCATGTCGGCTTCAGCCAGGCGGTCGCCAAGGGCGCACCGATCTTCACGCTCGACAGCAGCACGCAGGAGGCGGCCGTTGAGGCAGCGCGCCGCAAGATCGCCGAGGCCGATGCCGCGCTCGTCGTCGCGAAGGCGGATATCCTGGCCGATGAAGGCAAGATCCTGGAGGCGAAGAGCGCCCTGCAGCAGGCCATGGACGAGTTGCAAACCAAGAACGAGCTGAAGCGTCGCAACGATGCCATCGTCGCGACGCGCGAGATCGAACGGCTCGAGAACATCGTGGCGGGCCGCGAGGCTGCCGTCCTTTCGGCGACGGCCGCCAAGGACGCCGCCCAGGCGAAGATCGTCTCGCTCCTTCCCGCCGAACGCGCCAGCGCCGCGGCCGCGCTCGCCCAGGCCGAGGTCGAGCTGCAGAAAACGGTCGTGCGCGCCGGCTTCGCCGGGCGCGTCGAACAGTTCACGCTGCGGATCGGCGACATCGTCAACCCCTTCATGCGCCCGGCCGGGATCATCATCCCGGAAGAGGCCGGGCGGGGCAGGTTGCAGGCCGGCTTCAGCCAGATCGAGGCGCAGGTGATCAAGGTCGGCATGGCTGCCGAGGTCACCTGCATCTCGAAGCCGTGGGAGGTCATTCCGATGGTGGTGACGGGCGTGCAAGATTTCATCGCCGCAGGCCAGCTCAGAAGCGGCGAACAGCTGATCGATGCGCAGCAGGTGGTCCGGCCGGGAACGATCCTCACCTTCCTCGAGCCGCTCTACCAGGGCGGGCTCGACGGCGTGACGCCCGGCAGCAGCTGCATCGCCAATGCCTATAGCAGCAATCACGACGTGATCGTGGCGAAGGACACCGGCACGCTGCGCCGCATCGCCTTGCACGCGGTCGATGCGGTCGGGCTGGTGCACGCCCTGCTGCTGCGCATCCAGGCGCTGGTGCTGCCGATCCAGACCCTCGTCTTCAGCGGCCACTGACAGCGAGCAGCAGAAACCGCCCGTGACGAAAGAGCCGCAGCTAGGGGCGGAGTCAGACGGGCAGCGATTGCCTCGCGTCACCTGAACACCCCTGTCGCCACTCGGCGAGAGGGGGCATGGCGAACCTGGCTGCGTGGCTCTACGGCTGCTTCCTGCTGTGCGCGGTCGCGCGGGCTTCGCATACCCCGCTTTCGCCCAGCCCACCTCAACCTCCGGCCGGTATCGGCAAGGAGCAGTTCGAGGCGCTGGTCGAGGCGATCGGCGCGGCCGTCGTTCGGAAGCTGGACGCCCGCCAGGCCGAGAAGGGCACCACAGCTCCGCCCGCCGCTCCGGCCGGAGCTCGGGAAGACGAACTCGAAGGGCGCGTCAGCGAATCCGTCGCGCGCAGCCGGGAGGCGCTCGCCGCCTTTCCCGAACTCGCGCGGCGCCTGATCGCGCTCCCCTCCCTGGTCAGGGAGGCGGGCGCCGGACGCAGCCTCTCCGCCTTCCTGGCGGTGTGATGAGTGTGATCAAAAAGGCGGAGCAAAGCGTTGCGCGGCACCCTGCCATTGCTCTGGCGAGGACTGCGTCGGCCCAGGACTGCGCCATATGCATCGTCACTGTCCCGCCTCCGTGGACAGGGCCAGTTCGGCCCGCGATCGGTTCTGGGCCGAGCTCGCGGCCGCAGCAGTGGCCTGATCGCCGCCTGCGCCCATTGTCTGGACCGCGACCATCGAGTCCGCGAACTCGATCCCGATAGCCGGGAAGGTCATGACCATGGTCTTCACCGCAACCCGCTGGACATAGCTCGGCTGGATCGGTTTGACGGTGAATTTGAAGCGAACCAGGATCGCATTGTCCAGGATGTCGGCAACGCCCTGCATGCGCAGCGGAGCGATGAAATCATTGGCGAATTCGGGATCCGCCTGCATCTGGTCGCCGATCTTCTTGACCGTCTTGCGCAGTTTCTCGAGATCGGTGTCGCGCTTGAAGCGGAGGTTGAATTTGACGGTCGCCCAGTCCCGGCTGAAATTGGTGATCTGGCCGAGCTGGCCGAACGGGATGGTGTGGACCTGGCCGTTCTGATGGCGCAGCCGGATCGAGCGCAGCGTAAAACCCTCGACGGATCCCTTCGCCTTGCCGCAATCGATGTACTCGCCGATGCGGAAGGCATCGTCGCTCAGGTAGAATATCCCCGAGACGATGTCGCGCACGAGCGCCTGGCTGCCGAAGGACAAGGCCAGCCCGAACACCGATGCCCCGGCCAGCAGCGGCGCGATGTTGACCCCCATCTCCGAGAGCACGATGAGCAGGGCCAGCACGCCGATCGTGATCGCAAGCACGACCCGCAGCAGCGGCAGCATGGTCGCAAGGCGGGAGCCGGAACCGCCGCCGCCCTCTCCTGCCGCCGCGACGTCGCTGGCCGTCGCCGGTGGCGCGCGGGTGAAGAAATCGACCAGCTCCCAGGCCACGAAGGCGAGGAACAGCGTCACGGCTGTCGCGAGAGACGAACGGGCGAGCATCCGCCAGCCCTGCTCGTCGACGAGCGCGAAGACATCCACGATCCAGCTTTGCGCGACGAAGACCATGATCGCGAGCAGGACGGCCGTCCTGATGCAGCGAATGACGACATCGGTGAAACGGCGTGGAACCGGCATGGCCACCGCATCGGCGGTGGGCTCGGCGGCCGGCTCGCCGTCCGCGAGTGCGGGCGCAGCCGCCGGGCGTAGCCGCGTCAGGTAGCGCGCCAGCGTTTGAAACAGGATCAATGCGATCAGCGCATTGAGCGTCAGGAGCACGGCGTTGGGCACGGTGTAGCGCGCGACCACGGCGCCGTAGATCTGGGTGAGCCCGAGCGCCAGGAAAAGCGGCGCCGCGACGGTGAGCCAGTGAGCGCCCAGCCGGCCGGCCAGGCTGTCTTGGGTCGAGGCCAGCCCGGCCAGCCAGCGACCGACGGCGATGCGCGAGCGCGCGGCCATCCAGAAGACGAAGCTCAGCACGAGGCTCGTCACCAGGATCTGGCCGGCGGCGATCGCCTCCGCCGGGGTCGCGGTCGCGATCAGCAGGCGGATCACGATCCGCAAGGTCGTGATCAGGAGGACGATCAGCGTGACGCGGCGATACAGGGCGGCGGCTTCGCCATCATCCATTGCCGCGAGGCGGGCGCCGGCGAGGGCCGGCCGCAGCACGAACCGGAAAGCCAGCATGTAAAGCCGCCAGGCGAAGATCCCCGCCAGGACTGCTGCCGCCAGCTTGTCCTGGCCGACGCCGCGGGAAAACCAGATGCCGATCGCGCCATAGCTGACGAGCCAGACGGCGGCGACGCCGACAAGATCGAGCGCCAGGATCGCGCCGATCGGCAGCAATGCGGAAGGGCCGGATGTCGCGGCCACTCTCGCACCCAGGCGCGTTCGCAAACCACCGAACAGCGCCGCCACGAGCCGTTCGACGGCGAGCGCCATCGCCGCGGAGATGAACAACAGCAGGAGAAACGCAGACAATCCGCGGCCATCGCCGGCCTGGACGATCAGCTTGGGAAACTCCGCCAGCCGGCGGCCGAGTTCAGGGAAAGCCGCCAAAGCGGCAGCGCCTCTGTCGACGAATTGCGCCACCCGGTCTTCGAGCGGGTCCGGCGTCGCGACCCCGACGGGGTCCGAGGCCCCTCCTCTCGCCGCCGGCGCAGACGCGGGCGCGGGAGCCTTCAGCTTCTCGACGACCGATCGGCCGATAGCTTCGACAAGTGCGTCGAACTGCTCCTGGCTGATCCCGGCGGGCGGAGCCGGGGTTTGGGCGAGCGCCGGAAGCGAGAGGGCGTGCAAACATAAAAACAGACAGAATAAAGGCAAGATCGCCAGAAATCCCAAATCTGACGTAAATGGTCGCCCGGCTAATTGTTTCCGACTAGACATTGATGCACGACCACTTGCCATCGGATCAAAAAATCAGCTGAAGTCTGTTTTGGCAAACAAGCTCATATCATCGACATCGCCAGCAAATTTATCGACTGAAATTCAATAACACACGGACGTATATTCTTGTACAGACTAATTTCACCCTCGAAAAATTATCACCGTCCCATTTTACATATGAAAATTATAAACCATCGGCCTGAATTGACCGAAGTCCCCTATAGGATCAAGGTTAGTCGATGCGAACCACGCCGACAAGCTTCACGACGTCTGCAAGTCCAAGTTTATGCGCAGGCGCTCCATCGCATGCCCCGCTGGGGAGTTGCGGCAGGGCTGAGCCATCACTAGGGAATGCGGAGCTGATGTCCCAGGAACTCGTGCCCCAGGAACTCACGCCCCGCGAGCGCATCTCCCCTGGCGGCGCGCGGCGGTCGGCGCCGTTCAGCCGGGCTCTCCACCGGGTCCTGATGGCGCTCGCATGCGCCCTTCCCGCCCCGGCCAGCCTTGCCGAAGAGCGGCCTGGCACGGAGGCGCCCGCCGAGGAGGCCGAGCCGTCAGCGACGGGACCGGTGATCTATATCGACGCCTCCGCGACGATGGCCAGATCGCCGGGAAACAGTTTCGTCATCGGCCGTCGCGGGTTTTTCTCGATCACGAGCAGCTCCGGCAAGTCGCTCTCCATCGATGCCCCGCTGACCATCGACATCACCGACGATCTGAGCGTCCATGCGGGCTTCGATTTCGCCAGCTCCAAGACGGTTTCCACGCCATGGTCGCAACTGGCGCTGGGCAGCTTCAGCACCGGTTTCGACTATACCTTCCTCGATCAGGCCCGGTTCGTCCCCGAGCTTTCGGTCTCCGGCTCGGTCTCGCGGCCCGTCAGGATTCCACCCGGATCGGCTCTGACGACGACCTGGTCAGGGGGGCTCGATGCGGATTTCTCCCTCGACGAGGCGGGACACCGCGGCCTCATCGCAGGCCTCGCACTCACCTATGTCACCGTCAATTCCGGGCCGGGCCAGCTTCAGCCGCTCTATGGCGGCTATGTCGGGGCCTATCATCAGTGGGAGGCCGGCTGGAAGCTGACGGGAAAGGCCGGCTACGCCACCTTTGGCGGCGGCAATCTCGGCACGATCATCCACGCCAAGCCGGTTCGGCAGGTCTTCGCGACGCTGGAATTCGAGAAGTACGATGCCGCCGACAACAAGATGTTCGGCGTCGGGCTGGCTGGAGCACTGTCGCGGAGCACGACCGGCAAGACGGGCACCTCCATCCAGCTCGTGCTCTCCGTGCCGCTTTACCTGACCCGGAAACACTGAGTTTCGGCCAAGGGGCACGGAGAGGAATTCACGAAAGCCTGCAGACAGCGCGCCGGCCGGTCACATCGGTTCAGGGCCCGCTGCTTGCCAAGCCCGCTTCCTTTCAAGCCTGCTTGGGCGGCTCCTCGATGGCTTTGCCAAGCCGGTCGAGCTCGAGCGAATAGCAGAACAGGGCAAACAGCACCCAGAGCACGATGAGGCCTCTGGCCAGGGCCTGGCCGAGCGAGGGCAGCCCGGTAAGCTCCGGCACGTGCCGGAAAAACAGCACCGAGAACAGCGCGCCGCCAAAGAAAAAACTGGAGCGCCCGGCAAACTGGACGAGATGACCGAGAAAGGGGTTGTGGACCGGCATCGCGACCGCGACCCAGCGGTAGCGTGCCCAGTAGGCACAATGCAGGATCAACGTCGCCAGCACGATTTCCAGCTCGACGAGGCGGCTCACCTGCAGCGGCTCGCCCATCCGCGTGATCATCTGGCGAAACAACGGAAACATCACCCAGAACAGCGCCGTCGCTGCCGCCGTCTGGACAGCCAGGAGGCCAAAATAGGCGGCGTCCTTCCGGAACGCCGCAAGGGTCGCGCGACGGGGCATGCCCGATGGTGCAGAGCCGCGCCGCTCGTGGCAAGTCTGGTTATGATGGGTCTGGCGAGCGCCGGAAGCTAACGTTAGGCAATCACTCAAAGCAGACATCCAAGTCGTGCCGGTGACAATGTAGAGGCTGCGGACGTCCTGGCGCGTGCCGCCGTCGCCGGCGCGGCTCTCCCTCGGGTCTTCGGATCGGCGCAACTCTCGACGACATGCGCATTCGTGACCACCTGCCCGACTGCGCTGACGAAAAAACCTGTCCCGGTCGAGGTCCTTCGTAACCGGGGTGGAGGTGGCGCGGGTGGGCTCGGAATGGCCGAAGCGAACGGCATTGCTGCGCCAGGCTCCGCTAGGGGAAGAACAGTCTCTCATTATGCGAAATCAGTATCAATATCTTCCAATCATTCAAAAATGTGCGGATAGGCGATTATTGATCAGCGTTTTATGTTTGATCTGTATCAATGCGGACCTAGCATATCGGATATGAATAATGAGGCTTTCGACATCCGGCAGCTTGAAGCCTTCGTGGCGGTGATGTCGGCGGGCAGCATCACCGGCGCGGCGCGCTTGCTGGACCGCTCCCAGCCCGCCGTGACCCGGCAGATCCGGGATCTCGAAGCGGAGATCGGCTACGAGCTTTTGCATCGCAGCGGTCCGCGCATCAGTCCGACGCCGCGCGGCGTGCTGTTCCATGTGCAGGTCGAGCGCCTGTTCTTCGGCCTCAAGCATATCCGCGAGCGTGCGGCGGCGATCGGGGCCGGGGCGCTGCCCGCGATCGAGCTCGCGGCGACGCCGGCGCTCGCGGCCAGCATCGTGCCGGATGCGCTCGCCGCGATGGATCCGGCGCTCCTGCCGCGGCAGATCCATATCGAGGCGCTCGCGGCCGAGGGCGTGGTGCAGCAGGTGCTGTCGCAATCGGCCGATTTCGGCCTGGCCAGCCTGCCGATCGAGCATCCCGGCCTCGATGTGCACTGGATCGGCGAGGCGCCCTGCCTTGCGGCGATGGCGGAAAACGATCCGCTGGCGAGCCGTGACGTCGTCGCGCTTGCTGACCTCGCCTTGCGGCGCGTCATCACCATGGCAAACCCCTATCGGCTGCGCCGGCGGGTGGACGAGGCGTTCGCGGCAGCCGGCATCGCGCCGCGCGAACTGATCGACGCCAATGCCTCCCTCACGGCGCTCGCCCTGGCGCGTCGCGGCTTGGGCGTCGCCATCATCGAGCCTGCGGCGGCCTGTGGTCTGCCCATCAAGGGCGTCGTGCTGCGCCCGCTCGACGTGACGATCCCGTTCCTGTTCGGGGCGATCTCGCCTGTCGCGCGCCCGCTCACGCCCAGCATCGCGGCGCTGAACGAGGCGCTGCTGAAATCCGCCGCTGCGCTCATCCCAGGCTTCGTGCTGCGCGATGCGGCCGGCACCGAGATGCTGGCCGATGCCGTCTATGGCGCGGCGGACAACCAGGAGGCGCGCTCATGATCGTATCGCCCGCAACCCCGATGGGGCTGGCCGCGATGGGACTTGCTGCACTGGGACTTGCCGCGCTGGAAGCCCGCCTGCGGCAGGATCTGGAATGGCTGGAGCTTCCGGCAAAATCCTGGCTGCCGCCCCATCGAACCCGACAGCAGCGCTCCTTCGAAAGGACACCAACCAGAGATGCTTGAACTCAAAAATTTGAGGCTGTCCTACGGAAGCACCCAGATCCTGAACGGTGTCGATCTTTCCGTGCGTCGCGGTGACGTGGTGTCGATCATCGGTCCCAGCGGTACCGGCAAGACCACGCTGCTGAAATGCATCAACTACCTGGTCAAGCCGGCATCGGGAACCATCACGTTCGATCAGATCCGGATGGATTACCAGCGCGTCGACAAGGCCGCGATCCAGGCGATCCGGTGCCGGACCGCCATGGTTTTCCAGCAATTCAACGTCTTCAAGAACATGACGGTCATTCAAAACGTGATGGACCCGCTTGTAGTCGTGCAGCGCAAATCCAAGGACGAGGCGCGCCAAATCGCCCTGCAAGAGCTTGAACGAGTCGGGCTCTCCGCGAAGCAAGACAGCTACCCGTCGCAGCTCTCGGGTGGCCAGCTCCAGCGCACCGGCATCGCGCGTGCGTTGGCGGTTCGACCGGATGTGATGCTCTTCGACGAACCCACCTCATCGCTTGATCCTGAACTCGTCGGTGAAGTTCTGAAGGTGATCAAGGATGTCGCGTCGTCAGGAATTACCTCTCTGCTCGTGACCCACGAGATGCAGTTTGCAAGGAGCATCTCGAACCGAATTGTCTTCATGGACAAGGGCATCGTCGCTGCCGACGGAAGCCCGACCGAGATCTTCGATACACCCTCCAGCCCACGCCTTGCCCAGTTCCTGAACTCTGAACACACCCACAACTAAGAAAGGATTCCTAGACAATGTCTACAATGAAATCACTTTCGCGCCGTCAATTCGGTTTGGCCGTTGCTGGCGGCATGGCAATCGCTCTTTCAACCGCTGGGGCGAGCTATGCTCAGACCTCCGCCAGCCCAGTCCGGACGATCAAGATCGCGACCTCGGCAGAGTCGAAGCCCCTGTCATGGGGCGCGATCGGCGTCGAGCCGCAAGGATATGAGCCCGATGTCCTGAAAGCGATCAACGCAAAGCTGCCCCAGTACAAGTTCGAGATGGAAGGGGCCGCGGATATTGCGCAGGAGACCGGCCTCGTCACCGGGAAGTACGACATCTCGACCGGCGGCTATTACAAGAATCCGGCACGCAGCAAGCAGTTCCTCATTCCCGAAAACCCGATGGGCGCCAGTCTGCTGAAGATCTATAGCCGCAAGGACAGCAACATCAACGCATTGAAGGATCTGGTCGGTAAGCAGGTCGTGCCCCTGACGGCCGGCGGAGGGACTTACAGGTTCGTCACCCAGTGGCAGGCGGACAACCCGAGCTACAAGCTCGACATCACGGCATCGAATGCCGGTGTCCCCTACCCCAATCGCCTGAACGAGATTCAGAACAAGAAATACGACGCGGCGATCCTGCCATCGAACCTCGGGCAGCAGGAAGTCATCGACAACCAGAAGCTCGACATCAAGGCGAGCGATCCAATCACCATCAACAACACCTTCATGCTGATTCACAAAGCCGATAAAAATCAGGCTTTACTTTCCGACATCGATAAGGCGCTCAAAGAGCTGAAGGAAGATGGCACGCTGAGCAAGATCTCGCAGAAGTGGTTCGGTGAGGACATCGTCGTCTACATGAAGTAGCGAATGCTCAACGCAGAGCGTCGGATGCCGGAACGTAACCGGCTCCGATGCTCTGTCGCCTAGAGCACTTCCGCGTTTCTCTGAATCGCAAAAATGCTCTAACTATTTGTTTTATCGCATTTTCTTCACGCGAACCGGTGTCCACTTCGCTCGAAAATGCTCTAGATCAAGCGCCGCACCGAAAACCGGTTTCCCGTTTTTGGTCCGGCGCTTCAAGCGAACCATCATACGGTCACGATCAAGCCCGGACATTGCGAGAGGGAGTGTTTCGAAGTGAGCCTTGTGGACATATCTGCAATGATACCCGAGCTCCTCTCGGCATTGCCGCTGACGCTCGCCATCATGTTCGTGGCCCTGCTGGCCGGGTTCTGCCTGGCTCTGGTCGCGACAACATTCCGGGTCCGCAGGGTACCCGTGATCAGTCAGCTGGCCGACCTTTACGTGTCATATGCACGTAGCGTCCCCGTCGTCCTGCAGCTGTTCGTCGCGTTCTACGGGCTTCCCGTCTTGGCAGGCCTGTTCGGCGTCCCGGATTTTCTGTCGGCCACGGCGGCTTCGATGTTGGGGCTGAGCCTCTACCATGGCGGTTATCTGTCGGAGGTCATGCGGCCTGCCTATCTGGCCGTAGACCGCGGGCAGCACGACGCCGCCGACAGCCTGGGATACAGCTTTCGGCAGAAGATCTTCCGCGTCGTCGGCCCGCAAACGATTCACATCGCGCTGCCGGGATACGGAAATTCACTGATATATATGATCCATAACGTCGCCCTCGTCATGTATATAGGCGCGGCCGACGTTATGGCGACCGCACATTTGATTATGGAGCGGGATTATAATCAATATCAATTTCAAACGTATCTTGTTCTCGCGGTTATCTATTCAGCAATGTGCCTGATTGTGTGGCTCGCCGTACGCTTCTTCGAGCGTCGCTCCTCGATGTACGTACCGAACGCGGCGCCGATCAAGACCACGCTCATGGCGAGCGCCTGACAGAGAGGTCGATCAGACTATGTTTGATATGGATGTTCTGCTTCCCGATTTCCGGGATATCATCGGCGCCGTGCCCGTGACACTCGCCATGGCGCTCATCGTCTTCGTCGTCTCGACGATCATAGGCGGCCTGTTTGCGCTCGTTGAGCATCGACGGATACCAGTCCTGCGGGAATTCGTCGTGGCCTACAAGGTCGTCTTCAAGGGCGTCCCAAAGGTCATCGTGATCTTTCTCGTCTATTATAGTCTTCCCGCAGTCATTCAGTTCCTTGGTTCACTGGTCGGGGTGACGCTCAACGGTCACACAACATCCAACTGGGTCATCCTCGTCGTGTCCCTGATCGCCTGCATGGCTGCGTTCCAGGCGGAGATCGTCAAGGGAGCCCTGAACTCCTTTGACACGGGCCAGTCAGACGCCGCGCATTCACTAGGCTACAAAAACAGCCAATTGTTCCGGCGAATCCTGTTCCCGCAAGTAGTCGTCTCAGCAATACCTGACCTTGCCAGCTCGATCATGGTGATCATGAAGGCACTGTCTCTTGGCTTCGCAATCGAGGTCGTCGATATATTTGCGCAATCGCAACTGACGGCTGCGTTGAATTTCTATTACCTCGAAGCCTTCTTGATCGCCGTGGTGATCTACATGGTGATCGCCTATATCGTCACGCAACTCGCCGACAGGACGGAGCGAGCCCTTCGGGTCTGGTGAAGGGTAGCCTCACTGAGATCCTATCGCCCAGTCCATGACAACGGCCGCACCCAGGTTCAGCCCGTCCGCTCCGGCCACTCCTCGTGAAGATCGTCGATGACGAAGGCATGGGCGTGGCCGTTGTCGTCGATGCCTGCGAGGTGGGGATGGTCGGCGGGCAGGTCGTCATGGCTGTGGGCGATGTCGCCGATTTCATCGGACGGCCAGACACGCCTGGCGACGACCACCGAGACCAGCGTGAGCAGCGCGAAGAGGCCGAAGGTCAGGGAGACGGGCAATGCCGCGCCGAGCCATCCAGCCAGAGGATAGGTGATCAGCCAGCAGGCATGGGATAATGCGAACTGGGCGGCGAAGACGGCCGGACGATCGGCGGCGTGGGCGGAGCGGCGGAGCAGCCTGCCGGAGGGCGTCTGGACAGCCGAATAGCCCAGGCCGAGCAAGAGCCATGTCGCCAGCAGCCCCGGCCAGAGGCCGGCGCTCGCAGCTGTCGTTGCGGCCGAGATGCCGATGCCATCGACCGCGAACAGGAATGCGGCCGCGATCAGCAGCACGCAGCCGAGATAGATCGCGGCCGTGAACATGACCCGTCGATCGGCAAGCTTCTCCAGCAGGTGCGGCAGGGCCAGCGCAGCGATCATCGAACCGCCGCCGAAGCAGGCCAGCGCGAGCGCGACCTGGCCGTCGCCGAGCCCGAGGCGCCCCTTCACGAACACGACCGTGTTGACGATCACCATCGCGCCGCCGGTGGCGGCGGCCATGTTGAGCGCGAGCAGGCCACGCAGGCGCGGCGTGGCCAGATAGATCCGCATGCCGCGCGTGGTCTTGTCGTAGATGCCGCCCGCCCGTGCCGTCGCCGGCGAAACCGGCAGCGTCACCGAGAGCACGAGCGCAGCCGAGGCGAGGAACCCCACGACCGTGCCGGAGAACAGCCAATGATAGTTGATCAGCGTCAGCAGCGCGGCTGCCAGCATCGGACTGGTCAGGCTCTCCAGATCATAGGACAGCCGGGAGAGGGAGAGCGCCTTGGTGTAGTCGTTCTCGTCGGGCAGCACGTCGGGGATGGTCGCCTGGAAGGTCGGCGTGAAGGCGGCCGAAGCCGACTGCAGCAGAAAGATCAGGACGTAGATCTGCCAGATCTCGGTGATGAAGGGCAGCAGCAGGGCAATGGCCGCCCGGACCAGGTCCATCGCGATCAGGAAGGCCTTGCGCGGTAGCTGAGCCGCAAAAGCCCCCACAACCGGCGCGACGGTGACGTAGGCGACCATCTTGATCGCCAGCGCGGTGCCCAGAACCGTGCCCGCCTTGTCGCCGGCGAGGTTGAAGGCGAGCAGCCCGAGCGCGACCGTCAGCAGCCCTGTACCGAGCAGCGCGATGATCTGCGCGAGAAAGAGGCGACCATATGTGCGGTTGGCCAGAACGGCGAGCATGAGATCAATCTTGCCTGATAGCGGGTCGGGAATGCTGCGGGGTCAGAGATATTTGGTGATGGCCTTGAACGCATCGATCGACTGGCGCTGATCACGCGACAGCGTGCCGGCGGCATGCTCGAGGCAGTGGTCAAGATGGTCCTGGACCAGCGTCCTCTTGGCGCCACCGACGGCGCTTTCGACCACCTGCAGCTGCTGGGCGATGTCGAGGCAGTTGCACCCCGCCTCGGTCATCTCGATGAGCTTGCGCAGCTCGCCTTCGGCCCGCTTCAGCCGCGTGGCGATGTCGGGATGGCTGGCGTGGATATGCGGTTCTGACATCGCCGCATCGTATCCCCCTGGATAGGATACTGTCAAAGCGATCGCGCGCGGCGGCGGCAAGGAGAAGAGCGACAAGGCCGGCCGCGGCGCGGCTGGCGATGAAGGCGTGCCGACCGCCGAAGGCGATGGCGCTCTTGACCGCTTCCGGCGCGTTCGCGGCAGCAAGGATGCTACGAGCGGGCGGATGATCACGGTGGTCTTGTCTGGAATGCGCTATGGGCACAATCGCTTGTCATGCGCCTGCGCGAGGCCTTCGATCCGCCTTTGACACCGATCAGCGATGAGGAGGTGGGCACGCTTCGTCACCGCCCGGTGAGCAGGTCAGCACTCAGTTCCTGACATGATGGCGGGCGTGGTCGCACTCGCAGCTTTCTGATTGTCCGTGCTGTCCGACGCTTCGCCGGCCTGCAAGGGGCGCAGCCACTGCTCCGTCCGTGCATCTGCCTCCATCGACGTGTTTGCGAATGAGCTCCGGGACAGCAGACCCCCCGCATGTGAAGAGCCAATGTCGCGGCCCGCGCCGCTGACGATGACGACCGCTCCGCTCAGGCGAGCCATCACGACGCCCGTTCGGTTGCGTGGCCATGTGCCGCCGAACGCTCGAACCGCATCGGTGCATAGGGCGACGGGGTCTCGCGGGCGGCGTTCTGGGTGTAGAACGATGCGGCCAGGAGCATGAGGCCCACGACCGCCGGCACTGCCGCCAGTGGCTTGCGCACGCCAAGATGGGCCAGGCCCGAGAGCAGCAGGTGATAGAGCATGCCGGCATAGGCGAGATCGCTCAGAAACGGGCTTAGACGCCAGAGGATCGCGATCGGCCCCAGGATCTTCACGACGATCATGAGCTGGACGAGATAAGCGGGATATCCAAGCCCCGCCAGGGCCTCGCGGACCCAGGCGCCCTTGGTCAGGTAAAGGAATGCGGACGAGGCATATAAGAGCAACAGCAATGCGGTGCTTGCCCAATAGATGTATTGTGCGGACATGAGTTCTCATCTGCTGCGAAGGCAGCATTCTCCAATCGAAATGTTTCTGTAGAGCAGCTCAAATCAACGAACGGCTTGTCGATACAAGCAAAATTGCGGACAATGTTAATCTCCACAAGTAGGATGAATTACTGTCTCTTAGTATGGAAAACCTGACCATGGCCAATGGCGACTTCACCATGCAGGACGAGATGCGCCGGGCCTTCGCGCTGCTCTCGGGCAAGTGGAAGCTGGAGATCATGTGGCTTCTCCACCAGCGCACCTACCGCTTCGGGGAGCTGCGCAAGGCGATCCCCGGCATCACCCAGCACATGCTGACGGCGCAGCTGCGCGAGCTCGAAGCCGACGGTCTGGTCTCACGCACGGTGTTCGCGCAAGTCCCGCCCAAGGTCGAGTATGAGATCACCCCCAAAGCGCGAGGGCTCGGCCCGACGATCGAGGCGTTGACGGCCTGGTGGCAGGAGCACGGCCAAACCGTGCCGGAGCGACCGACCATGAGGGGCCGCAAGCGGCGCTGACGAGAGCCGGGCGCCCTGCCCTTCTCCCGGGCGCTCAAGGCAGCCGGCAGGCATCATGCCTCTATGACGCGCCCATCTCCGTTACGTACCGCGTCAGGCTGGCACCTGGAACCTCATGGCCGAGCTCCTTGCAGAGCCGAACTATGTGCAGAGCAAAGTCCGGCATCGGGTTCACGCCGCCCAAGCGGCGCTCCCGTTGGGGCGGGAACAGGCATTCTCTCGGCGTTCAAGACAGATGCTCTGCCCGTGCTGCCGTCGCCCGCTTTCAGCGTCGGGCCGGTCCGCGCCTGGACCGATCCCCTAGAAGCGATCAGCCGCGAAGGGCTTGAGGTCGCAGAAGGCCGGTGCGCCTGTCATCGCTTCCGCCAGGAGCCGCCCGGTGGCTGGCCCCAGGGTGAAGCCGTGATGGGCGTGGCCGAAGGCGAACCACAGGCCGCGATGGCGGGAAGCCGGGCCGATGACAGGCAGCATGTCGGGCAGGCAGGGCCGCGCGCCGCGCCAGGGCTGCGCATCCAGTCGCTGGCCCAGCGGCATGATCCGCCGCGCGACCGTTTCCGCCTGGTCGAGCTGCCAGCTATCCGAGGGCTCGTCGCGGCCGGCAAGCTCGATGCCGGTGGTCAGGCGAATGCCGCGCTGCATCGCGCTCAGCACGAAACCGGCCTGCGCATCACAAAGCGGATGCTGCGGCACAGCCTCGTTCACGGCCGCGTAATGCATGTGGTAGCCGCGCTTGAAGGCGAGCGGGAAGCGATAGCCGAAACGCTCGTAGAGATCGCCCGACCAGGGCCCGAGCGCGACGACGACCTCCGCCGCCCGCCAGTCTCCGGCCGCGGTCGGCAGGCGCCATTGCGCACCCTCCTGGCGCAGCTCCAGCGCGTCCGCCTGCACCAGCGTGCCGCCGCGTGCGGCGAACAAGCCGGCATAGGCGCGCGTCACCGCGCCGGGATCGCTGACGGTGACGGGGTCGCGCCAGTGCAAGGCGCCGGTCGCTGTGCCGGGCAGCAAGGCGGGCTCCAGGGCGCGCAGGGTCTCAGGGTCCAGCACGTCATAGGTGAGTCCATAGCCGTGCAAGCCCGCCGCGGCGGAAACCGCCTGCCCGAGCGCGCGCGGGCTGCGGTAGAGCTCGATCCAGCCCTCCCCGCGCATCAGCGCCTGCGTGCCGGCGGCCGCCGTCCAGCGCCGGTGCTCGTCGATGCAGCGTTCGATCAGCGGCAGGATGGCACGGCCCTGCCGCTCGAGCCGGCCGGGCGCCGAATTCCACCAGTAGCGCGCCAGCCACGGCGCCATCCGCAAGAGCGTCGCCGGCCGGTAGCGCACGGCGATGGAGCGGTTCGAGGCGAAGGCGGCAAGCGTCGCGAGATCGCGCGGGAAGGCGTAGGGCACGACGGAGGAGCGCTCGATCAGCCCGGCATTGCCATGGCTGGTTTCGCCTCCCGGTTCACCGCGATCGACCAGCAGGACGCTGCGGCCGCGCTCCTGCAGATGCAGGGCCGCGCTGACGCCGATGATGCCGGCCCCGAGCACGATCACGTCGACTTGCCGTGCCTGCGCCTGTCGCGAGCCGGCTTGGCGTGGCTGGGCCTGTCCGGTTTCGGCCTGCTCTGTCTGGGCCAGTCCTGTTGCAGTCGTCATCGCGCCGGTCAGACCCGTCTCCATTCGCCCCGACAATCAGCAGCGGCTTGGGCATAGCCGCCGCGGGCATCGCTGCCTGTGGCATGACCCCAGACGAGCCTCAAACCGCCATGATTTGCAAGAAAATAAAAATCCTTTGACAGCGTGATAGAAAAATTTCTTCATTAAGACATCGCCGGGAGTTCCGATGTCGCAGACACTCCGCCAGAGATTGCAGGCCTGCCTCGCCAGCGGCTCCCGCGCCGACAAGGCGCTGGCGAGCTACATGCTGGCGCGGATGCCGAGCCTGCCCTTCGAGACGGCGGCGAGCCTGGCCGAGAAGGTTTCGTTGAGCGAGCCGACGGTCGGGCGCTTCTGCCGGACGCTCGGCTACAGGAGCCTGAAGGATCTCAAGGCGAGCCTGGCCGATGAGATCGGCGACAGCCCCTGGCTGATCAGCGACCGGCTGCGCGATTTCCAGCAGCGCAGCCGTGCTGGCGACGACCAGCTGGCGCGCAGCCTCGAGCTCGAGATCGCCGGCCTCGTCAGGCTCTACGAGCTCGCCCAGAGCGAGGAGTGGAAGCGCGTGGCGCGCCGGCTCGCCAGCGCGCCCACAGTCTACATCACCGGCTTCCAGACCGAGCGCGGGCTGGCGCAATACCTCGCCAACCAGCTCCAGTATCTGCGCGACGGCGTGCATCTGGTCGACCTCGCCGCCGGCAATTTCTCCGAGCTGCTGCTGCCGGACGAGCCCGGGCGCTGCCTGGTGATCTTCGAGGCGCGGCGCTATTCGCGCATGGCAAAAGTGCTGGCGCGGGAAGCCAAGGCCGCCGGCATCGCCACCACGCTCGTCACCGATTCCTTCTGCGACTGGGGGCGCGGGCTGGTCGACGAGATGCTGGTGGTCTCGACAGAGTTCAACCTGTTCTGGGACTCGACCGCCCAGATGGCGAGCCTGAGCAACCTCATGATCAACGCCGTCTTCGTCGAGCTCGGCCCGCAGGTCGAGCAGCGGCTGAACCGGATGGCGGAGCTCTATGGCCGCTTCACCGGCCATGTCGGCGACAACACGGGCCCGCTCGACTGAGGGGCGCCGCCTTCCAAGCCTTCCATGCCTTCCAAGCCTTCCTGGCCTTCAATGACTTCCATGCTTGCGCAGCATCTCACGACAAAAAGGGGAAACGGGATGAAGACGATGATGACACGCAGCCTGCTGGCCTTGGGCTTGGCGGGCTTGAGCCTCACAGGCATGGCCGCAACCACCGCCCAGGCGCAGGAGGCGACCTTCGTGATGACCGCGCGCCTCGTCGGTGCGCCGACCTACAACCCGACCAAGGCGACCAAGCTCAACACCGCGACGACGCTGATCTTCGACCGTCTCGTCGTGCAGGATGCCGACCAGAGCTTCCATGGCCAGCTCGCCTCCTCCTGGGAAGCCAGCCCCGACGGCATGCAATGGACCTTCAAGCTGAAGCCCGGCGTCAAGTTCCACAATGGCGAGCCGTTCAACGCCCGCACGATCGAATGGTGGGTGCCGCAGTTCAAGGGCACCGAGAACGCCTTCACCGTCGAGGCGATCGAGCGTGTCGAGGTCGTCGACGATCTGACCGTGCGCTTCCACATGAAGCACCCCGACCCGAACCTGCTGTTCAACCTCGCCACATCCTTCATGTGCATTCCCGAGCCCAAATCCTACACGGCGCTCGGCGACAAATTCGGCGTGACCGAGGCCATCGGCACCGGCCCCTACAAGATGCAGCAGTTCAGCGTCGGCCAGCAGACCGTGCTGGTGCGCAATGACGACTATGCCTGGGCCTCCGACCTCTCGGCCAACAAGGGGCCGGCGAAGTTCAAGAAGCTGACCTTCCGCGAAATCGCCGAGGAATCGACCGCCTATCTCGAATTGAAGACCGGCGGCGCCGACATGCTGGTCAATGTCCCCACCGACTTCCTGCCGCGCATCCAGGCCGACAAGGCGGTGAAGCTCGTCACCTTTCCCGGCAACGAGCTGGTCTATATGCCGATCAACACCAGCGTCGAGCCGTTCACCGATGTCAGGCTGCGCGAGGCGACCGCCTTCGCCGTCAACCAAAAGGAGATCCTGACCAGCCTCTATGGCGGCAATGGCGCGGCGGCCGACACCTTCCTGATCTCCTCGCTGAAGGAGGCGCAGGTCGACCCGAAATACAAGATCTCCTACGATCCCGAACGCTCGAAGAAGCTGTTCGACGCAGCCGGCTGGAAGGCAGGCCCCGACGGCATCCGCGTCAAGGACGGCAAGCGCCTCGAGGTCAAGCTCTGGACCCAGAACGGCACCGAGTTCAAGCGCCTCGTCGAGATCGTCCAGGCCCAGCTCAAGGCTGTCGGCATGCAGGCCGACATCAGCATCATCGATGCCGGCTCGATCAACGCGCAGTACCGCAAGAAGACCGAGCATCAGCTCGCGATCCGCGCCTATCAGTGGACCAATGCCGACATCGTCGACTGGTTCTTCGCCGCCAAGCGCGCCGGCTACCCCAATGTCTCGATGTTCAACGACCCGGAAGCCGAGCGGCTGAACGATATCGCCATGAACAAGTCCAAGACCTGGGAGGAGCGCGTCGCGAACTTCACCCGCTATCATGAATATGTGCTGTCGCAGTACCCGTTCGCGCCGATCTACCAGCCGGCGCAGAGCCTGGCCTATGGCAAGCGCATCACCTTGCCCCAGGTGATCCGCGGCACCGGGCTCTACGGACCGACCATGCTCGATATCGCTCCGGCGAACTGAGCCCAGTCCCGGCCGCGGAGGGGAGAGCGCCTTGCTGCATTTCGCGATCCGGCGGCTCGCCATGTTGGTGCCGGTGTTCCTCGCCGTCTCGCTGGTGATCTTCATGATCATCCATCTCGTGCCGGGCGATCCGCTGGAGCATCTGATCCAGGTCGGCTCCTCGCCCGAGCAGCGGGCACAGATGATCGCCCGCTACGGCCTCGATCAGCCGCTGCTCGTGCAATACGGGCGCTGGCTCGCCAAGGTCGTCACGGGCGATCTCGGCGACGCCATCGTGATGCGCCAGCCGGTCGCGCGGTTGATCGCGGAGAACATGCCGCACAGCCTGGCGCTCGGCGGCGCGGCGCTGATCTTCTCCACCACGGTGGGGATCGTCACCGGCGTGCTCGCCGCCTCCTTCCGCGACAGCCTGTTCGACCGGGTGGTGATGGGCTTCATCCTGCTCGGCTCGACGCTGCCGAGCTTCTGGCTGGCGCTGCTGATGATCCTGATGTTCGCCGTGCAATTCGAATGGTTCCCGGTTTCCGGCGCGCGCAGTTGGGACGCGCTGGTCCTGCCGGCGCTGACCATCGGCATCGGCGGCACCGCGCTGATCGCCCGCGTCACCCGTGCCGCGATAATCGAGATCGCCAGCCGCGATTTCGTGCGCGTGCTCCACGCCAAGGGCCTGCCCTTCTGGCGCATCCAGCTGCGCCACGTGCTGCAGCAGGCGATGCTGCCGGTGATGACGATCCTGGGCCTGCGCATCGGCTGGATTCTCGGCGGCGCCGTCACCGTCGAATATGTCTTCGCCCGGCCGGGCCTCGGCTCGCTTTTGATCACAGCGCTCGGCCAGCGCGACTATCCGCTGGTGCAGGGCTGCCTGTTGATGCTCGCCATCGCGGTGATGCTCGGCACGCTGCTTGGCGATCTCGCCCAGGCGGCGCTCGATCCGCGCCTGCGCGAAGCCATGGGTGCAAGATGAGGGCTACAAGATGAGCCGTCTGTCGCTGCCCGCCCGCCTCGCCCGCTCGCCGCGCGGCGCCATCTGCGCGCTGTTCCTGATCGCGCTCGTCTTCTGCGCCATCTTCGCGCCGTGGATCGCGCCTTACGACTATGCGGCCCAGCAGCTCTCGATCGCCAATACGCCGCCCTCCCCGGCGCATTGGCTCGGCACCGACGAATTCGGGCGCGACCTGCTCTCGCGCATCATCCAGGGCGCGCGCACCTCGCTCAGCGTCAGCGTGCTCTCGATCGCGCTGTCGGTGGTCGCAGGCGCGACGCTTGGCGCCGCCGCCGGCTATTTCGGCGGCCTGTTCGACCGGGCCGTGACCGTCATCGTCGACCTGACCTGGTCCTTTCCCGAGATCCTGCTGGCGCTGATCCTGATCGCGATCCTGGGGCCGGGGCTGCATTCCACCGCGATCGCCATCGCGATCGCCTATCTCGCCCAGTTCACCCGATTGACGCGGGCGCAGGTGATGTCGCTCAAGGGCGAGCTCTTCGTCGATGCGGCGGTGGCGGCCGGCGCCCATCCCGGCCGCGTGCTCTTCCGCCATCTCCTGCCCAATGCGATGACCCCGGTCATCGTCGCCGGCATGCTGGCGACGGGCGATGCCATCGTGCTCGAGGCGACGCTGGGCTTCTTCGGGCTCGGCGCGCAGCCGCCGGTGCCGAGCTGGGGGGCGATGATGAGCTCGGGCACGGCGCAGATCTTCATCGCGCCCTGGATCATCATCTTTCCCGGCCTCGTCATCGCCACCACCGTGATCGCCATCAACCTGTTCGGGGACGCGCTGATCGAGGCGCTCGATATCCGCGCCTCGCTGCGCGACGGCTGACGCCCCGCACCACTCCACAAGAACCGCATCCAAGACAATCATCAGGGACCCCAGGGAACGCCATGAGCTTCACCGTGCTGACCGCCGAGTTCTCACATGAGAGCAACACCTTCAGCCGCTGCCCGGCCGATTACGCCGCCTTCACGGATCGCGGCATCAGGCTGGGCGACGCCGCCATCACTGAGCGCGGCGAGGCCAATACGCCGATCGCCGGCTTCCTCGATATCGGCCGCCCGGCCGGCTGGCGGGTGATCCATGCGATCAGCGCCGCGGCCCAGCCCTCGGGCCCGGTGACGCGCGATGCCTTCGACCGCATCGCCAATGTCATCATCGAAGCGGCCAAGGCCCATGCCGGGACGATCGACGGCGTGCTGCTGGGCCTGCATGGCGCGATGGTGACGGAGTTCTGCGAGGATGGCGAAGGCGAATTGCTCAAGCGGCTGCGCGCCGTGCTCGGCCCGAAAGTGCCGATCGGCGTCACGCTCGACCCTCATGCCAATGTCACCCGGGCGATGACGGAGCTCGCCGAGATCGTCGTCTCCTACAAGACCTATCCGCATGTCGATGTCCGCGAGACAGGGCGGCTGGCAGCGGGCATCCTGCAGCGCGCCATGGTGGGCGAGATCAGGCCGGTAACGCTGCGCGCCGAGCGGCCGATGCTGGAGGAGGTCAATGGCGGGCGCACCGATATCGGCCCGATGGTCGCGCGCATCGCCAAGGCGAAGGCCTATGAGCAGGAGCCCGGCGTCTTCGCCGTCAGCGTCAATGGCGGCTTCGGCAATGCCGATATCGCCGAGGTCGGCCCGACCGTGCTCGTCACCTGCGAGGGCGATCTTGCGCGCCATCGCGGCTTCGCCGAGGCGCTGGTCGACGACATGTGGCAGCGCCGCTTCGAGATGGTGACGCCCTTCCTCACGGTGGCAGAGGCCGTTGCGGAGGCGGCCGCCTATGTCGCGACATCGGGCCCGCTGATCATCGCCGATTACGCCGACAATCCCGGCGGCGGCGGCTATGGCGACGCGACCGGGCTTTTGAAAGCCATGATCGAGGCCGGTTTGAAAGACGCCTGCTTTGGCCCGATCGTCGATCCGGAAGCCGCGGCCGAACTGCACCGGGCGCAGCCGGGCGCGACGGTTTCGGTCCGGCTCGGCGGCAAGGTCGACCCCGAGATCGGCGGCGGGCCGCTTGCCCTCACCGGCACGCTCGTCAGCCTGAGCGCGGGCAACTATGTCGGCGACGGCCCGATGCTCGGCGGCCTCCATGCGAGCTGGGGGCCCTGCGCCGTGCTGCGCGTCGGCGACATCGAGATCCTGGTCACCACGATCCGGGCGCAGATGAACGACCTGCAGCAATTCCGCGCCTTCGGCATCGACCCCGCCGCCAAGCGCGTGGTGGCGCTGAAGTCGATGCAGCATTTCCGCGCCGCCTTCGAGCCGATCGCCGGCAAGGTGATCGTCTGCGACAGCGGCGCGCTGTGCACGCCGGACCTGACGAAGCTGCCCTATCGGCGCGCCCGCCGGCCGATCTTCCCGCTCGATCGCGATTGTGCGGCTCGGTGAATGACGGCCGGTTCGCCGCCCGCTCAGCCGGCCCGAAGGCCGGAAGGGGCGATTGCCGGCCCATCCCCGCCTGTCGCGCCGAGCTGTCCTCGCACAGCCGGATTGCGGTCAGCTCCGCGCCTAGCCGCCCACCGGCCAGCGCGCCAAGATTTGCCCGAATGCCGACTTGTCCGATGCCGGCGAGGCGCCAATGGATTAAGCCGCTCTCGCGGCAGGGCGCAAAGCGGACATTTATCGAAACTGCGAAGCTAATGATTTATTAGGCGGACTAATTGGTCCTAGTGGGTTTAGGCGCCTAATCGAACACTGCCCGGGCCGTTAGGTTCACCGGACGCTGATAGCGACCGAGGGACCGATGCCTGCAATGACAAAACGCACTTCTGGGACGGCGCTCCTGATAGGCGCCGCCATACTGGTATCGCTGCCTACAGCCGCCCAGCAGGCCGCGCGCACCGAGCCGGTCCTCATTCAAGACCAGGGCAGCTTCGCCGTCGGCGGCTCCGTCACGACCGCGCCGGGCACATTCGATCCGCTCAAACCCTTGGCGCCGATGGGACAGACCTTCCACGGCGACCATCTCTACGCATTCTACCAAGTGCCGGTGAACGCCCGCAGCCTGCCCATCGTGATGTGGCATGGCGCGGGCCAGTTCTCGAAGACCTGGGAGACGACGCCGGACGGGCGCGAGGGTTTCCAGAACATCTTCCTGCGACGCCGCTTCGCAACCTATCTCATCGACCAGCCACGGCGCGGCAATGCGGGCCGCAGTACCGTCGAGGCGACGCTGAAGCCCACGCCCGACGAACAGTTCTGGTTCGGCCAATTCCGTATAGGCATCTGGCCGAACTATTTCGACGGCGTCCAGTTCGACCGCAAGCCGGAGACCCTGAACCAGTATTTCCGGGCGATGACGCCGAACACCGGGCCGTTCGACGCCACCCTGATATCCGACAGCGTCTCAGCGCTCTTCGCCAGGATCGGGCCGGGCATCCTGATGACGCATTCGCAGAGCGGCGGTCCGGGCTGGCTCACCGCGATCAAGAGCCCCGACGTCAAGGCAATCGTTGCCTTCGAGCCGGGCAGCGGCTTCGTCTTCCCGCAGGGCGAACTGCCCAAGCCAGTGCCTACCTCCTTCGACATGATCGAGGGCGTGCCGGTTCCGATGGCTGACTTCATGGCGCTGACCAAGCTGCCGATCATCGTGTTTTACGGCGACAACATCCCGGCGAAGCCGACCGACGTGCCGACGCAGGACGCCTGGCGCGGCCGACTGGAGATGGCGCGGATCTGGGCCGACACGGTCAACAAGCATGGTGGACAGGTCAGGCTCGTTCACCTTCCCGAGGCCGGGATCCGGGGGAACACGCATTTTCCGTTCTCGGACCTGAACAACATCGAGATCGCCGATCAGGTCACGACGTTCCTGGCCGAGAAGAAGCTCGACTGAGCGCTTTCGCCGGTTGAGCCAACACCCGGCACAGGCGGCCTTCCTGGATCGACTGCCGCGTCCGCCATTCATAAGGACAACCTCCCCCATGAGTACCCTCATCAGCGCTATCGTCGCCGCTGCCGGCCTTTTCGCCGCAGGCGTCACGGCAGCAGGCGCCCAGACGCAGAGCCCAAATTCGCCTGGGTCCAAGCCGCCGTCCCGTGCCCAGCAACTGATGGGCGATATCGCGCCCAAAATGGCGGAGCTGACAGACAGCGTCCTGTTCGGCGACATCTGGGAACGTCCCGGCCTGGCCAAGCGCGACCGCAGCCTGATCACCGTGGCTGCCCTGATCGCGAAGAACCACCCAGAGCAGTTGCGCTCGCACATCGCTCTGGCGCGCACCAATGGCGTCAAGGAGGAGGAGATCGTCGAGGCGATCACACAGCTCGCCTTCTATGCCGGCTGGCCCAACGCCATCGTCGCGATCGGCATCGCCCGCGACGTCTTCAAACCCAAGTGAGCATCGCGATGTCAGCCAAAATCCTCGCCGTCGTCGCAGGCCTGATGCCCGCAGCCGACGCGCTCTCCCAGACCGCGCAGGCCGTCACCGTGCAGCGTGCCGGCGCGCAGGCGCCAAGCGTCGGCCCCGCCCAGAACTTCACCGGCACTGTGCGTGTCGACGGACGGTTCCAGGGAACCGCGCCGGCGCGGATCAGCGGCGGCACCGTCAGCTTCGAGCCCGGCGCCCGGACGGCGTGGCACACCCATCCGCTCGGCCAGACTCTTTTCGTCACGACCGGCGTCGGGCTGGTGCAGCACTGGGATGGGCCGGTTCAGGAAATCCGCACCGGCGACACCGTCTGGATCCCGCCGGGGGTGAAGCACTGGCACGGCGCGTCCGCGACGAATGGGATGACCCATGTCGCGATATCCGAAGCGCTCGACGGCAAGACCGTCGAGTGGCTGGAAGCTGTCTCCGACGAGCATTACCGGCGATAGGATCGACGCAATCATGAAAATCCCCACCTTCCAGAACGCAGCGGTGAGCCTGTCGATGGCCGCCGTGCTGACGGTCGGCTGGCAGGTCCATGCAGAGCCCACCCGCGCCACGTTTCCCGAGTTCGACAAGCTGGTTCACTACACTACTGTCCGGCGTGGCAACGTCACCGAGCGCATCATGACGACGCCCGCCGCGATCGAGGCGGTCAAGAACCGCCAGCCGGTGCCGGCGGGCACGCATTTCGTGCTGGTCGACTATCGCGACGGCAAGCTCTTCCGCTACTTCGTTATGGAGAAGGGCCAGGGCTGGGGCGCCGACTATGACGAGCGCCGCCGCACCGGCGACTGGCAGTTCCAATGGTTCTGGCCCGACAAGTCGATCAACACCGCCGAGAACACCGCCCGCTGCCAGTCCTGCCACCAGAGCCAGTCGGGGGCGGAGTATCTGTTCACCGGCTCGCGCATTCCTCGCTTCAACGGAACGCCGATCGAATAGCCGCGGGAGATCGCGCCGTGAACCGCCTGTTTCTGTCTCGGCTCTGGCTCGATGGCTTGTCCGTCGGGCTGCTGCTGCTCGGCTTCGCCTATTGGTGGCTCGGCAACCTCGTCCATGAGGTCACCGGGGCGGCAATGTTCCTGCTGCTGATCGCCCACAACTTCTTCAACCGGCGATGGTGGGGCGGCATCCCTCGGACGCGTCGCGAGCCGCGCAGCCTGGTCAATCTCGGAGTCACAGTCGTACTGCTCGGTGCCATGCTCGCATTGCTGGTCACGAGCGTGCTGATCTCGAACGCGCTGTCGCCGTTCCTGCCGCCCTGGGGCGGGTTCACTGTCCGGCAGATCCACACGCTCGCGGCATACTGGGTGCTGATCATCGTCTCAATCCATCTCGGGCTGCGTTGGCCGATGCTGATGGGCATCGCGCGCAAGCTGTTCGGGATCAGGAAGCCGAGCGCGCTGCGAACGCTTTTGCTGCGTGCCGTCGCGCTGGGAATCGCGCTTCACGGCTTCTGGAGCTGCACTGTCCTTGGCCTCGGCGGCAAGCTTTCCATGCAGATGACGCTGGACTGGTGGGACTTTGAGGCCTCGGTCGCGGGCTTCTTCGTCCACTGCGCTGCAGTCGCCGGGCTGGTGATGGTGGCGACCTTTTACGGCCTGCAGCCGGTCCAGAGAGGTCGGCCGTCGACGAACCGGCCGACAACGGCTGCCGAGCGCACGGAACCGGCTCCGCAGGGATAGGACGCGATAAACGACAAACGAAAGCGGAGAGCCCGGCCCGGCTGCCTCGCTTCTCGGCGGGATTGCCTGGCCTTGCCGCTTCTCGTGATCGGCGCTCAGGGTGCCGTGGCTCAGCCCCCTCCGAGCGCCGACAAGCCTCGTGGTCGCCTGACTGCCGAGAGCACTAGGATCTGATCTCTCACCCAGCCTTCACGGGTTTCGCCCACCGCTGCCCTGGGACGACCGGGACTATGATCTGCAGGCCAGGCCCGACACCCTCGGATCCCTGCTCCCCTATCACAGCCATGTCGACGCCGCCTCGACGCTCGGCGCCCTCAACCGCCTGATCGACGGTGCCGAACAGCGCCGCCAGATCTTCTAGGCCGAGATGCGCGCGGAGCCGCCCAAGGCTCATGCCGGGCTGTTCTTCCTGCCCGGCAAGCCGAACGCGCCCTTTGCCATCATCGCGCCCGGCGGCGGCTTCGCCTATGTCGGCTCGGTGCACGAGGGTTTCCCCTATGCGGCTGCGGTCAGCGACGCAGGGCTGAGCGCCTTCGTCGTGAAGGACCGCGCCGGCAAGGGCAGCGGCGTGGCGACGCAGGATCTGGCTGCGGCGATCGACTTCGTCTTCCGCAACGCCGCGAGGCTCGACGTGGACACGCGCGGCTATTCGCTGTGGGGTAGCTTGGCTGGCGCCCGCATGGCAGCGTCCGTCGGCAGCCATGGCGTCTCATCCTATGGCGGCCCCGAGCTCCCGAAACCAGCCGCGGACGTCATGGCCTATACGGCTCATTCCGACCATGCGGCCACCGAATCGCCGACCTTCGCTCTCGTCGGTGACCAGGATGGCATCGCCCCGCCAACTGCGATGCGCCAGCGCGTGGCGGCATTGCGCCGCCTCGGCACCGAGGTCGACTATCGCGAGTATCCTGGCGTCGGCCATGGTTTTGGCCTCGGCGTCGGGACGAGCGCGATAGGCTGGATCGATGGGGCGATCCGCTTCTGGATGCGGCGTCAGTCCCGGTAGCGCAACGCGTCGATCAGCACCGACAACGCAGAAGAGGAGTGCCGGCGGCTCGGATAATAGAGGTGATAGCCGGGGAACGGCGCGCACCAATCCTCGAGCACCCGCACCAACCGGCCGTCTCGGACATGCGGGATGGCATGATCTTCCGGCATGTATGCGAGGCCGAGCCCGTCCAGCGCCGAGCTCAGCCGCATGGCGAGGTTGTTAAAGACGAGCTGCCCGTCCGAGCGGACCTTGACCTCGTGGCCGTCCTTCTCCAGTCCCCACGCGAAGAGGCCGCCATGGGTCGGCATGCGGGTGGCGATGCAGTTATGGGCGGTCAGATCTTGCGGCGTCACGGGCACGCCATGCCGTTCGAGATAGCCCGGCGAGCCGACCACCGCCATGCGCATCTCCGGCCCGATCCGCACCGCGATCATGTCCTTGGCGACCTGCTCGCCCATGCGCACACCGGCGTCGTAGCCCGCGGCCACGATGTCGACTAGGCCGTAGTCGACGATGATCTCGACCTTGATGTCGGGATGATCAGGCAGGAACCGCTTCAGGGCAGGCTGCAGGACCGAGATCGCCGGGTGCTCGCCTGCGGTGATGCGGATCGTGCCGGCAGCCTTGCCGCGCAATTCGCCAAGCGCGGCGATCTCGGCCTCGATCTCTTCGAAGCGCGGCCCGACCGTCTCCAATAGCCTCAAGCCTGCCTCGGTCGGCGCGACGCTGCGCGTCGTGCGGGTGAGCAGCCGAAGCTTGAGGCGCTCTTCGAGCCCCTTGATCGTCTGGCTCAAGGCCGACTGCGACACGCCAAGCTTGGCGCCGGCTCTGGTGAAGCTGCGCTCGCGCGCCACCATCGCGAAGGCGGCGAGATCGTTGAAGTTCGGATGCGCCATTAGTTAGATCGCCTTATGAGGCTTTGTCGATTAAGGCGTCTAATCAACACAACACGCAGCCGTTAGATACCCCTCATCGAACTCATCGACAGATCGTGAGGCAGCGCATGACGACATCCTTCGGAATGACCGGTCCCTCGCGCAAGGCGATCCTAGCGGCCCCGCTGATCCTTCCCGCCGTCGCAGGCGGCGCGTCCTCCCGCTCGGCCGTCGCCCGGCAGGGAGCTGCGACTGATGTCCTCGTCGCCTATCACTCGCGGACAGGTAACACTTGCGTCATCGCTGGCCAGATCCGCCGCGCGCGCAACGCAGACTTTGTCGAAATCTGCACGGCCGCCCGCTATCCTGAGGACTACGAACAGACGGTCGAGCAGGCGCGGCTCGAGACGGAGGCCGGCTTCGAGCCGCCCCTCGTGACCGACGCCCTCGACATGGCGCGCTACCGCACGGTCTCCCTGGGCTTTCCGATTTGGGGACAAGAGGCACCTCCAGCGGTCCGCTCCTTCGTCAAGGCCTACGACTGGGCCGGCAAGACGATCCGGCCCTTCGTCACCCATGGCGGCTACGGGCTGGGCACGAGCACGGCGGTGCTGGCGGTCCACACCAGAGGCGCCCGCCGTGCGCCGCCCTTCGCGATCGAGGCCGAACAAGAGCGCCGGACGCTGTCCTGCGTCACCGACTGGCTCGGCGCCGCATGATCCTGTCTTCGCGGCCCCGCCGCACCGTATCCACCAGAACACCCCTTCGGAGATTACCACGATGAAGACCCGCAAACTGGGGGCTGCAAGCCTCGAAGTCTCAGCAATGGGGCTCGGCTGCATGGGCATGACCGGCCTCTACGGTCCGCCGGCCGACAAGCAGGAGATGATCGCGCTGATCCGCGCGGCGCATCAGCGTGGCGTCACCCTGTTCGATACGGCCGAAGCCTACGGCCCGTTCGCCAACGAGCAGTTGGTCGGCGAGGCGCTTGCCCCCATCCGCGACGAGGTTGTAATCGCCACCAAATTCGGCTTCGACATCGACCAGAAGACTGGTGAGCGCCGCGGCGGCACCAACAGCCGGCCCGAGCACATCAAGCGCGTCGTCGATGCATGCCTAAGGCGCCTAGGCACGGATCGCATCGACATCTTATATCAGCACCGCGTCGATCCGCTGGTTCCGATCGAGGACGTCGCTGGCGCGGTGAAGGAGCTTATCGCCGCCGGCAAGGTCAAGCATTTCGGCATGTCGGAAGCTGGTGTCGCCACGATCCGTTGTGCCCATGCCGTGCAGCCTGTGACGGTCGTCCAGAGCGAGTACTCGCTGTTCTGGCGCGGCCCGGACGCCGAGCTCCTGCCGACCCTGGACGAGCTTCAGATCGGCTTCGTGCCGTTCAGCCCCCTCGGCGCCGGCTTCCTCACCGGGAAGATCGACGAGCACACGAACTTCGAGGCCGGAGACTTCCGGAATGCGGTGCCGCGCTTCTCGGTCGAGGCCCGCAAGGCGAATATGGCGCTCGTTGGCATCGTCCAGACCGTGGCCGACCGCAAGAACGCGACCCCGGCGCAGGTGGCTCTCGCGTGGCTGCTCGCCCAGCAGCCATGGATCGTGCCGATCCCCGGGACCACCAAGCTGCATCGCCTTGAGGAAAACCTCGGCGCGGTCGATCTCGAACTCTCCGAGGACGATCTCGCCGACCTAGCCGCACAGATCTCCAAGATCGCCATCCAAGGCGAAAGACTGCCGGAGGCTGCGCTCAAAATGACGGGCCGGTAAACTTTTCGAGCCGATCGCCGCCAAGGTGATCGTCTGCGACAGCGGCGCGCTGTGCACCCCGGACCTGACCAAACTGCCCTATCGCCGCGCCCGCCGGCCGATCTTTCCGCTCGATCGAGATTTCGTCGCTCGATGAATGACGGCTGGGTCGCCGCCGTCGGCGCGAGCCGGCCTGAAAGCCGGAAGGGGCACGACCGGCCCCTCCCCGCTTGTGGCGCCGAATTGTCGTCGCACAGCCGGACTGCGGTCAGCTCCGCGCCTAACCGCCGACCGGCCAGCGCGCCGAGATTCGCCTGAACGCCGGCTTGCCTGTGCCGACTTGTCCGAGGCCGGCGAGGCGCCGTAAGCAAAATTTGGGTTCCGCTCGAAAGCAGGCCTCTGCCAGAGCGTATTGCATCGACCCGTGCTGTCTCTGCTCCGACACGGGGAGAGTCTGCTCAGGGGCAGGCTGATTACGCCGAAGGCTTCGCCGGCTCGCCATAGGCAATGAGGAATGTTTCGACCGTCGCGTCCGCGTGGCGTTCAAGCTCGGCTTGGGAGCGCGGATTGGTGTTACCCGTGAACATCGCCTCGTTCATCGGAATCCACAGCAACATTCCAAAGAAATGGCTCGCAGCCAAATATGCGTCGGGTGTCCGAAGCAGCTGCCGGTCTGTCAGCTGCTGGAAGCAGGTCGCCATCGAGGCAAGCATGCGCTCGAAGCCTTTTTCATACCAGTCGCGGCCGAGCTGAGGCATTCGATCGGCATTGGCAATGATGAGGCGTCGCAGCTTCAACCGCTCGTCGTCCATCAGCATCGACATGAAGCGTCGAGCGACCTTCTGCAGTCCCCCCGTCATGAATTCCGCCTCGGTCAGCAACGCGGCGACCGCATCGAAGGCCTCGGTAGCCTGAGCGGCCGACGCGCGAATGACCTCGCCAAAGAGCGTCTCCTTGTCGACGAAATGCTTGTAGACCGTCTGTTTGGAGACGGCGGCCTTGGTGGCGATCTCCTCCATGCTCGTTCCATCATAGCCCTGGCTCACAAACGCCACGGTGGCCGCGTGGATGATATCGCGCTCCTTGCGCGCCGAGCGGGTTTCGCCATCCACCTTCATGCCATCCCCAGTTCGGTACTAGACGGTTCCGTTCCGCACATGATAGGCAAGGACGCAGTACTAGACCGACTAGTACTGCACCTAAGGAGCGGAGAAGACAAATGGGTAGGATGATTTTCGTCAATCTGCCAGTGCGCGACCTGCCGGCGGCGACACGCTTCTATCTTGCGATCGGGGGCACGCTGAATCCGCAGTTCTCGAACGACCAAGCCAGCTCCGTGATGTTCTCGGACGCGATCGGGGTCATGCTGCTGACCCACGAGCACTACCGACAGTTCACCGCGCGGCCGATCGGGGACCCCAGGCGCGAGAGCCAGATGCTCATCGCGCTCACCGCAGACAGCAGGGACGCGGTGGACGCCACGATCGAAAAAGGCGTGGCGGCGGGCGGCCGCGCCGATCCAAATCCTGCCCAGGACCTCGGTTTCATGTTCAACCGCCACATCGAGGACCCGGACGGGAACGTTTGGGAGGTTCTGTGGATGGACCCCTCCGCCATGCAATAGCGGCCAAGCGCGCCAAGGCGGCCGGGCTCCATCGATTTGGACGAAAGCGCCAATGCAAGCCTGAGCCTCTGGCCCGGCGCGCCGATCCTCAACGAAGACGCGCGAGCACGGCGCGCTCGATCTTCGAAACCACCCATAGATCATGCGATCAGGAGGCGAAATCGGGATGCCCAGTCCAGAACCCAAGGTCGACGCGTATGCCGAAGGCGTCGAAGCGTTCGCCAGGCCGATCCTGGCGCATCTGCGCGGCGTTGTCCGCTCGACCTGCCCCGACGTTGTCGAAACCTTGAAATGGGGAATCCCCCATTTCGACTACCGCGGCGAGATGATGTGCATTTTTGCCGCCTACAAGTCGCATTGCGCCTTTTCCTTCTGGAAGAGCTCGCTGATGAGCGACCCGCGGCTCAAGGCAAGCGCCGATTTGCCGGCGTCCAAACGCTTCATGGGGAAGTTGACGAACCTCGCCGATCTCCCCGTCGACGCAGAGCTTATCGCTTGGATCCGGGAGGCCATGGTGCTCAACGAGCAAGGCGCGAAGGTCGCGCCGCGCACCTCATCCGCGCCCGCCAAGACCGTCGTCGCGCCGCCTGCTTTCGTCGATCGCCTTGCAGCGTCCCCATCGGTCAAGACGATATTCGAGAGCAAGTCGGCGTCGTTCCGGAAAGAATACATTGTCTGGATAGCCGACGCGAAAACCGAAGCCACGCGCGACAAGCGGATCGACGAGGCACTTGCCTGGATCGCCGAGGGCAAGGGCCGGTTCTGGAAATATGCGAAGGGCGGCTGAAAGCTTTCGCCGCCACTGGAGACGGCCGCTCAGCTAGCGCGATCCGAATGGAAATCCGCCATGGCGGGCGGGAACGCGCGCAGCCAACCCCGTTGGCCCGCTATCCGTCGCGCACCCGGTTTCACCCCCCGTCCAGCTCCAAAGTCAGGGTCCGGTCGTGGCGCTATTCAGCGGTCCAGCTGGCGTCGCGGGCCGCTCGCCAAATCAAGTCCAGCCATCGTGGCTATGCTCCCTAACGCCGAGAGCGAGATACCGGCTGACAAGGCGCGGCCGTCCCTCCCCAAGGGGCTTCTTTCGCGTATGCTCGACCAGCAAGAATCCTGATGGGTTGGGAGCCCGAACGTCATTTTCAGCTTTCGCTTCGTTCACTGCGCGGACCTGCATATCGATGCGCCGCTCAAGTCTTTGGCGCTGCGAAACCCCGAACTCGCGGATCTGGTCGCGAACGCCACGCGAAAGGCGTTTGTCGCAATCGTCGATCTCTGCCTGGACGAGAAGGTCGACGCCCTCCTGATTTCGGGCGACCTCTACGATGGCGACCAGACCTCCATGAAGACCGCCGGCTTCATCGCCGCGCAGCTGCGCCGGCTGGATGAAGCGGGCATCCGCACCTTCGGCATCCGCGGCAACCATGATGCCATGTCCCGGATAACGGCCGAGCTCGTCTTTCCCGACAGCGTGACATTCTTCAAAGGCTCCGCCGGGGCGATTTCCCTGCCCGGTCAGACAGGCCGCCGGGACGTCGTCATTCACGGGATCAGCTTCCCGCGGCCGCACGCCCTTGAGAGCCTCCTGCCGAAGTTCAAGCCTCCGGTCGACGGCGCGATCAATATCGGGCTGCTGCACACCAGCCTCGCCGGCGCCGAAGGCCATGATCGTTATGCGCCCTGCAATGTCGCCGACCTCGCCGCGGCCGGCTTCGATTATTGGGCGCTCGGCCATGTTCACAAGCGCCAGGTCCATCTCGACAAGCCCGCCATCGTCATGCCCGGCATCCCGCAGGGCCGTGACATCAACGAGAGCGGTGCGAAATCGGTCAGCCTCGTCACAGTCAACGATGACGGCACCGTCCAGATCGAGGAGCACCGCACCAGCACGGCTCAGTTCGAGCGCGTCACGGTGGACCTGACCGGCGTCGAGGACTGGCCGGATGCCATGCGGGCGATCGGTCGCAAACTGGCGGCTGAGTGCGAAGTCGCGGCATCCGATCATCTGATCGCCCGTATCCGGCTCACCGGCGCAACGCCCCTCAGCTGGCGCTTGCGCCGGGACACCGAGATGCTGCTGGCCGAAGCCGAGCAGCAGGCCGCGATCATCGGCAAGACCTGGATCGAAAAGGTCAGCTCCGACTGCTCCGAACCTCTGGGAGCAGCGATCGACAGTGCCAGCGCCGTCGCGGAGCTGTCGCAGCTCATCTCCAGCGACGTCCTGAAATCGGATGCCTACCGGCTTCAGGCCAGCGAGATCGTCACGGAGCTTCGGGGCGCATTGCCTCGCGAGCTCCACAGGATTTTTGGAGAGGATGAGGCCGGCTTCGAGAAGGCCGTCGCGCAATTGACCCGAGATGGCGCGCTCGACGTCATCGCCCATCTGCATGAAGCCGATCGGGAGCCGCGAGCCTGATGCGGATCCGGCGCCTTGATCTGACCCGTTTCGGTCGCTTCACCGACCATGCGCTCGACTTCGGCAGCCCCGAGGACGGCAAGCCTGATTTCCACCTGATCGTCGGCAGCAATGAGGCCGGCAAATCGACGCTCACGGCCGCCATTGTCGACCTGTTCTTCGGCATTGGCCAGCGCTCGCCCTACGACTTCCTGCACGGCTACGACACCATGCAGCTCGGTGCAGCTCTCGACCTCCCCGGCGGCACGCGAGACGTGGTGCGCGTCAAACGGGGGGCTCGGCTGCGGGATGCGAGTGGCCAGGCCATCGATGAGGGTGTGTTGACCGCCGGCCTCTCCGGCATCAACCGCGAAGCCTATCGGATGATGTTCTGCCTCGATGAGGAGACGCTGCGCCTCGGCGGCGAGAGCATCCTCGCCAGCCAGGGTGAGCTCGGCCAATTGCTCTTCTCCGCCAGCGCCGGTCTGGCCGCCTTCGGCTCGACCCTCACCAGGCTGCAGGAGACCGCCGACGCCTTTCACAAGGCACGCGCCCGGTCGACCGAACTCGCGAGCTTCAAAACCAGGCTCGATGCGCTGAAAGCCCGGAAGGACGAGATCAACGTCCTTGCCACCACCCATGCCCAGCTTGTCCAGGACAGGGACGACGCCGCGGCAAAATACGAAACCTCGCTGGCCGAGCGCGGCACGTCGAAGCTCCGTCTGGACGAGATCAACCGCTACCTCTCCGCCTTGCCTGATCTGGCAGCCGTAAGGGCCCTTCGCCAGGATCTATCGAGCTTGGCTGAGGTGCCGCAGCCGCCTGCCGCCTGGGCTGAACGCTTGCCGGAGCTCATCACCGCCGATGGCCGCCTCAAGGCCGCATCCGAGATCGCCTCGGCCAGCGTGGAGCGGATTCGCGGGGAGCGGGATGGCATTCAGGTCGAGCCGTCCGTCATCGCGGCGGGCCCCGCAATCGACGCCCTGCATACCAGCGAGGCGCGCTACGTCGCGGCACTCGACATCCCGAAGCGGCAATCAGAACTCGCCGTCATGACCGGCAGCCTCAAGAAGGTCGCCGAACGGCTCGACCGACCGGATGCGGACCCATCGAAACTGGTGCTGCCGGCCTCGCTCGTGGGAAGACTCCGCGGCTTGATCGATCGGCGATCGGGGATCCGCGAAAGGCTGCAGTCCGCGAGGAGAGAGCATATCCGTGCCAGCGAGGCGGCTGCCGCGGCCAAACAGGTCCTTGAAGGGTTCGGGCCGGCCAAGGCCGATGAGGCGTCGGTCGCAAGGCTGCAGCTCGTTCTCGATCAGGCTCGGGCGAGCGACCATGTCGCCCGCGAAAGATCGGCGCGCCGCATCGTCGTCGACCTCCGGGAGAAGCTTGCAGACCAGGTCTCGCAGCTTGGCCCGTGGTCTGGTGAAATCGATCAGCTCAACGCGGTCAGAGTGCCGACGGCAGATCAGATCGAAGACTGGCGTGGCCGGGCTGAAACGATCCGCCAGGCCCTGGTCACGCATGGCTCTGAGATCGAAAGCCTGACCAACACCGCAATCGAGCTCTCTGCGAAAATAGACGCGATCAAGGTCGCAACCGGGCTGGTCGACGATACTGCGGCCCTCGCGGCCCGGACCAGGCGCGACGACGCCTGGCTCGGCCATCGCCACGCCATGGACCATGCCACGGCTGACGCCTTCGAGAGCGCGTTGCGGCAGGACGACGCGATCACGGATGCGCAGCTTCGCCAAACAAGCCAGGCTGCCGAGCTGCGGCAGGCTGTCCAGGCGATGGCGACAACCTCAGCCAAGCTGAAGCGGGTCGAGGATCTCCAGAGCCGGGCGCTCGAGCTGAAGATGGTTCTGGACCGCGAGACAGCAGGCGCTCTCAGCGCGATCGGGCTGCCCGCCGAGATGCGCCTGAGCGAACTCGATCGCTGGCTGTCGCGTCGCGCATCTGTTCTCGACATCAATGCCGCCCTCAAATCGGCATCGACCGATCTTCAGGCCGCCCAAGACGATGCCGCCGCCCAGATCGAGCGGCTGACATCCGCCTTGAAGAGTGCTGGAGCCGCGTCGTCCGACGTCGCCTTCGACAGCCTTCTCCTCAGCCTGCAGGCCATCGTCGATCAGCAGAAGAAGCAGCGTTCCGATCTCGCCAACGCGGCAAAGGCCGTGGAAACCCATGCGACTGAGCTCGGCGCGCGCAAGCGCGATCTCGCCGAGGCGCAAGCCGTCGATGACGAGTGGGAACGGGATTGGACTGCTGCCATCGGGTCCTGCTGGCTGGGTGAAGTGCCCTCCCCGCCCGGACCTGACGAGCTCAATCAGATCCTTGCCCTGCTTGCGGAGATTCCGCCCCTGGAGGTCGAACGCGAAAGTCTCAGCCACCGCATCGAGGCCATGGAGCGAGACCAGGAGCAGTTCGTCCAGGCCGTGCAGTCGATCGCCGGCACGCTTGGCCTCGCAGACGACAATGATCCCCTCGAACTCGCCTCAGGGCTGCGCCGGCGAGTTGAGCTCGCGCGCCTGAACGACCAGAAGCGCCGCAGCAAGCAAGCCGACCTCGACCAGGCCGAGATCGCCCAGCGTGAGGCCATGGAAGGGATGGCGCTGCATCAGGCTGAAGCATCGACCCTGACCGCTTTCTTCGGCGTCGGTTCGCTGCTCGAAGTCAGCGCCATGATCGACCAGGCCAACCGTCGCTCCGACCTTGAGCGCCAGCTGAAACTCCTGGGCGAACGCATCACTGCAGCTTGCCGATCCCAATCGCTGGATGCCGCTGAAGCGATCCTGGCCGAGCTCGATCAATCACAGCTTGAAACCGAGGCGGCCATGCTCACAGCGCGGCTCGAAGGGCAGGATCGCGAAGCTCACGAACTCCACGCCCGGCATATGCAGGCCGATCGCGCGCTCGCGGCGATCGGTGGCGATGATGCGGTCGCGCGGCTCGATGAGGAGCGCCGGACATTGCTTGTCGAGCTGGAGGAGAAGGCCATCAGCTTCGCGCGCCGGAAATTGGGCATCGCAGCCGCCCACCAGGCACTACAGATCTATCGCGAGACGCACCGTACCTCGATGCTGCAATCCGCCTCGGAGGCTTTCCAGACGATCACCAAGGGCGCCTATTCCGGCCTCAAGACCCAGCCCAGCGGCGACAAGGAAATCCTCTTGGGCGTCATGGCCGCGGGCGGCTCGAAACTCGCCACGGACATGTCGACCGGCACGCGGGCGCAACTCTATCTGGCGCTGCGCATCGCCGGCTACCACGAGTTCGCCAAGACCCGCCCTTCGCTGCCGTTCATCGCAGACGACATCCTCGAGACCTTCGACGATTTCCGCTCCGAGGAGGCCTGCCGTCTCCTCGCCGAGATGGCCAAAACCGGACAGGTCATCGTGGCGACGCATCACCGCCACCTGATCAACATTGCCCGCGGGATCTGCCCCGCCATCACCGTGCACGAATTGCCTGCGTGAGGGAGAAGCGTGCAGGAGGCAGCCCAGAGGCCGACTTGGCGGAGCGTCTTGTCCGGACACCCGATAAGCTGCTCCTGCCAGACGACGCCAAGCCTCCTCTCCGCATGTTCTGACGCTGGAAAGCCAATTCTGATGCCTGGACATGGCCCGGTCGACGATTAGCCGGGCCAAGTCCAGGCGCTTGCGTGAACGCGCCAACGCCCAGGCCCAGGATCGGCTGTGCCCCCTTGTGTCGCACGGCCGCAATGACGGTGGGCTGCTCCTGGGAATAACCGGAACCTTTGCATCGTTTGCGCGTTATGTGCGCGTCGTCGAATCCATCAAGACGACGCGATAGGGGTTCCTGAATGCCGCGATCATGCACGAGGCTGCTCTGATGGCCGTTATTCTTGTGGTCGAGGACGAAATGGTCATTCGCCTGGCTGCCGAGTGGGCTATCGAGGATTTGGGGCACACGCCACTGCTGGCCGACGATTTGGAGAGCGCGCTTTTGCACCTCTCCGCCAGCCAGCATATCGACATGCTCTTCGTTGACATCCGCCTCGGCAAATTGGCACTCGGCGGTTACGATGTGGCCAATCAGGCCATCGGCATCAGGCCGGGATTGCGGGTGCTCTATACATCCGGCAGCCCACTCACCGCCGACATGTCCGACCTGTTCGTCGGGGGTGGCCAGTTCATCCAGAAACCGTACTGGCCGGAGCAGCTGGAGCTCGCCGTCGGCAAGCTTCTCCACTAGAGCCGGATCAATCCTGCTCTCGTTTCGAGTGACCCTTCCAATTCGAAAGCGTCACGGCCCATCTGTTTTGAGTTAGGAAACTCCCCATCTCAATTTCGAAGACGGAAGTGGGCAACGAGGCTCCGCTGGCTCGAGCGACCGAAGCCGCGGCCCGTGGCCAAACGGACGAGTCGACCGTCAAGGCCGGCGCCTTGCAGAGCGCCATCTTCAACAGCGCCAACTTCTCGAGCATCGCCACCGACGCCAAGGGCGTGATCCAGATCTTCAATGTCGGCGCCGAGCGCATGCTCGGCTACACGGCCGCCGAGGTGATGAACACCATCACGCCGGCCGACATCTCCGATCCCCAGGAGCTGATCGCGCGGGCTGAGGCCTTGAGCACCGAACTTGCGACCGCCATCACCCCGGGGTTCGAGGCTCTGGTGTTCAAGGCCTCGCGCGGCATCGAGGACATCTACGAGCTGACCTATATCCGCAAGGACGGCACCCGGTTTCCGGCAGTCGTCTCGGTCACGGCATTGCGCGATGCGCAGGACGCTATCATCGGCTATCTGCTGATCGGCACCGACAACACGGCGCGCAAGGAGGCTGAAGAGGCCCTGCTCAAAGCCGGCGCCTTGCAGAGCGCCATTTTCAACAGTGCCAACTTCTCGAGCATCGCCACCGACGCCAAGGGCGTGATCCAGATCTTCAATGTCGGCGCCGAACGCATGCTCGGCTATACGGCCGCCGAGGTGATGAACACCATCACGCCGGCCGACATCTCCGATCCCCAGGAACTGGTCGTGCGGGCCCGGGCTTTGAGCGCCGAACTGGCGACGCCGATCGAGCCTGGATTTGAGGCCCTGGTGTTCAAGGCCTCGCGCGGCATCGAGGACATCTACGAGCTGACCTATATCCGCAAGGACGGCACCCGGTTTCCGGCAGTCGTCTCGGTCACGGCTTTGCGCGATGCCGCGGGTGCCATCATTGGCTACCTGCTGATCGGCACCGACAACACCGCCCGCAAGCTGGTCGAGGAAGAGCAGAAGAGGTCGGACCAACGCCTGCGCGACCAGCAATTTTATACCCGCTCGCTGATCGAATCCAACATCGACGCCCTGATCACCACCGACTCTGCCGGCATCATCACCGACGTCAACAAACAGACCGAGGCCCTGACCGGCTCCACCCGCGACGAGTTGATCGGAGCACCGTTCAAGGACTGCTTCACCGATCCCGAGCGGGCCGAGGCGGGGATCAAGCGCGTCCTCGCTGAAAAGTCGCTCACTGACTACGAGCTGACGGTGCGAAGCCGCGACGGCAAGCAGGCCGTCGTGTCCTACAACGCCACCACCTTCTATGACCGAAGCCGTACCCTGAAGGGCGTCTTCGCGGCGGCGCGCGACGTCACCGAGCGCAAGCGGGTCGAGGCCGAGCTGCAGCAAGCCAAGGCTGACGCCGAGAGCGCCAGCCGGACGAAGTCCGATTTCCTGGCCAGCATGAGCCATGAGATCCGCACGCCGATGAATGCGGTCATGGGCATCGCCGACCTGCTGGCCAAGACCTCGCTCACGCCCGAGCAGGACAAATACGTCCAGATCTTCCGCCGCGCGGGCGACAACCTGCTCAACCTGATCAACGACATCCTGGACCTGTCCAAGGTCGAGGCCTCGCAGCTCGACCTGGAGCAGACGGGCTTCTCGTTGAGCGACCACCTCGAGAAGGTGATCGAGATGGTCGCCCCCAAGGCGCAGGAAAAACGGCTGACCGTGGTCTGCGAGATCGCGCCGGACGTCAGCAACGATCTGATCGGCGATCCGACCCGCCTGCGTCAGGTGCTGCTCAACCTGCTTGGCAACGCCATCAAGTTCACTGAGGTTGGCAAGGTCTCCCTGAAGGTCGAAAGAGACCAGGATGGCTCCGCCCCGACCGCGCTTCGGTTCTGCGTGTCGGACACCGGCATCGGCATCGCCGCCGACAAGCTCGACCGCGTCTTCGAGCGCTTCACCCAGGCCGATTCCTCCACGACGCGCCGGTTCGGCGGCTCGGGCCTCGGCCTGACGATCTCCAAGCGCCTGGTCGAGTTGATGGGCGGTCGGATCTGGGTGACCAGCACCATGGGCAAGGGAAGCGTGTTCGCCTTTTCCCTTCCGTTCGAGATCTGGGCGGCCGCCAGCCGGCCTGTCAGCGCGCCAGTGGGCGCCAGCCCGGAGGCACCGCTGCCGGCGTTGCGCATCCTCATGGCCGAGGATTCTCCGGACAACTGCACCATCGCCTTGGCCTACCTCGAAGATACGCCCTACCTCGTCGATGTGGCCGAGACTGGGTTGATCGCCTGCGAGATGTTCAAAGCTCGCCGCTATGATCTGCTGCTGATGGATCGACAAATGCCGGTCATGGACGGGTTGACCGCCACGCGAACGATCCGCGCTTGGGAAAAGGCCAATGACCGCGCCCCAACCCCGATCATCGCCCTGACGGCGTCGGCGCTGAAGGGCGATCGCGAGGCCTGCCTAGCGGCGGGCTGTACGGCGTACTTGACCAAGCCCATCAAGCAGGACGTGCTCCTCCAGGCGATCAAGGACTACTCCACGGTCGCGTCGCCCCTTCTGCGCAGCGATGATCGCCTCGAAGCGCCCAGGTCGTGGCGCCCAAGCGCCAGGCTCGCGGCCTATGTCCCCGCCTACCTGGACAGTTGCAGACAGCATGTCGTCTCCATGGGCGACGCGCTGGACCGGGCCGATTTCGAAGCTGTGACGATCCTTGGCCACAACATGAGGGGATCAGGCGGTGCCTTCGGCTTCCAGGCGATCACCGATTTCGGCGCGGGCCTCGAAGAGGCGGCCGAAGCCTCTGATGTCGACGCGTCGCGCCGCCTGGTAGACGAACTCGCCATCTACCTGGAAGATCAGCGTTGACATACGCCGCGTCGGCCATGCAGTGGGCTGCCCGCTTCGTGTCGGGCTGCGCTGCCCGGTGCCGAGCTTAGAGCATTTTCGAGCGAACCGGCGTCCACTTCGCTCGAAAACGCTCTATATTCTTGTTTTATCGCGGTTTCTTCACGCGAACCGGTATCCACTTCGCTCGAAAGCGCTCTATCGCTGGCGAACGCTGTGTCCGACATCGCGGCGCACGATCTGTTCCGCAATCAGCGCTCCGAGCGACGGAAAAAAACCATCGTCTTCGGCGATCGCCTCGCCCTGGGTGAACACGACGGCGATCAATGCCTCGCCATTCGGCAGGATTGACCGCAACGCGTCATGCCGGCGAAACTCAGCGCGCTCGTCGCCGAGCCAGCGGGTACGGCCAGCCTTGGACCAGACCTGCGTGCCCGCCGGCATGCCGCCGGCGAGATAGCCTGAGACCTGATAGGCACCTCGCTGGACAAAGGGGCTTTCCAGGTTTCGGGCCAGAAGGTCGCGGATGACCGGCCGGCAGGTCTCGCCCAGCAGCGAGCCATGGAAAATCTCGTACATCAGCCGCGCCATGGCGATCGGTGTGAGCACATTGTGGCCGATGGGCGACTGATCGAGGCCGATCTTCTCGCGGCCATAGCGCAGATCGTCCATCAGTTTCTGGTCGAGATTGATACCGTCGAGCTCCGGCCAGTCGAGCGCGGCGAAGTAGCGGTTGACGCTCTGACGCCGCCCGCTCCAGGCCGCCATCTCGGCATCTGTCAGGAGCGTGTCTCCGGTCGTGCCCGAGAGCAGGTCGATGATGTAGTTCGTGGCAGCGTTCGACGACCACAGGATCATATCGCGCATGGCGCGCTCCAGCTCTTCGTGAGGCTGAAGCCGCCCTTCCTCCAGCGCCGCTTGCGCGGCGACGAGAAAGAACACCTTGACCAAGGAGCAGGGATAGCTGCGCCAGCCCGCGTTCAGGGCCGCGCCTCTCGGCCGCCCGCCATCGCGGCCGGGCTGCAGCAGGACATAGCCGAACTGTTCGGGCGGGACGCCGCGTTCGCGGAAGGTCGCATGGGCCTTTTCAGCAAGCAGGGTACCGATGCCTTGCAGGACGGGATCGTCGTCAAAGAAGCTCATTGGCATAACCTGTGGCGAATCGGGTGGGGACGGCCGTCAACCCTTGGGGCGCAGCGCAGTGTCGAGACCTTCGCCGATCAGCGCGAAGGTGACGCCGGTGTAGATAATGGCGAGGCCGGGGAAGGTCGCGATCCACCAGGCGTCGAAGAGAAACTGGCGGCCGTCCGAGATCATGAGCCCCCATTCCGGTGTCGGAGGCTGGATACCGAGCCCCAGGAAGGAGAGCGAGGTCACGGCGAGGATGGTGAGGACCACGTCAGCCATTGCGTAGACGATGGCCGGGTTGACCGCGTTTGGCAGCACATGGACGATCACGATGCGTGGCGTCGAGCAGCCGAGGCTCCGCGCCGCCTGCACGAATTCGAGGTTGCGCAGCACCAGGACCTCGCCGCGCACGATGCGCGCGAAGGAGATCCAGTTCACGAGCAGGAAAGCGAGGTAGAGATTGGTCTCGCCGGGACCAAGCACGCCGACGATCGCAATCACGAGCACGTAGAACGGGAAGGCCCAGAAGATGTCGGTGATGCGCATGATCCAGGTGTCGACGCGCCCGCCGACGAAGCCCGAGATCGCGCCGATGGCGATGCCGAGAATGGCCGGCGCCGCGACGCAGATCAGCGCGACCTTGAGGTCGACATAGCCGCCAGCCAGCACCCGCGAGGCCACATCGCGGCCGAGATCGTCGGTGCCGAGCCAGTTGGCGAGCGAGGGCGGCTGCAAGGTGTTGCCGTAGTCGATCCCGAACGGGTCCTGCGGCGTCCAAAGCTGGCCGAGCGCGACGAAGGCGGCGAGCAGCGCCAGCATGGCGAGCCCGACAAAGAGGCTCGGATTGGAGCGGAGGCGGCTCATCGGCTCACTCCAGCCGGATGCGCGGATCGGCGAGCGCATAGGCGAGATCCGTGGCCAGGTTGATCAGCACGACGAGGACGGCGAAGACGATGGTGAGCCCCTGGATGAGCGGATAGTCGCGGGCGAAGATCGATTCGACGAAGAGCGAGCCGAGGCCCGGTAGCGCGAAGACGGTCTCGATCACGACCGTGCCACCGATCACCCAGCTCGTATGGGCGCCGAGCACGGAGATCGAGGAGATCAGCGCATTCGGCAGGACATGAACGGTCATCAGCCGAGCCGTACCGGCGCCCTTCGCACGCGCCGTCGTAACGTAGTCCGAGCCGAGCACGGCGAGGATGGCGCTGCGCAGGCTGCGGATGGTCAGCGAGGCGGTGGCGAGCGCGATCACCAGCGCCGGCAGGGTTGTATGGTGCAGCCGCGAGAGCAGATCGTCGCCATAGCCAGAGGTCGGGAACAGCGGCAGCCAGATCGCGAACAGGATGACGAAGATCAGGCCGAGCCAGAAGGAGGGCATCGCGATCACGATCGTGAAGGCGAGCTTGATCGCGAGATCGACCGGTCGCCCGCGCTCCATCGCCGACCACAAGGCCAGTGGCACGGTCATCAGCACGGCGAGCGCGGTCGAATATGCAACGAGCCACAAGGTCGCCGGCAGCCGCTCCAGCACAAGCTGCATCACCGGCCGCGCATGCACGACCGAGCGGCCGAGGCTGCCGGAGACGATATCCCCGAGGAAGAGCAGGTACTGGCGCCACAGCGGCAGGTCCAGCCCGAGCCGCTGCTTCATCAGCGCGATCTCCTCGGGCCCGCCACGCGCGCCGAGGAGGAGCGTCGCAGGGTCGCCCGGCAGGGCGCGCAGCAGGAGGAAGCACGCCAGCGTGATGCCGAACAGAACCGGCACCAGCTGCGCGAGGCGCTTGAGAATGTAGATCAGCATGGCGGGGACGGGGCTTGGGCGACGAGGCGCCCGTGCCTCTCTTCAGATCGCCGACCTCACTTCAGCTTGACGTCTTCGAGGCGGAAATTCGAAGTCGGCAGGACCTCGAAGCCCTCGACATTGCTGCGATAGGCATAGGAGGTGCCGGGATAAAACAGGAAGACCGAGGGCGCACCGTCATGCGCGTTCCTGATCATCTCCTGGAACATCTTGCCGCGCTCGGGCCCGTCGGCAGTGACGCGCTCCTTGTCGTAGAGCTCGTTGACGCGCTCGCTCTTCCACTCCGTGTGGTAGGCATTGGCGCGCTCGGGATTGACGATCAGGAAGCCTGCAAGCTGGTCAGGGTCGATGGTGTCGCTCGTGGCATAGGCAACGGCCATCTCGTAGTCGCCGGCCTTCGTCGTCGTCCAATGCGTGCCGCCCTCGACGAGGCGGATATCGGCGGTGACGCCGATCTGCTTCAAGGCCGCCTGCAAGGCCTGGCCGAGCTGGCGGTGCAGGGGCCGGCTGGAATCCACCAGCAGCGAGGTCTTGAAGCCGTCCTTGTAGCCGGCCTCCGCCAGCAGGGCCTTGGCCTTGGCAAGGTCGTGCGGATAGGGCTTCAGGCTGGAGTCGGCATAGGCCATCGGCGGCATCGGCGAGTTCGAGACCTTGCCCGTTCCGTAGAGCAGCGCCTTGACCAGCCCCTCCTTGTCGATCGCATAGTTCAATGCCTGCCGGACGCGCTGATCCTCGAACGGCTTCTTGCGTGTGTTCATGATGACGAAATCGGTACGGAAGACATTGGCCACCGCCGTCTTGATCTTGCCGTCGCGGCCCAGCCCTTGCACCTGGTTCAGCGGAATATCGATGGCGGCATCGACCTCGCCCGCCTGCAGCTTGAGCACGCGGCTATTGCCCTCGGGAATGACCATCAGTTCGGCGCCGTCGAGGTCGGGCTTGCCGGCCTGCCAGTAGCTGGCATTCTTCTTCAGCGAGAGGCCCTGGCCCTTGTTCCAGGCCGCGACCATGAAGGGGCCGCTGCCGATCGGCTTTTCGAAGAACGTGTCGCCGGCCGCTTCGAACGCCTTCTGCGGCAGGATCGCCGACGAGAACAGCGCGAGGTTGTTGAGCAGCGGCGTGAAGACCTTCTTCAGCTTGAGCACGACGGTCTTGTCGTCAGGGGTCTCGATCGTATCGATGCCGGAGAAGAAGCGCTTCCAGCTCGAGGCGTCGCTGCCGGCCCGCTTCAGAGAAAAGGCGACATCGCTCGCCCTGACCGGCGTGCCGTCGGAGAATTTCGCCTCGCGAAGCTTGAAGCTGTAGGTCATGCCGTCAGCGCTGACCGTCCAGCTCTCGGCGAGGCCGGGCTCCAGCTTCGTCGCATCCTTGCTCGGCCGCAGCAGCGTGTCGAAGATCAGGAGCTGAGCGTAGATCGAGGCATTGTCGCTGGTCGCGATCGGGTCGAGCGAGACGAGATCCTGCGTCTGCGCCAGCCGCAGCACGCCCTTGGCCAGGGCGCTGGACGGAGCCGCCAGCAGCGCCGGGGCAGCGAGCGCGAGCGCCACCGTGCCGGCGGACATCAACGAACGAAATGTGGTCATGCCGAGCCCCTTGATCCTGTGGCCGCTCTTCTGCGGCGGATTGCATCCTTCCACAGCCCGGACTAGTCCTTCCAATGAAACATTGGGCGAGATCTTCAACTGATTGGAATAGCAATGAGGCTGGGACCGCTGCTGACGCTGGATGCCTTTGTAAGGCTGCGCGGGACGGGCGAGGCAGCGCAGGGCCTCGGGGTCAGCCAGTCCGCGGTGATCAAGACCTTGAAGCACGCAGAGGAGGAGCTTGACCTCAGCCTCGCCGTCACCATCCAAGGTCGGCTGGTGCCGACACCGGAAGCTCTGGCGCTGGTCCAGCGAGCCCAGCCGCTCTTCGCTACGCTGCGCCGGGCCCGGCATGAGGCCGACATGATCCGCGTCGGCATGGCAGATCGGTTGAGGGTCGCGACAGTGCCGGGTCTCGCACACAGCATCCTGCCCCCGGCGATCGCGCAGACGCGCCGAAGCCTGAGCGAGGCCGTCGCCGTCGAGATCATGTTCGACCATGTCCGCGAGCATCTGGCCGCCGGCGAGGTCGATCTCGGACTTTCCTATGGGCCGATGCAGACGCCGGATATCGAGGACCTGCCGCTTGGCGAAAGTCCGCTCGTCTGCGTGCTGGCAGGCGGACACCCGCTGGCCCGGCGCCGCGAGCTGACCCGCGCGGATCTGGAAGGCGAGCGCCTCGTGAGCTACGCCCCGGACGGCGTCAGCTCCGCCGACAGCTTCCAGAGCGCTCTGATCGGAGCGGGGCTGGCGGGGCAGATTGCCATCACGGTCCGGCATACCGACACAGCCTGCCACCTCGTCCGGGAAGGGGTGGGTCTGGCTGTGGTCGACGGCTTCGTGATCAGCAGCAACCTCGTCGAAGGCCTTCTCACCCTGCCATTGGAGCAAAGCCCGCCCGTGACGGCCTATGCGCATCAGCGCCGCGGTTCCGCCCTCGGCCGCCCGGCGCGATTGCTGCTGGACGAGCTGCAGGGGCGCAGGATGCCATGAGGCCGTTCTCTCCTTCGGATGCCGCCGTGCTCCTCGCCGTGCACCGTCATGGCACGACGGTCGAAGCCTCTCGCCGGCTCCACCTGACCCAGTCGGCGATCAGCAAGATCATCGCCCGCAGCGAGGCAAGCCTCGGGGTCGCCGTCTTCGAGCGTAAGGATGGCCGATTGATATTGAAGCCGCAGGCGGTCTCGCTGATGGCAGCGCTCGCGCCGGTGGAGGAGGAGTGGCGCTCTTTGCGCGCTACGGCCACCCGCCTGCGGGCCGGCCAGGAGACGCCCTTGCGGATCGCCTCGACGCCGAGCATCGGTCAGGGATTGATCGCACGCGCCTTGAGAAGACTGACGCAGGATTATCCCCTGGCGCGTGTCGAACTCATCATGGGCGACCCGCCGAGCGAACTCTCCCGCGGCACGGCCGATCTCGGCCTGATGTTTTCGCCGCGCGTCACCGACGACATCGCTTTGACGCCGCTGGTGAGCGGCTCGATCATCGCTCTGGTGCGACAGGACGACCCGCTGGCCGCGAGGAGCCGGGCGCGGCTGGAGGATTTGCGCGATCGCCGCCTGATCTGCTTCGATCGGGAAAAATCGCCGCTCGGCTGGCTGATCGCTCAGGCGCATGAGCGCCGAGGCCTGGACTATGCGCCCGTGATGACTGTGCCCTACAGCATCTCGGCGGCACATCTGATGTCGGAACGGGGGGACGTATCCCTGGTCGACAGCCTATTGCCGCAAGCCCAGCGATTTGATGGGCTTATTCAACTTGCAATCGAGCCGGAGATCAAAATCACGGTCTGCCTGATGGCGTTGCGAAGCCGGCCCCTTCCGCGTTTGGCGAGCCAGTTTGTCAAGATCATGCAAGACACCAACGCCAGCACGGAGCAGAGTTAGCGTGGTTGATCGGGTCGCAATAACCAGCGGATCTGGAGCGTAGGCCCAGCGCCACAAGCTGACATTGGGGTGTTACCCGACAGCAGACGTTCGTCTTACCGGCCTCTCGAAAGGTCGCGTTAACGCCGCCTTCGCTATGGCTGTGTCCGTAGCTCCCGTAAACGTGTCGGTCTGCCGCGCTATCGCGGTTCGCGAGATGGCCGGGTCAGGCGCGGCGGGGACCCGACATCATGCGCGTAACGCATTTTCTGATCTGCACCATCGCGGCCGGCGCCGCAGCGATCCTGGCCAGTGGCTATGTCGCCTATCAGCAGATGCACTCACTCTCGACGGCTCGCGAGACACGCAGCCTCGTCGTCGCGTCAGAGGCTGTCAGCCGCGTCATCGAGAGCGCGGCGATCGAACGGGGCGTGATCACGCAGGTGGTCCTGGCCGCGGACCCCGACGGAAAGATCGCCGCATCGGCCAACCAGGCGGCACGTGCCACCGACGCCCGCATCACGCAGATGCAAGCCAGTTTCGCAGACACCGCCTTCGCCAAGCGTCCGGAGTTCGCGGGCCCCGTGTCCCAGATCAGCCAACGCCTCGCCGACGCGCGCAAGCTCGCCACAGCGGAGGGGGCCAGGCCACTGCAGCAGCGCGATCCAAAGGCGGCGCAGGTTTTCAGCGGCACCGTCCTCGAACTGCTGAATCAGCAATCCGCGCTCCAGCGCCAGCTCGGAGCCCGCATTGGCGATCTCAACCCAGAGGTCAGCAACACGGTTTCTCTGGGCGAACTCGCGACGACGGTGCGTGAGGCAGCCGGCAGCCGGTCGGTCCATTTCACGCAGTATGTCGGCAGCGGCATCAAACTGACGCCCGCCGCCGTATCCCAAGTCGATCGTTTGAGCGGCCGCATCGAGCAGCTCTGGCTGCTGATCGACCAGGCCGTGGCGCAGATGCAGACCAACCCGCAGCTCAAGACTGCGCTTGAGATCGTCAAGACCGGTTTCCGCGACGAAGAATCCAAAACCTATGGGACGATGTATGAGGCGGCCCGCGACGGGAAGCCGGTCGAGATCGCCCTCGCCGACTGGCGCACCTGGACGCAGAAATCGCTGGCAACCATCCTGCAGATGCGCGACGCCGCCTTCGAGCAGGCGAAAGTCGAGATCGATGCCGATCTGTCGAGCGCAGGCTGGCGCCTGGCACTCTCGCTCCTGGCGATCCTGATCGTCACCGGCGTCGTGGTCGGAATTGTTCTGTTGTTCCATCGCGGCGTGGTTCGGCCGCTTGGGCAATTGGCTAACTCAGTCGGGCTGATGCTGTCGGGCGCCGACGACGCCAGAATCCCGGCTAAGGTCAACATGGTCGAGATCGACGCGATCAGTCATGCGCTGGGCGATTTCCAGGCCAACATTCAGCGCGTCCGAGCGCTGGAGGCACAGGAACAGTTGGCGGCCGCAGCCCGTCTCGCCCGCGCCCAGTCGATGGAAGCGGTGGTCTCCGATGTCGGCGAGGTGGTTGCGGCTGCGGCAGCCGGTGATTTCTCGGCGCGTCTGCAGATCGACCAGTCGGACGAGCAGATGCAGAAGCTCGTCGCCGGCATCAACGAGATCAACGCCGTGGTGGATTCGGCCACCAGCGAGTTCGCCAGGGCGCTTTCGGCGGTCGCCGGCGGCGACCTTACGGTGCGGGTGGATTCGGCCTATCGCGGCAAGTTCGCCGAGCTCAAGGGCGCGATCAACGACACGGTCGACCGGCTGTCCTCGACGGTGCGCACCATTCAGGTCACCTCGGCCGATGTCGGCCTCGCCGCCCGCGAGATCAACATGGGCGCGGACGATTTGTCGAAGCGCACCGAGGAGCAGGCCTCCAGCCTGGAGGAGACCGCCGCCACGACCGAGGAGCTGGCCGCCAGCGTCAAGGCCTCGGCCCAGGCCTCGAAAGACGCAGCGGCCATCGCCAACGATGCGATGCATGCGGCGCAGTCGGGCGGCGAGATCGCCGGCCAGGCCGTCGACGCCATGGCGCGCATCGAGAGCGCCTCGCAGAAGATCTCCGACATCATCCGGGTGATCGACGACATCGCCTTCCAGACCAACCTCCTGGCGCTGAACGCGGCGGTGGAAGCCGCGCGGGCCGGTGATGCCGGCAAGGGCTTCGCCGTGGTCGCGTCGGAAGTGCGCACGCTGGCGCAGCGCTCCAGCGCCGCGGCCAAGGACATCTCGACCCTGATCTCCTCGTCGAACATGGAGGTCGGCGAGGGCGTCAAGCTCGTCCGCCAGGCCGGCGACCAGCTCAGCCAGATCCTCGGCCATTCGAGGAAGGTCGCCGCCACCATCGCCGACATCTCGTCGGCCTCGGGCGAACAGGCCAATGGCATCGACGAGATGAGCCAGGCGGTGGCGCATCTCGACGAGATGACCCAGCAGAACGCAGCCCTCTCCGAACAGAGCGCAGCATCCGCCGCATCCCTCTCCGCCCGCATCGGACAGCTCAACGACCTCGTCGCGGCGTTCAAGACCGGGCCGGACGCCGCTTACGCAGCGCCAGCGGTGACCAGCGCGCCGGTCTCAGAGCCCGCGCGCCTGCGCCAGCTGGCGGAGGTTGCCTTTGGGAAGACCAAAGTCCCCGCACCTCGGACGCAGGCACCTCGGACCGCCGCCCCGGCGCCCCGCCCAGCACCGGCCGCGCTCGCAAAGAAGGTTGCCAACACCCGCGCCAACGACGCGGGCTGGGAAGAGTTCTGAGCCACGCCTCTTCGTCCCAAGCAAAGACGAGATCCAGGGGCCTGGACCGGACACGGTCCAGGCCCCGTTCTTTGAAAGTCAGTCCAGCCAATCCGGGCGTGTTCCCCCTACTCGCCGCAGCCTCGGAGGCCGCATAGCTGGGAAGACGTTCGCCGCCGCCGCCGCCAGCGACGAGAGGCTAGGCTGCGAGGTGAAGTATCGTCCGCGCCTGGTCGAGCGCATCGGCCGGAAGCCAGTTACCTGGGTCACTGCTGGTGAGATCAAATTCCTCGCCCTAGACGTCTTCCCGAATGCGAAGAATTTGACCCGCACCCAACACACCCGCTCGCAAGATCCTGCGCTCGATCCACGAGGGCGCTCGCGACATGGCAAGGGACATCGCGCAGACCGACGCCTATGTCACCTCGCGGCGAGAGCGGAAGAAGGTCGAGATGCTCTTCGCCCATCTCAAGCGCATCCTGAGGCTCGATCGGCTGCGACTACGCGGACCGAGCGGCGCCAGGGACGAGTTCCACCTCGCCGCCGCAGCCCAGAACCTCAGGAAGCTCGCCAAGCTTCTGCCGAACGGGCCGCAGATCAGGGCCGCGTGAAGGGCGAAAGCGCTCGCCGGCAAATCGCAGCCTGTGACCGCCTCGCTCGCAGGCCGACTTTTTCAACGATATCCGCCAGGAGCGGACATTGAGCCGTCTGCAAGAAGCGGACGCTGGTCGTGTCCGTCTGCATAGGTCGGCCGCTTAACTCTCAGCGGCTCAATCAGCAGGCCCGTGGTCGGGCTCGGCGTACCTCGTTCGCGGCCGACGGGCCCCATTGACTTGTGACGCTTCGCTATGAAACATTCGTTTCGTTCAATCTCGAACGAGAAGTCATGCGTTCCAGAACTCAAGACACCGTTGCCCTTCTCACCGCCGCGCTGCGCCGCCTGCCGCCGCAGCAGGCCGATGCGGCGCGCTTCGTGATCGGGCGCAGCTTCGAGGCGGCGACAATGCCGATGCGCGGGCTGGCGCGGGCCGCGGGCCTTCCACCTGCAACGTTTACCCGGCTGGCCCAGTCTCTGGGCCTCCCCGGTTGGGAGGAATTGCGCGCTGGTTTGATCGCCGATGCTCGCGACGACCTCGGTGCGCGGCGGCCCTTCTCAGTCCGGCCCTTGCCAGAGGGAGGACCCGAGCCGCTCGCAGGCGCGATGATCGCGGCCGATCGGGCCATCCTCGACAATCTCGACGCAGCCCGTATCGAGCAGGCGGCGACGCTGCTGGAGGCCGCGCCGCGCGTTATCGTCGCTGGCTTCCGCAGCTGCCACGCCCCGGCGCTTCTGTTTCATTACCAGTATCGGCTGTTCCGTCCGGACACCACGCTGATAGGGGGCGGCGGCGGCGTGCTCGATGTCGAGCTCGGCGGTCTCAAGTCCGGCGACGCGCTCGTGCTCTTCGGCTTCGATCCCTATTCGCGCGATGGCCTGCTCTGCGCGGAGGCTGCGGCCGATGCCGGCGCGAAGGTCGTCGCTATCGTCGACCGCCCCGACGCGCCAGTGGCCGAGGGCGCCGCGGCGGTGCTCACCTTCGGCACGGATTCGAGCGGCTTCTTTCCTTCGCTCACGGGTTGCATCGCGCTGGTGCAGGCGCTCGCCGCGACGCTCTATTCCCGCGCGGGGGATGCGGGTCGCGAGCAGTTGCGCCGCACCGAGGCGCGCATCGCCGCCCATACGCCCTATCTCGAAACCGGGCCACGCCAGCGATGACACGACTGCTGCACCGTTCACCGGCCTTGCCGCCGCCAGTCGCCGCCGAAAGCAGCGGCATCCTCATTCGCACCGCCGACGGGCGCGCGATCATCGACGCCGCCGGCGGCGCAGCGGTCTCCTGCCTGGGCCATGGCCATCCTGCGGTCATCGCGGCGGTCCGGGAACAGGTCGGCAAGCTCGCCTATGTCCATAGCGGCGCCTTCAGCAGCGCGCCGGCGGAGGAGCTGGCGGAGTGTCTCGTCGGCCACGAACCTGGTGGGCTGAGCCATGCCTATTTCGTCTCCTCAGGCTCCGAGGCCTGCGAGGGCGCCTTCAAGCTGGCGCGGCAGTATTTTCTGGAGGTCGGCCAGCCAGGCCGGACGCACTTCATCGCGCGGCGCCAGAGCTACCACGGCAATACGCTCGGTGCCTTGGCGGCGGGCGGCAATGCGGGCCGCCGGGCACCCTATGCGCCGCTGCTGCCCGAGAGCTTCAGCCATGTCTCGGCGCCCAACGCCTATCGCCGCCCGGCCGGAACCAGCGAAGCCGATTTCGTCGATGTGCTGGAGGCCGAGCTCGAAGCCGAGTTCCAGCGCCTCGGCCCCGCCAGCGTCGCCGGCTTCGTCGCCGAGACGGTGATCGGAGCGACCGCGGGTGCGATACCCGCGCCAGCCGGCTATCTCGCCATGGCCCGTCGCCTCTGCGACCGACACGGCGCGCTGCTCATCCTCGACGAGGTGATGTGCGGCATGGGCCGGACCGGGACGACACATGCCTGGGAGCAGGACGGCGCGAGTCCGGACCTCCAGACCATCGCCAAGGGGCTGGGAGGCGGCTACCAGCCGATAGCCGCCGTGCTGATGCGCGAGCCGATCTTCGCCGCGATCCGCGCCGGCAGCGGCCGTCTCTGGCACGGCCACACCTATATGAACCACCCGGTCGCCTGCGCGGCGGCGCTCGCGGTGCAGCGGACCATCGCGTCGGAAGGGTTGCTCGACCGGGTCCAGGCGATGGGCGAGTGGCTCTCGCAGCGGCTCAACGCTCGCTTCGGCAACCATCCCCATGTCGGCGACATCCGCGGCCGCGGCCTAATCCAAGCGATCGAGCTCGTTTCCGACCGCTCGGCCAAGGAACCCTTCGACCCGGCGCTCAGGCTCAACGAGCGGGTCAAGCAGGCCGCCTTCGATCTCGGCCTTGCCTGCTACCCCTCCGGCGGCACTGTCGACGGCGTCCGCGGCGACCATGTGCTGCTCGCTCCGCCCTACATCGTCACGGCCGAAGAGATCGACCGAATCGTCGAGATCCTCGGCGAAGCGGTCGATCTGGCTCTTGCTTCCTGAAGGTTATCGCTGATGCCCCGCCTCGCCGTTGCCCGGTTCTCGCATGAAGGCAATTCCTTCTCGCCGGTGATGACCGGGCTCAACGAGTTCCGGCGTGAATGGTATCAGGGCCAGGAGGCCGAGGCTGTCTACCGCGGCACCACGACCGAGGGCGGCGGCGCCGTCGCGTTCCTCGACGCCCATCCAGAATGGCGCGGCACTTTCCTGCGCATGACGGGCGCGACGCCCGCCGGCCCCGTTACCCGCGAGGCCTACGACACGATCATCGACGAGATCGTCGCCGACCTTACGCAGGGCGAATGGGATGCGGTCTTCCTCTCGCTGCATGGGGCGATGGTGGTCGAGGGCATGGACCTCGCCGATTACGAGATCGTCCGGCGCGTGCGCGAGGCGATCGGGCCTGAGATGCCTTTCGGCGTTAGCTTCGACCTGCACGCCAATCTCGACACGCGCATCGCCGATCTCGTCACCTTCGCCGCCGGGTTCAAGGAACATCCGCATATCGACATGAAGGAGACCGCCGAGCGGGTGCTCGACGTGCTCGACCGCACGGTGAAGGGCGAGGTCCGACCCGTCGGCCACATCGCCAAGCTTGACGCGATACTGCCCAGCATCAACATGCGCACGGCGGAGGGGCCGATGGCGGAGCTGGAAGCCTTCGCGCGCGGCCTCGAATTCGATCCGCGCATCCTCGATGCTTCGCCCTTCGGCGGCTTCTCCTATGGCGACACGGTTGTCGCGGGTGCCGGCGCGCTGGTTTATGCCGATGGCGACCGGGAGCTGGCGAAGCGCGCCGCCGAGCGCATCGTCGAAGAGACCCGCAAGCGGCTCGACCGCTTCTATATCGCGCTGCCCGATGCGGCGGCAGGCATCGCGCAGGCGCTCCGGCTCGGGCCGGAGGCGCAACCCGTAGCGGTGATCGATTCAGGCGACAACCCGCTCTCGGGCGGCATCGGCGACACGCCGGAGATGCTGCGCGCGCTGCTGGATGCCGCCCCTCAGGTGCCGACCGTCTTCGCCTTCTTCGCCGATCCCGCGCTGGTCGAGCGATGTGTCGCGGCAGGCGAAGGCGCTGCGATCAGCGGCACGCTCGGCGGGCGGATCAGCACCGATTTCGGCTCGCCTGTGCCGTTCTCGGGGACTGTGCTCAAACTCACGGACGGCCATTACGCTAACAGCGGCCCGATGATGCGCGGCCTGCCGATGTCGCTCGGCCCCACTGCAGTGATCGGCATCGGGCAGATCAGGGTGATCGTCACCACTGCCTGCGGCTCGGCGCATGACCCGGCCTTCTATACGCTGCACGGCGTCGACTTCGCTCAGGTCGCGCTGCTCTGCGCTAAGGCCAAGAACCATTTCCGCGCCGCCTTCACCGCGATCTGCCCTACCATGATCGACATCGACGCGCCCGGTCCCGCTGCGCTCGATATCAACCGCTTTCCGTTCCGCCTGGCCCCGCCCACCCTCTATCCGCTCCGTATCAGGGAGGCTTCGTGATGAGACGCCGTGATTTCCTCGCCGCCGCTGCCGCGACCGCAATCGCTCGTCCGGCACTCTCACAAAGCCGCCAGCGGGTCCTGAGGTTCATTCCCCAGGCCGACCTCGCCAATCCCGATCCGATCTGGACGACCACGACCGTCGCCTACAACCACGGCTTCATGGTTTGGGACACGCCTTATGCGCTCGATGCAAACTACTTGCCCAGGCCGCAGATGGTGGCGGGCCATGAACTGTCCGACGACAAGCTGACCTGGCGCTTCACCCTGCGCGACGGCCTCGTCTTCCATGATGGCGAGCCGGTGCGCTCGATCGACCTTGTCACCTCGATCCAGCGCTGGGCCAAGCGCCGGCCGCTCGGCCAACTCATGATGAGCTTTGGCGCCGAACTGACCACCGAGGGCGACAAGGTCTTCACGATCCGACTGAAGAAGCCCTTCGGGCTGATGCTGAACGCGCTCGCCGATTACTGCTTCATCATGCCCGAGCGCATCGCCAAGACCGATCCATTCAAGCAGATCTCGGAATATGTCGGCTCCGGCCCCTACCGCTTCCTGCGCGACGAATGGAAGCCCGGGGCCGGCGCGGCCTATGCCCGGCACGAGCGCTACGTGCCGCGCCAGGACGAGACGAGCCTGCTGGCCGGAGCGCGTATCGCCCATTTCGACCGGATCGAATGGCTCGTCATGCCCGATCCTGCCTCGGCAGCCGCAGCGCTCCAGACCGGCGAGGCCGACTGGCTGGAGAGCCCGCTGCCGGACCTGCTGCCGATCCTGCGCGGCAACCCTGCGACCCGCGTGTTGCGCAACGACCGTATCGGCGCCATCGGCATGGCGGCGATCAACCACCTGCATCCGCCCTTCAACAACCGCAAGCTGCTGCAGGCGGTGCTGACTGCAGTCGACCAGAAGGAATTCATGCAGGCCGCCTTCAACAACGAGCCCGAGCTCTTCGCCACCGACGTCGGGGTATTCACAAAGGGCCTGCCGATGGACAATGACGAGGGCATCGGCATCCTCAAGGCGGATGTCGCGTTGGCGAAGAAGATGGTGGCCGAAAGCGGCTACAAGGGCGAGCGCGCCGTGTTGATGGCGCCGGGCGATCAGGCTGTGCTCGGGGCCTTCGCGCCGGTGATGGCGGCGACGCTGGAGCGCATCGGCATCAATGTCGACCATGTCACTACGGATTGGGGTACGCTGGTGCAGCGCCGCTCCAGCCAGGAGCCCATCGAGAAGGGCGGCTGGTCGATGTTCTGTACCTCCTATACCGGGCTTTCGGTGATGGACCCCGCCGTGCACCTGCCACTGCGCGGCACCGGCAAGGCCGGCTGGTTCGGCTGGCCGACCGATCCTGACATGGAGAAGCTGCGCGACAGTTGGATCGATGCGCCGGACCTTGCCGCCCAGAAGCAGATCGCCCGCAGGATGCAGGCTCTCGCCTTCGAAAACGTGCCGTTCATTCCGCTCGGCCAGTATTATTTCGCGACGGCGGCGCGTGCCGACCTTACGGGCTTCGTTCCGTGGCCCACGCCGATCTTCTGGAACGTCCGCCGCAGCGGCTGAGCGCGGGCACTCCAATGCAGTGCCGCGCCGCAAAGCTCTAGGCTGTCCGTAGCAGTGAGGCGCCAGGAGCTGACATTGGACGATTACCCGAAAACGGACGTTGCCAAGGGCTCTCCTGACTTCGGCTCCCGACCCGATCCAGTCAGAGGTGCATCGCTCGACATCACCGGTCACGATCGTTGCATGTGAAGCCTGAACGGTTGCAACTATAACAGTCTGCGAACCTTCGCGCTGGCTGCTTCGCAGCAGCTCGACAACCGACAGAGGTCTCGCGGAGCAGGATGAAGACCCTCATTGATTCCACCAATGCGCTGATCGGCGGAATGGCGGCGATACGCCGGCAATTCGGCGTGCCCGCGCAGTTTCCGCCCGCGGTCCTTGCGGCTGCGGAAACGGCTGCCCATCGCGCGCCGACCGCGCATGTCGATCGCACGGACCGGCCTTTCGTCACGCTCGACCCCGCGACCTCGACCGATCTCGACCAGGCCTTCACGATCGAGCGCAGCGGCAGCGATCTGCTGCTGCATTACGCCATCGCCGATGTCGCCTGGTTCGTCGACGATGGCGACGTGGTCGACCGGGAAGCCTGGCAGCGCGGCACGACGCTCTATCTGCCGGACGGCAAGGCCGGGCTGTATCCGCCGGTTCTCGCCGAGGGCGCAGCGAGCCTCCTGCCCGCTGTCCTGCGGCCAGCCGTGATCTTCACCACCCGGATCGACGCCGCTGGCAATGCCCATCTCGACGGTGCCGAACGGGCCGTCATCCGCAGCATCGCCAAGCTCGCCTATGACGGGGTCAAGGCGGCCGATCTGCCGGTTGATTTCGATGAGTTCGCCCGCCGTATCGAGGCTGCCGAGAGCCGGCGCGGCGCAGCGCGCGTGGACCCGCCGGAACAGGAGGTCGACGCTCTCGGCGACGGCCGCTACCAATTGCTCTTCCGCCCGCGCCTGCGCGCCGAGGAGCAGAACGCCGCCCTGTCTCTGGCCAGCAATGTCGCAATCGCGGCCGCGCTGCTGGCGGCCCGGACGGGCCTGTTCCGGGTCATGCCGGAACCGGATCAAAAGGCCGTCCAGCGCCTGCGCCAGACCGCGCGTGCCCTGGGATTGTCATGGCCGGACATGCAGTCGCTCGTCCAGTTCGAGAAGACGCTGAATCCCACCGACAGCAGCCACGCCGCCTTCATGCTGGCGGTGCGGAGGGCCAGCGGCGGTGCAAGCTATGTTCCTTATCGCGACGGCATCGTGCCCTGGCATGCGCCGATGGCGGCGACCTATGCGCACGCCTCGGCACCGCTGCGCCGCCTCGCAGATCGCTATGTGGTGCGCGCTGCGCTCGCGGTCGCGAACGGCCAGCCGGTGCCGCCGGCGGTATCGGCCGCATTCGAACAATTGCCCGCGGTGATGGCGAGGGCCGATGCGCGCGACGGGCAAATCGACCGAAACGTGATCGATCTCGCCGAAGCCCTGATGCTTCAGGGCAGCGAAGGAACCACGTTCGAGGCAGTGGTGACCGATGCGGACGAGCACGGCCTGCGCATCCAGCTCTGCGAGTTGCCCGTGGTCGCGCGGGTTCACGGGCAAGGCGGCAAGCCGGGCGATCGAATCCGGGTCAAGCTGACATCCGCCGATCCCCTGCAGCACACGATCACCTTCGAGCGAGCAGGTTGAGCCACTCTCGCCCGTTGGCCGGCGGCTACGCCGGAATGCCTGACAGCAGACGTTGTCAGAGTCTGGAACGGGCCAAACGCGGAACCTGGCGTGTTGCCTGGAAGCAGACTTTCAGGTCACGCCGATTACGGCCGTTAGAGAGCTCGCACGGGCCGACATCGCCGAGACATCACGCTTTCGAGAAGCATGTTTTCAGTTTCGATAGCTGCCCGCGAACGCTGCATCCCCCCTACCCGAGGCGAGCCGTCATTTCTGAGCGTGCTTGATCAGATTGTTGCGGAGCTTGACGACCGCCTTCTGCGTCCCGGCAAACTCATCGGCCTCCATGCCGGTCGCCTTGACCAATGTCCTCTGCGCGCCCTTCTCGCGTAGGCGGCGCCCCTCCTCGGTCAGGCTGACGATGACCTGGCGCTCATCGTCAGGGTCGCGACGGCGGCGCAGATAGCCCAGCTCCTCGAGCTTCTTGAGCATTGGCGTCAGCGTGTTCGACTCGAGGAACAGCTTCTCGCCCAGGCTCTTGACGGTCTGGTTGTCCTCCTCCCACAGCGCCACGATCGCGATCCACTGGGTATAGGTGAGGCCGAGCGCCTCGAGGATCGGCTTATAGGCCCGGCCATAGGCGAGATTGGCCGAATAGACCGCAAAGCACATGAAATCGGCGAGCTTCGGCGTTGCTGGGCCAGAGGCCTTTGATGTGGTCATGTTGGATTCGGTCATGGACGTCTCCGCGCCGGCATGGGCCGGACAGGAGCAATATAGATCGCATGCGATTAAATCGGAAGGGGTTGACAATCCGGGGCGTGTCGCCCATTTGTATCGTATCCGATTGAAGCGGATACGATCAAAATAGAAAGGACACCGCCATGACCACCAAGGTCCTCTATACCGCCAAGACCCACACCACCGGCGGGCGTGAAGGCGCCGCTCGCAGCTCCGATGGCCGTCTCGACATCGCCCTCTCCTCGCCCGGTTCCTCGGGCGCCGGCACCAATCCCGAGCAGCTCTTCGCCACCGGCTGGTCCGCCTGCTTCATCGGCGCGCTCGGCCTTGCCGCCGGCGCACGCAAGATCCGGCTTCCCGCCGACACGGCCGTCGATGCCGAGATCGATCTCGCCAATACCGACGGGGCCTATTTCCTGCGCGCCCGGCTCAACGTCAGCCTGCCCGGCATCGAGCCCGAGATCGCCCAGTCGCTGGTCGAAGCCGCGCACCAGACCTGCCCCTATTCCAAGGCCACGCGCGGCAATATCGAGGTGGAGACTACCGTCCTCTGACCAGATGCACGGCTCCGGCGACCGCACTCCCATCGCGGCAAGAGTGCGCGGCAAGGGTGCGGTGGCCGCCCGGCCTTGGCTTGCAACGCCACGCCGACGCAAATCTCGCATTAAGCAAATCTCACACTGAGAAAGAGGGCACCGATGTCCCTTTTCATCCCAGCCTATCTCGCAGGCGTGCTGACGATCCTCTCGCCCTGCATCCTCCCGGTCGTGCCGTTCATCCTGGCGCGGGCGAACCAGTCCTTCCGTCGAGATGGCTTGCCGATGCTGCTGGGGCTGGCTTTTGCCTTCGCCGCGGTGGCGAGCCTTGCAGCTGTCGCCGGGGGCTGGGCTGTCCAGGCGAACCGCTTCGGCCGCGCCGTCGCCTTGGTCCTGCTCGCCGGCTTCGGTCTCAGCCTGATCTTTCCAGCGCTCGCCGCCCGCCTCTCCTCGCCGCTGGTGGGGGCTGGATCGCGGCTGGCGGCATGGGCCGAGGGCGGACGGGCCCAGGGCGGACAGGCGGGCGTGCTCTCCTCGGTCGTCCTCGGCGTGGCCACCGGACTGCTCTGGACGCCCTGCGCCGGCCCGGTGCTGGGGCTGATCCTCTCCGCCGCGGCGTTGAGCGGGCCCGGCCCGCAGACCTGCGCATTGCTGCTCGCCTACGGCCTCGGCGCCGCCACCTCGCTCGCCGCCGCCCTTCTCGCCGGGCGGCAACTCCTCGCCCGCTTGCGGCCATCGCTGCTCTGGGTCGAGCGGGCCCGCCGGCTCGCTGGGGCCACTGTGGTCGGCAGCGTGGCGCTGCTGGCACTTGGCCTCGACACCAGCCTGCTGCAGCGCCTCTCCGCCGAACAGACCTCCAGGCTGGAGAACAGGCTCATGACAGGTATCGCAAATGTCGTTGGCGGCTTCGGGCAATCCGCCGGCGCTGCCGTCCCCGATGCGCTACCTGGTCCACTCGCTGCGCTGCTCGACAGGCAGGGCTGGATCAATTCGCCACCGCTGCGCACTGAGGCGCTGCGCGGCAAGGTCGTCCTCGTCAGCTTCTGGACCTATTCCTGCATCAACTGCCTGCGCGCGCTGCCGCATCTGAAGGCCTGGGCGGACAGGTACAAGGATCAAGGGCTCGTCGTCATCGGCGTCCACGCGCCGGAATTCGCCTTCGAGCGGGACCGCGACAATGTGGCCGGGGCCAGCATGGCGCTCGGCCTGGGCTATCCGGTCGTGCCCGACAATGATTTCCGCATCTGGCGGGCTTTCGGCAATGCCGGCTGGCCAGGCATCCATATCGTCGGCGCTGACGGCCGCATCCGCCATCAGGCGACCGGCGAAGGCCGCTACGACCAGTCCGAGCAGGTCATCCGGCGCCTGCTGACAGAGGCAAATGCGATCGACAGCGCCGGCCCCAGCCAGCCTGTCGAAGGCCAGGGCACCCAGAAGCAAGCGGATTGGAGCAATCTCCGCTCGCCCGAAACCTATCTGGGCCATGACAAGGCGGAGCGCTTCGCCTCGCCCGGCTCGCTCACTCCGGACGAGCCGCGCGAATACCGACACCCCGCCGCGCTGCCGGCCAATGCCTGGAGCCTGTCGGGCAACTGGACGGTCGGCCCCGAATTCGCCGCGCTGAACCAGGCCGGAGGCGGACTGCGCTACCGCGTCCACGCCCGTGACCTGCATCTCGTGCTGGTTCCGGGCTCGCCCGACCGCCCGGTCCGGTTTCGCGTCAGGATCGACGGCGCCGAGCCGGGAGCAAGCCACGGTTCAGACATCGACGAGCAGGGTTTTGGCACGGTCCGCGACGGGCGGCTCTACCAGCTCGTGCGCCAGGCCGGCCCGGTCACGGATCGGACCGTCGAGATCGAGTTCCTCGATCCCGGCGTGCGCGCCTACGCCTTCACCTTCGGCTGAGAACGTCGTCCCGGCGCAGGCTTCAAGACAACCGGACAATCCCAGCAAGACAATCCCAGGAGAATGACAATGCAGCCTTCCCGCTTCCCCCCGGTCGACCAGACCCGCCGCCGCCTGCTGGCAAGCGCAACTGCTGCTCTCGCGGCCATGCAGCTTGACCCGATCAGCCCAGCCATCGCCCAGCCGGCGGCGGCACCGCCGCGCGCCTCCGGCTTCCCCGCCCTCAAGCAGATCGAGGCCGGCGTTCTCACGATCGGCTATGTCGATGCCGGCCCGAGCGATGGTCCCGTCGTCATCCTGCTGCATGGCTGGCCCTACGACATCCACAGCTACATTGATGTCGTGCCCGTGCTGGCGGCCCGAGGTTACCGCGTGATCGTGCCGCATCTGCGTGGCTACGGGACGACCCGGTTCCTGTCGGATGCGACGCCGCGCAACGGACAGCAAGCGGCGCTCGCAGTCGACGTGATCGCGTTGATGGACGCACTCAAGATCGAGAAGGCCGTGCTCGGCGGCTATGACTGGGGCGCGCGGACAGCCAACATCGTCGCGGCGCTCTGGCCACAGCGCGTCAAGGCGATGGTCTCGGTCAGCGGCTATCTGATCGGCAGCCAGAGCGCCAACCGGATGCCGCTGCCGCCGAAGGCCGAGCAGGACTGGTGGTACCAGTACTATTTTGCGACCGAGCGCGGCCGGCTCGGCTATCAGCAGAACACGCATGATTTCGCGCGGTTGATCTGGCAGACCGCATCGCCGCGCTGGGCCTTCGACGACGCCACCTTCGCGCGCAGCGCGGCCTCTCTCGACAATCCCGATCACGTCTCCATCACGATCCACAACTACCGCTGGCGGCTCGGCCTGGTGGAGGGCGAGGCGCGCTATGACGATCTGGAGCAGCGGCTCGCCCAGGCTCCCAGCATCGCCGTGCCGACCATCACGCTGGAAGGCGACGCCAACGGCGCACCGCACCCGGACCCGGCGGCTTATGCCAGGAAGTTCTCGGGTTGGTATCAGCACAGGACCCTCTCCGGCGGGGTCGGGCACAACCCGCCGCAGGAGGCGCCCGCAGCCTTCGCAGAGGCGATCATCGCGGTCGATCGCGCTTGAACCCGGTTGGGGCCTTAAGCATTTTCGAGCGAAGTGGACACCGGTTTGCGTGAAGACAAGGCGATAAAACAAGGAGCTGGAGCATTTCCGCGCTTCGGAGAAGCGCAGGACATGCTCTGGTCTCGCCGGCGTCCCGACCCCATCATGTCTGCGGCACAGCCTTGAAGGAAACCGCCATGACCACGTCAAGCCAGACGCGACTGCTCGAGCTTCTCGGCATCGAGCTTCCGATCATCCAGGCGCCGATGGCGGGTTCCTCGACGCCGGAGATGGCGATCGCGGTCAGCGAGGCCGGCGGGCTCGGCTCCCTGCCGAGCGCCCAATATGACGAAAGCGGGCTGCGGGCGGCGCTGGACCGGGTGCGGGCCGGCACGCGCCGTCCAATCAATCTCAATTTCTTCAGCCACAGCAATCCGGCCGATGATCCCGGGCGCCAGGCCGCCTGGCTCAAGCGCCTCGCCGGCTATTATGGCGAGGCCGGGCTCGACCCCGACATGCCCAAGCCCGCCACGGGGCGCACACCCTTCGACGCGACGGCGGCAGGCGTGGTCGAGGATTACAGGCCGGAGGTCGTCAGCTTCCATTTCGGGCTGCCCCCAGCCGATCTGCTCGAACGCGTCAAGCGCAGCGGAGCGAAGATCCTCTCCTCCGCGACCACGGTCGCCGAGGCGCGCTGGCTCGCCGAGCGCGGCGTCGATGCGATCATCGCCATGGGCGCCGAGGCTGGCGGCCATCGCGGCAGCTTCCTGACCGATGAGATGTCGGAGCAGATCGGTACCTTCGCGCTGGTGCCGCAGGTCGTCGATGCCGTCTCCGTCCCGGTGATCGCGGCCGGCGGCATTTCCGACCGGCGCGGCGTCATAGCCGCCTTCGCGCTCGGCGCTGCCGCCGTGCAGGTCGGCACGGCCTATCTGTTCACGCCCGAGGCGAAGATCTCGCCGGTCTACCGCAAGGCACTCGGCATGGGCGAGCGGCCGACCGCGCTCACCAACCTGTTCACCGGCCGGCCGGCGCGCGGCATCGTCAACCGCGCCATGGCGGAGCTTGGACCGCTCAGCGATCTCGCACCGCCCTTCCCGACCGCCGGCACAATGCTGGGGCCGCTGCGCGGCGCCGCGGAAGCCGCGGGCCGCGACGACTTCAGCCCGCTCTGGGCCGGCCAATCCTTCCCGCTCGCCCGGCCGATGCCGGCGGCAGCATTGACCAGAATGCTCGCGGGCGTGGAGGTCTGAAGGGCCGTGCATGGGACCCGGCAGCCGGGCCGCGGCCCGCCGGCCGATCGTCCCGCTCGCTCGATGACGGCCCGGAAGCGGCTTTTGCCAAAGCCAGCTAGGCGCCATTTCCGGACATTGAGCGATTTCCTGCAAGCGGACACTCAGTTCAGCGCCATCCTATCGGTGTAGTGAAGTGACGGAGCCTGCGGGCCAAATCGCGAATGACAGCGAGTTGCGCTGTGCAATTGTTTCGCTCAGATGTTGATGATGCTTGGAAACGCCTCTCTGATTCCCCCACCTGCCGACGTCACCCAAGCGATTGCGCTTGCCTATTTTGAAGGTCTCGAAGCGATAAAAGGACGCTCAGCTCCTGCTGGCTTGCTGTACCATTATTGTGACGCGAATGCCCTGCTTAGCATCTTTCAGCATCGTCAAGTCTGGGCGACCGACGCGCGATATTTGAATGACAGCAAAGAACTGGTTTCGCTGTTCGGCAATGTCGCCCGGCATCTCGAATTGGCGAGTAGTGAAACTGAACGCTACGTTCGCACCCAGTTGATGAATGTCGCCGACTTCGCCCCAAAATTCGGTGTGAATGTCATTGGACTGAGTAGCTATGCCGCGTGCTTCTCCGAAGATGGCGACGTGTTGAGCCAGTGGCGCGCGTACGGCTCCGACGGCATGGGTTTCGCCATTGGTTTTGAGCCTCGCGAACTCGGGGCGCTATGCGATGGAGGCACCGGATCGCTCAAGCGCATGATTTACGGAGGGGTGGCCGAAGAGCAGATCATTACTGACTATTTCGGCAAGATCGTAAGGGCGCTCACGCCGATCGAAGGGGCCTTTGCTCGTTATGGCTATCCATCGATGACATTTGACGCTTGGCTTCAACTTCGAATGAGCGAGTTTCTCCACGAAGTGGCCTTTGAGTGCAAACATCCCGCTTTCCACGAGGAGCGCGAATGGCGAATTTTGGCTTCTGGCGGAGATATCCGCTTTCGTGCGTCGAATAATCGGATCGCACCCTATAAGTCGCTCGACATGTCGAGTAGCGTTACCCCCTCCCTTATGCCAGTAAAGCAAATCGTGATCGGCCCCCGTGCCGACAAAGTCGAGAGTCTAAAGGCACTTACTTTTCTGTCGGATGCGCTTGGATACGGCCACAGCGGCATTGCCATTCGTTATTCGTCGGCACCCTACCGCTAGAATGCAGCGTGTGCAGGTCCGGATGTTTCAATCTTGTCATTGCGCCAAGAACGGACCTTGGCCCAATGCCTAGAGCCGGACGTACGATGGCATACTTGCGAGAAGCTTCCTGGCACCTTACGTCGATATCTCCCGCCTCCGTGTTTTGATTGCCTTTATGACGGCGGCCTAAAACGACATCTCAGTATAGTGGAGCAAGCCGTTTGCCCCGAATAATTTAGGCTGTAGCCATGAGCTCGCCGACTTCCGAAAGGCATTTCCAGGCCCTCTGGCGCAGGGCCCAGAGCGCCCCTTCACTCAAAGATCTCACACCCGAAATCATGTTTTCTTGGGCCAGAGAACGCGGCCTTGAGGGGGCAATTGTGGAGGCGCGCCCGGTTGGCGCCTTCAGTCCGATCGACGGGGTCATTCTAACACTTGGTGCGAGGAAGGCGTTCTTCCCGCGAATCTCCCCGAGCGAGGACCCAACTTGGCTTGTTCGTCGCCAAACCGCAGATGCCGACGCAGCATTGTGGGAAAAGGTTGAATGGTTCACGCCTTTTTGGGTGCCGATGGGCGAGGCGCGGAAGGTGGTGGAGTCCGCGCGTCACGTCCCAAAGACTAGAGCGATCGAGCTCTTCAACTATCACATGTCGACGAGCTATACCTTGGCCTTTCAAGCCGTGTGCATTGCACAGCTCATGCCGAAGGCGCGCAGTCTCGAAGCCGCTTGTCCCCTCGCGCGCGAAGCCTATCTCGCGTTCTACAGCGGCTACCGCGCGTCGAGCATCGCGGCGCTTATCCCAGCAATCGAAGGCGCGATCACACGGATTTTGCCGGACGGCGGCGGCTCGCTTGCGGTCGCAGACAAGGTCGATCGCGCCATTGATCGCGCCATTGCGACTGCAGCCGGTCTGCATTTCGAGGGGATGTGGACGCCGGTCGAGTATCGGACCAAGGAATTTCTGTTCGGGCAGGATGAACGCGTCTTCGGGTTCGAGACCTTTCGACGTTGGCTTCACAGGTCGTTTTTCCGAAAGACCGGAGAGTATGACGGGATCACTTGGCTGAATCGCCATCTGTTCGCCCATGGCGGCACAACCGAGTGGCAACAGTCGTCAAACTTCAGCCGACTGGTCGTCGCTCTGGCGACTGTTGGCCTGATCGAGTCCTGGCACGACGAGTCACACCAGGTCTCGCTATTCCTCCCGGAGATGAACGCCGACAGCACCCTCTTGCATCAGCAGGCGCAACTGCGCGCCCAGACGCAGATGGCCGTGCAGCTCATAGAACAACAGCGCTATCAAGAGCACGGGCGCCTCGTCCCTGAAATGCCCACTGATGACGGTGCTATGCTTCGAAGGGCGATCCTCTCGGAAGATTGCATCAAAGACCTTGTCCGACCCTTGCGCGATGCCGGGTGGAGCGTGAAGGTCAGCGATCCAGAGGCGACGGGGCTCTACATGACAGTCGTCGCGACAGCAGACGGTCAAAGCCTCGGCGCAGCGCTGCTCTATAGCTGCGCGACGTCGAACGATATCTACCGGCAGCTCGCAGAGACCTGCTCAGTTATTCTATATCGCGGCGCACCATACCATGAAGATCAATACGCTTACGGGATCACCGCGCACGTCGGGTCCATCACAGGCTGGCAACCTCCTCTGGCCCCGGATCGAACTCGGCGAGTGCCACAAACCGTCAGTTGACATGTTGTAGGGACGCAGGGCGATCCCAGCTCTTCCCGAGCCAGCTTCAAATCCACCCCAAAACCAAACATTGGATCGACACCGGAAAGCAGACATTAGCCGCGGCTCCGACCAGTCCAACGGCGCGCTTCTCATCGGCAGTCACTGCTAGGCCGCTAATTCGAGTTCCTTGGCGGCGATGTTTCGCACCGCTTCGGTGTTTCGGCATCGACCTCGTCTCTCCACAACCGACTGGCGATTATCCGCGCCGGACGATGCTTCCTTAGCCCGCAAGGGCTTGGGCTTCGCCCTGGCGACTGGCTTAGGTTTTGGCCGCGGCCTTCTTCGCAGACGTCTTTTTGGGCGGCTTCGGCAATTGGGTTGGCCGCGACAAGTCGAGCACGACCACGTTAACCCGCGCCTTCAGCTCATCTGTCATCTTATCGACGATGCGCGCCTTCAGATCGCCGGCCGACGTGACGCTCGCATCAACCAGACCGTTGACCTTTTCGCCGTTGCCAAACCACAGCGCGAGATAGACGCCCTGACGCGCAGCGTCGGGATGAATCGCGTATCGCTGATCCAGCTGTGCGGCGGCAGCCGTATACAGCTCGTCGTTCCACTGGCCCTTCACCTCTGTCACGAGAAGGCGATTGCGTCCTTCCAGAATGGCGGACGCGGTGATGTCACAGCGATTGCCGCCTGCCATGTGACGCTCGATCACGATCGACAGGCCAAGGGCCTTCATCTGCCCTTGCAGTTGATCCACGATCCTATTGCGAGCGTTGTTTTCATCGACGCGCTTGTCGTCGTCATAGAAGGCATCGAGCGGATCGGTCTCCGAGCCGTTGAGCCAACGCTGTAGTTCTTCCAGCTGCTCGACCATCAAGGCCCGAAGGTCCTCGACCGACGCCACGTCGTTTTCTTCGAGAATCTTGCTGATCTCCGACGGACGCGGCGCTCTGAAATCCTGAAGCGCGAGTTTTCGCTGGGCTTCGGCCCGCATCGTCAGCATCGCCTCGCGGTAGTCCTCGAAACGCGCATCGGGAAGCATGCGGTCGAGCACCTCGATCCTGCGCTCCGGCGCATCCTCCGCGATCTTCCAGATGCAATCACGCAGGAAACGATATGCCGCCTGGTCTTCGGGATCTCCTGTGCCCCAGCTGCTCGACAGAGGAACCTTCGCCCAAAAGGGCACGAACGCATCCATGACCTCGTAGATGGTCTCCGCCGCTATCGGCGGATGGTCGTCGTCCTCCCGCTCGTACATTCGACCAAGGCGGCCTTCGAAACCGAAGATTGCCTTCGGATCAGTCTTGAGTTCCTGCCACGCGGCGTCATGATCGGGCGTCCGATAAAGCACGGCATTGAGGTGCCAGAATTTCCGGCAACCGCGTGCGCGTGTGTCGTCCTCTGTGTTCTTGCCGCTATCGAGAAGAGGATCGCCGCAACGCCTATCGATGAGCGCAATCAGATCTTCCCGCCGCCCGTACTTCGACGCCATACCGAACAACGGCCGCATCGCCTCCTCGGGCATCTGCGGGAAGCGCTCCAGCCATTCCATCGGGAGCCTCGCGCGCAAATCGTGGAACGCGGGCTTGTTGTCTGACCAATAGACACGCTGCGGCGCGTTCTCGGGCTGGGCCAGCTGAGGCTCGATGTAGGCGCGTAAGAACGTTTCCGCCGATCCCGACTCCTTGAACAGCGCTGCGTCGAGCGCCGCCTCGAACGCTTCGCCGTCGGCCTCACTGTCCTTGAACACAGGATAGGACGATGTTGCTTCGGTCTTCGCCGCCGCCAGCATACGCGGATCGAGGGTCGTTAGGTCGACACCGTCGCGATACAGGACAATCAGGGCCGCGAGCAAAATCTCGGCAATGTTGGTACTCTTGCTCTGGCCCAGCCGTTCGACGGTGGGGATGTGCGGCTCGACGAAAGGGAAACAGTTTCGGAGCGCGCGCAGCGGCGTTTCCGGATCGTCGACCATGCCCTCGAGTTCATGCGGGTGATAGAGAAAAGCGCGGGTAAATTCCGTGAGCCACCATCCATGTCGTCCCGCCTCGATTTCCGCGAGGTTGGCGCGAAGATGAGCACGGTTATTGGCCTCGACTGCCGCTTCCTTGTCCGCCCGTTTCTTCCGGCCGCGTATGTGGTTCAAGCGACGCTCGTCGCGCGAGTATTCGCGTCGAGCCCGCTCTCGTCTCGCCCACAGTCGCATGAAATCGGGCGAGAACTTGCTTTGCGCACGCTGCGTCGCGCGAAGCGCGTTCGGCCCTTTCTCCTTGCCCCAGAAGTTATGGCCGGAGAGCAGCGAACCCCAAACATCCACCGTGTGGTGGTCAAAAGCGTACTGGCTGAGCGCGTCCGGGTCGCCGACATACATATGCAGGCCGGAGTGCCCGTGGCTCGAATATAGGTCGCTCACCGCCTCCTGTGCCTGGTTGCCGCGTAAGCCTTTGACGGCGCGCCGCTGCAGCTCGCGCCTTAGCTTGTCATTGGCGACGAGATGCTTGACCGACGCGCTCCGCTCGGTCGATGCGTTGCCTTGGAAATGGAGCGATCTAATCCACTGCCAGATGCGAACCGGGTCGTGCGGTCCCGCTTCCGCCAGCTCGAAATACCGATCGAGAAGCCGACCGAGGATTTTGCTTTTCCCGTATCGGCACGTACACGCATAGGCGTGCTTGGGCGCACAGGTGCAGGCGAAGCCCGTCGTCAGGGCATCGAGAAAGTTCGTGACTTCGGCGAGTGTGAAAGACCGCACTAGGACGTCGATGAAATAGCGCGACGTCCCGTCGAGATGCCTGCGGTTTGGCGTGCCGTACAGCCTCGATAACTTTTCCAGAAGGCCTACAATCTTGTCCGCGCCGATCGATTCAACGCCGCGCTTGGTAACCCATCGCGCCACGATCTCAAGCGACGTCGCCGAGCCCTCCGCGAACAGTGCGTTGAACTCGACCGCAGGCTCAAAGGTGCCAGCGGCCAGCAGGATCGCACCGACCCACTTCCGGGTATCGCTATCGGTTGCCGTATCACGGACCAATAACGACAGTTCCGGTACCAGACTGTCCGAAGCGTCTGTGTCGATCAGCAGCTCAAGGACAAGCGTGCGAAACTGCCCGGGTTTCCTTAGGATCGCGCGAACCGGATCGAAAATGTCGGACGTAAAAAACTGACCGACATTAAAGCGTCGCCACGTGTCGCTGCGACGGAACAGCGGCTCCAAATCCGTGAGCTTGTCCAAGGCCGACAGCAGAGCGCGCTTCGCCGCCGTCGTCAGCTGGCTTGGATCGCCGTTCGCCAGCACCGCATAGGGATCAAGCTCGATCAGGCGCAACTGTAACGGCTGATGTCCCAGCGCCGCCATCCAGCCGACCATGCCGCGCAATTCGTCGCGGGTCACGCCATTCGGTGCGACGACGGCAAGGACCCTTTCCAAGGAAAGACGGTCCTTAGGATCTTCGATCCGACCCGCCAGATACGACGCCGCACAATATTCGGCGACGATGCGGTGAACGGGTTCGTGCTCTTCCGGATCGCCCGAGGGTCTCAGCAAACGCGTGTCGATCAGGAAGGGCGCGTTCGATGCGTCGCGGCACAAGCTGTTGATGTAGGGGAAATCGCGGTTGCCTAAACTTTCGACCGTGGCGATGCCCGTCGCGCCGGACAAGAGAAGCTTGGCGAACACCTCGCCTGCGACTGCGATGATGGCGTCAAGCGGCGGCTTCGATTTTGGCTTGGGCCGTTCGGTGTTCGCCTCGTGCGCGAGACGACGTATGGCGTCCGCGAAGATCTTCGCCTTCGACGTGAAGACGCACCCGCTCTCGATGTAGGCCTCGCCGAACAGGATCAGAAACTGTGGGTTGCCAAGCAACGGGCCTACCCCAAACCGATGAACCTCCGCCGCGAACGCCTCGAAGTCCTCGCGGGGAAACTTGCTCTCGAAGAGCTGGCGCCGCTCGTCCTCGTTGAAGGGCTGCAGATGCACGACGACGGGCTTGGCACCAAAGCACTGCTCGACGTAGGTCGTGCGGCTGCGGTCCCACTCCGCCGACCGGCCCGCGAAGACGACCGTCGCTGCCTGAGCCTCGCTCGCCATCGCGATGATCTTGTCTGTCGCGATGGTGTCGATTCGCGCAACCTCGTCCATCGCGTCGATAACTAGCGGGCCTTTTCCCGCGAGCTCCGGCTTGTTCTGGAAGATGCTGGCGCGAATCCGATTTGCCTGGAGCATTCCGGCGAGCGCCTTAAGCAGCTCGGTCTTGCCGGCACCCGGTTCTGCTAAGACGACGAATACCGTACCCACCTGAAGTAGCTCTTCTTCAGTGTAGGTCTTTTCGTCTACAATGAGGGCGCGGGAAATATAAACTGTTAACGCTCCCCGATGGTCGAATTGCGGGACCAACAGTACACTCGACCACCGCCCAATCTAAGGATTTGTGCTGGATCTCGCAAAAACGACCAGAAAAGAACAAGCGACCGACGCGCCGGCCACCTAGCCAAGCGATCACTGTGAAATTGGCCCCGATAGCGTGTTGCATCGCCGCATCGGTGACGAGCAATGGTCGATGGCAGGAAATGCATGCTGCGAACAGTTGGACAAAGGTTATACGGTGAGCACCTCAGAAAAGCAGGGATGAATTCTCGAGCCTGACGGCAGCATTCACGAAATCCAAAACGCGCTCCGAATGGCGGCAATGAGGGCGCAAAGCAAGCTTTGCGAAAAGAGCATTCGAAAGGCAGGTATGGGCCAGCTTCGAGCGCGGCATTGCCGAGCAAATTGGATCGCCGGAAAGCAGACGTTCAAGACGTCAGCTCCCGGCCAGGAGACGACGTTCCCGGGCCGTTACCGCAATCTGTGCTGATAAGCAACGATGCCTTCCTAGTCCATCCGCTCCATGATCGAGGCGGCGCGGTTGTCGCCGATCTGGAGGCGGTGCTGGATAGAGGAGGTCGAGGCCTTCTTGTCGCGCAGCACCTCCGCCACCGCCTGGTCGTATGGGCCGCCGATCTCGCCAGGAAACCTGGATCGCCCCGATCAGCTCAGCAGGATCGTGCGGATCTCCTGCCAGCTTTCCGCATCGGGGGCGCAGAGCAGGCCGAGCGTCGGCTGGGCCGGCCGATAAGGCTCTCCGTCCAGCATGCGGACATGGCCGCCGGCCTCGGCATAGATCAGCGATCCCGGCGCGTGATCCCAGGGGCTGAGCCGGCCATAGAGCAGGAAGTGGCCATTGCCCGCGGCGGCGAGCCGGTATTCATGGCCGCAGCAGCGCAGCGACGAGACATTGGCGAAGGCCGGCATGTGGCCGGGCAGCTTGCTGCGCAGCGGCTCCGGAAAATACTGCCAGCTCATCATGCCGGTCATCTCGCGCGCAGCCGCGGCCGGCGCCACCCGCAGGTCGCGGCTCTTGCCGGCGGCGGAGCCGAGCCAGGCGCCCTCGCCGCGCAGCGCCATCGCACTGTCCTCGACGATGGGATCGTGGATCACCGCTGCGACGACCTCGCCCCTGACCAGCACCGCGGCCATGACGGCGAAGAGCGGCAGGTCGGAGGCGTAGTTGAGGGTGCCGTCGATCGGGTCGATGACGACGGCGAGTTCGGCGTCGCCGAGACGCTCGACCAGCGCCGGATCGGCGGCGACCGCCTCCTCGCCGATCAGCACGGCGCCAGGAAAGGCCCGGGCGAGCTCGGCGCTGATGAAGCGCTCCGCCGCCTCGTCGGCCTCGGTGACGAGATCGGTCGCCGAGCGCTTCTCGCGGATCTCGCCCTCGGCCAGGTTGCGGAAGCGCGGCATGACCTCGCGGCGGCCGGCCTCGGCGAGGATCCCCGCGAGCGTCTCATGGTCCTGGCGTGTGAAGATCATCGTGGTCCAGTCGGTTAGAGCGTTTTGGATCTGAGTGAAACACGGACCCGTCATTGCGAGAAGCGAAGCGACGAAGCAATCCAGGAGGACGCAGAGCTCTGCCGTTCCTGGATTGCTTCGCTGCGCTCGCAATGACGGTTCAGTCAGATCGAAAACAGCTCACATCTAGAGCGTTTTCGAGCGAAGTGGATACCGGTTCGCGTGAAGACAATGTGATCAAATAAGGAGGTAGCCCGGCGCGGCGATCAGTCGAACTCGACGAGGATCGGCTGGTGATCGGAGACTTTCGTCTCGACATCGCAGGTGACGGTGCGGGCGCGCGCCGCGAGATCGGGCGTCGCCAGCACATAGTCGAGGCAGCTGGGCTCGCCATAAATCTGGTCGAACAGGTTCGCGGTCGGCGGATGCGGCGCCTCGCCCCTCACCGCGGCCCAGAGGTCGATGAGCGGCGGCTCGCCGCCGTCGAACGGCGCCAGCAATCGCGCCAGCACCGGATCATCCGGGCGCATGTTGAAGTCGCCGGTCAGCACGGCGCCCGCCGCGCTCGGCGTCATCCGGTAGGTGTGCGGCCCGGCCTCGCGCGGCCTGGCGTGGCGGGCGAACGCCATGCGATGGGCCTCGCGAATGCCGTCGACCTGCGCGGCACGCAGCCGCGATGACGAGTATTCGAGATGCGTCGTCATCAGCCGGACCGGGCCGAGCGGGGTCAGCGCCACCGCCTCGATCAGCATGCGCGGCATGTTGCGGGTCTCGGCCGCCTCCCAGGGCAAGAGATGGCGCAGCGCCTGGGCGACTGGATAGCGCGTCAGCACGAGATTGCCGAAGCGGCTGCGGCCGCCCCTGCCGTCATCGACATCGACGCCGATGCCCTCGATCGCGGTGAAGCCCGGCAGCAATTCGGCGAAGCGGCCGAACTGGTTGGTCTCGTCATTGCCGTCGAGCTCGGGGAAATTATCCGCGACCTCCTGCAGGCAGAGCACGTCGAAATCCGCCATCTGCCGGGCATGCGCGACGACGCGCGCCGGATCGACGCGGTTGTCCATGCCGCGGGCCCACTGAATGTTCCAGGTGATCAGCCGCATCTCACTTGATTCCCGCACGCATGAAGCTCTGTACGAACTGGCGCTGGAACAGCAGGAAGCCGACCAGCAACGGTGCCGAGGTCATCAGCGTCGCAGCGCAGATCACGGCCCAGTCGATGCCCTGATCGCTCGACGAGAAGACCTGGAGGCCGACCGTCAGCGGCCGCGACTCCACTGAATTGGTGACCAGCAGCGGCCAGAGGAAGTTGTTCCAGTGATAGCTCACCGAGACCAGCCCGTAGGCGATATAGGTCGGCCTGGCGAGCGGCACATAGACCTTCATCAACACCTGCAGCGGGCTTGCGCCCTCGACGCGGGCCGCGTCGTCGAGCTCCTTGGGCACAGTCTTGAAGGTCTGACGCAGCAGGAAGATGCCGAAGGCCGAGGCGATATAGGGCAAGGCGATGGCCGGGATGGTGTCGATCAGATTGACCCTGGCGAGGGTGCGGTAATTCTCGACGATCAGCGCGTCCGGCATGATCATCAGCTGCGCCAGGATCAACGCGAAGGCGAGGTCCCTGCCCCAGAAATCCTGCCGCGCCAGCGCATAGGCCGCCAATGTCCCCAGCACGAGCTGGAAGGCGAGGATCATGGTGACGAGGATGAAGGTGTTGAGGAAATAGCGTGCGAAGGGCGCGGCTGCCCAGGCGCGGGCGAAGTTGTCCAGCGTCAGCGGCGCGCTCAGCACGAAACGGGTCGTGTACTCGGCTGGATGAATCGCGGCCCAGACGGCATAGGCCAGGGGCAGCACCCAGATCAGAGCGAGCAGGATCGCGCCTGTCGATTCAAGCGTCAGCGCCAGGCCCTTGGGCGCATAAGGGTCGGGACGGGTGGTGGCCACCGGCTGCGGTTGAGGCGCGCCGCTCATTGATAATGCGTCCTGCGTTCGAGCCAGCCATATTGCACGAAGGCGACCAGCGCGAGCAGCAAGAGGAGCACGCAGGTCAGCGCCGCCGCATAGCTCGTATCCCAGAAGCCGAAGCCGACCTGGTAGATGTAGAACAGCAGCAGCGTCGTCGCATTGTCGGGGCCGCCGCGCGTCATCACGAAGATATGGTCGATCATGCGGAAGGCGTTGATCACCGCATTGATCAGCACGAACAGTGTCGTCGGCATCAAGAGCGGGAACTGGACACGCCGGAAGAACGTCCAGCGCGAGGCACCCTCGATCGCCGCAGCCTCTCCGAGGCTGGGCGGGATCGCCTGCAGCGCCGCGAGGTAGAAGATCATGAAGAAGCCGGCCTCCTTCCAGATCGCAACGATGGTGACGGCGTAGAGCGCGGTGTCCTGCGATCCCAGCCAGTTGGTGCTGCGCCCGCCGAAGGCAGCGACGATCTGCTCGAGCAGGCCGTATTGCGGGGTGAAGAAGAACAGCCAGATATTGGCGACCGCGATCATCGGCAGGATGGTCGGGGTGAAATAGGCCATCCGGACCAAAGTGCGGCCGGCGATCTTGTCGTTGACCCAGACCGCCATCAGCAAAGCGAGCGCGATCGAGGCCGGGATCGTGCCAGTGGCGAACCAGAGATTATTCGCCATCGCCTTCCAGAAGATCGGATCGGCCAGCATCTGCTGGTAATTGTCGAGCCCGACGAAACGCGCCGGGCGGCGCGCCCGCGGGGTCGACATGAAGCTGTCGACGAAACTCGCGAGCGCGGGCCAATGCGTGAACAGGGCCAGGCAAGCCATGGCCGGCAGCAGCAGCAGCCAGCCATGGATCGTTGCGGTCGCGCGGTTGTTCATCGGCTCAGCGATAGGCCTTCAGGATGCGCTCGGCTTCCGCCTGGGCGTCTGCCATCGCCTGCGCCGGCTGCTTCGTGCCGGTGAGGACCGCCTGCAGGCCGTCATTCAGCGCCTTGGCGACGCGCTGGTTCTCATGGGTCGAGAGCTCGGCGACGGCGGTCGGCAACTGGTCGCGGGCGACGAGGGCCTGGGGGAAATCGGCGACGTATTTCTTCATCGCCTCGGTCTCGTAGGCTGCCGGCGTCACCGCGACATAGCCGGTATCGGCGCTCCATTGCGCGGCCCGCTCCGGCGTGGTGATCCAGCGCACGAATTTGAACGCGGCCTCCTGCTCGGCCGGGCTCGCCTTCTTGGAGAGATAGAAATTGCCGCCGCCGGTCGGGCTGCCCGGCTTCTTGCCGGCGGGCAGCACGCCGACGCCGAAGGGAAACTTGGCGTTGGCCCTGACATTGGTCAGGTTGCCGGTGGTGGTCCACATCATCGCGACCTTCTTCTCGAAGAAGTCGCGCGGCGTGGTGCCCCATTCGACGATGCCGGGCGGGTGGACCTTGTACTTCTGCGCCAGGTCGACCCAGTACTGCAGCGCCTCGACGACGCCGGGATTGGCATAGTCGGTCTTGTCGCCGGCCGCATTGGCGAGAATGGCGCCGGCCTGCGTGGTCAGCCCCTGGAAGAGCCAATAAGGGAAGCCGGAAGACGGGATCTGGATGCCCCACTGGCTGGTGTTGCCGGCAGCATCGCGCTTGGTCAGCTTCTGCGCGAATTCGAGTTGCTGCGCCCAATTGGTCGGCGGCTTCTCGGGATCGAGCCCGGCCTCCTTGAACAGCTCTTTGTTCCAGTAGAGCACCACCGTCGAGCGCTGGAACGGAATGCCCCAGGTCTTCCCGCCCGTCTGGCTGTTCTCCATGAAGCCGGGAAAGAAGCCCGACAGCCACTTCTTGTCATCCTCGGTCTTGATGAAGGGGTCGAAGGGAACAATCGCTTCCTCGTCGATCAGGGTGAACATGTCGGTCGAGAGCAGGACCGAGAGCACCGGCGGCGTGCCGCTCTTATGCGCGGTCAGCGCCTTGACGATCGTCTCCTGATAGGTGCCGGCATAGATCGGCTTGACCTTGATGGTCGGGTTTTCCTTCTCGAAACCGGCGGCGTAGCTGTCGATCAGCTTGGTGATCGGCCCACCCACGGCGACCGGATAGAAGAAGGACAGCTCGGCCGATTGGGCCAGCGCCGGTTGCGCCACCGCAAGCGAGCCGGCCAGGGCGGCGGTGCCGCCAATGAATTCACGCCTGTCCATCTCTCTCATACTCCCCTTTGTACGGCGTCTTGAACGCCTTGGTTGTTCAGTCGTCAGCCGAGGACGAGCCTTTGCTCGGTCTTCAGGTCGAACCAGTGCACCGCCGCCTGTGACAACTTGATGTGCACCCGCTCGCCCGCCGCGGCGCGGACCTTGCCGGGCCGGCGCACGATGAAGGGCTGGCCGTCGATGCGGGTCTCGACCAGCGTGTCGGCGCCGAGATACTCGACCGCCACGACATCGGCCGCGATGCCGGCATCGCTGAGTTCGGTCATCTCGGGCCGGATGCCGACCGCGAGCCGGCTCGGCTCGGCATGGGCGGGGGCTGAGAGGCCGGTGTCGCCGCCGCCCGCCAGGACCGAGGCGAGCGGGATGACGTTCATCGGCGGCGTACCGACGAAGCGCGCGACGAAGATCGTCGCCGGATTCTCGTAGAGCTCGTCGGGTGGAGCATCCTGCTCGATCCGCCCGTTGCGCATCAGCACGACCTGGTCGGCCATCGTCATCGCCTCGACCTGATCATGCGTGACATAGACCATGGTGATGCCGAGGCGCTGCTGCAGCTCGCGGATCTCGCGCCGCATCTCGACGCGCAATTGTGCGTCGAGATTGGAGAGCGGCTCGTCCATCAGGCAGACCGGGGCTTCCGCGACGATCGCCCGGCCGAGCGCGACGCGCTGCTGCTGGCCGCCGGACAGCTGCGAGGGCTTGCGCTCGAGCAGGGTGGTGAGCCCCAGGATCGAGGCGGCGCGAGCGAGCCGCTCGTCGCGATCCGCGCGCGACACCTTCCGCACCCTCAACCCGAACAGGATATTCTCCGCCACGGACAGATGCGGGAACAGCGCATAATTCTGGAACACCATGGCGATGCCACGTTGCGAGGGCGCCGCGCGGGTGACGTCGCGCCCGCCAATCGCGATCGAACCATTGCTGCTGTCCTCCAGCCCCGCGATCAGCCTCAGCGTGGTCGACTTGCCGCAGCCGGACGGGCCGAGCAGTGCCACGAGCTTGCCGCCCTCGACGGTGAAGCTGACGTCATCGACGGCGGCGGCCCCGCCCCAGCTCTTCGAGACGGCTTTGAGTTCTACCGAAACCATTCGCGACCCGGCCCCCAAGCAAGGCGTCGTGAGCAGGACGCTTGCCTGCCGGTTACGAGCCGAGGCACGAGCATGATGCTAAAATTTGTGCCGAGACAAGAGCGTGCCGGTACAGCTTCGTCGAGCTCCAGTGCGATATTCGGCAAGCGGTCCACCTTCCTCCGCGCCGGTCCCTCACGCACACCCGAAACCCGCATGTCGCGAAGAGCCGGAATCGGCGTCATACGGATGGATCGAACGCGATGCCAAACGGACTGCGCGGAAGCTGACGTCAAGCGGTCGCCGGAAAGCGGACATCGAGCCCACGGCCTTCGGCTTGACGCTCCCGAGGCGAGGTTGAGTATTGTCCTGCCGCTAGAATGGCCTGTCATCTTTTGTCGGCGTTCAGTTCGGTGACAATGCCGGCCACTTCGCGCCAGATTTCAGACCGCGCCTGATCCCGGACGACCTGCTCGGTCGGATCAACTCGGCCTATCGGTTCTTCGCATGGGGAGCGATGCCGTTCGGTGCCCTCGGCGCGGGTGCCTTGGTCTCCTTGCTAGAGCCTACTGTCGGTCGCGCGGCGGTCCTTCATGGCCCTTACCTGTTTGGGACGATGGTGTGCGGTGGGCTACTCGTTTACGGGGTTCTCCGGCTGCGCTTCGATCGCTGACCCTCGCATCGGGTCCGCTTCTCACTTTCCAGCGACCTTCCTAACGTCTGCAAACGGGGTAGGACCGCGCCGCTCTTCCCCGAGCCGTGAGGACGCTCTGGCGGGTACCAAGCGTCCGATTCAATCCACTAGCGCGCAGGAGATGCGTGGCGATTACGCTTCGTGGCCGTGGCCTCAGCGATGCCCCGATGGCCGGCTATTCGCTGCGTGATCACGTGAGCGATATTGCCGCCGCGAGAGCGACGTTTGACCGCGAACAATCTGCCTTATGGCCTTTTCCCGAGGCGTCGCTTACGGGCCTACACCCCATCCGGGACACAGGCCCTACCGCAGAAGTTCCGCCAAGTGTGTGATGATGCGATCAGGGCGGATTTCGTTTCCCGCAGGCAGGCCGCGGCGAAGATGGTCGTGCCAAATGCCATAAATGCCGAGGCGCTGAGGAGCCGCTACTTCCCATTCGAGATTGTCGCCTACCATCCATGTTTCGCTCGGCTCAACCTCAAGGACCTGCATGGCATGCATGTAGGCTATTTCTTCGGGTTTGCCGAAGCCGTGCTCGCCTTCGATTTGGATATGGTTGAACAGAACGGCGAGATTGAAGCGGGCGATTTTGGCTCGCTGTATGTCAGTCGCGCCATTCGTAACGAGCGCCAACAGCACGCCTGCGGCTTTGAGACTTTCTATGGTTTCTCTTGCTCCTGGGAATATCCCCGTATTTCTTGCCCGGAGATCAGAGAAACGATGGCAAAACTGAACCGCAATGTCGGGCATACCCGTCAGGCCCAGAATCTGGAACGTCTGGGCAATGATCGATTCCCTGGCCTGTCGTATTCCGAACCCGGCCTTTCCCAATCGCGCTGCCTTTGCGCTCGATGTGCTTGACCAAAAAGCCTGCAATGCGGCATCGAGCCGATCGGCGACATCGGACGGGGGATGCGGCTTCAATGCCGCGGCGAACTCCTCAGCCACTTCCAACAGAATGGCCAGCCGATCACCTTCTGTAATGATCGTATCGTCGAGATCGAGAAGAATAGCCTTCGGCAACCGCATCGCAATAACTTCCTCCGAAGGCGAGAGCGATAGACGTAGATAGCCTGCGTCAATCCGCTAACCTTGGCTATGGCAGCGCGGTGGTCCGCGCCGAGTGTCCACTCTCTGGAAAGCCGCCAACGGGGAAGTTCGACCCATTGCAGACCAAGCGCTTGCTCGTTAGGCAGCATGAGCGGGGCGCCGCGTTGCTAACGGACAGGCGACGAACTTGATTGATATCGATAGTGTCAAAGCGGTTGCGCAAAAGGCAGCAATTGATGCTGGTCATGCGGTCGTAAGGCATTGGAATTCTTATCAACAAGACGTGCGTGACAAGGGCAAAACTGACGTGGTCAGCGCAGCCGACCTCGAAGCAGATCGCGTCATCTCGGCAGCTATACGCACCGCATTTCCGGATCACCGCATCCTTTCAGAAGAAGGCGCCCAAACCCATAGCTTCGACTACTCTGGTCCATTGTGGATCATTGACCCAATCGATGGCACAGCAAACTACGTCAGAGGCCACCCCTATTTTGGGATCTCCGTCGCTTTTGCGCTCGACGGCGTGGTCGTGGCAGGATGCGTCCATGCACCGGCACTAGCTGAGACTTTCGTGGCGACGAAACATGGTGGCGCGACCCTCAATGGCACGATCATCAGCCCATCTTCGCCGAATGGGCTCATCAGGTCCGTGGTCAGCACCGGCTTTCCCCATGACAAATCCGATATCGAGAAGCCGTTGCGACGCGTCAGAGCGCTCTTGGAGAGCTGCCAGGATATTCGCCGCTCCGCTTCGCCCGTGCTCGACATTGCCTACGTCGCAATGGGACGTTTAGACGCCCATACCGAGACTCTGTTTGCATGGGACGTCGCAGCAGCAGGCCTCATCGCGACCGAAGCTGGAGCGCAGCGGGGCAATCTTGAGGCCGTTCCGATCAACGTTCCGGTCGATCTCTTTGGAGGCGAAGTCGTATTCAGTGCTCCCTCCATCTTTCAGGAACTGATGGCGCAGTTGGCGTGAGCGTTATCGAGCGCAGGGCGGATGCCTGAAAGCCACCCACCGGCGACCTTCCGAGCGTCTGCAAACGGGGTAGGACCGCGCCGCTCGTCACCGAGCCGTGAGGACGCTCTGGCGGGTACCAAGCGTCCGATTCGATCCACTAGAACAATCGAACGATCCAGCTCGATCGGAAATTGCTCTGGCGGTAGCCTGGGCTGACCTGCCGGCGAGGAGACCGCTCCCTGAAAAGCAGGTTGAAGAGATAACCCTGTTCCCACCCAGGCCGGCCTGCACGCCTGTCACGCGCCAGGCTTCGCAAGCCCGACCGAATTGCGCAGGACGAGCTCGAAGGGCAGGATTTTCTGCACAGGTGCGGCCGCCTTGCCCTCGATCAGGTCGATCAGGATCAGCGCGATCTCTTCGCCGGCGCCCCGGATCGACGTCGCCGTCGCGGTGAGCGGCGGCGAGAGATCCATGGCGCTGCAACCCCTGACGCCATCATCATGGCAGGCGACGGAGATATCGCGCCCGACCACCAGCCCGTGCTGGGCGAGCGCGCGATAGACGCCGCGCGCCTGAAACACCGAGCCGCACAGAAAGGCCGTGGGCGGCGCGGGATCGCCCAGCCGCCGCATCGCGGTCTCGTAGCCGGTCGCCTCGGTCATGGAGACGAACTCGATGGCGCCGGGCGGCGGGGCAAGCCCACGCGCGGCGAAAGCGCGCTCGAAAGCGGCAGCCCTGGCGGCGACATAGCGAAACTGGGCGAGGCCGTTGATCACGACGATGCGGCGATGGCCGTAATCGAGCAGCAGGTCCGTCAACCGCTCGAAGGCGTTGTCGTTGTCGGTGTCGACGAAGGAGAAAGGCTCCTGCGCCTCCGTGCGGCCATGGACCACGAAGGGCAGGCGCAACGCATTGAGCAGGGCGATGCGCGGATCCCTGACCAGGGGGCGGGTGATGATCACGCCGTCGACCGATTTGGACGAGGCGAGCTTGCGCAGGACGCTGGCCTCGTCATCCTCGAAAGGCGACAGCAGCAGGTTGTAGTTGCGCGCGGTGACGGCCGTCGAGATTCCAGCCAGGACATCGACGAAGTTCGTTTCCGGGAGCTGGAGGCGCTGCAGCGGGAAGACCAGGCCGATGGTCTCCGTCCGGCCCGTCGCGAGGCCGCGCGCACGCGCATTGGGACGATAGCCCGCCGCCTCCGCCGCCGCGATCACGCGGCGGCGCGTCGCTTCGGGGATGCCGGGATGCGCGCGCAGGGCACGGCTGATGGTCGATTGCGAGAGGCCGAGCGCAAGGGCCAGGCTCTTCAGATCGGCGGTATCCTGATGCAAGCGCTTGCCTTTCGTCATCGCAAGGTTGGGCATCGAGAAGCCAAACCCCTGTGTTCAACGGCAAATCTAGCTTGAAATTACCACAATTGACAAATGCTATCGGCGCCTTATCATGCAAGCGCTTGCACAATACACTGGCCAACAGTGAAGCCTGGGAGGAATTCTGATGAGGTTTGCGACGATCGCCCGCCTGTGGCTGCGCCGGCCGCTGCTTGCCGCGACGATTGCGCTCGGCATCCTGTCCTCGGGCGCCAGCGGCGCCCGGGCGGTCGAGATTCAGTACTGGCAATATGTCTTCGACACCCGCGTCCAGGCGATGAGCGAGGTGATCAAGCAGTTCGAGGCCGAAAATCCCGGGATCACGGTCAAGCAGGTCACCTTTCCCTATGCCGACTATCAGACGCGCCTGATCGCGGCGAAGGCAGCGGGCCGCGGACCAGACGTGATGCAGCTCTTCTATGGCTGGCTGGACACCTTCATCGCCGGCAAGCTGGTGCAGCCTTTGCCGAAGGCCAGCTTCAAGGATGCCGAGATCGAGCGCGACTTCTTCCCGATCGTCTCGGCGATGAAGCGCGGCGGGCAGTATTACGGCCTGCCGACGGCGGTGCGCAGCATGGCGCTGTTCTACAACAAGGACCTGTTCCAGAAGGCGGGGCTCGATCCGGACAAGCCGCCGCAGACGCTGGACGAACTGGTGGCGGCCGCCAAGGCGATCACCAGGCGCGATGCGGCAGGTAACTTCCAGCAAGTCGGCATGGCGCTCGATATCGCACGCCAGGACCACAACTGGTGGCGCGAGATTCTCGTTCGCCAATATGGCGGCGAATCCTACAGCGCTGACGGCAGCAAGGTCGCCTACAACAGCGAGGCCGGCGCCAAATCGCTCGAATTCTACACCGGACTGCAGAAGCTCCATCGCATCGGGCAGGAAGGCTTCATGGATGAAGGCCAGGCCGCCTTCCGCGGCGGGCTCGCCGGCATGGTGATCGACGGCACCTTCCGCATCGCCTCCTACAAGACGATCCAGGGCTTCAAATGGGGCGTCGCGGAGCTGCCGACGCAGGACGGCAGGAAGGCGAATTTCGGCAGTTATTTCGCCAACGCCATCGGCGCTTCGGCGACCGGCGAGAAGCTCGCCGCCGCCGAGAAGTTCCTGGCTTTCGTCTCGTCGGAGAAGGCGATGACGGTCTGGCTCGACAAGGTCGGCGAATTGCCGGCCCGCCGCGCTGTGGCGCTGACGGAGGCCAACATCAAGGACCCGATCTATGGCCCGTTCATCCGCGGCCTGGAGTATGCCGCGACGCCACCGATGGTGGACGAGGCGGCCCAGCGCCAGGTCTCGATCGACATGATCAACGCCGTGCTCCTGAAGAATACGCCGATCAAGGAGGCGCTCTCGGCGGCCGCCACGCGCGAGCAGGCGATCCTCGACAAGTTCAAGGGCAAGTAAGGGGCCGATCGATCCGCGAGCAACAGGAGGACCGCGCATGACCGCGCTGCCATCGCCCCGGAGCGCCGGCCTCAGTGGCCCCTGGGGAAGGCTGTCGATCGCGACGAAGCAGATCGTCTGGGCCTGGACGTTCCTCGCCCTGCCCGTCCTGTTCTTCGCCGCCGTTCGCTTCTACCCGACGCTGCAGGGGTTCTATCTCTCGCTGACCGATTGGGACCTGCTCAACGAGGCCCGCTTCATCGGGCTCGACAATTACCGCAAGCTCTTCGCCGATCCCGTTTTTTGGCAGGTGTTCCGCAACACCTTCGCCTATCTCGTTTTCGGCACGCCGATCGCGATCGTCCTCTCCTTCGTCATCGCCTATTATCTCGACCGCGTCACCGTCCTGCACGGGCTGATCCGCGCGCTGTATTTCCTGCCCTATCTGACGACCGCCGCGGCGATGGCCTGGGTCTGGCGCTGGTTCTACCAGCCCCCGCCGATCGGCGTGATCAACAGCATCCTGGGCTCGCTCGGCCTCCCGGCCCAGCCCTTCCTGCGCTCGATCGAGCAGGCCCTGCCAGCGATCATGCTGACCGCGATCTGGGCGCATCTCGGCTTCCAGATCATCATCTTCATGGCGGGGCTGCGCGCCATCCCGACGAGCTATTACGAGGCCGCGCGCATCGACGGGCTGGGCGAAGGCGCGATCCTGCGGCGCATCACCATTCCGCTGCTGAAGCCGACGACGGTGTTCCTCGTCGTGTTCTCGTCGATCGGCTTCCTGCGGATCTTCGACCAGGTCTACAACATGACCAGCAACGATCCCGGCGGGCCGCTCAATTCGACCAAGCCGCTGGTGCTGATGATCTATCAGACCGCCTTTTCCTCCTACCAGATGGGCTATGCCGCGGCGCAGACCGTGGTGCTGTTCGTGATCCTGTTCTCGATCTCGATGGCGCAGCTCTGGATCCTGAGGAGCCGCTGAGATGAGCACGCAGACGCAGCCCCTGCAGGCCTATGGCAATCTGCGCCCCGGCCGCATCGTCGCCTGGACGATCCTGTTCCTCGGCGGCGTGGTCATGATCACGCCGCTGCTCTTCATGTTCTCGACCTCGCTGAAATCGGCCGGCCAAGTCTACGATTTGCGCCTGATCCCGGACCAGCCGACGCTTGCCAACTACGTCAAGGTGCTGTCCGACGGGCGCTTCGTGCGCTGGTTCGCGAACTCGACGATCATCGCCACCGTCGTCACCCTGTCCTGCCTGTTCTTCGACAGCCTCGTCGCCTACACCCTCGCCAAATTCGCGTTTCCGGGCCGGCGCCTCGTCTTCCTGGCGATCCTGTCGACGCTGATGATCCCGACCGAGATGCTCGTCATCCCGTGGTATCTGATGGCCAGCAAGCTCGGCTGGATCGACAGCTATCTGGGCATCATGTTCCCGGGCCTGGTCACCGCCTTCGGCGTCTTCCTGATGCGGCAGTTCTTCGAGACCGTGCCGAACGATTTCCTGGAGGCGGCGCGGGTCGACGGGCTCAACGAGTTCGCGATCTGGTGGAAAGTGGCGCTGCCGCTGGTCACGCCCGCGCTCTCGGCGCTGGCGATCTTCACCTTCCTCGGCAACTGGACGGCCTTCTTCTGGCCGCTGATCGTGACGACCGATCCCTCGCTCTACACGCTGCCGGTCGGCCTCTCCAGCTTCGCGGTCGAGCAGTCGATTCAGTGGGAGCTGATCATGACCGGCGCGGCGCTCGCCACCCTGCCGACGCTGGCGATCTTCCTGTTCTTCCAACGCTACATCGTGCGCGGCGTCATGCTCGCCGGAGTCAAGGGCTGATCCATGGGTTCACTGCAGATCAACGACCACTCGCGCTTTCCCGATCCGGTCTATCGCGAGACGGTGCTGAAGCCGCTCTTCGACGGCGCCCGCCATTTCCACGCGCAGGCGCTGCGCCGCATCGATCGCGCGCATCTCGTCATGCTGGTCGAAACCAGTATCCTCGATGCAAACCAGGGCGCGGCGATCGCGCGTGCGCTGCAGGCGATGGAGCGGGAGATCGATCCGGCCGCCCTCGCCTATGGCGGCGATGTCGAGGACTACTTTTTCTACATGGAGCGCGAGCTCAAGCAGCGCACTGGGGCCGATATCGGCGGCCGGCTGCACACCGCCCGCTCGCGCAACGACATCGACCACTGTTTTCTCAAGCTCGACCTGAAGCCGCGCATCGACGGCTTGCTCGCTGCATGCCGCCGCCTGCTGGCGGGGCTGGTCGCGGTGGCGACACGCGACCGCGACGTCCTGATCGTGGCCTATACCCATGGGCAGCCGGCCCAACCCACGACCTATGGACATTATCTCGGCGCGATCATCGAGGTGCTGATCCGCGATATCGAGCGGATCGAGGCGGCGCGCGCGATCGTCGATCTGAGCCCGATGGGCGCGGCCGCGATCACAACGTCGGGCTTCCCGATCGACCGGCATCGCGTGGCCTGGCTGCTCGGCTTCGCCGCTCCGCTGCAGAATGCCTATTCCTGCATCGCGGCCACCGACTACCTGACCTCGACCTACAGCGCCATCGGGCTCCTGTTCCTGCATCTGGGCCGGCCGATCCAGGATTTCCAGTTCTGGTCGAGCTTCGAGGTCGGCCAGCTCTATCTGCCCAACGCCTTCGTGCAGATCTCCTCGATCATGCCGCAGAAGCGCAATCCGGTGCCGTTCGAGCATTTGCGCCATCTCGCGAGCCAGACCTGCGGCCGTGCGCGCGCCGTCGTCGACGTGATGCACAACACGCCCTTCACGGACATGACCGACAGCGAGGCCGAAACCCATGAGATGGGCTACCAGGCTATAGACGCCGGGCTGCGCGTGCTCGACCTGATGACCGCGACGATCGAGGCGGGGCGGATCGACCCCGACCGGGTCGCCGTCAATCTCAGCCGGTCCTGTGCCACGATCACGGAGCTGGCGGATTGGCTGGTGCGCAGCGAAGGGCTGTCCTTCCGGCTCGGCCATGAGATCGCCGCCGATGTCGCGCGCGCCGTCGTGGCGATGGCGGGCGACCTTCCCACCGACGGCTTTGGCGCCTTCAAGACGGCCTTCGAGCATCATGTCGGCCGCTCGCCTTCCGCCGATGCGGCGCAATTCGCGCGGATGGTCTCGCCCGAGCATTTCGTCGCGGTGCGGGACCGTTTCGGCGGTCCCGCACCCGCAGCGCTCGACCGCGCGCTCGACGGTTATCGCGCGGCGTTAGTGGGTTTCGAGACAAAAGCCCAACAAATCGCCGCGCGTGAGGCGCAAGCCGCAGCCGAGCTCGACCGCCGCACATTCGAGATTGCGGAGGGTGCATGATGGCACGCATCGAGCTGCAACAGATCGTCAAGCGCTACGGCACCGTCACCACCGTCCGCGGCATCGACCTCACCATCGAGGACGGCGAATTCGTCGTTCTCGTCGGCCCCTCCGGCTGCGGCAAATCGACGACGCTGCGGATGATCGCGGGGCTGGAGCCGATTTCGGGCGGCACGCTGCGCATTGGCGGCGAGGTGGTCAACAACCACGAGCCGAAGCACCGCAACATCGCGATGGTGTTCCAGAACTACGCGATCTACCCGCATCTGACGGTGGCGCAGAATATCGGCTTCGGGCTCTACACGTCGAAGCTCTCCAAGGCGCAGAAGCAGGCCCGCATTCGCGAGACTGCCCGCACGCTCAGCCTCGAGCCTTATCTCGACCGGCGGCCGGCTGCGCTATCGGGCGGGCAGAGGCAGCGCGTCGCCATCGGCCGCGCCATGGTGCGCGATCCCGTGGCCTTCCTGTTCGACGAGCCGCTGTCCAATCTCGACGCCCAATTGCGCGGGCAGATGCGCCTGGAAATCAAGCAGCTGCATCAGCGCCTGGGCAGCACGATCGTCTTCGTCACGCATGATCAGGTCGAGGCCATGTCGCTGGCCGACCGCATCGTCGTCATGCGCGACGGCTCCATCCTGCAGGTCGGTTCGCCGATGGAGCTCTACAACCGGCCGGCGGACATCTTCACCGCGCGCTTCATCGGCACGCCCGAGATGAACATGATCGACGCCGTCGCGACGGGTGGCGGGCTTACGCCCGAGGCCAACGGCGCCGCAGTCGATCTCTCCCGCGTCACGGGGCTGCCGCCGCTCGCGCCCGGCCAGACCGTCATCCTCGGCATCAGGCCCCACGAGCTGCAGCTGCTGTCCGGGGGCGAGGCCCCCTTCCCCATCCGCATCGAAGGCAAGGTGCGGGTCTGCGAGCCGCATGGCCCGGAGACCTTCGTGCTGCTGGACCTGCCGCAGGGCAGCGTGGTGGCGCGCGCGCCGGCGACGGCCTCCTTCAGGCCCGGCGAGACAGTCGCCTTCGGAGCCCAGACGGCAGCCTTGCGTCTCTTCGACAAGCAGACCGGGATGCGGATCGGCAGCGCCTAGAGGCTTCTGTCCCGACCACCCATGCACCATCATTCCGGGCGCAGCCCTCGGGTCCGGAATGACGGCGCGGGCGATAGTGCGCGATCGGAAATCTTTGATATCGCTCGGTTCATTTGAGGCCAGGCTCCTCAGGATGAGGGCGGGCTCTAACCATCTCCGGCGTCAGCCCAGTGGTTGCCCAGGGCCAGCTCGCGTGATGATTTGCAGCTCGCACGATAGCTTGCCTGAAAAGCCGGCTTGCCCGATGCCGGCGATGCGCCACAACCAGACACTGGAAGATCGCCCGAAACCGGACATTCCTTGTGTGCCGCCGAAGGTCAGCTCCCGACCCATCTGGGACTGCGGCGAGGTCCGCTTCCAGGCGGGCCGATCGACCCGAAAGGTGAGGCCGCGACTGGACCGTCCGCTTGCCGGCGGATGTCCCGAAAAGCGGGATGATCTTCGGAGCGGCTGTTGCCGATCGTGTTACTTCGTCGGCAGAGTGCGCGCGGTGAGCTTGTTTCCGTCCGGATCGCGAAGATAGGCGACGAAGGCTCCGTTCGGGCGCTCGCTGGGTGGGCTCTCGATCGCCATCCCACCCTGCGTGGTGCCGGCCTTATGCCATGCGAGAACATGGTCACGGCTCGCAGCGGCGATACCGATAGTCCCACCGTTGGCCGCGGTCGCTGGATTGCCGTCGATCGGCTTCGTGATCATCAGCCGACCGCCCTTGTGGACATAGATCAGCCTGCCTCTGGCATCGATCTCGCCAGGCTCGCCTCCTAACGCGGCAAATGTCGCGTCGTAGAAATCTCGAGCCCGCTCCAGGTCGTTGCTGCCGATCATGACGTGAGTGAACATAGTTTTATCTCCAAAGAGGGCCTGTGCGAGATCATCGAGCGCGGAGACGAGCGGCTGACCGCATGGCTAGGCGGTCCATCCGCCGTCGATGGTCAGGCTAGCGCCGGTCATGTAGCCGGCTCCACGGCCCGTCAGCCAAGCGACCAAGTCGGCGATTTCATCCGGCTTGCCGATGCGGCCCAGCGGCAGCTTGGGAACGATATACGCCATCAGGTCAGCGGTCATATCCGTTTCCACCGGGCCGGGCTGAACGTTGTTGATGGTGATCTGGCGGGGTGCGAAGTCGAGCGCGGCGCCGCGCACCAACTGGGCCACGGCGGCCTTGGTCATGGCGTAGACGCTGGAACCGGGCGAGCCGATCCGGTCGGCGGTGTTGCTCCCGATGGTGACGATACGCCTCCCCTGCAACAGGTGGGGGGCAGCGTAGCGGATCGCGGCGAACACCCCGCGCACATTGATTGCCAGCATGCGGTCGAAGTCGTCCATGGCGAACTGATCGATGGCGCCGCCCATCAGCATGCCGGCGTTGACGACCAGCACCTCTGGCTTGCCGAAGCGCTCGACAGCGGCCTCGACCGCCAGGCGCACGGCCTCGGGATCAGCACTGTCAGCCCGAATGGCAAGCGCCGTCCCGCCGCCCGCTTCGATGTCCTGGATCAGCGCGGCGGCTCGATCCGGCGCGCTGACATAGGTGAAGGCGACGGGGCGTCCCTCGGCGGCGAGGCGACGCACGATGGCGGCGCCTATGCCGCGCGCGCCGCCGAAAATCAGGGCTGGCGCGGAGGGGGAGAAAGTGGCGGTCAAGTGCGATCCCCATTATTGACTGATTGGTCCTAAATTCATCCTTCATTCCGGACCGTTCAGTCAAGGGCATTCTGGACTGATCGATCAAAATTGGTAGAATGCGACCATGGCCAGACCTACCGAGTTCGATCGAGACGAGGCGATCGCCAGCGCGATCAAGGTGTTCGCGCGCCAGGGGTTCGAGGCGGCCTCGACCAGCGACTTGCTCGAAGGTATGGGCATCGCCCGGCAAAGCCTCTACGGCGCCTTCGGAGACAAGCGCGGCCTGTTCCTGGAGGCCCTGCGCCGCTACGCGGCCGGCTCAGTTGCGCAGATGCGCGAGGCCCTTGCGGAAGGGACGGCGGCCGAAGGCATCGAGGCGGCCCTGCTGGTCGGGTTGGGCTCCAGCGACGATGTCGAAAGCGGCTGCCTGGGGGTGGGGTCGGTTGTCGAGTTCAGCCGCTCGGACCCGGAGATCAACGCCCTCAATGACGCCGCCGGCGAGACGGTAGTCGCGGCCTTCTCTGCCAGAGTTCGCGATGGTGTCGAGGCCGGCGAACTTGACGCGGGGCTCGACACCGACGCTGTCGGCCGGATGCTGCTGGTCCTGCGTTCGGGCCTCAAGGTGGCGGCGCGTGGCGGCGCCAGCGAGTCTGAACTCCGCGACGCCGCCCGTCTGGCGCTGCGCGGCCTGACCTCAATAAGATCTAGCAGCGAGTGTCGCTCTCCACCCTAACTCGGCCCTTGGACGCGCGCTTCGGCGGCAGTCGGCCCTACGCCAACAGCGAAAGCTGGGCGATTGCCGCGAAGCGGACATGTGCATGCTGCACGCAGCTGCCGTTTACGAGAGCGATTGCTCCTCGCCGCCACGACAGCGCTGTACTTTACGCGCAGCTCGATTTCATCATCTCGGCCAGTCGCGCTACATCGGCCTGCACGGTTGCCGGCGCGACGCGCGATATGCCGAAAACCAGCCCCGGCCGCGCCGGCCCCAGATGGAAGCGCGACATCGGCTGCATCGCGAACCCATTTGCCTTCAAAATCTGTGCAAGAGCCTGATCGTCGACATCCGGGTCGCGGAACCACGCCGCCAATTGGAGCCCGCCGGATCCGTCGCTGATATGCAAGGCATCGCCGCAATGGTGCCGAAGGGCCGCGACGCTCGCCGCCATGCGAACGGCGTAAAGGGCTTTCATCTTGCGAATATGGCTACGCAGGCGGCCGTCGCGAATGAAGTCCGCCAGTGCCGCCTGGACATGGATCGGCACGACGGCGCCTCGAAGCTGCAAGGCGGCTGAAACCTCCCGCAGCAACCGCGGCGGGACGATCGCATAGGCAACCCGCACTCCAGGAGCCAAAATCTTCGAGAAGGTGCCTAGATAGACCACGATGCCGTTGCGATCGATACCCTGCAGCGCTGCGATCGGTCGCGAGCCATACTGGAACTCGCTATCGTAATCGTCCTCGATCACGATAGCGCTGCTTGCTTGCGCGACCTCCAGCAGGGCGAGGCGTCTCTGCAGGCTCATCGTCACGCCCGTCGGATATTGATGCGAAGGCGTCACATAGATCAGCCGTGGCGGCGGCCCGAGCGCCCTGGCGACGTCGATCCCGGCATCGTCGCAAGGGACTGGCACCATCTCTGCCCCGGCACTGCGCAGCAGCGCCTGTGCCGTGGGATAACCCGGCTCCTCCATCCAGGCCACGCTGCCGTTCGCCTCTCCGGGCCGCAGCAGAATGCAGGCCAACAGGTCAATGGCGGCGCGGGTCGAGGGCACGATCATGACCTGCTCAGGCCGCGCAACGACGCCCCGCGTATGGGCGACGTGCTCGAGGATAGCCTTCTGCAGTTCCCGGACGCCGTTCGCATCGCCATATCCGAGGTCGTGAATTCTCAGTGAGCGCGCGCGTGCCCCGAGATAGCGCGCCCAGCTCGCATGCGGGAAATCGGCCAGGTCGGGAACGCCGGGCTCGAAAAGCCTGGAAAGCGCAGGCTCGTTGGCTGTCTCGGACAGGCTCGGCGCCGGCTGTAGCGCGTGCGGGAGTGGTGCCGTCCCGACCTCGGCGACACGCGTTGCCGAGCCCGTCTGCGCCACGAGATAGCCGTCCGCCTTCAGGCGCTCATAGGCTTGAACCACGGTCGAGCGGGCGACGCCAAGCGTGCGGGCCAGAGTGCGCGAGGACGGCAGGCCCTGCCCCGCCCGCATGGTGCTGTCGAGGATGCGTTCCCGGATCCTGCGATAGAGCTGCCCTTCGAGGTCGCCCGCCGCTTTGTCCAGGGCCTGCCAGGCCAGGGCGTTTGCCGACACCGTTCAATCCCAAAGTGGTCTGACAAGAATGAGAGAAGTGGCAGTGTACGCCATACCATGCCACCGGCCAATGGTAGCTCGATGCGCTTTCGCCGCATTTGCAAACCCACTCGCGAAATCAGGACGTCACCATGGATCTGTCGGATTGGAAGGGCGTTCCCCGCCCCCAGAGGATTGTGCTGGAAGGGCGCTATGCGCGGCTCGAACCGCTCAATCCCGCCACGCATGGCGACGACCTGCTCGCCTCCGCCCGCGAGCCGGGTGCCGACGACCGTTTCCGCTACCTGTTCGAGGAGACACCCGTGGACATGGCCTCCTTCGGCGCCTGGCTCGAAAAGGCCTCGACCTCAACCGATCCGCTGTTCTTTGCGGTCATCGACAAAAAGACGGGACGGGCAGAGGGGCGGCAGGCATTGATGCGGATCGATGCCGTGAACGGCGTCATCGAGATCGGCAATATCTTGTGGGGGCCGGCGATCGCCCGCAGCCGCGTCGCGACGGAGGCGCTCCATCTTTTCGCGCGCTATGCCTTCGAGACGCTGGGATATCGGCGGTTCGAATGGAAGTGCAACAATCACAATGAGCCTTCGAAGCGCGCGGCCCAGCGCTTCGGCTTCACGGCCGAGGGTGTCTTCCGGCAGCATATGGTGCAGAAGGGCAAGAACCGTGACACCGCGTGGTTCGCGATGATCGACATCGACTGGCCACGTCTCAAGGCCGGCTACGAAGCGTGGTTGGCGCCCGAGAATTTCGATGAGAATGGCCAGCAGCGCACCAGGCTCAGTCTCGATTGAGAGCAGGGCAGCAAGACTGCCTGCGCTAGAGCCGGATGATTTCAGACGGCGTCACTTCGTGATCCCGTCTGAAATCTGAATCCGTCTCTCATCAATGAATTAGAGCAGGATCGATTGCGAAAAACCGGTTCCCACTTTTTCGCATCCTCCTCTAGCGGCTGACCAAAGTCGCTGGCGGGCGGCGGCGGCCATTGCTCGGTTGGGCAGCCTTCGACGCGGAAGGCCTGCTGGCTAGGCTGGCGCTCTGACGGCGCCCGGAACCGGGCCGCCTGGAGCATTTCCGCATTTCTGCGAATCGCGGAAATGCTCTAGCTCCTTGTTTTAACGCGTTTTCTCCGCGAAAACGCTCTAGCTCGTCGAGGCAGGACAGCGCGATGTTTCTTTTCGACGGTCCCGACCAGGCGGCTGTGACGATCCTCCTGGCGCATGGGGCCGGAGCTCCGATGGACACGCCATCGATGACGGCGACCGCAAAGGCGCTGGCCGAAGCGGGCTTTCGCGTTGCCCGCTTCGAGTTCGATTATATGGCGGCACGGCGGGCCGGAGATGGTCGCAGGCCACCGCCACGAGCTGAAAAGCTGAATCCGCAGTATATCGCCGCTGTCGACGCGCTCGGCGCCAAGGGGGCGCTCGTCATCGGTGGCAAATCGATGGGTGGCCGCGTCGCGAGCATGGTGGCTGATGCGCTGTTCCAGAAGGGCCGGATCCGCGGCCTTCTTTGCCTCGGCTATCCCTTCCATCCGCCTGGCAAGCCGGAGCAGTTGCGAACCGGGCACCTGGCCGATCTGAAGACGCCGACTCTCATCGTGCAGGGAACGCGCGATGAGTTCGGCACCCGGGAGGAGGTATCGACCTATAGGCTTTCGCCGCTCATCGACGTCCTATGGCTCGAGGATGGCGATCACGATCTGAAGCCGCGCAAGCGGATTTCCGGCTTTTCGACCGCTGACCATCTCAGGACCATGGCCGAGGCAGCTATCGCCTGGACTGAGCGCCCAACGCGTCACTCAGCGACCCGGTAGCCGGTCGCAAGCCGCGCAAAAATGACGCGCGGACCGGCCCCGTCATCGCCAAGCTTCGCACACCGAAGGTCGAAGGCAGCCCGCTGGAATGCGTGTCATCGAGATGCGCCAGACCCTCGATCGTCGCTGGCAGCTGGCGAGGGAACGCGAGCTTGCTCGCGAGCAGCGGCAGCAGAGCACCAGGAGCGGACATTGGCGCGCCAGCCTGAAGCGGACATTCAAACGAGCGCGCCTTGAGAGTGGTCAAGACGCGGTGTTAGAATTCGTGGAGCGATTTCTTGACGGAAAAGCGCGGGATCGAATGGAGCTGCACATCAGCATTTCCGGACGGGTTCAGGGAGTTGGCTACCGGCAATGGTTCCGCGGCCGCGCCCTCACAGCTGGCATAAGCGGTTGGGTGCGCAACTGCGTAGACGGCACCGTGGAAGCAGCGCTTTCCGGTCCAGCCGAAAGTGTCGAGCGATTAGTTCTTGAGGCGCGGCAAGGCCCTCGCGGCGCAGATGTCGAGGATGTTCGTCGCCTAGAAGCAGCACCGCCGCGGTTGGATGGCGGCGGCCAGACCTTCTTCATTGCCGCAACCGATAGCTTTCCACGACAAGGGCGCGATACTCCTCATTCGCCTTAGCCAGCCGCCCTTGAAGTCCGGAGAGTTCGAGGAATTCGCCGACCCTGTAGGGCAGGGCCTCGATGCGCCATAAGCGGACGTTGGCTTCTCGCCCGAAAGCGGAACTCACAAGCGCGACCGCGGCATCACCGAAGCCGACCCAAACCGTAACTCAACTGGAAAACGCGATGTCCAGAATCAACAGCTCTCGCGAGTGGCTAGCTCTGCTATCGTCCGGCCTCTGCTGGAGGGTTGACCTTGGACGAGCGCCCCACTCTCAATAATCCTGACGACGATCCACGCCTTTGGCTCGAAGGCGTCGAGGATCCGCGCGCAACCGCCTTCGCCGATCGTGAAACCCAGCGGACGCTGGCGGATTTCGGCGATCGGGTCTTCGAGCAGGACCGGGATGCGCTCGCTGCCATTTTCGATCGCGACGATCGATTGCCACTGGCAAACAGGCGCGGCGGGCTTCTCTACAATCTCTGGCAGGATCGCGACCATCCACGCGGGCTATGGCGGCGCACGACGTTGAACTCCTATCGTTCGGCTCGGCCGGATTGGGAGCTCCTGCTCGATCTCGATGCGCTGGCGGCTTCTGAGAGTGAGGATTGGGTTTGGCAGCACGCTGCCGCGGCTCCGGGAACGTCGATGCGTGTCCTGATAGGTCTGTCGCGCGGTGGCTCCGACGCCTGCGTTCTACGGGAATTCGACACTGCGGAAAAAGCCTTTGTCGAAGGCGGCTTTCACCTGCCCGAAGCGAAGCAGAGTGCCTCCTGGCTCGACAAGGACAGCTTGCTCGTCGCCTCGGCCCTCGGCGAGGGGCAGTCGACGAGCTCCGGCTATGCCCGCGCGATCAGGCTCTGGCAGAGGGGGCAGGACATCGCTCAGGCGAAGACTGTCTTCACCGTTCCAGAGAACCATATGCTCGCCTTCGCCTGGATCGACCGCACGGCGTCGCCCACGCGCGTGATCTATGGTGACCAGCGCGCCTTCTTCGAGGCAGAGGCACATCTTGGCGATGCCGAGGGGCCGCAGCGCCCCATTCCGATCCCGAAGGATTGCTGGTGGCTCGTGCGCAACGACCATGTCGTGATCAAGCCACGCACGGAATGGTCCGTCGCCGGGCACAACTATCCAGCGGATACGGTTCTGGCCGGGCAGTTCGGGGATCTGCTCGCCAATTCCTTCAAACCGGTCGTGCTATTCAAACCGGGGCTGCGGCGAACGCTGAAGGGCATGTTCTGGGCGGGAGACCGCTTGTTCCTGTCGATCCTCGACGAGCTCGTCCCGAAATTCCAGGCCTATCGGCCGACGGCGAAGGGATGGCTCCGAACCGATCCCGAAGCCATGCCGCGGCATCGGGTGGTCGATGTCTGGCGCGTCGACCTACGCGCCGAGGAAACGAATGGCGACGTATTCGTCTCGGCTCAGGACCCGGTCACGCCGCCGAGCCTGTTCTACATTGCGGAGGGCCGGCCGCCGGAGCGGTTGAAGCGAGCCTCGGCGAGTTTCGACGCGACCGGCCTACAAGTCTCCCATCACGAGGCGCAGGCCCTCGACAGAGAGCGGATCCCCTATCTTCAGATCGGCCCCCGGAACGCGCGGGGCGACGCACCGACGCTGATGTATGGCTATGGCGGTTTCGGCCATGCGCAGATGCCGTCTTACAACAGCGCGGTCGGTAAGCTCTGGCTGGAACGCGGCGGCACCTATGTGCTCGCCCAGATCCGCGGCGGCGGCGAGTTCGGCTCGCCCTGGCACCATGCCGGAATCCGCGAACACAAAGCGCGGTCACACGACGATTTCGCCGCAGTCGCCGGCGATCTGGTCGAGCGAGGCCTCACCCGGCCCGGGCGGATCGCCGCCGAGGGCGGCTCGAACGGCGGCCTGCTGATCGCCAACATGCTGACCCGATATCCCGAGCGCTTCGGCGCGCTGTTCTGCACGATCCCCCTGATCGACATGCGCCGCTACAGCAAGCTGCTCGCCGGCGCGAGCTGGATCGCGGAATACGGCGATCCCGACCTGCCGGAGGATTGGGCCTTCCTCCAGCACGTCTCGGCCTATCACGCCCTGTCGGCTGGCAAACCGCGCCCGCCCATCCTGATCGCGACGACGCGGCGGGATGACCGGGTCCATCCTGGCCACGCCCGAAAGATGTTCGCCAAACTGCGCGACTTGGGCCACGACGCCTGGCTCTACGAGCCGGTGGCGGGCGGCCATGGCTATGGCAAGGACAGTCGGGAGCGCGCCGCTTTCATTGCCCTCGGATATCGTTTCCTGCGCCAGAAGATCGGCTGGATGGAGTAAGATGCGCCAATTGCCGACATTCGAAAGCACCCAAAAAGCAGGCGCAGGTGAAACGCGCGGAACCACTTTCCAGGCGCACGGCCTGCCGAATAGCCTTTTTCATCTCAGCGACGGCTGCTCGAAACCCGCCCCTGATGCCCACTGGACAGGAACTGCATGAAAGCCGGCGGGAGCTCAATGAAGTCGAGCGCCTCCTGACGGATATCGAACTCCGCGATAGCCTCGGTCAGCATCTCGAATTCCCGCTCTCCGTCAGAATTCCTCGGTGACGAGATCAGCTGTGCAGCTCGCAGCACAGCAGCCTTCCGCTGCTCATAAGACGAGATCATCACGGCGTCGGCGTTGGGCATGACACCACCTCATCGCTACGCAACCTCACATCAACTAAGCTAGTGACCCAAGCGCTGGAATACGAGTCGCTTGTACGAGGTCGCTCGGTATCCGGCCCCTCCCCCTGGTGTCGCCGAGAGTGGCCGCACCGCCGCAATGACCGTGCGCCCCGCGTCCTACCCGCTCATCGGCGAGCACGCGTGATGATTTGCAGCTCGCGCCAGGATTTGCCTGAAAGCCGACTTGCCCGATGCCCGCGAAGCGCAGCCGACCTTGGATGATCGCTTACAAGCGGTCATTCGTGCGAGGCAGGCAAATCTCATGCGGCGCTATCGGCCCATTTCGGACTGGATGCCTGACCTGGCAAAGGTCCGAAAAGGGCCTTCACAAAAGCGGAAGCTCGCGAACTGCACGCAACCAGCCATTCAACAATTGGCTCTCAGCGGCTAGTCGAGCCATGTTTTAAGAGCTTTGATCGCTCGCGCCATATGCTTCTGACGGAAGCTTCACTAGCCGGTTGATGCGGAAGCAGTCCGGCAGTGCCCCCTCAATATACCCTGAATCTGCTTATTCGCTCTTAGGCATTGTGTGGCCATGTTGCCGGGGCGTGGAGGCCCAGACGCGGTAGCGCTCGGACGGCTCGACCTGTCCGCTGGCCATCAGTTCGGTCCAAACGCCGCAGGCGTCGAGGAAATGATTCACGCCGACGGGCCACATGATCAGGCTCAGCGCCTCGACCAACTGGTCCTCCGAGGCACGCTGGTTGTAGAGCGCCTTGATGTGGGCCGTGAGCCCCCAATGCCTGCCAAGCGTCGCCTGCAAGGCCGCGATGGCGAGGTGCGAAAGCGCACGAGGCAGCACCGCCTCATCGAGCAGGGCCTCGAAGGCGGCGAGATAGGCGCCCTCGCCGGCCAGGCCCGGAAACGACGCGCTCCAGTGGCGATCCATGAAGGCGAAGGCTTCCGCACCCAGCGCGAAGGCGCAGAGCCGGGTCAACAGTTCAGCCTGGGCTTGCGTCCCGGCCGCCTTGAAGAACAACTCGACGTGATGCGTGCCGATCGCTTCCTTGGCCGCGATCAGGATAGCGAGCCAGACGACTTCGCGCTCGAAGGGCGTCAGGTGCCGGTCCGTCTGGGTCAGGGCCGCATACATGCGGAAATAGGCATCCTGCAGATCGGGCGCCGCTACCGCCATGGCGCCGTGATGCGGCAGCAGGAAGCCGCGCGTCTTGCGCAACGCCTCGATCCGCTCCCGCAAGGCGGCGGGAACGCTATCGTCGTCCATGCTCATCGCGTTTCGATACCTCTTCCAAAGCCCCGCGCGTCAGGCCCGCCAGCGCAGCAGCCAGCCTTCGGTCGCCTTCAGGATGCTGTTGATGATGGCGCCGACCACGGCCAGGATGATGATCCCCGCGAAGACCGAATTGGTGTCGAACAGCCCCGTCGCCTGGGCGATGATGAAACCGATGCCGCGATTGGACGACATGAACTCGCCGATCACCGTGCCGACCAGCGCATAGGGCACCGAGACCTTCAGCCCGGTGATGACCCAGGCGGTGGCCGAGGGGATGATCACCGTGCGCATCACGCCCCATTGCGATGCACCCATGATCTGGGTGGCGTGGATGTAGATCGGGTTGACCTCACGCACGCCCGAAAAGGTGTTCAGGAACACGACGAAGAACACGATCGAAGCCGAAACCGCGATCTTCGACTCGATGCCGATGCCGAACCAGATGATGAAGAGCGGCGCGAGTGCCAGCTTTGGAATGCTGTAGAGCGCGGTGATGTAGGGGTCCAAAACCTCGGCCAGGAAGGCGAATTTGCCGAAAAGCAGGCCCATCGCAAAGCCGATCGTCGAGCCGATGATGAACCCGATCGCGGTCGCATAGAGCGTGATCGAGAGATGGCGGTAAAGCTCGCCATTCATCAGCCAAGTATAGAGCTTGCCGAAGACGGCGCTTGGCGAGGACACGAAGAACGGATCGATCAGCCGTCCCGACGCCCATTGCCAGAATGCCAGAAAGACGATGCCGAAGACCGCCTGGCAGACATAGACCATGACCTTGCGACGGACGAGGCCCGCTTCGAAGTCGCGAACCGCCCGGGATGGCGCGCCCGTGCCGACCGCCGCGCTTTCATCGACTTGCATGACGCTTCCACCGCTCACAGGTCTTCCCCTTTGGCGATCTCGGGGGAGAGTTCACGCCACAGATTATCGTAGGCGGTCTCGAATTCGCGCAGGAAGCGGACTTTGAAGACGTCGCGCGGATAGGGGATCTTGATCTCCTCGACATATTTGATCTTGCCCGGCCGGCCCGAGAACACGATGACGCGCGAAGCCAGCGCGATCGCTTCGGCCAGATCATGCGTCACGAAGACGATCGTCTTCTTCTGCTCCTGCCAGATCCGCAGCAATTGCTGCTGCATCACCAGCTTGAGCTGGGCGTCGAGCGCGCCGAACGGCTCGTCCATCAACAGCGTGTCGGGGCCATAGGCCAGCATCTGGGCCAGCGCGACGCGCTTGCGCATGCCGCCCGAGAGCTCCTTCGGGAAGGCCTTGTCGAAACCCTTGAGATCGACGAGCGCGAGCATCTCGGCCACGCGCTTCTGGCGCTGCGCCGCCGGCATGCCGCGATATTCCAGCGGCAGGCCGACATTCTGCTCGACGGTCCGCCAGGGCAGCACGCTGTCGGCCTGCGTCAGGTAGCCGACATGCCGGTTGATGGCGGTGACCTTGCGGCCCTCATGCATGATCGAGCCGGACGTCATCGGGATGATGCCCGCGATCATGTTGAGCAGGGTCGATTTCCCGCAGCCGGAAGGACCGACGAAGGCGACGAATTCGCCCTCCTCGATCTCCAGCGAGACATGGTCGAGCGCGACGACCTCGCGGCCGCGCCCGATATAGCGCTTGTCGACGCCGTCGATGCTGATCGCCGCGCCGGCCATCACAGGCCCTTCATGGCCGCGGCCGCGATCGAGGGATCGCTGACGTTTGCGAAGGTCAGGGTATCCTGTAGCGGGGCCGCGCCCATCTGCTTGTTCACCGTGTTGATGAAGGCGATGTTGCCGTCGAGCAGCGCCTGCTTCGGGGTTGGATCGTCGAAATAGATCGCGCCGTTATTGGCGAAGGCGAGCTCGAAGGTCTCGGGCTCCAATCCTTCAAACCAGTCCTTGGCCCAGGCCTTGAACTTTTGCGGCTCGGATTTGATCGAGCGCAGCGCCAGGGCGATGCCGCGTGCATAGCGCTCCAGCGCGTCGCGCTTGCTGGCGATCGTCGCCTCGCCGGAGGAGGCGACGATGTACTGCACCTCCTTGAGCTGTGTCGGCGGGTTCAACGCCATCTGAAAGAGATAGCCGCAATTCTGCCGCTGCACCGCCATGTCGGCTGTCGGCGACGACAGGCAGAAGCCTTCGATGACACCCTGCTGCAGCGCCGCCAGGATCGCGGGCCCACCGCCCTGGATCGGCACGAGCTGGAAGTCGCGATTGGCGTCCATGCCCGCCAGCGAGGCGAGATAGCGGAACAGCGCGTCAGGCGCTGCGCCCGGGCCCGTGGTGCCGAGCTTCAGGCCCTTCAGCGCCTCGATCTTCTTGGCCTCGGGCGACTTCTCGTCGACGCCGCGCTTGGACAGGATGTCGTTCTTCAGCATGACATGGCTGGCATAGCGGCTGACCGTCGCGATGAAGGTGCGGATCTGCAGGTTCTGCGCCCGCGCCCGTAGCACCTCGCCGGGATCGCCCAGCACGATGTCGACGCCGCCGCCCTGCAGGGCCGCGACATTGGTGCCGCGATTGGAGGCGTTGGAATTCACCTTGACCCGCGCTTCGGTGAAGAACGCAGCCGAGCTCGCATAGTCCTCCGCCGCCCAGAGCCAGGATTTGGAGGTCGAGCGCAATGTCGTCAGCTCCGGCATCGAAGCCTGGGCATGGACGATTTTGGGAAGGAAGGCGCCGGCGGTGGCGCCCGAGGCTGCCACGAGCAGCGAACGGCGGGAGAAAGCGGTCTTGTCGGTCATGATCCTGTTCCCCGGTTTTTTAGATCTATGATTATTCGGCTTCGACGATGGCGCGGACGCCCGCCATGATCAGGCTGTGGTCGTCCTCATGCGGCAGCCCTGAGACCGCCAGCGCGCCGACGACCTGGCCATGCGCGAACAACGGCACGCCGCCGCCGACATCGACGACCGCGCGCGGATCGGCCCAGGCGACATCGGCGAGCGTCCGCCCCGTGCCGCGCAGGTGATGATGCCACCACAGCGAGCTATGGCCGCAATTGAAGACCGTATTGATCTTGAGGTCGAGGAAGCGCTCATTGTCGATGCTGGTGCCGGCGCCGGCCAGGAGCAGAACCGTCCGCCGCCCCAGCACGATTTTCACGGCAAGCGGCGCGGGGCTGTTGGCCAGGAGGTCGCGGCCGAGCGCGTGCAACGTCGTGGTATCGAGCGGCAACCGGGCCAGGACCTGCTCGTTGGCCTCGATGGCCTTCTTGGCGGCTGCGTGATCCATCGTCGCTGCGCCCGTTTCACTCATGCCGCAAGTCGCTCATGCTGCAAGTCGCTCATGCTGCAAGTCACTCATGCCGCAAGAACGATGCCGCCGGTGACGTTCAGGATCGTCCCGGTCATGTAGGATGAATCCGGACCGCACAGGAACCGCACCGGCCCCGCCACATCCTCCGCCGTACCGACCCGGCGCAGCGGGATTGTAGTCGGATCCGGCTTCGAAAACGCCGCCGTCATCTCCGTGGCGATCACGCCCGGCGCCACGGCATTGCACAGGATGCCGTGCTGGCCGCCATTGCGGGCGATATGCCGCGCCATCGCGACGACCGCGCCTTTCGTGGCGGAGTATTCCGTCCCGACGATCACGCCGCCCTGATAATAAGCCATGGAGCTCACCAGCACGATCCGGCCATAGCGACGCTCGACCATGTGACCCCAGACGGCGGCGACGCAGTGCTGGGTGCCGTGAAGATTGACATCGATCACGCGGTCCCACTGCGCCCAGTCACCCGCCACGGTTCCAGGCGGGCAGATGCCGGCATTGCAGATCAGGATATCGAGCCGGCCTGAACTGGCGATGATCTCATCGGCGAGCGCCTTGCAGGCGGAGCGGTCGGTCACGTCGAGGACGCGGCCATGAGCGGTTCCCCCCGCTGCCACAATGCCGTCAACGGTTTCGTCGCAAGCCAGGATGTCGGCGACATGGATCCTCGCGCCATCGGCTGCCAGCGCCCGGCAGATCGCGGCGCCGATCCCGCGCGCACCACCTGTCACCAGGGCGACCTGCCCCGAAAGCGGCCGAGCGGCCGGGCTTGCCTGCATCGCGACTCTCCCCCGCGCCGGCAAGTGGAGCTTCTTTGTCCCCAAATTACCGCTAGGCTTTCATCTTATGATCTGGTTGTTATAAACAAAGTACAAGTTAGCTGTCAAACGAGGTAAGCGCTTGGAATTCGACTTTATCATCGTCGGAGCAGGCTCTGCAGGCTGCGTTTTGGCCAATCGCCTCTCGGCCGATCCGGCCCTCAAGGTCCTGCTTCTGGAGGCTGGCGGCCCGGATTGGAATCCGCTCTTCCGGGTGCCTCTGATGACAGGCGTGCTGCTGCGCAGCCGCTACGCCAACTGGTTCTATCGCACCGAACCCGAGCCGCATCTGCAGGGCCGGCGTCTGTTCTGGCCGCGCGGCCGTGTACTCGGCGGCTCCTCCGCGATCAACGGCATGGTCTACACCCGCGGCACGCCGATGGATTATGACGGCTGGAGCCAGATGGGCCTGCCCGACTGGTCCTTCGACAAAGTGCTGCCCGCCTTCAAGCGCAGCGAAAGCTATCAGCCGGGCGGCAACGGCTTGCGCGGCGGCAACGGCCCGCTGCCGGTCTCGCGTCCCAATACGCCAAACCCGCTGTTCGATGCCTTCGTGGAAGCGGGCCAGCAGGCCGGCTATCCGTATAATCCCGATTTCAACGGCGCGACCCAGGAAGGGTTTGGCCGCTACGACTTCACCACCAAGGACGGAGAGCGCTGGAGCGCGGCACGCTCCTTCCTCGATCCCGTTCGCAACCGCCCCAATCTGACGATCAAGACCAAGGCACGCCTGCTGCGCGTCGCATTCGAGGGCGAGCGCGCGACGGGCGTGGAGATCGTGAGCGGCACCGGGCGCGAGACGATCAAGGCTTCACGCGAGATCATCCTGTCCTGCGGGACCGTCAATTCACCTGCGGCATTGCTGCATTCCGGCATCGGCGACGCCGATCTGCTGCGCCGTTACGGCATTCCGGTCATTGCCGATCTCAAGGGCGTCGGCAAGAATCTGCAGGATCATCTGCTCGCCCGCGTCGAGCATGCCTGTCTCGAACCGATCACGCTCTACGGCACACTGCGCGGCGACCGGGCCGTGCTCGCGCTGCTGCAGGCGATAGCCCTCAAACGCGGCCCTGCCGCCTCCTTCCCGCTCGAAGCCGGCGCCTTCTTCAAATCGGACCCGGCACTCGACGAGCCCGACCTGCAGTCGCATTTCCTGCCGGGCCTCTCGACGGCGGCGCTGCGCCTGCCTTTCCTGGCGCGCGCCGGGAACCGCTATGAGGGGCATGGCTTCTTCGCCAATGTCTATCAGCTGCGTCCCCACAGCACCGGCGAGATCTCGATCGGCAGCGCCGATCCGCTCGCGGCGCCGCTGATCCGGCCGAACTACCTGTCCGACCCGACCGATCTCAGGGTTCTGCGCGAGGGCGTGAAAGCGCTGCGCCGCGTCTTCGCGCAGCCCGCCTTCGATCGCTATCGCGGTCCCGAACTCTCGCCCGGTCCCGAGGTCGTCACGGACGCCGAGATCGAGGCCTGGCTGCGCGCCACGGCCGACACGGTGTTCCACCCGGTCGGCAGTTGCAGGATGGGGACCGACACCATGGCGGTCGTCGATCAGCACCTGCGCGTTCGCGGTCTCGCGGGCTTGCGCGTGGTCGATGCCTCGGTGATGCCGCGCATGCCCTCGTCGAACACGCACGCACCGACGATGATGGTCGCGGAGCGCGCGGCCGAATTCATCCTCGGGGCAGCGGCATGATGCGCCGCCGGCCCCAGCGGATGCGAGCCTCCTCAGCGTTTCGCGCGGCTGGCTTCGTCGAAGCCGCCCTGGCCCGACAGGTTCGCCCAGTCCAGGAAAGGTTGGGAGGCGGAAACTTTTCCAGCCACGATCAGTTCGCGCCAGACCCGCGCAGCCTCGACGAAATGCGGCACGCTGCCGGGGAACATGGCCAGCGAGATCGCCTCGGCAAGTTCGAGTTCCGGCACGGCGTCGTCATAGGCCGCCACGATCTGCAGCGCGAGCGCGTCCCAGCCCGCCTTGCAGACGAAGACGGAGGCGACGGCCATGTTGACGAGGCGCATCGGCACATCGCCGGCGCTCTTGCGCAAGGCGCGCAGATAGATCGCCTGCGGGTCGCAGTCCGGCAAGTGACCGAGCCAGTTCCTGGCGACGAAGCGATAGGATTCGAAGCCCAGCGCGAGCGCCGTGATCGTCAGGATGACCTCGAGTTCGGCATCGGTGCCCCCAGCCGCCTTGAACTTGGCGATGTGATGGGTCGCGATCGCCTCATCGGTGGCGATCAGGATCGCCAGCCAGACGAATTCGCGGTCATGATGGCTCAGCACGCGATCGGCGAGCGCGATCTGGGTATAGGCTGCGTCATAGGCATCCAGCAGCGCCGGCGAGGTGATCGCCATCAGCCCGTGATGCGGCAGCAGATAGCCGCGCTTGGCGCGGACGCCGGCAAGCAGCTCAACCAGGTTCGGGGGCGTGGTCATCGAGACAGATCTCCTGGGCTCAGGTCACGCCAAGGATTGCAGATATGACAAGTAATACAAGTTTGGCCGGCCGCCGCCTGCTGGTGACGGGAGCCGGATCGGGAATCGGGCTGGCCTTCCTCAAGCTCGCTCTCGCCGATGGCGCCGCCTGCTTCGCCCTGGTGCGCGACGAGCGCGAACGCGAGGCTCTGCTGCGTGAGGTCGATGGGACGCTCGGCAACACCATCGCAGCCGCCGATCTGACCGATTTCGCGCGCTCGGCGGAGCGGGTGGAGGCTGCACGCGCGCAGCTCGGCGGCCTCGACGGACTGGTCTCCAGCGCCGGCATCTTCGACCATCGGCCGGGCCTCGAAACAGGCCTCGCCGATTGGCAACGCGTGCTCGACATCAACCTGACCGCCGGCTTCTCGCTCGCTCGCGATTCTGCACTCGCAATGGCTCCGGGCGGGGCCATCACCTTCGTATCGAGCCAGATCGGCATCGTCGGGCATCCACGTGCTGCCGCTTATGCGGCTTCCAAGGCCGGGCTCAACGGCCTGACCAAGGCACTGGCGCTTGAACTGGCGCCGCGTGGCATCAGGGTCAATGCGGTGGCGCCGGGGCCGATCGCGACACCGATGACTGCTGTCGCACGCGCCGATGCAGAGCGGGCCGAGCGGCTTGTCACCAGCATTCCGCTCGGGCGTTTCGGCGAACCCGGCGAAGTCGCCGAAGTCCTGCGCTTCCTGACCTCGCAGGCGGCCTCTTTCATCACCGGGCAGGTGCTGTGCGTCGATGGCGGCGTCACCGCCGCTTGAATGACCCGGATGGCTAATGTTGCGCGCGGGAATCGCTGTATCGAGATTGAGCGGGCCGGCAGCGGCGGCGGGCAAAGCAGTGACGAGCGGAGTTGAAGGATGATGACGATCGGCATGAGCAGGCGAGGCGGCGAGGTGCGCCAGGAGATCGCGGCGCCGCTGCATCATCAGGTCTATGTCGTCCTGCGCCAGCAGATCATCGATGGCCAGTACCAGCCCGGCAAGGCGCTGCCCTCGGAACACAAGCTCGAGGAGCTGTTCAAGGTCTCGCGCATCACCGTGCGCCGCGCACTCGACCGGCTGGCCTCGGAGGGCCTCGTGGTACGTCGGCATGGCAAAGGCAATTTCGCCCAGCCGGTGATCACGCCGCCGCCGATCGACACCAATCTGCGCGGCATGCTCGAAAATCTGCTCGCCATGGGGCTGCGTACGCGCGTCGACCTGATCGAGTTCGACTATGTTCCAGCCTCGCCCGAAGTCGCGACGCGGCTGGAATTGCAGCAAGGCGCCATCGTCCAGCGTGTCGTGCGCGTCCGGCACCATGAGAACACACCGTTCTCCTTCCTGACGACCTATGTGCCGGAAACGGTCGGCCGCACCTACGGTCCCAACGATCTCCTGGAGCGGCCGTTGCTCAGCCTGTTTGAGAAAGCCGGCATCAAGGTCGCGAGGGCCGATCAGACCATCACGGCCAAGCTCGCCGATACCCGCGTCGCCCCCCTGCTGGAGGTCGAGATCGGCGCTGCGCTGCTCGGCATCCGCCGGCTCGTCCGCGACGAGAAGGGTCGGCCGGTGGAACTGCTCGAAGCTCTTTATCGCCCTGACATCTACGAATACCAGATGGCGATGACCCGCAAAGGCAAGAAGCCCGAGTTCATCTGGTCGGACAGTTCAACGATGACGCGCTGACTGAGGTCTAGGCGCCGCTCTGATTGAAGGCCCACACGATCAGTGAAACCAAGTTTAGCGCCCGCATCTGCGGTGCAGGTACAGCACCAGCGACCTTCCAAACCTTTCGCCCTCCGTCCGACATCCCGACTGACGAAGGCGGGGCAAACCGCCTCGCGCTTCCCCGTTCGTATGAACCACGTGCCTGCAGGCCGGCGCGACAACCAGACCGTCCAGAAGCAGACTTATTGGAAGTCCGCATTGGGCCTATTCCGGTGAAAAAGTCGTCGTTGCTGCGGCTGTGAAGTCCTGATTCAGTCGTCCTTGGATGGCGGGCAGCGCGATGATGGGCGAGCGGCAGGTGGCGCAGGAGGCGTTGTTCTACGAGTTCAGCCTGGAGCGCCACGTGCCGGCCGATCATTGGGTGCGCGCCATCCGTGGCCGCCCCCTTCTGCGTCTGCCCCATGGCGATCAGAGAGGGCAGGCAGGGGCCGCGACAAGCAGCAGACCACGCAGGCGGCACATCGCATGTAATCCCATATCGGCAGCGAGCCTCTATTAACGCCCGGAGGAACACATTTGAGCCATTCCGCCACCACCGCCGAAGCAGATATAGGCTTGATCGAAGCGCGGATCCGCATTGACCATGCCGGCGCCGGGATCCAGCGTAGCAAAGACGGGCTTGGCGGCATCCGGCAAGGCCGGCGGATCGAACCCGTCGATCGCGGTCCTGTTCACCGGCCGGGCAGGCTCGACGCTCGGAGCGGCCGTCACAGTCCAGATGCCGGCGATGCGCGTGGTAACGGTGTAGTTCGGATTGCTCAACACGCCGACGACGGTCAACATATACGGACTGTCGGCAACACTTGAGGAGCTGGTGATGCCGAACGAGTTCGAAAGCCCCGTCAGCACGCCGACATTCTCGCCGTTTTGCAGGCCCGTTGCCGAAAGCCCAGGATTTGCCGGTTGTGATCCATACACCGAGGTTCCGCCCATCGCAGTAACGATGATGGCGGCCGGATTGATTTGCACGGTCCCGCTGCCGCCAGTCACGGTGTAGTTACTGTTGCTGACCGACAGGCCCGCCAGGTTCAGCGCCTGCGCTCCAGCGCTGACATTCGCCGAGGCGACCGAGCCCGCCCCGGCGAGCCCGATCGAGGCCG
>NZ_FOQV01000002.1 GCF_900113835.1 Allobosea sp. OK403 | reverse complement strand
GTGGCCGAGAGCGATTTCGTGATGAATGCGCGCGCGATCGGGGCCTCCGATGCGCGCATCATCTTCATCCATATGCTGCCCAATCTGGCGAGCGTACTCTTGGTGCAGACGAGCCTGTTGCTCTCGGCCGCAATCCTGGTCGAAGCCTCGCTCTCCTTCCTCGGGCTCGGCACGCAGCCACCGGCGCCATCGCTGGGCACCATGCTGTCGGAGGGGCGCAATGTGCTGCTGCTCTCGCCCTGGAGCGCGGTGTTCTCAGGGCTGGCGATCCTGATCCTGGCCTTCGCGCTCAACCTGCTCGGCGATGTCCTGCGCGACACCCTCGATCCGCGCCTGCGAGGCGAGCAGTGATCTGCCGAAACGCTACTGCCCGAGATCTCGCATGGCTGACAGAGGTGGCGCTCGACAATTATCGCGCCGTCTTCGCGCCGCTCTTGCCGGAATGCGATTGGTCGCCTTTCGACGAGGCGCATTTCCGGGCGCGCTTCAGCGAGGCCTGGCCGCGTATCAGGATCGTCGCCGATGCCGTTCCGCTTGGCTTTGCGCTGGTCACGGATGGGCATATCGACATGTTCTTCGTCGATCGCAGCGCGCAGGGCAGGGGCGTCGGGGCGAGCTTGCTCGGCGAAGCGCAGGAACGTGGCGCATGCTCGCTCGAAACCTTCGCGGTCAACCAGGTCGCGCGGCGTTTCTATGAGCGCGCCGGCTGGCGCATCGCGGCGCGCTATTCCCGGCCTTTCGCCGGGGCGGAGTGCGATTTCCTGCGCTACGAGCGGTCCTGACCGCCGTCAGCTCGCGCTCTCGAGCTTAACGCCCTCGCTGCGCAATTCACGGACCTCGACGACGAAATCGTAGCGGTCGCCGCGATAGGCCGAGCGGGTGAACTCGACTGGCGTGCCATTGGGCAGGAAGCCGCGGCGCTCGATCCGCAGGATCGCGGCGCCCACCGGCACGGATAGCAGTTTCGCTTCGGGCGCGGTCGCGAGCGAGGCTTGCAGGCGCTGCAGGCCGCGCACGGGCTTGGCGCCCCGCGCCTCCAGTGCGGCGTAGAGCGAGAGGCCGACCTCGTCGAGCGAGGGCAGATGACGCGCGGGGATGACGGCGCGCTCGATCGCGAGAGGCTCGTCATCGGCGGTGCGCACGCGCGTCAGGCGATGCACAGGTTGGTCGAGCGAGAGCGCCAGCGCCATGGCCTCGTCGGGCGTGGGCAGGCCGGTCGCTTTTTCGACCCAGATCGAGCCCGCAGCATGGCCGCGGATCGCCATGTCGGCCGAGAACCCGGCCAGCAGCGCCGCCGGCTGTTCGATGCGCGGCGCGATATAGGTGCCCGAACCATGCTTGCGCGAGAGCAGGCCCTCCCGCAGCAATACGTCCACCGATTTGCGCACGGTGACACGCGAAATCCCGATTGCGTCCGATAACTCGCGCTCCGAGGGCAGCGCGTCGCCAGTCTTGATCGCGCCGTCGCGGACCTGGGTTCGGATCAACTCGGCCAATTGCAGATAGAGCGGCGTCGGGCTCGCCTCGATGAGTTGGCCCTTGGTGATGCGCAGCATCAGAGCGCCCCATCGGCGATATCGGAGAGCGCGACGCGCAGATTGCCGCCGCTGCGCGCGAGAATGCCGGCCGCGGTCTCGGGCGCATAGCCGAGCACGACCAGCGTCGCGAGCTTGATGTCGCCATGCGTGATCTGCAGCGCGGCGGCCGCCTCCTCGACACCGCAGCCGGCGATGCGCGCGACCATCTGCTGCGCCCGCAGCTTCAGCTTGGCATTGGCGGTGCGCATATTGACCATCATGCCGCGATAGACGCGGCCGAGCCGGAGCATGATGCCGGTCGAGACCAGATTGAGTACGACCTTCTGGGCGGTACCGGCCTTCATCCGGGTCGAGCCCGCGATCAATTCGCTGCCGGTCTCGACCAGCACCGGAAACCGCGCCGCCGCCAGCAATGGCGCGCCCGCGTTATTGGCGATGCCGATCGTCACCGCACCGCGCTCCGTCGCGCGCTGGACCGCCGCGACGGTGAAGGGCGTCGTGCCGCTGGCCGCGACGCCGATCACCACATCGGCGGGGCCGATCCGCGCTTCTTCCATGCGCCGGATGCCGTCGGCGGTGTCGTCCTCGGCACCTTCGACGCTGGAGATCAAGGCGTCCTGGCCGCCGGCCATGGCGAAGACGATGCGTTCGAGCGGCCAGTCGAAGGTCGGCGGCAATTCGGCGCCGTCCTGCACCGCGACGCGGCCCGAAGTGCCCGCCCCGACATAGACCAGCCGCCCGCTCTCGCCGAGAACTTCGGCTGCCGCAGCGGCTGCTGCGGTCAGCGCGGGCAGGGCGCTGCGGACAGCGGCGACAGCGGCCATCTGGCCGTCCCACATCGCTTCCATGGCGCTGGCGAAGGGCCAGGCGTCGAGGTCTGTGAATCGAGGATCGACGTCTTCGGTCGCCATTTTGCGGCAAGCTCTCAAGATACCAGTTAAATGCCTTTTGCGAATTCAGAGATACCAATTAGTCCAAGCTATCGCAATCGCCAATCCGCTCCAGCCGGGTGTGATGCATCGCCAGGGGCAGCCTGATCGCTCGGTTTCCCTTCATCGTCGCCTGCTTCGACATGGCGCTGCTGACCGGCATGGACCGGGGAGACGCCGCCGCTCTCCGTCTGGCTTGGCATCGGCCTGATGATTGCGGGTTGTTTGGTTGTCCTTGGAGGCCATGACAACCTCTAAGCTGCCATCGTCCGCGCCAGGATGATCGCGCCAGAGACTGCATCGCCATCGGCGGGCTTGAGGCGATGGCGGACATCGGGCGAGAGCCAGGGTTCGATCGCGCTGGACAGGCCGCCGAGTAGCGTGACGCGCGGCGCGCCCTGGTCGAACAAAGCGCGCACGAGCCCGTCGATCTGCTCGGCCGCGCTTTGGACGATGCGCCGGCCGGCCACATCGCCCTGATTGGCATGACGCAGCACCAGGGGAGCGAAGGTCGCGTAATCCGTCGCCGTGGCGTGGTCCATCCAGGCGACAGCCTCCGCCGGCTCGTTCTGGAAGCGCTGCATCACCTCGCCGAGCAAAGCGGTGCGTTCATGGCGGCCGTCATGGGCGCGTAAGGCGAGCCTGACGGCTTGTAGACCGAGATCGGCGCCGCTGCCTTCGTCCGAGATCGGGAAGCCATAGCCGCCGACACGCAACTCGCGCCCTTCGACGCGGCCGATCCCCATCGAGCCCGTGCCGGCAATCACGATCGCGCCGTCCTGGCCGGAATGCGCGCCGAGGCAGGCGGCGAAGCCGTCGCTGGTGAAAGCGATGCCGGCGAAGGGGTGGGGCAGGGCCTGCAGAGCCTCCAGCGCGCCCTTGCGACCGAGCCCCGCAAGCCCGATGCCGGCACGGATGGCGCCACGTGCCTCACCGGCAATACCAGCCTCCTGCAGGGCGGCCTCGACCGCCGTCATGATCGAGCTCCAGGCCTTGTCGATGCCGAACCGCGTCGCCGCCGGTCCCGACAGACCCTGGCCGAGCACCTCGCCCGTGTCCGTCTCGAGCCGCGCGCGGCAGCCCGTGCCGCCGCCATCGACGCCCAGATAATGACGCGCTTGCCCCGACACCGCGCTCAATCCTTCAATCGGGTGATGTCGGCGCCGCAGCGGCGCAGCTTGACGTCGAGCTGCTCATAGCCGCGATCGAGATGGTAGACGCGGTTGATGATGGTCTCGCCCTCGGCGACCAGCGCCGCCAGAACCAAGCAGACCGAGGCACGCAGATCGGTCGCCATCACCTGCGCACCCTTGAGGGGCGAGCCGCCGCGCACCAGCGCGGTCGTACCCTGCAGCGTGATGTTGGCGCCGAGCCGCTGCAACTCCGGCACATGCATGAACCGGTTCTCGAATACGGTTTCGCGGATCATCGCCGCGCCGGCGGCCTGCGTCATCAGGACCATGAACTGCGCCTGCAGATCTGTCGGGAAACCCGGATAGGGCTCGGTGCTGATGTCGACGCTGGTGAGGGCACCGTCGCCGGAGACGATAAGGCCGCGATCGCCCGGCCAGATTCTGACGCCGGCTGCCTCCAGCACCTGCGCGACCGAGGCTATCTGTTCGAGCCTGGCATGGGTCAGTTCGAGCTGGCCGCCGGTGATGGCGGCGGCGATGGCATAGGTGCCGGTCTCGATGCGGTCGGGGATGATCTGGTGTTGCGTTGCGCGGAAATCGGTATCGCCGGCAATCAGGATGCGGTGCGTGCCGGCACCTTCGATGCGCGCGCCCATGGCGATCAGGCAATCGGCGAGGTCGGTGACCTCCGGCTCGCGCGCCGCGTTGACGATTTCGGTTTCGCCCTTGGCGCGGGTCGCTGCCATCATCGCGGTCTCGGTCGCGCCGACCGAGGGCGAGCCGAGCACGATGCGTGCCCCCTTCAGCCCCGCCTTCGCCTCGGCGACGATCGAGCCGCCTTCGATCTCGATCCTGGCGCCCAGCGCCATCAAGGCCTTGACGTGGAGGTCGACCGGACGCGCGCCGATGGCGCAGCCGCCGGGCAGCGAGACCCGCGTCGCGCCGAAGCGGGCGAGCAGGGGGCCGAGCACGAGCACTGTGGCGCGCATGCGCCGGACGGTGTCGTAGGGCGTCTCGCCGCCATTGGCGGCACCGGCGTCGATCGTGGCGGAATGGAGATCATGGCGTGTGACCGTCGCGCCATGGGCGGTGACGACCGCCAGCATGTTGTCGATATCACTCACCGCGGGAAGGTTGGTGAGCGTCAGCGGCTGGTCGCTCAAAAGGGCTGCCGCGATCTGGGGCAGACTCGCATTCTTGGCGCCGGCAATGGTCACCGCGCCTTCCAACCGCTTGCCGCCGATGATCCTGAGCCGATCCATGAGCTTCCTCTTGTGATGAGCTGAATGGTGTTATACTGGTCTTGTCAAGACAAGACCACAACAAGGCGGCATCGCGCCGCGCGAACGGTCCTCAGCCCTTGCATCGCGATCCCTCTCCTTCTTGGCAAGACCCCCATCTGATCGCGGCGCCGCAGCTTTTCGACGGCGAGCGGATGCTGGGACCGCGCTCGGTCGAGATCGCTGCTGGCATCATCGTCGCGCTGCATGAGCCGAACGAGGCGCCGGTGGGGCTGCCTACGAGGCAACTGCCCGCCGGCAGCCTGCTCGCGCCGGGCTTCATCGACATCCAGGTCAATGGCGGTGGGGGCGTCCTGCTCAATGACGATCCGTCCGTGGAGACGGTTCGCACGATGGCCGCCGCGCATCGCCGTTTCGGCACGACAGGGCTGCTGCCGACATTGATCACCGACGCACCGGACCGTTTGACCAGGCTCGCCGCGATCGCCGGCGAGGCGCTGGCGGTCCCGGGCGTGCTGGGCTTTCATCTCGAAGGCCCCTTTTTGAATCCGGCGCGCAAGGGCATCCATCCGCCACAGCATGTCCGTTTGCCGGGCGAGGCAGAGATCGCGCTGTTGACGCAGTTCAGCCTGGCGGGCCGTTCGTTCTTGACGCTCGCGCCGGAACGGGTCGACGGGGCTGTCCTGAAGCGGCTCGCTGCTGCCGGCCTGCGCATCGCGATCGGGCATAGCGATGCAAGCGCTGCCGAGGTTGCGGCTGCGATTGGCGATGGCGCGACGGGTGTGACGCATCTCTTCAATGCGATGTCGCAGATGACGCCGCGCGCGCCGGGCGTGGTCGGCGCGACGCTGGCGGATGAACGCCTCTTCGCCGGGATCATCTGCGACGGTCTGCATGTCGACCCGGTCAATCTGCGCGCTGCCTTCCATGCTATGGGGCGCGACAGGCTGATGCTGGTCACCGACGCGATGTCGCTTGTCGGCTCCGACAATGCATCCTTCCTGCTGCATGGCCGCACGATCACCTTGAAAGACGGGCGCCTGACCGATGCGCAAGGCACGCTCGCGGGCGCGCATCTCGGCATGATCGAGTCGGTGTGCAATGCGGTCAGGCTGATGGGCGTGACGATCGAGGATGCGCTCATCATGGCCTCGCGGACGCCAGCTTGTTTTCTCGGGCTGGACAAGGAACTTGGGCGGATCGTGCCCGGCTACCGGGCTGACCTCGTCGCCTTCGACGCGACAGGCGTGCTCGCGACCTGGATCGACGGCCGGCCCTGACGATCCGCGCTTGCGGCTTTGCCCGCAGGCTGCATAACTCCGGCCGCCTGATTTTCCGCCGGACCCTTACGCCCATGAGCCCAGCCTCGCATCTGATCGCCATCGACTGGGGCACCTCTTCGTTGCGGGCGGCGCTGATGGACCGCGACGGCGCCATCCTCGACCGGCTGCAATCGGGCGACGGCGTCATGGCGATGCTGGGGCGCGATTATGCCGAGCGCTTCGAGAGCCTGTTCGGCCCCTGGCTCGACCGCCATCCCACAGCGACCGTCCTGGCATCGGGCATGGTCGGCAGCCGACAAGGCTGGCGCGAGGCTCCCTATGTCGCCTGCCCCGCCAGTTTCGAGGATCTGGCGCGCGGCATCGCTTATATCGACGTGGAGGGGCGCGGCCGGATCGGCCTCGTGCCGGGCCTTGTCAGCGATCAGGCCGGGCCGGCGCCGGACGTCATCCGGGGCGAGGAGGTCCAGGTTTTCGGCGGCCTGCGCCTCAACGGGCAAGCCAGCGGCGTCTTCGTGCTGCCGGGCACGCACAGCAAATGGGTCGTGGTCGAGGAGGGGAAGATCGCGCGCTTCCACACCTTCATGACCGGCGAGCTTTACGGTTTGCTCAAGCGGCATTCGATCCTGGGCAAGCTGATGCCGGAGGATAGCGAGCCGCCTTTCGCTCCCGCAGCCTTCGAGGCTGGCAGCAGGCTCGCGCTCTCCGACGAAACGGGGGCGCTGCTGCACAGGCTATTCTCGGTCAGGACGACCGGGCTGTTCCACCGATTCACAAGCGAGGACTTGCCGAGCTATCTCTCCGGCCTGCTGATCGGGGAGGAGGTCCGCGAGGCAAAGGCGCTGATCGGGGGGCATGCACCGGGCCCCATTCAATTGATCTGCCGCGAGGATCTGGCGCGCTCCTATCGGCTCTGCCTCCAGGCGGGCGGGATCGACAGTGCCTGGATCGATGACGCGGCCTTTCTCGGCCTGTTCGACATCGCCCGCCGCAACGCTTTGATCGCCTGAGGTCCAGCATGAGCTTTCACGACGCGCTCCGCGCCTTTCCGTTCATCGCCATTCTGCGTGGGGTGAAGCCCGACGAGGTCGTCGGCCTCACCGAGGAGCTGGTCGCGGCGGGATTTCGCATCGTCGAGGTGCCGTTGAACTCGCCCGAGCCGCTGCGCAGCATCGAGGCGTTGGCGCGTGCCTTTCCCGACATCCTGATCGGCGCGGGCACGGTGATGAACGCTGACGCCGTGGCTTCCGTCCAGCAGGCCGGCGGGCGCCTGATCCTGATGCCGCATAGCGACGGGGCGGTCGTGCGCGCCGCCAAGGAGCGTGCCCTGACCTGCGTGCCCGGCGTCGCGACGCCGACAGAGGCGTTCGCGGCGCTCGCCAACGGGGCCGACGCACTGAAGATGTTTCCGGCCGAGCAGATGCCGCCTGCCGTGGTCGGCGCCTGGCGCGCCGTGCTGCCGCCGGGGACGCTGCTCGTCCCGGTGGGTGGAATCAGCCCCGACAAGGTCGAGGCCTATCGCAAAGCCGGTGCCGGCGGCTTCGGCCTCGGCTCGGCGCTCTACAAGCCCGGCATGACGCGCGAGCAGATCCGCGCCACAGCGCAGGCTTTTGCGCAGGTGTTGGCCTGAAGCGATAGGCTTGACGCCGGCCGCGAGAGCCGCGACGCCATCCTCCTTCTCCCGGATGGGAGAAGGTGGCGCGGAGCGCCGGATGAGGGTGTGCCCTTTCAATAGAAAGCGCAGCGGCGCAGTCGCGCTCTAATAATCAGCGGCAGGCCCTCATCCCTGCCCTTCTCCCATCCGGGAGAAGGGTTCCCCGCGCCCTTCGCTGCTACGCACCCGAACCTCGCGGCAGAATCCTGCAGAGCCGCGCGTCTCCTCGTGCGGCTTTTGCATGTGGCTGGCCGCGTGAAGCACTGCTGCGGGCGAGCGGGACATGTCGGGCCGTCATGGCTCGATTGACTCCCGATCGCAGCGCCGTGTATGTTCCTGTTATTGCAACTTAAGTTCCATTTAATGGAACTTTTTGAGATGCGCTCGATTGTCCATCCTGCTCGCAGCCGCTGATGTGCTTCGTTGCTTCTCCAGCACGCGTCACGATGTGACGGTGACGGATCTGGTTGCTTTGCTCGACATGCCGAAAAGCAACGCGTCGCGCCTGCTGCGGACGATGCGCGATGCCGGGCTTCTGGAAACGGTCGGCGACAGCAAGCGCTACCGGCCCAGCGTGCTCTTGCATCAGGCCGGGCAGGTCTACCGCTTCTCCGCTTCCTTGATCGATCGCGCCGACGCGGTCGTTGCGCGGGTCTCGGCCGAGATCGGCCATACCGGCTATATCAGCGTGCGCCAGGGCACCGATATCATCGGCGTGACCGCTCATCCCGGCCGCCATGCGCTGCGGGTGGTCACCGCGATCGGCGACAGGATCGCGGCCTTTGCCTCCAGCACTGGCCGGGCTTTGCTGGCGCGGCTGCCCGATGACGAGATTCGCCGCCTCTATGCCGGCGGTTTCACCCCGCCATCGGCCACGGCGCCGCAGGGTTTCGACGAGTTGTTCGCCCGCCTCGCGGCGGCGCGTGCCCGCGGCTATGCCGAATCCGAGGACGAGGCCGTCCGTGGCGTCGGAGCGATTTCGGTCGCGGTCGGCGATCCCGTCAGCGGCGACGAGGTCGCGCTCTGCATTTCCTTTCCGGCGGCGATGGCCAGTGCAGCCGAGCGGGCCGCCATCATCACCTCCCTTGGACAGGGGGCGGCCGAGATCGCCGCCATCACCAAGGATCCCCGCTTCATCCCCCTCTCATCCTCTATCGCGGAGTGAGCTCCATGAGCACGCGTTGGCGCATCGGCTTCGACATCGGCGGCACCTTCACCGATTTCATCCTCTATGACGCGCAGGAGCGTTCGGTCCGGCTGCACAAGCGCCTGACCACGCCGCACGACCCGTCCGAGGCGGCGCTGATCGGCCTTGAGGAACTCGTCGCCATGGCCGGCATAACGCTGGCCGAGATCGGCGATATCGTCCACGGCACGACGCTGGTGACCAATGCGGTGATCGAGCGCAAGGGCGCCAAGCTCGGGTTGATCACCACCCAGGGCTTCCGCGACATCCTCGAAATGGGGACCGAGCAGCGCTACGACATCTACGATCTGTTCCTGACCTTCCCGGAGCCGCTGGTCTCGCGCGAGCATCGGCTCGAAGTCGCTGAGCGCATCGATCGCGACGGCAAGGTCGTCACCGCGCTTGACGCAAATGCCGTGCGCAAGGCCGCCAGCGAACTCACTGCCGCCGGCTGCGAAGCGGTCGCGATCTGCTTCCTGAACAGCTATCGCAACACCGCTCATGAGCGCGAAGCCGGCCGCATCGTCCGCGAGGCCTTCCCGGAGCTGATCGTCTCGATCTCCAGCGAGGTCGTCGCCGAGATCTGGGAATATCAGCGCTTCGTCACCACGGCCGCCAACGCCTATGTCCAGCCCTTGATGGGGCGCTATCTCGAGCGGCTGCAACGCGAACTCGCGGCCCGTTCATTTACTGGTGCGCTGCGCCTGATGCATTCGGCCGGCGGCCTGGTCTCGCCGGAAACGGCACGCGCTTTCCCGATCCGCCTGCTGGAGAGCGGCCCGGCGGGCGGCGGGCTGGCGACGGCCCTGTTTGGTGAACTCGCCGGCCACAAGGATGTGATCTCGTTCGATATGGGCGGCACCACAGCCAAGGCTTGCATGATCGAGGACGGCCGCGCCGAGATCGCGCCGATGCTCGAGGCCGGCCGCGTCAACCGCTTCGCCAAGGGTTCCGGCCTGCCGATCAAGGCGCCGGTCATCGACATGATCGAGATCGGCGCCGGCGGCGGCTCGATCGCGGCGATCGACGAGGTCGGCCTGCTCAAGGTCGGCCCGCATTCGGCCGGCTCCGATCCGGGCCCGGCCTGCTACGGCATGGGCGGCACCAAGCCGACCGTGACCGACGCCAATCTCGTGCTCGGCTATTACGATCCCGGCTTCTTCCTCGGCGGGCGCATGGCGCTCGATCTCGAGGCCGCGCGCAAGGCCGTGGCCGCGATCGCGACCCCGCTCGGCCTTTCCATCGAGGAGGCCGCCTGGGGCATCCACAAGGTCGTGACCGAAAGCATGGGCGCCGCCGCCCGCGTCCATCTCGTCGAGAAGGGCAAGGACCCTCGCCGTTACGCCATGGTCGGCTTCGGCGGCGCCGGTCCGGCGCATGCGGTCGATGTCGCGCGCGTGCTCGGCGTCAGCCAGGTCATCATCCCGCCGGCCTCGGGCGCGGCTTCCGCGCTCGGCTTCCTGGCCGCGCCGCTGTCCTTCGATCTCGTCCGTTCGCTGCCGGTCGAATTCGCCGAGGGGTTTGACGCAGCTGCAGTCAACGCCATGCTGGCCGAGCTGGAGGCGGAAGGGCGCAAGCACCTTCTCGACGCCGGCGTGAAGCCCGCCGACATCGCCGTCGAGCGCTCGGCCGATATGCGCCTCGTCGGCCAGATGCACGATATCGCGGTCGATCTTCCGGCCGGCACGATCGACGCGTCGAGCCTGGAGGCCATCCGCGCCGCCTTCGCCAAGGCCTATTCGGCCCGCTACACCTCGGTCTATGAGGGCGCGCGGCTGGAGGCGATCAATTTCCGCGTCCGCTGCGTCGGCCCCGCGCCGACGCTCTCGCTCTCCGGCGCTGCCGGCGGGGCCGAGGCCAGCAACAAGGTCAAGGGCAGCCGCCAAGCCTGGTTCGAGACCGGCTGGAGCCAGGCCACGGTCTATGACCGCTATGCGCTGCGCCCCGGCGACCATATCAGCGGACCGGCCATCATCGAGGAGCGCGAGGCAACGACGATCGTGCCGCCGGGCGACACGGTGGCGATCGACGAGGTGTTGAACCTGTTGATCAGCGTCGCTAGCACCAGCGCGGCCGAGGTCACCATCACCGCCGACATGCCGATGGCGGAAGCGGCGCGCCGCATCGAGGCCGATCCGATCTCGCTCGAGATCATGTGGAGCCGCCTCGTCAACGTCGTCGAGGAGATGTGGCTGACCGTCTGCCGCACCGCCTTCTCGCTGGTGATCTCGGAATCGCAGGACTTCGCCTGCGAATTGCTCGATCCGGAGGGTGAGACGCTGGCGCATAGCCCGCGCGCCATGCCGGTGTTCAACCTGACGCTGCCGCGTGCGGTCAAGGCGCTGCTGGAGCGCTATCCGGCAGAGACGCTGAAGCCCGGCGATGTGTTGATCACCAATGATCCCTGGCTCTGCGCCGGCCATCTCTTCGACATCGCCATCGTCACGCCGGTCTTCCTCGGGGAGCGCGTCGTTGGCCTGATGGGCACCGTCGGCCATGTCTCCGATATCGGTGGCACCAAGGATTCGTTGCGGGCCCGCGAGATCTATGAGGAAGGCTTCCAGATCCCGCCGATGAAGCTCTACGAGGCCGGCCGGCTCAACGAGACGCTGGTCAGGCTGCTCGGCGAGAACGTCCGCAATTCCGAGCAGGTGCTCGGCGACCTGCACTCCTTCGTGGCGGCCAACGCCATCGGCGCCGAGCGCCTGCAATCGTTCATGACCGATTACGGCATGCAGGATCTGCGCGCGCTCGCCTTCGTGGTGCAGAACCGCTCGGAAAAGGCGATGCGCGAGGCAATCTCGGCGCTGCCGGACGGAACCTATCACGGTACCGTCTCGAACAACCCGTTGGGCACGCCGATGACCTATCCGCTGGCGCTGACGGTGAAGGGCGACACGATCCATCTCGACTTCGCCGGCGCACCGCCGCAGCTGGCGCAGGGCGGGCTGAACTGCACGCTGAACTACACCAGCGCGCATGCGACCTACCCGCTGAAATGCATGCTGACGCCGAATGTGCGCGGCAATGCCGGTTGCTACCGCGCCTTCACGCTCGATGTGCCCAAGGGCTCGATCCTGAACTGCGACAAGCCGCTGGCGGTCAATCTGCGCACGCGCACCGGCTGGTACATCGCGCCCAACATCTTCCGGGCGCTGTCGCAGGCCGCGCCGAAACAGGTCCAGGCCTTCACCGGCCTGCCCGTGGCGGCCAATGTCTATGGCCGGGACGAGGCCGGCAGCACCTATTCGGACATGCTCTTCGTCGGCGGCGGCCAGGGCGGCTCTGCCCATGGCGACGGCAAATCGGGCTTGCTCTATCCGACCTCGGCCGCCAACACCTCGATCGAGACCTTCGAGGCGCGCGTTCCCGTCCTTGTGGTCGAGAAGACCTATCTCCAGGATTCCGGCGGCGCCGGTCAGCAGCGCGGCGGCCTCGGCCAGCGCGTCAAGCTGCGCAAGCTCGCCGCCGACAGCCTGCCGACCTTGGTCTCGCTCTATCCGGAAGGCGTCAACAACCCGATCCCCGGCCTGTTCGGCGGCAAGCCCGGCGGCGGCGCCTCGGGCCGCGTGCTCAATGAGGCCGGCGACGTGCTCAAGGATGTCGGCACCGGCCAGCTGGTCCAGGTCATGCATCCCGATGAGATCGTCGAGCTCGTCCTGGCCGGCGGCGCCGGCTATGGCGCGGCTTCCGAACGCTCACCCGATGCCATCGCCCGCGATATCGCCCTGGGCTTCGTCTCGCCCGAGGCCGCCCGGCGCGACTACGGCGTCGCGAGTGGAGAGGCGCTGCAGGAGCAAGAGACCAAGTCCGGCGCGTTTGCCGCCGGCTGAGATCAGCGCCAATCGGCGTTCAAGCCCGAAAGGGGCAAAGAGGGGGACTACCTATGACTGAACCTACCGGGGCCGGGCCGCAGAAGCACCCGAGCCTGTTCGAGCCGGCGACGCTGATACTGATCGGCATCCTCAGCGTCTTTGGCGCCATCATCGGCATGCAGCTCCTGGTGTCGCTCGGCGTGACCGCCAACACCTCGCTGATCGGCGCGATGGCGGCGATGGCGCTGGCGCGCCTGCCGCTCGGGCTGTTCCTGCGCTACCGCTCGATCCATGTGCAGAACCTGGCGCAGAGCGCGATCTCGTCGGCGACCTTCGGCGCCGCCAACAGCCTGCTCCTGCCGATCGGTATCCCCTTCCTGCTCGGGCGCCCCGATCTGGTCCTGCCAATGTTCGCCGGCGCCTTCATGGCGATGCTGCTCGACGCCTATCTGCTTTACCGGATGTTCGACTCGCGCGTCTTCCCGGCGACCGGGGCCTGGCCTCCGGGCGTCGCCGCCGCCGAGGCGATCAAGGCGGGTGACGAGGGCGGCCGCAAGGCCGTGCTGATGGGTGTCGGCTTCGTCACCGGTATCGCCGCTTCCTTCATCAAGATCCCGCTGGCGGCGATCGGCTTCGTCGGCTCGACTGCCGTCTCGGGCATTCCGATGTCGGCTTTCGGCGTCGCCTTCATCGGCAATATCTGGGCGCTGACGATGTTCGGCGTCGGGCTGCTGCTGCGCGGCTATTCCGGCCCGCTCTTCAACAACGAGACCTTCGCCACGCTGATCCCCAAGGGCGATCTGATGGCGGCTTATATCCCGCACGGCTTCATGATCGGCGCGGGTGTCGTGGCGCTGTTCCAGGTGGTGCAGCTGCTGATGCAGCGCAACGAGGCCGCTCGGAAGGCCGAGGCTGCCGCGGGCACGTCGGACGCCGCAGTGCGCCGCGCGCTCGGGCTGGGCACCATCGGCTATCTCGTCATCGCGGTGTTTATCGCTATGGCCGGCGGGCTGATGAGCGACATGTCGATCGGCATGCTGATCCTGTTCGTGCTCTATGCGGCCTTTGCGGCCTATGTGCATGAATTGATCGTCGGCCTGGCGGCGATGCATTCCGGCTGGTTCCCGGCCTTCGCGGTGGCGCTGATCACGCTGATCATCGGCATGCTGATCGGCTTCCCCGTCCCGGCTCTGGCCTTGCTCGTTGGCTTCTCCGCCGCGACGGGGCCGGCCTTCGCCGATATGGGCTACGACCTCAAGGCCGGCTACATCCTGCGTGGCAATGGCGTCGATCCCGCCTTCGAACTCGACGGCCGCCGCCAGCAGCTCTTTGCGGCGATGTTCGCCTTCGTCATCGCCGGCATCGTGGTCCTGGTCTCCTACCAGAGCTATTTCGCCCAGAACCTCGTGGCTCCGGTCGATAAGGTCTATGCCGCAACGATCAAGGCCGGCGTCGCGCCGGGCGTCGCCTGGTCGCTGTTCATGTGGGCGATTCCGGGTGCGATCCTGCAGTTCATCGGCGGACCGAAGCGCCAGATCGGCGTGCTCTTCGCGACCGGCCTGCTGATCAGCTTCCCGATGGCGGGCTGGGCCGTGCTCACCGGCATCGTCTGCCGGCTGATCTGGGAGAAGCTGCGCGGCGCGAGCGGTGAAGGCGACATGGAGGTCTTTGCCGCCGGCGTCATCGCGGGCGATGCGATCTTCAGCTTCTTCGACTCCGTGCTGAAGGGCTTCAAGCGCTAGAGCAGGATGCGAAAAAGTGGGAACCGGTTTTTCGCATCGATCCTGCTCTAACTCTTTGATGAGAGACGGATTCAGATCTCAGATCGGATCACTTGGTGACCCGATCTGAAATCATCCGGCTCTAGCGCCTGAGCCTGCGTGCCGGGGCTCCTCCCGGCACGCAGGCTGCCCCATAACGACGAGATCCAATCATGACGATGACGGCCCGCAAACTCGGTACGCTCACCATCGGCCAGGCGCCGCGCGCCGACATCACGCCTATTCTCGACGCCGTCATCGATGCCGGGACGCCGCGCCGGCATGCCGGCGTGCTCGACGGCTTGAGCCGAGCCGAGATCGAGCGCGATTTCGCAGCCCGTCCGGGCGAGGCCATGCTGATCACCAAGCTGCTCGACGGCTCCTCGGTCATCATCGACAGGAGCAAGACGGAAGCGGCGGCGCAGGCCAAGCTCGCCATGCTGGAGGCCGAGGGCTGCAGCACGATCCTGATGCTCTGCACCGGCCATTTCGAGACGCTCTCCTGTGAGCGGGCGCGCCTGATCGAGCCCGACCGCATCCTGCCGCCGACGGTCGCTGCCCTGACGCATGGGGCGCGGCTCGGCATTATCGTGCCGATCCCTGAGCAGATCGCTAGCGAAGCCGGCAAATGGGCGGCGCTCGGCCGGGAGCCGCTCTATGGCGCGGCTTCTCCCTATGCGGAGCCCAGCTCGGCGCTGGCGCAGGCCGCGCGCGATCTCGCCGAGCGCGGCGCGCAGATCCTGCTGATGGACTGCATGGGCTTCGTCGAGAGCCATCGCCGCGAGGCGGCGGAGGCTTCCGGGCTGCCTGTCATCCTGTCCAACAGCCTGATCGCGAAGCTGGTCTCCGAGATCGTCTAGGACCGGCTGCCTGGCGGCTGGAGCATTTCCGCGTTTCTCCGAATCGCGGAAATGCTCCAGCTCCTTGTTTTATCGCATTTTCTTCACGCGAACCGGTGTCCACTTCGCTCGAAAATGCTCTAGGGGCGGCGCGCGCTCGCCACGCCGAGACAGCAGATGCCTTCGCCGAGCTTCGCAGTGGCGTTGGGAAAGATGGTGAAGCCGTCGCGGGCTGCCGCGACCGGGTCGCCATTGGCGCGCCGCGCGATCACTTGGCCGGCCGCGATGCGGTCGCCGGTCTTCCAGACCCCCTCAAGACGGTCGCCCTCTGCCTCGCAGAGCACCTGATCGACCATGTCGATCACCGTGCGCTGCAAGGGCGCTAGCGGCGGCGCATCGACCAACGCGAGATGGATGAGCGCGTTGCGGATCGCGGCATGTCCGACATTCGCCGAGTTGGGGTCGTCATGTCGGCCGCATTCCAGCGTGACGCCGTAGCCTCCAGCGAAGCGCATATATTCCGTGGTGCCGAAACCCTCCGTGACCGAGAGCGGCGGCAGGTTCAACCGTTCGCGCGCCGCGATCTGGCGGGCATAGATGGGAAGCCAGCCATGGGTCAGGATGTCTGGGCCGAGGCAAGCGGCGAAGGCCGCTTCCTCCGCGGCATGACGGAAGGCCTCGAGCTCGCCGGTGTTGTTCTCGGGCCCGAAGAAGACGAAGGGCTCGCCCTCGCCCTTGAAGGAGTGGATGTCGAGCAGGACATCATGCTGGCGCAGCAGGGCGCAGAGGCGGTTGCCGATCCGGTCCTCATTATTGGCGGGCAGCGGCTTCTCGCGCAGGTCGCGGTTGAGGTTGCGGTCGCCCTCGCGGGTGTTCTGCCGATAGGCCTTGGGATTGGCTACGGGCAGGAAGGTGACCTCGCCGCGCAGGATTGTCAGCCGGCCTTCCCGGCAGTCGGCAATGGCGCGCGCGATCGCGTTGGGGCCGCAGATCTCGTTGCCATGGACTGCGCCGAGCACGAGCAGCTTCGGGCCGGCCTTGAGGCCGTGGAAGCGCAGGCTTTCCAGCGGCGCGAGATCGATTGCGGCATCAGGGCTGGGTTTCGTCGTCATGGTCGGTCTCGGTTCCGGGAGTCGATGGCCGCTCAGGCGCGGCGCGATTGCGATTGGGGGTCGAGGATGTCGCGCAGGCCGTCGCCCAGCAGGTTGAGGCCGAGCACGGTCATGAAGATGGCAAGCCCGGGAAAGACCGAGATCCAGGGCGCGGTGGTGATCTGGTCGCGCGCATCCGAGAGCATCGAGCCCCAGCTCGGGAACGGCGGGCGGATGCCCAGGCCCAGGAAAGACAGGGCAGCCTCCGCCAGCACCGCGCCGCCCATGCCGAGCGTACCGATGACGATGATCGGGCCGGCGATATTGGGCAGGATCTGCTTGAGCATGATCCGGGTATTGCCGCTGCCGAAGGAGCGCGCCGCCTCGACATAGCCCTGCTGCTTGACCGACAGCGTCGCCGCGCGCGAGAGACGGCAGGTATAGGACCAGTTGGTCAGCCCGAGCGCGATCAGCAGGCTGGTCAGGCCGGGCTGCAGGATCGCCATGATGGCAAGCGCGAAGATCAGCGAAGGGATCGAGAGCATCAGATTGGTCAGGCCGTTGACGAAATCATCCCACCAGCCGCCCCAATAGCCCGCAGATAGTCCCAGTGCGACCCCGATCAGGGTGTTGATCAATTGCGAGACGATGCCGACGGTCAACGAGATGCGCGCGCCGTAGAGTACGCGGCTGTAGATGTCGCGGCCCTGCGCGTCGGTGCCGAACCAGAACTCGCTGCCGGGAGGCACCTCGGCATTCATCAGGTTGGCGTCCATGACCGGATCTGTATGCGCCAGCCAGGGCGCCAGAGTGCCACCGACGATCACAGCTGCGAAAAGCACGCCGCCGATCCAGAGATTAGCTCTAAATTTCATAGGTTTGCTCGACCTACCCTCTTGTTTTATCGCATTTTCTTCACGCGAACCGGTGTCCACTTCGCTCGAAAATGCTCTAGCTGTATTTGATGCGTGGATCGATCAACGCGCAGAGCACGTCCACGACGATATTGACGATGAGGAAGAACAGCACGAGCAGCAGGATGCAGGCCTGGACGACGGGTATGTCGCGCAACGAGACGCTATCGACCAGCAGCGACCCGATGCCCGGCCAGGCGAACAGCTTCTCGATCACGACGGCGCCGCCCATGATCGAGCCGAACTGCAGGCCGAGTGTCGTCAGCACGATGACGGCCGCGTTGCGCGCCACATGCCAGCGCATCACCCGGACTTCGCTGTTGCCTTTGGCGCGCGCGGTGCGGACGAAGTCTGCGTTCATCACCTCGAGCACGGCAGCCCGCGTGGTTCGTGCCAGCAGGGCCAGCGGCGCCACGCCGAGCGCGACAGCCGGCAGCACGAGATAGCGCGGATTGCCGTCGCCATAGCCGAAACTGGGGAACCAGCCGAGCAAAAGGGCAAAGGTGTACATCAGCATCAGGCCGAGCCAGAACTGGGGCAGAGACAGGCCCGAGACGGCGACGACCATCGACTGCATGTCGAGCCATCCGCCGGGCTTGAGAGCGGCAAGAAAGCCAAGCGGGACGCCGAATGCGATCGCAAACAGCATCGCGGCCATGGCAAGCTGCAAGCTGGGCCAGATCCGCTCCGACAGTGAATTGATCACGGGCTGACGTGTCCTGAAGGATGTCCCGAGGTCCAATGTCAGCAGTTTCGCGGCATATTTGCCAAAGCGCACATGCACGGGTTCGTCGAGACCGAACTGCGTGTTCATCCGCGCCACAGCCTCTGCATCGATGACCGAGCGGCCATCGGACGACTGCGTGGATGCGAAGTCGCCGGGGATCACGCTGAACATCACGAAGACCAGCGCCGCGACGGCGAGCAGGATCGGCACGGCCTGCAGCAGTCGTTTGAAGACATAGGGCAGCATGGGGAGCTCCTGGCCATGAACGCCCGGCGGAACGAGCCGCCGGGCGTAGGGATTTGGCGCGGGAGGGTTACTTCGCCGCCGGCGAGGAGGCGTCGACCCAGAGATCCTCAAAATATTGCAGGGCGAGCTCCGTCGCGTTCGGCTGCAGGCCGTGCAGCCAGGGCTGATAGGCCATCACCGCCTTGTTGTAGTTGAAGAACCAGACCGGCGCGTCGGCATAGACGATCGCATTGGCCTGCTTGATGAGGTCGAGGCGCTTGCCGGCGTCACCGGTGGCGCCGGCCTCGTCGAGCAACTTGTCGACTGCGGGGTTTTTGTAGGTGGTGTAGTTGCAGGCGCTCTGCGGCGTCGCCGAGTGGAAGCACTTCATCGCGGTCAGCGGATCGGGCCCCGAGGTGTTCGACCAGATATAGGCCTGGAAATCGCCCTTCGCGACGATGCCGCCCAGGGCCGACCCCTCGACCGGCTTGACCTTCACCTTGATGCCGACCTTGGCCAGCATCGGGATCGTCGCCTCGACGATCGGCATGCCCCAGCTCTCATTGGGCGTCGCCGTCCATTCGAATTCGAAGCCGTCGGGATAACCGGCTTCGGTCAGGAGCTTCTTGGCCTTCTCGGGGTTGAAGTCATAGGGCTGCATCGCCTTGTCATAAGCGGGCGAGGAGAGCGGCAGCCAGCCGGTGGCGCGATAGGCCTTGTCGCGGACGAGGCGCTTGATGATCAATTCGCTGTCGATGGCGTGGTTGATCGCCTGGCGCACGCGCTTGTCGGCGAAGGGCTTGAAGCCTGGATTCATGCCCATATTGCGGGTGAAGACCTCGGCGACCTCGAGGATGCCCTTCGACAGGTTGGGGTCGGCCTTGTAGGCGACATATTGCGTCGGCCCCAGGATCGAGACGTCGATCTCCTTGTTGCGGAAGGCGACGTCGCGAGCGGCAGCCTCTCCCATCGGCGAGATGACCAGCTTGTCGGCATAGGGCTTGCCGGGCTGATAGAACTTCTCCCAGCGCTCGAAGACCATGCGCGAGCCGGGAATATGCTCGACGAATTTGAACGGCCCGAGGCCGATCGGCTTGTTGAAGAAGTCCGGCGCCTGGGCTTCCTTGGCGGGGTAGATCGAGGTCGTCGCGGCGTTGAAAAGGAAGCCGGGCTCGGTGCGCTCGGTGAAGGTCATCTCAAGCGTGAAATCGTCGATCTTCCTGAGGCCCGCGATCTCCTTGGCCTGGCCCTTCTCGACATCGATCGCGCCCTTGAGCAGACGGACGTAGCGCGCGGCAGGATAGCTCTTCGAGCCGTCCATCAGGCGCGTGAAGGTCCAGATGATGTCGTCGGCGACCATCTTGCGGCCGTTATGGAAGAGCGCATCGTCCCTGAGCTTGAAGGTGTGGACGAGGCCGTCGGCCGAAATCTCGACGCTCTTGGCGAGCTCAAGCACCGGCTTGTTGTTGGCCGAATCCCAATTGTAGAGCGAGCGGTGCAGCGCCTTGCCGTAGATGTCGTCCTGGATCTGGTTGGAGACGTGGCTGTCATTGCTGACGAAGGAGGCCGCATAAGGCGCGGTGAAGCGGATGGTGCCACCCCGGCGCGGTTCCTGTGCCTGTACGGTGAAGGCCGCGAGCGTCAGCGCGGTCGTGAGTGCCAGTGTCTTGAGCATCGAATATCCTCCCATATGTGCCGTCTAACCCGACCGCTCATCGGCCTGGCTGCAGCTTTTCCGTGTTGCCGGCGCGGTTGGGGCCGGATCTCTCCGGCCTTCCGCGCCTGGCTGGTTTGGCGCAGTCAGCTCGCGGCGGACTCGCGCTCGAAGACGACAACGCCGCCGCGGATCGTCAGATCGCAGCGTGTGTCCTTCAGGATCTCATCGGGCGCTGCCGTCAGCAGGTCGCGCGAGAACACGGCGACATCGGCCAGGAAACCGGGGGCGAGCCTGCCCTTCACCGCCTCCTGCTTCTGCGAGAAGGCGCCGAATTCGGTATAGGCCTGCAGCGCCTGCTCGATCGAGACGCGCTGGGCTTCGTCCATCACCGTGCCGCGCCAGGTCTGGCGCGTCAGCATGGCGTGGAAGTTCGGGAAGGGATTTGGATCGCAGACCGGCGCATCGCTGCCGGTCGCGGGCTTCAGGCCGAGATCGAACCAGGTCCTGAACGGATAGCTCGGCAGGGCCCGCTCCGGTCCGAGTACCTTGACATAGGCATCGCCGAAATCATGGATGAAGACCTGCTGCGGGCAGGGGTAGATGCCGGCCGCGACCATGCGCTCATGCTGCCTGGGCGTCGAGAAACCGCAATGTTCGACGCGATGGCGCCGGTCCGGGTCGGGATGGGCCTTGAGTGCCTTCTCATAGGCTGTGATCAATTGCTCGATCGCGGCGTCGCCGATGGCATGGCAGGCGAGCTGGTAGCCCTTGGCATGGATATCCATGACCATGCGCTCGAGTTCAGCATCGTCCAGCATCCAGACGCCGGTGGTCTTGTCGTCGCCGAGATAGGGCTGGCTCATCCAGGCGGTGCGGCCGCCGGCCGAGCCGTCGAGGAAGAGCTTGACCGCGCCGATCATCAGCATGTCGTCGCCGGTGCCCGAGATCAGCCCGGCCGCATGGCATTGCGGCACGATCGAGCGCCCCTCGTCGCCGAGCAGGGTCAGCCAGCTGCGCACCGGCAGGCGGCCGTCGCGCTTGGCGCGGTGATAGGCGGCGATTTCGGCAAAGCCCGCCTTCTGGCCGACAGCGGCATCCATGCAACTGGTGATGCCGAGTGAGAGCAGGTAATGCCCGGCGCGCTCGATTGCGGCGACGATCTCGGCCTCGCTCGGCAGCGGGATCGCGGCCTGGATCGGGGCACGGGCGTTCTCGGCGAGCAGGCCGGTGAGCCGGCCGTTCTGTTGCTCGATCAGGCCGCCTTGCGGCGTCGGCGAGGATTCATCGATGCCGCCGAGCGCGAGCGCCGCCGAGTTGCAGATCGCGATATGGCCGCAGGTCCGCACCAGCATGACCGGATTGTCAGGGGCTGCGCGGTCGAGTTCCTTGCGGAAGGGATGACGGCCGGTGTCGAGCTTGGTCTGGTCGTAGCCGCGCGAGAGGATCCATTCGCCGGGCTTGGCCTTGGCGGCGCGGGCCGCGATGGCTCCGAGCAATGCCTCCAGCGTCGGCGCGGCGGCGGGCTTTGAATCGACCCAGTCCATGGTCAGCCCGAGCGAGACCAGATGGAGATGGGAATCGTTCAGGCCCGGCGTCGCCAGCCGCCCCTTCAGATCGATGACCCGTGTCCTGGGGCCGATCAGCGGCGCGATCTCGCTGTCCTGACCGGCAGCGAGCACCTTGCCTTGCCAGAGCGCGAGCGCCTGCTTGACCCCGTCCTCGCGGCCGCACCAGATCGGGCCGTTCCGCAACACGATATCGGCCTGCACGCTCATGGGGCGGGCCTCGTTACCACCTTGCTCGCCTTGGTCATCGCTGTCCTCCGGTTGGCTTATTGTCGCCGGCGCTTGAGGGCCGGTCGTCGTCAGATGTCGTCGAGCGGGAAGATCGGCCGGCGCACCTTGCGATAGGGCCTGGTCTTGAAGTTGCGGGTCGAGAGCGCGCCGGTGTCGACCTCCAGAACCTCGCATGCGACGGGCTCGAAGGCGGCGCGGAAATGCTGCATCGACTTGACGATCAGGGTCGATTTGCGGGCCGGATCGACGCCGAGCGAGGTGAACTGGGCGAGATCGGTCGCCTGGCCGTTATGGGTGATCACGATGATCTCGACATCGTCGACGCGCAGCAGCGCGGACAGTCCGTAATTGCGCCAGACGCCGCCGCCCATCGGGCCATAGGCGATGAAGTGGCCGTCGGTCAGCGCCACGACATGGGCGTCGAGGTCAAGCGGCGCTCCACCCGTCGATGGATCGACCTTGCCGCCGAGCTTGAGCCTGACCCGGTTGCCGACGCCGGCCGCCTGGGCGGCGAGCGCGGCCTGCGGATCGCGGATGGCGTGGAAGCCGACATTGCGGAGTCCGGCATCGAGCACGGCGCGCAGCAGATTGGTGGCGTCGCCATAGGCGCCTGAACCGGGATTGTCGGAATAGTCCGAGATCAAGAGCGGCTTGTCATGTCGCCCTTCGCCGGCCTTGGCGCGGGCCATCGCCTCCGCCAATGGCGTGAAGCTGATCGAGGAGAAATGCCGCTGCTCCCAGGCGTAGTCCATCAGCGCCTCGGCGATGGCCTGAGCCTGGCCGCGATCATCGGCGGTGACGGCGACGGAGGGGCCGATATCGTGGACGTCGGCGGAGGAGAAGCCGGCCTGCACGCTGACGACCAGTGCCTCGCCTGAGGCCTCCAGGGCGTCGCCCCGGCGCAGCAATTCCTTGAAGGGCGGCGAGGTCGTGCGGCCGCCGTCGAGCGCGTAGAGGATCGGGCGGCGGGCGACCGCGACCTTCGGCCTGATCTCGCCGGCCATGGCCCTTTCGAGCAAGCGCGCGCCCTGCCAACTGCGCTCGTACTGATCGATATGGGGATAGGTGCGGTAGGAGATCAGCGCATTGGCACTGTCGGCCATGAGTTGCGTCAAAGTGGCGTGGAGGTCGAGCACGGCGATGATCGGGATGTCGGGGCCAAGCCGCTTGCGCAGCCGGGCGAGCAACTCGCCCTCGCCATCATCGGAGCTTTCCGTCGCCATCGCGCCGTGGAGATGCAGCAGCACGCCATCGACGCCGGCGCTGGCGCCGAGAATATGGCCGGCGAAGAGCTCGAAAGCCGCGTCCAGGACGCGGCCGGAGGGGTTGGCACCCGTCACGAGCGGATGAACGAGACTCCAGCCGAAGGTTTCGGCGGCCTCGAAGGCTGCGCCCATCGCGGTTCGCGTGCCACGAAAGGCTTGCGGAATCGCGTTGCCGAGATAGACGCCATGCGCCTCGAAGGCGTCCTGGCCGGTGAGCTGAACACTGAAGGTGTTCGTCTCATGCATGAATTCCGCGATCAGTACGCGCCGCCCCATCGCCTCGTTGCCCTCCCAGAGCTGGATAAAGAGCAGGTTTCACGCGAAAGCCGATTCCGGCCTTCTCGCATCCTGCTCTGGTCGTTTCCTGTCCCAATACCCTTTTCGACTCTTGTGGCCGGTCGTTCGGGGTGCTGCCAATTCCCTTGCGTGCATGTGCTCCCTGCATCCGGGCGCTTGCCGAGCCCGGGCGGATATGCTCGCCGCCTTGTCAGGCGGCGCGGCTGGTCTCAGTCGCCGGCATGTCGCCATGGTCTCGCGCCCGGGCATAGACCTTGCCGAAACGGTTGGCGAGGAAGGCCTGAAGTGTGATGTCCTCCTGCCGGACGAAACCGCTTTGCGGGAGAGTTCCGTCGGCGAGCAGATCGAGCACCGTGCAGATGCCGGCCGCGGTGGTGATCTGGATGGCGCTGCGCGTCACGCCGTCGACCAGGCCGCTATAGATCTTGTGGGCGTAGGTCTCCTGCACGAGGCGACCGCCTTTGCGTCCGCTCACCGTGACGAAGACAATGACGACGTCCTGCAAGGTGCTCGGCAGCGCGTTCTCGAAGATGTCCTTCAGCAGGTTGCGACGATCGGCCAGGCGCAGATCCTGCAGCAGTACTTTCATGAGCGCGCAATGGCCGGGGTAGCGGATGGTGCGGTAGTTCAGCGTGCGGACCTTGCCGGCCAGCGTCTCGCAGAGCGTACCGAGCCCGCCCGAGGTGTTGAAGGCTTCATAGGTGACGCCGTCGAGCGAAAACTCCTCGCGTTCCTCCAGCGCCGGGACAAGCACATGCTCGCCATTGGCGATCGCCTCGCAGGGCTCGCAGTATTCGTTGATGATCCCGTCCGTGCTCCAGGTCAGGTTGTAACCGAGCGCGTTGGAGGGATATTGCGGCAAGGCTCCGACCCGGAGCTTCAGCGAGTCCAGCGTGTCGAAATCGCGTGCCAGATCGGCGGCCACGATCGAGATGAAGCCGGGAGCGAGACCGCATTGCGGGATCAGCGCGGCCTTGGCGTCGACTGCCAGCTCCTTGACGCGCTTCGTGCTCGCGACATCCTCGGTCAGGTCGAGGTAATGCACGCCGAGCGGGGCGGCGGCTTCGGCGATCCGCGTCGTCAGATCGTAGGGCGCGGCGCTCAGCACGGCGAAGCGGCCGGCGAGCAGGCGGTTCAGGGCATCGGCATCGGCGATGTCGATCGTCTGGGTCGAGACGGTCGCGCTCTTGCGGGTGCCGGCGAGCTGAACGTCGGAGCGATCCGCCACGACGACGCGATAATCGCCGCTTCCACCGAGCAGATCGGCGATCGTCGCCCCGATCTTGCCCGCACCAACCACCACCACGTCCCGCATCGTCTTCGCCCTCAGTCCCAGTTGTTGAAAGCGATGGTCGCTCGCGGCTTCATCGGATAGAAGCCACGAACGCGACGATTCATATGGTATTTTTCGGCAGATCGCCGTAAGCATTGCGCAAGATGACGATCGACCAGACTGACCGCCTCCTGCTCGTGCTCTTGACCGAGAACGCCCGCGCGCCGGTCGCCGAGCTTGGCCGCAAGCTCGGCCTGTCGCGCACCACCGTGCAAAGCCGGATCGAGCGGCTGGAACGGCGCGGCGTCATCGCCGGCTATACCGCACGCCTCTCCGACGATCATGAGAAGGGGATGGTCAAGGCGCATGTGCTGATCACGGCGATGCCGAAGCTCGCGCCTAAGGTCGAGACGGAGCTGCGCCGGATTCCGGAGGTCCGGATGCTGCATTCCGTCAGCGGGCATTTCGATATGATCGCGATCGTGGTGGCGCCCTCGATCGGCGAGCTCGACCAGCTCATCGACCGGATCGGCGGACTTGAAGGCGTCGAGCGGACGATGTCCTCGATCATCCTCTCGACGCGGATCGAGCGTTAGCTGCCGGCGTCCGGCGCTCCATGGCTTGCCAGGTGCGGGCGCAGCGGCTTTGATCCTGGGAGGCCGTCTCTCACGACGCGGCGGATTCAATCATACCAATCAGCTTGCATACCAAACAGCCTGTTCAAGCAGGCGGCTATCGGGAGAGAAGCATGACGGTCGTTGCATTGTTCGGCGCTGGCGGAAAGATGGGGATGCGGCTTGGGCGCAACCTGGCCGGGTCGCGTTTCCAGACGCGCCATGTCGAGGTCAGTCCGGCCGGCCGCGAGCGCGTGACGCAGGCCTATGGCGTGGATTGCGTCGACGCGGCCGAGGCCATCCAGGGCGCGGATGTCGTGGTGCTGGCGGTGCCCGATACGGCGGTCGGCGCGGTCGCGCATGACCTCGTGCCGAAGCTTAGCCCCGGCACCATGGTCGTCATCCTCGATGCCGCTGCCCCGCATGCCGGCCACCTACCTGAGCGCGCCGACATCAGCTATTTCGTCACCCATCCCTGCCACCCGCCGATCTTCAACGACGAGACCGATCCGGCGGCGAAGGCTGACCATTTCGGCGGCATCGCCGCCAAGCAGCATATCGTCAACGCATTGATGCAGGGGCCCGACGCGCATTATGCGCTCGGCGAGGAGGTCGCGCGCGCGATCTGGGCGCCGGTGATGCGTTCTCACCGGGTCACGGTCGAGCAGATGGCGATCCTGGAGCCCGGCCTGTCGGAGACCGTCTGCGCCACGCTGCTGGATGCGATGCGCGAGGCGATGGAGGAAGCGATCGCGCGCGGCGTGCCGCGCGAGGCGGCGCGCGATTTCCTGCTCGGCCATATGAACATCCTCGCCGCCGTGACCTTCGAGCAGGTCCAGGGCGTGTTCTCCGACGCCTGCAACAAGGCGATCGTCTTCGGCAAGGACACGATCCTCAAGCCGGACTGGAAACGGCTTTTCGAGCCGGAGGAGATCTCCGAGAGCGTGCGCCGCATCACCTGAGGGGATTGGCCTGAAATGAACTGAGCGATCTCAGAGGTTTGCGATCGCTTGACATCCCCGCGCCGTCATTCCGGACAAGCCGCGCAAGCGGCGCTGATCCGGAATCCATCGAAGGGCGACGCACTCTACGATGGATTCCTGGGTCTCCGCTTCGCTGCGCCCGGGATGACCGCGTGTTTGATTTTTTTGACTATATCATATTGAAATCGCGACACTTTCTGCTCTGCTCCTGACGATCTCGGTCCCGATCATCTCGTGCGCCGCTCATTCCCGACGCTGGTCACGCAGGCCTGCGCTCGCATCTCCTGCCTCAATTTTTTGCCGAACCCGCCCGTGGATTGAGCGCTCGCGCCTCGATTGGCTCTTGACGTGTCCCATTGGTATACCAAAAATATCCCACAAGGAGCCAATACCTTTGACCACGCCATCAAGCCTTTCCGACGCGAGCCTCGCCGACGACGTCGACGAGTCGCTTGCCGAGCGCGCCAAGCAGCAGATCCGGCAGATGATCCTCGTCGGGGAATTGCCTGGCGGCGCGGTCGTCCAGGATCGCCGCCTGGCCGAAAAGCTCGGCCTGTCGCGGACGCCGGTTCGTGAGGCGCTCGGCCGGCTGGTGGGCGAGGGCTATCTGCGCCGCGACCGGCGGATCCTCACCGTTCATTCGGTCTCGATCGAGGACGTCATGGAAATCCTGGCGACCCGTCGTGTCCTTGAAGGGGAGACGGCGCGGCTGGCGACCGGCAGGCTCGCGCCGGTGCGCATCGCCGAGATCCGCGCCGCCGTCGAAGGCATGGTCAGCGCGGCGGCCGTCTCGCATGACAAGCACTGGTCGGTGGACGATCTGGTGCATCTCTCCATCGCCGAGGCCGGCGGCAACGGGCTGATGGCGCGCATGGTCAAGGATCTGCGCGAGCGGACCCGGATGTTCGGGCTCGCCCGGATTCCGCGCCGCTTCGATCCGGGCAAGGGCGAGCACCTCGCCATTCTGGCTGCGATCGAAGCCGGCGATGCAGAGGCTGCCGCACGGGCCATGCAAAGCCATATCGACAATGCCCGCCAGGGCATCCTCGACCTGCTGGCGGGAACGCTGGCGAGGGATGCGCGGTGAAGCGGCTCAGCATCAGGTCATGGCGCGCAAGCCAGGAAAGGACGACAAGATGAGCGGACGGCTGCTCTTCCTGCAGAACGGACCCAGCCGGGACTCGGTCGCGCAACTCCCCGAGCGCTTCGCCTCATGGGGGCTCGATGTCGATGCGCGCTGGGCCTATGACGGCGACTTCCCCGGGGAGCTCGACGACTATGACGGCATCTTTCTCTCCGGCAGCCCGCACGGCGCCTATGAGGACGTGCCCTTCATCCATCGCGAGCATGAGCTGATCCGGGAGGCCGAGAGCCTCGACATCCCGATGCTCGGCGTCTGCTTCGGCAGCCAGATCCTTGGTTCGGCGCTTTGCGGGCGCGACCAGGTGTTTCGCCGCTCCTTCTGCGAGGTCGGCAACAAATGGCTCGATGTTGCGCCTACCGCCCGGACGGACCTGATCGCTGACGCGATCGGCGAGCGTGTCTACATGTTCGTCTGGCACAATGACGAGGTGCGCGCCGACCATCCGGACATGACGATCCTGGCTTCCAGCGATCTCTGCCCCAACCAGATCTGGCGTTACCGCGATCGCAAGGTCTGGGGCATCCAGGGCCATCCCGAAGTGACGCAGGCGCAGGCGCGGGTCTGGTTCGAGCAGAGCCGCGCCACGATGGAGCGCGACGGCGCCGATATCGAACAGCTCAAGGCGACCGCCGACGAGGCGCTGCCCGCCAAGACCATGCTCAGCAAATTCGCCGCCCTGTGCGGCGCCACGGCCGCGTAGCCCGCGTCCAATCTTGAGGAGAAGCGTGATGAAGAAGCTGCTCATCGCAGCGGCCGTGGCGGCTCTGCTCGCTCCGGTCGCGGCATCCGCCAAGGAGATGACCTTCGCCTCATGGGGCGGGGCCTATCAGGAGGCGATCCGCAAGGCCTGGATCACCCCGTTCTCGAAGGAGAGCGGCATCAAGGTCGAGGAGGATACCGGCCCCGATACCGCCAAGATCAAGGCGATGGTCGACACCAAATCGGTGACCTGGGACGTGGTGACCGGCGGTGGCGGCGGGCTGATGCGCGGCGTCAAGCTCGGCCTGTTCGAGAAGATCACGCCCGACATGGTCAAGACCGACCATGTCCTGCCCGGTGCGCGCAATGACTACGCCATTCCCTCCGAGATCTTCTCGACCCTGATCGGCTATTCGACCAAGGCCTTCCCGGCCACGGGTGCGCAGCCCAAGAGCTTCGCCGACTTCTGGGACACTGCGAAGTTCCCGGGCAAGCGCACGCTGCCCGATGCGCCGGAGACGGTGGTCGAGGCAGCGCTGCTCGCCGATGGCGTGCCGATGGCCGATGTCTACAAGACGCTTTCGACTGAAGCCGGCCTCAAGCGCGCGCTCGACAAGATCCGTGCCTTGAAGCCGCAGGTCGCGGTCTGGTGGTCGAGCGGAGCGCAGCCCGTCCAGGCGCTGGGCTCCGGCGACGTCGTCATGGCGCTCGGTTGGAACGGCCGCTTCCAGGCCGGCATCGATTCGAAGCTGCCGATCGCGATGGCCTGGGACCAGCAGATCCCGCAGGTCGGCTTCTTCATGATCCCCAAGGGCGCGCCCAACAAGGCGGAGGCTGTCGCCTTCCTGAACTACATGGTCAAGCCCGAGAACAATGCCCGGCTGAGCGAATATGTCGCCTATGGCCCGGTGACCGAACAGGCCTGGGCCTCGATCGATGCGGCCCGCGCCGCCAACCTGCCCTCCACCCCGGAACGCCTCAAGAACGCGCTCTTCCTCGACATCGAATGGTGGGCCGAGAACGGCGCGAAGGTGACGGAAGCCTACAAGACGATGCTCAAGGAATGACGATGGCGACTCCCAGCTACTGGTTCCCGCGCGAGGATTATCTCGCGCGGGTCGACAAGATCCGTGCCGAACTCGTGCGGACCGGGCAGGATGCGTTCATCGCCTTCCTGCCGGAGACGGTGACCTATCTCACCGGCTTCTTCACGCGCGGCTATACGAGCTTCCAGTTCGCGATCATCCCGGCCGATGGCGAGCCGGTGCTGTTTTGCCGCGATGTCGAGGAATATTACCTCGACGCGACCTGTGTCTTCCCCAAACGGGTGATGTGGACCGATTCTGACGATCGCCATGCCGTCGCGGCTCGCGCGATCAGCGAGGCGGTGGGCGCCAAGGCGCGGCTCGCCGTCGAGATGCAGGCCTGGCCGCTGAGCGTGTCGCGTTATGACGCCTTGCGCGCGGCCTTGCCGGAGGCGCAATGGAGCGACGCCTCGCGTTTCGCCACAGAAATGCGCTTCATCAAATCCCGCGCCGAGATTGCCTATCAGCGCTCTGCCGGCAAGGCTGCGGAAGCCGGCATGGCGGCCGGCATCGCCTCGGCCAAGGCCGGCGCGAGCGAGCGTGAGATGGCGGCCGAGATCTGCGCTGCGATGATCCGCGCCGGCAGCGACCTGCCGGGGCCGGGCGTGCTCTCCTCGGGCGAGCGCGCCTATCACCTGCATGGCGGCTATTCCGATCGCGTGCTCGAGCGGGGCGACATCGTCCAGTTGGAGACGACGCCCAATGTCCGGCACTACCACGCCCGCTTCATGCGGCCGATCAAGGTGGCGCAGGCGACCGATGCCGAGCACGCCATCGTCGAGCAGCTGATCGCCATCCAGGACGCCGCGATCGCCGCAGTGAAACCCGGTGTGGCGGCAACCGTGCCCGATACGATCTATCGCGAGGGCGTGCTCGCGGCCGGCCTGCGCGAGACCTATACCAACAAGACCTTCTACTCGGTTGGGCTGATGCTGCAGCCCAATGGCGGCGAGCCGCTGGAGGCCGAGCCCAAGGCGAGCTGGTCCTTCGTGCCCGGCATGACCTTCCACACTTATGTGCTGGCGAAGGGGTTCGGCATGTCCGAAACCATCGCCGTGACGGACAAGGGCTGCGAGCGACTGACCAACTTCCCGCGCCGCTTGTTCGTGTCGTGAGGCTGGCCGCGTGACCGTGATCGCCACCAGCGAAGGGCGTGGCCGCAGCGCGGTCGGGCGGGGTTTCCCCGTCTGGCTCGGCCTCGCGCCCTTCGCGCTCGTGCTCGCCGTCCTGTTCGCCGCGCCGGTCCTGTCCCTGCTGCGGCTCGCCTTCGGCGAGGGCGCTTTCACGCTGGCGCAGTTCCAGCGCTTGATCGACGTGCCGGTCTATCGCTCGGTGCTGGGCACGACCTTCGGCATTGCGGGTCTGGTCACCGGGCTCTCGGTGCTGGCGAGCTATCCGCTCGCCTATGTCATGGCGACGGTTGGGCCGCGCACGCGCAACCTGCTCCTGATCTTGGTCCTGCTGCCGTTCTGGACGAGCGCGCTGGTGCGCACCACGGCCTGGATCATCCTGCTGCAGAGCAATGGCGTGGTGAACCAGCTCCTGATGGCGGGTGGTTTGACCTCGTCGCCGATTGCCTTCGTCTATAATCTCTCGGGCGTGCTGATTGGCATGACGCATGTGCTGATGCCCTTCGTCGTGCTGCCGCTCTATGCCGCCTTCCGCAGTCTCGAACTTTCGACGGTCCAGGCGGCCGAGGGCCTGGGCGCCGGGCCGCTCACCATCTTCAGCCGCATCATCCTGCCGCTGACGGCGCCGGGCGTGGTCGCGGGCGCGATGATCGTCTTCATGAACGCGATCGGCTTCTACCTGACGCCGGCGCTGATGGGCGGGCCGGGGCAGACGATGATCGCCCAGATGATCGCCTCCAACATCAACAAGGAGCTCGACTGGCCTTTTGCGGCGGCGTTGGCGAGCGTCCTGCTGGTTGCGACGGTCTCGCTGCTGGCGCTGTTCCAGCGCCGCTTCGGCCTCGATCGCCTGATCGAGGGCGGCGGCGGCAAGGCGGGCGAGCCCTTCACCGTGACCTCGCGCGGACGCTCATGGGGCGGCTGGGCGACGGTCGCGACGGCGGTGCTGGTCGCAGCCTTCCTGATCGCGCCGATCGTCATCGTCTTCCCAATGAGCCTGGGCTCCTCGCCCTTCCTGAGCTTCCCGCCCGACAGCTACAGCCTGGTCTGGTACGAGAACTTCTTCTCGACCAGCAAATGGATGGCGGCGCTGACGCGCTCGCTGCAGATCGCGGGGCTGGTGGTGGTGATCTCGGTCGGGCTCGGTACGCTTGCTGCGCTCGGGGTCTCGCGGATGCAGCCGCGCTGGCGCGCCTTGGTCGAGACGCTGTTCATCCTGCCGATGATCGTGCCGGTGATCATCCTGGCGGTCGGGCTCTACTACCTGCTCGCGCCGACGGGCCTCGTCGGCTCGATCTGGGGCGTGACGCTCGGCCATGTCGTGCTGGCGACGCCCTATGTCTTCATCACCGTGCGGGCGGCATTGAAATCCTTCGACGGCAATCTCGAACTCGCCGCTCTGGGCCTGGGCGCCTCATGGCCGACGATGTTTCGCCGGGTCATGCTGCCGGGCATCGCGCCGGGCATCGCGGCGGGCGCCATCTTCGCCTTCATCACCTCCTTCGACGATGTCGTGATCGCGCTGTTCCTGACCAATATCCGCAGCCGGACCCTGCCGAAACTGATGTATGAGGGCGTCGCGAACGAGATCGACCCGACCATCATCGCCGCCTCCTGTCTCATCATCCTGGTGACGATCCTGGTTCTGGGCGCCAACCTCCTCGTCTCGAAGCGCACATGACATGACCATTCCCGCTCTCGGCAAGGCCGTCTCGATCCGTACGCTCGACAAGCATTACGGCCGCACCAAAGCCCTGGACGGCGTCTCTCTGGAGATCGCGGCCGGCGAGTTCTGCACGCTGCTCGGCGCCTCCGGCTCGGGCAAGACGACCCTGCTCAAGACCATCGCCGGCTTCGAGAGCTATGATGCCGGCGCGATCCTGGTTGGAGGCGCGGATATCGGCCCGGTACCGGTGTCGAAGCGCAATATCGGCATGGTCTTCCAGAACTACGCGCTGTTCCCGCATATGAGCGTGCGCCGCAACGTTGCCTTCGGCCTGGAGATGCGGCGCCTGGCGAAGCGGGAGGTCGATGCCCGCGTCGAGGAGGCGCTGGCGCTGGTCGACCTTGCGGCGCTGGCCGAGCGGCAGCCGCGCCAGCTTTCAGGCGGGCAGCAGCAGCGTGTCGCGCTGGCACGCGCGCTCGTCATCCGCCCGGACATCCTGCTGATGGACGAGCCGCTCGGCGCGCTCGACAAGAATCTGCGCCAGTCGATCCAGCTGGAACTGAAGCGGCTGCACGCGGCGGTCGGCGCGACCGTCGTCTATGTCACGCATGATCAGGAGGAGGCGCTCTTCCTCTCCGACAGGATCGCGCTGATGGACAAGGGCCGCATCGTTCAGACGGCGAGCCCGCAGGAGCTCTATGCGAAGCCGGCAAATCGTTTCGTCGCAAGCTTCCTCGGCGAGTGCAATTTTATCGCGATGGAAGCAGGCGAGGTCGCGGTCAGGCCGGAGAAGACGCGCCTCGGCGAGCAGGCGAGGGTCTGCGACCGGACGATTCAGGCCGAGATCATGTCGGTGATCTTCATCGGCCGGGGTTACCGCATCCTGCTCAGCGCCGGCGGGCGCGAGATCATGGCGCTGGCCGAGGGCAGCGACGAGATCGCCGCGCTCAGGCCTGGCCAGAGCGTGGCGGTCGGCTTCGACCAGGGCGATGTCATGCCGCTGGCCGCGGCCTGACGAGGCGGCTGCCCAGCTTCGGCAACACGCCGTCATCCCGATTGTCCGGAATGACAGCGAGGGTCCGGGCAAGATTGGAAAGAGCTACCGCGCGCGCTTGGCGCCGACCAGCTCGTCCCACTTCCGGAAGGCTACGACCATCTTCTCGGGCTTCAGCGGCAGCTCGATCGGGTTGTTGGCGATGAGGTCGGCATATTCCGGCCGGCCGAATTCGGCGATGACCTTCTGGCTGCTTTCCGGGGCGAGCGAGAGCGGTACGTTCTTCACCGCCGGGCCCGGATAGAGATAGCCCTCGTCATAGGCATAGGCTTGCGCCTTGGGAGTGAGCACATAGGCCATCATGTCGAGCACCACGGCGAGGCGGTCGTTGGGGACGCCCTTGGGCACGCACATGAAGAAGGCGTCCGAGACCCAGTGGAAGCCTTTCAGCGTCTGGATCTTGGCCTCTTTCGGGACGATGCCGAGCGCGCGCGGATTGATGTCCCAGCCGGTCGTCGAGATGATGATGTCGCGCGAGCCGTCGCCGAACTCCTTCATCGTCGCGCCGGTACCGGTCGGGTAATATTCGACGTATTGGCCGAGTTCCTGGAGATAGGCCCAGGTCTTGTCCCAGCCACCCACCGGGTCCTGCGGGTCCTTGTCGCCGAGGATATAGGGCAGGCCCATCATGAAGGTGCGGCCCGGTCCCGAATTGGTTGGGCGGGCATACATGAAGCGGCCCGGATTGGCTTTGGCCCAGGCGAGCAGCTCTTCGGCCGTCGTCGGCACGGCCTTCACCCGCTCGGGGGCGTATTCGAGCAGCGGGCCTGACGGATAGTAATTGACCACGACGCCGAAGCCGTCGCCCTGGACCTTGTGCAGGTTGAGCGCCGCGGGCTCGTAGTTCTCTTCGATCTTTGGGAACTTGTCGGCGAAATCGGGCAGGATCTTCAGCCAGAGCTTCTGGTCGAGCCCGGCCGCGAGGCCGTCGCTGCCGGTGAGGACGAGGTCGAGATCGGCGCGGCCGGCTTCCTGCTGCGCCTTGATCTTGCTGGCGAGCTCGGGAGCGGGCGCCTTCACGAAGGCGATACGCGAGACCAGCTTGGGGTTGGCCGTACGATAATCCTCGAAGGCCTTCTGCATCAGGGCGAGTGCGCCGCCGACATCGATGATGCTGATCGCGACCGGCGCGCTCGGCAGCGCCGGCGACGCCGCGAAAGCGCCGGGCGCGCCGGCTGCGATTGCGCCCAGACCGCCCAGCACCGCGCGGCGGTTGATGCGCGTAAGATCCTGTTTCATCCGGTCTCTCCCCTGTTGTTGTGACTGGCTAGTTCCAACGCGTTTTCTTCACGCGAACCGGTATCCACTTCGCTCGAAAACGCTCTAATGCACCGTCTCGATCGTGCCGAAACGGCGTTCGATTCTGTCGACACGCGCGCGCCGGACCCTAAGATCGTCGGACCATTCGACCTCGCTGTCCGCGAGTGCGATGCCGTGAGCGGCCAAGGCCGGCGCAAGCACGGCGAGCGGGTGGCGCGAGCCCATCGCGATCGCTTCATCCGGGGTTGCGAGCCCCCAGGCGACGACGTTGCGGATTGCCGCATCGAGGCACAGCGCCGAGCCCGCGAGCAGGGCGGTGCCAGTCTGCCGGACCGAGCCGTCGGCGAGGCGCTCGACGCTCATGCCGGCGAAATCGTAGCGGCCCGGCCTGGCTGCCGCGCCGACCACCGCGTCGGTGACGAGGATCGAGCGCGTCAATCCCTTGGCCCGGATCAGCGATTGCAGGGCCTTGGGATGGATGTGGATGCCGTCGGCGATGAAGCTCGCCCACATCCGGTCCTCGGCGAGCTGGGCGAAGATCGGGTTGGCGAGCTTGTGGGCGGTCTGCGGCATGCCATTGCCGAGATGGGTCGAAAGCGTCGCGCCGGCTTCGGCTGCCGCCGCGACCTGATCGAAATCGGCGGCGGTGTGGCCGAGCGCGACGATGCGCCCTTGCCGGATCATGGCCTCGATCAATGCTGTGGCGCCCGCGATTTCCGGCGCGACCGTTACCATCAGGATCGGCCGCTCGAGCGCCTTCTCCAGGCGCTCGACGAGCCCGGAATCGGCTGCTGTCATGGCATCGGGCGGGTGGCAGCCGGCATAGCCGGCGGCGGGATTCAGGAAGGGGCCTTCGAGATGGTAGCCGGGGCACATCGCCGGCCCCAGCCGGCTGGCCGAGACCGCGGCATCGAGCGCCCTGAAGCGCGCCTCCAATTCATCGGGATGAGCGGTGATGATCGTCGGCAGGCAGGTCGTGACGCCGGTCGCGAGCATCGCTTCCAGCGCCTGGTCCAGTTCTGCGGCGGTGATCGTGCCGGAATTGAAGTCGACGCCGGCGAAGCCGTTGACCTGGAGATCGACGAGACCGGTCGAGATCAGCATCGCGCCGCCTCAGGCCTTGGCCAGCAGCGACGCCGCCGGCGGGTCGAGGAACAGCACGGTGTTGGGGTGGGTCTGCAGGATCGAGGCCGGGTGCAGCGGGCTCACAGGGCCTTCGACGGCGTCGCGGGTCGCCCTGGCCTTGCGCTCGTCGGGCACGGAGAGGACGATCAGCTTGCTCGTCATGATCTGCCGCACGCTCATCGAGATCGCGCGCTGCGGCACGGCCTCAAAGCTCTCGAACCAGCCTTCGCCGAATTGCTGGCGGCGGCAGGCTTCGTCCAGCGTCACCACGATATAGGGCTCGGTCGTCTCGAAATCGGCCGGCGGGTCGTTGAAGGCGAGGTGGCAGTTCTCGCCGATGCCGGCGAAGCAGACATCGATGCGCCGGCCGGCGATCAGCGCGTTCAGCCGCTGTGTCTCCGCCTGCGGGTCGTTTTCGCCATCGACGGGGACGAATGTAACCGCTCCACCTAGGGGAGCAACGAAACGCTCACGCAGATAGCGCCGGAAGCTCGCCGGATGGGCCTCGCTCAGGCCGACATATTCGTCGAGGTGGAAGGCCGTGACCTTCGACCAGTCGATGCCCTCGGCCGCGACGAGATGCTGCAGCACCTCGAACTGGCTCGCGCCGGTGGCGACGATGATCGTCGCCTCGCCATGGCGCGCCAGCGCCGCGCGGATCGCATCCGCGCCGAGCGCGGCAGCCTGTGCTCCGAGGGTCGCCTTGTCGGGAACGATGCGGATATCGAGCATGGTATTTTTGAACCGTTTGCGTTTGTTTTTGTTTGAAATTCTATCATTCGAGTTTAGAAAAGCACGCGATAAAGGCAATCGATATTTTTGAACGGTGTGGTTCTAAAAAGGGAGCGCGATGGCGCTTGCGAGCCTTGATGAGAGTATCTTCTCCAATGCCCATGAGCGCGACCGCGCCCGGGTCTATGGGCTGGTCGCGACGGGGCTCGCCCAGTCGCGCGCCGAGGCCGGGCGGCTTTCGGGTTTACGCTCCAGCACCGTCTCGCGTGTCGTCGCCGATCTTACGGTGCGCCGCCTCGTCGTCGAAAGCGTTGGGGAAACGGCGGGGCGAGGCCGGCCGGCCGGCGTGCTGCTCGCAAATGCGCGGCGCATTGGCGGTAGTGTGATCCATGTCGTCAGCCAGTCGCTGATGGGTGCGTTGGTCGACCTTAACGGCCAGATCATCGCCGAGCGCGCGGTCGCGCTCTCGCCCGAGGCCGACAACGAGGCGATGTCGCGCGCAATGTGCGGTCTGGCGGCCGAGTTGAAGGAGGCGACGCCGCTGGGCATGGCCCATGCCGGTACCGTGGTCTCACTATCGGGCCTGCTCGATCTGCGGGAGAAGCGCTGGCTGATGGCCTCGCGATGGCCGCGCATGCGTAGTCTCGACATCCAGGCCCTGCTCGATCCCGTCGCCGGTCCGGTCGAGATCTGCCGCAATCTCGACGCCGAATTGCGCGCCCGCGTCGCTCACGATCCCGGGCGTTTCTCGGGCGGAACGCTGCTGCTGCATTGGGGCTGGGGCATTGGTCTCGCCCATGCGGTCGATGGCGAACCCCTGGCGCCGGCCGGGGGGCCGTTCGGGGAGATCGGCCATTGGCGTTTCTCGGTGCTTGGCGAGCGGCGCTGCGGTTGCGGCAACACCGCTTGCCTGGAGACCGGTGCGGCGCTGTGGGCGCTGCTGCCGGTCCTGCGCGGCCATTGGCCCGAGCTTGACGAGGACGAGGCCGATCTCGCCGAGCGGTTTTCCAGCCGCGACCTGATGAGCGTGCCCGAGATCGATGCGGCCGCGCGCATCCTGGCGCGGGCGCTGGCCAATGCCTGCCGCCTGCTCTTTCCCCAGCGCATTATCGTCAGCGGCCCGCTGGTTGCCAATGCGCGGCTCTGGGCGCATTTCGATGCGCTGTTTCGGGCGGAGGGTGCGATGGAAGGGCTCGCTGTGCCGCAACTGACCAGTGTGCGCGCGAGCCAGGATCACGAGATCCAGGGCGCGGCGGCGCCATTGCTCCGCCGCGCCACCGAGGCGCTCCTGAAGGGGCCGTGATAAGAGAGCCTCAGGACAGCGGCCAGCCCTTGGGCGAGGATACGGCCCGCATCACGCCGCGCAATTCCGCCAGGCCTTTCAGCCTGCCGATGATCGGGTAGCCGGGATGGGTCGGCCTGCCGATATCGTCGAGCAGTTCATGGCCATGGTCGGGCCGCATCGGGATGCGCCAGCTTTCGTCGCCCGCGAGGCGGCGGCGCTCCTGCTCCTCCAGCAGCACCGAGACCAGCGCGACCATGTCGGTGTCCCCGTCGAGATGGTCGGCTTCCATGAAGGAGCCGTCCGCTTCCTTGGCGACATTGCGCAGATGGGCGAAATGGATGCGGCTGGCGAAGCGCTTGGCGATGGCGGGCACGTCGTTATGCGGGCCGGCGCCGAGCGAGCCCGAGCACAGGGTCAACCCGTTGGCGATGCTGTCCACCGCGCCGAGCACGAAGGCGATGTCGTCGCCGCCCGAGACGATGCGCGGTAGACCCATCAGCGAGCGTGGCGGATCGTCGGGATGGATGGCGAAGCGCATGCCGAGTTCCTCGGCGGTCGGGATGATCTCGCGCAGGAAGCGCGCCAGGTTCTCGCGCAGGATCGCCGGCGTGATGCCGCTATAGCGGCCCAGCATGCGCCGGAGACCGGGGATGTCGTAGCGATCGAAGGCGCCGGGCAACCCGGCCATGATCGTCGCCAGCAACTGCGCCTTGGTGCTTTCGGAAGCGGTCTTGGCCCAATGCCGTGCGGCTTCCAAGGTGGCGGGAGCGAATTCGGCTTCCGCGCCCGGCCGCTCCAGCATGTAGCAGTCGAAGGCGGCGAATTCGACGATACCGAAGCGCAAGGCGCGGCCGCCGCCGGGCAGGGGATGGGCGAGCTCGGTGCGCGTCCAGTCCAGCACGGGCATGAAGTTGTAGCAGATCGTCTTGACGCCGCAGGCGGCCAGATTGCGCATCGAGGCGCGGTAATTGTCGAAAAGCGGGGTGAGGTCGCCTTCGTTCAGCTTGATCCGCTCATGGATCGGCAGGCTCTCGACCACGCTCCAGCGCAGGCCGAGCGACGGGTCGGCTGCGATCAGCGCCTTGCGCTCCTCGATCGCGGCAATGCTCCAGACCTCACCATAGGGGATGTCGTGCAGGGAGGTGACGATCCCGCGCGCGCCCGTCTGCCGGATCTGCGACAGCCCGACCGCGTCCTTCGGGCCGAACCAGCGCCAAGTTTCTTCCATAACGTCTCTCCCTGCGGGCGCTTGCTGCGCTGCCAGTGTCTTGCAGTGTCTCGTCTCAGTCCCGTGGCGGGCCGAGCCGGCTCTTGTCGAAGGCGTCGACATGCGCTTGTGCGATCGCTTCGATCGCGTCGAAAACGGTGCGCAGATGGGCGCGCATTGCAGCTTCCGCGCCGCTCGCGTCGCCGCGGCCGACACAGGCCGCGATCTCGCGGTGCTCCCGGAGGATCATGTCCGACCAGGACGGCGTCTCCAGCGAGAGGCAGCGCACCCGGTCGAGCTGGGCCTTGACGGCTTCGATCATGCTCCAGACCGAAGGGTGGCCGGCAAGGCGCGACAATTCGGCATGGAAGCTCTCATCCAGGCGAAAGAAGCTCTTGCGGTCGCCTGCCGCCATGGCCTGGCCCTGCTGCGCGACGAGAGCGTCGAGCCGCGCCTTGCCGGCGGCGTCGATGCGCTCGGCCGCCAGGACGACAGTGCGGCATTCCAGTGTTTCGCGGACGAACTGGCTGTCATGGACGGCTGCGAGGTCGATCGGCGCGACGAAGGTGCCGGCTTGCGGCCGCACGAGCAGGAAGCCCTCATCGACCAATCGCTTGAAGGCTTCTCGCACCGGCGTGCGGCTGACCCCGAATTGCGCCGCCATGCGCGCCTCCGACATCGCCTTGCCCGGCAAGATCGCGGCGTCGAGGATATTGGCCCGAAGCGCACGGTAAATCTGATCGGCGCTTTGTCCCGCCGTGGAGAAGGTCATTGCATTCTCACTCGCTAGTATACTAGCATACCAATGCCGCGATCAGAGCGTCAACCGTCGTCAGGCGGAAGGCGTCACGGATGTTGCAAAGGGGAGACCCGGCGCGATGTCCGAATGAAACAACACAGCGGTGGACATTGTCGGGGAAGAGGCCATGGCACGGGACAGGACCAGCGCAGACGCATCTCGACTCGAGTGCGGTCTCCCAGCAGCAGCGCTCGCCGCCTCGCTTCTCAGTGCATGATCTTGGCTGTGTTTCCGCTCGGCCCCATTCCTTTGTTAGACGCTTGGCCCTTGTTCAACACTTGGCCCTTGTTCGACGCCTCGCTCCCGCCTGCTCCAGGCGGCCTGCGCCTGCCCTCAATCCTGTGGCTTCCATGACAATACACGCAGCGAATTTCCACGAGCTCAGGCTCGATCGACTCAGTCGCGATTTCGGCACGCACAACGCGCTGAAGGACGTCTCCCTGACGATCAAGAAGGGCGAGTTCATCGCACTTCTCGGCCCGTCGGGTTGCGGCAAGTCGACGACACTGAACCTGATCGCCGGTCTTCTGCCCGCCACGGGCGGCGGCATCTGGCTCGACGACAAGCGCATCGACCCGCTGCGGCCCGAAGAGCGTGGCTTCGGCATGGTGTTCCAGAACTACGCGCTGTTTCCGCATATGAATGTCCGCCGCAATATCGGCTTCGGGCTCAAGATGCGCGGCCTGCCCAAGGCCGAGATCGACAAGCGCGTCGACGAGGCGGCCGCTCTGGTGCGCCTGCAGAGCCAGGTCGACAAGCTCCCCGGCCAGCTTTCAGGCGGCCAGCAGCAGCGCGTCGCGATCGCCCGCGCCATCGTGGTCGAGCCGCCGTTGGTGCTGATGGACGAGCCCCTGTCCAATCTCGACGCCAAGCTGCGCCTCGAGATGCGCGCCGAAATCCGCCGCATCCACAACACGCTCGGTGCGACCACGATCTATGTCACGCATGACCAGGAAGAGGCCCTGTCGCTCGCCGACCGCATCGTGGTGATGCGCGATGGCGAAGTTCGCCAGGTCGGGGTGCCGGAGGATTTGTTCTCGCGGCCCGACCATCTCGACGTCGCCGAGTTCATGGGTTTCCGCAACGTGGTGGTCGGGCGCGTCACCTCCGTCGATGGCGGCGTGGCGCAAGTCTCTGTCGGCTCTGCCAGCGTGACCGGGCGGGTTCGCAGCGCGGTCGCTGCGGGTGCGGCCTGCCATGTCGCGATCCGGCCGGAAGACCTGAACCCGAGCACCGAAGGCGGGCTCAAGGCGACGATCATCTCGACCGAGTTCCGCGGCCGTGAATTCGTCGGCTTCGCGCGCATGCAGGATGGCACCGATCTGTCCTTCCTGGCTCACACCAAGCTGGAACCCGGCACGAGCGTCACGCTGGGAGCCGATCCCGAACGCGTGCTCGTCTTCGGCGGGGGGGCGGCATGAGCGCTGTTCCCGACACGATCCCGCTGCAGCAGCGGCTCGCGGCTCGCGGCGTCGATGGCTTGACCCTGCTGGTCCTGCCGGCGGTGCTGTTCCTGCTGGCGCTCTTCGTCTACCCGTTCCTTTACGGGTTGGTCTTGTCCTTCAATCCCAAGAGCGGCGGCGCGCTGGCGAACTACACCAAGTTCTTCTCCGACTCGTTCCTCTACGGCACGATCGCGACGACGCTCTGGCTCGCTCTGCCAGTGACGTTCCTGACCTTGCTCTTCGCGGTCCCGATCGCATTCCGCGTCAGGCTGCTGCAGCATCAGCGCCTGCTGACAACGCTGCTGGTGATCCCGATCACGCTCGGCACCGTGCTGGTCGCGCAGGGGTTGTTGAACTATCTCGGCCCGCAGGGCTGGTTCAACCGGACCCTGCTGACGCTGGGCCTGATCTCGACCCCCATCAAGCTCCTGCACAATTACTGGGGCGTCGTGATCTCGCTGGTGATCACCGGCTTCCCCTTCACCTTCCTGCTGACGCTGTCCTATCTCTCGGGCATCGATCCGGCGCTGGAGCGGGCGGCGGCGACGCTGGGGGCAGGCCCCTGGCAGCGCTTCAAGACCATCATGTTCCCGCTGCTGCTGCCAGGGCTGGCGATCACCTTCTGCCTGAGCTTCGTGCAGGCCTTCTCGGTCTTTCCCTCGGCTGTGCTGCTGGGTGCACCGGCGGGGCCGACGCGGGTGATCTCGATCGCGGCCTATCAGGCAGCCTTCGAGGAGTATGATTATTCGATGGCCTCGGCGGTGGCGATGATCATGGGCGTCGTTCAGCTCGGGATCGTCGTCCTGATCCTGAGCGCGCGCGGCCTGCTCTATCGCGGCCCGGCCGGCGGCGGGAAGGGCTGACGATCATGGTTGCAGATACCCGCCTCTCGACGAAGCTCTGGGCCGCCGCCAACTGGGCTGTCATCGGCTTCTTCCTGCTCAACCTGCTGGCAATGATCGCCACCGTGGTGACGAGCTCCTTTGCCTCGCGCTGGCTCGGCACCTGGTTCCCGGCCGGCTGGACCATCCGCTGGTACTCGGCCGCCTGGGCCGAGTTCCAGCTCGACGAGGTGCTCAGCGTCACCTTCCAGATCGTCTTCCTGGTGGTCCTCCTGTCGGGGTTGATCGGCGTGCCGGCAGCCTATGCGCTGGCGCGGCGCGAATTCCCCGGCAAGCGGCTCGTCATGCTGCTGTTCCTGCTGCCGCTGCTGGTGCCGCCGATCACTTTCGGCATTCCGCTGGCGACGGTGCTCTACCGGCTCGGCCTCGCCGGGCAGATGTCGGGCGTCGTGCTCGCCAATCTGGTGCCGACAGTGCCCTTCGTCATCCTGGTGATGATCCCCTTCATCGAGCAGATCGACACCAAGATCGAGGCGGCAGCGCGCGTCTTCGGCGCCAACACCTTCAAGCTCTTCGTGCATGTGCTCCTGCCTTTGCTGATGCCGGGCATTCTCGCCTCGCTGCTGCTCGTGCTGGTGCGCACCATCGCGATGTTCGAATTGACCTTCCTGACCGCGGGGCCGACCAGCCAGACGTTGGTCGTGGCGCTCTACTACGCCGTCTTCGCGGCCGGCGTGCGCGCCGTGCAGTCGATCGACGCGATGGCTGTGGTCTACATGGTCACGACGCTGATCTGGCTCGTGATCGCACTGCGCTTCGTCAACCCGACACAGATCGTCGGGCGGGGAGGGCGGCGCTGACACAAAACTAGCGCAGCCGGCTCAGGGCCGGCTGCGGAGGGATGAATTCAAGGCCCCGGCGCGCCCTGTCAAAGGGGGGCGGATAGAGGGTCGAACCTTCAGGGAGATAAGCCATGACAGATTCGACATATCCGACACGCAGACGCGTCGTGACTGGGGCGGCGGGACTTGCCGCGCTGGCCGCGACAGGGGCCCGGGCCCAGACCGCGCCGGTGGCGCTGAACATCATCGATGTCGCGGGCAATCTGCAATTGACGCAGGCCGCGATCGAGCGCTTCGGCAAAGACAATCCCAAGCTGATCTCGCGATTGAATTTTTCGCGGGCACCCTCGCCGGAACTGCCGGCGAAGCTCAAGGCGCAGCAGGAGGCAAACCGCGTCGATATCGACCTCGTCCTGACCGGGCCGGGCGCGATGTCGGATGGCATCCAGCAGGGCTTGTGGGTCGATGTCTGGACATCGCATGCGGCGAAACTGCCCAAGGCCGAGGAGGTCTATCACGAGCAGGCGCTGATGATGCAGCGCAATTTCGGCCAGAACGAAGGCGTCGCCGTCGTCTATTCGCCGTCGGGCCCGCTCTTCGAATATGCGCCCGAACGCCTCAAGGTCGTGCCCAAGACGGCCGAGGAGTTCTTGGCTTATGTCAAGCAGAACCCCAAGCGCTTCACCTATGCCCGGCCGGTCAATTCCGGCCCCGGCTGGACCTTCCTGCAGGGCCTGCCCTACATCCTCGGCGATACCGATCCGTCCGACCCGATGAAGGGTTGGGACAAGAGCTGGGCCTATCTCAAGGAGCTCGGAACCGGCATCGACTATTATCCCGGCGGCACCACGCCGACGATGAAGGAGCTCGGCGAGGGCACGCGCGACGTCATCGTCTCGACCTTGGGCTGGGACATCAATCCGCGTGCGCTCGGCATCGTGCCGAAGGAGGCCAAGGTCTTCGTGCTCGCCAACACGCACTGGATTCCCGACACCCAGTTCATGTGCATCCCCAAGGGCGTGCCGGCCGACAAGATCGCGGTGCTGCTGGCGCTGATGTCGCATATGCTGAAGCCCGAGGCGCAGGCCGCGACCTATGACAAGGGCTATTTCTACCCGGGGCCGGCGGTGAAGGGCGTGACGCTTGCCATGGCGCCGCAGGAGAGCCGCGACGTCCTCACTGAATATGGCCGCCCGGAATATGACGACCTCATCGCCAAGCTGCCGACCAGGCCGCCCTTGACGCCGGAGCGTCTCGTTGCCGCCTTCCGGCGCTGGGACCAGGAGATCGGCGTTGGGCACGGAGCACCGAAATAGGATGCGCTTCGCCGCGACAGGGCTGGACCACCGCCATATCTTCCACATGGTGGGCGGACTCATCGAAGCCGGCGCGCAATGCGTCGGCTTCGATCCGCGGACCAGCGACGAGCGCGTGCTGTCAGGCTTCCGCGAGCGCTTTCCCGCCCTCGCGCCGCGCAGCACGGACGAGCTACTCGACGACCCCTCGATCGAGCTGATCGTCTGCGCCGGCATTCCCGATGAGCGCGCCGCGCTGGCGATCCGCGCGATGCGGGCCGGCAAGGATGTCATGGTCGACAAGCCCGGCGTCACCACGCTGGCGCAGCTGGCCGAAGTCGAGGCGGTTGTGGCGGAGACCGGCCGCATCTTCTCGGTCTGCTTCTCCGAGCGCTTCATCGTTCCCGCGACCATCATCGCCGGCAAATTGATCGCGAACGGAGCGATCGGGCGCGTCGTGCAGACGATCGGGCTCGGGCCGCATCGGCTCAACCGCGCGATCCGGCCCGGATGGTTCTTCGACAAGGCCAGGTTCGGCGGCATTCTGACCGATATCGCCTCGCATCAGATCGACCAGTTCCTGCACTTCACCGGCTCGCGCGATGCCGAGATCGTGGCCTCCGCCACCGGTCATTTCGGCGCGCGCGACCTGCCCGACTTCGAGGATTTCGGCGAGATCCTGCTGCGCAGTCCGCAGGCTGGCGGCTATATCCGCGTCGACTGGTTCACCGCCGATGGCCTGCCGAGCTGGGGCGACGGGCGGCTCACCATCCTGGGAACCGAGGGCACGATCGAGCTGCGCAAATATGTCGATGTCGCAGGTCGACCGGGAACCGACCATGTCTTCCTCGTCGACAAGGTCGGCACGCGCCATATCGACGCCTCGCAGGAGCCATTGACCTATTTCCGCGACCTCGTCGCCGATATCGCCGCACGGACGGAGACGGCCATGGCGCAGGCCCATGTCTTCACAGTCTGCCGGCTGGCACTGGAGGCGCAGGCCAGGGCCGTGCGGCTGCAAGCGGAACCGGGCCGGGCCATGCCAGGGAGTGCACGCGCGTGACGGGCAAGATCGGCATCGCCATCATCGGGCTTGGGCCGGCTTCGCTGCCGCATTCCAAGAGCCTGCTCGATCTCGCCGATCGCAGCCAGGTGCGCTGGGCGGTCAGCCGCTCGCAAGAGCGCAGTGAGGCCTTTGCCAGGCAGTTTCCGTTCCCGGTGACGACCGATCTCGACGCCGTGCTGGCGGACCCCGCTGTCGATGCGGCGATCGTTCTGACGCCACCGAGCAGCCATCTCGACGCGTCGGCGCGCTGCTTTGAGGCCGGCAAGCATGTCCTGGTCGAGAAGCCGCTGGAATTGACGAGCGCGCGCGGCGCCCGCCTCGTCGAGGCGGCGCGAAAGGCCGGCAAGATCTTCGGCGTCGTGCTGCAGCATCGTTTCAGGCCGGCGAGCCTTCGCCTCAAGGCTGCGCTGGACGACGGCGAGCTCGGCAGCGTCGAGGCCGCCTTCCTGCGCGTGCCGTGGTGGCGGCCGCAATCCTATTATGACGAGCCGGGGCGCGGCACGCTGGCGCGCGATGGCGGCGGCGTCTTGCTGACGCAGGCGATCCACTCGCTCGACCTGTTCCGTTCGCTGGTCGGCGTCTCCAAGGTCGTGGCGGCGCAGGCTCGCATCACGGCGTTGCACCGCATGGAGACGGAGGACTACGTCTCGGCACTGCTCGAAACTGGCAATGGTGCGCCCGCGACATTGGTCGCGACCACGGCCGCCTATCCCGGCCATCCCGAGCGCATCGAGATCATCGGCAGCAAGGGATTTGCCGCATTGGTCGGCGGCCGGCTGGAATTGTCGTTTCTCGACGGCCGCTCCGAGATCGTCGAGGCCGAGGGCTCGACCGGCAGCGGCGCCAACATCATGGATTTCCCGCATGACGCCCATCGCGCCGTGATCGCGGATTTCCTCGATGCGATCACGCAGGGCCGCGATCCGGTCGTGACCGGCGAGGAGGCGCTGACCTCTCAGCGGCTCGTCGACGATATCCTCGCGGCAGCCGGCTGGAAGGCAGGCGAGGGAGGCGCGCCATGAGGCCGGGCTCGCGCCGCTCAAGCGTTCTACGGCAGGCGGGTCTCCGGCTGCAGCCGCACGATCTCGGCGCAAGCGAGCAGCAGGTGGTAGAGCACACGCACTGGGACCGCCTCAACGATGGCTTGCCCGGCGCTGTCGATCTGGTTGATCCAAAGCCCGGTCTTGCGATCGACGAAGCGGTCGAACATCAGGCGCAGATGGGCGTCGAGCCGGCCCGCCGCGGTTTCGTCGCCCTCGAACTCGATCCGTGCGACGAGCGCCTTGAGATATTCGGTCTGGGGCCAGAGCAGTGCCGCGCCGTTCAGAACCGCTCCGCTGGGGTCGATCTCGTTGATGACGGGACGCGTCGTGCCTTGATCCCGATGCCGCTCGGCGAAGCCGTAGAGCCGGCGTGCGTCGACGCGGGCGCTGGCGGAATGCGTCAATCGCTCATGGTGGTAGAGCAGCCAGGTCCATTCGTAGTGGTGGCCGGGCTCACGGACGAGTCCGCGCGGTTCCGGCCAGGCGTTCCAATCCTGGCCGAAGAACTCGCCGAGCGAATCCGTCGCCTCATCGAGCATGCGGCTGCGCATCAGCGCGACGATTGCGTCCGCGCGCGCGAGCCAGCGTCTGTCGCGGCTCGCTTCGGCCAAAGCGTGGCAGGCTTCGAGCAGGTGCATATGCGGGTTCTGCCGGCGCGGCAGGGTGCCCAGCGTATCCTCCCTGAAGCCGCCATCGGGATGCGCGAGCTGCGTCTCGATGAAGCCCATCACCTCTTCTGCCCGCGCCAAGGCCGGGCCATCACCGCTCGCCCTGGCGAACCAGCCGAGCGAGAACAGCACGAAGGCGAGGTCGTAGAAATCGGACCGCGCATCGACGACCTCTCCGCTTGTCCTGCAGCGATGGCAGAAGCGGCCATCGGGGCGCCGGCAGGTCGCCCAGAGGAAGGTCATGCCGTGGCGTGCAGCATCCAGCGCGCCGGGCACGCCGAGCAGATGCGCGTGGCTGAAGACATAGGTCAGGCGCGCCGTCACCAGCGTGCTGCGGATGTCGCTGCCGGAGGCTGCGCCGCCGGGCTCGAGCATCTCGACGAAGCCGGGCCGGGTGGGGTCGTAGACGCGCGCGAGCCAGCCCGGCAGCAGCGTTTCCTTCAGCCAGCCGGAGAGCGTGTCGGCGGTGTCGGCAGGCATGGCGTCGTCCTTTGCAGGCCCCGGCGTCGGGACATCTCGAAGGCGATGTATCGGGACGCTGCGAGCTTCGACAAGTGCGCGGCGCGACAACGCGCCATTTCATTTCCGCATCCGCCTCGGCGCTGCGGCCAAGGACGTCGGGCCTGACTCGACGGAGTTCCGGCCTGACGAAACAACCAAGCAAGGGAGACACACAATGACAGACGATCAGAGGACAAGAAAGCCGGGCGCTTCACGCCGGCAATTCGTCGAAGGCGGCGCAGCCATGCTGGCGACCCTGCCGGCGCTGGGTGCGACGGGCGCCTTCGCGCAGGCACCGGCGCTGCCGAAATCGCCGGTTGCGATCAGCGTGATCGATGTCGGCGGCGCGCTCGCTTTGCTGCAGAAGCCGCTCGAGAATTATCGCGACGCCAAGAAGAATCTGGTCTCGCGCATGACCTTCACCAAGGCGCCGGCGCCGGAGCTGCCGGGCAAGATCAAGGCGATGCAGGAGGCTGGCCGGGTCGATATCGACCTCATCATCGGCGGCCTGGATGCGCTCGCTGCCGGCATCGAGCAGAATCTTTGGGAGCCGCTCCTGCCGGCTCATGCGGCGTCGCTGCCCGATCCGACCAAGATCCTGCTGAAGGCCGCGCTCGACATGCATAATCTCGGCGGCGGCCAGGGCATGTGCGTGGTCTACTATCCCTCCGGTCCGCTGCTCGAATACATGCCGGCCAAGGTCAAGACGCCGCCGACCACGGTCGAGGAGCTGCTGACCTGGACCAAGCAGAACCCCAACCGCTTCCTCTATGCCCGTCCGGCCAATTCCGGCCCGGGCCGCACCTTCATCATGGGGCTGCCCTATCTGCTTGGCGACAAGGATCCCAAGGACCCGGTCAATGGCTGGGACAAGACCTGGGCTTATCTCAAGGAGCTCGGACAGAACGTCGAATACTACCCGACCGGCACCGGCGCGACGATGAAGGAGCTCGGCGACGGCTCGCGCGACATGATCGTCTCGACCACCGGCTGGGACATCAATCCGCGTGCGCTGGGCATCGTGCCGAAGGAAGCCAAGATCCAGGCGCTCAAGGGCTTCCACTGGGTCTCCGACGCCCAATACATGTTCGTGCCCAAGGGCGTTTCCAGCGAGAAGCTCGCCGTCATCCTCGACCTCATCAGCCACACGATGACGCCGGCGCAGCAAGCCTTCACCTATGACGAGGGCTATTTCTATCCGGGCCCGGCCGTGAAGGACGTGCCGCTCTCGATGGCGCCCGAAAGCAGCCAGAAGGCGATCGCCGAATATGGCCGGCCCGAATATGCCGACCTGATCGCCAATAATCCGATCGAGACGCCGCTGACGCCCGACAAGATGGTCGTGGCCTTCCGCCGTTGGGACGAGGAAGTCGGTACCAAGCGGAAATAGCTCTTCCGCTGGTAGGCTCTAGATCACGGCGCTTTCGGACAGTTACGTCCGAAAGCGCCGTGATCGATTCCATGAGTTGAGAGCATTGCTCTTGCGAAAAACCGGTACCCACTTTTTCGCGCAATGCTCTGGCCTAAAACAAGAAGGCGGCGCGGTTCATCCGCGCCGCTTTTTTCGTATGGGCTCGGTCTCTCGGCTCAGGCGGCTTGCGCGAGGAAGCGCTCGGCGTAGTGGCAGGCGACCAGGCGTTGGTCGAGCTCCCGGGCCGGCGGGCGCTCGCTGCGGCAGAGATCCGTCACATGCGGGCAGCGGGTCGAGAAGACGCAGCCCTTGGGCGGGTTCAGCGGCGAGGGCAATTCGCCTTTCAGCACGATGCGCTCGCGCTTTTCCGTGGTGACGCGCGGCGTCGAGGCGAGCAGAGCCTGGGTGTAAGGGTGCAGGGGCCGGGCAAAGATCGCCTGCTTGGGGCCATGTTCGATGGCATGGCCGAGATACATCACCATCACGTCATGGGCGATGTGCCGGACGACGCCGAGATCATGCGAGATGAAGAGATAGGCCAGCCCGAACTCGTCCTGGATATCGGCGAGCAGGTTCAGCACCTGGGCCTGGATCGAGACGTCGAGCGCCGAAACCGGCTCGTCGGCGACCAGCAGCTTCGGCGACAGGATCAGCGAGCGGGCGATCGCGATGCGCTGGCGCTGGCCGCCCGAGAACATGTGCGGGTAGCGGCTGTAATGCTCCGGGCGCAAGCCGACCTTGGCCATGATGGCGCGCGCTTTCTCGGTGCGCTCGGCCTTGCTCAGCTTGGTGTTGATCAGCAGCGGCTCCTCGAGGATCGCGCCGATGCGCTTGCGCGGATTGAGCGAGCCGTAAGGGTTCTGGAAGACCATCTGCACCGTACGGCGCAGCCTCGTCCTTTCGGAAGACGGCGGGTGGATGGCGTCGAGGCCGTCGAGCGTCAGCGCGCCCGATGTCGGGGTCTCGATCAGGGTGGCCATCCGCGCGAGCGTCGATTTCCCGCAGCCGGATTCGCCGACCACGGCGAGTGTCTTGCCGGGGTCGACTGTGAAGGAGACGCGGCTGACGGCTTGCAGGCTCGCCGGAGCGCGGAACAGGCCGCGCTTGACCGGATAGGTTTGCGTCAGTTCGCGCGCATCGATGACCGGGTTTGTCACGGCGTCGTCTCCGGGGCCGCGAGCTGATTGCCGCCGGCCGCGCGCAGGGCGTCGCGCTGCGGATCGCCGAGCGGGTAGTGGCAACGGATCTGCCCGTCCTGCCAGGGCCGCAGCTCCGGCTGGACCAGGAGGGAATGGTCGGTGGCATAGGCGCAGCGCGGGCTGAACAGACAGCCCTTGGGCCGGTCATGCAGGCCCGGCACCATGCCGGGAATGGTGGCGAGCCGGTGCTCGCCTTCGCTGCGCTCGGGCAGGGCGGCCAGCAGCGCGGCGGAATAGGGGTGCTGCGGGGCCGCGAAGAGCGAGGCGACGTTGCGCTCCTCCATGATCTGGCCGGCATACATCACCATGATGCGCTGCGCCGTCTCGGCGACCACGCCCATATTATGGGTGATCAGGACCAGCGCCATGTCGCGCTCGCGCTGCAGCGAGATCAGGAGATCGAGGATCTGCGCCTGGATGGTGACGTCGAGCGCGGTGGTCGGCTCGTCGGCGATCAGCAAGCGCGGATTGCAGGCGATCGCCATGGCGATCATCACGCGCTGGTTCATGCCGCCCGACAACTGGTGCGGATAGGCCTTCATCCGGCTCTCGGGAGCGGGAATGCCGACCTGCTCGAGCAGTTCGATCGCGCGTCGGCGCGCCGTCTTGCCGTCCATGCCTTCATGCTTCCTGAGCGTCTCGGCGATCTGGAAGCCGATGGTGAAGCAGGGATTGAGGCTCGTGCTCGGCTCCTGGAAGATCATCGCGACATCCTTGCCGGTGAGCTTGCGACGCTCCCGATCGGACATGGCGAGCAGGTCGCGTCCGCCGAACATCAGGCGGTCGGCGGTGATCTTGCCGGGATAGGCGACGAGGCCCATCAGCGCGAGCATGGTGACGCTCTTGCCGGAACCGGACTCGCCGACGACGCCGAGGATCTCACCCTCGTCGAGCGTCAGGCTGATGCGGTCGACGGCCTTCAGCGTGCCGGCGGAGGTCGGGAACTCGACGCTCAGATTCTCGATTTCGAGCAGCGGCATGGCTAGAGCATGATGCCGAAAAGTGGGAACCGGTTTTCGGACGACATCATGCTCACTCCTTAGTTGTAGAGACGGATTCAGATTTCAGGTCGATCCGACCTGAAATCATCCGGCTCTAGCGTTTCAGTTTGGGGTCGAGGGCGTCGCGCAAGCCATCGCCGAGCAGGTTGAAAGCGAGCACGGTGATCAGGATCGCCAGGCCCGGCAACGTCACCACCCACCAGGCGCGCAGCACGAACTCACGCGCATCGGCCAGCATCGTGCCCCATTCCGGCGTCGGCGGCTGCGCGCCCAGGCCGAGGAAGCCCAGCGCCGCGGCGTCCAGGATCGCGGTGGAGACGCCGAGCGTCGCCTGCACGATCAAGGGAGCGGTGCAGTTGGGCAGCACTTCGCTGAACATCAAGCGCAGGGTGCCTGCGCCGCTGACCTTGGCGGCGACGACATAGTCCTTCGAGGTCTCGGCGATGACGGCAGCGCGGGTGATCCGGACATAATGCGGCAGCACCACGATCGCGACGGCCAGCATCGCGTTCATCAGGCCCGGCCCCAGGATCGCGACGATGACGATGGCGAGCAGCAGGCTCGGCATCGTCAGCACGATGTCCATCAAGCGCATGATGATGATTTCGGTGATGCCCTTGAAGAAGCCCGCGACCAGGCCGAGCACGATGCCCAGCGCCATGGCGAGCGCCACCACGGCGATGCCGATGACCAGCGAGAGGCGCGCGCCATAGAGCAGGCGCGAAAGGATGTCGCGGCCAATCGCGTCGGTGCCGAGCGGATAGCTCCACGAGCCGCCTTCCTGCCAGGCCGGCGGCTTCAGGAAGACGGCGTTGTTGGTCAGATAGGGCGAATGCGGCGCCAGCACCTCGGCGAAGACGGCCGCCAGCAGCACGAGCACGATGACGATGAGGCCGGCAACCGCGCCGCGATTGGCGCTGAAATAGCTCCAGAACTCGCGCAAGGGATGGGGCGGGGCGCCGGCAGGGACGGTCACGCTCGGGGCTTCCAGGGTTTCGGTGGTCATGGTTCAGAGCCCCTCAGCGTGCATGGCGGATGCGGGGGTTGATCAGGCCGTAAAGCAGATCGACGAACAGATTGACGCTCATCACGACGACGCCGATCAGGAGCGTGCCGCCTTGCAGGATCGGGTAGTCGCGCCGGCTGATCGCCTCGATCAGCCATTTGCCGATGCCCGGCCAGGAGAAGATCGTCTCGGTCAGGATCGCGCCGGTGAACAGCACGCCAACCTGCAGGCCGATGACCGTGATCACCGGGATCAAAGCGTTGCGCAGGGCATGCAGCCCGACGACGCGCAAAGGCGCCATGCCCTTGGCGCGCGCAGTGCGGATATAGTCCTCGCCCAGCACCTCCAGCATGGCCGAACGCGTCATGCGCGCGATCACGGCGAGCGGCACGGTGCCGAGCACGATCGAGGGCAGGACGAGATGCGACAGCGCCGATTTGAAGGCGTCCCAATCGCCCGCCAGCAGGCTGTCGACGGTGAGGAAACCGGTGACGGGCTCGATGTAATATTGAACCGCGATGCGGCCTGAGACCGGCGTGATCCCGAGTTGGACCGAGAACAGCAGGATCAGCAGCAGGCCCCACCAGAAGATCGGCATTGAGTAGCCTGTCAGCGACAGGCCCATCACGCCGTGGTCGAAGATGGAGTTTCGCTTGACCGCCGCGATGATGCCGGCGGGCAGTCCGATCGCCAGCGCGATGAAGATGGCGCAGAGTGCGAGTTCGATCGTCGCCGGGAAGAGCGCGTTGAACTCCGAGATCACGCTCTCGCGGGTGACGATCGACTTGCCGAGATCGCCATGCAGCACGCGGCCGATATAGATGCCGTACTGGACCAGCAGCGGCTGGTCGAGGCCGAGCTCCTTGCGCAGCATCTCATGGCGCGTCGCGTCGATGCCGCGCTCGCCGGCCATGGTTTCGATCGGATCGCCAGGCACGAGCCGGATCAGGAAGAAAGCCAGCATCGTGATGCCGATGAAAGTCGGGATCACGAGGCTGACGCGTGTGAGGATGAAGCGAAGCATCGGAGCCCCAGTCTTGTCGGCCTGTTCGCCGCGTGAACCGATCGTCGCGACAGATTTTATTTGGTCCTGTTACAACGAGGTCGAGCGTGCCTGCAAATCCTGCCTGTGGATTAGGCAATCCGGGCGCGGCTTTGAGAGGCCCGCGCCCGGTTTCTCAAGTCATTTCGTCAGCGAGACGCCGACGAAGGGTTGGCCGCCGAAGAAGTGGATCTTGTAGTCCTTGACGTCCTTGCGCACCGGCGTGAAAGCCTGCGCATTGGCAAAGAGCAAGCCGCCGACATCCTCCTGGAAGATCTCCTGCATGCGCACGAACATCTTGGTGCGCTCGGCCTGGTCGGTAATCGTGTTGGCCTTGGTCAGGAGGTCGGAGAACTCCTTGTTGCACCAGCGCGCCCGGTTGGCGCCGGATTTGACGCCGTCGCAATGCCAGCCCGAGAGCAGGATCTGGCTCGGATCGGGATAATCCCAGGTGTAGCCGAACATGCCGACCTCATGGTCGCCGGCACGGCCGCGCTTGAGATATTCGCCCCATTCATAGCTCTGGATCTCGGCCTGGACGCCTATCTTGGCCCAGTCGGCCTGGATCAATTCGGCGGCGCGACGGCCATTGGGCATATAGGCGCGCACCACCGGAATGGCCCAGAGCACGGTCTTGAAACCATTGGGGTAGCCGGCCTCGGCGAGCAGGGCCTTGGCCTTCTCGGGGTCGTAAGGGCGCGGCTTCAAGGCGTCGTCATGCGACCAGAGCGAGGGCGGCACGAGCGCTGCCGCCTGCTTGCCGGTGCCCTGATAGACGGCGTCGATGATGGCGGGGATATTGGTGCCGTAGACCAGCGCCTCGCGCACGCGCTTGTCGTCGAAGGGCTTCTTCTGCTGGTTGAAGGCGAGGAAGCTCTGATCGGCAATGCTGCCCGAGAGCATGGTCAGGTTGGGGTCGGCCCGCATCGCCGGCAGGTCGCCTGGATTGGGATAGCGCGCGATCTGGCATTCGCCGGACTTGACCTTGGCGTAGCGCACCGAGGCGTCGGGCGTGATCACGAAGATCAGATCGCTGACCAGCGCCATGCGGTCGCGATTGCCGACGGCCTTGGTCCAATGGTCCGGCACCGCCTTGAAGCGGATCGTCGCATCCTTCTGATAGACGACGAGGGAGAAGGGGCCGGTGCCGATCGGCGCCTGATTGACCTGCTCGGGCGTGCCCGCCTTCATCATCGCATCGGCATATTCGGCCGAAAGGATCGACATCGGCTCGACCGAGAGCGCGCTCAGGAGCGGTGCGTAAGGCTTGGTCAGCGTAACCTTGAGGGTGTAGTCGTCGAGCTTCTCGACCGCCTTCAGGCTCGGCTTCACGATCTCGCCGAAGAACTGATAATTCGAGCCGCCGACTTTGTAATAGGGGTGGTTCTCGTCGAACATCCGCGTGATCGTGAAGATCACGTCGTCGGCGTTGAAGTCGCGCGTCGGCGTGAAGATCTTGCTGGAGTGCCACTTCACGCCGCGGCGCAGCTTGAAGGTGTAGACCAGCCCGTCATCCGAGATCGTCCAGGATTCGGCGAGGCTCGGAATGATCTGGGAGCCGCCGCGCTCGGTCGTGACCAGCTTGTCGTAGATCTGCGCCGCGACATCATAAGCCGTGTTCTGCGACGAGAATTGCGGGTTGAGGAAATCGGGGCTGGCCTCGGAGCAGACGACGAGCGCCTGCGCGCCAGCCGTACTCGGCTGCAGAAGGGCGCTCAGGCCAAAGGCCGCCGCGGCGGCGAACATGCGAACGGACATTGTGGTCTCTCCGAAGACAATCAAAGGCAGAGCAGGACGCGAGAACCGGTTTCCGCCTTTGACAAAACCGCTCTAGTAAAACGGGCGCGGCTCGAAAGCCGCGCCCAGCCGTCAATGCATCAGGCGGGCCAAGGCCTCAATTGGTGATGTCGACGCCGTAGAAGACATGGCGGCTGAAGGGCGAAAGCTTGAAGTCCTTCACCTCCTTGCGGATCGGCTTCAACTGCACTGCGTGCGCAATGGTAAACCAGGGTGACTGCTCCTTGAAGATCACTTGCGCCTGCCGATAGAGCTCGGTGCGCTGCGCCGGATCGGAGATCGTCTTGGCCTTCAGCACCAGATCCTCGAAGGGCTGGTAGCAGAACTTCGCGACGTTGCCGCCGTTGTTCTTGGAGGCAGCGCAACCCAGCAGCGTGTGCAGGAAGTTGTCCGGATCGCCATTGTCGCCGGTCCAGCCGAACATGCCGGTCTGGTGCTCGCCTGCCTGCAGGCGCTTGCGGTATTCGCCCCATTCGAACGTCTTGATCTCGGCCTTGATACCGACCTTGGCGAGGTCGGCCTGCATCAATTCGGCGATGCGCTTGGCGTTGGGATTATACGGACGCTGCACCGGCATCGCCCAGAGGTCGATCTCCAGCCCGTTCGGATAGCCGGCCTCGGCCAGCTCCTTCTTGGCCGCCGCCGGATCATAGGGATCGTCCTTGATCGTCTCGTTATAGGACCACATCGAGGGCGGGATCGGGTTGATCGCGGCGATGCCGCTCGACAGATAGACCGCGTCGATGATCGCCTGCTTGTTGATCGCCTTGTTGACTGCGTGGCGGACCTTGACGTCGTCGAAGGGCTTCTTGGTGGTGTTGTAGGCGAGATAACCGATGTTCAGACCCGGCTGCTCCAGGATCTGGACATTGGCGTCCTTCTTCATCGCTTCGAGATCGGCCGGATTCGGATAGGGCATGACATGGCATTCGCCCTTCTGGAGCTTGGCCCAGCGGACAGAGGCGTCAGGCGTGATCGCGAAGATCAGGTCGTCGATCTTGGCCTTGCCGGCCCAGTAATCCGGGAAGGCTTTGTAGCGGATGATCGCGTCCTTCTGATACTGCACCAGCGAGAACGGGCCGGTGCCGATCGGATCCTGGTCGATCTTTTCAGGCGTGCCGGCCTTGAGCATGGCGTCGGCATATTCCTTCGACTGGATGCTGGCATATTGCATCGCGAGGTCAGAGAGGAACGGCGCCTCGGGCTGGTTGAGCGTGATCTTGACGGTGTAGTCGTCGATTTTCTCGACTGATTTCAACAGCTTGGGCATGCCCATGTCGTTGAAATAGGAGTGGTTCGAGCTGGTGACCTTGTAATAGGGGTCGCTCTCCTTCCACTGCCGGTCAATCATGAAGATGAAGTCGTCGGCGTTGAAGTCGCGCGTTGGCTTGAAGGCGCGGGTGTTGTGCCACTTCACGCCCTTGCGCAGGCTGAAGGTGTAGGTCAGCCCGTCCGGCGAGATATCCCATTTCTGGGCAAGCGCCGGCTCGACCTTGGTGCCGCCGCGCTCGAACTGGACGATGGTGTCGTAGATCTGGGTGTTGGCGTCGAAGGAGGTGCCGGTCGTGTTGATGCTTGGCGCGAAATTCTCGGGGCTGCCTTCGGAACAATAGACCAGGGTCTTGGCCATCAGCGGCTGCGCCGCCATCAAGGCCGACGCCGAGAGCGTGGCCAACAGAATCTTCTTCATGATCAGCTTCCCCAGTTTGTGATCGCACGGTTCAGGGTCGTTCATGCCCAACTCCGTCCGATCTTTCATGGGACCATGGCGCGAGCCTCGGCCCGGCCGGAACTTGGTCCCGATTGGGACGGAGCTTATTGGAATGCGAGCAAGCTGGGTAGCAGATTTGCGGGGGTTGTAAGGCAGGGCGTCTTATCCAAATGGCTCAGATGTATGGCACGGGATCGTCGTGTCGGCCGGTTCAACGACAGAAATCGGCGCAAGCCTGATCCCAGAACGGCGTGTTGGCTGCCGGCTGCGGAATCGACGGGCGCGGCTTGCTGCCCGGCAGGTCGGTCGGCGTCGGGCTGACCTTGTCCCACCAGCCATGGGCGCATTGCGAGCGCCAGGCCATCTGGTCGGAGATCGAGGTGCCCTCGCGGGCGAGCACTGCATCCAGAGCCTCGCAGCTCTGGCGCAGAATGGCGTCATGCGCGTCCGAGGGGGTGTTGGCGTAGTCGTGGAAGGCCTCGGTGAAAGCCTCCATCTCGCGGGCGATATGGGGCCATTGCGTGCGCTCGAGATTCCAAGCCTGCATCCACTCGCCCACGACGGTCTCCACAGCCTCGGCCTTCGGCTTGCCAGCGACCTTTTTCGCGGTCGTCAGCATATGGCGCATCAATTCGGCACGGGCGTGGATATGGCGGGCGGCGAGCGCGGCCTGCTTCATGCGCGCGATGGCGCCAGCCGCTTCCTGCTGAAGCTCTTCGACAAAATGGGACATGCAGGTTTCCTTGAGGGCGTGCCGACGGCTTCCGGTCAGGGGAGGGTAGCGAGGCGCGCGGTCATGCGCTCGAACAGTTCGTGCGCTTGCACGCCCGCGACGACATGGGCATTGGCCGGGCGCTTCAGCCGGCCGTTCCAGTCGATCGTCGTGCGGCCGCGCTGGGAGCCGTCCGAGGTCTCGACCGCGACGAAGCAATCGCGCCCCTCGAACAGTTCGGGCCAAAGCAGGAAGGCGATGACGCAAGGGTCATGCATCGGGTGGCCGGCCGTGCCGAGCCCACCAGGCCGCGGCCGTGTCAGCATGCCGTGGATCGCCTTGCCGGTCGCGGTGCCGAGCGCGCCGATCGCGGCGACCTGTTCATGGCTCGCGATCGCCTGATGCGTCACGCCGAGCCCCATCATCACAATCGGCCGGCCTGAAGCATAGACGATCGCGGCGGCATGGGGGTCGACATAGATGTTGAACTCGGCCGCCGGCGTCATGTTGCCGAGCCCGAGCGCCCCGCCCATCGAGACGATGCGCTTCACCTTCGACAGGATGTCGGGTGCGAGGCGGAAGGCGAGCGCGAGATTGGTCAGCGGCCCGAGCGGGCAGAGCGTGACACTGTCATCGGGCGCGGTGCGGCAGAGTGCGATGATCGCCTCGACGGCATGGCAGGGTGCGGGCTCGCTTTGGGGTGGCGGCAGATGGGCGCCGGCCAGCCCGTCCGGCCCGCAGACGAATTCGGCGGTTTCGAGCGGGAAGAGCAGGGGACTTTCCGCACCGCGATGAATGGGCGTCCCAGTGCCGGCGAGCTCACGGATGCGCAGCGCATTCGCCGTCGTCTGGTCGACCGGGACATTGCCGGCGACGGTGGTGATGGCGCGCAGATCGAGCTGGTCGCTGCTGGCGAAGGCGAGCAGCAGGGCAACCGCATCGTCCTGGCCGGGATCGGTGTCGATGACGATCGTCTCGCGCATCGCTTCAGGCCGCCTTGGCGTTGCCGCTCATGATCATATGGGCGATGTCGTCGGCGCTGAGATCGCCGATCGGCTGGTCGACATATTTGCGGCCCGCTCCCATGATCACGACCCGGTCGGCCAGCGCCACGACATCGCGCATGTTGTGGCTGATCAGGATCACGGTGCGCCCGTCCGCCTTCAGCTTGCGGATCAGGTCGAGCACCAGCGCTGTCTCCTTGACGCCGAGCGCCGCCGTCGGCTCGTCCATGATGATGATCTCCGCGTTCCAGCGCAGGGCGCGCGAGATCGCGACGGCCTGGCGCTGGCCGCCGGAGAGCCGCTCCACCGGGCGGTCCATGTCGGCGACCGTGACCGAGAGCTGCGAGAGGAAGCCGCGCGCCTGCTCGCGCATCCGCGCCTTGTCGAGCACACGCAGGAAGGGCAGCAAGACCGGCCTCGTCAGCTCCGAGCCCATGAAGACGTTCTGGGCGATGGAGAGGCGCGGGGCGAGGGCGAGATCCTGGTAGATCGTCGCTACGCCGTGACTCAAGGCATCGTGCGGGGAGGCGAAGACGACAGGCTTGCCGCGCATCTGGATGGTGCCGGAGGTCGGCTCCTCCGCGCCGGAGATGACCTTGATCAGGCTCGACTTGCCCGCGCCATTGTCGCCGCAGATCGCGACGACCTCGCCGGGGAAGATGTCGAGATCGACTTCGCGCACGGCGGCGACGGCGCCATAGCTCTTGCTGACGCCGCGCAGCGAGAGGAGGGGAGTGGATAGATTGTCGAGGCTATGGGTGGACATCACGCGCTCCTTCCTTCTCCCCTCGGGGGAGAAGGTGGCCCGGCGTCAGCCGGGTCGGATGAGGGAAGGACGGATGAGGGCATGTGTGACATCCCTCATCCGTCAGCGCTTCGCGCTACCACCTTCTCCCCCGAGGGGAGAAGGCAAGAGCTCACTTCAGGAACTTGTCGACATTGGTCTTGTCGACCAGCACGGCCTCGGTGAAGAGATAAGGACCGCTCGTCACCGCCTCCTTCGGCTTCTTGTCGATGACGATGGTCTGGATCGCGTCGACCGCCTGCTTGCCCATCTCCTCGAAGGGGATCGAGACCGTCGCGGTGAAGGTCGAGGCCGGGTCGGCGATGCGGGCATAGGTTTCCTTGCCGCCATCGACCGAGATCAGCGGGATCTGGCCCTTCTTGATCCCTTGGGCCTGCAGCAGGTCGTCGATGATGTAGGCCTGGCCGTCGAAGGAGGCCCAGATGCCATTGATCTTGCCCTGGTTCTGCAGCAGCAGCGCCTGCATGCCGGCGCGGACATCGTCCCTCCAGCTCTGGGTGCGGGCCATCGAGAACTTGCCGAGCTCCTTCACGCCCTGGTTCTCGGCCAGAACATTGTCCAGCACCTTGCCGCGGATGCGCGAGGCGACGTTGAGGTCGAAGCGGGCGGTGACGATGTTGCCCTGATAGCCGAGCTGGCCAAGCAGATAGAGCGCGGCATCGGCGCCGATCTTGTATTCATTGCTCTGGATGTCGAAGAGTGCATGCGGGCTTGCGCCCGACTGCACGGTGATCACCGGGATCTTGGCGTCCTTGGCCGCCTTGAACTGGGCGTCGGCCTCGACCGGCTTGCCCATGGCGATGATGATCGCGTCGACCTTCTTGGCGATCAGCGCGTCGAACTGCTCGGCATGCTTGGGCAGCGAGCCCTCCGAGTTCAAAAGCGTCACGCCCCAACCCTTGGCCTTGGCGGCGGCGGCAGCGGCATTGGCGACGCGCGCATGCGTCTCCGAGGAGAACTGGAAGCCGATGACGCCGACCTCGAAGGCCCCAGCCGATTGGCAAAGCGCGATCAGCGTCGCGGTCGCGACCAGGAATTTGCGAAACCCTGACATGATGAACACTCCCCCTGTCTTTTAGAACTTGCCCTGTCTTTTAGACCATGAACGTCGCTAGACTTGGAACGCCGCCTTCTTCATCGCGCTGGCCGAGAAGGCGACCGAGCCGATGATGATGACGCCGAGAACGATATCCTGAGCGTAATAGGGTGCGCCCATCATGACCAAGCCATTGCCGAGAACCTTCAGCACCAGCGCGGCGAAGACCGTGCCCGGCACATTGGGCTTGCCGGGTTCGAACATGGTCATGCCGAGCAGCACGGCGGCGATCGCATAGAGCAGATAATCGCCCGCCATATTGGGCGCGGCCGAGGACAGGCTCGCCGCCAGCAGCATGGCCGTAATGCCGGCGAAGAGACCGGTCAGCAGGAGGCCGATCCGCTTCATGCGGCCCGTCGCGATGCCTGCGAGCCGGGCGGCTTCATCGGCCTCGCCGGTCGCCACCATATGCGCGCCGGTGCGGGTCCATTTGACCAGGCCATAGGCGAAGAGCGTGACCGCCGTCATCCAGAGGACGAGATTGGGAATGCCGAAGGACGTGCCGCGCGCCAAGCCGGTGAAACCCACCGGCCAGCGCCCGACGAAGGCGATGCCCTGCGTGATCATGAAGGCCAGGCCCTTGGCGATCGCCGCCGTGCCCAGCGTCATGATCAGCGAGGGGATGCGCAGCACGGTGACACCGAAACCGTTGAACGCGCCGAGCGCACCGCCGACGCCGATCGCAGCGGCGACGGCGACGATGGGCGGATATTGCGACTGGATCAGCCAGCCGCAGACGACGGCCGCCAGGCTCGCCGTCTCGGCGATCGAGAGATCGAGCTCGGCGACGGTGAAGGCGAGCGCGAAGCCGAGCGCCAGGATGGCGAGGAAACTCGTATCCTTCAGCACATTGACGAGATTGGTCGCGCTGGCGAAATTCGGCGCGAAAACTAGGAAGAAGGCGATCAGGACGAGCCCGGCGATCGCCGTGCCATAATGTCCGACCACATCGCGCCAGTTGAGCCCGAGCACGGCCTCATGCCCCCTTGGCGATGGTCGAGATCGGCGACAGGATCTCGATGCCACCAGTGATCGGGATCAGTGCGCCGGTGACGAAGGCGGCTCCGGGCGAGAGCAGGAAGGCGATCACGGCTGCGACATCCTCGGGTTTTCCAAGCCGGCCGAGCGGCGTGCGGGCCGCCGCGCCTGCGACCAGGGTGTTGAATTGCTGCGCGAAGCCGTCGCGCACCATCGGCGTGTCGATGATGCCGGGCGCGACTGCATTGACCCGAATCCCATGCGGGCCGAGCTGCTGGGCCATGCCATAGGTCAAGGTGGCGACGCCACCTTTGGCCGAGCCGTAAGCGAGATTTGCACCGCCATTGGCATGGGCGATCGAGGAGATGTGGACGATGGCGCCGCCTTCGCCCTGCGCGATCAAGTGCTTCGCCACAGCCTTGGAGATGCGGAAGACCGCCGACAAGTTGATGTCGACGAGCTTGTCCCACTCATCGTCTTCCATCTCGACGAGCTTGACCGACCGCGAGGCTCCGGCTGCCGTGACGAGGTTGTCGAGCCGGCCAAAGCGAGCGATGGCGAGGTCGACGAGTTCCTGCGGCAGGTCGTGTTCCCGGACATTTCCGGCGAGCGTTACGACCTCGCCGCCTGAGCGGGCGATCCCTTCGGCCATTTCCTCCAGCGGCGCGGCGTCGAGCCCGGAGAGGACGAGCCGATGGCCTGCAGCAGACAGCATCGCGGCGAGCGCGCCGCCGATGCCGCCCGATGCGCCGGTGATGAGCGTGACGGGAGCGCTCATGGCGCGGGCCTCCTTGCGGTCGGGGCGTCGGTGCCGTGCGACAGGGCAGCAAGCTCGGTCGAGATCGGCGCGAGCGCCGCTTCGCTGCGGCGGTAGAGCGAAAACAGGTGGTCGTAGAGCGCGGCGCGTGCCGGGTCGGGCTCGAAGCGCGCGGCGACGCCGACCAGCGCAGCCTGCGCCTCGGCGAGCGAGGCGAAGCGGCCAAGCCCCGTCCAGGCGATGATCGCTGCGCCCAGAATGCCTGGCTCCTTCGCATGGCCGATCGCGACCGGACGGCCGCAGATATCGGCCTTGATCTGGCACCAGAGCCGGTTGTTGGCCGCGCCGCCGCCGAAGCGGATTTCCGAGACGGGCGCACCGAGCGCGGCTTCCGCCCGCTCCAGCACGATGCGGTTGAGGAAGGCGACGCCTTCCAGCACCGCCCAGGCGAGGTCGGTCGCGCCATGCTGGCGGTTGAGGCCGATGAAGGCGCCGCGCAGCGACGGATTCCAGTAAGGCACGCGCTCGCCCTGCAGATAGGGCAGGAAGAGCAGCGGCTGGGCGTGGCGCGGGCCGGCGAGCAGGGCGTCGATATCGCGCCCGATGGCGGCGTGGTCGCCATCGCCGCGTGCCAGCAGCGACAATAGCCAGGACACCGTATCGGCGCCGTTCTGGCTGGGGCCGCCGAGCTGCGATACGCCGCGCCAATCGACGGTCATCAGCCCCTCGGCTTCCGCTGCGCGCTCACTGACGACGCCGAGCACTTCGGTTGTGCCGGAGATATTGTAGGCATAGCCCGGCCGCATGGCGCCAAGCCCGGCGACGGCGGCCCAGGTGTCGTTGGACGAGCAGAACACCGGCACGCCCGTGATCGCATCGAACGGCGTGGGTAAACCGGACTTGACCGGTCCGACGATCTGGCAAGGCTCCAGCACCTCGGGCAGGATCGCTGAGGAGAGGCCGACCGCGGCGAGCGGGTCTGCGCCTGCGACGATCTCGGCGGAGGCAAGCAGGCGCGCCAACGAGACCGGATCGCCGGCCTGGCGGCCGGTCAGCCTGAAATTCAGATAGTCCTTCGGCTCCAGCACCGAGCCGAGGTTCTGGAAGGTCGCCTCCTCCTCGTGCAGTTCTTGCTCGTGCAACCAGGCGAGGCGCGCCAGGGGATGGAAGGCGTTGATCCGTGCGCTTTCGGGGTGCGCGTTGCCGAGCCGCTCGCGCAGGCGCGAGGCGGCGGCTTCCGAGCGCGTGTCCTTCCAGGTCATGGCGGGGCGTAACGGCTCTCCATCGCGTCCGAGGAAAACCTGCGTGCGCGTGACGCCGCAGATCGCAACGGCCTGGACATGAGAGAACAGCGCCGGCTGCGCCTTCGCGATGGCGGCGCAGGCCTCGATCAGGATCTGCCACCATGCGGTCGGATCGACCTCCGACCGGCCCATCCGGTCGAGGCTTGCCGGCCCCGGAATCATGCTCTCGGCCAGCGTCGTGCCCTGGGCGTCGACGAGCGCGGCGCGGAAGCTGGTGCCGCCGAGATCGCAGGCGAGGACGACGCTCATGAGGTGGCGCCCGGAGCCCGGCGATGGATGATGAAATGGTCGATGGTCTGGCGGATCAAGTCAGTGCCGCTCTCGGTGATCGTCGCCGGCAGGCGGGAGGCAACACTCCAGGCGGCCGGCGATGTCCTGACGATCGATCACAATGCGGCCCCTCTCCAGCGCCGCATGTGAGGGACAAGCCCGGGATAAATCAAGCCGGCGCGAGCGGCGACCGCTGCAGTCCCCTGGATCGTTTGCCGAATGGCGGGATCAGGGCGCGCGGTTTCAGGCGCCGTTCTTCATCAACTCCCTGGCGATGATCGTGCGCTGAATCTGGTTCGTGCCTTCATAGATCTGCGTGATCTTGGCGTCGCGGTAGAGCCGCTCGACCTCGAAACCCTGAATGTAGCCGGCGCCGCCGAATATCTGCACGGCGTTGGCGGTTTGGGCGACGGCCATGTCGCTCGCGAAGCATTTGGCGATCGAGGCGGCCGAGGTCGCCGAGGCTCCAGCGTCGATCAGGCCGGCCGCCCGTTCGACCAAAGCGCGGCCGGCGGCGATGTCCTTGGCCATATCGGCCAGCATCCATTGCACGCCCTGATTCTCGATGATCGGCTTGCCGAACTGGCGGCGCTCCCGGGCGTAGCCGAGCGCGGCCTGCAGCCCCGCCTGGGCGATGCCGACCGCCAGCGCGCCGATGCCGACGCGGCCTTTCTCCAGCACGCTCATCATGATGTGGAAGCCGCGATTGATCTCGCCGAGCAAGGCATCTGCGGGCAGCAGCAGATCGTCGAAGCTCAGGCCGCCGACCTGGCTCGCGCGCTGGCCCATCTTGTGCTCCTTCTGGCCGCGCGAAACGCCCTTGGCGTGCAGGTCGACGATGAAGATGCTCATGCCGCGATGCCTGGCTTGCGGGTCGGTCGAAGCCAGCACGAAGCCGAGATCGGCGACCGGCGCGTTGTGGATCCAGAGCTTGCCGCCATTCAGCACCCAGCCCTCGGCCGTGGGCTTCGCCGTCGTCCTGACATTGGACAGATCCGAGCCGGCCTCCGCCTCGGTGAGGCAATAGGCGACGCGGGTGCGGGCCTTGAGAATGGCGGGCAGATGGCGCGCCTGCTGCGCGGCCGTACCGTAGCGCGTGAGCAGCGTCCCGATCAGCTCGACCAGGCCGCATTGGTCGGCGATCGAGGCGTAGCCCCGGGACAACTCCTCCATGACGATCGTATAGGCCAGCGTGTCGAGCCCCGCCCCGCCAAGTGCTTCGGGGACGGTGATGCCGAACAGGCCGAGCTCGGCCATCTGCTGGTAGATCTCGGCCGGAAAGGCCGCGCTGCGGTCGAGTTCCACGGCCGCGGGGCGGATGACATCGTCTGCGAAACGGCGCGTGGTGTCGCGGATCTGGTCGTAGATGGCGATGTCGATTGTCATGGCGGCGGCCGGGCTTTGGGGTTGCGAGGAGCGAGGTGGCAAGGCGGGCGTCAGGACGAAAGTTCGATTGCTTGGGAAATAGCCTCTTTGGCGGGGCGCCGCTGCCCCAACTTTAGCGCCGGAGGAGGCTCGCCTTGTGCGCGGGGTACAAGGCGGCCCTCGTTCGAAAGTCGGTTCCTCCTTTGGCGCGTCATGCTCTAAGGAACGTTTCATGGGCCGCGCCGCTTGCCGGAGCGATGGGGTTCGCGCGACTTTAAAACACGGTGGCCGGGTTCAACCGACTCCAGACTATCTGGGAATAAGGAAACCTGATCTTGATCGAGCCTATGCCGCCCGCTTGTTCCTGTCGCCCTGTCCGGATGCGGCGCTGAGATGGGCTATCAATTCGAATTCGCGGATGTCTTCGCCTATTGGCCGGATCTGCTCGCGGGCGCGCTCCACACGCTGGTGCTGTCGGGGTTTGCCATGGCGATCGGCATGGTCGTGGCGGTGCTTGGCGCGCTCGGCAAGACATCGGGCCCGCGCTGGCTGCAATGGTTCCTCGACGGCTATATCGAGGCAATCCGCAACACGCCCTTCCTGATCCAGATCTTCATGATCTATTTCGGCTTGCCGGCGGCCGGCATCCGATTGTCCTCCGACACGGCAGCCCTGCTCGCGCTCGTGGTCAATGTCGGTGCCTATGGCATCGAGATCATCCGCGCCGGCATCGAGAGCATTTCCAAGGGCCAGATCGAGGCGGGCAAGTCACTGGGCCTGCGGCCCCTGCAGATCTTCCGCTTCATCATCCTGAAGCCGGCGATCCAGGCGATCTATCCGTCGCTGACCAGCCAGTTCATCCTGCTGATGCTGAATTCCAGCGTCTGCTCGGCGATCGCGGCGAGCGAGCTGACGGCGGCGGCCGGCGATATCCAGTCGCGCACCTTCCGCAGCTTCGAAGTCTATTTCATCGTGACCTGCATGTATTTCGCCATGTCGGTGCTGTTCTGGGGCGCGTTCGCCGCCATCGAGCGCATCTGGCTGCGCAAACCCAGCCTGCGCTAGAGCGTTGCGCGAAAAAGTGGGTACCGGTTTTTCGTGGCAGCAATGCTCTAAGCTTTTAGAATCGATCACGTTTTTCGCATTCGGACGGAACCGTCCGAAGGCGACGTGATCTGGGAGAGCCGATAATGCGCGTCCTCAGCGAAGGCGACATCTTCTTCATCGTGACGGCCGTCCGCTGGACGCTGCTGCTCTCCCTGGCCGCCTTCATCGGTGGCGGCATCGGCGGGCTTGTGGTGGCGCTGGCGCGCACGGCTGAGTTCAAATGGCTGCGCTTCCTGGCGCTCGGCTACATCAAGATCTTCCAGGGCACGCCGCTCCTGATGCAGCTCTTCCTGGCCTTCTTCGTGCCGGGCATCTTCGGCATCGACATCGATCCCTGGGGCGCCGCGGCGGTGGGCCTCTCGCTGCATGCCAGCGCCTTTCTCGGCGAGATCTGGCGCGGCTCGATCGAGGTCGTGCCGCGCGGGCAATCCGAGGCCGCGCGCGCGCTCGGCCTGACCTATGTGCCGCGCATGTTCCTGATCATCATCCCGCAAGCCTTCCGCATCGCGATTCCGCCGACGATCGGGTTCCTGGTGCAGTTGATCAAGGGCACCTCGCTCGCCTCGATCATCGGCTTCGTCGAGATCACGCGCGCCGCGCAGATCATCAACAATGCGACGTTCCGCCCCTTCACGATCTTCGCGCTCGTCGCGCTTGTCTATTTCCTGATCTGCTGGCCGCTCTCGGCCTATAGCAAGATCATGGAACGGAGACTGACCGTCGCAAGCCGGTGAGTGGCAATGATTAGAAAAACACCATCGAAACCACAGGAGAAACGACCATGACCATGAAGACGATATCCCGCAGGGCCATACTCCGTAGAGCCATGAGCCTGACGCTGGCGCTCGGTCTCGCAGCGGCGCTGCTGCCGTTCAGCCGCAACGCCGCTTCGGCCGCAACGCCGGACGAGATCAAGGCGCGCGGCAAGTTTCTGGTCGGCGTGCTGACCGACTATCCGCCGTTCGGCGGCACCGACGCCAACCAGAAGCCGGCGGGCTACGATGCCGATGTCGCCGTGCTGATGGCGAAGTCGCTCGGCGTGCCGCTCGAGCTCGTGCCGGTGACCGGCCCCAACCGCATCCCCTATCTCCTGACCAACAAGATCGACGTCCTGATCGCCACCTTCGGCATCACCGCCGAGCGCCAGAAGCAGGTGCTGTTCTCCAACCCCTACAGCGCCCTGACGATCTATGTGCTGGCGCCCAAGAACGTCGTCATCCAGAAGCCCGAGGACCTGAAGAACGTCTCGATCGGCACGGCGCGCGCCAGCACGCAAGACACCGCGATCAGCGCGATCATGCCTGCCGGCACCCAGCTCAAGCGCTATGACGACGATGCGACCGCCCTGCAGGCGATCATCTCCGGACAGATCCAGGCGATTGGCGCGAGCAACACCATCCTGGCCCAGCTGAACAAGGACTATCCCCAGCTCAACATCGAGCCGAAGATCACCTTGAAGGAACAGGCCAACGGCATGGCCTTCCGCAAGGCCGATACCGCGCTGGCGGAGTGGTCGAACAAGTTCATCGCCGAGATCGCCGCCAACGGCCAGCTTAGCGAGATCAACAAGCGCTGGTTCGGCATTCCGCTGTCGGGCCTGCCTCCGATGCCGACCTTCTGAGCGCGCTTGCCGGTTCGCGCGGCCGCCAGACAAGGGCGGCCGCGCAAATGCTCCGATCGGCTCAATCGCGATTGCCTGGGGTGACCGCCTGGCAGGATTGCCGAATGACCAGGGTGGTCGGGAGCTTGAGGGCGCGCGAGGTTGCGGGCGCCTCGCCGCGCATGCGCTCCAGCAGCATCGTTGCGGCATGGCGGCCCATCTCGGCGAGATTCCAGCGGATCGCCGTCACGCCTGGAGAGTAAAGCTCGGCGAGGTCTGAATCGCTGCCGGCGACGAGGGCGACATCGCGGCCGACCTCGCGGCCGAGTGCGCGCAGCGCCCGCAGGCTGCCGCCCAGCGTGTCCATGGCGGCGACGAAGAAGGCAGTCGGCGCATCCGGCAGGCTGAGCAGCGCCATCGTCTCGCGGAAGGCGTCCTCCTGGTCGAGCACCCGTTCGCGCAGCAGCCCGGGATCGATCGCAACGCCGGCGGCGGCGCAGGCCGCGCGAAAGCCCTCGACACGGCTGCGCGAGGGAAAGGCCTTGAGGTCGCCGACGAGCATGGCGATGCGGCGATGACCGAGGCCAAGCAGATGCTGGGTCGCGGCCCTGGCCCCGCCGAAATGGTCGACCGTCACCCGGTCCAGCGTCCCGATATGGTCGCGGTCGATCAGCAGCACGGGCACGCCCGCCTCGGCGAGCGCTTTAGTGACGCCGGCGTGACCCTCGTCGCTGATCGTCATCATGATGCCGTCGACGCGGCGGCGCTCGAAGGCGCGCAGCAGCGCCATCTCGACATCGGGCTGGTTCGTCGTGCTCGACAACAGCAGCGTGTAGCCGTTCTCGCGGAAGATCCGCTCGGCTTCCTTGATGTAGGTGGCGAATTGCGGGATGTCGAAATCCCGGATGGCGCAGGCGACCATCTTGGTGGTGCCGCCGCGCAAGCTCTGGGCGACGACATCCATCTCGTAGCCGAGATCGTCGATCGCCGCCTGCACCTTGCGGCGGACGGCCTCCGTCACGGTCGGATTGGCGTTGAGCACGCGCGAGACCGTGCCGACCGCCACGCCCGCCGCCTGCGCGACATCGCGCAGCTTGACCTGCCTCGGCTTGGCTTGCGTGCTCATGCGGTTCCCGTCGGCTGGGCCGCACTTGACGAAGTTGCGGTGAACCGGTTCATAATTGATCCTCTTTCGCGATGCAATCCTGGGCGGGATGCGAAAAACTGGGAATCGGTTTTCGTATTGATCCTGCTCTAAACTCTTAGATGAGAGACGGATTCAGATGACGTCTCAAGCCCGAACCGCTGGTAGCGTCTGGGTCATCCTCTGGCTCGGCGCGGTGGCCTTCGCCAATGCGCTGGGTTCGGTGATGGTCTTTCCGCTGGCGCCGTTCCTGGCCGATGATCTGAGGGTGCCGGCCCAGGATGTCGCCTATACCAGCGTCTATTTCAACGGCGCGGCGGGGCTGGGCGGGATCGTCGGAGCCCTGCTGCTGGGGCGGATCGCGCGCCGCAGCGCGCTGCTCGGCGCGCTTGCCGGGCTGGGCCTCATGACCGGGCTCGCGGCGCTCGCGCCGAATTTCTCCTGGCTGCTGCTCGGCCGCCTGCTCGCGGGGCTCTGCGCCGGGCCGCTCCTGGCGGTGGTCTTCGCGACGGCGGCCGACCTTGCGCCGAAGGGCGGGCGCAATCGCGCCGTCAGCGCGATCGTCGGCTCCTATGGCCTGGCGCTGCTGCTCGGCTCGCCGCTCGCGCTGGGGCTGATTTCGGCCGCGGGGAGCTGGCGCGCGCCCTTCATCGGCATGGCGGCCTTGTGCCTGGGGCTGACTGTCCCCGTTCTGCTTGGCCTGCCGGGGCTCTCGGCGCGGGCCGCGCAAGCGGATTTCGGGCGCACGCTGCTGCGCGATGTCGGGGCGATCCTGCTGCGCCCCGGCAGCCTGACGGGGATCCTGCTGACGGCTGGAGCCTCCTTCGCGACATTGCTGATCTCGCCTCATATCGGCACTTTCGCGCTGAAGAATCTGGGCGCGAGCACGGCCGAGCTCGGCTCGATCTATCTGATCGGCGGCGGCTTGGCGCTGCTGACGACAGGCTCCACCGGCTGGGTGATGGACCGCATCGGCTCGCGGGCGGCGTCGCTGGGGGTGGGGGTTGCGCTGACGCTGCTCCTCACCTGCGCCTTTCTGCTCCCCATGCCGCTGCCGGTCATGGCGCCCGTCCTCGGCCTGATCCTGGCGGCGCAGCTCGCCCGCAGCACCGTCGCCCAGGCGAGCGCCAGCCGCGTGCCGCGCTCCAGCGAGCGGACGGCCTATCAATGCCTGGTCGCGGCCGCCACCAGCCTGGCCCAGGCGGCGGGAGCGGGCGGCTCGACCTTGCTCCTGTCCGAGCGCGCCGACGGGCATCTGGTCGGAATGGAGCGCCTGGCGCTGATCAGCATCCTGCTGTGCTGGGTCTCGCTATGGCTCGTCGCGCGCCTCGAGCGCCAGATCGGGCGGTCGGCGTCGCTTATCGATGCATCACGCTAAAAATTTGTGCATCTTTGATGAACCGGTTCATTGTACGTCGACAAAGGTGGTGATTAGCTGAGTGGGCATCGCTGCATCAGGGGATCTCTGCCATGCGCTTCCGCCTGCTCCTCGGCCGCCTTCTCGTCGCATCGACTTGTACCTGCGTAGCGCTGGTTGCGAATGCGCAAACCCTGCCGCGCCTGAACTTCGCCGGCTCTGTAACCTGGATCGGTCAGGTGCCGATCCTGGTCGCGATAGAGAAGGGTTTCTTCCGCGAGCAAGGGCTCGACGTGCAGGTCCAGGTCATCGTCAACTCCGCCGACCGGATCCGCGCGATCGCCGCCGGCGATGCGGCCTTCAGCAATCTCGGCCGCGTCTCGGTGATCAGCGAGATGGCGCGTGGCAACGAGGCCTTCTCGATCTTCGCCAATGTCGACGATTCACCGGGGCAGGAGGGTTGCTGGGCTCGCCCGGGCATCGCCTCGGTCAAGGATCTGAAGGGCAAGCCCGTGGCGGCCAATTCCTCGGCCGAGATCACCTTGATGGGGCTCCTCTCCGAAAGCGGCATGACTTTGCAGGACACCGACTATCGCAGCCTGCCCGGCACCGAGATGGCGGCTGCGCTCAGCCATGGCGACGTCCAGGCGGCCTGTGTCTGGCAGCCCTTGCTCGATCGTCTGAAGCAGGCGGTGCCCGAGGGCAAGCTGCTCGGCACCGATAAGGACACGGCGATCTATCGCGATTTCGGCACCATGGCGGCAGGCGACATCGTCATCATCTCGCGCAAGCTCGCTAGGGAGGATCCCGCTACCGCCAAGAGGATCGCCGCCGGCGTGCTCAAGGGTGCCGACTTCACCATCGCCAATCCCGGAGAGGCGGGGGCCGCGGTCGCGAGCTATTTCCGCCAGACGCCGGAACAGGTCACGGCGGCGATCAAGGGCTTCCAGTTCTTCGGCAGCGCGGGCTGGCCCGAGCATATGCGCCGGCATCAGGCCCAGATCAAATACCTGACCAAGCTGCTGCATGGCGCCGGCAAGATCCCGGCTGCTCCCGACACCGACCTCTGGGTCGACACCAGCTTCGTTCCCGGGGGGAAGTGATGACGATGCGCGAACATATCGCAGTCGGCACGCGGCGCCTGCCGTGGCTGACGATCGACTGGCCGGGCCGGGCCGCTTTGGTCAGCATGGCCTCGGTCCTGCTCTTCATCGCGCTATGGGCGCTTGCGACCGCGACGGGCTGGATCTCGCCGCTGTTCCTGCCGTCCCCGGTCGCGGTGGCGCAAGCCGCTGCCAAGCTGGTGCTGTCGGGCGATCTCTGGCGGGCAGTGCTCGCCTCGTCGGCCCGCGTCTTCGCCGGCTTCTTCCTGGCGGCGATCGTCGCGATCCCGCTCGGCGTGGCGATGGCGACCTTCTGGCCGGTGCGGGCGATCTTCAGCCCGTTCATCTCGCTGCTGCGCCCCCTGCCGTCGATCACCTGGATTCCCCTGACGATCCTGTGGCTGGGCATAGGCGAGCAGCAGAAGGTGACGATCGTCTTCCTGGGAAGCTGGGTCTACATTCTGCTCGCGACCTATGAGGCGACGCGGCGCGTCGACCCGCTCCTGGTCCGGGCCGCGCGCAATCTCGGCGCGGGCGATCTCACCGTGATGCGCGAGGTGATCTTTCCCGGTGCGTTGCCCGGCATCCTGGCGGGGCTGAAGGTCTCGCTCGCCATCGCCTGGTCCTGCGTGCTCTCGGCCGAGATGATCGCGGCGCGCAACGGCCTCGGCTCGCTGATCTGGGAGGCCAAGGACTGGGGTGACATGACCGTGGTGCTGGTCGGCATGGTCTCGATCTCGCTGACCGTGCTTGCGGCCGACGTCCTCGCGAACCGGATCGAAATCCTGCTGCAGCCCTGGGAACGTCACCGGCGCCACTGAGCCGGCCTCGTCACGATTGGACAAGCCATGCCCGCCATCCTCAGCGCTGAGCACGTGACCAAATCCTATCCCGTCGGCGGTTCTGATGTCGTCGCCGTCCGCAACCTGTCGCTGGATGTCGAGGAGGGCGAGCTCGTCTGCCTGCTCGGCGCGTCGGGCTGCGGCAAATCGACGATGCTGAACCTGTTTGCCGGCTTCGCCAGCCCGACGAGCGGGCGCGTCCTGCTCCGTGGCCGCCCGATCTCCGGCATCGAGCCGCGCTGCGGCATGGTGTTCCAGTCCTATGCGCTGTTTCCCTGGAAGACGGTGCGCCAGAATGTCGAGTTCCCGCTGCGCATGCGCGGCGTGCCGCGGCACGAGCGGCGAGGGATGGCCGAGTTCTTCATCGACATGGTCCAGCTCAACGGCTTCGCCGATCATTACCCGGCCGAGCTTTCCGGCGGCATGCAGCAGCGCGTGACGCTGGCGCGCAGCCTCGCCGCCGATCCGGAGGTGCTGCTGATGGACGAGCCGTTTGCGGCGCTCGACGCGATGACGCGCCAGGTGATGCAGGACGAATTGCTGCGCATCCAGGAGCGGAGCGGCAAGACCATCGTCTTCATCACCCATAATATCGACGAGGCGATCGTGTTGGGCCACCGCATCGTCGTGATGTCGGCCCGGCCGGGGCGCATCCGCACGATCATTCCCAACGCCTTGCCCAGGCCGCGCGACATCCATGTCCAGACCTCGCCGGCCTTCGCGGAGCTGAAGAGCGAGATCTGGAGCCATGTCGAGGAGGAGGTCACGCAGCACATGGCGGCCTCCCGCCTGGCCGAGCCAGTCTGAGACCGCCGCAGCCCCGGAGAAGGACACGAACCCCCATGCAGAAGCGTCAGATGCGGCTCGTCGCCTTTCTCAAGGCCGGCCCGACCAGCCACCACCACGGCATGTGGCGGCATCCCGAGACCGATAACGGCTTTCTCGAGCCCGATTGGTACGAGCACATTGCCCGCGTGCTGGAAAAGGGCTGCTTCGACTGCCTGTTCTTCGCCGATGTGCTCGGCATCTACGATTATTACAACCGCAGCTTCGCGACCATGGTCGGCAAGGGCGGCGCACTCAGTTTGCTCGATCCATTGCCGATCCTGGCGATGATGGCGCGTGTGACGCGGCATATCGGGTTGGGCGCGACGCTCTCGACGACCTTCCATAATCCCTACCAGATCGCCCGCACGCTCGGCACGCTCGACATTCTGAGCAAGGGCCGCATGGCCTGGAACGTCGTGACCTCGGCGAGCAATCTGGAGGCCCGCAATTTCGGTCTTGAGGCGATCCCAGGCCGGGAGGAACGCTACGGCCGCGCCGATGAGGTGCTGGAAGCCTGCATGGCGCTTTGGCAGAGCTGGGACGAGGGCGCGCTCGTCATCGACAAGGAGGCCGGCCGCTTCGCCGATCCAGGCAAGCTGCATTATGCCGACTACCGCGGCGAATGGGTCAGGACGCGCGGACCGTTGACCGTGCCGCGCTCGCCGCAGGGCCATCCAGTGATCATGCAGGCCGGCTCGTCGGGGCCCGGCAAGGCCTTCGCGGCGCGCTGGGCGGAGATGATCTTCACCTTGCAGCACACGGCGCAGGACATGCGCCGCTTCCGCAGCGAGATGCGCGCGGCGATCGAGGCTGCCGGCCGCGACCCCGATCATTGCGCCGTTCTGCCCTCGGTCGATCCCATCATCGGCGAAACCGCCTCGATCGCCCGCGAGAAGCAGGATTTCGTCAACAGCCTGGTCGATCCCGAACTGGGCATGGCGCTGATGTCCTCGCATATCGGCACCGATCTTTCGCGCTTCCCAGCCGATCAGCCGGTCGTCGACCTGCCGCTCGAGGAAGGCTCGCGCGGCTCCTTCGACGTGATCCTGCAAGGCACCAAGGCCGAGGGGTTGACGCTCGGCGAGGCGGCGAAGCGCTTCGCGACCAGCGAGCTCGCGCCGCAGATCGTCGGCACGCCCGTGCAGGTCGCGGACCAGCTGGAGGCGATGTTCACAAACGAGGCCTGCGACGGCTTCATCCTGACCCCGACCGTATCACCGGGCACCTGGGAGCAGTTTTCGCGGGCCGTGGTGCCGATCCTGCAGAAGCGCGGATTGATGCGCAGCTCCTATGAAAGCGCGACATTGCGGGAGAACCTTCGGGCTGGAGCGAAGGCCCGCGACATCGCGCAGCAGGGGAGGGCGGCATGATGGCCCCCATCATCGGCTTCGTCGGCTTCGGCGAGGCGGCGCAGTGCTTTGCGCGCCATCTAACCCTCAAGGGCGCTGCTGCGCCGCTCGTCTTCTGCGAAGGCCGTACGAACCGCCCGCCCTATTCTGAGCCGTTCCGCCTGCAGGTGCGCGAAGCGGGTGCGGAATTGGTCGACACGCTCGACGCGCTGCTGGCGCGCGCCGACATCGTCGTCTCGGCTGTCGTCGTCGCGACCGCCGCCGAAGTCGGGGCGGCGATCGCAGGTGGGCTGCGGCCGGGCACGCTCGTCGTCGACATCAACGCCTCGACGCCATCAAGCAAGATCACTGTCGCCGAGGCGGTGCGGGCCAGAGGCGGCTCCTATGTCGACGCCAATCTGATGGGCGCGGTCAGCATCTATGGCGCGAAGGTGCCGCTCTATTGCTCGGGCGATGGGGTCGAGCGTTTCGCCTCCGTCTTCGCCCCGTTTGGCTTCGCCATCGAGAACGCCGGTCCGCGCGCGGGCGACGCGGCTGCCGTGAAGATGCTGCGCAGCGTCGTCACCAAAGGCATCGAGGCCCTGGTGATCGAGGCGATGACGGCAGCCTCCGTTGCCGGTGTGCGCGCCGAGGCGCTGCGCGGGATCTGCGAGCCGATGGATGCGACGCGCTTCAGCACCTTTGTCGACATGTGCATCAGGACCGATGTGCTGCATGCCGAGCGGCGTGCGGTCGAGATGGACGGTGTCGCGGAGGGCATTCGCGAGCTCGGGCTGGATCCGGTGATGACGGAGGCGACCTGCGCCCGGCTGCGGGCTTCGGCCGCGCTTGGGCAGCGCGAGGCCTTCGTCGCGCGGACAAGCTACACGGCCGATGATGTCCTCGACGCCTACCGTGCCCGATCTGGAGAACTGCCGTGTCGATGAGCGCGCTCAAGCTGCCGAATACGGAACGCGAAGAGGGCGGCACTGGCAGCGTCGCGCTTGACACGCGCGAACTGCGCCGCGCGCTCGGACAATTCGCGACCGGCGTCGCTGTGGTGACGACGCATGAGCGCGGCGGCGATCCTGTCGGCTTGACGCTGAGCTCGTTCAACACCGTCTCGCTCGATCCGCCGCTGATCCTGTTCAGCGTTGCGCGCAAGGCCCGCAGCCTCGAACATCTGCTGCAGGCGCAGAGCTTCGCCATCAACATCCTGCATCGCGAGCAGGAGGCCATTTCCAATCGCTTCGCCCAGTCGGTCGCGACAAAATGGGATGGCGTCGATCACCGGCCCGGCCGGACCGGAGCACCCTTGCTGCCCGGTGCGCTCGCCCATTTCGAATGCCGTTGCTACGCACAGCATGATGGCGGCGACCACGTCATCTTCGTCGGTGAGGTGCTTGGCTTCGATTGCGAGCCGATCGATACGCCCCTGATCTTCTATCGGGGGCAATATCGCAGGCTGGACGGTTCGCGATAAGCGGCCACGGCCGCTGAAGCCATGGTTCACATAGGCGTTATTGCAAGCCTCGCTCTCCGAAAATGCGGCATATGGCGATATGCCGCGGACGCGCATCTTGCTAATGGAAGAGGCGCGGCGTCGATGCACTGATCCGGACTATCTTGCCGATCGTGACGCGGCTCAATCCACCACTGTTCCGCCTTCAGCAGGATATGTTTCCATGACAAGCATCAATCATCGCGTCGCCGAGCATGCGATCGACCCGCTTTTCCTCGAGCGCTGGTCGCCGCGCGCCTTCACCGTCGATGGCATCTCCGAGGCCGAGCTCTTGTCCCTGTTCGAGGCGGCGCGCTGGGCTCCGTCCTCCTATAATTCGCAGCCTTGGCGGTTCGTCTATGCGCGGCGCGGCACAGCGCATTGGGACAAGCTGCTCGGCCTGCTGAACGAGTTTAACGCCTCCTGGGCCAAGCACGCCGCTGCTTTGGTCATCGTGGTCTCGAAGCAGGCCATGGCCGTTCCCGGCAAGGCCGAAGAGGTCCCGTCCTACAGCCATTCCTTCGATGCCGGTGCGGCCTGGGCCCAGCTCGCCTTGCAGGCGACGCGGTCGGGCTGGCAGGCCCATGGCATGGTCGGCTTCGATCATGCGCGCGCGGCGACCGAACTGAACGTGCCCGCCGGCTACCGCGTCGAGGCTGCGATCGCGATCGGCAAGCCGGGCGACAAGGCGCAATTGCCGGAGGCGCTGCAGGCGCGCGAAACCCCGAGCCAGCGTAACCCGCTCTCGGCCAGCGTTTTCGAAGGCGCCTTTCCGACGGGTTGACTTGTCTCATGATCCTCGATGAACGCACCTACGCGATCAAGCCGGCTCATGTGCGCGACTATCTCGATCTCTATGTCCGCGAGGGCATGGAGCTGCAGGTCTCGCATCTCGGTCACCTGATCGGCTGGTTCACCACCGATACGGGCGTCGTCAACGAAGTCGTCCATATGTGGCGCTTCGAGGATGCGGGTGACCGCGAGCGCCGGCGTGCGGCGATGGAGGCCGATCCGCGCTGGCAGGAGTTCCGCGCCAAGGCTGCGCCCTATGTGCTCGAGATGCGCAGCCGCATCCTGCGCCCCACGGCTTTTTCGCCATTGCGCTGAAAGCTACAGCGTTTGGTCGAGCGCTGTGAGCCACGATCAGGCTGTTCACCCGCCGCCAGATCTTGCCGATCTGGCGGCGGCTTCGCACTCCCGCTGGAGCCGTTTCTGATCCGATTGGATCGTTCAACAGCTCCAGCTCTTTGTTTCAACGCGTTTTCTTCACGCGAACCGATATCCACTTCGCTCGAAAACGCTCTCGTTCACAAGGATGCTCCGCGATGCCGCTTTCGATCGACCATATCGTCATCGCCGTCACCGATCTCGATCAGGCCGTTCGCGATTATGAGGCGCTGGGCTTCACGGTGCTGCCCGGCGGCGAGCATCCGCGCGGCTCGCGCAATGCGCTCGTGGTGCTGGCGGACGGCGCTTATCTTGAAATCATCGCCTTTTCCCGGCCGGTGCCGGATTTCCGCTGGTGGCGTGTCCTGGACGCGGCCGGCAGCGGGCTGGTCGACTACGCCCTGCTGCCGGATTCGCTCGATGTCGACCTGGCTCGGGCCCGCGCCGGCGGAATCGTGATGGATGGCCCGATCGATGGCGCGCGCTTGCAGCCCGACGGCACGCGCCTGGCCTGGCGCTCGGCGCGGCCGCCTGAAAGCGATATCCCCTTCCTGTGCGAGGACGTCACGGCGCGGGCGCTGCGCGTGCCGGAGGGCGCGGCCCGCACGCATGCGAACGGGGTCACGGGCGTCGCCGGCGTGACCGTGGCGGTCCGCGATCTCGACGTGTCGGCAGCGCGCTACCGTACGCTGCTGGGCATGGCGCCTGTCGCCAGCGGCGGCGTGCCGGGGCTCGGCTTCAGGCTCGTGCAGTTCCAGCTCGGTCGTCAGGCATTGTCGCTGGTCGAGGGGCGGGCTGAGGCCTGCGAAGGGCTGACGCGCCATCTCGAACGGCGTGGCCAGGGAGCCTATGCGATCTCGTTCTTCGGCGGGAAGGACCAGGTACTCGACATCAGCCTCACCCATGGGGCGAGGCTCGAGATCGTCAGGGAGCGCTGAGAGCTCTAGCTCTTTGTTTTAACGCGTTTTCTTCACGCAAACCGGTGTCCACTTCGCTCGAAAATGCTCTAATAGGCGCGCAAGCCCAGCGCCGTGGTCGCTTCCTCGATCATCCAGCCGAGCCGTTCATAGTCGCCGCGCCAGTAGACCAGGGCGGCGGCGTCGCGGCCGAGCCTGACCTCCCGGACCCGGCCGATGATAATGGCGTGGGAGTGGCGCTCGATGATCTCCTCGACCTCGCAATCGAGGCTGGCCAGCGCGCCGTGCAGGAGTGGTGCGCCGGAGACCCCGCTCGTCCAGTCCGCATCGGCGTAACGCGCGGCGCCCTTCTCGCCGCCCCGGCCGGCGAAGCGATCAGCGACCTGCTTCTGAGACGCGCTCAGGAAATTCACGCCGAAGCTGCGGTGACGCTGGAGCACGGGATAGCTCGACGAGCTCAGATTGAGGCCGAAGAAGATGGTCGGCGGCTCGGCCGAGAGCGAGGAGACCGAGGTCGCGGTCAGGCCGGTGCGGTCTTCGCCGTGCCCTGTCGTGATCACGCTGACGCCGCCGGCGAGATGGCGGAAGGCGGCGCGGAAGCTGGCTGCGTCGTCGCGGACCGGGCGGATCGCCTTGGGCAGCTGGGTGATGACGGCCATCGCTTTCATCTCCTTCATATCGCGTATTCGGGCGGGTTGGCGTCCTCGGGGATCAGATCCTTGAGGATGCGCTCTTCGAGCAAGGCGAGGTCGACCGAGCCACGCCGGCGCGGGCGCGGCAGGTCGACCGCGATGTCGAGCGTGATGCGGCCCTCGTCGATCATCACGACGCGGTCGGCGAGCGTCAGCGCCTCTGAGACGTCATGGGTCACCAGGATCGCGGTGAAGCCCTGGGCCAGCCAGACCCGCTCCAGCAGGCCCTGCATCTCGATGCGGGTCAGCGCGTCGAGCGCGCCGAGCGGCTCGTCCAGCGCCAGCACGCGCGGCCGGCTGACCAAGGCGCGGGCGAGCGCGACACGCTGACGCTGGCCGCCGGAGAGCAGAGCAGGCCATTGCTGCGCCTTCGCTTCGAGGCCTACGGCACGCAGCGTCTGGAAGGCGCGCTCCTCGGCCTCCGGCAGCTTGCGCTCGGCACCCAGCCCGACCTCGACATTGGAGAGCACGCGCGCCCAGGGCAGCAGGCGCGGCTCCTGGAACATGATGCGCGGGGTCGCGGAGGCGGTGCCTGCCTGACTGAGACTGAGCGTGCCTTCGCTTGGCTTATCGAGCCCGGCGAGGATGCGCAGCAGCGTGCTCTTGCCGCAGCCGCTGCGCCCGACGATGGCGAGGAACTGCCCTGCGGGCACGTCGAGATCGATCCCACGCAGAACCTCAAGCTCGCCGAAGCGCTTCTTCAGGCCCCGTATCGCGATCGGCTGGCCGCGTGCAGCCCGGGCCTTCGCCGACTGGTCCTCGAACAGGGCCTCGAAAAGCCGGGCGCCGGGCGCCGATGTTGTTGTCGCCAATGTCGCTGTCGTCATCGCCGGCTCCTCAATGCTTCTGGAAGGCGGGGTGCCAGGACAGGCAGAGCCGCTCCAGCAGCCGCACCACGGAGTCGGCGAGCTTGCCCAGCGCCGCGTAGATCACGATCGCCAGCACGACGACGTCGACCAGCATGAACTCGCGCGCATTCATCGCCATGTAGCCGATGCCGGAATTGGCCGCGATCGTCTCCGCCACAATCAGCGTCAGCCACATGATGCCGAGCGCATAGCGCACACCGACGAAGATCGAGGGCAGGGCGCCGGGCAGGATGACGCGCCGGAACAGTTCGAGATTGCTCATGCCATAAGAGCGGCCCATCTCGACGAGCTGGCTGTCGACGGTACGCACGCCGTGGAAGGTGTTAATGTAGATCGGAAAGAAGACGCCGAGCGAGGTCAGGAACAGCTTCGCCTCCTCTTCGATGCCGAACCAGAGGATGACCAGCGGGATCAGCGCCAGGTTCGGGATGTTGCGCACCATCTGGATGGTGGTGTCGGTGACGCGCTCGGAGGTCTTGGACAAGCCGTTGAACAGGCCGAGCGCGAAGGCGAGCGAGCCACCGAGCAGGAAGCCGGAGATGGCGCGCTTGAAGCTGACGCCGATGTTCTCGGCGAGCTGTCCGTTGAGCGTCAGCCGCCAACCTGCCGCGAGCACGTCGCTCGGCGCCGGCAGGACATTGGCGGCGATGAAGCCCAGCCGCGAGGCCGCTTGCCAGACCACGAGGATGGCGAGCGGCAACAGCCAGGGCGTCAGGCGCGCGAGCCATGGCTGCAGTGACTTGGGCTGCAGCGGCTTGAGGTCCGGCACACGCAAGCTGGTGCGTTGCGGGCGCGGGATCGGTTCTGCGCGGTCGGTCATGAGCTCGCAGCCCGTTTCTGCTCGGGCTTGGCGTCATTGGCGATGGTCTCGCCGAACGGGCCGTTATTGACGGTGCCGTTGATCACCGGCTTGCCGTGGTTAAGCGGCAGCAGCGGGAAGACCAGTTCGGCGAAGCGATAGGCCTCCTCCAGATGCGGGTAGCCCGACAGGATGAAGCTGTCGATGCCGAGCGCCATGTACTCCTTGATCCGGTCGGCCACCTGCTCGGGGCTGCCGACCAGGGCCGTGCCGGCCCCGCCGCGCACCAAACCGACACCGGCCCAGAGATTGGGCGAGATCTCGAGCTTGTCGCGGTTGCCGCCATGCAGCGCCGACATCCGCCGCTGGCCCTCGGAATCCATGCGGGCGAAGATCTGCTGCGAATTGGCGATGGTGGCGTCGTCGAGATGGCTGATCAGCTTGTCGGCCGCCGCCCAGGCCTCGGCCTCGGTCTCGCGAACGATGACGTGCAGGCGAATGCCGAAGGAGAGTTTCCGTCCAGCAGTCTTGGCGGCGGCGGAGACGGTGGCGATCTTCTCGGCCACCGCCGCCGGCGGCTCGCCCCAGGTCAGGTATTTGTCGATGGTCTCAGCCGCGACATCGATGGCGGCAGGCGAAGAGCCGCCGAAATAGAGCGGTGGGCCGCTGGCTTGCGTCGAGGGATAGAGCAGTTGCCCATCCTCGATGCGGATATGCTTGCCCTCATGCCGCACGGTCTCGCCGCGCAGCAGGGCGGAATAGACCGAGAGGAACTCGCGGGTCACCTCGTAACGCTCGTCATGCGACAGGAAGATGCCGTCGCCGGCGTTCTCGATCGGGTCTCCGCCGGTGACGACATTGACCAGAAGCCGCCCGTTCGAGACGCGGTCGAGCGTCGCGGTCATGCGCGCTGCCAATGTCGGCGATTGCAGGCCGGGCCGGACTGCCACGAGATAACGCAGGTTCTGCGTCAGTGGCGCGACCGCCGAGGCGACGATCCAGGAATCCTCGCAGCTTCGGCCGGTCGGCAGCAGGACGCCGTAATAGCCCAGCGTGTCGGCGGCTTGGGCGATCTGGCGCAGATAGGCGAAATCGGTCTGGCGGCCACCGGTAGCCGTGCCGAGATAGCGGCCGTCGCCATGGGTCGGCAGGAACCAGAGGACATTGGCGCTGTGTGCAGGCGCGACGCTCATGAGGCGATCCTCTTCACGGCGCTGGCGATGGTGACCGGCTTGGGCAGCAGGCCGAGCGCATGGAAGGTGTCGGCAATGCGCTGCTGCTCGGCGATCGTGGCCTCGTCGAGCGGCCTGATGCCGTAGCTCTGGCGCGCCAGCGCCAGCTGCAGGATCGGGGCCGGGATGCCGGTCGAGGGGCTCAGCGCCTCGGCGACGGCGGCGATGTCGGCCTTGGCCCAGTCATCGACCTCTCTCAGCTGCTTGAGGAAGACTTTCAAGGCCGCGTCGTGATTGGCGACGAGTTTCTCGCTGGCGAGATAGAACTGGTGGTTGGCGACGATGCCGGTGCCATCAGTGAGCGTGCGCGCGCCGATCGTTGTCTCGGCCGCAGCCTGGAAGGGATCCCAGATCGCCCAGGCGTCGACCGCGCCGCGCTCGAAGGCGGCGCGCGCATCGGCCGGGGTCAGGAACACCGGCGTGATCTCGGAATAGGCGACGCCGGCCTTCTCGAGGGCCTTGACCAGCAGGTAATGGACGTTGGAGCCCTTGTTCAGCGCGACCTTCTTGCCCTTGAGCTCGGCGACCGACTGGATCGGGCTGCTCTTGGGCACCAGGATGGCCTCGCCCTTCGGCGCCGGCGGTTCATAGGCGACATAGACCAGCGGCGCGCCCGCGGCCTGGGCGAAGATCGGCGGCGCTTCACCGGTGTTGCCGATGTCGATCGCCCCGACATTGACCGCTTCCAGCAATTGCGGGCCGGCTGGAAACTCGGTCCAGGTGACCTTGTAGCCGAGCGGCTCCAGCGCCTTCTCCAGCGTGCCCTTGCCCTTGAGCAGCACGATCTTGCCGTATTTCTGGAAGCCGACGCGCAGCGTCTTCTCTTGCGCGGAGGCACCGCTCGCGGACAGGCTAAGCGCCAGGCTCGCCGCCGAGAGGGTCAGGAACGATCTCTTCGAAATCATCGGGTGATTGTCTTTCTCAGGGGAACGGAGGAAGCCGATTGCTCAGGCGGTGGGCTTCCAGTCCCAGACGATGTCGCGGACATTGATCGGCTTGGGGATCAGGCCGAGCCGGTGGAAGCGGTCGGCGACGCGCTGCTGCTCGTCGAGCACGCGCGGATTGAGCGGCGCGATGACGAAATCGGAGCGCTCGACCGAGCGCTTCCAGGGCTCGATCGGCAGGCCGGTCGCGGCCGCCTGGACGCTGGCCACCTCGTCGCGATGGCTGTCGGCCCAACGCGCGACCTTGGCGAGCTCGTCATTGATCGCCGCGACGATCTCGGGGTTCTTCGTCGTGAAGTCGCGATTGGCGAGGTAGAACGAGTTCTGCGAGACGATGCCCTTCGACAGCGACAGGATGCGCACGCCGGGAATGGCCTCGGCGATGGCGAAGAAGGGATCCCAGATCGTCCAGGCATCGACCGAGCCACGCTCGAAGGCGGCGCGCGCATCGGCCGGCGGCAGATAGACCGGCGTGAACTCGTCATAGCCGAGCCCGGCCTTCTCGATCGCCGCGATGGTGAGGTTGTGCGAGCTCGACGCCTTGGCGAAGGCGATCTTCTTGCCCTTGAGCTCTGCGAGCGTCTGGATCGGCGATTTCGGCGGCAGCAGGATCGCGGCGCCCGAACCGGCGGCCTCCTGCGTCGCGACATAGAGCAGGTTCGCCTTGGCGGCCTGGGCGAAGATCGGGGGCGCGTCGCCGGTCGGGCCATAGTCGATCGAGCCGACGTTCAGTGCCTCTAGCAGCGGCGGTCCAAACTGGAATTCGACCCATTTGATCTCGATGCCTTGCGGCTTGAAGCGTTTCTCCAGCACGCCCTGCTGCTTGGCGATGAGCAGGACGCCGTTCTTCTGGAAGCCGATGCGCAGCTCCTTGGGCGAGAGGCTGGATTGGGCGATGGCGGCCCCCGCAGCGAGGGCGAGCGACGAGCCGGCCAGGCTGGCGATGAAATCTCTACGGTCCATGGCGTGAGGGCCCTTGTCTGGATCGAGGGGCGAAAGGGTTCAGGCGGCCTTGCGGTCGTCCTTCTTGCGGTCGTCCTTGGCGATGCGATGCGCAGCGGCGGTGCGGCGCGCCTGCTCGGCGGAATGAAAGCTCCGGCCGTCGAGCCTGTCGAAGGCCGGCTCGGAGGAGAAGAAGCGGAAATTTCCGGGGGAGCCGACAACGATGCCGGCCGTCGTGCCAGAGATTTCGATGATGATGGCTTTGGACATGGCTTTGGACATGGCTTGGCCTTCGCCGAGCGGGATCGGCGCCTTTTCGTCTGCGATGATGAGTGAATCCTCGGCGGTCAGCCGGGCCGGGCGCGCAATGGGCGCGCTGTCAACATCGAGTGGAACGCAGGAAGGCGGAAACGCGCAGCAAGCCTCGTATCACGAAGTGGCTGAGATAGATCATGACCGTGTCTCCATCCATTGGGAGCCCACGAATTCATCGTGGTGCTTTTAGCGTTGGTGACGCGGCGCAAGCTGCTCCAGCAAATCCCGCGATCGATCCGGACGACTTCGTTTCGATACTTGAGTATTTCTCGATCGATCGGGCCCGGTCAATGAAACGTCCTTTCAAAGATCGCTGTCCGAGAGGGATGACGACCTCTCCAGACGGCGCTACGCGATAGCCTTTCGCTCGATGCCGCTTATCCGGGCAGTCTCGTATCCCAGCCGTCTTGGGCGCGAGCGTTGTCCAGCTGTCAGGCGAAGAACCGGTTCGCCGGGCGCGGCAGGCCGAGATTCTCGCGCAAGGTCTTGCCGGCATACTCCGTCCGGAACAGGCCGCGCCGCTGCAGCTCCGGCACGACCTTGTCGACGAAGTCGTCGAGCCCTTCCGGCAGATAGGGGAACATCACGTTGAAGCCGTCGCTGCCGCGCGTCGTCAGCCACTCCTCCATCGAATCCGCGATGGTCTCGGGCGTGCCGACGAAGGCGAGCCCGCCATAGCCGCCCAGCCGCTGCGCCAATTGGCGCACGGTCAGATTCTCGCGCCGCGCCAGTTCGATGGTGCGCTCGCGGCCGCTCTTGCTTTGATTGGTCTCAGGGATGTCGGGCAGCGGCCCGTCGGGGTCGAAATCCGAGGCGTCATGGCCGAGCGCGATCGAGAGCGAGGCGATGGCGCTGTCGTAATGCACGAAGCTGTCGAGCAAGGCGCGCTTCTCCTGCGCCTGCTCGACCGTGTCGCCGACCACGGTGAGGACGCCGGGCAGGATCTTGAGATGGTCGGGATTGCGGCCGATCGCCTCCATCCGGCCCTTCACATCGGCATAGAAGGCCTGGCCGGCGTCGAGCGTCCGGTGCGCCGCGAAGACAACCTCGGCCGTCTCGGCTGCAAGCTGGCGTCCCGGCTCGGAGGCGCCGGCCTGAACGATCACCGGCCAGCCCTGCGGCGTCCGGGCGATGTTGAGCGGGCCGCGCACCGAGAGGTGCTCGCCCTTATGCGCCAGTACATGCAGCCTCGTAGGGTCGAAGAAGAGCCCGCTCTCCCGGTCGCGGATGAAGGCATCGTCGGCGAAGCTATCCCAGAGCCCGGTGACGACGTCGTAGAATTCGCGCGCCCGGTCATAGCGCTCGCCATGGTCCATATGCTCGTCGAGCCCGAAATTCAGCGCGGCATCGGGATTCGAGGTGGTGACGATGTTCCAGCCCGCCCGGCCGCCGCTGATATGGTCGAGCGAGGCGAAGCGCCGGGCGATATGATAGGCGGCATCAAAAGTCGTCGAGGCGGTGGCGACGAGCCCGATATGCTCGGTGACGCTGGCGAGCGCCGAGAGCAGGGTGAAAGGTTCGAAGGATGTCACGGTGTGGCTGCGCTTCAGCGCCTCGACCGGCATGTTCAGCACGGCGAGATGATCGGCCATGAAGAAGGCGTCGAATTTGCCTGCCTCGAGCTTCTGCGCGAAGCGCTTCAGGTGCCCGAAGTTGAAATTGGCGTCGGGATAAGCGCCGGGATAGCGCCAGGCGCCGGTGTGGATGCTGACCGGGCGCATGAAAGCGCCGAGATGAAGCTGGCGGGGAGTGGGCATGGAGCGGCCTGTCGTGAGGGTCTCGAGCGCTCACCATTTAAGACAGGGGCATTCCGTTTTTTAGGAGAGGCCCAACAAAGCGAGATTCGCGCTCGCTACGGGCGTGTAGCGAGCGCATTTGTCCTGTCCCGATGCCTTGCGGTGGAACAATGATCCGCCCGGCGCGCAGGCGCCGGCTCTCAGGTTTCCAGCGGCTCGCCCAGCGTATGCATCAGCCGGTTCGCCCAACCGAAGATGGCGGAGGAGAGAACGAGGTCGAGCATTTCAAGTTCGTCGAGCCCTGCCTTACGCAGGGCGTCCGCATCGCCTTGCGTGAGCTGTGACGGCGTCGTCGAGAGCCGCGCCGAAAAATCGAAGATCGCCTGCTCGCGCGGTTCGATCTTGGCATCGAGCTCGTCCTTGAAGATCGCCTCGATCACGTCGGGGCGCTTGGTCAGGCCGTTGAAGCGCGAGGCATGGACCGCCGCGCAATAGATGCAGCGGTTGACGACGGAGGCGCCGACCGCCCCGAGTTCGCGTTCGGCGGAGGACAGGCCGTCCTTGCCATACATGATCAGGTTGAACAGCGGCGAGCGCACCGCCAGCGATTCCGGATCATGCGCCAGGGTGAGAACATATTTCGAGACGCCCTTGTTGGAGGGCGTCACCTGCATCGCCGCCATCTGCTCGGGCGTGGCCGAGGCGAGGTCGACCGGCGTGACATAGGGCGACCAGACCGGAACCGTGCTGGTGAAGGTGTGGACGACGTTGCTCATCGGTTTCCCCTCAAGACCTTGAGGCCGGCCAGGACGCGGACCTGGTAGTTCACGAAGGCGGCGAGTTCGGCGAGGCGGACGATGTCGGGCTCCTCGACGCCGGCCGCCTTCAGCGCCTCGATATCGGCCCGGGTCGCGTCGCGCGGGGACAAGGTCAGCATGTCGGCATGGCGGAGGATCGCCGTGATGCGCTGCCGTTCGGGCTCGGAGAGGGGCACGGCCTCGACTTCGCCGGTGCGGGCGAGGCAGGCCTCGTAATGTGCCGCCAAAGCGGGGTCGGCATTCTGCCGCGCCATGCGGGCCGCGAGCGCCGCGCGCAGGCCATGGCTCAAGCCACCCGGTTCGCGCGGAACGATCACGGCATCATGGCTCGCTTGGCTCAGGCGGATCACCTCGGCGCGGGTCGACAGCGCCTGCGCGAGCGCCGAGCCGGGCTCGATGCCGGCAAGCTGCTCGATGAGAGTGGTGGAGGTCATGCGTTCCTCTTGCGTCCCTCTTGCCTCTTGCGATCGGGTGGAGGCTCAGGCCTCTTCGAGATGGCAGTCGAACGCGCCGCCGGCCAGCAGGGTCTCGATCCTGGCCTCATAGGGCGCGGGGTCGAGGCCTTTCGAGACGACCCATTCGGGCTCGTAATAGGTCTTCAGATAACGCTCGCCGGAATCGCAGATCAAGGTGACGAGCGAGCCCTCGACGCCATTCGCCTTCATTTCATTGGCGAGCCAGCACAAAGCGAAGAAATTCGTGCCCGTCGAGCCGCCGACGCGGCGGCCGAGCCGGCGCGACAGGACGTTCATCCCCGCGATCGAGGCCGCATCGGGAATCTTGACCATGCGGTCGACGACGCCGGGAATGAAGGAGGGCTCGACGCGCGGCCGCCCGACTCCCTCGATCAGCGAGGCGCGCTCGCAGCAGCAGGCGGCGTTGCGTGTCCGGAACCCCTCGAAGAAGGCGGAGTGCTCGACATCGGCGACGCAGAGCTTGGTTGCATGGCGCTTGTAGCGCAGATAGCGCCCGAGCGTCGCCGAAGTACCGCCGGTGCCGGCGCTCATCACCATCCAACGCGGGACGGGGTAACGCTCGCGCTGCATCTGCTCGAAAATGGATTCGGCGATATTGTTGTTGCCGCGCCAGTCGGTGGCGCGCTCGGCGAAGGTGAACTGGTCCATGTAGTGGCCGCCCAGGCGCTGGGCGAGCGCGGCGGCCTCGCTGTAGAGCAGCCGGCCGTCATCGATGAAATGGCAGGTTCCGCCGTAATGCTCGATCGCTGCGACCTTCTCCGCCGAGGTCGAGCGCGGCATCACCGCATAGAACGGCACGCCGATCATCTCAGCGAAATAGGCTTCCGAGACCGCGGTCGAGCCTGAGGAGGCCTCTACGACCGGCGTGTTCTCGCGGATATGCCCGTTGCAGAGCGCGTAGAGGAAGAGCGACCGCGCCAGCCGGTGCTTCAGGCTGCCTGTGGGATGGGTCGATTCGTCCTTCAGATAGATGTCGATCCCGCTCAGACCGGCGCAACCGAGCTTGAAGAGATGGGTATCGGCCGAGCGATGCTGGTCGGCTTCGAGCACGGCGATGGCGTCTCCGACCCAGGCGCGAGGGCAACCGTCAGAACTGCGCGGAGGGCTGGAGACTTGCATTGCTGTGTCGGGTTCCGATCGGGGATGATCAGTCTCTCATTATGCGAAATCAGTATCAATATCTTCCAATCATTCAAAAATGTGCGGATCGGCGATTATCGATCAGCGTTTTATGTTTGATCTGCATCAATGCGGACCTAGCATACCGGATATGAATAATGAAGCTTTCGACATCCGGCAGCTTGAGGCCTTCGTGGCGGTGATGTCGGCGGGCAGCATCACCGGCGCGGCGCGCTTGCTGGATCGCTCCCAGCCCGCCGTGACCCGGCAGATCCGGGATCTCGAGGCGGAGATTGGCTACGAGCTTTTGCATCGCAGCGGTCCGCGCATCAGCCCGACGCCGCGTGGTGTGCTGTTCCATGTGCAGGTCGAGCGCCTGTTCTTCGGCCTCAAGCATATCCGCGAGCGTGCGGCGGCGATCGGGGCCGGGGCGCTGCCCGCGATCGAGCTCGCGGCGACGCCGGCCCTGGCTGCGAGCATCGTGCCGGATGCGCTCGCCGCGATGGATCCTGCGCTCCTGCCGCGGCAGATCCATATCGAGGCGCTCGCGGCCGAGGGCGTGGTGCAGCAGGTGCTGTCGCAATCGGCCGATTTCGGCCTGGCCAGCCTGCCGATCGAGCATCCCGGCCTCGATGTGCACTGGATCGGCGAGGCGCCCTGCCTTGCGGCGATGGCGGAAAACGATCCGCTGGCGAGCCGTGACGTCGTCGCGCTTGCTGACCTCGCCGCGCGGCGCGTCATCACCATGGCGAACCCCTATCGGCTGCGCCGGCGGGTGGATGAGGCTTTCGCGGCAGCCGGCATCGCGCCGCGCGAACTGATCGACGCCAATGCCTCCCTCACGGCGCTCGCCCTGGCGCGTCGTGGTTTGGGCGTGGCCATCATCGAGCCGGCGGCGGCCTGTGGTCTGCCCATCAAGGGCGTCGTGCTGCGCCCGCTCGACGTGACGATCCCGTTCCTGTTCGGGGCGATCTCGCCTGTCGCGCGCCCGCTCACGCCCAGTATCGCGGCGCTGAACGAGGCGCTGCTGAAATCCGCCGCTGCGCTCATCCCAGGCTTCGTGCTGCGCGATGCGGCCGGCACCGAGATGCTGGCCGATGCCGTCTATGGCGCGGCGGACAACCAGGAGGCGCGCTCATGACCGTATCGCCCGCAACCCCGATGGGGCTGGCCGCAATGGGACTTGCCGCACTGGAAGCCCGCCTGCGGCAGGATCTGGAATGGCTGGAGCTTCCGGCAAAACCCTGGGTGCCGCCGCGCGAGATCGATGGGCGGCGCGTGCGCGACGTCGTCATCATCGGTGCCGGCATGGCAGGGCTTGTCGCGTCGGGCATGCTGAAGCGCCTCGGCGTCGACAATCACGTGCTTTACGACCGCGCGCCCGCAGGCCTGGAAGGGCCATGGGTGACATTCGCCCGGATGCGGACCTTGCGCTCGCCGAAGCAATTGACGGGGCCGGCGATGGGCCTGCCGGCGCTGACCTTCCGCGCCTTCTACGAGGCTCAGTTCGGGCGGGCCGCCTGGGACGCACTCGACAGGGCGCCGCGCGCGCTCTGGATGGATTACCTGATCTGGTATCGTGGGATGCTCGACCTGCCCGTCGAAAACGAGACGGAGGTGGCCGCGATCCATGCCCGGCCCGACGGCGTCCTCGCGCTCCGGATCGTTAGGGCGGGCGTGGCCGAGACCGTCCATGCGCGCCATGTCGTGCTGGCCACGGGGCGCGACGGGCTTGGCGGACCCTATGTTCCGCCGATGGCCGAGACGATCGACCGTCGCTACTGGGCCCATACCGCCGACGCGATCGATTTCGAGGCGCTGAAGGGCAAACGCGTCGCCGTCATCGGCGCTGGCGCGTCATCGATGGACAACGCCGCCGTCGCGCTGGAGGCAGGCGCTGCGCGGCTCGACCTGTTCATCCGCCGCACCGACATACCCCGCGTCAACAAGTTCACCGGCATCGGCAGCCAGGGCGTCGTCCATGGCTTCGCCGGTCTGCCCGATGAATGGAAATGGCGCTTCCTTGACCATACCTTGCGCGCGCAGACGCCGCCGCCGCGCCCGAGCACCTTGCGGGTCTCGCAACATCCCAACGGGTATTTCCATTTGGGCAGCCCGATCCTCGACATCGAGGAGCGCGACGGACACCTGGTCCTGACGACCCCGAAGGGGCACTACGACACTGATTTCATCATCTTCGGCACGGGCTTCCGCGTCGACCTGATGTCGCGCCCGGAACTGGCCGATTTCGCGCCGTATATCCGGCTCTGGCGCGATCGTTTCCCGGTCCCTGCCGACATGCCCAATGTGGAGCTCGAAACCTCGCCCGATCTCGGCGAGAGCTTCGAGTTCCTGGAGAAGACACCGGGCGCCTGCCCGGCGCTCAAGGCGATCCACTGCTTCAATTTTCCCGCCACCTTGAGCCATGGCAAGCTCTCGGGCGACATTCCGGCGATCAGCGAGGGCGCGGACCGCCTCGCGCGCGGCATCGTCCGCAGCTTGTTCGTTGCCGATCGTGAGGCGCATTTCGCCACCCTCCAGGCCTTCGACACGCCCGAGCTCCAGGGCGACGAATGGACCGATGCCGACGCCCCCTCGCAGGATGCTTCCCATGCCGCCGAATGAAGCCCCGCGCTGGATCGAGCTCAACGGCGCGACATTCTGCTATGACGTCGCCGGCGAGGAGCATGACGAGACCATCATCGTGCTGCATGGCGGACGCGGCATCGGCGACCATCGCGGCGAGTTTGGCGCCTACCGGGCGCTGTCGGACCGTTATCGCGTGCTGGCCTTCGACCAGCGTGGCTGCGGCCGCAGCTCGCTGACGCCGCCTTTCCTGTTCGAGCAGTTCGCCGATGATGTGGAAGCCTTCCGGCAGACGCTCTGCGGTGGCCGCAAGATTGTGCTGATCGGCGGCTCCTTCGGCGGCATGATCGCGCTGACCCATGCGGTCAAATATGGCAGCAACAGCCTGTCGCGCCTGATCCTGCGCGGCACCGCGCCGAGCCATCACCATGAGGCGGAGGCGATCGAGCATTTCAAGGCGCGCCTCCACAAGGCGCCCTGCGCCTCGATCGGCATGGTCGAGAAGCTGTTCTCCGACAAGATCATCGACGACACCGAATTGCGCCTGATCTGGCTCGCTTTGCAGCCGCTCTATTTCGAGAACTTCGACCCGGACTCCGCGCTGGAGAAGACGCGCACGCTGCATCTGCACGCCGAAACCCATAACGCCCTCTTCGCCACCAAGGATTACGACCTGCGCGACAAGCTTGCCGGCATCGACGTGCCGACGCTGGCGATCTGCGGCGCGGCCGACTGGATCTGCCCGCCGAGCCAGTCGCGCCTGATCGCCGAGATGGTTCCGGGCGCGGAACTGCTGGAGATCGAGGGCGCCAACCACGCCGTCCATATCGAGGCCAATGCGCGCGTGCTGTCGGCCGTCCGGGACTTCCTCGCAAGGACGGCGCCGTGACGCGCTACTTCGCCGGAAAGCTCGGCGAGGCCCTCGTCGCGATCTGGGGGGTCGTGACGATCGTGTTCTTCGTCACGCGCTTCCTGGGCGATCCGGTCGCGTTGCTCCTGCCTGTCGGTGCTTCGCCCGAGCAGATGCAGGCACTGACGGCCGAGCTGGGGCTCGATCAGCCGATCTGGCGGCAATACATCAGCTTTCTCGCCCAGGCCCTGACCGGCGATTTCGGCCAGTCCTTCCAGTTCGGGCGCCCGGCCATCGGCGTCGTGCTGGAGCGGATGCCGGCGACGATCCAGCTCGCTCTGACCGCGATCGCGCTCGGTGTCCTGATCGGCGGCACGGCAGGGGCGATCGCCGCCATGCGACGCGGTTCGGTCGCCGAATTCGTGGTGATGACGCTGGCCTTGCTGGGGCAGGCGACGCCGGTGTTCTGGCTCGGCATCATGCTGATCCTGCTGTTTGCGGTCGATCTCGGCTGGCTGCCGACCGGCGGCTATGGCAGCCCGGCCAATCTCGTCCTGCCAGCCTTGACGCTTGCCGTCTTCGTCTCCGCCTCGATCGCGCGATTGTTCCGCTCCAGCATGCTCGATGTGCTCAAGGAGGATTATGTCCGCACCGCCCGCGCCAAGGGGCTGATGCCGGCGACGGTCTTCACCTGGCATGTCGCGCGCAACGCGCTGATCCCGGTGGTGACGATGATCGGCATCCTGACCGGCGAGCTTCTGGGCGGCTCGGTCGTCACCGAGACGGTGTTCGCCTGGCCCGGCGTCGGCCGGTTGATCGTCCAGGCGATCGAGACCAAGGATTTCCCCGTGATCCAGGCTGGCGTCGCGCTGATCGCGGCAATCTATGTCGCGACGAACCTGATCGTCGACCTGCTCTATGCGCTGCTTGATCCGCGCATCAAGGGGAGTGCCTGAGATGGCCGACTTCCTGCGCGCCTTGCTTCGCAGCCGGACCGGCCTGCTCGGTGTGGTTCTGCTGACGCTGTTCATAGGAGCCGCGATCCTGGCGCCCTTGCTGGGGCTGCCCGACCCGGTGCGCTCGGATCTGCGCGGGCGTTTCGCGCCACCGACTTGGACGGGCCTGTTCAGCCCAGGCGCCCATCCGCTCGGCGCCGACCAGCTCGGCCGCGACATTCTCAGCCGCCTCATCTATGGCAGCCAGATCACGCTTTCGGTTGCGACCTGCGCCGTGGTGCTGGGCGGCATTGTCGGCGTCTTCCTTGGCATCGTCGCCGGCTATTTCGGTGGCGTCGTCGACCGCATCCTGATGCGGCTCGTCGATATCCAGCTCGCCATTCCGCTGATGCTGCTGGCGCTGCTCGTGGTCGCGGCACTCGGTCCCAACCTGACCAATCTGGTCATCGTCTTGGCCGTCACCAGCTGGATCCGCTACGCCCGCATCATCCGTGGGCAGGTGCTGGCGCTGCGCTCGCGCGAATTCGTGCAGTCGGCCCGGGCGATCGGCGCGAGCACCTGGCGCATCATGCTGCGCCATATCCTGCCCAACGTCCTGACGCCGGCGCTTGTCGTCGCGACGCTGGAACTCGCACGCGTCATCATCATGGATGCGGCCCTGTCCTTCCTGGGCCTCGGCGTGCAGCCGCCCGATGCGAGCTGGGGCCGGATGCTGGCCGAGGGGCGCGTCTACATCTCCACGGCCTGGTGGATTGTCACCTTTCCCGGCCTTGCCATCCTGCTGACGGTTCTGAGCGTCAACCTGCTCGGCGACTGGCTGCGCGATTATTTCGATCCGAAATTGAGGACGTGACCATGACCATTACCGCTCCCCGTACGGAACGCCTGCGCCAGAGGATGCACGCTGCCGGTCTCGATGTGATCCTCGCCTTCAAGCCCGAGAGCAGCTTCTACCTGACGGGCTTCAACCCGATCATCTACAGCCATCCGGTGATCGCGATCCTGCCTGCGCAGGGCAAGTCCTCGATGCTGATCCATGCCTTGCGCGACGACCATGCCCGCGCCTCGACCTTCATCGAGGATATCCGCCTCTACGGCGCCTGGTCGACCAAGGTCACGATGGGGCCGAACTGGCTCGACGCGTTGAAGACGATGCTGGAGGAGGCCGGTCTCGCCAAGGCGGTCATCGGCGTCGAGGAGGACTTCCTGCCGGTTGCGCGGGCGCGCCAGCTTGCCGAGCTTCTGCCCGGCGCCTCCTTCCGCGACGCCTCCGAGATGATCATGACGACACGCCTGGTGAAGGACGCCGACGAGATCGCCAATGCCCGCGACGCCGCCCGCATCGCCGATACCGGCATGATCGCCGCGGTCGAGGCCGTCCGCCAGGGTGGCTCGGAGCGTGACGTGTCGCTCGCGGCCATGGCGGCGATGAACCGCTTCTGGGCCGATAACTTCCCCGACAAGGAGGTCTGCGATTTCGGCAGTCTCGAAGGCGGGGCGCAGAACGGCCTCTGGGCCTGGGCGCTGGCTGGCGACCGCATGTTCATGAACTGCGACAACCCGACCAACCGCAAGCCTGAAGCCGGAGAGGCGATCAGCATCCTGATCTGGACGATCGTCAACGGCATCCATGCCGAGAACGAGCGCACGGTCGCAGTCGGCGCGCTGAACGACGAGCGCCGCCGGGCACTCGATTCGATCATCGAGATCCGCAACGAGGTCGCGGCGCTGCTGAAGCCCGGCACGCCGATCAGCGCATTGTTCGATGCGACCAAGGCCGGTCTCGAGGCGCGCGGCTATGGCAAATACCTGCCGGGCCGCATCGGCCACGGCATCGGGCTCGGGGCGCATGAACACCCCTCCCTCGACGCCAAGACCGGCATCCTGCTCGAACCCGGCATGATCCTGACGCTCGAGCCCAATCTGCGCATCCCCGGCATCGCCGCGACCCAGCTCTCCGACACCGTCCTGATCACGGAAGGCGGTTGCGAGTTCCTGACGCGCGCGCCGGATGTCGTGTTGAACGCCTGAGGCGAACCGGCATGGCCCCGCTCCTCGAAGTCAGGAACCTGACCGTCGCCTTCGATACGCCGGGCGGGACGGTCCATGCCGTCAACGACGTCTCCTATGCGTTGAACGAGGGCGAGACGCTGGGCATCGTCGGGGAATCCGGCTCGGGCAAGAGCGTGCATGTGCTGGCGATGTGCGGGTTGATTCCGCGCCCACCCGGCCGGATCGTTGCCGGTGAGGTGCTGTTCCAGGGGCGCGACCTGCTGACGCTGCCCGAGCGCGCATTGCGCGACATTCGCGGCGGGCAGATCGGCTTCGTCTTCCAGGATCCGATGACCTCGCTCAACCCGGTGCTGACGGTGGAGCGGCAACTGGTCGAACTGATCCGCCGGCACACAAAGCTCGACGCCAGGGCGGCGCGGGCGCGGGCGATCGAACTGCTCGAGATCGTGCGCATTCCCGATGCCGCCCGCCGCATCGGCCAGTATCCGCACCAGTTCTCCGGCGGCATGCGCCAGCGCGTGATGATCGCGATCGGCGTTGCCTGCCGGCCCAAACTCCTGATCGCGGACGAGGCGACGACGGCGCTGGATGTGACCGTGCAGGCGCAGATCCTCGACATGGTCAAGGATCTGAAGCGCGAGTTCGGCACCACGGTGATCTGGATCACCCATGACATGGGCGTGGTTGCCGGCATCGCCGACACCATCCAGGTAATGTATGGCGGGCGCATCATGGAGCGCGGCCCGGTCGATGCGATCTTCGCCGACCCGCGCAGCGCTTATAGCTGGGGCCTGCTGCAATCGTTGCCGACAGCGGAGCGCCGCGCCGAGGGGCGGCTCCACCAGATTCCGGGCTCGCCGCCCGATCTCTATAAGCCGGCGGTGGGCGACCCCTTCGCGCCGCGCAACGTTTTCGCGACGCCGCGCTGCCAGCTGGAAATGCCACCGCTGCGCCAAGCCGAAGGCAGCGTGCCGGGCCATCTCGTCGCCGCGTGGTATGATCTGCCCGCCGCGCTGAAGGCCCGTAGGGAGACCGTGGCATGAGCACCTCGCCGACGAATCCGCTTCTCAGCGTCCGCAATCTGGCGAAGCATTACACCAGCGGCGGCGGCTGGCTCGGCGGGGCGTCGCATCTCGTCAAGGCGATCGACGACATCTCCTTCGACATCGCGCCCCGGGAGATCGTCGGGCTGGTCGGCGAATCCGGCTCGGGCAAGAGCACGACCGGGCGCGTCGTGCTGCGCTTGGAAGAGCCGACCGGCGGCGAGATCCGCTTCGACGGCCACGACATCACCACCTTGCCGGCGCGCGAATTGAAGGCCTTTCGCCGCCAGATGCAGGTCGTCTTCCAGGATCCTTACGCCGCCCTCAACCCGCGCATGACCGTGGGCGATTTCGTCGCCGAGCCCCTGATCGTGCATGGACTTGTCTCCAGCCGCTCGGAGCGCAGCGATCGCGTCGCGGCCCTGTTCAAGCAGGTCGGGCTCGATCCGCGCTTCATGACGCGCTATCCGCATGAATTCTCCGGCGGCCAGCGCCAGCGCGTCAACATCGCGCGGGCCGTCGCGATGCGCCCGCGTCTAATCATCGCCGATGAGCCGATCACGGCGCTCGACGTCTCGATCCAGGCCCAGATCATCAACCTGTTCCAGGATCTGCAGCAGGAGCTGGGCATGGCCTATCTCTTCATCGCGCATGATCTGTCGATGGTGCGCTATCTCTGCCACCGCGTTGCGGTGATGCTGCGCGGGCGCCTGGTCGAAATCGCCCCGACGGAAGCGATCTTTTCCGATCCGCGCCACCCCTATACGCGCTCGCTGCTCTCGGCGATTCCGATCCCGAATCCGGCGATCGAGCGTGCCAGGCGGCCGCTGGCCTTCGACTACGAGACGCAGAAGCCTGCCCCCGATGCCGTGCTGACCGAGGTTTCGCCCGGTCATTTCGTCCTGATTTGAGCCCTTATTGCCCTTGCTCGCTGCCATTCCTTGCCACCGCCATTGGAGCCCGTGACATGACATCGTTCTGGATCAAGACCCTCAGCGCTGCCGCATTGGCCGCCGCGCTGTCCGCTTCGCCGGTGCTGGCCCAGTCTGGGCGCACGGCGACGATCGCGCTCTCGGTCAACGTCAACACCTTCGACCCGCATATGACGGGCTCCTTCGGCTCCGATATGAGCCTGTTGAGCCACATCTATCCCTCGCTCGTCATTCGCAGCGCGGACCTCAAATTGGCGCCCGCGCTGGCGAAATCCTGGACGCTGGTCAACGACACGACATGGCGCTTCGACCTCGTCGAGGGCGCCAAATTCGTCAATGACGAGCCGCTCGACGCCGCGACGGTCAAATGGAACCTCGACCGCGTGCGCGATCCCAAGGTCAATGCCCGGATCAAGTCCTGGTTCGACCTGGTCAAGGAGGTCCGCGTCATCGACGCTCGGACCGTCGAAGTCGAGACCAGTGCGCCGTTCCCGGCCTTCGTCGACCAGCTCTCGATGTTCTTCCTGCTGCCGCCGCAATGGGCGGCGAGCCACAACCCGGCAACCGAGACGATGTCAGGCAGCCGCTACCGCATGACCGAGAACGTGCCGGGCGATCACATCACGCTCGCCGCCAATCCGGGAGGCTGGCAGGGCAAGCCGGATTTCGACACCGTCGTGTTCAAGACCATCCCCGAACCGGCAAGCCGCATCGCCGCGCTGCTGGCCGGTGAGGTCGATCTCGTGACCGGCATTCCGACCTCGGAGCTTGCGCGGGTCAAGGCGAGCAAGAACGCCATTGCCGGCTCGGTGCAGAGCACGCGCAACGTCTTCATCAAGTTCAACACCCAGAAGGCGCCGCTCGACAACAAGCTGGTGCGCCAGGCGATGAACTACGCCATCGACAAGGATGCGATCCGGGATTCGATCTTCGACGGGCAGGCCTATATCGAACCCTGCCAGATCCTGACGCCGTCCTATTTCGGCTTCAATCCGGACCTCAAGCCCTATCCCTACGACGTGAAGAAGGCGCAGGCCCTGCTGAAGGAATCCGGCATCGATCTCAAGCAGGTGATCGAGATGGACATCCCCGTCGCGACCTACATCCAGGGGCAGGAGGTCGCCCAGGCGGTCGCTGCCATGCTCGGCGACGCCGGTCTGAAGGTGAAGATGAACGAGATGGATTTCGGCGCCTATATGAACAAATATCTGAGGTCGCGGACCCTGGCGCAGACTTCGCTCCTGACCCATGGCTGGCCGACCCTGGACGCCGACGGCCAGTTGACCCTGCTCGCGCCCGGCAACCAGTACGCCTATTGGGATGATGCTGCCTTCGGCAAGGCGCTCGAGGCTGGGCGCTCGACCATGGACAAGGACAAGCGCCTCGCAGCCTATAAGGACGCGACCAAGATCATGTGCGAGGAGGCGCCGGTGCTGTTCCTCTATGCGCAACCGACCACCTATGGCGTTTCGAGGCGGGTGACCTGGCAGGCGCGCGGTGACGATTGGGTTCGCTCCTTCGATATGAAGCCGGCTCAGTAGGAGGCGGGTCTTGCACCTGTTCGGGACGCATTTCGGCACCTATGAGGTCGTCCACGACGGTTCCGGACAGGCTGCCTTGCAGGGCTTCGGGCTCGACCCGCAGCCTTCGCCGGTCGGGGCGGCCTATCTCGATCTCAAGGACCATCCGGCGCGTGTCCTTCATCCGATGGTGCGCAAGGGCTGGCTCGCGGCGCGAGAAAACCCGCAGCGGCGCGGCCGAGACCGTGGCCGTGATGAGTTCGTCCGCATCAATTGGGACGAGGCGGCGGCGCTCGTCGCCGGTGAGGTCGAGCGCGTCCGCACGGTTCACGGCAATGCCGCGATCTTCGGCGGGTCCTATGGCTGGGCCAGTGCCGGGCGCTTCCACCATGCGCAGGGCCAGCTCAAGCGCTTCCTCAACCTCGCGGGTGGCTTCACCTCGGCCGTCAACACCTACAGCTTCGGTGCCGGCGCGGTCATCCTGCCGCATGTCATCGGCCCGCGCTTCAAATTCGCCACCGATGTCGCCCCGAGCTGGGACCAGATCGCCGCCCATGCCAAGCTTCTGATCTCCTTTGGCGGCTTTCGCCTGTCGAATGCGCAGGTCGAGGCCGGCGGCACCGGCCAGCACCGCTCCGAGCGCGGGCTCGCGGCAGCGGCAGCGGCAGGCGTCCGGATCATCATCGTCAGCCCGGTGCGCACCGATGTCCCGGATCTGCCGGGCGGGACGACCGATTATGTCGCGATCCGGCCCAATACCGACACGGCGATGCTGCTGGCGATGGCGCAGACGCTGCTGGCGGAGGGCCTGGCCGACCGCGCCTTCCTCGCGCGCTGTACGGTGGGGCTTGCGGAGCTCGAAGCCTATCTGGCGGGCGAAAGCGACGGGGTGGTCAAGGATGCCGATTGGGCGGCCGGAATCTGCGGCGTGCCGGCGGCGACGATCCGGGATCTCGCTTGCGCCTTCGCCTCAGAGCCCGCGCTCGTCAATGCGGCCTGGTCGCTGCAGCGGGCACGCTTCGGCGAGCAGCCCTATTGGGCGGCGATCGCGCTTGCGGCCATTGCTGGCCATGCCGGAAGGCCCGGCTGTGGCATCGCCTTCGGCCTGACCTCCGTCAGCACCGTCGGCCAGCCGATCCGGCGGTTGCGCGGCCCGGCCTTCGACCAGGGGCGCAACCCGGTCGAAAGCTTCATCCCCGTGGCGCGGATCACCGAGCTCCTGTCCCAACCGGGCGGAACGCTGGATTATGACGGTCGGCGCCTGGTGCTGCCCGATATCCGCCTGGTCTGGTGGGCGGGCGGCAACCCGTTCCACCACCATCAGGATCTCGCCGGTCTGACCGAGGCCTGGCGGCGGCCGGAGACGGTGATCGTCAACGAGCCGATGTGGACCGCGACCGCGCGCCATGCCGACATCGTGCTGCCGGCGAGCTTCCCGTTCGAGCGCGACGACATCGCCGCCTCCTCCCGCGACAACTGGCTCATCGCCAGCCGGCAGGTCTGCGCGCCGCCGGGCGAAGTCCTGTCCGATCACCAGATCATGGCCCGCATTGCCCGCGAGATGGGCTTCGAGCAGGCCTTCACTGAGGGGCGCGAGCCGCGGGAATGGTTGCGCCGGATGTATGACGGCTACAGCACAGCCCATACCGAATTGCCGGATTTCGAAACGTTCTGGGCGCGCGGCTATGCTGCTCTCGACGAAGGTGAGGCTGCGCCGGCCCCGGTCACGCCACTGGCCGATTTCGTTGCCGACCCCGAGGGGAAACCGCTGGAGACGCCGTCCGGCCGCATCGAGATCACTTCTGCGACGATCGCCGGTTTTGGCTATGACGATTGTCCTGGCCATCCGACCTGGCTCGCGCCCGAGGAATGGCTCGGCTCGCCTTTGGCGCAGCGCTACCCGCTGCACCTGCTCTCGCCGCAGCCGGCGCATCGCCTGCACAGCCAGTTGGAACTGGCGGGGCCGAGCCAGGCGGCAAAGCGCGACGGGTATGAGGTCGTGCTGATGCACCCAACCGACGCCGCCAAACGCCATCTCCGGGATGGTGACATCGTAGAACTCTTCAATGACCGTGGCCGCTGCCTGGTGGCGCTCAGGTCGACGCGTGAGGTTGAGCCGGGCGTCGCCGTGCTGCCAACCGGCGCCTGGTATGATCCGGTTGGGGATGGCGGGGCCTTGCCGCTCGACCGCGGCGGCAATCCCAACAGTCTCACCTCCAGCATGCCGACCTCGCGCCTCGCGCAGGCGACCGCGCCCAATTCTTGCCTGATCGAGATCAAGCGGGCAGGAACCTGATCGTCGATCGAATCCGCCACCGCCATCTCGCATCGCAAGAGGCCGACCATGCCCCTGACTGCCGCCAATTCGCATGAAGCCGGGGCGCTCGATGTCGCGCTCGCCGAGGCTCGCGAGGACTATGTGCGCCGCAACCCCGAGAGCCGGGCACGCTTCATGGCGGCGGCCGAGTCGATGCCGGGTGGCAACACCCGGACCTCGCTCTTCTACGATCCCTTCCCGCTCTGCATGCTGCGCGGCGAGGGCTGCCGCCTGACCGATGCCGACGGGCACGAATACCTGGATTTCCTGGGCGAGTTCACCGCCGGCATTTTCGGCCACTCGCCCGAGGTGTTGAAGCAGGCGATCCGCGCCGCGCTCGATGACGGGATCAACCTGTCCTCGCACAATGCCATCGAGGGGAAGCTGGCCCAGCGCATCTGCGCGCGCTTTCCGTCGATGGATCTGCTGCGCTTCACCAATTCCGGTACGGAAGCCAATCTGATGGCGCTCGCCGCCGCACTCACCTTCACCGGACGGCGCAAGATCCTGGTGTTCGCGGGCGGCTATCATGGCGGCGTATTGACCTTTCCGCCCGGTGGCACGCCCGTCACGGTGCCGCACGACTTCGTCGTCGCCTCCTATAACGACCTTGAAAAGACGCTCGACCTGGTCAAGCCGCATCGCAGCGAGTTGGCGGCGATCCTGGTCGAGCCCATGCAGGGTGCGGGTGGCTGTATTCCGGGCACGCCCGAATTCCTCGCCGGCCTGCGCCGGCTCGCCGACGAGTCGGGCGCCGTGCTGATCTTCGACGAGATCCAGACCTCGCGGCTCTCGCTGGGCGGTCGCCAGCAGCTGCTCGGCATCACGCCGGACATGACGACGATCGGAAAATTCTTCGGCGGCGGCCTCGCCTTCGGCAGCTTCGGCGGCAGGCGCGAGATCATGCAGGTCTTCGATCCGCGCCGGCCGTCCTCGATCGGCCATGCCGGCACCTACAACAACAACACCTTGACCATGGCGGCGGGGCTCGCGGCGGTGGAGCAGCTCCTGACGGCCGAGGCGCTCGACGCCTTGAATGCGCGTGGCGACCGGTTCCGTGCCGATCTGAACGCGCTGTTTGCGGCCAAGGGCGTGCCGATCACCGTATCCGGCCTCGGCTCGTTGATGAATATCCATCCGCAGGGCGCACCGCAGACGGCGAACGCGAAGCGCAACCTGCTGTTCTTCGATCTCGTGAAGGCCGGTGTCTATTTCGCGCCGCGCGGCCTGATCGCCCTGTCCTTCCCGATCGGAGGCCAGGAGTTTTCGGCTTTCCTGAACGCGCTCGATCGCATTCTCGACGCCCGCAGGAGCGTGCTTGCCTGAGGTCGGAACGGGCAGGGCGTGTTGCCCTACCCGTTCTGATCTCAGTAGCCCGTGCGCGGATGCGGCCCGGTGTTGACGTCGACGACCGCCGGCGAGGACACGTCGACCGGCTTGGTCCAGCTGCCGCCGAGCGCCTTGTTGAGGGCGATGAAGTCGGTGGAAACGGCGACCCGGCTCTGCAGCAGCGTGTCTTCGGCGCTGTAGAGCGAGCGCTCCGCGTCGAGCACGTCGAGGAAGCTCGACGAGCCGGTCTGGTAGAGCGTGCGGGAGAGCCGCGCCGCATCACGATAGGAGGTCGCGGCGGAGGACAGCTTGCCCGAGCGCAGGCGTTCCTGCGCCAGCGAAACCAGCGCGTTCTCGACATCCTGCATCGCGGTCAGCACCGAGAGCTTGAAGGCGGAATCATACTGGTCGCGCTGGGCCTGGGCGACCTCGACAGCAGCCCTGAGCTCGCCGCCATTGAAGATCGGCACGCTCAGCGTCGGTCCGAAAGACCAGCCGATCGAGGAGTTCTTGGCAAGGTCGCCGGTTTTCAGGGCCGAGGTCGTGATATTGCCGGTGAGGCTGACGGACGGATAGAGCGCCGCTTCCGCCTGGCCGATCTTGGCCGTGTACTGGGCGAGCTGGCGCTCGGCCTTGCGGACGTCGGGGCGGTTGCGCAGGACATCGGCGGGCAGCCCGGCAGGCGGCGTGCTACGCGCAGCCGGGATCGGGCCGCCACGCGCCAACCGGCCGGCCAGCGCGGTGGGCGCCTGCCCTGTCAGGATGCCGAGCTGGTGCAGGCTCTGCGCATAGGCGGCCTCCAGGCTCGGAATTGCCGCCTCGGTCGAGCTCGCTTGTGCAGCCGCCTTGGCGACGTCGACGGCCGAGGCCGAGCCGGCCTGGAACTTGGTCCGCGTCAGGCCTTCGGTCTCGCGCTGCGAGGCCGCGGTGCGTCTGGCCAGGGCGATACGGGCCTGGTAGCCGCGCGCCTCGACATAGTTGGAGGTCACGTCGCCGACCAGCGTCAGCAGGGTCGCGCGCAGGTCCTCCTCGGCAGCGTCAGCGCCATAGGTCGCCGCCTCGACGCCGCGATAATTCGCGCCGAACAGATCGAGCTCCCAGCTTGCATCGAAGCCGGCCTTGTACAGGCTGGAGGTGGTGTTGTCGCCCGTGCCGGAGGTGGCGGCGCTGGTGCGCGACCGCGTGGCCGAGCCGGTGCCGTCGAGCGACGGAAACAGCGCCCCGACGGCTTGGCGCCTGGTCGCTCGCGCTTCCCGGATGCGTGCCTTCGCCGAGGCGACGTCGAGATTGCCGGCCACGGCCTCCTCGACGATGCCATTCAGTGTCTTGTCGCCGAGACGCTTCCACCACTCATCCAGCGCCTTGGACGCCAGTGGCCGTTTCGAGGCTGGTGCGTTGCCCCATTTCGCCGGCAGGCTCAGGGAGGGGCCGGCATAATCGGGCCCGACCGCGCAGGCGCCCAGCATCAGGCAGAGCGGCAGGGCCAGGCTGAAGCGTTTCATCGTCGCGCGGCTTCCGGTCATCGTTGCGGCCATCTCAGCTTGCCTTTGCCGGCTCGGCCACCGGCTCATCCCCGCGCTTACCCTGCGCGCCCTTGCCCTGCGCATCCTTGCCCTGGACAAGGTGGCGCACGGTGACGAAGAGCAGCGGCACGAAGAACACGCCGAGCGCGGTGGCGGCGATCATGCCGCCCATGACGCCGATGCCGATCGCGTTCTGGCTGCCCGAGCCGGCGCCGGTCGCGACCGCCAGCGGCGTTACGCCGAGGACGAAGGCGAGCGAGGTCATCAGGATCGGCCGCAGGCGCTGGCGCGCTGCCTCCAATGTCGCCTCGACCAGCCCCTTGCCGGCTTGCTGCTGCTCGATCGCGAATTCGACGATCAGGATCGCGTTCTTGGCTGCAAGGCCGATCGTCGTCAGCAGTCCGACCTTGAAATAGACGTCGTTGGTCTGCCCGAACCAGGTCGCGGCCAGCAGCGCTCCGAAGATGCCGATCGGCACGGAGAGCATGACTGCGAAGGGAATCGACCAGCTCTCATAGAGCGCGGCCAGGCAGAGGAAGACCACCAGCATGGCCAGCGCATAGAGCGCCGCCGCCTGGCTGCCGGAGAGCCGCTCCTGATAGGACAGTCCGGTCCATTCATGAGCGTAGCCGGCCGGCAGCTGCTTCATCAGGGCATCGATCTCGTCCATCGCCGCACCCGAGCTGACGCCGGCCGCAGCGGCGCCCTGAATCTCCACCGCCGCCGAGCCGTTATAGCGCTCGAGCCGGGGGGAGCCATAGGTCCAGCGCCCCGAGGAGAAGGCCGAGAACGGCACCATCGTGCCGCCGGAGTTGCGGACATACCATTTGTCGACATCCTGCGGCTGCATCCGGAACGGCGCACCGGACTGGACATAGACCGATTTCACCCGGCCGCGATCGATGAAGTCGTTGACATAGGCGCTGCCCCAGGCAGTCGAGAGCGTCGCATTGATGTCGGAGAGCGAGAGCGTCAGCGCGCTCGCCTTCTCCTGGTCGATCTCGACGGAGTATTGCGGCGTGTCTTCCTGGCCGTTGGGCCGGGTGCCGGACAAGACCGGGCTCTTGCCGGCGAGGCCGAGGAGCTGATTGCGTGCCTGGATCAGCTTCTCATGGCCGGCGCCGGCGATGTCCTGCAGGTAGAAGTCGAAGCCCGCCGTGTTGCCGAAGCCCTGGATCGCGGGCGGCGCCAGCGCGAAGACCATGCCGTCCTTGATGGAGCGGAACGCGCCCATGGCGCGCATCGCCACCGCCTGCGCCGTCGCCTGCTTGCCCTTGCGCTCGGCGAAGGGCTTCAGCCGGACGAAGGCGAGGCCGACATTCTGGCCCTCGCCGCCGAAGCCGAAGCCGGCGACCGTCAGCACGCCCTCGACGAGGTCCTTCTCCTTGTCGAGATAATGGGTGCGGATCTGGTCGAGCACGCGCAAGGTGCGGTCCTGCGTCGCGCCCACCGGCATCTGCACGATGGTGAACAGCGTGCCCTGGTCCTCCTCCGGCAGGAAGGAGCTCGGCAGGCGCGTGAACAGCACCGCCATGCCGATGCCGATCAGCAGGAAGACGGCGAGGAACCGGAACGGCCGCGCGATCATGCCGGCGATGCCGCTGCGATAGCCGTGGGTCGCCTTGTCGAAATTGCGGTTGAACCAGCCGAAGGGGCCCTTCTGGGTGGCATGGTCCGTCGGCGGCTTCAGCATGGTGGCGCAGAGCGCCGGCGTCAGCACGAGCGCGACGAGCACGGAGAGCATCATGGCGGTGACGATCGTGACCGAGAACTGCCGGTAGATCACGCCGACCGAGCCGCCGAAGAAGGCCATCGGCACGAACACGGCCGAGAGCACGGTGGCGATGCCGACCAGCGCGCCGGTGATCTCGCCCATCGATTTGATCGTCGCCTCCTTCGGCGACAATTTCTCTTCCTGCATCACGCGCTCGACATTCTCGACGACGACGATCGCGTCGTCGACGAGCAGGCCGATGGCGAGCACCATGGCGAACATGGTCAGCGTGTTGATCGAATAGCCGGCGACCGCCAGCACGCCGAAGGTGCCGAGCAGCACGACCGGCACGGCGAGCATCGGGATGATCGTCGCGCGCAGATTCTGCAGGAAGACGAACATCACCACGAAGACGAGCACGATCGCCTCGATCAAGGTCTCGACCACCTTCTCGATCGAGAGCCGGACGAAAGGCGTGGTGTCGTAGGGGTAGACGACCTCGACGCCCTCGGGGAAGGTCTGCGACAGCCGCGTGATTGCCTTCTGCACCGCCTCGGCGGTCGAGATGGCGTTGGCGCCGGTTGCGAGGCTGATCGCGAGCGCCGCTGTCGGCTGGCCGTTGTAGCGGGCGGCCGTGCGGTAGTCCTTGGCGCCGAGCTCGACCGTCGCGACGTCGTTCAAACGCACGATCGAGCCGGAGCTGCCGCTCTTCAGGATGATGTTCTCGAACTGCGGGACGGTCTGAAGGCGGCTCATCGCCGTCACCGTCGCGTTGAGCTGCTGGCCGGGCTTCTGCGGCAAGCCGCCGAGCTGGCCGGCCGAGACTTGCGTGTTCTGCGCCGTGATCGCGTTGGAGACGTCGCTCGGCATCAGCGCATATTTCTGCAGCTTGTCGGGATCGAGCCAGATGCGCATCGCATAGCCGGAGCCGAAGAGCTGGCTCGAGCCGACGCCGGGGACGCGCTTGAGCGTGTCGTTCAGCGTCGAGTCGACATAGTCGGCGAGGTCGGTCGAAGACATCTTGCCGTCGCGTGAGACGAAGGCGATGACCATCAGGAAGCCGGTCGAGGATTTCGACACGGTGATGCCGGTGTTCTGGACTGTTTGTGGCAATTGCGAGGTGACGAGCTGCAGCTTGTTCTGCACCTGCATCTGCGCGACGTCGGGATCGGCCGCGTTGGTGAAGGTCAGCGTCAGCGAGGCATTGCCCGACGAGGTCGAGGTCGCGGTCATGTATTGCAGGTTGTCGACGCCGGTCATGCCCTGCTCGATGACCTTCGTCACGGAGTTCTCGACCGTCTGGGCGTCGGCGCCGGCATAGCTTGCGCTGATGTTCACGGTCGTCGGCGCGATCTGCGGGTATTGCGAGATCGGCAGGGACTGTAGCGCCAGCAGGCCGGCGAGCATGATGACGATAGCGACGACCCAGGCGAAGATCGGCCTGTCGATGAAGAAGCGTGACATGTTCAGTTCTTCACCGTGCCGGGCGTATCCGTTTCTGCGGCCGCGCGCTGCGCCGCCGGGCGCAGCTCCCCGCTTGCCTCGTCGATCGTGACCTCGTTGGCCGTGACCGTCTGGCCGACACGCACGAGCTGCCCGCCCTCGACGATCACCTTGTCGCCGTCACCGATGCCGGTATCGACCAGCCAGTTGTTGCCGATGGTGCGACGGGTCACGAGCACGCGCTCCTCGACCTTGCCGTCCTTGTTGACGAACTTGGCCGTGGCTTCACCCTTGGTGTTGCGGCCGACAGCGCGCTGCGGCACCAGGTAATTGTTCTCGGCGATGCCCTCCTGGAGGATGGCGCGCGCATACATGCCGGGCAGCAGCAGCCGGTCGGGATTGGGGAATTCCGCCCGCAGGGTGAAGGTGCCCGTGGTCTGGTCGACATTGGCCTCGGCGAATTCGAAGCGTCCGTCCTGGTTGTAGAGCGTGCCCGTATCGAGCCTGAGCTTGACCGCGACATTGGGGCCGCTGAGCTTCAGCCGGCCCTCGGCGAGCGCGCTGCGAAACTTCAGCAGGTTGGTGCTCGACTGGGTGATGTCGACATTGATCGGATCGAGCTGGCGGATCGTGGTGAGCGCGTCGGTCTGGCTCGCCGTCACCAGGGCACCCGGCGTCAGGGAGGACTTGTCGATCCGCCCACCGATCGGGGCAACGACCTTGGTGTAATCGAGATTGATTTTCGCCGTGGCGAGGCTCGCCTTGGCCGAGGCGACGTCGGCATTGGCCTGGGCCAGGGCCGAGATCGCATCGTCGAGGTCCTGCTTGCTGACGGCGTTCTGGCGAACCAGGTCGCGATAGCGGTCAAGCTTTGCCTGGGCGCTCGGCACAGCGGCCTCGGCCTTCTGCAGGGCGGCCGCAGAGCTGTCATAGGCCGCCTGGTAGCTCGCCGGGTCGATCTCATAGAGCACGGTCCCGGCCGCGACCTCGCCGCCTTCCTTGAAGAGGCGCGACTTGATGATGCCGTTGACCTGCGGACGCACCTCCGCGACGAGGCTGGCCGAAACCCGGCCCGGCAGTTCGGCCGTGATCGCGACAGGCTGCGGACGCAGGCTGACGACACTGACCTGCATCTGCGCTGATGGCGGAGCGGGGCCGGCCGCCTTCTCGTTGCAGGCCGAGAGCAGAAGCCCCACCGCAATGGCAGCGACCGCGATTCGCCCACGCAAAACGGGCATGCCGCAGTGCACAAGGCTGGTCTCGCGATGTTGCATCCTCAAGCGCTGCACGGCATCACCCTATTTTGGAAACTTAAGAGTACCCTTATGGCTTGCAATCTTCCGCTGTCAATCGCATGGAGGTGAAATAAGGGGAAACACATGGCGCAGGGGCAGACGATAACATGTGAGGACGCGGCGGCGGCCGCCAAGGGAACGCCCGTGCGCGGGCGCCCGAAAACCATGGCCGACGAGGCTGTGCGCGCGATGATCGTGGCCCATGCCAGGGATGCTTTCCTCGAGGTCGGCTATGCCGGCACGACGATGGATCTCGTCGCGGCGCGTTGCCGCATTTCGAAGCGGACGCTCTATCGCCTCTTCCCCGGCAAGACCGACCTGTTCACGGCAGTCGTCATCCTGCACCGGCAGTCGATGCTGGATCTGCCGCGCCCCGACGATGAAGATCTGCCCGTGGCCGAGGCCCTCGAAGCGATCTTCAGGATCGATATCGACGAGGCCGCCGATCGCGAGCGCATCGCGTTCATTCGTCTCGTCATTACGGAATCGACCCGGTTTCCCGAGATCGAGCTCTTGATCCTGCGCGACGGCGCCGAGGCATCGCGTCGCCTTCTCGCGGAATGGCTGATGCGTCAGGTGGAGCGCGGTCTCATCGCGCTCGCCGATCCGGCCAAGGCCGCGCAGATGCTGATGGATATGGTGTTCGGCGTGTTCGCGCGCCGGCGTCACCATGGCGAGTGGGGCTCGCGCGAGGAGCGCCGCGCCTATCTGCGAATGTGCATCGACATCTTCGTCAACGGCGTCGCCCGTCGCTGAAGTGCGCAGCGCATGCCAGGCGCGCGCCAGCGTCAGACCTTCAGGGCCATGCCGTCGCGCTGCGGATCGGCGCCGCCCGACCAGCTCGCCTCCTCCGCGCGGATGCCATGCGGCGCGCCGAAGGCGAAGGACTGGTAGGACCGGCTTATGGCGTAGCCTTTGGCTTCCAAGGCGGCGGTGACGCGGCGTTCGATGCGGTTGGAGACGTCGATCGTGTCGCTCAGGCAGACGATGCGCGGCGCGGCAACCGCCTCGGACATGCTCATTCCGAAATCGATGACGTTGCTCAGCGCCTGGGCGATGGCGGGTACGATGAAGGTGCCGCCTGGCGCGCCGATGGCGATGATCGGCTTCTCGTCCTTGAACATGATCGTCGGCGCCATGGCGCTGCCGCGGGCCTTGCCGGGAGCGATCGAGCCGGCGCGGCCGGGGCGGGGGTCGAAACCGCTCATTGAGCCATTATACATGAAGCCCAGGCCGGGGGGGATGCCGCCAGAGGGCTGGCCGAGGGTGTGGGTCAGCGTCACCGCATTGCCCTCTTCGTCCATGACGCAGACGACCGTGGTGTCCGGCGGATCCCTGGACAATTCCGAGCGCGCCACGCGCGCCTTCTCACCCGACCGGATCGCGTCGGCATGGCCGGCGGCATGGGCCTGTGAGAGCAGCCTGTCGATCGGCACATCGACGAAGTCGGGATCGCCGATATGGGCGTCGCGGTCGATCGTCATCCACTTCATCGCCTCGGCGAGGATCGCGATATGCTCGGCGCTGTTGTGCTCGAGGGCGCCGATCTCGAACTCCTGCAGGATATGCATGAGCTCGATCAGCGAGACGCCGCCCGCTGCGGGCGGGTTGCCGGCGATGCGCAGGCCGCGATAGGCGCCCCAGACGGGCTGCTTCTCGCGCACCTTGTACTCGGCGAGATCGCGCTTCGTCAGGAGCCCGCCTTGCGCTGCCATATCGGCGGCGATCTCCTCGGCGATCGCGCCGGTGTAGAAGATCTCAGGGCCGGCGGCGGCGATGCGCTCCAGCGTGCGGGCGAGGTCGGGATTGGTGATAACGTCGCCGGGGCGCTTCAGCGTGCCGTCGGGGTGGAAATAGATCGCGCGCCCGGTCTCGCTGTGGCGGAGCTTGTCCTCGGTGTTGATCTGGCCGGTGCTGCGCTGGTCGATCGTCCAGTAGTAGTGGACATAGGGGCGGATCGTGAAACCGTCGCGTGCCTGCCGGATCGCTGGCGCCATGACGTCCCTGAGCTCCATCGTGCCGAAGCGCGACAGGGCCTCGGTGTAACCTTTGACGTTGCCCGGCGTGCCGGCCGCGAGATGGCCGAGCTCGTTGGCGTGGTCGCTGAGCAGGAAGACGAAGCCGTCGCGGGTCTGGCCGACGAAACGGTCGGCCCACATCTCGGGCGTGGCTGCGAGTGGCGCCAGCGCCAGGAATTCGAGCACGGTGTGCACGCCGCGTTTCGGCATGCTGATCTGCATCGCGCCGAACCCGCCGATCCCGCACATCTGCGGATCGACCACGCCCTGGCTGAAGGCGCAGGCGATGGCGGCGTCGATGGCGTTGCCGCCCCGGCGCAGGATGTCCGCGCCGGCTTCGGCAGCTTCCGGCTGGGCCGCTACGATCATGCCGCGCATCTATGTCTCCCCGGTTCCGCCGCGCATGGTCGCCCTGAGCCAGCGACCGTCGTTCTGGAAGAGGCAGCATCGCGCGTCGGCTTGCTGTCCGCCACCCGCAAATCCGCATGCGCTTTCAGCTGACAGCGCAGGTGCCGTTTCCCGTGGATGCGGTGCATAACAAGCCTTCGCCGCTCCGATCGGTCGCTTCGGTGTTGCCACCGCCACCAGCGATTGATCGGTCCAATGCTTTGCGACCAGACGAATGAGGACATGACCTATGACGATCGGAGTGGGCGGATCGAGCTTCGAGGCCGAGCTCGCCAAGTTGAAGCCGATGACGGATGGCATCGAGCCGATCGCAGTGACCGAGTTCAAGGCTCGCATCGCCAAGGCGCAGGCCCTGCTGCGCGAACAGGGTCTCCAGGCGCTCTATCTCGATACCTCCACGAGCCTTGCCTACTTCACCGGCATCCAGCTCGCCTTGTCCGAGCGCCTGCATGGTGCGGTCATCCCGGCCGAGGGCGAGATCGTCTATCTCAGCCCGACCTTCGAGGAGCCGAAGACGCGGGAATTGATGCGCTTCGGTGAGGAGGTGCGCTGCTGGGAGGAGCATGAGGACCCGACGGAGCTGGTGATCGAGACCATCCGCAGTCTGGGCTATGAGAGCGGCCAGGTCGCGCTCGATCCGCATACGCCGTTCTATATCGTCGACGGGCTGCGCAAGGCTGGCAACCGCTTCTCCTTCAGCCACGGCAATGTGATCACCGCAGCCTGCCGGCAGTTGAAGTCGGCCGCCGAGATCGCTCTGATCCAACACGCCATGGACATCACCATGGAGGTCCACCGGGCGGCGGCCCGGGCGCTGCAGGTCGGCGTCACCACCGCTCAGGTCAAGCTGTTCCTCGACCAGGCGCATCGCAAGCTCGGCATGAGCTGGACCAGCGGCGCCGCCCAGTTCGGCGAGGCGACGGCCTATCCCCATGGCGTGCCCTATGAGCAGACGCTGCAGGAGGGCGACATGGTGCTGATCGACATGGGCACCAAGGTCGGCGGCTATCGCTCCGACATCACCCGCACCTATGTCTTCGGCGAGGCCAACCCGCGCCAGCGCGAGATCTGGAACCTGGAGAAGCGGGCGCAGCTCGCGGCGTTCGATGCGGCTGTCCTGGGTGCGCCCTGCGAGGCGGTGGATGCGGCGGCGCGCGGCGTCATCGAGGCGGCGGGCTTCGGCCCGGGCTACAAGGTGCCGGGCTTGCCGCATCGCACCGGCCATGGGCTCGGCCTCGACGTGCATGAGGAATCCTTCATGGTGAAGGGCAATAAGACGCCACTCCAGGTTGGAATGTGCTTCTCCGACGAGCCGATGATCTGCATCTATGGCGAGTTCGGCGTGCGCCTCGAGGACATCATCTACATGGCCGAGGACGGGGCCCATTGGTTCACCAAGCCCGCCCATTCCGTGGACGATCCCTTCGGCTACGAAGCCTGAATGCGCGGAGATGGGTGACTGGGCCCCGGTATGGGGCTCCGGTCATCCCCTGATCGCCTAGAGCCGGATGATTTCAGATGGGGTCATCACGTGATCCCATCTGAAATCTGAATTGGTCTCTCATCTGAGAGCCCGGCGATCTGGTGGGAGGGGGCGGGCATCGTCGCCGAGGCGGAGCGTTTCCTGGCGCGTCGTAAGATAGAGCCGCCTGGACGCGTGCTCCTGCAGGCGGGCGAGTATGAGCAGGCGCTCGCGCTGTTCCAGACAGGCGCGACTGACCTGGAAAAGCGCATCAAGGGCTTCGCGGACAGCCGCATCGTCGACAATGCGCGGGCGATGGCGGAACGGCTTGCGCGCGCCGCGAACCTCCTAGCGGAATTCCAGTTCCTTCCCGGCGAGACCCATATGTCCGTGCTGCCATTCGCGCTCAATGTGGCCGTACGCTTCGTGTTCGGAGCGCCGGCTGCGTGATGACGCGCTTGTTGGATCTCGACGCGGTGACCTTTGCGATCTCCGGCGCGGCTTAAGCCGAGCCGAACTCGTCGGTACCCAGGCGTGTCCATCGGTCGCCGGCAAGGCCGCCGATCAGGGCCCTGTTGTCGCGAACCGCCTGGATGACATCCTTGTTGGCGGAACGGACCATGGTGCCCCCGGCATAGTAGAAGAATAGGCCGGGATGGGCGTAGAGATGCGGCATCATGCTCGGCTGCGCTGCGCCGTGCACGCCGATGCAGCCCATCTCCTCTGTGGTTTGCCTCAGGCAGTCTATGACGGCGCCCCAGCGCCCGTCTCGGGCGAGCACCTGCAGGACGCGCGCCACGCCGTGCTTCTCGGCATAGAAGGCATAGCAGCCGATCGGCGCATCGGAACCGTCCCGTACGACCCGGAAATTCAGCGGCCCGCTGTTGCGCCTCTGCGCCGCCTGACCCAGGAGCCAGTCGAGCTCAGGGCGAGCCCAGACCGGGCGCAGGCGAAACGCGTCGAGGAAGGTCGGTGCGATCTCGGCGAAGGCTGCGGCGTCTATGGCCTCGTCCTGCCATCGCCCGGGTGCCGAGCGTTTGCGCCGGGAGCGCAGGACCCGGCCGGCGGCGAAGTCGGCGACATGCGCCATCGGCGCCAGGATGGCCGCCGGCGTCAGCGGCCATTTCTGCTGCATCTTATGCACCAGCAGGGCGCTCGGCCGGAAAACGCAGGCCCATTCCAGGCAGTTGAGCGGCAGCAATTCGTATTTCAGCGGGCGGGAGAGGGCGAGCGAGGCGCGGTTGGCCGAGTCGGCGAAGACCAGATCGAACGGGCTCTGATTGAGGGCGCGTACCAATTGCGGGCCGACGGGCCCGGCGACATGCTCGTCTGCCGCCATCAGGGTGCTGATCACGCCGGCGCTGAGGGCCTGCCCGTCGAGGGTGTAGCTGTTCTTCAGGATGCCGAGGAAGCCGACGATGTCGCCTTGCGCATCGACCCGCACCAGCGAGCCGGCGCCGCCTTCGCTGCCGGGTCCCTCCAGATAGAGCTGGCGCATATAGCCGGCGGCCTCCTCGATCGCGCTTTGGGCTTGGGAGGCCTTCCGCTTGCGCCGGAACGTCTTGAGGAACAGGGTCGCTACCTGCTCCAGATCGCGGCTCTCCAGCGGGCGGACCAACCCGTTGGGCAGGACGCGTCCGCCCGCGGCGGACGCTACCAAGGCTGCAGGATGATCGTTGCTGTCGCCGGGAGCGGACGTCGCCCTGGCCGAGGCGGGGTGCGCCATGTCTGATGCCTGAAGGGACGTCATAGCCGAGCCTCCTTGCCCGGGAGCAGAGCTTCGAGCCTTTGCTTCGTTCGGCGCAGGGTCCGGCGGCCGGCGCGCAATTGTTCGAAGGTCCTTGGATGCGCCTGCAGCCAAGCCTTGCCGGCGTCGGCCTGGCGAAGCCCGGCGAGCAGAATCCGGCCGCGCAGCGTCAGGGCCTCGTCGATCTCGAAGAGCGGCATTTCCCGCCCGCCAATGTCCTTCTTGTAGTGCAGCGAACCGACCGACATGTCGTAGTAGTCGAGGCCCTGCTGGCTGGCCCAGATCATGGCCCGGGCGACGATCTGCAGGCCGGGCGTGCACCGGCGCCACGAGTCCTCCGCCATGGCGAGGAGAAGACCCTGCAGAGCGCCGTGATGAACGAGGACATAGCAGGTGGCGACCCATTCATCGCCGACCCGGAGTCCGAAAAGGCGGACGGGGCCGCCCTTGAGACCCTGCATCGCAGCATCGCGGTGAAAGGCGACGGCGGCCGGCTGGGTGAGAAGGTCGAAGCGCCCGAGCTTGCGGAACCGCGCCAGGCGCTGCGCCAGCAGCGCGGTGAAGATCTCCTCGACCTCCGCCGGCGTCTGCGCCTCGACGAAACGCAGCTCGCCGCGCCGCTCCAGGCGGCGGCTGGCCTTACCGAAATCACGCACGAAGGCAGGGTTGCATTTGCGCTGCAGCAAGGTCTCGGGATCGCCGTCAAGCGCGATGCCGGTCGAGACGAGCGACGAGCGGCGGGCCTGGGCAAGGTTCGCGAGGGGATTTGCAACTCCGAAGACGTGCCGCGGAATTCCCCTCACACGCAGCATATCGGCCGGCGGCAATACGGTCCGCGCCGCAGCCCATGCGGCGGCAGCCTCCTTTGCGGTCAGTGCAAGGCCCGGGGCGAGGAGCGGGGCCGCGTAATCGCAGACGCCGCAGCTCAGCCATTCGATGACCTTGTGGCTGGGCCGGCGATAGCGGATCAGCGGCAGCAGCATGGTGGGGCGCTGCGTGACGGCGTCGATCACCTCCACGATCAAAGGCTCGGCGCCGCGCCGCGGGACAAGATGACGCGCGATGGTGCTGACCCAATCGAAGCGCTGATAGGCGGTGCAGGTGCCGTCGCGCTGCATGGCCTGCCAGAGTGGCTTCACTGCTTGCAGGCTGGTGTGGAGACGCGCCAGGAAGCTCCGTGGCACGCTTCGCTCAAGCGATGGTGCCACGGGTATGAGATGGAGAGCCGGGACAAGCGAGGGCCCGGCCGCCACATTGGAAGATGCGATGATCATCGAGGCTATCCTCTCATCCGTGGGTGGGGTCCGCCTTCAGGATCCAGGAGACGTCAAGGGCGCGGCCTCGGGCTGCTGCCTGTGCGTGAAGGCGAGCGAACTGCCCTCGGACATACCGTGCAACCGTCGGCGCACGACGATCCAGGAAGCGGCGAGAACGATGATTTCCGAGATCGCAGCACCTGCCAGCGCCCAGGCCACTGGCGCCAGGAAAAGCAGGAGCGTGATGCAGGCTATGCTGATGATGGCCGCGACCGTGGTGATGAGCGCCACCGTGCGGAAGGCTGTCATCGCCTCCAGCACGATACGCGGCATCACATAGAGCATGGTCACGGAGTGAATCGCCCAGGCGAAGATGCCGATCAGATGCACGGGCGTTCCCTCGAACGCCTGGGACTTGATCATCGGCAGGAGGGTGGTCATGGCGGCCCCATAGGCGAAGCCGCCCGTGCCCATGATTGCCGCCCAGATCTTGACCTGGCGCCAGACCCTTTCGTCCTCGCTCTGTGCCAGCAGCGACGCCAGTTCCGGCTGCATCAGGTTCACTAGCGCGGTGGCGGCGACGCGCAGCGGCACAAACAGCGTCAGCACCGCGGCGATGGGGGCATAGGCGGCAGGGCCTGCGATGGCCGTCACCAGGAGGGCGATGCCCTGTCCCTGCAGATTCGTCGTGGTCACGCTCACGCCGGACCAGCTGAGTTGCCGCCAGAGCCGGGCATAGCGTCGGCGCATCTTGGGCCCGTAGCTGATACGGAACGGCCGCCGCGACAGCGCCAGCATCGCGGCAATACCGAGGGTATTGGCGACTGTCAGGGCGAAGAAGACCTCCAGCAGCAGGTCCCCTCCGGCCCATAGCGCGACCCCGGCCAGGCCGGCGCCGCTGAGCGTGAAGATGAGATCGCTGAAGCCGACGATCCTCTGGCGCCCGCGCGCGAAGAAGGTCGTGCGCAGATGGCTGCGCAGCGACCACAGGCCGATGAAGCAGCCCCCGGCGATCGCCGCACCTCGATCCGCCCAGAAACGCAGCACAAGGGCTATGGCAACCGCCATCAAGGCCGAAAGCAAGGTGGCGCCGGAGCCGAAGGTCACCTCATAGGCATCCGCCCCGGCGCGCGACTGGCTCTGCCCGATCCAGATGCTGGCGGGCATCGCTGTGAGGGAGCGGATATAGGTGAGCCCGACGCCGCCGATCACCATCACGATGGCGAAGACGCCGTAATCATGTGCCGACAGCACATGGATCAGCGCGATGCCGAGTGCGAAATGGAAGCAGCTCTGCATCGCTTCGCCGCCGATCATCAGCACCAGCCGTCTTGCGATGCGGTTCACGTCGGTCTGTGTCATGACGCGTCCATTGTCGTGTGGACGGTCTTGGCGTGGACGGTCGCGCGGATGGCGGAGCCTCCATCCGGTTGGAACAGCTTGGCGCCGGCTACGGCTCCGATCGCGGCCATCGCCGCCCTCTCGCTGAAAAGCGCCTCATAGCGAGCGCGGCCGGCGGCTGCGAATCCACGCCAGGCCATGGGATCCTCGATGATGGTGCGCAGCCTGGCTGACAAGGCGGCTGCGTCGCCGGGCGGCACCAGCCAGCCGCTGCGCCCGTCCCGCACGACCTCGGTCAAGCCGCCAATGGCGGAGACCACGGGCGGGCGGCCGAACGCCATCGCCTCGATCGCGACGCGCCCGAGCGATTCCGGCCGGCGTGACGGCACCGCGACGATATCCGCCCAGCGATAGAGCGAGGATGGGTCGGAGACGAAAGGCTCGACGCTGACCTGTCCCGTCAATCCCATCGCCGCGACCAGCGCCGGCAAGGCGCGCTCGCGCTCTTCGCTTTCGAAGGCGCTGCCGACCAGCCGTAATTCGATCCGCGTGCGTAACTCGGGGGGCAGTGCGGCGACGGCTTCCAGCAGGACCTCCTGCCCCTTGATCCGGCTGATGCGGCCCAGCATCAGCACGCGCAGCGGCCGGACGCCGTCATAGGTCACGGGTTCCGGCGCGGCGGGGCCGGTCACGCCGTTGTAGATCACATGGGTCCGCGTGCTGGGGTGGAGCGAGAAGGCCGCGCGTGTCGCCTGGGAGTTGAAGATGATTTCGGCCCGGCTCCAGCGCGCCAATGCGCGCAGGATCGTCCGCGCCGCTCCTTCCGGAATCTCGTGGATGTGCAGCAGCGCCTTGTTCGGGAAGAAATGCGCGGCAAGCGTGTAGTCCGTGACCACGGATGTGTTGATGTAGACGAGATCGTTCTCCCGCAGACGCCGGGCTGCGCGCATGAGCGCGCGTGGCAGCCGGGCAAGTCCGCTGGTCGCCAGACGCAGCAGGGCCTGGCGCCGCAGCACCCAGATCGGCTCGAAACTCACGCGGGAGGCCTTGCCTTCCAGCAAGCTCAGGATCGGCCCCGGGCGCGGAAGCACCACCTCGATATCGGCGAGTGGGTAGGCGGCGCGAAGCGCGGCGACGCTTTCCGCGAAGCTGCGATCGGAGCCGTACAGCTCATAGCCCTGGTGAACGCAAGCAATACGCATCGGAAGAACCGCTCTCCACTCCCATAACGGTACGAAAGCCATCGCCTGCGCCGGTCCCGGCAAGATCTGTGCCCGGCATCTGCTTTGCGCCGGACAGGTCACATTGGCCTGAATTGTTTCGATTCCGAACACTCTCGCGCGAAGAATGGGGTGACTATGCAAAACGTGAAGCGCTCTATTCTCATTTTGGGAACGCGAGGCCTGCCGGCGTCTCATGGCGGGTTCGAGACCTTTGCGCAGCATCTGGCCTTGTTCCTCGCGGCGCGCGGCTGGCATGTCGGGGTCTATTGCCAGGACGATGTGCCGGCCGTGACGCAGCGCTTGCGCAGCGAGACATGGCGGCACATCGAGCTCATCCATGTACAGGTCGCTTCAGTGGGGCCCCGCGCGACCCTGGAGTTCGACTGGCATTGCGTGCGCGACGCGGCCAGGCGCGACAGCGTCGCCCTGGTCCTGGGCTATAACGGTGCGGCCTTCTTGCCCTATCTGAGGTTGTGGCGGCGCAAGGTCATCACGAACATGGACGGCATCGAATGGCGCCGCCCGAAATGGAGCCCGCCGATCAGGGCCTGGTTCTGGGTCAATGAGTGGATCGCCGCGTGGTCGTCGCAGCGCCTCATAGCGGACCATCCCATCATCGCGGACCATCTGGCGACCCGCAGGCCGCGTAGCGCGATCGCCATGATCCCCTATGGCGGGGTGCCCGTGGGGTCCGCGCCGGACGCGCCCGTGCGGGCGATGGGGTTGGAACCTGGCCGCTATCTGATCTCTATCGCCCGGATCGAACCCGACAACAATATAGCGCCGATGGTCGCGGCATTCTCGCGCTGCCCCCGCGATACGAAGCTCGTGATTCTCGGCCAGCTCAACGAGGACAACGCCTATCACCGGCAGGTCCGCGAGGCGGCGGGCGAGGATGTGATCTTCCCGGGTGCGATCTATGATCCCGCCATTGTCCAGGCGCTGCGCTTCCATGCCCGCGCCTATGTCCATGGCCATACGGTGGGGGGGACCAATCCCTCGCTGGTCGAGGCGCTATGGGCGGGCAATGCCGTCATCGCTCATGACAATCCCTATAACCGCTGGACCGCCGGAGCGGCGGGCGTCTTCTTCTCCGATGGCGACAGCTGCGAGGCTGCGATGGCGCTGATCCTGAAGGACGATGCGCTGGCGAAGCGCTGCCGCGCCGAAGCGAGGGCTCGCGCCAGCGCGTTCTTCAACTGGGACGATATCCTCCAGGCCTATGAGCGCGAGGCCCTGGCGCTTCTCGGGGACCCTGCCGCCGCGGCAAAGCCGCTGCGATCGCCTTTGGAGGGAGTTCGGTCATGAGCGGGATGTCACGGCGCGGCATGATGGGCGGCGCCGTGGCGCTGGCCGGTCTTGCCGCCTGCATGGGTGTCGGCGCCGCGCCGGTCACGCCCGTGCTGAAGCGGGGCATCAACACCTGGCCGTGGTTTTCGCTGACGCGGGAATACCCGGCTCCGCGCACCGACTACGCTTGGCCGCCCTTTCAAGAGCAGCGGCCGGTGCCGACGCCGACGGACCTCGCCCGCCTGCGACGGGCAGGGCTGGACTTCCTGCGCATCCCCATCGATCCCGGGCCTTTCCTGGCTGGAACGGAACAGGAGAAGGCGATCCTGTTCGACGTGGCCGGCGCCGCGATCAACGACGCGCTGACCGCCGATCTGTCGGTGGTGGTCAACCTTCATGCCAATGGCGCCACCCATTACTGGAACCCGGAGCGGTTGCTCGGCAGCACGATGGCGCCGGCCTTTCCCGCCTATCGCGCCCTTGTGGGCGAGATCGCCGGGCGCCTGGGGCGCCTCAATTCGAGCCGCGTTGTTTTCGAGCCGGTCAACGAGCCTGGCGGAGAATGTTCCTCGACTGCGTGGCGCGATGTCCAGATGGACTTGCTGACCACGGCGCGGACGGCGGCTCCGAATCTGCCTTTGATCGCGACCGGCGGCTGCGGCAGCATGGTCAGCGGCCTCGTCGCCCTCGACCCGGCGCCGCTGCAGGCGCTGGGGCCGCTCTTCTTCACTTTTCATTTCTACGAGCCCTATCTGTTCAGCCATCAGGGCGCGCTCTGGATGCGCGAGCCGGTCTATCGCGCGCTCAATTCCGTGCCATGGCCCGCCTCGGCCGGCAGTCTCGAGCAGACACTGTCTGCCGTGCGGGTGCGGATGGATCAGGACACGGTCACCTCGGCCGCGGATAAGCGGGCGGCTTATGAGGAGACGCAGCGGGTCCTGAAAGTCTATTTCAATGCGCAGCCGGACCGGCTCTTCATCGACCGCTATCTCGGCATGGTGCAGGCCTGGGGACAACGCAACGGCATCGAGAGCGCGCGTATCCTGATGGGCGAGTTCGGCGCGCTGCGCAGCGATGCACGCTATGTCGCGGCGGCGGCTCCCGATCGCGCTCGCTATGTCGAGGATGTGCGCCGCAGTGCCGAGGCTTTCGGCTTTCCCTGGGCGTTCTGGAATCTCTTCGACGGCATGGGCATGATCGACGACACCACCCGGGCCTTCGATCCGGCGATCACCGAGGCCCTGGGGCTGGTGATGCCGCGCGATTGAGCGGGCGCGCGGCGGCGGGTCCGCGGCGCCGGTACATGCACAGGATGATGATGCTGAACTTGGCCAGCACCGTCGTCTTGGCCGCGATGGTCTCGGCCGTGTTGAGCAGGATGAGCCAGCCGATCATCGGCAGCCAGGTGCCGGGTTCGCAACCGCGCGTCAGCTCGTACATGAAGAGACCGAAGACGAAGGTCATGACCAGCGTCAGGAAGGCGCCCTGATAGAGCGTCATGCGGATGATCGGGTTCTCGATACCCCATTCCAGACCGTTGATGCGGCGCAGGCTCTCGATCAACTGCAGGTCCGGACCGACGATGATGTCTTCCAGCGAGAGGTATCTGAACAGCTCGAACATCTGGACGCGGGCATTGGCGCTGCCGCCATCCGAGGCGAAGCGGCTGAGCAGCGCGTCGAAAAAGCCGCCCGAGGCCAGGAAGCCGACGACGACGGGAACCAGCGCCAGCAGCAGGACGCCGACGGCGGCACCCAGAAGCGGCACCCGGCCCATCCGCAATGTCTTCAAGACCGCGGCCGCCGCATAGGCGCCGCCGAGCACGGTCGCCACCACCATGGCGGACCGGCCTCCGAAGGCGACCAGGGCGGCCGATTGCAGACCGATCATCATCAACCGCAACCCACTGGGCAGCCTGCGCGCGCCGCTCAAGAGCGCCAGCAGATAGCAGGCCGTGACGGTGGCGTTCGCCAGCGGGTGTCCCTGCAAGGCGGTGGAGCGGGTATCCGTCGGGAACACCGCACCATCGAAGCGGTACGGGAAGATCAAGGTCTTGGTGGCGAATTCGCCCAGCGCCATCAGCGCGTTGGCGGCCATCACGATATGCAGGATCGTCTCGATGCGCGCCATCAGGCGCTCATCGGCGTCAGCCAGCAGCAGGGCAAACAGCGCCGGTCCGAGAAAGGCATCGATGGCCCCGGCCATGCCGGGGCCCTTGCGCATGATGATGATGATGAGCAAGGCGGTGGCGGCGAAGGCCATCAGCACCGCGGCGGGGCGCCGATTGGCGACATGCACGCAATAGCCGACAGGATTGCCGAATGTCAGCGCCCGCCAGATGAACAGGGCTGCCGCCATGTATGTGAAGGGGTGGATCTTGGTGACGGGACTGCCGGTCAGCCCGTCGTAATTGTAGCCGAGCAGCCAGAGCAAACCGCCTGATACGCCAAACAGCACGACGACGGAGGCAGTCAGGCCGAATGCGCTCAGCCAATCGACCGCGGCCCGACTGCGCGCGGGGTAGGCCTGGAAGCCGGAGTCGGCGGCGCCCGCCCCGCGCATCTCAAGCCTGCGCCAACGGGTCGACCAGCAGGACAGCCGTAATGGCGCGTCCCATGATCGCCACGGCCTGCGTGGTCGCGGTGACGTTGCGTTGTGGGGTGACGGTGAGCTGGGCGACGAGCACCAGCTCGTCGACGGCGGCCACGAGCGGGGCGGCTTTCAGATTCTCGGCCGCGGCGCCGCCGTCAAGGACGACGAGATCGAAGTTCTGCCGGGCCTGCGCCAGCATCCGCCTGGCGAAGGCGCTTCCGATGCTTTCCTGGAAAACCGCTTGGTGACGCCCCTTGCCCATCAGCGCGATGCTGATGCCGACGCTGGCGTGCACCACTGCGTCGAGCGGGCATTCCCCGCGCAGCACTTCGAGCAGGCCGGGCCGGGGGCTTTGCTGGTTGCGGGCGACATTCGCGTCGATCAGCAGCACGCGCTCGCCCCGCATCGCGGCGGCGGCGGCCAGGAGCCGGCTGACCCTGACGCGTTCGGCGTCGTCCTCCGTGCTCGATGTCAGCAGGACGCTGCGAACCGCATTCTGTGCCCGCGCGGGCGAGGCAACATCGAAGAGCCGGCGCAGCGCCAGGCCGATGACGGCCTCGGTCCGCGCACTGTTCCCCTCTGCCGGAAGGCCGTCATCCTGGGTGTCCGGCTCCTTCTTCCTGAGCCGCTGGAACAAGGATTGGCGGCGCGCGAGGCGCTTGTCCGCGGGCACGATGCCGATGACGGGCGCGCCGGTGACCGACTGGATCTGCCCGCTCGACAGCACGGTCGGCGAAACGTATTCGGCCACGAGCGCGATGCCGGCGCCGAGGCCCAGCCCTCCGAAGAAGGCCCCGGCGAGCAGCAGGGCAAGCGGCGGCCAGCTCCGCTGCTGCGCTCGCAAGGCTCGCGTGATGACGCGGGCATTCGTGCTGTCGACATTCGCCTGTTCGTGGGTCTCCCGAGCGCGCTGGAGGTAATTGGCGTAGACGGAGCGGACGGCTTCGAGGTCGCGCTGGAGCTCACGCAGGCGTACCGAGGCCTGGTCGGTCGACAAGGACTGGCTCTTCAGGCTGTCGAGCTTGGTCGAGAGCGCGCGCTCATTGGCTACCGCCCTGTCGTAATCGGCGCGGGCGGCCTTCGCCACCCGGTCCAGTTCGGCGCTGATCAATTGGCGGATGTTGCGCAGTTGATCCCGCACGGTGGCGATGGCGGGGTGGCGCGGGCCGAGCTGGGATTCCAGGCTCGTGGCGCGTTCCACCAATACGCCTTCCTGCTCGCGCAGCTTGGACACGACGGTGGATTGCATCGCCTCCGCAGTGGCGTCGGCGGCGCCGCCGGCCTTGCGTTGCTGGGCGATCTGGTCGATCTGCGCCTTGAGCGCGGCCGCGCGGTTCTGCGCGTTCGAGAGTTGATTGCTGAGATCCGTGAGCTGCTGCTCACTGACGAGCCGGCCGGTCGCCATCACCATGTTGTTTGCGGCTTTGTATTGCTCGACCGCGTTCTCGGCCTCTTCCACGCGCTTGCGCTGCTCGGCGAGGCCGGCGCTCAAGGAATCCGAGGCGTCGCGGGCGGCCTTGGCGCGCGCATTAGCCTGGTCGGCCAGATAGGCGTCGGCGATGGCGTTGGCGAGGCGCGCAGCCTTGTCGGGGCTCTTGGCCGTGACGACGACATCGATGACCAGAACCTTGTCGGCGCGCTTGACGGCGAGGCGGCGACGCAGGGCGTTCAAGGTCTTGGCTGATGTATCGCTCAGGGCCTGATCAGGCGAGGGGCTGCTGAACAGATTGTCGAAGAAGTCGGTCACGCGGTTTATCAGGCCGCTGCCGTTGAACTCCGAGTCATTGGTCAGGTCCGTCGCCGCGATGGCTCGCAGCAGCACGCCGCCGGACTGGACGACGCTGACCTGGCTTTCCACCTGTGTGACGCCCCCGTCCGGTGACACGGAGCTTGGATTCACATCATTGCTGACGACCTGCCTGTCGCGCGGATCGACCAGGATCTGGGCGGTCGCAGTGTAGAGCGAGGGCGTGAGCAGGCCGTAAAGCAGCGCCCCGATCGTCAAAAGCGCGGCGGCCCCAAGAATGAGCAATCTCCGATGCCACAGGATACGCCATAGATCCGCAACCTCTACTGTTCCGTCACCCAGCTGGGCGGGTGCGATGACAGAACGTAAGTCCGCCGTTGGATACTGCTGAGCCGTGGTTGGAACCAAGCTGGGCATTTCTCATTCTCAAGCATGCAACATGGCGCCGCTGAAGCGGCACGGCGGTTGTGCAAGATGACTGCCACGGATCTGCTTAAAAATTACTTTTCCATGCCTGAGCGCTCAGCCGATCCAGGCATGAGCCTTGCCTTTCCACATGAAGATGAGCGACGATCGTCCGGTTGTCGTTGAGGGATATGGAAGTATCTTTTCGCGTGCGGGTTTGAGTTCTTGAGCTGAATGTACGCGGAAAAGCTTCATCTTCGCATGAAGAGGTCGACGATATGCGTGTAAAAGTCCGCTTGGATGGCCACCGTCTCCGTCGCTGGCACGTTCTTCTGCTCGAACGCCTGGCCAGCCGGCCAGGTCTGGAGGTGGAGGTTGATCCCGTATTGGGACAGATCGCCCCTCCTCCCAGCATCGAGAGCCTGTTCCAACTTGAAACATTGATCCATGGCCTGTCGCGGTCCGGGCCGGCCCAGCTGGTGCCTCATTCCGCCCTGGCGCCGTTCTCGCGGCTGACGTCGGCCCCGGCCGACCTGACGCTGGACCTGTGCGGCGACGAGCATGCGGGCAAGGGCCGGGTCTGGCGACTGATCTTCGATGGAGTGGCGGGGGAGATGGCGTTGCTCGCGCTGATCCTCGACGGGCGCACCCCGTTGGCCGAGGTCGTCGAAGGCAATGTGGTCGTTGCCGCCGGCCGCCTCGGAACCGAATATGGCGGCATCGCAGTCGCCTCGTTCGAGGATATCCTCGCGCGCGTCTCCACCTTGATCGTGGCCGCGCTGGCGGGCGCTGCGAGCCCGGCCCTGCCGCTCCTGCCGCCGGGTGCACGGCCTTCGCAGACACTGTTCAGGCTGTCCTCTGCGCGCCTGCCGACCCTGGCCGCCGAGCAGGTGGCGCGCAAGGTCGCGCGCAAGCTCTACCATCTCTGCTACAACGCGCCGCATTGGCGCATTGGCTGGCGAAGGCTCGAAGGCGCGGGCGACCTGATCGACCTGCGCCGTCATCCCGATGAGGGCTGGCATGATCTGCCCGATGACGGCAGGCGCTTCTATGCCGATCCGTTCCCGATCGTGCGGGAGGGAAGGGTCACGCTCTTCGTCGAGGATTACGAGCATCGGCTCGGCAAGGGCGTCATCTCCGCTGTTGCCTTCGGGCCGGACGGTCCGATCGGCCGCCCGGAGCCGGTCCTGGAGCAGCCGGGGCATCTGTCATACCCGTTCGTGTTCGAGCGCGAGGGGCAGTACTGGATGGTGCCTGAGAGCTACACCGCCGGAACGGTGGATCTTTACCGCGCCACGGCGTTTCCCGGTGGCTGGGTTAAGGAGGCGACCCTGCTCTCGGGGATAGCGGCCAGCGACGCCACGCTCGTCGAGCATGGCGGATGCTGGTGGCTGTTCGCCACGGTGCGCGAGGGCGGGGGCGCCTTTTCGGATGCGCTGCACCTCTGGTCGGCGCCCGATTTCCGCGGTCCCTGGACGCCGCATCCGCGCAACCCGGTGCTGATCGACATCGCCTCGGCCCGTCCGGCGGGCCGCATGGTGCAGCGCGACGGCATCTTGCTGCGGCCTGTGCAGGATTGCCGGGGCGGTTACGGCGCCGCGCTCGGTATCGCGCGCGTCCTGCGCCTCGATGCCGAGGCGTTCGAGCAGACGGTCGAGACCATCCTGACGCCAGGTCCGCAATGGCAGGGCCGCCGGCTCCACACGCTCAACAGCGCCGGCGGGCTGGAATTCATCGATGGATCGGCGCTCTCGCCGCGCTGGGTGAAGGGGGCGGCCGCCTGAGCGTGCGGCCGGGGGAGCCCCCGCCTGAGCTGTCCCATCGATGTGGCGGTGAAGCGTGGGCTCCGGAGCCGGTGTCTGCGTGGCGCGGTCGCGTCTCAGGGGATCGCGGAGGCGGCAGGCAGGGTGCTGCGCCGCGCGAGCAGCTTGTCGATCCGCTTGCCGTCCATATCGACGATCTCGAAGCGCCAGCCCTCATAGTCGAAATGCTCGCCGGCCTCCGGAAGCCGGCCGAGCTGGAACAGGGCGAACCCGGCGATGGTATGAAAATCGCCCTCCACCGATCCAGGCCGGAAGCCGAGACGGGCGAAGGCGTCGTGCGCCAGCATCGCGCCGTCGAGCAGCAGCGAGCCGTCCTCCCGCTCGACGATGTCCGGCCCTTCGCCTTCCGCATCCGACAGGTCGCCGGCGATGGCCTCGAGCAGGTCCGTCTGGGTGACGATCCCCTCCAGGCTGCCATATTCGTCGATGACGATGGCGAGGCGGACCGGGGCTTTCTTGAACTGGTCGAGCACGCGGAAAATCGACACGCTTTCGTGAACGATCACGGGCTCGCGGATGACAGCCATCGGGTCGAGCGCCTTGCCGTCGAGCACCTGGTCGAGCAGGTCCTTCTTCAGGATCATGCCCAGGGGTTCGTCGACATCGCCGCGCCCGACCAGGAGCTGCTCGTGGCGGCAGGTGCGGATGGTGCGCAGAATCTCGGCCGGGCTCTCATTGGCGTCGATCCACTCGATGTCGCGGCGCGGCGTCATGATGTCGCCGATGCGGCGGTCGCCGATATTGAGGACGCGTTCGACGACCTCCTGCTGCGTCTGCTGGAGGATGCCGGCTTCCTGGCTGGCCTGGATCAGGAGCTTGAGCTCCTCGGGCGAATGCAGCGCATCCTCGCCCGTACCTGGCTGCAGGCCGCATAGCCGCAGCAGGAGACTGCCGAGGCCGTTGAGCGCGATGATCGCCGGCCGGAGCAGGAACAGGAACAAGCCGAGGGGGCGCACGACCCAGAGCGCAGTACCTTCGCTGCGCTGGAGGGCAAGGCTCTTGGGGGCGAGTTCGCCCAGCACGATATGCAGCGTGGTGATGATGATGAAGGAGATCGCGACCGCGATCGCATGGGAGGTGGCCGTCGCCAGGGATCCGGGCAGCGCGTTCAGCAGAGGCATGATCAGATGGGCGAGCGCCGGTTCGCCGATCCAGCCGAGCGCCAGGGACGAAATCGTGATGCCGAGCTGGGTGGCCGCGAGATTGGCGTCGAGGTTGTCGACGGCCCGCTTCAGGGCGCTGGCGTTGGTCCTGCCGGCATTGACCAGTTCGGTCACGCGGCTGCGGCGGACGGCGACGAGGGAAAATTCCGCTGCGACAAAAAAGCCGTTCGCGGCAACGAGAACAAGTACGGCGAGTATCCCGATCAGATCGGGCATACTGCCATCGGAACTAGACATGGTCTCCTTTTGGGCGGCAGTCCGCCACGGACTATTGCTGGAGTTTCCCGTATAGCACGGCTTTGCCCGATGCATGTGACCACTTATGCGGCAATCGAGCTGGGGCGATGCTTCGCCCGAGCCCGATGGCTCTTGGCACGGAGCGATTATTATTCGGATACGCCTGGAAGGCTGTCGCAAGACGTTGGGAACGCTGCCATTTTCAGCCTGACAGCCGATCCGGGTTTCAGGCGGCCGCAGCGCGCCAGGCTAGCATCGGCGCCTTCGGACAACGCTGCATTGAGGGACATCCTCGTTGTGAGTGTATAGGAGACAGCACGTTCTGGATGGAGAGCCTTGGCGATGGCGGGTGCATGTTCGGCTGGTATCGATACCGGGTTCGCCGCGTTGAATTTCGGGCAGATGGTCGTTCTGGGCCTCGTGCAGGGCGTCAGCGAATTGCTGCCGATCTCCTCGACGGCGCATATGCGCGTTGTCCCGGCCGTGCTGGGCTGGCCTGATCCGGGATCGGCCTTCTCGGCGCTGATGCAATTGGCGGCGCTTGCCGCCGTGGTGACCTATTTCCGGCGCGACGTCAGCGAGATTGCGACCGGGTCCTGGCTCGCGCTGAGGCGTCGCGAGACCGGCGGGCCGCACTTCGGGCTGGCGGTTGGCATCGTGCTGGCGACGATCCCAATCGTCGTCGCGGGCGTGCTGCTCGCGCCGCTGCTCAATGCCTGCGGCTCGCCCCTGCGCTCACTCTGGGTGATCGGCGCCAGTTCGATCGTGATGGCGCTGCTCCTGGCCCTGGCCGAATGGCTGGCCCGTCATGACCGCAGCGTCGAGCAGGCCAGGCTTCGGGATTTCCTCCTGGTTGGCCTCGCCCAGGTCGGTGCGCTGATCCCCGGCGTGTCCCGCTCGGGATCGACGCTGACCGCGGCGCTGGGGCTGGGCTTCAAACGCGCTGAAGCCGCGCGCCTGTCCTTCCTGATCGGCCTGCCGGCGATCGCGCTGGCGGGGCTCAAGGAGGCGGTCGAGCTCGCCAGGGCCGGCATCGACGCTCATGCCGTGGCTCTGCTGCTGGTGGGCCTCGTCGCCGGTTCGCTGGCGTCATTTGCCGCGGTCTGGGGGCTGATGCGCTTTCTGGAACGCATGTCGAGCTGGCCGTTCGTCCTCTATCGCGGCTGCATGGGCATCCTGCTCCTCGTCGGAGTCGCTGCGGGCTGGCTGCATTAGCGGTTGAGGCGAAGGCTCGCTCCTCAGTCCAAGACCCGTCAGCCCAAGACCCGTCAGCCCAAGATCTCTCAGCCCAAGATCTCTCAGCCCAAGAGCGCCTTCGCATAGGTCTGGCCGGAATTGGCGATATGCGCGGTCATCAGGCTGGTGAAGCCGGCGAAGTCGCCGGCCTGGAAGAAGCCGAGGATGGCGCGGTGCTCCTCGAAGGAGAGTGGCGTTTGGACGTCGATTGGCGAACTCAGATTGGTTCGCAGCGCCGCGACGCGCCCGGCCACGAGCCGGTAGGATTCCTGCAGATAGCGATTGCCGCAATGGTTGAAGAAGGCCTCGTGCAGGGCCGTGTCGGCACGGCCATAGGCGACGTTGTCCTTGGCCTTCAGCGCCTGTTCCATCCCGGCGATCGCCGTCTCGATCTCGGTGACGACACTGTTGCGGTCGCGGTGATAGGCGAGCTCGGCCGCCTTGGGCTCGAGGATGATCCGGAACTGGCAGATCGTAGCGATGTCCTCGGCATCGGGGCTGAAGACGAAGCTGCCGACCTGCGGCTTGATCACCACCAGCCCCTGCAACTGAAGCTGGTTGAGCGCCTCGCGCACTGGGGTCCGGCTGACGCCGAAGGACTGCGCCAGCATTTCCTCGGCAATGAAGGCACCGAGCGGGAGCTCACCTTCGATGATCGCCTGGCGAAGGCGCAGGATGACCTTCTGCGCCAGGGATTTCGGCGAATCGAGCTTGAAGGACTTCACGAGCCGTCTTCCTGCCTGGGGCCAGAGCCGTTTCCGATCCCATTGAATCGTTCAACAGCTCCGGCCCTTTACTTTAACGCGTTTTCTTCACGCGAACCGGTGTCCACTTCGCTCGAAAACGCTCGGCTCTCATCCAAGAGCGAGAGCAGGATCAATGTGAAAAACCGGTTCCCACGTTTTCGCATCCTGCTCTGAGCTGATCTCCGCGCGGAAGCCCTATTCCTTCACCGCACCAGTCATGCTCGACACGTAGTAGTCGACAAAGAAGGAATAGAAAATCGCGACCGGGATGGAGCCGAACAGCGCCCCGGCCATCAGCGCTCCCCATTGGTAGTCGTCGCCCTGGACGAGCTGGGTCAGGACCGCGACGGGCACCGTCTTCTTCTCCGAGGACTGGATGAAGGCGAGCGCGTAGATGAATTCGTTCCAGGACAGTGTGAAGGCGAAGATGCCGGCCGAGATCAGGCCGGGAATCGCCAGCGGCAAGGTGACCTTGCGCAGGATCTGCAGGCGCGTGGCGCCGTCGATCATGGCGCATTCCTCAAGCTCATAGGGGATCGACTTGAAGTAGCCGATCAGGAGCCAAGTACAGAACGGCACCAGGAAGGTCGGGTAGGTCAAGATCAGCGCGAAAGGCGTGTCGTAGAGGCCGAGCTGGAAGACCACTGTCGCCAGCGGGATGAACAGGATCGAGGGCGGCACCAGATAGGCCAGGTAGATACCGAGCCCGACCCATTCCGAGCCCTTGAAGCGCAGCCGCTGGATCGCATAGGCGGCGAGCACGCTGGCAAACAGCGACAGCGCCGTCGCAGCGACAGCGACCCCCATCGTCGTCATCAGCCACTGCGGATAATCGGTGTCGAAGAGCAGCTTCTTGACGTTCTGCAGCGTCGGCGAATGGATGAGGAAGGGGTTGTAGGTCTTGTAGTCGAACAGCTCCTCGTTGGGTTTGAAGGTCGTCAGCGTCATCCAGTAGAACGGGAACAGCAGCACGACGATGAACAGCGCCAGCGGGAGCTGCAGCGTCATCAGGCGGCGCAGGCTCGAATCCCAGGAGATCGCGCCGCTGCGTTCGGTGTCGGAGGTCTGGGCCATGTCAGTTCTTGTCCGATCCTTGCTGCCAGGTCTGGCGTGACAGGCCGAGATAGCTCAGCAGCGTCGCCGCGATCAGGAACGGGATCATCGCGACCCCGATCGCGGCCCCTTCGCCAAGTTGGCCGCCGGGGATGCCGCGCTGGAATGCCAACGTCGCCATCAGATGCGTCGCGTTGTTCGGGCCACCGCGCGTGATCGCATAAACGAGCTGGAAATCCGAGAAGGTGAACAGGACGGAGAAGGTCAGCACCACCGCCAGAACCGGCATCAGCAGCGGCACGGTGACATGGCGGAAGCGTTGCCAGGATGTCGCCCCGTCGAGCATCGCCGCCTCATAGAGTGAGGGCGAGATCGTCTGCAGCCCGGCCAGGAGGCTGATGGCGACGAAGGGGATGCCGCGCCAGATATTGGCTGCGATCAGCGAGAAGCGTGCCGCCCAGGGCGTGCCCAGGAAGTCGATATTGCTCTCACGCAGCCCCAGAACGTCTTTGGCCGTGTAGGAGATGATCGAGAACTGCGGATCGTAGATCCACCAGAACGCCATTGCCGAGAGCACGGTCGGCACGATCCAGGGTATCAGCACGATCGCCCGAATCAGCGATTTGAAGCGGACATTGTCGTTGAGCAGCAGCGCGAGCCAGAGGCCGAGCACGAATTTCCCGGCCGTCGCCACCAGCGTGTAGAACAGCGTATTCGTGACCGAGAGCCAGAAGATCCGGTCGCTGAACAGCGAGACGAAGTTCTCCAGCCCGATGAACTGTCCGGAACGCCCGATCTTGGCGTCGGTGAAAGCGAGCCAGAAGCCCAGCCCGAGCGGATAGGTCAGGAAGACCAGGAGCAGGCCCAAAGCCGGCGTCAGGCAGATCACGATCAGGAAGGGCTTCCAGTCGAACAGCCTGACCAGCCAGTTGTCACCAGCTGGCCGGGCCGCATATGCGGGCGAAGTCAACGTCATCGGGCGCCTCGGGCAACGAAGGAATGGCCCCGCGGCCAGTGCGGCCGCAGGTTCGAGGGACCGGCGTCTCAGCCCTTTTTGTAGTAGCGGGCGGCGCGGCGTGCGCCTTCGGCTGCCGCGCTTTCCGGCGTCTCAGCGCCGGAACAGACCGAGGCGAACATGTCGACGGTGACATAATCGGCGACGACGGCAGCGGAGGCATCGCCGATCGGCCCCTTGTAGCCGTACCAGAGCGAGTTCTTCATGGTGTCGCGATAGGCGGCGATCTTGGGATCGCTGGCCCAGACAGCGCTCTTCTCATAGGCCGCGAGGGGATGGGCCCAGTAGCCGGCCGAGCCGGTGAGCCATTTGTCGTATTGCTCGGCTTCCATCAGGAAGGTCAGATAGGCCTTCGCCGCGTTCGGGAACTTCGTGTATTTGAAAACCATCGAGTTGACGACGAGCGCCGTCTCGGTGCCGCGCCCGACCGGGCCGATCGGCATCGGCGCATGGGTGACGTCGGCGGCGAGCGCTGCGATCTTGGGATCCTGCGAATTCTTGAAGGCGTAGTAGACCGAGACGCCGTTCTGGGTCAGGCCGATCTCGCCAGCGAGCATCGCCTTGTTGTTCGAGGGATCCTGCCAGGATTGTGTGCCGGGAATGAAGGTCTCGTACAGAGCCTTGGCGTATTTCAGCGCCGCCACGGTCTCCTTCGAATTCATCGTGACCTTGCCGCCCTCGTCGACGACCGAGCCGCCATGGCTCCAGAGCAGCCAGTGCGCGTAGGAATTGGCGTCGCCCACAGCGTGGCCGAGCGCGAAGCCGGCCGGGTGCTTGTTCTTCTGCAGTTGCTGGCAGAGCTTCAGGAAACCGTCGAGCTCCTTCGGAATGCCGTCGAAGCCAGCCTCCTTGACCCAGGATTCACGATAGACCGCGGGGCCGCCCGAACCGCCGAGCGGGATGGCGATCCAGTTGTTGGTGCCGAACTTCTTGCCGATCCGCTCCGAGAGCGGATACCAACCGCCATATTTCTTGCCGAGATATTCGGCGACGTCGGAGAGTTCGAGCAGCTTGTCGGAATAGAGATGCGGATCATCGGCCCAGCCGATGACCACGTCGGCGCCGACGCCGGTGTTGGCGCTGACTGCCGTCTGCGGCCGCAGATCCTCCCAAGCCTGGTAGTCGACCCGCACCGGGATGCCGGTCTTGGCGGTGAAGGCCTTGGTGTTCTCGTTGAACAGGGTCTCGTCGGCGGGCACGAACTTGGCCGGCCGCAACACGCGCAGGGTCGCGCCCTTCTCAAGCTTGAAATCTGGCGCCGCGACGTCCGCAACGGGAATCGCTGCGCGGGCGCCGCCGATCAGGCCGCCGGAGGCCAGCATTGCCGCGCCTCCAAGTTTCAGGGTCTCGCGTCTGGAAAAATGGGTCATGGTTTCCTCCTTGTGATCATTGATGCGGTGTCGCGGCCGTCTTGCGCGGCCTTCTTGATCTCGGCTCACATCGCCTGCCGGCGGCACGCCCCCGAGGCGATGAAATGTCTTCTTCCGGAGGCCTGGGCATCGTCCCGGCGACGCCCCCCGCCTGCTCCTGCACTGCGCGCTAGAGCAGTTTCCGATCCAACTGGATCGTTCAATCGCTCTATCGATTTGTTTTTAAATCATTTTCTTCACGCGAACCGGTCTCCACTTCGCTCGAAAACGCTCTAGATCACCTTGCCGGGATTGAGCAGATTGTCGGGGTCGAGCGCTGTCTTCAGCGTCCGCATCAGCGCGATTTCCGGCTCGCTGCGGGCATGGCCGAGCCATGGCTTCTTCAGGGTGCCGATGCCGTGTTCGGCCGAGATGCTGCCACCGAGTTCACGGACGAGACCGTAGATGATCGCGTCCATCGCAGCCTTCGGCTGCTGCTCGATGGCAAGCCCCGGCACCCAGGCGACGAGATGCAGGTTTCCGTCGCCGATATGGCCGTAATAGACGCTCTCGCAGCCGGGGATGCCGGCGCTCAGCGCGGCCTTGCAGCGCGTCGCGAAGGCGTCCATGCGCGCCACCACGAGGCCGATATCATAGGAGACATGCGGGCCCAGAACCTGGCCGAATTCGGCGCAGGCATCGCGGACCGCCCAGAACGCCTGCGTCTGGGCATGGGATTGCGCGACTGCCGCGTCAGCGAGGATGCCGCGCTCCATCATGCCTTCGAGCCAGGCCTGGAAACGCGCACCGTCGGCCACCTCGTCCGAGCCATGTGTCTCGACCAGCACATAGCAGCCATGGCCGCTGCGGACCGGAGCGCGCACGCCGACGCGCTCGGTGACGACCTGCCAGTAATCCGGCCACATCACCTCGAAGGCCGAGAGGTTCGAGCCGAGGCCGTTGCGGGCTTCGCCCAGCAGCGTCACCACCGCGTCGTAGTCGGCAAGCGCGCAGAGCGCGGCCATGGTCGAGCGCGGCTTGGGGAACAGTCGCAGCACGACGCGGGTGATGATGCCGAGCGTGCCTTCCGAGCCGATGAATAGGTGCTTCAGGTCATAGCCGGCATTGTTCTTGAGCAGCTTGTTCAGATTGGTGACGATCGTGCCGTCGGCGAGCACGACCTCGAGCCCGAGTACGAGGTCGCGCGTCATGCCGTAGCGAATGACCCTGTTGCCGCCGGCATTGGTCGAGAGATTGCCGCCGATGGCGCAGGAGCCACGCGAGCCGAGATCGAGCGGGAAGAGGAAGCCGGCGGCATCAGCCGCGTTCTGGATCACCTCCAGCGGCGTGCCGGCCTTCACCGTCATCGTGGCGCTGGCTGTATCGATCTCTTCGATGCCGGTCATGCGCTCGAGCGAGATCGCGACCCAGCCCGCCTCGGGCGTGGCGCCACCGCATAGCCCGGTCATGCCGCCTTGCGGCACGAAAGGCAGGCCCGCCGCACGGCATGCGGCGACCGCCCGGGAAACACCTGTTGCATCAACCGGTCGCACGACGGCCAGGGGCCGGCGAGGGAGCTGGGCGCTCCAATCGTTGCAGTTGCGCGCAGGAACATCGGCCCCGGTCAGGACGGCATGCGCCCCAAGCCCGGCCTTCAAATCCTCGAGCGCATCCTCCGCGCGACGGGGTTGGTTCATCGCATGCATAGCGAAACCGCCATCTTGTATGTAAGGTACAGTCTTCTATGAGTCGTGATGACGCAGGTCAAGGGGCGGTCACGCCCTTGCGGCGAATGCGGCCAGCGAGGGCGCGGCCCGCCTTTCCGGCGCTACCTCGTGCCCGTCATTGCGATAGGGTCGCTGTGACGGAGGCGATGGAGAACGCCTCAATGGCCGGACGGAGGCAGGATGAGCATTCGCGCGCAACTGATCGAGCGGTTCTTCCGCTATCTGGCGGTGGAGAGTCAGAGCGACGCCAAAGCTACGGCCTTGCCGAGCACGCCGGGCCAGCAGCGTATGGCCACCTTGCTGGCGGAGGAACTGCGTGCGCTCGGGCTGGAGAAGGTCGTCATCGATGATCACGCCACCGTCACGGCACGGAAGCCCGGCACGCGGCCGGGCGCGCCGAGAATCGGCTTCATCGCGCATGTCGACACGGTCGATTCCGGCCTGTCGCCCGTAATCCACCCGCAGATCCTGCGCTTCGATGGCGAGGATCTTTGCCTGAACCAGCAAGAGGACATCTGGCTGCGCGTGGCGGAGCATCCTGAGATCCGCCCCTGGGTCGGCTCGGATATCATCGCGAGCGACGGTACGAGCGTGCTCGGAGCCGACAACAAGGCCGCGATCGCGGTGATCATGACGCTGCTTGCCAATCTGCGTCCCGAGGACGCGCATGGCGACATCCTGGTCGCCTTCGTCCCGGATGAGGAAATCGGCCTGCGCGGCGCCAAGGCCTTGGACCTTGCCCGGTTCGACTGCGATTTCGCCTATACTATCGATTGCTGCGAGCTCGGCGAGGTCGTGATCGAGAATTTCAATGCCGCGGCCGCCGACCTCATCTTCACCGGCGTCAGCGCTCACCCGATGTCGGCGAAGAATGTCCTGGTGAACCCGCTGCTGATGGCGCACGACTTCATCAGCCAGTTCGACCGCGCGCAGACGCCCGAGCATACCGAGGGCCGTGAAGGCTATATCTGGTTCCACGACATCGTCGCCAATGTCAGCGAGGCGCGTTTGCGGGTGATGATCCGCGATTTCGACAAGGCCTCGTTCGAGCAGCGCAAGGCGCGCCTTGGCGAGGTTGCGGCGCTGATCGCTGCGCAATATCCGAAAGGCCGCGTCGATTGCCAGGTGAGCGACACCTACGGCAATATCCATGACAGCCTGGGCGATGACCGTCGCTCGGTCGACCTGCTCTTCGCGGCGCTGGCGGCGCTGCGGATCGAGCCGAAGCTGATCCCGATGCGGGGTGGGACGGATGGCGCGGCGCTCTCGGCCAAGGGGTTGCCGACGCCGAACTTCTTCACCGGCGCCTATAATTTCCACTCGCGCTTCGAGTTCCTACCCGTCCCGGCCTTCGAGAAGTCCTTCGAGGTCGCTCGCATGATCTGCAGCTTGGCGGCGCAGCAGGTCGGTAAGGTCTGACATTCCCCAGGGCGTGGGGGCGAGTTCGATAGGGCTGCCCGCGCGTTCTTCAGGATGAAGGCTGTGTTTCCAAAAGCCTTCTCGATGGCGAGCGGATGATCTGTAGAAGGCGGATCTTCTGCTTATATAGCCGTTTTATCGCAGTAATTTTTGAATTTCGTTCCAGAATTAGGTGCGGATCTTAAAATCAAGCACCGTCGCTCTTCGAAAATAAGGCGCGGCGAAGTCGTTCAGACACCGTGCGAAATGGTCGGAAGCAATTGGAATCAATCTCGTCGATTCTTCGCCTTTAGTCGCTGGTTAGCCTGCCGCCGGCGTAACCGGTGATGCGATAGGCGATAGAATGATGTGGATTTCCCCGAGCCGGGCTTTCAAGGCGTGGCTCTCTCTGTCGGTCGGGCTTGCCATGCTCCTGCTGGCCCTCAGCAGCGGCGTCGCGTTCGCCCAGACCGTGATCGTGCAGGGTAACAGGACTGTCGATGCGGAGACGATCCGGGGTTATGCGAGCGACCCCGAAGCAAGGACGCCCGAGCAGATTCGGACGCCCGAGCAGATTCGACAGAAGCTGGTCGCGAGCGAGCTGTTCTCCAGTGTCCAGGTCAGCCGGCGCGGTTCACAGATCGTCATCGCCGTGCGCGAGAACGAGGCGGTCAATCGCGTCGCCTTCGAGGGCAATCGCCGCCTGAAGAGCGATGTTCTGCTGCAACAGATCCAGTCCAAGGCCAACGGCCCGCTGAGCCAGGCGCTGATCGATGCCGACGTTCAGCGTCTGAAGGATGCCTATCGCCGCGCCGGTTACGGCCTGGCTTCGGTCAGCGGGCGCATCAACACCTTGTCGAATGGTCGCTCGGATGTGGTCTTCACGATCTCCGAAGCTGGCAAGACCGGCATCAGATCGATCAATTTCAGCGGAAACAGTGTCTATTCGTCGAACCGCCTGCGCGATCTGATGACCTCGACCGAGTCGAACTTCCTCAGCTTCATCAAGACCTCGGACGTCTATGAGGCGGACCGGATCACCTCCGACCTCGAAATCATCCGCCGCTATTATCTGAAGAACGGCTATGCCGACTTCCAGATCGTCTCGAACAAGGCCCATTTCGACGAGGCGCAAGGCGGCTGGATCATCGACATCGCGGTCGAGGAGGGTCCAAAATACCGCGTCGGCAATGTCGCGGTCGATTCCAGCCTGCGCGACGTCGACCCGGCGGCCCTGCAGCGCATCGTCGCGACCTCCACCGGCGACACCTACAACGCCGAAGCGGTCGAGAAGTCGTTGTTGGCCCTGACGATGGAGGTGTCGCGTCGTGGCTATGCTTTTGCGCAGGTCCGCCCGCGCGGCGACCGCGACGCTGCCGGCCATCTCATCGGCATCACCTATGTCGTCGATGAGGGCCCGCGCGTCTATGTCGAGCGCATCAATGTGCGCGGCAATACCCGTACGCGCGACTATGTCGTGCGCCGCGAACTCGATCTCAGCGAGGGCGACGCCTACAACAAGGTGCTGGTCGACCGGGCCGAGCGGCGTCTCAACAATCTCGGCTTCTTCAGTAAGGTGCGCATCACCAACGAGCCCGGCTCGACCCCTGACCGCGTCATCGTCAACATCGATGTCGAGGACAAGGCGACCGGCTCGTTCTCGGTCAGCGGCGGCTATTCGACCTCGGATGGCGTCATCGGCGAGGTCGCGCTGTCGGAGGCGAATTTCCTCGGCCGCGGCCAGTTCGTGCGCATCGCCGGCACGCTCGGCCAGCGCACCCAGGGCGTCGATTTCTCCTTCACGGAGCCTTACTTTCTCGGCCATCGCGTCGCAGCCGGGTTCGACCTGTTCTCCAAATACAATGATTATTACAGCACCAGCCGCTATTCGAGCCGCGTGACCGGCGGGCAGCTGCGTTTCACCCTCCCGATCACGGAGGAGTTCTCGATCACGCCGCGCTATTCGCTCTATACGACCGAGATCAAGGTCCCGAACTCGACGGACTATCCCTACAACGACTGTACGAACGCGATCACGGGAACGACGCCGGGGACAACGGGCGCGACTGCGGAAAGCTCGACCTATAACTGCCTCACCAATGGCGAGGCATCGGTCGCGGTGAAGGAGGCGCAGGGCTCGACCATCACCTCCCTGATCGGCCTGAACCTGAACTACAACTCGGTCGACAACATCCAGAAACCGCGCAACGGCTTCGTTGCCGAATTGAAACCCGAATATGCCGGCCTCGGCGGCGATTCGAACTTCCTGCGGGTTGCTGCGGATGCGCGCTATTACCGTGAGCTCTTCGACGATGTCGTCGGCTTCGTGCGGTTCCAGGGCGGTCATGTCCAGGCGACCAGCGGCGATCTGCGCATGATCGACCATTACTCGATGGGGTCGAATCTGGTGCGCGGCTTCTCCTCCACCGGCATCGGCCCGCGCGATGTGCTGACAGGCGCGGCTCTGGGTGGGACGACCTATGTCGGCGGCACGCTCGAAATGCAGTTCCCATTACCGGGCCTGCCGCGTGATGTCGGTCTGCGCGGCGCGATCTTCGCCGATGCCGGCACGCTGTTCAATTATGACGGCGGCTCGAAGACGATCACCAGTTCGAGCTATACGGGCTGCCCCAGCGGCTCGGATGCCAGGCAGTACAAGGTCTCGACGAGCTCGAGCTATCAATCCAACATCGCCTGCGTCCGCGATAACAGCGTCATTCGCTCGTCGGTCGGCGTCAGCCTGCTCTGGCAGTCTCCGCTCGGCCCCATCCGCTTCGACTACGCCTATGCGCTAACGAAGGATGATGGCTGGCGCGACCCGACGACCGGCATCAGATATGGCGGCGACAAGCTCCAGGCCTTCCGCTTTTCGGGTGGTACGCGCTTCTGAAGCTGGCGCGTCTGCGGCGGAGGGCCGCCGCAGACGCGATCATTCCGCGATGATGATCTCGATGCCCGCCGCCGACAGGGCTTGGGCAAGGGGGCTTGCCGGCGGCTCGTCCAGCACCATGCGCTGGATCCGCCTGAGGTCGCAGACTTGGAAGATCGCGGTTTTCCCGAGCTTGGAGCTGTCGGCGATGACGGTCAGGGTGCGGCTCTGGCCGAGCATTGCCTGGGCGATCTCGGCCTCTTCCGGATTGAAATCGGAGACGCCGTCGGCATCGATCGCCCCGACGGTGATCACCAGATGCGCGGCCTTGAATGCGCTGATCTGCTCAAGCGCGAGGCGGCCGACATTCTGGGCGGTGTCGTCCCGGTATTCGCCGCCGATGAGGAAGACGCGATTATTGGCGCCCTTGCTCACATGCTGCGCGACCAGGATCGAATTCGAGATCACGGTCAGGCCCGAGAGCTTTCCGAGCTCCTCGGCCAGATAGACCGTGGTGCTGCCGGTATCGACGAAGATCGAGTCCCCAGGCTTGAACAGAGCGGCCGTGGCCTTGGCTATGCTGCGCTTCTGGGGCACGTTTTCATGCATGCGGGCCTGGAACGAGCCCTCGACGATCTGGCCTTCCGCATAGGCGCTGATCCCGCTGGCGCCGCCATGGAATTTGCGAAGGCGGCCATCCTTCGCCAGGGCGGACAGATCGCGACGGATGGTTTCGCGCGAGGTGGAGAGGGTAGAGGCGAGGAACTCCACCGTGACGCTGCCGCGTTTCTCGACATAGTCGACAATGAGGTCCTGGCGAGCCGACGGACGCATTCTCTAGCCTTCTTCTCGTAGCATCGATCTTCTCGTGGCTTCGATTCTTGGCAGCGCCGCATTCTTGGTAGCTCTGCATTCTTGGCATCGAATCGAGTCGAGCTGCTGATCGACCCTTCCGCAAGCGAAGAACGTCGGAACCCGCCCCTCAAGCAAGCGGTTTCTGCCACAGCTCATCCAAGCGAGCACGTCGTAAACGAGGTCTGACTGGTCTGTCCCGAAGCCCAGGCCGCGGGCTTCGGGGTTGGTGCAGGCGAAGCGAGCCTTTGCGGCGGGAGCGGCTCAGCTCCTCCTGATGTTCCAGAAGGTCGCGAAGCCCTGCTGCATGCCGGTGATGTTGGAGCGATAGGCCGTCGGCTGGATGTATTGCCCCAATGGCAGATAGGGCGCGTCGATGAAGGCCTGTTTCTGCATGTCCTCGGCGAGGACCTTCTGGGCGGCGAGATCGGGCGCGTTAAACCATTTGCCGCGTAGGGTCTCGAGCTCCGGGCTCTGCGGCCAGCCGAAGAAGCTGCCGTCGCCGCGCAGCAGCAGATGCACGGCCGGATTGAGATGGTCGAGGCCGCCCCAGCTGCTGCAATAGGCGCTCCAGCCGCCCTTGTCGGTTCCCTCGCGATTGGCCCGGCGCTGAATGACCGTGCCCCAATCGGTGGCCTGATAATCGACCTTGAGACCGACCTTCTGCATCATGTCTGCGGCGACGTCGCAGGCGTTCTTCACATTCGGCACGTCGGTGCCGGCGATGAGCACGACGGGCTCGCCGCCATATCCGGCCTGGGCGATGGCGCGCCTGACCGCGTCGAGGTTTCGCGGGCTGGTCAGCGCTTCCATGCCGGCCTGGTTTGCCAGCGGCGTTCCCGGGCAGAAGACGCCGACGCCGGTGCGGTAGAGCGAGGTGTCGTCGCCGACCTGTGCCTGCATGAACTCCTTCTGGTCGATGGCGCCCAGCAGCGCGCGCCGGATCGCTGGATTGTCGAAGGGCTTGGTCAGCGTGTTCATGCGCATGGTCGGAATCAGGCCGGTGGGATCGGTGATCTCGACCCGGACATCCCGGTTCTGCCTCAGCATCGGCAGAAGGTCGTGCAGGGGGTATTCCCACCAGTCGGCCTCGCCGGTCGTCAAGGCGCTCGCGGCGGTGGCGGCGTCGGGGATCACCTTCCACTCGACCCGGTCGAAATGGACGATCTTGGGACCGCCGGTCCAGCCGCCAGCGCCGTCTTCGCGGGGTTTGTAGTCGGCAAAGCGTTCATAGGCGACATGTGCGCCGGAAACGCGCTCATCCGCCTTGAACCTGAACGGACCACTGCCGACCATCTCCGTGACCTGCGTGAAGGCGTCGGTTCTGGCGAGGCGCTCGGGCATGATCGCCGCCATGAAGGATTGGGGCTTGGCCAGAGCGTCCAGGATGAGCGGGAAGGGCCGGCTCAGGCGGAACAGGATCGTCTTGTCGTCCGGCGCCGAAAGCGCCTCGGTGGCTGCGAAGAGGGCCTGTCCGAAGCTGTCGCGCCGGCCCCAGCGGCGCAGGCTGGCGACGCAATCCCGGGCGAGGACGGGCTCGCCGTCATGGAAGCGCAGGCCGGGGCGCAAGGTGATGCGCCAGGCCAGTCCGCCATTCTCCGAAACCGCGCTCTCGGCCATCTGCGGCACGGGGCGGAGAGTGGCATCGACCCCGAACAGAGTGTCGAAAACCATATAGCCGTGATGGCGCGTGACGAGGGCCGTCGTCCAGATCGGATCCAGAATCGCGAGGTCGGCCTGGGGAATGAAGCGCAGGATGCGCTGGCTTTGCGCCACGGTGATGGCCGGCATGGCGAGCGTGGCCGCTGCGGCCTGAAGGAAGGTACGGCGCTTCACAATTGATCTCCTCGGCTGGGCTCGGCATGACAGGATCGGCGGAATGGCATGGCGGCGCAGCCCCTCATGGACTTCGGACGTGCTGGAAACGAGCTCAAGCGCGCCATCCGCGGCTGCGCTGCACGGCCCCAGCGAAACGCTCGCGCCATTCGCCGCCACGCGCATCTATGGGTGAGAAGATCCGGCTGTGCTCGCCCACTGCCTTCACAGGCTCCGGGTCCGTGCCGGAAGCGAGCATGGCGCAGCCGAGTGCGGTCAGTTCATGGAAGGCCGGCCGAATGACCGGGCGCTGCAGCACGTCGGCGAGGAACTGGGCGAAGTAGTCGCTCTGGGCGACCCCGCCATCGATGGAGATCCGGTCCTGAATAGCGACCCGGCTGCCGATGGCCTCGACCACCTCGGCCGTGCGCAGCGCGATCCCTTCCAGAACGGCCTGGCAGAGATCGCGTGGCGTCGTCGCCGCCGTCATGCCGATCCAGGTTGCAGCCGCGCTGCGGTCCCAATGCGGGCAGGCGAGGCCGGACAGGGCGGGGACGAAGGTGACGCCACGCGAGATCGCCGGCGCAGCATCAAACGTCTGCAACTCGTCGAAGGCGGCGAACAGGCCGAGATTGCGGATCCAGTCGATCGCCGAGCCGGCATCATAGACCCCGCCATCGACGGCATAGGTCGCCCGGCCGCCATGGCGCCAGGCCACGGTCGGCAGCATGCCGCGATCAGGCGCGCGAACGATCTCGTCTCCCGTTACGGTCAGGACGAAGGCGCCCGTCCCGAAGGTGATCTTGGTGTCGCCGGGCTCGCGGCAGCCATGGCCGAACAGGCCCGCCTGCTGATCGACGATCGAGGCGCAGATCTGCGCGGAGCCGACGGCGCCGAAATCGCCGACCGTTTCGCGAATCTCCGGCAGCGTCTCGATGGGAACCCCGAACAGCTCGCACAGGGTGGGATCCCATGCGCCGCTTTCCAGATTCATCAGGGAGGTCCGGGACGCCGTGGTCGCGTCGGTGGCGAAGGTTCCCGTGATCCTGTCGAGAAAGAAGGCATCGGTCGTTCCCAGGCGCAGTCGCCCGGCGCGTCGCGCTGCCTTGACCGCCTGCGAATGCTCGAGCAGCCAGCCGAGCTTCGAGGCGGAGAAATACGGGTCGAGCGGCAGGCCGGCGCGAGCCAGGGTTTCGGCCTCAGCGCCATCGGCGCGCAACTCTGCGATCCGATCGACTGTGCGGCCATCCTGCCAGACGATCACCGGCGAGAGCGGCTCTCCGGTCCGCGCATCCCAGGCCAGGCAGCTTTCACCCTGGTTGGCCAGGCCGATGCGAGGGACCGCTCCCGCCTCATTCAGGCAATGGCGGATGTTCGCGAGCAGCTCCAGCGGGTCATGCTCGACCCAATTCGGGTGAGGATAATGCTGGGCGTGCCGGCCGGCCTTGATCAGGCGCAGGCTGCCATCCTCGTCGAGGACGAGTGCGCGTGTGCTGGTGGTGCCCTGGTCGATCCCGATGGCGCGAGGGGTCATGGCCGCATCTCCACCCTGATCTCGGTTGCGTCGTCTAGGAGCCCCAACGCCTTCAGATCGAGCAGGATGCGCCGCTCGGGCAAGGCCGAGAGCGGTTTGCGCAGGAGCGTCCGGCCATTGCTCGAGACGTCGAGATGGCCCGTGCTCGCCTCCTCAACGCGTAGCTCGATAGTTCTGGCGCCGGCCAGGAGCCCCGGCAGGGCGATCTGCTGGGGAACCGCCAGCTTGATGTCGCGTCCCGGCACGATGGGGATCAGGCGCTCGGCCTTGGCGAGGCTGCCCTGGAGGTCGTCTGCGATATAGCCCGCGATGCGCCGACCCTCGCGGAAGGACCAGCCTGCCGTCTCGACGGCGCGCAGCAGATTGCCTGCGGCATAGTAAAGGCTGTCGGAGCAGCGTCCGAATTGGTCGATCCGTGGGCCGCCGGAATGCGCGTCGAGGGTCAGATGGCTGAGCCTGACGAGCGAGGCCTCCGGAACGAAGCCACCGGTGAACAGCACACCGTCGCAAGCCAGCGTAGTCCGTTCGCCATCCTGCTTCTGCAGGATCACGCTCTCGACGCGGCCATCGCCATCGATTGCGGCGATCTCGGTGCGGTAATGCACGGGAATGCCGACGAGATGAGGCAGTAATGCCAATGGCCAGCGCGCGGTGGGGCGGGAGCGAGCCTCGACCATCGCGACGGGGCGCATGCCGTGGGTGAGGCAGGTGGCGATGGCGGAGAGGCTCACCAGTTCCGTGCCGACGATCACGGGGCGGCGAAACGGGATCATGCCCTGCAGATGGACATAGGCCTGCAAGGCGCCCGTATTGATCACACCGACCGGGCGCGTGCCGGTCACGAGCCTGGCCGAGCGCGGTGTCTCGCGGATGCCGGTCGCCAGCAGGACGCGCTTGGCCCTTACCGCGATGCGGCCATCGGGCGTCGCCAGTTCGAGGTGTCCTTCTGGATGCAGGGCGACCACCGCATGATTGAGCCTGATCTCGACGCCGGCCTGAAGCGCGTGGCGGACGAGGCGCCGTGCATAGGCCGGGCCGGTGAGAAGGCGGCCGAACTCCCGCAAACCGAAGGGCGGGTGGCCGCAATGTCGGGGCACACCGCCGGCCTCGACGTCACGATCGAAGACGACGACCTGCCCGATGCCGCGGCGCTTCAATTCGATAGCGGCCGACAAGCCCGCCGGCCCGCCGCCGATCACGGCGACATCGACGCTCAGGGGGTTTGCAGGCTCAGTCATGGTTGGCTCAGTCATGGCCAGGCTCAATCATGGCAATGTCCTACGGCCAACGGCACGGGAAAACGCCCCTCGGTGAGGCTCGCCAGCCGCGCGCTGCAATTGAAGCCCTGGCAGCGGCCCATTCCGGCGCGGGTGCGGCGCTTCAGGCCACCGATGTCGCCGGCAGGAAGGGGCCCGTCGAGCGCCGCCTCGAGCTCGCGCCGCGTGACCATCTCGCAATGGCAGATGATCTCGCCATAGCCCGGCCGTGTCCAATCGCGTTCCTCATGTTCCGCCAGCATGGGCGCTTCCGGCCAGACTGGATCGGCCAGCGGCGTGTGCGCATTGCTGCTCGCCCAGAGCCGGCCGACATGGCGGGCAAGCCCCAGCGCCGCCGTCAGCCCGGTCGAGCGTATGCCTCCGATCGTGATGAGGTGCTGCTCAACGTCGTGCCTGACCCGGTATTCCTTGCGTTCCGTGGCTGGCCTCAAGCCAGCATAGATCGCCGTCACCGGCATTCCGGCGAGTGCGGGGAGGATCGCCTCGGCCTTCTGCTTCAAGCTTTCGAGCGTCGCCGTGTCGACCCCGGCGCGGTCGCGCTCGTCCTGCTCTTCCGCCGTCGGGCCGACCAGGAGGTTGCCGAAGATCGTCGGCGTGAGCACGATCCCCTTGGTGCGCTCGCTCGGGACGGGGAGGATGATGGTGCCGAGCAGGCGCGCCGCAGCCTTGTCGAAGACCACGAACTGGCCCTTTCTCGGCTTGATCGTGAAATGCGTCTGGCCGGTCAGGCGCTCGTCGACAATGTCGCCGTAGAGCCCGGCACAATTGACCACCGTGGTCGCCGCCAGCTCTCCCGTCGAGGTGGCCAGCCGCCAGTCCCGGCCGTCGAACTGGCCCGAGAGCAGCTCGGTGCTGCGGCGGATCTCGGCGCCGTTCGCCAGGGCCTGGAGCATATAGGCCAGCGGCGCGGACCAGGGGTCGATCAGATGCTCGCGCGGCACGAGTAGGCCGCCCAGCGCCTGAGCCGACAGATGCGGCTCGCGCGCCTGCAATTCGTTGCGATCCAGCCTGCGGACATCACTGATGCCGTTGTTGCGCGCGGTCTGCTCGATCTGGTCGAGGCGGCCGGCCTCGTCGTCGTTCCAGGCGACGACGACCGCCCCCGTTTCCAGGATAGGGAGACGTAAACGCGTGCGAATATCGATGTATTCCTGGTAGCCCTCCTGCATGCAGGCGAGTTCCAGGCTGCCAGGCGGGGCGTCGAAGCCGGTATGCAGGATGGCGCTGTTGCCCTTGCTGGCTCCGGACAGGATATCCGTCGCCTTTTCCAGCAGCACGACCTTCGCGCCCGCCAAGGTGAGATGGCGCGCCACGGCGCATCCGACGACGCCGCCGCCGATGATCGCCACATCGAAAGGAGTGGGCTGAAGCATGGTCGCGGTCACGTCGGCCCCAGAGAAAGACAGGCGGTCATGCTAGATCGCTGCGCGTGATCGGTCAATCATTTCCACAAAAAATGACCGAACGGTCTATTTTATTCAAGAACTCACTGAGCTGCCTGAAGAGCTTCTGCGGCGGCCATTCGACCGCATTGGCGCCGAAATAGGGCCTGGCATCGCTGCGGAATGCTGTAAGGCGCTTCGCATGCAGAGAGGCTGACTCATGCGGGTGCTTGAAATGACCGATCAGTCATTAAATGCATAATAATTTGACAGAGTGGTCATCGTCGGCCTTTAATTGCTCTAACGCGGGCTCAGCTCGCGGCGAAGCGTCCGCCATCACGTGCTGGGCTGAGAGGAGAGCCGATGTTCCTGGTCAAACCGATGCCGACGCAGATCCCTGGGGATGTCGTGGCGCTGCTCGAGCGGGTCGAGACAGCGACGGTCGGGCATTTCTACCATGATGGTTTCGTCGACCGCAGCATCACCGCCGTCTTGCCGGGTGCACGCGTCGCCGGAACCGCGGTGACCGTGCGCATCCCCAATATCGATTCAGCGCTGCTCCATTACGCGATCAACTCCGCACGCCCCGGCGACATCATCGTGGTCGACCGCTGCGGCGATGACCGCCATGCCTGCTGGGGCGGCGGCGTGACCAATGCGATGAAGCTCGCCGGCGTCACGGCCGGGGTCATCGACGGCCCGGCGACGGATCTCGGCGAGGTGCGCCGGCTGGGCTTCCCGCTCTGGAGCCGCGGCGTCTCCCCGATCACGACGAAGATCCTGGGAATGGAAGGCGCCCTCAACGTTCCCGTCAGCGTGGGCGGCCAGACGATCGAGCCGGGCGACGCCATCCTCTGCGACGAAAGCGGCGTCCTCGTCGTCAAGCCAGCGGTCGCGCGTGCGGTCGCGGAGCGCGCCATCGGCATGCAGGAAGCCGAGCTCCTAATGATCGAGCGGCTCCGCAAGGGAGAGCGGATCGCCGACATCAGCGGCGCGACCGCGATGATCGAGGCCAAGCTCGTCAGTTGAGCGCAGGGCAGTGGCCTCACCGCCTGTTCATTCAATCAAAAAAGGGGACGATCGACATGAGCCACGCCAACTCGAACCATCCGCATATGCCGATCTCCCGGCGCGCCGTCCTTGGCGGGCTCGGGGCGGCAGCGCTCGGCTCCATCGTCACCAGCCGTCACGCCTTCGCGGCGGAGCGGACCTCCCTGGTCTACGGCCTGTCGGCGTATCCGCCCAATCTGAGGCCCTGGGAGAACGTCGGGGCGGCGGCCGGTGCGGTCAAGCTCATGCTGTATCGCGGCCTTCTGGGCTATGACGGAAACGGCAATCTCGCCGGCGAACTGGCCGAGAGCTGGAAGCTCGATGGCGAGCGCGCCTATGTGTTTGCGCTGCGGGCCAACGCCAAGTTCCACAATGGCGATCCGGTCACGGCCGCCGACATCAAGCATTCGTTGGACCAGATGATGGCGCCGACATCGACGGCTTTCCTGCGCCAGGATCTGCAGGTGATCGAGACGATCGAGACCCCGGACGCCCGGACCGTCCGCCTCGTCCTGAAGGAGCCGAGCACGATCCTGCCTTACCTCCTGGCGAGCTTCAACGCGCCGATGGTCTCGGCGAAATCGAAGCCCGACGCGCCGATCGGCGCTGGCCCCTTCACGCTGAAGGGGATGGAGAAGGGCTCCTATATCGAGGTCGAGCGCTTCGATGGCTTCTACAAGCCGGGCAAGCCGGCCCTGAAGGCGATCCGCTTTTCCGTCTTCGCCGATGAGGATCTGAGGTTGGCGGCGCTCGAGGCCGGCGATCTCGACATCATCGAATATGTGCCGTGGCAGAGCATCGACCGGGTCGGGAGAAATCCCAAGCTCGCGCTCGAGACGACCAACGGGCCGTTCATGTTCGTCATGTTCAATACGAGCAAGGGCCCGTTCGCGGACGCTCGGGTGCGCCGGGCCGTCGGCTACGCGATCAACCGGAAGGACATCATCAACGCAGCCTTTGCCGGAAAGGGCGAAGAGCTTTTCGGGCTGCCCGTACCTGTGGGGTCGCCCTTCGCGGGCGAGGATCCGGCCAATTCCTGGAGCTACGATCCCGCCAAGGCCAAGCAGCTTCTGGCGGAAGCGGGCCTTGCCGGCGGCTTTTCGACAAGCCTGCTCAGCACAGCGCAATACGGCATGCACAAGAACACGGCCGAGGTCGTCCAGCAGCAATTGGAAGCCGTCGGGATCATGGCGGAACTCAAGCTCCCGGACTTCGCCACGCGCATCCAGCTCGGCACCAAGGGCCAGTACGAGATCGCCGTCCATGGCTCCTCGGGCGACTACAACGACCCGGACGCCCTGAGCCCCTTCATCGGCTCGGGCTCGCCGAACCATCTGCGCTCCTTCGGCTTCAAGAGCGAGCGCATCGACGCCATCCTGGCGCGCGGCCGCAGGGAGCTCGACCAGGCCAAGCGCGTGGCGATCTATGCGGAGCTGCGCAAGGCGTTCTTCGAGGAGGCGCCCCTCGTCGGCCTCAACTGGCGGACCCAGGCCTATGCCCGCAAGGCCGAGATCAAGGGCTTCAGGAACCTCCCGGGCTTCTTGAACGTGTCCTCGCCCTACACGCTCGACGACGTCGTCATCGGCTGACCGGCCGCGGCGGGCGCCTGTTTCGCCGCTCGCCACGCCGTCAGCATCGAAAGCCACAAAAAAACGGGGACCAAGCCATGAAAACCAGCATCAAATACGCATGTCTCGTCGCCGGCGCCCTGACGCTCGCCGGGCCGGTGGCCGCGCAGACGGTGGTGACCGTCGGCGGCTATGGCGAGTTGTTCGCGGAGAAGTACAAGAAGGCCGTCATCGACCGCTTCAACGAAAGCCAGAAGGAGGTTCGGGTCGAATATTACGCCATCGGCAGCTCGGCCCAGATCCTCGGCAATCTCCGCGCCCAGAAGAGCGCGCCCCAGCTCGATCTCGCCGTGCTCGACATCTCGGTCTCGAAGGCTGGCACCGATGAAGGCCTCTTCGACAAGATCGACGAAACGGTCAGCAAGCGCGTCGCCGATTTGAACCCGCAGGCGCGCCTCGAAGGGGCGGCCGGCATCGGCTTCACGCTCGATAATGTCGTGATGCTCTACAGCAAGAAGCAGTTCGCGACGGCGCCGACCTCATGGTCGGCGATGTGGGATCCGGCCCTGCGCAACAAGGTCACGGTGTCGGCCCCGCCTGAAATCCTGGGCCTGGCGCTCTCGATCGTGGTGGACAAGATGGAAGGCGGAACCGACTTCAAGGCGAGCACCGCCAAGGGGCTCGCCAAGCTTGCTGAGCTCGCGCCCAACGTCCTGACCTTCGATCCGAAGCCCGACGCCTATGCGCCGATCCTGTCGAACCAGGCGAGCCTCGGTGTCGGCTGGAACGCCCGCGCCCAGTACTTCGCCGACCAGCCGGACAGCAATCTCGGCGTCGTCCTGCCGAAAGAGGGCAGCATCTTCCAGATCAACACGCTCAACCTCGTCAAGAACCGGCCATCGGGCGAAGCGGCCACTAAGTTCCTCGACTACGCCTTGAGCCCCGAGGCTCAGATCGCCTTCGCCAAGGAGGTCGCCTACGCGCCCACCAATATGAAGGCGGTGGTGCCCGAGGAGATCGCCAAGCGGACGGCGGCCGGCGCCCCGGAACGCATGATCGCGGTGAACGCCCTCGACCTTGCCGCGGTGCGCGACCGCATCGTCCAGGAATGGCGCCGCAGCGTCATTTCCCGGAAGTAGCCCGCACAGCCACGCCGGCGCGTCCTGCGGCAATCCGGGGCGAAGCGCCAACAATCAGGAGAGCTCGATGAGCTTGGACGCAATCGGCTCTGTCGGCGGCAGTCATGCCCCGGGGGAGGCGGGCTATCTCTCGATCGAAGCCCTCTCCAAACATCATGGCGCGGCGCGCAGCGTCGACAGCCTGAGCCTCTCCATCGAGAAGGGGGAGCTCGTCGCGCTTCTCGGCCCGTCCGGATGTGGCAAGACCACCACGCTGCGGATGATCGCGGGTCTGACGCCCGCGACCTCCGGCCGGATTCTGGTCGCGGGGAACGAGGTCACCGCGGTGCCGACACATAAGCGGGATATGGGGCTCGTCTTCCAGAGCTACGCCCTCTTTCCGCATCTGACGATCGCGCAGAACGTGGCCTTCGGGCTGGAAATGCGCCGCCTTCCGCGCGTCGAAATCCGCACGCGTGTCGCTGCGGCGCTCGAGATGGTGCATCTCTCAGGGCGTGAGGATCGCAAGCCCTCGCAGCTTTCCGGCGGCCAGCAGCAGCGCGTCGCTCTGGCGCGTGCGCTGGTGATCAAGCCCTCGATCCTGCTGCTCGACGAGCCGCTCTCGAATCTCGACGCCAAGCTGCGCGACGAGATGCGCAATGAGATCCGGGACATCCAGACCCGGCTCGGGATCACGGCCGTGTTCGTCACGCATGATCAGGTCGAGGCGCTGGCGATGTGCGACAAGGTCGCCGTCATGGAGGCCGGGCGGCTCTCCCAGGTCGGAACGCCGGAGGATGTCTATGAGCGCCCGGCAAACCCGTTCGTCGCCTCCTTCGTGGGACGGATCAACCGGGTCGCGGTCGAGGGGCGTGGCAACAATGCCGTCGCCTTCCAGGACCAGCTCTTCCGCACGGAGCATTCGGTCATCGGCCCCGCAACCATGATGGTCCGGCCGCACCGGGTTGCGATCGGGACGGATGACGGCGCACGCTCCGGCACAGCCAATAGCCTGCGCGGCCATGTCGTGCGGGTGACCTATGTCGGCGACCTCCTGCAATACGACGTGGATATTGGCGGCACGAGCTTCATGGTCGAGGCCGCGACGCGTGGCATAGCGGCGGCCTTCCGCGTCCGCGACGCCGTTCGGCTGGAGTGGCAGCCGGCCGATACGCTCGTCTTCGGAGCCGCGCCATGAATGCGGTTCCGGGCGCGGGAGCATCCCGGCGCGCCGTTCTCGCCCTGCTCTTTCCGATCATGCTGGTGAACCTGATCGGGTTCATCGTGCCGATGCTGAATCTGGGGCTGCTGTCGTTCAAGGAAGCGCTGACGGGTGGCGGCATCGGCGAAAAATTCACGCTCGCCAATTGGGTTACCCTCGTCACCGACGACTTCAATCGCGAATTGCTGCTCAACTCGGTGGGCGTCAGCCTGGCGATCACGGTAGCGGCGCTCGTCCTGAGCTATCCCATCGCGCTCTATATCCAGCGCGCGGAAGGGCTTTGGCGCAGCATCCTGATCGTCCTCGTGATCTCGCCGCTACTGACGTCTGCCGTGGTGCGGACCTATGGCTGGGTCGTCATCCTCTCCGACCAGGGCGGCCTGCCGAGCCTCCTCAACGCGATCGGCCTGACGGCGCCGCGCATGATCTTCAACACGACCGGCGTGATCGTCGGGCTCACCGAGATCCTGATGCCGTATATGATCGTGTCGCTGCTGGCCGGTTTCGGGCGGCTCGATCCGCGATTGGAGGAGGCGGCTGCCACGCTTGGCGCATCGCCGATCCAGAGCTTCTGGCGCGTGGTGTTTCCGCTCACCCTGCCGGGTGTCGCCCTGGGCTGCCTGCTCGTCTTCGTGCTCTCGGTCTCCTCCTTCATCACCCCCAAGCTCCTGGGGGGCGGGCGCGTCTTTCTCCTGGCCACGGAGATCTACGACCAGGCTATCGTGACGCTGAACTGGCCGCTGGCGGCGACGCTCTCGATCCTGGTCCTGGTCCTGTTCGGCCTCGTGCTGGTCGTCTACGGACGCGCCGTCGCAGCGCTCGATTGATGTGAGGCGGTCATGGAAGCGCGCAAATCCTCCCTGTTCATGACGGCGCTGGTCGCGGTCATTTTCCTCTATCTGCTGGCGCCGGTCATCCTGGTGTTTCCGCTGTCGTTCAGCGGAGATGCGGTGCTGGCCTTCCCGCCGTCGAAATGGGGCGTGCGCTGGTATACTGCGCTGGTAGCCGATCCGACGATCGGCAAGGCCTTCCTCGTCAGCCTCGGGCTTGGGGTGATCGTCACGCTGCTGTCGCTGCTCATCGCGCTGCCAGCCGCCGTCGTCATCGTGCGATTGAAGACAAAGGGGTCGGGCGCCCTGTACAATCTGTTCACGGCGCCGCTCCTCCTGCCGACGATCGTGCTGGGCCTTGCGATCCTGATCGCATTCGCCTCGTTCAACCTGCTTGCGACCTTTCACGGCCTGGTGCTGGCCCATCTCGTGGTGACGCTGCCCTATGCGCTGCGGGTCCTGGCGACGGCGCTCGGCAATCTGCCGCTGGCTGTCGAGGAGGCGGCCGCTACGCTCGGCGCCTCGCCCCTGACGGTCTTCCGCCGGGTGACCTTGCCGTTATTGAAGCCCGGGATGGTGGCTGCCGGCGCGCTGTGTTTCCTGGTCTCTTTCGACGAGGTGGTGATCACCCTGTTCCTGACGGGGCCGCGCATCACGACCTTGCCGGTCGAGCTGTTCCATCGCGTCGAGATGAGCGCCGACCCGCTGGTGGCGAGCGTCTCGGCCCTGCTGATCGTGCTGACGCTGGTCGTGGTTCTGATCGTCGACCGCAGCGCGGGGCTGTCGCGCACCTTCGTGCGTTAGCCGGGCTGGTCGCGCCGGCGTTGGGCGGGCGGCCGCTCGTCATTGGTAAGACGAGGCGCTTCGGTATCAGACGCACAAGCGAGCGCAGCGTTTTCTCCATATCGGAGAATGTGTGGGCTAACTCCTATGTTCGTTGAGTTGGCCGGGTTATTGCGGTCTGCACTATAGTGCCCTTCGATGATGATCCCGCAGCCGAAATGAGCGGGATTCTTCAGGCGAAAACGCGAGGTTATCCTTGGCCCAGAACCCAGCCGACAGCATCCGCCGCTCCGTGCCGCAGAGGACGCTTGGGCAACAGGTTTATGGGCAGTTGCAGGAAACCATCCTGAACGGGCATCTGCTACCCGGCACGAAGCTCACCTTGCGTGGTCTCGCGACATCCCTGAACACCAGCATCCAGCCGGTTCGCGAGGCTGTCGTGCGGCTCGCGGCGGATGGCGCGCTTCATGCGACCCCCAACCGCTCCATCCTGGTGCCGGTTTTGACCCGCGCCGAGCTCGACGATCTGCACTCGGCCCGGGTCCTGGTGGAGGGGGAGGCGGCGGCACGCTTTGCCGAACGCGCCTCCGAGGACGACATCGCGATCCTGTCCCGGGTCAACGAGGAGCTTCGTCTCGCCTATGACAGCTCGGACGTCGTGAAGATCGTGACATGCATCCAGTCCTGGGGCTTGCGGATCGCGCAGGGGTCATCGTCGGGCGTGCTGCAATCGGCGATCTTCACATTGCGGCTGCGCCTCGGACCGCATCTCGCCGAGGCCATGTCCGTGCCCGTCGCGCTCGATCCCGATTTCCTGCATTTCACGGTCCATATCAACCATGAGATGGTCCTGGCCTTTCGGGATCGCGACCCGGTCAGGGCTCGCGACCTGCGGCGCGCCGACATCCTCACCTTCCAGCGCGATCTGTATCAGAGGCTCGGGCTCACGCATCGTGCGCTGGTCGCCGGCTAGCCTTGCGCGCTGCGGCTATTTGGCCGGCATGTCCTTCAGCACCTGATCCAGCGCCCGCGTCAGCCGCTCGAACAATTCGTCGATTTCCGCGACAGTGATGATCAGCGGCGGTGAGAGTACGAGGCAGTTCGCCAATGGCCGGACGATGATGCCGGCTTCGAGGCCGGCCTGATAGACCTGCGCCGGCAATCCACCGATCCGCAGCGAGGCCGGGACGGTCTCGCCGTCGCCGGGCTGCTTCAATTGCACTGCGCCCAGGAGCCCGAAACAGCGCGTCTCGGCGACGAGCGGATGATCCTTCAGCGCGGCAAGGCCGCGCGCCCAAGCGGGCATGACGTCGCGCACATGCGCGACGAGATTGCGCCGCTCATAGATCTCGATCGTCTTCAGGGCCACGGCTGCGGCGACCGGGTGAGCATGATAGGTGCCGCCATGGGCGAACCAGCCCTTCTCGGTGCTGCCGCGCTCCAGCCGGTTGTAAAAATCGCCTGACATCAGGATCGCCGAGATCGGCTGATAGGCGCTCGACAGCGCTTTTGACGAGGTCATGCAGTCGGGTTTGATGTCCAGCGTCTGGGTGCCCCAGAACTGCCCGGTCCGGCCGAACCCGGTCACCACCTCGTCGGCGACCAGCAGGATGCCGTAGGCATCGAGCACCGCCTTCATCTTGGTGAAGTAGCCGGCGGGCGGCACATACATGCCGGCGGATACCGATACCGGCTCCGCGAAGAAGGCGGCGACCGTGTCCGGTCCGGCCTGTTCGATGACCGATCTGAGCTCGGCGGCAAGGCGATCGCCATAGGCCGCCTCGCTCTCACCCGGCTCGGCGCCGCCTGGCCAATTGGGATGGCTGACATAAAGACATTCATCCGTCGGTACCGCGAAGGAGCGATGCAGATCGGAGCCGCCGCCGAGCGCCGTCAACTGGATCGTGCTGCCGTGATAGCTCGACCAGCGGCTGATGATCTTGCGCCGCCTCGGCTCGCCGGAGAAGCCGTTCGCATACCAGATGAACTTGATCAGATGATCATTCGCCTCGGAACCGGTGGTGGCGAAGGTGACATGGGTTTGCGGCATGGGCGACAGGGCGGCGAGTTTCTCGGCCAGCTCCATGACGGCGGGAACCGTGCGGTCGATCGCCGAGGGATAGATCGGCAGGGCGCGCATTTGCGCGATGGCGGCTTCGATCAGCTCTTCGTCGCTATAGCCCAGCGCGACGCAGTAGAACGACGAGACCGCCTCGATGTAATCGCGCCCGCGCTCGTCGAAGACCCTGATGCCGCGCCCGCCCGTCAGGACCAGCGGCCGCTCCGAACGCAGCCGCTTGAGGTCGCTGAAGCCGAGCATCAGGGTGTCATTGCGGTAGTTCAGCTTGGTCGAGGCCATATCGCTCTCCTGCCGGCTTGCGCATAATCCGCGATGGTGAATTGATGCAGCTTGGATTGCTGTTGACGGTGTGATCACATCACGCCGTCTGTCGGTTGTCGAGAGATTGGAGCGAAAAGCTCATGCGCTGCAGACTTGGTCGTATTGCTTAATTTTGCAGCTCAAAATGCTGAAAATCACTGCGCCCGATAATGGCCCGATCTTGACGCTGGCGGCGATATCTCGCCTGATGTGATCACATATTCCGCCTTCGAGATGCCGATCGCGATACGGAGAGTGACGATGGACACTGCGACCGCCGGGAATGTCGATTGGTCGAAGGGCGCTGCCTATCTCGACGGGGCCTATATGCCGGTCTCCGAGGCCAAGCTCTCGATCACCGATTGGGGCTATCGCCGCTCGGACGTGACCTATGATGTCGTCAGCGTCTGGGATGGGGCGTTCTTTCGGCTCGACGATCATCTCGCACGCTTCCGCGCCTCGATCGAAGCCATGCGCTTCACCCCGAAGGAGAGCGACGCGGACATCCGCGCGATCCTGCACGAGCTCGTGCGGCTGTCGGGCCTGCGCGAGGCGTATGTGGCGATGGACTGCATGCGCGGGAGGCCCAGCCCCGAGCAGCGCTATCACCCGGTCAATGCGCGCAGCTATCTCGCGGCTTTCGCCATTCCCTATGTCTGGCAGATGAAGCCCGATGTCATCGCGCGCGGCGCACATATGATCATCGCCTCGACACCGCGCATTCCCGATGTCTGCCTCGACGCCCGCATCAAGAATTTCCACTGGGCGGATATGACGGCGGCGATGTTCGAGGCCGAGGAGAAGGGCGCCGACAACCCGATACTGCTCGATCTTGACGGCAACGTCACCGAAGGTCCCGGCTACAACGTCTTCTGCATCACCGACGGCAAGGTCGCGACCGCCGACCGCAACGTGCTGCACGGAATCAGCCGGCTGAGTGCGATCGATCTTTGCGCCGAATTGGGGCTACCCTGCGAGGCGAGGGCCGTGCCGGTCGAGGAGTTTCGCCAGGCCGACGAGATCTTCGCCACGAGCACTGCGGGCGGCATCATTCCCGTGACCAGACTCGATGGGCGCATTCTCGGCAATGATCGCCCGGGACCGATCTCGGAGCGTTTGCGCGAGGCTTATTGGGCGAAACGGCATGAAGGCTGGCATGCCGAACCGATCGATTACAGCGCCGCCAGCTAAGCAGATTCCGGAAAAGTGTCCCACGGTTTTCCGACAAGAATCTGCGACAAATCAAAGACCTAAGCAGAACATTCGTTGGCGTGCCAAGGAATGTCTGCTTAGAGCGTTTTCGAGCGAAGTGGATGCCGGTTCGCATGAGGAAAACGCGTTAAAACAAAGATCTAGAGCAATTGCTCTAGTTTTGGGGCGAGAGCCCCGCATCGCCTTCGATTTTGTCTTTTGTCTCAGGCAGGGAGTGATCGGGTCATGACGAGCTTGCGGAAACTGGCTTATGCGGCGGCGCTCGCCGTTTGCGGATTAGGTGCGGCGGGCCTCCCCGCCGAAGCCCAGGTCAAGAGTGCGACGCTGGACGCGGTCAAGAAGCGCGGCGAGCTGAATTGCGGTGTGGATACCGGCATTCCCGGCTTCGCCTTCCAGGACTCGACCGGCAAATGGAAGGGGCTCGACGTCGCCTATTGCCGTGCCATCGCTGCGGCGGTGCTCGGCGATGCGGAAAAGGTCAAATATGTCGGGGTGACCACCAAGGTCCGCTTCACCGTGCTGCAATCGGGCGAGATCGATGTCCTGATCCGCGACAGCACGCTGACCTTCACGCGCGACACGCAGCTCAACCTCTCGCCCATCGCGGTGAATTTCTACGCCGGCCAGGCCTTCATGGTGAAGAAGAGCCTGAAGGTCGCCTCCGCCAAGGAATTGAACGGCGCGACCATCTGCATGCTCACGGGCGCGACGCTCGAGCTCAACATCGCCGATTATGGCGCCGCCAACGGCATCAAGATCAATTCCCTGCTGTTCGACAAGCCGGAGGAGGCCTTCGCCGCGGCGGAGGCGGGGCGCTGCGATGGCTATTCCGACGATTCCGGTAGCGTCGCCGCGGCGCGCTCGACCATGAAGACGCCCGACGACTGGACGATCCTGCCCGAGATCATCTCCAAGGAGCCGCTCGGCATCTATGCGCGCGAAGGCGATGAGAAATGGGGCGACATCCTGAAATGGACGCATATGATCCTGCTGACGGCCGAGGAGATGGGCGTCACCAAGGCCAATGCCGACCAGATCAAGGCCAGCAAGCCGGCTGACCCTTTCATGCAGCGTCTGCTCGGCCTCGACGAGGACTTCAGCAAGCAGTTGGGCCTCGATGGCGACTGGTCCTATCGCATCATCAAGGCCGTGGGGAACTATGGCGAGATCTATGACGAGTATTTCGGCCCCAAGGCGCTCGGCCTGCCGCGTGGAACCAATAATCTCTGGACCAAGGGCGGGCTTCAATATGCCCTGCCGCTGCGCTGATGGCCTTGGCTGACACCGCGGTCCTGATCGCGCGACAGCCAGCCCCGAGACAGCAAAGGCGCGGTTCTTTCCGCGCCTTTGCCTGGCAAGGCCTCTTCCTGTGCGCGCTCGCCCTCTTCGCATGGTTCATCATCGCCAACGCGTCGGATAATCTGGCGGCGCGGAACATGAATTTCGGCTTCGCTTTCCTCTCCCAGCGGACCGGTTTCGACATCCCCTTCCATGTCGTGCCCTGGTCGACGGCCGATAGCTATGGCCGGGCCTTGTGGGTCTGCCTGCTCAACACCCTGCTCGCCGCGGCGATCGGCATCGTCCTGGGCTCACTGCTGGGTTTCCTGCTCGGCGTGATGCGCCTCTCGGCAAACTGGCTGGCGCGCAGCCTGTCGCTGGCGATCATCGAGATCGTGCGCAACACCCCGCAATTGCTGCAGATCATCTTCTGGTATGTGGTGATGATCCAGGCGTTGCCGCCGCCGCGCAACGGCTTGGCCCTGCCGGGGGGCATGATCCTCAGCGTCCGCGGCCTGAACATGCCCAGTATCGAGATGGGCACTGCCGGCCTGTGGCCGGTCCTGCTGCTGGTGGCTGCGCTGTGCCTCGTCCCCGTATTCAGGGGCTTGCGCCGCCGGCATCGGGCCTTTGGATGGGCCGCGCCGCTGCTGCCCGCCATCGCGCTTGTGGTCGTCCTGCTGTCGGTCGACCATCTCGATTACCCGACGTTGCGCGGCTTCAACTATGTCGGCGGCGTCGTGGTGCCGCCCGAATTGATCGCGCTGGTCGCCGGGCTGTCGCTCTACATGTCGGCCTTCGTCGCCGAGATCGTGCGCGCCTCGCTCCAGGGCATCGCCAAAGGCCAGCGCGAAGCGGCATCCTCACTTGGCCTGTCCGGGGCGCAGGCGCTGTTCCTGGTCATCCTGCCGCAGGCATTGCGGGTGATGATCCCGCAATTGACGAACCAGTATCTCAACCTGACCAAGAGCACTTCGCTTGGCGCTGCGATCGCCTATCCGGAACTGGTCCAGATCTATGCCGGCACGGTGCTCAACCAGACCGGGCGGGCGCTGGAAACGATGTTCCTGGTGATGATCATCTTCCTCGGCATCAACCTGGCCATCTCCGGTTTCATGGCCTGGTACAACGCTCATGTCGCGATCGTGGAGCGCTGATCGCGATGGCGCCGACGCATGTCTGGGTCAAACGGAACCTGTTTCCATCGCTGTCCAGCGGTTTGCTGACGCTCCTTCTGGCTGGCGTGATCATTGTCCTGGTCAAAGCGATCTTCAACTGGGCGGTGACGGACGCGACGATCTCCGGCACTACGCGTGCAGCTTGCGATGCCGGCGGCGCCTGCTGGACCTTCATCAAGGTCAGGTTCGACCTGTTCTTCTATGGCCGCTATCCCTCGCCCGAGCGCTGGCGGGTCGATCTCGCCCTGGCTCTGGTCGTCGGCACCACGGCGGCGACGCTCATCGCGCCGCCGCGCTGGCAGGGCTGGCTCGCGTTGATCCTGCTTGGCTTCGTGCCCGCGGCGGCCGGCATCCTGCTGGTTGGCGGGCTGTTCGGACTTCCCTATATCGCCACCAATCTCTGGGGTGGCTTGATGCTGAACGTTCTGCTCACCGCGGTGGCGGGCGGCGGCGGCTTCATTCTCGGCGTCTTCCTGGCGCTCGGCCGCCGCTCGAAATATCCGGTCATCCGCCTGTTCTCGATGCTGTTCATCGAGTTGTGGCGCGGTGTGCCGTTGCTGACCGTGCTCTTCATGGCGATGCTGCTGGTGCCGCTGTTCATGCCCAATGGCGCGACGATCGACAATCTGCTGCGCGCGATGCTGGCGCTGACGCTGTTCACGGCCGCCTATATGGCGGAAATCGTGCGCGGCGGCTTGCAAGCGATCCCCCGCGGCCAGGCTGAAGCGGCGACCGCGCTTGGCCTTCGGCCATGGGCGATCCAGTCCTTCATCGTCATGCCGCAGGCGCTCAGGCTGGTCATCCCCGGCCTCGTCAACACGGTGATCGACCTGTTCAAGGACACCACGCTCGTCAGTATCGTCGGCCTGTTCGACCTTCTCGCCGTGATTACTCAGGCCCAGAAGGACCAGGCCTGGCTCGGCATGGCGCGGGAGGGTTATGCCTTCGCGGTGGTGGTGTTCTTCCTGTGCTGTTTCGGGATGTCGCTGTTCAGCCGCCGCCTCGAGCATCGCCTGAACCGCCATCTGCGCTATTGAGTGACAGCGCGGTGAGGCCGTCGGATCTCTGCGATAGGCTCGGCTAGGCGCGCACCGCGTTCCGCTGTTCCAGCGCGATCTCCCCCTGCGATTGCGCTCAGGCCTGGGCCAGCACTTCGGCGACGAGCGAGCCGAATTTCTTCGTGCCGACCTTGCCGTCGAGGTCGGGCGTGCGGCAGGCCGGATCCGTCAGGACGGTATCGATGGCGGCGTCGATGGCGCGAAAGGCCGCCTCGAACTGCGGCATACCGCGCGTCTCGCCGAGCCATTGCAGCAGCATGCCGCAGGACAGCATCATCGAGACCGGGTTGGCCTTGTCCTGGTTCTGGATGTCGGGCGCCGAGCCGTGCTGGGCCTGTGCGCAGCAATGGCTGTCGCTCGCCATCATCGAGCCGGCGAGGCCGAGGCTGCCCGACAATTCGCTCGCCAGATCCGAGATGATGTCGCCGTAGAAATTCGTCGCGCAGATCACGTCGAAGCGCTCGGGATTGCGCACGAGATGCGCCGTCGAGGCGTCGATCAGCAGGTCGTCCAGGGCGACCTCGGGGAAATCCGCCGCCACCTTCCTGACCTCGCGCAGGAAGAGCCCATCGGTCTGGTGGAAGCTGTTGACCTTGTGGACGGCGGTGACCTTCTTCCGGCGCTTCATCGCCAGCTCGAAAGCGCGGCGCGCGATGCGGTTCGAGCAATGGGCGGTGATCTTGCGCAGCGAGATCGCCATATCAGGCGAGGGCATCAGCTCGGCCCAGCCCAGATGCATGTTGCGGTCGGGATAGAAGCCCTCCGTCGCCTCGCGCATGATGACGAGGTCCATCGTCTTGCCCGGCTTCATATTGGATGGAATGAATGACCGGGTGCGCGCCGGGCGGACATTGGCGTAGAGATCGAGGCCGATCCGGAAACCGGCGGAGACGTTGCGTCCACCCTTTTCCGGCGCAGGGTAGTCGGCATGCGACTGGGTTCCGAGGATTACGCCATCATAATCGTGCCGAGCCTTCTCCAGGATGCTGTCACGCAGCGTGGTGCCGTGCTTCTCCAGGCTGGTGAAGCCGACCTCGTCATAGTCGAAGGTGAGATCGAGGCCGAACCGCGTGCTGGCGGCTTCCAGTACCTGCATGGAGGCGGAGATGATCTCGGGGCCGATGCCATCACAGGGCAGGACGAGCAGCTTCATGAGGGTTCTCCGGCGCGCCATGTTCGGTCGTGGCGGCACGAGGCGAGTTTGTAGATTTGGTTATTGCATCTATTAAATCCAAATTGACGTCAAGGGGCGACCGCCCCGGAATCATTGCTGTCGGCTGGTTGCATTCGCGCGGCTGGCCGTTTCGCCACTCAATGAGATCAAGCTATGTCCAATAGTCCCCTCGCGCTCCGCATCGCTGGCGATATCGTCGCCCGCATCAATTCGGGCGACCTCTCCGCGGGGTCGCATCTGGCGACCGAGGCGCTAGCCAAGCAGTATCAGGTCTCACGCTCGCCGGTCCGCGAGGCACTGGGCGTGCTGGCCGGTGACGGCGTCATCGAGAGCCGGCCAAATCGCGGCTTCTATGTTCGCTCCGATATCGATGTGGCGGGCTTGGCCAAGCCGGTGCTGGCCGTCAGGGCGGCCGATGCCGACCCTTATTTCACCTTCGCCGAAGACTGGCTGAACGACAGGATCGAAGGCGAGCTCACCGAACAGGCCGTGAGGGACAGGTACAGGCTCACGCGCTCCCAGGCCCAGGATCTCTTCGTGCGCGCGGTCCAGGAGGGCTGGGCCGAGCCCAAGCCGGGATATGGCTGGCGCTTGCGGCCGGTCGCCAAGACATCGGAGGCCTTCGAGCAGATCTATCGCTTTCGGGCGGTGATCGAGCCGGCGGCGATCATGGAGCCGACCTTCCGCTTCGACAGGGCCGCCGCCGCCTCGTTGCGAAGAGTTCAGGAGAAGCTGGCGAAGGGTCAGATCGGAGGGCTTTCACCGGAAGCGATGCGGAGCGCCGGCGCGGGCTTTCATGAGGAGCTGATCAGAATGGCGGGAAATCCGATGTTCCTGTTCGCGCTGGAGCGCGCCAACCAGTTTCGGCGCCTCATCGAGTACCGTTTGAAGGTCGATCCCCAGCGGATCGTCGCGCAGAGCATCGAGCATGTTCAGATCCTGGACCTGCTCGAGCGCGGCGACAATCTGGAGGCGGCGCATGTCATGCGCCGGCATCTGAACGGCGCGCTGGCCGTCAAATCGCCGGTCGTTCAAGCCGAATTCGCGCCTGCGCCAAGGGGTTAGGGCGCTGCAGCCGGAAGTGCATGCGCACATTTGGCTTTATAGATTGATAAAACCAATATTCTGAGTTAGCGTCCCCGCAAGAAAAAGATCTTGGGAGGACGCTATGATCACACGCAGGCATGTCGTTGCGGGCGCTGGCGCGCTCACTGCTGTAACCATGGCCGGCAATCGTTCCGCCATCGCGCAGGGCGTTCCGGCCGGTTATCCCGCTGTTTACGGCGAGCTCGTCGACAAGGCGGTGAAGGAGGGTGCGGTCTCGATCTACACATCGACGGACGATGTGCAGGGGAGGCCGCTGGTGGAAGCCTTCCGGGTCGCGTTCCCCGGCATCCGGGTCGACTACAACGACCTTGGAACGAACGGCGCCTATAACCGCGTCATCTCGGAAGCCGCCGCCAAGCAGGTCGGCTCGGACATCGTCTGGACCTCGGCGATGGACCTGCAGATGGTGCTGGTCTCGAAGGGGCAGGCGGAAACCTACAAATCGCCCGAAGCCGCCCAGCTGCCTGCCTGGGCCAATTTCAACGACCAGCTCTACGCGACCTCGGTCGAGCCGGTCGCGATCATGTACAACAAGAGCATGCTGGGCGCGCTCAAGCCGCCGCAGACGCGCGCCGAGCTCATCGCCTTCCTGCAAGCCAACAAGGATGCGCTGAAAGGCAAGGTCGCCTCGTTCGATCCGGAAAAGAGCGGCTCCGGCTTCCTGTTCTTCAACAACGACGCACGCACCACCTCCGACACCTGGGAGCTCGTGAGGGCCTTCGGTGGAACGGACCCCAAGGTCTATGGCAGCTCGGGCGCGATGCGCGAGAAGATCGCCTCGGGCGAGCACTGGATCGCCTTCAACCTGATCGGCTCCTATGCGATCGAATGGGCCAAGAAGAACAGCAATCTCGGCGTCGTCCTGCCGCCCGACCATGCGGCGGCGTTCTCGCGGGTCGCCAATATCTCGAAGGGCGCGCCCCATCCCGCCGCGGCGCGCGTCTTCCTCGATTTCCTGCTTTCCCAGCGCGGCCAGACGGCGATGGCCGCCAGTGGCGCGCCGTCGATCCGCACCGATGTCAGCGAAGGCCTCAACATCGCCAAGCTCAACGAGATGGCAGGCGGCAAGCTGAAACCGATCCCCGTTTCGGCCGCGCTGCTGGAAGCATCCGATCCAAAGACGCGCGCCGCGTTCTTCCAGAAATGGAAGCAGGCGCTGCGCGGTTGATGCGTCCCACCGAAAGCATCGCCATGTCGCTTGCCAACGACGCGCCGCGTTTCAGGGCGGGAGTCATTCTCGCCCTGTTCGTGATGGTGGCAGCGCCCGCGCTGCTCGTCATCTATCAGAGCGTCCTCGACGCACCCTTCTTCGACGATAATGTCCGCTTCAGCCTCGATGCCTTCCGTTTTGTCCTGACCGATCCCGAGTTCTATCGGGCGCTCTGGACCACGACGCTCTATGCCTTCGGCATGGTGGTGGTCGCGGTTCCGCTTGGCGGGCTGCTCGCCTTCCTGATCACGCGGACGGATCTGAAGGGGCGAAAATGGCTCGAGCCCATCGTGCTCGTGCCGATGTTCCTGTCGTCGATCGTCCTGGCCTTTGGCTACACCGTCTCGGTCGGGCCTTCGGGCTTCGTCACCATCGCCTTCAAGAGCCTCTTCGGCGCGGCGCCCTGGAGCATCTATACGCTGCCGGGCATCATCCTGATCGGCGGCCTGAGCCATGTGCCGACGGTCTATCTCTATGTGGCCTCGGCGATGCGCCGCTTGCCGTCCGACCTTGAAGAGGCGGCGCGCACGGCGGGGGCCGGAATCTGGCGGGTCTCGCTCGACGTCACCTTGCCGATGGTCCTGCCGGCGCTGGTCTTCAGCGCCGCGCTCAATCTGCTCCTGGGCTTCGAGACCTTTGGCATTCCACTGGTGCTGGGCGATCCCAACGGCATCCTCGTGCTGACCACCTATATCTACAAGGTCAACACGATCTTCGGCGCGCCGACCTATCAGGTCATGGCGGCGGTCACGGTGTTCCTGATCCTGATCACATTGCCGCTCGTCTTCATCCAGCGCCGCTTGCTGCGCCATGCCCGGCGTTTCGCGGCGGTCGGCGGCAAGGGGGCGAGAACCAATCTGCTCCGGCTGGGCAGCACCGGCCAAGCGGTCGCGCTGGGGTTGATCGGGTTGTGGCTCCTGGTCTCGGTGTTCTTTCCGGTCGGCGGCATCGTGCTGCGCGCCTTCGTCGAGAATTGGGGCGAGGGCGTCAGGCTGACCGAGCAATTGACGCTCGCCAATTTCAAGGCGGTCTTCGAGATCCCGAGCCTGTCGCGCGGCATCCTCAACACGATCCTGCTCGCCGGAGTCGGCGGCGCCATCGCGGTTGCCTTCTACCTGCTGGTTGGCTTGGCCGGGCATCGCAACCGCGGCAGAAGCGGAACCCTGCTGGACTATTCCGTGCTGATCCCGCGGGCGCTGCCCGGCCTGATCGTCGGCCTGACCTTCTTCTGGCTGTTCCTGTTCGTGCCCTTCCTGATCCCGCTCAGGGCGACGCTGATCAGCCTCCTGATCGCCTACATCATCGTCGGCCTGTCCTATGGCCTGCGGATCATCCAGTCGACGCTGCTGCAGGTCGCGCCGGAGCTCGAGGAATCGGCCCGCATCACCGGCGCTTCGGTCTACCGGAGCTGGCGTGACGTGGTCATTCCGCTGGTCAGGCCCGGCCTCGCCGGGGCCTGGGCGATGATCATGATCGTGTTCCTGCGCGAATACGCCACCGGCGTCTATCTGATGTCGTCGGGCACCGAGGTCATCGGCTCGCTGATGGTGTCGCTGCTGACCTCGGGCGCGATGGATCAGATCGCCGCCCTTTCCTTCATCTCCATCGCATTGACGGCCGTGGGCCTGACACTCGCCCTGCGGCTGGGAGCGAAACTTCATGACTGAGCTCGTTGTCGACAACGTCGAGAAATGGCTGGGCGGCCTCAAGATCCTGTCCGGCGCCTCCTTCACCGCCGAGAAGGGCCGGATCGTTGCCTTGCTCGGCGCCTCCGGCAGCGGCAAGACCACGCTGCTGCGCTGCATCGCCGGGCTCGAACAGCCCGAAATCGGCCGGATCGTCATCGGCGGGAAGACCGTGCTCGATGGCGAGGCCGGCGTCGCATTGCCGCCCGAGGCCCGTGAGATCGGTCTCGTGTTCCAGTCCTATGCGCTCTGGCCGCACAGGACGGTGTTCGAGAACGTCGCCTATGGTTTGCGGCTTCGCAAACGACCGGCGGCCGAGATCAAGACGCGGGTCGAGACGATCCTCGACAAGCTCGGCCTGGCGCATCTTGCGGCGCGCTATCCCGATCAGCTCTCGGGCGGCCAGCAGCAGCGCGTCGCGATCTGCCGCGCCCTCGTCTACGAGCCCAAAGTCCTGCTGCTGGACGAGCCGCTGTCGAATCTCGACGCCAAGCTGCGCGAGGAGGCGCGGTTCTGGATTCGCAAGCTGATCCTCGAACTGGGGATCTGCGCCATCATGGTCACGCATGATCAAGGCGAGGCGCTGGCGATCGCCGACCATGTCCTGCTGCTCAAGGGCGGCAGCATCGTCCAGGACGGCACGCCCCTCCAGATCTACGGCCAGCCGACAAGCTTCTATGCGGCCGATTTCATGGGGACCAACAACGTGCTGTCGGGCGCCTTCGAGCCGCAATCAGATGGCGGTGCGGTCATTCGCTGCGAGGGCTGGAGCCTGCCTGGGATCTGGCGCGACGCCGAGCCGCCGCGCGATGCCTCCGACATCCGCGCCGTGGTCCGGGTCGAAACCATCATGGTCTCATCCGAACCGACCGCGACAAGCCAGCCGCTGGATGTCGAGGGCTGCATCTATCTCGGCGACAAATGGGAATACCGGCTGAGGCGCGGCAGCGTTCGCTTGCGCGCGCAGGGCGCGTCGGAGCTGTCGTCGGATGTGGCGCATTGCACTGTGCAGCCGGCTTCGACCTGGCTGTTCAACCCGTGACCGGAGCCCGTTGACATGAGCACCGGTCCCCGCATCGCCTTGATCCATGCGACGTCCGTCGCGATCGAGCCGATCCTTCAGGCCTTCAAGGAGTTCTGGCCGGAAGCCGAGCCGGTCAGCATCCTCGACGATTCCCTCTCCGTCGACAGGGCCAAGGCGAGCGACATCACGCCGGCCATCCACCAGCGCATCGTTGCCCTGGCGGAATACGGTTATTCGCTCGGCGCCAAGGCGATCCTGTTCACCTGCTCGGCCTTCGGTCCCGCGATCGAGGCGGCGGGACGCGCGGTCCCGGTTCCGGTTCTCAAGCCGAACGAGGCGATGTTCGAGGAGGCGCTCGGGCATGGCGAGCGGCTCGGCATGGTCGCAACCTTCGGCCCCTCCATCGTGACGATGGAAGCCGAGTTCGCCGAGGAGGCAAGGCGCGTCAGGCCCGGGGCCAGGCTCGCCACGCGGCTGGCTGCTGAGGCGATGGCGGCGCTGCGCGCAGGCGATGCCGAGACCCACAACAGCCTGGTGGCGCGGGAGGCCAAGGCCTTCGGGCAGGTCGATGCGCTGATGCTGGCGCATTTCTCGACATCGCGCGCGCTCAAGGCCTGCCGCGAGGCGACATCCGTGCCGGTGCTGTCCTCGCCGGAGGCTGCTGTCCGCAAGGTCCGAAAAATCGTCGGAGCGTGAGCGCCGAACCGACGACCCAAAAGGGAGGGAAGGCAGATGATTCTATTCGGGAGGAGTTGCCTTGGCTTGGCCGCGACGCTTACCGTCGCGGTATCGCTGTCGACAAGCGCGCGGGCCCAGACGTTCCCGGAGCGGCCGGTCACCATGATCGTTCCCTTCGCCGCGGGTGGCGCGGCCGACACGACAGGGCGCATTCTCGCCGAGGCGCTGGCGCGCGCGCTCGGCAAGAGCGTGGTGGTCGAGAATATTGGCGGAGCCGGGGGAGCGATCGGCGGCTCGCGGGTCAAGAGCGCGGCGCCCGACGGCTACACCATCGGCCTTGGCCATACCGGCACGCTTGCCGCGGCGGTGACCGTCAATCCGAAGCTGCCCTATGATCCGAGATCGGATTTCGCCTATCTCGGCCTCGTCGCCTCGACGCCCAATATCGTCTTCTTCCGCAATGATCTGCCGGCGGCGAATCTGAAGGAGTTCATTGCCCTGGCGAAGCAGAAGCAGGGCGCCTTGATGATGGGGCATTCCGGCAATGGCGCGGCCTCCCACATCACCTGCCTGATGTTCTTCGGGCTCATCGATGTGAAGCCGACCTATGTGCCCTATCGCGGCTTCGGCCAGACGATCAACGACATTATGGGCGGCAAGATCGATGGTTCCTGCGATCTCGTCGCCTCCGTCAGCGGCCAGGTTCAGTCCCGATCGGTGAAGGCCTTTGCAGTCGCGGCCAAGACGCGGGCCGAGACCTTGCCGGATGTACCGACCTCCGAGGAGGCCGGCCTGCCGGGGTTCCAGGCCGAGACCTGGACGGGGCTGTTCGTGCCCAAGGCGACGCCGAAGCCAGTGCTCGATATCCTGCAGGGCGCGGTCGCGAAGGCCCTGAACGATCCGGAGGTCGCAAAGCGCCTCGTCACGATCGGGGCGCGGGCGCCGCGACCCGACGAACGCGGTGGCCCCGCCATGCAGGCGCTGGTGGTAAGCGAGGTCGATCGCTGGGCCGCGATCCTCCACAAGGCGGGCTTCAAGCCGGACTGAGATGATGCAAGTCGATCAATCCACCCCGAGAACCGTCCGGCGTCGCCGCTTTCAGGTCGATGGGCGCTCCTACGCCTGCATCGATCTTCGGCATGCTCTGGGGGCCGATCTCCTGCGCCTGCCGCATGTGCTGCGCATCCTGCTTGAGAATGCACTGAGGAACTCAGCCGGCGAGGCGCAGCGCATCATCCCTGCCTTCAAGGCCTGGTTGTCGGCGCGCACTAGCGTTGCCGAGATCCCGTTCCTGCCGAACCGATTGATGATGCATGACACGACCTGCGGGCCGGCGCTGGTCGACATCGCCGCGATGCGGGATGTGCTGGCCGAGCATGGCCGCGATCCCGACCTGCTGATGCCGCGCATCGGGGTGGACGTCTCGACCGATCACTCCTCCGGCGTCGATTTCCACGCTCGTCCCGACGCGCTCCAGCTCAATCTGGAGAAGGAGTTCGAGCGCAACGCCGAGCGCTATCGCCTGATGAAATGGGCCTCAGGGGCAATGCCCGGGATCCATGTGCATCCTCCGGGCTCGGGGATCATGCACACGATCAACCTTGAAAGGCTCTCGAAGCTGGTCGTGACGATGCGGGAGGCGGATGGGCTCTTGGCCTATCCCGATACGCTGCTCGGCACTGACAGCCACACGCCCATGGTCAATGGGCTGGGCGTCTTGGGCTGGGGCGTCGGCGGGCTGGAGGCCGAGGGCGCACTCTTCGGCGTTCCGGTGATCCTGAGGATCCCCGAAGTCGTCGGCGTTCGCTTGACCGGGCGATTGCGCGAGGGCGTGACCGCGACCGATCTCGCTTTGACGGTGACGGAGCGCCTGCGCAAGCTCGGGGTCTCCGGCTCTTTCGTCGAGTTCTTTGGTCCGGGCGTCTCGACCTTGGCCGTCGGCGAGCGGGCCGCCGTCGCCAATATGGCCCCGGAATATGGCGCCTCGACCGGCTATTTCCCGATCGACGAGGCAAGCTGCAGCTATCTTCGCGGCGTCGGCAGGGACGAGGCCGAGCTGAACCTGATCCGTGGCTTCGCCAGGGCAGCGGATCTCTGGTTCGATCCTGACGCGGAGCCGGATTTCACCCGCAGTCTCGAGCTCGCGCTCGACCGGATCGAGCCCAGCGTCGCGGGGCCGCGGCGCCCGCAGGATCGCCTTCCCGCAGGCGCGACCGCGGCCGCGTTCACGCCTGCGCTCGAACCTGCCTCCACGGCGCGGCTTCCCGACGGAGCCGTGGTGATTGCCGCGATCACGAGCTGCACCAACACCTCAGATCCGCGTTTGATCGTTGCCGCCGGCTTGCTCGCCCGCAAGGCGAGGGCGCTGGGGCTGAAGCCGCCGGCCTGGGTCAAGACCTCGCTGGCGCCGGGCTCGCCGACCGCCGAACGGATGTTGCGACGTGCCGGTCTCATGGCCGATCTCGAGGCCATGGGCTTCGGCATCGTCGGCTATGGCTGCACGACCTGCATCGGCAATTCCGGCGCATTGCTTCCTTCGGTCCAGCAGGCGTTGGGCGCCAAGGATTTCTGCCCGGTCGCGGTGCTGTCCGGCAATCGCAACTTTCCCGGCCGCGTGCATCCCGATCTGGAATACGGTTTCCTGGCCTCGCCGCCGCTTGTCGTCGCCTTCGCGCTGGCGGGCACGGTCAATATCGACATCATGCAAGATCCCATCGGCGTGACACTGGCTGGGGCGGAGATTCGCCTGTCCGCGCTCTGGCCGAGCGGTGCGGAAATCGACGCGGCGCTCGCCTTGGGCGCTGACCGGCGCGACTATGACGCCGCCTATGGCGAGGCGGCGGTCCGGCCGCTCTGGCTCGATCTGCAGGCGCCGACGGGATCGCGCTTCCCATGGGACGAGCGCTCGACCTATCTGCGCCGCCCACCTTTCGTACGCGCTTCCGGGCCACCACCGCCTCGGGGCCCGGCACGGCCGCTGCTCGTCTTGGGCGACGACATCACGACCGATCATATTTCGCCGGCGAACCAGATCCGCAATGACAGCCCGGCTGGCCGCTACATCGTCGCGGCAGGTGGGGATCCGGGGAACCTCAATGTCTTCGCCTCGCGGCGGGGCAATTTCGAGGTCATGCTGCGCGGCGCCTTCAGCAACCGCCTCGTGGTGAACCAGCTCCTGCCGGCAGCGCCGGCCGGTCTGACGCGCCACATGCCGTCAGGCGAGATCGTCAGCCTGACTGATGCGGCCGAGCGCTACCGGCTGGAGGGCGTACCGCTCGTCGTCGTCGCGGGCGAGCGCTATGGCATGGGCTCCTCGCGTGACTGGGCGGCGAAGGCCGCCGCCCTGCTCGGGGTCAGCGCGATCATCGCTGCGAGCATCGAGCGGATCCATCGCTCCAACCTGATCGGCATGGGCATCCTGCCGCTGCTGCTGCCCGCCGGCCTTCACCCGTCCGCACTTCGCATCGCAACTGGTGATCGCTTCCAGCTCGACTGGGATTTCGACAGGCTTTCGCCGCGCTGCGAGGTCGCGGTCTCGATCCTGCGCGAGCAGGGCGGCATCGAGACGCTGGCGCTCACGGCTGCGATCGAGACCTCGCTCGAAGTCGAGCTGCTCAAGGCGGGCGGGATCATCCCGCATGTGCTGAGCGGCCTGCTCGCCCAGACGGACGGCGCACGCAAAGGTGCCGCATGACAAAGCCGCTAGAGCCCTTGCCGCAAGGCAGCTGCGACTGCCATGTCCATCTCTTCGGCCCGGCCGGGCGATACCCGTTTTCTCCGGATCGCGTCTATACGCCCGGCGATGCCGGGGAGGACGAGCTCCGCGCGCTGCATGCGCGGCTCGGCATCTCTCGCGTGGTGCTGGTGCAGCCAAGTCCCTATGGAACCGACAACAGGCGGATGCTCGCCGGGCTCGAACGTCTCGGTAGCGCGGCGAAAGGTGTGGCGGTCATCGGCCTCGGCACGCCGCCGGACGAACTCGATCGTCTCCATGCGCAAGGTGTCCGGGGCGTGCGCGTCAACATCGCGACCCACGGGATGGATGATCCCGAGGAAGCCTGGCGCCTGATCCAGGGGCAGGCGCAACAGGTTGCCCGGCTCGGCTGGCATGTCCAAATCCTGGCCCGCCTCAACGTCATCGAGGTCCTGGCGGCGCGCCTGATGGAGCTCGCGACGCGCGTGGTGATCGATCATTTCGGACTGCCCGATCTGGCGCTTGGTCCGGAGCAGCCCGGCTTCTCAGGCGTCCTGCGTCTGGCGGGCTCGGGCAAGGCGACGATCAAGATCTCGGCGATCCAGCGGCTTGCGGGGCGGGGGCATCTTGCTCGCGCCATCCCCTTCATACGGGCCTTGTCGGCCGAGAACCCGGAAGCGCTGGTCTGGGGCTCCGACTGGCCACATACGGGTGGTGGGCGCGGCGTGGGGCGGGCTGCGACCGATATCGAACCCTTCGAGGCGATGGATGACGCCGAGGCATTGTCATGCCTGACGGAAGCGATTTCGGATCCCGCCCAGCGTCATGCCATCCTCGTCGACAATCCCGCGGTCCTTTACGGCTTCTGACAGGAGCGATGGCATGACGATGTTCGAGACCCCTCCGGAGCTGGCCGACGGGCCGTTGCGCATCCTGGTCTGCGGCTATCCCGGCAAATCGGTCTGCCATGGCGGCTTGGGCTGGAGTTCGGTCGTGCTTCTCAGGGCCGCCGGGCGCGTCGCATTGGTGGATGCGGGCAATTTCGGCATGCGCAAATTGCTGATCGAGCAGCTTGGCCGGCAGGGCCTGAAGCCGTCCGACGTCACCGACCTGCTGCTGACGCATTCCCACTACGACCATTCCGTGAACTGGACGCTGTTCCGGGGTGCCCGCATCGTAGTCGGGGCTGTCGAACTGGCCTGGGCGCTGGACGAGCCCTGGGGCGAGACGCCGGTGCCCGAGCTCTATGTGCGCACGCTCTCGGACTGGCCGACATGCGAGACAGTTCAGGACGGGGCAGAGGTCTTCCCCGCCATGACGGCCCATATCGCGCCCGGCCATACGCCGGGATGCCTGATCTACCATCTGCGCACCCCGGAGAGGGATGTGATCTTCACCGGCGACGCCGCCAAGAACCGCGCCGAATTGATCTCGCGCGACACCGACATGACCTATGATCCGGCTGTGAGCAAAGCGACGATCGAGATGATCTGGTCGCGCTGGCGTGAGCGGCCCGGCACCGTGGTCGTGCCCGGCCACGACCTGCCGATGATCCTCGACGACGACAAGCCGCGCTATCTCGGCAAGCGCGCGGCCTCGATCCGGGCCTGGTTCGGCAAGGACATGGCGAGCCAGTCCGAGATCGACCTCACCGCGATCGAGCAGGGGGCGTAGGAGCCCTGCTTGCGCCGGCTCAGCCGGCCGGCGCTTCGCCAGCCTCGAGAGCAGGATGCGAAAAAGTGGGCACCGGTTTTTCGCATTGATCCTGCTCTCACTTTTAGATGAGAGACGGATTCAGATGTCAGATGGGATCACTTCGTGAGCCCATCTGACATCATCCGGCTCTAGCGCGAGCAGGGCAAACGTCGCAAGCCAATGCTCGCCCATATAGTCGCCGGCGATATGCGGCAGCCCGGCCGCGAGGTGGCGCTGTGCGGCCTCCAGCGCCACCGGGCGGCGTGGGTCGTCGGCAGGCAAGCTGGCCGCCAGCGAGCGCCAGCACCAGGCCCGGCTGAGGTTGAGACCGTCGAGATGGGCGATCTTGCCGTCGCTGCGGTCGCTGACGGAGGCCGGCTCGAACAAGGTCCGGGGCTGCTGGCTCTCGATGCGCGGCAGGAAACGCGCGAGCCAGGGCAGGAACGCCTCCGGCGCCAGCAGGCGGCGCATGCATTCGGCCTCGATCAGGGCCGAGGACTGGAAATCGTCGCCGCTCGGCTCGCCCCAGGCCGGGCAGTCGGCGTCCTCGCCATACCAGCGCAGGCCGGTCTCGCGCAGCAGCGCGGAGAGCGCGGCATCCTGCGTCGCCTCGGCATAGTCGGCTGCCATCCTGAGGCCGAAGGCGGTGTTGAAATGCGTGCCGACCCGGACCGGATAGGTCGCCAGCGGCAGGAAGTCGCGGAAGCGCTGGGCGAAAGCCTCGGCAAGCGGGGCGAGCCTGACGGACCAGTCCCGGTGCGGCAAATCCTGGTGCGGCAAGCCGGAGAGCTCGGCTGCGAGCTTCAGCAGCCAGGCCCAGCCATAGGGGCGCTTGAAGCCGCGTGCTGTCGGCTGGGCGAGATAGTCGCATTCAGCGGCGATCTTCTCCGCGATGAACTGCGCGTCGAACAGCGCCGTGATCTCGATGGCCGCAGGCGTGTCTGGAAAGCGTCGCAGCACCCGGGCGAGCAGCCAATAGCTGTGGACGCAGGAGTGCCAGTCAAAGCTGCCGTAGAAGACGGGGTGGAGTTCGCGCGGCGTGCGCGCATCCTGCGGATCGGCGAGGACATGGTCGGGCTTGTTGGGATATTCGCGCCCGACATGGCCAAGCGCGATCCGGGCGAAGCGTTCGGCGACCTCGGCGGTCAGCTCACGGGGTTCTGTCGGCATGCTGTGTCTCCTTGGCGAGGCTGGAGCGGTTTCCGTTTCCATTGGATCGTTCAACAGCTCCAGCTCTTTGCTTTAACGCGTTTTCTCCGCGCAAACGCTTCGCGTTTGTCGCGGGGGAACCGGTGTCCACTTCGCTCGAAAACGTTCTCGAGCAGGATGCGAAAAAGTGGGCAACGGTTTTTCGCATTGATCCTGCTCTCACTTTTAGATGAGAGACGGCACGTGACGGCGACTGATGGCAATCCGCGTTGATCGAACGAAGAAGGTGACCCGCTCTCGAAAAACCTGGCCGGTTCAGCACCCTAGACCTCGGCAAGATTGACCAGGCTCGCTTCGCTGGGCGGGCCGAGGAGCTGGCGAGCGACGCGGTCGCGGAACAGGTCTGAGTGCCGCGAGGCGAGCGCGTCGGCATCGTCGGGGTTGCGCTGCTCGATGGCGCGGAAGATCTCGCGATGGTCGGCGACGATCTGGGCGATGTGGGCCTGGAACTGATCGGCCGTGTTGTCGCCCATATCGAAGCATTGGCGGGACAGGCGCATCGCCTCGAGCTGGATGTCGGAATAGGTCCGCTCCAGGAATGAGGAATCGGCCGCCTCCGCGATCTCCTTGTGGAAGCGGTAATTGGCCTCGTTCATGATGGCATCGCCGCCGCTCGTCAGGCTGTTCTCGAAGGCCAGCATTTCCGCGCGAATCCGTTCGAGCTGCGCCGGCGTCCGGCGGATCGCCGCCAGGCGATGCAGCGTGCGCGACAACAGCCTGTTGGCCTCGAAGAAGGGGCGCAGCTGGCTGACCTCGAAGGACGAGACGCGGATCTGGCGGCCGTCCCGGCGCAGCAGTCCTTCCGAGACCAGGCGGATCACCGCCTCGCGCACCGGTGTGCGCGAGATGCCGAGCTCGCCGACGATGCGCGCCTCGTCGAAGACCGCTCCAGGGACGAGCTCGAGTGACAGGATGCGCTGCCGCAGATCGTCATAGACGCGGTCGCCGTTGCGAACGGCCGTCTCGGAACCAACCGCCAAGCTCATCGCTGTCTCCCGCTTCCCATGCTCCGTCGAATAAACAGACACGGCTTGAATTGACAATGTGTCCAAGTTGGATAATTTCAATATCCAAATTAGGGGGCGGCAATGAGTTGGACGGTCGGCGTCGATGTCGGGGGCACTTTCACCGACTTCTATCTGCTGAACGCGGCGACCCTCGACGTCTTCGTCCATAAGCTGCCCTCGACGCCGGACGATCCCTCACGCGCCATCCTGGCGGGGCTCGCAGCACTGGGTGAGCGCTGCGGGCTTGCCGCCGAGGACGTGTCGCGCTTCGCCCATGGCACCACGGTCGCGACCAATGCCCTGATCGAGCGCAGCGGCGGCAAGGTCGCGATGATCACGACGGCGGGCTTCCGCGACCTGATCGAGATCGGGCGGCAGGTCAGGCCGAAGATCTACGATCTCAAAGCGGATGCGCCGGCGCCGGTCGTGCCGCGGCAATTGCGTTTCGAGGTCCGCGAGCGGGTTGGCTCGCGCGGCGAGGTCGTAACAGTGCTCGATGAGGCGCAGATCGACGCGGTGGTGGATGCGGTAGCCGCTTCCGGCGCCGAATGCTGCGCCGTCTGCCTGCTGTTCTCGTTCCTGAACCCCGAGCATGAGCGCAGGATCGGCCGGACGCTGCGCGCTCGGATGCCGGATCTGCATATTTCGCTCTCCTGCGAGGTGCAGCCGGAGTTCCGCGAATATGAGCGCTTCTCGACGACGGTGCTCAACGCCTATCTCCAGCCCAAGGTGTCGCGCTACATGGCGCGGCTCGCGGAGGCGCTCGAAAGCCGGGCGGGCAACGCCGCGATCGGCATCAGCCAATCCGCCGGCGGGCTGATGGCGATCGAACGGGCCGGAGAATTGCCCATCCGCACTGCGCTTTCGGGCCCCGCCGCCGGCGTCGTCGGCGCGGTGGCGGTGGCGGCGCGTTCGGGTGAGGCGGATCTGATCACGCTCGACATCGGCGGGACCAGCACAGATGTCTGCCTGATCGAAAACGGCGCAGCCGCCATGACCTATGGCCGCGACATCGCTGAATTCCCGGTGCGCCTGCCCTCGATCGACATCAACACGGTCGGCGCCGGCGGCGGCTCGATCGCCCATGTCGGCCCCGACGGCCTGCTCAAGGTCGGGCCAGCCAGTGCCGGCGCGGTGCCGGGGCCCGCCTGCTATGGCCGGGGCGGCGCGCTGCCGACGGTCTCTGACGCCAACACCTTGCTCGGGCGCTTGCCGCAGACACTGGTCGGCGGCGGCATGAGGCTCGACCGGGAGGCTTCCGAGCGCGTCATCGCGCCGCTCGCCGAGGCGCTGGGGCTTGGGCTGCAGGAGACGGCGCTCGGCATCGTGCGCATCTGCGTTTCGAACATGGTGCGCGCGATCCGGGCGATCTCGGTCGAAAGAGGCTATGATCCGCGCGATTTCACGCTGATGCCGTTCGGCGGCGCGGGCGGCCTCCATGCAGCGGATGTGGCTGAGGAGCTCTCGATCCGCAGGATCCTGGTGCCGCTGTCGCCGGGCATTCTTTGCGCCGAGGGCGTCGCCATGTCGGATATTCAGGAGAACTTCGTCGCGACCTGCCGTGTCGGACTCGAGGGCGCGCTGTCCTCCGTGGTCGAGGCTGTCGGACGCTTGGACGGGCAGGCCCGGGCCTGGAACGCCGCGAGCGCTGCAGTCAGCCGCCTGTCTCTCTCCACCACGCTCGACATGCGGTATGTCGGCCAGAATTACGAACTCTCCGTGCTGCTCGACGAGAGCGATCGCCTGCCGCCGGTCGCGCTGCTGCGCGAGCGCTTCCTTGCTGCGCATCAGGCGAAATACGGGCATTGCGATCCGGCGGCCGCCATCGAGATCGTCAATGTTCGGATGAAGGCGCGCCTCGCCGAGGAGGGCAGGGAGGCTCCCCGCCTAAAGACCGCCGGGACCGCGTTGGAGCGGGCCGCGGTCAGCGCCTGGTTCGACGCTTCCGCCCCGGTCGAGGCCGTGGTCGTCGATCGCTCGACGCTCGAACCCGGTGCGCGCCTCGCGGGGCCGGCGATCATCACGCAGTTCGACTCGACCACGGTGGTGCCGCCGCGCTGGTCGGCCGAGGTCGACGAGGCACGCAACATCATCATGGAGTTTCAGCCGTGACGGCCGCAAAGCTCGATCCGATCACCCTGGAGATCGTCTGGAACGGCCTGCGCTCGACCACGGACGAGTGCTTCCTGACGATCCAGCGCTCGGCCTTCTCGACCAATATCAAGGAGCGCCACGATCATTCCGTCGCAGTCCTCGATGCCTCCGGCCGGCTCGTCGTCCAGGCCGAGAACGCGCTGCCGATCCATCTTGCCTCGATGAGCGGGCTGGTCGCGATCCTGCAGGAGCGCTTCGCCGGTGACATTCATCCCGGCGACATCTTCGTCGGCAACGATCCTCATGTCGCCGGCGGCACGCATCTGCCCGACATCAACCTCGCCGCTCCGGTCTTCATCGACGGCAAGCTTTTGGCCTTTGTCTGCAACATCGCCCATCACGCCGATGTCGGCGGGGCGGCGCGCGGTTCGATGTCCGGCGGCCTGACCGAGATCTACCAGGAAGGCTTGCGGATTCCGGTCGTGCGCCTTTACCGCGAAGGCGAGCCCGTTCGTGACGTCATCGACCTGCTGTTGCTCAACATGCGCCTGCCGACGGAGCGCAAGGGCGATCTGAACGCCCAGATCGCCGCCTGCCGGCTTGGTGTCGAGCGCATGGGCGATCTCTGTGGCCGCTATGGCGTCGCGACTGTGCGCGGCACCTTCGACGAGATCATCGAGCGCAGCCGCGGCCGGATGCGCGCCGCGATCGCGGCGTTGCCGGATGGCGACTGGTCGTGGTCCGACGTGATGGACGATGACGGCGCCGGCCAGTCCGATGTGCTGATCGCCCTGACCCTGCGCAAGCGCGGCAGCGATGCGCTGTTCGACTTCACCGGATCCTCGCCGCAGGTCGCGGGCAATATCAACCTGACGCTGAACGCCGTGAGATCCTCGGTCTGCTATGCGCTGAAGGCACTGCTCGATCCGTCGATGCCCAATAATGAGGGCGTGATCCAGGCCTTCGAGATCGTCGCGCCGGCCGGCACCATCGTGAACTGCGTCGCGCCCGCCGCGGTCGCGCTGCGCGCCAACACCTGCCAGCGCGTCATCGATGTCGTGCTCGGCGCATTGTCGGGCGTGCTGCCGGAGCGCGCGATCGGCTGCGCCAACGGGGCCAATACCAGCATGGTTTTCTCCGGCGCCGATCCGGCGACGGGCCAACCCTACGTCTATCTCGAAACCCTTGGCGGTGGCATGGGCGGCCGCAACGACCGCGACGGCAAGGACGGGGTGCAGGTCCACATCACCAACACCTCGAACCTGCCGGTCGAGGCGATCGAGATGGAGTATCCGCTGCGTGTCGAGGAATACGCGCTGGTGCCCGATTCCGGCGGCGCTGGAACCCATCGCGGCGGCCTCGGCCTCAGGCGCGTCGTCCGCCCCGTCGGGCATGTTTGCGAATTCTCCGGGGTTGGCGAGCGGTTCCGTCATGCGCCGCCGGGCGTCTTCGGCGGCGAGCCTGGCCGTCCCGGCCGGTTCCGCTTGCATCGGGCGGACGGGGCCGAGGCGCCGCTTGCCAGCAAGCTCACAGGCATGAAGCTTGCGCCGGATGCGTCGGTCTCGGTCGAGACGCCGGGCGCGGGTGGCTACGGCCCGCCGTCGGAGCGCGCAGCGGCTGCGATCACCGAGGATACGGCATCGGGCAAATGCTCAGCCGCCTTCATTGAGCGGTATTATCGGACGCAGCATCAGGAGCAGGATGGCGCGGCGACGGGGGCGCGGCAGTCCGCCGATATGGAGATCACGTCATGAAGGCGGCGGCGAAGGCTTATCACGGCATCATCACGGCGACGCCGACGCCGCTCACCGCCTCCGGCGACGTCGACGGTGCGGCCGTGCGCAAGCTGGCCGAGCATCTCGTCATTGAGGGCGCCGATGGCCTCGCTCCGGTCGGCGGAACCGGCGAATATGTCTCGCTGACGCCCAGGCAGCGCCGCCAGATGCTCGACGCCACGCTCGACGCTGTGGGCGGCCGCGTGCCAGTCGTCCCGGGCGTGCTCTCGGCCGGTTATGGCGAGACGATCGCGACCTGCCGTGAATTCGCAGCCGCCGGCGCCAGCGCGCTCCTCGTGGTGACGCCCTATTATGCGCGGCCGACCCAAGAGGGGATCGTCGACTACTTCAAGAAGCTGTCGGATGCGGTCGACGCCGACCTCATGCTCTACGAGATCCCGTACCGGACGGGCATTGCGCTGAAGCCGGAGACGGTCGATGCGCTGGCGCGGCAGACGCGCATCGTCGCGATGAAGGCCTGCAACCAGGATCTCGCAGTCCAGGTCCGCGCCATGGAACTCGCCGGTGCGGAAATCTCGATCCTGACCGGCGAGGAAAACGTCTTTCCGCTGCATGTCGCGATGGGCGCGCGCGGCGGGCTCCTGGCGACGTCCTGCCTGTTCCCGCGGATCTGGGCGCAGCTGTACCGGCTGGCGTCGAGCGGGCGCATGGACGAGGCCAAGGCGCTTCATGCCGAGATCATGCCGACAATCAACACGCTCTACCGCGAGCATAATCCAGGGCCGATCAAGGCGGCGCTGACGATGTTCGGCTTCCCTTCCGGCGAGGTGCTGCCGCCGCTTCTGCCGGTCAGCGACGAGACCCGTCGTCTGCTTGCTGAAGCCATTCCGGCGACGCTGGCACGTGAAAAAGCCTTTGCAGCTTTGAAGTCTGACGCAGCCTGACGTTCGTCCTCGACGGCGAACGCAACAAAGAGGGGACTACCATGTCGGAATATGAAACCAAGTCTGGCCTGATCCGCCCGTCGCGCCGCCGCCTGCTCACCGGTGGTGCCGCTCTGGGTATCGCTGCACCCTTCGTGCTGCGGAACGGCCGCGCGCAGGCGCAGTCGAAGAACCTCGTCTTCGTCACTTGGGGCGGGACCTATCGCAGCTCGGTCGAGGAGGGGCTGATCAAGCCGTTCATGGCGGAGACGGGCATCAACGTCACGGTGATCGACACGCCCGACCTCGCCAAGGTGAAGGCGCAGGTCACGACCGGCAATGTCGAATGGGACGTCTTCGACGCGCCGGGCGCGATGGGCACTGGCGGTTCCAGGGAAGGCTATTGGGAGCCGCTTCCTGCGTCGCTGTTCGATGCGTCTGACCTGTCGATTCCGGCGACGAAGGATCTCGTGCCCTTCTACACCTTCGCCGGGGGCATCGCTTACGACCCCAAGCGCCATCCTGAGGGCAAATATCCCAGGAACTTCGCGGAATATTTCGACGCCAAGGCCTTTCCCGGCCGCCGCACCTTCCGCAACCGGCCGAGCGAGACGCTGGAGGCCGCCCTGCTCGCCGACGGCGTGCCGCCCTCCAAACTTTACCCGCTCGATGTCGACCGCGCCTTCAAGGCGCTCGACCGGATCAAGCCCAGCGTCGCCAAATGGGTCGATTCCACGCCGCAGACGATCACGCTGCTGCAAACCAACGAAGTCGATTTCAGCTACTCCTATGCCTCGCGCGTCAAGACGACCGGAGCGACGGGGGCGGGCATGGCCTTCTCCTTCGCGCAGACGCTGAACGGGCTGGAATATCTCGCCGTCCTGAAGAACGCGCCGAACAAGGAGAACGCGCTGAAGTTCGTCTCCTATGCGCTGCAGCCGGCCCGGCAGGCGGCGACCATGGAGCTCCTGGGCAACACACCGGTCAGCAAGAAAGCCTTGCCGATGCTCTCGGCCGAGACGCGCAAATGGCTGCCCAACATGGAGTCGGACCAGAACCTGGTCATGGACGAAATGTGGTGGTCGACCAATTACGAGAAGCTCAGCCGCCGCTTCAAGGAGTGGGTGCTCAGCTGAGCACCCGATGTCGCGTACCGTGACCGGACCCCAAACATGACTGGCCAAACATGACTGGCGTGGAGAATTCGCGGGCCGCTGCCGCTTTCGTCTCGCCGGCGGCCCTCGTGTCGCTGGCGATCGCGGCGGTGCCCCTGCTGTTCATCCTCTACACCAGCCTGGGTGGGGCCGCGCTGTCGCTCGAGGCCTTCGAGAACCTGTTGACGAGCACCCTGTTCAGGCGCTCGCTCTACACGACGCTGGAGATCAGCGTTTCGGCCTCTCTGATCAGCCTCGTCCTCGGCTATGTCGTGGCGCTGCATCTCGCGCGCCAGCCGCCGCGCCGGCGTGCCGTCTACATGGTGCTGGTGCTGCTGCCGTTCTGGACCAGCATCCTGGTCAAGAGCTACGCCTTCACCGTGATCCTCGGCCGCGAGGGTGTGATCAATCTGGTCCTGAGCTGGGTTTTCGGCACGCAGGTTGCGCTGCCGATGATCCTCAACCGCTTCGGCGTCATGGTCGGCATGACCAATTACCTGACGCCCTTCATCGTCTTCCCCGTGCTGGCGAGCCTGCTTGCGATCGATCCGGCGCTGTATCGCGCCGCCGACATCATGAGCGCGCGGCCAATGCGGATCTTCTTCACCATCACCCTGCCGCTCAGCCTTCCCGGCATCGTGGCGGGCGTCTCCAGCGTGATGGTGATGTCGCTCGGCTTCTTCGTCATCCCCGCGCTGCTCGGCGGGCGCCAGGACGTGATGCTCGCCAATCTCGTCGACTTCTACACGCGCGAGACGCTCGACTGGAACATGGCGGCGGCGATCGGCGTGCTGCTGCTGGCGATGGTCGTCCTGCTCTCCGCTCCGGCCCTGTGGATGCGCCGCAACCAGCTCGCCGGGAAGGCTTGAGGCGATGTCCGACGCATTCGACCTGAAGGACCCCCTCAAGCGCCGCTACCGCCGGTTCGGCACGGCGCTCGCCTGCCTGGTCTATGCCTTCATGCTGGTGCCGAGCCTGATCGTGATCCCGGTCTCGTTCGGGACGCAGCACGAAGTGCGCTTTCCCCCGAGGGAGTTCTCATTCGAGCTCTACCAGATCTTCTTCTCCTCGGCGGCCTGGACAGGTCCGTTGCTGCAGAGCTTGAAGGTCGCCTGCCTCACCACGATCCTGGCGCTGGCGACGGCTGTGCCCGCTGCCTATGGCATCGTCCGCCATGATTTCCCCGGCAAGAAGGCGATCACGCTCTTGCTGATGAGCCCGCTCGTCATCCCCGCCATCGTGATGGCGCTCGGGCTCTATCTCTATTTCTCTTATATCCGCCTGACCGGATCGACGCTCGCGCTGGTGCTCGGCCACACCATTTATGTGACGCCCTTCGTCATCGTCATGGTCGCGGCCGGCGTCCAGAAGCTCGATCCCAACCTCGAATTCGGCGCGACGCTGATGGGGGCCGGCCGCTACCGCATGTTCGCGACGGTGGTGCTGCCGCAGCTCGCCCCCTCGATCATGGCCGGTGGGCTCTTCGCCTTCCTGATCTCCTTCGACGAGGTGGTGATCTCCTGGTTCCTCGTCTCGGCCACGACCACGACGCTGCCGGTGAAGATGTATTCCAGCATCCAGTGGGAGATCTCGCCCGTTATCGCAGCGGTCTCGACGATGCTGACCGTGCTCTCCTTGGTCGTCTGCATGCTGACCGCGGCCCTGCAGCGCTCGGGCAGGGGACAGTGACAGCCCAGCGCCCCAATCTCGCAAGGATCGATCGCCCATGAACACGATTGCCTATGGCGAAGAGGACATCGCAGCGCTGCGCGCCAGGATCGCGCTCGCCAATAAATTCGCCTGGATCGTGGTCTCGGGGCTGACGGCGATCTGCTACCGCGAGCGCGGCGAGAAGGCTCTGAATGAGATCTGGTCGGCGCTCCTGTCCTCCGAGCAGAAGGTTCGCTTCCAGGCGGCGCTGGTCAAGCTCGGCATCCAGAACGACCCTCCGGCGCTCGCCGCGGCCAAGTACCACTATTTCAGCAACTCGATCGGCGGGCTGAACATGCAGCTGGTCGAGGAGACGCAAAAGAAGGTCTGGATTCGCTATCTCTCGCCCTGGGGCACTTATCCGGGCATCGCGGCGCTGACGGTGCCGACCTCGGTGCGCCGGACCATCCTCTCGACCTGGCATCCCCGCAATGGCGGGCTGCTGGGCTGTCCGCGACTGGGCTGGGTGGCGACGAAGTTCGTCGCTGAAGGGCATCCCTATGATGAAGGCTATTTCCAGGAATACGACCACGACCTTGCCCCGGAAGAGCGTTTTCGCGTCGAGCATGTCGAGCGCTCGCCGGAGTTCGATCCGGACAGGGCGCCCAGGCTCGATCCGGCGATCTGGCCGGAAGCGCGCTGGCTCAAGGGCAGCTACAGCTACGGCGTCGATTATGTGCAGCACACGATCGAGATCATGCACCGGCTCTTCGGCGCGCCGGCGGCGCGCGACATGGTCGCGACCGGCATGAGGTTGCTGGCGGTGCAGTTCGGCCCCGACCTTGCCAAGGCGAGCGGCGAGGAAGGTGCTTCGCCTGCCGCGATCGCCGCAAGCTTCGCCGCGATCCTGCGCGCCTTTCGCAATGAATGCAGTCTCGACGCGGCTCTGGCCGACCGGGCCGCGCTGCGCATCCGTGGCTTCCTGCCCTTTGCCCACGAGGCCGATGACGGCCTTCGCGAGGCGGTTTTCGCCCTCTTCGCCATGATGACGCGGCTGCGCAACGGGCATGTCGCGATCAGCAGACACTTCGACGCCGGCAGCCAGACCGAGACCTGGACGCTGTCGGACGAGAAGCGCTGGCTCTGGTGAGGCGGTCATGACGCGCAAGCAGACAGCCTGGTTCTCCGAGGCCGAGACGGTGCCGCTCCTGCTCGAGCGCTGCGCCGAGACGCGGCCGGAGCATGTTTTCTGCCGACAGGGCGATGCTGTCGTGACCTGCGCCGGCCTCAACGCCCGCGTCAACCGCGCGGCACATGGCCTGGCCGCTCTCGGCGTGGCCAAGGGCGTTCATGTTGCGGTGATGCTCGCGCATCATCTCGACCACATCACAGTCTTCTTCGCCCTGATGAAGCTCGGCGCCGTTCAGGTTCCGATCAACGTCAACCTCAAGGGCCTTGGCCTCGCCTATATCGTCGATCACGCCGCGCCGGCGCTGGTGATCGCGGATGCCGAATATGCGGGGAGTCTCGATCCCATCCTGGCGGAGCGCCCCGCCATCGTCCAGCTTTGGCGCGGACGCACTGGGGAGGGAGCGCAAGCCTTCGTTCCTCTCGACGCTGTCCTCGCTCACCCCCTCGCGGATAATCCAGGCATCGACCTGCGCGACGACGATCTGCGCACCATCCTCTACACCTCCGGCACGACGGGCCCGGCCAAGGGCGTCGAGATGACGGACCGGATGCTGCGCGCATCGGCGCTCGGTTCGATCTGGATCGGCGATATCCGCTCCGGCAGCGTGCTGCATTTCTGGGATCCGATCTACCACGTCTTCGGCAGCGAGGTGCTGGTGCTGTCGCTGATGGTGCCGGTCACGCTCGCACTGGTGCCGCGCTTCAGCGCCTCGCGTTTCTGGAGCGAGGTACGCGAATACGGCGCGACCCATGTGCATTTCGTCGGCGGGGTGCTCCAGCTCCTGCTCAAGCAGCCGCCCTCGCCGGATGACCGCAATCACGGAGCCATGATCGCCTGGGGCGGCGGCTGCCCGGTCGGTATCTGGCGGGAGTTCGAAGCGCGCTTCGGGATGCAGATCCGCGAGGGCTACGGCATGACCGAGACCTCGAGCTTCAGCACCATCAACACCGAGGGAAAGCTCGGCTCGATCGGCAAGGCGGTCGATTATTTCGAGGTCGAGATCGTCGACGACAGCGGCACCGTGACGAAGCCGCGCGAGGCCGGGGAGATCCGGGTCACCGAGAACGAGCGGGGCGTGATGGTCGCCCGCTACCACAAGGATCCGGAGACGACCGCAAAGACCATCCGCGATGGCTGGCTCTATACGGGCGATCTCGCTTATCGCGACGAGGACGGCTTCATATTCTTCCTCGGACGCAAGAAGGACAGCCTGCGTCGCCGCGGCGAGAACATCTCGGCCTGGGAGGTCGAGCGGGTGATCAACGATCACCCCGCGGTCGAGGAAAGCGCCCTGATCGGCGTGACCAACGAACTCGCCGACGAGGACCTCAAGCTCTTCGTCAAGCTCAAGCCGGATCAGCAGCTCAGCGCCGCCGACCTCCTGCTCTGGTGCCAGCCGCGGCTTGCCACCTTCCAGATCCCCCGTTTCGTCGCCTTCGTCGACGAATTCCAGAAGACGCCGACCCAGCGCATCCAGAAGCAGTTCCTCTCGAAAGCCGTCGACGATGGCTGCTTCGACCGCGAGCGGGCGACGGCGAACCTTTGAGGCCATCCGAGAACATCATGCAGCTTGAGAACAAGACAGCCATCGTCACCGGCGCCGCGCAGGGCATAGGCGCCGCGATCGCGCGCGAATTCGTCGCGCAGGGCGCCAATGTCGTGATCGCCGACGTTCAGGACGAACTCGGCGCCGGGCTCGCCCGCGAGCTCGGCAACCGCTGCCGCTACAGCCATTGCGACGTCGGCTCATCCGAGGACGTGGCCCGATTGATCGAGACGACCTGCGACTGGTTTGGCGGCCTCGATATCGCCGTCAGCAATGCCGGCATCAACCAGAACGCCGAGATCCTCGACATCTCGGAAGCGGATTTCGACCGCGTCCTGCGCGTCAACCTCAAGGGCGGCTTCCTGACCGGCCAGGCGAGTGCGCGCAAGATGGTCGAACAGGGTCGCCGGGGCGTCATCATCAATATGAGTTCGATCAACGCCGTGGTCTGCAGCCCCCATATCGTGCCCTATGCGGTGAGCAAGGGCGGGCTGAACCAGCTCACGGCGGTGATGGCGCTCGGCCTCGCCAAGCACGGCATCCGCGTCAACGGCATCGGGCCGGGCAGCATCGAGACAGAACTGCTCGCCCAGATCGTCAACACCAATCCCGATGCGCTGAACAACATCCTGGCCCGCACCCCCATGGGCCGTCTCGGGCAACCCGAGGAGATCGCTAAAGTCGCCGTCTTCCTCGCGAGCGATGCGTCGAGCTACATGACGGGCCAGACCATCTATGCCGATGGTGGGAGGTTGCCGCTCGCCTATACCGTCCCGGTGCCGGCATGAGCGCGGTCGAGGTTATGGAGGCGCCTGTCATGACCATGAGCGCAGCACCTCCTCCGGAGGCCGAGCCGGTCATCAGGCTCGAAGGCCTCAGCAAGGCCTATGGCGATTTCACCGCCCTGCACAGGACCGACATTTCGGTTCGCCGGGGCGAGTTCCTGACGCTGCTCGGGCCCAGCGGCTCGGGCAAGAGCACCATTCTGAACCTGATCTCCGGGGCCGTGGCGGCGAGCTCCGGCCGCATCCTGCTCGACGGCCGGGACGTGACCGTGCAGCCGGCGCGCGAGCGCGGTATCGGCATGGTGTTCCAGAACTATGCGCTGATGCCGCATATGAGCGTCTTCGACAATGTCGCCTATCCCTTGAAGATCCGCGGACTGCCGAAAAGCGAGATCGCGAGCAAGGTGCGCGACGTGCTGGCTCGCGTCGGCCTGACCGATTTCGAGGCGCGCAAGCCGCGCCAGCTTTCCGGCGGGCAGCAGCAGCGCGTCGGCATCGCGCGCTGCATCGTCTACTCGCCCAAGATCATCCTGATGGACGAGCCTCTCGGCGCGCTCGACAAGAACATGCGCGACCAGATGCAGGAGGAGATCAAGCGCCTCCACACTGAACTCGGCACCACGATCATCTATGTCACGCATGATCAGGAAGAGGCGCTGAACCTGTCGGACACGGTGTGCCTGATGGAAGGCGGCCGTGTCGCTCAGATCGGCACGCCGGAGCAGCTCTATTTCGAGCCGGCTAATATCTTTGCGGCCCAGTTCATCGGCGAGTCCAATCTCTTCGATGTCATGCCTGTAGGAGCCGGGCTGCTGCGGGCTGCAGACGGTACGACGTTCCGGCCAGCGGCCACGGCGAGGTCCGGCGCCAAGGTTCTCGTTCGCCCGGAGAAGCTCAGGATCGTGGCGGCGGAGCAGGCGCCGCCCGACGGCGTCAACACGCTTTCGGGCGCGGTCGATCATGTCTCCTTTGTCGGCGGCATGACGCGTTTGACGATCCGCGCCGCGAACGGAGCGAGCTTCGTCGCGAAGAACATCTCCGAACGCGCCGCATTACGCGTCAAGGCGGGCGACCGGCTGCATGTCGCCTGGGATGATGGCGACGTCATTCTTCTGAACGGGTGAGCTTGATGTCCGAGAGCTTTCTGGCTGTGCTCAAGGCCATTCTGGACACGCTTGTCCTGGATGAGCCGGTTGCGATGCAGCCGCATCTGATCGACTGGCGCAAACGCCATGAAGGGCAAGCCCTTGCCATCGCGCTGCCGGGGTCGACGGAGGCTGTCGCCGCGATCGTCAGTCTCTGCGGCCGTCATCGGGTTCCGATCTATCCGCAAGGCGGCAACACCAGCGTCTGCGGCGGTTCGGTGCCGGATGCTTCTGGGAGTGGCATCGTTGTCAATCTGCGCCGGATGAACCGCATCCTGTCCGTCGACCCGCGGGATAATGCGATGCTGGTGCAGGCCGGCTGCGTGCTGGCGAATGTGCAGGAGGCGGCGCTTGCGGCGGACCGGCTGTTCCCGATGAGCCTCGGCGCCGAGGGTTCGTGCCAGATAGGCGGCAATATCGCGACCAATGCCGGCGGCACGGCGGTCGTCCGCTACGGCAACATGCGCGACCTCGTCCTCGGTATCGAGGCGGTCCTGCCGGATGGAACGATCTGGAACGGCTTGCGCACGCTGCGCAAGAACAACAGCGGCTACGATCTCAAGAACCTCTTCATCGGTTCGGAAGGCACGCTCGGCATCGTCACGGCTGCGGCGCTGAAGCTTTTCCCGCGGCCGCGCCATAGCGTCACCGCTTTGATCGCCGTCGGCTCGATCGAGACGGCGGCGGCGTTGGCGCAGGCACTACAGACCGAGTTTCCCGGCGCCGTCTCCGCGGTCGAGCTGATCTCCGAGAGCGAACTCGCACTGGTCGTGCGGCATATCCCCGGCACGGCCCACCCCTTGGCGAGCGAGGCGCCCTGGTATGTGCTCGTCGAGATCGCGGGTGCGGAGGGCGAAGCGGTGGTCTGCGACCGCCTGACCGCGATTCTGGAAGAACCGATGGCTGCAGGCTCCGTGACGGACGCGACCATCGCCACAAGCGAGCGCCAGCGCCAGCAGCTCTGGCATCTGCGCCACAACGTCACCGAGGCCAATGTCAGGGAAGGCTTGGGCCTGACGCACGACATTGCCGTGCCGCCCGCGCGCATTCCGCAGTTCGTGCATCGGGCGGAAGCTGCGCTTGCCTCTGCGTTTCCCCAGGCGGTGCCGGTCGTGGTCGGCCATCTCGGGGACGGCAATCTGCATTACATCGCCATGTTCAGCCATGCCGATTGGGGCGCGATGGCAGACAAGCCGGGCGCGACCCGGGCGGTCGGGCATCTGCTCTACGACATCGCCGCCGATCTCGGCGGCACCTTCAGCGCCGAGCACGGCATCGGCTCGATCCATCTCGGCGAGATGTCGCGCTACAAGCCGCCGGTCGAGCTTTTGCTGATGCAGCGCATCAAGGGGCTTCTCGACCCGGATGAGCTGATGAATCCAGGCCGGGTTCTACCCCGCTAATGACTGTCTGAGCGCGGGCAATGAGCGCGACGCGGCCGGACAGATCCCGCGCGGAACGCGTCAGGCGACTGAATATACGGGCTGCGCGGTCCCGGTCATCAGGGCTATCAGGCGCGCCAGATCGGCCCCGGTATCGAAGCTCCGGGTCAGCGCCAGGACCTCGTCCTGCGTCGCGCTGTCGAGCACACCCTCGGCGCACATGCGGAACTTGCCGTCGAGATCGGCGTCGCTGATCGGATTCAACGGGCCGCCGCGATAGCGCTCGTCGGCCCATTGCACGAGGGTGCGCCCGTCCTTTGTCTGGACCTCGATGCGTGAGCGGATGAGGTCGTAGCCCCTGGCGTCGATCTCGGGATCGTTGATCACATCGGTGCGGGCCTGCAGGTCCTGCATCGCCTCTCCGGCCACGAAGACGTCCTCGAATTCGTGATGGCTAGCGCGCCGGCACAGCACGATCATCGCCAGCAGCGCCGGCATGGAGAATTTGGCCTGCAGATGGTTCCTGGCGATCGGATAGCGGATCGGCTCGATGATGTTCTTGCCGGCGAAGAAGCGCACGCGCTCCACCTGCTCCGGTTTCAGGTCGTGATCGAGGACGAGCTTCAGCATCGCATCCATGGATTGATGCGTCAGGATGCCGGACGGGTAGGGCTTGATCGAGATTCCCGGGTTCTCGATCGTGAGCCGCCGACCGAAGCCTTCTTTGGCCTTCTGCGTATCGAAGCCTTCCCCCATCACCGAGAAAAAGCCCCAGGGCCCGTCGAGCGCCGCGGGGTCGGCGTCGAAGCCTCGCGCGGCGAGGAGCGCGGCGGTGACGCCGTTTTCGCAGGCGCGTCCGACATGTAGCGGCTTGGTCATGGTGCCGAAATTGCAGCGGATGCCGGCAGCAAAGCTCGCCGCCATTCCCAGCGCATGGGCGAGCCGGTCTCCCGACAGGCCCAGAAGATGGGCTGCGGCGACACAGGCGCCGAAGGTCCCGACCGTGCCGCTGGTATGATGGCCGCGCCGGTAGTGCCGTGGCGTCATCCATTCCGAGATCTTGCACTCGACCTCGAAGCCGAGCTGGAAGGCCAGCATCACCGCCTTGCCGTCGCGGATGCCGAGCCGCTCGGCCATGACCAGGGCCGCCGTCAACGGCGGAATAGTTGGATGCGTGAGCAGTCCATAGATATGGGCGGGATCGTGCGAGACCTGCGTGTCGTCCCAGTCATGCGCATGGCCGGCGGTGCCCCAGACACGGGCTGCGAGCGCGGCCGGCACGCGGTGAGCGCCAGCTGCCGGCAGTGGCGCATCGGCCCGCCCGCCCTGTTCGAGGGCGTCAGCGATGAGGATCTCGACCGAATGCTCGCGACTGCCCGCGAGATAGAGGCCGAGCGCATCGACGATGCAGCGTCGTCCTATCCGTAAAGCCTCAGGCGAGAGGTCGGCATAGCTGGTGGTCTCGATGAAGTGGAGAGCTTGGCGGGTGATGTCGCTGGCGGCTGCGCTCACGGGAGTTCCCTCTCAAGTCAGATGGTTCGCCATCAGGCGTATCTTGGCCGTGGCCACATGGTTGAAATGAGCGGCATAGGCGCGGGCGGGGTCGCGCGCGGCGATGGCTTCCACCATCTCGCGATGCTCTTCATTGGAGGCCTGCACGGAATCCGCCAGCATCAGGTTGCGGGTGCGGTAGAGCCGCAATTGCTTGACGAGCGCGAGGTAATGCGTGGCGAGGGTGGCGTTACCGGCGCGGGTGACGATCGCTTCGTGCAGCGCGAAATTCTCGGTGATGTAGGTCTCGAAATCGTCGCGCGCGACGGCCTCGTCCATGGCCGCGACGTGGCCTCGCAGGCGCTCTACATCCGCTGCGCTGGCCCGAATGGCGAGACATTGCCCGGCGAGGGCGAAAAGCGCGGCGCGCACGTCGTAGATCTCGGCGGCTTGCGCGGCCGTGAGCCGCCGCACGAAGACGCCGCGGTTGGGAATGGTGTCGATCAAGCCGGTGCGGTCGAGCGAGCGCAGAGCCTCGCGAATAGGGCCGCGGCTGATGCCGAAACGCAGGGCCAGCGCCTGCTCGTTGATCTTGTCGCCGGGGGCGTATTCGCCGCCCAGGATCACGCGCTCGATCTCCTGCTCGATCAGCATCGGCAGGGAGCGATCCCTCAGCAGCTCGATGGCTTGGGCGAGCATTGGCTTTCCTTCCTCGGGAATCGTGGGTAAAATGTCATCTGAAGAATGTCAACAATCTGCAAAATGAAATGCTTATTGTTGACAATCTAATCGAGGGTCCGTAGCCTTCGGTCGATAGCTCACACAGAGGCGGACGTAGCCCGGCGTAATGCCGGACGATGCGCAACGCCCGGGCTCATCTTGCGATGAAACGGCGTCTGGGAGGATGCATTGGCGTTTCTGGAGCTGGCCGACCTCACCATGCGCTATGGCGCGCTGACCGTGGTCGATCGCGTCGACCTCAAAGTCGAGAAGGGCGATCTCGTCTGCCTGCTCGGACCATCGGGCTGCGGCAAGACGACGACGCTGCGACTGATCGCTGGCTTCATCACACCCAAGGGCGGTGAAATTCACGTCGGCGGACGCACGATCTCGTCCGCCGGGTGGAGCGAACCTCCGGAGCGGCGGGGCATGTCGATGATCTTCCAGAGCTATGCGCTCTGGCCGCACATGACTGTTCGCGAGAATATCGGCTACGGCCTGATGCTTCGGAAGATGTCGGCCGCCGAGATCGTGAGGCTGGTCGACAAGATTCTCGACGTCACGCGATTGAAGGCGCTTGCCGAGCGTTATCCCGGAGAGCTTTCGGGCGGGCAGCAGCAACGTGTCTCACTGGCCCGCGCGCTCGTCGTCGAGCCCGAGATCCTGCTGCTGGACGAGCCGCTCTCCAATCTCGACGCCAATCTGCGCGAGGAGATGCGCTTCGAGATCCGCCGCCTGCACGATGCCTTCCGCTACACCACGGTCTATGTGACGCATGATCAGGCCGAGGCCATGACCACGGCCGATCTGATCGTCGTGATGAACCAGGGGCGCATCGAGCAGGCCGGGAGTCCCGAGGAGATCTACGAGCGGCCGCAGTCGGAATTCGTCGCGCGCTTCCTTGGCGGCACCAATATCCTGAAGGGCCGCTGGCTCGATGCCGAGACGGTGGAATGTGGTCCGCTGAAACTGCGCTGCGGCGCCGGCGACTTCTCCGCCGGCGGGGACGGCGTCGTCTCGGTGCGCCACCACGACATCGTGCTGGACTCCAAGCCCCAGGGCGACGGCCCCAACCGGACGCAGGGCACGGTCCTGCGCCAGGTCTATCTCGGCTCGCATCGCGACTACCTGATCGAGCTTCCCGGCGGTGCGCAGATTCGCACGGTGGCCGAGCCTCATCTGGCCATCGATCGCGGCCAGCCCGTCTGGCTGCACTTTCCGCAGGAGTATTGCCGCGCCCTGGCTCGTTGAACGAGGCGGCCAAAGGCCGCCCTAGAGCAATTTCCGATCCAATTGGATCGTTCAATAGCTCTAGCCCTTTGTTGTAACGCGTTTTCTTCACGCGAACCGGGGGCCAGTTCGCTCGAAAACGCTCTCGCCAACCATAACAATCGGGAGGACCAAGAATGAAACGCCCAAGGTTCGACAGACGCTCCGTGATGGCCGGCCTTCTTCTCTCCACGGCTCTCGGCGGCCTGCCCGCCCTGGCGCAGGCCCCCGCACCCTATGACGTCACGCCGGAGCTCATCGAGGCGGCGAAGAAGGAAGGCACCGTCACCTTCTATACCGCCACCGATGTCGTGGTTGCCGAGCGGGTCGGCAGCGCCTTCGAGGCGAAATATCCCGGCATCAAGGTCAAGGTCGAGCGCTCAGGCGCGGAACGCGTGTTCCAGCGCCTCAGCCAGGAATATGGCAGCTCGATCTACAATGCCGATGTGGTGGAAACCTCGGATGCGGTGCACTTCGTGCTGTTCAAGCGCAATGGCTGGCTGGCCCAGGCCGTGCCGGCCGAGGTCGCCAAGGACTGGCCGAAGGAGGCCAGAGATCCGGACGGCTACTACGCTGCCTATCGGGCGCATCTCTCGGTCATCGGCTACAACACCAAGCAGGTGAAGGCCGAGGAGGCGCCTAAGAGCCATGCCGACCTGCTCAATCCGAAATGGCGCGGCCGCATCGTAAAAGCCCATCCCGGCTATTCCGGCACGGTGATGACCGGGACCGACGTGTTGAGCCAGGCGCTCGGCTGGGACTTTTTCGAGAAGCTCGGCAAGCAGCGCATCATGCAGGTGCAGTCATCGACCGAGCCGCCGAAGAAACTGGCCCAGGGCGAGCGCTCCATCGAGGCCGACGGCAACGAATACAACATGTTCATGCTGAAGGAGAGCGGCGTTCCCGTCGAGATCGTCTATGCGACGGAGGGCACGCCAATCGCCATCGGCCATGGCGGCCTGCTCAAGAACGCGCCGCATCCCAATGCCGCGAAGCTGTTCTACTCCTTCCTGTTCGACCAGGAGACGCAGCAGCTCAACAGCGATTTCGGCGGGCTGCGCTCCTTCCACCCACGCGTCAAGGAGAAGGAGACGCGCGTGCCACTCTCCAAGATCAAGCTGCTCTATTCCGACCCGGTCAAGCTCGAGCCCAATATCGAGATGATCAAGAAAAAATACGAAGAGTATTTCGGCACTTGATCCGGCCGAGGCTGTCCTCCCGCGGCGCGGGCGTTTCGCGCCGTCCTTTCGCCTTTTGACGAAATCAGCGCTCGGCGTTTTCGCGTCGCGTGCTGGCTGCGCACGGAGATCCTCATGACTGCGATAGCCGGGATCGACGCCGGGATTCCCACGCGCCGCATCAGTTTGGACTGGTCGCGGCCGATCTTCGTGCTGCTCACGGTGATCCTGGCGGTGCTGGTGCTGCTGCCGCTCGGCTGGCTCGGCTATTACGCGATAACGGATCAGACGGGCAGCCTGAGCCTCGCCAATTTCAGGGCGCTGGTCACCGATGCGACGCTGCGCCGGCCCTTCATCATCGCTATCACCATGTCGCTGAGCGTTGGGGCGATGTCCTGCGTCATCGCGGTCCCGCTCGCCTGGATCGTGGCGCGCACCGACATGCCGGGCCGCGGCATGGTGCGCGGGCTCGTCATGGCGTCCTTCGTGACGCCGCCCTTCCTCGGCGCCATCGCCTGGGAGATTCTCGCCGCGCCCAATAGCGGCATCATCAATGCCGTCTATCGCTGGCTGTTCGGCCTGGACCCTTACGAGTACCTCGTCGACATCTACACGCTCTCGGGGCTGGTCTTCGCCATCTCCTGCTACACCTTCCCCTATGTCTTCACATTGGTGACGAACGCGCTCGAACGTGTGCCGACCGAGCTGGAGGAGGCCTCCGCCATCCTCGGCGGCGGCCTTTGGCCGACCTTGCGCAAGGTGACGATCCCGCTCGTGCTGCCCGCCATGCTCGCCGGCTCCCTCATCGCGATCTTGCAGGCGCTGACGATGTTCGGCTCGCCGGCCATCCTGGCCTTGCCGGCGAATTTCCATGTCATCACCACCAAGATCTGGAGCCTGTTCCAGTATCCGCCCAAGCCAGGGCTTGCAGCTGCTGCCGCGCTGCCGCTGCTTCTCGTCACCATCCTGTTGCTGTGGACGCAGCGGCGCATCCTCGGCCGACGCGGCTACACCACGCTCGGCGGCAAGAGCGGGAGCGTGCGCATCACCGTGCTCGGGCGCTGGAAATGGCTGGCGCTCGGCTTCACCTTCCTCATCCTCTCGCTGACGGTGCTGATGCCCTATGCAGCGCTTGTGAAGACCGCGCTCACCCGCACCGTGGCCGAGCCGCTGACCTTCGAGAGCTTCACGCTCCATCATATCTGGTTCGTGTTCTTCGAGTTTTCCGCGACGCAGCTCGCGCTGCGTAATACCTTCCTGCTCGGCTTTCTCACGGCGACCATCGGCACGGCGATCGCGCTCGTCGTGGCCTATCTCGTCACGCGCGGCACCTCGCGGGCGGCGCCTTATCTCGGCTATCTCGCGACCGCGCCGATCGCGATCCCCGGCATCGTGCTCGGTGTCGGCCTCTTCCTCAGCTATTCCAGCCCGATCTTGCCGCTTTACGGCACGCTCTGGATCCTGCTGATCGCCTTCCTGACCATCGAGATGCCGGCGGGCTACCAGCAGCTCTCCTCGGCCTTCAAAAGCGTGCATGTCGAACTGGAGGAGGCGGGGCGCATTCTGGGTGCGACGCGGATGACGACGCTGCGCACCATCACCGCGCCGCTACTGCGCTCCAATGTCGTGGCGGCCTGGTGTTTCGTCTTCATCGGCACGATCCGCGAACTCTCCGCCACGATCCTGCTGACGACGGCGGACACCAAGCTCGTCTCGGTCATCATCTACGACCTGAACGAATCCGGCGATCTCGGCGCGATCTCCGTGCTCGGGATCATGCTGCTGATGGTCTCGTTCGCCGTCGTGTTCCTCGCCAATCGCCTGCCGCTTCTCGGGGGCGTGAGAGTTGGCCCGGTCCGCGGCTGATCAGGCGTCGGGATAATGACCAAGTGGGCCAAACAGTGCGCTGCGGCTGATCAGGACATGCTCCTCCAGCGCAGCCTCGGCCCCGATGGGGTCACGTGCCGCGATGCGTTCGAGGATGGCGCGGTGCTCGTCATTGGAGGTCGCCATCCGGCCCGGCATGTCGAGGGTGCGGCGGCGCAGCAGGTGCATCTCGCGGTGGATCGCGGCGCATTCGGCCGCCAGGCGGGTATTGCCGCCGAATTCGACGATGGCCTCGTGAAAGCGCAAATTGCCGGGATAGAAGCTGTTCAGGTCTCCGGCCGCCATGGCAGCGTCCATCTCCTCGACATAACCGGTGAGGATGGCGATCTGCTGGTCGGTGACGATGGGCGCCAGCAGCCGGCCAGCCAGGCCATAGAGCGCGGCCCGGATCTCGTAGAGTTCTGCCGCCTCGCGTCCGTCGAGCGCGCGGATGAACACGCCGCGGTTGACGATGACATTCACCAGCCCGCTCTGCTCCAGCCCGCGGCAGGCCTCGCGGATCGGCCCCCGGCTGACCCCCAGCTTGGCCGCGAGCGCATTCTCGTTGAGCCGCTCGCCGGCACTCAGCTCGCCCCGCTCGATCATCTGCTCCAGCTCGTGGCGGATGATCGAGGTCAGCGACTGGTTGCGGCGAAGCTGCAGGGCGGAATCGATATCGAGACTCATGCCATGGGGTTCCTGCAATGGGTTCCGTGCGGTTGCCTCAATCTATCAGCCGCAATTGGCGGATGCCATCGAATCTTAAACTGTTGACAATCAGCAAAAGACAATTAGACGCTGGTGACCAATCCTGGAGGACGCCATGAAGACGCCCGATAATCTTTCGCCTTCGGATAATGGCCTGACGCGCTATGTCGCGAGCTTCATCTGCGAGGCTTCGCCGGCGGATTTGCCCGGCGATATTGTCGCGTTGGGCAAGAAATCGATCCTCGACGGGCTTGGGCTGGCGCTGTCGGGCTCGGTTGCCCATAGCGGCGACTATGTCCGCCGGCATTTGCTGGATCTGAATCTCGGGGAGGGGCCGGCCACCGTGATCGGCTCGAAATTGAAGGTCGCGCCGCGTTTCGCCGCCTTCGCCAATGGCGTCGGCATTCATGCGGACGATTATGACGACACCCAGCTCGCCGTGGCCAAGGACCGGGTTTACGGCCTGCTCACCCATCCGACCGCGCCCGCGCTGCCGGCAGCGCTTGCGATGGGTGAGGCGAAGGGCGCCAGCGGGCGCGAGGTGATGCTCGCCTATCATCTGGGCGTCGAGGTGGAGTGCAAGATCGCCGAGGCGATCAACCCGCGCCACTACCAGACCGGCTTTCACGCCACGGCAACCTGCGGCACCTTCGCCGCCGCCGCCGCCAGCGCCAAGCTGATGGGGCTCAATCTCGACCAGACCTTGCGCGCGCTCTCCATCGCCGGCAGCCAGTCGGCTGGCCTGCGCGAGAATTTCGGCACGATGACAAAACCCTTCCATGCCGGGCGCTCGTCGGAGAGCGGCGTCGCGGCGGCCCAGTTCGCCGAATATGGCTGGAGCGCCACGGACAAGATCCTGGAGGCGCCGCGCGGCTTCTTCCGCGCCGCCGGCGGCGGCTATGACGAGGCTGCGATCCTTAATCAGCTCGGCGCGCCCTGGACCTTTGCGACGCCAGGCATCTCGATCAAGCCGCATCCGTCGGGCTCGCTCACCCATCCCGGCATGACCGAGATGTTGCGCCTCATCCGCGAGAACAGGATCACGGCCGGCGAGGTCGAGCGGGTCCGCATCGGCACCAACCACAACATGCCCAATGCCCTGATCCACCACCGCCCGACCAACGAGCTCCAGGCCAAGTTCTCGATGGAGTTCTGCATGGCGGCCCTCCTGATCGAGGGCAAAGCCGGTCTTGCCGAGTTCACCGACGAGGTCGTGAACCGCCCCGACATAAAGGCGATGATCGAGCGCATCGACTTCGTCGTCGATGAGGAGGCGGAGGCGGCCGGCTACGACAAGATGACGACCCTGATCGCCATCGCGCTGAAGGACGGCCGGACGATCTCGGGCCGGGCCGATTTCGGCAAGGGCAGCCCGACCAACCCGATGAGCTATGAGGAGGTCTCCGACAAGTTCCGCGAGACCGCAGGCTTCGCCAGGCTTGCGCCGGAGCGGATCGAAGACGTGATCGCCCTGGTGCGCGATCTGGAGACGCTGCCCTCGATTGAGCGCCTGATGGCGCCGTTGCGGTTGTGACCATGGCTCAGCTCGTCATCGGCGTCCTCGACGGGGACGATATCGGCCACGAGATCGTGCCGGCGGCCGTGGCGGTGGTGCAGGCTGCCGCTGTCCGGCATGGGCTGGAGATCGACTGGCAGCCGATGCCGATCGGGCGTGCCGCGCTCGACAGCCACGGCACGACGATGCCCGAGGGCACATTGGAGACGCTCGCGAGCTTCGATGGCTTCATTCTCGGTCCGATCGGCCATCAGGCCTATCCGAAGGGTCCGGGCGCGATCAATCCGCATCCGATCCTGCGCAAGCATTTCGACCTGTTCGCCAATGTCCGCCCGACGCGCTCCTATCCGGGCATCGGCTGCATCTATGACGATATCGACCTCGTCATCGTGCGGGAGAACAACGAAGGCTTTCAGCCGGACCGCAATGTGGTGATGGGCTCCGGCGAGTTCAGGCCCAATGACGACCTGACCATCTCGGTGCGCGTCATCTCGCGCAAGGGCAGCCGCAAGGTCGCGCGCGCCGCCCTCGATATCGCCCGCTCGCGCAAGAAGCGGCTGACGCTCGTGCATAAGAACACCGTGTTCAAGCTCGGCTGCGGCATGTTCGTGGAAAGCTGCTACGAGGTGGCGAAGGATTATCCCGACGTAACGGTCGACGAGGTGATCGTCGATACTTTCGCCATGCGCCTGATCCGTGATCCGCAGAGTTTCGACACGGTGGTGACGACGAATATGTTCGGCGATATCCTGACCGACGAGGCTGCCGGTCTCGTCGGCGGGCTCGGCATGGCGCCGGGCCTGTGCATCGGGGAGGGTGGGCTCGCCATGGCGCAGGCGACGCATGGCTCTGCTCCCGATATCGCCGGCAAGGACATCGCCAACCCCTATGCGATGATCGAATCGGCGCGGATGCTGATCGAGCATCTCGGCCGCGCCAGGACACTCCCGCAAGCGCTGGACGCAGCTCGCACGATGCAGGGTGCGATCGACAAGGCGCTGGCCTCACCGCAGACGCGCACGCGCGACATCCGCGGCACGGCCGGTACGCGCGCCATGACCGAGGCGATCGTCAGCGCGATCGGCTAGAGCCGGATGATGTCTGATGGAATCACAAAGTGATGCCATCAGACATCATCCGGCTCTCATCCAAAAGCGAGAGCAGGATCAACGCGAAAAACCGGTTCCCACTTTTTCGCATCCTGCTCTGAGATCAATCGCATCCAGCCGGTACTCGCCGCGTTCGGCGTCGTCGAGCTGGGCGAGGAGGCCCATTTCCCAGGCGAGGTAGCGCCGGGCGGCATCGAGATTGCCGTCATGCCGGTCGTGCACGAAGAACTGGAAGTCGATCGCGTCAGCGTCGGCGGGGGCGTCCGGTGAGGTTTCCAGGGCAAGTCCGGCATTGCGCCAGCCCTGCGCATCGCCCGCGATCCTGTGCACCGAGACAGCGCCGGCCTCGATCAGGTCGATGGTGGCCAAGGCCGTGGTGCTCGTATCGCCGGCCAGCAGGACGCCGCGTCCGGCCACTGCCGGCAGGCGGGGGCGGATCGACCACGCGGCGCCGGGCAGATGCCCTGCGCGATAGTCGAACGAGCCGCGCAGATCGAGCAGGAGGTCGCCCTCCCGGGCTCGCGAGACAGCTTCGCTCGCCGCGACCTCAGGCAGTGCGGCCGGATGCCGTCGTCCAAGGGGCTCGACGGGCAGGCGCCAATCGGCGGGCCAGGCATCGATGCCGGCAAGCACACAGGTCTCGTAGCCGAGCTGACGCAGCCAGAAGGCGGCAAGCGCCGCCCGCAAGCCGGTATCGTCGGCGAGGATCACGCGGGCGCGCCGCACGCCGATCCATTGGTCCGTGGCCTGGACGAGCTGGCCACCCGGCGCGGAGGGCGCGGCGGCGTGCGGCGCGGCCGAATGCTCGGTGGGATCGCGCACATCGAGGAGATAGGTCGTCCGGCCCGGCTCGCGCGCAAGCCTGTCGGCTTCGGCGCGATCGATCTGCAGGAGGCCATGTGCCGCCATGAAGGCATCGGCGCGCTGCCGACTTGCCGCGGTCTGCGCTGCCGGCAGGGGCGCTGCGGCCACGCCATGCGCCAGAGTGCGGCCCGACAAGGCCCAGCCCTGAGTACCGTTCTCCAGGGCGAGCACGGGCAATCCGGGTTGCATGAGCGCGAGACCTGCCGCCCCGATGATGCTGCGTGTGCGCCCCGCGCAATTGATCACGACCGGGCCGCCTTCCGGGGCGAGCGCCTCCCAGCGATGACCCGCCTCGCCATTGGGCATGGAGCGCGATCCGGGAATGGTCATCTTGGCGAATTCGACGGCGGGGCGGCCGTCGAACAGTTGAAAGGACCGGTACTCGCTCCGCCACGCCTCGAGAGCATCCGGTCCCATAGCGGGACTATGCCACTGCGCCTCGACCAGCTCGCCCAGCGTCTTGCTCGGCAGGTTTACGCCCTTGAACAGGGTGTAGCCTGCGGCTGCCCAGGCGGGGGCGCCACCGTCGATCCAGTCAATCTCCGCATAGCCCAGCGCGGCTAGACGCTTTGTGGCGCGCCGTGCCAGGCCGTCGCCTTCGTCGACCAGGATGATCGGTACGTCACGGCGCGGCACGAGAGCCGCGACCATGGCCTCAAGCCGGCTATAGGGGCAGGGCACGGCGAGGAAGGGATGACCCTCGCCGTATTGGCCGTGTTCTCGCACATCGAGGCAGGCGATCTCACTGGGCGCATGCAGCCGCCGTTTCGCCTCATGCGGATCGACCGCAGCCATCAGGCGGCTTCGCTGTAGGGCGCGGGTTCCCGGCCCGAGAAGAACGCGTGGAAGCTGGCGTAGACGAGGTCGGGTCGGTGCTCAGCCGGGTAATGGCCGGTCGGGATCGCCCAACCGCGCAGGTCGTGCGCCCATTCGCTCCAGGCCTCGATCGGCTTGAAATGCCGGCCGCAATGGCTGTTCGAGCCCCATAGTACGAGGACCGGACAGTCGATCTTGCGCTTGCCGTAATCGGCCGTGTCCATGGCGAGGTCGAGCGTCACCGTGGCGCGGTAGTCCTCGCAGACGGCGTGAATCTGCTCCGGCGTCGTGCAGCGGGCATAATCGGCCAGCGCCTCGGGTGTGAAGATCTCGAGCCCGACGCCTTTCTTGTTGAGCTTGTAGCGGATGTAATAATCGAGATCGGCGCAGATCAATCGCTCGGGGAAGGGCGCCTTCTGCGCCATGAAGAACCAGTGATAGGATTCCAGCCCCCAGCCCAGGCTGACATGGGTCAGGACATGGTGGGTCGGCACGATGTCGAGCGCCGCCAGCGCCATGACGCGATGCGGCTGGTCGAGCGCCATGCGGAAGGCGACGCGGGCGCCCCGGTCGTGTCCCGCAATCGCGAAGCTGCCGAAGCCGAGCGCGTCCATCACGTCGAAATTGTCCTCGCCCATGGCGCGGAAGCTGTATTCGGAATGGTCCCCGCCACCCTCCGGCTTGGAGCTGTCGCCATAGCCACGCAGGTCGGTCGCCACCACCGTAAAGCTCTGCGCCAGCGAGGGTGCGATCTTGTGCCAGCTCGCCAGGTTGAGCGGGTTGCCGTGGATCAGCAGCAGCGGCGGTCCGCTGCCGGCGATGGCGACCTCGATCTCGGCGCCGCGGGTGCGGATCCTGCGCCGCTCGAAGCCCGCCATCAGCACGGGGCCATGCGGCAATAAAGGTGGCCGGCGCGTATCACCGTCCGATCGTTCCAGCATCATCGGCATTGCTCCTCGCCAGATCCCATGCGATGAATATCATATTGTCGACAATAAGCATCTTGAATTTAGGGGACGTCATGGCCGCCATGCAAGACAAGCCTCGCCTCGGCCTCCTCTTCGGAGATTGCACTGGCATTGGCCCGGAGATCGCGGCCAAGGTGCTGGCCGATGGCGGCTGGCGCGACCATGTGCGGCTGGTTGCGATCGGCGACCGGCGCGTGCTGGAACAGGGCGCGCGCGATGCCGCGGTGCAAATGCGCTGGAGCAGCGTCGCGGAAGGCGGTGAGATCGATTGGGATGCGCCTGAGGTTCCGTTGATCGATCTCGGCAATGCCGATCCCGCGGCGCTTGGACGGGGAGCGATGTCAGCCGAATCTGGCCGCATAACCGGTGAGACGCTGGCCCATGCGATCGGCCTCGCGCAGGCGGGCAAGCTCGACGCCATCACCTTCGCGCCGCTCAACAAGGCTGCGATGTTCGCGGGCGGCTGGCGCTTTCCCGACGAGCACAAGCTGTTCGCGCATCTGCTGAAGCACCAGGGCTATTTCTCGGAGATGAACGTGCTCGACGGCCAGTGGATGTCGCGCGTGACCTCCCATGTCTCGCTGCGCGAAGCGATCGACCTGATCGATGCGCGCGCGATCACGGATGCGGTGGAGCTGGTGGACCGGATGATGAAAAGCGCCGGCATCGCAAAGCCGCGCATCGCCGTTGCCGCGCTCAACCCTCATGCCGGCGAGAACGGCCTGTTCGGCCGCGACGAGATCGAGTTGATCCGCCCGACCGTGGAGCGGATCGCGGCGACAGGCATCGCCTGCACCGGCCCCTATCCCGCCGATACCGTCTATATCCGCGCCTTCGCCGGCGAGTTCGACAGCGTCGTTGCGATGTATCACGACCAGGGCCAGATCGCGACGAAGCTGAAAGGCTTCAATCGCGGCGTCACGGTGACGGCCGGGCTCGAGATCATCTTCACCACGCCAGCCCATGGCACGGCCTTCGATATCGTCGGCAAGGGCGTGGCCTCGCCAGGCGCGCTCCAGACGGCCATTGAACTGGCCGGCCGGCTGGCCTCAGCGCAAGCCCGTGGCCGTACGCCCTAAGATCACGTCGCATTCGGACGGAACCGTCATCCGCAGCGTGTCGCGGCGTAGGGCACCCGTTCAAAGTCCGAGATAGGCAGCCCGCATCCTGGGATCGGCCAGCAATGACTGGGCCGCGCCTTGATGAACCATTCTACCCGTCTCCAGCACATAGCCGCGATCGGCGATGGCCAGCGCAGCCGAGGCATTCTGCTCCACGAGGAGGATCGTCATTCCCCGATCCCGCAGCGAGACGACGGCATTCAGGATCTGGTCGACCAGCAGCGGCGCGAGGCCCAGCGACGGCTCATCGAGCAGGAGCAGCTTGGGCGCGGCCATCAAGGCGCGAGCGATCGCGAGCATCTGCTGCTGCCCGCCTGACAGGCTCATCGCTGGTATGGCGCGCTTCTCCCTAAGGATCGGGAACATCGCATAGGCCTGGGCGAGCCGCTCCGCGAGGCCGGCATCCTGTCTGCGGAAGGCGCCCAGGCGCAGATTGTCCTCGACGCTGAGAGGGCCGAAGACCTGGCGCCCCTCGGGCGATTGCGCGATGCCGAGTCCGACACGGGCATGAGCGGGCATGTGCTCTATTCGCGCTCCATCGAACAGGATGCGCCCTCCCGTCAGCGGCTGCACGCCGGAGATCGTCCGCAGCAGCGTCGTCTTGCCGGCGCCGTTCGAGCCGACCAGCGCAACGATCTCGCCCTGCGCCACGGTCAGGCTGACCTCATGCAAAACCGCGATTCGGCCATAGGCCGAGGACAAGCCCTCAACCGTGAGCACGATCGGCCTCCCTGCTGCCATGGTCGCCGAGATAGGCCGCGATCACGGCTGGATCGTCGCGGATCGTGCGCGGCGTCCCCTCCGCGAGCGGGCGACCTTGGGCCAGGACCAGGATCCGGTCGGAAATCTTCATCACCAGCTTCATGTCATGCTCGATCAGGACGACGGCCGTGCCCGACCGGGCGATCTCGACGATCAGCGCATCGATCGCCTCGGTCTCGATCGCGTTGCAGCCGGCCGCCGGTTCGTCGAGCAGGAGCACCTTCGGCTCGGCGGCGAGCGCACGCGCGATCTCCAGGCGCTTGAGCGCGCCATAGGGCAGCGAGCCGGCATTCGCGTCGGCGTGGGCGGCAAGACCGACACGCTCCAGCAAGGCGAAGGCGGCGTCGCGCGTCAGGCGGTTCTGCCTGGCGACATTGGGCAAGCCGAGAAGGTCCGACAGGAACGATGAGCGCTCAGCGAGGTGGCGGCCGACCATGACGTTCTCGATCGTCGTCATCCGGAAAAAGATCTGCAGGTTCTGGAAGGTCCGCGCCATGCCGCGCCGCACCAGGAGATGCGGGGATAGTCCGATCATCGACTGCCCATCGAGCCGCACATCACCTCTCTGTGGGCGGTAGATTCCCGTGACGAGGTTGAACAAGGTGGTCTTGCCGGCGCCATTGGGACCGATGATGGAAAACACCTCGCCGGGCGAGACTGAAAAGCCGACGCCATCCACGGCGACGACGCCGCCGAAGCTGATGCCGAGACCAGAGACACTGAGCAGGCTCATGCGAGGCGCTCCGCAAGCCAGTTGCGCAGCGACGGCACGATCCCTGTCGGCAGCACGATCATGAAGACCATGATCAGCAGGCCAAGCACGGCCTGTTCGTATTCCTGCAAGGAGGTCAGCGCCTGCGGCAGAACGATCAGGAACGCCGCACCAACGACAGCACCGAGAACGGAGCCGAGACCGCCGATGATCACCATCGCGACAAACTCGACCGAGTGCATGAAGCTCGCCGCATCGGGCGTGATCAGGCCGTTCATGCAGGCAAGCAGCCCACCGGCGATGGCAGCATAGACGGCAGCGGCCACGAAGGCGGCGAGCTTCTTGGCCGCGACATCGACGCCCGCGCCCGCTGCCGCGACCTCGCTGTCGTGCACGGCGCGCAGAGCCCGGCCGGATGGGCTGTCGGCGATGTTGAGCGCAATCCAGGCGCCGACGAGCAGTATGCCGGCGCTGACCCAGTACCACTGCATGGCCCCGGCAATGCGCCAGCCGAACACCGTGAGGCGCGCCACCGCCATGCCGTCAGGTCCGCCTGTGATCGCGCTTTCGCTCTGGAAGATCAGCGCCAGGATGAGGCCAAAGCCGAGCGTCGCGATGGCAAGGTAATAGCCCTTCAATCGCAGGATCGGCCGTCCGACGACATAGGCAATGACGCCCGACGATGCCGCCGCCAGAACCAGCGACAGCAGCGGCGAGAGGCTAAGATGGGTCGGGCCGATTGCCACGCCATAGGCGCCGATACCGAGAAAGCCGGCATGGCCGAGGCTGACCTGCCCGGCATAACCCATCAGGATCGTCAGCCCGAGCGCGGCAAGCGCGAAAATCCAGACCAGCGCCGCCACGCGCAGATAGAAGGCCGACGGGGCGATCAGCGGCACGATCGCCATCGTGAGCGCCAAGACAGCGAGCGTCGCCCAGCGCGACCGCAATGCGCTCTTGAGCATCAGACGCGCTCCACGCTGCCGCCGCCGAACAGGCCGCGCGGCATGAAGAACAGCACCAGAAGGATGGCGAGGAAGGCGACGCCGTCCTTATAGGTCGAGCTGATATAGCCTGCTCCGAAGGCTTCCATCAGGCCGATCAGGATGCCGCCGACCACGGCGCCGAGCGGATGGCCCATGCCGCCCACCATCGCCGCCGCAAATCCCTTCAAGGCGAACAAGGTACCGATGTCGTAGCGCGTCAGCGTGATCGGCGTCACGAGGACGCCGGCGATCGCGCCGATGGCGGCGGAGACGCCGAAGGCGAGCGCGAGGATGACCTTGACGTTGATCCCGACCAGACGCGCCGCAAGGCGGTTGGCGGCGGTGGCGAGCACCGCCTTGCCGAGCAGGGTCCGTTCCAGGAAGAGATAGAGGGCGATAAATAGCACGATCGCGCCACCGACGACCCAGAGACTCTGCGGCAGGATGGTCGCGCCGCCAAGCGCGATCGGGTCCGAGCCGGTGAAGGCGGGCAGCGAGTGGAACTGCTTGTCGAAGACGATCTGGGCGACGCCCTTGATGAAGATCGAGGCGCCGATCGTGATCATGATCAGCGCAACCGGCGAGGCGCCGCGCGCCGGCTCGATCGCCAGGCGGTGCAGCAGCAATCCGGCGGCGACCGCCGCCAGGATCGCGATGAAGGCGGCGAGCGGCAGGGACAGGCCAGCCGCTGCCAGAAACACCGTGCCCATGCCGCCGATCATGACGAAGTCGCCCTGGGCGAAATTGATCACGTCGGAGGCGTTGTAGATCAGCGTGAAGCCGAGCGCGACGAGGGCGTAGACCGCCCCGACCGTCAGGCCTGAGAAGAGCAGTTGCAGGAACTCGGCCATGGCGTCTCGCAGATGCGCTGGCGCCGAGGCTGTGCCCCGGCCGGGGAAAGGGGCGACCAGTTCCGGCGCGCCTCAGCGCGCGCCGACTTCGACCCAGCCGCCGTTCCTGACTTCCAGCATCCGGAAGGACTCGGTGCCCAGTCCGAGATGGTCGGTCGCCGACATCGTGTAGATTCCGGTGACGCCGACATAGCCCTTAGTGGCTTCCAGCGCGTCACGGATCTTCTGCGGGTCGGTGCCCTTGGCCTTCTGGATCGCCTCGACCACGAGTTGAATGCCGTCGAAGGCATAGCCGCCGAAGGTGGAGACGGGCTGGCCGACGGCCTTCTCGTAGGATGTCTTATAGGCGGTCACCACCGCCTTCTGTGTGTCGGCGTCAGCAAGCTTGTCGGCGACGAGCAGGGCAGGGGCCGGCAGCCTTATGCCTTCAGCGGCGGGGCCGGCGAGATCGATGAAGCTCTTCGAGGCGACGCCGTGGCTCTGGTAGAGCGGCAGCCCGATGCTGAGCTGACCATAGTTGCGCGTCACGATCGCCGGGCCCTGGCCGAAACCGGGATTGACCACAGCCTGGAGTCCGGCGGTGTTCTTGATCTTGTTGAGCTGCGGCGTCATGTCGGAATCGGTCGCGCCATAGCTCTCATCGGCCACGATCGTGATGCCGTAATCCTTCACGACCCGCAGGCACTGGGCGCGCATCGACTTGCCGAAGCCGTCGGTGCCGGAGATCATGCCGATCTTGGTCAGGCTGCGCGCCTTCATGTCCTCGAAGATCTTTTCGCAGGCGGTCTTGTCGGTATGGGGCGTCTTGAACACGAAGCTGCGTACGGGCTCGATGATCTCGATCGCGCCAGCAACGGAAACGAACGGCACCTTGGCGTCCTCGAAGACCGGGATCATCGCCATGGTCGTGCCTGTCGTGGAGCCGCCGACCATGGCGACGACCTTGTCGTCCTCGATCAGCCGCGTCGCGAAGGTGCGTGCCTTGTTGGCGTCGCCACCATCGTCATAGAGCACGAGCTCGATCTGGCGGCCCAGCACGCCGCCCTTCTTGTTCAGCTCCTCGACATAGATCTTGAGGGTCTTCGCCTCCGGGTCACCGAGGAAGGCTGCAGGGCCGCTTGCCGAGAGGACGGCGCCGATCTTGATCGGATCGGCGGCAAGAGCCGGCAGCGACAGCAAGGTTGTGACAGCAAGGGCTTGCAGCGCGGACGCGCGCAAGGACTGCCGTCCGAAGGCGGATTTCGTCATGGGGCGTTCCTCCAAGAAGGCCTGAGCTGGATCAAGCGCGGCGGTTGGCCCGCCATTTTATTCCCGCGACATCGTAGCTGATGCCGATACGGTAGCAAGCTAAAATTAACCGGCCGATTGGTTAATCTTAAAAGCGCGATTTGCGCGTATCATTGATCGACCAGTCGGACAGTCTTTGATATCCAGAAACGACGGGACCGATTATGCAAGCTGGAAAGCGCAAGGCGGGACCCTCGGTATCAAGTCCGGCGAACAGGGCTGCGCTGGACGCGACGACACAGGAACACGACAGGCAATGGCTCGCACTCGCGCACAAGACTACGACGCCAAGCGGCAAGCGATCCTGCACCGCGCGGCTGAGCTCTTCGCCCAGTTCGGCTATTCGGGAACCTCGATCACGATGATTGCGGAGGCTTGCGGGGCCTCCAAGGCGCTGCTCTACCACTATTACCCCGATAAGGTCGCGGTGCTGTTCGACATCCTGTTCGACCATCTCAACGATCTGGTCGCCGTCGTCGAGGAAGCGGCTCGTTCGGCGAAAGATCCCCAGGAGCGCCTCTACGCTCTGTCTGCCGCCCTGTTGGAAGCCTATCGTGACGCCGACGCCCAGCATCAGGTGCAGATCGCCAATCTCAAATTCCTGAGCGACGATCGGCAGGAGACGCTGCGCGCGCTGGAGCGCCAGCTCGTGGCGATCTTCGCCGAGGCGATTGCCGAGGCGGTTCCGGAGGTGGGGCAGGGACCTCTGCTCAAGCCGCTGACCATGTCCCTGTTCGGCATGCTGAACTGGCACTATCTCTGGTTCCGCGAGGGCAAGGGCCTGTCGCGCCAGCAATATGCGTTGATGGCCTCGCAGCTCATCACCGCAGGAGCAGCAGTTGCGGCAGAGGCCGTGGCGCCGGCCGCCCCGAAGACGCTTCGGCCTCAAGCCGTATCCGGCAAGCGCGGGGCGTAAAGCGGCTTACAGATCGTGTCGCTTGCGGTTGCGCTGCGGTGCGTTACTGATCGCCGATGTCTCGCGCTACCCTCGACCCGATCCTCGACCATCTTCGCGGCGAGCCTTCGCGGACCTGGTCGATCATCATCACCATCTATGGCGACGCGATCGTGCCGCGCGGCGGCTGCGTTTGGCTCGGGACCTTGCTCGCCTTCTTCCGGGCAATGGGGCTGTCCGACGGGCTTGTTCGTACGGCCATGTCCCGGTTGGCGACCGACGGCTGGCTGGAGCGCATCAAGGTCGGCCGCAACAGTTTCTACCGACTGGCCGATAAGGGGCGCGACACCTTCCGGCACGCGTCGGAGCAGATCTACACGCTGCATTCGCCGGCTTGGCCGGGGCGTTTCGACATGGTGCTGTTCGATGGCGGCGCCGACCGCGAGGTCACGAAGGCGGTGATGGAGACCGCAGGCTTCGGGATCGCCTCGCCCGGTCTCTGGCTTGCGCCAGCCGGCACCGTGTTGCCGGAGCTGGCAAATGGCGCGCTGCGCTTCGAGGCGGGCGGCGACCTCTCCTCGGTTCGGGCACTGGCGGCAAGGAGCTGGCCTCTTGGCGCCACCGCCGCAGCCTATTGCCGCTTCCTGGCAGCGTTCGAGCCTCTCGCGGCCGCGCTCGAGGGCGGGATTCGCCTGTCCGACCTCGATGCGTTCGTCGCCCGCATCCTGCTGATTCACGAATATCGCCGGGTCGTGTTGCGCGATCCCGTCCTGCCCGCCGATATCCTGCCGGAGGACTGGCCAGGCGCGTCGGCGCGCAGCCTGTGCGCCGCGATCTATCGCCAGGTGCTGCCCGGCTCGGAGCGCTGGCTCGACCAGAACGCGATAGACGAGAGCGGCGAGCCGCTGCCGCGTTCGAGCGAGATCGAGAGCCGGTTCACGACTTGAAGCTCGGGGCTTCTGTGCGCCGCCGCACGCTTGGTTGCATCGCAATATGTTACAAGAATTAATTGACATGAATTTTTCTGTCACATATTAGTTGAGCCAACGAGAATAAGAGGAGGAGCGCATGTATACGCAGGCCCTCAACACCAGCCCCGATACCGGCGAACGCCAGCTTGAGGATGCCGATCTCGCGGTCCGGTTCCAGGCCAGGGTCGACGCCGAGGAGCGGATCGAGGCGAACGACTGGATGCCGGCTGCCTATCGCCGGACCTTGACCCGTCAAATCTCGCAGCACGCCCATTCCGAGATCGTCGGGATGCTGCCCGAAGGTAACTGGCTGACGCGGGCGCCCTCGCTGCGCCGCAAGGCCGCCCTGCTTGCGAAAGTCCAGGACGAGTGTGGCCACGGCCTCTATCTCTATGCCGCCGCCGAGACGCTCGGCTCATCGCGAGAGGAGCTCGTTGACCAGCTTCTGAGCGGCAAGGCCAAGTACTCCTCTATCTTCAACTATCCGACGCTGACCTGGGCTGATATCGGGGCGATCGGCTGGCTGGTCGACGGCGCGGCGATCATGAACCAGATCCCGCTTTGCCGTTGCTCCTATGGCCCTTACGCACGCGCCATGATCCGGGTCTGCAAGGAGGAATCCTTCCACCAGCGCCAGGGCTACGAGATCATGCTGACGCTGTCGCGCGGCACGCCCGAACAGAAGGACATGGCGCAGGATGCGCTGAATCGCTGGTGGTGGCCCTGCCTGATGATGTTCGGGCCGCCCGATGCCGCCAGCCTGCACTCCGACAGCTCGACGCTGTGGAAGATCAAGCGCTTCTCCAATGACGAGCTGCGCCAGAAATTCGTCGACGCCACCGTGCTCCAGGCGCGGATTCTCGGGCTTTCGCTGCCCGACCCGGAGCTTCGCTTGGATGAGGAGACCGGGCACTGGCGCTATGGCGAGATCGACTGGAACGAGTTCAAGCAGGTGATCGCCGGCAACGGCCCGTGCAATCGGGAACGGCTGGCGGCGCGGCGCAAAGCCCATGACGAAGGCGAGTGGGTGCGCGAGGCGGCGCTCGCTTACGCGCAGAAGCAGCGCGGCAAGGCGCTCGCCGCCTGAGCGAGCTCCGCCGGCGGACTGAGGCAGACACAACAGACAGCGCGCCGACAAAGGCAGCGCGGCAAGGGAGATGACGCATGGCCGGGCCGATGACGCCGCTCTGGGAGGTCTTCATCCGCAGCCGTAACGGGCTCGCGCACAAGCATGTCGGCTCGCTTCATGCCGCAGACGCGACACTGGCGCTCCAGGCGGCGCGCGACGTCTATACGCGGCGCGGCGAAGGGCTTTCGATCTGGGTCGTGCCGTCGACCGCCATCATCGCTTCGGACCCGAGCGATGCCGGCATGATGTTCGAACCGGCCGAGACGAAGATCTACCGGCATCCGACCTTCTACGAAGTGCCCGACGATGTCGGGCATATGTGAGGACATCGCCATGCCCGTCGCATCGATCTCCGTCTCCGACGCACCGCTGCTGCGCTACACCCTGCGGCGCGCTGACGATGCCCTGATCCTGGGCCATCGCCTCTCGGAATGGTGCGGCCACGCGCCGATGATGGAAGAGGACATGGCGCTGGCCAATATGGGCCTCGACCTGATCGGGCAGGCCCGCTCGCTCTACGCCTATGCGGCCAAGGTCGAAGCCGCCGGCCGCGACGAGGACGCCTATGCCTATCTGCGCGACGTACGCGGTTACGGCAATCTCCTCCTGGTCGAGCAGCCCAATGGCGATTTCGCCCAGACCATGCTGCGCCAGTTCCTCTACTCGGCCTTCATCGACCCGTGGTGGCGGGCCATGATGGGCAGCGCTGATGCGACGCTGGCTGCGATCGCCGCCAAGGCGGAGAAGGAGAGCGCCTACCATCTGCGGCACGCCGCGGAATGGGTGATGCGGCTGGGCGATGGCACGCCCGAGAGTCACAGGCGGGCACAAGCCGCGCTCGATGCGCTCTGGCCCCTCACCGGGGAGATGTTCGAGGTCGACTCAGCCGAGCGGGAGCTGATTGCAGAAGACATGGCGGTCGATCCCGAGAGCCTGCGCGCCGGTTGGCGCGAGACCGTCGTCAGCGTGCTGGCCCAGGCGACACTTGCCGTGCCGCAAAACGACTGGATGCAGAAGGGCGGGCGCAACGGCCATCATACCGAGCATCTCGGCCATCTCTTGAGCGAGCTGCAATATCTGCAGCGCGCCTTCCCCGGTGCCGTCTGGTGAACGCCGTCGCGCGCGATCGCGATGCGGCCGTGCTGGACGAGGCCCGGCTCGACGAGGTCCGGCGGATCGCGGGCGCCGTCGTCGATCCGGAAATTCCGGTGCTGTCGATCGCCGATCTCGGCGTGCTGCGCGAGGTGCGCCTCCATGACGGCAGGATCGAGGTCCTGATCACGCCGACCTATTCGGGCTGCCCGGCGATGACGATGATCGCGCTGGAGATCGAGCTCGCCCTGGAGCAAGCCGGCCTCGGACCCGCCACGGTGACGACCGTGCTGTCGCCGGCCTGGACCACCGATTGGATGAGCGAAGACGGCAGGCGCAAGCTGACGGAATACGGCATCGCGCCTCCTGCCAGGAGCGCCGGGCGACGGGCATTGTTCGGCACGGAAGAAGTCGCCTGCCCGCAATGCGGCTCGCTCGATACATCCCGGCTCGCCGAATTCGGCTCGACCTCATGCAAGGCGCTCTGGCGTTGCAACGCCTGCCGAGAGCCTTTCGACTATTTCCGCTGCCATTAGTAGGGGCGCCATGTCTACCGCCACACCCCGCTTCCATCGCCTGGCCGTCCGCGACGTGAAGCGCGAGACGCAGGACGCCGTCTCGATCGCCTTCGCGGTGCCCGAGGACCTTACCGCCGATTATCATTTCGCGCCCGGCCAGTATCTGACCCTGCGCGCGACGATCGAAGGCGAGGACACGCGCCGCTCCTACTCGATCTGCTCGGGTCCGCAGGACGGCGAACTCAGGATCGCGGTCAAGCAGGTCGATAACGGCCTGTTCTCGACCTGGATCAACGGCAATATCGCCATCGGCGACGCGGTCGATGTGATGACGCCGACTGGTCGCTTCGGCCTTGAACGCGATCCGGGCGATGGGCGCATCCATGTCGGCTTCGCTGCCGGCTCGGGCATCACGCCGATCCTGTCGATCATCCGTGGCGTACTGCAGCGCGAGCCGACGAGCCGTTTCTTCCTGTTCTATGGCAACCGCTCGACCGAAGACATTCTGTTCCGGGCGAGCCTGGAGGAGATGAAGGATCGCTTCCTCGGGCGGCTTGCGATCTTTCACGTGCTGTCGCGCGAGGAGCAGGATCTGCCGATCCTGAACGGTCGCCTCGACGGCGAGAAGGCGCGGCTCTTGCTGCGCAGCATCATCCCGGCGGCTGCGGTCGATCATGTCTTCATCTGCGGCCCGGCCGCGATGAGCGAGGATCTGGAAGCGACCCTGCAGGAGATCGGCATTGCCGGGGACGCCATCCATGTCGAGCGCTTCGTCTCGGCGCTCGGCGGCCGGCCTCGGCCGAAACCCGTCATCGTCGAAGCGAGTGCTCCGCCCGCCCATCTCGGGGCGATGATCGTCGATGGCAAGCGTCGCGAAATCCCGATCGCCGCAGGCGAAGCCATCCTCGACGCGGCATTGCGCGCCGGCATGGACCTACCCTTCGCCTGCAAGGGCGGCATGTGCTCGACCTGCCGGGCCAAGCTCGTCGAGGGCGAGGCGCAGATGACGGTGAACTACTCGCTGGAGCCATGGGAGCTCAAGGCCGGGTTCATCCTGACCTGCCAGGCTCATCCGACCAGCGCACGGGTGGTGGTGGATTTCGATCAGGTTTGATCGCAGCGCCTCTGCGCGTCATTACGAGCGCAGCGAAGCAATCCAGGAGGGCGTAGCGCTCTTCACCTGGATTACTTCGCTGCGCTCGCAATGACGGTAACGGCCAGCCTTACCCTTTCGGGCGCTTGTCGATCACACGCTTGGCCTTACCGGCGGAGCGCTCCAGCGTTCCGGGAGGCTGGATCATCACCCGTGTGGTGATGCCGATCGTATCCTTGATCCGCGTCACCAGCCGCTCGGCTTGAACGGTCAGGCCGGCGCAATCCCAAAACCCCTCGCGAGCTTCGGCCAGCACCGTCATTTCGTCCATGCGGCCCTCGCGCGTCAGCTCGATCAGGAAATGGCCGGCGCACCAGTCGGTGGCGAGCAGCGCTTCCTCGATCTGGGTCGGGAAGACGTTGACGCCGCGCAGGATCATCATGTCGTCGCAGCGTCCGGTCACCTTCTCCATGCGCCGCATGCCGGGCCTGGCCGTGCCCGGCAGAAGCCGGGTCAGGTCGCGGGTGCGATAGCGGATGATCGGGAAGGCTTCCTTGCTGAGCGAGGTGAAGACCAGTTCGCCCGGTTCGCCGTCGGGCAGCACTGCGCCCGTCTCGGGATCGATCACCTCGGGCAGGAAGTGATCCTCCCAGATGTGCAGGCCATCCTTGGTCTCGACGCACTCCTGGGCGACGCCGGGGCCGATGACCTCCGACAGGCCATAGATGTCGGTGGCGTCCATGGCGAAGGCCTGCTCGATCTCCTCGCGCATCGCATTGGTCCAGGGTTCGGCTCCGAAGACGCCGAAACGCATCGAACTGGCGCGCGGATCAAGCCCCGCCTTGGCGAAGCCGTCCAGGATGGCGAGCATGTAGCTCGGCGTCACCATGATCACCTCGGGCTTGAAATCCGTGATGAGCTGGACCTGGCGCTCGGTCATGCCGCCCGACATCGGCACGACGGTGCAGCCGAGCCGCTCGGCGCCGTAATGAGCCCCCAGCCCGCCGGTGAACAGGCCGTAGCCATAAGCGACATGCACCATCATGCCCGGGCGCGCGCCGGCGGCGCGCAGCGAGCGCGCCATGACATCGGCCCACATATCGATATCGGCCAGCGTGTAGCCGACCACAATCGGCCTGCCAGTGGTGCCCGACGAGCCGTGGATGCGGGCGAGTTTCTCGCGCGGCACCGCGAAAAGCCCGAACGGATAATTATCGCGCAGGTCCTGCTTCACCGTGAAGGGAAACTTGGCGAGGTCCGAGAGCTGGCGGAAATCGGAGGGGTGGACACCGGCCGCATCGAAGGACCGGCGATAATGCGGCACGTTTTCATAGGCATGCCGCAGCGACCATGCCAGGCGCTCACGCTGGAGCGCCATGATCTCGTCGCGAGAGGCGCGCTCCGCCGTGTCGAGCCCGTCCTTCACCGCACCGTCATACGCCATTGCATGAAGCGCCATGGTCGCCGTCTCCTTCCCTCAAGCTTATGATCGGATCGCGCTCTGCGGCGCGTTCACGGCAAGCTCGATGAACGAGCCGCCGATGGTGCGGGAATGCCCGCGGAACTCGGCGATCGTCGCGCCGTCGCTGCTGACACGGACATCGTAGATGCCGGAGCGGCCGCTGCGCGAGATCTCACGGGCAGCGGCGACCAGACGGTTTCCGGCCTTGCCCGGCGCGATATAGGAGATGCTGCAATGGGCTGCGACGGTGGTCTCGCCATAGGAGTTGCAGGCAAAGGCAAAGGCGCTGTCGGCGAGTGCGAAGATGAAGCCGCCATGGGCCGTGCCGTGGCCGTTGGTCATGTCCGGCGAGATCATCATCGCCAGCACGGCCTCCCCCGGTCCGGTCGAGACGATCTCCATTCCCAGCGCCTGGCTTGCCTTGTCGCTGGCCCACATCACCTGGGCGGCGCGACGCGCGATCTCGTCGGGCGAGAGAGCGGCGAGAGGCGCGCTCATGAGCCGCGCCCCGAAAAACGCGGCGGTCGCTTCTCCATGAAGGCGCTCACTCCCTCGCGATAATCGGGTGTGCGGCCGGCCTTGCGCTGGAAATCACGTTCAAGGTCGAGCTGCTCGTCCAGGCTATTCTCTTGCGCGGCATCGAGCGCTTGCTTGATCAGGCTGAGCGCCTGCGTCGGCTGCGTCGCAAGATGCGCGGTCAACCGTTCGGCCTCTTCCTGCAGGGTTGCGTCCTCGACGGTTTTCCAGATCAGGCCCCAGGCTTCGGCGGTCTCGGCCGGGAGAGGTTCCGCCAGCATGGCGAGCCCGCGCGCCCGCGCAGGACCGACCAGCCGAGGCAGGAAGAAGGTTCCGCCCGAGTCCGGCACGAGGCCGACCTTGACGAAAGACTGGATGAACTTTGCCGAGCGCGCGGCCAGCACGATATCGCAGGCTAGTGCGACATTGGCGCCGGCGCCGGCGGCGACGCCGTTGACGGCGCAGACCACCGGCTGGCGCAAAGCCCGCAGCCGCCGCACCAGCGGGTTGTAGAAGGCTTCGAGCGTCGCGCCGAGATCGTGGGGTCCATCGCCGCCGAGACGGTCGCTCAGATCTTGCCCGGCGCAGAAGCCGCGACCGGCGCCAGTGAGCAGAACCGCGCGGCAGCGCTCGTCGGCGCTGGCCTCGTCGAGGGCTGCGGCCAAGGCCTGGTGCATGGCTTCGTTGAAGGAGTTCAACCGCTCCGGGCGGTTCAATGTCAGCTTGGTCCAGCCGTCGCGCTGGTCGACGAGAAGCACGGGCTCCAAGTCTTTCGTCGGCAAGCCTGTCTTCGGCTGCATTTCTATCCTCCCTGGAGTCGGGCTCTTTGCGAGCCTCTTGAATTAACCGGCCGATCGGTTAATCTTTTACGCAAGGAGCTCGCTTGTCAACCTGCGAACGCAAGGCTCCGCTGATCGGGAGGACTCTGAGCCATGACCGCGATCCTGCAAAGCTATGCGCTCGACCAATGGTTCGAGCCATCCTCCGGTCTCGTCGACATTCCCAGCGCGATCGACGGGCGAGTCGTCGCGCGCGCTTCCAGTACCGGGCTCGACTTCGCCGCGATGGTTGCGCATGCACGCGATGTCGGTGGACCGGCGCTGCGGGCGCTGAATTTTCATCAGCGGGCCGACCTGCTCAAGGCGCTGGCGACCTATCTCAACACGCATAAGGAGCCGCTCTACGCTCTGGCTGCCGAGACCGGTGCGACCAAGCGCGACAACCTGATCGATATCGACGGCGGCATCGGCACGCTGTTCGCCTATGCCTCGCGCGGGCGCCGGGAATTGCCGAGCGAGCGTTTTGTCGTGGAAGGCGCGAGCGAGGCGCTGTCCAAGGGCGGCAGCTTCGTCGGCCTCCACGTGCTGACCCCGCTCCAGGGCGTCGCTGTCCACGTCAACGCCTTCAACTTCCCGTGCTGGGGCACGCTGGAGAAGCTCGCTCCCGCCTTTCTCGCCGGCGTCCCTGTCATCACCAAGCCTGCGACGGCGACAGCCTATGTCGCCGAAGCCGTCATCCGGCTGATCGTCGAGTCCGGCATTCTGCCGGCTGCCGCCTTGCAGTTCGTCTGCGGCGCGACCGGCGACCTGCTCGACCATCTCACGGGGCAGGACGTGCTCTCCTTCACCGGTTCGCTCGGCACCTCGGAAAAGCTGCGCAACCATCCGGCCGTCTCGCGCAATGCCGTACGCTTCATCGCCGAGCGCGATTCCCTCAACGCCGCAGTGCTCGGCCCGGACGCAGGTCCCGGCACGCCCGAATTCGATCTCTTCGTGAAGGAGGTCGTGCGCGAGATGACGGTGAAGGCGGGCCAGAAATGCACGGCGATCCGCCGCATCTTCGTTCCGCGCGAGCTGGAGACGGCCGTCGGCGAGGCCCTGACCGCCCAGCTCACTGCGATCAAGCTCGGCGATCCGCGCCTCGAGGAGGTCCGCATGGGTCCCTTGGTGAGCCTGGCTCAGCGCGAAGACGTCCGCGCGAAAGTGGCTGAGATCGCCGGTGAGGCTGAGATCCTGTGCGGTGATCCGGCAGGCGGCGCGGTGATCGGCGGTGATATCGCGACGGGCGCCTTCATGCAGCCGGTGCTGCTGCGTTGCGCCAAACCGCGCGAAGCTCGCCATGCGCACACGACGGAAGCCTTCGGCCCGGTTGCGACCTTGATGGGCTATGACAGCCTGAATGAGGCCGTCGCGCTGGTGGCGATGGGCGAGGGCAGCCTGGTGGCGTCGGTCTTCACCTATGACCAGGGAGTGGCTGAGGCGCTGATCTTCGGCATGGCCTCCTATCATGGCCGCCTGCTCGTCATCGACCGCGACTGCGCCAAGGAATCGACCGGCCATGGCTCGCCGCTGCCATACTTGGTTCATGGCGGTCCCGGTCGTGCCGGCGGCGGCGAGGAGCTCGGCGGCCTGCGCGGCGTGTTCCACTATATGCAGCGCACGGCCTTGCAGGGCTCGCCCGGGCGCCTCTCGCTGCTGACGGGCAATTGGATCAAGGGCGCTCCCGCGCCCGTCGCGGCAACGCACCCCTTCAAGCTGGACTTCGATGCCCTGACCGTCGGCGACACGGTCGAGACCGGGGCACGCGCGATCACGCTCGACGACATCGAGCATTTTGCCCATTTCAGCGGCGACACCTTCTACGCGCATATGGACGAGGAGGCGGCCAAGGCGAACCCGTTCTTCCCGGGCCGGGTCGCCCATGGTTATCTGATCCTCGCCTTTGCCGCGGGGCTTTTCGTCGATCCGGCGCCGGGACCGCTCCTGGCCAATTACGGCCTCGACAACCTGCGCTTCCTCAAGCCGGTCTCGCCGGGCGACACGATCCGCGTCCGCCTCACGGTCAAGCAGAAGCAGGCGGCACGGAAGCCGGAATATGGCGAGGTGCGCTGGGACGCCGAGGTCTTCAACCAAGATGGCGAGACCGTCGCGCGTTACGAGTTGCTGACGATGAGTGCGCGCGCCGCGGCGTAGTCGAAGCCGTCACCGCTTGTGGCGTCTGCGGTTGTTGCCGGCCAATCGGATCGTTTGAGGCACGGCTGAAGCGGCGCTTTCGTTGCCGCTGAGCAGAGCGATGGCGAATGCTGCGCTCCTCTTCCAAATCACCGCATGGCTTGATGAGCGGAAAGGGCGAGCCCGTTTTGGGCCCGCCCTTTCATGTCGATGACGACGGATGCGCTTGGTCGTCTCAGCTCAGGTCACTTGGCGTTTGCGGCCTTTTCGATGATCTCGGCGACGACGCCGGGCTTCGAGACGTAGACGGCGTGGCTGCCCTTGGTCTCGACCACGGTCGCTCCGGCGCGCTTGGCCATCTGGCGCTGGGCCGGGGGCGGGATCATGTGGTCGTCGGTGGCGACGAGATAGAAGCTGGGTTTGACCTTCCAGGCCGGGTTGGTGACGGCGCCGGTCAGCGCGGCCACGGCCCAGGGCACCTGCGAGTCGGCCATGAAGGCTGCGGTCCTGGCGTCGACGTCGGCGGCGAAGGCGGCTGCGAACTTGGCCTTGTCGAGGGCCAGGAAGCCGTCGACCGGCGGCAGGATCGGCGGGACGGAAGCGCCCGGAGGCGGGTTGGCGATCAGCGAGGAAACGGACTCGCCCTTATCTGGTGCGAAGGCTGCGATATAGACCACCGCCTTGACCTTCTCGTCGGTGCCGGCCTCACTGACGACGACACCGCCATAGGAGTGGCCGACCAGGACGACCGGCCCATCCTGCTGGGCGATCGCCCGCTTGGTGAAGGCGACGTCATCAGTGAGCGAGGTGGTCGGGTTCTGGACGATGGTGACGTTGTAGCCCTTTGTCTTCAGCTGGTTGTAGACGCCCTGCCAGCCGGAGCCGTCGACGAAGCCGCCATGGACGAGGATGACGTTCTTGACGGCAGGGGCGGCCTGGACGGTGGTGCCGGCGACGACGGCTGAGAGGGCAAGCGCGGCGGCGGAGATCTGGGTCTTGGTCATGACAGCGGTTCCTTTTTTGTATCGGCGATAATCATTATCGCGAGAATTAAATCCATAATGACCCGCCCCGGGCTTGTAAAGCACTTTCTTTATCGCGATATTCTTTTTCGCGAAGACGCCATTCCCGAGGACCCCGATGACCGACGCCCCGACCCTGCCGCTCGACGGCCAGCTCTGCTTCTCGATCTATTCCGCCTCGCTGGCGATCCAGCGCGTCTATAAGCCGATGCTGGACGGGCTCGGCGTGACCTACACGCAGTATCTCGTGCTGAGCGCGCTTTGGGAGAAGGATGGGCTGACGATCGGAGCGATCGGCGAGCGATTGGCGCTGGAACCGAGCACGATCACGCCGGCGGTCAAGCGGCTCGAGGCGGCGGGGTTTCTCACGCGTCGGCGCAGCAGCATCGATGAGCGCCTGGTCGAGGTGCATCTCACGCAGAAGGGAGCGAGCCTGCATCCCAAGACGGGCTGCCTGACCGACGCGCTGCTGCGCCATTCCGGCTTCGACATCCCCGGGATGATCGCGCTCAACAAGCTGGTCCAGACGCTGCGGCAGGGCATGCGTGAGGCGACGGGCGGGCAGGCGGAGCCGGCGAAGGGAGATGTCGCGGATTGAGCGAAGTCACGTCGCGGGGGCTCTGGCCGGGCCTCCCATGCGCATTCGCGGAAGCAGCAAGAACGGCGTGTCACCAGACACAGCCGTTTCGCCAGATTTCGCTAGAGCTGGATGATTTCAGATTCCTCGCTTCTCGAACTGACGCGGCGCCTATCCGGAAGCCGCGATGACCCGTTCGAGCAGGGCCATGGCTGCGGCGCCATCCGCTGCGCTCGGCGCCGCGGTCGGTTCGCCCCGCGCGGCCCGGACGAAGTCGCCGAGCAGGGCGTGATAGCCCTTGTGATCCTCATTGGCGGCGGCTGTGAAATTGGGCTCCCAGACCAGCGTATCCTGCCCGTCGATCAGGCTCGCGTCGGGTTTCGAGACCTTGAAGGGCGGATTGCGGAAATAACGGACCTCGTGGAGGTTACGCACTTCGACGCGGGTATGGTCTCCCATCACCTGCCACCATTCCATCGGTGTGCCGCGCGATTGGTGCGTACCCATGACGAGCGTGCCGATGCCGCCATTGGCGAAGCGGAAATCGACATGGAGCAGCAATTTTCCGGGCGCCAATTCGTGCCGCCTTGCGCCGACCGAGGCGACCTGCCCCATCAAATGCGGCACCAGATCGAAATAATGCACGCAATGATGCAGATAGAAGCCGCTATAGTCCGGGTTATTGGCGAAGTAGGTCGGCGCGGTCATGTACTGCCCGAGGAAGCTCGCCGTTTCCCCGAACTCGGTTGAGCTGATGACATTCGCCGCGATGCGATTGGCCGTCGAGTAGCGCTTCATGAAGCCGAGCACGACCGGTACCTTTCGGCTTGCCGCAGCTGCGGCCAGTTCGGCGGCCTGCTTGGCCGTCGGCGCCGGCGGCTTCTCGATGAAGAGCGGCAAGCCGCGCGCGATGGCCGCCAGCCCGATCTCGTGATGCAGGCCGGGGCCGACGGCAAGCCCGACAGCGTCGATGTCGTCGCGCGCGAGCAGGTCGCGCCAGTCGCGCAGACGGCTGGCCTCGGCGACGCCATAGCGCCGACCGGTTGTATTCAACCGCGTTTCATCCGTATCGCAGAGCGCGACGATTTCGACATCATGCCGCGTCAATTGCGGCAGCAGCATTTCGTTGGCATGGGTGCCGCAGCCGATCCAGCCGATGCGCAGCGTGCTTGTCCGGGAGGCGGTCATGCGGTCCTCCCGGCGAAGGCGAGCGCGGCCTTGAGGAAGGCGATGCTGGCGGCTAGCGGCTCGTCCTCGTTCTCTGTCGGCGCGCGCCATTGGGCGAGCGGCGTGCCGGCCCGCTCATCGCTGCGCCGGAAGGGTTCGAGCACGATCGGCCCGCGATAGGCGACGTCGCGCAGGGCTCGCGCGATCGCGGGCCAGTCGATATGGCCGGAGCCGACGAAGCCGCGGTTGTTCTCGTTGGCCTGGAAATGCACGAGCTTCGATCCGGCTCTGCGAATGGCATCAGTGAGATCGAATTCCTCCATGTTCATATGGAAGGTGTCGAGCATCACGCCGACAGCCCGGCTGCCGACGCGCTCGACGATTTCGAGAGCGTGGCGGGTCGTGTTGCAGATATCGGTCTCGAAGCGGTTGAGCGGTTCGACGCCGAACAGGATGCCGGAATCGGCGGCGCGCCGGCCGGTTTGCGCGAGCCCCGCGACGATGGCGTCGATGCGGCGCTTGCGTTCGCTCTCATCGACGGGGGCGGGCGCCCGACCAGCGAAGACCAGCGGAGCGCCATAGAGTGGGCCGCCGACGATGGTCGCGCCCAAGGCGGCGGCGATATCGACGCAAGCGTCCAGATAGGCGATGCCGGCCTTGTGCGCGCCGATCTCGGCGCTGGCGAGGTCGCGGGTGAGATTGACCCGGGCGGCCAGCACGCAGGACAGGCCAGCGTCCCTGATCGCTGCGCGGGTCTCGCCGAGGTCGAGCTCACCCGGCTCCGGCACCAGGAGCTCGACGACATCGGCTCCGGCCCGTTTGATCCGCTGGAAGCAGTCGAAATGCTCGCGCGCGAAGGGCCGCGCATAGAACATCGAGATGACCCCGATGGAATTCGTCATCATGATTTCACCGCTCCGGCCGTGAGTCCGCCCACGAGCCGCCTTTGCACCAGGAGAAAGAGGAAGGTGACCGGCAGCGCGATCAACGTGCCGCCGGCCGTGAGAAGGCCCCACTGGATGGTGAATTCGCCGATGAAGAGCTGCAGCGCGACCGTGACGGTGCGCACTGCCTGGCCCGAGAGCATCATGGCGAAGAGATATTCGTTCCAGGAGGTGATGAAGATGTAGATGCCCGCGGTGACGACGCCGGGCATCAGCAACGGCAGGATGATGAGGCGGATGGTCTGGAGGCGGCTGGCACCGTCGATCATCGCCGCTTCGTCGAGGTCCTTGGGGATCGCGTTGAAATAGCTGGTCAGCATCCAGATCGCGAAGGGGATCGAAAAGGTCGAATGGCCGAGAATGACGCCAAGAAAGGTGTCGATCAGCCCGAGTCGACGCATCATCAGGAAGAGAGGGATGATGAGCAGCACGACCGGGAACATGTTGATGACGAGGAAGCCGGTCAGCAGGCCCTGGCGGCCGCGAAAGCGGAAGCGCGAGAAGGCATAGGCCGCCGGGATGCTGACTCCAAGGCCAAGCAGGCTGGCGCCGATCGCGATGATCAGGCTGTTGCCCAGGCTGCCGGCGAAGTTCGTGCGTGCGATCAGGTCGCTGTAATGCTGCAGCGTGGGCTTGTTCGGCCAATAGGTCAGGGGCCAGGTCGAGAGCTCCGCCTGAGGCTTCAGCGAGGTCAGGATCATCCAGCCATAGGGGCCAAGCGCGAAAAGAACGATCAGGAGGACGGGAAGCTCGACCTCCAGAATGCGCCGGGTGCGAGAGCGGCGCTCGATCATGTCTCGATGCTCCTCGCGGCCTGCCGGACATAGAGGAAGACGACGCCCAGCAGCATCGCGGTGAGGATGAGCGCCAGCGCCGCGCCATAGCCAAATTCCATGCTGCTCGAAGCGCGCAGGAAGGCGTAGAGGGGCAGGGTGTGGGTAGCGTAGCCCGGCCCGCCACCCGTCATGACCAGGATGACGTCGAGCGAATTCGCCACCCAGATCGTGCGCAGCAGCAGGGCGGTGGCGATGACGTCGGCGATTGCGGGCAAGGTAACGTGGAAAAGTTGTTGGGGCCCCGTGGCGCCGTCGATCTCGGCCGCTTCGTAGAGCTCGGCCGGCACGGTCTGCAAGCCAGCCAGGATGGTCACGGCGAAGAAGGGGAAACCCTGCCAGATCAGGGCCAGCATGATGGCGTAGAGTGCGGTGTCGGGCCTCGCCAACCAGGCGATCGGCGCCGCGATCAGGCCAAGGCGCATCGCGATGTCGTTGATGACGCCGAGGTTGAAGTCGTACATCCAGGTCCACATCAACCCGATGATGACGCTCGGCAGCGCCCAGGGGATGATGACGAGCGACCGCGCCAGCCCGCGCCACCAGAAGCTCTGGTTGAGCAGTAAGGCCGCGGCGAGCCCAAGCAGGAATTGCAGTCCGACGACGCCGATGATCCAGATGAAGGATTGGCCGAGCGAGATCCAGAAGACCTCGTCGCTGGCGATCTTGGCGAAATTGCCGAGCCCGATGAAGCGGGCATTGTCGGGGTCGTAGAGCAGGTAGTCCTGCAGGCTGAGCCAGGCCGTCTGCGCGACGGGGACGAGCACGACGCCTGCCGTGACCAGAATGGCCGGTAGCAGGAACCAGAATGGCATCGAGCCGCGCCCAAGGGGCGGCCTGCCTCTGTCCGTGGTGGTGAGCGAAGCCACGATGCGAACCTGTCGAAACGAGGGCAAGGGGCGGAGGCCGGCCGTCCGGTCGCCGCCAGTCGCGTCAGCCATGGAAATGCTGCTCGATGGCGCGCATCATCTCGTCGGGCTGGATCTGGCCGAGCAGCGCTCTTTGCATGTTGGCTGGCCAGATCCTGGCGATGAAGTCCGGCGTCTTGGGAGAATCGGGCAGCGAGGCCGCGATCGGCAGCGAGGCGGCGCTCGCCTCGACGAAACGTTTGGGGTGCAGCGTCCAGTCCTTTGCCGCCGAGGTCGCGATCGGCAATTGTCCGGTGAATTTGTTGAGCACCACGTTGTTCTCCGCGGTGGAGAGGAAGGCGCACCATTTGAAGGCGGCCTCGCGCGCCTTGCTGGCGGCGAAGACGGCGTTGGATTCATCGCCGAAATAGGTCCAGCCCTTGCCGTCCGGGCCACGTGGCACCGGCACGGCCGAGACCTTGTCGGCGAGCACGCCGACGATTTCGTTCGCCGAGCCGACATGGTGGATGGTCATGGCCGTGCGGCCGGCTTTGAAGGTGTCGACGATCTGGCGGAAGCTGTCGGTCGGCGCCGAGGCCGGCACCACCTTGTCCTTGAGGGTGAGATCGACGAACCAGCGATTGGCCGCGAGCGCCTTCTCGCTGAGCATGCCGCCCTTTTCGAAGCTGGCGCCGCCGCCGAGCACGAACGGCCCCCAATGGTCGAAGCCGCCGCTGCCGCCGCGCAGGCCGAAGCCCGAGACGTCGGCCTTGGTCAGCGCCTTGGCCGCGCCGCGGAAATCTTCGAAGGTCGCGGGTGGCTTCAGGCCCGCCTGCTCGAACAGATCCTGCCGGTAGTAGAGATAGAGCACGACATATTGCAGCGGCAGGTAATATTGCTTGCCGTCGGCGCCCTTGTTGAGCTTCCAGATATTGTCGGCGATGTCGCTGCGCCCGGCCCAGCCGGCGATCAGGTCGTCGATCGGGGCAAGCGCCTTCATCTGTTGGAAGCGCGCGGCCCAGGACAGGCGGACCATAGCGCAATCGGGACCGTTGCCTGCGACGAGCGCAGCGAAGAGGCGGGTCTGGTAGTCATTGCCGCCACCCCAGGGAATGCTCTCCGCCTGAACCTTGATGCCGGGATTCTCGGCTTCGAACTTGGCGACGAGTTCAGCTGGCGAATGCTGCGGATTGTCGAAATGATACCACCAGCGCACCGTCGTCGCGCCTTGAGCGATGGCGGGGCGGGCGAGAGGGGCGGCAAGGGGAACGGACAGTGCGCTTGCGCCCGCTAACTTGATGAAAGTCCTGCGTTCCATGGTTGGTTTCCTCCGGTTTTTTTATCGTTGAGGTGGTCGGCGAGGTGTCGGCCGCCGGCCGCGAGCATGGCGGCGGCCGCAGTGAGTTCCCGGCTCATGCGCAGGCAGCCATGCACGACGCCGGGAACATGGTCGAAACGGAAGCGCACCCCGGCTTCGCCGAGGCGCCGCGCCAGCCTGATCGTGTCATCGCGCAGCGGATCGAGCCCCGCGGCCGAAAGATAGAGCGGCGGCAGGCCCGCGAGATTCGACCGGACGGGCGCTGCGAGGCTCGCCGTGCCATCGGGCTCGCCGCCGAGAAAATTGTTCCAATACCAGCGCATATTGGCGCTGGTGAGCAGGTAGTCGCCGCCGCCGAACGCCGCATGGCTCGGTGTCGAGAAATCGGGCTCGTAGCAGCCATAGAACAGCGCTGCGGCCGAGAGGGACGGCAGGCCTTCGTCGCGCCGGCGCAACAGCGCCGCAAGCGCCAGATTGGCGCCGGCGGAATCGCCTGCCACGGCGATTGCGCCGGCGGGAATGGCTTTGCCCAGGCCGCCTTGCTCCACGAAGGCAATGGCGGCCATGAGATCGTCGAGCGGCGCGGGGAAGGGGTGTTCGGGCGCGAGCCTGTAATCGACGCCGAGGACAGCGCAGCCTGCCGCGACCGCGAGATGGCGCATGGTGCCGTCATGGGTCTCGATCGAGCCGAAGGTCCAGCCGCCGCCATGGGCATAGACGATGACGGCGGATACCGGCCCGGCTTCGGGTTGGTAAAGCCGCGCGCGCATGGCGGTGCCCGCAGTGGGAATGGCAAGATCGCGGGGAATGGCAAGATCGCGCGCCGGGATGGCTGGAGCGCCTTCGCTCCAGGGCAGTGTCGCGGCATCGACGGTCGCGCGCGCCTCGGCGATCGGGGCGGCGCGGAAATCGAAGGCCGGACCGGTGCGCATGCGCTCCAGAATCGCCCCCATCTGTGGATCGATCCAGGGTTGCATCAGGCTTCTCCGTCGCGCAGGACGATGGTGTCGATGTGCTCCGCGATCGCCCGCGACAAGCCTCCACCGTCGCGGGCCTCTAGCAATGCAAACAGCTCCCGGTGGCGAGCGGCTGTCTCGACCAGCGGGCGGCGATGGCCCGGCGCCCAGAGCTTCGAGCGATGCGAATGCAGCGTGCAGCGGGTCAGGATCTGCTCGAGCGCGTCCAGCCCGGAGAGCCGGAAGATGGTCAGGTGGAAAGCCATGTCCAGCGCGATCAGGGCGTATTCGTCGGCGGCTGCTGCGGCGGCGTCCATATCGGTCTGGATGGCCTGCAGACGCTCCAGACTGCCGCTATCGACATGCTGCACCGCCCGCAATGCGCCGCGGAGTTCGATGCGGCGACGCAACGCCAGAATTTCCTCCGCCTCCTCGGGGTCGAGCCGGGTGACCATGGTGCCGCGATGGCCGGAGCGGGTGACGAGCCCGTCCTCCTGCAGGCGGAAGAGGGCTTCACGGATCGTGCCCTGGCTGCAGCCATGCTCGCGCGCCATGCCGAGTTCGGTCAAAGCGCTCTCGGGGCGCAGATCATTGATCATGATCTGTCGCTTCAGCGACTCATAGACCACGTCGCGTGGCCTTCGGATCAGGCTGGGAAGGGGCGCATTCATCAATATCAATAATGATAAATGCATCTTCAATGTCAAGTGACCTGCAAGCCGAGGTCAGCGGGGAGGGGCATGCCACGCGGGCGGAAACGGGGCGCAGAGGCCTTGCAAGTTGGGCAGCATCTGGACAGCGAAACATCTAACGCCGTCGCCGTGTGTCCAAGGACTGATGCTAAGTCCTTGAGAAGAATGACGCGCCATTCAAAACAAAACCGCGAGCACCTATGTGGCTGATACACCAATATAAGTCCTAAGCTGCATCGGAGCCTCTCCACGATCGTGCGTTTAGGTCGCGCCGCATCCGGATCTGCTCCTTAGCGGACTGCAGGAATGTCCGCGTCCAATTTGCCTGATGACACTCTTGACGGGCCATTATCGATTGTCGGTACGTCCGGCGTCTTCTTGCCGTCAGCAGCAGTAAGCCAGTTGTGATCCCAGCGGGAGGTCGCTGGTGAGGCTTGACACCGCGAGTTCGATATATCGTATATTCACGGGCGCCTTTCACGCGATCTTACGCCAAAAGGGGAAGCCATGTTGCGGCAGGAACTGAGCAAACGCGGTATCCTCCTGGGCGGCGCGGCGGCGCTGGCGAGCCTCGTCGTTCCCACGAGCTCTCAGGCGGCAACGAAGTCGATGATCGCCGTGCTCGAATCCGAGGTCGTGATCCTCGATCCGCATGCCACGACGGCCGCGATCACGCGCACCTTCGCCTATCACGTCTTCGACACGCTGTTCGCGATGGACCTCGCAGGGACGATCCATCCCCAGATGGTGGACTCGTTCGAGACCGCGCCCGACGGCCTGAGCTGGCAGTTCAAGCTGCGCGACGGCCTCTCCTGGCATGACGGTGCGCCGGTCAAGGCCTCGGATTGCGTCGCCTCGCTCAAGCGCTGGGCCCGCGGCGATGCGCTCGGCAAGATGCTGATGGCCGCCGCGGCTGGCATCGAGGCGGTCGACGAGCGCAGTTTCAAGATCGTGCTGCGCGAGCCCTTCCCGCTGATGCTCGACGTGCTGGGCAAGCCCAATGCCCCTGTGCCGGCGATGATGCCCGAGCGCATTTTCCCGCCCGGAGACGAGCGCATCAAGGAGATCATCGGATCGGGGCCGTTCAAGTTCAAGGCCAGCGCCTGGCGATCGGGCGATCGGATGGTTCTTGAGCGCTTCGAGCAATACAAGCCGCGCTCCGAGAAACCCGATTTCCTGGCCGGTGCGAAGGTGGTCAAAGTCGATGAGGTGGTCTTGCGCGCGATGCCTGACGACGCGACGGCGGCGACCGCACTGATCGCCGGCGAGATCGACTACATGCAGTATCTGCCCTTCGATTGGCTCGACAAGCTCGAGAAGGCGCCGAATGTGAAGGTCATGGCCCTGACCGGCCTCGACATGTTCCAGGGTAATTTCCGGCTCAACCATGCGTCCGGCCCCTTTGCCGACCGGGCGGTTCGCGAGGTGCTCTGGAAACTGGTCGACCAAGGGGAGGTCCTGCAGGCCATCGGCATCCCCGACCGCTATCTGGTCAAGAACTGCCCGTCCTTCTTCATGTGCGACGCGCCTCTCAGCAGCACGGAGGGCGCAGCCACTGCCAGGCTTGCGATCGAGGAGGCTCGCGCCGCCCTCAAGAAGACCGCCTATAAGGGCGAGCCAATCGTCTTCCTGTCGGTCGCGGGCTCGATCTCGCAGACGGCGGGGACGGTGCTGGCGGATAACATGCGCAAAGCCGGTTTCACCGTCGACGAGCAGGTGATGGACTGGGGCACGGTTCTCGCGCGCCGGGCCAAGAAGGACGGCTGGGGCATCTTCCCGGTCTATGCCAACGGCATCGACATGATGTCGCCGCTGACGCATTTCTACATCGGCAACAACTGCGCGAACTATGCCGGCTGGAGCTGCGACGCGGCGATCAGCGAGAAGCTCGCAGCCTATGCCAAGGCGCCTGATCCGGCCGCGCGCAAGCGCATCGCGGCCGAGATCCAGGTCGAGGCCTACAAGGACACGCCCTCGGTGATGTGGGGCCAGTTCAGCCGGCCGGCGGGCTACCGCTCGCGCGTCAAATCGATCGTGCAGTCCAGTTTTCCGATGTTCTGGCAGCTCACCCTCGACGCCTGAATCGCCCAAACGCGCCTGACGAGAGATCTCCATGACGACTGATGCCGATCGCGACGCCCTCGAGGCGGCCCTGCCGCCGCTGTCGGGCTCTTTATCCCTGTCCGGCCTGGAGGCACCTGTTTCCGTCCGGCGCGATGCCTGGGGCATTCCGCACATCAAGGCGGTGGGCGAGGCGGATGCCTATCGGGCGCTCGGCTTCGTTCATGCGCAGGACCGCCTCTTCCAGATGGAGCTGACGCGCCGCAAGGCGCTGGGGCGCGCCGCCGAATGGCTCGGAGCCGAGGCCGCCGAGGCCGACATCCTGGTGCGGCGGTTGGGTATGGAGCAGGCTTGCCGGCGCGATTACGATGCGCTGGCCGACGCGGCGAAAGCGATGCTGCAGGCCTATGCGGCCGGCGTAAACGCGTTCCTGGAATCCGGTGCGCCGGTGCCTTGCGAATACACGCTGCTGGGCGCAACGCCCGAGACCTGGGAGCCCTGGCACAGCATCGCAGTGATGCGGCGGCTCGGCCTGCTGATGGGCTCGATCTGGTTCAAGCTCTGGCGGATGCTGGCGCTGCCGATCGTGGGCGCGGAGAACGCGCTGAAGCTGCGCTACGACGATGGCGGGCGCGACCTGCTCTGCATTCCCCCCGGTGCCCAGGCCGACCGCTTCGAAGCCGATCTGGCGGCGCTGGCGCCGACAGTCGATCACCTGCTCAAGGCCATGGGCGGCGATGCCTCGGATGCGGCCGGAGGCGGCAGCAACAACTGGGCGGTCGGCCCGGACCGGACGGCGACGGGGCGGCCCATTCTCGCAGGCGACCCCCATCGCGTCTTCGAGATCCCCGGCATGTATGCGCAGCACCATCTCGCCTGCGACCGTTTCGACATGATCGGCCTCACCGTGCCGGGCGTGCCGGGCTTCCCGCATTTCGCCCATAATGGCAGCGTCGCCTATTGCGTCACCCATGCCTTCATGGACATCCACGACCTCTATCTCGAGCAGTTCACTGACGAGGGCAGGGCGGTGCGCTTCGGCGAGGGCTTCGAGCCCGTCATCCATCGGCGCGACCGCATCGCCGTCAGGGGCGGGGCCGACCGGGAGTTCGAGATCTTCGAGACGCGCCATGGCCCGGTGATAGCGGGCGATCCGCGCGAGGGCGTCGGCTTGTCCCTGCGCTCCGTCCAGTTCGCCGAGACCGACCTCTCCTTCGATTGCCTGACCCGGATGCCTGCGGCCTCGACCGTCTCGGAACTCTACGAGGCGACGCGCGGCTGGGGGCTGATCGACCATAATCTCGTGGCCGGCGACACGGCCGGCGCGATCGGTCATCTGGTGCGTGCGCGCGTGCCGGTTCGCTCGCGCGACAATGGCTGGCTGCCCGTGCCCGGCTGGACGGCCGAGCATGAATGGCAGGGGTGGATCGCGCATGAGGCGATGCCCTGCGTCATAGACCCGCCCGGCGGGCTGATCGTCACCGCCAACAACCGGGTCGTGGCGGATGATCATCCCGACTATCTCTGCACCGATTGCCACCCGCCCTATCGCGCCGAGCGCATCCTGCAGCGGCTGGATTCGGGGGCGCCCTTCGCCGTCGCTGACGCAGCGGCCATCCATGCCGATACGCAATCCCCGCATCTCGACCTGTTTCGCACCCGCCTGGCAGTGCTGGGCCTGCGCGAACAGGCCGACGCAGAACGGCTGCGGCAGGATCTGCTGGCCTGGGACGGTCGCATGGATGCGGATTCGACTTCGGCTGCGGCCTATAATGCCTTTCGGCGGGCCCTGACGCGGATCGTCACTGTGCGCAGCAGGCTGGAACAGGCGACGGCGCATCGTTTCGCTGCGGTGGCGCCCGGCGTCTCGCCGCAGGGCCAGGTCTGGTGGGCGGTGCCGACATTGCTGCGCGACGACGATGCCGGGATGCTGAACGGCCTGACCTGGGACGACGTGCTGTCGGAGGCGCTTTCCGAGGCGGCGGCGACGCTCACGGGCAAGACATGGGGCGAGGAGCACCAGCCGCGCTTCGCCCATCCGCTCTCTGCACAGTTTCCCGACTGGGCGCAGCGGCTTGATCCGCCGTCCCTGCCGGTCGGGGGAGACGGAGACACCGTGCTCGCGATCGGGATCGTTCCCTCAGCCGGTCCAACGGCGACCTATGGCGCGCTGGCGCGCTATGTCTTCGATGTCGGCAACTGGGACAACAGCCGCTGGGCCGTCTTCCACGGCACCTCCGGACATCCGGCGAGCCCGCATTACGCCGACCAGAATACGCCCTGGAGCGCCTGCGAGATGGTGCCGATGCTCTACGACTGGGAGCGCATCGCGGCTGAGGCGAAAACGGTCCAGGAGCTGGTGCCGCCTCGCGCCTGAGGCGGCCGGCCGTCATAAACGCCCCATCATCCTGGGCAAGCGGCCCTCGGGTCCGATCTTCGATCGGCCGAAGGACAGGCTCTGCCGCGCAGCTCCGGGATCCATCGTAGGGAGCAGCGCTCTACGATGGATCCCGGGACGACCTTCGGTCGCCCAGGATGACGGCGCGTTTCCGAGCATCAGCGGCATGCTCCAGCAAATCAGCCCGCGACAAACCCTTCCGGCAGGCGCGGCGTCCGCAACCCGGCCGTCTCGCCGCCATCGACGCTCAGTACGGCGCCGTTGACATAGCTCGCCTTGTCCGAGAGCAGCCATTCGACCACGTCGGCGACCTCGCCGGGATCGCCGAGGCGACCGGCGGGAATGCGCTGTTCGAGCTGCCGCAGCCGCAGCGGATCGGCCAGCACCTTGGACATCATCCGGGTCGCGATCTGTCCGGGGCAGATCGCGTTGAAGCGCACCTCCTCGCCGAATTCGAGCGCCAGCGCCTGCGTCATCGCGATCACGGCGGCCTTGGAGGCGCAGTAGACAGCCAGCCCCTCCTCGCCGAACTTGCCCGCGACGGAGGCGACATTGACGACCGCACCCTTGCCCGCGCGCAGACCAGCGAGCGCATGGCGCGTGAACAGGAAGGCGCTGCGGGCATTGGCGTTCATCACGGCGTCCCAATCCTCGAGGGTCGCCTCGGCGAAGACCATGCGCCGTCCGAGCCCGGCATTGTTGACCAGGCCGGCAAGGCGCCCGCCGCCATGGTCGAGGGCGGCCTCGACGACGCGCCGGCAGTCCTGCTCGCTTGTCACATCGCCGGCGACGAAATGGCTGCCCGGCACCTGCGCCGCCAGCTCTTCGCCAGCCGCGACGTCGCGGCCGGTGAAAACGACGCCGCGTGGCCCCAGGCGCTCGACGCAGGCCCGGCCGATGCCATGGGTCCCGCCCGTGACGATAATCATCTCATTCCTCCAGACATGGGTGAAATCTCGAGCAGGATGCGAAAAAGGAGGTACCGGTTTGTCGCATTGATCCCGCTCTCACTCTTAGTTGAGAGCGAAGTGGACACCGGTTCACGTGAAGACAATGCGCTAAATCAAAGGCCTGGCATTCAGCCGCTCGACAGGCGGCCGCGCCCGTATTCGGCGTAGCGTCCGAGCACGGTGTCCATCTCGTCCCGGGTGAGATGGACGATCTCGCCGGCCTGGCGCGCCAGCAGCAGCTGTCGCGCCAGCATTTCGAGCTTGACCGTGCGTGCGAAGGCCTGCGCCAGCGTAGAGCCGATGCAGACCATGCCGTGATTGGCCATCAGGCAGGCGCTGTGGCCCGCCAGCGACGCCACGACGCCTTCGGCGAGCGCGGTCGTGCCGAAGGGCGCATATGGGGCGCAGGGAACTTCGTGCCCGCCAAAGGCCGCCACCATGTAGTGGAACGGCGGCATGGGACGGCGCAGGCAGGACAGCGCGACACAAGCATCGGGATGGGCATGGATCACGGCCTGGGCGAGCCCGGCTGCGTAGATTCCGCCATGGATCGCCCATTCGCTGGACGGCGTGCCTTGCGACAGCGCCGTGCCGTCGAAACGCGTCAGCACGAAATCCTCCGGCGCCACGGTCGCCCCGTCGGCGCCGGTCGGGCTGATCAGCATGACGTCGCCCAGGCGCAGGCTGATATTGCCGGCATTGCCGAGGCTCAGGCCCGAGCCCTCGATCTTCCGGTAGATCTTGCACAGCTCGGCACGAGCATCGGCTTCCGGCATCGCGGCGGTCACGGCTTTTCTCCCTGTTCCATGCTCGCGAGCATCGGCAGCAGCATGTCCTCGGGGCCGAGCTTGCCCGATTTGAGGCAGAAGGCCAGCGGCGTCGCCCCCTCCGACAATGCCTGCGAGATGCCCGGGGCGCGGTATGCGCCGGCGCGTAGCGAGCGGATCGCGAGGCCGTCCAGCACGGCCCCTGAAGTCTCGCCGCCGGCGATCAGGAAGCGCCGCACGCCGCTTGTCCGCAGCGCCTGTGCCAGTTTTGACAAGATCTCCTCGGCGAGCGAGGCGGCGCGACGCTGGCCAAGCCTGACTTGCACGGCCGCGACCGCGTCGGGTTCGGCGGACGTCGCGATCGCGACGGGGCCGTCGGCGAGGCGGGGCAGGGCCCAGGCGAGCGCCTCGGCCACTGTCGCATCGGCGTCACCAACGGCGGCGAGGTCGAGCATCAGCACCGGGCGCTCCCTCGCGAAGACCTCGAGCTGCCGCCTGGTTTTCTCCGCACAACTGCCGGCGAGCACGACGCCCGGTCCTGCGACCGGCGGCAGCAGAGGCACGTCATCATCGGGATCGACGAGCCCGCGCTCGCGCCACAGCGCCGGATAATAGGCGGCGATCGAGGAGTTGCCGGTCATCAGCGGCCAGGAGACGGTCAGCGCCGCCAGCGCTGCGAGATCATCGGGCACCGCGGCGTCGGCGAGCGCGAAGCCGACGCCGTCTGCAATCAGCTGTTCGCAATGGCGCGTCATCGCCTCCAGCCCCGCGCGCACGATCTGCTGCGGAATCAATCCGACCGGTGTCGTCGTCTGCTGCTGCAGCACGCGCACGAGGTCGGGATCGGTCATCGGCGTCAGCGGATCGTGCCGTTTCGGCGATTCCGAGATCAGCCTGTCATCGGCGAAGAGATGACCCTGGAAGACGCGCCGCCCGGCTTCCGGGAAGGACGGGCAGAACGCCGCAAGCCGGCCGCCGGTCAGTTGGCGCAGCGCATCGGCGCAGTTGCCGATATTGCCATGGGGCGTGGAATCGAAGGTCGCGCAGTATTTGAAGAAGATCTGCCGCGCGCCGCGTTCGATCAACCAGGCGCCGACGCGGCTGATATCCGCCACCGCCAAAGCGGGCTCAGCGACGCGCGTGCGCCTTGCCACGACGATGGCCGGATCGCTCACGGTGTCGGGCAGCTCTGTGACGAAAGCGCAGGGCACGCCGCCGGCCCGGATCATCGAGGCCAGTTCGAGACCGCCAGTCAAATCGTCGGCGACCGCACCAAATACGAGACTCATCGCCTTCTCTCCCTAGACGGGATTCGAATATATCATATACTGGCCATGGTCCATGGGTTGGCACAAGCCCTGGCTGGGAGAGACGAGATGCGCCAGGCGAGGACACCATGAGCGGCGGTGCCGAACGGCAGCCGGCGCTGCGCATCCGTGATCCCCGGGAACTCGCCGAGATCGCCTTGCAGCTGCGGCGCAAGGTGATCGAGCTCGTCGCGCCGACCGGGCAGGGCTATGTCCAGCAAGGTCTCGGTGCGGCCGATCTGTTCGCGGTGCTGTATTTCGCCGAATTGCGGCTCGATCCGGCCGATCCCGACTGGCCGGCGCGCGACCGGCTCCTGCTCTCGACAGCGCACAACACGGCGATCTTCTATGCGACGCTGGCGCAGCGCGGGCTCGTGCCGGCCGCCGAAATCGGCGATTACTGCAAGGACGGCTCGCCCTTCGAGGTGAACGCGTCGGAGCGGGTCGGCACGGTCATCGAGGCGACATGCGGCTCGCTGGGGCAGGGCCTGTCGGTGGCCATCGGCATGGCGCTGGCGGCCCGCAGGCGCGGCGATGCCAGCCGCATCTATGTCATCCTGGGTGATGGCGAGCTTCAGGAAGGGCAGGTCTGGGAGGCGGCCCTGCTCGCAGGCAGCCTCGGCCTCGACAATCTCTGCCTGCTCATCGACGACAACCGCATGCAGGTCGAAGGCCATGTCGACGGCGTGGTCAAGCTCGAGCCGATCGCCGGTAAATTCGCCAGCTTTGGCTGGGCCCAGGAGGTGGTGGACGGCCACGACATCCCGGGCCTGCTCGGCGCGCTCGACCGGGCCCGTGCGCCGTCCGCCCGTCCGACCTGCCTCGTCGTGCGTACCCTGGCTGGCAAGGGCGTACCGATGCTCGAAGGCATTCTGGCGCATAATCTGAAGCTGCCCACCGATGTCGCCACTGCGGCGATGGCGGCCTTGTCCAACGCAGGGGACGTGCCATGACATCCATGACCCCCGACACGCTGACGGTCCAGGATTTCAACCAGCGCGGCGCGGCGACTGCGCCCAACCGCAAGTTCTATGGCGAGACGCTGCTCGAGTTGGCGCGGCAGGACCCGCGCATCGTCTGCCTGACTGCCGACCTGACGCTGCCGACCGAGACGGATCTGTTCCGCGACGCTTTGCCGGAGCGCTTCCTGCAGGTCGGAATCGCCGAGGCCAACATGATCGGCATCGCCGGGGGCATGGCGCGCAGCGGCGAAATCCCCTTCGTGCATTCCTTCTGCGTCTTCGCCACGCGCCGCTGCTACGACCAGATTGCTATGCAGGTCGCCTATCCCCGCCTCAACGTAAAGATCGTCGGCGTCATCCCGGGGCTGACCACGCTGCTGGGCGTCTCGCACCAGGCGATCGACGACATCGCGCTGATGCGGGCGCTGCCCAACATGACGGTGATCGAGCCGAGCTGCCCCGCCGCGGTTCCAGCCGCCGTCCGGGCTGCCGCAGCTCATGACGGCCCGGTCTATCTCCGGCTGAAACGGGCCGACGGCACCGAGGCCGCGCTGGCGCCCTGGGAGCGGTTGCTGTCGATCGGCAAGGTGCGCATGGTGCGGCCGCCGGGGGAAGGCCTGCTCCTCGCCTGCGGGATGATGGTCGAGCAGGCGTTGCGGGCGGCCGATCTCCTGGCCGCGGAGGGCATCGCGGTCGGCGTCGTCGATGTGCCGACTCTGAAGCCGCTCGACCCGCGCATCGCGGCGATGGCAGAGGGCATGCGGGCGGTCGTGACCTGCGAGAACCATTCGATTATCGGCGGCCTGGGCAGCGCGGTCGCCGAGCAGCTCATGGAGGCGGGTGTCCGCACAGGCTTTGGCCGCGTCGGCGTGCGCGACGTCTTCGCCGAGGGCGGCACGACGCCCTATCTGTTCGCGCGTTACGGGCTGGATGCCGCGGCGATCGCGCAGGCCTATCGCGAGGCGCGTGGGCGCGGTTCGGTCTGAGGGCTGGCCTCGCGGGCAAGGTTGCGCGTGTCGCCGCCCGATTCCAGCAGCTTGACCAGTTTCTCGCCGCCCTGAATCATGTCGGTCTGCACGGCCTCGCGCACGCCCGCACCATCGCGGTCGCGCAGGCGCTCGAGGATGCGCAAGTGCTCGTGCGGCCCCGGATAGGTCGGCCGCGCATGAGGATAATGGTAGTTCAGCAGCGGGCCGTTGCGCATCCAGATGTCGTCGAGCAGCGCGAGCAGCTCCGGCATGTCGGCGGCCTCGTAGAGCCGGTGATGGAAGCGCCAGTTCGCGCGCACGGCGTCCGACCAGCGGCCCTCGGTCTCGGCCGCCGCAAGTTCGGCGTGCAGGGCGGTCATCTGGGTGATGCCTTCGTCGTCGATCCGGGCGGTCGCGCGTTCGGCGGCCAGCCCCTCGAGGAACAGCCTGATCGTCCTCAGCTCCAGATACTGGGCGAGGGACATATGGGCGACGATGATCGAGCGGCCGTCGATCAGTTCGAGCGCGCGCGCTCGCACCAGCTGCATCAGCGCCTCGCGAATCGGCGTCTCGGAGACGTGCATCGAGGCTGCGAGTTCGCGGATCTTGAAGCGGTGGCCCGGCCAGAACCGGCCTTCCATCAAAGCGAGGCGCAGATTGTTGTAGACGATGCGCGTCAGGCTATCGCGCGCGACCGGTCCTATCGCGCCACCCTGCAGGAAGTTGTCGTCGGCGCTCGCCACTTTTGTCCCGTCTCCCGTAGCTCTCGCCTGTCCTTGCAGCCCAAGAGTAGGATGAATTCAGATGGGAGCACAAAGTGACCCCATCTGAAATCATCCTACTCTCATCAAAACGTGAGAGCAGGATCGATGCGAAAAACCGGTTCCCACTTTTTCGCATCCTGCTCTAGAGCAAATCGGCGCGGTTCGAAATGCGCAAAACGAGGCCGAGAAGGGCTTCATCGCCGAGCCCAGTCCCTGTGGTCCGAAACCTGCTTGCCAAGATGGATATATCAAATATTCTGTGCGGCGATAAGGGGAACGCATGGTGCAGCCGGTCGAGGTATCCAGCCGATCCGTGGGGATCGGGATCCGCGGAATCGTCAAGCGATTCGGATCGGTGACGGCTGTCGACGGGGTCTCGCTTACGGTTGAGCCGGGCGAATTCCTGGCGCTGCTGGGCCCGTCCGGCTCCGGCAAGACGACCATCCTGATGGCGATCGCCGGCTTTGAATATCCCGACGAGGGCCAGATCCTGGTCGGTGGCGAGGACGTGACCTGGACGCCGCCCTACCAGCGCAATCTCGGCATGGTCTTCCAGAAATACACCCTGTTTCCGCATATGAGCGTGCTCGAGAACATCGCCTTCCCGCTCAAGATGCGCGGCGTCGGCCGGGCCGAGCGCGAGGAACGGGCGCGGACCGCGCTCGCCACCGTGCGGCTCGACGGCTTCGGTGAGCGCAAGCCGTCCCAGCTCTCGGGCGGCCAGCAGCAGCGCGTCGCGATCGCCCGCGCCATCGTCTACAAGCCGCGCGTGCTGCTGATGGACGAGCCGCTCTCGGCGCTCGACAAGAACCTCCGCGAGGAGATGCAGATCGAGACCAAGCAATTGCAGCGTGAGATCGGCGTCACAGTCGTCTTCGTGACGCATGATCAGACCGAGGCCCTGACCATGGCCGATCGCGTCGCGGTGCTCGACCATGGCCGGCTGCAGCAGATCGGCACGCCCCACGAGCTCTATGAGGCGCCCAAAAGCGCCTTCGTCGCCGGTTTCATCGGCGAGACCAATTTCTGGCAGGGCGTGGCGCGCGGCGCGGCAGCCGCGGGCGGCTCCGTGTCGGTCGAACTCGCTGACGGCGCCGTGGTCGAGGCGACAGCCGTCGATGCCGTGGCCGCGCGGGCAAAGCTCCGCGTCGCGATCAGGCCCGAGCGCCTGAGCCTGACAGCACCCGGCCAGGGGCTGCTCACGGCGCACGTGCAGCAGGAGATCTACTCCGGCAACGCGACCACGCTGCTCCTGAGCACGCCGAGCGGGCAGGGCCTGAAGCTTCGCCTGCCGGCCGGCGGCGCAATGCGGGGCCCAGCGATGGGGGACCTTGTCGGCCTGCGCTGGGCGCCGCAGGATGCGCGCGCTTTTGGGTCCGCCACATGAGTGCGCGGCCGCATCGCTGGCTGCTCGGCGGGCGTCATTACAGCCGCGCCGCGAGCCTCGCGCTGGCGGCGCCGTTCCTGGTTCTCGCCTTCGTGACGTTCCTGCTGCCGCTGGGCTCGCTGCTGCATGAGAGCCTGTTCCTGCCGACGCCGACGCTGGCGCATTACGAGCGCGCGGTCACGGCACCGGTCTATCTGCGGGTCATGCTGCGCACCCTGCGCATCGCGGCGATTGTGACCGTGCTGGCGTTGCTGCTGGCCTGGCCGCTGGCCCTGGTGATGGCGCGCAGCACAGGGCTCAAGCTCGCGATTCTCGTCGCGTCGGTTCTGCTGCCGCTCTGGACCTCGGTGCTGGTACGCACCTATGCCTGGATGGTGCTGCTGCAGAAGAACGGCGTCATCAACCAGATGCTGATGGCCTCGGGCCTCGTCGATGAGCCGCTCAAGCTGCTCTACACCGAGACGGCGGTGGTGATAGCGATGAGCCATGTCCTGCTGCCCTTCATGGTGCTGCCGATTTATTCGGCGCTGCGCGGCATCCCCGACGATTACAGCCGGGCGGCGCAGATGCTCGGCGCCTCGGAATGGGCGACGTTCAGGGAGGTGATCTTCCCGCTCTCCCTGCCGGGAGTGACCTCGGGCTGCCTGATGGTTTTCCTGCTGGCGCTCGGCTTCTTCGTGACGCCTGCGCTGATCGGCGGGCCGCAGCAGATGATGATCGCGACGCTGGTCTCCCAGCAGGTCCGCGAGATGCTCGACTGGTCCTTCGCCGGCGCGCTGGTCGGCGTGATGCTCGCCTTCGTGCTGCTGCTCGCCTTGATCTTCAAGCGCGCCGTGCGGCTCGACCGCTTCGTGGGGTCGGCATGAGCGCGCCGCGACGAACCGGCTCTCCTCGTCATGCGGGCCGCGCCATGCTTGGTGCGGCGGCCTATGCCGTGACGATCTTCCTGCTGCTGCCGACGCTGGTGATCGCGCCGATGTCGGTGGGCCCCGAGCGCTATCTGCGCTTTCCGCCGAACGGCTTTTCGCTGCGCTGGTATGCCGAATATTTCGCCGATCCCGACTGGGTGAATGCGACGCTGTTCAGCCTGGAGGTGGGCATCATCGCGACGCTGGCGGCGACCGTGATCGGCACGATGCTGGCGCTGGCGCTCGTCCGCGGCCGGCTGCCCGGCAAGGGGCTGATCGAACTCCTGGTGATCGGGCCGGTCATCGTGCCGCATATCGCGCTGGCCGTGGCGATGTTCCTCGTCTTCGAGCAGCTGCGCCTGACCGGCACGCTGCTCGGTTTCGCGATGGCGCACAGCATCCTGGCGCTGCCCTTCGTCGTCTTCACCGTGCTGGCGGCGCTCTATCGCTTCGACGCCGATCTGGAGCGCGCCGCCGTGTCGTGCGGGGCAAGTCCGCTGCGCACCTTCCGCCATGTCACGCTGCCGCTGATCGCACCGGGCGTCGTCTCGGCGGCATTGTTTGCCTTCATCATCTCCTTCGACGAGGCGGTGGTGTCGTTCTTCATTTCGAATCTCGACCGCAAGACGCTGCCGCGCAAGATGTTCGAGGACATCGACTACAACATCTCGCCGACGCTGGCGGCGGTTGCGACCATGCTGACGCTTCTGACCGTCACAGCGCTGGTTGGCAGCCACCTCGTCAAAAGCCGTCTCGACCGGCGCACGCGATCGGCCGAGCCCTGAATCACGACAGCCGTCCCATTGGTCCAAACGCAATAGAAGGGGAGCCTCGCGCTATGAGCATCGACAGCAAGACTTCGACGACGACTCGGCGCCAAACAACGCGACGACAGGTGCTCGCGGGAGCACTGGGGGCGACGACTTTCGCGATCGGCGGCCGCGCCTTGGCGCAGTCGAAGGAGGTCATCATCGCCACGACCGGCGGCCTGATGGAGCGCAGCCTGCAGGAGCATTTCTACAAGCGCTTCGAGGCCGAGACCGGCATAAAGGTGCGCTCGGTGCCGATCGAGCTGCCGGACCAATGGGCCCGCGCCCGCGCCGGCCAGCGCAGCGGCAACATTCCTTTCGACGTCGTCACCGCGACGCCGCCGGACCTGATCCAGCATGCCGACATCCTGGAGCCGATCGATTGCGCCGGCCTGCCGGGCATCGTCGCGCACGCCCTGCCGAATGCCTGCTTCCCGCGCGGCATCATCCGCACGGCCGGCGGCATGGCGCTGACCTGGAGCAAGAAGGCTTTCCCGAACGGCGGGCCGCAATCCTGGGCCGATTTCTTCGACACCGCGAAGTTCCCGGGCCCGCGCTCGCTGCCCGATACCGGCGACCGCGAATGGTGGGTGCCGCTCGCCGCGCTGCTGGCTGACGGGGTGGCGCCGGACAAGGCTTTCCCGCTGGATCTGGACAGGGCCTACAAGAAGCTGGACGTGCTGAAGCCCCAGATCGCGGCCTGGTGGAAGAGCGGCGACAACGCCATGCAGATCATGCGCGGCGGCGATGCCGTGATGATGATGGTCTATTCCAGCCGCTCCGTGCCGCTGGCCAAGAGCGGGGAATTCGACTTCACCTGGAACCAGGCCATCCGCGACGTCGGCAACTGGGCCGTGCTGAAGGGCGGCCCCAATGTCCAGAACGGTGTGAAGTTCCTCGACTTCTTCGTGCAGGACGGCAAGGAGCATGTCGCCTTCAGCGAGAAGGTCTCCTTCGATTCCAACAACCGCGAGGCGCCGAGTCTCGTGCCGCCGGAGGAGCGCCGCTTTCGTCCGTCTTGGCCCGACAACTGGTCGAAGCTGGTCATCGCCGATTACGACTGGATCGCCGCGAACCGCAACGCGCTCCGTGAGCGCTGGGTCACCTGGCTGACGAAATAGGCTCAGTCGCCACTTAGTTGCCCCTTGGCCGGCGCTGCACGAGCGGCGCCGGCTATCCCGCTCGGCAGGAATGAAGCCCGCATGCTCGTCAATTATCCCGAGGCCGCGCATTGGCAGGTCGACCCGTCGCGGCAGGATCTGGTCGACGAGATGCGCGCCCGTCCGCGCGGCCCCCACAGCCATGACCTGCAGCGGCTGCTGCACCGCATGCGCTGGACCGGCGTTGGCAAGCGCCATGTCCTGATCACGCTCGAGCCCGGGCGTCGCTGGATGCTGGCCCGGCTGCCAGGGCAACGCGGCGCTCCGGTCGAGACCTTCCCCAACCGCGTATTCACGAGCCTCGTCGAGGCCGAATGGGCCGTCTTCGTCATGCGCTGGGAAGCGCTGACGGGACAGAAGCTCGACTGAAGGATCGCCCGCATCATGAGAGATACCACCGCCGTCCTCGGCTATGCTTGGCCGCTCGTCGTTTCGCCGGGCGAGACCGTGAGCTTTCATCTGTCCAGCCCGACGCTCGATGCGGCCCACGCCCGCATCGTCCGGGTGCGCTGTGCCGATCCCGATCCCGATGGCCCGGGCCTGAAGCTAGCTGAGCCCGGCAGCGCCATCGACGGCCGGGTCGCGCTGCGCGACCAGCCGATCCATCCCGGCTCCGCCGCCATCATCGCCGACAGGCCGGCGCTGAATGCGGCGAGCCTGACGGCCGGCTGCTTCATCTACCCGACGGCCCCGCTCGCCGGCGCCCAGACCGTGATGTCGCGCTGGCGCGCCGATCTTGGCCAGGGCTGGCGCCTGGGGCTCGACCAAGCGGGGCATCTCGTCTTCGAGGTCGCTGGCGCGGCCGGCGCTGCGACCATTATATCCACCAGGCCGCTGCTCGAGCGCGAATGGGTGTTCGTCGGCGCCAGCTATGACGCCGCCAGCGGCGCGATCACGCTGATCCAGCGCAGCCTGGACACGTTGGGCGGGCGCGACAGCAGCAGCGTCACGACGGGCCAGGCTCCTGCCGGCCTGGCTTGGCCCGCCGACACAGCGCTCGTCTTCGCCGCCCATGCTCTTGAGGGCGGCGCGGACCCGCTCACGGGCGGCCATTTCGATGGCAAGATCGATCGCCCGCGCCTGTTTCGCGAACCCTTGTCCGAAGAGACCCTGCGGCGGGCCTGCGAGACGCTGGCGCCATCGCCGGCCGATCCCGCGCTGGTCGGGGCCTGGGATTTTTCGCTGGAGATGGCGAGCGACCGGGTGCGCGACCTCTCGACCAACCGGCTCGACGGCCAACTCCGGCACATGCCCATGCGCGCCATCGCCGGCGCCAACTGGGACGGCTCGGTGGTGCAATGGACGGAACGACCCGAGCTTTATGGCGCGATCCATTTCCACAGCGACGACATGGCCGATTGCGGCTGGCAGCCCGATTTGACGCTCGACGTTCCCTCAGACTGGCACAGCGGTTTCTACGCGCTGAAGCTGACCGCACGCGAGGGCAGCGACGATCCCGTCGAAAGCTACGTCTCCTTCTTCGTGCGGGCCCCGCTCGGCCAGGCGAAGGCCAAGCTCGCTCTGGTGGCGACGACCGCGACCTTCCTGGCCTATGCCAACAGCGCGCTGCGGCTCGATCAGGTCCATGCCGAGGCCATGCTGGAGGGCGTCATCGCGCTCTCGCGCGACGACGTCTACATCCAGGAGCACCGCGAACTGGGTCTCTCGACCTACGACACTCATAGCGACGGCAGCGGCTGGTGCTACTCGACGGCAAAGCGCCCGATCCTCAACATGCGGCCGCTCGGCAACACCTTCAACTACGTCAACGACACGCACATCATCGACTGGCTGGAAGAGCTCGGCTTCGACCACGACGTCATCACCGATTGCGACATCGACCGGCACGGCGCGCAACTGCTGGAGGCCTATGACTGCGTGATCACGCCGTCGCACCCCGAGTACTACAGCCGTAATATGATCGACGCCTTCGACGCCTATCAGCGCGGCGGCGGCCGGCACATCTATCTCGGCGGCAACGGCTTCTACTGGCGCATCGCCTGGCATCCGACGGAGCCCTTCCAGATGGAGATCCGCCGCGGCATGAGTGGCTTGCGCACCTGGGAGGGCGAGCCCGGCGAGAACGGCCTGTCCTTCACCGGCGAGCCGTCGGGCCTCTGGCGCACCCATGGCCGGCCGCCGCAGCGCCTTGTCGGCGTCGGCTTCGACGCCCAGGTCTTCACGCGCTCCTATCCTTACGAATGGCTCGAGGCAGCGCGCGACCCGCGTGTGTCCTGGCTGGTCGAAGGCGTCGATCTGGCAAAGCCGCTCGGCGATTTCGGGTTGCGCGGCGGCGGCGCGGCCGGGCTCGAGGTCGATCGCGTCGAGCCGACTTTGGGCTCGCCGCCGCATCTCCTGCGTCTGGCGACGGCCGACCGGCTCGACTATGGCGGGGTACCGACGCTGGAGGAGCTGCGGACGTTGCATCGCGGCACGATGGGCGATCAGAACGCGCTGGTGCGCGCCGATATCGCCTTCTTCCCGACCGCAGCCGGCGGCGCGGTGTTCGCGACCGGCTCGATCGCCTGGTGCTGCGCGCTGACCTGCAACGGCTACGACAACTCGGTCAGCCGCGTGACCGCCAATGTCCTGCGTCGTTTCCTCGATCCTGCGCCTTTTGAAGGCTTCGACGACTGAAGCTGCGGCGGCCGGGAAACCGGCCGCTCGCTCCCGGGATTGCCATTCAAGCGCGCCGTCATTCCGGACAAGCCGCGAAGCGGCGCCGCTCCGGAATCCATCGTAGAGAACCGCACTCTACGATGGATTCCGGGACTTCGCTTCGCTTGCCCGGAATGACGACGAGGGTTTCAAGGCCGCCAGAGCTATTGAAACAATTCATTCCAGGCCAGATTCTCAAGATGAGAACTCTCTCAGGCGAGGCCGACGAGATCGGACGCCGCGCGCAATTGCGCCAGGAGCATCGCCTTGCCCGGAACCGTCTTGCAGCCGCGAGCTGTTGCGGCGGCGAGAAACGGAGTGACCTCCGGCGTCATGACGACTTCGGCGGCGATTGCTTGGGGACGAAGGCGGGAGGCATCGAGCGGCAGGCGATCGCCCTGTTTCATGCCGAGCGAGGTGGTGTTGATCGCGATGTCGCAAGCGGCGGCATCTGGCTCGCCGACAGCGATGCGGCAGGCGGGATAGGCACGGCTGACCGCGGCAGCGAGTTCGCGCGCCTTGTCCGCAGACCGATTCACGATGGTCAATTCCCCGGCACCTGCCTCCGCCATCGCAAAGGCAATCGCGCGGCCTGCGCCGCCGGCCCCTGCCTGCAACACCCGGGCGCCCCGGATCTCGACGCCGGCTGCGACTAACCCGCCGACGAAGCCGAGGCCGTCGACATTGTCGCCGTGCAGGCTGCCATCAGGATCGCGACGCACGAAATTGACCGCGCCCACCAGCCGCCCACGCTCGCCGACGGAATCGAGCAGGTCGATGACGGCGATCTTGTGCGGGATCGTGACGCCGAACCCGGCGACGTTGCGCAGGATCCGCAGCGTCGCGAGAATTTTTGGCAGGTCGTCCGGCGCGACGTGGAGCGGGGAGACGGCCGCGTCGATGCCGCGCCCGGCGAAATGCTCGTTGAGCAGGGCCGAGCCGATGATATGCGCGACCGGGTCGCCCAGAATGAACAGGATGCGCGTCTTGCCGGTGATGCGGGTCATGGCACGGTCCCGGCCAGGCGATCGGGTTCAGGCAGCGGCGCGGCTGCCCGCCGCGACCGCCGCAAGAGCTTGATCGGCTACCGCCAGCGCCTCGTCGATCTCCGCCTCGCCATGGGCGGCGGACAGGAACATGTTGTGGCGCGGGTGGAAATAGACCCCGCGCGCCAGCGCCGTCTGGCAGAACAGATTGCCCTTGGCGAAGTCGGCGTCGTCCTCGAACAGGATCAAGGGCATCTGCACCGGGCCGCTCTGGCGCAGGGCGACCCCGTGGCGTGCGGCCGATGCGTCGATCCCGTCGCGCAGGCGCGTCCCCATCGCCTCCAGCCGCGCGACGATGTTGTCGCGGCGCAGCACGGTGAGCGTCGCCACCGCGGCGGCCATCGGCACTGCGGCGCACCAGAACGAGCCGGTCACGAAGACCTGCGAGGCCGCCTGGCGCAGCCAGTCCCGGCCGGTGACGGCGGCAAGCGCGTGGCCGTTGGCGATTGACTTGCTCCAGGCCGCGAGATCGGGCCTGACACTGAGGCGCTCCCAGCTGCCAGCGAGATCGAGCCGGAAGCCGGCCCGGACCTCGTCGAGGATGAGCGCGGCGCCCGTCTCGTCGCAGACCGCGCGCGCGGCGGTGGCGAAGGTCCGGGTCGGTAGTTCCTGGTCGCGCGCGAGGTCATGGCGATAGGCCGAGACGATGACGCCGGCCAGGTCGTCGCCGGCCTCGGCTGCGGCCGCGCGCAGGCTCTCGGCATCGTTGAAATCGTAATAGAGGATATGAGCGCGATCCTCCGAGGTCACGCCGAGGACCGAGGGCGAGCACCATGGCACGGCGCCATGATAGGCGCCGCGTGCCGCCAGCAGCTTGCGCCGCCCGGTGCCAGCGCGCGCGATGGTCGCGCAGCTCGTGGTGGCGTCGGTGCCGTTCTTCTGGAACTGCGTCCAGTCGGCATGCGCGACGGTATCGACAAGGAGTTCGGCGAGCTCGACCATCACCTCGGCGGGGCCGTTCATGCAGTCGCCCAGACGGGCCTGGCGCTCGGCCGCGGCCTCGACCTCGGGATGATGATGGCCGAGAAGATTGGGGCCCCAGCTGCACATGAAGTCCAGATAGGAACGCCCGTCCACGTCCCAGAGCCGGCAGCCTTCGGCGCGCGCAAAGAACTGCGGATAGCCTTCCGGCAACCTGTTGGCGTGGAGATGCCCCCACATGCCGCCTGGAACCACACGTAGCGCCCGATCCCGCAGCGCGGCATCGACTGAATTCTTGACCTCAGACATGGCTATCCTCCGATACGGATATATCATATAGTGCGCTTGGCTTGGCAAGGAGTTTTGCGTATGCAGGACGGTCTCTGCGTGATGGCGAAAACGGCCACACTCCCGGGATCGGTTCGACAGCGGCACGCCAGAACAGCGGCGTGACAAACGACATGCCGGGGACGGGGTCCTGCGCGCAGCGCCGGGGTCCCGAGAAATAAGCAACAAGGAGAGGGGATCACATCATGCGGGCAGGACAGATGAAGGCGGCCTTGGTGCTCGGCATTGCCGTATCGCTGGCGGGGCTGGCAGTGCCGACGCGGGCGGCCGATACCCGCCCGCTCGTGGTGGCGCGGAACATGGACCTCACGTCGCTCGATCCGGCGCGATCATTCTGCGACACCTGTCAAATCTACCTGTCGGCGGTCTACCAAACGCTAGTCACGCTGGCCGCCGACAACAGGACGCTTGCGCCCAACCTTGCCACCTCCTGGGAGGTCAGCCCCGACCAGACGCGCTTCGTTTTCAAGCTGGCGCCCAACGCCGTCTTCTCCGATGGCGCGCCGGTCACCTCGGCCGATGTCGCCTGGTCGCTGACACGGCTGAAGAACATGAAGTCGGATGCGTCGTTCCTGATGGAGGCCCTGACTGCTGTCGAGACGCCTGACGACAAGACTGTCGTGCTGCGCACGGCGCAGCCCAATTCCGAGTTCCTGAACATGCTGGCCTCGTCCTATGCTGGCATCATCAATCGCAAGGTCGCGGAGGCCAACGGCGCGGTGGGCGGGGAGAATGCCAGCACGGCCGACCAGGCCGACAACTGGTTCTTCGCCAATTCGGCCGGCAGCGGCCCCTACAAGCTCGCGCTTTATCGCAATGGCGACCAACTGCGCCTGGTCTCGAACGATAAGTTCTGGGGCACGGCCCCGAAGGTCGCCGAGATCATCATCAAGCAGGTGCCTGACGCAGTGGCACAGTTGCAGATGCTGCAGACGGGCGGCGCCGATGTGGCGATGCAGATCGATCCCGATACGGCCGCCTCGATCAAGGATCAAAATCTCGTCCTCGATACGGTGCCGAGCTATAATTTCATCTATTTGGCACTGGGCGTCGGCTCCAAGGCCAACACAGTTCCGCTGACCAAGCCTATCCGCGAGGCGATCGCGGCGGCGATCGACTATCAGGGGCTGATCGACTTCACCGTCGGCGGCAAGGGCCGGCCGCAGCCAGTCGCGATTCCCAATGGATTCCCCGGCACCACCGACCTGCCTTTGCCCAAGCAGGATCTCGCGCTTGCCAAGGCGAAGCTCGCGGAAGCAGGCCAGCCCAACGGCTTCACGATGAAATCGGCCTATCCGGCGGTCAACTCCTACGGCGTCGATCTCTCGCTGATGATGCAGAAGCTGCAGCAGGATCTCGGCCGCGTCGGCATCAAGCTCGAGCTTGAGCCGATAACCTTCGCGGTCTGGCGCGAGCGCGTCGCCAAGGACGGCATCCCGATCACCGCGTCCTATTATGCGCCCGACTATTTCGGCACGGTGCAATATGTCCAGTTCTTCTCGATGATGAGCACGAGCTCCTGGGTCAAACGCTCACACGCCGACAAGGTGCAGGGCGTGGTCAACGAGAAGGAAGGCGAACTCCTCAAGCAGGCGCTGGCCGCCACGCCGACTGAGGCCGAGCGGATCTATCGCGAGATCGCGCTCGAGATGATCGGCGACAAGGTCATCATCCCCGTCGTCAGTCCGGATCTGATCCTGGCCTCGCGCAAGGGCGTGACCGGTGTGCGCTACAGCGCCTGCTGCAATCTCGCGCTCAGTCAGGTTGGGCGGCAATAGCGCGCTGACCGGCAGAGCCGATGCTCAAAGTTGCGCTGCAACGACTGGCGATGATGCCGTTTCTTCTGCTCGGCATCGTCACCGTCGCGTTTTTCCTCTCGCAGTTCACCAAGGGCGACCCGCTGGTCGCCCTGATCGGTGAGCGGCAGATGAACAATCCCGCCGTGGTCGCCGCCGCCAAGGAGCGCTGGGGCCTCGATCGGCCGCTGGCCGAGCGCTACGTCGTCTATGTCCGCAACCTGCTGCATGGCGACATGGGCACCTCGTTCCGCACGCGCCAGCCCGTGGCCACCGATCTGGCCCAGCGCCTGCCCGCGACGCTGGAACTCGTCGTCGCATCGGTCCTGCTCGGCGGCAGTGTCGGTGTCATCCTCGGTATTCTGGCGGCAAAGTTCCGCAACAGGCCGGGCGACACGGCCATCCGCATCTTTGCGCTCGTCGGCTCGTCGGTGCCGATGTTCTGGCTCGGGCTGATCGCGCTCTTCATCTTCTTCGCCACGCTGGGCTGGTCGCCAGGACCCGGCCGGCTCGATACGCGCTCCTTGCCACCGCCCTTCGTGACCGGCTTCTTCACGATCGACGCGGCGCTCGCCGGGCAAGGGCGTACGCTGCGCGAGGCGCTGGCGCATCTCGTGCTGCCGGCCCTGATGCTGGGCTGGACGGTGGTGGGCATCGTCGCCCGTCTGGTGCGCGCGAGCATGATCGAGGTGCTGTCGCAGGACTACATTCTGGTCGCGCGAGCCAAAGGGGCGGGCGAGGGCCGTGTCCTGATGACGCACGCGCTGCGCAACGCGCTGATGCCGACCTTGACGATCCTCGGCTTCACCTTCGCCTATCTGATCACCGGAGCCGTCCTGACCGAGACGATCTTCTCATGGCCTGGTATCGGCTCCTACGCGGTCGAGGCCGCGCGCCAGCTCGACTATCCCGCCATCATCGCCGTGACGATCATCGGTGGCGCGGCCTTCCTGCTGACCAACCTGGTGACCGACATCGCCTATGCCCTTGTCGATCCGCGCCTGAGGGATCGCCGATGAGCGCAGCCCTTCCCGAAGCGGCGACTGCTGTGCGTCCCGGCCGCCTGCGCCGCCTCGCCGCGCTGCTCGATCCGCGCGCCGGTCCGGCGCGCTGGCCGATCCTGATCGCACTCGTGACGATTCTCGCCTGGGTCGTCGTCGGCGCGACCATCGACCTGTGGGCGCCCTATGATCCCGTCGCACTGGCCGGCCGCCGCCTGCAGCCGCCAAACGCCAGCCACTGGCTCGGCACCGACGCGCTGGGCCGCGACGTGCTGGTGCGCACGCTCTACGGCGTGCGCTTCTCCCTGCCGATCGCGGCCGGCGTCCTGGTCACGGCGGTCGCGATCGGGTGCGTCCTGGGCGCGCTGGCGGGGTTCTTCGGCGGCCTTCTGGACGGCGTGCTGATGCGGCTCGCCGATGTGACGCTGTCCTTCCCGGCCATGCTGCTGGCCATGGCGATCGCCGCCTCGCTCGGGCCGGGACTGTTCAATGCCGGCTTGGCGATGGTCATTGTCTGGTGGCCGATCTATGCTCGGCTGATGCGGGCGCAGGTGCTCTCGGTCCGCTCGCTGGAGCATGTCGACGCGGCGGTGGCGATGGGCGCCTCGAGCCCACGCATCCTGGTCCGGCACGTGCTGCCGCTGTGCTGGACGCCGATCCTGGTCAATGCCACGGTCGATATCAGCCAGATCATCCTGCTCGTCGCCGGCCTGAGCTTCATCGGCCTCGGCGCGCGCCCGCCGACGCCGGAATGGGGCCAGATGATCGCAGAGGGTGCCACGAATTTCTACAACTGGTGGATCGCCGCAGGGCCGGGCCTTGCGATCCTCGCGCTATCGCTCGCCTTCAGCTTCATCGGTGACGGCCTGCGCGATCTGCTCGACCCACGCTCTCGGTGACTGGGTCGTCCAGCACGGAGTTCACGCGCTTGCCGACCGAAAGCGCTTGTCGCACCGCCGTCGACAGGTCCGAGGTCTGTTGAAGCTGCCAGGGAGAAGCTCGAGACTCCTCCGGCTACGGATTTTACAAACCGCGGCCAATCCGAAGCCGCCAAAATCGGCTAAAGGATTGAAAAGAATGGCGCGCCCGAAAGGATTCGAACCTCTGACCCTCAGATTCGTAGTCTGATGCTCTATCCAGCTGAGCTACGGGCGCGTATCGGGGCGATCAGCGCGAGGCGTGCCGACCCGATGGCGCGGAGATAGCCGCTCTCGTTCGTCTTGGCAACCCTGAAATGATGCGCCGGCCAAGCTGATGTGGATGGCCGGCGGAAACAGCGGCTTGCCCGCTTGTGGAAGCGGTGAGCGAGCAGCGGCGATAAGAGCCAGTTTCGATTTTGCGCCTTCGCGTCGGGCCGCTTGCGGCGCCGTTTGGCTCTGCAAGCACGGAACCGGGCTGTCAGAGCGCGTCAGAAATTGACCTTGTCGGCGCCCTTGAGCTGCAGCTCCTTGCGGGCATCCTCGGGCGTCGCGACCTCGAGGCCGAGGCCTTCGATGATCATGCGGGCTGCTCGGACCTGGTCGGCGTTGGATTTCGCCAGCTGCCCCGGCCCGAGCCAGAGCGAATCCTCCAGGCCGACGCGCAGGTTTCCACCCATCGAGACCGCCATCGCCGCGATCGGCAATTGGTGGCGGCCGGCGCCGAGCACCGACCAGTGATACTGGTCGCCGAAGAGCCGGTCGGCCGTGCGCTTCATATGGATGACGTCCTCGGGATGGGGACCGATGCCGCCGAGGATGCCGAAGACCGACTGGACGAAGAAGGGCGGCTTGACCAGGCCTTTGTCGACGAAATGCGCCAGCGTGTAGAGATGGCCGATATCGTAGCACTCGATCTCGAAACGCGTGCCGTTCTGCGCGCAGGTGGTCAGGATGTTCTCGATGTCCTGGAAGGTGTTCTTGAAGATGCGGTCCTTCGAGCCTTCGAGATAGGGCCGCTCCCAATCATGCTTGAAGTCCTTGAAGCGGTTCAGCATCGGGTAGAGGCCGAAATTCATCGAGCCCATATTCAGCGAGGCGACCTCGGGCTTGAAATAGGCGCAAGGACCGAGCCGCTCCTCGATGCCCATGGTCGGCGCGCCGCCGGTCGTGATGTTGATGACGGCGTTCGAGCGCTGCTTGATGACTTTCAGGAAGGGCTCGAAGGCTGCCGGCGACTGGTCGGGCTGGCCGGTCACGGGGTTGCGGGCATGGAGATGGACCAGCGCCGCACCGGCCTCGGTCGCACCGACCGCCGCGTCGATGATCTCGTCGGCCGTCACCGGCAGATAGGGCGACATGGAGGGGGTGTGGATCGCGCCGGTGACCGCGCAGGTGATGATGACTTTGCGGTTCTTCGCCATGGCGATTCGTCCTTTCGGGCTTGGGGGCGATCTTTGATGATCTCAGGAGGGTTTGCGCATGGAGGCGCGCTTATGCGCCTGCAGAGCTGCCAGGCGCGTGTCGCGCCAATCGCTCAGGCGCTTGACGCGTTCGGACGATTGCGTGCCGGGCCATTCGCGCATGACCTCGGCGACGATGTCCTCCCCGAAGGGATTGCCGAGGCCTTCGGATGATTTGACCATGCGGTTCAGGGATGCGGCATAGCGGGCGCAATAATCTGGAATGCCGCCGGGCGCATTGAGCTCGATCGTCTCGAACGGCCCCATGAAGGACCAGCGCAGGCCGAGCCCGTCGCGGATCGTCTTGTCGACATCCTCGGCGCTCGCCACGCCCTCGCCGACGAGGCGGAAGGCTTCCGCCAGCAGCACGGCCTGGAGGCGGTTCAGGACGAAGCCGGGTTTTTCCTTGCGCAGCGTGATCGGCACCTGGCCGGCCTGCTCATAGAGCGCCTTGGCGCGAGCGACGACCGCAGGATCGGTCCAGGGCGCGGGTGCGAGCTCGACGATGGGCACGAGATGGGGCGGGTTGACCGGATGGGCGACGAGGCAGCGGGCGCGGCCTGGGAGGTTCTCGCTGAAGACGGACGCCATGATGAAGGAGGTCGAGGAGGCGAGTATGGTCGAGGGCGCCGCGAGCCCGTCCATCTCGGCGAAGAGCGCCTGCTTGGCCTCGACGGTCTCCGGTCCGTTCTCCTGGACGAGCTCGGCGCCGGCCAGCGCGTCAGCGAGACCGGTGGCGACGCGAAGGCGGGCGGCCGAGCCCGTGGGATCGTCGACGAGGCCATGGCTGGCAAGTTCCTCGAGATTGGTCGCGATATGGGCGCGGGCCGCCTCGGCCGCACCCGGCGCAACGTCATGCAGCGCGACCTCGAAACCGTGGCTGGCGAAGACTGTGGCCCAGGCGCGTCCGATCAGGCCGGAGCCGACGATGGCGATCTTTGTCATGCGGGAGCGTCTCGATCGATGTGGTTGGGCGCGGGGAACCCCTCTCCTGGAAGGAGAGGGGCAGGGGTGAGGTGTTCGGGAGGGGAATCGTTGGCTTGAACCCGGCTGCGCGGTGAGCACTCGCGGAACTGGTCGAATGGCCTACACCTCACCCTGCCCTCTCCTTCCAGGAGAGGGTTCCCCGCGCCTAGGTTGTCAGCCGGACCGCCACGGGACCAGCGGGCTGCGTTCATGCTCATCACAGCCACAACACCTGCCGGCGCAGCGCCAGATCCTGGCTCAGCGCACGCGAGGGGCCGGTGTGGACGACCGCGCCGCGCTCCAGCACGACGGTGCGGTCGGACAGCGCCAAAGCGAGATCGAGATGATGGTCGACGATCACGATCGCGATCTCCTGTCTCAGCTTGTCGAAGGCCTCGAACAATTCCTCGACGACGGCCGGCGCCAGGCCCTCGAAGGGCTCGTCGAGCAGCAGCACGCGGGTGTCGCCGGAGAGCGCGCGCGCGACCGCCACCATCTGCTGTTCGCCGCCCGAGAGATAATCGGCCGGGGAATGCCAGCGCTGCTTGATGCGCGGGAAGAAGGCGAAGATTTTGTCGTCGTCCCAATGCGAACCATTGCCGGTCAGGCGTTTGAGCCGGCCGAGTTCCATATTGTCCTTGACGCTCATGCCGGCAAAAAGCCCGCGTCCTTGCGGCACATAGGCGATGCCGGCGCGCGCGATCACGGCTGGCGGCTGCCTGGCGATGTCGGTGCCTGCGAGCGTGATCGTGCCGGCCGCGGGCGGGGCGATGCCGGTGATGGTCTTGAGCAGGGTCGATTTGCCGGCACCGTTGCGGCCGAGCAAGGCGACGATCTCGTTCTCATGCACCTCGAGACCGACCTGCCGCAGGATATGACTCTTGCCGTAATAGGTGTCGACGCCGTCGAGCCCGAGCAGCACGGCCTCGCGCGCGGCGCTCTCGCGCGGCTTTTCGGCGAGCGCATGCGCGCCCGAGCCGATATAGACCTCCTGCACGCGCGGTGATGAACGCGCATCTTCGACCGTGCCATCGACCAGCACGGAGCCCTCATTCATCACCGTGACATGGTCGGCGATGGCGAAGACGCGGTCGATATCGTGCTCGACCAGCAGCACGGGCAAATCGGTCGAGATCGACTTGATCAGATTGCCGACGCGCTCGCGTTCAGCGGCGGCGAGGCCGGCCAGGGGCTCGTCGAGCAGCAGCACGCGCGGCTTGGTCGCGAGCGCCAGCGACATGTCGAGCAGGCGCTGGCCGCCATAGCTCAGCGAGCCTGCTTCCGCGCTCTCGATGCCGCGCAGGCCCATGGTGTCGATGACCTGGCTGGTCTCGTCATTGACCTGCGCCAGTGAGGAGGAGGCGCGCCAGAGCGCGAAGCGTTCGGCCGAGCGCGCCTGCACGGCAAGCCGGACATTCTCCGCGACCGTGAGCGTCGGGAACAGGTTGGTGATCTGGAAGGCGCGCCCGATGCCGGCCTGGGTGATCGCCTCCGGCGAGAGCCCGGCGATCTGGCGCTCGCGCAGCCGGACCTCGCCACGATCGGGCTTGAACAGGCCCGAGATCAGGTTGAAGGCCGTGGTCTTGCCGGCGCCGTTGGGGCCGATCAGCGCATGCAGGCGGCGGTCCTGCATCGTGATGTTGACGCCCTCGACGGCCTTGATGCCGCCGAAGCTCTTGGCGAGGCCGGTTGCGCGCAGGATCGGCCCATCGACGCTGTCGACAGGTTTCATGAAGGCCGGAAGCGTCACCGCGCCGGCCTGGCGGGCCGACATCGCCGCGTCGCCATCAAGCTGCTTGCGGAAGGGGCGCAGCAGGCGCTCTCCGACGCCAACGAGACCGGTCGGGGAGAAGACGATGAAGGCGACGAAGAGCAGGCCGAACCAGAACAGCCAGTTCTCGGTCGCGCTCGAGAGATAGTCGCGGAAGATGACGAAGAAGAGCGCGCCTAGCGCCGGCCCGAGGAAGGAGCGCATGCCGCCGATGACGACCATGGCCAGCAATTCACCGGAGAAGGCGACCGAGATCGGGTCGGCCGAGGTCATGCGGTTGTTGAACAGCAGGAGCGAGCCGGCAAGCCCGGTCAGCCCGGCCGAGAGCGTGAAGGCCGCAAGCTTGTAGCGGTCGGTCGCATAGCCGAGGAAGCGGGCTCGCTGCTCGTTTTCGCGGATCGCGACCAGCACGGTGCCGACCGGCGAGCGCTGGAAGCGCCAGAGCGCGAAGACCACCGCCATGCCGATGGTGGCGACGAGCATGTAGAAGGGCAGCGCCGCCTCGAAATCGATGCCGAGGAAGAGCGGGCGCTTGATACCGCCCAGGCCATCCTCGCCGCCGGTCACCGCCGTCCAGCGAAAGGCGACGGAATAGGTCATGGCGGCAAGCGCCAGCGTCAGCAGCGAGAAATACACGCCCTTGCGACGCAGGATCAGCGCCCCGAAGGCGAAGGCGATGAGCGCCACAAAGGCGACCGCGAGCAGGATGGGCAAGGCGAACTGGCCGGGGAACCAGTTGCGCTGCACCAGTCCTGCGGCATAGGCGGCAAGCCCGAACCAGGCACCATGGCCGAAGGAGACGAGCCCGGTCGTGCCGACCAGGATGTTCAGCGCCATGCAGGCGATGGCGAAGACGACGATCTCGGTTGCCGAGGTGGTGCCGAGCCCTATCGCATGCATCAGGGAGGGCAAGGCGAGGAGGCCCGCGGCCGCGATCAGGAGCGGCGCATAGTCGTGCCGGGAGGGTGTCATGGCGTCCCTCACTCGAAGCGCTGGATGCGTTCGCCGAACAGGCCGCGGGGCCTGAACAGCAGAACGAGCAGCATCATCAGATAGATCACGGCGGTCGACCATTGCGTGTAGCCGAGCCCGATGGTGATGCCCTTGACCAGGCCGACCATCAGCGCCGCCACCACGACGCCCCAGAAAGAACCCAAGCCGCCGATGACGACGACGACGAAGGCCGGCGTGATGATCTCCTGGCCCATGGCTGGATGGATCGAATAGATCGGCGCCAGCAAGACGCCGGCGAGCCCCGCAAGCCCGATGCCGAGGCCGGCGACCGCGACCATATAGGGCTGCAGCGAGATGCCGAGCGCGCCGACCATGTCGGGGTTCTGCACGCCGGCGCGCACGACGCGGCCAAAGGCGGTGCGCTGGAGCAGGAACCAGAGGGCAAGCACGCAGGCTGCCGCAATCAGCAGCAGCAAGGCGCGATAGCGCGAATAGATGAACTCGCCGAGGAAGATCTGGCCGCGCAATGCCGCGGGAATCGAGAAGGAGAGCGGCGGCGCGCCGAAAATCATGCGCAGCGACTGCTCCGCCACCATGGCGAGCCCGAAGGTCAGGAGCAGGGAGAGGATCGGGTCCGAGCGGTAGAAGCGCTGGAACAGGCCGCGCTCGACGACGATGCCGATCAGCGCCACCAGCAGCGGCGAGGCGATGATTGCGCCGCCGAAGCCGATATGGGGGGCGAGCACGATCGTGAGATAGGCGCCGATGGCGTAGAAGGCGCCATGGGCCAGGTTGACGATGCCGCCGAGCGAGAAGATCAGCGACAGGCCGAGCGCGATCAGGAGGTAATAGACCCCGTCGAGCAGCCCGTTCAGTACCTGCTGGATGAAGAGGGTGAGCAAGGGTTGACCTTTGCAGTTTCGTTCAATCTACCGCGCCGTCATCCCGGGCGACCGAAGGGAGACCCGGGATCCATGCCGGAACGCTTCAGGCATGGATCCCGGATCGGCGCGGCCTTGCCGCTTGTCCGGGACGACGGCGCGATTTGGCAAAGACGGAGCGTTCTCAGCTCATCCTGCAGACGGCCTCGTCGCCCTGGGTGGCGATGACCTCGATATCCTCGTTCGGGCCGGGAACCGGCGGCGATGAGGTGAAGAGGTCCCACTGGTTCTTCACCTGCGCTGCCGGCAGAGCGGTGATCGTGTACATCTCGCTCATGAGCTGGTGGTCGGAAGCGCGGAAATAGCCGGGCCGCGTCTTCATCACGTCGAATTTCGCGCCCTTCTCCCAATATTCGAGGATCTTTGCGGTGTCCGTGCTCTTCAGCTCGTTCATCGACTGGGCCATGATCTTCACGGCCATGTAGTCGCCCCAGGCCTGGTTCTCCGGCGGCTTGCCGTATTTCTTGGTGAAGGCCGCGACGAACTTCTTGCTCTCAGGCGTGTCGATCAGGTGATGCCAGACGCAGGGCCAGACGCCGCCGAAATTGTCCTTGCCCGCGGCCCAAGCAAGCGCCGTGTCGAAGCCGAATCCGGCGACCGGGAACGTCAGCCCGAACTCGGAATACTGCTTCAGGAAATTGGTGATCTGGTTGCCGGCGAGGTTGGAGATCACCAGGTCGGGCTTGGCGGCGCGGATCTCGATCAGCATGGCCGAGAAGTCGGTCGCGTCGGTCGGCACCAGCTTGTCGGCGGCGAACTGGCCGCCATTGGCCTCCATGAAGCGCTTGGCGACTTTGAGCAGGTCATGGCCGAAGGCGTAGTCGGCGGTCAGCGAGAACCACTTCTTGCCCTTGACCAGCCCCTGCGCCATCAGCGAGCGGCCGCAGCTCTTCACATACATCGAGTTCTGGTGCTCGACATGGAACATGTAGCGGTTGCAGCTTTCGCCGCGCAGCGCGTCGGAATTGCCGCCGGTGTTGACGAAGAGCGTCTTGTTGCGGGCGGCGACCTGCGAGATCGTCAGGCAGGAGGCCGAGGAAATCTCGCCGAGAATGCAGGCGACCTTGTCGCGCTCGATCATGCGCTCGGCCTTGGTCGAGGCGGTCTGCGGATTGACCGAATCCTCCTTCAGCGCCTCGAGCTTGCGACCGTTGACGCCGCCTGCCGCATTGATCTCCTCGACGGCGAGATCAACCGCCATCACGCCGTACTCTCCGAGCGGGCCGAGGAAGCCGGTGCGCGGGGTCAGATGCCCGTAGCGGATGGCGTCGGGCGTCTGCGCCAGGATCAGCGAGGGGCTGGCGATCAGCCCGGTGGCTGCACCCGCACTGATGCCGACCAACGCCTGACGGCGCGAGACGCGGAATTTCGATGGCTGTCGATCTGTCATTGGCGTTCCTCCCAGAACGGTTCCGCGCTTTGCGCTGGATTGTCGACCCGTGGTCTTTTTGAGTTCGCGGTCTTGTCGCCGCTTGTCGTGATCTGTGATCACAGTTAGGTTGGCAGACATGATTGGCCGTGTCCAGCCCTCACCCGTTCCTGCCGCCGCCGCGGTCGACGAAGCGCCCGGCGCGGCGGGGATGCCGCGCGATCCCTGGGCGCTGGAGGAGGTCGGCGTGCTGGCCCGCGAGACCCTGGGCGAGCGGGTCACCGCCGAATTACGCGCGCTCCTGGTCGCAGGTCGGCTCGCGCCGGGTGAGAAATTGTCGCTGCGCCGTGTCGCCGAGGCGCTCGGCGTCTCGATGATGCCGGTGCGCGAGGCGGTGAGCCGGCTCGCCGCGGATGGAGCGCTCGAGGTGCTGCCGGGGCGGGCGGTGCGCGTACCGGTGCTGACGCTGGCGCAGTTTCGGGAGCTGACGCGATTGCGGCTGGTCGTCGAGGGCTTCGCCGCCGAGGAGGCGGCGCGCAAGGCGACGCCGGATCAGCTCGCCCGGATCGCGGCGCATGAGGCCGCCTTCCGGCAGGCCGCAAGCGCCGAGGCGCCAGACTCGGCCGGTGCTGTCGCCGCCAATCGCGACCTGCATTTCGCACTCTACGAGGCGGCGGGCATGCCGAGCCTGGTCGAGATGATCGAGCGGCTCTGGCTCAAGGCCGGGCCGATCCTCAATCTCGACATGCGTCACGAGCCGCGCCGGCTCAAGGGCGGCCGCGCCATGCAGGAGCACGAGAAGCTGCTCACGGCCCTACGGCGCGGCGATGCCTCGGCGGCGCGGGCGGCGCTGGAAGCCGACATCGGCGCGGCAGCGGCACATATCGAACAGACAGGGCAGCTCAAGGAATCGGATTGATCGGTTCCACGAGAGTGTTTTCGAGCGAAGTGGATACCGGTTCCCTCGCGACAAACGCGAAGCGTTTGCGCGGAGAAAACGCGTCAAAACAAAGGGCTAGAGCCCGCAGCACAGGGAGAGAGCGTCATGGATTTGCAGATCGAGGGTTTGCGCGTGCTCGTCACCGCCGGCGCGGGCGGCATCGGGCGTGCGACGGCGCGCGCCTTCGCTGCCGAGGGGGCGAAGGTGCATATCTGCGACGTCGATCGTGATGCGCTGGCCGCGATGGCGCAAAGCGACCCGGCGATCACGCAATCGGTCTGCGACGTCTCGGACCGCAAGGCCGTGGGCGGGCTGTTCGGGGAGGCGCTGGCGGCGTTGGGCGGGCTCGACTGCCTGGTCAACAATGCCGGCATCGCCGGCCCGACGGGCCGTGTCGACGAGATCGATCCGGCGGATTGGGACGCTTGCGTCGCCATCGACCTGACCGGCCAGTTCAACTGCACACGGCTTGCGGTGGAGCATCTCAAGCAATCCACCAACGCCAGCATCGTCAACCTGTCGAGCCAGGCGGGAAAGCACGGCTTTCCCTTGCGCTCGCCCTATGCGGCGGCGAAATGGGGCGTGATCGGCTTCACCAAGGCGCTGGCCGCTGAACTCGGTGAGTTCGGCATCAGGGCGAACGCCATTTGCCCGGGGTTGGTCGACGGTGCGCGCATCCAGAGCGTCATTGCCAACAAGGCGCGCAGCATGAATATCTCGCATGACGAGATGGCGGCGCGGCTCTTTGCCGGCGTCTCGATCAAGCGCTTCGTCGACCCGAACGACATCGCCAAGCAGATCGTCTTCCTGGCCTCGCCCTTCGGCAAGACGATCTCGGGCCAGGAGGTGTCGGTCTGCGGGGATACGCGGATGCTGAGCTGATGGAGAGGGAGGCCCGCCGTCAGCCCGCGTCGATCGGCTGGGCGAGCTTGATCGGGCGGCCCTTGGGCAGCTTCTCGGCGATGCCGTAAAGCTGCTCGCGGCGGTCGATCTCGCGCCAGACATCGTCGGGCGCGATGCCGATCTCGCTCCAGAGCACCACCAGATTATAGATCAGATCGGCGCTTTCGAGGATCGTGCGGCGGCGATCGCCCTGAACGGCTTCGAGCCCGACCTCGACGGCCTCCTCGGCGACCTTCTTGGCCATTTTCGGCATGCCTTCGCCGAGCAGCTTGGCGGTGCGCGAAAAGGCGGGATCGCGCGAACGTGCTGCGAGGACGGCGGCGTGCAATCTGCTGACCGAATCAACCATTCCTAGAGCGTCACCCCGCCGCATGAGGGTTTCATGACAGCCATGTCGGGTCGGTCCGACGGGCGAATCATTCGTCGGCTCAATTTAACGCGGATATGCCCAAGGGGAAGGAGAATTGGCGGGGATTGCGCTGGCGGCGCAGCCGTTACAGCATCGGTCCGATGCTGTAACTCTTTGAGTTTGCATCGACTTCTTCCGAAACCCGGATTCCACTTTTCGGACCGATGCTCTAGAGCGTTTTCGAGCGAAGTGGACACCGGTTCGCGTGAAGAAAGCGTGTTAAAACAAGGGGCTAGGGCATTTCTGCGATTCGGAGAAACGCGGAAATGCTCTAAGGTTTGGCGAAAGGCGCAAACAATGTCGCGACCTGGAGATAGACCTCGCGCTTGAAGGGGATGATCAAGGCAGGCGTCCGCTCCAGCTTCTCCCAGCGCCAGGCATCGAACTCGGCCTTGTGGCCACCGGCGGGGGTGAGCGTGTTGATCTCGTCATCAGGGCCGTCGAGGCGGAAAGCGAACCATTTCTGTGCCTGGCCGCGCCAGCGCCCCCGCCAGGCCTCCTTGCCGATATCGACAGGCAGGTCGTAGCTGAGCCAGCCGGGCGCCTCAGCGAGCAGGGTCGCGGAGGTGACGTTGGTCTCCTCCTGCAGCTCGCGCCTCGCCGCCTGGAGCGGCGTCTCGCCCGCATCGATGCCGCCTTGCGGCATCTGCCATTCATGGCCTTCCGCGACATGCTCGCGCAGGCTGCGATTGGCGCGTCGGCCGATGAAGACGAGGCCCTGCCCATTGAACAGCGCGAGGCCGACGCAGGGACGATAGCCCTTGGGCGGGGAAGCGATCATCGCAGAGAGCCTGTCGAGGACGGGTTTCGAAAGCCGCGCGCCGCGCTGACCGGCACGACGAGGATGCCCTTGGCCTCGAGCGATTGGGCCCAGCGCGCAATCCGCTCGATCGAGACGGGCAGGGCGCTCGCCGAGGCGATGACGATGCCCTGCTCGCGCGCCAGTGCTTCCAGCATGGCGAGTTCCTTGTCGATCGCGTCGGCCCGGGCGACCGTGTCGATGACGCGATCGACCTTCATCGCCGGGATTTGGGCGCGCGCGGCCGAGGTCGCGAGCAGGCTGCGCGAGGAGGAGCCGTCATCGACGACGATGAGTCCGCGCCCGGAGATCTCGCGCAGGATCGGCGAGAGCGCAGCGTCGTCCGCGGTCAGGCGCCCGCCGAGGAAATTGACGATGCCGACATAGCCGGTGAAGCGCCCAAGCACCCATTGCAGCCGGTCGATATTCTCAGCCGCCTTCGGGCCGGTCAGCAGGGTTTGTGGGCCAGGGTCGTTGTCGGGATAGTCGAACGGCTCCATCGGCACCTGGAGGAAGACCTCATGGCCCTCGCCGCGCGCGCGCTGGACCGTGCGCTCCAGCTCCGGACCATAGGGTGCGAAGGCCAGGGACACTGTGCCCGGCAATTTGGCGATGGCGTCGGCGGTGCCGCTCTGGCTGATGCCGAGGCCGCCGACGAGGAGGGCGATCCGCCCTGCCGGTTTGGTCGCGGGCTGCGGTCCGAGCGGGCGAGCATAGATCTGGGCGGGCGTCGCGCCATCAGGGCCGATCTTCGGCAGCAGGCCGTGGCGCGTGCGCTCGACCAGCCGGCTGTCGGGGGAGGGGGCGAGCTTGATCGTCGCGGCGCTGTCGGGAATGGTGATGACGATCGAGCCAGGCGCCTCCGCGCCCGCACCGGGGCGCACCACGGTCACGCCGGCTTCGGTTTCAAGCTGGCTGGCACTGGCCTGGGTCCGGAGTTCCGGGGTGGAGGCCGCCGGCGTTGGCGATGTCGCCTGCGATTGGGGGCTACGCTTTTCGATCAGCGCTGTCGCCATCGGTTCGCCGCCATCGGGATCGCGGCGCGTCGCGACGAGGAAGAGGAGGGCGGCGATCGCAAGGCCGACGGCGCCGCTTGCGCTCAGGGCAAGCCAAAGGCCCCATGGTTTGCCATGAGGCGTGGGGCGATTCTGGCCGAGCGGCCGATTGAGCTCGGTGAGCGGCGTTCCGGCCAAGGGCAGCCGTCCTCAGCTAAGAGAGCAAAGACCTGAAGCAAGCATGCTGGTTCCCGAGAGCGGGTCCGGTTCCCGGCAGCACGATCGCGCGGCCCGAATCAACGGCCCGCGCGTCTAGTCTTGTCGTGTGGCGAGCCGCGCGTCGAGTGCCGGGCGGCGCGTCTCCCGTGCTCAGTTCGGCTTCGGCGCCTCGGGGGCGGGCGTCGGCGCAGGCGCGGCGGCGTCCTTCTTGACGCCACGCAGCAGGTCGAGCGCCGCGATCAGCTGCGTGTCCTTCAACGGATCGTTGGGCACGTAGGAGGCCGAGCCGGACTGTTCTTCCTTGCCGTCGACCGTCTTGAGATGGCCCTTGAGCGAGGCTTCGCCCTTGCTCTCGCCGAGCTTGTCCTTGAGCTCGGCCGGGATCTCCTGCGCGACCTCGACATCGGGCGTGATGCCCTTGGCCTGGATCGAGTTGCCGGACGGGGTGTAGTAGCGCGCCGTGGTCAGGCGCAGGCCGCCATTGGCGCCGAGCGGGATCACGGTCTGGACCGAGCCCTTGCCGAAGGAGCGCGTGCCCATGATGGTCGCGCGCTTGTGGTCCTGCAGCGCGCCGGCGACGATCTCGGCCGCTGAGGCGGAGGAGCCGTTGATCAGCACCACGACGGGCTTGCCCTTGGTCAGGTCGCCGCCGGGCTTGGCGTTGAAGACCTGCGTTTCCTCGGCGTTGCGGCCGCGCGTCGAGACGATCTTGCCGCGCTCGAGGAAGGCGTTGGAGACCAGCACAGACTGGTCGAGACGGCCACCGCGATTATTGCGGAGGTCGATGACGTAGCCCTTGATCTTGTCCTTGCCGATCTCGGCGTTGACCTTCTCGATGCCTTTGCGCAGGCCCTCATAGGTCTGTTCGCTGAAGGTGCCGATGCGGATATAGCCGACGTCGCTCTCGACGCGCTCCTCGACCGCCGGCACCACGATGGTGGTGCGGGTCAGGGTGAATTCGAGCGGATCGAGCTTGCCCGGGCGCTCGATCTTGAGCTTGACCTGGGTGTTGATGATGCCGCGCATCTTCTCGACGGCTTGGGTCAGGCTCAGGCCCTTGACCTCGTCGCCGTCGATCTGGCGGATGATGTCGTTGGAGAGGATGCCGGCCTTCGAGGCGGGCGTGTCGCGGATTGGCTTGGCGACCTTGAGGACGCCGTCCTCCATCGTCACCTCGATGCCGAGCCCGCCGAACTGGCCGCGCATGTCGGTGTCCATGTCGCGGAAGCTCTTGGCGTCGAGATAGCCCGAATGCGGATCGAGCGAGGAGACCATGCCGTTGATGGCGGCCTCGATCAGCTTCTGTTCATCCGGCTTCTCGACATAATCGGTGCGGATCTTCTCGAAGATGTCACCGAACAGATTGAGACTGCGATAGACCTCGGCGGAGGCCGCGACCGCGCTGGTCGAGGTGAACAGCTTTGTCTGGGTGACCAGACCGGTCAGGCCGGCGCCCATGACCGCACCGGCGAAAACGAGGGAAACCTTGCGCATCATCCGCGAACCTTTTCGCCTTGCGGTTTCGTCCACCACGGCGTCGGATCGACCGAAACGCCGTCTTTTCTGAACTCAATATAAAGAACCGGTTGTCCGGTCCCAGAACCTACGATCGTCGCGGCAGCTTCCGACGTTTCGCCCATCACCGCAACCGGTTCCCCCGCGAGGACGAACTGATTCAGCGATACGTCGATGCGCTGCATTCCGGCCAGCAATAGATAGTACCCCCCGCCGGCATTCAGGATCAAGAGTTGCCCGAAGGAGCGGAAGGGACCCGCATAAACCACCCAAGCGTCTGAAGGCGCCGAAACTAGGGCATTGGGGCGCGTACTCACAGATATTCCACGCGTCGTGCCGCCTGCGCCGTCACTTTCTCCGAAACCACGCAATTGTGATCCAGCCGCTGGCAGGGGAAGCAAGCCCCGTGCCTCGGCGAAGGCGATCTTGGGCGCGAGCCGTGCGGGGTCCTTGAAGGCGAGCGCGGCCATGCGCTGGCGCTGCTCGCGGGTTTCCGATTCGAGGGCCTGGCGGGCGGTCTCGGCGGCGCGATTGGCCGTCGAGATCTCTTTTTCCATGCGTTCGACAAAATCGCGCAGGGAGCGCGCCTGCGCCGCGAGCTCGCCACCGAGGCTGCGCTGCTCCTCGACGTCGCGGGCGGCGCCCGTTTCACGCTCGCGCCTAGCCTCGATCAGCGAGGCCAGGCGCTGACGTTCCGTCGCCAGGCCTTCGAGCTCGGTGGTGATGGCCTTGCGGTCTCCGGTGATGTTCTCGCGCAGGCGCACCAGTTCGCCGAGATCCGAACCCAGGATCTCGATCTCCTGGCGCAGATCGGGCACGACCGCGCCCAGCAGCATCGAGGCCCGCACCGCTTCCAGAATATCCTCGGGGCGCACCAGCACCGCCGGCGGCGGGCGTCGGCCGATGCGCTGCAGCGCGGCCAGCACTTCAGAGATCAAGCCGCGTCGGCCTTCAAGCGAACGCCGGATCGCCGCTTCGCTGGATTGCAGCAGGCCGAGCCTGTCCTCGATCGCGCCGATGCGCCGCTCGACGCCCTGGGTGCGCTGGGTCGCCTCGAGCAGGGCCTTGTTGAGGGCGGCGCGGTCGGCGCGGATGCCGGCGATCTCCGCCTCCAGCTTGCTGCGCGCCTCGGCATTGCCGGCCAGGCGTTGCTCGATCGCCTTGAGCTCGGCCTCGCGGGCCTGTTTCTCGGCCTGCTTGGCCTGGGCCTCGCGGGTCAATTGCTCGGGGTCGGGGGATTGGGCGGCGGCAGGGAGCGCGGCGATGAACAGGGCCAGTGACAGGGCAGCGAAGGCTTTGCGGGCCTGTCCGCAGGATGTGCGGAAGCCTTTATCCGACGGCATGCCGCGATGCCATGAGCGGGCCGGGCAGCGCCATCCGCGAATCAAGGTCCGGAATAGTCTCATGCGCGATGATAAGGGTGTCCGGCGATGATCGTCATGGCTCTGTAGAGCTGTTCGAGCGCCAGCGCGCGCACGATCTGGTGGGGGATGGTCAAGGCCCCGAACGCGATCGTCAGATCAGCCCGGTCGCGGATCTCGTCGCTGAGCCCGTCTGCGCCGCCGATGACGAGGCTGGCGGCCGCCGTACCTGCATCGCGCGCGGTGGCTATCCTGGCCGCGAAGGCGTCGCTGGTCAGGCTGCGGCCGCGCTCGTCGAGCGCGATCAGCAGTCCAGGTGCAAGTTTGGCGGTGATGGCCTGGGCCTCGTCGCGCTTGCGTTCGTCGGGCCGGCGGCCGCGGCTCTCGGCGAGCTCGACGATCTCGGGGCCTGACAAGCCCAGCCCGCGCCCGAGCGCCAGCGCGCGCTCGCGATAGCGCTCGCACAACTCACGTTCCGGCCCGTCCTTGAGCCGGCCTATGGCGATGATGGCGAGGCGCAACGGCGCGCGTCTCTCGTTCCGGAAAGTTGGAACAGAATGCGAAAACCGGTTCCCGCTTTTCGCATTCTGCGTTGGTCAGCTGACGAGGCGCTCGTTGGGCCTGTCGGCGCCCCACATCTTCTCGAGATTGTAGAACTGGCGCACTTCCGGGCGGAAGACGTGGACGATGATGTCGCCCGTGTCGATCAGCACCCAGTCGCAGGCCGGCATGCCCTCGACCTTGGGCGTGGGCAGGCCCGACGCCTTGAGGGCTTCGACCAGGCTGTCGGCGATGGAGGCGACATGACGGTTCACCCGGCCCGACGCGATGATCATCGCATCAGCCAGTGAGGTCTTGCCGACCAGGTCGATGACCGTGACGTCTTCGGCCTTCATCTCTTCGAGAACATGCAATGCGAGGGCTACGCTGTCGGCGGATGGGTTTTCCGACACAGCGGCCTGGGGAAGCGGCTTGGGCTCGGCTTCACCAAGGGTTGAACGGTTCAGTTCCGTATCCTCTCGATCACGACGCGCTCACAGCGCGACGTGATCAAATTACGCTCAGCGAGGCCAAAATTCAATCGGATTCGGCCTGTTCGCGTAATTGCGTGGAGGAGAGACCGGAGCGGCGGCCGTGCAGGAAGATCCAGGCGGGGGGCTTCGCATCGGCGAGCGCGGCACCCTGGCTTTCCGAAATCCGCCAGCGCGAGAGCCAGTTAGCGGCTGGCGAGGCGACGGAGCTATGGGTCGAGCCCGGTCGGTCGATGATCGCGATCGGCATCATCCGGGCGATCGCGCGCCACTCGTTCCAGCGATGGAAGCTGGCGAGATTGTCCGAGCCCATCAGCCAGACGAAGTGGACGCCGGGGCAGCGCAGCTTCAGCGCGCGCAGCGTGTCGGCGGTGTAGCGGGTGCGCAGCCGCGCCTCGATCCCGGTGACATGGATGTGGGCATGGTCGGCGATCTGGCGCCCGAAGGCGACGCGCTGTGCCAAAGGCGGCAGGGCGGCGTTGTCCTTGAGCGGGTTGCCGGGCGTCACCAGCCACCAGACGCGGTCGAGCTGGAGCCGGCGCAGCGCGGTCAGGCTCGCCATGCGATGGCCGTCATGGGCCGGGTTGAAGCTCCCGCCGAACAGGCCTATGCGCAGGCCCGGCGCATGGGGCGGCAGCCGCAGGTGATCGCTGCTCAAGGCAAGATTCTGCGTCACGAACGAATCTGGCCGTCGCCATGGACACGGTATTTGAACGAGCAGAGCTGCTCGACGCCGACCGGCCCGCGCGCATGCATGCGCCCCGTCGCGATGCCGATCTCGGCGCCGAAGCCGAATTCGCCGCCATCGGCGAACTGCGTCGAGGCATTGTGCAGCACGATCGCCGAATCGACCTCGGCGAGGAAGCGCTGGGCGGCCTGCGCGTCGTTGGCGATGATCGCCTCGGTATGGTGCGAGCCGTAGCGCTCGATATGCTCGATCGCGGCGTCGAGCCCTGCGACAAGCTTCACCGCGATGATGCGGTCGAGGAATTCCGTCGCCCAATCCTGCTCGGTCGCGGGGGTGACGCGGGGGTCGAGCACTTGCGTCGCGGCGTCGCCGCGCACGGCGCAGCCAGCGTCGAGCAGGGCGCTCACCAGCGGGGCGAGATGCGTCGCGGCACAGGCCTCGTCGACCAGCAGGGTCTCGGCTGCGCCGCAGACGCCGGTGCGGCGCAGCTTGGCGTTGAGGGTGATGTCGCGGGCCATGGCAAGATCGGCGCTGGCATGGACATAGACATGGCAGTTGCCGTCGAGATGGGCGAAGACCGGCACGCGAGCGTCGCTCTGGACGCGGGCGACGAGGCTCTTGCCGCCGCGCGGCACGACCACATCGACATGGCCGTCGAGGCCTTTGAGGATTTCGCCGACCGCCGCGCGGTCGCGGGTAGGCACGAGCTGGATCGCGTCGGCCGGCAAGCCCGCCACTTCCAGTCCCTGGCGCAGGGCGGCAGCGATCGCAGACGAGGTGCGGAAACTGTCGGAGCCGGCACGCAGGATCGCGGCGTTGCCGCTCTTCAGGCAGAGCGCGCCGGCATCGGCTGTGACATTGGGGCGGCTCTCGAAGATCACCGCGATGACGCCGAGCGGCGTCGCGACACGCTCGAAGCGCAAGCCGTTGGGCTGCGTCCAGCTCGCCAGCACGCGGCCGACCGGGTCAGGCAGGGCGGCTACGGACGCGACAGCTTCGGCCACGCCGTCGAGGCGAGGCTGGTCGAGCAGCAGCCGATCGATGAAGGCGGCGTTCTGGCCATTGGCCTTGGCGTCGGCGATATCGAGCGCGTTCGCAGCGAGGATATCCGTGGCGCCTGTGCGCAGGGCATCTGCCATCGCGATGAGCGCGGCATCGCGCTTTGCCGCCGAGGCGAGCGCGACGAGGCGGGCCGCGGCGCGTGCGCGCGTGCCGAGATCGCCCATCAGCGCCGCGACATCGCCGCGCTCCTTGTCGGAAGAGACCACGCGCAGGGCGCTCTCGCTCGTCATGACCGGCCTATCCAAACCCTTTATGCCTTCAGACCTTAGCCGACGCCCAGCGCCATGTCGTCCCGGTGGATCATCTCGGCGCGGCCGGGATAGCCCAGCACGGCTTCGATGTCGCGCGAGGCCTTGCCCAGCACCAGCGCCGCCTCGTTTGCATCATAAGCGACGAGCCCGCGTCCCAGCACCGCACCTTGCGGATCGCGGATCAGCACGGCGTCGCCGCGCGCGAAATCGCCCTCGATCCGGCTGACGCCGACCGGCAGCAGGCTCGCCCCGCCGCGCAGCGCCCGCGCCGCGCCCTCGTCGACATGGAGTGCGCCGCGCGGTTCGAGCGAGCCGGCGATCCAGGTTTTCCGCGCGGTTGCGGGGGTGGAGGCGGTCAGGAACCAGGTGCAGCGCGCGCCATCGGCGATGGCACCGAGCGGGTTCTTCCCCCGCCCGTCGGCGATCAGCATATGCGTGCCGCCGGCGGCTGCGATCTTGCCGGCCTCGATCTTGGTGCGCATGCCGCCGCGCGAGAGCTCGGAAGCGGCGCCGCCCGCCATGGCGTCGATCTGCGGCGTGATGCGCTCGACCAGTGGGATATGGCGCGCGCCGGGATCGCTGAGGGGAGGGGCGGTATAGAGACCGTCGATATCGGAGAACAGCACCAGCAGGTCGGCGCCGGCCATGGTCGCGACGCGGGCGGCGAGCCGGTCATTGTCGCCATAGCGGATCTCGGCGGTGGCGACGGTGTCGTTCTCGTTGATCACGGGGATCGCACGCAGATCGAGCAGGCGGCCCAGCGTCGCGCGTGCATTGAGATAGCGCCGGCGCTCCTCGGTGTCGGCAAGCGTCAGCAGGATCTGGCCGGCGGTGAGGCCGTGATGGCCGAGCGCCTCGGCCCAGGTCCGGGCGAGCGCGATCTGGCCGACGGCGGCGGCAGCCTGGCTTTCCTCCAGCCGTAATGGGCCCGAGGGCAGGCCGAGCACGGTCCGCCCGAGTGCGATCGCGCCCGAGGAGACGACGAGCACGTCGGCGCCGCGCTGGTGCAGATCGGCAAGGTCCTCGGCGAGCGCGGCGAGCCAGGCCTGGCGCAAACGGCCGCGCGCCCGGTCGACGAGCAGGCTGGAGCCGACCTTGACGACGATGCGGCGGAACTGGTTCAGTGACGGCGTCTTCACGGCTGCGACCGGTTTGAACTTTCAGGACTTGTTGAACTTACAAGACTTGCGGCTTTGGCTGTTGGCGAAAACGGCGCACTTGTAAAGCGCTGCCAGTAGCGGCGCGGCCATGCCGAAAGCGGTTTCATCTGCTGGTTGCATTGACAAGGGCGTTTCAAGCGCCCATATGGGGCCTGTCGATATTTAGGCCGAACGACGTGGCCCCGCGCATGAGAGTGCGCCTGCTGACGACCTTCACCGCTCAAAAAATCGAAAATTTGCGCGTGAGCGATCACGCGCTTCCACATACTTAGCGAAAGGTTTCGTTATGGCCGCTGGCACAGTTAAATGGTTCAACTCCACTAAGGGTTTCGGCTTCATTCAGCCGGATGATGGCGGGCAGGACGTGTTCGTCCACATCAGCGCCGTCGAGCGCGCTGGCATGCGCGATCTCCGGGAAGGTCAGAAGATCTCCTACGAGATGGTTCAGGACAAGCGCTCGGGCAAGATGTCTGCCGATCAGCTCCGCGCTGAGTGAGCCGCTAAGCCGCATCTGTCGGCATCGGAATTTGGGTTTGGCGACCACGGATGTACTGGCGCCTGAACCTTCCGGTCCAACGACGATGCGGTCCGACGAGGGGTCGGGGTTCATAGCCCGGCCCTTTTTCCGTCACTATAAACGCAGGAGACAGGCATGCAGGTTCTCGTCCGCGACAATAATGTCGACCAGGCCCTCCGGGTCCTGAAGAAGAAGATGCAGCGCGAAGGCGTCTTCCGCGAAATGAAGCGCCGTTCGGCTTATGAGAAGCCGTCCGAGAAGCGCGTCCGCGAAAAGGCCGACGCCATCCGCCGCGCCCGCAAGGTCGCGCGCAAGCAGATGCAGCGCGAAGGCTTGATCGCCGCGCCGAAGCCCAAGCCGAAGCCGGTCCGCGCTGGAGGCGCAGCGCCTGCGCGTTGATTTGGATACCAATTCGGCGCGATCTGGATTATTGGCCCCTCGCGGGGCACAGATCGCGCCCGTGACAACACGAGAGAAGGCTAGCCTTGAAGAACCCGAACGACCGCAGCTTCACTGATCGCAAGGCCAATTCGGCGGCCGCCAAGCAGGCGCTCCTTGAGCGTTTCAAGGCGAGGCCGGGGCCGGATGACCCGATCATGCAGCAGCGCCGCGCGGAGCGCCAGGCCATTGCCGATGCGCGCGCGGTTCGCGATGCAGAGAAGGCCGCTGCCCGGGCTGAAGCCGAGCGTCTGGCCGCCATCGAGGCCGCCCGCCTCGCCGAGGAAGAGCGCCTGGCCGAGATCGCTCGCGAAGCCGCCCGCAAGGCCGAGCAGGCCCGCCGCGACGCCGAGCGTCCGCGCAAGGTGCTGCTGGAAGCCGTGCAGTACGCCCAGCTCCGCGCCGCCGGCAAGGGCCGCCGCTGATACCAGATGATTGCCAGGGCGATGTCCGGTCCGTTTGGATCGCCCGTTGCCCTGGATTCTTACTTTTAGCGCATTATCTTGAGGCGAAGCGGCGAGAGCTGCCTCGCCTGACGATGCTCTAGAGCAGTTTCCGATCCAAGTGGACCGTTCAACCGCTCTAGATTCTTTGTATTAAAGCGTTTTCTTCACGCGAACCGGTATCCACTTCGCTCGAAAACGCTCTAGCTGACGGGGTTCTCGCTCGCGGCCGATCGGCGGCAGGAGGCTCGGCAGTCGACGATTCCGGCCTTGGCCCCTCGTGCCTCGGCCGGCGTGACACGCCTCCTCTCAGAGAGACGGGTCGTTTCGGGCCGCACGGTCCAAAACGCGAATTCGCCTCTCGGCTCAAGCGCAGCATCGGAGCGAGCCGCCATGGCGACGCGAGGACTCTCCGCCGACGAAATCAAGCGGCGGGCGCAAATGGCCTTCGACAAGGCCGACGCACGCAAACAGGAAGCATCGCGCGCGATGGAGGCCGAACAGGCCGAACGCGACGCCGTGATGCAGAAGACGGCCCGCCTGCGTGCGCAGCGTCTCGCCAAGGAAGCGGTGGAAGCCGAGACCGCCGCGATCGTTGCGGCCGAGCAGGCACAGGCCAAGGCCGAGCAGCTCGAAGCCAAGGCTGCGGCCAAAGCCGCCAAGACCAAGGCGAGCACCGACAAGATCGCCAAGGCGGCGGAAAAGCTCGCCAAGGCCGCCGAAAAAGCGAAGAAAGTCGCCGCGCGCGCCTAGGCCGTCAGATGCACGGGCTTGCCCCTGAGCGGACGCGGGTTTCCCGGGATTCAAGAAAAAGCCTGCCCGGCCTCGAGCCCGGCGGGCTTTTCTATTGGGCGTTCGGGAGCATGCCGCGGCATGCGCTTATCGGGCCGAAGCTTTGTTCAGGGTCACAGCCGCACGGATGAGCGCCTTGAAGGCGTCTTGATCAATGTCATCGCCCTCCTGAAGATCGATGGCGCGCCTGGCGTTGCCTTCGAGGCTGGCGTTGAACAGGGCTGACGGATCCTCGAGCGAGGCGCCCTTGGCGAATGTCAGCTTGACCAAGCTCTTATAGGTCTCGCCGGTGCAGATGATGCCGGCGTGAGACCAGACCGGCACGCCTCGCCATTTCCACTCCTCGACCACTTCGGGGTCCGCCTGCCGGATGAGCGCACGGATATGGGAGAGCGTCTTGCCTCTCCAGTCGCCCAATTCCGCGATTCTCGCATCGATCAATCGTGAAGGGGATTCGCTCGAAGGGGATTCGCCCGTGGTCGTTGCGCTCTTTTTCATATCGTCGCTCCTCCTCGGCTTCTTCTTCTATGCGTTCGATGGCATCGCAAGACACTCTGCTAGCGCCTCCGTCAGGCGGTCGAGCTCCGCTTTCGATCCGACGGTGATCCGGAGGAAGTTGGATACGCGCGGACCGGAGAAATGCCTGACGAGCACGGCGCGCTCGCGGAGCGCCACTGAGAGAGCCTGGCCGGTGTGGCCGGGGTGGCGGGCGAAGACGAAGTTGGCGCTGGATGGCAGCACATCGAAGCCAAGCCGGATCAGAGACGCGGTCAGACTCTCACGATTGGCGATGATGGCCGATCGCGTCTCCTGGAAATAAGCTTCGTCCTGGATGGCGGCGATGGCGCCCGCCTGGGCCGGGCGCCCAAGCGGGTAGGAGTTGAAGCTGTCCTTCACCCGCGTCAGGGCTTCGATCAGCGCCTGGTCGCCGATTGCGTAACCGACGCGAAGGCCGGCGAGCGCGCGCGATTTCGACAGGGTCTGGACCACCAGCAGGTTGGGATGGTCGCGGATCAGGGGAATGGCGCTGTCCGCGCCGAAATCGACATAGGCCTCGTCGATCACCACAGGCACGTCGGCCCGCGCGCTCGCGAGCTGTTCGATCTCCGCCCGCGGCAGCGCGATCCCCGTCGGCGCGTTCGGGTTGGGAATGATGATGGCGCCGCCCCGGTCGAGATAATCGGCGATGCGGATGCGCATCGCGCCGTCGAGCGGGATTGCTTCATGCGCGATGCCGAACAGCCGGCAGTAGACGGGGTAGAAGCTGTAGGTGACGTCGGGAAACAGCAGGGGCCCGGGCTGCTTCAGCAGCGCCGCGAAGGCGTGGGCAAGCACCTCGTCTGAGCCGTTTCCGACAAAAACCTGTTCGGGCGCGACGCCGTGATGCTCGGCCAGCACCTCCCGCAGGCGCGTGGATTGTGGGTCCGGATAGAGGCGCAGCGTGTCGGCGGCGGCGGACCGAATGGCTTCGAGCACCATTGGAGATGGTCCAAACGGGCTCTCATTGGTGTTCAGCTTCACCAACCCTGGAATCCGGGGCTGTTCGCCAGGCACATAGGGCGACAGACCCCGGGCAAGCTCCGACCAATAGCGGCTCATGCAAGCCTCTCCCGCTGCCATCTCCACAGCGTGATGAGGGTTCGGATTCCTGCGGTCAAGTTCGCGGCCCCCTGGCCGCGGCGATCAGGGCATGCGCCATTTGGAGGAGGATCGACGTCGCGTCGTCCTCGGCCAGAATCTGGGCGCTGACGAAGGCCCCGTTGATGACCACCGCCAACTGGGCGGCAAGCTCGTCGGGCCGCTCGACCCGCAGGCGTTCGGCGATGCCACGCAGACGGCGACGCAGTTCCTGCTTGTGCGTTCGGGCGACGATCCGGGCCGGGTGATCCTCGTCGGGGAACTCGGCGGCGACGTTGAGTTGGGGGCAGCCGCGATAATGGGGGCGGCCAACCCGCTCTCCGATCCAGCCCATATGCGCCGCGAGCTCGGCTTCGGCGTCCTGTCCATGGGGCGCCGCCACGCGATCCCAGCACGCCCAGAAATCCTCGTCTTCGCGCTGTAGAAACGCAGCGATGAGGTCGTCCTTCGTGCGAAAGTGACGATAGAGGCTCGTCTTCGCGATGCCTGCCGCCTCGACGACCAGATCGACGCCGACAGCGCGCACGCCCCGGCGGTAGAAGAGGTCGGAGGCGGTCTCGAGAATCCGCTCGCGCATGTCGACTTGGCCGGTTTCCGCGCTGGCCCGGCCGCCCTCCTGCCCGATCTCCATATGACGTTCTCCTTGCATTCGATGGAGATAGCAGCTTCGCGCTTGACGCGCTACAGACCTGTCTGTAACTAAAAAGAACAGACAGGTCTGTAGCGCGGAGGAAAGCATGACTGACCAGCCTTTGAGAGCAGAGGGCGCGCGGCCGGCGGTTGCGGTCTACGGGGCCTCCGGACATACTGGCCGCTTCGTGGTTCGGGAGCTGTCGCGACGCGGCTTCACGGTCATCGCGATAGGGCGCGACGCAGCCAAGCTGGCGGCGGCCGACTTCCCCACGGGCGTCAGACAGGTCGTCGCCACTCTCGAGGATCCCGCCTCGCTCGCCAGCGCCCTCGATGGGGCCGCGGCGGTCATCAACTGCGCTGGACCGTTCCTCGACACGGCCGAGCCCCTGGTCGCGGCTGCATTGCAGGCGCGCATCCATTATCTCGACGTGACGGCCGAGCAAGGCAGCGCCCAGGCGACCTTCGCGCGCTACGCCTCGGCCGCCGAAGCGGCCGGCGTGGTCGTCATCCCCGCCATGGGCTTCTATGGCGGCCTGAGCGACCTCCTGGCAACCGCTGCCATGGGCGACTGGACCCACGCCGATGAGGCGCGCATCGGGATCGCCCTGGACAGTTGGGAACCGACCGAGGGGACGCGCATCACGGGGCAGCGCAACACGGCCCGTCGCCTGACGATCTCCGGTGGGACGCTGCAGCCGCTGGCCGATCCGGCGCCGAGTGCCGTCTGGTCGTTTGCGGAACCCTTCGGCGCGCAGGAGATGGTTGAACTGCCCTTCACCGAAGCGGTCCTGATCGGGCGCCATCTTCAGCTGTCCGAACTCCACACCTATCTGAACACCGCGCCGCTGCGCGATCTTCGAGACACCACCACTCCTGCGCCGGTCGCGGCCGACACCTCGGGACGCTCAGCGCAGACCTTCCTCGTGGAGGTCGAAATCCGACAGGGAAGTACGGTGCGCCAGGCGGCGGCCCGCGGACGGGACATCTATGCGATCACCGCGCCTCTGGTCGTCGAAGCCGTCGAGCGAATCCTGAGCGCCGAGACGGCACAGGGCGGCGTCTTCGCTCCGGGCGCGCTGTTCGATGCCCGGAGCTTCCTGGCGGCGCTCGCCCCCGACCTCGTCTTGTCCTGATCGCAGGTTGGGATGGCGCCCGCCATCGAGTATCGCGCCTGCCCCGCAACAAACGGAAACACGAGAGCCGGATGATCTGAATCCGTCTCTCATCCAAGAGTGAGAGCAGGATCAACGCGAAAAGCCGGTGCTCAGTTTTTCGCATCTGCTCTGGCGCAATGCGCGGGGCCGATTAATCTCGTTTCCGATTGAACCTTCCACGCGCTCGCTGCGACCAACTCTTGCGAGCCGGAATGCCGGGCCTTGAGGGCGATGCATACGGAATCAGACGACGACCTCGTCAAGCGGATCGCCTCGGGCGACCGGCTCGCAATGCAGGTGCTGTTCTCGCGGCACCAAATTCGGGTCTACCGTTTCGTGCTGCGGCTCGTCCGCGACGAGACGATGGCGGAGGATGTGATCAGTGACGTCTTCATGGATCTCTGGCGACAGGCCGATCGTTTCGAGGCGCGTGCCTCGGTCGCGACCTGGCTGCTCGCGATTGCCCGTAACAAGGCCTATTCGCTGCTGCGCAAGCGGCGCGAGGCCGGGCTCGACGACGATTTCGCCGAAAGTCTCGAGGATGAGGCCGACGACCCTGAGATCGTGCTGCAGAAGCAGGATAAGGGCCTGGCGATCCGCGCCTGCCTCGGCAAGCTCAGCCTCGAGCATCGCGAGGTCATCGACCTCGTCTATTATCACGAGGCGTCGGTCGAGGAGGTCGCCCGCATCGTCGGCATCCCGGAGAACACGGTCAAGACGCGGCTTTTCCACGCCCGCAAGAAGCTGGGCGAACTGCTCAAAACGGCAGGCATCGACCGGGGCTGGCCATGACAGACCGCTCGCTCATTCTACCATCGCGGCCGTCTGGCGCGATTTTCTGCGCTTCCGGTGCTCACGGACCGATGTCCGCTCCGCTCCGGCTCTCGAAAACCTCGCCAGCCGACTCACGCTGGCGAATGCTCGAACGTTCTGTTGGGGAGGTCCGCTATGACCGATAATCTCGCGACCGACCCGAAGCGCGTCGAACTCGAACAGCTGCTGCCCTTCTATGCCAATGGCCGGATCTCGGCTGCCGATAAGCTGCGCGTCGAGACGGCACTCACGGCTGATCCCGAACTGCGCCTGCGGCTCGACATCATCCGCGACGACATGGCCGAGACCATCCTGTTCAACGAGCAGCTCGGCGCGCCGTCACCGCGGGCACTCGATCGTCTGATGGCCGGCATCGAGGCCGAGCCGAAACAGGCGCCGCTCTTGTCCCGTGCCAGGAGCGGCCTCCTGGGCTGGTTCGGGCAGTGGCTCGCGGCCCAGCCGCCGCGTCGGCTCGCTTATGCCAGCGCCGCAGCGCTTGCGCTGATCGCGCTCCAGGGCGTGGCGATCACCCGTCTTGCCGTACGCGGTGGCGGTGGTGGCGGTTTCGAGACGGCCTCGGTGCCGGGCGTGCAATCCTCCGACCGCTATGTGCTGCTGAGCTTCGCTGCCGAAGCCAAGGCCGGCGACATCGCGGCCTTCTTCAAGCGCTACGATGCCTCGGTGGTCGATGGGCCACGCGCCAATGGCTTCTTCAAGGTCCGCATCGGCGACGCGAAGCTGACGCCGGCGCAAGTCGACGCTATCGCGGCGCGGATGAAGGCCGAGGGCTCGATCGTCAGCTTCGTTGCGCCCGCGCCCTGACCCCGCATCATGCGCTGCCGAAACGGCGTTTGTGCTATTATGAACTTGGAAGAGGGACGAAGGTGATGTCACGCCTTGTCGATCGCTTCGTCATGATCCGCGCCGGCCTTCGGCATGGCGTTGCGCTGGCGCTCCTGCTTGGCCTGATCGCACCTGTCAGTGAGCTCCGCGCCCAGACCTATGGTGGGCGCGACTTCGACTATCCGGCGACGCGGCAAGGCGTCACGCGTGCCCAGCCGGCGTTGCGCAGCAAAACCGCGATCCCAGCATCCCGTGAGCGCGCCGCGCCCGGCCGCGCCTCTCCCGGCCGGGTCGGGCGCGTCGAGACCGAGCGGCCCGGCCGCCTGCCGCGCTATCCGGGCCGGGGCGGGGGCTGGGGGCCTGCCGCGGCCGGCATCGGCGCTGGGATCATCGGTGGCATCATCCTCGATCAGGCGGCGCGGCATCCGGTCTACGATCCTTATGAGCCCGAGCCGCCTTTGTCGCGTCGGCCGAGGCGGCCGATCATCCTCGATGGTGACGATCTCGACGCGCCGGTGCTGCGCCATCCGCGCCGGCCGGCTCCGGTGCAAGCCGCCGCACCAGCGCGCCGGACACCGCCCCCCGTGCAGACCGCGCGCCCGGCTCCAGGCCAGCCGCGCATCATCGTCCCGGCCGCGAGCGAGCGCCGTTTCGTGGCCGACGAGATACTGGTCGAACTGGCGCCCAATGCTCAAGCCGATGCCGTCCTGCGCCGTCATCGCGCCACCTTGATGTCGAGCCGCCGCTTCGATTTGGCTGGCGTGACCATCATCCGGGCGCGTTTGAACGATGGCCGCAGCGCCCGCACGGTGCTGTCGCAGATGGCTGGCGATGCCCGCATCGCCAGCGCGCAGCCGAATTACCTCTATACGCTCCAGCAGGATGCACCGAAGCCGGAAGCGCCCAAGGACGAGGCCGCGCAAGCCGTGCCTGAGGCCGCAAGCGCTGCCAACGAGCCTGCCGCCTCGCTGCCGAAACCCGAGGATGCGGCGCCGGTCCTGGCCGCGCCGCCCGTCATCGCATCGCCCGATCTGCCGCCGGTCGCGCCATTGGTCTCCGTCGCGCCCAAACGTGAATTGCAGCCGCAATACGTCGCCGAGACCTTGCATTACGACGCCATCCACAAGCTGGCGCGTGGTGACAAGATCCGCGTGGCGGTGATCGATTCCGGCGCGGATCTGACGCATCCCGAGCTGCAGGGCGTGCTCGCCGGCAGTTTCGACGCGGTTGGTGGCGATCCCGCGCCGCATGCCCATGGCACCGCAATGGCGGGCGCGATCATGGCGCAGGCGCAGCTGCAGGGCGTCGCCCCGGCGGCGCGCCTGCTCGCCGCGCGTGCCTTTTCCGGCAACAGCGCGCCAGCCTCGGCCAACGGCACGACCTACCACATCCTTTCGGCGCTCGACTGGGCGGCGGGGGAGGGGGCGCGGGTGGTCAATCTGAGTTTTGCGGGGCCGCAGGACCGCTTGCTGTCGCGTTCGCTCGCTGGAGCCAAGAGCAAGGGCATCGTCGCGGTCGCGGCCGCCGGCAATGGCGGCGCGAATGCCGCTCCGCTCTATCCCGGCGCTGATCCCAACGTCATCGCTGTCACCGCGACCGACGCCCAGGACAAGCCCTTCGCCCAGGCCAATCGCGGCAATTATATCGCGGTCGCGGCGCCGGGCGTTGATGTGCTCGCGGCCGAGCCGGAGGGGCGCTACGCCTTCTCCTCGGGCACCTCGATCGCTGCCGCCCATGTCTCGGGACTGGTGGCGCTGCTCCTGGAAAAGCGCCCGGACCTCGAGCTGGAAGGTGTGCGCAAGCTCCTGATGGAGAGCGCCATCGATCTTGGCGGCAAGGGCCGCAACCCGATCTTCGGCGCCGGCCGCGTCGACGCTCCGGCCGCCCTGGCGCGGGCGCTGCCGGTTTCGGCGGCGCGGCCTTGAGGCGAGGCCGGCTCTTACACCCGCGCCGTCATCCCGGACGCAGCGAAGCGGAGATCCGAGATCCATCATAGAGCCAAGCCCTTTAAAGGATTGGCCCTCCGATGGATCCCGGATCTGCGTCGCTGCGCGACTTGTCCGGGATGACGGCGAGATTGTTCTCGCGGATCGAGCCTCGGAAAAAATAATCGTTTCCCTTTTGAACCTCCCACGCTCCCGCCGCGACCAAGGATCATGGAGGGCGAATGGTTCGCCCCCGACTGGACCTCGGGAGATACCATCATGACCAGCTTCAAGAAGACCGTGACCGCCGCTCTGGCCGTACTCACCCTCTCCACCGCCATTCTCGCCGGCGCGGGCAGCGCGCAGGCCTATCCGCGCCATCGTGGCTGGGGCGTCGGGGCCGGCATTGTCGGAGCGCTCGCCGTCGGCGGCCTGCTCGCGGCCTCCGCCAACCGCGCCTATGCCGAGCCCGTCTATGAGGAGGATGCTCCGGTGCGCCGTTGCGAGATGGTCGAGCGCGTCAACCGCTTTGGCGAAGTCGTCGGCTATCGCAAGGTCTGCTCGCTCTACTGAGCGGCAAGCGTGGCCCGTATCGATCCGGCCCCTCGGCACCCCGAGGGGCCGGATGGCGTTTGGCATTCGTGCTGGAACCACGCCGTCATTCCAGATTTCTTCTGTCCGTTTTGTCTCACCGAATGGCTGCCTGCACCGCAGCCGCCAGATGTTTTACCGGCTTGGATGAATCGAGCCGAAGAATTGGTGCGGTTTGCGAGGCGAGCCAAGCCTCATGCGCAATACGGCTACGCTGTTCCACGCCGGCGGTATCGTAGGCGGCTGCCCACCTGAAAAACGCCGCGCTTGTCGCGGCCATGTCTCCACCCGGGGAGATGCGCTCTCCGTAGCGGGACAGTTCACGCTTTCGCAGTCGCTCCATGCGATGCACGGGGTCGAGCCGCAGATAGACGATCAGGTCATATAGCGGCTCCAGGGGCTTAGCCCATTTGATCGCTGAGCCGGACAAGATCCAGCTCGCGCCCGGCTTTAATTGATCGAGAAGCAGGGCCTGCCGCTCCACGAGCGGCCGAGGCGTCTGGAACGGAGGGTCGGTCGGAAGCCAATAGAACGCGTCGGAATCCCTGTGCGGTATGCCGAGGAGTGTTCCGAGTGCTCCGCCAAGTGTGGTTGTTCCTGAGCCGGACGCGCCGAGAATGTGTATGCGAGGCATGGAGCCCTCCGCCAAGGACATACTCCTGAAGCCAATAAGGCTTCGCCACAGGCCTTGCCAGGGCGCGATAATTCAAGACCAAAACACGCCGGCCTCCCTTCGATCGTTCCGCGAGGTCTAAGCCTCGGCCGCGGCGAACTGCTCCAAGGCCGAAGGACCCGCGCGTGCCTGCCAGAGTGCGATCAAGCGCTCGGCGTTCTCGTCAGGCAGCAAGGTGCTGTCGAACTCGGCGTCGTAGGCGCAGTAGCTGTGGATGGCGTGATAGTCCCGGCGGGCATCGCCGATCGGCCGATCGGCTCTCGCGATCTCGCGGCGCTCCAACTCCTCCAATGAGCAATGGATGCCGACGAAGAACACGTCATATCGTTTCAAAAGCCGGGCGGTCCGCTGCAGCCACTCGCGATTCTCCATGATGTATTCGACGATGAGATTGTTGCCGCAATCGAGATAGGCGGTCAGCGATCGTTCGAAGCCAGCAAAGAAGCCGCCCCTGATCTCGGCCCATCTGAATTCGCCGCTCTTGATGCGAGCGGATGGAAGCACGCCGGCATCCCGCAAATGGTCGATAGAGATGTGCCAGAAGGGCTCGCTGATCCTGGCCTGGACAGCGCGGGCGAGGGTGGATTTCCCGCTGCTGGAGGCGCCGTTGAGGAGGATGACCTTTCCGGCGGCCACTGTGTTGTGTTCCGACATTTCTTGTCGCCTCAAAAATCAGATCCCGCGCCGCGCGCTTTCCATAGCGGCGGCCAAGCCGGCGGTCGGACTGCTCATCGGCTTGGGCCCCTTCTTCACCAGCCCGACCGCGCCAGCCATTGATGCCTGCGCTAAGGCGACGATCGATGCGCCGTCCTCATACGCGGCGTCGGCCGCATTCGCGATCGTCGTGAGATATCCGTCATTGTCTCCGGCCTTGAACAAGGCCCATGCGCCGGCGACCAGGCGTACCTCAGCGGAGGCGCCAGATCGCCTCGCAGCCTCGGCAAAGAGTGCCGTCGTCGGCCCCATCGTCGTTTCGACGGCGCAGAGAGCGATGACCTTTCCGCCGACACTCGCCGCCCTCTCGGCCAAGGCGCTGTCCACTCTCAGGACAGGCACAGCGGCAGCCTCCTCAACGGCGGCAACAGCGGGCCCCAGCGTCGAGCAGGTCAGGATGACAGCGTCGGTACCATGACAAAGCTCCAGCAACACCGCACCCGTCGTATCGACGATTTCCGGTGTAAGTCCGCCTGCGGCTTCCGCTGCCGCGAGGAGCTCCGCTCGCACCTCGTGACGAAGAACCCCCTTGGCGATGCCAAGCGACTGGGCGGCGGCGTCGAAAACGGCGACATTGCTTTCGGCGGTATGCAGGCAGGTTATTCTCATAACGTTGTCTTTCAAGACGTGGCTCATTGCGAGCAAGACCCGACCGGACGGCGGCCGACTATTCGATTTTTGTGATACGCCGGATCAGGAATTGCGCTGTATGGTGGGGCCTGTCGCCAGGCGGCTTACCCAGGATCACGCGGTTCCATTCCGGGCGACACCGCCCAACACTCCACTCCCGCTTGACCTTCCGCGCCGCTTGCGCCTGATGTCGCGCCATGCGCCGCCCCAAACTCCTTTTCGTCGCCACGGAAGACTGGTTCTTCGCCTCGCATTTCCTGCCGATGGCCCGCGCCGCGCGTGAGCTCGATTTCGACGTCGTCGTCATCGCCCGTGAGCGGCAGCATCGCCGCGTCATCGAGGCGACGGGAGCCCGTCTGATCGCGCTGGAGGCCGAGCGCCGCAGCCTCGATCCGCGCGCGCTTTTCCGCCAGATCGCGGCGCTGAAGCGCCTGATCGAGGCCGAGCGGCCCGACATCCTGCATTGCATCGCCTTGAAGCCGATCGCGCTTGCCGGCCTCGCCGGCAAGCTCGCGGGCGTCGAGCGCCGCGTCTATGCGCTGACGGGTCTGGGCTTCCTCGGCGCCAGGCAGGGCCTGGTCGCGGCCGCGGCGCGGCTTGCCGTCCGGTTTTGGCTGCGCGCGGCGATCGACGGGCCGCAAACCCGCTTTCTGTTCGAGAACCCCGATGATCCCGTCTCGCTGGGTTTCGATCCGGAGGACGCAGGCAAGGTCGCGATCGTCGGTGGCGCGGGCGTCGATCCCTTGATCCTGATGCCGGAGCCGATGCCGGCGACCCCGCCGCTCAAGGTCGCGCTGGTCGCGCGCATGCTCTGGTCGAAGGGCGTCGACCTTGCGGTCGAGGCGGTGCGATTGGCGCGGGCGGAGGGCGCGCGCGTCGAACTCACTGTCCACGGCGCGCCCGACCCCTCGAATCCCAAGGCGATTCCCGAGGCGACGCTGAAGCAATGGGCGACCCGGCCGGGCATCAACTGGGCCGGCCCGACACGCGATATCGAGGGCGTCTGGCGTCAGCACCATCTCTGCATCCTGCCCTCGCGCGGCGGCGAGGGTTTGCCACGCACGATCCTGGAGGCGGCGGCCTGCGGCCGCGCGATCCTGACCACGGATGTGCCGGGCTGCCGCAGCTTCGTTCGCGACGGGCGCGACGGGATCGTGGTGCCCGCGGACGACGCTGCCGCGCTCGCCAAGGCGCTGATCACCTTCGCCGGCGCCCCGGCGCTGGCCGAGCGCATGGGCACGAGCGCGCGCGCAAGGTTGATCGACGGCTATACCGAGCGCGACGTGATGAACGCGGTCAAGGGGCTCTATCGCGGCCTGCTGGACCAGCCGACGACTGAGGTCGCGGCGTGAGCGTCGTAGCCATAGGGCTCGATCGGCGCGGCTTCATCCTGGCGCAGACGCGGTTGCTGCCGGTGCCGCATGCGCCGGAGATTTCACTCCATGTCGCCGAGGAAGCGACGGAGCTCTGGCAGAAGACCGAGGATGAGCTTGCTACCATCGGCTTGCCGCCGCCTTTCTGGGCTTTTGCCTGGGCTGGCGGACAGGCGTTGGCGCGGTATCTTATCGACCAGCCGGGAAACGTGGCCGGCAAGCGTGTGCTCGATTTCGCCAGCGGCTCGGGGCTCGTGGCGATTGCCGCCGCCAAGGCCGGTGCATCGCGGGTCGAGGCTTGCGACATCGACGCCTTCGCCGGCGAGGCGATCGGTCTCAATGCTCAGGCCAATGGCGTTCACGTCGAGGTTCTGCTCGACGATCTGATCGGCCGCGATGAGGGCTGGGACGTCATCTGCGCCGGCGATGTCTGCTATGAGCGCGCGATGGCGCAGAGCATTATTGACTGGCTCTCGCAATTACAGGCGCGTGGCGCGACCGTGCTGATCGGCGATCCCGGCCGGAGCTATTTGCCTCGGGACAGGCTGGAGGCGCTGGCGACCTATCAGGTTCCGGTGACGCGCTCGCTGGAGGACGCCGAGATCAAGCAGAGCTCGGTCTGGCGGTTGCGAGACTAAAGCATCGACTTCAGGCGACTCGGCGCATCGGATGGGCGAGACTGCGTGCATCCTGTGTCCGGAAGGCGCTGACGAGTCGGTCGAGCTGCGCGATGTGGTCGAGCAGCGCACGGGCGCTTGCCGCGCTTTCCTCGGCGAGTGCGGCATTCTGCTGGGTGATGTCGTCCATATGGGCCACGGTCTGGCTCATTTCGTCGATGCCGTTGGCCTGTTCGCCCGAGGCGGCGGCTATCTCCTGAACCGTCGTGGAGACGCGGACGGAGGCGTCGACGATCTTCTGCAGCGTTTCGCCAGCCAGCCGCACGAGCTTCACGCCACCCGTCACTTCGGCGTCTGAGGAGACAATCAGGGCTGTGATGTCCTTGGCCGCGGCGGCGGAGCGCTGGGCGAGTGCGCGTACCTCGGCGGCGACCACGGCGAAGCCGCGGCCGGCGTCGCCTGCCCGAGCAGCTTCGACAGCGGCATTGAGCGCCAGCAGATTGGTCTGGAAGGCGATGCCGTCGATCACCGTGGTGATTTCCGAGATCCGGGTCGAGGCCTCTTCGATCCGCGACATGGCGTCGATCGCGTCGTTGACGATGGTGCCGCCGGTGCGGGCGATGGAGGTCGCCTCGTCGGCGAGCGAAACCGACAGCCGGGAAGCCTGGGCCGAGGTCTTGACGGAGGCGGCGAGCTCCTCGGTGGTGGCCGCATTTTCCTCGAGCGCCGAGGCCTGCTGGTCGGTGCGCATCGACAGATCCTGCGAACCCGAATTGATCTCCTGCGAGGCGCCCACGATGAGCTCCGATGTCGATTGGATGGTCGAGACCATCTCCTCCAGCCGAATCATGGCGCTGTTGAAATTATCGCGGATCAATGTGTATTCCTCCGGAATGTTTTCGGCGATCCGGAAGGTCAGGTCGCCGCCGGCAAGCGCGGCCAGTCCTTCGCTGACCGAGGCTATGGCCTTGTCGCGCTCGAGGGCCTTGGCTTGTTCGATTGCGCGCGCCGCAGCCTCCCCGCTGAGGCGGGCGGCTTCCGAGGCCTCGAGATAGACCGAGATGGCGTAGTCCATGTCGAGCAGGGCGGCCTTGACGATGACCGAAATCTCACCCGAGCGCTCGCTCGCACCCGGGCTCTGCCTGCCGAAGGCGTTTCGGGGCCAGCGCGCTTCCAGCACGCCGGCGATCAGTTTCTCCAGGATCAGGGCATAGCCGCCAATATACCAGCGTGGCTCCAGCCCGATCCGGGCATGGACCTTGCCGATGGCCGTGACGGCATCGACATAGCGCTGGTCGAACGCACCATCCGCCATTCTTTGCCAGTGGGCCTGCTGGCGTTGCTTGGCACTTTCGACATGCTGCTCGCTGGAGAAGAAGCCGCGTGTCTGCGGGAAGGTCCTGGCCTGACGGTAAAAAGCCTCGAGCGCGCCTGGCAGCGCCGCCACGATCACCTCCTTGACGTCGCGCATGCGCTGTTGCGCGGCCGCATCGAGCTCGATGAAGCCGAGGCGAGCGGAGAGGTGATCGGTGGGGTCCATGTCAGCATTCCCAAAGGTGACGTTTTACCAATTGTGCTGATCAAATTAAGCCAATCTCTTGGTTAACGAGCTCGCTCCGACACTATTGACATAGATCAAACCCACAACCCTGCGCTGTGCTGCCAGGCAATCTATCCGCCATGCTTCTCCAGAAACGTCTCGACCGACAGCGCCCGGAAATCCGCCAGCGCCGCGCGCAGGCGCGCATGCTCCCAATCCCACCAGGCCAATGCCAGCAACCGCTCGGCGATCGGCTCCGGGAAGCGCCGGCGGATCGGTTTGGCCGGGTTGCCGCCAACGATGGTGTAGGGCGCGACATCCTTGGTGACGATCGCGCCGCCCGCGACCACGGCGCCGGTGCCGATCGTGCGGCCGGGAAGGATGATCGCGCCATGGCCGATCCAGACATCGTGGCCGATGGTCACCGGCGTCGAGCGCCGCCAGGCGAAGAATGCGGCATCGTCCTCCGCATCGTCGAAATAGGCCGAAGCGCGATAGGTGAAATGCGACTGGCTCGCCCGCTGCATCGGGTGGTTGCCGGGGTTGATCCGGGTCATCGCCGCGATCGAGCAGAATTTCCCGATCGTCGTGTAGATGACATTGGAATCGTTCACGACATAGGAGTAGTCGTCCATCGACGACTCGACGAAGGACGTGCGCGCGCCGATCTCGGTGTAGCGTCCGAGCGTCGCCTGCCGCACCTGCGCGGTCGGGTCGATCAGAGGTTCCAGTCCCAGTTTCTTTCCCGTTTCCTTGGCCACGATGTCGCTTCCTTCTCAGATCGTTTCAGGAATGCCGGCAGCAGCGCCGGGAGCTCTCGTCCTCGTCGTCGGCCCCTCGGGCGCCGGCAAGGACACATTGATGGATGCTGCCCGCGCGGCGCTTGCCGGCGATGCCCGGTTCCATTTCGCCCGCCGCCTGATCACGCGGCCGGCGATGGCGGGCGCCGAGGATCACGACAGCTGCTCCCAAGCCGAATTCGAGGCGGCCGTCGCGCGCGGCGAGATCGCGCTGAATTGGGGGGCGCATGGCTTGGCCTATGGCATTCCCGCCGCCGAACTCTCCCGCATCGCGTGCGGCCAGGTCGTGATCGTCAATATTTCGCGGGGCGTCATCCCGGTTGCCGAGCGACTGGCCGGACGGGCCACCGTCGTCAACATCACCGCTCCGAACGCCGTGCTGGCGAAACGGCTCGCCGCGCGTGGGCGCGAGAGCGAGGCCGATATCGCAGCCAGGCTCGCCCGTGAGGCGCCCTTGCGGACGCAGAGCGCCACGCTGGTGACGATCCAGAACGATCGCACGGTGGCCGAGGCGGCGGCGGAGTTCGCCGCGGTGCTGCGCGGGCTGATGACAGCTGGAACAGCCTGAGCCCTCATCCTGAGGAGCCGCGGAGCGGCGTCTCGAAGGATGAGGGCTGGGGGGATGGCCAACGCAATTGGGTTGCCCAGCCGTGCCCATCACCCCAGCACGAAAGAATCGAGCAGGCGGAAGCGGCTCTCGCGCGTGTCCTGCTTGAAGAGCGCGATCCGGTCGATCGCGATCGGGGCGGGCGGGACATGGTCGGCATAGGCCTGCGTCAGCGCCTGCTTGACGGCCAGGACCTGCTCGGCAGGCAGCGAGCCGGTCAGCGTCATGTGGAAGCGGAAGGCGTCACCGACATAAGGGTAGCCATAGGCCTCGAGATAGGCCCGGTGCGCCGGCGTCAGCGGGCTCTTGAGGCGGCGCGCCAGATCGACCGGGCTCAACGGGGCGCGGAAGGGCTCGAAGGCCTGGACGACGGAGAAAGCGAGATCCTGCAGCGGCCGGTTCTCGGCTGATGGCGTCAGTGCGATGAAGGAGCCGAGCGCGGTGACGCCGAGCCCCTTGAGCGGAACCGCATCCAGCCCCGAGGCGAAATTATGCGTGAAAGCACGCAACTGGCCTTCCTGGCGGCCGAGGGCCAGTTCGAACGGGGCCTTCAGCGTCGCGTGGAAGCCATAGCGTCGGGGCTCGGCGGTGAGCGTCGGCCAGCTTTCCGGGTCGCAGCCGGCCGGGACCGAGAACGGCGCATCCGCGGCCGTGATCGCGTCATAGCCAAGCGTCGCGCTGCCGAAGCGCCAGAGCGTGCTGTCGGCGGCGGGGGCGTAGTAGAGGGCGTAGCGCGGCGCGGTCAAAATGCCCGCTCGCCCTTCGACCAGACGGCGGCGAGCACCGGCGTCTCGCCCAGCACCTTGAAGCGTACGAGGTCGGCGCGCAGACCGGGCTTGAGATGGCCGCGATCCCTGAGGCCCAGGATGTCGGCGACCTTCCAGGTCACCATGCCCATGGCTTGCGGCAAGGTGATGCCATGGCTGGCGTGGAGCTTGAGCACGGCCTGGAGCAGGCTCGCCGGGACATAGTCGGAGGAGAGCCCATCGAGCAGGCCCTTCTCGGCGAGCTCCGCGACCGAGACGCCGCCGGAATGCGAGCCGCCGCGCACCACATTGGGCGCGCCAGCGACGGTCGCGAGCCCACGCTGCTTGGCGGCCTCCGCGGCCTCGATCGTGGTCGGGAATTCCGAGATCACGGCGCCCGACGCGATGCCGGCCTCGACATGCTCCAGCGTGGTGTCGTCATGGGTCGCGATCGGGATGCCGCGCGAGCCGAACATCTCGACGACGGCGCTCCAGTTGCGCGAGACATTCGCGGCGCCTTCCGACTGGCGGACAACGACATCGGCCTCGAACTCGGCCTCGGTCTTGCCGTTGCCCATCGCGTAGGTCTTTAGGTGCTCGATGTTGCGCCATTGGCGCTGGCCGGGCGTGTGGTCCATCAATGAGACGAGCTGGACGAGTTCGTCGTCCTGATAGGGCTCGATGTCCTTGAGGAGATCGGGGCTCGTCAGTTCACAGCGCATATGGATGCGGTGGTCGATGCGGAAGACGTTTTCGCGGCGGCCCTCGGCCAGCGCCTTCATCACATCGGCGAAGATGTCCTTGCGGTAGTCCTTGGCCGAGAAGGGCGTGCCGGCGCAGATCGCGTCATAGACGGTGGTGACGCCTGCCGCCGCCATCTGCGCGTCATGGACGAGGGCGGCCGCGAGCCCGTTTGGCCAGAACACCTTCGGCCGGGGCATGAAGTGCTTTTCCACGTTGTCGGTGTGCATCTCGACGAGACCCGGCGCGACATAGTCGCCGTTCACGTCGATGGCGCCAGGCAAGGACGACTTGCCCTGATCGACCGATGTGATGCCGCGCTCGTCGAAGACGATCGAGCCGGAGACGACATCGTTCTCGAGGATCAGTCTGGCATTGGTGAGAACGGTTTGCATCAGGCGGCCTTTCTGAAATCGGTGATGTCGAGATAGCGCGTGGCGACGGCCTCGCGCACCGCCTCATCATGGAAGATGCCGACGATGGCGGAGCCTTTAGCACGGGCTTCCGCGATCAGCGCGACCACGACGTCGCGATTGGCAGCGTCGAGCGAGGCGGTCGGCTCGTCGATCAGGAGAATCGGCGAGGGATCGACGAAGGAGCGGGCAATGTTGACGCGCTGCTGCTCACCACCGGAGAAGGTCGCCGGCGCCAAGTTCCAGAGCCGCTCGGGCAGGTTGAGCCTGGCCAGCATGGCCTTGGCCCGCTCGCCGGCCTCCACGGCGTCGACGCCACGGGCGAGCAGCGGATCGCGCACGATGTCGAGCGCTGAGATGCGCGGGATCACGCGCAGGAACTGCGAGACGAAGCCGAGCGTGCGGCGGCGGATGTCGAGCACGGTGCGCGGTACGGCTGAGACGATGTCGATCTGGCGTCCAGCATGGGTGATGTGGATATGGCCGGCGCTTGGCCGGTAATTGCCGTAGAGGATGCGCAGCAGGCTGGATTTGCCCGCGCCCGAAGCGCCCGCGAGCACCAGCGCCTCGCCGGCGGCGACGCTGAAATTGACGTTGTCGAACACCGGCAAGCGGACGCCGCCCTGATTGTGCAGGGTGAAATGCTTGGCGACGTTCTCGACGTGAATCATCGTGGTCATGATGTCAGTGCCTTGTGCGGGCGGGGTGACGAAGGTGTGACGGGTGGGCGTCACACACTCAGCACCGCCGAAGTCAAAAGCTGCGTATAGGCGTGGTGCGGATCGTCCAGGACCTGGTCGGTCAAGCCCTGCTCGACGACGCGGCCGTCCTTCATCACCATCAACCGGTCGGTGAGCAGCCGTGCGACCGCCAGGTCGTGGGTGACGATGATGGCGGCGAGGCCGAGATCGCGCACCAGGACGCGAAGCAAGTCGAGCAGGCGAGCCTGCACGGAAACGTCGAGGCCGCCTGTCGGCTCGTCCATGAAGACGAGGCGCGGTTCGGAGACCAGCACGCGGGCGATCTGCAGGCGCTGCTGCATGCCGCCGGAGAACTGGCGCGGCCGGTCGTCGATGCGGTTCTCGGCGATCTCGACGCGCTGGAGCCAGTCGAGCGCGCGTTCGCGGATCTTGCCGTAATGCCGGTCGCCGCGATCCATCAGGCGCTCGCCGACATTGCCGCCGGCGGAGACGTCCATGCGCAATCCGTCGCGCGGGTTCTGGTGGACGATGCCCCAGGCGGTGCGCATCAGGCGGCGGCGTTCCTGCTCGGCCACCGAATAGATGTCGAGCGGCTGGCCCGAGCCCCGGAACAGCACCTCGCCCTCGTCGGGCCGGTCGATGCCGGCGAGGCAGCGCAGCAAGGTCGACTTGCCCGAGCCGGATTCGCCGACGATGCCGAGCACTTCGCCCGGCCAGAGGTCGAAGGAGACGTCTTGGCAGCCGATCCGCTCGCCATAGAAGCGGCTGATGCCGGCGACGGAGAGCAGCGGCTCGGGATCGAGGTTCGCCTCGGGGGGAGAAACGTGGACGGTCATGGGTTGGCTCTCGGCTTATAGCGCTCCGCCGTCATGCTCGCCCTTGTGGCGAGCATCCACGTCTTGAACACAGGCCTCGACGAAGGAAGACGCGGATGGTCGGGACAAGCCCGACCATGGCGGGAGTGGGTGGGAACAGCGTGGGGGCTCATGATTTCACCTCCTCGACCAGATGCAGCGCCGAGGCGTCGGCCAGCATCGCGCCGCGATGGCCGGCTTCCCGTCGCGTCTCGCAATGGTGGCTGTCGGAGCAGACGAACATGCGCCCGCCCTTGTCGTCGGTGACGACCTCGTCGAGATAGCTGTCGGTCGCGCCGCAAAGCCCGCAGGGCTCGTTCCAGCTCTGGATACGGAAGGGGTGGTCGTCGAAGTCGAGGCTCTTCACGCTGGTATGCGGCGGCAGGGCGTAGATGCGCTTCTCGCGACCGGCGCCGAAGAGCTGCAAAGCCGGCGACATGTGCATCTTGGGATTGTCGAATTTTGGGATCGGCGAGGGCGCCATGACATAGCGGCCATTGACCATGACCGGGTAATCATAGGTCGTGGTCACCTCGCCGAAGCGGGCGATGTTCTCGTAGAGCTTGACCTGCATCAGCCCGTATTCGGCCCAGGCGTGCATCTTGCGCGTCTCGGCCTCGCGCGGCTCGAGCCGGCGCAAGGGTTCGGGCGTAGGCACCTGATAGACCATGATCTGGCCGGCCTTGAGCGGCGCCTCCGGGATGCGGTGGCGGGTCTGGATGATCGTCGCCTCCTCCGTCGCCTCGGTGGTGCGAGCATCGGCCGTGCGTTCGAAGAAGCGCCGGATCGAGACGGCGTTGGTGGTGTCGTCGGCGCCCTGGTCGATCACCTTCAGCGTGTCGTCGGGGCCGATGATCGCAGCCGTGACCTGGATGCCGCCGGTGCCCCAGCCGCGTGCCAACGGCATTTCGCGCGAGCCGAACGGCACCTGGTAGCCCGGCACCGCGACGGCCTTGAGCAAGGCGCGCCGGATCATCCGCTTGGTCTGCTCGTCGAGATAGGCATAATTATAAGCCGGCTTTGCATCGTCGGCCGGAAGCGTCTGATGGGCGTTCATTCGGCTGCCTCCGGCAGGGTGTCCTGTTCGCGCGCCAGCCGTTGCTCGCGCTCGCGGGTGATGCGGCGGATCAGTTCGAGCTCGCCCTGGAAATCGACGTAATGCGGCAGCTTGAGATGCTCGACGAAGCCGGCCGCCTCGACATTGTCGGAGTGGTAGAGCACGAACTCGTCCTGCTGGGCGGGGTAGTTGGCGGCCTCGCCGAATTCGCGGCATTTCAGCGCCCGGTCGACCAGCGACATCGACATCGCCTTGCGTTCGGAATGGCCGAAGGAGAGCCCGTAACCGCGGGTGAATTGCGGCGCGACGTCCTTCGAGCCCTGGAACTGGTTGACCATCTGGCACTCGGTCAGGGTGATCTCGCCGAGATCGACGGAAAAGCCGAGCTCCTCCGGCACGAATTCGACGCAGACCTCGCCGACCCTGATCTCGCCGACGAAGGGGTGGTTGCCGCCATAGCCGCGCTGCACGGAGTAGCCGAGCCCGAGCAGGAAGCCTTCATCGCCGCGCGCCATCGCCTGCAGGCGGACATCGCGATCGGCCGGGAAGGAGACCGGTTCGCGGGTGAGGTCAAAGGGGCGCGGATCGCCCTCAGGCGGCGCCTCCGCCTCCATCAACCCCTCCGCGCCGAGAATGTCGGGGACGCGTGGCATGTGGGAGTCTAGGCAGTCGGCAGTGGGCAGTCGGCAGTCGGGTTGCTCGACTGTCTTCGACTGCCGACTGCCTATTGCCGACTGCCCCTCATCCATCAGCGCGAAATCGAACAGCCGGTGCGTGTAGTCATAGGTCGGTCCGAGCACCTGCCCGCCTGGCAGGTCCTTATAGGTCGCCGAGATCCGCCGCCGGATCGCCATCTGCGCGGTATCGACCGGCTCGGAGGAGCCGAAGCGCGGCAGCGTCGTGCGATAGGCCCGCATCAGGAAGGCGGCCTCGATCGCGTCGCCCTGCGCCTGTTTCAGCGCCAGCGCCGCAAGGTCGAGGTCGTAGAGGGAGCCCTCGTTCATGACGCGGGCGCAAGCAAGGCCCTGCTGCTCACGGATCTGCGCGACCTTGAGTTCCGGCACCGACTCATTGCCGCGTCGCGCTTCCGCGACCAGATCATGCGTGGCGAGGATCGCGGCCTCGCCGCCTTTGACCGCGACATACATTAGTAGACCTCCCGGTGGGGCATCAGGCCGTCTCCTCGATCTGCGTGGTGCGCGGCAGGCCGATCAGGGCGTTGCCGCAGGTGAGGATGAGATCGACGCCGAGCGGGTAGAGCTCGGCATTGGCCGCGACCTCGGCCCAGAAGCCGGGGCGCAAGCCCTGCGGGGCGATGCTGCGATTACCGGCAATGCCGGGGCCGCTCAGGGTCACGCTCTCGCCGCCGGTGAGCGCGGTGCATTGCACGAGCACCGTCGCGGACCGATCGGGGAACTGGTCGTGACCGAGATCGAAGGCGGCGAGCGGCGGGGTCGCGCTCGCGCTGTCGATGACCGCGAAGGCCGCCCCAGCGGGAGCGTCCAGGATCGCCGCGCCGCAATGGAAGCGCAGCCAGGCGCCGGCCGGGCCGTCGCGCAGCTGTTGCGGCAGGAAGATCGGCGTCTCGTAATCGGCCAATGTCAGCAAGGCGGTCGCGGTCGCGGCGCAAAGCCCGTCCGGCGGCAGGATCGCTCCGGACACCGTCTGCACCGTGCCGGGCTCGGAGAGCGCTGCGAGCACGGCGCGAAAGGCGGCCTGCGACTGGAAGACCGGATCGGTGAAGCCGGCTGCGATCAGGTTTTCGGTCTGCATCACGCGCCCCTGACCAGAGTGAAGAAATCGACCTTGGTGGTGGCAGCCTTGCACGAGGCGAGGTCGCGCGCCGCGGCCTGTGTCGCTGCGAGTTGCGCCACGCCGGCGAGAAGCGCGCCATCGGCATCCTCGCTCTGCAATCTGGCGTCGAGGATCGCGGCGAGGCGCGCCTTGCGGCCGTCGCGGCCGAGCGCATAGGAGAAACCCATCGCGCCGTTCTCCAGCCTGACGACGCAGCGCGTCACCGTCGCCTCGCCGAGGTTGAAGCGTCGCCCGGCGCCGCCAGCCCGACCCTCGACCATCACCGTGCCGGTCTCGGGCGCCTTGAGGATTTCATGGGCCGGCAGCGCGGCTCCAACCAATGTCTCGATCTCGCCGCGCGAGGCGCGGGCGAGGATCGCCAGCCAGCGTTGCCGCGCGGTCGTCTCGCACGCCGCCGTCTTGCCCGGATCTGTATCGGTCATCATCATGTGCCGTCTGGTCACCCGCTAATGTCTAGACTATGATAGGCTAGTCGCCGGGAAAGGTCTATACATTTTGGATGAAATTTTGATGACGCGCGCTGCACCGGACGTCAGCGAGGCCGCCGATGAGCACGGCACGGCGTGGCGCCGCATCGCTGGTGAGCTCGAAACCGCGATCGGCCGCGGCGATTACGCCGTCGGGGATACGCTACCGGCCTCGGTTGTGCTGGCTGAGCGCTATGGCGTGCATCGCCACACCGTGCGCCAGGCCTTCCGCCATCTGGCCGAGCAGGGGCTGGTCACGGTCTCGCGCGGGCGCGGCACCCAGGTCAGCGCGCGGCGCGTGCCCTATCCGATCGGCCGGCGGGTCAGCATGCGCACCAATTTCGGCAAGCTCGGCATCGTCGGCTCAAGCGAGACGCTGTCGACGGCGATGGAGACCGGCGACGCCGAGACCTGTGCGCAACTCGGCCTGGAGGTGGGGGCGCCGCTGTGGCGGATCGAAGGCCTCAGCCGTGCCGATGGGACGCCGATGGGAACAGGCACGCATTGGCTCTCGGTCGAGCGCTTCCCGGATTTCGACCGCGTTTTCCGTGAGGCAAGCGCCTCGATGACGGCGGCGTTCAAGGCCGTTGGTATCGACGATTATGTGCGCCTTTCGACCCGCTTGACCGCGCGGCTTGCCAGTGAGCGCGAGGCGCTCTTGCTCGAGATCGCGCCCGGCGCCGCCGTGATGGTCTCGGCCGCGACCGACGCCCTGCCGGACCTGACGCCGATCCATCTGGTCAACAGCGTCTTTGCCGGCGAGCGCATGGAGATGGTGGTCGAGCCGTTCAAGGAGTGAGGGCTGCGGCTGCTGGACCGGTTGCGCGACACCTTGCCGTCATTGCGAACGCAGCGAAGCAATCCAGGGGACGTAGAGCGAGGCCTCCCGGATTGCTTCGCTGCGCTCGCAATGACGATGGAGCAGCGGTGAGGCCACGGCCAAAGCGTCAAACGGCCGACACCTCACCCAGCCCTCTCCTTACAGGAGAGGGCTCCCGCGCTTGCTGGTTTTCGGATGGAGCTACCTTCTCTCGCGAGCGGAGGAAAAAGCCCTCACACCGCCCGTTGCCCGATGATCGCGAAGCGCAGTTTGCTGGAGAGGAAGTCGATCGCAGTCACGGCCGCCAGGATCAGCAGGATCAGGAAGGAGACCTGCTGCCATTCCAGCGTGCGGATGGTCTCGGCCAGATAAAGCCCGATGCCGCCGGCGCCGACGATGCCGATGATGGTCGAGGAGCGGGTGTTGGATTCGATATAGTAGAGCACCTGGCTCGCGATCACCGGCAGCACCTGCGGGATCAGGCCGAAACGGATCTCGTGGAGCTTGCTGCCGCCAAGCGAGGTCACGCCCTCGACCGGCTTGCGGTCGGCCGATTCGATCGCCTCGGAGTAGAGCTTGCCGAAGGCGCCGAGATCGCTGGTCATGATTGCGAGCATGCCGGCGAAGGGGCCCAGACCCACGACATTGACCCAGATCAGCGCCCAGATCAGCGCATCGACGCCGCGAACGGTATCGAGCGAGCGCCGCGCCAGGAAATGCACGGCGCGGTTGGCGACGACATTCTTGGCGGCGATGAAGCCGAGTGGAAAGGCGAAGATCGCAGCCAGGATCGTGCCGAGGAAGGCGATCGCGATGGTTTCGAACAAGGCCTTGACGAAGAGCAGCGCCCGCCCGAACGAGCCGGGATCGGGCGGCAGCATCAAGGCGACGAAGGTGCCGAGATTGCCGAGACCATGCAGGATCTTCCAGAGCGAGACCTCGAGTGTCGTCAATCCGTAGAGGAACAGGCCTAGCAGCCCGGCGACGATCGCGATCGTGACGATCCTGGTCTTGAGCGAACCGTCGATCGCGGCCTTGTGGCGGGCGATGAGCGCGGTGCGGTCGTCGGCGGGGAGGGCAAGCGTCATCGGCCATGCTCCAGGCTGAGAAGGGCGTGGCGCAGGCGCTCGGTGCCGTAGTCGATCAGCATCACGGTGGCGATGATCATGAGCAGGATCGCGCTGATGTCGGTGAAATAGAATTTCCGGATCGCCTCGATCAGGTCCTGACCGATGCCACCGGCGCCGACGAAGCCCATGATCGAGGCGCCGCGGACATTGATCTCGAAGCGCAGCAGCGAATAGCTGGCGAAATTGGAGAGGACTTGCGGCACCACGGCAAAGCGGATGATCTGCCACCAGCCGGCGCCTGTCGCGGTCATGCCGTCGACCGGCTTCATGTCGATGTTCTCGACCACTTCGGAGAAGAGCTTGCCCATGGCGCCCATGGTGTGGATCGCGATGGCGAGCATGCCGGGCAACGGTCCCAGGCCGAAGGCGATGACGAAGATCAGCGCGAAGACGATCTCGGGGACGGTGCGGGAGAATTCAAGGAAACGCCGCGTGGCGAAGCGCAGGACACGCGATTTGCCGAGATTGGCGGCGGCGACGAAGCAGAGCAGGAAGCCGCCGAGCGCACCCAGGATCGTGCCGGTATAGGCGATCAGAATGGTCTGCCAGAGCAGCTTGAGCCAGCCCTTGATGCCCCAGAACCATTCGGCCATGTCGGCACCGAGCGTCGCGAAGTGCAAGGTCGGCATAGTCTCAAGGATGTATTTCGGGAAGCGCCAGGCGTTCTCGATGAATTTGCCGGGGTCGACCTCCGAGCCGATGGCGGCGAGCCAGACGCAGACGAGGAAGATCACAGCGCCGATCAGCGTCTGCCGGCGCTTCGCCGACATGGCGCGGCGATAGCTCTCGGCATGGCCGCTGATCGCAGGGTCGTTGCGGTCGATCGCGAGGGTCATGGAAATTGCGAATCCGTTGCCGGGTTGGGCGCGGGGAACCCCTCTCCTGTAAGGAGAGGGGCAGGGGTGAGGTGTCGGCCGTTGGAGTAGTGGAGCGCCGACATGGCAGCGGGCTGCGGTGAGGTTATGGCCAAGGCGTCAAGCGGCCGACCCCTCACCCTGCCCTCTCCCTCCGGGAGAGGGTTCCCCGCGCCTTTTCCGGCAAAGCCAAAGCTTACGAGGACTTCTTCTTGCGGAGCGCGTCGACGAACTTGTTCAGCTCGATGATCGGGTCGTAGGCCTTGTTGTCGACCGCGACGAGCGGGCCCTGCTTGCCCTCATAGATCTTGTCGAAAGCGACCTTGTCCTTGGTGGCGAGGTTCAGCACCGCGTCGCGGATCGAGGCCTTGAGCGGCTCAGGCAGGTCCGAGAGATAGGCCATCGGCGAGTTCACGATCTGCGCGGACTTATAGATGATTCGGAAATCCTCAGCCTTGACCATGTTCTTGCGGGCCATGCGCAGGAGGTTGGATTCCTGCTCGTCGTTCCACCAGTTGGCGGCGACGTCGACAGTGCCCTGGCCGAGCGCGATCACGGCGTTCTCATGGCTGCCGGTATAGACGACCTTGGAGAAATAGGTCTCAGGCTCGATCTTCATGCCGTCGAGCGCAAAGCGCGGCACGTTGTTGCCCGAGGTCGAGTTCGGGTCGACCAGGCCGAGATTCTTGCCCTTCAGATCCTCGATCTTCTGATAGGGCGAATCCTTCTTCACGTAGAAGACCGAGTAGTAGCCCTTGGTGCCGTCGAGATTGGTCTCGATCGCGAAGGCGTCGATCTTGGCGCCGGTCATCAGGGCGCGGGCGAAGGAGGAGGGGCCGTACATGCCGATATGGATGTTGCCGGCGCGCTGGCCCTCGATCAGGGCGGCATAGTCGCTGGCGATGCGCAGCGTGACCTTGGTGCCGAGCTCCTTGGCGAGATAGTTGACGAAGGGGGTGTAGCGCTCGACGACGCCGGACGCGTTCTCGGCCGGGATGATGGCGAAGATGATCTCGGGATATTTCGCCTTCCAATCCTGGGCGAAGGCAGGCGCCGCGAGCGAGGCGGCGAAGGCCGCGGTCGCGAGGGTGAGCGTATGACGACGGGTCAGCATGGTGAGCTCCTGTTGCTGTCGTTTCGTTGCGTTTTCTGGGCGGGCGTTCCCGACCGGGTTGGCCCGGTCAGGCGACGTTCTGCTTGGCGCGCTGGGCCTCGGAAGCCGCGATGGCTTCGAGCGCATCGAGCGCTTCGGCGCCGGCATCCTTGGCTTCGATGCCGTAGAGCTCGGCCGCGATCTCGGTGGTCAGGGCGTGGGGCGGGCCGTCGAAGACGACCTTGCCGGCCGCCATGCCGATCAGGCGGTCACAATATTTCGAGGCGATGTCGAGATGGTGCAGATTGCAGATGACGGTGATGCCGTCTTCGCGATTGATGCGGAACAGCGCATCCATCACGACTTGGGTGTTGCGCGGATCGAGCGAGGCGATCGGCTCGTCGGCGAGGATGACCTTGGGCTCCTGGACAAGGGCACGCGCGATGGCGACGCGCTGCTGCTGTCCGCCCGACAGGGTCTCGGCGCGCTGGGCAAGCAGATGGCCCATATCAAGCCGCTCGAGCGCAGCAATGGCGCGGATCTTGTCATCCTGCGAGAAGCTCTTGATCAGGGTCAGGGCGGCGGAGCGATGGTTCAGCCGGCCAAGCAGGACATTGGTCAGCACGTCGAGACGGCCGACGAGATTGAACTGCTGGAAGATCATCGCCGTGTCGCGGCGCCAGGCGCGAAGGCTCGCGCCCTTGAGCGCAGTTATATTCCGCTCCTCGCAGACGATACTGCCGCTGGTCGCGTCGGCGAGGCGGTTGAGCATGCGCAGCAGCGTCGACTTGCCGGCGCCGGAGCGCCCGATAACGCCGACCATCTCGCCCTTTGGGATGGACAGCGTGACGTTGTCGACGGCGTTCTTGTCGCCGAAGCGTTTGGTCAGGCCTTCGATCCGAAGCATGCCGAATTCCGTTCGTCGGCCAAGCGCGACATCGCCCGGAGCGGCCGAGGGCCGTCCGGGGTCGCGCTTTCGAACGGGATGATCAGCTAGCCAGCGCAGATGACAGGGCGGTGACAGGAGCAGGGGCTATGCACAGAGCTCCGTTTCAGAGCCAGGTGCCGGGTTCCCGCATGCCGTGGATGACGGCGAGCACCAGCACACCGTTTGCTTGAGGCTCGTAGATCGCGACATAGCGTCCTTCGATCAGGATGCGTGAGGTCTGACTGAGTTCCGGCCGCGGCGCGCCGATACCGGGTTGCTCGGCGGCCAGCGCAATCTTCGCAACGATGCGGCGGATAACACCGTCGGCTGCGGTCACGTTGTCCGCCGCGATCGCGAACCAGATGTCTTCCAGGTCTTGCTCTGCGCGAGGGGAGTACTCAGCCTCGGCTACGTCCGGCCGCCTTGGCCTTGAAGCCCGTGAGCAAGGCTTCGACATCGAGCTTACGGCCTGGCCCGCTGGCCAGGCCTTCCTCATAGGCCTGCTTCAATCTGGCGATGTCGAGCGAGCGCAGCTCTTCCTGCCGCTCCCAGAGCCGCAAGGCTTCCCGAATGACCTCGCTGTTGGACGCGTAGTCCCCGGATTCGACCGCGCCCTGAACGCGCTCGACCTGCTGTCGTGACAGCGAAATGGTCAAAGTTCGCATGGCCTGATGTTTCATTCAGCAACGATAGTACTAAGCGAAACTAACAACAACGCTTAGGAGAAAGGCGAAGAGGTCTTACAATCCCAACCCTGTCAGCCCTGGATGATCCGTCGGCCTGATCCGCCCCTCCCAGAGGAACTTGCGGTCGCTCTCCTCGATCGGCACGTCGTTGATGCTGGCCTCGCGCCGGCGCATCAGGCCGTTCGCATCGAACTCCCATTGCTCATTGCCATGCGAACGGAACCAGTTTCCGGCATCGTCATGGTGCTCATAGGCGAAGCGCACGGCGATGCGGTCGTTGTGGAAAGCCCAGACCTCCTTGATCAGGCGGTACTCGATCTCCTTGGCCCATTTGCGCTCGAGGAAGGCGACGATCGCCTCGCGGCCCGAGAAGAACTCGGCCCGGTTTCGCCAGCGGCTGTCCTGAGTATAGGCAAGGGAGACGCGCTGCGGGTCGAGCGAGTTCCAGGCGTCCTCGGCCATGCGGGCCTTCTGGGCGGCGGTCTCGGCCGTGAAAGGTGGCAAGGGCGGGCGTTGCTGCGACATCTCGGCTCCTCCGGTGAAGGCCGATCAGAGGTGGAAACCGCAGCCCGCGCAACCGCCTTGAAAAGCGGGTTTCGCTCAGGCCGGTGCGACGCCGCGCAGGAGCATCTCGACGCAGGAGCGGACATAGGCCTTGCGCTCGCTGGCGGGGATGGCGGGCATGCCGAGCAGTCCGCGAAGCTGGTGGAAGCCGCGCAACATGCCGATGAACTGCTCGGCCATGCGCCTGGCCTGCGCATTGGAGATGGGCAGCGCCAGCCCGTCACGCAGTTGTGATCGCTGCGTCAGCAGGGCCGCAAGGTCGCCGATCATGCGCTCGACGCCGGCCTCATAGGCGGTTCGTCCGAGGTCTGGAAAGCGGGCGGCTGCGCTCAGCACCAGCCGGTGCAGATCCAGCGCCGCGGGGTGCAGCATCGTCGCCAGCGCATCCTCGCCGAGGCGGGTCAGGATGCTCGCCAGATCGGCGCCGGCCTTGCGCGGTTTGCGCAGCGGAATCGTCAGCTTTTCAGTGAGTTCGGCGCAGATCGCGCGGAACAGCGCCCGCTTGTCGGTGAAGTGGCTGTAGATGGTCTGCTTGGAGACGCCGGCACGATGGGCGATCTGGTCGAGGCTGGCGCGCTCGAAGCCTTCGGCCAGGAACATCTCGGTTGCGGCCTTGGTGATGGCGCTGTGCTTGTCGGGGCGCGACAGCTCGGCAGGCATGCGCACGTAGTCCTGCGCATCCGTCGGCGTGGCCCGGAGAGAGTTGGCCTCAGACATGCTTCCGCCCATAAAGGCCCTTATCAGACTGGACCGTCCAGTCTAGGTTAGTACCGCGATCCCGGAGCGTCCAGTGCCATGAAGCGGTTTGTCCTACTCATCCTGATCGCCGGTCTGGCGGGTGGCGGCTATTATGGCTACCAGCGCTATCAGGCCAGCCTGCAGCCGGCGCAGGCCCGTGCGGCTGCTCCGCCGCCGGCCGGCGTGCCGGTCGAGATCGGCAAGATCGAGGTCGCGACCGTCAATGAGGAGGTCGAGGCCCTGGGCACGCTCGCCGCCGACGAATCGGTGGTGATCGCCCCCGAGATCGCCGGCCGCGTCATTGCGCTCGGCTTCAAGGAAGGCGAGCGCGTCCAGAAGGGCCAGGAGCTGGTCAAGCTCGATACGGCCATCCTCGACGCCGAACTCAAGCAGTTGCAGGCGGATCTGAGCCTGGCGCGCGATACCTTCCAGCGCAATCAGTCACTGGTCCAGCGCGGTGCCGGCACGCAGGTCGCGCTCGAACAGGCGACCGCCCAGCTCGCTTCCAACGAGGCCCGCGTCCAGCTCTCCCAGGCCAAGCTGGCGCAGTCGACCCTGACCGCACCGTTCCATGGCGTCGTCGGCCTGCGCTCGGTCAGCGTCGGCGACTATGTCTCGGTCGGCAAGCAATTGATCACCCTGACCAATATCGACCCGATCAAGGTCGATTTCCGCGTGCCCGAGATCTTCCTCGCCCGGGTCAAGGTCGGACAGACCATTCAGGTGAAGCTCGACGCCGTGCCGGGCCGGGATTTTGCCGGCAAGATTTTCGCGATCGATCCGGTTGTCGACGTCAATGGCCGCGCCATCCGGCTGCGCGCCACGATCCCCAATGCCGACCTTTCGCTGAAGCCGGGCCTCTTTGCCCGCATCGTCATCGTCATCGACCAGCGCGAGAACGCCCTGATCATCCCCGAGACCGCGGTGGTGCCCGATGGCGTCGGCAAGATCGTCTACATCGTCGAGAACGGCAAGGCCAAGCGCGTCCCGGTCGAGCTCGGCAAGAGGCTGCCGGGTAAGGTCGAGATCGTGAAGGGGCTGACCCCGCAGATGCAGCTCGTCAGCGCCGGGCAGATGCGCCTGCGTGACGGCGCGACGGTGGCGATCAAGAACGCCCAGCCGGCCTTGCAGACCAGCGCCGCCGAACCCGCCCCGGCGAGCGCGCTGCGATGAGCCTGTTCGAGCTCTTCGTCCGCCGGCCCGTCCTCTCGACGGTCCTGAGCCTGCTCGTCATCCTGATCGGCGTCGTCTCCTATACGCGCCTGACCGTTCGCGAATATCCCAATATCGACGAGCCGATCGTCTCTGTGCGTACGACCTATACCGGCGCCTCGGCCGAGATCATCGAGACGCAGGTCACGCAGATCCTGGAGAACTCGATTGCCGGCATCGAGGGCATCGAGATCATCTCTTCGACCAGCCGGCAGGAGAGCAGCAACATCTCGGTGCGCTTCCGCCCGGATGTCGATCCCGATGTCGCCGCCTCCGACGTGCGCGACCGCGTCAGCCGCGTGCGCGGCCGCATGCCCACCGAGATCGACGAGCCGATCATCGCCAAGGTCGAGGCCGACGCCCAGCCGATCATGTATCTCTCCCTGATCAGCTCGCGCCACAACCCGCTCGAACTGACCGATTTCGCCGACCGCTTCATCACCGACCGCGTCCAGAACATCACCGGCGTCGCCGAGGTCCGCATCCAGGGCGAGCGCCGCTACGCCATGCGGATCTGGCTCGATCGCGCCCGGATGGCGGCCTACACCATCACCGTGCAGGAGATCGAGGCGGCGCTGCGGGCGCAGAATGTCGAGATCCCGTCGGGCCGCATCGAGAGCAACCATCGCGAATTCACGGTGCTCTCGCAGACCAGCCTGACGACCCCCGAGCAGTTCGAGCAGATCGTCGTCAAGGACGCCAACGGCTTCCCGGTCAAGCTGCGCGACGTCGCCAAGGTCGAGCTCGGCGCGCTGGCCGAGCGTAACGCCGCCTGGTTCTCCGGCAAGCCCTCGGTCACGATCGGCATCGTCAAGCAGGCGACGGCGAACCCGCTCGATGTCTCGGCCGGCATCCGCGCCGCGTTGCCCGAGATCATCGACGATCTGCCTGATGGCATGGGGATCGAGACCTCCTACGACACCTCGATCTTTATCGATCGCTCGATCGAGGCCGTCTATCGGACGGTCGGCGAGGCGGTTCTGCTCGTCGTGCTGATTATCTTTCTGTTCCTGCGCTCGGCACGCGCGACGCTGATCCCGCTGGTCACGATTCCAGTTTCGCTGATCGGCTCCTTTGCGCTGATGTATGCCTTCGGCTTCACCGTGAACACGCTGACGCTGCTGTCGATGGTGCTTGCCATCGGCCTCGTCGTCGACGACGCCATCGTTGTGCTGGAGAACGTCCACCGTCATATCGAGGACGGCATGGAAGCCAACAAGGCGGCGGTGCGTGGCATCAACGAGATCGCCTTCGCCGTCATCGCGATGACGCTGACGCTGGTCGCGGTCTATGCGCCGATGGCGTTCTCGACCGGGCGCACTGGCAAGCTCTTCGTCGAGTTTGCCCTGACGCTTGCCGGCGCGGTGCTGGTCTCGGGTTTCGTCGCGCTGACGCTGACGCCGATGATGTGCGCCAAGCTGCTCAAGCATGAAAGCTCGCATGGGCGGCTCTACAACCTGCTCGAAGCCGCCTTCGAGGCGATGTCGCGCGGCTATCGCCGCTCGCTGCGGGCGGCTCTCGCGATCCGCCCGGTCATAGTCCTGCTGGCGCTGTGCGTGGCCGGCGGCAGCTACTACTTCTTCACGCATCTGCGTTCGGAGCTCGCGCCGGTCGAGGATCGTGGCACGATCACCGCGATCGGCGTGGCGCCCGAAGGCGCGACGCTGACCTTCACCGCCGACTATGCGCGCCGCGTCGAGGAGTTCTTCTCCAAGCTGCCGGAGGTGCAGAACTACCTCGTCATCGTCGGCTTTCCCGATGTGACGCGCGCCATCGCCTTTGCCCGGCTGAAGCCCTGGGAGGAGCGCACGCGCAAGCAGCAGGACATCGTCACCGAGATCAACAAGGGGCTCTCGCAGATCCCCGGTATCCGGCTCTTCGCGACGAACCCGCCCTCGCTCGGCCAGGGCGGCGCCAACAGCAAGCCAGTCGAGTTCGTGCTGCGCTCGTCGGAGCCTTACGAGCAGATCAAGGGCTATGTCGACCAGGTTCTGGCGGAGGTTGCGGGCTCGCCAGTGCTGACCAACATCGAATCCAATCTGATCCTCGACAAGCCCCAGCTCAGGGTCTCGGTCGACCGTCAGCGCGCCGCCGATCTCGGGGTCGGCGTCGATGTGATCGGGCGCACCATGGAGACGCTGCTGGGTGGCCGGCAGGTGACGCGCTTCAATATGAATGGCGAGCAATACGACGTCGTCGTCCAGGTCGCGGGCCAGGACCGCAACACGCCCCAGGCGATGCAGTCGATCTATCTGATGGGCCGCAACGGCGTGACGGTGCAGTTGTCGAGCCTGGTCTCGATCGAGGAGAATGTCGCCCCCAAAGAGCTGATCCGCTTCAACCAGCTTCGCTCCGCCACCATCACGGCGGTGCCAGGGCCGGGCTATTCGCTGGGCGATGCGCTCAGCGTGCTGGAGCAGGCCTCGGCCAAGGTGCTGCCCAAGACGGTGCAGATCGACTATTCCGGCCAGAGCCGCGAGTTCAAGCAGGCGGGTTCGTCGATCGCGATCGTCTTCCTGCTGGCGCTGGGCTTCATCTATCTGGTGCTGGCGGCGCAGTTCGAGAGCTTCATTGATCCGGTCGTGATCATGGTCTCGGTGCCGCTCTCGCTGACGGGGGCGCTTGCGGCCTTGTACTTCACCGGCGGCACGATGAACGTCTACAGCCAGATCGGCCTGATCACGCTGGTTGGCCTCATCACCAAGCACGGCATCCTGATCCTCGAATTCACCAACCAGTTGCGTGAAGAGGGCAAGGAGATGGTCGATGCTCTGGTCGAGGCGGCGGAGCTGCGCCTGCGGCCGATTCTGATGACGACGGGCGCGATGGTGCTCGGCGCGCTGCCGCTCGCCCTGGCGCATGGCGCGGGCGCGGAAAGCCGCTCGCAGATCGGCTGGGTCATCGTCGGCGGCATGAGTTTCGGCACGCTCTTGACGCTCTATGTGGTGCCGGTCGCCTATACCTATCTGGCGCGGGCGAAGCGCTCGGTGCACGGGCACGCCGTGCACGAGCCGCATCCGGCGCCGGCAGAGTAGCCGGCGCTTCCCCGTCATTGCGAGCGCAGCGAAGCAATCCAAGGGGCGTCGAGCGCGACCTTCTGGATTGCTTCGCTGCGCTCGCAATGACGAAAAGCGGTAGTACTGCGCTTACTGCAACCGCACCGAAACACTCTCGCTCGCGCCGGTCCCGTCGATCACCGAGATCCGGACGAAGCCTTTTCCGGGCGGTTGCCAGGCGGCTTCACGGCGGCGGGTCGGCTCCAGCACGGGAGTGCCGTCGACGAGCCAGGTATAGGGCGGTGCGCCGCCCGCGACCTTGAGGTTGAGCTGGCTGCGGCCGTCGAGCGCGGAGGCTGCGAGATCGATCCGTGCGCCTTCCGGCGGGAAGGCGAGCTTCAGTGACGCGGTGGTCATCGCGGCGATCGTCTTGGGCACGTCCTGGCGCAGATGGCGCAGGGGCGGCGGCAGATGCGCCGCGGTCGCGATGATGGCATTGGGCGGCTGCGGGAAGGGGCGAGGGTCGATGCCGGCCCGAGCGAAGGCGTCGAACAGGATCGGCGCCGCGACCACGCGCCCGACCAGCCCCGGCACCGCGCCATTGTCGGCCCGTCCGACCCAGACGCCGATGGTGTGCTTGCGGTCGAAGCCGACCGCCCAGGCGTCGCGATAGCCATAGGACGTGCCGGTCTTGTAGGCGATGCGCCCGGGCAGGGCGTTCTGCGGCGCGGGGGCGCCGAGCAGCGTGTCGGTGACATACCAGGCGGCGACGGGGTCGACGAGACGGGGCGAGGGTTCGCTCGCCTGGCTTTCGGTCTTAAGCCGCAGCGGCGTCATCTCGCCGCCGCGCGCGAGCCCGACATAAAGCCGGGTCAGATCCTGCAGCGTGATCCCCAGGCCACCCAGACCGACGGCCAAGCCCGGCGCGCCGCCCTCCTTCGGCATGGCTATGGCCGCGCCGGCGTCACGCAATCGCGACAGGAAGCGCTGCGGCCCGAGCGCGGATAAAAGCTCGACGGCGGGGACGTTGAGCGAGAGCTGCAATGCCTTGCGAGCCGAGACCATGCCCTGGAAGCTCAGATCGAAATTCTCCGGCACATAGATGCCGTAGCGCGCCGGCCGGTCCTCCAGCATCGTCTCGGGATGGGCGATGCCGTTGTCAAAGGCGAGCGCATAGATGAAGGGCTTCAGCGCCGAGCCGGGCGAGCGCAACGCCCGCGTCAGGTCGAGCGAGCCGGCGCGCTCGGCGGCGAAATAATCGACGCCGCCGACCGAGGCGCGGATCTCGCCGGTCTCATTGTCGGCAACGAGGATGGCGATCGAGATCTGGGGCGCGAGCCCCGCGCTGCGCTCCCGGGCGAGGTTTTCAAGATTGGCCTGGAGGCGGCCGTCGATGGTGAGCCTGTGGGCGTGGGCGTCGGGCGTTTCCGCCACGACCTGCTCGGCGACATGGGGCGCGAGGTTGGGGAACGGTTTGCGCGTCGTCGGGATCGCCTCAGCCCGGGCAGCTGCGACCTCCGACGCCGTCGCCAGCCCCGCCGCCTCGACACGCGCCAAGACCCGTTCGCGGGCCTTGCGGGCAGCCTCGTTGAGACGGTCGGGCCGGCGTGTCTCGGGCGATTGCGGCAGAGCGACGAGCAGCGCGGCTTCCGCCGTCGAGAGGCGCTTCGGCTCCTTGCCGAAATAGGCGAAGCTGGCAGCACGCACGCCTTCGAGATTGCCGCCGAAGGGGGCGAGCGTCAGGTAAAGGTCGAGAATGCTGCGCTTATCGAAGCGACGCTCGAGCTCGATCGCGCGGATGAGCTGGCGCAATTTGGCAGAGAGCGAGCGCTCCTCGCGCGGCTCGAGCAGGCGCGCGACCTGCATGGTCAAGGTCGAGCCGCCCGAGATCACACGCCCGCTCAGCAGCATCTGGCCGGCGGCACGGGCAAGCCCGAGCGGGTCGATGCCCCAATGATTGTCGAAGCGCTTGTCCTCATAGGCCTTGAGCATGGCGAGATAGCGCGGATCGACATCCTCAGCGGTGACGGGGAGCTTCCAGCGCCCGTCATCGGTGAGGAAGGGCCGCAGCAGTTTGCCTTCGCGGTCGAGCACGACGGTCGAACGATCCGAGGCGGCGGCGAGGTCGAGCGGGGGCAGGGAGGCGGCGTAGGCGAGGAGGGCGGCGGTGGCGCCTGTTACGACAAGGCCAAGAGCGGCTGCGGCGAACTTCAGTTTGCCGAAGCGGCGGGTGTCTATCCCTTCTCCCCTTGCGGGAGAAGGTGGCTCGGCGAAGCCGAGCCGGATGAGGGGGCTCGCGACCTTTCCGATAAGCGTGTGAAGCGAGAGACGCCAATGATGAAGGGCACGGCGCCCCCTCACCCCAACCCTCTCCCGCACCAAAGTCGGGTGTTCCCGACTTTGGCACTCATCTCTGCCCATCTCGGGCAAGCCCGAGATGGGTGGGAGAGGGGGGTCTGTCGCGCTCGTCTCGTCGTCCTGTGCCTTCACGGCGAAGCCTCTATCGCGCCGACGAAATATCCACCGTTCCGAACGCGGTCCGCCCGAAACGATCCGGCCTGTACATGTCCTCGATCACACCCGCCGGCGCGACATAGCGGCCGGGCGAGACGGCCCGGACGATATAGGCGATGGTGAAGGCGAGCTTCTGGCTCGAGCTGCCATCGCGATCGAAGGCTGCGACATAGCGGTCGTCGCGGGCTTCCGTGTGGACCGGCGTCACCTCCTGCTTCAGCCAGTCGAGCCCGGCGACGGAGGCGCCCTCGGTCAGGTTGGCGTTCTCGATCTCGAGCCCGGCCGGCACGGGATCGACCAGCAGCACCCGGCCATAGCGCGAGGCGGGTTCGGTGACGTTCAGCGCCACGACATAGCGCTCGTTCTGGCGCAATCGCGCCGGATCGGCCTTCTCGCCCTTCATCGTGTAGATCACCCGCTCCAGGCCGAAGCCCTGGTTCAGCGCCGGCTCCGCGCCGGTTGGAATACCCGAGACGGTGATCACGGCCTGTGCCGAGGCGGCGCCTGGATTGGCGACGGTCAACGGCTTGGCCTCCAGCGCTTCGGCGGAGATGGTGCGGTAGAGCGGCCCCTTGCGCTCGGCGCCATCGACCGTGAGCGTCATGCCCTCGGCGTCCTTGGCCAGCGCCTGGGCGGCGACGACCATCCACATCTGCTCCTGCGTCGAGTTGTAGCGCGCGCTACCGCGCGCCGTGTCGACGATCGCGGCCGCGCGGGTGATGTCGGCGCGCTCGCCATTGGCTTCGGCGATCAGGGCGAGCACGCCCGCCCCGTCACGCAGGCGCGTGCCGTAATCGGGCCGCGAGAGGCCGTCATCGCGCGCGTCCTGCAGCAGGGCGAGCGCACTGGTGAAGGCGGCGCGGCCACGGCCGCGATCGCCCAGCGCCGAGAGCGCGGCGCCGATCTGCCCGCGCGCCAATGGCGTCGCGAAATCGGCGAGCTTGTTGTCGGCGAGATAGCGCAGATCGCCCATCACCGGCCGGCCGTTGCGGGCAAGCACATAAAGCGCATAGGCGATGCCGGCGGCCTCCTCCTTGTTGATCTCGCTGGTGTTGACGACCTGGTTGCGCAGGCGGTCGAGAGCGAGGTTGAAGGCGATCTGCGGCACCTGGAACTGGCGCTCGCGCGCCCGTGTCAGGAAATCCGCGACGAAGGCGTCGAGCCAGAGATCCTCGCCGCCGACGCCCCAGAGCCCGAAGGAGCCGTTGGCGCCCTGGCGGGCGAGCACGCGCTCGATCGCGCCATTGACCCGCTCATCGGCATTGGCGTCGAGCGCCAGGTTCTCCAGCGTGGCGAGCTTGTTGACCGAGAGCAGCGGCAAGGCGCGGCTCACGGTCTGCTCGGTGCAGCCATAGGGGTAGCGGTCGAGCGCCTTCAGCAGCGCCGGCACATCGAGCGAGGCGAGCGGCGAGACCGAGACGGAGACCTGCCCGGAATTCGGCACGAGATCGGCCATCAGGTCGGATGAGACCGTGATTGAACCGCCATTGCCGGGGATCGGCCGGACGATGCGCCGCGCGATCGTATTGGCCGAGGGCTGCACGCGCACGGCGAGGTTCTGCACCGTCCCGATGCCTCCGGGCCCGGTGATGCGGACATCGAATTCGGCGCGGCCAAGACCCGCCGCCGTGACCGGGATGGTGAGCTCGCTCTTGGCGCCGACCGCGAGCTGGAGCGTCCTGCGCGTCGCGTCGGCGGCAACCAGCACGGGGCCCCTCACATCGAGATCGACGACATAGGGGCCGGCGGGTCCCTCGACATTGTTGATCGCGAGATGGAAGCGCGACTGGTCGCCGATGGCGAGGAAGCGCGGCAGCGTCGCCTGCGCGACGACCTGGTCGCGGATGATCACGTCGGCGCTGGCCTGCCCGGTGCGTCCGGCCGACCAGGCGACCGCCATGACGCGAACCGAGCCGTTGAAGGCCGGCAGGTCGAAATCGACCTTGGCCATGCCGTCCGCACCGACCTTGACCACGCCGGAGTAGCGAGCGAGCGGCTCCTGCGTCGGCTTTTCGCCGCCAAGCGCTGGTGCGCCGTCGCCGCCGGTGCGGATCGCGCCGCGCACGCCCTGCATGCCGTCGATCAGATAGCCATAGAGATCGCGCAGTTCATGGCCGATCTGGCGCTGACCGAAGAAGAACTTGCTCGGATCGGGCGATTCGAAGCGGGTGAGGTTGAGGATGCCGATATCAACGGCCGCGACCGTGACGAAGGCATCCTCGCCCGCTCTCGCGCCGGTGACCTTGACCGGCAGCGACAGCGTCGTCAGCGGGCGCACCAGATTGGGCGCGCCGAGATCGATGGCGAGCGTGCGGTTCTCCTTGCCGATGGCGAACCAGGACAGGCCGATGGCGCGGCCGGGCAGACGCTGGGCGGCGGTGTCCATCGGGCGGTGAGCGAGCACGACGAGATAGGCGCTCGCGCCCCATTCGGCCTTGACGGGGATGGAAGCCGTCGAGCCATTGGCGGCGACATCGATGGTGCGGATCTCGTTGACGCGGTCGCTGATCACGGCGAGCGTCGCCTTGCCGGCGAAGCGCGGCGCCAGGCGCACCTGCATGGTCTCGCCATTGGCATAGGCGTTCTTGTCGAGCGCGACGTCGAGGACATCGGGCGTATCGGCGGTCTTGTCGGCCTCATAGCCGACGGTGAAGGAAAGCGAGCTTTCGGTGGAGTCGGGGCCGTCCGCGGCGACGTCGAGGCGATAATTGCCCCATTGCACCGGGGCCGAGATCGAGGCGGCGGCATCGGCGCTGACCGCGACCTCGCCATCGGCAACGCGGCGGGTCTGCTTCACGCCCTCAAAATTCCAGCGCCCGTCCTGGAAGAACCATTGATAGTTGCGGGTGACCTTGGACAAGGTCCATTTCACGCCGGGCCTGGCCAGGCGACGGCCGTCGCCATTGGCCATGATGACCTCGAAGCCGGCGGTCTGACCGTTGCCGAGTTCGCCATCCTTGAACAGCGCCTTGATGCCGATCGCGGCGCCCTTGGGCACGATCGGCAGCGTCACCGAGCGGGCGATGGCGCGCCCGCCGGGCTCGCCGACGCGGATGGTGAATTCGGCCTCGAGCGGGCGGTTGGTCTCGGGCTGGGCGACGGGGTTCGAGACGGTGACCTTGCCCGAGGCGTCGGTCGTGGTGCTTTCCTCGAAATCGGTCTGGACCGGCTGGAATTCCTCGTCGGTGAGGCCGACCTGATAGCCGGTAAAGCCGGGGATCGCGCTTTGGGCGGCGGCGCGGATGGTCATCGAGCCGTTGACGTCGAGCTCGGAGCCCGGCGCGCCATAGAGATAGCGCGCATTGACGTCGATCTCGGCCGGCTCACCCGCCTGCAGCACCGGGGCCTTGGGTGTGAGCGTCAGTTCCAGGCGCTCGGGGACATAGTCCTCGACCAGGAAGGAGGCCTCGCCGATCGCGGGGCCTTTTGGGTCGGCATAGGCCTGGACGCGCCAGGTGCCGGTCTGTGCGCCCGACAGCAGCGGGATCGAATGGGCCCGGCCGCCGGCGCCCTGGTCCTCGACCTGGCGGCGGCGATATTCGACGCCGTCCGGTCGCTTGACCACGATGGTCAATGGCAAGCCGGTGACGGCTGCGCCCTTGGCGTCGCGCAGGAGGCTGGTCAGATAGACCGTCTCGCCGGAGCGGTAGACGCCGCGCTCGGTGTAGAGGTAGGCGTCGAGGCCTGAAGGCGCGACGCGGCCCTTGACGCCGCGATCGGAGAGATCGAACGCCGTCTGCTTCAGATCGAGGAAGCCGTAATCCTCGCCCAGCAGCGCCGTGACGAGGCCCGGCGCATTGCCGCCCTGGCCCTTGCCCAGCCCGGCATCGAAGCGGGCATAGCCATTGGCATCGGAACGCACCGTGCCCAGCACCTCGTTATTGCGGGCGAGCAGCCTGAGTTCGGCATTGGCGACGGGCGAGGCGTCGGCGAGCGAGCGCACCAGCACATGGACGCCGTCGGGCCCGGAGAAGGAGGTCAGGCCGAGATCGGAGACGACGAACCATTGCGTCGCGCGCGTCGTGCCGTCGTCATAGTCGCTGTCGGAATCGGTCTGCGGCGCTGTCGCGTTGCCGCCGGCGGGCTTGGCGAACATCACATAGACGCCGGGCTGCAGGCGGCCCACCGCCTCGATCACCGGGAAGGCCGTGATCACGTCCTTGTTCAGTTCGGACTTCACCTCCATCGAACCGGTCCAGACGCTCTGGCCCTTGTCGCTGGCGATCTGCTTTGAGGCGTAGGAGCCGAGCTGGCCGAGGAAATCGTCGGAATGGACCGAATTGATCAGGTTGCGATCGCCGATCCGCATGACCTCGAGGTCGAGCCGGTTGGCATTGACGGAGACGACGGGGATGCCCTGCTGGCCAGTGCGCGGCAGGACATAGTTCTTGCCGGTGAAGCGCACCGAGGGCGCGCGGTCGCGGACATAGACCTCGTAATCGGCCGATTTCTGCAGCTTCTCGTCGGGGATCGCCGAGGGCACGCCCTGGCGGATGACGAAAGCATAGCGTTCGCCATGACGCAGTCCGTCGACGCAGATCTGGCGCTCCTCGGCCGAAACAGCGAAATCACCCTTTCCGCCGGAAACCGCGACATAAGGCGCGAAATCGACGCGGCCGCGTGCCAGCGGCTCGGAGAACTCGAAACAGGCACGAGGCGAGGCGGCGTCGGCATCGACCTTGTTGGAGAGGATGCGGAAGCCGCGCTTGTCGCGCAGGGATTCATAGGCGGTGCGCAAGCCGGCATTGTCGGCGAGGTCGAGGCTCAGCCGATAGGTCGTCAGTGCCGGCCGCCAGAGCTCGTTCTTCTCGAAGGTGCGGGCGAGCACGCCGAGCGATGCGGCTTCCTCGGGGCGCGAACTGGCGCGCTGATAGGCGAGATAGGCGGCCGAGATCGCGCGTTCGCGCAACTCCCAGCGCTCGCGATAGTCGCGCGGCTCGATCGCGTTGGCCGCATTCGCCATCAAGCGCCATGCGGCGGCGTTGTTGGGCTCGGCGACGACGGCGGCATTGGCCTGGGGCAAGGCGGCGCGGGCATCGCCGCGGGCGAGTGCGGAGGCGCCGATTCGCAGGGCCTCAGTCGCCTGCCTGCCGCTGACCGAGACCTCTCGCTTCAGGCGCTCCTCCAGCCGCTGTCCGTCGGCGGCGAGGTCGTTGCGAACATAGGCCTTCTGGGCCAAAGCGGGCTGCGCGGCGAGCGCCAGACCGAAAAGCAACGCGAGACGGGCGAGCAGGGTCATGGTCGTGTCCTCTTCGGTCGAGCTTGCGCGTCAATCTCGGCGCGATCCGCGTCCGCCCGATGACAGCCTGAGCCCGCCGGCAAGCTAGCACCGGCGCTTGCCGACGCAATGCGAAAGGTGCGCGTTGCCCGATGAGGCGAGCTCGCACGAGATCTTGCGCTTGATCTTGTCTCGCTCCGTCATCGCAGTTGCGGGCGCGCGCGATCTGACGCTCAATGCGGCCTCTTGCAGGGGCGGAGGCATGCGATGGCGAGTGCGATCAGAACCCGTTTCGGGCGGGCCGTGGGGTTGCGGCTGGCTCTGGCCGCTCCTGCTTTTGCGTTCCTGCCGGCGCTGGCGCAGGCGCAGGCTCCCGCGCCGGCGCCCAATCCCCAGCTTGCCGCGGCGCAGGCGAGCTTCGACGCGCTGCCCGAGGCCGAGCGCAAGGCGATTCAGACCGATCTGATCTGGGCCGGCCTGTTCAACGCTGCGGCGAGCGGCTCCTATGGCCCGCTGACCTTCCGCGCCATCAATGCGCTGAAGGCCGGGCGCGGCGAGCCCAATGGCGTGCTCTCGCCGGCCGAGCGCGCGACGCTTGCGCAAGCGGCCCGCGGCGCGCGCGAAGCGGCGGGGTTTCGCCTGATCGATGACGAGCGCACCGGCATGCGGATCGGCATTCCTGAAAAGGTGCTGTCCAAGCGCGAGGCGACGCCGACCGGCGGCAGTCGCTGGCAGAGCGCCGACGGCAAGATCACGCTCGATGCGACCACGAGCCCGCCGGGAGAGACGCTGGACTCGGTCTTCGAGAAGGCGACCCTGGTCAATCCCAACAACCCCGGCCGCAAGATCACCTACAAGTTGTTGCGCCCGGATTTCTTCGTCATCACCGGCGAGACCGCCACGGGTAAGTTCTACCGCCGCTTGGCGTCCGGGCCGCAAGGCCTGCGCGGCTTCTCGATCGGCTATGACAAAACGATGTCAGCCAGCGTCGACAAGCTGGTGATCGCCATCGCTGCGAGCTTCGAGCCCTTCCCGACGGGGCCCGCGCCGGCGAGCCCGGCGAGTGCGATTGCAAGCGTCGCAGGCTCGCCGCCTCCCGCTGTTCGTCCGGTCGCGCCCCCGACCGAGCGCTATGGCGTCGGGCTCGTGGTGTCGGACAAGGTCGTGGCCACGGCGGCCTCGGCGATCGACGGTTGCCGCTCGCTCAGGGTCGGCGGGCGCCCGGCACGGCTGCGCGCCAAGGATGATGCCAGCGGGCTCGCCTTGCTCGATGTCGATGGCGGGCCGGCGCTGACCGCGCTCGGGTCCCGCTCCGAGGCGCTGGGCGAGCGCGAAAACCTCGTCCTGGTGGCGTTCGGCGATGATGCCGGCAAGCGCGCCGCCCTCGCCTTGCCGGGACAAGCCGTCCGGATCGGGGCGAATGCGGCCGTGTTCGCGCCGCTCCAGCCAGGCCAGGCCGGCAGCCCGGTCTTCGACCGGCAGGGCCGCCTGGCAGGGCTGGTCACGGCCAATCCCTCTGACAAGATCCTGATCGCCGGGGTCGCGCCGCAACGGGCTTATGCGGTGGCGGGCGCGGCGGCCTTGCAGGCCGTGATTACGAAGGCGGGGCTCTCACTTCCCGCAGCAGTTGCCGGCGGCGAGCTCAGCACCGGCAGGATCGTCGAGAAGGTCGGCAAATCGGTGTTGCCGGTGGTGTGCGGCCTTTGATGCGCCGGATCCAGAGGCGTCGAATTACCCGATCACGCCGGTGCCCTTGAGCGTGGCGATCCGCTCCGCGCTCAGGCCGAGATCGGCCAGCACCGCGTCGGTATCCTGGCCCAACCCTGGCGGGCGGTGGCGCAGGGGCGCGCGCTCGCCGTCGAGGCGGTAGGGTGGGGCGAGCACGGCGGGCGTGTCGGCATTGCCGGCGTCGTCGCTGACCATGCCGGCCTGCGTTGCGCGCTCCGAGCGCAGCGCCTGGTTCAGGCCCAGCACCTCGCCGCAAGGAATGCCGCCCGCAGCGAGCCGCTGCAGCAGCAGCGCGCGCGGCCTTGCCTTCAGCTCCGCCTCGATCATCGGCAGCAGCTCCGGGCGGTTCTGGGTGCGCAGCAGGTTGGTGGCGAAGCGCGCATCCTCCGCCAGGTCCGGCCGCTCGATCACGATCCGGCAGAAGCGCTCATACTGGGCGTTGTTGCCGACAGTGATGACGAGTGGTCCGTCGGCGGCGTCGAAGACGCCATAGGGCACGATCGAGGGATGGGCGTTGCCGTAGCGCGGCGGATTCTCGCCCAGCGCCAGTGCTTCCAGACCGTAATAGGAGGTGACCGAGAGGCCGCAATCGAACAGTGCCATCTCGATATGCCGGCCCTTGCCGGTGCGTCCGCGCTGGATCAGCGCGGCGAGCACGGCCTGGGCCGAGTATTGCCCGGTGAAGAGGTCGACGATGGCGACGCCGAACTTCAGCGGCGGCTGATCGTCATTGCCGTTCATGCCCATCAATCCGGATTCGCCCTGGATGACGAGGTCATAGCCGGGGCGCGAGGCTTCCGGCCCATCCGAGCCGTAGCCGGCGATCGAGCAGTAGATCAGGCCGGGGTTGAGCGCACTCAGCGCCTCGTAGCCAAGGCCGAGCTTGTCGGCGCCGCCGGTCTTGAAGTTCTGGATCAGCACATCGCTCCTGGCGGCGAGGTCGCGCACGATCGCCAGCCCCTCGGGCTTGCCGACATCGACGCCGATCGAGCGCTTGTTGCGGTTGACGCTGTTGAAATAGCAGGTGTTGCGTTCGCCCAGCCGAAAACCCCAGTCACGCGTGTCGTCGCCGCGCAGGGGGTGCTCGACCTTGATCACCTCGGCGCCGAGATCGGCCAGGACCTGGCCGCACCACGGGCCGGCGAGGATGCGCGAGAGATCGAGCACACGGATGCCGGAAAGGGGGAGGTCGAGTGTGGTCATCGGCATGTCACGCTGCTTGCTTGGGCTGCTCAGGTACGAGATAAGCCATCAGATCGCGGTCCTCGTAACCGTCTTCGGCCATGATCGCGTTTCGCTGGCGCCCTTCATGCGCGAAGCCCAGTTGCGCATAGAGGGCTATGGCGCGCTGGTTGGAGCTGCGAACAGTCAACTCTATGCGCTTGAGCCCGGATGCGGCAGCGCCTGCCATCGCCTGTTGCATCAGCAAGCGACCAAGCCCCAAACCGCGATATTGCGCGAGGATGCCGATGCCGAGCGTGCCGCAGTGGTGCCGGGTAGGTCTACTGATGTCGCGGACGATGTCGCACCAACCGACGATCATATCGTCGACGAGCCCGACAAGATGTGTGTTTCCAGTCGCAATATTAGCTTCGACATAGACGACGATGCGCTCGATCGGTGGAGCCTCTTCGAAGGCCAGGTAGCGCCGCTCACGAGCAACTTCGTCGAGCACCTCTCGGAAACGCGGTGCGTCGGTGGCGGCGATAGGGCGGACAGTCACAACCGGCCTCACGAACCCATCACTCCTTCCAGGCTTGCGGCCAGTGCGATCAGCCGCGGCCGGACCTCGTCCATCAGGAAATCCCGGTCGAGGATCACGCTAGGCGCGCCGCAATTGATCGACATCGGCGGCAGGCCGCCACCGGGCTGGAAGGCGACCGCGATGGCACTCACCGTCGGCTGCCATTCGCCGAAGGAGCGGGCGCAGCCGAAGGTCGCATAATCCTCCAGCGCCCGGTCGATGCCCTCGCGCAGGCGCGGCCAGGCTGCATCGTCGACCGAATGGATATCCTCCATGATCGCGCGCCGCTCGGCTTGGCTGCAGACGGCGAGATAGGCGCGGCCCATGGCACTGCGCGCGAGTGAGAGCCTGGAGCCGGTATCCATGTTGAGCGCGATCGCGGCCTCGCCGCGGCAGCATTCGATATAGCGCATGCTGAGCCGCTCACGGACGCCGAGACCCACCGTGGCGTTGGCGAAGCTCGCGAGATCGCGCATGCCGACCCGCGCCAGGCGACGGACATCGAGCCCGGCAAGCGCATTGGCTCCGAGCGCGATCAGCGCCGTGCCGAGCCGGTAGCTGCCGGATTCCGGGACATGGTGGAGATAGCCGAGGGTGGTCAGCGTATGGGTCAGGCGCGAGACGGTCGAGCGGGCAAGGCCGCAGCGCGCGGCGATCTCGGAATTGGCGAGCGCCGCCTCGCCGCGCCTGAAGCAGGCCAGCACCTCGAGGCCGCGCGCCAGCGCCGTGACGAAATGGCGGTCCTCCCTGGGACTGGCGAGATCGTCGGTGTGCGCGTCTGCGTCGGAGTGAGAGCTTGCTTGCAGGATGGCCTCCATCGGCTAGCCTTTTGTTTTAACGCGTTTTATTCACGCGAACCGGTGCCCACTTCGCTCGAAAACGCTCTACCGCTTCAGGAAGGCGGCGAAGGCGGCCTTGGCCTCGGCCGAGAGCAGCCGCTCGCCGAAGAGCCGGCCTTCGGTGGCGATCGTCTCGGCGACATGGGCCGCGTTGCCGCGCTTCAACAGCGATTTCGTCAGCGCGACCGATTCCGGCGGCAGTGCGGCGAGCGCCCTGGCCTTCTCCAGCGCCATGGCAAGCGCGCCGCCCTCCGCGGTCACGGCATTGACGAGGCCAGACTCAGCGGCGGCTTCAGGCCCGAAGGCCTCGCCCAGCATCAGCAGTTCGGCCGCACGCTTGCTGCCGGCGATCAAGGGCAGGAGATAGCTCGATGCGCCTTCGGGGCTCAGGCCCAGCGCGACGAAGGGCAGGCGGAAGCTCGCGCCCTTGGCCGCATAGGCGAGGTCGCAATGCAGCAGCATGGTAGTCCCTATGCCGACGGCAAAACCCTCGACCGCGGCGACGATCGGCTTCTTAGCGGTCGAGATCGCATTGAGGAAATCCATGGCGACGCGCGGGCCGCTGTCGCTGACCGCGGCGAAATCCTTGATGTCGTTGCCGCTGGTGAAGCAGCCGCCGGCCCCCGTCAGCACGATCGCGCGGATCTGCGGATCGGCTTCTGCCGCCCCGATCGCGTCGATCAGCCCTTGATAGCTGGCGCGGTCGAGCGCGTTCTTGCGCTCGGGCCGGTTCATCGTGACCTGGACGATGCCGGGCAAGACGGTTTGACTCAAGACGGTTTGGCTCAGGATGGTTTCGGTCATGGTCTCATCCTCGATCAGCGGCTGCAGAGAGCGGCTTTCGCCTGCTCATATTCGGTCTTGAGGCGTTCGATCACGGTGGCGGCGGAGGGCGCGTCGTCGATCAGCCCGACGCCCTGGCCCGAGCCCCAGATGTCGCGCCAGGCTTTTGCGGTCCCCGAGCCGAAGCTCATCTTGCTCTTGTCGGCATGAGGCAGATCGTCGGGGTCGAGCCCCTGGGCCGCGATCGAGGGCTTGAGGTAGTTGCCGGGCACGCCGGTGAAGAAGGGCGTGTAGACGATGTCGGCGGCAGCCGCCTCGACGATCATCTCCTTGTAGCCTTGCGCCGCATTGCCCTCCTCGGTAGCGATGAAGCGGGTGCCGATATAGGCAAGATCGGCGCCCATCGCCTGGGTGGCGAGAATCGCCTGCCCGGTCGCGATCGCACCGGAAAGAATGATCGGCCCGTCGAAAAACCGCCGGACCTCGCCGACCAGCGCGAAGGGGCTCAAGGTGCCGGCGTGGCCGCCCGCGCCGGCGCAGACCAGGATCAAGCCGTCGACGCCGGCTTCGAGCGCCTTCTGGGCATGGCGGATGGTGGTGACGTCGTGGAAGACGAGCCCGCCATAGGAATGGGCGGCTTCGACGACCTCGTTGGGCGCGCGCAGCGATGTGATGATGATCGGGACTTCGTGGCGGACGCAGACCTCCATGTCATGCATCAGCCGGTCGTTCGAGGCGTGGACGATCTGGTTGACCGCGAAGGGGGCGATCTTTCGCGCCGGGTCGGCGGCCTTGGCGGCGGCGAGTTCCGTCTTGATACGGGTGATCCAGAGGTCGAGCTGCTCGGCCGGGCGGGCGTTCAGCGCTGGAAAGGAGCCGACGACGCCGTTCAGGCATTGCGCGATGACGAGCTCCGGTCCCGAGACGATGAACATCGGCGAGCCGATGACCGGGAGGCTGAGCGTGTCGGCGAGTGAGGCAGGCAGGGCCATTCTGGTCTCCGTCAGAAGCTCGCCGCGCCGGTTTCGCGGGCGAGGTAAAGATCGTGCAGGCGTTCCAGATCGACCTTGTCCGCCTTCTGGCTCATGAGCAGCTTGCCCGAGCGCATCAAATGGACATGGTCGGCGACCGAGAGCGCGATATGCGTGTTCTGCTCGATCAGCGCGATGGTGACGCCTTCGCTCTTGAGCCGGCGGATGATCGAGAAGACCTCCTTGACGATGACGGGAGCGAGGCCGAGCGATGGCTCGTCGATCAGCAGGATGCGCGGCTCGCTCATCATGCCGCGCCCCATCGCCACCATCTGCGCCTCGCCGCCCGAGAGCGAGCCGGCGAGCTGGCGGTGGCGCTCCCTGAGGCGTGGGAAGAGATCGTAGACGCGTTCGAGATTGCGGGCGCGGGCATTGCGGCAACGGCGCGGATAGGCGCCCAGCGACAGGTTTTCCTCGACGCTCATATCCTTGAAGACCATGCGGCCCTCGGGAACCATGACGAGGCCGGCCTCCAGCAGATCCCAGGTCTTGGCCTTGAGCGCGCGCCCGTCGAGCCTGATCTCGCCCTGATGCGGGATCAGGCCCATCAGGGCGCGAAACAGCGTCGTCTTGCCGGCGCCGTTGGGGCCGACGATCGCTGTCAGCTCGCCCTGGGGAAAGCCGAGCGAGACGTCCCAGAGCACGTTGATGGCGCCGTAGCCGGCGCGCAATTGCCTGACCTCAAGCATCGGCGGCTCCCGTATAGCTCTCGACCACGGCGGGGTTGCGGAAGACCTCGGCTGGCGTGCCGTCGGCGATCATCTGGCCGAAATTCAGCACGACGGCGCGTGAGCACAGCGTCGAGATCGTCTCGATGTCGTGTTCGACGATGACGATGGCGAGCTTGTAGCGCTCATGCAGTTCGCGCAGCTTGTCGACGAAGCGGCGCTTGGCCTTGCTCTCCAGCCCCGCCAGAACCTCGTCGAGCAGCAGAAGTTTCGGGTCGGTGGCGAGCGCCTTGGCGATTTCGAGCCGCTTCAATTCCTGCAGCGCGAGCTCGGTTGCGGCATTGCGCTCGGCATGCTGACCAAGCTCCATCACCTCTAGGATCTCGTCGACGCGAGCGGTGTCGGCTTTGCCGGCGCCAAAGACCTGCGCGACCGTGAGGTTCTCGCGCACGGTCAGGTGATGCATCGGCTGCGGGATCTGGAAGGTACGCCCGAGGCCGAGCCGGGCGCGGGCATGCAGCGGCAGCCGGCTGATCTCGCGTTCTGCGAACAGGATGCGCCCGGTCTTCGGCCGGACCAGCCCGGATATGGTGTTGAACAATGTGGTCTTGCCGGCGCCATTGGGGCCGACGAGGCCGAGGATCTCGCCGGCGCCCATGGCGAAGGAGACATCCTTCAATGCGGTCAACCCGCCGAAGCGGACAGTGACGTCCTCAAGCCGCAGCATGGGCGGCTCCCTTGGTCGTTTTGCGCTGGAACATCCCGAAGAGCCCGTTGGGCGCGATCAGGATCATGCCGGCGAGCAGGACGCCGAGCAGGATCTCGTGGCCGACCGGCAGCAGTTCCTTGGCGATGATCTGGTCGAACAGATAGATCAGCGCTGCGCCTGCGACCGGCCCCAGGATGGTGCGGTAGCCGCCGAAGATCGCGGCGATGATCGGCAGGATGCTCCAGCTCGCCGAGAAGGCGTAATCCGGCTCGAGGAAGTTGATGATATGAGCGTTCATCGCGCCGAACAGCCCGGTGATGAAGGCCGAGAGCAGCAGCATCCAGGCTTTCAGCAAAGTTGCGTTGACGCCGACGACGCGCGTCGCATCCTCGCTCTCGGCCATGGCGCGCAAGGCCGTGCCGACATGGCTGCGCTTCACCGCGAGATAGATCGCAGCGCAAAGCGCCACCAGGACCACGAGCAGGCAGTAGCTGCCGATGCGGCTCGACAGGTCGAGCCCCATGATCGTCGGCAAGGGCGGGAAGCGCTGGAAACCGGCCGAGCCGCCGGTGATCGAGGTCGCTTCCGTTGCCAGGATCTTGAAGATATGGGCGTAGGCCAGGATGGCGAGCGCGAAATAGGGGCCCGACAGCCTGAGCGCCGGCAGCATCGCGACCGAGCAGAGCGCGGCCCCGCAGGCACCTGCCAGCAGCGCGAGCGGTACGGGCAGGCCGAACTTCGCCGAGAGGATCGCCGAGGTATAGGCGCCGACGCCGAAGAAGGCGGCGTGGCCGAAGGAGACCATGCCGCCGAGATTGCCGAGCAGAGCCCAGGCGAGTGCGACGCCGGCGACGATGAGGGCGGAGACCATCAGCCCCATGACGTAGGAATTGCCGCCGAAGGCGATGGGCACGGCGATCGCGACGGCGAGGATCAGGAGAGCGGGAAGGCTGCGCATCATCGGGCTCCTCAACCGCGCCTAGTGCGTGCGCCGAACAGGCCGTTCGGCATGAAGAAGAGCACGAGCAGGAAGAGCACCATACCGACGAGCTCTTGCAGCGCTGAGCTTGCCAATGTCACGGTCATCGCCTCGGTGACGCCCAGCAGCAGCGCCGCGCAGAACACCCCGGGAATCGAACCGACGCCTGCCAGCACGGTGACGATGAAGGCCTTGATGGTGAGCCCGGGTCCGAGCGCCGGCTGCACGACGCTCATCGTATAGAGCGCCACGCCCGCCACGCTGGCGAGGATGCCCGCGACGATGAAGGCCGCGAGCTCGACGCGGCGCGGATCGATGCCCATCAGCTTGGCGGCGTCGCGGTTGGAGGAGACGGCGCGCACGGCGCGGCCATACCAGCTGTGCTTCAGCCACCACCAGAGGCCCGCCATCACGGCAAGGCTGATGATGAAGGCGGTGATCTCGCCCTTCATGGCGTAGACCGAGCCGAAGGAGACGGCGTCCTGCAGGAAGGGCGATCCCGTCGAGCGCACATCGCTGGCGAAGACCAGGAGGATGGCATTGGTCAGAATGATGCCGATCGCGAAGGTCAGGATCAGCGAATTCAATTCGCGGTGTTCGCGGATGCGCTCGATCAGCAGATAGATCACGACGCTGACGATGCCGGTCACGGCGAAGGCGAGCGGGATCGCGGCGTAAGGGTTCCAACCGGTCCGGCTCTCGATGACATAGGCCATGTAGGCGGCAAGCAGCACGAGTTCGCCATGGGCGAGGTTGATGATCTTCATCGCGCCGAAGGTCAGCGCGATGCCGAGCGCGACCAGCGCATAGACCGAGCCGACGAGCAGGCCGGAGAAGAGGGATTGCTGGAGGAGTTCGAGCATGAGCGGGGAGGAGAGCCTGGTTCGTTCATTCCGCCGTCATCCCGGGCGACCGAAGGGAGACCCGGGATCCATGCCGGAACGGTTCAGGCATGGATCCCGGGTCTGCGCTTCGCTGCGCCCGGGATGACGGCGCGGGCGTTACTGGACGTATGCGATCACCACGGCACGGCGGGGTAGGCGAGCTTGCCGGTGGCGAATTCGGCCGGTGAGACCAGCGGGATCTTGCCGTCGCGGTGCTGGCCCATGCTGAGCGCGAAATTCGGGTTGTCGCCGACTTCGTTGAAGGTGATGCGGCCGAGCGGCGAGGGGCGGTTGGTTGTCTTCATCTCGGCGAGCAGGCCCGCGCTCTTCAGCGTGCCGGCATCGGCGGCGCGGGCAAGCGCCTCGCTCAGCACCATCGTCTCGACGAAGGCGAGCGTCGAGGCGTACTCGATCTCCTTGCCGAACATCTCCTTGTAGACGGCGGCGAATTTCCGGCCCTCCTCATCCTTCACCTCGACGGGGAAGGGCAGGAAGGTGGTGCCGATGACATTCTGCATCAGGTCGGGGAAATCGGAATACATCTTCGGTGTCGCCAGCGACCAGGCGCCGACGATGGCCTTCACCGGGGGCTTGAGAACCTTGGCGGCACGGATGATGCCGACATAGTCGTTCTCATAGGCCGACATGAAGATGATCTCGGACTTGTCCTGCAGCTTCACCTTGTTGATGATCGGTTTGAAGTCGGTGATCGCGGGGTCGAACGGATGCAGCGTGACCTTGTAGCCCTTCTTGGCGAGGCTCTCCTCGAGCCCTTTCGCCAGCAGCATCGGCGCTTCCTTGGTCGAGGCGATGATCGAGACGCCGTTGGGCTTCACCTCCTCGATCAAGCCCTCGACGCCGCGCTGGTAGCCGGCATTGTTGTTGATCCGGAAGAAGTTCTTGTTGCCGCGCTGGACCAGCTCGTCGGAGACCGCGCCGCCGGTGATGTAGACCTTGCCGAGGCGGTTGGAGGTGTCGGAGGCCGGGCCGACGATGTTGGAGCCGTAGCCGCCGATGATCGCGGCCGCACCGTCGGAGGAGAGCTTCTCGACGGCGGTGACGGCCTTGGCCGGCTGGCTCTCGTCATCGATGACCGTGACCTTGATCCTGTGCTTGCTCTGGCTCTCGTTGAAGACCTTGAGCGCGACCTGCATGCCCTCGTTGAAGGCCTGGCCGGAACGGGCGAGCGAACCGGTCAGCGGCATATGCGCGCCGATCGTGATGTCCTCGGCGCGGGCGCTGGCGGCAAAGCTGATGGTCGCGGCGAGGCAGGCCGTTGCAAGACAATTCCTGCGGATCATGAATTCCTCCGAAGTGCTTCTTCACCGGGCCGTTTCGCGGCATGATGTGGCGTTGCCAATGGCATGGCACGGGGTTTTGGGAGCGGTCAAGCGGCGGACATCAATTCCGCATTGCAGCATGATGTGAGGTGCGACACTGGCTCGGCTGCGTTAAGTCCCGGGTCTGCATCTTGACAAAGCGCTGGCGAGCCACTTCCTAGTGACCATAAATGCAGACTGTCGTTCTGCAGTGCAGAACATAAATTTCGACTAGAGGAAAACGCTCATGGAGTTGGTCCAGCTTGCCCTTCGTGGCAGGGTCGCGGTCGCGACGATCGCCAATCCACCGGTCAACGCGCTGAGCGCAGGCGTTCGCGCCGGGCTCGCCGAGGCCGTCGCGAAAGCCGGCTCCGATCCCGCAGTGGACGCGATCGTGATCGCGGCCGCCGGCAAGGCCTTCATCGCCGGCGCCGATATCAGCGAGTTCGGCAAGCCGCCGGCGGCGCCGATCCTGCCCGATGTGCTCGAGGCGATCGAGACCTGCGCCAAGCCGGTGGTCGCGGCGATCCAGGGCGTGGCGCTGGGCGGCGGCCTGGAGGTCGCGCTGGCCTGCCACGCCCGCGTGGCTTCGCCTGCGGCCAGGCTCGGCCTGCCCGAGATCAAGCTCGGCATCATCCCGGGTGCGGGCGGCACGCAGCGCCTGCCGCGCCTGATCGGTGCGGCGAAGGCGTTTCCGATGATGCTGAGCGGCGAGCCGATCTCGGCCGACAAGGCGGCTGCATACGGGCTCGTCGACATGGTCGCGCTCGGCGATGTCGTCGAGGCGGCGGCAGCTTTGGCTCGGGATCTCGCGAGCAAGGGTGCGCCGCCCCAGACGGCCGACCGCATGGAGGCGTTGACAGCGGCCGATCGTGAGGCTTTTGAGGCGCTCGCAGCCGAGGCGACCAAGAAATCCGGCGACATGCCCAATGCGATGGCGCTGATCGAGGCCGTGCGCGGCGTGTTCACGTTGCCCTTCGCGGAGGGCATGGGGGCCGAGCGGGCCCTGTTTCGCACGCTCGTCGCCGATGAGCGCTCCAAGGCGCTGCGCTATGCCTTCTTCGCCGAGCGCGAGGCTGCCAAGGTGCCAGGCATCGAGGCGAGCGTGAAGCCGCGCCCGATCGCGAAAGCGGCGGTGATCGGCGCCGGCACGATGGGGGGCGGCATCGCCATGTGCTTCGCCAATGCCGGCATTCCCGTGACCCTGATCGAGACCGAGCAGGGGCAGATCGACAACGGCATGAACCGGGTCGCGGCGATCTACGAGATGTCGGTGGCGCGCGGCTCGCTGACGCCGGAGAGGCGCGACGAGCGCATGGCGCTGATCACGCCCGCCGTTGGGCTTGCTGCAGCCGCGGATGCGGACATCGTGATCGAGGCGGCCTTCGAGGAGATGGGCGTCAAGAAGCAGATTTTCGGCGCGCTCGACGGCATCGCCAAACCCGGCGCGATCCTCGCCAGCAACACCTCCTATCTCGACATTCCGACGATCGCGGCTGCGACCAAGCGGCCCCAGGATGTGATCGGGATGCATTTCTTTAGCCCGGCCAATGTCATGAAGCTCCTGGAGGTGGTGCGGCCCGCCGGCGTGGCCGATGATGTCGTCGCGACTGCGGTTGCGCTCGGGCGCACGCTCGGCAAGGTGCCGGTCGTGGTCGGCAATTGCTTCGGTTTCGTGGGCAACCGCATGCTGGCGCAGCGCACGCGGGCGGCCGAGCGTTTGCTGATCGCCGGAGCCTTGCCCCATGAGGTCGATGCGGCCGTGACTGCTTTCGGCTTCAAGATGGGGCCGTTCGCGATGTCGGACCTCGCCGGCAACGATATCGGCTGGCGCACGCGCAAATCGCTGGGGAAGAAGGCTGCGGTCGCCGACGCGCTCTGCGAGGCCGGTCGGTTCGGCCAGAAGACCGGCAAGGGCTATTACCTCTATCCGGCCGGCGCGCGCGCGGGCCAGCGCGACCCAGAGGTCGAGGCTCTGATCGCGAGCATCTCGGCTGAGAAGGGCGTGACGCGGCGGTCCTTCACGGCCGACGAGATCGTGGCGCGCTTGATGGACCCGATGGTCAATGAGGGCGCGCGCATCCTCGAAGAGGGCGTCGCGGCGCGGCCGGGCGACATCGATATCATCTGGCTCAACGGTTATAACTGGCCGGCCTGGCGCGGTGGGCCGATGCATTGGGCCGATACGGTCGGGCTCGACGTGATCGTCAAGCGGCTCGAGGCGCAAGCGGCCGAGAGCGGCGACGCGACGCTCGAACCGTCGCCGCTGCTGCGCAAGCTCGCCACTGAGGGCAAGGGGTTCTCGGAGCTGAAGGCGCAAGCCGCATGAGCGCGGCCGGGAAATCCGGCACGCGGCCGGTCTGGCAGCAGCGCTTCCCCAAAGCCTGCGACTGGGAGGCGCGCGTCGAGACCGGCATCGTGCCGGATCTGCTGGCGGCTGCCGTGGCGGCGCGCCCGGATGCGCCCGCGATCGAATTCCGCGAGCGCCGGACGCGCTATGCCGAATTGGACGCGATGGTGGCGCAGCTGGCGGCCGGGCTGATCGCCGATGGCGTCAAGCCTGGCGACCGCGTCGCGCTGCTCCTGCCCAACACGCTCTGGCACCCGATCGCCTTCTTCGCCGTCGCGCGCTGCGGGGCGAGCGTGGTGCATCTCTCGGCGCTGGATGCGCCGCGCGAGCTGGAGCACAAGCTCAAGGCGACGAAACCGGGCCGGTTGATCACGACCAATCTGCCAGGCTTCCTGCCGAATGCGCTGAAGCTGCTGGAGGCAGGCGCCGTTCCGCGCCTGCTCGTCGGCGAGGATGGCCGCTGGGGGGCCGGCGAGGCCGCGCCACTGGCGATCCCGAACCAGGCGAGCGTCGCCCGGCTCGACGATCTCATGGACGCAGCTCCACCGGCGTCATGGCCTGTCGTCTCGCCTGACGACGTCATGCTGCTGCAATTCACCGGCGGCACCACCGGCCTGCCCAAGGCGGCGATGCTGAGCCATGGCAATCTCGTCTCCGCGGTGAACATCTATCGGCTCTGGACCGATGGCGAGCCGCTGGAGCCCGGCGCGCAAAAGACGATCTGCGTGTTGCCGCTGTTCCATATCTATGCGCTGACGACGCTGTTGCTGCGCCATATCCGCGACGGCAACGAGATCCTGCTGCGCCAGCGTTTCGATGTGGAGACGCTGATCGCCGATATTTCGGTCAAGCGTGCGACGCTGTTCTCCGGCGTGCCGACGATGTGGTTTGCTCTCTTGAACCGTGAAGGCGTCGAGGCTGTCGACTTCTCCTCGCTGCGCTCCTGCGTCTCCGGCGGAGCGCCGCTGCCCTTCGAGGTGCAGACGAAGCTTGAAGGCATTCTCGGCGTCCGGCTCAATAATGGCTGGGGCATGACCGAGACCGCGCCGGCCGGCTCGCGCGTGCCGGGCGACGCCAAACCGCGGCCGGGGCTGATCGGCGTGCCCCTGCCAGGCATCACCATGAAGATCGTTTCGCTCGAGCCCGAGCGCGACGAGTTTCCGCCCGGCGAGATCGGCGAGATCGCGATCAAGGGCCCTAATGTCTTCAAGGGCTATCTCGACGACGAGGCCGCGACGCAGGAGGCCTTCCATGAGGGCTGGTTCCTGACCGGCGATCTCGGCCGGATGGATGAGGACGGGCTGTTCGAGATCGTCGACCGCCGCAAGAACATGATCATTTCAAGCGGCTATAACGTCTATCCCGTCGCGATCGAGAGCGCGATTTACGAGCACCCGGCGGTGCAGGAGGTCGTCGTGATCGGCGTCGACGACGCCTATCGCGGCCAGGCTGCCAAGGCCTTCGTCAAGCTCAAGACCGGCCATGCGCCGTTTTCGCTGGAAGAGCTCTCCGTCTTCCTGAAAGACCGGCTCGGCCGGCACGAAATGCCGCGTGCGCTCGAATTCCGCGAGAGCCTGCCGCGCAGCGCTGCCGGAAAGCTGCTGGCCAAGGTGCTGGTGGCCGAGGAAAAACAGAAACAGGCGGCCTCGGCCGCTACCGATTCCGCTGCATAGGACAAAGCTCAGCCCATGACCGAAGCCGTCATCGTCTCCACTGCCCGCACGCCGATCGGCAAAGCCCATCGCGGCGCCTTCAACCAGCTCCGCGGCGCCGATATGGCCGCCCATGCGATCCGTCACGCGCTCGCCCGCGCCAAGGTCGAGCCCGAGGCGATCGAGGAGGTGGTGCTGGGCTGCGGTTATCCGGAGGCTGCGACCGGCGGCAATGTCGCGCGCCATGCCGCGCTTGTCGCGGGCATTCCGGTGCAATCGGCCGGCGTCACCGTCAGCCGCTTCTGCGCCTCGGGTCTGGAGGCGATCGCCCATGCGGCGCGGCGCGTGATCCTGGATGGCGTGCCGGTCGCGGTCGGCGGCGGCGTCGAGTCGATCAGCCTCGTGCAGCCGGTGGTCCGGCGCGAGTTGACCCAGAACGACTGGCTGATGGCCAACAAGCCGACGATCTACACCTCGATGATCGAGACCGCCGACAATGTCGCGCAGCGCTACGGCATCTCGCGGCAAGCCCAGGACGAATTCTCGCTGGAGAGCCAGCGCCGCACGGCCTCGGCCCAGCAGCGCCAGCTCTTCGACGACGAGATCGTGCCGATGAGCGCAGTGATGGCGGTGACCGACAAGGCGAGCGGCGAGGTGCGTCAGGAAGCGGTGACGCTGTCGAAGGACGAAGGCAACCGGCCCGATACGACGCTGGAAGGCCTGCTGAAGCTCAAGCCGGTGCGTGGCGAGGACCAGTTCGTCACCGCCGGCAATGCGAGCCAGCTTTCGGACGGCGCCTCGGCCAGCGTGGTGATGTCGGCCAAGGAAGCGGCGCGGCGTGGATTGTCGCCGCTCGGCACTTTCCGCGGCTTCGCCTCGGCCGGCTGCGAGCCCGACGAGATGGGCATCGGCCCGGTCTTCGCGGTGCCGCGCCTGCTGGAGCGCAACGGTTTGACCGTCGCCGACATCGATCTCTGGGAGCTGAACGAGGCCTTCGCCTCGCAGTCGCTCTATTGCCGCGATGTGCTCGGCATCGATCCCGAGAAGGTCAACGTCAATGGCGGTGCGATTGCGATCGGCCATCCCTTCGGCATGAGCGGGGCGCGCCTTGTCGGCCATGCCCTGCTGGAGGGCCGCCGCCGCAAGGCGCGCTACGCGGTCGTCACCATGTGCGTCGCAGGCGGCATGGGCTGCGCCGGCCTGTTTGAAATCAATCAGGGCTGATGAGTTTGCGCTGGAACCACGCCGTCATCCTGGGCGAGCGAAGCTCGTCCCGGGATCCATTATGGGGCTCCGTCGAGTCCTATGATGGATCCCGGAGCTGCGCGGCTTCGCCGCTTGTCCAGGATGACGGGGTGTTTCTGAGCGAAACGATAAGAGGAAATTGAGATGGACCTTCGCTTCACGCCTGAAGAGATTGCGTTCCGCGACGAGGTGCGGCAGTTCTTCCGCACCGAAGTCCCGGCCGAGATCCGCAAGAAGGTCTCGGAGGGCCGCGGCATGACGCGCGAGGATTACATCACCTCGCAGCGCGTGCTGAACGCCAAGGGCTGGGCCGTACCGCATTGGCCCAGGGAGTGGGGCGGGCAGGACTGGACGCCGATCCAGCGCTATATCTTCACCGAGGAGATGCTGCTGGCTGCCGTGCCGCTGCCGCTGCAGTTCAACTGCTACATGGTCGGCCCAGTGATCGCCGCTTTCGGCAATCAGGCGCAGAAGGAAAAGCATCTCGCCAAGATCGCCAATCTCGACGAGTGGTGGTGCCAGGGCTTCTCCGAGCCCGGCGCTGGTTCCGACCTCGCCTCGCTCAAGACCAAGGCGGTGCGCGAAGGCGACCACTATATCGTCAACGGCCAGAAGACCTGGACGACGCTTGGCCAATATGCCGACTGGATCTTCTGCCTGGTGCGCACCGACCCTGCCGCCAAGAAGCAGGCCGGCATCTCCTTCATCCTGATCGACATGAAGACGCCGGGCATCACGGTGCGCCCGATCATCACGCTCGAGGGGCGCCACGAGGTCAACGAGGTCTTCTTCGACAATGTGAAGGTGCCGGTCGAGAACCTGGTCGGTGAGGAGAACAAGGGCTGGGACTACGCCAAGTTCCTGCTTGCCAATGAGCGCACCGGCATCGCCCGCATCGGCCTCTCCAAGGAGCGGCTGGCGCGGATCAAGCGATTGGCCAGGGAGATGCCGGCGGGCGAGGGCACGCTCTGGGAGGACCGCGATTTCCGCGAGCGGGTGGCCGAGGTCGAGATCGAATTGAAGGCGCTGGAGATCACGCAGATGCGGGTCGTCGCGGCGCAAGGCAAGCGCGATCCCAACAAGCCTGATCCCGCCTCCTCGATCCTGAAGATCAAGGGCTCGCAGCTGCAGCAGGCGACGACGGAGCTCTTGCTCGAGGTGGCCGGGCCCTTCGCGCTGGCTGCTCCGGTGCGCTCGGGCGACCTGACCAATGACTGGCCGTTCGACTATGACTGGGCCGATGCGGCGGCGGCGAGCTACTTCAACAACCGCAAGGTCTCGATCTATGGCGGCTCGAACGAGATCCAGAAGAATATCATCGCCAAGGCGGTGCTCGGGCTGTGAGATTGATCTCGACCTGTCCCCACGCTCCATCGTCATCCCGGGCTTGATCCGGGATCCATCCTAGAGCGCTTGCGCCCTTCGATGGATCCCGGATCGGCGCCGCTTACGCGGCTTGTCCGGGATGACGCGGCGGGTGGAATGGCTGCATCGCGAACCTGAAGAGACGTATCATGGATTTCGACCTTTCTTCCGAACAGACGCAGCTCAAGGACGGTGTCGAGCGGCTTGTGGCTGCGACCTATGGCTCGCTCGAACAGCGCAAGACGCAAGGCGCCGGCCCGCTTGGCTTCAGCGAGAAGAGCTGGGCGCAATTCGCCGAGATGGGACTGCTCGGCATTCCCTTCACGGAGGAGGAAGGCGGCTTCGGCGGCGGGCCGGTCGAGACGCTGGTGGTGATGGAGGCGCTGGGCAAGGGGCTGGCGCTGGAGCCTTATCTTGCGACCGTGGTGCTCGGTGGCGGGGCGGTCAGGCTCGGCGGATCGGATGAGCTCAAGCAGCGCGTCATTCCCGGTATCGTCGAGGGCAGCTCGAGGCTGGCGCTGGCCTTCACCGAGAAGCAGTCGCGCTACGACCTCAACGACGTTGCCACCACGGCGCGCAAAGCAGGCGATGGCTTCGTGCTGGAAGGCGCCAAGAGCGTCGTCATCAATGGCGACAGCGCCCAGCATCTCGTCGTCAGTGCCCGGACATCGGGCAACCGGCGCGACCGCGAGGGCATCAGCCTGTTCCTCGTCGCGGCCGATGCGCCCGGCGTGAAGAACCATGGCTATGCGACGCAGGATGGCGGGCGCGCGGCCGAGGTCGCGCTATCGGGCGTTCTGGTCGGAGCGGCCGAATTGATCGGCCCGCTGGATCAGGGCCTGCCGATCCTGGAGCGCGTCTGCGAATTCGCCATCGCTGCGCTTGCGGCCGAGGCTGTCGGCATCATGGAAGCTCTGCATGGGTTGACGGTGGAATATCTCAAGACGCGCCAGCAATTCGGCGCTCCGATCGGCAATTTCCAGGTGCTGCAGCACCGCGCCGTCGACATGCTGATCGCGCTGGAGCAGGCGCGCTCGATGGCGGCCTATGCGGCGATGATGGTGGAGCACGACGACACCGCCGAGCGTGGCGCGGCGCTCTCGGCGGTCAAGGTGCAGATCAACCGTTCCTGCCGCATCGTCGGCCAGGAGGCGGTGCAGCTCCATGGCGGCATCGGCATGACGATGGAGTATCTCGGCGCGCATTACTTCAAGCGCCTGACCATGATCGAGAGCCTGTTCGGCGATACCGCGCATCATCTGCGCCGGGTTGACGCCGCGGGAGGGTTGGCGGCGGGCGGGCTGGCGGCATGAGTCCGGACGACAAGCTGCCGGCGGCGACGGCTTTCCTGCTCACGCATTGGCGCGGGGGAACGAAATGCGCGGCGATGCCGGAGGTTCTGCGCCCGGCGGATCTGCGCGAAGCCTATGGCATGCAGGCGCTGCTCGAACAGAGCAGCGCGTCGCCGCTGTTCGGCTGGAAGATCGCCGCCACCAGCAAGGCGGGGCAGGCGCATATCGGCGTCTCGGGACCGCTCGCCGGACGGATTCTTGCCGAGCGCGTACTGGCGGATGGCGCGACGACTTCACTCAGCGGCAACGCCATGCGCGTGGCTGAACTCGAATTCGCTTTCCGGATGGGTCGCGATCTGACGCCGCGCGAGACGGTCTATTCGCAGGACGAGGTTTTGGCGGCAGTCGAGAGCCTTCACCCCGCGATCGAGTTGCCGGATTCGCGCTTCGTGGATTTCGCCGCGGCTGGAGGCGTCCAGCTCGTTGCCGATAATGGCTGCGCCCATGAGTTCGTGCTTGGCAAGAGCACGGGAGCGGCCTGGCGCGGGCTTGATCTCGCGGCGTTCCGGCCGGTCGCGCGGATGCCAGGCCGGCCGGATCATGAAGGGCTTGGCGCCAATGTGCTGGGCGATCCACGCATCGCGCTGACCTGGCTGGTCAACGAACTCTCCGCCCTTGGCGTGGTGCTGAAAGCAGGCGAGGTGGTGACGACGGGGACCTGCCTCGTGCCAATCGCGATTTCACCCGGAGACAGGCTCGACGCTGATTTCGGCGTGCTTGGGCGGGTCGTGGTGGCTTTCTCCTAGCGCTCCCTGCTCCGGCGCTGTCATATCAGGGCCATTCATGCTTGTTTCGCTGCATTGCGGCAGAACCGGCATGGGAGGCCTCCGTGAGTTCAGGTCTGTTCGCCCTGCTGGACGACATCGCGGGCCTTGCCCATGTCGCTGCTGCTTCGCTCGACGACGCCGCAGCGCAGGCGACGAAGGCCGGAGCCAAGGCCGCCGGCATTGTCATCGACGATACGGCGGTGACGCCGCGCTATGCGGTCGGCTTCGCGGCCGATCGCGAATTGCCGATCATCTGGCGGATCGCGCTCGGTTCGCTCAAGAACAAGCTCCTGATCCTGCTGCCTGCGGCACTGATGCTGACGCTGGTTGCGCCCTGGGCGATCACGCCGCTGCTGATGATCGGTGGCGTCTATCTCTGTTATGAGGGCGCGGAAAAGCTGATCGAGCGCTTCCTGCCGCATGCCGGGCATGGCGAAACGGCGGCTGAGGCTGAACCGCTCGACCCCAAGGCGCTCGAGAACGAGAAGATCAGCGGCGCGATCAAGACCGATCTCATCCTCTCCGCCGAGATCATGGCGATCACGCTCGCCAGCGTCTCCGGCTCGTCATTCTGGACGCAGGCGGTGGTGATGGCCGTCGTCGGTCTCGGCATGACCGCTTTCGTCTATGGCATTGTCGCGCTGATCGTGAAGGCGGACGATGCCGGCGTGGCGCTGGCGAAGCGGCGCTTTGCGCCCGTGCGCCTGTTGGGTCGGAGCCTCGTGGTCGGCATGCCGTATTTCCTCAACCTTCTCGGCGCAATCGGCACGATCGCCATGCTCTGGGTCGGCGGCGGCATCATCATTCACGGCTTTGCCGGCTATGGGTTGGCCGGGCTCGAACACGTCATCCACGATCTCGCGACGGCAGGTGGCCGCGTCGTGGCTATGCTCGCGGCTGCGGTCGAATGGCTGGTGACGGCGGGGCTCTCGGCGGTGTTGGGATTGCTGATCGGCGCGGTCGCGGTCCTCGCCATGCATTTTGGCGTCGCGCCGTTCCTGAAGAGCATCAGGAAGAGCGCGCCGAAGGCTTCGCTCGATAGCCAGCCCGGCGCGTGAGTCTGCTCAGATCAGGTCGGATCGACCTGATCTGATAACGCATTCTCTAAGCGAGCCAGGTCGTGAACGCCTCGACCGGTTCGCGCTCCGGCACGAGAGCATTGGCGGGAGCGTCGGGATCGGCCTTGCCGATGGCGATACCGCAGACCACCACCTCGTTCTCGGGGATGGCGAGCTCGCGCCGCACCACCGGGTGGAAGCGGGCGAAGATCGCCTGCGGGCAGGAGTTCAGCCCATGCCCCTGTGCCGCGATCAGGATGTTCTGGACGAACATGCCGAGATCGAGCCATGAGCCGATTTCGAGATCGCGGTCTATCGTGACCATCAGCGCGACCGGCGCGTCGAAGAAACGTAAGTTTGCCGCGGTCTGACGCCTCATGCCCGCGACATCGCCCTTCTTGACGCCGAGCAGGCCGTAGAGATCCCAGCCGACCTTGCGGCGACGCGAGAGATAGGGCTCGCGGAAGCTCTCGGGATAGTAGCGATACTCTTCTGCTGCCGGCAGGTCCGGCGAATCCAGCGCTGCGAGCAGGCCGGCTTCCAGCCGGGCGCGGCTGTCGGGGCCGATCACACGGACCTTCCAGGGCTGCATATTGGTGCCGCTCGGCGCCTGCGCCGCGACCGCCAGGATGCGGCGGATGAGCGCGGGCTCGACAGGATCGGGCAGGAAGGCGCGGACGGCGCGGCGGGAGGCGATGGCGCGCTCGACGGCTTCGGCGGCATCGGTCATTCAGTTTGCTCCCGCTGCACTGTTTTCACCCTTGCGAGGAGCGACAGCGACGAAGCAATCCGGTGGGGACTGCGCGAGCCCTGCTGGATTGCTTCGGCTCACGCTCGCAATGACGAAGGTCACCCCGCCTTGCGCGCCTCGACGAAGGCCGCATGTTCGCTCACCAATTCGCCGGCAAGCGCTTTGGCGATCAGCGCGCGGGTCTCGGGGATGCCGTAGATCGCCACAAAAGAGCCGAAGCGTGGGCCCTGATCCTCGCCGAACAGCACCTGGTAGATCGCCTTCCACCAGTCGCCGCTGACGCCGGGCCGCTCGGGCGTCGCGCCCTTGGCGGTGAGGTTCTGGTAGCGCGGAACCGCGCGGGCGACATCGAGCGCCGTGTCCTGGACCATTTCGGCGGTGGCGCCCGGTGGCAGGGCTGCGAGTGCGGCGTCCAGCGCGAGGAAAGCCGCGCGTTCGGTCTCGTCGGCGGCGCGGTAGGTCTTCGCCGGCTTCACGAAATCGCGGAAATAGGCGATCGCGTAGCCGACCAGCGCGTCGAGGCGCGGATGGGTGGCAGGCGAGATCGCTGGCGAATAACGCTGCAGGAAGCCCCAGAGCACGCTCTTGTCCTCGGAATTCGCCACCGCGACGAGGTTCATCAGCAGGCCGAAGGTGATCTGCGTCCTGGTTGCGTTCTCGCCTTCCCCGGTGGCGATGATTTCCGGCTGGGGCGGCTCGCCATTGTGGATGTGCCAGGCCGGGTTGCCGAGGCGGTTCTTCCAGTCCTGGCGCTCATAGCCATTGAGGAACTGCAGATATTCGTCGACCGCGCGCGGAATGACGTCGAAATGCAGCTTCTTGGCCTCGCGCGGACGCGAATACATGAACAGCGACAGGCTCTCGGGGCTGGCATAGGTCAGCCACTCGTCGATGGTCAGGCCGTTGCCCTTCGACTTCGAGATCTTCTGGCCCTGCTCGTCGAGGAAGAGTTCGTAGTTGAAGCCCTCGGGCGGGGTTGCATCGAGCGCGCGCGTGATCGCCGAGGAGACCTTGACCGAATCGATCAAATCCTTGCCGGCCATCTCGTAATCGATGCCGAGCGCCGTCCAGCGCATCGCCCAATCCGGCTTCCACTGCAGCTTGACATGGCCGCCGGTGACGGGCGTGACGAAGCGCTCGCTCGTGACCGGATCGGCCCAGGCGATGGTACCGGCCGCGACGTCGACCTCGTCGATCGGCACCTGCATGACCACGCGGGTCCTGGGGTGGATAGGCAGGAAGGGCGAGTAGGTCGCGGCGCGCTCCTCGCGCAATGTCGCCAGCATGATCTTCATCACCGCGTCGTAGCGGGCGAGGATCTTCAGCAGCGTCGCGTCGAACTCGCCGGCCCTGTAGGCATCGGTCGATGACTTGAACTCGTAATCGAAGCCGAACTGGTCGAGAAAGGCGCGCAGGCGGGCATTGTTGTGGCGCCCGAACGAGTCATGCGTGCCGAAGGGGTCGGGCACCTCGGTCAGCGGCTTGCCCAGATTGGCGGCGAGCAGCTCCTTGTTGGGCATGTTGTCGGGCACCTTGCGAAGCCCGTCCATGTCGTCGGAGAAGGCGATCAGGCGCGTGGGAACGGCATCGCCCGTCAGCACGCGGAAGGCATGGCGCACCATCGAGGTGCGCGCGACCTCGCCGAAAGTGCCGATATGCGGCAGGCCCGACGGTCCGTAGCCGGTCTCGAACAGCACCTCTTTCTTGCCCGATTTCTCGATCCGCGCGACGAGCTTGCGTGCTTCCTCGAACGGCCAGGCGGCCGAACGCTGGGCGGCGTCAACAAGGGCGGGGTCGAAGGCGGGCATGATCAGGGCGGTCCTCTCCAGGAATTGGAAAAATGAGCCTCGGGCTTTGGCAGATCGCCAAGGGGGGCGTCAATGCATGTCGCTGGGACGGGGCATCCGCTGCGGCGGCTTGTCGATGCCCTGAGCGGGTATAGGCTAATATCTGCTTCGCCTGAAAGGACACCGCCTTGGATCGTGATCTCCTCGACAAACTGACCGCATGGCGGCGCCATCTGCATGCCCATCCGGAGCTTTCGCTTCAGGAAAGTGCGACCAGCGCCTTCGTGCAGGCGAAGCTGGCAGAGCTTGGCGTGCCGTTCACTGCCGGCGTCGGCGGCAATGGCGTGGTCGCGACGCTCAAGCGCGGGACCTCCGACCGCTCGGTCGGCCTGCGCGCCGATATGGATGCGCTGCCGATCAACGAGGCGAATGACCTGCCTTACAAATCCGGCACTGCGAATGTCATGCATGCCTGCGGCCATGACGGCCACACCGTCTCATTGCTCGGCGCGGCCGCCCTGCTGGCGAAGGACGAAAACTGGAGCGGCACGGTGCAGTTCCTGTTCCAGCCCTCGGAGGAGAACGGCCAGGGCGCGCGCGCAATGATCGCCGACGGCGTCTTCGAACGCTTTCCGATGGAGCGCGTCTTTGGCCTGCACAATTGGCCAGGGCTGGAGGCGGGCACGGTCGCCGTGCATCGCGGCCCGGTGATGGCCGAGCCCGGGCGCTTCAAGATCACATTGCACGGGGTCGCCGGCCATGCCGCAAAGCCCGATCTGACGCGCGATCCCGTCACCGCCATGGGGCATCTCATCGTGGCGCTGCAGACGATCGTGGCGCGCAATGTCGATCCGATGGATTCGGCCGTGGTCTCGATCGGGCAGGTGCATGGCGGCCTGGCGTCGAACCAGATCCCGACCAGCGTCTGGATCGAAGGCACCTACCGCACCTTCAAGCCGGCGGTGCGCGACCGGGTCGTGCAGCGCCTGCGCGACATCTCCGCGAACATTGCCGCGACCTATGAGATGACGGCGGAGGCCGCCTTCATCACCGGCGGACTTGCCACCATCAACACGCCGCTGGAGGAGGAGATCGCAGCCACTGCCGGCAGGGCTGCTGGCCTGACCGTCAGGCGCGACATGCCGGCCAGCACGACGGGCGAGGACTTCACCTATTTCCTGCAGCACCGGCCCGGCGCCTATGTCTGGGTCGGCAACGGCCCCGCCAAGGATGGCGGCGAATTGCACAATGACCGCTACAATTTCAACGACGCCATCCTGCCGGCGACGGCAGGATGGCTCGCTGCGGTCGCGAAGCAGTCGCTGGAGGGCGAACTCTCCAACACGCCGGTCAGTCGAATTTGACCAGATTGTGGATCGGCAGCGGGCCGCCGGGGAACTGGGCGAGGTGCGCGCCGAGCGCGAGCGGGCCGAGATCGATGCCGAAGAAGCCGAGGCTGTCGATCAGGGCGGCGACCTCTGCCTTGGCCTTGGCGTCGTCGCCGGAATAGAACAGCACGCGCCGGCCGCCCTCGGCCTTGGGATCTGCTTCCAGCTGTTTCGCTATGAGATGGTTGAAGGCTTTGACCAGCCGCGCGCCCGGGACGAGATCGGCGACGATCTCGCTGGAGAGGCGACCGTTCAGCTCAGCCGGCTTGAACAACGGTGCCTCGATCGGGTTGTTGGCGTCGATCACGATGCGGCCATTCCAGTCCGGCAGGCCGGCGAGCGCGCCAGGCAGCTTCGACCAGTTGACCGCGATGAGGACGATATCGGCCTTCGCCGCTTCCTCGCGTGTGCCGGCTTTGATGTTGGGACCGAGTTCCGCGATGAGCTCTGCGAGAGAGGCTGGGCCGCGGCTATTGGCGATGGTGGCGTTGAGGCCGTTCCGGGCGAGGGTCTTGGCGAAGGCCTGGCCGATATGGCCTGCGCCGATGATGCCGATGGTGGTCATTGGGAAAAGCTCCGTTCTGTTGGTGGAACGGATATCGCCCGTTTCATTGTCCCGGATTAGCCGGGAATAGCTGGAATTATTTTCAAGCATATGTTGAAAATTGCCGCATGGAGACGCTCGCCAATCTCGAATCCTTCGTCCGCAGCGCGGAGACACTGAGTTTCTCGGAGGCTGCGCGGCGATTGTCGCTGACGCCGGCTGCGGTGAGCCGCAATGTCGCGATGCTGGAGCGCAATCTCGGCGTCAGGCTGTTCCAGCGCTCGACGCGCAAGCTGACGTTGACCGAGGCCGGCGAAAGCTTCCTGCTGGGGATCGGCGACAATCTCGATGCGCTCCAGGCGGCGATCTCCGGCGTGGTGCAGGAAGGCGGGGAGCCGGCAGGTGTGCTCAAGGTCAGCCTCAGTCCAACTTTCGGGGTCGACCATATCCTGCCGCTGCTGCCGGCTTTCCTGGCGCGTTATCCCCGCATCCGGCTGGACTGGCGTTTCGAGAACCGACCGGTCGATCTGATCGCGGAAGGATTTGACGCGGCGATCGGCGCTGCGTTCGCATTGTCACCCGGCGTGGTCGCGCGGGCTCTGGCTCCGGCCCATATCATCGCGGTGGCGTCGCCGGCCTATCTCGCCGGGCGAGCCTGGCCCACGGACCCGTCCGATCTCGCCGGGCTGGACGGGATCGTGATGCGCTCGGCTCGCACGGGCCGCCCGCGGCACTGGACGATGCGCAATGCAACCGGGGCCGAGATGGCGATCGCGCAGCCGGAGACGATCGTGCTGAACGATCCCACTGCGATGTGTCGCGCGGCGCAGTTCGGGCTCGGGGTCACATTGGTCGCGGTGCCGGATGTATTGGCGGCCCTGGAGAGCGGCGCGCTGATCCGGCTCTTACCGTACTGGTATGCCGATGCCGGTTCGATTTCGCTCTATTACGCCAGCCGCACGCTGCTGCCGGCGAAGACCCGCGCCTTCGTCGATTTCGTCACCGAGGCGTTCAGGCGCGAGCGGCTGGCGCAGCGGTTCGCGGGGAGTTTGGGGTAGAGCCTTTCAAAACGGGCTCACCGGGAAGAAACGGAGATAGAGTCTTGCATAAGTCCCGTCGTCCCAGAGCGATTGCAGCGCGTAGTCGAGGCCGCGCTTCAGGGCGAGGTCGTCCTTGCGCGTGAGGAAGCCGACGCCCTCGCCGAAATAGCGGCTCTCAAGGAAGGGGCCGCCGGTGAAGGCGAGTTCGCTGCCACCGGTCGAGGCCAGCAGGAGCGAGAGCGCGACGCCGTCGGCGAAGACGAATTCGGCCTCTCCGCTGCGCAGCGCTGCGATCGCGCCCGCAAGCGTGCCGGTTTCGCGGCGTTGCACGAAGGGCAGGAGCCGCTCGAGGAAGGCCTGATGCGCAGTGCCGCCGACGACTGCGATGCGCTTGCCCTGAAGCGTGCGCGGATCGAGATCGATCTGGGCGTTGCCGCGCGTAGTGACCAGGCGGGCGGTGCTGCGGAAATAGAGATGGCTGGCGGCGAAGCGGCTACGCAATTGCGGGGTGAGGTTGAGCGCCGCCGCCAGCACGTCGCCGCGTCCCTCAGTCAGTGAATCGAGCAGGGTGTCGAAGCGGCGCGCCTGCACCGTGCAGGTCCAGCCGAGCTTTTCGCAGGCGGCGCGCGCAAGCTCGACCGAGAAGCCGGTCAGCGGGCCGTCGGCCGCGGAAAAATGCAGCGGCGGGTAATCATCATCGGTGAGGAAGCGGACGATGCGGGGCGGGCCGGGCTCGGGCCGGTCGAGCCTGATGCGCTGATCCCAGAAATTCGGGACGACGACGCGCGATTGCGCCGCCGCCTGGCTTGCGACCAGGTTCGAGACGGCAAGAGCGAGGATGGCGAACAGGCGCATCATCGGTGCATCTGGCGCGAGCTTGGCGGCGCGAGCAAGTCTCTTTCGGAGCAGCGGATGTTCGCACTCATATGCGACGTCATCCTGGGCGAAGCGAAGCTTCGGCCCGGGATCCATCGTAGAGTTCCAGAGCCCTCCGATGGATCCCGGGGCTGCGCCGCTTACGCGGCTTGTCCAGGATGACGCTGTGGTTCTGTGTGAACCTGTTAGGACGCCAGCGCGGCGGCCGTCGCTCTGGCGCCATGCTCGAACAGTTTCGCGAGCTGAGCCTCTACCGCTTGGGTGAAGGCGGCTTCGCGTGGCAGCTCCGTGCCGAAGATGCTCTCGATTCCGAGCAGCGCCCCGCTCAGAGCCTTCGCGTCGCGGCCGGCCGAAGCGGCGCGCTTGGCGAACTCTGCCGCCAACGGGTCGCGCACGTCGATTGCGCCGCCCTTTTCGTCGCTGCCGGTGACGTAACGCATCCAGGCTGCGACGCCCAGCGCGAGATGGTCGATCGGGGCGCCGGCCTTCAGCCGGTCGCGGATCGTGCCGAGCAGGCGTTGCGGCAGCTTCTGCGAGCCGTCCATGGCGATCTGCCAGGTGCGGTGGCGGATCGCCGGATTCTGGAAGCGGGCGAGCAGGGCCGAGGCGTAATCGGCGAGCATGACGCCTTGCGGCGCGGGCACGGTCGGGATGACCTCGCTCCAGAGGCCCTGCAGGAAGCGGGCGAGGACTGCATCGCTGCTGGCTTGCGCCACCGTCTCATGCCCGGCGAGATAGCCGAGATAGGCCAGGCTCGAATGCGCGCCGTTGAGCATGCGCAGCTTCATGAACTCGAAGGGCGCGACCTCTAGGACGAGCTGCGCGCCGACCTCGCCCCAGGCCGGGCGACCCATGGCGAAGGCATCTTCGATCGCCCATTGCCGGAAGGGCTCGCCGATGACGGGGGCGGCGTCGTGCAGCCCGAGCAGGCTCTCGACCTCGGCTATGTCGGCCTCGGTCGTCGCAGGCACGATGCGGTCGACCATGGTCGAGGGGAAGGCACTGTGGGCCTCGATCCATTGGGCGAGCGTGTCGTCGCGCAAGGCGGCGAAGTCGCGGATGAGGCCGCGCAGCACCTTGCCGTTATGGGGGAGGTTGTCGCAGCTCATCGCGGTGAAGGGAGCAAGGCCTTCTTTCTTGCGGATCGCAAGCGCCGCGGTGATCAGGCCGATGGCCGAGCGCGGCGCATCGGGATGGTCGAGATCGTGCAGGATATCGGGATGGTCCTCCCGGAGCCGGCCAGTCGCGGGATCGTGGCAATAGCCCTTCTCGGTGATCGTCAGCGAGACGATGCGGGTCTCGGCCGAGGCCATGCGGGCGATAAGGGTGGCAGGATTCTCGGGCGCGACGAGCACACCGAGGACGGAGCCGATGACGCGCAGCTCCGGACCGGCAGGCGCGCGCTTCAGGAAGGTGTAGAGCCCGTCCTGCGGTTTCAGCCGGTCGCGCTGATCGGGCCGCTGCAGGCTGGCTCCGATGATGCCCCAGGCACCGAAATCCCGCTCAAGCGCATCTTCGGTATAGTCGGCGAGATGGGCGCGGGCGAAAGCGCCGAGACCCAGATGGACGATGCCCGGCTTGAGCTGCGAGCGGTCATAGGCCGGGCGGCGAATACTCGCGGACAGGCCGGCGAGGCTTGTGGTCGTCAGTCTCGTCAACGGAATACACCCGGTAGCCAGAGGGACACGGCCGGGACATAGGTCACCAGCAGCAGCACGGCAATGCTTGCGCCGTAGAAGGGCCAGATCGTTTTCATCGACTGCCCGATCGAGATGTGCCCGATGGCGCAGGCGACGAACTGCACCGAGCCGACAGGCGGGGTGTTCAGGCCGATGCCGGCATTGAGGATCAGGATCACGCCGAAATGAACGGGGTCGAGGCCTTGACCACGGGCAGGAAGATCGGCGTGCAGATGATGATCATCGGCGCCATGTCCATGAAGGTGCCGAGCACTGGAGCATTTCCGCGTTTCTCCGAATCGTGGAAATGCTCCAGCTCCTTGTTTTGTCGCATTTTCTTCATGCGAACCGGTGTCCACTTCGCTCGAAAATGCTCTAGCAGGATGAGGTTGATCATCAGCAGGACGACGCTGGGATTATCGGACACCGCCTTCATCGTGCCGATCGTTGCCTGCTGCACCTGCAGGAAGGCCATCAGCGAGCCGAAGGAACCGGCGGTGCCGATCACGAGCAGCACCATTGCGGTGGTGCGCACGGCGCCCAGCGTCGCCTCGACGAAGCCGTTCCATGAGAGCTGCTGGCCCCTGCCGGTCAGGCGAAGATCAAAGAAACTCCTCTCGCATCGGCGTGAAGGAATCGACGAGCTGCCCGGCCTCGACCGCGACGACGCCGTGGACGAGATCGGCAGGCACGAAGAAAGTGTCGCCGGCGATCAGGCGCTCGGTCCGGCCGTCGATGGTGACGTCGAAGATGCCGCTCTCGACATAGGACGCTTGCCGATGCGGGTGGCTATGCGTCTTGCCGACCGCGCCGGCGTCAAAAGCGACGCGCACGACCATCAGCTCGGGGCCATAGGCCATGATCTTGCGCTTCACGCCGGGTTCGGTCGGCTCCCAGGCCAGGGCGGCTTCGTGCTGGAAGAAGGCGTTGAGACGGTTCGTCATCGCGCCAGCCAACCTCCGTCGACGGGAAGGATCGCGCCATGCATGTAGGCTGCCGCATCGCTCGCCAAGAACACCGCCGCACCGCCGATGTCCGAGCGCTGGCCCCAGCGCGCGGCGGGAATGCGGGCGAGGATCGCGGTGCTGCGCTCCGGGTCGGCGCGCAGGGCTTGGGTGTTGTTGGTTTCGATATAGCCGGGCGCGATCGCGTTGACGTTGATGCCCTTGGCCGCCCATTCGCAGGCGAGCAACCTGGTCAGCCCGGCAAGCCCGCTCTTGCTCGCGGTGTAGGAAGCGACTCGGATGCCGCCCTGGAAGGAGAGCAGCGAGGCGATGTTGACGATGCGGGCGCCGCGGCCGGCGGCAAGCGCTGCCCTAGCGAAGGCCTGGCTGAGGAAGAACACCGCCTTGAGATTGAGGTTCATCACCTCGTCCCAGTCGGCTTCGCTGAAATCGAGCGCGTCCGAGCGGCGGATGATGCCGGCATTGTTGACCAGGATGTCGAGCGGGCCGGCAGTGGTCACTGCGCTTGCGATTGCCTCGGCCGCACTGCCGGGCTGCTGCAGATCGAGCTGAAGCGGTATGGCATTTCCACCCGCCGCCTCGATCAGCCCCAGCGTCTCGCTCATATCCGAGCGTCCTGCCGCGACGATCGTCGCTCCGGCTTCAGCCAGCGCCAGCGCGATGCCCTGGCCGATGCCGGTATTGGCGCCTGTGACCAGCGCGGTACGGCCTTCGAGCGAGAAGGGCGAGCGGCGGGTCATCAGCGCAGCGTGTCCACCGGTGCTGGGTCCATGTCGGTGAACTCGACATTGTCGCCGGCCATGGCCCAGACGAAGGCGTAGTTCGAGGTGCCGCAGCCGCAATGGATCGACCAGTTCGGTGAGATCACCGCCTGTTCATTGGCGACCAGGAGATGGCGGGTTTGCGTTGGCTCGCCCATGAAATGGAAGACGCGGTGGGCCGGGTCGAGGTTGAAGTAGAGATAGGCCTCCATGCGCCTCGTGTGAGTGTGGCAAGGCATGGAGTTCCAGACCGAGCCCGGCTCCAGCGCCGTCATGCCCATCACCAGCTGATTGGTGCCGGTGGTGTTGGGCATGATGTATTGCCGGATGGTGCGCTTGTTCGATGTCTCGACCGAGCCGAGATGGATGGTGTTGGCGTCGCTCTTCCGGATGAGCTGGTGCGGCGCCTCGCGATGCGCCGGGGCGCTGGTCAGATAGAATTTCGCCGGGTTGGCGGCGTCCGCGCTGGCGAAGGAGACCTCCTTCGCGCCCAGCCCGACATAGAGCGCGTCGAGATTGGGGATGTCGAAGCGCTGGCCGTCGACGGTGACGCTGCCTGCGCCGCCGAGATTGATCACGCCGAGTTCGCGCCGCGCCAGGAAGAAGGGCGTGCCCGTCGGCGCGAAGGGCTCGAGCGTCAGCGGCTTTGCCGCAGGCGTCGCGCCGCCGACGATCATGCGGTCGTAATGGCTGTAGGTCAGCGTGACCTCGCCAGGCACGAAGATGCGCTCGATCAGGAAGTCGTCGCGCAGGGCTTGCGTCTCATAGCGCTTCACGTCGCGCGGATGGGCTGCCTGGCGTTCGTCGAGCTCCTTCGTTGCGGAGGTCACAGCTTGTAGGCCTCCTTGGCTAGGCGGTAGGCGAGGTCATGGGCGACTTCGGCCGCCTCGTCCTCGTCGAGCCGGTGTTCGACGACGAGCTTGGCGAGATAGGTGCAGTCGCAGCGACGGGCGACGTCGTGGCGCGCCGGGATCGAGAGATAGGCGCGGGTGTCGTCGTTGAAGCCGACGGTGTTGTAGAAGCCGGCGGTCTCGGTGGTCAGCTCGCGGAAGCGCAGCATCGCCTCGGGCGCATCGAGGAACCACCAGCCAGGTCCGAGCTTCAGCGCCGGGTAATGCCCGGCCAGCGGCGCGAGCTCGCGCGAATAGCTGGTCTCGTCGAGCGTGAAGGCGATGACGGTGAGGTTGGGCTCATTGCCGACAGCGTCGAGCAGCGGCTTCAACGCCGTGACATAGTCGGTCTGGCGCGGAATGTCGGCGCCCATGTCGCGGCCGAACGCCTCGAACAGGCTGGCGTTGTGGTTGCGGAAGGAACCGGGGTGGATCTGCAGGACGAGCCCGTCATCGAGGCTCATCTTGGCCATCTCGGTCAGCATCTGGCCGCGGAAGAGGTCGGCATCCTCGGCCGAGGCCTTGCCCTTGGCGACCTTGGCGAAGAGCTTCTCGGCTTCGGCCTGCGAGAGGTTGGCGGTGCGCGCCGTGGCATGGCCGTGGTCCGAGGAGGTCGCGCCGCGTTCCTTGAAATAGGCCCGGCGCTTGCGATGGGCCTCAAGATAGCCGGTCCAGGCGAAGACGTCCTCGCCGGTCAATTCGCCGAGACTGGCGAGGTTCTCGGCGAAGCCCTCGAATTCGGGATCGACGACGCTGTCGGGCCTGTAGGCAGTGACGACCTTGCCGCCCCAGCCGGAGGCGCGGATCATGTCATGCCATTTCAGATCGTCGAGCGCGCCTTCGGTGGTCGAGATCGCCTCGATGTTGAAGCGCTCGAACAGGGCCCGCGGCCTGAATTCCGGCTGTTCGAGCTTCCCGGCGATGATGTCGTAGATCGCGTCGGCATTGGCGGGGGTTAGCCGTTCGTTGACGCCGAAGATGCTGGAGACGGCGTGCTCGAACCACAGCCGCGTCGGTGTGCCGCGGAAAAGATGCCAGTGGCTAGCGAAGAGCTTCCAGATGGCGCGGGGATCGCTCTTGGCCGGCTTGCCGCCCTTGCGGGCGATGCCGAGCTGCTCCAGCCGGACGCCTTGCGAATAGAGCATGCGGAAGATGTAATGGTCCGGCTTGACGAAGAGAGTCGCAGGATCGGGAAAGGCCTTGTTCTCGGCGAACCAGCGCGGATCAGTGTGGCCATGCGGCGAGATGATCGGCAGATCGCGAATGCCCGCATAGAGCCGCCGCGCGATGCCGCGCGTTACCGGATCGGCAGGAAAGAGGCGATCATCGTGCAACAACATCAAGCAAGACTCCAGCACGCACCGGCCAGGACAAGCCGAGTAGCGTCGGATAGATATACTAATATACTAGCGTGTCAAACCACGCCATGCTATCGCGATTGAGTGCTAGGGCAAGATTGCAGCGGCTTTGTGCAAAAAGGGAGTTTCGCCGGGCGTGGATGAGACGAGGGCGATGTCGGAGATAGCGAGTGCGCGGGAGGCGGCGGTCGATGCCACGCGGCGCGAGCGCCGGCCGATGCGCGGCGCCGGGACATCCTCCCGCCGCTCGACGGCGGCCTCGCTGGTGCAGGATGAGATGCGGCGCGCCATTCTCGCCATGCAGATCGCACCGGGCGCGGCTCTCGTCGAAAAGGAGCTGACGGCCCGTTTCGGCATCAGCCGCACGCCGGTGCGCGAGGCGCTGATCAAGCTGAAGGAGGAGGGGCTGGTCGAGGTCTTTCCACAGGCCGGCACCTTCGTGGCGCGGATCCCGATCGAGGCGATTCCGGAAGCCGTCTTCATCCGGCAGGCGCTGGAATGCGCCACCATCGACCTCGTCGCCGGCATCGCGACTCCGGAGATCGTGGCGCGGCTCGATGCGGTGATCGCGCGCCAGCATGAGGCTTTCGATGAGGGCGACCAGGAGCGCTTCCACCTGTTCGACGAGGCCTTCCATGAGACGATTGCGATCTGCGCGGGTTACCCCGGCATCTGGAAGCTGGCGCATGCCGCCAAGAGCCAGATCGACCGCTGCCGGCGCATGACGCTGCCGGTGCCGGGCCGGATGGAGATGGTGATCCGCGAACACCTCTCGATCGTCGATGCGGTGCGGCGCAAGGACGGCCCTGCAGCGCAGGCGGCCATGCGCAAGCATCTCGGCACATTGCTGCCGGACCTCGTCCATCTGCGTACGACGCATCCCGACTATTTCGTCTGACCGCCCTGCGCGGCGCGGAGCTTGCTAGAGGCGGGGATGACGCGCGACGCTAGAGCAGGATGCGAAAAAGTGGGAACCGGTTTTTCGCATTGATCCTGCTCTCGCTTTTAGATGAGAGACGGATTCAGATTTCAGACGGGGTCACTTTGTGACTCCGTCTGAAATCATCCGGCTCTAGCGTCGCCTGTCGCAGCCGAATCCAGGACGAGGACACCCCGATGACCAACCCCGCCGATCTGAGCGCGGCCGATCTGCTCGATGCCTACCGTGCCAAGACGCTCTCTCCCGTCGAAGTGACGGAGGCCGTGATCGCCCGGATCGACGCCTATGAGCCCAAACTTCGGGCGCTCTATGCCTATGATCCGACTGCCGCACTTGCTGCCGCCAGGGCTTCCGAGGCGCGTTGGTTCAAGGGCGAGGCTCTGCCTCTCGACGGCGTGCCGGGCACGATCAAGGAGAACATCGCGACCAAGGGCGTGCCGATGCCGATCGGGACGGCGGCGCGCGACCTCGTCCCAGCGACGGAGGACGCACCGGTCGCAGCCCGGCTGAACGAGGCGGGCTTCATCACGCTCGCCAAGACGACGATGCCCGACTACGGCATGCTCTCCTCCGGGCTCTCCAGCTTTCACGAACTCGCCCGCAATCCCTGGAACCTGGCGATGAACCCCGGCGGCTCCTCTGCTGGCGCAGGAGCAGCGGGGGCCGCCGGTTACGGCCCCTTGCATGTCGGCACGGATATCGGCGGCTCGATCAGGCTGCCGGCCGGCTGGTGCGGGCTCGTCGGCCTGAAGCCGAGCTTTGGGCGCGTGCCGATCGATCCGAGCTATTACGGCCGCGTCGCTGGCCCGATGACACGCACGGTGACCGACGCGGCGCTGATGATGCGGGAATTGTCCAAGCCCGATGCGCGCGACGGCATGAGCCTGCCACCGCAGGAGATCGACTGGCTGTTGCTCGACATCGATCTGAAGGGCCTGCGGATCGGCCTGCAGCTCGACCCCGGCATCGGCATCGAAGTCGAGCCGGAGACGAAGGCCGCGATCGAGGCGGCGGGCAAGGCCTTTGCGGCGGCAGGCGCGATCGTGACCTCTGCTCCGGCCTTCATGACGCGCAGCATGCTCGACGGGCTCGACGATTTCTGGAGCCAGCGCGCCTGGACCGATATCGGTGCGCTGACGCCGGAGAAGCAGGCTAAGGTGCTGCCCTATATCTTCCAATGGGCGGAACGTGGAAAGGCGCTCTCGGGCGAACGGGTTTATCGCGGCATGAGCCAGATGCTGGTGATCAAGGATGCGGCGCTGAAGCAGAGCGCGCCGTTCGATTTCGTGCTGTCTCCGGTTTCGCCGGTGCCGAGCTATCCGGCCGAACTCGCTTCGCCGATCCATGACCCGGATCGCCCTTTCGAGCATATCTGTTTCACGCTCCCCGCCAATATGTCCGACCAGCCTTCGATCTCGGTGCATGCCGCGATGACCAAGGGCGGTTTGCCGATCGGCTTGCAGATCACCGGACGGCGTTTCGACGATCTCGGCGTGCTGCGGATGGCGAAGGCGTGGGAGGAGATGCGTGCGCCGATGCCGGCGTGGCCTTCGCTCTAATCCCGTTTTCCCCGCGAAAATACACCGTCATTCTGGGCATCGCCCTCGGGTCCGATCTTCGATCGGCCCAAGGATAAACTCCGCGGAGCCCCGGGATGACGGTGGAGGTTCCGGAGTTCGATATTCAGACTGATGAAGAGGCTGCCGCCGCCCTGCCGGCAATCTCGCCTAGCGCGACGGCGGTCAGCAGGCCGTTGCCGGAAAGGTAACCCGAGGCCTGCGCGCCGGAGACGCCGACCGCCGCGCCGCCGCAGGCGTGGAGATTGGGGAAGGCCCGGCCGTCCTTGTCCAGGACGCGGGCGGCGTCATCGACGCGCAACCCGCCCTGGGTGTGGAACAAGGCGCCGGTGACGCGAACCGCATGGAATGGCGCTGCCAGCGGCGGCACATTCGGGAAGTCACGGCCGAAGCGATCCTGCCCCTCGCCACGCTTCAGCGCCGCGACCTCGGTTGCAGTCGCCGCCAGCGCGGCTTCCGGCAGGCCGATCTTCATGGCGAGGTCTTCGATCGAGGCCGCGCTGACGATCGCGCCTTGCGCCTCGGCGTTCTGGAAATCCTCGAACTGGCGGGCGATGCCGGCGATGCGGGCATCGAAGATCGTCCAGGCCTTGCCTGCGGGCTGGCGCAGTACGGTGGCGGCCTGTTCGGAATAGCCATGGCTCTCGTCGGAGAAGCGCTCGCCCAAGGCGTTGACCTGAAAGCCGCCCTCCATGATCGTCGCCCAGCTGATCAGGATGCCATGCGGCTGGGCGACCGAGCCATGGCCCTGATGGCCCGACATATCGACGAGCTCCGCGCCGAGCTGCTCGCCCCAGAGCACGGCGTCGCCCTCATTGCCGGAATGGCCGAACCAGAGCGCTTCCGCCATGTGCGGGATGTGGCGCGCCACCAGAGCGCGGTTGCCGCCATAGCCGTTACAAGCGAGCACGAGCGCCTTGCAGCCGATCCTCTCCTCGCCGCCATCGGGACGCCTGCCGGCGATGCCGGCGATTGCGCCATCTTCGGTCCGAAACAGGGTGGTGGCGCGAAACCCGGTCAGGATCGGGATCTCCTGGGCCTCCACGGCCTCGCGCAGACGGTCGATCAGCTCCGAGCCGGTGCGCTTGGGCAGGCCGTGCATGCGCCGGGCGGAATGGCCGGGATAGGAGAAGTTGGTGATGACGTCGAAGGGCAGGCCGTGCCGCTCGGCGAGCCATTCGAGCACCGGTCCGATGCGCTCGGCCAAATGCTCGACCATCGCGGCATCGGGCTCGTGATGGGCCTTTTCGAGGATGTCGCGGGCGAACAGGGCCGGGCTGTCCTCGATGCCGGCCTCACGCTGGAAGCGCGTGCCCGCGGCGGGGATGAGCCCGGCCGAAAGCGCTGTGGAGCCCGAGGGCACCACGTCGCGCTCGACGATGACGACCTCGGCGCCGGCCTCCTTCGCGGCGAGCGCGGCGACGAGCCCTGCCGCGCCTGCGCCGATGATCAGGACATCGGCCTCCGCCTCGAAGGCGATGCCGTCGACCGGGCGGACAGCGTTCATGGCGCGGCGACCTCCGCCATCACGCCGGCGATCGTAGCGATACTGGCAACGGGTTTGAGCGCGGCGATGGCCTCTGCATGCATCGCTTCGGTCGGGGCGGCGCAGCCATCTTCCAGCACGGTCACGTCGATGTCGCGGACATGGGCGTCGCGCACGGTGGAAGCGACGCCGCCATTGGTGACGATGCCGCAAACGATCAGGTGCTCGATGGCGAGCTTGCGCAGCAGCCATTCCAGCCTGGTCTGGTAGAAGGCGGAATAGGCGATCTTCTCGACCGCGACATCGATGGGTTGCAGGGTGTCGACGACCTGATGGCCCCAGCCGCCGGGCAGGAAATCGCCCCGGCGCAGGAAGGGCCGCATCTGGAGGAGATGCGGCGAGATCAGCGGCTCGCCGCCGCGCCCCGGCACCAGGGTGAACTGGGTGGCGGCGACAAGCCCGCCCTTAGTGCGGATGAGGTCGGCCAGCGGCTTGAGCTTGACCGGCAGCGCCTGTGCCTGCGGCGAGGCGGCCTTGCCGCGCGCATAGGCGCCATCGGGATGGATGAAGTCGTTCTGCAGATCTACGATCAGCAAGGCGGTGTGGGCGAGAGGCGTCATGTCGCCGACCCCTCGTCATTGCGAGCCAAGCGAAGCAATCCAAGAGGGCGTAGGGCTCTGCCGCCTCTGGATTGCTTCGTCGCTGCGCTCCTCGCAATGACGTGAAGGGTCATGGCTCAGCTCCTGAGGATCACGAGGTTGCCCAGCGCGTCGACCTCCGCCGTCAGGCCGGGATCGAGCAGGATCGTGGCATCGGATTGCTCCAGCATAGCCGGCCCCTCGATCCTGGCGCCGACCGGCAGATCGAGCCGCGACCAGATCGCCGTCTCGCGCCACTCGCCGTCGAGATAGACTTGGCGCGCGCCACGCCGCGCTGCTTCCAATGTTGCACCAGTGGCCGGCGCCAGTGCCGTCAGGTCGAAGGCCGGACGACGGCCGATCGCAGCGGTGCGCAGCGTGACGATGCGAACGGGGATACCCGGCAGCAGCCTGCTGAAAGCTGCGCCATAGGCCTTGTCGAAGGCCTCCCGGATGATGGCGCCGGTCACGCCGGTGCGCCCCTCTGTGAGCGTCACCGGCAAGGGCACCGCGACCGTGTGGGTCTGCCCGAGATAATGCATGTCGAGCTCGTAGAGCACATCGATGCGCTCGACGCTCAAGCCGGCATCGGCGACGATCGCATGGGCCTCTGCGCCCGCCTCGACCATGCGGGCGTCGAGGGCGGCCGCATCGAGCCCGTCGAGCATCAGATTCACCGTCTGCACGCCGTCATGGCGGATATCGGCGATGACGCAGCCGAGCGCCGAGGTGACGCCCGGGAAGCGTGGCACCAGCGCGCCGCGCAGGCCGACCTCCTTGATCAGCGCACCCGCATGGAGCGCGCCGCCGCCGCCGAAGGGCATGGCCAGGAATTTTGCCGGATCATGGCCGCGCTCGATCGAGACCAGCCGGATCGCGCCGGCCATGCGGGCATTGGCGATCTTCACGATCGCTTCCGCCGCCGTCATCACGTCGAGGCCGAGCGGTTCGGCGATCTTGAGGCGGATCGCCTCACGCGCGGCGTCGACATCCAGGCTCTGCAAGGTGCCGAGCGGTTTCGAGCCGTCGATGCGGCCGAGCACGAGATTGGCGTCGGTCAGGGTCGGGCGGTCATTGCCCCCACCATAGCAGACCGGGCCGGGGCGCGAGCCCGCACTTTCCGGCCCCACTTCGAGCAGGCCGCCGGCATCGACGCGAGCGATCGAGCCGCCGCCGGCGCCGATTGTGGTGATCTCGATCATCGGCGTGCGGATCACCATGCCGAAATCGATCGTGCTCTGGGCGGCGAGTGCCGCTTCTCCGCCCGCGATCAGCGAGACGTCGAAGGAGGTGCCGCCGAGATCGCCGGTGATGACATCGGGGAAGCCGGCGGCGCGGGCGATCGCCGCGGCGGCGATGACGCCCGCTGCCGGGCCCGACAGGGCGGTGCGGACGGGGAGCTTGCGGGCGGTGGCCGTCGACATCACGCCGCCATTGCTCTGGACGATGTGGAAGCGGCCGGTGAAACCATCCTGCGCCAGCGCATCCTCCAGCCGGCCGAGATAGGAGCCGACCAAAGGCTGGAGCGTGGCATTGAGCGCGGTCGTCGAGGCGCGCTCGAATTCGCGGATCTCGGGCAGGATCGCGCTCGAGCAGGCGAGGTGCTCGTTCGGCCAGACCGTGCGGGCCGCTTCCAGCGCGGCGCGTTCATTGACGGGGTTGGCGTAGGCGTTGATGAAGATGATCGCCAGCGCCTCGCAGCCTTGGCGCGCGAGTGTCTTGGCGGCCTCGCGCACGGCGTCAAGATCGACAGCCTTGCGGATCGTGCCGTCGGCAAGCGTCCGCTCGGGCACCTCCAGCCGGTTCTCGCGGCTGGCGGCGGGCGTGAAATCGCCCCACAGCCCCCAGGTCTGGCGGCGGTCACGGCGGCGCATCTCCAATGCGTCGCGGAAGCCCGGCGTGGTGATGACGCCGACTTTGGCGCCCTTGCGTTCAAGCAGGGCGTTGGTGCCGACGGTGGTGCCGTGGACGATCGAGGCGAGGCCGGAGACAGGGCCGAAGGTGGTCAGGCCTGCAATGAAGCCCTTGGCCTCGTCGCCACGCTGCGACGGAACTTTGGCGACGCGGAAGCGCTTTTCCGCCTCATCGAACCAGAACAGATCGGTGAAGGTGCCGCCGACATCGACGCCGACGACGGCTTTGGGGGAGGGGGAGATCATCGTCCGGCCTCCAAATCCACGCCATACTGCGCTTGCGCGGCCTCCGCACTCACATAGCCGTTCGCCACATCGCGCCGCACCGCGGCCGCATCGCGCTCCCTTGGCTCGCCATAGCCGCCGCCGCCGGGGCTTTCGAGCCGGACGCGCTGCCCTTTGGCGATGTGGATGTCGGTGATCTTGGTGACGAGCGGCGGCGATGTCGGGCCGTCCGGGCCGTCATAGACAAAGCGGTTCATCGCCGCCGGGCCGCCCCCGGCGACACCGAAGGGCGGGAATTTGCCGCGCTCGCCGAGCAGGAAGACATCGGCGCCCGACTGCGCCAGCGCCTCGATCTCGTAGATCGCGCCACAGCCGCCGCGATGACGGCCGGCTCCGCCGGAATCGGGCCGCAGCGCCCATTGCGTGAACATCACGGGATAGGCGGCTTCGAGGATTTCGGCCGGCGGGATCGTCGCGGTCGAGATCGGATTATTGCCGTGGTTGAGGCCGTCGCCTTCGGGGTTGCCGCCCAACCCGCCGCCGAAGAAGGAGAACATCACGAAGCGCGAGCCGTCGTCGCGATGGCCCGCCAGCGAGAGCGCGTTGATGGTGGCATAGGGCGAGCCATTGGCGCGCTCGGGCGCGATCTGGGCGAAGACGCCGAATACGGTGTCGATGACGCGCAGGATCGTCTCGGTGTAGCCGCCGACGGGCTTGGGCGCCTTGACGCCGAGCAGCGTCGTGTCGGGGATGATGAAGCTGATCGGCTTCAGCACGCCGGCATTGGCGGGGACATGCGGGAAGATGTGCTTCAGCGCGACATAGCAGCAGGCGACCGCCGTGGAGTAGGCGATGTTGAGCGGCCCCTGGCAGGGCGGGGCCGAGCGCGAGAAATCGAGCGTCATCAGATCGCCCGCGATCGTCAGATCGAGTGCGATTCTGAGCGGGGTGTCGGTGATGCCGTCATTGTCGAGGAAATCGTCGAAGGAGTAGCGACCGTCCGGGAGGGCTGCGATCTCGGCGCGCATCAGCGCCTCGGCGCGGGCGCTGAAGGCGTCGAGCGCGGCATCGACTGTCGGCACACCGTAGTCCGCCAGGAGCGCATCGAGGCGCTGCTCGCCGAGATCGAGCGCGTTCAACTGGCCGTTGAGATCGCCCCAGTTCGATTGCGGCAGGCGCGAATTGGCATTCAGGATCTCGACGATGTCGTGCTGGAATTCGTACCTGCGCACAAGCTTCACCGGAGGAATGCGGAAGCCCTCCTGAAAGCTTTCCGTCGCCTTCGCGTTGAAATTGCCGGGCACATTGCCGCCGACATCGAGCCAGTGGCCGACGGAGGCCAGCCAGCAGAACAGTTTGCCGTCGCGGAAGATCGGCCGCACCAGGCGCATGTCGTTGAGATGCGTGCCGCCCTCATAGGGGTCGTTGAAGAGCCAGGTGTCGCCGGGGTCGTTGGCGGCGCCAGCCTCGACCCGGTCGATCACGGCCTTCACCGCGAAGGCCATGGCGCCGACGAAGATCGGCAGGCCGGACGTACCTTGCACCAGGGTGGCGCCGGTCGTGGCGTGGTAGAGGCCGTGGCAGGCGTCATGCGCCTCGGCGATGATCGGGTTGAAGGCGGAGCGGTAGAGCGTCGCGTCCATCTCGTTGGCGATCTGCTCCAGCCGGCCCTTCAGCACGGCGAGCGTGACGGGATCGAGCGTCATGGTCATGCCTGCTTGCTCTTTTCGGCCGCAGCGATGATCTGCTCGGCTTCATAGCTCCGGCCGGCCGCGATCATCTGCGGCGTGCCGATCACGGCGTTGAGCTGGTCGAAATCGAACATCTGATTGCGGAAGGCGTCGGTCGAGCCGTCGCGCTTCAGCGTGCCGTAGAAGTCCTGGGCGGCGCGAGCGAGCGCCCGCACGATGCCGCCGGGGAAGATGACGAGCGAGAAACCGAGCGCCTCCAACTCCTTTGCCGATTTGATCGGCGTGCGCCCGCCCTCGACCATATTGGCCATCAGCGGCGCCAGGCCCTTCAGCTCGGCGGTGACGCGGCGCAGTTCGTCGGCGGAGCCCGGCGCTTCGACGAAGAGCATATCCGCGCCGGCCTGCGCATAAAGATGAGCGCGTTCGAGCGCGGCTTCGAAGCCCTCCACCGCGATGGCATCGGTGCGGGCGATGATCAGTGTTTCCTGCGAGGCGCGGGCATCGACGGCGGCCTTGATCTTGCCGACCATCTCGGCGGCCGGGATCACGCCCTTGTCGGCGAGATGGCCGCAGCGCTTGGGAAAGCTCTGGTCCTCGATCTGCAGGGCATTGGCGCCGGCACGCTCGAACAGGCGCATGGTGCGCTGCATGTTGAGCGCATTGCCATAGCCGGTATCGGCATCGACGATCAGCGGTGTCGCGATGCGGTCGCGGATCATGGTGATGGTGTCGGCAACCTCGGCCATCGAGACCAGGCCGATATCGGGCCGGCCGAGGCGGGTATAGGCGATCGAGGCGCCGGAGACGTAGAGCGCCTCGAAGCCGGCTGCCTCAGCCAACGAGGCGGTCAGTGCGTCGTAGACGCCAGGCGCCAGCACGATCTCCGCCTGAGCGAAGCGCGCCTTCAGGGAGAGGGTCATGATTGGTGTCCGTTCGGGATAGCGGGCGCGGCTGCGAGCAGGGCGTTCAGCGCGTCGAGTGTTCGGGCCTGCGGCAGGGCATCGATTTGGGCGAGGATCGCGGCGGAATGAGTCTCTCCCCAGACCGGTCCGGCGAGATCGAAGAATTTCTCGCGAATCTCGGCTTCGCTATAGGGATCCTCGGTGTCGCCGCGATTGGTCAGCGCTTCCGCTTCCAGCACACGGCCATCGGTCAGGGTGATCGTGACCTTGGCCGGGCGCAGCGCCGGCAGCTTGGCGGTCGCGGCCTCGTCCTCGCGGACGAAGACGCGGCGAGCGAGGTCGCAGGTGACGGGTTCGAGCCGCGCCGGTTCGCGGAAGGCCTCGACGGTCGCCGCACCGTGGACGATCGTGGTCGCGATCGAGAAGGGCAGCGAGAACTTCGCCGCCAGCATGTTGTGCGGCTCCTGGCCGGCGAGCTGCGCCGCCCAGATATAGGTGCCGACATCGATGCGGGCGATCTGCTCCGGGGCGATGCGGCCGCCCTCGCTGGCCACGATCCGGCTGAGCGCATCGAGCGCGCCATGATTGTAGCGACAGCAGGCATGGCGCTTGAAATAATTGCGCGCGATCTCCCAGCGCTGCCCCAGCGCCTCGGCCATCACGTCAGGCTGCCAATGATCGGCGATGACCGAGCCATAGACGGTGCCCAACCCATCGGCTTCGCCGGTGAAGCCCGAGGCGACCAGGCCATCGACCATCAGGCCGATCTGGTTGGAGAAGCCCGCGAACGTATTGCGGACCGTGCCACCCTCCAGCATCGTCCGGCGGCTGGTGGTGAGGCCGAGCGAGGAGGCGACGTTGATCGTCTCGATCATCGCGGCGGCATCGCGCTTGTGCAGCCAGGCGATGGCGACGGCGGCGCCGACCGTGCCCCAGGTACCATGCGGATGCATGGTGATGCGCAGTTTTGAGGCGATGCCGATGCGCGCGCCGATCTCGTAACCGAGCGCAATTGCGGTGATCACATCCTTGCCGCTCGCCTTGGCCTGGACAGCTGCTGCGAGCACGGCCGGCACGACATGGATGCCGGGATGGCCGCGAGCGAACTGGTTGCCCTCGTCGAGCTCCAGCATGGTGCCGGCCGTGCCGTTGAGGAAAGCGGCGAGGCTTGGGCTTGCCTTGCGGCCGCTGCCGATGACGGCCGCGCCCGAGACGTCGTCGGGGGGGGTGAGCCGGTTGGAGAGTGCGATCGTCTCCGGTTCCTGCGCACCGGCGGCGATGGCGGCGACCGAGTCGGCGATGACCTGAACGGTGCGCGAAACGACCTCGGACGGCAGTTGCTCGAAGCGCAGATCGGCGCAGAAGGCGGCGAGCTCGTCGAGCCAACCCGGCGTGGCGGGGCGCTGCATCACGGGTTCGGCGCGGGGCTGGGCGCTGACGGCGGCGTTTGCGTTCATAACGGCCTCACAATCCGAGATAGGCGTGTTTCAAAGCGGGGTCGGCGGCGATCTGGCTTGAGGCACCTTCGACGACGATGCGGCCGTTTTCGAGCACATAGGCGCGAGCGGCGAGTTCGAGCGACTGCACGACATTCTGCTCGACCAGCAGCACGGCGAGGCCCTCGCCGGCGATGCGGGCGATGAGCGCAAACATCTCCTCGACCAGGAGCGGCGAGAGGCCGAGCGACGGCTCGTCGAGGATCAGGAGCTTGGGCTCGCCCATCAGCCCGCGCCCGATGGCGAGCATCTGCTGCTCGCCGCCCGAGAGCGTGCCGGCAGCCTGGCCCATGCGTTCGCGCAGGCGCGGGAAGAGCTCGAACATCCGCTCCAGATTAGCCTCGCGCGCCGGTTTGCCGCGCCGGTAGCTGCCAAGCACGAGATTGTCGCGCACGCTCATATTGGGGAAGATCCGTCGGCCTTCCGGTACATGGATCAGCCCGGCGGCGACGATGGCCGAGGCCTTGAGGCCGGCGATCTCCTGCCCCAGGAAGCGGATCGTGCCGGCGCGCGGCTTGATCAGGCCGGACAAGGCGCGATTCAGTGTCGTCTTGCCGACGCCGTTGGCGCCCAGCACCGCGACAATCTCGCCTGGCTTCACCTCCAGGCCGATGCCGCGCAGGACGTCCGCGCCGCCATAGCCGGCGATCAGGTTTTCGACCTCAAGCATGGTTTTCTCCCATGCCCGTCGCCCCCTGCAGCCGCTTTGCTGCGCCCTGGCCGAGATAGGCCTCGATCACCGCAGGATTGCCGGCGATCTCGCTCGGTGTGCCCTGCGCGATGATGCGGCCCTGGGCCAGCACATGGATGTCCTCGCACAGGCTCATCACGGCCTGCATGACATGCTCGACCATCAGGATGGTGACGCCTTGGTCGCGGATCTGGCGGATGACCGGGATCATGTCGCGGATTTCCGACGGGTTGAGCCCGGCCAGCACCTCGTCGAGCAGCAGAAGCCTGGGCTCCGTCGCCAGGGCGCGGGCCAGTTCGAGCCGCTTGCGGCCGGCGACCGTGAGCGAGGAGGCCGACTGGTCGAGCATGGCGCCGAGGCCGACGAGGCTTGCGACCTCGCCTGCTCGGGCCTGTGCGTCGGCCCGGCCCGAATGACGCAGATAGGCGCCGACCGCGATGTTCTCGACGACGCTGAGGCCAGCAAAAGGCTGCACGATCTGGAAGGTGCGGGCGATGCCGGCCTGGGCCCGCAGATGGGCGGGCTGCGCCGTGATGTCCTGGCCGGCGAAGAGAATGCGGCCTTCGCTGGCCTTCTCGAACCCGGCGATGACGGCAAACAAGGTGGTCTTTCCGGCGCCGTTGGGGCCGATCAGCCCGGTAATCGAGCCGGCCGCGACCTTGAGGCTTGCGGCATTGACCGCGACGAGCCCGCCGAAGCGCTTGGTGATGGTTTCGACGGCGAGCATCAGGCAGCTCCTTCCGTCTTAGGCGTGGTCGTCTTGGCGGCGGTCGTTTTGGGCGTGGTCGTTCTGGGCGTGACCTGGCCGCGGCCCAACCGCTTCAGCAGGCCCATCATGCCGTCGGGCGCGAAGGCGATCGCGGTGACGAGCAGCGCGCCATAGATCACGAGATCGATGCCGGGGATGCCGCTGGCGAAGAGCTTCGTCAGTTCGCCCAGGCCATGCAGCGTCACCGCGCCGACGATCGGTCCAAGCGGTGTGCCGATGCCGCCGATGATCGGGGCGATCAGCGCCTCAATCGAGATCCAGGAGCCATAGGCGATGTTGGCGTCGAGATAGAGGTAATATTGCACATAAAGCGCGCCGGCCGCGCCGGTGATGCCGGCCGAGAGTGTGATCGCCTTGAGCTTCACCGCAAGCGTGTCGACGCCGAGTGCGCGCGCCGCATCCTCGTTCTCGCGCACGGCGGCGAACCAGGCGCCGAGGCGTGAGCGGGTGATCGCCGTCGTCAGTAGCAAGGTGAAGCCGACGAGCGCGAGAGCGATCCAGACGAAGGCGGCGCGGCTGGCGAACTGGAAGTTCTCGGGCCGGATATCGAGCTTGATCAACGTGCCGGCCGCTCCGCCGGTGAAGGCCGAGGCATTGGCGAGAATGCGGAAGACCTCGGCGAAGGCGAGCGTCACCAGCGCGAAATAGGAGCCGCGCAGCCCTGAGCGAAAGCTGAGATAGCCGATGATCCAGCCGACCAGCGCCGCGAATGCGATGGCCGCAGTGAAGGCTGCCCAGGCATTGACGCCATAGCGCGCCTGCAGCAGTGCGGCCGCATAGGCGCCGCTGCCGAAGAAGGCGGCGTGGCCGAAGGAGAACTGGCCACAGAGCCCGCCGAGCAGATTCCAGCCCTGGGCCGCCAGTGCGATGATCAGCGTGAAGACGATGAAGTTCAGCACCGTATTGGCGGTGACGAAGACCGGGATCAGCGCCGCCAGCAGGAGCAGGACGAGTGCGGGGGCGAAGGCGCGCGAGGTGCTCATGCGCGCGCTCCAAACAGGCCGGTGGGCCGCACCAGCAGCACCAGGATGAAGATCAGAAAGATGCCGATCTGGCCCAGACTCTCGCCGAAGAACAAACCGCACAGGCTCTCGACGACCCCGATGAAGAGGGCGCCCAGGAGCGCTCCGGGGATCGAGCCCATGCCGCCGAGCACGACGATGGTGAAGGCGACCAGCACGAAGGCGTTGCCGGCGCGTGGCGTTACGTAAAAGGTCGGCATCAAGAGGCAGGCGGCGATCGCCACGCAGGCCGCGCCCAGGCCAAAGGTGACGGCGTAGATATGGGCGACGTCGATGCCGGCCAGCGCTGCCCCGGTCTTCTCGCGGGCAACCGCGCGGATCGCCTTGCCGGTGTCGGTGCGGGTGAGCAGCAGGCCAAGCAGCAGCGCGACCAGCAACGCTACGCCGAAGGCGAGCACGCGTGGCAGCGCCAGGAAGGTGAAGCCGAGATCGATCGAGGAGAAGGCGTAGGGCACGTCGATCGAGCGCGTATCGGAGCGGAAGATCGCGAGCATGGCGTTCTCGATCAGGATCGAGAGGCCCAGCGTCACCAGCAGGATGTTGCGGTCTTCGCCATGGCTTGCCGGGCCGATGACGAAGCGCTGCACGCCGTAGCCCAGCCCGAAGAACAGCGGCGTGACGATGAAGAGCGCGATATAGGGATCGAGCTTGAAGACGGCGTGCGCGACATAGACGGCAAACATCGCCGCCGTGAGCGTCGCGCCATGGGCGAAATTGATGATGTGCAGCACGCCATAGACCAGCGTCAGGCCCAGCGCGATCAGCGCATAGACCGAGCCGGTCATCAGGCCGTTCAGCACGGCTGCGAGGATGATGTCTGGTGCGAACATTCGATTTTCGTTGGGTGACTTCGGCCGGAGCCTCTCGCGTCATGCTCGGCCTTGTGCCGAGCATCCACGTCTTGGACACTGCCTTCGACGAAGGAAGACGTGGATGGTCGGGACACGCCCGACCATGACGGGTAGGGCGGGCCCTTCTCTCCCCTGGAGGAAAGAAGGATAGCGGCGCTTCACGCCGGCACGGGGAATACCGGCTTGGCGTCGGCGAAATCTGTCGGGAAGATCACCTTGATGTCGGCGCCCTGCACCTGCGTGTTCACCGGCGCGCCGCCCTCGTTCTGGCCGTTGACGAACTTGGTCGGGCCATAGGGCATGATGTGGCCGGCGAAGGTCGAGGCCATGAGCGCCGCGGTCAGCTTGGCCTTGTCGCCGGAGCCCGCCGTCTCCAGCGCGTCGGCGAGAAGCTGGACGCAGGAGTAGTTGAGCGGGATGTTGTAAGTCCAGAACTTGCCCGACGCCTCGACCTGCTTGCGCAGCGCTTCCGCGACAGGCTTGCGCGGATCGTGCCAATGGTTGCAGTCCATCACGAACTGGGCGGCCTCCTGGAATTCCTTGACGAAGCGGAAATTCGAGGCCGCGCCGTTGAGCACGGCGTAGATGCCCTTCGGGCGGATGCGCTGCTGCTGCATGGTGCGGGCGAGCAGGGCGAATTCGCCGTAATAGCTTGAGGGAATGACGAGGTCGGGGTTCTTGGCGCGGATCTGGAGCGCGACATTCGACATGTCGCGCGACGGCGTCGGATGGGCGATCGTGTCCAGCACCTCGAAGCCGCGCTTGGGCAGTTCCGCCTGCATCAGCTTGGCCATGCCCGAGCCGAAGAGCCCGTCCTCATGCACCAGCACGACGGTCTTCGCCGGCTTGCCGGCGGCGTCGTTGAGCTTGGAGAGATTGTCGAGCGCGGTCTTGGTCACCGTGCCGAAGCCGGGGCCGAAGCGGAAGGTGTTCTTCAGGCCCCGCGTGACGATCGAATCGGCGACGCCGACATCGACGATATAAGGCAGGTCGTAGCGCGCGGCGGCCTGGGATGCGGCAAGGCAGATCGGCGAGGCGAAGCCGCCGACGATCGCGACCACGCCCTCGGCCTGCATGCGCTCGACCTCGGCCGTGCCGCCTTCGGGCGTCGAGCGGGCGTCGCCGAAGACCATCTGGAGTTTCGCGCCGCCCATCGACTTGATGCCGCCGGCCTCGTTGATCGCCTTGATCGCGGCCTCTGCGCCGATCTGGCCCTGCTGGCCGTCATAGGCGAGCGCGCCGGTGACGGGCTGCAGGATGCCGACCTTGATGGCGGGGGCCTGGGCGCGCAGTAGGCCGGGCATGGCGATGGTCGCCGCTCCGCCGATCGCCGCCGTCGTCAAAAGCGTGCGGCGGGAAAGCTCGGTGGTCCTGATCATCTCACATTCTCCTCTGTTCTGTCTGCGGTGCGTCGGGCCCAGTCTGGCGCCGGGCTTGTCTCGCGCGATCAGCCGGCCTGGGCCGGCACTGGCGACCAGCGCCTCTCGCCGGCCTCGCCGTCGCGGTGGAGTTCCATCTGGAAGGAGTAACGGTCGGGCCGATAGAGCGCCTGCAGATGCTCGACGCCGTTGCCGTCAGGCCCGAGGACGACGCGCGTCAGGGACAGGAGCGGCGAGCCGATCTCGAGGCCGAGCGCCTCGGCGACATCAGGGCCGGCCAGGGTCGCGCTGATCGCCTGGCTGGCGCGCTCGACCAACGCGCCCGAGCGTTCGAGCAGCGTCAGCAGCGGCACGGTCGCGAGATCGGCTTCCGAATAGGTCAGGCCGATACGCTCGGGCACATGCGTCGTCAGATAGGAGAAGGGCTGGCCGTCGATCAGGCGCACGCGGACCGAGCGCTGGGTGCGCTCGCCCTGGCCAAGCGCGAGCGCCTGGGCCACCGCCTCGGGCGGCTGGACATAGGAGAAGGCGAGCAGGCGCACGCCGGTGCGGCGACCCATCTCGACCAGATGGGTCAGCATGTTCGAGAAATCCGCGACGATCGGTCGGGGCGCTTCGGGCTCGCGCACGAAGGTGCCGGCGCCGACGCGACGATCGATCAGGCCGTCCGTCGCGAGGCTGTCGAGCGCGCGGCGGATGGTGACGCGCGAGACGCCGTGCTGCAGCGCCAGGGCCGGCTCGCTCGCCAGGCGCGTGCCGGGCGAAATCTCGCCGCTGGCGATGCGCTCACGCAGCAGCAGATAGATACGTCGCGCCTTGAGGGGTTCGAGCGAAGCGTCCACGCGGGGCCTTTCAATGGCGAATGATCTGACTGTCAATCAGAACATCTATCTGTCTAGCGTATAGGACAACTTGCTTGCGTCAAGCGTCGTGTGGTCGCTATGATCGGCGTGGAAAGGGTAGGCCCGATGACAGCCGTAACCATGACCGCGGGAACGCCTGAGAGCGGAAGCCAGTCCGAAGCTGGACCGCGTACGCTGTTCGACAAGCTCTGGGACGCACATGTCGTCGTCGAGCGGCCGTCAGGCGATGCGCTGATCTGGATCGACCGGCATTTCGTGCATGAAGGTTCGTTTCACGCCTTCGCGCAAGTCGCGGGCCGCGACGGGGTGGTCGCCGAGCCCGGTCTGACCTTCGGCATCGCCGACCATTACGTGCCGACGCGCGGCCGCGACCACATCGCCAATCCCGAGATCGCCCGGATGATCGACGATCTGGAGGCGAATACGGCGCGTCATGAGGTGACGCTCTTCGGGCTGAACGATCCGCGCCAGGGCATCGTCCATGTCGTCGGGCCCGAGCAAGGGCTGACGCTGCCGGGGCTGACCATGGTCTGCGGCGACAGTCATACTTCGACCCATGGCGCCTTCGGGGCCTATGCCTTCGGCATCGGCGCCTCGGAGGTTGCGCATGTGCTGATGACGCAGACGCTCTGGCAGAAGAAGCCCAGGCGCATGCGCATCACCATAGACGGCACGCCTGCTCCAGGCGTTGGGGCGAAGGACTTCATCCTCAGCATCATCGCCAGGATCGGCGCGGACGGGGCGCGCGGCTATGCTGTCGAATATGCTGGCGAGGCGGTGCGGGCGCTGTCGATGGCGGGCCGCATGACCATGTGCAACATGTCGATCGAGGCAGGCGCACGCTGCGGGCTGATCGCGCCGGATGAGACGACTTTCCGCTGGATCGCGGGCAAGCCTTATGCGCCCAAAGGAGCAGCGCTGGAGGCAGCCATCGCCGCGTGGCGTCACCTGCCGAGCGATACGGGTGCCGTCGTCGATCGCGAGATCACGATCGATGCAAGTCAGATCGCCCCCATCGTCACCTGGGGGACGAGCCCGGAGGATGCGCTGCCGATCGGCGCCAGCGTGCCCGATCCCGCCGCGCTCGCCGATGACGCTCGCGCCGCCGCCATGCGCGATGCGCTCGCCTATATGGGGCTGCGGTCGGGGCAGAAGCTGAGCGAGATCGCGGTCGACCGTGTCTTCATCGGTTCCTGCACCAACGCCCGCATCGAGGATCTGCGCGCGGCGGCGAGCGTGCTTGCGGGCCGCAAGGCGCGTGTGCCGGGCTTGGTCTCGCCGGGCTCGAGCCAGGTTAAGCGGCAGGCCGAGGAGGAGGGGCTCGATCGCATCTTCATCGCAGCCGGGCTTGAATGGGTCGAATCCGGCTGCTCCATGTGTGTCGGCATGAACGGCGACAGCGTGCCCCCGGGTGAGCGCTGCGCCTCGACGACGAACCGCAATTTCCGCGGCCGGCAAGGGCCGGGCGCCCGCACCCATCTGATGTCGCCGGCCATGGTCGCCGCCGCGGCAGTGACCGGGCATCTCACCGATGTCCGGTCGATGCTGGAGGGCCGGTCGTGAAGTCCTTGACCCAGGTCAAGGGGCCTGCTTGCCCGCTTGGCCTTGCCGGCGTCGATACCGACCAATTGATCCCGGCGCGCTTCATGAAGCGGCCGCGTTCGGAGGGCTATGGCGGCTTTCTGCTGCATGACCTGCGCCGCGGCGAGGCCGGGGTCGAGAAGCCCGACTTTCCGCTTAACCGACCGGTCTGGCGCGGGGCCGAGATCATGGTGGCGCGGCGCAATTTCGGCTCGGGCTCGTCGCGGGAGGCGGCCGTCTACGCGCTGGCCGACCATGGCGTCCGCGTCGTGCTGGCGCCGACCTTCGGCGACATCTTCGCGTCCAACGCAGTCAAGAACGGTCTTTTGCCGGCGGTGCTCGACGAGGCCGATATCGAGGATCTGCTGGCGGCCCTGGCCGCGACTCCGGACCTGCCGGTCAGCATCGATCTCGCGGAGCAGACGGTTGCCTGGGGCAATCGCGCGGTCACCTTCGCGATCGATCCGGTCTGGCGCGAGCAATTGCTCAATGGCTGGGACGATATCGACGTGACGCGGTCATTTGCTGGCGAAATCGCGCGATTTCGCGATGCTGACGGCGCCAGGCGGCCATGGGCGCGGCCGTCAGTGAAAGCCTGAGCCAACTGAAACCGAAAGCGCTGCGTCATCCCGGGCGACCAGTGGGAAACCCGGGATGACGCGCGGAGGAGAGGTGTAACTCTGCCTCAGAACAGCAGGTGCGGGGCGAACATCGCCAGGCCCATGAAGCCAAGGGCCAGGGCGCCGAGGCCGCCGCCAACGAAGGCGAGGATGACGACGCCGGTGATGATCGAGGCCGAGGCGACGACGATGCCGATCTGGAGCAGGCCCGAGGCGATTTCGAAATTCTCGTTGCGCGCCTTCAGATTGTCGCGCTCGTGCTCGGCCTCCTTGGCGCGCGCCGTCAGCTCCTTGCGGCCTTCATTGGTCGAGGGCTCGCTGTCATAGCGGGCGACCGTCTTCCGCCAGTCGTCGATGCGCTTTTGCATGCGCTCGCGCATGGCCGGATCGGTCGCGGCGGTAAGGTCGATCTCCATCGCGTCGGCAGCCGTGCTCAAGGTGGTGCTGCGGATTGTCTTGGCCTGGAAGAAGGACCACAGATTGGACGATTCGATATTCTTGGCGACGGCCTCGTTCTCGGCCTGCTTGCCGCCGATCTCGGCGAGCGCCAGCAGCAGCGCGAGTACGGCGATCAGCAGCGCGACCTTCTTGTTGCCGCCTTCCGGCGCCTCGAAATGCTCAGACATGAATCAATTCCCCCAGCCCCGGTTCGCGACTGAACACCGTGTCATTCCTCAAAGGCAACATGTGAATGACGGCTGAACGGCTTCACGCTGCTCTTGCTTCAGCGCCCGGCGCGAGGATGGGCAGCGTCATAGGCCGCCATCAATCGCGTCGAGTCGATGCGGGTGTAGATCTGCGTCGTCGAGAGCGAGGCGTGGCCGAGCAGCTCCTGGATGGCGCGCAGATCGCCGCCGCGACCCAGCAGATGGGTCGCGAAGGAGTGGCGCAAAGAATGGGGTGTTGCCGAGGAGGGCAGGCCAAGCGCGCCGCGCAAGCCCTCGACCGCGAGCTGGATGATGCGCGGCGAGAGCGGGCCGCCCTTGACGCCCAGGAAGAGCGGACCATCCGGCGGCAGGCGCCAGGGGCAAAGCGCGATGTATTCGGCGATAGCCGTCACCACGACCGGCAGCACGGGGACCATGCGGGTCTTCTGGCCCTTGCCGATTACCGTCAAGCTGTCGCCGGCACTCATCGGCGCCTGGGCGCGGGTCAGCGACAGCGCCTCCGAGATGCGCAGGCCGCAGCCATAGAGCAGCGCCAGCACGGCGGCGTCGCGCGCCAGCACCCAGGCCTCGCGCTCCTCACCGGCGCGGATGTCGACCTGGGTCACGGCCTTGGCGGCGCGGGCGTCGAGCGGGCGCGGCAGCGACTTGCCGATGCGCGGCCCGCGCGTCGCGGCGAAGGCTGCGGCTTTCAGCTTGCCGGTGCGCTCGCCGAAGCGGGCGAAGGAGCGCAAGCTCGCGAGCTGGCGCATCAATGTGCGGTTGCCGACATTCTCGCGCCGGCGCTGGCCGAGGAAGGCGCGCAGGTCGAAGGGCTTCAGCGCCGCGATGTCGGTCAGCGAGGCCGGGCCGCCGAGATGGCCTTCCAGAAAGGCGGAGAACTGGCCGAGATCGCGGCCATAGGCTTCGAGCGTCTTGGGCGAGAGCCGGCGCTCATTCGCCAGATGGGCGAGCCAGTCGCGGCGCAGGATGTCGAAATCGGTCAAGGCTCGGGACTCCCGTCATGGTCGGGCTTGTCCCGACCATCCACGTCTTTGAACCGCGCCTTTTCCGTCGAGGGGGGCAAGACGTGGATGCTCGCCACAAGGGCGAGCATGACGCAGTGGTTCGGCGAAGCATGACGCCCCTGCCTTAACAGGTCGCGAATCGATGCTAGATCACGTCGGTTTCGGACGGAATCGTCCGAAACCGACGTGATCGGTTCCAAAAGTTCAGAGCATTGCTCATGCGAAAAACCGGTACCCACTTTTTCGCGCAATGCTCTAGACACGCGGCCATGAACGATGAGCCAGACAGCGGGGAAGGCGGCGGCACGGTCGACGTGCTGATCCCACTCGGGCTCGACCAGGCCTATAGCTATGCGGTGCCGAACGGGCTTGCGCTCAAGCCCGGTGATGTCGTGCAGGTTCCACTCGGCCCGCGCGAGACCGTGGGCGTGGTCTGGAACCTGGGCTCCGGGCGCGGCGGCAATCTCAAGCGGGTGACGGGCCGGGTCGACATGCCGCCGCTCGATCCCGCTCTGATGAAGCTGGTCGACTGGGTCGCCTGGTACACACTTGCCCCGAAAGGCTCAGTGTTGGCGCTGGTGCTGCGCCGGCAGCCCGACGATACGCCGGAGCGGCCCAAGCTCGGCGTCCGCCTCGTCGGCGCGCCGCCCGCCCGCATGACGCCGGCCCGCGCCCGCGCCATCGCCGCCGCCGAGGGCGGTTTGCTGACGGGCAAGGCGGCGCTGGCGGAGGCAGCCTCTGTCAGCATGGCGGTGATCGACTCATTGGTCGATGCCGGCACCTTCAGCGTCGAGGCGCTGCCGCGCGACGCCGTTGCGGCGATGCCCGATCCCGATCACGCGCAGCCAGTCCTGTCGGCGGGGCAGGCGGCGGCGGCCAAGGAGCTCGTGGCTTCGGTTCAGGCCGCGGTGTTCGGCGTGACCCTGCTCGAGGGCGTCACCGGCTCGGGCAAGACCGAGGTCTATTTCGAGGCGGTGGCACAGGCGATCCGGCAGGGCCGCCAGAGCCTGATCCTGATGCCGGAGATCGCGCTGACGGCGCAGTTCATCGACCGTTTTGAGGCGCGCTTCGGGGTCAGGCCGGGCCTCTGGCATTCGGCTGTGACGGGCCGCAAGCGCGAGCGGTTGCAGGCGGCGATCGCGAGCGGCGAGGCCAGGGTGGTGGCGGGTGCGCGCTCGGCCCTGTTCCTGCCCTATCGCGATCTCGGCCTGATCGTCGTCGATGAGGAGCATGAGGCCGCGTATAAGCAAGAAGATGGCGTCAGCTATCATGCCCGCGACATGGCCGTGGTGCGCGGGCGCATCGAGAACGCGCCGGTCATCCTGACCTCGGCGACGCCCTCGCTGGAGACGCGCGTCAATGCCGAACGCGGCCGCTACACGCATCTCAAGCTGCCCGAGCGCTTCGGCGGGCGCGAATTGCCGACGCTGGGGCTGGTCGATCTGCGTAAGGACAAGCCCGAGCGCGGGCGCTGGATCTCGGGGGCGCTGATTAAGGCGATCCAGGACAATCTGGAGGCCAAGGAACAGTCGCTGCTCTTCCTCAACCGGCGCGGCTATGCGCCGCTGACGCTGTGCCGCGATTGCGGCCACCGTTTCCAATGCCCGAACTGTTCGGCCTGGCTGGTCGACCATCGCTTCCGGCGGGCGCTGGTCTGCCATCATTGCGGCCATGTCGAGCGCCGGCCGCATGAATGCCCGTCCTGCCATGCGACTGAGAGCCTCTCGGCCTGCGGGCCGGGTGTCGAGCGCCTGGCCGAGGAGGTCGCAACGCTGTTTCCGCAGGCGCGGGGCATCGTGCTCTCCAGCGATTTTCCCGGCGGCACCGAACGCTTGAAGCAGGAGCTGATGGCGGTTGCATCGGGCGAGTTCGATATCGTCATCGGCACGCAGCTCGTCGCCAAGGGCCACAATTTTCCGGGCATGACCCTGGTCGGCGTGGTCGATGCCGATCTCGGCCTGACCTCGGGCGATCCGCGCGCGGCTGAGCGGACCTTCCAGGTGCTGCGACAGGTGACGGGCCGGGCTGGGCGCGGCGAACGGCCAGGCCGTGCGCTGCTGCAGACGCATGATCCCGGGCATCCCGTGCTGAAGGCGCTGATCTCGGGCGATCCGGAGCGGTTCTACGCCGCCGAGACCGCTTCACGTGAGGCGGCTGGCCTGCCGCCTTTCGGCCGGCTGGCTGGGCTGATCGTGTCGGCCAATACGGCGGCGGAGGCGGAGGGGCATGCGCGTGCGCTGGCGCGCTGTGCCGATGCGCCTGACGGCGTGTCAGTGTTGGGGCCGGCGGAGGCGCCGCTCGCGGTGCTGCGCGGGCGCCACCGCGTGCGCTTGATCGTCAAGACGACGCGCGAGGTCAATCTGCAGGATTATCTGCGGGCCTGGCTCAAGCGCGGGCCGAAGCCGAAAGGCTCGGTCAGAGTCGCGGTCGATGTCGATCCGCAGAGCTTTTTGTGAGGCGCGAGGGGCTAAGGTGCGAGTGGCGGCGTCTCACCGCAACGGCGCGATATTGAGGATGAGGTCGCCATAGTTCGGCACGCCGCCGGTCACCGTGCGCAGATAGAGCTTGTCGCCGATCTTGAAGAAGACCGAAGCGCGCGAGGAGGCGTCCTCCATCGTCACATAAAGGGTGTTGCCGTAGCGGACCTCCCATTTGCCGCGCGTCGGCTTCTTGCCGCCCGATTCGTAGAAGCCGACATGGAGCGGGCCGGAGATGGTGTAGTCGTGGTTCCTGTAGAGCGAGATCACGGTCTTGTCGCGGAAGGTGAGCCGCCTGCCGCCGACCGTCTCGTCATTCAATTGCATGTAGCGGATTTCCGCTCCGCCCTGGGCGAAGGCCGGTAGCGGCGCGAGCAGCCAGGCTGCGGCAAATGCGCCGACCAGGATATCAAGGCCCGTGACGAGCCCGAGACCGATCCTGTTCCTCGCCATCTCGATCTCCGTATCCCGGCTTGTACCGATGCCTCGGCCGGCAGCGGGCGGGCAGGATCGAACCAGCCCGTGTCGAGGTCCGATGTCTTCGATCGTCACGGCGAAGTTAGAGCATGATGCCGAAAAGTGGAAACCGGTTGTCAAGCGCGCGACCGGCTCCAATCCGGCCGCGGGAGCCGATGGATGGTCGATCAGGGCAACGCGAAAGCCCGCCCGGGGCCATCCCCAGATTGAGACCGAACTGTGGCGTTCTTCGGGTTGCGCACCCCCGGATCGCATGCTAGTGCACCGCCGCATTCTCGGTGTTAAGTGCGCTTGCCAGCGCGCATTTCGCCTGATCGATACATCGCAGCGCTAGGACGATGCACTCCGCCCTCGCAGGGGGTCGCCGGTGCGGTCCTTTGAACGAGAGACGTGACGCGTGGCTGAAGGCGGATCGCAGGATCGAGTACTGGTTTCGGGCGTCGCCGGGCGCTACGCCACGGCGCTCTTCGAGCTGGCGAGCGAGGCCAATGCCATCGACGCCGTTTCCGCCGACCTTTCCAGCTTCAGCGCGATGCTGGCCGAGAGCGCTGATCTGCGCCGGCTGGTCGAGAGCCCGGCCTTCTCGGCCGAGGATCAGGTCGCCGCGATCAAGGCGATCCTCGCCAAGGCGGGCATCTCCGGCATCGCCGGGAACTTCATCGGGCTGGTCGCCAGCAAGCGCCGCCTGTTCACGCTGCCGGGCATGATCCAGGGCTATCGCAACCTCGTCGCCGAGGCCAAGGGCATCGTCAGCGCCGAGGTCACGGTTGCCGAACAGCCCACGGCCAAGCGTGTCGAGGAAATCCGGTCCGCCCTCAAGGGCGTCGCCGGCAAGGATGTCGATGTCGCGATCAAGATCGATCCGACGCTGATCGGCGGGCTCATCGTCAAGATGGGCTCCCGCATGGTCGACGCCTCGCTGAAAACCAAACTCAATTCAATTCGTCTTGCCATGAAAGAGGTCGGCTGATGGAAATCCGCCCCGCTGAAATCTCCGCGATCCTGAAGGCCCAGATTTCTAACTTTGGGTCCGAAGCCTCCGTCACCGAGGTCGGCCAGGTTCTCTCCGTCGGCGACGGCATTGCCCGCGTCTACGGCCTCGACAAGGTCCAGGCCGGTGAGATGGTCGAGTTCGAGAGCGGCGTGCGCGGCATGGCGCTCAACCTCGAGAGCGACAATGTCGGCGTCGTGATCTTCGGTTCCGACCGCGAGATCAAGGAAGGCCAGACGGTCAAGCGCACCGGCGCGATCGTGGACGTGCCGGTCGGCAAGGAGCTGCTCGGCCGCGTCGTCGACGCGCTCGGCAACCCGATCGACGGCAAGGGGCCGATCAAGGCCAAGGCCCGCGCCCGCGTCGACGTCAAGGCGCCCGGCATCATCCCGCGCAAGTCGGTGCATGAGCCGATGGCGACCGGCCTCAAGGCGATCGACGCCCTGATCCCGATCGGCCGCGGCCAGCGCGAGCTGATCATCGGCGACCGTCAGACCGGCAAGACCGCCGTGGCGCTCGACACGATCCTGAACCAGAAGGCCAACAACGAAGGCACGGACGAGAGCCAGAAGCTCTACTGCGTCTATGTCGCCATCGGCCAGAAGCGCTCCACCGTCGCCCAGTTCGTGAAAGTGCTCGAAGAGCGCGGCGCGCTGGAATATTCGATCGTCGTCGCCGCGACCGCGTCCGACGCTGCCCCGATGCAGTTCCTGGCGCCCTTCGCCGGCTGCGCCATGGGCGAGTATTTCCGCGACAACGGCATGCATGCCGTCATCATCTATGACGATCTGTCGAAGCAGGCCGTCGCCTACCGCCAGATGTCGCTCCTGCTGCGCCGCCCGCCGGGCCGCGAAGCCTATCCGGGCGACGTGTTCTATCTCCACTCCCGCCTGCTCGAGCGCGCCGCCAAGATGGGCGATGCTGCCGGCAATGGTTCGCTGACGGCGCTGCCGGTCATCGAGACGCAGGCCAACGACGTCTCGGCCTATATCCCGACCAATGTGATCTCGATCACCGACGGTCAGATCTTCCTCGAGACCGACCTGTTCTACCAGGGCATCCGCCCGGCTGTGAACGTCGGCCTTTCGGTGTCGCGCGTCGGTTCGGCCGCGCAGACCAAGGCGACCAAGAAGGTTGCCGGCAAGATCAAGGGCGAGCTCGCGCAGTATCGCGAGATGGCCGCCTTCGCGCAGTTCGGCTCCGACCTCGATGCGGTCACCCAGCGCCTGCTCAACCGCGGCGCGCGCCTGACCGAGCTCCTGAAGCAGGCGCAGTTCTCGCCGCTGAAGATGGAAGAGCAGACGGTCGTGATCTATGCCGGCGTCAACGGCTATCTCGACCCGCTGCCGGTCAACAAGGTCCGCGCCTTCGAGGACGGGCTGCTCGCGCTGGTGCGCGGCAAGCATATCGATCTGCTCAACGCAATCCGCGACAGCAAGGATCTTTCGGACGCGAACGCCGCGAAGCTGAAGGATCTCGTCACGGACTACGCCAAGTCGTTCGCCTGAGGCCGCGCGGGGCGCTCAGCGCTTCGCCAATATGAGGATCGTCGATGCCTTCCTTGAAGGATCTACGAAACCGCATCGCCTCCGTGAAGGCGACGCAGAAGATCACCAAGGCCATGCAGATGGTCGCGGCTGCGAAGCTGCGCCGGGCGCAGGCTGCGGCCGAAGCGGCGCGTCCCTATGCCGAGCGCATGGAGACGGTGCTGGCCAATCTGGCCTCCGGCGTCTCGGGTTCGAGCGCGCCGAAGCTGATCGCCGGCACGGGCGCCGACAAGGTGCACCTGCTGGTGGTCTGCACGGCCGAGCGCGGGCTTTGCGGCGCGTTCAACTCCTCGATCGCGCGTCTGGCGCGCGACAAGGCGAATGCGCTCAAGGCCGAAGGCAAAACGGTCAAGATCATCTGCGTCGGCAAGAAGGGCCATGACGTCCTGAAGCGCCAGTTCGAGAAAGACATCATCGAGCTGATCGACCTGCGCGCTTTCAAGCAGGTCGGCTTCGTCAATGCCGAGGCGATCGCCCAGAACATCCTGGCGCGCTTTGCCGAGGGTGAGTTCGACGTCGCGACGCTGTTCTTCTCGAAGTTCAAGTCGGTGATCTCGCAGATTCCGACGGCGCAGCGCATCATTCCCGCCGAGATCCCGGCCGGTACGAAGGCGACCGAGGCCGTCTACGACTACGAGCCCGACGAAGGCGAGATCCTGGAGACGCTGCTGCCACGCAACCTCACGGTGCAGGTGCTGCGCGCGATCCTGGAGAACGCGGCCTCCGAGCAGGGCGCGCGCATGTCGGCGATGGATTCCGCCACGCGCAATGCCGGCGAAATGATCAAGAAGCAGACGCAGCTGTACAACCGCTCGCGTCAGGCGATGATCACCAAGGAACTGATCGAAATCATCTCCGGCGCGGAAGCGCTCTAAACGTCTAGCAATTAGGCTGGCATGCCGGCCACCTGACACGCTGTACCCGAGGTTCGAAACCATGGCCAAAGCCGCTACCAAGAAGACCGTCGCCGCAGAGAAGCCTGCCAACACCGGCACTGGCCGCATCGTGCAGGTCATCGGCGCCGTCGTCGACGTGCAGTTCGATGGTGCTCTGCCGGAGATCCTGAACGCGCTCGAGACCGACAATCTCGGCAACCGCCTGGTTCTCGAAGTCGCCCAGCATCTCGGCGAGAACACGGTCCGCACCATCGCGATGGACTCCTCCGAAGGCCTGGTTCGCGGCCAGTCGGTCACCGACACCGGCGCGCCGATCTCGGTGCCGGTCGGCGACGAGTGCCTCGGCCGTATCATGAACGTCATCGGCGAGCCGGTCGACGAACTCGGCCCGATCGGCGCGGCCACAACGCGCGGCATTCACCAGCCGGCTCCGTCCTATTCCGAGCAGTCGACCGAGGCGCAGATCCTCGTCACCGGCATCAAGGTCGTCGACCTGCTGGCGCCTTACGCCAGGGGCGGCAAGATCGGCCTGTTCGGCGGCGCCGGCGTCGGCAAGACCGTGCTGATCATGGAGCTGATCAACAACGTCGCGAAGGCCCATGGCGGTTATTCGGTGTTCGCCGGTGTCGGCGAGCGCACCCGCGAAGGCAACGATCTCTATCACGAGATGATCGAGTCCAAGGTCAACGTCGATCCGAAGGAGCATGGCGGCTCGGCCAAGGGCTCGAAATGCGCCCTGGTCTACGGCCAGATGAACGAGCCTCCGGGCGCCCGCATGCGCGTCGCCCTGTCGGGCCTGACCGTCGCCGAGCATTTCCGCGACCAGGGCCAGGACGTGCTGTTCTTCGTCGACAACATCTTCCGCTTCACGCAGGCGGGCTCGGAAGTGTCGGCTCTGCTCGGCCGCATTCCCTCTGCGGTGGGTTACCAGCCGACGCTGGCGACCGACATGGGCAACCTGCAGGAGCGCATCACCACCACCAATAAGGGCTCGATCACCTCGGTGCAGGCGATCTACGTGCCGGCGGACGACTTGACCGACCCGGCGCCCGCGACCTCCTTCGCTCACTTGGACGCCACGACCGTGCTGTCGCGCTCGATCGCGGAAAAGGGCATCTATCCGGCGGTCGACCCGCTGGACTCGACCTCGCGCATGCTCTCTGCGGCGATCGTCGGCGAGGAGCATTACGCCATCGCCCGGCAGGTCCAGCAGATCCTCCAGCGCTACAAGGCGCTGCAGGACATCATCGCGATCCTGGGCATGGACGAGCTCTCGGAAGAGGACAAGATCTCGGTCGCCCGCGCCCGCAAGATCGAGCGCTTCCTGTCGCAGCCCTTCCACGTCGCGGAAATCTTCACCGGCTCGCCGGGCAAGCTGGTTGCGCTCGAGGACACGATCAAGGGCTTCAAGGGCCTGGTCGAGGGCAAGTACGACCACCTGCCGGAAGCCGCCTTCTACATGGTCGGCTCGATCGACGAAGCGATCGAGAAGGCTCAGCGCCTGGCCGCCGAAGCGGCCTGAGGCCTGCGTTCGCAGGGAAGGCCGAATTGGCCTTCCCGTTTTCGCTCCGGGGTGGCAACGAGCTATTGGATCGTCAGACTGTAGGTGTGGTAATCAGGCGTTCCCAGAACAGGGCTCGCAGGAGCGGAGGCCGAGATGAAGGCGTATCTGCATGCCGATGCAGGGCATTTCGACTTCCAGTGGAATATCGACTGTTCTGTCGGCAAGGGCGGGCAGAACAACCTGCGGGCGGACGTCCTCTATATCCAGTGGTATTATCAACTCGCTGCCAATCAGGTCGAAACGCCGCCGGATCGCAAGGCGATCTACAAGCAGGTGGGTTTGACTGGAATGTGCAATGGGACCGATGCGGATCCGCTGGTGCGGGCGATCACGTTGCACCAGCGTTCAATCAACCATCCCCAGGTCGACGGACGCGTCAGCGTCGCAACCGCAGGCGGTAAGGTCGGAGCCTCGGCTTTCTTCGTCCTGCGGATCGGCGCCCGTATCGCGAACATGTATCCCGAGCTCTGGCCGCGCCTTGAAAAGATCCCCGGCTGTCCCGCCGAAGTGGCTCAGGCGTCCCGCCTGGCTATTCCTCACGTCTGAATCGTAGAACGGACTGAATCCGACCATGGCAACCTTCAAGTTCGAACTCGTCTCGCCTGAGCGCATCCTGTTCTCGGGAGACGTCGTCAGCGTCATCGTTCCGTCCGTCGAGGGCGAGATCACCGTGCTGGCCGGCCATGCGCCGCTGGTCGCGACATTGAAGGCGGGCATCGTTTTCACCCAGACCGATGGCAGCAACGGCAAGGAATTCTTCGTCAATGGCGGCCTCGTCGAGGTCAACCATGCCGCGACGACGATCCTGGCCGAGCAGGGCCGGTTCCTCGAGGACGTCGACACAGCCGTCCTCGAACAGGAGATCCTGACCGCCGAGACCAAGCTCGCCGGTACGCATGATGAGGATGAGCGCAAGCGCCTGCACGACGTTCTGGTGCAGCTGCGCGAGTTCAAGCACGTCTTCGAGAACCGCAAGGCGGCGTAGCGTCAGCCTTTACCTCTGAGACTGTCAAAAGGCCGCGCGAGCGGCCTTTTTCATGTGTAGCTGATGAACTCCAGCAGCGAGCCGTCGGGATCGCGGAAATAGACGCTGGTTCCCGGGCCGCCACAGCCGAAGCGCGGAACCGGGCCGAGTTCGATCGCGACCTTCCGTGTCTCCAAATGCGCGATGGCGTCAGTGATCGGCCCGGCCCAGGTGAAACAGAGATCGCTGCCGCCGGGCGGTACCGGCAGGCGCGCGACTGGGGTCGGGTCCAAACCCGGCCCATGGCAGTTCAATTGCGCTGTGCCGATGCGATAGACGAAGCCCGCGCCGTTGCGCAGAATCTCGGCTCCGATGACGTCGCGATAGAAGGCATTCGAGCGCTCCCAATCCGAGACGTGAATGACGCAATGGTCGAAGCTGATCAGGCTCATCGCAGTCTCCTAGAGCAGGATGCGAAAAAGTGGGCACCGGTTTTTCGCATTGATCCTGCTCTCACTTCTAGATGAGAGACGGATTCAGATTTCAGATGGGATCACTTTGTGACCCCATCTGAAATCATCCGGCTCTCGGGTGGTCAGGGTGATGTCGGGACACTAGGCGCGGCGAAGTGCGAGAAGGCCTGCGCGACACGCTCATAGACCGGGCGCTTGAACGGCACGATGCGAGCCGGCATCTGCACCAAGGGCAGCCAGGCCCATTCGCTGAACTCCGCTGGCTCGTCGCCATTGGGGCGAGTGATGTCGATCTCGCTGTCTTGCCCTTTGAGGCGGAAGGCGACCCAGCGCTGCCGCTGGCCCCTGAAGGCGCAAAGCTTATGCGCCGGGCCGTCATAGGGCGGGAAGTCGTAGGTCCACCAATCCTCGGTCAGCGCAAGGAATGTGGCGCTCGTCACGCCTGTTTCCTCAGTGAGCTCGCGGCGCGCTGCCGCGACGATGTCCTCGTCGGGATCGATGCCGCCTTGCGGCATCTGCCAGTCGAAGCCGGGCTGCACGATTTCGGGGCCGGCGCTGTGCGAGCGGCCGGCGAAAACCAGGCCGCTGGCATTGAACAGGGCGATGCCGACATTGGGGCGATAAGGCAGGTCCATCCGGTGAGCTTAAGGCACCGTGTCCGCGAGCGAAACGGGCCCGCGTTCATGGTTCGGCGGGCGGGCGAGAACCTCAGTCGTTGCGGGCCGAGAGAACACAGGACAGCAGCCCCGGGAAACGGCGCTCGATGTCCTCCCGACGCAATGCGTTCATCCGTGTCGCGCCCTCGTTACGTGTCCGGATCAGCCCGGCTTCGCGCAGGACCCGGAAATGATGGGAGACGCTGGATTTCGGACGGTCGCCTTCGAGCGCCTGGCAGCTCGCTTCGCCTTCGACTGCCAGCCGGCGGACGATCTGCAGCCGAAACGGATCGCTCAACGCGTGAAAGACGTCCACGATCGCGATCTCTTCCGAAGCGGGCAGGCGGGCATGTCGCATGGCGATAAGCCTATCACAGGGATTCGATATTGCCAAAATTCGAAAAATATCGAACTATCGAATAATAGAACCCCTTTAGCGCGGAGCCGCTCAATGCCCGGTCTTTTCGACCCCTTCAGCCTGAAGAATGTCACACTTCGCAACCGCATCGTGACCTCGCCGATGTGCCAGTATTCGGCGCAGGACGGCGTCGCCAATGAATGGCACCGCGCCCATCTCGCCGGGCTGGCGCGGGGCGGCGCCGGCCTCGTCGTCATCGAAGCCACCGGCGTCTCGCCGGAGGGGCGGATCACGCCCGCCTGTCTCGGACTGTGGAACGATGCGCAGGCCGAAGCGCTGGCGCCGATCGTCGCCGAGATGGGCAAGGCCGGTGCGGTCGCGGGCATCCAGATCGGCCATGCCGGTCGCAAGGCCAGCGCCAACCTTCCCTGGGAAGGCGACGACCATATCGCGGTCGGCGATGCCCGTGGCTGGGAGACCATCGCGCCGTCCGCCGTCGCTCAAGGCGGCGGCCTCGGGCGTGTGCCGCGGGCGATGACGCTGGCCGATATCGAGCGCGTGCGCGGCGATTTCGTCGCGGCGGCGGAGCGGGCCCGCGATATCGGCATCCAGTGGCTGAAGCTGCATTTCGCCCATGGCTATCTGGCGCAGAGCTTCCTGTCGCGCCACGCCAACAAGCGCGACGACGCCTATGGCGGCAGCTTCGAGAACCGCGCCCGCTTCCTGATCGAGACGCTCGTGGCGGTCCGCAAGGTCTGGCCGGAGGATCGCCCCCTCTCGGCCCGGCTCGGCGTGATCGAATATGACGGGCAGGACGAAGAGACGCTGGCCGAGGCGATTGAACTGGTGAAGCGCCTCAAGGCCGAGGGGCTCGACTTCATCGATGTCAGCATCGGCTTCTCGACCAACGAGGCCAGGATTCCGTGGGGGCCGGCCTTCCTGGCGCCGATTGCCGAGCGTGTGCGGCGCGAGAGCGGCCTGCCGGCCTCGACGAGCTGGTACATCAGCCAGCCCGAGCAGGCCGATGCGCTGGTGCGCGAAGGCAAGGTCGATCTCGTCACGCTCGGCCGGCCGCTGCTGGCCGACCCGCACTGGCCCTATGCGGCGGCAAAGGCGCTGGGCATCGAGGACGCGGCCTGGAAGACGCTGCCGGCGCCCTATGCCCATTGGCTGTCGCGCTATCGCGCTGCGTGATGCAAGAGTGTGATGCAAGAGCCGGATGATTTCAGATGGGCTCACGAAGTGATCCCATCTGAAATCTGAATCCGTCTCTCAACTAAGAGTTAGAGCAGGATGCGAAAAACCGGTTCCCACTTTTTCGCATCCTGCTCTAGAGGGGCCTGTGGCCCCTCCTATCACTCCCCCATCGCGATCAAGCTGGCATTGCCGCCGGCGGCGGCCGTGTTCACCGTCACGGTCTGCTCGGTGGCAAAGCGCATCAGGTAGTTCGGGCCGCCGGCTTTGGGCCCGGTGCCGGAGAGGCCATGGCCGCCAAAGGGCTGTACGCCGACGACCGCGCCGATGATGTTACGGTTGACGTAGATGTTGCCGGTCGAGAGGCGGCTGACGACCTCCTCGACGGTGGTCTCGATGCGCGAATGCACGCCCAGCGTCAGGCCGTAGCCGGTCGCCTCGATCGCCTCGATGACCTTGTCGAGCTGACCCGACTTCCAGCGGACGACGTGCAGGATCGGGCCGAAATGCTCGCGATCGAGCTCCGCGATGCTGTCCAGCGAGACGACATGGGGGGCGACGAAGGTGCCGCCGAGTGCGGGCGTTTCGCCGGCCCAGACGACGCGGCCGAGCTTGCGCATCGCCTCGACATGGCTGTCGAGCCGCTGCTTGGCGGCAGCGTCGATGACCGGGCCGATATGGGTCTCGATCCGGCGGGGATCGTCGAGCTTCAATTCGCTGCCAGCGCCGGTGATCATCTCGACCATCTTGTCGGCGACGTCCTCCTGCACCACGAGCAGGCGCAGGGCCGAACAGCGCTGGCCGGCGGAACGGAAGGCCGACATCACGACGTCGTCGGCAACCTGCTCGGCCAGCGCCGTCGCATCGACGATCATGGCGTTGAGGCCGCCGGTCTCGGCGATGAGCGGGACGATCGGCCCGTCCTTGGCTGCGAGAGCGCGGTTGATGGCGCGGGCGGTGGCGGTCGAGCCGGTAAAGGCGACGCCGGCGACAGCGGGATGCGCGACCAGCGCCGCGCCGAGCGCGCCATCGCCTGGGGTCAGGTGCAAGGCCGAAACAGGCACGCCGGCCTCGTGCAACAGGCGCACGGTCACAGTGGCGATCAGGGGCGTCTGCGGGGCGGGCTTGGCGACGACGCTGTTGCCGGCGACGAGCGCGGCCGCGACTTGCCCGGCAAAGATGGCGAGCGGGAAGTTCCACGGCGCGATGCACAGGAACGGGCCGCGCCCGCGCAGGATCAGGCGGTTTTCCTCGCCGGTCGGGCCGGGGAGGGCGGTCGGCGTGGCGAATTTGGCCTCGGCCTCGGCGGCATAATAGCGGCAGAAATCGACCGCCTCGCGAACCTCGGAGATGGCGTCGTCCAGCGTCTTGCCAGCCTCTGCCTGGAGCAGGGCGAGCAGCAGGCCGCGCTTTGCCTCCATCAGGTCGGCGGCCTTGCGCAAAGCTGCGGCGCGCGTGCGGGCAGGCGTGCGGTTCCAGTCGTCGAAGCCGGCCTTGGCGGCGAGCATGGCGCGGCCAGCCAAGGCGGCGTCGGCTTCCGCGACAGTGCCAATGGCCTTGCCGTCGATCGGCGACAGAACCGGGCGGGGCGTGCCGCCTGCTGCCTTGCCGTCGATGATCGGGCTGGCGTCCGGGAATGGCTTGGCGGTGGCTGCCGCGATCTCGGCCAGCAGGGCGTCCAGGCTCTCGGCATGGCCGAGCTCGACGCCGGCCGAGTTCTTTCGCGACGGGCCGTAGAGGTCTGCCGGCAGCGGGATGCGGCGATGCCGTGCGGCGCCGGCATTGCCGATCAGGTCGGCGGGCGGCACCAGCAATTGCGCGACCGGCACGTCAGGATCGCCGGAGATGCTGACGAAGGAGGAGTTGGCGCCGTTCTCGAGCAGGCGGCGCACGAGATAAGCAAGCAGATCCTGATGGCCGCCGACCGGCGCGTAGGTGCGGCAGGCATAGCCCGCCTTGTCCGCCAGCAGCTTCTCATAAAGCGCCTCGCCCATGCCGTGCAGGCGCTGGAACTCGAAATTCTCGGCATTGCCCGCCATCTCGGCGACGCTCGCGACCGTCAGCGCGTTATGCGTCGCGAATTGCGGGATGATGCGCGGCCGCAGACGCAGCAACTGCGCGGCGCAGGCCTCGTAATTCAGGTCGGTCATCGCCTTGCGGGTGAAGACGGGATAGTCGGCGAGGCCGCGCTCCTGGGCGCGCTTCAACTCGGTGTCCCAATAAGCGCCCTTGACGAGGCGCACCATCATGCGGCGGCCATGAGCCTCGGCCAGCGCCGCAATATGGTCTATCACGGCCGAGGCACGCTTCTGATAGGCCTGGATGGCGAGGCCGAAGCCGTCCCAGCCGGCGAGCGAGGCATCGGCCACCACGGCGTCGATGACGTCGAGCGAGAGTTCGAGCCGGTCGGCTTCCTCCGCGTCGATGGTGAAGTTGAGATCGTAGGACTTGGCCTGCTGCGCGAGCTTGATGACCTTGGGTGTCAGTTCGGCCAGCACGCGCTCGTGATTGGTCGCGTCATAGCGCGGATGCAGGGCCGAGAGCTTGACCGAGATGCCTGGCCGGTTCGGCAGCGGCTCATTGCCAGCGGAGCGGCCGATGGCGTCGATCGCGGCGCTGTAGGAGGCGAGATAGCGGTCGGCGTCGGCCTGCGTGCGCGCGCCTTCGCCCAGCATGTCGAAGGAATAGCGATAGAGCTTGCCAGTCTTGGAACCGGCGCGCTTCAGCGCCTCCTCGATGGTCTGGCCGAGCACGAAATGATTGCCCATCACGCGCATCGCCTGGCGCGTCGCGGTGCGCACCGTCGGCACACCGAGGCGCTTGGCGAGGCTGCCGATGATGCCCGTCGGCGTTTCACCGGGCTGGATGACGCGCGCGGTGATGCCGAGCGCCCAGGCCGAAGCCGAGACCAGGAAGGCGTCCGATTTCGACTCGTGATTGGCGAAGTCGCCCTGGCCGAGCTTGTCCTCGATCAGCCGGTCGGCGGTCGCCGCGTCGGGCACGCGCAGCAGCGCCTCGGCCAGCACCATCAGGGCCAGCCCCTCCTTGGTCGAAAGCGAATATTCGCGCAGCAACTCCTCGATGCCGCCCAGCCCGACCTTGCGGGTGCGGATCGCCTCGATCAATTCGGTGGCGCGGGCGTCGATGCGCGCCTTGGCGGCAGGCTCGCGCCGGGCTCCGGCCAGCAGCGTCGCGGCGATCGCGCCATCGTCTTCCGCATAGGGAACGCGAAAAGCGGAAAGGGCTGGCGCTTCGACGAAACGCGGGGCGGCGGTGGCCATGAAACGGCTCCAGATGAGCGAGGCGGGATGATCTGAAGGATCGGACCTCTTGGGCCGCATATCAATTGGCTATTTTCCGATCTTGCCCGTATTAATGTCGGCTTCTGGCTTTTATTATAGAGAATAATCCCGTGCTAGATCGCACCGACCGTCGTATCCTCTCCCTTCTGCAATCCGATGGCCGCATTGCCGGTGTCGAGCTTGCCGAAAAGGTCGGGCTCTCGCCGACGGCGGTGGGCGAACGGCTCAAGCGCCTGTCGCGCGAGGGCTACATCACCGGCTATCGCGCGACGCTCGATCCTTTGAAGCTCGGGCTCAACCTGCTGGTCTTCGTCGAGGTCTATCTCGACAAGACGACACCCGATGCTTTCGAGCGCTTCGCGGCGGCCGTGAAGCGTGCGCCCGAGGTGCTGGAGTGCCACATGGTCGCCGGCGGCTTCGACTATCTGGTCAAGACGCGTGTCGCCGACATGAATGCCTATCGCCGCTTCCTCGGCGAGGTTCTGCTGGCCCTGCCGGCGGTGCGCGAGACGCGCACTTACGCGGTGATGGAAGAGGTCAAGACCGACGGGGCGCTGCCGCTTTGATCCTGTCAGAGCATTGCGCGAAAAAGTGGGTACCGGTTTTTTCGTGGGAGCAATGCTCTCAATTTTTAGAAGCGATCAGGCTTTTCGTATTCGGACGGTGCCGTCCGAATACGAAAAACGTGATCGAGCGGAACGCCACTTTTTTCTTCGCGTTCTGCTTGCGCAAAGGGCGCTTTGTACTTGACCTGTCGTGTGGCTCGGCCAGTTTGGAGGCATGATCGTTCGGCCCGCCGGTCGCCGGTTCGATCTCTACGTTCAGCTAGAGGCTGTTATGAACCATGGGGTCGATTTGACGCAGGCGATTTTGCGCGAGTGCCAGGAGTTCGAGGACGCAAGCCTTCCGGCTTGCTACGAAGAACGACGCCGCAGTCGCGCAAAAGCGCCGCGCCCTGCGGGTGAGGTGAAAACGGCGGAGCTGCAGTGTCGCATCGCTTGCCGATACCCATGGTATCGCCTGCGCAATGCTCCTCCCATCTCCGCCGTTTTGACCTCATCAAATCCTCCCCATGGATCATAACAGCCTCTAGGTCCGCACCCGTCCGTTCCTCCGGAGTTCGAGATGCCTAACCCTTTGCATGCCCCGGCCGTGGCGTTGTCCCGGCGTGGCATCGCCCGCCTCGGTGCAGCTCTCCTGCTCGCGGCGACCGCGCCCACGGCGATGATCGGGCCAGCCCAAGCGCAGACAACCGTCCGCTTCACGCTGGACTGGCGGTTCGAGGGGCCGGCTGCTCTGTTCCTGATGGGGATCGAGAAGGGATATTTCAAAGCCGAGGGGCTCGATGTCACGATCGAGCCCGGTAACGGTTCACGCGAAGTGGTCCCACGCGTGGCCTCGGGTGCCTATGATGTCGGTTTCGGCGACGTGAATTCGCTGATCCGCTACCGAGACGAGAACCCCGGCGTCGATCTCAAGGCCGTGATGATGGTCTATGACAAGCCGCCTTTCGCGATCGTCGGGCGCAAGAGCCGCGGCGTCAGCGCCGATGTGAAGAGCCTGGAAGGCCGCAAGTTCGGCGCGCCCGCGGCTGACGCGGCTTTCGCGCAATGGCCGATCTTCAAGACGATCAACAAGCTCGACGACAGCAAGATGCGGCTGGAGAATGTCGGCTTCCCCGTCCGTGAGCCGATGCTGGCCTCGGGCGAGGTCGATGCCGTGTTCGGCTACGCCAACTCTTCCTACATCAACCTGAAGTCGCGCGGCGTCCCGGTCGACGACATCGTCGTCATGCTGATGGCCGATTACGGCGTCGAGCTCTACGGCAACGCCATCATGGTCTCGCCCAAATTCCTGGCGGAGAAGCCCGAGGCGCTGCGCGGACTGCTGCGGGCGCTCGCCAGGAGCTTCAGGGACACGGTCGCCGATCCCGATCTCGGCGCACAACTGGTGATCAAGCGCAACGATGTCGCCAGGGCCGAGGTCGAGCTGGAGCGCCTGAAGATGACGCTCGAGCAGAATGTGGTGACGCCCTTCGCCAAGGCGAACGGGTTCGGCGGCATCGACAGGGCGCGCTGGGAGCGCGCGCTTGACCAGATCGGCCTGAGCTACAGCTTCAAGGACAAGGCAAGAGCGGGCGATGCGTTCACGGACGCGTTCCTGCCGCCGGTCGCGGAGCGACAATTCTGAGCGGGCTTCGCTCGTCGCGGCTCCTAACCAAGAGCAGGATGCGAAAAAGTGGGAACCGGTTTTTCGCATTGATCCTGCTCTCACTTTTAGATGAGAGACGGATTCAGATTTCAGATGGGATCACTTCGTGAGCCCATCTGAAATCATCCGGCTCTCGCGCCAAGGTGACAGCGCGGGGCGCTCTGCCTATCGTGCCGCGCCTTTTCGCCGGACCCCATCACCTTGATACTGCCCGATCTACGCGACTATGACGGCTTGCGTGCGGCTTTCCGCTGGCGCATCCCCGCTCGCTACAACATCGCCGTCGACATCTGCGACCGCTGGGCTGCTGCCGAGCCGCAGCGTACGGCGATCATCGAGGTCTCCCAGGACTGGCGCGTGAGCCCGGTCAGCTTCGGGCATCTGCGCGAGCAGTCGAACCGGCTCGCCAATGCGCTGCGGGCGCGGGGCGTCGAACGGGGCGACCGGATCGCGATCCTGCTACCGCAGGGGCGCAGCGTGCTGACCGCCCATCTCGCCGCCTACAAGCTCGGCGCCATTGCGGTGCCTCTGGCGGCCCTGTTCGGGGTCGATGCGCTGGCCTATCGGCTGGGCGATGCCGCCGCCAAGGTCCTGATCACGGATGCGGCCGGGCTCAGCAAGGTCGGGCAGATCGCCGAGCCACTGCCTGAGCTCGGCCTGGTGATCTCGACCGACGGCGCGCAGGGCGCGGCGCAGGATTGGGGAAGCCTGCTGGCCAAGGCGAGTCCGGATTTCACAGCCGTCGATACCGGTCCCGACGATCCGGCCCTGATGATCTACACCTCCGGCACCACCGGCAATCCCAAGGGCGCGCTGCATGGCCATCGGGTCCTGCCGGGCCATCTGCCGGGCGTGCAGATGCCGCATGAGTTCCTGCCCCAACCGGGCGATCTCGCCTGGACCCCGGCCGATTGGGCCTGGGCCGGCGGCTTGCTCAACATGCTGCTGCCTAGCTTGCATTTCGGCGTCGCCGTGGTGGCGCGGCCGGTGACGCGCTTCGAGCCGGAGGAGGCCTATCGCCTGATCGCCGATCTTGGCATCCGCAACGCCTTCGTGCCGCCGACCGCGCTCAGGATGCTGCGCAGCGTCGACAGGCCGCGCGAGCGCTTTGCGCTCAAGCTGCGCACGATCGCCTCGGCCGGGGAGGCGCTGGGCGCCGAGACCCTGGCCTGGGGGCGCGAGGCGCTGGGTCTGACCGTCAACGAGGCCTATGGCCAGACCGAGTGCAATCTCGTGCTGGCTTCTTGCGCAGCGATCGGCATCAGCCGGCCGGGCAGCATCGGCAAGGCGGTTCCCGGCCATGAGGTCGCCATCATCCGTCCCGACGGCTCGATCTGCGCGGCGGATGAAGAAGGCCAGATCGCGGTGTGTCGGCCCGATCCGGTGATGTTCCTGGGTTATTGGCGCAAGCCTGAGGCGACGGCGGAAAAATTCATCGGCGACTGGATGACGACCGGCGATCAGGGCGTGCAGGATGCGCAAGGCTATGTCCGCTTCATCGGCCGCGACGACGACGTCATCACCTCGTCGGGTTATCGCATCGGGCCGGGCGAGATCGAGGATTGCCTGCTGAAGCATGAGGCGGTGTCGCTTGCGGCCGTCGTCGGCAAGCCCGATGCGCTCCGGACCGAGATCGTCAAGGCCTTCGTCGTGTTGAAAGCCGGCCGCGAGCCGTCCGAGGCGCTCGCGGCCGAGCTTCAGGCCTTCGTGCGCAAGCGGCTCTCCGCGCATGAATATCCGCGCGAGATCGCGTTTCGTGACGAGTTGCCGCTCACCACCACCGGCAAGATCATCCGGCGGCTCTTGCGGGCGGAAGCCTGAGGCCGCGCCGCAATGCCGCGCGCGCGCGGCCGGCGAGATCGCGCGGCTTGCGCGTGACCCGGGGCGAGAGCCGTATTTCGCCAAAGCTTACGGCGCCCGGCCCGCTCGTTGCCGGCGCCGGCTGCAGGATCGTCCGCTCCGGTGCCGCTTGCCGCATCAATGCGAGCAGGACTTGCTCGGGGAACAGGACTTGCCCGGGGAAGAAGGGCGCTTCGCTCTCGTCCTGCGCTGCCATATAGAGCCAACCGCCTTTCGCCCGCCCGATGACCAGCGCACCGGCGATCGGCCGCCCGTCCAGCGTCAGCAGGGCGACGCGGGATTGCCTGGAACAGGCAAGCGCCCGGGTCATGGCGCGCAGGAAGCCGACCTCACGCGTGTCCTGCAAGACCGCCTTGCCGGCGCGGCCTTTCGGGCCGGAAGCCTCCATCGCCAGCAGGATCTCGACTGCGTCGCGCAGCTCGGTGCGCGACGTGGCCTCGACCAGCTCGAGTTTGCCGCGCTGCGCCAGGGCGTGCCGCATCGCCTCGATATCGCTGGGCGTTGGCGCGCCGTGCCGTAGCGGAATCGGCAGGTTCGCAGGGATCAACGTCGTGCCCAGCCCGAGCGTTTCGGCCGCACGCCTGATCGGTGCGATCAGCGGGCTCGCCATGTCGATCTGGCGCAGTACGAGCCCGCGTCCCTCCAGCACCCAGCCCTGGCGCAGGCTCAGCACGGCGGCGAGGACGGCTTGCGCCTGCGCGGCATCGAGCAATGGCGCGCCGTTGAAGATGCGCCGGTCGGAGAAGCCGATCAATTCGTCGGGCACGAAGAGCCGGTTGCGCGGAAAGCAGGGGATCAGGCCGAGAAGGCGTCGCTGCGGGGAACCAACTGGTCCCTGCCAGGCGAGCAGCACCGCTGCGTCGCGGAAGGCGATGAGGTGTTGGGCTGCCGCGAGCGCGAAATCCGGCTCGAAGAACAGATTGGATTCGATCGCCCGCGCGGCGAGCTCCGTCCAGGCCTGCCGGATCTCGCCGCAAGCGGAGAGCAGGCGGATTTCGGTCGTGATGGCCGCGTCCTGGGGTCGGCTCGGCGCGGCATAGGCTGTGGAGCTGCCTGGGGAGAGGCCCTTCAAAGCGATGATCTGGTTCATCCGATCCTGCCCGCCGCTGTGCTGGATCGTCCTGGCGCGAGCTTGTGCCGGATCGGCACGGCGCGGCGTCGGGAGCAATCCCCGGTCGGGAGTACTTCAAAAATGGTGCCGAGGCTTTCGTTTCAGAGCAAGATGATTTGATGGAGAACCACGCCGTCATTCTGGACCAGCCGCGCCAGCGGCGCAGATCCGGAATGACGGCGTGGTTTCGCGTGCCTAAGCCGTAGCGCTGTGGCCCTGACGCAGCTCGGTACGCTGTGTCTGCCCGAGAAAGGCGGCCCAGAGCCGCTCCACCACGCTTGGGTCGATATCCCTGACGATGAGCACGAGCCGGGAGCGATGGTCGGCATCCGGCCAGGCCTTGAGCAGGAGCGGCGGATGCAGGATCTGCTGGACGGCATGGACCAGCAGGGGCTGCCCGGGATGCTCGGCGAGGTTCACCAGCCCCTTCAATCGCAGCAGCTTGGGGCCATGCGTCGAGCGCAGCAAGGTCCAGAACAGATCGAAGGTCGCCTGCGCGATCGGCGCATCAGCGGTGAGCGCGAAGGCGCGGATGCTGGCGTCGTGCCGGTTTACGTCGTGACGGTCATGCCCGTGATCATGGTGATGGCTGTCACCGTGATGGCCGTCATGAGCATGTCCGTGGCCGTGATGGTGATCGGCCTCGCCCAGAGCCTCATTGGCGAGCCATTGCCGCAGCATTTGCGGGCGCTCGGCGAGATCGTAGAGCCCGGAACCGACGAGCGCCTTGGCCGCCGCATCCGGCTGCAGCAGGGCGATGCCCGGGTTGAGCGCGGCCAGCCTGTCGCGCAGCGGCGCGAGCCCGGCCTCGTCGGCGACGAGGTCGGCCTTGGTCAGGATGAGACGGTCGGCCGCTACGACCTGCTTCACCGCTTCCTCATGGGCATCGAGCGTCGCCATGCCGTTGACGGCGTCGACCAGCGTCACGACGCCGTCGAGCTTGAAGCGCATGGCGAGATAGGGGTGGTTGATCAGCACGTTCAGGATCGGTGCGGGGTCGGCGAGGCCTGTCGTCTCGATCACCACGCGCTGGAACGGCGCGATCCGGCCATTGTCGCGCCGGCGCAGCAGATCCTCCAGCGTGACGATGAGGTCGTCGCGGATCGTGCAGCAGAGGCAGCCCGAGGCGAGCAGGATCATATTCTCCTCGACGCCCTCGATCATCAGATGGTCGAGGCCGACCTCGCCGAATTCATTGACGATGACGACGGTCTCGGCGAGCGCCGGGTCCTTGAGCAGGCGGTTCAGCAGCGTCGTCTTGCCCGCCCCGAGGAAGCCGGTCAGCAGGGTCAGCGGGATTGGCGTGGGTCTGGTCTCGGGGCCGGTCATGCGTCTGGGCTTCTGGCTTCAGGCCGGCGCCAGGAGGCGTCGCTTTTGTTCTAGTATTACATTAGCCATGATCGCGGCCACGACAAGGGCGCCGCCGGCATATTGCAAGGCACCGAGGCGCTCGCCGAGCATGAGGGCGGCGACTGCGACGGCAAAGACCGGCTCGGCGCAGAAGGCGAGGCCGGCATTTCCGGGTGCGACACGCATCAGGGCCAGGACCTGGAGCAGGAAGCCGATCAGGTAGCCGCCGATCGTCACCGCGATCGCGCCGGGCGCGAGCGTCAGCGCGCCGGGCGGCAGGAATCCGCCCATCAGGATGAGGATGCCGGCGGCGATCGGCAGGATCATCAGATGCGACCAGAACAGCCTGGGTAGCAGCGGGGTCGTGGGGCTGGCGTTGGCGGCGAAGAACTGCGTCGCGGCGAGCACGCTTGCCGCAAGCGCTAGCATGAGCCCGCGCGGGTCGAGGCCGTGCAGGTCCGGCCCGACCACCATCGCGATCCCGGCAAAGGCGAGCAACGCCACCGCCAGCCGGTCCGGGCTGAAGCGGGCCGAGGTGAGCAGAGGCTCGGCCAGGATGATCAGGATCGGGAAGGTGTAGAAGACGACGGCGGCGACGCTGACCGGGACGAAGGCGACCGAGGAGAGATAGGCGCAGCCGACCCCGGCGCTGGCGAAGCCGAACAGGGCCAGGGCCCGGCGTTCGCCGCGTGGCACGGCGAGCGAGGCGCGCCAGAGCAGGGCAGCCAGGCTGGCGAGCGCCAGCATCAGGAAGACGCGGTAGAACACCAGCAAGGGCCCGCTCAGGCCGGCTCGTCCCGCGATCTGGGCGCTGACGATATTGGTGCCGTACGCGGCCGCCGAGCCGAGGGCGAAGAGGAACCCGTGCTGCCCGGCGGCGCGGTCGCGATCGGCGGTCAAGGCATCTGGCTCAGGCGTCGTCGTTCGGCTTGGGCTTGGGCGCAGGCGCGGCCTTGGTCTTCGCCGGCGGCTTGGCGGGCTGGAGCTTGGCTGCGGCCTGGCCGGGCTTGGCCTTTTCCGCCGCACTCTTGGAATCGGTCTTGCTGTCGCTTTTGGGTTTGGCGAGCAGGGGCTTGGCCGGCGGGCGGGCTGCGGGTTTGATGCCGGCAGCCGCACCCGGGCGCAGGCTCGAGGCCGTCGCCTTGCCCGGCTGCACGGCGCCCTGCAGCTTGAGAGGTCCGGCCTGGAAGCTGTCGGCCGGCGGTTGCGCTGCGCCATCCGTCGGCGCAAAGGCGGTGGTCGCTCCCGGAATGCCGCCATTGCTGGAGGCCGTGCGGGCCCGTGTGTTGCTGAACAGGCCCGGCGTGCCGCCGCCGAACAGGCTGGCGGCAACAGGCTTGTCGGGCGCGATCACGGGTGCGGCGCCGCGCGCGAACTGGCTGTCGGCCCGGCCCGTGGCATTGGCCGCAAGCGGGGCGGAGGCCGAGCCCGCCGTGCGGCCGAAGGCGACGGGAACGGGTGTGGTCTCGGCGCGCGGGCCCAGCACAATGCGGCCCGACGGTGCGCGCGACAGCATCGCTCCGGTCGCGCGCGGCTGCGGGCTCATGGCGAGGAAACGGTCGCCGGCGCCATCGGCGTTGCCGCCGACCCCGCCCGCCGTCGTCAAGGCCGAGATCGGCCCGGAAACATCGACATCGTCGGCGAGCGCGGCCCCGCCGCCCTTGCGGCGGACATCGTCGCAGATATTGGGGGCACGGGTTCCGCTGGCGGGAAGCGAGGCGACGTCGTAGCCGAGGCCGCCCCATTTGCCGAAGCCTTCATCCAGCAGCTGCGCGGCCTTCACGGTGCGCTCGGCGCCCGAGAGCGCGCCCAGCACGACCGCGATCAAGGTGCGCCCCCCGCGCGTCGCGGTCGCGACCACATTGAAGCCCGAGGCGCAGACGAAGCCGGTCTTCATGCCGTTGATGCCGGAATAGCGGCCGACGAGCCCGTTGGTGTTGTTCAGCACCTGCTTGCCGAGCTGGACCGAGGCCGTGTTCCAGTAATCGGCGTAATCCGGGAATTCGCGCATCAGCGCCATGGCGAGGATGGCGAGATCGCGCGCGCTGACCTGCTGGTCGGGGTTGTGCCAGCCATTGGGATTGACGAAATGGGTGTCGCGCATGCCCAGCCGCGCAGCTTCCGCATTCATCATGCCGACGAAGGTCTCGACATTGCCGCCGACGCCCTCGGCGACGACATAGGCGATATCGTTGGCCGATTTGACCAGCATGATCCGGAGCGCGTTATCGAGCGTGATCTCCTGCCCGGCCTTGATATAGACCTTGACGCGCGGTTGGCCGGCCGCAAGCTTCGAGACCGGGATCGCAGTCTCCAGGCCGAGCCGCCGCTCGCGTACCGCCTTCAGGGCGAGATAGGTCGTCATCATCTTCGTCGTCGAAGCCGGGTGCCAGGCCTGGCTCGGGTTCTCGGCGGAGAGAACCGCGCCGCTCGAGGCGTCGATCACGAGGCTGGTGCCAGCCGCTGCGGGGCCAGCGAGAACAAGGCCAAAGGCGAGGACGGCGGCAAGGCGGGATGAGATCATCGTGCGGTCTTGAACCTGTGGGGACGCGGAGACGGAAGCTGGCGGGTTCAACGCGACGCGTGCGGCATTTTCGAGACGGCGGACGTTTTTGTCCGCCCGCAGACGCATACCTACCCGGAGCGGAGCGATTTGCCTAGTCGCGGCCTGGGGTCCAAAAGGCCTCTGCCCTTGTGATGGATTACGCCGCGTGAGCCTCGCCCTTCTCTGGATTCCCGCGACGATCGCGGCCTCGCTCCTGCAGACCGCGCGCAATCTGACGCAGCGCTCGCTGACCGACATCATCGGCGTCGTCGGCGCAACGCAGGTGCGTTTCCTGTTCGGCCTGCCCTTCGCGCTCTTGTTCCTGGTCCTGGTCTGCCTGGTCACGGAGCGTTTGCCGCCGGCGATCGACGGTAAGGTGCTGGCCTTCGCGCTCGGCGGCGCGCTGGCGCAGATCGCCGCGACCGCGCTGATGCTCGCGGCGATGCGCACGCATTCCTTCGCCGTGACCACCGCCTACACCAAGACCGAGCCGGTGCAGGTGGCGATCTTCGGGGCGCTGCTGCTGGGCGATCCGCTCGGCTGGGGCAAATTCGCGGCGATCATCGTCGCGACGATCGGCGTCATCGTCGTGTCCTGGAAGCCCGGCCAGAAACTGACCGCCGCCGGCATGCGCCCGGCCGTGCTCGGCATCGGGTCGGGAGCCTTCTTCGCGCTGTCGGCGATCGGCTTTCGTGGCGCGATCCAGGCCTTGCCGGAGGGCGGCTTCTTCATCCGCGCCACGACGATCCTGGCGCTCGGCCTGACGCTCCAGACCGTGCTGCTGACGCTCTACATGCTGGCCGCGAACCGCCCGGCCCTGGTCATGAGCCTGCGCAACTGGCGCCGCTCGCTCTCGGCGGGCTTTCTGGGCGCTGCCGCCTCGCAATGCTGGTTCCTCGGCTTCTCGCTGACCAGCGCCGCGAATGTGCGCACGCTCGCGCTGATCGAGGTGCCTCTGGCGCAGATCGCCTCGCGCCGCATCTTCGCGGAAGGCACGAGCCGGCGCGAGCTGGTGGGAATGGCGCTGATCGTTCTCGGCGTCGGCGCGTTGCTGTTGCTGGCGATTTCCTAAAGCGCTTCCACAGCCGGTTTCGATCGGCGATGGCACGATAGAACCCGCGTCTGGAGCAGTTTCCGATCCAATTGGATCGGAAACTGCTCCAGCTCTTTATTTTGACGCGTTTTCTTCACGCGAACCGGTGCCCACTTCCCTCGAAAACCCGTCTGAAGGTCCGCATCGTGGCCCCTCTTTCCGCGCACGGTAGAAATGCGCTTCTGCCGGCTTGCAGGGTGCGCTTGCGAAGCGCAATTAGACTGAAAAGCTGGTCTTTAGGGAGAGAACGTCATGAGCGCTGCGATCGTCGGTTGGGCCCACACGCCGTTCGGCAAGCAGGATGCCGAGACCATTGAAAGCCTGATCGTGCGGGTCGCCACCGACGCATTGATCGATGCCGGGATCACGGCCGACCAGGTCGATGAGATCGTGCTCGGGCACTACAATGCCGGCTTCTCCGCGCAGGATTTCACCGCTTCGCTCGTGCTGCAGGCCGATCCGGCGCTGCGCTTCAAGCCGACCACCCGCGTCGAGAACGCCTGCGCCACCGGTTCCGCCGCTGTGCATCAGGGCGCGCGCGCCATCAAGGCCGGCGATGCCAAGATCGTGCTCGTCGTCGGTGTCGAGCAGATGACCAAGACGCCCTCCGCCGATATCGGCAGGTTCCTGTTGAAGGCCTCCTATCTTAAGGAAGAGGGCGAGACGACCGGCGGTTTTGCCGGCGTCTTCGGCCAGATCGCCGCCGCCTATTTCCAGCGCCATGGCGACCAGTCGGACGCGCTGGCGATGATCGCCGCCAAGAACCACAGGAACGGCGTCGACAACCCTTATGCGCAGATGCGCAAGGATCTGGGCTACGCCTTCTGCCGCGAGGAGAGCGAGAAGAACCCCTACGTCGCCGGCCCGCTGAAGCGCACGGATTGTTCGCTGGTCTCTGACGGCGCGGCAGCCATCGTGCTGGCCGATACGGAGACCGCGATGGGCATGCGCCGCGCGGTCGGCTTCCGCGGCATGGCTCATGTCCAGGACTTCCTGCCGCTGTCGCGGCGCGACATCCTGAAGTTCGAAGGCTGCACCCTGGCCTGGAAGCAGGGGTTGGCACGGGCCGGCGTCACGCTCGACGATCTCTCCTTCGTCGAGACGCATGACTGCTTCACCATCGCCGAGCTCATCGAATACGAGGCGATGGGCCTGACCCGGGAAGGCGACGGCGCGCGCGCGATCAAGGAAGGCTGGACCCAGAAGGACGGCAAGCTGCCGGTCAATGTCTCCGGTGGCCTCAAGGCCAAGGGCCATCCGATCGGCGCGACCGGCGTCTCCATGCATGTGCTGAGCGCGATGCAGCTCGTCGGCGAGGCGCCGGAGGGTATGCAGGTGCAGGATGCCAAGCTCGGCGGCATCTTCAACATGGGCGGGGCGGCGGTCGCCAACTACGTCTCGGTGCTCGAGCGGATCAAGTGACGCAGCCGATACGCCGGTTCGCCCTGTGACCGTCTTCTTTGCACTGCTGCCGGCCTATTTCCTGTCGATCTTCTACCGGTCGTTCCTGAGCGTCATCGCCAATCCGGTGATGGCGGATTTAGGGATAGGGCCGCGCGAGCTCGGCTTGCTCGGCGCGGCCTGGTTTATCGCCTTCGCCGTCTCGCAATTCCCGATCGGCTGGGCGCTCGACCGGCTTGGGCCGCGGCGAACGGTTACGGTTGCAATGGCGGTCGGCTCGGTCGGGGCCTTTCTCTTCGCCATGGCGAGCAATGCCCTGGCGGGGACGTTCGCCATGGCGCTGATCGGCATCGGCTGCGCGCCGATCTTCATGGCCTCGCTGTTCCTGTTCGCACGGACGGCGGAGCCGGCGCGCTTCGCCTTCCTGACCTCTGTGCTGATCGGCCTCGGTTCGCTCGGCAATCTCGTCGCGGCCGGACCGCTGGCGCTGGCCTCGGCGCATTATGGCTGGCGGACGGCGATGCTGGCGATGGCCGTATGCTTCGTGGTCGCGACGCTGCTGGCCGCGGTGCTGCTGCGCGATCCGCCACGGGCCGAAAGCGCGTCCGGCAGGACCGAGGGCCTAGTCGAGGGGCTCGCCAGCATCCTGCGATTGCGGCCGCTCTGGCTGCTCGCGCCGATCACCCTGATCGGCTACGCCATCGTGGCGACGGCACGGGGCTTGTGGATTGCTCCCTTCATGGGCGACGTCCATGGTTTCGACGCCATCACTGCCGGCAATGCCGCAACCGCGATGGCGCTAGCGATGGTTGGCGGCGCGTTCCTTTATGGCGGGCTCGAAAAGGCTTTCGGCCGGGTCAAGCCGCTGGTGCTCTGGGGCACGGTCGCGACGGCGGTCGCCTTCGCCTTGCTGGCGCTGACGGGCTCCTCCTCGGCCGCGCTGGCCGTCGTGCTGTTCTCGGCGATCGGAGCGATCGGCTTCACCTATGCGGTCCTGATGGCGCACGCGCGCATCTTCTTGCCTGCCCATCTGCTCGGGCGCGGCATGACGGCGGTGAACTTCCTGTTCATCTCGGGCGCGGCTCTGCTCCAGTCCGGCTCGGGCTGGTTCATCGCGACGCAGCGCGCCTCAGGCTTCGACGCGGCCACGACCTTCGCCAACCTGCATTGGGGGTTCGCGGCGCTGCTGCTGGGAGCGGCGGTGATCTATGCGTTCACCCCGGAGCGGGCGGAGGGCTGAGAGCTCCCAAGCCGGCGCGGGTTTGTGTGGGAGATGGCGAGGTATTACCTTCTTGGGGGGTAATACGGAGGCTGCCATGGCGACGACTGTCACAAGCAAGGGGCAGGTCACGATCCCCAAGCCGGTGCGCGATCGGCTTGGCATCGTTCCGGGAAGCGCTGTCGATTTCCGGATGGAGGCCGATGGCAGGGTCGTGCTGCTCAAGGTTGTGCACGCGGCGAGTGAGAGCCTGATCGACAAATGGCGCGGCAGCGCCGGACCGGGCCTGAGCACGGACGAAATCATGGCCATGACGCGCGGCGAGCTGTGACGGCAAGGCGCGTCGCGCTAAAGCGCTATCGAAGCTATTTTCCGTCGGCCAGGTTGATCACGCCCGGAAAGCGCGGCCAGAGGGCGGTGTCACGCCTCGCCGGGACCGCGCGCCACGATCGCCAGCGCATGCACGCCATCCGCCAGTTCCTGCGCCAGCGCGGCGTTGACCAGGCGGTGACGCTCCAATCGGCTCTTGCCGGAAAAGGCTTCTGATACGATATCAACCCTGAAATGCGTCTCGCCGCCTTCGCGCCAGCCCCCATGGCCCTGATGCTGGTGCGATTCATCGATCACCTTCAAGCGCTGCGGCGACAAGGCGCTTTCCAGCTTCTTGGTAATCCGTTCAGCCATTGCGGTCATGATCGCGACATTCTTCCGGTCGTCATAGAGACGGATTCAGATTTCAGATGGAATCACGCAGTGGTTCCATCTGAAATCTGAATCCGTCTCTCACCAAAGAGTTAGAGCAGGATGCGAAAAACCGGTACCCGCTTTTTCGCATCCTGCTCTTGGGGGGATCGGCTGGTGCATGTTGCGCCGCACTTGCCGGTTCCGATTGCGCGTCTCATAACCATTCGAGCATGAACTTCAACTCACGCCTTTTCGACCGTATCAGGATCGGCCCTTCCGAGGCGGAAGCGGTCGAGGAAACCGATGCGCCCCGCTGCGACCATGCCGGCTGTGCCCGGGTGGGCGAATTCCGCGCGCCCCAGGGGCGTGGCCGCGAGGGCAAGTTCTTCCTGTTCTGCATGGAGCATGTGAAGGCCTACAACGCGACCTATAATTATTTCGCCGGCATGGATGACGAGGCGCTCGCCGCCTACGCCAAGCAGGAAGAGATCGGCCATCGGCCGACCTGGAAGCTCGGCGTCAACTCCAAAGCGGCGCGGATGGCGCAGCGCGGGCGCGTGGCGGGTGGTGGTGAGGCCGATGTGCAGGACGGCTTCAACATCTTCGGCTCCCGGCGCGCCCAGGAGGCGGCCAATCCGGAGCCGCGTGTCGGCGTCGTCGCCCGGAAGGCGCTCGAGGCCCTCAATCTCGACATCACGGCCGATTCCGCCGCGATCAAGGCGCGCTACAAGGAACTGGTGAAGCGCTTCCACCCCGACGCCAATGGCGGCGACCGCTCGCGCGAAGGCACGCTTCAGGAGATCCTGAAGGCCTATCAGCAATTGAAGACGGTGGGGATGGTGTGACCTGTCATTCCGGGGCGGCCCGCAGGGCCGAACCCGGAACCCACGACAGGGCGAGACGGAAAACCCGTCATGGTCGGCCTTGTGCCGACCATCCAAGTCTTCCTTCCTGCCCACGTCTTCCTTCCTGCCCAAGTCTTCCTTCGGCGAGTGCTGTGTTCAAGACGTGGATTCTCGCCACAAGGGCGAGAATGACGCTGGAGCAAAGGGCGCCCCCGATCGTGGGTTCCGGGTTCTTCGCTGTGCGAAGCCCCGGAATGACAAGCGGGCTACCGCCCCTTAGCCGCCAGCCCCGCGACATCGGCGATAATGCCGTCGAGCGCGAAATCCTTCGGCGTGTAGACCGCCGCCACCCCCATATTGCGCAGGGCGTTCTCGTCATCGGGCGGGATGATGCCGCCGACCACGACAGGAGTGGTCATGCCCGCGACGCGCAGGCGCGCCGTCACGTCACGCACCAGCGGCAGATGCGAGCCTGAGAGGATCGAGAGGCCGATGATGTCGGCGTCGGTCTCCTGGGCCTGCGCCACGATCTCCTCGGGCGTCTGGCGGATGCCGCCATAGCTCACCGCCATCCCTGCGTCGCGAGCGCGCACGGAGATCTGCTCGGCGCCATTGGAATGGCCGTCGAGCCCCGGCTTGCCGACGAGGAAGCGCGGCGGGCGGCCGAGTTTTTCGGTGGCTCGAGCGACAGCTGCCTTGACCGTGGCGAGGCCCGCATCGTCGCCGAGCTTGGTCGTGTCGACGCCTGTCGGGGCGCGGTATTCGCCAAAGATCTCGCGCAGCGTCTGGGCCCATTCGCCGGTGGTGACGCCGGCCTTGGCGCAGGCGATCGAGGCGGGCATGACATTGCGTGTTTCCTTCGCTGCGGAAGCCAGCTCCGCCAGCGCGGTTTCCGCGGCCTTGGCGTCGCGGGCCGAGCGCCAGGCCTTGAGCCGGCCGACCGCCTCCAACTCGACCGAATCCGGCACGGTCACGACATTGCCTTCGCCGGCCGAGAGCGGGGAGGGCTCGCTATTGGTGAATTTGTTGACGCCGATGACGATCTGCTCGCCGCGCTCGATCGCCTCGATCCGGCGGGCACCGTTCTCGACCAGCGCCTGCTTCATATAGCCGGTTTCGATCGCCGCCAGCGCGCCGCCCATATCGTCGATCTTGGCCAGCTCCTCGAGCGCGGCAGCCTTAAGATCGGCGACCTTGGCGTCGATCACGGTTGAGCCGTCGAAGATGTCGCCGAATTCGAGCAGGTCGGTCTCATAGGCCAGCACCTGCTGCATGCGCAGCGACCATTGCTGGTCGAAGGGGCGCGGTAATCCCAGCGCCTCGTTCCAGGCCGGGAGCTGAACGGCCCGGGCGCGCGCCTTCTTGGAAAGCGTCACCGCCAGCATCTCGATCAGGATACGGTAGACATTATTCTCTGGCTGGGGCTCGGTCAGGCCCAGCGAATTGACCTGCACGCCATAGCGGAAGCGGCGCATCGCCTCATCCGCGACGCCATAGCGGCCAAGCGTGATCTCGTCCCAGAGCTCGACGAAAGCCCGCATCTTGCAGAGCTCGGTGACGAAGCGCATGCCGGCATTGACGAAGAAGGAGATGCGCCCGACGACCTCGGGGAACTCCTCGGCCGAGACCTCCGGCCGCGCCCGGATCGAATCGAGCAGCGCGATCGCGGTTGCCAGCGCGAAGGAGAGCTCCTGCACCGGCGAGGCGCCGGCTTCCTGCAGATGGTAGGAGCAGACATTGGTCGGGTTCCATTTCGGCAATTCGCGAGCCGTGAACACGACGATGTCGGTGGTGAGCGCCATCGAGGGGCGCGGCGGGAAGACATAGGTGCCGCGCGAGAGGTATTCCTTGACGAGGTCGTTCTGGGTCGTGCCCTGCAGCGCATTACGGGCTGCGCCCTGCTCGTCGGCCACCGCGATGTAGAGCGAGAGCAGCCAGGCCGCCGTCGCGTTGATCGTCATCGAGGTGTTCATCTGGGCGAGCGGAATATCGGCGAAGAGAGCCCGCATGTCGCCGAGATGGCTGATGGGCACGCCGACCTTGCCGACCTCGCCGCGCGCCAGCACATGGTCGGGGTCGTAGCCGGTCTGCGTCGGCAGGTCGAAGGCGACGGAGAGGCCGGTCTGCCCCTTGGCGAGGTTGTTGCGATAGAGCTTGTTGGATTCCGAGGCGTCGGAATGGCCCGCATAGGTGCGGAAGATCCAAGGTTTGTCGCGTGGCGTGGGGTTGTCGCGCTGCGCCATCTGCTGGCCGTCGGGCTTGGTCGCGGTCATGGCGTTTCCCCGTATTGCAGAGCAATCTGAATGTTGCACTGCGGCGAAGATAGCGCCAGAGCCGCGGCGATGTCCCCCTCGACGTTAGGCTGACGAGAACGCGGCGCGAGCGCGCCCGGTTTTCATGGACGCGTGGAATCCCTTGGTGTCCTGCCCAAAATCCGCGCCGGCCAGAGGCCGGGCGCTTATCGCGTCGAAAGACTGCTCTTGATCTCGGAGGATGACGGCATAAGCGCCGCCAGGCGCCGGTCGACCTTGGGAGGAGCGGCGAAGGCGCGCTTGAGCCTGGGCAGATCGAGATCGAGCGGACGGTCCGGCGGCAGCCGCACATTCTTGACCAGCATCACGGCGGGGGTGTCGAGCGCGAGCGTCTTGGACGCGGGTGTCTCGAACGCAGGCGTCTTGGGCGCGAATGCCAGCGGCGCGGATGCGAAGGAGGTGGAGGCGACGGGCGAGGCCGTTGCAACAGGCGCGGGCACGGCGGCTTCCGCCACCTGGAATGCCGGCTCCTCGATGCGCCGCCGCTCGGGCCGCTCGCCCTTCACGTAGAAGGCGTTGCCGCCGGCGACCGTCATGTAGTGCATGTTGGTGTAGCCGAAGCGCAGCCCGGCCGTGTGGAAATGCTTGGCCGGTCCGATCGTCTCATTGCGACGGCCGTTGAGGATGTCCTCGGCGATGGCCTCGATCTTCGGCAGGGTCTTTTCCGTCATCGGGCGCGTCAGGACGCCGGAGGCGAACTGGCGCGGAGCTCCGACCACGCCGCAGATCGTCTCAGGGTAGCGCGGCGATTCGATCCGGTTCATCACGACCGTGCCGACGCCGAGCAGGCCCGCCTCGCTCGACCGGTTCGATTCGAAATACATTGCCCGAACCAGGCATTCCTTTTCCCGGGGGTCGGCCTTCGCCAGGGCGACGGCGCGCTTGCGCGCGGCGGTGGGTTCCTTCGTCGTCGGTGCGGAGACCGCGGCCGTCTCGACGGGCGAGAGACTGCACGCACCCAGAGCCGGCGCCAGCAGCGAAATCAGAAGCGGGATCGATCTACTGCCGCGGCGGGCAACTCCGTGGGAACGGAGACCATGTGCAGCAATCGCGATCCGCTTCATGCGGTAACTCCTGGGTTCGGGATCCCGAATTGCCATGTGCGGCGCAGCGGGGTCACGGGCAAGGAAACCCATAACCCTTAACAGAAAGTTAATCCGGAAAGGAAGGGCAGAGGCAGGAAAGGGGGCTCCAGAGGGCGCTTCTTTCCGGCGGGAAGTTCACTAAGCTATTATTATTAAACGAAAATTTTAGCGTTCGGAGCGAAGAGGTTTCGTCCGCGGCGTCGTGATTGCCGCGCTGGAAAGGCAAGACATTCCGGCTGGAGCGAAGCGCTGAGCCGGCTTCCATGGCTGCCGCTGCACCGGAAACGCCCGAGAGCCTTGCGCGAAAAAGCAGGGCACCGGTTTTTCGTGGGAGCAATGCTCCTGGGGGGATTTTAGCTTGAACCACTCCGTCATTGCGAGCGCAGCGAAGCAATCCAGGGCGGCAGAGCTCGACGGCCCCTGGATTGCTTCGCTGCGCTCGCAATGACGGCCCGGATGGTATCGAAACGCAGCTGGGCATCGATCGCAGATCGAGTCCTGGATAGCGGCATGGCTCTTCTGACAACCAGCTGGTCCCCCGAGTGCTTCTCAACCCCCGAGTGCTTCCCAACCAGAGCTGATTGCCGTTGCGGGCCGGTCGCGTGCGCTTTTTGCAATGAAGAGCGCTTCAATTCCCCGTGCCGGGCAGGCGGGGTAGGGGCATGAAGGCGACGCCCTCCTCCTGCAGCATCTTGGCGTCGTCGGGTGTCGCCTCGCCATAGATGGCGCGGCCGTCGCTCTCGCCGTGATGGATCTTGATCGCCTCCTCGGCGAAGCGCTTGCCGACATTCTCGGCGTTCTCGGCGACATGCTTGTGCAGGGCCACAAGCATCTCCCGGAAGGCGATCTCCTTCTCGCCCATCAGGGCGACCGGAGCCGGCGCAGCAGGGGCCTCCGTCGTGGCTGCATCCGGTCCGGTCTCGGCCGGAGCGGCCCGCTCGCGATCGGTGCGCGCGACATTGGGCGCCATGATCGCGCGCTCGACCTTCGGGCTGCCGCAGAAGGGGCAGGTCACCAGCCCACGCCCGGCCTGCTCCTCGAAGCTCGCCGAGGTCGAGAACCAGCTCTCGAAGTCGTGGGCGTTGTCGCAGATGAGGGCGTAACGGATCATGTCAGTGCGAGGGACCGGTGCTGAATTGCATCTCCAGCAGGTAATCCCTTGCGAGCCCTTTGCAAGCAGCCTCTCCTGGCAAGTGGCTTTCCCGCCAAGCGGCCCTGCTGCGCCTCACGCCGCCAGCAGCTTGTCGAGCTCGCCGCGCGAGTCGAGCGCGTACAGATCATCGCAGCCGCCGACATGGCTGGCGCCGATGAAGATCTGCGGCACCGAGGTGCGCCCGCGCGCCTTGGCCGTCATCGCCTGGCGCAGCTCCGGCTTGCCGTCGACATCGATTTCCTCGAAGGCGACGCCCTTCTTCGTCAGCAGCGCTTTCGCCTCCTGGCAATAGGGGCACCAGGAGGTGGTGTAGATCGTGACCGGCGGCATGGAATGACCTTCGTGGATGGTGCGCTGCATCCTATCTAGTGCGCCGTCACGCGTCCGTCACCACCCGGGCGAAGGTCAGCACGTCGACCTGGGCAGCACCTGCGCGCAACAGGGCGCGGGCCGAGGCGTTGACGGTCGAGCCTGTGGTCAACACATCGTCGATCAGCAGGACGCGTCGCCCCTCGATCCGCGGCCGTGCCGCGAGCGGAACCTTGAACGCGCCCTGCAGATTCTCAGTGCGCTGCGCCCGCGTCAGCCCGACCTGCTGCCGCGTGCGCTTGACCCGCGCCAGCAGGTTCGGTGCGAGCGGGACCCGGCTCTGCCTCGCGACGACCTGGGCCAGCGCCGCGGCCTGGTTGAAGCGGCGGCTCCAGAGCCGGGTGCGATGCAGCGGCACCGGCACGATCATCTCGGCTTCCCCCAGTAATTCGCGCCCGGCCTGCGTCATCATCCGGCCCAGCGTCAGCGCCAGTTCGAGCCGGTCGTCATATTTCAGCCTGTGCACCAGTTCGCGCGCGGCACCGTCGAAACGGCAGACCGCGCGCGCCCGGCGGAAGACCGGCGGGTCGGCGATCGCGGCCGGCGAGAGCAGGCCCGCGCCGAGATCGACCGCAAAGGGCGTGCCGAGCCGCTCGCAGAAGGGGCGCTCGATGAAGCCGATGCCGGCCCAGCAGGCCGGGCAGAGCGCCTGCGCCTCCCCGGTCGCGGCATGGCAGGCGATGCAGCTCGGCGGATAGACGATGCCGAGCGCGGCGTTGAGCCCGGCGCGCAGCGCATGGCGGCCTCCAGCGAGAAGGCGGGCGCGCAATCCTGGTCTCCCCAAGGAGGGCTCGGCGGTGTCGATCGTCTCCAAACAGGCCTCCGCGAAGGAAATCCTATCAGTGATGGCCGGGGCGCTTCCCACGCCCCTGCCATTCCACTTTGTCATGCCTATCTGAGCCTTGTCGAATGCCGATGCCGCCGGGCGCGGGCGTGCTTGCCGAGCGTACGATATCTGGCAAATCATGCGGCGCCAGCCGCGATCCGAGGGTCATTTCCATGAGCCAATCCAGCTCTGCCAAGCCTGCCTTGTTCACGCCCTTTCGCCTCGGCGATATCGAACTCAGGAACCGCGTCGTCATGGCGCCGTTGACGCGCAATCGCGCGACGCGCGGCAATGACGCCCCCAATGATCTGAATGTCGAATATTACCGCCAGCGCGCCGGCGCCGGGCTGATCATCACCGAGGGCACGCAGGTTTCGCAGCAGGGCCAAGGCTATGTCTGGACGCCGGGCCTGTACAGCGACGCGCAGATCACCGGCTGGAAGGCCGTGACCGACGCCGTCCATGCGCAAGGCGGCAAGATCATCGCTCAGCTCTGGCATGTCGGCCGCGTCAGCCATGTCTCGCTGCAGCCGGATGGCCAGGCTCCGGTCAGCCCGTCGCCGATCACAGCCAAGACCAAGACCTATATCGAAAGCGGCTTCGCCGAGGTCTCGACCCCGCGCGAATTGGCGCTGGCGGAAATCCCCGCGATCATCGGCGAGTTCGTCGCGGCGGCCGAGAACGCCAAGGCCGCCGGCTTCGACGGCGTCGAACTGCACGGCGCCCATGGCTATCTGATCGACCAGTTCCTGCGCGACGATTCCAACAAGCGCAGCGATGCCTATGGCGGCTCGATCGAGAACCGCGTGCGCTTCGCGCTCGAGGCGGTCGCTGCCGTGTCGAAGGTGTTCGGCAAGGGCCGCGTCGGCATCCGCATCTCGCCGGTGAGCCCCGCCAATGATGCGCGCGATTCCGATCCGCAGGCGCTGTTCACCTATCTGGTGACCAGGCTCAGCGAGCAGGGCATCGCCTTCATCCATGTCGTCGAGGGTGCGACGCGCGAGGCGCGCGATTACCTGCCCTTCGACTATGGCGCGCTGCGCCGGGCCTTCAAGGGCGCCTATATCGCCAATAACGGCTTCAACCGCGAGCTCGCCATCGAAACCATCGAAAAGGGCGAGGCCGACGCCATCGCCTTCGGCCGGCTCTTCATCGCCAATCCCGATCTGGTCGCGCGATTGGAGCGCAACGCCCCGCTGAACGAACCTGATGTCGCGACCTTCTATGGCGGCGATGCGAAGGGCTATACCGACTATCCCGCTCTGGCCGACAAGGCGGCCTGAGCCGCCGGGCGCGGCCTCGACTGGCTCCGCGGCGATGGTCATGAGCCGTCGCCGCGAATTCCTTGCGGGCCATGCGCAAAAACAGTTGCAGAGCGGCCGCAGCCCGATTACACAGCAGCCCTTGCCGCGCTGCTCCCATCGTCTAGCGGTTAGGACGTCGCCCTCTCACGGCGAAAACTGGGGTTCGATTCCCCATGGGAGCGCCATTCGGCGCATCTGGGCGTTGATATCGTCTCGCTTTTCGGGATTTTCTCCAAGCTTCTGAGGCGAGGTTTGGGAAACTGTGTCCGCGCCACGTGCTTCCAGGCGCGAGGCGTGCCTTATCGGCATCCATTGAACACTGCGCCGCCGCTGGGGCGCTGATGGCTGATCTTCCTCCGCATGCTTGGCTGCGAGCCGTGGCCGGGATCAACGAGGTCCATCTGATCGCCGGCGTCTCCGGGGCTTTGTGCGCGGCTTGGTCGCTCGCAATCTGTCTTGGTGGCAGAGGCTGACGAGCGACGTCGGCGACCAGGCCGACGGCTATGCCAAGCCGGCCGTCACGCCGCTGTTGCGGCGCTGGCTCGAACTCTGGTCCTCGCAGACGGTGGACTTCGAGGGCAGCATCGGGTTTGCGCGCGGCCTCGTCGGCATGACAATCTGCGAGGCGCTGATCCGCTGGGCGCGGCGCTGGCGCTACAGGCCGATCTCGTTCCCGCCGCCCTCGACGCGGGGCGACGATCCGCTCTGATCCATTGCTGGGCTCACGCTCCGCCGTCGCGTGGGCCCCGTCAAGGGCCGCCCTCCTTTGGCGTATCCTCCCTAAACTTGGGCCGGGCTCCGAAAGCGGCTCGGCCCTTTTTGCTAGGGGCGTATGTATTCCTCGAATTGCTAAGGCACCCGCAAGGTAAATCCGTCAGCCTATGGCGTCGGCGAAGTCGAAACGGCGGCAACCGCACTCGGCTGAAACCCTCCCTGGTATGGTTCGCGGTCAATCCCATAACTCTTCAGTTCCTCGACCTGATCCCTCTTGAAACAATAGGGTAGAGGAGCAACTGCTCGAAAGCTCTGACGATAGGCGAGGTTCCAAGTCAAGGCTAGCGCGTCCCAGCGCGTCAACCGTTGCGAGAGCGTGAACAGAAGATGCTGGCAGATTTCCGTCACGGCCTTCGGCTGGGCGGATTGGAAGACAGCCGGATATGCCGCATTGATTGACGTGGCCAGCGCTTCCGGTTTAACCCCAACAGATTCGAGCGTCGTGTCGATCCCCACCAAGGTGTTCTGGTCGAACCGCCGGCTGCTGCCGTTGTCCGGAGCGATGATCGACCACTGGTTCGCACGTGTAATCACCAAAGACAGGCCAACATGCGACAGCGTCAGGCTCGCATGCTCAGGCTTGATTGTGTAGGTTCGTACGCCTGGAGCGATATTGAGATCTCGCGCTAGCGCCTTTGTCAGTCGTTCGAAGCTCTTCGCTCGCGCCTCAAGGTCCATTCTTAAATCGCCGGTCGTGAATGGCGTTTCGCCGGGATCTCTGCCGGTGATTGCATAATGCCCCAGCAGGATGCGCTCGCCCAAGCCAGGCCGGATAACACCCGCAATGCTTCCTGCAACTTCAATGATCTCCGTGAGTCGCCCTACAAACGTGACCGGGTCGAACGATGTATGTTGCGCCGCCGCTGTGAAGGTGATCGCGAAGTCATCCCTTGCTCGCACCATACCCAGCTTGATGTCACAGTTGGGTTTCGCGCGTTTAGCAGTGTCCACGCCAGATCCATCGGCAAAGAGCACGGCGCCGTCTGTCACGGACGATCGATCCAGCGCTCGATACGATAACTTATACGACGCAGAGATCGCGAACTTGCCCAAAAACGACCGCGATGCTTCGACCGCATCGGATAGGGTACCGCAGCCGTCATACGGTATTTTCACGGTGGAGTAGCCATCCTCCACAGCGCGCCTCGTTGTAAAACGCGGCTGACTCCCGAGTAGAAAGGCTATGTCAGTTACGCGTGCGTTCGTATTCTTCGGACGAAGGAAGTCGAAAATCGTTTGAGAAGATGCCGATCCAACAGGCAATGCAATGGCAGCCGCCAACGCCGCGAATAAAACTGAACGCATCGCCTTCCACCCCCATCTCACTAACGTCTTGATGGCAGATTATCTAGAACGACAATAAGCGCAAGGGTTGCATTCCCTTGCGTCGCAACCAGCCGTCTCAGGGGTAAGGCTCAACTGTATCGACTGGGCTTTCTGCCTGCAGCGATCAGCGTGCCGGTTCAAAATCTCAGCGTCAGAACCCACTCAAAGCGCCCTGCTCTTCAAACTCTTTAGGAAGCGCGCCGTGCCGGGCGAGTACATCAAGTGCGCTGACCTCGCCGGTTTCATCGTCGGCGGTGACATGGATCACCGCGAGTCCCTCGGCGGTGCGCGCCATTCGCTCTCCATCGTTCAGTGCATGGTGCTTCGTCTTCGCCAGTATCCGCGGCCCTGGCACGAGCCGCTTTCGATGCGTCTTGAACGGCTGGAGAAAGAACGTCTCGACATTGGCCTTGGCTTGACTCCGCAGGCAGTATTGTTCTCATTATGTTCTCATTTCCTGAGGGCGGGCGCAATGGCTGTGGAGCGGCTCGAAGAGACCGACGCTGCGACGGAGATTGAGTGCGAAATCGACGATCTCATTGCCGAGCATGGAAGCGAACGGGCGGCTGCGGGCGCTGCTGCACGACTTGACCGTGCTGCTGGAGGACGCCCACAGCTCGGTTTCTCATGGCTATCCGCGGGGCCTGTTTTCGAGCGGCGCTCGGCCTCCGGTGCCTGACGAAGAACCGTGAGCCAGGCGCCAACCGATGAGACGACACTTGAGCATTATCCTTGGATCGTCGTCCGCTTCCGCTGCACGCGCTGCCGGCGATACGGCGACTCACGCCTTGCGCGACTCGCGGAGAAGTTCGGCGCGACCGAGACCATCGAGGCGCTGATCGTGCGGTTTCATGCGACCTGTCCGAACCGGCCGCGGAGTCGAAACGGTCGCGTTGTCCTGACCAATGACCGCTGCGGCGGCTATTGCCCTGACCTTGGTTCGACCCATCCATCTGACCTCCCGCCCTCGCTGAGCGGCCTTACCTTGATCGAGGGCGGCAAGACGGACATGTTGCCAACTGAGCCTGCGGCCCATAAGCGCCGTAGACGTATCGGCGAGGACTAGCGCGCCATGTGCGGCCGATTTTCCCAGCACTACACCTGGCAGCAAATCCACAACTTCAGCAATCCGCTGACGCTGGCGGCCGGTCGCGGCAATCTCCAGCAGCGCTATAATATCGCGCCGACGACCAACGTGGACATCATCGTCCCGAGCGAGGCCGGCCGTGAGCTGATCAGTGCGCGGTGGTGGCTTGTGCCAGCGTGGTGGAAGAAATCGCTGAAGGAGGTCCCTTCAACCTTCAATGCGCGGGTTGAGACGGTCGATACGAGCCCAATGTTTCGCGACGCCTTCAGGCGCAAGCGCTGCATCGTGCCGGCTTCTGGTTTCTTCGAGTGGACCGGGCCGAAGACCGATCGCATCCCGCACTACTTCTCAGCCGCCGACGACGGCCTGTTGGGCATCGCAGGCCTATGGGAGAGGTGGCAGAGCCCCGAGGGCGAGGATGTCACCAGCTGCACCATGGTGGTGCGTGATGCCGACGAATGGACTGCGCGTTATCACGACCGCATGCTGTCCTTTCTTCAGCCCGAGGACTTCGACGCTTGGCTCTCGGGCTCGGCCGGCAAGGATTTGCTGCGAAAGACGCCGCCGAAGCTCCAAGAGTGGGTTGTCGACAAGCGGGTCAACAAGACCGGCCAGGGCGATGACGAACCGGCGACGATCGAACGAGATTCATGAAAGAGACGAAATGGAAAGTTTTCCCTGGGGCAACCTAATAACGGCTATCAGCACGCTGTTCGCTGTGATTCTCACAGCGACGATCACATCGCGCAGAGGCTTCCGCGCTAAACTGTGGGACCTCAAACGAGAGGCATACGGCGAGATCCTGCACAATCTACGAGAGGGTATCGCCCATCTACAGGAGGTTGCCGCTTCGCAGCGTGCAGGGAACAACGACGCTGCCATCGCCGCGAATAGGCGGGTGGAAGAAGCAGCAAACGCTGCAAGGATCTGCGTCGTGCGCGGGAGCGTATTTTTACCGGAACACTTCTTGGCGGCCTATGACGAATATACTGCGGAACTCTTGAAGGCGGCCACCAGCGAAAACGAAGACCGCGTCCAGGCCGAGATCGCGGTCATCCAGTCCCATCGCATAAAGCTCCAGCAGCTTGCCCGCAGCGAGATCATGAAGGGGTAGCCCTGTTCTCGGCATCCAAGCAGTCCGTTTTCCGCGCGTAGCTCTTGCACCAGTTCCGACTGGATGCGGGCTGACGCCGGCACGGACTACGCCCATCGCAACCAAAACGCTTCAAGGCTTTTGCGATAGTCCTCAAGGAAAAAGTCGAGTGGCAGGGTAGCCTGTTTGGCGCCTCGGGCGAGCTCAACCCAGATCTCGACCGTAGACTTAGTGACGTCGAAGAGATCCCGGTATGTCGCAATCTCGATCGTCGGTTTAGGCCGCGTGATGTGAGCGAGAAGCTTATTCCGCATCTTTCTCAGTTTTGCGAGACGAGTGTCGTTCTCGATAGCTTCGAATAGTTGGACCGCATTGAGCAGATGCGCTTGCAAGGTCGCGTCTCGTTCCTCGCTCGACCGGCTCCTCAAAAAGTCGATCGCTGTTCGCATATGACGGTCGTCGCAATGGTTCACAGGAGCAAAGGCGCGACAGACAACGACGTGCAGGCGGAATAATGCGGCGTCGCCCATATGTATCGCGGCTTCGAGCGCACCCTGCCGCGCCAGTTCTTGGACGACCGCCGGGCGATTGCCGCGCTCGACGATTTCGATTGCCGCTAGGCATTCGACCGCGTCGTGAAAGCAGGATAGCGCGACTTCCCGCAGGTCGTTCCAATTTTGCAGCGGCACCGGCGCCGGCTTCGGCTTCTTCATCGCATTATTTCCTGAGCCGGTCGGCGGTCGCCCTCGCTAAGCGAACGGCCCCGCCGGCATCAGCCTCGCGACGCTCCCTTAGGCGGTCCTCAAGCAGCTCGAGGCTCCGCAGGGCGGCACCAGGTACGGGTGCCGGCAGTTCGTTCCGGGTCGGCTGCCGGCGATCGGGGACTTTTGCCCGTTGCGCTGCCTGGCAGAGCTCTATCATGCGTCGCACTTCGGCCAGCGACGTGTATTCCCACCTCCCGATAATCCACGTCTCGAGACGGCCCCGGTCACGCTCGGCGCGCAGGGTGCGAACGGTCATGGAGCCATCTGGGAATACCTGCGCTGCGGCCGTATCGAGCAACAGTGAGGCGTCAAGTCGATGTTCTCGGCAGCGGGCGAGAGCGCTGACCTTGGTTCAGTTTCGAACCGGATTAGGTTTGCTTTCGGCGGCGTCGTCATTGTCGCCACATCTGTCCGAGCTCTTGATCGAACCACATTTCGGCCATCTGCTTCGCGCCGATGGTCGCGCGAAAACTGAATACGTGGGAGTATCCCTTCTCATCCATCCATTGGCTGAAAGCTAAGAAACTGGGCGGATTTGTTGCTGCGTGTGGAATGCCCCGCTCGTCCGCCCAAACTTTGCATAGTCGGCGGATATGGGCTTCCGCATCAGCTTGCGTGATTTCTGCCATTGGCCTTCTCTAAATCCATCAGCGCCCGTCACGGCACGGCTCCGCGCTCTCGCGCGAGCTCAATCAGGGCGTCGCAAAAGAGGAGGCTGCCCATTCCAAGGCCTCCATTATGAGCTGTTCCTTGGTCTGCATCCCATTTCTACTAGTGCGGACCACCTTGATCCTTGCGCGCCCGGGCTTGTGTAAGAGCCTTTCGACGAAAGCCGGATCGAGTGTGTACTTATTCGCGAGTTCCTCCGCGACGTCTCCCCGGATTGTTGGCCCCTCGTCACCAGCGACCTTGAATTCAAACTCGAGCTTCTCCGGCAGCAATCCTTGCAGCACACCGTCAACCGTTTCGACGCTTTCAGTGATCTCGACCTCATTCAGCCGTTTCGAAAGACGATCGACGTCCGAAATGCCCATGGTCAGTTGGTTCTGGTCGCCAGCAATTCGCGTGCTGGCTCCCGCCTCAAAAAGCACCTTTGTGAACTTCTGAATGGCTTGGACGACCCGAGGCTCGGATTCTGCAACGATGCGCTGAAACTCGTCGTCTCCTGCGGAATTCAGCCGGTCCAACAGCTCAGTGGTGCTTTCGACCGCCGCTTTGAGCTTTGTCGGCAGCAATTCAGCCTGTTCCACGCGCTCTTCCAAGACGAAACCCATGGATCCGCGCACGAGATCTCGGATGTACAGATTACTGTTTCTGCGCCCGGGTAAACGGCCGCGTTTTGGGAGCGCACCAGGATCTCCAGCGGCCTGTCGCTCTTGCTCGGCAAGACGCGCGGCAATCAGCTTCTGGAAAGTCGTCAGAGCGTCAGTGGTGAAGTCGACGCGGATATCCGTCGAACTGATCACCGGGTTTCCTTCGAATATCAGGGCGACTGATGCGTAGCTCGAGCTCGCCGCAGCCAACGTTTTGATCTGCCTGTTGATCTCAGCCAAGCGGCTTCGCCACATGGCGAGCGTCGTTCCCCACGGATCGTCTTGGGCGTCGGCGAGCTGTCGCTCGACATATTGCTTGTCGGATTCCAGTATCTTCAGCGCGTGGAGCGTCGCCATCATGGGCCTCCAATCGTCGCCAGTGCGGCCTGGTCTCCAGCGACGTCCAATGGCACGGCCGCGAAACCCTTCCATTCATGACTGGTCCGCCGGTGAGAAAACAGGCTGTACCAGTAAATCGTTTGTTGAATCAGGCTAGCAGGGCTGTTCGGGTTAAAAATTATTGCGTAGCAATCGAGAGAAAAACGAGCTTTATTTTTCGGTTGATCGATTATCTCATCGTTCCAAAATGCAGAACCGCCGGAATTCCAAGCCGGCATATTCCCAATGTACTTGGCTGGAAGTGACAAAATACTGAAAACATCGATATCCGACGGGTTCCTAGATTCGATCTGCTCAATGTTTTCGACGAAGCTGCCGTCAATAAATTGGAGCCCGTCGGTATAGTCATCTGCGGCTATCAGCGCCCGATAGGCGATCAAATTCCGCAGCAATTTCTTGCGGTGGTCACTTGTGCCGAAAGCCGCACATAGCTCCGTCATGTTGCAGAAATAGGGCGAGCGGTCAGCCGTGGCCGGATCGCTGCCGTTGAACGGAGGCAACAGGCCACGCAGGTCGAAAACTGGTAGAGCCAAGCGATCCCCAATCATCGGCTTGTCGGTAGAATGGAAGCATTTCCCTTAAATCGGGTAAACCCGAAGGAAGCTCTCGAACTATCGGTACGGACCATCGAAATTGTTGAGCCAGCGCTTTCGGGACGCTGTCATGAAAGAGCATGCTCGCAGCCGACGGCGCTATAACTGGACGCGAGGTGCCGGCCTATCCCCGCCAGCCCGCACACTGCCCGTTTGATTTGCGATAGCCAGGGCCACTCTTTGATCCGCAGCCGCCGCGGGCGTCCCGATATGCTTCTCGACCGATGAAGCTTTCTTGTGCGACAGCCGCCTGCTTGAGGCCTGCCGCCGGAAGCGCTGCCGTTGCTGCGGCCGTCATTGACAATAGGGCTGCAACGGCTGTTGCGCTCGCCATAGCGCAATTCCTGATCATGAAGCCCCCCGATTGTCATTACCCAGGGTAAAAGAGCACACGGATTGCGAGTGTGTCGAGTCGACCTTTCGCCTATAGGTAAAGGGAGCAGCCCACCGTGCCATGGCCACTGGCAACCGCACGGCGCAGTCAGCGTGTGAACATCGCCAGGAGCATCGTGCCAAGCTGATTGCCGCAAACAAGCCGCAGTGGGTTCCGGAGGGGACCGTCAAGCCCGGCGGCCGCGGGTCAGCCGCGGCTGGCGCCAGACCACAACCCGCAGCCGCTATAGGTCGACGAAGGCCGGATCCTAGCAGCGTGGCTCCTCGGGTCTCAGTCGATCAGGCGGCTCACGCTTCGCGGCAGCGCCCTCAGCAGCGCAATTTCCTCGTCCCACAACTCGGAATCTGGGTCGAAGCCCAATTCGCTGTCAAAGTGCTGTGAAACGTGACGAGCATAGTTCGCGAGCTCGGCAAGCGAGCTCGGGTGGCTGTCGGCGAGATCAGTCATTGCGCTCCTGAGCCGGAGGCAAGATGCGGCACTTTCCGCAACCGCCGCCTCCATGCCGTCGTAGCCAGCGGCTTCAATCGTCAGGCGTACAGTGGCCCCATAGTGTATCCGCGCCGCCTGAAAAGCGAAGAGTTTGCGAGTGAAGGCGGATTCGCCGGCGGGCAAAGAAGTAGCGGTCGCGACAATCATATGCGTTGTCATTGTCGTGTTCTCCGGTTGGTTCGAGAAAGCCATTCCAGCGAATGGGCTGGGAACTAAAAGCCGATCGCGACCTCGAGTTATGCAGCGATCGTTGCAGCGGTGGTTAAGTTGAGGCGAACGCTCTCGGTCGCTTTTTCGACGTCGAATGAGGGCCAGGAGGTTTGGGGAGCGCCGCGAAAACGCCTTACGATTCAATGACGCCTTTGCGCCCCAAACCTCGATCTAACGCATTGTCAGCGTTGAAAAGACTGACTTCCCATGGGAGCGCCATCGGCGCCGCGCTGCGAACACCCTCATTTTCTAGCCGACCCCGTCCTGGCATTGCCGGGACGCCCCTGTATTCACGCAGCCTGATCCGCGACCCAGTTCGTCAGCACGGCGCAGGCGTCCAGGACATCGTCGATCTCCATCGTTTCATGGGGATTGTGGCTGTCGTTTTCGTTGCGCACGAAGATCATGCCGACGGGGACGCCTGCGGCCGCGCGCCGGCTATCGCGGCGGATGCCTGCGGGTGGCGACTGTTCAGGGAGGCGTGTCGCCCATGATCGCGGATGGTCGGGCGCTGGTGGCCGTGCTACCGCGCCCCCTCAGCGATGGGGGACGTGGATGAGCTTGATAAAAGCATTTCAGATCGAAGTGACCTCGGCGACACAGACCTCGAAGCAGGTCTTCTTTGTCGAAGCGGACTCGGAAGAGGCTGCAGTCCAGGCCCTGGCTGCCCATTCGGGCTTGCTGCCAGATCCGGTCTTCAAACTGCAGCGGCGCCTGAGCGATTCAGAACTTGATCTGCACCAGATCGGCCCTGGCACAATCAGTCAGTGGATTTAGGCCACCTGCGGTGTGGGTGGATCAAGCCTGCCGCCGGCCAGAGCCGGCCGCGGCCTGGAGTGCCGGGCCAACAGCAGCGCTGACGCAGCCTCTGGCGCACCCGACCCGTTGCCACCATCTACCGTCTGAGGGCGCCAGCGCGTCCGTGGGCGGGTGTGTGCGATGTGTGAAGGACTCTCCGATTCTGAACTGCAACGGCTCGGGCAGTTGATCTATCTTGAGATGGCCAAGCAGCTCGGTCGCGATGCGCGCAGCATGATCGACGCTGATCACGATCTCCGTGCCGTTGTCGTCGACGGGTCTGTGGATCTGGTTAAGGTCGCGGCCGTGGTTGCCAAGCGGTATTGTGTGAGTTTGCCTGACGTCGAGATTGTCACTGAGGTGGCGCCGGTCGCGAGCCCCTGCGAGCGTCGCTCAAGAGCAGCGCGAGCCGAGTGAGCACCGGCGTCGTAGCCGGATCGATCCCGGTGCCGTGCACCATGTCGCCGAGCCGCTCATCCTGCCTGAGCCATCCGATCCAACCTCTCTCGGGGGGAAGCCCTCGATTCTCCTTTTCGAGATTGCTGGCCCTGTTCTCGAAGCCGGCAGTCGGCATGTGCGGAGCGTTGGCTGCGATGTCCGAGATCTGCACGATCTGCGCGTCGGGCAGCGTGAGCGACGTTGAGCTCGTCGCATCAGGCGCTTTCGAGCGAAGTGGACAATGGTTCGCGTGAAGAAAACGCGTTGAAACAAGGAGCTAGGGCTGTTGAACGATCCAATTGGATCGGAAACGGCTCTTGATCTGGAATCAGAGGGCCTCGCCCGTGACGGCGGGCCGGACCGGCTTCGAGGCCGGTGCGCTCTTGCTGGCTTCTCCGTAGCCGCGGCCGTAATACGCCTCCAGCCTGACCTGCACGAGGTTCCACAAGCTCGTCAGCGCGAGATAATAGACTGCGGCCACCAGATAGAGTTCCAGCACCTCGAACTTCTGCTGCATCAGCATCTGGCTGCGCCGCATCAGCTCCTCCATCGAGATGATCGAGGCCAGCGAGGTTGCCTTGAGCAGGCCGTTCAGCGAATTGCCCAGGGGCGGGATGATCAGGCGCAGCACCTGCGGCAGCAGCACGAGGCGCAATGTGTGCCAGCGCGACAGGCCGAGCGCCTTGGCCGCCTCCCTTTGCCCCCTGGCGATGCCGTTGAAGCCGCCGCGGATGGTTTCCGACAGATAGGCCGCCTCATTGAGGCTGAGCGAGAGCAGGGCCGACATCAGGACACCGAAACGGATGCCGATCTGCGGCAGCGCGGTGTAGATGATGACGAGTTGCACCAGGAGCGGCGTGCCCCGGAAGACCCAGACATAGAACGCCGCCGGCGCCGAGAGGATGCGGCGCGGCGACATGCGCGCCAGCGCGACCACGAGGCCGAGCACGAGCCCGATGATCATGGTGGTGACGGTCAGGCCGATCGTCACCAGGACGCCTTCGAGCAGATAGGTGTTGGTGAGGTAGGACAGGAAAGCGTGGACGTCGAACATCTTCCCGCCCCTCTCCGGTTCAGTTGGCCGGGCCGTCGCCGCGGATGGCGAAGCTCGTCGCGGCAAGCTTGGTCATGCCGAACTTCTCGAACAGCTTGTCGTAGGTGCCCTCCATGCGGATCGCGGTGAGCGCCTCGGCCACGGCTTGGGCCACCTTCTTGTCGCGGAAGGCGAAGGTGATGTCGGTGCCGGCGACATCCTTCAGCCAGATCTTGGCGATGCCGCGCTGCACCAGGGCGTTGGCGGTCTCGTTGATGTTGATCGCGGCCTCGAGTTGCCCGGCGCGGAGCGCGGCCGAGGTCTCGGTGACGGTCGAGAATGTCCGGAAATCGATCGGCTTCAGGCCCTTGGCGACCATCTCGGCGTTGAACTCGCGCGACTTGCGCTCCTGATAGGTCGCAGTCTCGACGCCGACGACGCGCCCGGCGAGATCCTCGAATGTCTCGAGCTTCAGGCTCGATTTGGGGTCGGTGTAGATGCTGAGCGCCTGCTGGGCGTAAGGCACCATGAACAGGATCTTCGAGCGCTCCTCGGTCCAGAACAGCCCGGTATTGATCGTGTCGAAGCGGCTGGCGCGCAGGCCCGGGATCATCGGCGGGAAATCCATCCGGACGAAGACCGGCTCAAGGCAGATGTGCTTGGCGATCTCCTTGGCGAGCTCGACGTTCAGGCCCTGCAATTCGCCCTTCTCGTCGACGAATTGTTGCGGCGGCAAGGTCGGGTTGATCGCCATCTGCCATTTGCCGGCCTCGATCAGGCTGGCGGCCGGCACCTTGGAGGTGCAGCTCTGGGCGTCGGCGCTGCTCGCCAGGCAGACGAAGACGGCGAGGGCGGAAAGGGTCTTGAAAAGGCGCATCGCGTGGTCTCCCGTGCAGAAGAATGAATGGCGGAGCGGGCGTTCCCTCGGTCTTTTCTTGGTTCGGTCGTCTTGGTTGTGTTGTCTTGGTCCCGTTGTCTTGCTTCTGTTGTCTTGGGCCCGCGTCGGCGGCTCAGTCCTCCGCGTGCCGCGTCAGGATCAGCGAGACGTGGCGGGCTTCCGTCACCACCTCGTCGCGCTGGTTGATCAGGTCGAGCGCCTCGACGACGATGCCGCGGTCGGGATTGCGGGTCGGGCGTTTCTCGACGAAGCGGAAGCGCACGCGCAGGCTGTCGCCGGCGACGACCGGCGCCTTGAAGCGGACCGCGTCCCAGCCAAGCGAGGCGATCGAGGTTTCCTCGTAGAGCTTCAGCTCCGACTTCAGCCCTTCCATCAGCGACAGGCCGTAGAGCCCATGCGCGATCACGGCAGGGAAGCCGCGCGAACGGGCATAGCCCTCGTCCAGATGCAGCGGATGATGATCGCGCGTGACATCGGCGAAGGCGGCGATGTCGGCGGGCGTGACGCTGTGCGGCGCACTCTCGAACTGCGCCCCCAGTTCGATATCCTCGTAGTAGAGATTGGTCGTCGCTGTCGCGCTCATGGCATCCCCGTCAGGCGACCTTGCGCGTGCGCGCCGGCAGTTCGAGGAAGCTGCGGCCAAGCCCCATCGGGCCCGGCCGGAAGATGCGTGCATCCATTTCGCGAAGATCCGGGCTGATGCGGGGTCGGAAGCCCATATGCGCCAGCACGTCCTCCTCGAGCCGGACGCCGGGAGCGATCTCGGTCAGCGTCACCGCGCCCTGTTCGAGCTGGAACACCGCCCGCTCGGTGACGTAGGAGACCTGCTGCCCGCGCTCGGCGGCGAGCGCCGCGCTGAAGCTGATCTGCCCGACCTGCGGCACGAATTTGCGGAAGGCGCCGTCGCGGCGGATCGCAAGGCGGTTGTTCTCGACGCCGATATCGAGCTTGCCGCCGGTCATGGTGCCGTTGAAAACCAGCCGCTTGGCGTTCTGGGTGATGTCGATGAAGCCGCCGGAGCCATCGCGACGATCGCCGAAGCGCGTGACGTTGACATTGCCGGCCTCGTCCACCTCGGCGAAGGAGAGAAAGGCGCAGGTCAGCCCGCCACCATCGTAGAAATCGAACTGATAGGCCTGGTCGAGGATGGCGCGCGGATTGATCGCCGTGCCGAACTCCCGCGCATGGCCCGGCACGCCGCCGACGACGCCCGATTCCACCGTCAGCGTGATCAGATCCTCGATGCCTTCCTCGGCCGCGACATTCGGGATCATCGCCGAGATGCCGACGCCGAGATTGACGACGTCGCGCGGGCGCAATTCGAAGGCGGCGCGGCGGGCGACTACGCGCCGCTCGGTCAGCGGATCGGGTGCGATCATGGCGACGGGCACCCGCGTTTCGCCGCAGCGGGCGGGGTCGTATTGCGTGCCATAGGTCTGCATCTGCTCGGGTTCGAGCACGACATGATCGACGAGGAAGCCCGGAATCTTGACCATTTGCGGATGGAGCGAGCCGCGCTTTACGATCCGCTTGACCTGGCAGATCACCGTGCCGCCGGCATTGTGCACGGCCTGCGCGATCGACAGGTCCTCGCGCGTCGTGCCCTCGTGCTCCATGCTGACATAGCCGTCCTCGTCCGCCGAGGTGCCGCGAATGATGGCGAAGCTCGGCGGGCAGGGCACGCGGTAGAGCAGCCATTCCTGCCCCTGCAGTTCCAGCAGCTCGACCAGCGGCAGAGTGGTGCGCGCATTCATGCGCCCGCCATCCTGGCGCGGGTCCATATAGGTCTTGAGGCCGACATGGGTGAGGACGCCGGGATGCTTGGCCGCCATGGCGCGGCAGAGCTGGCTCATCACGCCCTGGGGGAAGTTGTAGGCGTCGATCAGCTCGTCGCGCACCAGGCGCATGAACGGGACCTGCAGCCCGAAATTGCCGCCGATGACGCGCGCGATCATGCCCTCATGTGCGAGATGGCAGAGGCCTTTCTCGGTGACGGCGCCGACGCCGGTGATATTGATCAGCGTCAGCCCATGGGGACCAGCACCATCAAGGAAGCGCGCTTCGAGCGCGGCAAGGATCGCCTCGGCCGCGCCGGTGCCGCCATTGCCGCCGACGATCAGCGTGTCGGCGTCGCGGACGAGGCCCGCCGCCTGCTCGGCCGTGATGATGCTCAGCGTCATGCGGCCTCCTTCTCGACCTGCCGGGCGATGATGAGGCGCTGGATCTGGTTGGTGCCCTCATAGATCTGGGCGAGGCGGACATCGCGGAACAGCCGCTCGATGCGGTATTCGCGCGAGTAGCCGTTGCCGCCATGGATCTGGAGCGCGTTCGAGACGTGCTTCATCGCCATGTCGGTGGTGAAGAGCTTGGCTTGCGCCGCTTCCTTGGCGATCGGCTGGCCGACATCGTGCAGGCGCGCGGCATGGTGGATCAGCAGGCGCGCCGCGGCGATGTCGGTCGCCATGTCGGCGAGCATGAACTGCACCGCCTGGAAGCCGATGATCGCCTGCCCGAACTGCCGGCGGGATTTGGCGTAAGCCGTGGCGTCCTCGAAGGCGGCCTGCGCCATGCCGAGTGCCATCGAGGCCATCATCAATCGGCTGAAGTTGAAGTTGCTCATCGCCATCTTGAAGGCCTGGTTCTCCGGCCCCATCAGGCTGTCGGCCGGCAGGTGCACATCGGAGAAGGCGATCTGGCAGTCCTCCAGGCCGTGCATGCCCAGAAGCTCCTCGTTCCTGCCGCGCGCGATGCCCGGCAAGGCGCCGTCGACGAGCAGGCAGGAGATCGCCTTGTGCCCGGCCTCGGAGCCGGTTCGCGCGAAGACCATGATCCGGTCGGCGACCCCGCCCAGCGTCACCCAGGCCTTGGTGCCGTTGAGCAGCCAGCCCTTGCCGTCGCGGCTGGCGGTCGTCTTGATGCCGGCGACATCGGAGCCATGGTCGGGCTCGGTGACGGCGGTGGCGGGGATGATCTCGCCGCTGAGGATCTGCGGGATCAGCGCCTTGTGCGCGTCCGTGCCGTGCTGGTCGAAGAACAGCACCGCCTCGACGGGGATCGCGAAGGCGTTGGCGACGGCGCCGGAACAGCGCGCCAGCTCCTCCATGGCGATGCAGGCAGCGATGGAATCCAGTCCTGCCCCGCCGGCGCCCTCGCGCAGGCAGATGCCGAACAGGCCGAGATCGGCCATGCCCTTGTAGAGCGCGCGATCGAAGCGGTCGTCGCGGTCGATCGCGGCGGCGCGCGGCAGAATCTCGGCTTCCGCGAAGCGGCGTGCCGTCTCGCGCAGGGCCTTCTGGTCGTCCGTGTAGAAGCGGTCCATCGCTACGTGTCCTTCGTATCGCTGGCGAGCCTGGAATCGTGGGCGACCTCGTCCTTCTCGCGGTCGAGGAAGTAGACGGCGACATCCGCGCCCGGCACGCCATAAGCGGCGCAGACGCCCTGCGTCAGCGCCACGGCGGCGGCGCGGCGTTGCGCCTCGCTGCGGCGGAAGGCGTGGACCTTGAGCAGGATGCGCTGACTGGTTTGTGCCGAGCCCATCTCGCCGGCATGGGCGTAGTCGCCGGGGACAATCGGCAGGAAGAACAGCGTGATCGTCTCAGGCCCGACGCCGAAGGCCGAGATCAACCCCTCGGTCGCCGATTTCGCCAGTGCCGCCTTGCCGGCGGGCGATAGGGGCGGAGCGAGGACTTCGATATAGGGCATCGGTCAGGCCTCGCTGGCTTGAGGAGCGAGAGATCGGCAGGAATCGCGCTTCACCAGCCGGGCGCCGACGCGGTATTCGCGCGCGCCCTCTGCGTTGTGACCATTGCCGGCGTTGTGACCATTGCGGGCCTCGATGCGATGCAGCAGCCGGTCGACCGCGAGGTTGGCGAGGTCGCGCGCGCCGTTGTCGACGACGCTGATCGCGGGACGGTGCCACTCGAACCAGGGCGTATCCTCGTAGCAGAGCAGCGACAAATCGTCGGGAATCGAGAGGCGGCGCTCGGCCGTCACGCGCAGCACCCCCAGCGCCGATTCATGGTTTGCGACAAACAACGCGGTCGGCGGCGTGGCGAGGTCGAGGAGCGTGCGGCAAGCCACTGCCCCGGTCTCAGGCTCATAGCGCCCGGCATGGATCAGGGCTTCGTCCACGGCAATATCGGCCTCGCGCAGCGCCCGGATATAGCCCGACAGGCGTTCGCGGCCGGAGGTCGTGTCCTGCCGTCCGACGATGAGGCCGATGCGCCGGTGCCCGAGACCGATCAGGTAGCGCGTGCCGGCATAGGCGCCCTGCGGATCATCGGCGAGCACGGTCTCCAGTTCCGCCTCGTCGTCGCGGCGCACCACGCAGACGACCGGGATATCGCCAGCCTCCAGCGCAGCGAGGCGAGCGCCGTTGCGGCCGGTCGGCACCACGATCAGCCCGTCGACGCGATGGTCGGCGAGCGTGCCCAGCATGTCGCTCTCCTGCTGCGGATCGTCACCGGCGATGCAGAGCAGCATCTGGTAGCCCAGCGCCTTCAGCCGCGCCTGCACCACTTCCGCCATGACCTGGAACGAGGCGTTGGCGAGATTGTGGATCAGCAGGCCGACGAGACGCGACTGCCCGGTCTTCAGGCCGCGTGCGATCGTGTTCGGCCGGTAGCCGAGCTCCCCGGCGATGCGCAGCAGGCGCTGTTGCGTGCGCTCGCTCGCCAGCCCGCCGCCGCCCAGCGCCCGCGACGCGGTGCTGACCGAAACGCGGGCCGCCTCTGCCACATCTTTGAGCGTGACGCCCATGAACCCTGCCGTTAAATTGGAAACGATTGCAAAACGCTATTGCCGCGATATGCGCTGCGCAAGCCCAAATAATGGATTGTTGGCGCCTATTGCGGCATCACATTCCGCAAACGTTTCCAGTCTTCCCTGCGAGAGGAGCACCGCATGGACCTCAAAGGCATCGGGGGCATCTGGCCCGCTTCCTTGACGCCCTTCGACAGGGCCGGCGCGATCGATGACGCCGCCCTGCACGCCCATGTCGCCGAGCTTGCCGGCACGAACGGCGTCCGCGCCGTCGTGGTCAACGGCCACGCCGGCGAGACCGCCTCGCTGACGCGCACGGAACGTGCTCATGTCATCGGCGCAGCGAAGGCCGCGACAGGCGGCAAGGCCGGGGTCGTGGCCGGCATCGTCGCCGATGATACGCCGGGCGCCGTTGCGCTGGCGCGCGACGCGGCACAAGCGGGCGCCGATGCGCTGTTGCTGTTTCCCCCAGCCCTGTTCGCCCAGGGCGCCAATGCCCGCCCGGAGATGGCCTCGCGTTTCGTGGCGGAGGTCGCTCAAGCGGCCGGGTTGCCGATCGTGCTGTTCCAGCTTTCGCTGACCTCGGGCCTCGGCTTCTCCAATGAGGTGCTGCTGCGCCTCTGCCGCGAGAACGAGAGCATCATCGCGATCAAGGAGGGCAGCGACACGCCCCAGGCCTATGAGGACAATCTGGCGGCGCTGCGCGCGCTCGATCGCCGGGTCACGGTGCTGACGACCAATAATAGCTGGCTGATGGCCTCGCTGGCCTATGGCGGCGACGGCATTCTCTCGGGCATCGGCAGCGTCGCCTCGCCGATACTCGCCGAGATCTTCGAGGCGATGGCGCGCGGTGATCTCGATGCGGCGCGCCGCGCCAATGCCCGCCTGCGGCCGCTGTGCCGCGCCTTCTACCGCGCGCCCCATCTCGACGCCCACAACCGGATGAAGACCGCGCTGCACCTGCTCGGCAAGTTGCCGAACCCCGATCCGCGCGCGCCGCTTCTGCCGATCGAGACGGAGGAGCGCGCTGCGATTGCCCAGGCGCTCGCCAGCGCCGGCCTCATGCCCGGCCGCGCAGCCGCCGCCTGAATCAGATTCGTCTCATCGAAGGCCACTCCATGAAAACCTTTCGCGGCACCTACACCGTCATGATCACGCCCTTCACGCCGGCGGGCGAGGTTGATGTCGAGGCCTTGCGCGCCTTCGTCGACTGGCAGATCGAGCAGGGCATCCACGGGCTGATCCCGCTCGGCTCGACCGGCGAGTTCCTCTCGCTCGACGATGACGAGAAGGTGCTGGTGGCGCAGACCGTGATCGCGCAAGCGGCCGGCCGCGTGCCGGTTTTGATCGGCACGGGCGCGGAGGACACCCGCGAGGTGGTGCGCCTCAGCCGCCGTGCTGAAAAAATGGGCGCTGACGGCGTGATGATCATCCCGCCCTTCTATTCGACGCCGACCGACGAGGAACTCGTCCAGCACTACCGGACGGTGGGAGATGCGATCGGGCTGCCGATCATGGTCTACAACAACCCCGCCACGGCCAATGTCGACCTCAGGCCCGCTTTGGTCGCTCGCATCGCCGAGATCGACAACTGCCTCTACATCAAGGAATCGACGCTGGAGGTGACGCGCGTTCGCGACATCATCCGGCTCTGCGGCGAGCGGATGACCGTGTTCGGCGGCATCCTCGGCTTCGAATCCTTCGTCGAAGGCGCGCAGGGCTGGGTGGCCGTGGCCTCGAATGTCGCGCCCGCGGCGATGGCGCGGATCTTCGAGCTGGTGGCCGATGAAGATGCGATCAAAGCGGCGCGCGCCCTTTACCTGGAGCAACTGCCGCTGATCGAGTTCGTCGGCGGACAAGCCTATGTCGCGGGCACCAAGGCGCTGCTCAACCATATGGGCTTTTCGGCCGGCGCGCCGCGCCCGCCGCGTCTGCCCTTGCCGGCGGCTCAGGATGCGGCGGCGCGCGACCTCGTCGCGCGCTTCAGCCTCGGCTTTCAGTCCGCGGCCCAGCGAAAGGCGGGCTGACCAGTCCTTGTCGAAGCGCCGGCCTATTGTGCTTCGACCAGGCTATGGTCGCTCCGGGCTGTTCCGTCAGCCCGATAGCCGGCGGTGTCGAGTGCCGCCGCGAGCGTGCGCAGTTCGTCCTCCGTCACGGAGGGCTGCGGCGGGCGCAACACATCGTTCGGGAGGCGTCCCAGCAGCTTCAGACAGGCTTTGAGGCGTGCGGTCGCGCGTCCGCCCGGCGCATCGCGATAGACGGCGACGGAGAGCGGATAGAGCTTTTCATGCACGGCCCGCGCCCGCGTCCAATCGTCGGCCTCGGCCGCGTTCCAGAGCGCGACCACGAGTTCCGGCACCACCGCTGCCAGACTGACCTGGCTGCCAGCGCTGCCGATGATGTAGCTCGTCAGCAGATGCTCGTCGCCCGAGCCCAGCACGCTGAAATCGGGGCGAAGCTTCTGGATCAGCCGCAGATTCGCCTCATAGGCGGCGACTTCCCAGCTTCCCTCCTTGATGGCCAGGAAGCGCGGATCCGCCACCAGGCGCCCCAGCACGGCCGGCGAATAGGCCATTGCACCTGCGCTGACCGGCGCACCGTAAAGCATCAGCGGCCCGCTCGTGGCGTCGCGTACGCGCTCATGATGCTCGATCACGCAGGCATCGGCATGCCCGAGCGCCCAGCTATTGGGAGGAAACACCAAGAGCCCGTCGGCGCCGGCCTCCTCCAGCACGGCCGCTTCGCGCGCAGCCTCCAGGCTGGACTCATGGTTCACGCCGGAGACGATGAGGCACTCGCGCGGGCAATGTTCGCGTGCGATCTCGACGACACGCCGCTTCTCGGCCAGCGACAGCACGAAATTCTCGCCGGCATGGCCATTGACCAGCAGCCCATTGATGCCGGGAACGACGGTGACGGACGCAATATGCTGCGCCAAGGCCGCCTCGTCGATCGAGAAGTCCGGCTTCATCGGCACGATCGTCGCCGCATGGATGCCGCGCAGGCGTTCGGAAAAGGACTTGGTTTCGGAGAAGGACTTGGTCTCGGAAAAGGACTTGGTCATACATGGCCTCGCGGGGCGTCGCCCGGCGAAAGCAGGCGATCGATCGGAAAGAGCGGAAGTTCGGGTTCGCGCCCGAGCAGTTGGTCGGCAAGCAGGCGCGCGATATAGGGGCCGCTCGTATAGCCGGAGTGGACGCTGCCGCAGACATAGGCGCCGTCGACGCCGGGAACGGGGCCGACAGCCGGCAGCGCATCTTTCGTCTCGGCCTCGAGCCCGGCCCAGGCACGCGCCAGCCTTGCGCTCCGCAGCGCCGGAATGGCGTGGCAGGCCAGGCGGACATTGCCGATGAGTCGGTCGGGCAGAAGCTCGACGCCGCCTCGCTCGCGATCGCCCAGGCCCTGCCAACCGCCGCCGATCACGACGGTGCCGTGCGGATATTGCTTCAGCGAAAGCAGGCCGTTGGCGATGCCGACGACGGTGCGCATGACAGGGGCGACACGCTCGCTGACCGCGAGCTGATTCACCAGCGTCTTGATCGGCAGATGCACGCCAAGCCAGGCCAGCATCGGTTCGAGCCAGACACCGCCCGCAAGGACGATGCGACGCGCGCGCACTAATCCGGTTGGCGTCTGCAGGGCGAAGCCGCCCGCCTCGCGCTCGACACCGGCGACGGGCGTGTATTCGCGCAGCGCGACGCCTTCGCCGAGAAGCGCGCGGCGATAGGCGAGCCCGGTCAAATAGGCGTTGGCGAAGCCATCGACACGGCAGTAGCCGGCCAGCCGCACCTTGTCGGAGACGCCTGGCTCGACCGCGCTGGCCTGTGCGCCCGTGATCAGCTCGATCGGCGCTCCCGCCTCGCGCCGCTTGCCGGCGCGATAGGTCAGAAGCTCCTCCTCGCGCTCGGTGAAGGCAAGCGAGAGCCCGTCGCAGACCACGACCCCGACCTCATGCCCGAGCCAGTCGCGCGCCGAGGCCCACATCGCATGGGCGCGAAGCGCATAGGGAATCAGCGCGACCCGCGTCATCTGCATCGTCAGCGTGCCGGCATTGACGCCGGACGCCTCGCGGCAGAGGGCGCCGCGCTCGAGCAGGGTCACATTCATGCCGCCGCGCGCCGCAAACAACGCGACGGTCGCACCATGCACTCCTCCCCCGACAACGGCGAGATCGTGGATCACAGGGGGGCGGGCTCCGGAATGGGGATGTCGGAATAGTCGAACGCTCCCATCAGGGCGTCGAACGGCACGGGGCGCAGCGGCGGTCGTCCGGTCCAGTAGCCGGCCTGCTCGCGCGAGCCGACCTTGCTCGCCAGCAATTCGGCGGCGACGTCGCCGCACATGCGGCCCTGGCACGGGCCCATGCCGCAGCGCGTGAAATGCTTGAGCTGATTCAGGTCATGCGCGCCCGCCTCATGCGCCGCATCGATCTCGCCGCGCGTCACATCCTCGCAACGACAAACGACCGTTTCCGGCGCGATCGCCGCGACCTGCGCCGGACGAAGCGCCATGATGCCGGCCATCGCGTCGGAGAAGGGGCGGGCACGCGAGATCGCGGCCAGGATCGGATCTGCGATCTGCGCAAACCGGTCGGCAGGCACGACGCCGGCATCATGGGCAGCGGCGAGGCCCGCCAAACGTCCGGCCTGCTCGGCGATGATGGCGCCGCGCAGGCCGGCGCCGTCGCCACAGGCAAGAAGGCGCTCGACCGTGGTCCGGCCATAGGCATCGAGCACCGGCACGAAACCACCACGCAGGCGATCGAAGCGATGTTCGGCGCGCAGGAGCTTCGTGACCTCGGCGCCCGGAACGAGCCCGTGGCCGATGCAGAGCGCGTCGGTTTCGAGGGTGATGTCCGGTCCGCTCGCATAAGCCCCGTCACGGCCGACAGGCGCGATCACGATGCGCTCCAGCGCGTGTTCACCCTGTGCCGCCTTCACGGCATGGCCGAAATAGACTGGAACGCGCCCGGCGCCGATCTTCACCGCCCAGCCAAGGCCGCGCCCAAGCAATTCCGGTTGCGTCGCCAATGACGGCAGGGCGGCGAGCCAATCGCGGCGACCGGCGAGATCGACGATGCCCGCTACGTCACCGCCGAGCTTGAGGATACCGGCCGCGACGGCGACGAGAAGCGGTCCGCAACCGGCGACGACGACCTTGCGCCCCGGTGTCACGCCCTGCGACTTGATCAGCACGGTCGCGGCGGCAAGGCCGATGACACCCGGCAAGGTCCAGCCCGGAAATGGCACGACGCGCTCATGCGCGCCCGTCGCAGCGATCAGGCTTGGCGCCTCGACGGTCTCGTTGCCCTGTGGACCGAGCGCATCGACACGAAAGCGTCCTCCGACCGACCAGATTCGGCGACTGAGGCGCAGATCCACACTCGAGGCAGAGATCTCTGCCCTCAAGGCGTCGCCGCTGCGCGCCTCCGCAGAGACGGGCAGGCCCGTGAGGCCGGGCAACGGCTGGCGCCAAACCTGTCCGCCAGCACCGTCCTGCTCGTCCAGCAGGGCGACCTTCAGCCCGGCCTGCGCTGCCGCCAGCGCGGCATTGGCGCCGGCCGGACCGGCTCCAAGCACGATCAGGTCATGCGTCACGGCACGCCCCTCAGCTCGACCGCCATGCCGGCGCGCACCGGCGTCAGGCAGGCTTGCCGCAGGGCGCCATCGACGTGGAGCAGACATTCCTGGCAGACGCCCATATGGCAGAAAGCGCCTCGCGGCGCCCCGGCATTCGGGCTTGCGCGCAGCCGCAGGCGCCCGGCCAGGGCAAGCGCCGTGGCGAGCGGGTCGCCCGCGCGCGCCGAGATGCTGTCGCCATCGACCATGATCGCGACGAGTGGCCGCTCGTCCTGCACAAGACGCTTCATCACCGCGCGAACCCATCCTCGCCTGCCTGCGGATCGAGCAGGCTGTGACGCCATTTGCGACTTTACAGATCGCATGAATGTATACAAACTGTCTACCGTTCATGCAATGGCGGCGGCGCTAAATCCTGCCATCGCGCAACGGCTCTTCGGGAGAATGCAAGCATGTTGAAGAAGTTGCTCGCCGCCGGCGCTGTCGCCATCGGCTTGACGGGCCTGGCCGCCCCGGCTTCGGTCGCGGCACGGACGCTGGACGAGATCATCAAATCGGGCGCGATCCGCGTCGGCGTGAACCCGACCTTGCCGCCGCTCGGCAAGTTCGACGACAAGAACGAGATCGTCGGCTTCGACGTCGATTTCGCCACCGAGATCGCCAAGACGCTCGGCGTCAAGCTGGAGGTGGTTCAGACCGGCTCGCCGGACCGCATCCCCTTCGTGGTGTCCGGCAAGATCGACTTCGTGATGGGCGCGATGACGCGCAATCCCGAGCGCGCGAAGGTCATCGACTTCACCGTTCCGGTTCACACCGAGGTGCTCGGCGTCCTGACCACCAAGGACAAGCCCTTCACCGACTGGAAGCAGTTCAACGAGCCGTCCGTCACCTTCGTGCAGGTGCGCGGTTCGACGCCGGTCAAGTTCATCGAGGACAACCTCAAGAACGCCAAGGTCACCCTGCTCGACAACTACCCTGACGCGGTGCGCGCGCTGGCGCAGGGCCGCGGCACGGCGATGATCGACGTGATCGATTTCATGGGCGAGCACATGGCCAAGCACAAGGTCGAGTGGAAGGTCGTCGAGACGCCGATCGACATCTATTATTGCGGACTTGGCGTCTCCAAGGCCTCTACCGGCCTGAAGGACTGGCTCAACGTGGCGATCTTCGAATTGCACCGTCGCGGCAAGACCGACGAGATCTGGAAGAAGTGGTTCGGCATGGACATGATCAAGCCGGTTGGCGCCACGCCCTATTTCTGATCGCGGACAAGGCCTGTCCGGCCGGGATCCTGCGTCCCGGCCGGATCAGCCATTCGGAGCGCAATGAGCTACACGCTGCAATACGGCCAGATCTGGCCCTACCTTCCGCGCCTGTTCGACGGGGCGTGGATCGCGTTGCAGATCGCGGTCCTCGCCTTCTGCGGCGGGCTCGCCATCGGGACGGCCTGCGCGGCGGTTAAGTCCTTCGGGCCGCGCTGGCTCGCCCGCATCGTCAGCATCTATGTCGTGTTCTTCACCAACACGCCGCAGCTCGTGCAGATCTACTTCCTCTATTTCGCGCTGCCTGACATGGGCGTGCTGCTGTCCTCCTTCGCGGCCGTGCTCATCGGCATGACGCTGAATGCCGGAGCCTATCTCACCGAAATCCAGCGTGCGGGCTTCGAGAGCCGGCGCGTCTCCGAGATGGAGGCGGCCGAGGTACTCGGTTTCTCCAGGCTCCAGCAAATTCGCTATGTGATCCTGCCGCATATGGCGCGCGTCCTGTTTCCGCCGCTGTCGAACCACTTCATCATCATGACGCTGGGCACCTCGATGGCAGCCGTCTTCGGCGTCGAGGAATTGACCGGCCAGGCCTTCAACATCAACTCACAGACATTCCGGTCGATCGAGATCTTCTCGGTCACTGCAGTGTTTTATGTCGCGCTGACGCTTGCGGCGTCCGTGCTGCTTGCCGCCATCGGCCGTTATGCCTTCCGGGCTCGCACGGGGCTGATCTGATGCTGTCGCAGATCATCGAGGAGTGGCCGCGCTTCGCGACCTATTACAACCTCGTCTTCATCGCCAAGGCGGCCCTGACGACGCTTGCCCTCTCGGCGCTCGGCTGTGTCGTCGGCTCGCTGCTCGGGCTCGCTTTGGCCGTGACGCGCCTGACCCATGGCCCGGCTCTGCTGCCGTTGCGCCTGCTTGCCATCGGTTTCACCGAACTGTTCCGACGCGTGCCCTTCCTGGTCACGCTGATGCTGTGCTTCTTTGCCTTCCAGGCGACTGGAGCCGATGTGCCGCTCTTTGTCGTTGCAGCCGTGACCGTGACATTAATCGCCGGCGCCTTCCTGGGCGAGATCGTTCGCGGCGGCCTGAATGCGGTCCATCGCAATCAATGGGAGGCGGCGGCGGCGATGAATTTCAGCCTGACCGAAACCATCCGCTATGTGGCGCTGCCGCAGGCCTGGCGCCTCATCCTGCCGCCCGCCTTCGGCTTCTTCGTGATGTTCATCAAGGACACGGCGCTGGCCTCGCAGATCGGCGTGGTGGAGCTCACCTTCGTCGGCAAGGTCCTCAACAACAAAGGCTTTTCGGCCGCGCTCAGCTTCGGCGCGATCCTCATCGTCTATTTCGCAATTTCCTATCCGCTGGCACGGTTCGGCGCCAGGCTGGAGGCCAGACTTGCATCACCTCGACATCGCGGGGCTTGACGCCCACTACGGCAAAATGCCCGTGCTCTCCGGTATCGATCTGACGGTCGGCCGGGGCGACATCATCGGGCTGATCGGGCCGTCCGGCTCCGGCAAGAGCACGATCCTGCGCGTGCTGATGGGGCTGCTGCCGCCGTCGGGCGGCACCGTCAAACTCGACGACGAGCCTGTGAACCACGCCGATCGGGCGGCGCTGCGCCGCCTCCGCGACCGCATCGCCATCGTGTTCCAGCAATACAACCTCTTCCAGAACATGACGGTTCTGGAGAACGTCACCATCGCACCGGTGAAGATCAAGAAGCGGCCGCGCGCCGAGGTCGAGGCGGAGGCCAGGGCCTTGCTGGCCAAGGTCGGCCTGGGCGACAAGCTCGCGCGCTATCCCGACGAATTGTCGGGCGGCCAGCAGCAGCGCGTCGCCATCGCCCGCGCATTGGCGCTGAAACCGGAGATCCTGCTGCTCGACGAGGTCACGGCGGCGCTCGATCCGGAGCTGGTCTCGGAAGTCCTGGATACGATCCGGGTGCTGGCGCGGGAGGGCATGACCATGCTGATCGTCTCCCATGAAATGGCCTTCATCCGCGAAGTCGCCTCGAAGGTCGTCTTCATGGCCGATGGCCGCGTCGTTGAGACCGGCTCACCTGCACAGATATTCGATGCGCCGCAACATCAGCGCACGCGCGATTTCGTCTCAAAGATCCTGCGTCACTGAGCGACCGGCCGTCCCCTTTGCCTGCGTTCGGCGCGGGCGCAGACTCAGCGCACGTTGTCGAGCGCCGACTTGCCGAGGCTGCGGATATGGCTCTGCACCGCACGGCGCGAGGCCTTAGAATCCTCCCGCTCCAGCGCCTCGACGATCTCCAGGTGCTCGGCCGAATCCGGTTCGAGCCGATCGGCCAGGCGCGCGATCTCGAATAGCCGCGTCGTGACCCGTAGCTTCCGGATCATCTCGGCGAGCACATCATTGCCGCAGTGGCGGGCGAACAGCTCGTGCAGATTATCGTCGGACGCCCAATGCGCATCGGTATGATAGGGCACTGTCGTGCGGAGCTGATTGATCTCCAGCTTGACCTTGACCATCTCGCCCGCCGGAATTCGGCCCGCCGCCAGCGACGCCGCCTCCGGCTCGAGAAACTCCCGGCATTTCAGGCTCTGCAGATATTCGCCGAGATCGACATTGCGCACCAGATAGGAACGCCCGGTTCCCTTGATGACGAGCCCTTCGCCTTCCAGCCGCTGCAAAGCCTCGCGCAAGGGGGTGCGCGAGATGCCGAGACTGTCGGCCAGGCGCGCCTCGACGATCATCTCGCCGCCGCGCAGATGGCGTCGGCGGATCATCTCCGAAATCGCGTTATAGGCGAGGTTCGACAAATTGAAGCCGCCGGCCCGGACGATTTCTGTCTCCCCGGCCTCCGCTTGATCGACATCGCTCATGATTGGGCCCGGCCCTCGAAATCGCGCTTCGCATAGGGTGAGCGCGCGCGTGACAGGTGGATGCCGTGCCCCTTTTTGCCGATGACAGTGCCATCCTCGACCACGACGCGGCCACGGACCATGGTGAGAACCGGCCAGCCCACGATTTCACGTCCTTCATAGGGGGTATAATCGGCGCCATCCTGGATCAGATCATGGGTCAGCGTGACGCGCTTCCCAGGATCCCAGATCGCGATATCGGCATCGGCGCCGACCGCGATCGTACCCTTGCGGGGATAGAGCCCATAGGTCTTTGCAGGATTGGCCGCCGTGACCGCGACGAAGGTCTCGAGATCGATCCGCCCCTTCGAGACACCTTCTGAAAACAGGATCGGTAGCCGCGCGCCGACGCCTGGAATGCCGTTCGGCACCCAGCGGAAGCTCGTCTTGCCCCTGGGTGCGAGCTTGCCTTGCGGATCGTCATAGCGGAACGGGCAGTGATCGGAGGAGAAGATCGTGAAGGCGCCGTTGCGCAGGCCCTCCCAGCACGCGTCCTGGCTGGCGGTATCGCGCGGTGGCGGCGAGCAGACATATTTCGCGCCCTCCATGCCCAGCCCGTCGAGATCCTTCTCGGTGAGGACGAGATATTGCGTGCAGGTCTCGCCGAGCACGGTCAGGCCCTTGTCCTTGGCCCAGCGGATCTGCTCCATCGCCTCGCGGTTCGAGACATGCACGATCATGACCGGCACGTCGACGAGCTCGGCAAGCGAGATCGCGCGATGCGTCGCCTCGCGCTCGACCGCGATGGGGCGCGACGTCGCGTGGTATTTCGGCGCGATCCGCCCGCCACGCTCGAGCTGCTCGGTCATGAAGCGAATGGCGTCGTAATTCTCGGCATGGACCATGACGAGCGCGCCGGTCTCGCGCGCAACCGACATGACGTCGAGAATCTGGCGATCGTTCAGGGCAAGCCCCTCATAGGTCATGAAGATCTTGAACGAGGTGTAGCCATCCTCGACCAGCGCCGGCAGCTCCTGGCCGAGAAGCTGCTCGCTCGGATCGGAGATGATCATGTGGAAGCTGACATCGACATGGCATTCGCCATCGGCCTTGGCATGATAGGCCTTCAGCGTCTCGCGCATGGAACAGCCCTTCTCCTGCAAGGCGAAGGGCATGATGGTGGTGGTGCCACCCAGAGCCGCGGAGCGCGTGCCGCTCTCGAAATCATCGGCCATCACGATGCCTTCGCCGGAAGGTTGCGCGATATGGACATGCGCATCGATCCCGCCCGGCAGCACGAGCTTGCCTGTGGCGTCGATCACCTGCACGGCCTCGCCGAGCCCTTCGCCCAACGCCACAACCCGTCCGTCACGAATGCCGATGTCGCATATGATGCGATCCGCCGCCGTGACCACCGTGCCGCCGTGGATGATGGTGTCGTAACTTGCCATGCTCGTTTCATTCCCGCTTTCCGAGAGGGAAATGTATACAAACTGCGCGCAAAAGGAAGGTTGCATTCTGCCCTCTGCGGCCTTTTGACCAGGCCGGACGGCGTCATTGCAAGCGGCTTCAAGACCCGGCCAGCGGAGCCTACGGAAAACAAGACCAGAGCAGTTTCCGATCCAATTGGATCGTTCAACAGCTCCTGCGCTTTGTTTCAAGGCGTTTTCTTCACGTTCCCGGCGTTTCGCGCCATCCATCCCACTTCGGGGAAGAAGCCCGCCTGCCGCGCAGCCAGCGTGTCCTGTATTCGCACTGGCATCGCGGCATGAGCGAGGATGACATCATCACGGGCGGCAGCGAAGCGTATCTCTCGTGATAAGCGAGTCCATATCCGACAGGCTGGCATTCGGGGCGGCGCCTGTCTTCAGGCGGCCTGGTCCGCGACCCAGCTCGTCAGCACGGCGCAGGCGTCGAGGAAATCGTCGATCTCCATCTCTTCATGCGGGTTGTGGCTGCCGTTTTCGTTGCGCACGAAGATCATGCCGACGGGGACGCCTGCTGCCGCGAAAGCCGCCGCATCATGCGAGGCGGGGCTTCCCATCATCGTGCCGGGCAGGCCCAGGCTCTGCGCCGCCGCCTGGAGCTGGGCTGCGATTGCGGGGTCGACCATGCCGACGCTGGCGGAAGCGCGCGGGCCCAGGGCGAAGCTCACATTACGCCGGGCCTCGATCTCGCCGATGATCGCCAGCATGCGCGCCTCGAGCTGCGACAGCACGGCCGGGTCATAGGCGCGCACATCGAGGCTGAAATCGAAGGCGCCGGGCACCGTGGTCAAACCATGCATGGTGGGGTCGGTGTGGAAGCGGCCGAAGGTGATGGCGAGCGAGACGCCGGCGGCCTCCTGCTCCGCCCAGAGCCGGTCGAGCGCCATCGCCAGCTCCGCGCCGGCCATCGCGGCGTCGCGGCGGAAGCGGCGCGGCGTGCCGACATGGTCGTGGCGCCCATTGATGCGCGCGTTGGGATAGCGGAAATTGCCGGGAATGCCGCTGCAGATGGCGAGCGGCAGGCTTGCCTCAACCAGGCTCGGGGCCTGCTCGATATGGACTTCGAGGAAGGCGCGGATCGTTGCCGGATCGAGCTCCCTGCGGCCTTGCCGGAGCGCCTCGACATCGCCGCCGCATGCGGCGACGTGGCTGGCGAGATCGCGCCCGGTGTCGATCCGCTTCGCCTCGAGGGCGCCATTGGGCAATGTGCCCAGCGCCGAGCGGCTGCCGATATAGGAGACCTCGAACCAGACGCTCTCCTCGGCGCGCACGCCCATCACGGTGATGTCGCAGCGCGGGCGCAGTCCCAGCGCCTTCATGGCGGCGATGACCGTCAGCCCCGCCACGACGCCGGCCGCGCCGTCGAAATTGCCGCCATGGGGCACGCTGTCGAGATGCGAGCCGAGCAGGATGCGCGGCGCGCCCTGCTCGCTGCCCGGCCAGGTCAGATAGGTGTTGGCGGCGGCGTCGCGACGGATCTGCAGTCCTTCATCCGCACCATGGCTGGCGATGAGCTCATGCGCGAAATTCTCGCCCGCGCCATAGGTGTCGCGCATGATGCCGGGCTCAGCCCGGCTGCCTTCTGCCAGGCGGTCGAACAGGCTTTCGACGATCGGGCGCTGGGCTGCGATCGCTGTCCTGATGGCTTCGGGAGAGATGGGCTTCATGGTCATTGTCCGGCTTGCGTCTGGTCGTGTTCGGGCCTGGTCGTGTTTGGCGGTGAGGGGTTTCGCTCACGCGTCGAGCCAGCGCAATTCGCCTTGTGGCGGCGCGACGTCGGGATTTGCGGCGATCATCCGCTCCCAGACGCGTTGGGTGACGGCCTGGGCTTCGTCGAGCAGCGCCTGTTCGTCGAGCGTCAGCACCTTGCGGTCGCGCATTACGAATTCGCCGTCGACGATGACGGAATGGACGATGCCGGGATGGCCGTAGTGCACGAGATTGGAGACCAGGCGGATCAGCGGCCGCATCACCGGCTGGTTGAGGTCGATGATGGTGAGATCGGCCTTCTTGCCGGCTTCCAGCGAACCGATAAGGTCCTGCGCGCCGACCGAGCGGGCGCCGTTGCGCGTGATCATGTCGAGCATGTCCTGCGGCTGGGGATCGATGCCGCCTTCGGTGGCGCGGCCGCGCCCGCCGCGATGCAGGATCAGGCCGATCTTGAGGGCGTGGAACAGATCCTCGGTCATGTTGTCAGTGCCGAGCGCGATGTTGACGCCGGCGTCGCGGATCAGGCCGATGGCGACGGTGTGCGGGCCCTTGCGCGAGGAGTTGGCCGGGTTATGGGCCATCTGCACGCCGCGCTCGGCGAGCAGCGCGATGTCGGCGGGCGTGCAATAGGTCCAGTGGGCGCAGGTCAGGTCCGGGCCAAGGAAGCCCTCGCGGTCGAGATAGCCGGCAGGTGTCAGGCCATGCGCGGCCTTGACGGCTGCGATCTCGCCCGGGCTCTGCGCCAGATGGCAGGTGCGTGTGAGGCCGTGATGCTCGGCCAGGTCCTTGAGCTTGCGCAGCATGGCGGGCGAGCAGTTGTCGGGGGCATGCGCCGCGATCTGGCAGTTGACGCGGCCGTTGCGGGCGCCATTCCAGTCCTCGATCAGCATCTGCGTGCGGTCGAGGAAGCCCTGCCCGAAGGCCTCGTCGATGCCGTATTCGCCAAAGCGGATTTTTCGCGTGTCGATATCGGCGCAGCTTTCCGACAGCCAGATCCTCAAGCCGGTATCGGCCATCGCACCGGCATAGGAGGGAACGTGGCGGAACGGGTCGACCAGCGTCGTCGCGCCGCTGCGGATCGCCTCCAGGCAGCCGAGCGAGGCCATCACCGCCCGCTCATGGTCGCTCATCGCATAGGAGACCGGCGACATGTAGCGGTAGATGATCTCGCCATCCCAATCCTCGACCGTGCCGCGCAGTGCGGTCAGGACGGTGTGGGTATGGGCGTTGATGAAGCCCGGCAGCACGGCGAGCCCGCGCCCGGAGATGCGCTCGCAATCCGGATAGGCCTGCTCCAGCGCTGCCGTCTCGCCGATCGCGGCGATGCGATCGCCGATGATGGCGATCGCGCCGCGCTCGATGATGCGCCGTTCGTCGTCGCAGGCGACGACGGTCGTATCCGTGATCAGCAGGTTCATCGCGCGCATCCCATCAGGCCGGCCTCGGTTAGCTCCGCTTCACATTCCAGAACACGGCGGTGCCGTTCATGATGCCGCTGAGGTCGGTGCGGAAGAGGGTCGGCTGCTTGTACTGACCGATCGGGTAATAGGGCACCTCCTCGAAGGCGGTCTTCTGGATTTCGTCGCAGATGCGCTTCTGCCCGGCATCATCGCCGGTCGAAAGCCATTGCGTGCGCAGCGCTTCGATCTTCGGACTGGAGACCCAGCCGGGGAAGGCGCCGTCGCCGCGCAAGGTCGAGTGGACCAGCGGGTTGAGCCAGTCCATGCCCTGCCAGTTGCCGACAAAAGCGTTCCAGCCGCCCTGATCGGCTGGCCCCTTGTTGACGCGGCGCTTGAGCACCGAGCCGAAATCGAGCGCGGTGTATTCGACCTTCATGCCGGCCTGTTTCATCACATCGGCCGCGATGTCGCCGAGCGGCTTCTGCGCCAGCGAATCGGCCGGCACCAGCAGAACGACCTTCTCGCCGGCATAGCCCGCCACCTTGAGGTCGCGCTTGACCTTGTCGTAGTCGCGCGGACCGCGGAAGACATCGAGACCGACCTCGCTGCCCATCGGCGTGCCCGGCGTGAAGTAGCCGAGCGGGCCGTAGTGGAAGGCGGGATCGTCGCCCGCGACCGCGATCATGAAGGCCTCCTGGTCGATCGCGCCGAGCAGAGCGCGGCGGATCGCCGGATTGTCGAAGGGCGGCTGCAGATGGTTGACCCGCATCTGGCAGGTGAAGCCGAGCGGATCGAGCACGGCGGTGCGGACGGATTTGCTGCGGGCGACGATGGGCAGCAGGTCGTGCGGCATCGCCTCCTGCCAGTCCTGCTCGCCGGCCTGCACCGCCGAGGTGCCGGTCGCGGCGTCCGGCATGGTCGTCCATTCCACGCGGTCGAAATTCACGATCTTGGGGCCCGAGGTCCAGTCCGGCGTGCCGCCCTCGCGGGGTTTGTAGCCGGCGAAGCGCTCATAGACGTTGCGCGCGCCAGGCACCCGCTCATCGGCCTTGTAGCGGAAGGGGCCTGAGCCGATCACCTCGGGAATGAGCTTGAACGGATCGGTGTTGGCGAGCCGCTCCGGCATCATGAAGCAGACCGGCGCCGAGACCTTGCCGAGCGCATAGGGCAGGTAAGGGAAGGGCGCCTTGAGGCGAAAGCGGATCGTCCTGTCATCGGGCGCGGAGAGTTCGTCCGTCGCCTGCATCAGCGCGTCGCCGGCCGCATCCCGCTTGGCCCAGCGCTTGATGCTGGCGACGCAATCGCGCGCCGTGACCTTTTCGCCGTCATGCCAGGCGAGGCCGTCGCGCAGGGTCAGGTTCCAGAGCTTGCCGTCATTCTCGACCGTGTGGCCCTCGACCATCTGCGGCGAGATCTCGAGCCTGGTGTTCATGCCGTAGAGCGTGTCGAACACCATGAAGCCATGGGTGCGGGAGACCTGGGCGGTCGCGTAGATCGGGTCGGTGAAGGCAAGGTCGATCACCGGGATGAATTTCAGCGTCGTCGCTGACGCGGCCCGCACCAGAGCCGGGCGCGAGACGAGGCCCGTTGCAGCCGTGCCTGCGAGAAAGTGGCGACGATTCAGCATTACAGGTCTCTCGATGATGGCGGCAGGGGCGCAAGCCTTACCCGAGCGAACCTTGCCCGAGCGAACGCGCTGATGCGGATCGCCGGGGCCGATGCGGCAGGGAATGTGGAACGCCCGGCACTGCCGGGATGATGTGCGTACCGTGACAGTGCGGCAGGTGCCCAGGCCGGGCAATGCCCACGCCTATGCTTTATTCGGGGCCGCCATTTGCCGGGCGAATACCGTCAGGCGAGCTTGCCCGCGACCTCTCCGACAACGACGCGCACCTCACGCAGGAAGGCTTCGGCGGCGCGCGACAAGGGCCGCTTGCGCGAGCTGACCACGGAGGCTGAAACCTGCACGGCGGGCTCAAAAGCCCGGATGGCGAGGTTGTAATGGCCGCTGAACAGCGGCGAGAGCGGATCGACCACCGCGACGCCGACGCCATTCTCGGCGAGCACGCAGGCCGTGTTGCAGTAGCGGACCTCGACGGCGAAATTGAACGGCTCCCCGGCCTCGCTGAAGGCCTGGCGCACGATGGTGCCCATCCTGCTGCCGCGCTCGAGCGCGATGAAGGGCACGCTCCTGAGGTCGCTGGGATAGATCGTGTTCTTCTCGGCGAGCGGATGGTCGGGGCGCATCACGCAGACCATCCGCTCGGAGAAGAAGACCTCGGCGTTGAGCGCGCGGTTTTCGTTCAGCCCCATGACGAAGCCCAATTCGGCGACGCCGTTCTCGACGCTGTCGATGACATTCTCGAAGCGGCGCACATCGAAGAACACCCGCATCTTCGGCCGCTTGGCGAGGAAGCTGCCGAGCGCGCGGGGGATGACGCTGTAGCCCAGCGGCGGCGTGGCGATCAGTCGGACATGCCCGGCCCGGTTTTCCTTCAGATCCTGGACCTTGGCTTCCAGGGCGGCATGCATCTGGAAGATCGGATCGGAGTCCTGGTAGATCGCCCGCGCCTCGGCGGTCGGGAACAGGCGGTTATTGACCCGCTCGAACAGCGGGAAGCCGACCTGGCCTTCCAGATGCTTGATCGCATTGCTGACGGCGGGCTGGGACAGGCCCAATTCCTGGGCGGCCCTCACCGTCGTCTCGCATCGCATGACGGCGCGCAACAGCTCGATCTGACGCAGGTTCATATTCTTGCTCTGAATAGTGTCGGGGTGACCCTATTTCAGGAGCAAATCATATGCCAGCTCGGTTGTTGGCCTTGCCCCCGTCATTCCGGGGCAGGCCGCAGGCCTGAGCCGGGACCCAGAACCGATGCGCCTGATAGCAAGAGCGATGGCGATGGGGCGTCCTTCATGGACCCGCATCGGCTCTGGGTTCCGGGCTCTTTGCTTTCGCGAAGCCCCGGCTTTCGCGACGCCCCGGAATGACGGCGGTGTTCCGTCACGTCCAGCGCAGGCTGGGCGGCGAGAGTTCATCGACCGAACGGCCGGCCCAATCCAGCGAGGAGGCTTTCGCCAGCGCGCGTCGCTGGGCTTCCTCCAGCCCGGCGGAAGCCGCCCGGTAGTCCATGGTCACGACCTTACCGCCTTGCACCACTTGCCGGCCGGCGACGAAGACATGGGCGACCGCGCGCTCGGCGGCGGCGTTGATCAGGCTCTTCAGCGGGTCGCGCGTCGGGCGCATCATCGGATGCGTCAGGTCGACCATGACGAGATCGGCCTGGGCGCCTGTCGCGAGGCGCCCGATATCGCTGCGTCCGAGCAGTTTTGCGCCGCCCAGCGTCGCGGCGCGGAAGACCTGGCCGGTGGTGACGACGGCATGGCTTTCGCCGGTGATGCGGGCATAGACACCGGCGTGGCGCAGCTCTTCGAGCATATTATGGGGGAAGGTGTCGGTGCCGATGCCGATATTGACGCCGGCGGAGAGATAGCGGCCGAGATCGCGCAGCGTGAAACCACGCCGACCGAAGACGGTCGGACAATGCGCGACCGAGGTGCCGGTTTCGGCGAGGCGCGCCAGGTCGGTGCGGGTCGGCCAGCGCACCCAGGGATGTTCGTCGAGGAAGATGGCATGGGCGATCGAGGCGTTCGGGCCGAGAAAGCCGACGCTGTCGAGCCACTGGATCGGCGAGAGCCCGCTGCGGCGGACCATCTCGTGGAATTCGCTGATCGACTGCCCCGCATGGGTCTGGATCGGGATGTTGCGCTCGGCCGCGCCGGCGATCGAGGCGCGAAACAGCTCTTCCGTGCAGGTGTCGATCTGGGCCGGGCAGGCGATGCCCGACAGCCGCCCGGATTCATGCGCCAGGGCTGTGTCGATGATCCGGAAGGCCTCCTCCATCGCCTTGCGGCCGGCGGCATCGTCGAGCTCGTATTCGACGGTGTAGCCGTTGCGGGTGAACCAGCGACCGTTGCGGTACATCGGCGCCATGACCATGCGCAGGCCTGAAGCCGCGGCGCGGTCGAGCCAACCATCGCTGGGGAAGGAGAGGTCGACCAGCGTGGTGACGCCCGACATCAGCAGTTCCGACCAGGCGACATGGTTGAGATGCGGGATGCCCTCAGCATCGGCGCGGAACAGCCAGAGGAATTCGTAGAGCGAGGAATTGTAGAGTTTCGGGGTGCCGACCTCGTCGGTCATGCCCTTGTTGCCGGGCTCGCTCGACGGGTGCGAATGGATGTCGACGAGCCCCGGCATGACCATGAAGCCGCGCCCGTCGATCTCGCGGTCGACCGGTTCGCCCCAGCCCTCGCCGAGATGCAGGATGCCGCTCTCGTCGAAGACGACGTCGCAGTCGCGGCGATAGACGTGGTCGTCGGCCTCGGCGTCATAGGCGATGACGACATCGGCGCGGGAGATGCGGGTGGTCATGGTCGGTCTCGTTTCTTCGGGGGCATAGCGAGCCGGTCCTGGATCGCGCGACATTGCACGGAAACGCGCCGTCATCCTGGGCTTCGCCCTCGGGTCCGATCTTCGATCGGCCCAAGGACAAGCTCCGCGAAGACCCGGTATCCGAAGCGCGTCATGGTCGGGCTTGACCCGGCCATCTCGTAAACCAGAGCACTCTGGTCATGAGATTCTCGGGACAAGCCCGAGAATGACGCTCTGCGAGGGATCCCGGATCGGCGCGGCTTACGCCGCTTGTCCGGGATGACGGCGTTGTCAGGCTCTGCTCAGAGACCCGCCGCCTTTTCCTGCTCGATATAGTGAGCGGCGATCTCCTGGCCGGTGGCGATCCAGACGTCGCCATAGCTTCTGGCCCGCGTGATGAAGTCGCGCAGGATGCCAAGCCGCATCGGCCGGCCGGTGACCTGGGGATGCATGACCATGGAGACGAGGCCGCCCCATTCGCGGGTCTGCTCCAGCTCGCCATTCCAGATCGACAGCACATGCTCCTTGGGGAACATCGGGCGCGGGCTGAAGCGCTGGCTCAGCCCATAGAGCCAATCGTCGAAGGAGACGTTGACGGGCAATTCGACGGGGCCGCGCGAACCGTCGCGCAGCTTGTGGCGGTAGGGGCGGATGTCGTCGCGGAAGGACGAGGAATAGAGGATGCCGCGATCGCGCAGATAGCCGAGCAGCTCGTGATAGTTTTCGCCTGACGGCGCCCGGTAGCCGACCGGCGTGACGCCGAGCACGCGCTTGAGGGAGTCGAGCGCCTTGTCGATCTCCTCCTTGTCCTCGGCGAAATCGGCGGGGTCGGGCCGCTTGTGCAGATAGCCGTGATGGCCGACCTCATGCCCGTCCTTGACGATGCGCTCGCACATCTTCGGATGGGCATCGACGACCCAGCCCGGAATGTAGAAGGTCGCCTTGATCTCTTCGGCGCGCAGATAGTCGAGGATCTTGGGAATGCCGACGCGCTCCTCATAGGCGCCGAAGGACATCGTCACGAGGCGGTCGACGTTCTTGAAATCGTATTGCAGCCAGGCCGTCTCGGCATCGACGTCGAAAGCCGGAAAGACGGCGCAGCTCGCGCCGTTGGGCCAGGGGAACTCGGGAGCGGGATCCGAGAGATTGGCTGAGATGGTCGGGATGTCGGGGATCATAGGGCTTCCTTTGCTTGGCGTTGGATGCGGCTGCGCCGTGCGAGCTCGACGAGGAGGAGCGCGGCGATCGAGACGATGATCAGGATGGTGGACACCGCCGTCAGCGACGGGTCGAGTTCGAACTTGACGGATTCCCAGATCTTTTTCGGCAGCGTCGTGGTTCGCGGGCCGCCGAGGAACAGCGTCAGCACCACCTCGTCGAACGAGGTCAGGAAGGCGAAGGCTCCCGCCGAGATCAAGGCGGGGCGAATAGCCGGCAGCACGATATGCCAGAAGGCGCGCGGGAACGAGGCTCCGCAGGAGCGCGCCGCCAGTTCGATGGAGCCGTCGAGCCTGCGGAAGGCCGCTCCGACGATGACGATCACCACCGGCAAGGCGAGCAAGGTATGGGCGAGGAAGAGGCTTGTGGGCGTGCCGATCAGGCCCAGCTTCGAGAACAGCATGTAGAGCCCGAGCGCCAGCACGATGACCGGCACCACCATTGGCGAGATCAGCAGCGCCTCGGCGAGGCGGCGGCCGGGAAAGCGACCCTTGGCCAGCCCATAGGCGGCCGGCACGCCGATCAGCAGCGAGGCCAATGCGACCAGGCTCGCGAGCCAGAGCGAGAACCAGCCGGCCTCGCGCCAGGCCCGGCTCTCCCAGAGCGCATGATACCAGCGTAGCGACCAGCGCGAGGGCGGGAAGCTGAACAGTGTCGTGTCGTTGAAGGAGACGACGATGATAACGGCGATCGGCGCCAGCAGGAACAGCATGGTCAGGCCCGCAAGCAGCCATAAGGCGGAGCGCCCGGCATTGATGCGCGGCAGCGGCGATGCGGAGGACAGGCTCATCGCCCTTCCATCCCGGCGATGCGCCCGGCCCCCGCGAAGGCTGCGCCGCAGGCGAAGACCAGCGCGACGAGCCCGAGCAGCGCCAGGCTCAGCATGGCGCCGAACGGCCAGTCCAGCAGATCGCGCACCACCATCTCGATCAGCGAGGCGATGGTGAGGTCGTTGGGGCCGCCGAGCAAAGCGGGCGTGATGTAGAAACCGATGGCGAACATGAAGACGAGCGTCGCGCCGGCGGCGAGGCCGGGCAGCGACAGCGGCAAGGTGACATGGATGAAAGCCGCTGCCGGCGAGGCGCCCAGCGAACGGGCGGCACGCGGCAGGCCGGGATCGAGGCGCGACAGGATCGACCAGATCGGCAGCACCATGAAGGGCAGCAGGACATGGACCATGCCGATCTGCACGCCGATGCTGTTGAACAGCAGGGCGGCCGGCCGCTCCAGCAGGCCAAGCCCCGTCAGCCACTCGTTGACCACGCCTTTGCGCCCGAGCAGGATCATCCAGGCGAGGCTGCGAGCCAGCACGCTGGTCCAGAACGGGATCATCACGGCCGCCGTCAGCAGCATCGCCAGGCGTGGCCCCGTCGTCGCCATCAGATAGGCGTAGGGGTATCCGATCAGCGCGCAGATCAGGGTGGTGATCGCCGCGATCTTGAAGGTGGTGAAGAAGGCATAGTGATAGGTGTCGTCGCCGATCAGGCGCGAGAGCTGGGCGAGGCTCGCTCCGGAGCTGCCCTGCCCTTGGAAGGCCCATCCGAACAGCGACAGCATCGGGAGGAGATAGACGATCGCGCAGAAGGCCAGGGCCCCGGCGATCATCAATCCCGGCCGCGCACGCCAGGCGCGCGCGGCCTTCACCGAGGGAACGGCGCTGGCGGCGACCAGCGTCATCCGCGCTTGACCATCCAGCGGGCGTAACGCTCGATCTGGTTCTCGTTGTTGGTCTTGCCGTTCTCGGCGGTCTTCCCCCACCAGTCGATATCGGTCCAGAACTGCTTGGCGAGGTTGTCGGGCGAGGTGTTGAGCTCTTTGGCCTCGGCCTCGCTGAGATGCGCGAAGGCGTCCTGCGAGGACGGGCCGTAGGGGATGCGCTTGGCGAGCTCGGCCTGGACCTTGCCGTCGATGACGAAGTTCAGGAACTGGTAGACGGCCTCGGCATTGCGCGAGCCTTTGACGATCGCCCAGTTGTCGGGGGCGAGCTTGCCGCCGGCGAATTCGACATCGATCGGGGCGCCCTCCTTCTTCGCCACCAATCCGCGCGGGCCGATGGTGCAGCAGATGTCGATCTCGCCGCTGGAGAGCAATTGGATCGCCTCGGCGTGGTTGGCGTACCACTTCGTCACCAGCGGCCTGAGCTTGTCATGCGAGGCCCAGGCGCGCTCGATGTCGAGCGGATAGACCTTGTCGGCCGGCACGCCATCGGCAATCGCGGCGAATTCGAGCTGCGGCGAGAGCCCGCCGCGGAAGGGGAAGGAGCGGGCGCCCTTGAACTTCACCCCATCCCAGACATCGGCCCAGGTCTTCGGCTGCGTCCCGTTCGGGAAGGCCTTGGTGTTGTAGACGATGTTGAACGAGTAGATCAGGTGCCCGAGCCCGTAGGGATGGTGCAGCACGGGCGGGATCTTGCCGAGCTTGGCCTTGTCGAGCTTGGAATAGTCGATCGGCTCGAGCAGCTTGGCGTTGACCATGGCCAGGATCGCCGGGATGTCGGTGTCGAGGATATCCCAGGTGACGTTGCCGCTGTCGACCATCGCCTTGACCTTGGCGGCTTCCGGCGGCCCGTCATCGCGCACGCGGATGCCGGTCGCTTTTTCGAAGGGCGTGAACATCACCTCGCGCATCGCCGTGGTGCGCGAGCCGCCCCAGCCTGCGACGACGATCTCGCCCTTGTCGGCGCGAGCCGGCGTGACATGGACGAAGGGGCTGGCGATGGTGAGCGAAGCGCCGGCGCCGCCGAGAAGGATGGAGCGTCGGGATAGGCCTGAGCGATCAGTCATGATGGTCTCCCCTTGTTGTGAATTACTGGCTTTTCAGGCGGCAAGCAGCACGGCGTCGTCAGGGGCCCAGCCGATCTTCACGGCCTCCCCGATCTTGGCCTGGTAGGCATCGGCCCGATTGGGCTGCTTGATCGTGAGCTCGGGCCCGCCATCGAGCCGCAAGGTGAGCCGGGAGATCTCGCCGACATAGACGATGTCCTGAACCGTCGCGCGCAGGCCGCTGCCCGGGGCGTCGGCCGCCGACAGGCTGGCCTTCTCCGGCCGCAGCAGGAAGGTCGCCTCGGCACCTTCGCGCAGCCCGCCCGGCCGCGCCGGCAGAGGCGGCCCGCCGGTTGCCGGCAACAGGGCCTGGCCGGCCTCGCCGTCGCGCACGACCTTGCCGCCGATCATCGTGCTCTCGCCGATGAAGCCCGCGACGAAGGCGTTGGCGGGGCGCTCATAGAGGTCGCTCGCACTGCCGATCTGGACGATCCTGCCGCGATCCATCAGCGCGATCCGGTCCGACAGCGTCAGCGCCTCCTCCTGATCATGCGTGACATAGACGATGGTGATGCCAAGCTGGCGGTGCAGCCGCCTGATCTCCGTCTTCATCGTCTCGCGCAGGGAGCGGTCCAGCGCCCCCAGCGGCTCGTCCATCAGCAAGAGCCCGGGCTCGTAGACCAGGGCGCGAGCGAGCGCGACGCGCTGCTGCTGCCCGCCCGAAAGCTGCGCCGGCAGGCGCTCGCCGAGCCCGGCGAGCCCGACCCGCGCCAACGCTTCCGCAACGCGGCGGGCGGTGTCCGCGGCGGAAACGCGACGCATCTTCAAGGGGAAGCCGACATTGCGCGCGACATTCATATGCGGGAACAGCGCGTAGTTCTGGAACACCACGCCGATGCCGCGCCGCTCCGGCGGCAGATGCGTGATCGGCTGGCCGTCGAGCACGATCTCGCCGGCATCGGGCGGGGTGAAGCCCGCGATCATCATCAGCGTCGTGGTCTTGCCGGAGCCGGAGGCGCCGAGCAGGCTGACGAATTCGCCGGCCGCGATATCGAGCGAGACGGAGGCGACGGCCTGCGACGGGCCATAGCTCTTGCCCAGGCCGTTGATCTGCAAACTCGCGCCCATCGCCGCTCCCCGTCAGCCTATGGGTTCCGAAGCGTCATCACGCCGGGCCGGGCCAATCTGCCTGGAGCATAACAAACAACCGGCCCGCGACGAGCCGGCGGCGATTTGTCGAGCTATCATTTATTCCATTGGCCTATTCGCGCGCTTTATAAGCTCGCGCGGACCCCAACGCGCGCGGACCCTGCGGCAGGTTCAGACCGAACTGAGCAGGATGCTGGTCTCGCTGTTGAGAATGCCGTCGATGGTGCGCACCTCGCGCAGCACCCGGTCGAAGTCGCTGAGGCTGTCGGCGCGGATCTCGGCGATCAGATCCCAGCTTCCGTTGGTGGTGTGCAAGGAATGCAGTTCGGGCAGGCCGCGCAACTGCCTGATCACGGCCGTCGTCGAACGGCCCACGACCTCGATCATCATGATCGCCCGAATGGCCTTGGCGTCATAGTCCTGCCGGAAACGCACGGTGAAGCCGAGCACCGCGCCGGATTCGATCAAGCGGTCGAGCCTGCTTTGCACGGTGGCGCGCGAGACGCCGAGAATGGCGCCGAGCTTGGAGATCGGCGCCCGCCCGTCCTCGCGGAGCGCCGCGATCAGGCGATGGTCCAGTTCGTCGAAAACATGCATGGCAATCTGCTTGATTGAAGCGAGCAATTTGACCAGAAAATCGAACATAAACGAACTTGTTCGAAATTCTCTATACAAATTGCCTTGGCCTAGAATCCCGTATCGCAACAGCATGCCCGGCAACAGCATGCACGGGAGCTGCGCCATGGTTCAGTATGTCGGCGTCGAGAACATGGTTCGCCTGATCGGTTCGATCGGCATCGAGCCCTATCTGATCGGCCTGGCCGGTTATATCGAGGCGGATTTCCGGCGCTGGCCCTCCTTCGAGAAGGCGCCGCGTATTGCCAGCCATTCCCGCGACGGCGTGATCGAACTGATGCCGACCAGTGATGGCGAGCTCTACGGCTTCAAATATGTCAACGGCCACCCGAAGAACACGCGCACCGGCCTGCAGACGGTGACCGCCTTCGGCGTGCTCTCCGATGTCGAGACCGGTTATCCGCGCCTGCTCTCGGAAATGACGATCACCACGGCCCTGCGGACGGCGGCGACGTCGGCGCTGGCGGCACGATATCTTGCCCGCGAGGACGCCAGCGTCATGGCGATCATCGGCCTGGGCTCGCAATCGGAATTCCAGGCGCTTGCCTTCAAGGCCCTGCTCGGCGTCGACAGGCTGCGGGTCTTCGATATCGATCCGGCAGCGACCGCCAAGTTCCTTGCCAATCTTGCTCCGCACGGTTTTGAGATCGTAGTCGCGGCGAGCGCGCAAGAGGCCGTGCTCGGCGCCGACATCATCACGACGGTGACCGCCGACAAGCTCAACGCGACGATCCTCTCCGACAACATGATCGGCGCTGGGGTCCATATCAACGCGGTCGGCGGCGACTGCCCGGGCAAGACCGAATTGCAGCGCGACATCCTCCTGCGCGCCGATGTCTTCGTCGAGTTTCCCGAGCAGACCCGCATCGAGGGCGAGATCCAGCAGATGGCGGCGGATTTTCCCGTCACCGAGCTCTGGCGGGTGATCACCGGGGCAACCGCGGGCCGCCGCGCCCGCGACCAGATCACCATCTTCGATTCCGTCGGCTTCGCCACCGAGGATTTCTCGGCGCTGCGCTATCTGCGCGACCAGGTCGAGGGCACGGCCTATTACGACGACATCGACCTTCTCACCGCGCCGGAAGACCCGCGCAACCTGTTCGGATTGCTCGGCCGGTCCGCTGCTTCGTCGCGCGTCGCGCTGGGAGCCTGACGGCCATGCAGAAGCTTTCCGTGCAGGCGCCCAGAAGCGTCGTGATGATCCGCCCGCATCATTTCAGCCCCAACCCGGCGACTGCCGCGGATAATGCCTTCCAGGCCAATGACGCGCAGCGGACAGCCGCCGCGATCGCCGCTGCGGCGCATGGCGAGGTCAGCAGGGCGGCGCAGCAGCTGGAGGCGGCCGGCGTCCGGGTTCATCTTTTCGAGGATGAGGGGACGGCGACGCCCGACTCGGTTTTCCCGAACAACTGGTTCTCCACCCATTCGGGCGGGCATGTTGCGCTCTATCCGATGTTCTCGCCGAGCCGGCGCCAGGAGCGGCGGCAGGACGTCGTCGAGATGCTGAAGCAGCGCTATCGCGTGCAGGATGTGATCGATTATTCCGGGCTGGAGCAGGACGGCGTCTATCTCGAAGGCACCGGCGCGATGGTGCTCGACCATATCGAGCGGGTCGCCTATGCGGCGCGCTCGAACCGCACCAATGAAGTGGCGCTGGAGCGCTTCTGCACGCATTTCAACTTCGAGCCGGTGATGTTCGATGCTGTCGATGCGCAGGGCCGGGCGATCTACCACACCAATGTCCTGATGTGCATCGGCACGGATTTCTGCCTGATCGGGCTGTCCACCATCCGCGATGCGGCGCGGCGCGAGGAGATCGCCGGGCGCCTGGCCGAGACCGGCCGGACCGTCATCGACCTCGATCATGAGCAGATCGGCGGCTTCGCCGGCAATGCCATCGAATTGCAGGGCCGGGACGGGCGGATCGTCGCCTTGTCGTCGCGCGCACTCGCGGCGCTGCGGCAGGACCAGCTCGCGACCCTGGAGCGGTCGGTGGCCCTGCTGCCGCTCGACGTTCCCACCATCGAACTCGCCGGCGGCTCGGTGCGCTGCATGCTGGCGGGCATCCATCTGGCGGCGCGCGGTACCGTCGCGGGCTGAGCCGTTTTCCCAGAAGCGTCGGCGAACTCTCAGGGTTCGCCGACGCTGAATTCGCGGCCCGGGGCTGCGTCGATCAGGGCGCGCGTATAGGCATGGGCGGGGGCTGAGAAGACCTGGGCGGTCGCGCCCTGCTCGACGACGACGCCCTTCTCCATCACGACGATGCGGTCGCAGATCTGGGCTGCGACGCGCAGATCATGCGTGATGAACAGGATGGCGAGGTTGAAGCGCTCCTGCACGTCCGCCAGCAGCGCCAGCACCTGCTTCTGCACGGAGACGTCGAGCGCCGAGACGGCCTCGTCCGCGATCAGGATCTCGGGTTCCATGGCAAGCGCGCGAGCGATCGCGACGCGCTGGCGCTGGCCGCCGGAGAACTGATGCGGGTAGCGGTCGAGCGCGCTTGGCTGCAGGCCGACCAGCGCCATCAGGTCGCGGGCGCGCGCCATCGCATCAGTCGGTTTCAGGCCGAAATTGCACGGCCCCTCGATGATGGAATCGCCGACCGTGCGGCGCGGGTTGAGCGAGCGGTAAGGGTCCTGGAACACGACCTGGATCTTGCGGCGGTAAGCCCGCAGGCGCCGCTCCGGCAGCATCGCGATGTCGATGTCGGGGACGAGGATGGCGCCGCGCGTCGGCGGCATCAACCGGGCGATGCAGCGCGCCACCGTGGTCTTGCCCGAGCCGGATTCGCCTACGATCCCGACCGTCTCGCCGCGATGGATCTTGATGTCGACATCGCGCGCGGCGTGGACGACCTGCTCCTTCTTGAACAGGCTCTTGGAGCTGTAGGTCTTGCCGAGACCGACGGCTTCGAGCGCGATCGGTCCCGTCACGGCCTTGCGCCGCGCGGGTTTCAGGCTCGGCACCGCGCCGATCAGCATGCGGGTATAGGGATGCTGCGGGTTGGTCAGCACCTGCGCGGCCGGGCCCTGCTCGACGACGAAGCCCTTTTCCATCACCACGACCTTGTCGGCGATCTCGGCGACGACGCCGAAATCATGGGTGATGAACAGCACACCCGTGCCGCGCCGGCCCTGGAGCTCCTTGATCAGGCGCAGGATCTGGGCCTGGGTGGTTACGTCGAGCGCTGTCGTCGGCTCGTCGGCGATGAGGAGCGCCGGATCGAGCACGAGGGCAGCCGCGATCATCACGCGCTGGCGCTGCCCGCCGGAGATCTGATGCGGATAGGAGCCGTGGATGCGCTCCGGATCGGGCAGGCGCATCGCCGCCATGATGCCGAGCACCTTTGCACGCCGCTCGGCCGCATCGAGCTCGGTGTGGATGCGCAGCACCTCCTCGATCTGGTCGCCGATCGTCAGGACCGGATTCAGCGCCGTCATCGGCTCCTGGAAGACCATGCCCATGCGGTCGCCACGCAAAGCGCGCAGGCGCTGGGGCGTGGCTGCGAGGATATCCTCGCCCTCGAGCAGGATCTGGCCTGCGACGGGCTTCAGTAGCTTCGGCAGCAGGCCCATCACCGAGAAGGCGGTGACGGATTTGCCGGAGCCGGATTCGCCGACGACGCAGGTGATCTCGCCCGCGCCGACATCGAAGGAGACGTTCTCGACGGCATGGGCCCGGTCGCCGCCGCCGGGCAGGCGGATGCTCAGGCCCTTGATCTGGAGGACAGGTATGGGTGCGTCGCTCATCGGAACGTCGATCATCGGCCGGCCATCTTGGGATCGAGCGTGTCGCGCAGGCCATCGCCGAGCATGTTCACCGCCAGCACCGTGATGCCGAGGAAGATGCCGGGATAGAGGATGTTGTGCGGGAAGACGCGGAAGACATTGCGGCCCTCGGCCATGATGTTGCCCCAGGTCGGCGTCTCCGGCGGAATGCCGATGCCGAGGAAGGACAGGATCGCCTCGACCAGGATGGCCGAGGCCGCGATGAAGGTGCCCTGGACGATCAGCGGGGCGATGGTGTTGGGCAGGATGTGGCGCACCATCAAGAGCGGCAGCCGCGTGCCCTGCATGATCGCGGCTTCGACATAGGGCTCCTCGCGCACCGAGAGCACGATCGAGCGCACGAGGCGCACGACGCGCGGGATCTCGGGCACGATGATCGCGACGATGACGGCGGTGAGGCCGGCCCGGAACAGCGAGACCACGGCGATGGCGAGCAGGATCGCGGGAATAGCCATCAGCCCGTCCATGAAGCGCATGATCACGGCGTCGAGCGGCCGGATATAGCCGGCGATCAAACCAAGGATGAGGCCGATCGAGATGCTCACAGCGGCGACCGAGACCGCGATCATCAGCGAGACCCGCGCGCCGTAGACGACGCGGCTATAAACGTCGCGGCCAAGCGAATCCGTACCCATCCGGTGCTTGAAGACCGTGGTCGAGCCGTCATCGGCGCGGATGGTGCGCTCGACGCCGGGCACGCGGTTGCGCGCGCTCGGGTTGATGGCGGCGGGGTCGATCGTGCCCAGGAACGGCGCGAGCAGGCCCATCAGCGCCATGACGAGGAGCACGGTCCCGCCGATCAGCACGGCCGGGTTGCGGACAAGCCGGCGCAGGGCGTTGGCGTTGGGACGCCCTGCATCCGGCAGGACCGGGGCGATCAGGCTGGGTTCGGCGCTCAATATTTGATCCTCGGATCGAAGAGGCAGTAGGCCAGGTCGATGCCGAGATTGATCGCGACATAAACGACGGAGAACAGCAGGATCACGGCCTGGATCGTCGGGTAGTCGCGCGCGAGCACCGCATCGACGGTGAGGCGCCCGAGGCCCGGTATCGCGAACACGCTCTCGGTGACGACCACGCCGCCGATCAGGAGCGCGATGCCGATGCCGACCACGGTGACGATCGGCACGGCGGCGTTCTTGAGCGCGTGCCGGAACAGGATCTTGCTCTCGACCTGGCCCTTGGCGCGGGCGGTGCGGATATAATCCTCGCTCAGCACTTCCAGCACGCTGGCCCGCGTCATCCGGGCGATGAGGGCGATGTAGATCACCGACAGCGTCACCGCCGGCAGGATCAGGCGCTGGATGAAGCCGCCAAAGCCGCCGGAGATCGGCTGATAGCCCTGGACGGGAAACCAACCCAGCGTGATCGCGAAGACGTAGATCAGGAGGTAGCCGATGACGAAGACCGGCACCGAGAAGCCGAGCACCGAGAAGCCCATCACGACCCGGTCGATCCAGGAGCCGTGCTTGTAGGCTGCGAGCACGCCGAGCGGAATCGCGACGCAGACCGCGATCAGCATGGTGGCGAAGGCGAGCGAAAGCGTCGGCTCGATGCGCCCCAGGATCAATTCGCCGATGGTCTTCTTGAAGAAGAAGCTCTCGCCGAGATTGCCATGCAGCAGATTGCCGGCCCAGATGCCAAACTGGGTGATGATCGGTTGGTCGAGGCCGAGCTTGGCGCGGATCGCCTCGATCTGCGCGGTCGTCGCATTGTCGCCGGCGATGACCGCGGCGGGGTCGCCTGGCGTGAGGCGCAGCATCAGGAAGACCAGCACGGCGACGATCCCCAGAACGGGAATCGTCGCGAGCAGGCGGCGCAGGATGTAGCCGAGCATGAAGCTAGCCTGTCAGTTCGGACGCCTCACTTCTTCTCGACGTTCCAGAACACCGGCGCTGCCGCCGTCAGGATTCCGCTGATGTTGGGGCGGGTCGCGATCGGCACCGTGTATTGGCCGAGATGGACGTGGGTCACAACCTCGCGCCAACGCATTTGCACGGCTTCGACGATCGCCTTCTGCTTGGCCGGGTCGGTCTCGCGAGCGAAATCGTCGCGCAGCTTCTCCATCTGCTCGTCGCAGGGCCAACCAAAGGCGGCCTTGTCGCAGCTCGCATTGAAGAAGCCGGCCATGACCGGGTTGAGCACGTCGGCCGAGACCCAGGCGGTCAGCATGGCGTTCCAGCCGCCTTCCGCCACGGGGGTCTTGCGCACGCGGCGGGCGACCACCGACTGCCAGTCCGAGGACTGCATGTCGACCTTGAAGCCGCCCTTTTCCATCAATTGCTTGGCGACGGGCGCCAGGTTGGTCAGCGACTGCAGATCGGTCGAATGCAGCAGCACGACCGGCGTGCCGTCATAGCCGGCCTCCTTCAGGAGCTCCTGCGATTTCTTGAAGTTGGACTCCAGCAATCCGTCCATCCCAGCTTCTGTCGCGAGAGGCGAGCCGCAGATGAACATGGCCTTGCAGGTCTTGTAGTAGTCGGGGTTGCCGACGACCGCCTCGAGGAAATCCTTCTGGTTCAGCGCATAGGTCAGCGCCTGCCGGATCTTGGGATTGTCGAAGGGCTTGATCGTGTGGTTAGGCCGCAGCGTGTATTGCAGGCCGAGCGGATTATAGTCGATCAGCTTGATCGACTTGTCGCTCTTGAGCAGCGGGATCAGGTCGAAGGAGGGTTGCTCGATCATGTCGATCTCGCCGGCGAGCAGGGCGTTGACCGCCTGCTGCTGGTCGGAGATCGCCAGCCACTCGATGCGATCGAGCTTGGCGACCTTGCCGCCGGCGAGGCCCGAGGCCGGCTCGGCGCGTGGCTTGTAGTCCTTGAACTTGGTGTAGACGATCTTGTCGCCCGGCTTCCATTCGTCGGTCTTCAGGACGAAGGGCCCTGAACCGATGAACTCCGAGATCTGCGTGTTGGGGTCGGTCTCCGCGACGCGCTTGGGCATCATGAAGGGCACGTTCGAGGACGGCTTGCCGAGCCCGAAGATCAGCAGGCCGGTCGGCGACTTCAGCTTCACCGTGAAGCTCTTGGCATCGTCGATCGCCATCGCGTCGACGAAGGACATCAGCTTCTGGCCGATAGGGTCCCGCGCCGCCCAGCGCTTGATCGAGGCGACGCAGTCTTCCGCCGTGACCGGCTTGCCGTCATGCCAGAGCAGGCCGTCGCGCAGCGTGAACTTGTAGGTCAGCTTGTCCGGCGACTCCGTATAGGTGTCGACCATCTGCGGCTTCACATCGCCCTTCTCGTCGAGGGCGAAGAGGGTGTCGTAGATCATGTAGCCGTGGTTGCGGACGATATAGGCCGTGGTCCAGATCGGATCGACGATCTTCACATCGGAATGCATGACGACTTTCAGCGTCTGCGCCTGGGCCGAGAAGCCCCCGGAGAGAACACTGCTTCCGGCTAGCAGCGCGGCGGCCGCCGTGATGATCTTCCAACGCGACATCATGCACTGATCTCCCCTCTGACCCATTCGGGCGGTTATTTCGCTGATCGTGATCTAGAGTGATTTCCGATCCAATTGGATCGTTCAATTGCTCTAGCACTTTGTCTTAACGCGTTTTCTTCACGCGAACCGGCGTCCACTTCGCTCGAAAACGCTCTAGCTGGTCGTGACTTGGTGCGTTCGTGTTCTTGTGCGTCCCGATCCGTTGGCCTGCGTATGCAGGGGCCATGCCATAGGCAGGCCGGGAAGCTCCCGCGAAACGGGAGCCTCTGTCAATCGCGCTCAGGCCGAAAGCCGCGTCAGCAGCCCGGCCATCAGGCGGGTGCGCTGGGCCAGGCTGTCGACCTCGATATGCTCCTCCAGCGTGTGGTAGCCGGCGCCGAGCAGGCCGAGCCCATCGAGCGAGGGAATGCCGGCCGCCCCGGTAAAATTCGCGTCCGAGCCGCCACCGGCCGAGCCATGCTCGAGTTCCCAGCCGAGTTCGCCGGCGATGCCGCGCGCAAGCTCATAGAGCTTCAGCGTTCCCGCGTCCGGCTCCCAGACCGGGCGGGTGACGCCGCGCGTGACGGTGAAGCGCGTGCCGTCGGCATTCTTGGTCGAGAGGGCCAGCATGCGCTCGACGCCACGGTCGAGGTCGGACTGCCTTTTGGCCATGCTGAGCGCCTCGGCCCGGCAGGTGGTCGGCACGCAATTGACCCATTGTCCACCCGAGATCACGCCGACGCTGAAGGTGCAGTCGTCGCCCGTCATCTCCTCGATGGCGATGAGCTGGCGCGCCATCATGTTGATGGCGGAGCGGCCGTCCTTCAGGCGCGAACCGGCATGGCTCGGCCGGCCCTCGGCGAGCAGGTTGAACCTGGCGATGGCGTAGCGGCCGGTGACGACGCCGTTGCCAGGGCGGCCGGGCTCGGGAACCAGGATGTAACGGTGCTGGCCGGCATGCTGCATGATCAGCTCGCGCGTGCCGGGGCTGCCGATCTCCTCGTCGCTGGTATAGAGCACGCTGACCGGCAGCGGCGTCTCGATGCCGGCCTTGGCCAGCGCCACGATCGCCTGCAGGCCGGCATAGGCGCCGCCTTTCATGTCGAGGATGCCCGGCCCGTAGCAGCGCGTGCCTTCGCGCCGGAAGGGCAAGGCCTTCAGCGTTCCGATGGGATGCACGGTGTCGAGATGCGACATCACCAGGATGCCGGGTTCGCCGCGCCTGGGATGGGGGAAGTCGCCGCGCACGCAATCGCCCAGGCCCGGCGGGCCGGGAATGCGGGTCACGGTCGCGCCGACGGCCGCGAGATCGTTGGCGACGAGATCCATCATCCGGTTCACGGCCGCGACATCGAAGGTTGGGCTCTCGCATTCGATCCAGCGCTTCAGGCCGGCGAGCATCGCGTCGGTGTCGAAGGTCAGCGTGTCGAAGGACATGATCAGGCGGCCAGTCGCGTTTCGACGAGGCGCGCGAGCAGGCTCGCGCCCACCGGCAGGATGCCATCGTCGAGGATGAAGGAGGGGTTGTGCACCGGCACGTTGCCGGCATGGCCGACCCAGCAATAGGCGCCGGGCACCGCGCGCAGCATGTCGGCGAAATCCTCGCTGCCCATGATCGGCTTGACCTCGGTCAGCACATTATCGGCGCCGACGATCTCGGCGGCGACCTTGGCTGCGGCCTCGGCCTGCGGGCCGTGATTGACCAGCACGTCGAAGATGTCGCGGATCTCGACATCGATCTGGACGCCGAAGGTCAGTGCCATGCCGGCCGCGATCTCGCGCATGCGCTCGCGGATCAGCTTGGCGATGTCGGGCGAGAAGGTGCGGATGGTGCCGGCGAGCGCCGCCTCCTCGGGGATGACGTTATAGGCGGAGCCGGCATGGATCTGCGTGATCGAGAGCACGGCAGCTTCGCGCGGATCGGCATTGCGGCTGACGATGGTCTGCAGCGCCGCTGCCAGTGAGATGGCGACGATGACCGGATCGCGCCCGACATGGGGCATGGCGCCATGGCTGCCCCGGCCGGTGATCTTGATGTCGAAGAAGTCGGCGCCGGCCATGGCCGGGCCGGGAAAGACGGCGATCTGCCCGGGGTCGAGATTGGGGGCGTTGTGCAGCCCGTAGATCTCGTCGCAAGGGAAGCGCTCGAACAGCTTGTCGGCGAGCATGGCGCGGGCGCCGCCCAGGCCTTCCTCGGCCGGCTGGAACACGAACACCGCCGTGCCGGTGAAATCGCGATTCTCCGAGAGATAACGCGCCGCGCCGAGCAGCATCGTGGTGTGGCCGTCATGGCCGCAGCCATGGAAGCGGCCGGGAATGGTCGAGCGGAAGGGCAGGTTGGTGGTCTCTTCCATCGGCAGCGCGTCCATGTCGGCGCGCAGGCCGATGCGCCTGCCCGGTCCGCCCTTGCCCTGGAGGATGCCGACCACGCCGGTCTTGCCGATGCCGGGATGCACCTCGATGCCCCAGGATGCGAGCTTCTCGGCGACGATGCCCGAAGTGCGGACCTCCTCGAAGCCGATCTCGGGATGGGCGTGGATATCGCGGCGGATCGCGACGAGGTCGTCCTTGAAGGCTTCGATCTGGGGCAGGGTGGGCATGAACTAACTCCGAAGGACGAGGATCAGCCGAAGACGGGGCCGAGCGGCGCGGTGCGGATGCCGGGGCGCAGATGCTTCCACGGCAGGACTGAGGGATCGACCGGCATCGGGCCGGGCGCGGCGCAGACCAGGATCGTCTGGGCGATCGGCTCGAAATCGGCGCGGAAATGCACCGAGCTTTTGTTGACCAGGATCGCCTGCTCGGTCGGCTCGATGCCGACCTGGCGATACATCGCCTGATCGGCCATCTGCGCCTTGCGCGACCCGACGACGATGCGCACGCCGCCGATACGCAACGCCGCGCAGGGGCCGAGATTGATGCGCGAGCCGCCATAGAACGGGCCGGGTGCAACGAAGCGCCCTTCCGACAATTGCTCGACCACGAACTCGCCCTCGAGCGGGACATCGCCGGGGATGCCGGACTTGGCGCCGAGCGAGAGCGTGATCGTGGCGCCGACGCCGGCCTTGTGCGCTGCGGCTGCCGCCGCGGGATCGACGATCACACCGATTGCGGCGCGCTGCGCGCCATTGCGCACCAGCGCCCGCGCCATCCCCATCGTGTCGGAATCGCCGCCGGCGCCGGGATTGTCCTGGGTGTCGGCAATGACGATCGGTTTCGAGGCTCCCTCTGCCAGCCGCATCGCCTCCAGTACGCCCTCATCGGGCTGGAAGACCTTGCCCTTGAAGGCGGCTTCGCTCGCCATCACCCGGGCGAAGACGGCATCGGCCGCGCGGTCGGCATCGGCTTGCGTTGCGCCATAGGCCAGCACGGTCGCGCCGCAATCGGCGAAATCGGCGGCGGGAAAGCCGGGCAGGAAAGAGAGCGTCGGCACGCTCTCGCCTTCCAGCGCCGCGAGCTCGGCATAGATCGTCTTGCAGGGCTCCATCGCTGTCGCCTGCCAGGCGATCGGGATCAGATAGGGCACCTGGCGGAAGGCCTTGGCATGGCGCGTCCTAGTGCCGATCAGCTTTGCCAGATAGGTCGTGGCGCGGCTGCCGGTCTCGGCCATGTCGATATGCGGATAGGTGCGGTAGGCGACGAGCCCGTCGGCCGAATCCATCATCAGCTGCGTGATGTTGCCGTGCAGGTCGAGGCTGGCGACGAGAGGGATGTCGGGGCCGATCGCGGCGCGCACCCGGCGCAGGGTTTCGCCCTCGCCATCGGGATAGGCCTCGCTGACCATGGCGCCGTGCAAATCGAGATAGACCCCGTCAACAGGCAATGCGGCGCTGATGCGTTCGACCAATTCGTTCAGCAGGGTCTCGAAGGCGTCTGCCGTGACATGGGCCGAGGGGCTGGCGGCGCACCACAGCGTCGGCACCATCTCCCAGCCGAGCGCCTTGGCCTTCTCGACAAAGCCGGCGGCGCCGACATTGACGTTGTGCACGGCGGCGAAGATGTCGTCGCCGCGCGCAAGGGAGGGCCAGCCGCCGCCCTGGATGAAATGCTCGATCGAGGCCTTGCTCGGCGCGAAGGTGTTGGTCTCGTGCAAGAAACCGCCAAAGGCGATGCGGGGCGACATGACGGTTCCTCGATCATTGCAGCGAGGCGGCAGGTAAGCACGCAAGGCCCATGGGGGCCAAGGTTCAATTCTGGTCAGATGCCTGCGCGATTATGCATGGGGTCGCCGCTTTAGCAGGCAGGTCTATTTTGCAGGCAAGCCCTTTCCGTCATTGCGAGGAGTAAAGCGACGAAGCAATCCAGGGGCGAGGAGAGAAACCTCCGGGACTGCTTCGTTGCGCTCGCAATGACGGGTAGCCGGCTCGCCTCAGTTCAGGCTGGCGCGCTTCACGAAGGCGCCGCCCTTCATGATCAAGGGCATGTGCTTGCCCTGGCGCGTCAGCAGCGAGAGATCCTTGAGCGGGTCGCCATCGATGACGATCAGGTCGGCATGGGCGCCTGCCGCCACCGTGCCGATCTTGCCTTCGAGCTTGAGCAGCTTGGCGGCGATATGGGTCGCCGAGGCGATCACCTCATGGGCCGGCAAGGCGCGGCCGCGGATGACGAACTCCTCCGACTGGTAGCGATGCATCTCGCCGAGCAGGTCGCTGCCATAGGCCATGGCGAGGCCGGCCTTCTTCATGATCGCGAGCGATTCCATGCCGGCGGAGCGGACGACATCGACCTTGGCGACGGAATCGGGCGGGAAGCCGAGTTTGGGACCATCGCTGACGAGCTTGTCATAGGTCACCAGTGTCGGCACGGCGACCGCGCCCTTCGAAGCTGCGAGCTTGGCGGTCTCGGCCTGGATCAGGTTGCAGTGCTCAAGCGAGTGCACGCCGGCCTCGACGCAGCGGCGGATCGCCTCGTCGGTATAGACATGGGCGGAGACGTAGGTCCCTGCCATCCTGGCCTCCTCGACGATCGCCTCCAGCTCGCTGACGGAGAAGCCGAGGAAATGGATCGGATCGGTCGGCGAGGCGCAGCCGCCATTGGCCATGATCTTGATGAAATCGGCCCCGCCCTTCATTTCCTCGCGTGCGGCGCGGCGAACCTGGTCGAGCCCGTCGCAGATGCGCCCGAGTGCGCCGAGGCGATGGCGGTCGCTTACCGCCGCGCGGTCATCATAGCGGCCGCGGAAATCGGCGTGGCCGCCGGTCTGGCTCAGCGCCTTGCCGGAGATGACGAGGCGCGGCGTCGGGAAATGGCCTTCCTCGGTCGCCTGCTTCAGGCCGAAATCGGCGCCGCCGACATCGCGCACAGTGGTGAAGCCGCGCAGCAGCATCTCGCGCATGATCACGAAGGAGCGGGCGGTGACGAGCGAATCCGGCAGGGTGGCGTTCTTGCCGAGATCGGCGACGCCGGCGACGACATGGACATGGGCGTCGATCAGGCCGGGCATCAGGGTCTTGCCCTTGAGGTCGACAACCTTGGCCTTGGCCGAAGTCACGGATTTGCCGACCTCGCGGATGGTGCCGCCCTCGACGAGGACGCTGACGGGAGCGCCCGCTTCGGGCGCGGTGCCGTCGACGATGCGGGCATTGGTGAAGAGGGTGGAAGCCACGGGTGTTCTCCGCTGGAGCAGGATGGGTATCAGAGCGCGCGCGCGGCAGCGCGGGCGGCCAGGAAGCCGGGCACGATCATCGGCGCGAGCCGCTCGATGGGAGCGACATGCTCCTCGCGGTAATGGCCCTCGGGCGCGAGCAGGTTGATCGTGCCGATGACCTTGCCATCATAGATCGCGGGCACGTTGATGACCGAGCCGAGCCCCATGCTCTCGATCAACTCATGGTCGAAGAAGGCCCAGCGGATGCCGGCCTTGTCCTTGCCCAGATAGGGCTTCTGGCCCTCCATGACATGCTTGCCCCAGGGCGTCGGGCCCATCGGCTTGCGGCCGGAGACGGGATATTCGGCCGGTCGGTTGGAATAAATGCGCGCGACCTCGGAGCCGTCGACATAGAGCAGCGTGAACAGCTCGTGGCCGACAAGGCGCTTGGCGATGGCGTCGAACGCCTTGAACACGGTGTCGGGCTGGCCCGGCTCCTTGAGCAGGGCCGAGAGGGTGGCGAGATCGTCTGACATGATGGGCTGCTTTCAGGCGGTGGGCGTAGGTTGGCGAGGAGCCTTGGGAATTTGCTCAGGCATGATGCCTTGCGGGCGTAGATGCAGCACCAGGATCAGCGCGACGCCGATCATCATCTCGCGCATAGAGGCGATCTGGACGGGCTGGAGACCGGGCAGCCATTCGGTGGCAAAGCGCGTCGCTTCCAGGAAGATCACGACGAGATAGGCGCCAAGCACCGCTCCGCTGGGACGGCCAACGCCGCCGGCGGTGACTGCGAGGAAAATGTAGATCGTGATCAGCGGCTGGAAATGGTCCGGTGAGATATAGGACTGGAAATGCGCGTAGAGCGCGCCCGACAGCGCGGCGATCGCGGCCGAGAGCGCGAAGGCCTGGAGCTTGAAGCGCAGCACGGTCTTGCCGGCGAAGGCTGCGAGCTGCTGGTCCTCGCGGATCGCCTTCATGGCGCGCCCGTAAGGGGAGAGATCGAGCCGCCGCAGCAGCGCCCAGATCACGAGCACGATGAGCGTGACGAGGCCGAGATAGAAGACGCTGAAACCCTGCAGGCCGAGTTCGGCCTTGAGCGGGGCCTTGATGCCGGAGATGCCATCCGAGCCCTTGGTCAGCCAGCGCTCGTTCAGCGCAACGAGGCGGATGACCTCGGCGAAGCCGAGCGTCACGATGGCGAGATAGTCGTCGCGCAGGCGTAAGGTTGCGAAGGTGACGACGAGGCCGACGACCGCGCCGACGATGAGCGCCGCCGCCCAGCCGATCAGCACGGGCGCACCGGCTCCCGTCGCGATCGCGGAGGCATAAGCGCCGACCGCGAAGAAGCCGGCGAGGCCGAGATTGACGAGGCCGACCCCGCCCCAGATCAGGTTGAGGCTGAGCGCGAGCAAGGCGTAGATGCCGCAAAGCGTCAGGGTGAAGATGACATAAGACAGCATCAGGCCGCTCTTTCGCCCAGTATGCCGCGCGGGCGGAAGGTCAGCATGATCAGGATCGCCACAAACCCGACGGCGGTGCGGTAGGTCGCGGGCGTAACGATCAGCGCCAGCTCCTCGGCCACGCCGAGCGCGAGCGCTCCGACGACCGCGCCCGGGATCGAGCCGAGCCCGCCGAGCACCGCTGCGGCGAAGACCGAAAGCAACACGCGGTAGCCGGTGAGCGGGTCGATCGAGGTGTCGAGCCCGATCAGCACGCCGCCGACGCCTGACAGTCCGGCACCGAGAAAGACCGTGACGATCGCGATCCTGGCCGGGTCGATGCCCTTCAGGCGGGCGAGGTCGGGGTTGTCGGCAACCGCGCGCATCGCCTTGCCGAAACGGGTATAGCGCAGGAACAGGAACATCGCCGCCATGATGATCGCTGCGAGCGCGAGGCTCTGGAGCTGCTGCGGGCCGATGCGCAATTCACCAAAGCGCAGGTCGCGGGCGAGGGGCAGATCATAGCCCTTCATATCGTTGCCGAAGATGAAGCGGACGATGTTTTCGAGCACAAGATTGAGCGCGATCGAAGCGATGGCCACGATCAGCGCGCCATTGTCGCGCAAGCGCTTCAGCGAGATCTCCTCCGCGACGACGCCGACCACGCCTGTCACCGCAAAGGCAATGGCGAGTGCCGGGACGACCGGCAGTCCAAGCCCTGCATTCGCCCACCAGGCGACGAAAGCGCCGATGGTGGCATAGGAGGCGATGGCGAAGTTCGGATAGCGCAGCACCGCGAAGATCGCGGAGAAGCCGATCGCCGGGACGGCGATCAGCGCCCCGGTCATCAGCCCGTTGATGAGCGCCTGAAGGAGGAGGGTCACTGAGCCAGGTCCCGATCAGGCGATCTTGACCAGGGCGATCTTGCCGGACTGGACCTGTTCGTAGCGGAACTTCGAGTCGCTGATGTCGCCGATCTCGGTGAAGTCGCAGGGACCGCTGGCGCCGTCATAATCGACCGCCTGCTTGGCGGCGATGGCCTTGAAACCGTCGATGGCGTTGTCGATCTTGGCGCCACCGGGCGCCTGGCTGACCTTGCGGATATTGTCCTTGATCGCGGTGCCCGAGGCGTCGCCGGCGATTGCAATCGCCATCAGCACGAGGTTGATGTGGTCGTAGATCTGCGTGGTGTAGGGATCGGGCGAGGCAACGCCGATCAGCTTGACCAGCCGCTCATAGGCCTTCGAGCCTTCGGCCGGCGAGGGCGAGAGGATGAAGGTTTTATCCGCCACATCGGCCGGTACGCTGTCCAGGAGCTTCTGGTTGACCGAGTAGCCGAAGGCGAGCTTCGTGCCCGAAAAACCGGCGCGGAACAGATCCTTGAGTATCACGCTGGTGTCGGGCGTATAGCCTCCGAGCACGATGGCGTCCGGCTTGAAGCGAAGCGCCTCGTCGATCTCACTGCGATAGGCTGGCTTCTTATCGTCATAGATCAGCATGGCCGTCTCGCCGCCGGCAGCCTTGACGATGGCTGTCATGCTTTCGAACTGGCTCTGAGCGAAAGGCGTCTGCGGCGAGAGCACGAAGACGCGCTTGGCACCCTGGGCAAGAGCAAATTCGCCGAACTTCCGGCCCTGAAGCTTGGTGTTGGGCTGCGTGCGGACCAGATAGCCCTGATGCGGCAGCAGCGTGATCGAATCCGCGCCGGAGACGGTGGCGAGGAAGGTCTTCGATTCCCAGCAGAGCGGGGCGACGGCGGTGGTCACCGAGGAAGCCCAGGTACCCAGGATCGCCGAGACCTTGTCGACGTCGATCAGCTTGCGCGCGGCGCGCACGCCGGCTTCCGGATTGGTCTGGTCGTCCTCAGAGATCAACTCGACCTTCCGCCCAAGCACGCCGCCAGCGGCATTGACCTCGTCGACGACCGCCTTCACCGCCTTGACCATCAGTGGGCCATAGGGGCCGCCCGAGCCGGTCAAGGGCGTCAGCGTGCCGATCCTGATCGGTGCCCCCTGCGCCAAAGCGAGCCTCGGCAAGGCGGAGAGGCCGGCAAGCGCGGCAGCGCCGCCGAGCAGCGTGCGGCGGTCGGTCAGGAACTCGGTCATGGTCATCCCCTGTTATGATTGCTGGTTCTTGTATGTTGGCTGGTTCTTGGTCGGTCGGCTTGGATCAGGTCGGCATCGTGATCAGCCGCCGAGGAAGAGGCGGCGGATTTCGGGGTCGGCGGCAAGCGCGGGGCCTGAGCCCTCGCGGCTATTGCGGCCGGAGACGAGGACATAGCCGCGCGTCGAGATCTCGAGCGCTTCGAGCGCATGCTGCTCGACCATCAGGATCGGCAGGCCGCCCTTGTTCAGCGCTACGATCGCCTCGAACAGCTCCTCGGCCGCCTTGGGAGAGAGGCCGGCCGTCGGCTCGTCGAGCAGGAGCAGTGCAGGGGCGTTCATCAGGCCCATCGCCATGGCGAGGATCTGGCGCTGGCCGCCCGAGAGTGTGCGGGCGAGCGCGCGGCGCTTGCTCGCCAGCATCGGGTAGCGGGCATAGAGTTCCTCGCTGCGCTCGCGCACCTTGCCCGGGTCCTGGAAGCCGCTGATCTCGAGGTTCTCGGCAACCGTCATCGCGCCGAAGACATTGCGCTCCTGCGGTACGAAGCCGATGCCGTGCCTGGCGCGGCCGAGCGCGCCCTCGCTGGTCACATCGGCTCCGTTCAGGACGATCGCGCCCTCGCGGGCGGACACCAGCCCGGCGATCGTTTTCAGCAACGTCGACTTGCCGGCGCCATTGGGGCCGATGATCGAGACGATCTCGCCGGCTCCGACATGCAGCGAGCATCCCTTCAGGATCTGTTCAGCCGCGCCATAGCCGGCGACGACGCCATCGACGGCGAGCAGGCCGCCATTCGCCAGGTCGCCATTCGCCATGCTCAATGCCGCCTCCCGAGATAGGCTTCCTGCACGCGGATGTCGGAGGCGACCTCGTCGAATGAGCCTTGCGTCAGGGTCTTGCCCTCGGCCATGACGATGACGGGCGCGCAGAGCCGCTTGATCAGCGCCATGTCGTGCTCGATCAGGCAGATGGTCAGCCCGTCCCGGTTCAGCGCAATGAGGTGATCGGCGATCTGCTCGGTGAGGCTGGGATTGACGCCGGCCATAGGCTCGTCGAGCAGCAGGATCTTGGGGGCCGCCATCAAGGCGCGCCCGATCTCGACCAGCTTCTTCTGCCCGCCCGAGAGCGCCGTCACCGGGTTGTCCAGCACATGGTCGAGCTTGAGCCGCCGGGCGATGTCGAAGGCGCGCTCGGTGAGCTCCTGCTCCCGCCGTCGCGCTGCAGCCGAGCGCAGCATCGCCGCCAGCAGGTTCTCGCCAGGCTGCCCGGCGCCATAGAGCATCAGGTGCTGGAAGACACTGAGCTTGGGAAAGCCGCGCGCAAGCTGGAATGAGCGCACCAGACCCGCAGCGACGAGCTTTTCAGGGGGCAGGCTGGTGGTTTCGACCGAACCCAGCCGGACCGAGCCGGCCTTGGGGCGGTAGAGCCCGGAGACGGCGTTGAACAGGGTCGATTTGCCGGCGCCGTTGGGGCCGATCAGCCCGGTGAAGGAGCCGACGGGAACGGCGAAATCGACGCCGCGCAGCACATGCACGCCATAGAAGTCGAGCTTCAGCCCTTCGATGGTCAGGGCCGCCGTCATCGCGTGCCCGCCTTGCGCCTGGAATCCTGCGCGGAGGCGGCCTCGATCGGAAATTGCTGGCGGACCTGCTGCTTCCAGAAGGCCAGCATCTCCTGATAATAGGCGGGGTCGTTGGGGCGCAGCACCGTCTGGCTGATCATGCCGCGTACGAGGCACATCGTCGCGTTCATGACGATGCGGGTATGATCGGGGTCGACGCCGGTGCGAGCCGCAAGCGCCGTCCAGATCGCGTCGAGACCGGCGTGGAAATCGCGCACAGTGGGGATGAGGTCGGCTCTGAAGTCGGGATTGTGCCGGGCTTCGGGCAGATACTCCATCGTGACGTAGAACAGCCGGTCGTCCATCATCTGCCAGATGTAGTCGACGATCTCGTCGCTGGAGCCGCCGCGGGCGATGAAATCCTCGGCGAAGCGATGCAGGTCGCGAGTGGTCTTGCTGAGCATATCTGCGACGGAGACGCTGATGATCGCCTCGCGGGTGGTGAAATGATGCGTCAGCGCGCCGCGTGAGACACCGGCCTGGCGGGCGATCTCCGGGGTGGTGGTGCGAGCAAGGCCCCGGTCATGCAGCAGGTCGATCGTTGCGTTCATCAGCCGCGTCGAGGTTTCTGCGCTGCGCTCCTTTTGGGATCGTCTTTTACCGGTTCCGCTCACGCCAAGCCTCAACCCCACAGGACGATCGGAAGCTGCGACTCGTTTTGCAAACAGTCAAGCATGTTTCTTATGCGCCCAATGCCTGGATTGAAGGCGTGTGCGGAGCGGCCGCGGGATTAAGCGGTTCGGGTCGTCAGAGGCTGAAAATCCGGCCCCAACTTGTGACGGTCGGGCTCGTATCGACGCCGGCTGCCCTGAGCGCGGCCCAGACACCGGCCGCTGCCGAATCGATCACGGGCAAACCGGTCTGCGCCTCAAGCATGGCTGCGGCGGGAGCGCCGTTGAAATTGGTGCAGAAGATGACGATCGCCTCGGCGGCCTCCTCCGCCACGGCCGCCCGCGCCATCGCGGCGATCTCGCCTGGCGGCACCGCGCCATAGGAGAGATTGTCGCTCAGGCCGGCATGGCGTTCGGCGACGACGGCAAAGCCCTTGTTGGTGAAATTAGCGATACCTCGGGCCTGGGCGGCCGTGGTGTAGGGCGTGATCAGCGCGATGCGCCGGGCCTCCAGCCGTCGCAGCGCATCGAGCGTTGCCAAGGCCGAGGTCACTGCGGGCAGTCCGGTCCGCGCGGTGATGTCGGCGCAGAGCCGTTCGTCGATGTCGAAGCCGTAGTCGCCGCCCTTCGAGCCGTTCCAGCAGATCGCAGCGGGCTCGGCATGGCTCAGCAATTCCGCCGCCTGCAGCATGGCCGGCCAGTCATAGGGGTTGGCCGCGACCTGGTCGGGGCTGGTGTTGCCGAAGACGGGGATGCGCGTGAACAGGGGCGTCACCCCCGCCAGCGTGGCGCAGATCGCTTGCGTCACACGCTCGACCGTGCGGTTGCCCGAGGGCGTGATCGTGCCGATGGCGATGTCGGTTTGCATGGCTCCAGAGCATTGCGCGAAAAAATGGGTACCGGTTTTTCGCATGAGCAATGCTCTAAAATCCAGGAATCGATCACGTCGCATTCGGACGGAACCGTCCGAATGCGACTTGATCCAAGGCAGCAAGATGCAGGCCAGCCGCCCGGGTGGGCGAGTGCTTAGAGCCGTTGAACGATCCAATTGGATCGTTCAACGGCTCTAAGCTCTTTGTCTCGACGCGTTTTCTTCACGCGAACCGGTGTCCACTTCGCTCGAAAACGCCCTATGCCAGCGGGGCGACGGCGCAGCTCTGGCCGCCATCGACCGGCAGGCAGACACCGGTGATGAACTGGGCTTCGTCGGAGGCGAGGAAGACGGCCGCGTTGGCGATGTCCCAGGCGGTACCCATCTTGCCGAGCGGCACGGCGGCGTTGCGCGCCGCGACCATCTCCTCGACCGAGGCGTATTGGCTGGAGATCTGCTTGTAGATCAGCGGCGTGTCGATCATGCCGGGCATGATGCAATTGGCGCGGATGCCTTGCCTTGCATATTGCATGGCGAGGCCGAGCGTCGCCTGGTTCACCGCCGCCTTGGTCGCGTAATAGGCGAAGTAGGGGTAGCCGGTCCAACGGATCGCCGCGAGCGAGGAGATGTTGACGATCGCGCCGCCGCCTGCCTTCAGCATATGCGGGATCACCGCCTTGGAGCAGCGGAAGACCGGGCCGAGATTGAGGTCGACCGCCGCCTTGAACTGCTCTTCGCTGAGTTCGACCGGGCCGCCCATATGGGTGACGCCGACATTGTTGTGCAGGATGTCGATGCGGCCGAAGCGGGTCATGGTCGCGGCGACGGCTGCGTCGATCGAACCCTGCTGTGTGACATCGGCGGCAAGCGCGATGGCGACGCCGCCTTCCCCGGCGATGATGCCGGCGGTCTCGTCGGCGGCAGCCTGGCTGATGTCGATGCAGGCGACGCGGGCGCCTTCGCGGGCGAAGGCGACGGCTGCGGCCTTGCCATTGCCCCAGCCCGGCCCCGACGAGCCGGCACCGAAGACGATGGCGATCTTGCTCTTCAGACGATCGGCCATCACAGGAATCCGATCGAGAACCAGGGCACCGCCGCGACGATGACCAGGCCGATCAGCAGGGCCAGCATATAGCCCCAGATCGGGCCGATGCCCTCGTCGGGATTGACCTTGCCGATGGCGCAGGCCGCGTAATAGCCGACGCCGAAGGGCGGTGCGAACAGGCCGAGCCCCATCGCGAGCACCACGACCATGGCGTAGTGCACCTCGTGGATGCCGACAAGCTTGGCGATCGGGAACAAGAGCGGGCCGAACAGGACGATGGCGGGGATGCCTTCGAGCACGCTACCCAGGATGATGAAGGCAAGGATCGATACGGCCATGAAGCCGATCGCGCCGCCGGGCAGATGCGTCATGATCTCGACCAGCGTCCGGGAGAAGCCAGACTGCGTCAGGCCCCAGGCCATGGCGGAGGCCGCCCCGATGATGATCAGGATGGCGCCGGAGAGCGAGGCTGTGTCGATCAGAATCTGGCCGAGGCGGGACCAGTTGAACTGGCGGTAGACCAGAAGCCCGATGATCAGCGAATAGACGATGCCGATGGTCGAGACCTCGGTGGCGGTCGAAACGCCCTCGACGACGGCGGCGCGGATCAGGAAGGGCAATGCCAGGGCCGGCAGCGCGATGATGAAGGTCTTGCCGATCTCGGGCCATTTCGCCTTCACGACATGGCTGAGATCGTCATGGCGATAGCGCCGCGCCACGACGAAGCAGAGCCCGATCGCCAGGACGACGCCGGGCAGCAGGCCGCCGGTGAACAGCGCCGCGATCGAGACGCCTGTCACGGAACCGATGGTGATCAGCACGATCGAGGGCGGGATGGTCTCGGTCTGCGCGCCCGTGGCCGAGAGCAGGGCGACGAGGTCGCCGGGCTTGGCGCCGCGCGCCTTCATCTCTGGAAACAAGGCCGGTGCGACCGCGGCCATGTCGGCTGCCTTCGAGCCCGAAATGCCGGAGACGAGGTACATCGCACCGATCAGCACATAGGAGAGGCCGCCGCGAACGTGGCCGAGCAGGCTCGCCAGGAAGCGCACCATCGCCTTGGCCATGCCGCACATCTCGATGAGCAGGCCGAGGAAGACGAAGAGTGGCACGGCGAGCAGGATGAGATGGCTCATGCCTTCGTCCATGCGCCCGACCAGGGTCATCGTCGGCACGCGCGTGGTGAGCGCGAGATAGCCGAAGGTTGCGAGCGCGAAGGAGAAGACGATCGGTACGCCGGAGAACACGCAAAACCCGACGACGCCGACGAAGAAGATGACCAGGTTGAGATTGCCCAGCGTCTTGAGCATGGGACCGAGCCACCAGAAGCCGGCGAGCGCGACAGCGACCAAAGCCAGCGCCAGCAGAGCCTGCGGCACGCCCGAGCGCATGGTCAGGCGCAGCAGCGAAAAGGCGATCATCAGCCCGACGCCGACCGGGAAGGCGGCCGCGCGCCAGACATTGGAGATTTCCATCGCCGGGGTGGTGATGAAGGCTTCTTCCTCGGCCCAGCGGAAGGCGGGGCCGATGATCAGCAACAGGAAGCCAAGGCCGGCCGCCACGCCCAGCGCGTCGAAGAAGTTGCGCCATTCCGGCGTGCAACGCGAGACCAGCGCGGTCATGCGCATATGCTCGCCGCGCCGGAGCGCGACGACGGCGCCAAGCATGGCGAGCCAGAGGAACAGGGTCGAGGCGAGTTCGTCCGACCAGGTCAGCGGCGTGTGCAGGAGATAGCGGGCGACAATGCCCGAAAACAGCACGACCACTTCGGCGACGACGAGGATCGCTGCGGGTATCTCGACGATGACGCCGAGGACGCGGTCGATCTTCGCGGCAAGCGGCCGGCGTGGCGCCGCCGCTGTCGCTGGCGGCGTCGCGAATTCGGACACGGTGTCCATGGTGCCGGCGTCAGCTCAGCGAGCCGACGGCGGCCTCAAGGGTCGCCCAGGCGTCCTTGCCGAACTTGGCTTCCCATTCCTTGTAGAAGCCGGCGCTCTTGAGCTTGTCGCGGAAGAGAGCGGCGTCGACCGTGTTGAACTTCATGCCCTTGGCGGACAATTCGGCCTGCAGGTTCACCGTCAGTGCCGCAACGTCGGCGCGCTCGGCGATACCGGCGGCGTTGAGGTGCTTGGCGACGATGGTCTGGATGTCCTTGGGCAGGGCGTCCCAGTTCGCCTTGTTGGCCAGGAGCCAGAAGCCGTCCCACATATGGTTGGTCAGTGAGCAGAAACTCTGGACCTCATAGAGCTTGGCCGTCTCGATGATCGCGAGCGGGTTCTCCTGCGCGTCGACGATCTTCGACTGCAGGGCGCTGTAGACCTCGTTGAAGTTGATCGTCGTCGGCGCCGCGCCGAAGCCCTTGTACATCGAGGTCCAGAGCGGAGCGGGCGGGACACGGATCTTGAGGTTGTTCAGATCAGCCGGGGTGACGATCGGCTTGCCCGAGCTCGTGGTCTGGCGGAAGCCGTTGTCCCAGATCTTCTCCATCGCGAAGATCGAGCGGCTCTTGGCGATCTCGGCGCGGACATAGTCGCCGAGCTTGCCGTCCATCGCCTTCCAGACCGTGTCGTAGTCCTTGAAGGCGAAGCCGACGCCGTTGATCGCGGCGGCCGGCACCAGGGTCGAGAGGATCAGCCCCGAGAGGGTGAAGAAATCGACCGCGCCGGAGCGGATCTGGCCGAGCGTGTCGGTGTCGGAGCCGAGCTGGCTTGAGGGGAAGATCTGCAGCTCGAAGCGGCCGCCGGTCTCTTCCTTGATCTTGCCGGCGGCTTCCTGCGCGCGCTTGTTGAGCGGGTGCGTCAGCGCCAGGTTGTTGGCGAATTTATAGGTGAATTCGGCCGCCCGGGCCCGGCCGATGGAAAATCCGGTCACGGCAAGGGCGCCCGTGCCGGCGGCAAAGCTGCGGCGTGTCAATCTCGTCATCTGGTGTCCTCCCAAATCTTCAGGCCGGACTCTCCGCAGGTTTGCCCGCGCGAGAGCTGTAATCGCAGCGACGGCCCTCTTTCCGGTTTCGGAAGGCCGCGTAACTCTGGCCGCGACCTTCTGGCCGCCAGCCTGCTCGAACTGTTCCATATCGTGGATCGCTCGGAGCCAGTATTCTTTATCCTTGACGAAATACAAGTGATGAAACAGTTGTCAACGCAATAAGGACGCAAAAAGGGTCCACGATATGGATCGTCCAAATCTTGCTGTGCGGGAGGCCAGCTCCGAACCGACCGGTGCGCAAAGCATCGGACGGGCGGCCGCATTGCTGCGGCTGGTCGCGTCGAGCCGCACGCGCGGCGCCAGCCTGAGCGAACTCGTCGACGGCTCGCGGCTGCAGAAGCCGACGTGTCGCCGCATTCTGGTGGCGTTGATCGAGGCCGGGCTGATCGAGCAGGAGGCGGCGACACGGCGCTATTTCCTCGGGCCTGAATCCTTCATTCTCGGCACCATCGCAGCCGATCGTTTCGGAATCCATCGGCTCGCGCAGGAAGGCGTCGTGCGCCTGGCGCAGGCGACGGGCGATGCCGCCTTCCTGCAGGTCAGGCGGGACTGGACGGTCGTCTGCCTGCAACGCGAGGACGGCGATTATCCGATCCGCTCGCATGTGCTTGCCCCCAGCGACAGGCATCTGCTCGGGGCCGGCGTCGGCGGCATCGCGCTTTTGGCCGCGCTCGACGACGAGGGTGTCGAGCAGGCGATGGCGGCCAATGCGGCGCAGTTTCCGCTGCGCTACCCGATGCTGTCGCGAGCGATCGTGGACGACCTCGTCGCGGAGGCGCGCGAGCGCGGCTATGCGATGAATCGCGGGCTGCTCTTCCCCGGCTCCTGGGGCATGGCGATGGTCGTGCGCGATGCGCAGGGGCGGGCCGATGCCTGCCTCTCGCTGGCCGCGATCGAAAGCCGGATGCAGCCGGACCGCGAACCCTTCCTTGCGCAATTGCTGCGGGACGAGGTCGCCAGGCTCGAGGCCAGGCTGCGTGAATTCCACATCCAGGACGAGGCCCGGCCGGCACAGCCGGGCGCGTCCGCACCACTGCGCCGCCGCGCCGGCGAACGGAGATGAACCATGACGATCCGCCGCGACAAGGAGAGCGCAGCATGACCGAGACCGCGCTGAAAACCGGCATCGCGCCCAAGGGCGGCGTTGTTCCCATGTCCAAACGCGTGATGAACCTGGCCCATATCGCGACGCAGAATGCGCGCCGCTTCGGGAAGCGGGCCGGCTTCATCTGGGGCGAACGGACCTGGAGCTGGGGCGAGATCGACGCGCAGGTCTCGGCGCTTGCCGCCGGTTTGCGCCAGCGCGGCATCGGCAAGGGTGACCGCATCCTGGTCCATTCCAAGAATTGCGACGCGATGTTCGTCTCGATGTTCGCCGCTTTCCGCCTGGGTGCGGTCTGGGTGCCGACGAATTTCCGCCTGCTGCCCGACGAGGTCGGCTATCTCGGTACCTCCTCGGGCGCCAAGGCCTTCATCTGCCATGGCGATTTTCCGGCCCATGCGGCAGCTGTCGCGGCTTCGGATCCGGCGCCAGACTTCATCTGGCGGATCGGGCCGGGCGAGTTCGGCGAGGCTGAGGTCGGCGAGGTGATCGCGCGCCATCTCGGCGAGCAGGTCGCCAATGCCGCGGTCGAGCATGACGATCCGTGCTGGTTCTTCTTCACCTCCGGCACGACCGGGCGCTCGAAGGCCGCGGTGCTGACGCATGGCCAGATGGGCTTCGTGGTGACGAACCATCTCGCCGATCTGGTGCCGGGCTCGACCGAGGCCGACGCCTCGCTCGTCGTCGCCCCGCTCTCGCATGGGGCGGGCGTGCATCAGCTCGTGCTGTCCTCCCGCGGCGCTACGACGATCCTGCTGCCGACGGAGCGCTTCGACATCGACGAGGCCTATCGCCTGATCGAGCGGCACAAGATCACCAACATCTTCACCGTGCCGACCATCCTGAAGATGCTGGTCGAGCATCCGGCCGTCGACCAGCACGACCATTCCAGCCTGCGCCACATCATCTATGCGGGCGCGCCGATGTATCGCGAGGACCAGAAGGCCGCGCTCGCCAAGCTCGGCAAAGTGCTGGTGCAGTATTTCGGCCTGGGCGAGGTCACCGGCAACATCACGGTGCTGCCACCGGCCTTGCACGAGGCCCAGGACGGTCCCGCTGCGCGCATCGGCACCTGTGGTTACGAGCGCAGCGGCATGGAGGTGCAGATCCAGGACGATGCCGGCCATGCAGTTGCGCCGGGCGTCCAGGGCGAGATCTGCGTGATCGGCCCCGCCGTCTTCGCCGGATATTACGACAACCCCGAAGCCAACGCGAAATCCTTCCGCGATGGCTGGTTCCGGACCGGCGATCTCGGCCATATGGACGAGCAGGGTTTTGTCTACATCACCGGCCGCGCCTCGGACATGTACATCTCCGGCGGCTCGAACATCTATCCGCGCGAGATCGAGGAGAAGATCCTGACCCATCCGGCGATTGCGGAGGTCGCTGTGCTCGGCCTGCCTGATCCGGTCTGGGGCGAGATCGGCGTCGCGGTCTGCGTGGCACGCGCGGGTGCAAGCGCGACCGAGGCCGAAATGGCGGAATACCTCGCCGCGAAGATCGCCCGCTACAAGATGCCCAAGCGCTTCTTCTTCTGGGAGGCCTTGCCGAAATCCGGCTATGGCAAGGTGCCCAAGCGCCTGGTCAAGGACGAGCTCGAGGCGCGCGGCGAATTGGACTGGCTGCGCTCGTGACGGCTGCTGCGATGGATGGCTTCAACCAGCAGACAGGCCCCATGACGGCCGGAACAAGGTCGCCACGGAGCCCGGGAATGCGCTGGCGCCGATCAGCGGCGGTAGTAGCGGCGGTGACGGCGGTAATGCCGACGATAATGCCTGCGATGATGGCGCCGGTGATAGCGGCTGAACTCGGCGTCGGCATCATCGAGCGTACGGGCCGCGTGCGGCTCGGCCGGCTTCGCGTCCACGGGCTCCGGAGCGAGCGTCACCGGCGTGGCTTGCGCCATCGCGACAGCGCCGACGCTGGCGGCGGCCGCTCCACCAATCAGGCTCAGGATAAAAGAGCGCCTATCCATCAGGTTATCCTCTCTTGATCGTTGATGACCTTTCCAGGTCGAACCGGCCCGGAACGGACTGAGCGAAAACATCTGGCGGGGCCGTTGGTTCCGCCGCCACGCTGAAACGAGGTTGCCATTGTCCTGCCAATATGCGCCGGTTTTGCCGCTCAGTTCGGTGTTCCACCCGCATGACCGCTTTTTACCCGACCGCGATCCCGCCATGATGCGTCGGACTTTTGCTAGAGCAGGATGCGAAAAAGTGGGAACCGGTTTTTCGCATCGATCCTGCTCTAACTCTTTGATGAGAGACGGATTCAGATTTCAGACAGGATCACTTGTGATCCTGTCTGAAATCATCCGGCTCTGGAGGATGACGTCATGAGGCGCATCGAACAGCCTGGTTCCGCAGCGCCCGAGCGCGTCGAATGGGCTGAAAGCCACGGTCTGCGCTTCGAGATGACGCTGCAGCCCGGCTTGCCCCTGCTGGAGGCCGTGCGGCGCAGCTTTGCCGCGGCGGGCTTCACCTCAGGCGTCGCGCGGATCGACGGCGCGGCCCTGTCGTCCTTCACCTATGTCATGCCGGCCTTGTCGCAGACGCCGGAGCACGCGGCTTTCTACAGCGAGATCTTCCGGCCGCCGGGTATCGCTCGCATCGAGACCGGCGCGCTGACTTTCGGCCTGCGTGACGGCGCGCCCTTCTTCCATTGCCATGCGCTCTGGCAGGAGGCGGACGGCAAGCGCAGCGGCGGCCATATCCTGCCCGACGAGACGCTGGTGGCCGAGGCGATCACGCTCCCGGCCGTCGGCATCGATGGCGCGGGTTTCGCGGCCTATGTCGATGCCGAGACCAATTTCAAGCTGTTTGGCCCCGCGACCGTCCCCTTGCTGGGCGCGACGCGGGAGGGGCGCTTCTTCGCCTTGCGCGTGCGTCCGAATATCGATCTTGCCGGCGCTTTGGAGCAGTTCTGCGCCGAGCACGGCGTCAGCCGCGCGACGATCCATGGCGGCGTCGGCTCGACGATCGGTGCACGCTTCGAGGACGGCCGGGCGGTCGAGAACTTCGCCACCGAAATCGCGATCAAGTCCGGCCGGATCTGGAGCGAAGGCGAGCGCATGATGTCGGACATCGACGTGGCGCTGGTCGACTACACCGGCGCGATGGCGCAGGGTCGCCTGACGCGCGGCGACAACCCAGTGCTGATGACCTTCGAGCTGGTGCTCGAGGCGGGGTAAGGGCTGGGCGCCGATGCTTCGGTGCTGGCCGAAGTGATTGCGCGCGACCTGTCCGACGCGCGGATGCATGCTTCCGTCTGACTGATGAGGCGGACGACAATCGTGAATCACATCACCGCATGCGGATCAAAAACGGCTGGAGACGTCACATATCTGAGCGGGCGGGATGGCGAGCCGACCTTGCTCCTGCGCCGCATCACTGGGCCCGGACCGAGCGTGGTCTATGTCCATGGCGCGACATTTCCATCGGCGCTTTCGGTAGCCTATCGCTTCGGCGGCCTGTCCTGGATGGACGATCTGGCGGCGCGCGGATTTGACGTCTGGGCCTTCGATTTTGCCGGCTTCGGCGGGTCCAGCCGCCCACCGGCCTTTGAACAGGCCGCGTTCGAGAGCCCGCCCTATGGCCGCGCATGCGCTGCGGAGGTGCAGCTTGCGCGGGTTCTGGCGCATGTCAGGCAGGTCACAGGCCGTGCCAGGCTGTCGTTGATCGCGCATTCCTGGGGCACGATCGTGGCCGGGCTCCATGCATCACTCCAGCCCGGGACCATCGAACGTCTGGTTTTCTTTGGGCCGATTGCGCAGCGAGAAGGACCGCGCGTGGCGACGGGCGAAAGCCCCGAAAGCTGGCGGCTGGTTTCGATCGCCCAGCAACTCGCCCGCTTCGTCGAGGATGTTCCCGCGGGCCATCCCGCAGTGCTGATCGAGCCTGAGCTGGCCTCATGGGCTCCAGCTTATCTTGCAAGCGATCCAGGGGCGGCGGCCCGGCAGCCTGTCCCTGCTGTCAGGGTTCCAGCTGGACCAGCCGCCGACATCAAGGCAGCCTGGGCTGGGAGCCTTGCCTATGAGCCCGCAAAGGTTCTGGCGCCGACGCTGATCGTGCGAGGCGCCTGGGACGGCCTGTGCACGGACGATGATGCGTTCTGGTTGCGCGGGCGGCTCGGCGCTGCCGAGACACGCGACGTCAAAATCACTGAGGGCACGCATCTCATGCATCTCGAGCATGCGCGCCTTGGCCTGTTCGAGGCGACGGGAGCCTTTCTGATGAAAACCTGGTTCTAGATTTTTGTTTTAACGCGTTTCTTCACGCGAACCGGCATCCACTTCGCTCGAAAATGCTCTGATGTGGGCGAATTCAGGCACTTACCGGTCGCCGCCGGATCTCTTCCGCGCCACCTCCAGGTCGCGCAGATCCTTGCGCCGGATCTTGCCGGTCGCGGTCATCGGCAGTTCGGTGACGAATTCGATCTCTCGGGGATATTGATAGGCGGCGAGCCGCTCTCTGACGAAGGCCTGGATCTCGGCGGCGAGGGTGTCCGAGGGGGCAAAGCCCGGTTTCGGCAGCACGAAGGCCTTGACCACCTCGGTGCGCAGCGGGTCGGGGCTGCCGACGACGGCGACCATCAGCACGGCCGGATGACGGATGACGCAGTCCTCGATGTCGCCGGGCCCGATGCGATAGGCGCCGCTGGAGATGATGTCGTCGTCGCGACCCTGGAACCAGAAATAGCCTTCGGCGTCGCAGGCGCCAGTGTCTCCGGTGACGAGCCAGTCGCCGGAGAATTTGGCGGCTGTCGCTTCCGGCTGGCGCCAATAGTCCAGCATCATCACCGGGTCGGGCCTTGCCACTGCGATCAGGCCCTGCTCGCCGGCCGGCAGTTCCTCGCCCTCGGGCGAGATCACCGCGACGCGGTGGCCGGGCACGGCGCGGCCCATCGAGCCCGGCACGATGGGGAACAGGCTGGCACAGTTCGAGACGATCAGGTTCGCCTCGGTCTGGCCGTAGAACTCGTTGACCGGAAAGCCGAAGATCTCCTCGCTCCAGGCCAGCATGTCGGCGCCCAGTGTCTCACCGCCGGTGCCGATCGAGCGCATCGCATAGCCGAAGCGCTGCGGCCTCTCGACCTGCCGCATCAGCTTCAGCGCGGTGGGCGGCAGGAAGGCGTTGCGCACCTTGTGCCGGGCCATCAGCGCGAAGGCAGCTTCCGGATCGAATTTGCGGGCGCGCGAGGCCAGCACCGGCACGCCGAAATAGAGGCTCGGCAACAGCACGTCGAGCAGGCCGCCGGCCCAGGCCCAGTCGGCCGGCGTCCAGAACAGGTCGCCGGCTTGCGGGAAGAACTCCTGCGGCAGCTGCACACCGGGCAGATGGCCGAGCAGGACGCGGTGGGCATGCAGCGCGCCCTTGGGCTTTCCCGTCGTGCCGGAGGTGTAGATGATCAGAGCTGGATCATCCGCCCGCGTATCGAGGGGCGCAAAACGGTCGGAGGCCTTCGCCAACTCCGCGTCGAAATCGAGATGGGTTCCGGTCGTTGCTCTATCGCCGATGACGAAGATGCGCTTGAGGTCGGGCAGGGCGGCTTGGATCGTCTCGATCTTGCCTATGTTCTCGGCATCGGTGATCAGCACTGCTGCGCCGCTGTGCTGCAAACGGTGTTCGAGCGCGTCCGGCCCGAACTGGGTGAAGAGCGGCAGCGCGAGTGCGCCCATCTTGTAGATGGCGAGATGGGCCATCGCCGTCTCCGGCCGCTGCGGCAGCAGGATGCCGATGCGCTCGCCCGGCCCGACGCCATGGCCGCGCAGCATATTGGCGAGGCGGTTGGAGCTCAGTTTCAGCTCGTCGAAGCTGAGGGTCGCGACGCCGTGATCCTGATCCTCATAGATCAGCGCCGGCTTGCCGCTGCCATCGGCATGGCGGTCGCAGCAGGCGACGCCGATGTTGAAGCGCTCCGGGATATCCCAGCGAAAAGCCTCGAAGGTGTCCCGGTAGCTTGCAGCGCGCGTCAGCATGAGCCGTGCTCCGGGCGGCGCTTCATCAAAAGCTTGAGATGGCCGGTCTGGACCTGCTCGCCGCTCTGGTTGAAGACATCGAGCTTGAGGGTGACGACGCCGCGATCAGGCTTGCGCGACGGCTTGCGATCCACGGCCGTGACCACGGCATGGACGGTATCGCCGATCCTGACCGGCGCGGCAAAACTCCAATGCAGATCGAGCAGGCCCATGGTGGTGGCGTCGATCAGGTTCTGTTGCGACATCAGGCCGATCACCATGGCCAGCGTCAGCGGGCCATGGGCGATGCGCGCGCCGAAGGCGGTCGTGGCGCAATACTCGCTGTCGACATGCAGCGGGTTGAAATCGCCGGAGAGACCGGAAAAGAGGGTGATATCACCCTCGCCGACGGTGCGGCCGCGCGTGACGACGCGCAGATCCTCGCCGAACTCCTCGAAATAGAGGCCCATCGTTTCCGTTCCCGATCGTCGTTTTGGCGATTAGGCGCGCGAAGGGGGCGGGCTGACAAGGCCGTGCGTTGCCGCTTTTGCTCACGGCGGGATTGCGGAGATGACGGGGCGGGCGCGCTGAAACTTTGCGGTTGCAGTATTATTCGATGGTGTGACGTGCAGCAGGAGTTTCGGCATGACCACCCCCATCTGGATCGAGGCTGCGATCAACGGGCCCTGGGGCAAGGAACGCCAGCCCGGTATTCCGATCGCCATTCCCGAGATCGTCGCTGATGGCATTGCGGCGGTCGAGGCGGGGGCGGCGATCGTGCATCTGCATGTCTATGACGTCGAGACCGGTCGCCAGCGCGACGATTGGCAGCTTTATGCCCGGGCGATCGAAGGTATCCGTGCCAAGGTCGACGCCATCGTCTACCCGACCATCCCGATCCTGGGCTCGGGCTATGCCGGCGACATGATCGGCTCTGGCCGCTACACCCATCTGGAGGAACTCGCCAAGCGCGGCCTCGTCGAATGGGGCGTCCTCGACCCCGGCTCTTGCAACTGGACGACCTTCGCCGGCATTCCCGGCGGTGAGCCCGGCTTCATCTACCAGAACCCGGGCGAGCATATCCGCGAGGGTATGGCGGTGGCCCATGCTCACAGGATCCATCCGAGCTATGCGATCTATGAGCCCGGCTTCACGCGCTTGGGCGCGGCGCTGGCCAAGGCCTATCCGGGGCTGCCGACGCCGATCTATCGCCTGATGTTCTCCGATGCCTTCGCCTGGGGTTTTCCGCCGAAGGCCTATGCGCTCGAGGCCCATCTCGCCTTGCTCGCCGAGGATGCGCCCGGCGCACCGGTGATGATCGCGGGGCTCGGCGTCGATCTTTCCGGGCTGATCGCGCCAGCCGTGGCGCACGGTGTCCACGTTCGGGCCGGGCTGGAGGACGCGCATTTCGGCTGTGCAAAGACGAATGCCGCCTTGGTCTCGGAGACGGTCAAACTGGTCGAAGCTGCTGGTGGGCGGGCGGCGAGCGTTGCCGAGGTCAGGGCCGATCTTGCGGCTCGGCGCTAACGCGACCGGAAGACCAGCAGTTTTTGCCGGGCAGGGTAATTCCTGCCCAGGCGGCCTGACGGCGTATCCATAGTTATCAAGACCTTAAAGCTGGCACAGTCCCTGCTCCGGAGCGTCTAACACCACGTCCGGAGAGCCGCGATGTCCACGACCATCGGCGCCAGTGCCTCCTTGCTCCTGAATTACACCCGCAGCAGCCAGGCGGTGCTCGACGCCCAGCCCTCGCTTGCACAACTGCTCAGCGAGGATGCGACGACGGGCTCGCAACTCCCCGCATCGGCGACGGTCGCCCTGTCTGACGAAGCCAAGGCCTATCTCGCCCGGACCTCCACATCGACCACGACTGATTCCGGCACGAGCCTCGCCTCGCGCGCTGCGAATGCGCGGCAATGGTTCGATCAGCAATATCAAGCGCTCGGCATTTCCTCGGCGCTGATCGACGGCAAGGTCGCGGTCGATCTGAGCGGCCAGAGCCGCGCTACCCTGTCGGCGGTGGCCGACAATGCCCAGGGGCTTTTCTCCAAGGACGAAAGCGCGGCCGCGGCGACGGCGCTGCAATCACGCTTCGACACCGCGCTTACTCCCTATGCCGTCGTCGCCCGGCACACCGGGAACTATGCCGGCCTCTACGACGCCGCCCTGAACTATGTGAATGCGGCTGGTCCCGACGAGCAGGCGACGAAAGCCTGGCAGGACCAGAAACAGGCGCTGGTCGACGGTGCCGCTGCGGCGCGCGCGAACCCTGGCAAAGCGCCCGAGACGAAGAATGCGGCCGATCCCATTCAGGCGCTGCTCGACAAGGCTTCGGCCGGCGGGACCGGCACGCCGCAGACCAGCATCGCTGCGGTGGCTGCCAATGCGCGTGCGCTGCTCGATGCGCAGGCCGCCAGCGCCAAGGACAAGGGGACCAAGCTGGTCTTCGACGATTCGGACAAGACCGGGCAGCAGGTCGACTTCACCGCTTTCGACAATCGTTCGCTGGCGGCGATCGCGCTCAACCAGGGCTCGGCCTTCTCGGCGGGTGAAATCCGTGCCGCCAAGACCGAACTCGACCAACGCAACCGCGCAAGCGTGCTCGATACGCTGAAGGCGACATCCGGCGGCAGCGACGGCGCGAGCGCAAGCCTCGCCCTTGTCAACCGATACGCCGCCATGAGCACCGAGGAGAAAGCCGCGCTCGGGGTCAGCGATCGCTTCACCAGCCAGCTCGTCCAGACCTATCAGAGCATCCAGGCGACGCAGGGGCGGTTGGGCGGCAATGCCTCGCTGGGACTGGCCGGCTATCTCTGAGCGGCAAGCGCAGCAGGGTTGCCCCTCGCGCGGCTGAGACGATCGGCTGCACTGGCGTTCGCGCCGCGCCGGCCTACATGGGGATAGCAACCACCAGAACGGTCCGTCACGCCCCATGTCCGACCACGACAGCGAAGCCAACCGCTTTTCCGCCCGCGCCGCGCGCTATGCCCGCGTCGGAGCCAATGTCGGCGGGGTCGCGGCGCGCATCGCCGGTACGCGGTTGTTCGGGCTGGATGGTCGCAACGCCAGCAATGCCGAGGCCTTGGCCAAGGCGTTGGGCGGGCTGAAGGGCCCGATCATGAAGGTGGCGCAGCTCGTCGCGACGATTCCCGATGTGGTGCCGCCGGAATACGCCGCCGAATTGCAGAAGCTGCAATCGCAGGCGCCGCCGATGGGAGCTGCCTTCGTCAAGCGCCGGATGATGGCCGAGCTCGGGCCGCAATGGCGCGAGCGTTTCGCCGAGTTCGATCTGAAGCCGGCCGCCGCGGCCTCGCTGGGGCAAGTGCACCGCGCCACCACGCTGGAGGGCGTGCAGCTCGCCTGCAAGCTGCAATATCCCGACATGGAATCGGCTGTCGAGGCCGACATCTCCCAGCTCGACATCCTGTTCGCTTTGCACCGGCGCATGGACCCGGTGATCGACACGACCGAGATCGCCAAGGAGATCGGCGCCAGGGTGCGTGAGGAGCTCGATTACCTTCGCGAGGCGAAGCATATCGCGCTTTATCAGGAGATCCTGACTGACACGCCGGAGGTGCGGGTGCCCCGGCTCGAAGCCTCGTTGTCGACGCGCAGGCTCCTGACCATGCATTGGCTCGAGGGCAGCCCGATCCTGTCCCACAAGCAGGACGGCCAGGAGGCGCGCGACCGCATCTCGACCGCGATGTTCAAGGCCTGGTGGCGACCGTTCAGCCATCACGGCGTCATCCATGGCGATCCGCATCTGGGGAACTACACGGTTTTTTCAGAGGGTGACACGCCGGCAGGCATCAACCTGCTCGACTATGGCTGCATCCGCATCTTCCCGCCGAGCTTCGTCGGCGGCGTGGTCGATCTCTATCGCGGCCTGCTGGAGGGCGACGCCGCCCGCGTCGTCCATGCCTATGAGACCTGGGGCTTCAAGGGGCTGACCAAGGATCTCGTCGACACGCTGAACATCTGGGCGCGCTTTATCTACGGGCCGCTGCTGGAAGACCGGACGCGCCGCATCGCCGAAGACGTCAGCCCGGCCGAGTATGGCCGCAAGCAGGCCTTCCAGGTGCATCAGGCCCTGAAGCAGCGCGGGCCGGTGACCGTGCCGCGCGAATTCGTCTTCATGGACCGCGCTGCGATCGGGCTCGGCGGCGTGTTCCTGCATCTCGATGCGGAACTGAATTTCCACAGGTTGTTCGAGGCGGAGATCGAGGGATTCTCCGTGGAGACGGTAACGTTGAAACAGAGACAAGCGCTTGTCTCTGTCGGGTTAAAAGGGGCGACCTGACCCGTTCAGTTGCCGCCTCCTCCAACGTCGCTATCGCCGATGAACGAAGCGCGCGAGCCGTCCTCATTGTAGCCGCCAGCATGGCGCCGATGCCAAGCCGCGATGTCCTCGTTATCGCGTTTCGTTTGCTCTCGCGCTTCAGCGAACCAGCGCTTGCCCTTCTCGATCAGCGCTGCGGCATCAGCCGCGGCGGGCTCAGGCTCGCCCTCGGGCGGTGGAATATGGCTCTTCCGATCTCTCTGCGAATGCGCTGCTGAAGGCTATCTGGAATTCCTCTGCGAAGACTTGATGCAAACCACGAATCCAGGCTGTTTCAAACGAGCAAGCCGCTGTTCGGATTCGATTGCGCGCTGAGGGACGCTATTTCCATCACAGCCTATGGTTTTTGCGATTTAAATCGATTTACATAGCGTCTTCACCGAGCTAAAGCGGCGCCGAGCTTGGCTTCGGGCTTTCCTAGGGGCAGGCTGTGGCCGACGCTCCGTTGCCGACCTCACGCGGGTGCGCTACAGGGCTTTGGAACCGTCTTCTTATCTTCAGGATCAGACCATGGCCGATCACGGGCATCACGCCGCCGACATTCCGCAGATGGACTACGCCGAGCATGAGCGGACCTATCACGGCTTCCTGCATTTCGCCGAAGTCGGCACCGTCGCCTGCCTCGCCATCGTCGCGGCGCTGGCGGTGGGCGGCACCAAGCATGCCTGGGGCGTCGCCCTTATCGGTACGCTGCTGACGCTGGTCGGTACGGCTGTCGGGATCGCGTCGAAATCGCTCGCCTGGAAGGCTCCGGCCGTTCCCTTCGTGCTGATGATGGTCGCGCTCGTCCTCCTGTAAGATCCGCCTCCACCAAGCCTGAAAGGCCTCGCCCTGCCATGCGCATTGCTGTGCCAGCCGAAACGCAAGGGGCGGAAACCCGCGTCGCCGTGACGCCGGAGACCGTTCGCAAGTTCATCGGCCTCGGGGCCGAAATCGTGGTTGAGAAAGGCGCCGGGCTCGCTTCCGGCATCAATGACGCCGATTACGAGGCGGCGGGCGCAAGCATCGCGAAGAACGCCAAGGACGCGCTCAAGGGCGCGGCGATCGTGCTCAAGGTGCGCCGTCCGTCCGAAGCCGAAATCGCCGGCTTGCCGTCCGGCGCGCTCGTCGTCGGCATCATGGACCCTTATGGCAACGAGGCTGCGGTCGAGGCCCTGGCCAAGGCCAAGGTCGCGGCCTTCGCGATGGAGTTCATGCCGCGCATCACCCGCGCGCAGGTCATGGACGTGCTCTCCTCGCAGGCGAATCTCGCCGGCTATCGCGCCGTGATCGACGGCGCGGCCGAATATGGCCGGGCGTTGCCGATGATGATGACGGCTGCCGGTACTGTCCCTGCCGCGCGCATCTTCATCATGGGTGTCGGCGTCGCCGGCCTGCAGGCGATCGCGACGGCGCGGCGCCTTGGCGCGATCGTGACCGCGACCGATGTGCGCCCCGCCACCAAGGAGCAGGTCGAATCGCTCGGCGCCAAGTTCCTGGCCGTCGAAGACGACGAGTTCAAGCAGGCGCAGACGGCCGGCGGCTACGCCAAGGAAATGTCCAAGGAATACCAGGCCAAGCAGGCCGAGCTGACGGCGAGCCACATCGCCAAGCAGGACATCGTCATCACCACCGCGCTGATCCCGGGGCGTCCCGCGCCGAAGCTGATCTCCAAGGCGATGGTCGAGAGCATGAAGGCCGGTTCCGTGATCGTCGATCTCGCGGTCGAGCGCGGCGGCAATTGCGAACTCGCCAAGCCCGGCGAAATTGCGGTGACCGCCAACGGCGTCAAGATCGTCGGCCATCTCAACGTGCCCGGCCGTCTGGCCGCGACCTCGTCGCAGCTCTACGCCAAGAACCTCTTCGCCTTCGTCGAGACGCTGATCGACAAGAGCGCGAAGACGCTCGCGGTGAACTGGGACGACGAATTGGTGAAAGCGACCGCCCTGACCAAGGACGGCGCGGTGATCCATCCGAATTTCGCGCCGAAGCCTGCGCCTGTCGTCGAGGGGAGCGTCTAACATGGCCAATCCGACACCCGAACAGGCGCTCGAACAGGCCCGCTCCGCCGCCGTACTGGCGAAGCAGGCGGCCGAGCTCGCCGAGAAATACGCCGAGCAGGCCGCCGCAGCGGCAAGCGTCGCGACGGGCGTCGATCCGACGGTGTTTCGCCTCGCGATCTTCGTGCTCGCCGTCTTCGTCGGCTATTACGTCGTCTGGTCGGTGACGCCGGCGCTGCATACGCCGCTGATGTCGGTCACCAATGCGATCTCCTCGGTCATCGTCGTCGGCGCGCTGCTCGCGGTCGGCGTCCAGGCCGCCCCGGCGCTGGGCGACGGTCCGGTCTGGGCCAAGCTCTTCGGCTTCGTGGCGCTGGTCCTGGCTTCGGTGAACATCTTCGGCGGCTTCCTCGTCACCGAGCGCATGCTTTCGATGTACAAGAAGAAGGGCTGAGCGCCGATGGCCGCCAATATCTCCGCCCTGCTTTACGTCGTCTCCGGCGTCCTGTTCATCATGGCCCTGCGGGGCCTGTCGCACCCGACCACGTCCCGCCAGGGCAATTTCTACGGCATGGTCGGGATGGGCATCGCCATCCTGACGACCGTGGTGTTCTTCCCGCCTTCGGGCTTCTCCGGCTGGTTCCTGGTCGTGCTGGGCATCGCCATCGGCGGCGGCATCGGCGCCTATATGGCCCGGCGCGTGCAGATGACGCAGATGCCGCAGCTCGTGGCCTTCTTCCACTCGCTGGTCGGCCTGGCGGCGGTGCTGGTCGCGGCGGCCGCGCTCTATGCTCCGGGCGCCTTCGGCATCGGCGAAGCCGGCCATATCCATGGCGGCAGCCTGTTCGAGATGGGGCTCGGCGTCGCCATCGGCGCGATCACCTTCACCGGCTCGATCATCGCCTTCCTCAAGCTCGACGGGCGCATGAGCGGCAAGCCGATCATGCTGCCGCAGCGGCACGGCATCAATATCGGGCTCGGCGTCGCGCTCGTCGTGCTGCTGCTGGTCTTCATCAAGACCGAGAGCCATGTCGTATTCTGGCTGATCGTGCTGGTCTCGTTCGCGCTCGGGGTGCTCCTGATCATCCCGATCGGCGGCGCGGACATGCCTGTCGTCGTCTCGATGCTGAACTCCTATTCCGGCTGGGCTGCGGCCGGCATCGGCTTCACGCTCGGCAACATGGCGCTGATCATCACCGGCGCGCTGGTCGGCTCGTCCGGCGCGATCCTGTCCTACATCATGTGCAAGGCGATGAACCGGAGCTTCATCTCGGTCATCCTCGGCGGTTTCGGCGGCGACGATGCCGCGGCGGGCGCGGGTGGCGCGGTCGAGGCGAGACCCGTCAAGCAGGGTTCTGCGGACGATGCCGCCTACATCATGAAGAACGCCGCCAAGGTCATCATCGTGCCGGGCTATGGCATGGCGGTGGCGCAGGCCCAGCACACGCTGCGCGAGATGGCCGACCTGCTGAAGAAGGAGGGCGTCGAGGTCAAGTACGCCATCCATCCGGTGGCGGGCCGCATGCCGGGCCATATGAACGTGCTGCTGGCGGAAGCCAATGTGCCCTATGACGAGGTCTTCGAGCTCGAGGACATCAACTCGGAATTCGGCCAGGCCGACGTCGCCTTCGTCATCGGCGCCAACGACGTGACCAACCCGGCCGCCAAGACCGACAAGTCCTCGCCGATCTACGGCATGCCGATCCTCGACGTCGAGAAGGCCAAGACCGTGCTCTTCATCAAGCGCGGCATGGCGGCTGGCTATGCCGGTGTCGAGAACGAGCTGTTCTTCAGGCCCAACACGATGATGCTGTTCGGCGATGCCAAGAAGGTCACCGACGATATCGTCAAGGCGATGGTGCACTGACGCAGCCGCGCGGGCATCACAATGCTGCAAAGGGCCGGCTTCATGCCGGCCCTTATCGTATGGAGTTGTTCGCCTGATGGGGATCTTGCCGTGACGCTCTCCATCCGCCCGATGCTGGCAAGCGACCGACCGGCCGTGCTCGCGCTGCTGCTCGAACTGACGGCCCATGAGGCGAGGTTGAGCGCGGAGCGCGCGACGGGGCCCGCTGCCGCCGCTGCCTGCCTCGCTGACGATGCGGAAAAGGCCGCCGAGCATGGCGGCGCCCAGATCGTCGTCCAGCAGGGCGATGAGGTCGTCGGCTATCTGGCGCTGCGGCTCGGGCGCACCGGCCCCTTCGTGCACGAGCATTTGCGCGACCATGTCTATATCGAGAACATCGTGGTCGCGGCCGCTTGCCGGGGAACCGGGATCGGGCAGCTCCTGCTGGCAGAGGCGGAGCGTTTTGCCCGCGAGGCCGGCTGCAAGGTGCTCCATCTGAGCGTCCTGGAGGGCAACGAGGTGGCTCTGGCTGCCTATCGCCGTGCCGGCTTCAGCAATTTCGCGCTGGAAATGGCCAAGGTTCTCGATTGAGCGTCGCGAGACCGCCATGGTGGCGGGGGAGGATGATCGGCATGAAACTGCTCGGCCGCCTCCTGCTCGTCGCCTGCGCGCTCTATCTCGCCGGGCTGGCCATCCTCTTCGTCAGGCAGCGTGACCTGATGTATCCGCGCGATCCGGTGCGTGCCGATATCGCGTCAGTGAAGCTGCCGGGCGCGGTGGAGGTTCCGCTGACGACGGCCGATGGCGAGCGGCTGGTGGCCTGGCTCGTGCCGCCGCGCGCAGGCAAGCCGGTGCTGCTGTACTTCCACGGCAATGCCGGCAATTTCGACAGGCCCGTCCGCCAGGCCCGTTTCCGGGCGCTGACGGAGGATGGCACCGGCCTCTTCGCGGTGAATTATCGCGGCTATGGCGGCTCGACCGGCAGCCCGACGGAGGAAGGCATCCATCTCGATGCGCGTGCCGCCTATGGCGAGGCGGCGGAGCGTTTCGGCGCGGCGCGGTTGGTCGGCTATGGCGAATCGCTGGGCACCGGCGTCGTGCTGCAGCTGGCGGCGGAGGTCCCGCTCTCTGCGGTCATCCTGGAGGCGCCCTATCTCTCGACGGCCGCAGTGGCGCAGGAGATTTACCCTTACGCGCCGATCCGGCTCGTGATGCTGGATCAGTTCCGCTCGGAGGCGGTGATCGGGCGGGTGCGTGCGCCACTGCTCGTGCTGCATGGCGAGCGCGACGGCGTGATCCCGTTCAGGCAGGGGCAGGCACTTTACGAGATGGCGAACCCGCCCAAGCGCTTCATCCGCTTTCCGGCGGGCCACCATGAGGACCTGCCGGCCCAGGGCTCGGTGCCGGAGGTCAGGCGCTTCCTCGCGGATATGGCGAGCGGCGCTCTGGCAGGCGCTGAGAGCCGCACGGTCGAATAAGGGAGCGGCTCAGCTCCGGAACAGGCCGCCGCCCAGCCCGCCGCCGCCGAGGCGCGACTGGCCGGCGCGGGCCGTTGTGTTGTTGCCGTCAAGGCTCAGAGCGCGCTGATAGCTCTCGCTGGCTTCCGCCTTCTTGCCGAGCTTCTCATAGGCGAGCCCGCGCCCGGCCCAGGCCTCGGCGTTGCGGTTGTCGACATTGAGCGAGGCGGTGAAGTCCTCAAGCGCGGCATCGTATTTGCCGACCGCGATCAGGCTCTGGCCGCGCGCGGTGTAGGGCGGGGCGTTGTAGGGGTTGCGGTCGATCACCGAATCGAAATCGGAGATCGCGTGCTGATGCTGGCCTTCCTTCTGGTAGACGAGCCCGCGGGCATGGAAGGCTTCGGCGGATTCGGGGTTCAGGCGGATCGCGGTGTTGAGATCGGCCAGCGCCTGCTGGCTGTTGCCCTGAAGGCGCAGCAGGTTGGCGCGCCCGACATAGGCTGGCCCGTAATTCGGATTGGCGGTGGTGGCGCGGTTGAAATCGGCGAGGGCGGCATCGTTGCGCCCGCTCTGGCGCAGCGCCAGCGCGCGATTGGTGTAGGCCGAGGCAAGATTCGGATCGATCTGCACCGCCTTGGTGAAGTCGGAGATCGCGTCCGAGAACCGGCCGACCCGGGCATAGGCCGCGCCGCGCGTGTTGTAAGCGTTGGGGTCGTTCGGGTTGCGGGAGATGACCTCGCTCAGCGAGCCGATGTTCACGCTCGCGTCGGCGGCCGAGTTGGTGTCGATCTCCGCCACCGCCGGCTGGGAGCCGAGACTGGAGACGGTATCGCAGCCCGCCAGCGCCAGGGTGATGCCCACTGCGGCCAGCCAGTTCCTGCCGCGATCCATGCTTTGCTTCATCGGTCTTGGTTTCCGTGCCTTGCCTGTCGCACGCGGCAGGCTTGCCGTTCGCGACCTGATTGCGCCCCCCAACCGACAGCGCGCTGCGAAAGAAACAACGCCTGCATTGTGCCAAGACTTGGTTAACGGCGCTCGAAAAGCAACAGCGCCCGGAGCAGGCTCCAGGCGCGGTCGGGTCTGTCGGTCTTGCCCAGCAGCGGCCGATGCCGCCGCGCGCAGGAAAATCAGGGGCGCTTGGGCTTCACCGGCGCGGGCAGCAGGCCCTCGCGCTGCAGCTTCTTGCGCATCAGCTTGCGGGCGCGGCGCACGGCCTCGGCCTTCTCGCGCGCCTTCTTCTCGGAAGGCTTCTCGTAATGGCCGCGAAGCTTCATCTCGCGGAAAACGCCTTCGCGCTGAAGCTTCTTCTTGAGGGCGCGGAGAGCCTGATCGACATTGTTGTCGCGAACGAGAACCTGCACGTGAGTGTCCGTCTTTAGCGGGTTGGTCTAAAAAGTCGGGCGAGCGGGCCTGCCAGGCAGGTCGCTCGAAGGATCGTGCGGATAACAGAAATCAATCCGGCTGTCCACGCCGCGATGCAGCGAAAATGCGCGAAAAATCGGGCTTCGCGCGGCATTGCGCTCTCATCTAAGAGTGAGAGCAGGATCTATGCGAAAAACCGGTGCCCACTTTTTCGTATCCTGCTCTGGCTCAGGCTTTTTCGGGCGTGACCCGCGTGACATGGCCCATCTTGCGGCCCGGACGGGCGTCGCGCTTGCCATAGAGATGCAGATGCGCGCCGGGCTCGGCCAGGAGATCGCGCCAGCGCAAGGCCGCAACGCCGATCAGATTCTCCATCTCGACGCGGCCGCGCCGGGCCGCCGAGCCGAGCGGGAAGCCGCAGACGGCGCGGACATGTTGGTGGAATTGCGAGGTCTGCGCGCCCTCGCTGGTCCAATGCCCGGAATTATGCACACGCGGCGCGATCTCGTTGACGATCACGCGCTCGGCCGCGCCTTCACCGACCACGAACATCTCGACCGCGAAGACGCCGATATAGCCGAGCGCGTCGCCGATCCGGCGCGCGGCCGCAATGGCCGCCTCGCCAGTCTTCGGCGAAAGCTGCGCCGGCACGCGGGTGAAGGCGAGGATATGGTCGCGATGCTCGTTTTCGCAGACGTCGAAGGCGGCGAATGCGCCGTCGGCGCCGCGCGCGGCGACGACCGAAACCTCGCGTGTGAAGGGCACGAAGCCTTCCAGGATCGCGGAGAAATGGCCGATCGCCTCATAGGCTTCGGCGAGATCGCTTCCGGCGGCGATCTTGACCTGGCCCTTGCCGTCATAGCCGAAGCGCCGCGTCTTCAGGATGCTGGGGCGGCCGAGATCGGCGACGGCGGCCTCGAGATCAGCCAGCGAATCGACGGCGCGGAATGGGGCCACAGTCAGGCCCAGCTCGGCGATGAAGCTTTTCTCGCTGAGCCGGTCCTGCGTCACCGCGAGCGCGCGCGCTCCGGGGTGCAGCGGTGTGCGGGCGGCGAGGAAGGCTGCGGTCGCGGCCGGCACGTTCTCGAATTCATAGGTCACGACATCGACCGCATCGGCGAAGCGCGCCAGCGCCGCTTCATCCTCATAGTCGCCGACGGTATGGCGGGCCGCCACGTCGAAAGCCGGGCTGTCGGGCTCCGGCGCGAAGATATGGGCGCGGATGCCGAGATCGGCGGCGGCGAGCGCGAGCATGCGGGCGAGCTGGCCGCCGCCCAGGATGCCGAGCATGGCGCCGGGTGCAAGGCCGCTGGAATCGGGCGTGCTCATTTCTGGTCCTTCGCGGGGTGCGTCTCGTCCTTCATCGGATGCTCGGCGATCGCGGCGCTCTGGCGGGCGCGGTAGGCGTCGAGGCGCTTGGCGAGTGCCTCGTCGCTCAGCGCCAGCACGGCAGCGGCGAGGAGAGCGGCGTTGACCGCGCCGGGGCGGCCGATGGCGAGCGTGCCGACCGGGATGCCGGCCGGCATCTGCACGATAGAGAGCAGGCTGTCCTGGCCCGATAGCGCCTTCGATTCGACCGGTACGCCGAAGACGGGCAGGGGGGTCAGGGAGGCTGTCATGCCCGGCAGATGAGCTGCGCCGCCGGCGCCTGCGATCACCACCTTGAAGCCTTCGGCCTTGGCGCCGCGGGCGAAGGTAAACATCCGGTCGGGTGTGCGATGGGCAGAGACGATGCGCGCATCATAGGTGATGGCGAGCGCGTCCAGCGTCTCGGCAGCATGGCGCATCGTCGCCCAGTCGGACTGGCTGCCCATGATGATGGCGACGGCGGGGCTGGTCTGGGCCATGAAACGGATCGCTTCCGGAGCTTCGCGGCAGAAAGAGCCTGATGTTACCCGAAAACCGGGATCCGCTTTTCGCTAGGGCGGACCTTCGGCTCGGCATCCTGCTCCGAGGACAAGGAAGCGCGCGATCTAGACCACGCAACGCTGCGGAAGCAAGCGGCGAATCGCCGTTATCCTTGCTCAGGCGATGATATCGGGGGTCAAAGCGTCCTCGATCTGGGCGATGCGGTCCTTCAGATAGAGTTTGCGCTTCTTCAGGCGCTGCACCTGGATCTGGTTGACCGCGCCGACCCGCTCCAACGCGTCGATGGCGCTGTCGAGGTCGCGATGCTCCTCGCGCAATCGCGCCAGTTCCGTCGTGAAGGCCTCGACCTCGTCAGGGCTGAGCTCGAATCCCATTAAGTCATCTCATCTCATCATCGCCGCGATTGGGCGCGACTATGCTGAGACGCCGCGTGCGCCGCAAGAGCGGGGAGCCTGCGGCGGAGGCAGGAGCGCATCATATTCGCGCCTTCCGAGACAGAGGGCATTCACGATCACAGAATCTCATGGTGCGGTGCGAGATTGCCCCGCAGACGTGAAGCCGGCTCTGTGTCAGACTGTCTCGTCAACCGCTCATCAGGAGGATCCAGATGTCGCTGCAGACCCATCTCGTCGAGCTCGAACGGAAGCATCGTCAACTCGAAGAAGCCATCGCACAGGCTGTATCGAGCCCGTCCTCGGACGATCTCAGTGTGGTCGAGTTGAAGCGCAAGAAGCTGATGCTGAAGGAAGAGATCGAGCGGGTGCGGCAGACGATGCCGGACCGAACTCTGCATTGAGGGCCTAAGGCGGGTCGTCACAGTTTTGATGATGCATCAGCTAGCCGCGAAAACCGGTTCCCACCCTTCGAGCTGGTGCTCTCATCAAAAAGTTAGAGCAGGATCGACGCGAAAAACCGGTTCCCACTTTTTCGCATCCTGCTCTAGCGACCCGTTCTGGAGATTCTATTTCATCAGATCAGGCCGGCCCCGGAAGGGGCCGGTTTTCATTGGCGCACCCCGGTGGAGACGGGCCGTCCCGACCTGCCAGTGAACCTGCGCAGACTGAGTGTGGGAGGGCCGGAACTTCTTTTCGTATTAGGTGTTGAAGGGGGCGTGCGGAAGCGAGGGAGGCTGTCTTGGGTATCGTCTGGACCATCATCGTCGGTTTCATCGCCGGCATCGTCGCAAAATTCATCATGCCGGGCCCGAACGAGCCTTCGGGCTTCGTGCTGACGACGATCCTCGGCATCATCGGGGCTTTCGTCGCGACTTATCTCGGCCAGTCGCTCGGCTGGTACGCGCCGGGCCAGGGGGCGGGGCTGATCGGCGCCATTGTCGGTGCGATCGTCGTGCTTCTGGTCTGGGGCATGATCAGCGGCCGCAACCGCGCCGTCTGATTGGAGCGATTTCATCCCGAAACAGGAGTCAATGCCGTGAGTGATGACAACAGCAGCGGCGGCTTTCCGTCGATGACCGCCCTTCTCGGACTTCTTGCCGTCGCCGGCTACCAGAACCGCGACAAGATCGCCGAGTGGCTCGGCGGGCGAGGCCAGCCTGATGCCGGGCAGGTAGCCGGGCAAGTCCCTGCGCCGCAGCAGGGACAGGCCGGCGCCGCTCCTCAGGGGAATGGTGGCCTTTTCGGCAGTCTCGGCGGCCTGCTGGGTGCCGGTGGGGCGGGGGCCGTGCTCAATAGCGGGCTTGGTGAACTGGTCGACCGCTTCAAACAGGCGGGGCAGGGCGACAAGGCCGATTCCTGGGTGCAGCCGGGCCCCAACAAGGCGGTCGCGCCGGGTGATCTGGAGCAGGCTCTCGGGCCCGAAGCTCTCGACGCGATCGCGCGTCAGACCGGGCTGTCGCGCACGGAGCTGCTGGAACGGCTCGCGCGCGTGCTCCCGGAGGCGGTCGATCGCTACACCCCCGACGGCAGCCTCAGTCGCTCCCCGGCTTAAAGCGCGATCGATCGAAGCGGGGCGCCGCTTGGCGGGCAGAGCTTCCCTGCCCACGGCTCGGGCGCGGCTTTTATCCGTTCGGCTGGCTCTGGCCGAACGGAGGCAGCTCGGCTGTGGCCTCACCGATAGAGGCAGCGCAGGGGTCAGAGCGCGCGCGCCATTTCGCGCAGCTTGAACTTCTGGATCTTGCCTGTCGAGGTCTTGGGCACCTCGATGAAGATCACGCTGCGTGGGCATTTGAACGAGGCGAGCAGGCCCTTGCACCAGGCGATGATCTCGGCCTCGGTCACGCTCTGTCCCGGCTTGAGCTCGACGAAGGCGCAAGGGGTCTCGCCCCATTTCTTGTCGGGTCTGGCGACCACGGCCGCCGTCTGCACGGCCGGGTGCTTGTAGAGCGCGTCCTCGACCTCGATCGAGGAGATGTTCTCGCCGCCCGAGATGATGATGTCCTTGGAGCGGTCCTTGAGCTGGATATAGCCGTCGGCATAGCGCACGCCGAGATCGCCCGTGTGGAACCAGCCACCTTCGAAGGCCGCCTTGGTCGCCTTCGGATTCTTGAGATAGCCCTTCATCACGACATTGCCGCGCATCATGACCTCGCCCAGCGTCGTGCCGTCATGGGGCATGGGCTCCATCGTCTCGGGATCGCGCACATCGAGGCCTTCCAGCGCCGGGTAACGGACGCCCTGACGCGCCTTCAGCGTCGCCTGATCGGAGGCCGGCAATGCGTCCCAGTCCCGGTTCCATTCGTTGACGACCGCCGGGCCGTAGCACTCGGTCAAGCCGTAGAGATGGGTGACCTCGAAACCGGCCTGCTTCATCGCGCCGAGCACGGCTTCCGGAGGCGGGGCCGCGGCGGTGAAGAAGGCGACCTTTTGCGAGAAGTTGCGCTGCTCCTCCGGCCGGGCATTGAGCAGCGTCGACATTACGATCGGCGCGCCGCAGAGATGCGTGACGTGGTGGTCGGCGAGCGCATCATACATCGCCTTGGCGCGGACCTGGCGCAGGCAGACATGGGTGCCGGCCAGGATCGAGATCGTCCAGGGAAAGCACCAGCCATTGCAGTGGAACATCGGCAGCGTCCAGAGATAGACCGGGTGTCTGCCCATGCCGCCGGTGATGACGTTCGAGGTGGCGAGCAGGCTCGCGCCGCGATGATGGTAGACCACGCCCTTCGGGTCGCCGGTGGTGCCGGAGGTGTAGTTCAGCGCGATCGCATCCCATTCGTCTGATGGCATCGCCCAGGCGAAATCGGCATCGCCGGTTGCGAGGAAATCCTCGTACTCGACCGTCCCGACGCGCTCGCCGGGCCCGTCATAGACAGGGTCGTCATAATCGATGACCAGCGGCTTCACCGTGCACAGCGCCAGCGCCTCTTTGATCGTCCTGGAGAATTCGCGGTCGGCGATCACGACCTTGGCCTCGCCATGGTCGAGCGAGAAGGCGATGATCGCGGCATCGAGCCTGGTGTTCAGCGTGTTCAGCACGGCCCCACACATCGGCACACCGTAATGGCATTCGAGCATGGCGGGGGTGTTGGGCAGCATCGCCGCGACGGTGTCGTTCTTGCCAATGCCGTGCTTCTGCAGCGCCGAGGCCAGGCGGCGCGAGCGGGCGTAGAACTCGGCGTAGCTCCGGCGCAGCGGGCCGTGGATGATGGCGACCTGTTCGGGGAAGACGCTCGCGGCGCGCTCCAGGAAGGGCAAAGGCGTCAGCGGCTGGAAATTCGCCGGGTTGCGGTCGAGATCGGTGTCATAGGCGCTGGTTGTCACGGGCGTTTCCCCCTGGGCTCTTCCGGCTTTAGCTGCTGCAGGCCCCGGCGGTAATCCATCCCTTTTTCCGAGAGGGCGCAATCGGCGCGGGCTTCAGCCCAGCAGATGCAGCCCGCGCACGCCGTCGAAGACGAGCTTGCCCCCGACCGCCAGCAGCAGCCAGTAGATGATCGTGTAGAAGCGCTCGGCCGGAACGCGGCGCACCAGCCAGACGCCGGCGATGGTCGAGACGATCGCGACCGGGAACAGTGCTGCCGAGGCGGTGAGGTTCGCCGGGGTGAACTGGCCGAGCGCGAGATAGGGGCCGAGCTTGATCAGGTTGAGCATGGCGAAGAAGATCGCGCCCGTGCCGACGAAGACGGCAGGGGCCAGGCGCTGCGGCATGACGTAGATCTGGAAGGGTGGGCCGCCGGCATGGGCGATCATGCTGGCGAAGCCGCAGAGTGCGCCCCAGAATGAGCCGGCGCCATAGCGAGCCCGCGTCACCGGCGCTGCCGCTTTGCCGTCGCTCAGCATGCGGCGCAGCGCGAAACCCATCGAGATCAGCCCGATTGCGAGCCCCACGGCTGCGTCCGAAACCTTCGCCGCCAGCAGATAGCCGGCGAGGATGCCCAGCAGCGCGCCGGGCAGCAACGTCGCGAGATTGCTCCGGTCGAATTCACGGCGATAGGACCAGACCGTCACCACATCCTGCGAGATCAGCAGAGGCAGCATGATCGCCGCCGCCTGGACCGGCGAGACGACGAGGGCCATCAAAGGCAGGGACAGGAGGCCGAGCCCCGAGAAGCCACCTTTCGACAGGCCCATCAGGATGACGGCGGGCACCATGGCGGCGAAGAAGGCGGGGTCGAGAATCATGGAGCCGGGATGCTTGCGTCACAGCGACGCAAGGAGGGCTGAAAGGCCCCCATGCTGGGCGAAAGTCTCACGGCCCTACGCTTGCGCCGGAAGGGGCGAATGCTCACGATCCCGCGCAAAATGAGCCTCCGCCGCTGCCGTTTGATCTAGCGGTGTAGGCCAGAACAGGGCGAAGAGGATACGCGTTCCATGAATGCCCCGCATGCAAGCCGTTACGCCGAGACCTATGTGCGCTGGCAGGTCGATCCGGAAGGATTCTGGGCGCAGGCCGCCCAGGCCGTCGACTGGATCAAGCCGCCCAAGGCGATTTTTGACCCGACGCAGGGAGCCTATGGCCGCTGGTTCCCCGATGCGAGCTGCAACACCTGCTTCAACGCGCTCGACCGCCATGTCCGCGATGGCCGGGGCGAGCAGGCGGCGCTGATCTACGACAGCCCGGTCACCGGCACGAAGGCGACCTACAGCTACGCGCAGATGCTCGACGAGGTCGCGACGCTAGCCGCCGTTCTGCAGGATCTCGGAATCGGCAAGGGTGACCGCGTCATCCTCTATATGCCGATGATCCCGGAGGCGGCCTTCGCCATGCTCGCCTGTGCGCGGATCGGGGCGGTGCATTCGGTCGTGTTCGGCGGCTTCGCGGCCAAGGAATTGGCGACGCGCATCGATGACGCCACGCCCAGGCTCATCCTGACCGCAACCTGCGGCATCGAGCCGAGCCGCGTCGTCGAATACAAGCCGCTGCTCGATGCGGCGATCGATCTGGCGCAGCACAAGCCGGAGAGCTGCCTCGTGCTGCAGCGGCCGCAGGCCGACGCCTCGATGCATGTCACCCGCGACAGGAACTGGCGCACGCTGACAGCCGCCGCCAAGGCCGCGGGCCGCAAGGCGGATTGCGTCGAGGTTGCCGCGACCGACCCGCTCTATGTGCTCTACACCTCCGGCACGACCGGCCGTCCCAAGGGCGTGGTGCGCGACAATGGTGGCCATATGGTCGCGTTGAAATGGACGATGGACAATCTCTACGACGTGAAGCCCGGCGAGGTGATGTTCACCGCCTCCGATGTCGGCTGGGTCGTCGGCCATAGCTATATCGTCTACGGGCCGCTGCTGCAGGGCGCGACGACTGTTCTCTATGAGGGCAAGCCGGTGGGCACGCCCGATCCGGGTGCGTTCTGGCGGGTCATCGCCGAGCACAAGGCGGTCGCGCTCTTCACCGCGCCGACGGCCTTCCGGGCGATCCGCAAGGAGGATCCGCAGGCGAAATATCTTGCCGGCCACGATCTGTCGCATTTCCGGGCGTTGTTCCTGGCCGGCGAGCGGGCCGATCCCGACACGCTGAAATGGGCCGAGGAGATTCTGAAGGTTCCGGTCATCGACCATTGGTGGCAGACCGAGACCGGCTTCTGCATCGTTGGCAATCCGATCGGGCTCGAACTGCTGCCGGTCAAGCCCGGCTCGCCGACAGTGCCGCTGCCGGGTTACGACGTGCAATGCCTTGACGAAGGCGGCCGGCTCGTACCCGCCGGGACGATGGGTACGATCGTGGTCAAGCTGCCGCTGCCTCCCGGCGCTCTGCCGACGCTCTGGCAGGATGACGAGCGCTTCCGGGAAGGCTATCTCGCGGCCTTTCCCGGCTACTACAACACGTCCGATGCCGGTTTCATCGATGCCGACGGCTATGTCTTCATCATGGGGCGCACAGACGACATCATCAATGTCGCCGGCCACCGGCTCTCGACCGGCGGCATGGAAGAGGTGCTGGCCTCGCATCCGGCGGTGGCGGAATGCGCCGTCGTCGGCATCAAGGACGCGCTCAAGGGCGAGCAGCCCTGCGGCTTCGTCGTGCTGAAATCCGGGGTGACCCAGAGCCCGGCCGAGATCGAGCGGGAGCTGGTGGCGTTGGTGCGCGACAGGATCGGCCCGGTGGCGGCTTTCAAGCTGGCCTTGACGGTGAACCGGTTGCCGAAGACGCGCTCGGGCAAGATCCTGCGCGCCACGATGAAGAAGATCGCCGATGGCGAGGATTATGCGATGCCCGCGACGATTGAGGATGCGGCCGTGCTGGGCGAGATCGGCGTCGCCTTGAAGGGCAGGGGGCTGGGGTAAGGGCGCGTCGTTCCGGGGCTTCGCGCAGCGAAGAACCCGGAACGACAATCAAAACCCGATCGTCGCCCCGTTCCAGCTCAGCTGGCGCGCAGGCCACTCCAGCCGCATCAGATCCTCGCCGATGATCAGCGGGCCGGAATAGCCTGCTTGCCTGACCTCGCGGGCGAGCGCAGCGGTGTCGGCGGCGGGTGGCACGAGATGGGTCAGCGCCAGCGCTTTTGCGCCCGCGCGCAGCGCCAGCCCCGCCACCACTTCCGGCGTCATGTGGTAGCTCTGGACCGAGGCGACGGTCTCGGCGGAACGCACGCCCGCGACGACCGGCATCTGGTTTGAGATGAAGACCTCGCAGACGAGCAGGTCGCAACCCTGCGCCGCCTGCTCCAGTGAGAGGGTCAGGCGCGTATCGCCGGAGAAGACGATGCGGCTGTCGCCATGGGAAAAGCAAAGCCCGAAGGCCGGCTCGACCGGCTTGTGATCGACGAGGAAGGCCTCGATCGCGAGATTGCCGAGGCCGGAAACGATCCCCGCGCGCAACTCCTCGAAGAAGACCTCCAGCCCGGTGGCGTCGGGGCGTTTCTCGAAGGCGATGCGCAGGGCGCGTTCGCGGGCGAAGGCCTCGTATTGCGCACGCATATTGGCGAGCGCCGGAGCCGGAGCCATGACGCGCCAGGGCCGGTTGCGGCCCTGATGCCAGGAGGAGACGATGAGCTGGTAGAAATCGACGAGATGGTCGGAGTGCTCATGGGTGACGATGAGCAGGTCGATATCGGCGCCCTGGTGGCCGGCGGCCACGAGGCGCTGGCTGACGCCTGAGCCACAATCGACCAGGACTTTGCGCCCCGCCGCCTCGACCAGATGCGAGGGGCCGGCGCGGCGCAGGCTGACCGGTGGCGCGCCGGTGCCGAGGAAGGTGAAGGCTAGTCTGTCATCCGTCATGACGCGAGGCTGTCAGGCGGCGCGCCTCTTCGCAAGTCGGGCGACGCGGAGGCGTTCCGTTTCGGTCTGCATTTTATACAACTTTACGTTGAATTTACGGGCGGCTGGCAAGGTCCCCGACGCTGGATTGCGTCGTGGGGCTCTTCGTAATGGTCGCCAGGCATATCGTCGGACCGCTCTTGCCTGTGCTCGTCGCCTTTCTGGCGCCGCTTGCCCTGTTCCTGGCCCCGCGCGACCGGGCCACGGTCATCGTCCTGGCGGCGAGCGCGAGCGATGCGGCACAAGCCGTGACGCTGGCCGATGGCGCGATCCTGTCGCGTTTCGGCGCCTTCGGTCTGATCGCACGCTCCGAGCTGCCGGGTTTCAGCGCCCGCCTCTACAGCGCGGGCGCCATGCTCGTTCTCGATGGTGGCGGCCGTGGCGGCTGCCTCGCGCAATCGGCGCGCTCATGACCCCCTTGCACGAAGGACGACACCGGTGAGCCGCAGTCTCGATGCCATTCGCCGAGCCTTCACGACACCCTTGATGCTGGGGCAATGGGCGCTGGTCCCGCTGACGACACTGGCGGCCTGGTTCGCCGGGCACCCCGCATGGCTCATGATCGCGGCGGTCTCCGCCCTGCTCGCCGGTGCCGGGGCCGTGGCCTGGTTCCAGGACCGGACTGGCCTCTCGACCCGCATCACCTCCACGGTTTCGCTTTGCGGCCAGGTCGCGCTGCTGGTCTTTTCCTGCGAGGGCACGCGCTACCAGATCGATATGCATATGGCCTTCTTCGCGGCGCTCGCCGTTACCACCGCCTGGTGCTGCTGGCGCGTCATTCTGACCGCGACAATGGTGGTGGCGCTGCACCATCTCGTCCTCAATATGGTCTATCCGCTGGCCGTCTTCCCCGACGGTGCCGAGTTCGCGCGGGTGGTCGTGCATGCGGTGATCCTGCTCACCGAGGCCGGGGCTCTGGTCTGGCTGGCGCTGCGTCTGGAATCAGCGCTGAGGATTGCGGATTCGGCCAGCGACGAGGCTGTTACCAATCAGATGCGGGAAAGCCAGGTCCGCCGCGAAGCCGCTCTCGCCGACGAGCAACGCGCCCTGGTGGAAGAGCAGTTGCTGGTTGCGGTCGGCGCGGTCGTCGAGGCGGCCAAGCGCGGCGATTTCTCGGTCCGCACCGCGCAGAATTCCGAATTGGGGCGGCTGAGCTCGCTGGTTCAGGGCGTCGATGAACTGACCGGCGCCTGCGAGAGCTTTCTCGACGAGACGGACCGCGCGCTTGCGGCGCTTGCGACCGGGGACCTGACGGCACGCATGGCGGAGCATTTCGAGGGCCGGCTCGCCGCCGTCGCCGACAATTTCAACCGCTCGACCGAGGCGCTCGGGACCGCGCTGACGGGGGTGACGCGCAGCGCCTCAGCCACGCATCGGGCGGCCGACGCGATTCTGGCGGCAACGCGTGATCTCTCCGGGCGCGGCGAAAGCCAGGCGACCTCATTGGAGGAAACCTCGGCAGTGGTCGAGCAGATCGCCTCGACGATCCGTTTGACGGACGAGATGGTGGCCGCCGCGCGGCAAAAGGCGCGCAAGGCCGCCGACAATGCAGGTGCTGGCGTCACGGTGGCCGGCCGCGCCATCGAGGCGATCGACCGGATCGACAAGCAGGCGAAGCGGATCGTCGATATCGTTGGCGTCATGGACGGCCTCGCCTTCCAGACCAATCTCCTGGCGCTGAACGCTTCCGTCGAGGCGGCGCGCGCCGGTGAGGGCGGGCGGGGCTTCGCGGTCGTTGCGACCGAGGTCCGGCGTCTCGCGCAGCAATCGGCGGATGCCGCGCGCGACGTCCGCGCGCTGATCAGCGAGACCAAGGCGCATGTTGATGAAGGCGTGAAGCTTGTGCGCGAGGCCGGGGCCAATCTGGACGTGGTCTCCAGCGATGCCGGTTCCGTCGCGCAGGTCTTCGAAGAGATCAGCCAGGCGACGCGCGAGCAGGCGCAGGGCGTCGACGAGATCGAGCGCGCGATAGGGCGGATGGATGCCCTGACGCAGGACAACGCCCAGGCGGCGAGCCAGACCGCCACGACCGCCGGCGACATGGTCGAGACCGCGCAGGCACTGGCGCGCTTGACCGCCCGCTTCAAAATGGAAAGCGGGCCAATCCCCGTTGCAAGGGAAATGGCCCGCCAGGTCGCTTGAACTCAGGACACGCCTGAAGCTAGGAAATACTCGATTCCAGGAGCTGGTCGCCGGTTTTCACCGGCGCGGAAGTCTCCTGAACCCGCCGCCGCCTGGTGCGGGGCAGGAGAGGTCTCAGTCTTCCTCGTCGTCCTCGGCCGGGCGCTTGAGCTGCTTCAGCTTGGAGAAGACCGAATCGACGTCGATGGCCTCTTCTTCCTGGCGCTTCGGCTTGCCCATATCGGCGAAGGTCTGGTTGAGCGCGGGCGCCGGCGCGGTCGTCTCCTCGGCGGGGAGCAGGGTCGAGCCGATCTCGGCGATCGCGGCGGGACGGTCCTTGGCGGCGCGGCCGACCTCGAAATCGAGATCGATCTGCGAGCACAGGCCGAGGCTGACCGGATCGATCGGCGACAGTGTCTGGGCGTTCCAGTGGGTACGGTCACGGATCTGGGCGATGGTCGACTTGGTCGTGCCGATCAGGCGGATGATCTGCGCGTCCTTGAGCTCGGGATGGTTGCGCAGCAGCCAGAGGATCGCGTTGGGGCGGTCCTGGCGCTTGGAGACCGGAGTGTAGCGCGGCCCCTTGGACTTCTTCATCTCCGGCACCTTCACCCTGCGCTCGGCGAGCTTGAGGTGGTGGCTCGGGTTCTTGGCGGCGCGCTCGAGCTCCTCGCGGGTGAGCTGGCCCGAGGTGATCGGGTCGAGCCCCTTGATGCCGGCGGCGACTTCGCCATCGGCGATGCCGCGCACTTCGAGCGGGTGGAGTTTGCAGAACTCGGCGATCTGCTCGAAGGTCAGGGAGGTGTTCTCGACGAGCCAGACCGCGGTGGCCTTCGGCATCAGCGGGGGTTGTGACACGGGACGTCTCCTGAATCTCGAAAGCCGGTCTCAGACCGGGTCAGCGTCGCGGACAATAGCTCTCATGCGCAGACCGGCCTCCTCGGCCGGCCATCCAAATCATCGACGATGAACAGGATGGCGCGGCTTATAGGCAAAGCCGGGGCGGGTGTCCATGAAAAGCGTGAGCCGACCCGTCATTGCTTTGTCGTGTCGGCAATGACGGTGGGCCTCACACCGTCAGTACGATCTTGCCGATATGGGCATTGCTTTCCATCAGCGCGTGGCCGGCGGCAGCTTCTGCGAGCGGGAAGGTCGCATGGATCACCGGCTTGCAGCGTCCGGCCTCGATCAGCGGCCAGACCTTGGCCTCGAGCTCGGCTGCGATCCCGGCCTTTTCTGCGATGGTGCGCGGTCGCAGCGTCGAGCCGGTATGGGTCAGGCGCTTCATCATCAGCCTGCGGTAGTCGACCTCCGCCTTCGGGCCGTTGAGGAAGGCGATCTGGACGATGCGGCCACTCTCTGCGGCTGCGTCGTAATTGCGGTTGATATAGTCGCCGCCGACCATATCGAGGATGAGATCGACGCCGCGCCCGCCGGTTGCCTCCTTGGCGGCGGCGACGAAATCCTGCTCGCGGTAATTGATCGCATGGTCGGCACCGAGCTCGCGGCAGGCCTGGCATTTCTCCGCGGAGCCCGCGGTCGCCAGCACCGTTGCGCCAAAGGCCTTGGCGAGCTGGATCGCGGTGGTGCCGATGCCCGATGTGCCGCCATGAACCATGAAGCTCTCGCCGGCCTGCAGGCGGCCGCGCTGGAAGACATTGGTCCAGACGGTGAAATAGGTCTCAGGGATGGCGGCCGCCTCGATGAGCGAGAGCCCGGCCGGCACGGGCAGCGCATTGCTCTCATGGACCACAGCATACTCGGCATAGCCGCCGCCAGCGACGAGCCCGCAGATCGTGTCGCCGAGCTTGAAGCGGCTGGCGCCCTCGCCGAGCGCGACGACCGTACCGGCGATCTCAAGACCGGGAATATCCGAGGCGCCGGGTGGTGGCGCGTATCCGCCCATCCGCTGGAGCACGTCGGGACGGTTGATGCCGGTGGCTGCGACCGCGACCAGTACCTCACCGCGCCCCGGCTGCGGCAGGGGCCGCTTCTGCGGCTTGAGCACCTCGGGGCCTCCCGGAGCTTCGAAGCCGATTGCGGTCATTGTCTGGGGCAAGGCGGTCATCGGGTTCGGGTCCTGTACGAAAGGGTGGAGGTGACGGGCTGTGCGGGACGTGCCGGCCCGTGCCCCGGGTGAAAGTGGAGTTGCGGGCGCGATGTCACTGTAGTGCTTTGATCTTGCATCGGCTTGTCCCGAAAACCGGTTCCCACTTTTCGTAGCCGATGCTCTACTCTGCGCCGCCGTCGAGTTGTCGAATGTGAGGCCGCCATGTCGATCTTTCCAGAGGATGACCGTCCGAAGCCGAAATCCGTGCATGAAATCGGGCAGGATCTTTCGATGCTGTCGCTGGCCGAGATCGACCTGCGCGTCGAGGTACTGAAGGCCGAGATCGAGCGGCTGGCCGAAGCCCGGGCCAAGAAGGATGCTTCGCGCTCGGCGGCCGACGCCTTTTTCCGGAAACCGGGCTGAGCCAGCCTTCTGCCCCTGCGTCATTAAGGGTCTCTTAACGATTCCAAAGTATGAATCGCATTGTCCAGTTTGTCTGGATGTCGAGTGGCTCCTGCCCACTCTGTTTGACGCCTCCCTGTTGACCTTCGAGCCGCCCCAGGGCGGCTCTTTTTTCAGCTGCATTATCCCGTTAAGGTTAACCCAATGTTACCGCAGCCCTGATCGCGCTTCGGCGTTATCCTTGCGGTGTTGTCGGCCTGAAGCGTTGCCGCGTCCCTGACGCGAACGCTGTTGTGCCGAAGGGGAACACCGCGATGAACGATGTGCTGATGCTGGAGCCGCAGGTTGACGATGGCGCGATCTCCTTTGCGCGCGGTTTCGTCAAATCAGACGCCTTCATGCTGCTGTTTCGCGAGGGCATGGGGCTGGTCGAGCAGACGGCGTCCTATCTCGACGGCGACGGGCGTGCCGAGTCGGCGGCCCTGCCGCGCGAGGTCGCGCTCACCTACGCCACCGAGAGCATGCGCCTGACGACACGATTGATGCAGATCGCCTCCTGGCTCCTGGTCCAGCGCGCCGTCGCCGAAGGCGAGATGACAGCCGAGCAGGCCCGCGCCGAGAACAACAAGGTCAGGATGTCGGACGCTGCGGGGCAGCCGGCCCATGACGAGGTGGCGCGCTTGCCGCAGACGCTGCGCGATCTGATGGCGCATTCCGTCCGCCTGCAGGAGCGCATCCGCCATCTCGAAGGCCAGATGTCGGGCGCCGGCCTTGCCCGCGAGCAGGCCAACCCGGTGCAGGACCAGCTCGCCAACCTGCAGGCGCGGCTCGGGCTTGGCCGCTAAGTCACATTCGCAGGCGCGACCAATCGCCGCCGAAACGCAAAAAGGCCCGGCCAAATTGGCCGGGCCTTTTTGATTTAGATCAGGGGCGACCGTGGCCGATCGCCGCTAAATCACTTCTTGCCGAGAGCGCCAAACGCGCCAAAGCGGGAATTGAAGCGCGAAACGCGGCCGCCGCGGTCGAGCATGTGCTGCGTGCCGCCGGTCCAGGCCGGGTGGGTCGTGGGATCGATGTCGAGATTGAGGGTGTCCCCCTCCTTGCCGAGCGTCGAACGGGTGAAGTATTCCGTGCCATTGGTCATGACGACCTTGATGGTGTGGTAGTCGGGATGGATGCCGGTCTTCATGGCGAAATCCTCAATCGATAAAAACGGGCCTGCCTCGATCAGCGGGCATGGATAGTCGGCCCGTCGAATAATTTCGTATGAGCCTGTCTGTGAAGTCGCCAGCGCCATAGCGCAGGCGGGCCGGCAGTGCAAGCATGACAGGACAAAGACGCGTGGCCGAAGCCAATAAAGACGATACCAAACCGAGCCTCGATTTCCGTTCGCTCTCCTCGTTCTGGCCTTATGCGCTAGCCCAGAAGGGCCGGATCGGGCTCGCTTTGCTGGCGCTGGTCGTGGCTTCAGCCGCGACGTTGGTTCTGCCGCTGGCCGTGCGCCGCGTCATCGATGTCGGCTTTTCCGGCGGCGAGCAGCGAATGGCGAACAGCTATTTCCTCGTCCTCGTCGGCATCGTCGCGATCCTGGCGCTGGCGAGCTCGGCGCGCTTCTACCTCGTCATGACGGTGGGCGAACGCATCGTCGCCAATCTGCGCTCCGACGTCTTCGCGCATCTGACCAAGCTCGAGCCGGCCTTCTTCGATTCGAGCCGGGCGGGCGACCTCGTCTCGCGGCTCACCGCGGATACCACGCAGATCAAATCGACCTTCGGCTCCACCGCCTCGATCGCGCTGCGCAACGGCATCATGGTCATCGGCGCGCTCGGGCTGATGATCTTCACCAGCCCGCAGCTCTCGGCCATCGTCATTGCCGCGATCCCGGTCATCGTCTTGCCGCTGGTGTTGTCGGGCCGCTCGGTGCGCCGCCGCGCGCGCGCGGCGCAGGACCGGCTCGCCGACGCCTCGGCCTTCGCCTCGGAAGCGGTCGGCGCGATCCGCACCATGCAATCCTTCGGAGCGTCGCAGCAGACGGCAGCGCGTTTCGCAGCCGCCTCGGACGATGCCTTTGACGCCTCGCGCTCGGCCACGGCCTCGCGCGCGCTGCTCTCGGGCGTCGCGATCTTCCTGGTCAGCGCCAGCGTGGTCTGGGTCTTGTGGACCGGTGCGACCGAAGTGTTCGAGGGCCGCATGACCGGCGGGCGGCTGTCGCAGTTCATCCTCTATGCGGTGATGGCGGCAAGCTCGCTCGGCCAGCTCTCGGAGGTCTATGGCGAGATCTCGGCTGCTGCCGGCGCCGCTGGGCGCCTCGGCGAAATCCTGGCGATGCAGCCCGCCATCGCCGCCCCGCCAAATCCGCGGCCGATGCCGCAGCCTGCACGTGGCGAGCTCTCCTTCGAGCAGGTTTCCTTCGCCTATCCCGGCCGCAGCCTGTCCGCGCTGCATGCGCTCAGCTTCAAGGTCCGGCCCGGCGAGCGCGTCGCTCTGGTGGGACCTTCCGGGGCCGGCAAGAGCACGGTGCTGCAATTGGCGCTGCGCTTCTACGACCCCGCCAGCGGCCGCGTCGTCGTCGATGGCGTCACCGGGCCGGAGGCCGATCCCGAGGATTGGCGCCAACGCTTCGCATTGGTGCCGCAGGAGCCGACGGTGTTCGGCGTCTCCGTTGCCGACAACATCGCCTATGGCCGACCGGAGGCCAGTCGCACCGAGGTCGAGCACGCGGCCAGGCTTGCCGCCGCAGACGGCTTCATCCGCAGCCTGCCGCAGGGCTACGACACCATCGTCGGCGAACGCGGCGTCACGCTTTCGGGCGGCCAGCGCCAGCGCCTGGCGATCGCGCGCGCGGTGCTGAAGGACGCGCCGATCCTGCTGCTCGACGAGGCGACGAGCGCGCTCGATTCCGAGAGCGAGCGGGCCGTGCAGGATGCGCTCGACCGGTTGATGCAGGGCCGCACCACGCTGGTCGTGGCGCACCGCCTCGCCACCATCCTCTCGGCCGACCGCATCCTGGTGATGGATGAGGGGCGCGTCGTGGAGGATGGGACGCATGCCGAACTCAAGGCCCGCGGCGGGCTCTATGCGCGGCTGGCGGCGCTGCAGTTCGGGCTGGAGGCGGCTTAGAGCAATTTCCGATCCAATTGGATCGTTCAATTGCTCTAGCTTGTTGTTTTAACGCGCTTTCTTCACGTGAACCGGAGCCGACTTTGCTCGAAAACGCTCTAAAGGCGCTCCCCCCCGTCATTGCGAGCGAAGCGAAGCAATCCAGTGTCGTAGAGCGCTACGCCCTCTGGATTGCTTCCTCGGCTTCGCCTCCTCGCAATGACGGAAAAGGGCCTCAACCCTCCTCGCCATGGCTGCGCGGATAGGCGTTGCGCTCCGGTGGCGTCCAGCCGGCGAGCAGAGCGGGATCGGCGCGGAAGATCTCGACCTTGAGCGGGTAGCAGGCGGCCACGTCGCTTGAATGGCTCGCGCTGCAATCGCCGCCGGGGCAGGCCGAGAGCGCGCCGATGAGGTCGATCTCGGCGAAGAACTCGATGTAGTCGCCCGGGCGGACCGGGCTCGCCTTCATGAAATACTGGTGCGTGTCGCGGGTGAAGCCGGTGCACATGAAGACGTTGAGCACGTCGTGGACGTGTTGCTCGACCTCGCGCGCCGGGACGCCCTTGGCTGCGCCAAGCGCACGGGCGAGGTTCGAATGGCAGCAATGATGATAGTCGCCGCCGCTCAGGAGCCGGTTGGTGTAGGGGTCGCAGCGCGTGCCGATGACGTCGTGGATGCCGCCGCCATCTTCGTCCCAGCCGTACCAGCCGAGCGTATCATACGTGATCGTCGCCATTGGCCGCAACGAGGGCAGGGTGCTCCAGAGCCGGTCACCTGTGCCGAGATGGGTCGCGTGCAGGGCCCGTGTCTTGCCGCTGAAGAAGCGCTCGGAGAGATCGTCGGCGTTCCAGAGATTGAGATCGCCGACCTGCGGGCCCTCGATGCTGGTGATCCGGAAGAAATGGCCCTTGGGCACCTGGAAGGCGCGCCCGTCGCGGGGCGGAACGATGACCTCGTCGAGTTTGGTCAGATTTTGCCGCGCTGCCTGCAGCATCGCCATGTCGACGCCGGGCAAGGTCGTGTTGGGATAGACCACTACGGCGGGCTTGCTGCGCCGCTCGGCGGCATCGGCCGGGGCTGCTGTCGTCGCTGCGTCTTGCATGGTTCCAATCCGTGAAGATGGCATTGTTCGTCCCCACCCGCGTCAAGCTGTTTCAGCGAAGGCGCGGATCGTCATGGCGGCCGCACCGACCGCCTTGATCGGAACGGCGAAGAAGCGAAAGCCCGATGCTGGTAAGCGATCGAGATTGCACAGATTCTCGACGATGAGGATATCCTGGCCTAGCAGGATCGAGTGGGCCGGCCGGGCTGGATCGTGACGGGTATCGACATTGGCTGTGTCGACCCCGAGCAGGCGCGCGCCGCGGGCACGAAGCGCCTCGATCACATCCGCGTCGATGAAGGGATAGTCGTCATAGGCCGGCTTTCCCCAATGGGTGTCCCAGCCGAAGCGGATCAGCACGGCAAGGCCCGAGAGGTCGGCGGGAAGGTCGATGCGGTCGAGTCCGATGCGCTCGCCGGGGCGCGCAGCAGCGACGCTGACGCACAGCCCCGGCAGGACGAGCTCGTCGAGGCTCAAGGCCGCGATGTCGCGGCGCTCCTTCCAGCGGTGCCGCGGCGCGTCGAGATAGGTGCCGATCGAGGTCTGGAAAAACACCTCGGTGATCTCGAAGCTGGCCTTGCCGTCATAGAACGGCGCGGAGGCCTCATGCGTCACGAAGGGCCTGATTGCGGCGGTGAACTGCTTGACCTCGCCGTCGCGCCGCAGCGAGAAGCCGGGCATGCCGTCGGTAAAGTCATGGCTGAGGTCGAGCAGAGGCATCGCGGCGGGATTCCGGATTCAGGGAAGACCAAGTAAGGCTGACCTGAACACCAGCGCAATCTCCGATTTCTTGCGCTAAGGGCAAGTCAAGCTTAGCCTCGATGACATGAGATATCCTCCCCTTGGCGGTTTGCGCGCCTTCGAGGCGGCGGCCCGCCATGAAAGCTTCGCGGCCGCCGCTGCCGAGCTGAACCTGACGGCGGCTGCCGTCAGTCAGCATGTGCGTGCGCTCGAGCAGTGGCTGGGCGTCCCGCTGTTCCTTCGCCATCCGCGCGGCGTGGCGCTGACGGCTGCCGGGCGGGATTTCGGCGCCGCCGTCTCGCATGGGCTGATGCATATCGCGCTCGCGGCAGGGCAGATCGCCGCGAAGACGCGCCGGACCCTGGTCAGTCTGGCTTGCCTGCCCTCGGTTACGACGCGCTGGCTGATTCCACGCCTGCCGCTGTTCCGGGCAACCCACCCGGAGATCCAGCTCAATCTGGTCTATGCGCTCGATGCGCGTAGCCCAGCTCAGGCCGGAGTCGATCTGCTGATCCAGCATGGGATCAGGCCTGACGCGAGGGCGACCGCGATCCTCAGTGCCGCCACGCGCCCGACCTGCTCACCCGAATTCCTGGTTCGGCACGGCCCTTTCGCTGCCGCGTCCGACCTGCTGGCCGCCGAGCTGCTCCATGACGAGACCCAGTCCGCCTGGGGGCGCTGGTTCGCCGCCGCCGGGCTGAACGCCCCGACAGGCGGCGGGCCGATCTTTGCCGACTTCAATCTTCTCGTCGCCTCGGTCATCGCCGGGCAAGGCGTCGGGTTGTGCCCGACCTCGCTCATCGCCGATGAACTCCAGCGCGGTAGCCTGACGACGTTGTTCGAGCAGCCCTGCGACGAGGACAAGCACTACTGGCTGCTGGAGGCGAGCGGCTTGTCGCCTGAGGCGGCGATCCTGCGCGACTGGCTCGTCACCATGAGCTGGGGCTGAGATACCGCTCCTAGAGCGCTTTCGAGCGAAGTGGATACCGGTTCGCGTGAGGAAAGCGCGTTAAAATGAGAATCTAGAGCAATTGAACGATCCAACTGGATCGGAAATTGCTCTAGTCGCGTGTCTCGATCAGGGCACTACCGCGGCGGCAGCGCCGCATAATAGGCAGCGAGCGCTGCGATCTCGTCGAGTGACATGGCGCGGGCCATGAAGCGCATCTCCTTATGGGTGCGTTTGCCGGAGCGGAAGGCCAGCATCTGCTTGGCGAGGTAACGTTCGTTCTGACCGGCGAGATGCGGCACTTCGCTATCGCGCGCGATCCCGTCCAGGCCATGGCAAGCGGCGCAGCCTTCGACTGAGGAGGCGCGGGGCTCGGCGCAAACGGGCGAGGCCGCGAGCAACAATGCCAGGGCGAACCAGAATTTTCCAGTTGGCCGCCAGTCCAGGACAGGCATCGGATCGCCCCCTTCAGTCTTTGCGAGCCATCACTGCATCATCAGCCACATGGCTGCACGAGGCACAAAGAAGGGGGCTATTTCGCCGAGCCGAAGTCAATGGGACATCAACACCGGCACAGTCATCGCCTCCAGGATCGAGCGGCTCACGCCGCCCAGAATCGCCTCGCGCAGGCGCGAATGGCCATAGGCGCCCATGACCAGCAAGCCGGAGCCGTTGTCGGCCACATGCGAGAGCAAGGTATCGGCGACACTGATCTCGCTGCGAAAAGCCCGGTATTTGGCGTCGATGCCGTGGCGCAGAAGATGGCGGATGATCGCCTTGCCGTCGCTGTTATCGGCCGTGCGGGACACGCTCACCACCTCGACCTTGTTCGCCATGCACAGCAGCGGTAGGGAATCGGCCAAGGCGCGCGCGGCAGCGACGCTGCCATCCCAGGCCACGGTCACAAGGTCGAGCCGCAAGGCGGAGGGGCCGATATAGGGCACGATCAGGATAGGACGGCCCGTCTTGAGCAGCAGACCTTCCAGATAGAGATCCGAGGGCTTGGGCTTGCCCGGTTCCTGCTGCTCGATGATGGTCAGATCGGAGCGGCGAACCGCTGCGTACAGGATATCGTGACCGGCGCCATTCGGGTTGCAGATAAGGGCATCGTCGAGCGGAACCTGGGCAGCTGCTGCATCCAGCTTGAACCTGGCGGCCGTGCCCTGAGCCGCCTGAATTGCGCTTTCCTGCTCGGCGACGGCCAGATCATAGCGGACCTCGGAATAGGCGGCTGCGTTGAAGGGCCCCTCCGCTGCGACCGAGACCGCGGTGATGACGGCGCGCAGATTCTTGGCGAGCGCGAGTGCGAACGGAACTGCCCGCCGACCGGTTTCGTCCAAAACAACAACGATGTCCCTGATCATGGCCAATGCCTCTGCCGATATGCTGGATCAACGGCAGGCATTTTCGGCCGATCCGCGGCGGATGCCTTGATGCAGCGCAAAGTCGCGGCAACCGAGGACGCGCGCAAGAGGAGGTCAGCGCTCTGTGATCTTGAACTCGATGCGCCGGTTGCGGCGCCAGGCCTCGTCGTTGTTGGCGACGTCGAGCGGCTGGAACTCGCCGAAGCCGGTCGCGGCGATGCGGTCGCTGGGAAGGCCGCGCGTGATCAGGTACTCGACCACCGCCACCGCGCGCGCGGTCGAGAGGCTCCAGTTCGAAGGGAACAGGGCTGAGCGGATCGGGCGGTTATCGGTATGGCCGTCGACGCGCAGGATCCAGGGAATATCCGGGGGCATCTCACGGCCGAGATCGACCAGGATCGCGGCGAGCTTATCGAGTTCGCCGCGACCTTCCGGCTTCAACACGGCCTGGCCGGCGTCGAAGAAGACCTCGGACTGGAAGACGAAGCGGTCACCGACGACGCGGATGTCGGGCCGCGTGCCGAGCACCTGGCGCAGGCGGCCGAAGAAGTCGGAGCGGTAGCGCGCCAGCTCCTGCACGCGCTGGGCCAGCGCCACGTTCAGCCTGGAACCGAGCTCGGAGATGCGCGCCTGGGATTCCTTGTCCTTGGTCTCGGAGGCGTTGAGCGCCTGCTCCAGCGCCGCGAGCTGGCGGCGCATCGCCAGGATCTGCTGGTTGACCAGATCGACCGTCGCCTGGGCGCGGGCCGAGAGCTGCTTCTCGCTCTCGAGCGCCTTCTGGGTCTCGGAGAGCTGGGCCGGCGCGTCACTGGCTTGCGCATCGAGCAGGCCCTGGACACGGCTGCGCTCGCCCTGCTCGCGCGTGAGTGTCGACTGCAGCAGGCTCAGGTTTTCCTGGGCCTGCCGGTTCGAGGAGCGCTCCAGCGCGAGCAGGTCGGTCAGTTCCGAGATCTGGCGGTTGAGGCGGTCGAGCGCGGTGTCCTTGCCGGTCAGCTCCTGCGACAGGAAGAACTGGCCAAGCACGAAGACCGAAAGCAGGAAGACGATGCCGATCAGCATCGTCGAGAGCGCATCGACGAAGCCGGGCCAGAAATTGATCTCGTCGCGGCGGTGGGAGCGGGAAAGGGCCATGCTTAGCGGCTCCTGCGGATCAGGGCGTTGTTCCGAGCGTGTCGTGTCCGAGCGCTCATGGCTCCGTGACGTGGTCGGCGGTCAATCTCTCGATCAGGCGCTTCATGTCCTTCTCGCGCGAGGCCTGCGCCTCGACCCAGTCGCGAATGAGTTGCTGCTCCGCGCGCATATGTTGGACGAGACCCTGGATGCCCTCGGCCAGGTTGGAGAGCGCCTGGGTCGCGGCGCGGTTGTTGGCTCCGCTCTCGGCCATGGCCGCGCTGAGCTTGTCGAAGCGGTCGTTCAGCGCGTCACCCGCGAAGGGCTGGGAGGCCGTGACCGAAGTGGCACTGGCGGTGCGCGTGCCGAGCCAGCTTTCGATCTCGTTGCGGAAGCGGCGCTGGGCCTGGGCGACCTGCAACTCCAGGAAGCCGAGGATCAGCGAGCCGGCGATGCCGAAGAGCGAGGAGGAGAAGGACAGGCCCATGCCGGCGAGCGGGGCGGCAAGGCCCGCCTTGAGTTCGTCGAAGAGCACGCCGGCTTCCGCGCCGGTGCGCAGCGACTTGATGACGGTGCCGACGGAGGAGACCGTGTCGAGCAGGCCCCAGAAGGTGCCGAGCAGGCCGAGGAAGACGAGCAGCCCGGCGAGATAGCGCAGGACCTCGCGGCCGTCATCGAGCCTGACCGCGATCGATTCCAGAACGGTCGAGGCCTGGGCGGGGGCGAGGCTGCCCCGATCGAGCTGAGGCAGCACGCCGCTGAGCGGGGCGATGACCTGATGACGCTTGACCTCCGCCTGCAGCGGCGCGGCGGCGAGGCGCGTGGCGGCGCGGGCCTCGCTGTAAAGGCGCCAGAGCTCGCGCAGCGCGATCAGCACGCCGACGAAGAGTGAGCCGAGAATCAGGCCGTTCAGGCCGGGATTCGTCATGAAGGCGGTGGCGAGCCCGCCTTGCAGGATGTAGCCGAGGAAGCCGATCAGCGCGAGGAACAGGAGCGCGCGGACGACATAGCGCAACGGACGCGAAAAGCGGGTCTCCTCCCGCATCGTTGCGACCGTGATCTTCTCGGCCGCTATGCCCTCATCCGCCATGCTTCGTCTTCCGTTCAGGTCTTGCCGCCTGCGGGACTGTCGCCTCCAGCGCCGCCGGGATCAAGCGTGAAAGAGCAAAGATATATGTCAGCCTGCCGACTTGAGCGCCGCGCGCAGTGACTGTTCGCCGACTTCATTGCCGCAGATGATGTCTTTGGCGCTGGTTGGCTGCTTGCCGTCGAGCGTGCCGAAGGTGCCGCCGGCCTCGCGGATCATCACGGCGCCGGCCGCGAAATCCCAGGTGTTGAGGCCGCGTTCCCAATAGGCGTCCATGCGGCCTGCCGCGACATAGGCGATGTCGAGCGCGGCCGAGCCCATGCGCCGGACATTGGCGAAGCGCGTCATCACCGCGCCCAGCTCGTGCAGGAAGAGCGGGTGCCCGCCCTTGCCGATATGGGGCACGCCCATGCCGATCAGCATCTCGGCGGGCTCGCGGCGGCCCGAGACGCGCATGCGGCGGTTGTTGACATAGGCGCCCTTGCCCTTCTCGGCGATGAAGAGCTCGTCCTTGGCGGCGTCATAGACCACGCCGGCGATGAACTGGTTGTCGCGCTCGAGCGCGACCGAGATGTTCCAGTGCGGGATGCCGCGCAGGAAGTTGTGGGTGCCGTCGAGCGGGTCGATGTGCCAGCGGTTGCTCTCGTCGGTGCCGTGGACGACGCCGCTCTCCTCCATGACGAAGCCGTAGCCGGGGCGGGCCTTCTCCAGCGCGGCGCGGATGATCTCCTCGGCCTTGGTGTCGGCCTTGGAGACGAAATCGCCGGGGCCCTTGGCGAGCACCTGCAGATTCTCGATTTCGCCGAAATCGCGCTTCAGCGAGCGGGACGCCTTCATCACGGCGTCCGTCATCACGGTCATCAGGGGGGAGCGGATCATCGATACCTCAGGGTGCAGCAGTCGAACGGCGGCGTCGCGGCGCCGGTCAAGTTGTAAAAGAGCTGGCCGGAACGTCCCGAGCCCTCATCCCGAGGAGCAGCATAGCGGCTCCTCGGGATGAGGGCTGAAGATGTCAGCCTCGAAGTTCAGCCGGTCACTTGCTCGTCTGGCCGGGCGACGTCAAGGCCGCGCCTTCGATCCGGGTCGCGGCGAGCGCCGCGGCGCGGCCCTGCTGCTCGTGACTGAGGCGGTCGAAAAGCTGGTCGAGACCGGCATCGTCCAGCCCCCGGGCGCGGGCCGCAAGGTGCCAGGCAGCGGCCTCGATCGTGTCGGGCGCGATGCCGCGGCCGGACTGGTAGAGCCGCGCCAGCCGGTTCTGGGCGATCGGGTTGCCCTGGTTCGCAGCGCGCAGGAAGAGCTTGGCGGCGGCGGTCTCGTCCTTGGCGACGCCGGTGCCGTTGAACAGCATGATCGCGTATTCGACCTCGCCGGGCACATTGCCGGCCTGGGATGCCTTGGCCATCCATTCGGCGGCCTTGGCCTCGCTCTGGGGCAGGCCGCGGCCCTGCTTGGAGAGGATGCCGAGGGCCATGAGCGCGTCGCCGATGCCGGCATTCGCTGCAATCTCCAGGCAAGCGACGGCGCGCTTGTCGTCGTCCTCGTTACCCGTCGCGAGCAGAGCGAGGGCGAGGTTGTAATTGGCGGCGGGATGGCCGGCGGCGGCGGCCTTGCGCAGCAGCATGCCCGCGCGTTCGGGATCGCGCTTGCCGCTGCGCTCGTCGAGGAGGGCGGAGGCGAGGGCATAAGCCGCATTGATGTCGCCGCGAGCGGCTGCGCGGTCATACCATTCGGTTGCGATCTTCTGGCTTTCAGGCACGCCGAGCCCCAGGCGATAGATCTCGCCGAGCAAGGTCATGGCGGCGGCGTCGTCATTGTCGGCCTCGACGCGTTTCAGCGCCTCGTCCAGGGCGCGGCGGTAATGGCCGGCCTGATAGGCGCCGTAAGCCAGGTCGGGCTCGGCGGCGCCAGCTGCGGCCGTCGTTCCCAGGAGCAAGCCGGCGAGCACGAGGCCGCGGCAGGTCCGGTTCATCGCGCGGCCTTTCGGGCGGCGTGGGCCGCGATGGCAGCATTGGCCTGCGTCACCAGCGCGCGAATGTCGCAGGCTTCGTCGAAGGCCCAGGCGCCGAGCGCGACGAATTCCGCTCCGGTCTCGACCAGGGCCGCAACCGATTCGGCGTCCGGCGCATAGGCGACGCAGGGTGTCTCGAAGATCTCGGCCCACCAGGAGGCGCGCTCGATCACGGCGGCCAAGGGCGGCAAGGAGCCGTCCGGGCGCGGCTCGCCAAACATCACATAGTCGACGCCCGCCTCGCCGATATCCATGGCGTCGTGGCGCGCGCGCAACGATCCGGCGCCGATGATGCGCTCGTTCTTCAGGCTGGAGCGCGCCTCGGCGACGGCTTCTGGCCCGTTGGTGACGTGGACGCCGTCGGCCCCGCCGCGCGTGGCGACAAGGGCCGGGGCCTCGACGATGAGCGCGACATTGGCCGACTGGACGGGGCCGACAAGGCGTTTGACGCGCTCGATCTTGCTGCGTTCGTCGCCCTCGGAGAGGCGCAGCAGCACGGCCGCGACGTCGCCGCCGGCGAAAGCCTGCATCAGGCGGAAGGCCATCGCCTCGGCATCCGCGACAAGCGGGGTGACGAGCATCAGGCGGGTGGGTGTGGGTGCGTTGGTCATGATCGTGCGCGCAAACGGCCCATGAGTGCGTCCAATGTCAAGACACCAAGCCCGATGACGAGACTCCAGAAGGCCGAGCCGATGCCAAACAGCGAGAGGCTCGAGGCCGCGACCGCGAAGGTAAGGACGGCGGCGAAGCGCTCCTTATCGGAGGACATGGCCTGTCCGAGCGCGCCGGTGAGCGAGCCAACAAGGCCCAGCCCCGCGACGGTGATGATCAGCGCCTTGGGCATGGCGATGATGAGGGTGAGCAGGAGGCCGGCGCAGGCCGCGATCACCAGCCAGAGGAAACCGTAGACGACGCCGGCCTTCCAGCGTTGGGCCGGATCGGGATGAGTGTCGGGGCCGGTGCAGATCGAGGCGCTGATCGCAGCCATGTTGACCATATGGGCGCCGAACGGAGCGGTGAGGAAGGAGGCCAGGCCGGTGACGAAGAGGCTCGCCGTCGTCGGCGGCTGATAGCCTGCCGCGCGCAGGACGGCGAAGCCGGGCAGGTTCTGGGCCGCCATGGTGACGAGATAGAGCGGGACGCCGACGCCGAGCATGGCGGCAATATCGAAGCGCGGCGTGACGAATTCGAGGCCGCTTAACGACAAGGGCCCGGCGGGCCAGCTGGCAAGGCCGCCCAGGAAGCTCAGGACGAGGCCGGCGCCCAGCGCCGCGATGACGCCGAGGAACGGGTTGATCAACCGCGCCAGCAGGAAGACTGCGAGCAAAGGCAATACGAGGGCGGGGCTCAGCCGCATCTCGTCGAAGACCGCAACGACGAAGCGGAAGATCACGCCGCCGAGCATGGCCGCTGCGATCGGCATCGGAATGCGCTCGATCAGCGCGCCGAGCGGCCGGAACGCTGCGGTCAGCATCATCAACAGCGCCGCCAGCAGGAAGGCGCCGACGGCGGTCGGGAGGTCGAGCCCGCTCGTCGCCGCGATCAGGGCGGCACCCGGCGTCGACCAGGCGCAGATGACCGGGATCTTGTGGCGCCAGGATAACCAGATGCTGGCGAGGCCCTTGGCGATGGCGAGGCCGGCGATCCAGGACACGGTCTGCGCCGGCGTCGCACCCACGGCCTGGGCTGCCGCAAGCACCACGGCGACGGCCGCCGCGAAACCGACGAAGGCCGCGACCAGCGCGGAGAAGACGATCGACATGGCGCTCTTGCGATGCTCTCGCGAAAGGGCGCCGACACGCCCGGGGCGTCCCTTCAATCAGAAAAGCCGGAGCGTCGGAAGCCTCGCGGCATCCTGCGGCCATGAGGTGCACGCGGACCGGCGCCTTTCCGGCGCAGGGCTCCTCGGGATCAGAGCCGATTTACATTCCTGCTGATGCTCAATCGTCTTGATGCTCAAGCGTCCTGGCTCATCACCAGATGGTACACGCGGCCCTTGAACAGCGGCATGATCGTGCCGAGTTGCTGCCGTACCTCCTGCCGGATCTCGCTCGCCAGCGCCTGATGCATCGCCTCCAGGCTGTCGAAATGGAGGTCGAAGACGATATAGACCGGCGGCGCGCCGGCTTCCTGCTCGGCCGCCCAGCGCAGCTTGACGTCGCGGATGCCGGGATAGCGTCGGATCGCCGGCAGCACGGTTTCGCGCATCTGACGGTCGAAATGGGCGCGGTCGGCTTCGAGCACCTCGCCCTCGAGAACGGCTGAGCGGATAATCATCGGGACTTCTCCTCGGAGGTGTCCAGGCCGATCTGCAACAGGCGCACGACGCTGGTCTGGGTGGCGTGGAGATGGGCGTCGAGCAGGGCGCAGGCGCGCTCCACCTCTCGCGCCAGCACGGCTTCCATTATGGCGGCGTGCTCGCTGTTGACGTCGCGGACCTCGGCCGGTGCTTCCCGGTGGTGCAGCAGCCGGATCTTGCGATAGCGCTCGGAATGGTCGGCGAGCGTGCCCCAGAAGCGCAGCAGCCAATCCGAACCACAGGCGGTGACGAGGGCGGCATGGAAGCGCCGGTGACGGTCCTCCCACAGGGTTGCCGCCTCGCGGTCGTCCTGCGAGGCGGGCAGGGGGGTGCGCGAGAGCATGTGCATGGCCGCGACGATCTCGGCCTCCCAGGCGGCATCACCGAGCGCGATCGCCTTGGTCAGGCAGAGCCGCTCGATCTCGCGGCGCGTCGCCATCAGGTCGGTGAAGGCACCAAGCGAGGTCTCGGTGACGCGCGATCCGCGATGCGTCTCGGCAGCGACGAGGCCCTCGGTCGAGAGCCGCATCAGCGCCTCGCGGATCGGCGTCAGGCCGAGCTGGAAGCGGTCCTGCAGATCGTTGGCGCGCAGGCGCTCGCCCGGCATCAGGTCGCCATGCAGGATCTCGCCGCGCAGGCGTTGATAGGCTCGCTCGGCTTGAGAGCGGTTCTCCGTCAGGGTGTCCATCGCCACCGCACATTTCATGTTGACTCGCAGATTTTATAAAATCATCCTGATCTCATAGCAAGGCGGCTTTGAGTGGAGATGACGGCGATGGCGCAGGCCGGGTGGGCTCTGACGACGGTCGAGGTGGCGGGTGGCCCCGTTGCCTGTCTCGAGGTGGCGGGCAAGCTCTACGCCCTGGAGCCGTCGCTGGCACGGGTCGGGTTTCCCGGCCAGGCCAGCGTCATCGGCCTGTTCGCGGATTGGGCGCGTGCCGAAGGGGCGCTTGCGATAGCGGCCGCCGAGGTCGATCCGGCCGATCTGGTCACGGCCTCGCGCCGCCTCGCGCCGCTGCTCTACCCCGGCAAGATTCTCTGCGCCGGCGCGAATTATTTCGACCATCTCGCCGAGATGGGCATGCCCGGCGCCAAGAAGGAGGAACAGCGGCTGTTCTTCTTCATGAAGCCGCCGCGCAACGCGGTCGTCGGCGAGGGGGCAACCGTGCGCATGCCGATCGGTACCGAGAAATTCGACTGGGAGATCGAGCTCGCCGCCGTGATCGGCAAGACGGCGCGCAATGTCTCCGTCGAAACCGCATTGTCGCATGTGGCGGGCTATACGGTCGCGATCGACTTCTCTGCCCGAGACCACAACCGCGCGCCGGAAACCTTCTATAAGCTCGACTGGGTGGCGGGTAAGGCCAACGACACCTGCTGCCCGCTCGGCCCACGTTTCGTGCCGGCCTCCACCATCGCCGATCCGCAGAATCTGGGCTTGAAGCTCGCGGTCAATGGCGCGCTGAAGCAGGATGGCCGCTCCAGCGACATGATCTTCTCGCTCGCCGAGCAGATCGCGACCGCGTCGCGGATCATGACGCTCGACCCCGGCGACGTGATCCTGACCGGGACGCCTGCCGGCGTCGGCGTGCCCAAGGGCACCTTCCTCTCTGTCGGCGACAAGGTCGATGCCGAGATCGAGGGCATCGGCAAGCTCAGCGTCGTTATCCAGGCGGCGGCCTGAGATGGCGGTCGCGCCCGTCGCATTCGTGACAGGCGGCGCGTCCGGCATCGGGCGCGCGACGGTCTTGCGGCTGATCGCCGATGGCTTCCATGTCGTCGCGGCCGATCGTGATGCGGAGAAACTGGCAGCGCTGGGCGTGCAGGACCAGACCGGACGGCTCGAAACCTGCGTGCTCGATGTCTGTGACCGGCCGGCGGTGGCAGCTGCGATTGCAAAGCCTGCTTCGCTGGATGCGCTGATCTGCGTCGCTGGGGCCTATCAGCCGCGCGCCTTCGACGAGATCAGCGACGCGGATTTCCGCATGATGCTGGATGTGAACCTGCTCGGCGTCTTCATCGCCGCACAGGAGGCCGCGCGGCGGATGCAGGCGGGCGGGCGCATCGTGACGGTGTCGTCGCGGGCCGCCATCGGCGGTACGAACTTCGCCCATTACGTCGCCTCGAAAGCCGGCGTGATCGGCCTGACCCGCGCCATGGCGATGGAGCTGCGGCCGCGCCAGATCGCGGTGAACTCGGTTGCGCCGGGCTTCACCGATACGCCGATGACGCGGGCCATGCCGGCCGACCAATATGCCAAGGCGCAGGCGCTGGAGCCGAGCGGGCAGGCGGCCGCTCCCGATGACATCGCCGGCGCGATTGCCTTCCTGGCCTCGCCGGCGACGAAATTCATCACCGGTCAGACCTTGTTCGTGGATGGAGGCAAGTCCCTGGGCGGTCTTGGCTTGTGAATTTGGGCCTGTGAACTTTGGCTTGTGAACGAGACGTCCTGATCACAACGCATAATGAGGGGAAAACAGTGATGACGACGCGGCGTGGGATCATGAAGTGCGCACTGGCTGGTGCGCTCATCGGCTATGCGGGACGGGGCGCGGCGCAGGCGCCGGTGCAGATCCGCATCTCGACGGCGGCCCCGCCGAGCGATTTCCTGGCCAAGGCGCTGGATGCGCTGAAGGCCGAGATCGACGGCGCCTCCGCTGGCTTGAACGTCAGCGTCCATACGGCCTCGACCCTGTTCAAGCAGGGCACCGAGGTGCAGGCTCTGCAGCGCGGCAACCTCGAAATGAGCACGATGACCACTTTCGAGGTGGCCCAGCAGATGCCCGAGCTCGGCTTCTTCAACCGCGGCTATCTGTTCAAGGACCATGCTCATCTGCGCCGCGTCTTCGACGGGCCGATGGGCGAGGAGTATCGCAAGACCGTCTCCGAGAAGATGGGCATCGAGATCCTGGCGACGCATTATCTCGGCACGCGGCAGGTCTCCCTGCGCACGAAGCGCAATGTGAAGGGGCCGGCCGATCTCGCAGGGGTCAAGCTGCGCATGCCGGCGGGGCCGGAATGGCTGCTGCTCGGCCGGACGCTGGGGGTGAGCCCGCTGCCGCTCGGCATGCCCGAGGTCTATCTTGCTCTCAAGACCGGCACGGTCGATGGCCAGGAGAACCCGCTCTCGATCTTCAACGCCGCAAAGCTCTACGAGGTGAGCGAGCAGGTCGTGCTGACCTCGCATATGCTGCAGCCGGTGTTCTTCGCCCTTGCCAAGCCGGTCTGGGCCAAGCTCTCGGCGGCACAGCAGGCGGCCCTGCAGGCAGCGGCGCGCAAGGCCGCCAAGGCGGGCGATGATGGCCGCCTCGCCGACGAGGCCAGCATCATCGATGCGCTCAAGGGCAGGGGCCTGAGCGTCGATGCGATCGATCTCGCGCCGTTCCGCGAGGGCGCCGACAAGGCCTATTCCGGGGCCGATGCGACCAAGGCCTGGGACATGGCCTGGCTCAAGCGCGTCACCGAGGCCTGAGGCGCCATGCAGACGGGTGCGGGCGTGGAGACGCAAGGCGAGAGCGCAACCGGCTGGGGTGCGCGGCTGCGCCGCTTCGCGACCGCCGTCCCGGCGCTGATGTTCGCGCTCGTCTTCCTGATCTTCAACTACAAGATCATCACCCGCTATCTCGAACATGACGAGGCGGCCTGGGCCGACGAGGTCTCGGTGATCCTGTTCATCTGGATCATCTTCTGGGCCAACGCCTTCGTCGTGCGCGACAAGGAGCAGATCACCTTCGATCTGGTCTATCGCCCGCTGCCGGATCGCTGGAAACGCGTCATGGCGCTGGCGCGGCTGGTCTTCGTCGGCGGCATCTTCGCCTGGGCGCTGCCGGGTTCGCTCGACTACATCGCCTTCCTCTGGCGCGAGCGCACGCCGGTGCTGAACCTGCGGCTCGACCTGATCTATTCCTGCTTCGGCCTCTTCCTCATCGCCGTGGTGGCGCGCTCGGCTTGGCAGATCGTCAAGCTGCTCGGGCCGCGCTGGCGTTCGCATATCTGACGGGAGACGGGGCTGCATGTCCGACGGGTTGTGGGTTTTGATGGGCGTCTTCACGGCCGCCGCCGTGCTCGGCGCGCCGCTTGGCCTGTCCATGCTGGCGGCGGGTTTCGCCTATATGATCTCGACCCATCAGGATGTCGGGCTCGTCGTCGACCAGACGATGAACGGGCTCTACAATTCCTATCTGCTGATCGCGGTGCCGCTGTTCATCTTCGTCGCCAATGTGATGAATGCGAGCGGGGTGATCGAGCGGTTGCTGCGCTTCGGCTCGGCCATGGTCGGGCATCTGCCGGGCGGGCTCGCGCAGGTCAATGTCGTCTCAAACCTGATCTTTTCCGGCATGAGCGGCTCGGCGGTCGCCGACGCCTCGGGGCCGGGCCTGATCGTGGCGCGGATGATGACCAAAAACGGCCGCTACCCGCGCGGCTTCGCTGCGGCGACCTCGGTCGTCTCGGCGACGCTGGGGCCGCTGATGCCGACCTCGATCCCGATGATCTTCTATGCGCTGATCGCCAATGCCTCGGTCGGCGCGATGTTCCTGGGCGGGCTCGTGCCCGCCGGGATGATGGCGCTGGCGCTGATGGGCGTGATCGCGATCATTTCACGCCGCCGCAATTTCCCGCGCGAGGAGAAAGTGTCCTGGGGCGCGATGCCCGCGGTCTTCGGCCGGGCATTGGCACCGCTCGCACTACCCGGCATCCTGCTCGGGTTGATCTATTCCGGCGTCACCACGCCGACGGAGGCTGCCGCGATCGCGGCGAGCTATGCGCTAATCCTGGCTTTCGTCGTCTATCGCACGCTCAAGCCCGCGCAATTGCTGGTCGTGATGGGCGATACGGTGAAGGCGACCGCGATGATCGCGCTGATCATGGCCGGCGCCTTCGTCTTCAACTATGCGGTCGCCAATGAGGGCGTGCCGAAGCTGATTCAGTCGACCCTGCTTGCCTGGAACCTCTCGGCGACGCAGTTCCTGCTGATCGTCGACCTGCTGATGCTGCTGCTGGCGATCGTGCTCGACGAGGTCACGATCCTGCTCGTCATCGTGCCGCTGATCGTGCCGGTGGCACAGGGCTTAGGAATCGATCTCGTGCATTTCGGCATCGTCGTGGTGCTCAACATGATGGTCGGGCTAACGCTGCCGCCGCATGGCCTGCTGCTCTTCGTTATGGCAGGGCTCACCGGCACGCCGCTCTCGGAGATCTTCCGGGAGGTACCGCCCTTCATCGTCGCGATGCTGGCGATCGTGCTCGCGGTGACGTTCTTCCCCGAGATCGCGTTGTGGCTGCCCAGGACGGCGGGGCTGATCAAGTCGTAGAGGATCGATCCGCCGGACCGATGCAATGGCCTGCCCGTGCTTGAACCGTTGCAGCAGCCCCCAATTTAGGACGCCTCACGGCAGGTGGCGGGAGACTTTGCTTTCCAGCAGCCGGATAAGGGCCGGATCCATGAAAGCGTAGTTGTCCGGGATGTCGAGGCAAATGAGGCGGGCCGATTTCATGTGCCTGCCGAAGCGCTGCCGCAGCTTGGTGCCGTGCACTCGCTCCATGACGAAGATCAGGTCGGCCCAGGCGGCCAGCTCGGCCGTCATTGGCACATCTGCATCGTGGTTCGTTCCAGCCGACGCGACTTCAATGTCGCGTCGCTTGGAGAAGACCTGCTCGGCCGTCGGGCTGCGCAGGCGATTCCGGCTGCAGACGAAAAGAATCTTCTTCACGAGAAGGTCCGGAGACAGCCGATCAGGGCGGAGCGAGGCCCCGCCCGATGGTCGAGGTCGCTCACGCCGCCTTCGGCTTACCGAAGGTCGGGTCGAGCTCGCCCTTGGCGTAGCGCTTGGCCATTTCGGCGGTGGTCGCGATGCGCTTGATCTTGCTCGCCTGGCCGGCGGTGTTGAATTCCTTCAGCCGCAGCGTGCAGAGCTTGGTCATCGCCTCCATGGCGGGCTTCAGGTACTTGCGCGGGTCGAACTCGCCGGGGTTCTCCGACAGGATCTTCCGGATCTGGCCGGTCATCGCCATGCGGTTGTCGGTGTCGATGTTGATCTTGCGCACGCCATGCTTGATGCCGCGCTGGATCTCCTCGACCGGCACGCCCCAGGTCTGGGGCATCTTGCCGCCATACTGATTGATGATGTCCTGGAGGTCCTGCGGCACCGAGGACGAGCCATGCATGACGAGATGCATGTTCGGCAGCTTCTTATGGATCTCCTCGATGACATGCATCGCCAGGATCGCGCCGTCGGGCTTGCGGGTGAACTTGTAGGCGCCATGCGAGGTGCCCATGGCGATGGCGAGCGCATCGACCTTGGTCTCGGCGACGAATTTCACCGCCTCCTCGGGGTTGGTCAGGAGCTGGTCGTGGGAGAGCTTGCCCTCGAAGCCGTGACCGTCCTCCTTCTCGCCTTCGCCTGATTCGAGCGAGCCGAGCACGCCGAGCTCGCCCTCGACCGAGATGCCGCCGAGATGGGCCATTTCGGTCACCGTCTTGGTCACTCCGACATTGTAGTCCCAGTCGCCCGGCGTCTTGCCGTCTGCCTTGAGCGAGCCGTCCATCATCACCGAGGTGAAGCCGGCCTGGATCGCGGTCATGCAGGTCGCCGGCTCATTGCCATGGTCGAGATGCACGCAGACCGGGATATGCGGATAGATCTCGGTGACGGCGTCCATCATGTGCTTGAGCATGATGTCGTTGGCGTAGGAGCGGGCGCCGCGTGAGGCCTGGATGATGACGGGGGCGTCGGTGGCATCCGCCGCTGCCATGATGGCCAGCGCCTGCTCCATGTTGTTGATGTTGAAGGCGGGCACGCCGTAATCATGTTCGGCGGCGTGATCGAGCAACTGGCGGAGCGTAATACGGGCCACGGAGGTCCTCCCGGTGCGGTTTCAAGGGCTGGGGAGGATTTAGAGCGGATAGGCGGCGGACGCAAAGCGAAAGCGGCGCGTAGCGTGAATGCTCAACGGCCCCGCGCTTCGAGAACCCGGACGCGCTCTTCGATGGCGGCAACCTGTTCGGCGAAGTCGCCGGTGACGGCCTTGGCCATCACGAGGAGGCCGGCGGTGTCGCGGCGCTGCTTGCGGACGAGGTCTTCAAGATGCTCGAAGCGCGTGTTGGCCTCGGCACGAAACGAAGACAAATCCGCCTGAACCTTCCTCAGGAACTCGAACATCGCTGTCTGTACGCTCTCGCTCATGAAGAGAACATAGCATAAACACCGGCTGCCGCAAGGGTAGCCGGTAGGTGTCGTTCACGCTGCGCGTAGCGCTTCCACTCCCGGCAAGGCCTTGCCTTCCATCCATTCCAGGAAGGCGCCGCCCGCGGTCGAGATGTAGGTCAAATCATCGGCGACGCCGGCATGGTTCATCGCCGCAACGGTGTCGCCGCCGCCGGCGACCGCGACGAGCTGGCCAGCCTTGACGCGCTTGGCGGCGGCCTTGGCCACCGTCACCGTAGCGGTGTCGAAGGGCGGCAGTTCGAAGGCCCCGAAAGGCCCGTTCCAGACCAGCGTCTTGACCTGGTTGAGCTTGAGCACGACTTCGGCGACGCTCAAGGGGCCTGCGTCCAAAATCATCTCGTCGGGCTCGACCTCACCGATCTGGATGACGCGATGGCCCGGATGGGCCTTGAATTCGCGTGCGACCAACGCATCGACCGGCAGCATGATCTCGCAGCCGGCGGCCTTGGCCTTGGCCTCGATCTCGCGGGCGGTGCCGACGAGGTCATGCTCGCAGAGCGACTTGCCGACATTGATGCCGCGCGCCGCCAGGAAGGTGTTGGCCATGCCGCCGCCGATGACGAGCACGTCGACCTTCTTGACGAGATTGCCGAGCAAATCGAGCTTGGTCGAGACTTTTGCGCCGCCGACGATTGCCATCACCGGGCGGGCAGGATTGTCGAGCCCGGCAGAGAGAGCCTCGAGCTCGGCTTGCATGGAACGCCCGGCATAAGCCGGCAGGACATGGGCGAGGCCTTCGGTCGAGGCATGGGCGCGGTGCGCCGCCGAGAAGGCGTCGTTGACGAAGAGGTCGCCATTGGCGGCGAGCGCCTTGACGAAGGCGGGGTCGTTCTTCTCGTCGCCGGCGTGGAAGCGGGTGTTCTCCAGCAGCAGGACTTCGCCGTTCTTCGCCGCTGCGACGGCCTTGGCGACGTCCTCGCCGATGCAATCCTCGACGAAGGTGACGGGCTGGCCGAGCGCATGGGCGAGCGCGACCGCGACTGGCTTCAGGCTATCCTTGGCGTCGCGGCCCTTGGGGCGGCCGAAATGGGCGAGCAGGATGACCTTGCCGCCCTTGCCGGAGATCTCGCGGATCGTCGGCAGCACGCGCTCGATGCGCGTCGCGTCCGTGACCTTGCCGTTCTCCATCGGCACGTTGAGATCGACGCGAACAAGCGCGCGCTTGCCCGCCAGGTCGAGGCCGCTCAGCGTCTTGAAGCTCATCGCGACAGCAAGCCTCCGAACAGGCCCGGCACGCCGAATTTGAGCACGAGCACGGTGAGCAGGACCGTCAGCACCGCGGTGGCAAGGCCGGTGACGAACAGCGCGCCGAAGCGCGGCGTCGCATCGACGCGCTGGCGCAGGGCGGCGACCTCGTCGCGGATGCTGGCGAAATCCAGGGTCGCGGCGGCGCTGTCGACCTTGTGGGCGCTGCGCTCCAGCGAGGCTTCGGCGCGGGTCAGCACGGCTTCGTAGCGGGCGAACTTCTCCTCGATGCGCGCCGCCTTCTCCTCGATGCGGGAGAGCTGGTCGAGCCCGCGCGGCTCGCTTGCAGGCGTGTCCGCGGCCGGCATCGCGCTGCCGACGATATAGGGCGTGCCATGGGACGGCGCTGGCGTGACGATGGTCGGCTCGGCGGCGCTGGCCGGGGCTGCGACGGTCGGCTCGATCTTGGCCATGGGGTGTCCGTTCATGCGAGGAAAACAGGGAAAGCCGCGCCCAGATGGGCGCGGCATCGCTCGGGTTGGATCAGAGCAGCTTGGCCATGGCGACGGCGGTGTCGCTCATGCGGTTCGAGAAGCCCCACTCATTGTCGTACCAGGACATCACGCTGACGAACTTGTCGTCCATGACCTTGGTCTGGTCGAGCGCGAAGGTCGACGAGGCCGGATCGTGGTTGAAGTCGATCGAGACATTGGGCTGGTCGGTGACGGCCAGGATGCCCTTGAGCGGCCCACGCTTGCTGGCCTTGAGGATCGCCTCGTTGATCTTCTCGACCGTGGTCTTGCGCTTCGAGATGAACTTGAAGTCGACCATCGAGACGTTCGGGCAGGGAACGCGCACCGATACACCGTCCAGCCGGCCCTTGAGCTCGGGTATGACGAGGCCGATCGCCTTGGCGGCGCCGGTCGAGGTCGGGATCATCGACATGGCTGCGGCGCGGCCGCGATAGAGATCCTTGTGCATCGTATCCAGCGTCGGCTGGTCGCCGGTATAGGCATGGACCGTGGTCATGAAGCCCTTGTCGATGCCGACAGCGTCATGCAGCACGCGCACCAGCGGAGCCAGGCAGTTTGTGGTGCAGGACGCGTTCGAGACGATGATATGGTCCTTGGTCAGCTCGTGATGGTTCACGCCGTAGACCACGGTCAGATCGGCGCCGTCGCAAGGTGCGGAGACCAGGACGCGCTTGGCGCCGGCGGCGAGATGCGCCGAAGCCTTGTCCTTGGTCGTGAAGATGCCGGTGCATTCGAAGGCGATGTCGACGCCGAGCGCCTTGTGCGGCAGGTCCTTGGGATCGCGGATCGCGGTGACCTTGATCGGCCCGCGACCGACATCGATCGTGTCGCCCGAGACGGTCACGGTGCCGGGGAAGCGGCCATGGACTGAATCGAAGCGGAAGAGATGGGCGTTGGTCTCGACAGGGCCGAGATCGTTGATTGCCACGACCTCGATATCCTTGCGCTTCGACTCGATGATCGCACGCAGGACATTGCGCCCGATGCGGCCGAAGCCGTTGATCGCCACCTTGACCGTCATCTCAATCCTCTCCTTCGCCGGGTTTCGGCGCCTTGGGCCGTCATATATGGGCCGTCATACACGCGGGCAAATCGGCCAAACGATGACCGAACGCAAGGCCCTTTGCGGGAATATCTGCCCTGTTTCGCAAGCGTCAGGCGTTATGGCGCTCCATTGCGGCTTCGACCACTGCCTCAGGCGTAATGCCGAAATGCTTGTAGACCTCCTTATAGGGGCCGCTGGCTCCGAAAGAATGCATGCCGATGAAGCCGCCATCATGGCCGATCACGGCATCCCAGCCGAAACGGACGCCGGCCTCGATCGCGATCTTGATCGGCGCGGAGCCGATGACGGCGCTCTGGGTGGCCTCGTCCTGGGCCAGCAGCAGCTCGAGCGAGGGCACGGAGACGACGCGGGCGCGCACGCCCTTCTCGGCAAGCAGCTTGCGCGCCGCGACCGCGATCTCGAGTTCGGAGCCTGACGCGAAGAGCGAGACCTGGGCCTTGCCGCCCTCGGCTGCGAGCAGCTCGTAGCCGCCCTTGGCCGAGCGGTTGGTTGCGGTCGCATCGGTGCGCAGCTGGGCGAGATTCTGGCGGGAGAGGGCGAGCACGGTCGGCCCCTTGGTGTTCTCCAGCGCGAACTGCCAGGCTTCGGCGGTCTCGATCGCATCGGCCGGGCGGAAGACATGCATATTGGGCATGCAGCGCAGCGAGGCGATCTGCTCGACCGGCTGATGGGTCGGGCCGTCCTCGCCCAGGCCGATCGAGTCATGGGTCATGACATAGACGACCGGCAGGCCCATCAGCGCGGCGAGCCGCATAGAGGGGCGGGCATAGTCGGCGAAGACGAGGAAGGTGCCGCCGCCGGTGCGGAAGCCGCCATGCAGCGTGATGCCGTTCATAGCGGCGGCCATTGCGTGCTCGCGGATGCCATAGCGGACATAGCGGCCCTTGGGCGTCTTGATCGTGAAGTCCTCGGCGCCCTTGGCCCGAGTGTTGTTCGAAGGCGTCAGATCGGCCGAGCCCATGACCAGTTCGGGCATCACCGGCTCGATGACGTCGAGCGCGAGCTCGGAGGCCTTGCGCGTCGCGATGGTGACGGGGCTGGCGATCAGCGCCTTCTTATGGGCGAGGATCACCTTGTCGAGCTTGGCGGGGACCTTGTGGGCGAGACGACGCTCGAACTCGGCGCGCTTGCGCTCAGAGAGCGCGGCGAAGCGCTCCTTCCATGCCTTGTGGGCGGTGCTGCCTGCGGCGCCGAAGCCGCGCCAGGCCTTGAGCACATCGGCGGGGACCTCGAAGGGGCCGCCGGTGATGCCGAGCGCCTTCTTGGCAGCGGCAAGCTCTTCCGCGCCGAGCGGTTCGCCATGCGCCTTGGAGGTGCCGGCCTTCTTGGGCGCGCCGAAGCCGATCACGGTCTTGCAGGCGATCATGGTCGGCTTGTTCGACTTCTGGGCGCGACGGATCGCGGCCTCGATCGCCTCGGGGTCGTGTCCGTCGACGCGCTCGGACCGCCAGCCGCAGGCCTTGAAGCGCGCGACCTGGTCGACTGAGTCGGAGATCGTCAGCGGGCCGTCGATCGAGATGCCGTTATCGTCCCACATCACGATCAGCTTGTTCAGCTTGTGGTGGCCGGCGAGCGCGATGGCCTCGTGGCTGATGCCCTCCATCAGGTCGCCGTCGGAGGCGAGCACATAGGTGTGGTGGTCGACGACCTTCTTGCCGAATTCGGCCGCGAGCATGCGCTCGGCCATGGCCATGCCGACGGCGGTGGCGAGACCCTGGCCGAGCGGGCCGGTGGTGGTCTCGACGCCGAGCGTCATGAAGTTCTCGGGGTGGCCCGGGGTCTTGGAGTCGAGCTGGCGGAATTTCTTGAGATCGTCGAGCTCCATGCCCGGCACGCCGGTGAGATAGAGCAGGGCATAGAGCAGCATCGAGCCATGGCCGGCCGAGAGCACGAAGCGGTCGCGGTCGGGCCAGTGCGGGTTGGCTGCGTCATAATTCATGACGCGGGTGAACAAGACGGTCGCGACATCGGCGGCGCCCATCGGCAGGCCGGGATGGCCCGATTTCGCCTGCTCGACGCCATCCATGGCGAGGGAGCGAATGGCGTTGGCGAGCTTGTCGTGCTGGCTCCGGTCGATCGATGTCATGGTATTTCAGGCTCCCGCCGGCGGATGGGGCAAGGCCGCGGCCGGCTCCCGTTCCAGAGACGGGGCGACGGCGGTCGCTATGTATGGTCTCGGCCGATTGCCGACCGGGCTCGATTAGGCTGCCGGGTCGACCTGAGTCAATTCGCTCCTCAGGCGTTTCCGCCATGCGAGGGGCAAGGCCGGGCCCGAGACGGCGGCTGAGCAACTGCGCGCAAGCCCTTGGGATCGGGCGGCTCCTGGCCGGGCTTGCGATTCACGTTTCGCCCGCAGATGCGCTAGTGTCGCGAATCGAGTGAGCCGGCTTCGTTCTGGAGGAGGAAAGACGGTGGCGAGCCTGATGCTGGAGAATGCGCTCGCGCGCCTCGACGGCGCGTTGGGACAGCTTGAAGCCGCCGCCCGCCGCCGTATCGAGGCGGAACGCGGGCGCGCCAATCTCGAGACGGAACTGACCCTGATGCAGGACGACCGCGCCCGGCTCGCCGCCGAGCTCGACGGCGCCGTCTCGCGGCTCGGCGAGGTCGAGAGTGCTGCCACCGATGTCGATCAGCGGCTGGAGCGGGCGATGAACGTCATCGGCGCGGTGATCACGCGTGCACAGGCCGAGATGCCTCATCTGGATCATTGAGCGGGGGCAACCATGCCGCAAGTCAACGTCACCATCGCCGGGAAGGCCTATCGGATGGCCTGCGGGGAGGGCGAGGAGCCGCATCTGGAGGGGCTGGCCCGGCTCTATGACGGCAAGATCGACGAGATGCGCCAGGCTTTCGGCGAGATCGGCGATATGCGCCTGCATGTGATGGCGGCGCTGATGGTTGCCGACGAGGTCTCCGAGCTCAGGCAGAAGGTCGCCGCGATGGAGATGCAATTGGCCGCCGTGCAAGGCGATGCCGGCGCCGCCGATCACCGCTTGAACGAGGTCGAGGACCGCGCAGCCGAGGCGCTGATGGCGGCGGCCGAGCGCATCGAGGGGGTGGCACGCAGCCTGGTCCCGGCGCCTGTCGGCTGATGGACTTTCGATCATGTGTCCGCGGCTGCCTGCGAAGCCGCCGGGAGTTCCCGAATGACGGCTGACATGAACCGCTCAGTGGACTTGACCCTGACGGCGGACGACTATGTGGCGGCAAACAAGCTGCATGTTCTGAACGTCTACCGGGGCCACTTACGGCTCGCCATGACCGCTGCGGGTGTGCTGTTCTACGTGTTTTTCATCGTTTCCGACTATGTCGGCGGCTGGTCGTTCTGGCCTTTCGCCGGCGTCATTCACCTCTTCGCGCTCTGGCTGCTGCTGATGCCGTTCCTGAGCTATTTCCTGATCGCGCCCGGCATGGCCCGGAAGAATTTCCGGAAGCAGAAATCGCTCCAGCAGCCGCTCACCTGGTCATGGTCGGAAGCGGGGCTGAAGGTGACGAATGATGGCGGCGCGTGGCTGACGCCCTGGGATCACTATCTCAAGCGGGCCGATAATGCCGAGATGTTCCTGTTCTATCAGGCGCCACGCCTGTTCCAGATGGTACCAAAACGCGCCCTGTCGGCGGAGCAACAGGCCGACCTGGGGGGATGTGCCGATCGGGTGGCTGGATAGGGGGCGAGGCCGGGGAGGCGGCTTCTCGAGATCGGCCTTGATTCGGAAACGATCGTTTCCTATAAATGGAGCATGGCCACTATCGCCCCATCATCCGCATCGATATCCGTTTCGCGCAGCCGCGGCCGGCCGCGCGAATTCGATATGAATGACGCGCTCGACAAGGCCGTGCGGGTTTTCTGCGAGCGTGGCTATCACGCCACCTCGATCGGCGACCTGACCGAGGCCATGCAACTGGCCCAGGGCAGCGTCTACAAGGCCTTCAAGGACAAGCGGGCGGTATTCCTGGCGGCTTTCGACCGCAACAAGGCTGTGCGCGCAGAAAAGCTGCAGGACGCCATCGGCGCCGGCGGGACGGGGCGCGAGCGTATTCGCAAGGCCCTGGCCTTCTATGCCGAGGCGTCGCATGGCGCCGAAGGGCGGCAGGGCTGCCTGGTCGTCGGCAGTGCGGCGGAGCTTGCGATCTTCGATGACGAGGTGGCGCAGCGGGTCGCGGCGAGCCTCGACAGGAACGAGGCGCTGCTGACCGGGCTGATCCAGCAGGGGCAGGCGGATGGCTCGATCCCAGCCGATCTCGACAGTGCGGCGACCGCCCGGCTGATGCTCTGCCTTCTCCAGGGCATGCGCGTGGTCGGCAAGACCGGCCGCAGCCGCGACGAGATGGCGGCCGTGGTTGAGGTCGCGATGAAGGCGCTCGCCTGATTTTTCGACGATTTAGGAAACAATTATTCTCTATTCCGGAGTTGCCTATGGCTATCGCTGCGACCGCCGACAACCCGCCTGACGAAGGTGCGGTTTCCCCCTGGATCACCTTCGTCCTGGCGATGGCCTGCGGGTTGATCGCCGCCAACATCTATTATGCTCAGCCTCTGGCCGGCCCGATCAGCGCGGCGCTGGGCCTGTCCGCGCAAGCGACGGGGCTGATCGTTACCCTGACGCAGATCGGCTATGGGCTGGGCCTGCTGCTGATCGTGCCACTGGGCGATCTGATTGAAAATCGCCGCCTCGCTCTCACCATGATGGGGATCGCGACGCTCGGTCTGCTCGGCGCGGCGCTGTCGACCGGGGCCTTGCCCTTCTTCGTCGCGGCGCTGTTCATCGGCCTCGGCTCCGTCGCGGTGCAAGTGCTTGTGCCCTATGCCGCGCATATGGCGCCCGAGGCCGTGCGCGGTCGTGTCGTCGGCAATGTCATGAGCGGGCTGATGCTCGGCATCATGCTGGCGCGCCCGGCCTCCAGCTTCATCGCCGGATTGTCCTCATGGCATATGGTGTTCTTCCTCTCAGCCGGTGCGATGGTCGCGCTCGGCCTGCTCCTCTGGCGGACCCTGCCGCGCCGCGTGCCGGTGGCGAAGCTCCGCTATGGCGAGCTGCTGGCCTCCATGGGCCATCTGGCGGTGACGACGCCGATCCTGCAACGGCGCGCGCTCTATCAGGCCTGCCTGTTCGCCGCCTTCAGCCTGTTCTGGACCACGACGCCGCTGCTGCTGGCGGGGCCGGTGTTCCAGCTCTCGCAGACCGGCATCGCCTTGTTCGCACTGGCGGGCGTGGCGGGCGCCGTCGCCTCGCCGATTGCGGGGCGGCTCGCCGATCGTGGCTGGACGAAGCCGGCCAGCATCTTCGCCATGCTTTCCGTCGCGGTCGCTTTCGCGATGACCCATCTCGGCGAGGCGGGCTCGACCTGGGCGCTCGGGCTGCTGGTGGCGGCGGCGATCCTGCTCGATTTCGGCGTTTCGACCAATCTGGTGCTGGGACAGCGTGCGATCTTCGCGCTCGGAGCCGAGCATCGCAGCCGCCTTAACGGGCTTTATATGGCGACCTTCTTCGCCGGCGGCGCGATTGGCTCGGCGCTTGGCGGCTGGGCCTTCGCGCAGGGCGGCTGGCCGCTCGCTTCCTGGATCGGCTTTGCGCTCCCGGTCGCGGCGCTGGTCTATTTCGCGACGGAGTAGAGCTTGCGGAGCGCCATCCCTGGCGTGCTTCTCCCGACTGTGGACATCCGAACTGAAACGCGCTCCGGCCGAGATGCCCACTGGCGCTTTGCCGGCGCGCATCTTACATTGCGGATGCGGGGCTGCCTGGTGCGTGCGAGAACTGTATTCCCGGGCCCATACGACTCCCTAGGGAGCTGTCCCTGACCGGGTCCCTGGACCCGGACACACGGCGCCCACCTACTTTAGTAGGTGTCCCGGGATCGAAATCTCCACGGCCAAGGTGGCTCCGTACTTCCATCATGACCAACGTACTCTCCGACAGCGCCGCCCACAGGAAAGCCGCCCTGCGCGAGGCCGCCCTGGCGCGCCGCGACGCGCTGGAGATCGACGATCGGCTCGAATGGGACCCGGTAATTGCCGAGCGGGCGCTGGCGCTGTCGGACCTGTCGGGAGATGGTCCGGTCTCGGCCTATTGGCCGATGCGCTCGGAGGCCGATCCGCGCCCGATCCTGGAGGCGCTGCACGCGCAGGGCATGCCGCTCTGCCTGCCCGCCATCGTCTCGGGCGCCATGCGGTTCCGGCGTTGGGCGCCATGGGAGCCGATCGTGCCGGGCGGTTTCGGGACGCTTGTTCCCGAACCGAGCCAAACCGAGGTCAAGCCGAGGATCCTGCTGGTTCCGCTCGCCGCCTTCGACCGACGCGGTTTCCGCATTGGCTATGGCAAAGGCTATTACGACCGGGCGTTGACCGAACTCGGTCCGGTCACGAGCATCGGCATCGCCTATGCCGTGCAGGAGATCGAGGCGGTGCCGGACGAACCGCATGATCGCAGGCTCGACTGGGTGGTGACCGAACGGGAAGCGATACGCTGCGGTTGATTCTGCCGCGCATTCGCGCGACGGAGGACGCCTCGCAGCCATCCGAGTTCTCATCCCATGCGTTTTCTCTTCCTCGGCGATATCGTCGGCCGTCCCGGGCGGGTCGCGGTGCAGGAGCGTCTGCCGGCCCTGCGCCAGCGCTGGAGCCTCGACTGCGTCGTGATCAACGGCGAGAACGCGGCGGGCGGCTTTGGTATCACCGAGGCGATCTGCGACGAACTGCTCGCGGCGGGTGCGGACGCGGTCACGCTCGGCAATCATTCCTGGGATCAGCGCGAGGCGCTCGTCTTCATCGAGCGGCAGGACCGGCTGGTGCGGCCCGCGAACTACCCGACGGGTACGCCGGGGCGCGGCGCCACCGTGATCGAAGCTGCCAATGGCGCGCGGGTGCTCGTCGTCAATGCGATGGGGCGCATCTTCATGGATGCCCTCGACGATCCCTTCGCCGCTGTGGCGCGGGAGATTTCGGCCTGCCCACTGGGCGAGGTCGCGGATGCGGTGATCGTCGACTTCCATGCGGAGGCGACGAGCGAGAAGCAGGCGATGGGCTATTTCCTTGATGGCCGTGCGAGCCTCGTCGTCGGCACCCACACCCATGCGCCGACCGCCGATACGCGCGTGCTGCCTGGCGGCACCGCCTTCCAGTCCGATGCCGGCATGTGTGGCGACTATGATTCGGTGCTCGGCATGCAGAAGGACGAGCCGATCCGGCGTTTCCTGCAGAAGACGCCCGGCGCGCGGCTCGAACCCGCCACGGGCGAGGGCACGCTGTCTGGCGTCGCCGTCGAGATCGACGATGCGACAGGGCTGGCGAAGGCGGTCTGGCCAGTCCGGCTGGGCCCGCATCTGAGCGAGGCGGTGCCTGTCGGCTGGGAGCGCGCCTGACCGCGGGGGCCCGCCTCAGGCGGCGCGATTGCGCTGCATCAGGTGATCGAAGGCATCGGCAAGCGAGGCGGCCTTGGCGGCCAATGTGCCGGCGAGGTTGAGCACGTCGCCGACGCTGTTGCCGGCCTCCTGCGCCATCAGGCTGACGCCGCTGACGCTTTGCGCCACCTCTTCGGTGCTCTGGGCGGCGAGATTGACGCTGCGGGCGATCTCCTGCGTCGCGGCGCGCTGTTCCTCGATGCCGCTGGCGACAGTGGCCGTGGTCTGGTCCATCTGCCGGACGAAGGAGACGATGCGCTCGATCGCGGCGACGGCTTCATGGGTCGCCATCTGCATCGAGGGCACCTGGGCTGCGATCTCGTCGGTCGCCTGCGCCGTGCGGGCGGAGAGCTGCTTCACCTCGGTTGCAACGACCGCGAAGCCGCGCCCGGCCTCGCCGGCGCGGGCGGCCTCGATCGTGGCGTTCAGCGCCAGCATGTTGGTTTGGGCGGCGATGGTGCGGATCATCTCGACGATGGAGCCGATGGTCTGCGCCGAATGCGCCAGGCTCTTGACGATGATGTCGGTCTCGAGCGCGGCGGCGTTGGCGTCATGGGCCATGGTGGCGGCGCGCGACACTTCGATCGCGACCTGATCGAGGGAGATCGACAATTCCTCGGCCGCGCCCGCGACGCTGTGGACATTGGTCGAGGCCGCGTCGGAGGCCTGCGAGGCGACGATCGCCTGGGTGCCGGTGTCCTGGACCACGCCGTTCATGGTCTTGGCCATGGCCTCGACGGTGCCGGCGCCGGAATTCACCGCACCGACGACCTCGCGCACGGTGACCCCGAAGGCGGCGAATTCGGCACTGACGCGCTCGCCGCTCTGGCGTTGCACTTCGGCATAGGTTTCCAGCAGCAGCTCAAGATCGAGCTGGGCGGCCTTGTTGAGCGCGGCGCGCAGCGCGATGCGGCGGCGGAATTCCTTGCGGCGCCAGAAGCCGTTCATCGCCCGCAGCGCGTCGCGGTCGAGGCCCAGTTCGGCTCCGATCCGGTTCGAGACGATGGCGTGGCAGATGACGACCGCATAGGCGGGGACGCCGTGATCATGAAAGGCGCCGGCGAGACGATGCGCCGATTCCATGAAGCCGTCGCCGAGTTCGCCCGAAGCCAGCTTGATCCAGTGGGCGAGGCGCAGCGCATGCACTTCGGGCAGGCGCAGTGCCTGCGCGGTTTCGGGCCAGGGCTCGAACTGGGGGTGCAGCTCCTCCAGCAGCGTGGGCAGCCGCGTCCTTGCGAACTCTGATTGCTGGCGCAGCAGCTTGAGGTCGAACGGTTCGATCTGGAAGGCGCGGAAGCGCGTCTCCTGTTCGGCGATCGGATTGCTGGCGATCGGGTTGCTGGAAAGAGTCGTCATGAAGTCCGGATTCTTGGCGCGCCGCTCATCGGCACGCGGTCGACTCTGGAAGCTCATGGCAAATATTGACTTAACAGAACCGCCCGGTCGGGACGATCATGCGCAATTGCGGCTCGCTGGGGCCGTTGCGGTGGCTCTTGTCCTGTGGCTTGCCTGTCGCCGAAGCCGGCGCTTATAAGGCCGGTCTCCCGCCATGGCCGCCGAAAGACGGGCTAGGCGATGTGCGCAGACGTGACAGCAGAGGCTGAATTGCCATGGCCGGCCATTCCCAGTTCAAGAACATCATGCACCGCAAGGGCAAGCAGGACGCCGTGCGCGCCAAGCTGTTCTCGAAGCTGGGCCGCGAAATCACAGTCGCCGCCAAGATGGGCATGCCCGATCCGAACATGAACCCGCGCCTGCGCATGGCCGTGCTGGCCGCGCGCGCCGAGAACATGCCCAAGGACAATATCCAGCGCGCCATCAACAAGGCGGCCGGCGGTGAGGGCGATAACTATGACGAGGTCCGCTACGAGGGCTACGGGCCGGGCGGCGCTGCCGTCATCGTCGAGGCGCTGACCGACAATCGCAACCGCACCGCATCCGCCGTCCGCTCCTATTTCACCAAATCGGGCGGGGCGATGGGCGAGAGCAACTCCGTCTCGTTCATGTTCAACCGCGTCGGCGAGATCAGCTATCCTGTTGAGGCGGGCGATGCCGACAAGCTCATGGAGGCGGCGATCGAGGCTGGGGCCGACGATGTCATCACCGACGAGAGCGGCCACACTATCCTGTGCGCTTTCGATGCGTTGAACGAGGTCTCGAAGGCGCTGGAGGCGGCGCTGGGCGCGCCGGCTTCGGCCAAGCCGGTCTGGCGGCCGACGACGACGGCTCCGCTCGACGAGGAAAAGGCCGCCTCGATGATGCGTTTGATGGAAGCGCTCGACAATGACGACGACGTCCAGAACGTCTTCGCCAATTTCGAGATCGCCGACGAGGTGATGGCCAAGCTCGGCATGGCTTGAGGGGCTACGCCGTCATTTTCGGGTGATGCCTTCGCGTCATGGTCGGGCTTGTCCCGACCATCCACGCCTTCATCTGCCGAGTGCAGTGGCCAAGACGTGGATGCTCGCCACAAGGGCGAGCATGACGGGCGCGGCTCAGCGCCCGATCAACCCGTCCCATACCGGCAGGCTGACCAGCGCGCTCAGGAAAATGACGAGATAGGCGATGCGGTGGAAGGCGGCGTCCGAGGCCAGCCTGAAGCCATGCGTGCCGGCCCAGAGACCCACGCCATAGACGGCGCAGAGCGGCAGCGCCATCAGCGCGGCCCCGGTCGTCAGGATGCCGTTCAGCCACAGGATCGTGCCGCCGATCAGTGTCGATATGCCGAAGAAGGTTTGCAGATTGGCGCGCGTCTTATGCTTGTCATTGCGCTGCGCGCCCAGCCAGAACACCGCGAGCGGCATGCCGCCGATGCTCGCCATGCCGTTGAACAACCCCGACAATACACCGACGCCGAGCGAAAGCGGGATGCCCGGCCGGCCGTGATAGCGCCAGCCGGAGGCCATCAGCGCGACGGCGGTGAGCACGAGCCCGGCCAGGATCCAGCGCATGGTCTCGCGATCGAGCCAGATCAGGAGCCAGATGCCGGCCGGCAGCGCCAGCGTCGCGGTGGCGAGCAGCGGCAACACCTCGCGCCATTCGGCGTTCTTGGCGCTGCGTGCCGCCAGCGGCAGCGCATAGGGCAGGTCGATGAACCAGATCAGCCCCAACGCCGCGACCGGCCCGAGCACGATGCTCGCCAGCGGCATGAAGACCATGGCGAAGCCGAAGCCGGTGAAGCCGCGCACGATTCCGCCGAGGGCGGTGGCCGCCAGCAGGATCGCCAGTCCGGAAGTCGAAATGCCGGGAAGGAGCGCGTTCAGGAGGTCGTTCATCTGCACAGCGCGAGAGGAGAAGAAAGTTCTCTTCGCACCAACATGGATCTCCGGCTGCGGGCAACCCTTTCCTTGTGATGCGATCGATGCGCGCCGGTCATCGATCGTTAGGACGGAGATGGAACAAAGGGTGTCCACGGTTTAGGCTCAACTTCACATGGCAGCTCCGATTCGCATTCTTGGTCTCGACCCCGGTCTCCGGAAGACTGGCTGGGGCATCGTCGTTTCGGAAGGCAGCAAGCTCAGCTTCATCGCCTGCGGCTGCGTCGAGAGCGACGGCACGCTTTCGCTGGGCGAAAGGCTGCGGCAATTGCATGAGGGCATCAGCCGCGTGATCGCGACCTGGACGCCCGACGAAGTCGCGGTCGAGGAGACCTTCGTCAACCGCGACCCGCAATCGGCGCTGAAGCTCGGCCAGGCACGCGGTATCGCCCTGGTCGTGCCGGCGTTGGCGGGGTTGGACGTGGCGGAATATGCGGCCAACCTCGTCAAGAAGACGGTGGTCGGCGTCGGCCATGCCGACAAGAAGCAGGTCCAGATGATGATCCGCGTGTTGCTGCCCAAGGCGGAGACGAAATCCGCGGATGCGGCCGATGCGCTGGCGGTCGCGATTTGTCATGCCCAGCATCGCGGCATGCGGACCCTGGTCGCGCAGATGCGGGCTTCCGCGTGAGGCGCTACAGCTTGTATCCAGCTCTAAGCGGCGAGGCCTTCGATGATCGGTAAGCTCAAGGGCCTGATCGATTCCTATGGTGAGGATTTCGTCATCCTCGACGTGCAGGGCGTCGGCTATGTCGTGCAATGCTCGTCGAAGACCCTGCAGCGCCTGCCCAAGCCCGGCGAGGCGGCGGCGCTCTCGATCGAGACGCATGTGCGCGAGGATGCGATCCGGCTCTACGGTTTCCTGTCCGACAATGAGCGCGACTGGTTCCGGTTGATGCAGATGGTGCAGGGCGTCGGCGCCAAGGTCGCGCTTGCGATCCTGTCGATCCTGGAGCCTGGCGCGCTGGCGACCGCGATCGCCACCAACGACAAGGCGGCCGTGGCGCGCGCCTCCGGCGTCGGGCCCAAGCTCGCCCAGCGCATCTGCGCCGAGCTCAAGGACAAGGCCCCGGCCTTCGGCCATATCGATCCCGGTGTGGCGCAGCTCGCTGGTGCGCTGGAGGACAGGAAACTGCCGCAGCCGGTGGCGGATGCGGTCTCGGCGCTGTCCAATCTCGGCTACCCGCAGGCGCAGGCCGTGGCGGCCGTGGCGGCGGCGTCGCGGGCGGCGGGCGAGGGGGCCGGCACGGCGCAGCTCATCAAACTCGGGCTGAAGGAATTGGCGAAGTGAGCGCACCCGGCGCCGGCATCATCCGCGACGTCGAGGACAAGAGCGCGTTCCTGGCGCTGATGATGGCGAGCTGGGGCTCGCGCAGCATGATGATCGGCCTGCATGTCTATGATTGCGCCGAGCTCGATCTGCTCGGTGTCTTCGCGCCGGATGGCGAGGCGATGGCCTATGCGAGCTGGACCATGCGCGGCGACGTCGCACTGCTCTGTGCGTTGCACTCCGTCGCTCCGGCGCAAGGCGCGGCGATTCAGCTTCTCGACGCGGTCAAGGCCGCGGCCAAGGCCAAGGGGGCGGTCAAGCTGCGGGCGATGCTGACCAATGACAACATGCCCGGCCTCGCCTTCTACCAGAAATGCGGCTTTCGCTTCTCGGGGCTTTATGTCGAGGCGATCGACGCCTATCGCTCGGTGATCCCGACGATCATCAAGACGGGCTATCAGGGCCTGCCCGTGCGCGACGCGCTCGAATTGGAGATTGAATTGTGAGCGATGCGCCGCGCCGTCCCGGCCTGATGACAGCCGACCGCCGCGACGACGACAGCGAGAGCTCGCTGCGGCCGCTCTCGCTTGCCGATTTCACCGGCCAGGCGGCGGCGCGGGCCAATCTCCAGGTCTTCATCAACGCCGCCAAGTCGCGCGGCGATGCGCTCGACCACGTCCTCTTCGTCGGGCCGCCAGGGCTGGGGAAGACCACGCTGGCGCAGATCGTGGCGCGCGAGCTCGGCGTCAATTTCCGCTCGACCTCGGGGCCTGTCATCGCCAAGGCCGGCGATCTCGCGGCGCAGCTCACCAATCTCGAGGAGCGCGACGTGCTCTTCATCGACGAGATCCACCGACTCAGCCCGGCGGTCGAGGAAATCCTCTATCCGGCGATGGAGGATTATCAGCTCGATCTGATCATCGGCGAGGGGCCGGCCGCGCGCTCGGTCAAGATCGACCTGCCCAAATTCACCCTGGTCGGCGCGACCACCCGGGCCGGCCTGTTGACCACGCCGCTGCGCGACCGCTTCGGCATCCCGATCCGCCTCCAGTTCTACACGGTCGAGGAATTGCAGGGCATCGTCGCGCGTGGCGCCCGCGTGCTCGGCGTGCCGATGTCCGATGACGGCGCCAATGAGATCGCCAAGCGTTCCCGCGGCACTCCGCGCATCGCCGGGCGTCTGCTCAGGCGTGTGCGCGACTTCGCCATCGTCGACGGAGACGCCATCGTCACGCGCTCGGTCGCCGACAAGGCGCTGCATCTGCTCGATGTCGATGCGATCGGCCTAGACCAGATGGACCGGCGCTACCTCACCATGGTCGCGATCAATTTCGGCGGCGGCCCGGTCGGGATCGAGACGATCGCCGCCTCGCTTTCGGAGCCGCGCGATGCGATCGAGGAGATCATCGAGCCGTTCCTGCTGCAGCAGGGCTTTATCCAGCGCACCCCGCGCGGCAGGCTTCTGACGCCGCATGCATTCCGGCATCTCGGCATGCCGGAGCCGGCGCGCGAGACGGCGCAGTTCGGGCTGTTCGGGGATGGCGAGGAGGAGTGATGCTGTCGACGATTAGGTTTGCTCGGCTGGCGATGGCGTTGACGCTGCTGCCGGCTGTCGGGCCAGGGGCGGCCTATGCGGCTGAAACCTCACCCGAAGCCACGGTCCGCGAGGCCTATGCGATCACGATCCGCGAGCTTGCCGACATCGAGGCCGGCAAGGTCGCCCAGCCGCCCTTCCGGCCGCCGCACCGGCAGCGATTGATGACCAAGGAGCTCTCGGCGCTGTTCGCGCGTGACGAGCAATTCATGAAAGAGAGCGGAGATCAGGGCAATATCGGCTCTGATCCCTTCATCAGCGGGCAGGATGGCGAGGTCAAGCAACTGCGCGTCACCGTCGCCGAGCGCTCGGTCGCGAGCGCTACGGTCTTCGCCGACTTCATCAGCTTCGGCCCGGTGCGCGTCACCTTCCGGATGAAGCTGGAGGATGGGCGCTGGCGCATCGACGACATCGTCAACCGGATGGAGGGCAAGGACTACACGGTCCGCAGCCAGCTTTCGCAGCCCTATGACTGCGGCTCCTTCATGAAAAAGCCCTGCAAGCGGTAGAGCATTTTCGAGCGAAGTGGGCACCGGTTCGCGTGAAGACAATGCGATAAAACAAGAAGCTAGAGCATTTTCGCGTTTCGGAGATGCGCGGAAATGCTCTCGCTCCTAACCCGAGCTGTCGATCGCAGGCTCCGGGCAGATATATGCCGTAGGCCTGCTTCCTTCGAGGCAGGGGCGTCGGTGGGCTTGCCTCCTCATCTGAGATTGCGCCATCGCTCCCAGGACGTCCGCTGTCGCGGCGGCCATGCGAGCGCGAAATCCTCGGCGGCATTGTCGAAATTGGGGCTGTAGAACGGATCGTTCAGCAGCTCGCCGCGCCAGGACGCCTGCATGAAGCGGCATTCGCGGTGGAAGCGGTCGCGGGTGTCCGGCCTGTCGTCAGAGGGACGCGAAGCCGATTCGAGATGGTAGAGTACGGCATTGGGCGTCCAGACGACGCGCAGGCCGTGCTGGCGGACCTTCATGCACAGGTCGACGTCGTTGAAGGCGACCTTGAGCCTGGTGTCGTCCAGGCCTCCGACAGCCTCGTAGACCTCGCGGCGAATCGCCAGGCAGGCCCCTGTGACGGCGCCGACGTCCCGGGTCAGGCCGAGATGGCCGAAATAGCCGGGATCCGTGGCGCTGCGGAACAGGCCGATATGGCCGGCGATGCCCGGGCCGCCGTCGAATGAGCCGGCGCCGAGCCTGACCCCGGCATGCTGGATCTTTCCGCTGCCGTAGAGGAGCTTTGCGCCGACAGCGCCGATATCGGGCCGGACCGCGAGGCTGACGAGCTCGTTGAGCCAGTCATCGGCGATGACCTCGATGTCGTTGTTGAGCAGGAGCAGGATATCGCCCCGCGCCTGGCGGACGGCGACATTGTTCAGGGCGGAGTAGTTGAACTCCCCGTCGATGCGCAGGATGCGCACGCTTTCGTCCTGCTCGAGGGTGTCCAGGAGAGCCAGCGCATCGTCCTCGACGCTGCCATTGTCGACGACGATGATCTCGAGCGCGGGATAGGCCGTCTTCTGCAATAGCCCCTCCATGCAGCTGCGCAGAAGTGCGGCGCGATCACGCGTCGGCACGATGACCGTGACGAGGGGCGCGGGATCGGGAACCGGCCATTCGACGCGGTTCCATATCCTGGCGAGCGGCGCTTCCGAGACCTTGGCAGCGCTGTGCCCCATGCGGTCGAGATGCCGCCTCACGGCCATGCGGGCATTGCGCAGGCAGGCTTCCAGGCGCCGCTGCGAGAAAGAACTGCCGCCGGATTCCTGCCGCCAGTGATACAGAACGAACGGAATATGCCTGATGCGGCTTGGATCGATCGCTTCGATCGCGCGCAAGGCGAGATCGTAGTCCTGGCTGCCGTCCAGGGATGGATCGAGTCCGCCGACCCGCTCGAGCAAGGCCCTGCGGTAGACCGCGAGATGGTTGATCAGGTTCTGGCCCAGCAACAGATCGTAACTGTATTCCGGCTTGAAATAGGGCTCGCTGCGCCGGCCCGCCTCATCGACCTTGTCCTCGTCGGAAAAGAGGAGATCGGTCCCGGGATGCCGCTCCAGCTCGGCGGCGATTTCATAGAGAGCCCGTTCCGCCAGGAGGTCGTCATGGTCGAGCAGGGCGACGAATTCGCCCGTTGCGAGCGCGAGCGCACTATTGGTCGCCTCCGCGATGCCGCCGTTTGTCTCGCGTCGAATCCAGCGAATGCGCGAGTCCAGCGCGGCTTGCTCGCGCAGGATGTCGGTGACCTGGCTGGAGGGCGATGCGTCGTCGGCGATGCAAAGCTCCCAATGCGGATAGACCTGGCCCCGGACCGACTCGATCGTTTCGCGCAGGACGCGTGCAGGCGTCTGATAGGCCGGAACCACCACCGAAATCAGCGGGCGGCGCGGCATTGCCGCGATATGGCGGCGGATCGCAGACCGGTCGGCGGCGCTCAATGTGTCGTAGGACGCAATCCATTTGCTGTAGGAAGAGCCGCCCGGCCGCCGCTGGGCCGGAGGCGCGAAGGGGGCCGCTAGCAGGTCGCCCACTGCCGGCCAGCCGCCGCTCGAGTAGCGCTGCCGGGCCAATTCCAGACGCCGGGACATCCGGTGCGGGGTCGCCAGCCAAAAGCACAACCGTGTCGCTGTGCGCGCATAGGAGCCCTTACGCTGCCACCATGTGCTGTCGGCTATCTTGTAGACTGTCTGATGCAGAGCCATCCGCGCCTCGTGCTGCGTCCGGACGGAACTGCCCGGCAACCGTTGTCGCTGCGGATGCCGCTGCCGTGGCGTGGCGCTTCTTGGGCAGTTGATCGACGGAAATGTCGCCTGGCGTTGCCGGATTGTTTCAGGCTCGGGGCCGTGCCGGACCTTGCTCTCACTCTTGGGATGAGAGACGGATTCAGATGTCAGATGGGATCACTTTGTGATTCCATCTGACATCATCTGGCTCTAGAGGGCCGGTGCACCCATCGCCGAGGCTCGCCATTTCCGCATGCGGCGCCTTCGCTCAGCAGAGTATTTGATCGTGACCGTCCACCGGCTTTCCGTCCGCGTCTATTACGAGGACACCGATTTTTCCGGCGTCGTCTACCACGCCTCCTATCTGCGCTTCATGGAGCGCGGGCGCACCGAATTGATCCGGTCGCTAGGCATCGCGCAGCGCGAATTGTTCGATGGCGGCACCGCGCTCGGCTTCGCCGTGCGCAAGATGGCGATCGAGTTCATCAGGCCGGCGGTGATGGACGATCTTTTGACGGTGGAGACACGCTCGGTCGCGGCGCGCGGGGCGACGATGGATGTCGAGCAGCGGGTGCTGCGCGGCGAGGAGGTCCTGGTCACGGCCCAGGTCCTGGTCGCCTGCGTCGGCGGCGGGCGGGCGCGGCGGATTCCGGACGGACTCAGACGCAGACTCGAGGGTGGGACGGACGACGCGTAATGTGTGGTCGACGCTGGCCTGGCGCCATGTTAGCGCTCGATACATGAGCTGGAAGCGCACCACCCCCGATCCGCCACGCGGCTATCATCACGGCAATCTCAAGGAAGAGCTCGTGCGCGCCGCGCTCGGGCTGATCGGGGAGAAGGGGCCCAACGGCTTCACCTTCGCCGAGGCCGCGCGGCTTGCCGGCGTCAGCCCAGCCGCGCCCTATCGGCATTACCGTGACAAGGACGCGCTGCTGGCCGATGTCGCGGCGCGCGGCTTCCTGGTGTTCGAGGCGGCGCTGTCGCGCGCCTGGGACCAGGGCAGGCCGGATCCCGAGACGGCGTTCCACCGGCTCGGGCGCGCCTATCTTGCCTTCGCCCATGACGAACCGGCCTATTACTCGGCGATGTTCGAGGCCGGGGTGCCGCTCGATGCAAGCCCCGAACTGCGCAGCGCGGCGGATCGCGCTTTCCAGGGCCTGCGCGCCGCGTCGGAGGCGCTGATCGCCTTGCTGCCGGCGGCGAAGCGTCCGCCGGCGCTGATGATGGCGCTGCATGTCTGGGCGATGTCGCATGGCGTGGCTGCGCTGTTCGGCCGGGCCGATGGCGGCCGGCGGCCCTTGCCGATGTCGGCGGCCGAGCTGCTCGAAGCCGGCATGCTGATTTATCTGCAAGGGCTGGGACTGGGCTCACTCAAGGATCCGAGCCCATGACCGAGGTAACGGACACACAGATCGACGAAGCGATCCTCTCCGAATTAGAGCCAAATTCTCTTAAGACCGCCCGGATCATGGTTCTCGTTGGAGAGCGGTTTCATGCTTCGGATCCATCATTCCTCGATAGGGTCGAGGCCCGTATCGGTGTGTTGATCGAGGCTGGAAGCGTCAAATTGTGCGGTAACTTGGCAAATTGGCGCCGTAGCGAGCTTGCCTTGATGCCGTCCGATGGATGAGCAGCCTCGGCTGCCTCCGCCTTCGAGATCTGGCTAGGGGACGTCCGTCCGAGCGACCTTGACAAAAGTCCCGGTCGCATCCATTTATGTAAATGTGATTTACATTCACTCCTTTCACGGTGAGGGAACAATGCCGATCGTCGCGAAGCTGGACGAGTTTGGGAGAGGGGCCTGGATCGCGTTCACGGTCCTGGGCTTCATGGTTTGGTGGCCTCTGGGTCTGGCGACCCTGGCCTTTACGATAGGGAGTGGTCGCATGGGATGCGGATATGCCGGGGCCGGCCGTCAGGAATATCGGATGAGCCGTCTCCAGGAGAAGATGGACCGCCTGCGTAGCCGCATGGGCGGTGAGGGTAGTGGTTTTGGTGGCGGCGGCTGGCATCGCGGCCCGTCGAGCGGCAACCGCGCCTTCGACGAGTATCGCCAGGAGACGCTGCGCCGTCTCGAGGATGAGCAGCGCGAATTCCACGACTTCCTGGGACGGCTGCGCATGGCCCGGGACAAGGCCGAGTTCGACCAGTTCATGGCTGACCGGCGCGGCGGAGAGCCTACTCCTCCCACCGCTGGCTAGAGCAGGGTGCGAAAAAGTGGGAACCGGTTTTTCGCATAGATCCTGCTCTAACTCTTAGGCGAGAGACGGATTCAGATTTCAGCTGGGATCACCCTGTGATCCCAGCTGAAATCATCCGGCTCTGACGCTTTAGACGCATAACGACCTGTCGTTGCAATCTCGCCCGCCCCGGACAACCGGGGCGGGCGTTTTCGTTTGCGGCCTGATCAGGCCTGCGCTGGCCGCATGGCGCGTATACCGGGCATTAACCTTGCTGGAGGCTTAACTCGATCCCGAGCATGCGTTTCGCAGGAAACCCCGTTTCGGCCCATCTTTCGCCGGATTTTCAAGCGATTGACGGCACCGGCAGTTCCCCGGATCGCGGATCGGGCGGCGGCGTGGGGTCTCTCGCGACGCGTGCGGCGGGGTTGCGTCGGGAAATCCGGCGCACTCGCTAATGCAGAAGGATGACAGGATGAACCCCGCCGATGTCGCGCAGGCCGCGCCGCAGATCGACATGTCGTTCTGGACGCTGTTCTGGCACGCTCATATCGTCGTCAAGCTGGTGATGTCCGGATTGATCGGCGCCTCGATCTGGTGCTGGTCGATCATTATCGACAAATCGCTGCTCTATCGCCGCACGCGCAAGGACATGGACGCCTTCGAGGAGGGGTTCTGGTCAGGCCGTTCGCTCGAGGAGCTCTACCGCGACCTCTCCAGCAAGCCGGCCAACGACATGGCCGCCGTCTTCGTCGCGGCGATGCGGGAGTGGAAGCGCTCCTTCGAGAATGGCGGGCGCTCGGTCGCCAGCCTGTCGCAGCGCATCGACAAGGTGCTCGACGTCACCATCCAGCGCGAGACCGAGCGGCTCGAATCGAAGCTGCTCGTGCTCTCGACCATCGCCTCCTCGGCGCCCTTCATCGGCCTGTTTGGTACGGTCTGGGGCATCATGCATTCCTTCACCGCCATCGCCGTTTCGAAGAATTCGTCGCTTGCCGTGGTGGCGCCCGGCATCGCCGAGGCGCTGTTTGCCACCGCGATCGGCCTGTTCGCCGCGATTCCGGCACTGATGGCCTATAACAAGCTCCAGGCCGAGGTCGCCAAGGCGCAGAATCGGCTGGAGGCCTTCGCCGATGAGTTCTCCGCGATCCTGTCGCGGCAGATCGACGAGCGGCTGGCGGCGTAGGGGCAAGCAAAATGGGCATGTCAGCAGCATCCGGCGCCAAGGCCGGGGGGCGACGCGGCCGGCGAGGCCGGCGCCATGGCGCCATCGCCGAGATCAATATGACGCCGTTCATCGACGTCATGCTGGTGTTGCTGATCATCTTCATGGTCGCGGCGCCCCTGATCGCGACCGGCGTGCCGCTCGATCTGCCGCAGACCGGCGCCAAGCCGATCAATGTCGACCAGAAGCCGGTCACCATCGCTATCGACAGCAAGGGCCAGATCTTTCTGCAGGACCAGCCGACGCTGGAGCCCGATCTGGTGATGAAGCTGCAGGGCCTCGCCAAGCAGGGCTTCGACGAACGCATCTATGTCCGCGGCGATCGCATGGTCGATTACGGCCGTGTCGCCTCGGTGATGTCGACCATCACATCGGCGGGTTTCAAGCGGGTCGCGCTGGTCACCGAACCGGCGCGGTGAAGACGAGTGCAGTGAGGGTGTTCCAGGCGTGAAGCTTACGACCTCCGAACCGGGCATGTTGGTGTCGGCGCTGGGCCACGCGACGTTTCTCGTCGTGGGGCTGCTGGCGTTCGCCTCGCCGGTGCCTCTGCCGGAGAACGAGGAGGCGATCGCTGTCGAGGTGGTCGATCCCAGCGCGCTGAATCAGGTCACACGCGGCGAACGCAAGGCCGAGAAGGTCCAGGAGCAGCCGATCCAGCGCGCCGAGCGCCAATCCGAGATCGTCGAGCGCAAGGAGGCGGGCGAGGCCAAGCTGGACACGCCCGCGCCGCCGAGCCGGCCGGTGGAACTCAAGACCGCCGACGACAACGCGGCTGCCCCACTGCCGCCCTCGCGCGCCGCGCTGCTGCCGAAGGCCGAGCCGAAGGTCACGCCGCCGGAGCCGGTGAAGCAGCCGCCGCAGAAGGCCGAGCCCAAGGCGGAGCCGAAGCCCGACCTCAAGCGCGAGGAGCTGGCGAAGCTCGCCGAGGACGCCGAACTCCAATCCAAGGCAAAGCAGGCCGAGGAAGAGGCCAAGGCCGCCGCCAAGGCGAAATCCGAAGCCGAGGCTCAGGCCAGGCAAGAGGCGGCCGCCAAGGCCAAGGCCGAGGCGCAGGCCAAGGCGGAAGCCGCCGAGGCGGCCAAGCAGAAGGCCGAAGCCATCGCCAAGGCAAAGGCTGAAGCCGAGGCCAAGGCGAAGATCGTCGCGGCCGCCAAGGCGAAGCAGGAGGCCGAGGCCAAGGCCAAGCGCGAGGCCGAGATCGCCAAGAACTTCAACCCAACCGATATCGCCAAGCTGCTGCAATCGAAGGAGCAGGCGCAATCCTCGGGATCGGCTGCGCCGCAGGTGAACCGCACGGCTTCGCTGGGCACAGAACGCGGCGCGTCGCAGAAGCTCAGCCCCTCGCTCAAGGCTCAGCTCATCGGCATCATCCAGGACCAGTTGCTGAAGTGCTGGAACGTGCCGATCGCGCTCGCCAACGCCAAGGGCTCGGTGGTGCCCTCGGTGCGGATGAAGCTGAACACGGACGGCTCGCTCGTCGGCCAACCCGGCGTCGTCAATTCTTCGTCAGATCCGCTGTTCAGGGTGGCGGCCGATTCAGCTCTCACTGCAACCCGCCGCTGCGCGCCTTTGCGCATTCCGGCTCAATTCGCTTCCTATTATGACGACTGGCGCGACGTCGTCGTCAATTTCGACGCAAGGGACGTACTGTGACCCTCATCGACCGCAAAATCCTTTCGCCGGTTGCCAACGGACTGACGCGTCGCGGCGCGCTTGCCCTGGGCGGCGCGGCGTTGCTCGCCCCAGTCGTGGCGAAGGCCGAACTCGTCATCGATCTGCGCGGCGGCTCGTTCCAGCCGCTGCCGATCGCCATTGCCGATTTTGCCGGCGACGGCGGCGTGCTGGTCTCGGGCGTGATCACCAACAACCTCAAGCGCTCCGGCTATTTCACGCCGATCGACAAGAGCCGCCATCCTGACAGGAATCCGCCCTTCGATTCCGTTCCGCAATTCGAGGCCTGGAAGGCGGCGGGCGTCCAGGCGCTGGTGACGGGCCGTGTCTCGCGCGACGGCTCGGGCCGCATCAAGGCCGAATTCCGGCTCTGGGACGTGACCACCGGCACGCAGACCGACGGCCAGCAGTACTTCACCGACCCGAGCAATAACCGCCGTGTCGGCCACATCATTTCCGATGCGATCTTCACCAAGGTCACCGGCGTCGGCGGCTTCTTCGACACACGCGTCGTCTTCGTCGACGAATCCGGGCCGAAGGAGAACCGGCGCAAGCGCCTTGCCATCATGGACCAGGACGGCGCCAATGTGCGCTATCTCACCAATGGCGACGTCTCCGTGGTGACGCCGCGCTACTCGCCGGTGGCCCAGGAGGTCACCTATATGTCGCAGCGCATGGGCGAGCAGCCGCGCGTGCATGTGCTCAACATCGAGACCGGCCAGCGCCAGATCGTCGGCAATTTCCCCGACATGACCTCGAGCCCGCGCTTTTCGCCCAATGGCGCGCGCATCGCGCTCTCCCTCCAGCAGGGCGGCAACGCCAATCTCTACGCCATGGATATCGGCTCGCGCACCACGACGCGGCTGACCTCGACGGGCGCGATCGACACCTCGCCGTCCTATTCGCCTGATGGCACGCAGATCGTCTTCGAGAGCGACCGCGGCGGCTCGCAACAGCTCTATCTGATGCCTTCGGGAGGCGGGGAGGGCAAGCGCCTCTCCTTCGGCGCGGGCTCCTATTCGCAACCCTCATGGTCGCCGCGCGGCGATCTGATCGCCTTCACCCGGCGCGGCGCGGGCGGTTTCGCCATCGGCGTGATGCGTGCGGACGGTTCGGGCGAGCGGGTCTTGACCGAGGGCTTCCACAATGAAGCGCCGAACTGGGCACCCAATGGCCAGTACATCATGTTCTTCCGGGATCCTGGCGGGCAGTCGGGCGGAAAACTCTATATGGTCGATATCACCGGGCGCGTTGAAGTGCCGGTGCCGACACCGGCCTTCGCTTCGGACCCGACCTGGTCGCCGCTGCTGACGGCAGGGAGGTGACGCGCCTCCTGTCCTGAGCCCTGATCCTGAGGGGCGGGCGCTAGCCCGCGTCTCGAAGGGATGTTTCGGCTGTTTCGGGAGCCGCCCGAAGCATGCTTCGCGGCTCCCCAGGATGAGGGCTGTGCAGGATCGAGGGACAGGAAGCGATGTATTCGCGCCACACAGCCTGGAAAGCGGCATTTCTCAGGGTTTGGTTAACCATATGCCGCAATGCCGCCACTTCGCCTTGTTTTGGCAAGGTCTCGTTTAGGTTGACGCTTCATTGATGGGCTCCTGTGCAACGCCGTCCGTGAGCCGCGCCCCGCAGATTCGATTGCCCCGGAGTCAAACCATGCTTGCCACTCTTCTTGCCGGCGGCCGCGCCGTCCGCTTCGCCGCCGCGATCGCGGCCTCGCTTGCGCTAGGCGCCTGCGCCAACAACAACCAGAACGCCGACGGTGGTTTCGGTGCCGGCGGCGCAGCCACGCCCGGCAGCGCCCAGGATTTCGTCGTCAATGTCGGTGACCGCGTCTTCTTCGAGACCGACTCGACCGATCTGACGTCGACCGCGACCGCCACGCTCGACAAGCAGTCGGCCTGGCTGCAGCGCTACCCGCGTTACACCTTCGTGGTCGAAGGCCATGCCGACGAGCGCGGCACGCGCGAATACAACTTCTCGCTCTCGGCCCGCCGGGCCCAGACCGTGCGCGACTATCTCGCCTCGCGCGGCATCCAGGGCAACCGCATGCGCATCGTCTCCTACGGCAAGGAGCGCCCGGTCGCTGTTTGCAACGACATCTCGTGCTGGTCGCAGAACCGCCGCTCGGTGACGGTGCTCGACGGGGCCGGCGGCGTCTGAGCGCCACTAGAGCCGGATGATTTCGGCTGGAATCACAGAGTGATACCAGCTGAAATCTGAATCCGTCTCTCATCTAAAAGTGAGAGCAGGATCGATTGCGGAAAACCGGTTCCCACTTTTTCGCATCCTGCTCTGGCCTCCCGATCAAGCTCGGGCCGGCGCCTTCCGAAGAGGAAGCCGCCGGTCCTTTCATATTTTGGCCGTGGTGAGGGCGTGTTATAGCGCCCAAACCAAGCGCAACCGGTTGTCGACAATGCTCAAAGACGTCGCTCTTCACCGCAAGGCCCACTCCCTGCTGGTCGTTCTGGCCGCAGGCTGGATGGCATTCGCCATGGCGGCTCCCGCGCGAGCCCAGGACGCGGCCGAACTCACCGTGCGCACCGCGCGGCTGGAGAACCAGTTGCGTCAGCTCTCGGGGCAGATCGAGCAGCTCCAGTTCGAGAACAAGCGTCTCACCGAGCAATTGCGCAAGTTTCAGGAAGATGTCGATTTCCGCCTGAACGAACGTGGCGGCGGCCGCGCCGGCGGGGCTGCGCCTGCAACGGCACCGAGCACCGCACCTGCTGGTGGCCAACGCCAGCGGCGCGGTGACGCTTTCGATCCCACGACGCAGCAAGGGGCGGCGGGCGCGCCGCGCTCGCTCGGCGGCGGTGTGGAAGGCATCATCGAAGAGGATTTCGCAGGCACGCCCGGTCAGGGACCGCTCGACATCCAGGGCGTCGGCCGCCCGGTGCCGCAAGGCGCCTTGCCTCCGGCGGTCCCGCGTGGGCCGAGCGTGGCCGCGACCGGCGGAGTGACCTCGGCCAAGGAAGCCTATGACATCGCCTACGCCTCGGTGCTGCGCAAGGAATACGAGCAGGCCGAGATGGGCTTCCGCCAGTTCCTGCAGAGCTATCCGCGCGACCGGCTTGCCGCCGATGCAACCTATTGGCTGGGCGAGAGCTATTTCCAGCGCCAGCGCTATCGCGAGGCGGCCGAGCAGTTCCTGAAGATCTCGCGCGAGAACCCGCGTTCCAACAAGGCGCCTGACAGCCTGCTCAGGCTCGGCATGGCTCTGAACGGGCTGGGCGCGCGCGATCAGGCCTGCGCCACCTACGCCAAGGTGGGCGTTGACTATCCCGCCGCCTCCAGCGCCGTGCGTCAGGGCGTCGAGCGCGAGCGCCGCCGCTCCGGTTGCGCTTGAGCGCGCTGCCGGCCCCGGTCACGGAGCACGGGCCGGTCCTTGCCGGCGAGGCGGAGGTGCTTTTCGCCGATCTCGCCAATGAACCCAGATTGCTCGCCGCGGTCTCGGGCGGCCCGGATTCGGTCGCACTGCTGGCTTTGCTTGCTGAATGGGCGGGCCGCACCGGACGGCCCGAGATCGTCGCCGCGACCATCGATCATGGTCTGCGCGAAGGTTCCGCCGCCGAGGCGCTAGCCGTGGCCCGGCTTTGCGATGGGCTCGGCGTTCCCCACGCACTCCTGCCCTGGCTTGGTCCAAAGCCCGCAACCGGCTTGCAAAACCGGGCGCGAGCAGCCCGCTATCATCTGCTTGCCCGCGAGGCCGAGCGGCGCGGCGGCGCGGTGGTCGTCACCGCCCATACGCTGGACGATCAGGCCGAGACCCTGCTGATGCGCATGGCGCACGGCTCTGGACCCGCCGGGCTTGTCGGCATGCGGGCGCGCAGCCGCCGGGACGGCATCGCGCTGGCGCGGCCGCTGCTGAGCGTCTCCAAGGCGCGGCTCGTTGCGACGGCCCGGGCACACGGCCTGTGGTTCGCGGCCGATCCGAGCAACCTCGACCCGCGTTTCGAGCGCGTGCGTTGGCGCATGCTGATGCCGGTGTTGTCGGAGGCAGGCCTCGACGCCGATCGCCTGGGGACGCTGGCGACGCGGCTGGCGCGCATGGAGAGGGCTCTGGTGAGCCAGGCCGAGGCGCTCTGGCCGGTGATCGTCATGCCGTGCGACGAGGCCGGCGCGGTGAAGCTCGGCTTTGCCGCCCTGCTCGCGCATCCCGAGGAGATGGTGTTGCGCCTGCTGGCGCGGGCCGTCGATAGCGTCGCGGCCGATGGCGACACGGTGGCGCGGCTGGAGAGGCTCGAAAGTTGCTCTTTTGCGTTGATCGAGGCGGCGCGGGCGCGGTTTGCCTTGACACGGACATTGTCGGGGTGCGTGCTGACGCTTGGTCGTGATGGCGTCCTTTGCGTGCGGCGCGAGCCTGTCCGCAAGCGGGGCGTTCACCCTGCGGCGTCATAAGGTCTGGTCGATCGGCCCGTTTCTCTTGGCAAGGGCGTGTGCCGCACCTAGATTAGCCTAGCAAACCCTTGGCCTCCTCCGGCATTCCGGCAGGCCCGATCGGACTGGTGATGAATCCGAACTTCCGTAATTTCGCCCTTTGGGTGGTGATCTTCCTGCTGGTTCTGGCGCTCGTCACGCTCTTCCAGAGCCCAAGCCAGCGCGCCAGCACCAATGAAATTCCCTATAGCCAGCTGATCAACGAGTCGGAGGCCGGGCGCATCGCCAATGTCGTGGTCGCCGGCCAGGAGATTTCCGGCACCTTCTCGGATGGCCGCAGCTTCGTGACCTATGCGCCTTATGGCGACCCGGCACTGCTCAAGACCTTGGCCCAGAAGGGGGTTCAGGTCTCGGCGCGGGCGCCGTCCGAGGGCACGCCCTGGTTCATGGCGCTGCTTGTGAACTCGCTGCCCTTCGTCATCTTCATCGGCCTGTGGATCTTCATGTCCCGCCAGATGCAGAACGGAGCCGGCAGAGCCATGGGCTTCGGCAAATCCAAGGCGAAGCTCCTGACCGAGGCGCATGGCCGCGTCACTTTCGAGGACGTTGCCGGCATCGACGAGGCCAAGGAAGACCTTCAGGAGATCGTCGAATTCCTGCGTGATCCGCAGAAGTTCCAGCGGCTGGGCGGGCGCATCCCGCGCGGCGTGCTCTTGGTCGGCCCCCCCGGTACCGGCAAGACCTTGACCGCGCGCGCCGTCGCCGGCGAGGCGAATGTGCCGTTCTTCACCATTTCGGGTTCCGACTTCGTCGAGATGTTCGTCGGCGTCGGCGCGAGCCGTGTGCGCGACATGTTCGAGCAGGCCAAGAAGAACTCGCCCTGCATCATCTTCATCGACGAGATCGACGCGGTCGGCCGCCATCGCGGCGCTGGCCTCGGCGGCGGCAATGACGAGCGCGAGCAGACGCTGAATCAGCTCCTCGTCGAGATGGACGGCTTCGAGGCGAATGAGGGCGTGATCATCATCGCCGCCACCAACCGTCCCGACGTGCTCGACCCCGCGCTGCTGCGTCCGGGCCGTTTCGACCGCCAGATCGTCGTGCCGAACCCCGATGTCGCCGGTCGCGAGAAGATCCTGCGCGTCCATGTCCGCAAGGTGCCGATGGCGCCGGATGTCGACCTCAGGATTCTGGCCCGCGGCACGCCCGGCTTCTCGGGCGCCGACCTGATGAACCTCGTCAACGAGGCGGCGCTGCTCGCGGCCCGTCGCGGCAAGCGCATGGTCACGCACGGCGAATTCGAGGACGCCAAGGACAAGGTCATGATGGGCGCCGAGCGCAAATCCATGGCGATGTCCGAGGAAGAGAAGAAGCTCACCGCTTATCACGAGGCGGGCCACGCCATCGTCGGCCTTTATGTTCCCGCCGGCATCCCGGTCCATAAGGCGACAATCATCCCGCGCGGTCGCGCGCTCGGCATGGTCAAGTTCCTGCCGGAGGGCGACCGCTACTCGATGAAGTTCAAGGAGTTCACCTCGCAGCTTGCGGTCGCCATGGGCGGGCGCGTGGCGGAAGAGATGACCTTCGGCATGGAGAACGTGACCTCGGGCGCGACCGGCGACATCCAGCAGGCGACCAAGATGGCCAAGGCCATGGTTACCCAGATGGGCTATTCCGAAGAGCTCGGCCTGGTCGCTTATGGCGACAATCAGGAGGAGGTTTTCCTCGGCATGTCGATGGGCCGGACCCAGAACTTGTCGGAGGCGACCGCGCAGAAGATCGATAGCGAGGTCCGTAAGCTCGTCCATCAGGGCTATCTCGACGCCAAGGCGATCCTGACCGAGCATCATGAACAGTTCGTCGAGGTGGCCGAAGCGCTGCTCGAATTCGAGACGCTGACCGGCGACGAGATCCGCGACCTGATCGCCGGCAAGCGCCCGGTGCGTGAGACCGACGACACCCCGCATGCGCCGCGCGGTTCGGCGGTTCCCAGTGCCGGCCGCGGCCGCAAGCGCGGCGAACCCGACGCCGGGCTGGAGCCGCAGCCGCAGCTCTGAGGCCAAGTTCTCTTGCGATTGGAAAAGGCGGCCGCATCGGCCGCCTTTTTCTTGTGAGCCGCAGTTTTCTCTTCTGGAAATGATGCAGTGGTTTCGAGTGTAGCGGCCCGATCGCAGTCAATGGCAGCGTCTTGCGCCCGCTCCGCTTGGCGGTCGGATAGGATTCGTCACAAATCGTGAGAAGGCGGAAACCAATTCCGGCTATAGAAGGAAGCCGGATCGAGCCTGCGGGCTCGTGTGGACAGAGCAAACATGACACGCAAATATTTCGGAACCGACGGCATTCGCGGGCGCGCCAACGGCGTCATCACGCCCGACCTCGCCTTGAAGGTCGGCCAGGCGACCGGCATTGCCTTTCATCGCGGTGAACATCGCCACCGCGTCGTCATCGGCAAGGATACGCGGCTCTCGGGCTATATGATCGAATACGCCATGGTTGCAGGCTTCACCTCTGTGGGCATGGACGTGATGCTGCTCGGCCCGATGCCGACGCCGGCTGTGGCGATGCTGACGCGCTCGATGCGTGCCGATCTCGGCGTCATGATCTCGGCTTCGCACAACCCCTATGAGGATAACGGCATCAAGCTGTTCGGCCCCGACGGCCACAAGCTTAATGACGAGGTCGAGGCCGAGATCTCGGCCCTGCTCGATTCCGATCTGTCGCCGCGGCTCTCGACCTCGCCGATGCTCGGCCGGGCCAAGCGCATCGAGAGCGCCCATGCCCGCTATATCGAGTTCGCCAAGCGCACGCTGCCGCGCAATATGAGCCTGGAAGGCCTGCGAATCGTGGTCGATTGCGCCAATGGCGCCGCCTACAAGGTCGCCCCCGAAGCGCTCTGGGAGCTTGGGGCGGAGGTCATCGCGATCGGTGTCGAACCGGACGGGCTGAACATCAACAAGGATGTCGGTTCGACCCATCCCGCCGCCTTGATCCAGAAGGTGCGGGAATTGCGCGCCGACGTCGGGATTGCGCTCGACGGTGACGCCGACCGCGTGCTGATCGTCGATGAGCAGGGGCAGGTCGTCGATGGCGACCAGCTCATGGCGGTGATCGCGCGCAGCTGGCAAGAGGATGGGCGGCTGTCGCAGCCTGGCATCGTCGCAACGGTGATGTCCAATCTCGGCCTGGAGCGCTATCTCGGCGGCCTCGGCCTGTCGTTGGCGCGGACCTCGGTTGGTGACCGCTATGTGCTCGAGCACATGCGCGCTCATGGCTTCAATGTCGGCGGCGAGCAGTCCGGCCACATCATCCTCTCCGATCACGGGACGACGGGCGATGGGCTGGTCGCTGCGCTGCAGCTTCTTGCTGTGGTGAAGCGCCAGGACAAGCCGGTCTCGGAGGTCTGCCACTGCTTCGAGCCGCTGCCGCAGATCCTCAAGAATGTCCGCTACAAGCAGGGCCAGCCGCTCAAGGAGAAGCCCGTCGTCAACGCCATCGAGGCGGCGACGCAATTGCTCGGTGCGGGCGGCCGGCTCGTCATCCGCCCGTCGGGCACCGAACCGGTGATCCGGGTGATGGCGGAGGGCGATGACGCCGACCTCGTCATGCGCGCGGTCGACGATGTCGTCGAGGCCGTAACGAAGGCGGCTGCCTAGCGGTAGCAGGTCGGCCCGGGCTGGACCTCGCCGTCATTCCGGACAAGCCGCATCAGCGGCGCTGATCCGGAATCCATCGACGGGCGCTTGAGCTCTAGGATGGATTCCGGATCTCCGCGGAGTTTATCCTTGGGCCGATCGAAGATCGGACCCGGGGGCTGCGCCCGGAATGACGGCATCGTTCCGATTATCTAATTCCGCCGCGTCATGTTGGCGGATTGGCTGGCTGTTAACCCGAAACCCGTCACAGTTAGGAATTCGGTAAGTATTGAGGCGTCCTTCATTCTTTTTTCAGGTTAAGCGTTAGGGTTAAGTCTCATTTAAGAAATCCCTGTCAATGTCCTTCCCATCGGTAACTCGCGCGGGCTGCGTTCTTGGCGTCGCGCAAACTCGAAGGACACTGCCATGGGCAGCCTGAAAATCCTTGCGCTGGCAGGCGTCATGGCTGTCAGCGCCTCCGCGCTCGCAACCGCCGCCGATTACATGCCGGCTCCGCCGCCGCCGCCCGAGCCGCTCGGCCTCAAGGGCTCGATCTCGAGCGGGGTCTATCTGCGCGGCGATATCGGTGTCGGCTATCAGTCGGTCAGCAAGTATCATCAGGACGATACCGCAGCTTTCGGCGGCAGCTTCTTCGGAGCGGCCGAGGGCAACCACGCGGTCTTCGGCGGGCTCGGTATCGGTTACCGCTTCAACAACTGGTTCCGGGTCGATGCGACCGGTGAATATCGCGGCGGCTCGACGATCGGCACCAACGACATCATCTACAACCCCTTCGCGGGGGTGAACCAGACGAACACCTACAAGGGCAACCTGTCCTCGATGGTGGCCCTGTTCAACGGCTATGTCGATCTGGGCACCTGGAACTGCCTGACGCCTTATATCGGTGCCGGTATCGGCTATGCCTCGAACAGGATCACGGGCCTGACCGATCAGGGCATCGTCGGCATTTCGCCGACGCTCGGCACGGCGGCCAGCGGCACCAAATCGGGCCTTGCCTGGGCGCTGATGGCCGGCGTCGGCTACGAGGTGAACAAGAACCTCACGCTCGAACTCGGCTATCGCTACCTCAATCTCGGCGATGCCCGCTCCGGCTCCATCAACAACGCCTTCCTGGCCGAGAGCTATGCGCCGCTCAAGGCCAAGGACATCGACAGCCACGATTTCCGGATCGGCATGCGCTGGAATTTCGGCGAATCGGATTGCTGCGGCCCGGTCGAGCGCCCGGTGGCTTATGCGCAGCCGACCGTGCGCAAATACTGAGAGCGGGCAAAATCCCACATTCTGGCGGCGCGGACCTCGGGGTCCGCGCCGTTTTCGTTTTGGGCTCTTGCGATCAGAGCATTGCGCGAAAAAGTGGGTACCGGTTTTTCGTCGGGAGCAATGCCCTCAGCTTTTAGAATCGATCACGTTTTTCGCATTCGGACGAATTCGTCCGAATGCGACGTGATCTACCGCAGCAGCGAGCGGCCGGTCATCTCGGCCGGCTGCGGCAGGCCGATCAGGGCAAGCAGCGTCGGGGCGATATCGGCGAGGCGGCCTTCGGCCAGGGCCATCGCGCCGCTGCCGACCAGCATGATCGGCACGGGATTGGTGGTGTGGGCGGTATGCGGCTCTCCGGTCACCGGATCGACCATCAATTCGCAATTGCCATGGTCGGCGGTGACGATGAGCGAGCCGCCGGCTGCCGTGATCGCGTCGGCGATGCGCCCGAGGCCGGCATCGACCGTCTCGACGGCCTTGATCGCGGCTGAGAGCACGCCGGTATGGCCGACCATGTCGGGGTTGGCGAAGTTCAGTACGACAAGATCATAAGCGCCGGACTGGATCGCCTCGACCGCCCGCTGAGTCAGTTCGGGCGCCGACATCTCGGGCTGCAAATCATAGGTCGCGACCTTGGGGGAGGGCACCATGACGCGGTCCTCGCCCGGGTAGGGCGTCTCCTCGCCGCCATTGAAGAAATAGGTGACATGCGGGTATTTCTCGGTCTCGGCCATGCGGATTTGTGTCATCCCGGCCTTGGCGATCGTCTCGCCGAGGCCGTTGGCGAGCGTCTGCGGGGCAAATAGCGCCGGCATCAGCGGGTCGAGCTCCGAGCTGTAGGAGGTCATGCTGACAGCCTTGGCGAGCACGGGGCGGCGCGGACGCGCGAAGCCGGTGAACTCAGGCTGCAGCACCGCACCGAGAATCTCGCGAATGCGGTCCGAGCGGAAATTGAAGCTGAGCAGCCCGTCGCCGTCCTGCATGCCGCCGAAACCTGCGATCACGGCAGGCTTGATGAACTCGTCGGTCGCGCCCTGCGCATAGGCGCTGGCGATCGCGGCCTGCGTATCCGCGAAAGCCTGACCCTCACCCAGCACCATGGCGCGCCAGGCCTGTTCGACCCGTTCCCAGCGGTTGTCGCGGTCCATTGCGAAATAGCGGCCCGACAGCGTCGCGATCACAGCCTGCGGCGGCAGCGCGGCGCTGAAGGCCGCGACATATCCGGCAGCCGATTGCGGGGGGGTGTCGCGGCCGTCCGTGAAGATATGGACGCGGACCGGGATACCATGCCCGACCAGGATTTGCGCCAGCGCGACGGCGTGGTCCTGATGGGCGTGGACGCCGCCGGGCGAGACCAGCCCGAGCAGATGGCAGGCGCCGCCGCTGGCCTTCAGCGCCGCGATCAGGCCTGTGCCCTCCAGTGCGCGTGCGATCGAGCCGTCCGTGATCGCCTGGTTGATGCGCGGCAGATCCTGCATCACCACGCGGCCAGCGCCGAGATTGAGGTGGCCCACCTCCGAATTGCCCATCTGGCCGCCGGGCAGGCCGACATCGAGGCCCGAGGTCTTGAGGTTGGCGTGCGGGGAGGCGGCCCAGAGCCTGTCGAAATTCGGCGTGTTGGCGAGGCGGACGGCGTTGTTCTCGCTCTCCCCACGGCAGCCCCAGCCATCGAGGATCATCAGCATCACGGGGCGTTTGGGCATGGGCTGTCCTTCAGGCGCGGTTTCGGAGCAGGGGAGGCCGATAGCACGGCCTGGTGTCACGAGCGAGGCGGTGCGCCTGTGCTTGACGCTCAAGCGGGTCCACGCATTTTTGATGGGCGAAGGACGGCCGGCCGCTTACGCTGTGCGCCATCCTCGGCTCTCGTTCAAGAACGGGTGCAATCCGTCTCCAGGAGATGACGCGTGATCAAGTTCTATTATCATCCCTCGCCGAACCCCGCGAAGATTGCCCTGTTCCTGGAAGAGGCCGGCCTGCCCTATGAGGTCGTGCCGGTCGACACCCGCAAGGGCGAGCAGTTCAAGCCGGAATTCCTGGCGATCAACCCCAACGCCAAGACGCCGGCATTGACCGATGGCGATGTCACTATTTTCGACAGCAATGCGATCCTGCTCTACCTCGCCGAGAAGACCGGCCAGTTCCTGCCGGAGAATACGCCGAAGGCGCGCGGCGAGATGCTGTCCTGGCTGATGTTCGTGGCGACCGGCATCGGCCCCTATTGCGGCCAAGCGGTGCATTTCAGCCGCTTCGCGCCGGATAAAATTCCCTATGCGATCAACCGCTATGCCCGCGAGGCCGAGCGGCTCTGGGGCATCATCGACGCGCAGCTCGGCAAGCATCGCTACATGCTGGGCGACGCCTATACGTTGATCGACATGTCGGTCTGGGGCTGGTCGACCCTGGCGCAGTTCGCGCTCGGCGATGAGGCTTTCGGCAAGCTGCCAAACGTCAAGCGCCATCGCGACGAGGTCTCGGCGCGTCCGGCGGCGCAGCGCGCCGTGGCGCTGAAGGACAAGTTCGCCTTCAAGACCGAGTTCGACGACGAGGCGCGCAAATTCCTGTTCCCGCAGAATGCGCATCTGGTGGCGTGAGCCAGCTCGCTTTCTGAGCCAGGTCGTTTTCTGAGAAAAGTCGCCTTCTGAGCCAAGCCGCGGCCCGGCGGATCTTCCGCCTCAGGCCGCGATCACGAAATCGAAGCGGCCGAGCTTTCCGCCCTCGGCCGCACGGATCTGCATCAGAAGCGACTTGTCGTAGATGCCGTCCCTGGCATTGCCCGGTTCGTCGGGGAAATAGAGCTGCGTCGTCAGCACGGGGCCGGTGCCGGTCCGCAACTTGACGTGAAAATGCCGTGTCCGGCCCGGATAGAGTCCGGGGATGCGGGTGATGAACTGGTAGCGGCCCTGTTCGTCGGTGAACTGGTGACCGCGAAAGCGGAAGCCGGAATTGTCGTAGTCGCCACTGCCATTGGCGTGCCAGAGATCGACCAGCGCCCCGCCGATGGGGCGGCATTGCCGGGTCAGGACGAAGCCGGACAAGGCCAGGATGTCGCCGGGGCCGTCCCCGCGCAAATCGCGCTTCAAGGGTGATGACGGGACGAAATAGGGGCCCTCCGTCTGCCGCTTCGTCACCGCGGCTGGAGCGCCGCAGGCGGGCGTCAGCGGCAATTCAGCCTCCTGCGCCACCGCCAGGCGCGGCAAGGCCAAAGCGGCGAACCCGGCTGCGGAGAGGCTGGCTGCAACGAGGTCGCGTCTGCTGATCATGATGTCGGCTCCGGTTGCGGTTCGCCGTCTAGCCCATCAAGAGGGCAGAAAGCCGGCCTGTGCTTGTCTGCGTTTTTCTCAACTCCGCTCCGCTCGACGGCGCCCCTGATTTGTAGGAAAGCAGTGGCAGCGGGGCTGGTTTCGCGGCAGTGTCGCAGCGACGATTCCGCGCCCGCCGCTTCAGGCTCCGGCGCGCTCCCATGAGGATGGAATGCCGACCGATATCGAAATTGCGCGCGCGGCGACGCTGAAGCCGATCGCAACTATCGCCGACAGAGCCGGCATTCCCCAGGACGCCCTCAACCCCTACGGCAAGTTCATCGCCAAGGTCGATACGTCAGCCATTCCCGATTTCGCGAGCAAGCCCGATGGCAAGCTGATCCTGGTCACGGCGATCAGCCCGACACCGGCAGGCGAGGGCAAGACGACGACGACGGTGGGGCTCGGCGACGGGCTTTCGCGCATCGGCCGGAACACCATGATCGCGCTGCGTGAACCTTCGCTGGGCCCCTGCTTCGGCGTGAAGGGCGGCGCGGCTGGCGGCGGCTATGCCCAGGTCGTGCCGATGGAGCAGATCAACCTGCACTTCACCGGCGATTTCCACGCCATCACCAGCGCGCACAATCTGCTCGCGGCGATGATCGACAACCATGTCTATTGGGGCAATGCGCTCGGGCTCGACACCCGCTACATCGCCTGGCGGCGGGTGATGGATATGAACGACCGGGCCTTGCGCTCGACAGTCTCCTCGCTCGGCGGGGCCAGCAACGGCTTTCCACGCGAAGATGGTTTCGACATCACCGTCGCCTCCGAGGTGATGGCGATCTTCTGCCTGGCGAAGGATCTGCCTGATCTGGAGGAACGGCTTGGCCGGATCGTCATTGGCCGCACGCGCGACAAGCGCCCGGTCACGGCGGCCGAGCTCAAGGCGACAGGCGCGATGAGCGTGCTGCTCAAGGACGCTGTGATGCCCAATCTCGTGCAGACGCTGGAGGGCACGCCGGCCTTCGTCCATGGCGGCCCCTTTGCCAATATCGCCCATGGTTGCAATTCGGTGATCGCAACACGGGCCGCCCTCAAGCTCGCCGATTATGTCGTGACGGAAGCTGGCTTCGGTGCCGATCTCGGGGCCGAGAAGTTCTTCGACATCAAATGCCGCAAGGCCGGCCTCAAGCCTGCCGCTGCCGTCGTGGTGGCGACCGTGCGCGCCTTGAAGATGCATGGCGGCCTGGCCAAGGACAGCCTGGCCAAGGAGGATCTCGCGGCGCTGGAGGCGGGGCTCGCCAATCTGGCGCGGCATGTTGAGAACATCCGCAAATTCGGCGTGCCGCCGATCGTGGCGATCAATAACTTTACCAGCGACGCGGCGGCCGAGCATGATCTGATCCGCAGCTTCTGCCGCAACCATCTCGGCGTCGAGGCGGTGATCTGCCGCCACTGGGCGGAAGGCGGAGCCGGCACCGAGGAGCTGGCGAACAAGGTCGTGGCGCTGGCGGAAGGCGGAGAGGCCGATTTCGCGCCGCTCTATCCCGATGTCATGCCGCTCTGGGACAAGCTCGAGACGATCGCGCGCGAGATCTATGGCGCCGCCGGGCTTGTCGCCGACGCCAAGGTGCGCGCGCGCTTTGCCGAGCTGGAGGGCGCCGGGCACGGGGCGTTGCCCGTCTGCGTGGCGAAGACGCAGTATTCCTTCTCGGCCGACCCGGCGCTGCGCGGCGCGCCCTCCGGCCATATGGTACCGGTGCGCGAGCTCAGGCTCTCGGCCGGTGCAGGCTTCGTCGTCGCGATCTGCGGAGACATCATGACCATGCCCGGCCTGCCGCGTGAGCCTGCGGCCGAGCGCATCCATATCGACGCGAACGGACAGATCGAGGGGCTATTCTAGAGCAGGACGCGAGATGGGATCACCCCGCGATCCATCTCAAATCATCCGGCTCTGACGGATACCGGTCGCGCCTTTACGTCATGCCGGTATGACGGGCGGAATTATTGCCGAATCAGCTTGGTCTGTTGTCTTGCTTCTCCGGCAGGGAGCAAGCCGGAGACCATGCTCACGATGCACGCCAATCGTGTCCGCCTCTTCTTCCTGTCGAGCTTGAAGGGCCGGGTCCTGGTCCTGACCTTGGTGGCGCTGCTGGCCGTCGCCGTTCCCTCTGCGATCGCCCTTTCCTGGATCGTCAACCTCACCGTGGTGAAGCTCGGCACGCTTTTCGCCGAGAAGCAGATCCTGTTCGATCGCTATCGCGGGCTGGAATCGCTGATGCGGGAGGTCTCGCTGGCGGAAACCGTCGCGCGTTCACCAGCAATTCTTGAATGGGCGCAGGACGAGGACGATCCGGCCAAGGCGCAGCGCGGCCTTGCCGAGCTCGAGCATTACAGGCTGTCCTTCAAGGACAAGAGCTATTTCATGGTGATCGGCAGGTCGGGGAATTATTACTTCAACGACAAGGACAACGCCTATCAGAACGACCGCAAGCGCTACACGCTCTCGCGCGAGAACCCGCGTGACGGCTGGTACTACAAGACGGCAGCGCTTGGCTCGGGCTGTCATCTCAATGTCGACCATGACGACAATCTGCAAGTCACCAAGGTCTGGATAAACTGCGTCATCCGTCAGGGTGAGCATGTGCTCGGCATCATCGGGACCGGCGTGGACCTGAGTCAGTTCATCCGCGAGGTCGTCGATATCCCGCAGACCGGCGTGCAGAGCATGTTCGTCGACCGCAACGGCGCGGTGCAGGCGCATCGCGACCCGCGCCTTGTCGACTTCCACAGCCTGACCAAGGACCTCAAGGCCAAGAAGACGGTGTTCCTGCTGCTGGATGACGAGGAGGACCGCGCCGCGCTGTCGCTGATGATGGCGCAGGTTTCACACGGGGACGCGCTGGTACAGTCGCGTTTCATGCGTGTGGGCGGGCACAAGACGCTGGTTGGCGTTGGCTATCTCGATCGTCTCGGCTGGTTCAACATCACGCTGATGGATGTCGATGCGATCATCGACCGACGCCTCTTCGCGCCGATCGCGGTGTTGCTGGCCGTGATCCTGCTCGCGGCGGCGGCGTTGATGACCTATCTGTTCAAGCGCAGCGTGCTCGACCGGCTGGCCCGGGTCGAGACCTCGGTCAACAACGTCAGGGGCGGGGCTTTCAAGGCGCTGGCGGCCGACACTGCGCAAGACGAGATCGGGCGCCTGTCGCGCGCGCTCGACGAGATGGCGCGGGCCGTGGCTGATAATACCGACCGCCTCGAGGCGACGGTGCGTGAGCGCACCGAGACATTGGAGCGGCTGGCCCATGCCGACCCCCTGACGGGCGTGCTCAACCGACGTGGCTTCGAGGATGCGTTCGCACGCGAACAGAATCGAGCAGGCCGGGCCGGGCGGCAATCGGGTCTCGCGCTGGTCGATCTGGATCTGTTCAAGTCGATCAACGACGAGCACGGACATCAGGCAGGCGACAAGGCGATCCTCGAGATCGTCGGGAGGCTATCGGCTGTGCTGCGCAGTTACGACATCTGCGCGCGCTGGGGCGGGGACGAGTTCTTCCTGCTCATCGCGGAATGCGATCTCGGCTCATTGTCGAGCGTCGCGTCGAAGCTGGTGAGCGTCGTTGCACGGGAGCCGGTGCGCTTGGCTGACGGGACCGAGATCGCGATGACCGTCAGCGTCGGAGCCTGCCTCGTCCCTTCCGGCCAGAGTTTCCAGGCGGCGGCCGCGCAGGCCGATGCCGCCCTCTACGCGGCAAAACATAACGGGCGTGGCACCTTCGCCATTTACGATGCGACCCGCCATGGGTGGCCCGGAAAACCCACGCTGCGGCTTGGCTGATCAGCCGAAGGCGAGCTGCACCTTCATCGCCTTCGACTTGTCGGCGGCGAGATCGAAAGCCTCGATCGCGCGCTCGACCGGGATCGAGGCCGTCAGCAGCGGCGAAAGGTCGATGCTGCCTGAGCCAATCATCGCCACCGCCCAGTCGAACTCCTCATGGAAGCGGAAGGAGCCGCGCAGGTCGAACTCCTTGGCGACGAGCACGTTCATCGGCAGGGTGAAATTGCCACCGACGCCGATCTGCACGATGGTGCCGCCCGAGCGCACCACGTCGAAGGCTCCCGTCAGCGCGTGCTGATTGCCGGAGGCCTCGAACATCACGTCGAAGGCGCCCTTCTGCGCACCGTATTCCGCCTTCAGCCGCTCCGGCTCGGCCATGACGTTGATCGCTGCGGTCGCGCCCATCTTCAGCGCCGTCGGCAAGGGCCCCTCGACCACATCGGTTGCGACGATCTCGGAGGCTCCCGCCGCCTTGGCTGCGACCATGGCAAGCACGCCAATCGGACCCGAACCCGTCACCAGCACGCGCTTGCCGAGCAGCGGGCCGGCGCGCTTGGCGGCATGCAGGCAGACCGAGAGCGGCTCGGCGAAGGCGGCCATGGCCGCGCTGACGCCGGCCGCCACCTTCACGGCCTGGCGCTCCTCGACGACGAGGATGTCGCGGAAACCGCCCTGGACATGGGGAAAGCGCATCGCCGAGCCGTAGAACAGCATGTCGGTGCAGTGCTGCTGCTGGCCCATCTGGCAATAACGGCAGCGTCCGCAGGCCCGGCTGGGATTGACCGCGACGCGGTCGCCGGGCTTGACTCGCGAAACCTCGCCGCCGATGGCCTCGACCGTGCCGGCGATCTCATGGCCCAGGATCATCGGCTCCTTGACGCGGATCGTGCCGAAGCCGCCATGCAGGTAATAATGCAGGTCAGAGCCGCAGATGCCGCCGGCCTCGATGCGGACGCGGACATCGAGCGGCCCGAGCTCCGGCGCGGTCGTCTCCTCGACGCGCAAATCCTTCTCGGCATGGATGACGACGGCGCGCATGGCGTTCTCCCGGTACAAGGCTTGGGGATGTGCGAGACTTGGCGATGAGTAAGACTTGGCGATCTCGGCCCAGCTTGCGATTGTCTAATCGATTGAAAGATGCTTACCGAAATCGGGCCCGCGCAGGCAAACGCAAACTGCGCAGGTCAGACGCGCCGTAACCGGAGATCCACCGATGTCGCTTTCGCTGTTCAGCCTCGCGGGCAAGATCGCCCTGATCACCGGCTCCGGCCAGGGTATCGGACTGGCGCTTGCCGAAGGTTTGTCGGAAGCCGGCGCACATGTCGTGCTCAATGGCCGCGACAAGGCCAAGCTGGAAGCGGCGGCGAAGACGATCTCGGCGGCCGGTCGCAAGGCCTCGGTCGCCCCCTTCGACGTCACGGATCAGGTGGCTGTCGAGGCCGGCGTGGCAATGATCGAGGCCGAGATCGGGCCGATCGACATCCTGATCAACAATGCCGGCATGCAGAAGCGCGCGCCCTTCACCGAGTTCCCGGTCGAGGGCTGGCACGAGGTCATGGCGACGAACCTGCATTCGGTGTTTTACGTTACGCAAGCCGTGACCAAGCGCATGGTGCCGCGCAAGCGCGGCAAGGTCATCAGCATCGGCTCGGTGATGAGCGAGCTCGGCCGCGCCACGATCATTCCCTACACCGCCTCCAAGGGCGCGGTGAAGATGATGACGCGGGGTCTGGCCGCCGAGCTCGGCAAGCACAACATTCAGGCCAATGCGATCGGACCGGGCTATTTCACCACTGAGATCAACAAGGCGCTGATCGCCGACGAGGCGTTCTCGGCCTGGGTCAGCAGCCGCACGCCGGCTGGCCGCTGGGGCGAGACGAAGGAGCTGGTCGGCGCCGCGATCTTCCTGTCCTCGGCGGCGTCGGACTATGTCAACGGCCATCTCTTGATGGTCGATGGCGGGCTGACGGCGGTGGTGTGAAAGAGCCTAAAGCCGCTTCCCCTGAGGGTCCGGGTGCCCGTCGATGCGCATCTGGAAGAGGAAATAGGTCGGCGAACAGAAGCCGTAATCCTTGACCAGATCGGCCGCGCCGGGCACGTCGTCGGGCATCGCCTGGCACATGTAATCCTCACGGCAGAAGCGCGTGGCGCTGCAGGTGCCGCGATTGCCGCGCGTGACGGATTTGGCGAGGCAGGCGTCGAAATTATTGGTTGCGACGCAATCGTCGAAGGCCTTGCCGCCGGCGAGGCCGCAAATCTCGTCGGGCGCATTGCCGCCGGCAAAGCCTGTGAAATTCTTGTCGGCGGCGTTGCATTGGCGATAGGCCATGCCGCCGGGTACGCCGATCTTGGCCGGCCGGCAATTGAAGCTGTCTTGTGAGAAGCTCTTGGCGAAGGCACCGAACTGTCCGGTCAGCTTGTAGGTGTCGAGATAGGGCCTGCCGGTGACCGTCGTGATTGCGCCGGAGAGGCAGGGCTGGCCTGAAAAATTGCGGGCCTCTTCCAGTTTCAGGCATTGCCCGAGCTCGGTGCCGACGGAAGGGTTGGCGATGATCGCCTTGCAGGTCGAGCCGCTGCCGCAGGTCCAGTTCTCGCCAAAACTCGGGCGGGCCGCATCGGTGAGGCACGGCATCGTCAGTCCGGCAGTGCGATAGCTGAACGGCGTGCCGGGCTGCCAGCTGGCGGGCGGCGCGAAGGAGAGCGGGCGATAGCGGTCGGGTTCGCGGCCTGCCGCCATCGCCTCGATATAGGCGGCGCGGCGGATGGTCTCGGCGTGGAAATGCGGGGAGACGCCGGTCTTGATCCGGTTCAATGGCGACGTGGTCGCATCGTCGAGCCCGAACATATGGAAGCCGGCCGTCGCATTGGCCTGATGGCAGCCCATGCAGGTGCCGTTGTCCAAGCGCTCGATGACGCCGCGCGCCGTGCGGACCAGGCGCGTCGCGCCCAGATCCAGGCCGGCCAGCGCGTTGGCCGGCAGGATTTCGGTGAAGGGGTGGTTGGCGAGGCGGGCACTGCCGAAGGTCGAGTACGAGATCGCCTTCGTCGTCAGAAAGCGCGTCGGCAGTAGGTAGACGCCCTGGTCGATCGCCGGAACATGGTCGCGGACATAGTCGACGAGGTCCTTGCGCAGGGCGGCATCGGCCTTCAGGCGGGGAATGTCGGGCGTATTCTCCAGCGGCTTGGGCGAAAGCGTCAGGGCGCCATCCTGTCTCGCGGCGGCGAAGACGCGCAGCAGATAGGCGGCTTGTCCGCCGAACTGCGTTTCCATGCCGGAGGGAAAGCGCACGATCTGCGCATTGATCTCGACCTGCTTCAGGCTCAGCCGTGCCCGTGCGAGGGGGCCGTCGATGATCGCCTTGGCGCCGACGGCAGCCTCCGCGCTCGCCTGCTGGGACAGCCAGAGCGCGGCTGTATCGCTGCAGGTCTCGCCGGGTAAAGCCACGGCCGTGAAGACGGCGTTCAGCGTGAAAGGCAGGCGTGAGGCGAGCTGGCGCTTCAGCTTGATATCCTGGAAGGCGTAGGCGAGGCGATAGATCAGTCGAACCTCGCCGCAGCCGGTCTCGCCGCCCAGGCTGGCGAAATCGCGCCGGTCGAGCCGGTTGACGATGGCGCTCAGCCGGAACTGCGCGATCGGCGAATTCAGCCAGCCGAGATCGATGATGCGGCCGACATTGCCGTCGGTGACTTCGAACAGCTTGCGCCCATTGTTGGCCATCTCGGCGCGCAGGCTCGAGACGTCGTCGCGGACATGGCTCGCGATGATGCGGAAGGCAGCGCTGGCGTGCGTGAGATCGGCGGTCGAGGAGGCCTGCGCCTGTCCGAGGATCGCACCGAGCGAAAAGCCCGCGGCTTCGATCTGCCGCAAGGTCGCGACGTCCTGGATGTCGGTCAGCGCGGGCCGGCGATTGGGAGGCTGCTGCGCCGAGAGTTCGATCGTCGCCATTGCCGCAATGAGCGAGGCGAGGGCGATCCTGAGGGCAGCCGACCAGCGCATCCGCTCTCTCCGCGCCGAAGCGCCGCCGCATGATGACGCAAGGATAGCGAGTGAGGGGTGCTTTCGTCCAGAGCAGTTTCCGATCTGATTGGATCGTTCAGCGGCTCTAGCTCATTGTTTTAATACGTTTTCTTCACGCGAATCGGCGCCTATTTCGCTCGAAAACACTCTAGCAATTGCGGGCTTCAGGCCGGCTTGCCGTTGCGGGCCTTGCCGGCGCGTAGCTCGAATTCCTGGCGGATCGCCTCACGCTTCTCCTCGTCGAGCTCTTCCAGATCGAGCAGTTCCTCGCGCGCGCCTTCCAGCCGCACGATCAATTCGTCGAGCTTGATCTGCATCGCGGCGCTATCGCGATTCTGGCTGTTCTGGATGATGAAGACCATCAGGAAGGTGACGATGGTCGTCGAGGTGTTGATCACCAATTGCCAGGTGTCGTTGAAGCCGAAGAAGGGTCCCGATAGACCCCACAGGACGATCACTGCGACGGCCACGACGAAGGTTTGCGGCTTGCCCGCCCAATGCGCCGTGGCCCGCGACAGGCGGGTGAAAAGCGAACGATCGGTCAGCACTGCGATACGAGACGACATGGCGATTTCCCCGGACCGGATTTCGGCCTGGAGATTCAACGCATGCCGGGGCTGCCCGTTCCGCAGCCGGGTGGCTCAGTCGGGCAGCAGACGTCGCGCATGCCAGCCGATATGCTGGGCCATGAAGGTCGAGACGAAGTTGTAGGAGTGGTCGTAGCCCTCGCGCATCGTCAGTTCGAGCGGGATCTCGGCCTGGACGCAGGCAAGCTCCAGGAGCCAGGGTCGCAGCCCCTCCTGCAGGAAGCCGTCGGCGGTGCCCTGATCGACCAAAAGGTCCTTGAGGCGGTGCCCGTCGGCGATCAATGCGGTGGAGTCGTAAGGCCGCCATGTCGTCTCGTCCGGCCCGAGATACTTCTCGAAGGCGGGCCGCGACCAGCCGGCGGTCGAAGGCTGGGTGATCGGCGCGAAGGCCGAGACGGAGGTGTAACGCATCGGATTCTTGAGCGCGAGCGTGATCGCGCCATGGCCTCCCATCGAATGGCCGAAGATGCCCTGGCGGCCCATGTCGAGTGGAAAATGCTGGGAGACCAGTGCCGGCAATTCATCGCGGATATAGCTCTCCATGCGGTAGTTCTTCGCATAGGGCTCTTGCGTCGCATCGAGGTAGAAGCCGGCACCGGAGCCGAATTGCCAGTTATCCGGCTCGTCGGGAATGCCTTCGCCGCGCGGTGAGGTGTCGGGGCAGATGATGGCGACGCCGTTGGCTGCGGCGGCGGCGCGGTACTCGCCCTTGTCCATGACGTTCTGGTGCGAGCAGGTCAGGCCCGAGAGATACCAGAGCACCGGCACCGGCCCGTCCTCGATCTGCTGCGGCAGGAAGATCGCGAAGGTCATCGGGCAGGCGCAGACCACGCTGTCATGGCGATAGACGCGCTGCGAGCCGCCGAAGGCCTTTGAGGAGGAGATCAGTTCCATCGGGTGTCCTTCGCAGTTGCACGACCTCTGTCATTCCGGGGCTTCGCGGAGCGAAGGACCCGGAACCCACGAGCGGGCGAAAGCCTACCCGCCCGGTTTGTCAGAGGCCGCACCCAGTGGTGGGTTCCGGGTTCAGCGCGGAGTTTATCCTTGGGCCGACCACGGGTCGGACCCGAGGGCGCTGCCCCCGCATGACGCGGTGGTTCAGTGCGTCATGGATGCGGCTAAAGAACGGCCGCTCAGTACACCACGACCGACCTGATCGACTTGCCTTCATGCATCAGGTCGAAGCCGTGGTTGATCTCGTCCAGCTTAAGCTTGTGGGTGATCAGGTCGTCGATGTTGATTTTGCCCTCCATGTACCAGTCGACGATCTTGGGCACATCGGTGCGGCCGCGCGCGCCGCCGAACGCCGTGCCCTTCCAGACCCGGCCGGTGACGAGTTGGAACGGGCGCGTGGCGATCTCCTTGCCGGCCTCGGCGACGCCGATGACGATCGACTCGCCCCAGCCGCGATGACAGCATTCCAGCGCCTGCCGCATCACATCGGTGTTGCCGGTGGCGTCGAAGGAGAAATCCGCACCGCCGCCGGTGAGATCGACGATCGCCTGCACGACCTTGTCGTTGCCGACCTCCCTGGGATTGATGAAGTCGGTCATGCCGAACTTCTTGGCGATCTCGACCTTGGCCGGGTTGATGTCGACGCCGATGATCTTGTCGGCGCCGACCATGCGCGCGCCCTGGATGACGTTGAGGCCGATGCCGCCCAGCCCGAAGACCACGATATTCGCACCCGGCCAGACCTTCGCGGTGTAGATCACCGCGCCGATGCCGGTCGTCACGCCACAGCCGATATAGCAGATCTTGTCGAAAGGGGCGTCTTCGCGGACTTTCGCCAGAGCGATCTCGGGCAGGATGGTGAAGTTCGCGAAGGTCGAGCAGCCCATATAGTGGAAGATCTCACCGCCATCGCAGGAGAAGCGAGAGGTGCCGTCGGGCATCACGCCCTGGCCCTGGGTGGCGCGGATCGAGGTGCAGAGATTGGTCCGGCGCGACAAGCAGGACTTACAGCTGCGGCATTCCGGCGTGTAGAGCGGGATGACATGGTCGCCGGGCTTCAGCGAGGTCACGCCCGCGCCGACCTCGCGCACGATGCCCGCGCCCTCATGGCCGAGGATCGCCGGGAACTTACCTTCGGAATCCAGGCCCGACAGCGTGTAGGCATCGGTGTGGCAGATGCCCGTCGCCATGACCTCGACCAGCACTTCGCCGGCCTTGGGGCCGCCGATTTCGATGGTCTCGATGGTCAGCGGCTTGCCCGCTTCCCAGGCGACGGCGGCGCGTGTCTTCATTGGGTGTGTCCTTCTTTCTGGGGTTCTTGCGGTTATTTCAGATAGGGGCGGATGGCGCGCATGATCCGCGCGATCTCCGCCTCGCCGTCTTGCGGCGCGGACTTTCCGCTCGTCCTTCCCAGTATGGTTTCGCGCAGATGGCTTTCGAGGACCTCGGCCATCAGCCCGGTCGCCGCGCCGCGCAGCGCCGAGAGCTGCTGCAATAGTGCGCCGCACTCATCGCCGCGTTCGACCGCGAGGACGAGCGCATCGGCCTGCCCTCTGATGCGGCGTAGCCGGGCGATGGCGCGCTTCTTCTCTTCGGGTGTATGCGGCATGCGATCGAGATACTGGGGTGGAGTATAATGGCCGGACGCTAATATGGCCCTGGCGAGCATGTCAATGCCGCACCAGCGGACTTAAAATAAAAACGGCGGCCGCGTTGCCGGGGCCGCCGTTCAGGACATGCCTGGAAATGGCTCGATCGCTCAGAAGCTGTAAGAGGCTTTCACCTTGACCAGATGCTGGCTGAAATTGGTCAGGTCGAGATCGCCGGGCTGGCCCTTGGCCTTGCCGGCGACCTGGATGTTGTAGGCGGCCGAGAGCGCGAGCCGCTTGGTCGCCTGCCAATAGATGCCGGGGCCCGCGAAAGTGGCGTAGCAGCATGTTGCGCCGCGGCAACAGACATGGCGTCAGCGCGGCGCCATATCGCCGAGCCGGGCATGGACCCTGGGCGCGATCGCGGCCAGTTCCGCCACGGGTTTCCAGGCTGCGGCGTGGACCTCCTCGACCTGCGCGACGAGCGCCAGCGCCGGATCGGCGAGGAAGAGATATTGCAGGTCGTGATGGACATGGTCGGGCTCGCCGCGGGCGGGCTTGCCGGGCACGTCATGGCTGTCGATGGCGAAGGGCTGGTCGCCGCCCTGGTGCCAGGGATGCAATGCGAGGCCCCGGACGCCGGTCTCCTCGATCGCCTCGCGCGCGGCCGAATGGTGGAAGGCCTCGGCCGGCTCGTAATGGCCGCCGGGCTGGAGCCAGCGGCCGATCACGACATGGTCGATCAGCAATACCTGGTCGTGGTCGGGCGAAAGCACGATGGCGCTGGTGGTGAGGTGTCCGGGCATGGTCGCACGCTCGTCGAGCGCATCGCCCCGCGCGATCTGCCAGCGCAGCAGCGCCAGATGCTCGCGCGAGGAGGCGACCTCGCTGCGATAGCGCGCGACGATCGATGACAGGCGGTCGAGAAAGGATAGGGCGGTCATGCGCCCAGTCTAGCCGATTCGCTCGATCATGCTTTTTTGCATTCGGACGTTTCCGTCCGAGTACGAAAAAACATGATCGATTCTAAAGGTTTAGAGTATTGCCTATGCGAAAACCGGTGCCCACTTTTCGCGCAATGCTCTAGTCTTCAGGGCGCAGGCAGGCGGTATTCCTCGAACTTGCCGTTCTTGGGACCGTCATAGCCGATCAGGATGGCGAGGCCCGTAGCTGTTTCGGAGAGGATCGTCAGCGCCTCGGCCTTGGCGCTGTCGCGGCTGCGCAGCCTGCCCAGCTCCCGCGCCGCCTCGGGCCGCGCCGGGTCGATGAGCATCAGCGCGTAATCCAGACCCTGCTCCTGCGCCGGGCCGACCAGGGCGAGCAGCCGGCCATCCTTCAGGGCTGCGAGATCGCGAAAGCCGCGCTGGCCCCCGAGCGGGACGGCCACAAGTCCCGGCTCGCCCTGCGCCGGCCGATGCCCGGCCGCGAAGAGATCAGCGAGGCTCGCACCGATGAGGAAGGCCTTGCCGTCGAGCGAGGGTGCGCGCAGGCCGGCCCAGAGTCGGTCGCCGGCAACGGCGATCGCCTCGACATTCATACCGTTGGCGCTCATCAGATCCCGGCCGAAAAAGCCGCCGGCCGCGCCTGCCCGTCGCAGCAGGTCGCTCAGGCGGTAGGTCAATTCGGGCGCACCCTCGGCCCGGCCATTGGCGTCGACCTTGATGCGGGCGAGGTGGAAGGCCGAAAGCCGGAACTGACCGGAATGGCGCGAGCAGCCATGCGAGCCGGCGACATAGAAATAGGGCGCGGAAAACGCGACGCTTTCGCCGTCGAGATCGCGGAACTTGCCCTGTTCCGGACAGGCCAACGCTGGCGGAGCGCCGAGTGTCGCCGGCGATGGCTCGTCGCCAAGCAGCGGCACGCTCTCGCCGGGTGTGAGGGCGCCGTCACTGAGCGTCGCGAATTGCGCGGCCGTGTTCTCGTCATTGATCAACAGGCAGCGCTGCTTGCCGTCGCGCGCCGGCATGCAGGCCATGCCGCTGACATCATGGGCGGCCTTGCCGCGCTTCTTGCCGGCGAAGTCGCTCGTGGCCTCGATGCGACGCGCTGGCTGCAGCGTGTCGGCCAGGGCAGGTGAGGTTGCAAGAAAGGCACCCGCGAGCAGGGTGCAGAGCCGCAGATGCCGCATGATCCGTTTCCCCTTGGAAGGCCCCAAGTGCCTCGGGGTTCATAACAGCCTCTAGCCTTCCAGCCAGGACTTCATCACGCGCCAGAAGGCAAAGCGCTGCTTGCTCGAGACCAGCGTATGCGCCGCGCCTGGAATGATGGTGAGCTGCTTGTCGCCATTGGGCAGTTTCTTGAAGAAGTCGCAGATGTCGTCCATCGAGGCGATGCCGTCATATTGCCCGCTGATCATCAGCACCGGAGCTGTGACGCGGTCGGGATGAACCACCGGCAGATTGACCGTCATGTCGAGATAGGTGCCGGCCGGCACGCTGTCGCCGAAGGGCAGTTCGGCCTTGACGAAGGCGTCGATAACGTCCTGGTCGGTGGTGTCGGGCTTGTCGCGGGTGAAGATGCTGCCCAGCATGCCGGCATCGCGCGGCCGGCGGTTATGGCTGCGGTAATACTCTGCCTGCTCGGCCCGCTTGCTGAGCGTGCCCGAGCCCTGGCCGGTATAGGTGAAGGCCTGCAGCACCAGCCGCCCGACGCGGTCGGGCCGCGCCATCGCATAGGCGCCGACGCGCAGCGCGCCCGAGCTTTCGCCCATCATATGCATGCGCTCCTGGCCGGTTTCGCGGCGCACGAGGTCGCCTGCGACGGTCAGATCCGCGACGCCGCTGGCGATGTCGGAATTGCCGGAGGTGCGCGTGGATTTGCCATAGCCCTCATGGTCCATGGTCCAGACGTCATAGCCCCAGCGCGCGGCGACATTCATCAGCGAGATGTCGTCGCGCCCAGGAATGGTCAGGTCGTATGTCGGCCGGCCCGAAGCCGAGGAGCCATGCACGAAGAACAGCACCGGCAACGGCTTGCCGCCCGGCGGCCCGACGCGCTTGCGATAGATCGCAAGCTCCACGCCGGGCGCTTTCGTGGCGCTGTATTCGGCACTCCAGATCGCGGCTTCCTCGGCACGGGCGCCCTGGCTGTCGAGCGAGGAGGCGAGACCGCCAAGGGCTGCGACCTGAAGCAGCGTGCGACGGTGAAGCATATGCGACCCTCCCGGAGCCTGATCTTGGTTTGGGTCAGAGTAGGAGAGGGTAGGCGGAGGCGACAAGCGCAGCCGGGTGTTTGTCGATCACCAATGCGAGATCGAGAGGGCATCTGGAACCTGCGACGCTTCTCCCTTCTCCCACCCATCTCGGGCTTGCCCGAGATGGGCAATCCAAAGTGTCAAAGTTGGCAACAGCCGACTTTGATGCGGGAGAAGGTGGCGCGCAGCGCCGGATGAGGGGGGCGCCGTGCCCTGTCCGGTTGGCGTCGTGTTCGGCTAGATGGAAAGCTCACAGCGCCTCCTCATCCGTCTCGGCTTCGCCGATCCACCTTCCCCCGCCAGGGGGGAAGGGAAGAAGGCGCGCGAAAATCCCCGCCGGCGCTTATGCGCTGCGGTTGGTGAGGGGCCGGCCGAGCGCCGCGAGGCGTGTTGGTTTAGCAATCCGCATCCATTGGTCCAGGATGCGGCGCGGACAGATCAAGCCACTATCCACGCACCCCATGGTGCTCCGCCTTCGGCGTTCCTCCTTGGCCCAGACCATCGACGTGCCGAGGAGGCACGCGTTTCAAAGATGCCGGGGGCGAGCCCGAGCATGACGCGGCGATCGCGGCGCGTGCGTCCTCGGTTGACACATCCATAACCCTCTGGTTATTGATATGAACAATAACCTGAGAGTTATGGATTTGATGCCGGACAGCCACGACATGCTCTTCAGGACGCTCGCCGACCCGACCCGGCGGGCCATCTTCGAGCGGCTGTGCCGTGACGGCGAGCAGACGGTCGGGGCCCTGACGGCCCGAGCCGGCGTCTCGCAGCCGGCGGTATCGAAACATCTCGGGGTGTTGAAGCAGGCCGGGCTGGTGCGTGACCGCCATCAAGGTCGCCAGACGCATTATTGCGCGCAGCCCGGCGCCCTGACCCCGCTGATCGATTGGACAAGCCAGATGGCCGGGTTCTGGGAAGCCCGTTTCGACGATCTCGAAGACCTGCTGAAGAGGATGGACCAATGACCGAAACATTGACCGAGATCCGCTCCGTCGTTGTCGAACGGGAGCTCTCTCATCCGCCGGAAAAGATCTGGCGCGCACTCACGCAACCGCAACTGATCGCGGAGTGGCTGATGAAGAACGACTTCAAGCCTGTCATGGACCACCGTTTCAACCTTCGCGCCGATTGGGGCGCCGTCGACTGTCAGGTCCTGGCTATCGAGCCGAACAGGGCGCTGTCCTATAGCTGGGGCGCTTACGGCCTCGAGAGTGTCGTCACCTGGACGCTGACTCCGACGCCCGGCGGAACGCATCTGCGCATGGAGCAGTCGGGCTTCAAGCCCGATCAAGTGCAAGCCTATCAGGGCGCCAAGGCCGGGTGGCCGCGCTTCCTCGTGGAGCTGGAGCAGCTCCTGGCCCGGATGGACTGACGTCGGCCGGAACGGGGCAAGTCGAAGGACGAGCCTATCGAACAGGAGCGATCATCGGCACCTAGAGCAGGATGCGAAAAAGTGGGAACCGGTTTTTCGCATTGATCCGGCTCTAGTGGGCAAAACAAAAGCGCCGCCTCGCGGCGGCGCTTCGATCTCCCGGCAGCGGCCCTTACAGCTTCCCGTAAGCCGGGACAGTCAGGAACTCCTCGAATTCCGGCGCGAGCGAGAGCTGGGAGAACAGCGCGATCGCCTCAGGGAAGCGGCCCTTGTCGTAGGCGTCGGCCCCCAGCTCGCCCTTGACGCGCTGCATCTCCTCGGTGAGGCAGCGCTTGAACAGATCGGCGGTGACTTTCGTGCCGCCATCGACCTCGACGCCGTATTGCACGAACTGCCAGATCTGGGCGCGGCTGATCTCGGCGGTCGCGGCGTCTTCCATCATATTGTAGATAGGCACCGCGCCGCGGCCGCGCAGCCAGGCTTCGAGATATTGCACGCCGACGCGGATGTTCTCGCGGAAACCTTCCTCTGAGCGCGTGCCCTGATGGACTTCCAGCAGGTTCTCGCGGCTGACCTGAACGTCCTCGCGCAGCTTGTCGAGCTGGTTGGCCTGCGGCATCAGCCGGTCGAACACCTCCATGGCGACGGGGACGAGGTCGGGATGGGCGACCCAGGTGCCGTCATGGCCGTCGCCGGCCTCGCGCTCCTTGTCGGCCTTGACCTTGGCGAAGGCTGCGGCATTGGCCTCAGGATTGTTCTTGACCGGGATCTGGGCTGCCATGCCGCCCATGGCGAAGGCGCCGCGGCGATGGCAGGTCTTGATCAGGAGCAGCGAATAGGCGCGCAGGAAGGCTTTTGTCATCACGACCTGCGAACGGTCGGGCAGGACGTAGGCCGCATTGCGGGCAAGCTTCTTGATGAAGGAGAAGATGTAGTCCCAGCGGCCGCAATTCAGGCCCGCCATATGGTCCTTCAGCTCGAACAGGATCTCGTCCATCTCGAAGGCGGCCGGCAGGGTTTCGATCAGGACAGTGGCCTTGATCGTTCCGACCTTCAGGCCGAGCGCGTTCTGGGCCGCGACGAAAACATCGTTCCACAGGCGGGCCTCGAGATGGCTCTCGAGCTTGGGCAGGTAGAAATAGGGGCCCGAGCCCGCCGCCAGCGCAGCCTTGGCGTTGTGGAAGACATAAAGCCCGAAATCGACCAGGGAGCCCGAAGCGATCTCACCGTCGATCTCGATATGCGCTTCCGGCAGATGCCAGCCGCGCGGGCGGATGATCAGGACGGCGGGCTTGTCCTTGAGCTTGTAGGCCTTGCCGGTGCTCGGCTCGGTGAAGTCGATCTTGCCGGCCCAGCGATCCCTGAGGTTGAGCTGGCCCTCGATCATGTTGGCCCAGACCGGCGAGGAGGCGTCCTCAAAATCGGCCATGAAGACTTTTGCGCCCGAGTTCAGCGCGTTGACGATCATCTTGCGGTCGACCGGGCCGGTAATCTCGACGCGGCGATCCTGCAGATCGGCGGGGATGGGCGCGACCTTCCAGTCGCCTTCGCGGATATGGCGGGTCTCGGTCAAAAAGTCGGGCGTCTCGCCGGCATCGAAACGCTTCTGGCGCTCGGTGCGCAAGGAAAGCAGGCGCTTGCGCGTCTCGTTGAAGCGGCGTTGCAGATCGGCGACGAAGGCGAGCGCGTCAGGCGTGAGGATCTCGTCGAAGCGAGGGCCGAACGCGCCCTTGATGACGACGCCCTTGGGCAGGCTGAGGCCGTTGGCTTGAGATGGCGACATGATCTTCTCCCTGCGGCGCGAATGCTGCAGGCATCATGTCTCAGTGTTCTCTTTCTCGAAATCCGGAAAAGAGACGGATCACCTTTCGCGATTTGGAAATAATCTCTGCCGCTGCGCATCCGGTCCGATGAGGGCCAGGATAGGGCCTCTATGGTTGTTCTGTTGCTATAATACTCGTATAAGTTGTGTTACCGCTGCGTTATTCACAGCAACTGCGAGATAGAGCCGAGTTCCTATGATCAATTTTAGCGATTCGTAAGGTCCCGGACGCCATAGCTCACCCGGCGCGAAAGCGGTCCAAGGTTGAGAGGTAGCTGGCGATGGAGCGGATCAAGATCCGGGCGACGCGATTCATGTCGCTTTGGGCGCGTTTTGCTCAGGACCGCTCGGGCAATGTGATGCTGCTGTTTGGCCTTGCCATGATTCCGGTTCTGGGGCTGGCCGGCGCGGCGGTCGATTACTCTCGCGCCACCACGATGCGTACCATGCTCAACGCAGCGATCGATTCCGCTGCGCTGATGGCGGCGCGCGACGCGGCGAAGCTGAGCGACGCGCAATTGCGCGAACGGGTGGATGGCTGGATCCGCGCGAGCCTGCATGGCGACGCTGCGAACGGATTCAGCAGCGCCACCGTCACCATCGACCGTACCGGCCGTACGATCAACATCAGCGCCAAGGCGAGCTTGACGGCGAGCCTGACGCAATTGATCGGCCAGAACGCCATCCAGGTCAGCAGCAGCAGCCAGTCGTCATGGGGAACCAACACGATCGAGCTCGCTCTAGTGCTCGACAATACGGGTTCGATGGCAGAGTCGGGCAAAATCGAAGCGCTGAAGACCGCTTCGCTCGATCTCCTGAAGATCATGAAGGACGCGACCTCCGAGACGGATCAGATCAGGATCTCGATCGTGCCGTTCTCGACGCGGGTCATTCTCGATACGAGCAACAAGGATGCGACCTGGCTGCGCTGGGACCAGACGCAGGAGAGTTGCAGTGGCTGGGGCTGGTCCTACAGCTGCACCACGACCAAGATCAACAAGACAAGCTGGCAAGGCTGCGTTGCCGACCGCGACAAGAATTATGACGTGCAGGATGGCGATGGCGGCGGCACCAATGCGAGCGCTTATCCAGCCGATTTCTGCGACGCGTATTCCCCGTCGACCCAGGCGAAGGTCATGCCGTTGACGAGCAATTGGGACGCCTTGACGCAGCGCATCAATACGATGACGCCGGTCGGCGCGACCAATGTGACCATCGGCGCCGTCTGGGGCACGGCGACCCTGAGTCCGGGCGCGCCCTTCACCGAAGCAAAACCGCTCACCACGCCGCGCCTGAAGAAGTTCATGATCCTGCTGACCGACGGCGACAACACCAAGAACCGCTTCGAAGGAGATGGCTCGACCTCGAACCCGAATGTCGATGCGCGCACCAAGCTCGCCTGCGCCAATGCCCAGATTGCGGGAATCGTCGTCTATACGGTTCGCGTCATGGATGGGAACCGGGACCTGCTCAAGGCCTGCGCGTCTGACGCCGGCAAGTATTTCGAGGTGACCGATGCCGCGCAGCTCAGCCCGATCTTCAAGCAGATCGCCAGCGAGATCAGCGCGGTGCGCCTGACGATGTGATCGTCAGTTTGCAGGTTCCTCTCGAAGGGTAAGGGTCGTGTCTTCGAAAGACTCCGCCCGGTTTTGATTGTATCTATGCATAAATACTCTCTATGGTTGCAAATTCGATGATTTCTTCACCGAATTTCCACGATAGAAGCAAGTTCCGATGGTCGATTTTATCAATTCATAAGTTCCGGAGCTCATCGCTTTCTGGGCCGAATGCGGCTTTTGCGTTGTGGGATGCCAAGTCGATGATGCGGATCGGATCCTTGCGTCGGGCTGCGCGGTCGTTTCTGTCCGACCGAAGCGGCAATGTCTTCATCCTGTTTGCTATCGCGCTTGTGCCGATTCTGGCGCTGACCGGCGGGTTGATCGACTACACGCAGGCGGCGAACGCCAGGATCCAGCTCAATGCGGCGGCTGACTCGGCTGCGCTTGCCGCCGTCTCACAAGCGGCGATGCTGAAATCGATCGCCGATTCCCAAGCCGATGCGGAGAAGATCTTCGACGCCAACGCCGCCGGCTATAAGAGCATGGTGGCGAGCCGGACGGTCCAGATCACCAATGTCGGGCTGAGCCGCTCGGCCAAGGTCGTCTACAGCGCGAATTACCCGACCCAATTCGCCAGCTTCGTTGGCCAGGGCACGGTCGTGGTCTCGGGTACGTCGAGCGCCGCAGGAGCGCGTGCACCCTTCATCGATTTCTACCTGCTGCTCGACAATTCCCCCTCGATGGGCGTGGCCGCGACGACGAGCGACATCAATGTGATGGTGGCCAAGACCTCGGATCAATGCGCCTTCGCCTGCCATCAGATGGATAAGCCGACCAGCGACTACTACACGCTCGCCAAGTCGCTCGGCGTGCAGATGCGCATCGACGTGGTGCGCCAGGCCTCGCAGCAACTGATGGACACGGCCAAATCGACGGCGACGCTGACGGGCCAATATCGCATGGCGACCTACACCATGGGCCCCTCCTGCAATGGCAAGACGCTGACGACGATCCAGTCAATTACCTCCGATCTCACCGCCGCGAAGACTTCCGCGGCGGCCATCGACCTGATGACGATTCCCTATGCGGGATACAATAACGACCAATGCACCGATTTCGACGCGACGCTGACGAGCATGAACGCGGTGATCAGCAATCCGGGCGACGGATCGAGCGCGGCCTCGCCGCAGAAGGTGCTCTACTTCGTCTCCGACGGCGTCGCCGACGCCTATAATCCGGGCGGTTGCTCGCAGCCGACGACCGGCGGGCGTTGCCAGGAGCCGATCGACACCAGCTTCTGCAAGACGATCAAGGATCGCGGTATCAAGATCGCAGTGCTCTACACGACTTATCTGCCGCTGCCGACGAACAGCTGGTACAACACCTGGATCAAGCCGTTCTCGGCCACGATCCCGACCAATATGCAGACTTGCGCGTCGCCGGGCCTGTATTTCGAGGTCAGCCCGAGCCAGGGCATCGCGGAGGCGATGAACGCCTTGTTCCAGCGCATCGTGACCAAGGCCTATCTGTCGATGTGAAGGGTGGTGCCTGATCTGATCAGGAACCGGACAATTCGACGAAGTGCGCGAGGAAACGCGCCTGGGCGGCTTCGGTGTCGAGCGGATCGAGCCAGGCCATGACCGCGCGCGGCAGCGCCTGGGGCCGGCCGAAGAAACGCAGCGCCTCGTCCCGTGCGAAGCCGGCAAGCTCCGTCGCCTCGAGGAAGGCGGCGACCATATCGGCCTCCTTGGTCTTACGTTTGAGCACGGCCGGCGTCGTGGCGGGCAAGGCGAAGCGCAGATGGATCGCGGTCAGCAGCCGCAGCTCCACGCTCTTATAGGCGTCGCCCATCACCACCTTGAACGGCGAGATCATGTCGCCGATGACGTATTCCGGCGCGTCGTGCAGCAAGGCCATCAAGCGCCAGGCGTTTGACCAGTCCGGGTTGAGATGGCTGGCGATCGCCTCGACCAGCAGGCTGTGCTGCGCCACCGAGAACGAGTGGGCGCCGCGTGTCTGGCCGTTCCAGCGGGCGACGCGAGCAAGGCCATGGGCGATGTCCTCGATCTCGATATCGAGCGGGGAAGGGTCGAGCAGGTCGAGCCGGCGGCCCGACAGCATGCGCTGCCAGGCGCGCGGCGGAGCGGGGGGCTTGGCCATGCTCAGGCCACTGCGCGGGTGTCGCGCGCCAGCACGGCGCATTCCTGCCATCGGAAGCAGCCGGTGAGATGGTCGTTGACCAACCCGCAAGCCTCCATGAAGGCGTAGACGATGGTCGGGCCGCAGAAGGTGAAGCCGGCTTTCTTCAATTCCTTCGCCATGGCCTCGGAGATCCTCGTCTGCGTCGGCACCTCCTCATGGGTGCGGAAGGCGTTCTGGGTGACGCGGCCGTCGAGATGCTTCCAGAGGAAATCGGCAAAGGGCTCGCGCTCGCTGATGGCGAGATAAGCGCGCGCGCTCTTGATTGCGCCCTCGATCTTGCCGCGATGGCGGATGATGCCGGGGTCGGCGAGCAGGCGCAGCACGTCAGCCTCGGTGAAGCGTGCGATCGTCTCCGGCTCGAAATTGGCAAAGCCAGCGCGGAATGCGTCGCGCTTGCGCAGGATGGTGATCCAGGCGAGCCCGGCCTGGAAGCCGTCGAGGATCAGCTTCTCGAACAGAGCACGGGAATCATATTCCGGCACGCCCCATTCTGTGTCGTGATAGGCAAGGTAGAGCGGGTCGGTTCCCGGCCAGACGCAGCGGAATTTCCCGTCCGGCCCTTCGACGGCGGCGCGCCCGCTCATGCGGCTGCTCCGAAGTCCGGTTCGCCGGGGAAGGGGAAGCGGATGAAATCGGGCTTGGCCAGAACGAAGGCGAGGCCGCCGCCATTCAGCGTCAGGCCTTCGGCGAGTGCGTCCGCGACACGATCGAGCCGGAGCATGGCAAGCCCGCGGCCCCTCGCGCCCGAGCCGATGCGCCCGAGCGTCTTGGTTCCGGCCGTCGCCTCGGCCCCGGTTTCGCAGGCGATCCCTTCGGTGAAGACCACCGGCACGATGCGGGTGCGCGCCGTGCCGCGGTGCTGCATGCGCGAGACGACCTCCTGGCCGATATAGCAGCCCTTCTTGAAGGAGACGCCGCCGAGCTGGTCGAGCAGAGCCTCATGCGGGAAGGTGTCGCCATAGGCGAAGTCCCTGCCGCCATCGGGCACGCCCAAGGCGACCCGCCTGGCATGATAGGTCTCGGCATCGTCGGCCGCGATCTCCTCGACACCGGCGCGATCGGTGATGGCGCGCTGGCCGAGCGCGGGCAGACGCGGATCGGCATAGACGAGGCCTGAATCCTCCGGCAGGGGTGCGCCGTCGGTCGAGGCGATGACGGCGCTCGCCTCGCTGAGATCGTCGAGCGCGACCTTGGCGCGCAGCTTGTAGAGTTTCAGGCGTTTCATCAGATCAGTGGTCTGGAGCAGCGGAACGTCGAGCAGGAAGCCGCCGCCATCCTCATCCGACAGCGCGACGATGAAGAAGTCGCAGATGATCTTGCCCTGCGGTGTCAGCAGCGCGCCGTAGCCGGCCCGCTCCGGCGTGACCGGATCGAGATCGTTGGTCACGAGGTTCTGCAGGAAATCGCGGGCATCCTCGCCGCTGACGCGGATGACGCCGCGATCGATCAATCGGGTTGCGGACATGGTTCCTCTCACGCGCCGCCGTCCTTGCGAGGAGCGAAGCGAGGAAGCAATCCAGGGGCGGCAGAGTTCGACGTCCCCCTGGATTGCTTCGCTGCGCTCGCAATGACGGTTGCACTTGCAAATGACTCTGTGGCCGATAGGTAGGCCGCATCCGCCCTTTGCTCAACTGCCCGGAGACAAGCCATGCCGCAGACCTACGATGTCATCCTCAAGGGTGGCACAGTGGTGAACCAGGATGGCCGCGTTGCGCGCGACCTCGGCATCACCGGCGGCAAGATCGTCGCGCTCGGCGATCTCTCCCGCGCCTCGGCGGCTGAGATCGTCGACTGCACCGGCCTGCACATCCTGCCCGGCGTGATCGATTCTCAGGTGCATTTCCGCGAGCCGGGGCTCGACCATAAGGAAGATCTGGAGACCGGTTCGCGTGCCGCCGTGCTGGGTGGCGTCACCACCGTCTTCGAGATGCCCAACACGATTCCCCAGACCACGGACGAGGCGGCGCTCGCCGACAAGATCCGGCGTGGACGCCACCGCATGCATTGCGACTTCGCCTTCTGGGTCGGCGGCACGCATGAGAACGCCAAGCATGTCGCCGAGCTGGAGCGGTTGCCCGGCGCTGCCGGTATCAAGGTGTTCATGGGGTCCTCGACCGGCGATCTCCTGGTCGAGGACGACAAGGGCGTCGCTGAGATCCTGAAGCGCACGCGCCGCCGCGCCGCCTTCCACTCCGAGGACGAGACCATGCTGCGCGAGCGCATGGGGTTGCGCGTCGCGGGCGATCCGTCGAGCCATCCGGTCTGGCGCTCGCCGGAGGTGGCGCTGACCTGTACGCAGCGGCTGGTGCGCATTGCGCGCGAGACCGGGGCGCGCGTCCACATTCTGCACATTTCGACCGCAGAGGAGATGGACTTCCTCAGGGATCATAAGGATGTCGCTACCGTCGAGGTGCTGCCGAATCACCTGACGCTGGTCGCGCCCGACTGCTATGAGCGGCTCGGCACCTATGCCCAGATGAACCCGCCGATCCGCGACGACAGCCATCGCCAGCGCATCTGGTGGGGCGTGGAGCAGGGCATCGTCGATGTGCTCGGCTCCGACCATGCGCCCCATACCCATGAAGAGAAGCACCACGCCTATCCCGCCAGCCATTCCGGCATGCCGGGCGTGCAGACGCTGGTTCCGATCATGCTCGACCATGTCAACGCGGGCAGGCTCTCGCTGGAGCGCTTCGTCGATCTCTCGAGCCACGGGCCGCAGCGCATCTTCGGGATCGAGGGCAAGGGCCGGATCGCTGCCGGCTACGACGCCGATCTCACCATCGTCGATCTCAAGCGCCAGGAGACGATCACCAATGCGTGGGCCGCCTCGAAATGCGGCTGGACGCCCTATGACGGCGTCACCGTCACCGGCTGGCCGGTCGGCACCTATGTGCGCGGGCGGAAGGTGATGTGGGAGAGCGAGATCGTCACGCCAGCTCAGGGTGAGCCGGCGCGCTTCCTGGAAGCGCTGCCGCGCTAGAGCAGGATGCGAAAAAGTGGGAACCGGTTTTTTGCATTGATCCTGCCCTCACTCTTTGATGAGAGGCGGATTCAGATGTCAGACCGGTTCACTTTGTGATCCGGTCTGACATCATCCGGCTCTCGTCGCATGAGGCCGAGGAAGCGCTGCAGGGCGCGGCTCTCATAGGCGTCGCGGCGGCGGATGAAGAGCGTCGTCACGGCGCCTTCCTCGCCATCGATCGGGTGCCAGCGCAGAGCATCGCGCTGGGCCGACTGCATGAACACCGCCTTGGGCAGCAAGGTGATGCCGACGCCGGCGGCGACACAGCCGAGAATACCGTCCAGCGTGCCGAATTCGAGCCGCGCATAAGAGGGCAGGCCGAGGCGCGCCAGCACCTGCTCCAGGCGCTGGCGATAGGAGCAGCCGGGGCGGAAGGTCAGCACGCTCAGCCCGGTCGAGGCGCTGCGCCGGAGAGCGTCGAGATCGTCGATCGCCGCCGGCGTCACCAGCCCCAGAGTCTCCTCGAAGACTGGCAGGGCTGCGATCTCGTCATGCTGGATCGGGCCCGCCACGAAGGCGCCGTCGATCTCGCGGCGCAAGACGCCCTCGACGAGCTGCGCGGTCGGCCCGGTCTGGAGGCTCAGGCGCACGGCCGGGCAGGCCTGGTGGAACGCCGCCAGCAGCGGCGGCAAGCGGATCGCGGCGGTCGTCTCCATCGAGCCGAGCTGCAGCACGCCTTGCTCGGCGGCATTGTCGCGCGCCGCGATCTTCGCCTCCCGCAGCAGCGAGAGCACACGCTCGGCATAGGGCAGCAGGCGCTGGCCGGCTTCCGTCAGCGCCATGCCGCGGCTGTGGCGCTCGAACAATGCGAGGCCGATCTCGTCCTCGAGCGCCTTGATCCGCATCGTGACATTGGACTGGACCGTATGGATTTCCCGCGCTGCCGCGGAGATGCCGCCGGACCGAGCCACGGCGGTGAAAGTGGTCAGTTCGTTGAGATCCATCGATCGGCGTTCTTATTTCCAGATGGCTACAATCTTAATAATTCATTTTAGCAGAACGATAGGGTGATCTAGCGTCGCTGTCGACAGGAAGCCGGCGGCAAGGACCGACATCATGACGATCACGACCCCTCTGACCCGGATGCTGGGCGTCAGGCATCCCATCCTGCTCGCAGCTATGGATCTCGTAGCTGACGCTAGGCTGACGCGCGTGGTCTCGGAGGCTGGCGGCTTTGGCATATTGGGTGGCGGTTATGGCGACGCCGCCTGGCTGGGCAGAGAGCTTCCCAAGCTGGTAGAGGCCCGCGAGGCGTCGCCGTTTCGCTTTGGCGTCGGCTTCATCACCTGGAGCCTGGCCAGGCAGCCGGAGCTGCTCGACCTCACGCTCGCTGCCAAGCCCGACGCGGTCTGGCTCTCCTTCGGCGATCCCGAGCCCTTCGCCGGCAAGATCAAGGCTGCCGGAGCGCGGCTGATCTGCCAGGTGCAGTCGGTCGAGATGGCGCGCGACGCGGTGGCGAAGGGGGCCGACATCATCGTCGCGCAAGGGTCGGAAGCCGGCGGGCATGGCGCGTCGCGCGGCACCTTCGCGCTCGTGCCGGCGGTCGTCGATGCGGTCGCTGACCGGGCGATCGTGGTCGCGGCGGGTGGCGTGGCCGATGGGCGGGGGCTCGCGGCGGCCTTGATGCTGGGAGCACAAGGCGTCGTCCTCGGCACGCGGCTCTACGCCAGCCTGGAGGCCGCAGGCCATGGCGCGGCGAAGGAGCGCATCGTCGCGGCCTCCGGCGACGACACGGTTCGCGGGCTGGTCTTCGACATCTCGCGCCAGAATGTCTGGCCGGCGCCCTTCACCGGCCGCTGCCTGGTGAACGCGCATGCCGAGCGCTGGAGCGGGCGCGAGATCGCATTGATGCAGACTATCGGGACCGAGGCGCCGCGCTATCAGGCGGCGCGCGAGGCGGGCGATTTCGACATCGCCGCCGTCATCGCCGGTGAAGCGTCGGGGCTGGTAGGCGAGGTCTTGCCCGCCGCGACGATCGTCGCCGAGATCGTCGAGAAGGCCGAGGCGCTGCTGGCAAACGGGCAGGGCGGTCCGGTCAATCTCTAGGTGCGTCAGAATATTTTTGCCGGGGTTGTCGATCCTGCCGGTGCCCGTTCGACGTGAGGGCAGAGACTGATTGCGCGAGCCCGCGCAACGGTCCTCACTGCAAACGGGAGACCCGAGATGAGAAAGATCGTTGCCGCAACTTTCCTGTCGCTGGACGGAGTGATGCAAGCGCCCGGTGGACCGGAAGAGGATACGGCCGGCAGCTTCTGCCATGGTGGCTGGACCTTCCATTATTGGGGTGACGCGATGGGCGAGCTCATGGGCAAGCTCTTCGATGAGCCCTTCGACCTGCTGCTCGGCCGCAGGACCTATGAGATCTTTGCCGCGCACTGGCCCTATGCCGGCGATGAGGATCCGATCGCCAAGGCGTTCAACGCCACGACGAAATATGTCGCGACCTCATCCGACGCGCCGCTGACCTGGCGGAATTCTGTCGCCTTGCCCGATGTTGCCGCCGATGTCGCCAGGTTGAAGAAGCAGGACGGGCCGAAGCTCCTGATCCAGGGCAGCAGCGTGCTGATCCAGACGTTGCTCAGGCATGACCTGATCGACGAGCTCGATCTGTTGGTCTTCCCGCTCGTGCTCGGCAAGGGCAAGCGCATGTTCGGTGAGGGCACGATCCCGGTCGCGCTCAAGCTCGTCGACAGCAAGGCCTCGTCGACCGGCGTGGTGATGAGCCGCTATCGTCGCGGGGGCGAGATCAGGACCGGATCCTTCGCGCAGGCGCAGCCCAGCGAGGCCGAGATCGCGCGCCGCGAACGGATGGCAGCAAAGGCCTAGCAATTTTTTTTAAGCAACCTGTCGATCCGGGCGGCCCCCGTTCGACGTGATGTCAGAGAGCGGGTTTTGAAGGTGGCGATAGACGCTCGCCGGGCCTGCCTCCCGAAGCTGAAAACTCAAGGAGAATTCCGATGCGTGTGATGGTTCTGGTCAAGGCCGACAAGGACAGCGAAGCCGGCATCATGCCGAGCGAGGACATTTTCACGAAGATGGGGGCGTATAACGAGGAACTCGTGAAGGCCGGCGTCATGCTGGCGGGCGAAGGGTTGCATCCGAGCAGGAAGGGCTTGCGCATGCGCTTCTCGGGGGCCGAGCGCGTGATCACCGACGGCCCCTTTGCGGAGACCAAGGAGCTGCTCGCCGGCTTCTGGCTCTGGCAGGTCAAATCCTTCGACGAGGCCGTCGAATGGCTCAAGCGCGCGCCCTTCGACGGCGGCACCGAGATCGAACTGCGCCCGGTCTTCGAGATGGAGGATTTCGGCGCGGCGATGACGCCGGAACTGCGCGAGCAGGAAGACCGGTTGCGCGCCGAGATCGAGAAGAAGGGCTGACCGGACCGAAGCTCGCACACCCATTCAACCCGGAAGGCGCGAGGCATTGCCTCCGCTGCTTCCGCCCCAAAGGAGAAAACCGATGCGTTTCATGGTGATGGTCAAGGCGACGACCGACAGCGAAGCCGGCGCACAGCCGACCCAGGAACTGCTCGACGCGATGATGGCGTATAACGAGGAACTCGTGAAAGCCGGCATCATGAAGGGCGGCGATGGCCTGCAGCCGAGCTCGAAGGGCGCGCGCGTGCAGTTCGATGGCGCCAAGCGAGCCGTTGTCGATGGCCCCTTCGCCGAGACCAAGGAGCTGGTCGCCGGCTTCTGGCTCTGGGAGTGCAAGTCGCTCGACGAGGCGATCGCATGGGTCAAGCGCTGCCCCAACCCGATGCCGGGTCCGTCCGAGATCGAGATCCGCCCGCTCTTCGACCTAGCCGATTTCGGCGAGATCGTGACCCCGGAGGTCGCAGCGACGTGGGATCGCCTCAAGACCGAGATTAGCGACAAGGGCTGAATCCTCTCCTGCTGGCGGCTAACGCCGCTTGCCAGAGGCGCCGGCTGATGGTGTGTATCGCCCGTCATGTCGGCGAGCGATACACACCGCACTATCGAGACGGTCTTCAGGATCGAGGCTCCGAAGCTGATTGCGGGTCTTGTGCGCGTGACCCGCGACATCGGACGCGCCGAGGAATTGGCGCAGGACGCGCTGGTCGCGGCGCTGGCGCAATGGCCGCAGGAGGGTGTTCCGCGCAACCCCGGCGCCTGGCTGATGCAGGCGGCCAAGCACCGCGCCATCGACGCTCTGCGCCGCGATAAGCTGCTTCAGCGCAAGCATCAGGAACTCGGCCACGACAGCGAGACCGACGCGCTGGTGATGCCGGACCTCGACGCTGCGCTCGACGACGAGGTCGGCGACGACCTGCTGCGCCTGATCTTCACCGCCTGCCACCCGGTGCTCTCGACGGAAGCAAGGCTCGCGCTGACGCTGAGGCTGCTCGGCGGGCTGACGACGGAGGAGATCGCCCGTGCCTTCCTCGTGCCGGAGCCGACCATGGCGCAGCGCCTGGTGCGGGCCAAGAAGGCGCTGGCCGATGCGCGCGTGCCGTTCGAGGTGCCTCATGGCGCCGAGCTGGTGCAGCGCCTCGCTTCGGTTCTGGAGGTGGTCTATCTGATCTTCAACGAGGGCTACGCCGCGACCGCCGGCCATGACTGGGTCAGGCCGGCGCTGTGCGAGGAGGCGATGCGGCTCGGCCGCATCCTGGCCGAGCGCGCGCCGCTGGAACCGGAGGTGCATGGTCTCGTCGCCCTGATGGAATTGCAGGCCTCGCGATTGCGGGCCCGACTCGGTCCCGATGGCGAGCCGATCCTGCTGCTCGACCAGAATCGCGCCCGCTGGGACCAGCTCCTGATCGGGCGCGGGCTCAAGGCGTTGGAGCGGGCGCAGAGGCTCGCCGGCACGACGCCCGGCCCTTATCTGTTGCAGGCGGCGTTGGCGGCCTGCCATGCTCGGGCGCGCACGGCCGAGGAGACCGATTGGCGCCGGATCGCTGCGCTCTATGCCGTGCTCGCCGCGATAAATCCGTCGCCGATCGTCGAGCTCAACCGGGCCGTCGCGGTCTCGATGGCGGAGGGGCCGGCGGCGGGGCTGGTGCTGGTCGATGCGCTGGCCGATGAGCCGGCGCTGCGGGGCTATCATCTGCTGCCGAGCGTGCGCGGGGATCTGCTGGCCAAGCTCGGGCGGCATGGCGAGGCGGCGGCGGCCTTCGATCGCGCGGTCTCCTTGACACGCAACGCCAAGGAACGCGCGCTGATGCAGGAGCGCGCCACGACGGCGCGCAATGCGGCCGCAACGCTCTAGCTCCTTGTTTTAACGCGTTTTCTTCACGCGAACCGGTGTCCACTTCGTTCGAAAACGCTCTAGAAGATATAGCCCAGCTTGAGACCGTAATTGGTGAGGCCGCGATTGGCGTTGCAGAGGCCGGCATTGGACATGTGCTCGACCGTCGCCATCACCGTCCAATTGGCGTCGAGGCGATAGCCGATCGAACCGGCCTCGCGCAGCAGCGGCGTGCAGCCCAGGGCGGCGTGGCCCACCGGCGCGGTGCGGCCGGTATCGCCATTGTGGAAGGCAAGGCCGAAGGCGCCCTCGACGAAGAGTTTCGGGGTGATGTCGAAGGTCCAGGTCAGGCCGCCATAGACGTGGCTGGTCTTGCCGGCCGTGTTGAGCGAGCCGCCGAGATGGAAGCGCGGAACCAGCAGCGCCAGAACCGGATCGGCCGGCAGGAACGGCTTTACCGAGAGGACTTCGAGATTGAGGTTGACGGAGCCGCTTTCGGGGCTGGTCGGGTCATGCAGATAGGCGCCGCCGCGGATCTCGGAAATCCACAGGTCTCGCGCCAGAGAGGGCAATGCCGGCGCCAGCGCGACCGCGTCGGCCGCCTGGGTTTCCATCGTCAGGCCGGAAAGCAGGCAAAAGAGCGACAATAGGCAAAGCGTAGCGATACGCATGCTGAGCTACCCTGATCGAATCAGCCCCTGTCTCTCTTCTTTAGACAACGGCGATTCGCGGGCAAACACGCATGTGGCGGCCCGGTTTCAACTTTTTCGGCAGAGTTGCAGTTGTGCCGCAGTCGCAGCAAAGGCTTGCTGCAGGGCAATGCAAGCTGCCGAGCAGCCTCTAAGCGGCCTAGTGTCGGGTGCCGCTGGTGAAGGCGCCGCCGCGCACCTTGCCGGGCAGCGCTTCGGCGAAGACGGCAGTGGCTTCCTCGCCATAGGTCTCAACCAGCGTGCGGAAGGCGGCGAAGAGGGCGGCATGGGCCAGTGCGTCGCTGTCGAGCCCATCCTGCTGCGCTTCGTTGAAGGCGTCCTCGACATAGCCATAGGCGACGCGTCTTGCGTCGCTACGGTCCTCGCCCAGGGTGGGATCGAGCGGCAGATCGTCTGGAAAAGTCGACATCGAGGCGGAGACTCTGCGGCTTGGACCTGAACATGCGGCCCGAAGCCCCCAACGGGAGAATCCGTGCCATCGACAGACCTATAGTCATACGCAAAGCCGGCTCGCCGGGCCACCATCCCCTTTAAGAAAGGTTAACGCAGCCGTGAGAGTTTGTGGTTAAGAGCCAGCTAGAGCATTGCGCGAAAAAGTGGGTGCCGGATTTTCGCAAGAGCAATGCTCTCAACTTTTGGAATCGATCACTTCGCGCAAAAGCGGTCTAGCCGCCATAACGGCCGGCGAGAAGCCGGGCGAGGCGTTCGCCTTCGCTTGCCAGACGCGCCGCAGCCTCCTGGCTGCCGTCGGTACAGGTGCGATGCGTCGCCGAATAGGCGCGGAAGCCGCGGTTATAAGCGCTGGTCAGGCGCTCGCGGCGCTGCGGCGTGCGGCCTTCGGCGTCGATCAGTGCGGTCATGCGCGCGCGCCAGTCCTCGGCCTCCTTGCCGGCGCAAAGGGTGCGCAGATAGGCGAGCGAACCCATGATCTCGGCCAAGCTCAGGAGCTGCGGCTCGTAAGGCGGGGGCGGCGACTCGCCCGACTCAGTCGCGGCCTTGGGCGCGCTTGCGGCAGGGCGCTGCGTCTGCGCGGCAGCTTCGCCTAGCGAAAGCGCGACTAAGAGCGTCAGCGCCAGGACCGCGCCCCGCCTCACGGGGCGTGCCCGGCATCGCGCCGCAACGCCTCGTACAGTAAGGCCCGGGCGCGCCTGAGTACGTCGCCGAGCTCCCGCGTCGTCGGAAGGCCGCCGAGGCGCAGCGGATCGGCCCACATCACGGCGCCGGCCTCCGGCCCGGTCGTCGGCTCGCCCGAGAGCCACTCGCCGACGAAGGAGGCGACGACAAAATGATGCGTGACGCCGCCCTTGGCGTCGCGGCCGAAGATCTCGACATGGCGGTTGAAGCCGAGGATGCGCGCCTTGACGCTGACCTCCTCCTCGAGCTCGCGCAAAGCGGCCTCCTCCAGGGTCTCGCCGGGCTCGACCTTACCGCCCGGCAGCGACCAGAGCTGGTCGGCCGGCGGCTTGGTTCGCGTCGCCAGCAGGACCTTGCCGTCGCGGAATACGGCGACGGAGGCCGCCAGAACCGGCCTTGCCGGCGCCTTGCCGGCTGCTGGAAACCGGATGACCTGGCCGCTATCGCCCGTCACACGTGCTGCCCGCCATTGATGTGGAGCTCGGAGCCCGTGACATAGCTTGAGGAGTCGGTGCAGAGGAAATAGATCGCCTTGGCGACCTCGTCGGTCTTGCCGAGGCGCTGCAGCGGCAGGGTCGCGACGATCTTCTCCGTGCCGGGCGAGAGGATGGCGGTGTCGATTTCACCCGGCGAGATCGAGTTCACGCGGATGCCGAGCGGCCCGAAATCGGCGGCCATCTCGCGGGTCAGGCTGGCGAGCGCGGCCTTGGAGGTGGCGTAAGCCGCTCCCGCGAAGGGGTGGACGCGGGAGCCGGCGATCGAGGTCACGTTGACGATCGCGCCCTTGGCCGTCGTCAATTCGTCGAGCAGGCCGCGCGCCAGCATGATCGGCGCGAAGAAATTGACCTGGAAGACCTGGTGCCAGTCGTTGAAGGAGGTCGTCGCGGCGCCCAGCCGCGCGCCCTTGGGTCCTTTGGGCGAGATCCCGGCATTGTTGACCAGCGCGTTGAGCTTGCCACCCTCGGCGGCCAAGCGCTTCTTGATTTCGGCGATGCCGCGCATCGTGTCTTCGGGGTCGCCGAGATCGATCTGGACGTGATCAGCGGCGCCCGAGGGCCAGGGGCATTTGTCGGAAAAGGCCTGGCGTGAGCAGGACAGGATGCGCCAACCCGCCATGGCGAACTGCATCACGGTCGCATGGCCGATGCCACGGCTGGCGCCCGTCAGCAGCATGACAGGGCGCTTGCCGGCCTCGGTCTTGGGGAAATCGAATTTTGGCATCGCCATGGAGACTATCCTCAGGGGTAGAGGCGCGTGCGCGACCAGGGCTCAGCTGCCGAGGGGCGGCGGAACACGACGCGATCATGCAGACGGAATGCGCCGTCGCGCCAGAACTCGATATAGACGGGCTCAATCCGGAAGCCGGTCCAATGCGGCGGCCGCGGGATCGTGCCCAGGCCGAATTTCGCGGCATAGCTCGCGACCGCCTTCTCCAGCGCAAAGCGGCTTTCCAGGGGGCGTGACTGCTGCGAGGCCCAGGCGCCGATGCGGCTGTCGCGCGGACGCGACTGGAAATAGGCGTCGGCCTCGGCCTCCGTCACCAGCGAAACCGCGCCGCGAATCCGGACCTGTCGACGCAGGCTCTTCCAGTGGAAGAGCGCGGCCGCCTTGCCCTGGCCGAGCAGCTCCTGCCCCTTCTGGCTTTCGGTGTTGGTGTAGAAGACGAAGCCGTCCGCATCATAGCCCTTCAGCAGCACCATGCGGCTATTGGGCATACCGTCGGCGTCCACCGTCGACAGCGCCATGCCGGTGGGATCGTTCGGCTCGGACTTCGTCGCCTCCTGCAGCCAGTCGTGGAACAGAGCAAATGGCTCATCCGCCTGGGTGAAGTCACCGGTCGTTAACCGTTCCACGTGCTTAATCCTTGCTGGTTCTAGGTAGGCGTCGGGCGAGCGCGATCTGTGATTTGGGGTGTGAGAGCAAGTCTGTATAGGGCAGCGGCGGGGGCGATCCAAAGCCCTCCTGCGCGCTATGCATCCATGCGTTCGATCGTGGTCGGCGGGGCGCTCGGGCTGGCCTTGTTCAGCGGCGGCTGCTCGGTCTCGTTCCCGATCCTGGGATTATCCTCCAAGAGCGAGGATGAGGTTGCCACGACATCTTCGCTTCCGCCGATACAAAGCCCCACCAGGGGCGGAGCGCTCGCCTCGCTCGCCTCTGATCTCGGACCTGAGGACATGCGCCGGGCCGATGGCGCGATGGCCGTGGCGCTCGACCCGCAGGGCAATGGCGCGGCGGTGTCCTGGGATAATCCCCAGAGTGGCATCAAGGGCTCCTTCATCCCCGTCGGTGGCCCGTTCCTGCGTTCCGACGAGATCTGCCGCGCCTTTATCGCCAGCGTCCAGATGCAGGCCAAGCCGGCCAAGCTGCAAGGCACGGCCTGCCGTCCTTCCGGCGGCGACTGGGCGGTCAAGGACGTCCAGCCCTGGAAAGGCCTGACCTGAGCGGCCGGCCGACGATTGTCGATCGCGATCTTTGCGCTGGATGTTGCGTTCAGGCCACACCATTCCCAGATATCGGGTTGTTGGCGGAAGGCCGCTGGCGGCACGCGGCCGCCAGGCAGCTTCTGTCGTGCGAATGGGGTCTATGAATGCGCGATCCGTATCAGGTTCTGGGCGTCGCCCGGTCGGCCAAAGAGGACGAGATCAAGAAGGCTTACCGGAAGCGGGCCAAGGATCTGCATCCCGATCGCAACCGGGACGATCCCAAGGCGCAGGACCGTTTTGCCGAACTCAACGGCGCCTATGAGATCCTTGGCGACGAGGCCAAGCGCAAGCAGTTCGACCGCGGCGAGATCGATGCCGAGGGCAAGCCCAAATTCGCTGGCTTCGAGGGTATGGGCGCCGGGCGCGGCGGCCGCGCCGGGGGCTTTGAATTCAATTTCGGCCAGGGCGGCGGCCAGCCCTTCGGCCGCGGCGGGCAGGATGCCGGCTTCGATCCGGCCGATATCTTCGGCTCGCTCTTTGGCGATGCGGCGCGACGTGGCGCCCGGACCAGGCCGGAGGCGCAGAAGCCGCCGGAGCAGAGCTTCACGCTGGAGGTGACGCTGGCGCAGGCGGTGGCGGGGGCGTCGCGGCGCGTCCGGCTGCCGGGCGGGCGCGAGGTCGAGGTCACGATCCCCGAGGGCGTCGCCGACGGCAAGGTCATGCGCCTGCGCGGTCTTGGCCAGGTCGACCCGCATTCGGGCGAGGCCGGCGACGTGATGATGACGATCAAGGTCAAGCCCGATCCACGCTTCACGGTCGAGGGCAACGATCTGCGCACCCGCGTGCCGGTGCCGCTGGCCAAGGCGGTGCTTGGCGGCCCGCTGCATGTGCCGACGCTGACCGGCGCCGTCGAGATGAAGATCCCGCCATTGACGGGCACGACTCGGCAGTTCCGCCTGCGTGGCAAGGGGCTGAAGGGGGAGAAGGGCGCGGTCGGCGATCTCTTCGTCGCCATCGACATCGAGATGCCGGCTACCGACGACGAACTGACGGCGTTGATGAAGGCGCGCACGACGTAAGAGCTTGCGCTCGCGCGCTTTACCAGAGTGTGCTGGCTCGCGCCGGCCATCGAAGCGCCGCAACTGGCGAAAACCGGTTTCCACTTTTCGGCGTCCTGTTCTATGAGACCCCTCCTTTTGTTTCGTTCCAGGGTCTCCGATGCCTGACGCCATCACCGCCGTCCTTCCGACCGCTAATCTGCTCAAGGGCAAGCGCGGCCTCGTGATGGGTGTCGCCAACAACCGTTCGATCGCCTGGGGCATTGCCAAGGCCGCTGCCGACGCCGGTGCGGAACTCGCCTTCACCTATCAGGGCGATGCGCTGAAGAAGCGCGTCGAGCCTCTGGCGAAGGAGCTCGGCGGCCATGTCGTCGGCCATTGCGATGTCACCGATTCGGCGTCGATCGACGCCGTCTTCGCCGAGATCGAGAAGCTCTGGGGCAAGCTCGACTTCGTCGTCCACTGCATCGCCTTCTCCGACAAGGACGAATTGACCGGCCGCTATGTCGAGACCAGCGAGGCGAACTTCACCAAGTCGCTCTTGATCTCCTGCTACTCTTTCACCGCCGTGACACAGCGCGCGGAGAAGCTGATGAGTGACGGCGGCGCCATGCTGACGCTGACCTATTACGGCGCCGAGAAATGGATGCCGCATTACAACGTCATGGGCGTCGCCAAAGCCGCGCTCGAGGCGAGCGTGCAATATCTTGCCGCCGATCTCGGCCCCTCGAAGATCCGCGTCAACGCGATCTCGGCCGGGCCGATCAAGACGCTGGCGGCGTCGGGTATCGGCGATTTCCGCTACATCCTGCGCTGGAACGAGTACAATTCGCCGCTGCGCCGCACCGTGACGATCGAGGAGGTCGGCGAGACCGCGGTCTTCCTGGTTTCCGACATGTCACGCGGCATCACCGGCGAGATCCTGCATGTCGATGCGGGCTATCATGTCGTCGGCATGAAGGTGCCGACTGCGCCGGACATCTCACTCGAACGCAGCGAGTGAGCGGGCGGCGGTCCCGCTCCAAAGTTCGGCCGTCGATCGTATCGCGGAGCACTATCGGCTCAGGTCAGGCCCTGAGCCGATAGCGTTTTGCCAAATGGCGTTCAATTGATCGCCTTGATGCTTCCAAAGATCGCGTCGAGCTCTTTGCCATGCGTCTCGCGCTCCTCATCGGAGCCCCAGACGGTCAGCATGATCATGCGGTTTTGGCCCGCGGGCAGCAGGATGAAGTCGACCTTCGTCGGGCCGTTGCCGTCGGTGGTGCGATACTGGAAGATCGTGGCCGGAATGCCGTTCAAGGGAGCCTCAGCCTTGATCGGCTCGACCTTCTTGATCTTGTTGTCCTTCATCCAGGCATCGTTGTTGGCGAGCATCTTGTCGATGTTGCGCGCATCGGCAAACTCGACCGAGAAGAACACCGCCTCATCCTGCGGGCGGGCGGAATAGCCGTAGTCGATCTCCTGGGTCTTCCAGTCGTTGGGAACGGTGATGGTCACGGCCGGGTTCTTGGTCGGGACGGCGAAGTTTTTCGCAAAGGCCGGCGCGATCATGAGAAGCGCGGCGATGACGGCGGCGAGGGGACGAGCGAGTGTCATGGTAGGTTCTTTCAAGCCAGGCTCCGTCTTGTCGCCTGCAGCGCTTTTCTCCTGCACCGATGACCGATATGACGCAACGTTGGTCGCACGGTCACTTTGGATAACGGTTAATTAACGTAAGGGCAGAAAGGCGCGCGCCGAGCGTTGCATTGTTCAGGAACTGAGCCGCGACCAACGTTGGCGAATAGAGACCTTGCCGCGATTGCGAGCAAGTGGCGGGGTGATTTCCGTCTGACCTAGAGCAGTTTCCGATCCGACTGGATCGGAAACTGCTCCTGCTCTTTGTTCCAACGCGTTGTCTTCACGCGAACCGGTATCCGCTTCGCTCGAAAACGCTCTAGTCCTAGTCCAGCGCGCACCTCAAGCGTTCGGTCGCCTCCGCGTCCCGCCTGACAGTGGGGTCGGCGAGCTTGTCGCGGAGCTTGGCTGCAGTCTGGCCGCCGATTGCCAGCATGGGCGCGATCTCCGCCAGCGGCGCGAGGGCGAAGGCGCGCTCGGCCAGGCGCGGATGTGGTACCTGCAGGCCGGGCTGGTCGATCTCAGCGTCGCCATAGCTCAGAATGTCGATGTCGAGCGTGCGCGGCCCCCAGCGCTCGAGGCGCTCGCGACCCTGCCGCTTCTCGATGTCGAGGACGAGGGCAAGCAACTCGACCGCCGGCAGGCTGGTTTCAATCAGCGCGGCCATGTTGAGGAATTCCGGCTGGTCGAGCCGCCCCCAGGGCGGCGTCCGGTAGACCGAGGAGATCTTGCCCAGCCTGATCCTGGGATGCGCGGCGAGCGCTTTCAGCGCCGCTGCGAAGGCTGCGACCGGGTTACCCAGATTGCCGCCGAGCCCGAGTGCGGCCTCAATCGCCACGCGGGTAGCTCAGCTTGATGCCGACGCTGGCGAGCGTGGCGTGGATCGGCGGGGCGGGCTTGCGCAAGGTGACTTCGACGCGATTCACCGGGGGAAAGCCGTCGAGCACGGCCATCGCCACGGCGCGCGCCGCTGCTTCCAGGAGGTTGAAGCGCTTGGCGGTGAAGGCGTCCGTCACCACAGCGACGACCTTGCCGTAATTCACCGTGTCGGCGAGGCTGTCGCTGATCGCCGAGGAGCGCAGATCGGTCTCCAGCAGGAGGTCGAGCGTAAAGCGCTGCCCGAGCCGCTCCTCCTCCGAGAAGAAGCCGTGATAGGCGTAGATATCGAGCTTCTCGATCAGAATGCTGCCGGTTTCGCTCACGGGGCGCCCTTTGCGGAGTTCAGGCTGGCGGAATTGGCGATGGCGGCCCAGACCTGGAGCGCCTCGTGATGGACGCGCACGTCATGGGCGCGGATGATGGCCGCGCCTTGCGAGACGCCATAGAGATGGCTGCTGATGCTGCCGGCGACGCGCTCGGCGGCAATTTTCTGGCCAGTGATCCGCCCGATCATCGATTTGCGCGAGGCCCCGAGCAGGATCGGGCAACCCAGTTCCTTCAGGCGGCCGAGATCACGGATCAAGGCGAGGTTCTGCGCTGGGGCCTTGCCGAAGCCGATGCCGGGATCGACGACGATCTGGCTGTGCGGCACTCCGGCGGAGGTGGCAATGGCGATGGAGCGCTCCAGGAAGCGCAGCACGTCGTCGAAGATGTCGATGTCGGGATCGACCGTTTCGCGGTTGTGCATCAGGACCATGGGCGCGCCGTAGCGCGCCGCGGCCTCGGCTATGGCGGGCTCGCGCTGCGCGCCCCAGATATCGTTGACGATGGCGGCACCCGCGCTCAGCGCGGCTTCGGCAACTTCGGCCTTCCAGGTGTCGATCGAGACCGGCACCGAAAGCGCGTTGGCGAGCCCCGCGACCACGGGCCGCACCCGCGCGATCTCGGTCGCGGCGTCGATGGCGGCATGGCCCGGCCGGGTCGATTCCCCGCCGACATCAATGATGGCAGCCCCCTCCATCGCCAAAGTGAGGCCATGAGCGATCGCCTCCTCCGCATTGGCGAGCAGGCCGCCATCGGAGAAGGAATCGGGCGTGATGTTGACGACGCCCATGATGAGCGGCCTCGCATCGAGAGCGAGGCTATGGCCATCGGGCAAGGTGAGAGCCAGGGACATTCAAACCTGCTGCAGCAGCGAAGAGCCGCCTATATACGGCGCATCGGGCCTCGGCCAACAGAAAGCGACGGCGCTCGCCATGGCCGCGACGCATGACCGCCGCCCGCGAGGGACTTTGACGGGCAAAGCGCCAGCGTGCATGAGCCCCCACATGATCCCGATCACGCTCCCGCAACGGCTCATTCTCATTCGCCACGGCGAAACCGAGTGGAATCGCGAAGGCCGCCTGCAGGGCGCCCAGGACATCCCGCTCAACGCCTTGGGGCGGACGCAGGCTGCGGAGGCGGCCGAGCGATTGAAAGCCCTGGCGCCGGATTTCGCGGCGTTCGACTACATTGCCTCGCCGATGGAGCGAGCGCGCGAGACCATGGACATCCTGCGCGGCCAATTGCAGCTGGAGCCTGGCGCCTACCGCATCGACGAACGCTTGCGCGAGCTGACCTTCGGCGATTGGGAAGGCTTCACCTGGCGGGAGATCCGCAAGAGCGAGCGCGAACAGGCGCAGATGCGCGAGCGCGACAAATGGGGCTTCGTGCCGCCGGGCGGCGAGAGCTACCGGATGCTCGCCGAACGCATCAGGCCCGTGCTGAAGGAGCTCCGGCGCGAGACGGTCATCGTCAGCCACGGCGGCATTGCGCGCGCCGTATTGGCACTGGTCGGGGCGGTGTCTCCGCAGAAGGCCGCGCTCGTCGATATCTGGCAGGGCAAGATCCTGGTGGTATCAGGCAATCAGGCCGACTGGCTCTAAAGGCGCTGCGGGATTAAGCTGCTGTTGCGGCAGCGTGCTGGAACCCAAGCGTTCATCACGGGTTCAGTCATGGTTTGGCAAGGTCGTTCTGCTAAGGCAGTTTCGTGCGGCGGTGGCATGCTCGGCCGGAAGGCACAGCGGGAAGAGCGCATCGGGGGGTGTGGCTCGCCCGTGTTTTTTTGAAGGTGCGTCGCAGGGGTGCGAGTGCCTGGTTCGGGGGTGCTTTCCGCCTCGCTCCGGGATGTCGTGGTTCTGAGCGCAGCGGGGCGCGATGAACGACATCAGCAATTTTTCGGCAAAGACGGCCGTGATGGGCGCGCAGGCGCTCGCGATCTTGGTGGGCGAGAAGCGCCCGGATCTGATCCGAGACGAGGTGCTGGGCGAGATCTTCGCCGCGACCGTCGCAGCGCGCGGCGGCGAGACGGCTTTGCGCGACGGCGCGCGGGGCTTGAGCTATGCCGAGGTCTGGGCCGCCTCCGGGCGGCAGGCGCGGGGCCTGGCCCTCGCAGGCGTCGGTCCCGGCGACATGGTCGGCCTGTGGATGCCACGCGGCATCGATCTCCTGATCGCTCAGATCGCGATCACGCGTTCAGGCGCGGCCTGGGTGCCGTTCGACGCCGAGGCGCCGGTCGAGCGGATCGCCGTTTGCCTGAAGGACGCCGAGGCCAAGGGCCTCGTCACATCCGTGGATTGGCAGGGCAGGGCAGCGGGCACGGGCCGCACGGTCTGGAGCCCGGAGGATCTGGCGGCTCGCGACGACGGCACCGAGATGCCGGCGCGGGCAGCCGGCCTGACCAAGGACCAACCGGCCTATCTGATCTACACCTCCGGCTCGACGGGTACGCCCAAGGCGATCGTCATCAGCCATCGCAACATCTGCCATTTCCTGCGCTCGGGGAACGCCTTCTACGGTATCGGCCCCGACGACGTTGTGTTCCAGGGCGCTTCGGTCGCTTTCGACCTGTCGATGGAGGAGATCTGGACGCCTTATCTGGTGGGGGCGGCTCTCTACGTTGCGAGCCCCGAGACCATGGGCGATGCAGAGAAGCTCCCGGCTCTGCTGACCGAGGCCGGCGTAACCGTGATCGACACGGTGCCGACGCTGCTCGGCATCCTGCCCTCGGACGTGCCCTCGCTCCGGCTGATCCTGCTCGGCGGCGAGGCGCTGCCGCCGGCGATCGTCCAGAAATGGTCGAAGCCGGGCCGGCGCATCCTCAACACCTATGGCCCGACCGAGGCGACCGTGGTCGCGACCGCGGCCGAGGTCCGTCCGGGCGAGGTCGTGACGATCGGGCAGCCGATCGCCAACTACACCGCCTATATCGTCAATGAGGCGATGCAGTTGGTCGGCCCCGGCGAGCAGGGCGAATTGCTGATCGGCGGCCCCGGCGTCGCCAAGGGCTATCATGGCCGCCCCGAGCTGACGGCCGAGAAGTTCATCGCCAATCCCTTCGGCGGAATCGACGACCCGGTGCTCTATCGCTCCGGCGATGCGGTCAGTCTTGATGCCGACAGCAATATCGTCTTCCACGGCCGCATCGACGATCAGATCAAGATCCGCGGCTTCCGCGTCGAACTCGGCGAGATCGAGTCGAAGCTCGCCGACGAGCCGGGCGTCAGCCAGGCGGCCGTGGTGCTGCGCACCGATGATGAGATCGAGCGACTCGTCGCTTTCGTCGTGGCCGAGCCAGGCGTGGCGGTCGATGGCGCGGCCTTGCGTGCGGCGCTGCGCGACAAGCTGCCGCCCTATATGGTGCCGGCGCATTTCGAGGCTGTGGGCTCGCTGCCGCGTATGGTCTCCGGCAAGGTCGACCGCAAGATGCTCAAGGCGGCGCCGCTGACGGCGCCGAGCGCGGCAGGCGAGCAGGAGCCGCCGCGCAACGCAACGGAAGCGGCACTGCTGGACGCAGCCAAGCGCGTGCTGGGCGCGGCCAGCCTGCCGCTCGATGCCGATTTCTTCATGGATCTCGGCGGTCACTCGTTGCTGGCCGCGCGCTTCATCTCGATCGTGCGTGAGACGCCGGCCTATGCCGGCATCACGCTGCAGGACGTCTATGGCGCGCGCACCCTGCGTGGCATGGCGGCGCTGCTCGACGGGCGGGGCATCGCGGAGGTCGAGGATCTCTCCTTCACGCCACCGCCGTTGCTGCGCCGTTTCCTTTGCGGCCTCGCCCAGGCCGCGGTGCTGCCGATCATCATCGGCCTGTCGACCGCGCAATGGCTCGGCATCTTCGTCACCTACATGATCATGTCGGGTGAGGACCTGTCGCTGACCGGCCAGGTTTTCGCGCTGCTCGGTGTCTATGTCGCGATCACCATCGTGACCGGGCTGATTGCGATCGCGCTGAAATGGATCGTACTCGGCCGGACCAAGCCGGGCGTCTATCCGCTTTGGGGGGTCTATTATTTCCGTTGGTGGTTCGCGGCCCGCGTCGCCGGACTCGTGCACATCAAATGGTTTCAGGGCACGCCGGTGATGCGGTTCTACTGGCGCCTGCTTGGCGCCAAGGTCGGCCGCGACGTCATCATCTCGGATTACGAGGCCGGCGCGATCGACCTGATCGAGATCGGCGAGGGCACCGCGCTCGGCTCCAAGACCACTTTCGCCAATGGCGAGGCGATGGGCGACAAGCTGATCATCGGTCGGATCAGGATCGGCAAGGACGTCTCGGCTGGCGCCTCCGTCGTGTTCGGGCACGGCAGCGTCATCGGCGACCATGCCGAGATCTGCGATTTGAGCGCGATTCCGCCCCAGACCCATGTCGGCAAGGCCGAGATCTGGGACGGCACGCCCGCGCGCAAAACCGGCATGGTCGATCTCGCCTTGTTGCCGCCGCAGGCGCAGGCCAGCGCCCTTCGGCGCGCCGCAATGACGGCCTTCTACGTCGCCATGCTGATCGTGCTGCCGCCGGTCAGCCTGCTGCCGATCTTTCCGGCCTTCTGGCTGTTCGACCAGATCGACGACTGGGTCGCGAGCTGGTCCGAGATCAGCTATCTCTGGTATCTGCCGCTCCTGACCTGGCCGACGGCGATCGGTTTGATCGCCTTCACCGTGCTGCTGATGGCGGGGCTGCGCTGGGTGATCCTGCCGCGCGTGACCTCGGGCTCGTACTCGATCCATTCCGGCTTCTACGCCCGCAAATGGACCGTGGCGCTGGCGACCGAGGTGACGCTGGAGACGCTGTCCTCGCTGTTTGCGACGATCTATATGCGGGCCTGGTACCGCATCATGGGTGCGCACATCGGCCAGGGCGCCGAAATCTCGACCAACCTGTCGGGCCGCTACGACCTCACCGGCATCGGCACCGGCAATTTTATCGCCGACGAGGTCGTCTTCGGCGACGAGGACATGCGGCGCGGCTATATGCGGCTCGACATGACCCGGACTGGCGATCAGGTCTTTGTCGGCAACGACGCCGTCGTGCCGCCGGGCGCCGTCATTCCTGACCGCGTGCTGATCGGCATCAAGTCAAAGCCGCCCGCCAACGAGTTGATGCAGCCCGGCGATACCTGGTTCGGCTCGCCGCCGATCCGCCTGCCGACGCGCCAGAAGGTCGATCTCGGCGCCGACTGGACTTATAAGCCGTCGTTGCGCAAGCAGTTCGCGCGCGGCATCTTCGAGGCGCTCCACACCTCGTTCCCGGCGATGTTGTTCATCACCTTTGGTACGATCGCGGTCGATCTCGTGCTGCAGCGTGAAATCAACCATCGGGATTGGCTCGGTCTTGCCGTTTCCTTCACCTCTGTCGCCATGATCATTGCGATCACGCAGGCGCTGATCTGCGCTGCGATCAAATGGCTGATGATGGGCGTCTACAGGCCGGTGATGAAGCCGATGTGGTCTTGGTGGGCGATGCGCACCGAGGCGGTGGCGGTGCTGTATTGGGGGTTGGGCGGCAAGGTGTTGTTCGACTATCTGCGCGGCACGCCGTTCCTGCCCTGGTTCCTGATGCTGTTCGGCGCCAAGTTCGGCAAGGGCTGCTGGCTCGACACGACCGACATCACCGAGTTCGACTGCGTCAAGATGGGCGATTACTGCACCATCAACGCCCATTCGGCCCTGCAGACGCATCTCTATGAGGATCGCGTCATGAAGGTCGGCCGGGTCCATCTCGGCAAGGGGGTCTGCGTCGGAGCGGGCGCGACCGTGCTCTACGACACCCATGTCGGCGATTATGCCCAGATCGGCCTGCTGACCGTGATCATGAAGGGTGAAAACCTGCCGGCGCATACGCGCTGGGAGGGGGCCCCTGCCGTGCCAGCGAAGGCGCCGGCGGGGCACTAAGGCTGCTGGGTGAGTTTGACCGCTCTCCGGCTGTGGGACTAAGAGCCTGACACGAACCTGCGTCAGGCTGCCCATGTCACACAACACCTTCGGCCATCTTTTCCGCGTCACGACCTTCGGCGAGAGCCATGGGCCGGCGATCGGCTGCGTCGTCGATGGCTGCCCACCGCTGCTGCCGCTGACCGAGGCCGATATCCAGGTCGAGCTCGATCGCCGCCGGCCCGGCCAGTCACGCTTCACCACCCAGCGCCAGGAGCCAGACCAGGTGCGGATCGTCTCGGGCGTCTTCGCGCGCGAGAGCGATGGCGTGCAGGTCACGACCGGGACCTCGATCGGGCTGATGATCGACAATGTCGACCAGCGTTCGAAGGACTATTCGGACATCAAGGACAAGTACCGGCCCGGCCATGCCGATTTCACCTATGACGTGAAATACGGCATTCGCGATTATCGCGGCGGCGGGCGCTCCTCGGCTCGCGAGACCGCGATGCGGGTCGCGGCCGGCGCGATCGCGCGCAAGGTCGTGCCCGGCATGGTCGTGCGCGGCGCGCTGGTGCAGATGGGTCCCCACAAGATCGACCGCAACAACTGGGATTGGGCCGAGGTCGGCAACAACCCGTTCTTCTGCCCCGACGCCAAGGCGGCTCAGCTGTTCGAGAGCTATCTTGACGGTATCAGGAAATCCGGCTCCTCGATCGGCGCGGTGCTGGAGATCGTCGCGGAGGGCGTGCCGGCGGGGCTGGGCGCGCCGATCTATGGCAAGCTCGATGCGGAGATCGCCGCCGCCTTGATGAGCATCAACGCGGTCAAAGGCGTCGAGATCGGCGATGGTTTCGGCGCAGCCGAGCTGTCGGGGGAGGAGAATGCCGACGAGATGCGCGCTGGCAATGACGGCGCGCCGCTGTTCCTGTCGAACCATGCCGGCGGCGTCCTCGGCGGCATCTCGACCGGGCAGCCGATCGTGGCGCGCTTCGCGGTGAAGCCGACCTCCTCGATCCTGGCGACGCGGGCGACCGTGACGCGTACCGGCGGCGAGGCCGAGATGTTCACCAAGGGCCGCCACGACCCCTGTGTCGGCATCCGTGCCGTGCCGGTTGGCGAGGCGATGGTCGCCTGCGTGCTGGCGGACCAGTATCTGCGCCACCGCGCGCAGGTTGGCGTGGTGGAGCCGCGCTGGCCGTTTCAGCCGTAGCGGGCCGTCTCTCATCCAAGAGTTAGAGCAGGATCAATGCGAAAAACCGGCTCGCACTTTTTCGCATCCTGCTCTAGGCCGCGCAGCGGATCCGAGAAGCTCTGGCAGAGAAGGTGCCTGTTCCGGCACGAGATGCTCGGATCAAGCTCGATCATGACGGCGGGATCATGCGTTTCAGCAATACTGAAATTCTTCTTCTGCTTCATTGCAACTGAAGCTGCCGCGCATTAGTTTGCGCTGATGAAACTCGACGCTTGGCTCCAGCAGAACAAAATCGGCCGCAGCGCCTTTGCGCGGCAGGTCGGGCTGTCGCCGGCGAGCGTCACCGCGCTCTGCAACGACCAGAGCGCCTGGATCTCGCGCGAAAGCGCCGAGCGTATCGCTGCCGCCACGGGCGGTTCCGTCACCCCCAATGATTTTCTCGGCCTTGTCGGGCCGCGGGAGGCTGCCATGTCCAGCAATGTCACCCAGGCCATCGAGGCTTTCGCACGCGGCGACATCGTCATCGTCACCGATGACGATGACCGTGAGAACGAGGGCGATCTCATCGTCGCCGCCTCGCTCTGCACGCCGGAGAAGATGGCCTTCATCATCCGCAATACCTGCGGCATCGTTTGCGCGCCGCTGACTTCGAGCGAAGCGCGCCGCCTGCGGCTCGACCCGATGGTGTCGTCGAACGATGCCCCGCTCGGTACCGCCTTCACGGTCACGGTCGACGTCAAGCATGGGCTAACCACGGGTATCTCGGCCGAACAGCGCTGCAATACGGTGCGCGCGCTCGCCAACGGCAATATGGGCGCAGCGGACTTTGTGCGGCCGGGCCATGTCTTTCCGCTGATCGCCAAGGATGGCGGCGTGCTGATGCGCTCGGGCCATACCGAAGCCGCCGTCGATCTCTGCAAGCTCGCGAGCCTGCCGCCGGTTGGCGTGATCTGCGAACTCGCCAATGACGACGGCACGGTGATGAAGGGGCCGCAGATCACCGCCTTCGCCCAGAAGCACGGATTGCAGCAGATCACGGTCGCGGATCTGATCGCCTATCGCCAGTCGCGCGAGAAGCTGGTCGAGCGGGTGCACTCCTTCCCGGTGAAGACCGCCTTCGGCGAGATGACGGGGCATGTCTACATCACGCCCTTCGAGGATACGCAGCATTTCGCCTTCGTGATGGGCAAGATCGGCGATGGCGAGAAGGTGCCGGCCCTATTGCACAGGGCCAATGTCGTCGCCGATGTGCTCGGCGGTGCGCCCTCGATCCAGTGTGCGCTGAAGCGCTTCGCGCAGGATGGCCGTGGCGTGTTGATCTATCTGCGCGACGGCTCGGCCGGCGTGCCGATCAAGAGCGTCGAGGATGGTTCCGACGCGCAGCGCACGCAGCAATGGCGCGAGGTCGGGCTGGGCGCACAGATCCTGCGCGACATCGGCGTCGGCTCGATCATCAACCTCGCCTCATCACCGCGTTCCTTCGTGGGGCTGAGCGGCTTCGGGATCGAGATCGCGGACACGCAGCCGCTGGAATAGTGCTCGTCATTCCGGGTTCATGGCTGCACGAAGCCCCGGAATGTCGCTCTACCCCCGCATCAGTGCCATGACATGTGCGGCGGCCGAGCGCGACAGGCCCTCGAGATCGTAGCCGCCTTCCAGAACCGAGACGACGCGCCCCTTGGCGCGGCGGTCGGCGATCTCCATCAGCTTCTGCGTCGCCCAGGCGAAGTCGGCTTCCTTCAAATTGATATTGGCGAGCGGGTCGCGCCAATGCGCGTCGAAGCCGGCCGAGATGACGATGAGGTCGGGTGCGAAAGCTTCGATCCGCGGCAGCAGCGCTGCCTCGAAGGCCTCGCGGAACTCCTCGGAGGCGTCGCCGGCCCGCAAGGGGGCGTTGACGATGGTGCCGTGCTGGCCGCGCTCGGAGGCTGCGCCGGTGCCGGGATAGAGCGGCATCTCATGGGTCGAGGCGTAGAGGACGCTCGGATCATCCCAGAAGATCTCCTGCGTGCCGTTGCCGTGATGCACATCCCAATCGACGATGGCGACACGCTCGACGCCATGGGCCTTCTGGGCGTGGCGGGCAGCGATCGCGGCGGTGTTGAAGAAGCAGAAGCCCATCGCCTTGTCGCTTTCGGCATGGTGACCGGGCGGGCGCGTCGCGCAGAAGGCGTTGGCGATAGCGCCGCGCATGACCTCGTCGACGGCGAAGGTCGCAGCGCCGACGCCGCGTAGCGCAGCCTCGACCGTTCCCGGCGACATCAGCGTGTCCGCGTCGATCTGGACGAGGCCGGTTTTGGGGCTGGCTGCGATCACGGCCTGCGCGAAGGCGGGCGGGTGGCAAAGCGTGACCTGCTCCAGCAGGCCCAGCGGCGCGGTCGCGCGAATCAGGCCCGCGAAGCGCTCGTCCTCCAGCGCCTGCTCGACGGCGCGAATGCGCTCGATGCGCTCGGGATGGCCGGCCGGAGTCTCATGCAGGAGGCTGGCCGGATGCGTGATCAGGAGGGTCGTCACGGAAAAGGCGCCTCGCATTGCGGGTTACGAAGGGTCAGCGTGGCCGCTTTGCAACGGTCCGCCGGGAAGAGCGCGAATCGACAACCACGGCGGGAACCAGATTGCGCCATCTATGTTACGAGCCTAGTCCTTCGCTCGCTTTTCCGTGCCGCGGCCTGCGTTTGGCGTCACAGAACGTTAACCTTTGATTCATCATAAAAGTCGCCGCACGGCCGCTTGGATGGGATGCATGAAACAGACTGTGATCGTATCTCTGGCGCTGTCGGTCCTTCTGGGCGCCTGCCAATACAAGAGCGTGAATGCGCCGGCCCTGTCGGCGCGCGACGCTGAATATATCGCGCTGGTGCCGAAGTTCGAGCACTACGTCACGCAGCTTCCTTATGAGATCACGGATCCGACCGGGCTCGCGCCGGGCACGATCCTGATCGATACGACCGAGAAATATCTCTATTATGTCGAGCCGAACAAGAAGGCGATCCGCTATGCGGTCGCCACCGGCGACGAGGCCTTCGGCTGGACCGGCGAAGCAGTGATCCAGCGCAAGGCCGAGTGGCCGCGCTGGACGCCGCCATCCGAGATGCTGGTGCGCTGGCCGCATCTGAAGCCCTTCGCGGGCGGCATGGAAGGCGGCCCGGAAAATCCGCTCGGCGCGCGCGCGCTGTATCTCTACCAGAACGGGCGCGATACGCTTTACCGCATCCACGGCACCAACGAGCCCGAGACGATCGGCCATTCCGCCTCGTCAGGCTGCATCCGCATGCGCAATATCGATGTGGTCGACCTGTTCAACCGCGTGCCGGTCGGCACGAAGGTGATCGTTCGCTGAGGGCGCGGCGGCGCCTGGCGCGCCGCTTTGACTCAGGACCACTGCGTCATTCTGGGCGAGGCTCTCTCGGGTCCGGCCTTCGGTCGGCAGAGGGACGCAGCTCTGGGATCGGAAACGCGTCATGGTCAGGCTTGACCCGACCATCTCGTAAACCAGAGTGCTCTGGTCATGAGATTCTCACGGCGCGGTCGACACAACAGCAAATCTAAGCGCCATCGCTCCGCGCTAGAGCACTTGCTCTAGCTCATTGTTTTAACGCGTTTTCTTCACGCGAACCGGTATCCACTTCGCTCGAAAACACTCTAGCCCAGCTCCACCAGGACGATCTCCGGCGGCATGCCGAGCCTGACCGGTAGGATGCTGGTGCCAATTCCGCCGGAGACGATCAGGTCGCGTCCGTCACTCTCGCGGATATGGCCGTAGGCGTAGCGCTGGCCATAGCGCGAAGGCACGACCGGCGCCCAGCCGAAAAGCCTGACCTGGCCGCCATGGGTGTGGCCCGACAAGGTCAACGCGATGCGCGGCGGCATGCGCACGAAGGCGTCGGGCTCATGCGCCATCATGATCACGGGTGTGCCGTCGTCATCGATCTGCGCCAGTGTCCCAGTGAGGTCGTCGACGCCGTGGGGCAGGCCCTGGACGCGCTGCAGGAAGGCGATCTGGTCGCCAAGGCCGGCGAGCCAGAGCGGGCCTGCCGCCGTGTCGAGCTTCATTGCGCGGTTTTCCAGCACGGCGATGCCGTTGGCTGCCAGCGCTGCGGCCACCTGGGTCGGGCCGGAGCGGGCCGTTTGCGTTGGCCGGTCGTGCCACCAGTCATGATTGCCCAGCACGGCGTAGACCCCGTCCTTGGCCTGAAGCCGTGCGAGCTCCTCCGCCCAGGCCTGCATGGGCGGGTCCGAGGCGCGGCGCTCGCGGCTCGCGACGAAATCGCCGAGCAGGAGCGTCAGGTCCGGTTTCAGGGCGTTTGCCTGCGTCACGATGTCGGTGACGCGCGAGAGCGGGACGTGGAACCCGCCGATGTGCAGGTCGGAGATCACGGCCAGACGCAACCGCCGGCCGGCAGGCCAACCGCGCGGCGTCAAGCCATAGCGCGTCACGCGCAGCTGCTCGGGCTCCCAGGCCGCAGCATAGCCGGTCGTGCCGAGGCCGGCGAAAAAAAGACCGGCGAGAGCTTGGAGAACTCTGCGCCGGTCAATCATTGAGGGTCTCGAAGAATCTTCGAAGATCAGTCGTCGAAGCCATCGCGAAGGACACCGGCAAGCCGGGATGGTTGATCCTTCGCGTCGTCATCCAACGCGGCTGATATGCATCTCGTTCCATCGGCAACTGCGGGAAAGGCGATCGGACGGAAACGAAAAGCATCGACTTCCCTAGCGGAGGTAACGTGGAAGCCCGCGCTCGCTTGTGTCGTTGCACGAGATATTGGGTGAAATCATGGCCGTGGACGTCGTCGATTGTAGCAGGCTGGTCGATTTTAGCAGGCCGATGGTTCCTGGCCACCGGTCGACATCATATTGGCAAAGGATCCCGCCGCTGGCGCGGCGGGATCGTGATCTCCCCGTGTCGAATTATGTGCGGCCGTAACCGGCCGCCACAATTATGAATGAGGCGGCTCAGGCCGCCAGCAGGCCCTCGGCCTTGGCCCAGTTAAGCGTCTTGTTCAGGGCTCGCTCATAGCGGTTGAACATCTCCTCGATCTCGGCCTCGGTGATGATCAACGGCGGGCAGAAGGCGACACGGTCGCCCATGGCGCGGGTGATCAGGCCTTCTTCCTGCGCGAAGACCACCGATTTGGCTCCGACGCCCTTCTTGGTCTCGAACGGGGCCTTGGTCTGCTTGTCCTTGACCAGTTCAACGCCGCCGATCAGGCCGACGCCACGCGCTTCGCCGACCAGCGGATGCTCGCCGAGCTTCTCCAGCCGCCTGACGAAGGTCGGGGAGACCTTGCGGACATGGTCGACGATCTTCTCGCGCTGGTAGATCTCCAGTGTCTTGACCGCGATCGCGCAGCCGACGGGGTGGCCGGCATAGGTGTTGCCATGGCCGAAGACGCCGATCTTGCGGCTCTGGTCGACGAGCACGTCATAGACCTGCTCGCTCAGCATCACCGCGCTCAGCGGGAAATAAGCCGAGGTGATCTGCTTGGCGAGCGAGATCGTATCGGCCTTCATGCCATAGGTCGTGGTGCCGAACATGTTGCCGGTGCGGCCAAAGCCGGTGATGACCTCGTCCGCAATGAAGAGAATGTCGTATTTCGCCAGGATCGCGTTGATCTTCTCGAAATAGCCTTCCGGCGGCAGGATCGCGCCGCCGGCGCCCATCACCGGCTCGGCGATGAAGGCGGCGACCGTGTCGGGCCCCTCGCGCAGGATCATCTCCTCGAGCTCGGCTGCAAGCCGCGACGAGAAATCCTGCTCGCTCTCGCCAGGTTCGGCGAAGCGATAGTGATGCGGGCAGGAGGTGTGCAGGATACCCGGCAGCGGCAGGTCGAAATCGATATGGTTGTTGGGCAGGCCGGTCAGCGAGGCCGAGGCGACGGTGACGCCGTGATAGCCCTTCAGCCGCGAGATGATCTTCTTCTTCTGCGGCCTGCCGAGCGCATTGTTCATGTACCAGACGATCTTCACCTGGGTGTCGTTGGCGTCGGAGCCCGACGCGCCGTAGAAGACCTTCGAGATCGGAACCGGAGCGATTTCCTTCAGCTTTTCGGCCAGCTCGATCGCCGGATCATGGCTGCGGCCGCCGAAGATATGGGTGAAGGGCAGCTTCTTCATCTGCTCGGTGGCGGTCTCGATCAGCTCCTGATTGGAGTAGCCGAGCGAGGTGCACCACAGCCCCGCCATGCCCTCGATATATTCCTTGCCGGCGGTGTCGTAGACATAGACGCCCTTGCCGCTCTCGAGCACGAGCGGGCCGACCTCGCGATGCGTCGCGAGGTTCGTATAGGGATGGACGAGGGTCTCGATGTCGCGGACGGCGAGGTTGGACAGCATCGTGCGGTTCCCGATCTTTATGGATTGCTTATGCGAGCATAGACCGGGTTCGGCGCAAAAGCTGAGCGATTTTCACGCAGGCCTGCGCAGACTCTGGCGCGGGGCGGCTTGGCCGCGTCAGGATATTGAGCGGGTCCCGGGCGGGGCGCGATAGCCGGCGCCGGAGCGCTCCAGCATGGCGCCGACGGCGATCGCCATGCGGTCCTCGCCGGCCGCCGCGATGACCTGCACGCCGAGCGGCAATCCCGCCTTCGAGAGCCGCACCGGCGCGCTCAAGGCAGGCAGGTCCGCTCCTGTGGCGAGCGAGGCCCAGAGCAGGAAATCGAGATAGGGGCGGGGCTCGCCGTTCACGCTCAATCGCCTGGCATGGATGTCGGGCGTATGGTCGTGCGGGATCGCAGCCACGGGCGCCGGCGGGCAGAGCAGCACGTCGTAACGTGTGAAGAAGCTGGCCCAGCGCCGCTTCAGCGCCAGCCTGCGCTGGGAGAGCTGCTGATAGAGGCCCGGCGTCATCCGCGCGCCGCGCGCCTGCAGGGATTGATGCGAGAGGTCGTTGGGGCTGAAGCCTGAGGCCTGCGCCTGGATGCGGGCGCGTATCTTTGGCGGCAGGCCATAGGCGACGACGGCGTGGTTGAGCAGCGCATAGACTTCGAAGGCCTCCGCGAAGCGCAACGAGGGCCGGGCGGTCTCGTCGACGGTCGCGCCCGCAGCCTGCAATTGCCGCGCTGCCTCGCGCACTGCGTCGGAGACGTCGCGATCGACCGGGGCGAAGGGGTCTTCGGCCCACAGCGCCACCCGCAGGCCCTGCGGCGTCTCGCGCCGGGGCGGTGTCAGCACGGGGCCGGGCGCGGTCGCGTCGCGCGGGCCGGCCAGCACGGCTAAGATCATATCGAGATCCCCGGCTGCCCGCGCGATCGGCCCGGCGACAAGAAGGTCGGGATTGCGCAGCGTGCGCCGCTCGGGCGGCGGGGGAATCGCGCCCCAGGTCGAGACCAGCCCCCAGCTCGTCTTGAGACCGAAAACCCCGCAGGCATGGGCCGGCCAGCGGATCGAGCCGCCGAGATCTGAGCCGAGTTCGAAGGCGCACATGCCGGTCGCGACCGCTGTTGTTGCACCGCCCGAGGAGCCGCCGGGCGAACAGGCTGCGTCCCAGGGATTGTTGGTCACGCCATGGGCCGGGTTGTAGCTCTGGAAATCGCCGGAGAAGACCGGGACATTGCTCTTGCCGATGATGACGACGCCGGCTGCCCGAAGCCTTGCGACGGCGGTCGCATCCTCCGCCGGGATGCGCTCCCGATAGGCCGGCAAGCCGCCGGAGGAGGGCAGGCCGGCGACGTCGAAGGCGTCCTTGATCGTGATGGGCAGCCCTTCCAAGGGGCGGGCTGCGCCGGAAGCGATGCGCCTGTCGGATTCGCGCGCCGCGGCGCGGGCGAGGTCGCGATCCTGTGCGATGACGGCGTTGAGGCCGGGATTGAGCGCATCGATGCGGGCGAGGCTGGCTTCGAGCAGGTCGCTCGCGGTGAAACGGCGCGCGAGAAGCGCTTCTCTCAGGCTCGTTGCGGAGGCTGTGAGATCGATCGTCGCGCTCATCTCGCAGCCTTCTTCATGCCGTGCTGGCGCGGCCGGTGGCGTCAGCTGGCGTCGACGGCGCGGGCCAGGTCGCGCCAGGCCTTGACGAGGCGGTCGAGCTCGGCGAGGTCGTCGCCCGGCAGCTTGCCCAGCGTGCTGGCGACGAAATCGCGCTGCGCGGCGATACCGGCCTCGGCCAGCCTGCGGCCTTCCGGGGTCAGGTGCATCGCATAGGAGCGCCGGTCGCCGGCGATCGCCCGACGTTCGACGAGGCCGGCCTGGACGAGGCGGTCGGCGAGGCCCGAGACATTGCCCTTGGTGACGTAGAGACGCTCGGCGAGTTCGCTCTGGCTGATGCCCTCGCGCTCGGTCAGCGTCGAGAGCAGATCGAATTGCGGGATCGAGAGCCCGAGCGTCCGGATTCGTGCCGTCATCTGCATGAGCATGCGCTGGTGCAGCCGCATGAAACGGAACCAGACGCGATCGGGCTCGGCAGGCTCAAGGCTCGGGGCGAGGTTGGAGGCGGACACGGGCTTCGGGCTCTCCGGGCGGAATTGATACGACCTAAACCATCTCGCTCCTGGGCGCGAGCCCCGCTTTCATATCCGTGTGGCTTGCGCCTATTCTGCCCGCAACAACAAACAAGATTGCAGGGGAGGAGCCGATGCTCGGCTTGATGCAGGACTGGCCGCTGCTGCTGCACCGGATCATCGACCATGCTGCGATCCAGCATGGCACACGCGAGGTCGTCAGCCGGGCGGTGGAGGATGGCTCGATCAGGCGCACGACCTATGCGCAATTGCGCCGCCGCGCCTTGCAGGTCGCCAAGCGGCTCGGCCGGGAAGGCATGGCGCCGGGCGACAGGGTCGCGACGCTAGCCTGGAACACGGACCGCCATCTCGAGCTCTGGTACGGCATCAGCGGCATGGGGGCGATCACGCATACGGTCAATCCACGCCTGTTCCCGGAGCAGATCGCCGGGATCATCGACCATGCCGGCGACAGAATGCTGTTCCTCGACCTGACCTTCGTAGCCCTGGTCGAGCAGTTGCAGACGAAGATTCCGAGCGTCGCGCGTTTCGTCATCCTGACCGATGCCGCCCATATGCCCGAGACCTCGCTGAGGGGCGCGGTCGCCTATGAAGACTGGCTCTCCGAGGCCGATGACGATTTCGCCTGGGCAAAGCTCGACGAGAACACGGCGGCCGGGCTCTGCTACACCTCGGGCACCACGGGCGGCCCCAAAGGCGTGCTCTATTCGCACCGCTCCAATGTGCTGCATGCCATGGCCTGCGCGACGCCCGACTATCTCGGCCTGTCCTCGCGCGACACGGTGCTGCCGGTGGTACCACTGTTCCACGCCAATAGCTGGTCGCTGGCCTATTCCGCGCCGATGACGGGGGCCAAGCTGGTCATGCCGGGCGCCAAGCTCGACGGGGCTTCGCTGCTCGAGCTGCTGGAAACGGAGGGCGTGACCTGCACGGCGGCGGTGCCGACGGTCTGGCTCGGCCTGCTCCAGCATCTGGAGGCGACAGGTGCGGGCCTCTCGACGCTGAAGCGCGTCGTCATCGGTGGCTCGGCCTGTCCGCGTGCGATGACGGAGGCCTTCGAGCTTAAATACGGCGTCACCGTTTCGCATGCCTGGGGCATGACCGAGATGAGCCCGATCGGCTCGTTCTGCTCGGTCAAGCCGATCTATCAGCATCTCGAAGGCGAGGCGCTCTATGACCTCAAGGTCAAGCAGGGCCATCCGCCCTTCACCGTCGAGTTCCGCATCACCGACGATGCAGGCAAGGACCTGCCCTGGGACGGCGCGACCTTCGGCCGGCTCAAGGTGCGCGGGCCCGCTGTGGCGGGCGCCTATTTCCGCCGCGAGGACGAGCCGATCCTCGACGAGCAGGGCTTTTTCGATACGGGCGATGTCGGCACCATCGATGCCGCCGGCTACATGCAGATCACCGACCGCTCCAAGGACGTGATCAAGTCAGGTGGCGAGTGGATTTCCTCGATCGATCTTGAAAACCTGGCGGTCGGTCACCCCGATGTGCTTGAAGCCGCGGTCATCGGGGTCGCCCACCCGAAATGGGATGAGCGGCCGCTCCTGGTGATCGTGCCCAAGCCCGGCCGGACGCCCGGCAAGGAGGAGATGCTCGCCTTCATGACCGGCAAGATCGCGAAATGGTGGCTGCCCGACGATGTCGTGTTGGTCGAGGCGATCCCCCATACCGCGACGGGCAAGATTCAGAAGACGGCGCTGCGCGAGCAGTTCAAGGATTATCGCCTGCCGGGGGCGTGAGCGGGCAGCGCGCGGCCTTCTGATGGATGGCGGGTCGATGCCGGAGAGCGGCGGCATTTGCACGAGCGTGAGCTGGAGCGAGCGGTCACCGGGATGTGATCGTGGCGACAGCTCCCAAGCTCCGAGTCATGGTTAACGTTCATTGTATGTTCATACGAGAAGGCCGAGATTTCAGTCTAGGGCGAGGCTATTTGTGATGGGAGAACCGTCATGATCTCGACATTCAGCATCAGCAAGACCTTCAGCATCAGCAAAACAACTGCCGCCGCGCTCGCCGCGGCAGTGATGTCCGCAGGCGTCATCGCATGGTCGGCGCCCGCAGAGGCGCGGCCCCATGGCGGCGGCTTCCATCGTGGGGGCTTCCACGGTGGTGGCATGGGTTTCCGCGGCGGCGGATTTGCGCATCGCGGCTTTGCCGGCCGGCCGGCTTTCGCCTTTGGCCGGCATTTCCACGGCAACCGCTTCTTCGGCGGCCCGGCTTTCGCGCTCGCTTTGGGGGCGCCCTATTACTACAATAATTACTACAGCGGCGATTGTTACCCTGTGTGGCGGCGCTATTACGACCCTTGGGGCTACGTCGTGACTCGCCGGGTCACGGTCTGCAACTGACGCCGACGCACCGCGTCTAACACGCTATAATGCGGCGTGGTGATCGCGCCTGTCAGATCTGGCGCGGTCTCCTTGCGTTTGGCGGGACGGTCAGGGCTCTTCCCGCTTCGCTATTGCGACGCGGACATGCCGATTCCTGCTTCGTGGGCTGTTTGCGATAGAAACGAGCCCCTCTACGCATCTGCCAATGTCAAGCGTTGTGGGCAGGGAGATGTTACCCGCCCCTATATGCAGGCGTTCTACGGCAAGATTAGAATCGGCGGTTGTGCTGGTCGATGACGTTGATGCCGCGAGACACGGCGCGAACTTGCTTGGGCATCCGATGGAAAAGAGCGAATGCGCCGAGCGAAGCGAGGATGAGCGGCCATCCTGCGCTGACGAATGCGATCGCGATCGCATCGCTCCAAGTGACGCGGCGCATCGGCAACTCCATGATTGAGTTCAGGCCGAGCCACACACCGCCCATTCCATAGATCAGCGCCAGCCAGATCATGAGAACGCTTTCGATATACCGCGTTTCAACGATAACATTAAATTCTTGGTAATCATAGTGTTCGATTTCGCTCGCGCAAGAAACAGGCCAAGACCGCATCTGCGTTGCGAGGCATGCGCTAGCATTCGGAAATTTGAGCGCCGAGTGACGGGTTCCAAGCGATAGATTCTTGGCTCGGGCGTGGCGGGCGACCCTTGCCAGTTTATGGGCGACAGAGAACCCGCACCGTCGATGCTTGGAGTGTAGGTGCGATCGGCTTGCAGATTTTTGCGTTGTTCCGCCCCTAGCCTTTAGTGGGCCTGGGCTGCCAGCGGCATGAGCTTCGTGCTAGTCAGGCCAGATCGTTCCTGCCCCAGGTCGTTCTTGCCCATAGTGTTCCCGCCTATCCGGAGTCAGCATGTCGAACGCGTTGCGGATTCTCCGCATTGAGACGAGCCCCTTTCCCGATCAGGAGCCCGGCACGTCGGGCCTGCGCAAGGCGGTCCCGGTTTTCCAGCAGCCGCATTATCTTGAGAACTTCGTTCAATCGATCTTCGATGCCGTTCCCGAACTGCGTGGCGGCACGCTGATCCTGGGCGGCGATGGCCGCTTCCATAATGCCGAGGCCGTCCGCGTCATCGTCGCCATGGCGCTCGCCAATGGTGTCGCGCGGATCGTCGTGGGCCAAAGCGGGCTTTTGTCCACGCCCGCCGTCTCGGCGATCATCCGCAAGCGCGGCGCGCAAGGCGGCATCGTGCTGTCGGCGAGCCATAATCCAGGCGGGCCGGATGGCGATTTCGGCATCAAGTTCAATGCCGATAATGGCGGGCCGGCAGCGCCTGCTGTGACCACGGCGATCTTCGCACGCACGCGCGAGATCACAGCATACCAGATTGCGGACGGTCTCGAGCTTGCGCTGGGAACGATCGGGACCACCACGCTCGGTTCGGGCCAGGTTGTCGAGGTGATCGATCCGGTCACCGATTACGTCGCGCTGATGCAGACCCTGTTCGATTTCGACAGGCTCGGTGCCCTGTTGCGTTCAGGCTTCCGGATGCGGTTCGACGCCATGAATGCGGTGACCGGTCCCTATGGCCAGCGCATCTTCGAGGAGCGCTTGGGCGCGCCTGCAGGCAGCGTCATGAATGCGGTGCCGCTGCCCGATTTCGGCGGGCTGCACCCGGACCCGAACCCGGTCTATGCGGCCGAATTGATCGCGGCGATGGCGGGATCGGAGAAGCTCGATTTCGGCGCGGCCTCCGACGGCGACGGCGACCGCAATCTGATCGTGGGACCTGGCGGCCAGGTCGTGGCGCCAAGCGACAGCGTTGCGATCCTCGCCGCTAATGCCCATCTCGCGCCGGGCTATGCCGCAGGTCTCAAGGGCGTCGCTCGCTCGATGCCGACAAGCCGCGCGCTCGACCGCGTCGCGAAGGGGCTGAACCTGCCGCTCTACGAGACGCCGACGGGCTGGAAATTCTTCGGCTCGCTGCTCGATGCGGGATTGATCTCGCTCTGCGGCGAGGAAAGCGCGGGGACGGGCTCGAACCATATCCGCGAGAAGGACGGCGTCTGGGCGGTCTTGCTCTGGCTCTCCATCGTGGCGGCGCGCAAGCAATCGGTGACAGAGATCGTTGCTGATCATTGGCGCCGCTATGGCCGCGATTACTACCAGCGCCATGACTATGAGGAGATCGACAGCAAGGTCGCTGCCGACCTCGTTGCCGGGCTCAGGAGCAGGCTCACGACCTTGCCGGGGCAGAGCTTCGCCGGCATGACCGTCACTGCTGCCGATGAATTCAGCTACACCGACCCGGTCGACGGCTCCGTGACCGAGCGCCAGGGCCTGCGCATCCTGTTCGACAACGATGCCCGCATCGTCTTCCGGCTGTCGGGGACGGGCACCAAGGGCGCGACGCTCAGGATCTATCTGGAGCGCTTCGAACCGGACCCGGCGCGGCACGGGCTCGACCCGGCGGCCGTGCTGGAGCCCCTCGCGAAGGCTGCCGCGGCGATAGCGGAACTGGCGGAGCGTACGGGCCGGACGGAGCCGACGGTCGTCGCCTAGCGTCGGGTAGAGTTCGCCCGAACCACGCCGTCCCGCTTGGAACCTGAGCGTCATTCCGGACAAGCGGCGTAGCCGCGCCGATCCGGAATCCATCGTAGAGTTCGTCGCTTTGCGATGGATTCCTGTGTCTTCGCTTCGCTGCGCCCGGAATGACGGCGTGATTCCGAGTATAAGCCGTGCGCTCTAACGCACCTCGTTGACGTAGATATGGGCGCGGGTGGTTGCGCGGTGCTGGCCCAGGATGGTCGGCACGCCGGCTTGGTCATAGGCCACTTCCTCGATCGTCAGCACGGCCTCGCGCCCGGTGAGAGCGAGCAGGGCGATGTCCTCGTCATTGGCGAGATCGGCCGCGATCTGCTCGCGCACGGCCGAGATGCGGACACCGTAGCGCTCCAGCAGATGCAAGTAGAGCAATTGGGGCAGGGCGGCGGGATCGCGCGGCAGGCCGGGCACGCGCTCCGCCGCGAGGACCAAACGGTCATGCATCACCGGCTTGCCGTCAGCATGGCGGATGCGGTGCAGCTTCACCACTTCGGCCTCCGGCTTGATCTGCAGCAGTGCGGCCTGCTCGGGCGTTGCCTGCGTATGCTCCACGCTGAGCATCTGGCTGGTCGAGCGCGTCAGGCTGCCATCGGCGCGATGCAGCCGGAAATACTGGAAGAAGAAGCGCAGGCTGTGATGCGGGCTGCGGCCGGTCACCACCGTGCCGGTCTTGCGCCGACGCGAGAGCAGGCCTTCCGCGACGAGATCGCTCATCGCCCGGCGCACCGTGCCGACCGCAATGCCGAAACCTTGGGCAAGCGCGGTTTCGTTGGGAAGCACCATTCCCGGCTGCCATTCGCCGACCAGGATGGCCTCCGACATATGGCGCTTCACCTTCTCGTAAAGCGGGGCGGCGTCGCTATTGGCCAGGTTGGGAAGCGTGGGCTGGGCGCTTGCCCGTTGCGTGGCGGGTTCGGAGGCTGCGGCCGTCGTTTTTTTGGCATTGACAGCAGGCATGCGCTCGTCCCTATTTCTATATAGTTTATATGAATGCGAGGTTCTTGCAAATGGCGACGCCAGTTTGGCCCGCGCAGCGTCTCCATCGCAGATCGTGGTTGCGCGCGACAAGCGCCGTCTCGGCGCGCTGATCGCGATGACCTCCGCTTCCGCCCCGAGACAGGATGCTTCAGCCTTGGCGCCGGCCATGGCGTGGATCGCTGGCGAGATTGAAAGCGCTGCCAACGATCTCGGCGCGATGATCGCAGTCGACACCTCGTTTCCGCCGGGGCGAGGCTATGACGCCTTCGCCGATCTGATGGAGGGGCTGGTCGCACCGCTTGGCTTCGCGCATGAGCGCGTCGTGGTGCCCGAGGCGCTTTGGCAAGTGCCGGGCGGCCCGGCATTCGGTCCCCGGACCAACCTCGTCTCGACGCGGCGCAGCGGCAAGCCGGTCTGTGGTCTGTATTTCCATGTCGACACCGTGCCGGCCGCGCCCGGCTGGCAGGGCGATCCGCTGCGCATGGCGCGCGACGGCGACAAACTGATCGGGCTCGGCGCCGCCGATATGAAGGGCTGCATCGCAGCCGTGCTGCTGGCGCTGCGCGCGGCGGAAGCCTGCAATGTGGCCCTCGCCTATGATCCGATGCTGCTGTTCTGCACCGACGAGGAAGGCGGGCTCTTTCCGGGTATTCGCTATCTCGCCGAGCAGGGCCGCCTCGAAGGCCATGTCCTGAATTTCAATGGCAGCGCGGAGGCCCGCATCTGGGCCGGCTGCTTTGGTCTTTTCAACCTGCTGGTCCGGCTGCGAGGCCAGGCGGTGCATGCCGGCGAGGGCAATCGCTCCGGCTCCGGCCTCAACGCGATCGAGGGCGCACTGCCATTGCTCGATGCGCTGGTGGTGCTGAAGGCGCGCGTGGCGACGCGCCTTTCGGCTCTGCCACCGCCACCGGGCAAGCCGGCGCTTGCGGCGCAGCTCAACATCGCGACGATCAATGGCGGCACAGCCGGGGGACAGGTGCCGGCGCTGCTCGAGCTGACGATCAACCGCCGTTATGCGCCCGAGGAGCGTTTCGAGGAGGCGCTGGCGGAGATCGAGGCCGTGGTCCGAGAGGCAGTCGCCAAGACGCCGGGGCTGAGCGTCGAAACTGCCCTGGTCGGTCATCTCGCCCTGACCTCCGATCCGACCGGGCCGCATTGGCCGCGCTGGCAGCGCGCGATGGGGCAGGGCTTTGGCTATGCGCCTGAAGAGTTCCGCAAATGGGGCGCTGCGAGCTGCTCCGATTTCGGCTGGGTCCAGCGCACTACTGGCATGCAGGAGGTGCTGCTCGGCGGGCTTGGCCGTCCGAGCCGCAACATCCATGCGCCGGGCGAACACACCACGACAGCCGATGTGGTCGCCCTGGCGCGCAGCGTCCTCGCTTATCTCGCGGCCGATTTCGCGCCTGAATTGATCCCCGAAAACACCTCGTCCCAAAGCTGAAGGAGCGCCCCATGCCGAGCGTCAATCGTCGCCATTTCCTCGCCGCCTCCGCTGCGCTCAGCGGTTTCGCCATGACCGGCTTCGATGCCGTGGCACAGGCCCAGGCTCCCCGCCGGGGCGGCACGCTGCGCGTCAGCGTCGACCAGGCCGTAGCCAAGCTGAACCCGCTCGTGACCCGGGTGAACCCGGAATATCTGGTCTCGGAGCTGCTCTATTCCGCGCTGACACGCCTCAAGGTCGATATGAGCGTCGAGCCGGACCTGGCCGAATCCTGGAGCAACTCCGCCGACCTGCTCGAATGGACCTTTGTCCTGCGCAAGGGCGTGACCTTCCATGACGGCAGCGCCTTCACGGCCGCCGACGTGGTCGCGACCTTCGAGGCGATCCTCGACGCCAAGACCGCCTCGCCGGCGCGCCAGAATGTCGGCCCGATCAGCAAGGTCGCCGCCAAGGACGACGCCACCGTCGTCTTCACCCTCTCGGCGCCCTATGCCGACCTGCCGGTGGCGCTGGCCTATACCAACGCCAAGATCGTGCCCGCCGCCGTGATCAAGGCCGGCCTTGGCCGTCTCGACCGCGAAGCTGTCGGCACCGGACCGTTCAAGCTGGTCTCCTTCGAGCCGGAGCGGCTCATCGTAGTCGCCCGCAACGACGCCTATTACGACAAGGCGCGGCCTTATCTCGATCGCGTCGATGTCGTGGTCTATCCCGACATCAGCGCCGAAAGCTCGGCCCTGATCGCCGGCGACACCGACCTGATCTCGACTGCCCAGCCGACCGAGTATGGCCGTCTGGAGAAGGCTGCCGGCGTCAAGGGGCTGCGCGTGGCCTCGGGCCAGTTCTGCAACGTCAATTTCGGTTGCGATACCAAGCCCTTCAACGATGTGCGCGTGCGCCAGGCACTGGCCCTGACGGTGGACCGCACCGCGATGGTCGACTTCGTCACCGAGGGCTATGGCACGCCGGGCAACGACACGCCTCTCAATGCCGCCTATCGCTTCTATTCCGAGCAGGCGCTGAAGAAGCCCGACATCGCCAAGGCCAAGGCGCTGCTGGCCGAGGCCGGCTATCCCAACGGCATCGAGGCGACGCTGATCGCCTCCGATCGTCCCTCGCTGCGCACCCAGATGGCGGTTGCGCTGCGCGAGATGGCCAAGCCCGCCGGCTTCCGCATCAATGTCGAGACGATGCCGCATGCGACCTATCTCGATCAGGTCTGGAAGAAGGGCTCGTTCTATGTCGGCTTCTACAACATGCAGCCGACGGCCGACGCCATCTTCGCGCTGCTCTACACCTCCAACGCCGCCTGGAACGAGACGCGCTGGAACAACGCCGCCTTCGACAAGCTGGTCAACGAGGCGCGCGCGACGGTCGACGAGGCCAAGCGCCGCGAGCTCTATGGGCAGGCTCAGGCTCTGATGAATACGGAAGTGCCGTCGATCATCCCGACCTTCTTCGATCTGCTCGCCGCCCGGCGCGACTGGGTGCAGGGCTATGAATTGCATCCGCGCGGCGCGGTGTTCCGGCTCGATCATGTCTCGCTGGGCGCCAATGCGCCCAAGCGCGCCTGAGGGGCAAGCGCGCGTGTCGCCGGCCTATATCCTCAAGCGTATCGTGCTGGTCGGCTACACGCTGCTTGTCGTGTCGCTCATCGTCTTTGCGATCACCCAGATCCTGCCGGCCGACGCGGCCGTCATGATGCTGGGTGAGAACGCGACGACTGAAGCGCTCAGCGCGCTGCGCGCCAAGATGGGCCTCGACGCGTCGATCTGGGCTCAATACGGCCATTGGCTCGCCGGTGTGCTGCGAGGCGATTTCGGCGTCTCGATGCGCACCGGCCAGCCGGTCGGACCGGTGATGATCGAGGCGCTCGGCCGCTCGCTGCTGCTCGCCTTGTTCTCGATCGTGCTGATGCTGGTGCTGGCCCTGCCGCTTGGCATCATCGCGGCCGTCAGGCGCGGCCGCATCGCCGATCTTTTGGTCAGCGTGATCTCTTATATCGGGGTCTCGCTGCCGGAATTCGTCACCGCCACGCTGGTCGTGCTGGTGCTGGCCGATTGGCTGCAATGGCTGCCGGCGACGGGCTATGTGCCGCTGACCGAGAACCCGCTGCAGGGCCTCAGGCATCTCGTCCTGCCGGTGCTGACCATTTCGGTCATCCTGATCGCGCATGTCTCGCGCATGGTGCGCTCGGAATTGGTCGATGTGCTGCACACCGATTATGTCCGCGCCGCCCGCCTCAAGGGGCTGCCGAAGCGCACGGTTCTCTACAAGCACGCGCTGCGCAACGCGCTGCTGCCGACGATCACGATCGTGGCACTCGATGTCGGCTATCTGCTCGGCGGCGTCATCGTGGTCGAGGAGATTTTTGCGCTGCCCGGCATCGGCCGCCAGCTCATCGTCGCGATCCAGAGCCGTGATCTGCCCTCGATCCAGGCCGGCGCGCTGATCATGGCCGCGACCTACGCCATCGCCAGTTTCCTCGCCGACATCGCCTATGCCCGGCTCGACCGGAGAATCCAGTATGATTGAGCTGTTGCGCCGCGTGCTGCGCTCGCCGCAGGGAGCGCTCGGGCTCGTCCTGGTCGGGCTGATCCTGCTCGTGGTCATCATGGGCCCGTGGATCGCGCCCTATGACCCTGAAAGCCTCGCGCCCCTGCAGCGCTACAAGCCGCCGAGCGCGCTGTTCTGGCTCGGTACCGACCAATATGGCCGCGACATCCTGAGCCGCCTGCTGCATGGCGCGCGCGCCACCGTGGTGATGGCGGTGTTCGCGACCGCGCTCGGCACGCTGGCTGGCGCCGTGATCGGCACGATCTCGGCCTTTCTCGGTGGTCGCAGCGACGAGGCGATCATGCGTACCGTCGATGCGGTGATGGCGATCCCGAGCCTGTTGCTGGCCCTGCTGATCGTCAACCTGCTCGGCAAGAGCAGCTGGAACGCGCTGCTCGCCATCGCTATTGCCTTCACGCCCGGCATGGCGCGGGTGACGCGCTCGGTCGCGCTTGCCGTGCGCAAGCAGGATTATGTCAACGCCGCCATCGCACGCGGCGAGAGCGCGCGCTTCATCGTCTGGCGCGAGATGCTGCCCAATGTCGTGGCGCCGATCATCGTCGAGATGACGATCCGCGTCGCCTTTGCCGTGATGCTGTTCGCGACCTTGAGCTTCCTTGGTCTCGGCGCACAGCCGCCGGCCTCGGAATGGGGGCTGATGGTCGCCGAGGCCCGGCGCTTCATGCATCTGAGCCCGTGGATGATCCTCTGGCCGAGCCTGGCGGTCGCCTTCGTCGCGATCGGCTTCAACCTGCTCGGCGACGGCCTGCGCGACGCGCTCAACCCGCGCACATGAGGCCGACCATGACGCCGATCCTCGACATCGCCGGCTACTGCCTCGACTACGCTACGCCCGCCGGCTTCACTCGCGCACTCGACGCGGTCACATTGAGCGTCGCCAAGGGCGAGGTGCTCGGTCTCGTCGGCGAATCCGGCTCCGGCAAGACCTCGCTCGCCTGGGCGATCATGCGCCATCTGCCGCAGAGCGCCCGGGAGGCTGGCCGCATCCGCTTGATCGACAAGGAGTTGACCACGACCAGCGAGGCTGAGATCGAGGCCATTCGCGGCCGGCGCATCGGCATGGTCTTCCAGGATCCGAGCACCTCGCTCAACCCGACCTTGCCGCTGGGTGAGCAATTGGCCGAGGTGCTGGAACATCATCGCGGCCTGACGCGCAAGCAGGCCTGGGCTGAGGGTGAGGCGATGCTTGCCCGCGTCGGCCTGAAGGTCCCGGCAGAGATGATGCGGCGCTATCCGCATGAGGCCTCGGGCGGCGAGAAGCAGCGCGTGGTCATCGCCACCGCCTTCGCCTGCCAGCCGGAATGCATCATCTTCGACGAGCCGACGACGGCGCTCGACGTCATCACCGCCCGCCAGATCCTCGATCTGTTCGGCGAGTTGCAGGCCGAGACCGGCGTTGCCTCGCTCTACATCTCGCATGATCTGGCTCTGGTCTCGCGCGTCGCCAATCGCGTTGCGGTGATCCATCGCGGCCGCATCGTCGAGCAGGGCAAGGTGGACGAGGTCTTTGCCAACCCGCGGGACGCCTATACACAAAAGCTGCTCGCCGCCGTGCCGCGCCCGGACCATCGCCTTGTCGAGGCGGGCCCGGGCACCGAGGCGAAGGCGCTGGTCGAGGTCGACAAGGTCAGCGTCCGCTATGGCCGCAAGCCCTTCCTGGCGAAGCTGCTTGGTCGCGAGAACACCCAGTTCACCGGCAATCGCGACATCAGCCTCTCCGTGCGCGAGGGCGAGATCCTCGGCATCGTCGGCGAATCCGGCTCGGGCAAATCGACGCTTGCCAGGGCGCTGACGGGGCTGAACCCGTTCGAGGGCGAGATCCGTTTCGCCGGCCGCCCGATCGGCGGATTGAAGGATATGGACCGGGCCTATCGCCGCGATGTCCAGATCATCTTCCAGCACCCCGATTCCTCGCTCAATCCGCGCCAGCGCATCCGCGAGATCCTGTCGCGGCCGCTGGCGCTCTACGGCACGGTCGAGCAACGCGAGGACGCAAAGGCGATCGGGGAGTTGCTCGAACAGGTGCGCTTGCCGGCGGCCTATGCCGAGCGCTATCCGCACCAACTGTCCGGCGGCGAGAAGCAGCGCGTGGCGATCGCGCGCGCCTTCGCCTCGCGGCCAAAGCTGGTGATCTGCGACGAGATCACCTCGGCGCTCGACGTTTCCGTGCAGGCCTCGGTGGTGGAGCTTCTGGTCGATCTGCAGAAGCGTTTCGGCACCGCCTATCTCTTCATCACCCATGATCTCAACCTGGTGCGCCAGATCGCGCATCGCATCGCGGTGATGTATCGCGGCGACCTCGTCGATCTCGTCGATGTCGCCGACCTCTCGGGCGGGCAGGTCCATGCCTATACCCGCTCGCTGATCGAGGCCGTTCCGGCCCCTGCCGCTCCCGCATCTGAGCTTCCAAGGATTTGACGATGGATCGCGCTGCCCTCCTGGCTCGTCTCGACGAGAAAGCCGCCCTCGATTTCCTCAGCGCCATGGCGCGCCACAAGAGCTATTCGGAGACGGAAGGCGAGCGCGTGCTCGCCGCCTTCATGGCCGACAAGATGCGCGAGATCGGCATCGAGGCCGAATTGCAGCCGGTCGTCGGCGAGCGCGTCAACGCCATCGGCCGCTGGAAGGGAACAGGCGGCGGCAAGAGCCTGCTGTTCAACGGCCATCTCGACACCAACCCGGCGACTGAGGGCTGGACGGTCGATCCCTGGGGTGGGCTCGTCGACAAGGAGTTCATCTACGGCATCGGCGTCTCCAACATGAAGGCGGGGGATGCTGCCTATTTCTGCGCGGTCAAGACGCTGATCGACGCCGGCGTGAAGCTGAAGGGCGATGTCGTGCTGACCTATGTCGTCGGCGAATTGCAGGGCGGCGTCGGCACGGTCGCGGCGATCAGGAACGGGGTGAAGGCCGACTACTTCATCAACTCCGAGCCGAGCGACCTGCAGGCCATCACCATGCATGCCTGCGCCTTCACCTTCGTCATCGAGCTGACCGGCAACACCCGCCATCTCTCCAAGCGCGAACAGGCGGTCGATGCCATCGTCGCGGCCTGCGACCTGATCCCGCGCCTCAACGCCATGACCTTCTCCGGCGCGAAATCCGACGAGCACCGCTCGATCAACCGCGTCCATGTCGGCGTGGTTCGCGGTGCGCTCGGCAAGGAGCTACATGAATGGCGTGCGCCGCAGGTCGCCGACTTCGCCCGGATCAAGGGTTCGGGGCGCTATGCGCCGGGCCAGACCGAGGCCGGGGCCATCGCCGATATGCGCCGCGAGCTCGATGCGCTGGAGGCGCGCTTCCCCGGTTTGAAAGCGACGATCCGCACCGAGAAGGAAGAGGGCCACAGGTCGATGCCGGCCTTCGAGGTCGCTAGGGACGCCCGCATCGTCAAGACGATCAACGCCGCCTATCAGGAGGTGCGCGGCGAGGCGCAGCCGACGGGGGCGATCGCGCCTCCCGGCTTCTTCGGCACCGATGCCGGCCATTTCTATGCGGAGCTCGGCATGGAAGGCATCGTCTGCGGGCCGGGCGGGCGCTACAACACCATGCCCGATGAGCGCGTCGAGATCGTCGACTACCTCGCCATGATCCGGATCTACATGCTCTGCATCCTCGACATCTGCGAGATCGCCTGAACGATGTTTTCGCCCCAGGAGTTCGCGCCCCAGGAGTTCGCGCCCCGGGAGTTCGCAAGCCGCGTCGCCAGGGCGCGGGCGGCGATGGTCGAGGCCGGTGTCGATCTCCTTCTGGTCGATCATGCGGAATGCCTGGCCTGGCTGACCGGCTACACCGTCTCTGAGACGATGTATCGCGCGGCTTTCCTGCCGCTTGCGGGCGAACCCTGGTTCGTCCTGCGCGAGCTCGATGCGCAGCCCTGCCGCAACGCCTGCTGGTTTTCCGACATCCGAGGCTTTGCCGACACGGCCGCGCCGCATGCGGTGATGGCCGAGGCGATCCGCGCCCGGGGCCATGCCGCCTCCCGGATCGGGGCCGACCACAACTCCTATGGCTTCACGGCTGCGACGCGCGACCGGCTCCAGGCGCTCCTCCCGGAGGCGCGTTTCGTCGACATGCCGGGCGCCGGCGACCTGCTGCGCCAGGTCAAATCCGAGGCCGAGATCGGATTGCTCGCGCAGGCGGCCGGGATCGCCGACAAGGCCATGGCGGCCATCGTGGCGAAGGCGCAGCCGGGATTGTCACCGCGTGCGGCGGCGGCGATCGCGGCTGCGAGCTTCCTGGAGAACGGCGCCGATACCGGCGAGACGGGGCCGATCGTGCCCGGCATCGGCGATCACGAATTCCTGCATGGCGTGATGACCGCGCAGCCGCTTGATGATGGCGACGTGCTGCATGTTGAATTGATCCCGAGGGTTGCGAATTATGGCGCAAGGCTGATGCGGCCGGTGCTGATCGGCTCGGACCGGCGCGGTCTTGCGCCATTGGCCGAGCGGCTTGTCGCTTTGCAGGACCGGCAATTCGCGGCGATGCGGCCGGGCGCTCTCGCTGGCGAGGTCGACGCCGTCCTGCGCGAGGCGGTGCTCACCGAGCGCCTGCGGCAGGCTTACGACAATGTCAGCGGCTATACGCTCGGGCTCTACGCACGGACGCCGCGCTCGAGCGATTTTTCGCGCGTCTTCCTGCCCAATGCGACGTGGCGATTGGAGGAGGGTATGGTCTTCCACATGTATGTCTCAGCCGGCGGGCTCGGCTTCAGTGAGACCATCGTCGTTCGCGCGGGCGGCGGGGAACGATTGACCGGGACGGCGAGGGGGCTGCTGCGGGCCGGCGGCCCGCAGCTCTCCTGACCGAGCCTCTCAACCGATCCGCGACAAGGCGGCGTCGATCGTCGCGAAGATCGTCTCGATCTCGTCGGGCGCGATGACCAGCGGCGGCGACAGCACGAGCGTGTCGCCGGCATTGCGGATCAAGAGGCCGGCGTCGTAGCAAAGCTTGGCGCAGGCGCCGCCGCGCGCGCCCTCCATGCCGGGGCGTGGCGAGAGATCGATGGCGCAGAGCAGCCCGGCCGTGCGGATATCCGCGACATGCGGCGCGCCCTTGAGGCGGTGGGCGCGATCCTCCCAGAGCGGCAGCACGCCGCGCAGGCGCCCGAGCAGATCCTGCTCGGCGAAGATATCGAGCGTCGCGAGGCCTGCCGCGCAGGCGAGCGGATGGGCCGAATAGGTATAGCCGTGGAAGAGCTCGACCGCCTCCGGCGGCCCGGCCATGAAGGCCTCATAGACATGGCCGGCGACGAGTACGCCGCCCATCGGTACGGCGCCGTTGGTCATGCCCTTGGCGCAGCTCATCAGATCGGGCTTAACGCCATAGGCCTGGGCCGCGAAGGGCGTGCCCAGCCGGCCGAAGCCGGTGATGACCTCGTCGAAGATCAAGAGGATGCCGTGCTTGTCGCAGATCGCGCGTAGGCGTTCGAGATAGCCCTTGGGCGGCGGGTAGACGCCACCCGAACCGGTGACGGGCTCGACGATGACGGCGGCGACGGTCGAGGGATCATGGATCTGCAGCAAGGTCTCCAGCGCCTCGGATGCGCTCGCCCCGCCCTCCGGTTGGCCGCGCGAAAAGGCCATGCTGGCGCGGTCATAGGGCAGCGGCAGATGGGCGACATCGGCGAGCAGCGGGCCGAAGGCGGCCTTGTGGCGGCCGATGCCGGCGACAGAGAGGCCGCCAAAGCCGACGCCGTGATAGCTCTTATGGCGTCCGATCAGCTTGGTGCGGCCGGCCTGGCCCCGGGCATGGTGGTAGGCGCGGGCGATCTTCAGCGCGGTGTCGACGGCCTCCGAGCCCGAATTGACGAAGAAGACATGGTCGATGCCCTCGGGCGCGAACTCGCAGAGCCGCTCCGCATAGGCTTCCGCGGCTGGGTGGCTCATCTTGAAGGAGGAGACGAAATCGAGCCGGCCGGCTGCCTCGCGAATGGCCTCGACGATGCGGGGCTGGCCATGGCCGGCATTGACGCACCAGAGCCCGGCCATGCCGTCAAGGATGCGCCGGCCTTCCGGCGTGACGTAATGCATGCCCTCAGCGCTTTCGAACAGCATCGGCTCGCGCTGGAAACCACGCATCGGCGTGAACGGCATCCAGAAGGCATCGCGCCGGTTGGCGAGGTGGGGCTGGGGCGGGGCGGCATGGGCGGTCATGATCGGTCCTCGGCGAAGCGGGACGATCATGATGTCTTTATTAGATACAAAAGACAATATCTGTTCGATGATGCCGTTTCGCGGTTCAGTCGAACCCGTTGGCGCGGCGGAGCTGGCTGGCGCGCTGGAGATGGCTGCGCATCAGGGCTGAGGCGAGTTCGCGGTCGCCGGCTTCGAGACAGTCCAGCATCTGCAGATGTTCGCGGCAGTTCACGACGACGCGCTCGAAGCCGAAGACCCAGTCGTAATTGGACAGGCGGCGCAGCTGATTCTGCCGCCGGATTGCCGAGTGGATGTAGCGGTTGCCCGAGGCCGCCGCCAATCCCTCATGGAAATCGGCGTTCATCTCGTAGAAGCCGATGCTGGAGGCTTCGCGCCAGGGGCGCTCGAGCGTCTCGCGATGGCGTGCGCGCATCTCATCGATCCAGCCCTGTTCGAGCGAGAAACCAGGCTCCAGCAGCGCCATCGGCTCGATCAGCAGACGGAAGCGGTAGCGTTCGTCATGGGCTGAAGGGTCGCGCGGATTGTGCAGGAAGCGCCAGCCATAACCGGGCTTGCGCTCGACCATGTCGAGGTCGGCGAGGCGGGCGAGGAGGCGCTGGACCTCGGGCCGGCCGAGATCGTAGCGCCGCATCACCTCCAGCTCGGAGATGTCGTCGGGAAGCTGCCCGGTCTCGCGGTCATGGGCGATCTTGACCATGGCGAGTTCGGTGGCGTCGGGATTCCCGCCATTGCCCGCGGTCGTCGCCGGCGTACTCAGCAACTCGACGCCCTTGTTGGGATGGCGCCGCACGACACCTTGCCCGGCGAGATAGTCCAGGGCGGCGCGGACCGGCGTGCGCGAGACATTCAGGCGGCGCGCGGCGCTGTTCTCATTCAGCCAGGCGCCGGCCTCCAGGCCATCCTCGCGCACCATCTGGAGAATGCGCTCGGCGATATCCTGCTGCAGCCGGGTGGGGGTCGTCATTGAAAAACTCTTGATTGTCTTAGTTGGCAATGAAATACATCAAGGATTGACGGTGCGCCAGCGCGCTACTGCGGAGTCCCGACCATGGTTGAACCTTGCCCCTTCGTCGACGTTTCCGGCACGCCCTATGAACGCGGCCGCCAGCATGGCGCTGCCGTGCCGCAGCGCGTCAAGCGCTCGATCGAGCTCTATGGCAGCCAGCTTGGGGATCTCGGCTATGACGCCGCCGCGAAATCGGCCCTGATCGCCGAATTCGCCCGCGAGATCGAGGCCTTCGGTGCGCATTACATCGAGGAGATGCGCGGCATCGCCGACGGCGCCAAGGTGCCGCTCGAAGACATCGTCATGATCAATGCCCGCACCGAGGTCATCGCCAAGGCCAAGCTCATCAAGAGCACGCCGATCACCGAGACCGAGGAGCTCGACGATGGCTGCACCGGTGCGGTGATCCTGCCCGAGCGCAGCGCCAGCGGCGAATTGATCCACGGCCAGAATTGGGACTGGAAGGCGGAATGTGCCGAGACCGCGATCGTGCTGCGCGTGCGCCGCGAGGACGGGCCGGATTTCCTGACTTTCGTCGAGGCCGGCGGCCTCGCCCGCTGCGGCACCAATGCGGCCGGCATCAGCATCACCGCAAACTATCTCGAATCCGAGCGCGATTTCACGCAAGTGGGCGTGCCGCTCGCCCTGATCCGCCGCAAGGTGCTTGAGCAGGAGCATCTCGCCTTTGCGATCAAAGCGGTCGCGACCACACCCAAGGCCTGCTCGAACAACATGATGCTCTCGACGGTGAAGGGCTTCGCCATCGATTTCGAATGTGCGCCGGACGAGGCCTTCCCGATCTATCCGAGCGAGGGCTTGATCGTGCACGCCAATCACTGGGTCGGCCAGGTCGCGCTGACGAAACTAAGGGATACCGGGACGCCGCGCGTCCCCGAGAGCTTCTACCGCGATTGGCGGGTGAAGAAGCTGCTCGACGAGGCCGGCGAGAAGCTGACGGTCGCTGATCTCAAGCACGCCTTCTTCGATGATTTCCTCACCCCCCATTCGGTCTGCCGGCCGCCGCGCCTCAACGATGCCGGCAATCTCTCGGCCACCGTCGCGATGGTGATCATGGAGCCGGGCAAGGGGAGCATGGAGGTCGCGCTGCTACCGGCGCTGAACCGGGTCTTCACGCGCTACAGCCTGACGGACGAGCCGGTCACGCTCGCGCAGGCCGCCGAATAGCGGAATCCACACACCGGCCGAACAGCTCGTCATAAAAAAGAGGGGAACATGCCGATGCGTCGATGGAATTCGTGGTTCGCAGGTCCTGCTACAAGTCTCGCTACAAGTCTCGCCGCCGGCTTCATGCTGGGCGTGACGATCACCGCTTCGGCGCAGGCGAGCAGCCTGCGCGTCCAGCTGCCCTTCGATATCCGTTCGATCAATCCCGGCGTCAATCGCGATCACAACACCGACGGCGTCGTGCTCCATATGGTCGAGGGGCTGGTCGCCTATGGCGAGGATGCCTTGCCCAAGCCGCTGCTCGCCGAAAAGGTCGAGATTTCCGGCGATGGCAAGACCTACAGCTTCACGCTGCGCCAGGGCGTGAAGTTCCACAACGGCGCCAGCCTGAGCTCGGAAGACGTGGTCTGGAGCTGGAACCGTTACATGGATCCGAAGACGGACTGGCGCTGTCTGTCCGAATTCGACGGGCGCGGCACGGTGAAGGTCGAGACCGTGACCGCACCCGACGCCCGCACCGTCGTGTTCACGCTGGACAAGCCGAGCGCGCTGTTCCTGACCTCTCTGGCGCGCACCGACTGCGCCATGACGGGCATCCTGCACAAAGATTCCGTCAAGGCCGATGGCAGCTTCGACAAGCCGATCGGAACCGGCCCGTTCAAGCTCGGCGAGTGGAAGCGCGGCGAATACATCAAGCTGGAGCGCTTCGCCGACTACGCATCCCTGCCTGGCAAGATCGACGGTTTGACCGGGGCGAAGCGGCCGCTCGTCGACGAGCTCCGTTTCGTCATCATCCCCGACAGCGCCACCGCCAAGGCAGCGCTGGAGCGCGGCGACGTCGATGTCGTCCCCGATGTCGCCAATGCCGATGTCGCCGAGCTCAAGAAGGGTGGCAAGGTCTCGCTCTCCGTCGTTTCCAGCATGGGCCTTGTCGGTTTGATCATCCAGACGCGCGACCCGGTGATGGGCAACGTCAAGCTGCGCCGCGCCATCGCGGCTGCGATCGACACCGACGAACTCGTCGGCGCGGTGACGGACGGCATCGGCAAGCCCAATCAGTCGATCGTTCCGGCGCTTTCGGCCTATCACGGCCCGGTCGAACAGCAGGGCGTGAAATACGATCCCGCAGCAGCGAAGAAGTTGCTCGCCGATGCCGGCTACAAGGGCGAGAAGATCGTGATGCTGGCGAACAAGCGCTACACGAACAGCTTCGACGCCGCCGTCATCGCCCAGCAGATGTTGAAGACGGCCGGGATCAATGTCGAGATCGAAGTGCTGGAATGGGCGACGCAGCTCGACCGCTACAACAAGGGCAATTACCAGATTCAGGCCTTCCCTTATTCAGGGCGGCTCGATCCGTCGCTCTCCTTCGAATCGATGACCGGGCCGAAGGACAAGCAGCCGCGCAAGCTCTGGGACGATCCGCAGGTGCAGGCGCTGCTCGACAAGTCGATGGTCGTTGCGGGGAAGGCCGAGCGTCAGGCGATCTTCGACGAACTGCACAAGCGCTTCATCGCCGATGTGCCGATGGTGATGCTCTATAACGGCATCGTCAGCGGCGCCTTCTCGAAGCGGGTCAAGGGCTACACCTCGTCCCTGACCTCGCTGCCCCGGCTCTGGGAGGTCTCGGTCGATGGCTGAGCGTGCGCCTGCGCCTCGATCATGTCCTTGACGATATGATGGGCGATCAGCCCGGCGAGGCGCGTCGCGTCACCTGCACGCAGGGCCTCGACCATGGCGTGGTGGTCGCGGTCGCTGTTGAGCAGCGCCTGATGCGAACTCCAGACCGTGACGGAGGAGCCGCGCGAGCGGTCCCGCAGCCCCCAGATCGTCTCTTCGAGCACGGGGTTGCCGGAGACAGCGTACATCAGATGGTGGAAGGCGCTGTTGATCTCGCTCTGCTCGATGCGCGTGCCGCTCAGGACCGCCTGGCTGAAGCGATCGGCGAGTTCGCTCAGTCGCGCGATCGTCGCGGCATCGATGCCGGCGACGATGCCGGGCGCAGCGGCGGTCTCCAGGATGATGCGGGTGTCCCGGATCGCGCGCTGGGTCTTCAGGTCGATCTCGGCGACACGGTAGCCGCGATTGGGGACATGCTCGATGGTCTTGCGGACGGCCAGTTCATCGAGCGCGCTGCGCACGTCGAAACGCGTCGCCTTGAAGGCCTCCTCGAGGTCGATCTGGCGCAGCCATTCGCCCGGCCGGTAGGCGCGCATATGGATCGCTTGCGCAATCTCGCTGGCCAGCGCGCGCTTCTCTCTCTGGCGGATCGGACGAGTCGTCATCGGGTGTCTTTAGCAGATTCCAGATTTGTCGCATCGGGCCGTTGCGAGCCCCATAATAACATGCAACATAATTGGCGCCAATTATTACGCCAATTGAAAGGCGCGCCATGACCGCTCCCGCAACCGCCTCCTCCCAGCTGGACGATGCCGCCGCGATCGCTCGCGCGCTCTACGATCTCGGCCCGACCCCGGTGATCGCCTGCAAGGCCGATCCGCGCTTCAGCTATTGCCTCTATGTGCCAAAGACGCTGGGGCAGGGCGGTGAGCCGCCGGAACTCGTCGTCGCCATGCACGGCACCGGGCGCGGCTTCACTGGCTATCGCGACGCCTTCGAGGAATTCGCGCGCTGGAACAATTGCGTCGTGCTGGCGCCGCTGTTTCCGATCGGCGTGCTAGGCGACGATAATCGCGACGGCTTCAAATATATGCGCGAGGGCGAGATCCGTTATGATCATGTCCTGCTCGCCATGGTCGACGAGGTGGCGCAGCGTTATGGCCTGAGCATCGATCGCTTCGCGCTGTTCGGCTATTCCGGCGGCGGCCATTTCGCCCATCGCTTCCTGTTGCTGCAGCCGCAGAAGCTCTGGGCCTGCTCGATCGGTGCGCCGGGTTCGGTGACCTTGCTCGACCCGACGCGCGACTGGTGGGTCGGCACCCGCAACATGGCGCAGCTCTTCGGCGTGGCTCCCGATATCGAGGCGATGCGCCAGGTTCCGGTGCAGATGATCGTCGGTGCGGCCGATCTCGAGACCTGGGAGATCACCCACAAGCAGGGCGGCCGCAACTGGATGCCAGACGCCAACCATGCCGGCGCGACGCGCCCCGAGCGGCTGGCGAGCCTGCAGAAGTCCTTCGAGGCCGCGGGCGTGTCGGTGCGCTTCGATCTCGTGCCCAACATGGCTCATGACGGCCTGAGGGCCGTGCCGCGCGTGCAGGATTTCTTTGCCGATGTGCTCGCCCGCCGACGTGCCGGCGCGGCCAGGGCCGCCTGAGCACCACCTAAAACAAACAATAAGGGGACCGTTATGAACCGTGTGCTCGCTTCCGCTTTCATGCTCGCCGCAATGGCTGGCCCCGCTGCCGCACAATCGCTCACTGTTTCGGTCCCGGCCGATGTCCGCAGCATCAATCCCGGCGTCAACCGCGACGACAACACCGACGATTTCGTGCTGCAAATGGTCGAGGGTCTCGTCGGCTATGACGAGGGCGGCACGCCCGGCCCGCTGCTCGCAGAAAAGATCGACGTCTCCGCGGACGGCAAGACCTACACCTTCACCCTGCGCAAGGGCGTGAAGTTCCACAACGGCGCCCCCCTGACCTCGGCGGACGTCTTGTGGAGCTGGAACCGCTACATGGATCCGAAGACGGACTGGCGCTGCCTGACCGAGTTCGACGGCCGCAATGGGCTCAAGGTCGAGGCGGTGGAAGCTCTCGACGCCAATACCGTGACGATGAAGCTGAATGCGCCCAACGCGCTCTTCCTCGACGCGCTGGCCCGCACCGACTGCGCCATGGCCGCCGTGATCCACAAGGATTCGGTCAAGGCCGACGGCTCCTTCGACAAGCCGATCGGCACCGGCCCATTCAAGATGGGCGAGTGGAAGCGCAACGAATTTTACACGATGAGCGCTTTCGAGGACTACGCATCGCCGAAGACCGACGGCAAGATCGACGGCTATCTCGGCTCCAAGCGCCCGCTAGTGAAGGATGTGAAATTCCTGATCGTGCGCGACCCCGCGACGGTCAAGGCCGGCCTGCTCTCGGGCGCCATCGACATGGGTGGCATCCTCAACAGCGATGTCGATGAGCTGCGCAAGGCGCCGAGCCTGACCGTCCAGGTCGGGACCAATGCCGTGCGCCATGGCCTGCTGATCCAGACGCGTGACCCGCTGCTCAAGAACGTCAAGCTGCGCCAGGCCATCGCCGCCGCGATCGATTATGACGAGCTGGTTTCCGCGGCCTCGGCCGATCTCGCCAAGCCGAACAACTCGCCGCTCTATCCCGGCTCGTCCTATTTCGGCGATGTCGAGAAGCAGGGCTTCAAATACGACCCGGCGCAGGCAAAGAAGCTGCTTCAGGAATCCGGCTACAAGGGCGAGACCATCACCATCCTCGCCAATAAGCGCCCGACCGCGGTGAGCTTCCCGCAGGCGGTCGTCGCGCAGTCCATGCTGCAGGCCATCGGCATCAAGGCGGAGATCGAGGTGCTGGAATGGGCGACCCAGCTCGACCGCTACAACAAGGGCAACTACCAGATGCAGGCCTTCTCGTTTTCGTCGCGCTTCGATCCGGCGCTCGGATTCGAGCAGTTCTCCGGCAATAAGGACAAGCAGCCCCGCAAGATCTGGGAGGAGCCGCAGGCGCTCGCCCTGATCGACAAGGCGATGGTGGTCGCCGACAAGGCCGAGCGTCAGAAGCTCTTCGACGAATTGCACAAGCGCTACATCGCCGAGGTGCCGATGATCTTCACCTTCAATGGTGTCGAGCCTTACGCCCTGTCCAAGCGCGTCAAGGGCTTCGAAGCCTGGCAGTCCAAGCAGCGCATGTGGGAAGTCACGCTCGCCAACTGAGCCATCCCCGACAGTCCTGAACCGGGGAGAGCCCGATGCTGCGTTTTGCACTGACCCGGATCGTGATGGCGATCCCGACCCTGCTGATCGTGGCGGTGTCGGTCTTCGTCCTGATCCGCCTGATACCGGGAGATCCGGCCTCATTGATGCTGGGCGACCTCGCGACGCCCGCTTCGATCGCCGATCTGCGGGCCCGGCTCGGGCTCGACCAGAGCCTGCCCACGCAGTTCGGCATCTGGTTTAGCCATCTGCTGAAGGGCGATCTCGGCATCTCGATCAATAGCCAGGAGCCGATCCTGCCGCTGATCCTGTCGCGCTTCTGGGTCAGCGCCCAGATCGTGCTGGTCGCGGTGTTCTTCGCCAGCCTCGTCGCTGTGCCGGCCGGCGTCATCGCCGCCTGGCGGCAGGACACGACGCTCGATCTCGGCCTCGTCGGCGCCGCCACGCTCTTGCTCTCGATCCCAACTTTCTGGCTCGGCCTGCTGCTGCTGCTGTTCTTCGGCCTCAAGCTCGAATGGCTGCCGGTGGTGGGCTATGTCTCGATCGGCGACGACCCCTGGCGCGGTATCATCTATCTGATCATGCCGATCCTGACGCTGTTCCTGCATGAGATCGGCGTGATCCTGCGCATGGCGCGGGCCTCGACGCTCGAGGTGCTGCGGCTCGACTACATCACCCATGCCCGCGCCAAGGGGCTCTCGGAAGGCGCGGTGCTCTGGCGCCATGCCTTCAAGAACGCCTTCGGGCCGACCTGGACTCTGATCGGCCTCGTGCTCGGCAATCTGCTCGGCGGCATCGCGGTCGTCGAAACCGTCTTCACCATCCCGGGCCTCGGCCGGCTCCTGGTCGATTCGATCTTCGCCCGCGACTACCCCGTCATCCAGGGCTGCATGCTCTTCGTCGCCTTCTGTTACGTGCTGGTCAATCTCGTGATCGATCTCTGCTATCCGATCTTCGACCCGAGGGTGACGGCGCAATGAGGCTCCCTGCATTCAATGCGCTGATCGGGGGCGGCCTCATCGGCGGCCTCCTCATCGCTGCCGGCACCGGCGCGCTCTGGACACCCTATGATCCGCTCAAGCTCTCCTTTCGCGAGAAGCTCGCCGCACCAAGCGCCGCCCATTGGCTCGGCACCGACGAATTCGGCCGCGACGTGCTCTCGCGCCTGATGGCGGGCGCCGCCACCAGCGTCTGGATCAGCCTGCTGACGGTGGCGCTCGCCGTGATCTTCGGCACGCTGATCGGTCTGTTCTCGGGCTATGTCCGCGGCTGGGTCGACCGGGTCATCATGGCCTTCAACGACGCGTTGCTGGCCTTCCCCGGCATCCTGCTGGCACTCGGCCTGCTGGCGGTCGTCGGCGCCAATAAATACGGCATCATCGTCGCGCTCGGCATCGCCTATACGCCGTCGGTCGCGCGCATCGTGCGCGGCACGGTTCTGTCGTTGCGTGAGAAGGAGTTCATCGCCGCCTCGCGCGTGATGGGCAATTCCGAGGCTTTCACCATGGCCCGCCACATCCTGCCGAACTGCATCGCGCCTTTGACCGTGCTGGCGACCTCGATGTTTGGCTATGTGCTGCTGGCCGAGAGCTCGCTCTCCTTCCTGGGGCTGGGCGTGCCGCCGCCGGCCCCGACCTGGGGCAACATGCTTGCGGGAGCGCGCCCCTATATCGGCCAGGCGATGTGGCTCGGCATCTTTCCCGGCCTGTGCATCTCGCTGACGCTGCTCGGCATCAACCTGCTCGGCGACGCGGTGCGCGACCGGCTCGATCCGCGGATGAGGGGCATGCGATGAGCGCCGGCAATCCCGTGTCCGAGAGCAAGCCTTTGCTCGCGGTATCCAATCTCACGCTCAAGATCGGCGCGTCCGGCAAAACCGTCGTCAACGATGTCGGCTTCTCGGTCTCGCCGGGCGAGATCGTCGGCATCGTCGGGGAGTCCGGTTCAGGCAAGACCCTGGCGGCCCGCGCCATCATGGGCTTCGTCCCGCCGGCGGTGAAACTCGTTTCCGGCTCGATCCTGTTCGACGGCGACGAGATCACCACGATGGCGCCCAAACGCCTGCGTGCGGTGCGCGGTTCCAAGGTCGGCATGGTCTTCCAGGAGCCGATGACCTCGCTCAACCCGTCGATGATGATCGGCCGGCAGCTCGAGGAGGGCCTTGCGCTTCATCGTGATCTCAATGCGGCCGGCCGACGGGCGCTGATCCTCGACATGCTCCGGCGCGTCGGCCTCTCCGATCCAGAAGGCGCGCTCCACGCTTTCCCTCACCAGTTCTCCGGTGGCATGCGCCAGCGCATCATGCTGGCCTCGGTGATGCTGCTGAAGCCCGCCTTGCTGCTTGCCGACGAGCCGACGACCGCACTCGACGCGGTCGTCCAGCGCGACGTCATGGAGCTGATGGTCGATCTGACCAAGGAGAACGGCACGGCTGTCCTGCTGATCTCGCATGATCTCGGCATGGTCGCGCGCTATTGCAGCCGCATCGTCGTGATGAGCCAGGGCGACGTCGTCGAGCAGGGCGCGGCCGACGACATCCTGGCGCGGCCGCAGCACCCCTATACCCGCAAGTTGCTCGCCGCGATGCCGCTGCGCGGCCTGGCCCGCGAGCTCCCACAGGCGAAGACGCCGATCGTCGCGGTGCGCGACCTCGTCGTCGACTATCCCGGCCGGCAGCGCTTCTTCCGCAAATCGGCGCCCAAGCGCGCGCTCCACGGCATCTCGCTCGAAGTGCGACCGGGCGAGGTCGTCGCAGTCGTCGGTGGCTCGGGCTCCGGCAAGACCACGCTCGGCCAGTCCATCGCTGGGCTCGTCAAATCGAGCGGCGGCGAGATCCTGTTCAACGGCAAGCCGATCTTCAAGAGCGAGACGGCCTATTGGGATTACCGGCTGAACTGCCAGATGGTGTTCCAGGATCCCTATTCCTCGCTCGATCCGCGCATGTCGATCGGCGAGCTCGTCACCGAGCCGCTGCGATTGGTGCCGGGTATGAGAGCTGCCGAGAAGAAGGCTCGCGTCGCCGAGGTGCTAGCCGAGGTCGGCCTCGGCAACGGTTTTGCCGAGCGCTTTCCGCATGAACTCTCCGGCGGTCAGCGCCAGCGCGTCGCGATCGCGCGCGCCGTGGTGCGCCGGCCGAGCTTCGTCATCGCCGACGAGCCGGTCTCGGCGCTCGACGTCACCGTGCGCGCCCAGGTGCTGGAACTCTTCGCGGAATTGCAGCGCAAGCATGGCTTCTCCTGCCTGTTCATCAGCCATGATCTCGGCGTGGTCGAGCAGGTCGCCGACCGTGTCGTGGTCATGCAGGAGGGCCGCATCGTCGAGGAGGGCTCGCGCGACCAGATCTTCGACGATCCCAAGCACGCCTATACCCGCAAGCTGCTCTCGGCCGTGCCGGGGCTGGAAAGCAGCGGGGATGGCGGGGTGAGGCTGTTCTGGCGGTTGGGCGAGCCGGATACGGTGCAACCGAAATCGGGCTGACGATGCGACGTCATGGTCGGGCTTGACCCGACCATCTCGGAAACCAGTGTCATCTCGTCATGAGATTCTCGGGTCTCCGCTTCGCTCCGCCCGAGAATGACGGTCACCTGAGCGCTATCCCAATGTCAGAGGCCAGTTCGATGAAGAACGGAATGATCGTCTGCCCGCAGCCCGAGGCCGCCGAGGCGGGGGCGGCGGTGCTGGAGCGCGGCGGCAATGCGGTCGATGCCGCCATCGCCTGCGCCTTCATGCAAGGCGTGGTCGATCCACTGATGTCGGGCATCGGCGGTTTCGGCTCGATGCAGCTCTACATGCCTGATCGTGGCGTCCACCAGATCGTCGAGTTCTACGCAAAAGCCTCGCTCTCGGCGACGCCCGAGATGTGGGTCGACAAATTGCTCGGCCAGTCGCGCGACGGCTTCGCCTTCCTGCTCGAGGGTGGCATCAGCGAGTTCGGCCATCTCGCCGTCTGCACGCCGGGCAGCGTCAAGGGCTATGACTACGCGCTCTCGCGCTTCGGCACGATGGACTGGGCCGATGTGATCGCGCCTGCGATCGCGCAGGCGAGGAGCGGCGTGCTGGTGCGCCCGCATATGCACTGGTTCTGGTCGCAGGATCAGAAGGGCTCGGGCCAGGTCAACACCGCCGACAAGCTGCGCTACAGCGAAACCGGCAAGAGCCTGTATTTCCGGCCTGATGGCAGCCTGAAGCGCGTCGGCGATCTGCTTGCCAATCCCGACATGGCCAACACGCTCGAACGTCTCGCCAAGGGCGGGGCGGAGCTGTTCTACAAGGGCGAGCTCGCCGAGGAGATCGCTGCCGACTTCGCGGCACATGGCGGCCTGATTTCGCGCGAGGATCTGGCGGCCTATGAGCTTTCGGTCGCCGAGCCGGTCTGGGGCTCCTATCGCGGTCACCGCATCTCGACCAGCCCGCCGCCGGCGAGCGGCATGCTGATGCTGCAGATCCTCAACATGCTGGAGAATTTCGAGATCGGCGCGCTGAGCCATGGCGGCACGGAGCATGTCCGGCTTCTGGCCGAGGCGATGAAGCGCATGACCATCGACAAGGACCAGCATATGGGCGATCCGGCTTATGTCGACGTACCGGTCGAGCGTTTGATCTCGAAGGAGCATGCCGCCGCCCAGGCTGACAGCATCCGCCGCGGCGAGCGTGCCGATGTGAAGCGGCTGGAGCGCTCCTCCTCGCGCGAGACCACGCATATCTCGGTGGTCGACAGCCAGGGCAACGCAGTCGCGCTGACGCATACGCTGGGCAGCCCATCGGGCGCGATCACGCCAGGGCTGGGCTTCATGTATAACGGCACGATGAGCCGTTTTGATCCGCGCCCAGGCCGCGCAGGGTCGATCGCACCGGGCAAGCGCCGCTCCTCTTCGGCCGCGCCGACCATCGTCTTCAAGGACGACAAGCCCTTCATCGTGATGGGTGCGCCGGGCGGCAGCTATATCGCGCCCGCCATGGCGCAAGGCATCATGAACGTCGTCGATTTCGGCATGTCGATGCTGGAGGCGGTCGCCGCGCCGCGCATCGTCGCGGTTTCGAATTCGATCGACATCGCGAACCGCATCCGCCGCAGCGTCAGCGATGAACTCGCGGCTCTGGGCTATGACATCAAGCGCTCGGCCCAGAGCTATCCCTTCGCGGCCCTGCACGGCATCAGGATCGATGACGGGCGTTGCTCAGGCGGCGCCGATCCGCAGCGCGACGGCATGGCGATCTCGGTCCCGGCAGGTTGATCTGCAGCACGCAGGTTGCCGCGATCGACTGGGTGCCGCCGACCCGTGCACGGACGGCTGCGCGCGGGCTTCTGAAGCCCGCGCGCGAGCGTCTTCACCGGAAGGGCGGGCTGTATTGCAGGCCGCCCTGCGTCCACAGGGCGTTGGGGCCGCGCGCTAGGCGCATACGGGATTTCTGGCCGAGATGGCGCTCGAAGCTCTCGCCGTAATTGCCGACGGCCGCGATGATGCGCACGACCCAGTCATTGCTCACCCCCATCGCCTCGCCGAATTTGCCGTCCTGCCCGAGGAAGCGCTTGATCTCGGGATTGGTCGACTTGGTCATCTCGGCGATATTGGCCTTGGTGACTCCGAGCTCCTCGGCATTGATCAGCGCGAACAGTGTCCAGCGCACGAGATTGAACCAGACCTCGTCGCCGCTGCGGACCCAGGGGCCGAGCGGCTCCTTCGAGATCACCTCGGGCAGCACGACATGCTCTTCCGGCACGCGGAATTTCAGCATGTTGGCCGAGAGCGCCGAGATGTCCGTGGTGTAGGCATCGCAGCGTCCGGCCTCATAGGCGCGCAAGGCTTCCTCGGAGGTGGCGAAGGCGGTGGGCTCGTATTTCTGGCCGAGCTTGCGGAAGTAATCGGCGAGATTGAGCTCGCTCGTCGTACCCTGCGCCACGCAGATCGAGGCACCGCCGAGCTGGCTCGCCGAGGTCACGCCGAGCTTTTTCGTCACCATGAAGCCCTGACCGTCATAATAGTTCACGCCAGTGAAGGTGACGCCCTGACTGGCGTTTCGCGACAGGGTCCAGGTCGTGGTGCGCGGCAGCACATCGACCTCGCCGGCCTGCAGAGCGATCAATCGGTCCTTCGAGGTCAGCGGGACATAAGCGGCCTTGTCCGGGTCGTTGAAGATGACGGCGGCGAGCGCCCGGCAGATATCGGTGTCGAAGCCCTCCCAGCGGCCATTGGCGTCCTGTAGCGAGAAGCCGGCGACGCCGGGGCTCGTGCCGCAAATGATCTTGCCGCGCTCGCGGATGGTTTTCAGCGTGTCGGCCGCGAAGGCGGGCATGGCGAGGCTCACAGCGAGCATGGCCGCGGTCGCCAGATGGAGCAGTATGCGTTTCATTCCAGATCCCCTTTTTGTTGATTTTGGACAAAGCTCTCCCTGCGCGGCGGTGCGTTGCCGCCGCGTTCGTTCCTCTCCCAGAGATGGTTTTGCTCAGGCGACCTTGGCTGCCGTCGGTCGTTCGAGCGCGACGAGCAGGGCGTCGAGATCGTTCCAGAGGTCGTCGGGATCCTCCAGCCCGATGCTGATGCGCAGGACCACGCCCGGATGCGTCCAGGGCTTGACCGTGCGGTCGCCCTTCACGGCCATGGGTGCGATCAGGCTGCGCGTGCCGCCCCAGGACGCGCCGATCGCAAAGATTTTCAACGCGGTCAGCGCGGCTTCGAGTTCCGCCTCGGCGACCGGCTTGAGCACCACGCTGAAGACACCCGAAGAGCGGCCCATGTCACGCTTCCAGAAGTCATGGCCGGGGCATGACGGCAGCGCTGGATGCAGCACTGTCTCGACCGCCGGAGAATGCGTCAGGCGCCGGGCGAAATCCTCGGAGACGCGGCCCATATGTGCGACGCGCAGACCCATGGTCTCGATGCCGCGAAGCGCCAGCGCGCATTCGTCGGGCGAGACGCCGACGCCGAGCCCGCGCAGGGTCTCCTTGAGCTTCTGCCGCAGCGCCATGTCGGCGACCGTGACCGAGCCGAGCAGCAGGTCGGAATGGCCGCCGACATATTTGGTCAGCGCTTCGCAGGCGAAATCGGCGCCATGCGCCAGCGGTTTGAACAGGAGCGGGGTTGCCCAGGTGTTGTCGCAGCCGACGAGCGCGCCCTTGGCCTTGGCCGCCTTTGCGATGGCGGGCACGTCCTGCACCTCCATGGTGCCCGAGCCCGGTGACTCGACCCAGACGAGCTTGGTCCTGTCGTCGATGAGGTCGGCGATGCCGGCGCTGATCAGCGGGTCGTAGACGCCATAATCGATGCCGCGCGGCTTGAGGTACTCCTCGCAGAAACTGCGGACTGGCGGATAGACATGGTCGGGGATCAGCACCTTGTCGCCTGGCAGCAGGACCGAAAGCATCACGATGGTGACGGCGGCCTGACCGGAGGGAACGAGAACCGTGCGTACACCGCCATGGAGCTCGGAGAGCTGCGCCTCCAGCGTGCGTGTCGTCGGTGTGCCGTGCAGGCCATAGGTATAGCCGTCGAAGCCGCGATATTTGCGGGCGGCGAAGCTTGCCGCATCCTTGTAGACGATGGTCGAGGCGCGGTGGGTCGCGACGGCGAGGCTGGCATAGCCCTCGTCGGAGACGGCGGGATGGTGAACGCAGCGGGTCAGATCGTGCATGATGGGCCTCTTTCGATACGTCAGGTTGACGAACCTGGTAGGTCGAGACAATCGAGCCGGGATCATGAGATCATGACCCCGGCTTATGGTTTGTCAGCGAAGCTCAGGCGCCCGGCGCCTCCGTGAGGGCGAGCTTGGCGACATTCGTCAGCCAGCCCACGGCCGCCGGCAGGATCGCGTCGTTGAAGTCGTAGCGCGAGTTGTGCAGTTCGCCGTCGGGCCCGGCCGGGCCGTTGCCGATCCAGACATAGGCGCCGGGGCGCTGCTGGAGCAGGAAGGAGAAGTCGTCTCCGGTGGTGCTCGGGCGCAGGTCGCGGCGGACGGCCAGGCCTGCCATTCTGGCGGCGGCGACGGAGAGCTCGCCCTCGGCCTTGGTGTTGATCGCCGCGCGCCCGGTCGAGAGGATCTCGACATCCGTGCGCATGTCATAGGCCTCGGCGATGCCGGAGATGATGCTTCTCATCCGCTTGATCACGGCCTCGCGCACCTCCGGCCGATAGGTCCGCAAGGTGCCGAGCAGCGTGACGCTCGGCGGAATCTGGTTGCTGACGACGCCGCCGCTGACCTGGCCGATCGAGAGCACGACGGCGTCGATCGGGTCGACATTGCGCGCCACGATGGTCTGGAGCGCGACGATGAGGTGGCCGGCGGCGACGATCGGGTCGCGCGTCTGGTGCGGGATCGCGGCATGGCCTGCCAGGCCGTGCAGGGTGACGCGCCAACGTCCGCCCGCCGCCATTACCGGCCCGTCATGGACGGCGACCGTGCCGGCCTCGAGCCCTGGCCAGTTATGGAAGGTGAAGACGCGCTCCATCGGAAAGCGCTCGAGCAGGCCGTCGGCGAGCATCGCCTTGGCGCCGACGCCGTTCTCCTCCGCCGGCTGGAAGATGAACTGCACCGTGCCTTTCCAGCTCGCATCGCGCGCCAATGTGGCGGCTGCCCCGAGCAGGGAGACGGTGTGGCCATCATGCCCGCAGGCATGCATCACACCGGGCGTCCTGGAGGCATAGGGAGCGTCGTTTTCTTCAGCGATCGGGAGGGCGTCGATGTCGGCGCGCAGACCGACGGAGCGGTTCGAGCCCGGCCGGCTCAGCGTCGCGACGATGCCGGCGCCGCCGATGCCCGCCACAAAGGGAATGCCGAGCTCGGTCAGCCTCTCCTGCACGAAGGCGGCGGTGCCGTGCTCATGCTCGGAGAGCTCCGGCTGGGCGTGAAGCTGCCGGCGCCATTGCGTCAGCGTCGCGAGGAATTCTGTATCCATGGCAGGCCTCGGATCGGGATGGCGGGGCGTATCGGAAGCTGTCACCGGCCTGGGAGGGCGAGACGCGCCTCGAAGCGGTGAATGAGCCAGGAGAAGCTGACGGCGATGGCGAGGAAGATCGCGCCGACCACCGCGAGCGGCTCGCCATAGCGGAAGGTGTCGGAGGCGATATCGAGCGCCGAGCCGAAGGATTCCGGCACGGCGATGACCGCGAGATAAGGCGTCGATTTGAAGATCGAGATGAAATAGCTGCCCATCGGCGCGGCGATGTTGCGCAGCATCTGCGGGGCGATGACCAGGATGACGGTCTGGAAGCGGCCAAGCCCGAGCGCCTTGGCCGCCTCGAATTGGCCCCGCGCGATGCCGTCGATGCCAGCCTTGAAGACCTCGGCGAGGTAGCCGCAATAATAGATGCTCAATGCCGCGACACCGACGACCAGAGCCGGCAGCTTGATGCCGTAGACGGGCAGCACGTAGTAGAGGAAGTAGAGCTGCACCAGCACCGGTGTCGAGCGGATGAAGTCGATGACGAAGCGCATCGCGTAGCGCATCAGCTTGTTGGAGCGGCGGGCGATCTCAAGGCCGAAGCCCAGGAGCGCCGCGAAGATGCAGCTCAGCAGCGTCACGGTGAGCGTGGTCGTCAGCGCTTTCCCTATGGTGGGAATGATCGACAGGGCGAAGCCGAAGTCAAACATCGTGGACGAGCTTCCGTCCGGCGCCGACCTTGCGCTCCAGCCAGCGTCCGACCACGGTCGCTGGGTAGCAGATGATGAAATAGGCGACGAGCAGCCCGGTATAGACCTTCACCGGGTCGTAATGGATCTGCGAGATCTCCTTGGCCCGGAAGGTCATGTCGCTGAGCGTGATCAGCGAGACCAGCGCCGTGCCCTTCACCAGCTGGATGAACTGGTTGATGAAGGTCGGCATCATCGCTAGCAGCGCCTGCGGCAGTTCGATCAGCAGCAGGATCTGCCAGCGCCTGAGGCCGATAGAGCGTCCAGCCTCGACCTGGCCGCGATCCAGCGCCTGCAGCGCTGCGCGCACCGCCTGGCTGCCATAGGCGCCGATGTTCAACCCCAGCACCATCGCGCCGACGGTGAGGCCTGACAGCCGCAATCCGAAGCCCGGTAGCGTGTAATAGAAGGCGTAGAGCAGGATGATGACCGGCGAGGAACGCCAGAATTCGATGAGCGCGGTGATCGCGGCATGCGGCCAGCCGCGCGCGCTGTACTGCGCGACGCCGGCGATGAAGGCGAAGGGCACGGCGTAGAGCATGCCCAGCAGGGTGACCAGGACGGTGACCCGGAAGCCTTCGAAAATGCCGGCAAGAACCTCGGCGAATGTCATGATGACGGTGGGTTTCTGGTCTGAGCGTCAGTTTTTCTGGGCGTCAGTTTTTGGCGCAGAGTTCGGCGGAGCTAGCGTGCGGAGGCGCCTCGGCGTCGGTAAAGTTATATTTGTCCATCAATGCCTTGACCGTGCCGTCGGCCTTCAGCTTGGCGAGCTGCGCGTTGTAGATCGCCTGCAACTCCTTGTCCCTGGGGGCGAACACCACGGCAGTTGCCATCATGTATTCGCTGCCGTCGGGCCGGACATAGCCCTTGAACGGCAAGGCGCGCTCGATGCCGTTCATGCCGCCGGCTTCCATCAGTCCCGATACGCTGGGCGCCGACAGGGTCGCGGCATCGACGCGGCCGGCCAGCATGGCGCTGACCACTGCCTCGTTGTTGGGGAAGAGCAGGAGACGGTCCTCGGGCACGCCGGCTGCGAGCGCATTCTTGGCGTTCTCCGTGCCACGCCCGCCACCGAGCTTCACCTTCGGATTTTTGATGATGTCCTCATAGCTGTGCAGGTTCAGCGGATTGCCCTTGAGCACGAGCAGCCCGTCGCCGGCCGAGAGATCGGGCTCACCGAAGAGCACCTGCTGGCAGCGCGCTGGGGTAATGGCGACACCGGATGCGATGATGTCGAAGCGGTTGGCCAAGAGGCCGGGGATCAGCGCGCCGAAATCGGCCACGGTGAACTCGATTGCCTTGACGCCGAGCGGGGCGAGTGCTGCGCGCACCAGATCGGGATGATAGCCGATCACATCGCCATTCTTGTCGCGATAGCCCCAGGGTGCGCGGTTATGGATGCCGATGGTGATGGTCTTGCCTGCGAGGCTGGATTGCTGGGCTTGTGTCGCACAGGGGGCGGCCGCGACGAGGCCAAGCGCCATGGCAGCCATCGTGATGCGTTTGGAAAAGAACGGCATGGCATGCTCCCTCTCGAGCAGGATGCGAAAAAGTGGGAACCGGTTTTTCGCATTGATCCTGCTCTCACTTTTAGATGAGAGACGGATTCAGATTTCGGATGGGATCACTCGGTGATCCCATCCGAAATCACCCGGCTCTATCAGCCGTCTGCGACGATAGAGGCCGTTGCCCGGGCGACAATCGCGTTGCGGTAATGAGACGATGCCTAGGATTTATACCTGCCCCGCTCCAGAGCGGTCGCGTCAGCGCGCCGCCATCAGGCAGTCGATGAAATCGCGCACGAGTTGGGATTTGGGGCGGTCGAGCGGCAGGATCAGCAGGCTCTTGCTCTGAACCACGGGCTCGAAGGGCCGCAGCACCAGCCGGGTCGGATCTGCTCCGGCGATAGCATAGGGGCTGACGAGGCCAACGCCGACACCCTCGGCCACCAGGGCGCAGACGGTCGCGGCATAGATCGTCTCGACCACGATGTTGGGGGCGACGCCGGCTTCGGTGAAGATCAGGTCAAGGCGCTGCCGGGCTCGATCCTCGGGGACATAGGCAATGAAATCGACGCCATCGAGATCATGGGGGCCGATGATCTCGTTCGCTGCCAAGGGATGGCCCTGCGGCAGGGCGCAGAGGACGCGCGGCGTGACGAAGGATTGGTGCAGCACGCCGGTGACGTCGATCTCGTCCGCCGCCAGCCCGATGTCGAACTCACCCGAGGCCACGCCGTCGCGTACGTCCCGCGATGGCAGCACCATCAGCGTGACGCGGATATCGGGATGCACCACGCGGAAACGCTTCACCGCGCGCGGGACAAGAGAGGAGCCCAGCGCCGAGAGCGAGCCGATGCGCAATTGGCCCGAGCCTTGGTCGCGGATGCGCGCGGCGGCCGCGCGCAACGTGTCCATGCCGAGGAAGGAGCGCTCGATATCGGCGTAGAATAATTTGCCTTCCGGCGTCGGGATGATGCGGTTGCGAACACGGTCGAACAGTGAGAAGCCGATGGCGCGTTCCAGTTCCGCGATGGCGCGGCTGACGGCCGGCTGCGTCAGCCCGATCAGCTCCGCTGCGCGCGAGACGGTGCCGGCCTTCATCACGGCCGAGAAGATTTCGATCTGACGGTAGTTCACGCCAAGCAGCCCGCTGGTCTCGGCCACCGGGCCGGCCTCTTCAGGCGCTCAGTCTCGCACAAGGCCGGCGGCTTCGCGAGTTGGCGCGTGCGTGGATCGACGGAGAGGTTCTTCAGATCTGACGGCAACCGTTCATCTTGGCCTCGATATTGCTGTTCTGGCGCGCCTTCGCGTTTTGTGCCGAATGGAGACGAATTGATGACGGGAACGGATGGGACGGCTCAGTTCGCCTGCAGCGCCTGCGGCTCGCCCTCGATCGTCCTCCCCGCCGTGCTGGCCGATGAAGCCGTCGTGTCCTGCGGGCGCTGTCAGAGTGCCTTGGGCTCCTGGCTCGGCTACAAATCCTATGTCAGCCGCTCGATCCATGCGGAATATGAGGCGGTTCCGGCGCAGCCCATGATCTGTGTCGACCCGATCATCGCGCCGGCATTGGCGGAGGCGCTCTGATCGCGGTCTTGCTTCCGCGATCCGTGGTCGTTAGCGGATAAGTCAGCCGGTCCGGGTAATCCCGGCTGATGGCGGCGCCGATTCGATGGGTTGGCCGTGTCCGGCCGACAATGCTGTGTTGGGGTTGTTCATGCGCGTCTTCAAATCGGCAGCCCTGGTTTGCGCCTGGATCGGGCTTGCTTATCTCGTCTGGGTTTCGATCATGCCGATCGGATCCAGGCCGCATCTCTTCGACGAGATTCCGGACATCAGCCGCTTCCTTGGCTGGTTCGTCATCACATCGGCCTTCGCTGCCGCCTATCCGCGCCACCTTGGCCGGGTCCTGCTCGCGATGTCGGTCGCGATCGTCATGCTCGAGGCCGCCCAATATCTTGAGGCTACGCGCCATGGCCGGATTCACGACGCCGTGGTCAAGGTCGCAGGCGCGGCGGTCGCGGTCGTGTTGGCCCTGGCCTATCTCGCCGTGGCGCGGAAGCGCGCGCTCGTGCAGGAGCGCTCCTGATCCGGCGCAGAGTTCCCTAAACAGCCTCTCGTTCTGTGAGCCGGCGAGACGCTCCGATCAGCCGGCATTGGCGAAGGCCTTCTTGCTGAAGACCGTCCGTAGCAGGATGCCAAGATCGAGCCAGAACGACCAATTGTCGATGTACCAGTGGTCATAGGCGATACGCTTGGCCATCTTCTCGTCGGTATCGGTCTCGCCGCGCAGGCCGTTGACCTGCGCCCAGCCGGTGATGCCGGGCTTGACGTTATGGCGGCGCGCATAAAGCGCGATCTTGCGCTGGAACTCGTGGTCATGCGCCAGGGCATGCGGGCGCGGGCCGACCAGCGACATCTGGCCGGCGACGACATTCAGCAATTGCGGCAATTCGTCGAGATTATAGCGCCGCAGCACGCGGCCGACGCGGGTGATGCGCGGATCGTTGCGCCGCGCCTGGCGGATGACGTCGCCGTCATCGGTCGTGGTCATGGTGCGGAACTTCAAGATGCGGAAGGTCCGCTGGTTGAAGCCATGACGACGCTGCAGGAACAGGACAGGGCCCGCTGAATCGAGCCGGATCACGAGGGCGATCAGCAGTAGCAGCGGCAGGCTCAGGAGCAGGATCGTCAGCGCGCCGACCATATCGAAAATGCGCTTGGCGGTGTTCTCGAGGGCGGACAGGGCCGGTCGCGTCAGGCGGAGGCTGGCGAAGGTTCCGGTGCGGACGATATGGGGGTTGTCGAAGCGGTCCATGATCCGCTCCGGGGCGAGGTGAATCGCGGCCGGCAGGTTCATGAAGGCGTCGATGCAGGCGTCGATCGCCTCCTGCTTCGACCAGGGCATGGCGATGTAAATCGCGTCCGGCTGCATCGCCCGACAGCGCGCGACGGCGGAGCCGAGGTCGGCTGCGAGCGCATCCGGATTATCGGTGTCGCCGAGGAAGGCGACATCGACGATGGCGAAGCCGATGTTCCAGGGCTGGTGCCGGGAGACGAAGGACATGACGTCCTGCTCACGTCCGATCAGGAAAATCCGCTCGGAGGTGATGCGCCCGGTCTTGCTCGCCATTGAGATGCTGCGGGTGATGGATGAGCGCGCCAGCGCGATCAGGAGGGGAGCGGTGAAATAGGTCGCGATGATCACGCCGCGCGAATAGTGATCGATGGTCTTGGCCATGAAGGTGATCGCGATGAAGGCGATCATGGTGATGTTCCAGACCGCGAAGGCCGCTGAAACCTGCCCCTTGGTCGAGAGATAATTGGCGATCTGGTAGCGGCCGCGCAGCAGATTGCTGAAGACGAAGATGGCCGCCAGCATCATCGCCAGCTCCAGCATGATCCGGGCGCTGCCGAACTCATCGAAAGCCAGCAGGTGGTATGTGACCGAGGTGAGGGCGACGATGGCCATGATCACGACGGCGTCGGTCAGCGCGGTGATCAGGCCGATCCAGTGTCGCAAGGGGGAGCTGCGCTCTGGCCTGACGCGTGCCTCTCCGGTTCGTCCGGCCGCGTAGTTCAGATCGTCGACGCTTGCCATCCTGCCCGACTCCACCATGGCGCGGGAGCCCGAAGGTCCGTGCTGCAATCGGCGACCCGGATCGGAACACTTGTCCGGCCGGGAACGCTTTCGGTGGTGAAATCGCAATCGGCGTACCGCTGCGGACTGTACCGAAACGAGACGAAATTCGGCGGTCGCATGGTTGGCGGGACGGGCCGGCTCCGTCACGTGCGAGCAAATGACCGGCGGCGTTTGCCGCGGATCAAGCCACCCGGCGCTGCCCGGCTCGAACGGCGCGCCGTTGCGGCGTGCCTTGCTGCTGTCCGCCGGCACTTTCCGCTGCGGTCAAGCTTGGCTATGACTGCCGTCTCCCGTAGAAAAACTTGCCGATTATCCTCATTCAGGTCGACACCAGCATCATGGCTTCAGCGCACATCATACCCTTGATCATGGCTGGTGGTTCCGGGACGCGGCTGTGGCCTTTGTCACGCGATACGATGCCCAAACAGTTCATCGGCCTGCTGGATGACGGTCTGTCGACCTTCCAGGCAACGCTGCTGCGGGTGAAGGATGCCTCCTTCGACAAGCCGATCGTCGTCACCAATCATGAATTCCGCTTCGTCGTCGCCGAGCAGATGCAGGCGGTCGGTGTCGCAGGCGACATCGTCCTGGAGCCGGAGCGGCGCGATTCCGCTGCCGCCATCGCCGTCGGCGCGCTCCTGGCGAGCAGCCGGGCGGGGGATGCGATCTGTGTCGCGCTGGCGGCCGACCATATCGTCGCCGATGTCGACGGCTTCCGCGCCGATTGCGCCAAGGCTGCAACGCTTGCGGCCTCGGGCCTGATCATGACCTTCGGCATCGTGCCGACGAAGCCCGCGACCGGTTACGGCTATCTCGAGCCCGGCGGCGCGCTCGACGTGCCTGGTGCGAGCCGCCTGACTCGCTTCGTCGAGAAGCCGGATGCGAAGACGGCCCAGCTCTATGTCGACCAAGGCTTCCTCTGGAACAGCGGCAATTTCGTTTTTGCAGCCGCCCGGATGATCGAGGAGCTCGACCTCTATGCGCCGGAGGTGATCGAGGGTGCGCGCGCCGCGCTTGCCGAGGCTAAACGCGACCTCGACTTCCTGCGGCTCGATGCGGCCAGCTTCGCGCGGGCGATGAAGGTCTCGATCGATTACGCCGTGATGGAGAAGACCAAGCATGCCGGCGTGCTCGCGGCGAGCTTCGACTGGTCGGATGTCGGCGCCTGGGACTCGATCTATGAGGTCAAGCCGAAGGACGGCGATGGTAATGTGTTGGAAGGGCCGGTGGTCGCGCTCGATACGCGCGGTACGCTGGTGCGCAGCGAGGACATCCTGACGACGGTGATCGGGCTTGATGACGCCGTCGTCGTAACGACGCGCGACGCGGTCCTGGTCACGACCAAGGCGCAGGCCGCCAACGTCAAGGTGCTGGTCGAGCAGATGAAGAGCGACGGCCGGCGCGAGGCGAGCGAGCATCTGCGCATCTACCGGCCCTGGGGCTGGTATCAGCGTATCGATCTCGGGGCGCGGTTCCAGGTCAAGCGCATCAACGTCAAGCCCGGCGGGTTGCTCAGCCTGCAGAAGCATTTCCACCGCGCCGAGCATTGGGTCGTGGTCTCGGGCACCGCCGAGGTCACCCTCGACGGCGCGGTCTCCTATATCCACGAGAACGAGTCGATCTACCTGCCGATCGGCTGCACCCACCGCCTCGCCAACCCCGGCAAGATCGCGCTCGAGCTCATCGAGGTCCAGGTCGGCTCCTATACCGGCGAGGACGACATTGTCCGCCTCGAGGATGTCTACGCGAGAACGTGACGCCAGCGGCGGGCAGCGCCTCTCCGTCCGCCCGGAGCCCTTACTGCTCAGCCCTTGTGGAATACCTCGATGACGTCACGCACTCTTTCGCCGGCTACCGGCCGCATCGCGCGCGGCGGCAAGGCGATCTATGGCGCGCCGCTCGGGATCCTGATGCTGGAGGCGCGCTTCCCTCGCATCATCGGCGATATGGGCAATGGCGCGACCTGGCCGTTCCCGGTGCTGTACCGCGTGGTGTCCGGCGCGAGCCCCGACAAGGTGGTGATGCAGGGCGCTGCCGGCCTGCTGCCGGATTTCATCAATGCAGCCCGGGATCTCGTCCGCCTCGGCGCGGAGGCGATCACGACCAATTGCGGCTTCCTGTCGCTGTTCCAGCGTGAGATCGCTGCTGCTGTCGGCGTTCCCGTCGCGACCTCGTCACTGATGCAGGTGCCCTGGGTGCAGGCGACGCTGCCGCCCGGCAAGCGCGTCGGGCTGGTCACGGTTTCGGCGGGAACGCTGAGCCCGGCTCATCTCGAAGCGGCGGGCGTGCCGCTCGACGTGCCGGTTGCGGGCACCGAGAACGGCCAGGAATTCTTCCGCGTCCTGATCAAGGCCGAGAAGGACGACATGGACATCGACCTTGCCGAGCAGGATGTGGTCGAAGCCGCGCTCGACCTCATCGCGAAGAACCCGGATGTCGGCGCGATCGTGCTGGAATGCACCAATATGCCGCCCTATGCCGCGGCGGTGCAGGCCGCGACCGGATTGCCGGTCTACGACATCTATTCGATGATCACCTGGTTCCACACGGGATTGCGGCCGCGCGTTTTCGCCTGATCGCAGGCGAAGCGTGCTACTCGCTGACGAGTTTGCGCGACTTCAACAAGGCAAGCAGACCCTCGTCGCGGCGCGTCTCCAGTTCAGCGATCGAACGGCCGGCAGCTTCTTCCGCGATGCCGGCGATGATCGCGCGCTGGACCTCCTCGCCCAGGCCCGGATTGCCCAGCGCTTGCCAGCGCCGCACCTGGCTTGGGCCGAGATGGGCGAGGTAGCCAGCGATGCCGCCTTCGCCGCCGCCGAGATGATAGGTCATATGCGGCCCCATCAGGGCCCAGCGCAGACCGGGACCATTGCACAAAGCCGCGTCGATTTCGGAGACGCTGGCGACGCCCTGCTCGACCAGATGCACCGCCTCCCGGTAGAGCGCCGAGGCCAGCCGGTTGGCGATATGGCCGGGCATTTCGCGGTTCAGGATCACCGGCCGGCGGCCGAGCTCGCGGTAAAAGGCGGTGGCGCGCGCAACCATAGCCTCGTCCTCGCCGACGATCTCGACCAGCGGCACGAGATGCGGCGGGTTGAACGGATGGGCGACGATGATGCGGGCAGGGTTTGCGCAATCGGCGACGATGGCGCTGCGGACCAGCGCCGAAGTCGAGCTGGCAATGATCGCATCCTGCGGACTTCCGGCATCGATGCGGGCGAGCAGCTCGCGCTTCACGGCCTCGTTCTCGGGGCCGTTTTCCTGCACGAATTGTGCACCGGACAAGGTTTCTGCGAGATTGCCGGAAAAGGCGATGTCGCCGGTGCCGATCAGGCCGAGCTCGGCGAGTTGTGCGCGAGCGCGTTCGACATAGGCGCGAAACTTTACCTCGGCTTCCGGAGCCGGATCATAGGCGCAGATGTCGAGGCCGTGGGCGGTGGCAAGCGCTGCCCAGCTCGCACCGATCATGCCGGCGCCGACGATGGCGACACGCTGGATGGTTCCTGTCATCGCGCCCTCATTCCGGCTTGATCCCGGTCGCCTTGATCAATTCGTTCCATTTCGTCATCTCGCTGTCGATCAGCGCAGCCGCCTCGGCCGGCGTGCCCGGCTTGGGCGCGACGCCCTGGAGCTTCATCGCCTCCAGCGCCCGCGAGCTCCTCAGCGCCTTGCCGATCTCGGTGTTGAGCTTGTCGATGACGGGCTGCGGTGTGCCGGCCGGGGCCAGTACGCCGAACCAGGAGCCGATCTCGAAATCGGCCAGGCCCTGCGAGATCGCGGTCGGATAATCCGGCATGAAGGGCGAGGGCTCGCGGCCGGTCGTCGCGATCGCCTTCAGCGAGCCGGCATTCACATGCTGGAGCACGGAGGGGATCGTGTCGAACATCACCTTGACCTGACCGCCGATCATGTCGGTCATCGCCGGGCCCGAGCCGCGATAGGCGACATGGCCGAGCTTGGTGCCGGCCCGCGCATTGAACATCTCGCCCGCCAGATGCTGCGGCGAGCCATTGCCGGAGGAAGCGTAGTTGAAGTCGTCGGGCCTGGCCTTGGCCAGTGCGACCAGCTCGGGGATGGTCTTGGCCTGCACCGAGGGGTGGACGACGAGCGCGAGGCCAACCGTGCCGGCGAGCGTGACCGGCGCGAAATCCTTTTTCAGGTCGAAGCCGGGCTTGGCCTGCAGGCCCATATTGATGGAATGGCTGGTGAGCGCACCCATCAGCAGGGTGTAGCCATCGGGCTGGGCCCGGGCCACGGCCGCCGCACCGACGCTACCGGCCGCGCCGGCGCGGTTCTCGACCACGACGCGCTGGCCGATCGTGTGCGAGACCTCCTCGGCGATGACGCGGCCGATGATGTCGGTGGCGCCGCCGGGCGCATAGGGCACGATCAGGGTGATCGGCCGCGTCGGATAGGCTTGGGACAAGGCGGGCGTCATACCGGCAAAAGCGAGGGCGGCGAGCGCGCCGCCCAGGAAGCTGCGTTTCAACATCGAGCGTTCTCCTCCTGTGATGAAGCGGGCCGGTTGATCCGGCCTCGTCAGGTTCCGGATGGTTCAGTCGCGGCAGAGATCCTTCACATCGGTCTTGATGGCGGCGATCTCGGCGAAGCGTTCGCGGGGCCGACCCGGGCAGGTCGCTGGCACCCGGCTCTCCTGCTCGATCCGGGATTGGGACAGGGGCCCGAATGCTTCGTCGCAGTTCAGGCGAGGCCGGGAGGATAGTGGCGTTTGGGACAAAGGCGACGTCTCGCTTGCGAGCGCAAGGCGGCCCGGAACCGGGCTGCCTGAATCTGCTCCAGCATGCCCTGCCGATGGCGCCGGGTCGAGGCCTGGCCGCGCGGGGGCGTGACCTTGCGAAAGTCCAAAAGATGGCCCGCTTCTTGCGAAAGCCGATGACGCGGGCCCTCCGAAATCGGCGGCGCGTGCAGAGCGAAATGGAGAGCGAGATGGGCGTTCAGGACGACATTGCATCCCCACAAGTTCCGGCTTCCCCGCGGGATCCGGCTTTGCTGGTCGAACGCCGCAGCCTTTTCGGGCTCGGCCTCGCCGGCGCTGCGATTGGCACCGCCGCAGCCGCCAGCCTGATCGCGCCCTCGGCCGCGCAGGCCCAGACTGTCGCCAAGAGCAAGCTCTATACGATCAAGGAGCGCGGCAAGCTCATCGTCGGCACGGGCAGCACCAACCCGCCCTGGCACTTCCAGGATGCCAGCGGCAAGCTCGTCGGCATGGATATCGACCTGGCCAAGCTCCTGGCGAAGGGCCTGTTCGATGATTACGAGAAGGTCGAGTTCGTGCTCCAGGGCTCGGATGCGCGCATCCCGAGCCTCGTCACCGACAAGGTCGACATCGTCGTGCAATGGATGACCGTGACGCCGGGCCGGGCGCAACAGGTCGATTTCACCATTCCCTATTACCGCGAGGGCAATGGCCTGCTGATGCTGGCGCGTGGCGGCAAATACAAGAATTATGAAGAGCTGAAGGCTGCCGGCAGCGCCGTCACGGTTGGCGGCATGCAGAACGTCTTCCTGGAGGAGTGGATCCACAAGGCTCTGCCGCAGGCCAAGGTCGATGCCTTCGATAGCCCGGATTCTGCCATGCAGGCGCTGAACGCCCGGCGCATCGACGCCTCGCTGCAGGATCAGTCGGCGGTGCGCTGGCTGATGCAGCAAGCGCCCGGCCGCTTCGTCGATTCCGGTTTCGGCTGGATGCCGAACTCCTATGCCTCGGCCGTCAAGCCCGGCGATCCGACTTGGCTGAACTGGGTCAACACAGCCTACAAGGAAGCGATGGTCGGCGTCGATTTCGACTATTTCGCCGCCTCCTACAAGAAATGGTTCGGCATCGAACTGCCGATCCCGAAGGTCGGTTTCCCGCAAGAGTTCGCCTGATGGCATGGTCCCTGCCGGGGTCGGTCGGCATCTGCGCCGGCCGGCACAGCTTCGTGCTGCGCTTCGGATGGTCGCTGCCATCATGATCGACTATCATTTCGACTGGTCCGTCATTGCGCGCAACGCCGGCAAGCTGACCGACGCCCTGCTGCTCGGGCTCGGTCTTGCGGTCGTGTCGCTGCTGATCGGCAGCGTGATCGGGCTCTTGGCTGCCTATGCGCGCGTGTCGGGCAAGGCCTGGCTCTCGGCCCCGGTCTGGGCCTATGTCGAATTCATCCGCTGCACGCCGCTGCTGCTGTTGATCTTCTTCCTCTATTTCGGCTTGCCGGAGTTCGACGTCACCTTTCTCGACAAGACGCAGAGCTTCGTCCTCTCGCTCTCGCTCTATGCCGGCGCCTATATGTGCGAGGTCTTCCGTGCGGGCCTGGCCTCGATACCCAAGCAATATGTCGAGGCGGCCAAGGCGATCGGCCTGCGCCCCTGGCAGCGCCAGGCCTATGTCATCCTGCCCGTGATGTTCCGCATCACCCTCCCGTCGATCGGCAACAATCTGATCTCGCTGTTCAAGGACACGTCGCTGGCCGCGGCAATCGCGGTGCCGGAACTGACCTTCACGGCGCGGCAGATCAACGCCAACACCTTCCGGGTCATGGAGGTCTGGTTGACCGTGAGCGCGCTCTATCTCGCCAGTGCCTATCTGATCGCCATGATGCTGCGGCTGCTTGAGCGCCGCTACGCATCGATCCGCTGAGGCCGCCATGGATTTTTCGATGGCACCTGGCACCTTCCTGTTCGAGGCCTGGCAGGCGCGGGCCTCGCTCCTCTCGGGGCTCGGTGTGACGATGCTGAGTTCGGCCCTGAGCATCGTCATTGCGACGGTCTGCGGGCTCGCGATGGGCGTGGCGCTGGCTTATGGCTGGTGGTGGCTGCGGCTGCTCGCGCGGCTTTATGTCGACCTGATGCGCGGCATCCCGCTGCTGGTGCTGATCCTCTTCACCTATTACGGGCTGGCGCTGTTCGGCATCAATGTGCCGGCCTTCTGGGCCGGCGTCATCGCGCTCGGCGCCTTCGCCACCGCCCATGTCGCCGAGAATTTCCGCGGTGCGGTCCAGTCCGTGCCCGCCGGGCAGATGGAGGCGGCCAAGGCGATCGGGCTGACCTTCGGCAAGCGGCTCTCCTATGTCATCCTGCCCCAGGCCGTGCGCCGCATGCTGCCGCCCTGGGTCAACACCGCGCTGGAGATCGTCAAGGGCACGACGCTGCTCTCGATCATCGGCGTGGTCGAGCTGCTGCTGTCGGCCCAGCAGGCGATGGCGCGCAATTACATGATCATCGATTTCTACCTGCTGACCGCGGCGCTCTATGTCGCGATCAATTTCACGCTCGCCCAACTCGGCGCATCGCTGGAGCGGCGGTTCTCCTATCTGCGTTACTGAGGGAAGGGAACGGCCGCCGATGACAGAGCCAGCGCTTCTGCAAGCCCGTGACGTGCGCAAGAGCTTCGGCCAGATCGAGGTGCTGAAGGGCATCGATCTCACCGTCAGCCAGGGGCAGGTGGTCTCGCTGATCGGTGCCTCGGGGTCAGGCAAGACGACCTTCCTGCGCTGCATCAATCTGCTGGAAGAGCATGATGGCGGCGAGATCCTGCTCGATGGCGACCCGGTCGGCTACATCATGGCCGGTGAGCGCCGCAAGCGCCTGAGCGAAACCCGGATTTCGGCGCAGCGTGCGCGGCTCGGCATGGTCTTCCAGCAGTTCAATCTGTTTCCGCATCTGACGGCGGCCGCCAACGTCATGCTCGGATTGACCAAGGTGCAGGGCAAGAGCGATGCCGAGGCGCGCGATATCGCCCAGCACTGGCTCGGCCGCGTCGGGCTGGCTGATCGCAGCGGGCACTATCCCTATCAATTGTCCGGCGGCCAGCAGCAGCGCGTCGCGATCGCGCGGGCAGTCGCCATGCAGCCGCGGCTGCTGCTGTTCGACGAGGTGACCTCGGCGCTCGATCCCGAGCTCGTCGCGGAGGTCCTGAGCGTGATGCAGGGGCTGGCCGAGTCAGGGATGACGATGCTGCTGGTCAGCCACGAGATGCTGTTCGTGCGCGATGTCTCGCACCATGTCGTCTTCCTCGACCAGGGCAAGGTCGCCCAGGCCGGGCCGCCGAGTGAGGTCTTCGACAACCCGCAAAGCGACCGGCTGAGGAGCTTCCTCGGGCGCTTCCACGGGCTGTTCGGGCGGGGGTGAGCGGGACTTGTGTCGCTTGTCGTCGTCCATCCCCGTCATTGCGCGGAGCGAAGCGACGAAGCAATCCGGGAGGATGTCGAGCATGCGGCTCTGGATTGCTTCGCTGCGCTCGCAATGACGGTGGGGCTAGTGAATCTCCGGCTCGGGGATCTTCGCGGTGCCTTCGAGATAGTCGAAATCGCAGCCCTTGTCGGCCTGGCGGATATGGGCGGCCGACATCTTGCCGTAGCCGCGCGGATAGTCGCGGTTCGGCGGCGACCAGGTCGCGAGGCGGGCTGTGATCTCGGCGTCGCTCAGATTGACGTTGATGCTGCGCGCCTCGACATCGACGCTGATGATGTCGCCGGTCCTGACCGCCGCGAGCGGTCCCTTGATATAGGCCTCGGGCGCGACATGGAGCACGCAGGCGCCGTAGCTCGTGCCGGACATGCGGGCGTCCGAAATGCGCAGCATGTCGCGCACGCCCTGCTTCAGGAGTTTGCGCGGGATCGGCATCATGCCCCATTCCGGCATGCCGGGACCGCCGACGGGGCCGCAATTCTTCAGCACCATGACGTGGTCGGCCGTGACGTCGAGGCTCTCGTCATTCACCGCCTTCATCATCGCATCGTAGTCCTCGAAGACCAGCGCCGGACCTGAATGCTTGAGCAGGCGCGGTTCGGCGGCGGAAGGCTTGATGACGCAGCCATCGGGGGCGATATTGCCCTTGAGCACGGCGAGGCCATTGGCGGTCGAGACGGCGCGGTCGAGCGGGCGGATGACGTTGTCGTCATAGATCTGGGCCAGCGCGATCGTCTCCGAGATCGGCTTGCCGGTAACGGTCATCGCGTCGGTATGGAGCTTGCTCTCAAGCTGCTTGAGCAGGGCGGGCAGCCCGCCGGCATAGAAGAAATCCTCCATCAGGAATTCGCCGGAGGGGCGCAGATTCGCGATCACCGGCACTGTCCGTGAGAAAGCATCGAAATCGTCGGGCGTCAGCGGCACGCCGGCACGGCCCGCCATGGCAATCAGATGGATGATGGCGTTGGTTGAGCCTGCCACGGCCATGTGCACCGTCAGCGCGTTCTCGAAGCTTTTCCGCGTCAGGATGCGGTCTGGCGTCAGATCCTCCCAGACCATCTCTACGATGCGCTTGCCCGACGCTGCCGCCATGCGTGGATGGGCTGCGTCGGCGGCGGGGATGGCGGAGGCGCCGGGCAGTGTCAGGCCCAGCACCTCGGCATGGCTCATCATGGTCGCAGCCGTGCCCATCACCATGCAGGTGCCATAGGAGCGGGCGATGCCGCTCTCCATATCCTTCCACTGGTCGTCGGTGATGTTGCCGGCTTCCTTCTCGGCCCAGTATTTCCAGACATCGGCGCCGGAGCCCAGCACCTTGCCGGCCCAGTTGCCGCGCAGCATCGGGCCGGCGGGGACGAAGATGAAGGGCAGGCCGGCACTGCAGGCGCCCATGATCAGGGCCGGGGTGGATTTGTCGCAGCCGCCCAGCAGCACCGCGCCGTCGAGCGGATGGGAGCGGATCGATTCCTCCGCCTCCATCGCCAGGAAGTTGCGGTAGAGCATCGTCGTCGGCTTCTGGTACTGCTCCGAGACCGACATCACCGGGATCTCGACGGGGAAGCCGCCCGACGCCCAGACGGCGCGCTTCACCGCCTCGGCGCGGTCGCGCAGATGGGTGTGGCAGGGGTTGATCTCAGACCAGGTGTTGAGGATGCCGATGACCGGCTTGCCCATGAACTCGTCATGGCCGAAGCCCATCTGCAGCGCTCGCGAGCGATGGCCGAAGGAGCGCAGGTCGCTGGCGCCGAACCAGCGCTTGCTGCGCAGGGTGTCGGGCGTCTTGCGGGGGTGGGACGACATCGGCGTTTCCTTCGAGTGATCTTTTTGTTTGTCGCAGGCATTCTCCGTCATGCTCGGGCTTGTCCCGAGCATCCACGTCTTGAACACAGGTCTCGACCAGCGAAGACGTGGATGGTCGCCACAAGGGCGACCATGACGGGGCGGCGCTACTCCGCGGCGGCCTTCGCTGCGCTCCAGCCGGAGACGATGCGGCGCAGTTCAGCGCGCTCGGCCTCATTCAGTTCGGGCAGGCCGGGCAGGCGCACCGGCCCCACCGGTGTGCCGAGCAGGCCCAGCGCCTCCTTCACCACCGTGACATTGGCGCCGTTGCCGTATTTCGTCCGCATCGTCTCGAAGCCGGCGATCTCGCTGACCTCGGCACGCGCCTTGGCGAAGTCGCCCGCTTCCAGCGCCCGCCAGATCGCGAGCGAACGTCCGGGCGCGACATTGACCAGCCCCGAGGTGAAGCCGCGGGCGCCCAGCGCATAGAAGGGCGCGGCCCAGCCCTCAGCCAGGCCGCAGATCCAGTTGGCGCTGGTGCCTTCCGTGGCGCGGACGCATTCGGAAAGCAGCATCACATTGGTCGAGGCAAATTTCACACCGGCTACATTGGCATGCGTCGCGACGCGGACGAGATCCTTCACGCCGATCGCATCCGAGCGGATATAGGCGACAACAGGCAGCGTCAGCGCCTCGGCGATGGCGATGATGTAGTCGGCCTGCGACTGCGGTGCGGCGAAGGGGTCGAGCGGGTGATGCACCATCACCGCGTCGCAGCCCGCGGTCGCGGCGAGCTTTCCGGTCGAGACGGCTTCGCGCAGCGAGCGGCCGATGCCGGCAGTCACCAGCGCCTTGCCGTTGGCGGCCTGCGCGGCGACGGCGTGGCTGCGCACGACCTCGTTAGTGGTCATCGGGTAGAACTCGCCGGTGTTGCCGGCGGAGACGATGTTGTGGATGCCCGCCGCCGCGATATGCGCGACGATCTTGCCGGTCACTGCCCAATCGGCCTCGCCATCGGCCCCCCAGGCGGTGACATGCACGCCGGAGATGCCGCGCAAAGCCTTGCGCACCTTGTTTTCGCGATTTTGATCATTCGTCATAGGCCAGTCCCTCCGCATCTGCGCCGAACACCTGGTGCACATGGGCTTTCGCCGAGCGCACGATGTGGCGTCTCATCCTCGTTTCGGCGAGCGCCGGATCGCGTCCCGCCAGCGCCTCGAAGATCGATTTGTGTTCCTCGAAGCCCTGGGCGCGCTCGGTGGGCTCAGAGAGCAGCGCGATGCGCTGGGCGTGATCGTACATGCGCTGGCCGTCGAGCCGGTGCTCGAGATAGGTGCAGCCCGAAATCCGGTGGATCGTGCCGTGATAAGCCTCGTTCAGGGTGACGAGGTCCTCGAGCGCGCTATGCGCCGTCGCGTGCTCCATGTCGTCGATCAGGCGCGCCATCTCGGCGATGTCGGCGTCGCCCAGCCGGTTGGCGGCGATATGAGCCATGATGCTTTCGAGCGCCGCGCGGCCGAGGGCCATTTCCAGCGCCTGCCGGGCCGAGAACTCGACGAAGACGCCGCGCCGGGCTTCCGTCCGGACCAGCCCCTCGCTTTCCAGCTTGCGGATCGCGTCCTTCACCGGGGTGGTGCTGACGCCGAGCATCTCAGCGAGCTGGCGCTCGTTCAGGCGCTCGCCATTGCGGAAACGCCCGGCGACGATCGCGCGCCGCAAACGCTCATGCACATGCTCGCGCAGGGAGCGCAGCAGATGCGGAGCGACGGGCTCGATGGCGATCGATTGCGGCATACCGTTCCAAGACATTACCATTCCGAAGACATGGCGGTTCCAAGACATGGTTCGCGGCCGGCGATTCCCCGACGGGGAGCGAGGCCGGCCAAGAGCCCATGGCGGCATCAAACATCACAAACCGCAAGTGCCGGCAAGTCTGAAATTTCAGATTTCAAATTCCGAATGCCATGCTATGTCACCCTCAAGGCCAAGCCAAGGGCCGCATCGGCGCAACGAGCCGGGATTGAAACGCAATGGGAGGATTGCCGACAATGAGACTGACACGCAGGGCCATGATCGCCGCCGCTTGCCTGGCTGCCGCGCCAGCCGCGATGGCCCAGGGCGATTACCCCTCCAGGGTCGTGACGATCGTCGTGCCCTTCGCCGCGGGCGGCACCACCGACATCCTCGGACGTCTGCTGGCCGAAAGGCTGGGCGCGCGGATGAACGGTCGCTTCATCGTCGAAAACCGGGCCGGAGCCGGCGGTAATACCGGCGTCGCCGCCGTCGCCCGCTCGACGCCCGATGGCTATACGCTGACCATGGGCACGGTCTCGACCCATGCGATCAATCCTGGCGTCTACGCCAAGATGCCCTATGATCACATCAAGGATTTCGCACCGATCTCGCAGGTGGCGAGCGTGCCGAACATCCTGATGGTCAATATCGACCTGCCGGCCAAGACGGTGCCGGAGTTGATCGCGCTCTTGAAGGCCAATCCCGGCAAATACTCGTTCGGCTCGTCGGGCGCCGGTACCTCGACGCATATGGCGGCGGAATTGTTCAAGGTCGCAACCGGGACAGACATGGCCCATGTGCCTTATCGTTCCAGCGGGCAAGTGACGCAGGATCTGCTCTCAGGCCAGATCCAGGTCTCGTTCGATAACATCACCATCGCCTGGCCGCATGTCGAGGCCGGCAAGATCCGTGCGCTCGCCACCGCGACGCCGGAGCGGCTGGCCGTTGCTCCGGATTTGCCGGCGCTGGCCGAGTTCATTCCGGGCTATGCCGCGACCTCCTGGCACGGCTTCTTCGCGCCGTCGGGCGTGCCCAAGGAGATCGTCGCCAGGCTTTCCACCGAGGTGCAGGCGATCATGCGCGAGCCTGGCACGATCGAGCAGCTGAAGAAGCTCGGCGTCGATCCCGTCGGTTCGACGCAAGAACAGTTCGCCGCCCATATCGCCGCCGAGACCAAGCGCTGGGGCGAGGTGGCGCAGAAGGCGAATGTGAAGATCGAATGATCGAAGGGCCGATCATTCCGCCAGCGCGGCCGCCTGACGTGGCGGTCTGCGCTTCCGGTGCTCACGTACTTGAGTACGCTCCGCTCCGGTTCCCGACCGCCACGCCATCCGTCTCACGCTGACGAAATGTTCGACCCTTCGCTGGAGCCCCGCTCAAGATCATGACGACCCTCACTCCCGAAAACCGCACGAAGCTGAAGCGCGTCTCGACCGCTACGCTCACCACCGCTCTGTTCAAGCGCGGCTTCCGCAACGTCTTCATCCAGGATGTGCGCCCGCTCGGCCAGAAGTCCGGCTCGATGGTCGGCGAGGCCTTCACGCTGCGCTATATCCCGGCGCGCGAGGATCTCGACCTGCTCTCGGCCTTCGAGGGCACGCAGCATCCGCAGCGGCGCGCGGTCGAGGACTGCCCGGCCGGTCATGTCATGGTGATCGACAGCCGCAAAGACCCGCGCGCGGCCTCGGCCGGCGGCATCCTGGTCTCGCGGCTGATGCAGCGCGGCGTCGCCGGCATCGTCACCGATGGCGGCTTTCGCGACTCGCCGGAGATCGCCGCGATGGCGATCCCCGCCTATCACAATCGCCCGAGCGCACCGACCAACCTGATCCGCCACCATGCGCTCGACATCAACGCGCCGATCGCCTGCGGCGACGTTGCGGTCTACCCCGGCGACATCATCGTTGGAGACGGCGAGGGCGTCTGCGTCATCCCTGCCCATCTCGCCAACGAGATCGCGCCGGAGGTCTATGAGCAGACGGCCTATGAGGATTTCGTCGCCGAGCGCGTGCGCGCCGGGCAAGGCATTTTCGGGCTTTATCCCGCCAATGCCGAGACCAAGGCAGAATTCGCCAAATGGCGGCCTAACTGGTCGTGAGGTGAGATTAACCTAGTCTTGAGTTCGCGCGTCCAAGCTGTCCGTAGGAGTATAAGCGCACCACGGCAAAGCATGGCATGGAGAGAGCGGCTCAACGGCGCCAAGTGCCGAAGATCATAGCGCTTTTGGCGCGCTATCAGATATGGATTGGCAGATTGCTGCGGCTGCCTCTCCTGAATGAGAGGGAGGCGGCGCTGCTGCGGCAATCGCAGGCAGACATCTTCGTCACGATCCTGCCGCCGATCCTGATCTCGAATGTGCTGGCCGCCTGGGTCATCGCGCTCGCGGCGCTTTACTATGGCTGGATCCTGCTGCCTCTCTCCTGGGCGGCCAGCGTTGCCGCCATCGGCTTCCTCGGGATTAGGCGGATCAGACAAATCAAGGCACGCCAGCGCAGCGAGCCACCTTCGGAACGCTTCGTCGCGCGCATCATCGCCGACTCGGCCATCATGGCGATGCCTTGGCTGGTGATCGCGGTAGGGCTCAATCCGGGCGTCGCGCCGCAGATGGAGGTGCTCTTTTCGACCATCCTGGCGGGCCTCATCTTCGCGGGCATCTTCACGATGGCGAGCATGCCGGCGGCTGCGTTGACGTTCTCGGGGCTGATCATGGCCGGCCGACTGACCCAGCTCGTCTTCACGGGGCTTGACCAGGCAGTCGCCAACCTTGCCATGCTGCTGATCTACTGCACCGTGCTGGTCATCTCGTTGCGAGCCTTCGCGCTGCTTTATATCGAGCGCGTTCGGGGCTCGGTCGCTGCAGCGACGCTGCGCGAGGAGGCACAGGCGCGCGCGCTGAGCGAGGAACGGCGGCGCCAGCAGGTGGAGGCGCAGGCTGCGGGTTTCCGTGATGATGTCGGCGATATCCTCGGCGCCTTCTCGCAATCGGCGAGCCGCATGAACGAGGCGGCCGAGGGACTGCGGACCATCGCCCGCAGCTCGCATGAATCACTGTCGGGAGCTCTCGGACGGGTCGGCTCGGCCAAGAGCGACATCGCCTCGGTCGAGTTTTGTTCGCGCCGGCTGACCGAGACAATCGGATTGATCCGCCACGAGACCGATGCGACGACGCAGCTCGTGCGCATGGCGGCCGCCGATGTCGTGGCTTCTATTGCCATCAAGACAGGGTTGACCGGGGCGGTGCGCGATATCGGCCAGGTTTCCAACCTGATCCGTGACATTGCCGCCCAGACCAATCTGCTCGCCCTCAATGCGACGATCGAGGCGGCTCGCGCCGGCCCCGCAGGCCGCGGTTTCGCGGTCGTCGCCAGCGAGGTCAAAGATCTTGCTGCGCGTACCGGAGCGGCGACGGAAGACATCGCCCAGCGTATCGAGGAGGTACGGCTGGCGACCGAGCGTTCGCTCGCGGCTGTGATGAACATCAGTGCTTCGACGGATGCGATCGTGGGCGCGACCGGCGGCATCGTTGTTGCCGTCGACCAGCAAGCCGAGGCCATCGAGACCATGTTGGCCCTGCTGGCACGCGCCGTGTCCGAGGCCGAGCAGGCGGCGCAGGCGATCGACCGCGTCGCGGCCGATGCGGCCCGCACTCTGGAAAGCGGCGAGGAGATTTCCCAGGCCGCGGCCGGGATCGACGGGTCCGCGCGGCGGCTGGACAGCTCGGTGGCGCAGTTTTCGCGCCAGGTCGTCACGCGCTGAGGGCCGGTATCCACTTCGCTCGAAAATGCTCTAGGCGGCCAGGCTGTAGAACTCCCTGTACCACGCGACGAAACGCGCGATGCCGGTCTCGATCGGCGTGTCCGGCCTGAAATCGACCTTCGCCATCAGGGCGGAGACATCGGCGAAGGTTGCGGGCACGTCGCCGGGCTGCATCGGCAGGTGGTGTTTGATCGCGGGCTTGCCGCAGGCCTGCTCGACCGCTGCGATGAAGCGGTCGAGCCGCACAGGCGTGTGGTTGCCGATATTGTAGATGCGGTGCGGGGCGGCGGCCGTCGCGGGGTCAGGGAGGGCCTGGTCGAAAGCGGGGTCGGCCTCGGGCGGCGCGGCTACGAGCCGGACGATCGCCTCGCTGATATCGTCGACATAGGTGAAGTCACGGCTCATCTCGCTTTCGGCGTAGACGTCGATCGGTCGGCCTTCGAGGATCGCCTTGGTGAACTTGAAATAGGCCATGTCCGGCCGACCCCAGGGGCCATAGACGGTGAAGAAGCGCAGGCCCGTTGCCGGGATGCCGTAGAGATGGGCGTAGGAATGCGCCATCAACTCATTGGCGCGCTTGGTTGCGGCGTAGAGCGACACCGGATGGTCGGCGCCGTCATGCTCGCTGAACGGCGTCTTGGCGTTGGCACCGTAGACCGAGCTCGACGAGGCATAGATCAGATGGCTGACGGGATTGTGCCGGCAGGCCTCCAGCACTGACAGGAACCCGTCGAGATTGGCGCTGGCATAGGCGCGCGGATTGTCGAGCGAGTAACGCACGCCGGCCTGGGCGGCGAGGTGAATGACGGCGTCGGGCCGGTAAGCCGCGAAGGCTGACAGGAGCCGGTCGTAATCGGCGATATCCAGCGCCTCGAAGGCGAAGTCCTTGCGAGGGGTGAGCCGGTCGAGCCGGGCCTGCTTCAGGGCCGGGTCGTAATAGGGCGTCAGGTTGTCGATGCCCAGAACCTCGATGCCCTGGGCGAGCAGCGCCTCGGCGACGTGGTAGCCGATGAAGCCGGCGGCTCCAGTCAGCAGGATGCGTTGCTGGCGAGTGTTGGTCATCTGGCGACGCGCCGTCCCTTGTCGCGAGGATGGCTGGCAGCGGGAGACTGTTTCGCCGCCGGTTCCCACATATCGCAGGCAGCGAATGGCGGCCTGCGGGCCGCGACCGGGTTCGATTGCAGCTTCGTCCTCTTCGGATGATTTGCGGCGTGAGGCAAGAGCCCGAAGGTCCCGCGTCGCGCCGGTTCCGCGGCATTCCTGGCCCTGACGGCATGTGGCGGACTAGCGATGAGCCGGGAAGAGCGGGCAATTTCTGCCCCCTGGACCTCGCAACATGGCAAAAGCTGCCGGGTCATTATGTCGGATGATTGTTCAATAGATTGATTCAATTGCCTTTTTCTCCGGCTCGGCAATTGCGTGTCGCTTGCCCAGGGGGCCGATACCGATGCGGCCTCTGCCACCGGCATCGATGACCCAAAGGGGCCAGTCAGGAGAGCATTCCATGAGTAGCGTATCGTCCAGCGCGCAGAACTATTCCCGGTTCGAGACGCGCGTCCAAAGCCGGCTGAACGCCGACATCACCTCCGGCAAGATTTCCGCAGCGGACGGGACTGCGCTTGGCAGTGCTCTCGGCGATATTCAGCAGCAGCTTACTGCCAGCTCGACCCAAAGCACCTCGTCTTCCACGAGCGGCAATCTGGGCAAGACGGTCGGTTCGCTCATCGATGGCGAAGTGTCGTCGGGAAAGCTGACCAGCGCTCAGGCCGACGAACTCAAGAGCCTGCTCGGGGGCGGGCACCGCGCTGGCGGCGCTCACCATGGCCACAAATCCCAGGCGGCCAAGAGCGACAGCAACGATCAGGATAGCGACGATACCCAGACGGGGCTCGCCGGGGTGCTGAACGCGGCCTCTTCCAGCGCGACGGATTCCAGCTCGGCCTCCGATCCGCTCGCGGAATTCCTCAAGGTCCTGCAGAGCGCCCAGCAGACCTTGTCCAGCTCATCCTACAATGCGGCGGGCGCAAGCGCGACCAAGACCCCCAGCGCAAGCCTGGGCCTCGTCGACACCACCGCCTGACAGGCGCGGCGGCAAAGAGAATGGCTGGGATGGAAACGGGACGGGCCGATGCATGTCGGCCTGGTCCCTCGTCAATGTCATCGGAGAACCGCACCTCCGTTGGGGGAAGTGTTGGTAGCGGGAGAGGCACTCATATTGCCTCCTCCTCAACACATCTAAGCGCCCAGCCAATTTCAGTTTAGCAACCGAGCCGAGTTAAAAATAAGTCCCAACCTTCGCGCGCCAACCTCTCGGCGATGAAAGAGCGATTCTGGCTTGGACTGCGTAATCATTGCGATGTTGGGCCAAGCTGAAGTCCGCCATACCCAGAACGAGCTCTCCGGGAAGCTGACTTGGTTGACAATACGACCGGAACGGCCGGAACATGTCTGAAATCGCATGCAAGCGATGGCGTCGCTGCCCTCGGCCTCAAAAGACATGCGAGGCGGGTGGAAACGGGTGTCAGGCATGGCTGAGACGGGGCGGGCCCATCACGCCAATCGGATATATTCGACCCTGAGCAACGCGGCTGCCGTCGGGCAGTCTGCGGTGGCGGCGTCCTGGTCGCGCTCGGTCGTGAAGTACGGCCTCGACCCTGATCACGCTCGTCCGCCTTGGCGCCTCGGTCAGGCTGAATTCGATGCGGCCTTCGAACGCCTGGATCCGTTGATCAGGCTGGCGCAGACCTCTCTGGATCGCCTCTTCCAGTCTGTCGACGATGCCGGCTGCTGTGTGCTGTTGACCGATCGCGAGGGCATTCCGCTCGACCGACGGGGCGCTGCCGGAGATGATCTCGACTTCCGCAACATGGGCCTCTGGACCGGCATGGTCTGGAGCGAGGCCAGCGAGGGCACGAACGGCGTCGGCACCTGCGTCGCCGAAGGTCGTCCGCTGACGATCCATCGCGACCAGCATTTCCTCACACGTAATATCGGCCTGAGCTGCAGCGTCGCCCCGATCTGGGATGCGCGGGGACGGTTGATCGCGACGCTGGACGTTTCGACTTGCCGCGCCGATCTGACGCCGGCCATGCTGAAGCTGGTCGCCAGCGCGACGGTCGAGGCGGCGCACCGGATCGAGGCGCATCATTTCCGGTTGGCCTTTCCGAAAGCGCGGATCGTGGTTGCTCAGGACGGCGCCGGCGGAGGCGCCGGGCTTCTGGCTGTCGACAAAGGAGACCTCGTCATCGGCGCGAGCCGCGCCGCGCGACTGGCCTATGGTCTGACTGATGAACGGCTCGCGCAGCCCTTTCCTGCGGAAGACCTGTTGATGGGCCACGAAGCCAAGCCAGGCGAGGAACTGAGCGTCGCCGAGCGCGGCGTTGTGCAAAGAGCGCTGGCCCGGGCCAATGGCAACGTCTCCGCCGCCGCCCGCGCGCTCGGCGTCAGCCGCGCAACCATGCACCGCAAGCTTGCGCGGCTGGGGCTTGGACGCGCCCGATAAGACCAATTCAGCGATCTCTTCAGCGATCTGTCGCAAAGCTGAGACAGTTCTGCTGCCGAAAATGCGGTTCTGATCCTGACAGCGGCGCTGGATAGGGCCGATCCTCCTTCTCAGGGCGCGGCCTCAATGCGCCGACTAGGAGGACACCATGAACAAGCCAGAATTCATCCGCTCGTCCGCGACGCCGTTCAAGGCGCGCTACGGCAATTTCATCAACGGCAGATGGGCCGAGCCGATCTCGGGGCGCTATTTCGAGAACACCTCGCCGGTGAACGGCCAGCTGCTCTGCGAGATCGCGCGCTCTGACGCCAAGGACATCGAGGCGGCACTGGATGCTGCGCACGCTGCCAAGGACGCCTGGGGTCGCACCAGCGCAGCCGAACGGGCGCTCCTCCTCAACAAGATCGCGCAGGTGATGGAGGACAACCTCGATCTCCTGGCGCAGGCCGAGACCTGGGACAACGGCAAGCCGATCCGCGAGACGACCGCTGCCGATATGCCGCTGGCGATCGACCATTTCCGCTACTTCGCCGGCGCAATCCGCGCGCAGGAAGGCAGCCTCTCCGAGATCGACCACGACACCGTTGCCTATCACTTCCACGAGCCGCTTGGCGTCGTCGGCCAGATCATTCCCTGGAACTTCCCGATCCTGATGGCGGTGTGGAAGCTGGCGCCCGCGCTCGCCGCCGGCAACTGCGTCGTGCTCAAGCCTGCCGAACAGACTCCTGCCTCGATCCTGATCTTCGCCGAGCTGATCGCCGACATCCTGCCGCCGGGCGTGCTCAACATCGTCAACGGCTTCGGCCTGGAGGCGGGCAAGCCGCTGGCCTCGTCCAACCGCATCGCCAAGATAGCCTTCACCGGCGAGACCACGACCGGCCGGCTGATCATGCAGTATGCCAGCCAGAACCTGATTCCGGTGACGCTGGAGCTCGGCGGCAAGTCTCCGAACATCTTCTTCAAGGACGTCGCGGTCGAGGACGACGACTTCCTCGACAAGGCGATCGAGGGCTTCGTCATGTTCGCGCTGAACCAGGGCGAGGTCTGCACCTGTCCTAGCCGCGCGCTGATCCATGAGAGCATCTACGACCGATTCATGGAAAAGGCGTTGAAGCGCGTCGAGGCGATCAAGCAGGGCGACCCCCTAGATGCCTCCACCATGATCGGCGCGCAGGCCTCGTCGGAACAGCTCGAGAAGATCCTGAGCTATTTCGACATCGGCCGTCAGGAGGGCGCACAGGTGCTGACGGGCGGAGAACGCAGCACGCTGCCGGGCGATCTGGCTGGCGGCTTCTACGTCAAGCCGACGGTCCTGAAGGGCCACAACAAGATGCGGGTCTTCCAGGAGGAGATCTTCGGTCCGGTGGTTTCGGTGACGACCTTCAAGGACGACGAGGAGGCGCTCGCGATCGCCAACGACACGCTTTATGGGCTCGGTGCCGGCGTTTGGACGCGCGATGGCAGTCGCGCCTATCGTTTCGGTCGTGCGATTCAGGCCGGCCGGGTCTGGACCAACTGCTACCATGCCTATCCAGCCCATGCCGCCTTTGGCGGCTACAAGCAGTCCGGCATCGGTCGCGAGAACCACAAGATGATGCTCGACCACTACCAGCAGACCAAGAACATGCTGGTCAGCTATTCCCCCAAGAAGCTCGGCTTCTTCTGAGAGACCTCCCCAAGGCCTGAACCAGGGCCACTTCCCGGCACGATCGCGGGCGCCCGTCGCCAATACATCGTGCCGGGCCTTCGCGATCCGTCACGGCAAGATGATGCCGGCTGCGGCTCCAGATGCAGGAGGCTTCGACATGAGCCAGCATGCGATCGAGCAGGTTTCGGCCACGCCCGCAGCGCTCGACCTGATCGCGAGGCTGCAGGCGGAAAACGGCCCTGTGCTGTTCCATCAATCCGGTGGCTGCTGCGACGGCTCCTCACCGATGTGCTACCCGCAGCACGAGTTCATCATCGGCGACCATGACGTGAAGCTCGGAGAGGTGGGCGGCGCTCCGGTCTATATCAGCGGATCGCAATTCGCAGTCTGGCGGCATACCCAACTGATCATCGATGTGGTGAAGGGGCGGGGTGGCATGTTCTCGCTTGAGAACGGCACAGAGCAGCGCTTTCTGACGCGCTCGCGCGCCTTCTCCGGCGAGGAAATGTGCCGTCTCGATGCTAGGCGCCTTGACTTGGCAGATGAACGCGCGCCGACGGCTTAAGCATCGATCGCCGCCATCTTTGCGCCCGCAGAACCCGAGGTCGTCAGCAGGCGCGTTGGTGGCTGCAAAGCCAGATCGACAGGATCATCGTCATGCCGGCGGCGGCCGGCGAGCGGCCCAGATTCACGATCGAGGGCCAGCTGACAAAACTAATCGGAGGAAACCACTTCCCCACAGGTCAAATCCTGGGGGGTTAGGTGGTAGCGGGAGAGGGACTCGAACCCCCGACACGCGGATTATGATTCCGCTGCTCTAACCAGCTGAGCTACCCCGCCCCGAGACTAGGGCTCGCCGCTGACGGCGTGCCTTTGTGAGGGCGCGTATAGGGGGCGAAGGGTGATGCCGTCAAGCCTCCGGACGGCATGGGATATAATCATATGACATGCGCATTACGCTCTTTGCGGCGGGTATTGTAGGTTTGCCATGCGTTCATTGCATCGAAGCAGTCTTGAAGCCCGGATGCGACGGCTTAGCTGATAGCCAGACCGGCGTCAGGGGCCGCTGCGGGAATGGCCGACGATGATCGCCGCCATCGCACCGCTGCGCAGCCGGTCATTTCGGAGGCCGCTTTTGATGGCAACGCTCATTTCATCCTTTCCTGTTTCGTTTGCGCAGTCCCTTTTGACGCATATTAGGCCGCGTATCGCCAGGCCGCGTATCGCCCACACCGTGGCGGCTATCGCTCTTGGCGTCGCCGCGTTCGGCGCCATGCCGAGTGCTCCTGCCGCCGCCGCCGAGTGGTCCGCCTGGCAGACCGCCTGCGCCTACAAGCAGCCCTCGGGTACGTTCGGCAACGGCTATACGGTGGTCGCCGACATGTGCGCGCGCCTGCGCTCCTGCCAAGCCATCTCAGATCGGGGCGGCGACCCCGCGCAGGCGGGGTGCTTCGGCTTCGAGGCCGCGCCGCGCCCGGCTGACCGGCGTTACTGAAGTACTCTTCCCGCCCGGCAGGCATGGCGCCTGCCGGGCGGGAAGCATATCAGGCCGGGGCGGCTTGATTCGACGCCGTCTTGCGCAGGCGGACGACCTTGAAATAGCCGCGGCCGACATGGACGGTCTCGTAACGTCCAGTACGCGCCGCCCAGTCGGTCAGGCGGCTGACCTTGAAATCCGTGCTCCAGCCGATTGCCTTGGCGAGGGGGGCGAGCGCCGCCCAGAATGGCGCGAGCAGGCCGCCATCGTCGACGAGGCGGCTCGAGATCACGATCTCGCCCCCGGGCTTCAGCACGCGGTCCATCTCTGCCAGGGCCTGCTCGGGGTCGGGCACGAGCGTGATCACGAATTGCGCGGTCACGGCGTCGAAGCGCTCGGCCTCAAAGCCCAGGCGGCAGGCGTCCATCACCATCAGCCCGCGGACATGGGCAAGCCCTTGGCTCGCGACCTTGCGGTTGGCGACCTTGAGCATGTCGAGCGAGAGATCGGCCCCGAGCACGCGCGTGCCTTGGGTGAAATAGGGCAGGGTCAGCCCGGTGCCGACGCCGATCTCCAGAATGTCGGGGCCGCAGGCGCAAGCCGCCGCGACGGCCTCGCGCTGCGGGCGGGCCAGCATGCGCAGATAGACCTTGTCGTAGAACTTGGCCCAGGCCGCATAGGCGCGCTTCTGGGCTTCGAGGTGAGTCACCGACATGGAGCGGCTCGCGGCGATGGGGGTTGCAGGAAAGCCGGGGCGGGCGGCGTCGGGCTCAGGGCTGCGCGTGGGCGAAGGCAGGCGCGGGCGCCAGCATGGCCAGCGGCGGCCGCAGGATCGTGCCGCCGCCGAGCACGCGCGCATCGGGGCCGGCATCAGTGTAGATCACGCAAGCCTGACCGGGCGAAACGCCCTCTTCATCGCTGGCGAGTTCAATCTTGAGGCCGTCCTCGTCGCGCATCAGGCGGGCTTCGCGCGGCGCCCGGGTCGAGCGCACCCGGACGGCGACATCGAGCCCCTCGGCCGGGAGAGCATCCAGAGACAGGTCGCCGAGCCAGTTGACGTCACGCAGCCTGATCTCGCGCACGCCGAGCGCCTCGCGGGGCCCGACGATGACACGGGCGAGATCGGCATCGAGTCGCAGCACATAAAGCGGCTCGGCTGCGCTGAGGCCCAGCCCCTTGCGCTGTCCAACTGTGTAGCGCAGCACCCCGTCATGGCGCCCGAGCACGCGCCCGTCGAGATGGACGATCTCGCCGGGGCGCGAGGCGCCTGGCTTCAGCTTCTCGATCACATCGGCATAGCGGCCATTGGGAACGAAGCAGATGTCCTGGCTGTCGGGCTTGTCGGCGATGCCGAGCCCGAGTTCGGCGGCGAGCGCGCGGGTCTGCGCCTTGTCGATGCTGCCGAGCGGGAAGCGCAGCAGATCGAGCTGCTCCTGCGTCGTCGCATAGAGGAAATAGCTCTGGTCGCGCGCGGCATCGGCGGCGCGAAACAGGCCGCGATGGCCGGTGCCGAGGTCGCGGCTGACGACATAATGGCCGGTCGCCAGCGCATCGGCGCCCAGCTCCCGGGCCAGGCCCAGCAGGTCGCGGAATTTCACCGTGCGGTTGCATTCGACACAAGGGATCGGCGTCTCGCCGGCGAGATAGCTCTCGGCGAAGCGCTCGATCACGGCGTCGCGGAAACGGCTCTCATAATCGAGCACGTAATGGGGGATGCCGATGGCCTCCGCGACGCGGCGGGCGTCGTGGATATCCTGGCCGGCGCAGCAGGCGCCGGCGCGGTGCACGGCCGCGCCGTGATCGTAGAGCTGCAGCGTCACGCCGATGACGTCATAGCCCTCGCGCTTCAGCAGCGCGGCGACGACGGAGGAGTCGACGCCGCCGGACATCGCCGCGACGACGCGCGTGGCCGCGGGCGGCTTGGCGATGTCAAGGGAGTTGAGCGGCGTGGTCATGCGATGGTCCGGTCCGGGACGGCGGCGGATGCGATCGGCGGTTCTATATCGGCTTTGGCGCGTGCCTGCCAGCGCGCGATCGGCAAATCCTGCCGGGCCGGGGTGCAAGACCGGCGCTTCTTGCCGTCATGCTGATCGTGTGAGACATCTAAGTCATTGATATCAATTATTCATTGCATGGCGCGGGACTTGCTCCGCGGAGGGGCGGGCGTTGTGTTGCCCGCGTCCGGAATCGCCGATGTCTGTTCAGTCGCTCACGCTTTCGTCTGCCTTGACCGAACCCGCTCCCGTGCGTCGTCGCGCGGCAGAGCCGGATTCCGGTCGCGCGGCTGAGGCGTTCACGCTGCCAGACGATACGTCTCGCGGCGCGACCTCTCCCGCGCAGGACGCCTCCGCGCCGCGCCCGAAACCCGAGCGAGCGCCGGCCGAGGATCAATCTTCGCCGCAACAGCCCGATACCAAGACGAGCGATACCAAGACGGATGCAGCCAAGACGAGCGCGGACAAGACGGATGCTGCCAAGACGGACGCTGTAAAGACAGACACGGCAAAGACGAAGGCCGCCACGCAGACGCCGATTGCTGTCAAGCCGGGCGAGACCGCGTCTGGCGCTCAGGCCGCCACGACCTCGCCCCCGGTGCAGCAGGATATCGGCGCGCTTGTCAGCATCGCCGTCGCTGCGCAGGCCGAGGCGCCGACGAGTGGCGAAGCCGTAAAGGAGAAGGACGCCAAGGGCGTCAAAGACAAGGCGACCGAGACGGCGGTGGTGGATCCCTCCGCGCTTCCCACCACGCCAGCCGAAGGCGTCGTTGTCCCGGCATTGCCGACCATCGATCTCTCCGCCGCGATCGTTCCTGGCATGGTGCCCACAGCCGCGACCCAGGCGACCGCGTCCACCGCAGGTGCGGCTCTCGCGGCGGGCATCGCCAAGGCCGGGCTTGCCTCGCCGAAGCCGGCCGCGACCTCCTTGCAGGGTGATGCCGCCGGCAATGCGGGAGCGAATGCCGGCGTCCTCGCTGATGGGGAAGGCGGCAAGGCGCAGCTTGCGAGCGGCGGACAACAGGCCGTGCATGCGGCTAGGACAGGCAAAGACGAGCCGGCTAGCTCTTCAACTGCGCCTGCTGCATCGCAGGCCGAATTCAAGCCACTTGAATTGCTGCAGACTCCGCAAAACCTGATTGATCTTTCGGCGCTGGCGCAGCCGCGCGCAGGCAAGGCGGGCGGCGCCCTGGACGTGACCACTCCGGAGCAGGTCGCGGCCGGACAGGCCACAACGGTCCATGGCCAGGCTGCCGCGGCCACGCAGACGACACCACTCCACATGGTTCCGATCGAGATCGGGATGAAGGCGCTGGCGGGCTCCCGCTCGTTCGACATCCGGCTCGATCCGGCGGAGCTCGGCCGCGTCGACGTCAAGCTCGAGGTTTCCGACAAGGGCGAGGTCAGCGCCAGGCTGGTCGTCGACCGGGTCGAGACATTGCACATGCTCCAGCGCGACTCGCGTACGCTGGAGCGGGCCTTCGAGCAGGCCGGCCTCAAGCCTTCCGATGCGGGCGTCGACATCAGTTTGCGCGACCCCGCCGATCAGTCCGGCTTCCGGCAGAACCGGCAGCAGGACGATACGCCGCGCCGCACGCCCACCGCCACGGAAACCGGCGAAGACATCGTCGCGCCCGCCCAGCCAATCCAGACCCGCCGCCTCGTCAGGCTCGGCGGCGTCGATCTCAGCATCTGACGGCAAGGAGAAGCACCATGGCCGTTTCCAACACCTCCCCGACGACGACCGCGGGGTTCCAGAACACCTCCTCGACGACGAGCGGCAGCAGCACCGTGTCCGGTTCGCAGACGGCGATTGCCGGGAATTTCGACCAGTTCCTGTCGCTGCTGACGACGCAGCTCAAGAACCAGAGCCCGCTCGACCCGCTCGACACCAACCAGTTCACCGCCCAGCTCGTGCAGTTCGCGGGCGTCGAGCAGCAGCTCAAGATGAATGATACGTTGAGCGCGCTGCTCACTCTCAACAAGGCGACGACGACGACGGATGCGGTGGGCTTCATCGGCGCGACGATCACTGCCGACGGCGCAACGGCGCCGCTGAAGAACGGGGCCGCCTATTGGTCGGTGAACATGGCGAGCGCCGGCACTGCCAATATCACGGTGAAGGATTCGAGCGGCTCGGTGGTCCGGACGATGACGACGAGTCTCGCCGCCGGCGAGCAGACCGTCCAGTGGGATGGCAGCACCTCGACCGGCGCGATAGCGCCCGCTGGCGACTACACCATTACCGTCGACGCCACGGATGTGTCCGGCCAGGCTGTGGTCGCCAAAACCGAAATCATCGGCGTCGTCGACAGCATCGATCTGAGCAGCGGCACGCCGATGCTCAAGATCGGCACGATCAGCGTCCCGATCGACAAGGTCAAGAAAGTGATCAAGGGCTGATGGCGGCCGGCGCGCAGATAGGGAAAGCCGTCCGATTCGCTTTAGGTAAATCTTAAAGCCGGACGCCTATGCTCAGCAGAAGTAGGTCTGTTGAGTTGTGTGAGTGTACCATGACCGAGCCTTTGCGACCGCGGGTGAAGTACGTGATCGGACCGGACGGAAGTCCGTTGACGATCGCCGATCTGCCGCCCATGAATACGCGCCGCTGGGTGATCCGGCGTAAGGCCGAGGTGGTCGCGGCCGTCCGCGGCGGCCTTCTCAGCCTCGAGGAAGCCTGTCAGCGCTATACGCTGACCGTCGATGAATTCCTGAGCTGGCAGATGTCGATCGATCAGCACGGCCTTGCCGGCCTGCGGACGACGCGCATCCAGCACTACCGCCAATAGGACCCCTTTTCCGGTCCATTGCCCGGTTCATTACCAAGGCGTCGGTTCGATCGGACCGGCGCCTTTCGCATTTTCGGTGCCTATCGCCATCAATCCACCATTCGTTAACCCGGCGCTAACCATGCACTGGGAAAAACTTGCCTAGTGCGTCGTGCCTTGTGTGCGGCGATGTCGGTTTTGTGGAACGGATGGCTGCGTGAACGGCATCGTCGGTCAGTTTACGAAATTCGGAGCGGCGCGCCTGGCGGCGATGCTAGCGGTGACGCTTGGCCTCGTCGGCTTCTTCGGCTTCGTCATGCTGAGGATGTCGCAGCCGGCGATGAGCGTGCTGTTCTCCGACCTGTCGAACCAGGATGTCAGCGCGATCCTGAAGGATCTCGATACGCGCGGCATCAAATACGAGCTGCGCGGCGACGGGCAAACCGTGCTCGTCGCAAAGGCCGATGTGCCGCGCCTGCGGCTCGACCTCGCCAGCAAGGGTATCCCGTCCGGCGGCGGCGTCGGCTACGAGATCTTCGACAAGGGCGACGCCTTCTCCTCGACCAGCTTCGTCCAGAACATCAACCATCTGCGTGCGCTGGAGGGCGAACTCTCGCGCACCATCCGCTCGATCAGCCGCGTCCAGGCGGCGCGCGTGCATCTCGTCATCCCGGAGAAGCGCCTGTTCGAGCGCGATCGCGAACCGCCGCGCGCCTCGATCGTGCTCAAGCTTGCCGGCGAACTCGACGCGGCGCAGGTGCGCGCCGTGCGCCATCTTATTTCCTCCGCCGTTGATGGGCTCAAGCCCGAGCGCGTCTCGATCGTCGATGAGCGCGGCAGGCTTCTGGCCGATGGCGCCCAGGGCGAGCAAGGGCTTGTCGGGCTCGGCATCGACGAGCGGCAGACGGGGATCGAGAAGCGGGTCAAGACGCAGGTCGAGGATATCGTCGCCAGCGTCGTCGGCCAGGGACGGGCGCGGGTCCAGGTCTCGGCTACCCTCGACGCCAACCGCATCGAGAGCCGCTCGGAGACCTATGACCCGGAAAGCAAGGTCATCCGCTCCAGCCAGAACCGCACCGAGAATGCGACGACGACCGATGGTGCGAACGGGGCCGTCACGGTCGGCAACGAACTGCCCGGTGCCCAGGCGGGGCAGGGCGCCCAGCAGAATCAGAAGGACGCCTCCTCGAAGAACGAGGAAGTGGTCAATTACGAAATCTCGCGCACGACCCGCACCGAGGTGCTGGAGGGCGGGCGTGTCAAGCGGCTCTCGGTCGCTGTGCTGGTCGATGGCAACTACACCCGCAACGGCACCGAGGTCGCCTACCAGCCGCGCAGCAGCGAGGAGCTCGATCGGATCGGCCAGCTGGTGCGCATGGCGATGGGCTATGACGAGACGCGCGGCGACAAGGTCGAGGTCGTCAATCTGCGCTTTGCCGAAGCGCCGCAGGCGATCGTCGAGCTGCCCGAACAATCCTTGATGCAGCAGCTGCTCTCCTTCACCAAAGAGGATCTGATCCGTTTCGCCGAACTCGGCGTCATCTCGCTGCTGACGCTGATCGTGCTGATGGTGGTGGTGCGGCCGCTGCTGAAGCAGGCGCTCGCGCCCGATCCGAGCGTGCGGCCGATCCCGAGCTTCATGCGCGAGGGCCTGGCCCTGGCTCAATCCGACGGCACCGGCGACCCTGCGAGCCCGCGCTCCGTGATGGGGCCGGACGGCTCGCGCGATATGGACGTCGAGGCGCCGTCCGAGCGCATGCTCGCGGTTGCGCAGATCAAGGGACAGCTCAAGGCCCAGTCCGTCGAGAAGATCGGCGCGCTGGTGTCGCAGAACCCCGCCGATTCGGTCGCGGTGCTGCGCGGCTGGATTCACGAAAAGTCCGCGGCATGACGGGTCTTTGAGCCATGGCCGCTGAACGTTCCATCGCTACGCGCAACTCCAGCAGCAGGGACAACGAAGCTGTGAGCTATGGCGGCGGCGTAACCACGATCGCGGAAATGAATGGGCCGCAGCGCGCCGCGGTGATCCTGCTCGTGCTCGGGGAGGACCATGGCCGCACGATCTGGCGGGAGTTCGATGATGAGGAGATCCGCATCATCACCCGCGCCATGGCCGAGCTCGGGACGGTCGACGCCGACGAGGTCGAGCGGCTGATGCTGGATTTCGTCGGCCGGCTGTCGAGTGCGGGCGCGGTCACAGGTTCGTTCGACCGGACGATCTCGCTCTTGGAGAAGATCCTGCCGAGCGATCAGGTCGCGCTGATCATGGAGGAGATCCGCGGGCCGGCCGGCCGCAACATGTGGCAGAAGCTCGGCAATATCGATGCGGTCGTGCTCGCGAACTTCCTCAAGAACGAATACCCGCAGACGATCGCGGTCATCCTTTCGAAGATCAGGGCGGAGCACGCCGCCAATGTTCTGCGCAACCTGCCCAACGAACTCTCGATCGACGTCGTCAGCCGCATGCTGCGCATGGAATCGGTGCAGAAGGAGGCGCTCGACCATATCGAAAACACGCTGCGCACCGAATTCGTCTCGACGTTGACGCAAACCCGTCGGCGCGACCCGCATGAGATGATGGCGGAGATCTTCAATGGTTTCGACCGCCAGACTGAGATTCGTTTCCTCGCGGCACTCGACGATTCCAACCAGGAATCGGCCGCCCGCATCAGGGCGCTGATGTTCACCTTCGAGGATCTCGGCAAGCTCGACCCCGCCGCGTTGCAGACGCTGATGCGGCAGGTCGACAAGGATACGCTCGCGCGGGCGCTCAAGGGCGCGAGCGAGGACATGCGCAACTTCTTCTTCAGCGCGATGTCGCAGCGCGCCACCAAGAACATGCAGGACGACATGCAGGGCCTTGGCCCCTTGCGCCTCAAAGAGGTCGACGAGGCGCAGGCCAAGATGGTGGCCTTGACCAAGGAGCTCGCCGACAAGGGCGAGATCGTCCTGGCCAAGGGCAATTCCGAAGACGAATTGGTTTATTGACGATGCGTACCGCCACAAAATTCACGTTTGGCACTGATTTCCGCGAGGGCGGCCGGCGAGCGGCCGGCGAGGCCGATCTCGCCGCGGCGAAGTCCGAGGCGTTCCGCGCGGGCGAGGCCCAGGCGCGGCGCGACGCCGAGGGGCAGCTCAACGGCATGGTCGCCCAGCTCGCCCGCACGGCCGAGCGCCTGCTCGCCCAGGAGGACGCCCGCACAGCCGCGATCGAGGCACAGGCCGCCCATATCGCCATCGCTACGGCCAAGGCGCTGGCGGGCGCGGCGCTTGCCGAGAAGCCGCTGGCCGAGATCGAGCACGCCGTACGCGAATGCCTTTCACATGCGCGGCTGGCGCCGCACCTCGTCTTGCGGGTGAACGACAGCGCGGCGGAGGCCGTAGAGGCGTTGATTGCTCGTCTGGCGCGGGAGAGCGGCTTTGCCGGGCGTCTCGTCGTGCTCGGCGAGCCGGAGATCGCTCCCGGCGACGGGCGCATCGAATGGGCCGATGGCGGCTTCGTGATCGACGCGCAGCGTCTATCGCAACTGGTCGAGCAGGCTGTGACGGGCGTTTTCGGCCATGCCGGTCCGCGCAGTCTTGCCGAGTGAGGACACCAAGATGACCCAAGGCAACGACTTGAACCTGCCTCCGCTGAACCCGGCCGATCTCTCCTTCGATCGCGAGGCGCCCTCGGTGGCGCGTTCGGGTCCGGTACCGGTCAAGACCGCCGAGGATTTGGAGCAGGTGTTCGACGTACCGGTCACGGTCTCGGCAGTGCTGGGCTCGTCGCGGATCGCGGTCGGCGACCTGCTGCAGATCGTGCCCGGCGCCGTACTCGAACTCGACCGGCGCGTCGGCGAGGCCATCGACATCTTCGTCAACGAGCGACTGGTCGCGCGTGGGGAGGTTGTCGTGGTCGAGGACCGACTCGGCGTCACCATGACCGAAATCATCAAGGCCGACCGGTGAAGACCGGCCGTCCCATCACGCTCTCATACGGAAAGGCCTGAGCCATGCGCCTTATCATCGTCGGCGGTCTCAAGGGGCAGATCATCGCGGCCGCCCGGATCGCGATCGCCCATGGCGCGAGCGTCACGCATACGGAGAGCCTCGACCAGACGCTCGCCGTGCTGCGCGCCAAGGGCGCGGATCTCTTGATGATCGACGTCGTTCAGCCGATCGCGAAATATGTCGCGGCGCTGGAGGCCGAGCGCATCCGCACGCCTATCGTCGCCTGCGGTACCTCGACCGATGCGCGTGCCGCCGTCGCCGCGATCCAGGCCGGGGCGCGCGAATATGTGCCGCTGCCGCCCGATCCCGAACTGATCGCTGCCGTGTTGGAGGCCGTCGCGGCCGATCAGTCGAGCCTGATCTGGCGCGATCCGGCGATGGAGCGTGTCGTCCAGCTCGCGGCCCAGATCGCCCGCTCGGATGCCCCCGTGCTCGTCACCGGCGAAAGCGGCACCGGCAAAGAGGTCATCGCGCGCCATCTGCACCAGAAGTCGCTGCGCAAGGACAAGCCTTTTGTGGCCGTGAACTGCGCCGCCATTCCCGACAACCTGCTCGAATCGGAGCTGTTCGGGCATGAGAAGGGCGCCTTCACCGGCGCGGTGGCGCGACGCATCGGCAAGTTCGAGGAAGCGAGCGGCGGCACGCTGCTGCTCGACGAAATTTCCGAGATGGATGTGCGGCTGCAGGCCAAGCTGCTGCGCGCCTTGCAGGAGCGCATGATCGACCGTGTCGGCGGCACGCAGCCGGTCAGGGTCGATCTTCGCATCATCGCGACCTCGAACCGCAATCTGGGCGATGCTGTCCGCGAAGGTTCGTTCCGCGAGGATCTGTTCTATCGGCTGAACGTGGTGCATCTGCGCCTGCCGGCGCTACGTGAGCGGCCGGCCGATATCCTGGCGCTCGCCGACCACTTCACCAAGAAATATGCCGAGATCAATGGCCTGCCGCTAAGGCCGCTGGCGAGCGACGCGCGCAAGCTCCTGCTGACCAATTCATGGCGGGGGAATGTGCGCGAACTGGAGAATACGATCCATCGCGCCGTGCTGTTGGCGCAGGGACCCGAAATCGGCACCGAGGCGGTGATGACGCCGGAGGGCGAGACGCTCGGCCCTGCCAGCGGCAGGGATCCCGCGGCGCGGGCGGCGCAGACGGCGGAGGCGGTGACGCGTTCGCTCGTTGGTCACACGGTCGCCGATGTCGAGCGCGAGCTTATCCTCGACACGCTGGACCACTGCCTCGGAAACCGTACCCATGCGGCCAAGATTCTAGGGATCTCGATCCGTACGCTGCGTAACAAGCTGAGCGAATACGGAGCGGCCGGCATCGCCGTGGCCGAGCCGGGTCAGGCGCGCGTGAGCGCGGCCTGACCCGCTCTCTTCAGGTCACCAGCGGCGATAGCGGCGATAATAGCGGGGCCGGCGATAATAGCGCGGGCGGTAATAATACCGTGGGCGGCGATAGTAGCGCGGCCGGCGGTAGTAATAATACTGGCTGAACTCGGCGTCGGTCTTGTCCAGCCCGTCCTTCACCTCGGCGGCGATCTGGTCGTCGGCCTTGGCGGGCTGCGGTTCCGGCAGTGGTGCGGGCTTGGGCTGGGCGGCTTCGGCAACAGCCATGCCGCCGAGGCTGGCTGCGGCCATGCCGCCGATCAGGGTCATGATGAATGAGCGTCTATCCACGACATCCTCCGAAGACTGGTTTTCTATTCCCTATTCGTGCCCGCATCACAGCGCGCAATCGGGGCTAAAAGATAACGCATTTTCGTGGTCTGTGTTCCCAATCCTCAAATTTCTCTGATCATGCCTAAAGCTGCTCGGGTGCGGGCGCGTCGACGGCATTGAGCGGCCGAGTGACGTCTTCCAGCGATTTGCGCTCGGCGCGGACAGCGAAAAGCGCAGCGATCAAGGCTGCGGTCAGCATCAGAGCGGCGCCGAACAGATAGCCGCCGAAGACGCTCAGGCGCGAGCCGGTGTCGATCAGCGCGCCGAACAGCCAGGGACCGGCAATGCCGCCGATGCCGGTGCCCACCGCATAGAAGGCGGCGATCGCCAAGGCGCGCATCTCGACCGGGAAGGTCTCGCTGACGGTGAGATAGGCAGAGCTCGCGGCGGTGGAGGCGAAGAAGAAGACGATGCTCCAGCAGGCCGTCAATTGCGTGGCGCTGACGAGGTCGCGCCAGAACAGATAACCTGTCGCAACCAGCAGCAGGCCCGACATCGCATAGGTGAAGGTGATCATGCGCCGCCGCCCGAGGGTGTCGAAGAGGCGGCCCAGGATGATCGGCCCGAGCACGTTGCCCGCTGCGAAGGGCAGGATGAACCAGCCGATCGCCTGCGAGGGCACCGCATAGAAATCCGTCAGGATCAACGCATAGGTGAAGAAGATCGCATTGTAGAAGAACGCCTGTGCGGCCATCAGCGCCAGCCCCACCAATGCCCGCTGCCGATGCCTGACGAACAACGCGTGGAAGACCTCCCGAAGCGGGGTCGCAGCGCGCGGACGCAGGTGGATCTTCGGCAGGGCCTCGTCAGGGCTGTGGGAAACCCCCGCACGCCGTTCGATCCCGGCGACGATCATGGCGGCCTCATTCGGGCGGCCATGGCTGATCAGCCAACGTGGACTCTCCGGTATCCATTGCCTGAGGACGAGGATGACGAGGCCGAGCGCCGCGCCGATGAAGAAGGCGAGCCGCCAGCCCAGTTCTGGATCGATGACCGCAGGATCGAGCAGGATAATCGCGCCGACCGCGCCGAGCGCCGCGCCGATCCAAAACGAGCCGTTGATCACGAGATCGACCCAGCCGCGCATCCGCGCTGGAACGAGCTCCTGGATGGTCGAATTGATGGCCGTATATTCGCCGCCGATGCCCATGCCGGTGAAGAAGCGGAAGACGATGAAGCTGGCAAAGCTCCAGGAGAAGGCGGTCGCCGCCGTCGCGACGAGATAGACCAGGAGCGTGATCGTGAAGAGCCGTTTACGGCCAAGCCGGTCGGTCAGCCAGCCGAAGAGGAGCGCGCCGAGGACGGCGCCTGCGAGATAGGCGGCCCCGGCGATGCCGATCTCGGTGTTGCTGAAGCGCAGCGTCGGGCTTTGCTTCAGCGCGCCGGAGACCGAACCAGCGAGCGTGACCTCGAGCCCATCAAGGATCCAGGTGACGCCGAGCGCCACCACCACCAGCGTATGGAACCGCGACCAGGGCAGGCGGTCGAGCCGGGCCGGGATGTCGGTCGAGATCGTCGGCCGCAAAGCCGTATCCGGCGCTGTCATGCCGGCGTCCTCCCGATTATTGCGACGGCCGCTATCGGTCGAAGGGCCTCGTATGAAAAAGGCGGCGCCTCGCGGGCGCCGCCTCGTTAGGTCCGGGCGCTAATGTCAGCGCACGTAAACCGGGCGCCGGCGAACGACGCGATGGGGGCGCCGGACGATAACGGGCCGGCGCACGATGACCGGACGGCGATGACGCGGGCCGAAGGGTCGGTGCGGACGATGACGCCCGACATACTGGCTGAACTCAGCCTCGGCGCTGTCAAGCGCGGTCTTGCTCGCGGGGTCGATCTCATCGGCTGCCGGCACGGCCGGGGCAATCTCAGGCTTGCGCGAAGCGGCCTGCGCAATCGCGGTGCCGCCCAGGCTGGCGGCAGCCAGGCCGCCGAAAAAGCTCATCACAAAGGAACGTCTATCCAAGTCTTCCTCCAATATCCGCGGTCTTGCAAAACCAATTTTGTCGACCCGTGCCAAGTTACGCGGCGCAATACGGCGATAACGCGGCAGTTCGATAACGGCCTGTTCAGGGAAAGGTTCCCGGGGCGGTTTTTCCAGCCGTCTTAACCACTCGTTCACCATGTACCCGGCAAGAATTGCCGGGCTATGCCTCTGTCGGGGCGTATGTCCGCATGCGGACGGGTTCGCCGTGGCGACGGGAGTGGGTTGGTCGATGACCGATGTGACGGCAGGCCAGGGCGGCGGCTTCAACATGCCGAGCCGCGGCGCGATGGGGAAGCTCCTCAACCGGCCGGACCTTTTCCTGGCGATCGGCGTCATGGGCATCCTGGTGGTGCTCATCTTCCCGCTGCCGGCGCTGTTGCTCGACCTGTTGCTGGCACTCTCGATCATCCTGTCGGTGCTGGTTTTGATGACGGCGCTCTTCATCGAGGAGCCGCTGGAGTTCTCTGCCTTCCCGACGGTGCTGCTGATCGTCACCATGCTGCGCCTGTCGCTCAACCTCGCCTCGACGCGCCTGATCCTGGCGCATGGGCATGAGGGCAGCGCGGCCGCCGGCCACGTCATCGAAGCCTTCGGCAACTTCGTGATGAGCGGCAATTTCGTGATCGGGGTGATCGTCTTCACCATCCTGATCATCGTCAATTTCGTCGTCATCACCAAGGGCTCGGGCCGCATCGCCGAGGTCGCGGCGCGCTTCGCGCTCGACGCTATGCCGGGCAAGCAGATGGCGATCGATGCCGATCTCTCGGCCGGGCTGATCGATCAGGAGGTCGCGAAGGTCCGACGCAAGGCGCTGGAGGACGAGGCGAACTTCTTCGGTTCGATGGACGGCGCCTCCAAATTCGTGCGCGGCGATGCGATCGCCGGCCTGCTGATCACCTTCATCAACGTGCTCGGTGGCATCATCATCGGCGTCGCCCAGCAGGGGCTGAGCTTCGGCGAGGCGGCGCATAACTACACCCAGCTCACGGTTGGCGACGGCCTCGTCAGCCAGATCCCGGCGCTGATCGTCTCGACGGCGGCGGGTCTGCTCGTCTCTAAATCGGGCGTGCGCGGCGCGGCCGACAAGGCGCTCGGCAAGCAGCTCTCGGGTTACCCCAAGGCGCTCGGCATGTCGGCGGCGGTGATGCTGCTGATCGCGATCCTGCCCGGCATCCCGATGATGCCCTTTCTCGTGCTCGCCGGCGGCTCGGGCTGGCTTGCCTATCATTTCGGCAAGCTCGCCAAGACCAAGCAGACTGAGGAAGCGGTCGCGGCGCAGGCTGCCTCGCCGCTCTCCGCCGACGGCACGCCGAAGGAGGAGACGCTCAACGACTTGCTCAAGCTCGACGAGCTCAAGATCGAGATCGGCTACGGCCTCCTGCCGCTGGTCAATGCGGCGGGGGGACAGGACAGGCTGACGGACCAGGTCCGCGCGCTGCGGCGCCAGCTTGCGGCCGAGCTCGGCTTCGTCATGCCGGCGGTGCGCATCGTCGACAACGTCCAGCTCGAGGCGAACTACTACTATATCAAGATCAAGGAGATCGATGCCGGGCACGGTATCGTCTATGCCGGCCAGTACATGGCCATGGACCCGATGGGTGGCGCGGTGAACCTGCCCGGCCATAATGTTCTGGAGCCGACCTTCGGCCTGCCCGCGACTTGGATCGACGCCGCCTTGCAGGACGAGGCGCAATTGCGCGGCTTCACCGTGGTGGACGCCGCGACCGTGATCTCGACGCATCTCACCGAGGTGCTGAAATCAAACATGCCTGAGCTGCTTTCGCATGGCGAGGTGCAGAAGCTGCTGCGTGAGCTGCAGAAGGACCATGCAGACTTGCTCAAGGAGATCGTGCCGAGCCAGATCTCGACCACGGGCATCCAGCGTGTGCTGCAATTGCTCCTGGCGGAACGCGTCTCGATCCGCGATCTCGCCACCATCATCGAGGGCATCGCGGAGGTTGCCGGCAACGTCAAGAATCCGCGCGACATCGCCGAGCATGTCCGCACACGCCTGGCCCGTCAGATCTGCGCGCAGTTCTCCAACGCCCAGGGCAATCTGCCGATCATCACGCTCTCCTCGGCCTGGGAGAGCATCTTCGCCGAATCGATCATCGGCCAGGGCGAGGAGCGCCATCTCGCCATGCAGCCCTCGCGGCTGCAGGAATTCGTGCGCCATGTCCGCGACAAGTTCGAGGAGGCGGCGCGCATCGGCGAGATGCCGGCGCTCGTCACCTCCGGACTGGCGCGGCCCTTCGCACGCCAGATCATCGAACGTTTCCGCCGCGAGACGCCAGTGCTCTCGCAGGCCGAGATCCATCCCCGCGTCAGGCTGAAGACGGTCGGCAGCGTCTGAAACCGCTGTCGGCGGCACCGCTCTATCGCGTGACGCCGCTCGGACTTGCCCCCGCGCCTCACATCCCGGCCGCATGCGGCCAGACTGCTTGACGCTCGATCGTTCACTATAATAGCATATTGTACTCTATAGTGGATTATCGAGGGCGCGACCATGAGCATCCGACCGGCCCTTGCGGCCGACCTGCCAGCGATCCTGGCGATCTACAACGCCGTGATCGCGACCTCGACCGCCGTCTACACGGAGACGCCGGTGACCCTGACGGATCGGCAGGCCTGGTTCGCGGCGCGGAAGGAGCAGGGCTATCCGGTGCTGGTTGCCGATGAAGGTGGCGAAGCTGTCGGCTATGCGAGTTTTGGCGATTTCCGGCCCTGGCCGGGCTATCGCCACACCGTCGAGCACAGCGTCCATATCCGCGCCGACAAGCAGGGCAGAGGGCTTGGCAAGGACCTGGTCTCGGCGCTGTTCCCCTATGCCGCGGGACTCGACAAGCATGTGATGATCGCTGGCATCGACGCGGCGAACGAAGCGTCGCTGCGGATGCATGAGCGCCTCGGCTTCACCCAGGCGGGGCGTTTCAACGAGGTTGGGCGCAAGTTCGACCGCTGGCTCGACCTCGTCTTCCTGCAGCGTTTGATATGACGGATCTGCGCAGCAGCGCTGAGGCATTCGTCGCGCCGACCTCGACCGAGGCGCGAGGCGGCGTGGCCAGGCAGCCCTATCTATCCCTCAACGCTTTTCTCTTCGCTGCGATGTGCCTCGCCTGGGGGCTCACCTTCCTGCCGGTCAAGATCGCCGTGGCGCATGTGCCGCCGATCTTCCTCGCGGCGGCACGCTTCAGTCTTGCCGGCCTGCTGCTATTCGGCTGGGCCGGGCGTGATGCATTCAAGGTTCCGGTGCGGGCATGGCTTCGGCTCGCCGGCACGGCGCTGCTGGTCAACAGCTGCAATTACGCCTTGCTGTTCTGGGGCATGGCGCATGCGCCCTCGGGGCTCGCTGCGATCATCAACATGGCGACGATCCCGATCTATACGGTGCTGGCGAGCCGCGTGATCGAAGGGCAGCCGATCAGCGGGCGCCGCATTGCTGCGGTCGCTCTCGGGGCCATCGGGCTCGGCTTCCTGTTCGCGACGCGTGCGATGGGGGGGGTGAGCGCGGCAAAGGGCGATGGGCTCGAACTCTGGGGTCTGGCGGCGATCGCACTGGGCACGTTCTGCCACTGCGTCGGGGCGGTGCTGAGCCGCAAGATCGCCGGCACGATGCCGACCCTGACGCTGGCGGGCTGGCAGACCGCGATTGGCGCGCTCGGGTTGATTGCGGCCTCGCTCGCGCTCGAGCCCGTCGGCGTTGCGCATCTGCGCGCGCTCGTGGAATGGCCGACGGCGCCGGCTCTCGCCTTCGTCGTCATTGTCGGCTCGCTGATCGGCTTCACCATCTTTCTGAGGCTGCTGCGCGATTGGGGCGCGTTCTATGCAGGGCTCTTCGCCTTCGTCAGCCCAGTCATCGCGGTCGGCGCCGGCGTGGTCGCGCTGGGCGAGCCTTTCGGGTGGCCCGAGGCGGTCGGCGCGCTCCTGATGTTCGGCGCGGCGGCGATCGCGCTCAGGAAATGAGCCCGGCCGGTCGTCGCCTGGAGCGTTTTCGAGCGAAGTGGACACCGGTTCGCGTGAATAAAACGCGGTAAAGCAAAGAGCCAGAGCAGTTGAACGATCCCATTGAATCGGAAATTGCTCTGGAGCCTCAAACGATCGGCGGGTCGGCGCTTCGGGCCTTGGCGTCGGCCTGCGCGACTGCGACCGCTAGCTTGTGTTTCTTGAGCTGGGAGCGCTCGAAGGCGAGCACCACCGGCAGCGACACCACCAGCGGGAGAATGAGATAGAACAGCCGCCAGATCAAAAGCGCGGCGAAGACGGCCGGAGCCGGCACGCCGGGCATCACAGCGAGGAAGACCGCTTCCATCACGCCGACGCCGCCCGGCACTTGGCTCAGCAGCCCAGCCGAGAAGGACAGCAGGAAGGCGCCCAGCACGATCATGAAACCCGGATTGCCCTGGTCGGGCAAGGCGAAATAGATGATGCCGGCCGCGCCGGCGAGCTCCAGCGGCGCCGCCAGATACTGGCGCGCGACGATCGGCAGGCGCGGATAGATCAATTCGAACTTGCCGATCTTGAACGGCTTGAACTTCAGCCAGGAGCCGATCGTGTAGAGCACGACGAAGCCGAGCATGCCGAAGCCGATCAATCGTGCCGTCTGGTCACCGATCGCGAAGCGCGTCGAGAGCCGTGTCAGGGGACGCAGGATTTCCGGCTCGATCACCAGGACGAGCCCGAGCAGCAGGATCGTGCCGAACGCGAAGGTGAAAGAGCACAGCGCCACCAGTACCGCGACGTCGGCAGCCGTCAGCCCCTTGGCCGTATAGGCGCGGAACCGCACCATGCCGCCGGAGAAAACCGACGCGCCGATATTGTGGGACAGCGCATAGGTGACGAAGGAGCACAGCGAGATATAGGGCCAGGAGATGCCCTTCTCCTTGCCGATATGGATGAGCGCGATGCGATCATACCAGGCAAGCGCGGCATAGGCGACGAGGGTAGCGAGCGCGGCATGCAGGAAGGCGTCGGGCGAGATCAGGCCGATCTTCTGACCGATGCGGATCGCGACGATCTTGATGTTGTCCCAGAGGTTGCCCTGCTCCAGCAGGGCCTGGATCGCGGCGTCCGTGCCGGCCTCGGTCTTGAGCTTCTCCCAGAGCAGGTCGACGGACCAGACGACCGCGACAAGCCCGATGATCGGCCAGAGATAGTCGAGATATTTTTTCATTGGACCCGCGGCTGCGAGGAGACGAAAAGCCATAGATACGCCATTGCTCGCACATGCGGGGAACACGCGAGCCGGAGGCTTGCGTCTTCTCTGCCAGCCGTCGCGCACGAGGGCAAGCGGCGCATGGCTGGATGCCCCTTTGGGAGCGGGCTGGGCGCTAGAGCCGGATGATTTCAGATGGAATCACGAAGTGATCCCATCTGAAATCTGAATCCGTCTCTCATCAAGGAGTTAGAGCAGGATCAATGCGAAAAACCGGTTCCCGCTTTTTCGCATCCTGCTCTTGCGGCCGGCTCATATGCTGATCACGGGGATGGCTCTTGTGTCGCGGGCGAAATCCCCCGACCCTGCCGCCGCGATCATGTCATGATCGCGGCATTGCCCATCCCACCTCGTCGCATCAAGAAGCCAGCATGTCCGAAAGCCTTTCCATCAGCCTGACTGGCATCACCGACCTGCCGCCGGGCAAGATCGCCGCCATCGTCACCTCGCTCGAAATGTTCGCGGCCCCGCCGCCACGCTCCGACCCGCCTGGCATGGAGGGGTTCGCACTCGATTCGATCGGGCGCGAGGATGTCGCCCGCTATCTCGCGATCTACCGCGTGCTGGGCGAGCGCTGGATGTGGTTCAGCCGGCTGGTCAAGCCGGTAGCGGAGCTCCAGGCAATCCTGGCCGATCCGGCCGTGGAGTTTTTCGCCGTCCGGCATGATGGCCGCGATGTCGGCTTGCTCGAACTGGATTTCCGCGTGCCAGGCGAAGGTGAACTGGCTTTCTTTGGCCTCGACGAGAGCGTGATCGGGCGCGGCGCGGGGCGCTGGCTGATGAACCGGGCCCTCGCCAAGGCCTGGGCGAAGCCGATCGGCCGTTTCTGGGTGCACACCTGCACGCTGGACCACCAGGGAGCGCCGGAGTTCTACCAGCGCTCCGGCTTCACCGTGTTCAAGCGCAGCGTCGAAGTCGATGACGATCCACGGCTGCGCGGCCATATGCGGCGCGATAGCGTGCCGCATCATCCGGTCATCGCCTGAAACGAACGAAGCCCTCATTCCGGCGAGAGCGAGCCATGCTCACCTCTCGCCGGAATGAGGGCTGATCGTTGCGGGCTTCGCTTAGAGCGTTTTCGAGCGAAGTGGCTACCGGTTCGTGTGAAGAAAACGCGTTAAAACAAGGATCGAGAGCAATTGAACGATCCAATCGGATCGGAAATTGCTCTAGGCGCCGGCGCGGGCGCGCAGTCCAATCGAGTCCATCATCGCCTGGTCGCGGGCGGCCTCGGCGGCGCGCTCGGTGGCGCGTTCGCGGTCATCGAGGATCTCGACCTTCTTCATGTCCTCGAAGGCTTCCTGCAATTCGGCCTTGGCCTCGTCGAGCTGACCCTTCAGATTGTCGGCTGATTGACGCAGGTTGTCGCGACGGCCGAGAGCCGCTTTGGCATAGGTCGGGTAGGCGAAATGCGCCGGATCGGAAATTCCGGCCCGGGTTTCTTCGCTCTGGATCTCGCGATCCAGATCGGTCGCCATCCGATGAAACTCGGCGATCATCATCTCAATCTGGCTAACCCGGCGACGCTTTTCGTCCACCTGGAAGCGTTTGAGACGCAAAAGGGTCTCTCGCGACTTCATGTTGTGTCCAACTCCTGATTACACTTGGTCGCGCGCCGACCCCTCGACACGCAACCGGAACTCCATCCGCGAGACAAAAAGCACAATGGGGCAAGGAGGTTGACCGTTCCTTACCGAAATCGGTTGCTTTGCGTGCATGTTGAGACCGCGTCGCGGCCTCTGCCGCTCCTGACACGCTTCGTCAGAGCCGGATGATTTCAGATGGAATCACGAAGTGATCCCATCTGAAATCTGAATCCGTCTCTCATCCAAGAGTGAGAGCAGGATCTAATGCGAAAAACCGGTTCCCACTTTTTCGCATCCTGCTCTATGGCTTCCGCAACAGAGTGGGGCGCTGCTCCCGCCATCGACGGAAACGCCTTCTTGCCCGCCCCTTTCCTGCCTGCCCCCTCGCGCCTGTCCGGGCATGGACCGCTGCTCTGCGGCCTGGCGCTGACCCGCATCATCGGCTGGGGCTCGACCTATTACGCGCCGTCCGTGCTGGCGGGCTATCTCGATCGCGAAATGGGGCTCGGGCCCGAGCTCGTCTTCAGTGGCATCACCATCCTGCTGCTCACCGGGGCGTTCGCGGCACCGGCCTTGGGCAAGCATCTCGATGTGCATGGCACGCGCCGCTCGATGTGCGTCGGCGCGGTGATCTGCGGGCTCGGCCTGGCGACGCTCGCCCTGGCGCAGGGGCCGGTCAGCTATCTCGCAAGCTGGTTCGTCATCGGCATCGGCCATGCGATGACGCTGGCCAATACCGGCAACGTCACCGTGGCCCAGGTCATGGGTGAGCGCACGCGTCGGGCGCTCGGCCTGATGATGCTGGTGACCGGGTTCTCCTCGAGCGTGTTCTGGCCGCTCGCCGCCTTCCTGTCGCAAGCCTATGGCTGGCGCGTCGCCTGGCTGATCTTCGCGGCGATGCAGATCGTCATCGTACTGCCGATCCACCTCGCCATCCCGGCCTATCATCGCTCGCCGGCCGCGGAGGCGGTGGCTGAACCGGCGAAGACAGCCGATGAGGGGAGCGCTCCCCATGGCCAGCGCCGGGGCATCTTCTGGCTGCTCGCCTTGATCTTTTCCGCCAGCGGGCTCGTCTCCTGGGGCTTGCCCCTGAACCTCATCGCCCTGTTGCAAAGCTCGGGGCTGAGTCAGGCGAGCGCGGTCGGCATCGCCTCTTTGGGCGGCCCGGCGACGCTTTTGGCGCGCCTGGTCGATGCGGTCGCGGGCGAGCGTTTCCCGGTCGAGCGCGTGGCGTTGGGCGGGCTTGTGCTGGGGCCGCTCGCCTGCCTGATCATGGTGTTCGCGCCGGGCTCAGTGATGACCGCCGTAACCTTTGTCGTCTGCTTCAGCGCGGCGATGGGAGTGATCTCCGTCGCACGTGCCACGCTGCCGCTGGCGCTCTTCGGTCGCCAGGGATTCGGCGCGATGCTGGGCAAGCTCGCTGTGCCGCAGAACATCGCCTTCGCCGTGGCGCCCCTGTTGTTTGCGGTGATGATCGAGAGCATGGGAAACCGCGCCACGCTGGTCGCCTCGGCGGCGATCCAGCTCGTCGGCTTCCTGGCGATGCTGTGGCTGGTGCGCCTGCTGAGAGGCGCCTAGAGCATTTTCCGATCTCATTGGATCGTTCGACAGGTCCCGCTCTTTGTTTTAACGCGTTTTCTTCACGCGAACCGGTCTCCACTTCGCTCGAAAACGCTCGAGACGGATTCAGATCCTGATCAGCAGCGCCATCAGAGCCAGGGCGGCGGGAGCGGCCTGGATGTAGAGAATCTTGCGGCTGGCCGTCGCTGCGCCATAGAGACCCGCGACGACCACACAGGCGAGGAAGAAGGTTTTGATCGCGAAACCAGCCTCGCCGAGCCACAGGCCCCAGACCAGCCCTGCGACCAGGAAACCGTTATAGAGGCCCTGATTGGCGGCGAGCGTCTTGCTCTGGGCCGAGAACTCCGCCGTGGTGCCGAACGCCTTGCGGCCGCGCGGGGTGTCCCACCACACCATTTCGAGCATGACGATATAGGCATGGATCAGCGCGACGAGGCCGATCAGAATGGTCGCTGTCATCGGGCTGGCTCCAGTCATGGCAGATAGGCGGCAGTGAACCTCCATTTGCGCTGATTCAGCAAGCGGCCGGCCGGTTCCCTCCCCGGAAGCTGCTGTTCCGAAAGCCGCCTGCGCTCGTCGCAGGCACGGCCGTCGCCCGCGCCTTAACCGTTCATGATCGCTGACAGCATGGCGTAGCATTCGGGCAGGGAGGTCGCTTCGTCCTTGGCCTGCTTGAGGAAGCCTTCCAGCGCCGGGTTGAGGCGGATCGCCTCGTCGACCTCCGCCGAGGCGCCCTGGCGATAGGCGCCGAGCCGAATCAGCTCTTCCATGTCGGCATAGGTCGCGAGCGTCGCGCGCGCTTTCTGAACCACCGGATAGAATGCCGGGTCGCAGGAGCGCGGCATAGTGCGCGAGACCGATTTCAGGATGTTGATCGCCGGATAGCGCCCGCGCTCGGCGATCGAGCGCTCCATCACGATATGGCCGTCGAGGATGCCGCGCACCGCGTCCGCCACCGGCTCGTCATGGTCGCCGCCATCGACGAGCACGGTGAACAGGCCGGTGATGGCGCCGTCCCCGATGCCCGGCCCGGCACGCTCGAGCAGGCGCGGCAGTTCGGCGAAGACGGTGGGCGTATAGCCCTTGGTCGTGGGCGGTTCGCCGGCGGCGAGGCCGATCTCGCGCATCGCCATGGCGAAGCGCGTGACCGAATCCATCAGGCACATCACCTGCTTGCCCTGGTCACGGAAATATTCGGCGAGCGTCAGCGTGGTCATGGCTGCCTGCTTGCGCATCAAGGCGGGCTCGTCCGAGGTCGCGACGACCACGACCGAGCGCGCGAGACCGGCGGGGCCGAGATCGTCCTGCAGGAATTCCTGCACTTCGCGGCCGCGTTCGCCGACGAGGCCGATGATGTTGACGTCGGCCTTGGCGTAGCGCGCCAGCATAGAGAGCAGCACCGACTTGCCGACGCCCGAGCCGGCGAAGATGCCCATGCGCTGGCCGAGGCAGCAGGTCAGGAAGGCGTTGAGCGCGCGCACGCCGAGATCGAGCGGCTTGCCGACGCGGCGCCTGGAATGAGCGGGCGGTGGATCGTTGCGGAAGGTGCAGAGCTTTTCGCCCTCGGGCAAAGGCGGGCCACCATCGACGGGGCGGCCGAGTGCATCGACGACGCGACCGAGCCAGGCGGAGGTTGGTCTGATGCCGGGCTGCGCCTTGTCGACATAGGCGGGGCAGCCGCGGCGCACGCCGTCGAGCCCGCCATAGGGCATCACCAGCGCCTTCTCCCCGGAGAAGCCGATGACCTCGCAGGGCACGCGGATGCCCGGCGCGATCTCGATCTGGACGCGGCCGCCCAGGCTCATCGCGCCGATCGGCCCTGAAATTTCGACGAGCAGTCCCCGGACCGCTGTCACACGGCCGTAAACCGTGACGCTGTCGAGGCCGCCGATGATGGCGGCGAGGTTGGAAAGCCGGTCTGGGCCGCGCGAGGCGCTGTTCATAACTGCTTCCGTCAACCTTTCATTTACCTGTGTGATTAACACTGTGTTTCGAGGCTGCGGCGCTTCGCAGGGCCTTTCTGCCCTGTTCTGCGACGCTGGTCTCCGCGAAAGGCGATTTCGCGGGTGAAGGCTCTACGATCCGTGTCAAATTCGACTCACCTCGACAAGGATCGTTCACTTTCTCCCAAGAAGCGCTTGCGCTCGGGAATCACGGTTTGTTAACCATTTCTCCGTAGCGTGTCGCGTGGCGTTTCATCGGGCAAGCACGTCATCGTCCTGGGCCGCGGGGGCCCGGATGAGAAGAACGATCAGCTTGCCTGCGGGCGGAATTGGGGACGTGACATGCGGGTTCTGCTGATCGAGGACGATAGCGCGACCGCTCAAAGCATCGAGCTGATGCTCAAATCGGAGAGCTTCAACGTCTACACCACCGATCTCGGTGAGGAGGGCGTCGATCTCGGCAAGCTCTACGACTACGACATCATCCTGCTCGACCTGAACCTGCCCGACATGTCGGGTTACGAGGTTCTGCGTTCGCTCCGCGTCGCCAAGGTCAAGACGCCCATCCTGATTCTGTCCGGCCTTGCCGGCATTGAGGATAAGGTGAAGGGGCTCGGCTTCGGCGCCGACGACTATCTGACCAAGCCCTTCCACAAGGACGAGCTCGTCGCCCGGATCCACGCTATCGTGCGCCGCTCGAAGGGCCATGCCCAGTCGGTCATCACGACCGGCGACCTCGTGGTCAATCTCGACACCAAGACCGTGGAAGTCGACGCCGCGCGCGTCCACCTCACCGGCAAGGAATACCAGATGCTGGAGCTGCTTTCGCTCCGCAAGGGCACGACGCTGACCAAAGAGATGTTCCTGAACCATCTCTATGGCGGTATGGACGAGCCCGAACTCAAGATCATCGACGTGTTTATCTGCAAGCTGCGCAAGAAGCTCGCCAATGCGTCGGACGGCAAGAACTACATCGAGACCGTCTGGGGCCGCGGCTATGTGCTGCGCGAGCCGATGGACGTCGAGGAACGCATCCCGGCCTGAGATGCGATGGCCCGTTTCGCTCGTCATCGGGCGGTCATGAACGGATGCCAAAACGCCCTTGGCCTGATCGTCGGATGTACACGACAGGTCGACGGGGACCCCGCCGAGAGGCGGGGTTTTTGTTTGGGCGAACCCTGGTTTTAGTCAGGAACTGCGCGGCGAATCTAAAAGCTTAGAGCATTGCTCACGCGAAAAACCGGTTCCCACTTTTTCGCATCCTGCGAGAGCCGGATGATTTCATCCGGGATCACCAGGTGATCCCAGATGAAATCTGAATCCGTCTCTCATCTAAGAGTGAGAGCAGGATCAATGCGAAAAACCGGTTCCCACTTTTTCGCATCCTGCTAGAGCCGGATGATTTCAGATGGGATCACCAAGTGATCCCATCTGAAATCTGAATCCGTCTCTCATCTAAAAGTGAGAGCAGGATCAATGCGAAAAACCGGTTCCCACTTTTTCGCATCCTGCTCTGGCGCACCGGCGAGAGAGAAGCCTCAACCGCGGATGCTGCTCAGCGTTGGCGTCCTCGTGCGGTCGAAGGGCAGGCCGAGGCCGGCGCTTTGCGCATTGCTCGAGCGGCTTTCGCGATAAAGACCGCGGTGGCTCTTATCAGGCACGATGGTCGTGGTGATGCCGATGACGGTTTCGGCGGCGCCAAGTACGAAGACGCCGTCCGCCGTCAGGCGCTGGGCAAGCGCCGCCATCACCTTGGCCTTGGTCGGTACGTCGAAATAGATCAGCACGTTGCGGCAGAAGATGATGTCGAACTGCCCGAAATGGCTGTTCGGTAGCAGCAGATTATGGGGTTTCAACTCGACCATGGCGCGGATGCGCTCGGACACCTGCCATTTGTCGCCATCCTGCCGGAAATGCCGCAGCAGCATCTGGATCGGCAGGCCGCGTTGCACTTCGAACTGGCTATAGATGCCGGCCCGCGCCTTCTCCAGCACCTCCGAGGAGATGTCGGTGCCGAGAATCTCGACCTTCCAGCCAACGAGCCGTGCGGCCATCTCATCGAGGATCATGGCGAGCGAATAGGCTTCCTGGCCGGTCGAGACCGCCGCGCACCAGATGCGCAACGTCCGGCTGGCCGCGTTGGCGGTGAGCTTTTCCGGCAGGATCACGTCACGGAACAGGTCGAATGGCGTCCGGTCTCGAAAGAATAGTGTCTCGTTGGTCGTCATCGCCTCGATGACGGCGTTCTCGAGCAAGAGATCGGTGCCCGGGCGCAGCGCCTGCACGAGCGTGCTCAAACCGTCGATGCCGCGGCGGCGGCAGAGCATGCCGAGGCGGCTTTCGGCGAGATAGCGCTTGTCCTGACCCAATGAGAGGCCGGAGCGCACATGCAGCAGGGCGCGCAGGAAGTCGAAATCTGCCTCGGTCATGAGGGTTTGCCCCCACGCAGCAGGTCGCGGATCGCGCTGCCGATACCGTCGAGCGGGATCACGGCGCTGGCATGCCGCGCCCGCACTACGGAGCCCGGCATGCCCCAGATCGTGCTCGACAATTCATCCTGGGCGATGACTGCCGCGCCGGCCCGTCGCAATGCGCCGGCGCCCTCCGTTCCGTCACTGCCCATGCCGGTGAGGACGAGGCCGAGCGCCGCGGAACCGAGATGGCGGGCGCCTTCTGTGAAGAGAACGTCCACGGCGGGCCGGCAGAAGCGCACCGGCGGCGCGTCGCTGATACTGGCGACGAGATGGCCGAGCTTGCGGTCGATGCCGAGATGCCGGCCTCCGGGCGCGACATAGATCGTGCCGCGCGAGAGGCGCTCGCCGTCATAGGGTTCGCGCGCCGGCATGCCGATCTGCGCGCTGACCTGCTCGGCGAAGGAGGCGGTGAAGAGCGGCGGCATATGCTGGACGACCAGGGTCGTCAGGTCATTCAACGCATCGCCGATATCGGAGAGCACCTTGGCGACGGCGCGGGGACCTCCGGTGGAGGCGCCGATCATCAGATAGCGCGGCATCACCGAGACGAGATTGCGCAGGTTCACCGGTCCGGCCGGAGCGAAATCGAGGTCGATCTCGGGCGGCAGCGCTCCCGCGCGGGCCGAGGACTGCGCGATGTTGCTGAGCTTGAGCAGGAATTCGCTGCGGAAATCGAGCGACAGCGTCATGCCGCCACGGCTGTCCGGCTTGGAGAGCACATCCATCGCGCCTTTGGTCATGCATTCCAGCGCGATGCGGGCGTTGCGCTCGGTCAGCGTGGTGGCAAGCAATACGCCGGTATGGGGGCTTTCCCTGAGGATCTGGGGCAGGGCTTCGGCTCCGCCGAGGCCGGGCATGTCGAGGTCGAGCACCATCACGTCCGGGTGGAAGCGCCCGGCATGGGCCACCGCCGTTTCGCCGTCGCCAGCGACGGCGACGACATGGAATTGTCCGCTCTCGCCGAGCCAGCGCGCGAAGAGACCGCGCACGACGACGGAATCATCGGCGATCACGACCGTCTTGGGTCGCTGCGCCGCTGCGCTCGCTGGTGAGAGGCTCGTCATGTGTCCCGCCTCCGGCGGACTTGTCACAGGTCGTAGAGGCACCGCGCAGCGGCGAGGGAACTCGCCGCGCTAGGACTCACAGCAGGCCCACTTGATGGAACTTCGACGCGACGATTTCCTTGTCGAAAGGCTTCATGATGTATTCGTCGGCGCCGGCATGCATGGCCCGCGCAATATGGGCGATGTCGTTCTCGGTGGTGCAGAACACGACCTTGGGCCGCTTGCCACCCGGCATTTGCCGCAATGTGCGCAGAAAATCATAGCCGTCCATGATCGGCATGTTCCAGTCGAGCAGGACGGCGTCGGGCATCTCGCCCTTGCAGGCGTCGATGGCGCGCGCGCCATCCTCGGCCTCGGCGATGCGGAACTGCAGCCCTTCCAGAATACGGCGAGCGACTTTGCGGATCACGGCGGAGTCATCGACGACAAGACAATATTTCATGGTCATTCTCCAAAAATCGTAGGGCGACGCCTCAGGCGGCCACCGGCAAATCAAGCTTCAGGACGGCATCAACATCGAGGACGACGAGAAGACGCTCGTCGAGACGATGCACGCCGGCCGCAAGCGCGGCCCAACTGGCATCGAGATGCACGGGAACGGGTTCGAAGGTCGACTGGTCGAGGCGCATCACCTCTCCGACCGCGTCGACGATGAGCGCATAGGCCTCGCCGCCGAGGTCGATGCCGACCGCGACGAGTTCGCAGGCTTCGTCATAGCGTGTGGTGGCCGCGACTGGATGGCCGAGACGCCGGCGCAGGCAAATGGCGGTGACGACACGCCCGCGTAGGTTCAGCAGGCCGACGATCTCGGAGGGAGCGCGCGGGACGGTCGTGACGTGGTTGGCGATGAAGACGTCGTGGACGCGTCCGATCGGCAGCCCAAGCAGCTGCTCCCCGACGGTAACGGTGACATAGTCGAGCGATTCGCCGAAAGCTGCAGCCGCCGAGGTGGCTGCGGGCGCATTGGCTTCGTGCTTGCTCATGCGGCCTGCCTCATGCCGGATTTGCGTTCCGCCAGCTCGCTTAGCAAGGCGCGGCGATCGAATTTGGCGATGATCTCGTCGAGCCGCACTTGCGCCGCGCGCATATGCAATTCCGGGGTGGCAAGCGAGGTCAGGCCGAGGATCCGGAGGCTATCGCCGCTTTCGGAGGCGCGCAGCGCCGCGGCGAAGGTGAAGGCGGCGTCTGGGGTGCGGTCGAGGTCGATCAGCACGCAGGTCATCGCCTCATGCGCGGCCAGCCGCGTAGCGGTCTCGAAATCGGAGGCGAAGGCGATCTGCCGCCCCGAGGCTTTCAACACGGGGCTCAGCATCTCGCGCAGGAAGTCGGAGGGCTCGACCAGCAGGATCTGCGCGGCATCGATCGGCTGCGCTTCGGAGCGTCGGCCGCTCAGCCAGCCCGGGTCGTCCTTCGGCAGGTAGTGGGCGAGGTCGAGGATGTCGGTGGCGCGGCCGCGAATGATGGCCGAGCCGATCACGCCGCGGTCGATCATCGAAGCGATCTCGACATCGAGCACCTCATCGACGATGTCGACGATGGCATCGACCGCGAGCCCGAGGATCAGTTCTCCGTCGGAGATGATGACGAGCGGCTGCAGTCCCTCTGCGCGGATCGCGGCCTCGCCGACCGGAATGATCGGCATCAGCCGATTGCGATAATGCAGGAGGACGCGGCCGCCGCTATGCTGGAATTCGCTGGCGTCGACCTCCTCGAGCCGGGTCACCAGCGAGAGCGGCACCGCCTTGACGCCTTCGAGCCCGGCGCGGAACACCAGCATCGTCGTCTTCTCGGCGGCGGGCGACTGGGCTTGCGCCGGCGTCTCGACACGCAGTGCATCGACGGACGCGGCCGCGCCGACGAGCCGGGCGATGCCGTTGGGATCGACGATCAGCACCACGGCGCCATCGCCGAGGATGGTGTTTCCGGAGAACAGCGGAATATGCCGCAGTTTCGTCGACATCGGTTTGACGACGATTTCCTCGGTGTGGAAAACGCCGTCGACCAGGATTCCGAACTGGCGCTCGCCGATCTGCGTCACCACGATGAAGCCGTCATCGGTCGGCGCGCCGGCTGCCCCCATCAAAGCGGACAGGGCGATGATCGGCAGCAGGCGGTCGCGCAGGCGCAGCACCGGTGCGCCGTTGATCTGCTCGACGCGATGGTCCGCGCCCGCCTTCACCCGGACGAGCTCGCGCACCACGATCTGCGGAATGGCGAAGCGCTGCTTGCCGGCCACGACGATGAGGGCGGAGACGATCGCCAGCGTCAGCGGGATCTTGATGGTGATGGTGGTGCCGACGCCGGCCGTGCTGGCGACGTCGATGATGCCGCCGATGGCATCGACATTGACCTTGACGACGTCCATGCCGACGCCGCGGCCCGAGACCGCGGTCACGCTTTCCGCCGTCGAGAAGCCGGGGTGGAAGATGAAGCGGCTGATCTGCGCATCGCTCATGCGCTCGAGCTCGGCCTCCTGAGCGAGGCCCTGCTGCAGGGCCTTGCGCCGGATGCGCGCGATGTCGAGGCCGCGCCCGTCATCGGAGATCGCGATCGTCACCGAGCCGCCCTCGTGATAGGCGGCAAGACGGATGGTGCCGTGTTCGGGCTTGCCCGCCGCCAGCCGCTCTTCCCGCGATTCGATGGCATGGTCGGCGCAGTTGCGGACCATATGGGTGAGCGGATCCTTGATCAGGTCGAGGATCTGGCGGTCGAGCTCGGTGTCGGTGCCCTCCATCACCAGTTCGATACGCTTGCCAAGTTCAGCGCCGAGATCGCGTACGATGCGCGGCAGCTTCGACCAGGCGTTGCCGATCGGCTGCATGCGCGTCTTCATGACGCCGTCCTGCAGCTCCGCCGTGATCAGTGAGAGCCGCTGCAGCGGCGCCTTGAGGCCGACATCCTCCTGCTTGCGGGATATCTCCAGAAGCTGGTTGCGGGTCAAAACGAGCTCCGACACCATCGTCATCAGATGCTCGATGGTGTCGACACTGACGCGCAGCGTCGCGGAGCCGCCGGGCCGGATCTCGCGCGGCGCTGCCTCGTCCGCCGCCTTCGCCGTGGCCGGCATTTCGATGCGTCCGTTCGGGCCGCGCTCCGGCCCTGGCGCGCTGCGGAAGACGAGATCGAGCTCGTCCTCGCTCAGATGCGAGCCATGGCGGGTGAGATAAGCGGCGACCGGGTCACTCGGCTCGCCGTTCTCCGGCGGCAGGTGCTGCAATTCGGCTTTCGCCTGGTCGGCCAGAGCCAAGAGTTCCGTGATCAGCACCTCGTCATTGCCGACGGGCTCTTGGCCCTTCTCGGCGAGCTCGGCGAGAATCTCCTTGATGCAGTCGATGGTTTCGAGAATGGCGGTGACGGCGATCGCGCTGACGGTGGCCCCATCCCGGAACTGGCCGATCACCGACTCGGCCGCATGAGTCAGCGCTTCCAGCCGGGGCAGGCCGATGAAGCCGCAAGTGCCTTTCACCGTATGCACCAGGCGGAAGATATTGCGCAGGATCTCGCGGTTGTTCGGCTCCTGCTCGAAGCGTACGAGTTCCCGATCGACCGTGTCGATGTTCTCGCCGGTCTCGCTCAGGAACTCTTGCAGCAGATCATCCATGCCGAAGACCATCACCCACGCAATATTACCGGGCGATCTAAGCAGGAGAAGGGTTTATGATCTGTTTCGATCGAACCCGCAGCGCAATGATTCGGCGCTCAATCAGCCTTCTGCGCAGTGATGCTCACCGTGTCGGCCTCGATGGTGAAGCTGATCGTCATACCCGCCGCACGGGCGACCATGCCGGTATAGAGCGGCTGGACGGCATGGGCGTCGATCGTGCCGGTCTCGGAATGGCCCGCGATCAGATCCTCGACATGGTTGGGAATGCGCGCATGCGAGCCCGTGGCGGTAATGACGAAGCGGCCCTGCTCGCCGTCGATCGTGGCGCGGGAGACCAGTTTGCCGCCGCGCGGCACTGCATGGGTCGCCAGAATGAGCAGGTTGAGGAGCAGCTTGACCTGGTTCTTCGGCAGCAAGGCGCGCGGCGCCTCCCAGTCGAGCGAGAGCTTGTCATCGTTGAGGAAGCCGTTGGCGACATTGCCGGCGTCGCCGAGGTCGATCATCGCGCCGGCGGAACCCGCCGCTCCGAAGGCGAGGCGGGCGAATTGCAAGCGCGCCGAGGCGCTTCGGGCGCTCTTCTTGATCAGGTCCAGCGCGAAATCACGCATGGAGGGATCGTCTTCCTCCAAGACCTCCAGCGCGTTGACAATGGCGCCGACCGGGCTGATCACGTCATGGCAGACGCGGCTGCAGAGGAGCGCGGCCAGGTCTAGCGGCTCGAGCGAAATGGCGGTCATGGCTTGGTGTCCTGCGATCGACGGTGCGGAGCGCGCGGTGTAAAGCGGCGCCATTCATACAAAGATATGGTGCCATCTTGGTTTGCATGTGGTTAACCCTGATTTTCTTGTCGAAGGGGCGCTCGGGACGATGATCGGCCAGGACGACCCCCGCCTTTGCGACTGCAACGATCTGGCGCGCCGGCTCGCGGAAGCCGCGCGCCTGAGCGCGGCGGTGCTGCTGACGATGCGCATGGCGCGCGACGTCAAGGTCAAAGCCGACGGGTCGCCGGTCTGCTCGGCCGATCTCGCTGCCGACCACACCGCCAAGAGCGCGCTCGCGCGCCTGCTGCCGGGCTTCCCGGTGATCAGCGAGGAAAGCGCCGACGCCGTCGCGCCCGCTCCGGTCTTCATCCTGCTCGATCCGCTGGACGGCACGCGCGAGTTTCTGGCCGATGGCGACAGCTATTGCGTGGCGATCGCGATCATCCGTGATGGACGGCCGGTCGCGGGCGCGATCGCGGCCCCGCAGCTCGGGCGGCTCTGGTTCGCCGGGGAGGGCGCCTTCGCGCAGCGCCTGGCATCGGATGGGGCGGCGCTGGGCGAGCCCGAGCGCATTCATGTCCGGTCGCTTCCGCCCGATGGGCCGGTCACCCTGGTCAGCCGCTTCCATGGCGACGAGCTCAGCGACAGGGTCGCGGTGGCTATGGGATCGCGCATTACGATGCCGATGTCGTCGGCGGTCAAGTTCGGGCTCATTGCCTCGGGCGAGGCCGATCTGCATGTCCGCGCCGGCCAGACGATGGAATGGGACATCGCGGCCGGAGACGCGATCCTGAAGGCCGCGGGAGGCAGCGTGCTGATGCTGAATGGGGACTTGCCGCGCTATGGCGCAAGCGAGCGTCAATTCCGCAATCCGCCCTTCGTTGCGGCCAGCAGCGAAGTGCTCGCACGTCGCGCAATCTCCGCGGCGGACGGCTCCCGCGGCTGATTGGGAGCGGCGGAATTAATTACCGTGCGATGGTCCCGTAGACATCCCTCCACTGCGCTTCGGCGAGCTGGCACAGTGCGGCGTTGTTGAGGAAGCGCCGGCGGTTTTCCCCGGTCCGGAACAGGTAAAGCCGCGAATCGATCACGGCGAACAGGTGCGGATCGCTTTCGACCGCCCTGCCATCGGCGACGCCCGTCGCGTCGAAGCCGGCGAAGGCCGGCTCATAGACGTCGGGCGCGTCGCGGAACGCCTCGCGATTGGCGGCGGAGGCGAAGCGCCAGACCGCGCCGCCATGGACGAGCTCGTAGTCCGGGAGGCCCGGCGTCGCGCGCGCCAGCAGTTGATAGGCGACGGGGTCATAGCCGTGGAGGGCGAAGCCCGAGCGCGTGTCGCGCTGCATCGTCTCGCCCAGGCGCGGCAGCTGCGGCAGGCCCGAGGGCAGGCCGGGCATGACCGAATCCTCGGAGGAAAGGCTTTGCGCGGAGGCAAGGATTGGCGCGGAGGCGAGCGGCTGCGTGGCCAGGACCGGCTGGACCGCAATGGCAAGCACGAGCGCGCCGACCGCAATCGAAATCCAGCGCTGCCATGTTACGGCCTTCATCGCGTCAAATCCTTTGGATGTCAGTTCTTCGGTGAGCCGTAGCGCGCCGGAATCTTCACGGGTTGGATACACTTGCGAGGTATCAAACCCGTTACCGAAATGGTGCGTATTTGCGCGGTGTCATGCTTCGCGTTCGAAAACCGCGCGTTTCTGCGCGGTCCAGAGCTCCCCTCCGACAGGGGGATCGACACGGATCTGCAGTCGACTGCACTGCGAGCTCCACGGTCTTCCGGTCGGTTTGAATTCACGAACTGGCGCCCAGCCCGGAGATTATCTCGATGATAAAGACACGCCGCAGCTTCGTCGCCGGGGGGCTCGCGCTCGCGAGCGCCGGTCTGGCGATGCAGTCCGCTCCCGCCCTCGCTCAGCAGAACTACAGCCAGAGCCGGTCATTCTCGCAAAACGAGCTCGTCACCTCTGGTCATCAATTCTTCGGAAACGTCTCGCGCGGCCTTGCCTTGACGATCGAAGAGGCTGTGCGGCGCTGGGGCGAGCCCAATGGCTATGTGCTGGGCCAGGAGGCCTCGGGCGCCTTCGTCGGCGGGTTGCGCTATGGCGAGGGTACGCTGTTCACCCGCAATGCCGGCGACCGCAAGGTGTTCTGGCAAGGGCCGTCCGTCGGCTTCGATTTTGGCGGCGAGGGCGCCCGCACGATGATGCTGGTCTATAACCTGCCGGCGGTCGAGGCGCTCTACCAGCGTTTCGTCGGCGTCGACGGCTCGGCCTATTTCATCGGCGGCTTCGGCTTCACTGCCATGGCGGCCGAGAACGTGACGCTGGTGCCGATCCGTACGGGCATTGGTTGGCGGCTGGGCGTCAATCTCGGCTACCTGAAGTTCACGCCCCAGGCGACCTGGAACCCTTTCTGAGAAGGTTCTGCTGAGAGGGTTCTGCCGAAGCGCTGGTCATGATGCGGCTGGCGTGGCAGTTTCACGCGTCTGATCATGTCCAGATGCGGAGCGGCAAGCCTTGATCGAAGCCGTCATGCTCGTGATGCTCGGCTTTCTGTCGGCGACGCTTTTGGCGTTGGCGGTGGTCCCGGCTTTGGCGCGCCGCGCCGACAGGCTGGCGCGCAAGCGGGCCGAGGCGGCGTTTCCTCTGTCGCTTGCCGAGATCGCTGCCGACCGCGACCATTTGCGGGCGGAACTCGCCCTGCGCGCGCGGGGGCTGGAGCAGCAGGCCGAGCGAGGCTTTGCCGCCAAGGCGGCGGCGATGCAGGATATCGGCCGGCGCGATATGACGATCAGCCAGCTCGAACGCGATCTGCGCGCCGGTGAGGCGCGGATCGCCGATCTTGAGGCGGATCTGACCGCGACGCGCGGCAAGCTCGTGGAGACGCAAGGCAGTTTCGCCGCCGAGACCGCGAGCCATGTGGAGACGGGCAAGCTGCTGGACAAGCGCGTCGCGGACCTCGCCGCCCTCGAACGCAGCCTCGCTGAGTCGCGCATGGCGCTGACCGGCACTAGCGCCGATCTATCTGCGCGCGGCGCCGAGCTCGACCAGGAGCGCGCCACCCTGGGCCGGGTTCAGGCGCTGCTGAGCGAGCGCGATGCGGAACTCGCCGCGCTGCGAGCGCAGAGCGACGTGCTGCAAGCCTCGCAGCTCAAGCATCAGACGCAAATGCTGGTGCTGGAAGGCCAATCCGTCGAGCTGTCGAGCCGTCTTGCGGCTGCCGAGCAGGGGCTCGCTGTGGCCAGGACCGCGCTCTCGGCGATGACGGTTGATCGCGACAGCGAAAGGCTGCGCGCCGACACTTTGTCTACGCGCGCGGCTCAAGCTGAAGCCGGGCTGGCGGCGGCGGATGCTGCGAGCGCTGCGGCCGCAGTCGAGACCCGCCGCATCCAAGGTTTGCTGAAGCAGGAGGCCGAGGCGCTCGCTTTGCAGATGCAGGCGCGTGAGGCGGCCGAGCAGCTCGCCGAGGAGGTGAAGGTCGCGAGGCTCGGCGCGGACCATAAGCTCAAGCAGGAAAATGAGACCTTGCGCGGGTATTTGCGTGAGCGCGAGCAGCGCCTCGAGACGCTGCATGCCGAGATCCAGACCTTGCAGGGCGCGCTGATGCAGGCGCGGACCGAACGCGGCGTCCCGAAGCGCGAGGACGCGAAACCGGCCGCGCCGGTCGCATCCGCCGCCGTGCCGACCGGCGGCAAGACCGCGCTCCGGAGCGACATCATGAAGGTCACTGGGCGCTTGAAGACCAGGCGGCAGAAGCAGGAAGCCGCCGAATAGATCCGGCGCCGGAGCCGGCATGGCTTCGTCAGGTCTGGCTTCGAAAAACAGGCTTCTGCTTCTCGGTCCGCGGCTCGCACCAAAGAGTGAGAGCAGGATCAACGCAAAAAACCGGTTTCCCCTTTTTCGCATCCTGCTCTAGGAAAGCGCGCCCGCGCATCCCTGCAAGACCCCTGTCCGAAATGGTTTCTGCCGTGACCGAACCCAAGATCGATCTGCTTTGCATCGGCGAACCGCTGGGCGAGTTCAACGCGACTCGCGGCGAGCCTGGCGCCTTCCAGTTCGGCCATGGCGGCGACACCTCCAACTGCGCCGTCGCAGCGGCCCGCCAGGGCGCTTCGGTCGCCTATGCGGGCGCGCTCGGCGACGACAGCGCCGGCCGCTCCCTGCGCGGTCTGTGGCAGCGCGAGGGCGTAGATGATCGCCATGTCTCGACGCATCCAAGCGCGCCGACCGGGCTTTATTTCGTCGACCATGGGCCAAGCGGCCATGTCTTCTCCTATCTGCGGGCGGGCTCCGCCGCGAGCCTCTACGGGCCGCGCGACCTGCCGCGCGACCTGATCCGCTCCGCGCGCATCGTCCAGGCCTCCGGCATCAGCCAGGCGATCTCGGCGAGCGCCTGCGATGCGGTGTTCGAGGCCTTCGCGACCGCGCGCGAGGCTGGCGTGCTGACCGCGTACGACACCAATCTGCGCCTCAAGCTCTGGCCGTTGACGCGGGCGCGCGCGATCATCCACGCCGCCTGTGCGATGTCCGACATCGTGCTGCCGGGGCTGGACGATGCGATCCAGCTCACGGGCCTGAATTCTCCCGACGCCATCGTCGATTTCTATCTTGGTCTCGGCGCACGGGTGGTGGCGCTGACGCTCGGCCATGAGGGCTCGCTGGTGGCGACGCCTGTCCGGCGCGAGCGTTTGGTGCCGATCAAGGTCGATGCCATCGACGCGACCGGAGCAGGCGATTGCTATGACGGCGCTTTCCTGTCGGAATATATCCGCACCGGCGACGCCTTCGCGGCCGGGGCTTACGCCAATGTCGCCGCTGCGCTCTCGACGCAGGGCTATGGTGCAGTCGCGCCGCTACCCCGTCGGGCCGATGTCGAAGCGCGGATGGCGCTCGAGGCGAAGGCTGCACAGTGATGGGCGTTCCGGTTCTGACCGAGGCGGGCGCGCTGCTCGCCCGCTACGATGTGCTGATCAGCGATGTCTGGGGCGTAGTTCATGACGGCGTCTGGGCGCTGCAGCCGGCCTGCGACGCCTTGATCCGCTTCCGCGAGGCGGGCGGGGCGGTGGTGCTGCTCTCGAATGCGCCGGGCCCTTCGCAACAGGTCGCCGGCGTGCTCGACAAGAAGCGCGTGCCGCGCCAGGCCTGGGACCGGTTGGTCACCTCGGGCGACGTGACGAAGGCGCTGATCGCTGGGAGCCATCACCATAAGGTCTTCCATATCGGCTGGCATGACGACCGCTCGATTTTCGAAGATGCCGACATCGTCCTGGTCGGGGAGGAGGAGGCCGATCTCGTCGTCGCCACCGAGCTCAATGATTACCGTACCGAGACGCCGGAGCAGTACCGCCCGCAGCTCGCGCGCTTTGCCGCGCGCGGCGTGCCCTTCATCTGCGGCAATCCCGATCTCGTCGTCCATGTCGGCCATGACCTGCTGCCCTGCGCCGGGGCACTGGCGACGATCTATGAGGAGCTCGGCGGCAAGGTCGCCTGGGCCGGCAAGCCGCACCGGCCGGCCTATGACCTCGCGCTGGAAGCCGCCCGCGCAGCGCGCGGCGGTCGTGCGGTCGATCCCGCCAAGGTGCTCGTCATCGGCGATGCGGTGCGTACCGATCTTGCCGGGGCGCGCATGATGGGCTTCGACAGCCTGTTCATCGCCGGAGGCATCCATCGCGACGAGGCGATGCGTGGTGGCGAAGTCGACCCGGCCGGCCTTGCCAAGGTGCTCGCCGGACTGCCTGTCCAGCCAAGGGCAGCGATGGGCGCGCTGGGTTGAGCCTGGTGCGTTTTAGTGCGGCTCTCCCGGATGGGCGTCGCGCAGCACCGTCAGCGTGACGGCGATGCAGAACAGCATGCCAGCGACCGACAGGATGGCCGATGCGTGGAAGCCGGCCATGAAGGCCGCGCTCGCCTGCGCCAGAATCGGTCCCGCTTGATCGGGGGTGAGTTTGGCCGCGAGGGCGAGCGCCCCGCCCAGCGTCGCCCGCGCCGGGGCGAGTGCGTCTGCACTGACGCCGGTCACCGCTATATCCGTCATGCGGCTGCGATAGAGCGCGGCGCCAAGGCTGCCGAGCACGGCGATACCGAGCGCGCCGCCGAGCTCCGCGCTGGTCTCCGACATGGCGGAGGCCGCGCCCGTCCGTTCCGGGGGCGCGGATCCGACGACGATTCCGGTTGTCAGGGTGATCACAGGCGTGAAGCCGACCGAGAAGACCACCGATGCCGCGACGATCTGGACGAGATCGGGCGCGAAGACGAGCCAGATGAAGCCAAGCGCGGAGACTGCCAGGCCGCTTGCCATCAGCGTCGCGGGTTTGCAGCGGGCGGCGAGCGCGGGCGTCACGAAGGAGGCGAGCGTGAAGGCTATCGCCGAGGGCAAGGACCAGAGGCCGGCCTGCAGCGGCGTCAGGCCGGCGACGAGCTGGAAATACTGCGCCAGGAAGATGAAGCTGCCGAACATGAACAGGATGCTGGCGAGGTTGATCGCCAGCGCAGCGCTGAAGGCGGGGATGCGGAACATGGCGAGCTCGATCATCGGGTCGGCCAGCCCAGCCTGTCGCCGCAGGAAGACCCAGGCGAGGCTAAGCCCCGCCAGGATCGCCACCGCGGCCAGCGGCCCGAAGCCGAACTCGGCCCAGTGCTTGATGCCGTAGATCAGCCCGAGCACCGCTGCCAGCGAGAGCAGCGCGCTGAGGATATCGATGCGTCCGGCATTCGGCGCCCGGTATTCCGGCAGCAGAACGGGGCCGATGACCAGCAGCAGGAGCATCGGTGGCACGGCGATGAGGAACACCGAGCCCCACCAGAAATACTCGATCAGCAAACCGCCGACGACTGGGCCGATGATGGCCCCGGCGGAGAAACTCGCGATCCACATCGATATCGCGAAGGTCCGTTCCTTCTCGTCGGTGAACATCACGGCGATGAGCGAGAGGGTGGAGGGGGCCAGCGTTGCGCCGGCGATGCCGAGCACGGCGCGCATCGTGATCAGCATCTCGACACTGTTCGAGAAGGCGGCGATGGTTGAGGCCAGGCCGAAGAACGCCGCGCCGAGCATCAGCAAACGGCGGCGGCCGATGCGGTCGCCGAGCGTACCCATGGTCATCAGGAAGCCCGCGACCATGAAGCCGTAAATGTCGATGATCCAGAGGAGCTGGCTCGCGCTGGGCTTCAGCTCGCGTGTCAGCGTCGGCACTGCAAGGTTCAGCACCGTCAGATCCATCGAGTAGATCATGCAGGGCAGGGCGATCGCGATCAGGCCAAGCCATTCGCGGCGCGTCGCCTTTCTGCCGCCCTGCGGCGAGGGTGCCGAAGTCATCATGCTCTCGCAGTCGTTCTTTCCGGGGCGGGCCTTCTGCCACGAGCGTGCGGCCGAAGCTGGCAGGAGACGGTGTATCGGCTCGTCCCCGCGACGAGACTGCCAGCCCGCCTTCGAGCAGGCCTGAACGCGAAGCGCAATCGTTATGGTGAGGCGAGCGGTTCGGCCTGATAGGCCCGCTGCAGCAGTTCCAGGAAGGAGGGCGCTTCGGGGAGGGGCATGGAGCCTCGCTTCACCCCTGTAGCTTTGTCCGCTCCGCGCGCAGCCGCTTGCCGATATCTTCGAACAGACCTTCGAACGGCCTGAATACGAAGCGCACCGTCGAGCAACCGGAGGCATCCATCGCGACGAGAAGGTGCGGAGTGCAGAGGTTGATCCCGCCGGGCCGGATGCTGTGCTTGCGGGGTTGCCGACACTGCCGGTCGCGACGGTAAGAAGGATAATTAGATACAATAGGAAATTAAATCAATTGACCAGCTTTGCCGTCGCTCTAGCCGCTCTTAGCGCATGTTTTGTATCAATTTTCCATGTGCCAGTGAATGTGTGGCTTCTAAAAAACCAGGATTATTCTGAGATGCTAATTTAATTGCTCGATCTACGTCGTTCGAAAGATTGTCGGAATATTCGAAGAATCCGACGCATTCCGAATCAAATTTAACCGCCCTCTGTATCGCATATCGTATATTTTCTGCGCTCTCTTCCGGATGGGATGTCTTAGTTCTATCAAATGTTAGCCCGAAATGAGCGTTCCGGCGTTCAAAAAATATTTGTGCAGCGATTTTTGACGCAACGCGAATAAAGTCGCGTTCGTTGTTGACGACTTGCTTTGCGCGCGGGAGGTCAGAATTTTCTTCTTGATCAATTTCGAATTTGTATATCCAGAGCAAGAAGGCTGCGTCGAGCAGCGGTAGCTTTGAAGCTCGTTCAATAAGCTCGGCTCTCGTTGGCATTTGTATTCTCGACTGCGGGTCTCAAATGTACATTGAGCATAGCGCTTGCCAATAGGGCGCACGGTGGTGCAGGAGCCTATCCCAGCCGCTCTGCGCTCCGCGCTGCCTTCAGCCGCTTGCCGATATCCTCGAACAGCCCTTCGAACGGCCTGAATACGAAGCGCACCGTCGAGCGGCCGGGCGGCACCGCGACGGCGCGGAACAGGACATTGGCGCGCAGCAATTCGGCCGGCTTGCCGTCGATCTCGACCTGCCACCAATGATGCCAGACATCGTTGAGCACGACGAAGCCGCCGCGCGGCGCATCGACCCTCAGCGACACCTCGGTGGTGCCGTAATCGGTGATGATGACCGAGCCGGGCTGGGCCGGGCCGGTCGGGACGGGCGGCGGGGCGCGGTCGAGCAGCACGCTCGTCTTCGGATCGAAGCCCTGCGGCCATTGCCCGCTCGTCAGGATCACGTCGAAATCGGCCTTCTGCGCCTGGGTGACGAGCAGCACGCGCGGTAGCGCGCGCGGGTTCTCATAGACATAAGCGTCCTTGGTCCGGGCGATCTGGGTGAGGTCGCCGGGCTTCAGGCGCTTGTCGATCTGCTCGACGGGAACGCCGGTCGCGATGAAGCGCAGGCCCAGCATGTCGGCGAGCAGCGAGCGATAGCCCGGCATCAGCGGGGAAAATTGGCGCTGCTCGGGCAGGGCGACATGATCCTCGGCCCCGGTCGCCTTGCTGTAGAGGCCAAGCCTGAGCGGGTTGTAGCCCAGCGTGTTGTCGAGCTCGTGCACGAGGCTGGCATTGGGCCAGTGAAAGCCGATGCCGGCGAGCTCGATGCGGTCGCGTCGGTCGGGTGCGGCGGTGCGGGCGGTCTCGCGCTTGAGCAGGGCGATCGTCTCGTTCTTGCTGTCGGCGCGCAGCACCTCATAGCTCTGCGAGGGCAGGGCGGTCGATTCGCTGGGGCCGTTATTGACGGAGAGATCGACGGTCAGCGTCGCGGCCAGCACGATCGCCGCCGCCAGCCCCGAGCCGCGCAGGCTCAATCCGCGCGCCGCAACCAGCGCGCCCAGGCTGAGCACGGCGCAGAGCAGCGCGGTGAGCAGTGGCACCGCCGCGACGGGCAGCCGGCCGACCGTCCAGGCAAGCCAGAGTGCCAGGCCAAGTGCCCCAAGGACAATCGCGGCCTCGATGGCATAGTGCCAGGGCCGGGGGCGCGGCGCAGTGTCGGTCATGACGAGATGGGTGAGGTAGCCGCCGAGCAGCGCGAGAAGCGCGCCGAGAATGAAAAGCGCATCGGCCGGCCGCCGGTAGAAATCGACGCCGGGCAGTTCGAACAGCAGGCGGAAGCCCGGCGTGTAGCGGCCGAGTGCATAGATCAGCACGATCGCGGCGGCTGCGCTCAGCGCGATGATTTCGCGCCGCAGCAGCGCCCCGCGCACGATTCCCACGGTGAGGATCAGCAGCATCGGCAGGAGGCCGAGATAGAGCTGGCTCATATTGCGCGCGAGATAGAGATCGAGCGGGCCGAAGCGCGCCTCGAAGGCCGGGCTCGGCGCGCCCCAGAAATTCTCCAGCGGGCCGGCTGCGCCGTAGAGATTGGCGAAAAGGGCTGTGAGCAGCGCGGCTGGATGCAGCGAGCCCTTGCCCGCCCCGATCAGATCGATCTCAGGCCGGTTGGATTCCTGGGCGAAGAAGGCGGTGAGCAGGATCGGCACGGTCGCGACCAGGGTGGCGCCGAGGACGCCGGCCATGAGTGGCCACAGGCTCGCGCGCAGCGCCCGCCCGGGATGGCGCGCCATGGCGATCGCTGCGACGACGAGTCCGACCAGCACATAGACGCCGATCAGCGCGACCTGGTCGCGCCCCAGCACCATGAAGCCGGCCATGACGCCCGCCGCGAAACCGTAAAGCGCCGAACCGCGTTCCAGCGCACGCGCGACCAGCAGCAGCGTGATCGCGAAATAGCCGAGGCTCAGCACCTGCCCGACATGCTGGATGCGCCAGGCTGCCGAGGCGCCGAAGGCGAAGGCGAGTGCGGCGACGACCGCGCCTGCCGGGTGCCAGTCGCGGTCCCGGAAGAGCAGGACGATGGCGAATGCGCCGGCTAGCAGCGTGCCGAGCACGGCGCCGTCGCTCCAGCGGAAATCGGGCGTCGGGTTCAGCGCCGCGATCAGGGCGAAGGAGGGCGAGAAGATCAGCGATTGCGGGTCGGCGACCTGCGGCGAACCGGAAAAGACATAAGGCGTCCAGAACGGCGAGAGCCCCTTGTGCCAGGCGCTCGCCAGGAACTGGAGCTGCGGGTGAAAATGCGCCTTGGCGTCCCAGGGGATCGTGACTGCGCCCGAGAGCCATGGCCAGGACAAGGCAAACCAGGCCAGCGCCACGATGCAAAACACGCTGGCGAGCGGCCAGCGTGCGCGGGGAAGCGAGGTATGGTCGAGCGCGGGCTCGGACATCGGTCGACTCTGCCCGGAGTTACGGCCGCGATCAATCCTTCGGCGCGGCCCGCGCCATCAGCGCGTCCATGTCGATGATGTGGCCGGCACGATCGCGCTTCGAGGCGAGATAGCGGACATTGTGGATATTGGGGCGGCCGAGCACGCGCTGGGTCGCTGCGACCTCGAGCCCCGCCGCCTTGATGGCGCCGACCTTGAGCGGGTTGTTGGTCAGGGCGGTGACCCGGGTCACGCCGAGCTGCTTCAGCATCGTCGCCGCGAAATCGTAATGGCGCTGGTCGAGGTCGAAGCCGAGGACCTCATCGGCGTCATAGGTGTCCCAGCCCTGGCTCTGCAGCTTGTAGGCGCGCATCTTGTTGGAGATGCCGTTCCCGCGGCCCTCCTGGTCGAGATAGAGCAGGATGCCGCCATCGTTCTGCGCCATCCACTGGACGGTTTCGCGGAGTTGGTCGCCGCAATCGCATTTCAGCGAGCCGAACAAGTCGCCGGTCAGGCAGGCCGAATGCAGCCGCACAGGGACCGCCTCGGCGAGGTCGGGCTCGCCGACGATGATTGCGACCTGATCGCGCAGGCCTTCGCCCCCGCGGAACACGACGAATTCGGTTTCGGGAGCGCCCTCCAGTGGAACGGGCGCGCGGCCGACGATGGTGAGCGAGGCGGCCTGCGCGGCGCGATAGGCGTTCACGGCCTCGACCGAAACCTCGATCAACGGCTCGCCGGAAACGGCCTCGGTGCTGACCGGCACGAGGATGACAGCCGGCAGCACAAGCGCCAGGCGGGCGAGCTCGAGCGCGACATTGTCGACCTCGGAGGCGGGAGCGACGGGCGCATCGACCTTGCCGTCGGTCTTGAGGGCGAGCGTCTCGATGCGGTCCAGATCGATCCGGGGCATTGCGAGCACGCCGGTTTCACTGCGGCCCTTCGCGCCCAGGCGGCGTAGCCGGGCGGCGCTCAGGACGAGATGGGCATGGCCTTTCGCGAGCTCGTCGAGGCGCTGGACCAGCACGGCGTCGGCAAGTTCGGCGGAGAGGGCCAAGGCCAGACGCTCGCCGGCGCGCAGCAGCACGGGGCGGCCGGCGCGGAATTCCGAGATCGCGCGATCGACGGCCACCAGGCTCGTCTCATGCGGGCGTCCGAAGAGCGTACGCGACTTGGGCATCGGGATTGTATCCGTCAGATTGCGCCGGTGATCGGCAGTGAAGTGTAGCTTCTACGGGCGAAAGGTCGATATGGATGCGACCGCATGGCCGTCTCACCAAACCCGCCGACTGCGATGGGGGTTCCCGCCGCCGGCATTATCTCTTCGCCCGACCCCGCAGCCATTCAATCTCATGACGTTGCCCATGACGTCACCAATGACGTTGCGTATAGGGTTGCGACGTTGAACATGAGATGAATGCGAAGGCATCGACCCGGCCCGGAGAGTTGCATGACGCAAGATCACGACCTGTTCGCGACCATGGCTGCGCCACCGCCCACATATAGTGCAGCCGCGCGCCATTTCCATTGGGCTACGGCTGCGGCCGTGCTCGTCATGCTGCCGCTCGGTTTCGCGATGAGCTATCGCGGCAATACGCTGGATATCTGGGACGGGCTGACCGATGCCCTGTTCAGCGCGCATAAGCTGATCGGCTTCCTGCTGATCTGGCTCGTTGCCGGGCGGCTGGCCTACCGGCTGCTGCGTGGCGCTCCGCCTGACGAGCCCAGCCTGCTCTGGTGGCAGAAGGCGGCTTCGCATCTGGTGCACTGGCTGCTCTACGGGCTGCTGTTGATCGTACCGCTGCTCGGCTGGATCGGTGTCTCGCTCTATCCGTCGCTGACGCTCTTCGGCCTGTTCGACCTGCCGCGACTGGCGGCGCCCGACCAGCCGCTGGCGGAGAATGTGCTGCGCGTCCATAGCAAGCTCGCCATCCTGACGGCGTTGCTCGTCGGCGCGCATATCGCGGCCGCGCTTTACCACCATCTGATCCGCAAGGACGGGGTCCTGCGCCGGATGCTGCCTGGGCTGCGGTAGAGCATTGCGCGAAAAAGTGGGTACCGGTTTTCGCGGGAGCAATGCTCTAAACTCCAGGAATCGATCACGTTTTTTGCATTCGGACGATGCCGTCCGAATGCAAAAAACGTGATCTAGGGGCTTCAGACCGGGCGCGCCCAGAGATCATTGTGCCCGATCTGGCCGGAGGCCGCCTCTGTCGTGCGGGCGCCGAGCCAGTCCGCGACGATGCCGGCCTCGACATGGCCAGTCTCCAGAACGGCAGCGGCGATGCCTTGTGTCAGGGCCTTGGCTAGGTCGCGCTGCCCCGCATCGATGGTCCAGGCGCTATCGCCGGTCGAGACCGCGAAGCCGGATTTGCGGAAGGCTTCCGCCATGATCTCCGTGGCGTCGGGGCCGACCGCCGGGCCGAAGCCCTTGTCGGTGCGCTGGTGATGCGCGAAGGCGGCGAGCATCCTGGCGTCGGCCTCATGGGGTGGCTGCCATTTCTCGCGCCCATCATAGGTCAGCACGGTGTAGAGCGGCAGGCGCTGGCTCGCGAGCGCCGCGACGAAGCGCTCGATCCAGCGTTTCGAGGTCAGGTCGAACAGGGCGGCGGCGGTGACGAGATCGGGCTGCCAGCCGAGAACCCATTCCAGGTCCTTCATCAGGTCGGCCTGGCGGAAATCGACCGTGATCGACTTGCCGCCCTTGGCGAGGACGAGTTCCTCGCCTTGTTCGCGCGCCTCGTCGGCCCAGAGCCCGAGCGTTTCACGCGCGGCGTCGAGCAGGCGCTGGTCGAAATCCACCAGCGTCCAGTGCTGGCGCGCGGGCAAGGCGGAGAAGGCGCCGCGCAGATTGGAGCCGGCGCCGCAGCCGAGATCGACGATCGAAATCGAGGTCTTGGGCGAAAAATGCGCGCCGACGGCTGCGAGCAATTCAGGATTGCGCGCCGCATGGTCGGCCGGCTCGCGCAGCGCCAGCCATTCGGGGGAGAAACCACCCATCACATCACCTTCCGGCAGGTTTGCGCGACGATTGTCGCGGTGTCGCGCCAGCGCGGTAAATCGTCAGCCGCCGCCCAGGCCGCATTCGCCATGCCTTCGCGAAGCGCACGATCGTCGATGAGCTTGCCTAGCACCTCAGTGAAGGCAGCGATATCGCCGGGCGGAACCTTGAGCGCGGCGGCATTCGGCGCGGTCTCGGCGGCTGCTCCGCCGGTCGTGCACAGGATCGGCAGAGCGCGTGCCAGCGCCTCGGTCAGAACCATGCCGTAGCCCTCAAACAGGGAAGGCATGACGAAAAGGTCGGCTTTGTCGTAGGCCTCGGCCAAAGTACTCGCATCCACGGCTCCGGCCAGAAAGATGCGGTCCTCGAGCCCGACCGCCTCGATCTGGGCTTGGAGTGCGCGGGCCGTATCGGGTGCGCGGTCGGCCGCGCCGATGATCGTCAGCTGCCAGTTCCGGTCCTTGAGATCGGCAAGGGCGGCGACGAGCACGTCGTATCCCTTGCGCGGGACGAGCGAGCCGACGGCGAGCAGGGCAAGCGGGCCGCCGTCGCGGCTGCCGCTGGCGCGGGGCGCGCGATCAACGCCGGGCGGCGCGACGGTGATCCTGTTCTCGGCGAGGCCGAAATCGGCGACCAGGATGCGTTTAGTCGCCGGGCTGGTCGCGATGACGGCGCTGGCATGGCGCAAGGCGGCGGCTTCGCCCGCCAGCAGCGCACTCGCCCGCTCTGGACTGAGCCCGGTCTCCAGCCCGAGCGGGTGATGGACGAGCGCGACGACGCGGCCGGCGAGGCCCGCGGCGATGCTCTCGGGGAAGGCGCCATAGGCCAGGCCGTCGATCAGCAGGGCGGTATCGAAGGGCTGCGACAGGATCAATCGCCCGGTCTCGGCGAGGTCACCAGGCGTCGGGTTCGGGAAGGAGGAGGGGAGGGCGAGGTGGCGCGCCGCGATGCCCATCTCGCGCCATTCGGCGAGCAGCCGGCGGTCATAGCCATAGCCGCCGGTCGGCAGATCGATGTCGCCGGGTACGGCGAGAACGATGCCGCTCACGCGAGCGCGCCCTCATAGCTAGCGCGCGCCAGATCGGTCTCGTGCAGCGTCACCTTGATGCGGGAAAGGCCGGCTCCGTCCTCGCCGAGCGCGCCGGATGCCGCGGCTTGCGCCATTGCGTCGAAGATGTGCTTGCAGAGGAATTCGGTCGTGGTCAGCACGCCCGCAAATTGCGGCAGCGCGTCGAGATTTTGGTAGTTCAGCGGCTTCAGCGTCCTGTTCAGCACCTCGAGCGCGGCTCCGATGTCGACGACGACATTGTGCCGCGTCAGTCGCTCGCGGAAGAAGGCTACATCCACGATAAAGGTCGCGCCGTGCATGTTCCGGGCCGGGCCGAAGAACGGATCGGGCAGCGAATGGCCGATCATGATGCGGTCGCGGACTTCGACGGAAAACATGGGCACGGCTCCTGCAAGGCGGCTCTCGTCAAAAAGCGAGAGCAGGATCAATGCGAAAAACCGGTTCCCACTTTTTCGCATCCTGCTCTTGCCGGCTGAGAGGCCTGTCTTGGCCAAAGCTGCGGGGTCAGGTCAATAGCGCAGCACGGCAGTCAGCCCCGGCCAATCGGAGGCAAGGACGCCTGGAAGCAGCACGGGCGCATCCGCGAAGGCGATCTCCTGCGTGATCAGCGCATCCAAGCGGTCGTCGCTGAGAAGCGCCATCGCGGCTTGGCTGCGGCGCGCATAACTCCAGCGGGGACGGCGCGACGGCGCGACCTGTCCGACCTGCGATGAGATCAATTGCAGGCGCTTGGAATGAAACGCGCCGCCCAGCGAAACGGGGACGGCGCCCTCGCCATACCAGCTCAATTCGACGATACGCGCCTCGAAGCCGGCGGCATTGATCGCAGTCGCCAGCCCCGCGCCCGAGCCGCTGGCATGAAAGACGAGATCGGCGTCGACGGGCGCATCCGCTGGCAGAGCAAAGCCGAAGCCGAGCGTGGCGGCAAGCGCGGCGCGGTGGGCATCGATATCGACCAGCGTCACCTCCGCGCCCGGCAGCCGGGCCGCCAGCCACGCGACCAGCAGCCCGAGCACGCCGCCGCCGACCACGACGATCCTGTCACCGGGGCCGGAGCCCGCATCCCAATGCGCGTTGAGCGCGGTTTCCATATTGGCGGTGAGTACGGCCCGGCGCGCCGGCACATTCTCGGGCACGATCGTCAATCGGTCGCTGGGCGCGGTGAAATGGTCCTGGTGCGGATGCAGGCAGAAGACAGTCTTGCCGAGCATGCCGGGCGGGCCTGCATCCACCTGGCCCACCGCGCAGTAGCCGTACTTCACCGGAAAGGGGAATTCCCCATCCTGGAAAGGGGCACGCATGCGCTCATATTCGCAGGCCGGCACGCGGCCCTCAAGGACAAGACGCTCCGTGCCGCGACTGATGCCGCTCCAGAGCGTATGGATGCGACAATCTTGCGGGCCGGCCTCGGGAAAAGCGTCGGCGTTCAGGGCGCATTCACGCGGCGAGATATACCAGAGAGCGGTCGCCTTCGCGCTTGCGCTCGCTACGGTTGCCGGCTTTAGCTCCTTCGCCATATCGAGCCGATCCCTGTTCCCGACCAAGCCTTTACCGCAAGCCTTTACCGACCGCAGGCCTTTCGACTGATATCATGACAGAGACCGCCATGAACCAGCGCCCCGCTCCGACCACGTTCCAGTCGGCGGCGCAAGAGGCCGAGAGCTTGCGCGGCCTGACGCCAGCGGGCGTACAGGCGACGGCGACGCTGAGCGCCCGGCGCTGGCTCGTGCTGACGCTGAACATCGTCACGCTCGGTGTGTTGCTGCTGGGGCTGGGGCGTGTGCTTGGGACTGGGGGCTGGACGGTCACGGATGTGGTCATCTTCGTCGCCTTCCTGTTCGGCGCGCCCTGGACGGTGCTCGGTTTCTGGAATGCGCTGATCGGCCTGTGGCTCCTGCATGGCGCCGATGACGGGCTCGACCAGGTCGCGCCCTTCGCTGCCGACGGCGAGGCCGCGACGCCAATCGCGATCCGCACCGCCATCCTGATGACCTTGCGCAATGAGGATCCGGAACGCGCCTTCCGCCGGCTGCGCGTGGTCAAGGACAGCGTCGAGGCGACGGGCGAAGGCGCCTGGTTCGACTATTTCGTGCTCTCGGATACGAGCGATGCCGCGGTCGCGGTGGCGGAAGACCGGCTCGCGGCGCAATGGGCGAGCGAGATCGGCGCGACAGCGCGCCTCACCTATCGCCGCCGCACCGACAATGCCGGCTTCAAGGCGGGCAATGTCAGGGATTTTTGCGAGCGCTGGGGCGATCGCTACGAGGTCATGCTGCCGCTCGACGCCGACAGCGTCATGTCGGGTGACGCGATCGTGAAGCTGGCGCGGATGATGCAGGCGCATCCCAAGCTCGGCATTCTGCAAAGCTTGGTCGTGGGCATGCCGAGCAGGTCGGCCTTTGCCCGTATCTTCCAGTTCGGCATGCGCCAGGGCATGCGGCCCTACACCATGGGCTCGGCCTGGTGGATCGGCGATTGCGGTCCGTTCTGGGGCCATAACGCCATGGTGCGGATCGCTCCCTTCCGCGATGAATGCCATCTGCCGGTCCTGCCCGGCGAAGGGCCGCTCAGCGGGATGGTGATGAGCCATGATCAGGTCGAGGCGACGCTGATGCGCCGCGCCGGCTACGAGGTCCGCGTCTTGCCGCAGGAAATGGGGAGCTGGGAGGAAAACCCGCCGACCATGCTCGAATTCGCCAAGCGCGACCTGCGCTGGTGCCTTGGCAATCTGCAATATCTCAAATTGCTCGACTTACCCGGCTTGAAGCCGATGAGCCGCTTCCAACTGGTCTGGGCGATCCTGATGTTCCTGGGGCTACCGGCCTGGACACTGATGATCGCGCTCGTGCCGGTGAAGGTCATCGAGGATGCCGGCATAGCGGGCTATCCCGCGGGCCTGGCCGCCTCCCTTTATGTGCTGTTCTTCGCGATGTATCTGTCGCCGAAGCTTGCAGGCTTCATCGACATCCTGCTGACCAGGGGCGGCACCCGGCGCTATGGCGGCACCGGGCGCTTCATTGCCTCGGCGCTGATCGAGATCGTCTTCGCCTTCCTGCAAGGCGCGGTCTCGACCTTCCGGACGACGCTGTTCATGGTCGGCTTGGCCTTCGGGCGCGCCAGGATCGGCTGGAACGGCCAGTCGCGCGATGCGCATGCCTTGTCCTTTGCCACGGCCTTCGCCGGCTTGTGGCCGCATCTGCTATTTGGCCTCTACATCTTCGGCGCGCTGATGGCGCTCTCGCCGACCGTGCTGCTCTGGTCGCTGCCGCTGACCGCGGGCTATGTGCTGGCGATCCCCTTTGCCATGCTGACGGCCTTGCCCGCACTGGGGAGATGGTTCGCGCAGAGCGGGCTTTGCGGGATCCCTGAGGATTTCGACCCGCCGGTCGAGCTCTTAGCAATTGCAAATCTCCCGGCGATCGCAAATCTCCCGGCGGTCGCGAATGAGGCGTCGCGATGAGCGCGAGCGCCTATCGCAAGGGCATGGCCAAGGCGGTTTCGCGTTCCTTGCGGGTCTATCACGGCGATCCTGCGCGCAATGCCGCGATGGACGCGCTTTATGCGCGCTTCCTCAAACCGGGCGATCTCGCCTTCGACATCGGCGCGCATGTCGGGGACCGGGTCTCCTCGTTTCGCCGGCTGGGCGCGCGCGTCGTGGCGCTGGAGCCGCAGCCGGGGCCGGCGCGCGCGATCCGCCTGATTCATGGCCGCGACCCGCTGGTGACGCTGATCGAGGCCGCCTGCGGCGACAATGAAGGAGCGGTGACGCTGCAGATCAACAGCGCCAACCCAACGGTCTCGACAGCCTCGCCGGCTTTCGTCGGCGCTGCGCAAGGGGCTGGTGGCTGGGAAGGGCAGGTCTGGGACCATGAGATCACGGTTCCCTGCACGACGCTCGACAAGCTGATCTGGCGCCAGGGCCTGCCGGCGCTCATCAAGATCGATGTCGAGGGCTTCGAGGCGCATGTGCTGGCGGGGCTGACCAAGGCCGTGCCGGTGATCTCCTTCGAGTTCACGACGATCCAGCGCGACGTCGCGGAGGCTTGCCTGGCGCTGCTGGATACGCTTGGGCCTTATCGCTTCAATGTCGCGCTCGGCGAAAGCCAGAGCCTCGAACTCGCCGAGCCAGCGAGCGCGGAGGCGATCGGCGGCTTCCTGCGCGACCTGCCTCATTCCGCCAATTCCGGCGATGTCTACGCCATGCTGACGAGTTGATATCGATGATGACGCTTTTCTCCCGCCTGCGCTCCGTGGTTCTGCCGCTCGCTTTGGCCTGCGCCGCTTGTCCGGCTCTTGCCGCCGGCGACGTCGCCGTCGAGGTCAAGAACGAGTCCGAGCCGGTGCTCTGCGCCGAGAAGGACAACGTCACCATCAAGGCGATCTCGCCCGAGGTGCGGCGCTTCCAGATCGAGGCAGCGCATCCTGCCTACAATGCAGGTCTCTTGCGGGATAACTGGGACGCGGACTGGACCGATTGCGAGATGAAGGGCGATCCCTCCTTCGCAGCCCCCGTGCCGCCCCGGCGTGTCACCTTCTATGAGAGCATCGACTACTGGCTCGTCGGCTACACCTTCCCGACCTTCTGGCGGCCGGCCGATACCACTTTCCGGGTCGGCGACAGGGTCGAGAAAGGCCTGCACCTCGTCCAGCTCTGGAAGCTCGGCAAGGATCGTTCGCATGAATTGCTCGTGGTCTATCCGCAGGACGGCTATTGGCGCGCCAGGCCGATGCCGCCGCAGCAGCTTGCGTCTTCAGCCTATGGCTCGTCCTTCCTGTTCGGGCCGATCGAGACCGACGGGCGCCCGGTCGTGAACATCAAGGAGATCGAGTTCGATCCCAAGACCACCACCTTCAAGCTGAGCTTCAAGGACGGTTCGTCGGGCAGCTTGAAGCTCGACAGCGTCGATGAGAACCGCATGGTGCTGGACGCGGTGCTCGACAAGCCAGTGACCGGCGGCAAGGGTTTCGTGGCGCTGCGCTCGATGTATGTCACCGAGTTCAACAACGATGTCGCCCGCATCGCAGTGCGCGAGCCCGGCGCCAAGGGCTGGCGCGAGGAGCCGCTGATGCCGTTCATCGGTGGCAAGGCGACCGATATCTGGATGGGCCGCACCACCCATTCTCGTCACAACACCTCCTCGCCCGACATGGTCTTCCGCAATTTCTCGAAGGACCCGAACCCGCCGGTCGTGCCCGTCAAGAAGTAAGTTTGCTTCTACATCCGCGCCGTCATCCCGGGTCAGCGCGGCTTTGCCGCTTGCCCGGGATGACGGCGCGGATGGGATTGACGGACGGAACGCAAGCTGCCCGGTTGCGTTTGATCATGACGGCCGCGGCGCTTCGCGCTAGCTTGCCCACCCTGATCCAGCCTTGAGGCCGACATGCCGCGCTTTGCCGCCAATCTCTCGATGATGTTCACAGAGTGGGACTTCCTCGACCGCTTCAAGGCTGCGTCCGATGCCGGCTTCGAGGCGGTCGAGTTCCTGTTCCCCTATGAGCATGCGCCTGAAAAAGTTGGCCTCGCGCTCGCCGGCGCCGGGGTCGAGCAGGCGCTGTTCAACCTACCGCCGGGCGACTGGGCCAAGGGTGAACGCGGCATGGCGGCGATCCCCGGCCGCGAGGAGGAGTTCCGGGCGGGTATCGAAACTGCGCTGCCCTATGTCCATGAGACCGGCGTCAAGCGCCTGCACATGATGGCGGGGCATGCCGACCCGCAGGACCCCGCTGCGCAGAAGGCTTATCGCGCAGCGCTCGCCTATGCCGCCGACAAGCTGGCCGAGCACGACATCGACCTGCTGCTAGAGCCGATCAACGGCAAGGATATGCCGGGCTATTTCCTCAATGATTTCGACCAGGCGGCGGCTTATGTCCGCGAGTCGGAGCGCCAGAACGTCAGGCTGCAGTTCGATATGTATCATTGCGAGCTGATCCATGGCGACGTCTCCGGCAAGTTGAAGGCGCTTTACCCGCTCGTCGGCCATGTCCAGATCGCGCGCGCCAATGGCCGCCACGAGCCGGACGCTTCGGGGCCCGACTATCCGCGCCTGTTCGATGAGCTGGACGGACTCGGCTATGAGGGCTTCGTCGGCTGCGAGTACCGACCGGCGGCCGGCACGCTCGAAGGGCTCGGCTGGTTCTCCGATTTCAGGAAGCCGGCGTGACCTCGCCTTTCGCCCATCCGGTTCTGGTCGCCGATATCGGCGGCACGAATTGCCGGCTTTCACTCGTATCCCGGGCAGGGGCGCCGCAAGAACCTCTGGCGCGGATCAGCACCGGCGGCCACCCGACGCCGGAGGCGGCGCTGGAGGCTGTGCTGTCAACGCTGGCGAAGCGGCCGCGCAGCGCCGTCCTCGCCGTCGCTGGGCCCTTGGACGGGCGGGAGGCGCAGCTCACCAATGCCAATTGGCATTTCGACGGTCCGCGGCTCGCCAAGGCGCTCGGGCTCGAACAAGGACTGCTGGTCAATGATTTCGAGGCGCTGGCGGCTTCGCTCGCCGTATTGCGCGAGGCGGATTTGACGACGCTGGTTCCGGGCCAGCCGGAGCCTGAAGGGCTTCGCCTCGTGCTCGGGCCTGGCACGGGCTTTGGCGCCGCCGCGCTCCTGATGCGGGGCGAGCGCGGCGTCCTGGTGCCGACGGAGGCCGGCCATATCGGTATCGGCCCGGAAGACCCGACCGAGCACAAGCTCTGGCCGGCGCTTGCCGCCGAGCAGCCACGCGTCACGGTCGAAGGGCTGCTCAGCGGCTACGGGCTGGTGCGTTTCCACCGCGCAGTGGCGAAGCAATCGGGCATGCTGGAGGCCGATGTCAGCGCCGCTGATGTGACGACGCTGGCGCTCGACGGCGACCCTGCCGCGCTGATGGCGGTGATCTGCTTCTGGCGATTGCTGGCGCGGGTCGCGGGCGATCTCGCGCTCGCCTTCAAGGCGACGGGCGGTGTCTATATCGCTGGCGGCATCGTGCCGCGGCTCCTGCCGCTGGCCGACCTGGCGACGATCCAGGCCGTGTTCCATGGCAAACCGCCGATGGAGGATCTGGCGAAGCGTTTCGCTTTGCATGTGATCACGACACATGATGCCGCCGAGCAGGGGCTGGCCGCCATCGCCGCCACCCCGACGCGGTTCGGACTGGACGACCCTGCGCGGCTGTGGTTTGCGTGAACGCGTCGGTTTCGCGCGTCTGAGGCTCTTTCCGGTTTGTTCCAGCTTTACGGCATCCAGGCCCTGCGCGCGGCTGCGGCCTTCATGGTCGCCGTGCACCATGTCCAGTATGATGCGATTGCGCTGGCGGCGCGGAGCGGGACCGGTTTCTCGCCTTCGCTGCTGTTGCCCTGGATGGCGGGCGTCGACATCTTCTTCGTCGTCTCCGGCTTCATCATGGTGCATGCCTCCGCCGATCTCTTCGGCCGGGCGGATGGTGCGAGGCTCTTCCTGCAGCGCCGGCTCGCGCGCATCGTGCCGCTCTACTGGGCCGCGACGACTCTGTTCCTGCTCGTTGGACTGGTCCTGCCGGGGGCACTGAATTCGGGCGCGCCGGATCTGGCGCAGATCGCCGGCTCCTATCTGTTCTGGCCCACGATCTCGACGATAGGGCTCGTCCAGCCGGTCTATTCACTGGGCTGGACGCTGAACTACGAGATGCTGTTCTACGCCCTCTTCACCCTGGGGCTGCTGCTGCCGCGCGCCTGGACGCTGCCGACCATCACCTTGGCCCTGGTGGCGCTGGTCACGGCCGAGACACTGGCCGGGCCGCTGGCGGTACCGCTGCGCTTCTGGGGCCAGCCGATCGTGCTCGAATTCGTGGCCGGGATGGGGATCGCCCTGCTGTGGCGGCGGGGCTTTCGACTGGGGCTCGCCTCGCGCGCTGCGGTCGCTGCGCTTGGCGTGGCGCTGCTCCTGGTCGCGGCCGAGGTGCCGGGCAGCGATGCGCCCTGGGCGGCGCTTGCATGGCGCGGCTCGGCCGCGGCCCTGCTCGTGCTGGCGGCTGCATGCGGCAAGCGGCGGGAGGCGCCCTCAGCGCCGGTTCGCTGGCTGGCGCTGGTCGGCGACGCGTCCTATGCGCTTTATCTGGTGCACCCCTTCATCATTCGGGGCCTGCGCGAGCTGTTCCAGCGCCTAGGCCTGGGATCGCCACCGCTCTTCATCATCGTGGCTCTGGCGGGCGCAGTCGTTGCCGCGCTCCTGGTCCACCGCGCCTTCGAAAAGCCGGCGACGCGCTTCATGCGGCGAATGCTCGGCGCCTAAAAGCTCAGAGCCTTGCTCCTGCGAAAAAACCGGTTCCCCGTTTTCGGGCCGATGCTCTATTTCAAGCGCATCCCCTTCAGCGACTGGCCGACGACACCTCCGGAGCGGCGTCTCTCGGCGCGCTTGGCCTTGATGGCGGCAACATCCTCCGGCTGGGGATGGCGGCCGCGCTCCAGCAGTTCGAGCGTATATTCCTCATAGGTCAGGCCGAGCGCCTCGGCGCGCTCCTCGCGGCGCAGCGCGATTGCCGGCGGCTTGCGCCAGGCCCGGCGATGGGCCGTGCGCCATTCGAAATAGCGGTTGATCTCGCCCTTACCCCATTCCGGCTCATGTGGCGGCGGCTCATCGAGCGGTGGGCCGCCATTATCGCCCATGCGGGCCGGGCTTTCATCTCGCAGTCGCTTCGGTCTAGCCAAGGGGCACTCCGGGTGGACGCTCGTTCGAAGGGGATCCTGCGCTCACGATAATAGCGGTTGTGCGCCGCACCAAGATGGAACTCATCGCAGCACGGCGCGTGACAGAGCCGCCGTGCCGGTCTATCCCGCCAGCATTCCCCTCACGGACACCCCATGGCCCCCTTGCTCCATCTGCGCGACGTCGCGCTCACCTTCGGCGGACAGCCGCTTCTCGAGGCGGCGGAGATTGCCGTTTCCGCCGGCGAGCGCGTTTGCCTGGTCGGCCGCAACGGCTCGGGCAAGTCGACCTTGCTGAAGATCGTGGCGGGGCTCGTCGAGGCCGACAGCGCCGACCGTTTCGTGCAGCCGGGTTGCACGGTCCGCTATCTGCCGCAGGAGCCGGATTTTACCGGCTACAAGACATCGCTCGCTTATGTCGAGGCCGGCCTGGGGCCGGGCGACGACGCCTATCGCGCGCAATATCTGATCGATGAGCTCGGCCTGACCGGGCAGGAGGACCCCGCCACGATGTCGGGTGGCGAATCGCGCCGCGCGGCCTTGGCGCGGGTGCTTGCGCCCGAGCCCGACATTCTGCTGCTCGACGAGCCGACCAACCATCTCGACCTGCCCGTGATCGAATGGCTGGAACAGGAGCTGAAGTCCTTGCGCTCGGCCATGGTCCTGATCAGCCATGACAGGCGCTTCCTGACCTCGCTTTCGCGCGCCACGATCTGGCTCGATCGCGGCCTGACGCGGCGCATGGACAAGGGTTTTGGCGAGTTCGAGGCCTGGCGCGACGAGGTGCTCGCCCAGGAAGAGCTCGACCGCCACAAGCTCGACCGCAAGATCGCCCGCGAGGAAGACTGGCTGCGTTACGGCGTGAGCGCGCGCCGCACCCGCAACCAGCGTCGCCTCGGCGAACTGCATGGCCTGCGCGAGCAGCGCCGCACGGCCCGCAATGTCGTCGGCAATGTCCGCCTTGAGGCGAGCGAGGCGCAGACCTCCGGCAAGCTCGTGATCGAGGCGATCGATGTCGCAAAATCCTTTGGCGACAACGCGGTGGTGAAGTCGCTGTCGCTGCGCGTGGCGCGTGGCGACCGGATCGGCATCGTCGGCCCCAATGGCGCCGGCAAGACCACGCTGATCAACCTGCTGACCGGCGCGCTCGCGCCCGATTCCGGCAAGGTCAAGCTCGGCGTCTCCTTGAACATGGTCACGCTCGACCAACGCCGCGAAAGTCTCGACCCTGCGACGCCGCTCGGCGATGCGCTGACCGGTGGTGGTTCCGACCAGGTCATGGTCGGCGACACGCCGCGTCATGTCATCGCTTATATGAAGGACTTCCTGTTCCAGCCGCTGCAGCGGCGCACGCCGGTGGGAGCGCTGTCGGGCGGCGAGCGCGGTCGATTGATGCTGGCGCGGGCGCTGGCGAAGCCTTCCAACCTCCTGGTGCTGGACGAGCCGACCAACGATCTCGACCTCGAGACGCTCGACCTGCTGCAGGAGCTTCTGGCCGACTATCAAGGCACGGTTCTGCTGGTCAGCCATGACCGCGACTTCATCGACCGCGTCGTCTCGGCGACGTTGATCTCGGATGGCGACGGCGTCTGGACGGAATTCGCCGGTGGCTATTCCGACATGCTGGCGCAGCGCGGGCGTGGCGTCGGCGCGAAGGTGAGGGCGGTCCCCGGGAAATCGGCGCCTGCCGAGGACAAGCCCACGGTGGCAGCCGCTCCTGCGCCGGTCTCGAAGCGCAAGCTTTCCTTCAACGAGAAGCATGCGCTGGAGACCTTGCCCAAGCGCATCGCGGTTCTGCAAGCGGAAGCCGCCAAGCTCAGCCAGGCGCTCTCGGGCGATCTCTATACGCGCGACCCCAAACTGTTCGCCAAGGCAACGACGCGGCTGGAAGAGGTGACACGCGAGATCGGGCAGGCGGAAGAACGCTGGCTGGCGTTGGAGATGCTGCAGGAAGAGTTGGGGGCGTGAGGTTCGGGCGTGAGCGCTCCTTTCCAAGATGAGCGCGGGGAACCCTCTCCCATCCAAGTCGGATGTTTCCGACTTGGACCACGATCGATGCCAATCTCGGGCAGGCCCGAGATTGGTGGGAGAGGGCAGGGTGAGGGGTCGGCCGTCGGACGATTTGACTGTGACCTCACCGTTGCTTCGCTGTGAGGCTGGCGCTCGACTGGTCCAGGGGCCTACACCTCACCCCTGCCCCTCTCCTTACAGGAGAGGGGTTCCCCGCGCCCTGCCCGCCATACAATTTCCGTCTCCACCCAATCGCGAAAACGCATTTGTTGCCGGCGGCAAATCTCACCAATGTCGCGGACCCCGAGATAAACGGACCTTGGGAAAAGCTGAGGAAGCACGATGAGATTGAAGGGCAAGACGGCGCTGATCACCGGTGCGGCACAGGGGTTCGGGCTCGGCATCGCCGAGACTTTCGTGCGCGAGGGCGCGCGGGTGGCCGTGCTCGACATTAATGCCGACAAGGCCAAGGAGGCGGCCAAGGCGATCGGCCGCAAGGCCTTTGCCGTCGGCTGTGACGTCGGCCGGGCTAAGAGCGTCGACAAGGCGGTGGAGCGCGTGCTGGCGAAGTTCGGCCGGCTCGACATCGTCATCAACAATGCCGGCATCAGCCATCGCAACCAGCCGATGCTGGATGTGTCCGAGGAGGAGTTCGATCGCGTCTTCGCGGTGAACGTGAAGTCGATTTATCTCATGGCGCGCGCGACCGTGCCGCATTTCCGCGAGCATGGCGGCGGCGTCATCCTGAATATCGGCTCGACCGCCGGCATTCGGCCGCGCCCGGGCCTGACCTGGTACAATGGCTCCAAGGGGGCGGTGAACCTGCTCTCGAAATCGATGGCGGTGGAGCTTGCGCCCGACCGCATCCGCGTCAACGCGATCGCGCCCGTCGCCGGCGAGACGCCGCTGCTGGCGACCTTCATGGGCGAGGACACGCCGGAGAAACGCGCACAGTTCAAGGCAAGCATTCCCTGGGGCCGGCTCTCGACGCCGCAGGACATGGCCAATGCGGCGCTCTATCTCTGCTCGGACGATGCCGAGATGGTGACGGGTACGGTTCTTGCCGTGGATGGTGGGCGCTGCATCTGATGCAGCGCGTCATCCCGTGCGCGTTGCGGCGCGAAGTGCCGCTACGCAGACACGGGACCGTCATCAGGAAAAGGCGCCCTTATCGTCGCGCGGTCCCGCATCTGCGCGGCGGCATTGCATGCCGCAGCGCGTGCGGGATGACACCGCTCACACCGGCTTTGCGTGCAGCGCGATCTCCTGGCGCAGCATCACCGTGCCGTCGGGCTCGAAGCCGCGCTGCTCGACGCTGATCTGGGGGGCGCTTGCGTCGCCCTCGATCTTGAACAGATGCCAGGTCGCCCTCTCGCCATGGCCGAGTGGGCCGATCGAGGCCGAAGGCACGCCGACGATCGGCACGTCGCGGCCCAGCCCCGGCCGCCAGGCCAGCGAGAATGTATGGTTGTGGCCGTGCAGGATCAGATCGGCGCCGCTGCGCGCGAGCATTGCCTCGAATGCCTCGGCATCGACGAGCTCGCGCGCGCGCCGCGCGCCGCCGACATAGGGCGGATGATGGATCAGCACGACACGGATCAGCCCCTCGTCGCGGGCCCGATTCAGCAGGACCTCGGCCTTGGTGATCTGCGCCTGGCCGAGGCGCCCCGTTGCCATGAGAGGCAGGGTCGGAATGCCGCTGTTGAGGCCGATCAGGGCGACCGGGCCGCGACGACGATACCAGGGATAGCCGGCCGTGCCCTCGTCATCGGCACACCACGGGCCGAGATGGCTGGCGAGCGGCTTCAGGGATGAGGGGGCATAGGCGTCGTGATTGCCCGGCACGAAGCTGACGGCGTCGCGCGGGCCGAGCGTGTCGAGAAAGGTGACAGCCGTCTTGAATTCGTTGGGCAGGCCGATATGGGCGACATCGCCGGTGCAGGCGACATGGTCGGGCGCTTGCGCGCGGATATCGGCGACGATCAGGGCCAGTACGTCCATGTCATGGGCATGGCGCCGCTTGCGCCGCCAATTGACATAGCCTGTCGCACGCTTGCCCAGGAGCTGGTGCAGCGAAAAACCGGCGAGAGGACCGAGATGGGGGTCGGACAGATGCGCGAGCTTGAACACAGCCTAAGCGCTTGCCCTTGCCGCCCGCCAGCCGTCAAGCGCGAAAGATGCGTCGATAGCGACGCAAGCCTCGCGCAGGTCGGCTCAGTTGGCGGTGCCGGTCAGTTCGGAGACGATGAACGAATCGGTCAGGGTGACGGCGGGCTTCCAGACATAAGCCGGCTTGGCGCGCAGGCGAGCAATGATGAAAGAGAGTAGCATGACGGGAGTTCCTGTTTGTGAGGCTGTCTTCTCTGCCTCGTTTGCGGCGCGTTTGTGACGTAACGGAACCGGAAACGGGCCTCTGCCATGCGTTATTTGCATAGACAATTAGGATTTCGTTTGGATTTGACGAGTCCATGACCGCGGATCGTGCATCCGAGCCTCCTGCTGACCGGCTGCCGGGGTCTGAGACCGGTCGCAGCTTGCCGCAAAAGATGCTTGGCCGGCTGCTGCATCTCTATTTCCGCATCGTGCGGGGCATGACGCTGGGCGTGCGGGCCGTCGTGCTGGACGACGAAGGCCGCGTCTTCCTGGTCCGCCATACCTACACCCCCGGCTGGCACCTGCCGGGTGGCGGAGTCGAGGTCGGCGAGACGCTCGAGGAGGCGCTGGCCAAGGAGCTGCGCGAGGAGGGCTGCATCCTGCTGACGGGGCCGGTGCTGCTGCACGGGGTTTTCCTCAACCGGGCGATGTCGCGGCGCGACCATGTCGCGGTGTTCGTGGCGCGGGAATTCGTGGTGGCGAGTGTAAAGCAGCCGGACCGGGAGATCGCCGAAGCCGGCTTTTTTCCGCTCGCTACGCTCCCGGAAGGCATAACGCCGGCGACGCGGCGGCGGTTGGACGAGATCGCGGCTGGCGCAAGAGCTCCGGCCGTCTGGTGAGCCCGCGCTTATCTCGAGAAGCGTGATGGACGCCCGCGCGCCACTCTGCTACAGCCCGCCGCCATGACGAACGGGCAACGCCTTTCCACCCTGCGACGACCGGCGCGCTAAGCGCGCCCTTGAGGCATGCCGCCGATGCGCGGCCATGTCCTCGTCCTCCTATCCGCAAGTTTTTGCCCATCCGCAGGTTTCTGCCCGCCCGCAGGTTTGCCCGTCATGACCTCCTTGCCTTTGACCATTCGCCATGAGCTTCCCGCCGATGCCGCCGCGATCGAGCGTTTGCACGAGCGCGCCTTCGGGCCGGGGCGTTTCGCGCGCACGGCCTTCCGTCTGCGCGAGGGGGTGCCACCCGATGCAAACCTGACCTTCGCCGCCCATGTCGGCACGTTTCTGGTCGGCTCGATCAGGGTGACGCCGGTTTCCGCGGGCGGCAGCACCGCGCTGATGCTGGGGCCGCTGACGGTCGATCCGGCTTTTGAGGGACGCGGCATCGGGGCGGCCCTGATGAACCGCTCGATCGAGGCGGCGCGGGCCGCAGGGTATGATCTGATCATGCTGGTGGGGGATGCGCCCTATTATGCCCGCTTCGGCTTCAGGCCGATCCCGCCGGGTCAGCTCGTCCTACCGGGGCCGGCAGACCCGGCGCGTTTCCTCGCGCTCGAACTGGTCGAGGGCGTGTTGGCGCAGCGCAAGGGCGCCGTGATGCCATATCGCTGAGGGGCGTGTCATTCCGGGGCTCGGCGAAGCCGAGAACTCGGAATCCACGACCGGGTGAGGCCTTGGCTGTGCGCGGTCGACAACGCTCGCCCGGTCGTGGGTTCCGGGTTCGGTCCTTTGGACCGCCCCGGGATGACAGGGCGAGCTCTCTGTTTTAACGCGTTTTCTTCACGCGAACCGGTGTCCACTTCGCTCGAAAACGCTCTAGGCCGCGTCGGGCTTCCGGTTGAACCGTCTGCCGCTTTCTCCCAGCCAACCGGCGACGAGCGCGCCAAACAGCAGGGCCAGACCGATCAGGCCGATGAAGAGCGGCGAGATCTGGACGCCGCGCACGATGCCGGAATCGCTGATGCGCAGGCCGATCCAGTCTGAGCCGGCGAATTGCGATCCGGACCGTACCGGCACGATGCGCGGAATGGTCACGTTCGAGCCGATCTCCTGGCCGATCCGCCTTGAGGAGCCGCCGCTGGCTTCGGCCAGGGCCTGAAGCTGGGCCGGGTTGCTCACCACTTCCATCAATTCGCGCGGATTCTCGGGGCCGACACTGGCGAAGGCTGTGAGGTTGTCGGCCGCGACGCGGTGCAGGCCGAATTCGCTGGTCGCGATGCGCGCGGTGAAGAGGCCGGGTCGGCCGGCCTCGAGCGGCACGGAGCGCGATTGCCCGTCCGGCCCGGTGATGGTCACGGGGGAGGGCGTGTCGCCCAGCGTCTGGCGCTCGACCTCGATGACGCCGCCGCGTGCCGAGGCGCGCAGCGCTTCCTCTTCCAGCTCGGGTTCCTTCATCAGCCAGTGGCTGAGCCGGCGCAGCAAATCGAGATAGGGGCCGCCATCGCGAAAGCCGCGCGCCCAGAGCCAGGCATGGTCGGAGAGGAAGAGCGCGACGCGGCCCTTCTGCTCGCGCGCCAGCATCAGCAAAGGCCGCTCGCCCGGGCCGGTCATCACGGCCGAACCGGTGCGGGCGCGGGCGCCCACCATGCGCAGCCATTCGCCCCAGCGCGGCGGCTCGACCTCGGAGCCTGGCAGGTCGCGGGTGACCGGGTGCCGCTTGCCGGGTTCGCTGACACGGGCGCGATAGGCCTCGTCAATCACGGAGCCGTCCGGCACGGCTGGCAGGATCTGCCCCAAGGGCGTGCGCGACAGGCTTTGCGAGCCGGCGTATTCCGGCCCGGCCGCGATCAGCAGCGCTCCGCCCTCGCGGACATAGCGGACGATGTTGTCGAAATAGATCAGCGGCAGGATCGACTGGTTGGCGTAGCGGTCGAAGATGATCAGGTCGAATTCCTTGATCTTGACCTGGAACAGCTCGCGCGTCGGGAAGGCGATCAGCGAAAGCTCGTTGATCGGCGTGCCGTCCTGCTTCTCCGGCGGGCGCAGGATAGTGAAATGCACGAGGTCGATATTGGCGTCGGCCTTGAGCAGGTTGCGCCAGGTGCGCTCGCCCGGATGCGGTTCGCCCGAGACCAGGAGCACGCGCAGCTTGTCGCGCACGCCTTCGATGGTGATCACGGCGCGGTTGTTGGCGAGGGTGAGCTCGTTTTCAAGCGGATCGGCTTCGATCTCGACGACGTTGGGGCCGCCGCGATCGATCCGGATCGGCACCTGCACGATCTCGCCGGCGGTGACCTCGCGGCGCGCGATGATCTCGCCGTCGCGGCGGATGGTCAGCCCGGCCCGGCCCGGCCCGCCTCTCTCGACGACGCGCAGGCGGACGTTCTGGTCCTTGCCGACGATGCCGAAGCGCGGCGAATCGACCAGAACGATGCGGCGGTCGATCTCGGCGTTGCGCCCCGTGGTCAGCACATGCAGCGGCGCGCGCAGGCCAAGCGCCTCGGCATTGGCCGGGGCGTCATGGGCGAGGCCGTCGGTGATCATGATCGCGCCGGCGACGCGCTCGGAGGGCACATCGGCGAGGCTGGCGGCCAAGGCCTCGAACAGGCGGGTGCCGTCGCCCGAACCTTGCGCATCGCGAACCTCGACGATACGCGTTTCGACATTGTTCAGGCCGCGCAGCTGGCGCTCGACTTCGGCCTGGGCGGCCTGCGTCTGGGCCGCGCGGTCGGCCAGCCGGTTCGAGCCGGAGCGGTCGACCACCACGGAGACGACGTCCTTGACCGGCTCGCGATCCTCGAAGACGAGCGAGGGATCGGCCAGTGTCAGCGTCAGCATGACGAGCGCGAGCGCGCGCAGGATGGCGCTGCGTCCCGCCAGCACGATCGCCGCGCCGGCCGCGAGCGCAGCCAGCAGGCTCAGGCCTATCAGCAGCGGCAGCGGCACCAGCGGGGCGAAGGAGAGGCTCCACATGACCTATTGTCCCAGACGCTCGAGCAGGGCCGGGACATGGACCTGGTCGGCCTTGTAGTTGCCGGTGAGCGCATACATCACGAGATTGACGCCGGCCCTGAGCGCCATTTCGCGCTGGCGTGGGTCGGAGCCGGAAAGCGGTACCAGCCCCTCGCCGCGCCGGCCGACGGCCCAGGCGGAGGCAAGGTCGTTCGAGGTGATGACGATCGGCGAGACATTGTCGCCGGCGCGCGCCGGGCGGCGGCCGTCCTCGCCTGCGGGCGGCAGAATCTCGACCCAGGTCGTGCCGGTATCGTAGCGGCCGACGAAGCCGTCGAGAATGTAGAAGGTCTTGGTCAGGACATGGTCGCGCGGCAGCGGTTCGAGCTCGGGAATGTCGAGCGTCTGCAGCATGCGGCGCAATTGTTCGCCCTCGGGCGTGGTGCCGCCGCCGGGCCGCGCGCTCATCGCGTCGCGGGTGTCGAAGATCACGAGCCCGCCGCCCTTCATATAAGCCTCAAGCTTACGCAGGGTCTCGGGGGCGGGGATCGGGCGGCCTGCTACGATCGGCCAGTACAGCACCGGAAAGAAGGCGAGTTCGTCGCGGTCGGCATTGACGCCGACCGCCTCGCCGGGTTCGAGCGCGGTGCGCGCGCCGAGCACGACGTTGAGACCGGCAAGCCCGGCCTTGGACATGTCGTCGACCGCCTTGTCGCCGGTGACGACATAAGCCAGCCGCGTCACGGCGCCGGCTGCGAAAAGCTCGCGCGGAATCGGCGGGCGGTCGTCCGCCGCGCCTGTCGGCGCGGCTTGAGCGCGCGCCATCTCGGGCGTTGCGGCGCCGACGAGCACGAGCGCCAGCAGGATCGCGGCTGGCGCAGCGCGCCCTGCGCGGCGCGCAATGTTCAGCCGGCCACCGAGCCACAACGTTGCCAGCGTGTCGGCGATCAGGCACAGCAGCGCCAGCACCAGCAATTGCGGGCGGATGTCGAAGGCGACCGGCTTGTCGACCGGCAGGATCGGTGCGCCGAGTGCCGCGAGATCGATCGCCTTCAGGCTGTCGGCCGGGTTCAGGGCGTTCACCGCAAGCGAGCCGTCGGCAGGGCCGTAGATGCCTGGCGGATGCGCCAAGGTCGCCCGTCCGGAGAACGTCCGGGCCACCGGCTGGGCGGTCGCGGGCGGACTGCGGAAGGCGCCGTGGCCATCGAGCACACGGGTCGGCGACAGCGTGTCCACGCGCGCATCCTCTCCTTGAGCCTCGCTCGGCCCGGTTCCGGCAAGGCTGACGACCTTGCGCAGCATGTCGACGAACAGCCCCGAGAGTGGCAGGTTCGACCATGTCGTGTCGGCGGTGACGTGCATCATCGCGATCATGCCGTCGCCACGGCGTTCGCCGGTGACGACCGGCGTACCGTCCTCCAATGCAGCCCAGGTCTTCTTGGCCAGGTCGGCTTCGGGCTCGGCCAGGATCTGCCTGGAGACGCGGACATCGTCGTTGATGGCGATGCCGAAGAAGGGGCTCTCGCGGGTGAAGGGGGCGAGCTTGCGCGGGGTCTCCCAGGAAAGGCCGCCGCCAAGCGTGCGGCCGCCACGGCGCAGGCGCACCGGCGTGAGGTCATCGGCCGCCGCCGCCAGCCGCGCTCCGGCGAAGCGCAGCAGCACGCCGCCGCGCTGGATGAAGCTGTTGATCTTGCCGACCGTGTCGCCGTCGAGCGCGCCGATATCGGCGAGCACCAGCACGGAGAGGTTCTGCGCCAATAATTCGCCGATCGGGTCGGTCGAGCCCGGGCGCGGTTCGCGGATCTCGGCGAAGGGAGAGAGCGCGCGGGAGACGTAGTAGGTCGGTGAAAGCAGCGGTTGGGCCGTGTCGGTGGTGGTGCCGGAGACGATGCCGACGCGCCGGCGCTTGGCGCGGTCGTCGAGCAGAGCCACGGCCGCCGCGCTGCGCTCGCCGACGATCTCGAGCCGGGACACGGCGTTACGAACCTCGATCGGCAAGGTCAGCCGCGCCGAGGCCTGCAGGTCCGAGCCGTTGAAGATGAAGGGCGCATCGCCGAGCGGGAGCCCCTTGAGATCGAGCGCGCGGACATGGCCCGTGGCAGTGGCCGCGCTGGTAGGGCGCAGCACCTTCACGGCAAGCGCACCGGCGAGGTTCTCGGGCGATGTCAGGGCGAGCTGGCTGGGGGAGCCGGCATGGATCGAGAGACGGCGGGCATCGGCTTCCTGCTTCAGCCGGGCGAGGAAGGGGCCGTCATCCGCAATCGAAAGGCCATCGCTGACCCAGACGGTCTCGGCCTCGGGCGCGCTGCGCAGGAAGGCCTCGATACGCTGGAGATGGGCGGAGCGGTCGGGCGCGTGCGGCTGCAGCGCCAAGGCGCGCAACCGGTCGAGCGCGGCGCGAGGCTCGGACAGGGCGATTTCACCGGACGCCTCGGCGAGGCCAACAATGGCGACGGGGCGGCCTTCGCGGGCGGCGGCGGCGAGGCGGGATTCGGAGATGGCCTGCCGCTCGGGCCAGTCGGTCGCAGCGCCGAAACCGTTGTCGATCAGCAGCAGCATCGGGCCGCGCATTGGGCCAGCCTCGCGCGGCGGGTTCCAGACCGGGCCGGCCACAGCGAGGATCGCGAGCGCAGCGACAGCCATGCGCAAGGCCAGCAGCCACCAGGGTGTATGGGCCGGCATTTCCCGCTTGGCGATGAGGTCCGCCATGATCTTCAGCGGCGGAAAGTCGATGCGTCTCGGGCGCGGCGGTGTCACGCGCAGGATCAGCCATAGCGCCGGCAGCAAAGCCAGCGCGGCGAGCGCCAGCGGGGCGGAGAAGGCGATCGGCAGGGAGCTCAGCATGGGGGCAGCTCCCTCTCATTTGCCGGTTTCTCACTGAAACACCGCGTCATCCCGGACGCAGCCCTCGGGTCCGATCTTCGATCGGCCCAAGGATAAACTCCGCGAAGATTCGGGATCGATCGTAGAACTCCGGAGTTCTTCGATGGATCCCGGATCTGCGCCGCTGCGCGGCTTGTCCAGGATGACGCAGTGGTTCCGGGCAAATCTGTCATGGCCTAGCGTCCGGGGCCGCGCGACGCGGCGATCAGGCTGGCGATGCGCAGCACGCCTTCGCTGGCCGGCCGGTCGGTGCGATGCAGCGTCAGCGTCCAGCCCACCTTGCGGCAGGCTTCCTTGATCGCGTCACGATGGGCTTCGAGCCGCTGCCGGTATTCCAGGCCCCAGGAGCCGGCATCGCCGACCCTGAGCGACAAACCGTCTTCGAGGTCAAAGAGTTCCGCCTGACCGGTGAAGGGGAAGGTCTCCTCGATCGGGTCGGCGATCAGCAGGACATGGCCGCGCGCGCCTGATGAGGCCATCGTGGCGATGCGCTTGGCCAGCGAGGCGGCCGGCGAAAGACCATCGGTGATGATGATCGCATCGGCCAGGCGCGGCAGCGGCGCGTCCGGCGGCAGGTCGGCCTCTGCGCCCTTGGCGTCGACCAGGATCGCTTGCGCCAGCGTCTCGACGATGCGGCGCGAGGCAAGCGCGCGGGTCAGACCGAGATGGCCGACGCGCTCGCCGCCCTCGACCAGCGTCTCGGCCAGGGCGAAGCCGGCGATGAGCGCGCGATCGACCTTCGAGGCCAGGGCGAGCGAGGAGGCAAAACCCATCGAGGCCGAGCGGTCGATCCAGAGCCAGATCGCATGCGAGGCTTCCCATTCGCGCTCGCGCACGAAGAGATGGCCGTCACGGGCCGAGCGGCGCCAGTCGATGCGCGAGGCGGATTCGCCGGTGACGAGGGGGCGATACTGCCAGAAGGTCTCGCCGGGGCCTGCGCGCCTGCGCCCATGAATGCCGTGCACGCTGGCCGAGACCCGTCGCGCCTCCAGGATCAGCCGGGGCAGACGCGCGGCGAGATCGAGCGAGGCGGTGAGAACCGGCCGGGCCGGTTGGCGTTCGGAGGTCCCGAGAACGCGCATGCGCAGCATTGTCGTGTCGCCTCCTATCCCAACCGTTCCACAAGCTTGCCGATGATGCCCTCGACGGTCGCGCCATCGGCGCGCGCGGCGAAAGTGAGCGCGATGCGATGCTTCAGAACGGGAATGGCCAGCGCTGCGACATCGTCGACCGAGGGCGCGAGGCGGCCTTCGACCAGCGCCCTGGCGCGGCAGGCCAGCGTCAGCGACTGGCTGGCGCGAGGCCCGGGGCCCCAGGCGAGCTTGTCGGTGATGGCGGCGTCGCCGCCCTCGGGCCTGGCCGAGCGCACGAGGTCGAGGATCGCATCGACCACGGTCTCGCCCACCGGCAGGCGGCGCACCAGCCGCTGCGTCGACATCAGCGTCTCGGCGGTCATCGCCTGGACGGGCTTGTGCTCTGTGGCGCCGGTGGTCTCGAGCAGGATACGGCGCTCCGCCTCGCGGTCGGGATAGGCGACGTCGATTTCGAGCAGGAAGCGGTCGAGCTGGGCCTCGGGCAGGGGATAGGTGCCCTCCTGTTCGATCGGGTTCTGGGTCGCGAGCACATGGAAGGGGGCCGGCAGGTCGTAACGCTCGCCGCCGATGGTGACATGATGCTCCTGCATCGCCTGCAGCAGCGCCGACTGGGTCCGGGGGCTGGCGCGGTTGATCTCGTCGGCCATCAGCAATTGCGCGAAGACCGGACCCTTGATGAAGCGGAAATGACGCTTACCCTCCGGGCTCTCGTCGAGCACCTCGGAGCCGAGGATGTCAGAGGGCATCAGGTCCGGCGTGAACTGGACGCGGCGGGCGTTCAGGCCGAGCACCGTGCCCATCGCCTCGACCAGCTTGGTTTTGGCGAGGCCTGGCACGCCGACCAGCAGGCCGTGGCCGCCGGCCAGCAGGGTGATGAGCGAAAGATCGACGACCTTCTGCTGACCGAAGATGACCTGGCCGATTTCCTTGCGCGCCGCGCCGATGGCGCCGAGCGCGGCCTCGGCAGCTTCGACGATGCCGGTGTCGAGATTGATCGGCGGGTTGCTCTCCGCCGCACGGACTTGCGCCACCATGTCGATCTCCTTCACCCTTGTCGTCGCAGCTTGCGTCTTCTGGTCCCGGCGTCTTTGCTTCCGGCCCGTCCCGAACCCACAAGGCCTTGAGCCGTTGAGTGTGGACGGGTCGCCATGCCGGCTCAAGGGGCCCGATGGCGCGGTGCACATAAACTCCGCTTCACGATTATGTGGAGTTCAAGGCAAGAAGGCGATGCAACCAATATGCCGCATACGGCGCAGCCGGGGTTTTCGATGACAGATTCCGTTTCTGCGATGGACCGGCTGCTGACCTCGCTGCGCGATGGCAAGGGCCGTGGGCTGCCGCCGGTCGAGCGCTGGAATCCGCCTTTCTGCGGCGATATCGACATGTGCATCGCTGCCGACGGCACCTGGTTCTATCTGGGCACGCCGATTGGACGGCCGGCCCTGGTCAAGCTTTTCTCCTCCGTTCTGCGCCGGGATGATGGCGATTACGTTCTCGTGACCCCGGTCGAGAAGGTCGGGATCACGGTCGAGGATGCGCCTTTCCAGGCGGTCGAGATGGCGGTGGACGGCGAGGGGGAGGGGCGCTCGCTGGCGTTCCGGACGCAAGTCGACGATGTCGTGAGCGCGGGATCCGGCCATGCGATTCGCTTCGAGCGCGCGGCCAAGGGCGGGCTCAAGCCCTATATCCACGTCAGACGCGATCTCTGGGCGCGGGTGACGCGGGCCGTGACCTATGACCTGCTCGCGCTCGGCGAGGTGCGTGAGGTCGACGGCGTGCCGATGTTTGGCGTGGCTGCCGGTGGCGCTTTCTACCCGGCCGTGCCGGCCAGTGAGATCGAGGACAGCGAGGCAGAATGACGGCGTTGAACCTGACAGCGGATGCGTTCGCGGCGCTGGCGCTCGAACGGCTGCGCCACGAGCCACCTGCGCTTGGCGACCTGATCAGCCGTCTGCGCGGCGACCATGAGATGCAGCCCGCAGACCTGCAGTCCGAGCCGTTTGCCATGCCCGACGAGGCGACTGCGATACAGGCGGCGGTGCTGATCGGTATCGTGGCTCGCCCGGAAGGGCCGACCGTGCTGCTGACGCAGCGCGCGGCAGCGTTGCGCAGCCATTCCGCGCAGATCGCCTTTCCCGGCGGGCGGGTCGATGCCGTCGACGGCTCGCCGGTGGTCACGGCGCTGCGCGAGGCGGAGGAGGAGATCGGCCTGCCGCGCCAGCAGGTGCGGACGCTCGGCTTTCTCGACGCCTATCTGACCGGCACCGGCTATCGCATCGTGCCGGTGGTTGCGCTGATCGAGCCGCCATTCTCGCTGACGATCAACCAGTATGAGGTCGATGAAGCCTTCGAGACGCCGCTCGCCTTTCTGCTCGACCCCGCCAATCATCACCGCGAGGGACGCCTGTGGGAAGGCCGCTATCGCACCTACTATGCGATGCCGTTCGGGGATCACTATATCTGGGGTGCAACCGCTGGCATGATCCGCAACCTTTACGAACGGCTCGCCGGCTGACCTGACTGGGAAGAAACGCCGATGCTGCGTTCGCTGATCGAGGAGTTCCTGCTCTTCGTCCTGCCTTTCTGTGCCTTTGCGGCTTATCTCGTGCTCAGGCGGCGCAATCCGTTCGATGTCGAGCATTGGAGCCCGCATCTGTTCCGGCTCTCCGTCCTGGGACTCGCTCTGGGCATCGCCTCCTTCTTCGTCGCCGGATGGATCGCGCCGCGCAACCGGGGCGCCTATGAGCCGCCGCATATGGAAAACGGCCAGCTTGTACCGGGACGGTTCAAATGAACGATGCGGCGACAATGCGGATCGCTGCCTTCCTGGCGCGCCCCGCCGTTGCCGCCGTGCTCGCGGCACTGAACCTGAAGGGCGAGGAGACCCGCATCATCGGCGGGGCCGTCAGGAATCTCCTGCTCGATGAGCCCGTCGGCGATGTCGATCTTGCCACTACGGCGCTGCCGCAAGAGACGATCCGGCTTGGGCGAGCGGCAGGTTATAAGGCGGTTCCGACAGGCATTGAGCATGGCACGGTGACGCTCGTTCGCGACGGGGCAAGCTTCGAGGTGACGACGCTCAGGCGCGATGTCGAGACCGATGGGCGCCGCGCCAAGGTCGCCTTCGGGCGCGATTTTGCTGAGGATGCGCTGCGGCGCGATTTCACCATCAACGCGCTAGGCCTTGATCGGCATGGCGGCCTTCACGACTATGGCGACGGACTGATCGATCTCGCCGCGCGGCGTATCCGCTTCATCGGTGATCCGGCCGAGCGCATCCGCGAGGATTATCTACGCATCCTGCGCTTCTTCCGGTTTCATGCCCGCTATGGACATGGGGGTCCCGATCCGTTGGGGCTCGCGGCCTGCATCGCGGGGCGCGCCGGGCTGGAGGGCTTGTCGCGGGAGCGCGTGCGGGCTGAGTTGTTGAAGCTGCTGGTGGCGCCCGGCGCGGTTGACGCCGTTACCGCGATGGCCGGAGCGGGGCTGCTGATGCCGCTCCTCGGCGGTGTGCCCTATCTGTCGCGTTTCGCGGCAATTGCGGCGGGAAATGCACTGGTGGGAGGCGAGGCGCAGGCCTATCCCGCTTTCCGGCTGGCGGCCCTGGCTGTCGCTGTCGGCGAGGATGCGCTCCGGCTGCGTGAGCGGTTGCGCCTCTCGAATGAGGAGTTCGACAGGATCGAGCGCATCGCGGCTGCGCTCGAGGCGCTATCGGGGCATGTTGCTTCGCCGACGATCGCAAGCTTGCGTCACTTGGCGCAGCGGACGGGGGCTGATGCGGCGGCCGCTGGGCTCGTTCTTCTTACGGCTAGTGCTGGCGAGCCGCGGCAGATCGAAGCGCGGGCGCTGATCGGCGATCTCGGCCGGACACCGTCTTTCCTGCCGAGCGGCCGCGATGTGCTGGCGTGCGGCGTCGCTGCCGGGCCGAAGGTCGGGCGTGTTCTGGAGGCGGCGCGGAGCGCCTGGATCGGTGCGGGGTGCCCGGCTGGGCAGGAGGAGCAGGCGGCTTTCGTCGAGGCGGCTGTCGAGATGCTCGATGGCGCCGCAATGGGGCGCTGATTTTACCAATCTGCAATCATAAATTGAAGCAATGGCAGTTTATGAGTTCGCAACTCCAGATTTTATCTGTCCCCCATTTGCGACTTCGTCGATTATTATACAACCTCCGGTAAGGGGCGGGGATATCGCTTCGCCAGGATGGTTGCAGGCTAATGACGGGTCGGATTCATTCCATTGATGCGGTTCGAGGGTTTTGTCTTCTCAATATTTTCGTCAATCACATCACTCTCGGATTCTTTAAAGAATTATCGTTTTCCAAGGTCGGACTTTCGGATTCGTCTGAAATTTTTGTTTTAATTTCCGGTATTTCTACATATATTTTTTATGGTAGAATGCAATTAAGATCTATGATCTTGATGTTTTTACTTAGATTTACGAAATTGTATTATTTCAGCACCGTCGTGGTGATTACGACAGTCGCGTTAGTATTGTTCGTTGATTTTCTGAATGGCGATCTCAATGTTCTTAATAGAGGTGCTGTCGATGCCGTTTATGGCAACGGCGGTGTATCTTCTATTTTATCGATGTTTAATTTTCAGAACAAAATTGGATATTCAGCTATACTTGCGCTTTATGCATATTTAATGCTTTTTGGCCCGATTCTAGTGGGTTTATCAGCTAAGATGTGGTGGTACTCGCTTCTACCGGCTGCTTTTATCTGGGTCGTGGTTGGCCATTTTGGTTTGGTTTTACCCAATGATTCCATCGATGAACCATTCGTGATGACCGTTCTTCCCTGGACGCTGACCTTTGCGTGCGGGGTTGCGCTGGGGGCTGCAATCAAGCAGGGCGTTCGAGTGCCGCAATCGCGCCTCCTCAAGGGCTTAGCGCTCGCTTATGTGCTCGGTTACGTGATCTTCATAGCGTTGATCGCTCCGCGCTGGCCGGCAGGAATGGACTGGCTGATCGCGCGGGATGATCATTTCTGGTTGGGTGGAAGCAAGACCTACCAGTCGCCTTTGCGGCTGCTGCATGTCCTGGCATTGGCTTATCTGCTTATTTCTTGCCCGGATGCGCCACTGATACGCCTGCTACGCCGAGCTGACCCGCGAAATGTTCTGTGCAGGCTAGGGCGTAGATCGTTGCCGGTCTTTGTATTCGGCGCGATCGTTTCGACTGCCGCTAATGAAGCTCTATATGCCGCCCATCATTTTTTCGGGGTAAAGTCTCTTCCCTCGATTGCTGTCGAGCTTGTTTTCGTTGCCCTGGGTATCGCAGTCATGATCGCAATCGCGGATCGTCGCTGGCCATTCCAACGGCCAAGCCGCGTCATTGCAGAGCAGCCGATATCGCCGTGATCTTTTACGCGGCGGGACTGTGGCGCGCAGGCGCCGCTCACCTCACGGCCATCGGACTGTCGGCGGCAGTGATGAGAGGATCGAGTCGACATTGCCGCCGGTCTTCAACCCGAAGATCGTGCCGCGGTCATAGAGCAGGTTGAACTCGACATAGCGGCCGCGCCGGACCTGCTGCTCGTGGCGGTCCTCCTCCGTCCAGGGTGTCGTCATATTGGCGCGCAGGATGGCGGGATAGGCTCCAAGAAAGGCTTCGCCGACCGCTTGCGTGAAGGCGAAATCGCCCTCCGGTTCGCCCGACCAGACATAGTCGTAGAAGATGCCGCCGATGCCACGCGGCTCATTGCGATGCTTCAGGAAGAAATACTCGTCGCACCATTGTTTGAAGCGAGGATAGTCGGCGATGGGCGCGAAGCGCTCGCAAGGGCTGCGCATCGCGGCGTGGAAGGCGATCGCATCCGGGTCTTCCTGCGAGCGGCGCCGGATCAGGACCGGGGTGAGGTCCGCGCCGCCGCCGAACCAGGGTTTCGTCGTCACCACGAAGCGCGTGTTCATGTGCACGGTCGGCGCATGCGGATTCCAGGGATGGGCGATCAGCGAGACACCCGTCGCATGGAACCGCGGATCCTCGGAGGCGCCCGGGATCTGGCCGGCGAATTCAGGCTGGAAGGTGCCATAGACGGTCGAGACATGGACGCCGACCTTCTCGAAGACGCGCCCCTGCATCACCGACATGACGCCGCCGCCGCCCTCGGCGCCGTCATGGTTCTTGCGCTGCCAGGGCGTGCGTACGAAGCGTCCCGGGGTCGAGGTTTCGGGTGGGAAAGGACCAGCCGCCTCGTCCTCTATGGCCTCGAAGGCGGCGCAGATGCGGTCGCGCAGGCTGGCGAACCAGGCGGCGGCGCGCGGCTTCATTGCCTCTGCAAGCGCCATCTGGGTTTGTTTCGCGTGATCTTCCGCCGCCGTAGCCTCAGTCATCATCCGTCCTCGCGGGCGGCTGGATAGCCACCGACCTGCCGCAAGGCTTCGCCCAGAACGATGGCGGCCGCAACCGCGACGTTGAGCGAGCGCAGGCCGGAGCGCATCGGCACATGCACGCTCGCATCGGCCGCCGCGTAGACCTCCGGCAGGACGCCGGCGGATTCCCGCCCGACCATGACGATGTCGCCCGGCTGGAAGGCGAAGGCTGTGTGTGTGATCGCGCCATCGGTCTCGGCCAGGATCAGGCGATGGCTGGCCGCGCGCCGCCAGGCGTCGAAGGCCGTGAAGGAAACATGGCGTGCGATCGCGGCCCGTTCGAGATAATCCATGCCTGAGCGCCGGAAATGCCGATCGGAGACGTCGAAGGCCGCAGGCTCGACGATGTCGACCGTAACGCCGAGACAGGCGCAAAGCCGGATCATCGTACCGGCATTCTGCGGGATGTCGGGCTGATAGAGGGCGAGGCGCAACATGGCTGCCGTCATGGGCTGGCAGCCTGACGAGCGTCAAGGAGGCGCAGGGCGATTCGCCAAGGAGACGGGCTTGACGCGGGAGCCAGGTGCCCGGCGCAAAGCGCCGGCCCAGGGCCGCGCACCCCCGGTTTAACTAAGCATTAACCGTTTTCTCGGCCTCATCCGACTTTCCCGAGTTGGAGCTGGGGGCTCTCGAAGGACAATGCGATGCACGATTTCAACTCCGATCCGCACGCCGCGGACCATCTCGTCGGGCGTCCGGTTGCCGATGTTGAACGTGAGCTGATTCTGGCCACGCTGAGGGAAACCGGCGGCAACCGCACGCATGCAGCCAACATGCTCTGCATATCGATAAGAACCCTGCGCAACAGGCTCAGCGCCTACGCGTCCGAGGGGTATGACGTGCCCGAGCCCGGGCAGGCACCGCAGTAGAGCGGGTTCTTTTATCGCTCCGCCGAAAGCACGCTGCCGTCCCAGGCCTCCCTTCGGGCGCTCGGGATGACGGCGTATTTTCGTCCTGAACCAGCCTGCATTAGCGCGCATTGGCGACGGGCATGGCTGATGGCCGTGCATGTCGAGACGCTCATTCCGTTCAGACCGGGGCGGGCGCTGTCCGTGCCCAGCAACGATCCGGCCGCGCTTGCGGCGCGGCGGGGAGTTGTATTGCCCTTTGCCGAACAACACATTGCGGGCGCGGGTGCCGAGTGGCGGCTCCTGACGTGATTGGCCGTTTGCTTCAGCTCATAATCGACCGTCTCATCCCGGTGTGGCCGGGGCGAGTATTTTCCCAGAACGGTTTATGCCTTAATTTCAAAGATATACGGGATTAATCAGACGATTATGTTTGCCGCTCTGTTCCGCTATCTCGAAACCCGCATCGATGTGTTCGCGCCTTTCGACGAGCGCGAGACGCCGCCGCGTGGCGTGTGGCCCTTCATGTGGCACCACATCAAGGGCGTGAAGGGCTGGATGGCCCTGATCATGCTGACCGGGCTGGCCTTCAGCGGCATCGAGGCGCTGATGTATCTGATGGTCGGCTGGTTCGTCGATCTTCTGGCAACGCAGTCGCCGCAGACGATCTGGAGCGACCATGGCTGGCTTCTGGCCGGCGCGGCCTTCCTGCTCGTCGTCGTCCGGCCAATCGTCTATTTCGCCAACCACGCCATCGTCGACCAGGTCGTGGTACCGCAGATCACCAACCAGATCCGCTGGCGCAACCATGTCTATACGCTTGGCCACGCGCTCTCCTATTTCCAGAATGATTTCGCCGGGCGCCTCTCGGCGCGCGTCATCCAGGCCGGGCAGTCGATCCGCGGCGCGACGATCGAGGTCATCGACGACCTCTGGTACGCGTTGATCTTCGTCACGGTGGCTCTCGGCTTCTTTGGCAAGACCAGCGCCTGGCTCGCCTTGCCGGTGGTCGCCTGGCTCGGGGCCTATGTTGCGTTGCTGATCTATTTCGTGCCGCGCGCGAAGAAGCGTTCGGAGGCCAATTCGCTCGGCCGCTCCTCGACGACGGGGCGCATCGTCGACGCCTACACCAATATCCTCACTGTCAAGCTGTTCGCGCGCGCCGATGCCGAGCGCTCTTCGGTGCGCGATTCGCTGACGCGCTGGAACGCCTCCTTCCTGCATCTCTCGCGCCTGATCACCGGCGTCAGCGTCATCCTGCAGACGATGAACAGCTTGCTCGTCGTGGTGACGGCCGGTCTGAGCCTCTGGCTCTGGAGTCACGGCGAGATGACACCGGGCGCGGTTGCCGCGGCGATCGGCCTCGTGCTGCGGCTGGTGCAGATGTCGGGCTGGCTGATCCATCTCGTGCGCGGCGTCTTCGAGAATATCGGCTCCGTGCAGGAAAGCATGGAAACGATCGCCAAACCCCACGACCTGACCGACGCGCCCGACGCCGTGCCGCTCGTCGTGGACAAAGGCGGTATCCGCTTCGATCATGTACGCTTCAACTATGGCCGTCAGGGCGGGCTCTTCGAAGATCTGACGCTCGACATAAAGCCCGGCGAGCGCATCGGTCTCGTGGGGCCTTCCGGTGCCGGGAAGTCGACGCTGGTGAACCTGCTGCTCAGGCTCTATCCGGTCGCCGGCGGGCGCGTTCTGATCGACGGCCAGGATATCGCGTTGGTGACCCAGGACTCCTTGCGCGCGCAGATCGGCATGGTGACGCAGGACAATTCATTGCTGCACCGCTCGATCGGCGACAACATCGCCTATGGCCGCATCGGCGCGACGGAAGGCGAGATCGCCGCGGCGGCCGAGCGTGCCTCGGCCCATGACTTCGTGCAGGGCCTCAGCGATCAGGATGGTCGCCAGGGCTTTGAATCGCGCGTCGGCGAGCGCGGCGTCAAGCTCTCGGGCGGGCAGCGCCAGCGCATCGCGATCGCCCGCGTGCTGCTCAAGGATGCGCCGATCCTAATCCTGGACGAGGCGACCTCGGCGCTCGATTCGGAGGTCGAGGCGACGATCCAGGAACAATTGACCAGCCTGATGCAGGGCAAGACGGTGATCGCGATCGCGCACCGGCTCTCCACCATCGCCGCACTCGATCGTCTGATCGTGCTCGACCAGGGCCGGATCGTCGATTCCGGCAGCCATGCCGAGCTGGTGGCGCGGGGCGGGCTCTATGCCCGGCTCTGGTCGCGGCAATCGGGTGGATTCCTGGCTGCCGCCGACCCTGAAATGGTTTCGGTTTGAATCTCTGCGGCGTTGCCACAAGCCTCGCGTCGCAAGAGGGTGGGGCGAGCGCACCGCAACAGTAGACTTCGTCCAAACTGCGTGCCAAAGAGCGCGACAGTGACGTGCCGTCGCATTGCGGTGGTAACGACACGCCCGTAAGACCGGATTCAGGCGAAAAATTCGAGTCATTCCAGACTTGGACGAATTGCCGGGCCAGAGCGACTTGCAGAGGATTGGATCGTGGCGCACGCGACCGATACGACATCGACCGAAACCACTCGCCGCGACTTCCTCATTCTAGCGACCGGCGCCGCCGGCGCCGTAGGCCTGGGCGCCGTCGTCGTGCCGCTGGTGAGCCAGCTTGCCCCCGACGCGCAGACGATCGCCGCCGGCGCTCCGATGGATGTCGATCTCGCCCCGATCGCCGAAGGGCAGGCGATCAAGCTGTTCTGGCGCGGCAAGCTGATCTTCGTGCGGCACCGCACCAAGAAGGAAATCGACGAGGCGCTGGCGGTCGATATCTCGATCTTGCGCGACCCGCAGACGGACCAGCAGCGCACCAAGCCGGGCCACGAGCCCTTCCTCATCGTCTATGGCAACTGCACCCATCTCGGCTGCGTGCCGCTGGGCAACTCGCCTGGCGACCCGAAGGGCGATTTCGATGGCTGGTTCTGCCCCTGCCATGGTTCGCATTACGATTCCTCCGGCCGCATCCGCAAAGGCCCCGCGCCGCTCAACCTGCCGGTGCCGCCCTATGCGTTCAGCGCCGACACCAAGATCAGGATCGGCTGAACCATGCCGGCTTCCTCTGGTTTCCTTGCGGGCCTTCCCTGCCCGACGCGCCTTCGCCAAGACGACACAGCCCCGAGGCATTCCTCATGAGTGGTCATAGCTCCTACGTTCCGAAGTCGGGCATCGAACGCTGGCTGGATGCGCGCCTGCCGATCGTGCGGCTGATGCATGATTCGGCCGTGTCTTATCCGACGCCGCGGAACCTGAACTATTTCTGGACCTTCGGTGGCATCCTGACCTTCATGTTGGTGGCGCAGATCGTCACCGGCATCATCCTGGCGATGCACTACACGCCGCAGTCGACGCTGGCTTTCAACTCCGTCGAGCACATCATGCGTGATGTGAACTATGGCTGGCTGATGCGCTATCTGCACGCCAACGGCGCCTCGATGTTCTTCGTCGCGGTCTATGTCCACATCTTCCGCGGGCTCTATTACGGCTCCTACAAGGCGCCCCGCGAGGTGCTCTGGATCCTCGGCGTGGTCATCTTCCTGCTGATGATGGCGACCGCCTTCATGGGTTACGTCCTGCCTTGGGGCCAGATGTCGTTCTGGGGCGCGACCGTCATCACCAACCTGTTCTCGGCGTTGCCGGTCATCGGCGAAACGATCGTGACCTTCCTCTGGGGCGGTTATTCGGTCGACAATCCGACGCTGAACCGCTTCTTCTCGCTGCACTACCTGCTGCCGTTCATGATCTTCGGCGTGGTGATCCTGCACATCTGGGCGCTGCATGTCGTAGGGCAGAACAACCCGACCGGCGTCGAGGTGAAGAACGTCGCCAAGGACACCGTGCCGTTCACGCCCTATGCGACGATCAAGGACGTCTTCGCGATGGTGGTTTTCACCATCGTGTTTTCCTGGTTCGTCTTCTACCAGCCGAACTTCATGGGTCATGCCGATAACTACATTCCGGCCAACCCGGCGGTGACGCCGTCGCATATCGTGCCTGAATGGTACTTCCTGCCGTTCTACGCGATCCTGCGCGCCATCCCCGACAAGCTTGGCGGCGTCGTCGCCATGGGCTCGGCCATCGTAGTGCTCGCCTTCCTGCCCTGGATCGACACCTCCAAGGTTCGCTCGATGTCCTATCGGCCGATCGCGCGCCAGCTCTTCTGGGCCTTCGTGGCTGTCTGCATCGGTCTCGGCTATCTCGGCGCCATGCCGGCCGAGGGCGGCTATGTCACCGCTTCGCAGATCTTCACGGTGCTGTATTTCGGCTTCTTCGTCGCCCTGTTCATCATCGGCTTGTTCGAGCGGCCCCAGGCGCTGCCCAACTCGATCGCCGACTCCGTGCTGGACACGCTGAAGGGTGGCTCGGGAGCGCGCCTGGCCACCGCCACCGCTTCAGAACCGAACGCCAAGGGCTGACGAAACCATGACGACCACTTCGTTTCGCCTGGCTCTCGCCGGCCTCGCTGCAGGCCTCACGCTTTCCCTGACGGTCCCGTCGGCGCTTGCCGCCGAAGGGCGCGTCGAGCCGCCGGCGCAGAGCTGGTCCTTCTACGGGGCCTTCGGCAAGTTCGACCGCGCCCAGCTGCAGCGCGGCTACAAGGTCTATAAGGAAGTCTGCTCCAACTGCCACTCGGCAACGCTGGTCCGCTTCCGCAATCTGGCGCAGCCCGGTGGGCCTGAGTTCTCCCGGAGCCAGGTCACGGCGCTGGCGGCGACCTTCCAGGTCAAGGACGGCCCCAATGAGCAGGGCGAGATGTTCGACCGGCCGGGCCGGGCTGCGGACGCCTTCCCATCGCCGTTTCCGAATGAGCAGGCGGCTCGCGCGGCCAATGGCGGTGCTTATCCGCTGGACTTCTCGGTTCTCGCCAAGGCGCGCACCTATGAGCGTGGCTTCCCGCGTTTCATCTTCGACATCTTCACCCAGTATCAGGAGCAGGGGCCGGACTATATCCACGCGCTCCTGACCGGCTACAAGGATGCGCCGCAGGGCTTTCCGCCGCTCCTGCCTGGCCAGAACTACAACGAGTATATGCCTGGCCATCTGATCGCGATGCCCAAGCCGATCTCTGATGGGCAGGTCGAATATCCCAAGGGGGCCGACGGCAAGTCGCCGGTGCCTGAGACGGTCGATCAGTATGCCAAGGACATTGCGACCTTCATGGTCTGGATGGCCGAGCCTCACCTTGAGGAGCGCAAGCGCATCGGCCTGTTCTGGATCAGTCTCATGGTGATCCTGGCGGGGCTGCTCTACTACACCAAGAAGAAGGTCTGGGCCCGCATGCCCGACGGTTCGCCGCTTCACTGAGCGGTTCGCGACAATCAGGAAGGCCCCGGTAACGGGGCCTTTTTCATTCTGGAGCATCGCCCCGAAAGGCGGGGCCGGGTTTCGGGACAAGCCGATGCGGTTGGGGCTTATCGCGTCAACTGCCCGGTTGTGGTCACAACCGTCATACAAAGCTGATTTGTCCTGCACATTGGGGCCGTCCTGTCTGACATCAAGGAAGCACGCATGAGCGAAGCCGTTCTGGGAATCATCGGCGGATCGGGCATCTACGATCTGCCGGGCCTGACCGATCTGCGCGAGGAGCGCATTGAAAGCCCCTGGGGCGAGCCTTCCGACGCCCTGCGGATCGGCCGCATCGGCAAAACCAAGATCGTCTTCCTGCCGCGCCATGGCCGTGGCCACGCGATCCCGCCCTCGGAGATCAACTACCGCGCCAATATCGACGTGCTGAAGCGCGCCGGCGTCACTGACCTCGTCTCGCTCTCCGCCTGCGGCTCCTACAAGTCGGAGCTTTATCCCGGCTTGTTCGTCCTGGTCGACCAGTTCGTCGACCGCACGTCGCGGCGCGAGAGCTCCTTCTTCGGCACGGGCTGCGTTGCCCATGTCTCCTTCTCGCATCCGGTCGGCCCGGTGCTGCAGGCGCGTATCGCCGAAGCCGCCACAGCCGAGGATCTCGCCTTCGTGCGCGGTGGCACGCTGGTGACGATGGAAGGCCCGCAATTTTCGACCTATGCCGAATCCCTGACCTATAAAGGCCTCGGCTATGATCTGATCGGCATGACCGCGATGCCCGAGGCCAAGCTCGCCCGCGAGGCCGAGATCACCTATGCGACGGTAGCAATGGTGACGGATTTCGACTGCTGGCATCCCGAGCATTCCATCGTCGACGTCGCCTCGGTGGTTGCAGTGCTGCACGGCAACGCCGAGAAGGCGCGCCGGCTGGTGGCGCGCCTGGCGTTGGACTTTCCGGCTGAGCGCGAGCCCTGTCCGGCGGGTTCGCACAATGCCCTCGAACACGCCATCATCACCGCGCCGGACTACCGCGACCCGGCCTTGCTGGCGAGGCTTGATGCGGTTGCCGGGCGGGTGCTCAAGGCCGGCTAAGCGGCGCGCTCTTGACGTCGGGCCTTCAAGGCCCGACCAAGGCGGCGCTGCCATTCCGTTCGAGACGGTCTTTCATGAACCTCGCCGACACGATCCGCGCGATTCCGGACTACCCCAGGCCCGGTATCATCTTCCGCGACATCACCACGCTCCTGGGCGATGCGCGCGCTTTTCGTCGCGCCGTGGACGAGCTGGTCCAGCCTTTCGCCGGGTTGAAGATCGCCAAGATCGCCGGCATCGAGGCGCGCGGCTTCATTCTCGGCGGCGCGGTCGCGCACCAGCTTTCAGCCGGCTTCATCCCCGTGCGCAAGAAGGGCAAGCTGCCGCACGAGACGGTCAGCGTGACCTATCAGCTCGAATACGGCACCGACGAGATCGAAGTGCACAAGGATGCGGTCAAGCGTGGCGAACGCGTACTGCTGGTCGACGATCTGATCGCGACCGGGGGCACGGCGGAGGGCGCAGTCAGCCTGCTCTCCAGCCTGGGTGCCGAGGTCGTGGCCGCCTGCTTCATCGTCGATCTTCCGGATCTGGGCGGCGCCGACAAGGTCAGGCGGCTCGGCGTGCCGGTGCGCACGCTGGTCTCCTTCTCCGGACATTGAGCCCATGAAGATCCACGGCCAGCCCTACCGCACGATCTGGCTCGCACAGGATGGCTGGCGTGTCTGTGTCATCGACCAGACCAGGCTGCCGTTCCGCTTCGAGACCGTGACGCTGGGCTCCGTCGAGCAGGCGGCCGACGCGATCCGCACGATGATCGTGCGCGGTGCGCCACTGATCGGCGCGACGGCAGCCTATGGCGTGGCGCTGGCGATGCGGAGCGATCCGTCCGATGCCGCATTGGACGCTGCGCTGGCGCTGCTGGGTGCAACGCGACCAACCGCCGTCAATCTGCACTGGGCCTTGAACCGCATGCGCGTTCGGCTCGTGGGCCTGAAGCCCAGAGTGCGTGCCCAGGCTGCGTACACCGAGGCCGCGCTGCTCTGCGACGAGGACGTCGCGCTCTGCCGGTCGATCGGCGACCATGGTTTGCCGCTGATCCGCGAGATCGCGTCGCGCAAGCCTGTCGGTGAGCCGATCAACATCCTGACCCATTGCAATGCCGGCTGGCTCGCCACCGTCGATTGGGGCACGGCGCTCGCGCCGATCTACCGCGCTCATGATGCCGGCCTGCCCGTCCATGTCTGGGTCGATGAGACGCGCCCGCGCAACCAGGGCGCGGCGCTGACGGCCTATGAACTCGGCGCCCATGGCGTGCCCCACAGCGTGATCGTCGACAATGCCGGCGGCCATCTGATGCAGCGCGGACAGGTCGACATGGTCATTGTCGGCACCGACCGCACGACTGCGACCGGCGACGTCGCCAACAAGATCGGCACCTATCTCAAGGCGCTCGCCGCGCATGACAATGGCGTGCCCTTCTATGTGGCGCTGCCCTCGCCGACGATCGACTGGAGCCTGCGCGATGGTTTCAGCATTCCGATCGAGGAACGCGCGGCGCGCGAGGTCACGCATCTTTCGGGGTTGAACGAGGATGGCGAAATCGCTTCGTTCCGCGTCGTTGCACCCGGCAGTCCAGCGGTGAATCCCGCCTTCGACGTCACGCCGGCCCGGCTCGTGACCGCGCTGATCACCGAGCGCGGTGTCGCCCCGGCCACAGTCGAGGGGTTGGCCGCTCTCTTCCCCGATCTCGCGCGCGGAGCCGCAGCATGAATGAGGCAGCCCTGCGCTCGCAGGTCGTCGCGGTCGCCCAGGCGATCGACAAGGCCGGTTTCTGCCCGTCGAAATCCGGCAATGTCTCGGCGCGCTTCGGGGAGGGCCTGCTGATCACGCCGTCCGGTCTGCCCTATGCGCAGACGACGCCTGACGACCTGATCCATCTCTCGCTCGAGGGAGCCGTTCTCGGCGGGGCGCGCAAGCCCTCTTCGGAATGGCCGTTCCATGTCGAGATCTACAAGGCGCGGCCCGATGCGCAGGCGATCGTGCACACACATTCGCCGCGCGCGACCGCACTCTCCTGCACGCGGCGCGGCATCCCGGCATTCCACTACATGATCGCGCTTTGCGGTGGGGCGGATGTCCGCTGCGCGCCTTACGCCACCTTCGGCACGCCGGAGCTGGCGGAGAACGCGGTCAGGGCTCTGGAGGGTCGCAAGGCGGTCCTGCTCGCCAATCATGGCGTCATCGCGCTGGGCGGGTCGCTTGCGGGCGCGCATCAGATCGTGGCGGAGGTCGAGAACCTCGCCGGGCAATATCTCGACATTCTGGCGGCGGGGCTGGAGCCGGTGATTCTCGACGAGGCGGAGATGGCGCGAGTAAGCGCGAAGTTCGCGGGTTATGGCAAGGTTGGCTGACCTTAGAGGCTGTTAGGGAGCCCCATACCGCTTGTTAAGGCCTTTCGCCGAATGTTGAGGCATGAAGCTCTCGCCTTATCTGCTCGACTCGCTCGACATGCTTGGCACCGGTGCATGCGAATACGATGCGGGCATGAAGGCCTTGGGCTGGAACAAGACCTTCCTACAATTCTTCCCCGAGGACGATGGCGAGATTTTCGTCGGGGAGTCCTATCGCGACAATCTCCGGCGGTTTTATAGCGGCCGCCTGTCGCCCGAAGAGATGCCGGAGATCGAGCGCTACATCGCGGAGGGCGTCGCTCGTCACGAGAACCAGACGCAGCCGTTCGAGTTCAAGCATCATGGCCGTCGCCTGCGCGCCTCTTCGCTGCGCGCGCCCGATGGCGGCCGCGTGCGCTTGTGGCAGTGGCTGGACAGTGAGCGCCATGCCGGCAGCTCGCCGGCATTCGCGCTGCCTATCATCGACGCACTGCCCTTCATTCCCGACGGCGCCACGATTCTGGACGCGTCGGATCGCATCATCGCGGCGAACGATGCCTTCGCCCGGCTCTACGATCTGCCGCGCGGCCACGTTGTCGTCGGCCGTACGCTGGACGAGATCATCGCCTGGTGCTGGCGCGATGCCTCGCCGGCCGGCGCTTGGCGCGCCGCCATCCACAACGGCCTGCGTTACGATGGCGCGCCTTTCGAGATCGAATTGCCGGGGCAGCGTTGGCTCAGGGTGATCGCGCGGCACAGCGCCGACGGCGTCGGCTTCTTCACCCATGCCGACATTACCTCTGCAAAACGCCAGCAGATGGAGCTGCTGGAGGCGCAGGAGGCCCTGCGCCAGGCCAATGCGGCGCTGGCGGAGCTTGCCGAGACTGATGTGCTGACTGGTCTCGCCAACCGCCGCCGCTTCGTGACCGGCCTTGCAGAGGCCGTTGCGCTGGCGCAGCCGCTTGCGCTGATGATGATCGATGTGGATCATTTCAAGACGATCAACGACCGCTTCGGCCATCTGGTGGGCGATGCCTGCCTCAAGGCGATCGCCGACGCCGTGGCCAGGCAGGTCTCGTCGGCCTCGGCGCTCGTCGCGCGGATCGGGGGCGAGGAGTTCGGCGTCCTGCTCGCTGGCATGCGGATCGAGCCCGCTCGCGAGATGGCGAGCGCCATCCGCCGCTCGCTGGTGCAGGTGCCCTGGCGCACGCTCCACGCGGATCTGGCTGACGTAACCGTCTCGATCGGGCTCTGCGCGGGCGAGGCTCCGCTGGACGGCACCAGCCTTCATGCCCAGGCCGATGATGCGCTCTATGCCGCCAAGCGCAACGGCCGCGACCGCATAGAAACCGCGACCTTGCTGGCGATGCCGCTGCGCATCGTGGGCTGATCAGGCCTGGCGCTCCACGAAAGCGCAGCCGTCGAAGCTGAAGACCTCTTCGCCATGCTGGTTCACACCGGTATTGTGATGGAAGAACAGACCCCATTGCGGGCGCGAGGCGCTGGCGCGCTTGTCGGTGATCGTCGAGTGATAGGTGATGCGGTCGTCGACGAAGACTGGCTTCGACCAGCGCAGATTGCTGAAGCCGGGCGAGGGACCCAGGCGCGGTGTTGTCTCGGGTAGGCTGGCCGCGACCTGGCGCTTGCGATGGGCGACCATCGCCGCCATCCAGACCGAGCCGGTATGCCAGCCTGACGCGGCAAGGCGCCCGAAGGAGCTCTTGGCCGCCGCCTCCGCATCCATGTGGAAGGGCTGCGGATCGAAGGAGCGGGCGAAGCCGACGATCTCCTCAGCCGTGAACAGGAAGCTGCCGAGCTCATGGCTGCTGCCGATCTCCAACTCCTCGAAGAAACGCGCCGGCTCGATCTCCCCGCGAGGCTCTTCGAGCGGGCCCTCGACGGCCGGGCGGATATAATGCGGCGGATGCGCCAGCCAGTTGCCGGGATATGGGGTGACGGAGGAGCCGCGACGACCGAACATGATCCAGTTGGTCTGTTCGAGCACGGCTTCGTCGCGCTGGTTCAAGAGCTCGAAGCGGAAGCGCACCAGCCCCATCTCCGGCCGGGAGCGAGAAGCCTTGCTTTCGAGCACGGTGCGGCGCGCGCTCAATGTGTCGCCCGGCTTGACCGGCCGCAGCCATTTGACCTCTTCGATGCCGGGAGCGCCCATCGCGGTCGAGTCGAGCAGGACATTTTCCGCGATCAGCCGCATCAAGAGCGAGCAGCTGTGCCAGCCCGAGGCGATCAGGGTCCCGACGAAGCTCTGCTTGGCGGCGATCGGGTCGGTGTGGAAGTCCTGCGCGTCATAGCGTGAGGCATAGGCGATGATGTCGGATTGCGAGATACTGATACTGCCGGCCTGCGCCGTCTCGCCCGCAATGAAATCCTCGAAGCAGATCATGAAGCGCGCCCCTCGGCTTGCAATGCGCCGAGGGTGTATCACGCCGAAACGGGGGTGGAAGGCCCGTCCTTGCAAAAGCCGCGTGCAGGCTGCGCTTGTCCGTCACAGATCCTGCCCGTCACAGATCCTGCCGGTCACAGATGCCGAGGCTGATGCTTCGTATCGGTTTTGTCGTCCCTGCGCCCGGTGACAAGCCAGATGATCAGGCCGAATGCCACGCCCAGGCCAAGAACCAGCTCGTTGGAGGCCATTGCCAGGATACCGGCAAAGCCGCTTGCAGTCTCGAACACGGTCTCGAGAGTGTCCATCGGAACCTCCCTTGCTGCGTTCATGAGATATCTGCCTGACGAAGAGGCAATTCAACTTACAGTTTCGTCATCTTTCATGAGCGAGGCGCATAGCTGCCCCGCCCAGCGGTCCGGAAAGCCGGCTCAGTTGGCGAAGCGGAAATGCAGCACGTCGCCGTCAGCGACGACATATTCCTTGCCTTCGAGCCGGAACTTGCCGGCCTCGCGCGCCCCGGCCTCGCCCTTGTTGGCGATGTAGTCGGGATAGGCGATCGTCTCGGCGCGGATATAGCCCTTCTCGAAATCGCTATGGATCACGCCGGCGGCGGCTGGCCCCTTGGTGCCCTTTTCGATCGTCCAGGCGCGGGCTTCCTTCGGACCGACGGTGAAATAGGTCACGAGGTCGAGCAGGGTGTAGCCGGCGCGGATGACACGGTTGAGGCCAGGTTCCTCCAGGCCCACGGCCTCCAGATAGTCCTTCTGGTCGGCTGCCGGCAGAACGGCGATCTCACTCTCGATCTTGGCGGAGACGACGACGGCGACCGCGCCTTCCTCGGCCGCGCGCAGCTTCACAGCTTCCGAGAAGGCGTTGCCCTTGTCGGCGCTGGCTTCCTCGACATTGCAGACATAGAGCACGGGCTTCGACGACAGCAGGCCGAGCGTCTCGAACGTCTTGCGCTCGTCGGCGGCGACCTGCACCAGTCGTGCGGGCTTGCCCTCGCGCAGCAGCACGAGGCAGCGATTCATCAGATCGGCCAGCTCCTTGGCCTCCTTGTCGCCGGCCTTGGCCTTCTTTTCCAGCGGCAGCACGCGCTTCTCGAGGCTTTCGAGATCGGCGAGCATCAATTCGGTCTCGATGATCTCGATGTCGTTGATCGGTGCGACCTTGCCCTCGACATGGGTGATGTCGCCATCCTCGAAGCAGCGCACGACATGGGCGACGGCGTCGCATTCGCGGATATTGGCGAGGAACTGGTTGCCGAGCCCTTCGCCCTTCGAGGCGCCGCGCACCAAGCCGGCGATGTCGACGAAGGTCAGCCGGGTCGGGATGATCTCCTTCGAGCCCGCGATGGCGGCGAGCTGCTCAAGCCGATCGTCAGGCACAGCGACGTCGCCGACATTGGGCTCGATCGTGCAGAAGGGATAGTTCGCGGCTTGTGCCGCCGCCGTCTGCGTCAGCGCGTTGAACAGGGTCGACTTGCCGACATTCGGCAGGCCGACGATACCGCATTTGAAACCCATGATGGCTGGTCCGTTGCGTCGCCGCCTAAAATTGCGGTCGCGCTGATGTTCTCGTGAATGGTTCGCGTCTTATTGCGGGCGAGGCGCGATAAACACAAGATGCCGCGCTGCGATAGGCTGCATGGAAAAGCTCACGCGAACGTGCATGGCGACGATGGCGGGGGCATGCACGACATAGGGCAGGGCGCGGCAGCATGCCGGGCCGCATTCGGAGACCCTGTCATGCGCCTTGTTCCCGTCAGCCTGCTTGCCGCCGGCATCGTCCTTGCCTCCAGCCTGGTGCAGGCCCAGGCCCCGACCACGCGCGTCCGGGGCACGGTCGAACGGGTCGAGGCTTCAGCCTTGAGCCTCAAGACCCAGGCTGGGGATGCCGTCACGGTTGCTCTGGCCCCGGGCTATGCGGTCGGCGGCGTGGTCAAGGCCTCCGTCGCCGACATCAAGAAGGGCGGCTTCATCGGCGTCGGCGCGCGGCCGCAGGCGGACGGGTCGCTGCTCGCCGTGCAGATCTTCATCTTTCCCGAGGCGATGCGCGGCACCGGCGAGGGCCACAGGCCCTGGAGCGTCCTGCCCGAATCGACCATGACCAATGCGACGGTGGCGGAGACGGTTACCCGCGTCGACGGCGCCAACATCGTGCTGAGCTATCCCGGCGGCGAGCAGAAGGTGACGATTACCGCCGACGCCAACATCATCATGGCGGCGCCGGCGCAGGCCTCGGATCTGGCGGCAGGGGCTCAGGTGGCGCTGACGGCGAACCGGCAGCCGGATGGGAGCCTCGTCACCAACCGCATCACGATCGCCAAGGCAGGTGCGCAATTGCCGCTGTGACGGGCTGAGGCCGAGACCCCGCGATCTATTCGGGGGTCTTCTCGCCGAGCCGCTTCACGGCGGCGTGGCCGCGCGCATCCATGAAGAGATGCACCTTGTTCTGGAAGCCGGCATCGTCATGGGCGGCGAGCAAGGTCGCGTTGTCGGCGCAGGCGATGCAGAGATCCTCGACCCAGGGCTGCTCGGCCTTGCCGAAATCGTTTAGCACATAGGCGTGGACGAGCTCCTTGAGGCCGGGATGGCCAATGCCCATCCGGACGCGGCGATACTCGTTGCCGATCGCGGCCGTGGTCGAGCGCAGACCGTTATGGCCGGCATTGCCGCCGCCGAGCTTTATGCGCAGCTTGGCGGGAGCGAGGTCGAGCTCGTCATGGAAGACGATGACGTCCTCAGGCGCGACCTTGAAAAAGCGCGCCGCTTCGCCGATCGCGCGGCCGGATTCGTTCATATAGGTCTGTGGCTTGAGCAGGATGACCTTTTCAGAGCCGATCGTCGCCTCGCAGACTTCGGCCTGAAAACGTGCCCGCCAGGGCGATGCGCGATGCGCGCGCGCGATCGTCTCGACTGCCATGAAGCCGATATTGTGGCGGTTGCGGGCATAGCGGGTGCCTGGATTGCCGAGACCGGCGAAGATCAGCATGGGGCATTTCCAGCGTCAGAGCGTGATGCCAAGCCGAAGGCCCGCGTCAGCAAACAGCCTCTAGTGCAGTTCCGATCCAAATGGATCGTCCAACCGCTCTCGTTTTTTTGTTTTAAGGCGTTTTCTTCTGGCGAACCGGTGCCCACTTCGCTCGAAAACGCTCTTAACTTTTAGAATCGATCACATCGCATTCGGACGATTCCGTCCGAATGCGATGTGATCGAGGGCGTCAAACGCAAAACGGCCGGGCAAGCCCGGCCGCCATGCATGCCTCACGGCAAGAGATGGACTCAGGCCGTCGGCTTGGCGGCGGCTTCCGCCGGCTCGGCCGCAACGACTTCGCTATCGACCGACGGCGGCACGATCGAGACCAGCGTCAGGTTCTCGCGCGAGGTCAGTGAAACGCCGGCCGGCAGCTTGAGGGCGTCGACATGGATCGAATCGCCGATATTGAGGCCGGCCACCGAGATCTCGAGGAATTCGGGGATGCTCTCGGGAGAGACGTCGATCTCGACGGCGTGCTCGACGATCTGCATCGCGCCACCAGCCTTGAGGCCGGGGCAGGCGTCCTGGCCGACGACGTGGACCGGCACTTCGACCTTGATGGTCTGGCCCGCCGCGACGCGGAGGAAATCGACATGGATCGGGAAATCCTTGACCGGGTCGAGCTGATAGTCGCGCGGGATGACGCGCGTCTTCTTGCCGTCGACGCTGACTTCGAACAGCGTGGTCAGGAAATGTCCGGCATAGATCAGGAGGCGGGTCTTGTTGGCGTCGAGAGCGATGGCTTCGGGAGCAGCGCCCCCGCCATAGATCACGGCAGGTGTAAGGCCTTGACGACGAACTGCACGGGCGGCCCCCTTGCCGACCTGTGCGCGCGCCGAAGCCTCGATTTGCTTCACGGCGGTCATGATTTTAGTCCTTGCTTCAAATGACAAGGCCGCCAGTTGGCGGCCTCTTTCGGTTCGCGCCCGTGCCTCCAAGGGTGTCAGTCGGGCGCTGGCAGGCTCATAAGCGAATTGGCCGGCAATCTCAAGTCCGTTGACGGGAGATCCGCGTGCTCAGGCGGCGGAGGCCGTGATGGCGACGGGCTGCTGTGTCTGCGCCCGGCGTTTCTCGCCGAGATGCTGCAGCAATTCGGTGACGATGTCAGCGGGAACCGCGCGCGAGTAGAGATAGCCTTGGCCAAGGCGGCAGCCGATCACCTGCAATCGCTCGGACTGCCCTTGCGTTTCGATCCCCTCGGCGATGACCTTCATGCCGAGGCGGTTGGCGATCCCGACCAGCGCCTCGACGATTACGCTGCTCCTGGAGCCGCTTTCGATGCCGCCGACGAAGGAGCGGTCGATCTTGATGATGTCGACCGGGAAATCCAGCAGATGCGTCAGCGACGCGAAGCCGGTGCCGAAATCGTCCAGCGCCACGAGAATGCCCCGTTCGCGCAGCGCTGCCATGGTGCGGGCGACGCTGTCCTTGCGGTCTCCCATGAACACCTGCTCCGTGATTTCGACGACGAGATGTTCCAGCGGGAGATGGAAGCGCTCGAAGGTCTTGCTGATGCGCTGGACGAGATCACCCTTCTGGAAGTCTGCGGAGGTGACGTTCAGGCCGACATGCTGGACGTGGATGCCGGCCCGCTTCCAGGCGGCCATGTCGGCCGCGACGGCGGCCAGCATCTGCCCGGAGATCCGGTAGGCGATCTTAGGATCGAGCATGGCCTCGTGGAATTCGCCGGCCGCGACGGTCCTGCCATCGTCGAGGCGCATTCGGGCCAGCGCCTCGACGCCGACGATCTCGCTGGTGTCGAGACGGATGATCGGCTGATAGTAGGGGACGATGCGTCCTTCGGTCAGGGCGTCCGCAACGCTGCGGATCGTCTGGATGCGCCGCGTCATCGAGGTACGCAGGCCGTCCCTGAAGTGGACATAACCGCCGCGGCGCGTCTCCTTGGCATGGTAGAGCGCGAAATCTGCATTTTGCCGAAGGGTCGTGCTGTCCGTGCCGTCCTCGCCGGCGAGGACTCCACCGATGGTGACGCTCGGGATGATGCTGTGCCCGTCATGCTCGAATGGTGTGAGCATGGCGGCGAGAATGCCACAGGCCACCGAGCGAAGCTGAGTCGTCTGGGAGCAACCGGGCAGCAGCACGGCGAACTCGTCGCCTCCGATCCGGCAGGCCATGCCGTTGACGGCGACCCGCGCGAGTCGCGCGCCCACCGTCTCGATCAGCGCGTCGCCGACGACATGGCCCATTGTGTCGTTGATCGTCTTGAGGTGATCGATGTCGATCAGCATCAGGCCGAAAGCCATGGGCGACACGGCGGTCATGCGGGCGATGGCGTCATTGAAATGGACGCGGTTCGGCAGGCCGGTCAGCGTATCGTAATAAGCGAGCCGGTGATTGCGGGAGCTGACCTCCTCATGCTCGATCGCGATCGCGCAGAGATGAAGGCAGGTCGTTACGATCTGGCGCTCAAGATCGTCAGGGCCGCGTCGCTGCATGTAATAGAAGGCGAAGCTGCCGATCACGCGGCCGTCCCGCGCCGTGATCGGGCTCGACCAGCAGGCGCGCAACCCGAGCGGCAAGGCCAGTGTCTTGTAGTCGGCCCAGAGCGGGTCGTTCTCGATGTCCGTGACTTCGACCGCTTCACCGCGATGGATCGCAGTGCCACACGAGCCGACCGTCGGACCGATCGGTGTTCCGGTGATCGCGGTCGAGTAGTCTTGCGGCAGGCTCGGGGCGGCCAGTGTTTTGAGCCGATATTCGGCGTCCGCCGCGATCACGGTGCAGATCACGCCGGGTGCGATCACTTCGACCTGCCGGCAGAGGCTGTCCATAATCGCGGCGAGCGGTTCGCCGCGAGCAATCGCCTCAAGGGTCTCGTTCTGCAAGGACTGAAGGCGTTCGACCGAATCCATCACCCGCATCGCGGTACTCATTTCCTATGAGCAAACGACTATGAGGCCGGGGCGTGAAACCCGAGTTGCGGCGTTGTGTCGAATTGTCTGCTTCGAGCGAACGGCTTCAGGCCGGCATCAGCCCCAGCCGCTCATCGCGGCGGCGCAGCAGATGCATCAATGGCAGTGCGAACAGCACCATCCAGGCTTTGCCGACGATCTGGCCGGCGACGAAATCCAGGCTGCCGAAGGCGAGCCAGAGGAAGACGATGCTGTCGACGATGAGGCCGACAACACTCGAGGCGACGACAGCGGTGACGAAGCGGCGGCGCTGAAGCGGCGTGTAGACCGCAAAATCCGCCAGCTCGGAGATGAGGAAGGCGGCGACCGAGGCAACGACGATGGCGGACGGGGCGAGGAAGGCGGAGATCGCGGCGCCGACGGCGATCGCACCAAGGCCGGCAACGGGGCCAAGCCGGCGCTGGACGATGTCGCGCAGCACGAGCGCGAGGCCGATCATCAGCACGCCGCTCGGCGCGGCGATGCCGGGCGCGACCGGCACAAGGCAGGGGCCATTGGGCACGCAGACGGTGCCGACATTGCCGATCAGCCAATTCGCAGCGGGGATGGTAAGGGCGAAGAGGGCGAGGGCTACGAGACCCTCGGTGCGGCGCTGCTGGTCAAGTGTCATGGCTTGGTCCGGTGTCGTCTGGAGAAATCAGATAGGCAGAGTAGCCGTTGGCGCGCAATTCGCAGGCCGGGCAATGGCCGCAGCCATGGCCCCAGGCATGGCGCGTCGCCCGGTCGCCGAGATAGCAGCTATGACTGTCCTCTACCACCAGATCGAGCAAGGGCTGTCCGCCGAGCGCCTGGGCCAGAGCAAAAGTCTGCGCCTTGTCGCGCCACATCAGCGGCGTGTGCAGCACGAGCCTGCGGTCGAGCCCGAGGCCGAGCGCGACCTGCATCGCCTTGATCGTGTCGTCGCGGCAGTCGGGATAGCCGGAATAGTCGGTCTCGCAGACGCCGAGCACGATGTGCCGGCAATCGCGGCGATAGGCCAGCGCGGCGGCGAAGGAGAGGAAGATCAGGTTGCGGCCCGGCACGAAGGTCGTGGGAAGCCCGGTCTGCGCGAAGGCGATCTCGGTCTCGCGTGTCAGCGCGGTGTCGGAGATCGCGCCCAGGGCCTTGAGGTCGATGAGGTGATCGGGGCCGAGCCGTTCCGAATGGAGCGTGGACAGGAAGGGCAGCTGGTCGCGAATGACCTGCCGGCATTCCAGCTCGATGCGATGGCGCTGGCCATAGTCGAAGCCGACGGTCTCGACGCTGGCGAAGCGCTCCAGCGCCCAGGCGAGAGCGACGGTCGAATCCTGGCCGCCGGAGAACAGCACGAGCGCCCGGCTTTCACTGGCTGAGGCCGCTATCGCCATCAGACGCCTCCTTGCCTCAGTCGAACAGGCTGGAGACGCTCGATTCACTCGCCGTGCGCTCGATCGCCTCGCCCATCAGCGAGGCGATCGAGATGACGCGGATATTGCGCGCCACCTTCACAGCCTCGGTCGGCAGGATGGAATCGGTGATCACCAGTTCCTTGAGCTTGGAGTTGGCGATGCGAGCCACTGCGCCGCCCGAGAGCACGCCATGGGTGATGTAGGCGTAGACTTCCTTCGCGCCCTGGTCGAGCAGCGCTTCGGCGGCGTTGCAGAGCGTGCCGCCGGAATCGACGATGTCGTCGAGCAGGATGCAGGATCGCCCCTCGACCGAGCCGATGATGTTCATCACTTCGGATTCACCGGGGCGGTCGCGGCGCTTGTCGACGATGGCCAGCGGCGCGTCGATGCGCTTGGCGAGGGCACGAGCCCGGACCACGCCGCCGACATCGGGCGAGACCACCATGGCGTTTTTCCAGTCGAGCCGCTCCTTGATGTCACGCGACATCAGGGGGGCGCCGAACAGGTTGTCGGTCGGAATGTCGAAGAAGCCCTGGATCTGGCCGGCATGGAGATCGAGCGTCAGCACGCGGTCGACACCGGCATGGGTGATCAGGTTGGAGACGAGCTTGGCCGAGATCGGCGTCCGGCCGGAGGCGCGGCGGTCCTGCCGCGCATAGCCGAAATAGGGGATCACCGCCGTGATGCGCCTGGCCGAGGAGCGGCGCAGTGCGTCGGTGATGATCAGCAACTCCATCAGATGGTCGTTGGTCGGGAACGAGGTCGACTGGATGATAAAGACATCCTGGCCGCGCACATTCTCCTGGATCTCGACGAAGACCTCCATGTCGGCGAAGCGCCTGACGGAGGCCTTGGCGAGCGGAATGCCGAGATGCGCGCAGATCGCCTCCGCGAGCGGCCGGTTGGAATTGCCGGCGACGACTTTGATCGAAGAGGGCATGCCGGGGCGCACCGTTTGAGACTTGGCTGGGCTGGACCAGCACGAAGCTGGCTCATTTCGCAGGGCTCATAACAGCGAGATGACAGCGAGTCGACCGCTGCACTGCAACAGAAGCGTGTAAAACCGCCTGTCCAGGGCGCTTCATCGCGATTGTGCCGTGCCAGGGTCGCTCGCGCCCCTGGCCGAGGCACGCTCGCAACGCGACCGTGAGCGCAATGCGAGGATCCGGCTGGCTGAGGCGGAAGGCGTCGAGCCCGCCCGAATCCTAGAGCTTTTTATTGCCTGTTGTCGAAGCGGTCTTGGCTCCCGCCGCGGTCTTGCCCTTGGTCTTGTCGCCGGGATTCAGCGCTTCCACGGCGGGCGCCGTCACCAGGAAGCTCGCGATCGCATCCATCGATTCGGCGGCCGCCTTGGCGACGATGGTCTGGTCGAGGCCAGCCCAGGGATCGTCGCCGCCGCCGCGCCTGCCGAGGCTTTCGCCCTGGACGCGCTGGGCGCGCTTCTTGCCCGCATCATAAACGTCCCAGACGAAGGCGAGCGAGGTCTGGCCGTCCTCTGTCGGCTGTGCCGTGAGATAGCCGCGCACTCGGAAGCGGGCGGGCTTGTCGCCGGGCACGATCTCCATGCTGCGCTCGGCCGCCGCTTCGCCGAGCAGGCCGGCAAAGCGCGTCGTCACCGAATCGGGCGCGCCGGTAATGCTCTGAACCGAGACGGGCACGCCGGGCGCATCGACCCGCTGCCGTGCCGCCGTCGTGGTTTCCTGGCAGCCCGCGAGTGCAAGCGCTGCCACCGGCCCCAGGACGAGGCCGCTCAAACGTTGGATCATGACGCCTCCGCTCGGTTGGTTCGAGCTTGGATTGCTGTTCCCTGCGCCGCAGGTTGTAAGCTCAACGGATGGCGAGGTCCAGTTCGGGGAGATTTAGGGCCTCGACGCGGTTTTCAGCCGTGAAGTGGACCCGCTCCCAGGCGTATTGCCGGCCTGAGCGTCGAATCGATTGGAGTCATATGGGTGGGCTTCGGGGACAGGCAGTCTTCGCCCTTGGGCGCTCCTGCCGATGCGGCAAAGCACTCAACCCGGGCGTGCTCGCGAAAGATTGCGGGTTTTGCCCTTGTCGCCCATATGTGGGGTCAGCGCGGGCTGACAGGCCCCTTTATTGGAGAGCCCCATGGTCACCACCAGCAACCGCTTCCTCGACGACATCGCCCGCCTCGCCACGGATGCCGCCGGCGCTGCCCAGGGCGTGCGCCGCGAGGTCGAGACCGTCGTGAAGACGCAGATCGAGCGCCTGCTGCGCGACATGGATGTCGTCACCCGCGAGGAGTTCGAGGCCGTGCGCGAGATGGCGCTGCTGGCGCGCGAGGAAAACGACAAGCTGGCGCAGCGCCTCGCGGCGCTGGAAGGCAAGAAAGCCAAGTCCTGAAAAAGCCAAGTCCTGAGGCCAGGCCCCCGAAACCAGGCTCGAGACCTCGCCTTGAAGGTTTCGCGTCCGGCGTGCCGTTAGGTCGCGCCATCCACAACCATGTGCTGTGGACAGGTGCGGCCGGGTCTTGAGCCGCGCCCCCGAATCCGGGGAGCTTCACGCCGTGTTGGGAGCGTCACAGCGCCTGCGCTATCGTCGAGGAAGAGAGTTGATTCGACGGTCGGTCCCGCGCCTCGGGGTCTGCCGCCGGAAACGGGGCGCAGACCAGCGCGCTCCGGCAGTCGGGTTGTGTCCGTTGCGCTTTCCAGTCGCCGTGTTCCCGTTCTCGAACGTGTCGGACCGCTTGTGCGGATGTCGACAGTTGGACCTTAGGGCATGATGGATCTTGACCTGGATGCTGAACTCGACCGGCCTTCCAACCCCCTCGACCTGATCGAACGCTTAGCCGCCCTCAACAACTGGACCTTCGACCGAGACAGCGACGACGAACTCTCCGTCGCGGTCACAGGCGGCTGGGCCGATTATCATGTCGCCATCACCTGGCTCGCCGAGGTCGAGGCGATCCATATCGCCTGCGCCTTCGACCTGAAGGTGCCCGATCGCCGCCGGGCCGAGGTGCTGCAGCTCGTCAGCCTCGTCAACGAGCAGCTCTGGCTTGGCCATTTCGACCTCTGGAGCTCGGAAAACGTGGTGATGTATCGCCACGCCCTCCTGCTCTCGGGCGGGGCGGAGCCGACCGACGAGCAGGCCGCCGCGCTGATCAAGGCGGCGATCGACGCCTGCGAGCGCTACTTCCAGGCCTTCCAGTTCGTCGTCTGGGCGGGAAAGACGGCCAAGGAAGGCCTCGAGGGCGCGATGCTGGAGACGGTCGGCGAGGCCTGAGCTTTCGGTTTTCGTCATGCCCGGGCTTGACCCGGGCATCTCATGACGAGAAGGCTTCCCGATAGAGAGATGCTCGGGTCAAGCCTGGGCATGACGCCCGTTGCCGCCTTGCGAGAGACCGCCATGCCCAGCCCCTTGCCGCAGACCCTCGTCCTCATCGGTGCGGGCAAGATGGGGGGGGCGATGCTGGAGGGCTGGCTGCGCATCGGCATGAAACCGGCCGGCATCAGCCTGATCGATCCCAAACCCTCCGACGAGATGGTGGCGCTCGCGACCGAGAAGGGCATGGTGCTCAACCCCGCGCCCGGCGCCATCGCTCCAGCCGAGGTCGTGGTGCTCGCGACCAAACCGCAGATGCTCGACACGGCGGCGCCTGCCGTCCAGGCCTTCATCCATCCCAAGACTTTGCTGATCTCGATCCTCGCCGGCAAGACGCTGGGCGATCTCGCCGCGCGCCTGCCGAACGCGACCGCGCTGATCCGCGCCATGCCGAACCTGCCGGCCTCAGTGCAGCGCGGCGCCACGGCGGCGGCTCCGGGACCTGGCGTCAGCGCGGCGCAGCGGGCGACGGCCGACGCCTTGCTTGGCAGCATCGGCAAGGTCGAGTGGCTCGACAATGAGAACCTGATCGATGCCGTGACAGCCGTCTCCGGTTCTGGCCCAGCCTATGTCTTCCATCTCGTCGAATGCCTGGCGGCGGCGGGGGCGGCGGCGGGCTTGCCGCCTGAAATCGCCGAGAGGCTGGCGCGCGCCACGATCGAGGGGGCGGGTGAGATGCTGTTCCAGTCGTCGCTTTCGCCTGCGACCTTGCGTCAGAACGTGACGTCGCCGGGCGGGACCACGGCCGCGGCCCTCGAGGTCCTGATGGCCGATGACGGGCTCAAGCCCCTGATGGGCCGGGCGGTGGCTGCCGCTAAACGTCGCGCCGAGGAGCTTTCGGGCTGATCGGCCTTTCAACGGTCGCGATCGGGGCCTAGTTTTATCGGATCGCGTCGCGAGAGGAGATTTCCTATGGCCCGCAAACCCGTTTCCCCGACATCTGAAACCGCCGCGCCGCCAAGCGATCCGCGCAGGCGGGCGATCGAGGCGCTGATGCGCCTGGCCGCCAATCGCGCCTGGAGCGAGATCGAGCTCAGCGACATCGCCGCGGAGGCTGGCCTGTCGCTCTCCAGCCTGCGCGGCCTCTTTCCCTCGAAGCTCGCCATGCTCGGCGGGCTGACGCGCCTCGTCGACGACGCCGTGCTGGCGGGCTCTTCCGACGATCTCGCGGGTGAGCCCATCCGCGAGCGGCTCTTCGATCTCGTGATGCGCCGGCTCGATGCGCTCGCGCCCTATAAGGAGGGGTTGCGCCGGATCATGCCGGTCATCCGGCGTGATCCGCTGACGCTTGCTGCCCTCAATCGTGGCGCGGTGAACTCCTGGCGCTATATGCTCGCCTCGGCGGGCATCCCAACCGAGGATGCGCTTGGCGGCCTGCGCGTGCAGGGCGCGGTGCTGTTGATGGCGCGCGTCGGCGAGACCTGGCTCGGCGACGACGAGCCCGAGCTGTCGCGGACGATGGCGCGGCTGGATCGCGAATTGAAGAGGGCGGGCGCGATCATGGCGCGCGTCGAGGACGTCCACAGGCTCACCGCGCCGCTGCGCGGGCTGGCGCGGGCGCTGTGCTCAGGCAAGCGGCCGCATATCCGTCGCCGCGAACGCAGCGACGAACGCCCGCGCGGTGGCGAAGCGGAGGATTACGCGCCGGCGATCTGAGGCCGGCCGGAAACGTGGCGAAAACGAGGCATCGTTAAGCGGCCCTTAGCCATTTCACGCAAATGTGGGGAATCTCACTTTGCGCGGGGGGCGCGGTGTCGCTGATGAAGAAACTTGCCATGTTGTCGGTCGGCCGCTCCTTCGGACTGGTCGCGATCCTCGCCGCCATCATCGCCATCGGCAGCGTGAGCTTCACGCTGTTCGAGGCGCGCAATGAGATGATCAATCTCAAGCGCGCCGAGATGAAGAATGCGGTCGAAGCTGCAGCCTCCACGATCAACAGCTATCTCGCACGCGCTGAGAAGGGCGAGCTGAAGGAAGCAGATGCCAAGAAGATGGCGATCGACGCGATCTCCAGCGCCCGCTTCGACAACGGCAACTACTATTTCGTGATCAATTTCGACTACATCAGCGTCTCGCATGCCAACAAGAAGATCGAGACGACGGACATGTCGCCGCTCAAGGATGCGACCGGCAAGTTCTTCGTCAAGGACATGGTCGAACTGGCCAAGACGAAGGGCGCCGGCTTCATTGACTATGGCTGGACGAAGCCGGGCGACAAGGAGCCTTCGCTCAAGATCTCCTATGTCATTGCCGTGCCGAAATGGCAGTGGGCGATCGGCGCTGGTCTGCATGTCCATGATGTCGATGCCGCGTTCAACAGCGTGATCGGCGACGTCGCCAAGGTGCTGGTGCCGCTCGGCCTTGTCATGCTCGGCGTCGTGATCTTCCTCAGCCGCCGTGCCTCGGGCATGCTCGCTTCGACCGCCAAGACGATGAACGGCCTTGCCGCCGGCGATCTGCAGGCCGAGATCGCTTATCAGGAGCGGTCCGACGAAGTCGGTTCGATGGCGCGCGCGCTTGTCGTGTTCCGCGATGCCGGCCTCGCCAAAGCCGAGATGGAAGCTGACAAGACCCGCGTCGAGGCGCAGGCGAATGCCGAGCGCGACGCCGCCGACAGCGCGCGGCGGCACAATGAAGCCGAGCGCGCCGAGGCGTCCAGGACGCAGGAGGGCGTCGTCCAGGCGCTCGGCGCCGGCCTCGAGCGGCTTGCCGAGGGCGACCTGACCTACCGGATCAACGAGGCTTTCAACGCCGACTACGCCAAGCTGAAGGACGATTTCAACGCCGCCATCGCCAAGCTGCAGGAGACGATGCGGCAGATCGCGACCAACACCGAGAGCATGAAGGCGGGTTCGGTCGAGATCAGCCAGGCGGCCGACGACCTCGCTGGGCGCACCGAGCAACAAGCCTCCTCCGTCGAGGAAACCGCGACGGCGCTGGACGAACTGACCGCAACCGTACGCCAGACCGCCGAGAGCGCTCGCCTCGCCAGCCAGGCGACGAGCCAGGTCAAGACGGAGGCCGAGCAGTCGACCTCGATCGTGCGCGACGCGGTGCTTGCCATGGGCGGCATCGAGAAATCGGCCGACGAGATCTCGCAGATCGTCGGTGTCATCGACGAGATCGCCTTCCAGACCAATCTGCTCGCGCTGAATGCCAGCGTCGAGGCGGCTCGTGCCGGGGATGCCGGCAAAGGCTTTGCCGTCGTCGCCTCCGAGGTGCGTGCGCTGGCGCAGCGCTCGGCCGAGGCGGCCAAGGAGATCAAGGGCCTGATCTCGGCCTCGAATGTCGAGGTCGAGAAGGGCGTCACGCTGGTCGGGCAGACCGGCGGCGCGCTGCAGCGCATGGCTGAGGAGATCACACGCGTGACCTCGCTGGTCGCCGAGATCGCCAGCGCGGCGCAAGAGCAGGCGGCCGGCCTCCAGGAGGTCAACTCCGCCGTCAACGAGATGGACCAGGCGACGCAGCAGAACGCCGCCATGGCCGAGCAATCGACCGCCGCCGCGCATTCGCTCTCGCAGGAGGCCGACAAGCTCAGCGGGCTCGTGGCGCGCTTCCAGCTTGGCGGCGATGTCAGCGGGCTCAAGGCCATGGCCAGGACGATGCAGGCGGCAGTGGCCGCCGCGCCGCGCGCGGCTGCGCCCCGGCCCGCGCGGGCCACAGGCAATGTTGGGGCGGCGACCATGTCAAAACGCGACCATGACAAGGCTTGGGAGGAATTTTGAGCATCTCTTCGCAACCCGCCGCCACGATCGGCTTCGACGATTTCCTCAAGGTCGACATCCGTGTCGGCACGATCGTCGAAGCCGCGCCCTATCCCGAGGCACGCAAGCCCGCGATCAAGCTCGTGATCGATTTCGGCGGCACGATCGGGCTGAGGAAGTCTTCGGCCCAGATCACCAAGCATTACCGGCCTGAGGATCTGCCCGGCCGGCAGGTCCTCGCGGTGGTGAACTTCCCGCCGCGCCAGATCGGCAAGTTCATGTCCGAGGTCCTGACGCTCGGCGTGCCGGATGCCGATGGCGAGGTCGTGCTGCTCGCACCGACCCTGACCGTGCCGGATGGCGGGCGGTTATTTTGAGCCTGCCGCACGGTTCTGCCTGAACGACCCATGTCGGAGCACTCGCAGCAGCATGAGGCGGTTGCCTTTCGGCGGTCCAGCCGCCTCGTGCTGCGTATCCCGCGGCCAGACGATCTCGATTTCGTGGTCGCGCTCTTTCAGCGGCCCGAGCTCGTGGCGCATCGCCCGCATCCGGTTCCCGACACGCCCGCGGCAAGCGCCGAGCGCCTGGCGCGCGACATTGCGCATTGGCGGCAGCATGGCTTCGGGCGCTGGGCGATCGAGCAATCGGGTGCGCTGATCGGCTTCGGCGGCCTGACGGTGAAGCCGGGCGTCGAGGGGCTCAACCTGTCCTATCATCTCGACCCCGCCTCCTGGGGGCAGGGGTTCGCGTCCGAGTTCGTGGCGGAGGCCATGGCGGTCGCGTTCGGCCCGTTGCGGGCCGGCCGCGTCATCGGGCTGGTGCGCCCGGCCAATCCGGCCTCGCGCCGCGTGCTCGAGAAATCCGGCTTCGTCTTCGAGCGCGAGATCATGCTCGAGGGTGCACCGACGCAGCAATTGGCGCGGTATCCGCAGGCGGATTGAGGCGGGCGGTGGCGTCGAGACCGATGATTCTCGCCCGAACCACGCCGTCATTCCGGGGCAGGCCACAGGCCTGAGCCCGGAACCCAGAACCGACGCGCTCGATCGTCGAGGCTCACCATGCGGGCGCGTCATCGAGAACCGGCATCGGTTCTGGGTTCCGGGCTCTTCGCTGACGCGAAGCCCCGGAATGACGGCGGCGGTCCCGAGCAAAGCCAGCGCGCCCTAAGCCCAGATGCCGGTCGCAAGCGTGGTCACGGCCGGTTCGGGCGGCGACCATTGCAGCGGCAGGGCGGCGTGGCGCCGCCAGCCGCCGGTGACATGCAGGCGCCAGATCCGCTCGGCGCCGGTCAAGCGTGCGACCTCGGGCCCCGACCAGACGATCTCGACGCGGCCCTGGAGCTGCAGCATCGCGCCGTTCTCGAAATCGATGAAGAGCAGGGAGGCGCGGGGATCGCGCAGCAGATTGCCGAGCGTGTTGAAGTAATTATTGCCGGCGAAATCCGGCACGCTCAGCACCTCGCCATCGATACCGACGAAGCCCGGCCTGCCGCCGCGATGCGAGATGTCGAGGCCGCCAAGCTTGCGCGCCTCGCTCGTGCTGGCGACGAAGAAGGTATCGGAACGGCCGATCAGGCCGCGCACCGCATCGTCGAGCTGCGCGATGATCTCGGTCGAGCCACTGGGGGCATGCTCGACCGCCTGCGGCGTCCGCGTCTGAATGTATTTCGCGCAATTGCCGAAGCTCTGCGTCACCGCGACCGAGAAGCCGTCGATGTCGCGCGCTGTGATCAGGCCGTTGGCGCGGTTGCGCCGGCGCGTCGGAAATTCGAGGCCGAGCAGGCCGATCGGCTGGCCCGGCTTGAGGTGAAAGGCGGCAGGATCGTCCGAAGCGGGCAGGGCGCGGACCGAGAGCGTCGTCGGTGTCGGGCTGCGGATGAAGCCGGGCTCGCCGCTCAGCACGGTTGCGATCGGGTGCTCCGTCTCGTCGCTCAACGCAGCGAAGAGCAGCGGCAGCTGCCCGAAGAAGATGCGGTGCTGTTCCGGCATGAGGTCGCGGATGCCGGCGCCGCGCGAGCCGGTTCCGGCAAGGGCCTGCGCCTCAAGCTCACCTGGGTGGAAGGGCGTGCCGTCCATGGCGCTCAACTCGCCTTGGGCAAGGGCGAGGCGGGCATCGCCTTGAAGAAGGGCAGGGCCTCGATCCGGGCGATCCAGCCCCGCAGGGCGGGATAAGGCGCTAGCGATATGCCGCCCTCCGGCGCATGCGCGACATAGGAGAAGCAAGCGAGGTCGGCGAGGGTGGCGTGCCCGGCGGCAAGGAAGTCGCGCCCGGTGAGGTGCTCCTCCATGAAGCCGAGCAGCTTGTTGGCGATCCGACCGGCGCGTGCGGCGTCATCGACCACACCGAATTGCGCGATCAGGCGGGCGCTGCCCGGCCCATGCATGACCTCACCGGCGGCGATTGAGAGCCAGCGCTGTACTTGCGCCGCCGCGATCGGTTCCTCCGGCAGCCACTGGCTGCCCGCGCCATAGCGCTTGGCGAGATAGACCATGATCGCGTTGCTGTCGCAGAGCGTGAGCGCACCATCCTGCAGCACCGGGATCTGCTGCAGCGGGTTCAGCTTGCGGAAGGCGTCGCCGCGGCGGATGTCCGCGGGCGCGGCGGCAAGCTCATAGGGCAGGTCGAGCGCCAGCAGCAGCAATTCGACGCGGTGGGCATGGCCGGAGAGCGGCGTGCCGTGGAGAACGATCCGGGGCTGTGTCATCGGAACCTCGCTGAAGAACGGCCACAACATGATCGTTCCAGCTATCGGAGAAAATCTGCTATCCGTTGACTTCAGAATTTCATTCTTTGGAACAGTCCGTGGATCGTCTCGACGAGCTCTCGATCTTCGTCGCCATCATCGACGCCGGCAGCCTTGCGGGCGCGGCGCGGCGCCTGCGTCGCTCGCGCCCGGCCGTAACGCGCGCACTCGCCGGGCTCGAGGAGCGTATCGGCGCAAGGCTGATCGCCCGCACCACCCGCCAGCTCGCGCCGACCGAAGCCGGGCAGGAATTGGCGGTCGCGGCGCGGCGCATGCTGGCGGATTACGAGGAGACGCTGGGCGGCGTGGCGGCGGCACCGGTTCGCGGCCTGTTGCGGGTAACCGCGCCGCTCGCCTTCGGGCGAAGGCATGTGACGCCGCTGGTCGCTGAATTCCTCGATCTTCATCCTGAGCTGCAGGTCGAGCTCGTGCTGGCCGACCGCAATCTCGATCTGATCGAGGAGGATCTGCATGTCGCGCTGCGGATCGGGATGCTGCCCAATTCGCGGTTGGTCGTGCGCAAGGTCGGCGAAGTCAGGCGCGTGCTGGTGGCGTCTCCGGCCTATCTGCAGCGCCGGCCGGCGCCCAAGCGCCTTGCCGATATCGCTGGGCACGATGTCATCGCCAATGTCGGCGCCGGCGGCGATCTGATCTGGCGTTTTGGGGGAGGGGGGCGGTCCTCGCGCATCGCGATCACGCCGCGTCTCATCATCAACGAGGTCGAGGCGGTGCTGATCGCGGCGCGGGCCGGGCGTGGCCTGGCGCGGTTGCTGTCCTATCAGGCGGCCGACGATCTCGCGGCGGGTGCGCTCGTTCGCCTGCTGCCGGAGCTCGAGCCGCCGCCGTCACCGGTCCAACTCGTGGTGCCCAGCGGCCAGCGCCTGGCGCCGAAGGTGCGCGCCTTCATCGATTTTGCGGCCGCGCGCCTGCTGCATCTGAGCGTCATCCGGCCCGAGCCCGGCCTCTGACGCTGCGACATCCGGAATGGTTCAGCGCAGCGATCCCGCAAAGCTCGTGATCGCGGAGACAACGGCGCCTTCGCGGCCGATGAAGCCGTGATAGGCTTGCGCCTGACAGGGATTGCCGGTCGAGGTGCCGCCATCGATCCAAACCGTCCTGGCGCGATTTCCTGCCCAGCTCTGGAAGGGCGCGACCGAGTCCGCCAGCGTCACGCGGCAACTATCCTGGCGATGATGCACGACCAGCGTCGGCGGCAGGCGCGAGGGATCGCCCAGCGTGGCGCGGACGTCGTCGAGCATCGACGAGACGAAGACCACGCCGTCGGGCCGCGACGCGAGCAGGCCTGGAACCTTGAGCGACCCCCGGCTCATCGCGACGACGATGACGCGCGGCGCGATGCTGCGCATGACATCGATCGCCTTGCTCGGATCGGCGTCGCCATCGACGAGAATGCTGGCGATGCCGCTGCGGGCATAGGCACCGCGCATGCGCACGATCCAGTTGCCTTGCCGGGCGACATCGCCGCCGCTGCTTATCCCGACATAGCCGTCGCCGCCGGTCAGCAGGACGAGCCCGGCCCTGACCTTGCCGGCGGGCTTGTTGAGCAAGGCCCGGCCGCCGCCGAACAGGCCGCCGCCGAGTTCAACGACCTCTTCGGCCGAAGCGGCGCAGGGCAGCGCTAGCAGCAGTGCCGAGAGCAAAAGCATCTTCGTCGTCGCCATCATCCGTTCCCCCTGTCCCCGATCGGGAAGCTATGCTTCGCTCGCCGGAGGCCATGATGCGACGAGGTGAGGCCGGACGCTACTGCCATTCGAGGCGGGCGGCCGTGGCGCACTGGCCGCCCGCCGTGATCAGCGTAGATCGGCGTGCTGGGCGGCCTCTTCGCGGATCCAGCTGCGGAACGCGGCGATTGCGGGCCGCTCTGCGGAGGCCTCGGGGCAGACCACATAATACTGGAAGGAGCTCTGCAACTGTTGCGGAAACGGGCGGACGAGGCGCCCGGCGTCGAGATAGTCGCCGATCAGGGCGCTCGTCGCCAGCGCGATGCCCTGGCCGGAGGCCGCCGCCTGCAAAGCGAGGAAGGTGTGCGAGAAGCGCGGCCCGTGCGTCGCGTCGATGTCGTTGACACCGGCGAAGGCGAGCCATTTTGGCCAGGTGACGTAATCCGGGATGCCCTCCGCGTGCTCGTGCAGCAAGGTATGGTGGCGCAAATCCGAGGGCTGGCGCAGCGGGCGGGCCGGATCGTTGAGCAGCGCTGCGTTGCAGACGGGAAAGAAACTCTCCGCCATCAGCAGCTCCGAATGCAGGCCCTGATAGCCACCGGGCCCGTAGCGGACCGCCACATCGACGTCCTCGCGCGCGAAGTCGGTCAGGTGGAGCGAAACCGAGATACGAACCTCGAGCTCGGGATGGCGCTGCTTGAGCGTGCCCAGTCGCGGGATCAGCCAGCTCAGGGCGAAGCTCGGCATGGTGCTGACCGTCAGGACGTTCGACGCATCGGGCCGCAGCGCCCGCGCCGTGGCCTCGTCGAGCTGGTCGAGCAATTGTGAGATCGAGGCGGCATAGCGCTGTCCGATTCCCGTCAGCGCGATGCCCTTGCTCGGCAGCCTGATGAAGAGAGGCCGCCGGAGCCAGGCTTCAAGCGTCTTCACCTGCTGGCCGACTGCGCTGGCAGTGACGGCGAGCTCGTCGCCTGCACGCTCATAGTTGAGGTGCCGCGCGGCGGCCTCGAAGGCGCGCAAGGAAGTGAGGGGCGGGAGCTGGCGGCGGGTCATCGTATGGCCAAGTTTTGCTTGGGCTGGGGCGAAGAACTTCTCATTTGCTTAGAGGCTCCACAACCCCCAATTTACGGGCAGGAAATCTCTCACAGGAGGCCGCTATGCCGGCCATGATCACCACAGAAAATCTTGCCTTCTCCACGCATCGCACCGCGCACGGGCTTTCCGGCCTGTTCCTGCGTCTGGAGGATTGGCTCACGGCGCGGGCCAGCGCGCGAGCGCTCTATCGCATGGATGATTCCGCGCTCTCGGACATCGCGCTGTCGCGCAGCGATGTGGAGCGGGTGAACGAGACGGCCCGCTGGGCGTTCTGGAAGCGCCGGTAGCGGCAGGCCGGCTTCTGCGGGATATGCAGGAATAACAGATTGTCCCGGCTACCGCCGGGGCGGTCTGGCGTTTGCCGACAGGCTTCCGGAGATGATCTACCGGGGCCCATAGTCCCTAACAGCGTCTGGTCAGACGGGCAGCCGTACCGTCGCCCGCAATCCACCCAGGCTCGAATCCGCCAGGATGATGTCGCCGCCATGGGCGCGCGCGATGTCGCGGGCGATGGCAAGACCGAGCCCCGTGCCACCGCTGTCGACATTGCGGGCCTCGTCCAGTCGGAAGAAGGGACGGAAGACCTCCTCGCGCTGCTCGGGCGGGATGCCAGGACCGTCATCCTCGACCATCACGATCAGGTAACGCGCGTCATGAGTCGCGCGGATGGCGATACGGTCGCCGAAGCGGGCGGCGTTGGAGACGAGGTTGGTCAGCAAGCGGCGAAAGGCGTCGGGCCTGATCACGACGAGCGGGTCGCCGACGACCTCGAGTTCAGTCTGGTGGCCCTGCCTTTCGGCGTCGAATTTCAATTCCTCAAGCAGAGCGCGGATGTCGGTTTCGACGGCCGCTTCGCCGGCGTCGCCGCGCGCGAAGGCGAGATAGTCCTCCAGCATGCGGCTCATCTCGTCGACGTCTTTTTCAAGCGCGTCGATCTCGGTGGAGCGCTCCAGAAGCGCGAGCGAGAGCTTGAAGCGGGTCAGGATGGTGCGCAGATCGTGGCTGACCCCGTTGAGCATCGTCGTGCGCTCGCCGATGGAGCGTTCGACGCGGCGCTTCATCTCGATGAAGGCGTTGCCGGCGCGGCGGACCTCGCGTGCGCCGCGCGGGCGGAACTCGGCGTCGCGGCCCTTGCCGAAGGCTTCCGCTGCATCGGCCAGCTTGAGGATCGGTCGGATCTGGTTGCGCAGGAATAAGACCGCGATCGTCAGCAGGATCAGTGAGGTGCCGAGCATCCAGAGCAGGAAGATGTGGCTGTTCGAGGCATAGGCCGAGTTGCGCCGCGTCAGCACGCGCATCACGTTCCTGCCGAGCTTGATCCTGATCTCGATCAGGCTGGAGCGGCCGACCGTGTCGAGCCAGAACGGCCGCGCCACCTGCTGGCTCAGCTCGGTCGAGAGCGCGTTGTCGAGCAGCGAGAAGAAGGGCCGCGGGCCCGGCGCCGGCAGATCGGAATCGGGCAGGATGTCGACGTCCATGCCGAGCCTGTCGGCCGCGATACGCGACAGGATCGTGGTGTCGGCGTCCTGCGGATAGCTCTCATAGACGTCGATCAGCATGGCGATGTCGGCTGAGACGGCCGAGGACAGGCGCTGCGTCACGGTCTGCCAATGCCGCTCCATGAAGACATAGGCGATGACGGATTGTAGCAATACGACCGGCGCGATGACGATGACGAGCGCGCGCGGATAGAGCCCCTTGGGCATGTAGCGCGCGATGCCGCGCAGCGGCCGGCCGGCCGTCCGCAGGATCGGCTTCAGCGTGCTGTTCAGGTTGGTGCGCCAGCGTGCGCCCGCCGCCAGTGCCCGGTTCAGGCCCAGCCCTGTCGCCCGGGCCAGGCGCGACCGGCGATCGGCGGGCTGCACGGGTGTCACGCGCGATCCGTCACGAGACGATAGCCGACGCCGCGCACGGTTTGCAGATAAAGCGGATCGGCGGGGTCGCGCTCGACCTTGCGGCGCAGGCGGTTCATCTGCACATCGACGGTGCGGTCATTGGCGGCGCTGCCCTGGGCGGCTAGCTGTTCTCGCGGCACGACCTCGCCGGCGCGTTCGGCCAGTGCGGTCAGGATTTCGCGCTCGCGCTCGGTCAGGCGGATCATTTCCTCGCCCTTGTGGAGGTCGCCGCGCGCCAACCCATAGACGAAGGGACCGAAGCGGACGAAATCTGGGCGTGTCGCGGATTGCGCGGTATCGACGACGATGGTGCGCTTGAGGATGTTGCCGAGCCGCAGCAGCAATTCGCGCGGCTCGAAGGGCTTGGCGAGATAGTCGTCGACGCCGAGCTCGAGCCCGTTGATGCGGTCCTTGCTGTCGGCGCGAGCCGTCAGCATCAGGATCGGGATGGCGGAATCGGAGCGGAAGCGCTTGGCGAAATCGAAACCGTTCTCGCCCGGCATCATGATGTCGAGCACGATGGCGTCGAAGACGAAGCTGGTCAGCCGCATATCGGCTTCCGCGGCGCTGGCGGCGGTGGTGATGCGGTAGCCATTATCGCCAAGGAAGCGGCCGAGCAGATCGCGCAGGCGGCGGTCGTCGTCGACCACGAGGATATGGGGCGCTTCGTCGGGGAGCGGTTGTCGCGCGCTGGCGGCGGCCATCGGCTGTTCACATCCTTGTTTTCGGGCCGGTGAGGCACCCGGCATGCCGGTCAAGCCATCCTTCTGGCACGCCATGGTGACGCTGGCGTGTTGCTGGCCGCCAAGGCCCGGCCCCCTCGCTCATCGAGGCTTGGCGAGGAATCCCAGCACTTTGTGGCGTTCCGACGTATCGATCAACCCCGCTAGATAGCGTGCGACGATTGGGGCCGCCTCGGGACCGATGCCGTCGAGAGCGGCGTTGATGCGCTTGGCCTGCAATTGCACCAGGCTGAGTGCGAGCTTCTCGCCCGCCGGCGTGCTGTGGAGATGGCGCTGACGCTTGTCCTGGACGCCGGTGCGCTGCTCGACATAACCGGTCTCGACCAGCTCCTTGAGGACACGGTTCAGGCTCTGCTTGGTGATCTGGAGGATGTCGAGCAGTTCGGCGATTGTGAGGCCCGGCCGGCGCAGAACGAAATGCAGCACGCGATGATGGGCTCGTCCGAAGCCGTATTCGGACAGGATGCGGTCGGGATCGCCGACGAAATCGCGATAGGCGAAGAACAGCAATTCGATCAGATCGAAGGGCACTTCGTCGGTCATTGCCGGGGCCTTGGCCGGGTCGATCGGTCGAGCCTGCGTGTCCGTCACCAGAAGCATCCCCGCTATACGTCAGTGATGTTGACATATCTCAGACGTAAGATTACCGGTCAAGCGTGCATGGCGACGGAATATGTCGCAATAGGCCGCCGTCGCGCATTTTTCGGTCCGGACTTGCGCGCTTTGCGCCGTTGTGGCGGTGTTTGGCCGAACCGGATGTTCAAAATCGGATGTGCAAGAGGAGCACCCCATGTCAGTCATTCCTTTCGACCAGCGCGACGGCGTCATCTGGTTCGACGGCAAGCTCGTGCCGTGGAAGGACGCCAAGGTGCACGTACTGACCCATGGGCTGCACTACGGCTCCTGCGTGTTCGAGGGCGAGCGCTCCTATGACGGCGTCATCTACAAGGGCACCGAGCATTCGCAGCGCTTCCACAAATCGGCCGAGATCATGGATTTCACGATCCCCTATTCGGTCGCCGAGCTCGACGCCGCCAAATATCTCTGCCTGAAGGAAAACGGGCTGAAGGACGCCTATATCCGCCCGGTCGCCTGGCGCGGCTCGGAGATGATGGCGGTGTCCGGCATGAACAACACGATCCATACCGCGATCGCGGTCTGGGAGTGGCCGAGCATGTTCGACATGGCGCAGAAGCTGAAGGGCGTGCGCCTCGACGTTGCGACCTATCGCCGGCCTGATCCGGCCTGCGCCCCGGTCCATGCCAAGGCGGCGGGCCTCTACATGATTTGCTCGCTGTCGAAGCATAAGGCTGAGCGCGCCGGCTATGCCGATGCGATGATGCTGGATTGGGAAGGCAATGTCGCCGAATGCACCGGCGCCAACATCTTCTTCATCAAGGACGGCGTGGTCCATACCCCGCTCGCCGACCGCTTCCTCAACGGCCTGACCCGCCAGTCGGTGATCGAGCAGTGCAAGAAGCGTGGCTTCGAGGTGATCGAGCGCCGCATCCGCCCCGAGGAGCTGGAGAGCTTCAATGAGTGCTTCATCACCGGTTCGGCTGCCGAAGTGACGCTGGTCTCCGAGATCGGGCCTTATTCCTTCATCACCGGCAATATGGGCAAGGTGATCATGGAGGATTACTCAGCCGCGGTGCGTCCGCAGTCGAAGGCGGCGTAAAGGCTGCAAGCCTCAAGCACTACCGTCATGCCCGCCCTTGCGGCGGGCATCCACGTCTTGAACGCAGACTTCGAAGACGGAAGACGTGGATGGTCGGGACAAGCCCGACCATGACGGGGTTGGCTCAACAATTCCGCTTGGCCTCGCCGGCATGCAGCCAATCTACTTCGCGACCTTCACTTCGCTGCGGAATAGCGTGATCCAGTCGTCGCCGATCAGGCCCTTGCATTCGTCCATCGCCTGGAACGCGGTCAGCACGAAGCCGGCGCTGGTCCAGGCATAGCTGCCGCTGGCGCCACAATCGCCTATGCCCCGCCCCTTGCTGAAGAAGCTGACCTGCCCGCTGGCGGGGTCGAACGCAGCATTGACGAGGAGATTATCCTTGCCGCCATCGAGCTGAGGGAACACGGCCTTGCGCGCCCTAGCGACATCCGTGCCCGGCACGATCCAGAAACCCGTCGAGAGATTATAGGCGCCGCGCGAGCAGAGCAGGCCGACGAGCCGGGTCGCTGCGTCCAGCGGCCAGGCGTTCTCAGTATCGTCCACATCCTCGGGATTGTCCTCGCAGGCGTCGGGATCGAGCTGCTTCAGCTGCTTGCGCAGCGCCACGGTCAGCGCCTTCGCCGCCTTGGGCGGGATGGCGGGCAGGGCTGAGCCCTTCGCCGTGATGATGGGCAGCGCCGGCGCGGCCGGGACGGTCGTGCCGGGCCCTTTTCGGATCAGCGCCGAAGCGGTGTTGAGCCTGCCCTGCTGCTCGTCAATCCAGAGCATCGCGGCGACAGAGCCGGCGAGCGAGACGCCATAGCTCTTGCCGGCGAGCGTCACGGTGAGTTTGGTGCCTTTGCGCGCGGCCGCGATCAGCGCCTCGGTTTCTGTGGGCGAGAGCGCGATCGTCGCGTCCTCTTCGTCGACTATCGCGGCGGTGAGGCGCTTTCCGGCAGCGGGAAAGGGAGCGCCGTCGATTGTGAGATCGGCTGCGAGCGGGGCTTTCAGCTTTTCGCTCCGTACCTTGATCGCGAGGTTTGCGATGCCATCCGGCCCGGCCGGCCGTTCGAGCTTGAGGAAGGCGATCTGTTCCTCTGCCTCGCCCGGCAGGGACAGGGCCGTGCAACTCTTGGCGTTGTCGCAACCGGCGACCCAATCGCGGAATGTTTTGCTCGCTGGGCCGGCGGCCCAGGCAGCGCCTGAAAGCAGCAGAGCGAGAGCCAGCCCTCCAGCCAAAGAATGTCCCAACCGAACCATATCCTAATCCCAGCGTTGCGCTGCGGCGTCGTCTTCCGCCTTGGCCTCGACCCAGCCGCCAATCGTGCCATCGACCAGATGTTCGCGTTTCCAGAACGGGGCGCGGGTCTTGAGATAATCCATCAGGAACTCGGCCGCCTCAAAAGCGGCGCGGCGATGGGCGGAAGCCGCGATCACCAGCACGATCTGCTCGCCTGGCGCGACCAGCCCATGGCGATGGATCGCAACGAGGCCGGAGAGCGGCCAGCGCCGCGCCGCCGCCTCAGCGACGCGGGCGATCTCGGCCTCGGCCATACCGGGATAATGCTCCAGTTCGAGCGCCGTCAGCCGGCCACCCTCGTCGCGGCAGAGCCCGGCGAAGCTGACGACCGCGCCGATATCGCAGCGACCGGTCGTGAGCGCCGCGATCTCGGCGGAGAGATCGAAATCCTCGCGCTGGATGCGGATGACGGGCGTCATGGCCATAGTGTCATTCCGGGGCGCGCCGCAGGCGCGAGCCCGGAACCCACGACCGGGCGAGCGAACCTGGATGGAACCTGCCGTCCCGTCCAGTCATGGGTTCCGGGTTCTTCGCTCCGCGAAGCCCCGGAATGACAGAGGGGCGGCTCACGACTCATCCCCCCGTCATTGGGGGGAAGAAGGCGATCTCGCGGGCACCGGTGATCACCGCATTCGGCTTGACGTGATGGTGGTCGATCGCAGCGCGCACGATCGCCTCGTTCTCGAAAGCGGCCTCGTAGCCCTCGTCGCGCGTCTTCAGCCAGCGCACCAGATCGGCGATCGTCTCCGTACCGGCAGGCGGCGCGACGGTCTCCTCGGACACGCCGATGCGCTCACGCACCCAAGCGAAATAAACCAGCTTCACAGTGCGAGCCTGGGTCGGCGCTTCGGTCATGGCGTGCGCGTATCCTCCTCGACGAGGTGGCGGATGCCGGCATTGAAATAATCCCAGCCGGTATAGATCGTCAGTCCGGCAGCGATCCAGAGCATGACGATGCCGATCTGCGTATTGTGAGGCAGCACCGTGTCGCCCGCGGGGCCGGCGACGAGGAAGCCGAGCGCCAGCAATTGCGCCGTGGTCTTCCATTTCGCGACCTTGCTTACGGGAACGCTGACCTTGAGATCTGCCAGGAACTCGCGCAGGCCCGAGACCAGGATCTCGCGGCAGAGAATGACGATAGCGGCCCAGATCGCCCAGCCCTTGATCGTCTCGGTATGGACCAGCATCAGGAGCAACGCGCAGACGAGCAATTTGTCGGCGATGGGATCGAGCATGCGGCCGATCGCCGATTGCTGGCTCCAGGCTCGTGCGATCCAGCCGTCGAGATAGTCGGTGACGGCCGCAAGCACATAGACGGCAAGCGCAATCCAGCGGACCCAGTCGTCCTTGGGCCAGAATAGCAGGCCGACCAGCGCCGGAATCGCCAGGATCCGGCCGTAGGTCAGGAGGTTTGGCAGCGACCAGGGGCCCCGCCGCCTTATGGCGTCTGGAAGAATCGTCACGGAAAACACCAAAGCAGTGCGGCTGTGACAGCGTCAACACGCAAGGACGCGAGGTCGCAAATACGTTCAAGCATCATGAAAGAATTCATGCACGGCCTTGGCGGTGGCGGCGTTGACGCCGGGCGTGCGCATCAGGTCGTCGAGCTTGGCGCGCTGGATCGCCTTCACGGTGCCGAAATGCAGCAAAAGCGCGCGTTTGCGCGAGGGGCCGATGCCGGGAATCTCGTCGAGCGGGTTCTTCATCGTGTCGCGTTTGCGCTTGGCTCTGTGGGTGCCGATGGCGAAACGGTGCGCCTCGTCGCGCAGCCGCTGGATGAAATAGAGCGCCGGATCGCGCGGCGGCAGCTTGAAGGGCTCACGGCCGGCCATGAAGAAGGTCTCGCGCATGGCGTTGCGGTCGGCCCCCTTGGCGATGGCGACGAGCGGAATGTCGGTCGCACCGAGCTCGGCCATGATTTTCCGCGCCGCCTCGAACTGGCCCTTGCCACCGTCGACGATGACGAGGTCGGGCCGGGAAGGGAAGGCGACGTCGTCTTCGGCGGGCGCAGCCACTGCTTGCTGGCTGATCTCACCTGAGCCCTCATCCTGAGGAGCAGGCTGGAGGCCTGCGTCTGGAAGGATGGTCGGGGAGGCTCCATCGCCCTCTGGAACATCCTTCGAGACGACCGCTGGCGCGGCCTCCTCAGGATGAGGGCTGGGGGGAGCATCGGTCTTGGGATCGGTGTTTCCGCTCTCCTTCGCCAACCGCGCGAAGCGTCGCTGCAGCACCTCCCGCATCATGCCGAAATCGTCGCCCGCGATGGTGTCCGTCGAGATGTTGAAGGTGCGGTAATGGCTCTTCATGAAGCCGTCCTTGCCGGCGACGATCATGCCGCCGACCGCATTGGTGCCCATGATGTGCGAGTTGTCGTAGACCTCGACGCGGCGCGGCGGCCTCTCCATGCCGAAGGCGGCGCCCAGCGCCGCCAGCAGCGATTGCTGGCCGGCATTGTCGGCGAGCTTGCGGGAGAGTGCCTCGCGCGCATTCTTCTGGGCATGGGCGACGAGGTCGTATTTCTCGCCGCGCTTGGGTGCGGCGACCTCGACCTTGCGGCTGGCCCGGGTCGAGAGCGCCTGGGCGATCAGCTCGATCTCCTCGACGGGATGGGAGAGCAGCACGAGGCGCGGCGGCGGCTTGTCGTCGTAGAACTGGCTGACCACCGAAGCCAGGACCTCCGCCGGGGTCAGGCTCTTGTCGGCGCGCGGAAACAGCGCCCGGTTGCCCCAGTTCTGGTGGTTGCGGAAGAAGAAGATCTCGACGCAGAACTGCCCAGCCTGCTCGTCGATGGCGAAGACATCCGCCTCCTCGACGTCTTGCGTGTTGATGTCCTGCCCAGCCTGCACGGCCGAGAGCGCCGCGAGCCGGTCGCGATAGCGCGCCGCCTTCTCGAACTCGAGCTCCTCGGCCGCCTCCTGCATGCGGGTGGACAAGGTCTGCTTCACCGTCGATGAGCGCCCCGACAGGAAATCGCGGGCCTGGCTGGCGAGGCCCTGATAATCGGGGATCGAGATCTCTCCGGTGCAGGGGCCGGAACAGCGCTTGATCTGGAACAGCAGACAGGGCCGGGTGCGGTTCTCGTAGAACGAGTCGGTGCAGGAGCGTAGCAGGAAGGCCTTCTGCAGCGCGTCGATGGTGCGTGTCACTGCCCAGACTGAGGCGAAGGGGCCGAAATAATCGCCCTTGCGCTGGCGCGAGCCGCGATGCTTGGCGATCTGCGGCGCCTCGTGGTCGCCACTGAGCAGGATATAGGGGAACGACTTGTCGTCGCGCAGCAGCACGTTGTAGCGCGGCCGCAACTGCTTGATCAGGTTGGATTCGAGCAGCAGTGCCTCGGCTTCGGTGCCGGTGGTGACGAACTCCATATTCGCCGTCTCGGCGATCATGCGCGCGACGGCGTTGGTGTGGGCCATGCCGCGGGCATAGGCCGTGACCCGGTTCTTCAGGTTCTTGGCCTTGCCGACATAGAGCACCTCGCCCGCACGATCGAACATGCGGTAGACGCCGGGCTTGCCCGGCAGATGCCTGGCGAAGCCGGCGATCACCTCGATGCCGTGCTTCAGCGCGCCGGGCGTTGCCTCTGTGAGATCAGCCGCGAGCGTGGGAAGCGGGAGACCCTCCTCCTCGTCCTCCATCTCGGCATCCGGCAGGTCGGCTTGACCCAAAAGGCTTTGGCGTTCGCGATTCATGCCACGCATGTAGGACGTGATGCGGGTTTCGTCATGTCAGGAGCGTGCGATTCTTGAGCTTCGGCTGCCGACCCTTCGAGAGATTGCATTGAGGCATCGGCTGCCACAGAAGTCGATTCCGGGCTGGCCCCCGGACTCGGATCACCAAAGAGGCACAGAACGATCCTCTCCGCCGTCATTGGCCGATATAAGGCCGGCTGGTTCGTCATTTTCGAGACAGAACGGAAAGCTCAATCGATGTGGCAAGATCTCAAGGCGCGGCTGGGTGGCCTGGTTCTCATCGCGCTCGGGCTGGGGCTGGGTTGGTACTTCGTGCTGGGGCCGCTTCAGGAAGCTCGGCAGGGCGCGCCGGAGGTGCGGTATTTCCTCAAGATCTTCGCGATCGTACCGCTCTGCCTCATTTGCGGACTGGGTTTCGTGCTGTTCGGCGAGAGGCTCAAATATGCCGACGCCTCGCGCCAGAATCTGACCGCGACCGGCTGGTTCATGTTCGTGCTTATCGCGGCTGTGACTGCGGCCGGCTTCTGGTGGTTCAAGGAGCAGTTCACGGCGCTCGGCTATCGCTGAGCTCTGCACGGGAGCGAGTGTCGCAATCCTGTGCCGTGCCGATCGGTCTCGAAGGCCGATGGTCTGGCTACGAGGCGCTCACACCGCGGCGACGCAGTCGATCTCGATGTCGAACGGCCCAAACCAGGCCGGCACGCAGAGAAAGATGCGGGCCGGCGGGTCCTTCGGGAAGTAGCGCGCATAGACCGCGTTCACAGCCGAGAACTGTTCGACGGAGGTGCAATAGACATTGCATTTCAGCACATTCTCCAGCGACGAACCGGCTGTTTCGAGGCAGAGTTTCATCTGCTCCAACACGATCTCGGTCTGGCGTTCGATCGAGGCCTGGACGATCTCTCCGGTCGCCGGATCGAAGGGCGGGATGCCCGAGAGATAGAGCGTGTCGCCATGGCGGACCAGCGTCGAGACCGGAACCTTCAGGCGCTCGCCCCAGCTCGAGAAGGGTTCGACGCGGATGACTTCTCGTTTCATGGGGCGGCTCCGATGTCGTGTTCCGGGGTGTCTTGCATTCCGGCGGTGTTGTGCCGAGCTTAATGGAAAGCGGCGTCGTTGCGACGCCGAACGCTACGGCCTGCGCCGAAGGATGGGAGATCGATCATGACTGCAGAGGACAATCGGGGCATCGTTCTCGCCTCCCGCCCCACCGGCCGGCCGACGCCCGGCAATTTCAGGCTTGAGACCGTCGTTTGCCCGAGCCCGGCCGAGGGGCAGGTGCTGCTGAAGATCCTCTATCTCTCGCTCGACCCCTATATGCGCGGGCGGATGAGCGCGGCGAAATCCTATGCCGCGCCGGTCGAGATCGGCCAGGTGATGGAAGGCGGCACGGTGGCGGAGGTGCTGGAGAGCCGCCATCCCGGCTTCAAGCCTGGCGATATCGTGCTTTCCCATTCCGGCTGGCAGTCCCATGCGGTGGCCAACGGAGCGCAGCTGCGCAAGCTCGATCCCGCTGTGGCGCCCGTCACGACGGCGCTGGGCGTGCTCGGCATGCCAGGGTTCACCGCCTATGCCGGCCTGTTGACGATCGGCCAGCCCAAGCCGGGCGAGACCGTCGTCGTGGCGGCAGCGAGCGGGCCGGTCGGCTCGGCCGTCGGCCAGATCGCCCGGATCAAGGGCGCGCGCGCCGTGGGCATCGCCGGCGGTGAGAGGAAATGCGCCTTCATCCGCGAGACCTTCGGCTTCGATGCCGTCATCGATCACAGCGCTCCCGATTTCGCGGCGCAACTGGCGGCGGCCTGTCCCGGTGGCATCGACGTCTATTTCGAGAATGTCGGCGGCAAGGTCTGGGACGCTGTCTTCCCGCTCTTGAATACCTTTGCCCGGATCCCGGTCTGCGGCCTCGTCGCCCAGTACAACAGCGAGGGCGATTTCGAGGGGCCCGACCGGCTGCCAGTCGTCATGCGCCAGGTGCTGTCGAAAAGCCTGACGATCCGCGGCTTCATCCAGCGCGAATTCGTCGCGCAGCGCCCGGCCTTCGAACAGGAGATGCCGCGCTGGATCGCGGAAGGTGCGCTGAAATACAAGGAGGACATCGTCGAGGGGCTGGCCAATGCGCCCGAAGCCTTCATCGGCTTGTTGGAGGGCAAGAACTTCGGCAAGCTGATCATCAAGATTTGAGAGCCGTCAGACGAGACATCTCTCAAACGCCCCTTATATCGTCCACGGATTGATTATGGGCACGCCCGCCGCCTCGAACGGGCTCGTGTCACGCGTCGCGACGGTCAGTCGGTTGGCCACTGCGATCGACGCGATGTAGCCGTCGACGGTGGCGATCGCCTTGCCGTCGGCGCGCGCTTTTGCGCGTAGGAATGCGTAGGCGCTTGCGGCTGCGATGTCGAAAGCCAGAATGCGGCCCTCGAACAGAGGCAATACGTCCCGCTCCAGCCGTGTCTGAAGCTGGCTCCTGCGCCGCCCATCGGGAAGCGCAGCGATCCCGAACAGAAGCTCCGCGAGCCCGATTGTCGACAGGCAGAGCGTCTCGATGGCCTGCGCATCGAGCCAGCGCAGTACGGCCGGGTCGGGGTTTGCCTTGAGCGGCTCGGAGACGACGTTGGTGTCGAGCAAAATCATTCGAAGCGCATCGGCTCGGAGGTCGCTTTATCGCGGACGATGCCAAGCTCGACCCCGCCGCTCGCCTGGCCGATCTCGGCGAGAAGCGAACCGAGCCGAACGCTCGTCTCGGGCTTTACGGTGGCATCGAGAATCGCGCGAATCTCGGCTTCCGTACTCCGGCCGTGACGAGCCGCCCGCAGTTTCAGCGCACGGTGGGTTTCCGCCGAGAGCTGGCGAACGGTGACGGATGGCATTGTCGGCATCCTTTCCGATGATATCAATGCTATCACTGTATCATCAATGATTGTGGTGTCGATCTCGCTATCCTGAGGGCAGCCCCTTGACCCTGCCTCATTCAGATGGCCATCAACATCCGCCCGTTCACCGGACCCTTTGCCCATGCCCGTCTTCGCCATACCCTTTCCGGTGATCGACCCGGTTGCGCTGTCGATCGGCCCGCTTACGGTGAAATGGTACGGGCTTGCCTATGTTGCGGGCCTGCTCGGCGGCTGGTGGTACTCGCGCCGGCTGGTCTCGGCCGATCCGCTCTGGGCCGGGCGGTCGCGGCCGAAGGCCGAAGAGCTCGACGACATGATATTATTCGTGGCGCTGGGCGTCGTGCTCGGCGGACGAATCGGCTTCGTGCTGTTCTATGATCTGCAGCGCTATCTCGCTCGCCCGCAGGACATCATCGCGATCTGGCAGGGCGGCATGTCTTTCCATGGCGGGCTGCTTGGGGCGGCGACCGGCCTGTGGCTGTTTGCAAAGCGGCGCGGCTATCCCGTGCTGGCAATGTTCGACCTCGCCTCCGCTGTCGTGCCGATCGGCTTGTTCCTCGGCCGCATCGCCAATTTCATCAATGCCGAACTCTGGGGCCGGCCGGCGCCGGGGCTGCCCTGGGGCATGGTCTTCCCCAATGCCGGGCCGTTGCCGCGCCATCCGAGCCAGCTCTACGAGGCTTTTGGCGAGGGCCTGCTGCTGTTTGTCCTGCTTGCGCTCGTCGTGCGCCTCGGCGGCTTCAAGCGGCCGGGGCTGGTCGCCGGCGTCTTCGGCATGGGCTATGCGGTCGCGCGTATCGTCTGCGAGTTCTTCCGCGAGCCCGATCCGCAGCTCGGCTTCCTGTTCGGCGGCAATGTCGACGCGCTGAGCGGCGGCGTCACCATGGGTATGCTGCTCTCGCTGCCGCTCTTTCTCGCCGGGCTCGTGCTGGTGCTGCGGGCGAGGCGCGCCCATCAGATGTCATCCGGCGCCAGCGCGTGAGCGCGCTCAAGGCCGAGCTTACCGGCCTGATCCGCGAGGAGGGGCCGATCAGCGTCTCGCGCTACATGGCGCTCTGCCTCGGCCATCCCAGCCATGGCTACTACATGAAGCGCGATCCCTTCGGCGCGCAGGGGGATTTCACCACTGCGCCCGAGATCAGCCAGATGTTCGGGGAGCTGATCGGGCTCTGGGCCGCGCATGCCTGGCAGGCGATGGGTGCGCCGGCCTCGCTGCGCTTGATCGAGCTCGGGCCCGGGCGCGGCACGCTGTTGGCCGATGTCCTGCGTGCGACGAAAATCGTGCCCGGCTTTCGCGAGGCCGTCTCGGTGCATCTCGTCGAGACCAGCCCAGCGCTGCGCGAGGTGCAGGCGCGGACGCTGGCGGGGCAGACCGAACCCGTCTGGCATGACGGCATCGCGACGGCGCTGGACGGCCCGGTGCTCGTCCTCGCCAATGAATTCCTCGACGCGCTGCCGCTCGACCAGTTCGTGATGACGCCGCAGGGCTGGCGTGAACGTCTGGTCGGGCTCGATGCGGCGGGCGAGCTGAGCTTTGGTCTGGCCGCGATCGACGCCGGGCTGTCGCTGGCTGCGCCAGAGGGGGCGCTTCTCGAGCAGCCGCTTGCGGCGCTCGATATCGTCGCAGTGCTAGCCCGTCACCTTGCCGAGGCTGGCGGAGTGGCGCTGCTGATCGATTATGGCTCGGCCCGGCCCGGCTTTGGCGACACGCTCCAGGCGATGAAGAGCCACGCTTTCACACCGCCGCTCGGGGAGCCGGGTGAGGCCGATCTCACCGTCCATGTCGATTTCGCGCGTATGGCGCAGGCCGGCCTCTCGTCCGGCGCGGCGGCGCATGGTCCTGCAACGCAGCGTGATTTCCTGCTGGCGCTGGGCTTGGGCGTGCGCGCGCAGGCGCTGTCGCACAAGGCCAGTCGCGACCAGGGGGCCGCGATCTCTGCCGCCTTCGACCGTCTGACCGAACAGGGCGCGACCGGCATGGGCGAATTATTCAAGGTTTTGGCGCTATCGCATCGGAACCTGCCGGCGCTGCCCGGATTTGACCTTCATCGGCTGCCAGAGCAGGTCTGAATCCGTCTCTAGCAGATGAAACCGGACAAGCGATGTTCATCACTTCCCCCGATCTCGCCAATGAACCCGGCATCCGCCACGCCTTCTTCACCCGCGAGGGCGGCGTTTCGACCGGGATCTTTGCGTCGCTCAATGGCGGCATGGGTTCATCCGACGAAGCTGCGGCGATTGCCGAGAATCGGGCACGCATGGCGGCCCATCTCAAGGTTGCGCCCGATCATCTGATCAGCCTCTACCAGGTGCATTCGGCTGATGTGGAGGTCGTCACTGGTCCCTGGCCGGGCGACCGGCCCAAGGCCGACGCGATGGTGAGCACGGCCCATGGCGTCGCGCTCGGCGTGTCGAGCGCCGATTGCGGGCCGATCCTCTTCGCCGATAGCGAGGCACGGGTCATCGGCGCGGCGCATTCCGGCTGGAAAGGCGCCTTCACCGGCGTTATTGCCGCGACGGTGACGGCGATGGAGAAACTCGGAGCAAGGCGCGAGCGCATCCTCGCCGTGCTCGGCCCGACGATCAGCGCTCAGGCCTATGAGGTCGGCCCTGAATTCGTCGAGCGCTTCAAGGCCGCGAATCCGACCTATGCACGCTTCTTCGCGGCCTCCGAGCGGCCAGCCCACGCCATGTTCGATCTGCCCGCCTTCATTGGACTTCGGGCGCAGGAAGCCGGCATCGGCCGATTCGTCGATCTGGGTCTTTGCACCTATGGCGATGAGCAGCGCTTCTTCAGCTATCGCCGCACAACTCACCGCGCCGAGCAGGATTATGGCCGGTTGATCTCGGCGATCACGTTGGATTGAGCGGTAAAGGCGAGTTTTTTTCCTTCATTCGATCGGGAGTTGCATCGATCCGCTGACGGAGTCATCGTTCCTGCGCCACATGGGGTGGCCTCTTGGGGGGAACATGGAACAGATCTTGATGAACCTCGTCGCCGGTGCCATCGGCGGAAACGCGGCGGGCAAGGCCACTCCGACCTTCGATCTCGGTACATTGGGCAATACCATCTCGGGCCTTGTCGGCGGCGGCGTTCTCGGCCAGCTCATCCCGCTCGTCCTGCCGGCGCTCTCCACGGCGATGCAAGGCGGCAACTTTAGCGTGGGCAGCATCCTCACGAACCTGATCGGCGGCGGCGCCGGCGGCGCCATCCTGACCGCCATCATCGGTGCGGTGAAGAACAAGGCGGCCTGAGCCTGAGCCCGGGCCTGCGGCGGCCAGTCTGGTCGGCTGCCGTTTGAAGGATCCGAGGCTGATTTTGTCGCGCGATAACGCAACAAGGGCGCGCTCCTGGATTGGGTGCGCCCTTGTTTCGTCGTGCCGAAGGATCGTAGCTTCGGTTGCCTCCAACGAGTTGAAGCCAGCATGCCCCGCTCCATCGACTATTATTTCACGCTGCTCTCGCCCTGGACCTATCTCGGTCACTCCGCTTTCGTCGCGATGGCGCGGCGGCATGGCTGCGAGATCGTGTACAGGCCGACGCCGCTGCGTATGGTCTTCGACGAGACCGGCGGCCTGCCCTTGCCGAAGCGTCATCCGGTGCGCCAGCGCTATCGCATCCTCGAACTCCAGCGCTGGCGCGAGAAGCGCGGCCTGCCGCTGGTGCTTTACCCCAAGCATTTCCCGTTCGATGTCTCGCTGGCGGACCGGGCGGTGATCGCGATTCGCGAGGCCGGCGGCGATCCGTCCGGTTTCGTCGGTGAGGTGCTCGCCGGCGTCTGGGCACGGGACGAGGATCTGTCGCGGCGGGATTTGCTCTCCGGTATCGCCGATGCTGCGGGCTTCAACGGTGCCGCCTTGCTTGAGACCGCCGAGAGTGAGGCGGTGCTTCAGCTCTACGCGGCGACGATCAACAGCGCCATCACGGCCGGCGTGTTCGGCGCACCCAGCTATGTGCTGGATGGCGAGGTGTTTTGGGGGCAGGATCGGCTCGAATTGCTGGACGATGCCTTGAGCAGCCAGCGCGCGGCCTATCGCGACGACGCGCAAGTCTGACCGACGCGCAAGTCTGACGCCGGGTCGACACCCGGCGCCGGTTCCCAATCAGCCGACGATATCGGGCGTACGCCAGCCGAGATGCTGGCCGGCGTCGACCGCGATCATCTGTCCGGTCACCGAGCGCGCCCGGGCGAGGTAGAGCACGGCCTCGGCGATCTCTGCCGCGTCGACCTTGTGCCGAAGCAGGGTTCCGGCGATCTCCGCTTCCATCAGCGCGGCGCCGTCATGCGAGTTGGGCAGGGTCGGACCGGGGCCGACGGCGTTGACGCGGATATGCGGCGCCAGCGCCTGCGCCATGGTCTGCGTCGCCGTCAGCAGTGCGGCTTTGCTCAGGGTGTAGGAGTAATATTGCGGCGTCAGTTTCCAGACACGCTGGTCGATGATGTTGATGATCGCGCCATCGGTCCCGGCAGGCAGGCGATTGGCCATCGCGCCGGCGAGCACCGAAGGCGCGCGCAGATTGATCGAGAACTGCCGGTTCCAGGTCGGCACGTCGATATTGCGGACATCGTCGAGCACGAAGCTCGATGCGTTGTTGACGAGCAGGGTGATCGGGCCGAGCACCGCCTCGACCGCTGGCAGGATCGCTTCGACGGCTACGGGATCGGCGAGATCGGCGGGAATCACGCAGGCCTGGACACCTTGCGCCACCAGGCTGGCGGCAAGCGCGTCCGCCTCCTCGCGTGCGCTGCTGCAATGGATCGCGACGGCGTAGCCAGCCTCCGCCAAGCGTTCGACGATGGCGCGGCCGATCCGCTTGGCGCCCCCCGTGATCAGCGCGACCTCAGCCATCGCGGCCATCCGCAGGTTTTGCTGAGGCGCGACGTTGCAGCCGCCGCTCCCAATGCTTGGCGACGCGGAGATAGCGATAGAAGGCGTAGTTCATCGCCGTCATGAAGCCGTAGACGCCGCGCAGTGCATGGCGCCGGCCGATATAGGCCTTGATGAAGTTGGCGGGGAATTCGGCGACGAGCCGGAACACGGACAAGGTCGCGTTGCGCCGGTCGAGATCGTCGGCCTGCGCGTCGCTATAGCCGTTGAGCTTGTCCATCTGCTCGCCGAGCGACCGGACGGAGTAGTGATGCACCGTGCCCTTCAGTCGCGCGACGCGGGCATCGGGCGCAAGATCGACGCGGTCATGGACCGGGGAGGGCGAATAGCGGCCCTTCGCCTTGCGGTAGAGCCGCACCGGCGAGAGTGCGTAAGCGAAGCGATGCGGCGCGGGCTCGCCGGGGAAGATCTCCGCGATGCGCAGCTTATAGGCGTCGGCGGCCGGCTGGCCCTGGCTGAAAAGCTCCGTGATCTCGGTCGCGAGATCGGTCGGCACGACTTCGTCGGCATCGAGATTGAGCAGCCAATCATGGCGGCAGAGATCCTCGGCGAAGCGCTTCTGCGGGCCGTAACCCGGCCAGGGATTGAAGACGACGCGCGCGCCAAGGCTCTCCGCGATGGCCTGGGTGCCGTCCGTCGAGCCGGAATCGACCACGAGGATGTCGTCGCTCAGCGCGCGAACCGCCTCAATTGTCCGTGCGATGCGATCGGCCTCGTCGCGCGTGATGATGAAAATCGAAAGAGGCGGCACCCGCGGTATCTCATTCTGTGATTGGTCGTTTCCGGCTTAAGCACGCGTCGCCGATACCGGCAAGCGGGTCGATGAGACCCCCGCGTCAGGAGCAGTGGAACCTTACGACAAGGTCCGCGTTATGCGTTTGGACGGGTAGGGCGTTTCAAAAGTGTATTAGTATTCAATTTACTATTCAGCGTGCTTTAACAGTGATTAATCTGGATTAATGCTTTTGCCGTAGTCATCCCCATTCGTGCCGCATTTCTGCCGCGGTCTGCAGGCCTGATGTGCTTCTGACGCAACAGACAAAGGCGCGGCGTCGTCTTATATACGGTTCATCGAATTCACCCGCCGCGCCTCAAGCCGGCACTAGCGACGACTAAGGAGTATACCATGAAGAAATATCTGCTTTCGAGCGTCGCGGCTCTGGGCCTCGTCGCCGCCGGCGCCGCCTCCGCCGCTGACCTGCCGTCCCGCAAGGGCCCGGTCGTCGCCCCGATCTATGCCCCGATCTTCACCTGGACCGGCTTCTACGTCGGTGTGAACGCCGGCTACGGCTTCGGCAACTATGACGTCAAGGGCGCCGCCACCAACACGCTCGGCGATCCCGATGGCTTCATCGGCGGTGGTCAGATCGGCTACAACTACCAGATCGGCCAGATCGTTCTCGGCCTCGAGACCGACCTGCAGTACTCGGACATGAAGTCCAGCCGCGTGAACACCGTCGGCGGCACCAACAAGGGCGAGCTCGAGTACTTCGGTACCGTCCGCGGCCGCGTCGGCTATGCCTTCGACCGGTTCCTGCCCTACGTCACCGGCGGTTTCGCCTATGGCCAGAACAAGATCACGGTCACGGGTCTCGGCCTCACCACCTCCGACGACGCCACGCATTACGGCTACACCGTCGGCGCTGGTCTCGAGTACGCCTTCACCAACAACCTGACCGCCAAGGTCGAGTATCTCTACACGGATCTCGGCGAGAAGCGTTACTTCACCAACGCTGGCGTCGGCACCAAGGTCAGCAACGACTTCTCGGTCGTCCGCGCCGGCCTGAACTACAAGTTCTAGTCTTCAATCCCCTCACGGGGCTTGATGAACCCGGTGGCTTCGGCCACCGGGTTTTTTGTTGTCTGGAGCCATGTTGAATCGCGAGCCCTCATCCTGAGGCGCCGCTTCGCGGCTCCTCAGGATGAGGTTGGAGGCTGAGGGCTCTGCGCAGCCGCGCAGGAAAGCAATTCAGCCCTTGAAGCGGGTCGCCTCGAAGGCCGGCACCTTTGCCGCGAAGGCATCGAGCCAGGCGACAAGCGCCGGATATTCGGCACGCCATGTCCCGGCGAAGCGCAGATCGAGATAGCCGAGCGCGCAGGCGAGCGCGATCTCGCCGATGCGGGGCCGGTCGGGATAGGCGGGAGGCGTGACCTCCAGGGCGATCAGCGCCCGCGAGACTTTGCCGGCCTGATTGGCGACCCAGGCCGCGTTGCGGCCTTCCTCGGGACGGAAGCGGGTCTCATAGACCTGCAGCAGCGCGGCATCGCAGATGCCGTCGGCCAGCGCCTGCAGGCGCAGTTGCGGGAATCGTGCCTCGCCGACCGGGATGATTTTGCCGCCGCCGGCGAGATGGTCGAGATAGTCGACGATGACGCGCGAATCGAAGAGCGTGGTGCCGTCCTCCAGCACGAGCGTCGGGATCTTGCCGAGCGGGTTCTGCTGGCGCAGCGGGTCGGCCGGGTCGTTGGTGTCGGCGGCGACGATCTCGATTGTGTCCATCAGGCCGAGTTCGAGCGCGGCGATCTTGACCTTGCGGCCGAAGGGAGAGGCGGGCGAGGAGCGCAAGGTCAGCATCAGTCGTATCCTGGTCGTGGGAGAAAGGCAGGCGAGGGGGAATGTCAGCCGTCCGGGCGGATCGGCTCGCAAAGGTAGCGCGGGCTCGGCCCCTGCGCGAGGCGCTCGGTCAGGACAGGCAGCAAAATCGCGGCCTCCTCCGCCAGCTTCCAGGGCGGATTGACGATGAGCAGGCCCGTCGCGCTTAGCCCGCCGGCAGCTTCGGGGCGATCGACATCGATCTCGAGGCGCAGCAGACGCCCGATCCCAGCCGCCAGGATGGCGCTGGTGAGATTGGCGACGGCGACGCGGTCCTTGACCGGATACCAGAGCGCATAAATCCCGTTGGGCCATTTGCGGTGAGCGGCGATGAACTCGGCCTCCAGCGTCGCGAATTCGTCCTTCTCCTCGAAGGGCGGGTCGATCAGCACGAGGCCGCGCCGTTCCTTCGGCGGCACATTGGCGCGTAGGACGTTCCAGCCGTCGATCGCCAGCGCCTTGCAGCGCGAATCGCGCCCGAGCACGGCGGCGAGCTTCTTATGCGTGTGCTCGTGCAGTTCAGCTGCGATCAGCCGGTCGTCGGCGCGCATGGCGTGGCGGCAAAGCCAGGGCGAACCGGGATAGGCGTTCGCGCCATAAAGCGCACGCGCGCCGGCAAGTGCATCGCGCCAGGGCTTCAGCAGCTCTTCGACGGCGGGCGACAGCGGCGAACGGTCGATCCGGGCGACGCCGTCCTTCCATTCATGGGTGCGCAGTGCTTCTTCCGAGCCGAGATCGTAACGGCCGGCTCCGGCATGGGTGTCGATGACGCGATAGGGCGTGTCCTTGGCGTTCAGATGCGCCAGGATGCGCGTCAGCATGACATGCTTGAGGACGTCGGCGAAATTTCCGGCGTGGAAGCCGTGACGATAGTTCATCGCGCGCTCTTACGCGGCTTTTGCGCGTGTGTCAGCGCGGCGCAATGACGGTGATGTCGCGGGTGCGGCAGCCGGAGCGGTCGACCTCCTGGCAGGTCTGGAAATTGCGCAGATCCTTGCTGAAGCAGATGCGCACTTCCTGCAGCACGCCGCGCTTGCAGCCGACCGACATCATATCGGTGCGCAAGCCCGGATTGGCGGCCACAAAGGCGCGTTCGATGTCGAGCGCCGTCCAGCTCTGGTCGCTATCGGCTTTCGCCAAAGAAGGCGGGATCACAACCTTGTCGCGGGCGCGGCGGATGTCGGCGAAATAGTCGCTCGGGCTCGATCCCGAGCAGGTGCCGTGCTTGCGCCATTCATAACGGGCGAGGCTTTCGCTCGGGAACAGGCCTTGCGCCTGATCGAACACCATGCGCGACGGGGTGCGACCGGACGGGCCGCAATCGCTGGGGTAGCCGCGCTCATATTGCGGCCACAGGCCATGCACGACGAAGCGCAGATTGGCGCCGCTGGCGCATTGCTCGCGATTGCGGTCGCTGCCGCCGTCGAGTTCACAGAAACCTGGCGACCAGGACAGCGCCAGCACATAGAAATCGAAATCGCCGGGCTCGGCACCGCGGTTGTTGCGGCCTTGCGCCAGTGCCGGCAGGCCAGAAAGAATCAGGCCGGCGAGGAGCATGGCGATGAGGCGCAGCATGGTCATGGCGCGCGGTCGGCCGTTCAGGGCCGCGCCATCTTGCAGTCCGGCGCATAGGAGCGGTGCCGATCGAGCCCGCTAACACACCAGTTGACGTTCCAGGTGTAGCCGAACAGGCCGAGACTCTCGCGCACGGAGTAATCGACGCGGTGCAGGCTGCCATCGTTCAGCGCGACGCGGCCGGTGCAGAAGCGGCGCGGGATGAAGTCATCGCCCCAGGGCCTGAAGGCGACCGGCGCGATGCGGTCATAAGTCACGACCTGGAGCGGCCCCCAGAACTTGGCCTCGCGCGAGTTGAACCAGCTGCTGAGCTGGCCCAGCACGGCAGGGTCCTCGCAAGCCGGCAGGTTGCCGTACATCGGGATGACACGGTTCTCGGCGATGTCGGACGGCGCGACATAGCGGCGGCTCGATGCCTCGGCAGGCAGCGCAGCCGTCAGGCAAGCGAGAGAGAGCAGGGCGGTTCGCAGCAAAGTGCGGCGCATGGGAGCAAAGCCTCGTGCAGGTGGGCGAGATTATGGCACACGATGGCTGGCGGCGGAGTCGGGGTCAAGGCGCTCGCATGCGCGCTAGAGCAGGATACGAAGAAGTGGGAACCGGTTTTTCGTATCAATCCTGCTCTAACTCCTTGATGAGAGACGGATTCAGATTTCAGATTGGATCACTTTGTGATTCCATCTGAAATCATCCGGCTCTCGTGCTGCTGGGCATGCGCTGTTGCATTTCGATCCGGTCTGGTGCCGCTGGCTGGATCGTGGAAACGTCCGCAAATGCAGCTGGAGGGCAGAATGGCAGCGACCTTCGATGATCCCGCGACCCGGATCGATGATCCCGTCGAGTTGCGGAGCCATGTGGGAGCGGTTGCTCCGCTCGCCGAACGCAAGGTCTTGAATCATCTGGACCAGTTCTGCCGCGACTTCATCGCGCTCTCGCCCTTCCTGGTGCTGGCGAGCGCGGACGAGGCGGGGCGCGCCGACGCCAGCCCGCGCGGCGATGCGCCCGGTTTCGTCCGCGTGCTGGACGACAAGACCCTGCTCATCCCGGACCGGCGCGGCAACAACCGGGTCGACAGTTTCGGGAACATCCTGTCTGCGGCCGGCGTCGGCCTGATCTTCATGGTTCCGGGCATCAGCGAAACCCTGCGCGTCAACGGACCGGCGCGGGTGACGCGCGACCCGGCGCTGCTGGAGCCTTCGACGGTTCAGGAGCGGACGCCGACGATCGGCCTGCTGGTCGCGGTCGAGGAGGCGTTCTTCCATTGCGGGAAGGCGCTGATCCGCTCGAAGCTCTGGGATCCAGCCTCGCAGGTCGAGCGCGGCAGCTTCCCGACGCTTGGCCGCATCGTCGCGGAGCAGACGAAAGTGATCGGTGTCGCGGAGTTGGAGGCGACCCTGGAAGAGGGCTATCGCACCCGATTGTACTAACCGCGCAGGGGCTATCCGAACGACGCCTCCAGCATCGCGGCATAGTCGGCGGCTGATGCGGCGCGCGGGTTGGTGGCGCTGGAATGATCCTTCACTGCGGCTTCGGCGATGGCGGGGATCACCACATGCGGCAGGCCCATCTGCGACAGGCTGGCGGGCATGCCGAGCCGTTCGACCAGGCTCGCGATCCAGGCGGCGAGGTCGGTCTCGGGGGCAAGGCCGAGCGTGCGGCGGATCTCGGCGTATTTCGTCTTGGCCTCGGGCTCGTTGAAGCGCAGCACCGCCGGCAGCAGCACGGCGTTCAGCGTGCCGTGATGCAGCGAGACCTCCTTCAGCCCGCCGAGCGGGTGGGAGAGGGCGTGGACTGCCCCTAACCCCTTCTGGAAGGTCATGCCGCCCTGCAGGGCCGCCATCATCATCTCCTTGCGGGCCTCGCGGTCGGAGCCGTCTTTCACTGCGCGTTCGATGAAGGCGATCGCGCGCTTCAGCCCGTCGAGCGCGATCGCCTCGGCGGGCGGATTCTCGCGCGGGCTAAGATAGGTCTCGATGCAATGCGTCACCGCGTCCATGCCGGTCGCAGCGGTGAGCCAGGCTGGCAGGCCCAGAGTCAATTCGGGATCGCAGATCGCAAGTCTGGGGATGAGATGGGGCGAGATGAAGCCGAGTTTGCGGCCGTCGCGCAAGGTGATCAGCGCGGCGCGGCCGACCTCGCTGCCGGTGCCCGAGGTCGTCGGCACGGCGATGACGGGCGCCACGCTTGCCGTGATCTTCGGGATGCCGCCGAGGATCGCGGCATAGCTTTCGAGCGCCCCCTCATGGCTCGCGAGCAGGGCGACGCCCTTGGCGAGGTCGATCGGCGAGCCGCCGCCGATGGCGACGAGTCCGTCGCAACCATGCTGGCGGTAGAGCGCGAGCGCGGCCTCGACCGCCTCCTCGGTCGGATTGGTCGGTGTCGCATCGAAAACCGGGGCGGCCTGCAAGGTAGCCGACTGCTTCTGCACGCCGGCGATCAGGCCGGCTGCGACGACGCCCTTATCGGCGATGATCAGCGGCTTTTTTACTCCGAGCCCGGCGAGATCGGCCTCGATGCCGGTGATCTCGCCGAAACCGAACTTGATCGTGGTGAGATAGGTGATCAGGGCCATGTCGTGTCCTCCTCGGGCGGCGGGAGCTTCGCGCGGGGTATCAGGGAAGATCAACCGCTGCTGTCGCCGGGGCGGTACGGCGTTCGAGCAGGAGCAGGGCAAGCCCGGCGGCGACGATCAGGGCCGAGCCGAACAGCATCGCCGGCGTCGGCCAGTCGCCGAAGACGAGCCAGCCGAAGAGCAGCGCCCAGACGATCAGCGTGTACTGATAAGGCACGACGACCGAGGCCTCGGCGAGCTTGAGCGAGCGCGTGACGCAAAGATGCGCCACCATCGCGACGATGCCGAGAAGGCTAAGAAGTGCGGCATCGGTCAGCGTCGGCGTGACCCAGCCGAAGGGCAGCAGGACAAGCCCCATGATCAGCGCGCCCAGCGTCTGCCAGGCGACGAGGGTGACGTCGGGCGTACCGCGCAGTTGCCGGCCGGCGATCATCATCGCCGCGAACAGGACGCTGCCGGCGAGCGCGATCAGCGCCGGCATCGAGAGGCTCGCGCTGGTCGGATTGAGTGCGATCGCGACGCCGATGAAGCCGGTCGCGGCGGCAAGCCAGCGCGCGGCGTCGACGCGCTCGCCGAGCAGGACAGCCGCCAGTACCACGACCCAGATCGGGGCGGCGAGCCAGATCGTCATCGTGTCCGCCAGCGGCAGATAGGAGACGGCAAGATAAAACAGCGCGACCTCGCCTGAGCCGAAGATCACGCGCAGGACCTGAAGGCCCGGCCGCTCGGGCCTGAGCGTGCGCATCACGCCCTGCTTGAAGACGAAAGGCAGCAACAATGCGAGGCCCGCAGCGCTGCGCAGCAACAGCACCTGGCCGACCGAATAGGTGGCGACCAGCCATTTCCCCATCACGTCGTTGAGCGAGAACATCAGGATGCCGATGAGCATCATGGCGATGCCGTTCAGGGTCGCGTTTCGTGAAGGCATGGTGGGCGGCAGGCAGCTCCGGAGCGGGCCGCTGCTTTGGCGCAGAGACGGCCTCAGCGCAATCCTGCGGTGCAGCATGGCGCATGCGTATTCGATGATGATATTTTGTTATTGACTTAATTAAGTGAATGACGAATTATAAAGGCATGGATCGTTTCGCTGCCCTCGCCGAGCCGACACGCCGCAGCATCGTCGAGATGCTGGGGCAAGGTGCTCTGTCCGCCGGCGAGATCGGGGCGCGGTTCAAGGTCAGCGCACCAGCGATCTCGCAGCATCTCAAGGTGCTGAAGGAGGCTGGGCTGGTCAGGGTCGAGGTCAGCGGCCAGCGCCGCATCTACCGGCTCGATCCCGCGGGCCTCGACGAATTCGACGCCTGGGTGCGCAAGGTCCGCGGCTTCTGGGGACCGAAACTCGACGATCTGGAGCAGGAACTGGCGAAAGCCGAGACAATGAAGGGAGAGAGCGATGCAAATGGCGGCACCTGAATATGGCGTGGTTCTGGAAAGCGGTGCAGTGCGCTTCGAGCGGCTGCTGCCGGGCCCGATCGAACGGGTCTGGGCCTACCTGACCGAGAGCGACAAGCGCGCGACCTGGTTCTGCGGCGGCGAGGCCGAGCCGCGCGATGGCGGCCATGTCGCGCTGTTCTTCAAGCATTCGCAGATCACCAAGGAGCCGCCGCCCGAAGGCGCCCGCAAGATGAATGACGAGGGCGCGCTGATGGGTGGCACGATCACCGCCTGGGAGCCGCCGCATCGCTTCGCCTTCAACTGGGTCGGCATGGGCGATCCCGACTCGGACGTCGAGTTCGTGCTGTCCCAGGCCGGCGACAAGGTCCGCCTCGTCCTGACGCATCGCAGGCTTGCCACCAAGGACCGGATGGCGATGGTCTCCAGCGGCTGGCACCTGCATCTGGGCCTGCTCGAGGACCAGCTCACGGGCTCGAAACCACGCGGGTTCTGGTCGCTGCATGAGGCGCTGAAGGCGGAGTATGCGGAGCGGCAGAAGGGGGCGGAAGCGTAGAGAGCGATTGCCGGCTTAAGGCGACTCAAAAGCGACCCGGCGGGATGTCGGGTCGCTTCGCGTTGCGTGGAGGCGGGTTTGCGAGCTGTTGCGGGCTCGACTTCGAAGCAGTCGCGGCGGCTGGGGTTGGCCCATCCCAGAGATTCGTGCGGCGGCTGCAATGGCCGCTGGCCGACCCATTACCGTTCTCAGGCAACAGGTCGCCTGCTCGCTTCATGCCACGCATTCGCTATGGAAGATTGCGCCATTTACGCCGGCAAAAGCCCCGCCGCGCGATAGCTGTCGATTACCGCGTCATAGAGCGAAAGATCCGAGCGGCTCCTCGCAATGAGCTGGGCGCCGACGATTGCCGCGAAGATGGCGCGAGCCCGCCCTTCACTCTCCTCGGACCCGACGATGGCCGCAGCCGACAGGACCCTGCTCAACCATGCGACATTGACGTCGGCAAAGGTCTGGACCTCTTTTTTCACGGCTTCCGGAAGCCCGTCATATTCGGCGGCCATGAAGCTGCACAGGCAGATGCGGTTATCATTTTCGAGCGCCTTGCGAAAAATGCCGGGATATTGGCGCAGGCAGCGGACCGGATCCGATGTTTCGGCCAGCATAGACTCGAGACCAGCCGCTGTGTCCTCCCAATAGCGTCTCGCGACCGCCGCGCCGAGATCGGCCTTGCCTGGGAAATGATAGTGGATGCTTGCGGCTTTGATGCCCACATCTTCCGCGAGTTCGCGGAAATTCAAGCCGCCATAGCCATGCGCCTGAGCAGTCCTTTTGGCGGCCGCCAGGATGGCCTCCCGAGAGCTCGAACTCATTTCGCTGCCTCACTGCTTCGTAGCCGAGAACCTACCAAGTGACAGATAGGCGTTGACCGGGGAGGTGTGAAGCTCTACGTATTTGTCTACCAAGTGGCAGGTAGACAAAAAGGAAGCGGCGATGAAGATTTACGATTGGCCCACCGGGCCGTATCCCGCTCGCGTCCGCATCGCTTTGGCCGAGAAAGCCCTGCAATCGCGCGTCCAATTCGTGTCGATCAATCTCCGGAAAGGCGAGCACAAGACGCCCGAGTTCCGCGCCAAGAACTATTCGGGCACGCTGCCGGTGCTCGAACTCGAGGATGGGACCTTCATTGCCGAGTGCACCGCCATTACCGAATATCTCGACGGGCTTGATGGGGTTCCCACGCTCACCGGCGGAACACCGCGCGAAAAGGGCGTGATCCATATGATGAGCAAGCGCGCCGAGCTGGAATTGCTCGACGCCATCAGTGTTTACTTCCACCACGCCACGCCGGGGCTTGGCCCCGATGTCGAGATTTATCAGAACGCCGAGTGGGGCTTCCGTCAGCGCGACAAGGCCCTGAAGGGCATGCACTATTTCGATGGCGTTCTGAACAGACAGCCATTCGTCGCCGGTGAGGCCTTCTCGATGGCCGACATCACGGTCATCGGCGGCTTGATCTTCGCGGGGCTCGTGGAGCTTCCGGTGCCCGCAGAGTGCGAGGCGCTGCAAGCCTGGTACGCAAGGACGCAGGAGCGCCCCAGTGTAAAGAACCGGGTGACGATGTCGGAGCCGACCGAGGCGTCTGTCTGAAAACCTTATCTGAACAGGCGTATCGGCACGCAGCAGTGCCTGCGACGCTACCCGGCTCCGCGCATCCCCTTGGATACGCAACCAAGCCAAGCCCGAAACCCTCGCGGCGATGAGCCAGCCGGGTTTTCGGTGCCGCCTCTCCCTTCTCCCCTCGCGGGGGAAGGTGGATCGGCGAAGCCGAGACGGATGAGGGGGCGCTGTGAGCTTTCCGCCTCAGCCGAACACGACGCCAACCGGAAAAGGCACGGCTCCCCCTCATCCGCCCCTGCCGGGGCACCTCCCGCGAGGGGAGAAGGGGAGGTGGAGCCACTCTACAGGCTTGCCGCCGCCCGCGCCGCCTGGTCGTAATGGCCCGAGAGCGAGCGCATCGCGGCGGCGATCTCGGAAAGGCGTGCCGGGTCGAGGCCGGTGCTCAGCACCGATTTGACCAGGAGCTGCTCACGGATCTGGGCGTAGCGCTTGCAGGCATCCTCGCCGGCCTGGGTGACCTGGACGGTCTTTTCCTTGCCCTTGCGGCCGCCCTTCAGGAGCCTGAGGCGCTCGAGCTTCTTGAGCGAGTAGTTCACCAGATGGGTGTCCTCGATATTGAGGACGAGGCAGATATCGGCGAGGCGCTTGGGCTTGGCGCGATGGTTGACGTTGTGCAGCACCAGCACGTCGAGCGGCGACAGGTCGGCCAGCCCGGCAGCCGCCATGGCGCGCACGATCCAGCGCTGGAAGGCATGCGCCGTCATGTTCATGGCGAACTCGAACTCCGACAGCGCCGGCATCGCGCCCGAGGCGAGGTGGCCGGAGGAGACGATGGGGCCGAGGTCGTCGGGGGGAGATTGCATATGACTTAGCCGGGAAGGGCGCGGGGAACCCCTCTCCTGTAAGGAGAGGGGCAGGGGTGAGGTGTAGGCCCATCGACCAGTGGAGCGCCGAGCTCAAAGCGAGAGGGCGGTCAAGCCTCGGCCAAAGCGTCAAACGGCCGACCCCTCACCCTGCCCTCTCCCTACGGGAGAGGGTTCCCCGCGCGCCGCCTTCAAGGGGCGGAGATCGTGTTCCTCACATCTTCTTATAGGCGTCGACGATCGCCTGGCCGTCGGGGCCGGCCTTCTTCAGCCAGTCGGCGGTCAGGGTTTCGCCAGCCTTCTTGAAGCCGGCGGTGAGTGCGGGCGTGGGCTGCAGGATCTTCAGGCCCTTGGCCTTGAGCTGCTCAAGATACCAGTTGGTCTTGTCTTCCCAGGCCTTCCAGCCGCGCGCCTCGGCGGTCGCGGCGGCTTTCAGGATCGCCTCCTGCGTCGGCTTGTCCAGCGCATCGAAAGCTGCCTTGTTGACGAAGGTCGCGTCCTTCGGAATCCAGGCCTGCACATCGTAGAAATGCGTCAGCGATTCCCAGACCTTGCTGTCATAGCCGGTGCCGCCCGAGGACATGAACGAGTTGACCACGCCGGTTGCCAGCGCCTGGGGCAGTTCGGCCGCCTGGATCGTGACGGACTGCATGCCGAGCAGTTCGCCCAGGCGCGCGGTACCGACATTGTAGGAGCGCCATTTCAGCCCCTTCATGTCCTCGATCGTGTTGAGTTCCTTCTTGGCGTAGACGCCCTGAGGTGCCCAGGGAACCATGAAGAGCAACTGCAGGCCCTGGGCTGCGAGCTTCTTCTCCACCGCGGGCTTCGAGGCCTTGTAGAGCTTCATCGAGTCCGCGAAGCTGGTGGCCAGGAACGGCACCACGTCGATGCCGAACAACGGATCCTCGTTCTCGTGGATCGAGAGCAGCACTTCGCCCATCTGGGCCTGCCCGCTTTGCACAGCGCGCTTGATCTCCGGCGCCTTGAACAGCGATGCGCCGGGGTGGATGGTGATGATGAGCTTGCCTGACGTCGCAGCCTCGACGTCCTTGGAGAAGGCGACGAGGTTCTCGGTGTGCGGGTTGTCGGACGGGTAGGCGCCCGGAAGGTTCCACTTGGTCTGGGCTGCCGCGGAGGCTGCGAATGCGAGCGCGCTGACGCCGAAGGCGAGCGCGGCGGCGGCCAGGTTTCTACGGCTGATCATGATGCGTATCCCTCTCTGTTGTTTGGATTTTTTGGGTCAGTCCGGGAAAGCGAGCTTCGGCAGATAGAGCACGATCTGCGGGAAGGTGGTGATGATGATCACGGCGACGTTGAGCAGAAGGAAGAACGGAAAGGCCGCCTTCGCTACCGTCATCGTGTCCTTGCCGCTCATGTTCTGCAGCACGAAGAGGTTGAAGCCGACAGGCGGGGTGATCTGCGCCATCTCGACATGGATGATCAGGTAGACGCCGAACCAGACCAGGTCGAAGCCGGCCTCCTTGACCATAGGCAGCACGATCACGGCGGTGAGCACGATCATCGAGATGCCGTCGATCAGGCAGCCCAGGATGATGTACATGCAGGTCAGCGCCAGCACGAGCATATGTGGCGAGAGCTGCTGGCCCTTGACCCATTCGGCGAGCGCGGCGGGGATGCCGGTATAGGCCATGGCGGCGGTGCAGAACGCGGCGCCCGCCAGGATCAGCATGATCATGCAGGTCAGCCGGGTCGCGCTCATGATGCTTTCGAGCAGCGTCGGCCAGGTCAGCGTGCCGCTCCACCAGGCGAGCAGCAGCGCGCCCATCACGCCCCAGGCGGCGCATTCGGTCGCAGTGGCGAAGCCTAGCACAAGCGAGAGGAAGACGAGCGCGATCAGAATGAGGCAGGGCGCGAGCTTGGCCGATTCCCTGAGTTTGGTCAGGAACGGCATGACCGGGTCGCGCGGCGGTGTCTTGTCCGGGTTCAGCAGCGACCAGATGATGACGTAGCCCATATAGAGCGCCATCACGAGCGCGCCGGGCAGGAAGCCGCCGAGGAAGACCTGCAACACCGATACATTGGCGGTGACCGCATAGACCACCATCGGGATCGAGGGTGGGATCAGCAGGCCGAGCGTACCGGAGCCGGCGAGCGAGCCCAGCGCCATGCTGTCGTCGTAGCCGCGCTTCTTCAGCTCGGGCAGGGCGATCTTGCCGATCGTCGCGCAAGTCGCCGCCGATGAGCCCGAGACGGCGGCGAAGATGCCGCAGCCGATGATGTTGGTATGGATCAGCCGGCCCGGCAGCCATTGCAGCCAGGGCGAGAGGCCTTTGAACATCTGCTCGGAGAGGCGGGTGCGGAACAGGATCTCGCCCATCCAGATGAAGAGCGGCAGCGCTGCCAGCGTCCAGGAGGCCGAGGCGCTCCAGACCGTGGTGGCGAGCACCTGGCCGATCGGGATGTTGGTGGTGATGACCATGGCGAGCAGGCCGACGAGGCCCAGCCCCACCGCGATCCAGACGCCGCTGGCGAGGATGGCGATGAGGAAGCCGAGCAGCACCATCGAGAGTTCGGGCAGACCGAGAGCGGGAAACATGGTCTCAGACTCCCCCGCCCGAAGCGACGCGTTCGATCAGTTCCTCGGGCGTCGCTGCCGGCTCCTTCTCATAGGTCGGCCGCCGGCCGGAGGCGACGATCAGCCATTCGTCGAGAATGGCGATCAGCAGGATCGCAAGCCCGGCGACGAGCCCGAGCTGCGGAATCCAGAGCGGGATCGAGACAACGCCGGTCGACATGTCGAAGAAGCGCCAGGAATCATAGGCGAGTTGGCCGGCCTGCCAGGTAAAGTAGCCGATGAAGGCTGCCGCGATCGTCAGCGAGAGCAATTCGGCGATGCGCTTGGGTCGGCCTTGCAATCTTTCGAGCAAGAGCCCGACGCGGATCATCTCGCCGCGCTTGAAGGTGTGGGCGAGGCCGAGGAACGCCATCGCGACGAGCGACCATGAGGTGAAATCGTCGCCGGAAGGCACGTTGAGATTGATCTCGCGGCCGATCGAGAGGAGCATCATCAGCACGAAGATGGCGACGAGGAAGGCGCCGGCGGCGTAGCCTGCGGCGAGGTAGAGGAAATCGAGCGCGCGACGGATCACTCCAGCCTCGTGGCGGCGCGCGTCGTCGATTGTCAGGGCTGACCCCGTCATTGCATCCTCCTGCTTCGTGAGAGCCCAAGGATGTCAGGCTCCAGATCGGTCTGGCCCCTCAGCCATGTTCCGGTCACAATTGGGATCGTAGCCGTCGAATCCTGCTTGTCAACGTTTCATCGACAATTTATCGATGAAACGTCATCGGGCCTCTCGCCCGCTTGTTCGCGCCGGGGGAGGCTTCACATGACGACGGGTCGCTGGGACTTCTGGATCGACCGTGGCGGCACCTTCACCGATGTGATCGGCCGCGATCCCTCAGGCAAACTTCACGCCAGAAAGCTGCTCTCGGAGAATCCGGGCGCCTATCGCGATGCGGCCGTGCAGGGCATCCGCGACCATCTCGGGCTGAAGACGGGAGAGCCGATCCCGGCCGGGCTGATCGACGAGGTGCGGATGGGCACCACGGTCGCCACCAATGCGCTGCTCGAGCGCAAGGGCGATCGCACGCTGCTGGTCATCACCAAGGGCTTCCGCGATGCGCTGCGCATCGGCTACCAGGCGCGGCCCGACATCTTCGCCAAGGAGATCATCAAGCCCGAGCAGCTCTATGACGCCGTGGCCGAGATCGACGAGCGTGTGCTGGCCGATGGCGAGGTCGAGCGCGCGCCTGACGAGGCCGCGATCCGTGTTGCGCTTCAGGCGCAGTTCGATGCCGGCTTCCGCGCCGTCGCGATCGTCTTCATGCACGCCTATCGCTATCCCGCCCATGAGCAGGTCGCGGCCCGCATCGCCCGCGAGATCGGCTTCCCGCAGGTTTCGGTGAGCCATGAGGTCTCCCCCCTGATCAAGCTGGTCGGGCGCGGCGATACGGCGGTGGTCGATGCTTATCTCTCGCCGATCCTGGGCCGCTATGTCGCGCAAGTCTCGGAGGAACTCGATATCGCCCGCACCGGCGCGCGATTGATGTTCATGATGTCCTCGGGCGGCCTCACCGCTGCGGAGCTGTTCCAGGGCAAGGACGCAATCCTGTCCGGCCCGGCCGGCGGCGTCGTCGGCCTTGCCGAGACCGGCCGCTCGGCCGGCTTCGACAAGGTCATCGGCTTCGACATGGGCGGCACCTCGACCGATGTCGCTCATTTCGACGGCGAATATGAGCGGGCCTTCGAGACCGAGGTCGCCGGCGTGCGCATGCGCGCGCCAATGATGCTGATCCATACCGTTGCGGCCGGCGGCGGCTCGATCCTGCATTATGACGGCGCGCGCTTCCGCGTCGGGCCCGATTCCGCCGGCGCCAATCCGGGGCCGGCCGCCTATCGCCGTGGTGGGCCGCTCGCGGTGACCGATGCGAACGTCATGGTCGGCAAGCTGATCCCGGCCTATTTCCCGCCGATCTTCGGCGAGAAGCGCGATCAGCCGCTCGATGTCGAGACCGTCAAGGCGAAGTTCGCGGCGCTCGCGGCCGAGGTCGGCGATGGCCGCTCGCCCGAGGAGGTCGCCGACGGCTTCATCCAGATCGCGGTCGCCAACATGGCTGAGGCGATCAAGAAGATCTCCGTCCAGCGCGGCTACGACATCACCCGCTATGCGCTGAACTCCTTCGGCGGCGCCGGCGGGCAGCATGCCTGCCTGGTGGCCGATGCGCTCGGCATCAAGACCGTGCTGCTGCATCCGTTCTCCGGCCTGCTCTCGGCCTATGGCATGGGGCTCGCCGAAATCCGCTCGACGCGGACGGCGGCGCTCGATGTGCCGCTCGACGATGGGGCGAAGGCTGCCATCGCAGGCGTTGCCGACAAGCTCGCGGGCGAGACCCGCTCCGAGCTGACGGGGCAGGGCGTGCCCGCTGAGGCGATCGCCATCTATGTCAGAGCCCATATCCGCTATGCCGGCACCGACACGGCGATCGCCGTCGCGGCCGGCCCCCGCGCCGAGATGAGGCAAGCCTTCCAGCTCGCACACAAGGCGCGTTTCGGCTTCATGGATGAGAGCAAGGCGCTGGTCGTCGAGGCGGTCGAGGTCGAGGCTGTCGGCGGCGGGGCGAAGTTCGAGGAGGCATCGTCGACGGAGAGAGCGGGCGAGCCGGCGACGGCGGAGCGCACCCGCCTGTTCTCGAAGGGGCAGTGGCATGAAGCGGCGATCGTGCGCCGTGAGGCGATGTCGCCCGGCCAGCAGATTGCGGGGCCGGCCATCATCATCGAGCCGAACCAGACCGTCGTGGTCGAGGAGGGCTGGTCGGCCAAGCTCACGGCCAAGGACCATCTCGTGCTGGTGCGCGCGAAGGCGCTGGTCCAGAACGCCGCGATCGGCACCAAGGCTGATCCGGTGATGCTGGAGATCTTCAACAACCTGTTCATGTCGATCGCCGAGCAGATGGGCGTGACGCTGCAGAACACGGCCTATTCCGTGAATATCAAGGAGCGGCTCGACTTCTCCTGCGCCGTCTTCGACACCACCGCCTCTCTCGTCGCCAACGCACCTCACATGCCGGTGCATCTCGGCTCGATGGACAAGTCGGTCGAGACCGTCATCAAGAACAATCCGGTGATCAAGCCTGGCGACGTCTATTGCCTGAACGCGCCCTATAATGGCGGCACGCATCTGCCCGACATCACCGTCTGCACGCCGGTCTTCGACGAGGCGGAGAAGGAGATCCTGTTCTGGGTGGCGAGCCGCGGCCACCATGCCGATGTCGGCGGCGTGGCGCCTGGTTCGATGTCGCCGCTGGCGACGCATATCGAGGAGGAGGGCGTCTATATCGACAATTTCAAGATCGTCGATCGAGGCCGCTTCTGCGAGGATGATCTCGTCAAGCTCCTGACCGGCGCGCGCTACCCGGTCCGCAACGTCGTCCAGAACGTCAACGATCTGAAGGCCCAGATTGCCGCCAATGAGAAGGGCGTGGCGGAGCTCAGGAAGATGATCGCCTCCTTCGGGCTCGACGTGGTCCAGGCCTATATGGGCCATGTCCAGGACAATGCGGCCGAGAGCGTGGCGCGGCTTTTGACCAAGCTCCACGACGCCGAGTTCACCTATCCGATGGACCAGGGCTGTGCGATCAAGGTCAAGCTCACGATCGATCGCGAGAAGCGCGAGGCGACGGTCGATTTCACCGGCACTTCGGAGCAGCGCGGCGACAATTTCAACGCGCCGGCCCCGGTGACGCGGGCTGCCGTGCTCTATGTCTTCCGGGTCATGGTCGACGACGCGATCCCGATGAATGCCGGCTGCCTCAGGCCGATCAGGATCATCATCCCGGAGGGGTCGATGCTCTCGCCGCGTTATCCGGCCGCCGTGGTGGCGGGCAATGTCGAAGTCAGCCAGGCCGTGACGAACACGCTGTTTGGGGCGCTGGAGGCGATGTCGGCCTCGCAGGGCACGATGAACAACCTCACCTTCGGCAATGACGAGTACCAGTATTACGAGACGATCTGTTCGGGCTCGCCTGCGGGCCCGGGTTTCAACGGCACCTCGGGCGTGCATGTCCATATGACGAACTCCCGCCTGACCGACCCGGAAATCCTGGAGACGCGTTTCCCGGTCGTGCTGGAGGATTTCCACATCCGGGCCGGCTCCGGCGGCAAGGGTGAGTGGAGCGCCGGCGACGGCACCAGCCGCACCATCCGTTTCCGCAAGACCATGGACTGCGCCATCCTCGCCTCACATCGCAAGGTCCGCCCCTTCGGCGTGAAAGGCGGCGAGGCCGGGCAAGTGGGCAAGACGACGGTGCGCAGGCTGTCCGGCGCAGTCGAGGAGCTGAAGCCCTGCGACCAGACGCTGCTGCAGGCTGGCGAGGCGGTGACGGTGATCACGCCGACGGCCGGGGGATATGGCAAGCCGAAGGGGTGAGGCATGGCCCGCGTCTTGCCGTGTTGGGGGTGACGATGCGTTTCCGGCCCTAGCGCAATTTCCGATCTGATTGGATCGTTCACTTGCTCCAGCCCTTTGTTCTAACGCGGTTCGAAAACGCTCTAACAGCGCGCTTTACGTCTCCTCATGAGGTGGCTGGCGTCGTGCCTTTCACGGCATTGGCCCGTGCGACGTAGGAGACCTGGCCGTCGCGTCCGGCGGTCAGGCGCGCCTTGACCCTCTCCTTCAGGAGCGCGACATCGTCGGGCAGCATGGCGGCGACCGCGCCACTGATCGCCGAGCTGAGCAGGCAGATCCTCCAGAACTCGTCGAAATCGGCAAAGTCGCGTTGCACCACGATCTCGCGCGTCTCGACATTGATCAGGCCGGCTTCCGTCCAGAGCCGCGCCAGGGCGTCGATCCGCGCGATGTCGGCCTGTGGCGGGCGCAGCGGCTCGAACCCGAAGGCCCTCATCTCCGCCTGGATCGGCTCGAGCGGGAAGCCGCCGCCGGGAATGTCCCAGGCATAAGCCGCGACCAGCCCGCCCGGGCGCAGGACCCGGACCATTTCCGCGACGCCTTTGGCTGGGTCGGGAACGAAGAAGATCACCAGCGCCATGATGGCGGCATCGAAATCCCCGGCCGCAAACGGCAGCGCCATGGCGTCGCCTAGCATAAACTCCGCCAGCGCGGCGACGGGCCGCGTACGCGCGAAAGCCAGCTGCCCGGGCGATGGATCGATGCCTTTCAGCACGGCGGGCGCGCAGCGATCGAAGACCAACTGGGTCGAAGCGCCGTTACCGCAACCTACATCGACCCAGCGCAGGCCCTGGGCCGGGGCGAGCCAATCAAGGAAGACGTCGCCGGCGAGCCGGCTCCATTTGCCCATCATCTGTTCGTAGGCGGCTCCGTCGTCGAAGCGAATCTGCTGCTGGGTCATCAGGACATCCTTTCACCTGCGTTGGGCGGCGAACCATCAGACTGGAAAGAAGCGGCGGCAAGGCCTAACTCCAGAGACAACCACGGAGACACCCCATGCCTCAGACTTGGATGATCACCGGCGCCAATCGCGGCATCGGCCTTGCCATCACGATGGAATTGCTGCGCCGTGGCGACCATGTCGTGGCGGCGGCGCGCAACCCCTGGGGCGGGGCGCTGGCAGAGCTCGCAGCCGAGCACACATCGACGCTGATCCCGCTTGAGCTCGACGTCACCTCCGATGACAGCGTCGCCGCAGCCAAGGCCGCGCTCGGCGATCAGCCGCTCGATGTGCTGGTGAACAATGCCGGCCTCTATGGCCCGCGTGACAAGCAGACCGGGCTGAGCGTCGATTTCGACGCTTGGCGCGAGGTCTTCGAGGTCAATGTCTATGCGCCCTTACGGGTGGCGCAGGCCTTCCTGCCCAATGTCGAGGCTGGCGCCGGCCGCAAGATCGCAACCATCTCCAGCCGCATGGGCTCGATTGGCAGCAATCCGTCGGGCTCGCTGATCTATCGCTCCTCAAAGACGGCGGTGAACATGGCCATGGTCGTGTTCGGCAACGCCATCCGCGAGCGCGATGTCAGCGTGCTCTTGTTCCACCCCGGCTGGGTCCAGACTGATATGGGCGGCGGCGCGGCCGACATCACGCCGACTGAGAGCGCCTCCAGCCTGATCCGCACCATCGATACGTCGGGCATGGCCCAGACCAACAGCTTCCGAAGCTGGACAGGCGAGGCGATTCCCTGGTGAGGGTGCCGCTCGCCGCCGCTCAGCTCACGCGCGCCGAGGCGAGCCAGAGGCCGCCGCCGATTAGGAAACCGCCGCTGACTTTCGACAGCAGCCGGACGCGCTTCTGCGAGAGCAGGCGCCCGGCCCGGCTTGAGAGCATCGCATAGGCGCTGTCGCTGATCGCGGCGAAGAGCATGGCGGTTGCGCCCATGATCGCGATCTGGGTGAGGTGGTCGCGAGCCGGATCGAGAAACTGCGGGAAGAAGGCGCCGAAGAAGAGCAGCGTCTTCGGATTGCTGAGCGCGACCAGCACGCCCTGCAGGAAGAAGCCGCCACGCGGCGCCTTCGCTGGTGCCGCGCCGTCCTCACTGCCGCCGGCCGCGCGGAACATCTTCCAGCCCAACCAGATCAGATAGGCCGCGCCGGCAAGGCGCAGCCAATCGAACCAATGGCCCATTGCCGCGATGACCGAGCTCAGGCCGATACCGACGATGCCGATCATGATCGCGAGGCCGGCTTGCGTTCCCGCCACATTCTGGAGCCCGGCGCGGCTACCATGCTTCAGGCTGTTGGCGATGATCAGCGTGACGGTCGGGCCGGGTACGATGATGATGACGAGACAGGCAACGAGATAGGCGGCGTAGAGTTCGAGCGACATGGCCGGTGGTCTCCGATGGGACCGGCTCTTGCTCTGCCGCTCCATCATGCAAGCCTAGCCTTGCGATCCGTTGGAGGGAAGGGAGGTTGGAATGGGTGAAACCGGTTTCAAAGTGGTTCCGCTGACGCCGGAGCACTGGCCTGATCTCGAAGATCTCTTCGGCCCCAAAGGCCCTTGCTATGGCTGCTGGTGCAATCATTTCCGCATGCCGCAGAAGCAGCGCATGCCCTTGCTGGGCGAGGGCGCGCGGCTGCTGTTCGAGGAGCGGGTGCGAAAAGGGCCGCCGCCCGGCGTCCTCGCTTTTGAGGGCGACATGCCTGTCGGTTGGCTGCAGGTCGGCCCGCGCGCCCATATTCCCGAATGGAACAACCCGCGCCGCGCCTCGACGCCGCTGGCGGACGCGCCAGCCGAGGATGAGCGCAACTGGGCCGCCTCCTGCTTTTTCGTGCGCAAGGGCTTTCGCGGCAAGGGCGTGACCGCCGATCTGCTCGACGGAGCAATCAGCTTAGCGCGTGACAGCGGCGCGCGGCTGCTCGAGGCCGCACCGATGGATCACGAATTCAAGCGCAGCAGCGAAGGGCTCTATGTCGGAGCCGAACGTGTCTTCCTGCGGGCGGGTTTCAGAGAGGTCGCGCGGCAGAAGGAAGGCCGGCCGCTGATGCGTCTGGTCCTGTGACGCCTTCTCAGGCGCCGGCGAGAATGAAGTCTCGGATCGCCCGGTAGTAGCGCTCCGGCTCATCTTCCACGATGCCATGGCCGCAATCGGCGAAGCGCTCGAACCGGGCGAGGCCGGCGGGACAATGCTGCATGATCTCCTCATTGAAGGCGATCGGCGTGATCGGGTCGGATTCACCTGCCATGATGAGCACCGGGCATGCGATGCGGCCGAGCGCCTCGCGGAAATCCATGCGGCCATGCTCGTTGGCTGGGCCGTTGAAGCATTGGCCGGTCTCGTTGCGCAGGATGGCGCGCTGGACCCAATCGGGCGGCCCACGCCGTTTAGTCCGGTAGAGCGGGGCGCAGCGTTCGAGATAGGGCGCGCGTGTTTCCGGCGAAGGATTCGACCAATAAGCTTCGGCAACGCGGCCGGCCTCCGGGCCGCCGAACTGCTGGAATGCCGCATAGATCGCGGGAAAGTCGACTTTCGCCGCCGTGCTGATCAGGATCAGCTTGCCGGGATGCTCCGGATACCGCGTGGCATAGGATTGAGCCACGAAGCCGCCGAACGAGGTGCCAAGCACGATGGGCTTTTCGATGCCGAGCCCATCGCAAAGGCCTTTCACGTCATCGCCCCATTGCGCGAGCGTCCAGCTTTCGCGCGGACCGTCCTGGCTACGTCCGCAGCCGCGATGGTCGTAATAGACGATCTGCGCGATGTCGCTCAGCGCGGAGAAGGTGGGCTTGTAGAGGCTGTGGTCGGCACCGGGGCCGCCATGCAGCAGGATCAGCGTCGGTTTTTGCCGCATGCGTGGGCCGTCGGGCACCAGGCCCGAGCCCTCGACGTCGACATAGAGCTTGATGCCATTGACCTTGACGAACATGGCCGCGCTCCCTTGCCTCAGGCGCATTCCCTTGCCTCGGGCGATGGAGCGACGATAGTCACGCTCCGGATTCGCTCAAGCCCGCGGTTCCGCCCTCATAAGGACCCCATCCATGATCCGCATCACGCTCGCCGGCTGCACCGGCTGGGTCGGCAAGGCGCTCGTCGCGGCGATCATGGCCGCGCCCGATCTCGAACTGGTCGCCGGCGTCTCGCGCAAGGCGGCGGGGCGTGATCTCGGCGAGGCGGCGGGGCTCCCCGCCAATGGGCTGCCGGTGTTCGCCAGCATGACTGAAGCGCTGCGCATGCCCTGCGATGTGGTGATCGACTACACCAAGCCCGATAGCGTGAAGGGCAATGTGCTCGCCGCGGTCACGGCCGGACGCCATGTCGTCGTCGGTGCATCCGGCATGACGGCCGAGGACTATGCCGAGATCGATGCGGCGGCGAAGGCTGCGAGCGTCGGCGTGCTCGCCGCCGGCAATTTCTCGATCACCGCGACATTGCTGCGCCGCTTCGCCCGCGAGGCGGTCAAATATGTCCCCGATGTCGAGATCATCGATTACGCCTCGCCTTCCAAGCCCGACACGCCGTCCGGCACCGGGCGCGAATTGGCCGAGACGCTCGGGGCCGAGCGCATGGCCGCGACCTCCAAGCCGGTATCCGAGCTCGGTGGCGTCCGCGAGACGCGCGGCGGCGCGATCGGCGCGCCCCATCCGGTGCAGGTCCATTCGGTGCGGATGCCGGGCTTCGTGCTCTCCTGCGAGGCTGTGTTCGGGCTGCCCGATGAGCGCCTGGTGATCCGCCACGATGCCGGCACCTCGGCTGCGCCCTATGTCGGCGGGACCTTGCTGGCGGCGCGGCGGGTCTCCGATCAGACCGGCCTGAGGCGCGGGCTCGACAGCCTGATGGGCTGATGAAGTTGCTGCGAGGAAGCGGCGCCGCGCAAAGGTCGATAACTGGCTAAATAATTGATATTATTTGATTTAACTGCGCTCTGTTAACCGCTCGTTCGTCTGCCTCTGCGAAACCTCGCGCCAATCTGGCGAGAGTGGCTTTGGCGATGCGGCGAGTGGGTTTGACGGCGAAGATCACGCTGCTGTTCGCACTGCTCGGCGTTGCAGCGGGGCTTGGCCTGTTCAGCGCGGTGAAGGGCCTCGACGAGGTGCGCGAGATCGACCGGCAGGCTTTCACCAGCCTGGCATTGGCGAACAAGGCCGCCTTGCTTTCGAACCGGGTGGCGAATGCCTCCTTGCTCAGCCAGTTCGACGAGACGGCAAGCCCGCGCGCCATTGAGGCGGCGCTCGATACGCTGGACGGCGCCGTCGAACTCGTCGACGCGGCGCGGGCAAGCCTGCTCTCGGCCTTGCCGGACGCGATCCGTCAGGCCAACGCGACACTCGACCCAAACATCCACACCTTCATCGCCTTCAAGAAGGACATCGTCGATATCGGCCGGCGTATCTCGCCCAAGGCCGCCTTGCTCGAAGCGAGCGCCGATGCGGCGCGCGAAAACGTCCGCCAGATCATCTCCGTCACGTCCAAACTCACCGACGATCTCGACAAGCGCGCGCAGATCAGCGCGGCGCAGGCAGGCGCATTGGCCCAGGCGCTGCGCCTGCGCGTGATCGTGATCGCGCTGTGCCTGCCGCTCGGCGGGGCGTTGCTGGCGGTCTATCTGCTGCGTACCCATTTGACGCGGCCCCTGCGTGAATTGATGGCGGCGATTGGCGTCGCGACCTCCTCGTCTCAGGTCATCGAAGTGCCGCATACGCAGCGACGCGACGAGATCGGCCAGCTTGCCCGCACGGTGCGGACATTGAGCGAGGTCCGCGCCACGCTGGTGACGCGCGAGGCGGAGGCCGATCTCGCACATTCGCATGCTGGTGTGCGGACGCAGGAACTCGGCCGGATCGCGGAAGACTTCGAGGACAGGATCGGCGTGCTGCTGGCCGACATCGCGGGGCTCAGCGAGGTGCTGCACGGTGCGTTGCAGGAAGCGGCCGTGCGCGCCCAGCAGGTCTCGGCGGCCTCGGGCACGGCGGCGTCCGCGGTCGAGGGGGCCGGTGCGGATGCGCGCGGCATCACCGAGGCGGCCTTGCGGCTCGAACATGTCGTGGGGCAGATCAACAGTGAGGTCGGCCGGGTTTCGCAGACGGCCTCAGCGGCGAACCGGGACGCGGCAGGCGCCGTCCATCTGGTCGGCCGCCTGACCGAGAATGCAGCGCAGATCCGCGACGTCGTCGGCCTCATCGAGGCGATTGCGCGGCAGACCAATCTCCTGGCGCTGAACGCGACGATCGAGGCGGCACGTGCCGGCGTGCATGGACGCGGCTTTGCCGTGGTCGCCAGCGAGGTCAAGGCGCTCGCCGGCCAGACAGCCGACGCGACGGCGCGGATCGTGCGCCGCATCGGCATGGTCAATAGCGCCTTGTCGGACGCGGCCCAGGCGGTCTCGGGCATCGTCGCCAGCGTCGGCGCGGTCGAGCAGACCAGCACCGAGATTTCGACCATGGTCGGTTCGCATGCCGAACTGCTCGGCTCGCTCGGCGACACCGTCGCGCGGATCTCCTCCGTCACCGGTGCTGCCGCTGACGCCATGGCCGAGATCGCCATGGCCAATGCGCAATCGGTCGCCCAGGCCGATATGGGCGCGGCCGGCGCCCGTGATCTCGACGCCCGCATCGCGGCGCTGCAGGGCGAGGCCGACGAGTTCGTCCGTCGTCTGCGCGCGGCTTAGAGGTTGTCAGGGAGCATGGAGGTCGCGCTTGCCATTCCGGCGCGACTCGCGGCGTTGTGCGGCATGATCTGGACCCACCCATTGTCCCGCCGATGAACTGGTCGCCGCAGCAGGATGCCGCGCTCACCGCGGTCGCACGCTGGCTCCAGGCCGGCGAGCCGCAGCTTTTCCGGATGTTCGGCTATGCCGGCACCGGCAAGACCACTTTGGCGCGCCATATCGCCGAGGCCGTCGACGGCGATGTCGTCTTCGCCGCCTTTACCGGCAAGGCCGCGCTCGTCCTGCGCAACAAGGGTTGCGTCGGCGCGCAGACGATCCATTCATTGATCTACCGCTCGCGCGGCGTCGAGGAGGAGAGCCCGACCTTCGTGCTCAACCGCGAGAGCGTTGCGGCCAAGGCCAAGCTGATCATCATCGACGAATGCTCGATGGTCGACGAGGATCTCGGCAAGGACCTGCTCTCTTTCGGCACGCCGGTGCTGGTGCTGGGCGACCCGGCGCAGCTCCCCCCGGTCAAGGGCGGCGGCTTCTTCACCGAGGTCGAGCCCGACGTGATGCTGACCGAGGTGCATCGCCAGGCTGCCGACAACCCGATCGTGCGGATGTCGATGATCATTCGCGAGGGGGGCCGGCTCGATGTCGGCGATTACGGCCAGAGCCGCGTCATCCGGCGCGATGAGGTGACGCCTGAGATCGTGCTCGGCGCCGACCAGGTGCTGGTCGGCATGAACAAGACGCGGCGCAACTACAATGCCCGCATGCGCCAGCTGATGGGGCGCACCGAGACCGTTCCCGTCGCGGGCGAGAAGCTGGTCTGCCTGCGCAACGACAAAAGCAAGGGCCTGCTCAATGGCGGCTCATGGATCGTGCAGGAACTGAAGACCTCGAAGAAGGGGCTTGTCACCATGCGGGTGACGCCCGAGGACGACACCGGCGGCAAGCCCGTCAAGGTTTCGGTTTTGCCGAATTTCTTCGACGGCACCGAGGACGAGGTGCCCTGGGAGCTGCGCAAGCACACCGACGAATTCACCTTCGGCTACGCACTGACCGTCCACAAGGCGCAAGGCTCGCAATGGGACGACATCGTCCTGTTCGACGAAAGCTTCGCCTTCCGCGAGCACCGGGCGCGGTGGCTCTATACCGGGCTGACGCGGGCGGCGGAGACGATCACGGTGGTGGTGTAGGGGCTCGGATCTCGATGGGGTTACTACGGGTAGCGAGCAGCTTTGCGAACGCGATAGACTTCGCATCATGGACCTCCCCGATCTCCCTCCGGATTTAACCTTTGCGCGCTTGCCTTGGACCTCCGAAGCCTGCGACTTCGCCTTCGAGGCCAAGCGAGCAGCTATGGGACCTCACATCCTTCACCGCTGGTCGTGGGATGAGGCATTTCAGCGTAACCTCCACCAGTGTCACTTCAATCAAAAGCCGTTCTTCATGATCGGGCGCGCGGGTCAATCTATCGGCACGATTTCGTTTAAGGTCCTGCCAGACCACGTCAGGCTTGGAGAGTTCTATCTCCTTCCGGCCTTTCACGGACAAGGATTTGGCACAGCCATTCTCCGCCATTGCCTTTCCTTGTCGGACGAGCTTGGCCTTCCTGTGCGGTTGGAACACCTCCACTGGAACCCGGTTCGTTCCCTCTACCAGCGGCATGGATTTGTGGAGATCGAGCGTTCAGAAACTCATTGTTTCCTTGAACGCCCCGCCTCGCGAAGGCTCGTCTAAGTCCGAGTCGGGTCGCAAGCAGTTGCGCGGCAATGCCGCCACTTGCCCCGTTCGTCCTCACAATGCCTGCGCCGTCGTCCCCTTCGCCACCACCGGCCCGGTCGGTCGACCGGTCGGCGAGCCTGTCGCCGGCTCCAGCGTGATCTCGAAGAGCTGATCCTTGCCAAGCGGGAGCTGGTCGAGCCTCAGGCTCGTCATGCGGGCGCGCTCGATCAGCCCGACCGAGCGCGGGCCGACGGCGCGGTCCCAGAGCGTCCAGATCTCGAGCGCCTTGCCCTCGGGCACATGGATTGCCTGCAGCGGCACCATCTCGACGCGGCCATCGGCGAAGGTATTGACCACGGCCGCCGCGACGCTGGCCTCGGTCAGCAGCACGGCCACCATGACCGGCTGGCGCCTGGCCCGGTCGAGCGCTCCGTTGAGGCCGATGGCGAGCAGGATGGCTGCGAGCGCACCGGCAAAGGCCGCGCCGCGCCAGATGAAGAGGCTGTTCCACCAGGCCGACAGGCGGCTGCCGGCGGAGGGAGCGGCCTTGCGCTGGATTGTCGTCGTCGCCGCTCGCGCCGGGGCTGCGTTCTGCCCCAGCGTCGCCAGTTCGGCTTCGATCCGGCTCCATAGGGCAGGCGAGGGGGCAAGCGGTGTTGCCGTCGCGTCGATGCCGGCGAAATGGCGGCGCCAGCTCTCGACGGTGGCGGCGAGCTCGGGATCGCTTTCGATCTGCTGCTCGAAGGCGATGCGATCGGCCCCCTCGATCAAGCCGAGGACATATTCGCCGGCCAGCGCGTCGCGCTCGCCTTGCGTCAGGTTCATCTTGGCGGAGGGGCTCATCCGAGGCACTCCTTCAGCGAGATCAGCGAGCGCCTGATCCAGGATTTCACCGTGCCGATCGGCATGTTCAGCCTGCCGGCGATTTCGCCATGGGTCAGGCCCTGGACGAAGGCGAGCAGCACGATACCGCGCCGCTGCGGCGGCAGCGTCTCGAGGCAAGTTCGCAGGGCCCTGGCGTCCGACAGCTTCGACATGACCGTCTCGGGGTCGTCCTCTTCGCTCGCCATCTCCTCGGCGACAGGTTCTTCACGTGTTTCGGTGCGCTTCTCGTCGCGCAGGATCGAGAGCGAGCGGTTGCGCAGGATCGCGTAGATCCAGGTCAGGCCGCCGCCGCGCTCGGGATCGAACCGCGCCGCATGCCGCCAGATCAGGACAAAGGCGTCCTGCACCGCCTCCTCGGCCAATGCGCGACGCTTCAGCAAACGCAGCGCCACACCCAGCATACGCGCGGACTCGGCGTCGTAGATGCGCCGGAGCGCCGATTTATCGCCGGAAGCACAGGCGCGCAGCGCGGATTCGATCTCTGCAGCCTTTGCCGTCAGCGCGGCGTCGCTCGCCATTCCGGTCTCCCTTGTTGGCGCAACCAACGCCGCGCCGGCCGCGGCCCGACCTGTTGTTACACGTCCCGGGCGGCTGCGGATGCGCCAGGATTCTTTATTTTTCCTGCCGCATCCGCAAGCGGGAACGCCGCGTTGTCGCATCCGAGTGCCGCGGCCGGACAGAGGCCGGCCGCACCGAAACAGACAACCGGAGGATAACGGCATGGACCGCAACACCCGCCTTGCGCTGATTGCTTCGACGATTCTTGGTGCATCTTTCGCTGCGCCGCTGGCTGCCCAGGCCGGCATGCTGGCCGCGCTCAGCGGCGACGACACCCTGACGATGATCGACACCGCGACCCTGAAGGCTGGCAAATCGATGAAGGTCAGTGGCATCACCGGCAAAATCGCCGGCATCGACGTGCGCCCCGCCGACGGCATGCTCTATGCGCTGACGATCGACGGCACGATCTATACGGTCGACACCGCCGGCAAGGCGACGATGAAGTCCAAGATGGACACGGTGCTTTCGGCCGGTGCCATGGCCACCGTCGATTTCAACCCGGTCGCCGACCGCATGCGCGTCATCGGCTCGGACGGCACCAATCTTCGCGTCAATGTCGATGACGGCAAGACCACCGTCGATGGCAAGCTGAAATTCGCCGAGGCCGACATGCATAAGGGCGAGGCGCCGATGATCGTCGCCGGCGCCTATATCAACGCGGTGAAGGGCGCCAAGGAGACGACGCTCTACGACATCGACGCCAAGATCGGCGCCCTGATCAAGCAGGCCCCGCCGAATGACGGCGTCCTCGGAGCGGTAGGAAAGCTCGGCGTGATGCCGAAATCTATCGCCTTTGATATCGAGACGGCGGCGGATGGAAGCAATACCGGCTGGCTGCTGGCGGATGGCGCCCTGCACAAGATCGATCTCGCCACCGGCAAGGCCACAATGGTTGGACAGGTCACCGGGCTGAACGCGCCTGTGCGTGATGTCGCGGCGCTTCCGGCGTCGTAAGTCCGGGACGACCTGATCTGGCCATTCGGGAGGGCCGCCGCCTCGCAAGGGATGGCGGCCTTTTTCATGTTCCGCTCCACCGGCTGGCGTATGAGAAACCAGCTGTTTCGTTCGCCATCAAATGGCGCGATGTCCCTCGGTTTTTCGCCATTATTTGCATCGACCTTGTATCGTGATGTTTCGGTCGAATCGCGATCGGAGATGCATGCATGGCGACCCCAGACGACAGCCGCGCCGGCGGCATCGGACTCCAGCGTTTCGGCCTTGGCGCAAGGCCGGGGCAGCCGCGCGATCAGCGTGGTGGGGCGCGTGAGCGTATTCTCGCGGAGGTCTCGCGCGGCGGCGTCGCGCAGCCGCTTAATCCGCCCTTTTCAGGCGTTGCCGAGATCGGCTCGGCGCTCTTCGCCTTCGAGGACAGAGAGCGCATGGAGCGCGAGGCGAAGCTTGCTGCCGGGCAGGCGCAGGCCATGCAGGCCGCGGCCGCGCCACCAAATCCGCAGGCCGTGCAGAACCCGCAAGCTCCGGTCACTCCACAGCCCCCGGCCGGTCAGCAAAACCAGATGGCGCAGCCGGCCAAGCCTCCCAACGAGCCGCCGCTGCCCTTCAAGACCTATCGCGATGAGATCGTCGCCCGGGTTCAGCTCGCGCTCGATGCCGAGAGCGGTTTCGCCGAGCGGCTGGTGATGTTCTGGTCGAACCATTTCTGCATCGCGGCGACCAAGAGCAATATCGGTCGCAGCATGGCGGGGGCCTATGAGCGCGAAGCCATCCGGCCCCATATCTTCGGCCGTTTCGAGGAGATGCTGCTCGCGGCCGAGAGCCATCCGGCCATGCTCGATTTTCTGGACAACCGGCTCTCGATCGGGCCGGGCTCGCCCGCCGGAAAACAGCGCGGGCGGGGCCTCAACGAGAACCAGGCGCGCGAAATCCTCGAGCTGCATACGCTCGGCGTCCATGGCGGCTATTCCCAGGCCGACGTCACCAATCTCGCTCGCGTCATCACGGGCTGGACCATGGTCGGGCGCGAGGCGGTGCTGGGCTTTCCCGGCTCCTTTGCCTTCAATATCGGTTTGCACGAGCCCGGAGCGCAGCCTTTGCTCGGCAAGCAGTATGCTCAGCCGGGCATGGGCCAGGGGCTGGCGGCGCTGACCGACCTCGCGCATCATCCCGCCACCGCCGATTTCATCGCGCTGAAGCTGGCGCGGCATTTCGTGGCCGACGAGCCGCCGCCCGCCCTGGTCGCCTCGCTGTCGGAGGTGTTCCGCCGGACGCAAGGCGATCTCGCCGCCGTCTCGCGCGCGCTGCTCGAATCGAACGCGGCCTGGAATGCCGAGCCGACCAAGATCCGCTCGCCGCAGGAGTTTTTGATCGCGAGCTATCGCGCGCTCGGCCGCAAGGCCGATCCCGGCCAGATTCTCGGGCCTCTCGGCGTGATGGGCCAGCCCTTCTGGCAGCCGTCGGGACCCAATGGCTATCCCGACACCAACGCCGCCTGGGCCTCGGCTGAGGGCATCAAGACCCGCATCGACGTCGCCGCCGGCTGGGGCAGGCAGGCGGCCGGCAGCGTGCCCGATCCACGCGCGCTGACCGAGGACATCCTTGGCCCGCTCGCCTCGCCCGAGACCCGCCAGACCGTGGCGCGGGCGGAAAGCAAGCCGCAGGCGCTGGCGCTGCTGCTGATGTCGCCCGAGTTCCAGCGGAGGTGAGCCCCATGACTGATCACTCCAAGGCGGATCTCGACGATTGCGAAGCGATGACGCCCTCGCGGCGGGCGGTTCTGGGCGCGGCGGGGGCGCTTTTCGCCTGGTCCTTCGTGCCGAAATTCGCCTATGCGGCGGCGGGCAGCCGTGATCCGCGCTTCCTGCTCGTGGTGCTGCGCGGTGCGCTTGACGGCCTCTCGGCCGTGCCGCCGATCGGCGATCCCGACTATGCCGGTCTGCGCGAGGGCATCGCTCTGACCAAAGACGGTCCCGACGCCGCCTTGCCGCTCGACGGCTTCTTCTACCTGCATCCCGCCATGCCGAATCTGGCGCGGCTCTATGGTTCCGGCCAGGCTTCGATCGTGCATGCGGCGGCGACGGGCTATCGCGACCGCTCGCATTTCGACGGGCAGGACGTACTCGAAAGCGGGCAGGCCGGTCCCGGCCACACCGATAGCGGCTGGCTCAACCGCCTGATCGCGAACCTGCCGCCCGGTGAGACGGTGTCGCGCCATGGCGTGCTCGGCGTCGGCGTGGTGCCGCCTTTGGTGGTGCGCGGCTCGGCGCCGATCCTGGGCTGGTCGCCGCCGCGCATGGCGCGCGCGGGGCCCGATCTGATGCAGCGCCTGTCCGATCTCTACGGCCAGCGCGATCCCGGACTGGCGCGCGCGCTCTCGCAGGCGATCGAGACAGAGGGCATCGCCCTGCGCAGCAGCATGAATAGCGATATGCGCAGCGGCGGCGGGCCCGACAGTGCCGATGGCATGAAGCGCATCGCCGAGGGCGCGGCAGCGCTTGTCGGCGCCGATGATGGGCCGCGCATCGCCGCGCTCGCCTTCGAGGGCTGGGATACGCATGCCAATGAGGGTGGGGCCAAAGGACGTCTCGCGCAATTGCTGGGAGGGCTCGACGGCGCGCTGGCTGCCTTCGAGCAGGGTCTCAAGCCGGTCTGGAAGGATACGGTGGTGATGGTCGTCACCGAATTCGGCCGCACCGCGAAGGTCAACGGCACGGTCGGCACCGACCACGGCACCGGCACGATCGCCTTCCTTGTCGGCGGTGCGGTCAAGGGCGGGCGGATGGTCGTGGACTGGCCGGGCCTGAAGCCCGAGCAGCTCTACGAGAAGCGCGATCTCAAGCCGACGACGGACATCCGCGGCGTAGCCAAGGGCGTGGTGTCGGAGCTGTTCGGGCTCTCGGGCCCGGTCTTGGCGGAGCGGGTGTTCCCGGGCACCGGCGAGCTTGCGCCGATGCGGGGGCTGGTGGGGTAGGGGAGATCGTCATGCTCGGGCAAGCGAAGCGCAGACCCGAGCATCTCGTTCAGGAGATTCCCGGGTCGCTGCTTTGCAGCGCCCGAGAATGACGCTGTGGTTCAAGCCCATTCGCGCTTGGCGAGCTTTTCCTCGAAAGCCTGGATCTTCGGGGCCTTCTCCATGGTCAAGCCGATATCGTCGAGGCCGTTGATCAGGCAGTGCTTGCGGAACGGGTCGAGGTCGAACTTCACCGTGCCGCCGTCGGGGCCCTTGATCTCCTGCTTTTCGAGATCGACCGTCAGTGTCGCGTTCGAGCCGCGATCGGCGTCGTCGAAGAGCTTTTCCAGATCTTCCGGGCTGACCACGATCGGCAGGATGCCGTTCTTGAAGCAGTTATTGTAGAAAATGTCGGCGAAGGACGTCGAAATCACGCAGCGGATGCCGAAATCGAGCAAGGCCCAGGGCGCGTGCTCGCGCGACGAGCCGCAGCCGAAATTGTCGCCGGCAACCAGAATCTCCGACTTGCGATAGGCCGGCTGGTTCAGCACGAAATCGGGGTTCTCCGAGCCGTCCTCCTTGTAGCGCATCTCGGCGAACAGGGCGGTGCCGAGCCCGGTGCGCTTGATCGTCTTGAGGTACTGCTTGGGGATGATCATGTCGGTGTCGACATTGATCACCTTCAGCGGCGCAGGCGTAGAGGTCAGCGTGGTGAAGGGCTGCATGGGATAACTCCTATTCTCGCGTATCTAGTTCAAATATCTGATCAGGCAGACGCATCAACGGTTGGTCGGATGATCCGCGTGCCCGCTAGAATGTCGTGCAGCGGTGCACGTGGCAGCGTGGGACGAACACTGTAGGGGTGCCACCAGCAGAAGCCGATCAGCAGTGACATGATCAAGTCTGCCGGGATGAGCCAGCCGCTAATGCCTTTGACCGCAATCAGCCACAGGCTGCCGAAACCTATTGCAACGATGACCAGCAGCGGGATGCAGGCATAGAGCAGCCGTAAGGCGACCGGTTTCAACCCTGCCCGCTCACCTTCCTGTCCTATGAGCTTGATGCCAAGCAGGCGCATCGCCGGTGTGGCTTGCAGGCGCGAGGTCACGAAGGCCAAGTAGGCGGCGAGGAATAGCAGAAAACCAAGCCAGTCCAGATAAAACGGCGAGATCGGATTGCCCGAGGCATCCACTGAGACTGCGACCGCTTGGGTGGTCGTCACATTTTTCGTTGGCTGTTCGATCCGGGCCAGACGCACGAAACGATCCTCGGCGACACCGAAACTCGTCACGCGACAAAGCGCTGCCGCATTCCAGACGACTCCTGGCATCATCCGGTCGCCGGCGCTGACGACCTCTGCGGAAGGCTTCGCCTCGGCGCAGGCGGATGTGGATACGCCAAATCCGCTCAAGCGCGCCTTGTCGCTGTTTCCGCCGACGAGCATCACGAAGAGCGCCACAAAAATCAACGAGACTGGGATGAAATCGAGGGATACCGCGATCATCCTGCGCCAGAACCACAGCTTCTTCGGCTCGATCATGCCTTACTCCGCTGCCTGCTCGATGGTGCCCATATCTGCGTTGGAAAAACCGGAACCATGGCCGATTTCGTGATCGATGACATGTTTCACAGCTGCGAGGTCAGCAGCTTGAAGCTGGCGAAGGTGAAGAAGGCGGCGAGACAGGCCTCCGCGCGGCGGCGGATCCGGCGATAGCCGGAGATCATCGAGGCGGTCGAAAACAGCACCGCGTAGAACTGGTTGATCCCCAGCGAGATCAGCATGCAACCGGCTATGATGGCGTAGAGCACGACCGGCGGCGTATCGGGGCGCAATCCCAGCGCGATGATCGCCGTCCAGCTCAGGATCGCCTTGGGGTTGGTCAGATGCATGAGGTAGCCGCGCAGGAAGCTGCGGCGTCCCGAGACGGCGGCTTTCGGCGGCGGCATCTCGACCCGCATGGCCGAGCGCGCCGAACGCCAGGCCAGGAACAGCAGATAGACCCCGCCGATGATCTTGATGGTGTAGAGCGCCCCGGGATGGGCCACGACCAGGCCGGTGACGCCGATCGCGGCCAGAATTCCCCAGGTCAGCGAGCCAGCGGTGACGCCGAGCGCCAGTATGGCGCCAGCGTCCCGGCCGCGCTCCATCGAGGTCGCCATGACGACGAGGTTGCTGGGGCCGGGGCTGGCGACAGCCAGGAAGAAGGCCGAGTAGACCAGCGCCAGATCAGGCAGGTGACGGATCAGATCGTCGATCATCGAGTGCTCCGCTGCATGATCTAGCGCTCCGCCTCGGCTTCGATGGCGTCCATGTCTTCATCGGAAAAGCCGAAATGATGGCCGATCTCGTGGACCAGCACATGGGTGACGATCGCGCCCAGGCTCTCGTCGTTCTCGGCCCAGTAGTCGAGGATCGGACGCCGATAGAGATGGATGGTGTTGGGCATCTGGCCGGTCTGCGGGGCATAGCCCTGCTGCGGCAGGCCGATGCCGCTGAACAGGCCGAGGATGTCGAAGGGGCTCTCGGCCTCCAGTTCCTTCAGCACCTCGCCCTCGGGGAACTCGGTGACGTTGAAGACGACGTCGCTGCAGAGCGCGCGGAAAGCATCCGGCAAATGGTCGAACGCCGCCTGCGCCAAGATCTCGAACTCGGCGATGGACGGCGCTTTCGCGCTATCCCAACCGATGCTGGAGCTGGCTTGCGCATGAGCGCTCGCACTGGCCGTGGCCGAGACTGAAGGTACGCTTCCCATCACCAGATCTTCAATTGATGGCCGAGCCAATAGGCCAGCACGATCACGCCGAGCAGCGACAGGGACCGGCCGATGCGCCGGCCCCAGAGCTCGATCTTGTCGCCATCGGGCGCATCGCCGCCGGAAAAATGCTCGGCGGCGCGGCCCATGGAGGAGCCGAGCAGGCTCTCGCTGTCGCGCTTGACGCGGTCGAGCGCGGCCTGGGCCTCGGCGGCGCGAGCGGTTTCGCGGGGGTCGTTCGACATGCTCGTTACCCCCCGCTTACCCTTCACCCCAACTGCCTGACATCGACGAAGTGGCCCGCCAGAGCGGCGGCGGCCGCCATCTGCGGCGAGACCAGATGCGTCCGGCCCTTGTAGCCCTGGCGGCCCTCGAAATTGCGGTTCGAGGTCGAGGCGGCGCGCTGGCCCGGCTTGAGCTGGTCGGGGTTCATCGCCAGGCACATCGAGCAGCCCGGCTCGCGCCATTCGAAGCCGGCCGCGAGGAAGATCTTGTCCAGCCCTTCCTGTTCCGCCTGCTGCTTCACGAGACCCGAGCCCGGCACGATCATGGCGTAGTCGAGCGAGCCCGCGATCTTCTTGCCTTCGACGATCTTGGCGACGGCGCGCAGATCCTCGATGCGGCCATTGGTGCAGGAGCCGATCCAGATCACGTCGAGCGGGATGTCGGTGATCTTGGTGCCGGCGGTCAGGCCCATATAGTCGAGCGCGCGCTGCTTGGATGTGCGCTTGGTCTCGTCCTCGATCAGGGCGGGATCGGGCACAGCGCCCGCGACGGAGATGACGTCCTCCGGGCTCGTGCCCCAGGAGACGATCGGCGGCAGGTTGTTGGCGTCGAGCCGGACGATGCGGTCGAAATGCGCGCCCTCGTCGCTGTAGAGCGTCTCCCAATAGCGTATCGCCGCATCCCAGGCCGCGCCCTTGGGCGCCTTGGGGCGGCCGTTCAGATAGGCGAAGGCCTTCTCGTCGGGCGCGACCATGCCGGCGCGGGCGCCGCCCTCAATCGACATGTTGCACAGCGTCATGCGCCCTTCCATCGAGAGCGCACGGATGGCGTCGCCGGCATATTCGATGACCGAGCCTGTGCCGCCGGCCGTACCGGTCTCGCCGATGATCGCCAGCGTGATGTCCTTGGCGGTGACGCCCTTGGCGAGCGTGCCGTCCACCTGGACGAGCATATTCTTGGCCTTCTTCTGGATCAGCGTCTGGGTAGCGAGCACATGCTCGACCTCCGAGGTGCCGATGCCATGCGCCAGCGCCCCGAAGGCGCCGTGGGTCGAGGTATGGCTGTCGCCGCAGACGATGGTGGTGCCGGGCAGGGTGAAGCCCTGTTCGGGTCCGATGATGTGGACGATGCCCTGGCGGATATCGAGCTCGTCGAAATACTCGACGCCGAACTCCTTGGCGTTCTTCGCGAGAGCCTCGACCTGGATGCGGCTTTCTTCCTCGACGATGCCCTTTGACCGGTCCGTCGTCTGGATGTTGTGGTCGACGACGGCCAGCGTCTTGTGCGGGGCATGGACCTTGCGCCCGGTCATGCGCAGGCCCTCGAAGGCTTGCGGGCTCGTGACCTCATGGACGAGGTGGCGGTCGATATAGAGCAGGCAGGTGCCGTCCTCCTGCTGGTCGATGATGTGGTCGTCGAAGATCTTGTCGTACAGCGTGCGTGGGGTGGCGTTGGACGTCATGACGTGGTGGCCTCTGTCGGATACCGAGAATGTCTTACGGATATCGGGAAGTCTTGGCAGGTATCGGGATGTCTTGAACGAATCCGGCTCATGCCGGAGGGCGCAGCGCAACGGCCTGTCGCCGACCGTAAACGGCCGGTCTCAGGCGCGCGTAAGGCCTGCGGCGATCGACGCCGTGAAACGTCCGAAGAAGCGCCAGGGCAGGCGGGCGTGATCGTCGAGCGCGACAAAGTCCTGCGTCGTCGGCAGGGCAGGCAGATGGCCTTCACCCTGGACGGCGCAGACGCGCAGCATCGATCGATCGGAACGCAGTGACATGAGGGAGTGTCTAGCAGTTCTAAGGTGGCGCGACAATCGAGATGCGAGCCTGCGAGATGCAGCCGCGCGTGGCGCGCATGCCGCGATGGGATAGATGCCTCCGGGCCGCCATACTGATAAGCAGGGACCGGTGCGTCCGAGCCGGAGCTCAGGCGACGAAGCGAGGTGTGGCGATGCTCAGGTCTTTTCCCTTCATGGTGCTGGCGGTCTTGGTATACGCCGTCGTCATCGCCGTCATGGGGCAGCCGCTGGGGCGTGAGGTCCTCGGCTTCGGCCTGCCGTCGGGCGTGCGCTTTTCGCTGACGGTGAGCGAGCTCCTGCTTTTCGTCGCGACGACCATATTGTTCTTCGAGGTCATGAACGCGGCCAGCGCCAAGACGAACTCGATCCTCAATCACGGCCTGTCGATGCTGGTCTTCCTCGCCAGCTTCATTGCCTTCCTGCTGCTGCCAGCCTTCGGCACCGGGACATTCCTGATCATCATGCTGATGTGCCTGGTCGATGTCATCGCCGGCTATTCGATCAGCATCCTGACGGCCCGGCGCGACATGACCTTTGGAGCGCAGGAGTAGGCGCGCCTTCGCGGAGCTGGATCCCGCAATTGCGCCTCCCTCCGCCGTCATCCCGGACAAGCCGCGTAGCGGCGCCGATCCGGGATCCATCGGAGGGCCAATCCTGTGACAGATTTGGCTCTACGATGGATCCCGGATCTCCGCTTCGCTGCGTCCGGGATGACGGCGCGCGTTATGCCGAAGGCCGCGGGAAACGAAAAAACGCGGCCCTGAAGGACCGCGTTTTCCAAATCTCTTGCGATTGAAGCCGAAGCTTACTTCGCGGCGGCCTTGTCGGCCTTCGGCGCGCGGGGCTCGACGCGCTCGGCGATACGGGCCGACTTGCCGCGACGATCGCGCAGGTAATACAGCTTGGCGCGGCGCACCTTGCCCTTGCGGACGACCTTGATGGAGTCGATGTTCGGCGAGTAGAGCGGGAAGACGCGCTCGACGCCCTCGCCATAGGAAATCTTGCGGACGGTGAAGGCCTCGTTCAGGCCGCCGCCGTTGCGGGCGATGCAGACGCCTTCATAGGCCTGGACGCGGCTACGCTCGCCTTCCTTGACCTTGACGTTGACCTGCACGGTGTCGCCGGGCTGGAAGTGCGGGATCTCGCGACCTGCGCTGAGCTTGGCGATCTGCTCTTTGTCGAGCTGTTCGATGATGTTCACGGGTCTCTCCAATAGCCGTTGTCGCGCTTGAGCTGCGCGGGCGTTCGGCACGCTGTTTTCAGTTGTGAGCGGGGCCATACAGCAGAGTCGAGCGCTTGTCGAGCTAGAGCCGGATGATTTCAGATGGGCTCACGAAGTGATCCCATCTGAAATCTGAATCCGGCTCTCATCTAAAAGCGAGAGCAGGATGCGAAAAACCGGTGTCCACTTTTTCGCATCCTGCTCTCGCCTTTCGCAGAGCGGCTTGGCCGGCAAACCGAGGCTTGGCGAGGCCCTTGCCGACGTGCATAGCGGTACGCAACAACAATGACAGTATCCCGGGTCGGAAAACATGCCTGAGAACCTCCACAAGATCGCCCTCGTCACCGGCGCCGCGCGCGGCATCGGGCTTGCCACCACCAGGCGTTTTCTCTCCGAGGGCTGGCGGGTTGCGTTGCTCGACATCGACGCAGAGACTTTGGACAAGGCGATGGCCGAACTGGCGCAGCCCGAGGCGACCCTGGCGCTGGCCTGCGATGTCTCTGATCCTGCCGCGGTAGCAGTTGCCTTCGCGGCGCTGACAATCCGCTTCGGCCGACTCGATGCGCTGGTCAACAATGCCGGCACGGCCGTGTTCAAGCCGCTGCTGGAGACCACTTACGAGGAATGGCAGCGTGTCCTGGCGGTCAACCTCACCGGTCCGTTCCTGACGACGCAGCTCGCCGCCCCGCTGATGGCCGATACCGGCGGCGGCGCGATCGTCAACATCACCTCGATCTCGGGCCTGCGCGCCTCGACGCTGCGGGTCGCCTACGGCACCAGCAAGGCCGGGCTCGCCCATCTCACCAAGCAGCAGGCGGCGGAGCTCGCCGGCTTGGGCATCCGCGTCAACGCGGTCGCGCCCGGGCCGGTCGATACCGCCATGGCCAAGGCGGTGCACAGCCCCGAGATCCGCGCCGATTATCACGACGTCATCCCGCTCAACCGCTACGGGTTGGAGGAGGAATTGGCCGAAGCGATCTTCTTCCTGTGCAGCGACAGGGCGAGCTACATCACCGGCCAGGTTCTGGCGGTCGATGGCGGCTTTGATGCTGTCGGCATCGGGTTGACGACGCTGCGCGGGCAGCGGCGGAATCGGTAGGGGGCGGTCATGGATACGGATCCCGCCAGCACCCTTCAGCTGCGCTTGAGAGCCGACCTGAAGGTCGCGATGCGCGAGCGGCGCGCCGGCGAGATCTCCTGCCTGCGTTCGCTCATTGCCGCGATCGACAATGCGCAGGCCGTTCCGCTCGGCGAGCTTCACCAGGCCTATGTCGTTCGCCAATTCGGCGACGATGCTGTGGAGGTGCCGCGAAAAGCTCTGTCGGATGCGGAACTGACCGGGCTGATCGACCGGGAGATTAGCGACAGGACGGCGGCAGCCCGGGAGCTGCGCGAGCTAGGCCAGGCTGAACGGGCCGCGCGGCTGACCGAGGAGGTCGCCGTCATTGATCGCTACGTTTCGGCGAGGCGTTGAAGGCACGGTTCGGAACAGACGCGCCGCGCAGGCCTGTTCGCATCCCACCGACAAAGCGCTTGCGTCCGGCCTCGAACGGCGCGAACCCGCCCTTCGAAATCCCTCTTCGACGGCCGCCCGAGCCCTGCCGGGCCTGAACGACCGCCGCCTTTCCGGCGTGGGCGCTTCACTTGTCTTCCCGTGCCGGTCCCTGCCGCATCGGAGGTCTGGGCCCAACGGCTTTTTTGGGCGCGGTCGATGTGACTGCCGCCGACCTGAAGCGTTGAGCAGCGAGCGCTGTCCACAAGACCTCGCCATCAAGCTGCGAGGCTGAGCGCGATGAAATCCAGGAAAGCGCGCACCTTGCCCGGCAACTGGCGGCGCGACGCGTAGTAGGCATGGAGCGGGAAGCGCTCCTCTGCCCAATCGTCGAGCACGGTGACCAGACGACCACTGTTCAGCCAGGGCTCAAGCCCCAGTTCGAAGCTCTGGAACAGGCCCAGCCCCGCCTCGCAGGCGGCCAGCGCGGCGGAAGGATCGTCCAGCACCAGGCGGCCGGCGACCGGGACTTCGATCGCCTTGCCGCCACGATGGAACTCCCAGGTGAACGGCCGCCCGGATTGCGGATCCCGGAACAGGATCGCGTCATGCCGGGCGATGTCGGCGGGTGCGCGAAGAGGAGGGCGGCCGGCCAGGTAAGCCGGTGTGGCGACCGTAAGGACCCGCGTGTCCAGGAGCTTGCGGGCGATCAGGCCTGAAATCGGCGGAGGACCGAAGCGTATGGCAAGATCAACGCCGCCAGCGAGCATCTCCTCAAAGGCGTTGGTGACGCGAAGCTCCAGCGAAAGCTCGGGATAGCGGGCCAGTAGCGCCGGCAGTCGCGGCGCGAGCACAATGCGTGCGAACCACGGATCAACGCTCAATTTCAGTCGGCCGCGAACCTGGCTGGAGTCGGCGGCGGCTGTCTCTGCAGCCTCAGTGATGGCGGCAAGGAGCGGCGCGACCTCGGCATGGAAGCGCGCACCGGCTTCGGTGAGAGCCATCATACGAGGATGCCGGTCAAACAGCCGGGCCCCAACCTGCGCCTCCAGCCGCGCCACGGCTCGGCTGACCCCCGACGGCGTCAACCCCACAGCTTCCGCTGCGCGAGCGAAGCCGCCGTTTTCGACGACGGCGATCATCACACCGACGCCCGAGAGCAAACGCGCGTCAAATGCCATGAGTGAATCTCCGTCAACATTGCTGTGAGAAAGATGCGTTGGATTCCGGGCCGGGCAAAGCGGATCTTGCGTCTTCCCATCCTTAGGAGTTCGCCATGACCTTGAATGAACAACGCATTGTCGTGCTCGGCGGCACGTCCGGCATAGGCTTCGCGGTCGCGAAGGCCGCCTCTGAAGCGGGAGCGCAGGTCGTGGTCGGCTCAAGCTCCCCGGCGCGGGTGACGGCGGCTGTCGCCGCCCTGGGGGCGGGTGCCGAAGGGCGGGCGGTCAACCTCTCGGACGAGACGGCGACGCGAGCGTTTTTCGAGGAGGTGGGTGAGTTCGATCATCTCGTCTACACGGCGGGAGAGCCATTGCAGCTTCTCGGATTGGAGACCGATCTCGCCGAGGTCCGCCGATTCTTCGAGCTTCGATACTGGGGCGCGCTCGCCGCGGCGAAGTACGGGCGCAAGGCGATCCGGGAAGGCGGCTCCCTGGTTTTCACCTCCGGCACGGCGGGGGCTCGGCCGCTCGGCCCCGGCTGGGCCGCGGCGTCGAGCATCTGCAGCGCGATGGACGGGCTCACCCGGGCGCTCGCCGTGGAACTGAAGCCCCTACGGGTGAACTGCGTGGCGCCCGGTGTCGTGAAGACAGACCTTTGGGCCGGCATGGGCGAGACGCAACGCGACGCCTTCTACGCCTCTGAGGCCGCACGCCTGCCTGTCGGCCACGCCGGCGAAGTGGAGGAGATTGCGGAAAGTTACCTCTATCTCATCCGCCAGACCTATGTGACGGGCCAGGTGCTCTACGTCGATGGCGGGGGCCTCCTGGCTTAGTCGCTGTGCCGCGGCTACCCGCCCGAGCGAGCCAGCCGCGCTTCGACCGTGGCGTCTCACGCACGCCGCGGCGCAGCAGACAATTTACTTGCGCCGCCTCCCGAACGGCGCGAACCTGCCCTTCGAAATCCCTCTTCGACGGCCGCCCGACCCTTGTCGGGCCTGAGCGACCGCCGCCTTTCTGGCGTGGGCGCTTCATTTGTCTTCCCTCGCCGGTTCCTGCCGCGTCGGAGCCCTGAGCCCAACGGCTTCTCGCCCCTTCGCGGCCAATGACCGAAGGAGGAAGCCATGGCTGCGACATCCCGGAACGAAGGAAACGCAAGCGGAGTCAGAGGCGGGGGCCCGCGATGCATCGCCATCGTCGGCCCCTTCCAGAGCGGCAAGACGACGCTGCTCGAAAGCATTCTGGAGCGCTGCGGCGGCGTTTCCCGCGCCGGCTCGGTCAAGACCGGCAACAGCGTCGGCGATGCGAGTGCGGAGGCTCGCTCGCATCAGATGAGCACGGAGCTCAACGTTGCCTCCGTCGAATTTCTCGGTGAGCGCTTCCAGTTCGTCGATTGCCCCGGCTCCGTCGAGTTCCTGCACGAGATGCGCCATGTCCTGCCGGTGGTCGACGCCGCGGTGGTGGTCTGCGAGGCGGATGACCGCAAGGCGCCGGCGCTCGAACTCGTGCTGCGCGAGCTCGAGGAAGCGGATATTCCGCGCTTCCTGTTCCTGAACAAGATCGACACCGCCTCGCGCCGGGTGCGCGAGACGCTCGGCATCCTGCAGCGCGCCTCGCGCACGCCATTGCTGCTGCGCCAGATCCCGATCTGGCAGAAGGGCATCGCGGTCGGCTTCATCGATCTCGCGCTGGAGCGCGCCTTCATCTACCGCGAGCATGCGCCCAGCGAGATCGTGCCGCTCGGCTCCGAGGAAACGGGGCGCGAGAAGGAAGCGCGCTTCTCGATGCTGGAGAAGCTCGCCGATTACGATGACGCGCTGATGGAGGATCTGCTCGGCGACATGGAGCCGCCGCGCGACCGCATCTTCGATGATCTCGCGCGGGAATTGCAGCACCGCCATGTCGTGCCCGTCCTGATCGGCTCGGCCGAGCGCGGCAATGGCGTGACGCGCCTACTCAAGGCGCTGCGGCACGAGGCTCCCAGCCTCGGCGAGACGCGCGGACGCATCGGCGTCGTGGCCGAGGGCGTTCCGCTCGCGCAGGTGATGAAGACCTGGCATTCCGGCCAGGGCGGTAAGGTCTCGCTTGCCCGCATGCTGCGCGGCAAGCTGGCCGAGGGCGATGTCGTGACCTCCTCGGGCGGCGTCGAGGCGCGGATCGCCGGCGTGCTCACGGTCAAGGGCATGGAGCAGACACGCAAGCCGGCGGCGGAGGAGGGCGAGATCGCAGCTTTCGCGCGGCTCGAAGGCGTGGTGACCGGGGACGCGCTGACGCTCGGCAAGCTGCGCGCGAGCTTAGTGAACTCGGTCGCGCCGCCCGAAGCGGTGCATGCGCTGGCGGTCTCGGTGAAGGACCGCAAGGACGATGTCAGGCTGGCGGCGGCGCTGGCGCGATTGGCGGAGGAGGATACCGCGCTTTCGATCACCCATCTGCCGGAGTTCGGCGAGATGCGCCTGTCCGGCCAGGGCGAGATGCATCTGCGCGTCACGCTGGAGCGGCTTGCCGGCCGCTATGGCGTGTCCGTCGAGAGCGGGCCGCCGCAGATCGGTCATCGCGAGACCATCCGGGGCAAGGCCGGCGCGCGCGGCCGGCACCGCAAGCAGAGCGGCGGGCATGGGCAATATGGCGATGTCGTGCTGGAGGTCGCATCGCTGCCGCGCGGCGAGGGTATTCGCTTCGTCGACCGGATCACCGGCGGCGTGGTGCCCCGGCAATATATCGCCTCTGTCGAGGCCGGCGTGCGCGACTTCTGCCAGAACGGGCCGCTCGGCTTTCCGCTGGTCGATATCGAGGTGACGCTGACCGACGGCTCCTATCACACGGTCGATTCCTCCGACATGGCGTTCAGACAGGCGGCGCGTATCGCCATGGGCGAGGCCGTGCCGCAGGCGAAACCCGTGCTGCTGGAGCCGATCCTGGCGGTCGAGGTGGTGATCCCCTCCGAGGCGATGTCGCGGGCCTCGGCCATCGTCTCGAGCCGGCGCGGACAGATCCTCGGCTATGATTCGCGGCCGGGATGGCGCGGCTGGGACCAGATCAATGCGCTGATCCCGGAGGCGGAGATGCCGGGGCTGATCGTCGAGCTGCGCTCGGCGACGGCGGGGGTCGGTTCGTTCAGCGCCCGCTTCGACCATCTTGCCGAACTCGCCGGCAAGCCGGCCGAGGCGATCGTTGCCTCGCATGCCCTGGCGCAGGCACGATGAAAGACCTGTGATCTGAAAGGTTCATATCTAAACCTTTTGGTGTATTCTTAGGGGCGGGCGCTTGCGCCCGCCCATTCGGTTCCGCACTGTATGGTCACGAAAAAGCTCTGGCACGACCGTTCCTGCGGTCGCAAAGCCGGCGAGGTGGGAGGATGACCATGAATGCGATGAGCGGCGCCGCGGCGAAGCCTGACCCGCGTCCCTGGCTGGCGCATTATCCCGCCGCCGTGCCGCCAGAGCTCGATCCGGCCAAGGTCGGCACATTGGCCGATCTCGTCCACACCGCCTGCATGACCTATGCCGCGCGCCCGGCCTTCGAGAGCTTCGGCAAGACGATCAGCTTCGCCGAGACCGGCCGCGCCGCACAGGCCTTCGCCGCCTGGCTGCAGGCGCAGGGCTTCAAGAAGGGCGACCGCATCGCGCTGATGATGCCCAACATCCTGGCCTATCCGGCGACGATCTTCGGGGCGCTCATCGGCGGCTTCACCGTCGTCAACATCAACCCGCTCTATACGGCACGCGAGCTGACCCATCAGCTCAACGATTCCGGCGCGCGCGTGGTGGTGGTGATCGAAAACTTCGCCCATGTCGTCGAGGAGGCCAAGCCCAACCTCAAGCTCGACACCATCGTCATCGCCACCGCCGGCGACCTGATGGGCTTCAAGGGCACGATCGTCAATTTCGTCGCCCGCAAGATCAAGAAGGTGGTCAAACCCTTCAATCTGCCGGGCTCGATCGCGCTCAAGGGCATCCTGGCCGGGCCGGGCGTGATGGCTCCGGTAACGGTTACTCCGGACGACGTCGCCTTCCTGCAATATACCGGCGGCACGACCGGCGTCGCGAAGGGCGCGACGCTGACGCATCGCAACGTCGCCTCCAATGTCGAGCAATGCGCCTTGTGGCTGGGCTGGGCGCTGGAGCCGCCGCTGGGCCGCAGCGACTACCAGCACGTCATGGTCACGGCCCTGCCACTCTACCACATCTTCGCGCTGACCTGCTGCTGCATGTTCATGCTGCGCATCGGTGCCAAGGGGCTGCTCATCGCCAATCCGCGCGACATCGCCGGCTTCGTCAAATTGCTGAAATCGAGCCGGATCACGCTCTTCTCCGGCGTCAACACGCTCTACAACGCATTGGCGAACCATCCCGAGATCCGCCAGGTGAATTTCGAGGAGCTGCGCTTCGCGGTTGCCGGCGGCATGGCGACGCAAGCCGCCGTCGCCCGGCGCTGGAAGGAAGTCACCGGCCGGCCGATCGTCGAGGGCTATGGCCTGTCGGAGACCTCGCCGGTGGCCTCGGCCAACCGGCCCGATATTTCCGAGTTCACCGGCACGATCGGCTATCCGCTGCCCTCGACCGATTTCGCCATCCGCGACGCCGAGGGCCACGACATGGCGCCCGGCGAGGCTGGCGAGATCTGTATCCGCGGGCCGCAGGTCATGGTCGGCTACTGGAATCGCCCCGACGAGACGCAGAAGGTGATGACCGCCGACGGCTATTTCCGCTCGGGCGATGTCGGCGTGCTGTTGCCCGATGGTCAAATCAAGATCGTCGACCGGATGAAGGACATGGTCCTGGTCTCGGGCTTCAACGTTTATCCCAATGAGGTCGAGGATGTGCTCGCCAGCCATCCCGGCGTGCTGGAGGCAGCCGTGATCGGCCTGCCCGACGAGCATTCCGGCGAGGCCGTCACCGCCTTCGTGGTCAAGAAGGACGAATCGCTGACGGCCGAGGCTCTGCGCGCCTTCTGCAAGGACAGCCTGACCGGCTACAAGGTGCCCAAGCAGATCGTCTTCCGCGACAGCCTGCCCAAGACCAATGTTGGCAAGGTGCTGCGTCGTGCGCTGCGCGAGGAGGTCGCCTCCCACAAATGAGATGGCCAGCGGCTTGATCGCGCGGAGGGCGATGGCTAGTTTGCCCCGCCAAGGCCGAAGGCCTGCGCCATCCGCCGCGCGCGTCCGCGCGCCGACGAAAAGGTTGCTGATTGCCCCGTCGCCTTCTCGAACTCCCGCTGCTGCGCCGGCTGAAGCCTGGGCTCTATGTCCATGACGAGGAGGCACTGAACGCGGAGCCGGCGCTCGATTTGCTGGCCGAGCCGATCACGCCGATCGACGCCTTCTTCATCCGCAACAATGGCGATTTGCCCGAGACAGGGCCGGCGGAAGCCTGGCGATTGACGATCGATGGCGAAGTCGAGCGGCCGCTGGTCTGGTCGATCGCCGAACTGCGTGCGCGCTTCGAAACCGTCACCGTCACCGCCGTGCTCGAATGCGCCGGCAATGGCCGCTCGCAATTCTCACCCGCGACCGACGGCTTGCCCTGGCGGCTTGGCGCCGTCGGCTGCGCGCGCTGGACCGGCGTCAGGCTGAAGGATGTGCTGGAGGCGTCCGGCGTGAAGGCGGGCGCCGTCTATACCGCGCATTACGCGCCCGACCGAAACTTGTCGGATCCATCGCGGCCGGCCTTGTCGCGCGGCTTGCCGATTGCCAAGGCGCTGGCGCCGGAGACGCTGGTCGCCTTCGCGATGAACGGCGAGCCTCTGCCGCCACTGCATGGTGGACCGCTGCGCATCGTCGCGCCCGGCTTTCCGGGCTCGGCCTGGCAGAAATGGCTCGACCGGATTTCGCTGCGCGATGTCGAACATGACGGCGAGAAGATGCGTGGCACGGATTATCGGATGCCCCTGACGCCGGTGAAGCTGGGCGAGGCGATCGATCCAGCCCGGTTTTCCGTGATCACCGACATGCCGGTGAAATCGCTGATCACGGCGCCGGCGCTGGGGTTCAGCGTCGCGGTGGGATCGATCCTCGTCGTCGAGGGCTTTGCCTGGAGCGGAGCGATCCCGCTGGCGGGCCTGCGTGCCTCTTGCAACGGCGGGGCAAGCTGGCTCGTGGCGGAGCTTGAGGAGGGGGAGGGGCCGTTCGCCTGGCGGCGCTTCCGGCTGGGTTTCCCGATCGAGCGGGCGGGACCGCTTGCGATCGTGACGCAAGCGCACGATGTCGAGGGGAATGTCCAGCCCTTCGAGACGCCATGGAATCCGCGCGGCTACTGCAACAATCAAGCGCAGCGGGTGAGCGGCACGGCGCGGTAGGGAGCCTGTTAAGCCGCAATTAGCGCCTTATCATCGGCCGCTTCCGTCGCCACCGCCACGATCTCGCCCGGCACGACGTCGCGTTGGAAGCGCACCAGCGTGAAATCTTCGGCGCGGCCGGTGTTGCCGCGTTCGGTCAAGACCGAGAGCGGCCGGCCGAGGCGGGCGTCGAGGTGCCGCTTATGCGCGTCGCGAGCGGCCTCGCGCAGGCGGCTCGCCCGTTCCGAGACGATACCGCCGGGCAATTGCGGCATGCGCGCGGCCGGCGTGCCCGGGCGCGGCGAATAGGGGAAGACGTGGACGAAGCTCAGGCCGCATTCCTCGACCAAGGCGAGCGAGCGCGAGAACATCGCCTCGTCCTCGGTCGGGAAACCGGCGATCAGATCAGCGCCGAAGACGATGTCGGGCCGCAAGGCCCGCATCTCCGCGCAGAAGCGGATCGCATCCTCGCGGCCGTGCCGGCGCTTCATCCGCTTCAGGATCAGATTGTCTCCGGCCTGCAGCGAGAGATGCAGATGCGGCATCAGGCGCGGTTCGGTCGCGATCGCCTCGCGGAGTTCATCATCGACCTCGACCGCATCGATCGAGGAGAGGCGCAGGCGCGGCAATTCGGGCAAGGCGCGCAGGATCGCCTGCACCAGCTGGCCCAAGGTCGGTGCGTCCCGCAGGTCGCGGCCATAGCTCGTCAGGTCGACGCCCGTCAGCACGATCTCGCGTGCGCCGGCTTCGCTCAGCCTGCGGCATTGCGCGACCGCCTCGCTCAGCGCAAGCGAACGCGAATTGCCCCGGCCGAACGGGATCACGCAGAAGGTACAGCGATGGTCGCAACCGTTCTGGACCTGGACGAAGCCGCGTGTATGGGCGGCAAAGCGGCCGGTCCGGGCATCGGACAGGACCGTCTGCGCCATGATGTCGGAGACGGCGATCTTGTCGTCGGCTGCGGCCTCGTCGTCGCCGAGCAGGCTGTTGGAGCGGGCAAGCGCCGCCCATGTCCCGGGCTTCATCTTCTCGGCATTGCCGAGAACGCGCGCGGTTTCCGGCATGGCGGCGAAGCGAGCGGGTTCGATCTGCGCGGCGCAGCCCGTCACCACCACCGGCCGGCCGGGCTGCTCGCGCTTCAACCGGCGGATCGCCTGCCTGGCCTGGCGCGTCGCCTCACTGGTGACGGCGCAGCTGTTGACGATGGCGAGATCGTCGAGGCCAGCCGCCTGCGCCCGCTCGCGGATCGCCTCGCTTTCGACGATATTGAGGCGGCAGCCGAAGGTGACGACCTCCAGCGCCATCAGGCGGCCCTCTCGAACCAGTCCGGCTCGAGCACGCCCTCCCATTCGAAGGCGACCGGGCCGGTCATCAGCACATGGCCGTCGCGCTCGCGCCATTCGATGGTGAGATCGCCGCCGGGCAGGCTGACGACTGCCTTGCGGGCGGATAATTCGCGCCGCACCGCCGCGACCAGGGCTGCGCAAGCGCCCGAGCCGCAGGCCTGGGTGATGCCGGCGCCGCGCTCCCAGACGCGCAGCACGATGTGATCGGGCGCCGTCACCGCCGCCAGTTCGATATTGGCGCGGTCTGGGAAGATCGGGTGGTTTTCCAGCAGCGGCCCGATCTGCTCCAGATTGAAGCGATAGGGATCGTCGACGAAGAAGACCGCATGCGGGTTGCCCATATTGACCGCGCAGGGCGTGTGCAGGATCGGGTCGTCGATCGGGCCGATCTGCAATTCGAAGTGGGCGGTGTCGTGGAACGGCTCGGCGAGCGGGATTTCGTCCCAGGCGAGACGGGGCGCGCCCATATCGACGGTGAAGATGAGCTCACTCTCGCGCACAGCCGGCAGGAGGCCGGCCTTGGTCTGGAGCGTCAGCCTGGTCTTGGACGGATCGCCCATCGCAGGGTCGGCCATCATCGCCCAGGCGACGCAGCGCGTGCCATTGCCGCAGGCGCCGGCTTCCGAGCCGTCAGTGTTGTAGATCCGGACATAGGCGTCGGTGCCGGGCGTCGCGGCGTCGTGCAGCACCATGAGCTGGTCGAACCGGGCGCCGGGTTGCGCCGCAATGGCGCGGGCGTCGGATTCACTGACGCGCAGCTGCGACCCGCGCAGGTCGAGCACGGTGATCTGGTTGCCCAGACCGTTCATCTTCAGGAACCGGCGGGTTGCCAGAGCGTTCATTCGGTCACACGTCCATAAACTACGGCGTCTATGAGGGAACCGACGCGAAAAAGCCACCCTTCGCCCGTTCCTGCGTGAAGGTGGACATTCTATGTTGCGCTGCAAGGGCGCGAATCGTTCTTTTTGGTCAGGACCATGATGATGCGGCATTCCCGGATTGGTGTTCTGGCGCTCGCAGCGCTGCTTGGTGCCGCCATGCCGGCCTTCGCGCAGACGCGCGTCGCGCCCCCGACGGCTGTCGATTCCGCGCCGCTCGCGCCGCCGCCGGGTGCGGCCGCTCCTGCGCAGGCGCAGGCCGCTCCCCCGGTGGCCGAGCCGCAGCCGGTTCAGCCGCCGCCTGTGCTGCAGGGGCCTGCCGCGCCGCAGCCCGTCCAGCCCCCGCCGGCCTCGCCGCTCCCGCCCGAGCCGCAACCGGTCCAGCCGCCCCCGACCCTGCCGGCTCCCGGCCCGGCGCTGCCGGTGCCGCCCGTGCCGCAGCAGCAGACGGGCCTGCCTGATCCGAATGCGACGCTCGCCGGCAAGAGGGGCGATTCGAGCGATGTCGATGCCGTCCTGCTTGTCTCCAAGCCGGTGCTGTCGCTTGCCGGCCAATCGAGCTGGGATCAAGGCTTTCAGCGCCTGAGCGAGAGCTTCAAGATCCTGCGCGAAGAGGCGGCCAAGGCCGGGCTGCCGATCGCCGGCCGGCCGCTGACGCTCTTCGTCGAAACCGACGACAACGGTTTCCGCTTTGAGGCGATGCTGCCGGTCGGGCAGGCGCCGGAAGGCTCGCGGACCTCGGAGTTCGCGCGCGGCGTCAAGGTTGGCCTGTCGCCGGCCGGCCCCTCGCTGCGCTTCGTCCATGTCGCGCCCTATGACGACATCGACTCGACCTATGAGACGATCACGGCCTATCTCGAGGCCAAGAGCATCGTGGTGAAGGACGCCTTCCTCGAGGAGTATGTCAGCGATCTGAACGATCCGGGCGATCCGAACCTCGAGATCAACGTCTACGTCCAGCCGAAGTGAGAGGCCTTACACAAGCGCCACGTCATCCCGGACAAGTCGCCCTCGGGTCCGGCCTTCGGCCGGCCCAAGGACAGGCTCCACGACGCAGATCCGGGATCCATCGGAGGGCTCTCATCTAAGAGTTAGAGCAGGATGCGAAAAACCGGTTCCCACTTTTTCGCATCCTGCTCTGGGATGGATTCCGGGTTTTCGCTGCGCGTCGCCCGGAATAACGGCGTGCTTTTCCTGGAAAGCGTTCCGGGCTTCAGGCCGTCCAGCTCAGCCCCGGCCGCATCGGCCTGAAGCGCTCTTCCGGCAGGCCGGCTTGCGCCAGGGCTGCCTTCAGCGCCTGCGGCGGGCGCTCGATGCCCTCGTCGGTGAGCTGGAACGTGCCCCAATGATGGCCGATTGCCTGGCGCGCCTTGAGTGAGGTCATCACCTTCACGGCCTCTTCCGGGTTCATGTGGTTGTCCGACATGAACCAGCGCGGCTCATACGCACCGATAGGCAGTACGGCGAGATCGAATGGGCCATGCTCTTGGCCGAGCCGCTCATAGAGCGAGCCGTCATGATAGCCGGTGTCGCCGATATGGAAGACCTTCGTTCCGTCGGTCTCGATGACGAAGGAGCACCACAGCGCCATGCGCCGATCGAGCGCGCCGCGCGCCGACCAGTGATAGGTCGGAACCAGTGTCGCCGAGATCGTATCCGACAGAGCAACGCGGTCACCCCAGTCATGAGCCTGCGTCAGCGCGTCGGGAATGCGCGCCTTGACGATGGTGTCGTTGCCGAGCGGCATGATCATGCGCGGCATGTCGCGGGCATGGATGCGGGCCAGCGTCGCGAGATCGAGATGGTCGTAATGATTGTGCGTGATCAGCACGATGTCGATCTTCGGCAGATCGTCGAAGGCCACGCCGGGTTCGTTCACGCGCTTGGGGCCGGCAAAGGAGAACGGGCTGGCACGCTGCGCATAGACCGGGTCGATCAGCAGGTTCAGCCCTGCAACCTGGTACAGGAAAGAGGCGTGGCCGAGATGGACGATGCGAACGCCCTCGACGCGCGCCGGCGGCTTGTCCTGCGGCGGGGCCGGGTAACGCTCGGGAAAGGCCTCGCGTCCGCGCTTGGAGGTCTGCCATCTCCAGATGTCGAGCAGCCCCTTGGTGACGGGGCGTCCGTCGCTGAAGCTCAAGCCATCGAAATGGGCGGTGACGGGGCCCTGGTAATAGGGATTGCGCGAGCGCGTGAGCGTCGCCCAGGCGGCACCCGTCGAGCCGAACAGAGCGGTGAGGCCGAGGAAGGAGAGGAGCTTGCGACGATTCATGGTGTCAGAAGTGGGGCGTGAGTGCGCTGGATCAAGTCCGGCGATCCTGAAGCATGCCGATGCCTCCGCCCAGAGGAGGATGGCCCATCGTCACGGCATCTTGAACGCAAACACATGCAGCCACCGGGTCGGCTCGCCATCATAGCCGCCGCCCATGTCTTCGTCGATGTCGAGTTTGCGCCAGCGGTCGGCATCGTATGCGCCGCGCAGCCAATCTGGCGACGGGTAGTTGTAATAGCGCCCGAAGCGATCACGGCCCTCAGCGGTACCGGCCTTGAAGCTGGCATAGAACACGCCGCCCGGTTTCAGCGCAGCTTGTACCTTGCCGATGATCGCTGGCAGCGCTTCGCGCGGCACATGCAACAGGCAGGCATTGGCCCAGATGCCGTCGAAGGCATCGGTTTCGTCCAAATCTTCGAACAGCAGCACTTCGACCGGCCGCCCGAGCCGCCGCGCGGCCTGGCTGGCCAGTTCCGGCGAGCCATCGGTCGGTGTCACCGCGAAGCCGCGCGCCAGCAGCGCCTCGCTGTCCTGCCCGCCGCCGCAGCCGAGTTCGAGAACGCTACCCCCGGCCGGGAGTGCGGCGGCGAATGCATCGAGGCGGCCGTATCTGACCTTGCGCGTCCGCCCGGCATAAGTCCCGGCCTCGACCGCGTAGAAGTCGAGGGTGGCGGTGTCCTTGCCGGGCATAGGTTGCGCCTCAGTTGCTGCCCGAGCGCACCGCAACCGTCGCGATGCCCGCCCCGACCAGCAGCGTGCCGCCGGCCTTGTTGAACAGCCCGATCGCGCGCGGATTGCCGATCAGCGAGCGGGCGCGCGAGGCGACCAGCGCGTAGCCGAAGGCATTCGCGAAGGCGAGGGTGATGAAGGTCGCCTCGAAGATCAGCATCTGCGTCCAGAAATCGCCCTTCGCATCCAAGAACTGCGGCAGGAAGGCGACGAAGAAGGTTATGCTCTTGGGGTTCAACGCCGTCACCAGCCAGGCGTGGGCGAGCATCTTCCAGGGCGAGACGGCGTCCTGGCGCGGCTTGGCGTCGAGCGTGCCGCCGGCGCGGAAGAGCTTGATTCCGAGATAGATGAGATAGGCCGCTCCGACCCATTTCAGCGCGGTGAAGATGGTGGCCGAGGCCGCCAGCAGCGCGCCGACGCCGAGCATGGAAAGCGTCATCGCGGTGAAATCGCCGAGCGCGACGCCCACCGCCATGGGGAAGGCCGTGCGCCAGCCCTGGCCGAGCGCATAGGAGATCACCAGCAGGATCGTCGGGCCGGGAATCACCAGCAGGACGGCGGTGGCGGCGGCAAAGGCGGCCCAGGCTTCGAAGGTCATGACGGCAGGCTCCAGTGGTAGAGGGGCGGAGCAATCCCCAAGCGCGGCGAGTTGTAAAGAGGGCTAGCGGATGGCCGGCGCGCTCGCGCCGAACGGCCCCGTGGTGATCTCTCGTCGCTTTTCCGGTTCGCCGGCAATCTCCAGCGCCCACCAGGCCCCGTATTGCGTCTGGGGGGCCTTGGCCAGCGCGATGCCGAAGCGCGTCGCTTCGGGCATGCGCAGATTGATGTCGTGGCCGGAAGACGCTTTCCAGCCCGCGAAGGCCTCCTCGGTCGAATAATAGCCGCCGCCGACGTTCTCCGCCGTACGCCCCGCGTTCAGGCCGGCGCCATGGACGCGGGAGACGAAGCTGCCGCCGGCATCATGGGAGAGCATGTTCGCCGCGGCCATCGCATTGGCCTGGTGCTGGGCCATGGCGGTCAGCGTCGGGTCGAGCCTGACCGGGCCGAGGCCTTGGCTGGCGCGATAGGCGTTGAAAATGCGAGTGGCGGCGGCTGTGTCGAGCTTCACAGCGGCCAAGCGCTCGGTGGCTGTGGCGCTGAGAGGCGCGGTGCTGCGCGGATCGCCGGCACAGCCGGCGGCGACCAGGGTCATGGCGAGCGTCGCCATGCGGAAGAGCTGCAGATCCATCGTCGCCTTTCGATCGGTCGGGTGCGCCATGCTTGTACCGGTACCGTAATTTCAGCGGTTATGCGACGATCTCAGCCGCGGCCGCCGGCGATGACACGGCAGAGCGCGTCGCGGACATAGCCTTCCGGCGCGACCTGGCCCTGCTGGACGACGAAGGCGGCGGTGACGCGCAGGGTCTGCGGCCGCCCCGAACCGGTGGTTTCCTGGATCGCGACGACGGAGCTCGTGGCCTTGTCGACGCGGATACCGGCGAAGCCCTCCGCTGCGACCGCGGCCGCCAGGTTCTTCAACACGGCCGCCGGTGCGCGATTCGTGACGAGATCCCAACTGCGATAGGTCAGGCCGGTCACCATCGGAACGCCATCGGTCTTGAAATTATTGCGGCAGGCCTGCTGGGCCTGGGCTTGCGACAGGCTGAGGAGCAAGGCAGTGAAGGCAAGGGCTGAAAGGGTCGTCGTCTGCGCGACCATGCCAGGTCCCTGATGAAAATTTGGGCGCGCCTTTAACCCTCAGGGTTGTGGCTGGGGCAAGTGTTCGCGCCTCCACGTGCCTCATCTGATGTGCCAATCTTGACTTTCGCCACAATCTTCGGCTTTAACCCGCGCATTCGTTTCGCCGACATCGTCGAGACCACATCAGCCGACCAGGCCGCTCATCAGAGCCTTGCGAGCCCGGAGGTCAACGCCCGACAGCGCGTCTGCGCCCTCGGGCGCGAAACCGTTTGGCGATAGGGCTTTTCGTTTCGGCTCGTTGAGGCACAGCATGTTCGGCACTTTGAGCGACAGGCTATCGGGCATCCTCTCGGGTCTCACCCGCAGGGGTTCGCTGACCGAGGAGGACGTCAACGCCGCGCTGCGCGAGGTGCGCAAGGCGTTGCTCGAGGCCGACGTCGCGCTCGAGGTCGTGCGCTCCTTCACCGAGAAGGTGCGCGAGCGGGCTGTCGGCGCGGAAGTGCTGAAATCGGTCACGCCCGGCCAGCAGGTCATCAAGATCGTCAATGACGCGCTGATCGACATGCTCGGCGGCGAAGGCGAAGGCATCACGCTCGATGCCGTGCCGCCGGTTCCGATCCTGATGGTCGGTCTTCAGGGCTCGGGCAAGACGACCTCGACGGCCAAGATCGCCAAGCGCCTGACCGACCGCAACAAGAAGCGCGTCCTGATGGCCTCGCTCGATACGCGGCGGCCTGCCGCGATGGAGCAGCTCGCCATCCTGGGCAAGCAGGTCGGCGTCGAGACCTTGCCGATCGTGGCCGGCCAGAGCGCCGTGCAGATTGCGCGCCGCGCGATCGAGGCCGGCAAGCTCGGCGGCTATGACGTCGTCATGCTCGACACCGCCGGCCGCGTCACGCTCGACGACACGCTGATGGCGGAAGTCGCCGAGGTGAAGGCTGCGACGAACCCGCATGAAGTGCTGCTCGTTGCCGACGCGCTGACCGGCCAGGACGCCGTCAACACGGCGCGGGCCTTCGATGCGCGCGTTGGCCTCACCGGCATCGTCCTGACCCGTATGGATGGCGACGGCCGCGGCGGCGCGGCGCTCTCGATGCGCGCTGTCACCGGCAAGCCGATCAAGCTCGTCGGCACCGGCGAGAAGGTCGATGCGCTCGAGGATTTCCATCCCTCGCGCGTCGCCAACCGCATCCTCGGCATGGGCGACATCGTCGGCCTGGTCGAGCGCGCGGCCGAGACGGTCGATGCCGACAAGGCTCAGGCGCTGGCGCAGCGTCTCGCCAAGGGTAGTTTCGACCTCTCCGACATGCGCATGCAATTGCAGCAGATGGAGAAGATGGGCGGACTTGGCGGCGTCATGGGCATGCTGCCCGGCATGAAGCAGATGCAGGGTCAGCTCGCCAATTCCGGCGTGAACGACAAGATGATCAAACGCCAGATCGCCATCATCGATTCGATGACGGCGGCCGAGCGCAAGAACCCCGATCTGCTCAAGAACAGCCGCAAGAAGCGCATCGCCGCGGGCTCGGGCACCTCGCCGGAGGCGATCAACAAGCTGCTCAAGATGCATCGCGGCATGGCCGACATGATGAAGGCGATGAGCAAGCAGAAGGGCGGCATGCTCGGCAAGCTCGGCCAGATGTTCGGGATTGGCGGCGGCGGCATGGGCGGATTGCCGGGCGGGCTCGACCCGTCAAAGATGGATCCGGCGCAACTCGCCGAACTGCAGAAGCAGATGGGCGCAGGCGGCGGCATGCCGGGCCTGCCGCCGGGCGGTTTCCCGGGGCTGCCCAAGGGCGTCACCCCGCCTGCCGGCATGATGCCGAAGCTGCCGGGACTGGGCAGCGGTCTCCCGGGGCTTGGGGGCAACAATCCCTTCGGAGGGAAGAAGAAATGACCAAACCGACCGATATGCGCGTCGGCATGTTCGACGTGTTCAAGCAGGTGAAGGCGCGTCTCGACGACGCCAACCTGTCCTACGAAACCTCATCCTACCGGGACGACGCCTTCTCCTTCTTCGTGCATGCGCCCGGAGAATATTGGGAGATCGACGTTCTCGAGGACGGCTCCATCGATCTCGAAGTCTTCACGTCGACCGGCATGAAGGACGATCCCTGGGCCATGATCGATCAACTGGTCGACGACAACAAAGCCTGAGTTAAACCCAACCCAAAACGATACCCAACCAAGGAAGACGCGAATGTCCCTCAAGATCCGCCTGACCCGTGGCGGCGCCAAGAAGCGCCCGTACTACCGCATCGTCGTCGCCGACGCCCGCTCGCCGCGCGATGGCCGCTTCATCGAGAAGATCGGCTCCTATGATCCGATGAAGGCCAAGGATTCGGCCGAGCGCGTCGTGCTCGATCTCGAGAAGGCCAAGGATTGGCTCGCCAAGGGCGCCCAGCCGACCGACCGCGTGCTGCGCTTCCTCGACGCCGCCGGCCTCGCCAAGCGTCCGGCCCGCAACAACCCGAACAAGGCCCTTCCCGGCGAGAAGGCCAAGGAGCGCGCCGAGAAGAACGCCGCCAAGAGCGCTGCCCCGGCTGAAGCCGAGGCGTGATGCAGCCCAAGGCTCGCGACGCGATTCGTCATGGTCGGGCTTGTCCCGACCATGCACGTCTTCGCTCGTCGCGTGCCGTGGCCAAGACGTGGATGCTCGCCACAAGGGCGAGCATGACGGAGGAGCCCGTTGTCGTGCGGTGTTTCACACTATGACGGCTGACAACCTCGTCCTGCTCGGCGTCATCGGCGCAGCTCATGGCATCAAGGGCGAGGTCCGGATCAAGGCCTTCACCGGCGATCCGCTGGCGATCGCCGATTACGGCCCACTCAGTGACGAGACGGGCCGGCGTTTCGAGATCGCCGATATCCGCCCGGCCAAGGAAGTGGTCGTCGCCCGGCTCAAGGGCGTGACCAGCCGCGAGGCAGCCGAGAGCCTGGCCGGGGTGAGGCTCTTCGTCGCCCGCGACAAGCTCCCGCCGGTCGAGGATGAGGACGAATTCCTGCAGGCCGATTTGATCGGCTGTGCCGTCGTCGGGCCCGATGGCGCGGTGCTCGGCACGGTGACGGCTGTCGCCAATTACGGCGCCGGTGATCTGCTCGACATCGCGACGCCCGATGGCCGCTCGGTGCTGATGCCCTTCACCGAGGCTTTCGCGCCGCGTATCGACGTCACGGCCCGTCGTATCGAGGCCGAGCCGCCCGAGGGCCTGTTCGAGGTCGATGATGACAAGTAACGGTCCCGTCCGCGCCCTGATCTTCGATATGGACGGTACCATCGTCGACAATATGCGCTTCCATGAGGATGCCTGGGAGCATCTGCATGTGACGCATGGATTGCCGTTCGACCGCGACAGCTTCTTTTCGCACACCGCCGGCATGGCGGTCGGCGAGATCATCAGCCCACTCTTTCCCAATGCCACTCCGGCCGAGATCGAGGCGATGGGCAAGGAGAAGGAACTCTTCTACCGGCGGAACTACGGCCCGCATGTCGTGCCGATGCCCGGCCTTCTCGACCTGATGGCGCGGGCCGATGCGGCCGGCGTGCCGATGGCTGTCGCCACGGCGGCTCCGCCCGGCAATATCGACATCGTGCTCGACACGCTGGGCCTGCGCTCGCGCTTCGCCACGATCATCGCGCCGTCCCAGGGATTTCGCGGCAAGCCGAATCCGGACCTGTTCCTTGGGGCTGCCGAACGCATGAAGGTCGCGCCCGATGCCTGCGTCGTCTTCGAGGACGCGCCCAACGGCGTCGAGGCCGCACGCCGCGCCGGCATGCGCGCAGTTGCGATCCTGAGCATGCTCGGCGCGAAGGATTTCGCCGGCTTTGACAATGTCATCGCCAGCGCGAAGGATTTCGCGGCACTGGACGGGCTGCCTGCGCTGCGCTTTGCTTGAGCGATGGCTTTTCGCGCCTCCATCCTGACGCTCTATCCCGAGATGTTTCCCGGCCCGCTTGGCGTCTCGCTGGCGGGCGAGGGGTTGCGCAAGGGCCTGTGGTCGCTGGAGACACACCAGATCCGCGATCATGGCATCGGCCGCCATCGCAATGTTGACGACAACCCGGCGGGCGGCGGGGCCGGCATGGTGCTGCGCTGCGACGTGCTGGCTGCGGCGATCGATGCGGCGGTTCCCGCTGACGACAGCCGGCCGCGCCTGCTGATGTCGCCGCGCGGCCGCAGGCTTGATCAGGGGCTGGTGCGAGAATGGGTGGCGGGCGAAGGCGTCGTCATCGTCTGTGGTCGTTTCGAGGGCGTCGACGAACGCGTCATCGAGGGGCGCGGCCTGACCGAGATCTCCGTCGGCGACTATATCCTCTCGGGCGGCGAAATGGCGGCGCTGCTGCTGCTCGATGCTTGTGTGCGCCTGATTCCCGGGGTGATGGGCAAGGAATTGTCGGGCCAGGACGAAAGCTTCGAGAACGGCCTGCTCGAATACCCGCACTATACGCGCCCGCGCGAATGGGAGGGCAGGGGCCTGCCCGAGGCGCTGCTCTCGGGCGATCATGCCCGCATCGCCAGATGGCGGCGCGAACAGGCGGAGATAATCACGCGCGAGCGGCGGCCGGATCTGATCGGCAAGGTCTGATCGGCAAGGCTTGACCAGCAAGCTAGCTCAGCCGGCGCCCTCGCGACCCGATTCCGTCCGGGCCGCTATTCCAGTCCGAGCATGAAGACCGCATAGGGCACGGCGAAGACGAAGCCGATGATCAGCCCGAGCATGAAGATGATCAGCCCGGTGTTGAGGTCGAAGGTTGCTGCCTCCTGCGTGCCCGCTTTCGCCTGGCGCGCAGGCTGAGCCTTGCGATTGGCCGGTTCGAACGCGTTCATCGAGAAGACCTGGTTGGCGGCAACGACACGTTCAGCGCGCATGGGTCTGCAACAAGAAATGGGTCTGCAACAAGAAATGGGTCTGCCACAGGAAGACGAGATAGGGCGTCGCGAAGGCGCAGCCGAGCCACAGGCAACGGCGAAGCCGGGCAAGCCCGGCGTGGTGGCTCCGTTGCGAGGCCGGGCGGTCGATCGTGAGGGGAGGCTCTGCGGTGAAGCTGGCGGCGACCATGTTTGTCTCGAAGGTTTCGTGTGGGTATATTTCCCACATATAAATCGGGGCGAGTTGCCCACGTCAAGAGTGCGGCGCAAAAATTTTGTGGGATTGTGTCCCACGTCATGATTGGGTAAGGGAGAGCGATGACATTCGTGCCGCCGCGTTCCGCCCCGGAAGCCGCCGCGCTGCAGGGGCCACTCGCTCGCCTGCTGCGGCCATTGGTGCGATTATGCATTCGCAGTGGCACGACCTTTCCGGCGCTGGCCCAGCTCCTGCGCGAGCTTTACGTCAATGTGGCCGAGCATGATTTCGGCCTGCCGGGCAAGGAACAGACGGATAGCCGCGTCAGTCTGCTGACGGGTATCCACCGCAAGGAGGTCAGCCGGTTGCGCGGTGCCGGGGCCCCGGTCGCGACCGTGCCGGCCTCTGTCTCGCGGACCTCGTCTATCGTCTCGCGCTGGCTGGCCGATCCGGCCTTCAGCGCGCCTGACGGCAAGCCATTGCCGCTGGCGCGCCTGGCGGGCGATGCCGAGCCCTCCTTCGAGGCTCTCGTCGCTTCGGTGACGCGTGATGTCCGGCCGCGCGCCGTACTCGACGAATGGCTCGACAGCGGCCTCGTCAGCCTTGATGGCGAGGGGCGGGTCGTACTCGCCGAGGCGGCCTTCATCCCGCGTGGGGACGATGAGCGGAAGCTCTATTATTTCGGCCGAAACCTGCACGATCATGTCGCTGCGGCAGTCTCCAACGTGCTCGCCGCCGAACCGCCCTTCCTGGAGCGCGCCGTGCATTATGACGGTCTCTCGCCGGAGCTGGCCCGCAAGCTTGAGCAGCGCGCCCGGGTGCTGGCCCTGGAGGCTCTGCAGACGGCTAATCGCGAGGCGCATGCTGCCTGCCTGACGGATTCGGGCGGCTCGGCGCGTTGGAATTTCGGTGTCTATGTCTATGGCGAGGCGACCGGCGCAGATGCCGGCGGGCCGAGGTGAGGCGCGTTTCCCTGCTCTCGCGCCGCCATTTGCTGGCCCTGCTCGCCGGCGGCCTTGTCTTGCCGGAAACGATGCAGCGCCTGCAGGCGCAGACGGCTGGAGACCGGGGCATTGGCGGCACGGGAGCTGCGCCCTCCACCGAGGCCAGCGGGGATCGCGGCATTGGCGGCACTGGCTTCGTCGGCACCATTCGCCGTTTCGGCAGCATCATCGTCAACGATGTCCGCATCGCCTATCCGCCGCGCGTCCCGGTGACGATCGACGGCAGATCCGCATCGCCGCGGGATCTGCGCCTCGGCCAGGTCGTGCGCGTGGCGACCAGGCCGGGGACGGCAGGGCCGGTCACCTCCCGGATCGCGGTGGTGCACGAGGTCGTCGGCCGGATCCGTGAGATCGCGGATGGGACGATGAATGTGCTCAACCAGCGCGTCGATGTGTCTGGGTTGGAGCCTGCGCCTTGGTGGCGCCCGGGCGCATATGTTGCGGTCAGCGGCCTGCGCCGGCCGGACGCTGTCATCGTGGCGAGCCTGGTCGAGCCGGCCAGGGTGGGGCGCGACCGCGTCACCGGTACGGTCGAAGCCGATGATGAAGGGCTTTGGATCGGCGGGCTGAAGCTCGCCGGGGCTGACCCCGCTTGGGTCGGGCAACGCCTCGTCGTGACCGGCCGGCCGACCGCTGCGGGCTTCGTCGTCGCGCATATGGCGCCCGAGGCGCTGCCGATTGAACAGGGCGTGACACGGCTGTCGCTCGAGGCCTTCCTGCGCCGCGAGGGTGCGAATCTGCGCTTCGGCAGCGGCCTCGCCTTTGCGGACGCTGCTGGCGTGGCATCGATCCCCGATCTGACGACGGCACGTGCAGTGGTCGAACTGATGGTCGATACACAGGGCGGGCTGAGCCTCGCCGCGATCCGGGTCGAGGGCGGCGGCAACGGCTCGGAAGGCGGTGGCGGCTCCGGCAGCGGTGCGCCCGGCCCCGGTGGTGCAGGGCCTGGTGGCCCGGGAGCCGGTGGTCCCGGAGGCGGACCGGGCGGAGGCCCGGGAGGCGCTAGTGGCGAGAGCGGCGGTGGCGGCCCCGGCGGTGCTGGTGGAAGTGGCGGCGGTCCCGGTGGCGGAGGCGGTGCCGGTGGAGGTGGTGGCGGCTCCGGTGGCGGAGGAGGGGGACCGCGCTGAGCTTTCGGGGCAGGACTGCCGCAGGCACCCGCCGAATAAGCGGCCGATCACCGTGTCGGGCGCACCCTCAGCACTTTCCCATTGGCATCGTCGCTGAGCAGATAGAGATAGCCGTCCGGTCCCTGGCGGACATCGCGGATGCGCTCGCCCAGCGTGGTCAGCAGCCGCTCCTCGCCGCTGACCGTCTCGCCGCTGGTTGAAAGCCGGATCAGCATCTGGCCGGCGAGCGCCCCGACGAAGAGCGAGTTCCTCCAGGCCGGCCAGACGCTGCCCGTATAGAAGGCTGCTCCCGAGGGCGCGATCGACGGGTCCCAATAGAACAGCGGCTGCTCCATGCCGGGCTTGGCGGTGCCCTCGCCGATCTTGGCACCGGAATAGTCGACGCCATAGGTGATGACGGGCCAGCCATAGTTCAGTCCGGCTTTGGGCGTGTTGACCTCGTCGCCGCCTCGCGCGCCGTGCTCGGCGGTCCAGAGTTGGCCGGTGTCGGGGTGGAGCGCTGCGCCCTGCACGTTCCGGTGGCCGATCGACCAGATCTCCGGCTGCCAGCCCGGCTTCTTCGGATTATCGGCGGGCGTGCCGCCTTCGGGACGGATGCGGATGATCTTGCCGAGATGGTTCCCCGGATTCTGGGCCTGGTCGCGCTCGCTGTAGCGGTCGCCGACCGTGACGAAGAGCGCGCCCGTGCGGTCGAAGACGAGCCGCGATCCGAAGTGCAAGGTGCTGTTGATCGCCGGCATCTGCCGGAAGATGACAGCGACATTCTCCAATCCCGTGCCGTTGGCGTTGAGCTGACCGCGCGCCACACTCGTGCCGTTGCCGCCGACGCGAGGCTCGGAGAAGGAGAGATAGATCAGCCGATTCTCGGCGAATTTCGGATCGAGCGCCACGTCGAGCAGGCCGCCCTGGCCTCGGCCTGCGACATTGGGCAGGCCGGTCAATGGCCGCGAGAGCGCGCCGTCACTGGAGACGATCCGCAGCCGGCCCGGGCGTTCCGTCACCAGCATGCGGCCATCGGGCAGGAAGGCGAGGCCCCAGGGATGCTCCAGCCCGCTCGCCACGGTCTCGACCAGAAGCTCGCCTGCGCTGGAGGGATAGCGCTGCTGGGCCTGGGCTGACGCGAAAGGCAAGGACAGGGCGGCCGCGAGCGCCAGAGCGAGGACGGGTCGATGCATCATGGCGCTCCTGATCCGACGTCAGACAGTCAGATAGGAACAACCGCGCTGATCACCACTCGGTTGCTTCCAACTCACGCTGACGTGAGTTGGCGTGCGTCATTCCGGCTTCACGCCGGCATCGGCGATGATCTGCTTCCAGGTCGCGATCTCCTGGAGATGATAGGGCCTGAAGGCGTTGGGATCGCGGACCTTCAGCGTGAAGCCGAGCTTCAGGATCGCCTCGGTGATCGCGGGCTTGGCGATCGCCGCCATCACCGCCTTGGAGAGCTGGTCGAGAATGGGGGCGGGCGTCGCCGCGGGGGCGAAGAACGCCGCCCAGCTATCGGCATCGGCATTGCTCACGCCCTGTTCGCGCAAGGTCGGGATGTCCTTGGCGCGCGGGTTGCGCTCGGGGCTCGCCAAGGCAAGCGCGCGCATCGTGCCGGCGTTGATCTGTTCAAGCACGCTCGGCAGCGTCGAATTGGCGATGTCGATGCGCCCGCCAACGATCTCCTGCACCAGGGGAGCTGCCCCGCGGAAGGGCACATGCGTCATCTTGATGCCGGTGCGCTGCATGAACAATTCCATCGCAAGATGCGAGCCCGAGCCGACGCCTGTCGAGCCGTAGTTCAGCTTGCCCGGATCGGCCTTGGCCAGCGCGATCAGCTCCGCGATGGTCTTTGCGGGTAGGTCGTTGCGCACGACGAAGGCATGCTCGAAGGCGCCGACGCCGCAGAGCGGCGCAAAATCCTTGACCGCGTCATAGCCCGGTTCCTTCAGCAGGAACATGTTGTTGCCATGCGTCTGGTTGTTGCCGAAGACGATGGTGTAGCCGTCGGCTGCACTATGGGCGACGGCGCGCGTCCCGACCGCGCCCGAGGCGCCGGCGCGGTTGTCGACCAGCACGTTCTGGCCAATCGAACTCGACATCTCCTGCGCCACGAAGCGGGCGATGGCGTCGGTGGGGCCACCTGCCGGATAGGGCACGACGAGACTGATCGGCCTGGCCGGGAAGCTCTGTGCCCGGACGATCGACGGAGCGAAGACGGCCCCGGCCATCAGGCCGAGCGCGGAACGGCGGGTCAACGACATGAATTTCCTCCCCGGCGCCCAATTTGGAGACGGGCTTTGGTTCTTGGTGATTTACGGACAAAGACGTCATGCGTCCAGCGGCTGCTGGATAGGTAGCCAAGGCCTGTAGCCTGCGTGAAAGGCAGACCAGCAACGACAAAAGACAAGGGAGGAGATCCAATGACCATCCGCATCGAACGCGCCGGCAAGGTCGCGACCGTGATCCACAGCCGGCCCGAGGCGCGCAATGCCATGGATCCAGAGAGCGCCGAAGCGTTGACCAAGGCATTTCTTGAACTCGATGCGGAGCCCTCTGTCTCGGCGATCGTGTTCTGGGGCGAGGGCGGGGCTTTTTGCGCTGGCTGGGATTTGAAATATGCGCAGGCCTTTACCGATGCGGCGCGATTCCAGGCCGAGATCGTCGAGGGGCTCGCTTTCTCCGCCGATGGAAGCACGTCGCCGCGCGGGCCGATGGGGCCGTCGCGACTGGAGATGAGCAAGCCGTTGATCGCGGCGATCGAAGGGCCGGCAGTGGCGGGCGGGATGGAACTGGCGCTCTGGTGCGATGTTCGTGTGATGGCGGAGAATGCCTATTTCGGGGTCTATTGCCGGCGCTGGGGCATCCCGCTGATCGATGGCGGCACGGTGCGGCTGCCGCGCCTCGTCGGGCAAGGTCGCGCGCTGGAGATCATCATGACCGGCCGCAAGGTAGAGGCGCAGGAGGCGCTGCGGATCGGGTTGTGCGAGCAGATAGCGCCGCGCGGCCAAGCACGGGCGGTGGCCGAAGCGATGGCGCAGCAGATCGCTCGCTTTCCGCAAGGCGCGATGCTCGCCGACCGCCGCAGCGCGATCGCCGGCTACGGTTTGCCCGTGCGCGAGGCCCTGGCGCGAGAGTGGGGCGGCGGCGTTGCTACGATTGCGACGGAGGGCGCCGCTGGAGCGGGACGGTTCGCCAGCGGCAAGGGGCGCGGCGGGGATTTCGGAGATATCTGAGACTGAACGTCATTCTCAGGCGGAGCGAAGCCTCGACTCGGGAGCCGTCTGGGCGCTTTCTTCGGGCAAAGGCGGTCGGCTCAAGGCCGGTCATGGCGATTTTGACGGGCTACCCTGCAAGCCCCGCCCGCTTCAAACGCTGGATCGCCAGGTCGAGCGCCTGCAGGAAGGCCGAGCGGTCCTTCGGCGAGAACGGCTTCGGTCCGCCGTTTGCCGCACCCATCGCCCGCAGATCCTCCATCATGTCGCGCGTTGCCAGCGCCATACCGATCGAGGCGTCGGTAAAGGGTTTTCCGGTCGAACCTATGACGTCGGCGCCGGCCTTGATGCAGCGATCGGCGAGCGGGATGTCGGAGGTGATGACGATAGACCCGCGCGATACGCGTTCGGCGATCCAGTTGTCGGCGGCGTCGAAACCGTCCGAGACGATCACGCGCTCGATCCAGGGCTCGCGCGGCACAGCCATGAAGCTGTTGGCGACGACGAAGACCTTCAGGCGATGGCGCTCGGCGACGCGGTAGATCTCCGGCTTTACCGGGCAGGCATCGGCATCGACATAGATGGCGATCGTTTTGGGATGATCCGTCATCGGTTCGCTATAGCAGGCCTGTCCTGCTGGTGAAGGGCGATTGCGCTCGACTAACGTCGGTGCCATCGCATCCCCGCGCTTTGGCTGGCCCCGACTCCGTCGGGAACAGTGCAGCCACCCTAGAGTTGTCCAGCGTCCCGCCAACGGAACCATTTTCTCCATGCCCGCAATCTCCGCCGCGCATATCCTGCCGATCGTCATGCTGATCGGCTCCAATGTCTTCATGACCTTCGCCTGGTACGGGCATCTCAGCTACAAGAGCACGGCGCTCTGGATCGCCATCCTGGTCAGCTGGTCGATCGCGCTGGCCGAATACATGCTGGCCGTGCCGGCCAACCGCATCGGCTCTGCGGTCTATTCCGCCGCCCAGCTCAAGACGATGCAGGAGGTCATCACCCTGACCGTCTTCGCGCTGTTTTCGGTGTTCTGGCTGAAGGAGCAGCTGAGCTGGAACCACGCCATTGGCTTCGCGCTGATCGCAGCCGGAGCCTTCTTCATCTTCCAGGGCAAGGTCGCGTGACGAGGATTCCCTCGCCCGGGCATCCTGCTGTCGCTGCCTATCTCGCGCAGGGCTATGACAGCGTCGTCGGCATGTCCTCGCGCTTTGCCGCCGCGACCTGCGCGCGGCTGCTGCGGCTCCAGACGGAAATGGGCATGGGCGGGCCGCTGGCGGAGATCGGCGCTTTTGAGGGCCGCTTCTTCATTGCGCTGGCGCACGCCTTGGAGCCCGGTGAGCTTGCGGTCGCGCTCGACATCTTCTCCTGGCCCGATGATGGGGTGAAGGGCCGCTTCGAGGCCAACTGCCTGAAGCATGGCATCGGGCCCGAGCGGCGCGTTACCGTAAAGGGCGACAGCGGCGCGATGATGCCAGCCGAGCTGATGGGCCATGCCGGCGGTTCGCGCTTCCGCTTGATCCATATCGACGGCGAGCATTCGCGTGCGGCGCTCGGCAAGGACCTCGCCCTCGCCACGGCCTGCCTCACTGAGGGCGGGCTGATCGTGCTCGACGACATGCTGCATCCGGGCTACCCGACATTGATGGTGACGGTGCAGGCCTATCTCGAGGCCAATCCGGAGATCGTGCCGCTCTGCGTGATCGACCGTGAGACCATCGTCGGCGCGACCAAGTTCGTGCTCTGCGAGAGGGCTTGGTTCGAGCGCTACCAGGAGCGGCTGCTCGCGATCTTCGAGGCTTTCATCTGGCCGCTGGGAGCCGATTTCGAGCCGCATTGGTGCCTAGTGCTATCACAGGACACAAGGCTGGCGGAGATCACCTGATCCACAGGGCGGTCAGAGCGTCTTCGAGCGAAGCGGACACAGATTAGCGTAAAGACAACGCGGCAAAACAAGGAGCTGGAGCTGTTGAACGACGCACAACTGGATCGGAAACGGCTCTAGGGCGCCACCGGCAGCTTCTCCGACAGCCATCCGCCCGGCCCCAGCATGCCACCGCGGACCATGACGAGATCGCGCCAGCCGCGGCCGGCGAGCTTCGCTTGAATGCTGGCTGCCAGCCCGCCGCTGCGGTCGATCAAGGCGATGCGCTTGCCGGGATGGTCGAGGCGTATGCCTGCGAGCCGGACCTCGAAGCCGGCCGACTCGGAGTCGAGCCTGAGCGCGCCTTGCGGGACGCCGGTGTCGGTCCATTCGTCGGGTGTGCGGATATCGATGACGAGCAGGGCGCCGGCCGTGAGGCCGTCATGGGCCTCGCGGGCCGACAGCGTGCCCGAGCTTTGCGCGCGGGCGGTTTCCGCCAGCACTATCGAGAACAGTGCCACCAGCAGATGGCGGCGGGGCAGGGGGCGAGCGGCAGCCTGCGGCCGGCTCTCGCCCCCTGACATTGAGTCTCAGCGCAGTTCGGCGCAGAAGCGCTGGATGCGGCGGCAGGCCTCTTCCAACTTCTCGTCGGAGGTCGCGTAGGAGATGCGGAAGTTGGGCCCGAGGCCGAAGGACGAGCCGTGCACGGCGGCGACGGCCTGATCTTCCAGCAGCCCCATCACCAGATCTTCATCGGTCTCGATCGTCTTGCCGTTGGGCAGCTTCTTGCCGATCAATGCCGAGCAGTCGGGATAGACGTAGAAGGCGCCTTCGGGCTTGGGGCAGACCAGTCCGCGCGTCTGGTTCAGCATGGAGACGACGAGGTCACGCCGACGCTCGAAGGCCTTGCGGAACACCGGAATGTGCTCCTGCGTGCCGTCCAACGCCTCGACCGCGGCCCATTGCGAGATCGCCGAAGTGCCCGAGGTCTGCTGGCCCTGGACGAGGTCCATGGCGTTCATCAGATGCTGCGGGCCTGCCGCGTAGCCGATACGCCAGCCGGTCATGGCGTAGGACTTCGAGACGCCGTTCATGGTCAGCGTGCGCTCGTAGAGGCCGGGCTCGACCTGGGCGGGCGTGACGAATTTGAAGTCGCCATAGACGAGGTGCTCATACATATCGTCCGTCAGCACCCAGACATGGGGGTGGCGCATCAGCACATCGGTCAGCTTCTTCATCTCGGCATGGCTGTAGGCCGCGCCGGAGGGGTTCGAAGGCGAGTTGAGGATGACCCACTTGGTCTGGGGCGTGATGGCGCGCTCAAGTTCCTCCGGCTGGAGCTTGAACTCGTTCTCGATCTTGGTCTCGGCGAAGGTCGGCGTTCCCCCGCAGAGCGCCACCATCTCGGGATAGCTGACCCAATAGGGCGAGACGCAGACGACCTCGTCGCCCGGGTTCAGCGTGGCGAGCAGGGCGTTGTAGATGACGTGCTTGCCGCCGGTGGAGACGATGGTCTGACTCGGCTTGTAATCGAGGCCGTTCTCGCGCTTGAGCTTGCGCGTGATCGCCTCGCGCAATTGCGGGATGCCGGAGACCGGCGTGTATTTGGTCTCGCCGCGGCGGATGGCGGCGATGGCGGCTTCCTTGATGTGGTCGGGCGTGTCGAAATCCGGTTCGCCAACGGAAAGCGAGATCACGTCCTTGCCCTGCGCTTTCAGGTCGCGGGCCTTCTGCGTGATGGTGATGGTCGCAGACGGCTTCACGCGCTTCAGGGCGTCGGCAAGAAAGGCCATGGGACTGATCTCCGGGGAGCGGACAAGGTAGCGCCGATGCTGGCGCGCGCGTGGTTTAGGACTCAAGCGCTGCCACCGCAAGCAAGAGTGCTTGATCATTCGCAGAAGCAATATGAATTCGCCCGGTGTCTTGGCTGGTGGTGGCCATATCGCGTTGGCCGGAAACGTGCATGGTGGCTGGATCGGCTGAGGGGCCACTCATCACCAGCGCGCAATCGTCGTGCGGAAGGCATCGCGTGAAACTCAGGATCGGCTACGAGCTCGACTACGACTTCCCGCAACCGACCCCGATTATCCTGATGCTGCATGTGCATTTCAGCCGGGTCTCCGATCTCACCGCGCCCGACCATATGCGCATCAGCCCCTCCGTCCCCGTCAGCGCCTATCGCGACGTGTTCGGCAATTGGTGCAGCCGGCTGCTCGCGCCGCAGGGCCATATGCGGATCACGGCCGATGCCGTGATCTCCGATACGGGCCTGCCTGAATCCTTCAATCGCAATGCGGGGCAGGTTCCAGTCGAGCAATTGCCGGAGGAGTGCCTCACCTTCCTGATCGCGAGCCGATTTTGCGACTCCGACCGCCTGCTCGATCTTGCCTGGCAGCTCTTCGGGCACACGCAGCCCGGCGCGCCGCGCGTTCAGGCGATCTGCGATTTCGTCAACCGGCGCATCGCCTTCAACTACAACGACGCCAGCGTAACGCGCACCGCGTCGGACGCCTATCGCGAGGGGCGCGGCGTCTGCCGTGACTATGCCCATCTCGCCATCGCCTTCTGCCGGGCGATGAACATCCCGGCGCGCTACTGCACCTGCTATCTCGGCGATATCGGCACGCCGAAGCCCTGGCCGCCGGGCGATTTCGCGGCGTCCTTCGAGGCTTATCTCGAGGGCGGCTGGCAGATGTTCGATCCGCGCAACAATGTCGCGCGCATCGGCCGGGTGCTGATCGCGCGCGGCCGCGACGCTGCCGACGTTGCCATCGCAACCACCTTTGGCCCCAACGTGCTGACGAGCTTCAAGGTCTGGACCGACGAGGTGGCGGAGGCGGCGTAGGGCCTGCCGCCGCCGCTACTTGTCGAAAAGCGGTGCCGCTTCCGGCCTCTTCGCCCGTAGCGGCGTCTTGCGGGTCATGCCCTTGGGCTTGGCAGCCGGCTCTTCGTCGTCAGTTGCCGGCTCCGGTGCCGTGACCGCTGGCGTCGGTGCGACAGGCTTGTCCGCCGGCTTTTCGGCCTTCTCGGGCTCGATCGTCTTGAAGCGGATCATTTCTTCTTCGGTCCGCCTGCCGCTTTGGCGACGACGGCCGCGAAGGTCGATGGCGCTGCGGCCGCGACCTTCGGTTTGTCCTGCTTCGGTTTCTTGGCTTCGCGATTGCCGCGCTGTTCTTTGGACATCGTCAGGCTCCTGGGCTCGAGGTTGTTAGGGACTATGGGGTTCGCGCGCTGCGAACCTTGGGATGCGCACGCCAAGGCGCACCCAAGTCGAGACGACTCGGCTGGCGCGCCGGGCGGCGAGGGGGGATCGCTATATCCTGGGATCGCCACGTCATGGCTGGCCGGCTTTCGCCTGCCGCGGCCGAGCCTGGCGGAACGCCAAGCTTCGTCATGTCGAAGCAGATGATGAGTCTAGGACAGTGGCGCGGGCAGCGCACGCTGTTTCTTCATGCCGCCAATTCTTCACGCAGCTTCGTCCCAGGCGAGCTTGCGCCGTAGCACGGACTTCACCGCGCCCGCGGTCCAGCGGGCGCGGCCATGGCAGGGGAAGCCGCGCCGGTTGAGCCGGCGCGCGATATCGGCGGGATCGGTGATACCGACACCGACGAGTTGCTCGATAATCTCGCCGGCTGCGCGGAGCAGGATGGCGGCGAGGTCGCGGTCCAGGCGGCGCGCCTGCCTGGCCGCCTGCTCGGCGTCGCTCAGCGGACACCCATGCCGAAGCTGGGCTCGACCGCGTTGGGCGAGAGCATCACGGCGTTGGGATGGCCGCCCTCGAACAATGCGAAGCGGACTGCGTCCTTCTTGTCGCGGAAAATCCCTTCCGAGCGGCCTTCGAGATCGCGTGCGACCCAGAAACCGGCTGTCGAGCGGCCGACCAGAAAGAGATGGCTGGCGGTGTCGAGTTCGGGATGGAACGGCTTGGCTTGGCCCATCGTGATGCCCTCAGCTCGCCAATGTGAGCCAAGCGCGCAGGCCGATGAAGCCGGCGGCAGCAAGGGCGATCAAACCCAGCATGCAGAGCTCTGCCGCAAACAAGCCGACCATCGGTCGCTTGGTGCGCAGCGTGCCGTAGACGGCTTTCGCGCGGCGCTGCTGACTGGGGTTGGGGTAGTGCGAATGCGTGGTCATCTCGATCTCCATCGATGCAGGAGATGTAGGTCCGATGCCGGTAAGCTTGCGATGTGGAAGACGCCGGCGCGCATAAAGCGGGCATAAAGACGGAACGACCGACCTCCGTCAGGGTTAACCCCCGTTAACCGGGTGGTCCTAGAGGTTGTTAGGGACTATGGGGGTGATTTGATGCTGGCGATTTTGCGCGAATGCCAGGAGTTCGAGGACGCAAACCTTTCGGTTTGCTACGAAGAACGACACCGCAGTCGCGCAAAAGCGCCGCGCCCTGCGGGTGAGGTGAAAACGACGGAGCTGCAGCGTCGCATCGCTTGCCGATACCGATGGTATCGCCGGTGCAATGCTCCTCCCATCTCCGCCGTTTTGACCTCATCAAATCGTCCCCATAGTCCCTAACAACCTCTAAATTCGCGCCAAGCTTGTGATTCGGTGGACCCAGTTTTCGGTGAGATGATGCGCGCATTGACCTTGGCCCTGCCTCTGATCCTCGTCGCCTCGGCAGCGCAGGCGGATTTCCAGTCTTGCGTGGCGGGCCTGCGTTCGGAGGCGGGCGCGAAGGGCGTCTCAGGCGCCACCTTCGACCGCGCCATGGCGGGCGTTCAGCCCGACATGAAGGTGATCGAGGCGATGAACAATCAGCCGGAGTTCAAGACGCCGATCTGGGACTATCTCGGCACGCTGGTCGATGACGAGAAGGTCGCGGAAGGCCGCGCCATGCTGCGCCAGCATGCTTCGACGCTTGCCGCCGCCGAAAGCCGCTTCGGCGTCGACCGCCACACCATCGTCGCGGTTTGGGGCGTCGAGAGCGATTTCGGCAAGGCGCGGGGCAAGATGCCGCTCGTCCAGGCGCTCTCGACCGGAGCCTGTCTCGCGCCGCGCCGCAACGCCTTCTTCAAGGGCGAGCTGATCGCGACGCTGCAGATCATCCAGCGCGGCGATCTGCGGCCGGAGCAATTGATGGGCTCCTGGGCCGGCGCCTTCGGCCACACGCAGTTCATCCCCTCGACCTATCTGCGCCTGGCTGTCGATGGCGATGGCGATGGCCGGCGCGACCTCGTCGATTCCATCCCCGACGCGCTGCATTCGACCGCAAACTTCATGGCCAAGGCGGGCTGGGTCACCGGCGCGCCCTGGGGCTATGAGGTGCGTGTGCCATCAGGTTACTCCGGCTCGACGGGGCGCAATCCCAAGCAGCCGGTTTCGTCCTGGGCGGCGCGCGGCATCGTCAAATTCGACGGCTCGGCGCTGACCGGCTCCGGCAATGCCGGGCTTTTGATGCCGGCGGGGCGCGAGGGGCCGGCCTTCCTCGTCTTCAAGAACTATGACGCGGCCTACAGCTACAATGGCGCGGACTCCTACGCTTTGGCGATCTCCCTTCTGTCCGATCGCCTGCGCGGCCGGCCCGGCGTGCAGGGTCAGTGGCCGACCGACGATCTGCCGCTCTCGCGCGAACAGCGCCGCGAGCTCCAGCGCCTGCTGATCGCGCGCGGCTATGATGTCGGCGAGCCGGACGGCGCGGTCGGCGCGCTGACGCGGGCGGCGATCAAGCAGATCGAGGCCAAGATCGGCATGGCGCAGACCGGTCGGCCGGGCGAAAAGGTGCTGCGGGCGCTGAAGAGTGGGCGGGTGTGAGGGACCGGCTCCAGTGCTTTTCATCGCGCGCAGAAATCGGGTGGCATGGCGCGCCGCCCGGTTTCAGACAGCGCGGGTGACCTCATCGGAGCCTATCGCATGACCCGCCGCCTCATCTCCACCGGTTCGCCCTTCGAGACCGCCTTCGGCTATTCCCGCGCCGTGATCGACGGCGATCTCGTCTTCGTCTCCGGCACGACCGGCTATGACTACGCCAGCATGACGCTGCCGGAGGATGCAGCCGAACAGGCACGCAATATTTTCCGCACGATCCAGACCGTGCTGGCGGAGGCCGGCTCGTCGCTTTCGCAGGTGGTGCGGGCGCAGTATTTCGTCACTGACCGGAGCTATTGCGAGCCGGTGCTGGGCGTCTGCGGCGAGGTCTTCGGGCAGATCCGCCCGGCTGCCGGCATCTATGTCGTCGCCGGCCTGCTCAAGCCCGAGATGAAGGTCGAGATCGAGGTCACCGCGCGGCTCGTGCCGTGATCTCGCCTGCCGCTGCGGCAGAGCCCGTGCGGCGATGGCCGATGAGTGATTGACGTCTGGTATATCTCTTGCTTGAGTTGGGCAGATCATCGAGCTGACCCGGACAGCAGGAGGAGATGCCATGCCGATCAATCGCCGCAATGCCTTGAAGGGAGCGGCTGCGCTCGCCGCTTCCGGTTTCATGCCGAATCGGGCTTTTTCGCAAAGCCGCGCCAATATCCTGCGCTTTATCCCGTCGACGCCACTGCCGTCGCTCGATCCGATCACGGCCACGAGCTATGTCATCCGCAATCATGGCTATCTGATATATGATACCCTCTTCGCGACGGACGCCCAGTTCGGCATCAAGCCGCAGATGGTCGAAGCCTGGGAGACCGCGCCGGACGGGTTGAAATGGACCTTCCGGCTGCGCGACGGGCTGCTCTTCCATGACGATCAGCCGGTCCGGGCACAGGATTGCATCGCCTCGATCGCGCGCTGGTCGAAGCGCGACGCTTTCGGCCAGACTTTCGCGACTTTCGTTGAAGGTTACGACGCGCTCGATCAGCGGACCTTCGCGATCCGGCTGAAGAAGCCGTTCCCGATGCTGCCGGCGGCGCTCGGCAAGCTGTCGTCGAACGTGCCGTTCATCATGCCCGAGCGGGTCGCGACGACCGACCACATGAAGAACATCACCGAGGCAGTCGGCTCCGGTCCCTGGCGCTTCATGGACAAGCAATGGGTGCCCGGCCAGAACGCGATCTATGAGCGCTTCGCCAAGTACAAGCCGCGCGAAGAAGCGCCGTCCTGGGCGGCGGGCGGCAAGATCGCTAGGATCGACCGCATCGAATGGCTGGCCCTGACCGAAGCCTCCGCGGCGGTCGGCGCGCTGATGCAGGGCGAAGTCGACTGGTACGAGCAGCCGCCGGTCGATCTCCTGCCCGTGCTCAAGGCCAACAAGGACATCGCCATCGAGAACGTGCCGCTCGGCCTGTTCCTGCTGATGCGATTCAACCAGATGCAGCCGCCCTTCAACAACCCCGGCATCCGCCGCGCCGTGATGATGGCGGTCAACCAGACCGACTACATGGAAGCCGTGGTCGGCGACAAGGCGTACTATCAGGAGGCCAAGACCTTCCTCACGCCGGGTTCGCCGATGTCGACCGGGGCGGGTGGCACGGAAGCGATGCAGGCCAATCTCGAGAAGGCCAAGGCCATGCTCAAGGAGGCCGGCTACAAGGGTGAGAAGGTCGTGCTGCTCGCACCGGCCGACCAGCCGATCGCCTACCAGCAATGCCTGGTGACCGAGGATCTGTTCAAGAAGCTCGGCATCAATGCGGAGCTCGTTGCCACCGATTGGGCGAGCTTCATCGGCCGGCGCGCCAATCGCGGCGCGCCCGAGCAGGGCGGCTGGTCGGCTTTCCACACGCTCTGGTCCTGCGCCGATACGCTCAACCCCGCGCTGCACCCGCTGATGCGCGCCAATGGCGGCGCCGCCTGGTTCGGCTGGCCGGACGACCCGACGATGGAAGGCCTGCGCGATCAGTGGATCGCCGAGCCGGATGCCGGAAAGCAGAAGGAGATCGCGGCTTCGCTGGAGCGGCGCGCCTTCGAGTTCGTGCCCTATGTTCCCGCCGGGCTGGTGCAGCAGCCGATGGCTTTCCGCAAGAGCCTGACCGGCATGGTGCTCTCGCCGGCACAGTTCTTCTGGAACATCGAGAAGAAGGCCTGAGGGGCTTCTCGTCGCCCTTGCAAGCGCAGCGAAGCAATCCAGGAGGTCCCGCTCTGGTCTCCCTGGGTTGCTTCGTCGCCGCGCTCTTCGCAAGGACGGGTCTGCGTGCGCCGCGAGGCTGCCCGCAACGTGATGCGCTTGCCTCCGCACGCTTCCGCTCGTAATCACGCCCCGCTGGGCCTTCGGGCCGGAGCGAGACGAAGAACCACGCGCGAGGCGACCCATGGCGACCCATAAGCTCCTGCTCCTGCCCGGCGACGGCATCGGCCCCGAGGTGATGGCCCAGGTCGAGACCGTGGTCTCCTGGTTCGAGAAGCGAGGCCTTGCCGGCTTCGCGATCGAGAAGGGGCTCGTCGGCGGCTGCGCCTATGACGCGCATAAGCAGGCGATCTCCGAAGGCGACATGAAGCTGGCCCAGGACGCGGACGCCGTGCTGTTCGGCGCGGTCGGCGGGCCGAAATGGGCCGATGTGCCCTATCAGCACCGCCCCGAGGCCGGCCTGCTGCGCTTGCGCAAGGATTTGGGGCTCTTCGCCAATCTGCGTCCCGCCATCTGCTATCCGGCGCTGGCCTCGGCCTCCTCGCTCAAGCCCGAGGTTGTCGAAGGCCTCGACATCCTGATCGTGCGCGAGCTCACCGGCGGCGTCTATTTCGGTGAGCCCAAGGAGATCGTCACGCTGGAGGACGGCTCCAGGCGCGGTGTCGACACGCAGGTCTACACCACCCCCGAGATCGAGCGGATCTGCCGCGTCGCCTTCGAGCTGGCGCGCACGCGCCGCAACAAGGTCTCCTCGGCCGAGAAGAACAATGTCATGAAGACCGGCGTGCTCTGGAAGCAGACGGTCACGGCGCTGCACGCCAAGGACTATGCCGATGTCGAGCTCGAGCATGTGCTCGCCGACAACTGCGCCATGCAGCTCGTGCGCTGGCCCAAGCAGTACGACGTCATCGTCACCGACAACCTCTTCGGCGATATCCTGTCGGATGTGGCGGCGATGCTGACCGGCTCGCTCGGCATGCTGCCCTCGGCTTCGCTGGGCGCGGAAGACCCCGTCACCGGCAAGCGCAAGGCGCTTTACGAGCCCGTCCATGGCTCGGCCCCGGACATCGCCGGCAAGGGCCTGGCCAATCCGATCGCGATGATCGGCTCCTTTGCCATGGCGCTGCGCTATTCCTTCGGGGCGATCGAGGCCGCCGACAGGCTCGAAGGCGCGATCGCCGACGTGCTCGACTCCGGCACGCGCACCAAGGACATCGCCGCGCCCGGCACGAACGCCGTCTCGACCAGTGAGATGGGGGCTGCGATCGTCAAGGCGCTGGAGACAAGGGGCTGAGACTGTTGCGTAGGCAGTAGGAACGGTCCGACTGCCTACTGCCCATTGCCTACTGCCCCTTCCACCTCTCCCCCTCGTGAGTTGCGTGTGACCTCGGAGCGTGCGCTAGACTGATTGCATCTGAAACGGAGCATGTCCGTCCGATGTTGATCAAACGCCGCGCTGGCTGGGAAATGCCCGAAAGCCAGGCCACGCCCGAGGCCGTCTTCATGAATCGCCGCGGCCTGCTCGGTGCGGGCGCGGGGCTGATTGCGAGCGCGGCCCTGCCGAAGCTGGCCGCCGCGCAAGGCGCCGACCCGACGCTCGATCTCTACCCCGCCAAGAAGAACGCCGCCTACACGCTCGACCGGCCGGTGACGGAGGAGGATCTGGCGGCGAACTACAATAATTTCTACGAGTTCGGCACGTCCAAGGATGTCGCCAGCGCCTCCAAGCGGCTGGCGACGCGGCCCTGGATGATCGCGATCGACGGCCTGGTCGAGAAGCCGATGGAGATCGGCATTGACGATCTGGTCCGCAAGATGACGCTGGAAGAGCGGCTCTATCGCTTCCGCTGTGTCGAGACCTGGTCGATGGCGGTGCCCTGGACGGGTTTCACCGTGAAATCGCTGGTCGAATTCGCCAAGCCGCTCTCATCAGCGAAATATGTGAAGTTCGAGACCTTCATGAACCCGAAGGTCGCGCCCGGCCAGTCGCAGCGCTGGTATCCCTGGCCCTATACGGAGGGGCTGACCATCGCCGAGGCGACCAGCGATCTGCCCTTGATGGTGACGGGGATCTACGGCAAGCCGACCCCGCCCCAACATGGCGCGCCGCTGCGCCTGATCACACCGTGGAAATACGGCTTCAAATCGGTGAAGTCGATCAGCAAGATCTCCTTCGTCACTGAGCGTCCCAAGACCTTCTGGGAGGGGCTGCAGGCTTCCGAGTATGGCTTCTGGGCCAATGTGAACCCGGAGGTTCCACACCCCCGCTGGAGCCAGGCGAGCGAGCAGGTGCTGGGCACGCGCGAGCGCCGCCCGACGCTGCTGTTCAACGGCTATGCCGAGCAGGTCGCAGGGCTCTACAAAGGGCTGGAGGGCGAGCGGCTCTATGTCTGAGCGCGAATTCTAGCGTCGCGGCCGTCTGGCGCGGCTTTCGGCGCTTCCGATGCTCACGGACTTATGTCCGCTCTGGTTCTCGAAAGCCACGCAAGAGCGGGATGCGAGAAAGTGGAAACCGGTTTTTCGCATTTATCCTGCTCGCGCTTTTTGATGAGAGCCGGCGTGTGCCGATGAATTCGCGAGAGCCTTCTGCGGCTACCGCCATTGGGCTATAAGGCAGGCATGCAGCATTTCGTTCTCTTCGACACGGCGATCGGCTCCTGCGCGCTGGCCTGGCAGGGTGAGCGCATCATCGGCGCGCAATTGCCCGAGCGAGACGAGGAGACGGCGCGCCGGCGTCTGACGCGGCGCTTCCCGGAGGCGAGCGAGGCCGCGCCTGTCGCCTTCATCGCGAGCGCCATGAACGAGGTCCGGGCGCTTCTCCAGGGTGAGCCGCGCGATCTTGCGCATCTGCCGATCGACCTCGACAGCGCACCGGCCTTCAACCGCAAGGTCTATGACGTTGCACTGACGATCCTGCCGGGCGAGACATTGACCTATGGCGAGGTCGCCGCCCGTATCGGCGAGCCGGGCGCAGCTCGCGCCGTCGGCATGGCGCTGGGCTCAAATCCGTGGCCGATCATCGTGCCCTGCCATCGCGTGCTGGCGGCCGGCGGCAAGACCGGTGGCTTCTCCGCCGATGGCGGCGTCGAAACCAAATTGCGCATGCTGACGATCGAGAAGGCGCGCACCAGCGCCGAGCCCAGCCTGTTCGGGGCATTGCCGCTGGAAGCGCGACGGCGGTAGCGGGCGGCTTTCGGAGCGGCTCAGCCGTCATGCTCGCCCTTGTGGCGAGCATTCGCGTCTTGGACACAGGTCTCGATCAGCGAAGACGGGGATGATTGGGACAAGCCCGGTCATGACGGGGATTGTCTCGCCGCGCTTCCGGCATGCCGAAAACACATGAAAAAAAGGCCGACCCCCGAGGGAGCCGGCCTTTGAAGTTTGAAACATCCAGCGCAAGCGCCAAACATCTCAGAGGGGAACGGCTGCAACGAACTCAACGCCGGGAGGAGGTAGCGGAGCCCGTTGCGAACAACCGTGTTTGCTATATCGGGCAGCAGCTGCCTTTTTGCAATGCAGCATAGATTGTATCAGCTATGCGCCTTGCGCATGGTGAGTCGTAAATAGTTGTAAATTGTCACGAAATTGTCGGAGGCTTATGCGCCTGACGCAGAAAAGCCGCCTTGCGGGATGCGCAAGGCGGCTTTTGTCTGAGAACCGGGCTCGGATCACGTCGCATTCGGACGGCATCGACAGGATGCCCTGCGAAAATCGGAAACCGCGCTTTTTCGCAACGCTCCAGAGCGGTCTCCAATCCAGTTGGATCGTTCAACAGCTCCAGCTTTTTGTTTTAACGCGTTTTCTCCACGCAAACGCTTCGCGTTTGTCGTGGGGGAACCGTTATCCGCTTCGCTCGAAAACGCTCTAGTAGGTCCAGCGCTGCGCCTTCTGGATCAGGAAGTCGCGGAACACCTGCACGCGGGCGACCGACTTCATTTCTTCCGGATAGACCAGATAGCTTTCGAGCTGCGGCATTTCGGTCTCCCGCAGCAACTGCATCAGGGGCGAACCGGTCTCGATCAGATAATCCGGCAGCACGGCGATGCCGGCCCCCGAATCGACTGCGCGCTTCATCGCGGTGATGTTGTTCACGGTCAGATGGATCGGGCGCGGGTTGCGCTGGTCGCGGCCCAGCGTACCGAGCCAGTGCACGGCCGTGAGGTAGGATGGCGAGGTGCCGCCGAAGGAGAGGATGCGGTGGTTGTCCAACTCCTCATAGCTCTTGGGCTCGCCGAAGCGCTTCACATAGGCCGGCGATCCGTAGACGTGGAAATGCACGGTGAAGAGCTTGCGCTGGATCAGGTCGGGCTGTTGCGGCTGGCGCAGCCGGATCGCGATGTCGGCCTCGCGCATCGAGAGATCGAGTTCCTCGTCGGTGAGGATGAGCTCGACCTTGATGTCGGGGTAGAGGTCCAGGAACTCGGCGAGGCGGGGTGTCAGCCAGTGCCCGCCGAGGCCGCGTGTCGCGGTGACCTTGAGCTCGCCGGAGGGGTGCTCGCGCGTCTCCGAAAGCTGGGCGCGGGTTCGCTCCAGGCGCTGCGTCATCTCGCGCGCAGCGCGCCAGAGCAATTCGCCCTGCTCGGTCAGGATCAGCCCGCGCGTATGCCGATGGAACAAGGGCGCACGCAATTCGCGCTCCAGCGCGCCGATCTGGCGGCTAACCGCAGATTGGCTCAGGCCCAGAACGTCTCCCGCCTTGGTAAAACTGCCGGATTCAGCGACGGTATAAAAAATCCTGATGCGGTCCCAATCCACCGCGGTCCCCCCGTTATGCGTTTCGTGCATGTTGGGGGGCAAAACCATTGCAGGTCAATGTCTGCGCGACATTGATGTTCTTTTTTCGCACTGAATCTAGTGACGAGATCCATCACAATTGGTGATATATCGGGCTGAGGTCTTACTCCGCCGCCTGGCGCTGCTCCAATTCGCTCGCCTGCAACCAGCGTTCGGCATCGAGCGCGGCCATGCAACCGAGGCCCGCTGCCGTCACGGCCTGGCGGTAATGCTCGTCGGTGACGTCGCCGGCGGCGAAAACGCCCGGGATATTGGTCTGGGCGGTGCCGGGGACGACGTCGAGATAGCCCGAATCACGCATGGTGAGCTGGCCGACGAAAAGTTCGGTCGCTGGCTTATGGCCGATCGCGATGAAGACGCCGTCGGTCTTGAGTTCGCTTTCCGCACCGGTTTTGAGGTTGCGCAGGCGCAGATGCGTGACGTTGGGCGGCTGTGTGCCGCCGCAGATCTCGGCGATCTCGCTATCCCAGACCACCGCGACCTTGGGGTGCTTGAACAGCCGGTCCTGCATCACCTTCTCGGCACGCAGCGAATCGCGCCGATGAACCAGCGTGACCTTGCTGGCGAGGTTGGCGAGGTAGAGCGCCTCCTCGACTGCCGTATTGCCGCCGCCGACGACCACAACCTCCTTGTTGCGGAAGAAGAAGCCGTCGCAGGTGGCGCAAGCCGAGACGCCAAAGCCCTGGAAGGTCTGTTCGGAGGGCAGGCCGAGCCATTTGGCCTGCGCGCCGGTGGCGACGATCAGCGCATCGCAGGAATAGGTCTCGCCGCCATCGCCCCAGAGCCGGAAGGGCCGCTGGGAGAGATCGACCTTCGAGATATGGTCGGAGACCATCCTGGTGCCCATATGCTCGGCTTGTGCGCGCATCTGCTCCATCAGCCAGGGGCCCTGGATCACATCGGCGAAGCCGGGATAGTTCTCGACATCGGTGGTGATCATCAGCTGGCCGCCAGCCTGCATGCCGGAGATCAGCACCGGCTCGAGCATGGCGCGGGCGGCATAGATCGCGGCGGTGTAGCCGGCGGGGCCGGAGCCGACGATCATGACGCGGGCATGGGTATGGGCCATCGTCTCATATTCCTGTTCGCGCGGCCGATGCCGCGACTTCATTCAGTCAGATACGGTCTCGATCGGCCGGTGCAAGGCTGCTCCGGCTCAAGGTTCGGCAAGCCCGAGTTCCGCCCTATGCCTGAGCCAGCCCTGGCGGACCGCCTCTGCAATCTCGGCCGTCGAGTCTAGCGGTTCATAGCGCGCGCCAGCAAGATGCCCCTCGAAGTGATGCACAGCGCCTTGCCGCTTCAGCGCCTCCAGGAATTTCGCCAGCTTGCCGTGGCCGCCATGTGGTTCGAAGACCAGGATAGGCACCCCGGTCGCGGTCGCCTCGCCGATCATGTTGGTCGAATCGGCCGTCGTGACGATCACGTCGGCATTGGCGAGCAGCGCGACGTAAGGGTTCTCGCCCGTGCCGTCCCACCACCAGCCCTTATGGCGGGCGAAGATCTCCGCGACCGCCGCGTCGAGCGCCGCCGATGTGCGCCGCGAGCGCGAACCCATCAGCGCCACGCCTGATGTCGCGAGCAGGTCGAGCAGGCCGGCGAAGCGCGCGGTGTCCTCTGGCTGGAAGCGATGGTGCCGGCTGTCGCCGCCGACGATGACCGCTGCACGTGGCGAGGGCAGGGCCGCGATCGCGGCGGGCGGATGCGCGCGGGCTTGCGCCAGTTGCTCCGGCGCGAGCCGGTGCGGCGAGGTCGTGGTGACGAGCACGTTCCGTCCGCGCAGGCGGTCGTGCTCGGCGACCCAGATGAAGTCTGCTGCGCCGGTCCCTGTGCGGGGGTCCTTCAGGATGGCGGTGAAGCTGTGGCCGTTCGAGGCCTTCTTGACCGCGCGCAGATAGGCGACCGCACGCCGGCCCGAGGCGATGACGATGTCGGGGAAGGGGGGGCGAATCGGGCTGCCTTCCCGCTCCGGCCCTTCGCGGGGGTCAATCGGCCCGCGCGGCATCAACCAGACAAAAGGCGCGCGCGGCGCGACGCGCCTGATCTCGGGTACGACGCCGAGACGCTCGGCCACGCCGAGGCATTGCACCTCGTCGCCGGCCTTGCCGTCGGTCAGGACCCAGATCGTCGGGAGCGGGTGGGCAGGCAAGGCGGGCACACTCCTTGAGCAGGATGCGAAAAAGTGGGAACCGGTTTTTCGCATTGATCCGGCTCTCGGCTGACATGGTCGATTGGGCTGGCACGGTCGATGCCTTGTATCGCGTCTATGCTGCGTCTACACCAGCGCGACCTTCTTTCGGGGCCTTTCGTGCGTTCAAAACTCGACGACATCGACCTGCGCATCCTGCGCGAGCTCCAGGCCGATGGGCGCATGACCAATGTCGAGCTGGCGAGCCGCGTCGGGATCTCGCCGCCGCCTTGCCTGCGCCGCGTCCGCGCGCTGGAGGAGGCCGGGCTGATCACCGGCTATCGCGCCCTCCTCGACGAGCGCAAGCTCGGGCTCGATGTGGTGTGTTTCGCCTTCGTGCATCTCGCCAGCCAGGCGGAGCCCGACCTCGAAGCCTTCCAGGCTCGCATCCGGGCCTGGGATGCGGTGCGCGAATGCTGGAAGCTCTCGGGCGACATTGATTTCATGCTGAAATGCGTCGCGCCCGACCTCAAGGCCTTCCAGGATTTCGTCGGCGACCTGACGGCGCTGCCCAATGTTCGCAATGTCCGTACCGCGCTCGCCTTCGACCGGGTCAAGGACGAGCCGATCGTGCCTTTCGGCTGAGGCGGCGATGCGGGGCATCCTTCGCAAGGCCGTTCCCGACGATCTTCCGGCGCTTCTGGCGCTCTATGCCGAACTCAGCACCGATGACGAGCTGCCACGGCCGGAGGATGCCGCGGAGACTTGGGCTGCGATTCTTGCCAACGAGATGGTCACTGTCCATGTCGCCGAAGTCGATGGGCGCGCCGTCTCGACTTGCGTCCTCGTGATCGTGCCCAATCTGACGCGTAATCAGAGCCCCTTCGCCATGATCGAGAACGTGGTGACACTGGCAGAGATGCGCGGGCATGGCCTGGGCAAGCGCGTGATCCAGGCGGCTTTCGCTCAGGCCTGGGCGGCCGGCTGCTACAAGGTCATGCTGATAACCGGACGCTCAGACCCCGCCGTCCTGGCGTTCTATGAATCCTGCGGCTTCGTGCGCGGCAAGACCGCCTTCCAGATCAGGCGGCCTCTCGATTAGAGCGTTTTCGAGCGAAGTGGACACCGGTTCCCCCGCGACAAACGCGAAGCGTTTGCGCGGAGAAAACGCGTTAAAACAAAGAGCTAGAGCTGTTGAACGATCCAATCGGATCGGAAACTGCTCTAGCCGCCGACATAGCGCCTGATCCAGCCCGCATTGGTGCGCACCATGCTGTCGATGCGCGCCGTGTCGATGCCGGGCGTGTACCAGTTCCCCGCCATGCCGGCCGAGGAGGAGGACAGTACCGGATAGGTCGCGATGACGCGGCCGTCGGACCCGATTACCGTCGCTTCCGATTCCATGCCGTCATCGGCTCCCGCCCCGCCAAAGCCGGTCGCTCCGCCGGAATAGCTCGGCATGCTGATGCCCAGCACCCTGACGACGAGGGAAGCGCCGCGGCCTTGCAGGCTGGGGCCGAGCGCGCCCGCGAGCTCACGCTCCATCGTGAACTTGATGCGCGCTGCATTGGGGCCGAGCCCTTGCGTGGTGAGGCGCGAGACATCGACCTGGACGGCGCCGGCGGCAAGGGCGGAGCGCCCGGTCGTGGCCAGGATAACTGGTGTGGCAAGGGCGGCGGAGAGAAGGGCGCGACGGTTCAGCATGATCTGCTCCTGTCATCCCGACATTCCCGTCGCGACGCGACAGCGATGCCGGCTGCGGAGACTCTAGATCAGGCGCAGGCGCCTCGCCATGGCGGTAGCGCGGTCGTGATCGGGCTCAGCCGGAGACGTAGCGCTTGATCCAGGCGGCGTTGGTCTGGATCAGCCCGGTCAGGCGGCGCTGGTCGATATCGGGCAGATACCAGGGGCCGGCCGCGCTCGCCGGCACGGTGGTGAGCACCGGATAGGTCGCGATGATCCGGTTTCCGCGCCCGACCAGCGTGGCCTCGCTGTCGAAGGAATCGGAGCTTTGGCTCGCGCCGCTGCCAACATGTCCGCCGCCACCGCCGCCGCCGGCATAGCTGTTCAGGAAGACGCCGCGTACGGCGACGTTCAGGGTCGGGCCGGCGCCGCGTCGCAAGGTCGATCCGAGCGCTGCCGTGAGCTCCTGCTCCAGCCCGATCTTGATTGCGAGCGCGTTGGAGCCCCAGCCCTGCGCCGCCAACCTGGAGACATCGACATGAATCGCGCCGATCGACGGAACCTGTGCCTGGGCCTCGGCGTGGCGCAGGGACGCCAGAACCAAGGCAGGCGCCGCCAAAGAGGCGGCAAGGATGGTGCGGCGGGTGGTCATGAGCCTGTCTCCAGCTACTGGGCGGGAGGATAGCGCGCCGATCCGACGATTCCCATCCCCGGATAGTGTCTGCGTCACTTTTCGCGGAAACATTGGCGCGCCCCGGACATGAACGCGGAGCGCGCGTACAAGTTCAGATCGACCCCATGGTTCATAACAGCCTCTAGGCGAAACCGCGCGCGATGGCGGCCTTGACGCGCTCGGGTGTGAAGGGGACGGTACGCAGCCGCGCCCCGACCGCATCGAAAATGGCGTTGGCCAGCGCCGCCGGCACTGGCGCACAGGCGGCCTCGCCGGCGCCCAAGGGCGGCTCGTTTGGCCGATCGATGACATCGATCAGGAGTTCGGGCACATCGGGCATGGTCAGGATCGGATAACTCATCCAGTCGACGCTGGTCACGTGCCCCCGGTCGAACGTCACCTCCTCGAACAGGGTCCGGCTCAGCGTCTGCAGGATGTTGCCCTCGATTTGCTGTCTGAGCGCATCGGGATTGATGACCAGTCCGCAATCATGGGCGCAGGCCACGCGCTGAACCCGGATGGCGCCCGTGGCGCGATCAACCTGCGCCTCCATGCCAATCGCGACATAGGTCTCGTTGAACTTGTAGTGGACATAGGCGATGCCGCGTCCAAGCCCGCCCCCCTGAGGCGAAGGCCGGGCCTGCCAGCCCATCAGCGCGGCCATGCGCGTCAGCACCTCGATCCCCCTTGGATCGGAGAGCCCGTCGAGGCGGAACGCAACCGGATCTCGCCGTGCGGCCGTCGCCAGATCGTCGATGAAGCTTTCGACGGCGAAGCTGTTGGCGACCTTGCCGGGCGCCCGGATATTGCTGGGGCGCAGCGGCGAATCCTTCAGCCAATGCACCAGCACCTGGACATTCGGCACGGCATAGGGCGGCTCGGCGTTCTGGGTGATCAGCCCTGTCGAGAGGCCTTGCATCTGCGGGATATTGGCGGCCTCTGGCCCGAGCAGGGGCGGGTTCGGCAGGTTGGCTGTCGCCCGCGGCAGCCACATTTCGGTGCGCCAGGCGGCGATCCGACCATCGGAGTCCAACCCGCCTTCGAGCGACAGGAGCTGCGGCGGGCCTTTCGGATCCCAGCCATGCTCGTCCTCGCGCATCCATTGCAAGCGCACAGGCTGGCCGATCGCCTTGGAGATCATAGCGGCATCGACGGAGGCGTCGTCATGCCCATTCATGCCGTAGCAGCCGGCACCGTCGAGATAGACGACCCGCACATTGGCTGGCTGCAGATCGAGGATCCGGGCGCAGATCTGCTGGAGGCGATGCGTCCCCTGCGAGGCGCTCCAGATCGTCGCCTTGCCGTCGCGCACATCCGCGACGGAGCAGGAGGGGCCCATCGAGCCATGCGTCTGCAACGGCCAGTAATACGTGCCGGAAAGCTTTTGGCCCGAGGCGGCGAGACTCGCGCCGGCATCGCCCTTCTTGGAGAGCACCTCATCGGCCATGAAGGGGCCGGCGCGCATCCAGTCCTGAACGCGCTCATGGCCGATGAGCGTGGTGCTTTCCGTCCAGCGCACCTTGAGCGCCCGCATTGCGCGCACCGCATCCCATTCATCCCCAGCCACCACGGCGAGGAAATCATTGATGCGAACGATCCGCGCACCGGGGATGTCGCGGATCGAGGCTTCGTCCACCTCGAGTAGCTTTGCCCCGACCGAAGCCGTGCGAATCACGCGCGCATGGAGCATGCCGGGCAGCTTGAAATCATGGACGTAGACATGTCGCCCGGTCACCTTGGCCGGGACGTCGGGGCGCGCGATTGGCTGTCCGACGATCTTGTAGCTGGCGGGTGTCCGCAAGGGTGCCTTGGCGTCGAGCTTCAGGTTGAAGCGTCGATCGCCGACGAGCGTGCCAAAGCCGATGCCGGGCCCACCCGCCTTGGGCCTGATCTGCCCGTCCGTGGCATCGAGCTCCGCCGCTGGCCGGCCGAGACGCTCTGCGCCCATGCGGATGAGCGCTTCGCGTGCCGTCGCCGCCGCCTGGCGGATCTGCACGCCGCCGCGCACGATGCCGGTGGAGCCGGCGGTCGAGCCCTGATTGGGGGTCAGTGCGCTGTCCCCTTCGACCATGGCGATGCGGTCGAGACCGATGCCGAGTTCCTCGGCCGCCATCTGGGGGATGGCGATGCGCAGACCGGTGCCGAGATCGACCTTGCCGCAGAACAGCGTGACCGAGCCGTCGGCATGGATGGCGATGAAGCCGTCCACTTCGTTCAGGTCGAGGGTCTTGCCGAGCGCAGCCTCCGCTTCAGGTGCGAGCTGAGCAAGAGCGCGGCCCGCGGGGCCGAGCCCGATCACCATGGCGCCGCCGGCCTTGAGCACGCTCCGGCGCGAGAGAAGGGCGGTCATGGCGTCCTCCCGGCGGCGCGCATGACCGCGCGCAGGATGCGGTGATGCGTGCCGCAGCGGCAGAGATTGCCTGCCAGGGCCAGCTTGGCGTCGTTGAGCGTGGCATCGGGCTGGCGCGCGAGCAGCGCCGCGCTGGTCATCACCATGCCGTTGGTGCAGTAGCCGCATTGAGCTGCCTGCTCGGCGATGAAGGCTGCCTGCACGGGATGGGGCGTGTCGGGCGTGCCGAGCCCCTCGAGCGTGGTGACGCTCCGGCCGGCGATCGCCGAGATGGGTGTGATGCAGGAGCGCACCGCATCGCCATCGATGATCACGGTGCAGGCGCCGCATTGACCGAGCCCGCAGCCGAATTTGGTGCCGGTCAGTCCCAGCGCGTTGCGCAGGACATAGAGCAGCGGCTGGTCAGGGTCGCTGCTGTCCACCGTGCGCGCGGCGCCGTTCACGGAAAAACGATAGGACGCCATGGAGACCCCTCGCGGCAGCGCCGGCACTATCGCCTGCTCCGGCGCGCCGGACAAGGCGCGGCGCTGCTGCTATTGGGGGCATTCCCGGTTTTCCGAGAGGCGGTTTCGTCGTTTCCGCGTCATGGCTTGCGAGGTCATGGCTCGCGAGGCTTGTCCGGCCCGAAAAACCGAGCCGGACAATCGTGCGGTATCCGTCAGCGATACAGGATGCTGACGACTTCGTAGGACTTGCCGCCGCCGGGCGTGTTGACCTGCACGGAATCGCCGACCTTCTTGCCGATCAGCGCGCGCGCGATCGGCGAGCCGATCGAGACCTTGCCGGACTTCACGTCCGATTCCGGCTCACCGACGATCTGGTAGACCTTCTTTTCCTCGGTGTCGTCGTCGATCAACTGCACGGTCGCGCCGAATTTGATCGTGTCGCCGCCGGCGAGCTTGGCGACGTCGATGATGTCGGCGCGGCCGATCAGCGATTCGAGCTCCTGGACGCGGCCTTCATTGAGAGCCTGCGATTCCTTGGCCGCGTGATACTCGGCGTTCTCCGAGAGATCGCCATGGGCGCGGGCCTCCGAGATCGCCTGGATGATGCGCTGACGTTGCACCTGCTGGCGATCCTTCAACTCCGCCTCAAGGGCAGCGAAGCCGCCTGCGGTCATGGGAACCTTTTCCATAGTCTCATCCCGAATTGCGAAAGCCAGAAGCCGCCGGCCGCCTGTTTCGCGGCCTGCGTCCGTGGCATTCGATCGTTTTTTAAGGTGCCGAACTCTATATCCCGCGCGCCGCCCTCAGGCTGCGCGCACGAAATAGGATTGCAGCGATCTAACCTCGAGATCGCCGCTGCAATAGGCCTTGATGCCTTCCGCCGCTGCGATCGCTCCGGCCAAGGTGGTATAATAGGGCACCTTGTGCAAGAGGGCCGTTCGGCGAAGAGAGCGCGAATCCGCCAGCGCCTGCGGGCCGTCGGTGGTGTTGAAAACGAGCTGGATTTCGCCGTTCTTGATGGCGTCGACCACATGCGGGCGGCCTTCCAGCACCTTGTTGATCTTGTTGGCGGCGATGCCTTCCTCCTGCAGCAGGCGCAGCGTGCCGCCCGTCGCGAGGATGCGGAAGCCGAGATCGGCGAGGATACGCACGCTGGGCACGATGCGCGGCTTGTCCTCGTCGCGCACGGAGACGAAGACCGTGCCCTTGACCGGCACCTTGGAGCCAGCGCCGAGCTGGCTCTTGGCGAAGGCGATGTCGAAGGAGCGGTCGAGCCCGATGACCTCGCCGGTCGAGCGCATTTCCGGCCCGAGCAGCACGTCGACGCCCGGGAAGCGCGCGAAGGGGAAGACTGCCTCCTTGACGCCGACATGGTCGAGCTTCTCCGCCTTCAGCGCGAAGCTCGCCAGGCTCTCGCCGGCCATGATGCGGGCCGCGATCTTGGCGACGGGAATGCCGATGACCTTGGCGACGAAGGGCACGGTGCGAGAGGCGCGGGGGTTCACTTCGAGCACGTAGATGACGCCGTTCTGGATGGCGTACTGCACGTTCATCAGCCCGCCGACATCGAGCGCCAATGCCATCGCCTTGGTCTGGCGCTCCAGCTCGGCGATGATTTCGGGCGAAAGCGAGCGCGGTGGCAAAGAGCAGGCCGAATCGCCGGAATGAATGCCGGCCTCCTCGATATGCTCCATGATGCCGGCGATAAACGCCTCCTTGCCGTCGCTGAGGCAATCGACATCGACCTCGATGGCATCCGACAGATAGCGGTCGAACAGCAGTGGGTTCTTGCCGAGCACGGTGTTGATCTGCCCGGTCTTGTCATTGGGGTATTTCGCCTTGACCTCGGAGGGGATCAGGCTGGGCAGCGTGCCGAGCAGGTAGTTCTCGAACTGGGTCTCGTCATGGATGATCGCCATGGCGCGGCCGCCGAGCACATAGGACGGGCGCACGACGAAGGGCAGGCCGAGCTCGGCGACGATCATGCGGGCCTGTTCGACCGAATAGGCGATGCCGTTCTTGGGCTGCTTGAGGTGCAGCTTGTCGAGCAGGCGCTTGAAGCGGTCACGATCCTCGGCGAGGTCGATCATGTCGGGCGAGGTGCCCAGGATCGGGATGCCGGCCTCTTCCAGCGCGTTCGCCAGCTTCAGCGGGGTCTGCCCGCCGAACTGGACGATGACGCCGTGCAGCGTGCCGTTCTGCTTCTCCGTGTCGAGGATCTCGAGCACGTCCTCGGCAGTCAGCGGCTCGAAATAAAGTCGGTCCGAGGTGTCGTAATCGGTCGAGACGGTCTCGGGATTGCAGTTGACCATGATGGTCTCGTAGCCGGCGTCGCGCAGCGCGTAGCAGGCATGGCAGCAGCAATAGTCGAACTCGATGCCCTGGCCGATGCGGTTGGGGCCGCCGCCGAGGATGACGACCTTCTTGCGGTCGGAGGGACGCGCCTCGTCATCGGCCTTGCCGGCGAAGGGCATGGCATAGGTCGAGTACATATAGGCCGTGGGGGAGGCGAATTCGGCGGCGCAGGTATCGATGCGCTTGTAGACGGGCCTGACGTCGAGCGAGCGGCGCAGCGCCTTGACCTCGGCCTCGGTCTTTCCGGCGACCGCGGCGAGGCGCTTGTCGGAGAAGCCCATCGCCTTGACCTCGCGGAAGGCGCCGGGCGTCTGCGGCAAGCCGTGGGCGCGCACCTTCTCCTCGATGTCGACGATCTCGCGCATCTGGGCGAGGAACCAGGGGTCGATCTTGCAGCTCTCATGGATCTGCTCGTCGGTGAAACCGAAGCGCATGGCCTGGGCGACATGCAGGATGCGGTCGGGCGTCGGCGTCGAGAGCGCGGCCTTGATCGCGTTCTTGTCGTCGCCATGGCCCATGCCGTCGACCTCGATCTCGTCGAGGCCGTCGAGACCGGTCTCCAGCGAGCGCAGCGCCTTCTGGAGCGATTCCTGGAAGGTCCGGCCGATCGCCATCGCCTCGCCGACCGATTTCATCGCGGTGGTCAGCGTCGGCTCGGCGCCGGGGAATTTCTCGAAGGCGAAGCGCGGAATCTTGGTGACGACATAGTCGATCGTCGGCTCGAAGGAGGCGGGCGTCGCGCCGCCGGTGATGTCGTTCTCGATCTCGTCGAGCGTGTAGCCCACCGCCAGGCGCGCCGCGACCTTGGCGATCGGGAAGCCGGTCGCCTTGGAGGCAAGCGCCGAGGAGCGCGAGACGCGCGGGTTCATCTCGATGACGATCATGCGCCCTGTTGCCGGGTCGACGGCGAACTGAACATTGCTCCCGCCGGTCTCGACGCCGATCTCGCGCAGCACCGCCAGCGAGGCGTCGCGCATGATCTGATATTCCTTGTCAGTCAGCGTCAGCGCCGGGGCGACCGTGATCGAATCGCCGGTATGGACGCCCATCGGGTCGATGTTCTCGATCGAGCAGACGATGATGCAGTTGTCCTTCTTATCGCGGACGACCTCCATCTCGTACTCTTTCCAGCCGAGCACGCTCTCCTCGATCAGGACCTCGCTGGTCGGCGAGGCATCGATGCCGCGCTCGACGATGTCGATGAACTCGCTCTTGTTGTAGGCGATGCCGCCGCCAGTGCCGCCCATGGTGAAGGACGGGCGGATGATCGCGGGAAGGCCGATGTCGTCGAGGGCATCCAGCGCCTGACCGATCGTCTTGATCTGGTGCGAGCGCGGCGTGTCGAGGCCGATCTTGGTCATCGCGTCGCGGAAGAGCTCGCGGTCCTCGGCCTTGTCGATGGCTTCGGCGGTGGCGCCGATCATCTCGACGTCGAATTTCTCCAGCACGCTGATCGAGCGACCCGAGGCATCCGTCAGCGACTTCTTGTTGAGCGAGAGCGCGCAGTTCAGCGCGGTCTGGCCGCCCATGGTCGGCAGTAGGGCAAAGCCGCCGGGCAGGACGTGCCGCTCCTTCTCGATGATCTTGGCGACGACCTCGGGCGTGATCGGCTCGACATAGGTCGCGTCCGCCAGGTCCGGATCGGTCATGATCGTGGCCGGATTCGAATTGACCAGGACGATGCGGTAGCCCTCGGCCTTGAGCGTCTTGCAGGCCTGGGTGCCGGAATAGTCGAACTCGCAGGCCTGGCCGATAATGATGGGGCCGGCGCCGATGATCAGGATTGTCTTGATGTCTGTGCGCTTGGGCATGGTCTCTGGCCAAATGTTCGCGGGCGCGCGCTGCCCCGGTCCGATCGAGCGAGCGGAGACCAAGCGAGCGCCTGAATGAATGCTAGGCGCTCGCTATAGAGGTGAGGAGCCGCTGGGGGAAGCGGAAACCGCTTCCCCCAGCGGCTAGCGCACAGGAGGCGCGGCGATGACGATCTCGGTGATGTCGCTGTCGTTGCGTCCGACGGTGCGCTTGCGGCGCAATGCGAACCAGAGCACGGCGAGTGCTGCGACCTCGCAGACAGCCCCGACGAAGCCTAGCGGCCAGGTGCCGAGATGGTGCAATGTCAGCTGGCCGAGCGTCGAACCCGCTGCGATCCCGACATAGAGCGCGGAGGCATTGAGCGAGAGCGCGATCACGGCCGTATCGGGCGCCATCGCGGCGAGCCTGGACATCTGCGAGGGGTGCCCGGCCCAGCCCGCAGCGCTCCAGACCAGCAGGATCGCGGGGATGACGAAGATGGCGACGGAGGGAGGCAGCGTCACCGCCACCAGCGAGGCGGCGACGAGCGTGGCCGCCAGCACGGTGAGAACGACGATGAGCGTGCGTTCCGGCCCGTAGCGGTCGCTGGCGATGCCGCCAAGCTGGTTGCCGAGCGCCGAGCCGATGCCTGAGACGACCAGCACTGCGCCGAGCCAGGGGCCAGTGATGCCGGCATGGTTGGCGAGGAAGGGCGCGATGTAGCCGTAAAGCGTGAAGGCGCCGGTGGTCCATAGCATCGTCGTCGCCAGCGCCAGCAGGATGTCGCCGCGGCGCGCCACGGCGAGCCGCTCTGCCATGGTGTTGGCGCCGCGCGGCAGGCCGACAGGCAGCCTCCACAGGATCCCGACGAGCGCCAGCGCGCCGAAGAGGCCGACGAGCAGGAAGGCGAGGTGCCAGCCGCCGGCAGCGGCAGCCGCCGTACCGAGCGGCACGCCGAGAATCAGCGCGACCGTCATGCCGCCGGTCACGAGCGCGATCGCTCGCGCCCGCCGCTCTGGAGAGACCAGCGCAACGGCTACGGCGTTAGCTGCGGGCATGTAGACGCCGGCGGCGAGTGCCATCACGACGCGCGCCGCCATCAGATGCGAGAAATCAGCGGCCAGGGTCGCGCCGAGATTGGCGAGGGTGAAGACGGCCAGCGATCCGGCCAGGACGTGCTTGCGCTCGACATTGCCGAAAACGGTCGAGAGCACCGGGGAGCCGATTGCATAAGCGATCGCGAAAGCGGTGAGCAGCAGGCCGGCGGTATCGACCGAGACGCCGAAGCCGGTGGCGAGATTGGGCAGGATCCCAGTGATGATCAGGGTGCCGGTGCCGATGGCGAAAGCGCCACCGGCGAGCCAGAGAAGACGTGCGTCCATCGGACAGTCCTTCCATATCCGGTTTCCCGGAAATTCAATGATCATTGAACTTACGTTCGCAGATGCGAGATCGCAAGGGTAACTTCAATGAATGTTGAATATTGTCAGGAGCGTCGCGATCTCCTATCTCGGCAAGGTCATGAAACCGGTGTCCCATCCCGATATCGACGATATCGCCGCCGCCGACGTCTTCGCGGCGCTGGCCGATCCGATCAGGCTCGGCATCCTGGTCGCGCTCGCCGACGTGCCCGAGGTCGACAAGGCGCGTTGCAACAGCTTCACCGAATTCGCCTCGCCGTCGCTCTTGTCCTATCACTTCGCCAAGCTGCGCGAGGCCGGCATCACGCGTTTTCGCGTTGAAGGCACCTCGCGCTATCTTTCGATCAGGCGCGAGGATCTCGACCGCCGCTTCCCGGGCCTGCTCGACAGCGTGCTGGAGACGGCGCGGCGCGACCCCAACCTCCCGCGCCTGTCGGGCCCGCTGACGGTTTGCTGAGCGGATTCGGTCCGGGCTCCGCCGGAGCGCTGCGCTTTCCGGTACCCATTCCGGTTCATTGACTCGGTCCGTGGGGGGTATAGCGTCGCAGCTTCCGCGATGGCGTCGAGCCGGTTCGCGTCAGACCCGGCTGCGCCCTATCCAGAGGAGCATGGCCATGCGTGAAGCCGACCCTCAGAAACTCGATGCGCTTGTCGGACGTCTGGTTGGTGATGTCGGCGCGTCGGTAACCGGCGCGCTCGTCGTCCTCGGCGACCAGCTCGGCCTCTATAAGGCGATGGCGGACGGCAAGCCGATGACCGCCGAGGGCCTCGCTGCCAAGACCGGCTTCAAGGAGCGCTATGTCCGGGAGTGGCTCTCGGCGCAGGCGGCTGCCGAATATATCGACTACGACGCCGACACCGACAGCTTCAGCCTCTCCGCCGAACAGGCGATGGCGTTTGCGGAGGAGGGCAGCCCCGCCTTCTTCGCTGGCGCCTTCGAGATCGTTCGGGCGATGTGGCTCGACGAGCCAAAAATCGCCGATGCCTTTCGGACCGGCGCCGGCGTGGGCTGGCACGAGCACAGCACATGCCTGTTCCGCGGCACGGAGCGCTTTTTCCGGCCCGGCTACAACAGCAACCTCAACAACAGCTGGATCCCGGCGCTCGACGGGGTCAAGGCCAAGCTCGAAAAGGGTGCCCGCGTCGCCGATGTCGGCTGCGGCCATGGCGCTTCGACCGTGCTGATGGCGCAGGCCTATCCGAATTCGTATTTCTTCGGCTTCGATTACCACGGGCCGTCGATCGACCGGGCACGGGAGGCTGCGACCAAGGCGGGGGTCGAGGATCGGGTCGTCTTCGAGCAGGCCTCGGCCAAGACCTATCCGGCGCGGGGCTACGATCTCGTCGCGATGTTCGATTGCCTGCACGACATGGGCGACCCGGCTGGGGCTGGCCGTCACGTCAAGGAAACGCTTGCCGATGATGGCACCTGGATGATCGTCGAGCCCTTCGCGCATGACCAGCTCAAGGACAACCTCAATCCGGTCGGGCGGATCTTCTACGGGGCATCGACGATGATCTGCACACCGGCTTCGCTGTCGCAGGAGGTCGGCCTCGGGCTCGGCGCCCAGGCCGGCGAGATGCGGCTGCGGAGGGTTGCGCTCGACGCTGGCTTCACCCGCTTCCGCCGCGCAACCGAGACGCCGTTCAACATGGTCTTCGAGGTCCGGGCCTGAGAATGTGAGGCCAAACACTTGGCGGGCTCGTAAACTCGCCTTCGGCATGCCGGGCGACCGCATCGGATGAGATATACCATCCGGCCCGATGCGGTTGCTCCTCGATGAGGCATCGGCATTTTTCGAAAACCGCATCCCACTTTTCGAGCCGATGCTTTAAAGGCCCGGCATGTCTTTCAAGCAGTACCCGCCTTTCAAGCAGTACCCGCGCCAGTCCCGCCAACTCCTGGCCTATGTCTTCGCCGGCGGCATCACGGCCGTGGTGCATTACGCGCTATTGATCGGCCTCGTCGAACTCGGCCATGTCGATCCGGTGCCGGCGACGCTGGCCGGTTTCACTCTGGGGGCAGTGGTGTCCTACACGCTGAATCGCTGGCTGACCTTTGACGCGACCCACAGCCACGCCCAGGCGACCTGGCGTTTCGCATTGATCGCAGCCGGAGGCTTCGTCCTCACCGGCGTGCTGATGCATCTCTTCGTCGGCAAGCTGGGCTTGCCCTATCTGCTGATGCAATTCGTCACCACGGGGATCGTGATGGTGTTCTCCTTCCTCGGCCACAAGTTCTTCAGCTTCGCCGACCGGGCGGAGTAAGGCCCGAAAGGTGCTTCGACCCATCTCGGCCTACGAGCCGCCAAGTCCGTCACGGCTGGCAAGTCCGTCACGGCTGGGCATATTCGGAAGCGCGAATGCCCTTGGCGCTATGATGGAATATCGCTCAAGGACTTACGCCCCGAAGCCAAATCCGCGAGCAGCGCGACATGGATATTCAGCGCGTCGATGACCGTATACCCTGGGTTCTGCCCATCGAAAGCCAGATTGAGATCGGTTCCTGCGAGAACGATCGCGTCAGCTCCGGCCGCGGTCATGCGCCTGCCTGCGTCGAGGAACAGCTCGCGCTGCGCGGCTGAGCATGTGCCGGCGACCGCGACGTCCTGGTAGGTTTGACCGAGAAGCTCTATCTCGTCGTCCAATGCGATCGCGTCCGTGCGAGCGAGCTGGCCGTAAAGGCGCGTGCGCATGACGACCCGCGTTCCGAGAAGGCCGATCCGCTTGATGCCCTGTTCAACGAAATAGGCGTCGAGCGGAGCGACGGCGGAGACGATCGGCAAGGGCGACAGGGCCGCCAGCTCATCCAGACAGAAATGTGCACCGAGCGATGACAGAGCGACGCAATCGCAACCGGCATCCTTCAAGCGTGTGACGAGCGGAAGGAACGCCTGTGCCTGCTCGGCCCTGCGGTCGGCGAGATTATTGCGGATCAGTTCCTGAATCTCGCCGTGGACGATCGTAAGCTCAAGCTTTGCTACGCCGCGCTCTGCGGCAGCAGCCGTCAAGCGCTGGTAATAGACCACCGTCGCCGCAACGCCGATGCCCCCGATCAAGCCGATATGCATGGGATATGTCCTTACAAGCGTGCCGACGGCGACCATGCCGGTTTAATGCGCCGTGCGGTAGAGCAAAACCCGGCCCAGCCGGGCCGCTGCCATGAAGGGCCATCGGCCATCATCACGCCGGTTTCGTCCCCGCAAAGGTCATCCGATCCGGGTTGTGGCCGAAATTAGGCTGCCGCTGCACGGCATCGTAGCCGGCGGCCCGGATAAGCCCGACGATGTCAGCTTCCGCATAGGTCGAGAGCCCGTATTGCGCCCTGAGCTTGCGGTAGTCGGAAAAGGCGGTGCGCACGAGTCCGGCCAGCGCTGCCGCCAGGAAGCCGCCGCGCCAGGCGAAAGCCAGGAGTTGCGAGGCGTCGGTGAGCGGGCTGACATCGGGCGGGATCACATCGGCGATGACGAGCTTGCCGCCCGGCCTGAGCTTGGCGAGCCAGGTGCGCAGCAGGGCTGCGAGCTCCTCGCGGCTGAGATACTGGATCAGCGAATTCGCCACGACGAGGTCAAGCGTTGCCTCCGGCAGGGCCTCGACCTCCTCCGGCGAGACCACGGCGACGTGAGCGATGCGTCCAAACATCGCGCGCAGCCGTTCGCGAACGTTCGGCGCCGCCTCGCAGAGATAGAGCTTGCCGCAAGCGGCGGCGACAAGGTCGGCGCTCAAGGCCTCGCCACAGCCGTGGTCGAGCACGACGGCGTCGGACGCGGGGATCTGGCCGGCCAGATCCCTGGCGATCTGCCGGTAATGCAGCGCCTTGTGGCGCGGCGAAACGTAGATGGAATGCTCGCCGTTCCAGAAATCGCGCCAGGACATGGTCTCGCCGTTCACCGCTTGCCGGCAGCCTCCTGCGGCCGGTCCCGCCACGACTAGAGCAGGACGCGGAAAAGTGGAAACCGGTTTTTCGCATCGATCGTGCTCTCACTCTGAGATGAGAGACGGATTCAGATGTCAGATGGGATCACTTTGTGAGCTCACCTGACGTCATCCGGCTCTCGGCCTATGGAGAGCCGTTGCGCAACTCCGCATCCAGGGGCTCGGGGGCTGCGGCATCTCCCTCGGCTGCGGTCTCGTCGAGGAAGCGGATGCCGATCTCGCGCTTCTTGATCCAGATGAGGGCAGCCGGCGCGAAGACCTTGTCGTCGTCGTGATAGAAAAGCTCGAGCGGCAGCGGCCGGTCGCTCTCCGGCTTCAGCCGGGCGCCGCTCGGCGACAGGTCCATGATGCGACACTCGACGAGGAAACGCTGCGACGTGTCGAACAGCTTCGCCGAGCGCAGGGCGAGCGCCAGCGCTTCGAGCTTCGTTTTTCCATGCGCGTCGCCTTCTTACCGTTGCGCTTCGACCTGAGAACCTGATCCAGTGGGGTTGCGCGGGGCTGGAGACAGCACCTCCGCGAGGCGGCGAGGGCGTGCGGCTTGCCAAGCGCGGCGCCGGCTCTAAGCTTCGCGCGAATCCGAGGGCGACGATGTTTTTGCTACCCAAGCTGTTGAAGCGCTTCGTCCGGCACGGCCGGCTGACCGTGATCACCCCTGACAACCAGCGCCATGTCTTCGGCTCCGGGCCGGCCGAGATCCTGTTCGCCGGCCAGATGAAGACGGCGCCGGCCGTCACCGTGCGCTTCCATGACGACAAGATCGAACGCGAGATCTTCCTCAATCCGGAGATGGCGCTGGCCGAAGGCTATATGGACGGCCGGATCGATTTCGAGGACGGCTCGTCGATCCACGATCTGCTGAGCCTCTTCTGGATGCAGCGCAAGGAGTTGCGCAAGCACCCGATCCAGAAGGTCGTCCGCAATATCCGCTTCCGCATCCGGCGCTTCCGCATGCACAATCCGCTCGGGCTCGCCGGCAAGAAGGTCAAGCACCACTACGATATCCCGACCGAGTTCTATAAGCTCTGGCTCGACGAGACGATGACCTATTCCTGCGGGTATTGGCACAGTCCCGAGGTCGGGCTGGAAGCTGCGCAGAAGGCCAAGCTCCGCCATCTCGCGGCCAAGCTGAAGATCGAGCCGGGCATGACCGTGCTCGATATCGGCTCGGGCTGGGGCGAGCTCGCGATCTACCTCGCCAAGGCCTGCGGCGCGAAAGTGACTGGGCTCAACGTCTCACCCGACCAGATGGCCGCCGCGCAGAAGCGTGCCGAGGCAGCGGGCGTCGGCGACGCCGTCACCTTCATCAACAAGGATTATCGCGAGCTCAAGGGCAGCTTCGACCGTGTCGTCTCGGTCGGCATGATGGAGCATGTCGGCGTCGCGCATTACCTCGAATATTTCGAGGCCATTCGTGACTTGCTGACGCCGGACGGCATCGCGCTGGTGCACTGCATCGGCCGCGTCGGGCCGCCCGGCTTCACCGGGCCGTTCTTCGACAAATACATCTTCCCGGGCGGCTACGCGCCGGCGATGTCGGAGGTCTTCGCCGCGGTCGAGCAGACTGGCCTGTGGTCGTCGGATTGCGAGTTCTGGCGGCGGCACTACCACTGGACGCTCCATGCCTGGCGCGAGCGCTTCATGGCGCATCGGCCGGAGGTCGTGGCGATGATGGGCGAGCGCTTCGCGCGGATGTGGGAGTTCTACCTCTCGGCCTGCGAGATCTCCTTCGATATCGGTGGCGACATGGTCTTCCAGCTCCTGCTCGGCCCGCATAAGAGCGCCGTGCCGGTGGTGCGCGACTACATCACGGATGCCGAGAAGGCGCTGGAAGCGCGGGGATTCTGAAGAAGCTGATGTCTGGGCGCATCGACCCATCCTGGCTCGTCTTCGACAGTGTCGAGAACGTCGAGCATGATCGTTGCGTCGATTGCTTCTCGCTGCCGGACGGCAGCTTCGGCTTCGAGGAATTCCGGCGCGACGTTGAGGATGGCGGCGCCTGGACGCTAGAGCCGGATGACTTCAGGTGGAGTCACAAAGTGACTCCACCTGAAGTCTGAATCCGTCTCCCATCAAGGAGTTAGAGCAGGATTGCTGCGAAAAACCGGTTCCCACTTTTTCGCATCCTGCTCTAGTGCAGCACTATTCCGGCCTGCGCTACAAGACGAAGGACGAGGCCCTGATCGCGGGGCGCAAGGCCGTGATCTGGCTTGCCGAAGCGCTGGAGCGTCGATCGCGCTGATCGAAGTGATGGCCGCGTTCCTCAGCCGCGTTCGGCCTCCGAAAAATCCAGCGCCAGCAGCGCCTCGTCGAAAAACGCGCCGTCGATGCGCAGTGCCTTCGATTCGATGCCATAGGGCCTGAAGCCGAGGCGTTCATAGAGCCGCAGCGCGACGCTGTTGGTCGTCACAGCGCGCGCCTGCAGCACCAGCACATGCTGCGCCGCATGTTGAACCACCGCCTCGACCAGCGCACGGGCGACGCCGCGTCCGCGCCAGGCTGGCGCGAGATAGACGCCCCAGAGCGTGCCGCGATGCCGGCTCTTCTCGGAGATCCCAGTGAGGAAACCCGCCACGCCGACCAGCTCCGTATCTGCGAAGGCCCCGAAGACCAGGCTCGGCGGAGCAGGCGTGATGCGCTCAATGAAGGCTGCGAGCGGGCGCGCCGCTTCCTCGGCATAGCTCGCGCCAAAGGCCTCGGGCGCCTGAAGCAGCGCCTGGAGGCGCAAGGCCCGATAGGCTTGTGCATCGGCGGCGTCGAGCGGCCTGATCGCGACGTTGTCTTCGATCTCAGCCATGGGCAGCGACCTCCTGGGCCAGCGCCGCGAGCTTCGTCAGCGTCGTCCAGTTTCGGGCGGTGCCCTGCACGCCGAGATGCCTTTCGATCACGGCATTGGTCAGCTTCGAGCGGCCGATGCCCTCGCTGTAGTGTAGATAGAGGTCACGCCCGCGCAGGCCGATCTCCTCGGGCCCCTTATGCCAGGCGCGCAGACGGTCGATTGCGCCATCAGTTGGGACCGCGTCGAGCGGCATCACCAGAAGCCAATTCGGTTGGCGCTCGGCGGCCGGCAGCGGAGAATGCGTCAGGATATCCTGCAGCTCTACCTGGCTGCGGGCAATCACGCGCGGGCGCATCGGATGCGTGGCAGCGATCGCCTCTTCCAGCTTCAGGGCGATTGTCTCGCGCGCTTCGCTGTCATGGGAGGCGACGAGATTGCCGCTCTGCAGCAGGGTCGCGGCATGGCGAAGGCCCAGCGGCGGGCAGAGCGCGCGCAGGGCCTCCATCTTGATGGTGCTGGCGCCACCGACATTGACGGCGCGCAGGAGGAAGATCGTCACAGGCATGGCCGGCCAGTATCGCAGCCCCGCCGCCGGGTTGGAAGTGCTGCGTCAGCGCTTCAGATTGACGATGACGACGCCGCCCAGCGCCATCGTGCCGCCGAGGATGCCGAGGAGGCTCGGCACCTCGCCGAGCCAGAGATAGCTGATCAGGAGCGAGACCGGCGGGGCGGCATAGAGCAGGTTCGAGGCGCGGCCCGCCGGCAGGCGCGAGAGCAGCGTCGTCCAGGTCGCATAGGTGATCAGGCTCGGCACGATGGCGAGATAGAACATGGCGTAGAGGCTGGCGGTCGCGGCTGTCTGCGCCTGGGCGATGCCGCTCGGCAGGAAGGGCGAGAGCAGGAGGCCACCGACCACCATGTTCCAGGCCGTGACCGTCAGCGGCTTGTGCTGGGCAAAAAGAGGCTTCTGTACAATGGTAGTGAGCGAGTTGCACAAGGCCGCGCCGAGCACCAGCAGCACGCCGATGCCGAGGTCGAGCGCCGCGCCGTTCTGCCCGAAGGCGATCACCCCGACGCCGGCGAGCGAGATCGCGCTGCCGAGCCATTGGCTGCCGGTGAAACGCTCGCCCAGCACCAGCATGGCGAGCGCTGCCGTGATGATTGGGTTGATGTTGATGATGAAGCTTGCCGCACCGGCCGAGACCGTCTGCTGGCCGAGATTGAGCAGCACGGTATAGCCCGCGACGAAGACGAGCCCGCCGAAGCCGAAGCGCCAGGCGTCGCGCCATTCCGGCAGCTTTGGCCGGGTGACGGCAAGGAACAGCGCGGCCGGCACGGCGGCGATGGCGAAGCGCACCGCGCCGAGTTCGAGCGCGCCGAAGCCGCCGAGCGCGGCGCGGATCGCGGGGAAGGCCGAGGCCCAGGCGATGATGGTGAAGATCGCCAGCCCCAGCGTCGTCGAGTCGAAGGCGGACTTGGTGGGGATTGGCGCTGCGGCACTGGCGGCGGTCATGGCGAACCTCATCGGGGAGAGAGCATGACCCGCCATAGATACCTGCCCCAGCTGATTGACAAACGATGAATTCGAGGGTGAGCTGTGAGAATGGATCACAGCTCGAACCTTCCGCCGCTCGACACATTGCGTGCTTTCGAAACGGCGGCGCGCACCGGCAGCTTCTCAGCCGCGGCCGAGGCGCTGAACCTGACCCATGGTGCGGTCAGCCGGCAAGTGGCGAAGCTCGAGCATTGGCTGGGCCTGCGCGTCTTCGAGCGGCAGGCGCGCGGCGTGGCGCTGACGCCGGAGGGCCAGCGCCTGCTCCAGCGCACGCAGGAGGCGTTTTCGCTGATTGCCGATACCTCGGACCGCTGGACCGAGGCGCGGGGCGCAGCCGTGGTGCGCTTCAGCGCGACGCCTTCCGTCTGCAGCCTCTGGCTGATGCCGCGCATGCACCAGCTCGAAAGCGGCAATCCTGCCCTGCGCATCGTGCTGCAGGTCGACCACCGTCGCGTGGATCTCGATGACGAGGGCATCGACCTCGCCATTCGCTGCGGGCGCGGCGGCGCGCCCGGTCGCATCTCGGTGCAGCTCTTCGAGGAATGGTGCTATCCGATCGCCTCGCCGGAGCTCGCTCGGGCGATCGGGCAGGGCCGGCCGGAACGCCTGCTGGCATATCCGCTGATCCATGATTCGGATGCCGCGGGCTGGCGTGCCTGGTTCGCGAGCCATGGGCTGGATTATCGCCCACGCCCGCAGGATCGAAGGTTCGAGGACTATAATCTCGTGCTCGACGCTGCCGCCTGCGGGCTTGGGCTGGCTCTCGCGCGCCCGCCTCTGGCGCATGCCCAGGTCGAGATGGGCCGGGTCGCGATGGTCGACCCTCGCACCGCGCTGAATCCGGTCTCCTACTGGCTCGACCGCCCACTCGGCCAGCTGCGCCCAGCCGCGCTGGCACTGGCGCTGCGGATTGCGAAGGAGGCGGAGCTGCCTGCCGGCAAGCTCGCAGGGTTCTTGAAGATCGAGGCGAAAGCGGCGTGAGAGACTGTTCGATGATAGCAAAGGCCTCATCCCGAGAGGCTGGCCGGAAAAGCATGCGGCGGCATCAAAGGTTTGGAGATTTCAACCAAAACACCGTCAGTCACCGAAGAGACGAGATCCCAAGGAAAACGCAATGTCCTTGAGCTGTATCAGTGGCGGTGGAGCAGTGATGTCAGCGGGCTTGTCCGCTTGGCTTCCCGCGCTGACGAGGCGCGCTATCCAGATCTCGCCATCGGAATAATAGGGATCCCCTTCACCATTTCGACCGGTCAGTGTTGGGCCAAGGCCGTTCATCTGATCAATGCTGGTCACCATGCGGGCGCTGTTCAGGCCCTCGATCAGCCTGTTGCGCTCTTCATCGACATTGGGCGCGATGCGGTGCGTAACCTGTCCGGTGTCGCGGCTGAGCGTTACCCCGCTGTCAAATGTTGCGGAGCCGAGCCAGACAGGGCGGGCATCGGCTCCGTTCGCAATCACCTGCCAAAGCCGCACATGCTCCCGGCGATTTGCGCTGATGCCTACCGGCTTCTCAAACGCGAAGTCCTCGCGCCTGCCTTCGAAGAAGAGGGGGCTCACCGGCGCGTTTCTATAGGGCCTGTTGAGCAAGACGCTCCCGATGATCTCCAGGCTTGTTCGCAGGGTAACCGGGTCGGCGGGGTACCAGCCGGCAGCATTGAATGCCCGAACGACATCGTCACGTTCTCCAATCAGGCCGATATTGATTGGATCGCCAGCAATACCCTGTGCGTTCGCAGTCACCATTGTCCGCTTCGAAAGCCCCGCCTCGCGCTCGATGCGGGTCCAGATCGCTGGGAGAATGAGATAGCTGACGGCAAGATAAAGCATGAGGATCGCGGCAAGCAGCTTTGCAGCTTGCCGCTTCCTCCCTGTCTGGCTCGTGCCAACTGGGCCAGTCCTGGGGATCACCCGGATCACCTTCGGCTATGGGCTTTGTGCGTATCGTCCAATGATTCATGAGCGGAGGAAAGAGCGATCTCCCGAGGCCCAGATATCGATCGCTGATCTGCGTTTCCATCCCAAGGCGACCGCAGGCTTGGGGAGTGGCGTCCGGTTTCGAATGCCGCCAATCGTCGGGAGTGCCGCCGCCATCACGCAATTTCCGCTTCGATTTCTCTAGCTGCCGGAGGCGGCGTGTCATGCCCGCGCTCCAAGGTCTCGGTCAGCTCCTCAGCATAGCCGAAGAAGCGCTCGCGCACGGCCCGCGCATGCGGGTTGGCGCGTTCGATCGCGAGGAAGACGCCGGGCGCGTCATGGCGCACCATCTCGGTCGCCTGCATCAACAGCTCGAAGCTCTTCGTCGTCATGCGGCGCGGCATCGGCTCCATCCGGACGAGGATCTTTGCCACGAGATGGGTCAGCCCCTGCACCATTGCCATGTCGCGGTCATGCGCATCCGGCGTGGTCAGGATGACGTCGAGCTTCAGGACATGGCGCAGGAAGGCCGCGATCCGGCGAAAGCTGTCGCCGCGGATCGGGCTGAGCGCGATCTTCAGGCCTGCAATGCCGTTGCGCGCGCTCTGCGGCCCGAAGAGCGGGTGGGTGCCGATGATCTCGACATCGTCGGGCAGTTCGGCGAGCAGCAGGCGTGCCGGCTCGATCTTCACCGAGCCGACATCGAGCACGATCGCCCCGGTGCGCAGATGCGGGCGCAGGCTCGCTATGGCTTCCGGCAGCCGGTCGACCGGGACGGCGAGAATGACGATGTCGCAGGCGGCGACCTGCACGATGTCGCCGGGAGCAAGGCCCTTGCCGGAGCCGTCGGCCTCGGGCGCGTGCGCCGGATCGAAGACGACAAGTGGCAGATGCGGCTGGAGGTGCCGCGCTATCAGCCGGCCGAAGGCGCCAAAGCCCATCAGGCCGATCGAGGAGAATGAATGTCGCTGGGTAGGCATCGTCTGGTCCTCTCGGGGGCCGCGATGCCGGGTGACTGCTTCTAGTTCATCCGCCAAACGCAGCGGTTGAACATGAAAATGCGCCCGCTCTTATGAAAAGAGCGCGTAATACTGCTGGGTGCGGAGCAGGGCGGGGCTGGTCATGCGCCGCTTAGATCCCGCGCCGACGGGACTGTCAACCAGCAAACGGCTGGCCTCAGCTCGACAGACCCCGGCTGAGCGCGAAGTCGACGCAGCCCCAGATATGGGCGGACAGGATCTCCTGCGCCCTGGCGGCTTGGCGTTTCAAGGCTGCATCCAGCAAGGCCCGGTGCTCGTCGGCGGCGATTTCTCCGCGGAAGATGACGAAAACCATCTGATAGCGCAGATAACGGTCATAGACGCCCGAATGCAGGGCCAGCAGCGCGCGCGAGCCGCAGGCCGAGACCAGCGCCTGGTGAAACTCCCAGTCATAACGTTTCCAGGGCTCGGCATTGGAGCGGTCGCCGGCGAGCAACTGGGCCTCCATCCGGGCGAGCTTGTGATGGGCGGCGACGACGCGGCCTTCCCATTCCATGTCGCCGGCCTGGAAGGATTGCTCCATCGCGTGGCGTTCGAGCAGGAGGCGCAGCGCGGCGATCTCCTTGAGGTCAGCCGCCGAACAGGGCGCGACCTGGAAACCGCGCTGTCCCTCGGCGACGACCAGGCCTTCCGGCACCAGGCGGTTGAGAATTTCGCGCAAGGTGCTGATGCCGACGCCGTAATCCAGCCGCAGCCGCTCCAGCTTGAGCCGCTGCCCGGGCTGCAGGCGCCCGAAGACGATGTCGGCGCGCAACCGGTCATAGGCTTGCTCGCCGGCTGTTCCGGCGTCGGTCTCATCGCGCAGGATATGGGCGGAAAGATCGTTCATTCACAGTGCTCGCATTCGCAGGCTCGACCCTGGGCCTACCGCACTCCGGCTTAGACCGAGGCTGGAAAGGAGGCCGGCCGGGACGCAACGGCCGATATTGGATCGTTATATCTGATGTTTTGCAGTTCATCAGTTGAAATTAATTTCTGCAGATGAAAGATTGATGCCTGAGCTACCCGCGGCAAGCGGGAGCGAGAGCCGATCACGGCCGCAAAGTGCCGTGCGACCTGTAACCCTGGGGAGGGAACACCGATGTCTAGACCGAAATTTCTGCGACGCGACATTCTGCTGGGAGGCGCTGCGCTTCTTGCCGCGCCGGCAATTGCGACGCGGCCGGCGCTGGCGATCACCCCGGCCGAGATCAAGAGCCGGGGCAAGCTGGTGGTCGGGATTCAAGGCGACAACCCGCCCTGGGGCTTCGTCAACAGCGCCGGCAAGCAGGAGGGGCTGGATGCCGATATCGCCGAGCTCTTCGGCAAGGAGCTTGGCGTTTCCGTCGAGTTCGTGGCGCTGGAGGTCAATAACCGCATCCCGGCGCTGACGACCGGGCGCGTCGACCTGCTCTTCGCCACGATGGCGATGCTGCCGGAGCGGGCCAAGGCCGTGCAGTTCAGCAAGCCTTATGTCGCCAACACCATCGTCCTGATCGGCCCGAAGGCGGAAAGCATCAAGACCAATGCGGATATGGGCCGCTACACCATCGGCGTGGCGAAGGGCGCGGCCCAGGACACGCAAGTGACCAAGAATGCTCCGGCCAACACCACGATCCGCCGCTATGACGGCGATGCGCCCAGTATCCAGGCGCTGGTCTCGGGCCAGGTCCAGGCGCTGGGCGGCAACATCTTCTACCTCCAGCGGATCGAGCAGGCGCGGCCTGGCATCTTCGAGAACAAGCTCGAATTCCAGAACCTTTACAACGGCGCCTGCACGCGGTTGGGAGAGAAGGAGATCAACGCCGCGATCAATGTCTTCATCGACAAGATCAAGGCCAATGGCGAGCTTCAGAAGGTCTACGACAAGTGGATGAAGGTGCCGGTGCATAAGTTTCCGGACAGCATCGAGAACATCCCCTTCACCGTCAGCTGATCGTGGCCTGCCGCGCCGCCATCCCGGTGGCGCGGCAGGCTAGCCAGTTAGCGGCGGTTGCTACGGAGCCTGTCCATGAAGAAGCCGATCTATGTCCTGAACGGACCCAATCTGAACCGCCTTGGCCGCCGCCAGCCCGAGATCTACGGTCATACCACGCTGGCCGAGGTCGAGGCGCTCTGCCGAGCTGCGGTCCCAGAGCGCGAGATCGTCTTCCGCCAGACCAACCGGGAATACGAACTGATCGAATGGATCCACGAGGCGATCGACGAGGGTGCCGGCATCGTCATCAACCCGGCCGGTTTCACCTTCACCTCCGTCGCGATCATGGACGCGCTCAAGATGTTCGAGGGGCCGATCATCGAGTTCCATATCTCGAACGTCCACAAGCGCGAGGCGGTCTATCATAAATCCCTGATCTCGCCGGTCGCGACAGCGGTGATGGCCGGCCTCGGCGCGCGCGGCTACGCTACCGCGCTGGTCGCGATGCGGGACCTGTTGAGCCAGAGCTAACGGCTTTTGCTCAGACAGAAATCATCATCCGGGACGCCTTTCGGGCGCTGGGGATGATGGAGAGGTTCTGAGCGTAAGCCGCGGATTTTGGAAGATCGAATAGCGTTCGCGGCTGGCGCCAGGCTCCCGCAAGCAAGCCTCTCAGCCGGACCGAGGCTTTCATGTGGCGGCGGCCCCCCGTCGGCGTCGTCCAATGCGGGCTCGGTGCCTGCGTTCAAGCGGAAATCGCGCCGGTTGGCGAATAATCCGTCAGCGTCATGATTCGGTCCTCGATCGTGCCGACGAGATTGCCGTATTCGATCGAGGTGACGCGCTTGATCTCGATCCATTCCGGGTCGGCCAGGAAGGTTGTCCAGCGCGCTGTCCGGGTCTCGTTGTCGGGCCAGGCGAGGATATAGGCGAATTCGGTGCGGCCGGCGCTCGCGGTCTCCCACATCGCCACAATCTGGAAGCCGTGCCGCGCCATGATCCGCATCGCGTGATCGCGGAAGCGGGCGTGGAAGGCGGCCTTGTTGCGCTCGAAGATCTCGTAGATGCGCAGTTGGTGGATCATGCCCGGCTCCTTTGTCGATAGTCGCAGCCCTCATCCTGAGGGGCCGCGAAAGCGGCGCCTCACGGGATGGTTGAGAGCGTGCTGGAGCATCCTTCGAGACGCGGGCTTCGTCCACTCCTCGGGACGAGGACTGGATGCCGCGCTCAGGCCGCTGTCTTCAGGCCGCCGTCTTGGCCTTTTCCGCCGCCATCATCTCGACGAAGCGGGCGAACAGGTAGTGGCTGTCCTGCGGGCCCGGCGAGGCCTCGGGGTGGTGCTGCACGCTGAAGGCCGGGCGGTCGGTGAGCGCGATGCCGCTGTTGGAGCCGTCGAAGAGCGAGACATGGGTCTCGACCGCATGCGCCGGCAAAGAGGCTGGATCGACCGCGAAGCCGTGATTCATCGAGACGATCTCGACCTTGCCCGTGGTCTTGTCCTGCACAGGGTGGTTGGCGCCGTGGTGGCCCTGCTTCATCTTCATGGTCTGGCCACCGATGGCGAGCGCCATCATCTGGTGGCCGAGGCAGATGCCGAAGGTCGGGATCTTCTTGTCGAGCAGCGCCTTGATCACCGGCACGGCATATTCGCCGGTGGCGGCCGGGTCGCCTGGTCCGTTCGAGAGGAAGATGCCATCGGGCTGCAGCGCCAGGATGTCCTCGGCGCTGGCGGTCGAGGGCACGACCGTGACCTCGCAGCCGGCCTTGGAGAGCAAGCGCAGGATGTTGCGCTTCACGCCGTAGTCGATCGCGACGACCTTGTGGACAACGCTCTCGCGCTTGCCATAGCCAGCGGGCCAGATCCAGGGCGTCTCGTCCCAGCTATAGCGCTGGGCGGCGGTGACCAGTGGCACAAGGTCGAGTCCGGCCATGTCGGGCAGCGCCGCGGCTTCACGCTTGAGCCGCTCGATGTCGAAGACGCCGTCGGGGCTGTGGGCGATGATTGCGTTGGGCATGCCATTGTCGCGGATCAGGGCGGTCAGCGCGCGGGTGTCGACGCCGCTGATGCCGACGATGTTGCGGGCTTTCAGCCAGGCGTCGAAATGCCGGTTGGCGCGCCAGTTCGAGGGCTCGGTGATCGCGGCATGCAGCACGAGGCCGCGCACGCCCGAGGAGGCGGCGGCGTTGACCGTCTCGACGTCGTCCTCGTTGACGCCGACATTGCCGATATGGGGGAAGGTGAAGGTGATGATCTGCCCGGCATAGGACGGGTCGGTCAGGATCTCCTGATAGCCGGTCATCGCCGTGTTGAAGCAGAGTTCGCCGGGCGCCTGGCCGGTCGCGCCCAGGCCGAAGCCCTCGAGCACCATGCCGTTGGCCAGTACCAGCAGCGCGGTCGCGCGCGGTTCAATCCAGCCGCCGGCGGCGGGGTTTCCTTCGGGAGCGGTCATGTCTATGTCTCGATCCAGGCCGCGAAAGCGCGGCGATGTTTCAGGCGGGACAGCGGTTCTGCGCTTGCGCCCATGTCTGGAGCGCGAGCCTTAAAGGCGCGGTTCCGCCTCGTCAATCGAAGCAGGCGCAAGCCTGCAGCACAAAAAGGGAATACCCACATGACAAGCCTGCGCGAGCGCTTCACGGCCGATCTCAAGGAGGCGATGAAGGCCGGCGAGAAGGGCAAGGTCTCGACCATCCGCCTGATCACCTCGGCGCTGAAGGACAAGGACATCGAGGCGCGCGGCCTGGGCAAGCCTGAGACGACGCCCGACGAAATCCTCGCCTTGCTGCAGAAGATGATCAAGCAGCGCCAGGAATCGATCGCGATCTACGACGCCAATGGCCGCCCTGAGCTCGCTGCAGGCGAGCGCGCCGAGGTCGAGGTCATCAACGCCTATCTGCCCAAGCAGATGTCGGAAGACGAGGTCAAGGCCGTGATCGCGGCGGCCGTGACCGAGAGCGGCGCAGCGTCCGTCAAGGACATGGGCAAGGTCATCGCGATCCTGCGCGCGAAATTCGCCGGCCAGATGGACTTCGCCAAAGCGAGCGGGCTGGTGAAGGCGGCGCTGGGCGGGTGAATAGGGGGCGGGCGCTTTACGCTCGCTCGATATCAGTCAGCGAAAAATCTTCGCCCTTGAACAGCAGCGGCCAGCCGCGCGCTTTGGCGAGCGCGTAGGCGGCGCAATCGCCCATGTTGAGGCGGGCTGCGTGCCGGCCCTTGCCGAAGCGCCGGTACGCGTCGAAGGCGAGGCGCCCCATGTCCTCGTCGAGCGCAACGACTTCTATGTCCCATTTCGTGAGAAGGTCTTCGAGGCGGTCGGCCTCTATTCCTCTGCCGAAGGTGATCACAAGGCGCGCTTCGAGCAGGTTGAGCGCGCTGACGCAGCGGCGCGACGTTGCGGCGAGGCTGTCCAGCAGGGTTTCGGCGTCGTCCTCGCCGCAGATGATGGCCACGAGTGCGGATGCATCGATGGCCAGCATCAAAGCAGGCCGTTTTCATCATAGCCGATGATGTCGTCCATCTCCTGCTTGCTCATGGAGCGGACGGGTCGCTCGACTTCGTATTTCTGGTAGAAATCCGCGAGCCAACGCCGTCCTTCGGCTATCCGCCGTGCTTTCTCCTGCTCCGGCAAGCCGTCGCTCTCGAGTTCGCTTTTTACAGCCTGACGCACCGCTTCCGTCAGGCTGACGCCGCGTCTGCGTGCAAGGGTGCGCACGAAGCGCTCCGTCTCTGGATCCTTGATGTTGAGGGCCATGGTGTCTTCCTTTTGGCGAGTTTTCTTTATCATGGCGCTGTGGATAGTGCCAATAAATCGGACAGCCATGCTGGCTGCGATTGGCTTTCGACAGGGTTGAGCCCACATAGGAAAGCATGAAATTCCCGCCCTCCATCCTGGAAGAGATCAAGGCGCGGCTGCCGGTGTCGGCAGTCGTGGGCAAGCGCGTGCGCCTGGCTAAATCAGGCCGCGAATGGAAGGGCCTGTCGCCCTTCAACGCCGAGAAGACGCCCTCGTTCTTCGTCAACGACCAGAAGGGCTCGTTCTTCGATTTCTCCTCGGGCAAGAACGGCGACATCTTCAAATTCGTGATGGAGACGGAAGGGCTTTCCTTCCCGGAAGCCGTCGAGAAGCTCGCTTCCGAAGCCGGCGTGACACTGCCGAAGATCACGCATGAGGCGCAGGTCCAGGAAGAGAAGCGCAAGGGCCTGCACGAGGTCGTCGAGCTCGCGGCGCGTTTCTTCGAGGCCGAGCTCATGGGCGATCGCGGCTCAGGCGCGCGGCGCTATCTCTCGGGTCGGGGCCTGGAGGGCGAGGCGCGCAAGCTCTTCCGCATCGGCTATGGCCCGCCGGACCGCTTCGCCTTGCGCGATCATCTTGCAGCCAAGGGCGTCGACGCCGCGCTGATGATGGAGACGGGGTTGCTCGTGCATGGCGACGAGATCGCCGTGCCCTATGACCGTTTCCGCGACCGCATCATGTTCCCGATCCATGACGCGCGCGGCCGGGTGATCGCTTTCGGCGGGCGGGCGATGAGCGCCGAGGTCTCGGCGAAATATCTGAACTCGCCGGAGACGCCGCTCTTCCACAAGGGCTCGCTGCTGTTCAACCACCACAATGCTCGCAAGGGCGCGCATGACACCGGCCAGGTGATCGTCGTCGAGGGCTATGTCGACGTGATCGCGATGACGCTGGCGGGCTTTCCGCAGACGGTCGCACCGCTGGGCACGGCGCTGACCGAGGATCAGCTCGGCCTGCTCTGGCGCATGGCCGACGAGCCGGTGATCTGCCTCGACGGCGACAAGGCCGGGCGCAAGGCGGCGAGCCGCGCGATCGACCTCGCGCTACCCATGCTGGAGCCGGGCAAGTCGCTCGCCTTCGCGACTTTGCCCGACGGGCAGGATCCCGACGATCTGGCGCGGTCGGGCGGCAAGATGGCTGTCGCCGAGGTGCTGCAGGCGGCGCGCCCGCTGGTCGACATGCTCTGGACGCGCGAGGTCGAGGCCGGTCCTCTCGACACGCCCGAGCGTCGCGCCGCCTTCGAGCGCCGGCTGAAGGAGCCGCTTGGCCAGATCAAGGACGAGGCGACGCGCCGGCATTACCGCCGCGAGATGGATGAGCGCCTGACCCAGCTTTTCGCCAGCGCGGCCCCCGCGCGGGCCGAGCGTGGCCGCGACGGCGGCTTTCAGCGCGGCCGCCCTCAGGGCGGCGGCGGCGGGCGCGGCGGGTTCCGTCAGGCCGTGGCGCCCTGGGCCGTTGGCCCGCTCAAGGCGAGCAGCCAGTTGACGCAGTCGCGGATGATGGCGGGCCGTCGCGGCGAGGATGTGCGCGAGGCCTTCATTTTGCTGGCGCTGGCGAGCCATCCCGATCTGATCTTGCGCTGCGCCGACGAGATTGCCGAGCTCGCGCTCGATGGTCCCGCCGCCGAGCGCTTCCGCCAGGTGCTGCTCGAGGCGGCCATGGATGACAGCCTCGACGAGAATGCGCTTGCCGATCGCCTGGTCCAACCGCGTGTGCAGGAGGCCCAAAGCGCGCTATTGGCGATCACCGGGCCGGCCGAGCGCCAAAAATTGACGCAAGCGGCTGATCCAGAATCGGTTTTCGACTCAATTCGACAGGCTATCGTCTTGCATCATCGCGCGCGGACGTTACATAGCGAGCTGAAGGCAGCCGAGCGCGCATTGGCTGACGAAGCGACCGAAGCCAATTTTGCCTGGATCAAGGACGTCAAGGCCCGCCTCGAGACGATCGAGGGTACGGAGGCCATGTCTGGAGATTGAGGATACGCTGCTCCGGCTTCCGCGGTCATGCTGTGCGTGCCGATTGCAGGTGGTTTACGATTCATCAACGATGATCGGCGCCATCTGGCCGAAGTGATTTGGGTGGGGTGAGCGCGCCGGACCAGCGGCCGCGCCGCCCTTTTATGCGTCTGCATGTGGCTTGTTCCGAGCCGTGGCGACGCGCGAGTGCGGAGCGCTGATTGATGGCGACAAAAGCGAGCGAACGGGAAAAGACCGACCAGGTCGCGCCGGAAGCCCCCCCGACGTCCGATGGACCGTTGCTCGATCTGACCGATCAGGCCGTAAGGCGGATGATCAAGCTCGCTAAGAAGCGCGGCTATGTCACCTATGACGAACTGAACGAAGTCCTGCCCTCGGAGGAGTTCTCCTCCGAGCAGATCGAGGATGTGCTCGGCCAGCTCAGCGAGCAGGGCATCAACGTTGTCGACAATGAGGACCCCGAAGCCTCGGGCGAGGAGCGCGCGGCTGCGCGCACCGGCACGAATGGCGACGAGGAGGAGAGCGAGGGCGAGCTCGTCGAGACGCAGCGCTCGGCGCTGCCTGTCGAGGTCAAGCGCAATCTCGAGCCGACCGAGCGCACCGACGATCCGGTGCGGATGTATCTGCGCGAGATGGGCTCGGTCGAACTGCTCTCCCGCGAGGGCGAAATCGCCATCGCCAAGCGCATCGAGGCCGGCCGCGAGGCGATGATCGCAGGCCTCTGCGAGAGCCCGCTGACTTTCCAGGCCATCATCATCTGGCGCGACGAGCTCGTCGAAGGCAAGGTGCTGCTGCGCGACATCATCGATCTGGAAGCGACCTATGCCGGCCCCGACGGCAAGAACCCGTCGCAACTGCCCGGCGAAGGCGAGGAGGGCGAGCCCGGCGAAGCTCCCGCGCCCGCCGGCGAGGTGCCGGAAGGCGAATTGCCGTCCGACATGGACGATGACGACATCGAGAACAACGTCTCGCTCTCGGCCATGGAAGCCGAGCTCAAGCCGCGCGTGCTCGAGACCTTCGATTCGATCGCCGACAACTACAAGAAGCTGCGCCGCCTGCAGGACCAGGACATTGCCAACCGGCTGGAGAACACCAAACTCTCGCCGTCGCAGGACCGCAAATACAAGAAGCTGAAAGACGACATCATCACCGCGGTGAAGTCGCTCTCGCTCAACAACAACCGCATCGAGGCGCTGGTCGAGCAGCTCTACGACATCAACAAGCGGCTGATTTCGCACGAGACGCGCCTGCTGCGCCTGGCTGAGAGCTATGGCGTCGGCCGCGAGGACTTCCTCAAGCAGCATGTCGGCGGCGAACTCGACCCGAAATGGGTTCTGCGCGTTTCCAAGCTGGGCTCGCGTGGCTGGCGTGAATTCGTCGGCGCGGAATTGGAGCGGATCAAGCAGCTGCGCGAGGAGATCCATACGCTGGCCTCCGAGACCGGCCTGGAGATCCAGGAGTTCCGCAAGATCGTGCTGATGGTCCAGAAGGGCGAGCGCGAGGCGCGGCAGGCGAAGAAGGAGATGATCGAGGCCAATCTTCGCCTCGTGATCTCGATCGCCAAGAAGTACACGAACCGCGGCCTGCAATTCCTGGATCTGATCCAGGAAGGCAATATCGGCCTGATGAAGGCTGTCGATAAGTTCGAGTACCGCCGCGGCTACAAGTTCTCGACCTACGCGACATGGTGGATCCGCCAGGCGATCACGCGTTCGATCGCCGACCAGGCTCGCACCATCCGCATCCCGGTGCACATGATCGAGACGATCAACAAGATCGTCCGCACCTCGCGCCAGATGCTGCACGAGATCGGCCGCGAGCCGACCCCGGAGGAGCTGGCCGAGAAGCTCGCCATGCCGCTGGAGAAGGTGCGCAAGGTCCTCAAGATCGCCAAGGAGCCGATCTCGCTCGAAACCCCGATCGGCGACGAGGAAGATAGCCATCTCGGCGATTTCATCGAGGACAAGAATGCGATCCTGCCGATCGACGCAGCGATCCAGAGCAATCTGCGCGAGACCACGACCCGCGTCCTGGCCTCGCTGACGCCGCGCGAGGAGCGCGTGCTGCGCATGCGCTTCGGCATCGGCATGAACACCGACCATACGCTGGAAGAGGTCGGCCAGCAGTTCAGCGTCACGCGCGAACGTATCCGCCAGATCGAGGCGAAGGCGCTCAGGAAGTTGAAGCATCCGAGCCGGAGCCGGAAGCTCAGGAGCTTCCTGGACAATTGAGGTGATTGCAAAGGCGGGTCGAGAGACCCGCCTTTTTTCTTGGCTGGGACGGTGCCAAGATGGCGGTTTCAGAGGGGGCAGTTATGACCGACAAGCCTGATCTGGCGGAGATCGAAGCGGCGGTGCAGGCCGCCCAAGCGCAGGCCGACGCGCAGAGGAAACAGCCCGCCGCGGCGAGCGATGCGAGCAGCACGGCCACCGATGGCGTTGGCGACGTCGTCAGCGCCGTCCTCGACGGCACGCTCGACCTTGCAGGCAGCGTGCTCTCCGGCGCCGGAGAGATCGCGGCTTCGGTGATCGGCGGCATCTTCGAAGGTCTGGGCTCTTGATCTGATCTGCCGCTCGCGCGTTTGGACGCTTGGCGCCGTGCCGCATCCGAGCCGGCCACAGCAGCTGTAGAGCTTCCTCGACAGCTGAACCTCAAATAGGTCCGCTGTAAGGGAAGGGCGCGATGGTACGCTTTTTTGCGCGGCGTGAACTATCCTCCGGCACTCTGCGCCGGGTCGATCGGTGCGGTCACGCCGGAGCCCCCATGGTTTCGACAGGCTGGCGATTGATCGCGGCGATCGCGCTGTCGCTCCTCCTTGCGATACCGCTGTTGACGCTGGTGTCGTCCATGGTGATGGCGGCTGACCTCATGCGCAGGCCGCGCGGCGGGGGGCTTGCCGCTTTCGCCTGCGCGCTTGGTCTCGCTGCGTGGGCGAATACCGCCGCTGCGCAGGAGAGCGTCAGTTTCCGTTCGCTCGATAATGAGACCACGCTGACGGCCTATCTCGATCGCCCGGCGACGGAGGAGGCGCGGCCAGCCATCGTCATGATGCATGGCTGCTCGGGGCTGCTCGATCGCAATGGCCGCATCCTGCCGATCTACCATGCCTGGGCGCGCATGCTCGTCGCCAAGGGCTATGTCGTGCTCGTCGTCGACAGCGCGAAATCGCGCGGCTTCGGGCAGAGCTGCACGGCCGGACTGCCGCGGCGCACCATGCTGCGCGACAGGCCGAAGGATGCCTATGCCGCGCTGCAATACCTCCAGGCGCAGCGCTTCGTGCGGGCCGACCGCATCGCGCTGATGGGCTGGTCGCAGGGCGGTGCAACCGTGCTGCTCACCATCAACGAGAAGAGCATCGGGCGGCCGCAGCCGCTTGCCCAGGATTTCAATTCCGCGATCGCGTTTTATCCCGGCTCCTGCAGCGAGACCTTTCAGACCAGGCCCTATACGCAAGTCGAGCCCGGGCGCTGGACGACGCAGACGCCGCTGCTCGTGCTGTTCGGCGAGGCCGATGTCTGGACCCCGTTTGCGCCCTGCGAAGCCTTCGTCAACGCAGCGAAGGCGCGCGGCAATCCGCTCGAACTCAAGAGCTATCCGCGCGCCGTCCACGCCTTCGACGCCCCCAACGCTGACAGGCGTGAGCTGCCGGCCTATCGCAATGGCGATGGCCCGATCCCGCTCATCGGCACGGATGACGAGGCGCGCGCCGACGCGCTGCTGCGAGTCCTGGCCTTTCTGGAACGGCATTTCGCGCAATAGACGTGGCTGTCGCCGGCTTGCGTGAAGCGCGCGCGCCGCTAACTTGCCGCGAATGTCTGTTCAGCCGGAGCCAACGATGTCCCCCGAATTCCTCCTCACTTCGTTGATCATCGTCGCTTCGCCCGGCACGGGCGCGATCTACACCATCGCGGCGGGTCTCACGCGCGGCTCCCGCGCCAGCGTGTTGGCGGCCTTTGCCTGCACGCTCGGCATCGTGCCGCATCTCATCGCCGCGATGATGGGGCTGGCGGCGCTGCTGCATGCGAGCGCGCTGGCCTTCGAGATCGTGAAATATGCCGGCGTCGCCTATCTGCTCTGGATGGCCTGGCAGACCTTGCGCGAGCAAGGCGCGCTCAAGGTCGAGACCAAGGCCGATCCGCGCTCTGGGCTGCGCGTGCTGACCGACGGCATCGCGATCAATGTGCTCAATCCGAAGCTGTCGATCTTCTTCGTCGCCTTCCTGCCGCAGTTCATCGCCGCCAATGAGGCCGCGCCGCTCACGCGTATGCTGGAGCTCTCCGGCGTGTTCATGGCGATGACCTTCGTGGTCTTCGCGCTCTACGGGCTTTTCGCCGCGGCGATGCGCGACAAGGTCGTCAGCCGCCCAGCCGTGATGGCCTGGCTGCGGCGGAGCTTCGCCGCAGCCTTTGTCGCGCTGGGCGCCAAGCTCGCCCTGACCGAGCGCTGAAGGCCCCGGCGGGAATGAGCTCGCAATCGGTCCTCGCCATCGAGACCCAAGGTGCCGGGCTCTATGAGTTCACCGATCGCGTCACGGCCTTCGTCCGCTCTGCCGGCGTCGAAAGCGGGCTGCTGACGCTGTTCCTGCGCCATACCTCCTGCTCGCTGCTGATCCAGGAAAATGCCGATCCCGATGTGCGGCGCGATCTCGACGCGTTCTTCCGTCGTTTGGTGCCACAAGCCGATGATCCGGCGATGGCCTATCTGACGCATCGGGCGGAGGGGCCCGACGACATGCCGGCTCATATCAAGGCGGCATTGACGCCGGTCTCTCTCTCGATCCCAGTCATGGACGGACGCTTGGCGCTGGGAACCTGGCAAGGCATCTATCTGTTCGAGCACCGCCGTCGGCCGCATCGGCGCGAGGTCGTGCTGCATCTGGGCGGGTAGAGGTTGTTAGGGGCTCTGCCCTCAAGCAGGTGGTGCCACGATCAGCGCCATGATCCGCCGCACCAATGGCAGGACCAGAAGCAGCGTCGGGAAGGCGACCAGCCAGGACAGGCCCCAGGAGACAGGCCAAGTGGAGAGGAAGTCCGGGGAGGGGCCGAGCGCCCGCAGCGTCGCTATGGCCGAGACGACGAAGGTCATCACGATCGACAGCAGGAAGGGCAGCACGACAGTGCCGTAGCGCGCCGGAAGCCGGCGCCGGGAAGACAGGTTGGACATGGGACGATAGGCTTTCGTAAGCGGGCGGTGCCGTGGGGCATTGCAAGGCATCTTGGCAAAACATCTTGGCAAGGCATCCTGACGGCGACAGCCGGGTTGGATGCGTTGTCTGACGTGAGACGCTTACGACCGGCCTGGCGGGCCGATGCCGCAATTTAGCGGCTTGCCGAGCCTGTCGCCAAGCCCTTGATTGCGCCAAGCCCCGACGCGCCAAGCCCTTGGTTCAGGCGCCTGTGCCCGTTCATTCGCGCCCGGCGAAGATGTCGGGCTTCGGAACCGGCTCCCAGGCCTCGCCGGCTGCGACGAAGCAGCTCATGCCTTGCGGTGTGGTGGCGATGAGGGTCCAGGAGCCGGACTGGCCGGCGAGGATCTCGAAGAGGAAACCGCCATTGGCGAGGCCGCGGCCGATAACCAGCTCCCCGAAGGTGTTGTGCAATTGCGCGATCAACTGGGTGCGATCGACGCAAGGTGGGCCGCGCGGCGCCTGGGGCTGCGCGGCGCTGGACAGGCTGAGCGCGATCAGGCCGAGCCCCGCGAACGACAGAGATCTTGCGACCGACAGCGATCTGATGAGTCTCATGACCACCTCCCTATTCAGAGGTGGCCGCGGAAGCGGGTTGGGCGTAAAGGGGCCATGCGGTCGCCCTGAACACCACGAATCTGGGGATTCTGCCGCTGTTTTTCAAGTCTTGCGGGTGTTTCCGAGCTCGGGCATCTCGATCGTGGACGAGTGCAAACTGGGCTCCCCTTGGCGTCGATCCTGCCCTATATCAAGTCGCAATGAATGCGGAGGCTCCATGTCGTTTCTGAAATCCCTGTTCGGGCTGGGCGGTAAGGCTAGCGAGACGCCGGCCGGTCCGCTCAAGAGCATCGAGCATAATGGCTTCACCATCCATGCGACGCCCTATCAGGAGGGTGGGCAGCACCAGCTCTGCGGCGTGGTTGAGAAGGAGATCGACGGGGAGCTGCGCCAGCATCGCTTCGTGCGGGCCGACCGCTTTCCCGGCGCCGAGGACGCCGCCGATTTCGCGCTGGTGAAGGGCAAGCAGCTTGTCGATGAGCAGGGCGACGCCCTCTTCAAATAAACCGGCCGCGGCGCTGCTGCTGGGTGACGTGGATTACGTTAAGGCATATCGGCATATTGCTCTGCGGCGCAGAAGATAAATTCTGGATCGTTTCTTGAGTTTTCCAGATTTTCATTTTTTATTGATATCCTTGCTTCATCTTGCAGAGTGAGAGGCAGTCCCGCCGAAGCGGCCCGCTTGGCTGCTGCTTTAAGCATTTGTTGTGATCTCTACGGCTTCTATCGAAAGCGCAGAGTTTCAAGAATGTTCAGCGGATTGCCCCGATGTCCAAGGCTGTCACCAGCCCCGACGTAACTGCCTATCGCCGGTTCTCCGCCGATCGTCAGATCGCGTCGGGCTTCGCGGCGCTGAGGGAAGGTGGTGTCGATCTCTCCCAGATAGCGCCGGCGGCGTCGAAAAACGATAGGCCGACCCACCGCGACGCCTGGTTCGAGGGCGTGCTCGAGCAACTGCCGATTTGCGTCTACATGACCGATGCCGAGGGGCGGATCACCTATGCCAACCGTGCCGCCGGCGCCTTTGTCGGGCGCGAGCCGCGCATCGGCGCGGATCGCTGGTGCATCACGCACAAGCTCTTCACCATTGAGGGAGCGCCGCTCGCACCCCAGGACGACCCGATGGCCGCCGCGCTGCGCGAAAGCCGGCCGGTACGCGGCGTCGAGGCCATGCTCGAACGCCCGGACGGGACGCGGACCCCGATCCTGACCTATCCGACACCGTTGTTCGGGGATGACGGGGCGCTGATCGGCGGCTTCAACCTGCTGGTCGACATCAGCAAGCGCAAGCAGGCCGAGCAGAAGCTGGCGGACACGCTGCGTCATGACAGGCTGACCGGGCTGCACAACCGCCCGGCGCTGAGCGCCCATCTCGACCGGAGGCTGACGCAGGCGCGGCTCGCCGGCGAGGGGCTAGTCGTGATGCGCATGGACCTCGACGGCTTCAAGGCGCTGAACGACGAGCATGGCCATGCCGTGGGCGACGCCATTCTGATCGAGGCGGCTCAGCGTCTGCGGGCCAGCGCCGGTGACGCCTTCCTGGCGCGGATCGGCGGCGACGAGTTCATGCTGGTCTCGGGCGCGCTGCAGACCGAAGGTGAGGCGCGGGCGCAGGCCGAGCGCGTACGCTGTGCCTTCGCGGACGAATTCTTCACGGGCGGCCATTCCTTCAAGGTCAGCGTCAGCGCCGGTTGTGCGCGCTTTCCGGGGGATGGCGAGGATCAGATCCGCCTGATCGCTGCCGCCAACGCCGCCTTGAACCTCGCCAAATCCGAGGGGCCGGGCGCGATGCGCATGTTCGATCTCGCCGAGCAGGCGCGCGAGCAGGAGCGCCTCACCTTCAGCCGGCATCTGCGCCAGGCGATCGAGCGCAACGAGATCCATCCGCATTACCAGCCGCTGTTCCGGGCCGATGGCTCGATCGCAGGCTTCGAGGCGCTGGCACGCTGGAAGGACCCGGTGCGCGGCATCGTCGCACCGGCGAGCTTCATTCCGGCGGCGGAGGAGGGCGGCCTCATCGCCAAGCTCGATGCCTATGTGCTGCGCAGCGCCTGCATCGAGGCGGCGCGCTGGACACAGCCCTTGCGGATTTCCGTCAACATCTCGGCGCTGGAGTTCCAGTCCGGCGACCTGCCCGGCCGTGTCGCGGCAGTGCTGGCCGAGACCGGCCTCGACCCCGAGCGGCTCGAACTCGAGATCACCGAGGGCGTCATGGTCACCGATGCCGACCGCGCCATGGCGACCTTCGGCAAATTGCGCGCGCTCGGCGTGCGCATCGCGCTCGATGATTTCGGCACCGGCTATTCCTCGCTCTCCTATCTGCATCGCTTCCCGCTGACGACGTTGAAGATCGACCGCAGCTTCGTCGCCAAGCTCGGGGTGACGCTGGAATCGGTCGCGATCACGCGCGCCGTCATCCAGCTCGGCCATGCGCTCGGTATCGAGGTGGTGGCCGAGGGTGTCGAGACGCCCGAGCAGCTCGACTTCCTGATCCAGGAAGGCTGCGACCTGACGCAAGGCTTCCTGCTCGGCCGCCCGCTGGACGCCAGCGCCTATGCGCATGTGACGGGCGCCTGAGGGGCTCTGCTCGAAGTCCAGTACGTGCGGGGAGCCCTCTCCCCACCCCAAGTCGGATGTTTCCGACTTGGGCCACTCTAGCTGCCAATCTCGGGCAAGCCCGAGGTTGGTGGGAGAGGGCAGGGTGAGGGGTCGGCCGTTTGACGCTGTGGCCGTAACCTCACCGCTGCTTCGCTGTGGCGTTTCCACTCAACTGGTCCAGGGGCCTACACCTCACCTCTGCCCCTCTCACTGATCTCGGGCCTGCCCGAGATTAGCACTCAAAGTGTCGAAGTCGGGTAGACCCGACTTCGATGCAGGAGAGGGGTTCCCCGCGCCCTTTCCGTCATGGCCAGGTACAACGCCTCCTCCGCCAACGCCGCTCCGCCCTGCGGGGCCTGCGCTTGTCGCGCGTGGCGGCGGCGCCTAATCCTCGCTCCTGGAGCATTTTCGAGCGAAGTGGATATCCGGTTCGCGTGAAGAAAATGCGTTAAAACAAAGATCTAGAGCAATCTCCGATCCGATCGGATCGGAGATTGCTCTAGATAAAGTCGTTCTCTGAAAACGACGGCGCGAGGAAACATGGCTGCCCTGGATGCGCGTTATGCGCCGGATTCCTCCTATGCCTGGCTCAGGCTGGGGATGTCGCTGCTGCTCGGCACGGTCGCCTGCGTCGGCACCTGGTCGGTCGTGGTCGTGCTGCCTTCGGTGCAGGCCGAGTTCGGCACGCTCAGGGCAGGCGCTGCGTTGCCCTATACCTGCGTGATGATCGGCTTCGGCTTCGGCAACATCGCCATGGGCCGCATCGCCGATCGCTACGGCATCGTCGTGCCGGTCGTGATGGGGGCGCTCCTGCTCGGCAGCGGCTACATGCTGGCGGCGCTGGCGCAATCGCTCTGGCAGTTCGCGCTCGTCCATCTCGTCCTGATCGGCATTGGCGGCGGGGCCGGCTTCTCCCCGCTGATCGCCGATCTGTCGCATTGGTTCCGCAAGCATCGCGGGCTTGCCGTGGTGTTCGGCGCATCGGGGAGCTATCTCGCCGGGGTGATCTGGCCGCAGCTCATCACCTGGGGCGTGGCGCATCATGGCTGGCGGGCGACGCATATCGGCATCGGGCTGACGGCGCTCATCATCATGCTGCCGATGTCGCTGTTCTTCCGGCGCCGTCCCTCGGTCGAGCACATGGCGGCCGACGATGCGGCGAGCACCAGCGCGCGCGGCGATCTGGGCCTCTCGGCGAACCAATTGCAATGGCTGCTCGCGGTTGCGGGGTTCTGCTGCTGCGTCGCCATGGCGATGCCCCAGGTCCATATCGTCGCCTATTGCGGCGATCTCGGTTACGGCGTCGCGCGCGGCGCGGAAATGCTCTCGCTGATGCTGCTGCTCGGCATCATCAGCCGCATCGGCTCGGGCTTCGTCGCCGACCGCATCGGCGGAACGGCGACGCTGGCCTTGGGCTCGGCGATGCAGGGCGCGGCGCTGTTCCTCTATCTCTGGTTCGACGGGTTGACCTCACTCTACATCGTCACCGGCATTTTCGGCCTGTTCCAGGGCGGCATCGTGCCGATGTATGCGGTCATCATCCGCGAATACCTGCCGGCCAAGGAGGCGGGCGTGCGCATCGGCATCGTGATGTCGGCGACGGTCTTAGGCATGGCCTTCGGCGGCTATGTCTCGGGCGCGATCTTCGACTATTTCGCCTCCTATCGCGTCGCCTTCCTCAACGGGCTGGCCTGGAACCTCGTCAATCTCGGGTTGGTGTGCTGGCTGATGATGCGGGCGCGGCCGCGGAATTCGCTTGGCAACTCTACGCCGGCGGCCGCCTGACGCGGCTTTCTGCGCGTCCTGTGCTCACGGGCGAAAACTCCGTTCCGGTCCGGCTATGGGGTGAGGAGTTGCGGCCTTATCACAACCGCGCCGTCTTTCCGGACAAGCGGCGAAGCCGCGCCGATCCGGAATCCATCGAAGGGTCAATCCTTTGACGGGTCCGACTCTACGATGGATTCCGGGCCTCCGCTTCGCTGCGCCCGGAATGACGGTGAGGGTATGACGCTGGTTTGCGCTTCAAGCCGGCTTGTCGCCCGGCCGGTACGTCCCAAAGCACCAGATATGCCCTTCCGGATCCTTGCAGATGAAGTCGCGGCTGCCATAGGGCTGGTCGGTCGGTTCCATGCAGATTTCGGCTCCGGCTGCGCGGGCGCGCTCGCAGCGGGCGTCGATGTCGTCGGTGGCGAATATAGGGCGAGGCGGTGGTGCCGCCGAGTTCGGCGGGTCTTGCAACGAGCTTGCCGAATTCATTGTTCTCGGCCGAGCCCAGCATGACGAAGCTCTCGCCCATGCGCAGTTCGCCATGCAGCAAGGTTTTGCCATCCGGCGCGTAGTAGGCGGCGTGTTTCTCGAAGCCCAGGGCGTCGATCAACCAGTCGTATATTTTCGGTGCATCGGCATAGCGCAGCGAGACGCAGATCATGGCGGGGGCTGTGGTCATGGCGTTCCTCCCAGAGCATTTTCGAGCGAAGTGGACACCGGTTCGCGTGAAGAAAATGCGATAAAACAAGGAGCTAGAGCACTTCCGCGTTTCGGAGAAACGCGGAAGTGCTCTAGATATCGTCCACGGTCTTCGCTGCGCGTGATGCAGCATGCCGCGTGTCGAATGTCGGCTCAACCGGCAAGGCTTGCGGCAAGGCGTGAAGGGAGCGGCGATGAAGGGCCTGACGCAGTTCGAGCACCGCAGGCAGAAGCTCATCCCCGTGCGCCGCTTCGCGCTGCGGCTGGGCCGCGCCATCCTGCTCTGGCTGGGAATGGCCATCATCGGCATGGCGATCGGCATGGCCGGCTATATGTCGACCGAGGGGATGAGCGCCATCGACGGCTTCGTCAATGCGGCGATGATCCTGTCGGGCATGGGCCCCGTCGACCAGCTCAAGACCGACGGCGGCAAGCTCTTCGCCGGCGCCTATGCCTTGTTCTCGGGATTATTCGTGGTGATCGCGACCGGTTTCGTACTGGCGCCGGTGCTGCATCGTGTGCTCCATTCCTTCCATGTCGAAGAGGGGAAGAGCAACGATGATTGAGCCGGGCCTGACGCAAGATGAAGCACCGCGCGGCAGTCTCACCGTGCGCATCAACGCCATGCCGGCCGACACCAACGCCAATGGCGACATCTTCGGCGGCTGGGTGATGTCGCGGATGGACGCCGCCGGCGGCATCGCCGGGGTGGACCGGGCGCAAGGGCGCGTCGTCACGATCGCGGTCGATGCGATGACCTTCTTCAGGCCGGTCAAGGTCGGCGACGTGCTCAGCGTCTATACCGAGGTCGAGTCGGTCGGGCGGACCTCGATGAAGATCCATGTCGAGGCCTGGGCGCGCCGCTTCCGCACGACGCTGCACGAGAAGGTCACCGACGCGACCTTCACCTTCGTGGCGATCGACGAGGAGGGCCGGCCAAGACCGGTGCCAAAGCCGCAGGAGGCGTGAGGCTAAGCCTCGCGCCCGCCGCCTCGCTTCCGCCGCACAACCTAACAAATGCTGAAGCGCGGGTGCAGGCAAGTGATTCAGAAGAATCCGCCCGCTTAAACGTTCCTTAAGTGCATCTCCGCGATCTTGATCTTCGGAAGGCCTTGTCCTGCCTTCTGAAATCGGGGCCGTGCACGCATGCGCGATCGTCGCGAGGTTCTCGCTCTACGCGAACCTGCGGCAGGTTGCCGGCGGTGCGGTCTGCCGCTTTCTGTCCTTATTTCCTGATTCTTTCCACGCGTTGCGTCAGCATTTCGGAGAGCAATTCATGACCAAGGCTACGAAGCCCGCGCGCCTGCGCACGCCGCTTCGCATCGGCATCGCTGCGCGCATCTATGCGGCGCTCGGCCTGCTCACGGTGCTGACGATCGTGGCCTCGCTGGTGGCATGGTTCTCCTATGATCGCGTCAACCAGACCGTCACCGCGACGGTCGAGCGCAAGATGCCGACCGTGGAGCTTTCGCTCGAGCTTTCGCAGGCGGCGACGCAATCGACGGCGCTGGCGCCCCGTTTCATGGATGTCACCACGGTGCAGCAGCGCGCGAAGCTGACCGGCGAGCTCGATACAATCGAGGCGCGCCAGTTCGACCTCATCCGCCGCATCGCCGAGCTCGACGCCATCGACATGAAGCCGATCCAGACCGGCGTCGATGAATTGTCGCGCCAGATCAACGACATCAACGACCTGACCGGAGAGCGGCTGCGCAATGCGGCGGCGATGCACGCCTCGCTCGAACAATTGTCGAAGGCGCGCGGCGTTTTCGTCGGGGTGGTCGGGGCCGAGGCAGATGAGGCCCGGTTCAACATCCTGATGGGGATGGAAAGCGTCAAAGGCCTGAGCGGAGACGATCTCAATGCCTCGATCCAGGGGCTGATCGAGCGTGATTTCCAGGCCTTCGACCTGGCGCGGAAGCTGGAGGCGCAGGTCAATGAATTGATCGGCCTGCTGCGTGAGATCGCCCAGATCGACGACAAGGCAAAGCTGAGCGCGGCCCGCGACCGCTTCACCGCCATCGTGGCGCGCATCCGCAAGGATTTGTCGGCGATCGAGAAGGTGGTCCCCAACAAGGTGCGCGTCGGCGCCATCAACACGGTGATCGATGTCGGCGAGGGCAGCGAAGGCGTCCTCAGCGTGCGCCAGCGCGACCTCTCCACGCAGGAGGGGATCAATGCGAGCCTGCGCGGCGTCGGCGATGCGGCCGGGGCGCTGCGTGCGCAGGTCGACAAGCTCGTCAAGAGCGCGCGCGGCGAGGCTCTCGCCTCCAGCGTTTCGACCCGCACGCTGATCGAGCAGAGCAAGCTCTGGCTTGGCGCGGTCGGCATCGGCTCGCTCCTCGTCGCGCTGGCTTTGTCGCTGCTCTATGTCCGCCCGATGATCGTCGGCCGTCTGAACCGGCTCTGGGCCGCGACGCGCGCGATCGCCGACGGCCAGCTCGAGACGGTCGTGCAGACCAAGGGCAATGACGAGATCGCCGACATCTCCAAGAGCGTGCTGCTGTTCCGCGACAATGCGGTCGCGTTGCGCGCGGCGGAAGCGGCGAAGATCGAGGACGAGGCAAAGGCCCAGCAGCAGCGCCGCGAGATGATGGCCGAGCTCGGCGCAGCCTTCGGCGAGGTCGTCGCCGCTGCCGCCGCCGGCGATTTCAACCCGCGTGTCGCCGCGACCTTCGCCGATGCCGAGCTCAACGCACTGGCCGATTCGGTCAATGCGCTGCTCGAGACCGTCCAGACCGGCCTGTCGGAAACCTGCGGCGTGCTGGCCGAGCTCTCGGTCGGTCATCTCTCGACCCGCGTCGAGGGGCGCTATCAGGGCGCCTTCGCCGAACTCAAGAACGGCACCAACAGCCTGGCGGAAGAGTTCGAGAGCACGCTGGCGCGGCTCTCCAACACGGTTGCGGCCGTGCGCAGCGCCACCAGTGAGATCCTCGACGGCGTGACCGACCTCGCCGAGCGCACCAGCGAGGAGAGCAACGCCGTCTCGATGGCGACGAACCAGCTCACCGCCTTCGCCGGCACCGTCAAGAAGACGGCAGCCGAAGCCGCCCAGGCGACCGGCATGGCCGAGGGCGCCGAAAGCCAGGCCCAGCAGGGCGAGAAGGTCGTGGCCTCCGCGCTGGAGGCGATGCACCGCATCCGCTCCTCCTCGAACAAGATCTCCGAGGTCATCGCGATGATCGACGAGATTGCCTTCCAGACCAATCTGCTGGCGCTCAATGCGGCGGTGGAGGCAGCTCGCGCCGGCGATAGCGGGCGCGGCTTCGCCGTCGTCGCGACCGAGGTGCGCAGCCTGGCCAAGCGCTCGGCCGACGCCTCCAACGACGTCAAGAAGCTGGTCGAGGCCGCCCATGGCGACGTCAAGGTCGGCGTCGGCCTGGTCGAGGAGACCTCGGCGATGTTCGAGGCCATCGTCGCCTCGGTCAACGATCTGACCGGGCTGATGAACGGCATCTCGCAGACCGCCAGGAGCCAGGCCACCGATGTCTCTGCGATCAACCACGAGATCGACGGCATCGGCACCATGGCTCATCAGAACGCGGCGCTGGTCGAGGAAACCAATGCGGCGCTGGCCCTGACCGACGAGCAGACCCGCGCGCTGACCGAGCATATCGGCCGCTTCAAGTTCCGCGAGGGCCATATCGCCGACCATGGCGAGGACCTCCGGATCGCGGAAGCCGCCTGAGACCAGCCATCGACCCCCAAGGCGACGCTCTTCACGCCCCGCTGCCGCAAGGCGGCGGGGCATTCGTTTTGCGCTGGAACTTGCGTTTTGTGCTGGAGCGTGACGACCTGATTTTGAACCACCGCCGTCATTCCGGGGCGATCCGAAGGATCGAGCCCGGAACCCAGAGCCGATGTCGGTCCTCCATAATGCGCTCACATGGTGAGCTTCACTGATCGAGCTCATCGGTTCTGGGTTCCGGGCTCAGGCCTGCGGCCTGCCCCGGAATGACGGAGTGGTTCCCGCTTAAATCATCAGACGCCAATCCTTTTGCGCATGTCTTCAAACTGGTCATTGCGCTCAGACCGGCCTTGCTCGAAGCGCAGCTGCGATGTTACGCGGGGTGTGGGCCGGTAGCTCAATGGTTAGAGCTCGCTGCTCATAACAGCGCCGGTGCCGGTTCGAGTCCGGCCCGGCCCACCATCTCCAGCAAGCGCTGCTGATTTTATTGCGTTTTTGCCTGATTTTTCCCACTGCCTGCCATCCTCACGATTCAGGTGCGCCTGACGGGCTTCGCTCCGGAGGCGCCCACGCTGATGGGCGCCATGAACTTCGCGGCGCTCAACATCGCCAACGCCATCGACGCCTGGGCGGGCAACGTGACGATTACGGTCGGCTACGGCCTGCTGTCCGCGGTATGGGCGGGCTTTGGGCTGACGCTCTTGGGCCTTCTCGTCTTCTGGGCCTTCTCGTCTTCGCGCTCACCTTGCCGAAGGCGCCGCAGTTCGCGCCCGCGTGATTGCGGTCAAGCTCCTCATCTGGTCGGATGCTGTCGCGCACGAGAAGTGGCATAGGCCCGATAGGGAGGTCACCCCATGGCAATCGGCGAGGCTCGGCGAGAGCAGATTTTTCCGACACTGTCGGCCCTTCAGATCGCGATGGCGCGTCGCTTCGCGAGCGCTGCACCGCGCCGCTTCGGCCCACGTGAGATCGTCTATGAGATCGGCGCCCGCGACGCCCCCTCTTGGCTGTTTCTCGATGGCTCGGCTGACGCGATCCGACGCGGCGCAGCCGGCCGGTCGTCGCTGGTCACGACCTACGGTCCCGGCCAGTTCACCGGCGAGACCAATCAGCTCTCGGGCCGTCCATCCCTGATGTCGGTCGTGGCGGGTGACGCTGGTGCGGTCGCGATCCCCTTTGATGCGCCGCATCTCCGCGCGCTCGTCATCGGATCGGCGGATGTCGGTGAAACGATCATGCGCGCCTTCATCCTCCGGCGCGTCATGCTGATCGAGGAAGGGCAGACCGGCGGCGCAGGATCGATCCTGGTCGGGCGCCGGGATGATCCGGACATCGTCCGGTTGTCGGGATTCCTGACCCGCAACGGCTACCCCCACACCGTCATTGCTGCGTGCGAGCCGGAGGGGCGCGAACTGGTCGAGCGGCTCGGCGTCGCCCCCGAAGATCTGCCGCTGATGATCTGCCCGAACGGCACAGTGCTCAGAAGCCCGAGCAATGCGGATGCCGCGTCCTGTCTCGGCATCACACCGGATCTCGATCCGAAGACCATCCATGACGTGGCGGTCATCGGGGCCGGGCCGGCCGGGCTTGCCACTGCCGTCTATGGCGCATCCGAAGGGTTGTCCGTCCTGGTCCTGGACAGCCGCGCCTTCGGCGGCCAGGCGGGCGCATCCGCCCGGATCGAAAACTACCTCGGCTTTCCCACAGGCATCTCCGGACAAGCCCTCGCGGGTCGGGCCTTCAATCAGGCGGCGAAGTTCGGCGCCGAGCTCGCCATTCCGCTGACCGTCGAATTACTCCGCTGTCACGGAGCGGATGCGGAAGCCCCGTTCACCCTCGAGCTCAGCAACGGTGGCACTGCACGGTCGCGCACCATCGTGATCGCCTCGGGAGCGCGCTACCGACAGCCCGACATTCCCAACATCGAAGCGCTGGAAGGGGCCGGCGTTTCCTACTGGGCCTCGCCCGTCGAGGCGCGGCTTTGTGCCGGCGAGGATGTCGTCCTGGTCGGCGGAGGCAACTCGGCGGGCCAGGCGGTTGCCTATCTCGCACCGCAGGTCAGGCATCTGCACCTGGTGGTGCGCCGCCCCCTCGAGCAGACCATGTCCCGGTACCTGATCGATCGGATCGCGGCCTTGCCCAATGTCGAACTGCATGTGGACAGCGAGATCGTCGATTTGCACGGCGACCGGGCGACAGGCCTGACCGGGACGAGGTTTCGGGACCGCCGGACGGGTGCGATCCGGGAGTGCACGTCGCGCCACCTCTTCCTGTTCATCGGCGCCGATCCCAATACGCACTGGCTCGACGGCTGCGTGGCGCTCGACGCGACGGGCTTCGTCCTCACCGGGGAGCGCGCCGGTGACGGCGAGCGGCTGCCGCTCGAAACCAGTTGCCCAGGCATCTTTGCCGTTGGGGATGTGCGCGCCGGCTCGACAAAGCGGGTCGCCGCCGCTGTCGGCGAAGGTGCCGCCGTCATCTCACAGATTCATTCCGTCCTGGCACGGGACGTCGGACGCGCATTGAATGCGGTGCGGCAAGCATGAGGAACCTGGCCTCTGCATCGCGTCGGGACCAGCTGCGTTGAGGTGCATGCCCGGTCCAGAGGAGTCATAAAAGCCGCCGAGTGGCGGGATTGAATTGTTCTCGGCGAAGCTCCTCTCGGCATTGCACAGGAGCAATACGCGCAGCGGCTCGCAACCTTGGACGCTTGGGCGGAGGTTTCAAGGCACGCGCAGGGCCGAGGGTGCCATCGCAGTTCATCCAGTCTTCGAAGCCAGTCAATTCAGGCGCGTTGGCGCAGGGCATCCACCACGAGCGAGAATGCCGGCGAGGGTTGGCGGCGGCTCGGATAGTATAGGTGATAGCCCGGTCGTGGTGGGCACCAATCGGCGAGAACGCGTACCAGCCGGCCCTCCTGAATGGCCGTGTCCACCAGGTCTTCCGGCAGATAGGCGAGGCCCAGCCCCTCAAGTGCGGCATGTCGGATCATCGCCACGGCGTTGAAGACGAGCCGCCCCTGGACGCGGACCCTGAGCTCTCGGTCGTCCTTCCTGAAATCCCAAAGGTAGAATCCGCCATGGGTCGGCAGGCGTAGATTGATGCAGGAATGCTCGGTCAGATCCTGCGGCGCAAGGGGCTGTGGCCGAGTCTCGAAGTAGGACGGCGCTGCCACGACCGCCACGCGGAAATCAGGCGCTATGCGCACCGCGATCATATTCTTGTCGACATCGCCGCCGAGCCGCACGCCTGCATCATAGCGCTCGGCTGCGATGTCGATCAGGCTGTAGTCATTGATGATCTCGACGTTGATGTCGGGATATTCCGGCAGGAGCCTTGCCATTGCGGGCCAGAGAATCGTCTCCGCCGCATGCTCGACTGTCGTGATGCGGACCGTTCCCGCCGGCTTGTCGCGCAATGCGTTGAGCGCTGAAATCTCGCTTTCGATCTCGTCGAAGTGCGGCCCGATGCTGTGGAGAAGCCGCTCTCCCGCCTCCGTCAAGGAGACGCTGCGGGTCGTTCGGGTCAACAGCCGAAGGCCTAGCCGCGTCTCCAGGGTGCGGATGGTATAGCTCAGCGCGGACTGGGACACGCCAAGCTTGGCGGCTGCTTTGGTGAAGCTCCGTTCGCGCGCCACCGCGATGAAGCCGAGGAGGTCGTTCACGTTCTCCCGGCGCATTCAGAAAATCCACTTCTAAGCCTATGCGGATTATCCCATCTAATCCGGTGCGGCCGGAAGAGCTAGTTTCGTCCTCATCGAAGCGGGCGTCACGCAAACGCCAAGCCCGGCAGCAGCAAGGCGCGCAAACCGCCAATCAGGCGCCGAGGGGCGAGCAGGTCATCTGATCGCCCGCAGTTTCGACACGACCTGCCATGCCTGGGCGATAACGCGGCACAACCTACGGAGAACCGGCCAGCCATGATTGCGCTCACCATCAACGGCCGTGAGCACGCGGTCGACGCCGACCCCGCCACGCCGATCCTTTGGGCCCTGCGCGACACGCTGGGCATGACCGGCACCAAGTTCGGCTGCGGTGCTGCGCTATGCGGCGCGTGCACGGTGCATCTCGACGGCGAGGCCATCCGCTCCTGCAGCACGCCGATTTCCGAGGCCGTGGGCAAGGCGATCACTACGATCGAGGCCGTGACATCAGGCACCGATCGTGTCGGCGCGGCCGTGCACGCGGCCTGGGTCAAGCATGACGTTGCCCAGTGCGGCTACTGCCAGAGCGGCCAGATCATGAGCGCGACCGCGTTCCTCAAATCGTTGCCTCGCGGCAAGCAACCGAGCCCCGCCGAGATCGACGAGGCCATGACGGGCAATATCTGCCGTTGCGGTACCTATGCCCGCATCCGCGCCGCTGTGGCGGATGCCTCCCGCGCCCTCGTCTGAAGGAGCCGTCATGCTGCACAATATCGACTACAGCGAATTGCCCCGCGTCCTGCAGCGCCTGATCGAGCGGGACCAACCTGCTCCCGCGACATTGCCGCGCCGCAGCTTCCTGAAGCTTGCCGGGGCCAGCGGGCTGGCGCTCGGCGCCTTCCCGCATGTCGCGCTGAGCCAGCCGGTCGGCGCGGCCGCGAGCGCCCTGAAGCCGACGCAGTTGCCTTCCGCCTTCGTGCAGATCGCCGGGAATGGCGAGGTCACGGTCACCATCAACCGGCTGGAATTCGGCCAGGGCGTCAATACCGGCCTGCCGATGATCCTGGCCGAGGAGCTCGACGCCGACTGGAGCCTGGTGCGCAGCCGGCACGGCACCAACGACATGGCCTATGCCGACCCGCTCTTCGGCATCCACCTCACCGGCGGTTCGCACACGATCAAGAACAGCTTCACGCAATATCGCGAGCTCGGCGCGCGGGCCCGCGCCATGCTGCTGAACGCGGCAGCAATGCGCTGGAAGGTCGATGTCGCGACCTTGCGCACCCAGGCTGGCACGGTGCTCGGGCCGGGTGGCCGCAAGGCCGGCTATGGCGAGTTGGCGGAGGCGGCCATGGCGCTGCCGGTGCCCGAGGCGGTCACGCTGAAGAACCCGAAGGATTTCCGCATCATCGGCCGCCCGACGCAGCGCCTGGATGCGCAGGCAAAGACCAGCGGCAAGCAGGATTTCGGCATCGACATGCGGCTGCCCGGTCAATTGACCGCCGTGGTGGCGCGCCCGCCGGTGTTCTGTGGCCGCCTCGCATCGGTCGACGACAGCGCCGCGCGCGCCGTCAAGGGCGTCAAGGCCGTGCTGCGCGTAGCTTTGGACGGCGGCGCTGAGGGCGTGGCCGTGGTGGCTGATGGTTACTGGCAGGCGACCCAGGGCCGCGATGCCCTGAAACTGGAATGGGACACCTCCAAAGTCGAGAAGGTCGACAGCGAAAGGCAGCTCGCCCAGTACCGCGAGCTCGCCGACCAGCCCGGTCCGCGCAAGATGGAGGCCGACATGGCCCCGCTTGCCACCGCGCCCCGTCGGATCGAGGCCGAATTCGTCTTCCCCTATCTCGCTCATGCCGCGATGGAGCCGCTCAACTGCACGGTCCGGCTTTCCGATGATCGCGCCGAGATCTGGATGGGCAGCCAATGCGCCGGGCTCGATGCCGGCGCGGCAGCCAAGGCGCTCGGCCTCAAGCCGGAGCAGGTCGTGGTCAATGTGCAGATGGCGGGCGGCGGCTTCGGCCGGCGCTTCTCCAGCACCAGCGACGTCGCGGTCGAGGCCTGCATGATCGCCAGGGCGGCGCGCGCGGCGGGGCTCAATGCGCCGATACGCACGGTCTGGAGCCGCGAGGACGACATGAAGGGCGGCTTCTATCGCCCCATGCATCTGCACCGCGCCCGCATCGGCTTCGACGACAAGGGCAAGGTGTTGGCCTGGGACCATGTGATCGTCGGCCAGTCGATCACCACCGGGACCGTGTTCGGCGCCTTCCAGGTCAAGGACGGCATCGACGCCACGGCGACGGAAGGCATGCGCGAGCCCTATCCGCTGCCGATGCGCCTGACCGTGCACCACCCCAAGCTCAACGTGCCGGTGCTGTGGTGGCGCAGCGTGGGCTCGACCCACACCGCCTTCGTGATGGAGACGCTGCTCGACGAGATCGCCCGCGCCACCAGGCAGGATCCGGTCGCCTATCGCATGCAGCTCTTCGGCGACAAGCATCCGCGCCACCGCGCGGCGCTGCAACTCGCGGTCGACAAGAGCGGCTATGGCAAGACGAAGCTCGCGCCCGGGCGGGCCTGGGGCGTCGCCGTGCATGAATCCTTCGATTCCGTCGTCGCCTATGTGGTCGAGGCCTCGGTCAAGGACGGCCAGCCGGTGCTGCACAAGGTCACCTCCGGCGTGCACTGCAATCTTGCGGTGAACCCGCGCAGCGTCGAGGCGCAGGTCCAGGGCGCTGCCGTCATGGGGCTGTCGATGTGCCTGCCGGGCTCCGCCATCACGCTCAAGGACGGCGTCGTCGAGCAGAGCAATTTTGGCGACTACACGGTGGCGCGCATCACCGACGCGCCCGAATTTGCGGTCCATATCGTGCCCAGCGCCGACCCGCCAACCGGCATGGGCGAGCCCGGCCTGCCGCCTCTGGCTCCCGCCTTTGCCAATGCCATCGCGCAGCTGACCGGCAAGCCGCTGCGCCAATTGCCCTTCAACCTCGCCTGACACGGCACAAAGACAAAGGCAGGTCGGGCGCGCCCGACCTGCGACAGGAGTTCGACATGAGCAAAACCTGGTTCATCACCGGGGCGGGTAGCGGTATCGGTGCCGCAACCGCAAGAGCGGCGGTCAAAGTCGGCGACCGCGTCGTCGCGACGGGGCGCAATCTCGACAAGGTCCGCAAGGCGCTCAGTGATGTCGGGAGCGAGAGCATCGCCTTCGTCGCGCTGGATGTCACCAGCGAGGCGCAGGCGAAGGCGGCGGTCGAAGAGGCGGTCAAGGCGTTCGGGCGCATCGACGTGCTCGTCAACAATGCCGGCTACAGCCTGCTCGGCAATTTCGAGGAGTTGAGCACGGCCGAGATCGAAAGCCTGATGGCGACGAATTTCTACGGTGTGATGTTCGTCCTGCGCGCGGTCCTGCCGGTCATGCGCAGGCAGAACTCGGGCCGCATCATCAACATCAGCTCGCTCGCCGGCGTCGTCGGCTTCAAGCATTGCAGCGCCTATAGCGCGACGAAATTCGCGGTCGAGGGCCTGTCGCTGGCGGTGGCGCAGGAGGTCGAGCCCTTCGGCATCAAGATCACGACGGTCGCGCCGGGCTTCTTCCGCACGGATCTTCTCGATGCCGGCAATGCGAACTACGCCACGAGTTCGATCGCCGACTACGCCACTGAGGGCAGCGCCGAGGCGATGTGGTCGGGCTATGACGGCCAGCAGCAGGGCGATCCGGCCAAGCTCGGCGATGTCCTCGTGACGATCGCCGGGATGGAGAACCCGCCGAAGCAGTTCCTTGCCGGCAGCGATGCCCTTGCGGCAGCGATGCCCGCCCTTGAGGGGCGGATCGCGGAAGTGCACGCCCATGAGGCGCTGTCCACATCCACGGATGGTTCTTTCTGAGCACTGCGGCCGGGCCGCTGGCTCGTCGGAAGGGGGCAGGGCCGCGCCAACAACGCCAATTCGACCCTGCCCAGCAGCCCCGGCCCGACGAGCCGAGGCTGCTTTGCTGCGAGAGATCAGCCCTTGATGAAGGCGAGCAGGTCCGGATTGATGATGTCCGGATGGGTCGTGCACATGCCGTGCGGCAGGCCTTCATAGATCTTGAGCGTGCCGTGCTTCACCAGCTTGGCCGCGAGCAGCGCCGAATCCGCGATCGGGACGATCTGGTCGTCATCGCCGTGCAGGATCAGGACCGGCACGTCGATCGCCTTCAGATCCTCGGTGAAATCGGTCTCCGAGAAGGCCTTGATGCAATCGTAATGGGCCTTGGCGCCGCCCATCATGCCCTGCCGCCACCAGTTGTCGATGGCGCCCTGGGAAACCGTCGCGCCTGCCCGGTTGAAGCCGTAGAACGGGCCGGCGGGCACATCGATGTAGAACTGCGCGCGGTTGGCCACGAGCGCGGCGCGGAAGCCGTCGAAGACCTCGATCGGCAGGCCACCGGGGTTCTTCTCCGACTTGACCATCACCGGGGGCACCGCGCCGATCAGCACCGCCTTGGCGACGCGGCCGGGCTTGGCGCGGGCGACATAATGGGCGACCTCGCCGCCGCCGGTGGAGTGGCCGATATGGACGGCGTTCCTGAGATCGAGCGCCTCGGCAAGCTCGGCGACGTCGGCGGCATAGGTGTCCATCTCATTGCCGGTCGCGGTCTGTGTCGAGCGGCCATGGCCGCGGCGATCATGCGCGATCACCCGGTAGCCCTGTTCGAGGAAGAACAGCATCTGGTTGTCCCAGTCATCGGCGCTGAGCGGCCAGCCATGGTGGAAGACGATCGGCTGCGCCTCCTTGGAACCCCAATCCTTGTAGTAGATTTCCGTGCCGTCACGGGTGGTGATCGTGCTCATCATCTGGTCCCTTCGATTTGCCGGGGCGGTGGGATCGCCGCCCGCGATGTGGACGGTATAGCCGCGCCGTTGCATGCTGCCGCTTGGCGGAACCGACATTCTGCGAGGCGAAACTGACAGCATGACGACTGCTCCGAGGATCAAAGCCGAAATCGGGCTCGTGCTCTATCCCGATGTGCAATTGGCGGCCGTCCATGGCCTGACCGACCTGTTCCGCATCGCCAGCGAGATGAGCGCGGCGCATGGCGAACCGCAGGCACCTGCGATCCGCGTGAGCCATTGGAGGCTGGTGGCGCAAGACGATGGGGCAGTCGAATGCGTCTTCGACAGCCATCCGGGGTCGGCGCACAGGCCCGGCCATCTGATCGCCCCGCCGAGCCTGGTGATGCCGGGGAAGATGCAATCGATGGCGGGCTTCGCCGCCTGGCTGACCAAGCGCCATGGTGAGGGGGCGACGCTGTGCTCGGTCTGCGCCGGCGCCTTCCTGCTCGGCGAGACCGGATTGCTCGCGGGCCGTGAGGCGACGACGCATTGGGCCTTCGCAGAGGCGCTGGCGGCGCGCTTCCCGGCGATCCGCGTCGATAGCGATCGCATGGTGATCGACGAGGGCGACATCATCACCGCCGGCGGCATCCTGGCCTGGACCGATCTCGGCCTGACCCTGGTCGAGCGCCTGCTGGGACCAGGCGTGATGCTGGAGACTGCGCGCTTCCTGCTGATCGATCCGCCGGGGCGGGCGCAGCAGCCCTTTGGCCGCTTCGTGCCGCGCCTCGACCATGGCGATGCGGCGGTGCTGAAGGTGCAGCACTGGCTTCAGGCGACGGGCGCCAGGGACCATGCCGTGCCGGCGCTGGCGGCGCGCGCCGGGCTGGAGGAGCGGACCTTCCTGCGCCGCTTCCGCAAGGCGACCGGCCTGCGCCCGACGGAATATGCCCAGCACATCAGGATCGCGAGGGCGCGCGAGGCGCTCGAACGCAGCCGCCGCCCCGTCGCGCAGATCGCCTGGGAGGTGGGCTATGGCGATGCCTCGGCCTTCCGCAAGCTGTTCCAGCGCGTCACCGGGCTCGCGCCAGCGGATTATCGCCGTCGCTTCGGCGTTGCGGCCTGAGCTGGAGGGATCAGGGTTGCCCCCGGCCAGGCCTCGGTTCCGCAGAGACCGGTCAGCAGGCTCTCGATTTCCGCGCCGAGCTGGCGCGCTAGCGGCTCGGCGAGCGTGCTCTGCCGCATGATCAGCGCCAGCGTCGCGAGGATCGGCGGGTTGTCGATGGCGCGGCGGCTGAGCTCGCCGCGCGCGACCTCGGCCTGGACGGAGGCATGGGTCAGGATCGTATAGCCTTGCCCGACGCGGACCATGGCCTTGGTCAGCGCGACGCTGTCGACCTCGGAGCGGATGGCGAGCCGGACCTCATGGCGCGCCGCCGCCTGTTCGAGCACCCGGCGGTTGTTGTGCGGCAGGCTCGGCATGATCAAGGGCAGCCCGGCGATGTCCTTGATGCGGATCTCCGGCGTCTCGCCGATCCTGCGCGTATCGTCGGGCGGGCCGACGAGCACCATGCGCTCGCGCAGCAGCGGCACGATCCGGAAGCCGTCGACCGGCATCGCATTGTAGACGAGGCCGACATCGATGCGTTTTTCCGCCAGCCATTCATGGATCAGGGAGCTCACGCCCTCGCGCAGATTGAGGACGATCTCGGGATAGGCCTGTGCCATATGCGCGGCCAAAGGCGGTGCGAGCAGCAGGCCTGCTGCCGGTGGCAGGCCGAGCGAGACCGTGCCGCGCAGGGCAGGGCGGTCCTGGCGGGCATCGGTCTTGATCTGGGCCAGCAGATGTTCGATCTCCTCGGCCCGTTGCAGCACGCTTGCGCCCAGCGCCGTCAGGCGGACGCCGCGGCCATGGCGGACGAGGAGCGGCTGGCCGAGTTCGTCCTCGAGCTCGCGGATGCGCCGGCTGAGCGCGGGCTGCGCGATCCGCAATTCCTCGGCGGCGCGGCTGAAGCTGCCGGCGCGCGCGACGCTGGCGAAATATCCGAGCTTGCGGGAATCCAAGCGCTCTCTCCGAATTGCCGCGGGAGCATAAGAGATCCAAACCATGCCGTCACGGCATGGCTGGCCATTCCAACATGGTTTTGGCGTCGCTGCGCCTCTCCTGCCAGAGTCGGGGCCTCGATGGGGCCGCCGGAAGAGCGGCAACGACCATTCCTGGGGGGAGGGACGATGATGCAGGCGAGATTTTGCGGCTGGCTTGTGATGGCCGGTATGCTGCTGGCCCAGGCGGCTACTGCGCAGACCTTTCCGAGCAAGCCGATCAGGCTCGTGGTGCCCTTCGCCGCCGGGGGACCTGCCGATACGATCGCGCGGGCCGTCGCCGAGAGGATGCAGGCGATCGTCAAGCAATCGGTCGTCATCGACAACCGCGCCGGGGCAGGCGGGGCGGTGGGCACCAAGGCGGTCGCGCTGGCGGAGCCTGACGGCTACACGATCGGGATCAGCACGGCGGGCGCGCTCGCGATCAGCGTCAGCATGCAAGAGGCGATCGGCTATGACCCACGCAAGGACCTGCGAGCGCTGACATTGGCGGCAAGCGTCCCGGAACTGCTGGTCGTTGGCTCCAAGGTGCCGGTCACGACCCTGCCCGAATTGCTGGCGCTGGCGAAGGCCAAGCCCGGCACGTTGAATTTCGCCTCGTCCGGCGCCGGCAGCATGCCGCATCTTGCTGGCGAACTGCTCAAGCAATATGGCCAGGTCGACATGGCGCATGTGCCCTATCGCGGTGCGGCGCCGGCCGTGACCGATCTGATCGCCGGGCAGGTCGATTTGATGTTCATGGATATCGCGGTGCTGCTGCCGCATGTCCAGGCCGGCACGATCAAGGCGATCGCGATCGGCAGCGCCACGCGCTCGCCGAGCCTGCCCGATCTGCCGACAACGGCGGAGCTCGGCCTGCCCAAGGTCGTCGCCGACAACTGGTATGGCATCGTGGCGCCGCGCGCGACGCCGCAGCCGATCGTCGACAAGCTCCATGCCGCTTTGGTCGAGGCGCTGCGCTCGCCCGAGGTCAAGGACAAGCTCGCTCTGCAAGGCGCGATCGTCGTCGCCAACACGCCCGAGGAATTCGCCGCCTATATCGCGGGCGAGATCGACAAATGGGCGGCCGTGGTCAAGGCGGCGAACATCAAGACCAATTGAGGCGTGGCTCTCATGTCTGTCGCATCGCTTGGCTCCTGCGAGCTTCGCTACGAGATCAGCGGAGAGGGGCCGGATTTGGTGCTGATCCACGAGCTCGGCGGGGCTCTGGAGAGCTTCGACGGGCTGCTGCCCCTGCTGACCCGGCATTTCCGCGTGCTGCGCTACGACCAGCGCGGCGCCGGCGGGTCGAGCCGCAAGCCCGCGGCATTGTCGATCGAGGATCACGCGATCGACCTCGCGGGGCTTGTCGCGGTGACCGGTTTCGGTCCGCGCTGCCTGCTTGTCGGCGTTGCGGCCGGGGCTGCGATCGCGGTGGCCTACGCGGCGCGCGACGAGGCCGTCGTTGCAGCACTGGCCCTGTGTGCGCCGGCGCTTTCGGTTCCGCCGGAGCGCAAGGCCTATCTCGACCGGCGCGCCAGGCTCGCGCGCTGCAACGGCATGGCCGCGATCGTCGAGGCAAGCCTGGACCGCTCCTATCCGGAAGCGCTGCGCGCCGACAGGGCTGCATTCGAGACCTATCGCGAGCGCTTCCTCGCCAATGATCCCGAGAGCTATGCGATGGCCAATGCCGCCTTGGCCGGGACGCGGGTGGCGGAAGCTCTGCCGTCGCTGACGATGCCTTGCCTTGTCCTTGCCGGCCGGCACGACCTCTTGCGCCCGCCCGCCGAGGTCGAGACGATGGCGCGCGCGATCCCGCACGCTGCCTTCGCGACGATCGAGAGCGGGCATCTGATGCCGGTCCAGGCCGCGCCGGCGATGGCGTCGCAGCTCGTGCCGTTCCTGACGCGGCATGCCGACGGTCTCAAGCCGGTCTCGGAGAACGCCCATGTCTAAGGGCCTGCTGCTCGTCGCCATGGAGCCCCCCGCCGCATTCGAGGAGGAGTTCAACGACTGGTATGACAGCGAGCATTTTCCGCAGCGGCGCGGCCTGCCCGGCTTCGAGAGCGCCTCGCGCTGGGTCTGCCTGTCGGGCTGGCCGCGCTGGCTTGCGATCTACGATCTGAGTTCCGTCGAGGCGCTCGCGACGCCCGAATACGCCGCCGTCTCGGGAGGGAATTCCACGCCCTGGAGCAAGCGCCTGCTGCCGCGCACCATCGGGCGGCGACGGGTCGTCGCCGAGCAGCTTCATCCCGGAGACGCGCTGGCTCCGCCCGTGGGCGAGGTCGCGCGCCTCTGCGTCGCGCAGTATCCCGGGGCGGATGAGGGGAGCGTCGAGGCGCTGCTTCAGGCCGGCGCCGGGCTCGATGGCTTGAGCCGGTTGCGCCTGTTCCGCGATACGGCCGGCGCCTTGTGGTTGCTTGCCGCCTTCTCGCGTCCTGTCGGTTTCGAGCGGGTCGAGGCTGCGTTCGCCATAGCAGGCAGGCACGGCGCAAAACTGCTCAATCTCTATGCTCCCTATCGGCGTGACTGAGGCAAACGCATGCGTATCAAGGATTTCACGCCAGACGAGATGAACGAGGCGCAGCGACGCGTCGCGGATGAGGCGGCCTCGGGCAAGCGCGGGCGCGTTCCGGCGCCGCTGCGGGCCTGGCTGCATAGCCCGGAGTTCGGCGCCCGGGCCCAGCGGCTCGGCGAGTTCCTGCGCTATGATACGAGCCTCGGCCCGCTGCTTTCGGAGCTTGCCATCCTGGTGACGGCGCGGCGCTGGACCTCGCATTACGAATGGTTCGTCCACAAGCGCGAGGGCTTGAAGGCGGGCCTCGACCCGGCAGTCGTGGCCGCGATCGCCAGGCGGGAGACGCCGGATTTCGCGGCCCCGGCCCAGCAGGCCGTCTATGACTACGCGATGGCGCTGCACGAGACGCACACGGTCCCCGCAGCCGTGCATGCGGCGGCGGTGCGCGAGCTCGGCGAGGCCGGCGTGGTCGAGCTCGTCGGCGTGCTCGGCTACTACACGCTGGTCTCGATGACGCTGAATGCCTTCGAGATCGGCCTACCCGAAGGTGAAGCGCCGGAGCTGGAACCGTGACGGTGCGGGCGGGGCGTCTTGCCGGCAAGGTCGCGCTGATCACGGGGGCGGGCTGCGTCGGGCCGGGCTGGGGCAATGGCCGCGCTGCGGCGGTGCTGTTCGCACGCGAAGGGGCGAAGGTTTTTGCGCTCGACCTCACGGCCGAGACCATGGCCGAGACGGTCGCGCGGGCTGAAGAGGCCGGCGGCACGATCGCGACCCATCTCTGCGACGCGACAGATAGCGCGCAGCTCGAAAAGGCCGTGCAGGCCTGCCGCGAGGCCTTCGGGACGATCGATATCCTCGTCAACAATGTCGGGGGCTCGGCGCCAGGCGGGGCGGTGGCGCTGTCGGAAGAAAACTGGCGCCGCCAGCTCGACTTCAACCTGTCGAGCGTCTTCCTCGCCTGCAAGCATGTCATCCCGGTGATGGAGGCGAATGGCGGTGGCGCGATCGTCAACACCGCCTCGACCTCGGGCTTGCGCTGGACCGGCGCGGCGCAGGTCGGCTACGCCTCGGCCAAGGCTGCGATCATCCAGTTCTCGCGGGTCACGGCGGTCGAATACGCGCCCAAGCGTATCCGGGTGAACACGGTCGTGCCGGGCCAGATGCACACGCCGATGGTCGAGGCGCGGCTGGCCGGCCAACGCGCCGATGGCGATGTCGCGGCGCTGCTTGCAGCCCGCGTCGCCCGCATTCCGCTCGGCTTCATGGGGGACGGGCGCGACACCGCCCATGCGGCGCTGTTCCTGGCCTCCGACGAGGCGCGTTTCATCACCGGAACCGAGATTGTCGTCGATGGCGGCATGACCGCGCGTTGCGACTAGAGCGATGTTCGATCCGATTGGATCGAACATCGCTCTATCCTTTGTTTTGACGCGTTTTCTTCACGCGAACCGGAACCCACTTCGCTCGAAAACGCTATGAGGACCTGACAATGACGACCCCGAAGCCGGACGGCCCGCCGCCGAACCCCAACCCGCGCAAGCCGACCCTCGCGCTGCCGGTCGGCGCCTGCGACGCGCATTGCCATATCTACGGCCCCTTCGACCGTTTCCCACTGCCGCCCGAGCGCAGCTTCACCCCCAATGCCGCGCCCGAGACGGCGCTGCGGCGACTGCACGACCATCTCGGCATTGCGCGTGCCGTGATTGTCCAGAGCCAGGGGCATGGCCTCGATCATCGCCCGCTGCTCGCCGCGCTGGCCGAGGGTGCCGGGCGCTATCGCGGCGTCGCGCTGCTGAAGCCGGATTGCACGGAGAGTGAGATCGCGGCGTTGGACACCGCCGGCATTTGCGGCGTCCGCTTCAACTTCCTGACGCATCTGGGCGGCCAGCCCGATCTCGCGGCGATGCGGACGATCATCGCCAAGGTCGCGCCGTTCGGCTGGCATGTCGCGATCCATGTCGCCGGCCATGACATCGTCACGCAGGAGGGTTTCATCGGTTCGATCGCGGCGCCTGTGGTGGTCGACCATATGGCGCGGCCGCCCCTGGCGGAGGGGCCGGGCGGGCCGAGCATCGCGGCGCTGAAGCGCCTCATCGATACGGGCCATGTCTGGCTCAAGCTCAGCGGTGCAGACCGGCTGTCAGTTGCGGGGTCGCCTTATCGCGACGCCATGCCGATCGCGACGAGCCTTGCCCGGCATGCGCCCGAGCGCATGCTCTGGGGCAGCGACTGGCCGCATGTGAACCTGCATGGGCCGATGCCGGATGATGGCGACCTCGTCGATCTGCTGACGGAGATCGCGCCCGGCTCGCGCGAGCGCCAGTTGATGCTGGTCGACAATCCCCAGGCGCTGTTCAACTTCGCCTGAACAGCGCGCTAAAGCAGGATGCGAAAAACCGGTTCCCGCTTTTTCGCATCCTGCTCTAGACCTTAGTTTTAACGCGTTTTCTTCACGCGAACCGGTATCCACTTCGCTCGAAAGCGCTCTCGGCGCGGCCGCGTTCAGGCCAGCCCCTTGGAGATCAGCCGGGTCAGGCGGTCGGAGAAGGCCTTGGCGTCGGTCGGCCGCTCGCCATCGAGGATACGCGCCTCGTCGAGCAGCAGGTGGGCGATATCGCTGCGCAGCGGCTCATCCTGCGATCCGGCGAGGCGGATGATCAGCTCATGCTGCGGATTGACCTCGAGGACCGGCTTGGCGGCGCTGTCGAGGCGGCCGGCGGCGGAGAGCAGCCGTTCGAACTGCCGGTCGGGGCCCTTATCGGTCGCGACGAGGCAGACTGCGCTGTCGGTCAAGCGGTCGGAGGCGCGCACATCCTCGACCTCAGCCGCCAGCGTCTGCTTCATCGCGCCAAGCAGCGCTGTGACCTCGGCGCTGGTTTCGAGCTGCGGCTTCGCCTCGCCGTCGAGCAGCGGGATCAGGCCGAGATCGGCCGCGCCCTGCGTCACGGATTTGAACGGCTTGCCGTCATGGTCGGGCGCGTTCGAGACCCAGAAGCTGTCGACCGGGTCGCTCAGCAGCAGAACCTCGATGCCGCGGGCGCGGAAGCCCTCGAGCTGGGGCGAGGCGGCAATGCGCGCGGGATCGTCGCCGGCGATGTAGTAGATCGCCGTCTGGTTCTCCTTCAGCGCCGCGACATAGTCCTTGAGGCTGCGCCACGTGTCGCCGGAGGTGGTCGTCTTGAAGCGCGCGAGGCCGAGCAACTGTTCGCGCCGCTCGAAATCCTCATAGAGGCCTTCCTTGATGACGGGGCCGAAATTCTCCCAGATCTTGGTGAAGGCCTCGCCATCCTGCTCCGCGAGCTTGCCGAGATCGGTAAGGATGCGGTTGGTCACGCCCTTCTTGATCGCGCTCAGCAGCGGGCTGTCCTGGATCATCTCGCGGGAGACGTTGAGCGGCAGGTCGGCGGTGTCGACGAGGCCGCGCACGAAGCGCAGATAGCGCGGCAGGAGCTCGGCTTCATCCGTGATGAAGACGCGCTTCACATAGAGCTTCATCCGGCCCTTGCGGTCGGCGTCGAAGAGATCGAAAGGCTTGCCGCCCGGCACGAAGGCGAGCGCGGTGTATTCGTGACGTCCCTCAGCGCGGAAATGGATCGTCGCGGCGGGCTCATCGTATTGGCCCGCCACGCTGCGATAGAAGTCGGCGTATTCCTCGGGCTTGATCTCGCTTTTCGGCCGGGTCCAGAGCGCGGCGCCGTCGGCGAGCGAGGTCGCCTCGGCGCCTGGCTTGTCGACGAGGGAGATCTGCACCGGGACATGGCCCGACTGCGCCTTGACGATGCGCTCCAGCGTCCAGCGCTCGGCATAGCTCTTGGCGTCGTCGAGCAGCGAGAGGGTGACACGCGTGCCGCGGGCAGGGGCCTCCTCCAGCGCGACTGGGGCGACGGAGAACTCGCCCTTGCCGTCGGAGGACCAGCGCCAGGCCTCCTCGCCGCCGGCGCGGCGGCTGACGACCTCGACCTGGCCCGCCACCATGAAGGCGGAATAGAAGCCGACGCCGAACTGGCCGATGAGCTGCGCGCCCTCCTTGCCCTGGGCTGCCTCGACGCGATCCATGAAGGCGCGGGTGCCGGAGCGGGCGATGGTGCCGAGCGCCTCGATCATCTCGTCGCGGGTCATGCCGATGCCGTTATCGGCGATCGAGAGCGTGCCGGCCTCGGCATCGGCGGCGATCGTGATCGCGAGCTTTGGATCGTCGCCGATCAGCTCCGGCCTGGCGATCGCTTCGTAGCGCAGCTTCTCGCAGGCGTCGGCGGCGTTGGAGATCAATTCGCGCAGGAAGACGTCCCGGTCCGAATAGACCGAATGCACCATCATATGGAGAAGGCGGGAGACGTCGGCTTCGAAACTGCGGTTCTCGGTGGTGGTGGCGGTCATGCTGAAAAGCTCTTTGAACGGATCATCGTCGCAGCGAGCGATTTGGCCGCAAAGCTGCACGGTTTCAAGGTGCGTCGGGCCTTTTGCGGCGAGCTGTTCATACTCGGAACCACCGCGTCATCCTGGACAAGCCGCGAAGCGGCGCAGCTCCGGGATCCATCGTAGAGCGCGGTTCCCTACGATGGATCCCTGTGTCGAAGCTTCGCTTCGCCCAGGATGACGGTGTGGTTCCGAGCAAAGACGGGGACGCCCTCAACGCCCACCTTGGCGCGCCGGGCGGCGTTGGCATCGGTCGCTCGGGTCAAATTCCGGCGAACTGCCTCCTGACCCAGACGATGGTCTCGGCCGGTGCAAGGCCGCCGACAGCCGGCCGGAGTGACGCGTCGATCCTGATTGAGCGACTTCACTTGCGCGCCGAAATATTTCAAGCTTAAAATATATTCGACCTGCCAGGGAGGGTTTGGCGATGTTTCGGATCGATCGAAGGACTGTTCTCGTGGGTCTATCGAGCACGCTTTCCGCTAGGGCGCTGGGGCAGAACATGCCGGTGGTCGAGACCGCGAGTGGCAAACTGCAGGGCCTGATGCAAGAAAGCGCCACCGCCTTCTTCGGCATCCCCTACGCCGCCGCCCCCGTCGGACCGCTACGCTATCGCGCGCCGCAGCCGGCCGCGCCCTGGGCTGGTGTACGCGACGCGGGCAAGCCGGGCGCAGCTTCGATCCAGAACTTGGCGGGCGCGGCTGCCTGGCTCTACGACGGCGCCGACCCGCAATCGGAAGACTGCCTTTTCCTCAACGTCTGGACGCCCTCTACTCAAGGCAAGCGGCCGGTGATGGTCTGGCTCCATGGCGGCGCCTGGCGCACCGGCCATGGCCTCGTCGCCGGCACGAACGGCGCGGCACTGGCCGCGCGCGGCGACGTCGTCGTGGTGACGGTGAATTACCGGCTCGGCGTCCTGGGCTGGCTGGCACATCCGGAGCTCAAGGACGAGCGCTCGGGCACCTTCGCGAATTGGGGGCATCAGGACCAGATCGCGGCGCTGCGCTGGGTGAAGGACAACATCGCCGCGTTCGGCGGCGATCCGACGCGGGTGACTCTCTTCGGCCAGTCGGCCGGCGGGCAGAGCGTCGCGACGATCGCCCAGAACCCCGCCAATGCCGGACTGTTCGACAAGGTCATTATCCAGAGCGGCTCGCTGCACGGCGCCCCCGGATTTCCTGAGCCCGACACCGCGGCTGCCTATGCGGAGGCGCTGGCGAAGCGGCTCGGGACCAGCATCGCCGGCCTGCGTGAGCTTCCCGCCCGACAGCTCCACGACGCCGAGCTTCAGCTGGCGCGCGATCCAGCCATGGTGCGCTCGCTCGGGCGCCCGCCAATCCTGCCTGTGCTCGATGGCAAGGTATTGATGGCCTGGCCACGTGACGGGCAATTGCCGGCCGTCCCCGCGCTGATCGGCACGACCCGCGACGAAGGCGTGTTCTGGTACGATCTGGTCAATCCCGACGGCACGGCTGTGGGCGGGCTGAAGTCGCCGCAGACTGAGGCCGAGTTGCAGGCGATGATCCGCGATCTGGTCGCGATCTATCGCCCGGAGGCAGCGCATCTGCCGGTGGCTGAGATCGTCGAGGCCTATCGGTCCAGCGCGACGCCGGTCGGGAGCGGTGATCCGAAAAGTCTCGGGATTGCCGCGTATGGCGACATCGTCTTCCGCCTGCGCGCGCTCGAGGCCGCCAGGCGCCATGCGCGGGCCGGGCAGCCTGCCTATCTCTACGAATTCGATCAACCCCTCGCGCCACCGGCGCGAGGGGTGCCGCACACGGCGGAGATCCCGTTCGTCTTCGGCACCTATCGCCACCCGTTCTTCAGCGCCAAGGTGGGAGCTGGCCAGGCCGAAGCCAGGCTGTCCGAGTTGATGCTGGCAAGCTGGGCCCGTTTCGCACATACCGGCGCGCCCGCTTCCGATATCTCGGGCGCCTGGCGGCCCGTCTCACCGGACGGCAAGGGCATCAATATCCTCGGCGGCGAAAGCGGCTATCAGCTTGCCGACGCCGTCCAGCCGGGACGCACCGCGGCTTGGAAGATCTGAGGCGCCTTATCGCATTGCCGCCCTGATCCTTTTTTGAGACGCGTTAGCGACGCCCGGCGAGGGACACAGGTCCCAACTGCCGGATCTTGTCCGGCCTCTCCGTCGTGAGGAGAGCGGCGAAGCTCACACGGTCAAGGCAGGCGACAGCGTCGTCCTGCGCGCCGGCTTCAAGGGGGCCTGGGACGTCATCGAGACGACCCGCAAGGACTATGTGATCCGGGCTTGAGGCAGCACGGCGGGCGGCGACCGGCGCCACCCTTCGTTCGAGGTCTCAGATCTTGGCCTTGCTGGCCCCGTAGCGGGCCTTGTTCTCGGCGTTGGGCGGATAGAGTCCCGGCAGAGCGGCACCGGCCTCGACCTCCTGCATGATCCAGGCTTCCAGACGCTCCTGTTCGGGCGCGGCTTCGAGCACGGCGTCGATCAGGGCGGCGGGGATCAGGACCGCGCCATCGTCATCGACCACGATGATGTCGTCGGGGTAAATGGCGACGCCGCCGCAGGCGATCGGCTCCTGCCAGTTGACGAAGGTCAGTCCCGCGACGGAGGGGGGAGCCGCCGCGCCCTGGCACCAGACGGGCAGGCCGGTGGCGAGCACGCCGGCGACATCGCGCACCACGCCGTCGGAAATCAGCGCCGCCACGCCCTTCTTCGCCATGCGGGCGCAGAGGATGTCGCCGAAGATGCCGGCATCGGTGACGCCCATGGCGTCGACCACAGCGATGCAGCCATCCGGCATCGCCTCGATCGCGGCGCGGGTCGATTTCGGCGAGGACCAGGATTCCGGCGTAGCGAGATCCTCACGGGCCGGCACGAAGCGCAAGGTGAAGGCGCGCCCGACGAGGCGCGGCTGGCCGGGCCGCAGCGGCTTGGTGCCGCGGATCCAGACGTTGCGGAGCCCCTTCTTGAGCAGGATCGTGGTGAGGGTGGCGGTCGTCACCTTCGACAGGATTTCGATGATCTGGGCATTGGTGGCCATGCTAAAAGTCGCTTTCATGGGTGGGGGTTGGACATAGCGGTTCGCCCGGCGCGCAAGCGTCGACGCAGCCGTCGATCAGATTGAGCCCGAGCAGCGCCATCGCGGTGGGTCAGCTGGATCGCCTGCGCGGCAGCGGCATCGTTGGGGCTTAAGACTGTCGCTGCGAACGGCTTTGATTCATCGTGCTCACGGTCCCTTCCTGCCCCTCGTGGTCCGATTGGCGCATCGTTGCGTCAGCCCGTCCAATCTAGCATCGGGATCGACCGCCATAAGCCGCACTTACAGAAGCGCTGGCGGGCCGCGATATGCCAGCAAGGGTTTGAGAAATATCGTAAAAATTCCAGGACGCCCTAGTGGTGCACCGGTCTGAACGGCAGGTGGGAGCGGCCTAGTTTGACGGCCCCGTACCAAAATGAAAGATGTGTTCTCTCGCTTTCGGTTTTAAGAGAATCTGCAAATGGAGACACGTTTCCTCCAGACCCTGTTGACGGTGGTGGAGACGGGATCGCTGACGCAGACCGCGCGCCTGCTGAACGTGACGCCATCGGCGGTCGTCCAGCGGATCAAGGCGCTGGAGGATGAGATCGGCTCGCCGCTGATCCAGCGCTCCGGCAATGCGATGGGACCGACCGCGGCCTGCGCCGCGATCCTCGCCGATGCGCGCCTGGTCGTCAGCGCGGCCGGCGACATCAAGGCGGCGGCGTCCGGCCCGCTCGATGTCGGCCTGCTCAGGATCGGGGTGATTCATACGGTGCTGAGCGGCCTGCTGCCCGACATCCTGCTGGCGCTGAAGCGCGACCGGCCCAGGATCGAACTCTATATCCTGCCCGGCACCTCGACGGATCTCTATCCGCGGGTGCTCGATGGCACGCTCGATGCCGTGATCGCCATCAAGCCGAACTTCAACCTCCCGAAAACGCTCGATTGGCTGCTGCTGCGGCAGGAGCCGCTCCTGGTCATCGCGCCGAGATGGACCACGGAGCACGATCCGGTCGTCATCCTGAAGAACGAGCCCTTCATCCGTTACGACCGGAACCATTGGGGCGGGCGCACGGTCGATCAGTTCCTGCGCGCGCAGCGCATCCGCCCGCGCGAGCAATATGAGCTGGATTCGCTCGAGGCGATCACGGTGCTGGTCGACCGGGGGCTTGGGGTCTCCCTGATCCCCGACTGGCTGCCGCCCTGGCCCCAGGGTGTTGCCGTCCGCAAGATCGCCATCGCGGACGCGCCTTTCCGCTCTATCGGATTGCTCTGGCCGAAGGTGTCGCGGCGTTTGCCATTGATCCGGGCCTTTGCCGAGGAGGTCGCCATCGCTGCGACCACGAAGAACCAAGCGATGCTCCGCGCTCCCGCGGCAAAGGGCCGGCCGGCGCGGGCGATCTGAGCCGGTGGGCGATCCCGGTCAGGCGCCAGGCTGGACCCCGAACTGACGCGCGACCTCCTGGGCGAACTCGGCTAGGCCGGGCCAAGCCCCCATCAATGCCAGCGGAAGGCGGCCGTGAAGACGAGGTCTGGCACGATGAGCGAGGTCTGGACGATGCGGAGGCGTCCCTCCATCCGCTTCTTTTGAAGGCCTCCGGAGCTCCACGATGGATGCCGGGGCCGCAGCTCTGCTCGCGCGGGATGACGGCGCGTAGGAAATTGAGACAGCGCCATCGCTTGATGCGCGTTTTGCGCCTTTTTCCGGTCAAATCACGAATTCGCGCGCGTGTTTGTCCTAGTTTGTAATTATTATAAGGAAAAAACATAGAAATTGACAGCTTCCGGCTGCGGGAATCTAAGCCTCGATACTTGGTCCGCCTCCCCTGAAGGACCGGAGTTGCAGAGGTTGTCATGACATTGATGCCGTCTTCCCTGATGCGCGCCGCCGTGCTCGCCTTGATCCTGTCCGGTGCGTCGCACGCGGCACGCGCTGCCGATGAGGGCATTACGGTCTATAATGCGCAGCATGAAAGCCTGACCAAGGCCTGGGCCGACGGTTTCACCAAGGAAACCGGTATCCAGGTGACGATCCGCAAGGGCGGCGACACCGAACTCGCCAACCAGATCGTCCAGGAAGGTGCGGCTTCGCCCGCCGACGTCTTCGTCACTGAGAATTCGCCCGCGATGGTGCTGGTCGAGAAGGCCGGGCTGTTCGAAGCCTTGCCCAAGGACGTGCTGGCGCAGGTGCCGGCGAATTTCCAGCCGGCGAGCGGGCGCTGGGTCGGCGTCGCCGCGCGCAGCACCGTCTTCGCCTATGACACGCGCAAGCTGAAGGAGGCCGACCTGCCGAAGTCGCTGCTCGATCTCGCGGACGCGAAGTGGAAGGGTCATTGGGCCGCTTCGCCCTCGGGCGCCGACTTCCAGGCGATCGTCGGAGCGCTGCTCGAGCTCAAGGGCGAGAAGGTCACGACTGAGTGGCTCAAGGCGATGAAGGCGAACTCCACCGCCTATCGCGGTAACAGCGTTGCCATGAAGGCGGTCAATGCCGGCGAAGTCGATGGCGCGGTGATCTACCATTATTATTATTTCGGCGATCAGGCGAAGACGGGCGAGAACAGCAGCAATGTCCGGCTGCACTATTTCCGCAATGGGGATCCGGGCGCCTTCCTCAGCACGTCCGGCGCCGGCGTGCTGGCTTCGAGCAAGCATAAGGAGCAGGCCGAGGCCTTCGTGAAATGGATGACCGGCAAGCGCGGCCAGGCCGTGCTGCGGGACGGCGACAGCTTCGAATACGCCATCGCCACGGGTGCTGAATCGAACCCGAAGCTGGAGCCGATCGCACAATTGCAGGCGCCGAAGGTCGAGCCTTCCAAGCTCGACAGCAAGAAGGTCTCCGAATTGATGACGGCGGCGGGGCTGCTTTGAGGTCTCGGTTATAAGGGGCGATGGCGTGACTCGTGTCGCGCCGTCGCCCCGCTTCTTCTTTTAGCTGGTTCGATAGCGTTCATGTCTGTGCAGGCGCAGCCCTTGCGAGCCTATCCCGTCATCGCGACGCAGCCCTTGCCGCTGCGCCGCGTTCGGCAACTCGCGGCCAAATCCCTGTTCGGGCTGGCGGCGCTGGTTTCGCTCGTCGCGCTGCTGCCGCTCGGTTTCATCCTCTGGATCACGGCCCAGACCGGCTGGGAGACGGCGTCGGCCCTGATCTTCCGTGCGCGCGTCGGCGAATTGCTGGTCAATACCGCGCTGCTCGAAGTGCTGACCCTGCCGCCCTGCATCGTGCTGGCGGTGGCGCTCGCCTGGCTGACTGAACGCAGCGACGTGCCGGGCGCGCGGCTCTGGTCCTGGCTCGCGGTCGCGCCGCTGGCAATCCCGGCCTTCGTGCAGTCCTATGCCTGGGTCGGCGTCGCGCCGGGGATGCACGGGCTTTTTGCCGCGGTTTTCGTCTCGGTTCTGGCCTATCTGCCGTTTCTCTATCTGCCGGTCGCGGCCCAATTGCGCCGCCTCGACCCGGCGATGGACGATGCCGCCGCTTCGCTGGGGCTCACGCCCTGGCGGGTGTTCCTGCGTGTCGTGCTGCCGCAATTGCGGATCGCGCTTTGCGGCGGCTCCTTACTGATCGGCCTGCATCTGCTCGCCGAATACGGCCTCTACGCGATGATCCGCTTCGACACCTTCACCACCGCGATCGTCGACCAGTTCCAGTCGAGCTATAATGGGCCGGCCGCGAACATGCTGGCGGGCGTGCTCGTGCTCTCCTGCCTCGGCTTGCTCGGGCTCGAGCTGCTGATCCGGGGCGATGCGCGCTATGCCCGGGTCGGGTCGGGCGCGCCGCGCCCGACCTCGCGCCGCCGTCTTGGCCGGGCGCGCTGGGTTTCCATGCTCCTGCCGCTCGCGCTGAGCGGGCTTGCGCTCGGCGTCCCAGTCTATGCGCTCGGCCGCTGGCTCATCGCCGGCGGCAGCGAGATCTGGCAGGCGCGGGAGCTGGCCTCGGCCTTCGGCGAGACCTTGCTCTATGCCGCCGGCGGAGCGCTGGCGACGACGCTTGCGGCGATCCCGATGGCCTGGCTTTCGGTGCGCGCGCCGGGCCGGCTGCAGAGGGTTCTGGAAGGCTGCCATTACTATGTCGGCGCCTTGCCCGGCGTCGTGGTCGCACTCGCCTTGGTCACGATCACGGTCAGGGTCGCCTTGCCGCTTTACCAGACGGTCGCGACCGTGCTGCTCGCCTATGGTTTGATGTTCCTGCCGCGCGCGCTGGTAGGCCTGCGCGCAGGCATCGCGCAGGTGCCAGTCGAGCTGGAGCGCGCCGCGATCGCGCTCGGACGCAGGCCGATAGGCGCGATCTTCTCGGTGACGATGCGGCTTGCGGCACCGGGCGTGGCCGCCTGCATGGCGCTCGTCGCCATGGGGGTCACCACCGAATTGACGGCGACACTGATGCTCGCGCCTAATGGCACGCGCACGCTCGCGACCGAGTTCTGGGCGCTGACGAATGAGCTCGACTATGCGGCAGCCGCGCCTTATGCGGCGCTGATGATCGCATTGTCCCTGCCTCTGACGGCGCTCCTGCACGCGCAATCGCGACGGGTAGCCGGACAGTGAGCCTTCTCGACGTTACCGGCCTGAGCAAGCGCTACGGTCCACAGATCGCGCTGGATGGCGTTGATCTCACCGTGCCGGCGCGTAGCCGTACGGCGATCGTCGGCCCTTCCGGCTCCGGCAAGACCACGCTGCTGCGCATCATCGCCGGTTTCGACGCGCCCGATGCCGGCCGCGTGACACTGAACGGCCAGGTGCTGGCGGACGGACCATTGATCGCGCCGGCGCATCTGCGCGGCATCGGCTATGTGCCGCAGGACGGGGCGCTGTTCCCGCATCTGAGCGTGGCCGAAAATATCGGCTTCGGGATCGAGGCCGGTGACCCGGAGCGCGACCAGCGCATCAACGAGTTGATGGAGATGGTCGAGCTCGATCGTGTCATGCTGCACCGGCGCCCCCATGAACTTTCCGGCGGCCAGCAGCAGCGCGTGGCGTTGGCCCGGGCGCTGGCGCGCCGCCCGGCACTGATGCTGCTCGACGAGCCGTTCTCGGCGCTGGATACGGGTTTGCGCGAGGCGGTGCGTAAATCGGTGATGCGGGTGCTGCGCCAGGCCGGCACCACCGCGATCATGGTGACGCATGATCAGGCCGAGGCATTGTCCTTCGCCGATCAGGTCGCGGTGCTGCGGGGAGGGCGGCTGATGCAGGTCGGTGCGCCGGGCGCACTCTACTGGCAGCCGAAGGACCGCGAGACCGCGCTCTTCCTTGGCGATGCGACCATGCTGCAGGCGCAATTGGGCGAGGGCTTCGTCGATTGCGTGCTCGGGCGCATTCCGGCCGAGACCGGCGAGCGGCGCGGCCCCGGCGAGATCATGCTGCGGCCGGAGCAGATCAGCCTCTCGCCAGCCGCGACCGGCCCCGAGGAGACTGCCGCCTGTCATGGCGAGGTCGAGGAGGTCGAGTTCGGCGGGGCGCTCTGCGCCATCACCGTAGGGGTCGGATTCGAGGAGGCGCGGATACGCGTCCTCGTCCGCTCGCCGGGCCGCGATCTGCCTCTGCCGGGCGCGCGCGTCCGGCTCTCCGTACACGGCGGCGCGCATATCCTCGAGCGGTAGAGTCTGCGACCGGTAACGCCGTCCAACCGTGTCTTCGATGCGGGCAGTTGGATAAATTGCTTATGAAATAGGCTGAAATTGCCATCGTGCATACAAGATGCATGTAATCTGGCCAAGAGCCTGCCGCAGCGTGCATTGATGCGCTTCATTCGGCAAGCGCCGTCGATCGAGAACTGAGACGCCGCTTCTGGCGCGAAAGCGCAGTAATTGCGGGGAAAATCGGCTTCTGCCGCGCTGTGGCGCCGCCGTGCGAGGCCGGATGTGGCTGTCGGCGCCGCGCTTTCGTTGGAGATCTGGGGCGGCACGCTCTGTGCATGACAGGGGCATCTTTCCACCGCCGGCGCCACTCCAGGGCTGCTGGCGCATGCCAGCCTGTCCGCGCATCGAGGGATCGTTCCATGACAATCACACGCCGCACTGCCATCGCTGCCGGCCTCAGCCTGCCTTTCGCCCGTGGCGGCGCTGCCCAGGCCCAGGCGCCGAGCCGCAGCGAGACGCTGCTGCTGGTGCAGGAATACGGCCCCAACAGCCTGGACATGCAGGGCATCGGCTCGTCGCAGCCGGTCAATGGCGTGGCGCTGAACTGCTATGATCGGCTGCTGCGCTTCAAGCCGGTGCCGATTCCGGGCGGCGGCGGCAATACGATCGCGATGGGCGAACTCGAAGGCGAATTGGCGGAAAGCTGGCAGCTTGCCCCGGACGGCATGAGCTGCACCTTCAAGCTACGCGACGCCACCTTCCATTCCGGGCGCAAGGTCACCGCCAAGGACGTCAAATGGTCGCTGGACCGCGCGGTCTCGATCGGGGGCTTCGCTACAACGCAGATGAATGCCGGCTCGCTGGAGAAACCCGAGCAATTCGTCGTGGTCGACGACAAGACGCTGCGCATCGATTTCATCCGCAAGGACAAGATGACGCTGCCGAACCTGGCCGTCACCATTCCCTTCGTGTTCGACTCCGAGCTCGCCATCAAGAATGGCGGCGACGACCCCTGGGCCAAGGACTATCTCAAGAACAACATCGCAGGCTCCGGCGCCTACAAGGTCGAGAGCTGGAAGCCCGGCGTCGAGACCATCTATGTCCGCAACGACGCCTGGACCTGCGGCAAGCTGCCGAGCCTGCGCCGCATCATCGCGCGCGACATCGCCTCGCCCTCGACCCGCCGGGCCCTGATCGAGCGTGGCGACGCTGACATCTCCTACGGTCTGCCGCCGAAGGACTTCAAGGATCTGGCTGACGCCGGCAAGGTCAATGTCGTCGGCGTGCCGATCCCCAACGGCGTCTGGGGCTGCTATCTCAACACGCAGGTCGGGCCGTTCAAGGATGTCCGCCTGCGCCAGGCGGTTGCCTGGGTGATGCCCTATGAGAAGATGCTGCAGGCCTCGCTGTTCGGCCGCGGCGTCGACATGTCCGGCGGGCCGGAGACGCCCAAGGTCGCCTGGCCGCAGCCCTTCCCCTACAAGACCGACGTCGCCAAGGCGAAGGCGCTGGTCGATGCAGCCGGCGGCGGCTTCTCGACCACGCTGCTGTTCGATGCCGGCAATGCGACGGTGGCCGAGCCGATGTCGGTGCTGATCAAGGAGGCGCTCGCAACCATCGGCATCAATGTCGAGATTTCGAAGGTGCCTGGCGCCAACTTCCGCGGCGAAATCCAGAAGAAGACCAATCCGATGGTCCTCAACCGCTTTGCCGGCTGGCTCGACTATCCCGACTATTATCTGTTCTGGACGATGCACGGCAACAATTCGATCTTCAACATCGCCGCCTACCAGAACCCGGCGCTGGACAAGCTGGTCGACGAGGCCCGCTTCACTGCCGACAAGGCGACCTACGACAAGAGCGTCGTCGAGTTCATCAAGCTGGTGAACGTCGAGGTGCCGATGGTGCCGATCGCCCAGCCGACCCATGACGTCGCCATGCAGAAGTCGATCGGCGGCTATCAGTTCCAGCCCTGCCGCGAGCCGGATTTCCGCTACCTGACGAAGGGGTGAGCGGCCCGTTCGTCATGCTCGGGCCAGACCCGAGCATCTCCTGACTGAGATTCTCGGGTCTGCGCTTCGCTGCGCCCGAGAATGACGACGCGGTTCCCGAACCTGTTGAAGGAGGCCAAGCCATGCTCAAAATGATAGGCCAGCGCCTTATGACGACCATTCCGTCGATCATCGGCGTGATCATCGTCACCTTCCTGCTGACGCGGGTCCTGCCGGGCGACACTGCCGCCTATTTCGCCGGCCCCGCGGCGTCGCCTCAGGCCATCGCCGAGATCCGCGGCAAGCTCGGTCTCGACCAGCCGCTGCCGGTGCAATTCGTCTCCTATGTCACGGCATTGCTGAAGGGGGATCTCGGCCAGTCGCTGACGACCGGCCAGCCGGTGACCAGGGACATCGCCGCGAGGCTGCCGGCCTCGGCCGAGCTCACGCTGGCGGGGCTCATTCTCGCCATGGCGGTGGCGCTGCCGTTGGGCGTGCTGGCGGCGGTGAAGCAGGGCTCCTGGATCGACCATCTCTGCCGGATCGTCGCGACGGCGGGCGTCTCGTTGCCGGTGTTCTTCACCGGGCTCTTGCTGGTCTATGTTTTCTACTTCCTGCTTGGCTGGTCTCCGGCGCCACTTGGGCGGCTCGACGTCTTCGCTTCCGAGCCACCTGGCGTCACCGGTTTCCTGCTGATCGACATGCTGCTTGCGCGCGATCTTGAGGGTTTTCGCGCTGCCTTCTCGCAGCTCATCTTGCCGGCCGTGACGCTCGCCATCTTCTCGCTCGCACCGATCACCCGGATGACGCGGGCCTCGATGCTGGCGGTGCTCGGCGCCGATTTCGTCCGCACGGCGCGCGCCAGCGGCCTGACCAATGGCAAGGTCATCGGAACCTATGCCTTCCGCAACGCGATGCTGCCGGTGGTGACGACGCTCGGCATGGTGTTCTCCTTCCTGCTCGGTGCCAATGTGCTGGTCGAGAAGGTGTTTGCCTGGCCAGGCATCGGCTCCTATGCGGTCGAGGCGCTGATCGCCTCGGACTACGCCCCGATCCAGGGGTTCGTGCTGACCATGGCGGTGATGTATGTCGCGCTGAACCTCATGATCGACGTGCTCTACGGCGTCATCGATCCCCGCGTCAGGCTGGAGGGTTGAGGCCGTGAACGACATGTCCCAAATCCTCAAAAAAGAACCCGAGCCCGCTCCCGGCGAAGCCCTGTCGGCGGAGTCTTTGCCGGCCAAGTCTTCACCGGTATTGCGCTTCGAGGCGCCGCCCTCGACCAGTCTGTGGGCGCATGCGCGCTATATCGTGACGGAGAACCCGGTGACGGGGCTCGCCTTCGGGCTGTTTGCGCTGATCCTGCTGGCGGCGCTGATCGGCCCCTCGATCGTGCCTTATGATCCTCTGGCCTCGAACACCAATGCGGCGCTGCAGGCGCCAAGCCGTGCGCACTGGTTCGGCACGGACCAACTCGGCCGCGACATCTTCAGCCGCGTCATCGCAGCGACCAGGCTCGATTTCTCGATCGCGGTGTTCTCGGTCGCGCTCGTCTTCGTGCTTGGCGGGCTTGCCGGCGTCATGGCCGGCTTCTTCGGCGGCTGGGTCGACAAGCTGGTCGGGCGGATCGCCGACACGATCATGGCATTCCCGCTCTTCGTGCTGGCGATGGGTATCGTCGCGGCGCTTGGCAACAGCGTCACCAATATCGTGCTGGCGACGGCGATCATCAATTTCCCGCTCTATGCCCGCGTCGCACGCGCGGAGGCGAATGTCCGCCGCGAGGCCGGTTTCGTGCAGGCGGCGCGGCTCTCCGGCAATTCCGACTGGAGGCTGTTGCTGACGCAAATCCTGCCCAACATCATGCCGATCATGGCGGTGCAGATGTCGCTGACCATGGGCTATGCCATCCTGAACGCGGCCGGCCTCTCCTTCATCGGCTTGGGCGTACGCCCGCCGACGCCTGAATGGGGCATCATGGTCGCGGAAGGGGCGAGCTTCATCGTCTCCGGGGAATGGTGGATAGCCTTCTTTCCGGGCTTGGCCCTGATGATCGCGGTGTTCTGCTTCAACTTGCTCGGCGACGGGGTGCGCGATCTCGTCGATCCGCAGCGGAGGAATTGATGGGTACGCTCATGAACCTCTCCGTCATTCCGGGGCTCGCGCAGCGAGAGCCCGGAACCCAGAACCGCAGGTCGAACTCCAGCAGTCATGACCGTCGCGTCCTGTCTTTTGTAACCTGCGATTCTGGGTTCCGGGCTCGACGCTGTGCGTCGCCCCGGAATGACGGGGAGGCTCTGGCATGACCTCTCCGCCCCTCCTCGACATCAAGAACCTCACCGTCGAATTCGCCACGCGCCGCGGCGCCGTCCAGGCCGTCAAGTCGATCGACATCCAGGTCGCCAAGGGCGAGACGGTCGCGATCGTCGGCGAGTCCGGCTCGGGCAAGTCGGTGACCTCTTATGCCGTGGTGCGCATCCTCGACCGGGCAGGCCGTGTCGCCGAGGGCGCGATCTCGTTCTCCGGCATCGACCTCGTCACGGCTGACGAGGCGCAGATGCGCGATCTGCGCGGGCGCGAGATCTCGATGATCTTCCAGAACCCGCGCGCAGCGCTGAACCCGATCCGCAAGGTCGGCCGGCAGATCGAGGACGTGTTGCTCCAGCATGTCCAGGCGACGCGCGCGACCGCCAGAGAGAAGGCGATCGAGGCCCTGACCAAGGTCAAGATCGCCCGCCCCGAGGAGCGTTACGATGCCTATCCCTTCGAGCTCTCCGGCGGCATGTGCCAGCGCGTGGTGATCGCGCTTGCGCTCGCCTGCCAGCCGCAATTGCTGATCGCCGACGAGCCGACGACGGGTCTCGACGTGACGACGCAGAAGGCGGTGATGGATCTGATCGTCGAACTCACGCGCGAGCGTGGCATGTCGACCATCCTGATCACCCATGATCTCGGGTTGGCGGCGGCTTATTGCGACCGGGTCGTGGTGATGGAGAAGGGCAAGGTGGTGGAGACGGCCGCCGCCGCCGATATCTTCCGCAATCCGCAGCACCCCTATACGCGCAAGCTGATGCAGGCGACGCCACGCATTGGCATGTCGCTTGCCGATCTGTTGCCGGATGCGCCAAAGGGGCCGCCTGCCGAGGCGAAGGCGCCGCAGGTCACGCCCGCGGGGGCCGAGCCGCTGATGCGGGTCGAAAACCTGGTCAAGGCGTATCCGCGCCCTTCGGCGGGCAGCTTCCTCGCCAAGTTCACGGGCAAGGTGGAGCCGGAGAAAGCCGCCTTCCGCGCGGTCGACGGCATCAGCTTCACGCTCGCCAGGGGCGAGACGCTCGGCCTCGTCGGCGAGTCCGGCTGCGGCAAGTCGACGACCTCGATGATGATCACGCGACTGATCGACCCCAGCGGCGGGCGCATCGTCTTCGACGGCGCCGATATCGGCGCGATCCCGGCCAAATCCTTCGCGGTCTCGCCAATGCGCCGGCGCATCCAGATGGTGTTCCAGGACCCGACCGACAGCCTGAACCCGCGCTTCACCGCCGAGCGGGCGATTGCCGACCCGATCCTGCGCATGGGCGGGATTTCGGGTCGCGATGCCCTGCGCGCCCGCTGCGAGGAGCTGGCGCGGCTCGTCGGCCTGCCGGTCGAACTGATCGACCGCTTTCCGCATCAGCTCTCAGGCGGGCAAAAGGCGCGGGTCGGCATCGCGCGCGCCATCGCGCTCGACCCCGATCTCGTCATCCTGGACGAGCCGACGGCGGCGCTCGATGTCTCCGTGCAGGCGGTGGTGCTGAACCTGCTGGAGGAGCTGAAGGGGCGGCTCGGCATGAGCTATCTCTTCGTCTCGCATGATCTCAACGTGGTGCGGCTGCTCTGCGACCGGGTCATCGTGATGAAGACCGGCGCGATCGTCGAGGAGGGCACAGCCGAGGCGGTGTTGGGCAATCCGCAGGCGGCGTACACAAGGGAATTGCTGACCGCGATTCCGCATCCGCCGATGTGATGCCAACCCATGTCATTGCGGGGCGCGGCAAAGCCGCGAACCCGGAACCCACGACCGGGCGATCCATTCCTGCCCCCAAAGCTCACCCGGTCGTGGGTTCCGGGTTCTTCGCGTTGCGAAGCCCCGGAATGACAGTAATTTGGAGGAAACGAGTGAAGATCAACGACCCCGCCGTGCTTGCCGAAGTCGAGGCCGCGTTTGCCGCTTATGAGACGGCGCTGACGACCAATGACGTTGCGACGCTGGATGCACTGTTCAAGGACAGCCCGCAGACATTGCGCTACGGCGTCGGCGAAAATCTCTACGGCTATGCCGAAATCGCGGCCTTCCGTGCGGCCCGCTCGCCGGTGGGGGTGATGCGCACGATCGAGCGCACCGTCGTCACTGCTTACGGCGATGCCATGGCCACGGCCAACACGCTGTTCCGGCGCGACAGCATGCCCGGCAAGATCGGGCGGCAAAGCCAGACTTGGGTCAAGTTCCCGGAAGGCTGGCGGGTCGTCAGCGCCCATGTCAGCGTGATCGCGGAATGACGCCCGGTTGCGTTGCGCCATGACCCTCACGCTCTGGCCTGCTAAGCAGGTGGCTGCGCTTCCGCTGAATTCCCGGTCCTGATCCATGCCGCCTCGCCGCGCCGCCGCCGTTGGACTTAAGCCCGCAGCCCCGCCGCGCACGCGCACGGAAAGCTTGCGGCTCCAGATCGCCGACGAGATCGTCTCGGGCGCGCTCGAGCCCGGCACGCCGCTCGATGAGCAGGAGCTCGCCGCGCGTTTCGGCGTCTCGCGCACGCCGGTCCGGGAGGCAATCCGCCAGCTCTCGAGCTCGGGGCTGGTCAGCGTCAGGCCGCATCGCGGCGCGGTGGTGGCGCTGCCGACGCCGAGCCAGCTCCACGACATGTTCGAGGTCATGGCGGAGCTCGAAGGGCTCTGCGCCGGGCTTGCTGCCCGCAACATGACGGTGCCGGAGCGGCGCGGGCTCGAAGCGCTGCACCACGCCTTGCGCACGCTCGTCCATGAGGGCGACCCTGCGCGCTATCACGAGACCAATGAGGCCTTCCACGCCGCGATCTATGCCGGCACGCATAATGGCTATCTCGCCGAGCTCACCTTGATGACTAGGGCGCGCGTCGCGCCGTTTCGCCGGGCACAGTTCCGCGCCACCGGGCGGCTGGGTGGCTCCTACCAAGAGCACGAGATGATCGTGCAGGCGATCCTGCGCGGCGATCAGGCCAGCGCGAGTGAGGCGATGCGGGCCCATATCGGCATCGTGCGCGATGCCTTCAGCAGCTATGCCGAGGCGCGGTGAGGCTTACGCTGGGCTCACCTGCGCCGAGACATAAGCCCGCCAGCCGCCATATTCCGTGACGTCGCGCGCACCTTCCGTGGCGATGGCCTCGCAGAGGAAGCCCTTCACCCGCGTACCATCCGCCAAAGCGAGCGTGCCGATGCCGAGCGGGGAGGGGATGCCGGCGACGAAGCGGCCAAAACCTTCCGCTGGCAGCGCCCAGACTTCGAGTGTGACCATCGCGCCCTGGCCGGGTGCAACGCGCACCAGGCCGGGCCGGGCCGGCGGTCCGCCGGGGAGGGCGAAGAGGCGGTAATCGGCCGTGGTCGTCGTTGCGCGCAGGAAGCTTGCTCCGAGCGTGGTCAATTCGCCGTTCAACGGCATGCCGGAAAGATGCGCGCCGACGACGGCGATCTCGATCGTGCTGGGCGCAGGGGCGATGGGCCGCGCCGCCAGCGCCGGCGCGTTTGTGCCCGTCGCGCCCAAGGTCAGGCCGGATGCGGCATGGAAGGCGCGGCCGAGGCCGGCCAGCCCCGCGTCATGGCCGCTTGGCGCGATGAAGGTGACGCCCGCTGCCGTGCCATCTTCGGTCAGGCTCACCGGCACGGCGAGCGCGCACATGTCGAGCAGGTTCACGAAATTGGTGTAGCGGCCGAGCATGGAGTTCTGGCCGATGGGGTCTGCCGCCATCTGCGCCAGCGTGACCGGGCGTGGTGCTGTCGGCACCATCATCGCGTCGACGCCGTTCAGGGCCCTCTTCGCAGCCAGTGCGAGTTCAGCCAGCTTGTAGCGCGCGGCGAAGGTATCGGCTGCGTCCGGCAGAGGCTTGCCGGCGATGACCTGCCGGATCACCGGCAGGATCGCCTCGGCGTCACGCGCCAGCAGGTCGCGGATTGCGAGAAAGCGTTCCGCGACCCAGGGGCCGTCATAGAGCAGGCGGGCAGTGTCGTAGAACGGTGTCATGTCGAGCGGCACGATCGTCGCGCCGAGCGAGCGAGCGCGTTCGACTGCCAGCGCGAAGCTTTTCGCGGCCTCGGCATCGCCGTCGAAATCGAGATCGGCGGGCCCTGGAATGCCGAGCTTGAACTGCGGCGGGATCGCGCCCGGCTGGCCGAGAGGGACAGGGCGGGAAAAAGGATCGGTGATATCCGGCCCCGCGATCACCTCCAGTACCAAGAAGGCGTCGTCGGTCGTCAAGGCGAAGATGGAGACGCAATCGAGCGTGCGGCAGGCGGGCACGACGCCGGCTGTCGGCACGAGGCCGAGGCTGGGCTTCAGGCCGACGAGGTTCTGCAGGCCGGCGGGCACGCGGCCCGAGCCTGCCGTGTCCGTGCCCAGCGCAACCGGGACGATGCCGGCCGCGACCGCGCTGGCCGACCCCGAGCTGGAGCCGCCGGGAACCAGATCGGCGCGTAGGGCGTTGCGCGGCACGCCATAGGGCGAGCGTGTGCCGTTCAGCCCGGTAGCGAACTGGTCGAGATTGGTCTTGCCGATGATGATCGCACCCTGCGCACGCAGCCGCGCTACGGCGCTGGCGTCCGCGATCGGCATATAGGCGAAGGCCGGGCAGGCCGCCGTGGTGGCCAAGCCGGCGACGTCGATATTGTCCTTTACCGCAACCGGCACGCCCCAGAGCTTGCGGCCGCGCGGACCCTCGGCCTGGAGGCGTTGCGCCTCCCTTAGAGCCTCGGCCTCGGGCCGCAGGCTGACGAAGATGGCTGCGTCGCCATGGCCGCGGTGGCGCGCATAGCTGGCGGCGATCGTCTGGGCGATCGTGACGCTGCCGTCGAGATGGTCGGCAAGGAGGGCGCTCAGTGTCGGCACGGCTGGGTCTCTCGATGAAGGGCTATAAAACAGGCAGTTATCCGCTTAATGCATACAAAGATTATGCACGTCCGCGATAGGCAGCTCCGACGTCTGCCCCGGCTTTTGGGGGGAATTTTGGTTTCGGTGAAATGGCGGTTCTGATTTCCATCTGATTCCAAAACCTTATGACTATCTCTCTCGGCGGAGGGTCGGTCGGTCAGGCTCGTTCGCTTTCAGGCATAGCCCTTGCAAAGCCCGTTCCGTTCGCCAGTGACGGGAGCGTTTTCGGTGAGCCGGTCCGAGATTCCAGCCCAGCCTTTTCCGCTCAGCGTTGATTTCGCGCGCACCGCGCTCGTGATCATCGACATGCAGCGCGATTTCCTGGAGCCGGGTGGGTTCGGGGCAGCGCTCGGCAATGATGTCTCGCTGCTCGTCGCGGCTGTCAGACCCTGCCAAGCCGTCCTGGCCGGAGCGCGCGAAGCCGGCATGCTGGTGATCCATACCCGCGAGGGGCACAGGCCGGATCTGTCGGATGCACCGCCGGCCAAGGTTTTGCGCGGCGATCCGAAGAAGCGCATCGGCGCGGCAGGCCCGATGGGGCGCATCCTGATCCGGGGCGAGCCCGGCCATGACATCGTTCCGGCGCTCGCGCCCCTGGCCGGTGAACCGGTGATCGACAAGCCCGGCAAAGGTGCCTTCTACCAGACCGATCTCGATCTCATGTTGCGCAATCGCGGCATCGAGACGCTGCTCGTCACCGGCGTGACGACTGAGGTCTGCGTCCACACCACGGTGCGCGAGGCGAATGATCGAGGCTATCGCTGCCTCGTGCTCGGCGACGCCTGCGCCTCCTATTTCCCGGAATTCCACGAGGTGGGCTTAGCGATGATCGCGGCCCAGGGCGGGATTTTCGGCTGGGTTTCCACGACAGGCGAGGTGCTGGCAGCGCTCGATGCTGCCAAGCGCGCTGCCTGAACGCAACATAGGAGGGGGATATGGCGACGGCGACCGCGGCGACGACCTCACCGAAACTCTGGACGCCGGGCGACTGGAACGCCCTGTTCGGCTTCGGCACCAATATCCTGGTCAATCTGCTGGTGTTGACCGGCCTGCTGCAATTTGTGCTGAAGATGCCGGGCGAGATCGTCTTCGGGCGTATCCTGCCAGCGCTTGGGCTGATGATGGCCCTCTCGACCGGCTATTATGCATGGCTCGCTTACAAGCTGGCGAAGAAGACCGGCCGCGACGATGTCTGCGCGCTGCCCTCGGGTATCAGCGTGCCGCATATGTTCGTCGTCACCTTCGTGATCATGCTGCCGATCGCCTCGATGACCGGCGATCCGGTCAAGGGTTGGGAGGCGGGGCTCGTCTGGGTCTTCTTCCAGAGCTTCATCCTGATGATCGGCGGCTTCATCGCGCCCTATATCCGCAAGATCACGCCGCGCGCGGCGCTGCTCGGCACGCTGGCTGGCGTCTCGATCGCCTTCATCTCGATGCGTCCGGCGCTGGAGATCTTCCTGACGCCGACGATCGGGCTCACTTGCCTTGCGATCATCCTGGTGAGCTGGTTCGGCGGCGTGCGCTATCCCAGGGGCATTCCGGCGGGGCTTGTCGCCATCGCTTTCGGCATGGTCATCGCCTGGGGTTCGGCGCTGCTGGGGCTCGATGTCGGTGGCCTGAGCCTTGCCAAGCTCGGCGCGGCCTTCTCGACCTTCGGCTTCTCGCTGCCGCTGCCGGCGGTTGACCACGTCTTCTCGGGCTTCAGCTATCTCGGCGTCATCCTCGTCACCGCGATCCCCTTCGGCATCTACGATCTCGTCGAGGCGATGGACAATGTCGAGAGCGCGGAGGCGGCGGGCGACCATTACCCGACGACGCGGGTGCTGACGGCCGACGGCATCGTCAGCCTGATCGGCTGCCTGATGGGCAACCCCTTCATCAACGCGGTCTATATCGGCCATCCCGGCTGGAAGGCGATGGGCGGGCGCATCGGCTATTCCGCCGCGACCGGGCTGATCGTCGTTGTGCTGTGCTGGTTCGGGGTCATCGCGCTCTTGCTGGCGCTGATCCCGATCGTCGCGATCTCGCCGATCCTGCTCTATATCGGCATGCTGATCGGCGCGCAGGCCTTCCAGACCACGCCGGTGAGCCATGCGCCGGCGATCGTTTTGGCGCTGACGCCGCATCTCGCCGCCTGGGCCAAGGTGCTGATCGACGGAGCGCTTGGGGCCGCCGGCACCAATGCAGCGGCGGTCGGCATCGACAAGATGGCGAATATGGGCGTGCTCTATCATGGCCTCGAACTGATGGGCGGCGGCGCGATCCTGTCGGGTCTCGTGCTCGGCGCTATCGCCGTCTTCGTCATCGAGAAGCAGTTTTTACACGCGGCGGCGTTCGCGGCAGCAGGCGCCATCCTCACCTATTTCGGGCTGATGCATGGCGAGGCGATCGGCATCGGCAAGGGGCTCGGTGTGACGCCCTCGATCAGCCTCGCCTATGCGATGGTGGCGGGCTTCCTCTATCTCTGCTCGCGCTCGCTGGTCGGGGCCGAGGCGCCCAAGCCCATGATCTCCGAAGCGCAGGGCGTATTGGAACCGGCTGAATGAGCCAGATGAAACCTGCCTTCGACGCCGCACGCCATCTCGACGCGATGGCCCCGGCGCTGGGTCTGACGATCACGGAGGAGCAGCGCCCCGGCGTGTTGCAGTTCCTTGGTGTCGCGTATCTGATGTCGGAGATCCTGCACGCGGCTCCGTTCGACGACGCCTCCTTCGAGCTCGCGCCGGTGTTCCGGCCGGGCCGGACCAGTGACGGAGAGCCTGCGTGAGTTTCGATGCCTTCACGCCGGCTCATCTGATCGCGGCGCAGATCAGGGATGGCGCGATCTCGGCCGAGGCCGTCGTCACTGGCTTCCTCGACCGGATCGCGAGGATCAATCCGCAGGTCAACGCCTTTACCGACGTCACCGCTGAGCGGGCTTTGGGGCGGGCGCGTAGCATCGACGCGGCGCGCATTGCGGGCAAGACGCTGGGGCCTCTGGCGGGCGTACCCTTCGCAGCCAAGAATCTCTTCGACATTGAGGGCCTGCCGACGCGGGCTGGTTCCAAGATCAATCGCGAACGCGCGCCGGCGCCGCGCGACGCCGTGCTGATCGAGCGGTTGAGCGCGGCCGGCTCAGTGCTCGTGGGCGGGCTCAACATGGGCGAGTACGCCTATGACTTCACCGGCGAGAACGCCCATGACGGCGCTTGCCGCAATCCGCATGATCTTGCGCGGATGGCTGGCGGCTCGTCGTCAGGCTCCGGTTCCGCAACGGCGGCGGGGCTCGCTCCGCTATCGCTGGGCTCGGACACCAATGGCTCGATCCGCGTGCCGAGTTCACTCTGCGGTGTCTTCGGGCTTAAACCCACTTATGGCCGCCTGCCGCGCACGCGCAGCTTTCCGTTCTGCGACTCGCTCGACCATCTCGGCCCCTTTGCCCGCGACGTGACCGATCTCGCCATGGCCTATGACGCGATGCTGGGAGGCGACGCGCATGATCGCGCCTGCGCGCAACGGGTGGTCGAACCGGTGCTGCCGACATTGACGCATGGTGTCTCGGGCTTACGCATCGCGGTGGCCGGCGGGTATTTCGCGACCGACGGCATGCCGGAGGCCGATGCGGCGGTGAAGGCGGTGGCCGGAGCGCTTGGCGCGACGCGGAATCTGGTGCTTGAAGGGGCAGGCATCGCCCGCGCCGCGGCCTTCCTGATCACCAATGCCGAGAGCGCCGCCTTCCATCTCGATCGCTTGCGAGCGCGGGCCGATGACTTCGATCCCGAGACGCGTGACCGCTTCCTCGCCGGAGCGATGCAGCCGGCGGCCTGGTACATCCAGGCGCAAGCGGCGCGGCGCTGGTTCCATGACGAGATGATGCGGGTCTTCGCCGATGTCGACCTGATCATTGCCCCGGCGACGCCTTGTCCGGCGCCGGAAATCGGCCAGAAGACACTGAGCTTGCGCGGCGAGACCGTGCCGCTGCGGCCCAATCTCGGCCTGTTCACCCAGCCGATCTCCTGCGTCGGCCTACCCGTCGCGGCCGTGCCGGTGTTCGGCGCGGGATTGCCGATCGGCGTACAGGTGATCGCCGCGCCCTGGCGCGAGGATGTGTGCCTGCGCGCGGCTTATGCGCTGCAGCTGGCTGCGGTGTGCGTGGCGAAGGCGCCGGAGCTCTGATCGGTCATTCCGGGGCGCGCCAAAGGCGCGAACCCGGAATGACGGAGGTGATGCTGGCCTGCCTTACGCCCCGCCGATTAATATCCCCGCCGCCAGCACGAGCCCGCCGCCGAGCACGACCTGGAAGGCGGCGCGTAGGAAGGGCGTTTCCATGAAGCGGTTCTGGATCCAGACGATGGCCCAGAGCTCGACGAAGACGACGACCAGCGCGATCGACGTGGCGGTCCAGAAATGCGGGATCAGATAGGGCAAAGCGTGGCCAAGGCCGCCGAGCGCCGTCATCACGCCCGAGGCCAGACCGCGCTTCCAGGGTGCACCGCGGCCCGAGATCTTGCCGTCGTCATGAGCCGCTTCGGTGAAGCCCATCGAGATGCCGGCGCCGACTGAGGCCGAGAGGCCGATCAGGAAGGTGGTCCAGGGATTCTGGGTCGCAAAGGCGGTGGCGAAGATCGGGGCGAGCGTCGAGACGGAGCCGTCCATCAGCCCGGCAAGGCCGGGCTGGACCCAGGTCAGGATGAACTGGCGCTTGGCGGCCATATCCTCGTCGGCGCGGGCCTCGCCGCCGAGATGCGTTGCGGTCAGGTCTTGCGCCCTGGTCTCATGCTTGGCTTCGGCTGCCGCCAATTCGCCGAGCAGCTTGCGGGTATCGATATCGCTCGAACGCCCGGCCGCCGCGACATAGAAGTCGCGGGCCTGACGCTCCATGTCCTCCGCCTCTTCCCGCATGCGGTCGAGGCCGAGATTCTCGACCAGCCAGACCGGCTTGCGTGTGTAGAAATCGGACACATGCTCGCGGCGGATCGGCAGGATGACGTCGCCGAAACGATGCTGGTAGAGGTCGATCAGCCGTCTGCGGTGCTCGTCCTCCTCCTCCGCCATGCCGTCGAAGATCGCAGCCGAGGCGGCATAGTCGCCGCGCAGCTTCTGCGCGTAGATGGCATAGATGCGGCCATCCTCCTCCTCGGAGGAAATCGCCAGCGCCAGGATTTCCTTCTCCGACAGATCGTCGAAGCGGCGTTTGCCGGTGAGGCCGGGCAGGGAGAAGCGCGAGAGCATGTGAGATCTCTAGTTTAGAATAATTCTAGATTAGAGACCTCCGCGCCGATGCGCAAGGGGCATGGCGCTGTTTAGCGGGGAGGAGCCGGAGCCCGGACAGAAAAATGCCCGGCCTTTCGGCCGGGCGTGGGGATGTCGGAAACCGGTGCGCGCTCAGATGGTCAGCTTGCCCGCCTTGGCGGCGGCATAGCGCTCATTGACCTTGGCCCAGTTGACCACGTTCCACCAGCTCTTCAGGTAGTCGGCGCGGCGGTTCTGATACTTCAGGTAATAGGCGTGCTCCCAGACGTCGTTGCCGAGCAGGACCATATGCTTGTCCATCAGCGGGCTGTCCTGGTTCGGCTTGGCGAGCAAAGCGAGCTTGCCGTCGGCACCGACGGTGACGAAGACCCAGCCTGAGCCGAATACGCGCAGGCCCGCGGCCTCGAAATCGGCCTTGAACTTGTCGAAGCCGCCAAGGTCCTTGGTGATCGCGGCCGCGACGTCGCCGGTCGGCGCGCCGCCCGCATTCGGACCCATGACCTCCCAGAACATGGTGTGGTTGGCATGGCCGCCGCCGGCGTTGCGGATTGCGGTGCGGGCAGCTTCCGGAACCGAGCCGATGTCGCCGAGCAATTTCTGCAGCGGTGTCGAGGCGACGACGCCGTGGTCCTTGGCAACGGCATTGAGGCCGGCGACATAGGCGGCGTGGTGGCGGGTGTAGTGAATGTCCATCGTCGTGGCATCGATATTCGGCTCGAGCGCGTTGGCCTCATAAGCGCGCTTGGGCAATGAGAAGGGGCCTGCCGGAGCCGCCGGCGCTGCGGCCTGGGCCCAGACCCTGGGAGCGGTCGAGACAGCGATGGCGGCCGCGCCGAATCCAAGCAGCGAGCGGCGGGAAAACGAAGTCGCGTTGGTCATGACATCCTCCATAGGCCGATTGGCTTGCTGGCTCGGCCTTGCCTTTACGTTATGCACGCAACAGTTCTGCGGATGCAGAGGGGGGCGTTCAAAAAATTGCGGTGCTGGCGGCTTTCAAGAACACCTCATCTGCTGCTTTTTCTGCACAGGAATCAGACGACTTCGCATGACGGCCGGCACCGCGTCTCTGCCATAATCGTGGCATGAGTTCGACTAACGCGCGCACGCTCCTTCTCGTTCCCTTGCTCGGCCTGCTCTGGGGCTTCAACTGGCCCGCCGTCAGGATATCGCTCAGCGAGATCGCGCCCTGGACGCTTCGCGCCGGTGGTATGACCTTCGCCGGGCTAACGCTGGTCGTCGTTGCAGTTTTGCGCGGCCAATCGCTGCGCGTGCGGCGCCCGGAATGGCCGCGTTTGCTGCTGGCGGGCTTCCTTTCGATTGCCGCCTTCAACGTCCTGCTCGCCTTCGCGCAATTGATGGCGCCGACCTCGCGCGCGGCGATCCTGACCTTCACCATGCCGATCTGGGCGACGCTGCTGGCGCGGCTCTGGCTGGGAGAGGCGCTCGACCGGCGCAAGCTGCTTGGGCTTGCGCTCGGCATCGCCGGACTGGCAGCGCTGGGGCTGCCGCTGATCCGTGGTGGCGGGCTGACCCTGGGCCTGCTGTTCGCGCTGATCGCCGCCCTGAGCTGGGCCCTGGGCACGATTGTGACAAAGCGCTGGCCGGTCTCGGCGCCGGCCCTGACGGTGGCCGCCTGGCAGCTCCTGATCGGCGGCGCCGTCGCCGCGCTCGGCATGCTCGCCTTCGAGGGGCTGCCCGTGCCCAGGATGCTGGCGCCGCGCACATTAGCGGCCCTGGGCTTCCACATCCTAGGTGCGCAGGCTTTGGCCTATTTCCTCTGGTTCACCGTGATCACACGGTTGCCGGCGGGCATCGCCAGTATCGGCACCCTGATGGTTCCCGCGGTCGGCGTGCTCGGCTCGGTCGTGCTGCTCGGCGAGCGGCCGAGCCCGAGCGACTGGCTCGGCCTCGTACTGGTCGTGGCGGCCTCGGGCACGATCCTGCTACCGGCAAAGCCGCTGGGTAGCCTCAAGGCGGCGCGGTGAGCGATGGCTCCTGGCCCGGTTCTCCGCATTAACGGCGGGTTTACGGCGTTTCGTTACGGTCTGGGCGGAAATTCCGCGACCGAAGGTCAATCCCGCCATGCATGCGCTCGCCCTGAAGGTCCCCGAGCCGGCCGATGAGGACGCGCAGCACGAGGCCGGAGCCGCGCATGCCGTGCGCGCGATCTCGGAGCGCTTCGGCAAGCTCGGCGTCGAAATCACCGATATCGCCGGCCGCATCGGCGATGTGACGGGCCAGCTCGAGGGGCAGGCCGAGGGATTGCACCGTGTCGTCAGCTCCGTCGAGCAGGTCTCGCGCGCCAACCGCGCCATCCAGCAGGCGGCTGAAGGGGCGCAAGCTACGGCGTCCGTGGTCCGGAGCGGGCTGGAGCGCGTCACTGGCGCAGTCAGGGTCGGGCTCAATGCGGCGCAATCGGATATCGAGGCGCTGTCGCAAGGCGCGCAGGCGATGTCGCAGGCCTTGGCCGAGGCCGTCTCCGACGCCCACAAGGTCAGGGCATCGAGCGACGCCATCCAGTCGATCACCCGCGAGATCCAGCTTCTGTCGGTCAATGCAGGGGTCGAGGCGGCACGCAGCGGCACGGCCGGCCGCGGCTTTGCCGTCATCGCGGCTGCCGTGAAGCAACTGGCCGAGCAGACCCGCGACGCCACGGCGCTCAGCGCCAAGCAGCTCGACATACTGGTCAAATCGGTCGACCAGCTCGCGCACCGCAGCCAGGAGAACGCCCAGACCGCGCGCCGCGCCAGCGAGGGCAGCCAGGGCATCGCGCTGCAGGTCGGCGAGCTCGATAGTTTCGGCCGTTCGGTGGTCGAGCTGATCGGCGATATCGACGCGATCTCGAACCCGACGCGCGAGAACGCCGCCGCCTGCGCCAAGGTCGGCGAGGATCTGACGGCGTTGGTCGCCGGCGTCGATCAGTCGAGCGAGAACCTCGATCGCGCAGCGCAGCGGACCGCCGCGCTCGTTTCGATCAGCGAGGCCATCCTGGGCGCCATCGCCGCGTCTGGCGTGCGCACCGCGCAATCGGAGCTGATCGCGACCGCGATGGAGACGGCCGAGCGGATCGGGACCTTGTTCGAGCAGGCGCTGGCGCGCGGCGAATTGACGATGGCGGATCTGTTCGACGAGGGCTACCGGCCGATCGCCGGTTCGGACCCGCAGCAGCATATGACCCGCTTCGTCGGCCTGACCGACCGTATCCTGCCATCGATCCAGGAGCCGCTGCTGGCCTCGAACCGCCGCATCGTGTTCTGCGCGGCAGTCGACCGCAACGGCTTCCTGCCGACGCATAACCAGAAATATTCGCATCCCCAGGGGCGTGACCCGGTCTGGAACAACGCCAATTGCCGCAATCGGCGCATTTTCTCGGATCGCACCGGTTTGGCTGCGGCGCGCAACCAGAAGCCGTTCCTGCTGCAGACCTATCGGCGCGACATGGGCGGCGGCCAGTTTCTGGTGATGGAGGATCTCTCGGCCCCGATCCGGGTCAAGGGCCGCCATTGGGGCGGGTTCCGTTTCGGGCTCAGCGTTTGAGGTAGGTGAGTTCCGACTGCCGGCGCCGTTGCGCTGCGGTCATCGTGTTGAGTGAGTGAATCGAGCAAGCGTCATGCATATCGCGCCGTCTTTCCCGAATCTCTCCGTCCTGCTGATCGATGCGAGCCCGCATTATCGGCGCATCATCCGCACGATGATGTACCAGGCGCAGCTCCACCGCATCTTCGAGGCGTCCGACCTGTCCTCGGCGGCGACGATGTTCATCCAGAAGCAGCCCAACATCGTGATCCTGGATTGGGACCTGCCCGATTCCGGCAGCATCAAATGCCTCGCCTCGATCCGCTCCTTCAAGACCTCGCCCTTCGCCAAGGCCCCGGTCCTGGTGATGATGGAGCGCCCAGACCGACGCTCGGTCGTCCATGCCGCCAAGCTCGGCGCGCACGAGATCATCAACAAGCCGATCTCGCCCAATAACCTGTGGCTCCATCTGTCCGGGATCATCAACGTCCCGCGGAAATACAAGGAGCAGAATGGCAGCATCTCGCTGGTGCCGCGCGCGATCAGCAACAACATGTTCTGACGGCGGGGGGCAGGAGCCGTTGCCTGCCAGCGGGCGCCGAAAGAGCCTTAGAAACGCCCAAAAGATTGACGCATCGCGAGCTGGTTAGCGAAGTTTTTACCAATGAGGCGCGATGCTCAGCGGCACATTCATGGGTCGCGCCGCCGTGGTCATCACCGTCTCCCTACCTCCCTTCCTGGGTCGCTCCGAAGCGGCTGCCTTTCGCAACCAGTTGCTGGTCGCGTTGGAGCAGAAGGAAAGCATCGCCGTCGAATGCGCGGAGGCTGGTCCTTTCCCAAGCCTCTGGGTGCAGTTGCTGCATTCCGCCGCGCTCAGCGCCAAGGCGCGCGGTCTCTCGGTCACCCTCAAGGCGGCTTCCGAGGAATGCCGCAAATCCCTGCAGGCGATCGGGTTCGACCCCGCTCGAAGCGCTCTCGTTCTGGAGTGATATGGATGAAGATCCTGGCTATCGACGACACCAAGACCCTGCTCAGCCTGCTCTGCCTGACGCTGCGCAATGCCGGCCATGAAGTGGCCGCCGCGGAGAATGGCGAGGAGGGGCTGACCACCTTCGACAAGTTCAAGCCGGATCTCGTGATCACCGACCTCAACATGCCGTTGATGGACGGAATCGAATTCACCCGGGCCTGCCGGGCGAGGCCCGCCGGGCAGAACACGCCGATCATCGTCCTGACCACGGAGAACGGCGCCGAGATCAAGGCGGAAGGTCGCCGTGCCGGCGCCAGCGCCTGGATGGTCAAACCGTTCGAGCCTACGACCCTGCTCGGCCTCGTCGCGCGCTATCAGAACTGAGGCTGGCTGATGGACCCGTTGGCGGAACTCAAGCAGACCTTCTTCCAGGAGTGCGAAGAACTCCTGGGCGCATTGGAGCAGAAGCTCCAGGCTCTCGATGAGGGATCGACCGATCCCGAGGACGTCAACGCCGCCTTCCGCGCCATCCACTCGATCAAGGGTGGGGCCGGCGCCTTCGGCTGCACCGAGCTCGTTGCCTTCGCGCATGTCTTCGAGGCCTCGCTCGATCATCTGCGCTCGGGCCGCGTCGCGATCGAGGATGCGCCGTTCTCCCTGTTCCTGCGCTGTTCGGACGCTGTCGCCGATCTCGTTTCCGCAGCCCGCAACGACGAGGTTGCCACTGCGCGCCCCGATCTGTTGGAGGCGCTGGAGCGAGTCGGCCAGGCGCCCAAGCCGGCCGCCGCCGCGCCTGAGCCCGCCAAGACTGAAACCGCCAAGCCTGAAGCTGCAAAGACTGAAGCTGCAAAGCCGCCGGCTGCCAAATCAGCGCCCGCCGCCGCTGATGACGCGCCTCCCGGCATCGCCGCGCTCGGCAATCTGCTCGCCATGGTCGAGGCCAAGACCGGCGTCGCCCCTGCGCGCGCCGATGACGGCTGGGACGACGAGCCGGCTGCAGCCGCGCCGGCGCCCGCCGACAAGCCCGGCCGCGATCTCTGCCTGCGGATCAGCCCGGAATCGGATCTGTTTCGCCGCGTCATCGAGCCGCGCGTCGTACTGGGCTCGCTGCCCGCCGAGGACATCGTCTCGGTGGTCTGCGATCTGAGCCAAGTTCCGCCGCTGGAGACGCTCGACGTCACCGATTGCCATATGCGCTTCGTCGTGACGCTGCGCACCGAGCTTTCGGTCGAGGATATCTACAGCCGCTTCGACTTCACGCTCGCCGCCGAAGAGTTCGAGATCGAGACGCTCTCGCCGGCTGCCGCGAATGACGACTCCGAGCCGGCCGAGGAGGTTCCCGCCAAGCCAGAGTCCGAAGTCTCGGCCAATGTCGCCGCCGATCTCTCTGCGATCCTCGCCAGGCTGGGGCCGGCTCCGACCAGCGCGCCGGAACCTGATATCCTGCCGGTCGCCGCGCCCGTCGCTGCCCCGGTCCAGGCCGTTGCGGACGCTGCTCCGGCGCTGTCCAGGGCACCGGTGACACGTGCACCCGCCAATGATGCGGTCGCCGCGCGCCAGCGCCAGGCCGTCAGCGTGCGTGTCGATCTCGACCGCATCGACAAGCTGATGAACCTCGTCGGCGAGATCGTCATCACCCAGTCCATGCTGGTCGAATGCGTGCGTTCGCTACCCTATGACGTCCATGCCAAGACGGCCGAAGGCATCCTGACGCTGTCGCGTCAGACGCGCGAATTACAGGACCATGTCATGGCGGTCCGCGCTCAGCCGGTGAAAGCCGTGTTCCAGCGTATGCCGCGCCTGGTGCGCGAACTGGCGCAGACGCTCGGCAAGGAAGTGAAGCTTGTTCTCGAAGGCGAGAACACCGAGGTCGACAAGACGATCATCGAGGAACTTGCCGATCCGCTGACCCATATGATCCGCAATTCGATGGATCACGGGCTGGAGACGCCGGAAGACCGCATCGCCGCCGGCAAGAACCCGGAAGGCACGATCAAGCTCGTCGCGGAGCATCGCGCCGGGCGCATCGTGATCTCGGTCACTGATGACGGGCGCGGCATCGGGCGCGACAAGCTGCTCGCTAAGGCGAAATCCCGCGGGCTCGTCGGGCAGGACGAAAAGCTCGCGCCGGAGGAGATCGATCAACTGATCTTCGCGGCCGGTCTCTCGACCGCCGAAGTCATCAGCGACGTCTCCGGGCGCGGCGTCGGCATGGATGTGGTGCGCCGCAACGTCGAGTCGCTCGGTGGGCGCATCTCGGTGGATTCCGAACCGGGCAGAGGCTGCAAGTTCACGCTCGCCTTGCCGCTGACCTTGGCGGTGTTGGAAGGCATGGTCATCCGCTGCGGCGACGACCGCTACGTCATCCCGATCGCCAGCGTGATCGAGACGCAGCATCTCGCCTCGACGCCGATCGAGCATCTCACCTTCGGCCAGGAGGTTCTGCGCTGGCGCGGCGAGGTTACGCCGCTGCACCGGCTCGGCGCGGTGATGGGCTCGACCGGCACGCCCAACGAGAACATCATCATCATCGCCGAGACCGAACGTGGCGACAATGTCGGCATCGCGGTCGACGAGATCGTCGGCCAGCAGCAGGTCGTGGTGAAGAGCCTCGAAGGCAATTACGGCACGGTCAACGGTGCGTCCGCCGCGACCATTCTCGGAGACGGCCTCGTCGCGCTCATTCTCGATGTCGACTCGATGCTACGCCTCGCCGCCTCCAGCGGCCGCCCATCTGTTCCCGCACTGAAAATGGCTGGATGATCATGACCCTTCAACTCGGCGAAAAGCATTTCTCGTCGGCGCAGCCGGAATCGGCGGTGCGCCGCATCGTCACCTTCAAGGTCGGCGACCGGACCTTCGGCATCGATGTCGGCATGGTGCGCGAGATCAAGGGCTGGCAGGCGACGACGCCGCTGCCGCATGCGGCGCCTCATGTGCGCGGCGTACTCAACCTGCGCGGCGTGATCCTGGCGGTCTACGACCTGCGCACCTCGATCGGGCTCGGCCTCACCGATGCGACAGCGACCCATGTCATCGTGGTCGTCGACATCGAGGACAAGGTCGCGGGTTTGCTGGTCGACTCGGTCTCCGACATCGTCGACGTCCCGGTCAGCGCGGTTCGCCCGGCGCCCGATCTGGAGCGTGACGAGCACGGCCTGATCGAAGGCCTCGTCCTGCTCGACACCGATATCGTCGCCTTGCTCGATCTTGCGGCCGTAATCCGCGACGGCGGCACTGAGGGCGCGATGGCAAAGGCGGCCCGCGCCGCCTGAGAATAGGTCCACTTCCGGAAAGGGTTGCGTTCAGCGTCAGGAAGAACCGCACACCACAGAACCGTACGCCAAGACAGAAACGATAAAAATGGGCAGTTCCCTCGGTTCCCTTTCCAGACTGTCGGTCAGGCTGCCGCTCATGGTCGTCGGCGCGGTCTTCATTGCAGGTGGAGCGGTCGGCGCCTGCGTCTGGCAGGTGGCGGGCGGCATGCTCGCCGCAACGTCGCCCCAGATCCTGACACTGAGCATGACCGCGCTCTGCGTCGTCGCGCTGCTCGGCTGGCTGCTCGCCTACCGGGCCCAACGGCCGATTGCGGCGATGCGCGATGCAGCGGTGGCGATCGCCGAAGGCGAGGACACGGTGATCCCCGGATTGCAGCGCCGCGACGAGATCGGCGAGATCGGCCGTGCGCTCAAGACCATCCATGACAAGGCAATCGAATCCGCCCGCATCCGGGCCGCGCTCGATGGCTGCCGCACCAATGTCATGGTCTGCGATGCCGAAGACCGTGTCGTCTACGTCAACAGCTCGCTGCTCAAATTCTTCACCGGGGCGCAGGATGATTTCCGCATCGCCTTCCCAGGCTGCTCGGCCAAGGACATGCTCGGCAAGGTCATGGAGAGCGTGCGCAACCAGCCTGGCCTTGTGCATTCCGGCCAGGGCGCCATTCGCTTTGCGCTCGGCCGGCGCACCGTCTCGCTCTCGCTGACCTCAGTGACGCATTCCGACGGACGCCGCTTCGGCACGGCGGTCGAATGGCTCGAGCTCACCGACGAGCTCGCGGCTTCGGCCGAGGTCGCCGACATGGTTGCGGCTGCCGCCGACGGCGATTTCTCGCGCCGCGTTCCGCTGGCCGGCAAGCCCGAGGCGCTGATGCGGATCGCCGAGGGCATCAACAGCATCAATGCTCTCGTCGAGGACGCGGTCGGCGAGTTCGCCGGCGTGCTCGGCGGACTGTCCGAGGGCGACCTGACGTCGCGCGTGCAGGGCGCCTATCACGGCCGCTTCGGCGAGTTGAAGCAGAGCCTGAACGGCACGATGGAGCATCTCGCCCAGACCGTGGCGACGATCCAGGCGACAGCCGCCCATGTCGCGCGCGCCGCGCTCGAGATCAATGCCGGTGCCGGCGACCTTGCCCAGCGCACCGAGCAGACGGCGGTCAATCTCGAGGAAACGGCGGCGACGACGGAACAGCTCGCGGCTTCGGTCAAGCAGAGCGCGGCGCGCTCGCGTGAGGCGACGGACCTCGCCAGCGAGGCGATGGGCGTCGCCGAGGACGGCAAGACCATCGTCTCCAAGACGGTGGGTGCGATCGAGCGGATCGAGGATTCGTCGGTCAAGATTTCCGAGATCGTCTCCGTCATCGAAGGCATCGCCTTCCAGACCAATCTGCTGGCGTTGAACGCAGCCGTCGAGGCGGCGCGCGCCGGCGATGCCGGCAAGGGGTTCGCGGTGGTGGCATCGGAAGTCCGCTCGCTCGCCCAGCGTTCGAGCCAGGCCGCCAAGGACATCAAGACCCTGATCGCGAGCTCGAACGAGCAGGTCGGGGAGGGCGTGCGGTTCGTGCGCTCGACCGGCGAGGCGCTGGACCGGATCGTCACGGCTGCCGGCAAGGTCTCCGCGACCATCATCGAGATCTCGTCGGCCACTGCCGAGCAGGCGCATGGCATCGGGGAAATGAGCCAGACCGTCGCGCATATGGACGAGACGACGCAGGCGAACTCGGCGCTGGCCGAGCAGAGCGCGACCTCGGCCGGTGAACTCATGGAGCAGATCGCGACGCTGAAGAATCTCGTCGCGTTTTTCCAGACGGAGACGGCCCCGCGGTTCGGCGCAGTGCAGGTCAGGGCAGAGCCGGTGCAGCTGCCGCGCCGTGCCGAGCCGCGCCGGTCGGAGGCCGCTGCGCCGCAGAAAATGGCGCTTCGTCGTCGCGTGGCAGGCGGCGGTCGCGCCGAGGAATGGGCGGAATTCTAGTGTCGAGGTCCAACACCATGCTCGCTCCCCAGGCCTTCGCCGACGCGACATTGACGCGCGACGACATGGGCTTCATCGCCAAGCTCGTCTACGAGCATGCCGGCATCGTCATCCGCGAGCATAAGGAGGCGATGACGCGCGGCCGGCTGGCGCGTCGCGTCAAGGCGCTGGGGCTGAGCTCGGTCGCCGAATATTGCGCCTTCCTGAAAACGCCGGGCGCCGTCTCCGAGATCCCCGAGCTGATCAATGCGGTGACGACCAACCACACGGCCTTCTTCCGCGAGCGGCATCATTTCGACCATCTGCGCAAGGATGTGCTGCCGAAACTGCTGCAGGAGCGCAGCGGGCGGCGCGGGCGTATCCGGATCTGGTCTTCGGCCTGTTCCTCGGGCGAGGAGCCCTACAGCATCGCGGCAACCTCGCGCGACGTGCTGGGCTCGCGCAGCGATGTCGACTTCCGCATCCTGGCGACCGACATCGACACCGACATCCTGGAGCGGGCGGAAGCGGGGCTCTATCCGAGCGAACTGTTCGAGCGGCTGCCGCCCGACGTCAAACCGCTGCTCAAGCTTGAGGCCGCGGGCAGGGGCGAGGCGCGCATCAGCGAGGACCTGCGCCGGCTGATCGCATTCAAGCGGCTCAATCTGATCGAGAAATGGCCGATGGGCGGACCGTTCGACGTGATCTTCTGCCGCAATGTCTTCATCTATTTCGACACCCAGACCAAAGCCTCGATCCTCGACCGCTTCGTGGCGCTGCTGGCGCCGGGCGGTTTCCTCTATCTCGGCCATTCAGAATCGCTCCCGCAGCCGCATCCCCAGCTCCGGCTGATCGGTCGCACCATCTATGAGAGAACAGCATGAGCGTCGCCCGGGCCTCTCGTCGCTATTTCGACCCGCGCTTCGAGGCGACGATCATCACGGTCGCGCCTGGCGAGCACGAGATCACCGCCGCCAAGGACGAGATCGTGGCGACCGTGCTCGGCTCCTGCATCTCGGTGTGCATGCGTGATCCGCAGGCCGGGGTCGGCGGGTTGAACCATTTCCTGCTGCCAAAGAACAACGGCGGTTCGGACACCAATGCCGGTGAGCGCTATGGCGACACCGCCATGGAGGTCCTGATCAACGGCCTGCTCAAGCGCGGCGCCAGGCGCGGCAACCTCGAAGCCAAGGTCTTCGGCGGGGCGCGCGTGCTCTCGGGCGCGACCATGCTGGCGATCGGCGACGGGAACATCGCCTTCGTCACCGAATTTCTCGATCGCGAGGGCATTCCGGTGGTTTCGAAGGATGTCGGCGGCACGCGCTCGCGGCGCATCCACTACCAGCCCGCGACCGGGCGCGCCTGGGTGCAGCATGTCCAGCCCAGCGCCCGCAGCAGCGAGCACGAGCAGGAAGTCGCCTATCTCAATCGCCTCAAGACTCAACCCGTGGCTGGTGAAGTGGAGATCTGGTGATGAGCACGCTGACCTCTCCCGGCGGCCCGGTGAAAGTCCTCGTCGTCGACGATTCCGTGCTGATGCAGAAGTTGATGACGCAGATCATCGATTCCGCACCCGGCTTCAAGGTGATCGGCGTCGCCGGCAGCGCCGAGGAAGGCTGGGACGCGATCCAGGAATTGCGGCCCGACGTCCTGACGCTCGATCTTGAATTGCCAGGTCGCCACGGCCTCAAGCTGCTGGCGCGTGTGCTCAAGCAGGACCCGTTGCCGGTGCTGATTGTCTCAGCCTTCGGTGGGCCGGGCGCGGACAACACCATCCAGGCGCTGGAACTCGGCGCGATCGACTTCATCGAGAAGCCCGACGGCACGACGCATACGCTCGAAGGTTTCATGAAGCATCTGGTCGCGGCGCTGTCGCGTGCCTCGGCGAGCCGCCGCATGTTCGCAGCGCGGCGCGAGGTCGCGCCCGTGCGTGCGGTGCTGGCGCGCGAGCCGGCCCGCGGCGGGCGCACCTCGCTGATCGCGATCGGTGCCTCGACCGGCGGCGTGCCGGCCGTCCAGGTGGTGATGCGGGATCTCGCGCATCTGCGCATCCCAGTGGTCGTGGTGCAGCATATGCCGCCGGGCTACACCGCGAAATTCGCGGCGCGCCTGGCGACTGCGACAGGGCTAGATGTCCGCGAGGCTGCGGATGGCGACAAGCTGAAACCCGGTATGGCCGTGGTCGCGCCGGGTGGGCCGCGCCATCTCGAAATCGAGGAGCGCCGGGGCGAGCTCGTCTGCGTCCTGCGGGAAGGGCCATTGGTCAGCGGCCACAGCCCGTCCGTCGACGTGATGTTTCATTCTGTGGCGCGCAGTCTCGGCCAGCATGCGGTCGGCATTCTGCTCACGGGGATGGGTCGCGATGGCGCTGACGGTTTGTTAGCCATGCGTAAAGCTGGTGCGGAGACGTTAATCCAAAGTGGGGAAACCTGTGTGGTAAACGGGATGCCGAAAGCGGCCTACGAGTTGGGAGCCGCCGACAGAGTGGTGCCGCTGGATCAGATCGGTGCCGCTGTCGGCAACCTGATCGGCGAGCGACCGCATTTGCGCACCGCGTGAGGAGAGCGTGATGAAGGCGAGAAGCGACTACAGGATCCTCGTGGTCGACGATCAGAAGAGCATGCGCGGGCTCGCGACGTATTTTCTGAAGCAGATCGAATTCCAGGACATCGACGAGGCGGAGAACGCCCGCGAGGCCCTGATGAAGATGCAGAGCAAGCGCTACGATCTGCTGCTGCTCGACTGGAACATGGACGGCATGAGCGGCATCGATCTGCTGCGTGCGATCCGTTCGGTGCCGGAGCTGAACCAGATCAAGATCATCATGGCGACCTCGGAGCGCTCGGTCGACAAGATGGACGAGGCGACTACCAACGGCGCCGACCATTATGTGGTGAAGCCCTATGAGTTGCGCGACCTCGAAGTGCGCGTGAAGAAGGTTCTATCGCTGAGTTCATAATCGCGCCGCCGCTCGATTCATCACCTATTCCAGCGCCCCGAGCCGCAAGGCTGCGGGGCGCATCCGTATTGGGCTACCGTGCGTAGACGCAGGAATGATACCTATCCTGCTCTAACTCTTTGATGAGGGAGATCGCCTATGTCGCTGCTGCGCCGGGAGCTTCTGGGGCTGATCGCAGGTGCGGTTGCAGCGCCAGGTTTCATCGCCTCGGCAGGGGCGCAGAGTCCGGTGAACGCCTATGGTTTTTCGTTCGACCAGCCTGGTGGTCGCCGGCTCGCATTGTCGGCCTATCGCGGTCATCCGATCCTGATCGTCAATACGGCGACCCAATGTGGCTTTGCCGGGCAGTTCGCGACGCTGCAGCAGCTCTGGCAGCGCTATTCCGGGCGTGGCTTGATGCTGATCGCAGTGCCGAGCAATGATTTCGGCGGGCAGGAGCCGCTGGAAGGCGAGGCGATCGCCGAGGCGGCGCTGCAGAACTATGGCGCGACCTATGCGTTCGCCGAGAAATGCAGCGTGCGCGGCCCAAACGCGCATCCGTTCTATCGCTGGGCTGCGGCGCAGCGCCCGGCCGAGACGCCGAGCTGGAATTTCCACAAATATCTGGTCGGCCGCAATGGCGAGCTGGTCGGCGGCTTTTCGAGCGGCACCGACCCGATCGGCCCGCAGCTCGTGCGTGCGATCGGCCAGGAACTGCAGGCGGCCTGAGCGAAGGCTTGGCTCGACCCCAAGGGTTTGGCATCGTTTTCGCTTGGCCCCCTTGCGTCGCGTCGTCTTGGCGCAAGCGCGTGTCGGCGCAAAGATGGCGCCGTCATTGCGATCCAGACGCACCCCCCGGCAAAGCCTGCCTAGATTTCTGATACCGAGGTTCCATGTCCCGTATCCTGACCGTCGCCGCCGCCCAGCTCGGGCCGATCCAGAAAGCCGAGGGCCGCGACATCGTTGTCGCCCGGATGATCGCCCTGATGGATGAAGCCAAGGCGAAAGGCGCCGAACTGATCGTTTATCCGGAACTGGCGCTGACCACCTTCTTCCCGCGCTGGCATCACGAGGACCGGGCCGAGGCCGATCACTGGTTCGAGGCCGCGATGCCGAACCCAGCGGTGCAGCCGCTGTTTGACCGGGCGCGCGAGCTCGGCATGGGGATGAGCTTCGGCTATGCCGAGCTCACGCCGGAAGGCCGGCATTTCAACACCTCGATCCTGGTCGATCGCGAAGGTGCGATCATCGGCAAATACCGCAAGATCCATCTGCCGGGCCATGTCGAGTTCGATCCCGAGCGCGCGCATCAGCATCTCGAGAAGCGCTATTTCGAGCCCGGCGATCTCGGCTTTCCGGTCTGGCGGATGATGGGCGGGCTGATGGGCATGATGATCTGCAACGACCGGCGTTGGCCCGAGAGCTATCGTGTCATGGGCCTTCAGGGCGTCGAGATGGTGGTGCTCGGCTTCAATACGCCCTCGGTCAATTCGCAGAAGGCCGGCGAGGGCATGGCGCAACGGCTGTTCCATCACCGGCTCTCGGTCCAGGCCGGGGCCTATCAGAATGCGACCTGGGTCGTGGCTGTCGCCAAGGCCGGCGACGAGGACGGCCATCACTGCATGGGCGGTACGCTGATCGTGAATCCCGACGGCGAGATCGTAGCCGAGTTGGAGGGCGAGGCGGATGGCGTCATCGTCCATGCTTGCGATCTCGACGACACCCGCTTCGGCAAGGAGACGATCTTCGACTTCAAGCGCCATCGCCGCATCGAGCACTACGGACCGATCACGGCGCAGGTCGGCGTGATCGAGCCGGAGTGAGGCTCGCCCCTCATCCATTTCCTCGCGTCATCCTAGGCGACCGCAGGTCGTCCCGGGATTCATCGTAGGGCGCTGAACTCTACGATGGTTCCCGGCGCTCCGCGGAGTTTATCCTTGGGCCGATCGAAGATCGGACCCGGGGGCTTCGGCCAGGATGACGGAGAGGGGACGACAATTCCGTTCCATGGCACTTCGACCGGATCGCCGAATGACCGACTTCACCGCCGCCTTCGCCGATCTCGAACCGCGTGAGCGCTACAAATTGCTGTGCGCCAGCGTGACGCCGCGCCCGATCGCGCTCGTCACCTGCGTTTCGCCCGAAGGCGTCGTCAACGCGGCGCCGTTCAGCTTCTTCAACGTCTTCTCGGAAGATCCGGCCCTGGTCGTGCTCGGCCTGCAGCACGGACCCGGCAACCACCCCAAGGACACGACCCGCCATATCGCGGCGGCCGGTGAATTCGTCGTCAATCTGGTCGACGAGGGATTGGCGGAGGCAATGAACATCTGCGCCATCGACTTCCCGCCTGAGGTCAGCGAGATCGACGCGGCGGGGCTTTCGCTGCTGCCGGGCGTCAGCGTCGCCGTGCCGCGCATTGCGGAAGCGCCCTTCGCACTGGAATGCCGCAAGCAGGTTTCGCTTGCCTTCAGCCCGACGCGGGAATTGCTGATCGGCGAGGTCGTCCGCATCCATGCTCGCGCGGGGCTCGTCGACCCCAAGACGCTGCGGGTCAGCATGAGCGACTACAAGCCGGTGGGCCGCATGTTCGGCGACGGCTATTCGCGCCAGAACGACCGCTTCGACCTCAGACGCGGCAATTACGCCGGCTGGCTGGCGAAGCAGGGCTGAGCGGCGTCACGTCAGGCCTTGGGCTTCTGCCCCGGCCGAAAAGCCACGATCACCGTCGGGTCGGTTTCCAGATAGGGGCCCTCGATCAGGTCGATGCAGTAGGGGATCGCCGGCATCACCGCGTCGAGGCATTCGGCGATGGCGCGCGGGCGACCGGGCAGGTTGACGATCAGCGCCTTGCCGCGAATGCCGGCGGTCTGACGCGACAGGATCGCGGTCGCCACCTTGGCGAGGCTGACCTGGCGCATCAATTCGCCGAAACCAGGCATCGGCTTCTCGATCACGTCCTCGGTTGCCTCGGGCGTGACGTCGCGCGGAGCCGGGCCGGTGCCGCCGGTGGTGACGATCAGGCAGCAGCCCTCCTCATCGGCCAAGGCCTTCAACGTGTCGGCGATCAGCTTGCGGTCGTCGGGGATGACGCGGGCGACCGGCGTCCAAGGGCTCGTCAGCGCCCTGGCGAGATAGGCCTCGATGGCGGGGCCACCCTCATCGGCATAGATGCCGGCCGAAGCACGATCGGAAACCGTGACGATGCCGATCCTGATATCCGTGCTCATGTCCTGAAATCCTGGCGTGGCGCTGCGAGGCAGATGTGACCGATCGGCGCCGCGCAGGCTACCCAAAAAGACGGGCTCTGCCCTTGAGGCGCTTGCGCAGGCGGCGCAGCCCCTGGCGCGCATGCGCTGCCAGCTCCGGCAGACCCGGCCGGCTGCTGCCGAGGGTGACGATCGCATGACCCATCTCGCGCCGCTCGCCCCAGACATAGGTTCCGGCATCGACGCCGTCGCCCGCGCCGCTGTCGAAGACGACAGGCGGCGTGCCGGCGAAATCGGCCTGGAGCATGGCGATGGTGAGCGCCCGCCCAGGCGAGAGCCGGCTTTGGCTCTCGTCATAGGCGATCTTGAGGAAATGCCGCGTGCCGGCGCTCTCGATCAGCAGGCCCATGGCGATCGGCTCGCCGTCCAGTCGCAAGCTATCGACCTGCAGGGCGTCCTGCGCCGCGAAACCGGTGACGAGCTGGCGGAAATAGGCCGTGTCCCGCGGCAGCCGCGCGATCGCGGTGCCGGCCTCGCCCTTCCAGCCAGCGGCTTCGAGGGCGAGGAAGGCGTTGAAGCTGTTTTGCGCGGCCTCGCCCCGCTCGCGCCGGAATGCGGCCTCGCCCGCCTTGGTGACGGAGCGGAACTGCTGCATGCGCTTCTTGTAGCTCTGTCCGAGCGCGCGCCTGAGATAGCGCTCGGCGTCGTCATCGGCCTCCGGCAGCAACATCGGCCGGCTCCAGCGCTCATGGATGGCGAGCCTGCTGCCCGTGCTGCGAAAGGCCTCGGAGAGTACGGCGTGGCAGGGCCCTTCCAGCGGCAGCAGCGGCAGAGCCAGCGTCTTGGGCAGGTCGCCCGAGGCCAGGATATGGCGGAGCATGGCCTCCGCCGCGTCGTTGGCGAGATCGCGATCGAGAACCGGAATCGAGGAGACCTCGTAGAGCGGCAGCAGCGGCGCGACGAGCACGGAGGCAAAGCCGCTGCGCCAGTCGCGCTTCCGATGCAAGGCCCAGAGGCCGGCGAGGCGCTCGGAGCCCAGCGCCTCGCTTTGCCAGGCGGCGAGCACGATGATCCTGTCGTCGGGTATGAGCAGGCGCGCGGCGGCGATGGCAGCTGGCGCCATATGCGGGTTGGCGGCGAGCGCACGCAGGCTCAGTTCGGTGAAAGCCGCGCTGCGCTCGACATAATCCGCAGGGCGGATGCGCCTGACGACGATCGTGGCGCTCAAGGCGTGACGCCGTCGCGCCGCGCACGCTTGATCTCGCCGCGCAGCGACAGCACGAAGGCAATGACCTGGGCGGCGGCGCGGTAGAGTTCTTCGGGGATCTGGTCGTCAAGCTCGACAGCCGAGAGCGCCTGCGCCAGCACGGCGTTCTCTTCGACGGCGACGCCGTGCTCCCGGCCGGTTTCGATGATGCGCTGGGCCAGTTCGCCCCGGCCCTTGGCGGTGACGCGCGGCGCGCCTTGCCCATCATATTCGAGCGCGACGGCTATCTGGCGAGGCGAGGGGCCGGTCATGACATCCTGTCCAGGAACTGGCCGGCGGTCGGCTGCATCACGCGTGGCTGGCCGGTATGGATATCGATGGCGCCATTCTCAAACTGCGCATCGACGAGCGCTGCCTCCAGCCCGGGAGCGGCGCCGCGCAGCAGCCGGCTGGTCTCCTCGCGCTCGGCCCAGAGCGTGACGCCGACGCTGCGGCCCTGCAGCGTGACCACGCCCTGCAGCGGGCCCATCGGCTCGACATCGAGCGCGAAGCGGATGCGCCAGAGCGGCGCTTCGACGCCATTGGGGCCGCGGCGGGGCGGCTCCTTCTCGATATGAAGCGGCAGGACGGCAGCGCCAGAATGGAAAGCGAGAGGGATCTCGGTCAGCCAGCGCGGGGCTTGGTTCTGGTCGGGCCGCGCGCCGTCCAGCGGCAGCGAGGCGAATTGCGAAAGCGTGACGCGGTCGAGGGCCGCGTCGGTCTGCTCCAGCAAGGTTTGCGCAATCGTCAGTGGCTTTTCGCCGGCCGCGAGGGTCGGCTCCACGATCGGCTGCAGTGCGAGCGGGCCGTCGCGGCGCGGCGGCGTGGGTTTTGTCGTCGTGCTCGGCGCGCCGGCCGTTTGAGGCGAAAGCAGGAGCGCGGCCTGCGGCTTGCCGGCCGGTGTCGGCACGAAGCGCTCGATCACGGCAGCGAGGGCGTCGCGCAGCGTTACCAGGCTCGCCTTGAGGTCGGCCTGCGGCGGCACGGGCTGGCTCGTGGCCTGGCTCGTCGCGGCCTGGCTTGTCGCAGCCTGGCGGCTCTCCATGAACAGACCGGAGCGCTGGACAGCGTCCTTCAGGACCTCCGCCCCAAGCGGCTTGCGTTCGACTGGGACAGCCTGGGCCAGGACGCGCTCGATCAGGGTCAGCAGCGGCTTGGGCAAGGTGAGCGCGACCGAGCCTTCGGAGATGCTGCGCAGATTGGCGAAGAGCGGTGCGAGACCGTCCTGATTGGCCAGCACCGGCCCGAGCAGAGGCCCGGCAATGGCGCGAGGCGAGGCGGCGGCGCTGGCCTGCGACTGAGCCGGTTGGGAAGCGGTGGCCGGGCGTGCAGCATCGACTGTCGCGGCCTGCAGGAGCGAACCCGGCTGGAGAGGGGCCGATGTGCGCAGAGGCTCGGTCGGAGAGGTTGTCGCCGGGTACGCTGTCGGCGTCGGATTGGGTGCAGCGGCCTGGCCGGTCTGCGGGATGGATTGCGGCGTTGTGGGCGCAACGCTGGCGGGAGCGAGCGGACGCGTCTCGATCAAGGTCGCGCGGAGGCTGCCGCCTTGCTCCTCGGCGGCATCGATCCTGAGCAGCAGAGTCGCTCCGGGAAGCAGAGCCGCCTGCTTCGCTTCCGGGCCGGCGAGTACGAGCGATATCTTGGTGTCGCCGATGAGAGCCGTCGCCAGGCCGTTGCCGTCAAGCGTCAGCAGCTGCGCCTCGACCGTCTGGCCCGGCGCGAGTTCGGCCGCGGGCGCGAGCGCCTGCAGCAGAGTGGCGAGGTTCTGGCTCTGGATGAGCTGGGCGAGATTCATCGAGGTGAGGCCATGGCAGCGAGGTCAAGACTCTGACATGAAAGGTTAAGTATTTTGTTGCGCGCAGGATTTGGCGGGCGCGCCCTGCGCGGGGCGCGCTGGTGCGTGCCGCGCGGCTGGGGCAGGGTCTCAGCCCGGAACTCTGGGAGTTTGATCCATGGAATATCGCCAGCTCGGCCGCTCCGGCCTCAAGGTCTCGCCTTTGTGCCTGGGCACGATGATGTTCGGCGGCGCGACGAGCGAGCTGGATTCGCGTGCAATCATCGATCATGCGCGCGAAGCCGGCATCAATTTCATCGACACGGCCGATGTCTACAATGAAGGCCGCTCCGAAGAGGTGACCGGCCGCGCCATCGCCGCGCAGCGCCATGACTGGGTGCTGGCGACCAAGGTCGCCAACCAGATGGGGACAGGGCCCAACCGGGGCGGGCTCTCGCGCAAATGGCTGATGCAGGCCTGCGAGGACAGTCTGCGCCGGCTCGGCACCGATTTCATCGATGTGTACTATTTGCACAAGGAAGACCATGCGACGCCGCTGGCCGAGACCGTGCGTGCGCTCGGTGATCTCATTGCCCAGGGCAAGATCCGGCATTTCGGCGTCTCGAATTATCGCTCCTGGCGCCTCGCCGAGATCTGCCGGCTCTGCGACGATTTCGGCATCGACCGGCCGGTTGTCAGCCAGCCCTATTACAACGCAATGAACCGCATGCCCGAGGTCGAGCATCTGCCGGCCTGCGGCTTCTACGGGCTCGGCGTCGCCTCCTATTCGCCGCTGGCGCGCGGCGTGCTGACCGGCAAATACGAGCCCGGTCAGGCGCCGCAACAAGGCACGCGCGCGGCGCGCGGCGACACGCGCATCCTGCAGACGGAGTGGCGCGAGGAGAGCCTCGTCATCGCTCAGACGATCAAGGCCCATGCTGCCGAGCGCGGCATGACGCCGATCCAGTTCGCGGTGCGCTGGGTCCTGAATAATGCCTTCCTCACCGCCGCGATTGCCGGGCCACGTACGCTGGAGCAGTGGCAGGCCTATCTCGCGGCGCTGGATGTCGCGTTCACCGCCGAGGACGAGGCGCTGGTGGATGGGCTCGTGCCCGCGGGCCATCCCTCGACGCCGGGCTATAGTGACCCGGCCTATCCGCTCGAGGGCCGCCAGGCGCTGACGGGCTGATCCTGCTCTAACTCCTTGGTGAGAGACGGATTCAGATTTCAGACGGAGTCACATTGTGACTCCGTCTGAAATCATCCGGCTCCAGGACGAGTCCGCTCCAGGCTGTCATGGCGGCCTGGGCGATGGCCTCCAATTGCGCGCGCGTGGCGCCGTCGCGCGCGCGCAGCGATAGGCCCTGCTGCACCGTGACGTAGAAGCTTGCGATCATCTCAGTGTCGGTCGCGGCCGGCAACTCGCCGCTTTCGACCGCCTCTCGCAGCCTCTGCGTGAAGCTTTCGACCGCCCGCTCACGCACGCTGCGCAAATCGGCGCGGAGCGCCTCGCTCGCGCCGGCGGCATGGACCACCGCCAGCACGATCATGCAGCCGGCCGGTTTGCCCGGCCGCGTGAACATCGCCACTGAGCGCATCAGGAAGGTTTCTATCGCGGCCCGGGCCGTCGAGGCTTCGGCGACCGCCTGGGCGAGTTCCTTGCCATCGCAGGCCTCGTATAGCGCCATCGCCTCGCGATAGAGCGCCTCCTTGCTGCCAAAAGCGGCGTAGAGGCTGGGCGAGCCGATGCCCATCGCCTCGGTCAGGTCGCCCATCGAGGTACCCTGGAAGCCGTTGCGCCAGAACAGATCCATGGCGCGGCGCAGCGCTTCATCGCGATCAAAGCTCCTTGGTCTGCCGCGCTCCGACATGATCACCCGTTTTGTGCCAAGCGATACATAAATCGCTTGACCAGCGGCCGCAAGCGCCACAGGTATTTCTGTAGCGAATGACACAGAAAGGAATCTCTCATGGAACGGCTGATCGGGAAGAAGGCGCTGGTGACCGGCGGGAGCCGCGGTATCGGTGCGGCGATTGCGCTGCGGCTGGCACAGGAAGGCGCCGATGTCGCGCTGACCTATGAGCGCTCGCAGGACAAGGCGCTGGCGGTCGTGGGCCAGATCGAGGTGCTGGGACGCAAGGGTTTCGCGCTCGCGGCCGACAGCGCCGATCCCGAGGCGGTGAAGGCCGGCGTCGGCAAGGCTGCGAGCCTGCTCGGCGGCCTCGACATCCTGGTCAACAATGCCGGCATCTTCCGTGGCGGACCGGTTGCGGAATGGAGCCTTGCCGATATCGACGCAACGCTTGCGGTGAATATCCGCGCTGTCGTGCTGGCGTCGCAGGCGGCTGCCGCTCATCTCGGCGAGGGCGGGCGCATCATCTCGATTGGTTCATGCCTGGCCGAGCGCGTGATCGAGCCCGGCGTTTCGCTCTATGCGATGAGCAAGGCGGCGCTGATCGGCTTCACCAAGGGCCTGGCGCGCGATCTCGGGCCACGCGGCGTCACCGTCAACATCGTTCATCCCGGCTCCACCGATACCGATATGAATCCGGCATCCGGGGAACGGGCCGATGCGCAGCGCGCCAAGATGGCGATCCCGCGCTACGGCAAGCCGGAGGATATCGCCGGGGTCGTGGCCTATCTCGCCAGCGAGGAGGCGCGTTTCGTGACCGGCGCCGGTTTCGCCATCGATGGCGGCGTCAATACCTAGACGCGAATCTTCGCGAGTCGCGGCAGCTCAGTTCAGCAGGCAGAAGCCGCCGACATTGTGGTCGCTTTGGCAGGCTGATCTGGGAGCCTCTCCCGGCTTGTTGTTGCGCGAGGATTGCCATCCCTGCGGCACCGCCTGGATGCTGGGACCCAGGGGTACGGAGGGGGGCTCGACAACGCCCCCGTCATGGCTCGAGCTGGGGCTGCTCGCGCTGATGTTGTCCGGATTGGAACTGGATTGCGCGACGGCAGAGGCCGCAGACAACTGAAAGGCTGCCACAATGCAGACCAGAGCAAGACGCAGCATGCCATTTCCCCATGAATGGCACGCACGCTGCATCATCGCAGGCGCCGGTGAAAGCGGCATCTGCGATCAGCCTAAGCAGCGCGTTAACCGGTTGGCGCGGAAACGCGCCGCCGGGCCTCGTTGCGTCAGTGCATCGCGTCGCGTCAGTGCATGACGCAGAAGCCGCCGACCACGACCTCGCTCTGGCACCAGGCCTTCGCACCCTCGCTCGCGCTGATCCGCAGCGCGACCGGCCGGTCCGCGCTCGGCGACGGGAAGGGCACGTGGCGGGCTTCGAGAAATGCGGGCTCGGCCGGAGCTGACGCGTGCCCCGCGCGGGGCACGGGGATGACGGTGGCGCTGCCGCTGGAATAGCGCTTGCCGAAGCGCAGCCTTGCCGCCTCGGCGTCGACCGGCAGGCAGGCGGTAGCGATGATGGCGATCGCGAGAACCCTGAGCATGCCGCGTTCCTCTGCCTTAGCGGGCGATCTCAACCTGCCGGCATGATCGGAATTTGCAAAGCGCGACGTCGCAACAACCTAAGCGCGAGGTTAAACCGAATGGCGAGCGACGTGATCTAGTTGCCCGGCAGCACGATGATGGTCGGTTGCGCGGGCAGGCTGGCCTTGCTCAGGGTGATTGTCGGCTCGGCCTTGCGCTCGGTGGCCCAGACGCCGTCGGTGCGGCGCAGGAAGCGCTCCAGGCTGGAGCCGCCGAAGAAATGCATCGGGATCATCACCTTGGCCTGCAGGGATTTCAGCACCTCGACCATGCCTTCCTGGTCGAGCGTGTAGCTGCCGTCGACCGGGAAGAGCACGATGTCGACGCGGCCGAGCGCGCGCAGATGGCCGGGCTCCAGCGGGTGATGCAGATGGCCGAGATGGGCGATGCAGAGATCGCCGATCTCGAAGACGAACATCGAATTGCCGTCATAATCGGTCGCGCCAGAATAGGAGCGGATATTGGTCGGCACATTGCGCACGCGCATGTCGCCGAGCGTGATGTCGTGCTTCGCTGCGCCCCGGCCGCTCGGATCCCAGCCCGGCAACACATATTTGATGGCCGGATCGGGATTGCGCGAATTATGCGTCGAATGCGCCTTGTTCATCGTGGCGATGTCGGGCGTCTCACGCGGGCGGACATAATCATTGTAGTCGGTCGCGGCCCTGACGCCGCCCGGCGTCTCGATCAGGAAGGTGGCGTGGCCGACGAAGGTGAGGCGGACCTCGTCCTTGGCGAGCGCGGCGCGCTGGATCGGCAGGCGATAGCCCGCCATTTCGGGCCGGCAGCCGGGCTCGTCGGATTGGGCATGGGCGGGATGAGAGAGGATGCTTGCCAGCGCGGCCAGGGCTCCCCAGACGAGGATTTTCGACAGGCTCATCCGGCGCTCCCGCTTCAACCCAGCCTGTTCAGCTTAGGCAAAACTTGCGCCGAGACCAGCATTGGCCGCCGAACTGGCGGTTTCGTGACAGTTTCGCCCCGCCGGCCGTTCAGGCGTCGTTGCCGCGCTGTTGAGCGATGGCCATCGCGAAGACCCCGTTGCCGACCGACCAGTCGGAATAATCGTTCTCGTGCATGAAGATGAAGACGTCCTTGGGCGAGACGCCGATTGTTTCCAGCCGGCTTGCGATCGAGGCGTAAAGCGCTCGCTTCATGGCGTCGCTGCGCCCGCGCCGCATCGTGATCTCAATGACCAGCAGCTCGTCCGAGCGCGCGATGCCATTGAACTTGCGGTCGTAGAAGAACTGTTCAGGCTCATATTCGCTGACGAGGTTGAAGAGCTCGTCAGCAGGCATGCCGATCGCTTCGACCAGTGCCTGATGAACGCCATCGACGATGCCGGCCACGCGTTCGCGGCTTGTGTTCTTTCGGACGGATGTGCGGATGAAAGGCATGTGAGGGCTCCAGCATCGGGTTTGTGCTGGGAGCAGCTTTTCGAGTGCAACCAGGCATTCTCCAATCGATATTCAGGATGCCTCTATGTGTATAAAGCTCACAAGATGAAGCGCCGGTCTCTTCCCCTCCAGGCCCTGCGGGCTTTCGAAGCCGCAGGCCGCCTCGGCCGCATGACGGCGGCAGGTGACGAATTATGCGTCACGCATGGCGCCGTCAGCAGGCAGGTTCAGCATCTGGAAGACGTGCTCGGACTGGCTCTTTTCTCGGGACCGAGGACGCGGCCGCATCTAACCGAGGCGGGGCGGGCGCTGTTGCCGGCCCTGACGTCTGCGCTCGATCAGATTGAGAGTGCCGTTCAGGCCATCACACGTGCCGAAGACGATGTTCTCGATGTCTCATGCCTGAGCACGTTGCTGATGCGTTGGCTGATTCCGCGTCTGCACGATTTCCACAGCCGCCATCCCGAGATCGATTTGCGGCTGCGTGCGCTCGAAAAGCAGGATGATGTTCGCAGTGGACGGTTCGATGTCGCCATCATTGTCGACGAGACGCGCAGTCTGATTTCGACGCGCCAAAAGGCTGATGTCCTGTTCCCCGAATGGCTCGGCCCGGTCGCAACGCCCGAATTGGTCTCGCGCCATCCGGCCGCGGCCGGCGATCTGCCCGCAGACCGGCAACTTCAAACCAAGACGCGGCCCAATGGATGGGCGATGTGGAGCGCAGTAGCCGGAGTTTCGCCGCCACCCCCGGTAGGTGCCGTGTTCGAGCACTATTACTACACACTCGAAGCCGCGACTGCCGGCCTCGGCTACTGCATCGCGCCCTGGCATCTTGTGATGAGCGAAATCCATTCTGGCAGGCTGGTCGCTCCCTTCGGCTTCGTGGAAAGCGGCTACAGCTACCTGGTCGAGCGGCGCCTGCCGTCCAACACAAAGATCGACTGGTTTTGTGCCTGGCTGGCTGGCGAAGTCGCGACCATGCCTGCGCCTCCAGCCCGTTTGGCCCCGGTTGGTGCGACGAGATCCTGAGCGCCGGTTGCGGCGAGCGGCTCGTCTCGCTACATACGCGCCAGATTTCCCGACACATCTCGCACGCCCGAGTCCGCAGCGGAGCCCGCACGCCCCATGTCCCGTCAGTTCATCTACCATATGCGCGGCCTGTCGAAGACCTATCCGGGCGGCAAGCAGATCCTCAAGGACATCCATCTCTCCTTCTACCCCGATGCCAAGATCGGCGTGCTCGGCGTCAACGGCGCGGGTAAGTCGACCCTGCTCAAGATCATGGCGGGCTTCGACAAGGAGTGGACCGGCGAGGCCTGGGTCGCCGAGGGCGCGCGCGTCGGCTACCTGCCGCAGGAGCCGAAGCTCGACGAGACGCTGAACGTCCGCGACAACGTCATGCTCGGCGTGGCGCCGCAAAAGGCGATCATGGATCGCTACAACGATCTCGCGATGAACTATTCCGACGAGACAGCCGACGAGATGACCAAGCTGCAGGACGAGATCGAGGCCAAGGGCCTGTGGGATCTCGACTCCAAGGTCGACCAGGCGATGGACGCTTTGCGCTGCCCGCCCGACGACTGGGAAGTCTCGAAGCTCTCGGGCGGCGAGCGCCGCCGCGTCGCGCTGTGCAAGCTTTTGCTGGAGCAGCCGGAGCTGCTGCTGCTCGACGAACCGACCAACCATCTCGACGCCGAGACCACCGCCTGGCTGGAAGGCCATTTGCGGACCTATCCGGGCGCGATTCTGATCGTGACCCATGATCGCTACTTCCTCGACAACGTCACCAGCTGGATTCTCGAGCTCGATCGCGGCCAGGGCATCCCCTATGAGGGCAACTACTCAGCCTGGTCGGTGCAGAAGCAGAAGCGCCTCGCCCAGGAAGGCCGCGAGGACGTCGCCAGGCAGAAGACGCTGGAGCGCGAGCAGGAATGGGTTCTGGCCTCGCCCAAGGCGCGCCAGGCCAAGAGCAAGGCGCGTATCCAGCGCTATGACGAGCTGGTGCAGAAGGCCAACAACAAGGGGCCGGACACCGCGCAGATCATCATCCCGATCGCCGAGCGGCTCGGCAACAACGTCGTCGATTTCGACAATCTGTCGAAGGGGTTCCAGGACAAGCTCCTGATCGACGGCCTGTCCTTCAAGCTGCCGCCGGGCGGCATCGTCGGCGTGATCGGCCCCAACGGCGCCGGCAAGACCACGCTATTCCGGATGATCACTGGCCAGGACAAGCCCGATTCCGGCACGATCACCATCGGCGAGAGCGTCACGCTCGGCTATGTCGACCAGAGCCGCGACTCGCTCGACGACAAGAAGAACGTCTGGGAGGAGATCTCGGGCGGCAACGACATCCTTTATCTTGGCAAGCGCGAGATCAATTCACGCGCCTATTGCTCGACCTTCAACTTCAAGGGCGGCGACCAGCAGAAGAAGGTCGGCTCGCTCTCGGGCGGCGAGCGCAACCGCGTCCACCTCGCCAAGATGCTGAAGGCGGGCTCCAATGTCCTGCTGCTCGACGAGCCGACCAACGATCTCGACGTCGATACGCTGCGGGCGCTGGAGGAGGCGCTGGAGGACTACGCCGGCTGCGCCGTGATCATCAGCCATGATCGCTGGTTCCTCGACCGCATCGCGACCCATATCCTCGCCTTCGAGGGCGACAGCCATGTTGAATGGTTCGAGGGCAATTTCGCCGATTACGAGGAAGACAAGAAGCGTCGTCTGGGCATTGATTCCACCATCCCGAAGCGCATCCAGTACAAGAAATTCTCGCGCTGACGAGGCGGGTTCGACTTTCAGGGCCAGCGTTCCCGGACCGGGGGCGCTGGCCCTTTCTTATGCGCCGGGACTTGTCTCATGCTTCTGGACCTGCCGCATGCTTCGGACTTGCTCTGCGCGTCGGACGGCTGCCTCCGACGCGAGTCTTGGCGCGTAGGCGATATGTCAAAAGACACGGACATGGGGTGATCAGGCCTCTATAGGCCGAAGTTTGACGTCTCTGCAGTGAATGGAACGACGACCCGTGCACGACCTCGCCGATGAAGGCCCAGCTCCGGAGCGGCAGGAGGTCGATGCGAGGTTCATGCGCAGCCTGCTGGCTGCATCGGATGACTGCATCAAGGTTCTGACCCTCGACGGCAGGCTCAGCTTCATGAGCGAGGGTGGCCGGCGCGTGATGGAGGTCAGCGACTTCAATGCGGTCAAGGACTGCCCCTGGCCGGACTTCTGGCAGGGCGCCGGCAATGCCGATGCGAAGGCGGCGATCGAGGCGGCCAGAGCGGGACGAAGTTCGCGTTTCCAGGGCGCTGCGAATACCGCGCTGGGAAATCCACGCTGGTGGGATGTGCAGGTTTCGCCCATTCTGGGGCCGGACGGGCGTCCCGAAAGCATTCTGTCGGTTTCCCGCGACATTACGGAACTCAAGCGTGCCGAGGAGCGTCAGCGGCTGCTCGCGCTGGAGCTCAAGCACCGCATCAAGAATACCATCGCCATGATCCAGGCGATCGCGAACCAGACGCTGAGGAGCGGCGCGGAACTGGCCGATGCCAAGGCTGCGCTGATGGATCGGCTGAAGAACATGGCCGATGCCCAGGATCTGCTGACGCAGTCGGTCTGGTCGAGGGCTCGCATGCATGAGCTCGTCGCCGGAGCCGTGATGCCTCAGGGCGAGGCGGACCGGATCGTCTGTGATGGTCCCGATGTCGAATTGTCCTCGAAATGCACGCTGGCGATGTCGCTGGCGCTGCACGAGTTGACGACCAATGCGATGAAATACGGCGCGCTGTCGGGAGAGGTTGGCCGGGTCGGCGTGGCCTGGACGATCGACCGCGCGGCGAGCCCGCCGCAGTTCCGGTTCGAGTGGCGGGAGACGGGCGGGCCGGTCGTCACCCCGCCATCCCAGGTCGGGTTCGGCTCGCGCATGATCGAGCGGGCGCTGGCAGGTTATTTTGCCGGTACGGCCGGAGTGGAATACCCGCCGTCCGGTGTCGTCTTCACGCTGGTGGCGCCGCTCGAGGCTCTGACGGCGGATTGAACGGGGCTTCAGCCCTTGCCGCCCACCAGAATCCGCCCATCGACATCGCGCACATCCCTCAGGCCGCACAGCGCCATGGTGATGTCGAGCTCCTTGCGGATGATGTCGAGGCAGCGGGTGACGCCCTCTTCGCCCATGGCGCCGAGCCCATAGAGGAAGGCGCGGCCGATGAAGGTGCCGTGGGCGCCGAGCGCCAGCGCCTTGATCACGTCCTGGCCGGAGCGGATGCCGCCGTCGAACAGGATCTCCATGCGTCCGCCGACCTGCTCGACGATCGCCGGCAGCGCCGCGATCGAGGACAGCGCGCCGTCGAGCTGGCGGCCGCCATGGTTGGAGACGATCAGCGCGTCGGCGCCGCTCTTGGCCGCCATCTCGGCGTCCTCGGGATCGAGAATGCCCTTGAGGATCAGCTTGCCGCCCCAGAGATCCTTGATCCATTTGACGTCGTCCCAGCTCAGGGCCGGGTCGAACTGCTCGGCGGTCCAGGAGGACAGCGAGGAGAGATCGCCGACGCCCTTGGCATGGCCAACGATGTTGCCGAAGGAGCGGCGCGGTGTGTCGAGCATGCCCAGGCACCAGCGCGGCTTGGTGACGAGGTTGATCAGATTGGCGATGGTGGGCTTGGGCGGTGCGCTGAGGCCGTTGCGGATGTCCTTGTGACGCTGACCGAGGATCTGCAGGTCGAGCGTCAGCACCAGCGCTGTGACGCCGGCACCTTTGGCGCGCTGGATCAGCCGGGCGATGAAGTCGCGGTCCTTCATCACATAGAGCTGGAACCAGAACGGCTTGCCGACATGGTTGGCGATGTCCTCAAGCGAGCAGATGCTCATGGTCGAGAGCGTGAAGGGCACGCCGGCCTTGCTGGCGGCGCGCGCGGCGAGGATTTCGCCATCGGCGTGCTGCATGCCGGTGAGGCCGGTGGGGGCGAGCGCGACCGGCATGGCGACGGGTTGGCCGACCATGGTCGAAGTCAGCGTTCGGTTGGTCATGTCGACGGCGACGCGCTGGCGCAGCTTGATGCCGGCGAAATCGGTCTCGTTGGCGCGGTAGGTGCCCTCGGTCCAGGCGCCGGAATCGGCGTAGTCGTAGAACATGCGCGGCACCCGGCGCTTGGCCAGGATACGCAGATCCTCGATGGTCAGGGGCTGGGCCATGCTCGTCGCCTCCACGCGTGTGTTTGACGGCTCGGTCGCATGGAAACCTACAGGTGGCAACCGCTCCTTACGACACCCCCATATACCGCCCGGGCTTGTGGTTGATCGCGAGGATGAGATTGAGCACCGCCGCGCCGGCAAGCGAGACCAGCACCTTGTCGAGCGGCAGCAGGAAGAGCGCCCCCGTGAGGATCACCACATCGACGCCGAGCTGGAACCAGCCGGCGCGGACGCCGTGATGCTCCTGCAGATAGAGCGCCAGGATGTTGATGCCGCCAAGCCCGGTGCGATGGCGGAAGAGCGCGAGCAGGCCGAGCCCCATGAAGCTGCCGCCCGCGATTGCGGCATAGAGCGGGTCGACGGCCTCGATCCGGAGCCAGCCCGGCGTCGCCCAGGTGAAGACAGAGACAAGCCCGACCGCAATGAAGGTGCGCGCCGCGAAGCGCCAGCCCATGCGCCGGATCGCCAGCCAGTAGAAGGGCAGGTTGAGGGCGAAGAACAGGATGCCGAAATTGACGCCGGTGGCAGCCTGGATCAGCAAGGCGAGCCCGGCCGCGCCGCTCGTGACCAGCACGGCCTTGGTGTAGAGCACGATGCCGATGCTCACCATCAACGTGCCGAGCAGCATCGCCAGCACGTCTTCATAGAAGCGGTGGCGTTCGCCCGTCTCCAAGGCGGTAGCAGCTTGCGTCATCGCGTCATCCCGGTTCGCGCGCCTGCGGCAGGGCTCGCCCTGCGGCGATGCAACGGTTGAGCCATGCGGAGCGATCCTGTAGGGCCGGACCATCCTTTCCGCCAGTGAGCGAGACCTGTTCCATGATCCTGCGGCTCGTCGCTGCGTTCCTGCTCTGCCTTTTCGCACCCCAGGCCTTCGTCGATGATGCCTTCGCCGATGACACCGTTGCCTGGAAGACCGGGCGCGAGGCCGCCGCGATCGAACGGCGCATCGACGCGCTGCTGGCGAAGATGACGCTGGAGGAGAAGGTCGGTCAGCTCCATCTCTCGGGGCGAGGCGACGGCTTCGACATCAACCAGATCAAGGCCGGCCGCATGGGCGGGGTGATGAACTTCGTCGTGCCCAGCGAGGTGCTCGCCGTCCAGCACGCCGCGCGCGAATCGCGCCTGAAGATCCCGGTGATCATCGGGCTCGACGCGGTCCACGGCTTCTCCACCTATTTCCCGCTGCCGCTCGGCCAGGCCTCGACCTGGAATCCCGGGCTGATCGAGGAGGCGGCCTATTGGACCGGCCGCGAGGCGCGCGCCGCGGGCATCCAGTGGACCTTTGCGCCGATGGTCGACATCTCGCGCGACCCGCGTTGGGGCCGGGTGCTGGAAGGGGCGGGGGAGGACCCGTATCTCGCCTCGGTCGTGGCGGCAGCGCGCACCCACGGCTATCAGCGCGGCGGCGTTGCGACCACGGTGAAGCATTTCGTCGGCTATGGCGCGGCAGAGGCCGGCCGCGACTATAATTCGACCTGGATCCCGACCAGCCAGCTGCACGATCTCTACCTGCCCCCGTTCAAGGCCTCGTTCGAGGCCGGCTCAATGACGGCGATGGCGGCATTCAACGCGCTGAACGGCATGCCGGCGACCGCCCATCGCGGCATGCTGACCGATCTGCTGCGCGGAAAATGGGGCTTCAAGGGTTTCGTCACCTCGGATTTCGGCTCGATCACCGAACTCAGGCTGCACGGTATCGCCAAGGACGATGCCGAGGCCGCGCGCAAGGCGCTGCTCGCCGGCATCGACATGGACATGATGGGCGACGTTTACCTCAAGCATCTCGGCAATGAGGTGACGGCCGGCCGCGTGCCGATGAAGGCGCTGGACGAGGCCGTGCGTCGGGTGCTGCGGGTGAAATTCCATCTCGGCCTGTTCGAGCGCGCCGATATCGACCCGGCCGCGGCGCCGGCGTCGATGCAGACGCAGGCCGCCCGCGACGTGGCGCTGAAGGCGGCCCAGGAAGGCGTGATCCTGCTGAAGAACGCCAATGAGACGCTGCCGATCGCTGCGGGCGTCAAATCGGTCGCGGTCATCGGTACGATGGCGCGCCCTGAGGATGAGCGGGTCTGGACCGATCCGGCGGGCCTTGGCCGACGCGTCATCCAGGCGCTGCCTGAGGCGCTGAAGGAGCGGCTGCCGGCGGATACGAACGTGGTCTACGAGCCCGCCTTCACCAAGGCCTGCGGCACGGAGTTTGCCGACAAGGACGCGGCGCTGCGCGCGGCTGCCGCGAGCGACGTGATCGTCGCAATGCTGGGCGAGGATTGCGAGTTCATGGGCGAGGGCGCCTCGCGCGTCAATCTCGGCCTGCCTGGAGTGCAGCAGGAATTGCTGGAGGCGCTGGTCGCCACCGGCAAGCCGGTCGTGCTGGTGCTGGCGACTGCGCGGCCTTTGGTGCTGAGCTGGGCAGAGGCGCATGTCGCGGCGATCATCCAGACCTTCCATGGCGGCACGGAGGGGCGGACGGCCATCGCCGATGTTCTGACCGGCAAGGTCAATCCGTCAGGGCGCGTGCCGATGAGCTTTCCGCGCTCAGTCGGGCAGATCCCGGTTTATTACGACCAGTTGCCGACAGGCCGGCCCGAGAAGGTCCGTCAGCGCTATGAATCCATCTTCATGGACGAGAAGAACGAGGCGCTCTACCCGTTCGGCTACGGCCTGTCCTATTCCCGCTTCACCTACGCCAATCCACGTGTCGACAAGGCGAGCGTGCCGATGAACGGGACGGTCGAGGTCTCGGTCGATGTCGGCAATGCCGGCTCCCGCGACGGGCAGGAGGTGGTGCAGCTTTATATCCGCCAGCCGGTCGCCAGCCGCTCGCGACCGCTGCGCGAATTGAAGGCATTCGAGAAGGTCGCGTTGCGCGCCGGGGAGACGCGGACGGTGCGCTTCAGGCTGGATGTGGCGCGGCTCGGCGTCCATGATGACGACGGGCGCTATGTCCTCGACCCCGGAACCTTCGAAATTTATCTCGGCGGCTCGTCGCGGGCGTCGGAAACGGTCAGCTTCATTCTGACCAAGTCTTGATCGGATCGCCTCGCGCGCTGCATTCCGTTTGGTCTCGACAAGGATGAATTTTCGGTCAATCCTTCAAAGGCGCGGCCTTCGGACGCTTGCATCCGTCGGCTGGCAAGATGCTTGGCTCCAAAGGATGCGGCGATGGCGACCGGAACCGTAAAATGGTTCAATACTGAGAAGGGCTTTGGTTTCATTCAACCTGCTGACGGCGGCAAGGACGTGTTCGTCCATATAACTGCCGTAAAGGAAGCAGGCCTGATGACCCTGACGGAAGGGCAGAAAGTCTCGTTCGAGCTCAAGACCGAGCGCGGCAAGACGGCGGCGGGATCGCTCCAGCTGATCTGACCCCTTCGAGCTTGGACTATGTCTGGAGATCGCATCCTGGCTGCTGCGATAACGAATGCCTTTGTGCAGGGGATCGCAGGCGGCTGAGCGCGATTCGGACTTTTCCGCGGGCTAGCGCGCGAAACGCTTGGCTCCCACGACGCAGAGCGCCACGGCCGCCGAGACGGCGACCATTTGCCAGCTGACCGCCTCGTTCAACAGCATGGACGCCAGCAGCAATCCGAAGAAGGGCTGCAGCAATTGCAGCTGCCCGACGGCGGCGATACCGCCCTGGGCGAGGCCGCGATACCAGAAGACGAAGCCGATCAGCATGCTGAACAGCGAGACATAGCCGAGCCCGAACCAGGCCGGCCCGCCTGTCCGCGCGAGTGACGTCGGCATGGTGCCGAAAGTGAGCGCCACCATGATCGGCAGGGCCAGGACCAGCGCCCAGGAGATAACCTGCCAGCCGCCGAGCCTGCGCGACAGCGCCGCGCCTTCGGCATAGCCGAGGCCGCAGATGATGATGGCGGCGAGCATCAGCAGATCGCCCAGCGGCGAGGCGTCGAAGCCGTGGGTCATGGCAAAACCGGCGACGAGGGCGCTGCCCAGGCAGGAGAACAGCCAGAAGGCCAGACGCGGACGCTCGCCGCCGCGCAGCACGCCGAAGATCGCCGTCGCCAGCGGCAACAAACCGATGAAGACGATGGAATGGGCGGAAGTGACATGCTTCAGCGCCAGCGCCGTCAGGAGCGGGAAGCCGACGACGACGCTGAGCGCGACCACGGCGAGCGAGATGAGATCTCGTCGTTCCGGCCGCTTCTGCCGGAAGGCGAGCAGGAGCCCGAGCGCGAGGATGCCTGCGATGGCGGCCCGCGCCGTGGTCAGGAAGACGGGGTCGAAATCGGCCACCGCCACCCGCGTCGCCGGCAGCGAGCCACTGAAGATCAGCACGCCGATCAGGCCGTTGATCCAGCCGCTCATGGTCTTGTCCATCATCATCGCTCCGGTTTCGACCTGCATCGGGGCGCGGGCGGTGATTTTCCAGAGACAGTTCAATACAGTTGATGCAAACTGTGCTGCTTGCGGGAGCAATACGGATGCATGATCAGGCTCTGCTGAAAGGCGAGGACGGCACGCTGGTCGAGCGCGTCATGGCGGTCGTCAACCAGCGGATTGCAGGGCGGACGCTTGCGTCAGGGGCCAAGCTGCCTTCGCTGCGCAGCTTCGCCGAGACGATGGGCGTCTCGAAATCGACCGTGGTGGAGGCCTATGATCGGCTCGCCGCCGAAGGCGTGATCCAGGCGCGTCGCGGCTCCGGCTTCTATGTCGCGGGACATGCTCCACCGTTCTCGGTCGCCGATCTGGGCCCCAGGCTCGAGCGCGCGGTCGATCCGTTCTGGGTCTCGCGGCAATCGCTCGATGCCGGTGACGGTGTACTCAAGCCGGGCTGCGGCTGGCTGCCGGCAGACTGGTTGCCTGAGGAGGGGATGCGCCGGGCGCTGCGGGCACTGTCGCGCGCACCGGCCGAAACGCTGGCGGATTACGGCACCCCGCTCGGGCTCGCGCCGTTGCGGCAGGTGTTGTCGCGGCGCATGGCGCTTCATAGCGTCGATGCCGCGCCCGACCAGATTCTGTTGACGGAATCCGGCACGCAGGCTCTCGACCTGGTCTGCCGCTTCCTGGTCGAGCCAGGTGATGCGGTGCTCGTGGACGATCCCTGCTATTTCAACTTTCATGCCCTGCTGCGCGCGCACCGCGTCCGCATCGTCAGCGTGCCCTATACGCCGAACGGCCCCGATACGGCCCTGTTCGAGCAAGTCTTGGCGGCGGAGCGGCCACGCCTCTACATCACCAATTCCGCGCTCCACAATCCGACCGGCGCGAGCCTGTCGCCGGTCGTCGCGCATCGCGTTCTCAAGCTTGCCGAGCAGTTCGGCCTGACCATCGTCGAGGACGATATCTTCGCCGATTTCGAGCTGGAACCGGCCCCGCGCCTGGCTGCCTTCGACGGGCTCGATCGCGTCGTTCAGATCGGCAGTTTCTCCAAGTCGCTCTCGGCCTCGGTGCGCTGCGGCTATATCGCCGCCAGGCGGGACTGGATCGAGGGGCTGATCGACCTCAAGATCGCAGCCTCCTTCGGCACGGGCCGCCTCGCGGCCGAGCTCGTCCTGAGCGTCCTCAGGGATGGCAGCTACCGCAAATACATGGACGGGCTGCGTGCGCGTCTCGCACGCGCCATGAGTGAGAGCGCCGCACGGCTCAAGGCCATCGGCATCATGCCCTGGATCGAGCCACGCGGTGGCATGTTCCTGTGGTGCGCGCTGCCCGAGGGGCTGGATGCGGCCATGATCGCGCGGCAGCTGCTGGCGGAGGACATCGTCCTGGCGCCGGGCAATGTCTACAGCCTGTCGCAATCGGCGAGCCGGTTCCTGCGTTTCAACGTCGCGCAATCCAGCGATCCGCGTCTGTTCAGTGCGCTCAATCGGGCTATGGCGGCCGCCGCACGGCGCGGGGCTCCGAGACAGATTGAGCTTGCGTGATCTCTGCGATTGACATAAAGATATCTTTATATCTTTCTTGGCCTCATCGCGGAGTTCGAGCGCTTGCGCCAGCCGACCATGGTCTCGTCCGATGTTCTGCTCGCCGGCCTTCGCGCAGCCGGTGAAGAGACGCGGCTGCGTATCCTGGCGCTGCTCTCCGAAGGCGAATTGTCGGTGTCGGATCTGACCGACATTCTCGGTCAGTCGCAGCCGCGCATTTCGCGCCATCTCAAATTACTGACCGAGGCCGGGCTCGTGCGGCGTTCGCGCGAGGGGGCCTGGGCCTTCTTCCGGCTCGACGAGACCGGGGCGGGCGGCGCCTTCGCCGCTTCGCTGGCGGCCTGGCTCGATCCGCGCGATCCGGTGCTCGCGGCCGATCGCGAGCGGCTGTCGGCGGTGCGCATGTCGCGCTCCGAGGCGGCGCAGGGCTATTTCGCCAGCGTGGCGCGCGACTGGGACCGGCTGCGCTCGCTGCATGTGCCCGACGAGACGGTCGAAGCCGCCGTGGAAGCCGCTGCTCGCGAGGGCGCGCGCGGAGCCTTTCTCGATCTCGGCACCGGCACGGGACGCATGCTGGAGCGGATCGCGCCGACTTTCGGTCGGGCCGTCGGCGTCGACGCCAATCATGCCATGCTCGCGGTCGCGCGCGCCAATCTCGAAAAGGCCGGGCTGTCGCGCGTGGAATTGCGCCAGGGCGACATCTACGCGCTGCCTTTCACGCGCGGCTCCTTCGATCTCGTCGTGATCCATCAGGTTCTGCATTTTCTCGACGACCCCGGCCGCGCCGTGCGCGAGGCGGCGGCGATGCTCAGCCCCGGCGGGCGCTTGATCGTGGTGGATTTCGCACCTCATGAGATGGAGTTCCTGCGCGCGGAGCACGCGCATCGCCGGCTTGGCTTCTCAAAAGCCCAGATTTCCGGCTGGTTCTCGGAGGTCGGGCTCACTTGCGATCTCGCCGAGGAGATCAAATCGGCGGGCGGGGTCTCCGGCCAGCTCACCGTCATGCTCTGGCGCGGGCAGGACCGGCGCAAGCCGGCCGAGCAGAGCTTGCGTCAAACCAATCTCGAGGTTGCCTGATGAATGCGTTTCGCCCCAGCCGGCACGGCTCACGCCGCCCAAAAGTCTCCTTCGAGTTCTTCCCGCCCAAGACGGCGGAGATGGAGACCGCGCTGTGGGAAAGCGTGCGCCGGCTCGAGCCGCTGGTGCCGAGCTTCGTCTCGGTGACTTATGGCGCTGGCGGCTCGACGCGCGAGCGCACCCACGCCACCGTCAAGCGCATGGTCGAGGAGACGGCGCTGAAGCCGGCCGCTCACCTGACTTGCGTGTCGGCGACGTGCGACGAGGTCGATGACGTCATCCGCTCCTATTGGGAGGCGGGGGTGCGCCATATCGTGGCGCTGCGCGGCGACCCGGCGGGCGGTTTGGGGACGGCTTATGAGCCGCATCCGCAGGGCTATCACCAGACTTCGGATCTTGTCGCCGGCATCCGCCGCGTCGGCGATTTCGAGGTCACCGTTTCGGCCTATCCGGAAAAGCACCCGGAAGCCGCCTCGCTCGATGCCGATATCGAGGCGCTGAAGAAAAAGGTCGATGCCGGGGCGACGCGCGCCATCACCCAGTTCTTCTTCGATAACGATGTCTATTTCCGCTATCTCGACAAGGTCCGGGCGCGGGGCATCGATATTCCGATCCTGCCCGGCATCGTGCCGGTGCAGAATTTCAAGCAGACCGCGAACTTCGCCCGCAAGACCGGCGCGAGCGTGCCGCAATGGCTCGCCGACCGCTTCGAGGGGCTGGAGGAGGACGCCGCGACGCGTCGTCTGGTGGCGGCTGCCGTCTGCGCCGAGCAGGTGCTCGATCTGATCGATCGCGGCGTTTCGGACCTGCATTTCTACACGATGAACAAGGCCGATCTGGTCTATGCGATCTGCCATCTGGTTGGCCTGAAGCCCGAGAAGACGGCGGCGCAGGCTGTCGCGGCGGAGTGATTTCGTCATTGCGAGCGAAGCGAAGCAATCCAGATTCATAGAGCTCTGCGAACCCTGGATTGCTTTGTCGTTTCACTCCTCGCAATGACGGTGAGGGCGCGCTGTCGGCGCCATAAAACTTGAGACGAAAGCGTGACGATGTCCGAGTTCAAGCCTACTCCTGTCGATGGCGCCGAGATCGAGCGCGCGCTGCGCCAGTCCGCCTCCGAGCGCATCCTCGTGCTCGACGGCGCGATGGGCACGCAGATCCAGAACCTGAAGCTCTCGGAGGCCGAGTTCCGGGCCGAGCGCTTCAAGGGCTGGAACCATGACCTCAAGGGCAATAACGACCTCCTGGTGCTGACCCAGCCCGAGGCAATCCGCGACATCCACCTGGCTTACTTCACGGCCGGCGCGGACATCGTCGAGACCAACACCTTCTCCTCGACCCAGATCGCCCAGGCCGATTACGGCATGGAGGCGCTGGCCTATGAATTGAACGTCGCCTCGGCGCGGCTCGCCCGGGAGGCTGCCGCGATCGCCCAAAAGGCCGATGGCCGCCGCCGCTATGTCGCCGGCGCGATCGGCCCGACCAATCGCACGCTCTCGATTTCGCCCGACGTCAATAATCCCGGCTTCCGCGCCGTGACCTTCGACCAGGTCCGCGATTCTTACGCCGAGCAGGTGCGCGGGCTGATCGATGGCGGCTCGGAGCTGATCCTGGTCGAGACCATCTTCGATACGCTCAACGCCAAGGCGGCGATCGTGGCGATCGAGGATGTCTATCGCGAGAAAGGCCTGCGCTTGCCGGTGATGATTTCCGGCACGATCACGGACCTCTCCGGCCGCACCCTGTCGGGGCAGACGACCGAGGCCTTCTGGAACGCGATCCGGCATTCCAACCCGATGACTGTCGGCCTCAACTGCGCGCTCGGCGCGCGCGAGATGCGGGCGCATATCAAGGATCTGTCGCGCGTCGCCGACACGCTGATCTGCGCCTATCCCAATGCCGGGCTTCCGAATGAATTCGGGCTCTATGACGAGCGGCCGGAGGCGACGGCTGCAATGCTTGCGGAATTCGCCGATGCCGGGCTCGTCAATATCGTCGGCGGCTGCTGCGGCACGACACCTGACCATATCCGCGCCATCGCGGAAGCCGTCGCCGGCAAGGCGCCGCGCGTCGTGCCGGAGGTCAAGCGCTATCTGAGGCTGGCGGGGCTGGAGCCCTTCACGCTCGACGAGACCATACCCTTCGTCAATGTCGGCGAACGTACCAACGTCACCGGCTCGGCCCGCTTCCGCAAGCTGGTCAAGGAGGGTGATTTCGCCGCCGCGCTCGATGTGGCGCGCGACCAGGTCGCCAATGGCGCACAGGTCATCGACATCAACATGGATGAGGGCCTGCTCGATTCTCAGGCCGCGATGACCGAGTTCTGCAATCTGATCGCCTCGGAACCGGACATCAGCCGTGTCCCGATCATGGTCGACTCCTCGAAGTTCCATGTCATCGAGGCAGGGCTGAAGACGATCCAGGGCAAGCCGATCGTCAATTCGATCTCGATGAAGGAGGGCGAAGAAGCCTTCCTCGAACATGCCCGCATCTGCCGCAATTACGGTGCGGCCGTCGTCGTCATGGCCTTCGACGAGAAGGGCCAGGCCGACACTTATGAGCGCAAGATCGAGATCTGCACCCGCGCCTACAAGCTGCTGACCGAGGAGGCCGGCTTCCAGCCCGAGGACATCATCTTCGACCCGAACATCTTCGCGATCGCGACGGGCATCGAGGAGCATGACAATTACGGCGTCGATTTCATCGAGGCCACCAAGACGATCCGCGAGACCCTGCCGCACGCCCATATCTCGGGCGGCGTCTCGAACCTCTCCTTCTCCTTCCGCGGCAATGAGAAGGTCCGCGAGGCGATGCATTCGGTGTTCCTCTACCATTGCATCAAGGCCGGCATGGATATGGGCATCGTCAATGCGGGCCAGCTCGGCTCCTATGACGATCTCGATCCGGAACTGCGCGAGCTCTGCGAGGACGTCGTCCTCAACCGCCGCAAGGATTCGACCGAGCGGCTGCTCGATGCCGCGCCGCGCTTCAAGGGCGACGGTTCCGTCGCTGTCTCGGCCAAGGATCTGGTCTGGCGCGACAACCCGGTCGAGAAGCGCCTCGAATATGCGCTGGTCAACGGCATCACCGCCTTCATCGATACCGATGTCGAGGAGGCCCGCGCCAAGGCCGACAAGCCGCTGCATGTCATCGAAGGCCCGCTGATGGCCGGCATGAACGTGGTCGGAGACCTGTTCGGCGCGGGCAAGATGTTCCTGCCGCAGGTGGTGAAGTCCGCTCGCGTGATGAAGCAGGCCGTCGCCTATCTGATGCCCTATATGGAGGAAGAGAAGCGCCTGAACGGCGGTACCGAGCGCTCCGCCGCCGGCAAGGTGCTGATGGCGACGGTCAAGGGCGATGTCCACGACATCGGCAAGAACATCGTCGGCGTCGTGCTCCAGTGCAACAATTACGAGGTCATCGATCTCGGAGTGATGGTGCCGACGCAGAAGATTCTGGACACCGCCCGCCGGGAGAAGGTCGACATCATCGGATTGTCAGGCCTGATCACCCCCTCGCTCGACGAGATGGTGACGGTCGCCTCCGAGATGGAGCGCGAGGGTTTTGACATTCCCCTGCTGATCGGCGGGGCGACGACCAGCCGCGTCCATACGGCGGTGAAGATCCACCCGGCCTATAGCCAGGGCCAGACGGTCTATGTCACCGACGCCTCGCGCGCCGTCGGCGTCGTCTCCAGCCTGCTCTCGCAGGACCAGAAGCCGGCCTATGTCGAGGGCGTCCAGGCCGAATATGCCAAGGTCGCGGCGGCGCATCGCCGCTCCGAGGCCGACAAGCAGCGCCTGCCGCTGGTCAAGGCACGCGCCAACGCCTTCAAGCCGGACTGGACGAGCTATATGCCGCCCAAACCCAGCTTCCTCGGGACGCGCGTCTTCCGCACCTATGACGTCGCCGATCTCGTGCCGGTCATCGACTGGACGCCGTTCTTCCAGACCTGGGAGATGAAGGGGCGCTTCCCCGCGATCCTCCAGGACGAGAAGCAGGGCGAGGCGGCGCGCGCGCTCTGGGAGGATGCGCAGGCGATGCTCAAGCGCATCGTCGAGGAGCGCTGGTTCAACCCCAAGGCCGTCATCGGCTTCTGGCCGGCCAATGCGGTGGGCGACGACATCCGCCTCTATACCGGTGAGAGCCGGCAGGAGACGCTTGCGAGCTTCCACGGCCTGCGCCAGCAGCTCTCCAAGCGCGACGGCAAGCCGAATATGTGCCTGTCGGACTTCGTCGCGCCGGAAGGGATCGAACGGCCCGATTATATCGGCGCCTTCGTCGTGACCACAGGCGCGGAGGAAGAGCGCATCTCCGAGAAATTCGCGCGCGACAACGACGATTACCGCTCGATCATGGTCAAGGCGCTGGCCGACCGCATCGCCGAGGCCATGGCCGAGCGCATGCACCAGAAGGTCCGCACCGAGTTCTGGGGCTATGCGCCCGACGAGAACCTGGCCAATGAGGATCTGATCCGCGAGGAGTATCGCGGTATCCGGCCGGCGCCTGGCTATCCCGCCCAGCCCGACCATACCGAGAAGGAAACCCTGTTCGAGCTGCTGCAGGCGGAGCGGCGCGTCGGCGTGAAGTTGACCGAGAGCTTTGCGATGTGGCCGGGCTCTTCGGTCTCGGGGCTCTATCTGTCGCACCCGGACGCTTATTATTTCGGCGTCGCCAAGGTCGAGCGCGATCAGGTCGAGGATTATGCCGCCCGCAAGGGCATGCCGATCCACGAGGTCGAGCGCTGGCTCGCGCCTATCCTCAACTACGAGCCTTCGGCCTATCGGTTGGAAGCGGCCGAGTGAGGCCGTCTGCCGGGACGGCTGGCGCGGCACGGGCCGCAGGCTCGATGAGCAGAGCGTGTTCGTGGTGATGCCGGGCTGAGGGCTGGAGCAGTTTCCGATCCAGTTGGATCGTTCAACAGCTCCTGCCCCTTGTTTTAACGCGTTTTCTTCACGCGAACCGGCGTCCACTTCGCTTGAAAACGCTGTATCGGCGGGCGATCGTCATTGCCGCAGCGCCAGACCGCGCCTGCGCAGGCGCAATGGCGCGGGCATTGAAGAGCCTTCGCATCTGCAACATCTTCGCCTCACCGAACGGTTCCGTTCCGACAGAGGCACCAGCATGACCACCATCGCCATCGTTTTCCATTCCGGCTACGGCCACACCAAGAAGGTCGCCGAGCACGTCGAGAAGGGCGCGGCCTCGACCGGCGCCAAGGTCGAGCTCATCGCCATCGACGCCGAAGGCAACCTGCCCGACAGCGCCTGGGAGGCCATCAAGGCCGCTGACGGCATCATCTTCGGAGCACCGACCTATATGGGCGGGCCGTCCTGGCAGTTCAAAAAATTTGCCGACGCCTCCAGCAAGCCCTGGTTCAGCGGCGACTGGAAGGGCAAGGTCGCGGCTGGCTTCTCCAATTCGGCCTCGCTGAACGGCGACAAATTCTCGACCATCCAGTACTTCATCACGCTCGCCATGCAGCACAAGCTGCTCTGGACCGGCACAGGCATGATGCCGGCCAGCGCCAAGGCGAACACCCGTGATGACCTCAACCGGCTCGGCGGCTTCTCGGGCCTGCTCACCGCCTCGCCTGCTGATGGCAGCGTCGAGGAGATGATCCCGGGCGACCTGAAGACGGCCGAGGCTTTCGGCAAGAACGTTGCCGAAGTGGTCAAGAGCGTGAAGGGCTGATTGGAGCGTTTTCGAGCGAAGTGGACACCGCTTCGCCTGAAGAAGACGCGTTAGAATAACGAGCTGGAGCGGTTGAGCGATCCAATCGGATCGGAAGCCGCTCTGGCCCAGGCTTCTCCACCCCGGCACAACAGCTTTGCCGAAAGGCCGCGATCCCGATCGGGTCGCGGCCTTGTCTCGTCTGGCCGATGGTTGTTGACTTGCTCCCTGGATCTGGCGCGGCAGCGAAGCTGCGCGCAGCCGGACGAAAACGGTCCCGCGAGAGGGCCGGTCCTCCAAGGGAGATACGCCATGACTCTGACACGCCGTACCATGCTGAGCTCCGGTGGGGCCGCCGTCACGCTTGCTGCCACGGCCGCGCAGGCGCAGCCTGTTGCCACCGTGAAGACGCCCTTCGCGGTTGCGCAGACGACGATCCCGATCGTCGGCTCACAGGATGTCTTCCCGGTCCGGCGAATCTACTGCATCGGGCGCAACTATGCTGCCCATGCCCGGGAGATGGGCTCCGACCCGACACGCGAGCCGCCCTTCTTCTTCCAGAAGCCGACCGATGCGATCCAGCTGGTCAAGCCCGGCGAGGTCGCCGACCATCCCTATCCCTCGCTGACCAAGAACTATCATTACGAGGTCGAGCTCGTCGCCGCGCTGAAATCGGGCGGGCGCAACATCCCGATCGACAAGGCGCTCGACCATGTCTTCGGCTATGCGCTTGGCCTCGACATGACGCGGCGCGACCTTCAGCGCGCCTCGGGTGATGAGAAGAAGCCCTGGGAGATCGGCAAGAGCTTCGACAGCTCGGCCCCGATCGGCCCGATCCACCCTGTCGGCACGGTCGAGCACTTCACCAAGGGCGCGATCTCGCTTTCCGTGAACGGCACGGTGAAGCAGAATTCGAACCTGACCCATATGATCTGGTCGGTGGCCGAGCAGATCTCGAAGCTGTCGGAAGCCTTCGAGCTCAAGGCCGGCGACATCATCTATTCCGGTACGCCAGAGAATGTCGGCCCCGTGGTCAAGGGTGACGTGATCCTGTGCAAGCTCGACGGCCTGCCGGATCTCTCGATCAAGATTGTCTGAGGCGCGGCTCTCAAGCGCTTGCACCGGGCGTTACCCTCGGAACCACGCCGTCATCCCGGGCTTGACCCGGGATCCATCGGAGGGCTCCGGAGCCTTACGATGGATCCTGGATCTGCGCGGCTTTGCCGCTTGTCCGGGATGACGGCGTGGTTCCGAGCCAAGACGGGATAGCGCGATAGCCGAAGCGCAACCTACTCCCGCCGCAACGCCTCGATCGGATCGAGCCGCGCTGCCTGCCTTGCCGGATAGAAGCCGAAGAAGACGCCGATCATCCCGGAGACGCCGACCGCGATCAGGATGGTCTCGATCGAGACGACGGATGGCCAGCCGGCGAAATTCGCGATCGTCACGACGACGCGGCGATGTCGAAGTGAAAAACCTTGGCGATGATGCGCCACCGCCCGTCGAGCCTGACGAAGCTCAGCAGGTCGGTGAAGCGCTTCTCGCCGATTGCGCATTCGACCCGCGCCAGCGCCGTGACTGGACCGGCGAATTCGATCGACAGGATGCGGTCGCGCCTCTCTTCGCCACCACTCGCCGGCGACGGCCGGTTCGCGACCATGGGCAGATAGGCGTCCATGGTCAGATGGGTGAGCCTGCCTTCGCAGGTGCAGGCATAGATCGCCTGCTCGTGGAAGACGCGGCCGAGTTCGGCCGCGTCGCTGTGGTGGAGGCTGTCGAAATAGCGCCCCAGGGTTTCAACGACCTCGGAGAAGCGCGGGCACATTGCGCTCACTGGACCAGCCCTTCGGCGCGCATCGCCTGCCGAACCGAATCGCGGGTCGCCACGCGGCTCATGAAGGCCTGAAGCCTCGGCCAGGGCTCCAGCGCGAGCCCGACATGGCCACCCCAGTTCACCACGGTGAAGAGATAGGCGTCGGCGACGCTGAAGTCCTTGCCAAGCAGATGGTCGCGCCCGTCCGAGAGCGTTTTCTCGACATGATCGAGGCGTCTGGCGACGATGGCGCGGGCGTCGCGCTTGCCGTCCTCGCTGGTGGTGGGGCGAAGCAGCGGCACAAAGGCCTTGTGCAACTCGGTGGCGACGAAATTGAGCTCCTCCTGCAGCCGCGCCCGGGCGAAGGTGCCGGCTTTGGGGGCGAGACCGGCGTCGGGAGCAAGGTCGGCGATGAACTGGACGATGGCCGCGCCTTCGGTCAGCACCGCGCCGTCGTCGAGCTGCAGGGCGGGTACGTAGCCCTTCGGGTTGACGGTCGCGAAGGCCTTGCCCGTTTCCGTGGTGCCGGCCTTGGTATCGACCTTCTCGATGGTGAAGGGCAGCCCGGCCTCGCGCAGCGCGATATGGGGGGAAAGCGAGCAGGCGCCGGGGGAATAATAGAGCTTCATGTCCGTCGGTCTCCGTGTTGGCTATGCGGCGGAGTTAGGCGGAGCTGATAACCTTTGTATATGAGATAACTTGTTGTAATCGAATTTTCGGGTATCATTCCGGTAACCGGAGCTTTGCTGCCATGGTCTTGAAAATTCGACGGAATCGCGCGCCAAAGCCGCCGCAGACCTGCGATATCGGGACCTGCATGCAGATCCTCGGCGGAGCCTGGACGCCAAATGTAGTTTGGCTTTTGAGCGGCGGCCCGCGCCGTTTCGGCGAGCTCAGGCGCGACATTCCGCTGATCTCCGCGAAGATGCTGAGCGCAAGGTTGCGGGCGCTGGAGGAGAAGGGCGTGGTGGCACGCCGGGTCGTGCCGAGTTCGCCGCCTTCGGTCGAATACAAGCTGACCGCGCTGGGCGAGGAACTGATGCCGGCGATCCAGGCGATCGCAGGCGTGGGCGTCAAACTGAAGGCGCAGGCGCTTGCAGCAGCGCAGGCGGCCTGAGCCTATTCGCGCCTGAGCGCTTCGATCGGGTCGAGCCGCGCCGCCTGCCTTGCCGGGTAGAAGCCGAAGAAGACGCCGATCATGCCGGAGACACCGACGGCGATCAGGATCGTCTCGATCGAGACGACGGATGGCCAGCCGGCGAAATTCGCGATGGTCAGCGCCGCTGCGATGCCGAGCGCGATCCCGACCGCGCCGCCGATCGTCGCCAATGTGGTCGCCTCGATCAGGAACTGCGCCAGCACGTCGCGCTGGCGCGCGCCGACGGCGAGCCTGAGCCCGATCTCGCGGGTACGCTCCGTGACCGAGACCAGCATGATGTTCATGATGCCGATGCCGCCGACTAGGAGCGAGACGGCTGCGACCGCCGCGAGCAGCCAGGACAGCGTGTTGGCGGCGGCGGTGGCGGTGTTGGCGATCTCGGTCAGATTGCGGATGATGAAGTCGTCATCCTGTTCCTCGGCGATGCGGTGGCGCTGGCGCAAGAGCGCGCGCGTCTGCTCGATGCCGGGATCAATCGCCTGCTCGTTGGCGAATTTCACCATCACCGTCTGGACAGAGCCGTCGCGGGCGTAGTTGCGCCCGACGATGCGGCGGCGGCCGGTGTCGAGCGGCACGAAGATGACGTCGTCCTGGTCCTGGCCGAGCGCCGACTGGCCCTTGCCCGCCATCACGCCGATGACCTTGAAGGGCACGTTGCGGATGCGGAACTGCTGGTCGAGCGGGTTGACCTCGCCGAAAAGGTTCTTCGCCACCGTCTGGCCGATGACGGCGACGATCTCGCCGCGGCGCAATTCCTCCGGCTCGAACAGACGCCCCTCCGCGATATCCCATTCGCGCGCGGTGAAGAAATCGAGATCGGTCGCGGTGATCTGCGTCGACCAGTTCGTGCCGGCAAAGACCGCCTGGGCGCGGGTGACGAGAATGGGGGCGGCGGCCACGACGTCGTCGACCTCGCGAATGATGGCGCGGGCGTCCTCGTCCGTCAGCGTCGAGGAGGCGCCGGCGCCCAGCCTGACGCCGCCTTGCGTGACATTCCCGGACTGGATGATCGCGAGATTGGCGCCGAGCGACTTGATCTGCGCGGTGACGCGCTCACGCGCGCCCGAGCCGATCGCCACCATGGCGATGACGGCGGCGACACCGATGATGATGCCGAGCATCGTCAGCGCCGAGCGCAAGGCATTGGCGCCGATGGCTGAGAGCGCCGAACGGATCGCTTCGATCAGGCTCATGCCGCGACCTCGGTTGTCGATGGAGAGCCCTCCAGAGCGGCGAGGGCGATGCGAGCGTCGGCCGCCTCCTGCCTCTCGTCGGACAGCAGATGGCCGTCGCGGAAGCGGATGACGCGGCGGGCGTGACGCGCCACCTCCGCGTCATGGGTGACGATGACAACCGTGACGCCTTCGCGGTTGAGATCCTGGAACAGGCCCAGGATTTCGAGCGCGGTGCGGCTGTCGAGCGCGCCGGTCGGCTCGTCGGCGAGTAGCAGGCGCGGTTCGTTGACCAGAGCGCGGGCGATGGCGACGCGCTGCTGCTGACCGCCGGAGAGCTGCATCGGCCGGTGATGGGCGCGATCGGCCAGGCCGACGCGGTCGAGCGCGGCGAGCGCGCGCGCCTTGCGCGTCCGGCCGTCGATCCCGGCATAGACCATCGGCAATTCGACATTGGCGCAGGCGTCGACACGCGGCAGCAGGTTGAACTGCTGGAAGACGAAGCCGAGCTTGCGGTTGCGCAGTTCAGCGAGGCCGTCGCTGGAGAGCGTCTCGACGGCGACGCCGTCGAGACGGTAATGCCCGCCGGTCGGCCGGTCGAGGCAGCCGATCAGGTTCATGAAGGTCGATTTGCCCGATCCCGACGGACCCATGACCGCGACGAGATCACCGGTCTCGATTGCGAGCGAGACGCGGTCGAGCGCGGTGACGCGGCCGGAATCGAGGTCGTAGACCCGGGAGAGCTCATGCGCTTCGATCAGGGGCATGGCGTATCTCCGGCATCAATTCGGTGCAGGCAGCCGGATTGAAGGGCGCGGGGAACCCTTCTCCCGTGTGGGAGAAGGGCAGGGATGAGGGCCCGCCCTGACCGCAGAAAGCGCAGCGGCCCCGCTGCGGCATCAATTCGAGATGGCAGGCCCTCACCCCTGCCCCTCTCACTGAACCCGGGTACACCCGGGTTCAGCTCTTGGGTGTCGAAGTCGGGTAGACCCGACTTCGATGCGGGAGAGGGGATCCCGCGCCAGCTCTCGTTGGCGTTGGCTGGCGACGAAGGCTTCAACGTCGCCATCAGAACAGACGCGGGCCGCGCGCCGGCGGGCCGCTGGTTGGTGCAGCGGGACCAGCCGGGCGGGGCCCGCCGCCGATGATGACCTGCGTCGCGTCCTTGATCTCGCCCGCGAGGATTTCGGTATAGGCGCCGTCGGTCGGCCCCAGCATGAGGGCGACCGCCTTGGGCTGCCCCTCAGCATCGAGGGTGTAGACCCGGCCCGGAATGCCCGCCTGCTGCGGGCTGGGGCGGCCTTCCCGCATCAGCACCTCGAATTTCGCGCGCCGCTCGGGGTCGAGCGCGGCGGCGATCTTCTTGATCATCTCGATGCGGGCGGTGCGGAAGGCGGCGCGGCGCTCCTCCTCGGAGAGCCCGGCCAGCGCCTCGCGCCCGCCGCGCCGCTCCTGGAAGATCGCGGCTATGGCCTGCTTCTGCTCCGGCGTGGGCTGGATATCGGCTTCGATGCGCTCGCGCAGGGCGGCGGCGCTGCGATTGCCGCCGCCGGCCTGCTGGCTCTGGGCGGCTACGGGCAGCACGACCGGTGCGGGGCCTTGGGCCATGCCGACAGGGCGGAAGCGCAAAGCCGCATTGGGTGCGCGCAGGACGTTGTCGCGGTCCTCCGTGACCACCTGGAGATTGGCGGTCATGCCGGGCAGCAGCGCCATGTCGGTGTTGGCGACGCGGACGACCCCGGTATAGGTGACGACGTTCTGGATCGTCTGCGCGCCGAGCCGGACCATTTCGACGCGGCCCTCAAAAGTGCGGTTGGGATAAGCGTTGACGGTGAAGCTGACCGACTGTCCGACCTTGAGGCGGCCGACATCGGCCTCATCGACATTGGCGTAGATGTCGATGACGCGCAGATCCTGCGCGATCAGGAACAACGTCGGCGTCGAGAGCGAGGCCGCGACCGTCTGGCCGAGATCGACCTGGCGCTGGACCACGACACCATCGACCGGCGAGCGGATATCGGTGCGCTCCAGATCGATCAGGATGTCCTTGAGCTTGGCGTCGCGCTGGGAGATTGCCGCCTCGCCGGACTGGACCTGGCCCTCGGCCAGAAGGATGTCGGCATCGAGCCCGTTCAGCTCCGCCTTGGCGGAGGCGATCTGCGCCTCGCAGGAGGCGAGCGTCGCCGCCTGGACCTCGACTTGTGTGCGCGCCGTGTCGAGGTTCTGCTGCGAGCCGGCCTTGCGCGAGAACAATTCGTTCTGGCGTTCAAAGGTGCGCTTGGCGTCTGCGAGCTGGGCTGCGGTGCGATCACGCTGGGCCTCGAGATCCTTGATCGTCGAATTGGCCCTGATCCGCGTCGAGCGCGCCCGGTCGAGCTGGGCGCGCTTGACCACGAGGTCGGCCCTGGCTTGCGCGACATCGGCCTGGGCTGCGTCGCGGCGCGTCTTGATCTGGTCGCTGTTTAGCCTGGCGACGACCTGGCCGGCCTTCACCTGCGAATTATAATCGGCGAGGATCTCGACGATCTGGCCCGAGAGCTGCGAGCCGACAAGGACGGTGGTGACCGGGGTCAGCGTGCCGGTGGCGCGCACCGCGGCGGTGATCCGGCCGCGATCGAGCGCGGCCGTGCGATAGGCTGCGTCATTCGCCGAGCCTCCGGTCGGACGCAAGGTCCAGTAGCCGGCTGCGATGGAGAGCACCGCCAGTCCCGATCCGATCAGCCACTTGCGCAAAACCGTTCCCCGATGCGGCGCAGCTCCGAGAATGGGCGCGCACTTGATTTCAGAATGCCAGAATGGCGTGCGAACGGCGAGTTAACTTACCGCAATGTTGCGGGGCGATTGGTGGTGCGTCGGTTTTCTGCATGCGCGAACCGGACGTTCGCCAAGAGCAGTTTGAAAGCCGGCATCGTGCCCAAAGCCGGGCCTCAGCAATAACGTGTACGAGGAGCGCCGCCAGCGCCTGTCAGAATCTGTACCGCAGCCCGACGATCCTGCCGTCCTCCGACCAGGCGATACGGAACGTCAGAGCGCCAGTGTCGAATGTAGCTTTATAAACATCGTGACCGCCTAGTCCGACTCTCCTGAATTGCAGGGCCCGTAGCGACCCCTTAGCCACCAGGATCGCGGAGGAAGCGTCAAATTGTTCGCGCACCGCTTGCGCTAGTTCCGGCGTCATGCGGTCGACGCAAGGCCGCCCCGCCTGGTACTCAGAAATAAGGTGGCGGAGCGTCGCTTCGCTATCAGGGTTCGGAGAACCGCTTTTGATGCGGTCGTCGAGCGCTGCGGCGGCTTTGTGCGCCTCTTCGGCCTCTATGCGTATGGCCTTCCGCTCATGGCCGTTGGCGTGGAGAACCAGTTCGGCTGCGGGGCCATCTGCGCTTGGAATGAATGTGACTTGAGCGGGAGTTCCTTTGCGAAAGAAGGTCCGCTCGCTCTCGGCAAGAAATTCAATCGCGACATCTTCCCCGGGCCCGCGAACGAATAGCCTCCCCGTTTCCGCAGTGACCTCGAATATTGGGCCGGCGGTGTAGCGATAGTATCCGACATAGTTTTTCAAAAGCGTCGAATCGACCCGGATTGCAGATCGAGGTCTGGCTTGCTCGTAGCGGCGCCATGCGATCTCATCGGTCGTTGTTTCCGTCATATTGGCCTCCTTCGCGAGCTTGATCAGGTCGTCGGTTGAGACAGGGCGGCCGTCAGCAAGCGCGGCACGCGCGGCGCCAACCAGCGAAAGCCCGCGCTCGAGGCGTACCCGCTGCTGCGATAGCGCCGCGTGCTGCAAGGCAAGCGTGCTGTCGAGATCGACCGCCTTGCCCTGCAAGAGCGCGGTGATACGGGATAGGCTTAGCCCAAGCAGCTTCAGCGCGAGGATCTCGTGCAGCCGAGCGATTTCCGCCGCGCCGTAGAGGCGCCAGCCTTTCGCGGTCCGTGGTGGCCGGATCAGCCCTCGTTGCTCGTAGAGACGCAAGGCCCGTACACTCAGGCCGATGCGGGCGGCGCATTCATTCGCGGCCAGCAGCGTTTCGTCATTTCGCCGATTGATCGTCATCCAGCCCTCCTGAATATCCGTCTAAGCTATGACGCAGGGGCCGGCTCAAGTGGCTTTATTTGAGCCAAACACGCGTATGCACCAAGCGCCTGCCACGACGGGCATTGCGCTGATGAAGAGGTCTGAAATTCGTCGATGCGGGAGAGGAAGAGGGGTCGCGGCAGCGAAGAGCGCGGGGGACCCTTCTCCCGGATGGGAGAAGGGCAGGGATGAGGGTGTGCCGCTGATTACTGGGGCGCTACGGCACCGCTTTGCCTTCTATTGAGAGGGCACACCCTCATCCGGCGCTCCGCGCCACCTTCTCCCATCCGGGAGAAGGGAAGAGGCGTCGCGGTAGCGGCGAAGGGGCGCGGGGAAACCTGGCGGAGTTCAAACCGATGCACGAACAAGAGGTCCGGATCGGCCTCACCCCGTCCGCGCTTCCCGGGTCATGGCCAACAGATCGCGTAAGGTGGTGATCGTCGAGGCGTCGGCGACGCCGTCGACCTTCTCCTGCCGCCAATGGCGCTGGAAGGCCGCGACCACGGCCTCGAGCCTCTCGTCGAAGACGCCGTCGACCGTCACGCCATAGCCCAGCATCGCGAACATTGCCTGCAGCGCCTCGACCGGCTGGCCGCTCTCGCCACGCGCCAGGAAACGGCCGCTGCGGATCGGAGCGGGGTCCGCCCAGACACCGACGCCGCCTTCGGCGAAATAGCGCCAGGGAAATTTCTCGCCGGGGTCGATCTTGCGACCGGGCGCAATGTCGGAATGGGCGAGCACGCGCTCGGGCGGAATGGCCCAGCGCTCGCAGATGTCGCGGCACAGGTTCAAGGTCGCCGCGATCTGTTCGGGTGGGAAATCGGGCAGGCCGCCGGGATGGCCGGGATTGGCGATCTCGATGCCGATCGAGCAGGAGTTGATGTCGGTCTCGCCGGCCCAATGCGAGGCCCCGGCATGCCAGGCGCGACGGCCCTCCGGCACGAGCTGCAGCGTGTGGCCGTTCTCGAAGACGAAATAATGTGACGAGACCTGCGAGACAGGATTGCACAGCCATTGCAGCGCCTCGCCGGCGTCGCTCATGCCGGTGTAGTGCAGGATCAGCATGTCCGGGCGGCGGGGAGGGGCGTCATCTCCGGCACTATTGCCGGCGGGCTTGCGCTCGCCATGGTTCGGAGACGGAAAGATCTTGGCCGCGAAGCGGCTGTCGGGATGCGGAGTTTGGCTCATGGCGGGTTCTCTCAGGCCGGCTCGCGCGGGCGTTTGGCCGCCAGGCCTCGTTCCGCCTCGATCATATCCCAGGCGGCGTTGATTGCGGCGAGGCGGCGCGTGGCGATGGCCACAGCCTCCTCGGGCAGGCCACGCGCGATCTCGCGGTCGGGATGGGTCTGCGCGACCAGCTTGCGATAATGCTGCTTCAAGGCGGCGTCGTCCATTTCGCGCGCCGCGCCCAGCACCAGATAGGGATCGTCGGGCCGGCGCATATGGCGCGCCTCGATACGAGCGAACCCGGCCTCGGCGATGCCGAAGATCGTGGCGACGTCGCGCAGATAGGCGTGCTCGTCCTGATGGATCGCGCCATCGGCCGCCGCTATCAGGAACAGCCCGTCGAGAACGTCCTCGAGCAGGGCAGGCTCATCGCGGAAGGCTTCCGCGATCTGCGTCGCATAGGCCTCGAAGCCGGCGCTGGTCTGTTTGGCGAGGTCGAACAGGCTTTCGATGCGGGCCTGCTGGTCAGGCGGTACGATGACGATACGCCGGAAGGCGGCGATCTCGTCGCGCGTCACGACGCCGTCCGAGCGCGCCATCTTGGCCGCAAGCGCGACCAGCCCGGTGGTGAAGACGAGCTCGCGTGGGGCCGGCCCGAACGGTGCGCCCTCCCGGTCGATCAGGACATGGCCTGCGACCGCGCCGATCAGCGCGCCGAGCGGGCCGCCGAGCGCAAGACCGAGGCCGCCACCGCTCAGCGCCCCCCAGAATGACGAAACCATGATACGGGCAACTCCCGGCCTGACTTGGTGGATAAGGATAGTGACGAAGGGCCGCGTCGGACAGGCCGGCTCGGCGCGGGATGGAGCTGTTGGCGATATTTTTTCGCTGCGGCGTCGCCCGAGAAGGCGATTTCACCACTCCGGCCGTGAAATGCGTCCTCAATGGGGCAATGTCTTCGGTCGAGATTGTCGCTGCGTCAGCGCAACCCTTGGTTGCTCGCTCTTGATTCGAATACATGCCGAATACTCCAGCGACAAATATCGAATAATTTCCTGTTGATAGCGCCTAAGCATAGCTTTGTTTTGCGTGGGGTCAGATTATAGTCACATTTACTGATCATTTGCCTCTGCCCTTCAGCCATGTTCCAGCATGAAGGGTAAAGTTGATCATGCGATATACCACAAGCGCCGCCGCCGTTTTCGCGATTTGCCTCGTCGGATTTCAGCCTGCCAGGGCTGAATCGGTCAACGACGAAAAGGATGCCCTGGCGTTCATCGTGAGGGACGCCGAGATTGCTCGCGAGAAGGCTGCCGCGCAGGGCGGGCACGAGGCCGTGAAGACAGAAAAGGCCTCGCAGGCGCGGCTTGCCCGCTCCGGGAAGATGGCGACGCGCGCGGCCCCTGCGCTGGCCGCGCCGGCCGGTTCTGAGGGTCTCAAGGCGCTGGTTGCGCGCCATGCCGCGGCCAATGGCGTGCCGTTCGCGCTGGCCGATGCCGTCGTGCGGATCGAGAGCCGCTATAATCCCCGTGCCACCCATGCCGGCAATTACGGCTTGATGCAGATCCGCCACCAGACCGCGCGCGGCCTGGGCTATACCGGCGGGGCGAGCGGCCTGCTCGATGCCGATACCAATGCGCGCTTTGCGATGAAATATCTGGCTCAGGCCTATCGTCTTGCCGGCGGCGACACCTGCAAGACCGTGATGAAATATCAGAGCGGCCACATGACCGAGCGGATGAGCGGTGCCAACCGGACCTATTGCGCCAAGGTCCGCACCATCAGCGCCCATAGCTGAGCCGCAACCCGGCTGGCTTGACGCGGCGCGCCCAAGCGCGCACTAGCGGATCCGCCAGTCGGCCGGACGGCCGCTCCCGTTCGCGGGGGAGGGAAAGTCCGGGCTCCACGGAAACACGGTGCCGGATAACGTCCGGCGGGGGCGACCCCAGGGAAAGCGCCACAGAGATCGAACCGCCTTCTGCCAAGCGCTTCGGCGCCTCGGTGCGAAGGTAAGGGTGAAAAGGTGCGGTAAGAGCGCACCGCGGACCCGGCAACGGGGACGGCATGGCAAGCCCCACCGGGAGCAAAACCGAATAGGGACGATGCTTTCCGCGCAAGCGGGGAGGGGCCTGTTTCTGAGCCTTGTCGTCCGGGTTGGTTGCTCGAGGCGCGCAGCAATGTGCGTCCCAGAGGAATGGCCGTCACGTCGGGGGAGCGATCTCCCGGCCATCCAGAACCCGGCTTATAGGCCGACTGGCAATTCTACTCCGGTGGCCGGCTGAAGCGATGCCCTGCGCTTCCGGTGCTCACGGACAAAACGTCCGCTCCGCTCCGGTTCTCGGGCACCGCTCCATCCGGCTCACCAGAGCGAATTGTGCCGCGCCTTTGCCTCGGCGATCATGCGACCTTCAGCTCGACGTCGATATTGCCCTTGGTCGCGTGCGAGTAGGGGCAGACGATATGGGCTTTCTGGACCAGATCTTCGGCCACAGCCTTGTCGATGCCCGGTACCGAGATGGTCAGCTTGACCGCGATGCCGAAGCCGGCGCCGTCATCGCGCGGGCCGATGCCGACATCGGCGCTGACGCGGGCGTCCTCGGGAATCTTCACCTTTTCTTTGCCGGCGACGAATTTCAGCGCGCCGAGGAAGCAGGCGGAGTAGCCGAGCGAGAAAAGCTGCTCGGGATTGGTGCCGTTGCCGCCGCCGCCGCCGAGCTCCTTGGGCGTGTTGAGCACGATTTCGACATTGCCGCTGTCGGTGGCGGCCTTGCCCTCGCGGCCTCCGGTGGCGGAGCCATGGGCGGTGTAGAGGATTTTCATCGGGGGTCTCCTTGATCTTGGTGATCGTTCGGCGGGTCGCGATGCGGGACCGGTTGATCGGTGAGCTTGCATCGGCGATTTAGATCGTGCACAATTAAATTGTCAACGAGCAAAATAGCTCCGCTCACATTGAGTTGATTGCGCCGCCGGCTGCGTTCTGGTCTTCGGTGTGCAGGAGGCGGCGGCTCGTGCTGGGAAGGGAAGCGATGACGGCTAAGAAGGTTCCCGGGCAGCATTCGCCCCGGCTGGAGGATCAGCTTTGCTTTGCCGTCTATCAGGCCGGCCACGCCTTCAACCGTGTGTATCGCTCGGTGCTGGCCGAGCTCGGCCTGACCTATCCGCAATATCTGGCCATGCTCGTGCTGTGGGAATGTGACGGGTTGACGGTGAAGGCGATGGGCGAGCGGCTCATGCTCGATTCCGGCACGTTGACGCCGCTCCTGAAGCGACTGGAGGCCGCCGGCCTGATCCGCCGCGAGCGCGACCGCGAGGATGAGCGGCAGGTGCGGTTATACCTGACGGCGCAGGGCGAGAGCCTGCGTGAGAAGGGGGGCTGTGTGCCCGACAGCATGGCGCGCGCACTCGGCGGCTCAGTGGAATCCAGGGGCGGACTGCTGGAGCAGTTGAACGCTTTGCGCGATGCGCTGCTCGCAGCGGCCGAGCCGGCCTGAGGCTCAACAGAAGCCCCGAAATTATTTCGCATGGGCTGCCGCCTGCGCGGCTGCCGCATGGTCGCCGCGGAGGCGGTTTCAGCGTCAATCCGCGCGTGCTTACGGATACTTAACCTTAACGGGCTGTGATGGGGCGAAGCATCGGCAGGCACCTGTCGGCGCATGCGATTCCATTGACGCCCATAAGAACCCATGCTATCCCAAATCATCCCGTCGAAGCAGACAGGCGACAGTCAGGTCAAGGTCCGTGTGCCGCGCGGATTTCGGCCCGCCCTCGCGCTTTGCCTGCTTCGACGGGGTGTTGTGCCCCCGGCTGTTGCCGAGCCGGGCACGCATGTGAAGAGCAGGCCGGGAGGCGGCGTTGACAGACCGCTTCGTCTCGAACTTCACCAATCGGCTCGACGCCAAAGGGCGCGTGTCCATCCCTGCGAGTTTTCGATCGGTCCTGGCGAAGGACGGCTACGAGGGGCTTTACGTCCATCGCACGCTGGACCTGCCGGCGCTGGATGCGGGCGGCCACGCCTTGCGGGCGACGATCGACGATATCTTGGCGCGCTTCTCGCCCTTCTCGGACGAATGGGAATTGCTGTCGACGGCTCTGAACGGCGCCTCGGAGGTGCTGAAAGTCGATCCGGAGGGACGCATCATGCTCAGCGAGGCGCTGAAGACGCATGCCGGCATCGGCGATGCGGTGACCTTCGTCGGCCATGGCCACAAATTCCAGCTCTGGGAGCCCTCTCGCTTCGAGGCGCATCTGGAGGCGGCGCGGACGCGGCTGCGCGACGTCAAGCGCAGCTTGGGAGCATCATTGCCCGCTCCAGCGGCTTCGGGGGTGGGGACATGAGGGGACGTCGCAGGCCCGATGAGATCGCGGTCGACACGGGCGCCCGCCATGTGCCGGTGCTGCTGGCTGAGGTCTTGCAGGCGCTCGCACCGCAGCCAGGCGGCCGCTATCTCGACGGTACCTTCGGGGCGGGCGGCTATGCCCGCGCCCTGCTCGAGGCTGCGCCCGGCGCGACCCTTCTGGGGCTCGACCGCGACCCGACGGCGATCGCGGGCGGAGCGGATCTCGTCGCCGAGATGGCTGGCCGGCTGACCTTGTCGCAGGCGCGCTTCGGAGAACTCGCCGAGGAGGCGCAGCGCTTCCAGATGGTGCCGCTCGACGGCGTTGTGCTCGATATCGGCGTCTCTTCCATGCAGATCGATCAGGCAGAGCGGGGTTTTTCGTTTCGCTTCGACGGGCCGCTCGACATGCGCATGGGGCGCGAGGGTCAAAGCGCGGCCGACATCCTCAACGAGAGCGAGGAAGGGCTGCTCGCCAACATCTTCTATCACTATGGCGAGGAGCGGCGCTCGCGCGCCGTGGCGCGCGCCGTGGTCGAGGCACGGCGCAAGGAGCCGCTGACGACGACCAAGCAGCTTGCCGATCTCGTCGCCGGCATCGTCCGGACCGAGCCCGGCGGGGCGCATCCCGCGACGCGGGTGTTCCAGGCCTTGCGCATCGCGGTCAATGACGAGCTCGGGGAGCTGGTCAAGGCGCTCCACGCCGCCGAGGCCGTGCTCAAGCCCGGCGGACGGCTGGTCGTGGTGACCTTCCACTCGCTGGAGGACCGCATCGTCAAGCAGTTCATGGCGGCGCGTTCGGGCCGCAGCCCTGCGGGCTCGCGCCATGCGCCCGTGGTCGCCATCGCCGAGCCGACCTTCAGTCTCGTCTCGAAGGGGGCGGTCGCGCCGAGCGAGGCCGAGATGCGGCTCAACCCGCGGGCGCGCTCCGCCAAGCTGCGCGCGGCACAGCGGCTGGCCACAGCCGCGCGCGCGGCCGAGCCCGATCTAGTGGCGCTTGCCGAAGTGCCCGACCCACAGCCGCGCCGGAGGCCCTGAGCGTGATCAAGCTGCTCCATGTCGTCGCCATCGGCGCGCTCGTCTCCTCGGCGCTCTATGCCTACACGATCAAATACGGCACCACTCTGGAGGCCGAGCAATTGCAGAAGATCAAGAGCAAGGCGCAGCGCGAGCGCGAGGCCATCGCCGTGCTCAAGGCCGAATGGCAGTTCCTCACCCGGCCTGATCGCTTGCAGGCGCTGGCCGAGCGCCACCTCGATCTGCAGCCTTTCTCGGTGACGCAGGTCGTGCGCGCCTCCGACATTCCCAATCGCGGCCCCAAGGTCGACGCCATCGGCCGCAAGCTCGAGGATCTCGGGCTGGGCCTGCCGACTGAGACCCCCAGGGATCGCAAGGCGAGCGCAACCACGCCCGGAGGCCGGCCATGAGCGTTGAGACGACCTCCGAGCCTGGCGTCGAGGCGCCGCCGCCGGCACGCCGGCTCTTCAGCTTCCTGCGCGAGGTCTTCCGCATGAGCGGCGAGAAGAGCCAGCCGCGCGTCGGCCTGGTGATCCTCGCCTTTTCCGCGCTGTTCCTCGCCATCACCGGCCGGCTCGTCATGCTGGCGACACTGCCCAGCGAGCAGGTCGGCCTGCGCCGGGCCACTGCGAATGCAATCTCCGCGGCGCGGCCCGATATCCTTGACCGCAACGGCGTGGTGCTGGCGACCGATATCAGGACGGTTTCAGTCTTCGCCGAGCCGCGAAATATTCTCGACAAGGACGAGGCGACGGAGCTGCTGACCGCCGTCCTGCCCGATCTCGACGCCAAGGAATTGCGCGAGAAGCTCGGCACCAAGAAGGGCTTCGTCTGGGTCAAGCGCGAGATCACGCCGCGCCAGCAGGCAGAGGTCCACCGGCTGGGCATTCCAGGCGTCGGCTTCGTGCCCGAGAACAAGCGCGTCTATCCCAACGGGCCGGCTGCCGCCCATGTGCTGGGCTTCGCCAGCGTCGACAATGTCGGTATCGCCGGCATCGAGAAATATATCGACACGCAGGGCCTGCAAGATCTGTACGGGGCGGGGCTCGCGACGCAGGCTTCCGACCTGAAGCCGGTGACGCTCTCGGTCGATCTGCGCGTCCAGCACCTGCTGCGCGACGAATTGGTCAAGGGCATGGAGCGGTTCAAGGCAATCGCTGCCGCTGGCGCAATCCTGGACGTCAATACAGGTGAGGTGCTGGGGCTGGTCTCGCTGCCGGATTTCGACCCGGGCAATCCGGTCGACGCGCTGGAGAAGGACCGGATCAACCGGATGAATGTCGGCGTCTACGAGATGGGCTCAACCTTCAAGGCACTGACCATCGCGATGGCGCTGGATTCAGGCAAGGCCAACATCAATTCGAGCTACTCGACCGCGGGCGGAATGATGCGCTTCGGCCGGCAGGTCATCAAGGAATACCATGGCACGGGGCGCACGCTGACCGTGCCGGAGGTGTTCGTGCATTCGTCGAACATGGGTTCGATCAAGATGGCGCTCTCCGTCGGCGTCGAGGGCCACAAGGCCTTCCTGAAGAAGATGATGCAGCTCGACCGGATGACGACGGAACTGCCCGAGAGCGCCGCTCCGATCGTTCCGAGCCGTTGGGGCGAGATCAACACGGCGACGATCGCCTTCGGTCACGGGCTCGCGGTCGCGCCGATACAGGCGATGGCGGCGGTGGGGGCGCTGGTCAATGGCGGCACCTTCATCACGCCCACCTTCCTGAAGCGTTCCGAAGAGGACGCGAAGAAGATCGGTGTGCGCGTGATCAAGCCAGAGACCTCGGAAGCGATGCGCTTCATCATGCGCATCAACGGTGAGAAGGGCTCGGCGCGCAAGGCCGACATCCCCGGCTACTTCGTCGGCGGCAAGACCGGGACGGCCGAAAAGGTCATCAACGGGCGCTATGCCAAGAACCGCAACTTCACCACCTTCACGGCGATTGCGCCCTCCGACAAGCCGCGCTTCCTCTTCCTTGCGATCTACGACGAACCCAAGGGCTATGCCGAAAGCGGCGGCTATTCGACGGCTGCATGGAACGCCGGCGTCACCACCGGCAAGGTCATCGAGCGCGCTGCGCCGATCCTCGGCCTGGCGCCGCGCTTCGAGCCTCCGATCGCGCCGTTCCCGCTGATGGCGAAGCTCGGCGCCTGGGGCAGTCGCTGATACGATGGCGGGGCGATTGTTGTGGGCAGCAGGGCTTTGACCGAGCGATGAATGCGCGAAACTGGAGCCTCGGCAAACTCTTTCCCCGAGCCTTCCCCTCAGACACGGAGCGCAGCGTAACGGGTGTCGCCTTCGACAGCCGCAAGGTCGCGCCCGGCATGGTCTTCGTCGCGCTCAGCGGGGCCAAGGCTGATGGCGCGCGCTTTATCGCGGACGCGGTCGCGCGCGGTGCAACCGCCATCGTCTCGGGCCAGCCCAGGCCGGCCGATCTCGATGGTGCGATCGCCTTTGCGCAGGTCGAGGATCCACGCCTCGCTCTGTCTCTGGCCTCGGCGGTTGTCCATCCGCGCCAGCCAGCAACCATCGTCGCGGTGACGGGCACGAGCGGCAAATCCTCGGTCGCCGACTTCACCCGCCAGATCTTCCAGGTGCTCGGCCATGAGGCGGCGAGCCTCGGCACGGTCGGCATCGTCACCGCCAAGGGCTCGAAATACGGCTCGCTGACGACGCCTGATCCGCTGTCGCTGCACACCTCGCTCGACAAGCTCGCCGGCGAGGGCGTCACGCATCTGGCGATGGAGGCCTCCTCGCACGGGCTCGACCAGCGCCGGCTCGACGGGGTGCGGCTTGCTGCCGGCGCCTATCTCAACCTCGGCCGCGACCATCTCGACTACCATCCGACCGTCGAGGACTATCTCGATGCCAAGCTGCGGCTCTGGGACCTGCTGCCCGCTGGCGCCCCGGTCGTGATCAATCGCGACGGCGCGTTTGCCGACAAGGCGTCGGCCGCAGCTGTGGCGAAGGGCCACCCCATCATCGGCGTCGGCCGCGCAGGCGAGACGCTGAGACTGCTGGAGGTGCTGCGCGAGGGTTTTTCGCAGCGTCTGCGGGTCCGCGCCCAAGGCCGGGAGATCGAGGTCGTGTTGCCGCTGGTCGGCGATTTCATGGCCGGCAATGCGCTGGCCGCCGCCGGGCTCGCTATCGCGGCGGGCGAGGCGCCGGAGGCGGCGCTCAACGCCTTGTCGGGCCTCGTCGGCGTGCCGGGACGGCTCGAACGCGTCGGTTCGCTGAAGGGTGGGCTCGCCGTTGTCGATTTCGCCCATAAGCCCGACGCGCTGGAGGCGGTGCTTGCAACCTTGCGGCCCTATGCGGCCGGGCGTCTGATCTGCGTTTTCGGCTGCGGTGGCGATCGCGACCGTGGCAAGCGGCCGGTGATGGGCCAGATCGCGGCCGACCTCGCCGATCTGGCGATCGTCACCGACGACAATCCACGCAGCGAGGATCCCGCAGCGATCCGGGCCGAGATCCTGGCGGCTTCGCCCAAGCTGACCGAGATCGGCGGCCGGGCTGAGGCCATTCGCCACGCCGTCGGCTTGCTGGGAACAGGTGATGTCCTCGTCGTAGCCGGAAAAGGTCATGAAACCGGCCAGATCATCGGCGACCGGACATTGCCGTTCTCGGATCAGGACGTAGTGCGGGCGGCGATTGCGGAGATGGATCAATGAGCGCGCCCTTGTGGAGCGGAGACAGCCTGGTCGCGGCCATGGGGGCGCGGCCTGCCGGCGCAATGCCGTCCGTCGTGAGCGGGGCATCGATCGACACCCGCACGCTGGAGCCGGGCGACGCCTTCTTCGCCATCCAGGGGGAGGCGCGCGACGGCCATGAATTCGTCGCCGGGGCGCTCGCGAAAGGCGCCGCGCTTGCGGTGATCGACGAAGCGCATGCCGCAAGATTCAGCGGCGAGGGGCCTTACGCCGTGGTGCCCGACGTGCTGCGGGCGATGGAGCTGGCCGGTGCGGCGCGCCGGGCCGAACTCAAGGCCCAGGTCGTCGCGGTGACGGGCTCCGTCGGCAAGACCGGCACCAAGGAGGCGCTGCGGCTCGTCCTGTCGCATCAGGGCAAGACGCATGCGCCGGTCGCCTCCTACAACAATCACTGGGGCGTGCCGCTGACTTTATGTCGTACTCCCCGCGACGTGGCATATGCGGTCTATGAGATCGGCATGAGCAACCCCGGCGAAATCCTGCCGCTGGCACGGCTCGTGCGCCCGCATGTCGCGATCATCACGACGATCCAGCCGGTGCATCTGGCGGCCTTCGCCTCGCTCGAAGGCATCGCCGAGGAAAAGGCCTCGGTGTTCTGGGCCCTGGAGCCCGGCGGCACCGCCATCGTCAACGCCGACATCCCGCAGACCGAGCTTTTGCGCAGTCTCGCCAAGGCCGGCCCGGCCGGACGCATCATCAGCTTCGGCGAGAGCATGGATGCCGATGTCAGGCTGGTTTCTTGCGCGCTGAAGCCCGATGTCTCCACGGTGGACGCCGTCGTGATGGGCCAGCCGGTTACCTATCGGCTCGGCAGCCCGGGCAAGCATATCGTGCTGAATTCGCTCGCGGTTCTCGCTGCCGTCACGGCGCTTGGCGCCGATCTCGCTTTGGCGGCGCTGGCGCTGGGTGATCTCAAGCCGCCGGCCGGACGAGGCGCGAGGCAGATCCTGCAAGGGCCGGGCGGGGCCTTCGCGCTGATCGACGAGAGCTACAACGGCAACCCGGCCTCGATGCGGGCGGCGATCGAGAATCTCGGCCGCATGCCGGTCTCCGGGCGCGGCCGGCGCGTTGCCGTGCTGGGTGACATGCTGGAGCTCGGGCCGAGCGGGCCCGACCTCCACAAAGGTCTGGCCGAGGTCGTCCTCGGCAACGGCGTCGACAAGGTTTTCGCCTGTGGTCCTTTGATGCGCGGGCTCTACGACAGCTTGCCATCCACCCTCAGGGGTGCTTATGCCGCCCAGTCGAGCGGGCTCGAGCCGCTCGTACTGGATGCGATCAGGGCCGGAGACGTCGTCACGGTCAAGGGGTCGCTGGGTTCGCGCATGGGGCCGATCGTGAAGGCGATCGTGGCGCGTTTCCCGACCCTGCAGGCCGATGAATAGAACAAGAGACTGAAAACCGATGCTCGTCTGGCTCGCCGATTTCTCCGGCACGTTCCCGATCCTGAACGTGTTCCGCTACATCACATTCCGCGCCGGCGGCGCGACCGCTACTGCGTTGCTCGTCGTCTTCTTCTTCGGTCCGGCCGCGATCTCCTGGCTGCGCATCAAGCAGGGCAAGGGCCAGCCGATCCGCACCGACGGACCGGAATCCCATCTCGCCAAGCGCGGCACGCCGACCATGGGCGGGCTGATGATCCTGGCCGGGCTGTTCGCCGCTACGCTGCTGTGGGGCAATCTGCGCAATCCCTACGTCTGGATCGTGCTCGGGGTCACCGCGAGCTATGGCGCCATCGGCTTCTACGACGATTTCCTCAAGGTCACGAAGCAGTCCCACAAGGGCTTCTCCGGCAGGGCGCGCATCGCGCTCGAGGTGGTGATCGCGGTGATCGCCTGCACCTTCATCATGCAGACGCAGCCGCCGGCGATCTCGTCGAGCTTCGCCATGCCCTTCCTCAAGGAAGCGATCATCCCGCTTGGCATCCTGTTCCCGCTGGTCACAGCCTTCGTCGTGGTGGGCGCTGGCAATTCGGTGAACCTGACCGACGGGCTCGACGGGCTCGCCATCGTGCCGGTGATGATCGCGGCCGGCACCTTCGGTTTCATTGCCTATCTCGCCGGTAACGCCATCTTCGCCAACTACCTGCAGATCCATCATGTACCCGGCGTCGGCGAGCTCGCCGTGATCTGCGGCGCGATGATGGGGGCCGGGCTCGGCTTCCTTTGGTTCAATGCGCCGCCAGCGCAAATCTTCATGGGCGACACCGGCTCACTCGGCCTGGGCGGCATGCTCGGCACCATCGCGGTCGCGATCAAGCATGAGATCGTGCTCGCCATCGTCGGCGGCCTGTTCGTGGTCGAGGCGCTCTCGGTCATCATCCAGGTCGCGGTGTTCAAGCGCACGGGCAAGCGCGTCTTCCTGATGGCGCCGATCCACCATCATTTCGAGAAGCTGGGCTGGACCGAGCCGCAAGTGGTGATCCGCTTCTGGATCATCTCGGTGGTGCTGGCGCTGGTCGGTCTCTCCACGCTCAAGCTGCGCTGATCATGACACCTGTGACTGTTTTCAAGGGCAAGCGCCTGGCTCTGTTCGGGCTTGGCGGCTCGGGGCTGGCGACGGCGCGCGCCCTGAAGGCGGGCGGGGCGGAGGTCGCGGCCTGGGACGACAACCAGACGAGCCGCGACAAGGCCGCGGTCGAGGGCATTGCGATTGTCGATCTCGCACTGGCGGACTGGGCGGGTTTCGCGGCGTTCATCCTGTCGCCGGGCGTGCCGCTGACCCATCCGCAGCCGCATTGGACGGTCGAGAAGGCCAGGGCTGCCGGGGTCGAGATCATCGGCGACGTCGAGTTGTTCTTCCGCGAGCGGGAGGCGATCGCGCCTGCCGCGCCGGTCGTCTGCATCACCGGCACCAATGGCAAGTCGACGACGACGGCGCTGATCGCGCATGTGCTGGGCCAAGCCGGCCGCGACGTGCAGATGGGCGGCAATATCGGCACGGCCGTGCTGGCGCTGGAGCCGCCGACGCAAAACCGCATTCATGTCATCGAATGCTCGAGCTACCAGATCGACCTCGCGCCTTCGCTGGCGCCGACCGTCGGCATCCAGATGAACCTGACGCCGGACCATCTCGACCGGCACGGCACCTTCGAACACTACGGCGCGATCAAGGAGCGCCTCGTCGCCCAGTCCGACATCGCCGTAATCGGCGTCGATGACGAGCCGTCCAAGCAGATGGCGCGGCGCCGCGCCGCCTCCGGGCGCCCCTTGGTCAAGATCAGCGGCGAGCAGCCGCTCGATGAGGGCGTCTTCGCCGGCATCACAGCCAATGCCGGCAAGCTCGATACCCGCATCGTCCAGGTCAGGGACGGCAAGCCCAAGGTTGTGGCGAACCTCGCCGGCATCGGCAGCTTACGCGGCTCGCACAATGCCCAGAACGCGGCGGCGGCTTTCGCCGCCTGTTTCGCGCTAGGGCTGAGCGCTGAGGAGATTGCGGCGGGCTTCAAGACCTATCCGGGCCTAGCCCACCGCATGGAGGAGATCGGCCGCGTCGGCCGTGTCGTCTTCATCAATGATTCCAAGGCGACCAACGCGGATTCCACCGAAAAGGCGCTGACCTCCTTCCGCGACATCTTCTGGATTTTGGGCGGGAAGGCGAAGGAGGGCGGCATCGAGAGCCTGACGCGCTACTTCCCCAATATCGCCAAGGCCTATCTCATCGGCGCGGCGAGCGATCTTTTCGCTGCGACCTTCGATCAGGACGGCCGCGTCGCTTACGAGCGCAGCGGCACGCTCGATGTCGCAGTCGCTGCCGCGACCCGCGACGCGCAGGCTCAGCCCGGCGAAGGCGAGATCGCGGTGCTGCTCTCGCCGGCTTGCGCCTCCTTCGACCAATTCCCGAATTTCGAGGTGCGTGGCGACGCCTTCAGGACGCTGGTCAAGGCGCTGCCGGGCTTGGTACCGTTCGGAGCGGGCTAGAGCATTTCCGCGTTTCTCCGAATCGCGGAAATGCTCTAGCTCCTTGTTTTAACGCGTTTTCTTCACGCGAACCGGTGTCCACTTCGCTCGAAAACGCTCTAGCCCGGGACAACCGGGCGTTCGCGCATCACATAGCTGCTGGCTGCGTCGCGATCGAAGAGATGCTGTATCGTCCGCGTCCGGCCTCCTTGGCCGCGTAGAGTTCGCGATCGGCTTTTTGCAGGAGCGCGTCGGGCTCGTCGCCCGGTGGTTTGCAAATCGTGACGCCGACGCTCACTCCGACCCGGATTTCGCGCCCGTCGATCATGACCGGCGCGGCTACGGTCTCGACCAGGCGCAGGGCCAGGGCGCAGGCCTCGGCCTGCTCCGTGAGAGGCGTCTGAATCAGCGCGAACTCATCTCCGCTCAATCGCGCGACGATATCCGACGACCGGGCCGCCGCCTTCAGCCGCCGGGCGATCTGGCGCAGGAGCTCGTCGTCGGCGGCATGACCCAGCGTGTCGTTGACCGCCTTGAAGTGATCGAGGTCGAGATAGAGAACCGAGAAGCTCTGGCTGTAGCGCCGGGTCCGGTCGCACTCCTCCTGGAGGCGCTGGCGGAAAAGGGCGCGGTTGGGCAGCATGGTCAGATCGTCATGCAAGGCCTGCCGCGCCAATTCGCGATGGGCGACGATCCGGTCGAGGATGGTCAAGTGCAGGTGCGCGATCATCTCGAAGCCGATAATCAGATAGGCGATCAGCATGGCCGCCATCAGGAGATGCTCGGGCTCGCCATTGACCAGGCTTGCGACGATCGGCGGGGCGAGCGTCAGGACAAGCTGGACACGAGCGATCATTGGCCGAACGGCGACGCGAATGATCATCCCGCAGGGATAGGCGACCAGCACGGTCGCGATCAGCAATTGCGCCGAGGCGTCACCGGTCAGGAAGACATAGGCTGCGACACCGCCCAGCAGCGCGCAAAATGCGAAGCCCCCGACGGCATAGCGACGCTCCCACCGTCGGGCCTGTTCAGCGCTTTGGATCCGGGGCCTGGCCCGCCGATACGCAACCGTGATCAGGACGCGCCCGGTCGTGACGATCGCCGCCGCGATGCCCGCCGCCGCGACGATCTGATCCTCGTACAGGGCCGAACTCATCCACGCTGCCGCGGCCAGAGCGATGCCGACGGTGACGACGGAGGCCAAGGACGTGAACATGATGTCGACGAGCTCGGGCAGGACGTTGTCCGGGGCTCGGGCGGGCGCTGTCGTCATGAACCTATCTCCGTGCGTGCAGGTAGCATGGAGGGCTTAATCAAAGTTGTCTCGCGGAACTCGAATTCTGCCGGTGACCGGCTCTACGAAACATCGAAGCCGGGGTGAAAGGTGACTTCGCCTTTCGGCGCAGGTCCCTGGAATGTCAGGAACTGCAGATAGCCGGGCGGGACATCGCCGTAATGGAGATCGGAATCGCTCTCGAAGCCGAAGCGAGAGTAGTAGGCGGGGCTGCCGAGCAGGATGCAGCCGGCCGCCCTCATCGCCTTGAGTCTGCCGAGACCATCGTGAATCAAAGCCTGGCCGATGCCCTTGCGTTGCTGGGCGGGCCGGACGGAGACGGGCCCCAGCCCATACCAATCGCCCGGTTCGCCGTTGATCCTGACAGCCGAAAAGGCGACATGGCCGACGATCTCGCCGTTCTGACGCGCAACCAGCGACAGCGTCAGTGCCCCTGCCGCCCGCAAGGCGTTGACGATCCTGGCTTCGGTCTGCTGGCTGAAGGGTATGTCCTTGAAGGCTTCCTCCGTCAGACGGTGGATCGCCAAGGCGTCTTCAGGGTGCTCTTGTTCAATCTGCATCGGGGGTCTCCATCGCAGTTCTTGCATGCCTCAGCGCCGCGCTCGGAATCAAACGCTTAACCATTCATTGACAGAGTGATTCGGAAACGAGGCGCATCTCTGCGCCGTGCTCGATCTTGGAGCCAAGCATGGTCTCTCGCGCGGAACCCAGTCTCAGCGGCCGCTGGTGGTGGTCGATCGACCGCCTCATCCTCAGCGCTCTCGTGGCGCTGATGGTGTCGGGCGTCGTCTTGCTGATGGCGGGCGGGCCGCCGGTTTCGGAGCGGCTCGGGCTCTCGACTTTCCATTTCGTCAACCGGCAGGCGGTCTATCTGCTGGTTGCGCTCACGGTCGTCATCGCCGTCTCGTTCATGACGCCGCGCCAGGTTCGGCGCTCGGCTTTGCTGCTCTTCGTGGTCTCGCTAGCCATGGTGGTGGCGACGCTCTATCTCGGCGTCGAGGTCAAGGGCGCGCGGCGTTGGCTGACCATGGGGCCTCTGGGCTCGGTGCAGCCTTCCGAATTCCTCAAGCCCGCCTTCGTCGTGCTTGCGGCCTGGGCCTTCGCCGAGGGCACGCGCCGGCCCGACCTGCCGGGTACGATCATGGCCTTTCTGCTGCTGCCATTGACGATCGTGCCGCTCGTGCTGCAGCCCGATTTCGGCCAGACCATGCTGATCACGCTGGTCTGGGCCGGGCTGTTCTTCGTTGCCGGTCTGCACTGGTTCTGGGTGCTGGGACTGGGTGGAGCCGGCGCCTTCGGCATCCTGGTCGCCTATCAGCTCGTGCCGCATGTCCGCGCCCGCATCGAGCGCTTCATGGACAAGGGCTCGGGCGACACCTTCCAGGTCGACACCGCGCTGGAGAGCTTCGCGCAGGGCGGCTGGCTCGGCAAAGGGCCGGGCGAGGGCACCGTGAAGCGCATCCTGCCCGATGCGCATACCGACTTCATCTTCGCCGTCACGGCGGAGGAGTTCGGCATCATCGTCTGTATCGCGCTGGTCATGCTGTTTGCCTTGATCGTGCTGCGCGCACTGTTCGTGGCGCAGAAGGCCGAGGATCCCTTCGTGCGCCTGGCAACGACGGGCCTCTCGCTGCTCTTCGGCATCCAGGCGGCGATCAACATGATGGTCAATCTGCACATGATGCCGGCCAAGGGCATGACGCTGCCCTTCATCTCCTATGGCGGCTCGTCACTGATCTCGCTGGCGATCGGCACAGGCTTCCTGCTCGCCTTGACGCGCAAGCGCCCGCGCGCCGTCGAACTCGGCGCATTCAGGCGCTGACCGCGATGGCACGGGAGATGGCAACAAGGGACCTGCTCGTCGTCCTGGCCGCCGGGGGGACTGGCGGCCATCTCTTTCCGGCTGAGGCACTGAGCCATGCGCTGCATGCGCAAGGAGCGCGTGTCGTGCTGATGACCGATACGCGCGCCGCCGAATATGCCGGCGATTTTCCAGCCGAGGCGGTGCATGCCGTCCAGGCGGCGACGCCGTCGGGCCGTTCGCCCTTGAAGATGGCAGGCGCGTTGCTGACGCTGGCGAAGGGCGTCTTTGCGGCGCGGCGGATCGTCAAGGAACTGAAGCCCGCGATCGTCGTCGGCTTCGGCGGCTATCCGACGGTTCCCCCGGTGCTCGGCGCCTCGCTTGCCGGCGCCAGGACGCTGATCCACGAGCAGAACGCCGTGATCGGCAGGGCCAACCGCTTCCTTTCAGGCCGGGCCGATGTGATCGCGACCAGCTTCGCCGAGGTCGGAGGCTTGTCTGCCTCCGCCAAGACGAAATGCGTCCAGGTCGGCAATCCGGTGCGTCCGGCCGTGATCGCGGCGGCCTCGCCCTATGCGGCGGTCGGCGACGGCATGCTCAATCTGCTTGTCTTCGGCGGCAGCCAGGGCGCCCGGATCATGGCCGACATCGTGCCGCCGGCGGTCCAGTTGCTGACCGAGGCCGAGCGCGCGCGCCTGAGCGTGACGCAGCAGGCTCGGCCGGAGGATGACGAGCGGGTGCGCCGCATCTATGCCAGCGCCGGGGTCAAGGCCGAGATCGCACCCTTCTTCAAGGACCTGCCGGCACGCATGGCGGCCGCGCAACTCGTCATCGGGCGCGCCGGCGCCTCGACCGTGGCGGAATTGACCGTGATCGGCCGGCCGGCGATCCTCGTGCCGCTGCCGGGCGCGCTCGACCAGGATCAGGCGGCCAACGCCGCCGTGCTGGAACGTGCCGGCGGCGCGATCCGCATGCTGCAATCCGATTTCACTCCGAGACGGCTGGCGAGCGAGCTCTCCGGTTTGCTCGCCGATCCCAGCCGCTTGACGGCGATGGCGGCAAACGCCAAGAGCGCTGGCATTCCCGACGCAGCCGATCGGCTCGCCCGTCTCGTCATCGACGCCGCTGCGTCCTAGTCTCCACAGGAGTTTCCCGATGAAGCTGCCGCCAAAGCTCGGCTCCATCCATTTCGTCGGCATTGGCGGCATCGGCATGTCCGGTATCGCCGAGGTGCTGCACAATCTCGGCTACAAGGTGCAGGGCTCGGACGCCGCCGACGGCGCCAACGTCAAGCGCCTTGCCGACAAGGGCATCAAGACCTTCGTCGGCCACAAGGCGGAGAATCTCGGCGAGGCCGAGGTCGTCGTGGTCTCGACCGCGATCAAGCGCGACAATCCCGAACTTGTCGCCGCGCGCGAGCAGCGCCTGCCGGTGGTGCGCCGTGCCGAAATGCTGGCCGAGTTGATGCGCCTGAAGAGCTGCGTTGCCATCGCCGGCACCCATGGCAAGACGACCACGACCTCGCTCGTCGCGACTCTTCTGGAGAAGGGCGGGCTCGACCCGACCGTGATCAATGGCGGCATCATCAACGCCTATGGCACCAATGCCCGCATGGGCGAGAGCGACTGGATGGTGGTCGAGGCCGATGAGTCGGACGGCACCTTCCTGAAGTTGCCGGCCGATGTCGCTGTCATCACCAATATCGATCCCGAGCATCTCGACCATTTCGGCACTTTCGACGCGATCAAGGCGGCCTTTCGCAGCTTCGTCGAGAACCTGCCCTTCTACGGCTTCGCGGTGATGTGCATCGACCATCCGACCGTGCAGGGGCTGGTCGGGCAGATCGAGGATCGCCGCGTCGTCACCTATGGCGAGAATCCGCAGGCCGATTTCCGCCTGATCGATATCGACCTCACCGGCGGCCAGGCCAAGTTCACGCTCCTGATCCGCGACCGCAAGCGCGGCCGCGACGAGGTCGTGCGTGACCTGATCATGCCGATGCCGGGTCACCACAATGCGCTCAACGCGACGGCGGCGATCGCGGTCGCCTATGATCTCGGCATCCCGGTCGAGAGCATCCGTGCGGCGCTCGCGGGCTTTGGCGGGGTCAAGCGGCGCTTCACCAAGACCGGCGAATGGAACGGCGCGCAGATCTTCGACGATTACGGCCACCACCCGGTCGAGATCGCTGCCGTGCTCAAAGCGGCGCGCGCCTCGACCAAGAGCAAGGTGATCGCCGTGGTGCAGCCGCATCGCTACACCCGGCTCTCCAGCCTGTTCGACGATTTCGCCGCCTGTTTCAACGATGCCGACACGGTGATCGTGGCCGAAACCTATGCGGCCGGCGAGACGCCGATCGCCGGGGCCGACCGCGATTCGCTGGTCTCAGGCATCAAGGCGCGCGGGCATCGTCATACGCTGGCGCTGGAAGACCCTTCCAGCCTTGCAGGAATGATCGCCGAGCTGGCTGGGCCGGGCGACTATGTCGTGCTCCTGGGCGCCGGCAACATCACGCAATGGGCCTATGCACTGCCGGGAGAGCTGGCGGCGTTGGGTTGAACCGCGACGGTTGCCCCTTCTCCCCCATCAAAGTCGGCTGTTGCCGACTTTGACACTTTGGGTTGCCCCATCTCGGGCAAGCCCGAGATGGGCGGGAGAAGGTGGCCGGCGAAGCCGGTCGGATGAGGGAAGTCAGGTGCTGGAGCGAAAGAACTCGCCCGAAACGCTCGACTTTGCCCGTCAGCAGCGCGGACAGCCGACCCGGGCGGAAGCCGCGTTTTGGCCGGCGGTTCGGGGTCGCCGGTTCTCGGGCCTGAAGTTCAAGCGACAGGTGACGATCGGGCCGTTCATCGCGGATTTTTGCTGCTTCGAGCATCGGCCGATCGTCGAGCTGGATGGTGAGCCGTACCAATCCGACGAAGCGAAGCTCAAAGACGCCTCTCGCGACGTCTTCTTGAGGCGCGAAGGCTACAAGGTCTTGCGCTTTCCGAATGAGCGCGTGCTAGGAAACCTCGAATTCGTTTTGCGCGAGATCGCCGACATGATCGGTCTCGCCGGACTTCCCTCATCCGACCCGGCTTCGCCGGGCCACCTTCTCCCCCAAGGGGAGAAGGGTTAGCGCAGCGACCCTCATGACCTTCCCCGACATTACCTCCGCCATCCGCGCCTCGGCTCCCGATCTGCGCGGCCGGCTTTTGCCCAATCACGACATGTCCGGCCTGACCTGGTTCCGCGTCGGCGGGCCGGCGCAGGTGCTGTTCACGCCGGCGGATGAGGGGGATTTGGCTCATCTGCTGGCTCATCTGCCGGCCGAGATACCCGTCACGGTGGTCGGGCTCGGCTCGAACCTGATCGTGCGCGATGGCGGCATCCCCGGCGTCGTGATCCGGCTCGGCGGCAAGGCCTTCGGCGAGATTTCGCTGGAGGCGGGCGACCGCCTGCGCGCCGGAACCGCCGTGCCCGACGTCAAGGTCGCGCGCGCTGCGGCCGATGCCTCGCTCGACGGGCTTGCCTTCTATCGTGGCATTCCCGGCTGCATCGGCGGGGCGCTGCGCATGAATGCCGGCGCCCATGGCGGCGAGACGACCGATGTGCTGGTCGAGGCGCGCGGCGTCACCCGCAAGGGCGAGATCGTCACGCTGAGCCATGCGCAGATGGGCTTCACCTACCGCAACAGCGCGGCCGAGACCCATGAGATCATCTTCACTTCGGCGTTGTTTCAGGGCCGTCCAGGCGATCAGGCGGCCATCTTCGCCGAGATGGACCGGGTCACGGCAGCGCGCGAGGCGGCCCAGCCGATCAAGGAACGCACCGGTGGCTCGACCTTCAAGAACCCGCAAGGCGGCAAGGCCTGGCAGTTGATCGATGCGGCCGGCTGCCGCGGCCTGCGCATTGGCGGGGCGCAGGTGTCCGAGATGCACTGCAACTTCCTGATCAACACCGGTGGCGCCACGGCGGCCGATATCGAAGGGCTGGGCGAAGAGGTCCGGCGCCGGGTGAAGCAGAACTCCGGCTTCGAGCTGCAGTGGGAGATCAAGCGGCTCGGTGTGGCGGGCCAGCATTAGCTCCAGCCGCCGCCCCCCGCCATCTCTTAACGCCGCATTAACCATGATGGGTCGAGGTTCGCCGTAACAGGGAGCCATGACCCCGATGACCAGACACGTCGCAGTGCTGATGGGCGGATGGTCCGTCGAGCGGGAGGTCAGCCTCAGCAGCGGCACGGCCTGCGCCAAGGCGCTGGAGAGCGTCGGCTTCCGCGTCACGCGCATCGACGTGCAGCGCGACATTGCCCAGGTGCTCGCCGATCTGCGCCCCGATGTCGCCTTCAACGCGCTGCATGGCCGTTTCGGCGAGGATGGCCTGATTCAGGGCGTGCTCGAGATTCTGCGCATCCCTTACACGCATTCGGGCGTGCTCGCCTCGGCGCTCGCGATTCGCAAGGACAAGGCGAAGCTCGTCGCCGCGGCGGCCGGCGTGCCGGTGGCGCATGGAATCGTGGTTTCGCGCTTCGATGCGGCGAAAAAACACGTTCTGCAGCCGCCTTACGTGCTCAAGCCGGTCAACGAGGGCTCGTCCGTCGGCGTCGTGATCGTCAAGAAGGGCCGCGAGCATCCGCCGCAGGAAATCGCCCGCGAGGACTGGCCCTGCGGCGATACGCTGTTGGCTGAAAGCTTCATCAGGGGGCGCGAGCTGACCTGCGCTGTCATGGGCGGCAAGTCGTTGGGCGTGACCGAGATCCGGGCCTCGACCGGGGAGTTCTACGACTACGATGCGAAATACACGAAAGGTGGTTCGATCCACATCTGCCCGGCTCAAATTTTACCAAAAATTTACCAGCAGATCGAAGAGTGTGCGTTAACGGCGCATCAAGCAATCGGGTGCCGGGGCGTTAGCAGGTCTGACTTCCGCTATGACGACGAGACCGACACTCTCGTCTGGCTGGAAGTCAACACGCAGCCCGGCATGACCGAAACGAGCTTGGTGCCCGAATTGGCCGCCCATGCGGGCATGAACTTCGGTGAACTCGTCAAATGGATGGTGGAGGACGCCTCCCTCGATCGGTGAATGCGGTGATGGCGTCAGCCACCTCCCGCTTGCCGGTCCCTGCCGCCGGGCCGCAACTCCTCGTCGGGGAGCGGTCTGGGCGCTGGCTGCGCCGCTCGCGGCGCAGCGCGGTCGCGGTGCCTCTGGCGCAGCGCCTGCCGCGCCGCATCGGCACCTGGCTTGCGCTCGGTTTCCTGAGCCTGAGCATCGGCGCGGGCAGCGTTCTGGGCGGCCATGTCGAAGCCTTGCGCCAGGCTTATGGCGAGCCGCACCACATGCTGGCCCGGTTGGTCGGGCTCGGCATCGACCGCGTCACGATCTCGGGCCTCACGGAGCTGTCGGAGGTCGAGGTCCTGGTCGCGGCAGGAATCGATCCGAAGATCTCGCTCGCCTTCTTCGATGCCGACCAGGCGCGCAAGCTCCTGGAGGCGACGCCGCTGATTCGCGAGGCGACGGTCCGCAAGCTCTATCCGGGTGAGATCTCGATCACGCTGGTCGAGCGCGAGCCTTACGCGCTCTGGCAGGTCAAGGGCGACCTGTTCGTGATCGCGGCCGATGGCACGGTGATCGACAAGATGGATGACGGACGCTTCGCGCATCTGCCGCTCGTCGTCGGGCCCGGCGCCAATCTGCGCGCGGCCGAGTACATCGCGCTGCGTGGCGAGGCCGGGTCGCTGGCGGCGCATATCCGAGCGGCGACACTCGTCTCCGGACGCCGTTGGACACTCAAGCTCGACAACGGAATGGATGTGCGCTTGCCCGAGATTCAGCCTGGCGTGGCGGTGAAGCGGCTTGCCGGGCTCGAAAGCGATTTCCGCGTGCTCGATAAGGATCTGCTCGCGATCGACCTGCGCCAGCCCGACCGGGTGGTGATGCGATTGTCGGAAGAGGCGGCCAGCGCCCGCGCCGAACAGCTCAAGAGCAAGACCAAGAAGAAGGGAGGCGAAGCATGAATCTGACCTCCCAGGGCCTGACGCCGCGGATGCGGCCCTTGTCGTCGCGCAAGAGCGCGACCTTGTCGATTCTGGATATCGGCACCAGCAAGGTCGTTTGCCTGATCGCCGAACTGAACCCGGCCGAGGCCAATGAACGACTGCGCGGTCGCACCCATGTCGCACGCATCATCGGCATCGGCCATCAGCGCTCGCTCGGCCTCAAGGGCGGGGCGATCATCGATCTCGAAAGCGCCGAGCGGGCGATTCGCGCGGCAGTCGACGCGGCCGAGCGCATGGCCAAGGTCGAGGTCCAATCGGTCATCGTCAACCTGACCGGCGGCCGGCTCGGCTCCCAGCATTATGCTGCGGGCGTCGATCTGCGCGCCGGCGCGGTCGGCGACAGCGACGTCAAGCGCGTGCTGGCCGCGGCCGCGATGCATGCGCTCAAGCCCGGCAAGGCCGTGCTCCACGCCCTCCCCACCGGCTATGCGCTCGACGGTTCTCCCGGCGTGCTCGATCCGCGTGGCCTGATCGGTAGCAAGCTCTCGGTCGACATGCATGTCGTCGCCAGCGAAGCCTCGGCCGCGCGCAATGTCATGCTCGCAGTCGAGCGTTGCCATCTCGAGGTCGAAGCGGTCGTCGCGACGCCTTACGCGTCCGGCCTTTCCGTGCTGGTCGATGACGAGGCCGAGATGGGCGTCGTCGTGGTCGATATGGGCGGCGGCACGACGAGCCTCGGCGTCTTCTCCGGCGGCCATCTAATGCATGCCGATGCGATTGCTGTCGGCGGCAACCACATCACCATGGACGTGGCGCGCGGGCTCTCCACCCGTGTCTCGGCGGCCGAGCGGCTGAAGACGCTGCATGGCTCGGCGATCTCCAGCGCCTCGGACGAACGCGACATGATTTCCGTGCCGCAGGTCGATGACGACGAGCGCGACATGCCCAACCACCTCGCCAAGTCGCATCTCGTGCGGATCATCAAGCCGCGCGTCGAGGAGATCCTCGAACTGGTACGCGACAGGCTCAGCAATGCCGGCTTCTCCGCCCAGGCGGGACGCCGCGTCGTGCTGACCGGTGGCGCCTGCCAGCTCACCGGCCTGCCGGAGGCGGCGCGTCGCATCCTCGGCGGCCAGGTCCGCACCGGCCGGCCGCTCGGCATCAAGGGCTTGCCGGAAGCGGGCAAGGGGCCGGCCTTCGCAGCGGCCGTCGGGCTCTTGGTCTATCCGCAGGTGGCGCATGTCGAGCATTTCGAGCCGCGCGCCAGCTCGGCTTATTTCGCCACGGGAACGGACGGGTATTTCTCGCGCGTCGGCCGGTGGCTGAAGGAAAGTTTCTAAGGGGTAACGGTGCGCCGGGGCGTTTTTCCGGCGGCGCCAAGTGTCAATCGTAGCAATCGGGACGGCTCCCGCCAGGCGCCGGACAAGGATCAAAAGAGGCAACCATGGCGATGAATCTGCAAGCCCCGGACATCCGGGAACTCAAGCCCCGGATCACGGTGTTCGGTGTTGGTGGAGCCGGCGGCAACGCCGTGAACAACATGATCGAGGCCGGTCTCGACGGCGTCGATTTCGTGGTCGCCAACACGGACGCCCAGGCGCTGGCGCTCAGCCGCGCCTCGCGCATCATCCAGATGGGCCTGCAGGTCACCGAAGGTCTTGGCGCCGGCTCGCAGCCTGAAGTCGGGCGCGCGGCGGCCGAAGAGGTCATCGACGAGATCCGCGACCATCTGGCGGGCGCGCATATGGTCTTCATCACTGCCGGCATGGGCGGCGGCACCGGCACGGGCGCGGCTCCCGCGATCGCCCGCGTCGCCCGCGACATGGGCATCCTCACCGTCGGCGTCGTTACCAAGCCGTTCCAGTTCGAGGGCCATCGCCGCATGCGCATGGCGGAAGCCGGCATCGGCGAGCTGAACGAGGCGGTCGACACGCTGATCGTGATCCCGAACCAGAACCTGTTCCGTGTCGCCAACGAGACCACCGGCTTCGCCGACGCCTTCGGCATGGCCGACCAGGTGCTCTATTCCGGCGTCGCCTGCATCACCGACCTGATGGTGCGTCCGGGCCTGATCAACCTCGACTTCGCCGACGTTCGCGCCGTGATGCGCGGCATGGGCAAGGCGATGATGGGCACCGGCGAGGCGCAGGGCGAGAAGCGCGCGCTGTCTGCCGCTCAGGCTGCGATCAACAACCCGCTGCTCGACGACGTCTCGATGAAGGGTGCGCGCGGTCTGCTGATCTCGATCACCGGCGGGCGCGACATGAAGCTCTATGAGGTCGACGAAGCCGCCACCCGTATCCGCGAGGAGGTCGATTCCGAGGCCAACATCATCGTCGGCGCGACCTTCGACGAATCGCTTGAAGGCATCGTGCGTGTCTCGGTCGTGGCGACCGGCATCGACAAGCCCGTCACCACCCAGGCCGAGATGGACGAGACCGAGGCCCGCATCGCCCAGGTCGCAGAGCGCCTGAAGGCGGAAGCCCGCCTGCGCAGCACCAGCGCCCCGGTGCGCGGCTTCACGCCGCCGCCGGCGCCCGAGCCTGTCATGGATCTGCGCATGCCGCAGCAGGCCGAGCCGCTGCGCGCCCCGGCGCCCGCGCCGATCAACGAGGACATCCATATCGAGCCGGTCCAGCCGCGCGCGATGATGCCGGCGGCTGCGGCTCCCGAGCCGATGCTGTCGGTCCCGCAGCATGCCATGCCGGAGAGCAGCTTCATTCCGCCGTCTCCGGAGCGCGCCGTGATCCGCCCGACGCGGATGCCCCGCATCGAGGATCTGCCGGTGCCGGCGCAGAACCAGATCGCGGCCCAGCGTGGCGCACAGTCGGCTCCCCAGCCGCCGAACGCCGCCGACCAGAAGCGGATGTCGCTGATGCAGCGGCTGGCCTCGGTCGGCTTCGGCCGCAAGGAGGATGAGGCTCAGGAGCCGCAGGCTCCGCTGCGCCACGCTCCGCAGCCTCCCGCCGCGGCGCCCGCGCCGAGCGCGGCCCATGCCGAGTATATGCGCCGTCCGGCGCAGCCGGTCGCGCGCCCGGCGCAGGGTCAGCTCGACCAGATGGGGCGCGCCGCCCCGAATCGCAGTAGCGAGGAAGACCAGCTGGAAATCCCCGCATTCCTGCGCCGCCAGGCAAACTGACCTTAGGGTCGTTCTTCCGCCTCTGTAACAAAGCCCGGTGCGCTGCAGCGAACCGGGCTTTGTTCATGTCTGGAAAACCATATTTATCAACGGGATGATCAGTCTTTCCTGGCTTTGTGAGAGCTGTAACAGAGCGAAAGAAAGCGTGATTTTGTCACCCTGTCCGAAGCGCTTATGTTGCATCTGCACTAACGGGGACATCGGCGCAGGGCTTCGGCCAGGGGTTTGATGTCCGAGGCATCGCAGCGACGGTCGGTTCGGGAGCCATGTCAGGCTCCGCCACGTTCCCGGCGATCAGGATTGGATACCAGATGAGCTTCGATCGGCAGACGACACTGCGCGCCCCCGTGACCTTGACCGGGATCGGCGTGCACTCCGGAGCACCCGCCACCATTTGCCTCAAGCCTTCCAGCGCCAATTCGGGCGTTGTCTTCCTGCGCAAGGGGCTTGATGCCGAGCCGGCGCAATTGATCCATGCCAAGCACACCAAGGTCAGCGCCACCGAGCTTTGCACCGTGATCGGTGACAGGGCTTCGGCTTCGGTCGCGACCATCGAACACCTGATGTCGGCTTGCGCCGGCCTTGGCCTCGACAATGTACTCGTCGAGATCGACGGCCCCGAGATGCCGATCATGGACGGCAGCGCCACCGAATTCGTCAACGCGATCGAATCGGCCGGCGTCACGACGCTGCAGGCCGCCCGGCGCTATCTGAAGATCCTGCAGCCGGTGCGCATCGAGCATGGCCGCGCCTTCGCCGAATTGCTTCCGTCGGATCAAGACGGCTTCCGCCTCGATGTCGAGATCGATTTCGACACCACCGTGATCGGCCGCCAGCGCAAGGTCTTCGACCTGGAGCCGGTGGCGTACGCCCGCGAGATCTCCCGCGCGCGGACCTTCGGTTTCATGCGCGATGTCGAGCAGCTCTGGAAAGCGGGCTTTGCGCTCGGCGCCTCGCTCGACAACACGGTCGCGATCGGTGACGATAAGGTCATCAATCCCGAGGGCCTGCGCTATGCTGACGAGTTCGTGCGCCACAAGGTGCTGGACGCGATCGGCGATCTCGCGCTTGCCGGCTATCCGATCCAGGGTGAGTTCCGCTCCTATTGCGGCGGCCATCGCATGAATGTCCGCATTCTGGAGGCGCTGTTCGCCGACCGCGCCAATTACGCGATCGTCGAGGCCGAGCCGGTTTACGCCGCTCCGCGTGCGGTCCAGATGGCGGCGGCCGCGCCGGCCGCCTTCGCGCCGGATTTGCACTGACGCGTGCCGCGAAGACGCGTTAGCGCCTTCCATTCGCCTGCTTTCTGTCGAATGTATGCTGCTGGAATCGGCTCGCACCGGATGTTATCGCGGGGCGGCAAGTTCCGCGCCGCAATTGCCACTCGTCCGGTTGTTCCGGATCATGCGCCTCGTTTTCGACGGTGGCGCGCGGGCGGTGTCTGAGGTAAGGCATGCTTCCCCATCGAGTGGGGACGATCGAAAGAGGACAGACGACGTGAGCGTCAAGCGGCTGACCATTCCGACAATCCATCGCGCCGGATCGATGCGCAGCAGCACGGGCCTTGCTCTTGGTGTCGCCCTGATGCTGGGCGGCTGCGATACGCTGTCGAACATGAATCCCTTCGACAAGCCCGAGGTCTACAAGCCCGAGGTCGTCGCCGAGGTTCCCGCCGACAGGCTCTATAATGAGGGCCTGGCGCGGATGCAGAACGGCGACAGCGAGGGCGCGACCAAGAAATTCGGCGAGATCGACAAGAACGCGCCGTTCTCTCCCTTCGCCAAGAAGGGCCTGATCCTGTCCGCCTATACGAACTACCAGGCGAGCAAGTGGGACGATGCGATCACCGCCTCGAAGCGCTTCATCGCGCAGAACCCGGCGAGCCCCGACGCTGCCTATGCGCAGTATCTGATGGCGATGTCCTATTATAACCAGATTCCGGATGCGACGCGCGACCAGGAGCGGACGGAGAAGGCGATCGCCGCCTTCGACGAGCTCATGCAGAAATATCCGAAGTCCGAATATGTCACCGACGCCAAGGAGAAGGTCCTCGTCGCGCGTGACCAGCTCGCGGGCAAGGAGATGAATGTCGGGCGCTTCTATCTGGAGAAGCGCAACTATACCGGCGCTGTGAACCGGTTCCGCGACGTCATCACCAAGTACCAGACCACGCGCCATGTCGAGGAGGCGCTGATGCGTCTGACCGAGGCCTATATGGCGCTGGGCATCACCAATGAGGCGCAGACGGCTGCGGCCGTGCTCGGGCATAACTTCCCCGACAGCCCCTGGTACAAGGACGCCTATGTGCTGCTCGAGAGCGGCGGGCTGGCTCCACGCGAGGATCGCGGCTCCTATATCAGCCGCGCTTTCCAGGGCTTCAGCAAGGCGGTCGTCAGCCTGAACCCGTTCTAGAGCGTTTTCGAGCGAAGTGGGCACCGGTTCGCGTGAAGAGAACGCGTCGAAACGAAAAGATGGGACAGTCTCCGGTCCAATCGGATCGGACCTTGCCCTAGATCGAATGCATGAGGGTTTTCCGCGCATGCCCCGCTTTCTGAGCCTGCGCTAAGCGCCATGCTGGCGCAGCTCTCGATACGCGACATCGTCCTGATCGACCGGCTCGATCTGAGCTTCGGCGAGGGCTTGAGCGTGCTGACCGGCGAGACCGGTGCCGGCAAGTCGATCGTACTGGATGCCTTCGCGCTCGCTTTGGGCGGGCGCGGCGATGGCGGGCTCGTGCGCCATGGCGAGGCGCAGGGACAGGTCGGAGCGGTTTTCGACTTGCCGATGCAGCATCCGGCGCGGCTCCTGGCGCAGGCGCAGGAAATCGACACCGATGGCGACCTGATCCTGCGACGGGTGCAATATGCGGACGGGCGCACGCGCGCCTTCGTCAACGACCAGCCGGTCAGCGTCCAGATCCTGCGGATGATCGGCGCGGCCATCGTCGAGATCCACGGCCAGCATGACGATCGCGCCCTGACCGACCCGGCGCAGCACCGCCTCATCCTCGACGGTTTCGGCGGGCTGGAAAGCCAGTCTGCGGCCGTGGCTGAAGCCAGCGAGACGCTGAAGCGCGCACGCCAGGCCTTGCAGGCGCAGCGCATCCGCGTCGAGGCCGCGCGCAAGGAGGCCGATTTCCTGCGCCATGCGGTTCAGGAACTCGGCAAGCTCGCGCCCCAGCCCGGCGAGGAAGACAGCCTCGCGGCAACCCGGCAAGGCATGATGCAGGCGGAGAAGGTCGCGCGCGACCTGATCGACGCGCATGAGGCCGTGGGCGGGCAGGGCTCCCCGGTGCCGGCGCTCGCCGCCGTGCTGCGCCGGCTGGAGCGCCGTGCCGCGCAGGCGCCGGGCCTGATCGATCCGTCGCTCGCCGCGCTCAACACTGCTCTCGTCGCGCTGGAGGAGGCGTCCGAGACGCTCGCCGCTGCGATGCGCGCGGCCGAATACGATCCGCGCGAGCAGGAGCGCGTCGAGGAGCGCCTGTTCGCCTTGCGCGCTGCTGCGCGCAAATACGACGTGCCGGTCGACGGCTTGGTCGTGCTCGCCGAGAGCATGGCCGCCGATCTCGCGGCGCTCGACGAGAGCGAGACTTCGCTCGGCCGGCTTGAGGCGGAATTGCGCGAGGCAGAGGCCGCCTTCGTCAAACTGGCGAAGGCCTTGTCGGCGGAGCGCAAGCAGGCTGCTGCCAGACTCGACGGCGCGGTCAAGGCGGAGTTGCCGCCATTGAAGCTGGAGCGGGCGCGCTTCATCACCCAGATCGACTCAGACGAGACGGCGCGCGGGCCCGAGGGCTTCGACCGCGTCGAGTTCTGGGTCGAGACCAATCCCGGCACGCGGCCGGGCCCGATGATGAAGGTCGCTTCCGGCGGCGAGCTGTCGCGCTTCATGCTGGCGCTGAAGGTCGTGCTGGCCGAGCGCGGCTCGGCCCCCACTCTGGTCTTCGACGAAATCGACACCGGTGTCGGCGGCGCGGTCGCGGATGCGATCGGCGAGCGCCTGGCGCGGCTCGCGCAAAAGGTCCAGGTCATCTCGGTGACCCATGCGCCGCAGGTCGCGGCCAAGGCCGGGCAGCATTTCCTGATCGCCAAATCGGCGCTCGACGGCGACAGCGCCTCGCGCACCGTCACCCGCGTCTCGGCACTGGCCGATCAGGCGCGGCGCGAGGAGATCGCCCGCATGCTGGCGGGAGCGAGCATCACCGAAGAGGCGAGGGCGGCGGCTGGGCGCTTGCTGAACGCCGCGGTCGCGCGAGCCTGATAACAGCGTCGTACCCGGAGCTTGCTGCCTTAATTCTGAAACGCGCCGTCATTCCGGGGCGATCCGAAGGATCGAGCCCGGAACCCAGAATCGCAGGTGGTGACGGCACAGGCGCTGCTGATGACGGCGCGTGATTCCCAGCTCCATCGGTTCTGGGTTCCGGGCTCTTGGCTTCGCCAAGCCCCGGAATGACGGTGCGGTTCCACTACAAAACAGCAGATTCTAGAGCATTTCCGCGTTTCTCCGAATCGCGAAAATACTCTAACTACTTGTTTTATCGTATTTTCTTCACGCGAACCGGTGTCCACTTCGCTCGAAAATGCTCTAGCTGCGCAGGCCCGGCGCTTCCTGGCCCGTGCGCGCGACATATTCCGTGTAGCCGCCGCCATAGGCGTGCACGCCCTCGGGCGTCAGCTCCAGCAAACGGTTCGACAGGGCCGCCAGGAAGTGGCGGTCGTGGCTGACGAACAGCATGGTGCCCTCATACTGCGCGAGTGCCGTGATCAGCATCTCCTTGGTGGCGATGTCGAGATGGTTGGTCGGCTCGTCCAACACGAGGAAATTCGGCGGATCATAGAGCATCTTCGCCATGACGAGGCGCGCCTTCTCGCCGCCCGAGAGCACCCGGCAGCGCTTCTCGACATCGTCGCCAGAGAAGCCGAAGCAGCCGGCGAGCGCCCTGAGCGAGCCCTGCCCAGCCTGGGGAAAGCTGTCCTCCAGCGATTCGAACACGGTCCGGTCGCCGTCCAGAACCTCCATGGCGTGCTGGGCGAAATAGCCCAGCTTGATGCTGCCGCCGAGCGCGACCGTGCCATTGTCCGGTACTGTGGCACCCGTCACCAGCTTCAACAGCGTCGATTTGCCGGCGCCGTTGACGCCCATCACGCACCAGCGCTCCTTGCGGCGCACTTGGAAGTCGAGCCCCTCATAGATGCTGCGGCTGCCATAGGCTTTGTGCACGTTCTTGAGCGTGACGACGTCCTCGCCGGAGCGCGGCGCCGGCTGGAACTCGAAGGACACCGTCTGGCGGCGCTTGGGCGGCTCGACCCGGTCGATCTTCTCGAGCTTCTTCACCCGGCTCTGGACCTGGGCCGCGTGCGAGGCGCGTGCCTTGAAGCGCTCGATGAAGTTGATCTCCTTGGCCAGCATCGCCTGCTGGCGCTCGAACTGGGCCTGCTGCTGCTTCTCGGCAAGCGCGCGCTGCTCCTGGTAGAACTCGTAATTGCCGGAATAGGCGGTCAGCGAACCGCCATCGATCTCGACCACCTTGTTGACGATCCGGTTCATAAATTCGCGATCATGCGAGGTCATCAGCAGCGCGCCGTCATAGCCTTTCAGGAACTCCTCCAGCCAGATCAGGCTCTCCAGGTCGAGATGGTTGCTCGGCTCGTCGAGCAGCATCGCGTCGGGCCGCATCAGCAGGATGCGGGCGAGGGCGACGCGCATCTTCCAGCCGCCCGAGAGCGCGCCGACATCGCCGTCCATCATCTCCTGGCTGAAGCCCAGCCCTGCCAGTACCTCGCGCGCCCGGCCGTCGAGCGCATAGCCGTCGAGCTCCTCGAAGCGGCCCTGGACCTCGCCATAGCGCATGATGATCTCATCCATCTCCTCAGCGCGGTCGGGATCGCCCATGGCGGCTTCCAGCTCGCGCAATTCGGCGGCGACGCTGCTCACCGGGCCCGCCCCGTCCATGACGGCGGAGACGGCACTGACGCCCTTCATGTCGCCGACATCCTGGCTGAAATAGCCGATGGTCACGCCGCGATCGACGCCGACCTGCCCTTCATCGGGCTGCTCCTGCCCGGTGATCATCCGGAACAATGTGGTCTTGCCCGCGCCATTGGGGCCGACCAGGCCGACCTTCTCCCCCTTCTGGAGCGCCGCCGAGGCCTCGATGAAGACGATCTGCTGACCGTTCTGCTTGCTGATGTTTTCGAGGCGGATCATGCGTTCACGGAACCTGGGGAAAGGGGATTTCCCGCGCCCTTACGCCATGGGGGCCGTCTGCGGAAGAGCTGGCGGGCAAATCAGGTGGCGGTGCTAGCCGCGTCATCCGCCCCCTCCATTCCCTTTTGCCGCAATCTGCTTTATGAGCCCATTTCAATCGATGGCTGCGGACTGGCTGCATTTGCGCGCCGCGCCGCTCATCGCCCGAATTCCTGCGCCGTTTCCTGATCTGCGCCGTAACCCTAGGCACGACACCTCATGTCCTTTCTTCCTACGAGCCCGCCGCTTGCGCGTGCGCTCGCCGAACGCAACTATTCCGATCCGACGCCGGTGCAGAACGCCGTGCTCGAGGATGCCGCCGCCGGGCGCGACCTGCTCGTCTCGTCGCAGACCGGCTCCGGCAAGACGGTGGCCTATGGCCTTGCCATCGCCACGACCCTGCTCGGCGAGGCGGAAGCCTTCGGCCGCGCCGGCAAGCCGCTGGCGCTGATCATCGCGCCGACGCGCGAACTGGCGCTGCAGGTCCAGCGCGAGCTCGCCTGGCTCTACAAATACGCCAATGCCCGTGTCATCGCCTGCGTCGGCGGCATGGACCCGCGCCGCGAGGCCGCGCTGCTCGATGAAGGCGCCCATATCGTCGTGGGCACGCCCGGACGTCTGCGCGACCATATCGAGCGGCACCGCCTCGACGTTTCCGCGCTCAAGGCCGTCGTGCTCGACGAGGCCGACGAGATGCTCGATCTCGGCTTCCGCGACGATCTCGAATTCATCCTGAAGACGACGCCCGCCGAGCGCCAGAGCCTGCTGTTCTCCGCAACGCTGCCCAAGGCGATCATCCAGCTCGCGACCAACTACCAGCGCAATGCGTTGCGCATCGAGGTCACTGGCGGCTCACGTGGCCATGCCGATATCGAATATCGCGCCATCCGGGTTTATCCGAAGGAGGCCGAGCTCGCTGTCGTCAATCTGCTGCGCTTCCATGATTCGCCGTGCTCGCTGGTGTTCTGCAACACCCGCAACGCCGTGCGGCATCTCGAGGCGATCCTGTTGGAGCGCGGCTTCTCGGCCGTAGCGCTCTCGGGCGAACTCAGCCAGAGCGAGCGCAATTCGGCGCTGCAGGCGCTGCGTGACGGCCGGGCGCGGGTCTGCGTCGCGACCGACGTCGCGGCACGCGGCATCGATCTGCCCGGCCTGACGTTGGTCATTCATGCGGAACTGCCCAACGATCCCGAGGTCATGCAGCATCGCTCGGGTCGCACCGGTCGTGCCGGCAACAAGGGCACGAGCGTCCTGCTGGTGCCGGTGTCGCGCCGCCGCAAGGCCGAGATGCTGATCGCCGAGGCCAAGGTCGAGGCGGTTTGGGCCGGGCCGCCGACGGCCGAGGAAATCCGTGCGCTCGACCAGCAGCGGCTGTTGAGCGATCCGCTGTTGACCGGAGAGGCCGACGAGGACGACGCCGCCATGGTCGAGGCGCTGTTGGCGGGACGTTCGCCGCAGGAGATCGCGGCCGCGCTGGTGCGGGTCTACCGTTCGCGCCTGCCGGGCGCCGAAGAGGTCGGGGATCCGAACTTTCAACGCGATTCGCGGCCGATCCGTTCGCGCGAGGAGTATGCGCCACGCGAGGGTGGCCGGTTCGGCGAAGGCCGCGAGGACAGTCCGCGCGGGGAGGGGCCGCGCAAGGCCGGCCCGCGTGGCAATACGGTCTGGTTCGTTCTGAATATCGGTCGCAAGGACGGCGCCGATCCACGCCAATTGCTGCCGATGCTGTGCCGCCGCGGCAAGATCACACGCGACGAGGTCGGTGCGATCCGGATCTTCGACAAGGAGACCAAGGTCGAGATCGACGCCGATGTCGCCGAGCGCTTCTACGAGCTGGCAAAGGCTGTCGATCGCGACAAGATCGTGATCCAGCCCGTCACCGGCGAGGAGGAACGGCGCCCCGCGAAGCCTTTCGCGGAGAAGGCGAGCCATGCGCCGGCCGCCTATGCGCGCCCCGAGCGTGACCAGGAGCGCGCTCCCGCCAGGGCCTATGAGAAGAAGCCTTACGAGAACAAGCCGTTCGAGAAGAAGCCCTATGAGGGCAAGAAGAAGGCCTATGAGGGCAAGGGCAAGCCGTTCGGCGCGGCCAAGCCCTATGATCCGGTTCGCAGCGACCGGGATGCGCTGTCAGACCCCAATGTCTCGTTCAGGTCGGGTCCGAAGCCCTATGCCGGCAAGCCGGGCGGCGCGAAGCCCTATGCCGGGAACAAGCCCGGCTTCGGCGGCAAGCCTGCGGGCAAGCCCTTCAAGGGCAAGAAGCCTGGCCGCGACGACCGCGGCTGATCGCTGCCCGGCCTGGTCTCTCCTGTTTTACCGAGAGCCGGATGATTTCAGATGGGCTCACAGAGTGATCCCATCTGAAATCTGAATCCGTCTCTCATCAAGGAGTTAGAGCCGGATCAACGCGAAAAACCGGTTCCCACTTTTTCGCATCCTGCTCTAGGCTCTCAGCGCAGGCCGAGGAAGGACAGGATCGCCAGGACGATCACGATCAGGCCGACGATATAGATGATGTTGTTCATGGTAGCCCCGGTTTCGGGCGGGCTACGGCGGCCCGCGTGAATTGTGCGTCACGATTTGCGTGACGCGAAGTGAACCGGGTTCGCTGGCAAAGGTTCCTGGATCGCGGCGCGCTTGCGAGCATGAGCTGCGCGCTCCAGTCTCAAACGTCGAGGGAGCCGGATCGCTCCGGCTCCCTGTATGGCGCGGCATGATCGTGATCAGCGGCAGCGCGTCACGGGGCGCTCGACATAGCCGAGGCCGGGGACGAAGCGGGTCCGCAGCACGGTGTAGCAGCCGCCATAATAGCCGCCGGCATAGATCGGGCGGCCCCAGCCGCGATGACCCCAACGGCCGTGGCCTCCGCCGAAATGACCGAAATGGCCGTGATGTCCGTAGCCGCCATGCCAGCCGGGCGCTGCCTGGGCGGCGGAGGAGGTGGCGAGCGAGCCGCCGATCAGGGCGCTTGCGCCCAGGACGAAGGCGGTGGCGAGGCCGGCGACGGTGGTGCGAGTGGTCATGATCGTCTCCCTTGGAGTTTTGGAAGGAGCCGCACCATGCAGCCCCATGCCCATTGGTCGCGGGAGGCGCCGGGAAGGTTCAAAGCAATCGCGAATATTTTCCCGGGCGGGCGAGGGTGCGCTTGGCCCAATCAATTTCCGCGCGGCTTGAACCGTTATTGCGAGGGCTTGGGCATGAGGCAATCCAGAAGGGCTCGCTTTACGCGTTCTGGATTGTTCGCTGCGCTCGCAATGGTGGTGTGGGGTGCTTATATACATACGGTCCGTTTGTATATAGAACTTGCGCGGAGCGAGAGGCGCATTCCGTGCGAAGAACCAAAGAGCAGGCTGCGGAGACGCGGCAGACGATCCTGCGGGCGGCCGAAGCGCTGTTCCTGCGGCGCGGTTTTGAGGCGTGTTCGCTGGACGAGATTGCTGTCGCCGCCGGCGTCTCGCGCGGAGCCGTCCATTTCCATTTCCACAACAAGCTCGGACTGCTCTTCGCGATGCGGGACGAGATCATCCAGCCGATGCAGCAACTCGCCCGGAGCCTGACGGAGGATTCGGTGCTCGCGCCGCTCGAGGCGTTCGGCGATCTGGTCGCGACGACATTCACCGAGCTTCAAGGCGACGCCGCGAAGCGGCGCCTCCTCGCGCTGCTCAAGGTGGTCGACGTCAACGGTGCGCCCGACGATGTCGGTAATATGCGCCATTTCCGCCAGCAGATCCGCGCGTCCTTGATGGGCATCTGCGAGGCCGCGCAGAGCAGCGGCGCCCTGGCGCAGCCCTGGACGGCGCGCTCCGCCGCGCTCGCGCTCTATGCCATGCTGGATGGCCTGATCACGGAGTGGCTGATCGAGGAGGTCGAGCTCTCGCTCATGCCGGAAGGGGGGGCGATCATTCGCAGTTTCCTGACATCCTTGACGACGCCGCGACGGGGCATGCCGGTCGCGGAGCGGGCAGCACGATGATGATGGGCTCCCCCAACCACCTGGCGTTCGCGCTCTGCCTGCTGCTGGGAGCCTGCGCGACGCAGCCGTCGAAAATCCTCGAGCCGGTCGCCGTCTCCGTGCCAGGCGCGAGCCGGGTCGACATGCTCGTCGCCACCACGCGCAAACCGGCGAGCGACCCGGGGGAGCTCTTCACCGGGGAACGGGCGACGGCGATCTCATTGACGAATATCGTGGTCTCCATCCCGCCCGACAGCAATCGCAAGGTCGGGGAAATCCAGTGGCCCGGCCGGTCGCCGGGCAATCCGCAGACCGATTTCGTCACGCTCGGGGTCAAACCGGTCCTGTCGACCAATGCAGCCATGGATTGGTACCGGCGCAATCGCGGCCCGAAGCGCCGGGTGCTCGTCTTCGTACACGGCTTCAACAATACCTATTCCGACGCCGTCTATCGCTTCGCCCAGATTTCCCATGATGCGGGCATCGACGCCTCTCCGGTCCTGTTCACCTGGCCCTCGCGCGCCAGCGTATTCGACTATGTCTACGACAAGGAGAGCACGAATTTTTCCCGCAATGCGCTGGAGGAGCTGCTGCGGGAGGCCGCAAAGAGCCCCGATGTCGGCGAGGTGACGATCCTGGCGCATTCGATGGGAAGCTGGCTCGCCACCGAAGCGCTGCGCGGCATCGCGCTGCGCGACAAGGCGATCTCCGCCAAGATCCGGAACGTGGTGCTCGCCTCGCCGGACATCGATGTCGATGTGTTTCGCCGTCAGATCATCGAAATGGGCGCGAAGCGGCCGCATTTCACGATCTTCTCCTCCCGCAACGATCGCGCGTTGGCCTTGTCGCGTTGGCTTTCAGGCGATGTCGACCGCGTCGGCGCAGCGGATATGCGGCCCTATGCGGCCGAGCTCGCCACGCTCGGCATCTCGATCATCGACACCTCGGACGTGAAGGCTGGCGATCCGCTTGCGCACAACACCTTCGCCGACAGCCCCGAGATGGTGCGGGTGCTGGGTCAGCGCCTGTCCGGCCAATCGCTGGCGGGCGGCGAGGCCAGCCTAGCCGACCAAGTGGGGATGGCGGCGCTGGGAGGCGCGCGCGTTGCCGGAGCTGCGGTTGCCGCTCCCGTCGCGGTGATGAGACAGGTAGGTAGCCGCGAATTCCTACAGCAGTTCGAAGCGGCCGCCAGGCCAGGTGCAAAAACGCTGAACTACTGAGGTGCTCAGGCGGCGCTCGCGCTCCGGCAAGCGCCGCAGTCAGCGTGTGGCCGGGACGGAAGGCCTGCCGATCAAGCCTCGACGATCTTGCGGTAGAGATGCCAGGTCGCGTGGCCGAGCACCGGCATGACCACGATCAGGCCGGTCAGCACGGGCAGGCAGCCGAGCACCAGAAGCCCGGTGATCATCAACCCCCAATACATCATCACGCGCGGATTGGCCTCGACGGCGGCGATCGAGGTTTTGATCGCGGTCGGCGCGTCGACGCCCTGGTCGATGATCAGAGGGAAGGACACCACCGAGATCGAGAAGGCGAGGATGGCAAAGAGCAGGCCGAGCGAATTGCCGACGATGATCATCACCCAGCCATCGAAGGTGGTGAAGACCGCGCGCAGGAAGTCCGGCGTCGAGACGTCCGCCGGTAGGCCGAGCAGGCCGCGATAGATGAACCAGGCGGCAAACAGCCAGGTGATGAAGAGCCCGGTCAGCATCGCGCCGAGCAGGAGGATCTGGCTGATCGAGGGCGATCTCAGGATGCCGAAGGCATGACTCCAGCCGGAATCCAGGCCGAGCTCGCGCCTACGGCTGATCTCGTAGAGGCCGATCGCGGCGAAGGGGCCGAGCAAGGCGAAGCCGCCGAGCAGCGGGAAGAGCAGCGGGAAGATATTGTAGGTCACGGTGAGCTGCGCGATCATCACGCCGGCGATCGGGTAGATCAGCGCGATGAAGACAAGGTGGCTTGGCTGCGCCTTGAAATCCTCCCAGCCGCGCAGGAGCGCGTCGCGAAGGTCGTGGGTGGTGATGATGTTGATCTTCGGTTCGGCGTGTTGCGCCGCGAGGCGTGTACCGGCATCGGGCAGCATGCCGTCGAGGTTTGCCATGGCGTTTCTCCCGGTTCTGGCCCGGTTCGCTTGCGGCAATCGACGCCATCCTTGGGTCAACGGCCTGCAGGCGTCGAGCTTCCAATTCCCAGCTCCGGTATTATACGCGCGAATAGGCGTTTTGTCGCATGTATGTCGAACACGAAAGCGGAACGCAGAGTCGAGGTCGTGCCGGCTCCTGCCCTTTCTCGTCACAGGCATCTCGCCTAATGAAGGGCCATGAGCGAGTCCCAAGCCATTCCCGTCGCGGAGTTGACGCAGCGCCAGGCCAGGGCGGAGCATAAGCTGCTCGCCGCCGAGATCGCGGCCGCCGACAGCGCCTATTTCCAGGACGACCAGCCGATCCTCGACGATGCGAGCTATGACGCCAAGCGCCGCCGGCTCGTCGCGCTGGAGGAGGCGTTCCCGATCCTGAAGGACGCCGCTTCCGTCAGCGACAAGGTTGGCGCCAAGCCCTCGGGGAAATTCGCCAAGATCCGGCACCGCGTGCCGATGCTCTCGCTCGGCAACGCCTTTACCGACGAGGATGTCGGTGATTTCGTGCAGCGCGTGCGCAGCTTCCTCGGCCTGAAGGAGGAGGGTGGCATCGCCTTCACGGCGGAGCCCAAGATCGACGGGCTTTCGCTCTCGCTGCGCTACGAGAAGGGCACGCTGGTCTCCGCCGCGACGCGTGGCGATGGCGAGGAGGGCGAGGACGTCACGCTGAATGCCCGCACGATCTCCGAAATCCCACATGTGCTGTCTGGCGACGATGTGCCGGAGATCGCCGAGGTGCGTGGCGAGGTCTATCTCGGCCATGCCGATTTCGCGGGCATCAACGAACGCCAACGCGAGAAGGGGCTGCCCGAATTCGCCAATCCGCGCAATGCGGCAGCGGGCTCGCTGCGCCAGCTCGATGTTTCGATCACCGCGGCGCGACCCTTGCGCTTCTTCGCCTATGCCTGGGGTGAGATGCCGGTCGTGCCGGCGCAGACGCAATTCGGCGTGGTCGAGGCCTTCAAGCGCTGGGGTTTTCGCACCAACCCGCTGATGAAGCGCTGCGAGAGCGTTGGGGACTTGCTGGAGCGCTACCGATTGATCGAGAGCCAGCGGGCCACGCTCGGCTACGATATCGACGGCGTCGTCTACAAGGTCGACGAGCTTGCCTTGCAGACGCGGCTCGGCTTCGTCGCGCGCGCGCCGCGCTGGGCGATCGCGCATAAATTTCCGGCAGAACTGGCGACCACGGTGCTGGAGGCGATCGAGATCCAGGTCGGGCGCACCGGCGCGCTCAGCCCCGTCGCCAAGCTCAGGCCGGTCACGGTCGGCGGCGTCGTCGTCTCCAATGCGACGCTGCACAACGAGGATTATATCCGCGGCTTCGATTCGAAGGGCGAGCGCATCCGCGATGGCGAGCCGCCCGACATTCGCATCGGCGACACGGTGACAGTGAAGCGCGCCGGCGACGTGATCCCGCGCGTCCAGTCGGTCGATCTGTCGAAGCGGCCAGCGGACGCCCTGCCTTACGAATTTCCCAAGCACTGCCCGGTTTGTGACTCGGACGCGGTGCGAGAGCATAATCCGCAAACAGGTGAATTTGACTCCGTCCGCCGTTGCACAGGCGGTTTGATTTGCCCGGCGCAAGCTGTGGAGCGTTTGAAGCACTTCGTCTCGCGCAGCGCTTTGGATATCGACGGTGTCGGGGATACCAACATTGAGATTTTGTTTGAGGCCAAACTGGTTCAATCCCCTGCTGACATTTTCAAACTGAATTACGATGCAGTCCGCAGCGCGATGGAGAAGCGACGCAACGAGCAGATAGATGCCCGCTTCGCGGCGGCTGGAAAGGTTCGACCTAAGAAGGAAAAGAAAAAAGAAGAGGAGGCTCGAGCGGTCGATCTTCTTTTCGCAGGCATAGAACAACGACGTATCGTCAAGTTGCCGCGCCTCATCTTCGCTCTAGGAATTCGACATATCGGAGAAACGACCGCGGCTGCTTTGGCTCGGCGTTTCAAGGATATGCCGGACCTGATCGCGGGTGTTGACGCCGCGGGCCTCCAGCAGCCGGGAGCGGCTTATGTCGCGCTGGACAATCTGCCGAGCATTGGCCCGGTTGCCCGCGAAGATATTCTCGTTTGGGGCCGTCGCGAGGCAAAGAGCGAGACGCCGTTGCTTGCCCATCTCGCAATGCCAAAGCTCAACAAGGCGCAACAGACAGCACTGAGGCAAGCGTTTGGCGCTGACCCATCCAATTGGCAAGCTGCTGCGGCGGCGGCAGCGTTAGCGGCACCGGGGCCGGACTATTTATATCTCGCGAGTGATAGCGAAATCGGAGCGGTGGCGACAGAATCGCTCATCGAGTTTTTTCGTGAACCTCACAACCGAGAGGTCGTCACGGCGCTGCTTGAACAGGTGCGCACCGAACCAGCCGAGACGGTCGCTCAAGAATCTCCGATTGCAGGGAAGACGGTGGTTTTCACTGGAACCCTTGAGCAGATGACGCGTGGTGAAGCAAAGGCGACAGCCGAGCGCCTTGGTGCAAAAGTTTCCAGCTCGGTTTCTGCCAAGACAGACATTCTTGTGGCAGGGCCGGGAGCTGGCTCGAAGTTGAGCGATGCAAAAAAGCTCGGGATTGATATCAAGTCTGAGGCTGAATGGCTTGAGTTGATACGCTGAAGTTTGCTTGCGATTTTGAACTAGATCCTTCGCGCACCAGTCTTCTAGAGTGCGGCGGCCGCTCCACAATCGCGCCGCCACCTCGCTTATCATCATCGGCGGAGCGAGTTTCACAAGCTCTGTGCCCAGTGATCTTCGGAGACGATCGAGATCGGCACGCGCTGGGCCCTCATGTCGACTGCCTTCAGGATTTTGAGCCCGTGGTTGGAGTGCTTCCAAGAATCTGTCACGTAGGTGCCGATTACGAGGTAGCGCGTTTCCCGGGTCAGGCTTCCAGTGGCGCCGCCACGTTCAGTCACCGCAGCTTCGCAATCCCTGCGCTTGCCGAAAGCGAAATTCCCTGTGAAGCAGAATAGTGCAGCCGGAAATGTGATTGTCGGCGCCGGCGCGCACAAAGGCAGCGTGGTCGCCTTCAGCGCCTCGCCGAGCTCGCTCGGCTGGCCGGTGAATTTTAAAAGCGTGTCGAGCAGCTCTGCCTTTTCATCCTCGTCGACGATGCCGTCGGCGAGGATGGCATTAACCCTCTGATAGAGGGTTCCAATCAGTGGTTGGTCGCTGACGGCGAGGTTGGCGGCGAGCCAGCTTTGCAGGAATTCGACTTCAGCCGGCTGAATTTGACCGTCCGCGGCGATGCCTTTCGCCAACCCGATCAGTTCGTCGATCTGCCGATCGCTGATGCGCTCCCGCCCGTAGCGATTCCATAGCTCATTGTCCATGCTTGCTCCTCAACCTAGGGGAGCATTGCGCGGCGTCACTCGTTCGAAAGTCAACAACGACTTGCGGCCAAGGCGATGGCTGAGCGGCTCGGCGCCAAGGTCGCGGGCTCGGTCTCCTCAAAGACCGATCTCTTGGTCGCGGGGCCGGGCGCTGGATCGAAGCTCAAGGACGCCGCAAAGCACGGCGTCCAGGTCATTGACGAAGCAGGCTGGTTCAGCCTCGTCGGAGGCTGAGACCGCCTTCAGTGGCGATGATGGCGCCTGTGGTGGTGGCGATGGCGATGCGGAACGCCGGTCCTCTGCGGAATGCCGACGACGCCCTTGACGCCGCCCGCCACGCCGCCGGCAACGCCGCCAACGACCGCGCCCGCAGCGCCGCCGACCGGGCCGGCCGCCTGGTTGCCGACGCGCGCACCTTCGGCTGCGCCGCGCGGAATGCCCTGCGCGCTTGCGCTGAGGGGAAGGGCCAGCAGCGCCAACGCCGCTGCGCCGGCCAAGGCGATATGTTTGATTGTCATGATGAGTATCCGTTCGCATGGACCGCAGCGCCGGCTTTCGGGCGCTCGGCGGTCCCAAACAGAACCGGCGCGGCGCGTCATTGTTCCGCTCGGGTCGACGCATCGCTGCCATGCCCGAGATTATGTCGCCGATTATTTTTGCTGAGCTCGGATTGCCGCTCCGAGCTTGCAAGCTGAACGCGCCGGGGCGGATGGTGTCAGGCGGTCAGTTGCCCGCACTTGGCCGCGTCGCTCCATTCTGTCCGTTGGCGCCGTCTGCCCGGACATGGCTTGGCGCCGTGCCGATGACGCGCTTGAAGGCACGGCTGAAGGAGGCTTCCGATTCATAGCCGAGACGCCGGGCCACGACCGAGATCTTGAGCTTGTCGCCGGCGAGCCATTGCCGGGCCTGATGCATGCGCATCTGGGCGACATAGCGGGCCGGCGTCTCGCCAACGACGCTGGCGAAGCGCTCAGCGAAGGCGGAGCGCGAGGCGCCCATCAGCCTGGCCAGCGAAGCGACCGTCCAGTCGCGCTCCGGGTCGAGGTGGATCGCCGCGAGCACCTTGCCGACATCGGGGCAGCGCGCTGCAGCGATCCAACCGGTGGCGTCGCCGCAGCCGCTCTCGACCCAGGAGCGGATGATGCTGGCCGCCAGCACATCGGCGAGCCGCGCCAGGATGCCGCCGGCGCCGACCCGGTCCATCGCCACTTCGCGGGCCATCGCCTCCAGGAGATGGGGGATGCCCGATTCGCTCGTCGCCAGATCGCACATGCGCATCAGCTCGGGCATCATCCGCAGCAAGGGATGGGCGCTGTCGACATTGAAGGTCATGCTGCCGCTGAAGAGCAGGGTGGCCTCGCCGCCGCCGCCGCCCTTGAGATCGAAGATGTTGCCGCAGACCTTCTGGACCTGGCAGCTTCCCAGCGGAAAGGCCTCGACATCCGGCGCACTGGCAAGCACATGCTCGGCCCCGCGCGGGAACAGCAGCGCGTCGCCCTCGTGCAATGCGATCCATTCCTTCGCGGGCGTCAGCAGCCAGCAGCCGCGCTTGCCGATGAAATAGAAGCGCGCGGCCTTCTGGGCGGGCACTGCAATGGCCCAGGGCGCCGCCATCTGGCAGCGGCCATATTCGACGCCATCGAGCCGCAGACCCCGCAGCATCTCGGTCAACGGGTCGTTCGCAGGCGCAGCATTTTTGGACGAATAGTCAAGCATTACGGATAAACTAGCATGGAAGCTCTAGGCGGTCACGCCCATCTTGTGGCAACCCTTTGGAGACAGCCATGTCCGAATCCGCCACTGCCGTCGCAACCCTGCCATTCGATTCCCAGGCCGATGCCGATGAGCAAAGCCCGGCCTGGGCCGCGATCTTCTCGCTCACCCTTGGCGTTTTCGGCCTGGTCACGGCCGAATTCCTGCCCGCCAGCCTGCTGACGCCGATGGCGGCCGATATCGGCGTCTCGGACGGCGCTGCCGGACAGACCGTGACCGCGACCGCCGTGGTCGCCATCTTCGCCGCGCTCTTCACCTCGATCCTGACGCGCGGGCTCGACCGTCGCCTCGTCATCTGGGGCTTCACCGTCCTGCTGGTGCTGTCCAACATCCTCGCCGCACTCTCCGACGGCCTTGCCACGCTCTTGGCGGCGCGGGTGCTGCTCGGCATCGGGCTCGGCGGCTTCTGGTCGATGATGGCGGCAACCGCGATGCGGCTGGTGCCGGAGCGCGCATTGCCGCGCGCCATGTCGATCATCTTTACCGGCGTCTCCTTCGCGACTGTCAGCGCCGCGCCGGTCGGCGCCTATCTCGGTGACCTGCTCGGCTGGCGCTCGGTCTTCGCGATCGGGGCCGTGGTCGGGATCCTCGCCCTGATCGCGCAGCTCGCCACCATGCCGCGCCTGCCGCCGTTGGCGGCGGCGCAGCTCGGGACGCTGTTCGCACTGCTGCGGCGCGGCAATGTCCGGCTCGTCCTGGCGACGGTGCTCATCGTGATCTCGGGCCATTTCGCCGGTTTCACTTATGTCCGCCCCTTCCTCGAGCAGGTGCCGCGGCTTTCGGTCGAGACAATCTCGCTTGTGCTCCTGGCTTATGGAATCGGCGGCTTCTTCGGCAATTTCGCAGGCGCCGCGATCGTTGAGCGCAGCGCGCCCGCCGCCGTGATCTTCGGCGCCTTGCTCGCCGCAGTGACGGCGGCGGTGCTCGTCGCCTTTGGCGGCAGTCTCTGGGTCGCGACCGGTGCCGTCGCGCTCTGGGGCTTTGCCTTCGGTGCGCTGCCGGTCGGCCTCCAGACCTGGATGGTGCGTGTCGCGCCGGACCAGGCGGAAGCCGTGGGTGGCTTGCTGGTCGCGGCCTTCCAGGTTGCGATCGCCAGCGGGGCCGTTCTCGGCGGGGTTCTGGTCGACCATTTCGGCGCCACGGGCGCGACCGGCTACTGCGCCCTGGCAACCCTGGCGGGGGCGCTGCTCGTCGCCTTCGCCGGGCGCGGCGAGGTGAAGCCGGCCTGATCGACTTCATCACTTTTCTTCAAGACAGGGCGGCGCGGTTCCGGTCTAAACTCGCTCCATGGAACTGATCAGCCAGGGACAGGCCTTGTCGGCATCGCCGCTGCGGGCGGAGGAGAGGGCGCACCTCTTCACCGCTGCGCGCTTCGGCGCGCTTGAGTTCCTCGCCGCGACCTTCCGCACCCATGCCTATGCGCCGCATGCGCACGACACCTACGCGATCGGGACGATCGAGACCGGTTGCGAGGTCTGGCATGCGCGCGGCCGCAAGCTCTATGCCGGGGCGGGCGACATCGTGATGAACCACCCGCTCGACGTTCATGACGGCGCGCCGAGCGAGGGCGGTTACCGCTATCGGATGAGCTATCCGACGATCGGGTTGATGCAGGAGCTGGCCGCCTCGCTGACGGGGCATGACGGCATCGGCACGCCGTTCTTCCGCGAGCCCGTGGTGCATGATCCCGTTGGGGCGGCGCTGTTCAGCGCGGCGCACCAATTGTTGGAGGAGGGCGACGACGCGCTCGCCGGTGAGGAGGGGCTGGTGCGCGCCTATGCGCATTTCCTCGGCCACCACGCCAATCTCGCCGTGCGCGATGTCGGGCGGGAGACGGGTCCGGTCGCGGCCGTCAAGGCGCTGATCGAGGCGCGCCATGGCGAGGATCTCTCGCTCGCGGAGCTCGCCCGGGCTGCGGGATTGCCGCGCCATCACCTGATCCGTGCCTTCCGGCGCGAAACCGGGCTGACCCCTCATGCCTGGCTGATCGATGTCCGCGTCCGGCGCGCCCGCGACCGGCTGCGCCGCGGCGAGACGCCGGGCGATGTCGCCGCGGCGACCGGCTTCTGCGACCAGGCCCATCTGACCCGAGCCTTCAAGGCGCGCTATGGCGTGACGCCCGGCGTCCTGCGCTCCGCCCATCTCTCCTGACCTTCAGCGCCCCATCCTCAGCAGCTCATGTCATCAGCTCTCGACGACGCCCGCACGGGCTTTTCCGACATCTGGCCGGCCATGCTTGCGGCTGCCCCCTTCGCCCTGCTGTTCGGCGCGCTTGCGGCAGGCAAGGGCCTGTCGCCTTTCGAGGTTTTCCTGATGAGCGCGCTCGTCTTCGCCGGCGGGGCTCAGTTCGCCGCCGTTGAATTATGGGCGACACCGGCTCCGGTCGCGGCGCTGATCTTTTCGACTCTCCTGATCAATGCCCGCCATGTGCTAATGGGCACCTCGCTGGTGCCCAAGCTCGACAGCTTCGCGCCATGGCAGAAATGGCTCGGCCTGGCCTATATGGCCGATGAGAACTGGGCCCTGGCCGAGAAGCGGGCGCGCACGCATAGCCTGACGCCGGGCTACTGGTTTGGCATGATCGTTCCGTTCGTTGGCTGCTGGCTGATGATGACGACGCTCGGTGCCGTGGTCGGCCCGGCGCTGGGCGATCCACGACGCTTCGGCGCGGATTTCGCCTTCACCGCCATCTTCATCGCGCTGACGGCCGCCTTCTGGAAGGGGCGCGTGACGGCCTGGACCGTGGCGGCCTCCGGCATCGCCTCGGCCCTGACCTATCGCCTGGCCGGACCGCCCTGGCATGTGCTGGCCGGCGCGCTTTGCGGGCTTGCCGCGGCGTGGCTCGCGGCCGGCGGTGATGCGGTGGTCGCGACCGAGGAGGCGGCATGATGGCGTTCGACACCCTCAACCTTCTCGCCATCCTCGGCATGGCTGTGGTGACCTATGCGACACGGGTGGCGGGGCTGGCGCTGGCCGGGCGGTTCGACCTGTCGCCGCGCGCCCAGGCTGCTTTTGACGCGATTCCACCGGCGGTCCTGATCGCCGTGATCGCGCCGAGCGCGCTCGCGACCGGCTGGCCCGAGACGGCCGCCGCCGCTGTGACAGGGCTGGCCGCGACGCGGCTGCCCTTCCTGGCCGTGGTGGTGGTCGGGGTGATCGCGGTGGTGGGGCTCAGGGCGCTGACATAGCGCGCTCTCTCCTTCTCCCCATCAAAGTCGGCTGCTGCCGACTTTGACACTTAGGTTGTCCATCTCGGGCAAGCCCGAGATGAGCGGGAGAAGGTGGATCGGCGAAGCCGAGACGGATGAGGGGGCGCTCGGCGGTGACCGTTTGGCCATGTGAAAACTAGCGGGAGAGGGCACGGCGCCCCCTCATCCGGCGCTGCGCGCCACCTTCTCCCGCGAGGGGAGAAGGGAAGGCTCTCACAGCGGCAGGCACGCCTTTTCCAGCCAGGCCTTCGCCTCGCCCTCGACCAGCGGGGCGAGCTTGCTCCAGACTTTTGCGTGATAGGCGTCGATCCAGGCGATCTCGCCGGCATCGAGCAGCTTCACATCGATCAGGGCGCGCTCATAGGGCGCCCAGGTGATGGTCTCGAAGCCGTAGATGGTGCGGTCGCCGCCAGGAATGACGCGCTCCTCGACCACGATCAGGTTCTCGATGCGGATGCCGTATTCGCCCTGCTTGTAGTAGCCGGGCTCGTTGGAGAGGATCATGCCCGGCTCCAATGGCGTGGTGCCGAGCTTGGAGAGGCGCTGCGGCCCCTCATGCACCGAGAGATAGCTGCCGACGCCATGGCCTGTGCCGTGGTCGAAATCCAAACCCGCCTGCCAGAGCGGCAACCGCGCCAGTACATCGAGCTGCGCGCCCGAGGTGCCCTTGACGAAGACGACGCGCGAAATCGCCAGATGCCCCTTGAGCACGCGGGTGTAGCGGTCGCGCATCTCGTCGGTGGGCTCGCCCACGGCCATGGTGCGGGTGATGTCGGTGGTGCCGTCCTCATATTGCCCGCCGGAATCGACCAGAAGGATGCCGGGCTCGATCTTGCGGTTGCTGGCCTCGCTCACGCGGTAATGCGGCAAGGCGGCATTGGGGCCGGCGCCGGCGATGGTGGTGAAGGAAACGTCCTTGAGCAGCCCGGTCTTCATGCGCTCGGCTTCGAGCGCGGCGACGGCGTCGATCTCGGTCAATCCACCCTTGGGCGCTTCGCGCGCCAGCCATGCGAGATAGCGCACGATCGCCGCGCCGTCGCGCAGATGGGCGTCGCGCGCGCCTTTCAGCTCCGCCTCGTTCTTGCGCGCCTTCATCAGCGCGATCGGGTCCGCGCCAGCATCCGGTATGCCGCCGGCCTTGGCGATCAGCGTCGCGAGCGCGGAGGCTGCGGTCGCCGAGTCGAGCCGGACCTTGGCCTTGGCCGCGCCCAGCGCGTTGAGCTGTGTTTCCAACGCCGCGGGAGGAGCGATCTCGCCGACTGCGCCGATGGCGTCGCCGGCCTCGTTCGTCACCTTTTCGGGCGCCAGGAAGACGGTCGGCCGGCCCTCGCGTGGTACGATGGCGTAGCCCAGCGGCAGCGGGGTGTGCTCGACATCGCCGCCGCGGATGTTGAAGGTCCAGGCCAGCGCATGCGGGTCCGAGACCACGAGCGCATCGACCCTGGCCTTGGTGAGCGCCTCCTGGATGCGGGCGAGCTTGCTCGCCGTGCTCTCCCCGGCGAAATCGGCGCGATGGGCCTTGACCGGGGCAGCGGGCGGGGCAGGGCGGTCGCTCCAGAGCGCGTCGATCGGGTTCGCCTTGAGCGCGACCAGCGTGCCGCCGGCTGCCGCGGCGCCCTTCTCCAGCTTGATGACGCCGTCGACGGTGTGGAGCCAGGGATCGTAGCCGAGCTTGCCGCCTGCCGGCAGGTTTGCCTCGATCCAGCGCTCCAGCGGCGTGTCCTCCAGCTTCGTCGGTGTGACGATGGCGGTGTCGGTCTGCTCTGCCGACTGGATTGTGTAGCGCCCATCAACGATCAGCGCTGCCTTATCGGCCAGCACGATGGCGTTGCCGGCCGAGCCGGTGAAGCCCGTCAGCCAGGCGAGGCGCGCCATATGCGCCGGGACGTACTCGCCCTGATGCTCGTCGGCGCGCGGGATGATGAAGCCGTCCAGGCCTTGCGCCGCGAGCGCGCTGCGCAGAGCGGCAACCCTGGGGGCGACCTGGAAGGGATCGCTCGGTTCCGAGAAGGACTGGAAGCGGCAGGCGGCGGGCGATTCGGTCATGGCGGGTCCGGAAGCGGTGGTTTTGGCCATGGTCGCGGCTCGGGCCTGCGAAAGCCAGCGCAAAAGCGGCGTTCGCCTGTGCTTTCTCCGCAGGCCATGGCGGCCTCGCGATTGAGCTTGCTGCCTCTTTGTTATGCGAAAATCACGATCGTTAACGAAACAAGCCCAAGTGCATGCATTCTGTGCATATCTCGCATCTGCGAAATCCCCTTTTCGCAACTGCGAAGAAGGCCCACTTTAGTCGTATAAGAGAACGAGGAAGCGACCGGGACTGTCCTTCGTTTGAATGAGGAGATGGACCTGTGACCTATGTGTTGAACAACACCGCCGTTCTGCCCGCTTCCGAGGCTGCCGCTCCGAGCAGCCCGAGCTTCTGGCAGCGGCTCTTCGCGGCGCTGGTCGAGAGCCGCCGTCGTTCCGCCGCTCGTGAGCTGCGTGCGCGTTCCTACCTGATCAACGAGGCCGAGATCGTTCTGGGCGGTTTTCCGCAAACCGCTCTCAGCAACGACACCAAGCTGCCTTTTAACCGCTGATCCCAGCCATCCCTGATCTCGCGCGCCGGCTTCGCGCCGCGCTGCGCAACATTGGACAATGATCATGATCGCCATCGTCAAGCACGTCTATGAGTGGGCCATCGACACGGCCAAGTTCACCGCCGCCGTCTGGCACGATGCCCGCTCGATGCAGGCTGAGGCCGAGGCCAAGTACGGCCATATGGGCTTCTGAACGGGAAGGGCGCTCCTTCTGCTATGCCGGCCGTCTGACGTGGCGCGCTGCGCTTCCGGTGCTCACGGACAAAAGTCCGCTCCGCTCCGGTTCTCGCGCACCGCGCCATGCGACTCGGCCTAGCGAAGGATCGCACCTTCCCTCGCGCTTCAGCATTCTTCTCGCCTATCGAAGGCGGCGTGGCCTGGGGGCTGCGCCGCCTTTTTTCATGACTAGCGTCGCCCAGCCCTCGCGCAGCGACTGGTGGGCGAGATAGAGGCCCTGATGCCGGTAGGTCGAGACGACGCCGGCGACATCCATCGCCAGCAGGCCCGACAGGATCACCGTGCCATTGCCCGAGAGGGCCCGGGCGATCGAAGGCGCCAGGCGCTTCAGCGGGCCGGCCAGGATATTGGCAAAGACCAGGTCGAAATGGCCTGGCCGGTTTGCCTTGGCATGGCGCAGGCCCGGTGCGACATAGAGGTCGAGCCCGTGCGGGGCGTGGTTGACGCGGGCATTATGCGCGGCGACCTCGACCGCGACGAGGTCGATATCGCCGGCAACGACCTTGCGCTTGATCTGCTTGGCCAGCGCCAGCGCCAGGATCCCGGTGCCGGTGCCGACATCGATGGCGTTGCGCGGCCGGCGCTGCTTTAATTCGGCGTCGAGCGCCAGGAGGCAGCCCGCCGTGGTGCCGTGATGGCCGGTGCCGAAGGCGAGCGCGGCTGGAATCTCGATGCCGACATCGTTGATGCGCACCGCGTCGCGATCATGCTCGCCATGGACGAGGACACGGCCCGCACGCACGGGCTTGAGGCCGTCGAGACTGGCTGCGACCCAGTCCTGCTGGTTCACGGTCGCGAAGGGCGTGCTGTCGATGACGTCGCCGACGATCGGCCGCAGCATGTCGCGCACGGCCTCTTCGTCGGGGTGGGTGGCGAAATAGATCTCGACCTTCCAGGGCGCGTTCAGCGAGAGCGTGGTGACGCCGCTCTCGATCTCGAAGGCGGAGATCGCGGTTTCGGTCGGGTCGAAGACCTCGCCCAGAAGTTCCGTCAGCGCGCGCGCCTTCTCGCCGCTGGTGGAAAGTTCGAGGACGGTCGCGACCGTCGATGGCAGGAGACCTTCACGCATGGGCCGGCCTTAGCAGTCCAAGCAGGGATTGTCATCGCCACTGCCGTCATTGCGAGGAGCCTTGGCGACGAAGCAATCCAGAGGCCGTCGAGCGAAACCTTCTGGATTGCTTCGCTGCGCTCGCAATGACGGAGTGGCGGCGTCTCAATGCAGGCCGTTCAGCATGGCGAATACGCCGGCGAGATTGCCGTTCTCGGCGGCGAAGCGCAGCGGCTTGCAGCGCTCGACGATAACTTCGTGGGCGTCGGCTTGCGTTTCCAGGATCGTCATGACCTCGGCGATGAAATCGGCCAGCGGCATCGCCATCGGATCGACCGTCTGTTCGGGCCCGCGCAGCTCGGTCTGGACGTAAGGCGGGGCAAGCTCGATGACTTGGGTCGAGCTGCCCGCAAGCTGCGCCCGCAGCGCCATCGAATAGGAATGTATCGCCGCCTTGGTGGCGCTGTAGGTCGGTGTCACCACCATGGGCACGAATGCCAGTCCCGAGCTCACGGTCATCACGGTCGATTGCGGCTGCCTCAGCAGATGCGGCAGCAGGGCCGCGGTCAGCCGGATCGGCCCGAGCAGGTTGGTGACGATGGTCTCCTCGGCGATGGCGAGGTGGTCTTCCGTCGCGGTAACGTCTTCGTCCTTCATGATGCCGGCATTGTTGATGACGACGTTCAGCGCGGGGAAGCGCACGACCGCGTCACGAGCAAACGCCGCTATGTCCGCCTTGTCCTGGATGTCGAGCACGATCGATGCCATCCCCGGATTGGCCGCGGTGACCTCGTCGAGCAATTGCTCGCGGCGGCCGGAGATGACGACCTGGTTGCCCCTGGCATGCAGCGCCTCGGCGAGCGCCCGGCCGATGCCCGAGCCGCCGCCGGTGATGAGGATGGTGTTGCCTGTGATGTTCATCGCCAAGTCCTTTCGCAAATGCGCCTTTCATGGTTGCGCGGACAAGAGCTAGGCGCGATGCTCTCCAAACGAAAGAAGGCACCCAAAAGTTCTATAGGCACCAAAAGGAGAGTGTCAGATGCGCACGATACGCGACACGGTCGCGGCCATGCAGAAGCAGGGCGGCTTCTCCCATCCCGAAGTCAGCCCGGCGGTCGAGGCACTGGTACGCGATGTGATCGCCCAGGTCGCGGATAAATGGACGATGCTGATCCTGGAGGCGCTGGAGGAGCACGGCACACTGCGTTTCACCCAGATCGGTCGGATCGTCGGCGGCATCAGCCAGAAGATGCTGACCAAGACGGTGCGCCAGATGGAATGCGACGGGCTGATCACGCGCAAGGTCCATCCGGTGATCCCGCCGCATGTCGACTACACGCAGACCGAACTCGGCCGCGAGCTGACGGCGGCGTTCTGCGGGGTCTGGGTCTGGGCGGAGACCTATTACGCGCAGGTGGAGGCGGCGCGCGCGGCGTTTCGGGCGAGGGAGGGGCGGTGAGCGGCGGTCGGTTCCGTTCGGAAACGAGCCGTCATCCCGGGCAAGCGAAGCGCAGACCCGGGATCCATCGTAGAGTTCCGGAGCCCTCCGATGGATCCCGGATCTGCGCGGCGGAGCCTGTCCTTGGGCCGATCGAAGATCGGACCCGGGGGCCGCTTGTCCGGGATGACGGGCTGGTTCCGAGGCTAGGTGACATGCGCTAGGCTGACGTTCCGAGCCGAGTGTAGAAGCGAGATAGGTTGTGCTGTCGCATATCGTCTTGAGCACGAATGATTTCGAGCGAGGCTTTCGCTTCCATGCGGCACTGTTCGAGGCGCTCGGCCACAAGCTCTGGTTCTGCGATCGCGCCAAGCCCTTGGCGGCCTGGCAGCCGCGCGATGCGCCGCGCCCGTACTTCTTCCTCGCAACACCCTTCAATGGCGCGGCGGCCGATCCGGGCAACGGCCAGATGATCGCCCTGCTGGCGCCAAGCCGCGCGATCGTCGATCGCTGCCATGCCGAGGCACTGGCGCATGACGGGACCTGCGAAGGGCAGCCGGGCCTGAGGCCGCATTATCACGCCAATTATTACGGGGCGTATTTTCGCGATCCGGATGGCAACAAGCTTTGCGTGTGCTGTCATGAGGCAGAGGCGTAACCCCGAACGGGCCGGCCGAGCGCCTGCTCACCCCGCCTTCTGCACGAAACTATCCAGCACCATCTTCCGTCCGGCCTTGTCGAAATCCACCGTCAGCTTGTTGCCGTCGACGCTGGCGACGGAGCCGGGGCCGAATTTGACGTGGAAGACGCGCGCGCCGGCGTCATAGGCTGATGAGCCTGTCGATTTGGCGGTGAGTTCGCCTTCGATCAGCATCGGGCCGCGCTGCCGGCCGCCGCCGAAACTGCCTGAGCCGAAACCGCGTCCGCCGCTATCGGAGAAGCCCGAGCCGCCGCCCGAGCCGGCCTTGGCCTTGTTCTCCTGGGCACGCTGCCAGCCCGGCGTGTTGTAGGAGGAGCCGAAGCTCTCCATGCGGTCGAAGCGCGAGGCGCCATAGCCGCCCTGGCTGTAATTGGAGGCGGCCTGGACGACCTCGACATGCTCTTCCGGCAATTCGTCGATGAAGCGGCTCGGCAGGCTGGATTGCCAGAGGCCGTGGATGCGGCGGTTCGAGGCGAAATAGAGTTTGAGCCGCTTGCGGGCTCGGGTCAGGCCGACATGGGCGAGGCGGCGTTCCTCTTCCAGCCCGGCGCGGCCGCTCTCATCGAGCGCGCGCTGGTTGGGGAAGAGGCCTTCCTCCCAGCCGGGCAGGAAGACGGTGTCGAACTCAAGCCCCTTGGCGCCGTGCAGCGTCATGATCGAGACGCGCTCGGCGGTTTCGCCGGAATCGGCGTCCATCACCAGCGAGACATGCTCGAGGAAGGCCGGTAGGTCGGGGAATTCGTCGAGCGAGCGCACGAGTTCCTTGAGGTTTTCGAGCCGGCCGGCGGCATCGGCCGAGCGGTCTTTCTGCCACATCTCGGTATAGCCCGACTCCTCCAGCACGAGCTCGGCGAGCTCGCCCTGGGGCATGTGCTCGGCCCTGGCCGACCAGCGGCCGAAGGCCTCAACCAGTTCGCGCAAGGCGGTTCTGGCCTTGGGCTTCAATTCGTCGCTCTCGACCACCATGCGGGCCGATTGCAGCAGCGAGACCTGAGATGCGCGGGCGTGGTTGTGCAGGATCTGGATGGTGGCGTCGCCGAGCCCGCGCTTGGGCACATTGACGATGCGCTCGAAGGCAAGGTCGTCGGTCGGCGAGACGACGCAGCGCAGATAGGCCATGGCGTCGCGGATTTCGGCGCGCTCGTAGAAGCGCGGGCCGCCGATGACGCGATAAGGCAGGCCGAGATGGACGAAGCGGTCCTCGATTTCGCGCATCTGCGCCGAGATGCGCACCAGGATCGCGATCTCGGAGAGGTTATGGCCGTTGCGCTGCAGGCTCTCGATCTCGTCGCCAATCAGCCTGGCTTCTTCCTGGCTGTCCCAGGCGCCGGTGATGGTGACCTTCTCGCCCTCAACATCCTCGGTACGCAATGTCTTGCCGAGCCGGCCCTCATTGCGGGCGATCAGTTTTGAGGCGGTGGCGAGGATATGCCCGGTAGAGCGGTAATTGCGCTCCAGCCGGACGACTGTGGCGCCGGGAAAATCGTGCTCGAAGCGCAGGATGTTGTCGACCTCGGCGCCGCGCCAGCCATAGATCGACTGGTCGTCGTCGCCGACGCAGGCGATGTTGCGCCGGCCCTGGGCGAGCAGCCGCAGCCAGAGATATTGGGCCGTGTTGGTGTCTTGATACTCGTCGACCAGGATGTAGCGGAAGCGCTCGTGATAGGTTGCGAGAACGTCGGGATTGTCGCGGAACAGCGTCAGGCAGTGCAGCAAGAGGTCGCCGAAATCGACGGCGTTCAGGGTCTTCAATCGCTCCTGATAGGCGTGGTAGAGCGCGCCGCCCTTGCCATTGGCGAAGACGGCAGCCTCGCCGGGCGGGACATCCTTGGGCGCGAGGCCACGGTTCTTCCAGCTATCGATGAAGCCCGCCAGCATGCGGCCGGGCCAGCGCTTCTCGTCGATATCGGCGGCCGCGATCACCTGCTTCATCAGGCGGATCTGGTCGTCGGTGTCGAGGATGGTGAAATCCGAGCGCAGGCCAAGCAGTTCGGCATGGCGGCGCAGCAGCTTGGCCGAGATCGAGTGGAAGGTGCCGAGCCACGGCATGCCCTCGGCGACCGGGCCGACGAGATGGGCGATGCGCTCCTTCATCTCGCGCGCCGCCTTGTTGGTGAAGGTCACCGACAGGATCTGCGAGGGGTAGGCACGGTTGGTCGCGATGAGATGGGCGATGCGGGTGGTCAGCACGCGCGTCTTGCCGGTGCCGGCGCCGGCCAGCACGAGCACGGGGCCGTCCGTCGCCTCGACGGCGAGGCGCTGCTCCGGGTTCAGTCCCGCGAGATAGCCAGCGGCGGGAGCCGCCGCGGCGCGCGCAGCAAGGCCGCCGGGGCGGGGCAAGGGGGCGGAGGTGGTGTCGTGGTCGGACAAGGGGCGCAGCGCTCGATCGTGATTCGTTCTGGCGTCAATATAGGGTGTTGTGCGGCGGATTGCTGGACAAGACGGATGGGCGTTGAATGCACCGTCGAATCCTTAGTCAGGATGCGTGCCGATGACCATGGACACCGCCCCCCGCTATTCCACTTATGAGGTCACGAACCAGGCCCCGCCCTTGGCCGATTACGATGCCTTCGCGGCCGATCCGGTGCTGCAGGCGGCGATATCGGCTTTTGCTGCGGATTGGGCCAGAGACCGTCTGCATGAGACCGGGCGCTGCGTCGGCTCTGCAGAGGTGCAGGAGCTGGCTCGGCTCGCCAACCGCTTCACGCCGGAGGCGCGTACGCATGACCGCTTCGGCAACCGCATCGACCAGATCGCCTTCCATCCGGCCTGGCACGAATTGATGGGCCTGACCATCGGCCAGGAGACGCATGCCCTGTGCTGGAACCGGCCCGGGCCGGGCGCCCAGGTCGCGCGTGCGGCGCTGCAATATCTCTGGTACGGCGCGGAAAGCGGAATCTGCTGCCCGGTCAGCATGACCTATTCGGCGATCCCGATCCTGAAGCAGGATGCGGCGCGCTGGGCGGAATGGGGCTCGCTCATCACCTCCAACGCCTATGACAACCGGCAGGGACCGGCCGCGACCAAGACCGGCGCCACCGTCGGCATGGCAATGACGGAGACGCAAGGCGGCTCGGATCTGCGCCAGACACAGACGCTCGCCAGGGACAATGGCGACGGTACGCATTCGCTGTTCGGGCAGAAATGGTTCTTCTCCGTCCCGCATTCCGACGTCTTCCTGACGTTGGCGCGCACGGCAGAAGGCGTCTCCTGCTTCGTCGTGGCGGGCTGGCTGCCATCGGGCGAGCGCAACGGCATCGCGATCCAGCGCCTCAAGGAGAAATGCGGCAACCGCTCCAACGCTTCGTCGGAAATCGAGCTTCGCGGCGCGATCGGGCACATGCTGGGCGAGCCGGGGCGAGGTTTGCGGACCGGACTTGCGATGAACCACAACACCAGGCTCGACATTGCCGCCGCCTCTGCCGGGTTGATGCGGCAGGCAGTGGCGCAGGCGGCGCATCACTGTGCACACCGACGCGCCTTCCAGCGGGCGCTGATCGACCAGCCGATCATGCAGAACGTCCTCGCCGATCTCGCCATCGAGGCCGAGGCTGCGGCCTGGCTCGCCTTTCGACTGTTTGCGGCGGTGGACCGGCAGGAGAGTTCGGAGAGCGAGCGCTTGCTCGCGCGGATCGGCGCACCGATCGCGAAATACTGGGTTGCGAAGCGCACGCCGGCCGTTCTGGTCGAGGCGCTGGAATGCCATGGCGGCAACGGCTTCATCGAGGAGCACGTGATCGCGCGGCATTATCGCGAGGCGCCGCTGAACTCGATCTGGGAGGGTTCGGGCAACGTCATCTGCCTCGATGTGCTGCGCTCGCTCGAGCGGGAACCGGGCGCCCTGCCGGCGCTGCAGGACGAATTGCGCGCCGCCAAGGGCGCCGACCGGCGTTATGACGCGGCACTCGCCGCGCTGGACAGTGCGCTGCCCGAACTCGTCCGGCAGGAAGGCCAGGCGCGGCGGCTGGTCGAGCGATTGGCGCTGTTGCTGCAGGCGTCATTGCTGCTGCGCCATGCATCGCATGAGGTCGCGGACACCTTCATCACCAGCCGGCTGGATGGCGGCTGGTCAGGGCATTTCGGCGATCTGCCGACGGGCGTGGATGCGGGGAGCCTGGCGCGGCGGGCGGTGCCGGTTCTCAGTTAAGGCGCGGGTAGCGTGGGGAACCCTCTCCCGGAGGGAGAGGGCAGGGTGAGGGGTCGGCCATTAGACGCCTTGGCCGTGACCTGACCGCTGCCTCGCTGTGGGGGTAGTGCCAAACTGGTCGAGGGGCCTACACCTCACCCCTGCCCCTCTCCTTACAGGAGAGGGGTTCCCCGCGCCCTTTCGGTTTGCGGCTCAACCCTCTGCCGGCACGAAATCCATCGCGACGCCGTTCATGCAGTAGCGCAAGCCCGTCGGGGGCGGGCCGTCGGGGAAGACATGGCCGAGATGGCCGCCGCAGCGGGCGCAATGCACCTCGGTGCGTGTCATCATGAAGCTGCCGTCCTGACTCGTGCCGACTGCGCCGTCGAGCGGTTGGTCGAAGCTCGGCCAGCCGGTGCCGCTCTCGAATTTGGTGCCGGCCTTGAACAGCGGGTTGCCGCAACCGGCGCAACTGAAGGTCCCGGCGCGCTTCTCGTAGTTCAGGGCGCAGGAGCCGGCGCGCTCGGTGCCGTGGCCGCGCAGCACACGGTACTGTTCGGGGCTGAGCTTCGCCCGCCATTCGGCGTCGGTCAGCGTGACCTCGAAGGTCTCGGTTTGCGTCGTCTCGCTGCCGAACATGCTCATCAGGCCCATATCCGTCTTCCTTTCGTCGCGAGGCTCGATCCATCGCCCCTACTCGTTCGACGAGCAATATGGCGATTATGGCGCGGAATTCAGCCCGGCGCGATCTCAAACATGGTCACGATGTCGTCGCCCCTGGCCGTCGTTTCCTGGCGGGCGGCTCTCGGCGTCAGGCATTATCGCCCGCAATCGCGGCGATAACCGCGTCGGTGACCTGCCGCGTCGTCGCCTTCCCCCCGAGATCTGGCGTGTGGAAGCTCGCATCGGCGGTGACGCGTTCGATCGCGCGCATCAGCCTCGCGGAGGCGGCCGGCTCGCCGAGATGGTCGAGCATCATCGTTGCGGTCCAGAACGTGCCGATCGGGTTGGCGATGCCTTGGCCTGCGATGTCGAAGGCCGAACCATGGATCGGCTCGAACATCGAGGGGAAGGCGCGCTCGGGGTTGAGGTTGGCGGTCGGCGCGATGCCGAGCGAGCCGGCGAGCGCGGCGGCCAGATCCGACAGAATGTCGGCGTGGAGGTTGGTCGCGACGATGGTGTCGATGCTCTGTGGCTTGATCACCATGCGCATGGTCATGGCGTCGACCAGCATCTTGTCCCAGGTTACATCGGGAAACTCGGCCGCGACCTCGGCGGCGATCTCGTCCCACATCACCATGGCATGGCGCTGGGCGTTCGATTTGGTGACGACGGTGAGCAGCTTGCGCGGCCGCGACCGGGCCAGGCGAAAGGCATAGCGGATGATGCGGGCGACGCCCGAGCGCGTCATCATCGAGACATCGGTCGCGACCTCTTCGGGGAAACCCTTATGTACGCGGCCACCAACGCCGGCATATTCGCCCTCCGAATTCTCGCGCACGATCACCCAGTCGAGTTCCGGGCCGGATACCGAGCGCAGCGGCGACGTGATGCCGGGCAGGACGCGGGTCGGCCGGACATTGGCGTATTGGTCGAAGGGTTGGCAGATCGCGAGCCGCAGCCCCCAGAGCGTGACATGGTCGGGCACGTCGGGCGCGCCGACCGCGCCGAAGAAGATCGCGTCATGGCCCTTGATCTGCTCGCGGCCATCGTCCGGCATCATCAGCCCGGTGCGCTTGTAGTAATCCGAGCCCCAGTCGAAATGGTCGAACGCGAAGTCGAAGGAGCCCTCGCGTGCGGCCAGGGCCTGCAGCACCTCGACGCCGGCCGCGATGACCTCGACGCCGATGCCGTCTCCGGGGATCGCCGCGATCCTGTAGGTCTTCATGACGCCGCCTCCGATCCGATGTGAGCCGCTTGTCTTTGCGGCTCAAGCACCCTTGGAGTCAACATTGCATTGCAGCTTCCATGGAAGATGTTACGCTACCGGGAGCGGAGGGTGGAATGCAGGCTGGCTTGAAGACGATCGATCAGGCGAATGACCGGGCGCCGAGCCTCGTTGACAGCGCTTATGCTGCGCTGAAACAAGCCATTCGCGAGAGCGTTTTCGCGCCGGGCTACCAAGCTTCGGCTGGCGAGCTGGCCTTGCGCCTCGGCGTCAGCCGCACGCCGGTGCATGAGGCGGCGCTCAGGCTCCAGGAGGAGGGGCTTGTCCGCATCGTCCCGAAGCGCGGCATCCTGATCTGTGCGCTGGCGCCCGACGATATCCGCGAGATCTACGAGGTGCTGATCGCGATCGAGGCGAGCGCGGCTGAGCTCGCGGCCGGGCTTCCGGAGAGCGAACGGTTGCTGATGGCGCAGGATCTGGCGCGCGAGACCGACACCATGGCGCGAGCGCTGGACACAGGCGATCTCGCCGATTGGGGGCGAGCCGATGAGGCCTTCCACCGCATCCTGGTCGAGCGCTGCGGCAACAGCCGGTTCGTCCGCATCATCCAGACGGTGAACGACCAGTCGCATCGCGCCCGCATGCTGACTTTGCGCTTGCGTCCGCGCCTGCCGATTTCGACTGAGGAGCACCGCACCACCATCGACGCCATTCGCGACGGCGCGCCTGAGGCCGCCCGCGAGGCGGCCCGCCAGCACCGTGTCAGGGCGCGCGACGAATTGCTGCCGCTGATCGAGAGCATCGGCCTGCGCCATCTCTAGAGCGGGTGCCGATCCGGTTGGATCGTTCAATCGCCCTAGCTCTTTGTTTTAACGCGTTTTCTTCGCGCGAACCGGTGACCCCGTCGCTCGAAAACGCTCTGGGCCACCGCATCAGACCTAAAGACCGCGACGAACGCGGCTATCAACCTGGGAGGACATCCATGCGACGCCTGCTCCTGGCCGCTTTGGCCGCATTCTCGCTTTCCGCTGCGCCTGCGCTTGGCCAAGCCTATCCCTCGCGCTCGATCGCCCTGATCGTGCCCTTCGCGGCAGGTGGCCCGACCGACATCATCGCCCGTATCGTCGGCGAGCATATGGGCCGCACGCTGGGGCAATCGGTCATCGTCGAGAATGTCGCGGGCGCCGGCGGCACGACCGGCTCACTGCGCGTCGCGAGAGCCACGCCCGATGGCTACACCATCATGATGGGCAATCTCGGCACGCATTCGGCCTCGGTCGGGCTCTATCCCAATCTTGCTTATGATCCGCGCACCGACTTCGCTCCGGTGATCAACACGGCCGGCACGCCGATGCTGGTCGCGGCGCATAAGGACTTTCCGGCCAATACGCTGCAGGAGTTCGTCGCGCTGCTGAAGGCCAATCCGGACAAGTATAATTACGGCCATGGCGGCATCGGCTCGACCTCGCATCTGACCTGCGTCTATTTCCATCATCTGATCAAGGCGCCGGTGCAGCAGGTGCCGTTCCGCGGCTCCGGCCCGGCGATGAACGCGCTGATCGCAAAACAGCTCGACTATGTCTGCGACCAGACCGTCGGGATCGTGCCGCAGCTCAGCAATCTCAAGGCCTATGTGGTGGCGACGCCGAAGCGGCTGGAGGTCGCCAAGGACGTGCCGACGAGCGCGGAGGCTGGCCTGCCTGAATTCCAGGCGGTCGGCTGGAACGCGATCTTCGCGCCGAAGGAAACGCCGCGCGAGATCGTCGACAAGCTGAACGCCGCCGGCCGCGCCGCGCTGGCGGATGCAGGCGTGCGCGCCCGGCTGCTCGATCTCGGCTGCGAGATTCCAGACGAGGCCGGGCAGAGCTCGGCTGCGCTTGGTGCCCATGTCCGCGCCGAGGTCGACAAATGGACGCCTGTGATCAAGGCGGCAGGCGTCACCGCGCAGTAGATGCTCGTCACCCAACCGTCACGCGACTCCTCTAGTCGGCTCGCCATCACCATGGGCCGACCAAGGGGCTTCAGACGATGCAGACGGCGCGCGCGGTTCGGCGGGAGACGGCATCGGGGCTGACCTCGGCAGTCCATCGCAACAAGCCGCTCTCAAAGGCGGGCGTGCTCGAGCGCATGTTCACGCTCGCCTTTTCCGGCTTGGTCTATCCGCAGATCTGGGAAGACCCGGTCGTCGACATGGCGGCGCTGCAGCTCAAGCCCAGCGACCATGTCGTCGCCATCGCCTCGGGCTCCTGCAACATCCTGTCCTATCTCGCCGACGATCCCGGCCGGATCAGCGCGATCGATCTCAACGGCGCCCATATCGCGCTCGGCAAGCTCAAGCTCGCCGCTTTCGCGCGGATGCAGGGCCATGACGAGGTGCTGCGCTTCTTCGGGCAGGCGCAGTCGCGCAGCAATGTCGCATTCTACGACAGCGAAATCGCGCCGCATCTCGACCCGGTCTCGCGTGCCTATTGGGAGGGACGCGGCCTGAGCGGGCGGCGCCGCATCAATCTCTTCGCACGCAATTTCTATCGCTACGGCCTGCTCGGCCGCTTCATCGGGGCGGGCCATCTGCTGGGGCGCACGCTCGGCTGCGATCCGCGCATCATGCTCAAGGCGCGCAGCATGGACGAGCAGCGCGTGCTGTTCGACAGGCATCTCGCACCGGTCTTCGACAAGCGGCTGGTACGCTGGCTGGTGCGCCAGCCGGCCTCGCTTTACGGGCTCGGCATCCCGCCGGCGCAATACAAGGCGCTTGCCGGCGATGGCGATGACGGCATTCGCGGCGTGCTGCGCCACCGGTTGGAGCGGCTCGCCTGCGGCTTCGATCTCAAGACCAACTACTTCGCTCGCCAGGCCTTCGGGCGCGGCTATGAGCCTGGGCCGGACGCAGCCTTGCCGCCTTATTTGCAGCGCGGGAATTTCGCCGCCGTGAAGGCGCGGGCGGACCGCGTTGCCTATCATCAGAGCGCGATCACCGCCTTCCTGGAGCGCCAGCCGGCCGAGAGCTGCGACGCCTATGTGCTGCTCGACGCACAGGACTGGATGAACGACGCCGATCTCACCGCGCTCTGGTCGCAGATCACGCGTACGGCAAGGCCTGGCGCGCGGGTGATCTTCCGCACGGCCGCCGATGAGCGCCTGCTGCCCGGCCGCGTGCCGGATGCGATCCTCGGCCAATGGCATTATCAGGAGGCGCGCAGCCGCGAGCTCGGCGCGCAGGATCGCTCCTCGATCTATGGCGCTTTCCACCTCTACGTCCTGCCGGAGCGTGCCGCGTGAGCCTCGACCTGCCGCGCGGCGAGGCGGCCGGGCTGATGGACGCGATGTATCGGCATCAGCGCCATATCTACGACGCCAGCCGGAAATTCTATCTGCTCGGTCGCGACGAACTCATCGCCGGGTTGGCGCCGCCCGCAGGCGGCAGCGTCCTGGAAGTTGGCTGCGGCACCGGACGCAACCTGATCAAGATTGCGCAGGCCTATCCCGGCCGGCCCTGTTACGGGCTCGATGTCTCCGCCGAGATGCTGGCGACAGCGCAACAGGCCGTCACGCGCGTCGGGCTCTCCGAGCGCATCCATCTGGCGCAGGCCGATGCGACGGCGTTCGATGCGCAGGCCTTGTTCGGGCAGGCGGGTTTTGACCGGATCGTGATCTCCTATGCGCTCTCGATGATCCCGCCCTGGCATGGCGTGGTGCGGCAGGCATTGCGCTCGCTGACGCCGAATGGCGAATTGCACATCGTCGATTTCGGCAATCAGGCGGGCCTGCCCGCGCCGTTCAGGGCGGTGCTCAATCGCTGGCTCGCGCTGTTCCATGTCACGCCGCGCGGCGACCTTGCCGCGGTGCTGGGTGAGATCGCGCAGGCTGAAGGCGCGGTGGCGAAAACCACGCCACTTTATCGCGGCTATGCCGTGCAGGCGGTGGTGCGGCAGGGCTCAAGCTAGGCCGTATCTGACTTGAGCACCATCTGACTTGGGCACCACCCCGTCCGGAGTTACCAGGCTAGCCGTCTATTATCGATCGGCCTTTAAGGCCTGTGTTCCTGCGCCTTGACGGAAAGCTGCCTCAAGACCTCGAGGAAGATCTCGAAACGGTCCTGGCCGATATCCTCGGCCCATTCCGCGTGCAGTTGGCGCAGGCAGTTGAAAATTGTCGCGATGATCTGGCGTCCGTCTGCGCTGAGATAGATCAGGCGACGGTCGTTTCCCGCGCAAGCGCGCCGCTCGACATAGCCAAGCTCCTCGAGCTGGCTGACCAGGTAATTGATCGCTTGCCGCGACATTCGCCTTTGGCGCGCCAACTCCGATGGTCTGATGCCATCAGGAGGGGGATAGGAGAACACGGCGAAATGAGCTTCCTGGAAATTGCTGAAGCCGGCTTGATGGATGGCGTCCAGCATCCGGTCGCGCACGCCCTGCCAGGTCATACGAAGCAGAGCGCCAAAGAAGGGCGGTTGCGCCTGGGTTCCGCTATCAGACTGCGCTCGCTCGGAGATTGACATATTTGTAAAGTCGCTTTACGTTTTTCTGTAAAGCTACTTTACAAGAAGGGAGCCGGCGATGGAAGCGAATGGCCGCGATATTGTGCGGATCGGGCAGTTGGAACTGCGGTTCCTGGTGACCGGTGAGGGCGCCACCGTGTTTGAGTTCACCGTGCCGTCCCACGCCCGCGTGCCCGCACCCCACTACCACCGGGATGCGGATGAAATCCTTTATGGGCTTGAGGGCGTTCTGCTGATCACCGTCGATGGTCGCAAGCAGGAACTGGGCGTCGGCGATGCTGTCTTCATCCCTCGCGGCAGCATCCATCATCACGAGAACCTGACCGAGGGCACGGCGCGGGCCTTAGCCGTGATCACCCCGGGAACGATTGGACGCGGCTATTTCGAAGAGATCGCGGACGTAATCAACGTGCCGGGCAAGCCTGACCTGGCCAAGGCGAAAGAGGTCATGCTGCGCCACGGGCTCGTCCCCGCCTAGCTAAAGTTGTTGAGCCGATGCGCGATGTCGGCGTTGAGGCGACCGCGCGGACTTCCCGGAGGTTCGGGAGGGGCAACGGGTTCGGCCCGCTGACGAAATCCTTGCGTCCACGCCCTACTTCGGATCAGGCCTGCGGCCTGCTCCGCAATGGCGCACGGGCCCAGCTCAATGCCGGGTTTCGGTCTCGCGTTCGCCGGTCATGCCCTCGACCGTGATCGCGGTGCGCTTGGGCATGCCGATGATCCGGCCGATCGTGGCGGGCAGCGGCATCATGCTGTGGGAGGCCTTCATCAGCGCGAGATTGGCCAGGATGTCGGGCGGGAAGGGCGTGACCTTGCGGCTCGTCATGTCGACATGCAGCGAGAGGTTCTCGCTGGTGGCGGCGAGCCAGCCTTCATGGGCGTGGCGCATTTCGAGATAGTAGTGCAGCCGCTTGTCGTCGAAGGCGATGAGTTGTGCGGTGACGCGGACCTGGTCGCCCTCGGTCAGTTCGCGCTTGTAGAGGACATGGCATTCGGCTGTGAAGCAGGAGGCGTGGCGCGTCTCGAGATAGTCCTGGTTCAGCCCGACGAGCGAGAACACCTCGTCGACGGCCCTGTCGAACAGCACATGATAATAGGCCATGTTGAGATGGCCGTTATAGTCGATCCATTGCGGCTCGATCCGCATGGCCGATGAGACGAAGGGCGCAAAGAACAGCGCGGGAGCGCGGATATCGTCTTTCACGGTCGCCCTCCCTACTCAACGCCACACCGACGGGGGCAGCCCGTCCGCGACACCTAGATGATGATCAATCCGCAACCGCGTCATTGCGGCTGCCCATTCCGTGTCGGCATGGTCTACTATGCACCAATCCTGTTTGCCGTCAGCCCGGCGGTGAGGCAAGAGAGCATTCTTCGCCATGCTGGTGTCGAGATCGTGACCATCTGCGAAACCGAATAGTTCCAAGTCTAAGCGCTAGAACCGGATGTTGACAATGAGCTTGCCCGCCGCTGCCCTTCATGACACCCCCGCTTCAGCCGCAACGCTGCCGCCTTCGCCCGAGGCCGTCGCGGCCGTGACGCGCGCTCTGGCGGCCGCTTTCGGCAACCGGCTCGTCACCAGCCTGGCCGTGCGCCAGCAGCATGGTCATACATTGACTTGGATCCCGAACCAGCCGCCCGATGCCGTCGTGTTCCCGCAGAGCACGGAAGAGGTGGCCGAGATCGTCAAGCTCTGCGGCGTCCATGGCGTGCCGGTCATCGCGTTCGGCACCGGCACCTCGCTGGAAGGCCATGTCAACGCGCCCTTTGGCGGCGTCTGCATCGATATGAGCCAGATGAAGCGGATCATCGCCGTCCATGGCGAGGATCTCGACTGTGTGGTCGAGGCCGGCGTCACTCGCAAGGAATTGAACGAGAACCTGCGCGATCAGGGCCTGTTCTTCCCGATCGACCCCGGCGCCGACGCCTCGATCGGCGGCATGGCGGCGACGCGGGCCTCGGGCACCAACGCCGTGCGCTACGGCACGATGAAGGACAATGTCCTGGCGTTGACCGCCGTGATGGCCGACGGTTCGATCGTGAAGACCTCGACGCGGGCGCGGAAAACCTCGGCCGGATACGACCTCACCCGCCTGCTCGTCGGTTCGGAAGGCACGCTTGGCATCATCACCGAGGTCACGCTGAAGCTGCACGGCATTCCCGAGGCGATCTCGGCCGGCGTCTGCCCGTTTCCCTCGGTCAAGGCGGCGTGCGACGCGACCATCGTCACGATCCAGTCCGGCCTGCCGGTGGCGCGCATCGAATTGCTCGATGATGTGATGATCCGCGGCGTCAACCTGCACTCCAAGCTCGGCCTACCCGAAACCACCATGCTCTTCGTCGAGTTCCACGGCTCGGAAGCCGGCGTGAAGGAGCAGGCGGAGCGTTTCGGCGAGATCGCGGCCGAGTATGGCGGCGGACCGTTCGACTGGGCGACCAAGGCCGAAGACCGCTCGAAACTCTGGCAGGCGCGGCACGATGCCTATTGGGCCGCCAAGGCGCTGCGGCCGGGCTTCGATTCCGTCGCCACCGATGTCTGCGTGCCGATCTCGCGACTGGCTGAATGCGTCGAGGAGACCAAGCGCGACATCGACGCTATGGGCCTGATTGCGCCGATCGCCGGCCATGTCGGCGACGGTAATTTCCACACCCAGCCGATCGTCGATCTGAACGATCCCGAGGAGGTCGCGCGCAGCCAGGGCTTCATCGACCGCCTGGTCAAGCGCGCGCTCGCCATGGGCGGCACCTGCACCGGCGAGCATGGCGTCGGCCAGAAGAAGATCAAATATCTCGAGGCCGAGCATGGTGCGCCGGCACTCGCGGTGATGCGGACGCTGAAGCGCTCGCTCGACCCGCAGAACATCCTCAACCCGGGCAAGATCATCGCGCTGTGAAGCGCCGTAGCCGTGGAGGGCTGCTTCCCGGGAGCGAAATGTCGTGATCTTGCCGCGACGTGGCGGCATGATCGCGAGGCCTGACATGCTGAAGCCTGAAATGCCTGGATCCGAAACGACGAGGACACAGCCCGCCGTTGCGTGAGACTCTGACAGTCCTGGCCGGCCTGCTCGTGCTGGCGCTGCTTACCGCCTTGATCGGACCGGGCTTCGTCGACTGGCGAGGCTATCGGCCGCAGATCGAGGCGCGGCTCAGCTCTGTGCTCGGCGTCGAGACGCGCGTCGCCGGCGGCATCGGCTTGCGCCTATTGCCGTCGCCGCGCCTGACCCTGAGCGATGTCCGGGTCGGCGGCGCGCCCGAGGCGGCGAGCTCGGTCGCCGTCGAGCAGTTGACCGTCGAGCTGGCGCTATCGGCCCTGGCGCGCGGCGATTTCCGCTTCGCCGACGCGCAGGCGGAGGGCGCGACGCTCTCCATCGTCGTCGACGAGGCGGGAGCCATCCGCCTCCCGGCAAGCGTTGGCGGTGGCCTGCCGGCGCATACCAGCCTCGACAAGCTCAGCATCCGGCGTTCGGCGCTGATCTGGCGCGATGCCGGCAAGGCGCCGGTGACGTTGATGCCCGTCGCGGCCGAAGTCTCCGCCGTCAGCCTCGCCGGGCCCTGGCGGATCGAGGGCGAAGTCGCGGGTTCGTCGCTGCGCATCACCACAGGTGCGATCGAGCCCGATGGCCGCCTGCGCGCCAAGGCTTCGATCACGGGCGACGCCATCCAGATCGGCTTCGACGGCAATTTCCTGCTCCCGGCCGTTCAGGACGGCATCAGTGCCGGGCTGGAGGGAGCCTTCACGCTGGCACCTGGTGGCGCGCTCAGCCTGGCCGGACGCGTCAGCGGCAGCAGCAAGCAGCTCGACCTCGCCGGCCTGGTGCTCGACATTGGTGGTGGCGCCGTGCGGCTCGAAGGCGAGGGCCAGTTTTTTCCAGCGGGCGGGACAGGCTCGCTGGCGCTCAGGGCGCGTCGGCTCGATCTCGATGCGCTGACGAAGGCGCTCTCCGAACGTGCCGGTTTCGAGCACGCGCTCCACGCATTGCCCGGTCCGTTCGACGTCAGCCTCGACCTCGACCAGTTGATCTGGCGCGGCGAGGATTTCTCGGCTTTCGGGCTGCGTGGGCGGCTCGATGAAGGTGGCTTGAGCAGCGCTGCGGCTTCCGTCCGGGTCGCGGGCGCGCTGGTCGGGGCGACCGGGGCTGCGGATGCCAAGGGTATTGCCGGCCGTCTCAACCTCAAGGCCGAGGATGCCCGCCGTGTTGCGCTCGTGCTCGCACGGGCCGGGCTCGACCCGGCTCTGGCCGACCTCGTCGCGGGGCTGGGCCAGATCGACGCAGAGGCGGTAGGTGCCTGGGATGGCGGGCGGGTCGCGTTCGAGCGGCTCTTGGTGACGGGTTCGTCGGGTCTGAGGCTGGAGGGCTCCGGCGATATCGTGGCCGAGCGCCTGGCGGCGAAGCTTGCGCTCAATGGTCTCGACCTCAACATGCTGCCTCCGGCCGAGAGTCTGGCCGGGCTCGTCGGCGGGCGCGATCTCGCGCTTGATCTCGCCTTGACCAATGCCCGCTTCCGCAATGCGCCTGCGGGCTCGGCCAACCTCGATCTGCGCCGCGAGGGCGCGGTCTGGCGGCTCAGCCGGCTTGCGATCGAGGGCTTCGGCGGCGTCGCGGTCACGGGCTCGGGCGCCTTGCTGGCCGAGGGCGGCGAGATCTCCGGCCGCATCCGCGCTCCGCGCTTCGAGACATTGGCCGCGCTGGCCGGCCCGTTGCTGCCGGAAGTGGCCCGGCAGGCGCTGGCGCGCGCAGGCGATGGGCTCTCCCGGCTGGATGCGAGTTTTCGCCTGACGCGCTCGGCCGGAGGTGAGACGGGGATCGCGGCCGAGGGCATGGCACAGGCCGGCGCGCTTGCGGTCAATGGCCGGCTCGACCCTTCCGGCGCATGGCGCAATGCCGGTTTGCGCTTCGACATCAGCGACCGGCGCCAGGTCTTCGCGGCACTGGGTCTGCCCGCGCCGCAGCTCGGCGGTCCCGGCCGTTTCACCCTGGAGCAGCAGCCCGGCCGCTTGATGGGTTCGCTCGCGGGGCCCGGCCTTTCGCTGGTGCTGGAAGGCGAGGGGGGCAATGCCGCGCGGTTGAGCCTGCAGGCGGACCGTCCCGGCCAGATCCTGCCCGAAGGGCCGGCGCGATTGATGCCGGATGGGCTGTTCGATGCGAGCGGTCGCGTCGGCTTCAACCCCGACGGCGTCGCGCTCGACGATCTCGTTGCCAATCTCGGCGGCGTCAGCGCCAAGGGGGCTGTCGTCATGGCGCGCGATGGCGGGTTGTCGGGCCGGCTGTCACTGCCGGGCCTGGATCTGCGTGCCCTGCTCGGCGGCGCGCTGGGTGCAAGCCCGGCGGCGCCGGGTTCGACCTGGTCGACCGCCCGTTTTGGCCCTGTCATTGGGCTCGGCGATCTCAAGCTCGCGGTCGAGGCCGCCTCGCTCATCGCAAGCGACGGCGTCACGCTGCGCGACGCCCGCTTCACGCTCCAGGCCGACCGCGACGGGGCGAGCATCGAGGATCTGACGGGAGCCTATGGCGGCGGCACCCTATCGGGCCGCGTCGCGTTGCGCCGCGAGGGCGGGCTGGCGCAGCTTTCTGGCCGTATCGGACTGACCCAGCTCGATCTCGCGGCGCTGACGAATGGCGCGCTCGGCGGCAAGCTGTCCGGTCAGGTCGAGGCCGGCGGCTCCGGCGAAAGCCCGGCGCGGTTGATCGCTGGGCTCGGCGGAGCCGGCTCCGTGACGCTGACCGGCGCCAGCCTGTCGCGCTTCGATCCGGCAGCCTATTCGCGCGTCATTGCCGCAACGGGCGAAGACGCCTCCGAGAGCGAGACGGCGCGATTGCAGGGTCGTCTCGGCGAGGCGCTCGACAGTGGTGCCTGGGCGCTCGGGGACGTAACCTTGCCCTTCACGCTGGCCGGCGGGCTCGCGCGGCTGCAGCCATTCAGCTTCGAGCGCAGCGGCTTGCGCGCGGAGACGACCGGCCTCATCGACCTGCGCGCCCTGACCGCCGATCTGCGCTTGGGCCTGCGGCCGCTTGGAGGCCTGCCGAAGGGCTGGCCGACCGATGCGCCGCAGATCGGCGTCGCCTGGCGCGGGCCGCTCTCGGCGCCGCAGCGCGAGACCGACGTCGGGGCGCTGTCCAATGCGGTCGCCGCCCGTGCCCTGGCGCGCGAGATCGAGCGCGTCGAAGCTTTCGAGGCCGATGCGCGCGAGCGGGCGGCCAACTCGCGGCGGCTCCGGGCCGAGCGCGAGATGCGCGAGAACGAGCGCAAGCTCGCCGAGTTCATCAAGGCCGAGGAAGAGCGCAAGCTCGCAGAGGAGAAGCGGGCAGAGGAGGCAAAGCGCCTCGATGAGCTGCGTCGCATGGCCGAGGAGAAGAAGGCCGAGGACAGCAAGCGAGCCGAGCAGGCCCGGCAGGAGCTGGAGGCGCGTGGCCGGTCCGAGGCTGAGGAGCGCGCCCGAGCGGCTGCGGCTCGCGGGACGACGCAACCGCAACAGCCCGGCCCGCTGGTGCTGCCCAGTGCGCCGCGCGCGAATTTTCCGGAACCCGATCTTCAGCCAGCGAGGCCGGGCAACGCAGTGCCGCCCCTGCCACCTCCGATGGCGATTGAATCCGTGCCGCGGCCGCTTTCGCGCAGTGTCCAGCCAAACTGATTCAAGTTCTTCTCAGAGTGATTCAAGTCGTTGGCGATTTGATTCAATATTGCGCTGCAAGCCGCTAGGATTGCACGGCTTTTATATGTCGCGGCGCTTACGCCCCGGCGGCGAGCCGGCGGTAATGTGCGAGCACATGCAGGCGCAGCGCCGAAGAGAGGTTGTTGCCCTCGCGCCGGGAATCGATCTCGACGATCAGGGCTGCCATCGTGCGCCCCTCGGCTGCCGCGATCTCCTTCAGGGCGGTCCAGAACGGATCCTCGAGCGAGACGCTCGTACGGTGGCCGGCGATGGAGAGCGAGTGCTTGCGCTCGCGGCTCATCGCTTCGGGGCGTCGCCGTCGAGCCGGTGGCCGTCGAGTTCCCGGGTGGCCTTGTCGCGCTCGGCTTCACTCAGGCTGCGTTCGGCCTTGCTGCGGCCGAAGGCGATGCGGTTCTGCTGCGCCTGGTCCTCGGCGTCCTGCCGGGCGCGCTGCTTGCGGGCGCGGCGGAGATTGATGATCTCGGCCATGGCGCGCTCCGTGTTCAGGCGGGTCCGAGCATCAGCTCGGGCTTGACCGTCGCGTCGAATAATTCGCCGGACACGCCGGCGCGCAGAGCCTCCTCGCGCAACGTCGTGCCGTTGTGATGGGCGGCCTTGGCAATGCCGGCGGCCTGGTCATAGCCGATGGCGGGCGCCAGCGCGGTGACCAGCATCAGCGAGCGCGAGAGCAGCTCCGTCAGGCGGTCCTCATTGGCGATGATGCCTTCAACGCAATGGGCCTGGAAGCTCGCGGCCGCGTCAGCCAGCAGCCGGACCGATTGCAGGAAGGCACTGGCGATCACCGGCTTGAACACGTTGAGCTCGAAATGGCCCTGGCTCGCGGCGAAGCCGATCGTCGCCTGATTGCCATGGACTTGCGTCGCGACCATGGTCAGCGCCTCGGCCTGGGTCGGGTTGACCTTGCCGGGCATGATCGAGGAGCCGGGCTCGTTCTCCGGCAGGCTGATCTCGCCAAGTCCCGAGCGTGGGCCGGAGCCCATCAGGCGGATGTCGTTGCCGATCTTGAACAGGTCCGACGCCAGCGCCGCGAGCGCGCCATGCGCCGCGGTCAGCGCGCCATGGCTCGCCAGGGCCTCGAACTTGTTGTCGGCTGTGCGGAAGGGCAGGCCGGTCAAGGCGGTGACTTCCTTGGCGAAGAGCACGGCGAAATCGTGATGGGTGTTGAGGCCGGTGCCGACCGCCGTGCCGCCCTGCGCCAGCGCGTAGAGGCCACCGAGCGAGGCCTCGATGCGGCCGATGCCGAGATGGATCTGCGCGGCGTAGCCTGAGAATTCCTGGCCGAGCGTAACCGGCGTTGCATCCTGGAGATGGGTGCGGCCGATCTTGATCAGATCCTTGAAGGCTTCGGCCTTGGCCTGCAGCGCCTTTTCGAGGTTGCGCAGCGCCGGCAGCAACAGCCGGGAGAGTTCGAGCGCGGCAGCGATATGCATTGCCGTGGGGAAGCAGTCGTTGGAGGATTGGCCGCGATTGACGTGGTCATTGGGGTGGACCGGGCTCTTGGCGCCGAGGCCGACGCCGAGGATCTCGTTGGCGCGGTTCGCCAGCACCTCGTTGACGTTCATATTGGTCTGCGTGCCCGAGCCCGTCTGCCAGACGACCAGCGGGAAATGCCCGTCGAACTTGCCGCTGAGCGCTTCATCCGCCGCCTGGCCGATCGCGCCCGCGACACGCTGCTCGACCAGGCCGAGGCGCGCATTGACATGGGCGGCGGCCTTCTTGACCAGCACGAGTGCGTGGATGAGCGGCAGGGGCATGCGCTCGCGCTCGCCGCCGATGCGGAAATTCTCGAGCGAGCGCTGCGTCTGAGCGCCCCAATAACGATCGGCAGGCACGGCGATCGGCCCGAAGGAATCGGTTTCGGTGCGGGTGTCGGACATGGGGCGCCGTCAGGTTTTCGGGTGGGTCAGGTCTGCTTGTGCGTCAGGTCTTCTTGCGGAAGGAATCGAGGCTGACGACCTGCGCGCTGGCGGCCTCTTCACCCTCATCCGCCTCGGCCTTCTTGGCGCTTGCCTTGCCGGAGCTCTTGGCTGCCGGTTCGGCATCCCGCTCCGCGGGCTTGAGCTTGAGGGCGGGGACGCCGGCGGGCGTCACCTTGGCGGGCAGGGCGATGGGGGCGGGCGGGGAGACGCTCGGCTCGGAGCCGGCGCCGCGCGGTGCCTTGCCCGCACCTGGCGCATCGTCCTCGACAGTTGCGCCTTCGACGGCGTCCTGCGCCTCGAATTTCAGGCCAAACTGCACGGAAGGGTCGAAGAATGTCGTGATCGCGTCGAAGGGAACCAGCAGGCGCTCGGGCACGCCGGAGAAGGACAACCCAACCTCGAAGGCGTGCTCACTGACGTTCAGATCCCAGAACTGGTGCTGGAGGACGATCGTCATCTCTTCCGGGTGCTTGTCGCGCAGGCGCTGCGACAACCGCACGCCAGGCGCGGTGGAACGGAAGGTGACGTAGAAATGATGGTCGCCGGGCAGGCCGTCGCGGCCGGCCTCGGTCAGAATCTTGCGCACGACGCCCTTGAGTGCCTCCTGCACCATGAGATCGTAGCGAAGAATATCCTTTGCCATCGTGTCGAGAATCCGTTTCCGCTTCGCGCTTCCGGCGGGAACAGCCGGCAGGCCTGCATAAAAAAGTGGAGGCTTCTGTTGCCAGGCGCCTCCGAGCCCCGCCTTACGTCGCTAAACGGAAGGACTTAGGTTTGGGAACCAGCACCGCTTACGCGGCGACAGCAACCCGAGCATTGTTGTCGTTGGCAACTATGCGTTAGCCCTATAACGGCGGAACCATACCGGGCAAAAGAACGGCCTTTACACTCTCGTCGATCCTATTTCGCCCCCGCCGCAACCCTGCCACCTGAGTGACCTGGCGAGCCCGCGGTCCAAGATCCCGCAAGCCGCCCCAAAGCTTGCGCCGCAGGGCTGTGGTGGAGGCGCCGGGTACCGCCCCCGGGTCCGAAAAGCTTATTACGACGTCCGTTTATCGCCATAGCCGGTCTTGCGATCGGCACAGCGAATATAGGGGCTGCAGACGCGCGGGGAAAGAGAGGAACGCGAGCCATGCCGGCTTAATTTCCCGGGCCTTCGTTTCAGTCGAGAATCCGGCCGTCATAAGCGCTGATATCGAGCATGGTTTCGTTCCCGTCACGGTCGCGCCCGGCGATTTCCCAGCGACTGCCGGAACGCGCGATCTCCTCGACGTGGGTGATGCCGAAACGCCAGGCGATCTGGCGCGCGCCATGCTCGGAGAGCAGCGCCGGCTTGTCGGGAGGGGGCTGATTCGACGTCATGGACAGCGCTGGCCCCGCCATTGTCATAACCGCGCTCAGCAGCGCCAATCCGGTCATCCGGCCGCGAAAGTTCATCATATGTCTCCAACACAGGCCTCCAGCGACGCCCCATCGATCGAGGCGGATAAATCCCTGGAATTGTGGCCGGTCTGAAGGCGGCTGGGGCGTTCATGGTTCACGTCGTTTCCCGATCTCGTGAGCGGGACCGTCGGGTGGAGACTATGCCGCTCCAGGAAACCTTGCCGCTCAATGCGGCGCGGCGGCGGAGAGCGGGTCGTCGCGCTCGATCTTGACGACCTTGCCGTCACTGGCGCGCAGATCGATCTCGATGTCGGCGCCAATATTGTCGCTGCCATTGAGCTGCCAGAGGCAATCCTCGAGCTCGATCTCCTCGATCCGCACCATGCCGTTGTCGATGGCGATGCGACGGGCCTCGTTCATCGAGATACGCGACTCGGCGGGCTGATTCGGGGCAGGCGGCTGGGCGGCGGCGATGCCCGCTTGCAACATCAGCGTGCTTGCGAGCGCCCAGGCAGACGCAGCGCGATAAAGCGGCATTGCTTTCTCCCTAACTCGCTAGTGCTATTTTGCCGGAGAGAAACACGGCTTCATGGCTTTGTTCCGGCATAGCGATGGCGAAGCCGGTTCGGGAGGGTGCCGGGCGAGGGCAAGCCGGGCAGAAGGCCATGCCGAGAAAGCTTGGGACAGTCGCTGACGATGGTGCGGCGCGCCTGAAGCAAAGCGGCTAAACTGTCTGGCCTCACGAGATTCGCCATGCGCCAATATCACGACCTCCTCAATCGCGTCCTGACCGAAGGCGTCCGCAAGGACGACCGGACCGGCACCGGCACCTTTGCGGTGTTCGGGCATCAGATGCGCTTCGACCTCGCGGAGGGTTTTCCGCTCGTCACGACCAAGAAGCTGCATCTGAAATCGATCATCCACGAACTGATTTGGTTCCTGCGCGGCGACACCAATGTGCGCTACCTGCAGGAGAACGGCGTCACGATCTGGGATGAATGGGCCGATGAGAACGGCGATCTCGGCCCCGTCTATGGAAGGCAATGGCGCTCATGGCCCGCGCCCGACGGCACGACGATCGACCAGATCGCCTGGCTGGTCAGCGAGATCCGACGCAACCCGGATTCGCGCCGATTGATCATCTCGGCCTGGAACCCGGTCGACATTCCGAAGATGGCGCTGGCGCCCTGCCACTGCCTGTTCCAGTTCTTCGTGCTGAACGGCAAGCTCTCCTGCCAGCTCTACCAGCGCTCGGCCGATGTCCTGCTTGGCGTACCCTTCAACATCGCGAGTTACGCGCTGCTGACGCATATGGTGGCGCAGGTGACGGGGCTGGCGGTGGGCGATTTCGTCCATTCCTTCGGCGACACCCATCTTTATGTGAACCATGTCGACCAGGCCCGGCTGCAATTGACGCGGGAGCTGCGCCCCCTGCCGAAGCTGACGCTCAATCCGGATGTGAAGCGGCTGGAGGATTTTTCGTTCGCGGATGTGCTCATCGAAGGCTACGATCCGCACCCGGCGATCAAGGCGCCGATCGCGGTCTGATGCAGCCATCATCGGCCTTGCCTTTCGGGAAGGTTCTGGCCGCGGTTGCTGCCGGTTATGCCGGTGTGGCGGCATTTGCCTTTCTGGCAACGACATCCACTGGCCTCGCCGTTGGGTTTGACGCCCGCGAGGCAGCTTTCTTCCTGGCGACCGGGATTGCAACGCTGGTCCTAAGCCGGATCGCCGGCGACCGGTCCTGGCGCGAGGAGCTTGCAGTCTCATGGCCACGGGAACGGCGTGTGCCGCTTGCGTTCTTGGCTGCCCTTCTTGTGGTCCTGTTGATCGAGGCGGCGCTCGCTGTTTCGGGAATCTTTGGTTCGCTTGACGAACTCAAGGCCATATCGCCCTCGGAGCGGTCGCTATTGGGGCTTGCGAACGCTGTCCTGCTAGCGCCCGTCGTCGAAGAATTGCTGTTTCGTGGTTTGCTGTTCACGGCGTTGCGTAAGCGGCTCTCTGCTTTTCCCACGCTCGCGGCGACAACGCTGGCCTTCGGCCTGCTGCATATCGAGAACGGTCTTCTGCATGTCGTGTCGGTTCTCCCAGCCGGCGCTTTTCTGGGCTATGCGCGAGAAAAATCGGGCGGGGTCGGCTTGCCGATCCTCCTTCATGCTTCCATGAACGCGGCGGTTGTCGTCGCAGGGCTCTCGCTACGAGCTTGTCCATCCGCCCCACCCGTCCGGATGCAATGCCCGGCCTTCGCGATGGGCGCCATGATCCGGGTCTCACCCTTGCGCCGATGCCGGCACGATCGTTCTCGGGCGCGGGAATGACGGCACGGCCGCTTCAGGAAGGCCGAGATTGTTCGCCAGCAGGTGCCGCGGCGCCTTGGTGACCCAATCGGTCAGGGTGTTCTCGCGATAGGTTCCGCTGTCGAGAACGCCGACCATCTCGGCATCCTCGGAGCCGATATTCTTGATCGAATGGCCGCAGTTGCGCGGGATATAGGCGCACTCGCCTGGAGACAATTCGGCGGTGGCGACACGCTTGTCGGTTCCAAAGAGCGTGACCCGGGTGCGCCCCTTCAAGACGTAGTGCCACTCATTGGCGTCGGGGTGCCAATGCGGCTCGTGCATCGCGCCTGCTTTGAGCCTCAGCACCATCCCCGTCAGCGTCGTCGAGAGCGGGAATTCCTTTTCGGAGGCGATGTAGAGCTCGCCGCCAGCGGTCGCCACTTTGGGCTTATGGGCCATCAAAGCATAGCGGTGGCTGCGCTCGCGCGCGAGCGGCCTGGCCATGCGCGCATGTGGCCCATCGAGCGCCAGCACCCCGCCCTGCATGATGTAGGTCTCGGCCTTCGGAATCGCCGTGAATGCGTTCGCCGACACGCCCAGGGCCTGCGAGAGCGAGGCCGCATCGTAACGGCTCATCCAATCGCTGATCCCGAAGGTCCCGTGCTCGGAATACAGGCCGTCATCGAAGGCGAGGATGGCGTGGCAGGGCTTTGAGCCGAGCGTCTGGATGGCGTGGCTGTGACCTTGCGGGAAATACCAGAGATCGCCCGGTGCGAGATTGACGACCTCGGTCACGCCTTCCGAATCGAGGACGGTAACCTGGCAATGTCCGTCGACGATATAGGCCCACTCGGCGGAGTCATGCCAATGCATCTCGCGGGCGCCGCCCGGATTGAGGAAGAGATGCGCCCCGGCGATATCGGTTGCGATGGGCAGTCCGCGCGTCGTGATCTCGCGCGCCCATCCGCCGGACGTCGCCTTGATCGGGGCCTTGTCGAGAGAGGCGGTGAAGACCACGGGATCGCCGGGTTTCCGCGGAATCGTGGGCAGAAAATCCGAGGCCGGCGCGACATCATAGCCAGCCGCATGCCCATCGCTGGGTGCGGCTATCGCGCGGCCGGCTGCGACGGTCGTGGCCCCGAATGCGAAGGCTCTGATGAAAAGACGCCGGCTTGCATTAAGCATGGATGCCTCTCGTCGATGTTCGGGTTTTATCTATAAGTAATCGTCGAAGATGCCAGCCCTGTATCGTTTACGTAGATATAGAAGGCGATTAATTCCAGAATTTAAAGATTATTGCACTTGATAGTGATGCTATTTATGATTTTATTTTCGTTGATATCTGAAGTTGCGATTATTTCCACTCATTCAGCAGGGCTTATTTGTTGTGAATTCTGTCTCGTGCGCCAGTTTGGCAGCCAAACCTGCAACTTTCGACGTAGTGCCGCCGAGCCTGGCTCAAATCCGAGCTGTGTCTGGCAGAAATCGAGCAGCGCTTCTTCCAGCCTGGTCCGTGTGTTCCAGCCGCGTTTCCTGGAATCGAAGTCGCCGCGCTCATCGAGAAGTCGGTAGACCTCCGGCTCGATCAGCGTCCAGTCATGCTGGGATTTTCGGCCTGGCTTGGCCCCAGAGATATCGTTCACCTTTCTCCTCCGGCGTTCGGTCGCGTGGTCCAGATAGTCAGGCCTGATCGCCTCGCATGGCGGCCTTGGCTATGTCCATTAAGCATCCAAACTAATGCCAACACAAGCGGCGCCTGCCAAATTTCCGGCGCCGGAGAGAAAGCCAAGAACGGGCCCGATTTGATCGTGCCAAAGGCGCCTTGACGGGCATCCGCCGCCGAGGCCCTTGCAGCCGCGGCCCACAGCGATGCAAACCGATCAGGTGGGCAGTGACCGGATTCACGCGACGTTATGGTCGTGGCCGATGCGATAGTCATGGCCGACGCGATGATTATGGAGCGGCGGAGCCCGGTGGGGGGCTGGGGCCGGCCTAGTCAACCATGGCTGAGCAGGAAAGCCTCGACGGCCGCCCGGTCCGGAAAAGCCTCGAAAACACCCCAGCTGCCGGCGAGAATGGCGCCGCAAGCGTTCGCAAAGGCCATGGCTTTTTCCGATGGCTGCCCCTCGGTCAGGCTCACCGCGAGCCCTGCGGCGAAGGCATCGCCAGCTCCCAGCGTATCGATCGCAACAACCGGAAAGCTCGGCTGGTGGAGAGGGGGGTGCTTGCTGCGGCAAAAAACGGCGCCGCCCTGGCCGAGCGTCACCACGACGATTTCGGGGCCTACCGCCATGACCGCTTCAGCGAAAGCCTGGATTTCCGCGAGCCCATGGGCCTGGAAAACTGGGCTGCTCGTTCCCGTCAAATCCGACGCCATGGCCGCGGCCTCATGCGCATTGAGGACCAGAATGGTTGTCAGCGCGAGAAGCCGGTGATTCGGCTTGCGAAACGGCGAGGGGTTGAGAAGCGTTGTCTTGCCCGCTTCGCGGGCGATCTCGAAAGCCGCGATGATCGGCTCGTCGCCAATCTCGAACTGAGCCAGAGTGATATCCGCCTTTGCGATAGCGCTTCGCTTGTCCCGCACATCGCTCGCACCGAGGCGCGCATTCGCGCCGGGAAAGACGGCCAGGCAATTCTCGCCGCGAGCGTCGATGAAACCGATGCCCGCGCCTGTCGAACCGGGAAGCCGATGGAGCATCTCGCCAGGGAGCCGGGCGCGCTCCAGCGCAGGTGCGGCTAGTCCCGACAGCATATCGTCGCCAACCGCCAGGATGCCCTCCACAGCGGCGCCTAGTCGCCTGCCGGCAACGGCAAGGTTGAAGCCCTTGCCGCCGGGTTCCAGAGCAAAGGCGTGGGCCGTCAGGGATTCGCCGGGTTTGGGAAGTGTCTCGACCTTGGCGGCGCTTGCTGCGACGAAGCTGCCGACGACAAAGAGGTGAGCATCGTTTCGCATGAGCCGCTCGCAGATTGCTTTGACAATGATAATCGGGATAAGTCTCGATGCGAGGTCAATTTTTAATCAATTTCACAGTGGGTAAGTAGAGAATTGAGCGGCGCCGAAATGCCCAAGCCAGAGCCCAAGAGCTTTATCGATGTTCTCAAGCTCCGCGAAGATACGGCCATGCCGCTCTATCGTCAGCTCGAAGAACAGCTCGCGGCGATGATCGAGAAAGGCAGTCTTGCCCCTGGGGCAACAATGCCAGCAGAACGTCACCTTGCGGCTGAGTTGGGCTTGAGTCGAACAACAGTACAACATTGTTACGATGCGCTGCGGAAACGGCGGCTGCTCGCGGCTCATGGCCGCCTTGGCTACATCGTCCAGAAGCCGGAAACCGTGCTTGAGCCGGGCATGAATCGCCTCAAGGGCTTCACTCAGGAGATGGAAGAACTCGGTCGCACGCCCTCGTCGAAGATATTGGAGCGACAGGCCCTCAGCGACCGATTGATCGCCTCCATCTTCGGCCTGCCGTCGACCGCGCGGTTTCTGAAGCTCATACGCGTGCGCCTGGGAGATGGCATCCCGCTGTCGCGCGAAGTGGCGTGGTACAGCCTCGATGCCTGCCAAAGCCTTGAGCATGCAGACTTGTCGGGTTCCGTTTACGCCTACCTTGCCGACCATGGCGCCCCGCCCGATCATTGCGAGCAGACGATTGAGGCAACCTCGCCCGACATGGAGGAATGCTCGATATTCGGCTTCACCGAGCCGCTGCCGTCACTCTTGATCAAGCGCCGGACCTATGACCAGACTGGCCGGATGCTGGAATATGTCGAAGGCCTGTTCCGCGGCGACAGCTATGCGTATCGACTGAAGATGAAGATCTAAAGCGTTTTCGGGCGAAGCGGGCACCGGTTCGCGTGAAGATCGCGTTAAAGCAAAGAGCTGGAGCAATTGAACGATCCAACTGGATCGAAATTGCTCCAAGGATCGTTCCAGCCTCACTCTCTCAGGCCCGTGTCTGCCGATTTCCTGGATGAATTCCGGCTGGTGTTGGATGTGATGAAAGGCTTGGTGCGATGAAAGGCCTGGAATGACGACGACCAGCTCGGCGCTTTCACGTCGCCCACGTGACGAAATCCGCGATGGCCTGCGCGATATTTTTCCGGCTGCGGTCGCCGCCATCCCGATTGGCCTGTTGTTCGGCGCACTGTGCGTGGGAAAGGGCCTTTCACCCATCGAGGTCGCATTGATGTCGGCCACGGTCTGTGCCGGCGCCGCACAGTTTGCCGCGATCGAGATCTGGGGGCAGCCGGTTCCCGTCGTGGCGATCGTGCTGTCCACCCTCCTGGTCAATCTGCGTAACCTGCTGATGAGCGCCTCCCTCGCGCCGAAGACAGCCGCTTTCGCAACCTTGCAGCGATTGCTCGGGTTCTACGTCCTATCTGATGAGAACTGGGCCTTGAGCGAACGGCGCGTCCGGGAGAAGCCGCTGACCCCGGCCTATTTTCTGACGATGGGTGGGGTCCTCTACACAAATTGGGTCTTCTGGACCACGCTTGGCGCGTTTGCAGGCGCGTTCCTGGGAGACCCCCGGCGCCTCGGCGCCGATTTCGCGTTCACGGCGCTTTTCATCGGTCTTATCGCCGGTTTCTGGAGGGGGCGGAGTACCGCGAGCGCGGTGGCCGCCAGCGCCATCGCCTCGGCGATCGCTTTCGTGACCCTCGGCGCACCATGGCACGTCCTGATCGGGACGCTGGCCGGCATCGCGGCGGTTTATGTCGCTGCTCCCGAGGAGGCGCCATGACCCTCTCCGCGCCGACCATTCTTGCCATCATCGGTATGGCCATCGTGACATATGCCACGCGGATCGGCGGCCTGTTCTTTGCCGACAAGCTTCAATTCAAGGGTAAGGCCAAGGCGGCGTTCGACGAGATTCCGGCGGCGGTGCTCGTCTCCGTCATCGCCCCGGCGGTTCTCACGACCGGGCCAGCCGAAACGATCGCCGCGCTGATCACGATACTCGCCGCGCGGCGACTGCCTTTGATCGCCGTCGTCATCGTCGGGGTGGTCGCGGTGGTCATATTGCGACTCTTCATGAGCTAGAGCATTTCCGCGTTCCTCCGAATCGCGGAAATGCTCTAGCTCCTTATTTTATCGCATTTTCTTCACGCGAACCGGTGCCCGCTTCGCTCGAAAATGCTCTAGGCGGCATCGGTTGCGGGAATTTGGTAGCCGGCGAGCGCGGCTGGTCGGCGTTCTGTCATCGCGGCGTTCCCGAGGATGAGTTGGACCGTCTTGAGCACGGCGACGAGCTGGCTCTGCTGGTGTGCGCCGGTCTTCTGGAAAATGCCTTCGAGATAGGAACGTGCTGTCTTGAAGCGGATACCCTGTCGCCGCGCGGCGTCCTTGAGCGAGAGCCCTTCCGCCAGGGAGCACGCCAATCGCGCTTCCGTCGGTGTCAGGCCGAAGACGCTTTGCACCTGTTCGACGAAGCCAAAGGGCAAGTTCAGCGAAAGCCTCTGGGCAAAGACCACGGCATAGCTGCCCTCGCTGGCGGCCAGCCGCTCGGTCTGCGGCAAGGGGCAAATCGAGATCGCAAGCGCGTCGCCATCGCTCGCATGGGACCGGGAATGGATGAACGCATCGCAGCCCGCCTGAGCGCTTCCGCGCTCCTGCAGTCGGCAGGCGGCGGACACGGCCTGCTGGAGCTTGTCGACGTCGAGACCGCTGCGCGCAGTCAGAATGCCCCTGCGAACCTTGATCCCGGAGCGGGAATGCCTGGTGAGTTCCGTGGCGGCATGATTGGCGGCGATGACCCGCTTCTGTGCATCGACGACAAGCACGCCGAAGGGCAATTGCCCGATGATCGCCGCCGCCATTCGCGCCTGGCTGACGCTCTGGGAGAGTTCGGTCGCGCGTTGCACGTGCGAGGCCATGCGCATGAACCAGGCCATGTCCTCGATACTGAAGAGCGGTTGCTCCCGACCTCGCCCGACATGGATGCAAAAGCCGCGGCTTTCGGGCGAGCAAGACGTCTCGGCGATGTCGTCATCCTGAAGAAGTGTCGCCAGCCGCTTGAGGCGGAACCGGCAGAGCAGAAGCCTGCCGCCTCTCGAAAATGACGGGCTGCTCGACTGGTCGGAAAAGGCTCGGTCGACCGCCACGACATCCGCGTCAGGATCTCCCGTCCCGATCAAAATCTCGCGCAGATCATTCTGGGGCAGATCTCTCGCGGTACCGTCGCAAGACTTTGGCGCCATCTCCTCGCTGAAAATATCAAACGAGGCTTCAGAGCCGTCGAAGGCGACGCGCAGGCTTTCTATCGCAACCGGCCATTGCCGAGGATCGCGAGCTGCCTCGTATATGCTTCCGACAAGCGATGAAAACAGCTCAGACCTGAACGCCAAAATCGCTCCTCCGATCCGTCAGAAAGCCTTTTGGACTCTAAGAATTGAGACCAAGTAATATCCAAAAGAAATCCAATGCAAGCCCGAGATTTGGGCAATGGCTGACGGCTGCGAGGTCACCAGGCGCAGCGATGCGCCGATGTTCGCCATGGGGCAGGCGTCGTTGAAACGCGGGGAGGAAGTGGTTCGATCGCTCGCGCCGCCCAAGTCTCGCGCTCAAGGCGAGACATCAAGGCATCAAGACATCGAGACGATGGCTTCGGCTCGATCTTTCCTGGGACGCCGACGCCGGGAGGCGAGCATTTTGTTGCGGTATGCAGGCCCGCGAAAAATCGACCTGACCTTCAATCGCCCTTGACGCCCTCGGGGAGCTTGACTGCGCGCCTGCCGAGAAAGACCGGAGCCCAAGGTCCCAAGCCAGGACCCCGACGTCAGCCGATCAGTGGCGCCGCGACATGCGATATGCCGACAAAGATCAGGTAGGCGCCCAAGCCCGCATCCAGCGGACGTCGCAACAGCTGAAATGCCTTCTGGACCGGGGTAAAACAAAACATCAGGCTGACGAAACCGAACCAGCTGAGCGCTATGATGAAGACTGACATCGCCATGAGCGCCGGCCTTGTCTGAAGATCGGTCAAACCGAGCTCAAGCATTGATGTTGCGAAGAAAACAGCTGTCAAAGGATTGGCAACGGCCGTCACCAACGCCGTGAAGAAGTTTGTCGACGCGCGGCTTGCCTTCGAAGATAGGCTTGCCTCCGAGGATAGGCTTGCCTCCGAGGATAGCGGGGTGGCGGATCCGCGCATTGAACGTCGTAGTGCCCTTGCGCCAATCAGGACCAGCGTCAGAGCGAAGGCCGCATGAGCCACCCCCTGCCAGGTTTCGTTGCGTCCGGTCGATAGAAGGCCGGCAAATGCCAGCCCCGCGAGCAGACCCGCTCCCGTTGCGAGACCGACCGCCGCCGACAGAGCTCCTCGCAAGGAGCCGTGCACGCTCGACTGGATGACCATTGCGAAGTTTGGTCCCGGGACGGCCATGATGATCAGATAGGCGGATGCGAAGCTGCCAAGCTGCTGAAACAAGCCGAGATTCTGCACGATTCATGCCCATGCTCTCGCCGCAGCGGTCCTCCGCTAGCTTCAGCGCGGCGGCACGATGCGTCCGCGACTGTTTCGCGGAAACGGGCATATGCCGGTAGGCAACGCGTCACGATCCGAGTTTTGCCGGGATCTCCCATCAGGCGGCCAAAGGCGGTGGTCGATGAGAGGCTGAGGATCCAGAGGCTCTCTCGGGAGAGCTTGATTGCAATTTGCCAGTCCCACTCGCCTAACGGGCTTAACTTCAAGGGGCGCACTGTAGCAAGCCAGAAAACTTTGCTCCGGGCCTGCGCTAAACTTGTGGTTACGCCATCATTCTCTTCCTATGCTGCAGCGCCGCTCTCACGTTGCCGCTTCCAGCTTCGGATTGTCGCAAATAGGAAAATTCGCACGTTAATCGTAAGATAAAACACAGAGACTCAAGCCGCTAGGCTCTACGACGTACCGTTTCTCAATATATCTCGCGCCGTGTCTCCGTGTTGCTTGCCTATTTCTGTAGTTAGCAAGCGCGTTTAACAAGTGCTGCCACCAGGGGCGGGCATTTCGGGTGCTTGTCAATCCGTGGAAACGCGCCCGGCACAACATCGCTCATGTTATTATTCAGCGCCATCATGATGAAGGTGTGCTGACCATCATAACTACCTCCTTCTCTGGTTGGACTGACATGGCCGTCCTGTGGGCCACCTCTCACTTTTTGGTGCGCTCGAATGGCCGCGACGAGCGGGTCGTTAGCCGTCCCATTACATGCCTGCCCCAATACAATCTTGCTAAACACGTCCCGCTGTTCATCGGTTATCTTGGAATTTGGGTTTATAAGCATTGCATAATATCCAAATTGAACCAATTGCACGTCGTCCGTGCGGTTGGGTGAGGCAAGTCCCACATTTGCGGAGATGTTCCAGCTTAGTGTGCTGATTCCATTTCGTTTCAAGATCATGATGTCCATAGGGGCGCTCCAGATATGATTGAATGGCTCGGTTGACGCTGGCGAGCCCCAGCAGGAAGTGCATTGCCGACGCTTTCAAATGAGCCGCATCGCGCTCATCCGACCGAACTCATCTTGCAACGGAACTGGCGTTGCGGACTTCGGCTGGATCGCCAGGAACCAGCATTCTATTGGACGCTAATTGGACTTTAAATGGATATCAAGATCCTTATTCCGGTTGTCGCCGCTGCTTGCTTCAGTTGCGGACCTTGCTGCGAATGCGCCTCGCTACGGCTGCGCCCGGGCAACAACCCGCTCTGGACCGCGGTGCGAGGCGCTGGTCTGTCGATTGGCGTCTGTTCGAACTGATCTGATCCCCTGAAGCCGAGCCGCTCGATGAGGCAGACCGTCAGCGATCGAAGGCGGCGTCGATGGGAACGCGATAGCCGTTGACGAGGCGGTTGGTCTCGTTGGCCATGCCCACAACCGCCATAAGCTCGCCAAACATGGCCTCGCTCATGCCGGCCTTGGCTGCCGCCGCCGAGTGGCTGGCGATGCAATAGCCGCAGCTATTCGTCACGCTGACGGCGAGATAGACCATCTCCTTGACCAGCGGGTCGAGGGCGCCGGGCGCCATGACCTCCTTCACGCTCTCCCAGGTCCGGCGCAGCGAGACGGGGTCGCGTGCGAGATATTTCCAGAAGTTGTTGACGTCCTTGAGGTTTCGCGAGGTCATGATGTCGTCGAACACGGCGCGCACCTCCGGCGAGGCATCGGCGTATTCGATCGGTGTCGGCTTGCCCATGGTGGTTCCCTCCAGATGGCGATCTGTTCGTCGGAGCCGGTGGCGTCGCCAATCGCGACCGGCTTAGAGCGTTTTCGAGCGAGGGAACCGCGTTAGAACAAAGATCGAGCTGGTTCTGCCGATCGCCCCGCAATCCGTGGACGCGAGAGCCTTGCGCGAAAAAGTGGGTACCGGTTTTTCGCAAGAGCAATGCTCTCAACTCCTGGAATCGGTCACGCGGCGAGGTTCCGGCTCAGTCCTGCACGAAGCGCTGCGGCTTCAGCGCGGCGTGGAAGCAGTTGACCATGGTCACGGCGTCGAACACCGGCACGCGGAAGCGCTGCGCGATATCGGCGCTGAACGGCGTCAGATTGGTGCATTCGGAAACGATCGCGCCGATATCGGGATGCCGGGTCATCAGCGTGCCGGCCGTCGCCAGCACCTCCTCGCGCAAGACTTCGAAGGGCACGCTGTCGTCGCCGTCGCGGATCGAGCGGACGAATTCCGAGGTCGGAGGCATGCCGACGACCGGCGTGTCGGCGGCGACGCCCGCGGCCTCGAGATAGCGGCCCGTCAGGGCGTCGCCATTATAGGTCAGGATGCCGACCTTCTTGTTGCTGGGGATGATGCGCTCGACCATCGGCACCTGCAGCAAGGCGCTCGTCGCCACCGGCACCGAGCAGAAATCGGCGAGCTCGCGCTGATAGATCGACAGGAAGCCGCAGGTCGTGGTGATGCCGTCGACGCCGGCCTCGATCAGCTCCTGGGCGGCGGCCTTGAACGGCTCGAGCAGGCTGACATTGTGCATCTCCGTCATCCGCGACGGCACGGCATCGGCGACGATGCGATACTGCACCGGGAACGGCCAGGTGCCGGCATGGCCGATATCGCCATGGAACCGGCGGAAATGGCTCTTCACCATCAGGATGCCGAGGGTGACGCCGTAATAGGTCTTCTTCATGGGCTGCATGGGCGATGTCCTGGGATAGGCGAGGGGAGCGAAGGCATCCCGCTCATGGGCTGCGCCGGCGCAGATATTCGCCGGCGAAGAGAAGCAGCGTCATCACCACCAGCAGGATCGTGGCGACGGCTGCCAGCGTCGGATTGATCTGGAGCAGCATGTCGCTCCACATCTGGCGCGGCAGTGTCGAGACGGCGCCGCCGGTCACGAACAGGGCGATGGTGAGTTCGTCGAAGGATGTGATGAAGGCGAACAGGAAGGCGGCAATCAGACCCGGCCTGATCTGCGGCAGGGTGATGCGCCAGAGCGTGCGCAGCGGGCTGGCGCCCAGCGTCGAGGCCGCCTGGTCGTAGCGTTGGTCATAGGTGCTGAGCACCGCCATCACAGTGATGACGACATAAGGCACCGCCAGGACGGCATGACCGATGACGAGGCCGGTGATCGTCCCGACCAGTTCAAGCCGCGAATAGAGGTAAAACAGCGCCACCGCGATGACGACGCGCGGCACGATCAGCGGCGACAGGACCAGGGCGAGAACCGCTGTCTTGCCCGGGATCCGCCGCCGCGTCAGGGCGAAGGCGGCCATCGTCCCGATCAGCAGCGCCACCAGCCCCGACATCGTGGCGATGGCGAAGGAGTTGTAGGTCGCGCTGATCCAGTCCGGCGAGGAGAGATAGGTCTGGTACCAGCGCAGTGAGAAGCCGCGCGGCGGAAACTCGACGGCGGCGCCCGCGGTGAAGGAGGCGGGGATGACGAAAAGCGCCGGCAGGATCAGGAAGCCGATGACGAAGCCGAAGGCGAGCCGCAGCGCAGCCTTGCCGAGCACGCCCTGTGCGCTCCCCGGCATGGCCCGCTCCCAGCGCTCAGCGACCGCCGCGCAGAGATTGCCGAGGGCGCCTAGGATGGCGCCGCCCAGGCGCGCACCGACGCGCCCCAGCATCGAGGGGCGGGCGCGGCCGACCGATGCCGAGGCGCCAGCCAGCGTCGCCATGCCGACGACGCGGTCATAGAGCGCGAAGACCAGCAGCGCCGCCGCCAGCAGGAAGACGGCAAGCGCGCCGGCAAAGCCCCAGTTCAGCAGTTCCTGGACCTGCGTGATGATGACCTGTGTGATCATCGTCTCCCGGGCGCCGCCAAGCAGCGCAGGCGTGATGAAGAAGCCGAGCGAGGTGATGAACACCATGATGCAGGCGGCGCTGACGCCGGGCATGGATTGCGGGAAATAGATCCGCCAGAAGGTCTGGCCGCGCCGGGCGCCGAGCGTGTCGGCGGCCCGCGCCAGATTGGGGTCGATCGTCTGCATCACCGGCAGCATGGTCATGATCGCCAGCGGGATCATGGCGTGGCTCATACCGATCAGCGTCCCGGTCAGGTTGTAGATCAGCGCGACCGGAGCATCGGTGATGCCCAGGGAGATCAGCATGCGGTTGATCGCACCATTGCGCCCGAGCAGGATCATCCAGGCGAAGGTCCGTACCAGGAAGCTCGTCCAGAACGGCACGAGCACCCAGATCATCAAGCTGTTGCGTCGCTTGGCCGAGGCGGTGGCGAGGAGATAAGCGACAGGATAGGCGCCCAGGATCGAGACCAGCGTGGTCCAGAACGCGATCTTGAAGGTGATCGCCAGCACATTCGCGTAGATCGGGTCGGAGACGATGCGCAGATAGTTTTGGGCCGTCATCTCGCCTGCTGGCGTGCGGACCGAAAGGGTCAGCAATTGCAGCACCGGGTAGACGAAGAAAGCGCCCAGGAACAGGGCGATCGGCAGCAGCGGCCAGAGCGCGAGCAGCGGCGATAGCGGCCGGGAGAGCGCGGCTGGGTGCAGTGTCGTCGCCTCGCCGGTCACGGCGCGGCCGCCGGCAGCAGGACCGTGTCCTCGCCGCTCCAACTGACGAAGACCTCTTCGCCCTGATGGGGCACGCCATTGGCGGTGGTCAATTGTTTGGCGACGAGCATTCCGCCTTGGTCTGTGCGGACATGGATCTTGGTGACGCCGCCGGCGAAGACGACATCCTGCAGCCGGCCGCGCAGTGTATTGCCCGGCGGGCCCGCATCGCGCGTCACGCGCAGGCTCTCGGGCCGCACCATCCAGCACAGGCGCTCCTTAGTCTTGAAGCGCGCATCCGGCCGCGCCTCGAAGGTCGCACCGGCCTGGTCGCTGATCACGGCCTTCTCGCCCATCGCCTGGACGACGCCGTCGAGGATATTGGATTCGCCGAGGAAGCTCGCCGCGAAGATGCTCCGGGGCCGGAAATAGAGATCGTCGGGCGTACCGACCTGCTCGATGCGGGCATTGTTCATCAGGCAGATCCTGTCCGACATCGCCAACGCCTCCTCCTGGTCGTGAGTGACGTAGAGGACGGTGATGCCGATCTCGGTGTGGAGGCGCTTGATCTCCATCTGCATGTGGTCGCGCAGATTCTTGTCGAGCGCGCCCAGCGGCTCGTCCATCAGCACGATCGACGGGCTGTAGACGATGCAGCGGGCCAGCGCGATGCGCTGCTGCTGCCCACCCGAGAGCTCACGCGGGAACCGGTCGGCGACCTGGGGCAGCTTGATGACGTCCAGAACGCGGCGCACCTCGCGCTCCACCTCCACTGCGGGCAGGCGGCGCATATGCAGCGGAAAGGCAATGTTTTCGAACACCGTCAGATGCGGAAACAGCGCATAGTTCTGGAACACCATGCCGATCTCCCGCTTGAACGGCGGGAGCCGGGTGGAGCAACGGCCGTCGATCCAGACCTCTCCGGTGGTCGGGCTGGTGAGCCCGGCCACGATCGAGAGCAGTGTCGTCTTGCCCGAGCCGGATGGCCCCAGCAGGGTCAGGAATTCGCCTTCGGCCATATCGAGGTCGGTGCTGTCGAGCGCAGCGACGTCGCCATAGCGCTTTGACACCTCCACGATGCTCAGCTTCTTCGGCGACTTGTTCTCGGGCGACGTCTTGTTCTCGGGCGATTTGCCGGTGGCCATGGCGTGTCGGTCCGCAGCCGTCAGCGCAGCAGCCAGGCGTTGAAGCGGTCGAACATCTTGTCCTTGTTGGCGCCCCACCAGTCGTCGTTGATCTGGGCCATGCCCTTGAAGTTCTCGGGCGCGGTCGGCAGGAATTTCGCCCGCTCCGGCGCGATCTTGTCGAAGGCTGCAGGGTTGGTCGGGCCATAGGCGAGGGCGTTGGTATAGGCGGCTTGCCGCGCGCCGTTGGCGCAGTATTTGATGAAGCGCTTGGCGAGCGCGGCGCGCGGCGAGCCTTTCGGGATCGCCCAGCCTTCGAGCCCATAGAGCGCCTGGTTCCAGATCAGCTGGACCGGCGCGCCGCTGTCGATCGCGGCCTGAATGCGCGCATTGCTGCTGTAGAGCATGTCGACCTCGCCGCTCTGCAGCAACTGGGTCGTCTGGCCGAAGCTCGCCCACCAGACGCTGACATGCGGCTTGATCTCGTCGAGTTTCCGGAAGGCGCGGTCGATGTCGAGCGGGTAGAGCTTGTCCAGCGGAACGCCGTCGGCCAGCAGCGCCCCTTCCAAGACGATGATCGGGCTCTTGGGCAGCGAACGGCGGCCGGGGAATTTCTTCACGTCGAAGAAATCCGCCCAGCTGTTGGGCGCGGTCTTCATCGTGTCCGTGCGATAGGCGAGAAGGCTGGCGAAGACGTTGGTGCCCATCCAGTCGGGCTGGCGCGCTGCCGGGATGAGCGCATCCATTTCGGGCCCGCTCCAGTCCAGTGGCTCGAGCAGCCCTTGGTCCGAGAGCAGCTTGCGCGAGGATAGCGTCACCGACACCACATCCCAGACATAGGATTTCGCCTCGACGATCGCCTTGATCTGGCTGGTCGGCTCCGCCTCACGGGCGACATTGACGATCTCGATGCCGGTCTCGGCCTGGAAGGGTTTGTAGAAGGCTGCACCGAAGCCCGATTGATAGATGCCGCCCGGATCGGCGACGGTGATCTTCTCGGCGGCGAGCGCCGATGACACCGAGCCCATGCTCGCGGCTGCCGTGGTCAGCGCGGCGGTGACGAGAAAGTCCCGGCGCGTCGCCTTCGGGGGCACGTCTCGATCATCTGTCGTCGTCATGGCGCATCTCTCCCCTTCGATCGTCACTCAGGCAATGTGTGAAACGAGGCTGTCGGCGATAGCGTCCGCAAGCTGGCGATCGGCCCGGCACGATCTCTGCCGACACCGCTTGGCAAGCGGCGTGGCGTCGTGGGGGAACAATCATTCTCACGGATAGTCATTTTCCATATTGTCGACAATACGCAGGCGCGATAGTCTTGCAAGCGCAAATAAGCGGCTGCCAGCCAGAGCAGTTTCCGATCCAGCTGGATCGCGAACTGCTCTAGCTCTTTGTTCTAACGCGTTTTCTTGACGCGAACCGGTGTCCACTTCGCTTGAAAACGCTTTAGGCACTTGCTGGAAATGAGACCTTCATGAGCTTGACCCTCGCTCCGGACGGCCAGAGCCCCGCCTCCGACGAAGCCGTGCCGAGGCTGTCCCTGACTGTGGCGGCCCAGCCCCTGACGCAGCAGATCGCGAACCACATCCGCGATCAGATCATCCATGACGGCCTGAAGCCCGGCGAGCGCATCCGCGAGCAGCCGATCTCCGAGCAGCTGCGGGTCTCGCGCACGCCGATCCGCGAGGCGCTCCAGATCCTCGCGACGGAACGGCTCGTCGACATCCTGCCCAATCGCGGCGCCCTCGTGGCCAATCCCGGCGTCGAGGATCTGCGCGGCATGCTGAAGGTCTACAGCATGCTCGACGGGCTCGGCGGTGAACTCGCCTGCCTCAGCGCCCAGCCAGTGCAGGTGGCGGAGGTCGAGCGGCAATACAACCTGCTGCAGGTGGCGTTCGAGGCCAAGGACCGCTCCGCCTATTTCCAGGCGAACCAGGCCTTCCATCTCGGCATCGTCGCTGGCTCGGGAAATCCGACGCTGGTCGAGATCCACGGCCAATTGAACCTCAGGCTCTATCGCACCCGCTATCTCGCGGTCATGCAGATCAAGGACTGGACCTCGGCGGCCTACCAGCACGCCGACATCCTGAAGGCCTTCCTCGATCGCGACGGACCGCTGCTCAACCGGCTGCTCCAGGCCCATCTGGGCTTCGCCTGGCGCCAGGCGGAAGGCGTCGTCGAGACGCCGGCCCTCGCGAGCGCCTGAGCGGCTGCGTCTTTCACCAGCAACAAGGACAGGACATGAACGATATCCAGCGTATCGGCGCGAATAGCCGCCGCAGCCGCGCAGTGGTGCATGGTGGCGTCATCTACCTGACCGGCCAGGTCTGCGACGATAAGCGGGGGGACATCGCCCAGCAGACGCAAGAGGCTTTCGCCAAGATCGATGCCGCTCTCGCCGAAGTCGGAAGCGACAGGAGCAAGATCCTCTCAGCCACGATCTGGCTGAGAACCATGGACGATTATGACGGCATGAACGCGGTCTGGGATGCCTGGATCGACCGAGACAACGCGCCGGCGCGCAGCTGCGGCACGGTCGGCATGGCCGATCCCGACTTTCGCGTCGAGATCATCGTGACCGCCGCCGCCTGAGCGCCGTGATGACGAAGGCTGGATGCAGCAAGCGGGCTTGGGCGCTCGCATGCGATCCAGGACCGCCTTGCTCTTCATGGCGTTGGGCAAGCGGCTCCCGGCCTTTCCGACGCTTGTGGTAACGACATCGGCTTTCGGATTGCTGCATGCCGAGAACGGCGTTCGGCATGTCGCGCCGGTTCTGCCGGCTGGCGTTTTTCTGAGTTATGCACGAGACAAATCGGGGGTGCCGGCTTGTCGATTCTCCTTCCTGCTTCCATGAACTGCATGCTTCCAAGAACTTCACGCTTCCATAAACGCGGCGGTCGTCGTCGCAGGGCCTCTCGCCATGAGCTTGACCATCCGCCCCGCCCGTCCAGATGAGGCCGGCCTTGTCCTCGGTTTCATCAGGGAACTGGCCGAATACGAGAAGCTGCTGCATGAGGTCGCGGCGACGCAGGCCGACATCGCCTTGGCGCTGTTTGGCCCGAACCCGCGCACATTCTGCGACATCGCGGAGTGGGAGGGCGAGCCGGTCGGCTTCGCGGTCTGGTTCTACACCTATTCCACCTTCTCTGGCCGGCACGGCATCTGGCTGGAGGATCTTTATGTGCGGCCCGGTCAGCGCGGGCGCGGCATCGGCAAGGGCCTGATCGCGCACCTTGCCAGGCGCTGCGTTGAAGAGGGGCTGCCGCGCCTGGCCTGGTGGGTGCTGAATTGGAACGAGCCGTCGCGGGTGTTCTATCGCTCGATCGGAGCCGCCGCGCAGGATGAGTGGACAGTGAAGCGGCTCGAAGGCGAGGCTTTGGCGCGGTTGGGGCAGGGGGGCTGAGACGATGGCTGCGCTTCCTCTCGTCATTGTCGCAGCCATCGCTGACAACAATGTCATCGGCGACGACAACAAGCTGATCTGGCGATTGAAGACCGACATGCGGCGGTTCCGCCGCCTGACGACGGGTTGCCCTATCATCATGGGGCGCAAGACCTATCTCTCGATCGGCAAGCCGCTGCCGGGACGCGAGACGATCGTGCTGACGCGCGATGCGCATTTCAGCACTGAGGGCGTGCATGTCGCGCATTCTCTCGAAGGAGCGCTCGAGCACGCCCAGAGCCTGGGCCGCGCGATGGGGGCGCATTCGGTTATCATCGGCGGCGGCACGGAGATTTATGGTCAGGCCTTGCCTTTCGCCGACCGGCTCGAACTGACCTTCGTGCATGCGGCGCCGCAGGGCGATGCGGTTTTCCCGGACTGGAATCGCGCTGCCTTCGAAGCCCTCGCACGCGAAGAGCATCCCCACGGTCCCGATGATGAGCACGCCTTCACCTTCGCGACCTTTCGTCGCCGGCCATGAGCCGACTTTCTGTTGACGATGAATGACTTGCGCCGTTGACGAATCCATGTCCCATGCCCAAGTCAGCGCCACGGCCCCGCAAGGGCGCTGACAAATGGCCGGCATTCGCCTATTGCACGGCCTGACACGAGCGTAAGGGAACGGCGCAAGTATGCCTTGGAGCAACCAGAGCGGCGGTAGTGGGAGCGGTGGCGGCGGGGGTGGACCCTGGGGCAATCGCGGTGGAAGCGGCGGCGGTGGCGGCCCCTGGGGCGGCGGCTCGAATGGCGGCGGCAGCGGTGGCGGTTCGCCGCCCGATCTGGAAGAGATCCTGCGGCGCAGCCAGGATCGGCTCAAGAATTTGCTTCCGGGCGGCAATGTCGGTGGGCGCGGTCTCGTGCTCGGCCTGCTCGTCCTCGTGCTGGTCTGGCTCGCGACTGGCGTCTATTTCGTGCGCCCCAACGAGGTCGGCCTCAACACCGTCTTCGGCAAATATATCGGCAAGACCGGCGAAGGCGCCAACTGGAACTGGCCCTATCCCATCGGCGGCGTGATCAAGCCCCAGGTGACCAATGTCGTCACCACCGAGGTCGGCTTCCGCACGGTCGAGTCGGTGCGCACCTCGCGCCAGACAGACGTGATCGAAGAGAGCCTGATGCTGACCGGCGACGAGAACATCGTCGATGTCGACGTCATCGTGCAGTGGCAGATCGACCCCGTCGCGCCCGAGAATTACGTCTTCAACATCCAGGATCCGCCGGGTACGGTGAAGGCCGTTGCCGAGAGCGCGATGCGCGAAGTCGTCGGCCGCCGCAACATCCAGCCGGTGCTCACCACCGATCGCGGCGCGATCGAGACCGAGGTGCGCCATCTGATGCAGGAGACCTTGGACACCTACAAGGCAGGCGTCCAGATCCGCCTGGTACAGATGCAGAAGGTCGATCCGCCGCAGCAGGTCATCGATTCGTTCCGCGACGTCCAGGCGGCCCGCGCCGACCAGGAACGCCTGCGCAACGAAGCGCAGACCTATGCCAACCGCGTCGTGCCGGAAGCGCGCGGCCGTTCGGCGCAGCTCGTCCAGTCGGCTGAAGCCTATAAGGACCAGACGGTGGCGGAAGCGCTTGGTCAGGCGAGCCGTTTCAATGCGGTCTACGCGCAGTACAAGAATGCGCCGGCCGTGACTCGCGAGCGGCTCTTCATCGAGACGATGGAGCGCGTGCTCGGCGGCACCGACAAGGTGATCATCGACCAGAAGAATGGTAGCCAGGGCGTCGTGCCCTATCTGCCCCTCAACGAACTCCAGCAGCGGCGCACGGCGCCGGGCGCTCAGCAGGGAGGAGCGGTCCGATGAACGGTTCGATCCTGCGCGTTGGTGCGCTCATCCTCGTCGGCCTTGCCGCGGTTCTGCTTTATGCCGGCACCTTCGTCGTGCAGCAGACGCAATCGGCCATCGTGCTGCAGTTCGGGCGGGTGCGCACCATCGCCACCGCGCCCGGGCTCTACTTCAAGCTGCCGGCGCCGTTCGAGACGGTGACCTTCCTTGACAACCGCATCCTCGATCTGGACTTGCCGTCGCAGGAAATCATCGCCTCGGACCAGAAGCGGCTCGTCGTCGATGCCTTTACGCGCTACCGGATCTCCGATCCGCTGAAGTTCTATCAGGCGGTCAACAGCATCCCGCGCGCCAACTCGCAGCTTGCCTCGATCGTCAACGGCAATGTCCGCAGCGTGCTGGCTGAGGCGAGCTTCACCGCCATGGTCCGTACCGACCGTTCGCGCTTGATGAGCCGTATTCGTGACGATGTGAACCGCGAGGCGGCGCGCTTCGGCATGACCGTCGTCGATGTGCGCCTGCGCCGCGTCGACCTTCCGGCGGCCAACTCGCAAGCCGTGTTCCAGCGCATGCAGACGGAACGTCAGCGCGAGGCGGCCGAAGCCCGCGCGCTCGGCGCCCAGCAGGCGCAGGAGATCAGGGCGCGTGCCGACAGGGATTCGACCGTGATCGTCGCCGAGGCACAGCGCCGTTCGGACGAGGTTCGCGGCGAGGGCGAAGGCGAGCGCAACCGCGTCTTCGCCGAAGCCTTCGGCAAGGATCCGGAGTTCTTCGCGTTCTATCGTTCGATGCAGGCCTATGAGGCCAGCATCAAGCCGGGCGATACGCGCATGGTGCTCTCGCCCGATACCCCGTTCTTCCGCTTCTTCAATGGGCCGCAAGCCCAGCGGGATGCGGGCGCGACCACCACCGTGCCGGCCGCGCCGGCGCGGCCCTGATTCGAACCCGGGCGCCGCGTATGTGGGATTTCATCGCGGCGCTCGGCCTGGTTTTCGCCATCGAGGGCATCTTGTTCGCGGCGGTGCCGAACCTCGCCAAGGATGCCTTGCGCAGCGCAGCCGAGACGCCGGTCGACCGCATGCGGTTGATCGGAATTGGCTCCGCCGTGCTCGGCGTCATTCTGGTCTGGCTGGTGCGCGGCGGCGTTTAGGTAAGGCCTGCAAGCGGCGGGTGGACCGTCGTTTCAGTGCTGTACGGGCGCCTTCGCGTCTGCAGCCTTCCCGCAAGGCTCCGGCGCGGGTCGTGCTCCGCGAGCCTGTTATAACAGTGCGGATGCACAATGACGCGATCGTGCACCGCGATTCACGCTGCATCGCGCTTCCGCCGTATTTTCAGGTTCATTACTCGGGCCTATTCTGGCAGGCTGATTGCCTGCCCATTCTTCTCATGAGGACCCTGATGGCATTCAAACAGTCTCCTCTTCGGATCGCCCGGATTGCATTGGTGTGCAGCACGGCTCTGCTGCCGCTGGGTGCCGTCTCGGCTCCGGCGCAGGCGAATTCGCCCGTGCTGGCCGGCCAGGTTTCGCTGGCCGATCTCGTCGACAAGGTCATGCCCGCGGTGGTCAACATCTCGGCGGTGACGACGGGAGACGCCAAGGGCCGCACCCTGCCGCAACTGCCCCAGCTTGGCCCCGACACCCCCTTCGGTGACCTTTTCGAGGAATTCTTCAACCGGCGCGGCCAGGGCCGCGACGGCCAGAACCAGCAAGGCGAGCGCCAGGCGCCTCAGCCGCGCCGTTCGCAATCGGCGGGCTCGGGCTTCGTGATCGACGCGTCGGGCATCGTCGTGACGAACAACCACGTCATCGGCGACGCCAACGAGATCACGGTGATCTTTCCCGACGGGCTTCGTCTCAAGGCCGAGGTCATCGGCAAGGACGCCAAGGTCGATCTCGCGGTGCTGCGGGTGAAGCACGACAAGCCGCTGCCGGCGGTCAAGTTCGGCGATTCCGATGCGATGCGCATCGGCGATCCGGTGATGGCGATCGGCAATCCGTTCGCGCTGGGCGGCTCGGTTTCGTCGGGCATCATCTCGGCGCGCAACCGCGACATCAGCCAGGGGCCCTACGACACCTATATCCAGACCGACGCTGCCATCAACAAAGGCAATTCCGGCGGGCCGCTGTTCAACATGGCGGGCGAGGTCATCGGCATCAACACGGCGATCCTGTCGCCGACGGGTGGTTCGGTCGGTATCGGCTTTGCCGTGCCATCCTCGCTCGCGGCCAATGTCGTCGAGCAATTGCGTGAGTTCGGTGAGACGCGCCGCGGCTGGCTCGGCGTGCGCATCCAGAGCGTCGATGACGCTACTGCGGAGGCGCTCGGCCTTGGCACCGCGCGCGGCGCGCTCATCGCCGGCATTGACGACAAGGGGCCGGCCAAACCCGCGGGCCTCGAGGTCGGCGACGTGGTCGTCAAGTTCGACGGCAAGGAGGTCAAGGATTCGCGCGATCTGCCGCGCATCGTCGCCGCCACCCCGGTCGGCAAGGATGTGCCGATCAGCATCATGCGCAAGGGCAAGGAACTGGTGAAGACCGTCAAGCTCGGTCGCCTCGAGGATGGCGAGAAGGTCCAGCCCGCCTCGGCACGCACGCCGGCCGAACCGGCCAAGCCCGCCGTGACCAGCGCTCTCGGCCTCGAATTCTCACCGCAGACCGAGGAATTGAAGAAGCGCTACGCGATCAAGGACGGCACCAAGGGCGTCATCATCACCAAGGTCGATCCGAATTCGAACGCCGCCGACAAGCGCATTTCGGTCGGCGAGTTGATCGTCGAGGTCGGCCAGGAGCCGGTGAACTCGCCTGAGGACGTGACCAAGCGTCTCGATGCCTTGAAGAAGGACGGCAAGAAGTCCGCCTTGCTTCTGGTCTCGAACGCGCAGGGCGAGGTCCGCTTCGTCGCGGTATCGATGAACTGACGCTGGGCGTCATGGATTTGCAAAAGGGCGGCCGTCGAGGCCGCCCTTTTTTGTGTTGCCGCCTTGGGGGCTTTGTTCCGGAGCGTCGAGATTCCCGAGCTTCCAAGGTCAGGTGCTACCTGACGATCTCCGCGCCGGTATAACCCTGGGCATACAGCAGCGCCGTCAGATCGGCGTGGTCGAGCCTCGCATGGGCGGCGGCGGCAACCGCCGGCTTGGCGCGAAAGGCGGCGCCCAGGCCCGCCTCGCCCAGCATGGCAAGGTCATTGGCGCCGTCGCCGACGGCGAGCGTCTGTGCCGGGGCGAGGCCAAGACGCCCGCGCAATTCCAGCAGCGCATCGAGCTTGGCCTGCTTGCCGAGGATCGGGTTGGCGACCTCGCCGGTCAGCACGCCCTCATGCGCGAGCAATACATTGGAGCGGTGCTCGTCGAAGCCGATCGTTGAGCTGATCGGCCCGGTGAAGACGGTGAAGCCGCCCGAGACCAGCGCGGTGTAGCCGCCATGGGTGCGCATGGTGCGTACGAGGGCCGATCCGCCTGGCGTCAGGGTGATGCGGTCAGCGATGATCTCGCCGACAATGGAAAGCGGCACGCCCTTCAGCAAGGCGACGCGCTCGCGCAGGGCCGGCTCGAAGGCGATCTCGCCGCGCATGGCGCGTTCGGTGATGCCGGAGACCTTCTCCTTGAGGCCGACATAGGCAGCGAGTTCGTCGATGCACTCCTGCCCGATCATGGTCGAATCCATATCGGCGAGGAACAGCGCCTTGCGCCGCGTCGCCTCGGGCTGGACGACGATATCGATCGCGGCGCCCGCGAGCGCGAGGCGGATCTCGGCTTCGAGCTTGCGCGCGTCGTTCGCTTCCGCGAAGACGTCGGCGGCGATCTCGCCGTCGAGGCGCGCGCTATGCGTAAGGCCTGGGATGGTCGCCGAGAGATGGCTCAGCAAGCTGTCATCGACCAGCGCCTGGCCATGGGCGGAAACGAGCGTGGCGACGAGCATGTGGAAGGACCGGGCAGGGTGACGATCAGGGCGGTGCTCATCGCAGGTCCGACGGCCAGCGGCAAGTCCGCGCTGGCGATGGCGATCGCGCGACGCTTTGGCGGCACCGTGGTCAATGCCGATTCCATGCAGGTCTATGGCGATCTCCGGATCATCACGGCGCGCCCGACGCAAGCCGAGGAAGCGTCCGTGCCACATCGGCTCTATGGCCATGTCGATGGTGCGGAGAACTATTCGGCGATGCGTTACGCCGCCGAGACCGGCGCGCTGCTGGCCGAGCTCCAGCAGGCCGGTTCGCTACCGGTGCTGGTCGGCGGAACCGGGCTCTATTTCAAGGCGCTGACCGAAGGGTTCTCGGCGATTCCGCCGGTGCCGGAGGCCGTGCGGGCGGCGTTCCGTGCCCGTGTCGAGGGGCTGGAGACGGCAGCCTTGCATGATGAGCTCCGGGCGCGTGATCCAGCCATGGCGGAGCGGTTGCGGCCGAGCGACCGGATGCGGACCATGCGGGCGCTGGAGGTGTTGGAGGCGACGGGGCGTTCGCTAGCGAGTTTCCAGGGCGACCGTCGGCCGGGCCCGCTCGACGGCCTGCCGCTGCTGCGCCTCTTCGTGGCGCCTGAGCGTGAAGAGATCCGCGCGCGGATCGACCGGCGCTTCGAGGCGATGATGGCGCAAGGCGCGCTGGACGAGGTCGCGCGCCTGCGCGAGCGCCGGCTCGACGCGTTGCTGCCGGTGATGCGCGCCCATGGCGTGCCGGGGCTGATCGCCCATATCGATGGCGATCTCCCGCTGGCGGAGGCGATCGCGCGTGGCCAGGCCGATACGCGCGCTTATGCCAAGCGGCAGGTCACCTGGTTCCGCCACCAGATGGCGGGGTGGACGGCGGTTGCGCCGACCGCTGCGCTGGATGCGGCCTTGCAGGCGATCGAGGCTGCGTCCTGAGGCTCAGGCCGCGGCGACGAGGGCGGGTTCGGCCAGCCTGATGCAGTCGCGGCCATCGTTCTTGGCGCGGTAAAGCGCGCGGTCGGCGCGCTCGATGAAGGTGGTGAAGTTCTCGCCCTTCTGCCGCGTGGCGATGCCGAAGCTCGCCGAAACCTGCAGGGCCAGCGTCTCCGACACCGGCAAGCGCTTGGTTTCGAGGGTGTGCTGCATGCGTTGCGCCATGCGCCGCGCCGTCGCTGCATTGGCGCGAGGCAGGAAGACGGCGAATTCCTCGCCGCCGAAGCGGCCAACGAGGTCGCGATCCGAGCGGACCGTGCCGAGCAGCAGATCGGCGAAGGCGCGGATCACGGCATCGCCGGCGGCGTGCCCGTGACTGTCATTGACGCTCTTGAAGTGGTCGAGATCGACGATGATCAGCGAGGTATCGTCGCCGCTCGCATCGCAGGCCGCGATGGCATCGTTGGCCTTCTCGATGAAGGAGCGCCGGTTCAAGAGTGCCGTCAGGGGGTCTGTCTCGGCCAGGCGCCGCAATTCCTGCTCGCGCTCCTCGCGCTGGCCGATCTCCTGCGACAGGGCCCGGCGGGTCGCGCGTTCGCGGCCGATCTCGAGCGCCAGCGTCGCCGCTCGGCTCTGCAGGGTCTGGTTGGCGACCATCAATTCGGAGACGTCGGTCATCGTCATCACCAGCCCGTCGCCGAGCGGCGCGATGGCGATCTGCAGCCAGGTGACCTTGCCGCCATGGCTGAAGGAGGTCTCGATCATGTCGCTGCGGCGCAGTTCGATGGCGTAGAGGCAGCGTCGCCAGATCGTGGCGTCGGTGAGGAAGGGCAGGCTCTCGCGCGCATCGGTATCGTGCAGGTTCTCGTCGCCCCGACCCGCCATCACCGCCGCGCGTTGATTGGCGGTGATGATCAGCGTGCGGGTGATGTCGCCCTGGTCGTCGCGCATGACCCGCAGCGCCACGATGCCGGAGGGCGAGGTCTCCAGGACCGTGGTGAGAAGCTCCTCGTGGAACTGCAGTGGTCGGCTGAAGACGATGAGGAAGCGCTCGCCATTGCGTGCTGTGGTCGGCATCACCAGCCGCTCCCACAGGCAGACGCGAACCGTCTTGAGCGAGCGATGCACGGTATAGGCCGGCTTGCCGTCGCTGAGCGCCTGATCATAGCAGGCGGCGGTGAAGCGGGCGACCTGGGGCGTCATGCTGGAGATGCGCTCGCCGAGCCGGCTGCCGCCGACATAGCGCGTGATTTCGCGGCCGTAATGGACATAGGTGTAGTCGCCGTCCTCTGTGGGGGCGAGCACCATCACATCCTCACCGAAGCGCGGCAAAACCTCGTCGCAGAATGCTTCATGCGGCGCGCCAGCTTCATCCTGGGCATGCTGCGCGAAGCGGTGCAGGAGCTCCGCGATCTCCTTTGCATGGGCCCGCGCCACAATGTTCTCGGTGTGGACTTCCTGATACATGGCGTTCCTGAATCCAAGTCGGCGGACGCTATCAGCGCGTCCTTGAAAAAGTGTTCCCTTCGGTCAATCGATTTTCGGGGTTGGCGGCGGGGGGGGGGCGGCACAGGCCCGCTCGCGCGACTGCGGGAAGGCGGTTCGCGTTGCCGCTTGACCGGGCGCAGCGCCTCGGTTAGCGTCCGGCAATATCTGCAAAAGGTGGAAGCGCGATGCGCAAGCTTATTATCGTACGGGTGCGCTGGTAGGGGCCGGTTTCAACAAACCGCGCGTCCCCGACGCCAGCGCACGTCCAGGCCCCTCCGAGGGCCTTTTTTATTGCCCGCTTTCCCCCCGACCGACCTCAACATAGCTGCCGCAGGAGATCGTTATGAGCGAGATGATGACCGGAGCCGAAATGGTCGTCCGCGCGCTTCAGGACCAGGGCGTCGAACATCTGTTCGGCTATCCGGGCGGCGCGGTGCTGCCGATCTATGACGCGCTGTTCCAGCAGGACAAGGTCAAGCATGTCCTCGTCCGGCATGAGCAGGGCGCGGTCCATGCAGCGGAGGGCTATGCCCGTTCCTCTTCGGGCAAGGTCGGCTGCGTGCTCGTCACCTCCGGTCCCGGCGCGACCAACGCCGTCACCGGGCTGACCGACGCGCTGCTGGATTCGATCCCGATCGTCGTCATCACCGGCCAGGTTCCGACCCATCTGATCGGCTCCGACGCCTTCCAGGAATGCGACACGGTCGGCATCACGCGCTCCTGCACCAAGCACAACTACCTGGTGAAGAGCATCGCGGACCTGCCGCGCGTCCTGCACGAGGCCTTCTATGTCGCCGCCAATGGCCGCCCGGGCCCCGTCGTCATCGACATCCCGAAGGACATCCAGTTCGCGACCGGCGCCTATAGCCGCCCGCGCGACAACCAGCACAAGACCTACCGGCCGACGGTCAAGGGTGATCTGAACCAGATCAAGGCCGCGGTCGAACTGATCGCCAAGGCGAAGCGTCCGGTGTTCTACACGGGCGGTGGCGTGATCAATTCGGGGCCGCACGCTTCGGCGCTGCTGCGCGAACTCGCGCGGCTGACCGGCTATCCCGTGACCTCGACGTTGATGGGGCTTGGCGCCTATCCGGCTGCCGACCGGCAATGGCTCGGCATGCTGGGCATGCACGGCACCTATGAGGCCAACCTCGCGATGCATGATTGCGACGTCATGATCAATATCGGCGCGCGCTTCGACGATCGCATCACCGGCCGGCTCGACGCCTTCTCGCCGCGCTCGAAGAAGATCCATGTCGATATCGACCGGTCTTCGATCAACAAGAACGTCAAGGTCGATATCGGCATCGTCGGCGATTGCGCCCATGTGCTGGAGGACATGGTCCGGATCTGGCGCGAGACCTCGCCCCAGATCGACAAGACCGCGCTGACCGCCTGGTGGACGCAGATCGATGGCTGGCGGGCGCGCAAAAGCCTCGCCTACAAGAACTCGTCCTCGATCATCAAGCCGCAATACGCACTCGAACGGCTGCATGCGCTGACCAAGGACCGCGATACCTACATCACGACCGAGGTCGGGCAGCACCAGATGTGGGCGGCGCAGTATCTCCGGTTCCAGGAGCCGAACCGCTGGATGACCTCGGGCGGGCTCGGGACGATGGGCTACGGCCTGCCGGCGGCGATCGGCGTGCAGATGAAGCATCCGAAGGCCCTCGTCATCGATGTTGCCGGCGAGGCTTCGATCCTGATGAACATCCAGGAGATGTCGACGGCGGTGCAGTATCGGCTGCCGGTCAAGATCTTCATCCTCAACAACGAGTATATGGGCATGGTGCGCCAGTGGCAGGAATTGCTGCATGGCGGGCGCTATTCGGAGAGCTATTCGCAATCGCTGCCCGATTTCGTGAAGCTTGCCGAAGCCTATGGCGGGCACGGCATCCGCTGCTCCGATCCGGCCTCGCTGGATGACGCGATCATGGAGATGATCGACACGCCCAAGCCCGTGATCTTCGACTGTCTCGTCGCCAAGGAAGAGAACTGCTTCCCGATGATCCCGTCCGGCAAGGCGCATAACGAGATGATCCTGCCCGATTTCGAAGGCGACACCGGCGACATCATCGACGCCAAGGGCAAGCAGCTGGTCTGAACGCAGGCAGTCGGCAGTAGGAATGGGCGGCATTCGACTGCCTACTGCCCATTGCCTACTGCCGTTGTGGAGCATCACATGACGACAATCGGCCTGATCGGCGGCATGAGCTGGGAATCGACGGCGGTGTATTACCGCCTGCTCAACGAGGGCGTGCGCGCGCGCCTGGGCGGGCTGCATTCCGCCGACATCATGCTGCATTCGCTGGATTTCGGGCCGATCGCCGAGATGCAGGCGAGGGGTGACTGGGAGGCCGCCGGCGATGTGCTGGCCGACAGCGCCAGGCGGCTCGAACAGGCCGGCGCCGGCTGCATCGTCTTGTGCACCAATACCATGCACAAGCTGGCCGACAGGATCACCGGGGCGACACGCGTGCCGTTCCTGCATCTGGCCGACGTCACCGCCAAGGCGATCAAGCGCAGCCCGTCGCGACGGCCGCTGCTGCTGGCGACGCGCTTCACCATGGAGCAGGATTTCTACCGCGACCGCCTGCGCGCCTTCGGCGTCGATGCGATGGTGCCCGATGCCGCCCAGCGCGGCGACGTCCATCGCATCATCTATGAGGAGCTGTGCCGGGGCGTGATCGAGCCCGCCTCCAAGGCGCGCTATCTGGATATTGTCGCGGAGGCGGCAGGGCAGGGCGCCGACGGCGTCATTCTTGGCTGCACCGAGATCACGCTGCTGGTCTCCCAGGCCGACTTCGCCATTCCGGTGTTTGACACCACAGTGCTGCATGTCGAGGCGGCGCTCGACGCGCTGGTCGAGTCCGCGAGTGCCGCGGCATGAAACTCCTCATCGGCAACAAATGCTATTCGTCCTGGTCGCTGCGCGCCTGGCTGTTGATGCAAGCCAAGGGCATCGCCTTTGAGGAGGTGCTCATTCCGCTCGACCAGCCAGGCTTCAAGGAGGCGATTTTGGCTCATGCGCCCGGCAGCGGCGGGACAATGCCGATGCTGATCGATGGCGAGGTCGCCGTCTGGGAAACGCTGGCGATTTTCGAGTATCTGCACGAGAAGCATCCCACGCTCGGCATCTGGCCGCGCGATGCAGCCGCGCGCGCCCATGCCCGGGCGGCCGTCAGCGAGATGCATGCCGGATTCATGGCGCTTCGCAGCACCTGCCCGATGAATCTCGGCAAGCGCTTCGCGAGCCGCGACCGGGGCGCGCAGGTCGCCAGGGATGTCACCCGCATCAGCGCGCTCTGGCGCGCGGCGCGCGAGCGTTTCGGCATGCCGGCTGGCGGCCCCTATCTCTATGGCGAGTTCTGCGCCGCGGACGCGATGTTCGCGCCGGTGGCCAGCCGGCTCGACACTTACGGGATCGCGGTGGATTCCCTATGCCAGGGTTACTGCGACGTCGTGCTGGCGCATCCCGCTTATCGCGACTGGCTCAAGGCTGCTCTCGTAGAGCCCTGGATCCTCGATCAGGACGAAGTCGATGAGCCGGCTCTTGTCGATCTCCGCCAATCCTAATCCCTGTTTCCTTCCGCGACGCTCACAGGTTGCCCGATGCCCAACTCCGCCACGCATTACCCCAACGCCCCCAAGACCGAGCCCACCGCCCGGCACACGCTCGCCGTGATCGTCGATAATGAGCCCGGCGTGCTCGCCCGTATCGCGGGCCTGTTCTCGGGCCGTGGCTACAACATCGAGAGCCTCACGGTCTCGGAGACCGAGCACGACAAGCATATCTCGCGGATTACGGTGGTGACGTCGGGCACGGCCCACATCATCGACCAGATCAAGGCGCATCTCGATCGGCTGGTGCCCGTCCATCGCGTCGTCGACCTGACCTTGCAGGGCGAGGCGCTGGAGCGCGAACTCGCTCTGGTCAAGGTCGTCGGCAAGGGCGAACACCGGGTCGAGGCGATGCGCCTGGCTGCAGCCTTCGGCGCGCGCACGATCGACGCCTCGCTGACCTCCTTCGTCTTCGAACTGACAGGATCGACCGACGAGATCGAGCGCTTCATCAAGCTGATGACGGTGGTCGGCCTGACCGAGGTCTCGCGCACCGGCATCGCGGCGATGAGCCGTGGCCCGGATGCGATGTAACGATGCCTCCCGAAACCTTGAATATGGTTGCCCTTGGCCTCGGCGTCGTGGGCTTCTCCTGTTTCGCCTGGCCGATCATCCAGCGCATGAGCGGCAAGGCGGAGCCTGAGGCTCCCGGCAGCGGTAAGAGCCTGCGTTCGCCGCTGTGGTGGGTCGGCTTCATCCTGACGATCGCGGCGATCTTCCTGCAGCGGATCGCGAGCCAGCAGATGGGCGGCTAGAGGTTGTTCGGGACTTCGGCGAGGAGCGGTCTGCCCTTGATCGCTCGCGGTGGTTAGCGGCAAATGGGCCGGCATGATCCCGGGCGCATGGGGACGCTATGTCGGTCCATCTCGAAATCCGAAGCTATTGCGGCGGCGACCGCCATCGCCACGACTTCAGCCAGATCCTGCTGCCGATGCATGGCGCCATGAAGCTCGATATCGAGGGACGGTCCGGCATCGTCTCGAGCAATTGCGTCGCGATCGTCCCGCAGGACTGTGAGCACGATTTCCTGCCGAGCCCGGATTGCAGCATGCTCATCCTCGACGTCGAAACGGCGGCGTTCGCCGGCGAGGCGATGCCGACTTTGCTGTGCAATGCGAGCCCCTCGCTCACGCGGATCGAGCCCTGGCTGTGGCGGATGTTCCGCCAACTCGGCGCCGAGGTCGAAGCCGGTGCGTGCCGGGCTCATGATGCCGCCCGCCTGGCGCTGGCGGGGCTGCGTCTCGTCGAGCCGAGCCGGCGGCCTCGGCCCTGGTCGCGGTCCGAGCACCGTGTCCTTGGCGTCGCTGGAGATGCGCCGACGGAGAGCGTGGCGGAGATGGCCCGGATGGCCGGCCTCGGCCAAAGCCAGTTCCATGCCCTGTTTCGAGCGACAACGGGCCAGTCGCCGAAGCAATTGCAACTCAGCCAGCTGTTCGAGCGAGCCGTCGATGCATTGGTCGGCACGTCCACGCCGATATCGGAGATCGCCTACGGACTGGGCTATCAGAACGCCTCGTCCTTCAACCGGCAGTTCAAGCGGCGCTTCGGCCTCACGCCGTCAGAATTCCGTGCCGCCGGCCGCAACCAGGCGGGGAACTGAGCCTAAGGATCGCAGTTTCGGTTAACTCGTTCGGAGTTTCGCCTCATCACGGCCTTGCAGGGCCCCGCTAAGGTCGAGCCTCATGATGCCGTATGAGGAGGCCTTTCGATGAAGCTGACCGAGTTCAAGGTTCTGACATTCGATTGCTATGGGACGCTGATCGACTGGGAAACCGGGATCTGGAACGCGCTGCAGCCGCTGTTGAGCGCCGGGCAGCTCGATCTGGGGCGCGAGGAGGCGCTCGCCCGTTTCGGGCGCTATGAGAGCGAGCAGGAACAAGCGACGCCATCGCTACGCTATTCCACGCTGCTCTCCGTGATTCATGCGCGCTTCGCCAAGGATCTCGGCGTGCGCATTCATGCCGATCTGAATGAGCGCTTCGGTGCGTCCGTGCCGGACTGGCCGGCCTTTCCGGACTCCGCCGAAGCGCTCGCCTACCTCAAGCGGCACTACCGGCTCGTCATCCTGTCGAATGTCGACCGCCAGAGCTTTGCCGCCAGCAACAGGAAACTAGGGGTGAGCTTCGACGGCATCTACACCGCCGAGGATGTTGGCTCGTATAAGCCTGATCCGCGCAACTTCGCTTATCTGCTCGAACATCTCGCGGCCGATCTGGGCCTCGGTCCGAGCGCGGTGCTGCATACGGCGCAAAGCCTTTACCATGACCATGTGCCGGCCAAGGAGGCGGGGCTGGCTTGTGCCTGGATCGACCGGCGTTTCGGCAAGTCCGGCAGCGGCGCGACCCCGCTGCCTGAACACCAGCCGAAGGTGAACTTCCACTTCAAGAGCCTGGCCGAATTGGCGCAGGCCCATCGCGAGGCCGCCGCAGCCTGATCGCGTCCTGGTTCTCGGCGGTTGGTGTCATGCCTGCTTCAGCCGCTGAAGCCGCCTTCATTGAGGAATGCGTGCTCGGCTTCGGTGGTCGTCCGCCCCAGCACCGGGTTGCGATGCGGAAAGCGGCCGAAATCGCGGATGATGTCGCAGTGGATCTCGGCGAATTTCACGCCGTCGGGATCGTCCGAGGCCGTGCAGAGTGCGATGCAGCGCTCCTGATGTCCGAGATCCTCGGCATGCATGAAGGGCATGTAGATGAAGCGGCTCTCGGGCGGTGCGAAGGCGCGGTCGAAGCCCTTGGCGACGGCGCGCTCGGCGATGCCGAGCGCCATGGCGTCGGTGGCGAAGGCGCGCGGGCTGCCGCGGAAAAGATTGCGCGGAAACTGGTCGAGCAGGATCAGCAAGGCGTAGACGCCTTCAGGCGTCGCCTCCCAATCGGTCAGCTTGCCGGCTGCCGCAGCCTCATGCGTCGCCAGGAAGCGCCGGCGGATTTCGGCGTCGAAGGCGTCGTCCTTGGTGAACCATTTGTCCGGGCCGGCTTCGCGCCAGAAGGCGACAATTTGTGCTGCGGAGGGCAGGTTCACGGGCATCTCCTAAAATCAGGCGAAAGCGTTTGAGATCAGGCGAAGGCTCTTGGCGGGACGGGTAGCCCGGGTTCCGCGCGCGGCCAAGGAGAATCCGCGGCAGTGAACCAAGCCGCTTGCATCGCCGCGCCCGCTCCTGTAGACGGCAGAACCGTAACGTACGGTACGCAATCGCGGCTCCTTTCATGGCCAGTCCCATCGACGCACAGCAGGAAGGCCCGACCGCGCGCCAGCAGGCCGTGCTCGACGCTGTGCTGGGGCTAATGGTGGAGAAGGGCGATCACCTGACCATGACGGCGGTTGCCCGCCGCGCGAGCTGCTCGAAGGAAACGCTCTACAAATGGTTCGGTGATCGCGACGGTTTGTTGACGGCGACCGTGCAGTGGCAGGCGTCGAAAGTACGGGCGGGCAATTACGATCGGCAGACGCTCAATGCGCTTGGCCTGCGCGATAGCCTGACGCGCTTCGCCGCGAACTGGCTCGGCGTGATCTCGAGTTCGACCTCGGTTGCCCTGAACCGCATTGCCATCAGCCAGGCCGGCTCCCGGGCCGGCAATCTCGGCGCCATCGTGCTCGCCAATGGGCGCTTCGCGATTGGCGAGCGTCTGAAGCCGGTCCTCGATGCCGGGCGCGAGGCCGGTCTCCTGGCCTATGACGACACCGAGACGGCGTTTCGCAGTTTCCTGGGTCTCGTCGGCCGCGACGTGCAGATCCGGCTGTTGCTGGGCGATGCGCTGACACTCGGACAGGCCGAGATCGAGCGCGATGCGGAGCGCGCGACGCAACAGTTTCTCACCCTCTACGGCACGGCGAAAAACGATCCGGGCCTGGATAAGACCAACGCGTGACAAAAGGAGACACCCAATGCGCGTTTATTACGATCGTGATGCGGACATCAATCTGATCAAGGGCAAGAAGGTTTGCATCGTGGGCTACGGCTCGCAGGGGCATGCCCACGCGCTGAACCTGCGCGATTCCGGCGTCAAAGACGTCATCATCGCGCTCAAGGCTGGTTCGGCGACGCGCAAGAAGGCTGAAGAGGCCGGCTTCAAGGTGATGACCCCCTCCGAGGCCGCCAAGGTTTCCGACGTCATGATGATGCTGACCCCCGACGAATTGCAGGGCGACATCTATCGCGACGAACTGCACGGCAACATGAAGGAGGGCGCCGCGCTCCTCTTCGCGCATGGCCTCAACGTCCATTTCAACCTGATCGAGCCGCGCAAGGACCTCGACGTGCTGATGGTCGCCCCCAAGGGCCCCGGCCACACGGTGCGTTCGGAATATCAGCGCGGCGGCGGCGTGCCGACCCTGATCGCGATCCACCAGGACGCGACCGGCAACGCCCATGACCTCGGCCTCAGCTACGCCAGCGCCAATGGCGGCGGCCGCGCCGGCATCATCGAGACGACCTTCAAGGAAGAGTGCGAGACCGATCTCTTCGGCGAGCAGGTCGTGCTCTGCGGTGGCATCGTCGAATTGATCAAGGCCGGCTATGAGACGCTGACCGAGGCCGGCTACGCCCCCGAGATGGCTTATTTCGAGTGCCTGCACGAGGTGAAGCTGATCGTCGACCTGATCTATGAGGGCGGCATCGCGAACATGAACTACTCGATCTCGAACACGGCCGAGTATGGCGAGTACGTCACCGGCCCGCGCATCATCACGCCTGAGACCAAGGCCGAGATGAAGCGCGTGCTGACCGACATCCAGTCGGGCAAGTTTACCCGAGACTGGATGCTGGAGAACAAGGTCAACCAGACCTCGTTCAAGGCGACCCGCGCCCGCATGGCCGCCCACCCGATCGAGGAAGTCGGCGCCAAGCTGCGCGACATGATGCCCTGGATCAAGGCCAAAGCCCTGGTCGACAAGACCAAGAACTGATCCAGGTTTCTCCCACGACGGTCCGGCTCGCGCCGGGCCTTTGGGATCAAGGCCAAGGCCCTGGTCGACAAGACCAGGGCCTGATCTGGCGCCTGCCAGCTCGCTGACATGCTGATTCAACGTCTTGTCGGTTTGATTCCGCTTCTCAGTGGAAGGTCTTGGTAAGGTTAAGATAGTCCTGATTTCCGAAGGAGGCGGGCGCAGCGATGCGTCCGCCTTTTTCGTTCCGGAGCGCGGTTTGCAATATCGGGCGGAACCGAGGCGCGCTTGGTGCGTTTCTATGGCTAGCAGGATCAACCGGGGCACGGGCATGGCACGGGAACGGGATTCCAGCGAACGGACCATCCGCGAGCGCGACCGGCAGGCGCGCGAGACCGAGGCCGACCCTGGCGATGTCCTTCAGCAGGAGGGCGGTCCGAATTGGCCATTGCTGATCGCGCTTCTTGGCGGCCTCGTAGTCGCACTGCTCGCCAACACCTTCGTCGGCCTGCTGCCTGATTGATCCGTTAGGGCAATCGCGGCTGGGGAGAAGGAGACGAGAGATGACGACCGCGACAGAGGAACGCACCAAGGCGCAATCCGAAGAGCTGCAGGATGGTGGCCGAATTCCACCGATGCGGGCCGACGATCATTCCGATGCCGATCCCGCGATCGAGACGCCCGTCGAGGCGCGTCAAGGGTTCCTCGGCAAGCCTGTCCTGTTAGTGCTCGCCGTTGCCCTGATCCTGAGCGCCATCGCAGGCATTCTCGTCGGAGCGTTTCCGAGCTGAGCCGTAAGGCTCACGGCCTTCGAGGGGCCAAGAATTTCGACATGAAGAATTTCGACATGACAGAGGAGGGCGACATGACGGTTCTGAAACTGCTCGACTCGCAGACCCTCACGCGCATCGTGCTGGGGCTGTGCTTCGGGCTGATGGCGGCGGTCATCGCTGGCCTGATCCGCGGCTGACCGACTTATCCCGACAGCGAAAAGGCCCGGCGGTGTTCCGCCGGGCCTCGCTTCGTCTCGCTGCCGAACCGGCGCGGGCCGGTTCAGAAGGTGATCTTGTCCTTGATCTCGGCTTCGACATTGGAGGGCAGCACGTTGCGCTTCACCAGATCGGCGAAGTCCTTGAACTTCGCCTTGGCGCGCTCCTCGATGATCTTCTTGGAGCGTGCCTCGCCAATGCCCTTCAGCGTGTCGAGCTCGGCGGCGGTCGCCGTATTGATGTTGATCTTCTTGGCCTGGGCGGGCTGCGCCGCTGTCGGGGCGGCCGGCTTGGCGGGCTGAACCGCGGGAGCAGCCGGGGCGGTGACCGGAGCGGTTGGCTTTGCAGGTGTTGCGGGCTGCGTTGCTGTCTGGGCGAAGCCCTGGCTGGCGGTCAGAGCGAGCGCGGCGAGGGGGATCAGGAAACGGGAGATCGTCATGTCATGGACCTCAGTGTTCGGCCCGGATTGTCGCATCTGACGGAGGCCGGGCCCTTCGCCAGACGACGCCGCCGGCTTGAGGCCGGTCCAGCGTGTCACGGCAGTGTCGAACCGCTCGATGGCGGGGTGCCGACGTGACGACGCCATATCGCGCCTGGCGGCGTGAACCCGCGCTGAATGGCGCATTCAGCCAATTGCAGTGTTTCGGGAGCGGGTTTCCGATCGCGGGAAACCGGCGCTTGCTTGTCGCGGCCCGCGCTATTTCGTCATGAATTCAGCGAGGCGCCCGGCTCCGTAAAGCAGCGCAAAACCCCAGGCGGTCGAGGCGACCCAGTTGGCGATCTGGAAAGGCCAGAACGGCATCTGCACGATGCCGGCGACGATCGCGATGACGGCGCGCAGCGGCCCGAAAAAATGGCCGATCAGGATGCTGGCGACACCCCATTTCTCGAAGAAGGCATGGCCGCGCGCCAAAAGCTCGGGGTTCTTGTTGAACGGCCAATGATGGTCGACGCGGGGGCCGAGCACGAGGCCCGCCCAATAGGAGATCCAGAAGCCGCAGCCGGCGCCGACCGACGCCGCAATGGCGAGTGGGACCAGGTTGAGGCCCGAGGCGCCGGCGGCGGCTCCAAAGGCGGTGAAGAACACCGTTGCCGGCACGAGCCAGGACAGGATCGCGACGCATTCGCAGAATGCGACCAGGAAGACGATCGGGATCGCCCATTCCTGATGGGCCCGCATGAACTCGACGAGCGTTTGCATCCAGAGTTCGAGTTGGGCCATGGCGAGCGTGATCTTTCCGGCGGGGGCATCGGCTTATCGCGTCCGCCACAAGGTTATGCAACCGCAGGCTTTGCGCGAATGCCAGCTTCCTTCGCCGAAGGACGGCTTTGCCTTCGCCGGGGGATCGCATAATCTCGGCTGCAAAGATCAAGGCATGAGCGGCGAGCGCGGATCGATGCGCCAGGCCGACGGGGAAACGGATTTCATGGAGTTGCACCACCCCCCGCAGCACGATGCGGGAGCAGGCGAGATGTCGCCTGCGGTCGCCCTCAGCGGGCTCGACATCACCTTCCACATCGATGGCGGCAAGCGCTACAAGGCGGTCACCGGGATCAACCTCTCGGTTGCCGCGGGCGAGTTCGTCTCGGTCGTGGGGCCAACCGGCTGCGGCAAGTCAACCTTGCTCAACGCGGCGGCAGGTCTGCTCGTGCCCTCGGCCGGCACGGTCGGCATCTTCGGCAAGCCGCTCTCGGGCCTGAACCGGCGGGCCGGCTATCTCTTCCAGGCCGATGCGCTGATGCCGTGGAAGACGGCGCTCGACAACGTCAAGGTCGCGCTGGAGCCGATGGGCGTTTCCGATGCGCAGGCCGACGCCCGGGCACGCGAATGGCTTGGCAGGGTGGGCTTGCGCGCCTTTGTCGATCGCTATCCGCATATGCTTTCAGGCGGCCAGCGCAAGCGCGTCAGCCTCGCGCAGATGTTGATCCGCAACCCGGAAATCCTGCTGATGGACGAGCCTTTCGGCCCGCTCGATGCGCAGACCCGACAGATCATGGGCAATCTCCTGCTCGATCTCTGGTCGAAGGACCGCAAGGCGCTGATCTTCGTGACGCATGATCTGGAGGAGGCGATCTCGCTCTCCGACCGCGTCGTCGTGATGTCGGCAGGGCCCGCCGCCGGCATCGTTGCCGATTACCGCGTGCCGCTGCCGCGCCCGCGCGACATCGCCGAGATCCGGCTGGAAAAAGCCTTCCACGAGATCCATCGCGACATCTGGGCCTCGCTCAGAGTCGAGGTTCAGAAGGCCTATGCGATGGGCGACGGTCGCGAGCTGGTCGAGGGAGACGCGCCATGAACCGCGCCAAGCTTCTCGGTCTGCAGGCGCTGGTCATGGTCGTCTTCCTGCTGATCTGGCACGTCGTCACCGCCTATCCGCTGTTCGGTGAGGTCAAGACGATCCAGTTCTTCTTCTCGACGCCCGCTGCCGTGCTGGGGCGGACCTTCAACCAGCTGATCGGGCCCGACATCTACTGGCATCTCGGCATCACGCTGACCGAGACCGTGCTCGCTTTCGTCATCGGCTCGGCCGCAGGCATCTTCTTCGGCTTCACCTTCGCACGGCAGGAATTGCTGGCTGCGGTCTTCGACCCCTATATCAAGGCGGCGAACGCCTTGCCGCGTGTCGTGCTGGCGCCGATCTTCGCGCTCTGGTTCGGGCTCGGCATCTGGTCGAAGGTGGCGCTCGGCTTCACGCTGGTCTTCTTCATCGTCTTCTTCAACGTCTACCAAGGCGTGCGCGAGGTTTCGCCGACCGTGCTGGCGAACGCCCGCATGCTCGGCATGAACGAACGCCAGCTCTTCCGCCATGTCTATTGGCCTTCTGCGCTGACCTGGATGTTCTCCTCGCTGCACACTTCGGTGGGCTTTGCTCTGGTCGGCGCGGTGGTCGGTGAATATCTCGGCTCCTCGGCGGGCTTGGGCTACAAGATCCACGAGGCCGAGAGCGTCTTCGACGTCACCGGGGTGTTCTCCGGCATGCTGATCCTGGCGATCTTCGTGATCGCGATCGATGCGCTGGTGACGCTGGTCGAGAAGCGGTTGCTGGTCTGGCGGCCAGGGCAGAGTTCGACCACGACGACGTAAGGTCATCTTCGCTTGATCGCCGGCGATCGCGGGCTCATGCTCGTCTCCGCGATGGCGGAGGCCTGCCATGGAGCTGGAACTCAACGGCCGCATTATCGAGGCGCCGAAGCCTGCCGACATCACCGCCGCCATCGACGGGCATGGCGGCGAGTCCGGCTGGTTCGTCAATCTCGGCGACGATGACGGCGATGTCGAAGCCTTCCTGAACGGTGACGGCTCGTTCCGGCTGACCTATCATGACGGCCAGAATCGCTTCACCGCCCCCGATCCGGTCGATGCCGCGACATTGAAGGCGATTCTGCTGGCGGCCCTGCGTGGCGAGGTCGGTTGGCGCCGCGACCGGTCCTGGCTGCGCCAATTGTCGCCGCGGAAAGCGGCCGAGGCGGCGGGCGAGCCGCCGGTCTGGGCGATCGCAGCTGTCATCGCCTCGATCGCGCTGATCTTCCTGGTCACCAATCTGCCCGATAGCTGGCTGGAGACGCTGCCGGTCCCCAATACGACGCTGGGCACGATCGGGCTGATCGCCCTTCCGGTCGTGGTCATGATCATCGCGATGGTCGCCCACAAGGCGATCCAGCTGCGCCGGGCCAAGAGCTGGCTGCCGGCGCAGGGGCGCATCACGAGCTCGCGCATGGCGACCCGCCGCTCCGGGGTGGGCGATGACGCCACCATCGTCAACATTCCCGCCGTCGCTTACAGCTTCTCGGTCGGCGGACGGAGCTATCAGGGCAGCCGGATCAGCATCGGCGACATCAGCGGGCCCTTTGCCGAGGAGGCGCTGGCGCGCTACCCGGTCGGCGCGGCGGTGACGGTATATTACGACCCCGCCGATCCCGAGAGCTGCGTGCTGGAACGGGATGCGCCCAAGGGCGCGGTCAAGGGCTGCGGCGCGGTTCTCCTGGTGCTGGCTTTGCTGGGCGCGGGTGGATACTGGGCACTCACGCAAGGGGCGGAAACACTGCAGGCGAGCCTGCCGCAGGCCGAGGTGCCGGTGATGCTGTTCGCCTTCTGCTTCGGCTGCGCGGCGCTGCTGTTCTTCCTCGCCTATCGCCGCTATCTCGCCCGCGCCAATGCCTGGCCGGTCGTGCCGGGCCGCGTCACCGTGAGCCGCGTCGAGCAGCGCAGGAGCACGGAAGACGGCCGGGCCCGTACGAGCTATGCGCCGGTCGTCGAATTCAGCTATCAGGTTCGCGGCCACAGCTTCAGCAGCCGCCAGATCGCGCTCGGCATGCAGATGTCGGGCTCGCAAGGCAGCGCGGAGAAGGTCGCCGACCGCTATCCGGCCGGGGCTGAGGTCGAGGTGCATTACGACCCCGCAAACCCCTCCCAGGCCGCGCTGGAGAACCCGACCGGCGCGAGCTGGATCCTGCTCGGGATCGCGCTGTTCTGCTTCGGCGTTGCGCTCTATGCCAGCCACATCTTTCGATGAAATCGCCGGCTCGATTCGGCAACGCCTTTGACTCAAGGCGGGGTTGGCGCGAGGCCTGCGACTAATCTAGAACTGCTTCCCAACAAGGCTTTCAAAGCAAAGCATCCTCAGGGAAGGAAACCCGATGAACCGCAGACATCTGATCATGGCGGCCGGCGTCGCGCTGGCGGCCTGGAGCGCTCCGGGCTTTACCCGGGCCGCGTTGGCCCAGAACGCCGAAAAATCCAAGCTGACGCTCGGCGTCGGCGGCAAGCAATTGCTCTATTATCTCCCGCTGACGGTCGCCGAGAAGAAGGGCTTCTTCAAGGAGCAGGGGCTCGATGTCGAGATCAATGATTTCGGCGGCGGCGCCAAATCGCTGCAGGCGCTGGTTGGAGGTTCGGTCGATGTCGTCACCGGCGCCTATGAGCACACCATCCGCATGCAGGCCAAGGGCCAGGATGTGCGCGCCGTGGTCGAGCTCGGGCGCTTCCCGGCGATCACCATCGCCGTGCGCAAGGAGCTCGCCGACAAGGTCAAATCGGCCGCCGACTTCAAGGGGCTGAAGATCGGCGTCACTGCGCCGGGCTCCTCGACGGCGCTGACCGCGCAATACGCCATGGTCAAGGCCGGGCTGAAGGCGACGGATGCGCCGATCATCGGCATCGGCGCCGGCGCGAGCGCGGTCGCCGCGATCAAGCAGGGCCAGGTCGACATCATCTCGCATCTCGACCCCGTGACCTCGAAGCTCGAAGCCGATGGCGACATCGTCACGCTGATCGATACGCGCACCGAGGCCGGCACGCGCGCTCTCTTCGGCGGCTCGAACCCCGCCGCGGTGCTGTATCTCAAGGGTGAATTCGCCGAGAAGAACCCGGTGACGACGCAAAAACTCGTCAACGCCTTCGTCAAGGCGCTGAAATGGCTGGAGACGGCCAAACCCGAGGATGTTGCCGACCTCGTGCCGCCGGAATATCTGCTTGGCGACAAGCCGCTTTATCTGCGCGCGGTCAAGAACTCGCAGGAGAGCTATTCGCGCACCGGCATCTCGCCGCCCGAAGGCCAGCAGAGCGTCTATGACGCGCTGAAGCTGCTCGACCCGGAACTGGCGACGTCGAATGTCGATCTGAAGAAGACCTTCATCGATACCTTCGCGAAGAAGGCGGCGTCCGGCTCCTGACCTCTCGACATTGTCCGGTGCGCTGGTCACACTCGCCTCTGACGCAAGGAGAGGCGAGATGACCGGGCGCGCTGCGATCGAGACCCTGATCAAGGATGCCTATGAGGCGCGCCATCGCGGCGACCTCGACGCCGTGATGGGCTATTTCCATCGCGATTGCAGCTATCGGCTCTCGGGAGCGTCGGCGCCCGCGCCGATGTTCATGCAGCCGACCGGCCATGCCGCTGTGCGCGCGCAGATGGCAGAGCTGATCGGCGCCTTCGTCTTCAGCAATCTCGAGACGCTTGCGCTGACGATCGAGGACGACAGGGCGGCATTGCATTGGCGTGCGGATGTGCTGTGTGTCCCAAGCGGGCGCAGCGCGCCCTTCGAGGTCATGGACCTGTTCACGATCGCAGACGGCAAGATCCTGAGCCTGGTCCAGTTCACTGATACGGCCGGCGTCGCCCAGCTGACTGGCTCGTGACCCTGAAGGATTGATCGCGGCCATCACCGCTTTCGATTTGCGGCGAGGCGGGGCGAGCGGGTAGAGCTTTCGTTTCCGTCACCAAGCGCGTTGCCTCATGAACATCCTCTCGATCCAGTCGCATGTCGCTTATGGTCATGTCGGCAATGCCTCCGCCGTGTTCCCGATGCAGCGCCTGGGCGTCGAGGTCTGGCCGATCCACACCGTCCAGTTTTCCAATCACACCGGTTATGGCGCCTGGAAGGGCCGCGTCTTCGACGGCGGCATGATCGACGAGGTGATGGAAGGCATTGCCGAGCGCGGCGTGCTGCCGTCCTGCGACGGTGTGCTCTCCGGCTATATGGGCTCGGCCGATATCGGGCATGCCATCCTTTCGGCGGTGGAGCGCGTGCGCGCGGCCAATCCCAAGGCGCTCTATTGCTGCGATCCTGTCATCGGCGATGTCGGGCGCGGGATCTTCGTGCGGCCGGGCATCCCCGAATTCATGCGCGAGCAGGCGGTGCCGGCGGCTGATATCGTGACGCCCAACCAGTTCGAGCTGGAATTGCTGACCGATATCGCGATCAAGACCATCGCCGATGCGCATCGCGCGACTGAGGCACTGCGCGACAGCGGGCCGAGGGTCGTGCTGGTGACGTCGCTCTCGACCAATGAAACCCCTGACGACGCCATCGACATGATGGCCTCAGACGCCAAGGGCTCCTGGCGGGTGCGCACGCCGAAACTCGATGTCAGCCTCAATGGCGCTGGCGACGCCATCGCAGCGCTGTTCTTCACCCATTATCTGCGCGAGGGATCGGCGGCAGCCGCGCTCGCTAAGGCCTCGGCCTCGATCTACGGCCTGCTGAAGCGGACCAAAGAGGCGGGTTCGCGCGAGATCCTGATGGTCGCGGCGCAGGACGAGTTCGTGACGCCATCGCACCAGTTCGTCCCCGAGCCGGTCTGAACCGGCATGAAGCTGCGCATCGGCACCTTCAATGTCGAGAACCTGCTGACGCGGCATCGCTTCGGGCCGAGCGGGCGGTTCGAGACCGATGCGGCGCTGTCGCTGTTCCATTTTCCGCGCGCGGACGAACGCGATGCTGTCGAGCGCTCGCTGGCGGTGGCGCTGGAGGACGACAAGCGCCAGATGACTGCGCTCGCCATCGCCGAGGCCCAGGCCGATCTCTGGATGCTGCAGGAGGTCGATTCACTCGCGAGCCTGCAGGCCTTCTTCGCCAACTACGTCCATCGCAGCTCTGACCATCGCTATGGCCATTTCGCATTGCTCGACGGCAATGACCGGCGCGATATCGACATCGGCTTTGCGGCGCGGCGCGACCTGCTGGCGCCGCAGGCGGTTACGGTGCACTCCCACAAGGACCTGACCTTCGCGCAGGCTGGCGTGCATGACCGCGATCTCGCCGCGCTGGGCATCGGCCCCGATGGCAAGGTGTTTGCACGCGATTGCCTGGAGGTCGCGCTGGATTTCGGCAGCTGCAAGCTCAGCCTGTTCGGCTGCCATCTGAAGTCGATGGACAATGGCCGCGAGGATGGCCGCCAGGCGACGCTGCCGGTGCGCTGCGCCGAGGCGAGGGCGGTCAAGCATCTGGTCAAGACGCGCTTCGGCGGCGGCTGGCGCGAGGCGAACTGGATCGTGCTCGGCGATCTCAACGCCTATCGCTATGGGCTCGGCCCTCTGGCCGAGATCGTCGACGAGGGCGAGAGTGGCATCGAGCCGTTGCTGGAGGATTTCGCCGTCGATCCGATGGAGGCGCTGCCTGCGTATGAGCGCTGGACGCATTTTCGACGCTTCTGGTCGGAGAGCCAGCAGAGGCTGATCGACAGTCACATGCCGCTCGACCACATCCTGCTCTCGCCGGCGCTGGCGGCGGCGAATCCTAAGCCCGCGATGCAGATGATCCGGCGCGGCCTGCCTTATCGCGTGCCGCTCGATCCGCGCGCGCCCGACCGCTCGATGGCAAGGCTCGCGACCTGCGCCGACCGCTATCCGCGCGTCGGCTGGGACCGGCCGAAAGCCTCCGACCATAGCCCCCTGACCATTGATCTCGTCATTCCCGAGGGACCGTCTCCATGAAGCGCCGCTTCGTCACACTCGACGTCTTCACCACCCAAGCGCATGCCGGCAATCCGCTCGCCGTGGTGCTCGATGCCGAGGGGCTCGATACCGAGGCGATGCAGGCGATCACGCGCGAATTCAACCTGTCGGAGACGGTGTTCGTGGCGCCGCCGGCTGAAGCCGGCCATCGCGCCGCGATCCGCATCTTCACGCCCGGCCGGGAGCTGCCCTTCGCGGGACATCCGACGGTCGGCACGGCAGTGCTGCTCGCCTTGCGCGATGCGGCCGACGGTATGGGGGCCGATCTCCTGGTGCTGGAGGAGAAGGTCGGGCTCGTGCCTTGTGCGGTCTCGGTCGACGGGCCTCGTTCTGGCCGTGCGGTCTTCACCATGCCGCGCCTGCCGCAGGAGATCGAGGCCGCGTCCGCCAACGCCGCGCTCGCGGCCGTGCTCGGGCTCGAGGAGAGCGAAATCGGGTTCGAGGCGCATCGTGCCGCTGTGTTCTCGGCAGGTGTCCCCTTTACGTTCGTGCCGGTGGCCGGCCTCGATGCAATCGGCAGGGTCAAGCTCGACCTGTCCCGCTGGGACGCGGTGATGAAGCCTGCTGAGCATCCCAACGCCTTCGTCTATTGCCGGCAGACCGTTGAGACGGGACATCACTATCACGCACGCATGTTCTGGCCCGGTGCCGGCATCGCAGAGGATCCTGCGACCGGTGGGGCTGCTGCCGCCTTCGCCGGCGTGGTCATGGCCTTCGACAAACCCGCCGACGGCGAGCATCGCTTCGTCATCGAGCAGGGCTATGAGATGGGCCGGCCCTCGCAGATCGTGCTGGAACTGACGGTCGCAAGCGGAGCGCTGGTTTCGGCCCGCATCGGCGGCTCGGCGGTGCTGGTCAGCGAGGGCGTGCTGCTGTGACCTCTCTCGGACAGAACGGCATTGTCGATGGCGCGATTGTCGAGCTTGCCGGCCTGGAGGCGCTGATCGAGCCTCATGACTGGATTTTCGCGCGGGAGCGTGCGGACGAGATCGTGGCGCATTGGGGCCGAATCAGCGCCGGCAAGCCGGCGATGTTCAACGGCAAGGTGATGCTGCAGCACCGCGCGGCGATCGTCGACGGCGTCTTCCGGGCTGGCTATTTCGAGACCGATTATGCCGCTTTCATCAGCTGGCGCGATTTCGGCCATCCGGGTCCGGTGGTGCGCAACGGCTTTGCAATGGCGGCTCTGCGTGCCGCGGACGGTGCGTTCCTGTGCGGCGTGATGGGGCAGCACACCGCCAATCCCGGCAAGGTCTATTTCGCCGCCGGCACGCCCGACCGCGAGGATGCGCGGCCCGACGGCACGCTCGATCTCGCCGGCAGCGTGACGCGCGAGCTTTGCGAGGAGACCGGGCTGACGCTTGACGAGATCACGGTGGAGGAGAGCTGGACGGCGGTGATCCTGCCCGGGCGTATCGCCTTCATGCGGCCCGTCTCCATCGCCATGCCGGCCGAGGCGGCGCGCGCGCTGATGCTCGCGCGCATGGCGACGCAGGATGAGCCGGAGCTTGCCGATATCGCCATCGTCCGCGGCCCCGAGGATGCCGAGCGTCTCGACATGCCACTCTTCATGCGGCCTTATCTTGCCCATATCTGGCGGCGAGACTGATCCTTCAAGAGCATTTCCGCGTTTCTCCGAAGCGCGAGAATGCTCTACCTTCTTGTTTTATCGCATTTTCTTCACGCGAACCGGTGTCCACTTCGCTCGAAAATGCTCTAGTCTTGTGCGTCCGCGTTCTACGCCCTCAATTCAACCGGATACCCCGATGACGCTTGCCCCCGAAGCCCTGTCGCTGCCCGCCAACAATCCGTTTTCGCGTGTTTGGGACACGCCCTTTGGTCTGCCGCCTTTTGCCGCAATCGCGCCCGAGCATATCCACCCGGCCTTCGAGGCAGCACTCTCCAAGCACAGATCCGAGATCGACGCGCTGACCACTGAGGCCGCGGCGCCGGACTTCGCCAACACCATCGAGGCGCTGGAGCGCGCGGGCAGGGCGCTCAGCCGCGTCGGCGGCGTGTTCTACAACCTTGCGGGAGCCGATACGAACGAGGCGCTGCAGGCGATCGAGCGCGAGCTGTCGCCGCTTACCTCGCGGCATTGGTCGGCGATCATGATGGATCCCGCGCTGTTTGCCCGCGTCGATGCGGTGTTCGCCAGGCGCGAGACGTTAGGCCTGGACGCCGAGCAGGCGCGGCTCCTGGAGCGGACGCATCGCGGCTTCATCCGTTCGGGCGCGCAGCTCGGCCCAGAAGACAAGATGCGGCTCGCCGCGATCAACGAACGCCTTGCGGGGCTCGGCACGCAGTTCAGCCAGAACGTGCTGAAGGACGAATCGAGCTATGCGCTGATCATCGAAGATGAGGCGGGGCTCGCCGGCCTGCCGACCTTCCTGATCGCGGCGATGGCGCGCGCCGCTACCGACCGCGGTCATGCGGGCAAACATGCGGTGACGCTGTCGCGCTCGATCATCGAGCCCTTCCTGACCTTCTCGACACGTCGCGATCTGCGCGAGGAGGCCTTCATTGCCTGGAGCAAGCGCGGTGAGAATGGCGGGGAGACCGACAACCGCGCCATCGTCGCCGAGATGGTGAAGCTTCGGGCGGAGAAGGCGAAGCTGCTTGGCTTTCCGACCTTCGCGCATTTCAAGCTCGACGATTCCATGGCGAAGACGCCGACCCATGTCCGCGACCTGCTCGAACTGGTCTGGAAACCGGCCAAGGCGCGCGCCGCGCGGGAGGCAGCCGATCTCGCCGCGCTGGCGCAGAGCGAGGGCGAGAACGGACCGATCCGCCCCTGGGACTGGCGCCATTATGCCGAGAAGGTGCGCCAGCAGACCTATGCGCTCGACGAGGCGGTGCTGAAGCCCTATCTCCAGCTCGACCGCATCATCACTGCGGCCTTCGATGTCGCTGGCAAGCTGTTCGGGCTTGCCTTCGAGGCGAAGCCTGACCTCAAGGGCTATCACCCGGATGTGCGGATCTGGGAGGTCAAGGAGGTGGCGAGCGGCCGGCATATCGGCCTGTTCCTCGGCGATTATTTCGCCCGCGCCTCGAAGCGCTCCGGCGCCTGGATGAGCGCCTATCGCGGCCAGCGCAATTTCGACGGCGAGGTTCGGCCGATCATCGTCAATGTCTGCAATTTCGCCAAACCGGCGGAGGGCAAGCCGGCACTGCTCTCGATCGATGATGCGCGCACGCTGTTCCACGAATTCGGCCACGCCTTGCATGGCTTGCTCTCGGATGTGCACTACGGCTCGCTTGCCGGCACTTCGGTCTCGCGCGATTTCGTCGAACTGCCCTCGCAGCTTTACGAGCACTGGTTCCTGACATCAGAGGTGATGCAGGCCTATTGCCTGCATGCCGAGACCGGCGAGCCCATCCCCGCGGCGCTGATCGACAAGATCAAGACGGCGCAGACTTTCAACCAGGGGTTCTCCACCGTGGAGTACACCTCATCGGCGCTGGTCGATCTCGCCTTCCATTCATTGGAGGATCCGGGCGAGATCGATCCGCTCGCTTTCGAGGCGGCGGAGCTTAAGCGGATCGGCATGCCGGACGAGATCATCATGCGTCACCGCACGCCGCATTTCACCCATGTCTTCTCCGGAGACGGCTATTCGGCCGGCTATTACAGCTATCTCTGGTCGGAGGTGATGGATGCCGACGCCTTCAACGCCTTCATTGAGGCTGGCGACGTCTTCGCGCCTGCGGTTGCGAACAAGCTGAAGCGCTACATCTATTCGGCCGGCGATACGCGCGACCCGGCCGAGGCTTATACGCTGTTCAGGGGCAGGCTGCCGACGCCGGATGCGCTGCTGGAGAAGCGTGGGCTCGCCGCGTGAGTGCGGCAGACTTTGCAACCTCAGGCAAGCCCTTGCGTTATTTGGCTAAATGAGCACGATTGACCCAAGGGGAGGATCTCTCCCCACCGGGGGGATCCATGCTGCGACACTGCCTTGCGGGCCTGCTGACGGCCGCCGTTCTGATGCCGTCGGCCGCATCCGCCGACGTCATGACCTGGAAGCTGCGCAGCTTTTCGGCCAATGCGATCGAAGTCGCCTTCTACTCGCAGAACCGGCGTAATGAATGGCCGGGCGGCGGCAAGGTCTATGTCAACCGCACCTATGACACGGTGAGTTACCCGCTGACCTGCATCAAGGGCGAGAAAATCTGCTACGGTGCCTGGCTCAAGGGCAATGCGGCGCGTTACTGGGGCATGGGCCAGGGCGGCAAGCAGGCATGCACCGAGTGCTGCTACACTTGCGGCGGCAACACCACCACCAAGGTCCATAACCTCAACGAGCGCTAAGGCTCTCCGGCCTCAGCCCGGATAGCCGAACCTCGTCTTGGTCGCGTGGATTTGCCCCATCGCGCCGCCTTCATTGCCTGCAGTGCAGGTCGAGCGGGCGGTTGCGATCTCAGCGCTGACGCGAGCGTGGACGCCCTTGGTGGTATGCCCGGTGGCGAGGTCGTTATCCATCACGGCCTGGAAGCGCTCGACCTCGCCGGAGCATCCCGAACCGCCCGGCATATGGAAGGTGCTCGGCGTCACGCCGGGATAGGCCTGCTCTGGCGGCGGCGCGGGCGGAGCGACGGGCCGAGTCTGACAGCCGGCAAGGGCGATGCCGAGGGTAGCGAGGAGAGCAAAAGCGCGCATGGCGGCATGTCCGATCGACGAAAGACGCGTGACCATGACCGATTCCGGGGCGGCCAACAACATGCCGGCTGCGTGGCGCGACACACTCTCGACATGGTCGCGCTGGAGGTTGCTGGCGCTGTTGCAAGACCGGCGCAGTTTCAAGAGGAGCGCCCATGACGACGGAGACCACGATCGAACTCGCGATCTTCGCCGATTATTTCCAGTTCTACATCCAGGACGAGACGGCCAATGACGATTTCGGCTCGCTCTGGACGGACGAGGCCGTCGAGCGGCTGTTCGCAGCATCGGTGCAATCCATCGGTGTCGGCACAGTGCGCAACATGACCGTGCCGGTCGTCGTCTCGCTCCATGCGCTGGCGCCTCCCGCCGATTTTGGCGAGTGGGACATGGTCAATGAGGGCTCCTTCACCGTCCGCTCCGGCAACGTCGCGATTGCCGGCTGCACGGATTATCTGCCCGATGCGCCGCGCCTCAGCGTGCCGCCGGGAAGCTACCGGGTTCGTGTCTCCTATGCCGGCCTCGACACGCTGAGCGAGGACGGGCTCGAGGGTGACGATTTCTATCGCGTCCAGCTCTGGCCCGCGCCCACGGCGCCACTCGCCGTGGTCAAGGCCCGCAGCAGCGCGGCGGCGTGAGTGCGGATAAGGCGAGATGGAAAACCCTGCCTTGCCTTGCCCCCCTGCTATCGGTTATGCAGTTTGGGTCGATACGAGGAACGCCTGTGGCCGCATCCGCCACCCATGCTCTGAGCCAGAACCGCGCTGCTGCGCGGGCTGCCGGCATGCGCGCTCCGCTCGGTCTTGGACTGCTTCTTCTCCTTAGCCGCCCCTGAGGGCCGGCCGGGCATGCATGCCTGGGCGCTCAGGGGAGTGACGAGAACCGCCTTCCAGACATTCTGCGCCTGCCTTCAACCATAGCGGCGCGGCCCTCTACAGGATCACGACCATGACCGATGCGACCCGCAACGCCTCCTCCTCCAAGGACCGCGTGCTGATCTTCGACACCACCTTGCGCGACGGCGAACAGTGCCCCGGCGCCACCATGACCTTCGAGGAGAAGCTCGAGGTTGCCGACGTACTCGACGCGATGGGCGTCGACATCATCGAGGCCGGCTTCCCGATCGCATCCGACGGCGATTTCGAGGCGGTCTCTGCCATCGCCAGGCGGATCAAGCGTGCGACGGTCGCGGGCCTCGCCCGCGCGATCAGCGCGGACATCGCACGCGCCGGCGAGGCGGTCCGCCATGCCGCCAAGCCGCGCATCCACACCTTCGTCTCGACCTCGCCGATCCATCTGGAGCACCAGATGCGCAAGAGCGAAGACGAGGTTCTGGAGATCATCACGAAGACGGTGGCCCAGGCCCGCAACCTGGTCGAGGATGTCGAATGGTCGGCGATGGACGCGACCCGCACCCCGATCGACTATCTCTGCCGCACGGTCGAGGCCGCCATCAAGGCAGGCGCGACCACGATCAACCTGCCCGATACGGTCGGCTATGCTGTGCCCGACGAGTATCGCGCCATGTTCCGCCAGATCCGCGAGCGCGTGCCCAATGCCGACAAGGCGATCTTCTCGGTGCATTGCCACAATGATCTGGGGCTGGCGGTGGCCAATTCGCTGGCCGGCATCGAGGGCGGGGCGCGTCAGATCGAATGCACCATCAATGGCATCGGCGAGCGTGCCGGCAATGCCGCTCTGGAAGAGGTGGTGATGGCGCTGCGCGTGCGCGGCGATGTCCTGCCCTACGACACCGGCATCGACGCCTCGCTGCTGACGCGCGCCTCGAAGGCCGTCTCGACCGCCTGCTCCTTCCCGGTGCAGTACAACAAGGCGATCGTCGGCCGGAACGCCTTCGCCCATGAGAGCGGCATCCACCAGGACGGCATGCTGAAGAACCAGACGACCTACGAGATCATGACGCCGGAATCGGTCGGCGTCTCCAAGACCTCTCTGGTGATGGGCAAGCATTCCGGCCGCGCCGCCTTCCGCTCCAAGCTGAAGGAGATGGGCTACGATCTGGGCGACAACCAGCTCGAGGACGCCTTCACGCGCTTCAAGGCCTTGGCCGACCGCAAGAAGCATGTCTATGACGAGGATATCGAGGCGCTGGTCGACGAGAATCTGGCCTCGGCGCATGACCGCGTCAGGCTGGTTTCGCTGACCGTGATCGCCGGCACGCGCGGGCCGCAGCGCGCGACCATGAAGCTCGATGTCGATGGCCGCTTCGTCACCGAGGAAGCTGAGGGCAACGGGCCAATCGACGCCGTGTTCAACGCCATCAAGGCGATCGTGCCGCATGAGGCGGTGCTGGAACTCTACGACGTCCACGCCGTGACCGAGGGCACCGACGCGCAGGCCGAGGTGACGGTCAGGCTCTCGCATGAGGGCTCGTCGGTGACCGGGCGCGGCGCTGATCCCGATACGCTGGTCTCCTCGGCCAAGGCTTATCTGGTGGCGCTCAACAAGCTCGTCGCCAAGGGCGTGCGCCTGCATGCGCAGGCCGCGGCGGAGTAGGGCGCCGCGTCATCCCGTGCGCGCTGCGGCATTCATGCCGCGGCGCAGACACGGGACCGCGCGACGAGAAGGCGCCTGTCCTGATGACGGTCCCGCATCTGCGCAGCAGCACTTCGTGCCGCAGCGCGTGCGGGATGACACGCTACGCCCCCTCACACCGGCTAGCCCTTGTCCGGCTTGATCGTCGTCGGGACGAAGGAGGAGCGCATGTCGGCGATGCCGGGCAGCGTGCTGCAGCGCGGCGACGGCAGCCATCACCTTGCTGAGATCACTTCCTGAGGGTGCTGCAGGCTTGGTTTTCCCCTGAAATCGCGCATGCCACGCCAGGGTGCACTTGGCGTGGACAGGATCTTTGCCTGTAGTTCGGCCTCGGCGCGGCCGAAAGAGCGCGCGCCCGCTGGGGAGCGCGCCATGTCATATTTTCCGAACTGGACCTTGAAGACCTCCGGCGCGGTGATGCCGGATGAGCGTCTATCGACCGTCCAGACCTTCATCGCAGGTCTGCAGCATGTCGTCGCCATGTTCGGCGCGACCGCGCTGGCGCCGATCCTGATGGGGTTCGACCCCAATGTGGCGATCTTCTTCTCCGGTATCGCGACGCTGCTGTTCTTCGTGATCACGCGCGGGCAATTGCCGAGCTATCTCGGTTCGTCCTTCGCTTTCATCGGCGTGGTGATCGCGGCGAGCGGCTATGCCGGTTCGGGACCCAATGCGAATATCGGCGTGGCGCTTGGCGGCATCATCGCCTGCGGTGCGGTCTATGCCGCCATCGGGCTGCTGGTCCAGGGCGTCGGCACGGCCTGGATCGAGAAGCTGCTGCCGCCGGTCGTCACCGGGGCGGTCATCGGCGCGATCGGGCTCAACCTGACGGCGGTGGCGATGGGCATGATCTCGGCGAGCCCCTACACCAAATGGATCGCGTTGTTCACGGTCGTCGCGGTCGCGCTGGTGGCGGTTTATGGCCGAGGCCTCGCACAGCGCCTGCCGGTGCTGATCGGCGGTGCCGGCGCCTATATCCTCTACGCGGCGACGGCGCCGAGCTTCGGCGCCCCGGCGGTCGATTTCGGGCGGATCGGAGCCGCCGCCTGGCTCGGGATGCCGAACTTCGTCGCGCCGGTATTCGATTTCAAGGCGATGGCGCTGATCGCTCCGGTCGCGCTCATCCTGGTTGCGGAGAATCTCGGGCACATCAAGGGCATCGCCGTGATGACCGGGCGCAATCTCGACCCGCTGATCGGGCGCGGCTTCATGGCCGACGGGCTCGCCACCATGATCGCGGGCTCCGGCGGCGGCACGGGCGTGACGACCTATGCCGAGAACATGGGCGTGATGGCGGTGACGCGGGTCTATTCGACGCTGGTCTTCGTCGCGGCGGGAATCATCGCGCTGGTGCTCGGCTTCTCCCCCAAGTTCGGCGCGGTCATCGGCACGATTCCGGTCGCGGTGCTCGGTGGTCTGGCGATCGTCGTGTTTGGTCTGATCGCCGCCACGGCGGGGCGAATCTGGGTGGAGAACCAGGTCGACTTCTCGAACCCGAAGAATCTGCTCACCGTCGCGACCGCGTTGATCCTGGGCGCGGGCGATCTGAAGCTGCCGCTCTTCGGCTTCGAGCTCGGTGGAATCGGCACGGCGACCTTCGGGGCTATCGCGCTCTACCACCTGCTGAATCGCCGTCCGGGATGAGGCTGTCTTGCCCATCGCCGAATTCATTTCGGCGGCTTGGCATATTTCTGTCGCAGATGGGTGGACAGGGCGGGGGGCGTTTGCTACATCGCCGGCCTGCCTGACGCGGCCTTGGCCGCAGCGACGGCGACGCTTCGTGGCGTATGGGTGATTAGCTCAGTTGGTAGAGCAGCTGACTCTTAATCAGCGGGTCGTAGGTTCGAGCCCTACATCACCCACCACGGAAACTTCTGCGAGATCGAAAGCATAGACAGATCGGCCGGCGAGACAAAGCCGGGACGGTTTGCGCGGTTTGCTTTTTATTTTGCAATTTCCATACGCCGAACGCCGAAACGGCACGGTTGATCGCTCCGGCGATCTTGCCCTATGGCAGCTTCCGCCGTCGCGATGGCGGCATTCATCGGCGGCTGCAGAAGTATCGACGTGGCGCTGGAGCGCTCTCGGCGACCGGGCCGCGGCTCGGCGAGGCTTGAATGCAGCGCAACCTCCCCGATAAGTTGAGTGGAACGATTCGACGCTCTTCGCGTTATTGGTTGCCCGCCTGATGTGGCACGAGAGGATTCGATATGAATAGGAAGTCTATCTTTGCCGGCTTCGTCGGTGCCATTGCTCTCGCGAGTGCTGCGATTTCTGCCTCAACGGCGGTTCATGCGGCCGAGACATTGCCGGCCACTGTGGCTCATCAGCTCGACGGGCAGGCTGTAGAGTTCACTATGACCGCGGCCAAGCAGCGCCGCCTCATGATTATCGAGGAAACCCAGCGCCAGCAGCGATACGGGCGCAGAGGTTATGGGCGCGGGCCTGGCTACGGGCGCGGACCTGGCTACGGATACGGGCCGCGACGCGGCTATGATGGCCCGCCTCCCGGCTACTACCGCCGTTACGACAGATACTGATCGGGCGGGGAGCCCTGTAACGGCGGGGCATGGTTTCGCTGCACCGTTTGCGGATTGGGGGAGCGCGTTCAGCGCTCCCCTTTTTTGTTTGAGACAGGAGCCGAACCACATTCGATCACGGTCTTTCGCATTCGGACGGAAGCGCCCGAATGCGAAAGACCGTGATCGATTCTAAGAGCTCAGAGCATTGCTCTTGCAAAAACGGGCGTCCACTTTTTCGCCAATGCTCTAGGCGGCTCACGGCACGGAGGTGGCACATATGCCGCGTGGCGGTGCTGGCTAGCATCGCGCCCGCTCGAATCACGCTTTTGCGGCGATCAGGCGCCGAATGTGGCGAGACGCGCGCTCCGTGCGGCGCGCCGGGGTTCGCCGCCAGGCGTAACTTGACCCTGTTGGATGTTCGCGCGGCCTCGATGTCAGAGGCGCGAATACTGCCGGATGCGTGCTCCGGTCAGGTATGTGTGCCGGCAACGTTGAGAAACCAGCGTAAGTTGAGAGATTCACGTCGATTTTCTCTGAATTTGCCAAAACGGCGCGGGCGGCCCGCATGCTGATGAGCGAAGTGAGACGCTGTCATGGGTCGATAAAACGTCGTTTAGCCGGCGTTTGCGTGGTATTTCTGTAACGCGCCTACAAAAACGGCCGCTGTGATCTCGCTCGAGTTCGCAAGTGCGTTGCCGGTTCTTGAGGAAAATGCGGCAACATTTTGATTTAAAAAGAATAAGCCAAATATCGCACTTGCGTCATACGCGCGCAATGCTGGCCACGCCGGCCTCTGACTGTCGGGCATGGTATTGACTTAAGGGGAGCAAACAGGGGATGGATTCAGGTGAAATTTTGTCGATTTGGCGGCCGCCTTGTTTCCACTTCGCTTCTATCTGGCGCCAGGCCGACGAATACGGACACGCTGCAAATACGACTTGAGGTCCTAGATGCTGAAGACGGCCGACGTTCTGGACGCTCGCAGACTGAGCGCGTCTATGCCGACCGGGACCGCTAGCGAAGGTTTGCGGCGACTCGTAGCGACAACCGCCCTGGCGACGGGCGTGATCGTTGGGCTGGTGGGTTTTGCGCCGACTTCTTTGAGCCCGATCGCGACGGCTTTCGCGCAAGGCGGCGCGGCCGGTGCTGCCGGCGGGGGCTCCGGGGGCGGAGGCGGCAGTGGCGCTCTTCCTGGCGCGGGCGGGAACGGCGGCGGCGGTAGCGCTACCGGCGGCGCGTCGCAGGCGACGGGAGCTGGCGGCGCCGGCAACGTTGCTGGTGGCAGCAGTGGCGGCGGCGGCGGCGGGGCCGGACAGACGTTCGGCGCTGGCGGTAACGGCGGAGGCGGCGCCTTGGGTGGCGCGGCGGTCGGCGCCGCAGGTGCTGCCGCAGTCGGAAATGGCGGCGGCGGCGGCGGTGCGGGCGGCGAGCATGGCTCGGTTGCTGCAGGGCTGCCCGGCGCGTTGGTGACCGGTGTCGCCGGCGGCGCGGGCGGCGGCGCCAGCGGCGGCGCGTTCGGCGATGGCGGCGGTGGCGGCGCAGGCGGATTCGGCGCGGTCATCACAGGCCCCATCGTCGCAGGCTCGCTAGCCGGAACGGTGACAGGTGGTGCGGGTGGCGCCGGCGGGACGACAAACCAAACGGGTGTCGGCGTTGGCGGTGGTGGTGGCGGCGGCGGTCTGGGTATCTTGTTCCAGGGCAGTGTCACCGGCCTTACGATTGGCCAGGCCGTTCTGGGTGGCGCCGGTGGTGCTGGCGGCAACACGACGGCAAGCGTCGGTGACGGCGGTGGTGGTGGTGGCGGCGGCTCGGGCGCCACGTTTGCAGCAACTGCGACCGGTATCGTCGTGAGTGCGAATGTGACCGGCGGCGCCGGCGGGAACGGCGGTAGCACGACGGCCGCGACCGGCAATGGCGCAGGCGGTGGCGGCGGGGGCAGCGGTATTGACTTCTCTGCCGGGGGCTCGATTACGGTCAATGCGGCGGTCGCGGGCGGAAATGGCGGAACTGCCGGAACCGGTGGTGTGCCGAAGCCTGCAGGCGTGGGCGGCGTCGGCCTCTCGGGCTCTGGTGTTGCCGTCACACTCGGCGCGACCGGTTCTATCGCCGGCGGTCTTGCGAATGGCGGCGCGGGCGCACGGGCCTTCGCGATCGATTTCACCGGCGGTGCGAACAGCATCACATTCGGTGCTGCGGTGTCCAACCTGACAGGCGGCGTCAACATTGCGGCTGGAGCCACGGCGCAATTGAACGCTGCGGCGGGTGGCACGACTGTTGCCAACGTGATCAGCGGTGCCGGCGGCGTCATTCAAAACAGCGCGAACACGCTGACGTTGACGGGCGTTAACACTTACTCCGGCGGCACAACAGTTGGCGCCGGCCAGCTCACTGCGGGCAACGCTAGCGCGCTCGGCAACGTTGCGAACGCGACGACAGTGACGGGCGGCGTGCTCGATCTCGGCGGCTTCACGGTGACGCAAAATGGCGGGCTCGTGCTCCAGGGCGGCACAGTCCAGAACGGCACATTCGCATCGAGCGGAACATTCGATTTCCAGAACGGGGCGGTCACCGCTATTCTCGCGGGCGCCGGAGCGGTCAGCAAGACAACCGCGGGCACTGTCACGCTGTCCGGCGCCAACACTTATACCGGCGGCACAACGGTTGGCGCCGGCCAGCTCACTGCGGGCAACGCCAGCGCGCTCGGCAACGTTGCGAACGCGACGACGGTGACGGGCGGCGTGCTCGATCTCGGCGGCTTCACGGTGACGCAAAATGGCGGGCTCGTGCTCCAGGGCGGCACAGTCCAGAACGGCACATTCGCATCGAGCGGAACATTCGATTTCCAGAACGGGGCGGTCACCGCTATTCTCGCGGGCGCCGGAGCGGTCAGCAAGACAACCGCGGGCACCGTCACGCTGTCCGGCGCCAACACTTATACCGGCGCGACCACGATCAATGCCGGCACCCTGGCGGGCGGCGCGGCGAATGCGTTCAGCGCGGCGAGCGCGACGGCGATCAATACGGGCGGCACGCTCGATCTGGGCGGCTTCGCGCAGACCATCAACGCAGTTTCGCTCGCGGGCGGCACGCTGACCAACGGCACGCTGACCGGGGCCGTCACTTCGACGGGCGGCACGATCAACGCCATCGCCGGCGCTGCCACAGTGACCACGACGGCCGGGCTGACGACCGCAACGGGCGCCAACACCTATACCGGCGCGACCGCGATCAATGGCGGCGAGTTGCGGGTCAATGGCTCGCTCGGCGCGACTGCGGTGGCGGTCAACAACACCGGCACCTTGTCCGGCATCGGCACGATCGGCGGCGCCGTCACGGTCAATGCCGGCGGCACGCTCTCGGCCGGGCAGAGCCCGGGCACGCTGACCGTCGGCTCGCTGACCCTGAACGCCGGCTCCAACTCGGTGTTCGAGCTCAACACGCCGGGCACGGTCGGCGGCGTCACCAACGATCTCGTGATCTCCAACGGGCCGGTCCAGCTCGGTGGCACGCTGACCGGGACCGCCGCATCCGCGGGCTTCTATCGGCTCATCAACGTGGTCGGCGGCGGAGCGATCACCGGGAACTACGCCACGGTTAATGTCGCGGGCTTCACGGGGCAGGTCTACACCAACGCTCCGGGGGCGGCCGAGCAGGTCAACCTCGCCGTGCTCGGTGCCGGGCAGATCATGCAGTTCTGGGATGGGGCCGACACGCTCGGCAACGGCACGGTCGATGGCGGCCCGGGCACCTGGAACGCCACCGACACGAACTGGACCGGCCTGCCGGGGCAGGCCGGGGTGAACGCCGCCTGGCTGGGCTCCGTTGGCGTATTCCAGGGCACAGCCGGCACCATTACGGGCTCGGGCACGCGGGCTTTCGACACGCTGCAGTTCAATGTCGACGGTTATGTCCTGAATGGTGGCCAGCTCGGTATCGGCGTCGCCGGCGGAGGCACGATCAACGTCAACGGTACGGGCCTGACGGCAACCATCAATTCGGCGATCGTCGATGGCGTGGGGACGAGCCTGAACAAGGTCGGCGCCGGCACGCTCAATCTCGGCGGCGTCAACACCTTCACCGGCGGCACGACGGTCTCCGCCGGTACGCTCGGCCTTCTCGCCGGCGGCGTGCTGGCTTCGAATGTGACGGTGGGCTCCGTCGGCACCTTCAGTAATGCCGGCACGGTCAACGCCTCGGTGATCAATAGCGGCACGCTGACAACGACGGGCACGATCCAGAGCGGCGTCACCAATAGCGGTACGGTGAGCGCGGCCGGCACGATCAATGGTGCGATCGCCAACAACGCCGGAACCTTCACGGTGGCCGGCGTGCTTGCCGGAAACGGCGCCTTCGGCAATGCCGGTGGCGCCTTCCTTGCCGTGAATGGCGGCAATTTCACGGGGCTCGCCAGCCTCGTCAACGCCGGCTCGATCACGATCGGCGCCGGGCGGACGCTGTCGGCCGGTACGATCAACAACAATGCCGGCACGATCGCGCTTGATGCCGGCGCGATTCTGCAAGGCACGGCCAACACGCTGAACAACGCCGCGACGATCAATGTCGGCACGAACGGCGCGATCCTCGATGCGGGGGCGATCAACAACCTCGCCAGCGGCGTGATCAACTTCAACGGGCCCGGCGGGACGGCGACGCTGAGCAGCGGCCTGCAGATCAACAATGCCGGCGCGATCAACCTCATCAGCGGCAATCTCAACGTCGTCGGCCCTCTCAGCAACAGCGGTCAGGTGACCATCGCGAACAATCTCGCGGCCAATCTCGCCTCGCTCTCGAATGCGGGCAGTGTCAGCCTCGGCCAGGGCGCGAGGCTGACAACCTCCGGCAACCTCGCCAACACCGGCATGATCGATCTGCGCAACGGTGCCACCAACAACCTCGTCACGGTCGGCGGTGGCTGGTCCGGCAATGGCCGGGTCGGGCTCGATCTCGACATCGTCAACGCAGCCGCGGACCGGATCAGCGTCGTCGGGGCGTCCTCGGGCCTGACGACGGTCAGTTTCGCACAGCTGACCTCGACATCGGCGGTGCTCAATCGCGACGTCCAGGTGGTCAACGGCGCGGCCGGCGCCCAGTTCGTCGCCGCCAATGCGCTGCCTGCGAGCGGGCCGAGCCCGTTCCCGAATGGCGCCGGCCAGCTCATCACCAATAACGGCCTGGTGCAGTACTGGTTCGGCGAGGCTACGCCGGGCTCGGGCAATTATGTCGTGCGGCCGGATCTCAACGTCGTCGCGGCCACGGGCTTCGTCGCCTCCGTGTCGAGCGCCTTGTCCTCGATCAACGCCTTCAGCGAGCCGGCCTCGGCTTTCATCAACGGCCCATCCGACCCGCAGCCTAACACCTTCTCTCTCGGCACCTGGGGGCGTGCGCGCGGCGGGCATTTCGACATCACTTCGAACAGCACCGTCGGCAGCCTCGGCGGCGTCTCGCGTTCGTTCCGCAGCGTCAACGAGGCAGGCTTCAGCGGTTTCCAGCTCGGCATCGACGCCGGCCTCTACAACATCAACGGCACCGGCTGGACCGCCAATCTCGGCGTCCATGGCGGCAAGGTCGATGCCAAGGTCACGACACCCGATACGCGCCTCGAGGTCGAGCAGCCCTTCTATGGCCTCTACGGCGCGGTCCGGAGCGGCTCGGGCTTTGCCCTCGACGTGCTGGTGCGGCGGGACAATTTCGACCTGAAGCTGAATTCCGCTTCAGCCGGCATCACCAATGCGAAGTTCAAGGCGGATGGCTGGAGCGGTCTGGCCTCGATGAGCCAGCGCTTCAACATCACCGACAGCATCTATATCGACCCCTCCGTCGCGCTGCTCTATTCGCGTGCCGAGGTCGACTCGCTGCGGACGCTGCAGGCCAATGTCAGCTGGCAGCCGATCGAGAGCGTCACCGGCCGCATCGGCGTGCAGCTCGGCACCTTCATCCAGCCGACGGAGACGATCGTGCTCGCGCCCTATATCGCGGCCAGCGTCTGGCGCGAATTCGCCGGCAAGAGCAAGGCGACGGGCGAGATCGGCGGCCTGAGCTTCCCGACGAGCACGGACCGGGTTGGGACCTATGGGCAGTTCAGCGCGGGTATGGCCGTCTCCTCGACGACGCCCGGCTTGTCGGGCTTCGTACGCGCCGATCTGCGCTTCGGCGAGCGGGTCGAGGGCTACGCCTTCAACGGCGGATTGCGCTACCAGTTCTGAGCGGCTTACGATCCGCCTCGAGATGACGGCCGCGCTCCAGCGCGGCCGTTTGCTTTTCTGCCCTGGCGCAATTTCCCATCCGACTGGACCGTTAAAATGCTCCAGCTCCTTGTCTTAACGCGTTTTCTCCGCGCAAACGCTTCGCGTTTGTCGCGGGGGGAACCGGTGGCCAATGCGCTCGAAAACGCGCTCGTTGCGAACCTTCGGCCGGATCAGGCGTTTCCTCCGGCGGAGGACAGCACATGATCGATTTGCTCCGACACAGCGCCGCCGATCCAGGCGGCACGCCGGCGGCGCCGAATCCGCCACCCTTGACGCCGACCGAGATTCCACCGGCGCCTCCGGTCGAATCGCCGCCGATTGAGGCGCCGGCCGGCATCCCGACCGAGCCGCCGCCCGAGCTGCCGCCGGACGCGCCGCCTGAAGGACCGCCAGCGACGCCGATCGACTTGCCGCCCGGCCGCGATCCGCGCCGGCCGCAGGAATAGGCGCCCGAACCCTCAGACCGGAGGGGCCGAGCCGCTGCCGATATCCCAGTAGAGACCGGCCATCAGCGTCAGCCCCTCGCGGGCGATCGCCACCGGCAGATGCTCGTCCGGCGCATGCTGCGAGCAGCCGGGATAGGAATGCGGCACCCAGATCGTGCGCAAGCCCAGCACATCCGCGAAGATGTCGTTGGGCAGAGAGCCGCCGAGATTGGGCAGGAGCGCCGGCTTCTTATTGGTGCTCCTGGCGATCGAAGCGAGGGCGAAATCGACCCAGGGGTCTTCCGGGTCGAGCCGGGTCGCGCCGAAGATCGCCTCGCGCGACAGCGAAACCTCGACCATCGGGAAGCCGTTGCGCTGCAGGTGGCGGCGCAGGGCCGGCACGATGTCGTTCTGATCGATGCCGACGACGAAGCGCAGCTGGCAGCGCGCCCAGGCGCTCGGCGGCACGGCGTTGACCGGTGTCTCCGGCACGCCGGACTTCATCGCCAGCACGTCGAAGGAGCACCAGCCGAAGACCTGCTCGGCCGGGGTCAGGCCGGGCTCGCCCCAATTGGGGTCGATCGTCGGGCCGTCGGGGCCGCCATCGATCTCGCAGCCGACCAGCGCCTTGCGCACGGCTGCCGGCAGCTCCTTGGGCACCCATTCATGAATGCGGATCTGGCCGTTGGGGGAGGTGATCGAGGCGATGGCGTGGGCGAGCTGGATCGCCGGGTCGGAGAGGATGCCGCCCCAATTGCCGGAATGATGGCCGCCTTCGCGCGCGACGATCGAGAGATCGAAAGTGACGCCGCCGCGCGCGCCGAGAAAAACCGTCGGCCGCTCCGCATTGAGCCGCGGCCCGTCGGAGGCGATCAGCACGTCGGCCTTGAACAGCTCCTTCTGCTCGGCGCAGAGCTCGCGCAGTCCCGGCGAGCCTGATTCCTCACCCATCTCGATCAGGTATTTGACGTTGAAACCGAGCTTGCCGCGGGTTTCGAGCACGGCGCGCAAGGCGTTGATGTTGATGACGTGCTGGCCCTTGTTGTCGACAACGCCGCGGCCATACCAGCGCCCGTCCTTCTCGACGAGCTGCCAAGGCGAGAGCCCTTCGCTCCATTGCGCGTCGAGTCCGCGAATGACGTCGCCATGACCATAGCCGAGGATTGTCGGCAGGGCCGGGTCCTCGATGCGGGTGGCGAGCAGGAAGGGGCCGCGCGACAGCGGATGGGTCAGCGTCTGGCAGGTGAAGCCGAGCCCTTCCAGCAGCGGGCGCATCTCGGTCTCGAGATACTCCGCCAGGACCGGGGCGCGGTCGGGATTCTGACTTTCCGTCGGCATGGCGACGAGCCGGGCAAGATCGGCCTTGAAGTGGCCGGAGTCGAAATAGTCTTGCGCATGCGCGATCGCCTGGGCGCGGGTCATCTGTGGTCTCTCCATCGGGATCGGCCGCGCCTGCGCGCGGTCGGCGGCGACTTTGCCGGTGGACGCGCGTCTCGGCCAGTGCAAAAGAAGGACGGCACAGTCTCATCCACGCATCGCAGCCGGCGGCGGCGCCTCATTTCGCAGCACAGAGCATGGCCGACGACGGCGTTTCCCCTCGCTTGATCCCCCACGCCCATCAGCTTGTCGCGCGCGACGCGATTCTGGCCGCGCGCGACAAGGCTGCGCCGGGCTTCCTGCTTGGTGACCTGACCGGGCTTGGCAAGACGCTCTCGGCCTGGCTCGCGCTTTCCGCGATGCCGGAGGAGGAGGTGCTGGTGATCTGCCCGAAGGGGGCGATCCCGCAATGGCGCCGGACGATGGCGTTGTCGGGCCTGCCAGCCAAACGCGTCACACTGATGAATTTCGAGCGGACGAAGTCGCTGCTGGCAGCCCCGGCAGATAGCAAGAAGCGCTCGATCCGGGCAAAGAACAATGAACTCGCCAAGCATGGTGCGCCCAAGCGCGTCTGGCCGCTCGTCGTGATCGACGAGGCGCATCGCATCCGCAACCCGAATTCGCAACAGGGGCTGGTCTGCCGCCAGATGGCGGCAGCGGCGCGCTTCACGATCTATATGAGCGCCACCGCGGGCCAATCGCCGCATGAGCTCTCCTATCTCGGGCCGCTGCTGGCGCGGGCAGCGGGCATGCCGAGCGCCGATCTCGACGGGTTTCGCGTGCTGATGAAGCAGCTCAGGATCGGCCGGGCGAAAGGGCGCTGGAAGAACTGGAGCTGGGAGCCCAACGAGGCCGATCGCAAGGTGATGGCGTCTCTGCTCTATCGCGGCGAGCGCGCCATCGGCCTGCGCCGCCGGCCCGAAGAGATCGCGGGCTGGCCGGAGGTGCAGCGCGAGCTTGCGCCGGTGGCATTGGATAGCGCGGCGCGAAAACTCTATGACGCGACCTGGCGCGAATTCCGGCGCGAATTGGGCCTGGCTGGCGGGAGCACGCGCAAGCCGCAGGGTTGGGCCGCCGATCTGCGCTTCCGCCAGAAGGCAAGCCTGCTGCGAATTCCGGGAACGGTCGATTTCTGCGACGATCTGCTCGGCAATGACGAGCAGGTCGCGGTCTCGGTCGCCTTCCTGGAAACCAGCGCGATGTTGGCCGAGGCCTTGCGCGGGCGCGGCTGGAAGGTCGGCGAGATCAATGGCGAGCGCTCCGGCGCGGTCAATGAGGAGACGCGCATCGCCTTCCAGACCGGCCGCCTCGACGCGGTGATCTTCACCGTGACGGAATCGATCTCGCTGCATCGCGGCGAGATGCCGGGCGGCGAGCGCGAGCGCTCGCTGGTGATCCACGACATGCGCCACTCGGCGATCCAGCTCCAGCAGATCGAGGGCCGCTGCCATCGTGACGGCCAGCACGCGACGATCTTCTATGCCTATGCCGAGGACACAGTCGAGGAGGCGGTCGCCGGCACCGTGATCGCGCGCATGGCGGCGATGGAGGGGCTGGCAGGGGACGATACGCGCATGCTGGAGGCGATAGCGGGCATCGTCGAGGCACGGGCGGCGGCTTGAGAGCGGCTACAGAGCGCCTCACCGTCATTGCGAGGAGCGCAGCGACGAAGCAATCCAAAGGGACTGCGCGAGACCTCTGGATTGCTTCGCTTCGCTCGCAATGACGGGTCGTGCGTCACGGTTCCTCGCGCGGCGGGCCGAGGTGGCGCAACCTTGCCTGCACTTTTGGATCATCGAGCAACTGCCCCGCCTTGCCGTCGAGCCGATGCCGCCAATTCGGCTTCTCGGTTGTCGTGCCGGGCACGTTGGGCTGCGTCCTGATGCCGAGTGCGTCCTCGATAGGCAGCATTTTCAGCGTGCAGGGCGTCCGGGCGATATAGCGGATCGCGGCGTCGACCACCGGGTCTGTGTCGTCGGGCGCCGGGCGCTCGCCCTGGACCAGCCCGGCATTCTGGAAGGCGCCCCAGAGCACGCCGCGATCCCAGGCGCGCAGGTTGTCCGGGTCGATACTGTCACCGCCGGAATCGATGTCGGCTCCGGCCCACCAGCCAGCGGTCGGCGGCAGGTCATGGGTCGTGGTCAGGGCGACCGCACCGGCATCCCATTGCTCTGGCGGCACATAGCTGTGCTGCGTCTTCTCGAAGCGCAGCACGCGCAAGCCTGCGACGCCCTGCGCGCGAAGATCATCGCGAAAACCGTTTGGGAGCGTGCCGAGATCTTCGCCGATGACAATCGCGCTGTGCCGCCAGGATTCGAGCGCGATCAGGCGAAACAGTGTCTCCGAGGGGAAGCTGACATAGGCGCCGTCGAGCGCGCCCGCGCCTTCGGGGATCAGCCAGAGCCTGCTCATGCCCATGACATGGTCGATGCGGATGCCGCCGACATAGCGCAGGCTCGCGCGCAGCGTCTCGATGAAGGGCGCAAAGCCCGATGCAGCGAGGCCGCGCGGCGAGAAGGTGGTCAGGGCCCAGTTCTGCCCTTCCGCAGCATAATAGTCGGGCGGTGCGCCGATGCTGAGGCCGCCCAACACCTCGTGCTGGCGGCTCCAGGCGTGGCTGCCGGATCCGTCCATGCCGATGGCGAGATCGGCGATGAGCCCGACATTCATGCCGCTCTCGCGGCAGACCCGCTGAGCCTCGCCATAGGAACGGCCCGTCAGCCATTGCAGGAAGATCTGATAGGCGACGTCGTCCTGGTGCTCGGTGGCGAAGGCGGCGACTTCGGGGCTGTCGGGATCGCGATAGGCCGGTCGCCAGTCGCGCCAGTTCCTGGCGGCCGGGTCGCGGCGCAGCTCAGCCGCGTGCAAGACCTCGAAGACGGCATGGGCCTTCAGAAGTGGCGAGGCTTCAGCCAGATGGCGTTCGAAATCGGCTCGCGGAGCCTCGGCCGCGCAGGCGGGATCGCGCAGGGCGTCGAACAGAGCGCGCAGCAGCGTCCAACGCTGCGCTGTCGCGGCAAGCCAGTCGACCTGCGGCAGGGATCCGAGCTTCGCCATCTCGTCGGCGAGGCCGAGCTTCGCGATCACATCCTGAACCAGATCGCCTGGAAGCACGGCTCCGGGGTCGGCGTGAAGCGGATTGTAGAACAGGCGCGTCGAGGGTGAGTAGGGACTGAAGAGGGCGGGTTCGGCTCCATAAAGCGCATGGACAGGACTGATCGCCAACGCATCGGCTCCCCGCCTGGCGGCGCTGCGGCCCAAGGCCGCGACGCCGGCGAAGTTGCCGATGCCGCCATCGCTGGCTGTTCGCAGCGAATAGATTTGCGCCGCCAGCCCCCAGCCGGGGGGGTCCGCATTAAGGTCCGCGAAGGTGATACAGCGCTCGGGCGCGGTCGCGACGGAGAAATCGCCCTCCGAGGTCCGGACGGTATGATAGCCGGGCTCGGCGAAGGCTGGCAGCGTCAAAGCGCCATCATAGCCCTCCTCTGAGGTCACGACACGATGCGCGCCACCCTCCAGCATGATCTCGACCGTCGTCCCGCCCGGTGCGCTCAGCGGCAGGCTGACCGGCTGGCCGACACGCGCTGTGGTGAAGCGCGAGGTTGCTGCCGCATTCACTCCGCTCTCCAGCACCGAGAGCGAGTTGCGCAAGGCTGAATCGCTGTCGGCCGGCAGGCCGAGCGCCGACAGAATGGCGCGCAGGCTCTCGGGCGAAACCGCGCGCTCCGCCCCAGTCTGGTCTGTCCAATGCGGTGCGACGCCGGCCTTGGCCGCAAGTTGGCGCAGGGTTTCGTCGCTCATCGAAATCTCCGCAAGGGTGGTCCCGCGCAGTCCTTGCTTCTGCGAGCAGCGCTGCGGTCAGAGGTTGCGGGCTTTTCGCCAACGCGAAGGCCGAGGATCACGGTGGATGGTTCCAGTTCAACCATCTCTAGGCGCCGGTACTTTCATGCTCGAGCACGAGCAAGCCGAGCGGCGGCAGGGTCAGGGAGAGGCTCTGGCGCTGGCCGTGCCGGGCGGTCGGACTCGTCCGGCATTGCCCGCCATTGCCGATATCGGCGCCGCCATAGGCGCCGGCATCGCTGTTGAACCGTTCGCGCCAGAGTCCGGCCGCTGCGACTCCGATGCGATAATCATGGCGCGGGACCGGCGTCATATTGGCCACCACCAGCAGCGGTGGCGCACCGTCCCCGGCCGAGCGCGTGAAGGCGAAGACCGAGTTGGCGCTATCGTCGGCGATCACCCAGGCGAAGCCTTCGGGCGCATGGTCGAGGCGGTGGAGGGCGGGCGTCGAACGGTAGAGCGCGTTGAGATCGCGTACGAGTTGCATCGCGCCGCGGCGTCGCGCGTCATCGGGGCGAGGCCAGGGGAAGGGAGCGTCGACGTTCCACTCGTCCTCGGCTCCGAACTCGCAGCCCATGAAGAGCAGCTTCTTGCCGGGATGGCTCCACATCAGCGCCAGGCAGAGGCGCAGATTCGCGAAGCGCTGCCAGTCGTCTCCCGGCATGCGCGCGAGCAGCGAGCCTTTGCCGTGCACGACCTCGTCATGCGAGATCGGCAGCACGAAATTCTCGGAGAAGGCGTAGAGCAGCCCGAAGGTGACGTCGTCGCCATGATGGCCGCGATGGATCGGATCACGCGCGAAGAAGCGCAGCGTGTCGTGCATCCAGCCCATGTTCCATTTGAAATGGAAGCCGAGCCCGCCATGGTGGACCGGCGATGTGACGCCGGCCCAGGCGGTCGATTCCTCGGCGATGGTGACTGCGCCGCGCCCGCGCGCGCCGATCAGCGTGTTGAGCTCCTGGAAGAAGCTGACGGCCTCCAGATTCTCGCGGCCGCCATATTGGTTGGGGACCCATTCGCCCGGCAGGCGACTGTAGTCGCGGTAGAGCATCGAGGCGACGGCATCGACGCGTAAGCCATCGAGATGGAAGGTCTCGACCCACCACAGCGCCGAGGCGATCAGGAAGCCGCGCACCTCGCGCCGGCCGACATTGTAGATCAGCGTGTTCCAGTCGCGGTGGAAGCCCTCGCGCGGATCCTCATGCTCGTAGAGCGCGCTGCCGTCGAAGCGGGCGAGGCCGTGCTCGTCTGAGGGGAAATGCGCCGGCACCCAGTCGAGGATCACGCCGATGCCGGCGGCATGGCAGCGATCGACGAAGCGGGCGAAGGCCTCGGGCGGGCCGAGCCGCGCGGTCGGGGCGTACATGCCCAGCGGTTGGTAGCCCCAGGAGCCTCCGAAAGGATGCTCGGTGATCGGCATCAATTCGACATGGCTGAAGCCCATATGTTGGAGATAAGGGATCAGCCGGTCGACCGCCTCGTCCCAGGAGCCCATCTGGCCCCATTGCGTGCGCAGCCAGGAGCCGACATGGACCTCGTAGCAGGCCATCGGCTCGGCCATCGGGTGGGCGCGCTCGCGATGTGCGAGCCAGGCTTCGTCGCTCCAGTTGAACTCGGCGGGAGCGGCAACGACGGAGCCGGTGCGCGGTGGCGCCTCGGTGCGGCGAGCCAGCGGGTCGGCCTTCCAGGGCAGGTGTTCCCCCGACGTCGCGTTGATCGCGTATTTATAGACCGCGCCCGCCTCGACGCCGGGGATGAACAGTTCCCAGACGCCTGGGCCGAGCCTGCGGCGCATCGGATGGCGGCGGCCGTCCCAGCCGTTGAAATCGCCAACGACCGCGACATGGGAGGCGTTGGGCGCCCAGACGGCAAAGAGTGCGCCCTCGACGCCGTCGATCATGCGCAGATTGGCGCCGAGCCGCGTCGCAAGGTCGAAATGGCGGCCCTCGGCGAAGAGATAGATGTCGTCTTCGGAGAGCAGCAGGCCGAAGCTGTAGGGGTCGGCGCTCTCGGTGATGCCGCCCGGCCAGGCGACCCGCAGCCGGTATGGCCCCTCAGCAGGGGCGGGCGCTTCGAACAAGCCCGTGCCCTGGCCGACCATGGCAATGGCGTCGCGGCCTTCGCCGAGGATCAGCTCGACATAGTTCGCGCCGGGCAGGAAGGCGCGCACGACAGTGACGTCGCCCACGGTATGGCGCCCCAGCACGGCGAAGGCATCGGGGTGGCGCCCCTCTTCCAGCAGGGCGAGATCGCGCGCCGGCAGGCTAGGGAGGCGGAGCTGAATCTGGCGCGTCATCTATCCTGGTCCCATCGTGAACCGAACCCCGCCAACGGTGCGGAATTCTTGATGATGCAACGCAACAGAGTCACCTTGCGTTCCGCGCTGGGGAGATTGTGTTCGGTGCCGCGCTGGACATGGAACCAAGCTTTGCAATTGCGGTTGAGATACGGCGCGGGCGGCGCGCGAAAGGGAGACATGCGATGAGCCGAGAACAGATCGTTCGTGACACGGCCTATGCGATCTGGGAGGCGGAAGGAAAGCCCGAGGGGCGCGATCTGGCGCATTGGCAGCAGGCCGAAGCGCGCGTCGCCGCGAGCGCGGCTGCGAAAGTCAAATCCGTGGCCAAGGGCAAGGCGCCCGTCTCTGCCGCGAAAGCCCCGGCCAAAGCCGCGCCACCCGCCAAGGCAGCTGCAACCAAGGCCGCGCCCGCCGGGAAGGGCTGAGCTGGAAAGTGCGATAGGCTTCTGTCCGGCGAGCCAAAGAGCGGGCAAATTCAAGCCGCGAGTGCCCTGGCATAAACATCGGCATAGCGATGGGTCGGGCGGGCCCAGTCGAAGCGCTTGGCCATGGCGTGCTCGCGCATCTGCTTGAAGGCCCGCTTCGTCTTGAACGCCTGCAGGGCGCGCGTCACGGCCGCGGTCAGCCCGGCGCCGGTCGGCGAGGAGAACAGGAAGCCGGAGAGCCCGTCCTCGATGGTGTCGACCAATCCCCCGGTGCGGTATGCGATCGGCAGCGTGCCGAAGCGCTGAGCATACATCTGGCTCAGCCCGCAAGGCTCGAAACGTGACGGCATCAGCAGGAAATCGCTGGCGGCGAAGATGCGCCGCGCCTCGGCATCGTCGAAGCCGATGCGGGCGGCGATGGCATGCGGATTCTGCCGGGCGAGCCGCTCGATCGCGTCCTCCAATCGCGGCTCCCCGCGCCCGGTGACGATGAGCTGGCCGCCATTGGCGACGATGGTCTCGGCGGCCTCGATCGACAGGTCGATGCCTTTCTGGTGGACGAGCCGGGAGATGATCGAAAAGAGCGGACCGCGCGATTGCGGCAGATCGAAGGTTTGGCGGATATCGGTCGCGTTCTTCTGCTTCCACTGGCGGATCAAACGCGCAGGCGTCTTTTCTCCGGTGATCGGCGAGCTCCAGCTATCGTCGATGCCGTTGACGATGCCGGTCAGGCGGCCTTCGTCCATCCGTGTCTTGAGCAGGCCCTCGAGGCCGCAGCCATGCTCGGCAGTGGTGATCTCGCGGGCATAGGTCTCGCTCACCGTGGTGACATGCGAGCCATAGAAGATGCCGGTCTTCAGGAACGAGATCTTGCCGTGGAACTCGGCGCCGTTGACCGAGAAGGCGAGATCGGGAATGCCCAGCGCACTCATGCGAGCCGGCTGGTAGAGCCCTTGATAGGCCAGATTGTGGATGGTCAGGATCGAGGGGGTGCTGAGCCCCTTCCAGCGCAGATAGCCCGGCGCCAAGGCCGACGGCCAGTCATTGACGTGGATGATGTCGGGCTTCCAGTTCGGATCGGCCTCGCCGGCCGCGATCTCGGCCGCGGCCAATGAAAGCCTGGCGAAGCGGATATCGTTGTCGGTGAAATCGCCGCCCGCGAAGGGGCCATAGGGAGAGCCTTCGCGGTCATAAAGCTCGTCGCAGAGCACGGCGTAGATGGTGAGCCCGTCAGACGTGTTGAATCGGCCGAGCGACCAGGGCGGCAGGCTCGCCGTGCGCGGCAACTGCGCGACGATGTCCATGGCCGGCTTGGCAGCGCGCACCTTCCTGAAGCCGGGAATGAGGACGCGAACATCGCAGAGCGCGCGCAATTGGCGTGGCAGGGCCGAGGAGACCTCGCCGAGGCCGCCCGCCTTGATGAAGTCGCCCATCTCCGAGGTTACGAAGAGAAGTCTGGTGGCCGAGGGCAGGGCGGAACGAGGATCGGGGGCTCCGCCCTTGACTGCCGCGGCATAGGTCAAAGCGTGGCCGGAGGTTGCGGAACTGGTGTCGATCACGGCCTGCATAGGCACTTCGGACATCGTCGCAATTCCCGCCTGAACGCTGTTTTGAGAACACTTCGGAAAGGTTAAGGTTCCATGTTGCAATGCAAAATATTGATGCAATTTCTGGGCCGATCTCCGGGAACCGCTTGGGCGGGGAGACGTTGCAGATCTCGCGGCAGGTGTAATGCACGATGCGGCGGATAAGGAGCAGTTGCCGCTGCTACTGTCGCCGCGCCTGCTCCGCCAAGAGGGCAGGCATGGCTGACAATAATGGCGCGCGCTTCGATATCGAGGCTGGGCAGGCGGGAGATCTGGGCGCTGTCTTCGACGGAGGCGGCACGAATTTCGCGCTGTTCTCGGCGTCTGCCGAGCGCGTCGAACTTTGCCTTTTCGATGAGGGCGGGCAGAGCGAGATCGCCCGCATCACTCTGCCGGAATACACCAATGAGGTCTGGCACGGCTATTTGCCGGGCGTGAGGCCGGGGCAACGCTATGGCTATCGCGTCCATGGCCGTTTTGCGCCGGAAGAGGGCCATCGTTTCAACCCCAACAAGTTGCTGCTCGACCCCTATGCCAGGGAATATGCCGGCGATATCGCCTGGAACGACGCCCATTACGGCTATGACGTCAACGCTGAGGTCGACAAGGATTTGAGCTTCGGCGAACTCGACAGCGCGCCATTCACGCAAAAATGCGTCGTTTGCGATCTGTCAGCCGATTCCGCGGCGCCGGCGAGGCCGTTGATTCCGTGGGATCGGACGATCTTCTACGAAACCCATGTGCGCGGTTTCACCAAGCTGCATCCGGCGGTGCCCAAAGACATGCGCGGAACTTTCGACGGGCTCGGGCAGCAGGCGATCGTCGACTACATCAAGAGCCTCGGCGTCACCTCGGTCGAGCTTCTGCCGGTCCATGCCTATCTCGACGACCACCATCTCGTCGCCAAGGGCCTGACCAATTACTGGGGCTACAACACGATCGGCTTCTTCGCGCCCGAGCAGCGCTATGAGGGGCGGGCTGGATTGGCGTCCTTCCGCGACATGGTGCGCAAATTCCACGATGCCGGCCTCGAGGTCATTCTCGACGTCGTCTACAATCACACTGCCGAAGGCAATGAGCTCGGCCCGACGCTCTCCTTCAAGGGCATCGACAACTTCTCCTATTACCGCACACTGCCGGACGAGGCGCGCTTCTACATCAACGACACCGGCACCGGGAACACGGTCAACACCAGCCATCCGCGCGTTCTGCAGATGGTGCTGGATTCGCTGCGCTACTGGACTGAGGTGATGGAGGTCGACGGGTTCCGCTTCGACCTCGGCACCATCCTGGGCCGCGAGCCGCACGGCTTTGACCAACGCGGCGGCTTTTTCGATGCGATCGGCCAGGATCCGGTTCTGCGCAAGGTCAAGCTCGTCGGGGAGCCCTGGGACATCGGGCCTGGCGGCTATCAGGTCGGCGGTTTTCCGCCCGGTTGGGCCGAGTGGAACGACAAATATCGTGACACCACGCGAGCCTATTGGAAGAGCGAAGAGGGCATCATCCGCGATCTCGCGGCGCGCGTGACGGGTTCGGGCGATGTTTATGATCTGCGCGGGCGCAGGCCTTGGTCGAGCGTCAACTTCATCACCGCTCATGATGGTTTCACGCTGAACGATGTGGTCTCCTACAACGAGAAGCACAACGACGCGAACGGCGAGGACAACAAGGACGGTCACGGACATAATCTGTCCTTCAACTTCGGCGTCGAGGGACCAAGCGATGACGAGAGCGTCATCGCCGCGCGCGAACGCCAGAAGCGCAATCTGCTCGCGACCCTGCTGCTCTCGCATGGCACGCCGCTGATCCTGGCAGGGGACGAGCTCGGCCACTCGCAGGATGGCAACAACAACGTCTACTGCCAGGACAACGAGCTCGCCTGGATCAAATGGGACAAGCTAAGCGAGCGCGACAAGGCGCTGACCGCCTTCGTGCGGCGCGTCAGCAGCTTGCGCGCAGAGCACGCGATCTTCCGTCGCTCCAGCTTCCGCGATGGCTGCGTGCTGCGCTGGGTCAATCCGGCCGGCGGTGATCAGCAAGAGGAGCATTGGGACGATGAGGGCGTGCGCGCCATCGGGCTCCTGATGCACACGCCAGACGTCGAGCAAGGCGGCGACGAGGCGCTGATCCTGTTCAACGCCTTCGACGGCGAGGTGGTGTTCAAGTTGCCGGCGCGAGTGAAGCAGGGGGCCTGGTCTGTTGTGCTCGACACCGAGACGGGACCGGGTTCGGACGAGGGACGCAAAGGTTTGAAGGCCGAGAGTGAACTGACGCTCTCGGCAAGGTCCCTGATCGTCCTGATGTAAGCGAGCATCCGAGCAGATCTGATCAGAGATTCTCAGGTCTGCGCGGAGTTTATCCTTGGGCCGATCGAAGATCGGACCCGAGGGCTTCGCCCGAGAATGATGGCGGAGGTCAGGAGATCTCTGCGAACAGCGAAACGCCGCGTGGCGGCAACCGGGCTGCTTCTCCAGCAGAGGAGCTGCAGAAGACTTGACGCCAGGCTCTTCCCGCCAAGGCGTCCGGCGGCGCAAAGATCGTCGGTTCATGCCGGCGATTGAACGCGATCAGCACGGCATCATTGGGACCCGTAAGCAACAGCCCAAAAACATCGAGCCCGCGCCAGTCGGCGTCAGTGAGAGGCGCCCCATCGGCGCGCAGCCAGGTCGCGTCTGGACGCTCCGAGCCCTCCGAAGGCTGCCCCGTCAGAAAGCTCTCGCCACGGATCAGGGGGTACTCTTCGCGCAGGGCGGCCAGCCGGGCGACGAAGGCGATCAGCTCCTGATCCGCTCCGGCCCAATCCAGCCAGAACCTGTCATTGTCCTGGGCATAGGCGTTGTTGTTGCCGAATTGAGTCCGGCCGAATTCGTCGCCGGCCGTCAGCATCGGAATGCCGCGCGAGAGAAACAAGGTCGCCAGCAGCGCGCGGATGTCGCGATCGCGCGCGGCCTTCACTGCCGCGTCGTCGTTGACGCCTTCGATGCCGTTGTTCCAGCTGTGGCTGTCATTGTCGCCGTCGCGGTTGTCTTCGCCATTGGCCTCATTGTGCTTGGCGGCGTAGGCGACGAGGTCGGCGAGTGTGAAGCCGTCATGGGCGGCGATGAAATTGATGCTGGCATTGGGGCCGCGATGCCGGCCGGCGAAGAGATCGGCCGAGCCCGACAAGCGCGTCGCTAGCGCGCCTGCCGCTCCTTCGTCGCCGCGCCAGAAGCGGCGGATATCGTCGCGATAGCGGCCGTTCCATTCGGCGAAGGGAGAGGGGAATTCGCCGAGCCGGTAGCCGCCGGGGCCGATGTCCCAGGGCTCGGCGATCAAGAGGGCGTTGGCGAGATCGGGATCCTGCAGGAGTGCGGCGAACAGCGGCGCTTCGGCTGAGAAGCCGGTATCGGAGCGGCCCATCACCGTGCCGAGATCGAAGCGGAAGCCCGCGACGCCGCAGGCCCGCCAATGCCGCAGCGCATCCGTCGCCATGCGCAGGACCGGCGCGCGGTCGAGCGCCAGCGTATGGCCGCAGCCGGTGTCGTTGATCAACTTGCCGGGATCGTCCGTGGCGTGACGGTAATAGACAGCGTTATCCAGGCCGCGCAGGCAGATCGTCGCGCCATGCTCGTCGCTTTCCGCGGTGTGGTTGAGGACGATGTCGAGGATGACGCCGATGCCGGCTTGGGCGTAGGCCGCGCAGAGCGCGCGCAGATCGGCCTCGCCGCCGGGAGCGAGGCGCGGATCGAGCGCAAAGAAATTGACCGGGTTGTAGCCCCAGGCATTGCTCAGCCCGAGCGGCGGCAGATGGCGCTCATCCATCCAGGCTGCAACCGGCATCAATTCGACATGGCTGACGCGGAGCCGTTGCAGATGGGCAAGGACAGGTTCGGCGGTGAGCGCCGCCAGCGTTCCGCGCAGAGGCTGCGGGACGCCGGGATGGCGCATCGTCAAGGATTTGACGCCGAGTTCGTAGATGAAGGCGGGCGTAGGCTCTCGGCCCGGCCTGATCCAGGCTGGCTCGGATCCGGTGATGATGCAGCGCGGCACGAATGCGGCCGTGTCTATTCCGGCCGAGGGTGGAGCCGCCAAGGCGAGATCCCAGCGAAAGGGCCGGTCGATCAGCGTCGCATACGGATCGACCAGCAGCTTGGTTGCATCGAAGCGGTGGCCGCGTTCGGGCTGCCAGGGCCCTTCGACACGCAGGCCATAGCGCAGGCCGGGCTTCGCGCCCGGCAGCAGGCCATGATGGATATCGCCACTGCGGCAGGGCAGGGGCTGGCGGGCGATCTCGCGCTCGCCGTCATCGTCGAACAGGCAGAGCTGAACGCTGTCGCTATTGCGGGAGAACACCGCGAACGCGACGCCGTCCTGCGTGAGGCTCGCGCCCATTCGCGCCGGCAGGGCGCAGGGCGCGGTCCGCCAGGCGTCGGCCAAGTGGGTCAGCCTTGCGGTGCCGGGCGCGCCGGCACATGCCAGATGCGCTCGGCATATTCGCGGATCGAGCGGTCGGCGCTGAACCAGCCGCAATGAGCGGTATTGATGACGGAACTCTTCCACCAGCCCGCCTGGTCGGCCCAGAGCGCATCGACGCGGCGCTGCGCCTGACGGTAGCTCTCGAAATCGTTCAACACCATGAACCAGTCATTGGCGCGCAGGCCCGCGACAAGGCCCTGATAGCGGTCGCGCTCGCGCGGCGAATAGGCGCCGTCGGCGACGGCGTCGAGCACGCCTTCGAGATGCGGGGCGGAACGGATGATCTCCTCGGTCGAGCGCGGATTGCGCTTGGCGGCCTCGACCTCTTCTGCGGTCATGCCGAAGATGATGATATTGTCGGCGCCGACGCGCTCGCCGATCTCGATATTGGCGCCGTCGAGCGTGCCGATGGTCAGCGCGCCGTTGAGCGCGAACTTCATGTTGCCTGTGCCCGATGCCTCCATGCCGGCAGTCGAGATCTGCTCGGAGAGGTCGGCGGCGGGAATGATGACCTCGGCCGCGCTGACATTGTAGTTTGGCAGGAACACGACCTTCAGCCGGTCGCGGGTGGTGATGTCGTTATTCACCACATTGGCGACGTCGTTGATCAGGTTGATGATCGCTTTCGCCGTGCCGTAGTTCGAAGCGGCCTTGCCGGCGAAGATCTTCACGCGCGGTGCCCAATCACGATAGGGCTCGGAGCGGATCGCGTCATAGAGCGCGATCGTCTCTAGAATGTTGAGCAGTTGGCGCTTGTATTCGTGGATGCGCTTGATTTGCACGTCGAACAGGGCCGCAGGATCAACCACGACGCCGGTCTCGTGACGGATCATCTGCGCCAGCTTCAGTTTGTTCTGGCGGCGGATTTCAACCAGGCGCTCATGCAGGGCGGTCTCTCCGGCATGGGCCGCGAGCTTATGGATCTGGGTGATGTCGTCGCTCACGCCTGGGCCGCAGACATCCTGCAGCAGCTTGGTCAGGCCCGGATTGGCGCTGAGCAGCCAGCGGCGCGGCGTGATGCCGTTGGTGACGTTGGTGATGCGGTCGGGGAAGATGGCGTGGAGCGGCGCGAAGACCGTTTCCTGCATCAAACGCGAATGCAGGGCCGAGACGCCGTTGACCGTATGCGAGCCGACGAAGGCGAGATGAGCCATCCGCACGCGCCGGCCATGGGATTCGTCGATCAGCGAGATGGTTGAAAGCTCGACCTTGTCGCCGCCGGCCGAGCGGCGGACGCCGTCGAGAAAGCGCGCATTGATGCCGAAGATGATCTGCATGTGGCGCGGCAAGAGCCGCTCCATCAGGGCGACGGGCCAGGTCTCCAGGGCCTCGGGCAGAAGGGTGTGGTTGGTGTAGGAGATCGTGCCGTTTGTGATCGTCCAGGCGTCCTCCCAGGCGAGGCCGTGCTCGTCGACCAGCAGGCGCATCATCTCGGCGACGGCGAGCGCCGGATGGGTGTCGTTGAGCTGGATCGCGACCTTGTCGGGCAGGTTGTCGAGCTTGCCGAACTGGCGGTAGTGCCGGCGCACAAGGTCCTGCAGCGAGGCCGAGGTGAAGAAGAACTCCTGACGCAGGCGCAATTCCTGTCCGACCGGCGTGGAATCGTTCGGATACAGAACCTTGGAGATCGCCTCGGCGCGGTTTCGCTCGGCGACGGCCCCTATCAGGTCGCCCTGGTTGAAGGCGTCGAGTTTCAGCGGGTGCATCGCGCGGGCGCGCCAGAGCCGCAACGTGGTGGCGTCGCGGCCGCGCCAGCCGATGATCGGTGTGTCATAGGCGACGGCGAAGACCGTCTCTTCCGGCTCCCAGACGACCTCTCCCGGTTTCTCCGTAGCGGCGACCGAGCCGCCGAAGCCGATCTGATACGCGCTTTCGCGGCGTTCGAACTCCCAGGGGTTGCGGAAGGAGAGCCAGTCTTCGGGCACCTCGACCTGCTTGCCTCCATCGATCACCTGCTTGAACAGGCCGTGGTCGTAGCGGATGCCGTAGCCGAGTGCGGGAACACCGGTAGAGGCCATGGCCTCAAGATAGCAGGCGGCCAGACGTCCCAGGCCGCCATTGCCCAGCGCCGCGTCGGGCTCGATCGTCTCTATCGCGCCGAGATCGACGCCGAGATCGGCCATCGCCTGCGCCACCGGGCCGGTGAGGCCGAGATTGTTCAGCGCGTCGGCGAGCGAACGGCCGATCAGGAATTCGAGCGAGAGATAGTAAACCCGCTTGCGCCCGGTCTGGTAGCTCTCATGGGTCGAGCGCTGCCAGACATCGACGACATGGTCGCGCACGGCGAGGATGACCGCGGTCACCCAGTCATGCGGCTGCGCGACGGAGGGGTTCTTGCCGAGCGAATAGGTCAGCTTCCTGACGATCTCGGCCTTCAGCGTTTCGACCAGATCTTTCGATTCAGCGGCGGATGTCGGCCTTGCTTCGGCGGCTGTCTCGGTCAAGCGTGGAATCCCAGCTGTTTCGCTGCCGCGAGTGTCGAGGCAACGCCCGATCAAGTCCAGCCGAAACCACCGCATTGCAGCATCTTTCGCGGCGGGCTCGGCCAGGCGGATGAGAGCCGGCGACCATCCGGCTGCCGGTTTTCGCGCATGCGCCCCGCTCAGTTGGTCTGGCTGCGGGGTTCCTCGCGCGCTGTCTCGCCCATGTTTTTCTCGCCCATGTTCTTGGCGTTGGTCACTGCTGAATCGGCGAGGCCGACGATGCTGACCCAGGCGCTACGTGTATAGGCGCCCTGATGCACGACGGCGTCATAGCCGATCGCGAGCACAGCGATGATTAGAAGAAGACGGAACATCAACTATCCCTCCCATGTCCACCCAGTCCGATCAACGCGCCCCGGCCGGGACGGTTCCTTTTCGCCTAGCCCGGCGGGAGCGATTTAACGATCCAATTGGATCGCTCAATTGCTCTAATCTTTTGTTTTAGCGCGTTTTCTTCACGCGAACCGGTACCCACTTCGCTCGAAAACGCTCTAGCTGGTTGACCCGCCCGGCCTCGCGGTGTCCCCTCGCTGCGGGGATGAAACAGGGAACCGGCATGTTCGAGGATTTGAAGGGAAAGCGCGTGCTGGTGACGGGCGCGTCGTCGGGCCTGGGCGCGCATTTCGTCACGCTGCTGGCGGGGCAGGGCGCCGAGGTCGTCGCGGCCGCACGACGGCTCGACCGCCTGAGCGCGCTGGCGCGGTCCTGCGAAGGCCTTCCCGGCACGGTGAGGCCGCTTGCCCTGGATGTGTCCTCCGTCGCTGCGATCGAGGTCGGGCTTGCCGAGGCGAGTGCGGCGATGGGTGGGCTCGACGTGCTGATCAACAATGCCGGGGTTGCCGCGCCGGAGCGCGCGCTCGAGCTCAGCGAGGCGCAATGGGATGCGCATCTCGACGTCAATCTGAAGGGCTGCTTCTTCGCCGCGCAGGCCGCAGCACGGATCATGGCCAGGCAGGATGGTGGTGGTGCGATCGTCAATATCGCCTCGATCCTGGGCGAGCGGGTCGCCATCTCGGTCGCGCCCTATGCGGCGGCGAAAGCCGGCCTGATCCAGCTCACCAAGGCGCTGGCGCTGGAATGGGCGCGCCACAAGGTCCGGGTGAATGCGCTGGCGCCGGGCTATGTCATCACCGATCTCAACCGCGATTTCTTCGAGACCGAGGCGGGACAGGCGCTAATCAAGCGCATTCCGATGCGCCGCGCCGCCGATCTCGGCGATCTCGACGGAGCGCTGTTGCTGCTTTGCGCCGATGCCTCGCGCTTCATGACCGGGTCGGTCATCGCTGTCGACGGCGGGCATCTGGTCAGCGGGCTGTGAGTTTGTCGCAATGGCGGCGAGGCACGGAACCGCGGGGAACCCTCTCCAATCCAAGTCGGATGCTTCCGACTTGGAGCACTATCTCTGCCAATCTCGGGCAAGCCCGAGATTGGTGGGAGAGGGCAGGGTGAGGGGTCGGCCGTTTGACGTTTGACCGCCCTGACCACCGCTCCATCGTCATTGCGAGCGCAGCGAAGCAATCCAGGAGGCCTCGCTCTACGTCCCCTGGATTGCTTCGCTGCGCTCGCAATGACGGCAAGGGCGTCACGTGACTGGTCCAGGGGCCGGCACTTCACTCCTGTCCCTCTCCACTAAACCGGCAGCAACTCCTTCAGCCGCAACAGCGCGATCTTTTCCACCTGTCCGAGTGCTGTTTCGAATTCCTGTTCCGGCGAGCTCTTCAGGCGCGCTTCGAAAGCCGCGACGATCTCGTCTTTGCCCATTCCCTTCACGGCGATGATGAAGGGGATGCCGAAGCGGGCCTTGTAGGCCTCGTTCAATGCGGTGAAGCGGACGCGCTCGTCGCTGGTCAATCGGTCGAGCCCGGCGGAGGCCTGCTCCTGACACGATTCTGGCGTCAGTTCGCCTGCAGCAGTGAGCTTGCCGGCAAGGTCGGGATGGGCGAGCAGGAGCGCCTTCCGCTGGTCGCGCGAGCCGGCACGCATCGCTTTCGCCATCGCCGCATGCAGGCCGGTGGCGCTGTCCTCGCTCGCAGCCAGGCCGGCGTCATGGGTGGCTGCCGCGACCCAGGGCGAATGCTCCCAAACCCGGCCAAAAACCTCGATAAAGAGCGCCTTGGGCAGTTTCGAGGGCACGTAGTCGCCGGCAGGCGGATGGTGCCTGATCCAGTGCCGAGCGATCTCGAGCCTTGTTGCGACCCAGACGCGATCATGGCTCTGAACGTAGTCGAGGAAGCGCGCCAGCGCTGCGGCGCGTCCGGGTCGGCCGACAAGCCGGCAATGCAGCCCGACCGACATCATCTTGGGCGCCGTCTCGCCCTCGGCATAGAGCGTGTCGAACGAGTCCTTCAGATAGGCAAAGAATTGGTCGCCGGCATTGAAGCCCTGCGGCGTGGCGAAGCGCATGTCGTTGGCGTCGAGCGTATAGGGCACGGCGAGCTGCGGGCCGCTCGGGCCGGCGAGCCAATAGGGCAATTCGTCGGCATAGACGTCGGCCGTGTAGAGGAAGCCGCCTTCCGCCATGGTGAGCGGAATCGTGTTCTGCGACGTGCGGCCCTGATAGCAGCCGAGCGGACGCTCGCCGGTGAGTTCGGTCTGGATGCGGATGGCCTCGAGAATGTCGGCGCGTTCGCGCTCTGCGGGCACATCGCGATAGTCGATCCATTTCAGGCCATGGGTCGCGATCTCCCAATGGGCTTCCTGCATCGAGGCGACGATCTCGGGATAGCGTGCGAGTGCGCTCGCCACCGCGAAGACGGTGACCGGCATCTTCCGTTCGGTGAACATGCGCCAGAGCCGCCAATAGCCGGCGCGCGAGCCGTATTCGTAGATCGACTCCATGTTCATGTGGCGCTGGCCGGGCCACGGCGCCGCGCCGACGATCTCGGACAGGAAAGCCTCCGAGGCTGCGTCGCCATGCAGAATATTGTTCTCGCCGCCTTCCTCGTAGTTGATCACGAACTGGACGGCGATGCGGGCCTGGCCCGGCCAATGCGGATTGGGGGCGTCGCGGCCATAGCCCTTGAGGTCGCGCGGATAGGCGGTGTCGGTCATGAGGGTCAGCTGCCGCGATAGGTGGAGTAGCTCCAGGGCGAGGCCAGGAGCGGGACGTGATAATGGCCTTGCGCGTCGGCGATGCCGAAGCGCAGCGGCACGATATCGAGGAAGGCTGGCTCGGGCAGGGGGGCCCCCAGCGCGCGGAAATAGGCGCCGATCGCGAAGCTCAGTTCATAGGTGCCGATGGTGAGCCCGTCTCCGCTCAGGAGCGGCGCATCGGTGCGGCCATCGGCATTGGTCCGGGTCTCGACGAGGCGGCGGCGGGAACCATCCGGCAGCAGGCGGTCGAGCGTGATCGCTACGCCCGGCGCCGGCCTGCCGTTGACCGTGTCCAGCACATGGGTGGAGAGGCGTCCCATTCAGCCTTCCTTCCGGCTTCTCATCATCAACCCAGAGAACGAGTTACGCTGTCCGTCGTAAAATGCCTACGTGCTGCCAGCGCCAGCGCCAGCTTCTGGCTTTGAAGGTGGCAATGAACCGACCGGGCGAAGGGGCTCGGGTCTGCCTGAGACTAGCGACAATCTCACGGATCTCGCTCGAATTTTTCCGGACAGCCCATAGCAGGGATCCAATTCGATCTCGTAGTCGTCAGGCGACGAGTCGATGCCGAAGTAGGGAGCTCGTTCAGGGTTCGGCTTGGCCCGTCCTAGCCTGAGACCAAAGATGACGTTCTGAGGGCTGAAGCCTTCGAGGCTGAGATCTACGATATGGTCGAATTCGAACGTGATGATCGCGTCGCCGGTGGGTTCTAGGACATTGGGCTTGAACATAGGCGATTGTTGCAGGCGAAAGAAATAGACGTCCAGCCGACTGGGGCCTCCGCGATCAAGCTTCAAGCCGACTATCTCAGCGTCGTGAAAATCGGGAACAGCGCCGAACCATGAAATGATTTCGTTGCCGCCGGGCAGCTCTGACCAAAGGCTGAGTTCTTCCGATTCGTCCTTCTTCATCCCGGCTTCCTCGCTCACTCAATGAGGCCCGTTGCGGACGAGCCCTTTCATGATTCTTCCGAACGGCCCCATACTCGCTATTGAAGGGCAAACTGGTCCAGGCTGGAAGTGCGATGCTTGACGCCTATCTCGTCGAATGGGGCGGCATGCTGCTGCGCTGGCTGCATGTGATCACGGCGATCGCCTGGATCGGCTCGTCCTTCTTCTTCATCCATCTCGACGCCAGCTTGCGGCCCGCGGCGGACATCCCTCCTGGAGAGGGCGGGCGCGCTTGGCAGGTCCATGGCGGCGGCTTCTACGAGATGCGCAAATACCTGGTTGCTCCCGCTGTGATGCCGGCCGAGCTGACCTGGCATAAATGGCAGAGCTACTGGACCTGGATCTCGGGCTTCTTCCTGCTGGTCTGGGTCTATTATGCGCAATCGGAGCTCTATCTGATCGATCCGGCGGTGATGTCGCTGTCGCCGCTCGCGGCGGGTGCGATCGGCATCGCGGCGCTGGCCTTGGGCTGGCTGTTCTACGACTTCCTGTGCAAGTCACCTTTGGGCCGGAACGATGCGCTGCTCGGGCTCTTCGGCTTCGGCTATGTCGTCGCCGCGAGCTGGGCTTTCGCCAGCGTGTTTTCCGGGCGCGGCGCATTGATCCATACCGGTGCGCTGATGGCGACAATCATGACCGCCAATGTCTTCTTCAACATCATGCCGGGCCAGCGCAAGGTCATCGCGGCGCTGACGGCGGGCGAAAGGCCCGATCCGAAATACGGCAAGGCGGCCAAGCAGCGCTCGACGCACAACAACTACATCACCCTGCCGGTGCTGTTTTTGATGCTGTCGAACCATTATCCGGTGACCTACGCCAATTCGGCGGTGATCCCGGCGCTTGTGGCGCTGATCATCGTCGCGGGCGCGCTGATCCGGCATTTCTACAATCGCCGCCACGCCGACCATGCGAAGTCGCCCTGGTGGTGCTGGGGCGTCGCGATCCTGGCGCTCTGGCTCGCCTTCTGGCTCGCGATGGCGTCCTCGCCGGGCGGACGCGAGCGGCTGGGGCTTTCGCCGCTGGCGACAGCCAAGCCCGTCCTGCTGGCGGGAATGGCGTTGCCGCCGGTCGAGATCAGCAACATCGTCAGCGGGCGCTGCGCCATGTGCCATGCGCCGGAGCCGTCCTGGCCCGGCATCCAAATCGCGCCCAAGGGTGTGCTGCTGCACGAGCCGGAACTCATCGCCGCCCATGCCCGGGCCATCAGGGTGCAAGCGGTGATGACGCATGCGATGCCGCCCAATAATCTCTCCGGCATGACCCAGGATGAACGCCGGGTGCTGGCTGCCTGGCTTGGGAATACCCGCTGAAACGGATGATGGCGCTCACCAAGCCTTGACCTTGTCGGGCGGAAGCTGAACGCCGCGCCGATTTCATTCAGTTTCGGTTCACGTCGACCACTGCATTTTCCCCGCACTGACAGAATGGAGGCTGGTTCCGAATCCGGGATCGTCCAGTACTGAGGGGACCGGGGGGTCCGCTTGAACACTTTTCTGAAGAAGGGCGTCAGCTATCGGCTGGCGGCCGTGGGTTTTGTTTGTGTCTGGGTGATCCTGTGCTGGCCATGGCTTTCAGGTTCCGTCACGATTCCGTTCGACGCCAAGGCGCATTTCCAGGCGCAGATCCAGTTCCTGGCGCAGGCGCTGCACAGCGGCCAGTCACCATTTTGGACGCATAACGTCTTCGGCGGCTCCCCCCAGGTCGCCGACCCGCAATCGCTGATCTTTTCGCCCGCGATCCTGCTCGCCTTGCTGACCTCCTCACCGAGCTTCCGCGAGGTCGATGCCTATGTGCTGGCGCATCTGCTCGCGGGCGGCCTTGCCCTGCTGATGTTCTTCCGCGACCGCAAATGGCATCCCGCCGGCGGCCTGCTTGCGGCGATCGTATTCGCTTTCGGCGCCTCGGCCGCCTGGCGCGTGCAGCATGTCGGGCAGATCGCGAGCCTTGCCTTCTTCGCCATCGCGTTCTGGTTGACGGCGCGCATGCTGCAACGCTCCTCGCTGCTCTCCGGCGCACTCGCTGGCCTCGCTGGCGGCATGATGGTGCTGGAGCCGGACCAGGTTGCGATGTTGGGCGCCTATGTGCTGATCGGCATGGTTCTGGCGCACTGGCTCTCGGGCGGTTGGCCGGCTGTCCGCGCCAGTCTCGCGCCGATCACGGTCGCGAGCGTGGCTGGTATCCTGACCATCGCGCTACCGCTGCTCTGGACCTGGCTCTTCGCCGAGGCGACGACGCGGCCGGAGATCGATTTCGTCGAGGCAGGCCGTGGCTCGCTGCATCCGGCCTCGCTGCTGACCGCCTTCGTTGCAGATCTGTTCGGCGCACGTGATCCCGCGGTCGACTTCTGGGGCCCCTACAGCCCCGCCTGGAATGCCAAGGAGCTGTTCCTGTCGCAGAACATGGGGCAGGTCTATATCGGTGCACTGCCGCTGCTGCTGCTGATCGCGCCCGGCCTGACGCGAGGCTGGCTCTGGGACAAGGCCGTCCGGCCGTTCAGCCTGCTCTTCCTCTTCATGGTGCTGTTCGCGCTTGGCCGCTACACGCCGGCCTTCCACCTGTTCTACGAATATCTGCCGGGCGTGAAGGCCTTCCGCCGGCCGGCGGATTCGACCTTCCTTATCGGTGGGCTCGGCGCGATCCTCGCGGGCTATGTGCTGCATCGCCTGCTGTCGGAGGAGAATCTGAGCTCGCTGAAGCGCGATTTCGCGATCGGAGCCGGAATTGTCGCGGCAATGATCATGCTGGCGCTCGTGGTCTCGGCCGATGAGCAGCATCTGAGCGATGCCTGGTGGCCGGCAGCATCCGCCGTGGCGTGGTTCGGCGCGTCGCTTCTGGTGGTGGGCGTCCTGATGCGCTGGCGCAATGGCATCGGCCCGCTTGCCGCGGCCGTGCTGGTCACGGGCGTCATCGGCGCCGATCTCGGCCGTAACAATGGCCCTAATGAATCGACCGCATTGTCGCCCGACATGTATGACGTGCTGCGCCCCGACACGCAAAACGAGACCGTCCGGGCGCTGAAGCGGCTCGTCGCGCAGCCCGCGGGCTCGTCGCGCCGCGACCGGGTCGAGCTGCTCGGCATGGGCTTCGAATGGCCCAATGTCGGCATGGTGCACGGCTTCGACCATACGCTGGGCTATAATCCCCTGCGGCTGGCCGATTTCTCCGAGGCGGTCGGTACGCGCGATTCGATCGGCGACCCGAAAGAGCGCAAGTTCACGCCGCTTTTCCCGTCCTATCGCTGCCGCCTCGCCGATCTGCTCGGCCTGCGCTATATCGCGACGCCGGTGCCGATCGGCCAGGTCGATTACAAGCTCCATGACGGGGACCTCAAGCTCGTCGCGCGCACCAAGGAGGGGTACATTTACGAGAACCCTCGCGCGCTGCCGCGTGTGATGTTCGTCGGTGGCTGGCAGATGGCCGATTTCGACGGCATGAAGGCTGGCGGGCGCTGGCCGGATGTTGATCCGCATCAGGCCGTGCTGCTCGATTCCGAGCCGGCCGATGCGTTGCCGGAAGGGCCGAGCACGGCGCAAGGCGAGGTCAAGCTCGGTCGCTACCAGAATACCGAGATCGAGATCGAGGTCACGGCGACACAAGCCGGCTTCGTCGTGCTGAACGACATCTGGCATCCCTGGTGGCAGGCGCAGGTCGACGGTGTCGACACCGAGATCCTGAAGGCGAATGTGCTGTTCCGCGCCGTGCAGGTGCCAGCCGGAACGCATAAGGTCCGCTTCAGCTTCCATCCGATCGAAGGCGCGCTGGCCGAATTCCGGGATCGCGTCGATCCGCCGCGCGAGATCGAGGACGATCTGCCGGTGCCCGGGCCGCTGCAGCCGCAAATCGCGTCCGGAGATGCCGCCGGCCGCTTCCAGCCTGCGCTGGCGACGCCGTCACGCGTGACGCTGGAGACGCTGCGTCTCGGTTCGGTGCCGCAGCCTCAGATTGGCGAACGCTCGCACATGTCCTCGACGCGGGAGTACTGAACGCGAGAGCAGGATGCGAAAAAGTGGGAACCGGTTTTTCGCATTGATCCTGCTCTCACTTTTAGATGAGAGACGGATTCAGATTTCAGCTGGGATCACTTGGTGATCCCAGCTGAAATCATCCGGCTCTAGACGGGGCGCGTGGCCCCGTCCGTCGTCCGCTCACGCGACTCCGAGCTTTTTTTGGAGGGATGTTGAGGAGGTCGTGTACTGGAAGGTCAGTCGCTTGTCGGGATAGACGTAGCGATGGGCTTTTTGGGCGGCGAGCGCGGCCTCGTGGAAGCCCGAGAGGATGAGCTTGAGCTTGCCGGGATAGGTGTTGATGTCGCCGATGGCGAAGATGCCAGGCGTCGAGGTCTCGAACTTCTCGGTATCGGCCGGGATCAGGTTCTCGTGGAGATTGAGGCCCCAATCGGCGATCGGCCCGAGCTTCATGGTCAGCCCGAAGAAGGGCAGAAGCGTATCGCAGGCGATCTCGAAGGTCTGACCTTCGCTGTCCCGGCAGATCGCGGCCTGGAGCGCCGAGCCTTCGCCCTTGAGGCTGGTGACCTGGCCGAGCTTCATCTCCATCTGGCCGGATGCGACGAGCGCGCGCATCTGCTCGACCGAATGGGGCGCGGCGCGGAAATCGTCGCGGCGATGCATCAGCGTGACGCGTTTGGCGATCGGCTGCAGGTTGAGCGTCCAGTCGAGCGCTGAGTCACCGCCGCCGACGATCAGGATGTCGCGACCGCGGAAGGCCTCCATCTTGCGCACGGCATAGAACACCGCGTTGCCCTCATAGGCCTCGATGCCGGGGATCGGCGGCTTCTTGGGCTGGAACGAGCCGCCGCCGGCGGCGACGATGACGGTCTTGGTCTCGAACACCGTGCCGGCATCGGTGGTGACGCGGAAGCGCGGGGCGTCTGCCGTGCCGATCGGCTCCAGCGCCTCGATCATCTGGTTCAAGTGGAAGGTCGGGCCAAACGGCTTGATCTGCTCGACGAG
>NZ_FOQV01000003.1 GCF_900113835.1 Allobosea sp. OK403 | reverse complement strand
GCCACCGCCTGCAGGGCGGCGGCGAATTCGGATGTGGCTGAATCAACCACCGCGTTGATCTCGTTGATGCCGGCGACGAGCTTCTGCATCTGCTCGTCTGCATGCTCGATCTCGAGCCGCGCCGAGAAATCACCCGACGCCGCAGCCGCGACAACCTCGCCGACATCCGTCACGACGGAGGCCATCGATTCCGCTGCCCGCAGCCGCGCTGCGGCCAATTCGCGCTCCTGCTCCTGGAACAGGGCAACTTTCTCCGTGCTCTCGCGCAGCACCGAAACGGCGCGCGCCATGGTACCGACTTCGTCCTGGCGTGCGACATGGGGCACGTCGATCTTGGTGTCGCCTTCAGTCAGGCGCTGCATCACCCCGCTGAGATCGATCAGCGGCTTGATGATGGCGCGCCGCGAGAACGCCAGGGCGCCGGCGATCGAAGCACCCAGCAGCAGGAGCAGGGCGACCGGCAGGATGATGCGCAGCTTCGAGGCGAAGGCGGCCGTGGCGGCCTCGATGGCGTCGCTGGCCTCCTCATTGGCCTGGCTGAACGTGGCCAGTTCCTCCATCAGGGCAGCGCGATTGCGCCGGCTGGCGTCGCCATTGCCCCAGGCGTCGGCGGCCCGCCCGGAGACCTCCTGGACCAGGCGGATCGTTTCGACCCGGTTGGCTACGAATTCCTCGATCAGCTTGCTGATCTTTTCAGTCCGCGAGCGCTCATTTTCGGGAATGGTTGTCAGGAGAATCTTGAGCCGGTCGTCGACCTTGCCCAAGCCCTTCTCCATGGCCGTGGCGGCGAGCTTCGCCTCATGGGGGTTGCGCGACATATAGGCCAGCCGGGAATCCTCGCTGAGCTGGTTGATCGCGACATTGAGCCGCTCCGTCGCCAGCATCGTGTCATTCTGGCGAGAGACGCGCAGATTCATCGTCTCGAGGCTGGAAATCGCCATGAGCGCGCTGCCCAGCGCGATGATGGCGCCGAACGCGACAATGCCGATCAGACCGAGAATTTTGACCCTAATTGATTTCATCTTATCCCCTGGCCGATCGCGCAATATCGACAAATTTCGTGTGTTTTAGCGGGGGGTGATTGAAGGCCGAGTTAATCTTGCCCTCAAAGAGGAACAAAAAAGCCAGAAAGCTGCCCATTTTCAAGGCGCTGCCTGCCCTCGATGGGGCAGCGATTTCGTCACGACGGTTCGAGCGCGCCGGCCCGGGCGCTACGAGGATGTCTCAAGCTCCGGCCGTCGCTTTCGCAGAGCGCGTCCAGGCCCTTGTCGCGCTCGATTCCCTTGTCGCACGCGATTCCTGCAGGCTGCGTCCCAAACCGCCTTTCCAGACCGGGGCGAAATGCTTTAGGAGCGTTCCAACCAACGCGCATGAGGCATGACGAGCATGGCGAACGATCTGTCCCCTCCGAGCCAGCAGCTCGTCACGGTCTTCGGCGGCTCGGGTTTCGTCGGGCGCCATGTCGTGCGTGCCCTCGTCAAGCGCGGCTATCGCGTGCGCGTCGCGGTGCGCAGGCCCGATCTCGCCGGCTTCCTGCAGCCGCTCGGTACCGTCGGTCAGATCCACGCGGTGCAGGCCAATCTGCGCTATCCCGATTCGGTCGCGGCCGCGATCAAGGGTGCGGACGCCGTCGTCAACCTGGTCGGCATCCTGCAAGAGAGCGGCCGCCAGAGCTTTGCCGGCGTCCATGCCAATGGCGCGCGCGCCGTTGCCCAGGCCTGCGCCGCGCTGGGTGTGCCGCGGCTGGTCCAGATTTCGGCGATTGGCGCCAGTAAGGATTCGAAGTCGAGCTATGGCCGCAGCAAGGCCGAGGGCGAAGCCGCAGTCCTTGCGCTCGTGCCCGGCGCGGTCGTGCTGCGGCCTTCGATCATGTTCGGACCCGAGGATGGTTTCTTCAACCGCTTCGCCGCGCTCGCTCGGATGCTGCCGGTGCTGCCGCTGGTCGGCGGTGGCGAGACGAAATTTCAGCCGGCCTTCGTCGGCGATGTCGCGGAGGCGATCGCGCGGGCCGTCGATGGTGCGGTCGCCGGCGGGCGCATCTATGAGCTGGGCGGCCCCGAGGTGAAGAGCTTCAGGGAGCTCGTCGCCTATATCTGCGAGGTCACCGGCCGCAAGCGCCTCTTGGTCTCGTTGCCATTCCCGCTGGCGCGGCTGCAGGCGCGCATCATCGAGATCGTCGACATGCTGACGCTCGGGCTCTTGCCGAACGAGCTGAAGCTGACCCGTGATCAGGTCGCGCTGCTGGAGAGCGACAATGTCGTCTCGCATGGGGCGAAGGCGGAGGGGCGCGATTTCGCCGGGCTCGGCATCGCGCCGAGCTCGGTCGAGGCCGTGGTGCCGTCCTATCTCTGGCGCTTCCGCAAGACCGGCCAGTTCGATGCGGCGCAGGCAGGCTGAAGCTGATCGCGACAATGGGCTTCGAGCTGATCATCTATGACTGCGATGGCACGCTCATCGATACCGAGACGCTCTATGGCGAGGTCAGCCTCGCTGCCTGCCATGCGCTCGGCCTGATGGAATGGACGCTTGACCACTATGTCGACCAGATCGTCGGCATTCCGTGGTCGGACGGCGTCAAGATTATCGAGGCCGCGCATGGCCGCCCGCTGCCGGCCGATTTCGAGACGAAGATCGAGGAGGCCGTCGCGCTGCGGCTCGAAAATGAGGTGCGCGCCCTGCCGGGCGTGCGCGAGGCGGTCGGCGCGATCGCCGGCCTGCGTTGCGTCGCGTCGTCGACCAGCCTGGCGCCGTTGCGGCGCAATCTCGGCATTGCCGGTCTCGTCGACCTGTTCGACCCTCATATCTTCTCGGCTTCGCAGGTCGCCCGCGGCAAGCCTCATCCCGACGTGTTCCTGTTCGCGAGCGATCAGATGGGGGCTGCACCGCGCAACTGCCTCGTGATCGAGGATTCGGTGCCGGGCGTGCTGGCGGCGCGGGCCGCCGGGATGACCGTCATCGGCTTCACCGGCGTCTCGCACGACAAGCAGCGCAGCGCGGCCCGCCTGAGCGAAGCCGGCGCCGTGCAGGTCATCGACGATTTCAGGCTCTGGCCCGATGTTGTGGCGGGCCTCGGCGTGCCTGCCTTGGCTTGAGAACAGGCGCGTAGACGGCGACGCCGGCCTTCGGCGGCTTTACAGCATGCTCGGCAAGACGCGGTCCGGCGGCTTATGCCCATCCATGAAGGTCTTGATGTTGACGATGACCTTCTCGCCCATATCGGCGCGGCCTTCATGCGTGGCCGAGCCCATATGGGGCAGCACCACGATGCGGTGCTGGCGGGCGAGCCTGAGCAGGCGCGGATTGACCGCAGGCTCGCTCTCGAAGACGTCGAGCCCCGCGCCGGCGAGCTCTCCGGCTTCCAGCATGCGCGCCAGCGCGGTCTCATCGACGATCTCGCCGCGCGCCGTGTTCACCAGGATCGCGTCGGGCTTCATCAGCTTCAAGCGGCGGGCCGAGAGCAGGTGGTAGGTCGCCGGCGTATGCGGGCAGTTGACCGAGACGATGTCCATCCGCGCCAGCATCTGGTCGAGCGAATCCCAATAGGTCGCGTCGAGCTTCTCCTCGATGCGGGCGTCGAGGCGGCGGCGGTTGTGATAGTGGATCGAGAGGCCGAAGGCGGCGGCGCGGCGCGCGACCGCCTGGCCGATGCGGCCCATGCCGACGATGCCCAGCCGTTTACCGGTGATGCGGCGGCCGAGCATCCAGGTCGGCGACCAGCCGGCCCATTCGTCGTCAGGGATGACGCGCGCGCCCTCGGCGATGCGCCGCGCCACGGCGAGAATCAGCGCGATCGTCATATCGGCGGTGTCGTCGGTCAGCACGCCAGGCGTGTTGGTCACGGTGATGCCGCGCTGCACTGCGCTGGTCACGTCGATATTATCGACGCCGTTGCCGAAATTCGCGATCAGCCGGAGCTGGTCGCCGGCCTGGGCGATGATCCCGGCGTCGATCCTGTCGGTCACTGTCGGCACCAGCACATCGGCGGTCTTCACCGCCTCGACCAGCGCGGCCTGGTTCATCGGGGTGTCGTCGATATTGAGGCGGGCGTCGAACAGCTCGCGCATGCGCGTTTCGACCACGGCAGGGAGCTTGCGTGTCACGACGACCAGCGGCTTTTTCTTCGTCATGGACCCCTCCTCCAACGCTTGTCTGTGCTTCGCCGCCTTTTGGCCTCAACCCGCCATTAACCGCAGGGCTTCAGGAATGAGGGGTGGCGTGACCGCGCGTGCTTGCCTCGTTGTCTAAGTGGCGGCGCGGCGGATGACAACATGGCCCTTCGCCGGATGTGTCCGGCGCGCGGGCCTTGTTGTGGGACGGAGATTGGACGGATGCTGGGTTTGTCGGTGCGCGGTGTTTTGCTTGGCCTTGCGATGTTCGCGGCCATGAGCGGGGGCTCTGTCGCGCTGGCCCAGGATACGCAGGCAGGGTCGGTCACGGGTTTGCCGGTGCCGCGCTATGTCAGCCTGAAATCGGATCGGGTGAATCTGCGCGAAGGCCCCTCCAAGGAACATCGCACGCGCTGGGTCTATCAGCGCGCCGGCCTGCCGGTCGAGATCGTCGCCGAATTCGAAACCTGGCGGCGCGTGCGCGACGCCGACGGCGCCGAGGGCTGGGTCCTGCACAGCCTGCTGTCGGGCCGCCGCACGGCGCTCGTTGCGCCGTGGTCGAAGGCCAAGGACGAGACCTTCACCTTGCGCGCCTCCGCCGATGAAAAATCAGCCGTGGTGGCGCAGCTTCAGTCAGGCGTCATCACCAATGTCACGAGCTGCGCCAATGCCTGGTGCCGTGTCGGTATCGGCAAGGTCGAGGGCTACCTCCGCCAGGACCGGCTCTGGGGCGTCTACCCCAATGAGAAGATCGACTAGGAGGCTGCGGGCGCAGACGCGCGAATCTCGACAGCGCCACGACGTCGGAGGCGCCCTTTTTGCCGAGACGAGCGCGGGGAACCGCTCTCCTGTAAGGAGAGGGGTAGGGGTGACGTGTCGGCCCCTGGACCAGCGGCGTGCAAACCTCACAGCGAGGCCGCGGTGAGGTCACAGCCAAAACGTCAAACGGCCGACCCCTCACCCTGCCCTCTCCCTACGGGAGAGGGTTCCCCGTGCCCTTTCCGTCATGCTTGGGCTTGATCCGGGCGGCCACGTCCTGAGCTCAGTCCCGACGAAGGAAGGCAGGGAGCTTTCGCCTCAGTTGGCGATCTTGCGCAGGCGCACCACGACATCGACCCGGGCGATCTCATAACCCTCGGGCGGCTCGGGCAGCTCGGCGACGTCCACCGCCGAGGCCGGGATGTCGATCACCGTGTTCTCGCCATCCACCACGAAATGATGATGTTCGCTGTTGTCGGTGTCGAAATAGGTCTTGGCGCCGTCGATCGCGAGTTCGCGCAGCAGGCCGGCCTGGGTGAACTGGTGCAGCGTGTTGTAGACGGTGGCGAGCGAAACCGGCACGCGCGCCTTCATCGCCTCCTCATAGAGCATCTCGGCGCTGACATGCCGGTCGCCCTTAGCGAACAGGAGCCAGCCCAGCGAGACACGCTGGCGGGTCGGGCGCAAGCCCACGCGCCGCAGGCGCTGGCGCACATCATGGAACGGGCAGCCTTGTCGCGCGCTCGATCCGTAGCCCTGGTCCTGGGAAATCAGATCGGTCATGCCTTGGGCGGGCCTCTTCAATGGGGTTGGCTGACGCGGATGATGCGTCACGAATAGATTATAACTGATGTAAGGCTTCAGCCCCTGCCTCGCAAGCTTGAGGCCGTTTTCCGGATGGTGCGCGCCTCCTGACAGCTTCGTGAGGCACGCTGTCGCAATGCTCTCGGCCCACTAGAGCCGGATGATTTCAGATGGGCTCACAAAGTGATCCCAGCTGAAATCTGAATCCGTCTCTCATCAAGGAGCGAGAGCAGGATCAATGCGAAAAACCGGTTCCCACTTTTTCGCATCCCGCTCCGGGAGCGGCGTCATGTCCGATATGAGCTATCTCTGGCTGTTTTTCTCGCTCGTTCTCGGCATCGTCATCGTGCCGGGCATGGACATGGCCTTCGTGCTGGCGAATTCGCTCGCTGAGGGGCGCCGCGGCGGATTCTACGCGACGGGCGGTGTCATTGCGGCGGGGATCTGCCACGTCGTCATCGGCGTGCTCGGCGTCGGCATCGTGCTGCAGCTCGTGCCGGCCGCTTTCAACATCATGCTGCTGCTTGGCGCTGGCTATGTCGCCTGGCTCGGCCTTTGTCTGTTCCGGAACGGCGCCGCGCTGGGCAGCGTCGAGCTCGCCAAACAGCGGACGGCCTGGACGATCTTCAGCCAGGGGGCGCTGACCAACCTGCTGAATCCAAAAGCCTATCTGTTCATGCTCGCGGTGTTTCCGCAGTTCCTGAGGCCCGAGGCCGGGCGAATCTGGCTCCAGGCAGCCATTTTGAGCCTGATCATCGCGCTGACGCAGGCGCTGGTCTATGGTTCGTTGGCTGTTGTGGCCGGCGGAGGGCGCACGGTCCTCGTGGCACGCCCTAACGCGACGGTCCTGATTGGCCGGGCGGTCGGGATTTTGCTGATGCTGGTGGCGGTCGTCACAGCCTTCGAAGGCTGGCGCCGTCCCTGATCTTTGCCGGAATCGCTGCGCCTGCGCCCTTCCGTTCCCGCGCAGCGCCGTGTTAGGCACGGCGCGAGATCAGATGAACCGCCGGCCCTGACGGCCGGAACGGAACGGAGCGGAACGAGAATGGAGCGGCAATCGTCATTCAGCTACGAGGAGATCCTCGCCTGCGGTCGCGGGGAGCTGTTCGGGCCCGGCAATGCGCAATTGCCGCTGCCGCCCATGCTGATGGTCGACCGCATCGTCGAGATCAGTGAGACCGGCGGCCCCAACGGTAAGGGCCTGGTGCGCGCCGAGCTCGATGTGCGTCCGGACCTCTGGTTCTTCGACTGCCATTTCAAGGGCGATCCGGTGATGCCGGGCTGCCTCGGCCTGGATGCGCTCTGGCAGCTCACCGGCTTCTTCCTGGGCTGGCTCGGCCTGCCCGGTCGGGGGCGGGCGCTGGGCGTCGGCGAGGTCAAGTTCGCCGACCAGGTGCTGCCATCAGTCAAGCAGGTGGTCTATGGCGTCGAGTTCAAGCGCGTCTTCAAATCGAAGCTCGTGCTCGGCATCGCCGATGGCTGGCTGGAGGCCGACGGCAAGCGAATCTACACGGTCAGCGACATGCGCGTCGGCCTGTTCAAGCCCGAAACCGCGTAGGTCGCGTCGCATCGGGCCGATGGCTCGATGCGATGCGACCGTCCTTTCAGGCTGCGAGCATCTTCGGCGCGGAAAACCGGTTCCCACTTTTCCGCCCGATGCTCCAGGAAAAGCGCCGCGCAGCCTTGCGCGCGCCTGCCGCGCGGTCCATGTGCGCGGTGACGACAGAAAAGAGCCGGGGTCCTGGAGCGCCGGCCGCATGAGATATCGAGCTGGAGAAGCGAGCATGAGACGCGTTGTGGTCACCGGGATGGGCATCGTCTCGTCCATCGGCAACAATACGCAGGAAGTGCTGTCCTCGCTGCACGAGGCCAAATCGGGCATCTCATTCATGCCTGAATTCGCCGAGCACGGCTTCCGCAGCCGCGTCGGCGGCGCGCCGACGCTCGACCCGGCGACCGTGCTGGACCGGCGCGCCATGCGTTTCCATGGCGGCGGCTCGGCCTGGAACCAGGTCGCCATGGAGCAGGCGATCCTCGATTCGGGCCTCGAGACGCCCGAGGTCAGCCATGAGCGCACCGGCATCATCATGGGCTCGGGCGGCCCTTCCACGCGTGCGCTGATCGACGCCTATGACAAGGCGCGCGAGAGCGGCTCCTCCAAGAAGGTCGGCCCCTTCGCCGTGCCCAAGGGCATGTCCTCGACCGCCTCGGCCACGCTGGCGACCTGGTTCAAGATCAAGGGCGTGAATTATTCGATCTCCTCGGCCTGCGCGACCTCCAATCACTGCATCGGCAATGCCTATGAATTGATCCAGTGGGGCAAGCAGGACGTCATCTTCGCCGGCGGCTGCGAGGAGCTCGACTGGACCTTGTCCGTGCTCTTCGACGCGATGGGCGCGATGTCGTCGGACTTCAACGAGACGCCGTCGCGCGCCTCGCGCGCCTATGACGTCAAGCGCGACGGCTTCGTCATCGCCGGTGGCGCCGGCGTCGTCGTGCTCGAGGAGCTCGAGCACGCCAAGGCGCGCGGCGCCAAGATCTATGGCGAGATCGTCGGCTATGGCGCGACCTCGGACGGCTACGACATGGTCGCCCCCTCCGGCGAGGGCGCGGTGCGCTGCATGAGGATGGCGCTGGAGACCGTCAAGGCGAAGGTCGACTACATCAACCCGCATGGCACCTCGACCCCGGTCGGCGACGCCAAGGAGATCGAGGCGATCCGCGAGGTCTTCGGGGCCGGCGAGAAGAGCCCGCCGATCTCGGCGACCAAGTCGCTGACCGGCCATTCGCTCGGCGCGACCGGCGTTCAGGAGGCGATCTACTCGCTCTTGATGCTGAACAACGACTTCATCTGCGAGAGCGCCCATATTGAGGAGCTCGACCCCGCCTTCGCCGACATGCCGATCGTGCGCAAGCGCATCGACAATGCAGGCCTCGGCTGCGTGTTGTCGAACTCCTTCGGGTTCGGGGGCACCAACGCCACGATCGTGATGAAGCGGCTGGAGGCGTAACGCCCCATGCTCTTCATGGTGATCGAGCATTTCGACCAGGCCCGGGTGAAGGAGGTCTATGCCCGCTTCCACGAGCGCGGCCGCATGGCGCCCGAAGGCCTGACCTATGTCGATAGCTGGATCTCGGCCGACTTTGCCCGCTGCTTCCAGATCATGGCATGCGACGACGTCACGCTGCTGCAGGAATGGGTGCTGGAATGGGCCGATCTCGCCCGCTTCGAGATCGTGCCGCTGGCCTCGTCCAAGGACACCGCAGCGGCGGTGAAGAAGCATTTGTAGTGCTGGCGCCCGTCTCGGGCTCTCATCTAAGAGTGAGAGCAGGATTGATGCGAAAACCGGTTTCCACTTTTTCGCATTCTGCTCTTGCGTGTTCATTGAAGCGCTTTGACCGATACTGCCTTTTGACAAGTCCTCGACGCTGACCTCTCGGGATATCCCCATGCTCCCCCTCATGCACAATAAGCGCGGCCTCGTCATGGGTGTCGCCAACCAGAACTCGATCGCCTGGGGCATTGCGCGCACCTTGCACGCGCATGGCGCGCAGATGGCCTTCACCTATCAGGGCGATGCGCTCGGCAAGCGGGTCAAGCCGCTGGCCGACAGCATCGGCTCGAAGCTCGTCCTGCCCTGCGATGTCGAGGACATCGCCACGGTCGACGCGACCTTCGCCGCGCTCGACGAAGCCTGGGGCGGCGATCCGGAGCGCAACACGCTGGACTTCGTCGTCCACGCCATCGGCTTCTCCGACAAGAACGAATTGAAGGGGCTTTATGCCGACACCAGCCGCGAGAATTTCTCGCGCACCATGGTGATCTCCTGCTTCTCCTTCACCGAGATCGCCAAGCGCGCGGCGCAGCGCATGCCCAAGGGCGGCAGCATGATCACGCTGACCTATGGCGGCTCGACGCGCGTCATGCCGAACTACAATGTCATGGGCGTCGCCAAGGCGGCGCTGGAGGCCAGCATGCGCTATCTCGCGGCCGATTACGGGCCCAAGGGCATCCGTGTGAACGCGCTCTCGCCCGGGCCGGTGCGGACGCTGGCTGGTGCCGGCATTTCGGATGCACGCGCCATGTATTCCTGGCAGCGCGCCAACTCGCCCCTGCGCAAGTCGGTTTCGCTGGAGGAGATCGGCGGCTCGGCGCTATATTACCTCTCGGATCTCTCCGGCGGTGTGACCGGCGACATCCACCATGTCGACGCCGGCTACAACATCACCTCGATGCCGGTGCTGGACGGCCTGCGCGCCGCCGATAGCGCAGCGGGCGAGTAGAGGTAGGCGGCTGCTAGAGCAGGATGCGAAAAAGTGGGAACCGGTCTTTCGCATTGATCCGGCTCTAACTTCTTGATGAGAGACGGATTCAGATTTCAGAACGGATCACTTGGTGATCCGATCTGAAATCATCCGGCTCTAGGAACAGAAACGACAGACCGCAGTTCACTTGTCGAAATAGGAGACGCGCGATGGTCACGGTCAGATATGAAGTCGTCGAGCATGATGGCGGCTGGGCCTACAGGGTCGGCGACGCCTTGTCCGAGACGTTTCGCACGCATGATGCCGCCCTCAAGGCCGCGACGAGCGCGGCGGCGCGGCAGACCCTGGCCGGCACGACCGACGGTATCGTCTATCAGGACAAGGACGGCGCCTGGCACGAGGAGCTCGCCGACGGCAAGGACAGGCCCTTGACCAGGGTCATCGACCAGAAATAGCCGCCGGTCCAGTGGTCGCGGGCCGATCTTACCGCACCGTGAAGAAGGTCAGCAGCACCTTGCCCTTCTCGCCGAGCAGGCAGAGGAAGCGGCGCGGCTTGTCCGATCGATCCGTGCGCAGATAGGCCTCGCCCATGATGATGCGCGTGATCGGCGTGTCCTCGACCTTGGTCTCGGCGGTGGCGATCGTCGCTCCATCCTCGTCGATATAGATGTCCTTGATCTCCGGATCCTTGGCCGAGATCGTGTGAAGCGCCGTCGTCTTGCAGGAGGCGATTTCGGTCGAGGCCGGCTTTTCGGGCGGCGTGCCGGAGGTTGGTCCGGCGGTCGGCGCGGTCTGGGCGAGGGCCGGTGCGGCAAGGCACGTCGCGATCAGCAGGGCAGGGAGAGTCTGGCGCTTCATGAGGTGCACTCGGTTTGAGGTGAGTGCTGAACGCATGAGATAGGCGGCGGTTCAAATGCGCTGTGTCATCCCGTGCGCGCTGCGGCGCGCAGTGCCGCTGCGCAGACACGGGACCGCAAGCAGGATTAAACTCCCTCGCCATCCGCGACGGAGTTTGCATGACCGCCCGCATCTACGCCGTCTACATCCTCGCGACCCGCAAGGATGGTCCGCTTTATGTAGGCTTCACCAATGATCTTGAACGTCGCGTCGCCGAGCACAAGAGCCACCAATTCTCCAGTCACACGGCGAAGTACAACATCGACCGCCTCGTCTATGTCGAGACTTTCGATGATCCATCGCAGGCGATTGAACGGGAGAAGGTCATCAAGAAGTGGCGGAGAGCATGGAAAGTCGCACTGATCGAGCGCGACAATCCGAATTGGAATGATCTGGCGGAGTAGGGCGGCTACTCGTCACGCGATCCCGCATCTGCGCAGCAGCACTGCGTGCCGCAGCGCGTGCGGGATGACACCGCGCTTCAGCTGATCGTCAAAGCCCCAGCTTCTTCTTGCGCTGGCCGAGCGTGCGCAGCCGCAGCGCGTTCAGCTTGATGAAGCCGGCCGCGTCGCGGTGGTCATAGGCGACGGCGCCTTCCTCGAAGGTGACGAGGTCCTGGTCGTAGAGCGAATAGGGGCTCGAGCGGCCGATCACATGCACGCCGCCCTTGTAGAGCTTGAGGCGCACCGAGCCGGCGACGAATTCCTGGCTCTTGTCGATCAGCGCCTGCAGCATCTCGCGCTCCGGCGAGAACCAGAAGCCGTTATAGATCAGCTCCGCATATTGCGGCATGATCTGGTCCTTGAGATGGGCCGCGCCGCGATCGAGCGTGATCGATTCGATCGAACGATGCGCGACGGCCAGGATCGTGCCGCCGGGCGTCTCGTACATGCCACGCGACTTCATGCCGACGAAGCGGTTCTCGACCAGGTCGAGCCGGCCGATGCCGTTGTCGCGGCCGAGATCATTGAGCCTGGCGAGCAGCGTCGCGGGCGAGAGCTTTTCGCCGTCGATGCCGACCGCATCGCCCTTCTCGAACTCGATCGTGATCACGGTCGGCTTGTCCGGCGCGTCCTCCGGCGAGATCGTGCGGGAATAGACATAGTCCGGCACTTCGACCGCCGGGTCTTCCAGCACGCGGCCTTCCGAGGAGGCGTGCAGCAGGTTGGCGTCGACCGAGAACGGCGCCTCGCCGCGCTTGTTCTTGGCGATCGGGATCTGGTGCTGCTCGGCAAAGGCGATGAGCTGCTCGCGCGAGCGCAGGTCCCATTCGCGCCAGGGCGCGATCACCACGACGTCGGGCTTCAGCGCATAGGCGGTCAATTCGAAGCGGACCTGATCGTTGCCCTTGCCGGTCGCGCCGTGGGAGACGGCGTCGGCATCGAGCTTTTCGGCGATCTCGATCAGCTTCTTGGCGATCAGCGGGCGCGCGATCGAGGTTCCCAGCAGATAGACGCCCTCATAGGCGGCGTTGGCGCGGAACATCGGGAAGACGTAGTCGCGCACGAATTCCTCGCGCAGATCCTCGATGAAGATGTTCTCGGGCTTGATGCCGAGCAGCAGCGCTTTGTCGCGCGCCGGTCCGAGTTCCTCGCCCTGGCCGAGATCGGCGGTGAAGGTCACGACCTCGCATCGATAGGTGGTCTGCAGCCATTTCAGGATGATCGAGGTGTCGAGGCCGCCGGAATAGGCGAGAACGACCTTCTTCACGCTTTTATCGGACATCGGGCAATCTTCCTGTTGCTGCGCGCTCCCGCGTCCCGTCGGGCCGCGTTTTGAACGCAATGGCGCACTATCGCAGCCTCAGCGGCGAAGCAATCGGAACCTTCTGATCGATCCCGCGTCTTCCCGTGATGGATCGGTGTTGATGACGCCCATCGCGAGCGACAGACCGCACCAACTGCCCTTGCAGTTGGATGTCTGGAAGCCGAAGCTCCGGACGCGCGATTTCAACCTAGATCATCGACTTGGAGGCTGAATGCCGAAGCGTCCTGTTCTGGACTTCTGGTACGAGTTCGCATCGACCTATTCCTGCTTGAGTGCGTTGCGGATCGAGGCTCTGGCGGAGGAGGCCGGCGTGACATTGCGCTGGCGCCCCTTTCTGCTCGGGCCGATCTTCGCTGCGCAAGGCTGGACGACGTCACCGTTCAACCTGTTCCCCAATAAGGGCCGCTATATGTGGCGCGACATGGCGCGTCGCGGTGGCCGCCACGGGCTGACGATCGTCAAGCCCGAGACCTTCCCGCAGAACTCGCTGATCGCGGCGCGGCTTGCGCTCGCAGGGCGCGAGGCCGGCTGGATGCCGGCCTTCTCGAAAGCGCTGTTCAGGGCCGAGTTCTGCGAGGGCAGGAATATTGCCGAAGAGGCCGTGCTCAACGCGGCGCTCAAGGCGGCAGGCGCCGATCCCGGCGTCGCCTACGCGGCCTCCCGCAGCGAGGAGGTCAAGGGCCGTCTCAAGGCCGAGACCGAATACGCCAAGTCGATCGGCATCTTCGGGGCGCCGACCTTCGTCACTGAGGATGGCGAGCTGTTCTGGGGCGACGACCGGCTCGAGGAAGCGCTCGACTGGGCCAAGGACGGGTGCTGAGCACGCCATGGCGGGCTTGCCGGATCGCAAGAATTTGCCGGATCGCAGGAGCTTCGTGTCGGGCGCGGCTGCGGGTTTGCTCTGCGCAAGCCTTGCTGCCGCCCAGGAGCGCCCCGCCATCGCCGGCGAGCCGCCACGCTACGACCAGCGCCCACTGAGCGTCGTTCCCAACGCACAGGCCATCGGCAGGCGCTATTGGGTGCCAGGCCTGAACGAGGGCTATGTGCCGCAAGGCCTGACCGTGACGGGGAGCGACATCCTCGTCGCGGCCTATCGCAGCATCGATCCCAGGCAGGATAACGGCCTCTCCCGAGTGTTTCGCCTGGCGCAAGGCGATGGCCGCCTTACCGGCAGTTTCGATCTGCCCGAGGCTTATGGCCATCCCGGCGGGTTGGCGGCACGCGGCACGACGCTCTTCGTCGCCAATTCCGGCCGGCTTCTGGCGCTCGATCTCCCGGCTTCGCTCCGCAGCGGCAGTCCCGCCATCATCGGGGAGCGACGCGTCGACAAGGCGATGGGCCCCTCCTTCCTGGCTTGCGACGGCGATGCGCTCTGGTTCGGGCCGTTTCGCCGCCAAGGTGAGGCTACGCTCTATGCCGTCCCGCTGGCGCGCATCTTCGAAGGAGGCAGCGAGCCGCTGCGCCCCGCAGATGCTGGCCGGCGCCTGCCTCTGCCGCTCCTGGCCCAGGGCGCGACCTTCGATCGCTCGGGCGGGCTCTGGATTTCGGAAAGTGCCGGCAACAGGCCAGGCGCTCTGCACCGGCTCGACGCTGGCAGCGGCGCCGTGCTGGCGAGCTATGCGGCACCGGGCGGCATCGAGGATCTCGGCTGCGCCACTGACGGCAAGCTCTGGGCGGTCAGCGAGGCGGGCTCGCAACGCTGGAGCCGCTGGGAGACCTTCTACCCGCTGGTCTTCGAAATCGATCCGGGCAAATTGATCGTGCGGGGCTGATTAGATCTAGGTTTCAAGACCATCCAGGCCGTCATTGCGAGCACCCGGGTCTTGCCTTCGGCAAGTCCGAGTACAGGCTCCGCGAAGCAATCCAGGCGACGTCGAGTGCTACCGCCCCTGGATTGCTTCGTCGCTTCGCTCCTCGCAATGACAGATGATGTCACGGACTGGCACTGCCGCCGCCCTGCGGCGGCCGCGCCCAGGGGCCGCGTGCGGCGGATTCCTCGACCATGGTCGGCAGGGTCTGCCGGTCCGCCAGCTTGGGCGGCTGCGGCGGCATCAATGGCACGCGCCCACCGGCGGTCTCGACCAGCGCCTGCACGCGCTTGGTGATGGAGGGGTGGGTCGAGAACAGATCGGCGAAATCGTCGGGATCGTTCTCGAAGCACATATCCATCACGCCCGAGGGCACGCCGTCGATATCGGCGCGGCCGGCGATCTTGAGCAGCGCCGAGATCATCGCATCGGGGTTCTTGGTCAATTCGACCGCGCCCGCATCCGCCAGATATTCGCGCGCCCGCGATAAAGACAGCCGGATCAGCACGGCGAGCAGCCAGGAGACCGCGATCACCGCGAAACCGATCAGGATCGCGGCGAAATTGCCCTTCTTGGTGTCGTCGGAAGAAATCCGCACGCGCCCGAGATTGCGGAAGATGATTTCGCCGACGAAGGAGATCACGCCGGCGATGACCACCGCGATCACCATCAGCTTGACGTCGCCATTGCGGATATGGGTCAGCTCATGGGCGAGCACCGCCTCGATCTCGGCATCGTCGAGCTGGTCGAGCAGGCCGCGCGTCACCGTGACGGTGAATTGCTTGTCGTTGACGCCGCTGGCGAAGGCGTTGAGTGCCTCGCTCTCGACGATGGCGAGTTTCGGCATGGTCAGGCCGCGCGAGATGCAGAGATTCTCCAGCATCCGGTAGAGTTTGGGATTGTCTCCCCGCGACACTGCGGTCGCGCCGGCAGCGGCGCCGATCAGCCCGACATTGATGCGGAAGCCGATGAAGATCCAGGCTGTAGTCGCGATCGTGATGAAGGGCCACCACGACCAGAACAATCGCGTCGCCTCGCTGAAGGCGCTGCGGCCGCGCGGCACGCCACTATGGCCGTAGCCGACCAGGATCAGGCCCCAGCAGGTGAGGTAGACCAGCAGGAACAGCCCGACGAGCAGGCAACCGGAGCGGATCCGGTTGTTGCGCTGATGTGTGTAGAGCCCGAAGGCCTGGCCGACCATCGCCGCCGCCCTGTCTGCCGGTTGTCGTGGCTAGAGCATGATGCCGAACCGAAGGTCCGCGTCAGCGAACAGTGGGAACCGGTTTTCGGACGACATCATGCTCTCGCTCATGTGCCTCTAGAACTTCACGGTCGGCGGCGCATCGAGCTGGGTCCGCGCCACCTCGCCGACATCGAAGAATTCGCGCGGCGTGAAGCCCATTTGCGGGGCGAACAGCACGGCGGGAAAAGCCTGGATCGCGCCGTTGAATTCGCCGACCGCATTGTTGAAGAAGCGCCGCGCCGCTGCGAGCTTGTCCTCGACATTGCCGAGATCGACCTGGAGCTGCTGGAAATTGGCGCTGGCCTTGAGATCGGGATAGGCCTCGCCCAGCGCCAGGAGCCGGCCGACGGCGCCCGACAATTGCTGCTCGGCGGCAGCCTGCGCATGCACGCCGGTTGCACCCTGGGCGGCATTGCGCGCCGCGATCACCGCGTCGAGCGTGCCGCGCTCATGGGCGGCATAGCCCTTCACCGTCTCGATCAGGTTCGGGATCAGATCGTGCCGCTGCTTCAATTGCACGTCGATATCGGCGAAAGCCTGGCCGACACGCTGCCGCATCGCGACCAGGCCGTTATAGGTGATGACCAGATAGACGATGACGGCTGCGAGCAGCCCCAGAATGACCCAGCCCATGGCGCGCTCCCCTGCAGGCAAAACCCGACGCGCAACCTCGCATGAAGGGTGGCGTTGGGGAAGCGGGGCGTCAATCGACTTCAGCAACGTGGCGACACAAACCATGCTAAAGCTGACAGCAATTTTGCCAAGATGCATCGGTCTATGGTGTGACGCGCTAAAGGGGCGGCCATGCCCTGTGCTGTCGGAGAATCGTAAGAATGAGTTTTGTTGTGCGAGGGGCTGCCGATGTCCTAGGGGGCGTCGAATCCTGGCGCATGTGGTGGATGTTGGCCAAAAACGATGTGATCCGCCGCTACCGGAGGTCTCGTATCGGCCAACTCTGGCTCACCCTTAGCATGGCGGCAATGATCTTCGGCATGGGCGCGGTCTACGCATCCTTGTTCGGCACCTCCATGTCCGCCTACCTGCCGCATCTCGGCACAGGCCTCGTTCTATGGGGACTGATTTCATCCACTATCATCGAAAGCTGCTTGAGCTTCATAGAAAATGACAGTATTATTCGCCAAGTTGCGCTGCCGCGTTTCACTTATTTGCTTCGAACGATTGCGCGAAATCTTTTCGTTTTCGCGCATAATCTAATCATCCTGCCGGTGGTTTATCTGGTCTTCGGATCGCCAATCAATTGGTGTATTCTCCTGTTCATCCCCGGTCTGCTGCTCGTGCTCGCCAATCTCGCCTGGGTCGGATATCTACTTGCGATCCTGTCAGCCCGATTCCGCGACATACCGCAGATCGTCGCGAGCATCGTTCAGGTGGCGTTCTTCGTCTCACCTGTCGTCTTCAAGCCGTCCCAGCTACGGATCGACCACCCAGTGCTCGTCCTGAATCCCTTCGCGAGCATGCTGGATGTGATGCGTGAGCCGCTCCTCGGTAATTTGCCGAGTGCGACCTCCTATCTCATTCTGCTTGGTCTGCTGATCGTCGGTTGGCTGTTGAGCTTGGCTTTCGCGGGCAAATACTCGCATCGCGTTGTCTACTGGCTCTGAGGGCATCATGGCTCATATCGTTCTGGACGGGGCGAGCGTCGAGCTCGCCATCTATAATTCACGCGGCCGCGGCCTGAAGAGCGAGATCCTCCGGCGCACTGTCGGCGGAGGCTTGCAGAATGATCGAGACAGCAGCATCCAGGTCGTTAAGGCGCTGAGCGAAGTCAGCTTAGAGGCCAGGGATGGCGATCGTATTGGCTTGATCGGAGGCAATGGCGCGGGAAAGACGACCCTTTTACGGGTGCTCAGCCGCGTCTACCCGCCGACTTCTGGCATCGCTTCGATCGAGGGGCGCGTCTCGTCGCTGATCGACCTCGCGATGGGCATGGATACCGATGCAACGGGCTACGAGAATATCGAGATGCGCAGCATCATGCTCGGGCTCGATTACAAGCAGGCGCAGGCGATCATTCCCGATGTCGAAGAGTTCAGCCAGCTTGGCGACTTCCTGTCGCTGCCCATCCGCACCTATTCCAGCGGCATGATGTTGCGGCTGGCCTTCGCTGTGAGCACAGCTGTTCATCCCGATATCCTGATCCTCGACGAAGTGATTGGCGTCGGCGACGCGGCATTCGCGGAGCGCGCCGAGGATCGGCTTCACAACATGATCCAGAAGGCCAGCATCGTGTTCCTGGCCTCGCACGACAACAATTCGATCAGGCGGTTCTGCAACCGCACGCTCTGGATGAAGGGCGGAAAGCTGATGATGGACGGGCCCCCGGACGAGGTGTTGGCGGCGTATGCTGCGGACAGCGCGGTTTGAACGGTCGAGTAAAATGACCTCCGATCAAAATTCCCAATAGCAGAGAATTTGCGGAGGTTCTTTCGTCGAAACTAACCTCCCTCAGGGCGTCGCCTTGGCAAAATCTCGAGATGAAATGCGGCGCTGCGTATTTCTGCTTGTGACCGGGCAGGGCGCTTTCCTGTGGTCAGCAGAGACATCCCATAGATGGATCGCGCCCGATCATACCGCAGCTTGTCGCTGCGAGGTTTGCTTCTTGCAGAGCCGAGTTCAGACCCCGCTGCTCCATGGGGCAAAGTTAGTCAGCAGGTCGTCATGCCTATTCGGTCCGGATCGTCACCGCCTCGCTCGTGCGGGTCAGGTGAGGCGAATAATAGGGATCGAGCGCGACGTAACCCTCCCAGCGCACCTTTAAAATCTCGCTTTCACTCTGAAACCGGGCGCGCTTCTCTGGCCCTATTTCGTAGCCGCGCGACTTGCTCTCGAAGTGATAGAGCTCGGCGAAGGGTGTCCAGACATTATAGTAGCCGGCCGCGTGCACCTTGAGGCAGAAGTCGACGTCGTTGAGGGCAATCTTCAGGGAGATCTCATCGAAGCCGCCGACCTCCAGCGCGATCGAGCGCTTGACGGCGAGACATGCAGCGGTCACGGCGCTCAGGTTCTGCGTGACGCGGAGGCGGCCGAAATAGCCGAAATCGCCTTTCTCGAAGCCGCGATAAGGGTGGCAGGCAATGCCGCAAACGCCGACGAAGACGCCCGCATGCTGGATCGTGTCGTCTTCGTAATAGAGCTTCGCGCCGACACAGCCGATTTCCGGGCGGGCCGCGTGAGTCACGAGCTCCGACAGCCAGCCCTCTCCGATGACGCTGGTATCGTTGTTGAGGAAGACAAGGACATCGCCCCGCGCTTCCCTGATGCCGAGATTGTTCATCGCGGAATAGTTGAATTCGGCCGGATAATCCGCGATCAGAACCCCTTCCTGCCGGAAACGATCATAGAGCCGTAGCGTTTCCTCGTCTGTCGAGCCGTTGTCTACGATCAAAATCTCGTAGCGGGGATAGTCCGTCCTCGATCGGATCGAGGCGACGCAGGCCCCGATGAGTGCCGGCATGTTCTTGTTGGGGATGATGATCGTCGCGAGCGGCGCGGGCTCGGGCAGGCGATAACGAATCCTGGCGACAGGGGCGTCATCGAGGAGGGTTACCTCGCCTTCACGCCCTGTGCGGGCCAGATGGCTGGCGATAGCGCTTGCCATCGCCGCGGCGGCGTAGGGCTTGGCCGCGTCGCTTCCGGCGGTGGAGTTCTCCGCCACGCGCCAATGGTACAGGATCTTCGGGATGTGCAAGATCTGACGGCGATCGAGTGTCTCCGTTACCTTGAGATACAGATCGTGGTCCTGAGCGCCCTCCAGGCCGAGTGTCCAGCCGCCGACCTTGCGCACGTCCTCGCCTTTTAGGGCGGCCAGGTGACTGATGTAGTTGAACGAGCGGAGTAGATCGGGCGACCAGTCGGGTTTGAAGTGAGGATCGAAGCGCTTGGTCCCGGAGGCGTCGATCTTGTCCTCGTCCGAATAGATCAAGCGGGCATGCGGGTTCGCCTCTGCCGCGAGCGCGACTTCGAGCAGCGCATGCGGCCGAAGCAGGTCATCGTGGTCGAGCGGTATGATCCAATCGCCTGTGGCCAGGGCGAGCGACGCGTTCGAAGCGGCGGAAATGTTCTGGTTCCGGGTGAGACGGGTCCATTTGATGCGCGGCTCCTCTCGGCTGAGGCTGTCCAGAAACGCCGCAATGCGAGGACTCGACGATCCATCGTCGCAGATGCACAATTCCCAGTGCGAATAGATCTGGCTCCGCACGGACAGTACCGCAGCTTCGAGCAAAGCGGCGGGGGTCTCGAACACCGGCATGATGATGGAGAAAAGCGGCCGCTCCCTTAGGGTTAGCAATAGAGCGTCCATAGCGGCCCGATCATCTACGGGCCGGTCGTCGAACCGCGCGATCCAGTCCTCGTAGCGTGCCTCCTGCCGGACGGTACGCTGAAGGCGACGGAGAAGACCGCGTGCGCCCTCATTGCGAAGGACGTCGCTTGCCCGCCGTAGCGCCGCACCAAGCCCCCCGGCACGGCGAACTGCGCGCCAGAGCGGCTCCGTGATGCTCGGCATGACGATTGGTCTACTCCGCCGCTTAAATTCTACGGCTTTCTGCGCCGAGGGAATGATATCAATTTGAGAACGAATAATGCGAGACAGCGACCCGTTCAAGCATGCCCGCTTCAATGACCGCCTTCCCCGCCAGAATGCGGTCAATCTAGTTCAGGCAGGAAATACATGTTCGCTCGGTCTCCCATCTGCCGCGAAGCTCCAGCGGTATTGTCGGGAACCGCAGTCCCGACTTTCCGGGCGCCTCGCTATCCGTGTGATCGGCGGCTATGTCGCCTGCGTACATGTCCTGACCACAAAAGCCCAGGCTGCTTGTGGGAACAGGGATGCTATGTGTTGAAATGGTCGCTGGCCGGTCCATGCCTCATTTGGTGATTCCCGATCCGTGATTTTCCGCCCATCGCCCCCCTCAGAGCCGCCGATCCTTGTTAGAGGCAAGGCCTTCGCTCGTCATGTGTTGCAGAAGGTGGCCGGGCTGACGCTTGGTGCCGTTTTCGTGTCGGATACCGGCAGATCTCTGCGGAAGCGCTGGGCTACCCGAAGAGCGCGGGCCGAATGGCCGGGCCTCAGGGTCGCCATCGTCGCTCATGCCTATTACCCGGACCTGATGAACGAAATCCTGGCCTGCCAGGCGTTGCTCCCGGTCGGAACGCCGGTCCATGTCACCGTTCCGCCGGAGCGGAGCGCACTCCTGAGGGAGGCGGTGATCGGCGCGCAGGACGTGTTCGTTCATGAACACGACAATCGCGGCCGTGACATCGCTCCGTTTCTGGCCGTGCTCGGGTCAGGCGCGCTCGACGGCTATGACGCCGTCCTGAAGCTGCATACCAAGCGCAGCCCGCATCTGCTGGATGGAGAGATTCGCCGCAAATTGCTGTTCGACAAGCTGTGTGGGGATTGGAACGCCACGTGCGGGGCGCTTTCGGCCTTCAAGCAGGCATCGACCGGGATCGTCGGCTGGCGGCAGTGTTGGCGGGCGACACCGTCCTACTGGATGGCCAACGAGGTGCGCGCGCGGGAGGTCGCTGAACGGATGCAGGCCCCTGAGAGCGCGATTCGCCTGGGCTTCTTCGAAGGCACGATGTTTTGGTTTCGGCCCGCCGCGCTGGCGTCGTTGCGAGAGCTCGACCTGCGGCCGGAGGATTTTGAACCGGAGGCGCGTCAACTCGATGGCACTTTACACCATGCCGTTGAGCGGTGCTTTACGATTGCGGCGTGGTCGCGCGGGTTCACTGTGCGCGATTTGAAGGGGCGCGTTCTGTGATCGTCGCGAATATCCGTCGGGGCTCGGTGCTGGTATCTCGGGCAGCCCGCCGGTCTTGACCGATACAACACGGGGAGCCGGATCCCCGACGCCGCAGCTAGAAGCGTAATATGCCAGATTATTTCAATGTAGCGCCGGTAACATGGGTGGCGGTGCGTAACAGGCGAACCGGCTGCCATTCAAAACTAGCATCTGCGGTCGCTTTCTCGTAGATCGCTTGGGCGCGCCTTGAAGAGAGCCATTCATCTCTCGTTGCGATCTGATCGCGCTGGAGCGGTCGATAAACCGGGGTCCCTTTTGATGGCTTACGATTCGAGCATCTCCGTCTCCGTGGTTGTCCCGGTGTATTCGGGCGAGGCGTATTTGCGCGACCTTATCGATGAGTTGGGGAAGGTTCGGGCGGATTGGCATGAACGCGGCGCGCCGATGGATCTGTCGGAGGTCATTCTTGTCGACGATTCCGCTATCGATGGATCGCCGGCCCTGCTGGACAGTCTGGCCAAGGAACACAACTGGCTCACCGTCGTCCATATGATGCGGAATTTCGGCCAGCATGCCGCAACCATTGCGGGCGTCCTGCACAGCTCCGGTGATTGGGTCGTCACGCTCGACGAGGACCTCCAGCATCCGCCGACGGAGATCGAGACGCTGCTCAGGCAGGCTGTGATCGAAGGGGGCGATATCGTCTATGCACGCCCCGCCAGCGCGGTTCACGAGGCGCGTATGCGGGACTGGGCCTCGAAAGGGTTCAAGCGGCTGATGGTGTTCCTGACGGGAAACGCGAATATCGTTCACTTCAACAGTTTCAGGCTGATCCGAGGTTCCCTCGCACGGGCGGCGTCGAGCGTCTGCGGCTATGAGACCTATTTCGATGTGGCCCTGTCGTGGTTCACCAACCGCGTTCGGTTTCGCGATCTCGAACTCAAGGACCGGCGCTTCATCAGCAGCGGGAGGAGCGGCTATAATTTTTCGCGCCTTTTGAGCCACGCACGGCGTCTTCTGATCTCGAGCCAGGTCAAGATTGTGCGCTTGTTTGGTCTGGTCGGCATGGCCATCGTGGCGGCGAGCGTCATCGGCGCAGGCGCCTTGCTGGTGGACAAAGTCGTCTCGCCCGCGAGCATCGTCGTGACCGGATGGACGTCTATCATGCTGACGATCGTATTTTTTGGAGGATTCATCACGTTCATGGTCGCGCTGGCCCTGGAGTATCTCTCGACTCTGGTTCTCGCGGCTCATGGCAAGCCGAGCTTCTTCGCCGTGGATCGCTCGATCGATGAGCCCCTTGCACGGTATTTTGCTTCCGAAGCGGCATGATCCTGATCTTCCGCCAGGGGGATCCGGGGAGCGGCGCCTGCCAGGCGGTCGCTCTCTTCGGAGCCGGGCTCGTTGGAAGAGCCGTCGTCGACGCGCTGAGGCGTCGTGGCGGTGCAACATTCGTCGAGTTGCCGCTGGATTGGAATGACGCATCGCGACGAGCGGATGATCTGACCGGGCTGACGAATGCGCTCCTTGCGCGACGCGATACGGCCAGCATTCAAGCGCTCGACATCGTCTGGGCTGCCGGGAAAGCCGGTTTCGGAGCCGGGCCCGATGAACTGGCCCGGGAGATGGAATCCTTCAGGGATATTCTGAACTGGACAGTGTCTGTATCGTCGCTCTTGCCGGGCGCGAGGGCTGGCTTCCATCTGCTGAGTTCGGCAGGGGGATTGTTCGAAGGACAGCGCTTCGTTGACTTTGCATCCCCGCCGCAGCCATTAAGGCCCTATGGTGTGGCCAAGCTGGAGCAGGAAGGGCTAGTCGGTCGATTGCCTGCGGGGATGGTGACCCAGATCTATCGCCCGACCTCGATCTATGGCTTCAGCGGGGATGGCGGGCGGTCGGGCCTCATCAACACCTTGATCTTGAACGCCAAGCGGCACTCGGTCTCGCGCATTTTTGGTGGGATGGACACGGTCCGCGACTATGTCCTCGCTACCGACATCGCCACATTCATCGCGGCGCGGATCATCCGGCCAGGGACGCAGTCGCAAACCTATCTCCTGGCCAGCGGCAAACCTGCATCAGTGAGCGAAATAGTCCGCGTCGTGAGCAAAGTGATTGGAAATCCGCTCTACCTCAAGCTAGACGTGCAGCCTTCGAACGCCAGCCACATCACCTTCCGGCCATCGGCTCTGCCTTTAGGCTGGCGGCCAACCGATCTCGAAACGGGAATCCGCTTGGTAATGCGTCAGTTGTCGGGGGCGTTCGAGGCCGGGGCTAGGCAATCTGTTCCCAGGAACATAGCTCAGCCAAAGGGAGGTTAAGGGCGTATGGATCCCCAGCAATCACAGACCGCAAAGACGTTCGATAGCTACAAGGACACCTATTCGAACGCTGTCGATGCCTCCGTGTCGTTTACCGGGCTGTCGACGGATTTCTTCACGAAGGTGAAGGCCGACTATATCATCGATGTCACGCAGGCGCGCCAAGGGGTGCCAAAGGAGCTTTCGGCCCTCGATGTCGGATGTGGCGTCGGCAATTACCATTCCTTGCTGTCACCGCATTTCAAGGCCCTGTCCGGTGTCGACATCTCCGCCGCCTGCGTTGAGACGGCCCGCGGGCGCAACGCCACTGTCGACTACAAGGTCTATGATGGCGTGACCTTGCCCTACGAGACCGGCACGTTCGACGTCGCCTTCACGATCTGTGTCATGCACCATGTGCCGCCTTCGCAGTGGCAGGGCTTCGCCCGCGAGATGCGCCGCGTGCTGAAGCCGGGCGGTCTGGCGCTGATCTTCGAGCACAATCCTCGCAATCCGCTGACGATGCGCGCCGTCAACCAATGCCCGTTCGACGCCGATGCCGTGCTGATGCGAAGCGAGACCACTGAGGCGCTGTACCGGGAGGCCGGTTTCAAGGACATCGTCTCGCGCTACATCCTGTCGGTCCCGCCGGCGAATGGCTTGCTGCGCCGCGTCGACCAGCTTTTCGCCAGGCTCCCTTTCGGCGGACAGTACTATGTGGCTGCGACCGCGTGACATTCTCACGTTTCACAGGCTGGCTGGCCCGACAGGCCGTTTCGGATCGGCTGTTGGTCAAGGCGATTCGCTTTGGCTTGGTTGGCGTTCTCAGCGGGGCAATTTTTTCCGTTGTCACGGCCCTGTTTGTCAGGCTGGCCGGAACCGATCCAAAGCTGGCCTCCGTCGCGGGCTATCTAGCCTCTATGCCTTTGAATTTCGTCGGAAACAGACGGTTCTCGTTCAGGTCGGCAGGTTCGCTCGCCGGAGATCTGACGAGATTTGCCCTGCTTCACACCTTCAATATTCTGCTCACAGTTCTGTCCATGGGCGTCGTCGTCGATCTGCTGCGTCTCCACTACGCTGTGGGAATGGTCGGCGCGATCATCCTGGTGCCCTTGGTGAACTTCGCCGCCATGAATTGGTGGGTTTTCCGGCGACGAGGCATCCAGCGGGAGCCGTCTCAGTCCGTTCGCCCGAAATAAATCACGAAAGATACTATCGATGATCAAGAGATTACTTGAGTTGCCTTTTGTATACCAATCGTTCCAAGAACTCGGCGGATTCTTCGGCGCGCGCGTGAAGGCGATTTCCGAGTTTCTCGATATCCGGCCAGGTATGCGCATCATCGATATCGGCTGCGGGCCGGGGTACATTGTAAAGTATCTCCCCGAAGGGGTCGACTACGTAGGCTTTGATATCGACGAGTCGTATATCGCGCACGCAAACACTCAATTCGGGGATCGCGGGCGGTTTTTTTGCCGTTTCTTTGATGCTGCCGCGGCGTCGGAATTCGGGCCGGTCGACATCGTGATGATGAATGGCGTCCTGCACCATATTTCTGACGACGAGCTCACTATCACGCTTGGCAACATCCGTTCCGTGCTGGCGGCAGGCGGCACCCTCTTCTCTCTCGACGGGTGTTACCGACAGGGACAGTCAGCGTTCCGCAAATGGATGCTCGACAACGATCGGGGGCAATTCGTTCGCGACGAAGCCGGGTATCGTAAAATTCTTGGTCAGAATTTCGATACTGTCGATTTACACATTCGAGAGAATTATTCTCGAATTCCTTATACTTTCGTTGTTGGTCTCGCAGGGAAAGCGTAATGATGTATTCCTGGCGAATGGATTATTCGATCGCAAGCTATTTGTCTGAAATGTAGCGACTCAATTCTGCTAAAATACTGGTCATCGTGCTGGCGATCGGGGGACTGGTTCTACGGGCCATATCTGCTGATGCGTTGGGGTCGCGCCTCGAGGCGACACTTGCCTATTCAATTTGCGTCTGGCGGGGCGATGCTCGCGATCAGCGACGCTGTGAAGACCCATGCGAATTCGGGCTTCGCCACCTTCGCCACAGTGAAGGATGGGATCGAGGCTGGTGAGATCACGACCACGGCCGAGATCGACGCCGCTTTTGCCTGAGCCGCCGCGCGGCAACGTCCTACATCCTCATTATCGACGCGAGAATCTGAGGCGGCAAGACCGCGACGAGGAGCATCGCCGCGATTGCGGTGGCGGCTACCCACTTCGTCATGTTGAACAGCGACAATACGGCGATGCAAAAAGCCAGCGTCCACACTGATTGGAGGGTTGGGATGCTGCTCGCAAGCAGCAGCGTCACCCCAAAAAGCGCGATGGCGCGAGCCATTCGAACAGCCAAATGCCTGAACGAGCCGGAGAGCACAGCCGCGAGGATTTCATCGATAGGGTCGTGCAGATCCTGTATGTCGGTTCGCGTCTCGGCCTCATCAGCCTGTCGTGAAGGACTCTCTAGTTTCGAAAGTTGTGTCACCGCTCAAAACCCAGTTCGCCGGCTATGACGCATCAATCTCAATTGCCGCGCCCGCCGCGCACCGTAACAACCTGGCGCGTAAATGGGTCTGGCCACACCACCTCAGCAGACTCTACGCCCTCATAGCGGAAGTCGGACTGGAATTTATCTGCCTCCTTGTTCCAGACGATGACGGGGCGCTCCACGGGGGCCGGGTCAATTTGGAACGCGACCATACCGCTGTAAAACTGAATAGAGTAGACTTGTTGGAATTCCTCAACGACGCCGGGGTTGTCGATGTGAGGATATTCTCCGGGGAAGAATTCGTTGGCGTTCGCAACAAGCAGGTCTGTCGCGCTCTTGGCGTAATTCAGGAACGATCTATCTCGGTGGCGCGAAAATTCTTTCATGAAACTCGTGCAGGTGTCCTCGATAACAACGACGCATGGTTTCTTGGCTGCGCGGATAGCCGACTTGGCCGTAACGATTTGCTGAAACGACTGATGGCCGCCATCGTCCAGTAAGGCGTCGAAGGCCCCAATTTGCGTAAACGCTTGCTCCCAAAACGCCGGGTCGCCCTGGTCGCCTATCAGGATTTCAAAGCCATCCTCCCTCCATTTTGCAGCGGCCGGGTTCATATCGACACCAATAATTCGTGCGCGCGGTCCGAGCCATTCGCGCCACATGAATAACGAGCCACCGTTCAGTACGCCCGTCTCTACAAAAGTGCATTCTGTTCCTCGAAGATGAGAGAATAGCTCCGCGTAAATGGCGAAGTAATGCGTTATTTTGATTGACGGTTCCGGCGAGTTAGCGAAGCAATTTTTGATATCCTCGACCACTTTATCGAAATCTCGATTTCTTGCCATTTCGCCCTCGTCCTTGATGCTGTGAAGAACACTCCCGTTTCGAAGGGCGATGTCAACCTTTGAATAGCCACCCGCCGCCATCAGGCGGTTTTTTCATGCCTGGAGCATTGCCATGCTGCGCATCGCTGCCCGGGCGCTGCAGGCCTGCGCCTGCGCGCCGGCCTGGGCCCATAGCTGGTACCCTTATGACTGCTGCAGCGATCGCGATTGCTGGCCGATGAGCCTCGACAGCGATGCGCGCGAGCCCGACCCGGAGAGCGTGCCGGGCGGCTACCGCCTGCGCGACGGCACCTTCGTCGCCGAGGCCGAAACCCGTCCCTCGCGCGACGGGCGCTTCCACATCTGCCGCGAGGGCGGCCGGGCCAACGGCGGCGTGATCGCGCCGATCGACAAGCCGGTCTGCCGGTTCGTCCCCAAACCGACCTTCTGACCTCGTAACCCCCTCCTGTCCGCCGCAGCCCGCCTCTGGCGGGCTTTTTCATGTCTGGATCAACCCAATGGATAAGAGCGTCCCGTTGGCGCGGCGTTGCTGCTCGATTTCATCGGGATACCGAAGCTCCCAGGGGCTACGATACGATCTACGGCAACAACCAGTACTTCACCGGGATCCTGCCTATCAGCCCCGCCTTTGTCCCTGGCTGAAGCTGATCAGCGGGTTGCTCGCGGTCAGCTGCGTGCGCGATGGAAGTTCAGGACGTCGGTAATCGTCTGCTCAAGCGGGATCTCGGCTTCCCAGCCTAGAAGGTCGCGAGCCGCGGCCGGATCCCCCGATGCGCGCGGAATATCGTTGGACCGAAATTTCGCGGCGTCCGTCTGGACCTCGACCTGCACCTTCGCCTGCTTCAGCAGCATGCTGAGCATCCGCCCGATACGGACCGGATTCCCTGTCGCCACGTTCAACACCGTCCCGGCCGAGACGACGGCGTCCGGTAGAGCTGCTTGAAAATAGGCCCGAACAACGTCGCGAACGTCGAGAAAATCACGTTCGGCTTCAAGGTTTCCGACACTGAGGATCGGAGGCTGCAGGCCGTTTTCGATCCGGGCGACCTGTTGCGCGAATGCCGGCAGGACGTATTCCGGAGTCTGGCCGGGTCCGCTGTGATTGAACGGGCGAAACCGGATCGCATTGAGCCCGTCCACGGACATCTGCCCGATCATCAGGTCGGCGGCGGCCTTGGTGGCGGCATAGGTGTTGCGCGGCAAAAGGGCAGCCGTCTCGGCGAGGGGGGAGGGCGACGTCAGGAAGCTGCCGCCATAGGCCTCGGAACTGCCGACGAACAAGAGGCGGGTGTTCGGTGACACCTCGCGAATAGCCTGGGCAATATGGAGAGTGCCCAGCACGTTGACGTGCCAGGCCGCGCTGGGATCAGCCCGTGCAGCCGATGGCGCCGCTATCGCGGCCAGGTGAAGCAGGACATCGGGACGCATGGCCGCAATGGCCTGCGAGACCTGCCCGGGCTCTCGTATGTCGCCAGCGGCGGAACCGAAAATCGAAACGGCTTCGATGCCCGGTATACCCAGTTCGGCGACATGCCTCAGAAAGACGGATCCCACGAAGCCGGCGGCGCCCGTGACCGCAATCCGCCAAGGTTTGGAGTTCATCGCGGGGTCCGTGCTTCCTCGGTGCTTGCCTTATCAATGGGGGGGCAGAGCTCAAGACAAGCGCTTGAGATCGGCCTCGACCATTTCCACAATCATCTCTTCCAGCGAAGTCGTGGCCTGCCAGCCGAATTTGGCCTTCGCCTTCGCCGGATTGCCGAGCAGAACGTCAACCTCGGCAGGGCGGAACAATTGCGGATCGATGATCAGATGGTCGTCGATGTTCAGTTTGGCGTGGTCGAACGCGATCTGGCACATTTGACGCACGGTTGTCGTCCTGCCGGTCGCCACGACGTAGTCGTCAGCGATGTCCTGCTGGAGCATGAGCCACATCGCTTCGACATAGTCGCGCGAGTGCCCCCAGTCGCGCTTGGCGTCGATATTGCCCAGCCGGAGTTCCTTGGCGAGGCCGAGCTTGATGCGTGCCACGCCATCCGTGACCTTTCGGGTCACGAACTCGATGCCGCGCAAGGGCGATTCGTGATTGAATAGAATGCCGCTGGACGCGTGAATGCCGTAGCTTTCGCGATAATTGATCGTGATCCAGTGGCCGTAGAGCTTGGCGACAGCGTAGGGAGAGCGGGGGTAAAACGGCGTGGTTTCGGATTGCATGCTTTCCTGGATCAGGCCGTACATCTCGGAGGAGGACGCCTGGTAGAAACGGACATGCGGGCACTCGAGGCGGATCGCCTCCAGGACATTCGTCACCGCAAGCGCGGTCACCTGACCGGTCAAAATCGGCTGCTGCCAAGATGATTTGACGAAGGACTGCGCTGCGAGATTGTAGATCTCGTCAGGCTTGACCTCACGCAGGGTCCTTATCAGCCCCGACAGGTCGAGCAGGTTACCATCGATCAGATTGACCTTGTCTGCGATTCCCAACCACCTCAACCGGACGTCATTGACGTCGGCCGTGCTCGAGCGCCGAACCAGGCCGGAAACCTCGTATCCTTTTGAAAGCAGAAGCTGCGACAGATAGGCGCCGTCCTGGCCAGTAATTCCGGTTATCAGTGCGCGCTTTTTCATGCCGTTTCTACCGTCTATTCACGCCCTATTGATCGAAAATGGCGCGGTGGTTTGCTCAGCGCCATCCGTACGGGGTCGCAGGCCGCGGCGCAAGCCTCGTGCTGCCTGCATCGGGCTCCGGCAACAACGACGTGATAGCTAGCCTGAAACGCGGCTCGCGCCCCCATGTCTGGCCATTTCGGCAGGTAAGCACGAAGTCGTCTCGGGAATGCTCGGCGACGATGCCAAGCGCGCCAGAGGGCAGGCCCTTCCAAAAGGCGCAGCTGCAGCCGGCCGCCTTGGCGCGCGCTCGTTCCAGCCAGGGATTTCGAATACAGCGACCCGCCCGTGCCCATCGAGTCGCCATGGTATTCCGGCTCCATGAGCCTCTTCAATTCCCTGTTCGCGATGACGGCCTTCAGGATTGATTGCTCATCCATGAAGGCGAGTGGGCAGGTACCGATATGCCACCTACCCGATGCACGCTCTGCGTAAGGATCACGCTCTAATCGCCAGTTACGGAGAACCACCGGAAGAGCCAAGATAGTTTCCGGACATCGGGGTTCATTCCCAATTCAGCCGGGCTCTTCAAATCTTTGAAGTGTAATCCGAGCTTGATGGTGTCGACACAGCGGCCGCTGAGCGAAATCGTATGCTGGACTAGTTGCTGAGCAGGGCTGCTGAACGAAATTTCCCCGACCTCTATGTCATTGAGAGTTAGCTTCGCGGTCGCAGCAATGTAATTTCCAAACGACAGCGGTGTCACCAGAGCCTTAAAAGTCAAATTATTGCAAACTGGCTTTTCGAGCCGGCCCGCAATCGTCGTCTCTGGCCCGCTCGCCCAGCGCACATACTGATCAGCGAGGGACCAGCCGATTCCCAGATAAGGAACGCCGGCTCCCTGATTTGCCGCGGAAAGCTCCCTTTGGGTGCCCAGCGCCATCGGCCGGATTTCCTCACCCAATCTGGTAAATACAGGATCGATCGGGTTTTTGCCGCAGACAACCAAATTGACTGTTTCGCGGCATGCAAACCCATTGGTGGCGCCGGTCACAAGCAAGGTCGGCGACCATGCACTCTTAAGCGCGATGACGAGTGGATTCTTGGTTACGGCATCCGCTGCGATATTCTTGCTGAAGCGGTTTTCGGCATCGGCGCAGCTAGGGCCTCCACGGTTCACGAAGGCCGCGTTCACCGGCAGCTTGGCCTGGGCGGCAATCAACTGCAGCTGCGCGATTATATCGCGCTCCGACATCACGGGGCACGCGGAAGGCGGATAGAGGACGAACTCGCCATAAGAATTCGTCGCCTCGATGAACGCCTTTCGATCGACTAACTCGGGCTTTACTTGCCATCCTGCGCGCGTGACAGCGAGCAACGGCCTCATATCGATCCACTGCACAAGTACAGCACTCAGCAGGACAGCGGCTGCAACCGATCGCGAGAAGCGCCGCGCGATAATCGCGATGAATACGATTAAGACGCAGTACCCGACCGGCCAGAAAAAGCGCCCGCTCGATCTAAAAACCGATGTTAGCGTGCTCAGTCCGGGAAGCTTTCTGTAGCCTAGATCGACTAGGTATTGTTGGCCAAGGTAGAGCTTGTCGGATACCGCGTACACCGTCAGGCCGACAAGGATGACCGCGAGAATGGGGTTCGATGACACGGCCCTTCTTATCGAGCTAAAGTAAAAAGTCAGCGCGATGAGACCGATAGCAATAACCCCGGCGCCGAGATAATTGAAACCCTCGTACTGGCCGCCCGTCGGGTTAAGCACGCCCGCGAACCCCGGAATTGAGCTCGACTGCGGCATTAGCGGCGACAGCAAATTCATGGAATAAACGCCGAAACCGAGATCGTGGGGAAGGCTTCCCTGCCCAAAGATCCCGAGCGCAAAAGCCCAAGCAACGCTAGTTGATAACAGCAATGCGATCGCGATAACGGCATCGCTCGCGCTGACGCGTTGTCGCCGCGCGGCCTCGGCAATACCCGCGATAAATATCGCGGCACACATAGCTAGAAGATACGGATTGATGCTGGCCACGCTGCCAAGAGCAACCGCCCAAAGAACGGTTTCCCAGCGACCCGCTAATTTGACGACCCTGACGTAAGCGAGGATCGCAAGCAGGATGACCCAGTGGGAGATGAGGCCAATGTGCCCGGCGCGGGCGACAAACGACGGCAGAATAAATAACGCTGCGCCGATGAAGGCCAAAAGGCGATTGACTCCAATCTGCGTCAGAATCAACCACCCGAGGAATGCCTGCATCCCGTACGCAAGAAGTATCCAATGACCAAAGTATAGGTGAATATGACCCGTCAAGCCATAAATAAATTTCCCGATCAGGGCCGCTATAGGCACTAGATCTGTATAGAAAGCGTTGATACCCACCGGTGGATTCAAAAGGTTTGTCTGAGTTAAGGGCCACCGCCATCTATCTTCGGCGAGATAAAGATAACCAACAATGCCAACGGGATTGTCCCCCGTTTCCGTCGCCCACCATTCCCATTTGTCCAGCAACATAGCTGAAGGGAACAGATAAAAAGCCACGGATAAACCAAGCGCAAAGGCCGCGAATCCAAAGAAAAAGGAGTGCCAGCGCACCTGTGACGTGAGCTTTGATGTCAACGACTTATCTGTAGTCATCTACGGTGGTTCACTTTCGGGGCGAGAATTAATTGCCAGGCGAAGGCGTGGAAGCCATCGTCTCTTTTTCAGTGCTGATATCGGCCGTACCTCCATCGAGAATTTCGGCCAAGGACGCTTGGAAACGCGTGGCGCTGTGTTCTGCCCGAATTCGGCGTTGCGCAGCATCCCGCATGTCAAGCCAGGCGCCCCGGTCCCGGTGAAGTGCTACCGCAGCTTCGGCGAAGGCGATCGGCTCGTCTTCAGCCATGATCTCGCGCCCCGGTTCGAAGTTCATCTGACGCGCCATCAATCGCGTTCCGACGGTAGGCACCCCTGCTGCCGTTGCTTCGACGATTTTGATCGGGATTCCTGCAGCGAACCTCACAGGTGCCAGGAACACTCGCGCAGCATCATAAGCCGTTCGCAGGTCATCAAGCGGGCCAGTAAATCGAACTCCCGGCGCGTCCAGCTGCCCGTGGGCTGCATGCACATGTCCCACGACCGTCAGCGTGGCAGCCGGCATGGCTCTTCTGACATGTGGCCAGCATTCTCGCAGAAACCACACCAGCCCATCCCAGTTTGGAGAAGCCGTTTCAAGCAGCCGTCCGATGAACAGAAATCCTTCACGCGCCTCGAACGCGGGCGCTCCCTCTCTTTGCTCCGTAGGGAAGCTCAAAACACCCACCGGCGGCCGATGCTGCTCAGAAAAGCGATTGCGGAATATCGACGCTTCCGCTTCGGTCACGCAGACAATCGCGTCTGCGCTGTCGCAAATGGCCAGTTCGGAGGCTATCATCAATTCGGCTTCCTTCGCGGGCAAAGGCGTTCCTGCCACCTCGGCGCGGAGTATTTCCCTCAACGCGAATAGGGCCTCCGCATCGTAAATAATTCGCACGTCACTGTCCTTTGCGACGTCTCCGCGCAAATGAGCAGAAACAAAGGCCATATTGTGCGGCCGGCTAACCAGCGCCGTATCGAAATATCCTCGCCGAGCCGCCATGAAATCCGCAAATCCGGCGGCCCCGTCGAGTATGATTTCGACATTCTTCGGAATTTCAAGCCAGGTAGCGGACCATTCGATATCGGTGCGGCTAAGAGGGTAGAATACGACATTCCACCCCAGATCAGACGCCGTCCTTAGAATCGCCTTTGTGCGGGGTAACCCGGAGCCTAGGGAAGCGAGAGGGACGAGGTCATCGATAACCAGAAGGCAACGAGCCCGGCTAGCGGCTGCGCGCCTTGCCAGCAGGATATTATCAGCGCTTGGTGGAAGATGCTTCTTACGAAGCTCGGAGGCATGGCGACTTCTGAAGTGCTCTCGGTTCCGCAGGACCAGCTCAAGGGTGTCGCCCCGCTTATTTTCACTGCCAAATTCGAAATGATCAACGGCGGCCTCAGGTTCGTATATCGTACGCAAGCCAATTTCGGCTACCCGCATGCAATAATCTACTTCCTCATAGTATGCGGGAGCGTAGACCGTGTCGAAGCCATTCAGTTTGTTCCAAACAGCGGCAGGTGTCAGCAAGAACGCGCCCGAGCAATAATCGACGTCTCGACGAAACATGGCCTCCCCTGCATCGGGCTCTATCCCACGTCCATAGCCTTGCGTGCTTCCGTCAGACCAAATTATGCTTCCTGCCTCTTGAAGAGACCCATCGGGCAGGATCAATCGTCCGCCGACGGCCCCGGCGTTCGGCTCTTCGTTCAAGGTCGCGAAGGCAGCTTCAATCGCGCCGGGGCGCACGAACGCATCATTGTTTAGAAGCAAAAATGCGTGTCCCCGCGCGACGCTCGCCGCGCGATTGGTCGCGGTCAAAAACCCCTCGTTCACGTCGCTCACAATGACATGAATTCCGTCGACGCGGCTCAACATGTCGGTGGTTTCGTCAGTCGACGCATTGTCAACTAGGATGATCTCAATTCTTGACGAAACCGAATGCAATGCTTGAAGGCAACGTAAGGTAAAATAAGCTTTGTTCCAGACCACTATAAGAACAGAAATCTCTGGTTCTTCGTGGGATGGGAAGACAATTCTAGCGCCGGAATTTAGGAACTCGGTCAGGTCTCTCGTGGCAATATTAACAGATTGTTTTTTCAGATCCTCCAAAGTGGCTCGAGATTTGGGAACCTTGCGCGCTGTCTGTGAAGCGAGCGCCTGCCTCCTATCGGCAAGTCGCTGGCGAAGTTGCAGCGTCACAGTCCACCACAGAACTTTCGCGGTGCGCCTCGCCAACCTTTGCATCGTGGGTCGCTTGGCAAGAGCGGCGCGGATCGGCCCGTTGATTTGCCAGGAAGTCGATCCGACGCGTCCGCTGAGGCTCGCCGCCGATCTATCATGAGCGGGCGACAAGCCTTCAGGCTCGCTGACAGGGACCGCCATGTCGGCGGATGGCGGCGAGGTACGGTAAGCGATCGACGCTCGCAAGCGCCGGGGGAGTTGGCCGGTCACGGTCCAATAGGCGAGCTTTGCCCCCTGCCGCAGGCGGTGGGCGAGGCCTGGATAACGGGTCATGACATATCGCAAGGGAGCCGTGGCGCGCCAACTGAACGATGCCCGCAGGCGCTCGAATTCTTGTTGCACGCTGCCGAATGCCGCGACCGCCGCCGCGAGCTGCATTTCGAGTTCTTTAGCCGTCCGGTGAAGCTCGGCTTCGCGCTCCATGGTTGCTGCGTGACGCTGCCGGACGTTCTGCAATTCGGCTTCGAGCGTCTTGGTCGCTGCGTGCAACTGCTGGTTCTGCAATTGGGCTTGCGCTATCTGACGGGCGGCCTGCGCGTCCATATCGAAGTCGCTCCGATAGACGTACAGACTGCGAGGCGGCGACGGCAGTGCGGCGTCGGAGGCGAAGGCGATAAGATATGGCGCCCGCGCCATCAATTCGCCCGCTTCAATCTGATCGTCGCCTTGCGCTTCAAAGTGTCGTGTGGGTGCGCCCTCCTGGTCGCCCTCGATGAAGGACCCAATCAGCGAACGTTGGCGCGCGATCCGCACATTCCCGAAATGAGCAGACAGTGCGCTCTCGAACTCAGGCCGGTTCACTTCCCTGACGTGAAACGGGTTTGGTGGAATGCCGGGGCCGGAATAAATGTCGCGATCCGGCGTGCTGATGATGAGGAGCCCATTGGGACGCAGGACGCGGCGCAACTCCGCCAGGAAGAGCTCGTGTTCGCCGAAATGTTCGAAAGTCTCGAAGGACACCGCGACATCGATGCTGGCGTCCGGCAATGGAATCGCCCGTGCGTCGCCTTGAATGTAACGCAGATTGGAGCGGACGAACTCCGTGTTGGCGGCATCGACGACGGCTGGATCGATTTCGACGCCGACCACAGATCGCGCCACCTGCGCCAGGATGGCGGAGCCATACCCTTCTCCGGCTGCGATATCGAGCACATCAAGACCATCGCAGAAGTCGCGTGCCAGGAAATAGCGATGATAGTGCTCGACCGCCACCTCGCCCGAGATCGCTGATGTCAGCCTCTCGCCGCTGAAATCCATCGGCGTCGCAGCGGCTTCGCGCTTGAAAATTTCGGTCATCATCGGGTCTCGGGCATGGGGCTGGTGTTGGAGCGGGTTTTAGATGGTTCGCTCGAAACGAACCCGCATGTCAGTGAGTCCGAGCAGGCCGCGATGGCCATTCTTCTGCAGTGATCTGAAAATCAGCACGTCGTTGATAAAGTGATGTTGAGCATGGACCTCGGGCGTGCCGTCGGCGACCCCAACGCAGATGCTGTAGTCGCCATGGACCAGGTAGGGCATCCTGAAATGGAACGACGCCTGCAAGATTTCTCCGGGGGCTGCCCCAAGGTCGCTGCCCTGATAGGTGAGAAACGTGTTTTCACCGAACAGGTTCTGCCCCAGTCGATCGCGAACGTAGAAGCCGAGGATCGGGTTGGCCAGGGGAGCCTGAACGCGCACGCGAACCGCGAGTGTGACCTCCTCGCCGCCCTCTACGGAACGGATCGCCCGACCTGCCTCATTGGCCATCGTCACCTGATTGATCTCGGCTCCTCCGGCGCCAAAGGATGACGTTCCCTGTGCCGGAACAACGACGTTGTCGGCGTCGGCGTCGGCGTCGTGGTCGGAAGGAGGCGGCGTTTCGGGGGGGATAGTCGACACGCGCGTCAAGTTCAGGTCCAGGCCCTGCACCGCGGAATGCATGCGCACCAGATAGGATTCCGAAACGACCTTCGGGACCCCGTCCTCGACGATGGTTCCACCGTCGAGCCAGATGGCTCGATCGCACAAGGAGAGCACGGCTGCAGTGTCGTGGCTCACGAACAGCAACGTTCCCCGCTCGGCGAAACCCCGGAGAAAGCGCATGCACTTTTGAACGAACAAGGCGTCGCCGACGGCAAGTGCTTCGTCGATGATGAGAATTTCGGCATCGACATGCGCGATAACCGCGAATGCGAGCCGCACGGTCATGCCGCTGGAGTAGGTCTTTACGGGCTGATCGATAAAGTCGCCGATATCGGCGAAGGCCTCGATCTGCGGTAGCCGGGCGTTGATTTCGGCCGTGGAGAGGCCGAGCAGGCTGCCGTTGAGATAGACATTCTCGCGGCCGGTAAATTCCGGGTTGAATCCCGCGCCCAGTTCGAGCAGCGCGGCGACGCGGCCCGACGTTTGAACAGTGCCTGTCGTCGGCGCCAGCGTCCCGCATATGATCTGTAGGAGGGTGGACTTGCCCGCGCCATTTCGACCGATGATGCCGACGGTCTCGCCTTTCCGGATCGAAAAGGTCACATCTCGCAGCGCCCAGAACTCACGAAAGTAGCGGTGCACCGAGCGGCCAAGCAGGCGGGCAAGGCGGGGCATCAACGCTTGCTTGAGGCGATCCTCCGGTCGCGCATAGGTCCGGAAACCCTTGCTGACACCGTTGACCGCAACGGTGATGTCAGAGGACATCCGCGAACCCCTTGCGACTGCGCTGGAACCACCAATAACCGAAAGAAACCATGGCGAGGGCCAGCACGTAGTAGGCCGCGAGCGCGTTCCAATCGGGAAGCCGGCGCCAGATCAGGATATCACGCAGCTGCTCGATGGGTAGTGTGAGGGGGTTGAAAAGCACGAGGCCGCGTAGGCCCTCGGGCAAGGCTGACAATGGGTAGAATACCGGCGAGAGGAAAAGCATCATGGTGGTCAGCAGGCCGATGACCTGCCCGATGTCGCGGATATAGACCCCGAGAGCCGCAACGAACCAGGTCAGGCCGAGCGTCAGCAGCACGAATGGGGCGATGACGACGGGCAGCAGAAGCGCGGTGGCATGCACGGGGTTGCCGAAAAACAGCAGCGCGGCGAACAGGACAATCAGGCTGATGCCGGCATGAAACAGAGCCACGCCGACTGTGATGATCGGCAGCACCTCAAGCGGGAATACGACCTTCTTGACGAAATTCGCATGTTCAATCAGCAGCCGGGGCGATCGCGTCAGGCATTCCGCCAAGAACCCGTGCACGATCAGCCCGACAAAGAGAACGACCGCGAAGCTTACGCCGTTGTCCGGCGCTGCGCTGGACCAGCGGGCCTTGAAAACGACTGCGAATACGAAGGTGTACATCGCTAGCATCAGAAGCGGGTTGATCAGCGACCACAACAAGCCGCCGAACGACCCCCTGTAGCGTCCAACAATATCCCGAACCACGAAGCTCTTGATGATCTCGCGATTGCGCCAGATCGAGCCGGCCGCGTCGCTCCACCTGCGGCCCAATCGTCCGACCGTCCTTATACCCATCTCCAAGGTAACTTTCTCGACTTCCAGAATACAGGGACAGGCAGGCCGTTGGAGGTGACAGGAATCCTGATCGTATCGCGCGCATGCGCCTGTCTTACGGTCCGCCAAGGTTCAGGCTCTATATCGAATCGGGTCTGGCGCGTCCACTATCGCAGCTTGCCGGATCCCGGTTGGAAGCTCCCGAAGCAAGGCGGAGGCCCGTGGGGGCCGATCAAAAAGCCACTCCGCCGCGCTCGAAGAGGTTCGCACGGCGGGTCGCTTCGCCGCGGTGCGCGGAGACGGGCTCAAATCCGAACACCGGACCGATTGCAGCTGCGAGGGGCACGGGACTGAAATCCGCATGCTCCGCGGCTGATTAAATCTCTGACCGGTCAGCCGAGGTGCGCACAAGAGCCTCGTCATTCAGCTGCGCTTGTGAAGCGCTCGCTCCCGATCGTTGGTCTCGATGCGCCCGGCTATTTCTGACCATAGACGACCACGCGGGCGCCCCGCTGAAATTGCTCGTAGTCATCATCGGCCGAAGGCAGGACTTCGATCCGGTTGAACCCAAAATTCTTGAGCAGGAAGACGAGTGCGTTCAAGGAGGGGACGAGGGCGATATCGGTGGATCCGCCTTCGCGTCGCGCGGCGTAGTCAACCGACAGGCTGAAGACGCCCTGAACCTCCCGTTGCCATCTGTAGTTTCCATCCTCCAGCCGGCCGGATATGTCATACGGGAAGATTTGGGTTTCGATAAGGATGTGCTTGCGGGCGAGTTGGGATGCCAGGCGGATGACTTGGACGGGATTCTCAAGATGGTATAGGAGGCCATAGACCAGCACGAAATCGGACGTCCATCGATCGTCGATCTCGGTTTTCGTCAGGTCCGCCTTCTCGTAGGTCACGTTCGAAATGCCCAGGGTCCGCGTGATGAGGCGCGCCGCTTCGAGGCTCTCGGGGCGGATTTCAAGGCCCTGTACTGATGCAAAGTGCTTGCTCAGTTCGATCGAGAAAAAACCCTCGTGCGAGGCGAGATCAAGAGCGCTCGACAGTTCACTGCCCTCGACATACATCGAGATAACCTGGCGCAATTTTTCGATCCGCGACCGGTGTATGTGTCGGACTTCTTCTGGAATGTCTGATGTTGTCTTGGCGCCGTTAGGTAGTTCAAATTCATAGAACCACTTGCGGGCCTGGGCTTTACGCAAATCTTCGGTGTGATCGCTCACGACTATCTCCTGAATCGGCGCAACGCCAAATTCCGCAGCTGTTGCGCACTCATGCGATAAGGGGGCCTCATGGGCAAGCCCGAGCAGACCGCGACGACTTGATCCGGCCGGGAGCTACGCGTTGGCGCTCACGAAAGACATGAGCGGCCGCCCCTTGGATCCGAACGATTAGAGGCACCTCAACCCTCGGCTACGCGTAGCAGATATTGTCCATAGTCGCCTTTGGCGAGCTTCTTCCCCTGAGCTGTGAGTTCCTCGATGGAGATCCAGCCCTGCCGGTAGGCGATCTCCTCCGGGCAGGCGATACGCAACCCCTGCCGCGATTCAAGCGTGCGCACGAACTCACCGGCTTCGAGCAGGCTGTCGGGTGTGCCGGTGTCGAGCCAGGCGAAGCCGCGGCCCATGGTTTCGACCGAGAGTTCGCCGCGCTCGAGATAGACCCGGTTGACGTCGGTGATCTCGAGCTCACCGCGCGGCGAGGGCTTGAGATTCCCTGCGATCTCGACGACCTGGGCATCGTAGAAATACAAGCCCGTGACAGCCCAGTTCGACTTCGGGACTTTCGGCTTCTCTTCGATCGAGCTCGCCTTGCCGCTGGCGTCGAAATCAACCACGCCGTAACGCTCCGGGTCGCGCACATGATAGGCGAAGACGCTGGCGCCCTTGGCGCGCGCGGCGGCCGAGGCCATCATCTCCGGGAGCGTGTGCCCGTAGAACAGGTTGTCGCCCAGGATCAGCACAGAAGGCTCGCCGGCGACGAAATCGGCACCGATGATATAGGCCTGCGCCAGCCCGCCGGGATTGGGCTGTTCGGCATAGCTCAGCGTCATGCCCCAATCCGAACCGTCGCCGAGCAGGCGCTTGAAGTTCGGCAGGTCGGTCGGAGTCGAGATGATCAGCACGTCGCGGATGCCCGCCAGCATCAGCGTGGTGAGCGGATAATAGATCATCGGCTTGTCGTAGACAGGCAGGAGCTGCTTCGACATCGCCAGCGTCATCGGGTGGAGCCGCGTTCCGGAACCGCCGGCCAGGATGATGCCCTTCATCGTCGTTTATCCCGTCTGTTCTGTCATGAGCCGCGTCAGGCAGCTCGAAAGCGATCCGCGCCATTCAGGCAGCGTCACGCCATGGATGGTAGCAAGCTTGGTGCAATCGAGTCGCGAATTTGCCGGGCGCGTCGCTGGCGTCGGATAATCGCGGGTCGCGATGCGCTTGACCACAACCGGCGAGGCTCCCGTGGCGGCGCGTTGCGCAAAAATCGCCTCGGCGACATCGGCCCAGACGGCTTTGCCTTGGGCGCTCATATGGAAAACGCCGCGCAGGCGCTCATCCTGCGGCCGGGCCAGCAAATTCCTCGCCACGGAAAAGACGGCGTCGGCGATGTTGAGCGCATTGGTCGGACAACCCCACTGATCGGCGACGACGCCAATCTCGCTGCGGGTCTCGGCCAGGCGCAGCATCGTACGCACGAAATTCTTGCCAAAGGGGCTGTAGACCCAAGCCGTGCGCAGGATGGCGTGGTCCGGGGTCGCGGCCGCGACCGCCGCCTCGCCGGCGAGCTTGCTGCGGCCATAAGCCGAGATCGGCCCGACCGCGTCATCCTCGCGATAGGGCCGGTCCAGAGCTCCATCGAAGACATAATCGGTCGAGATCTGGATCACCGGCACGCGGAGTGCAGCAGCGGCCCTGGCCACTTCGCCGGCAGCCTGCCCATTGATCAGCATCGCGGTCTCGGCCTCGCTCTCGGCGAGGTCAACCGCGGTGAAGGCTGCTGCGTTGACGACGATGTCGGGGTGGCTGGCCGCAATGGCGGGAGCGATCGTCTCGATCCGCTCCAGGTCGAAGCCGGGTCGACCGAGCGGGATGACGACATCACCTGCCGATGCCCGCTCCAGCATGGCGAGCACGACTTGGCCGGCCTGTCCGGTGACTGCGATCCTCATGGCGCCTCAGCCGAAATAGCGCGGCAGGTCGGCAAGGCGCGGATGCTTGCGGTCCTTGTCGGACAGGACGAGCCGGTCATGCGGGATGCGCCAGTCAATGCCCAGCGCCGGATCATCAAAAGCGATGCCGTGATCGTTCTGCGGGCCATAGAGCGCGGTCACCTTGTAGAGCACTTCGGTATCCGGCTCGAGCGTGATGAAGCCATGGGCGAAGCCGACCGGAACCAGGAGCTGCTTCCAGTTCTCGGCCGAGAGCTCGACTGCGACATGGCGACCGAATGTGGGCGAGGAGGCGCGGATATCGACGGCGACGTCGAGGATACGGCCCTTGGCGACGCGCACCAGCTTGTCCTGGGCGAAGGGCGCCGACTGGAAGTGCAGCCCACGCAGCGTGCCGACGGTCGCCGACAGGGAATGGTTGTCCTGCACGAATTCGAGGTCGATGCCGGCTTCCTTGAAGCTCGCGCGGTTATAGGTCTCGGAGAAGAAGCCGCGATGATCGCCGAATTTCTTCGGCGAGATCAGCTTCACATCCGGGATGGCGGTGGCTTCGACGCTCAACATGGGGCGGGGGTCTCGATCCTGTTCGTGGCTGAAATCAGGCCGCGCCGAGGCGCTCGCCGCGATAGACACCACTGCGTATGTCGCCCCACCATCCGGAATTGGCCAGATACCATTCGACGGTCTGGCGCAAGCCGGTCTGGAAGGTCTGCTTCGGCTTCCAGCCGAGCTCGCGACCGATCTTCCCGGCGTCGATCGCATAGCGCGCATCATGGCCAGGCCGATCGGTGACATAGGTGATCAGGCGCTCGCGCGAGCCGGCCGGATCGGGCCTGAGTTCGTCGAGCAGGGCACAGATGCCCTTGACCACGTCGATATTGGCCATCTCGTTATGGCCGCCGATATTGTAGGTCTCGCCGACGACGCCCCTTTGCGCCACCGTCAGCAGCGCGTCGGCATGGTCGTCGACATAAAGCCAGTCGCGCACATTCAGGCCGTTGCCATAGACCGGCAGCGGCTTGCCCTCGAGCGCGTTGATGATCATCAGCGGGATCAGCTTCTCCGGGAAGTGGTACGGCCCGTAATTGTTCGAGCAATTGGTCATCAGCGTCGGCAGGCCATAGGTGTGGTGCCAGGCCCGCACGAGATGATCGGACGCCGCCTTCGAGGCGGAATAGGGCGAGTTGGGCTGATAGGCCGTGTCCTCGCGGAAGAAGCCCTCGGCGCCGAGCGAGCCGAAGACCTCGTCGGTCGAGATATGGTGGAGGCGGAAGGCGGCTTTGCGTGCCTCGTCGAGACCGCGCCAGTGCCGCAGCGCCTCCTGCAGCAAGGCGAAGGTGCCGACGATATTGGTGTCGATGAAGGCCGAGGGGCCGTCGATCGAACGATCGACATGGCTCTCGGCGGCCAGATGCATGACGATGTCGGGGTCGAAATCGGCGAAGATCGCGCGCATGCGCTCGCCATCGCCGATATCGGCCTGTTCGAAGCGATAGCGGTTGCTCTGCGCGACTGGCGCGAGCGAGGCGAGGTTACCGGCATAAGTCAGCTTGTCGACGACGCAAACCTGGTGCTCGGTCTCGCCGATCAGCTTGCGGACGACTGCCGAGCCGATGAAGCCGGCGCCGCCGGTGACAAGGAATTTCAGTGACACGCCGTTTCGCTCCGGGGGGCCGAGTGTGGATTACACGCCATCAGGCGCAGGGAAGAAACAGCCCCCCTATGATCTGTCAAGCATTTGCCGTCGCCGCGGTCGGTATCGGACGTTCTGCGCTTCTATCCGCGCGGTCATTCTGTCGGCCATCGATCAAGGCACGATCGTGCTTTGGCTGAGGGCGTAAGCGATTGCCGGCTCGAAGCGACACGTCAGTGCGCGTTCAAGCCACGCCCGCGGGGGCTGGGCCAAGCCGGCCCCTGAAACCATCGATGATCCCGGCGCGGACTGGGCGTAGCGACCCGGGTGGACCTTTGAGGGCGAGCAGGCTGATCTGGGCAACGAGCCCTGCGCATGATTTGATCCGCCAACCCAGCGGCACATGGCGCAGCCGCGCAGCCGCGATCACATTGCGGGCGTAGTAGTAGTTGCGGATCGGCGTATGCCGCAGGATTTGAGGCTTGCTCAGCTCGTCCTGGCCGACGCTTTCCCCCCACCGATGCGGGACCGTAAGATCGGTTGCGACATAGGATCCCCAGCCGCGATCCCAGGCCCGGAAGCCCCATTCGACGTCGATGCCGGCAATGAAGAAGTCATCCCTGAAGGGGCCGATCGCCTGATAGGCGGCGACGCTGACCAGCGAGCCGGAGGTTGGCGCGAAATCGACTGCGGCAAGGCCGCCGGCGCCGGTCTTGCCGCGCCATTCATAGCGGATTTGCTTGTAGAAACCCTCCTGCGGCGGGACGAGGCGAGGGGCCAGAACGGCAATCATGTCGCCCTGACGCTCCAGCGCGAGGGAGCGCTCGGTCAGGGTTTCGAGAATGCCGGCCGGGGGCTCGCTGTCCTGATCGAGCAGCATCACATGGGTGAAGCCCTGCGCTGCAGCCGCGTCCATCACGGCATTCAGGCCTCGTCCCAGGCCGACATTCTCCGGGCTGGATATCAGCCGCAGATCGGTCGGCGCCAGGGCTGCAATGGCATCGGAATTCACGGGCCCGTTGGCAAAGGCGAAAAGGGTGCACCCGCGCAGCCCCTCGGCTTGATGCGCGAGCAAGACCGTGTCCGGGTGATACAATACCACCGCCGCGCAGGCCCGGCCGCCTCTCTTCTCCACCTCTTGCGGTGTCATTCTGCCGTCATCCTTGTCGAGGGCACTACGCCATATCCGCATCCGCTACGCGACATCAACCTTGCCGCGCCACGCATTGAGGACGGCGAGGGCGTGTTCGCCTGGAGGTGACGAGTGCCTCTCATCAACCCTTCGCGGCCTCGGGTGAAAGCGAGGCTGGTATGGAGTGCGCAGTCAGCGCTAACGACCAATGCCGCTCTTTGCGCCACTTGAATTGCCCGTCGCGTCCACGATCGACAGACACTCCGGCACGGCCGCTTAGCGCGACGCACGATAATGGGCGGCTACTGCCCTTGCTCGCCCTACACCGCCTGCGCGATAAGACACTCGGCCTTGGACGCTCCACCTTGGCGGATTGGATCGGCGATGAGTTTCTTCAACATCCACACGCATGGCTTCGTGCGTATAGCCTGCGCCGCGCCGCGGCTGAAGGTCGCCGATCCCGCCTTCAATGTCGCCGAGACGGTTCGTCTGCTGCGTCGCGCCGACGCGCAGGGCGCTTCGCTTGCGCTGTTTCCCGAACTCGGCATCAGCGCCTATGCGATCGACGATCTTCTGCAGCAGAACGCGCTGCTCGATGCGGTGCTGGCGGCGCTTGGGGTGCTGGTTGAGGAGAGCCGGTCGCTGCAGCCTGTCGCCGTCGTCGGCGCGCCGCTGCGTATTGACGGGCGGCTGTTCAACTGCGCGATTGCGATCCATCGCGGCCGCATCCTTGCCGCCGTGCCGAAGACCTATCTGCCGAACTACCGTGAATTCTATGAGCGCCGGCAGTTCGCCTCGGGCGAGCGGGCGGCGGTGGAAAGCGTCGTGCTCTGCGGCCAGGATGTGCCCTTCGGCACGGACATCCTGTTGAAGGCTGCTGATGTCGCCGATTTCACGATCCATATGGAGATCTGCGAGGACGTCTGGACGCCGGTGCCGCCGAGCTCGTTTGCGGCGCTGGCCGGCGCGACCGTGCTGCTCAATCTCTCCGCCAGCAATGTCACCATCGGCAAGTCCGACTGGCGCCATGCCTTGTGCAAGGCCCATTCTGGTCGGTGCATTGCGGCCTATGCCTATTCCGCGGCGGGGCCAGGTGAGTCCACCACCGATCTCGCCTGGGACGGCCAGGCGATGATCTATGAGAGCGGGGTGCTGATGGCCGAGGCCGAGCGCTTCGCCGCCGAGCCGCAGCTCATCGTCGCCGATATCGATCTCGAGCGGTTGGTGATGGACCGCATCCGCCAGAACACCTTTGGCGATAATGCCGATGCGCTGCGCGACCGGCTGAACTTCCGCATTGTCAGCTTCGAGCTCGCTCCCGATCGCGTCTCCGATCTCGGCCTGGAGCGCACGATCGAGCGCTTCCCCTTCGTGCCGAATGATGATGTGCGACTGAACGAGCTCTGCTTCGAGGCCTACAACATCCAGTCGCATGGCCTGCGCAAGCGGCTGGAGAGCGCGCGCGTCGAGAAGATCGTCATCGGTGTCTCGGGAGGCCTCGATTCGACGCAGGCGCTGATCGTCGCCGCGCAGACCTTCGATGCGCTCGGTCTGCCGCGCAGCAACATCCTCGCCTACACCTTGCCGGCTTTCGCCACGAGCAAGGGCACCAAGGCCAATGCCTGGCGATTGATGACGGCACTCGGTGTCTCCGCGCAGGAAATCGACATGACGCCGGCCTGCCGGCAGATGCTGGTCGATATCGGTCACCCCTTCGCCAAGGGCGAGCCCGTCTACGACATCACCTTCGAGAACGTGCAGGCGGGCGCGCGCACCTCCGTCCTGTTCCGCCTCGCCAACCAGAATAACGGGCTCGTGCTCGGCACGGGCGATCTCTCGGAACTGGCACTTGGCTGGTGCACCTATGGCGTCGGCGACCATATGTCCCATTACAACGTCAACGGTTCGGTCTCGAAGACCCTGATCCAGCATCTGATCCGCTGGGTGGCGCAATCGCAGCGCTTCGGTGCGGAGGCCTCGGCCGTGATGCTGGACATCCTTGCGACCGAGATCTCGCCGGAGCTCGTGCCGGGCGAGGGCGACGGACCGAGTCAGAGGACCGAGGATTTCGTCGGCCCCTATGCGCTGCAGGACTTCAACCTGTTCTACATCACCCGCTTCGGTTTCCGGCCGAGCAAGGTCGCGTTCCTCTCGCACCACGCCTGGTCGGATGCGGCGCGCGGCGACTGGCCACCCAATATCGAGGCGGACAAGCGCGTCGCCTATGACCTGCCGACGATCAAGCGCTGGCTCACCGTCTTCGTGCGGCGCTTCTTCGAGACCAGCCAGTTCAAGCGCTCGGCCGTGCCCAATGGCCCGAAAGTATCTTCGGGCGGTTCACTCTCGCCGCGTGGGGATTGGCGGGCGCCGAGCGATGCATCAGCCGCTGCCTGGCTCTTGGATCTCGAACGCATTCCGTAATGCCTGCTGATGGCGCGCTCGCTGAGCGCCGATCAGGGTAGCTCTCCTGAGTGGAGCGCTTTCGGCTGCGCGCGCTTTGCCCTTGTGCAGCGCAATGCTAGACCGCTTGGAAATTCTGACCGGCAGCCGGGACTGACCGGTGCGCGGCGTTTGGGAGATGGTGGATGCGCCTTGTCATGGTGGGGTCGGGCTATGTCGGCCTTGTTTCGGGTGTCTGCTTCGCCGATTTCGGCCATGACGTGGTCTGTGTCGACAAGGATCCGGCCAAGATCGCGCGGCTGAAGAACGGCGAGGTGCCGATCTTCGAGCCGGGTCTCGATACGATGCTCGAGGCGAATATGCGCGCCGGGCGTCTCTCCTTCACCACCGATCTCACGGAGGCGGCGCGCGATGCCGATGCGATCTTCGTCGCGGTCGGCACTCCGACGCGTCGCGGCGACGGCCATGCCGATCTGACCTATGTCTATGAGGCGACCCGTGAGATCGCCGTGCTCGCGGCGGAGAACGCCGTCATCGTCACCAAATCGACGGTGCCGGTCGGCACCGGCGACGAGGTCGAGCGGATTCTGCGCGAGGTCCGACCCGGGGCCAATATCAGCGTCGTCTCCAACCCCGAATTCCTGCGCGAGGGCGCGGCGATCGAGGATTTCAAGCGCCCTGACCGGATCGTCATCGGCACCGACAGCGATCATGCCCGCTATGTCATGACCGAGATCTACCGCCCGCTCTACATCAACCAGGGCCCGCTGCTCTTCGTCAGCCGCCGGACCTCGGAATTGATCAAATACGCCGCCAACGCCTTCCTCGCGATGAAGATCACCTTCATCAACGAGATGGCAGATCTCTGCGAGAAGCTCGACGCCGATGTACAGGACGTGGCGCGCGGCATCGGCCTCGATAATCGCATCGGCGCGAAATTCCTCCATGCCGGCCCCGGCTATGGCGGCTCCTGCTTCCCGAAGGATACGCTCGCGCTGGTCAAGACCGCCCAGGACGCGAAGAGCCCGACCCGCCTGATCGAGACGGTGGTCGAGGTCAACGGCAGGCGCAAGAAGCGCATGGCCGAGAAGATCATCGCGGCTTGCGGCGGCTCGGTCGCCGGCAAGCGCATCGCCGTGCTGGGGCTGGCCTTCAAGCCCAACACCGACGATATGCGCGATGCGCCCTCCCTCGACATCATTCCGGCCTTGCAGGCGGCAGGCGCGGAGGTCATCGCCTATGACCCCGAGAGCATGGAGCAGGCGCGCCAGGTTCTGAATGTCGGCTTCGCCGAGGGGCCTTATGATTGTATCGAGGGGGCTGACGCCTTGGTGATCATCACCGAGTGGAACGCCTTCCGCGCGCTCGATCTGAAGCGCGTCAAGGCGTCCCTGAAGAGCCCGGTCGTGGTCGACCTGCGCAACATCTACCGGCCCCAGGAGATGAAGGCGCTGGGCTTCACCTATCACGGCATCGGCCGCGGCGCCTGACGGTTCAGCGCAGGAGGCTTGCCGTCCTTCACGGCTCTTCGCGGCGTTTATCTTTGGGCCGACCAAAGGTCGAACCCGAGGGCGAAGCTCCGGACGGCAGGCGGATTTTGATCTTGCATCGGCCTATCCCGAAAGCCGCTTCCCACTTTGCGGGCCGCTGCTCCAAGCCAACAAGAAGCCCGCGGCATCGCTGCCGCGGGCTTCTGTTCTTCACGGAGCTCAGAAAGCTCAGGCGGCGATGCCCTGCACGGTAGGCTTCTCCCACTCCTCGCCCCAGATCATCACGGCGTGGCCGGGCGAGACTTCGCGGTACTGGCGGATCGGCGGGATATAGTCGGCTGCGCGCACCGGGCTCTTGATTTCGTCGTTGGAGACCGGGTTCTTCTCGTGACGGCGCGTCGGATCGGCGATCGGCACGGCGGCGAGCAGGCGCTTGGTGTAGGGGTGCTGCGGATTGCCGAAGATCGCCTCGCGCGGGCCGATTTCGACGATCTCGCCGAGATACATCACCGCGACGCGATGGCTCACCCGCTCCACCACCGCCATGTCGTGCGAGATGAAGAGATAGGCGAGCTTCATCCTGGCCTGGAGCTCGAGCATCAGGTTGATCACCTGCGCCTTGACGGAGACGTCGAGCGCCGAGACCGATTCATCCGCCACGATCAGGCGCGGCTCGACCGCAAGTGCGCGCGCGATGCAGATGCGCTGGCGCTGGCCGCCCGAGAATTCGTGCGGGAAGCGGCTCGCCATATCCGGCTGAAGGCCGACGCGGCGCAGCAATTCGGCGACCTTGTCGCGCGCTTCCGAGCGGGTCGCGAGCTTGTTGATCAGCAGGGGTTCCGCGATCGCCGCACCGACATTCATGCGCGGGTTCAGGCTCGCGAAGGGGTCCTGGAAGATCATCTGCATGCGCTTGCGCTGCTCGCGCAGGTCATGCTGGTTGAGCTTGAGGACATCGACGCCGTCGAGCAGCACCGAGCCCGCCAGCGGCTCGATCAGGCGCATCACCGAGCGCCCGGTCGTCGATTTGCCGCAGCCGGACTCGCCGACCAGCGCCAGGGTCTCGCCGGCCTGCACGCTGAAGGAGACGTTCTCGACCGCATGGACGCGGCCTTGGACCTTGCCGAGCAGGCCGGAGCGGATCTCGAAGCGTGTGGTTAGGTTGCTGACCTCGATCACCGGCCGCTCGCTCGCCTCGACCGTATCGGGCGTCTCGGTCGGCACATCGGATTCGCCGGTCAGGCGATCGACGACGGGGAAGCGCATCGGCCGCCGGCGCCCGGTCATCGAGCCGAGCTTCGGCACGGCCGAGAGCAGGGAGCGGGTATAGGGGTGGTGGGCGCGGGCGAAGATGTCTTCCGTCGTCCCGGTCTCGACCGCCTCGCCATTATACATCACCACCGTGCGGTCGGCGATTTCGGCGACGACGCCCATGTCGTGGGTGATGAAGAGGACGGACATGCCTTCCTCCTCCTGCAGCAGCTTGATCAGTTCCAGGATCTGCGCCTGGATCGTCACGTCGAGCGCGGTCGTCGGCTCGTCGGCGATCAGGAGCTTGGGCTTGCAGGCCAGCGCCATGGCGATCATCACGCGCTGGCGCATGCCACCCGAGAAACGATGCGGATATTCGTGGAAGCGCGACTTGGCCGCCGGGATGCGGACCTTCTCCAGCAGGCGGATTGTCTCGGCCTCGGCCGCCGAGCGCGACAGGTTACGATGCAGGATCAGCGCCTCGGCAATCTGGAAACCGATGGTCAGCACCGGGTTGAGCGAGGTCATCGGCTCCTGGAAGATCATCGCGACATCATTGCCGCGGATCTTGCGCATGTCGGAGTCCGGCAGGGTCAGCAATTCCTGCCCGCTCAGCTTGATCGAGCCCTCGATGCGGCTGTTGCCCGAGGGCGTCAATCGCATGATCGAGAGCGCGGTCACGCTCTTGCCCGAGCCCGATTCACCGACGACGGCCAGCGTCTCCTTCGGCGCGATGTCGAAGGAGACGTTCCGCACGACCGGCTTCCACAGACCCTCGACGCGGAAAGACGTCGTCAGGTTGCTCACGGACAGGATGGGAGGAGTTGTCATGAGGGGTGCCTTCTAAGGTTTGTGTCAGATGACGCGGCGCGGATCGAGCGCGTCGCGCAGGCCGTCGCCGATGAAGTTGATCGAGAGCACGGTGAGGAAGATCGCAGCACCGGGGAACAGAGCCCAGTGCGGGGCGGAATCGAGATGGTCCTTGGCGTCGAAGAGCAGGCGTCCCCAGGTCGGGATGTCGGGCGGGAAGCCCAGTCCGAGGAAGGAGAGCGTTGATTCCGCGATGATCGCGGAGGAAACCTCGATGGTCGCCGCCACGATCACGGGGCCGAGCGCGTTCGGCAGGATGTGGTGGACCATCTGCCGGAACTTGGTCGCGCCCTGCGCGCGCGCCGCCTCGACGAACTCCTTCTCGCGCAGCGACATGAACTGGGCGCGCACCAGCCGCGCCACGGGCATCCATTTCAGCCCGCCGATGACGATGACGATCAGCACGAAGACGCCGCCCTCGACGCCGAAGGCCGCCTTGAGCTGCTCGCGGAAGAGATAGATCACGAGCAGCAGCAGCGGCAGCTGCGGCAGCGACAGGAACAGGTCGGTCACCCACATCAGGAAGGAGTCGACATAGCGGCGCGACATGCCCGCCAGCGCGCCGACGACGACGCCGACGAAGGTGGCGACGAACATGGCCGCGAGGCCGACGGCGAGCGAGATGCGGCCGCCATAGATCATCCGCGCCAGAATGTCCTGGCCGAGATCGTCGGTCCCGAAGGGATGGGCCCAGGACGGGGTCTGGAGCTGGGCCGAGAAGTCGATGTCGTTGATCGCAATCGGCCAGAGCCAGGGGCCGATGACGACACCGAGCACCAATATGGCGAGCACGACCGAGCTCGCCATGGCGAGCCGGTGGCGGCGGAAACGCCGCCAGGTCTCGCGCCCCGGCGAGACCGCAGCGCTCGTTTTCGCTGGTACCACCACGGGTTCAGCTGAAGGAGATGCGAGGGTCGAGCCAGCCATAAAGAAGATCCGCGATGAGATTGAAGATGACGACGAGGCAGGCGAAGACGAAGGTCACAGCCATGATCACCGGTGTGTCATTGGCGAGGATCGCGTCGATCAGCAGCGAGCCGATGCCTGGAATGCGAAAGATCTGCTCGGTGACGATGGCGCCGCCGAACACGGCCGGCATCTGCAGGGCGACGAGCGTGACGACCGGGATCAGCGCATTGCGTGTGATGTGGCGAAGCGTCACTTTCCTCTCGCTCAGGCCCTTGGCGCGGGCTGTGGTGACGTAATCCAGCCGGATGACGTCGAGCACCGCCGAGCGGACATAGCGCGTGTAGGAGGCCGCCTGGAACAGGCCGAGCACCATGATCGGCATGATCGCCTGGCGGAACATCTCCCAGTACCAGCGCCAGCCCGTGGCGGCGATGTCGGAGCGATACACGAAGGGGAACCAGTCCAGCGCCACCGAGAAGACCAGGATGAAGAGCAGGCCGGTGAAGAAGGTCGGCAGCGAGAAACCGACGAAGGCGAGCGTGTTGGCGATCTGGTCGAACACCGAATAGGGCCGCGTCGCGGCATAGATGCCGACAGGCAACGCGATCAACAGCGCCAGGATCTGCGAGGAGCCGACGACGAAGAGGGTGGTCGGCACGCGCTGCAGGATCAGCTTGTCGACATTGATGCGGCTGGCGAAGGAGAAGCCCCAGTCGCCCTGCATCATCGATGTCAGCCAGCGCAGATAGCGCACCATGATGGGATCGTTGAGGCCGAAGCTGGCACGCAGCGCCTCGCGTACCTCAGGCGGCACGTTCGGATTGGTCGCCATTTCCGAGAATGGATCGCCCGGCGCCATTGCAAGCACCGTGAACAGGATAAGGCTGATCCCGAGCAGGCTGGGAATGGCGATCAACAGGCGCCGGAGCAAATAACTGGCCATGAAACGGTCTCTGTGAGCACGCGGTTGGTCCGCGGACGAAAATGGCTCGCCGCCTGCGAGCACGCTGGTGCCTGCAGGCGGCGAACAGGCCCTTCACGAAGCGCTAGCTGCGCGAAGGACCAGGGTCTCAGCTACGATACCAGGCCGCGAGGTTCCAGGTGTCGACGTCCCAGCCGCTGTGATCATGCACGAGATTATGCACGGACGCGGCGACGCGGGTGCGCGACAGCAGTGGCAGGATCACATTCGCCTCGCAGAAGATCTCGTTGACCTTGATCAAGAGCGCTGCGCGCTTGGCCGGATCGAGCTCCTTCTGGGCGGCCTTGAAGGCCGCGTCCGCGGCCGGGTCGGAGTAGCGCGAGACGTTGCGGCCGAGCCACTTGTTCTCCTTGTTGGCGATCTCCTCGGTGGTGAACTGGTTGAGGAAGCGCTCCGGATCGGGCTGCGGCTGTGTCGTGGTGTACATCTCGATGTCGACATAGAGCTTGGTGTAGGTGTCGGGGTTGGCGACATCCGACGAGAAGAACACCGAGGCGGTGACCGACTTCAGCTCCAGCTCGATGCCGGCGCGCTGGCAGGCCTGCTTGATGATGGCCTGGGTCTTCTGGCGCGGGGCGTTGATCGAGGTCTGGTAGACGTATTTCAGCTTCTTGCCATCCTTTTCACGGATGCCGTCCGCGCCGCGCTTATAGCCTGCGTCGTCGAGGATCTTGTTCGCCTTGTCGACGCTGAACTCGTATTTGAGCTTCTGCGACTTGAACATTTTCGGCTCGTTCACGAAGCTCGCCGTGGCGATGCCGCCGCGGCCATAGATGAACTTCTGGATCGAGTCGCGGTCGATCAGCAGGTTGATCGCCTCGCGCACCTTCGGGTCTGACAGCGTCGGGTGCTTGGTCTTGACGCTCGAGCGCTCGCCATCGACCTCGGTCCACGGATCGGTGGTGTTGAGGATGATGAACTCGATGTCGCCGGATGCGACGGCGCTGATCTTGCCGCGGCCGCCGGTCTCCATGCGCTTGAGGACCTCGTCCTCGACCTGCAGGTTCCAGGCATAGTCGAATTCGCCGGTCTGCAACACGGCGCGCGCCGCCGAGACCGCGTCACCGCCGCCCTTCACTTCGAGCGTGTCGAAATGCGGCTGGTTCTTGACGTGGTAGTCGGTGAAGCGCTCCCCGGTGAGAATGTCGCCCGGCTTGAAGTCGACGAATTTATAGGGACCGGTACCGATCGGCTTGAGGTTGGCCGGCGCGTCGCGCGACTTGGCGCCGACATAATCGGCGAAATGATGCTTCGGCAGGATCTGGCCGGCCGTGCCGACGAAGGGATCGGCCCAGAACGGCGTGGCCTCCTTGAAGATGACCTTGATGGTCAGGTCGTCGATCTTCTGGACCGTGATGTCCTTGTAGGAGCCGGTGGTGTAGGCGGCGGTCGCCGGATCCTTGGCGTATTCCCAGGTGAAGACGACGTCGTCGGCCGTGAACGGCTTGCCGTCATGCCACTTCACGCCAGGCTTCAGCTTCCAGGTCACTTCCTTGCCGTCGGCGGAAAGACCGCCATTGGCCTTGCTCGGGGTCTCGGCCGCGAGCTGCGGGATCAGGTTGCCCTCCTTGTCCCAGCCGGCCAGCGGCTCGAAGAAGATGCGCGAGGCGATCTGGTCCTTGGTGCCGCTGGCGAAATGCGGGTTCAGCAGCGTCGGCGCCTGCCAGAGCAGGATCTTGAGCGGCCCACCGCCGCCAGCCTTGGTCGGCTTGTATTCAATGGTGGCGTTCTGCGCCATCGCGACGCCGTTGAATCCAAGCAGTTGGTTCGCGAAGGGAGCTGCCAGGCCGACAGTCGCCGCCTTCTTGATGAAGGATCGCCGCGACAGGCTACCGGTCTTGATCCCCTCGATCAGTCGTCGCAGATCATGATCTTTCATTCGTAACCTCCACTTCAAGCGACAGAAATCGACAGGCGGCGCTTACCGCACCGCTCTTTCCCCGATCGCCCTGAGCAAGGCATGTGCCAATCGATGCGTCAACCGTGCAGCGCAGCGGTGGATGCTGAGGACGCTTCCACCGCGCGGCGCGCGCATGTCATCGCTTGCGCGGAACGCTGCGATACGTTCGCGATGAGCTCGGGCGGCGCAATTTTATGCCGTTCAGTCGGTGAAGACGACGGTCTTCTTGCCATTGAGGATGACGCGATCCTCCAAATGATGGAGGACGGCGCGGGCAAGCACGCGCCGTTCGATGTCGCGGCCCTTGCGGACGAGATCGTCGGGCGTATCGCGATGCGAGATGCGCTCGACGTCCTGCTCGATAATTGGGCCTTCATCGAGATCGGGCGTGACGTAGTGCGCCGTCGCCCCGATCAGCTTCACGCCGCGCTCATGGGCCTGGTGATAGGGCTTGGCGCCCTTGAAGCCGGGCAGGAAGGAGTGATGAATATTGATGCAGCGGCCGAGAAGCTTGGCCGAGAAACCGTCAGACAGGATCTGCATATAGCGCGCGAGCACCACAAGATCGGTCTTGGTTTCCTGGACCAAGCGCCAGATTTCGGCCTCCTGTTCCATCTTGATCTGGCGCGTCACCGGCAAGTGATGGAACGGCAAATCTCCGATATCGGTCGAGGCGATGCTGTCGCGGCCGTGATTTGAGACGATGCCAGTGATCTCCATCGGCAATTCGCCGATGCGCCAGCGATAAAGCAAATCGGTCAGGCAATGGTCGAATTTTGAGACCAGCAGCATGACGCGCTTCTTCGCTCCGCGCTCGCGCAGCGTGAAGGCCATACCAAAGCGCTTGGCCAAATCGTCGACCGAGGCGGCGATTGCCGCCGGCTGTTGCCCGTCATCGAGACGGTTGAAGACGACACGCATGAAGAAGCGGCCGGTCTCGGTGTCGTCGAATTGCTGGGCATCGAGGATGTTGCAGCCGGCCTCGAACAGCAGGGTCGAGACGGCGGCGACGATGCCGGGGCGGTTCGGGCAGGAGAGGGTGAGGATCGCGGTACGGTCGAGCATGATCGATGCCGCCGGGGAGGCGGCCCTTCAAATCGAAACAGGAATGGTAGGAATAGAATGGGGAGAGGTGAGGCGGGCTGCGCGCGACGCGCTGCGCTCAACCTCGCCCGACGCGACAAGCTCTTGGAATCGTGACCTGGCAGCCGAATTCGGCGGCGGAGGCGGAGAACCAGGACCAGAAACTGCCCGCCATGCTGCGCGCGACCATGAACTCGAAAACCGCCCCATTGGGACCGTCCTCGGCCCGCCAGAGATGCACACCGATATGGGCGATGCTTGTCAAGGCCGAGCTGCCGACCGAGAAGGCGGATGGATGCAGGTCGATCATGCAGCCCTTGGCCAGCGCGGCGCGGATTTTATCGCCCGACAGGGTCAGGACGGCACGTCCGTCGCTCTGGTCGGCGATCGCAGCCAGCCCCGACAGCGCCTGAAGATCGTCGGCGAAACCGCCGCGATCCCCAGCGATGAACAGCCACTGGCCCGGGCCGGCCCAGACTAGCGCGCGCCCGGCCGAGATGGCCGCTTGCGGCGTCGACGGTAGCGCGAGCCCGAACCGCGCCTTCATCGCCTTGGCCAAGGCCGCATCGCCGCCCTCTGCGACGATCAGGCTGGCGATGCCGAGGCCTTCCCTGGCGGTTGCGGTAACGCCTGCCGGTCCCTTCGCGCCGAAAGACCCTTCGGACAGGATGCCGGCCCAGGCGCTCCTGGGCGTCCAGCCCGGCTTCATCGCTGCGTCAGACTTCGTCGCGGCGTCAGACATGCAGGCGCGTTCCTTCGGGATCGACGAAGACGGGCGAGCAGATCTCGACCTCGATATCGCCGTTGCGGACGGGGTCGACCGCGCGGATGCGCTCACCGATGCGGCTCGCGCCGTTCTTGAGCAGGCCGAGCCCCATCCAGTGCTTCAGGTTCGGGGAATAGGCGACCGAGGTCATGTAGCCCTCGTCATTCTCCATCGTCGCGGGCTTACCGATCGCGATGAAATGCGCTCCGGCGCGCAGTCGCTGGCTGGGATCGACCGCCTTGAAACCAATGAGGCTCGGCCGTTCCGCCTCGACCAGCGCCTCGCGCTTGGCCATGACGCGCCCGATGAAATCCTTCTTCGAGGACATCATCTTGCCGAGGCCGAGATCGCGTGCCGTGGTCTGGCCGCTGAGCTCGTTGCCGGCGACATGGCCCTTCTCGATGCGCATCACGCCGAGTGCCTCGGTGCCGTAAGCGCAGATGCCATGCGGCTCGCCCGCCGCCATCAGCGCCCGCATCATCGCGTCGCCGTAGTCGGCGGGCACGGCGAGCTCATAGGCGAGCTCGCCCGAAAACGAGATCCGGAACAGCCGCGCCGGAATGCCGCCGCCGACCGTGATCTCCCGCGCCGCGAGATAGGGGAAGGCCTCGTTCGAGATGTCGTGCTGCGGGTCGATCACGCCCTGCAGCACCGCGCGCGCCTTCGGACCGGCGATCGCGGCTTGCGCCCATTGCTCGGAGACCGAGACCATGCGGATATCGAGCGAGGGCCAGAGCACCTGGTGGCAGAATTCGAGGTGCTGCATCACCTTGCCGGCATTGGCAGTGGTGGTGGTCATCAGGAAATGCGTCTCACCCAATCGCGAGGTCGTGCCGTCATCCATGACGAAGCCGTCCTCGCGCAGCATCAGCCCGTAGCGCGCCTTGCCGACAGGCAGGGCCTTCCAGCCATTGATGTAGACGCGCTCCAGGATTTCGGCGGCGTCCGCGCCTTGGATGTCGATCTTGCCCAGCGTCGAGACGTCGCAGAGGCCGACGCCGTTTCGCACTGCCAGAACCTCGCGGTTCACAGTGGTCAGCCAGTCGGTCTCGCCGGCTTTGGGATAGTATTGCGCCCGCATCCAGGCGCCGCTCTCGACAAAGACCGCGCCCTGGTCCTGCGACCATTGATGCGTCGGCGCGAGCCGCGTCGGCCTGAAGTCGCGGCCGCGATGATGCCCGCCGAGCGCGCCGATCGCGACAGGCGTATAGGGCGGGCGGAAGATCGTCGTGCCCGTCTCGGGGATGGTCTTGGCCGTGAGCTCGGCCATGATCGCAAGGCCCGCGATATTGGAGGTCTTGCCCTGGTCGGTCGCCATGCCCAGCGTGGTGTAGCGCTTGAGATGCTCGACTGGCTTGAAGCCCTCGCGCGCGGCGAGTTCGACATCCTTGTCGGTGACGTCGTTCTGGAAATCGACGAAGGCCTTCCCCTTGCCGCCTTTCACACGCCAGACGGGTGAGAGCGCGATGCCTTCCGGATCGGTCTTGCGCGGCGGCAGCTCAGCTTTCGCCGCAAAACCGCAATCGATCGCGGCCTCAGTGCCCTGCCGCGCGCCGTCCGCCAGCGCCTGCGCCAGCGAGAACCGCCCGGCCGCGCTGCCGGCAACGGAGAGGCCCGCCGGCATCTGGCCGGGCACGAAGGCGTGGATGGCCTCGTCCCAGACCGGTCGCGAATTCTGGTGCGAAGTCAGATGCAGCGTCGGGTTCCAGCCATTCGAGACCGCGAGCAGGTCGCAGGCAATGCTCTGCTCGCGCCCCGAAGCGTCCCGGATGGTGACGCGGTCGAGCGCCCGCCCGCCCGAGGCGCTGCTGACCACGCTCCCTGCGAATACCTGCGCGCCAATCCGGCTTGCCAGTGCCATCAGTCCGGCATCGATTTCGACCCGCGGATCGACGATCGCGGCGACTTTCGCTCCGGCCGCCGCGAGGTCGCGCATTGTGGCCCAGCCATCGTCGCTGCTGGTGAAGACGACAGCCTCGCGCCCGGGCAGCACGGCGTAGCGGTTGACATAGGCGCGTACTGCACCCGCCAGCATCACGCCGGGCGTGTCGTTGCCGGCGAAGACGATCGGCCGCTCAATCGCACCCGCCGCCAGAATCGCGCGTTTGGCGTTGATGCGCCAGGCGCGCTGGCGCGGCTGATGCACGGGCGGGACCGGCAGATGGTCGTTCACACGTTCGACCACGCCATAGATGCCATGGTCGTAGACGCCATAGACCGTGCTGCGCGGCATGATCGTTACATCCGGCAGGCTGGCGAGTTCGGCCAGCGTCGCTGCAAGCCATTCAGCCGCCGGCCGGCCGTCGATCTCGCGTTTCTCGGCAAGCAAGGCGCCGCCCAGCCGGAAATCCTCGTCGCAGAGGATGACGCGTGCGCCGCTGCGCCCTGCTGCCAGCGCGGCAGCAAGGCCTGCCGGCCCGCCGCCGATCACCAGCACGTCGCAGAAGGCGAAGGCCTTCTCGTAATGGTCGGGATCCTCATGGGGCGCGGCCCGCCCGAGCCCTGCCGCCCGGCGGATCAGCGGCTCGTAGAGCTTCTCCCAGAAGGCTGCCGGCCACATGAAGGTCTTGTAGTAGAAGCCCGCGACCAGGCCGGCGCCGAAGAGCGAGTTGACCGAAAGCAGGTCGAAGGCGAGCGAGGGCCAGCGGTTCTGGCTGCGCGCCTCCAGCCCATGATACAGCTCGGCGACTGTCGCGCGGGTGTTGGGCTCGCGCCTTGCGCCGGCGCGCAGCTCGACCAGCGCATTGGGCTCCTCCGCTCCGGCCGAAAGGATGCCGCGCGGGCGGTGGTACTTGAACGAGCGGCCGACGAGCCGGACGCCATTCGCCAGGAGAGCCGAGGCCAGCGTGTCGCCGGCATATCCTTCGTAGCGCTTGCCGTCGAAGCGGAAGGATTGCGCCTGCGTGCGGTCGATCAGGCCGCCGGCACTGAGACGGAAGGGTTGCGAACTCATGCCGCGGCTCCGGCCTTGGTCGGTTTTGCCGGCTCGGCGGCCTCGATCGCGTGGGTTTTGGTGTCGCGCGTCACCACGAGCCAGGCATGGCAGCCCGCGCCGTGATACCAGAGCTCGCGAAACCGGCCGGCCGGGTTGTCGCGCTGATAGACATAGTCGAACATCGCGGCCTCGGTCGCTTCCATCCCGTCGGGACGCTTGGGATTGGCGTCGCCGAGATAGGTGAATTCCTGGGCGTCGCGGGCGCCACAATGGGGGCAGGGGATTCGCATGGTTCAGACCGTCCGGTCGAGGGTGAGGCGCATGCCAACCACGTCATGCTCGGCCTTGTGCCGAGCATCCACGTCTTGAACACCGCACGCTCCGAAGGAAGACGTGGATGGCTGGGACAAGCCCGACCATGACGGAAGAGGAAGCGTAGGCATCGCGCGCCTCAATGCAGGTTCGGCTGGGCGCCGACGCCCTTTTCGTCGATGACGCGGCCCGTAGTGAAACGGTCGAGCCGGAAGGCGGTCGCGACAGGGTGGGGCTCGTCGCGTGCGATCAGATGGGCGAAGCACCAGCCTGAAGCCGGCGTCGCCTTGAACCCGCCATAGCACCAGCCGGCATTGAGATAGAGCCCGTCGATGGGGGTGTGGTCGATGATCGGCGAGCCGTCCATCGACATGTCCATGATCCCGCCCCAGTGCCGCAGCACGCGCAACCGTCCGATACCGGGCCACAGCGCCATGGCCGATTCCATCACATCCTCGATCACCGGCAGGTTGCCGCGCTGGGCGTAGGAGTTGTAGCCGTCGATGTCGCCGCCGAAGACGAGCCCGCCCTTGTCGGACTGGCTGACGTAGAAATGGCCGGCGCCATAGGTCACGACAGTGTCGATCAATGGCTTGACGCCTTCGGAGACGAAGGCCTGCAGCACATGGCTCTCGATCGGCAGGCGCATCCCCGCCATGGCAGCGAGCCGCGAGGAGTTGCCGGCGACGGCGAGCGCGATCTTCTTCGCCTTGATCGGCCCGCGCGAGGTCTCGACCCCGGTGACGCGGCCATTCTCGATCGAGAGGCCGGTGACCTCGCAGTTCTGGACGATATCGACGCCGCGCTGGTCGGCGGCGCGGGCATAGCCCCAGGCGACGGCGTCATGCCGGACCGAGCCGCCGCGCCGCTGCAGCAACCCGCCCTGGATCGGGAAGCGTCCGGTCTCGTAGTTGAAGAAGGGGACCATGGCGCGCACCTGCTCGCGGTCAAGCAGTTCGGCATCGACGCCGGCGAGCCGCATCGCGTTGCCGCGCCTGGCATAGGCGTCGCGCTGCGCATCGGAATGGTAGAGGTTCAGCACCCCGCGCTGGCTGACCATGGCGTTGTAGTTGATGTCCTGCTCCAGCCCTTCCCAGAGCTTCATCGAATGCTCGTAGAAGGGCGTGTTGCCGGGCAGGAGATAGTTCGAGCGGATGATCGTGGTGTTCCGGCCGACATTGCCGGAGCCGATATAGCCCTTCTCGATCACCGCGACATTGCTGATGCCGTGCTGGCTGGCGAGGTAATAGGCCGTCGCCAGCCCGTGCCCGCCGCCGCCGATGACCAGCACGTCGTATTCAGGCTTGGGCGCGGCGTCGCGCCAGGCCGGCTTCCAGCCCTTATGGCCTGCCAGCGTCTGGGCGAGCAGCGAGAAGACGGAATAGCGCATGAGCGATCAGGTCCGGAGAGCTTGTCCGGCGGCCAGCGGCCGCTCCAGACTTGTCTTCCTGAGATTGACGATCATAGGCTGGTCAACATGACCATCAGCGACGCCAGGTTGACCAATAGCGACGGCCAGGGCCCGGCCCATATCGGCTTCCTGCTGATTCCGGATTTCGCGCTGCTCGCCTATGCCTCGGCGGTCGAGCCCTTGCGGGCGGCCAACCGCCTCTCGGGGCGCGATCTCTACCGCTGGAGCCATGTCTCGATCGACGGCCTGCCGGCGCCGGCCTCGAACGGCGTCAGCATCCAGGCCGATTATGGCCTGGGGGACGAGATCCGCTTCGACTATGTCTTCGTCTGCGCCGGCGGCAATCCGGCCGCCTTCCAGCATCCGGCGACCTTCGCCTGGCTCAGGCAATTGGCGCGGCGCGGCGTCAAGCTCGGCGGCGTCTCGGGCGGGCCCTATATCCTGGCGCGGGCGAACGTGCTCTCCGGCTACCGCTTCACCTTGCATTGGGAGCATGCCCCGGCCTTCCTCGAGGACTATCCCGATCTTGACCTGCGCCGCTCGCTTTACGAGATCGACCGGGATCGTCTGACCTCGAGCGGCGGCACCGCCCCGCTCGATATGATGCACGCCGTCATCGCCCGGGACCATGGCAGTCAACTCGCGCTCGCGGTCAGCGAATGGTTCCTGCAGACCCATGTCCGGGAAGGTGAGGGGCCGCAGCGCATGCCCCTGCGCGAGCGGCTCGGCATCGCCCATGCGCCGCTGCTGCGCGTCGTCGCCCGGATGGAGCAGAATCTGGAGAATCCCGTCGCTCGCGCCGAACTCGCCCGCACGGCGAATGTCTCCCTGCGTCAGCTGGAGCGGCTGTTTCGGCTGCATCTTGGCCGCTCGCTCGGCGAGCATTACTTGGCTTTGCGGCTCGACCGGGCCCGCGACCTGCTGCGCCAGACCAGCCTTTCGGTGCTCGAGACCGGGCTTGCTTGCGGTTTCGCCAGCGCGAGTCATTTCTCGCGGGCTTATCGCTTGCGTTTTTGCCATTCGCCGCGCGGTGAGCGCGCCCCGGAGACGGCGCGCACGCCGCGCTGAGGCGCGGGTGGTTCGCATTGCGCTAACCGCAATTCCGATGCGCAAAATTTCACCGATCTTGCCGCATTGTCAGCACGTTTTGCCGCCATTAAAGATAAGTTGGCTAATGAAAAACTAGGAATTTTGCGCTACGGTTTCGGCCTGAATCGGAGAAAGACCCCACGGCGATGACAAGCAGCGAGAGCGCCACCACTGTCCTGATCCACCTTGCCGGCGGCGTCGCGCTGCTGATCTGGGCGGTCAGGCTGGTGCGCACGGGCGCGATGCGGGCTTTCGGGGCCTCGCTGCGCCATGCCCTGGCGAGCTTCACACGCAATCGCTTCGCCGCTTTCGGCAGTGGCATCGCGGTCACCATGGTGCTGCAGAGTTCGACGGCGACGACGCTGCTGGTCTCCTCCTTCGCCGGTCGCCGCCTGATCGTGCCGGCTATGGCGCTGGCCGTGCTGCTCGGGGCCAATCTCGGCACCTCGCTCGCGGCCTTCGTGATCTCGATGGATCTGGGCTGGATCTGGGGGCTTTGCCTCGCCATCGGCGTCGCGCTCTATCTGGCCAATGAGGCGATGGACCGCGCCCGCAATATTGGCCGCGTCTTCGTCGGCATCGGGCTCATCCTGCTGTCGCTGATCGAGCTGAACGCGGCGGCGGCTCCCCTGGCCCAGTCACCGGTCTTCCGCACGCTGCTGGGGGCGATCGGCCATGAGCCGCTGCTGGCGGTCCTCGTCGCGGTTGCTGCGACCTGGCTGACCCATTCCAGCATCGCCGTCATCCTGCTGATCGCGACCTTCGCAGCGTCCGGCCTGTTTCCGCCCGCGACCGCGCTGACCCTGGTCATCGGCGCCAATCTCGGCAATGCGCTGATCCCGGTGCTGGACCAACTCGGCGCGCCTGCGCTGCAGCGTCAGGCCGCCGTCGCCAACCTGTTCACCCGGCTCGTCCTGGCGCTCCTGGTGCTGCCCTTCGTCGCGCCTCTGGCAGGCTGGCTTCAGACGCTGCCGACGCTCGATTCACGCCTCGCCATCGAGTTCCATGTCGCGCTGAACCTAGTCGGCGCGCTTGTGTTCCTGCCCTTTGTCGCGCCGGTGGCGCGGCTGGTCGAGCGTTTGATGCCCGGCAAGGAGGCGCCTGACGCGACCGTGCGGCCGCGCCATCTCGATCCCGCCGTGCTCGACAGTCCCTCGGAGGCTCTGGCCTGCGCGATGCGCGAGGCGCTGAATCTGGGCGACCGCGTCGAATTGATGCTGCGCGATACGATGACGCTGCTCGAAAAGGATGAGTTGAAGCTCTCGCGCGCCATCGCCCAGGCCGATGACGGGGTCGATGCAATCCATGAATCGATCAAGCTCTATCTGGTCCAGGTCTCGCGCAACGAACTGACCGAGGAGGAGGGCCGCCGCCTGCTCGAGATCATCACGCTGATCACCAATCTCGAGCATATCGGCGACATCATCGACAAGAACCTGCGCGAACTCGCTGAGAAGAAGATCCGCAAGCGCTATGCGTTCTCGCCCGAAGGCCTGGCCGAGATCCGCGACTTCCACCAGCGCGTCTCGTCGGGCCTGGTGCTGGCGCTCAACGTCTTTGCCACCCGCGATCTCGCTTTGGCGCGCCAGCTTTTCGCGGAGAAGGCGGTGATGCGCGATGCCGAGCGACGCGCGACTGAGAGCCATTTCCAGCGGCTGCGCAGCGGGCGGGCGGAATCGATCGAGACCAGCGCGATCCATCTCGACATCATCCGCGACCTCAAGCGCATCCACGGCCATGTCGCTTCGATCGGCTATCCGATCCTGGAAAGCGCCAATGCCCTGCGCGAGAGCCGTTTGCGGGAAGCGCAGGAGGCGCAGGCCCAGCAAGGGGGGCGTCTGCTGCCGGCCCCGCAATCGGGCTTCTGATCAGCCCGGCACCGGCATCGCCAGTTTGCGGATGGCCGTGCTCAATTCGGGCTCGTCGACCAGATCGGCGGCGTCTTCGGGCTTGAACCACCGGCTGCTCCGCTGGCCCTGCTCGGCCCAGCTTTCGAGCTGCCGCTCGACTTCGAGCAGATAGAGCTTCACCGTGCACAGCACGAAATGGTCGCGCATGCGCTTCCAGTAGATGTAACGGCCAGCCGGCTTGGCGCTGATCTTCCCAATCACCCCGGCTTCCTCGAAAGCCTCGCGCGCTGCCGCCTCATGGTTCTTCAACCCCTTGATCGGCCAGCCCTTGGGCACGATCCAACGCTGCGTCGTGCGCGAGGTCACGAGCATGATCTCGGTCGAGCCGTCGTCCATGCGTCTGATCGGCATGGCAGCGATCTGTAAGCGAGCCTCGCCGGGCGTGCGCTTGGCCTTCTTCATCGTGGGGTGGCGTCTCCATGGCTGCGCGAAATCGAGGGCGCCCGATGCGAATCAAGCGCAACCGAAGCCGGTAGAGTGTCACGCATCCGCGGCCGATTGGCGACGCCCAAGAGCAGGATGCGAAAAAGTGGGAACCGGTTTTTTCGCATTGATCCGGCTCTCGGCCTCGGTGCGGCCATTCGACAACAGCTTTGTTGGGCCGCCAGGGCAAAGCCGGCTCCAGATGGATCTGGCGATCTTTTGCCGTAGCAGGACCGCGCGCGTTTGTGGTGCTTCAGCCGCTCACGGCCTCGACGCCGCACCATTCCGCCACGAACAGCGCCATCGACCCGGTGATGCGCTTCAGCGAGGCCAGGCTGACGCGCTCGTCGAAGGCGTGGATGTTCTCGCCCATCGGGCCGTAGCAGAGCGCCGGAATCTTGTCGTAGAGCGCGTGTACGCGGGCATCGAGATAGGCTGCCGTCATGAAGCTCTTCAGCGGCGCTCCGAGCGCGGCCTCATGCGCGCGGCCGAGCACGGCCTCGGCTTCGCTGCCGGGCGCGAGCACATAACCCTCCGCCCAGAAGCCGTTGAAGGTCACCTTCGGCGGGTTGTTGGCGAGGAAGGCGTCGGCCCGCGATGCGGTTCGGATGCAATCCTCGATGCGCTTGGCCGTCTCCTCCGCGGCCACGCCGGGATAGAGGCCGACGCGGCAATCGACCCGGCACCAGCACGGTACCGAGGAAGCCCAGTCGCCGCCCTCGATCTTGCCGATATTGAGGTTGATCGGGTGGGGCTGGTCCTCGAAATGCTCGCGGCCGGCCTTCTCGGCGTTGAACTCTTCTTCCAGCTTGCGCAGCGCCGCGACGACGCGATAGGCAGCGTCGATGGCGTTGGCCCCAGTGCCCATCTCGCGCACATGCACCGGGACGCCGCGGACCTCGAACTGGAACCAGAGCACGCCGGCATTGGCCCGGGCCAGCATCTCGTATTCGGGCTCGGGGATCAGCGCCGCATCGGCGCGGTAGCCACGCAAATGCGTCATCAATGCGCCGTTCCCGGTCGATTCCTCCTCGACGACCGATTCGAGATAGAGCGTTGCCGCCGGCTGCAGGCCGATGCGCTTCAGCGCGTCCAGGCAGTAGAAATTGGCGCCGGCCCCGGCCTTCATGTCGGCGCTGCCGCGGCCATACATCCAGTCGCCCTCGATCACCGGGTCGAAGGGCGCATGCCTCCACTGGTCGACAGGGCCGGCCGGTACGACGTCGACATGCGCCTGCAGGATCAGCGAGCGGCCGGTCTCCGCGCGCGGATGATGGATGCCGACGACGATCGGGGCGTCGGAATGCGTGTCGGAGAAAGGCGCGCCGCCGGGATGGGCCGCGATCGCCGCCCTGTCCATCGCAAAGCGGTCCATGGTGAAGCCGCGGTCCTTCAGCGCCCGGAAGACGAAGTCCTGGCAGGTGTGTTCCTGGCCCCGCAACGAGGGAAAGCGGATCAGCTCCTGCGTGAAGGCGATCTGCTCGGCAAAGCCGGCCTCGACGGAGGCGAGAATTTTTTCACGTAGCGCGGGATCGAGAGGCATGGGCTGGGCTCCGGGGCTATTGCCGTCATGCTCGGCCTTGTGCCGAGCATCCACGTCTTGCGGCGCGGATGAAGGGGAGACGTGGATGGTCGGGACAAGCCCGACCATGACGAGGAACGAGGCCCCGTTCTCCAATCAATGCCCGAACCGCCCGCCGCCGGGAACGGCCGCCAGCAACTGCCGCGTATACTCGTGCTGCGGGGCGGCGAACAAAGCCGCAGTCGGGCCGGTCTCGACGATGCGGCCGCGCTGCATCACCGCGATGCGGTCGCAGATCTGCGCGGCGACGCGCAGGTCGTGGGTGACGAACAGGATGGCAAGACCGAGCCGGCTCTGGATGTCCTTGATCAGGGACAGGATCTGCGCCTGCACGGAGACGTCGAGCGCCGAGACCGCCTCGTCGGCCACCAGCACATCGGGTTCGAGGGCGAGCGCGCGGGCGATGCCGATTCGCTGGCGCTGGCCGCCGGAGAATTCATGCGGGTAGCGGTCGACCGCATTGGCGGAGAGGCCGACGAGTTCGAGCAATTCGCGCGCCTTCATCAGAGCGGTCACGCGCGCCACGCCATGCGCTACCGGCCCGTCGGAGATGATGCGGCCGACGGTCTGGCGCGGGTTGAGCGAGGCGAAGGGATCCTGGAACACCATCTGGATGCGCTTGCGGTGTCGGCGCAGCGCGGCGGGACCGAGATCGCTGAGCACGAGATCTCCTGAGCCTTGACCACTCAGCACGATCCGCCCGCTATTGGGTTCGATCAATCTGAGGCAGCAGCGCCCGACGGTCGATTTGCCGGAGCCGGACTCGCCGACGAGCCCGAGCGTCTCGCCCCGGACCAGCGAGAACGAGATGTCCTCAGCTGCCCTGACCTCGCGCGCCGTGCCGAAGAAGGAGCGCTTGCGATAGATCTTGCCGAGCCCCTCGACGCTGAGCACGGGGGGACTCTCCGGCAAGGCCGGTCGCACGGGCGGCACGAGCGAGGGCACCGCGGCGAGGAGTTTTTGCGTATAGGCATGGCGCGGGGCGCCCAGCACCTGGTCGGCCGTGCCTTCCTCGACCAGCACGCCCTTCTCCAGCACGGCGATGCGGTCGGCGATCTCGGCGACGACGCCCATGTCATGGGTGATGAACAGCACCGCCGTGCCGTGCTTGTGGCGCAAATTGTCGAGGAGCTTGAGGATCTGCGCCTGGGTGGTGACGTCGAGCGCGGTCGTCGGCTCGTCGGCGATCAAGAGCTTGGGTTCAAGCGCCAGCGCCATCGCGATCATCACGCGCTGGCGCTGCCCGCCCGAGAGCTCGTGCGGATAGGCCTTGGCGAGGCGCGGCGGGTCGGGCAGGCCGACCTCGGTCAGGAGGGCGATGGCGCGCGCGCGGCGTTCGGAGGCTCCGTGCAGCCCATGCGCCTCGAAGGTCTCGATGATCTGGTCGGCGACCCGCATCACCGGGTTGAGTGAGGTCATCGGCTCCTGGAAGATCATGCCGATCTCGCGCCCGCGTACATCCTGCATAGCCTCCTCGTCGAGGCTGAGCAGGTCGCGTCCGGCGAGCCTGATCGCACCGCCCGCAGGCTTCACCGCCTTGGGCAACAAGCCCATCACGGCATGGGCGATCATCGATTTGCCCGAACCGGATTCGCCGACGACGCAGAGCGTTTCGCCGGGCGCGATCGCAAGCGTCACGCCTTCGACCGCATGCGCCCGGTCGGCCAGCGCCGGCAGGGCCAGCGTCAGTTTTTCGATGGAGAGGACCGGCGGGGCCTTTGGAGAGATATCGCTCATTCGCGGCCTCGTGCGAGGCGCGGGTTCAGCGCATCGTTCAGCCCCTCGCCGGCGAGGTTGAGCGCCAGCACGGTGAGGAAGATCGCAAAGCCCGGGAAGAAGCTGATCCACCAGGCGTCGAGCAGGCGGGTGCGCCCCGCCCCCACCATATAGCCCCAGCTCATCAGGTTGGGGTCGCCCAGGCCCAGGAAGGAGAGGGCGGATTCGAGCAGGATCGCCGAGCCGATCATCAATGAGCCCATCACGATGATCGGCGCCACCGTGTTGGGTAGCACCTGGCTGAAGATGATCCGCGGCGTCGATTGGCCGATCGTGACCGCGGCCTGGACATATTCGCGCGTCTTGAGCGAGAGCACCTCGCCGCGCACCAGCCGCGCCACCGGCGGCCAGGAGACGACGCCGATGGCGAGCACGATCGAGCCCAGTTGCGGCTGCAGGATCGCGACCAGCACGATCGCCAGCGCGAAGGAGGGAATGGTCTGGAAGAACTCGGTGAAGCGCATCAGCGCGTCGTCGACGAAGCCGCCGGCATAGCCGGCGATCGCTCCGAGCGGCACGCCGATCAAGAGCGAGACGATCGTCGAGACGACGCCGATCATCAGCGAGACGCGCGCGCCATGGACCATGCCCGCCGCGATGTCACGGCCGAGCGTGTCGGTGCCGAGCGGGAAGCGCTCCAGCGCGAAGGGCGCCATGAAGGGCCGCCCGACCATGCGCCAGGGCGAGCTCGGATAGAGCGAGGGCGCCAGCAGCGCGAAGGCGACGACCGCGAGCAGAATCACCAGGCCGAGGACCGCGCCGCGATTGCGGCAGAAGCGTTTGAGGAAGTTCATGACGCGGTCTCCTCGCCGTCATGCTCGCCCTTGTGGCAAGCATCCACGTCTTGAACGCGGCATTCGGCAAAGGAAGACGTGGCAAATGAAGACATGGATGCTCGGGACAAGCCCGACCATGACGAGCTGGTAAAGCGACTCACGACGCGGCCTCGATGCGCGGATCGGCGATGCGGTAGACCAGATCCGTCAGGATGTTGAAGCCGACGACCATGGCCGAGGACATGAAGAAGACGCCGAGCAGCACGGAATAGTCGCGCTGCACCAGCGCGTCGAACATCAACCGGCCGATGCCAGGCCAGGCGAAGACCGTCTCGGTCAGCACCGCCCCGCCGACGAGCTGGCCGGCCTGCAATCCCGCCAGCGTCACCACGGGCAGGATCGCGTTGCGCGCCACATGCCGCCGCGAGACGATGCCAGGCGAGAGGCCCTTGGCCCGCGCCGTCTTGACGAAATCGGCGCCGGCGACCTCGAGCATCGAGGCGCGCATCATCCGGGCATAGAGCGCGGTGAAGAACAGTCCGAGCGTCAGTGCCGGCAGGATCAGGTGGTGGCCGATGTCGAGCGCCCGCGCCAGGCCGGTATAGTTCGCGCCAATCGTCTCGTACCCCACATTGGGCACGAGGCCGAGCTTCAGCGAGAAGACGATCTGGCTCATCAACGCGATCCAGAACAGTGGCGTCGCGTAGAAGACGAGGGATAGCGTCGTGATCAGGCTGTCCGACCAGCGCCCGGCCCGCCTTGCGGCCAGCGCGCCCATGACGATGCCGAGCGCGAGCGAGACGACGAAGGCCGCTCCTGTCAGCAGCAGCGTCGCGGGCAAACGGTCGAGCACGAGGCTGAGCACCGGCTGCTGCTGGCGATAGCTGAAGCCGAGATCGAAGGTCATGTAGCCCTTGATGTAGATCCAGAGCTGCGTGGTGATCGGCTCGTTCAGCCCGAAGCGCTGGCGCAACTGCTCGAGCAACTGGGCGTCGGCCGCGCCCGCTTCGCCGGCCAGCACCTGCGCCGGGTCGCCTGGTGCCGCGCGGATCAGGAAGAAGTTCAGCACGGCGATGGCGAAGAGCACGAGAACGCCCTTCACCAGTCGGCCGGAGAGGAAGTGGAGGAGGTTCATTCAGATATCCGCATTGACGTGGACCTCGCCGTCATGCCCGCCCTTGTGGCGAGCATCCACGTCTTGAACACGGCATTGGAAAAGTGAAGACGTGGATGGTCGGGACAAGCCCGACCATGACGAAGGACGTCGCGCCTGTTCGTCAGGCGCGGCCCACGTCACTCCTTCCACGCATCCCGGAAGCCGTCATTCACGCCGATCGCGCTGTTGACGAGGTTCTTGATGTTGCAGCGATAGATCGTCGGGAAATCCATCTCGAGCTGCCAGAGCACGGGCACGTCGTCGGCGAGGATCTTCTGCACTTTCGTGTAAAGTTCCTGTCGAGCGGCGTCCGAGGGCGCGATCGCGGCGTCGGCGAAGAGCTTGTCGACCTCCGGGTTCACATAGGCGCCCTGGTTGCCGAAGGGATTGCCCTTGACGATGTTGGTCGAGATGTAGTTGCGCGCCACGCCCGTCGCCGGATCGCCGAGTTGGTAGAGATAGTTGAAGGTCATGTCGAAATCGCCGTTGCTGGCCTTCTGGGTCCAGCCCGGCACGTCGGTGGTCTCGATCGAGACGTTGACCCCGGCATCGGTGAGGTTCTGCTTGATCGCCTCGGCCCAGCGGCTCCAGACCTCGCCATAGGGCAGGGCGAGCAGCTTGATCGGCTCGCCCTTATAGCCCGAGGCCTTGATCAGCTCCTTCGCCTTGGCGACATCGTAGGCATATTTCGGCACATCGGCCGAATAGAACTTGGTCTTCGACGAGACCGGCCCGGTTGGGATCTTGCCGAGCCCGCCCCAGACCACGTCCTTGCCGAATTCGCGGTCGATCGCGAACATCATGCCCTGGCGGAACTGTTTGTTGGCGAGCGGACCGCCCTTGGCGATGTTGGGCGTCAGCCAGGCATGGGGCGCGAACATCTCCCAGCCCTTGGTGGTGACGCAGCTATTGGGCAGCTTGGAGAGGCGGGCGACGTCGTAGACGTCGACCGAGCCGCCGGTCAGCACGTCGATCTTGCCGGTCTCATAGGCGACGGCGCGGGCAGCCGCATCGGGGATGATCTCCCAATAGATCTCGTCGAGGTTCGGCTTGCCCTTCTGCCAGTAGGTCTCGTTCTTGACGAGGTGGATATAGGAGCCCTTCTTCCACTCCTTGAACTTGAACGGGCCGGTGCCGATCGGCGTGTTGTTGGCCGGGTTGGCGCGGTAATCCGTGCCGTCATAGATGTGCTTGGGGATCATCGGCGCGCCGCCGACCTCCTGCGACAGGATCAACGGGCCGAAGGGCTGCTTCAGCGTGATCTTGACGGTGAGGTCGTCGATTTTCTCGATCTTCTCGACCTGGCCGTTGGCGATCGGGCGCCAGCGCGGATGCACCTCGCGCAGGAACTTGTCGAGCGAGAACACCACATCGTCGGCGGTGAAGGGTTTGCCGTCATGCCAGGTCACGCCGTCCTGGAGCTTGAAGGTGTAAACCTTGGCATCCGGCGAGATTTCCCAGCTCTTGGCGAGCGAGGGCTGCGGGTTGAGCTTCTCGTCATAGCGCAGCAGCGATTCGTAGATGTTGCCCGCGACCATGTTGGTCGGGCCGTTCTGGTTCAGCCCCTGCATCAGCATTGGCGGTTCCGGCTGCACCACGACATGGATGCTGCCGCCCGTCTTGGGTGTCTGCGCCGGTGCCATGGACGGCGCCAGCGCGACGGCTGCCAGCGCGGTCGTCACGGCAAGATGCCGGCGGAATGCTGAACTCGTCATCATTATCTCCCACTGCCTCGACTGTCTTGATCGTCGGTCGCATCTTTTTCGCGATCCGCCCCGCCTCGAACTAGATCATAGCTTGGTCGTGCCGCACAGGGCTGGAGCCTCTGCCGGATATGAGTAATCCCCGCCGATGGCCTCTCCGGCCCAGCTCGCAAGGAAACGATAGCGAGGCAGCACGGCGATCGTCCAATAGCCTCTGCCTATGCTAGCGATAGCCGCCCGAGCGGCCTTTGCAGGCAGCCGCGACGGCATTCTGCCCGCTGCGATGCAGGTTCTGTCGTCCCTGTCCATTTTTGCCGCAATGCAGGAAGAATGCCGCAAGGCGTCCGCCGTCAGCCCTTCCGCGACAATGCGAAGGCCTCTGCCGCATCCGCTGGCATTGCCTCGCGTAAAGCGGCGATAAAGGCCGGCTGCGCGATCACGGCCAGCGTCTTCATCGCATCCGGGCCTGTCTCGCGGTCCTCGACCAGCATCGGCACGCTCTCGCGGATCGCCTCGTAGAGCACCCTGGTGGCGGGGGCGAGCCGGGGCCGCTTGCCGATATCGACGGCTTGGGCTGCGACCACGGCCTCGATGGCAAACAGCATGCGCAGGGGCACGAGCTGCTCCTCCAGCTTGCGGATCGTCAATGCCGTCTGCGGCGCATGGTCCTCGACGCTTTCCGAGACCGGGAGAGCGTCGCAGCTCGCAGGCGCGGCCTTGAGGCGGATCTCGCCATGCAGATAGGAGGCGGTCTTCTGCAGCGAGTTGTAGCCGTTCGAGGCGCCGCCGATCGGCGAGAGATATTTCGGCAGGCCGGAGAGATGGTGGTTCATCATCTTGATGGTGCGGTAGGCCGAGGCTGTCGCCAGATGCGTGTTGACGATCGCCATCATGTCGAAAGCCAGTGCGATCGCCGGCGTATGAAAATTCGCCGTGGACAGGATCAAATCGTCGTCGGTCATGACCAGCGGGTTGTCGGCCGCCGCGTTGATTTCGGTCTCGACGCTCTCGACCGCCGTCTCGAAGCTCGTCAGCGCCGGCCCGTAGATCTGGGCGAGCACGCGGAAGCAAAGCGCGTCCTGGATCGAGCGCGCCGCGCCTTCGTCATGGAGATAGCTGCCCGCGAGAACCGCGCGGAACATCGCCGCCGCCCGCTCCTGGCCGCCGGCGGGCCGCGCGGCTGCGAGCCTGGCGTCGAAGATCTGGGGATTGGCGGCATAGCCCTCATCCGTCAGCCCTGCGATCGCGACGGAGGCGAGCAGGATGTCGGAGAGTTCGGCCAGCACCTTGGCGGCGTGGCCGCAGCTGACCGCGCTCGCATTCAGGATCGCGAGCCCGTCCTTGGCGGCGAGCGTCGCCGGCTGCAGCCCGGCCGAGGTGAACGCCTCCATGGCGGGTCGCTTTTCGCCCTTCACGAAGATCTCGCCGAGCCCGATCACCGCTGCGCCGAGATGGGCGCAAAGCCCGAGATCTCCGGCGCCGATCGAGCCGCGTCCGGGAATGACCGGCGTCAGTCCCGCATTGAACATCGCCACCATCGTGTCGAGCACCGGTGGGGAGATGCCCGAGCCGCCCTGGGCCAGGCCGATCAAGCGGCACAGCCACATGGCGCGCGCCGTCGCCTCGGGAAAAGGCTCGCCCATGCCGATGCAGCGCCCGCGCACCATCTGGACCTGGAACGCCTCGATCTGAGCCTTGTCCAGGCGGAAGGCGACGTTGCCGCCGAGGCCGGTGTTGAGCCCGTAGATCGGCGCGTCGCCTTGCGCATAGCGCTCCACCACCTTGCGCGCCGCGGCCACCTTGTCGCGTGCTTCAGGCGCAAGCGCGACCGTCGTGCCGGGGCGGCTGGCGGCCATGACGAAGCCGAGCCCGACCGGCGCGGCGCCCAGAAGGAATTCGCTCACGCTGAAGGATCTCCGTCGATGGCTTGCGATGTGCAGGCGGTGGAAGGCGGCGCCGATGGCGCCTCGGCTGGAACGGTAGCCGCAGCCTCAACAGCCGCGCAACAGACCTCCCATCCACAAAAGGCGCGAAGATGTGAGCACTGCCGTTGCGATTGCTGACAGAACTGGCAGCGCGGCCCTTTACCTCACCCCTCGATCCGGCTGACGATGGCGGCAAGGGGGATCTTCCCGGCGGCTCGCTCGTTTGACGACGGAGGCCGTCTGAAGACCGATGGACAGAGGAGAGCGATGATGCAGAACGATCTGGAGCTCAGCGTGTCCCGGCGCGCCTTTGTGGCAGGCTCGGTCGCCGCCACTGCAAGCCCTCTGCTCGGTGCGATGCCGGCCCTGGCGCAGGCCAAGACGAGCATCGCGGTGCGCATCGAGCGCGACATTACCGTGCTCGATCCCGCCTTCCGCGGCGGCCCGCATGACGCCAACGTCATCCGCTGCGTCTATCAGCGCCTGATCAAGCAGAAGGACGGCTCGGTCGAGACGGAGCTCGATGCCGCAGCCGAGCTGAAGCAGGTCAGCCCGACCCTGATCGAGTTCACGCTCAAGCCGGGGCAGATGTTCACCGACGGCTTCGGCGAGATGACCGCCGAGGACGTGAAATTCTCCTTCGAGCGCTTCGCCGTCGCGCCCGTCGACGGCAAGATCTCGCCCTATAAGGGCGACTGGACCGGCCTGACCGGCGTCGAGGTCACCGGTACATATACCGGCAAGATCAACCTCTCGCAGCCCAATGCCGGGCTGCTCGCGATCGCGATCGCCGATGCTTCGGGCTGCATCGTCTCGAAGAAGGCGGTGATGGCGCGCGGCGTCGAGCACAACACCAAGCCGGTCGGCTCGGGCCCCTATCAGGTCGTCTCGGTCGAAAAGCAGCGCGGCGCGGTGCTGAAGCGCAATCCGACTTATTCGGGTACAAAGCCGACATTCGAGGAGATCAAGGTCAACTTCATCCAGGATCCGAAGACGGCGGAGCTGGCGCTGCGGTCAGGCGAGCTCGATTTCGCGGTGCTGCCGCCTTCCGTCGCCGAGCCGATGCGCTCGGCGCAAGGCATCGTCGTCGATCAGTCGCCGGGGCTGGCCTATGTCTGGCTCGGCATCAACATGGAGAAGGCGCCCTTCACCGATCTGCGCGTGCGCCAAGCGGTTAGGCTCGCGCTCGATGTCGATCAGATGCTGCTCGCCGGCTTCAACGGCAAGGCGCCGCGACTGAACACGCTGGTCATGCAGCCGATCCTCGGCGCCTGGACGGAGGCGCCGGTCTACAAGCGCAATGTCACTGAAGCCAAGAAGCTCCTGGCGGAAGCCGGCCAGACCGCGATCAAGACCCGCATCACCATCCTGAATCAGCCATCCTACCAGACCATGGCGCTGGTGGCGCAGGCGCTGCTGAAGGAGGTCGGCATCACCGCCGAGCTCGATGTCCAGGAAGGCGGCACCTATTGGGACGCCGGCAAGGGCGAGGCCGGCAAGAATCTCGATCTGTTCATGATGCGCTTCAACGGCAAGCTCGACCCCAATTTCCTGATGCAGTGGTTCGTCTCGAGCCAGATCGGCACCTGGAACTGGCAGCGCTTCAACAGCCCGGAATTCGACAAGCTCTATCAGGAGGCGATCGTCGAATCCGATCCGGCCAAGCGCGCCGCGATCGTCATCAAGGCGCAGCAGGAAATGGACAAGTCGGCCGCTTTCGTCTGGCTCACCAACGACGTCGCCTTCGCCGTGCACCGCGCCTCGGTGAAGCCGGCCTATCTGCCCGGCGCGCTCGACTGGCAGCTCGACCGCTTCACGAGCGTTTGAGCGGTTGGTGCTGACGCCGTGATTTTGGGTCGTAATTGGTTTGCAGAATCTGCGCTGCAAGCTCGCAACTTGAAAACCCACGCTGTCATCCCGGGCGGAGCGCAGCGCAGAACCGGGATCCATTCCGGAACGCTTGCCGGCGAGATTCAGGAATGGATCCCGGGTCTCCCTCCGGTCGCCCGGGATGACGGCGCGGGTTGTTGTGATGTGGGAGCCGATAAAGCAAGGCGAAGCATAGCTGGCTTCCCAATGGCTGCGCCATGAGCGACACCGCGCGCTACCTCCTGAGCCGTCTTGTCACGACGTTGTTGATCGTGCTCGGCGCGATGCTGCTGCTGTTCACGCTCTCGGCGATCGTGCCGGGCGATCCGGCAACCGCTCTGCTCGGTCCGCAGGCGACGGCGGAATATGCGAAGCGCTTCATCGTCGAGATGGGGCTCGACCAGCCCTGGTATCGCCGCCTGCCCACCTTCCTCGGCCATGTCCTGACCGGCAATCTCGGCACCGACGTGCTCTCCGGGCGGCCGGTCGCGGGCATCGTCGGCGCGGTGCTTCCCTACACCTTCATCCTGACCTTCGCCTCGATCGGGCTTGCAGTCGTGATTGGCGTGCCGCTCGGCTGTTACGCCGCAACGCATCGCGGCTCGGCTCTCGACCATGCGCTGGCTTTCATCAGTGTCGCCTTCATCGCGATCCCCTCCTTCGTCATCGCGATCTTCCTGCTGCTGATCTTCTCGATCTGGTTGGACTGGCTGCCCGTGCTCGGCGCCGGCCAGCCCGGCGATTGGCTCGACCAGGCCAAGCGCCTGATCCTGCCGACGACAGCGCTGAGCGTCGGCTGGATCGGCTTCATCGCGCGCCTCATGCGCAGTTCCATGCTGGAGGTGATGGGCGAGAACTATATCCGCACCGCGCGCGCCTATGGCCTGCCGAACCGGATGGTGACCTATAAATACGCGCTCAAGAACGCCTGCATCCCGACCATTGCCGTGCTCGGCATGGGCATCGGCCGTTTGCTCGGCGGGGCCGTGCTGGTCGAGATCGTCTTCGCGCGGCCGGGTCTCGGCCGCCTGATTTTCGATGCGATCGCGACCCGCAATTTCCCTGTCCTGCAGGGGGCCGTGCTCGTCGTGGTGCTGATCTTCGTCGTCACCAACCTCCTCGTCGATCTCAGCTATTCCGCGATCGACCCGCGCATCCGCCGCGATGGCGCGCCGCAGGCGGCCGGGCAATGAATGCGCTGGCAGTGACAGCCGGCACCATCCGGCGCATCGGCTCGCATCTCGGCGGTGCTGTCGGGCTCGTCATCGTCGCGGTCGTGGTGCTGTCGGCCGTGTTCGCGCCGCTGGTGGCGACGCATGATCCCGATGCGCTGGATGTGCTGAACCGCTTCTCCGGCCCCACCGCCCAGCATTGGCTCGGCACCGACCATCTCGGGCGCGATCTCTATAGCCGCCTCGTCCATGGCGCGAGCGTCGCCATGGCGGTGGCGCTGACGGCGATCTCGACGGCGCTCATCGCCGGCACGCTGCTCGGCATCCTCGCGGCCTCGCTGCCGGCGCGCTCCGAGCGGCTCATTCTGATCCTGTTCGACGTGGTCTCGTCCTTCCCCAGCCTCGTGCTGGCGCTTGCGGCCGTCGCGGTCTTCGGCCCCTCGACCATGCTCGTGGTGATCATCGTCGCGGTCACGCTGATCCCGCATTTCGGCCGTGTTGCCCGCGCCCAGGTGCTGACCGTGCGCAATGCGCCCTATATCGAGGCCGAGCGCCTGCTCGGCGCATCCTCCTGGCGCATCGTCTTCTCGCATATCCTGCCCAATATCGCCGGGCCGCTCGTCGTGCTCGCTTCGATCGACATTCCCGTGGTCATCACCATCGAGGCTGGACTGTCCTTCATCGGGCTCGGCGTCAGGCCGCCGCTCGCGAGTTGGGGCACGCTGATCTATGACGGCTATGCCTATCTCTCGGATTCCAAGCTCCCCGTGGTGATCGCCAGCAGCGCGCTCGGCCTCGCCACGCTCGGCTTCACGCTCTTCGGCGAGGCGCTTCGCGACGCGGTCGATCCGCGCCTGGACGGGGAGCGCTGAGATGATGGTGTCAGTCCCCGCTGTCATTCCGGGGCAGGCCGCAGGCCTGAACCCGGAACCCACGACCGGGCGAGTGTTCTTCGGTTGCCGACGCGTGCCACCCGGTCGTGGGTTCCGGGTTCTTTGCGGAGTTTATCCTTGGGCCGACCAAAGATCGGACCCGAGGGCAAAGCCCCGGAAGGACAGGGGAGGGCGGCATGACTGACGCTTCCCCCCTCGTCAGCATCCGCAAGCTGACGCTCGACGCTGCGACCGAGCGCGGCCCGGCTCACATCCTGCGCGGGCTCGACCTTGAGATCGGGCGCGGCCGCATTCTCGGCGTCGTCGGCGAATCCGGCTCCGGCAAATCGACGCTTGCCGCCGCCTTGCTGCGCTTGCTGCCGAGCAATATCAGCCGGCTCGACGGCGAGATCCGCTTCGACGGCATCGATCTGCTCGCGCTCCCGGCCAATGAGATGCAGGCCTGGCGCGGTGTGCGCATCGCCATGATCTTCCAGGATCCGATGACGGCGCTGAACCCGCTTTTCACCGTCGGCACCCATATGGTCGATGTGCTGCGGCGGCGTTTTCCCGATCTGTCGCGGCGCGAGGCGCTGGCCCGCAGCGAGGCGATGCTGGTCAAGGTCGGCATCGCCGATCCGCATCTGCGCCTGAAGGCCTATCCGCACCAGTTATCGGGCGGCATGCGCCAGCGCGTGATGATCGCCATGGCGCTCTCGGTCGAGCCAGACCTGCTGCTCGCCGATGAGCCGACGACGGCGCTCGACGCCACGGTCGAAGCCCAGATCGTCGCATTGTTCGACCGGCTCAGGCAGGATTTTTCCGGCTCGATCGTCTTCATCTCGCATCATCTCGGGCTCGTCGCCGAGCTCTGCGACGATCTCTGCGTGATGTATGGCGGCGCGATCGTCGAGACCGGCCCGGTCGCAGAGGTGCTGAGGGCCCCGCGTCACCCCTATACCCGCGCCCTGCTCGACTGCGAGATCGAGGATGGCGACGAGGGCCGGCTCGCGACGATTCCCGGCGAGGTGCCCAACCCGCTGAGCGAATTGACGCAATGCATCTTCGCCAGCCGCTGCGCCCACACCGCCGATATCTGCCTGGAGCGGCACCCGCCGCTTGCAGCCATGGGGCAGGGCAGGCAGGCGGCCTGCATTCGCTCAGCCCAAGTGCTGCCATATGAGGTGCTGCCATGCGAGGTGCTGCCATGAGCGCACCAGGGGCAGAGCGCGCGCCATTGATCGCCTTCGACGAGGTCTCGCTCGTCTATGGCGGCAAGGTGCGGGCGCTCGACGGCGTCTCCTTCGCGATCGACAGCGGCGAGATCGTCGGCCTCGTCGGGGAATCCGGCTCGGGCAAGACCACGCTCTGCCGCGTGCTGATGGGGCTGCTGCCCGCTTCATTCGGACGCGTAACGATCGCAGGCGAGCCATTGGCGGTGCGTCTCGCGCGCGATGCGCTCGGCTTCCGCCGGCAGGCGCAGATGCTCAAGCAGGAGGCGGTCGCCTCGCTCTCGCCGCGCATGCGCATCCGGGCGCTGGCCGAGGAGCCGTTGAAGATCCACGGATTGCCGATGGCCGAGGGCCGCGCCCGCTTGCTGCGCATCCTCAAGCGCCTCGGCTTGCCCGAGGCGACGCTCGATAAGTTTCCGCATCAGGTCTCGGGCGGACAGGCGCGCCGCGTCGCGATCCTGCGCGCTTTGGTGCTGGAGCCGCAGATCATCGTCGCCGATGAACCGACTGCGGGTCTCGACGTCTCCGTGCAGGGCGAGCTGCTCAATCTGATGCGCGACCTGCATGAGGAGTTCGCGCTGACCTATCTCGTCGTCAGCCACAACCTCAATGTCGTGCGCCGGCTGACCGGCCGGACGATCGTGATGTATCTCGGCCAGATCGTTGAGGAAGCGCCAACCAGGGCGCTGTTCGAGGCTCCGGCACACCCCTATGCGGCAGCCCTGCTCTCGACCAACCCCTCAGTCGATCCGGCCAGGCGCCGCGAGCGCATCATCCTGAAGGGCGAGATCCCGAGCCCGATCAATCCGCCTTCCGGCTGCCGCTTCCACACGCGCTGCCCGCAGGTCGCGGAGCGTTGCAAGATCGAGATGCCGGAGCTGCGCGAGATCGGCACCGGCCGCCGCGTGCGCTGCCATTTCCCGCTGACCGACGCCGCGGCCCATACGGCCTGATCCCGAGGAGCAAGAGCCATGTCCGTGCCCGCTGCCATGCCGCCGATCTACATCACTTATATGAACCGCCTCGACATCGAGGCTCTGGCCATCACCGATGACGAGATCCTGGCCGCGATCGAAGGCTCGCTGGCGACGCAGGGGCGCGGCGAGGCCGTGATCGAGCCGCGCATGCATCTCGAGCCGAAGGCGGCGAACGGCCATTTCAACGTGCTGCGCGGCGCGCTCGGAGGCGAGATCGACGCAGCCGGCGTCAAGGTCGTCGGCGACTTCGTCGAGAACTACAAGATCGGCCTGCCCTCGGAACTCGCGGTGCTGACCCTGTTCGACCGCTTCAACGGCAGCCCCAAGGCGATCCTCGACGCATCCGGCATCACCGATATGCGCACGGGTGCGGTCACGGCCATCGGCGCGAAATATCTCGCTCGCAAGGGCTCCAAGGTGCTCGGCCATATCGGTGCGCGCGGCACCGCCTATTGGAATGTCCGCCTGCTCGATCATCTCTTCGATTTCGACGAGATCCGCGTGCATTCGCGCCGGCCCGAGAGCCGCGACGGCTTTGCGGCGAAACTCTCCGCCGATCTCGGCAAGCGCGTCATCGCCACGCCGGACTGGCGATCCTGCGTCGAGGGTGCCGATATCGTCGTCGAAGCCTCGCGGCTCGATCAGCCCGAGCCGATGCTGAAGACCGACTGGATCAAAAAGGGCGCTTTCGTCGTGCCCTATGGCACGATGAGCGCGGTCGAATTCTCGCTGACCGACATCATGAGCAAGCTCGTCGTCGATGATTGGGGCCAGTGCAAGGGCGGCAAGTTCGGCAGCTTGCGCGCCCATGTCGAGGCCGGCAAGCTCTCGGAGGCGACGCTGCATGCCGAGATGGGCCAGATCGTCGCCGGCCTGAAACCCGGCCGCGAGAGCGAGGACGAGACCATCCTGTTCTGGCATCGCGGCCTGTCGCTGTCGGATATCGCGCTCGGCCACGCCATGCTGGAGAAGGGCAAGCGGCTGGGCATCGGCCAGCGCCTGCGCTTCGCCTGAGCGGGATCGGGCCGGTGCTCGTCGCCAATGCGCGGATGTATGGGGTCAATGCCGGGGTTCGCGCCGCCTGGGCGGAACTGTTCGCGCTGGTCTCTAAGAAGGCCGGCGTGCCGCTCGCGCTGATCGAGCACGCCGCGCCCGCGCCGCTTGAAGCGCTCTGGCGGCGCGAGGATCTCGGCCTCGCCTTCATCTGCGGCTTTCCCTTCGCCGGTGGCGGCTTTGCCTTGCAGCCGATCGCGGCGCCCATCCCCGCAAGCCCGCTCGCATCCGGAAAACCTCTCTACGCCAGCGACCTGATCGTGCGCGCCGACGGCCCGCTGCGGACGCTGCAGGATACTTTTGGTGGCCGCATTGGTTGGACGGCAAGGCATTCGCAATCCGGCTTCCAGGCGCTGCGCCGGCATCTGCTGCCTTATGTCAAAGCGTTTTCGAGCGAAGTGGACGCCGGTTCGCGTGAAGAAAACGCGTTAAAACAAAGGGCTAGAGCAATTGAACGATCCAATAGGATCGGAAACTGCTCTAGCGCTGGTGGACCGCTCTATCGCGAGAGCATCGGTGAGCTGATGACGCCGCGCCGGGTGATCGAGGCTGTGCTCGATGATCGCATCGATATCGGGCCACTCGATTCCTATTTCCACGATTTGCTGAAGCGGCATGAGCCCGAGACGGCAGCAAGGCTGCGCGTCGTCGCGACGACGCAAGCAACGCCGATACCGTTGCTGGCTGCGTCGGCCGGGCTCGACCCAGCGATTGTTGCAGCCTTGCGCGACGCGTTGCTGGGGCTTGGTGCGGCCTCGGCGGCAAAGCCTGCCCTCGCCGAATTGTGCCTCACTGGCTTTGCCACTGTGGCGCTTGACGACTACAGGCCTTTGCTGGTGCAGGCCGCAGCCCTCGACGAATCCGGATATGGCGAGCCAGGATAGGGCGCGCTCAGTCGTTCCAGAGGCCGCCGGTGATGCTGATTGTCTCGCCCGTGATGTAGTCGGCTTCGTCTGAGGACAGGAAGGCGACAGCCTTGGCGATGTCGTCGGGAACGCCCGGCCGCCGCAGCGGGATCGCCTGCGCGCGCTCATAGGCGTCGGGCAGTCCCTCGGCCTTGCGCTTGATCTCGGATTCGTCGCGCATCTTGGTGTCGACAATCAAGCCCGGCCCGACGGCGTTGACGCGCACACCGTGCTCCCCGAGTTCGGTCGCGAGCGATTGGGTGATGCCGACGATCGCGAATTTCGAGGCGCAATAGGCGCTGTACGAAGCCACGCCGGATTTTCCCATCCAGGAGGCGATGTTGACGATTGCGCCCTTGCGGTTACCGACCATTTCGGGCGCGACGGCGCGCGTCATGTGGAACAGCCCGTCGACATTGACCGAGAAATGCGCCTTCCAGTCCGCCTCGCTGGTCTCAAGCAGCTTGCCGACCTTCAGGATGCCGGCATTGTTGACCAGGATGTCGATGGGGCCGAGCGCCGCGCGCAGCGTCTCGACGGCGGCCTTCACTTGGCCGCTCGACGAGACGTCGCCGGCTGCCACCGCGACCTTGCCGCCATCCTTGCGCAGGCTTTCAGCCGTCGCCTGGGCGGCTGCGAGATCAAAATCCAGAATGCCGACATCGCAGCCCTCGGCGAGCAGCCGCGCCGCGATGGCCCGGCCGATGCCATGAGCGGCGCCGGTGACGATCGCCTTGCGTCCTTCAAGTCCGTACATGCGCGGGAATCCTGTCGATCGGAGTCTGGTGAGCGGGCCGCTCCTTATAATATATCAGCGCGCTGTCCAACCACCATCGGCAACCAGCGTCGTTCCCGTGCAGAACGACGACTCGTCGCTGGCGAGAAAGAGCATCGCCCTGGCGATCTCGACGGGTTGTCCCAGCCGCTCCATGGCCTGGCGCTGCTCGAGGCCGCGTCGGAGTTCGGCGCCGTCGGGTCCGCTCAGGATCTTGGCGAAATAGGGCGATTCAATCGTGCCTGGCGCGACGCAGTTGATCCGGATCTTGGCCGCGACATGGTCGATCGCCATCGCTCGCGTCAGCGCGGCAACCGCGCCCTTGGAGGCGACATAGGCTGCGCGATCGGTGATGCCGACATTGGCGACGGCAGACGCCGTGTTGACGATGACGCCGCCACCCTGCTTCTCCATCACCGGGATCGCATGCTTGCAGCCAAAGAACACGCCCTTGACGTTCACCGCCATCAGCGCGTCCCAGTCCGCTTCCGATGTGGTGACGACCGTGCCGGCAAATCCGAAGCCGGCATTGTTGACGAGGATGTCGAGCCGGCCATGATCGGCGACGACCTTGTCGATCATCGCCTTGATCTCGGCTTCCTTGCCGACGTCGATCGTATGTGCGCTCGCCTTGCCGGAATCGCTCGTGATCTCGGCCGCGACGCGTTCCGCGGCAGCCCCGTCACGGTCGGCGACGATCACGACCGCACCCTCTGCAGCGAAGAGCTTCGCCGCCTCGTGGCCGATGCCGGAACCGCCCCCGGTGATGATCGCGATCCTGCCAGCAAGCTTCATCCTGTCGGTCCCTCGTCTCGTCACGGGATTGCGTCGTATTTATATATCAGGTGCGAATGGCCGTCACAGCATCATCACGGGAGCGAAGAACTGCTCGATCGCCGCCAGCAGCGAGCGGCCGACGATCCAGGAGGATTTCGGATTGCTCGGCGAGGGCCGGTTGGCGATGGCAAGATGCATCGTGCCGAATTCGCTGCGCGCGGTCACGACATGGGTGTTGCCGGTCGCGGCGGGGTCGCAGACCACATCGACGCCGGTCGCCTCGAAGCCCGGCCCCGCCAGCGCCAGCGCGGCCGCGACATTGAGGTTTTGCGGATAGGCGGCCGCCGCCTCGCGCGCATTGCCCGAGAACAGGGTCACGGGGGCGTCGAGCCTGTCGGGATCATGGCCGAGCGCCTTGAGTTCCGCGCTCCAGGCGGCGGGAGGCTTGCGCGATTCATAGCGTAGCGTGAGCTCGCCTGCGTGCCGAACCGCGCGGACATAGTCGAGCGCACCGAGCGCGCCCGAGGGCAGCAGCAAGCGCCCGCCATGCTCGCGCGCCGTGGCGACGAGGCTCGCAAGCAAGGCCTCGTCATGCAAGGCGCCGATCGAGGAGATCAGCACGGGCAGGCCAAGCGCAAGACAGCCCGGAACGCTGCCGCGCACCGCCTCATGTCCCGCCGCCTCGACGACGAGGTCGGGGGCGAAGGCGGCGAGCTCGGCGAGGTCCGAGAGCGGGGTACAGCTCCGCGGCAGGCGCTGGCGCGAGGCCGATCCTGGCTTCAGCAGCACACCGAGCGCATAGCCCGGCTGCGGCGCGTCGAGTAGCGCCGCAGCGAGATCGCTGGCGATCGCGCCAAAGCCGATCAGGACGAGGCGGCGCGGCTTCATATGAGCTCGCCGATCCATTCCGCGACATTCGCCGTGAAGGCGTCGGGCCGCGAGACCGGGAAGAAATGCCCGCCCGTGTCGAGCATCGTCTTGCGCGATCCAGGCAGCGCCGCGGCCAGTTCCTCCTGCAGGAAGGCTGGCACGATCATGTCGTCGCGCGCGCCCAGGACCAGGATCGGCATCATCAGCGAGGCGGTGCTGCCCGAGCCGTCGAAGGACATCAGCGCGTCGATGCGCTCGCGCACGACCTGCCGCGCCTGCGCCGTCACTGGGGCGGCGGCGAGGGCGGCCTCGTAGGTGCCCCAGTTCGCCTCGATCCAGGCTGGCGGGTAGGCCATCAGCGCAGCGGTTGCGGCATAGGCATGCGGGTTCTCGTCGAGGATCGCGCGACGGGTGCCGAACAGGCTGGTCATGTAGCGACTGGGCTTGAGCCAGGTCGCGCTCAGGATCAGCCCGTCGAGCCGTTCGGGCGCGAGCCGGCCCAGCGCCTGGCCGATGCAGCCGCCGGTCGAATGGCCGAGCAGGACAGTGCGATCGGCGCCGGCGGCATCGAGCACGCTGAGGCAGTCCTGCGCCAATTGGTCGATGGTGCAGGCGGCGGTGCCGCGCGTGCTCGCGCCGATGCCGCGCTGGTCGAAGCGGATGATGCGGAAGGAGCGCGCCAGCGTCGCGGCATTGCTCTTCCAGAAGCCGGCTGTGCCGCCGAGCCCGCTGACGAGCAGCAGCGTCGGGCCCTGGCCCTCGCTGGTCACGTGCAGCACGGCGCCGTCGGGCGTTTCGGCGGTGAAATGTCCGGCCATACCGGATTGCGATGCGGTGCTCATTGCAGTGGCGAATAGGAAACAGGGGTGAGGATGCGCGTGTTCTGGATGTCGATCAGCCCATCGACACGCTTGAGGTAGTCCTGCCAGCGCGGATCGGCCAGCATCGTCTTGCGTTTGGCCGTGCGCTCGTCGAGGCCCTGGTAGCTCCAGAGCGCGACGACATGGTTCAGCTCGCCGATCTCGGTGGTGAAATAGGCGATGAAATTGCCCAGATGCTCTTTCTGCAGCGGCAGGCCGTGCTCGCCATAGATCTTGACGAATTCGCCAAGCTTGCCGGCCTTGATGCGATAATCGCGCTCTTCATAGATCATCGGGCGATCCTCCCCTCTCACACATCGGGCATGAGGATCTGCGCCCTCACGCTCATGCGTCTGCTGCATCACGCTGAGCCGTTCGCCGCAACTGCGGCTTCGGTCATGCCCGCTAAGCATGGCCTAGCTGGCTCGCCGCCGCCATGCACGCAAAGACGGGGCCGGGGCGCGGGCCATGCAGATCACCTTTCGGGAAGCAGGGCAGGCAGCGGCTTCTCAACTAAAAGTTAGAGCAGGATCAATGCGAAAAACCGGTGTCCACTTTTTCGCATCCTGCTCTGGCCGAGACCGCCGCAGAGTCCGGTCCGGACTGCGTTCTCGGGTGCGGACGGCTGTTCCGGAACAACGCCGCAGCCCCACGCGGCGTTGGGTCTCTTACGGCTGCGGGCCGGCCGGCGAAGCCGGGGCCGCGGGGATCTCACTGGCAGCCGGCGTGGGCGAGCTCGGACCTTCGAGCCCGACCAGCGCGATCTTGAGATAGCCTGCCGCACGCAGCGTGTTCATCAGCTTCACGACCTCGCCATAGGAGACCGACTGGTCGGCGCGCACGAAGATGCGCTGCTCGCGGTCGGATTTGGTCTGGGCGTCGAGCGCCTGGGCGAGCTGCTCGGTGGCGACTGGCTGTTCGCCCAGCACCATCGCGAGATCGGCTTTCAGCGTCAGGAAGACTGGCTTCTCCGGGCGCGGCTGAGGCTTGGCGGTCGAGACCGGAAGCTCGACTGGCGCATCGACGGTGGAGAGCGGGGCTGCGACCATGAAGATGATCAGCAGCACCAGGATCACGTCGATGAACGGCGTGACGTTGATCTCGCTGGCCTCGGGCAGGTCGTCGTCGCCGAAGCCGCCATTCGCATTGATGCCGCCGGCCATGGCCTCACTCCGCCGCGCGCTGCAGCGCGCTACGGCCGCGGTCGAGATCGCGTGAGACCAGCCGGGCCACGGTCGCGGCGGCGTCGCCGACCTCGGCGCGGTAGCCGGCGATACCGCGGCTGAACAGGTTGTAGATGATCACGGCGGGAATGGCGGCGACGAGGCCGATCGCGGTGGCGAGCAGCGCCTCGGCGATGCCCGGAGCGACCACGGCGAGGTTTGTGGTCTGCGCCTTGGAGATACCGATGAACGAATTCATGATGCCCCAGACGGTGCCGAACAGGCCGACGAAGGGCGCAGTCGAGCCGATCGTCGCCAGCCAGCCCGTGCCGCGCGCGATCTCGCGGCTGGCGGCGAGCTCGATCCGGTGCAACCGCGAGACGACGCGCTCCTTGATGCCGTCCTTGTCATAGGCCTGCTTGGAGGCCTGCATCTCCTCCACCCCTGCGTCAATCAGCTTGCGGCCGAGCCTTTGCGTCTCGCCGAGCGCCAGCGAAGCCTCACTGAGGGCGGTCTGCTTTGCCAGGATCCGGGTCGCCTGCCGCAGCCGGCGCTTGGCGGCGCTCAATTCAAGCGCCTTGGCGAGCCCGATCGTCCAGGTCACGACCGAGGCGAAGGCCAAGCCCACCATCACCGATTTCACGACGATATCGGCGGCCATGAACATCGACCAGGGCGAGAGGTCGTGCGGCATGGTCGAGGCCTGCGCATGGGCAAAAGCGGGAATGAACAGGAACGTCACAGCGGCTGCGAGGCGCAGCATCCGGCGCTGTCCAGTGGTTGATTGGCGCGTCATGGTCACATCTCGGCCCGGTGGCGAATGAGGTTGTGGTGGCTTCCCGTCAGGCGGCCGCTGGCCCGCGCCGCGGTGGTTGCTCGGGTTCGGCGATCTGGCTGGCCGGGGAGCCGTGGCGGCCTGTCGCGAACAGGCTTGTCTTTAAGGCGCGATGTTGGCGAGTCAATGGCTCGAATGCAATGCAGCATACGAAATATATATTCAATATCAGTATCTTAGAGAGATTCTAAGGAGGGGCCGAGTGACCGGGGGGCGCGCTGACCGACCGCGAGGTGATCGACCTCTTCACCGCCCAGACCGATATTGGCGGCTATCTCCTGTTCTACACCGGCTCCTTCGCCTACGCCTCGGCCGAGCCGATCATCGCCGACTGGGCCAGGACGGCGCAGGTCGACGAGGTTGCGAGCTTCAAGACGCTGCGGGTGTTCCGGAAGACCGGTTGAGGGGGCGGGTTTCAATCATGAAGCTGCGCACTCCAACTATGCGCCGTTTATGCTCGGAACCATGCCGTCATCCTGGGCGACCGAAGGTCGTCCCGGGATCCATCGTAAAGCTCAGTGGCCTCCGATGGATCCCGGATCTGCGCCGCTGCGCGGCTTGTCCAGGATGACGGCGTGGTTCCGAGCCAGGACAATACGTGCGAAGCGGTGAGGATTGCTTGCCGTCGCGCGCGGCGTTACGTTTATCCCGCAACTCGTCGAGAAAGGAGGGCCGCGTGATCACGTTTGTTCGTCACCATCATACGCGTGGCCCGGTCAACGCCCTGCAAAGCTGTTTGCAGGGCTGACCAGAGACGATTGCTTCACGGTTCTCTTCCCGGTCTGCCCTTCGTGGTAGCGCAGCGCTGAGCCTTCGATGGCTCGCGGCCCGCGTCCCTTCACAACATGTCGAGCTTGGGAGGCTGCGGCCCCCAGCCCCGCATCCCGCGGCAGCAAGGCTGCCTGCTGTGAATGCCGGCGATGGCTCGGGCAGACCGGACAACGACAATGGCATTGATCAATCTGAGGAATCTCGGCGTCACCTTGGGCACGCCGCTCTTTTCAAATCTGGACCTGACGATCGGGGCGAATGACCGCCTCGGCCTCGTCGCCGCCAATGGCCGGGGCAAGTCGACCCTCCTGCACTGTCTCACAGGCGGGTTCGAGCCCAGCGCCGGAGAGATCACGCGCTCGCGCGGCTTGCGCGTCGGGCATGTCGAGCAGGATATCCCGGCTCGGTTCGCGGACACAGCCTTCCATGACCTCGTTCGCCAGGCCTTGCCGGCGGAGCAGGCCGACAGCGAAAGCTGGCGCGTCGATGTGGTGCTCGACTCGCTCGAGGTTCCCGAGCCGCTGCGCCAGCGCCCGCTCTCGCGCCTGAGCGGCGGCTGGCAGAGGCTGGCGATGCTCGCGCGCATCTGGGTGACCGAGCCCGATCTGCTGCTGCTGGACGAGCCGACCAACCATCTCGATCTCGCCCGGATCAAACAGCTGGAAGACTGGCTCAACGCCCTGCCGCGCGAGGTGCCCGTGGTCATTTCGAGCCATGACCGCGCCTTCCTGGACGCGACGACCAACCGGACGCTGTTCCTGCGCCCGGAGCGCTCCCTGGTCTTCGCTTTGCCCTATACGAGGGCGCGCCTGGCGCGCGACGAGGCCGATGCCTCGGAGGAGCGCCGGTTCCAGCGCGACCTGAAGACTGCCCAGCAATTGCGCCGGCAGGCCGCGAAGCTCAGGAATATCGGGATCAATTCCGGCAGCGACCTCCTCGTGGTCAAGACCAAGCAGCTCAAGGAGAGAGCCGAGCGCCTGGAGGATGCCGCCTTGCCCGCGCATCGCGAGCGCTCGGCGGGTGCGATCAGGCTCGCCAATCGCGGCACCCATGCCAAGGTCCTGGTTACGCTCGACGATGCGACCATCGCGGCGCCCGACGGAACGCTGCTGTTCAAAACGGGCAAGCGCTGGATCAACCAGGGCGATCGCATCGTCCTGCTCGGAGCCAACGGGACCGGCAAATCGCGCCTCGTTAGCCTGGTCAGGCGCGCGATCGTGGAACCGCAAGGAGCGTCGGGGGCGATCAGGGCGACGCCGTCCCTGACGCTCGGCTATAGCGATCAAAACCTGTCCGAGCTTGCGCCTGACGACACGCCCGGGGCGGCGATTGGCCGGCGCTTCGATGTCGGCGATCAGCGCGCCCGCTCCCTGCTGGCCGGCGCGGGCTTGACCATCGAGATGCAGGACAGCCCGATAGGCCGCCTCTCCGGCGGGCAGAAGGCGCGGTTGATGATGCTGGTCCTGCGCCTGGCCAATCCTAACTTCTACCTCCTGGACGAACCGACCAACCATCTCGACATCGAGGGGCAGGAGGCGCTGGAGGCCGAGTTGATGGGCCAATTGGTGGGCCATGAGGCGAGCGGCCTGCTGGTCTCGCATGACCGCAGCTTCGCCCGGACGGTCGGCAATCGCTTTTGGCTGATCGAGAACCGGCGCCTGGTCGAGGTCGAGGGGCCCGGTCAGCTCTTCGCCGCCGTTGCCGGACGGGATACTTGAAAGGATCCTCGCCTGAAGGATCCTTGCGCTATGAGGCGGCCGCAAAGGCTGCCGCATGGCAATGGGCCGCGTCCCGGAAAAGCCGCCGGGCGCGACCTGCGTCAGCCTCATGGCGCGCATTCGCCGCGCCGTTCCGGCTTGTGCATCCCGGTCGAGGCGTTATCTGTCGGGCAGGGTCGCGTCCTGCGGCCTGTCGCCCCGCCCGGGGATCTGGCGCAGCAGCGTGCGGTCCCGTTCAGCTTTCGAGCGAGTTCGCATATGTCCTTCGGCCCGCATGAGCCAGGTATGCCCTTGCGCAGGCGCAGCCGTTGGTGGTGGCTCGGCCCACTGGCGAGCGCGACCATCTTTGCCACCTCGCTGGTCGTGCTCTGGTTCATCATCCGCGAGATCGAGCCCGGCGCGCTCGCCGGGGCCTTCGCCAATGCCAGCCAGCGCCAGCTCGGTCTTGCGCTCGGCTTCACCGCGCTGAGCTATCTCCTGCTCACCGGCTATGATGCGCTGGCGCTGAAGCGATTGGGGCTCTCCATCCCCTATCGCACCACGGCGCTCGCCTCCTTCACCAGCTATTCCGTCTCCTTCACGCTCGGTTTCCCGATCGTGACCGGCGGCACGGTGCGGTACTGGATCTATTCGCCCAAGGGCGTGCGCGCCTCCGAGGTCGCGAGCCTGACGGTGATTGCGGGCCTGACCTTCTGGCTCGGCCTCGGCGCGATCCTGTGCGCCTGCCTGTTTTATGATTCCGAGGGCGTCGCACGGCTGGCGCGCACCTCGCCGCTTGTGGTGCAGGGCGTCGGCGCGGCGGTGGCGGTCGGCACGCTGGGCTATCTCGCCTGGGTCGCGAGCGGCGAGCGCACCATCCGCGTCAGTGGCTGGAACCTGCCGCTGCCGGGCTTGGGGATCACGCTCGGTCAGATGTGCCTCGGCGCCTGCGAGGTCTGTGCGGCCGCGGCCGTGCTCTTCGTCCTGCTGCCGGGCGGGCACAATATCGACTATCCGAGCTTCCTGGCGGTCTATGTCTTCGCCTGCCTGATCGGTATCGCCAGCCACGCACCGGGAGGGCTCGGCGTCTTCGAGGCGACGATGCTGGTCGCGCTGAGCCGCCTGCCTTACGAGGGCGTGCTCGGCGCGTTGCTGCTCTTCCGCATCATCTATTACCTGCTGCCTTTCATCCTGGCGCTGGTCCTGCTGGCGCTGAACGAGATGATCAGGCGGATCAGGCGGCGGGAGCGCTGAGCGCCGCCCGCCTCCCCGGATCTCGCTTATTTCTCCCCGCCCTTGTCGAGATAGCGCGTCGCGCTCAGCGTGATCTTGTGGTCGAGTTCGCCGATCGCCGCCTCATCCTTGTCCTTGTAGGGAATGGCCTGGAGCACGAGACGGATGGCATTGAGTCGAGTGCGGAACTTGTCGTTGCCGCGCACCACACTCCAGGGCGCCCATGAGGTCGAGCTGCGCTCCAGGATTTCGTCGAAGGCCTCGGAATAGGCGTCGAAGCGCGGGATCGCCTCGAAATCGATCGGCGACAGCTTCCAGCGTTTGAGCGGGTCGTGCCAGCGCGCATGCAGCCGCATCATCTGCATCTCGCGGCTGATCGTCAGGAAGATTTTTATCATGCGGATGCCGTCGCGCGTCAGCATGCCCTCGAAGACGGGGGCCTCGCGCAGGAAGGCGTCGGTCTGGTCGGACGTGCAGAACTCCATCACACGCTCGACGCCGGCGCGATTGTACCAGGAGCGGTCGAAGAACACGATCTCGCCCGCCGCCGGCATTTCCGCGGCATAGCGCTGGAAATACCATTGTCCCTTCTCGGTGTCGGAGGGCTTCGGCAGCGCCACCACGCGCGCCTGGCGCGGGTTGAGATGCTGGGTGAAGCGGGTGATCGTGCCGCCCTTGCCGGCGCCGTCGCGGCCTTCGAGCACGATGGCGATACGCTCGCCGGTCTCGCGCACCCAGGCCAGGAGCTTTTGCAATTCGATCTGCAGCGGCTCCATCTCCTTGTTGTAGTGCTTGCGCTTCATGCGCTTGTCATAGGGGTAGCCGCCGCTGTGGAAGGCGGCATCGACGATGTGTTGGGGCAAGGTGTCCGCTTCGATGTCGAAGGCATCGGATTTGTTCGCTGGTTTATCCGAGGCGGTCCGCTTTTTGGCGGAGACCTTGGACCGTCCCTTCGCCTTGGGCGGGAGCTGGATGGCCCCCTTCAGCTTGTATCCGGAAAAGCTCTTCGCCATCGTCTTGCTCCCTGATCCTTGGCTGGCAAGCTAACCTGTGCGCACGGTCAAGGGAATTGACGTGCGCCGGCGATCCGATCAGGAAGACATTCTCTCGCATCGTCTGGCTCTCGCGCCCGCCTCGGTGGCGAGAGGACAGTGCAAGGCCGTGCCCGATGTTCGAGACTGTCGATCCCAATGCCCCCGCCACGCTCGCCCTGATCGGGGCGCTCGGCGCGGCCGTCGTGCTGCTCGATGCGCAAGGCGTCGTCCAGGCGTTGAGCCCGGCGATGAGCGCACTGATCCCCGCCCTCGACAAGGGCCGGCAATTGACGCTCGTCATGCGCGATCCCGATCTGATCGGGGCGATGGAGCAGGTCTCGAGCCAGGGCGGGCGCCGCGTCATCGAACTGGTCGAGCGCGTGCCGGTCGAACGCACCTTTCGGATCCATATCGCGGCCTTGCGGGCGGCGGGCGGGCGGCGCTCTCTGCTGCTGACCTTCGAGGATCTCAGCGAGCAGCGCGTCACCGAGCGTATGCGGGTCGATTTCGTTGCCAATGCCAGCCATGAACTGCGCACGCCTTTGGCCTCGCTGCTTGGCTTCGTCGAGACGCTGCAGGGCCCGGCCCGCAACGACGCCGGCGCGCGCGACCGCTTCCTGACGATCATGCGCGAGCAGGGCCTGCGCATGGCGCGCCTCGTCGACGACCTGCTCTCGCTCTCGCGCATCGAACTGCGCGCCCATCTGGCGCCCGAAACCCCGGTCGATCTCGCCGGTATCTCGCGCGAGATCGTCGATTCGCTGGCGCTGATGGCGCGCGAGCGCAATGTGAATCTGCGCCTGTCGCTGCCCGAGCAGCCGGTGAAGGTGGCCGGCGATCGCGATGAATTGCTGCGGTTGATGGAGAATCTGGTCGAGAATGCCATCAAATACGGCCGCAAGGACGGTGAGGTCGCGATCGATGTCGTCGACGGCGCGACCGAGGCCAGCGTCAGCGTGCGCGACGACGGGCCCGGCATCGCGCCCGAACACCTGCCGCGCCTGACCGAGCGCTTCTACCGGGTCGACACCGCCGCCAGCCGCGAAGCGGGCGGAACCGGCCTTGGCCTGGCTATCGTCAAGCACATCGTGCTGCGCCATCGCGGGCGCCTCACCATCGAGAGCCTGCTGGGGCAGGGCGCGACTTTCAAGGCGATCTTCCCGCGCCTCGGACCGGCATCTCGGAGCGTGTCCTGAGCTCCGGTTTGGAAATCTTCTGAGCCCTCATCCTGAGGAGCGCTCCGCAGGAGCTTGGCGCGTTTTCGAGCGAAGTGGACACCGGTTCGCGTGAAGAAAGCGCATTAAAGCAAAGAGATAGAGTATTTCCGCGATTCGGGGAAACGCAGAAATGCTCTATCTCGAAGGATGCTTCAGGAGGCTCCCGAACCGTCTGGAGCATCTTTCGAGACGCCGCGCGCCGCGGCTCCCCAGGATGAGGGCTGGAGTTTCCAAACGGGCTCTCATGCGCACCGGCTTTGCCTCACTCGCCGGTTTCGCGCTCCGCATGCTGGTTGCGGCTGGTGCGCAGGGCGACGGCGCTGATCCCGAATGCGGCTTCGAACTGCGTGTTGAAGCGCGTGAAGTTCGAGAAATTCCAGCGTTTGGCGACCACAGCGACGCGCTCGCCTGGATTGCGTTCGATGTCGCGGCGCGCGCGGTCCAGGCGCACCGAGCGCTCATAGTCCGAGATCGAGACGCCAAGGAATTTCTGGAAGCCATATTGCAGAGCCCGCAGGCTGACACCGGAGACGGTGACGAGGTCCTCCAGCGAAAGTGAACCCTCGGCATGGCGCTCGATATAGTCGATCGCACGCCTGACATGTTTGGGAACGATGGCGTTCGCGTGGCGAGACAGGGCATCTTGATAATTATGCGGAAGAATCTCGAGAATGAGGTCGATCAGCAACGCCGAGAGCCTGCCGGCGCTGTGTGGCGCCTCCTCGAGCGCGGGCAGCAGCATCGTTCGATCAAGCGCGGAGAGGAAGGCGCGCAAGGCTTGTGACGCATGGTTGCGGGCATCGAATTGCGGCGTGAAGCGAAGCCTGCGCAAGACCGGCGCGCCGGTGAGTTCGAAGAGGCGATGCGTCAGCAGGCGCTGCTCGATCTGGATTGTACAGTTCTCCGACCGGGCCGAGCGGCGGGTTGATTTCACCTCGCGCATGTCGAGCAGGATGGAGCCCGAGCGCGCGCATTCGATAGTGTCATCGCCAAGCATGATCGTCGTCGAGCCGCTCAGCGGCGTCACGATTTGAAAGCCGTCGAAAATCTCGTGGTGGCGAATCTCCACCGGCTCCTCGAAGCTCGTGCGGAAAAACGACATGCCGTCGCAGGCCCGGCTGATCGCGTTGAACTCGATCCGCCCGGAGCGGGCGCCCAGCGGTTGAAGAGCAAGCCTGAAACCGCAGGCTGCGAAATGCTCGATCGCCTCGTCGATGTCGTGCGTCACGAAATGCCGCGTGCGAGCCGGATGAACCGTTCCTTTATGAAAGTCAGCCGGCATCGGCGTGCTCCGCGAGACGGATGAGGGAGGCAGCGAGCCACGAAAGCGGCTCCGCTCGACCGGTCCTGGATCGCGCGCAAATCTTGGATCGCGCGCAAGTCTTGGATCGCGCGTGAGTGTAGCCGTAATCGCCGCCGGATCTGGATCCCGGCGGGCTCGATGCTGAATGCCCCATGTCCCACTTCCGTTGACCGAAACTTCTGAAGAAGCGCGACGGTCAATATTACGAATCATGCAGTCGATTTACGCCTAGTGCAAGCTGGATTCGCTGGACGCAGGGTTGTGACGATCGGTGCAAGATAAGATTCGAGGTTAATACATCGATCAGAATTAACCGACAATAATCAGCGGTAATTGGTCATTCAGCTTCAAATAATCCCGGGAGTTCAGTGCTCGGGTCGTAGTCCTCTGTGCGCAAGCTTGAGGAAGTAAGTAGCGTTGCGTGGTTGGGTATATCGCTTTGTCTCGTGGCGATGTGACTCAACGGAAAGTGAGTGTTCATGCCAACGGTGAATATGCCTGTCGACTGCTCCTTGCGCTCGATCAGGCCTTTCCATGTTGAAGTGGTCGCCGCCTTCAAGTCGAGCGGCGATCTCGTCATCGATTGCTCCGCGATCACAGCTTGCGACATCGCCGCCGTCCAACTCCTGGTCTCGGCCAGCAAGACGGCGGCCGATTCCGGACGCCTCCTGCGGCTGGAGGGTGTGCCGGAGGTTCTGAGCACCACGCTGGCGCGGGCCGGCCTTGCGCTGTCGCCTTCCGCCGACCGCATTCTCATCAGCGAGGTCTGATTACCATGGCGACGATTCTCACCGTCGATGATTCCCCCAGCGTAAGGCAGATGATCAAGCTCGTGCTCGGTCCTGCCGGCCATAATGTGGTCGAGGCCGGCGACGGCTCGGAAGGGCTTGCCAAGGCCAAGACGCAGAGCTTCGACCTTGTGATCACCGATCTGAACATGCCGGTGATGAACGGCATGGCGATGATCCGGGGCCTGCGGGCGCTGCCTTCCTTCATGGGTGTGCCGATCGTTTTCCTGACCACAGAATCCGACGATGCCGTCAAGCAGGAGGCCAAGGCCGCCGGTGCGACCGGCTGGATCACCAAGCCGTTCAAGCCCGAGCAACTGCTTGCCGTCGTCGCAAAGCTGGTGCGCACATGATGGAACTCGATCCGACCGAGACCTTCCGTCAGGAAGCGGCCGAGTTGCTCGACAGCCTCGAAACCGTGCTGCTTGATCTCGGCCAGACGCCGCAGGACCGCGATCTGATCGACGCTGCCTTCCGGGCGCTGCACACGATCAAGGGGTCGGGCGCGATGTTCGGCTTCGACAAGGTCGCGGCCTTTACCCATGATTTTGAGACGGCCTTCGACCTCATTCGCAAGGGCAAGATCGACGCCGACCGCGACATCGTCACCGTCTCGCTCGCGGCCAAGGACTACATCCGCACCCTGATCGACGATCCGGATTCGACCGATCCGATCATCGGCGAGGCGATCGTCGAGGAATTGCAGCGCCTGATTGGCGGTCCTGCCGCCGCGGCAGACAACAAGCCGGCTACCGATATAGAACGCGAAGCGGCGCCCACGCCAGCCGGCTGGATGATCGAGATCGCCTTCGAGCCCGAAATTCTGCGCAACGGCACCAATCCGCTCGTTCTTCTCGATGATCTGCGCGCACTTGGTTCTTGCCGCATTCAGGCCAATCTCGATGCGGTTCCCGAGCTGGCCGCGCTTGATCCCGAGGCTTGCCTGATCGCCTGGACCGTCACGCTGCACAGCGCCTGCGGGAAGGACGAGATCGAGGACGTCTTCATGTTCGTGCGCGACGAGATGAAGCTCGTCATCACTGCCCTCGATGAAGTCGCCTCGCCGCTCTTTGCCGCGCTCGACATGTCGATGCCGGATGTCGAGCCGGAGGCTCCAGCGCCGCGCGCCGTAGCCGAGCACCCGACCGTTGCCGCTCCCACGGCATCGGCCGCGCCAGAGAAGGTCGAGTTCAACCGGCGCGCCGATGACAAGAGCTCGACGGTCCGTGTCCAGGCCGAGCGCCTCGACGAATTGATGGACCGTGTCGGCGAACTCGTCATCGCCCAGGCACGGCTCAGCCAACTCGCCCATGCCGGCACAGACCTCGCCATCAAGGCGATCGCCGAGGAAATCGAGCGCTTGGCATCGGGCCTGCGCGACACGACCATGGGCGTGCGCATGGTGCCGATGGGCTCGCTCTTTGGCCGCTTCCGCCGCCTTGTCCATGATCTCTCGCGTGATCTCGGCAAGCCGGTGGATTTCGTTGCGATCGGCGAGGACACCGAGCTCGACAAGACCATGATCGAGCGCCTTGCCGATCCGCTCGTCCACCTCATTCGCAATGCGATCGACCACGGCATCGAGAGCGCCGAGCGGCGTGCAGGCACGAACAAGTCGCCGACCGGGCGCATCGAGCTTGCCGCGCGTTATGTCGGTGCGCAGGTACTCGTCACGGTACAGGATGACGGGGCGGGGCTGGACACGGCGCGCATCCGCGCCAAGGCGGAGGAGCAGGGGCTGATCCAGCCGGGCGCTCCCCTGAGCGAGCACGAGATCCACCAGTTCCTGTTTCATCCCGGTTTCTCGACGGCCAAGACGATCTCGGCGCTGTCGGGCCGCGGCGTCGGCATGGATGTGGTCAAACGCACGATCGAGGCCATGCGCGGCACGATCGACCTCACCACGATTCCCGGCCATGGCTCGAGCGTGACGCTGCGTCTGCCGCTGACGCTGGCCATTATCGAGGGTCTGCTGATCCGCGTCGGCGAGGGGCGCTACATCATCCCGCTCTCGGCGGTGGAGGAATGCGTCGAGCTGACGCCGGCGATCGAGGCCCGTTCCAAGGGGCGCAGCTTCCTCAATGTGCGCGGCGATCTCGTGCCCTTCCTGCGCCTGCGCGATCTCTTCGAGGCTGAGGGCGAGGCTGATCCGCACCAGAAGATCATCATCACCATGATGGGCGATACCCGCATCGGCTTCGTCGTCGATCAGATCATCGGCAGCCATCAGACGGTGATCAAGTCGCTCTCCAAGCTCCATGCCGACGTCACGATGTTCTCCGGCGCCACCATCCTCGGCGATGGCTCGGCAGCCCTTATCCTCGACGTCGCCCAGCTCGTGACGCTCGGCCAAAACCGCGCCGAGAGCGACAGAACGCCGGAGGCCGCGTGATGCAACAGGTTCAGAGTCAAGCGACCCCGGCCGCAGGTCCGACACCTGCGATCGAGACCCGCCTGCAGGTGCTGATGGTGGGCCTGGGCAACGAGATCTTCGCCGTCGAGACCGACATGGTCCGCGAGATCATCGATCCGGTTCCGGTGACGCGCGTCGCCGGCGCCCGCTCCTTCCTGCCCGCGCTGATCAATGTGCGCGGCAACGTCATCCCGCTCGCCGATCTGCGCATCCGCTTCGGCATGACCAGGACTTCCCAGACGCCCGACACCCGCATCGTCGTCGTCGAGGTCGAGATCGACGGCGACCCGGTCACGCTCGGGCTGCTTGCCGACAAGGTCTACGAGGTCACCGAGGTCTCGACGAAACACGCCCAGCAGACGCCGCGCCTGGGCAGCCAATGGCGCCCGGACTTCATCCGCTTCATCACCAAGTGGAACGACGAATTCGTCATCGTTCCCGACATGGCCCGCATCCTGGGCTGAGCATTTTTCTCCATTTGGGGGCTTACGATGCGTTTCTCGATCAAGGCGAAACTGGGTTCGACCTTCGGCGTCATCATCGCTCTGACGATGCTCACAGGTGGAATCGGCTATACGCGATTGAATTCGATGACGGCAACACAGGAGCGCTTGGTCGAGCAATCCCAGCGTACACGCAAGGCCTCCGACGCGGTCGATGCAATACAAGGATCTCAGCGGGCGCTGACCCGCATGCGTCTTGCCACGACCGAAAAGGAGCTTGTCGACAACCAGCGCGCGATGGTTACGCGCCGCCAGACCGTGGCCACGTTGCGCGACGAACTGTATGCGGTCGCCAGCGAGCAAGGCAAGCGTCTCCTCGATACCGTAACAGTCAAGTTGAGCAAGGCTGCAGACCTTGATGATCAGGTCGCCAAGCTGTTGGCAGAGGGCTCCGGCCATCGCGCTTCAGAGCTCTGGAAATCGGGCGCCCTGCCGGCTTCCAAGGCCCTGTCGAGCATCTTCGAGGGCGTCACGGCTGAAATCGCCCGAACAAACGGCGCCGAGGCGCCGCTGGCGAACGCAAGCCTCCAGAACGTCAAGATTGAGATGCTGCGCATTGCACAGGCGATGCCCGCAGGACTCGATGCGGCTACTGCCGCAGAGGCTGACACGGCCTTTCAGGACATCACCACCGCATCCCGTTCGATCAAGCTCGTCGGGAACGAGCTGAAGGACAAGCTCGCTTCGGCCGGTATTCCCGCCGGCGCGATGGCCGGCGAACTCGATCGCTATCTGAAGGCCGTCGATCAGGCTGCGCAGCTGATGAGGGATGCCAGCAACGCCAAGGTCATCGGCATCGCCAGCGGCGAAGGTCGGGCGGCGTTCAACGAAACGATCGAAGCTCTTGAGAACTATCAGAAGCTGACGATAACGCAGATGGATTCGCTCGCGGAGAGTGCCCGGCAGGAGGCCGCACTGGCCCGCTCGCTGCTAATCGGCACTGTTGCGGCTTCCCTGCTGATCGCCCTCATCGCCGCGGCATGGATCGCCATCAGCATCAGCCGCGGTCTCTCTAGCGCGGTATCCCTGGCCAACGCCGTCGCGGCCGGCGACCTGACCCGCACGGTGACGCCCAGCACCAATGACGAGGTCGGCGATCTGATGGCGGCGCTGAACGGCACCGTCGAAAAGCTCCGCCAGGTTGTGGGCGACGCCATCCAGGCTGCCGAGAACGTGTCGGCTGGGTCGCAGGAGCTGTCGGCGAGCGCCGAGCAATTGTCGCAAGGCTCGACGGAGCAGGCGTCCTCGACGGAGGAGGCGTCCTCCTCGATGGAGGAGATGGCGGCGAATGTGAAGCAGAACGCCGAAAACGCCTCGACGACGGAGAAGATGGCCGGCCAATCGGCCAAGGATGCGGAAGCCTCGGGCATTGCAGTCGGCAAGGCGGTCGAGGCGATGCAGACGATCGCGGCCAAGATCAACATCGTGCAGGAGATCGCACGCCAGACCGACCTGCTGGCGCTGAACGCGGCGGTCGAGGCGGCGCGTGCCGGCGAGCACGGCAAGGGCTTCGCGGTGGTGGCCTCCGAGGTGCGCAAGCTGGCCGAGCGCAGCCAGGCGGCGGCCGCCGAGATCGGCACGCTCTCGGTCGATACGGTGAAGGTGGCGCAGGAGGCGGGCTCGATGCTGGCCAAGCTGGTGCCCGACATCAAGAAGACCGCCGAGCTGGTCGAGGAGATCACGGCCGCCTGCCGCGAGCAGGATGTCGGCTCGACCCAGATCAACCAGGCGATCCAGCAGCTCGACAAGGTCACGCAGCAGAATGCGGCGGCCTCCGAGCAGGTCTCGGCCACCTCCGAGGAGCTCGCAGCCCAGGCCGAGCAGCTCCAGACCACAATCGCCTTCTTCCGCATCGAGCAAGGCGGCAAGGAGGTCGACCGCGCCGTCGGGCAGCTCAAGGCCAAGGCGGCGCAGATGGCGCGCGCTGGCTCGCCCAAGAAGGCGGCGCCGAAGCCGGCTCCCGCCCGCTCGAACAAGATGACGACTGGAGGCGGGTTCGCCTTCGACCTCGACCATACCGAGGATGCTCAGGACGCCCAGTTCCGCCGTGCTTCCTGACCGCCCCGCGGCGCTCCGGTCCCACCGGGGCGCTGCCGCCCAGATGCCGACCGCCGTCGCCTAGCAACCCCTTCGCGATTTTCCTCTCTTCATGAGCTCCGCCATGCGTATGACCATCAAGACTAAACTAGCCGGGGCCTTCGGCGTCGTGATCGCCCTCTCGATGGCGGCTGGCGGATTATCCTACCAAAAACTGTCCGAGATGACCGAAACGCAGAACACGCTCGTCACTTGGACGAAGCGGGTCGACGCGACCGGCAACATTTCAGGTGCGTTCAATGCATCCGTCAGATCCGAGAAAAACGCGGTTCTCGCCGCCACCGACAAGGATACTGAAAGCTACGCCGCAAGGGCGGTGGAGCGCCGCAACGCGGCCATGACGCAGAAGGACGATCTCTTCCGTATCGCGAGCGAGGAGGGCAGGAAATACCTCGCGCAGATCACGGACAAGGCTGGCCGTTTTGCGGCTGTGCAGGATGAGACGCTCAAGAACGCCAAGCTGAATTCCAGTAACCGCGCCACCGAAGCCTGGCAGACCGAGACGATGCCGTTGATTCAGGCGGTCACGGCGGCCACCAGCCAGGCGATTGCGGAAGCGACGAAGCCGGAGGCGTCGCCGGAATTGTTGCGTGCGACCCTGGCTTTTCAAGACGTGCGCCTCGAGTGGCTGCGCCTGACGCGTTCCGCCGCTCTTGCGTTCAATTTGCCGACGGTCGCCGAGGTCGAAAAGCAGCAGAAGACCGTTGAGGAGCAGGCGCGGACCGTACGCGGGGGCCTTACGAAGGCGGCCGAGGATCTGGCTCGGTTTGGCGTGACGACCGGCCCCATGCTGGCAGCTTACGACAAGGGCATCACCTCGGCATTGCGTACGGTCGCGATCGCCGCCGAGGCCGGCACCATCAAGGCCACCAATTCGACGATAACAGTCGGCGCCGCCGCAACGGCCGAACTCACAGCGGCGCTGGACAGCTATAGCGCGTTCGTCGCCAAATCGGCGGATTCGGCTGCGGTCGCCGCTGCGGAAGCCGCCGCCTTCGCCAAGACCCTGCTGATCTCGATCGTGCTCGCCTCGCTTCTCATCGCGGTTGCGGCCGCGAGCTGGATCGCGCTCAGCATCAGCCGCGGCCTGTCGAGCGCGGTTGGCCTGGCCAATGCCGTGGCGATCGGCGATCTCAGCCAGACCATCGCGGTCAAGAGCAAGGACGAGATCGGCGATCTCGTCACCGCGCTCAACAGCATGACCGCCAATCTCAACGCGACGGCGGCCGTCGCGGACTCGATCGCCAATGGCGACCTGACGGTCGAAGCCAAGCCGCTATCGGAGAAGGACACGCTCGGCATCGCGCTCGAGAACATGGTGGTCAAGCTGCGCGAGGTCGTCGGCCAGGTGACCGGAGCCGCCGAGAACATGTCCTCTGGTTCGCAGGAGCTGTCTGCGAGCGCGGAGCAATTGTCGCAAGGCTCGACGGAGCAGGCGTCCTCGACGGAGGAGGCTTCGTCCTCGATGGAGGAGATGGCGGCGAATGTGAAGCAGAACGCCGAGAACGCCTCGACGACGGAGAAGATCGCGGCGCAGTCGGCCAAGGACGCCGAGGCGAGTGGCGTTGCGGTCGGCCGTGCGGTGGATGCGATGCAGACGATCGCGGCCAAGATCACGATCGTGCAGGAGATCGCGCGTCAGACCGATCTGCTGGCGCTGAACGCGGCTGTGGAGGCGGCGCGTGCCGGCGAGCACGGCAAGGGCTTTGCGGTGGTGGCCTCCGAGGTGCGCAAGCTGGCCGAGCGCAGCCAGGCGGCGGCCGCCGAGATCGGCACGCTCTCGACCGATACGGTGAAGGTGGCGCAGGAGGCGGGCTCGATGCTGGCGAAGCTCGTGCCCGACATCAAGAAGACCGCCGAGCTGGTCGAGGAGATCACGGCCGCCTGCCGCGAGCAGGATGTCGGCTCGACCCAGATCAACCAGGCGATCCAGCAGCTCGACAAGGTCACGCAGCAGAATGCGGCGGCGTCCGAGCAGGTTTCCGCCACCTCCGAGGAGCTCGCAGCCCAGGCCGAGCAGCTCCAGACCACAATCGCCTTCTTCCGGCTGGCGGGCGACGCGGCCAGCAAGCCGGTCGCCATCGACAAGGCGGTCAAGCAACTGCGCGGCAAGGCTTCGACCATGGCGGCGGCGCTTCGGCCCAAGAAGGCTGCGGCTGTGGCTGCCGCCGTGTCCGCCCGCCCATCCCGGAAAATCGCCAATGGCGGCTTCACCTTCGAGATGGATGGCGGCGAGGATCAGCACGACGCCGCCTTTCACCGCACCTGATCGGATCACCCGGCTCCGCTCTCCGGCGGAGCCGGCTTGCCCGGTCAGGCCATCTGGCCTGCTGCTTTTCCCTGCATCATCGCGAGGCCTTCATGGCTGACACCGCCCAATATCTGACGCTCGGCATCGATCAGGAGCTGTTCGGCATCGACATTCGCAATGTCCGGGAAATCCTCGACATGCGCCCGGTCTCGAAGCTGCCGCATGCGCCGAGTTTCCTGCTCGGCATGATCGATGTCCGCGGCACCGGCTATCCGATCGTCGATCTGCGCACGAAACTCGGTTTGCCTCGCATGGAGCCGACAGATGCCACCCGGATCATCATCCTGGACGTGCCGGTCAAGGGCCGCACGCTTGGCGTCGGCTTCGTCGCCGACCGCGTCTTCGAGGTTACAGGGCTCGATGACGACCATACCGAGCCGGCTCCCGATGTCGGCGGCCACTGGCAGTCGAACTACATCGCCGGCATCGGCCGCAAGGGCGAGGCCTTCATCGTCGTGTTCGACCTCGAGCGCTTGATGGAATCGGACGACCTGCCGGCCCTTGCCGGCCTGGTCACCGAGAGCGCGGCTTGACACGATGAAGCCCGCCTCGCCGGAAACCTATGATCATCTGACCGACAGGCATTTCGCGGCGATCGTAGCGCTCATCGAGACGCGCGTCGGCATCAAGCTGCCCCAGACCAAGCGCACCATGGTGGAGGGACGGCTGCGCAAGCGCGTGCGGGCGTTGGGGCTCGCGGGCCTGGCGGCCTATGGTGCGCATCTGTTCGAGCATGGCGGCCTCGATGGCGAGCTGGTCCAATTGATCGATTGCGTCACCACCAACAAGACCGACTTCTTTCGCGAGCCGAGTCATTTCGAGTTTCTGCGCGATGTCGCCGTGCCCCAGCTCGCGCAGCGCCAGGGACCCGGTCCATTGAACCTCAAGCTCTGGAGCGCTGCCTGCTCGTCCGGGGCCGAGGCCTATACCGCCGCCATGGTGCTGCAAGACCTCGTCAATGCCGGCCGGGCAAAGGCCGGCAAGGAGCTGCGCTTCTCGATCCTGGGAACCGACATCTCGACCGAGGTGCTGCGCGAGGCACGTGCTGCGATCTATCCGCGCGCCTTCGTCGCGCCGGTGCCTGCGCCCGTGCAGCAGCGCTATCTGATGCGCTCGAAGGATGCGCAGCTGGATCTGGTCAGGGTTGCGCCGGAGCTGCGCCGGCGGGTCCGTTTCGAGCATCTGAACCTGATGGACGATAGCTACCCGTTCGACCGCGACGTCGATGTGATCCTCTGCCGCAATGTGCTGATCTATTTCGACAAGCCGACGCAGGCCGCCGTACTGGAGCGCCTCGTCTCGCATCTTCGGCCGGGCGGCTATCTGATGCTGGGCCATTCGGAATCGATGGCCGGCAGCGGCGTCGCCGGACTGAAATCGGTCGTGCCGACCATCTATCAGGCCTTGCCGGCAGCGTATGGGAGGTCGGCAGCATGAATCGCAAGCCCATCCGCGTCCTCATCGTCGACGATTCCGCCTCCGTGCGCCAGGTCCTCAGCACGATCCTGAGCGAGGACCCCGGCATCGAGGTGATGGGGACGGCGGCCGATGCCTTCGCCGCCGCGCGCCGCCTGCAGACCGAACTGCCCGACGTCATGATCCTCGATATCGAGATGCCGGGCATGGACGGGCTCACCTTCCTGCGCAAGATCATGGCGCAGCGGCCGATCCCCGTGATCATCTGCTCCACCTTGACCGAAGCCGGTTCCAAGGCGCTGTTCGATGCGCTTGAGGCCGGTGCGGTCGATGTGTTGCCCAAGCCGCGCATCGACACACGCAACGCATTGATGGAGACCGCCGACCGGTTGCGCCATGCCGTGCGGGCCGCCGCGCAGGCCCGTTTGCGGCCGCGCGAGGCGCGCGTTCCGGTCGAGAAGAAACTGACTGCGGATGTCATCATGCCGCCGCCGGTGCCGGGCCGTGTCCGGCACACGACAGACCGCATCGTCTGCATTGGCATCTCGACAGGGGGCACTGAGACCTTGCGCGAGGTGCTGCAGGCGCTGCCCGCCCTCTGCCCCGGCATCGCCATCGTCCAGCACATGCCCGAGAAGTTCACGGCCGCCTTCGCCAAGCGCCTGAACGGCATCTGCGCGATGGAGATCAAGGAGGCCGAGGATGGCGACGAGCTCTCCGCTGGCCGTGTCCTGATCGCACCGGGCAACCACCACATGCTGCTGCAGCGCTCCGGCACGCAATATCGCATCGCCATCAAGGACGGCCCGCATGTCTCGCGCCACCGTCCCTCCGTCGACGTGCTGTTCCGCTCGGCGGCGCAATATGCCGGCGCCAACGCGCTCGGCCTGATCATGACCGGCATGGGTGATGACGGCGCTCGCGGCCTGCTCGAGATGCGCAAGGCCGGCGCCAGGACCTTGGCGCAGGATGAGGAGAGCTGCGTCGTCTTCGGCATGCCCAAGGAGGCGATCGAGCTCGGCGCGGCGGAGCGCATCGTCAAGCTGGCGCGCGTACCGCAGGAGATCATGGCCTGGCCGCAGGCGACTTTGGCGGGAGCGGGCGAGAATGCGCGAAATGCTTGAAGTCGGCGTCGGGAGGCGTGGGGGTGTGATGCTTGAGGGCGATGCGGTGCTGCCGATGCTGATCCATTCGCTGGAAGGGAGCGCGCGCGAGATCGATCTCACTTTCGCCACGGCTGGCCGGCAGCTCGGCGAGGGCCTCAGCCTGTTCGAGACCTTGAAGGAGCGGCTCTCGACCTTGTCGAGCGAATTGGCCGGCAGCGAGATCGCCCAGGCTGGCGCGGCCCTGGCCGGGCTCGCCGGCGAGTTGCGAGCGATTAATGATGGTCTTCAGGGCGAGACGGCAACGCTGCGGGAGCTGGCGAAGCATGGCAATGCGGCGTCCCAGTCGCTGGATCGCTTGCTCGACCATATGCGCTTGATCACCATCCTCGCCCGCAGCGCCCGCATCGAGGCCGTTTCGATCCAAGCCGCGGGGCGCGATTTCGGTGACTTCACCAGCGAGATCATGACGTTGACGACGCAGGCGCAGCGCACCATCCAGGCTTGCGCCCGCGATTATGAGCGCCTGAGCGGCCTGCTCGGCTCGGCGCTTGCGGCGCAGCGCGATTTCGACGGACGTTACGGCCACGCCCTCTCGGACCTGGCGACCAATCTCGAGCAGACGCTTGCCGTCGTGGCGGAGCGCCAGCAACGCAGCGTCGCGCTGACGCATGATGCCGCGACCCATTCCGGCAGGATCGCGGCCGCGGCCGGTGGCGCTATCATCGCCTTGCAATCGGGCGACAGCATCAGGCAGCGGCTTGAGCATGTGCTTACAGCACTGCGGCTGGTCGGGACGCTCAAGGAGGGGTCAGGCGTCGGCGCCGGATTGAGCGAAGGCGAAAGACAGGCGGGCATTCTGGCGCTGCGCCGACTGCAATCGGCTCAGCTTCGGGAGAGCGCGGCCACGCTCGGTGGCGATGCCGAGGCGATCGAGGCGGCGCTGGCGCTGCTCGCCGGCGACACCGTCGGTCTGCTCGACCTCGTACGCTCGCTGTATCAAGGGGATGGTGCCAGCTCCGCCTCCTTCCTCACCGATCTCGAAGCCGATCTGGCGCAGGCCTCCGATCTGCTCGGCAAATGCGACCGGGCGCGTTCCGGGGTCGATCGCGTCACGGAGGTCCTCGCGGCGGTGCTCGACACCTGCCAGCAGACGGTCGCCAATCTGGCCGACACCGTGACCAGCATCGTGCTCATTGGCATGAATGCGGGCCTGCGCGCGGCCCGGGTCGGTACGGATGGGCGCAGCCTCGTCGTCATCGCTCAGGAGTTGAAACTCGCCGCTGATCAGATCGCCGGTGACGCCGATCGCCTGGCGCCGACCTTTGCGCAGATGCAGGCCGCCGCCGCCGGCCTCAAAGGCGATGGCAGGCTCGATGCCGCTCATTTCGCGGCGCTCGATCAGGCGATGCGCGGTTCGCTGTCCGCCATGCGCCAGACGGGCGATCGTCTTGGCACGACGCTCGATCAGTTGACGCGGGAGGGCAGCGGCTTCTGCACCGTTCTTGCCGAGGCGAGACTGTCCTTCTCCAACACTGGGGCGATGAGTGATCTGATTGCCTCCGCGGCCGACGAACTCGCCCGTTCCGCGCCGGGCGAGGCGCTCGATCAGACGGCGGTTGCCTGCCTGCGCGACCTGTTCCAGCAGCATGTCTGGCCGAGCTACACCATGGCTGCCGAACGCGCGATTCATAAGGCGGTCATGGCTGAGTGCGGCATTCCGGATCAGGATGCGGCGGCCGCCGTCGCGGCGGCGCCTGCGGATGCGCTGGACGAATTCATCTTCTGAGCGGAGATCCTCGCGGCCACGGCGTTGTCTTGTGACCGCCGGGGGTGGCAAGCGGTGCCGATGCGCCAGCATCTAGAGCGTTTTCGAGCGAAGTGGACACCGGTTCGCGTGAAGAAAACGCGTTAAAACAAGGAGCTAGAGCATTTCCGCGATTCGGAGAAACGCGGAAATGCTCTAGAGGAGCGGATCAGCCCTTGAGGGTGAACGTGTCGCCGCCAAATTCCATGTTGGGCGCAAGCCGCGACATGGCCTTCCTTATTTCCTGCACGGTCGCTGTTCTGACGGCCAGAAGCTGCGCCAGCGGCGGCGCGATGTCGTCCTTGGCATCGATCGCCTGTTCGAGTTCGCGCGCTGTCGCCGACAGCTGCGCGAAGCCGAGCAGGCCGGCGCTTGAGACCATGGCATGGGCATCCGCCCGCAACGCGTCGGAAGCAGCCGAACGCAGGCGTCCCGGCAGGTCGTCAGCCAGGCGCATCAGCAGCTCCAGAACCTTCTCGGGTCCGATCAACCGCGCGAGCTCGTCCTGGCAATCCTGGTCGAGCACTGGCGCCGCGCTGGCTATTTCCATCGGCGCCCCGTCGCCGGTCCAGCATTCGATCATGGCCAACAAGGCGGCGCGATGGAACGGCTTGCCGAGATGGTCGTTCATGCCGGCCCGGCGGTAGCTCGCGATCTGCTGCGAGAAGACGTTCGCGGTCAGCGCGATCACCGGTACGCTGCGGCCTTGCGCGTCCAGTTCGCGAATGTGGCGGGTGGTCTCGAGCCCGTCCATATCCGGCATCTGGACATCCATCAGGATCAGATCGTGCCGCTGCTCACGATAGGCCGAGATCGCGTTCGGGCCACTGCTGGCGAAGGAGACGTGATGGCCGGCCTTCTCCAGCATCGCGCCGACGATCTCCAGATTGATGCTGAGGTCGTCGACGAGCAGGATCCGCCGCGGCATCGCGGTGATCGCGGAAGGCGGCTCGATGGCCGCCGATGGTGGCGTCTCGATCCCTGCCTCGGTTATCGGCAGGGTGATCTGGAAGGTGGAGCCCTGGCCGACAACGCTGCTGACGCCGATCTCGCCGCCCATCAGGCCGGCCAGGCGTCGTGAGATCGAAAGCCCGAGCCCCGTACCGCCGAACTGCCGGCTGATCGAGCCGTCGACCTGGACGAAATCCTGGAACAGATGCGGCAGGCGGTCCGCAGCAATGCCGATTCCCGTATCGCTCACTGCCAGTACCATGTAACCGGCCCGGGATGCTGGGGCGACCGACAGGCTGACCGAGCCCGACGGCGTGAACTTCACCGCGTTGTTCAAAAGATTGAGCAGGATCTGCCGCAGCCGGGCTTCGTCCGCGATCACTCGCGTCGGGATCGCGGGATCGACGATGCAGTCCAGCGCCAAGCCCTTCAGCGTCGCCAGGCCGTGGGTCAGCGACAGGCAGTCGGACACGAGGCCGCGCAGGTCGAGCGGCCGCTCCTCGAGCTCGACCTTGCCGGCCTCGATCTTGGAGAGGTCGAGTACGTCGTTGATGATCGTCAGCAGCGCTTCGCCAGCCTTCTGGATCAGTTCGATCTGCCGACGCAGCTCGAGGTCATGGCCCTGGCGCTCGCGCGCCAGAGTGGCGAAGCCGAGGATGGCGTTGAGCGGCGTGCGGATCTCATGGCTCATCGAGGCGAGGAATTGGGTCTTGGCGAGGCTGGCGCGCTCGGCCGCCTCTTTGGCGCGGCTAAGTTCCTCGGCATGGGCCTGCTGCGCCGACATGTCGCGCGCAACCACGAAAAGCCGTTCCGGCCCGCGTCCGATCTCATGCACGGGCGTGATGATGAACTCCCACCATTTCACCACGCCGCCGAGCGTCGGACACATCCGTGTAAAGCGGTCGGTCTGGCCACCGCGCACGCGCCGCAAGGCGAGCTCGATCCGACTGCGATGCTCCTTGGAAAAGAAGTCGGCGAAGGGCCGGCCGCGAATGGCCTCGAAATCCTGGATCTCGAAGAGCTCCTGGCCGAGATCGCTGATAAAGATGACACGGCCGTCGAGGTCGAGCAGCTGGATGCAGTCGGGACTTGAATTGATCAGCGAGTTGGCGAAGGCCGTGCTGGCGTTCATATCGTCGATCGCCCCGCGGTGTTCGGTGATGTCGGTATAGGTCCTGACCGCGCCACCATCGGGCAGCGGTGTCGTGCGGATTTCCAGAACCGTGCCGTTCGGCCGCGTGCGCTCGTAGCAATGCGGCGTCTCTGACAGGATCGGCCGGATGATCGTCCCCTGCAGGTCGTTGGGGATCTCGGCGAATTCCCCTCGCGCCACCTGATAGGCGAAGACTTCGGTCGAATGGGGCCGGCGCGCCATCAGCTCTTCCGGCAGATCGAGGAGTTCGAGCGCGCGGCGGTTGTAGACCTTGGTGCGCTGGCTGGGGCCGACCATGAGCAGGCCCTGCTCCATATGCGCCAGGGTGATGTCCAGATAGTCGTCGGCCTTGTCACGCTCCCGCGCAACGCGGATCAGCAGCAGGCCGAGACTCAGCAGGAGCATCGCGCAGAGAGCCGCAATCGCGAAATCGACCGAGAGTTCCTCGCGCCATTTGGCGAGGACGTCAGCGACCGAGCTCGACACGACCACGACGAGCGGGCCGGCTTCGAGCCGGCGGAAGCTCATGATCCGCTCGATGCCGTCGATGGCGGAATGCGCCTGGAAGGTTCCGCTGTTCTGGTTCGACAGATAGGTGCTGAAAAGGCTGCCGGACTGGATGTTCTGGCCCACGCGGCTCGGGCCATAGGGATGGCGCACCAGCACGGAGCCATCGCTACGGAAGAGGACCACCGTTCCGTTTGGTCCGATGTTGAGCGAGGCATAGAGTTCCTGAAGGTGATCGAGTGAAACGAGCGCTATGACGACGTGGCCGCCGATGCCCTGCCGGGGCGCGATGGCGTTCCCGATCGGCAACAGCCAATGGCCGCTGGCGTCGTCGAAAACGGCGTCTCCGATCTGGAGGCCGTCGCCCGTGAAGAGCGACGCAGCTGTGGCGAAGGCCTTCAGGGCGGCCTCGCTGGGATCGCGCGAGCGTATGAACTGGTAGACCGATGCGCCGCTGCCGGTGTCGAAGACGCCGACTGCGCGCAGTTGCGGCAGATCGCGCGCCACGTCTGCAAGCCAGGCGTCGAGCGCGCTGTGCCGGCCTCGATCACCCGGATCCGAACCAAGCTGCAGCCCTGCCGTCTTCAGGACGATCCGGACGGAATCGATCATCTGCGTGGCGTGCCGGTCGAGCACCGAAGCCAGCGCCTCGTTCGAGGTCGCGGCGGCCTGGACGGCGCGGTGGCCCGACTGCCAGACCAGCCAGCCGGTGACCGAGAGAAGTACGACGCTCGCCAGGATGACTCCGGTGAAGACAGTGGGCACCAGGAGCTTTCTCCGGCTCCTCCTGGATTGCCCCATGGTCATCCGCGCTTTCCCTCGCGGAGCCTTTTGCCCGCACCACTCCAGAGTGCCGACGCAAGCACGTCTATGGTTAACGAAACGTCAAGCCGCGGCCTGCTGCCGTGTCTCCAGCGCGGTGCGAAGGCGCAGCAGTGCGCCGGGGATCGCCACAGCGCCCTTCGGCGCTGCGCAATGCGCCGCCAGCTCCGCGAGCCCCAGCACGGACGCACAGCCCGACAGCTCGATCAGTCGGCTCGTCGCTTCTGCCGTGATCTCCGACACGCCGGTCAAGGCCTCGATCTGCGCCAAGAGTTGGCCCGTCAGGCGTTCGACGGTCTGGTCGCCGAGCGCCTGAGCCAGCGCATCGCGCACGCGGGCATCGATCGCTGCGCAGGCGAGGGGTGATGGTTCGACCCGCTTCAGCCGGCAGGCAGCGACGGCATTGCCGAGCGCCTCCGGCGAGAACGGTTTGGCCAGGGTGCATGCCACGCCCCAGCCGCGCAGGCGGGCCTCCTCCTGCGTCGAGAATGTATTGGCCAGGACGAGCGCCGGCACATCCGCCTGCGAGGTCTGGAACTGGCGCACGGATTCCAGCGAGGCGAGGCGAGCCTCGACGCCGCTGGCGAGGTCGAAGATGACGAGGTCGTGCCGCGCATTGCGGCAGGCGAAGAGCGCCGCCTCGCTGTCGCGGACGCGGCAGACCCGGTGACCTTCTTGCGTGAGCAGCAGGGTCAGCACCTGGCCGCTGGTCGCGCCGTCGTCGATCAGCAGCACATGAGCGGGCTCGCTGGCCGGGTTATTGTCCTGTTGCGCGGGTGCATTGACCTCGCTTTCGAGTGGAACGGTCAGCAGCACCTGTCCTCCATCCTGTGAGAGGGTACCGCCCATCAGTTTGACGAGGCGTCCCAACATCGTCAGGCGCAAGTTCCGTAGCAGTGCAACGACGCCCTCGTTTTGCGCCGGCTCGCTTGTTGCGCCTTCGTGGTTCAGCCGCAGCGTCAATGAATTCCGCTCGGCATCGAAGGCGAGGTGCAGCGCCAGCATGGCCGGTTCTGCGCCGCAGCAGGCATCGTCGAGCAGTGTCAGCACGGCCTGGCTCAGCCCGTGCACGTCGCCGCGCAGCAGGCGCGGCACGCTGTCGCTGATCCGGCATGACAGCCGCACAGCACCAGGTGGCCGCGAATCGCGGATCATCGCCAGAGCGTTCTCCGCGAGTTCGGCGGGGTCGAAGATCGCAGCCTCGCAAGTCCGCGCCGCCGGCATGTTCAAGGCGTCGGCGATCGTGCCGGTGATCAGCAGGACCGAGTCCAGGGTGGCGAGCTGCCCCGGATCGGGCGCTGCCTGCGAACGCTGCTGCGCGGCAAGCTCGCTACGCAGCGCGTCGAGCGGCGCACGGACGCCGCTGAGCAGCAATGTCCGCAGGATCGAGGCGGCGATGCCGGGTTGAGGCTTGCCGATGTCGCTGGAAGCGGCGTGGTTGGGCTCGGCCTCCTCGATCACGATGCCTTCAGCGGCAATGTCATCGGTAGCCGAATCGTCGGCAATCGCTGCGGCGACGGCTGCCGCTTCGATGTGTGCCGGCATCGTGTGGATTCGAGCGATTGACTCCGGCGCCACGCCGCCGAGCATGCTGGCGAGCGCTTTCCAGGAAGCGGGGTCATCGACACGGAACAGGCTGTCGCAGATATCGGCATGGTCCTGGCTCAGGCCGATGATCGGCAGCGGCTCGGCCCGGCCGCGCTTGGCGATGCGCAGCGCCTCGTTGATGCCGTGCCGCTCCAGCAGCACGACGCATTGTGCCAGTTCGGGTTCGACCAGCTCGAAGCAGAGTGTCAGCGCGGACGACTGCTCGATCGTCGGCGCCGGACTGGCGCAGGCTCGCGGCGGCATGTCGAGGCCGTGGCTGCGCCAGAGCACCGCCGCTGCACGGCGCGTGTCGGCGGGCTGGGCAGGCGTCTGGGCGGAGGAGGGCCTGCCGGCCGTCTCGCAGAGGCGCTCGATCGCTTCGAACAGCTCGGCCGGTTTGATCGGCTTGGGCAGGATGGCGCGGAAGACGGCATCGGAGCCACGCCGGGCCGCGAGCCCGTTGCGGTCGGCGGTCAGCCCGATCAGGATCGGGCCCGTATCGCCGCCGGGATGCTGTTCGCGCAGCAACCGGCCGAGCGCATAGCCGTCCATCTCGGGCAGGTGGTAGTCGATCAGGGCGACGTCGTAGTGGACCGCGCGGACCCGGTCGAGAGCTGCAAAACCATCGGTCGCGACATCGACGGCATAGCCCTGGCCGCGCAGCAGCGAGGTGATGATGTCCTGTGACAGCGGCTCATCTTCGATCAGCAGAATGCGGCGGGTCATGAGGGTACCTTCAAGGAGTGCGTGCGTCGTCGTCGGATCGGCTGCGTGTCAGTCGGGAACGGGTATGGCGCTGCGCGGCACAGCGGCTTCACGCAGCGCCGGGCGCGGTATTTGGGCGGTGCGAGCCATCGGGCCGCGATAAGCCTCGGCCGGCAGGCTCTGGTCGAGCATGGTCTGAGCGCCAGCTGGGTTGGCCGCGGGGCGTTGTGCGGACGAAACGGCGGCGAGATAGCGTTGTCCGCCGGGAGCCGGGCTCGGCAAGGCGGCAACCGGCTCTGTCGATTTTGCCTGCCGGGTCGTGGGCGCCGGCTGCGCGGCATGCTTCCTGGTGGGGTTGGTCGTGCGGGTTGGGCTCGGCGCGGGCGTGCTCGCAATGTCCGGCTGCGGGCCGATCGCGATCTCGTCGAGTGCGGCGGCGATCTCGTCGAGCGTCTGCGCCTTACGGCAGATCCGCGCACGCCAGGAGGCGGCGCCACCGAGCTCGTCGCGCACGCGCCTGTCGTCGCGCTCAAGCCATTGCCAGGCATAGACGCAGCGCTGCCCGTCGGGACCTGTGGCGACGGCGAGCCCGTAGGGGCCGAAGCTGTTGCGGCGCGGCTGGGGCACGATCCGCAGCGTCCGGCCAGGAAAGGCCGCGGCAATCTCGGCCTTGATGCCGGCCTCACTCGGCTTGCCCGGGAACAGCCCTGGCATTGCGGTGTCGCCATGGACCGCGAGGGTCAGCAGGTTGCGCCCGGTCCCGCCGCGCGCCGACAGCTCGATCTCCTGCATCACTCCCTGCGCCGGGCGCCGCTCGCGCAGCGTCACGGCATGGTCGCGCCGGTCGGGCAGGTGCAGCAGCGCGGCTTCAGGCTGCAGCGCGCTCCAGGTCGCGGTGGCGGGAGCGCCGGCCAGCGATTCGAGCGGCTGCGTGGCAGCGGCGTCGCGCGGCTGGGAACAGCCCGCGGCCAAGAGGGCCGCGGCGCTGGTGAGCGCGGCGAGGGCCGTGCGCCTGAGACGGGACGGGAGGAGAAGGGGCATGATCGGTTCTCTTCAGCGCCGGAAGCGGTTGGCGGCGGCGTCGGCGGGGCTGGATTCGCGCTCCGGCGCCGGGCTGGTTCTGGTTGTCCCTTGTGCCTGGCCCGCCGTCTCGGCCCAGAGCGTCCCGCGTGCCGGGGCACGCTCCGCGGTGGCGATGTCGCTCGGGCCCGTCTGTCCGTTCCAGCCGGGCAGCAAGGTGAAGCCGAGCGGCTCGTAAGGCATGGGCGCGACCCCGCCGACGCGGCGCGCCACCAGAGGGCGTGCCTCTGGGGCGCGCGGGCGCAGCATGTCGCCGCTGCGGGAGGCTCCGGGATAGCGCAGCGGATTTTCGGGTGAGACGGCAGCGGGGAAACCGGCGCGCTTCATCGCGAGGCTCGCATCGGAAGCGAGGGTTCCCGCCGGCTGCGGAATCCGGATCGCGGCCGTCAGGCCAGAGCGGCCTGCATCGAAGGAGGCCGTCCGCGCCGCTGGCTGCGGGTCGCAGGGGCCGGGGATCTCGTTGCGTTGATCCGGCAAGGCGAGGGCCACGACCTTGGGGAAGAGCCCGTCATAACGATTGATGAGCTCGGAGAGGTCCTTGCCGCGTTTCAGTCGCTGCAGGGCCAGTGCCTGGCCATAGATGGTCGCCTCTTTCGGCAGCCAGGCGCTGGCGCGCTGGAACCAGTCGAGCGCGGTCTCGAATTGGCAGGCGTTGTAGGCGTACCAGCCAAGCGCCTGCGCGCCCTCGCCGGAGCGGCTGTCGAGCGTGACGCGGGCATAGCGTGCCAGCCGCTCGGGCTCGATCGCCGGGGGGCTTGGCTGCGTCAGCTCACCTTCGAGCACGTCGATGAACAGGATGGCGTTGTTCACCAGCGGCTCGCGCCAGGCGAAAGCGACCTCCTCGGCCTCGCGGCGCTTGCCGAGCCGGAGCAGGGTATGGGCGAGCCCGTGCGCCACCATGGCGTCGCCGCCACGCGCGATCGCGAGCTTGAACCAGCCCAGTGCGTCGCCCGGCCGGTTCTGCTTGAGGGCGAGCCAGGCGACCAGCGCCGCCTCGTTGGCGTTCTCGGACGTTCGCGCCTGCGCCTCGAAGGCGGCAAGCTCGGCGGGGTCGAGCCCGCCCTTGCGCTCGTCATGCAGCACCGCGCTAATCCGCCCGCGCGTGATGTCGAGCGCCAATGCGGCGAATTCCGGGGAGCCGGCGGCATCGGTCTTGCCCATTGCCAGCAGGAGCTCGACATCGACCATCGGCAAGAGGCCGATCGCCTTCTGGATCGTGGCGCTGCGCTCCCTGGGATCGCTGCGGCGGGTCAGGATCGCGCCGTAGAGCGCGAAGGCCTCGGGCTGGCGGTCGCTGCGGGCGAGACCTTCCGCCACCGCCCAGGCAAGCTCGACATCGTCGACGTCGCTGCCCTTGCCGAAATCGCCGGCGAGCTCGGCGACGCTGAGCCATTGCGCGCTGCCGGCTTTCGCCAGCACGGCTTTGCGCAGCTCCTTGTGACGCAGTTTCCGGGCGAGATCGTCGGAGGGCTGCCAGCCGGGTTCGGCGCGCCTGCGTTCCGCGATGGCACGCTTCAACCCATCGATGTCGTCGCTCGAGAACAGAGCCCAGAGCGGCTTTTCGTCGGCCTGGCCCGGCCGCGCTGTCCAGATGTCCTCCGGCAGGGTCCAGCCGGGATGCAGAGCGGCGAGCCGCTTGCCTTCGGCCTCGACACGCTTGACCTGTCCCTGCGCCGCATAGAAGCGCAAAGCCGTCTCGTCGACGTTGCGGTCCCGCGCCGCTGCCGACAGCGTCAGGACGAGCAGGGCGGCCAGGCTCAGCCTGAACATGGGGATCAGTCCTGCAGGCATGACGGATACCTCATCCGGGCGGCGGTGAGCGCGAGCAGGGCCAGGGTCGCCGGGTAGTAGTTCTCGCCCGCCTGCGGCGTGCGCAAAGCGCGCGGCAGCGCCGTGCCCTTGCTGGCGCAGGCGCTGAGCGCCGGCAGCGCGCTGTAACCGCGCTCATCGAGCCAGAGTGTGGGCTGACCCCGCGCCAGGTCGATCAGAGGCAGGCCGCGCCCCTCGCGCCTGTCCCAGGCGGCCAGGAAGGTCTCGTGATGGCGCGGCTGGTCGAAGCCGGCCCAGGCGAGATAGAGCGGGATGCGGATGGCGTTGTAGGAGAACTGCGCCGGGAAGCCCTCGGCAGGTTGCGGCTCGCCGCTCTTCAGCGAAATCCAGTCGCTCGGCAGCTTGGCCGGGCCGAAACGGGCCTTCTCGATCAGCCTGAGCCCCGCGCGGGAGAGGCCACCCCAGTCGAACTCCGGCGCGACCAGCGGCAGCCGGGCGAAGGCGGGGAAGACATAGTAGGACAGATTCAGCACCGGCCCGTCGGCGCGATCCTCGGCTGAAAAGCCGGCCATGCCGGGCAGCAGCAACGCGCCATGGCTGCTCTTGAGCAGGATCAGCTTGCTGCCGATCTCGACGGCGATGCGCCGGGCGGCGATGCGGTAGGAGATATCGCCCCAGGCTTCCGCCGCTTCGGTCAACGCCCAGGCGATCAGGAGGTCGCCATCGGTCGCATTGTTCATGTCGGCGACGGCCGGGCGCCTGTCCGGCTCCCAGCGCCAGGCGGCGAGTTCGTCGCCGCGTACGAACAGATTAGCGCGCGTCCAGCCCCAGATCGCCTCGAAACCGGCGCGGTCATCGGCCGCGACCGCCAGCAGCATGCCGTAGCCCTGGCCCTCGCTATGGCTGATCTGGCCATTGGCGGTATCGACGATACGGCCGCTTTCGCTGACGAAGCGGCTCTTATAGGCGCGCCAGGCTTCCTTGTTCGGCAGCATGTTGTGCAGGGCGATGGTGTCGCGCGTGCTTTCGGCCGCGTGGCCGCGGGCAAAGGGCGCAGCGATCAGCATCAGCGTCCCGGCCGCGAGAGCCAGAGCGCGCCAGATGGCGGTCATTCCTGCCTCCTGCCGGTGTTGAGGACGAGGAGGAGCGTCGAGGCGGCGAGGCATAGAACCAGCGCCAGTGCGATCCCGACATAGGCGAGCGGGTTGAGCGAGAACCAGCCGGCGGCGACGAGCCGGGCATTGGCGACGTCGTAGCCTTGCGTCGTCACGAAGCGCTGGCGCTCGCCGGCGGGCACGAAACGCAGGGTCTCGTCGCTCGCAAGAGCACTGATCCGGCCGCTGAGCCCGCTCCAGATCTCGGGATGCGTCAGACACTCCACGCCGGCCAGGAGCGTACCGGCATCGGCGGCTGTGACCAGGGTCCAGAGATGCTCGGCCTTGCTCGAGGCGAAGTCCTTGCCCGAGGCGAAGTCCTGGCCGACCACCAGGGCGGCACGGCCGGTCACGATTTCGGCCTCGGAGCCCGCTCCGGGAGGCTCGGCCGGCTGCCAGAAGGGCAGCGCCGGCAGGCTCGCGCGCAGGCCGAGCACGGTGTAGCCGCTCGCGGCCGCGGGCTTCGTCTCAGTCCCGACGGGCGTGGCGAGCCGCGCCGGCGGCAGCGCGCAGCGCCGGGCCAGCGCATCGGCCTCGGAGAGCGGTGCGCGCCGCTCGGTCTGTGTCGGTTGCCAGGATGTCCTGATCCGCTCCGGATCGAGCCCGGCGCCACGTATCCAGGCCGGGTCGAGCGCCGGAGCGGCTGCGACGAGCAGCACTTCGCCGGCATCGGTAGCGGGCGGCGTCATCGTGAAGGTGAAATCGATCGGCTTTCCCGCGGCGACGGCAAGGCGGGCGGTGAGCGTCGCTGCGGCGGCCATGCTGGCGCGGTCGGGGGCCGGTACGAACAGGATCGGGCGTGCGCCCTCGCGGCTGAAGGGGTAGCCGCCGGCAGCGAGCAGGGACAGCTCCGGTGAGCGGCCGGTCCGCGCCTGGCGCGGCAGCACCAGTTCGCTGCGGTCGAGCAGCTGCAGCCGGGTCTCGCCGGCGCTGGGCGAGGTACAGGCCTCGTCGGCAGGTTTCGGCACCTGGGCCAGGACGTCGATGCGGTTCTGGCCGGGCTGCATCAGGCTGAGCGGCAGGAAGATCTGGTTGCGTTCGAGCGAGCTCGCTGCGCCCGGCGCCAGCATCTGCGTCGCCGCATTGCGGCCGTTGACCTCGACCAGCACATGGGCGTCGCGGGAGAGATCGCGGCCATGCGAGCCGGCGAGGCTCAGTGTCATGCGGTCATAGTCGGCCGGCAGGAAATCGCCGGGCAGCGCCACGTCGAGCCTGAGCCGCATCAGCCGTCCGGAGAACTCCGTGCTGGCGAAACCGGTCTGGCTGAAGACGATGCGCTCGGAGGCGCCGCTGGCGACGAAGCCCGGCAGGGTGGAGAGCGCGCGCAGGCCGGCCGATGATCCCGTCAACGCGGCAGCCGAGGTCCGCTCGCTGTCCCAGCGCCGCAGCGCCTCGTCGAGATCGGCGGCGCTCGTGCCGGTGATGACGAAGGTGGCGGCGCGCTCGGGCCGGGCCGGCAGGAAGCCGTAGCGCGGGCCGGTAACCGGGCCGAGATCGGCGAGATTGGCCTGGCCGCTCAGCTCTTCGACCGTCCCGATCGCGAGTTCGAGGCCGGGGTCGGCGCGGCCGGTCGTGACGAATTCTATGGCCGGATGTTGCATGCGCCCGGCCAGTGTCGCGATCTGCGCCGCCCTGATGGCCCGGCCGGCGCTCTCCGGTGTCAGTTTGCCGGCGAGCAGCAGGCGGATCGGTGTGGCCCCGTCGCCGCGTGGGGCAATCGCGGCGATGTCCGCCGGGGTCTCCGGCCCGAGGCGTGAGGGGTTGCCGGCGAGGAGCAGGCCGCTGAGCGCGGGGTCGAGCGCCGTCCAAAGCTCATAGGTCGCGGCCGGCGAGCAGTCGACGCGGTGGCGCTGCTCGACCGTGATCTTCACGGCGTTGAAGCCGGCGTTCAACAGGCCCGCGGGAATCTCGAAGATGCGGGTGGCGACCGAATCGGGCGGGGCGAGTTCGGTTTGCGCAACGACCTTGTCATTGATCGCCAAAGTCAGCCGCGAGCCCTCGGGCATCACCGAGATCGCCGAGAGGAAGGCAAGCTGGAACCTGGCTGGTTGGCGCGCCTGCCCGGATGTCAGGTAGACCGGCCATTCCGTTTGTGCCCATTCGCCGTTGAAGCGGAAGCCGCGCAGTGTCGCCGGCAGCCGGCGCAGGGTGTCGCTCGCGATGATCTCGCTGCGCGGGGCGGGGGTGGGCAGGCCGGAGACGCTGGCCGGCACGGGCGCGGGTTCGCCGCGGGGCTCTGTCGGCAGCACGAAGTTGCGCACCGGCCCGACGCCGACGAAGCTTTGCGCGCGGACTGCGACCGTGGCGAGGAGTGCGACGCCGGCAAGGCAGGCGGCGAAGGCGGATCCGTGCCTCATGGCGTCAGGCCGCTCCGGCGAGCAGCGGCGCAGTCGCGGACCGCTCGGGTCGAGCCGGTGCGGAAAGGGCGGTGATGGTGGCAAACCAGCTCGCCTGATCGAGCCGCGCCGGAGCGGTTTCGGGCAGGTGCAGCGGCGCGGCCAGCGCCTGGATCGCGGCGGCGAAGCTGGCGGGGTCGAAGGCCGGCACCGGCTGCGGCCTGGCGCTCTCGGCCTGGGTCGCTGCCTCCATGGCAACGGGGCGTTTACGGAAGGCGTAGGCGACCGCGCGGAACGGTTCGGTCACGCCCCAGAGGGCAAATCTGGCGCTGCCACGAACGAGGCCGATCGGCTTGCGGCGGCCTTCCAGGAAACGCTGGATCGCGCCAGCATCGCCATACATCAGCTCGGCGACGGCTGGATAATCACGCGTCGCCAGGTCGGCAAAGGCGAGCCCGCACTGTGTGGCCTCGCCGACTTGCGTCACGCGGCTCAGGCGCACTGCGACCGGGGCGCGCTCCGGATTGCCGGCGAGCGGTTCGATCGCGAGCAGGCCCATGGTCTCGCGTGCCTCCAGATTCGCGCCCTTCGGCAGCGCCGCGATCGTGATCGCGCAGCCGCCGGCCGAGACGTTCTCGATCGAGACCGGGATTGCCTGCCCTGCAATGATCAAGCTGCCCTGCCGCGCGATGGCGAGGCGGGGATGCCGGTCGGCCTGCCGGCGCTCCGCGACGGCACCGAGCGCGACGCCGGCGATCAGCAGGTTGAAGCCGGTCCACAATCCGACGACCAGCATCAGCGCGGTGACGCCGGGCTCGAACAGATAGCGGAACACCGCCGTGCCGACGCCAAGCGCCAGCAGCGCGAAGATCGCGAAGAACGGCCAGGCGAGTTCGGAGAGATGGTCGTTCTCGAGCGAGAGCCCCTTGGCGGTGACGTTGAAGGTCGGCTTGCGCGGCGAGGCGATGACCGAAACGATGGCGCGCGCCAGGAAGACGCCCTGCACGTATTCGTAGAGCTCCGACATCCAGGGCCAGCGGACATGGCCATAGAGATAGCTCTGCATCACCATGTTCACGGCGACATAGGAGAGCGTGTAGGCGATCGTCTCGTCGACGCTGGAGACGAAGATCTTTACGTCGAAGAAGATGTGCAGCAGCGGCGCGACCATGAAGATCAGCCGCGGCACCGGGAAGAACCAGAAGGTCATGCTGGAGAGGTAGGCGATGCGCTGGATCGGCTTCAGGCCTTTGCGCAGGGCCGGGTTCTTCAGCATCAGGATCTGGAACATGCCCTGGCACCAGCGCGAGCGCTGGCCGATGAAGGAGGCGAAGGTTTCCGGCTGCAGCCCCGCGATCAGCGGCTTGTCGACATAAAGCGAGGTCCAACCCTGGGCGTGCAGCTCGAAGGCGGTCTCGCAATCCTCGGTGATGGTGATGCCGGAGAAGCCGCCGGTGGTCTTCAGCGCGGCGCGCCGCAGAAGCGCCGCCGAGCCGCAGAAGAACGAGCCGTTCCACTTGTCGAGTCCACGCTGGGTGACGCCGTAGAACATCTCGTTCTCAGACGGCATGCGCTGGAAGGTGCGCAGGTTCTTCTCGATCGGGTCCGGATTCAGGAAGACATGCGGCGTCTGCACCAGGAAGAGCTTCGGGTCGCGGGCGAAATGCCCGACCGTCTCGCGCAGGAACTGCCGGAACGGTGCGTGGTCGGCGTCGAACACGACGACGATCTCGGCCTTGGAATGGGCCAGCCCGTTATTGAGATTGCCGGCCTTGGCGTGCTCGTTCTTCGTCCGCGTCAGATAGACGGCGCCGAGCTCGCGACAGAGCGTCTGCAGCGATACGCGGCGGCGCCGTGCGGCGGCGGCCTTGGCCTCGTCGCCATCGTCGCATTTCTGGTCGGTGCCGCCATCGTCGAGCAGCCAGACCGTCAGCTTTTCCGCCGGATAGTCCATCGCCTTGGCGGCGGCGACCGTCATGGCGAGGATCGCCTCGTCCTCGTTATAGGAGGGGATGAAGACGTCGATGCTTGGCAGCGTCGCATCGTCCTCGCGCGGCAGGGCTTTGCGGCGCAACGGGTCGGCGTTGATGATCAGGCTGATCGCCAGCACGAAGGCGCAGAACAGCTCCGCCCCCAGCAGCACGACGCCAAAGCCGAAGCCGACGAGATCGGCCAGCGGCGGCAGCGTCGCGGTCACGCGCCAGTAGAGATAGCGCAGCAATACGGCGCTGCCGAGCGCCAGGAAGAGATAGCGCGACCAGGCGGCGCGCGGCAGCTGCCCGATGACGATCAGCCCGGCGACGACGGCGAGGCTGAGCGCGGCCTGGGCGGAGACGCTGACCGGCTGGGTCACCAGCACGAACATGCACAGCCCGCAGGCGAGCCAGCTCGCCCAGCGCAGGCCGGAGGCCAGGCGGTCGCGGCGCGAGGCGCTGGAGGCGGGGGGGTGGAGCACGGCGTCGCTCATCAGAACTGCGCCCTGACGTCGATGGTGCCGAAGGCGCCGCCCTTCTGGTCGCGGTCATACAGATAGCCCGCCGAGACCGAGGTCTGCACCGGGCCGAGCGCGAGCCCAGTCAGGTGGATGCCGGCGCGCCACTGATTATAGAAATCATTGCCGAGGAAGGCGATTTCGGGGCCGAGATAGACGCCTTCGCCGACGCGGTATCCCGCCCGGAAGCGCGTGAAATAGGCCTTGTCGTTGGTGGTGATCGAGCCATAGGCCGAGACCATCGTTTTCTCGGTCGGGCGGGCGTAGAAGTCGACCGCCGTTTTCAGCCCGTAGCTCGTCCCGACCACCTGATTGTCGGGGTCGCTCGCGGAGAGCCCGGTGTTGCGGAGGGACAGCCCGATATAGCCAGCGAGTTTCGCCTCCCGCCAGATCCACTCATAACCGAGCATGGCCGAGCCTTCGATCTGGTCGGCCTGGATCTTGGTTCCGCTCGCGGCTTTGTACTCATAGGTGCCGGCCATCGCATCAACCTTGATGCGCGCGCCGCTCTGGCGCAGCGACCCATCGATGGCGACCGTGCCGCCGACATTGGCGAAGACCGAGTTGGTGGAGGTTACGGTGGTCGAGGCGTCGAGGCTGACGATCCAGTCGTCGGCCGGCTTGGGCGTTGCGGCCCCAGTGTACCAGTCCGCGGCCCGTGCCGGGGCGATGGTCACCAGCCCTGCGACCAGCAATGCGATCCCGCTCGGGGAAAGTTCAAGACGCAACATCGACACCACCCAACCCGTTCCATGCCGGCTTCTTCGACCCTCTGTCGGGGAGGTTCCGGCCGGCTCGAAACTCCGGTTGGCGCTGTAAACAAAGGCTTTCCAGCGGGCCCTGCAGCAGGGCGCCTGCCGGCCTAGACCGTTCGGGCTGCGTGGCCGCTCAGCTGGAGAATCGCATCCGGAACAACGATTCCGTCACGGCAACCCAGGCGTGCGGTCGGGGCGGGCATTTGCCTCGAATGGGCGTGAAGTGCTTAACCGAACGGCAAGCATGAGCAACGCCTGGAAACATCGCCGCCTTCACCTCGGCCGATTGGCCTAGTCCTTTTGCGGGGGGCGGGGCGCTGCTGCCTGCCACGGCTGGCCGGACAAGGTTTTTCGTGGCTGGCACGCTTCCGTCCTTCTGGCGTTAGCGTTAACCCAACATGAAGGTCCAGGGCGCTTTGTGCCGGAAGCGGCTATGGTGCCGTAACCAGTTTCGAGCCGCCGCAGCCATGGCCACCTCCCCCTCCTGCGCTCTCATCGCCGATGACGATGCCTTCTTCCGCATTGCGCTCGGCGCGCTTCTGACCCGGCAGCTCGGCTTCACCACGGTTCTGGAGGCGGCCTCGCTCGATGACGCGCTGGACCTGCTCGGTACGCGGCCCGAGATCTCGCTCGCTCTGTTCGATCTCTCGATGCCCGGCATGAAGCAGGCCGCAAGCCTGGCCGCCGTGCGCGAATGCGCCGAGCATGTCACCTTGGCGGTGGTCTCCGGCTCCTCCGCGCGGCAGGATATCCTGGGAGCGCTGGCGGCCGGCGTGCATGGCTATATCCCGAAGGCGCTGGGACCGGCCGAGTTGGTCAAGGCGCTGGAGACGGTGCTCTCGGGACAAATCTATGTGCCGCCAATCCTGGCCCGGGCGGGCTCCGCCGAGCTGCCCGTGGCGCCGGTGTCGGCCGACAAGGCGCAGGAGTGCCTGGCGCGCCTCACGCAGCGCCAGCGCGAGGTGCTCGAGGCCCTGGTCGCTGGCCGCTCCAACAAGGAGATCGCCCGGCTGCTCGGCCTCGGCGAAGGCACGGTCAAGATCCATGTCGCAGCGCTTTTGCGCACGCTGCAACTGCCCAATCGCTCCGCCGCTGCCGCCTTTGGGGCGCGCGAACTGAAGTAGCATTGATGCCTATGGGGTAGGGACAAACCCAACCCAGATGCGCAGAACGGGCTCGGGAAATCCGGATGGGTGGGAAATCGGACACCGCCATCCCCAGCACATGCGGGCCTTAGACCCCTCCTGCCGCGGCATGGAGATGCGACGCCAGAAGGTCGAGGCTGGGTGGGGTTGACGTCGAAGCGACCGCTAGCCGTGTCAGGCCCGCGGTAAGACATCGGCGAATGGGCTCGCCCATTTCGCCACCTCCAAAGCTCCTATGCGGGCGCTCTTAGCCTGATCTTTCTCCGCAGAATCGATCGGCCAAGATATCCGATCTCGGTTCAGGGCAGACGCACCGCCATTTCAATCTCGACCTTGATTTCCGGCTTATAGAGTGCCTGGACGCCAATCGTCGTAATGCTGGGCTTCGCGTCTCCGATTAGTTCCCGTAGCGGGGCGACGGCCTGCCCGAACGCTTCGCTGGTCGCATCCACGACGTAGACGCGCAGCATGACAATGTCTTGCGCAGACGCTTCCAGGTCCTTGAGTGCGGCGGCGAGGTTGGCAGTCGCAAGCTTTGCCTGGCCAGCGAGGTCTTTGGGCACGTCCTCAGTGCCAGGTGTCACGGCGACCTGGCCGGACAGGAAGGCGATGCGGCCTGGTTCCGCGATACTGATATGCGACCACCCGCGCGATGCCATATCCCACATTGCCGGAGGGTTGCGGCGGCTCACCGACGCTGATGTACGAGATGGAATGCGAGCAGTTACCTTGATTTCGAAGTCGAATCCGGCAAGCCAGTTGACTCCAACAGCGGTCGCGTTGGGATACGGAGCTTTCGGGAATTTCTCGCGTTTCACCGTCCTGTACACGCCAAATTGCTTTTCTGGATCCGTATGAAACGTCGTCAGGTCGACTATGTCGTCGAATGTGCATCCTCCCGCTGCGAGCGTGGCTTCCAGATTGGCGAAGGCCAGGCGAACCTGAGCCTCGAAATCGGGTTCGGGCGAACCATCGGGACGGCTGCCGACCTGACCCGACACGAACAATAGGTCGCCCGATCGGACGGCGGCGGAATAACCGTACTTCTCGTATAGGTCCTGCCGCTTGGCAGGAAACACTACTTCGCTCTGGGCCATATCATCGTCCTTTTCAGGTGGGGGCGAGCGCGCCGAACCAGCTTCGCTGGACATTTCCGCCAAGCCAGCTTAGCAACATACGCCGCGTATGTGAGAGCACGGATACGGATTGGCCGTCAAGTTCCATATACGTATCGTATGCGAAACAGGAGATTCTTGCTTTGGCTGCAAAGCGTCGCGCCGAGACGATGGAGGAAAATCGCGTCAAGCTGATTGGCGCCGCGCGAAAGGCGTTTGCAGCTTCGGGGTTTGCCGCCGCGTCGATGGACGACCTCACCGCATCTGTCGGGCTTACTCGTGGCGCCCTCTACCATAGCTTCGGCGACAAGACGGGGCTGCTGGCTGCCGTCGTGGCCCAAGTCGATGGCGAGATGGCTGCGCGCGCACGGCAGGCGGGAGCAACTGCGACAAGCCCATGGGAAAGGCTGCTGGCGGTAGGCGAAGCGTATATCGGGATGGCGCTGGACCCGGAGATTCGCCGGATCGTCTTGTTGGACGGGCCTGCCTTTCTGGGCGACCCGTCGCGGTGGCCCAGCCAGAATGCCTGCCTGAGCATCACGATGCAGACGATCGCTGATTTGATCGCCGAGGGTGTCATCAAGCCGGTCGATGTCGAGGCTGCGTCACGCCTTCTCGGCGGCACTGCATTCAACGCCGCCCTATGGGTTGCCGACAGCGACGAGCCGCAGATCGTATTGCCCAAGGCGATCGAGGCGTTCCGGCTGATGGTCGAAGGATTTCGCGCGACTCGAGCTTGACCGTAATAAGACCACTTATCGCTTACATGCCATTCCGGCGCGATAACGGTGCTTTCGGGAGAAGTCGACGCTGCGATGAATTTGGCCAGGCGCCTGGTCCGGCAAAACCTCGCCGATGAACGTGATGTGGCGGTCTCCATGATGGGTGACCAGAAGCATCACCGTCATACCGCCCGCGGAGATAAACAAAAGCTGTTCCGCGAATTCTGAGCCTGCGCCTCATAGCGGACATTCATCGATCGTCCTGGCCCGTAAATTTCGCTGGTTGCCCCCGGAACTTCAGCAGTGCGAGAGCAGACCGTACCACTCCTTCAAGCAAGACTTTCTCCGGTCGTACACGCGCGAGGACACGAATTCCCATCAGAACGCCCAGGAGATGGCGCGACAGGTCTTCGGCAGTCTGCGCCGATGTGATCGAACCATCCGCCTGACCTTGGAGGATGCTGCCGAGGAAGAAAGCCTCCACGCGGGCCAGTGCGGCCGCGACGGCCTCCCGGAAGTCCGGGTCGTGCGGCGCGACATCGAGCGCCGTGTTCACCAGCATGCAGCCCTTGCGATCGAGGTCGTTGAGCGACCGCTTCAAGGTGTCGCCGAAGAATGCCTCGACCGCCTCGCAGGGGCTCATGGACTCGCAGCGCCGGATACGCTCGCCGATGCTGCCCTCCACATAATGGTCAAGCGCGCGCCGGTAGAGGGCGCGCTTGTCTCCGAACGCGTTGTAAAGGCTTGCGCCAGTGAGGCCCGTCTTCTCGATCAGGTCGCGGATCGATGTCGCCTCGTAGCCGCGGCTCCAGAAGCACAGCACTGCCGCATCGAGCACGGTGTCCTCGTCGAATTCCCTGGGCCTGCCCATCCCGATCCCCGCTGGTCCGCACCGAGAGCATCTTGCCATCGAAGGCGTGGCATGTATTTTAGAACGACTGAACCAAAACGCAAAGCGATCGCCGCACGAAGGCCGACGCAGCGTTGGAAGGAAGGCTATGTCCGAAGCCAGGATCTCGATGGCAATCGGTCGGCCCGATGCGGCGCCCGTCAGCCGGGACAAACGCTTTGCAGGGCTGATCTGGGCGGCGATTGCCGTCTCGATCTTCTCCGGCTGGTTCGTGATCACGCGCTTCAGCGTGACGCGCGAGCTGCGGATCTGGGACATCACGGCGCTGCGCTTCGGGATCGGCGCGGTGTTGCTCGCACCGCTCCTCATTCGACGTCGCGCGACGCTGTCGCGCGCGGCCTGGGGCGATGGCCTGGTCTTCGCCATGCTGTGGGGCATGCCCTTCGTGCTTCTGGTCGCACTCGGCCTCAGCAGGACCTCGGCCGCACAGGCCGCCTCCATCGCACCAACGCTGATGCCGCTGTTCGCCGGCATCTTCGCCTGGGCCTTCCTCGGCGAGCGTCAAGGCAGGCAACGCTGGGCCGGCTATGCGGCGATCTTCGCTGGATTGTCATTGCTCGTGCTGGCGGGAACCACCACCCATGAGCCGCCCAGTCTGGCCGGGCTCGGCGCGCTGGCCGCCGCGGCTGCTATGTGGGCGGTCTACACACTCCTGTTTCGCAAGAGCGGCCTGACGCCGATCGAGTCTGCTGCGCTGATCTGTTCCTGGTCGGCGCTGCTTTTCCTGCCGGCCTATGTGCTGTTCGGCCTCAGCCGTTTCAGTCAGGCTCCGGCGGCCGAGATCGCGCTGCAGGCTGTGTATCAAGGCGTGTTGATGAGCGGCGTCGCGATCTTCACCTTCAACCGCGCCGTGTCGCTGCTGGGTTCGGCAGCCGCCACCGCGATCATCGCACTCATTCCGACCGTCGCATCGCTTCTTGCCATTCCCGTTCTCGGGGAGGTGCCATCGGGCGTCGAGGGCGTCGAGGGCGTCGAGGGCGTCGAGGGCGTCGAGGGCGTTGCGATCGCGATCATCGTCGCCGGTGTCCTGCTCGCGCCGCGCCGGCCCGTTACCGCTGGTCCCGTTGAACCACGAGGGAGAACCCCATGATCCGCTTCTACTTCCACCCGACGCCAAATCCGGCGAAGGTCGCACTGTTCCTGGAAGAGACGGGCCTGCCCTACGAGGCGATCCCCATCGACACCAGCAAGGGCGAGCAGCACGCAGCGTCGTTCCGGGCGATCAATCCCAATGGCAAGGTGCCGGCGATCGTCGATACGGAGGGACCGGGCGGCCGTGAGGCACGGGTGTTCGATTCCACCGCCATCCTGATCTATCTCGCCGAGAAGACCGGCACATTGCTCGGCGCGCCCGAGGACAGGCCGGAACTGCTGTCCTGGCTGCTGTTCATCGCGTCGGGCCTTGGTCCCTTCTCGGGACAGGCGGTGCACTTCCAGTTCGCTGCGCCCGAAGGTCTCGACTATGCGGTGAACCGCTATCGCCGCGAGGCGGAACGCCACTATCAGGTCCTCGACGACCATCTCGAGGGTCGCAGCCACATTGTCGGCGAGACCTTCACGATCGCCGACATCTCGGCCTGGGGCTGGCTTGACCGTGCCTCGCGCGTGCGCAAAGGCGCTGAGGACCCGCTGGCACCGTTCCCCAATCTCAAGCGCCTGTTCGAGACGGTCGAGGCGCGGCCGGCTGTCATCCGAGCACGCGCGGTCGGCAAGGATCATCCCTTCAAGCAGGTCCGTGACGAGGAGGCGCAGCGCGCGCTGTTCCCGTCCAATTTCCCGCCTGCAGCTTGATTGCACTCTGGAGCACGCATCATGACCGACAAAACCGACTACGTTCCGCCCAAGGTTTGGACCTGGGACAAGGCCAGCGGCGGCACCTTCGCCAATATCAATCGGCCGATCGCTGGCGCGACGCATGAGAAGGCGCTGCCTATCGGCAAGCATCCGCTGCAGCTTTATTCGCTGGGCACGCCGAACGGCCAGAAGGTCACGATCATGCTGGAGGAGTTGCTGGCGCTCGGCGTTGCCGGCGCCGAATACGACGCCTGGTTGATCAAAATCAGCGATGGCGACCAGTTCGGCTCCGGTTTCGTCGAGGTCAATCCCAACTCCAAAATCCCGGCGCTGATGGATCGCAGCGGCCCGACGCCGATACGCATCTTCGAAAGCGGCGCGATCCTGATGCATCTCGCCGAGAAGTTCGGCGCGTTCCTGCCGGCGGAGCCGGCTGCGCGAGCCGAGACGTTCTCCTGGCTGTTCTGGCAGATGGGCTCCGCCCCATTCCTCGGCGGCGGCTTTGGCCATTTCTACGCCTACGCGCCGGCCAAATTCGAGTATCCGATCAACCGCTATGCGATGGAGGTGAAGCGCCAGCTCGATGTGCTCGACCGGCGGCTTGCCGACAATGAATTCATCTCCGGCAAGGACTACAGCATCGCCGACATGGCGATCTGGCCTTGGTATGGCGGGCTCGTGAAGGGCTGGCAGTACGGGGCGGCGGAGTTCCTTTCGGTGCAGGGCTATTCCAACGTCATGCGCTGGGCCGACCAGCTCCTGGCACGGCCCGCCGTGGCGCGCGGCCGCAAGGTCAACCGCACCTCGGGCGATCTCTCCGGCCAGTTGCACGAACGTCACGATGCCGGCGACTTCGACACCAGGACACAGGACAAGCTGGTCGAGGCGAAGACCTGAGTATCGTTCGATATCGCTCTTGATGCAGGTTGCGCCGAACGATCCGCCTGCCGGAGTTCGGCCGCTCTCGTGGTACATTTCCCACGAAAGATGCCCCGGGTTCTGTTCTCCGTCTTGCAAAAATGCCTCGGCGCTATTTGGCGCCTGAGGCTGAATTCGCTCGTCAACGCCCTTCGTCTAGATCGAGAGTGGCTTCTGCTCGATGCAAGGCGAGGCGTTACCTGTCGCTGCCGAGAACGCCGTCGATATCCTGACGAAGAGGCCGGATATTCGGATCGTCATCACCGACATCGACATGCCCGCGTCACTGGATGGGATTGCACTGGCTCGGCTGGTGCGGGACCGTTGGCCCTCGAACTCTTCCTACAATCGCGGCAACACTACGCCTCGCTTTTCATCAGCCGATGCTCTCGGCCATTGAACCCGGTCGTGCAATCGCAATCAGTGCAAATGCGACAGGTCCCAAAAGGTTGTCCGTTTTGAGGTTCGCGCAACACGGGCATTGAAATGCCAATGTGACCCCGCGGCTGCCAAACGTTGCGCCGATAGGTGCCATATTACCGCTTGTGGTGCCAATGCAACTGCGCTCTGGGAGATCGTTTGTGACAGCTTTGATGACAGGATGTCATCTGTCTGTCACACAGAAGGTGTTCTGACGGGGCCGCTGAACATGCGATCCAGAGAGGACATCTCAATGCGCAAAATTCTCATTCTCGCGGCCGCTTCGATCGGTCTGTCCGGCGCCGTCCAGGCTGCCGACATCACCGGCGCCGGCGCGACTTTCCCCTTCCCGATCTACGCCAAATGGGCTGAAGCCTATAAGAAGGAGACCAATATCGGTCTCAACTACCAGTCGATCGGCTCCGGCGGCGGCATTCGCCAGATCAAGGCCAAGACTGTCGCCTTCGGCGCCACCGACGCCCCGCTGAAGGGCGAGGAGCTGACCAAGGAAGGCCTGATCCAGTTCCCGACCGTGATGGGCGGCGTCGTTCCCGCGATCAACATCGCCGGCGTCGAGGCCGGCAAGCTGAAGCTCACGGGCCAGCTCATCGCCGAGATCTATCTCGGCGACATCAAGAAGTGGAACGACCCCAAGATCGCCGCGCTCAACGCCGGCCTGACCCTGCCCGACGCCAGCATCAACCCGGTCTATCGTTCGGACGGCTCGGGCACGACCTTCGTCTGGACCGATTATCTGTCGCGCGTCTCGCCTGACTGGAAGACCAAGATCGGTGCCAACCAGTCGGTCCAGTGGCCGGTCGGAATCGGCGGCAAGGGCAATGAGGGCGTCTCGGCTTCGGTCAAGCAGGTCGCCAACTCGATCGGCTATGTCGAATACGCCTATGCCAAGCAGAACAAGCTCGCCTTCGCTCTGGTCCAGAACGCCGACGGCAACTACCCGGCCCCTGACGACAAGGCCTTCCAGGCCGCTGCCGCCAACGCCAACTGGAATGAGGCTCCCGGTTTCGGCATCTCGCTGAACAACCAGAAGGGCGCGCAGGCCTGGCCGATCACCTCGGCGACCTTCATCCTCATCCATGCCAAGCCCGAGAAGCCGGAAGAGGCGCAGGCCGCGCTGAAGTTCTTCGACTGGGCCTATAAGAGCGGCGACGCGCTCGCGACCGGCATCGACTATGTGCCGCTGCCGAGCAACGTCAAGGACATGGTCCGCGCTGCCTGGAAGGGCGTCGTCGACAACTCCGGCAAGCCGATCTTCTGATCGCTCGCCATCATGGCCGGGCTTGACCCGGCCATCTCATTCAGGAGGCGCAGCCCCGGACTTCTCGGGTCTGCGCTTCGCTCCGCCCAGGAATGACGGACAACCAACGCTACCGGAGCCCCGCGGATGACCGCCGTGACCCAGACGATGCCCGCTGCTGCTGCGCCGCTGCGCAAGACACCCAAGGGCACGTTCGACATCGTCTTCCGCAATGCCAGCTTCCTGGCTGCGCTGTTCGTGCTGGTGCTGCTCGCCGGTATCATGCTGTCGATGGTCGTTGGCGGCTGGCCGGCCTTCCGCGAATTCGGCTTCGGCTTCATCACCTCCAGCGTCTGGGATACCCAGAACGACCAGTACGGCGCCTGGCCGGCCATCGTCGGAACGCTCTCGACCGCGCTGATCGCACTCGTCATCGGCGTGCCGCTCTCCCTGGGCATTGCGGTTTATCTGACGCAGCTCGCCCCGCCCTGGTTCAAGCAGCCGGTCGCGACCGCCATCGAATTGCTCGCCGCCGTGCCCTCGATCATCTATGGCATGTGGGGCCTGTTCGTCTTCGTGCCGCTCTTCGCCGCCTATGTTCAGGTGCCGCTCTCCAACATCGTCGAAGGTCTGCCAATCGTCGGCACGGTGCTGTATTCGCGCTCGCCCTCGGGGCTCGGCATCTTCACCGCCGGCATCATCCTCGCTTTCATGATCATCCCCTTCATCGCCTCGATCACGCGCGACATGCTGGAGCAGATCCCCTCCGTGCTGCGTGAGAGCGCCTACGGCATCGGGGCGACCACCTGGGAGGTCGTGCGCCATGTCCTGGTGCCCCAGGCCGGCGTCTCGATCATCGGCGCGGTGATGCTCGGCCTCGGTCGCGCGCTCGGCGAGACCATGGCGGTGACCTTCGTCGTCGGCAACGCCAACCGGCTCTCGGCCTCGATCCTGGATCCGGGCTCGACCATCGCCTCGCGCATCGCCAATGAGTTCAATGAGGCGCTCGGCCTGCAGCTCAACGCGCTGATCGCGCTCGGCTGCATCCTGTTCTTCGTCACCTTCGTCGTCCTCGTCATCGCGCGCATTCTCGTCTCGCGCGTCAAGACCTACTGATAAGGCAGGCCGATCATGAGCATGACGACACCCTCCACCGCATCCCAGACGCCCCATGCCGAATGGGGCCGCGTGCGCCCCGCGCGCCGCACCGCCGACAGGGCGATGAAGCTGATTGCTACCGGCTTCACCTTCCTCGCCATCTTCGTGCTGTTCTGGATCCTCGGCATGCTGATCGTGAAGGGCATCGGCGGGCTTTCGCTCGCGACCTTCACCCAGGTCACGCCCGGCCCCGGTTCCGAGGGCGGCGGCCTTGCCAACGCCATCGTCGGCTCGATCGTGTTGACCTTCCTCGGCATCGCGGTGGCGACGCCGATCGGCGTGCTCGCCGGCACCTATCTCGCCGAATACGGCAAGGGCTCGCAGCTTGCCAATCTGATCCGCTTCATCAACGATATCCTGCTCTCGGCGCCCTCGATCCTGATCGGCCTGTTCGTCTACGTCATCCTGGTCGAGCCCTTCCGCGGCTATTCCGGTTGGGCCGGCGGCGTCGCGCTCGGCATCATCGCGATCCCGGTCATCGTGCGCACCACCGAGGACATGCTGCGGCTGGTTCCGGGGCCGTTGCGCGAGGCTGGTGCGGCGCTTGGCGCCCCGCCCTCCGTCGTCATTACCAGCGTCACCTGGCGGGCGGCGAAATCGGGCATGGTCACAGGCATCCTGCTGGCGCTCGCCCGCATCGCCGGCGAGACCGCGCCATTGATCTTCACCGCGCTGAACAATAATTTCTGGTTCTCGCCGACGCTCTCGGGCGGCGTCTCGAACCTGCCGGTGACGATCTACCAGTTTGCCTCCGCCCCTTACGAGAACTGGCAGCAGCTCGCCTGGGCCGGTTCGCTGATCATCACCGTCTCGATCCTGCTGCTCTCGCTGATCGCGCGCCGTATCGTGCGCGGTAGCAAGTGAACAGCCATCCTGAACCCTCGTCGCGTTCGATCTGAAGGAAGAAGTCGATGCTTTCGACGCTGGAACTGAGCCCGCAAACGCTCGATGCCGAAGCCCCGGTCAGGATCGCGGTCAAGAACCTCGATTTCTACTACGGCGAGCACAAGGCGCTGAAGAACGTCAATCTCGATTTCCGGGACCGTCACGTCACGGCGCTGATCGGCCCCTCGGGTTGTGGCAAGTCGACCCTGCTGCGCATCTTCAACCGCATCTATTCGCTCTATCCCGAGCAGCGCGCCACCGGCGAGGTCATCCTCGACGGCCGCAACGTCATCTCCAACGATGTCGATGTGAACGAGTTGCGCTCGCGCATCGGCATGGTTTTCCAGAAGCCGACGCCCTTCCCGATGTCGATCTACGACAACGTCGCCTTCGGCATCCGGCTCTATGAGAAGCCGCCGAAATCGGAGCTCGACGACCGCGTCGAGGGCGCGCTGCGCCGCTCCGCCCTCTGGGATGAGGTCAAGGACAAGCTCAAGATGTCCGGCATGGGCCTCTCCGGCGGCCAGCAGCAGCGGCTGTGCATCGCGCGCACCATCGCGCAGAAGCCGGAGGTGATCCTGTTCGACGAGCCGACCTCGGCGCTCGATCCGATCTCGACCGGCAAGATCGAGGACCTGCTGGAGCAGCTCAAGACCGATTTCACCATCGTCATCGTCACCCACAACATGCAGCAGGCGGCGCGCATCTCGCAGTATACCGCCTTCATGTATCTCGGTGAGGTGATCGAGTTCGCGCCGACCAACACCATCTTCATGAACCCGCACAAGAAGCAGACGCAGGACTATGTCACCGGCCGCTTCGGCTGACTGTCGAACCCTGTTTTCGCCTCCAGAGGATCCGCCGCGATGACCGAACATATCGTCCGCTCCTACGACGCCGAACTCGAGGGGCTGCGCCGCAGCCTCGCCGAGATGGGCGGCATGTCCGAGCGCATGCTCGGCGATTCCACCGTGGCGCTGGTGCGCCGCGACACCACGCTCGCCCAGAAGGTGATCAGCGCCGACCAGCGCCTCGACAACCTCCAGCGCGATGTCGAGGAGCGTGCGGTCCTGACCATCGCCCGGCGCCAGCCGCTGGCGAACGACCTGCGTGAATTGATCTCGGCGATCCGCATCGCTGCCGATATCGAGCGCGTCGGCGATCTCGCCAAGAACATCGCCAAGCGCGCGGTCGCGATCTCCGGCCAGTTCCAGCCGCCGCACCGCGCCGTGGTCGGGCTCGAGCATATGAGCCGGCTCGTCCAGGCCCAGCTCAAGGACGTGCTCGACGCCTATGCCGCGAGCAACGAGCAGAAGGCCATGGAGGTCTGGCGCCGCGACGACGAGATCGACGCGCTCTACACTTCGCTCTTCCGCGAATTGCTGACCTATATGATGGAAGACCCGCGCAACATCACCTTCTGCACGCATCTCCTGTTCTGCGCCAAGAACGTCGAGCGCATCGGCGATCACACCACCAACATCGCCGAGACGATCCACTATCTCGTCACCGGCGAGTCGCTCGACCTCAATCGCCCCAAGCTCGACACCACCGACATCAATGTCGAGGCCACGGCTGGTCAATAACGTTCGTCATCGGAAACGCACATGCCCGCACGCATCCTGATCGTCGAGGACGAGGAGCCGCTCACGCTGCTCCTGCGCTACAACCTCGAAGCCGAGGGCTTCGAGGTTGACAGCGTCGCGCGCGGCGACGATGCCGAATTGCATCTACGCGACCACACGCCCGACCTCGTCCTGCTCGACTGGATGCTGCCGGGCCTGTCGGGCATCGAGCTCTGCCGCCGCCTGCGCACGCGCCGGGACACCGAGCGCGTGCCGATCATCATGCTCACCGCCCGTGGCGAAGAGACCGAGCGCGTGCGCGGCCTCGCCACCGGCGCCGACGACTATGTGGTCAAGCCGTTCTCGCTGCCTGAACTGATCGCGCGCATCCAGGCGCTGCTGCGCCGGGCCAAGCCTGGCCATGTCGCGGGCCTGCTCGCGGCCGGCGATCTCGAGCTCGACCGCACGACGCGGCGCGTCCGCCGCTCCGGCGCGGAATTGCATCTCGGCCCGACCGAATTCCGCCTGCTCGAATTCCTGATGCAGGCGCCGGGCCGGGTCTATTCCCGCGCACAGCTCCTCGACGCCGTCTGGGGGCGCGACGTCTATATCGACGAGCGCACGGTCGACGTTCATGTCGGCCGCCTGCGCAAGGCGATCACGCCCGGCGACGCCAAGGACCCGCTGCGCACCGTGCGCGGTGCGGGCTACGCTTTCGACGAGACCTTTGCGCGAGGGTGACGCTGCCGCGTCATTCCAGCATCGGGTCCGGGAGCTGCGACCCCTGGTTCATAACAGCCTCGGGAGCAACTGAACGATCGAACTGGATCGGAGACTGCTCTAATCTTGGCCGCTCATGTGCCCGCCAGGATTCGAGACCGTGCTCGACAGCCCCGTTTTTCCCGCCATCAAGGCTTTCGAAGCCGACCTCATCGCCATTCGGCGCGACATCCACGCCCACCCCGAGATCGCCTTCGAGGAGGTCAGGACGGCGGCCCTGGTGGCGCGGGCGCTGCGCGGCTGGGGCATCGAAACCCATGAGGGGCTGGCCGGCACCGGTGTTGTCGGCACGCTGAAGGGCGAGCGCGGCGGGCAGCGCGCCATCGCGCTCCGCTCCGAACTGGACGCGCTGCGCATCGAGGAGAAGAGCGAGATCCCGCATCGCTCGACCAGTCCCGGCAAGATGCACGCCTGCGGGCATGACGGGCATATCGCCATGCTGCTCGGAGCCGCGCGCTATCTGGCGGAGCACCGGGATTTCGGCGGCACGGTCCATTTTGTCTTCCAGCCGGCGGAGGAGGGCTTGGGCGGCGCTTGCGTCATGCTCGAGCAGGGGCTGTTCGAGCGTTTTCCGGTCGATGCCGTCTACGGCATGCACAACCAGCCGGGCCGCCGCGCCGGGGAGTTCGGCATCAGGCAAGGGCCGATGCTCGCCGCCAGCGACACCTGGGTCGTGACCTTTCGCGGCACCGGCGGCCATGGCGGCTCCGGCGCCCATACCGCGACCGACCCGACGATCGCGCTGGCCAATTTCATCCTCGGCGTCCAGGCGATCGTCGCCCGCAATGTTCCCGCCGTCGAACCGGCGGTGCTGAGCGTCGGCCACATCAATGCCGGCGCCTTCTCCTCGCCCAATGTCATCCCCGCCGAGGTCGTCGTCACCGGCACGGCGCGCTGCTTCTCGGCTTCGGTGCGCGACATTCTGGAGCAGCGCCTGGGCGTGCTGGCCGAGGGCGTGGCGGCGATCCAGGGCTGCAGCGCCGATTATGTCTACAAGCGTCGCTATCCACCCTTGATCAACACGGCCGAAGAGACGGCGCTCGCGGCGGCCGTGGCCAGCGAGCTCGTCGGCGCGGAGAAGATGGAGATGCAGATCCCGCTCAACACCGGCGCCGATGATTTCGCCTTCATGCTGGAGCAGCGGCCGGGCGCCTTCATCCGCATCGGCAACGGCACTGCGGCGGAGGGCAAGGGCAATCTGCTCCACACCCCACTCTATGATTTCAACGATGATATTCTCGCTCTGGGCTCGACCTATTGGGTGCACCTCGTGCACAAGGAGCTGACATCGCAGGCCTGATCCCGCTCGCCGCCGTCCGGCAGCCGAAACCGGAGCCGGGCTGCAGGAGTTTGAGTCCATGCCGACATCCGACATCGCGATCATCGGCGCAGGCCCCTCCGGCCTGATCGCCGCCGAGCGGCTGTCCGCCGCCGGCCACGCCGTTACGGTCTATGACCGCATGCCCTCGCCGGCGCGCAAATTCCTGCTTGCCGGCCGCGGCGGGCTGAACCTGACGCATTCCGAACCGCTGGATCAGTTCCTGACGCGCTATCGCGGCGCGCAGGCCTGGCTCGAACCGGCAATCCGCGCCTTCCCGCCCCAGGCTTTGCGTGACTGGGCCGATGGGCTCGGCGCCGACAGCTTCATCGGTACGAGCGGGCGCGTCTTTCCTAGAGCGATGAAGGCCTCGCCTCTGCTGCGTGCCTGGCTGCGTCGGCTGGAGGGGCAGGGCGTCAAACTCGCATCGGGCATGCGCTGGACCGGCTGGAGCGCCGACGGCGCGCTCGCCTTCCAGACCCGCGACGGCGCGGTCGAAACGATCCGGCCCGGCGCGACCCTGCTGGCACTCGGCGGCGCGAGCTGGCCGCGCCTCGGTTCCGATGGCGGTTGGGTGCCGCTGCTCGCGGCTCGTGGCGTCGCCATCGCGCCATTGTTGCCCGCCAATGGCGGCTTCACCGTCGCCTGGTCGGCGATGATGCGCGAGCGCTTCAGTGGCGCGCCGCTGAAGCGCATCGTCATCCGCTTCGGTGAGCGTCAGGCCACCGGCGAGGCGATGATCGATGCCGACGGCATCGAGGGCGGTGCGGTCTATGCACTGTCGGGCCTGCTGCGTGAGGCGATCCTGCGCGAGGGCAGGGCGGTGGTCACGCTCGATCTGCGGCCCGACATGGAGACGGCGCGCCTGGTTGAGCGTCTGGCGAAGCGCCGCAAGGGCGAGACCTTGAGCAATCATCTGCGCAAGGCGGCGGGTCTGTCGCCGGCTGCGATCGCGCTTCTGCGCGAGGCGAGCCCGCGCTTGCCTGAGGACGCAGCGGCCTTGGCGGCACTGATCAAGGCCGCTCCTCTCACGCTCACTGGCCTCGCTCCGATCACGCGCGCGATTTCGAGCGCCGGCGGCATCGAAGCTGGCGCGGTCGCCCCCGATTTCATGCTGAAGGCGCTGCCCGGCGTCTTCGTCGCCGGCGAGATGCTGGATTGGGAAGCCCCGACCGGCGGCTACCTGCTGCAGGCCTGCTTCGCCACCGGCGTCGCGGCGGCGGCGGGAATGGAGGCTTGGCTGAAACAGGGACAGGTTGGGCGCGGGGAACCCTTCTCCTGCATCGAAGTCGGGTAGACCCGACTTCGACACCCTGAGTGCTGAACTCGGGCAAGCCCGAGTTCAGTGAGAAGGGCAGGGATGAGGTGTCGGCCCCTTGACCAGCAAAGAGCCGAGCCAACCACACGCAACGGTAAGGCTGCGCTCCACGCGGAAAACGGCCGACACCTCACCCTACCCTCTCCTTACAGGAGAGGGTTCTCTGTCGAGGTTTCGCCACCCACCAACACAGGAGAGGGGTTTCCCGCCGGCCTCGGAAAGTGGACTTTACGCGTCGTGAGGTGAGGCCACCCCGCGCTCGTGGTCCCGGGTCCGCTCGTAGATGGCGCCGAGATCATGGCTCACCAGCATGACGGCGTCCTGGCTCAACGGCTTGGCCTGGACCGCCCCATTGGTCAGCAGGAAGAGCTGCACCAGCGCCGAGCGTCCCGCTTCGTCCAGGCCCATGACCTGCGTCAGCAGCCAGAGGTCGTCGGGGAGGTCGAAATGGGATGCGACCTCCAGCAGCGGGGTGTAGCGCCGGTGCCGTTCCATCAGTGTCATCAGGGTCGCCAGCGCGTTTCCGAGGTCTTGCCGTTCCTCGGAGGACAAGGCCGAATAGCTGTGCTCGTCAAACATGGTTGGTTCGCCTTTCCTCGATGATGCGCGGCCCATGCCGCCGGTCGACCAGTGTCGGGGCCGCAATCCGCTTGAATGCCAGCGTGTTGCGCCAGGCTTCTTCGGTCACGCTGATCATCGTGCCGATGCAGGACATGCCGTCGATCATCGTCGGCAGGCCGAGCGGCTTGACCTCCCAGCCGAGCTCCAGGAAGCGCGGCATCCACCAGGTTTCCATCACGACGGTGATCGCGCTGAAATTCTGCTCCAGGCAGTATTCGAGCATGCCGGCGAGGACGCTGTGCAGCACGGTGGATTCGCGGCCGCGATACTCGGGAACCACGAAGATCCGGGTCCATTCGACGATGTCGGGGCCGCGCTGCAGGCCGCGGATATTGGCGAGGAAGGGAAAGACCTCGCTCATCAGATGCGGGCAGAGCGTCGGCACGAGGCGGGAGCCCCCGATCACCTTGCCCTCCTTCAGCGCTAGCAGATAGACCGCGTCCTCGGTGTCGAATTGGTCGACCTCGCGTCCGTCGGGGCGCTCCAGCTCCATCCAGCGGCGCTCCTCGACATAGATGCGGTGCCGGATGCGGAAATGTTCCTCGATCTGGTCGGCATAGAGCCGACGATTGGAGGCGTCGATGATGTGAATCATGTGCTCTTCCCCAGCGGCGTGAGGAAGAATTTTCTGCCTATCCGCGCCGGGCGGAATCCCGGTTTTCCGGGAGTGCCAACGCTTTCGCCGGGCTATAAACTAAAGCTGGATCTCGCCGCGCAGATGCGCCTCGACCACCGTGCGCGTGCGGCCCCGGGCGCCGAGCTTGCGGGCGGCGTTCTGGTAATGCGCCTCGACGGTTCCGGCGCGGATATTGAGCACTTCCGCGACGCCCTCGGTCGATTTGCCGACAGCCATCCAGGTCAGGACCTCGCGCTCCCGCACGGTGAGGCAATGGCCCCGGTTGCCATGCATGGCGGCCTCGGCCTTGGCATGGGCATAGAGCGACATCAGGTGGATGGCCGAGCGGGACGGCCGCGAAAGGTCGGGCCTGTCGCCGGCCATGGTGACGACGGCCTTGAAGCCGTCCTCATTGTGGATCGGCACGCAGAAGCCGTGGACCATCTTGAAGTCGCTGGCGCGCCGCATGATCTCCTGCTGGCGCGCGCTGGCGACCTCCTGGCGATAGACCTCGTCCCAGACGAAAGGGTTCATCGTGGTCTTGCAATGCGCCGCGATCGGGTCGTCATCGGCGTAGTTCTGCCGGACATAGAGCTCGAACCAGCCATCGGGCCAGCCATTCAGCAGCACGAGCGGGGCGATCCTGTCGCCGGTCTCCGGCAGGCCGGTGATCAGGAAGGCGTGGAAGCCGAAGCTGGCGAGCTTGTCGCGCAGCGAGGTGATGATCGTCTGCGGGTCGTTGAGGCGCGTCAGCACATCGATGAAATCGAGCGCGTCTCGTCCGGCGTCGAAGTGTTGTCCCGACATGAACGGTCCCCAATGGCCGTATTATAGCCGCATTCTTGCAGCGCGTCTCGGGGAGTCAATGCCTCCTGCGCAAGACCGAGCCTCTAGAGACGGATTCAGATCTCAGAGTCAGAGCAGGATGCGAAAAACCGGTTCCCACTTTTTCGCATCCTGCTCGATGCGGAACCGGCTCTGCGCGCAAGGTACGGCAGGGCGCGCCGCACGGCGCAGCCTTTTCCTCCTGCCATCTCCTGTCAGCTGTGCGGCCCGCCATGCGCCCGTCCCTCTCGCGCTTGGGCGGCTTCCGTCCCATATTGCCGTCATGTCCAAAACCTCCACTCCTGACGCCAAGACGAAGCCCGCGAAAAAACCCGCCAGCGCGCGCACGCCCAATTCCAAGGCCTCGCGCCAGGAATTGAAGCCGCTGGAAGGCTACCTCGCCGATCTGCTCAACCCGGCGATCAACCGCGGCAATGCGGTCCCGGGCGGCGCCGCCGGCTTTTCCGACGCGCCGCAGGCCGGTTACGAAACGCGCCCCGGCGATGGCGCGCCGAAGAAGAAGATCGGCAAGAAGGCCGATTCCGCCTTTGACGGCGTCGAGGGCGAGACCGCTGCGAGCCTGACGGCGCAGTCGCTGCAGATGCTGCTGGAGACCGGCAGCCCCTTCATCGATCCCGGCAAGGCCTGGACGCCGCATCGCCCGCCGCGCCCCGACAAATCCGAAGGCGGCATCCGCTTCCGCATGAATTCGGAATATGAGCCCGCCGGCGACCAGCCGACCGCGATTGCCGATCTCGTCGACGGCATCTCGCGCCAGGAGCGCGACCAGGTGCTCCTGGGCGTCACCGGCTCCGGCAAGACCTTCACCATGGCGCAGGTCATCGAGAAGACGCAGCGTCCCGCCCTGATCCTGGCGCCGAACAAGACGCTGGCCGCGCAGCTCTATGGCGAGTTCAAGAGCTTCTTCCCCGACAATGCGGTCGAGTATTTCGTCTCCTATTACGACTACTACCAGCCCGAGGCCTATGTGCCGCGCTCGGACACTTTCATCGAGAAGGAAAGCTCGATCAACGAGCAGATCGACCGCATGCGCCACTCCGCCACGCGCTCGCTGCTGGAGCGCGACGACGTCATCATCGTAGCCAGCGTCTCCTGCATCTACGGTATCGGCTCGGTCGAGACCTATACGGCGATGACCTTCGGCATCAAGCTGGGCGAGCGCATCGAGCAGCGCCAGCTCATCGCCGATCTCGTCGCCCTGCAATACAAGCGCACCCTTGGCGATTTCGCCCGCGGCTCCTTCCGCGTGCGCGGCGATGTCATCGAACTCTTCCCGGCCCACTATGAGGACCGCGCCTGGCGCATCGGCCTGTTCGGCGACGAGGTCGAGCAGATCTCGGAGTTCGACCCGCTCACTGGCCAGAAGACCGCCGACCTCGAATTCGTCAAGGTCTACGGCAATTCGCACTACACCACGCCGCGCCCGACGCTGACCCAGGCCGTCAAGTCGATCAAGGAGGAGCTGCGCGGCCGCCTCGACGAGCTCAACAAGATGGGCCGCTATCTCGAGGCGCAGCGTCTCGACCAGCGCTGCACCTTCGACATCGAGATGATCGAGGCCACCGGCTCCTGCAACGGCATCGAGAACTATTCGCGCTATCTCACCGGCCGCAAGCCGGGCGAGCCGCCGCCGACCTTGTTCGAATATCTGCCCGACAATGCGCTGGTCTTCACCGATGAGAGCCATGTCACCGTGCCGCAGATCGGCGGCATGTATCGCGGCGACTTTCGGCGCAAGGCGACTTTGGCGGAATACGGCTTCCGCCTGCCCTCCTGCATGGACAACCGGCCGTTGCGCTTCGAGGAATGGGACGCGATGCGCCCGCAATCGGTGCATGTCTCGGCGACACCCGGCAATTGGGAGATGGAGCGCACCGGCGGCGTCTTCACCGAGCAGGTCATCCGCCCCACCGGGCTGATCGACCCGCCCGTCGAGATCCGCCCGGCAAAACATCAGGTCGCCGACCTCCTGGATGAGATCAAGGAGGTCTCGGCCAAGGGTTACCGCACCCTCGTCACCGTGCTGACCAAGCGCATGGCCGAGGATTTGACCGAGTACCTCCACGAGAACGGTGTGCGTGTCCGCTACATGCATTCCGACATCGACACGATCGAGCGCATCGAGATCCTGCGCGATCTCCGCCTTGGCGCGTTTGATGTTCTCGTCGGCATCAACCTGCTGCGCGAGGGCCTCGATATTCCCGAATGCGGTTTCGTCGCCATTTTGGACGCCGACAAGGAGGGTTTTCTGCGCTCCGAGACCTCGTTGATCCAGACCATCGGCCGCGCCGCCCGCAATGTCGACGGCCGCGTCATCCTCTATGCCGACCACATCACCGGCTCGATGGAGCGGGCGATGGCCGAGACCTCGCGTCGCCGCGAGAAGCAGGAGGCCTACAACCTCGAACACGGCATCACGCCGCAATCGATCAAGCGCGCCATCGGCGACATCCTGGGCTCGGTCTATGAGCGCGACCATGTCACGGTCGATGCCGGCATGGGCACGCCGCTCGTCGGCCACAACTTCAAGGCGGCCCTGGCCGATCTTGAAAAGCGCATGCGCGAAGCCGCCGCCGACCTCGAATTCGAGACCGCCGCGCGCCTGCGCGACGAGATCAAGCGCCTCCAGGCGACCGAGCTCGCCATCTCCGACGACCCGCTCGCCCGCCAGGGCGACGTCGAGGCCTCAGCCGGCAAATACAAGGGCGAGCGCAGCTATGGTGCCAACGCCAACCTGCCGAGCCGGGCGCGCAAGCCGACCGATGCGGATATGGGGCCGCATAACTGGGGTGGCGGAGAAGCCAAGCCGGTTACCCGCCCGAAGAAGCCGACGCTCGACGAGATGGGCCCAAGGCCGGATTCGCGGCCGTTGGGGGCTGGAGAGGGAAAGGCGAAGAGGCGGGGAAGGCGGTAAGGCCAGGGTCTTTCCACGCGCTTTCTGTCATGGCGGCCACTAGGGTGAGCATGAGAGGCGCGGGGAACCCTTCTCCCGTGTGGGAGAAGGGCAGGGATGAGGGCCCGCCGGTGGTTATTGGAGCGCGACTGCGCCGCTGCGCTTTCTATTGAAAGGGCACACCCTCATCCGGCCCTCCGGGCCACCTTCTCCCATGCGGGAGAAGGAAGACGGCGTCGCGGCTGGGACCAGGGCGCGGGGAACCCTTCTCCTGTAAGGAGAAGGGCAGGGATGAGGTGTCGGCCCCTGGACCAGTAAAGCGCTGAGCTAACCGCTTGCAGCGGAGAGGGCTCGTCCCTTCCGGATAACGGCCTACACCTCACCCTGCCCTCTCCTTACAGGAGAGGGCTCTCTGTCGAAGCTCCGTCGCCATTCAAAACGGGCGTGGGGACACCATCCCCAAAACAAAAAAGGCCCGACCTTGCAGCCGGGCCCTTCCTCAAAGCTGGAGCTTACCAGCGGTCGCGGTCGCGGCGGCCATGGGCCGGGGCCCAGGGTGGCGGGCCGCCACGATGGTGGCCATAGCCGCGACCGTCGCCGCGAAGGCCGCGCCGGGCCTGCATGTCCTGGCGCCGCCGGATTTCCCACATGCGATGCTCGCGGTTGTGCCTGGCATAGCCGACCTCGACTTTGTCGAGTCCGCTCGTGCCGGTGAAGGCCTCGCTCGCTGCCGCTGGCGTCACGGCCGCCCCCAGCGCAATGGCCGCGGCGATCAGAAATAGACGCATGAATTCCTCCGGGTTTTTCTTAATGCCGCAATAGAGCAGGCCAGGTTGAAACGAAGTCTGAACGAAAAAGTTCAGTGCCGTTCATGTTGGGAGCGCCTCTTTCCTTCTCCCACCCATCTCGGGCTTGCCCGAGATGGGCAGCCAAAACTGTCAAAGTCGGCAACAGCCGACTTTGATGCGGGAGAAGGTGAGCGAGCCTCACGCCCCCGGCCCGCCCTCGACCTCGCTTGCCCTGGCGAGCGCCGCCTCCAGCTCCGCCAGCAGCGCCGGGCCGGACCAGGCCGGGCGCTCGGTGCTTGCTTCCGCCGCATGGATCAGCGCCACCAGGCGCGCATTCACCGGGGCTTTGCGACCAAGGCGCGCGGCGAGGCGGACGATCTCGCCATTGATCCAGTCGATCTCGCTCGGCCGGCCGGCGGCAAGATCGTCCGACATCGAGGAGCGCGCCGTCGGGTCGATGGCGAGCATGCGGGCGGCCAGTCGGGCGAAGAGCCAGTCGGGCGTGTCGAGCAGGCGCGGGATCCAGCGCGCCGGTAGCGGCGTCAGCCGGGCCGGGCGCAGGCTGGTTTCGTCGAGGAGCGCCAGCGCCTCCGCCTGGGCCAGCGCCAGGCAGCGCCGATAGGCCCGCAGCGAGAGCTCTTCGCGCAGCGGCCGATCCGCCAGTGCGTTGACGGCATTGTTGAGATTGAGGAGCAGCTTGGCCCATTGCACCGGCAGCATGTCGCGGTGCTGCTCCAGCGGCAGCCCCGCAGTGGCGAAGGCTGGCAGGAAAGGCGCCAGCGCCGCATCCTCGGCGACGACGAGCCTGCCCGCCGAGGCCTGGTGGAAGACGCCCGGACCGGGTGAGACCACGTTGAACGGCACCATGCCGGCGAGAACGGTCCGGCCGGGCAGGGCGGCGCGCAGCGTCTCGGCATGGCCGAGCCCGTTCTGGAAGCTCACCACCAGCGCGCCCGGCCGCAAAACCTGGGCGAGCTCCGCCGCGACCGTGCCCGTCGCCGCGGATTTCACCGTGACCAGAACGAGATCAGCCGTTGCGGCGCCCTCCGCTCCGGTCGCCATGGCGATGCCTGCCGGCGGAACGCGCCAGCGCCCGCCGTGGAGATCAGTCAGCGTCAGCCCATGCTCGGCCAGCTCGTCGGCGCTGCGCGGACGGCCGACGAAGCCGAGATCGGCCCCTTCAGCCAGCAGCCGCCCGCCGATATAGCAGCCGATCGCGCCGGCGCCGTAGACGCAGATCCTGGCCATGCGCTCCCCCGCCCGCCGGGCGACGATAGCCGTTTTCAGGGAGCGGTTGCTAGAGCAGTTTCCGATCCAATTGGATCGGAAACTGCTCTAAGACTTTGTTTTGACGCGTTTTCTTCACGCGAACCGGTATCCACTTCGCTCGAAAACGCTCTACGCCCCCGGCCCGCCCTCGATCTCGCTTGCCCAGGCCAGCGCCGCATCGAATTCCGCCGGCTTGAAGCATTTCAACTCGACATGCGGGATGATCGGATTGGCGATCGCCATGAAGCTCTCGATCCAGCCTTTGTCGGTGACCACCGCCTCGCGCGGAAAGCGCTTCAATCGGCGCACCATACTGAGCCCGTAGCGTGCATCCTTGAGCCCGGCTCGGAAGGTCATGTCCTCGAAACCGGTCAGATCGGCCAGGATGCCGAGCTTTTCGTGGCGCGACAGCCTGCCCTCGATATCGGCGACGACGCCGTCGAGATCGGCCTCCGTCAGCGTGCCCGTCAGGCGATAGGCGGCGACGTGATCCGGCGCGGCGAGAATTTCGAACATGATGGCCTCCCCTGGGAGAAAGGGAAACGCGCCGGCGCGCGAGAGGTTGCGTCGCGATGGCCAAGGGAAGGGTGTTGCGATTCCGGCAATATTTCGTGGTCACCATCGAGAGGTAGAGAAAGAAATCCTAAGTCGAGAACCAAATTAAAATGCTATGCCTATGTCAAAGCTTCGAATTTGGCTTTCATATGAGAATGTTTTTCTTCAGATGGCGGAGATAATGGAACGAAATTATCGCTGAATCGTTCTTCCCGATATGGGCCATTCGGTTCATCAGGGAGAAAAACAATGTTCAAAACCACCCTTACGCTTGCGGCTCTCGGCTTCGCGCTCGCTCTGTCGCCGGTTCAGGCGCAGACCACCGCGCCCGCAACGCCTGCGGCGCCCGCAATGCCGGTGACCTGCACCCAGGCCGAGTTGACCAAGCTGGATACCGACGCTTCCAAGCTGGCGGACGCGACCAAGAAGACCGCAGCCATGAAGGAAATGACCCTGGCCAAGGAGATGATGGCCAAGAAGGACATGAAGGGCTGCACCACCCACATGGACAACGCCATGAAGATGATGCCCAGCAAGAGCTGAGCCCGAGGCGGGCCTCGCCTGCGGCTCGCCGGCACATATCCAGGAAGCGCCCCGCGATCGCTCGCGGGGCGTTTTTCTGTGTGTCTGCTATCGCGGCAGGGCGCGGGGAACCCTTCTCCCGAATCGAAGTCGGGTCTACCGACTTCGACACTCTGAGTGCTGAACCCGGGTATACCCGGGTTCAGTGAGAAGGGCAGGGATGAGGGTGTGCCACCGATTGTCGAGGTTCGACGGACCCGCAGCGCCTCCTGCTGAGAGGGCACACCCTCATCCGGCGCTCCGCGCCACCTTCTCCGGCCCATCTCGGGCTTGCCCGAGATGGGCAACTCAAAGTGTCAAAGTCGGCAACAGCCGACTTTGATGCGGGAGAAGGGAAGAGAGCGTCGCGGCCTTAATGTGCCGGAGGTTGTATGAGGCGCGATCATATTCCCCCGATGAATACGGGCCCGGCAATAATCATAGCATCAGTGATTGACCCTCGGCCCGGGCAGGCGTTTCCTCGAACCTGGCGTCCAAGCTGCGCGCTCACTAGGGGATAAAAAATGGCACGTTACGGGAGAATTCTGGTCGGGTTCCTGCTGGCGCTCGGCCTGTCATATGGCGGGCAGGCGCAAGCCCAGACGCTGAAGGCGATCAAGGCGCGCGGCGTCCTGAATTGCGGCATCGGCACCGGGCTCGCAGGCTTCGGTCTCGCAGATGCGGGCGGCACCTGGAAGGGCGTCAACATCGATTTCTGCAATGCGCTCGCCGCCGCGATCTTCGACGACGCCAGCAAGGTCAAGTTCGTCTCGCTTTCGTCCAAGGATCGCTTCACCGCGCTGCAATCGGGCGAGAGCGACCTGATCGCGGCGACGACGACCTGGACGATGAGCCGCGACACCATCCTCGGCCTGAATTTCCGGGCGGTGTTCTATTATGACGGCCAGGGGTTCATGGTGAAGAAGGCCCTGAACATCAAATCGGCCCGCGAGTTGAGCGGCGCCTCGATCTGCATCCAGCAGGGCACCACGACCGAACTCAACACCGCCGACTATTTCCGCAAGAACAACATGAAGTTCGAGCCGGTGACCTTCGCCACCAACAACGAGGCGACCGAGGCCTATGAGAGCGGCCGCTGCGACGTCTTCACCACGGACCAGTCCGGCCTCTATGCCGAGCGGCTGCGCTTCAAGAACCCGTCCGAGCATGTCGTGCTGCCGGAGACGATCTCGAAGGAGCCGCTCGCCTATGCCGTGCGCCATGGCGACGACCAGTGGTTCGATATCGTCAGCTGGGTCCAGTATGCGCTGGTCACGGCCGAGGAGCTCGAGGTGACGCAGGCCAATGCCGACGAGATGCGCAAGTCGACCAACCCCGACATCCGCCGCCTGCTCGGCGTCGAAGGCTCCTTCGGCCAGGCGCTCGGCCTCGGCAATGACTGGGCCTATAAGGTGATCAAGACCGCCGGCAATTACGGCGAGATCTTCGAGCGCCATCTCGGCCAGCAATCGTCGATGAAGATCGCGCGCGGGCAGAACGCCCTGTGGAGCAATGGCGGCCTGCAATACGCCCCGCCGATCCGCTGAGGGATCCAAGAGCCGGATCCGAAAAAGCGGGAACCGGTTTTTCGCATTGATCCGGCTCTGACGCTTAGATGAGAGCCGGCATGGGGGTAGCGCATCCGCCCGATAAGCGGGGACCGCTTTTCGCGCGGATGCGACATCGAAGCGCTACTTCAACGCGGCCACGATCATCAGGAAGACCAGCACCAGCGCGATCTGCTTCAGGCTCCAGTTCAGGCGCGTCAGGGCCTCGGTCACCGTCTCCTCCGGCTCCTCTTCGGCCGGGGCGAGCGCGGGCGCCGGGGCCGCCGCGCTCCAGGCGATACGCTCGACCAGGCCGCGCGCCGGGGCGCTGCCCTCGTCGTCGGACCCCGGCCCGAGCCGCCAGGCGACGCGGCGCTCGGCAGGTGCGTCGCGCTCCGCCTCGTCGAGCCAGAGGCTCGTGGTGGCGACAAGCGAGAGCCGCCCGGCGCGGCCGGCCTCGACGTCCTGCTTCAGGGCGGAAAAAATCTCGTCGGGCAGCCAGAGCGTGGCGTGATAGCCCGGCTCCTCCTGGCCATGCGCCAGCACGAGCAGCATGCGCACCGCCGTGCCGCCCTCGGGCAAGGCGCGAATCGCGAGCGGCATCTCACCGGCTTCCTCGCTGAGGCCGGCCCGGCCGAGGCTGTCCTCGGGCAGCCTTGCCTGCGCGGCGATCCGGCCGTCATTGGCCAGCGCGCCGTCGCGCAGCGCATAGCCTGACAGCGCGACAAGCCCGCTTGCCTCCAGCGTGAGCCGGCGCGCCGGCGCCTGCACGAAGTGGCCGGGTATGCCGGCGATGGTCATCTTGCCATCCGTGACCGTTGCGCGCTGCGCTGTCGACAAATCCATGAGGCTCCGCGCCGTGTTCGCGGGCAAGGATAGAGCATTGGCCCGAAAAGTGGGAACCGGTTATTCGGGATAAGCCGATGCAAGGTCGAAGCTCTGCCCGAATACGCGGGCTGATGCTGCAACAAAACGCTGCTGACATGGTCGCGCCATCTCGTCGGGCTATGATCCCGGGAACGACAAGACCAGGGAGAACACCATGTCCGACGAGCTCGTGCTCTACACCAACCCGATGTCGCGCGGCCGGATCGCGCGCTGGATGCTGGAGGAGGTGGGGGTGCCCTATCGCGCCGAGATCCTGGGTTTCGGCCCGCCGATGAAGGGCGCCTATAAGGCTGTCAATCCAATGGGCAAGGTGCCGGCGCTGAAGCATGGCGACATGGTCGTCACCGAATGCGCCGCGATCTGCGCCTATCTCGCCGACGCCTTCCCGCAGGCCGGCCTCGCGCCCGCGCCGGGCAGCAAGCTGCGCGGACCCTATTATCGCTGGCTGTTCTTCGGCGCGGGGCCGATGGAGGCGGCGGTGAGTAACAAGGCGCTGGGTTTCGAGGTGCCCGCCGACAGGGCCCGCATGATCGGCTATGGCAGCTTCGCCGACGTCATGGACACGCTTGAGCAGGCGGTGACGGCGGGCGAATTTCTGCTGGGCGAGCATTTCAGCGCGGCCGATGTCTATCTCGGCTCGCAGATCCTCTGGGGCCTGCAATTCGGCTCGATCGAGAAGCGCCCGGCCTTCGAGGCCTATGGCAAGCGCATCTCCGACCGCCCGGCGGCGTTGCGGGCCGACGAGATCGACGACGCCCTGATCGCCGAGCAGCGGAAGCAGGCCTGAAGCGTTTTCGAGCGAAGCGGGCACCGGTTCGCGTGAAGAAAATGCGTTGAGACAAAGCTGCTGGAGCCATTTTCGATCCAGCTGGATCGGAGATTGCTCCGGAGCGTTTTCGAGCGAAGTGGGCACCGGTTCGCGTGAAGAAAACGCGTTGAGACATTGCTCCAGAGCGTTTTCGAGCGAAGTGGGCACCGGTTCGCGTGAAGAAAACGCGTTGAGACAAAGCTGCTGGAGCCATCTTCGATCCGGCTGGATCGGAGATGGCTCCAGCGCGCTTCCCGCTCGGTGCATGACGCGCTGCAGCAAAGCCGGGTTGTCCCGCATTGGCGGAGGGCATAAAACTCGGCGCTCCAGGGGGCAATTGAGCTTTTCCAGATCCGCCTTGCGCGGATGAGCGCCCGCACAGGCTGACATGACCGCAATCGCAGACCCCGCCCTGCCGCGCCACGGCATGAGCTTCCGTTCCTTCGTGACGCTGACCGCCGCCCTGATGGCGACGAACGCGCTCGCGATCGATTCGATGCTGCCGGCTTTGCCCGAAATGGCCGAGACGCTCGGCATCATGGAGGCGAATCACCGGCAATGGATCGTCACCGCCTATCTGCTCGGATTCGGCGTTGCGCAGATCGTCTACGGCACGCTGTCGGACCGTTTCGGCCGCAGGCCCGTGCTGCTCTTCGGCCTCGGCCTCTATGTGCTGGCGAGCATCGCGGCGGCCTTCTCCGGCTCCTTCGAGGCGATGATGTGGGCGCGCGTCGCCCAGGGCATCGGCGCGGCGGCGACGCGCGTGCTTGCGGTCTCGATCGTGCGCGACTGCTATTCCGGTCGCGACATGGCGCGGGTGATGTCGCTCGCCATGATCGTCTTCCTGGCGGTACCGATCCTCGCCCCGTCGATCGGCCAGGCCATCCTCTGGGTCGCGCCCTGGCGCTGGATCTTTGGCGTGCTGACGATCTTCGGCGCCTCGGTGATGCTCTGGGCCGCCTTCAAGCTGCCCGAGACGCTGCATGAGGAGGATCGCAAGCCGATCGAGTTCCACAGCGTCGTCGCTGCCTTCCGCACCACGCTGACGACGCGCGTCGCGGTCGGCTACATGTCGGCCATGGCCTTCGTCATCGGTGGACTGTTCGGTTTCATCAACTCGGCGCAGCAGGTCTTCGTCGACGTCTTCGCGGCGCCACAGCTCTTCACCATCATCTTCGCGCTGATCGCGGGCTTCATGGCGGTGGCCTCGCTGGTGAATTCGCGCATCGTCGTCAGGCTGGGCATGCGCCGGGTCTCGCATGCGGCGCTGCTGGGCTATATCGCCTTCACCGGCACGCATGCGCTGATCGCGCTGGCGGGGCATGAATCGCTCTGGAGCTTCACGGTCCTGCAGGGCGGCGCGATGTTCTGCTTCGGCCTGCTGGCGCCGAATTTCGGCGCGCTCGCCATGGACCCGCTCGGCCATGTCGCGGGCACGGCCTCCTCGGTGCAGGGCTTCGTCACCACGGTCGGCGGCGCGCTGATCGGCTTCTATATCGGCCAGCATTTCGACGGCACGGTGGTGCCGCTGACGCTGGGCTTCTCGCTGTGCGGGTTGGCCGCGCTGGGGATCGTGCTGGTGGCGGAGAAGGGCCGGCTGTTTCGGCCGGCGCCAGGTCGCAGCTAACTACCGGGTCGCAGCCAACAAGAAGCCGCCGCGAAAATCGGGCCATTGGGGCTGGCCCTTGCCCTTCGACCGCCGCCTCTTGGCGACGGGCATGCCGGGAATCGTCTTCAGTCCTGGTAGATCGATAGAGATTCGCATTGGCTCGGGAAGCGACGCCGCCGATCGGCCTCCCGTCTAGGGGTTGTCTCACGCAGTCTTGAGATTGACCGCCGAGGACTTGCCGGTCTTGCGGTCGGCCTCGAGATCGTAGCTGATCTTCTGACCTTCGTTCAGGCCGCGCATGCCAGAGCGCTCGACCGCGCTGATATGCACGAAAACATCGCTGCCGCCCTGATCAGGCGTGATGAATCCGTAGCCCTTGGTTTCGTTGAACCATTTCACGGTACCCGTGCTCACGTGCTGTTCCTTCAGTCTCAGTTCAGGCCGGCTCATGCCGACCCGGCCATACTGTAGGGGGCAATCCGCTATGGTTGCAATGATGCGCCGCAAAACGCCCTTGCGCCGGTCTTTGCGATGTCGCAGATGCAGCCCCGTCCCGAGAGTCGAGGCCCTTGCCCCGCACGCCCCACTCCCGCATGAACGGCAGCGGAAATATCCGAAGGAGCCCCGAGCCATGACGAATTACGTGATCGATCCGCCTGCCGTCACCGCGGTGCCGGTCGCCGGCGGCGGGCTCTTCCCCGTGCGCCGGGTCTTCTGCGTCGGCAGGAACTATGCCGAGCATACCCGCGAGATGGGCGGCGATCCCGATCGTGAGGAGCCGTTCTTCTTCACCAAGCCGGCCGACGCTCTGCTGATCAACGGCGCCGACATGCCTTATCCGACCAAGACCAAGGACCTGCACCACGAGATGGAGCTGGTCGTGGCGATCGGCACCGGCGGACATGACATCCCCGAGGCCGAGGCGCTGAACCATGTCTATGGCTATGCCGCCGGGCTCGACATGACGCGGCGCGACCTGCAGGCCGCCGCCAAGAAGACCGGCAAGCCCTGGGACATGAGCAAGGGCTTCGACCTTTCGGGGCCGATCGGCGAGATCGCGCCGGCGAGCCATGTCGGCCATCCCAGCGCCGGCAAGATCGAGCTCGTCGTCAATGGCGTGCCTCGCCAGAGCTCGGACCTCGCCAAGATGATCTGGAGCGTGCCTGAGACGATCGCCTATCTGTCGGGCCTCGTCGTGCTCGCGCCCGGCGACCTGATCTTCACGGGCACGCCCGAGGGCGTCGCGGCGGTGGTCAAGGGCGACGTGCTGGAAGGCGAGATCGCCGGCATCGGCAGCGTGCGCACCCGCATCGTCTGAGAGCCGAATCGAAGTCCATCGACACAATCCATCCGAAAGCCAGAATCATGAGCCTGACCCCCGACGCCAGCGGCGTCTTCCCGATCGCGCCGACGCCGTTCAATCCCGACGGTACGATCGACTGGACCTCGACCGAGCGCCTGTTTGAATTCTACGATCGAATCGGCTCGGACGGCACGACGGTGCTCGGCATCATGGGCGAGGCGCCCAAGCTCGAGCCGGAGGAATCGGTCGGCATCGTCAAGATCGCCGTCGCCAAGATGCCCGGAAAGCCGGTCATCGTCGGCGTCTCCGCGCCGGGCTTTGCCGCCATGCGCTCGCTGGCGCGCCAGTCGATGGAGCTCGGCGCGGCCGGCGTGATGATCGCGCCGCCGCCATCCCTGCGCACCGACGACCAGATCGTCGGCTATTACGCCCAGGCCGTGGAGGCGATCGGCACCGACATCCCCTTCGTCATCCAGGACTACCCGCTGACGCTCTCGGTGATCATGACGCCGGCGGTGATCCGCAAGATCGTCATGGACCACCCCTCTTGCGTAATGCTGAAGCATGAGGACTGGCCGGGGCTGGAGAAGATATCGGCGCTGCGCAAGTTCCAGGCCGAGGGCTCGCTGCGGCCGATCTCGATCCTGACCGGCAATGGCGGCATGTTCCTCGATTTCGAGATGGAGCGCGGCGCCGACGGCGCGATGACCGGCTACGCTTTCCCGGAATTGCTGATCGATGTGGTCAAGCTGCAGAAGGCCGGCCAACGCGACGCCGCCCACGACATCTTCGACGCGCATCTGCCGCTGCTGCGTTATGAACAGCAGCTCGGCGTCGGCCTCGCCGTGCGCAAATACACCATGATGAAGCGCGGCATCCTCGCCAGCGACGCCCAGCGCAAGCCGGGTTCGTCGATCTCGGCCAAGGCGAAGACCGAGGTCGACTACCTGCTGGCGCGCGTCGCGAAGACCGATCCGCGCGCCAAGGTGTGAGGCATCAAGCGCGGGGAACCCCTCTCCCGCATCGAAGTCGGGTAGACCCGACTTCGATGCGGGAGAGGGGTTCCCCGCGCTCTTGCTTTTGCGGCCTGTGCCTCAGTGCGTATGTCCGCTGGGGTCGGCGGCCTTGGCTCCCATGGCCTCGACCTTGAACGCGACCTCGACCGTGCCGGCCTTCTCGAAGCTCAGCACGCCCTTGAGCATCTCGTTCTGCTTCAGCGGCTGCTTCAGATCCATGAACATGATGTGATAGCCGCCGGGCTTGAACTCGACCTTGGCGCCGGGCGCGACCGCGAGCCCGTTTTCGAGCGGCCGCATGGTCATGATGCCGTCGACCACGGCCATCTCGTGCATTTCGACGCTGTCCGCGAAGGGCACGGAGATCGAGACCAGCCGGTCGGGCGTCGATCCCGTATTCTCGATCGAGAGATAGCCGCCGCCGACCTTCGCGCCGGCGGGCGTGGCGCGCGACCAGGGATGGCCGATCTTGAGCGGGCCGGCCTTGTATTCATGGGCGAAGGCGGCGGCGCTGCTCAATGCCAGCGCGATGGCCGCGAATATGCGCATGATCTTGTTCATCGAAATCGTGTTCATCGAAAAATCCTGAATGGCTGCATCGACCACGCCCGAAGGGCAGGGATGCGAAACGGCAGGGCGATCTGGGGCGCCTGCCCTAATGAAAGCGGATAGGGGCCGTCAGAGACGGAGGAGGGCCGCCGGCGGCGCGCGCGATTGCGGCAAGCCGAACGCGGCCATGCGCGGCGGCGCCGGGATGATGGTTTGAAGGGCAGATGCCTGAACGGCCAACCGGACGATCATGCCCTGCATGGTCGGTGCCGGGCCGGCGATCACCGGATTGACCGGGCAGCCCTTGCAATGCGTCAGCTCGCCGGCAGGCTCTGGTGCGTCAGGTCCGGGAGCACTCAATCCGGAACAGAGCAGCGCGCCGTCGAGGCCGGGATGGGCGAGCGCAGCCGAAGGCGCCAGTCCCGCAGCCAGCACCGCCAGCGCATAGGCGACAGCGAGCCAGGCTCCGAGCGCAGAGCGGCGCAGTCGCGCGAGCAGGGGGGCGAGAGCCGGCATATCGGGCAAATGCACCCGCATCCTCGCACCCGTCAAGCCGCGCACTGTCGCAGTGACGGGCGCAGTGCTTCGGCGATGGATTCTCCGCCGCGACGCCGTTTGCGGGAAAATTCTTTTCTTCCGTCCCGTTTCTTTAAAAGAACGATTGGGTTGACAAAGAGGATATATCCGGCCAAATTACGGCTTGTCATCGGGCTTGGTTCGATGGCCGCGGGGATTTGAGCGAGCAGCTTGCGCCGCGTCACCAAACGCTAAAGCGCCACGACGTGGTCGTGGGCTCCAGTTATGAGGAGAAGACCATGGCTATGCTGACCGTTCGACCTGACGAACCCCGCCTCGCCCGCGATATGGGCTGTTGTCGACGCTGATCCTGCGCTGAAGGCCGGCTCACCGGCTCTCTTCCATCCGTCAGATGTCCATCAAGCGCCGCAAGAGCGGCGGAGGCAGAACCATGTCATACACGCAATCCAGTCACGGCCAGCAGACTCAGGGCTCGCAAGTCCAAGCCTCGCAGGCTTATGTCATCGAGGTCGGCGAGACCCAGGCGGGTCTGGTCAATCGCCGTCCCGACGAGCGCTATTTCACCTTCATTGCCGCATCGGCTGCGTTCCATGCGCTCGAGGGCCATCGCTTCGCCACGCCTGGTGCAGCCGAGCTCGCCGCCCGTCAGCTCGCCGCTCCGCGCCGCCACAGCGCGACGCGGCTGGCAGCCTGACGAGGCCGCCGGATGGGACTGCTCGCCTTTCTCTGGCGCTGGCTGTCGTCCTGGTTCGCCAGGGCGGTGCCTGCGCAGACAGGTCGCGATCCCGCGAATGATGAGGCCCTGCGCCAATCCATCCATGATGTGACGCACGAACAGCTCGGCATTGCCCACTGGTCCTGCCACACCCATTTCTGAGGCCATGATGAACGCCCCCTTGAAACCCGACGCCTTTCGCGTCGGGATCGATATCCCGCCATTGCCTGAGCCGATCATCCGCTTCGAGCGGGTTGGCAAGGTCTTTGCCGGCCGTCGCGGCCAAAGCGAGGTCGAAGCGCTCGCGGGCATCGATCTCGATGTGCCCAAGGGCGCGATCGTCGGCGTCATCGGTCGCTCCGGTGCCGGCAAGTCGACATTGATCCGCTTGGTCAACGGGCTGGAGCGCGCCAGCTCCGGCCGCATTCTGATCGAGGGCGAGGACGTCACCGGCTTGAGCGAGGCCGGCTGGCGGGCGCGGCGCCGCACGACCGGCATGATCTTCCAGCATTTCAACCTGCTCTCCTCGCGCACGGTGTTCGACAATGTCGCGCTGCCTCTGGAGATCGCCGGCACGCCCAGGGCGGAGATCACGACCCAGGTCGAGCGCCTGCTCGATCTCGTCGGCCTCGCCGACAAGCGCGAGCGCTATCCGGCCGAACTGTCCGGCGGCCAGAAGCAGCGTGTCGGCATCGCCCGTGCGCTCGCAACCGAGCCGAAGGTGCTGCTCTGCGACGAGGCGACCTCGGCGCTCGATCCCGAGACGACGCAATCGATCCTGGCGCTGCTCAAGCAGGTCAACCGCGAGCTCGGCGTCACCATCCTGCTGATCACTCACGAGATTCCCGTCATCAAGGAAATCTGCGATCGCGTCGCGGTGATCGAGGGTGGCCGTATCGTCGAGGAGGGCGATACCTTCTCCGTGCTGACGCAGCCCAAGCACCCGACCACGGCGCGTTTCGTCGAGGCGGTGACCGGCGTCGACCTGCCGGCTCATCTCGCCGGCCGTCTGCGCACCGAGCCGCGACCGGGCGATGCCGCGGTGCTGCGCATCACCTTCACCGGCGAGAATGCGACGGCCCCGGTGATCAGCCGGTTGAGCTCGATCATCGGCGTCGACGTCAACATCCTGGCCGGGCGCATCGACGCCATCGCCGGCAAGCCCTTTGGCAGCCTGCTGGTCTCGGTGCCGGCGCGCGAGCCTGAACTCGGCGCCGTGCTCGGCGCGCTGAAAAGCCTCGAACTCAAGGTGGAGGTCATCGGCCATGTCTCCTGACATCATCCGGCTCATCCTCCAGGCCACGGCCGACACGCTGACCATGGTCGCGGTCGCGGCCGGGATCGGCACCTTGCTGGGATTGCCGCTCGGCGTCTTCCTGGCGACGAGCAAGCGCGGCGAATTGTTTGCCGCGCCCTTCGCCAACGCGGTGCTCGGCGCGCTCGTCAACGCCACGCGCTCGACGCCTTTCATCATCCTCGTCGTCGCGATCATCCCGTTCACGCGCTTGCTGGCGGGAACCTCGATCGGCACTGCGGCCGCGATCGTGCCCTTGACGGTCGCCTCCACGCCCTTCATCGCGCGGTTGATCGAGGGGGCGATCCGCGAGGTCGATCAGGGCCTCGTCGAGGCTGCCCGCTCGATGGGCGCGACGCCGGTCCAGATCGTGCGCAAGGTCTTGGTGCCTGAGGCGCTGCCTGCGATCGTGCTGGGGCTCACGCTCGCCATCGTCAGCCTGCTCGGCTTTTCCGCCATGGTCGGCGCGGTCGGCGGCGGCGGGCTCGGCGATCTCGGCATCCGCTACGGCTATCAGCGCTTCATGCCCGATGTCATGGCCGCCGTCGTCGCCGTCCTGATCGTTCTGGTCCAGACCGTCCAGAGCATCGGGGACCGGCTCGCCCGTCACCTCAACAAGCGCCTGCGCCACGCCTGAACCGCTTCACCCCAATCAAACCCCAGGCCCCATATATCTCAGCCCTCATCCTGAGGAGCGCCGCAGGCGCGTCTCGAAGGATGGTCCCGGATGCTCCGCAACCTCTGGAGCATCCTTCGGGACGCCGCTACGCGGCTCCTCAGGATGAGGGCTGAAATTGAAACGCGAACCTTCATCATCCTCACAGGAGCCCATCCCATGTCCATCGTCACCCGTCGCGCCACGCTGGCAGCCTCCGCCGTCCTTGCTCTGACGCTCGCCGTTCCCGCGCTCGCCCAGCAGACCCAACTCGTGCGCATCGGCGCCTCGCCCGGCCCCCATGCCGAGATCCTGGAGAAGCTGAAGCCGCTCGTCGCCAAGCAGGGCATCGATCTCAAGATCATCGAATTCTCCGACTATGTCGTGCCGAACCAGGCGCTCGACGCCGGCGAGCTGGAGGCCAACTCCTTCCAGAATCAGCCCTATCTCGACAACCAGGTGAAGGATCGCGGCTACAAGATCGTCAGCGTCGGCCTGACCGTGAACTTCCCGCTCGGCATCTACTCGGCCAAGTACAAGAGCTGGGGCGAGGTGCCGGACGGCGCCACCATCGCCATCCAGAACGATCCGACCAATGGCGGCCGCTCGCTCCTGCTGCTGCAGGACAAGGGCATCATCAAGTTGAAGGACGGTGTCGGCTTCAAGCCGGGCCCGGCCGACATCGTCTCGAACCCGAAGAAGCTGAAGGTCATCGAGATCGAGGCGGCGCAGACCCCGCGTTCGCTCGCCGACGTGGCCGCCGCCGCGATCAACACCAACTACGCCGTCGACGCCAAGATCGAGCCGACCTCGGCAATCCTGCGCGAGGATCCGAAGGGCCCTTACGTCAACGTCATCGCGGTCCGCGCCGCCGACAAGGACAAGCCCTGGGTCAAGACCCTGGTCGACGCCTATCATACCCCCGAGATCAAGGCTTTCGTCGCCGAGCGCTTCAAGGGCGCGGTGCTCGCCGGCTGGTAACGCTTCCTCCCCACCTGGCCCCGATCGCGGTCAGGCACCTGCCCCGGATGCGTGCATCCGGGGCTTTTTCGTATCGGGGTGGGGCTGCGCCGACTACGCCGCGAGTCCGCCTGCCGAGACGGCCGCCGAGCGCTTCAGGCCGATAATCTCGAGCTCCGTGATCAGTGCGACGGCTGCGGCTTGCGCCAGCACGAACGCGATGCCGAGCCCGCTCGGCTGGAACCAGCCCGCGACCAGGATCGCGATGCTGTCGGCGACCCAGAGGATGTTGACGCCGATCACGGCATAGACGGCCGGGCGCGGCAGGGTTTCGCGGGCGCAGAACCAGGCGAGCAGCGCCGCACAGGGCAGGAGCATGAGGCCGGCTCCGCGCAGGAAGCTTGTGGGGAAGCCGAGCAGCTCGGAGAGCGGCCCGGCGGCCGCGGCAAGCAGCAGGCCGGTCGCGGCGCAGGCGGCAGCGTCAGCGGCAAGGGCGTTCCGCAGGAAGCGCGAGGATTGGATCATGGACATCGCTTCGGTCTCCTTGATTGTGGCCGGGGCGGTCTTGAGCCGCTCTGGCCGTGGTCGATGGAGGCCATGCTGACGGGATCGTGTCGGTGGGTCGATTAAGCGCGAGGTAATTGAAAGCGGGCCGTGCTGGGATAGGTTTGGCGTCATGAACAAGCATCATCAGCCCATGGTCGGCTCGCTCATCCGCGATTGGCGGCAATTGCGACGGCTCAGCCAGCTCGATCTCGCGCTCGAGGCCGAGATCTCGCAGAAGCATCTCAGTTTCCTCGAAAGCGGCCGCTCGCAGCCGAGCCGCGACATGGTCCTGCTGCTTTGCGAGCATCTCGGCGTGCCGCTGCGCGAGCGCAATGCGCTGCTGCTGGCGGCGGGCTATGCGCCGGTCTATCTGGAGCGCACCCTGGAGGATCCCGGCCTGCAGGCGGCGAAGGCCGCGATCGACCTCGTGCTCAAGGGCCACGAGCCCTATCCGGCGCTGGCAGTGGACCGCCACTGGACGCTGCTCGCCGCCAACGCTGCGATTGCGCCGCTGCTTGGCCTGATCGCGGATGTTGACCTGCTGCGGCCACCTGTCAACGTGCTACGGCTCTCGTTGCATCCGGCCGGGCTCGCCCCGCTCATCGTGAATCTGGGCGAGTGGCGGATGCATCTGCTGGCGCGCCTGCGCCAGCAGATCAGGGCTACAGCCGATCCGGTGCTGGCCGATCTCCTGGCGGAATTGCTGACTTATCCCGCACCGGTCCAGCCAGCGCGCAAGGGCCATGCGCAGGACGTCGAAGCGGAGCCTGCCATCGTGGTGCCGCTGCAATTGCAATTGGGCGAGACGGTCTTGTCCCTGATCTCGACGACGACGGTTTTCGGCACACCGGTAGACATCACGCTGTCCGAACTGGCGCTGGAGACCTTCTTCCCGGCAAACGCTGCGACGGGCGAGGCCTTGCGCGCAATCGTGGCGCAAAGCGTCTCCAGTGCGGCGCCGGGCACGCCTTGAACGACCGGAAGTTCCTGGGAACCTTCCTTACACCCGCTTGTTTCTTGGTCTCAGGCCGTATGGACGGCGCAAATTCGAGAGAAGGATCAAGACGATGGGTAGCACCGCCGACAAGATCAAGGGCATGGCCAATGAGGCCGCCGGTAACGTCAAGCAGGCCGCCGGCAAGGCGCTGAGCAAGCCCGGGCTCCAGGCCGAGGGCATGGCGCAGGAGCGCAAGGGCGAGGCCCAGCAGGCGCTCGGCAAGGGCAAGGACGTCATCAAGAAGGTGATCGACAAGGTCTGATTGCGGTCAGGCTTCGATCGAAGAACGGGCTGCCGGAAGGCGGCCCGTTTTTCTGTTGAGCCTGAAATTACATCTGCGCCGTCATCCCGGACAAGCCGCGCAGCGGCGCCGATCCGGGATCCATGCCGGAGCCTATCCCGTTTGCGTTCCGGAATGGATCCCGGGTCTTCGCTTCGCTACGCTCGGGATGACATGGCGGGTGTTGTGACGCTGGCGCGAAGGAACGGCTGCCTCAAGCCGCGCCGCCGAGCCCGCCCAGAAAGTCCTTCACGCGGCCGAAGAAGCCGGCGGCTTCGGGATGGGTCGAATGCGAGCTCTCGCGCTCGAACTCCAGCAGCAATTCGCGCTGACGGGCGGTGAGCTTTTGCGGCGTCTCGATCAACACCTGGATGTAGAGGTCGCCGACCTCGCGCGAGCGCAGCACGCTCATGCCCTTGCCCTTGAGGCGGAACTGCTTGCCGGTCTGCGTGCCCTCGGGAATCTTCACACGGGCCTGCTCGCCGGTCAGCGTCGGCACTTCGATCTCGCCACCCAGCGCGGCCGAGGTCAGGCCGAGAGGCACGCGGCAGAACAGATCGGCCCCGTCACGCTGGAAGATCGCGTGCGGCCTGATCGAGAGGAAGATGTAGAGGTCGCCCGCCGGTCCGCCGCGCAGGCCGGCTTCGCCCTCGCCGGCGAGGCGGATGCGGGTGCCGTCCTCGACGCCGGCCGGGATATTGACGGCAAGCGTGCGCTCGCGCGTGACCCGGCCCGCGCCCTGGCAGATCTTGCAGGGGTCGTCGATGATCTCGCCGCGGCCATTGCAGGTCGGGCAGGTGCGCTCGACCGAGAAGAAGCCCTGATTGGCGCGCACCCGGCCATGGCCGCCGCAGGTCGGGCATTGCCGCGATTTGGAGCCCGGCTTGGCGCCGGTGCCAGAGCAGGCCTCGCAGGCGATCGAGGTCGGCACGCGGATCGAGGCGTTCTTGCCGGTGAAGGCGTCCTCGAGGCCGATCTCTAGATTGTAACGCAGATCGGCGCCGCGCTCGCGGCCATTGGCTGCGCGCGCGCCGCCGCGTCCACCGCCCCTGGCATCGCCGAAGAAGGAGTCGAAGATGTCCGACATGAAGTCGGAGAAATCGGGATTGCCGCCGCCCCCGCCGCCATTCTCGAAAGCCTGGTGGCCGAAGCGATCATAGGCCGCGCGCTTCTGCTCGTCGGACAGGATCTGATAGGCCTCGTTCAGTTCCTTGAACTTGGCCTCCGCCCCCTTGTCGCCGGGATGACGATCAGGATGGCATTGCATCGCCTGCTTGCGGAAGGAACTCTTCAGTTCCGCATCGCTCGCGGTCTTTGAAACGCCGAGGATTTCGTAATAGTCGCGCTTGGACATCAAATAGTCGCCCCTTCGCACTCCTCGAAATCATGGCCGGGCTCAGGCCCGGCCATCTCCGACAGAAGAGCGATATCTTCCTTCAGGACGCCTTCTGCGAACGCAATGGCCGGGTCAAGCCCGGCCATGTCGCTCAGCGAAAGGAGTCGTGCAATCAGGCGCTCTTCTTCTTGTCGCCCTTGTCGTCGCTGACGTCCTTGAAGTCGGCGTCGATGACGTCGTCCTTCTTGGCTTCAGCCGCATGCTCGTCGCCGCCATCGGCCGCTGCGGCGCCCTCCGCCTGGCTCGCCGCATACATGGCTTCGCCCAGCTTCATCGAGGCCTGCATCAGGTCGGTGGTGCGCGCCGAGATGGTCTCGGCGTTGTCTTCCGCCAGGGCCGCCTTCAGCGCGTCGAGCGCGGTCTCGATCGCTGTCTTGTCGGCGGCCGTGACCTTGTCGCCATAGTCCTTCAGCGACTTCTCGGTCGAGTGCACCAGGCTTTCGCCCTGGTTCTTGGCCTCGACCAGCTCGCGGCGTTTCTTGTCCTCGCCGGCATTGGCCTCGGCATCCTTGACCATCTTCTGGATGTCGGCCTCCGACAGTCCACCAGACGCCTGGATGCGGATCTGCTGCTCCTTGTTGGTGGCCTTGTCCTTCGCCGTCACCGAGACGATGCCGTTGGCGTCGATGTCGAAGGTCACCTCGATCTGCGGCATGCCGCGCGGGGAGGGCGGAATGCCCATCAGGTCGAACTGGCCGAGCATCTTGTTGTCGGCCGCCATCTCGCGCTCGCCCTGGAAGACCCGGATCGTCACCGCCTGCTGATTGTCCTCGGCAGTGGAGAAGACCTGGCTCTTCTTGGTCGGGATCGTGGTGTTGCGGTCGATCAGGCGCGTGAACACGCCGCCCAGCGTCTCGATGCCGAGCGAAAGCGGGGTCACGTCCAGCAGGAGCACGTCCTTGACGTCGCCCTGCAGCACGCCGGCCTGGATCGCGGCGCCGATGGCGACGACCTCGTCCGGGTTGACGCCCTTATGCGGCTCCTTGCCGAAGAACTGCTTCACGACCTCCTGGACCTTCGGCATGCGGGTCATACCGCCGACGAGAACGACCTCGTCGATCTGGCCCGCCGAAAGACCGGCATCCTTGAGCGCCTTCTTGCAGGGCTCGATGGTGCGCTGGACGAGATCGTCGACCAGGCTCTCGAACTTGGCGCGCGAGAGCTTGATGGCGAGATGCTTCGGCCCGGACGCGTCAGCCGTGATGTAGGGCAGGTTGATCTCGGTCTGGGCCGTGGTCGAGAGCTCGATCTTGGCCTTCTCGGCGGCTTCCTTCAGGCGCTGCAGGGCGAGCTTGTCCTTCTTCAGGTCGATGCCCTGCTCGCGCTTGAACTCATCTGCGAGATATTCGACGAGGCGCATGTCGAAATCCTCGCCGCCGAGGAAGGTGTCGCCATTGGTCGACTTCACCTCGAAGACGCCGTCGCCGATCTCGAGGATCGAGACGTCGAAGGTGCCGCCGCCGAGGTCATAGACCGCGATCGTGCCGGCCGACTTCTTGTCGAGGCCATAGGCGAGCGCTGCCGCGGTCGGCTCGTTGATGATGCGCAGCACTTCCAGGCCGGCGATGCGGCCGGCATCCTTCGTCGCCTGGCGCTGGGCGTCGTTGAAATAGGCCGGGACCGTGATGACGGCCTGGGTGACCGGCTGGCCGAGATAGGCCTCCGCGGTCTCCTTCATCTTGGTCAGCGTGAAGGCCGAGATCTGCGAGGGCGAATAGTCGGTGCCGTCGGCCTCGACCCAGGCGTCGCCCGCAGCCGCCTTCTTGATCTTGTAGGGGACGAGATGCATGTCCTTCTGCGTCATCGGATCGTCGAAGGTCCGACCGATCAGGCGCTTGATCGCGAAGAAGGTGCGCTCGGGGTTGGTGACAGCCTGGCGCTTGGCCGGCTGGCCGACGAGGCGTTCGCCGTCATCGGTGATGGCCACGATCGACGGCGTGGTGCGTGCACCTTCCGAATTCTCGATGACCTTGGGTGTAGAGCCTTCCATGACCGCGACGCAGGAGTTTGTCGTGCCGAGGTCGATACCAATAACTTTACCCATGGAGGGGATCCCTTTTAAATTGAGCAGATCGCCGGCCTGCGACGCCTGGGCGCCGCCTTCCGGCCCATGGACCGGGCCGCCCCCGCCTGCTGCGGCGAGCGAATCCGGCATTCCACGTCGAACGGTCGTTAAACCGCCTCTTGGCGGCGTATATAGTGAGGGTGTTCCCGCCCTTGCAAGACACGAGAGCCGATTAAGAATCTGGCGCGTTCGCAATGGCGGGCGCGGTCGCGACGCGGATCATTCCCAGCTGGTGTTGCGCTTGTGTCCTTGCGTGCCGGCGCGGCCCCCGTCATTCAAGGCGGAATGCCCAAGCTTTCTCCGGGCTTGCCAAGCCTTTTTTGGACTTGCATGCCTTCGCTCGGTCGAGCCTTCGCCAGGGTTGTGACGTGAACCGACATCTGCGCCTTGCTTCGAGCCTTGCCCTGCTCGCCCTTGCCTATGGGACGACGCTCGCATGTGCCCAGCCGCTGCAATTGCCCGGCGCCCAGCCGCTGAACCAGGCCGGCACCCATCAGGCTGCGCCGCCTGCCTCCGGTGGCGCAGCGGCGACGCCGCGCGCCCATGTGATGCCGGCAATCAAGGTCGCGGGCGAGGAGGCGATCATTGGCCGGACGCTCAGGCGCAATGGCGGCTTCGGCGAGGCGGTCTTCGAGAAGACCGCGGCGGGCTACGGGCTGAAACTCAAGGCCGAGGGATTCCAGGCCAGCAATCTGGTCGAGCCTTGCGCGATCTCGCTCGGCGATGCGCCGGTGCCGCTGACATCGCTGGGAAGACCCGCCGGCGTACCGCGCTATAAGCTCGAGGCCTCGATCTGCCCGATCGTCTTCGACGTGCTCGACGGCGCTTTCCTCGTGGTCGAACCGGCGCAGCCCTGCGTCGTCGAGGCCGCCGCCTGTCGGATCGATCCGCGCGGCCTGTGGGGGCCGGATTCGCGCACGCTCGTCTCTCGCGCCAAGGAGATCGAATCCGAGCGCGGCACGGCTGAAAGAGCAGTGCGCGAGGGCTATCGTGTGCTCGGCGCCAAGGGCGATGCGGTCGACCAGCGCGCCATCGCGCGCGAACAGGCGAGCTTTTCGGCCGAGCGCGAACTGACCTGCCGCGACTTCCAGCGCGAGGGCTCGCTCGGCTTCTGCGGTGCGCGCGTCACCGAGGCGCGGGCGGCATCGATCCGGGCGCGTCTCGGCATCACCAGTGAGCCGAAGCCCGCCGCCAAGCCCAAGCCGCATCCGAAGCCAGCTCCGCTGCCGCTCACGCCGACGCAGACACAGACGCAGTAAGTCTCGACGGAATTTTCATCCGTGCGTCATCCCGGGCTTGACCCGGGATCCATCGGAGGCCACCGCACTCTACGATGGATCTCGGATCTCCGCTTCGCTGCGTCCGGCATGACGGGCGTATGTGATCAGCGAGGCGGGCTCATTCCCACCGCAGCCCGCAACGCCCGCGTCGCGCCCTCGACATCGTCGGTCCCGAACATCGCGCCGATCACGGCGACCCCGTCCGCGCCGGCGGCCATCACCGAGGCGGCGTTGCTCGCATTGATGCCGGCGATCGCTCCGACCGGGAGTAAACCCAGCACCTCGGCTGCCTGCCGCCGCAGCGCAGCGTAGCCGTCGAGGCCGAGCGGGATGTCGGCATCGTCCTTGTGCTGCGTGGCGAAGACCGGGCCGATGCAGGCATAATCGATGCGCGCGGCGGCGAGATAGGGCAATTCCGCCGCCTCTCCCAGCGTCGCGCCGATGATCGCGTTCTCGCCGAGCAGGCGGCGGGCGTCGGCAAGCTCCATGTCGTCGGCGCCCAGATGGACGCCTTCCGCGCCGGCCGTCAAAGCGACATCGACGCGGTCGTTGATCAAGAGCGGCACGCCGGTGCCGGCGAGCGCAGCATGGATCGCCCGGGCCTCCCGCACCATCTCGCGCGTCGAGGCCGCTTTGGCGCGGTACTGGATCAGCGTCGCGCCACCTTTGGCCGCCGCCCGGGCGAGGTCGGCAAGCGAGCGGCCCCTGGCGATCTGCGGATCGACCAGGCCGTAGAGCAGGATATCAAGCGTCATTGGTTTGTCCTCTCCGTCATTGCGAGAGCAGCGAAGCAATCCAGAAGGGCTCGCTCGACGGCCCCTGGATTGCTTCGCTGCGCTCGCAATGACGATGTTTCGTCTTCAAGCGGACATCCGTGCCCGCAGCGTGGCCTCGTCGATGCCCGCCAGCGCGTCGATCAGCGCGACAGCAAAGCTGCCGGGACCATTGCTGCGTTCTGCCGCGATCTCGCCGGCGATGCCGTAGGCGGTCAACGCTGCGGCCGCCGCCAGGGCAGGGTTGCTCTCGACCGCGCAAGCCGCCGCGATCAGGGCGCCGGCGGCACAGCCGACGCCGGTGACCTTCGTCATCAGGGGGTGGCCATGCGCGACCGAGAACGCGCCGCGCGGGCCTTCGATACGGTCGACCTTGCCGGTCGTGACCAGCGTCAGATCATGCTCGCGAGCGGCCTGGAGCGCATCGTCGAGCGCCGCCATCTCGGTCGCGTTGCCGCGCACCACGATGTTGCGCAAGCGCAGCACCTCGCGCGCCACATGCTGGCGCAGGGGCGAGAGCTCGACGAAGACGGGGTCGAAGACCAGCGGCTTGGCCTTGTCGCGCGCCACTTCCAGCAGCTTGGGAATGGCGAGCTCGCTCTCGGCGTTGATCGTACCGATATTGATCAGGATCGCGCCCGCGCCGTCGGCCATCGCCGCGACCTCGTCGACATGGATCGCCATCGAGGGAATGGCCCCGAAGGCGAGCAGCATGTTGGCCGTGATGTTCTGCGCCACCGTGTTGGTCAGGCATTGCACGCGCGGCCGCTGCGCCGCCACGCGCGCCAGCACGGCAGCGACGCGGGCGGCATCGAGATGGTCTTCCGTCATGGTCACACTCATGGTCGTGCTCATTCGGCCGCCGGCAGGTAGAGATTGCCGCCCCTCGCAAGGAATTCCTGCGATTTCGCCGCCATGCCTTCGTGCCTTTGTGTCTCGATCTGCGCTGCCGCTTGATTGAGTGCTGCGCGCTCGTTTTCGCCCATGGCCAGCACCTCGGCGCGCAGGTCCTGCGTGATCTTCATCGAGCAGAACTTCGGCCCGCACATCGAGCAGAAATGCGCGACCTTGTGTACGTCCTTGGGCAGCGTCTCGTCGTGATAGGCGCGGGCGGTGTCAGGGTCCAGCGCAAGGTTGAACTGGTCTTCCCAGCGGAAATCGAAGCGTGCGCGGCTGACCGCATCGTCGCGGAGCTTGGCCGCCGGATGACCCTTGGCGAGATCGGCGGCATGGGCCGCGATCCGGTAGGTAATGACGCCGGTCTTGACGTCATCACGGTTGGGCAGGCCGAGATGCTCCTTGGGCGTGACATAGCAGAGCATGGCGCAGCCGAACCAGCCGATCATCGCCGCCCCGATCCCCGAGGTGATGTGGTCGTAGCCCGGCGCGATGTCGGTCGTCAGCGGCCCTAGCGTGTAGAAGGGCGCCTCGCCGCATTCGCGCAGTTGCTTGTCCATATTTTCCTTGATCTTGTGCATCGGCACATGGCCGGGGCCCTCGATCATCACCTGGCAGCCCTTGTCCCAGGCGATCTTGGTGAGCTCGCCCAGCGTCTCCAGCTCGGCGAACTGGGCACGGTCATTGGCGTCGGCGATCGAGCCCGGACGCAACCCGTCGCCGAGCGAGAACGAGACGTCATAGCGCCGCATGATCTCGCAGATCTCGTCGAAGCGCTCGTAGAGGAAGCTTTCCTTGTGATGCGCCAGGCACCAGCGCGCCATGATCGAGCCGCCGCGCGAGACGATGCCGGTCACCCTGGAAGCCGTCAGCGGCACATAGGGCAGCCTGACGCCGGCATGGATGGTGAAGTAATCGACGCCCTGCTCGGCCTGCTCGATCAGCGTGTCCTTGAACACCTCCCAGTCGAGCTTGACCGGATCGCCGCCGACCTTCTCCAGCGCCTGGTAGATCGGCACGGTGCCGATCGGCACCGGCGAGTTGCGCAGGATCCAGGAGCGGATGTTGTGGATGTTGCGGCCGGTCGACAGGTCCATGACCGTGTCGGCGCCCCAGCGGATCGCCCAGACCAGTTTCTCGACCTCTTCGGCGGCGCCCGAGGTCACGGCGGAGTTGCCGATATTGGCGTTGATCTTGACCAGGAAGTTGCGACCGATCGCCATCGGCTCGAGTTCGGGGTGGTTGATGTTGGCGGGAATGATGGCGCGGCCGCGCGCGATCTCGCTGCGCACGAATTCCGGGGTGACGAATTCCGGCACGCTCGCGCCAAAGCTCTCGCCATCGGCATGACGCTCGCGGGCGCCTTCGAGTATCGCGGCACGGCCGAGGTTTTCGCGATGCGCGACATAGGTCATCTCGGGCGTGATGATGCCGGCCCTGGCGAACTCGTACTGCGTCGCCATCTGGCCGGGTTTGGCCGTCAGCACCGGGCGCTCAGCCGGGCAGGCCGGCACCAGGTTCTCGGGCGAGATGTTGCCATTGTCGGCGGCGGTGACCTCGCGGCCAGGAATGCTGTCGAAACCGCGCGCATCGAGCCAGCCGCGGCGAGGCTGCGGCAGGCCCTGGTTCAGGTCGATCCTGGCGTCGGTCTCGGTGAAGGGCCCTGACGGGTCGTAGATGCGCACCGGCGGTTCCGCGTCGGTCGAAAGCTGCACCTCGCGGAAGGGCACGCGCATGGTCGGGTCTTCCGGCGGCGCGACATAGATCTTGCGCGAGCCGATGATCGGGCCGGTGGTGACACCGGTCGGTGCCCCAAACTTGGGCGCGGCCTTGACGCTGTTTTTGGCTGACTTGGTGTGAACGTTCATGGGGATCTCCTCCTTGGTCCAAGGTTCAGGAGATCCGGCGTCGAAGCGGTCTAGCGCTGTCTGCGGCCGCAATTCTGCGCAAGCCGCGTTCCAGTCCCTCCGCCGGTATGACCCGGATCAGGTTCGATGGGTTCGGCCTGGAAGGCCATCTCAGCTCTTGCGAGCACCCCTCGGAACGGCTGGGAAGTTAGGCGTGATAGCGCCAGTGCGCAACCGGCAAACAGCGCCCGGCTCGCATGGCGTCATTGCCGTGTATTCATCGCCTAGTTGATTGCGGCGGCGCTTCGCGCGACGACGGATCGCGTGGAGCCATCTTCAGAAGCGGCGCATTCCGTTAATGCGCTCTGTTGCGGGTTAGGCGCTCCTGGCGCGCGGCCACGGCAGCACTCGTCCCGACATGACGATGCGATCCCGCCCGCCGTCCTTGGCGGAATAAAGCGCCCGATCAGCTGCTCCAACCAACGAGGCGCAGTCTGTCGTTGCATTGGAGTTCGGCCAGGCGGTCGCGCCGCCAAGGCTCGCCGTGACGAGCCCGGACGGAGGGTTCGACCCGTGCGGGATCTGGATGTTGTGAAGCGCATCGCAGAACCTCATGCCGACCAGCTCGCAGCCTTCGGCATCCGTGTTCGGCAAGAGGAGGGCGAACTCTTCCCCTCCATAGCGCGCGGCCAGGTCGCCCGGGCGTCGTGTTTGCGCGGCCAGGACGGCGGCCACAGCACGCAGGCAGCCATCTCCAGCCGGATGTCCGTAACGATCGTTGAATTTCTTGAAATGGTCGATATCGATCATCAGCACGGAAAGGGCGGTGCCCTCTCGCGAGGCTCGCGCCCATTCCTGCTCCAGCCGCTCGTCGAAACATCGGCGATTGGCGAGCCCCGTCAGTCCGTCCAAGGTCGCCAGCGCCTCGAGTTTGTCTTCCAGATCCTTGTGCTCGGTCATATCGCGCGAGATCGCCACGGCGCCATCGATCGTGCCGCTATCGGACCTCGTCACGCGCAAGGTCGTCTCGATCCAGATCTCGGTCTTCTCTCGGTGGCGCGTGCGATAGATGATCCTGGCTTCCTCGATCTCGCCACGCTTCAGCGCAGCGACGACCTGTTCGACACGGGGCAAATCCTCGGGGTCGACGCCGGCCAGAGCAGGCGTTCCGACCAGTTGCGCTGGGTCCCAGCCCAGAACGCTCGCGGAGGAAGGGGAAGCGTAGAGAATGCGCTCGTTGAAATCGATCCGGGTGACCATGTCGCTGGATGCTTCCGCGAGCAGACGGAAATCGGCCTCCTTGGCGATCAGCGCTGCCGCCATGCGCTGACGCTCATAGAGTTGACGCACGAGATGTAGGCCGATGACGCCAATCAGCAATGTCAAAGCCAGCACGAAGGCCGTCCGGACCATGGCGGCTTGGCGCCAGAGCGCCAGAATATCGTCCTGGGCTTCCGTCGCCAGCACTAGGAGCGGATATCGCTCGCTGAACCTGAAGGAACTCAAACGTTGCAGCCCATCCAGCGGTGATTTGAAATAATAGACGCCGGCGGCGGGCCTGGACATCCTGTCCCTGATCAGAGGTGTCGCCGACATATCTCGTCCGACATAGGTGTCGTTATCGACGCTGCGCGCGAGCAGAATGCCGTCGGCACTGAGCAGCGTGATTGCCCCGTTGGGGCCGATGTCGAACTGACGATAGAACTGCGAGAAATATCCGACGTCGATCGTCGCCAGGACCACACCGGCGAAAGCGCCATCGGGATGGTTGAGGCGCCGTGACACCGTGATGATCCACTGACCACCGGCCCGGCTTTGAACGGGTCGGCCCAGATAGATGCGACGATCGTCCACAGCGCGATGGTGCTGGAAATATGCGCGGTCGCTGTTGTTGAGGCCAGCGAAGTCGACTTTCTCCGTGGTGGCCAGCCAGCGGCCCGTTTCGTCGTAGACGAAGAGGCCGCGGATTCGCCCTAGCGTCGGTTTGCGAAGGTCGAGAACATTCTGGACTGTCGCGATTGCGGCGGGACCCGTGTCGTTTGCCTCCAGTGTGCTGGCCAAGCCGAAAAGTGCTGCGTCGGCGAGTTCGATGGTATCCTCCGCGTGCTGTGTCAGCGAGCGCGAGAGATTGATCATGTCGACTTCGGCGTTCTTCAGATCGGCTTCTCGGGTGGTCCATTCGCGCCATCCGCTCAGGGCGAGAATGGCGATGCAGACCACCGTGACGAATGCAGCGGCCCAGAATGGCAGACGCGGCAGGCTCCCGGCATGACCATTGATGCGAATCGCCTTCATGGCTGGTTTCTCCGAAGCGGAGCCTCACATCGTGGTCATAATCCTCGCATTCGAGGTCTTAACAAAGCTTGGCACCAGTGAACCTCTCCCGATGACGGCTCGGCTGGCTGGCGCCTCCCGGGGAGTTTCGTTCGCCGGGCTGCATGCCGACGGCTGGTATCGCTGCGTGGTCGCAGATCGTCGTGCTCTACATCATGAGGCAGGAGCTCAGGCGGTGATGTCGACGGTCTGGCCCTGTCCGGCCGGAAGGGCAGCCTTCGTCTGGGCCGCACCCTGCTGCAGCAGGTCGGCCACAGCCTGCTCGGCATCGGCCTGCTGCTTGACCATCTCGGTCTGGATGGTCTGGCGTGTGGCCGCAGCCTGGCTCGTCGCGAGGCTCTGCGCGATGGCAATCGATGAATCGCTCATGTCGGTCTCCTCTCGGCTAGAGCTAGAGCCTTGCGCGAAAAAAGTGGGTACCGGTTTTTCGCAAGAGCAATGCTCTCAGCTTTTAGAATAGATCACGTCGCATTTGGACGAAGTCATCCGAATGCAACGTGATCTAGACCAGAGACCTTGCCGCTTCATGAAAGCGATGCGACGAAAGCGAGCCGACGCGGCAGCGAGCCGCCGCGCCGGCATTGTCTTCAGCGCCCGCTCTGCCCGGCCAGCAGCGGCGTGATCCGCCGCAGCGTCACGCGCCGGTTCTCGCGCGAGGGCTCCTGCGTCGCGACCTTGAGATATTGCTCGCCATAGCCCTGGGTCGTCAGGTTCTCGGCGGGCACGCCGAAGTCGCGGGTCAGGATTTCCGCGACCGATTGAGCGCGGCGGTCCGACAAGGACAGGTTGTCGATGTCGGAGCCGACGGCGTCGGTATGCCCCTCGACCAGGAAGACCTCGTTGGGCGAGCTCTGCAGCCCCTGCCGGATCGACTGGGCGATGGTGGCGAGCCGCTGTGCCTGGTCCGGCACGATGGTCCAGGAGCCTGTCTCGAAGGTCACCGTATCGATGTCGACGCTGCGCATCCGCGCCCGCAGATCGGGTGAATAGCGCACCTCGTCGAGCGTGTAGCGGCGCGGGATCGCCGCAATCGGCGGGGCCATGATCGTCTCGTAGATCAGACGCTCATCGGCGCGCTCGGCATCGACGATATAGCGCTCGCGCGGCATCGGCAGCGGTGGCGGCGGGAGCACGACAATCTCGTCCGAGAAGCGGTCATTGGGCCGATCGCGGCGGGTGTTGTCGATGATCACATACTCCTGACCGTTGCGGTCGAGCCGCGTGCGGCGGATCAGGCGGCCATCCTGGTCGGTGATCGTGACGATGCGCGTGCCGTCGGGCCGTTCGAAGACGTTGCGGCTCTCATCGCCCAGGCGCTCGGTTCGGCCCTGGAAACCGAGATCGCGGAAGGCCTGCGTCTCGTCGCGGCGGATGATGACGCGGTCATCGTCGCGAATGATCGTGCGACCCGGCTCGCGGATGATCGTGACGTCGCCGTCGCGTCGTTCCTCGCGCCGGCTGCGGACATCGTCGAAGCGCTCCGCGCCCTGCGTCGCCATGATGCCGCCGATCACGCCGGCACCAAGGCCGATCGCGGCTGCGCCGCCAAGCCCGATGCCGCCACGCCGGCCTTGCCGGTCAGGCGCCGGCGGTTGGCCGGGAGCACCAGCTGGCGGCTGGCCGGCTGGCGGAGGCGCAAGAGTCTGTCCGGGCAGGGTCTGTCCGGGCTGCGGCTGGGCCGAAGGCGGCGGGGGAGCGCCCGGGCCGCGCCCGCCTGGAGGGGGAGCCGTAGGGGCTGCGGCTGGCGGAGGCGCCAGAGTCTGTCCGGGCTGGGTCTGTCCCGGCTGCGGCTGGGCGGCAGGTGGCGGCAGGGGCGTTCCCGGACTGCGCCCGCCTGGAGCCGGCGCGGCTGGAGCGGCCGCGGGCGGAGGCGCCACGGTCTGTCCGGGCTGCGGCTGGGTGGGTGACGCCGGAGGAGCGCCCGGGCCGCGTCCGCCTGGTGCGGGAGCTGCCGGAGCCGCCGCGGGTGGAGGCACGGGCGTCGGCTGGGCCGCCGGTGCCTGGCCCGGGGCAGTGGCGGGTGGGGCGCGGAACTGGCCGGGCGGCGGCGCAGGGCGCGGTGCGGTCGGGGCTGTGGGTAATCCCGGTGTGGAGGGCGTTGCGGCCGGCGGAACAGGAGCCGGACGCGGTGCGACCGGAGCTGCCGGGGTAGGCGTCGGCTGCGCGGCTGGCGGCTGGCCGGGCAGGGGCTGCGGCCGCGCCGCTGGCGGGCGGCCGGGTTCGCCTGGGGCGGGAGCCATGATCGGTGGCACGGGGCGCGGCATCGATGGTTCGCGGGGCGGCTCGGCGCGCGGAGCGGGCGCGGGTGGTACGGGGCGTGCCGTCGGCGGCTCGGCCCGGGGCTGGGGCCGAGGTTCTGGCGCGGCGGCCGGCGGAGCCGGGGCGGGACGGGGCGCGACCGGGGCCGATGGCGCGGCGTTCGGGGCTGCCGGAGCAGCAGGGCGCTGTATCGCCGGCGGCGCGCCGGGCGCAGGCCGGGCCGCGGGCGGGCGCTCGGCTCCCGGCTGCTGTCCTGGAGGGCGTGGGCGGCCTGGCCGGCCAGGCTCTTCCTCGCTGGGCGCGGGGGCAGGCGCTTGCGCCAGCAGCAGGACGTTCTGAGCGGAGGGAGCGGCGAAGCCCCCCTGCGACAAGGTGATCGCGGGCAGCATGGTTCCGATCAGGAGCCAGTTCTTGGTGCGCGTCATGGGATCCGTTTCCGTTTCAGCGACGGGCATCAACGCCTTTGCGCGCTGAACCACCGATGAAGCGAAAACGGCTGAAATCGGGCAGAGTTCCGTCCCGCCCGGCATTACCTGGCGAGACGGTGTGGTTCAGAGCCCGGACTGGGCCTTCACATAGCGCGCGATCTCGGCATGGCTGGCGAACCAGACATTGCCCTTCGCCTTGGCGTGCCGGATCAGCTCCTCGAGGATCCAGATACGCGAGCGATAGGTGATGATATGCGGGTGCATCGTCAGCAGGAACAACCCGCCATCCTCATAGGCGCCGTCGAACTCGCGCCGGAAGATATCGAACACGGTCTCCGGCGCCGTATAGGGCCGCAAGGCCTGGAAGCGGTTCATGTTAAAATAGACCGCGTCGTCGCGAATCCATTCGACGGGCAACTCGACCATGCCGGTTGCCTCGCCCTTGTCGATCAATTCGTAGGGGTCGTCATCGGCGAAGAGCGATGAATCGTAGAGCAGGCCGAGTTCGCGCTCGATCGCCAGCGTGACTTCCGAGAAGTCCCAGGACGGCGTGCGCATCCCGACAGGCCTGACGCCGGTGACCTTCTCCAGCGTGTCGGCCGAGCGCAGATGCAAGTCGCGCTCATTGGCCGGGGGCACGGCGGTATTGACCTCGTGGATCCAGCCGTGAAGGCCGATCTCGTGGCCCTCCGCGACGACGCGGCGCTGTTCGTCCGGGTAAAGCAGCGCGGTCACCGCCGGCACGAAGAAGCTCGCCTGGATGTCCTCCTTCGCCAGCAGGCTCAGGATGCGCGGCATGCCGACACGATTGCCGTACTGGCCCCAGGAGAGCCGCCCGACCGACTTGCCGCCATCGCGCAGCTCGTTGGTCTCGTGATCGACGTCGAAGGACAGCGCCACCGCGCAGCGCGCGCCATTGGGCCAGGCCTTCGGCTTCAGATTGCGTCCGGCGCGGACGCGGTCGACCTTGGCGCGCCAGGTCTCTTCAGGCCATTGCCAGGGTTCGAGGGGCAGATCGGTCATGGCAGGCTCCTTCAGGCGGGGGCGAAAGGCGCGAAATGACAGGCGCTGAGGCGGGCCGCGCCGACCTCGCGCAGCAGCGGCCGCTCCTCGCGGCAGCGCTCTGCCGCGAGCGGACAGCGCAAATGGAAATGGCAGCCCGCCGGCGGCGAGAGCGGCGAGGGCAATTCGCCTGCGATAGGCTTGAATGACGTCGTGACTCCGTCATCGAGCACGAGCTTGGGCACGCTGTCGAGCAGCGCCTGGGTATAGGGATGCTGCGGGGCGGCGTAGACCGCTTGCGTCTCGCCCAGCTCGACGATGCGGCCGAGATACATGATCGCGACGCGGTCGCAGAGATGGCGCACCACGCCGAGATCATGGCTGATGAACAGCATGGTGAGGTTGAGCTCGCGGCGCAGCTTCAGGAACAGATTGATGATCTGCGCCTGGATCGAGACATCGAGCGAGGCGACCGGCTCGTCGCAGACCAGCATGTCGGGCTGCATCGCCAGCGCACGCGCGATCGCGATGCGCTGGCGCTGCCCGCCCGAGAACTGGTGCGGGTAGCGCGCGGCGAAGGCGGGATCGAGCCCCACGGTCGTGAGCCATTTGCCGACATAGTCGCGCGCCTGTGCTTTCGTCGTCAGGCCATGCGCGAGCGGCCCTTCCGCAATGGTGTCGCCGACCTGCATGCGCGGATCGAGCGAGGCGAAGGGGTCTTGGAAGATCATCTGGACGCGCGTCGTCGTCTTGCGCCCACCCGACATCACCGGCTCGCCGGCAACCGAAGTCGCACCCGAGCTCGGTGCCAGAATGCCGGCGACGACGCGGCCGAGCGTGGACTTGCCACAACCGGATTCGCCGACGAGCCCGAGCGCCTCGCCCTTGGCGACGGACAGCGAGACGCCGTCGACGGCGTGAGTGATGCGGGTGTCGACCTTCTGGCCGAGCCTGGCCGCGATCCTGTCGCCGAAGGAGACGCGCGGCGCGAACCGGCGCGAGACGTTCTCGATGTTGAGGAAGGCGTCGGTCATGTCGCGACCTCCAGCCCGAGCGGATGGTGGCAGCGATGCTGGCGCAGGCGTTCCGTCACCAGCTCCGGCATTACCTGGCAGGCGGCGTCGGCGCGCGGACAGCGCGGTGCGAAAGCGCAGCCCGGCGGCAGCGAGAGCAGCGAGGGCGTGGAGCCCGGAATCTGCACCAGATCGCGGCCGGGCTCGGCCCGCGCCGGCAGGGAATCCAGCAGCCCGCGCGTATAGGGATGGCGCGGATTGCGCAGCACAGCGGCCGTCGGGCCGGCCTCGACGATGCGCCCGGCATACATCACCGCGATCTTGTCGGCGAGCGAGGAGACGGTAGCGAGGTCGTGGCTGATCCAGATCAGCGCCATACCGAGATCGGCGACGAGCGCCTTCATCTCGGCCAGGATCTGCGCCTGGATCGAGACGTCGAGCGCTGTCGTCGGCTCGTCGGCGATCAGCAAAGCGGGATCGTGCAGCAGCGCGATTGCGATCGCGACCCGCTGGCGCATGCCGCCGGAGAACTCGTGCGGATAGGCGCCCAGGCGGCGCGCGGCATCGGGAATTCCGACGCGGGTCAGGACGGCGACGCTGCGCGCGCGCGTCGCCTGCTCGCCGGTCACGCCATGGGCTTCCAAGGCCATGCGCATCTGCTCGCCGATGGTGATGACCGGGTTCAGCGTCGTCGCCGGGTCCTGGAAGACCATGGCGATGCGCTTGCCTCGTAGCCGCCGCAGTTGCGAGGGCCGCATCGAAACGAGGTCCTGCCCCTCGAAGCGCACGGCGCCCGAGGCGATGCGGCCGGGCGGATCGACAAGGCCCAGCAGCGAGAAGCCGGTGACGCTCTTGCCCGAGCCGGACTCGCCGACGAGGCCCATGACCTCGCCCTTGCTCAGACGAAAGGAAACGCCGTCGACCGCCTTCACCACCCCGGCGCGGGTGAAGAAATGCGTCGCGAGATTGTCGACTTCGAGGAGGGGCGCGGTCATGGCGACTTGCCTCTGCCGTCGTGCTCGCCCTTGTGGCGAGCATCCACGTCTCGAACACTGCCTTCGCCGAAGGAAGACGTGGATGGTCGGGACAAGCCCGACCATGACGGGAACGGTCTGAGCCGGTCCCTCATCGCTTCAGCCTCGGATTGACCTGGTCGCGGATCTGGTCGCCGACGAGGTTGATGGCCACGATCAGCACGATCAGCGCGATGCCGGGATAGATCGAGATCCAGTAGCGGCCAGACAGCATGTACTGGAAACCGTTCGAGATCAGCATGCCGAGCGAGGGTTCGGTGACCGGAAGTCCGACGCCGAGAAAGGACAATGTGGCTTCGAGCGCGATGGCGTTGGCGACCTGCACGGTCGCGATCACGATCAGGGGTGGCAGGCAGTTCGGCAGGATGTGGCGGAAGACCACCTGCCAGCCCGGCAGCGGCGTCGAGAGCGCCGCCTCGATATAGTCCTTGCCGCGTTCGGCCGCCGCTGCGCCATGGGCGGTGCGGGCGAAATAGGCGTATTGGGCGGCGGTGAGCGCGGTGATGAACTGTGCCTTGCCCTGGCCGAGCAGGGCCGAGAGCACGAGCGCGAGCAGGATCGCGGGAAAGGCGAGCTGCAGGTCTATCACCCGCATGATGAAGGCCTCCCAGCGCCCCCCGACATAAGCCGCGCCCAACCCCAGGCTGACGCCGATCACGAAGGCGCAGGAGCCGGCGATCAAACCCATCTCCAAGGAGATGCGCAGGCCGTAGAGGATGGCCGAGAACAGGTCGCGCCCCTGCGCGTCCGTGCCCAGGATATGGGTGTAGCCGCCCGAACCGACGAAACCCGGCGGCCGGCGCGCATCCATCAGCACGAGATTGGCGAGGTCATAGGGGTCCTGCGGGGCGACGAGCGGGGCAAGCAGCGCAACGCCGATCATCAGCACCACGACAGCGAGTGCGGCGAGCGCGACCCGGCTCTCGCGGAACTCGGCCCAGAAGCGGGCGATTGGGGAGGCGGGCTTCATCAGGCGCGCGCCTTCCGCAGGCGTGGATCGAGCCCGACATAGGCAAGATCGACCAGGAAATTGATCGTGATGAAGACGCAGGCGACAAGCATGAGGTAGGCGACCATCACCGGCCGGTCGAGCGAGGTGATCGAATCGATGATCAGCTTGCCGATGCCGGGCCAGGAGAAGATCGTCTCGGTGACGACGGCGAAGGCCAGCGTCGAGGCGAATTCCAGTCCGAAGACCGTGACGATCGGGATCGCGATCAATCGCAGCACATGTCGGCGCAGCACGGTCCATTCCGAGAGACCGGCGGCGCGGGCGAATTTCACCGTGTCGGTCAGCATCACCTCGCGCGTGCCGGCCCTTGCGAGGCGCGTCATCAAGGCGAGCTTGAAGAAGGCGAGGTTCAGCGCCGGCAGCAAGAGATGGCTGAGCCCGTTCAGCGTCAGGAAGCTCCATTCGATGCCGAAGAGCGAGGCCGTGTCGCCGCGACCGCCCGCCGGCAGCCATTGCAATTCGACCGCGAAGGCGATGATCAGCACGAGGCCGATCCAGAAGGTCGGCACCGAGAAGCCCAGGATCGAGACCGCCATGATGATCTTGGCGGGCAGGCCGTCGGGCCGATAGCCGGCATAGATGCCGGCAGGAATTCCGATCAGCGCAGCGCCGCAAACGGCGAGCAGCGTCAGTTCCAGGGTGGCCGGCAGGCGCGACAGGATCAGGTCGAGCACCGGCATGCCGAAGACGAAGGAGCGGCCGAAATCACCATGCAGGATGCGTCCGAGGAAGGTGAAGTACTGCTCCCAGAGTGGCCGGTCGAGCCCATAGCGGGCGATGGTCTCCAGCCTGATGTCCTGGCTGACATCGGGGCCGATCAGCACGTCGATCGGGTTGCCGATGGCGTAGACGCCGACGAAGACCAGCGCCGACATGACCAGCATGACGGCGAGCGCCTGCACCACGCGCTCGATAATGTGGCCTAGCATGGGCGGGCGCCGTGGCGTCGCCTCACGGCCAATCCTCGACCATCGCCGCGCGAGTCTCCTCGACGCCGATCTGCCAGAGGCTCAGCATCTCCTCGTCGGAGCGCTGGTAGCGGCCGTGGAAATTGCCGTCGCCCAGGATCTCGCGCTTCCGGGCCGGATTGGCTGCCTGATAAAGCGCCGCGTTGAAGGGCGGTTTCGTGGCATTGGGCAGCGCCACGCCTTCCAGCCGTGTCCAGGGGAAGTTCTCCATCCAGGAGGCGTGCGAGGCCGCCGTATCGATCGCCTTCACCGCCGCCTGAAAACGCGGCCCCGCCCACCAATTGTGCATCCTGACGTTGGCATCGGTCCTCACGCCCATCCACTCCGTGCAGAAGGTCATGGCCGGCGAATTGCCGCCATGGCCGTTGACCAGCATGATGCGGCGGAAGCCGGAGCGGTAGAATCCTTCGAGCATGTCCTCCACCACTGCAATATACGTGCTCAGCCGCAGCGAGACGGTGCCGGGATAGGCGGCAAAGCCCGGCGTCATGCCATAGGCGAGCACGGGGAAGACCGGGATAGCGAGCGGTTCCGCCGCATCCTGAGCCACTTTTTCGGAGAGGATCGCGTCGGTCGCCAGGCTCAGATAGGCGTGCTGCTCGACGCTGCCGAGCGGCAGGACGCAGCGGTCGTCCCGCTTGGCTTGCGCCTCGACCTGCATCCAGTTCATCTGTGCGATATGCACGGCCCGTTCCTTGCAGAAAAGTGTGGCAAAATCCGATGGCTAGGCCATCCTTGACTCCTGCTTTCAGGAGCGTCAAGTTCCATTTGGAACTAAATCAGGGAGCTGATCATGCGCCGCGCCCCGACCGCTCTGTCGCGTCTCGACCATGAGCGCGAGGCCGCGCTGCGCGACCTTGATCCGCTCACCATCACCAAGCTCTGGGACAACCCCTGCTGGCTGTCCTTCCGGCTGAACTTCATCGCCTTCCGCTTCAACGATCCCGTCTATCGCTGGATCGAGACGCGCTACGGCCTGGTGCGGCCCGAATTCGTCGTGCTCTACGCCGTCGGCCTGAGGGACGGCGTGGCCGCCAAGAACATCGTGGCCTCCTCCGGCCTGCCCAAGAACACGCTCTCGCGCGCCATCCAGAAGCTTTTGACCCGCCGCCTACTCAAGCGCGAGACCGATCGCGACGATCTGCGCAGCTTCGTGCTGCGCCTGACCACGGCCGGGCGCGCCATCTTCGAGGAGACGATGCCGGTGATGGTGCAGCAGCAGACCACCATGCTGGAAGGGCTCACCGAAGCTGAGCAGCGCCAGCTCTGCGAATTGATGGACAAGCTCGTCATTGCCTCGCCGAGCTGGCCCAATGATCTCGAGAACCAGACATAGCCCGGAGGCATCCGAACCATCTTTCCAAAGAACTGACGCAGCGCGGCGCGTCGAGACTGCCTGCCGGGCTCACTAGAGAAAAACTATCGCGTGGAATCAACCGATCATGCCGCCGCTCGACAAGGCATGACAGATCTCAGAGGACCTCCTTCATGACGCTCTCCCTTCCCGTTCGCTCGCTGGCTCTCGCGGCCATGCTCGGCATGTCGGTTTCGACCGCAGCCCTCGCCCAGAACCTCACGATCGGCGTGCGCGCCGGCCCGGAATCGATCGATCCGGCCTACACCGCGACCGGCACCCATGCTGAAGCGCTCAAGCACGTCTTCGATACGCTGACCTGGTCCGGCGACAAGCTGCAGATCGAGCCGCGCCTCGCCTTGAGCTGGAAGGCGATCGCCTCCGACGTCTGGGAGTTCAAGCTTCGTCCGGGCGTGAAATTCCATGACGGCTCGGACTTCACCGCCGAGGACGTCAAATTCTCGATCGAGCGCGTCGCGGTCGTCTCCGGCCCCAACCCGACGACGCCCTATGTCCGTCGCGTCCAGCAGATCAAGATCATCGATCCATTGACGATCCAGCTCACCACGGACGGGCCTGCGCCGACCCTGCCGAACGATTTCGTCCGCCTCTTCATCGTCTCGCACAAGGCAGCGGCCGGCCTCACCAAGGATACCGCCAACGAAGCCTTCAACAGCGGCAAGGCGGCGGTCGGCACCGGGCCTTACAAATTCGTCTCCTGGACGCCCAAGGATCAGCTCGTGCTCGAGCGTTTCGACGGTTTCTGGGGCGAGAAGCAGCCCTGGGTCAGGGTTGTCCGCAAGGAATTGCCCAATGACGCGGCTCGCGTCGCCCAGCTCAAGGCGGGTCAGGTGGACCTCATCGTCCGCGTGCCGGCCTCCGACGTGCCGACCCTCAAGCGCGACGCCAAGCTGACGGTGAGCTCGATCGACTCCATCTATGTCTTCAACATGGAGATGTCGATGAAGGACAATCCGCCGGGCGTCACCGCCAAGGATGGTTCGGCTCTGCCGAAAAACCCCTTCGCCGACCCGAAGGTGCGCGAGGCGGTCGACCTCGCCATCGATCGGCCGGCGCTCGTCGAGATCGCGATGGAAGGCCTTGGCGCCCCGGCGAACCAGCTCATGACGCCGGAGATCTTCGGCTTCAACAAGAGCCTGCCGCCGCGCAAGCCCGATCTCGCCAAGGCCAAGGCGCTGCTTGCCGAGGCCGGCTATCCCAACGGCTTCAAATTCGCGTTCGCCTTCACCAGCGACCGCCTGCCGGGTGACCGCCAGGTCGGCACCTCGATCGCGCAGATGCTGGCGCGCGTCGGCCTCGAGGTCACTGCCAACGCTCAGCCCAGCGCGGTGTTCTTCCCGGCGCGGACACGTGGCGACTATGTGACGAGCATGTCCGGCTGGGGCACGCTGACCGGCGAGGCGAATTACACGCTCTCCTCCGTCGCCCACACCAACGATCCGGCCAAGAGACTCGGCGCCTTCAACGTCACCGGGTACTCCAACCCGGTCATGGACAAGCTGATCGAGGACGCCGCCATCGAGATGGACGAAGCCAAGCGCTCGGCCTTCCTGCAGGAGGCCAATGCCCTGGTCGCCACGGACCGGCCGCGTCTGCCGATCGTCACGGTCGGCTCGGCCTGGGCGATGCAGAAGGATAAGGTGACGCTCGCAACGCGCATCGACGAGGACACGCTGGCGATGGACATCAAGCCCGCCAAGAAGTGAGCGGGCAGGCAGTCGGCAATAGGCAGTCGGCAGTCGTTTTCTGCCGCCGACCGCTCGTCCGACTGCCTACTGCCTATTGCCGACTGCCCCGTTCCGAGGTTCCATCACATGACCAACATCGCTCTCGCCATCCATGGCGGCTGCGGCACGCTGCCCAAGGCCGAGATGACCGACGCCGAATGGGCGCAGGCCCGGGCCGATCTCGCAGCCTCGCTGCGCGCCGGCTGGGTGATCCTCGCCAGGGGCGGCACGGCGGTGGATGCCGTCGAAGCGGCCGTGCGCGTGATGGAGGATTCGCCCCATTTCAATGCCGGCCACGGCGCGGCCTTCAATGCCGATGGCGAGCATGAGCTCGACGTTTCGATCATGGATGGCGCGACGCTGGCGGCCGGCGCGCTCTGCGGCGTAAAACGCGTCAAGAATCCAGTCAGCGCTGCGAAAGCCTTGATGCGGCGTGGCGATCCGCTGTTGCTGGCGGGCACGGCCGGAGACGCCTTCGCCGAGCATGAAGGCCTCGACATGGTCGAGAACGAGTATTTCTCGACCGAACGCCGCCGCAAGAACCTCTCCTCGATGAAGATCCGGGAACTGGTCGGCACGGCCTCGGAAGCGAGCGAGGCGGAAAAACACGGCACGGTCGGCGCGGTTGCGCGAGACGTGCAAGGTCATCTCGCCGCGGCGACCTCGACCGGCGGTTACACCAACAAGCCGGTCGGGCGCGTCGGTGATTCCCCCATCATCGGGGCTGGCACTTATGCCCGTGACGGCCGCTGCGCTGTCTCAGGCACCGGCAAGGGCGAGTATTTCATTCGCTATTGCGTCGGCCACGAGATCGCGTCGCTGATCGCCTATAAGGGGCTGAGCCTGAAACAGGCGACCGACACGGTCCTGGCCGAATTGACGGCGCACAAGATCGGCGCCGGCCTCGTCGCCATCGATGCAGATGGCGCCATCGTCGCGCCCTATAATTCCGAAGGCATGTATCGCGGCTGGGTCACGCCCGACGGGCTCGTCCATGTCGCGACCCATGGTGATGTCGAGATGGCGGGGCAGGCATGAGCACAGCCGAACCCATCTTGATCTGGGGCGCAGGCGCGATCGGCGGCACGCTGGGCGCCTATTGGGCCCGCGCCGGCATCCCCGTCCTCCTCGTCGATATCGTGCCTGAGCATGTCGAGGCCTGCCGCATGACGGGCCTTGCGATCACCGGGCCGATCGAGGCGTTCCGCCAGATCGTCCCGGCCGTGACGCCGGCCGAACTGACCGGCACCTATAAACGCATTGTGCTGGCGGTGAAGGCCGGCGCGACCGAAGCTGCGGTCGCGGCGCTGAAGCCGCATCTCGCGGCGGATGGATTCGTGCTCTCGGCCCAGAACGGCCTCAACGAGTTGACGATCGCAGGCCAGCTTGGCGAGGCGCACACCATGGGCTGCTTCGTCAATTTCGGCGCGGACTGGCATGGGCCGGGCGAGATTTTGTACGGCAATCGCGGCGCGGTCGTCGTAGGCGAACTCGACGGGGCGATGACGCCGCGCCTGCACGACATGCATGCGTTGCTGAAGCTCTTCGACCAGGATTCGGTCGTGACCGACAACATCTGGGGTTCGCTCTGGGGCAAGCTCGCCTATGGCGCGATGTTGTTCGGCACGGCGCTGACGGATGAAACGATGTCGGCGAATTTCGCCGATCCCGAACGCCTGCCGGTCTGGCTCGCGCTCGGTCGCGAGGTCGGCGCGGTCGCCGCTGCCCGCGATGTACGCTCCCTCGGCTTCGGCGCGTTCGATCCGATGGTCTTTGCACCCGGCCAGCCTGAAGGCCCGCAAATCGAGACGATTGCCTGGCTCGCGGACTACACCTCCAAGACGGCAAAAACCCATTCCGGCATCTGGCGCGATCTGGCTGTGCGCAAGCGCAAGACCGAGGTTGATCCCCAGATCGGCATCATCGCGACGCTGGGCCGCGAGGCGGGTGTCGCCACCCCGGCGCTGATCACACTGGTTTCGCTCATCCATGAGATCGAGGACGGCAAGCGCCCGCTCTCCTTCGCCACGCTGAAAGTCCTGCTCGACCAATGCAAATCCGCTTCGACAATCGCGTAGCCCTCGTCACGGGCGCAGCTCAGGGCATCGGCCGGGCCATCGCAGCGGCGCTGGTCGAATCCGGTGCGACCGTGCACCTTGCCGATATCGACGCTGCGGGCGTGGCCGAAACGGCCAAGGCGATCGGCGCGACCCCGCATGCGGTCGATCTCGGCACGCCTGAGGCGGCGAGCGCGCTCATTGCCGAGATCGTCGCGAAAAGCGGCAAGCTCGATCTCATGGTCCATGCTGCCGGCGGGGTGCGCGGGCAGGTTGGCCGGCCGATCGAGGCGATTTCCGAGGCCGATTGGCGCGTGATCTTCGCCGCCAATGTCGACGCCGCCTTCTTCCTCGCCCAGGCCGCAGCCCCGGTGATGCGGCAGTCCGGCTATGGCCGCATCGTCACGATCTCGTCCGGCGCGGGCCTGCGGCCAAGCCTCACCGGCATCCAGGCCTATGCCAGCGCCAAGCACGCGCTGGTCGGTTTGACCAAGCAGCTCGCCTGGGAGCTCGGCCCGCATGGCGTCACGGTGAACTCCGTCGCGCCGGGCTTCGTGCGCTCCAACCCCGCGACCGAGCGGCAATGGGAGAGCTATGGCCCAGAGGGGCAGAAACGCCTGGTCGAGGGCATCCATACCCGCCGCCTCGGCACGCCGGCCGACATCGCGGCGGCGACGCTGTTCTTCCTGAGCGAGCAGGCCGGCTGGATCACCGGGCAGGTGTTGTCCGTAGATGGCGGGCGGTCGTGAGGCGGGCTGTTGCGTTGTCCTCGGCCGTCATTCCGGACAAGCCGCGTAGCGGCGCCGATCCGGAATCCATCGAAGGACGACGCACTCTAAGATGGATTCCGGGTCTCCGCTTCGCTGCGCCCGGAATGACGGCGTAGGGGTAAATCGCGCTCACGCCTTCGGCAGATCCGGCACGCGATAGGCCGTCGTCGACTTGATCCGCTCCATGGCGAAGCGTGAGGTCACATTCTTGAGCGGGATCGTCTCGATCAGTTTCTTGTAGAAGCCGTCATAGGCCGCCATGTCGGCGACGACGACGCGCAGCATGTAGTCGACATCGCCGGCCATGCGGTAGAACTCCATCACCTCCGGCATCGACGCGACCATCTGCGCGAATTTCTCCAGCCACGGCCCGGAATGGTCGGCGGTCTCGATCTGGACGAAGACGGTGAGGCCGAGCCCGATCTTCTCGGGTGCGACCAGCGCGACGCGCTTCACGATCACGCCCGACTGCTCCAGCCGCTGGATGCGCTTCCAGCACGGCGTCTGCGACAGCCCGACGCGGTCGGCGAGTTCCGCGATCGAGATGTTGGCGTCGCCCTGCAGGACGGTGAGGATTTTCCGGTCTATCGCATCCATTCTCGTATTCCGTCCGTGAGAAGAAGATTATATCTGTCTGTGGCTGTAAAAGTAGAATAATTATCTTTTTAAGGCTTCCAACTTGTTTTCAGATAGAAAATCCTTTTCTCAATCTGTCAATGGGTGCATTTCCGGCACCGTTCTCACGAGGGATTTGATCGATGGATCGCCGCCAGTTCCTGTTCGCCGGTTCCGCGCTGCTCGCTGCGTCGCCGCTGTCCGTGGCGCGCGCCCAGGGCGCTGTCACCGCGCGTATCGGCTACATCCCGGTCATCGGCACGGCTCCGGTCTTCGTCGCCAATGGCGAGGGTTGGCTCAAGGAGGCCGGCCTCAACGCCAGCTTTACGGTGTTCGAATCCGGCCCGAACATGATCCAGGCCTTCGCCTCGGGCACGATCGATTTCTACGTCGCCGGCATCGCGCCGCTGGCGGTGGCGCGCTCGCGCGGCGTCGATGTCCGCGTCGTGGCCGCCACAGCGGTGGCCGAGAACGTCTTCGTCGCTGCGCCGTCCCTGACGAAGTTCTTCACGCCGGGCACCACGGCAGCGGCCGCCTTCAAGGCCTACAAGGCCGCGACCGGCAAACCGGCGCGGCTGGCTACCCAACCGGCGGGCTCCGTGCCCAATACCACGCTGCAATACTGGCTCTGGGAGGTCGCCAAGGCCGACAAGGCCGATGTCGAGATCGTCCCGATGGGCATCGACGCAACCCAGCAGGCGGTGTTGGCGGCGGCCGTCGAGGGCGCGATCGTGCGCGAGCCGGCGTTGACCATCATCCAGACCCGCAACCCCGGCATCAAGCTGATCGCGGGCGGGCAGGAGCTCTTCCCCGGCCAGCCCGGCACGGTGGTAGCGGGCTCGGGCGACTTCGTTACCAAGAACCCTGAGGTCGTGCAGAAGCTGGTCAACAGCCTCGTGCGCGCCGCTGATCTGCTCGCCAAGAACCCCGACAAGGCCGCGCCTCATGTCGGGGCCGCGCTCGGCAAGGGCATCGTCGATCCCGAATTGATCCGCAAGGCGCTGACATCGCCGGCGAGCACCTTCGAGATCGATCCCCGCAAGATCATCGAGCCGTCCCGCGTCATGCAGGCCTATCAGGTCAAGCTCGGTTCGCTCGACAAGGAATTGCCGTTCGACGGCCTGTTCGAGACGCAGTATTACGAGCGCGCGATCAAGACGGGCGGCTGACATCCTTGCAATCCCTTCGGGCTCCGGCCCTAGCCCTTGCGGGCCTCGTCGCCTTCCTGCTGCTTTGGGAGGCGATCCCTTTCTTCGGCTTGGTGAACCCGGCCTTCCTGCCGGGCCCGAGCGCCTTGCCGAAGGCGTTTTGGCGTGAGGTCACCTCGGGCGCCTGGCTTGCGGCGATCCTCGGTTCGCTCGGCCACTACTTCACCGGCCTGATCACCGGTTCGGTGCTCGGTGCGGCGCTTGGCGTGCTCGTCGGCATGTCGCGCATCGCTGAAGAAGCCACTGCCTGGGTGGTGCGCCTGCTGCGGCCGATTCCCGGTCTCGCCTGGGTGCCCTTTGCCATCATCTGGTTTGGCGTGAACCCGTCCGCCGCGGTGTTCATCATCGCGATCGGCGTGTTCTGGATCGTCTTCTTTGCCGCCCAGGGCGCGATCCGCGGCGTCGATCGCGATCTGATCGAGGTCGCCGACGCCTTCGGCTTCCGCACGAGCTGGCAGCGCCTGACCAAGATCCTGCTGCCAGCCGCCATGCCCGGCATTCTGATCGGCGTGCGCACGGCGCTGGGCCAGGCCTGGATGGCGGTCGTCGCGGCCGAGATTTTTGGCGTCGCCGGCGTCGGCCAGCGCATGATGCAGGCCTCCAGCCTGCTCGCGACTGATATCGTGGTGATCTACATGCTGACCATGGCGGGGCTCTACGGCTTCCTAGACACCCTCTTCGTCGCCTTCCAGAGATGGGTGCTGCGATGGAAAGCGTGATCGACATCAAGGCCCTCTCGCTGACCTTCACCCGCGATGGCGAGGCGACGGAGGTTCTGCGCAAGCTCGATCTCTCGGTCGCGCGCGGTGAGTTCCTGGCGATCGTCGGCCCGTCCGGCGTCGGCAAGTCGACGCTGCTGCGCGTTATCGCAGGCCTCGCCAAGCCCAGCGGCGGCGAGGTCGTGATCAATGCTGCGGACAACACCCGCCGGCCGGTCGCGCTCGTGTTCCAGGATTCGCGCCTGCTGCCCTGGCGCAAGGTCGCTTCGAATGTCGGCTTCGGGCTCGAAGGACAGGTCTCGCGTCACGAGCGACAGGCCAAGGCGCAGGAGATGCTCGATCTCGTGGGTTTGAGTTCGCTGGCGAATCGCTGGCCGCATCAGCTCTCCGGTGGCCAGCGCCAGCGCGTCTCGCTGGCGCGCGCGCTCGCAGTCGAGCCTGAGATCCTGCTGATGGATGAGCCGTTCTCGGCGCTCGACGCATTGACCCGCGAAAGCCTGCAGGACGAGCTGATCCGTGTCTGGCGGCGCACCGGCAAAACCGTGCTCTTCGTCACGCACGACATCGACGAGGCGGCCTATCTCGCCGACCGCGTCGTCATCCTCTCCGGTGCGCCGGGCCAGATCATCGCCGAGCACAGGATCGATGCGCCCCGGCCCCGCAAGCGCGGCGAGGCGGCCGAAGCCGAGATCGTGCGCGCGGTGCGACTGGGTCTGGGCGCGGATACGGTGGCGGACGGCGCGGCGATCTGAACGCTTCGTCGTCATTGCGAGCGTAGCGAAGCAATCCAGGGAGACGTAGAGCGAGCCCTCCTGGCTTGCTTCGCTACGCTCGCAATGACGGGAGGCCTCACTCCCCCTCGACATGCGCCTTGAACGCCTCGGCGAAGCCGGGGTGCCAGCGCGAGAGTGGCGGACGGTTCTCGATGATGTCGCCGATCGCCCAGGCCATGCGCTTCTCGTCGAGGGCTCGCGGCGTCTCGTTGTCGGGGCAGAGGATGTAGAAGTCGCCCGCGCCCAGTCGCTCCAGCATGAAGTCGACGGTCTGCTCCGGCGTCCAGGCCCCGGCCGGCTGTTCGAGGCGCCCTTTGGCCGTGAGCGGCGTGTAGACAAAGCCGGGGATCAGGAGATGGGCGCTGACCTTGCAGCCTGCCGTCCCGCGCAATTCATGCTGCAAGGCTTCGGTGAAGGCCTTCACGCCGGCTTTCGAGACATTGTAGGCGGGGTCGCCGGGTGGCGTGGTGATGCCCTGCTTCGAGCCGGTGTTGATGATCAGGCCCGGCGCGCCGCTGGCGATCATGCCGGGCGCGAAGATCTGCGTACCGTTGACGATACCGCCGAGATTGACGGCGAGGATTCGCTCCCAGGTTTCGGTCGATCCGAACATCGTGCTGCCCGGCTGGATGCCGGCATTGTTCATCAGCACATGGACGGCACCGAAGCGGGCCGTCACTTGCTCGTGCAGGGCCTGAACCGCTTCGCGCCGCGCCACGTCGGTGGGTACCACGAGCACGTTCTCCTCGCCGACGAGCGTCGCCAGCACCTGCCCGGCGGCCTTGAGCCCTTCCGCGTCGCGGTCGGCGATGGCGACCTTCATGCCCAGCCCCGCAAAGGCACGGGCGGCGGCGAATCCGATGCCCGAGGCCGCACCCGTGACCACGGCGACATGCGAGGGGGCGATTGCGGCAGGCAATGTGGCCATGATCAGCTTTCAACATTCCAGAGTTTCAGGCGCGCAGCTAAAGCAGCACACGCGGCGACATCATGGCGCGGTGCACTGTTTCCATCCTTGCCTGAGAATGACGCCTCTTCCCGGCATCACCGGCTTGTCATTGGCTCTGTGGGGCAAAGTCGGGCATCTGGAGGGAATATCGGATAGGATGACGACCTGGCCCATGGCTCAGACCTCTCGACAAGGCTTCCTGCACAACGCCGTGCTGGCGCTTGCGTTGATCGCGCCGGCGCTCGCCATCGCGGCTGAGTCGGCGCCCATCAGCTCGCCGCGCGTCACGGCGACGCTGCTGTCGAGCCGCGATGCCGTCCAGCCGGGCGAGCGCTTCCAGGTCGCGCTCGTCCAGAAGATCGCCAGGGGCTGGCACACCTATTGGCAGAACCCCGGCGATTCCGGTGAGGCGACGCGCATCGACTGGACGCTGCCGGCCGGCATGACGGCGGGCGATATCCGCTGGCCCGCGCCCAAGGCGCTCCCGGTCGAGCCGCTGGTCAATTTCGGCTTCGAGGGCACGCTGCTGCTGCCAGTCGAGATCGCCGTGCCCGAGAGCGCCAGGCCCGGCGAGCGGGTGACGCTGAAGGCCAATGCGACCTGGCTTGTCTGCGAGAAGATCTGCATCCCGGAGGAGGGCGCCTTTACGCTCGACCTGCCGGTCGAGGCGGCGGCGATCGTCGATGAGAATGCCCAGTCGCGCATCGATGCGACCGTCGCTGCCTTGCCGCAGCCGGCCGGTTTCAAGGCGAAGCTGACGAGCGATGGCGACAGGCTCGCGCTCTCGCTGCCGGGCCTGGGCGCGGAGGCGCGCGACATCCGCTTCTTCCCACTCTCCGACACGCTGATCGAGCATGCCGCGCCGCAACCCGCCACGCCCGCCGCCAATGGCGTGAGCCTGCAGCTTGCCCGCTCCAGCGCGTTCAAGCTCGAGAACGCGGAACTCTCCGGCGTCGTCACCTTCAAGGACGGCGGCCTGCCGCGCGCGCTTGCGGTGACAGTCGAGGCCGAGCCCACCTTGCTGACTACCGCGGCGGGGGCAAGCGCAGCGCCGCGCCCGGCCGTGGTGCGGCTGCCGGTTCCGGTCGAAGGCGCCGACCTGACGCTCTGGGCTGCGCTCGCCTTCGCCTTCGCGGGCGGGCTGATCCTCAACCTGATGCCCTGCGTGCTGCCGGTGCTGTTCATCAAGGCGCTCGGCTTCGCGCAATTGGCGCGGGCGCATCGCGACGAGGTTCGCGAGCAGGGCGTGCTCTTCCTCAGCGGCGTGGTCGTGACCTTCATGATCCTGGCCGGCATCGTCGTCGGCTTCGCGGCGCTCGGCACCAGCATCGGTTGGGGGTTCCAATTGCAATCGCCGCCCCTGGTCATCGGCCTTGCCGTCATCATGACGCTGATCGGCTTCAACCTGCTGGGTGCCTTCGAGGTCGGAACTTCCGCTGGCGGCGTAGGCCAGGACCTCGCCGGCCGGCGCGGCCGCCTGGGCGCTTTCATGACCGGCGCGCTCGCCGTCGTGGTCGCGACGCCCTGCACGGCCCCCTTCATGGGCGCGGCGGTGGGCTATGCGGTGACGCAGCCCCCTGCCATGGGCCTCGCCGTCTTCCTGGCGCTGGCGCTCGGCTTCGCTTTGCCGGTCCTGGCGCTCTCCTTCGCGCCCGGCTTGCTGCGCCTGCTGCCCAGGCCCGGCCGCTGGATGGTGATCCTGAAACAAGCCTTCGCCTTCCCGATGTTCGCGACCGCGATCTGGCTGGTCTGGGTCGCCTCGGTGCAGGCCGGCCCCGGCGGCGTCCTGGCCGCGCTGATCGCGGTGCTGGCCGCGGGCTTCATCGTCTGGCTCGTCGGCATCACGCGCGGCGCAGGCCGGGTGCGCCTGGCCGCCTCGGGTCTTGCCGCGCTGGTCGCGCTTGGCGCCGGCTGGTTCGTGCTGCAGAGCGCCGTGCCCAGCGCCACCAGCGAGGCGCGCGCCGGCGATATCCAGGCCTGGACAGCTGAGCGCGTCGCAGGCCTGCAAGCCGAGGGCAAACCCGTCTTCGTCAATTTCACTGCCGCCTGGTGCATCACCTGCCTGGCGAATGAGCGCGTCGCGCTCTCGCGGCAGGAGGTCAAGGACGCCTTCGCCGAATTGAAGGTCACCTCCCTCAAGGCAGACTGGACCAACCGCAATTCCGCGATCGCCCAGGCGCTGGCCGAGCAGGGCCGCGCCGGTGTGCCGCTCTATCTGTTCTATCCCGGCGAGAAGGATGCGCAGCCCGAGATCCTGCCGCAATTGCTGACGCCCGACATGCTGGTTACGGCTGCCCGCCGTGCCGCCGGCAAGGAGATCAAGACCGCCTCCCGTTGAGAGTTCCCAACCCCGAAGACGGAGACACCCCATGAAAGCCAGCCTGTCCCGACAGAGTTTCATCGCCGGCCTTGCTCTCGCCGGCCTTTCGCTGAGCGCAGGCTCCGTCCTGGCGCAGGGTGCCGCGAAGATCGGCCAGCCCGCACCAGCCTTCCAGGCTGTCGATGCCGACGGCAAGACGCGCAATCTCTCGGAATTCGCCGGCAAGACCGTGATCCTGGAATGGACCAATGCCGACTGCCCCTATGTCCGCAAGCACTACAACAGCGCCACCATGCAGACACTGCAGAAGGACATGGCCAAGGAGGGCATCGTCTGGCTCTCGGTCGTGTCCTCGCCGGTCGGCGAGCAGGGTTATGTCGACGGCACTGCGGCCAAGGAATTGACGACGAAGCGCGATGCAGCGCCGGCCGCCGTGCTGCTCGACCCCAACAGCAAGGTGGCGCGCGCTTATGGAGCGACGACGACGCCGCATATGTACATCGTAGATCCCAAGGGCACGCTCGCCTATATGGGCGCGATCGACGACAAGCCCTCATCGAACCCGGCGAGCCTCAACGGCGCCAAGAGCTATGTCCGGCAGGCCGTGGCCGAGCTGAAGGCCGGCAAGCCGGTCAGCGAGGCGGCCACCAAATCCTATGGCTGCGCGGTGAAATACGCGCCGCTGAGCTGAGGGAATCTCGACGCAGAACCTTTGGCCGGAAGCACCGGATCCGCGACGCATCTTCCCTTCTCCCGGATGGGAGAAGGTGGCGCGGAGCGCCGGATGAGGGTGTGCCCTTTCAGTAGAAGGCGCCGCGGCGCGGTTGCGCCCCAACAATTAGCGGCGGGCCCTCATCCCTGCCCTTCTCCCACAGGGGAGAAGGGTTCCCCGCGCCCTTCTCGTCATGCTCGGGTAGACCTCGGCGATCAAGGACCAGGAGAGAGGGGTTCCTGCGCCTACCGCCCCAGCCGGCCACCCGTCTGCACGTCGAAGACATGCACCCGGTCTGGGTTAACCGTGATCCAGAGACGGCCAGCCTGGGCCGAAACCACATCGGTTGCCGCCTGCATCACGAAGGGCAAGCCGGCGAGCTTGCCGTGGAAGAGCTGTGTTGCCCCTAATTCCTCGATGAACTCGACATCGAAGGGCAATGAGCCGGCTTCGCCTTCCCCCGCGATCTCGACATCCTCGGGCCGCAGGCCGACCTCGACGGGAGAACCGGCCGCCAGATCCTCGCGCAGGTCGCGCGCCTCAAGGATCGCTTCGCCGAGCGCGACGATGCCGGGCCCATCGATCGTTCCAGGCAGGATGTTCATCGGCGGCGAACCGATGAAGGTTGCGACGAATTTGCTCGCCGGCTTCTTGTAGACCTCCGCCGGCAGGCCGATCTGCTCGACCTGGCCGCCATTCATCACCACGAGCTTGTCCGAGAGCGTCATCGCCTCGACCTGGTCATGGGTGACGTAGATCGCGGTGACGCCGAGCGCGCGCTGCAGCTTCTTGATCTCAACGCGCATCTGCACGCGCAATTTGGCGTCGAGATTGGAGAGCGGCTCGTCGAACAGGAAGACCTGCGGCTTGCGCACGATGGCGCGGCCCATGGCGACGCGCTGGCGCTGGCCGCCCGAGAGCTGCTTGGGACGCCGGTCGAGCAGAGCCTCGATCGCGAGGATGCGCGCGGCCTCCTTCACGCGGGCGTCGATCTCGTCCTTGGGCGTGCCGAGATTGCGCAGGCCATAGGCCATGTTGTCGTAGACGCTCATATGCGGATAGAGCGCGTAGTTCTGGAATACCATGGCGATGTCGCGCTCGGCCGGGCCGATCTGGTTGACGACGCGATTGCCGATGGTGACCTCGCCCGACGAGATCGTCTCCAGCCCCGCGACCATGCGCAGCAATGTGGATTTGCCGCAGCCGGACGGGCCGACGAGCACGCAGAAGCCGCCATCGGGGATGTCGAACGACACGCCCTTCACGGCTTCGACGCCGCCGAAATAGACTTTTTTGACGTTGGTGAGGGTGACTTGGGCCATCTAGTCCTCGGCAATGGGCAGTCGGCAGTAGGCAGTGGGGATGATGGAGGTTCGCGCCAATCGACTGCCTACTGCCGATTGCCGACTGCCGAAGCTCACTTCTCCGTCTCCACCAGGCCCTTCACGAAGAGCCTCTGCATCAGGATGACGACGAGCACCGGCGGCAGCATCGCCAGCATGGCGGTGGCCATGGCGAGCTGCCATTCGGTGAGCGCATCGGAGGTGACGATCATTTTCTTGATGCCGATGACAATGGTTTGCATCGAGTCCTTCGTCGTCACCAGGAGCGGCCAGAGATACTGGTTCCAGCCATAGATGAACTGGATCACGAACAAGGCCGCGATCGTCGTCATCGAGAGCGGTATCACCGTGTCCTTGAAGAAGCGGAACGGCCCGGCATTGTCGATCCGGGAGGCTTCGAGCAATTCGTCGGGGATCGTCATGAAGAACTGGCGGAACAGCAGCGTGCCGGTGGCCGAGGCGATCAGCGGCACGGCGAGGCCCTGATAGCTGTCGAGCATGTTGAGGTCGGAGACGACCTTGAAGGTCGGGAAGATGCGCACCTCGACCGGCAGCATCAGCGTGACGAAGATGATCCAGAACGCCGCCATCCGGAACGGGAAGCGGTAATAGACGATGGCATAGGCCGAGAGCACCGAGATGAAGATCTTTCCCAGCGCGATCGCCATCGCCATGATGAAGGAGTTCAGCATCATCCCGGCAACCGGCTCGCGCGTCGTGCCCGAGGTGCCGACGAACAGGATGCGGTGGTAGTTCTCCAGGAAATACGGCCCCGGCCAGAGCGGCAGCTTGCCGTTGATGATGGTCGAGGCGTCCCAGGTCGAGGCGACGAAGGTCAGCCAGACCGGGAAGGCGACGATCAGGACCCCGATCGTCAGGATGATATAGGCGATCGCATCGCCCAGGCGGCGGTCTTCGACCATCAGGCCCATACCTCTGTCTTGCAAAGCCATTGCGCCAAGGCTTCGACGCAGGCGTTCACGATGGCTTCGTCTCTTTCGATCAAGCCGATCACGCGCTCAGCTCCGTGGTTTCGTCATGGTGGCAAAGAACCGTTCGAGCAGCGGGGGTGCGGCCTCCTGCGTCGCACTGATCTCCTTGCCCTCATCCAGCACCGAGAAATGGTCGTAGACATAATGCCATTTCGGCGCCTGCCCGGCGTTTGCCGGCGCGGGCGGCGTGAGTTCATAGGCCTTCGTCGACAGCCGCCATCGTTTCGAACCGTCCCCGACGGGGTGGAACTGCAGGAAGAGCCGCAGCGCCTGCGGCCAGACGAAGGAGGGCGCTGCGCTGTTGGGCCCCAGCGAAAGCCCGGCCTCCGCCGCGCTGACGGCGATGAGCTTGATCGAGGCGGCTGCCGCTTGCCGCTCGGCTTCGCGGGAAGCGATGCCGCATGCTGTTGCGCCCCATGCCTCGCGCGAGGGCATGCAGAACAGGACGATGCCGGGCCAGGCGCCGATCATGCGAGCAGGCGAGGCAGGTGCAGTTTGAAGGGCCTGCGCATGGGCCGCCGCGATCAGGGTCGCCGATGCCGACATGAACCCGACGGACACAAGCCATGCGAGGCGCCGGCGCATCAATAGCTCACCTTGCGCTCGATGAAGCGGAACTGGATCGCCGTCATGCCGATCACCATGATCAGCAGGACGACCGATTGCGCCGCTGAGCCGCCCAGATTCGAACCACCCTTGCCATCGGAATAGACCTTGTAGACCAAGGTCTCCGTCGCCCCCGAAGGTCCGCCGCCGGAGATCGTGTCGATGATGCCGAAGGTGTCGAAGAAGACATAGACGATGTTGACCGTCAGCAGGAAAAACGTCGTCGGCGAGAGCAGCGGGAAGATGATCGTCCAGAAGCGGCGCATCGGCTTGGCCCCGTCGATCACAGCCGCCTCGATCACGCTTTTGGGGATCGATTGCAGGCCGGCGAGGAAGAACAGGAAATTGTAGCTGATCTGCTTCCAGGTCGCGGCCAGGATCACCAGCGTCATCGCGTCATTGCCGTTGAGGCGCGGGTTCCAGGCTATGCCGAGACTGTTGAGGCCGCGCGCCAGCATGCCCAGCGAGGGGTCGAACATGAAAATCCAGAGCACGCCGGCCACAGCCGGCGCGACCGCATAGGGCCAGATCAGCAATGTCTTGTAGATCTCGGCGCCCCTGATCTGCCGGTCGGCCATCACGGCGAAGAGCAGCGCGATCGACAGCGAGAGCACGCAGACGAAGGAGGAGAAGATCGCGGTGTTGATCAGCGCCTTGTAGTAGCCGGGATCGGCGAACAGATCGCGATAGTTCTCGAACCAGACGAATTCGGTCGAGGTGCCGAAGGCGTCCTGCAGCAGGAAGCTCTGCCAGACCGCCTGGCTCGCCGGCCAGTAGAAGAACAGCACGGTGATCACCAGCTGCGGCGTGAGCAGCAGGACCGGAATCGTCAGGCCGCTGAAATAAGCGTTCTTCTGCATTGTTCATCCAGCTTACGCCGTCGTCCCGGGCGACCGCAGGGAGACCCGGGACCCATTCCGGAACGGTTCAGGAATGGGTCCCGGGTCTTCGCTTCGCTACGCCCGGGACGACGATGTGATTGTCATCAAACGCTCAACGCGCCGCAGTGCGCTCGAACTGGCGCAGCATCTGGTTGCCGCGCTCGACGGCTGCATCCAGCGCCGCCTTCGGCGTCTTCTGCCCGTTCAGCGCCGCCTCGATCTCCTCCGACCAGATGTCGCGGATCTGGACTAGGCTGCCGAAGCGCAGCCCGCGCGAATTCTCGGTCGGCTCCTTGTTGGTCAGCTCCAGGATCGGCGTCTCGAGATAGGGCTTGTCCTTGTAGAAGCCGGACGCCTTGACCTTCTCATAGGCCGCCTTGGTGATCGGCAGATAGCCGGACTCTGTGTGCAGCTTCACCTGGCGGTCGACATCCGACAGGAAGGTGAAGAACTTGGCGACGCCCTTGTATTCGTCGGCCTTCTTGCCGCCCATCACCCACAGCGAAGCGCCGCCGATGATCGAGTTCTGCGGCGCGCCCGTGGCTTCGGGGTAATACGGCATCGGCGCATTGGCCCAGTCGAACTTGGCGTTCGCCTTGACGTTGCCGAAGAAGCCCGAGGAGGTCAGCATGATCGGGCATTCGCCCGAGGTGAAGCGGCCTTCGCCATTATTGGTGCGGCCGGAATAATCGTAGGTCTTGTCCTTCTGCAGCTCGACCAGATTGGTCAGGTGCTTGACGAAGAGAGGGCTGTTGAAGTTCAGCACGGAGTCGAAGCCGTCGAGCCCATTGGCCTTGGTGGCGATCGGGATGTTGTGCCAGGCGCCGAACTGCTCGATGTTGGCCCAGGTCGCCCAGGCATTGGTGAAGCCGCATTTATCCCAGCCGGCCGCCTTCAGTTTTTTGCCGGCCTCGAACACCTCGGGCCAGGTCTTGGGCGGCGCATCGGGGTTCAGGCCCGCCTTCTTGAAGGCGTCCTTGTTGTACCACATCACCATCGAGGAGGAGTTGAACGGCATCGAGAGCATGTCGCCCTTGGCCGTCGAATAATAGCCGGTGATCGCAGGCAGATAGGCCTTCGGATCGAATGCTTCGCCGGCTTCCTTCATCAATTCGAAGACGGGCTTGATCGCGCCCTTGGCCGACATCATCGTGCCGGTACCGACTTCGAAGACCTGCAGGATATGTGGCGCGGTGCCGGCGCGGAAGGCGGCGATGCCGGCATTCAGCGTGTCGGGATAGGAGCCCTTATAGGCGGGAACGACCTTGTAGTCCTTCTGCGAGGCGTTGAAATCCTCGGCGAGCTTCACCACCACGTCGTTGTTGGCGCCGGTCAGCGCGTGCCACCATTGGATCTCTGTCTGCGCCAGGGCAGGCGCTGCGCCCGCGAGCACGAAAGCGGCGGCCGAGATCAGGATCGTCGATTTCACTGTCATTGATGTCGTCTCCCTTATCCACCCTTGCGCGCGGCATGGCGGCTCTTGTCGTTGGTGCGCAAGCTAGCATGAAGCGCAGGTGACGTTTCAACGACAAAAGGATGACGCTCGCCAAGGGGCGGCCCGGCGATTTCCCAGTCTTGCGCCTCGAAATCTCGCTGGCGCGGCATCCTCGGGGTGAAGGCCCATGCGCCGGACGGGGCTTGCGCAAATGGCTGGAAGCGGCTGTTCTCCGCACCCCACTCTGCCGTGCCGATGGAACATCACGATGACGCTCGCCCTGACGCCTGAAAACACTTTGCCGGCGGACGCTGCAACCGCTGCGCTTGCCGGCCGTGCCTGGTTGCCGGATGTCGCTGGCCCGGCCGTCGTGGTCCTGCGGGAGGGAGAGCTCGTCGATGTCACCCGCGCCTTCCCGACCATGCGCGATCTCTGCGAGGCGCCCGACCCGGCCGCTGCGTTGAAGGCCGCGAAGGGGGAGGCGATCGGCTCGCTAGCCGAGATTCTGGCGAACACGCCGATAGACGGGCGCAACCCGTCAAAGCCCTGGCTGCTCTCGCCGCTCGACCTTCAGGCTGTGAAGGCGGCCGGCGTCACCTTTGCGGTCTCGATGCTGGAGCGTGTGATCGAGGAGAAGGCGCGCGGCAACCCGGCCGCTGCGGTGGCTATCCGCGAGGAGATCGGCAAGCTCATCGGCGACGATCTCTCCAAGCTCAAGCCCGGCTCGCCCGAAGCGATGCATCTCAAGGAGGTGCTGATCAAGCAGGGCGCCTGGAGCCAGTATCTCGAGGTCGGCATCGGGCCTGACGCTGAGATCTTCACCAAGGCGCCGCCGATGTCCTCAGTCGGCACCGGCTTCGACGCCGGCCTCCATCCCGCCTCGACCTGGAACAACCCCGAGCCGGAGATCGTGCTGATCGTCGCCTCGACCGGCGCGATCGTCGGCGCGACGCTCGGCAACGACGTCAATCTGCGCGATGTCGAGGGTCGCTCGGCGCTGCTGCTCGGCAAGGCCAAGGACAATAATGCGGCAGCGGCGGTGGGCCCCTTCATCCGCCTCTTCGATGCCGGTTTCTCGCTCGATCATGTCCGCAAGACCACCGTCTCGCTGACGGTCAAGGGCGAGGACGGCTTCACATTGGAAGGCTCGTCCTCGATCGCGAAAATCAGCCGCGACCCCGCCGATCTCGCCAAGCAGATGCTCGGGCCGCACCACCAGTACCCGGATGGGGCTGCGCTCTATCTCGGCACCATGTTCGCGCCGATCAAGGATCGCGACACGGTCGGCGGCGGCTTCACCCATAAATACGGCGACATCGTCACCATCGCCGCGCCCGAACTTGGCGCGCTGGTCAACCGTATGCGCCGTACCGACGAGTGCGAACCCTGGACCTTCGGCGCCTCGCATCTGATGCGCAGCCTGGCCAAGCGCGGGCTGCTGTGACGCAAGGTGTGATCCTCGTCACCGGCGAGGCGATAGGCGATTTCATCCCGCGCGACGGCGAAGGTCGGCATTACGAGGCGGTGCTCGGCGGCTCCGGCTTCAACGCTGCGCTGGCGCTCGCTCGCTTCGGCGCAAGCGTCGCCTATTCAGGCGCGCTCTCGAGCGATGCGCTTGGCCGGCGCTTTCGCACAGCTCTTGCAAGCGAGGGCATCGATGCCAGCCTGGTTCGTGACAGCGCTCGTCCCAGCGCCATCGCGGTCGTCGCTCCGCTCGGGGCCGGAGGCGTTCCTGAATTCGGGCTTTATCTCGACGGTACGGCTCATGCCGAGCCGGAAGGGACGTCACGCTCCTGTCCTCCCGGTGTCATCCACCTGCACGCCACCTCCTTCGGTGCGACCGTCGGCGCGTCCGGCGCGGCGACGCTGGCGCTGATCGAGAGCGCGAAGGCGCAGGGCGCGAGCATCAGCTACGACGTCAATATTCGCGCCTCGGTGCTGCCCGAGCGGGCGGTCGCGACGGCGTTGATCGAACAGCGCATCGCGCTCGCAGACATCGTCAAGGTCAGTCTCGACGACCTCGCCTGGCTGCACCCGGACTGGCCGGCCGAGCAGGTCGTGGCGCATTGGCACGGGCTTGGTGCGGCATGCGTGCTGGTGACGCGCGGCGGCCAGGGCGCGTCCTGCCACAATGCCGATGGCCTGATCGAGAGCGCCGCGCCGTCCGTGGCCGTGGCCGATACGGTCGGAGCCGGTGACACCTTCATCGGCGGTGTCCTGGCGGTCTTGGCAATGCGCGGTCTGCTCGGGCAAAAGCTTGCATTGGCGACACGCGGCGATCTGCAAGCCGCGCTGGCTTTCGCCTGCGATGTTGCCGCCGACAGCTGCACGAGACCCGGTTGCGATCCGCCGCGCCGGAGTGCCGTTAGGGCATGATCGAATTTGCCGTCATTGCGAGCATAGCGAAGCAATCCAGGAGGGCTCGCGCTACGTCCCCTAGATTGCTTCGCTATGCTCGCAATGACGTTGGAGGAAAGCAATGCGCCTGAGCTATCTCGACTACCACACCTGCGGCGAGCCGGTCCGTATCGTCATTGGCGGCTATCCCGAGCTGACGGGCGCCACCCTTCTCGACAAGCGCAGGCAAGCCCGCGAGCAGCATGACCATCTCAGGCGCGCGATGATGCTGGAGCCGCGCGGCCATGCCGGCATGTATGGCGTCATCCCGGTCAAGGCGTCGCATCCCGATGCCGCCTTCGGCGTGCTGTTCACGCATAATGAAGGCTATTCGACCATGTGCGGTCACGCGACCATCGCGCTCGGCCGCTATGCGATCGAGCACGGGTTGGTGCCGGCGGTCGAGCCGGTGACGCGCTTTGCCATCGAGGCGCCTTGCGGGCTGGTCAGGCTTGCCTGCGAGGTCAAGAGCGGGAAGGTCGGCACCGTGACCTTCGAGAGCGTGCCGGCCTTCGTCCATGTTCGGGATCGGGTTGTCGGTGTGCCTGGCCTGGGGCCGGTCACCACCGACATTGCCTATGGCGGCGCCTTCTATTGCATCCTGCCGGCCTCTCGGCTGGGGCTCGACCTGTTCGAGACGCCGGTCGCGCGGATCGTCGAGGCGGCCGGCGCGCTCACCGACGCTGTCCGCGCCGGGCCGGCGATCACTCACCCGACCGAGCCCGATCTCGGCTTTCTCTACGGCACGATCGTCACCGACGAGGCCGGGCCTGACGAGACGAGTTTCAATCTCTGCGTCTTCGCCGAGCGCCAGATCGACCGCTCGCCGACGGGCTCGGGCGTCACCGCCCGGATGGCGCTGGATCATGCCAAGGGCCTGGTTGGCTCTGGCCGGACCCGGCTTTTCCGCAGCATCACTGGCGGCACATTCTCAGGGAGCGTCCTCGGCCATGCCGAATATCCGGCGCCGGGCGCCGTGACGGTCGCGGTTGGTGGCACCGGCCATTTCGCCGGCGAGGGGGTCTTCACCATCGAGGCCGACGACCCGCTCGGCTGGGGTTTCGAACTCCCGGCGCGCTTCGCGGAGATTTAGAGCGCTTTCGAGCGAAGCGGCGCCGGGGTGCGTGGCGATCGCGACGCATGTCGCTGCAAGGGCGCAAGCTTGTGGCGCTGGCGCCCTGCTGGGACATGTATCTGAAGCCGTAGCGGTTCAGCCGGCAACGCCCGCTGTCTGCCCGGCTTCCCAGCCCAGGATGGCGCGCTTGCGCGTCAGGCCCCAGTGATAGCCCGTCAGCGCGCCGGATTTCCCGATCACGCGATGGCAGGGCACGACGAAGGAGATCGGGTTCTTGCCAACCGCCATGCCGACGGCGCGCGCGGCGCTCGGCTTGCCGATATGGCTTGCGACGTCGCCATAGGTGGTGGCGCAGCCGACCGGGATCCTGAGCAGGGTCTCCCAGACCCGGACCTCGAAATCCGTGCCGATCAGCACGACGCGCAGTGGCGTCTCGGCCGACCAGGCGGCGGGGTCGAAAATGCGCCCCGCATAGGGTTTCGTCGCCATGGGATCGTAGTGGTAGTCGGCATGGGGCCAGCGCCGCATCATGTCGGCCAGCGCCTCGGCGCGGCCGCCGACGACCTTGCCGCCATCGACTGACGTCGAGACCCAGCCGAGCCCCGCCAGGCCGCGATCGGTTACGACGATCAGGGCTTCGCCGAAGGGTGAGGCATGGAAGCCATAAGACAATCGCAGGCCGCCGCCGCCGGCCTTCCATTCGCCCGGCGACATCGCCTCATGGGTGACGAAGAGATCGTGCAGCCGCCCGGGCCCGGACAGCCCGACCTCATAGGCCGTGTCGAGGATGCTGGCGGAGGCGCCGAGCAGGCCCTTGGCATGGTCGAGCGTGATCGCCTGCAGGAAGGCCTTGGGGGTAAGCCCGCACCAGCGCCGGAAGAGATGGTGGACATCGGTCGGCGTCGCACCGGCAGCTTCGGCGATCGCCTCGATCGTCGGCTGCTCGCGCCATGTCGCGGTGATGAAGGCCAGGATCCGGCGCACCGTGTCGTAATCGGAACCCGGCGCGGTCGAGGGAAAATCGGCCTCGGCCGGCATGGCCTCGGTGGCGCGCGCCAGCACGGCGTTGGTGAAGCGTGTCGGGGTCATCGCACCGAGCTTCTGGATATGAGCGGTCATGGGATCAACCTCGCATCGAATGTCATGATGCGAAACTAGGGATGCAAGGGGAGGGACTCCACCCGAAAGCTGGCAAGATAGGGCGGGCCGGCCGCATCAGGCTGCTGAGACCGGCGGCTCGTCGAGCAGGCTCATGGCGCGGTTTCATCATTGTGCGCCCATTGCGAAAGCCAGCTTCGCTTATTCTGCGTCTATACTTGACAATGCGGCAGGGGCATTGTTCTGGCGTGCTATTTTGAGCGTCCGCTCGCGTAGTCATTGGAAGGAACCGAGATGTTTCGCATTCTGGCCGCCATTGTCGGCGTCGTTCTGCTGGCAATGCCCGCATCGGCGCAGGTCGCCCCGTTTCCCCCGGCTTTTCGCATCCAGGAGATCGCGAGCAACGGCACGACCATTCATGTCCGCATCGGCGGCAAGGGCCCGGCCGTGGTTCTGTTGCACGGTTATGGCGAGACCGGCGATATGTGGGCGCCATTGGCGGCCGATCTCGTCCGTGACCACACCGTCATCGTTCCAGACCTGCGTGGCATGGGCCTCTCGTCCAAGCCCAAGGGCGGTTTCGACAAGAAGACACAGGGCGGCGATGTTGCCGGTGTCCTCGACGCGCTCAAGATCGAGAAGACGGATCTGGTCACCCATGACATCGGCAATATGGTCGGCTACGCCTTCGCCGCCCTGCACCGCGACCGTGTGACGAAGTTCGTCTTGATCGACGCACCCTTGCCGGGGGTCGGTCCCTGGGAGGAGATCCTCAAGAACCCGCTGCTCTGGCATTTCCGCTTCGGCGGGCCCGATATGGAGCGGCTCGTCGCTGGCCGCGAGCGCATCTATCTCGACCGGTTCTGGAACGAGTTCTCCGCAACGCCGAGCCGCTTCACCGAGGCCTCACGCCGGCATTACGCCGCGCTCTATGCCAAGCCGGGCGCGATGCATGCGGGCTTCGCGCAGTTCGCCGCCTTCGATCAGGATGCGATCGACAACAAGGCTTTCCTGGCAGCGGGCAAGCTGACCATGCCTGTATTGGCACTGGGCGGCGAGAAATCCTTCGGGCTGACCATGGCCGAGGTGATGAAATTCGCGGCCAGCAATGTTCAAGGCGCGATCGTCCCCGATTCCGGGCACTGGATCATGGAGGAAAATCCGGCTGCGACCACCAAATTGGTCCGGACGTTCCTCGACGCCAAGCCCTGACCGAGCTGGTTCAGAGCGCCTCGATCCCGTTTTTCGCAAAAGCCTCTAGGCGGGCCCGAAATCCGGGCCGCGCCTCGCGCTCGCGAGCGCTGCGCCGAGAGCGTCCGCAAAGCCTTCGCGCTCGCTCGGCGACAGCGCTCCCGCGACCGCGACGCTCTGCCCGCGCGAGACCAGGCTGAGCCGCAGCAGGCCGTAATCCTCGTCCTCCTGGCGCTCGAGCTTGGTCCAGGCCGGGTTGAAGCGCCAGACCGCCTCGCGGCCGTGATGCGAGACCTTGCGCAGCAGCACCTCGAGCGGCGTCACGATGATCCGTTCGAAGGCGCGCGCATGGCGGAAATTGACGTGGAAGGCGATGAACAAGGCCGCGACGTCGAGGCCGAAGAAGCCCGCCACCGGCCAGGCGCCAAGTACGACGAAGGGGATCGAGGAGACCACGCTGGAGAGGCAGACCAGCGTCATCACGATGCGGAAGCCGCTTTGCCCCAGCGAGCGATGCGGCGTGATCGTCGCGTCGAAGACGGGACGCTCGGCCACCATGGCCGAGGCGTCGCCGGTCGCGGCTGAATCGGACTTGCCGGGGTTCATGGTCCAATTATAACGCCTCGATGATGCAAGAGAACAGGCCCAAACGCCGCGCGCCCGCCGCCCCCGGGATCACGAAGCCGCGCGCGCGCAGCGCCGCCGAGATCAGCGAGATTTTCGAGCGTTTCCGCGCCGCTGAGCCTGAGCCCAAGGGCGAGCTCGAACATGTCAACGCCTTCACGCTTCTGGTCGCCGTTGTGCTCTCCGCGCAGGCGACCGATGCAGGCGTCAACAAGGCGACGCGCAAGCTCTTCGAGCTCGCCGATACGCCGGAAAAGATGCTGGCACTGGGCGAGGAGCGGGTGCGGGAGCTGGTCAAGACCATCGGCCTGTTCCGCACCAAGGCGAAGAACGTGATCGCGCTCTGCGAAAAGCTGATCGCCGAGTTCGGCAGCCAGGTGCCGGCCAATCGCGAGGCGCTGGAGACGCTGCCCGGCGTCGGCCGCAAGACCGCCAATGTCGTGCTCAACATGGCCTTCGGCGAGATCACCCACGCAGTCGATACCCATGTCTTCCGCGTCGCCAATCGCCTGCGTATCGCCCCGGGCAAGAACGTGCTGCAGGTCGAATTGGGGCTGGAGAAGGCGGTGCCGCGGGAGTTCGGCCGGCATGCCCATCACTGGCTGATCCTGCATGGCCGCTACACCTGCAAGGCGCTCAGGCCCGAATGCGGCCGCTGCCTGCTCGTCGATCTCTGCGATTCCGCGGATAAGCGCGTGGTGTGATCCTAGAGACGGATTCAGGTTTCAGACGGGATCAAAAAGTGATCCCGTCTGAAACCTGAATCCGTCTCTCATCAAAGAGTTAGAGCATGATGTCGTCCGAAAACCGGTTCCCACTTTTCGGCATCATGCTCTAGCGGACATGAAAAAAGCCCGTCGCCTCGCGGCGGCGGGCCATAGCATCAGGTCACGGCCCGGTCAGGCCGTGGCGTGTGGCTCGTGCCGATAGTCCCAGACCGCCCAGGCCGAGACCGCCGCCGTCAAGGCGCCCAGGATCATATGGGTCCAGAACGCGTTGAAGTTGCCGGTAAAGCCGAGCATCCAGGGGGCCGCCATCAGCCAGACGCCGAGCGCCAGGTTCACCCATTCCTCCCATTCGGCGAAGACCGAAAGCGCCGCGAAGGCCACCAGGGCGAGCGCCACGGCGACGATCCAGGCGTTTCGGGTGGGCATGGGGGAGCCCACGAAGCCGAAGATCCAGGGAGAGATGAACAGGCACGCGGCGAGGATGAGGTTGCACAAGTCCTGCGGCCGTCTGCCGTCCGTATTCGCGGTCAACATGATCACCTCCATGAGTGTCGATCATCCAAACCACTGCCCTCGCACATGGAGTGCTTGGTGCGTGCTAATATAATCCTGCGAAAATCGCTATTCAAGGGCAGGTTTCCCTAACGAACATGGCCGGCCAAAGGCCGGCCATGACTTGATCGGAGATTTTCAAGGCGCAGACTTACCTGTCCGCAACTTGAAGGATCAGGCGCGCGGCCCGACTCATTTCGCGTCGAGCAGTTCCTTCACCGAGAGCAGCACGAGCTCGTTGTCGTCGGCCTTCTTCGGGTCGCGCGAGGAGGAGAAGGGCAGGTTGTTGTCGTTGCCGACGACGATGATGCCGTTGGCGCGGTCGACCACATCGACGTTCTCGATGGTGAAGAAGGGGAAGGGCAGCACGCCGTCGATGGCGCCCTGGCGGGCTTTCTTGTCCGGGTCGGCGATCTTCATGAGGTCGATGAAGCCGACCTTGCGCACCGGCTTGCCGACATTGGCGTCGGTCATTTCGATCTTCACGATGCGCTTGAACTTGGCGAGGTCGTGGAAGCAGTCGGGGCCCTTCTGGCCGGCGGGGCAGGCCTTGTCGGCGGTGCCTTCGCCGTTATCTCTTTCGATAATGAGAGCTGTAGTTCCGTCAATCATGTTGAAGTCGCCGATGGCGAGGCCCTTCTGCTCCAGCGGGAAGAACCAGGAACGGCCGGTCCACTTCTCGGCGGCTACGTCGAATTCGAGGATGCGCAGCACCTCCTTGCCGTCGACCTCCTCATTGCCCTTGGTCTCGGCGTTCCACAGCGGGCCTTCCAGCAGCGGATAGAGGAAGCGGCCGTCGGGCGACTGCGCCATGCCCTCAAAGCCCTTGGAGCGGCGGACATTGAATTCGACCGGGAGGTTGGGCGCGTTGGGCGTCGTCACGGCGTAGTGGTCGGGCGAGCGGGCGGGCTTGCCGTCGACGAGCGTCTCGAGCACGGCCTCGACCTTGCCGTCGGCGTCGACGCGGATGAGATAGGGGCCGAACTCCTCGCCGATCCAGAATTTGCCGCCGATCGGCTGGATCGATTCCGGATCGAAATCCGCACCGGTCAGATAGCGCTTTTCCGTGCCCTCATGGACGATGCGGAAGGGGATCTTCTTGTCGGGGTCGTGCAGGAAGGTGGTCGCGGTCCGTTCGATCTTGCCGCTGGCGAAATCGGCCTTGAGGCGGTGGAAGAACAGCATCGCGTCCGGCGAATTCGCCTTGGCGCCGAAGCCGTTATCGGTCAGCACCAGGAACTCGCTATTGCCCAGCGAGCGGATGCCGGAGAAGCCCTGCACCGGCTGGCCGGCAAACGGCGTCGACAGGCCGGTCGGGCGCCCCCCTGAGGTGCCCATCACCGTGCCGACCGCCTCGACGCGCTTGCCGGGCGTGACGAACTTGCCGGAGACCTTGAGGTCGGCCGGCGCATCGGCTGGCGCGGCGATGACCGTGTTAGCCGGCAGCAGGGCATGGCCGGCGAGCTTGGCGGGGAATTCCTTCTGCGCATCCTGGGCGCCGGCGAGGATGGTCGATGACAGCAGCAAGGCTGCGACGAGGGACAGGCGCATGGAACGCTCCGGGCTGGGGTTGAAACACCCCGCTCGATTGGCCTTGCCGGATTTCAGCGCCGCGACGGTGGGATGACGGAGCGGTGACGGCCCATCTTTGTCATTCCGGGGCGCGCCGCAGGCGCGAACCCGGAACCCACGACTGGGCGCGATCTCCGATAACCTCAGTCGATCATGCTCACCCGGTCGGGGTTCCGGGTTCGCTGCTCCGCAGCGCTCCGGAATGACAAGGGATCAATACCCCCGCTTCGGATCGACGACATGCTCCAGCGGCCGGCCTGCTTCCAGGCGCCGGATCTGCGCTGCGATCAGATTTGCCACCGCTTCGGGTTCCGACATCGCGGCGTTGTGCGGCGTCACCGTCACCGCCGGATGGCTCCAGAGCGGGGAGGCCGCCGGCAGCGGCTCGGTCTCGAACACATCGAGCGTCGCGCCCTTGAGCGTGCCGGCCTCCAGCGCGGCCACAATATCAGCCTCGACCTGCAAGCCGCCGCGCCCGGCGTTTATCAGGAACGGCCCGCCGAGCCGGCCATCCCTTGCGAGGCCGGCGAGCAGGGCGGCGTTGATCGTGCCCTTCGTCTCCGGCGTCAGCGGCAGCAGGCTGACGAGGATGTCGGTGCGCGCCAGGAACGCGGCCATGCCGTCCTCGCCGGCGAAGGTGGTGAGGCCCTCGACGCTCTTGAGGCTGCGGCTCCAGCTTGCCACGTCGAAACCCATGACCTGGAGCTTGCGGGCCGCATCGAGCCCGAGCTCGCCGAGCCCCATGATGCCGACACGTACCGAGCGCGCGGCGGGCTGGTGGCGGTCGTCCTCCCAGCTCTTGAGGGGCTGCTGTCGGTCATAGCGGCGCTGCTGACGCAGGATCATCAGGCAGTGCAGCACGATGTATTCGCTCATCCGCGTCGTCAGGTCGGGGTCGACGACACGCGCGATCGGCGCCTCGGGCAGGCGCTGGTCGGCGAAGAGGAAATCGACGCCGGCGCCGAGCGAGAAGATCGCGGCGAGGTTCGGCAGTCCGGCAAGGCTACCCTCGGGGTGCTTCCAGCTCGCAACGTAATGCACTGCGCGCCGATCGAAGGGCTCGCCGAGAATCACCACGGGGATGTCGGGCAGCAGCGCCTGGAAGCGGGCGCGCCAATCCTCGACATGCCAACCGGTCATGGCCAAAAGCAGACTCATGCGTGCGAACTCTCCGTGATGCGTTCCGTGACGAGCGGGCCGTGTCCGGCCTTACCCTCGCCGATGCGATAGGCCTGCCGCAAGCGGGCCTCGGCGGCAGCGAAGCCGGCTTCGCTACCTGCATGAACGATGCCGAGGGGACGGTCCGGCCCCGCCGTGTCGCCGATGCCGGCGAGATCGACGATGCCGACGCTGTGGTCGATCCGGTCTTCGGCGCGGCTGCGCCCGCCGCCGAGCGCGACGATGGCGAAGCCGACGCCGCGCGTGTCGATGGCCTGGACCGTGCCCGGCGCAACGGGAAAGACGGGCTTCACGATAGGCGCCGGCGCGAGGTACTTCTCCGGCCGTTCCAGCAGGTCCGTCGGCCCGCCCAGCGCCGCGACCATGCGCGCGAAGCGCTCTGCCGCCGCGCCCGAGGCGAAAGCGGCCTCGATCTTCGCGCGGGCCTCGGCGAGATCGCCCGCGAGCCGGCCCAGCAGCAGCATCTCTGCCGCCAGCGCCACCGTCGCCTCATGGAAGCGCGGCTCGCGCCGCCTGCCTGTCAGATGGTCGAGCGCATAGGCGACTTCGAGCGCGTTGCCGGCTGCGCTCGCCAGGGGCTCGTCCATGTCTGTCATCAGGGCCGTCGTCGGCAGGCCCGCGCCATTGGCGACGCCGACCAGCGCGTCGGCGAGTGCCCGCGCCTGGCCGTAATCGGTCAGGAAGGCGCCGGAGCCGAACTTCACATCCATAGCGAGGCCATGCAGCCCGGCGGCGAGCTTCTTCGACAGGATCGAGGAGGTCAGAAGCGGGATGGTCTCGACCGTCGCCGTCACGTCGCGGATGGCGTAGAGCCGCTTGTCGGCGGGGGCGAGATCGGCGGTCTGGCCGATGATGGCGCAGCCCTGCTCGCGCACCACCTTGCGGAACAGCGCGATATCGGGCTGCGTGACATAGCCCGGCACGGCGTCGAGCTTGTCGAGCGTGCCGCCGGTATGGCCGAGCCCGCGCCCCGAGATCATTGGTACGAAGCCGCCGCAGGCCGCGACCGCCGCCGCCAATGGCAGGCTCACAGTGTCGCCGACGCCGCCGGTCGAATGCTTGTCGAGGGCGGGGCCGGGCAGGTCGTCCCAGTTCAGCACTGTGCCGGAATCGCGCATGGCGAGCGTCAGCGCGACGCGCTCCTTCGCCGTCATGTCGCGGAAGAAGATTGCCATCGCAAAGGCGGCGGCCTGGCCCTCGCTGACCGAGCCGTCGGTGATGCCCGCGACGAACTGCCGGATGTCGGCATCCGGCAATTCAGCGCCGTCACGCTTGGCGGCGATGATCTCCTGGGTCAGCTTCATCTCAATAAGGTCCGTTGGCCTGTCCCGCCGCGCCGCCCGCGATCACGTCGACGAGCACCTGATGCAACCCGCTCGCACCGAAACGGAAGGTTTCCGGCGTCGCCCAGTCAGGCCCCATGATCGCGTCGGCAAGCGCGAGATAGCTCGCCGCATCGGACAAACTCCTGATGCCGCCGGAGGGTTTCAATCCGACGGGGCGCTTGGTCGCCCCGATGACCTGCAGCATCGTCCGAGCGGCGGGAATACTGGCCGAATGCGCCGTCTTGCCGGTCGAGGTCTTGATGAAGTCAGCCCCTGCCGCGATGGCGAGCTCGGCGGCGGCCTGGACCTGGGCGAGATCGGGATATTCGCCGGTCTCCAGGATGACCTTGAGCCGCTTGTCGCCGCAGCGCGATTTCACCAGGCTGACCATGGCGTGCGGGCTGTCGAGAAAGCCGGCGAGGAAAGCCTGCCAGGGCAGGACGAGGTCGATCTCGTCGGCGCCCTCAGTGAGCGCTTGTTCGGTCTCGCGCAGGACCGGGGCGATGGCCGTCCCGCCTTCGGGGAAATTCACCACGGTTGCGATGCGCACGGGCCCGTCGCCCAGCAAGGCGCGGGCCTGGCGGATGAAGCGCGGCCAGATGCATATGGCCGCGACCGGGCCGGGCGCGGCGACGGCGCGTGCGCACAGGCTGACCAGGCCGGCCTCGCTCGCATCTTCGGCAAGGTCCGTCAGATCGAGCAGGGCGAGCGCGCGCGCCGCAACGGATGCGTCGGACATCGGGTCAGAGCTCCGACAGGAAGCTGCGGAAGAGGCGCCGCAACCCGGTCGAGGCGGCTGTCGCGACATCGCGCGTCTCGCCATGTTGCGGTGCGCCGCCGAGCAGACCCGCCCCCATATTGGTGATGACCGAGATGGCGGCGACACGGATGCCGAAGCGCCGGGCGAGGATGACCTCGGGCACGGTCGACATGCCGACGAGGTCGGCGCCGAGCGTCTTTGCCATCCTGATCTCGGCCGGTGTCTCGAAGCTGGGACCGGTGAACCACATATAGACGCCTTCGCCGAGATTGGCGCCGGAGCTCTGGGCGGCCTTCTTCAGGCGCTGGCGCAGATGCGGATCATAGGCATCGACCATCGGCACGAAGCGGCCGTCGCCGACATCGCCGACCAGCGGATTGGGGCCGTTGAGGTTGATGTGGTCGGTGATCAGCGCGAGCCCGCCGGGCCGGAGATCGGGCTTCAGCGAGCCTGCCGCATTGGTGAGAATCAGGGGCGGTGAGCCGAAGGCGGTCAGCATGCCGAGGGGCACGCGCATCACTGCCGGGTCTCCGGTCTCGTAATAATGCGCCCGGCCCTGGAAGATCAGCACCTTCTTGCCGAACAGCGTGCCGTAGCAGAGCTGCCGGGCGTGGCCCGAGACCTCGCCCAGGGGAAAGCCGGGGACCTCCGTGAACGGAATCGTGACCATGTCGGTCATGTCGTCGGCGATGCGGCCGAGCCCGGTTCCGAGCACGAGGGCGCAGTCGATAGGGCCATCGACCCCGCGTTCGATCAGCGTTCCTGCTGCCTCGTCGAAGATTGCGTCAACAGCCATTCGTCCGCCCCCTGGCCTTCGGATTCACCCATGCGGACGAACACTCGTCGATTGCGCAAATCACTGGCGCAAATTGTCTGGTCCGAAGGAGGCTGGCAACAGCTCGGCCAGCGAAAAGCGAGCGCGAATGCCGTTTGGGCCGGCGATCGCGATCAGGGTCTCGGGCGCGGCGAATTCGCGGATGCGCTGGCGGCAACCGCCGCAGGGCGTGACCAGCGCATCGCCGTCGCCGAGCACGAGCAAAGCGCGGATGGCGCGCCCGCCACCGGCGATCATGGCCGAGATCGCGCCCGCCTCGGCGCAGACGCCGACCGGATAGGAGGCGTTCTCGACATTGCAGCCGGAATAGACCGCGCCGTCATCGGCGAGCAGGGCCGCGCCGACCTTGAAACGTGAATAGGGCGCGTAGGCCCGAGCCTGGACAGGTTGGGCTACCGCGAAAAGGGCGTCGAAATCGGGCTCGTCGGTCATCTCGGCTCAGCGTTCCTTGACATAGGGTAGGCCCGAGGCCTTTGGCGGCGTCGATTTGCCGATGAAGCCGGCGAGCAGGATCACCGTCATCAGATAGGGCAGGGCCTGGATCGCCTGCACCGGCACTTGGCCGATGCCGGGCACTATGACGCCTTGCAGCCTGATCGCAACCGCGTCGAGCAGGCCGAAGAGCAGGCAGGCGCCCAGCGCTGGCCAGGGGCGCCAATTCGCGAAGATCACGGCGGCGAGCGCAATGAAGCCCTTGCCGGCGGTCATATGCGGCAGGAAGCCGGCCGATTGCGAGACGGCGAGATAGGTTCCGCCCAGCCCGCACAGTGCTCCGCAGATGATCACCGCGCCATAGCGCAGCCCCGCGACGGAGATGCCGGCCGTGTCGACCGCCGCTGGGTTCTCGCCGACGGCCCGCAGCCGCAAGCCGAACCGCGTCCGCTTCAGCACAAGGGCAGTCAGAAGCAGGCAGCCAAAGGCGAGGTAGACCGGCGCGGCATGGCCGGAGACGACCTCGTCATAGATCGTCCCCACGACCGGCACATGTTCGCGCGCCCAGGCGCCGAGGGGCAGCGTCAGGTCGGGGAAGCGTGCCGGCCCTTCGAGCGAGGGGGTGCGTCCGCCCTGGCCGTACCAGGCATTGCCGAGGATCACGGTCAGCCCCGCCGCCAGCATGTTGATGGCGACGCCGGAGACGATCTGGTTGCCGCGCCAGGTGATCGCGGCGAAACCATGCACCAGTGCGAGCATGACGGAGGCGAGGATGCCGGCGCCAAGTCCCACCCAGGCCGAGCCTGTCGCGAAGGCGGCGACGGCCGAGGCGAAGGCGGCGATCAGCATCTTGCCCTCGAGCCCGATATCGACAATGCCGGCCCGCTCCGACCACAGCCCCGCCAATGCGGCGCAGAGCAGCGGGACCGACAACCTGACGGCGGAGTCGAGCACGACGGCGATGGTCTGGACCCATTCCATGGTCAGTCACCGCCGTATTGCTTGGGAAACACGCCGTCGTCCCGGACGCAGCGAAGCGGAGATCCGGGACCCATGCCTGAGCCTTTCCGGCACGTGTTCCGGCATGGGTCCCGGGTCTCCCTGCGGTCGCCCGGGACGACAGGCGTGTTTTCTTGCGAGATGATTGTCATGACGGACGCCCCGGCCGCAGCAGGCCTGCCACCAGCCGCCGGAACAGCCCGTCCAGCGCTCCGGCGAACAGGATGATGACGCCGCCGATGACCACCACCATGTCGCGGGTGATGCTCGGCTTGTCGAAGGAAAGCTCCGCTCCGCCCTGATAGAGCACGCCGAACAGCAGCGCCGCGAGCCCGACGCCGACCGGATGGCCGCGCCCCATCAGCGCGACCGCGATGCCGACGAAGCCATAGCCGGCGGTGAAATCGAGCAGCAGCCGGTGCTGCACGCCCATGACCTCGTTGACGGCAAGGCCGCCGGCGAGCGCGCCCGAGATCGCCATCGCGACCATGATGATCCGGGCCGGCGAGATGCCGGCATAGGCGGCCGCGCGCGGATTGGCGCCGACCGTGCGGATCGCGTAGCCCAGCCGCGAGCGATAGATCAGCGCCCAGACCGCGACGAGTGCGGCCAGTGCCAGCAGGAAGGCGCTGTTCAGCGGCGTCGCCGGCAGCTTGAGGCCGAGCGGCGCGAGCAATTCATGCATCGGCGTCAGGATCGCGTGCCGGGCGAATTCCGGTGTCTCGGCCTGCATCGAGCCGGGCTTTCCGATGACCTCGACCAGCAGGTAGACGCTGAGCGTCGCGGCAATGAAATTGAACATGATCGTGGTGATGACGACATGGCTGCCGCGCGTTGCCTGGAGCCAGCCGGGAATGAAGCCGTAGAGCGCGCCGCCGGCCGCCGCCGCGAGGATCGCCAGCGGCACGAGCAGGATGCCGGGCAGAGGCGCAAGCCAGAGACAGGCGAGCGCGACGAAAATGCCGGCGATCGTCGCCTGCCCCTCGCCGCCGATATTGAACAGTCCGGCATGGAAGGCGACCGCGACGGCAAGCCCGGTGAAGATGAAGTTCGTCGTGTAGTAGAGCGTGAAGCTGACGCCCTCGGCGCTGCCCAGCGCGCCGCGCAGCAGCAACGTCGTCGCCTCCAGCGGGCTCTCGCCGATGCCGATGACGACGAGGCCTGCGACGACGAGGGCCGCCGCTACGGATACGAGCGGAACCAGCCCTGCATCGGCCCAGCGCGGGAGGTCGATGGGGGCGGCGCTCATGCCGTGGCAGCTTCGCGAACCGAGGCGCGCTCTGCTCTCTCCGCGTATATTTCGCGAAGGGTTTTGCCGGAATGCGTATCCTTCCAGTCGTCGAGGCCCTGCATCGACCGACCGGCGATCAATGCTGCGCTTGGGCTGGCATGGTTGAAGAGGTAGTCAACTTGAAATTCGAGTCGGCTTTCTTCGGCTGCGGGAGCCAAAATGCCGTCGCGAATCAGCTCCTCGCGGCGTTTGACAAGATGTGAAGCTAGACCTTTCGTGCCGAGGCTGACCTGCGATCCTTTCAGTACAAGAATCTTTCCTTCGGTTTCGACCCCCAGCGCGCGAAGCCCGGTCTTCACGTCTCGCAGCTCGACATGAAGCGGCGCGTTTTCAAACGACCGTCCGGCGTCCGGCACGTCGTCGGCCATGCTGACCGATATGGTCGGGTCGGTTGGCGTGGCGTGAGCGCTTTCAAATTTTGCAGCGGTGGCCGCCGGCGGAACGAAGATGTCGAGTCCCGTAGCGGACAGGACCAAGAGGGCGTCATCGACAAACGATCGCAGGTACGCGGAGTCAGCCTTCGAAGCTAAATCGTACGCGCTCATTTTGGAGTTCGATAGGCGATAGCGCCCCGACTCGGCAGCTTTCTCGATCAGCATAAATTCGACAAATAGGGCGTGCGTCTTGGTAAGATGCGTATCTTTGCTGCAGATGATATAGGTTTCTGACCAAAAATCCTTATCAGGATTCTTGGAGTGCTGTTTTAGTCGAGAGCCGATATTATCGCTTTCACCGATATAGATCCTCGGCTCTCCGTCAGACAGGTCGATTCCGCGAAGAATATAAACGCCTGTGCGAGAGGATTCTTGGAGCGATAGGAATCTCGCTAGACCCTCGCGGCGAAATTTGAAGACGTGCCCGGACCAGTTTTTCAGGTCGCAGATCGTTAGACCCTCGGCCGTCCCGTCGGCCAAAAACAGTTCCATCGTCTTGCCACGCATCACGCCGCTCGCTCCGTCACGCCGGCCATCAGCAGCCCGAGATCGCGCTCGTCGGCCGTCTCCGCCGCGCGTTCGCCCGTGATCTGCCCACCGCACATGGCCAGGATCCGGTCGGACAGCGCCATCACCTCCTCCAGCTCCACCGAGACCAGCAGGATCGCGACGCCGGCATCGCGCAGCGCGATCAATCGGCGATGAATGAACTCGATCGCGCCGATATCGACGCCGCGCGTCGGCTGGCCGACGAGCAGCACCTTTGGGGCGCGCTCGATCTCGCGGGCGAGCACGATCTTCTGCTGGTTGCCGCCGGAGAACTTCGCCGTCTTCAACGCGGGATCGGGCGGGCGCACGTCATAGGCCGTAAAGGCGGCGCGCGCATGGGCTTCGATCGCTGCGGGCGACAGGAAGGGGCCGGGCCCGAAGGCGGGGTCGCCGTGATAGCCGAGGATCGCGTTCTCGGCGGCCGAGAAGGCGGTGACGAGCCCAGCCTTCTGTCGGTCCTCGGGAATATGCATCAGTCCAAGCTTGCGCAGGCGGGCGGGGTTGCGCTCGGTCGCGTCGAGGATCTGCCCGTTCAACCGGATCACGCCGCGCGAGGGCTGGATCAGCCCGGCCAGCACCTCGAGCAATTCGCTCTGGCCGTTGCCGGCGACACCGGCGATGCCGACGATCTCGCCGGCATGCAGCGTCAGGCTTGCGTCCTTGAGCGTCTCGCAGCCGCGCTCGTCGACATAGGACAGCCCGGCGATCTCCAGCACGGCCGGGCCAGGCTGGCGTGGCGCTTTCTCGACCCGCAGCAGCACGCGCCGGCCGACCATCGCCTCGGCCAGGGCGGCCGGCGAAGTCTCGGCGGTCTTGACATGTGCGACCATCTCGCCGCGCCGCATCACCGAAACCCTGTCGGTCACGTCCATGATCTCGCGCAGCTTGTGCGTGATCAGGATCACGGTCTTGCCCTGGGCCTTCAGCGCCCTGAGCAGGCAAAAGAGCTGGTCGGCTTCCGGCGGTGTCAGCACGGCAGTGGGTTCGTCGAGGATCAGGATATCGGCACCGCGATAGAGCGCCTTCAGGATCTCGACGCGTTGCTGCAGGCCGACGGAGAGATCGCCGACGATGGCGTCCGGGTCGATGACGAGGCCGTATTCCTGCGAGAGCCGCGCGAGCTCGGCCCGCGCCTTGGCAAGCCCGCCTTTCAACCATGCGCCGCCCTCGGCTCCGAGCACGACGTTCTCGACGACGGAGAGCGTCTCAACCAGCATGAAATGCTGGTGAACCATGCCGATGCCGGCCGCGATGGCCTCGCCGGGGGAGCGGATCTTGCGGGCTGTGCCCGAAACCCTGATCTCGCCGGAATCGGCCTCGTAGAAGCCGTAGAGGATCGACATCAAGGTCGATTTTCCCGCCCCGTTCTCGCCGACGATGCCGTGGATCGAGCCGGCAGCAACCTTGAGCGATACGTCCTTATTGGCCTGGACCGGGCCGAAGCGCTTCGAGATGCTGATCAGTTCGATGGCGGCGGCCGGGTTCACGGCAGAAGGTGGGGGCTTCGTCACAGCGCGATCACCATGCCGTCATGCGCCCGCTCCTCGGGCAAGGGCTCACGATGCGCGAGCATCGAGACGCCCATATGCGTCAGCACGATTCGTGCCGTCTTGAGCTCGGCCCGGTGCGAGGCGAGTGTTTCGTAGTCGAGATGGTTGGCGAGCTTGACGTCCCATGTGTAGCACTCGACCAGCAGCACATCGGCCCCGGCTGCGAGCGGGACCAGCGCCTCGGTCCAGGCCGTGTCGCCGGAAAAGGCGAAGACCTTGCCGCCATGGGCCAGCCGGTAGCCCTGGCAAGGGCCGGCGCGCTCGTCATGCACCATCGGGAAGGCGGTGACGTCGATCCCGGCGAGCGGCGCGGGGCTCTCGGGCGTGACCTCGACATAGCGGATCGGGAAGCGCCAGGCATTGGTAGCGGCCCCCGGGAAATCGGCGTCGAGCGCATGCAGCGCCCGGTGCTCGACGCCGAGCGGTCCCGCGATCACCAGCGGCTCCTTGCGGCGCGAGACGAATTGCGCGTCGAGCAGGAAGGCCGGCAGGCCGCCGAAATGGTCGCCATGGAAATGCGTGAACAGCAGCGTCGAAATGCCGTTGCGTTCGAGGCCGGCCTTGTTCAGCGCAACCAGGCTCGAGGCGCCGCAATCGAGCAGCATGCGCTCTCCGCCCGCCTCGACATGCAGGCAGCTGTTGAAGCGCCCGCCGGATCCGAAGGCGTCGCCCGAGCCGAGGATGGTGATGTTCATGGGATGTGTGCTTCGGCACGCGATCCCGGATCGCGCCGTGGTTTCCGCGCCGCGTCCGGGATGACCTTCGCTGTCGCGAAGATCACATCGTGCACTTCGAATCCGACATGTAGTCGTGCACCTTCACGGCCCCGCTGATGATGTCGGCCTTGGCCTTGTCGGCTGCGGCCTTCATCTCGGGCGTGATCAGCGCCTTGTTGGCGTCGTCGAGCGCCCAGCCGACGCCGTCCTCCTTCAGTCCCAGCACCGAGATGCCGGGCTTCCAGGTGCCGTCGCGTGCTGCCTTGAAGGAGGCATAGGCCGCTACATCGACGCGCTTCAGCATCGAGGTCAGCACCTTGCCGGGCTGCAGGCCGTTCTGGTTGGAATCGACGCCGATGCCGAGCTTGCCGGCATCGGCTGCGGCGCGCAGCACGCCGATGCCGGTGCCGCCTGCCGCGTGGTAGATCACGTCGGCGCCACGGTCGATCTGCGACTTGGCGAGTTCGCCGCCCTTGACCGGGTCGTTCCAGGCCGAGGGCGTCGAGCCGGTCATGTTCTGGAAGATCTCGGCGTCCTTCTTGGCGGCCTTGACGCCCTGGACATAGCCGCAGGCGAATTTGCGGATCAGCGGAATGTCCATGCCGCCGACGAAGCCGACCTTGTTGGTCTTCGAGGCCATGCCGGCGAGAAGCCCGACGAGATAGGAGCCTTCATGCTCCTTGAACACGATCGACTGGACGTTCGGCAATTCGACGACCATGTCGATGATGGTGAATTTCAGGTCCGGGAACTCGGCCGCGACCTTCTGCAGGGCCGTCGCCTGCGAGAAGCCGACGGCGATGATCGGCGAATTGCCGTCGCGGGCGAAGCGGCGCAGCGCCTGCTCGATCTGGGCTTCGTTGGTCGGCTCGAAATCGCGGAACTCCACGCCGGTCTCGGCCTTGAACTTCTCCGCGCCGATATAGGCGGCCTCATTGAAGGATTTGTCGAACTTGCCGCCCTTGTCATAGACGACCGCCGGCTTGATCGCTTGCTGAGACATCGCGGCCACGGCCGAAAGAGCGACGCCGGCGAGCGCGAGCGCGAGAGATTTCAACCGCATGGATCATTCCCCTGTTCGATCTTTGGGGCGGTTTTCCCGCCCTGTCTGGGCTCACGATGGCATGGCTTGGCGACGCGGCCAAGCCGGGATCGCGCCGCGATCCTGCGACCATCCTCCACGGCGATTGCAGGAGCGCCGGGATCGGCTTAACCGTAGGGGATGAGCCTGAACGATGCTGAGATCGAGCGCTATGCCCGCCATCTGGTGCTGCCGGAGATCGGCGGGCCGGGCCAGAACCGGCTGAAGAATGCCCGTGTTCTGGTCATCGGCGCGGGCGGGCTGGGTGCGCCGCTGCTGCAATATCTGGCGGCGGCGGGCATTGGCAAGATCGGCATCGTCGACGACGACATCGTCTCGCTCTCCAATCTGCAACGCCAGACCATTTTCAGCACCGCCGACATCGGCGAGCACAAGGCCGTCGTCGCGGCCGAATTCATCCGCGGGCTCAATCCCAACGTCGTGGTCGAGGAGCACGTCACCCGCATCGATCCGCACAATGCCCGCGCGCTGATCGCCTTCTACGACATCGTCGCCGAAGGCTCGGACAATTTCGCCACGCGCTATGCCGTCTCGGATGCCTGCTTCCATGAGCGGCGACCACTGGTCACTGCCGCGCTCGGCCGTTTCGACGGCTCGCTGACGACGATCCGGGCGCATGAGGCCGGCCCCGACGGCAAGCCCAACCCGACCTATCGCTGCCTCTTCCCGCAGGAGCCGCCGCCCGGCACGGTCGCGCCCTGCGCCGAGGCCGGTGTGCTGGGGGCGCTCGCGGGCGTGATGGGCTCGCTGATGGCGCTCGAGGTGGTGCGCGCCGTCACCGGCTTCGGCGAATCGCTGGTCGGCAAGCTCCTGCTCGTCGACGCCCTGACGATGCGCTTCGAGACGATGCGCTATGGCTGGGATGCGGGGAATCCGCTGAGCGGGACGGCAGTAGGCAGTGGGCAGTAGGGGAAAGGCGACTGCCGATTGCCTATTGCCGACTGCCCCTCTTGCTCTCGATCACATCCCATAGCTGCGCCGCCAGATCCGGCCCGCCGAGCTTCTTGATCGCGCGCACGCCGGTCGGCGCCGTCACATTGATCTCGGTCAGGTTGCCGCCGATCACGTCGATGCCGACGAGCAGCAGGCCGCGCTCGCGCAGCGTCGGGCCGATGGCCTCGCAGATCTCGAGTTCGCGCTTCGACAGATCGGTCGGCCTTGCCGCGCCGCCGCGCACCATATTGGCGCGCAGATCCCCCACCGCCGGCACCCGGTTGACCGCGCCCGCCGCCTTGCCGTCGATCAGGATGATGCGCTTGTCGCCTTCCGAGACCTCCTTCATGAAGCGCTGCACGACCCAGGGCTCGCGGAAGATTCCGGAGAAGAGATCGAAGAGCGAACCGAAATTCGGGTCCTCCTTGCTGGTCTTGAACACCGTCGCGCCGCCATGGCCATAAAGCGGCTTCATCACGATCTCGCCGAATTCGTCGCGGAACGCCTCGATCTCGGCCTTGTCGCGGGTGATCAGCGTCTGCGGCATCAGCTCCGGGAAATGCGTGACCAGGATCTTTTCGGGCGCGTTGCGCACCTCGGTCGGGTTGTTGACCACCAGCGTCTTGGGGTGGATGCGCTCGAGCAGATGGGTCGTCGTGACATAGGCCATGTCGAAGGGCGGATCCTGCCGCAGCAGCACGACGTCGAGCGTCGAGAGATCGATGCGCTCCTCAGTGCCCACCGTAAAATGGTCACCCTCAACATCGCGCACCGTGACCGGGTTGATCCGGGCGGTGACCTTGCCGTCGCGCAGCGAGAGCTTATCCGGCGTGTAGGTGTAGAGCGTATGTCCGCGCGCCTGCGCCTCCAGCATCAGCGCGAAGCCGGTATCGCCGGCGATTCGGACGCGCTCGATCGGGTCCATCTGGATGGCGACGTTCAGGGTCATGGAAGAGCGCTCCGATTGTGTAGCGCGCCCTTATCGACCGGCGCGCACCGCATCGGCAAGTGGGATGCCTTGCGTCACAAGACAAGCTCGAACACGCCCGGCACATGGCGCGGCCAGCGCCGGGGCGCGAGAAAGACCGCGTCGGCCCGCAAATGATGCTCCATCGCCCAGGGATTTTGTGCGAGCCATTGCCGGATTCGCGCCTCGACGAGCCGGCGCTTCTGCGGCGTGATGGCACTGAGCGCATCCTCCAGCGCGCCGCGCGCCTTGACCTCGACGAAGGCGATGGTGCGGCCGCGCTTGACGATGAGGTCGATCTCGCCGCCCTTGCCGCCGAAGCGCCGCGCCAGCAGCCGGTAGCCCTTCACGGAGAGCCAGACGATCGCCAGCCATTCCGAGCGTCTGCCGGTTGTGCCCGAGCGCTTGGCGCGAGCGCTGCGGGCAGCGTCCCTCAAGGCTCCTCGCGAGTCAGCTCGAGCGCGCGGGCGTAGATCTTGCGGCGCGGCTGACCGGTCTGCGCCGCGACCTGCGCCACCGCCTCCTTCAGCGAGACATCGGCCAGCGCGGCGCGCAGTCGTTCGTCGATGACGTCGCCTGCCGGCGCCAATTCCTCGGCCCCGGGCGGGCCGATGATGACGACGATCTCGCCGCGCGCCTCCTCCTCGCTGTCATAGTGGCTGGCGAGTTCGGCCAGCGAGCCGCGCCGGACATTCTCGTAATATTTGGTCAGTTCGCGCGCCACGGCGGCCGGCCTCGCGCCGAGCACGGCTGCGGCGTCGCCCAGCATCTCGGCGAGACGGCGCGGCGATTCGAAGAAGACCAGCGTGCCGGGAATCGCGGCGAGCTCGGTCAGGCGGCCGCGCCGCGCCGCGGCCTTGGGCGGCAGGAACCCCTCGAAGAAGAAGCGGTCGGTCGGCAGTCCCGCCAGCACCAGCGCCGCCAGTACAGCGGAGGGGCCGGGGATGCCGGTCACGGCTAAGCCTTCCGCCACGACATCGGCGACGAGCTTGTAGCCGGGGTCGGAGACCAGCGGCGTGCCCGCATCCGAGATCAAGGCGAGCCGGCCGCCTTCGCGCAGCTTCGCCAGCACCTTTGGGCGCATCAGCGCGGCGTTGTGCTCATGATAGGGCAATAGCGGCGTCGAGATGCCGTAATGCGCCAGCAGCGTCTTCGAGGTCCGGGTGTCCTCGGCGAGCACCGCATCGGCCGCCGCAAGCGTCGCCAGGGCGCGGAAGGAGATGTCGCGCAGATTGCCGATCGGCGTCGCGACGATATGCAGCCCGGGCGCGAGCGGCTCAGCCTCGGCTTTGAGCCCGAAGGCGGTGTAGCTGGGAGAGCGCGGTGTGGAGGGTTGGGTCGACATGGGTTGCACGCTGCCACAAGCGCTCGGCTTTCGCCACGGCCGCAGCCCGTGGAAAGGCCGATCGGGGCAGCGCAACTCAGAGTTAACAACTTGAAAATACCATTGCGGACTGGCAGGAAAGCCCCACGGTCGGGGGACTGCACTATCGGGCGGCTTCTCGTCGCACCGGTTCATAAGTTTTAGGTCCAGAGTTCGGCTCATGACTGGAGATCGCCCCGTGTTGCGCCCCTGGCACCTCGCTCCGATCTTGTCTCTGCGCACCCCCGCGCTGGCGGTCTTCGCCTCGCTCGCGCTCGCCGCCTGCAGCGGTGGCCCCTCCGGAATGCCGGGCTTCGATACGGGCTCTCCGGGCGCAGGCCAGGGCCAGCCGGCGAGCACCGGCCAGACGATCGGCAATGGCAAGGTCAAGGTCGGCCTCATCCTGCCGCTGACGGCGGAAGGGCAGGGCGCCGTGGTCGGCAATTCGCTGCGCAACGCGGCCGAGATGGCGCTCGCTGAATTCCCCGGTGCCGACCTGACATTGCTGGTCAAGGATGATCGCGGCACGCCTGAGGGCGCGCAGGCTGGAACCCAGGAGGCTCTGCGCGAGGGTGCGGAGCTGATCATCGGCCCGCTCTTTGCGCCCTCCGTCCAGGCTGCGGCGCAGGTTGCGCGCTCCGCCAACCGCCCGGTCATGGCCTTCTCCAGCGACAGCAATGTCGCGACGCGCGGCGTCTACCTGCTCTCCTTCCCGCCCGAGAACGACGTCAACCGCGTCATCGGCTACGCCTCGGCGCAGGGTAAGAAATCCTTCGCCGCGCTGGTGCCGGATACCGCTTACGGCAAGGTCGTCGAGGCTGCCTTCCAGCAGGCCGTCGCCGACCGCGGCGCGCGCACCGTGGCGATCGAGCGCTTTAGCGGCGACGCCAACAGCATGCGCGCGGCGGTCGGCAGGCTTGCTCCGTCGCTGCCGCAGGCCGACGCGCTGTTTGTGCCGGCGGCAGCCGACACCATGCCGGCGCTCGGCCTCGCCTTGCAGCAGGGCGGGTTCGACCCGACCAAGGTCAAGCCGCTTGGCACTGGCGTCTGGAACGACGGCGCCGTTGCGCGCGTTCCCGCGATCCAGGGCGGCTGGTTCGCCTCGCCCGATACGGCCGGCTTCAACGCCTTCGCCGGGCGCTACCAGCAGCGCTTCAACAGCGCCCCGACCCGCACCGCGACCCTGGCCTATGATGCGGTCTCACTGGCCGCCGCGCTTGCCCGCACGCAAGGTTCGCAGCGCTTCTCGGAAGCGGTGCTGACCAACGCCTCGGGCTTTGCGGGCGCCGACGGCGTCTTCCGCTTCCGCCCCGATGGCCAGAACGAGCGCGGGCTGGCGGTGCTGGAGCTTCGCAACGGCCAGATCGTCACGGTCAACGCGGCTCCGCGCGATCTCGGGCCGAAGACGCAGTAAACCTTCGCGTCATTCTCGGGCGGAGCCCTCGGGTCCGATCTTCGATCGGCCCAAGGATAAACTCCGTGGAGACCCGAGAATCTCGCGCGGAAATGGCTCTGATTTTATGAGATGCTCGGGTCAGGCCCGAGCATGACGTACGGCTTCACGCCGCCAGATCAGCCACCAGCGCATTGAGCAGCAGCGCGCCATCGGGTGTCGCTGCGAGCTTGCCGCCGGGCTTTCGGGTCAGCAGCCCATCCAGGATCAGGCTCGTGACGCGCGGTTCACGCAAACTCCGCCCGGAAAGAGCCTTGAACACGGCCGGGTCGATGCCCTCGACCAGCCTCAGCCCCATCAGCAGATACTCGTCGCCCTGGGCCTCGGCGTTCAGCAATTCGTCCTCGACCAGCGCATGCCCTTCCGCCTCGACGCGGGTCAGCCAGGCTTCCGGGCTCTTTTCGGTCGAATGCGCCATGCGGCCCTGCGCCGTCACCAGCCGGCCATGCGCGCCGGGCCCGATGCCGGCATATTCGCCATAGCGCCAATAGACCAGATTGTGCCGGCATTCGGCGCCGGGCTTGGCGTGGTTCGAGATCTCGTAGACCGGCATGCCATGCTTGGCCGTGATCTCCTGCGTGGTCTCGTAAAGCGCTGCCCCCGCCTCGTGATCGGGGATCGCGAGCTTGCCGGCCTTGAACAGCCGCTCGAACGCCGTGTCGGGCTCGATGGTGAGCTGGTAGAGCGAGAGATGTTCGGCTGCATGGCTGATCGCGAGTTCGAGCTCGGCGCGCCACAAGGCCGGTGTCTGCTCGACCGAACGGGCATAGATCAGGTCGAAGGAATAGCGCTCGAAATATTTGCGCGCGATCGCGACGGCATCCAACGCCTCCTGCGTCGAATGCATCCGGCCCAGCGCCTTGAGGTCGGCATCGTTCAGCGCCTGCACGCCGAGCGAAACGCGGTTGACGCCGGCTGCGCGGAAATCCTGGAAGCGCCCGGCCTCGACGCTGGTCGGGTTCGCCTCCAGCGAGACCTCGCAAGCGGGATCGACGGCCCAATGCTCGCCGATCGCATCGAGGATCGCACCGACCGTGCGGCCCTCCATCAGCGAGGGCGTGCCGCCGCCGAAGAAGATCGAGGTGACCGTGCGGCCGGGCGTGAGCTGCGCACGATGGGCGATCTCGCGCCGGAAGGCCGCGACATAGCGCGCCTGATCGGGCGGACTGTGCCGGACATGGGAGTTGAAGTCGCAATAGGGGCATTTGGCCAGGCAGAACGGCCAATGCACATAGACCGCGAAACCGGCATCCGCGGTGGGATGCAGGATCGCGCCTGGCCGCTCGGTGAGGGCGGCCGGGTTGGTCATGAGGGCTTCCTCAGGCAGCCGGCTGCAAGCTCATGGAAGGCGCGCGCGCGATGCGAGAGCCCGGCCGAACCATCCTCGGGAATGCCGTGCTTCTCGCTCGTGGTCATCTCGCCGAAGGTCTTGGCGTGGCCGTCGGGTCGGAAGATCGGGTCATAGCCGAAGCCGCCGAGCCCGCGCGGCGCATCGACGATCTCGCCGAAAACGCGGCCCTCGAACAGCTCCTGGTGCCCGTCGGGCCAGGCGATCACCAGCGCCGAGACGAAATGCGCCCGGCGCTTGTTGGGCGTGGTCGCACCGCGCCTGGCGAGTTCGGCCTGCACGCGGGCGAGCGCCGGGGCGAAGTCTTTGCCCGGACCGGCCCAATTGGCCGAAAACAGGCCCGGCGCGCCGTCGAGCGCGTCGACGCAAATGCCGGAATCATCGGAGAGCGCCGGCAGGCCGGAGGCCTTGGTCGCGGCGACGGCCTTGATCGCGGCGTTCTCGGAAAACATCATGCCGTCCTCGACCGGCTCGGGCAGGCCGAGTTCGCCGGCCGAGACCAGTTCGATGCCATAGGGCCCAAGCAAATCGCGCATCTCGCGCAGCTTGCCCTGGTTATGGGTCGCGATCACGACCTTGCCGGTGAGGAGGCGGTGGCTGTTCATTGTATTTGCCTCATCTCTCTAGGGCCCGCCGACGTCCGTTGGTGTTCCGACGCTAGGGCCGCGATCTTCATCACCTGACGGAGGAGCGAATCGCGACGGCTTTCGGCGCGGTTTGATCTCAATTCTAAAGGCCAGAACAATGACGGCTCCGACGATGACAAGGCCGACCACAACTCCTGAAAGCGTCGTCAGCCAATTCATCGTTGCCTCCTGCCCTTAAGCCACCGCCGCCTTCTGCAGCGCGACAAGCTTGCTCACGCCGCCCTTGGCGAGCTTGAGCAGGGCCAGGAGCTCCTCCTCCGAGAAGGGCGCGCCTTCGGCCGTTCCCTGCACTTCGACAAGGCCGCCGCCGCCGGTGATGACGAAATTCGCGTCGGTCTGCGCGCCGGAATCCTCGATATAATCGAGATCGAGCACTGGATTGCCGGCGACGATGCCGCAGGAAATCGCTGCGACATGGTCCTTGAGCGGATTCGAGCCCTTCAGCATGGAGCGGCCCTCCATCCATTTCAGCGCGTCATGCAGCGCGACCCAGGCCCCGGTGATCGAGGCCGTGCGGGTGCCGCCATCGGCCTGGAGCACGTCGCAATCGACCACGATCTGGCGCTCGCCGATCGCGGTCAGGTCGACCACGGCGCGGAGTGAGCGCCCGACCAGGCGCTGGATTTCCTGTGTGCGGCCAGACGGCTTGCCGGAGGTGACCTCACGGCGATTGCGCTCATGCGTGGCGCGCGGCAGCATCGCATATTCGGCGGTGACCCAGCCCTTGCCGGTGCCGCGCAGCCAGGGCGGGCCCTTTTCTTCCACCGTTGCGGCGCAAAGCACCTTCGTCTCGCCGAAGGTGACCATGCAGGAGCCCTCGGCATAGCGCACCACGCCGCGTTCGAGCGTGACCTTGCGCATTTCGTCGGCCGCGCGTTTGGAGGGTCGCATGGGAGCATCCTGATTGTTCGAAGTTGGCGGCTTGTAAGCGGTTGAGCCGGGGGCGGCAAGGTTGGGGCTGGATACGTGACGCTTCTCCCTCCCGCATCGAAGTCGGGTAGACCCGACTTCGATGCGGGAGAAGGGCCCCCGCGCTCTTCGTTTACCGTTTCCGCTTGATCCTTCTCAGGTCCAAGCCGACAATAACCCCATGTCGAACCCGCGTTTTCAGCCGAAATGAGCGCCCACACGCCGATGCGCCCTGAATCCCCCGGCGGCCTGATCGAAACCGATCAGCGCTCGCGCGAGATTTTCCGTCAGATCATCGACGGCTACCTCACTACCGGGGAGCCGGTCGGCTCGCGCAACATCGCCCGCCTGCTGCCGATGACGCTCTCGCCCGCGACCGTGCGCAATGTCATGACCGATCTCGAACTGGCCGGGTTGATCTACGCGCCGCACACCTCCGCAGGGCGCCTGCCCACGGAAAGAGGCCTGCGCTTCTTCGTCGATGCGATGATGGAGGTCGGCAATCTGACCTCCGACGAGCGCACCCGCATCGAGGCGCAGATGAAGGCCGCCGCCACCAACCGCACGCTGGATGCGACGCTGACCGAGGCCTCGGCCCTGCTTTCGGGACTCTCGCGCGGCGCCGGCGTCGTCGTCACCACCAAGGCCAATGCCCGCCTCAAGCACATCGAATTCGTCCGGCTCGATCCCGCTCGCGCGCTCGTCGTGCTGGTGGCCGATGACGGCACGGTCGAGAACCGGCTGCTCGCCTTGCCGCCGGGCCTGCCGGCCTCGGCGCTGACGGAGGCTGGGAATTTCCTCAACGCCCGCATCATGGGCAAGACGCTGGGCGACCTGCGCCGCGAGATCGCCGAGCACCGCGCCGAGATGGAAAGCGAGCTCGATGCGCTGACCGCCAAGCTCGTCGAGAGCGGTATCGCAACCTCGTCGGGCCCCTCGACCGACCGCCATCTGATCGTGCGTGGCCAGGCCAATCTGCTGGAGGATCTGAAGGCGCAGGAGGATCTCGAGCGCATCCGCCTGCTCTTCGGCGATCTCGAGACGCAGACCGATGTCATCGATCTGCTCTCCCGGGCCGAGGCCGGCGACGGCGTGCGCATCTTCATCGGCTCCGAGAATAAGCTGTTCTCGATGTCGGGCTCCTCGATGGTGGCCGCGCCCTTCCGCGACGCCGAGCAACGCATCGTCGGCGTCGTCGGCATCATCGGCCCGACACGGCTGAACTATGCCCGCATCGTGCCGATGGTGGATTACACCGCCAAGGTGGTCGGGCGGCTGCTCGACGGCGGGCGGTGAGGGGGGCGGCCGCCTGGCTGGGGGCCGTTTTGGGTGTGTCGCTGATGATCGGTTCGGCCTCTGCTGCAGACCCTGCGCTGATCGAGGCCGCCACGGCGGGGCGTGCCGACGAAGTGTCCCGTCTGGTGAAGGCAGGCGCTCCGCTCGATGCGCAGGATGCGCAGGGGCGCAGCGCCTTGCTACTCGCGGTGGCGGGCAATCATGTCTCCGTCGCCCGCACCCTGCTCGATGCCGGCGCGAGCCCGAATACGCAGGCCGCCAATCGCGACACGCCCTGGCTCCTGGCCGGGGCGCTGGGACGTGCCGAGATCATAGCAGCGATGCTGCCGCGCAAGCCCGATCTGACGATCCGCAACCGCTATGGCGGCAACGCCCTGATTCCCGCCTGCGAGCGCGGCCATGTCGAGGCCGTGAAGCTGCTGCTGACCAGCGGCATCGACCTCGATCACGTCAATGATCTCGGCTGGACCTGCCTGCTGGAAATCGTGATCCTCGGCGATGGCGGCCCGCGCCATCAGCAGGTGGCAAAGCTCGTGCTCGATGCCGGCGCCAATCCCAGTCTCGCCGACAGGGATGGCGTGTCGCCGCTCACCCATGCTCGCCAGAGGGGCCAGCGCGCGGTGGCGGCGCTCATCGAGCAGGCTGGCGGCGGCTGATACGCTCGATTTGGCATCGCCGCCGGTTCGCGCTACCTCTGCCGCCAACGCGGCCTTCCTGCCGCCCGAAATCTGCACGTCAAGGCTTTATCAGATGACCGACACGCTCCCTGACCGTCTCTCCTCGAACCCCAACAGCCCGCATTACAATGAGGAGCTGCTCGCCCGCGACATCGGCGTGCGCTTCAAGGGCGTCGATAAGACCAATGTCGAGGAGTATTGCGTCAGCGAGGGCTGGGTGCGCCTCACCGCCGGCAATGCCAAGGACCGCTTCGGTAATCCGATGACGGTGAAGCTCAAGGGCGAGGTCGAGCCCTATTTCCGCCAGGCAGCGCCCGAGGCTTGATAGGCTCAGCCTATCGTCTTGTAGAAGAAGGTCGAGCCGCAATCGCGGCCGTTCGGCATCAGGGCGAAGCGGGGGATCGTGCCGACCTCTGTCCAGCCGAGGCGGCCATAGAGCCGCCGCGCCGCGCCGGCCTCGTCGGTGTCGAGCACCAGAAGCGTGCGTCCCGCCTGCCGCGCCGCATCTTCGGCCGCGCGCATCAGCTTTTCGCCGAGGCCCTGACGCCGTGCCGAGGAATGCACCAGCACCTTGGCGATCTCGGCGCGGTGCGGCTGGTTGGGCTTGCCGATCAGCTGAAGCTGCGCCGTGCCGACGATCTCCCCGGCCAACCTTGCGATCAGCAGCACCGTGCGGCCAGCGCCGACCTCGTCGATGACCCCGGTCCAGAAGCCGCGGTAATCCTCCGGCGTATTCCACGCCATGAAGCCGACAGAGGCCCCGTTCGCGACGCTGTCGCGCAGGATCTCGACCAGCGCCGGGATGGCGTTGCTGGCGGCATCCGGGGTGAGCGTTTCGATCACGATGGCATCAACCGGCATCAGCTTCGTCCTTTGGGCGGCGTTCAGCCGGAGGTGGTCAGCACGACGGCATAGCGAGCGGGCACGCTGCCGGGGTTGTGGTAGGCGATCGGCCCGTCGAGCAGCATCTGCAGGCAATCTCCCGCCGCCAGCCGGTGCTCGACGCCACCAAGCGTGACCACCATCTCGCCGGCCAGAACCCAGACCTGCTGGTCGAGCCGATGGGCGCTGCGCGGTGCGTCGAGCAGGACGCGCCCGCCCGCCGGCATTTCGACATCGACGATCTCGATCCCCGAGCCGGTTCCTGCGGGAGAGACGTTGCGCCGGACATAGCCGCTGGCCGGATCGGTCCAGACCGACTGATCGGCGCGCCGCGCGAGCGGGCCGGCATGGCCCTCGTCGCGAAACAGGACCGAGAGAACAATTCCGAGGCCGGCGCAGACTCGGTCCAGCAGCGCGGCCGTCGGGCTCGATTCGCCCCGCTCCACTCGCGAGATCATCGCGCGGCTGACGCCCGAGCGTTCGGCCAGCATATCGAGCGTCAGGCTGCGGCTCTGGCGCAGCGCCTTGATGCGCGCGCCGAGCCGCTGATCGAGTTCGAGGTCATCCATCATTTCCATGATACGGAGAATTATTCTACTATATGAGAACGTCAAGCCCAAACATGGGCCTTCGTCGTCGCTTGCTTCTGACGCAGCGTGAACTCGGCTTTCACCACATTTCCAAGTCTGGGCGCCGCGACGGGTCGGGTTTCCGGAAAGATTCAGGAATCCGCGCTTTGATGAGGCTCAAACGACGCTCTTGAAGGGCGCGGGTCGCGAAACAAGCGACACGGGGGAAGCGGCCATGAATCGCGGTCTTGAACTTCTCGGGCGTTCCGTCGTCGGGTTCATCACCCGCGGCAAGCCGGAAGCCCGCCCGGTCGACGCCAAGGCGCTGGCCCGGTTGCAATCGGCGTTGCGGCCGGGCGATGTCCTGCTGGTCGAAGGCAGCATGAAGGTCTCGGCCGCGATCAAGTATCTGACGCAATCGACCTGGTCGCATGCGGCTCTTTACGTCGGAGAGACCGGGCAGTTCAGCGAGCAGGGCGAGCCGCTGGTGCTGGCTGAGGTCGAGATGGATGTCGGCTGCGTGCTCTCGCCGCTGTCGAAATACGGCGCTTTCGGCACCCGCATCTGCCGTCCCCAGGCGCTTGACCGCGAGGGCCGCGCCATTGTCGTCGATTATGTGCTGGAGCGGCTCGGCACCCAGTACGACCTCAAGAACATCCTCGATCTGATGCGCTGGCTGATCCCGATCCCCTGGGCCCCGCCATCATGGCGCCGGCGCATGATCGCGCTGGGCTCGGGCGATCCGACGCGGGCGATCTGTTCCACCCTGATCGCGCAGGCTTTTGAGGCGGCGCGTTATCCCGTGCTGCCGACCGTCGAATATGCGCAGGCGATGGACGAGGAGGATTTCGAGGAGATCCTGCATATCCGGCACCATTCGCTCTACATGCCGCGCGATTTCGACATCTCGCCCTATTTCGCAGTGGTGAAGCCGACGCTGGAGAGCGGCTTCGACTATCGCGCCCTGACCTGGGCGCTGGAGCCCTGCCCGGCCCAGCAGCAACTTGCCGCGGCGGAATAACCGCAAACGCCGCAAACCCTTGGCGGCAAACCCTTGGCGGGATGCGGCATCGCTGCTATTCCCGCGCCCATGAGCACCCGCAGTTTCGACAACATCCGCAATTTCTCGATCGTGGCGCATATCGACCACGGCAAATCGACGCTGGCCGACCGGCTGATCCAGACCACCGGCACGGTGGCGGCGCGCGATATGAGTGAGCAGATGCTCGACTCGATGGATATCGAGAAAGAGCGCGGCATCACCATCAAGGCCCAGACGGTGCGGCTCGACTACCGCGCCCAAGATGGCAAGGATTACATCCTGAACCTGATGGACACGCCAGGCCATGTCGACTTCGCCTATGAGGTCTCACGCTCGCTGGCGGCCTGCGAAGGGTCTCTCCTGGTCGTCGACGCCTCGCAGGGCGTCGAGGCACAGACGCTCGCCAACGTCTACCAGGCGCTCGATGCGGGCCATGAGATCGTCACGGTCCTGAACAAGATCGACCTGCCTGCCGCCGAGCCCGAGCGCATCAAGCAGCAGATCGAGGACGTGATCGGGCTCGACGCCTCCGAGGCCGTGCCGATCTCGGCCAAGACCGGCATCAACATCGAGGGCGTGCTCGAGGCGATCGTCACCAGGCTGCCGGCGCCCAAGGGCGATCTCGAAGCGCCGCTGAAATGCCTGCTGGTCGATTCATGGTACGACGCCTATCTCGGCGTTGTCGTGCTGGTGCGCGTCATCGACGGCGTGCTGAAGAAGAACATGACGATCCGCATGATGCGCGCCAACGCCGCCTATGGCGTCGACCGCGTCGGCGTGTTCAAACCCAAGATGCTTGAGGTCAAGGAACTCGGCCCAGGCGAGGTCGGCTTCTTCACCGCCTCGATCAAGGAGGTCGCGGATACCGCGGTCGGCGACACCATCACCGACGACAAGCGCCAGACGGCAAACGCGCTGCCGGGCTTCAAGCCGGTGCAGCCAGTGGTGTTCTGCGGCATCTTCCCGGTCGACGCGGCCGATTTCGAGGTGCTTCGCAGCGCGATGTCGCGGCTTCGCCTGAACGACGCCAGCTTCTCCTATGAGATGGAGACCTCGGCCGCGCTCGGCTTCGGCTTCCGCTGCGGGTTCCTTGGGCTGCTGCATCTGGAGATCATCCAGGAGCGGCTGGAGCGCGAGTTCAACCTCAACCTGATCTCGACCGCGCCGTCAGTGGTCTACCATCTCAAGCTGCGCGATGGTTCGGTGCTCGAACTGCACAATCCGGCCGATATGCCCGATGTGATGAAGATCGAGACGATCGAGGAGCCATGGATCAAGGCGACGATCTTCACGCCGGACGAATATCTCGGCTCGGTCTTGAAGCTCTGCCAGGACCGTCGCGGCGTCCAGACTGATCTCAGCTATGTCGGCTCCCGCGCCAAGGTCGTCTACGACCTGCCGCTGAACGAGGTTGTGTTCGATTTCTACGACCGGCTGAAGTCGATCTCGAAGGGCTACGCGTCCTTCGACTACGCCATCACCGATTATCGCGAGGGCGACCTCGTGCGCATGTCGATCCTGGTCAATGCCGAGCCGGTCGATGCACTCTCGATGCTGGTGCACCGCTCGCGCGCCGACGCACGCGGCCGCGCCATGTGCGAGAAGCTCAAGGACCTGATTCCGCCGCATATGTTCCAGATCCCGGTCCAGGCGGCGATCGGCGGCAAGATCATCGCCCGCGAGACCATCCGGGCGCTGCGCAAGGACGTCACCGCCAAATGCTATGGCGGCGACGCCACCCGCAAGCGCAAGCTTCTGGAGAAGCAGAAGGAAGGCAAGAAGAAGATGCGGCAATTCGGCAAGGTCGAAATCCCGCAGGAAGCCTTCATTGCCGCGCTGAAGATGGACAGCTGAGCCGCCACGGCAACCGCCTGAAGCATGTCGGACAATGTGCCCTCAAGTGAAGAAGTCCTTGGGGATGCTGAGGAACCAGGTGCTGTCATAACGCTTGAGCGCCGATGTATCGTCGCGAAACGCCTGTTTAAGGCGGGCATTGACCTCCGGGTTGAAGAGCGGGCCCGAAATCTTCGGTAGCGCTAGCGCCTCGTCTGTATTGAGGCTTGGTCCGGACACGATCGTATCGAAGGACCGGCTCGATGCATTCTGAACGATTATTGGTTTTCCCTGACGGTATTTGAGCTCGAAGTTCCAGGTCGTCGCCCAGCGGAAGCCGGCGATCGGTTCGAGGTCGTGCCCCGTCTTCTTCCGCTCGCAAAGCAGCGCGTGGAACGAGAGCACATATTTGACCGAGTGCAGGTGGTTCTTGATCGCGTTGCTGCCCTTGAAGTCAGGGTTCTTGTTGATCATCGTCAATGGGATGACGAGGTTGGGATGGTCCTGCTGCGGGCAGGTGATCGTGCCGTCCGCCGCGCGTTTTTCCCGGGCCAAGGCATCTGGCGCGCTCCAGGGGCGATGGGTCGTGCTGCCGTCGGGCAGGGTGGTGGCGTCGAGGCCGAGCTCGACGCTGATCGAACCCAGCGCCGGCTTCTCACCGGCATAGGTCGCGAAAAAGGTCCCGAAGAGCGCGGTTTGCGAGTAGCCGTATTCGAAATCATCGGCCTTGGCGCCGGCCTTGAGCTTGAAGCCACTTGTCCCGCTCCAGGCGGCGCCGGTGATGATGTCCTCGATTTTCCTCCCAGCCTCCAAAGCGGCGAGTTCGGACCGTTTGCAGCCTTGCGTGAGATGTAGCACCGCGAAGTTCGGCGTGAAGTCCAGCGCCGGTACGGCAAGGTTAGTGACGAAGTTGTGCTTCAGCGAGGAAAGCTCGACACTGCTAGCGACCATGGCTGAATCTTCCGCGTGGGTGTGGCGAGAGAGGCGACCGTCAAACTGCCCAGTGCTTCAGCCGGCCCGCACTGGCGCGGCTGAACGGCACGATACCATTGGCCCGTTCCAACGCGAAGATTTCGGCGTCGAGCACCGTAATGGTCATGATCCCGACGATGTCATCGGGTTTTGTCTGGTAGCTGTGATTGATGATCTGCCGTTTCGTCTTGTACTTCAACACGGCCGCGGCGGTGGTTTTGCCATAGGCCTCGGCATCGATCTCGGCCTGTGCGATGGCTGCCTTTTCCAGCACGAGCAGCGCGTATTGGAGCAGGGCGACGAATTCGCCCTTCTGGCCTGCCGTGACATGGCTTGAGTTGCTCGTCGAGCACGCCTTCAATCGCGCATTGCCGGAGAACAGTCGGCTTCTCAGCATGACGGTCTCACTTCGACGGTTCCGTTACGGAAATCTACCATCGCGAGCAGCTCGCGCGCGGTCAAGCGGCGAGTTCGGCTTCACCGACATCGCCGCTGAAGCGTTTCGAGCGAAGCGGGCGCGTTTGCGTAAAGAAAACGCGTTGAAGCAAAGAGCATTTAGACCATGGCGCCCAACCCTCGCAGCTCCGCCCGCAGATCGATCGGCTCGACGAAGTGCACGGCCTGCATGCCGACCGCGCGCGCCGCTTCGACATTCTTGCGGCTGTCGTCGATGAAGATGCAGTCGGGCGCGCTCAGGGCGTAGCGTTCCAGCAGCGTGCGGTAGATCGCGATATCCGGCTTGATCAGGCCTTCATGCGCCGAGACGATCGCGCCGTCGAAGCTTTGCAGGAAGGGGAAGCGGATCAGGCATTCCGCCCATTTCTCGCGCGAGAAATTGGTGATGGCATAAACGTTCTCGCCCTTCGCCTTGAGTTCGGCGAGCAGCGCGACATTGTCCTCGATCACGCCGGGCACCGTCTCGTGCCAGCGTTCGTCGAAGGCTTTGATCTCACGTTCCCATTCGGGGTGGGACGCGACCAGGAGTGCCACGGCCTCCTCCCAGGAGCGGCCGCGATCCTGCTCGATGTTCCAGGCGGCGGTGCAGACATTCTGCATGAACCAGTCGAGCTTCGCGGGATCGGGAATCAACTCGCGATAGAGCAGGCGCGGATCCCAGCGGAGCAGGACGTTGCCGACATCGAAGACGACGGAGGGATTCCTGGCAGGCGGATTCTCGGCAGACATGGTTCGGGTCCATCGACAGATGTTGCGGAATGGTGAAGCGCTCACGCCCTTGTGTGCAGACGTGCAAGACAGAGGCAAGGGCTGTCGCGTATCTCCATGGGGTGAACGGCAGACGGGAGAATGGCGTGGACGGATGGCTGCCATGGCTGGATCGGCAGGGGCGGTTCTCGGCCCTGCGTGCGCTTGCTTTCGCGCTGGTGCTCGTGCCGGCCTTGATCCTGGCCTATGAGGCCTGGACCGGCCAGCTCAGCTCGAAACCCTGGACGCGGGCCGTGCACGACACCGGCACCTGGGCGATCCGGTTGCTGCTGGTCACGCTCGCGGTCTCGCCGCTCCGGCGCATTCTCGACTGGGGCAAGCTGCTGGGCATCCGCCGGATGCTCGGCCTCTCGGTGCTGGCCTATGCAGCGGGGCATCTGACACTCTATTGCATCGACCTTGCCTTCGACTGGGGCCTGATCGTCTCCGAGATCGTCAAGCGCTTCTATCTGACGATCGGCTTCACCGCGCTGCTGGGCCTGACCGCGCTCGGCGTCACCTCGACCGACGGCATGATTCGCCGGATGGGCGCGAAGAACTGGCAGCGCCTGCACAACCTTGTCTACCTGATCACCGGGCTGGGCCTGCTGCATTTCGCCCTGCAGTCGAAGATCGATGTCACCCAGCCGGCGCTGCTGAACGGGCTCTTCGCGCTGCTCTTGCTCTATCGCGGGCTGAACCGATTGAAGCTCGCGATGACCACCCCGGTCTTGATCGCGGCGGCACTTCTGACCGGGCTTGCCACGGCGCTCTGCGAGACGGCCTGGTATGCCTTGACGAGCGGTGTCTCGGCTTGGGACGTCTTCCAGGCCAATGCCGATGTTCTGGTCTATCAGGACCTCGGCTTCCTGCGGCCGGGGCATTGGGTGGCGCTGGTCGGGCTTGCTGTCGCGGCCGTTCATGCCTGGCGGGCTCCAGTGGCCAAGCCGCGCCGGGCGCGCCGCAGCGATGGCGTTCCGGCACAGACGGGTGCTTGAAGACGGAGCCGATCTTTCATGGTTGGCAGCCCGCGTCGCAGGCTCTAACCCTGTGGCATGCCTGTCGATCCTCACGCTCAGCCTGTCGAAGATGTCGCCGCCGCCGATCTCGCCTCGGAGGGCATCGAACTATCCTCGCAGCGCATGTCGCCCTTCGTGCCGCTGCAGCAGCCGATCTTCCGCAAGGTCTGGTTTGCCAGCCTCGCCTCGAATTTCGGCGGACTGATCCAGGCTGTTGGCGCATCCTGGATGATGACCTCGATCGCGGCCTCGCCCGACATGGTCGCGCTGGTGCAGGCCTCGACCACGCTGCCGGTCATGCTGTTCTCGCTGGCCGCGGGGGCGGTCTCGGACAATTACGACCGCCGCAAGATCATGTTGACCGCGCAGGGCTTCATGTTCGTGGTCTCGATCGCGCTCGCGATGTTCTCCTGGTCCGGGCTGATCACGCCCTGGTGGCTGCTGACCTTCACCTTCCTGATCGGCTGTGGCACGGCCTTGAACAACCCGGCCTGGCAGTCTTCGGTCGGTGATATGGTGCCGCGCCGGGACGTGCCCGCCGCAGTGACGCTCAACAGCGTCGCCTTCAACATCGCCCGCAGCGTCGGTCCGGCGATCGGCGGCGCAATCGTCGCGGCGGCTGGAGCCTTCGCCGCCTTCGCCATTAATGCGCTGAGCTATATCGCACTGATCACGGTGCTGGCGCGCTGGCAACCGCCTAGGGTCGAGCGCCTGTTGCCGCGCGAGACGCTCTGGATCGCGATGGGGGCGGGGCTGCGCTATGTCGCGATGTCGCCCAACATCCGCAGCGTCATCCTGCGCGCCTTCGCCTTCGGCTTCGGCGGCATCGTCGCTCTTGCCTTGCTGCCGCTGATCGCGCGCGATCTCATCCAGGGCGGTCCATTGATCTTCGGCGTGCTGCTCGGAGCCTTCGGGGCCGGCGCTGTCGGCGGCGCCTTCATGAGTGCAAGGCTGCGCCGGTTGCTCAGCACCGAGGCGCTGGTGCGGGCGACTTTCGTTGCCTTTGCCGTCTCCGTTGCGCTGATCGCCGTCAGCACGAGCCTGTGGTTGACCATGCCGGCGCTCTGCATCGGTGGCGCCGGCTGGGTTTTGACGCTCTCGACCTTCAACGCCACGGTGCAGCTCTCGGCGCCGCGCTGGGTCGTTGGCCGGGCCTTGGCGCTCTATCAGATGGGCGCCTTCGGCGGCATGGCGATCGGCAGCTGGGCCTGGGGCCGGGCGGTCCTGCATTTCGGCACCGAGCAGGCGCTGCTGATGGCGGCGGTCATCCTCCTGGTCGGGGCGGCGCTCGGCCTGCGCTACGCCCTGCCGCCGCTGGAGGCGCTCAACCTGGATCCGCTGAGCCGCTGGCGCGAGCCCAAGGTCGCAGTCGATATCGAACCGCGCAGCGGGCCGGTCATCGTCACGATCGAATACCTGATCCGCGAGGAGGACGTCGTCGTCTTCCTCAACGCCATGGCCGAGCGCCGCCGCATTCGCCGCCGCGACGGCGCGCGCCACTGGACTTTGCTGCGCGACTTGACCAATGCGGAACTCTGGGTCGAGCGCTATGACAGCCCGACCTGGGTCGAGTACATCCGCCAGAACCAGCGTGTCACCCAGGCCGATGCCGAGATCGGCGATCGCGTCCGCGCCTTGCACAAGGGCGAGAACCCGCCTGTCGTCCACCGCATGATCGAGCGTCAGACCGGCTCGCTGCCGCGCGCGGCGACGGTGCAGGCTCAGATGATCACGGAGTCGCTGAGCGATCCGCGCTCTTAGAGCATTTCCGCGTTTCTCCGAATCGCGGAAATGCCCTAGCTCCTTGTTTTAACGCGTTTTCTTCACGCGAATCGGTGTCCACTTCGCTCGAAAACGCTCTAGCGAGCGATCGAGCTCAGCCGACGATCCACAAGCCCGCCAGCCCGAACAGCCCCACGATGATCCGCCACCAGGCGAAGATCGCGAACCCGCGCCTGGAGACGTAGTCGAGGAAGCTGCGCACCACGATCAGCGCCGAAAAGAAGGCCGCCACGAAGCCGACCACGATCAGCAGGGAATCGTCGAAGGTCAGGGTTTTGTAGCTCTTGAGCAGGTCGTAGGCGAAGGCTCCCGTCATGGTCGGCATGGCCAAGAAGAAGGAGAATTCGGCTGCCGCGCGCTTGCTGGCGCCCAGCAGCATCGCGCCGACGATGGTCGAGCCCGAGCGCGAGACGCCGGGGATCATCGCCAGGCACTGGACGAAGCCGATCTTGAGATACATCGGCAGGGGGAAGGTGGTGGCGTCGGTGTGCTTCACCTCGAGTTCGAGCTCGTCGACGACCAGCAGCACGAGCCCGCCTGCAATGAGCGCGCAGCAGACCAGGAACGGGTTGAACAGCACGCTCTTGATGAAGCCGTGCAGCACGGCGCCGATCAGGGCCGCCGGCAGGAAGGCAATGAGCACGCCGATGACGAAGCGCCGGGCGGCGGGGTCGCTGCCCAGGCGCAGCGCGATATCGAGCAGGCGCCGGAAATAGACCAGCATGATCGCCAGGATCGCGCCGAGCTGGACCAGCACCTCGAAACTCTTGCCGTTGGATTCGAAGCCGAGGAAATGCCCGAGCAGCAGGAGGTGGCCGGTTGACGAGACCGGCAGGAACTCGGTCAGGCCCTCGACGATGCCGAGCACGACCGCTTCGATCAGGTTTTGCATGAGAGGCTGTCCTTTGAAGCGAATCGCGCGCCGCCGCGCTTGGTAAACCGCACCCTTCCATGGGCCAAGCTCTTTGCAATTCGGTTACCAATTCGCCAATGCGGCCGCTGCAAATCGAGGCACTGCGCACCCCGCGGGTTGTGACCTTCGCGGCCTGGGACTATAGCAAGCGCCTGGCGCATGGCTGCGTCCCGCCTTTCCGCTGGCCCTGCTTCGGCCGCATCTCGCTGTTTCATGAGTGCCATGGCGACCCTTTTTCATTATCCGCTATGTCCGCATTCGCGTTTCATCCGGCTGGCTCTCGGCGAGTTCGGCATGGAGGCCGACCTGGTCGAGGAGCGCGTCTGGGAGCGGCGGCGCGAGTTCCTTGAACTGAACACCGCCGGCACCACGCCGGTCTTCCGCGAGGAGAACGGGCTTGCTGTTCCCGGCGCCGGCGTCATTGCCGAATATCTGGACGAGACGCGCGGTCTGGCGCTGGCCGAGCGCCGCCTCCTGCCGGAAGGGCCGGGCGGGCGTGTCGAGGTGCGCCGGCTGCTCGACTGGTTCAATCTGAAGTTCGATGCCGAGATCACCGCTCCGCTCGTGCTGGAAAAGGTGATGAAGCGCTTCATGAGCCGCGACGAGGGCGGCGGGCCGCCCGAAATGAGCGCGATCCGCGCAGCGCGCGCCAATGTGCGCTATCATCTGCGCTACATCGCCTGGCTCACCGCCAAGCGGAACTGGCTTGCCGGGGCCGAACTGAGCTATGCCGATCTCGCCGCGGCGGCGCATCTCTCCTGCGTCGACTATCTCGGCGACGTGCCCTGGGAAGAGGATGAGGCCGCGCGCGCATGGTATGCGAGGATCAAGTCCCGCCCGAGCTTCCGGCCGCTGCTGGCCGACCGGATTCCGGGCATGGCTCCGAGCGCGCATTACGACAATCTGGATTTTTGAAGGGCGAGCGCCTGAAGCGGGCGGTCGTCGAGCGCGCCCGGGCCGAGGGCTTCGCCGTCATCCGCATCGCCTCGACGGAGGCCATCCCGCAGGTTCCCGAGCGTCTCCAGGCCTGGCTCGAGGCCGGCCATCATGGCGAGATGGGCTGGATGGCGGAACGCGTCACTGAGCGCGCCGCGCCGCGAAAGCTCTGGAGCCAAGCGCGTCGCGTCGTGATGCTCGGCATGAGCTACGCGCCCGATAGCGACCCGCTCGCCATCCTCGGTCAGCCCGACAAGGCCGCGATCTCGCTCTATGCGCGGCGGCGCGACTATCACGACGTCATCAAGGGCAAGCTGAAAAGCGTCGCCGGCCTGCTCGCTGCGAAGGGCGGGGCGGACGTCAAGGTCTTCGTCGACACCGCCCCGGTGATGGAAAAGCCGCTCGCCGAGGCCGCCGGCCTCGGCTGGCAGGGCAAGCACACCGTATTGGTCTCGCGCGAGCACGGCTCCTGGCTCTTCCTGGGCGCGATCTACACCACGGCCGAATTGCCGGTGGACGCGCCCGAGAGCGACCATTGCGGCTCCTGCCGGCGCTGCCTCGATATTTGCCCGACCGACGCCTTCCCGGCGCCCTATCAGCTCGATGCGCGCCGCTGCATCGCTTATCTCACCATCGAGCATCAAGGCCATATCGATGCGGCGCTGCGCCCCGGCATCGGCAACCGCGTCTTCGGCTGCGATGATTGCCTGGCCGTCTGCCCCTGGAACAAATTCGCCGCCGCCGCACAGGAAACCCGGCTCGCGCTCAAAGACGGTCTCGACGCGCCGTCCTTGGCCGATCTCGCGGCGCTGGACGATGCCGCCTTCCGCACGCTCTTCGCCGGCACGCCGGTGAAGCGCACGGGGCGCGATCGCTTCGTCCGCAACGTCCTGATCGCGATCGGCAACAGCAACCGGCCCGAGCTTGCCGCCAGCGCCGAGGCCCTGGTCGCGGATGCCTCGCCTTTGGTGCGCGCCATGGCCGCCTGGGCGCTGATCAGGCTCGCACCAGTGCGGGCCGGGCACCTCGCCGCTCATGCCCTCGCAGGCGAAGCCGATGCGGATGTCCGCAAGGAATGGCTCGCCCTCCCATCCCAGCCGGAATGCATTGCATGAAGCTCGTCATCATCGGCCTCGGCTATACCGCCGGTTTTTTCGCGCGTGCTGCTTTGGCTGGGGGCTTCGAGGTCACCGGCACGGTGCGCTCGGCCGACAAGGCGGGAGCGCTCAGCCGCGCCGGCATTCCGACTTTGGTCTTCGACGGTTTCGCGGTGTCGTCGCGGCTGGCCAAAGCCGTCATGGAGGCCGATGCCGTGCTGGTCTCGGCGCAGCCCGGCGAGGATGGCGACCCGGCGCTCGCCTGCCTCTCCAGTCAGCTTGCGGCCGCGCCCGATCTGCGCTGGATCGGCTATCTTTCGACCATCGGCGTCTACGGCAATCATGACGGCGCCTGGATCGACGAGACGGCCGAATGCCGGCCGACCAATGCACGCTCGACGCTGCGGCTGACGATCGACAAGGCCTGGCTCGCCTTTGGGGAGAAGACCGGCAAGCCTGTGCAGATTTTCCGCCTCGCCGGCATTTACGGCCCCGGCCGCAACGGCATCGTCAACCTGCGCGCGGGCACGGCGCGGCGCCTGGTCAAGCCCGGTCAGGTCTTCAACCGCATCCATGCGCAGGATATCGCCGGCGTGCTGCTGGCTTCGCTTGAAAAGCCGCGCAACGGGGCAGTCTACAACGTCACCGATGACGAGCCCGCCCCGCCGCAGGATGTGGTGAGCTTCGCCGCCGGGTTGATCGGCATCGAGCCGCCGCCCGAGATCCCGTTCGATCCGGCGCAGCTGACGCCGATGGCGGCGAGCTTCTATGGCGAGAACAAGCGCGTCTCGAACGCGCTGATGAAGCGGGAACTCGGTTACGCGCTCCGCTATCCCACCTATCGCGAGGCCCTGCGGGCGCTGGCGGAGGCCGGAGAATAGGCTTGCAAACCTCCGCTGTCATTCCGAGCCTATGGCTCGCCCTGGAATGATGCAGCGGTTCACTCGCGATCCTAAAGGCCCTCAAGCCGCGTAGCGCTGGCCTTCGTCGCCGTAATAATCGAGATAGCGCCGGTCGATCGCGGCCACGGGTAGGATCACCAGCACGTCGGTGGTGCCGAATTGCCGGTCGACCACCGCGCCCGTGCCGAAACGGGCACCCAGCCGGAGATAGGCCTTGATCAATGGCGGCATCTGTTTGAGCGCCCGTTTGGCGTCGAGCCCCTCCACCGGGAGCCGGTTCATCGCCACGCTGCGGTCGGACCGGGCAGCGGCGCCCCACTCGCCTTCGGAACGGGCATGGTGGTGCAGGAAGCTCAGTGGCAGCGCCAGCGCGTCGGGATCGGTGCTGTCGAAGCTGGCGCAGCCGAACATCGCGTCGATCCGATGGTGGCGGACATAGGCCCAGATGCCGTGCCAGAGCAGTTCGACCGTCTTCTTGGTGCGATAGGGCTTGAGCACGCAGGAGCGGCCGAGCTCGAGGAAGCGCGCGGATGGGTGGCGCGCGAGCAGCGGCTGCAGGTCGAACTCTCCTTGTGTGTAGAAGCCGCCGAAGCGCGTCGCCGTGCCTTGCCGCATCAAGCGGTAGGTGCCGACGACCTTGGGCTTCACACCGCCGAAGCGCCCGCGCGCGGCATGATCGATGACCAGGAGATGATCGCAAGCCCCGTCGAAACGGTCGGCGTCGCGGCGGAACATCCGCGAGACGACATCGGGCTTGGCCGACATTTCCTGATAGAACACGCGGTAGCGCAGCCGTTGTGCCCGCCAGATCTCGCGCGGGCCTCGCGCCAGCCTGACCTCGAGCGAGCCGGAACGGCCGAGCGTGCCTGAAAGCGGGTCGAACTCGCCCGGGCGGCCGCTGAGCTTGCGCAGCCGCGCCAGGAACGGATGTCCGGCCGGCAATTGATTTGCCGGCTGATCGTGGCCGCGAAAGACCTCAAATGCCATGGCTCGTCTTGCCCCCTGCGCCGCCGATGCTGGCGATGGGAACGCTAGCGCCGGCGATTTAACAGGATCGCGACAGAACTGCGTCAGGGCTATGACGTCGTCTCAGGCGCTCAAAGTCAACATCAGGCGGCCTTCGACATGGTCGAGCCAGCGCTTCAGCGCGGCGCGGTCGAGAGGTTTAGCCAGGCAATCATCCATGCCGGCGGCCCGCGCGGCGCTGCGATCTGCGGCGGAAACATTGGCGGAGACGGCGATCAGCGGCAGGTTTGCGTCGGCCTTCGCCTCGGCCTCCATGGTGCGGATAATGCGCGCGGCCGAAAGCCCGTCGAGCTCCGGCATGCGGATATCCAGCAGGACGAGGTCGAGCGCCGCCGCCTCGCCCTTCAGGCTGGCCGCGACATGGCTGATGGCCTCGCGCCCGTTGCGGGCCCAGATCGCGGCGCAGCCGAGCCGCTCCAGCGTCCGTGTCGCCAGCAAGGCGTTGATCTCGTTGTCCTCAGCGACGAGCACGGTGAGCCGCGGCGTGAGCGGGAGTATGGGAGAGGGCGCGTCCTGGCGCGAATCGGGCAGGAGCAGGGCGGTGTCCGGCCGTGGCGAGAGGCGCTCATAGAGCGAGCGCGCCCGCACCGGCTTCATCAGGAAACCGGTGAAGCCCTGCTCGCGCGGCACGCCGAATTGCCGCCGCTCGGTCGGGGAGAGCATGATCAACCGTTCGCCCGGCCCGGCCTCGCGCGCCGCTTCCGCCAGTGCACGCGCCGCGTCCGGGCCGATCGACTGGTCGATCAGGATAGCGTCGGGGGCCGCATCCTGCCGCAGCAGGGCGAGCGCTCCGTCGGCTCCGGTCGCCAGAATGGCAGTAGCGCCCGTGGTCGCGATCGTGTCCGCCAGGAAGCGCCCGGCGAAGGGGGCGGTCGAGACGACCAGCACGCGCCGCCCTCGCCAGTCCGGCGGGGTCAGGATGGTGCCGGCCTCGGCCGCCGCGAGCGGCAGGTGGACGTGAAAGAGCGCGCCTTCGCCAGGCCGGCTCTCGACGCCGACCTCGCCGCCCATCAAGGCGACCAGCCGGCGCACGATCGCAAGGCCGAGCCCTGTGCCTTCATGGCTGCGCGTGGCGGTGTTGTCGGCCTGCTCGAACTCGTCGAAGATCGCCTGCAGTCGGTCTTCCGGGATACCCGGTCCGGTATCGGAGACGGTGATCTCGATCATCTCCCCGGCGCGATCGAGGCGGATGCCGACGCCGCCGTGCTCGGTGAATTTGATGGCGTTGCCGACGAGGTTGAGCAGGATCTGGCGCAGCCGATCGCGGTCGCCGACCAGGCGGCTGGGCAGATCGGGTGCGATATAGGTCGCGATGTCCAGGCCTTTCGCCTGGGCGCGCGGCGCCATCAACTCGCCGACGGTCTCGACCAGCGGGCCGAGATCGAAGGGCGCCACTGACAATTCGAGCTTGCCGGCCTCGACCTTGGCGACGTCGAGAATGTCGTCGACGAGCGAGAGCAGCGCCTCGCCCGAGGTCCGCAGCGCACCGACATAGGTGGTCTGCTCGGGGTCGAGGCGCGTGTCGCCAAGCAGATCGGCCATGCCGAGGATGCCGTTGAGCGGCGTACGGAATTCGTGGCTGACGGTAGCAAGGAAACGCGACTTCGCCTCGCTGGCGCTCTCGGCCCGGGCGCGGGCCTCGACCAGTTCCTGCTCGCCGGCGATCCGGGCGGTGATGTCGCGGCCGACGCGCTGCAGCACGGTCTTGCCGAGCGCGACCGGCACGACGGTCTCGACCCAGGAGATCCAGCGTTCGCCTTCGCGCGTCGCCAGGCTCTCGTCGAAGACCCGGGCGCCGTCGCCCAGCGCGAGCGCCGGCCGGCAGGCGATACGCCTCGGCTGCGCCTGGCTGCCGATGACCTCGGCTTCACTCAAGCCGAGCAGGGAGGCATAGCCGGCATTGGCGTATACGATCCTCTCGCCATCGCGGCGCACGATCAGGTCGCCCTGCGCCTGGATCAGGCTGCGATAGCGCTCTTCGCTGTCTGCCAGCGCCCAGAGCCGGTCGTTCAGTGTCTCGATGTCATGGGCGAGTTCGGTGGCCTGGCGCACGATGCGGTCGCGCTGCCGCGCCATCTTGAGCGCGAACAGGATTGCGAGGATCGCCGTTGCGACCACCATCCAGAATGCCAGCGATGACGAAGGGAAAGCCATGTCCCCTGCTTATCATCGCCCTATTGAGAAAGAGTTGGTTGGACCGTCGAAGTTTAGCGATCGAATGGCATGAAACATTAACCTTGCGGGCGTGCCGGCGACCGCACAACCCGCAGCCTCGCAAGCGCGCGCTGTCCGATGAAGGCCAAGGCTCACGAGAAGGCCAAGGCTCACGAGAAGGCCAAGGCTTTCGAGAAGGCCAAGCCTCACGCCGCCTGCGCGACCTGGTCGATGCGCGAGCGGTAGGACAGGGCTTCGGCCAGATGGATGCGCCCGACCTTGGGCTCGCCGTCGAGATCGGCCAGCGTCCGGGCCACCTTCAGGACACGGTGATAGGCCCGCGCCGTCAGGCGCATCGCATCGGCGGCATCCTTGAGCAGCTTCATGCCGGCATTGTCGGGCCGCGCGATCTCGTCCAGCACTGGCGCCGGGCAGGCGGCATTGGTCGAGATGCCGCCGAGACCGAGCGCCTCGAACCGCGCCGTCTGGAGCCGCCTTGCCGAGGCGACGCGGGCGGCGACCTCGGCCGAGCCCTCGCTCGGGCTCGGCAGGATCAGGTCGGACGCCGTGACCGCCGGCACGTCGATGGTGATGTCGATACGGTCGAGCATCGGCCCGGAGATGCGGCTCTGATACTGCGCCATGCAGCGCTCGTTCTGCTGGCGGCGGCAGGCGAAGCCCGGCTCGGTTGCCTTGCCACAGCGGCACGGATTCATCGCCGCGACGAGCTGGAAGCGGGCCGGGTAGACGGCGCGGTGATTGGCCCGCGAGATCAGCACGTCGCCGGTCTCCATCGGCTGGCGCAAGGCATCGAGCGCCTGCGCCTGGAACTCCGGCAATTCGTCGAGGAAGAGCACGCCGTGATGGGCGAGGGAGATCTCGCCGGGTTTGGCCTGCAGACCGCCGCCGACGAGGGCCGCCATCGAGGCCGAGTGATGCGGCGCGCGAAAGGGCCGCCGGTCGGTCAGGGCGCCGTCGGCGAGATGGCCTGCGACCGAGAGCACCATCGAGACTTCCAGCAATTCGCGTGGGTTCAGCGGCGGCAGGATCGATGGCAGCCGGCTCGCCAGCATCGATTTTCCGGCGCCGGGCGGCCCGTTCATCAGGAGGTTATGACCTCCTGCCGCCGCAATTTCGAGGACGCGCTTGGCGCTTTCCTGGCCCTTGATGTCGGCGAGGTCGGGCAGGGAGCCCGATTGTCGCGCCACGGCGGGCTCGGGCCGTGCCATGACCTGCGTGCCCTTGAAATGATTGGCGAGCTGGATCAGCGAGCGCGGGCTGAGGATGTCGATATCGGCGGCGGCCCAGGCCGCTTCGGGGCCGGACGCCGCCGGGCAGATCAGCCCCTGGCCCCGGCCATAGGCGGCAATCGCGGCTGGCAGCACGCCGGCCACCGCCGTGATCGAGCCGTCGAGCGCGAGCTCGCCCAGCACGGTGTAGCCCGCAAGCGCGTCAGCGGGAATCGCCCCGATCGCCGCCATCACGCCGAGCGCGATCGGCAGGTCGTAATGGCTGCCCTCCTTTGGAAGGTCGGCCGGCGCGAGATTGACGGTGATGCGCTTGGCCGGCAGCGCCAGCCCCGAGGCGATCAGCGCGGCGCGCACCCGCTCGCGGCTTTCAGCCACGGCCTTGTCGGGCAGGCCGACCAGGATGAAGGCGACGCCACCCGGCGTCACCTGCACCTGCACATCGACGGCGCGCGCCTCGATGCCTTCGAACGCCACCGTCGCGACCCGCGTCACCATCAGCGCCACCCCTTGCCCAAGAGCCCGATGATGTCAGAGGGGCTCACACAGTGATCCCATCTGACATCTGAATCCGTCTCTCAACTGAGAGTTAGGGCAGGATCAATGCGAAAAACCGGTTCCCACTTTTTCGCATCCTGCCCTTGCGTGAGGCTAATCGAGCTTCAAGTCGCGCGCAAGAACATATCAGGAACTTATGCTCGCCGATTCATGCTGGGGAGGGGCGCAGGCTGCCGCGGCGATGTGTCCGGCGCGCAACCGGGAGCGCGCATCTCCGCCATAGGCGACGAGCGCTGGAAATGGTTCAAAGCTATCATGATCGAGACCGAACGCCTGCTGCTCCGCCCGCCCGTCCTGGACGATTTCGAGGCTTGCTATGCGCTGCTCTCCGACCCCGCAGTCATGAGCTTCATCGGCGGGCCGATGTCGCGGGAGGAGAGTTGGCACCGTCTGCTGCGCTATGCCGGGCACTGGTCGCTGCTGGGATATGGGCTTTTTGTCATCATCGAGAAGGAGAGCGGCCGCCTCCTCGGCCAGACCGGGCTTGCGGACTTCCATCGCGGCTTCGGCGAGATGTTCGATCCCTATCCGGAAGCCGCCTGGATCACCGCGACAGTGGCGCATGGCCGTGGCATCGCCGCGGAGGCTGTGGGCGCGGCTCATGCATGGTTCGACGCCAATCGGTCACAGACCCGCACCGTCTGCATCATCAATCCCAACAACACGGCCTCGGTCCGGCTGGCCGGGAAGCTGGGCTATGTGCCTTTCGGGCAGGTGTCCTACAAAAGCGCCGAGGTCACCATGTTCGAGCGCATCCGGCCTTAAGTTGCGCAGGCGACGGAGTTTGCCTGTCGCATCCGGCTCTAGTGCCCGCCTGAGCCGCCATGCCCCTCGCCGGAGATCCTGTCGGTCCAGGCCATCACCAGCCCCGACACCACGAAGACGACATGGATCGCGACGAGCCACATCAGGTCGCGGTCGGAGGAAGCCTTCACATTCATGAAGGCCTTCAGCACCTGAATCGCCGAGATCGCGACGATCGAGGAGATCAGCTTCAGCTTGAGGCCGGAGAAGTCGATCTGCGACATCCATTCCGGCCAGTCGCGATGCGCCTTCGGATCGATCTTCGAGACGAAGTTCTCATAGCCGGAGAAGATCACGATGACGATCAGCGAGCCTGTGAAGGTCAGGTCGACCAGCGAGAGCACGCCGAGGATCACGTCGGATTCGGTCGCGGAGAAGACATGGCTGATGAAGTGCCAGGCCTCCTGCAGCGCCTTCACCAGCAGGCCGCCAAGCGCGACGACGAGCAGCACATAGAACGGCGCCAGCAGCCAGCGGCTGGCCGAGAGGAAGGTCTCCAGGGCGCGCTCAGGACCTGATGGCGTGAAATCGGCTGCGGTTTCCGCTTCGGTCTGATGCTGTGCCACCCTAGGCCCCCTGATATCCACTCCGCCTCCTGCCATGACGTGAAGAGGCCCCGCAGGCAAGCCTGCGGGGCCTCGCTCCGGTCGCGTCACGCGGCTGCCCGAACAGCGTTTTCGTCAGGCTTCGACACTGAGGCCGATCTGGCAGGCGACGCCGGTGCCGCCCAGCCCGCAATAGCCTGCCGGGTTCTTGGCGAGATATTGCTGGTGGTAGTCCTCGGCGAAGTAGAACTCCGGCGCGTCGAGGATCTCGGTGGTGATCGAGCCATAGCCACGCTGGCTGAGCGCCTGCTGATAGTCGGCCTTGGAGCGTTCGGCGGTCTCGCGCTGCGCGGCTGTGGTGACATAGATGCCGGAGCGATATTGCGTGCCGATATCGTTGCCCTGGCGCATGCCCTGGGTCGGGTCGTGATTCTCCCAGAAGGTCTTGAGCAGCATCTCATAGGGCAGCTTGGCGGGATCATAGACCACGCGCACGACCTCGTTATGCCCGGTCATGCCCGAGCAGACCTCCTCATAGCTCGGGTTGGGGGTCAGGCCACCGGTATAGCCGACCGCGGTGACCCAGATGCCGTCCTCGATCTGCCAGAACTTGCGCTCCGCCCCCCAGAAGCAGCCGATGCCGAAAACAGCGGTCTCCAGCCCCTCGGGATAGGGGCCCTGCAGCGGGCGCTTGCTGAGAAAATGCCGCTCGGCGGTCGCAATCGCCTGCGGCCGGCCGGGCAGCGCCTCATCGGCCTGGGGCAGGGCGGTCTTTTTGCGCTGGAAGAACATCTCAGGCTCCCTCTCTTGCTGTCGGCCACCAAGATAGGCATGCGGAGGCTGTTTCGACAGGGCATGAATCCGCGCGCGGTGCTTCACCGTCGCGTGACGATGCCGATCGTCGGTTCCGGCCGCGCGCCGAGCCTGAGCAGCAGGAAGCCCAGCAGGAGCGCCGCCAGTGCGGTCGGCGAACGCATCAGATTGAGCAGCACGGGGTCCCAGAGCAGCGGGTGAAGATTGCGCTCGATCGCCGGCTGCAGCGATTGGTAGCGTTCGCCGAGCAGGGTCGAGAGCGTGGCGCTGAGTGGGGTGAATTGCAGCGCTGAATTGGCGATCGAGCGTGCGCCGTCGATAACGAGAGAGACAAAGCCGGCCGCGATCAGGACATAGCCCAGCAGCCGAAGCAGAAACCGCACCATCGCACCCTCGCGCGCAACCGAGCCCGCATGCCGGGATCGGGGCCAGCCCCAGCCCGATGTGCCCATTCCGACAGGCCTTTGCAACGGGTGCGAGTGCCTCATTCGCACGAACTGTGAAAAGCCTTGCGATCGGCCCTTGAAAGAAGCCGGCTCGGCGGTCATAAGCAGCGCGCCGGACAGGTGGCCGAGTGGTTGAAGGCGCACGCCTGGAAAGTGTGTATACGGGAAACCGTATCGCGGGTTCGAATCCCGCCCTGTCCGCCAGTTAATTCTCAACCTCCCATATTTGCAGCAGGCTGCGCCGAAATCGGCGGAGTCTCCGGGCGTTAGCGCCCGGAGGCGGTCTCACTCGCCGAGCGGAAATTCAAAAGAACTCCGGGGGAGAGGCCTCATTCGCAAGGCCGGGCCATCAGGCTAGGAGCGATCGATAGAGCTCCCAGTATCGATCCGCCATGCGATCCACCGTGAAGCGCGCGGCGACCGATGCCCGGCAGGCGGCGCGATCGATCTCGCCAATCCGGCCGACCGCCTCGACGGCTTCATCGACGCTGTCGACCAGGAAGCCAGTCACGCCATGCTCGATCAGCTCCGGCATCGAGCCGCGCCTGGAGGCGATGACCGGCGTACCGCAGGCGAGCGCCTCCACGACTGACAACCCGAACGGTTCCTCGAAATTGATCAGGTGGAGCAGCGCCCGCGCCGAGCCCAGGGTTTTGGTGCGGACGTCTCCGCCGATCGGGCCGAGATAATCGATGCGGTGGCCGTCGAGCGCCGGCGCAACATGTTCGGCGTGATAGCTCTGATCCTGGACGATGCCCGCCATGACGAGCCGCCTGCCTGACCGGCGGGCGGTGGCGATCGCCTCGGCTGCGCCCTTGTCGGGGTGGATGCGGCCAAAGAAGAGCAGGTCTGCGCCACCCACCGGATCGAACGGAAAGTCCTCCAGCCGGATGCCGTGATGGATCGTCGCCGCATAGCGCAGATCCGGGTGCCGGTCGGCGGCGCTGATCGCGACATAGTGGACGCGGTCCTGATAGGCCTTGAAGGCCGGCAGGATGCGCTCCGAGGAGAAGCCGTGGATCGTCGTCACCATCGGAGTTTCCACCAGCCGCGAGAAGGCCAGGGGCACGAAATCGGCCTGGTTGTGGATCAGATCGAACTCGCCGGCGCGCTCGAAGACATGGGCGACATGGAGCATCTCCCAGACCTTGGCGTCGATGCTGGGGTCTTCGGAATAAGGAGCCGGGCAGACACCAGCCAGAGTACCCGCCGTCCAGCTATCCCTGGTGGCAAATAGAGTGACATCGAGGCCACGCGCCACCAGCGCCTCGGTCAACAGGCTCGTCACCAACTCCCATGGACCGTAATGGCGCGGCGGGGTGCGCCAGGAGATCGGCGCCAGCATGGCGATACGCAAATCGTCGTCCTTCCCGAAAACGCTCTAAAAACTGCGATCAGGCCGCGAGGATCACACCCTCATCCGCTCGTAGCCGCAGCACATGGCTTTCGACGCGCGGCGCCTCGCCACGCGTCGACAGGATCGGCCGGTGCCCGCTGGCCCAAGGCGGCAGGGTCAGGCGCTGTTCGCTTCCCCCGAGATTGAGCGCCACGATCAGCGCTTGCGCCTCGTAGCGGCGCTCATAGGCGAGCACATCGCCCTCGGAGTCCAGCAAACTGAAATCACCGATCGCCAATGCCGGATGCGCCCGCCTGAGCGCCAGCAACTGGCGATAGAGCGTCAGGATCGAAGCGGGCTCTTCTGCCATCCCCGCGACATTGCGCATCGGCCAGTCGGCATTGAGCGGCAGCCAGGGTGAGACCGTGCTGAAGCCGGCATGCGCGCCGGCGTCCCATGGCATCGGCGTCCGAACCGGCTCGCGGCCCAGGCCGAGCCCGGGCTCGCGCAATTCGCGAGGGTCCTGGAGCTGCGCGGGCGGAATTGGAACATCGCTCAGGCCCAGCTCGTCGCCATAATAGAGGGTGGGTGTGCCGCGCAGCGTCAGCAGCAGCATCGCAGCGATGCGGGCCTGGGCCTCGCCGCGCTTGCTGGCGATGCGCTGCCGATCATGATTGCCGAGCACCCAGTTCGGCCAGCCGCCCGGTGGGAGAGCGGCCTCATAATTGGCGATCAGGGTCGCAAGCGCGCGCGCCTGCCATGGCGCATCGATCAGCTGGAAGTTGAAAGGCAGCTGCACGCCGGCTTGCGCTCCGCCGTAATAGTCCATCAGACGATCGAGCGGCAGGTAAATCTCGCCTATGAGCAGGCGCTCGCCTAGAGCATTGCGCGAAAAAATGGGTACCGGTTTTTTGCGTGAGCAATGCTCTAAACTTTTAGAATCGATCATGTTTTTCGCATTCGGGCGGTTCCGCCCGAATGCGACGTGATCTTGCCCTCTTGCGCCATAACCGTCGGCGAGGGCGCGCATGCCGGCGGCGATCGCATGGATCTCGGGCTGGTCGGCCGAGTGAAGCTGGAGCACGCGGTGCATCTCGCCCATGCCGGGGCGATAGTCCGGATTGGGCGGATTGTCGGGGAAATCCGCCGCCTTGATCATGTGCCAGAGCACGTCGATGCGGAAACCATCGACACCGCGGTCGAACCAGAAGCGCATCACCTCATGCATCGCCGCCTGCACGGCGGGATTGCGCCAGTTGAGGTCCGGCTGCTGCTTCAGGAAGGCATGGTAGTAATATTGCCCGGTGGCCTCGTCCCACTCCCAGGCCGAGCCGCCGAAATCGCTGATCCAGTTATTGGGCGGCCCGCCATCGGGAGCAGGATCGCGCCAGAGATACCAGTCCCGTTTCGGATTGAGGCGCGAGGCGCGGCTCTCGACGAACCATGGGTGCTGGTCGGAGCTGTGATTGGGCACGAAGTCGAGCAGGAGCTTGAGCCCGCGAGCATGGACCTGGTCCAGCAGCTCGTCGAAATCGGCGAGCGTGCCGAAACGCGGATCGACCCCGCAATAATCGGCGACGTCATAGCCGAAATCGGCCATTGGCGAGGGATAGATCGGCGAGATCCAGATCGCGTCGATGCCGAGGCCGGCGAGATAGTCGAGCCGCCGCGCGATGCCCTTGAGATCGCCTATGCCGTCGCCATCCGTATCCTGGAAGGAGCGCGGATAGATCTGGTAGATCACGCCCGCCCGCCACCATGGGGCGGTCATGCGAACGGGGCTCTGGGCGTGCCGATGACCATGATTGAGGCTTTCTGAAACCCGGACCGCGCGAGGCGGAGACCTTGATCGGGGCGCCGGCAGGGCGCTGGTCCCGGCGCGCCCGCGAACGGTCATCACCTGACCGGAACCTTAGCAGTTCTTGTTTGTGCTCTCGCATCAATTCGGTGAGGTCAGAAATTCTACCGAAAACCGGAACAAAACGGCGTGCTGATCATTGACTCCTAATGACCAATTCTATCGCTATCAAGATAATCCGCCCCGCTCTCGCTGATCAGGCAATGGAGCCGGACAACCCGGCCATCGCCCATGATATGGATCTGTCGCAACCGGCGGATGCGCCCGGCAATGTCACCCGCAAGCGCCAGCAGTTGAAGGCGCGGGCCGTCGCAAGCCGTCACATCGACAAGACGCTGTCCACCATGCCGGTATCGGAGGAGGCAAAAGCCTCGCGAAAGGCCAAGCTCATCAATCTGCCTGCAGGCACTCCAGCCAAGCGACACCCGGCTTAGAGCATTTTCGAGCGAAGTGGATGCCGGTTTGCGTCAAGAAAACGCGTTAAAACAAAGAGCTAGAGCAATTGAACGATCCAACTGGATCGGAAATTGCTCTAGGAGGCCGCGTCTGCCTCTGTCGGCGGATCGCCGCCCAAGACTCGCCTGCAGGTGCCCCGGGTAAAGAGTTCGATCTCGGCCAAGGCATCATCGAGTGTTCTGAAGGGGCCGCATTTCATCGCCTTCATCGTCAGCAGCGCCTGACCAGCGGGATGGATCCTGAATTCACCGGCAGGTTCCTCCGCGACATGCCCCATGGGCCGGCCGAGCAGGTCAGTCAGCAACCAGGCTGCTTCGTCGAGTTTTGGTGTAACGTCGATGTCCAAGGCAGAATCCCATCAGTAGAAGCGAGGCAACAGGCGTGAACGAGGCCGCCAGGCGCGTCTCGAAGAACGCACTCGTCCATGTCACGCCGAAGTCGAGTTCTTGCGCATTTTCAGCTTTGGCGGAACAACAGTCGCGGCGGCACGGTCGAGAGCCTCCTTGTTCAGCCGCAGTTCTTTCAGCCTCGCGGTGTTGGCGTCGCGGGCCAGATCGACGATGTCGGCCTCGGATATGATCCGAGTGCCCGGCAAGGCGCGGGTTTGGATCTTGAGGAATGCGGCTTCCGCCTGGATGCGGGATTTCGAGTTTTCAGCCAGCTGCTTTCTCCTGGTTGGAGCATTTCGAGCGAAATGGTGCCCGGTTTGGGTGATAAAAGTGCAGGAACAAGCGCTTTAGCGCCGGCGGCAGAGGCCAGCGCTATGAAAAAGGCCAGGCGTGAGCCTGGCCTTTTCATGTTCTTCATCCTCGGTGCGATGCCAGTACATCCGTGGTCACCGGCGAGGTTGAATGGCGGTTAGGCTGCCTGAAGCTGTTCGGCGGACATCTTGCCGGATTTATTGTCCTTGACCATCTCGTAGCCGAGCTTCTGGCCTTCGACGATCTCGCGCATTCCAGCGCGCTCGACGGCAGAGATATGGACGAACACGTCCTGGCTGCCGTCATCAGGCTGAATGAAGCCGAAGCCCTTGGTGGAATTGAACCATTTCACTGTGCCAGTGGCCATAGTGAACTCTCCTTTTGATAATATTCGTCGACCATCACGCGAATGCGCAACGGGTTCAGCACGATTTCGAAAGGGAGTTCGTCAGAGACGCGCCGAGGCGCGAGAAAAAACAGTCAACCAGACAAATATCGGCAAGGCCAACCTAGGTGATTAAGTCCAGTAAGTCAAATTTCAACGCTACCAGAGTTTGAAGTAGCCTCAAAATTGGCTACTGAGATCAAGCTAAACCATATCGAAATCAATGCGATCCGATGCCCTTTTCGACAGGAGAGGCCAATTTTCCGGACTGTCTTGCTGGAAGTGGTTCGTCTCCGTCATATGCCCATTCCCGCATCATGGCGTTCCATGGCTTGCAGGAGCGCAGCGATCCTGACCGTCGCAAAATTGCAGAAGGTGTCGGAGACGGCATAGGGCAGGATGATCTGGTCGTTATGGCGTATCGCACCGCAGGTATAGACGACGTTAGGAACATAGCCTTCGCGCTCGGAGGGTTCGGGCCGGACGAAGGGCTCGCGCGAGCGCGCTAGCACCTTCGACGGGTCCGCCTTGTCGAGAAGAACCGCGCCGATCGAATATTTCCGGACCGGCCCAACGCCATGGGTCAAAAGCAGCCAGCCTTCGTCGAGCTCGATCGGTGAGCCGCAGGTGCCGATCTGGATGAATTCCCACGGGAATTGCGGTTTCAGCAGCGCAACGCCGCCGCTCTCCCAGGTGAGGAGATCGTCGGAATAGATCAGGTAGAGGTTCTCGCTGTCCTGCCGCGCGATCATGGCGTAGCGGCCATTGATCTTGCGCGGAAACAGCGCCATGCCCTTGTTGACGGCCGCCGAGCCGCGCAGCGGTGACATCCGGAACGACAGGAAATCGCTGGTCTCGATCAATTCGGAGCGGATGCCCCGGCCGTTATAGGCGGTGTAGGTCGCGCGGAACACAGTCTCCCCGTCCTCCTCGAAGGCGACGAAGCGCGCATCCTCGATGCCGTTCGACTGGGCTGCGGTCACGGGGAAGATCACCCGCTCGCTGATGTCGCCGTCGGTGGAGAAGGTGACCTCGACATCCTCGCCATCGAGGCGCGCCATCCGATTCCTCAAGGTCGCGATAGAAGCCAGGCGCGATGTCGGGTCGACGCTGACGCTGCCATCGGCTGCGATCGTGCCGGCGCGGAAGGTCAGGGACGAGATGTGCCCCTCGCCAACGGCGCGAACGCTCAGGACGAAGCGGCGCCCGCCCGGGGGAGCGCCGGATTGATCGGGATGCGAGACGATGCTCGGGTTGAACAGCGCTGCCGCCTCGAAGGAATATTCATGCAGAAAATAGGACCCGACCAGCCGGCGCTGGACCTGAGTGAACTCGCCATGCGCCGCGAAGGCCTCCTCCATCTCGTCGGCGCGAGCCTCGAACCGTTCCAGCAGGTTGCGATGCCGCCCCTTGAAATTCTCCAGCACCTCCGCGAGCAGGCTCTCCGCCGTTGCGGCATCGAGCGACAGGACCCGTTCGACGATATGGTTCGCCCGGATCTTGTCGGTGTGGTTGAGATCCTTGGGCTCCGCCTGGGGGCCGAACCGGCGCACCACGACCCTGGCGGGGTCGGGGCGCAAATACAGGGCCTGCCGGTTCAGGAAGGTGGATTGGGACAAGGCGACCCCAGTCTGTTTGTGCGTGCTCGCCGGAGGCTCAGGCGTGCAAGGCCCGAAGCGGCGCCAGTTTCGGGCGGTCCCCGCTGATGCGGGCTAGCTGGCGAATCTCGGCGAGGCTGATGAGGTAGGATACCACGGATTCGCCGCCGCGGTTCTCATTCGGTCGGTCGCGATGCAGGCCGTCGCGACAGGCACCCGTGTCCAGATCGACCAAGGGCGATGAGAGGTCGTTGTGGCCCAGGAACCAGGCGAAGGCGCGGGCGGCCTCGGCCCGCCATTGCGGGTCGCCATCCGCGCGCCAGGCGGCAAGTGAGGCAGAGATCGTCGCGGTCGCTTCCAGCGGCTGCTGATCGAAGGCTTTGGGCGCACAGCGCTTGTCGCCGAAGCTGTCCGAGCCGACCGGCCTGAACAAGCCAGCCGGGCTGGTCTGCAGGGCCGTGAGCCAGCGCAGCGAGCGCAAGCCCGCCTCGACATAGGCCGTAACCTTCATCGAAACCCCAGTCGCGATCAGGGCCTGGGGCAGGCGCGCATTGTCATAGGACAATCCGTCCTCGAACCAGACCCAGTCCGGCGTCTCGGCCGCCGACATCAGGCCGAGCAGCCGGTCGGCCAGCAGCGGGCGCAGCCAGATCGCCGTCGCCGGCGCGCCGGCAATCGCGCAATAGGCGTCCAGGCCGAGCAAGGCGAAGCCCCAGGCGCGGGGCGAGGTGAATTCCTCGACCACCGGCAAGGCTTCCGCGAACAAGGCGGCGGCCCATTGCCGGCGCGACGGGCTGATATCGCTGCGCGCGCATTCGCCAAGCGCCCAGAGTGTCCGTCCGTGGCTGTCTTCCGAACCGGTATCCTCGAGCCAGCGCCGGTCGAAGCTCATGAAATTGCGGAATCGCCGCGTATCGGGGTTCCAGGCATGCTGGACGAACGAGGCGAAACGCGCCGTCAGTGCTTCCGACAGGCGCGGCTCACTGGTGCTGTTCAGCACGCAGGCCAGGAGCAGCGCCCGGGCATTGTCGTCGACGCAGTAGCCATGCGTGCGATCGGGCACGGAATGGACGGCGTGCTGGAACAGGCCGGTATCGTCGCACATGCTCAGGAAATGGCCCGTCCGCATCTCGGGAGGCGCGGCGACCTGCGGCAAAGGTTTTGCCTGGGCTGCACCCGCGACCACAGTCAGCAGGCGACCCCGGCGCGCTGTTTCGAAAGCCGTGAGATAGCGCTTGGCGGTTCGCTCCCATGTCATCGAGCGGCTGCTTGCATAGGCGCGCAATCGCATCGCCTGCCGCCGACTGTCATCGGTCAGAAGGCCTGCGATCTCGTCGCCAATCGCAACCGCATCGCCGAACGGCACCAGAATGCCGCGCCCGTCGGCGAGCAGTTCCTGCGCGTGCCAGTACGGTGTCGAGACCACCGCTTTGCCCAGACCGAAGCTGTAGGCCAGCGTCCCGGACGTCATCTGCGCTTCGTTGAGATAGGGCGTGACATAGACATCGCACATCGAGATGAAGCCGAGCAGCGTTGCCTGATCGACGAACTGATCGAGGAAGACCACGTGATCCTCGACACCGAGCTCGCGCACGCGGTTCATCAGGCTGGCGCGATAAGCCTCGCCCTGCTCGCGAACCAGATTGGGATGCGTCGCGCCCAGAACCACATAAACCGTGTCGGGGCGGCGGCGCAGGATCGAAGGCATCGCGTCGATCATCACCTCGATGCCTTTGTTGGGCGACAATAGGCCGAAGGTCAGGATGACGGAGCGGCCGCTGAAGCCGAGCCTGGCCTTGGCCTCGTCGGGCTCGAGAAAGGCGAAAGCGGGAATGCCGTGTGGGATGACCTCGATCTTGTCGGCGGGGAGCCGGTAGACTGTCCGCAGCAAGTCGCGCGCCTTTTCGGCCATGACAACGACCCGCGCCGAGGCGTCGATGACCCGCTCCATCACGTCGCGCTGCACGGCCGTTGGCGTGGACAGGACGGTATGCAGGCTGGTGACGACCGGCACCGTCAGACGCGACAGCAGCGCCATGATGTGGCTCCCGGCTTCACCGCCGAAGATCCCGAACTCGTGCTGGAGCGAGACGACGTCGAACCGGCCGTCATTCAGGAAATCGGCGGCGCGTGCGTAATCCTCCAGCCGCTCGTCGCGCACCTGGCAATGGACGGAAGGCGGGTAGTCATAGCCATGACCATGGTCGTTCATGGCTACGATGGAGGTGTCCATACCCGCGCCCGATGACGCGACCGCCTGCTGCAGATCGGTGGTGAAGGTCGCGATCCCGCAGCGGCGCGGGAGCGAATTGCCGATGAAGGCGATGCGGTGAAGCGGGCTCATGGTCGTGCCTCCGTGACGGGGATCGTTGAACCCGCGAGCGCGGGGAGGAGCAGGGGCGGCTGGACAGCGGCGTTGCCCGGCGCAAGCGCAAAGCTTTCGTCCAGGGCGCGCAGAAGGTCGTGGCTCGGCTTGGTGGCCTCATAGGCCACGAGGCAGGTCAGGCCATCGCGGCCTGCCTTGATGCGCATCGTCTGGGCCTCGACGAAGCAGCCCTCGCCGATGCCGGCCTGGGATGGTCCGAGTTGAGCATCGCCGGCGATGACGACCAGCCAGGTCTCGTGCCTGGCGTCCAGCTCCCAGGCCGAGCCTGCGGCCAGATCGAGCCGTTCGAGGACGAAATAGGGGCTTGCGACGAGCAGGGTTCTGGTGTCGGTCAGGTGCTCAGGCGGGGCTTGGCTCTCGGCAGGCCCGGCACGGGCGGCGGCGACGCCCTGCTCGATATGGAGCTCGCGCGCACGCCCATGGTCGAATAGGCGAAACGTCGTATCGCTGCGCTGCTGTATCTCCGCGAGCACGAGGCCCGCGCCGATTGCGTGGATCGTTCCCGCCGGCACGAAGATGACGTCGTCCTTGACGGCTTTGCGCCAGTGCAGGTGCTCCGTGATCGAGCCGTTGGCGATGGCGCAGCGCAGCTGCGCGCTTGTGAGGACGGATGTCAGCCCAACGCCGACCGTGGCCTGCGGCGTAGCGGAGAGGATGTACCAGGCCTCGGTCTTGCCGTGTGCCTGCCCCATCGCCTGAGCTAGCGCATCATCCGGATGCACCTGGATCGACAAGGCCTCCTGCGTGAACAACAATTTGAGCAGCAGGGCAGGCTCGGGCGCCTTGGGATCGCGCCGTTGGAACCAGAGTTCGCCGATCGCGACGCCGTCATGTCCGGCTTCGCTCCACGGCAAGAGATCGGTCGATCCCCAAGGCTTGGGCACGATCTGCACACGGGTCTGCTCGAGCGCCATCTCGGTCTCCTCTTTCACATCGCCGGCGATCGCGCGACAGGGTTGTCGAGCGATGCGGCAATGGTCGGCGACGGCTTGTAGTGGCGCTCAGATGCCGGGCGCAGATGTCGAGGGGCAAAGCCCGTCACGAGCGGCATCGTTGCGCGGACTAGAGCGTTTTCGAGCGAAGTGGCTACCGGTTCGCGTGAAGAAAACGTTTTAAAACAACGATCTAGAGCGATTGAGCGATCCAACTGGATCGCAAATTGCTCTAGCGCGCATCGAACGGGCCAAGGCCCACCCCATTTCTGGAGCAGGCCTATGACCCGGATAGAGGAGCGGCTGCGTGTGAGCGCGATCACTCCTGGTCAGGCTGATCCAGGGTCAGGTGATCCGGCTTACTGGATGACCTGCATTACTGGATGACTTGCACGACGCGGTGGGTCCTGGGATCGACCAGTACGGTGCGGTTATTGAGCACCGTGTAGCGATAATTGGTCTCGCCATATTCGCGCGGCACCTCATAGTAGGTGACGCCTTCATTCGGCAGCGTCGCGCCGACGACGACCGGCTCGGCATAGGTGTAGGACGGGCGGCGCTGCTCCACGACATAGCTCTGGAACCGCGGCGTCTGATCACCGATGATTGCGCCGACCACCGCTCCGCCAACACCGCCGACGACGGCACCAACCGGGCCGCCGACGATCGCGCCGCCAACCGCTCCGGTCGCTGCGCCACCAACCGCGCCACCGGCTGCCGGAGCATTCTGGGCAAAGGCCGCCGCCGGAGCGATGACTATGGCGGAAATCAGGGCAAATGTCTTCAGCATGGAAGTAATCCTTCGCATGAACCAGTCGGAAAGGATATCCCGCGAATTGGTCAGGTGGCTTTAAAACACGCAGATTACAGAAATGTTCCGCTTGTTTATTTTGCAAAAGCGCCGATCGACCAGGTAAATTCTGAAAAATTTTAGGACAAAAACTGGCTTCAGTCGGATCAGTTCAGAAATTTTGCCTTTCACACCATGCAGCGATCGAGCCCTTCACATCGAATGCATAAATGCCTTCCCAAGCGGCTACGCGCCTCACAGGGCGCGTTGGGGGGCGAACCCGGGTGGACGGGCGCTTTTACGAACGAGATCCGAACGGCGACCCGGCCCGCGATTGCATCTGCCTGTTGGGGTTTCGCGTCAGCCTTTTGAAGCGGCTGGATCAGACCTGGGGGATCAGCCCGATCAGCATGTCCACGAGCCGCTCGGACATGACGGGCTTGGCGTAGACGAGAAGGTCGGGATAGCGCGCCTTCAATGAGGCTGGCAGTCCGACGCCGGTCTGGAAGATCAGCGGAATGCCGCGCGCGACCAGGATATCGACGACCGGCGTCACATCGCCGTCGCTCAAATTCACATCGAGGATGGCGGCCGTCACGCGGCTCGATGCGAGCAGGCTAAGAGCTTCGCGCACGCTTCCCGCTGGTCCAACAACAAGACAGCCGGCATCCTCGACCGCCAAGGCAAGGTCGAGGGCGATGAACGGCTCGTCATCGACAATCAGGATTGCCGGCAGTAGGGGCAGCGGCATGGCGTGGAGCAAGGCAGGACTCCTGCTCCAATCGTGAGCACTGGTAGATTAAACGATTTTACTGAAGCAATCGTTCCATTGGCGTCGACAGGCGCACGATCAGCCCTTCCGCCTTCCAGTCATAGGCGAGCACGCCGCCGAGCTGGCCCTCGATGCTGCGGCGTGCGAGCAGGCTTCCAAACCCCTGCCCAACCGGCGGACCAGCGACCACCGGCCCGCCGCGCTCCTCCCAGATCAGCGACAGAGCATCCTTCCCAACAGACCATGAGATGGCGATATGACCATCGGAGGACGATAACGCACCGTATTTGGTGGCGTTCGTCGCCAGCTCATGCAGAACCAGCGCAAGGCTGGTGACCGCCTGCCCGCCAAGCGGCACATTCGGGCCATCGACCGTGACGCGCGCACGATCGCCCTCCTGTTCGCGATAGGGCGATGCGATAGCCGTCACCAGCGCATCGAGCGTCGTGCCCCGTTTGATCGCTTCGCCGCCTCCGCCCAGTGCCGGGATGATCAATTCATGCGCGCGCGCCAGGGCCTCGAGCCTGCCCCGGATCGCCCTGGCCATCTCCTGCGGCGTGCCAGCCGAGCGCGCGCTCAGCGAAACCACGCCGTTGGTGACTGCGAACAGGTTCTTGATCCGATGGTTGAGTTCACGGACCAGGAGGTCCTGCGTCTCTTCCGCCTTCTTGCGCTCATTGATGTCCATGAAGGTGATCACGACGCCGTCGACGACGTTGTCCATGGTGCGGTAGGGCCGCATCCGCATCAGGAAGCTCATGCCGTGATGCTTGATCTGCACCTCGCGTTCGACGACCGAGAGCTCGCGCAAGACCTGGCGCGCATCATCCTCGATCTCGTCATAGCCGAGCATGGAGGTGATGTCGGTAATCGGGCGCCCGCGATCGCTGTCGCGCAGATGGAAGATATCGGTCATCTTCGGCGTGAAGCTTTTGATGCGCAGATTGCTGTCCAGGAAGCTGGTGGCGATCTCGGTGCTATCGAGCAGGTTCTTCAGGTCGCTGTTAAGGTGCGTCAGCGCCTCGTTCTTGCTGACGACCTCGGCATTGACGGTCTGCAGCTCCTCATTGATCGACTGCATCTCCTCCTTCGAGGTTTCCAGCTCCTCATTCGACGATTGCAGCTCCTCATTGGCCGATTGATATTCTTCCGCCGCGGCCCGCCTTTCCTCGTTGATCGTTTCCAGCTCGTCGACCGTCGCCTGCAGCTGCATCCTCACCGTCAGCAGTTCGTGCTCCATGGCGGCCGTCGCGGCGGCTTCGCTCGCGATGCTCGCCTTCCTGCTGCGGCTGACGACGCGGATGCCGTCATCGCGAAAGGCGACGACGCATAATCCCCCCTCGGAGAGCGGCTCGACGATGACGGTGACAGCCCGAATCTGCCCGTCGATCCTGACCGGCACGGCCTCGTGCACCGCCGCGGCCTTCTTGGAGAGCGCCTGCTGCAGCGTGCTGCGCACGATCGGCCGCAAAGCCTTCCGTAGTATGCCGAAGAGGTTGAGGCTCGCCACCCCCGATGAAGGTTCGAGATAGTGCCCAGCCTCACCGCCGGAAAAGCGCAGGATATCGTGATGCTTGTCGATGACGACATAGGCGGGAGAATATTTCTCGAGCATCCGGCGCGCGGTCTTGTCGATCCGGTCTTCTCCCGGGCCGGCAGCAAGCCCGGCCGGCGGCAGATCAGGAGTTGCGAAGGATGCCGCACGGAGCGTGACGTCCGGCAAGGTGGCAACCGTATCCTCGCGCCGGAAGATGCGGTGCTTCTTGTCGCTGTCGGCAAATAACCGGCTCTGGCGTGTCATGCTTTCCGAGGGCCCGAGAAACAGCATGCCATCCGGCTTGAGCGCGTAATGAAAGGTTTTCAGTACGCGATCCTGCAGGGCAGCGTTCATATAGATCAGGAGATTGCGGCAGGAGATCAGATCGAGCTTGGAGAAGGGCGGGTCCTTGGTGACGCTGTGGGTCGAGAACACGCACATCTCGCGGATCACCTTCACCGGGCAATACGCGTCGCCATCGGGGGAAAACCATTTCGCGAGCCGCTCGGGCGTCACGCCTGTCATCTTGCGGTAGCGGGCCTGGCGGGCGAAGGCGATCGCGGCATTGTCGATATCGGTGCCGAAGATCTGGACTCTCACCGCGCTCGGTCGCTGCGCAATGATCTCCCTCACGAGAATGGCGAGCGAATAGACCTCCTCCCCCGTGGCGCAGCCCGGCACCCAGATCCGGATCGTGTCATCGCCGCGCTGGTCGCCTGCAAACTTCGGCGCCAACGCAGCCTGCAGCGCCTTGAAAGCCTCGGGGTCACGGAAGAACTGGGTCACCCCGATCAGGAGTTCGCGGAAGAGCAGATCGATCTGGCCAGGGTCGTCACGCAGGCGGGCGATATAGGCCGGGACTTCATCGATCTGCAGCACCTGCATGCGGCGCTGGACGCGACGAACCAGGGTCTTTTCCTTGTAATGGACGAAATCATGCCCGATCTGGGCGCGCAGCAGGGCACTGATCGTGACCAGATACCTGCCTGTGTCGCGCCGCGTTCCATCATCGTCCTTGCGCGATGCGACCGCGGACAAATGGCGCTGATGGTCGAGCAGCCGCGCCGGCATCTGCTCGACCGGCATCACCTCGTCGACGAAGCCGGTCGCCGTGGCGCTTTGCGGCATGCCGCTCATCGCAATGTGGTCGAACTCCGCCTGGGCCAGGGTGAGGCCGCCATTTTCCTTGACCGCCGACAGGCCAAGCGCGCCGTCATTGCCGGTGCCCGAGAGCACGATGCAGACGGCATTTTCGCCCTGGTCCTCGGCAAGCGAGGTGAAGAACGTATCGATCGGCCGGCGCAAGGCGCGCGGCGGTGCGGGTTTGGAGACCCGCAAGCGCCGATCCTGGAGGATCAGGGTCGCGTCCGGCGGAATGACATAGACTGTGTTCGCCGTCGCGATCACGCCGTCTTCGGCTTCCAGCACGCGCATGCCGGTCGCTTGTCCCAAAAGGTCGGTCAGCATGCTCTTATGGTCGGGCGCCAGATGCTGGACCAGCACGAACGTCATGCCGTTCTCCGCCGGCATGCTCTTCAGGAAGGCCTTGAACGCATTGAGCCCGCCGGCCGATGCGCCGATGCCGACGACCAGGCCGAGGCCGTCCAGCGACGGTTTCGAGGCGCCCGGTTCCGAAGGGCGCAGGCTCGCAGCCTTTCGGGCGGCTTCGAGCGTGTCGCTGCGGCTCTGCTGGGTCATGAGATTCGCCTGGGGTACGCACGCGCGGCGATGTTATGGCGCGAAGAAGGAGGCCGCTTGCCGAAAGGCGCTCCCTTGCAAAATCCTCACGATATCTGAAATGCCAGGCCGCTTCGTCCCCCGACTGGAGGCACCCTAGACCCAAGTTTCACTGGGGTCCATCGCAGGGCTTCGTCGAGGCGGCGCGTTCGAGGCCTGGCCCGCGCTGCGCGCGTTTTCAGCGATCGCCCGAACCACCCTGTTGTAAAGCGGCGCGGGGAGGTCGTGGCCCATGCCGTCGATGATCATGAGGCGGGCGCCGGAGATCGAGGCTGCGATGTCCGCGCCGGCAGCCGTTGGGACCAGGGAATCGTCCGCGCCATGCACCGCCAGGGTCGGCGCGGTGATCTGGCTCAGGCGCGGGCGCAAATCGCCGGTTGCGGCGATGGCGGCGATCTGGCGGCCTGTGCCGGCTGGATCATATGACCGTGCCAGTTCGCTCATGATGAGTGCGCGCTGGGCCATCTCGTCGAAGGGATAGCCCGGACCGGCGATGCGACGCGCGAAGGCGAGGTTGTGGCCGAGATATCCCTCGAGGTCCTCTGAAGGAGCCGGTGCTGGTCGCATCAGCATCGCCATGACCTCCGGCGCTGCCTTGGGAAGCTCCGGATTGCCGGTAGCGGACATGATCGCGGCGAGTGACAGGGTGCGGTGCGGATAGGCGCTCGCAACGATCTGCGCGATCATCCCGCCCATCGAGCGGCCAACCAGATGGGCCTGCTCTATTCCCAGCGCGTCGAGCAGGCCGAGCGTATCGCTCGCCATGTCCTCGAGCGTATAGGGAACCGCGAACGGCCGTCCGCTGGCGGCAGCCGCCGACAGGGCGGCGAAATCCGGGGCGGGATGGTCGCGCAGATGCGTCGACAGGCCGGCATCGCGATTGTCGAACCGTATCACGCGAAAGCCCTGCGCCATGAGCCTGTCGCAAAACTCCGAGCTCCATCGCAGCATCTGCGTGCCCAGGCCCGCTATCAGCAGGATCACCTCGCCATCGACAGGGCCGAAGCTTTCATAGGCGATCGTGACGCGGTTCGCTTCCACATAGGGCATGGCCCGACGAGCCTTTCCTCAGAGTTCGGTCGACGGGACGTGAGCGCCCCAGGCGAGGCGCAGCGTGTGGTCGCGGATGTCCTGCGGCCAGGTCGCCATATGCGCTTCCATGCGGGGCCGGTCGTCGGCAAACAATGCGCGCGTCGCCTCCTCGAAGCCGGCGAGGTTGCCGGCCATCGCCGAGATGAAGCGATAGGCCGTTTCCCGTGCCATCCGTCGCTGCTGGCTCGCGCCGCCAGCACGCCTGGCCTGCTCGACCAAACGTCGCAAGGCGGCGGAAGCGCCGCCTTGCTGCGCGGCGAGCCAGTCCCAATGCCGGGGCAGCAAGGTCACCTCGCGAGCGATCACGCCCAGTTTCGGGCGACCCTTGCCGCGCGGTCCGGCCGCCGTCTCCCCTTCTGTCTGCAGTGGCTGCGCCTGCGGTGGGGCCAGTCGTGCGGCGAGCGCGGGCAGGCGCGCGATCACATCCGCCTCGGAGCCTCGGAGATCGAAATCGATCACTTGTCCCGAGGCGTCATCGAAGACGAGCACGGGCTCGAGCGAGCCGCCATCAACCGCCGCCTTCACTGCGCGGGCGACCTCGCTCAGGGAGCCGGAGGCCAGCCGTCGGGTCCCTTCGAAGGCGGTGCATGATGGGGCGAATGGGTCGGACATGGCGGAGCCTCTGCGATTTCCCACTTTATATCCGGGTAAAAATATCTTATGTCAATATCACCCGGGTTATATTGAACGCGGGTCTTTGACTGGCGAAGGAGAGCGGCATGCGCGCAGAGGACAGGAAGGCGGCCGTTGCCGCTTACAAGGAACGCAAGATCATCAGCGGGATCTATCTGATCCGCTGCACCGTGTCGGGAGAGGCTTGGATCGGCGCATGCGCCGAGCTGAGCACGATCCAGAACCGGATATGGTTCATGCTGCGCTTCGGGAACCACCCGAACAAAGCCTTGCAGCTATGCTGGGACGAGCACGGAGCCGAGGCGTTCTCCTTCGAGGCGCTCGAGCGGCTGGAGGAGGACGATCCCTATATCCGGACCGCGCGGCTCAAGGAGCGGGCCGCGCATTGGCGCGAATGGCACAAGGCGGGGCGGCTCTGAACCCTGGCAGCCGCTAGGCTACCGGGACGGTAAGGCCGGCCTTGACGCGGTCCATGGCGACGAAGGTGCGAAATTTGCGGATATTGGCGTTGTCGAAGAAGAGCCGGCGCGTCAGCGCCTCATAGGCTGCCATGCTCGGCACCAGCACGACGAGCATGAAGTCGACATCACCCGTCACGTAATAGCATTGCTGCACCTCGGGCGCGGCCAGGAAGCTGCGCTTGGCTTCGTCGATGTCCCCGGCGGTTTCGCTGACGAGCTCGACCTCGACGAAGATCGTGATGGGATGGCCGAGTGCGGCGGGATCGACGATCGCGACATTGGCCTGGATGACGCCGGACTGCTCCATCCGCCGGATCCGGCGCTGCACGGCCGGCGCCGACAGATTCACGCGCTCGCCGATGACCCGCTGAGGGGTGGTGTTGTCCTGTTGCAGGATCGCGAGAATGGCTCGGTCGAAAGCGTCGAGCGAATGGGGCGGATTCTCGGGCACGGCGATCCCACGAAGCAAATTTGCGACGAAACAAACTTGCATTGAGCGCCCCAGATTGCAGCGCCTTTTTCGCGCTGCTTGCAATATTCCTTCGGGGCCGCATTCAAGCGAGGTCGCGATGTTCCTGCTCAACCAGCATGCCGATTACCGTAGCGCACTCGTTCCCGTCGATGCCGAGACACTCGGCGGCGCGGGAGCCGACGCGATCGGGCGCCATCTCGCTGAGCGCATCGACCATGCGGTGACGCCGCTCCATGCTTTGCCGGGGCTGGCAGCCGAATTGGGCATCGCAGCCTTGCACGTGAAGGATGAGGGTCATCGTCTCGGGCTCGGCAGCTTCAAGGCGCTGGGCGGGGGCTATGCCGTGATCAGGCTGGTGCTGGAGGCCGCCGAAGCGCGGCTTGGCCGGAAACTGGGCGAGGATGCGTTCCGCGAGCCCGAGGTTCGCGCCGTCGCCGCGGAGATGACCTTCGCCTGCGCCACGGACGGCAATCACGGCCGCTCGGTCGCGCAGGGTGCGCAGCTCGCCGGGGCAAAGGCGGTGATCGTCGTTCACGCCGGCGTCAGCGAGGAGCGGATCGCGGCGATCGCCCGCTTCGGTGCGCAGATCATGCGCGTCGCCGGAACCTATGACGATTCCGTCGTCGAGGCCGCCCGCATAGCAGGGGAGAAAGGCTGGATTGTCGTCTCCGACACCTCCTGGGATGGTTATGAGCGCATCCCCGGCCTTGTGATGCAGGGTTATACCGCGCTCGTGCGCGAGGCGCTGGAGCAGCTTCCCGCCAGACCGACGCATGTCTTCGTCCAGGCCGGCGTGGGCGGAATCGCCGCGGCCGTGGCCGCGCATCTGGCGCTCGTGCTGGGCGAGGCGCGGCCGGTCTTCACCGTGGTCGACCCCGCGCGCGCCGCCTGCATCGTCGAGGCCGCCCGCGCTGGCCGACCGGTCAAGGTGGCCCATGGCGAGCCCACTGTCATGGCGATGCTGGAGTGTTACGAGCCGTCCCCCATCGCCTGGCGCGTGCTGTCGCGGGTCGCGGACGCCTTCATGACGGTCGAGGATGCGGATGCGGTAGCAGCAATGAACCGCCTGGCCCGCCCCAAAGCGGGGGATCCCGCTATCGTCGCCGGCGAGAGCGGCTGCGCCGGTCTGGCCGGGCTGATGCGCGCAGCAGCGGACCCGGCGATTCGGTCGGCGCTTGGTCTCGACGCATCGTCGCGCGTGCTGGTGATTAACACCGAGGGCGCGACCGATCCCGAACGCTATGCCGAACTCGTCGGGCTGACACCGGCCGAGGTCGGTGGCCGGGTGGCGTGATGTCCGACGGCCTGACGCTTCTCTACCAGAGCCACTCCCCCTATGCCCGCAAGGTGCTGGTCAGCGCCCATGAACTCGGCCTCGCCGACCGCATCGATGTCGTCCACCACGAGACCAGCCCGACCAACCGCAACGATCCCGTCTTTGCGGCCAATCCGCTTGGGAAAGTGCCGGTGCTGCTGACGCCGGATGCCGGCGCGCTCTTCGATTCGGTCGTCATCTGCGACTATCTCGACCGGCTCGGCGGCCTGGGCAGGCTGATCCCGGGCGAGGGGCCGGCGCGCTATGAGGCGCTGCGTTTGCAGGCATTGGCTCAGGGCCTTTGCGATGCAGGCATCGCGCTGCGCTGGGAGACGGTGCGGCGCCCGGAAGCCTTGCGCTATCCGCCTTTGGCGCATGGACAGGCGATGAAGCTGCTCGAAGCCTATGAGCATCTGGAAGCGCAGGCGGAGCTCGGGGCGCAGGTCACCAGCGGCCAAGCCACCATCGGTCAGATCGCGCTGGCGACGGCGCTGGCCTGGCTCGAATTCCGCGACCTGCCAGGGTTCCGCAAGCGCGCGCCGCGGCTCACCGCCTGGTATGACGATTTCTGCCAGCGGCCCTCGATGCGCGCCACGCCCTATGACGGCGAAACACAGGATGGAGGACCGCAATGACGACGCTCGATCATGATGCGCTGGTTGCCGAGATGACCGCCTGGCGGCGCGATCTCCATGCCCATCCCGAGCACGGCTTTGAGGAGAACCGCACAGCCGCCTTCGTCGCGGCCAAGCTGCGCGAGTTCGGCCTGAGCGAGGTCGCGGAAGGCATTGGTGGGACCGGCGTCGTCGGCACGCTGACATGCGGGACGGGCAACCGGGCGATCGCGCTGCGGGCCGATATGGATGCGCTGCGCATCACCGAGCAGGGCGACCATGCCCATCGCTCCCGGACGCCGGGCGTGATGCATGCCTGCGGACATGACGGGCACACTGCGATGCTGCTCGGCGCCGCGAAAATGCTGGCGGAGCAAGGCGGCTTCGACGGCACCGTGCGCTTCGTCTTCCAGCCGGCGGAGGAATGGGGCAGGGGCGCGCTCGCCATGCTCGCCGACGGACTGCTGGAACGCTTCCCCTTCGAGGAGATTTTCGGGTTGCACAACATGCCCGGCCTTGCCGTCGGGCAGTTCCAGACCAAAGCGGGGCCGATCATGTCGGCCGAGGATAATTTCGAGATCGTGCTCAAGGGCGTCGGCGGCCATGCGGCGCGCCCACAGATGGGCAATGAGGTGCTCGTCGCCGCCTGCGCGCTCGTCACCAATCTCCAGACCATCGTCTCGCGCCGCCTGAGCCCGACCGATATCGGCGTCGTCTCCGTCACGGAATTGCTGACCGACGGGACCCGCAACGCCCTGCCGGGCCTCGCCCGCATCCTGGGCGATGCGCGCAGTTTCCGGCCAGAGATCAGCGCCAGGATCGAAGAGCAGATGGGCATCATCGCCCAGGGCACCGCGCTGACCTACAACGTCACCGCCGAGATGAGCTATACCCGCGAATTCGTCCCGCTGCTGAACGACGAGGCCCTGGTCGAAGACGCCTTCATTGCCGCGCGTGACGTCTTCGGCAATGCGGCGGTGACGACGGCCCGCGAGCCGATGACCGGCTCGGAAGATTTCGCCCGCTTCCTGGAGCATGTGCCGGGTTGCTTCGCCTTCGTCGGCAATGGCGAGGCGTCGTCCCCGCTGCACAACCCGACCTACGACTTCAACGATGAGGGCCTGATCTTCGGCGCGCGCTTCCATGCCGCGATCGCACGTCAGCGCCTGCCTGCCGCTTAGGCCTTTCACTTGTGCAGGGCGAACGCTCTTTGGCGGATTCGCCGGAGGCTGTAGCTTCCACGCGGATCCGCGCCCTGGCTGCGCGCCCCGGTTGCGACGGCTCAAGGGAGGACGAACAATGTTCGGAACAAGAACGGCTTTTGCGGGACTGCTGGCGCTTGCCTGTGCGGCTTCTGCCAACGCGCAGTCAGCGCCGAAGCACGACGAATTCTACTGGCTGGGCGAGATCAACAAGGCGAGCGCTGTCATCAACACGGATGAGGGCCTGCTCGACCCCGCGCTCGCGCCACGGATCGCGGCAGGCCTCGACAGCATGCTCAAGGCGGCGGAGAAGCCCGGCGCCAAACGGCCGACGCTCGTCATCACCTTCGAGCCGCTGCTGATCGAAGCCGCCGGCGTCGAGGCGACCCTGCTGCATGCCGGCCGCTCGAGCCAGGACATGCTCGCCACCGTGCGTGCGGCGATCATGCGCGACGAATTGCTGCGACTGGACGAGCGGCTGCGCAAGGTCATGGCCACCATGGTCCGGCTCGCCGAGAAGCATGTCGACACCATCGTGCCGAACTACACCAATGGCGTCGCCGCCCAGCCCAACAGCTATGGGCACTACCTGCTGGGCCATGTCGCGGGGCTCGATCGTGATGCGCAGCGCCTGCGCGAGGCTTTCGCCCGGCTGGACCGCTCGCCGATGGGCACGACCGTGCTGAACGGCACCAGCTGGCCGCTGAACCGGAACCGCATGGCGAGCTATCTTGGCTTTGCCGACACGGTCGACAATGCCTATGACGCGGCCCAGATCGCTGCGGCCGAGTTGCCAGTAGAGGTCGGCGCGCTCGCCACCAGCATCGCCTTGCATGCCGGCGCCTTCGTCGAAGACGTCATGACCCAGTATGCGCAGCCGCGTCCCTGGATCCTTTTGGCTGAAGGCGACGGCAACACCTATGTCTCCAGCGCCATGCCGCAGAAGCGCAATCCCGGCCTGCTCAACAGCACGCGCAGCCAGGCCTCGAGCGTGATCACCGCAGGCATCGGGCGCGTCATCCAGGCCCACAATATTCCGCCCGGCATGAGCGACGTGAAGAGCGTGCGCGACAATGCGGCGGTGATCACCGGCACGATTGCGATGCTCGATGGCTGGGACCGGATCCTGAACGGGCTGGTCATCGATCCCGCTCGGGCGCTGGAAGAGCTCAACAGCGACTGGACGGCCTCCCAGGAGGTCGCCGATGTGCTGATGCGCACATACAAGCTGCCCTTCCGCGTCGGCCACCACTTCGCCTCCGAAGTTGTCGACTACGCCAAGGCGAACAATATCCGGCCCACGGACTTCCCCTATGCGGAAGCCCAGCGGATCTACAAGGTCACGCTGAAGGAGATGAATGTGACGGGTTCGGAGCTGCCGCTGAGCGAGGCGGAGTTTCGTGCCACGCTCGATCCGGTCGCCATTGTCCGCAACCGTGCCACCACTGGCGGGCCGCAGCCTGCCGAGATGGCGCGCATGCTGGGCTTGGCCAAGCAGAAGCTGGCGCAGCAGGAGCAATGGAGCAAGGAGCGGCGCGGCAGGATCGATAGCGCGCTTGCCGCGCTCGACCGTGATTTTGGAAAGCTCCTGGAACGCGCCAAATGACGGCGGAGCGCCGCGAGTAATCCGTCTGGCGCTTCTCTAACGTGAGACCCCGTCCTGCGCGTCATTCCGGGCTCGATCCTTCGGATCGACTCGGAGTGACGGTGTGGTTCTGAGCGCAAGCGCCAAGCTCTCGCCGACGCCTCCTGCGCGGCCCCCCGGCGCTCCTCTTCTCGAAACCTTGAATCGTGACTTCGGCTTCAGCAGCCCTCGACGACGCTCCTGTCGTCGAGGGCTGCCGGGGACCGCCGCGACGCGGCTTGACCTGATCGGAGGCGCAAACTACGATCCATATATAATAACAATCGATCCAACATATGGATCAAATGGGAGGTTAGGTCGTGTTGCAGGGCATCCTTCCGGTGCTGCCGACGCCGTTCACGGCGGAAGGTGGCATCGATGCCGCCGCCATGGCGCGGGTCACCGATTTCGCGCTCGGCGCTGGTGTGGACGGCGTCGTCTTCCCCGGCTTCGCCAGCGAGGTCGACGATCTCACTGCGGCGGAACGGGCGGCCTTGCTGAAGGTCGTTGTCGAGCGTGTCGCCGGCAGGGTCCCGATCGTCGCGGGGGCCAGCGCCGCCAGCGTCGCGGAGGCGGTCGGCCATGCTCGCGAGGCGATGGGTTTTGGCGTCGCGACTGTGATGATTCAGGCGCCCAAGAGCGTTGACGCCGGCTTCGAGGCTGTCGCTGCCTTCTACAGGGATATCGCCGATGCGGTGCCCGGTCTTGAGATCGTCCTGCAGAACGCGCCGGCGCCGCGCGGCTCGGATCTGAAGCCCGAGACGATCCTCGACATCGTCCGCGGCAACCGCGCCATCACCTATGTCAAGGAGGAGACGCTGCCCTCGGGGCTGGCGATCTCGGCGCTCATCGCTGGCAAGCCGGAGCATCTCAAGGGCGTGATCGGGGGCGGCGGGGCGCGCTACTTCATCGACGAATATAATCGCGGCGTCTGCGGCGCGATGCCGGCGGTCGAGCTGTCGGACATCCATGTCGCGATGGACCGGGCCTTCCGCGCCGGCCAGATCGCTCGTGCCCGCGAACTCTATATGCGCACGCTGCCGCTGCTGGTGATCCAGGCGAATTTTCGCATGGCCTTCACCAAGCATGTGCTGTCGCGGCGCGGGGTTCTCGACAATCGGGTCGTGCGCGCCAAGGTGCCTCCGATGGACGCCCATGACCTCGCCGAGATCGACGCCTGGCTCGATGCGGCGGGCGATCTGATGCAGGCAGCGGCTCCACCTAGCATGCGTGTCGCGGGAGCGCGGGGATGAGCGAACGGGTCGCCAAGGTCGAGGTCTTCTCGATCACCATTCCGCGCGACACGCCCTATCTCGGCGCGCTGCGCGAGGGCGAGACCGTCAACGAGCGCGGCTATGTCGTGCGCAAGGGCAATCGCACGGTCTATCCCGTCGTCGATCGCACCGTGGTCGTGCGTGTGGAGACGACGGGCGGCGCGGTCGGCTGGGGCGAGACCTATGGCATCGTCGCGCCCGGCGCCGCGATGGCGATCATCGACGATCTGCTCGGCCCTTTCGTCGTCGGCCGCGACCCGCGCGATGTCTGCGTGATCCATGACGATCTCTACGATCTGATGCGGGTGCGCGGCTATACCGGCGGCTTCTATTGCGATGCGCTGGCGGCGATCGATATCGCGCTCTGGGACATCTGCGGCAAGCTTGCGAACCTGCCATTGGTCAAGCTGCTCGGCGGGCAGCGCCATGAGCGCCTGCCCGCCTACATCTCCGGCCTGCCCAAGCCGACGCGCGCCGAGCGCGCCGATTTCGCGGCTGAGTGGCAGGCGCAGGGCTTCGACAGCTTCAAATTCGCCGCGCCTGTCGCCGATGACGGTGTCGTCGCGGAGATGGAGACCCTGCGGGCGCGGCTCGGGCCATCAGTGCGCATCGCTTGCGACATGCATTGGGTCCATGGCGGCGAGGAGGCCGTTGCGCTCATCAAGGCGATGGAGCCGCACGGCCTTTGGTTCGCCGAGGCGCCGGTCAAGCCCGAGGATCTCGACGGGCTCAGCCTCGTCGCCTCCCGCGTCGCGACACCCATTGCGGCGGGCGAGGAGTGGCGCACGGTCTATGATCTGGTGCCTCGCGTGGCACGCCGCGCCTGCGCGATCATCCAGCCCGAGATGGGGCATAAGGGCGTGACCGAGTTCATGCGCATCGGCCTCTATGCCCAGGCGCATCATCTCAAGCTCATTCCCCATGCCACGATAGGCATCGGGCTGTTCCTGGCCGCGAGCCTGCACGCGAGCTCCGCCTTGGCCGCAGTCGAGTGCCACGAGTACCAGCACTCGATCTTCGAGCCCAATCGCCGGCTGCTCGTCGGCGACATGGATTGCCGCCAAGGCCTCTACAGCCTGCCGATGGGTGCGGGGCTGGGCGTCGAGCCGTCCAAAGCGGCGCTGGAGCTTCTGCGCAAACACTAAAAACAAAACACGCATTCAAAACAAAATACGACCGGGGAGGTCACGTCATGCCGAGGACAAGGTTGTTTCTATCTGCTGCCGCGGTCGCCCTGGCGCTGGCGGCGGGGTTTGCATCGAGCGCCGCTCTCGCCCAGGGCAAGGTCCTCAAATTCGTCTCCTGGCAGAAGGATGAGCGCGGCGTCGGCGACTGGTGGGGCTCGGTCATCAAGGAATTCGAGGCGACCCATCCAGGCGTCAAGATCGAATGGACCAAGGTCGAGCGCGGCGCCTATGCCGACACGATGACGACGCTGTTTGCCGGCGGCAAGCCGCCAGACATCGTCCATCTCGCCTCCTTCGAGTTCCAGAAATTCGCAGATAACGGCTGGCTGGAGCCGCTCGACGGCTACATCAAGGACGCCAAGCTCGACATGAAGGGTTGGGCCGGCCAGGACACCTGCATCTTCAACAAGCAGACCGTCTGCACGATGATGCTCTATTTCGGCTATTTCCTCGCCTATAACGAGGAGATGCTCAGGAAGGAGGGGCTGGAGGTCCCGAAGAACTACGCCGAGTTCCTGGTGGCCGCGCGCAAGCTCACCAAGGATCTGAACGGCGACGGCATCATCGACCAGTTCGGCACCGGCCACGAGACCAAGGGCGGCGGCGGCCAGTATATGAGCGAGATGATGAACTATACGCTCGACGCCGGCGGGCGCTGGACCAATGACGCCGGCAAGGTGACGATCGACACGCCGCAGATGGTCGAGGGCCTCTCTCGCTGGAAGACCATCGTCAAGGACAGCCTGACGCCGCGTGATCTCGCTGCCGGCGAGGTCCGCCAGATGTTCGCCGATGGCAAGATCGCCTTGAAGACGGACGGGCCGTGGCTCTGGCCGATCATTCAGAAGGGCAAGGCCAAGGACCAGATCAAGCTCGCCATGTCGCCGTTCAGCCCGCCTGTCGGCGGTTCCTCGAACGTCTTGGGCATCGCCAGCGACATCCCGAAGGACAACAAGAAGCTGGTCTGGGATTTCATCCAGATCGCAACCTCGGACAAGTTCCAGAGCAGCTACGCGACGCTGGGCGCCTCGCCGCCGCCGAGCCCGCGCGCCGACGTCTCGGCCGCGTCGAAGGAGACGCCGCATTTCGACCTGCTGGTCCAGGCTACCAAGGCGGCCGCCGACGCCAAGGTCGACCGCATCCCCAAGGGCCTGGAGCTCGTCTTCAACGAGTTCGCCAAGATGGTCATGGAGGAATCGCAGCGCATGATCATCCAGGATCTCGATCCGAAGATCGTGGCCGCAACGATGCAGCGGAAGGCCGAGGCGCTGCAGAAGCAGTGAACGTCCCTTCTCCCCTTGCGGGAGAAGGTGCCCCGAAGGGGCGGATGAGGGGTGGCTGTGCGCTGTCTGGTTGGCTCTGCGATCCGCCAATCCGCAAGGGCGGCGCGACCCCTCACCCCAACCCTCTCCCGCAAGGGGAGAGGGGGTATGTCGCGCCACACGCTTCGACAGGGAGAAGCCCCGACCATGCCCAGAGCCGCGTTCCTGGATCTCGCGCGTCCGAGCCGCCGGCACTGGCTCGGCTATCTTCTGCTCGCGCCGGCGGTGCTGCTGATCGGGTTGATCATCGTCTACCCGCTCTTCGTCTCGGTCGATCTCTCCTTCCAGAACGTCAACATCGCCAGGCTCGACCAGGCGCGCCGGCCCTTCACTACGGCCAATTACGAGCGCCTCTTCGCCTCCGAGGATTTCTGGAACGCCTGCTGGGTCACCTTCAAGCTCGTCGTCATCGTCAGCACCGGCTGTTTCCTGCTCGGCATGGCGACCGCGCTCCTCGTCAACAACCGCTTCAAGGGCCAGGCCCTGGCTCGCCTCCTCGTCGCCTTGCCCTGGGCCGTGCCCGAGGTCATCGCCGTCGTGATCTTCGCCTGGCTGTTCGATTCCTCCTTTGGCCTGATGAACTGGATCTTCATCAAGCTCGGGCTGGTCGACACCACGATCAACTGGTTCTCCTCGCCCAGTGCCTCCTTCGCCGTCGTCTGCGTCGTCATGATCTGGAAGGGCTATCCCTTCGTCTCGATCATGCTGCTGGCCGGGCTCCAGTCGATCCCGGAGGACTTCTACAACGCCGCCCGCGTCGATGGAGCCAGCGCCTGGCAGCGCTTGCTCAACATCACCATCCCCTCGCTGATGCCGGTGCTCGGCGTCACGCTCGTGCTGGTGATGCTCTGGGTCTTCCGCGACTTCTCGATCATCTACGTGCTGACCGGCGGCGGCCCGCTGAAGGCAACGCAGAGCCTCTCGATCATGACCTATGAGCAGGCCTTCGGCTTCTTCAAGATGGGCTACGCCTCGGCCATCGGCGTCATCACCCTGATCGTCTGCATCATTGCCAGCCGGCTGATGATCGCGCGCGCTCCGGACACGATGTGAGGGGCAGGCCATGAAACGAAACCGCCTCGACAGCGTCCTCCTCTACGCCACGGCGATCCTGACCTGCGCGCTGTTGGTCTTCCCGATCTATTGGCTCGTCGTCACCGCGCTCTCCGAGCCCGACCAATTGCGCCAGTTGCCGCCGAAATTCTGGCCCGATCAGCCGCGCTGGGGCGTCTTCGCCCAGATCCTGGCGGAGCGACCGATCCTGCAATGGCTCGGCAATTCGGCGCTGGCCGCGATCGGCGCCGTCACCTTGTCGATGACGGTGTCCGTGCTGGCGGGCTACAGCCTGTCGCGCTTCAAGGTCCGCGGCGGCCAATCGCTGGGCCTGTTCATCCTGACCGCGAAGATGCTGCCGGCGACTCTCTTGGTCATCCCCCTCTTCGGCATCTTCCGGCAGCTGGAGCTGATCGGCAGCCTATGGTCGATCATCCTGGCGCATGCGACGCTGATCATCCCCTTCACCACCTGGATGCTGAAGGGCTATTTCGACACGATCCCGCGCGAGCTCGAGCAGGCCGCCATGGTCGATGGCTGCTCGCCGCTCGGCGCCATGGTCCGAGTGATCCTGCCGGTCTCGGCGCCGGGCCTGGCTGCGACCGCGCTCTACGGCTTCGTGCTGTCCTGGTCGGACTACGCCTATGCGCGCACCTTCCTGACCAATGCCCAGACCAACTGGACCGCCAATCTCGGCATCACCACGATGAAGGGCGAATATGTCAGCAACTGGAGCGACATATCGGCCGCCTCGATCCTCGTCGCCCTGCCGATCCTGCTGATCTACCTCTTCCTCGAACGCTATCTCGTCGGCGGCCTCACGGCCGGCTCGGACAAGTAAGGACCAGGACCGACCATGGCCGGCATACGCATCGAGCACGTCACGAAATCCTATGGCGGGCTCACCGTTCTCAAGGACTTTTCCCTCGACATCGCTGATGGCGAATTCGTCGTCCTGGTCGGCCCCTCCGGCTGCGGCAAGTCGACCATGCTGAAGATCCTGGCCGGGCTCGAGGAGGCCTCGTCCGGCAAGGTCACGATCGGCGAGCGCGACGTCACGGACCTCGCGCCGGGCGATCGCGACATCGCCATGGTTTTCCAGAACTACGCGCTCTATCCGCATCTGACCGTGCGCAAAAATATGGGCTTCGGCCTGAAGATGCGCGGGACCGAGGCCGGCGAGATCGACAGGCGCGTCACGCAGGCCGCGAAAATCCTCGGCATCGACCATCTGCTCGATCGGCGGCCGCGTGCATTGTCGGGCGGCCAGCGCCAGCGCGTCGCGCTCGGGCGCGCCATCGTGCGCGAGCCGCTCGCCTTCCTGATGGACGAGCCGCTCTCCAATCTCGACGCCAAATTGCGCGTCCATACCCGCGCCGAGATCAGCGCCCTGCACAAGCGCCTCGGCGTCACCACCATCTATGTCACCCATGACCAGACCGAAGCCATGACGATGGCCGACCGCATCGTCATCATGAAGGACGGCGAGATCCAGCAGATCGCCCATCCCGACACGATGTTCCGCGAGCCGGCCAATCTCTTCGTCGCCGGCTTCATCGGCTCGCCGGGGATGAATTTCCTGCAGTCTCCGGTGACCTCGACCGGGAATGGCGCCGAGGTCCGTCTCTTCGGCCAGGAGGTGCTGTTGCCGGTGGCGAACGCCTCCACGCTTGCGGGCCGGGATGTCGTCCTCGGTCTGCGGCCTGAGCACCTCGCGCTGGGGGCCGGGGCGGTGACCTTCGAGGTTCAGCCGCGCCTCGTCGAGAGCCTCGGTAGTGAGCAATATGTCTATGTCGACCTGCCGCCGGAGAACCGGGTCGGGCAGGCGCCGCACGCGGCCGCCGATGAGGATGGCCGTGGCAATGTGCTGATCGCGCGATTGATCAATCCCGATGGCGCGCCGCTCGCGGAGCGCTTGACGCTCTCCTTCGATCCGGCCCGGCTGCACGTCTTCGACGCGGTGACGCAGGAGGCGATCCGGTGACCGTCGCGGCGCGCATTCTCGTCACCGGCAGCGCCGGCCGTGTCGGCTCGAAACTGGTCCGGTGCCTGCTCGATGCCGGCCGCGAGGTCACGGGCTTCGATCTGCGCCCGGCCGGAATCGAGCACCCCGCCTATCGCGAAGTGCTCGGCGGCTTCGATGACCAGGCCGCAGCTAAGGATGCGGTGAATCGCACTGACGCCATCCTCCACCTCGGCGCCTTCATGTCCTGGCTGCCGACTGACGGCGACAGGCTGTTCCGCGCCAATGTCGAGGGCACGCGCGTGCTGCTGGAGGAGGCCGCGCGCGTGAAGCCGCGTCGGCTCGTCTTCGCCAGCTCCGGCGAGGTCTATCCCGAGAATGTTCCCGATTATCTGCCGCTCGACGAAGACCATCCGCTGAAGCCGCGCTCGCCCTATGGCTTGAGCAAGCTCCTGGGCGAGGAACTGGTGCGCTTCTTCGAGCGCGTCAGCGGCACGCCTGCGACGATCCTGCGCTTTTCGCATACGCAGGACGCCGCCGAATTGCTCGATCCGGAAAGCGTCTTTTCCGGCCCGCGCTTCTTCCTGCATCCGAAGATCCGGCAGCAGGAGGGCTTCGGTAACATGGGCGCCGTCGCCGTGTTGAAGCAGGCCGATGATGGCCGCGAGGCGCTCGTGCTGTCGCGCAACGAGGCGGGGCGCCCCTTCCAGATGCACATCACCGACACCCGCGACATGGTGGACGGCATCCTGCTCGCGCTCGACCATGAGGCGGCGGCCGGCCGGACCTATAATCTCGGTGCGACCGAGCCCGCCGATTTTGCCGCAGCTTTGCCGGGGATGGCGGAGTTGACGGGGCTTCCCCTGAAGACCATCGACCTGCCGGGCAGCGGCGTCTTCTATCGGACGTCGAACGCCAGGATTCGGACTGAACTGGGATATGAACCGCGATGGACGTTCGACCGCATGATCGAAGAGGCGGCGCAGGCGCGGGCGAAGCGCAGGTCCTGAAACCGGATGAGCGCGACGTTCCGATCGGCGCGGCGGCCCTCGCCAAGGGCCTCTATCTGCTCGACGTGATCGGGGAGGCACCTTCGCCGCCGCGTTTCAAGGACCTTCAGGCCGCGACCGGCCTGCCCAAGGGCACGCTCGCGCGCCTGCTCAACACGCTGGTGCTGTTCCGGCTCATCCGCCAGGAGGACAGCGACAATACCTATCGGCTCGGGCACCGGCTGTTCGAGCTGGCGCATCGCGTCTGGGAATCCTTCGATCTGCGCGGCGCGGCTGCCCCCGTACTCGAACGCCTCGCCGACGAGACTCGCGAGACGGCGGCCCTCTGCGCGATCGACAATGACGAGGCGCTTTACATCGACCAGCGCAGCCGCGGCGGCGCCTATGGCTTCCGCATTGAGATCGGCCGTCGCGCGCCGCTGCATTGCACGGCCGGCGGCAAGGCCCTGCTCGCCTTCGCCCAGCCGCATGAGCAGCGAGCCATCTTCGACCGGATCAGGCTCGAGCGCTTCACCGACGCCAGCTTCACGCAGGAGGACGCGCTGCTTGCCGATCTCGCTCTGACGCGGGCGCGCGGCTATGCGGTCTCGCTTGAGGAGCATGTCGCGGGCGTCTCCTCGGTCGCCGCGCCGATCTTCGATCATACCGGCCGTGCGGTCGCCGCGATCGGCGTGTTCGGGCCGAGTTCGCGCTTGACCGCCGAGCGTCTCCACGTCACCGGGCGTGACCTGATGGCCGCCGGCCGGCAGATTTCCGGCAATGTCGGCGCCACGCCGATGAACATTACGCCGAGCACGCGCTCGGGCCGCGCCACCGATCCGCAGGTCGAATGCGTGCTGCCCTGGGGCGCGCATCTGGCGGAAGGCCCGGTCTGGTCGGCGCGGGAGAAGCGGCTCTACTGGGTCGATATCCTCGCCCCCTCGGTCAACCGCTTCGACCCCGCGACGCGAGCCAATGAGGAGGTCATGCTGCCGCGCCTGGTCAGCGCGGTGGTCGAGCGCCGAGGCGGCGGCCTGGCCGCCCTGACGCAGGACGGGCTGGAGGCTTTCGACTTCGCCAGCGGCGCGCTGAGCCCCCTGGTCGATCCGGAGGCCGAGATTCCCGACAACCGTTTCAATGACGGCAAATGTGACCGGCGGGGCCGTCTCTGGGCGGGAACGATGCGACTCGACGCCAGCCGCACCAGCGGCTCGCTTTATGCGATCGCGCCCGATCTCACCTGGGAGCGCCGGGAGAGCGGCCTGACCGTCGCCAACGGCCTCGACTGGAGCCCGGACGGACGGACCTTCTATTTCGCCGATTCCGCGCCCGGCCGCATCTATGCCTATGATTTCGAGATGGAGACGGGCCGGCTCTCGCGACGCCGCGTCTTTGCCGAGATCGATGCCACTATCGGCCGCCCCGATGGGCTTGCCGTCGACAGCGAAGGCTTCGTCTGGTGCGCGGTCTGGGACGGCTGGTGCCTGCACCGCTATGCGCCGAATGGTGCGCTGGCGCGCGAGGTTCGCCTGCCGATCCCGCGCCCGACCAGTATCGCCTTTGGCGGCGACGACCTGAAGACGCTGTTCATCACCAGCGCCCGCGTCCGCTTGCCGTCGCGCATCCTGGCGGAGGCACCCTTCTCCGGCGGGCTGTTCACGCTGCCGGTCGATGTTGCTGGCCTGCCGGCCTCGGAATTCGCAGCATGAGTGCGCAGGCGATCTACTCGGATCTCGCCGGCCGCGCCGCGCTCGTCACCGGCGGGGCCGACGGCATCGGTCGGGCAATCGTCGCAGCGCTTGTTCGCCAGAAGGCCAGGGTCGCTTTCCTCGACCTGGATCGTGAGCGCGGCGAAGCTCTTGCAGCGGAATTGGCCAGGGCCGGCGGAACGGTCTCTTTCCAGCCCGTCGATCTGCGCGACATCGCCGCGACGCAGGCCGCGATCATGGCGGCGCGCGCCGTCTGCGGGCCTTTCTCGATCGGTGTCAACAATGCCGGCCATGACGAGCGTCACGCCTTCGAGGCCGTGACGCCCGAATATTGGGATGACCGGTTCGCGGTGAATCTGCGCCCGATGATGTTCGTCGCCCAGGCGCTTGCTCCCGATATGCGCGCGCTTGGCGGCGGCTCGCTGATCAATCTGAGCTCGACCTCGTGGATGAAGGGATCTCCCCACATGATCGCTTACACGACCGCGAAATCAGCGGTGCTCGGCTTCACTCGCTCGCTGGCGCGGGCGCTGGGGCCGGACGGCATCCGGGTCAACTGCGTCACACCGGGCTGGGTGATGACCGAGCGCCAGCGTATGCATTGGGTCACGCCGGACAAATGGGAGGCTGCCCAGCAGGCCCAGGCGATCAAGGGCGAGATCCTGCCGGAGGATATCGCGGCGATGGTTCTCTTCCTCGCATCGGACGCCGCGCGCATGTGCACTGGCCAGAACTTCATCGTCGATGCCGGTACGGTCTGATCCGATGTCTCCGCTCTCTGAGCTCGCCGGGAGGCTCGATCCGTCCTGCGTGCTGGTCGCGCCCGAGGAGATGGCGCCGTTCCTCGGCGACTGGCGCGGACGCAGGCATGGTCGCGCCCTGGCCGTGCTGCGCCCGCGCGCCGTCGCGGATGTCTCGACGATCCTGCGCTGGGCGACAGTGACGCGCACGCCGATCGTGCCGCAAGGTGGCAACACCGGCCTGTCCGCCGGTGCCACGCCCGATGAGAGCGGCCGTTGCGCCGTGCTCTCGCTGGGTCGGCTCAACCGCATCCGCGCGGTCGATGCGGAGGGCGACAGCCTGACCGCGGAGGCGGGTTGCGTGCTGGCGCAGCTTCAGCAGGAGGCGGCCAAGGCCGACCGGCTGTTTCCCCTGAGCCTGGGCAGCGAGGGCTCCTGCCAGGTCGGCGGCATCGTCGCAACCAATGCCGGCGGCATCAATGTGATCCGCTACGGCACGGTGCGCGACCTCGTGCTCGGTCTCGAATATGTGCGCGCCGACGGCGCCGTGATCCATGGCCTGAAGCCGCTGCGCAAGGACAATGCCGGCTATGCGCTACGCGATCTGCTGATCGGCTCGGAAGGCACCCTGGCCGTCATCACCGCGGCCTCGTTCAGGCTCTTCGCCCAGCCGAAGGCGAGCGCGACCGGGCTCTGCGGAATCCCGGACCCGACAGCCGCGATCCGGCTGCTGACCATGCTGCGCGAGGTTGCCGGCGAGCGGATCTCGAGTTTTGAGCTGATGTGCGACGCCGAAATGGGCCTGACGCTCGATCTCCTCGGCGCGGCGGCGCTCCCGTTCCACGACCGCCACCCCTGGTATGTCTTCATCGAGATTGCCGACAGCGCGCCCGATGCCGCCATGGAGCAGGTCCTGACGCGCGCTCTGGCGCTCGCCTTCGATGCCGCTGTGTTGAGCGATGCGGTTGTCGCGCAGAGCGGAGCCCAGGCCAAGGCGCTCTGGCATCTGCGTTTCGCCGTCTCGGAAGCCAACAAGTGCGCCGGCCCGAGCGTCTCGCACGACACCAGCGTCGCGACGGCTGATGTTCCCCGCTTCATTGCAGCGGTGCAGGGCGCCGCGGCGGAGCGTTTTCCGACCGCGCAGCCCCTCTTCGTCGGCCATGTCGGCGACGGCAACATCCACGTCATTCTGCTGTTCGGGACGGGCGAGTTCCAGGATGAGGCGGCCTTCGCGGCACTGGCTGCGAGCGTGAACGTCAGCATCTTCGAGATCGTCAGCCAGTTCGGCGGCAGCATCACCGCCGAGCATGGCGTCGGCCGTTCCCTTGTCGGCGCATTGCGCCGGGCGGCCCAGCCCGAGACGCTCGAACTTATGGCCGGGATCAAGAACGCCTTCGATCCGCTCGGCATCCTGAACCCTGGCGCGGTCCTGGCTGCGCCGCCACCTTGACGCCGTCATCCTGATGCCGTCATGCGAAAACCCGCTGCGGATCTCGCAGCGGGTTTCGCGTCACATCAATCTGGCCGCACGCCCGTTCAGAGAGGCGACCTCGCCTCTCAGGATCATCTTGCTGGCAAGCAGCTCCCCCTTCGCCAAGCCCAGCAGGGCGGTTGCAACCGCGCTCACCTTGACGGCTTCCTCGATGAGATATTCGGTCATCCCGATCATCGCATCGATGTCGGCCTCGGAGATCGCTGTCGGCAGCGTGATGTCAGTCGGCACCATCATTCACTCCTTGTAGTCGTCCGTAGATCAGAGGTGGCCAGGAGTCCTTCCCGCAGGTCGGGGACTCCCCGTAGAAAGGGTTGACGCAGCCAGGGATATCCCGGTCGGGATAGAGCGTGGTCGGGCTCATGCCGGGGATCCATTCGCCGGAGCCGAGGGACTTGTCAGGGAGGTCCGGGGTCTCCGCATTGGCTTCCAGCGGGCCGGGGCGGTCCCATTGGCCTTCCGGCCGGACGAGCACCGCGGCGCCCGAATCGGGCGTAAGCCGCCAGCCTGACGGTTCGGTGACGAGGTCCATCTCGTAATAGACCTCGTCGGTCAGATAGGAGAGGCCGGCGCCCGGGCGGCGCTTGAAGCCGAAGCGCTCCCAGATCTTCGAGACCGGGAAGGCGGCCTGCCCGTAGAAGCGCCGATAGCCCTTGTCCTGGCCGAAGGCGAGCGCCGCCCGCACCAGATCGAGCGCCAGGCCGCCCCGGCAGCGCGGCAGCACCGCAAGCCGCTCGATCTTGATGAAGTCGGCCCAGTAGCGCAGCCGGATGCAGCCGGCCGGCTCGTCGCCGACATAGCCGAGCAGATGTGTCGCCGTGTAGTCGTTGCCGTCGACATCCTCGGCATAGGGAATGCTCCGGTCCTCGACATAGGCGGCCCCGCGAATCGCGATGCATTTGAGGAGGTCGTCGGCGGAGTGCACGACGGTGACGGAGGTTTTCTTCGTGCCGGCGTTCAGGCCCGGGATGAAGTTGTCATAGGGCTTGCGGCCGGCGGCTGGGTCGGGCAGGGCGCAGCTCATCAACTGGTAGGATTTCAGCCCGTCATAGGCTGCGCCCATGACGAAACCCATCTTCTCGAAGAAGGTCTGAGCCTTCCTGTTCGCCGGCTTGCAGAAGATCGGCAGGCCCCGGTTCTTGTCGCTGGTCATGCGCTCCATCACGAGCGAGATGCCGCCGCCCTGACCCTCCGGGAGGTAGATGAACCAGAAGTAGAGCACGGCGGCGCGTTCGCTGGGCCGGCAGATGAACTTCAGATCGGGGTTGGCGGTGTCCAGTGCGCCCGTGAAGAGCGCACGCGCGCCGGCCTGATTCAGCGGCAGATGCGCCAGGATGCCGATCGGCGTGGCCTTGGGATCGTCAGACCAGCCACGCGAGAAAGCTGAAATTGTATCGGGATTATGCTGAAACACGTTCATAACCCGCTCGAGAGTTGACAGGCCGGGTATATCGGCACTTGCCATTCTCATTGAATAGTCGATGATTCCCTTTGTCGGGCTGAACGTCGTGTATCCGCGCCCGTATTTCGTGTAGTCGAGCGTGCGGAAATTGCGCTGAGTTTGCGCAATATTGAAATGCTCCTTCAGCGAATAGTGGAATCCCATGACGCAAATCCTTCTGGGTACGAGGAACTAGGTACGCAACAAGGTTAGGTTAACCTTAATCTCTGGGGTCGGGGATAAGTCGAAAATGAGGCACGTGGTTTCCAAAAGTTCTCACCCCCCGGGTGGGAACGAGGTGAATTTCAATTGGGACGACATTCGAATCTTCCTAAAGCTCGCGCGGCTTGGCAGCATTCGCGCCGTTGCTGCGGCGACCGGGCACTCCGCGAAGGCGCTCCGCAGCCGAATCATGGACCTCGAAGCGCAGACCGGCGCGGTCCTGTTTCACCGTTCGGCCGCTGGCGTCTCGCTGACCAAGACCGGTGAGCGCCTGATTGCGGCGGCGGAGGAAATCCAGAAGCAGGCCAAGGTCTTCGGCGCGCTCTCGATGCGGGGCAGGCGGGACCTGAAGCCGACTGCGCGCGTCGGCATCACCGAGGGCCTCGGCGCCTTCTGGCTGACGCCGATGTTCGGCAATCTGCGTCGGGCCCATCCCGACATCCAGTTCGATATGAAATGCTCGATGACGGCGCCGAACATCTCGGAGCTGGAGGTCGATCTGGCGATCCAGTTGGACAAGCCGACGGATCCCAATCTGATCGTCCGGCGTATCGGCTATCTCCACGTCGTCCTCTATGCGGCGCAGAGCTATGTCGACGAATACGGGGCGCCGGCCAGCAAGGCTGACATCGCGGACTACCACTTTGTCGAGATCGAGGCTCCGCAGATCAGGAGCGAAAGGGTCGAGGAGGAAATGACCCGCGAGGACAAGCGCCGCTTCGTCAATATGCGGGTCAATATCAGCTCCGCCCAGTTTGTGGCGGCGCTGAGCGGCTGGGGCGTGACGGCCCTGCCGACCTATGCGCCGATTGTCTCGAGCGGGCTCGTCCATGTCGCCAAGGACTTCGCCCTCCGGCGGGATATCTGGCTTGCCTACCACCCGCAGGCGGCCGAGCTGCGCCATATCCGGCAGACGATCGACTGGATCGTGCAGTCCTTCGATGCCTCGCTATATCCCTGGTTCCGCGAGGAATTCGTCAGTCCCGCTGAGATAGAACACTACATGGAGCGCAAAAAAATAATGAGTTTCTTCACTCCGGGAGCGGTGACGAGGCTGGCCTCATAGATTTATCCAGGTCATTTCGCTAAGTTCCCGCCGCTGTTTGCGTTCGAGGCGGGCTTATGACGAAGGACAACGACAAGGCCAAGGCTAAAGCGCTGACGATCCTGGCGAAGGATATTCCGAAACTGGCGGCGGCAGCGAATATCCTCGGAAGCCCCTTGCTCTGCAGCATTCTGGAGCACGCCCAGAAAGAGGTCGAGATCGAGCTCGCGAAACTTGAGGGCGCGCAGGCTTCGCTGGCCGCCGGCGGGGTTCATGGCCAGAGTTCGCCTGACCGGTGAGGGCTGATGCGGCTATAGCGCTTTCGAGCGAAGCGGACCTCGGTTCGCTCGAAAGCGCGTTAAAACAGTGCTCTCGCATTCGAACGCTCAGGCGTCCCCGTCGTCGTCCTCGGCCATTGCCTCGACCAGCTCGACGACGCGCCGCCTGACGCGATCGCTCTTGATCCGCATCAAGGCCTTGGTCAGCTGCACGCCTTCGCTGGTCGTCAGGAAGTCGGAGACATAGGCCGTCGAGGCGGCGGCCGAGAAGCGGCCATCGGGCATGTCGCCGGAGGGGGCGCCTTCGAAGAAGAACGACACCTGTACGTCGAGCACCTTGGCGATCTGCTGCAGGCGGCTCGCGCTGATGCGGTTGGTGCCTTTTTCGTATTTCTGGATCTGCTGGAAAGTCAGGCCGAGCGCATCGCCGAGCCGCTCCTGGCTGACCTTCAAAAGCATCCTGCGCATGCGGACACGGCTTCCGACATGCTTGTCGATCGGATTTGGAATCTTTCTTTCGACCGGCGCGCCGAGTGCGGAGTTCTGGACGTTCACGCGGCACCTCCCCCGAAAGTTAGCCCCTACGCGACAGCTAGCACTCTGATGGCCAATGGGACAGCCTACAAGCTCGAGAAAATTTGTTATTGTATAAAGTAACTGCGTTCACGCGCCGGTCCCGGCTCAACCGGGGATGGAGGCGTATCTGTCGCTCAGGCCGAGCCAGATCGTCTTCGTCTGGAGATACTGGGCCATCGCCTCCGTGCCCTTGTCGCGAGCAAGGGAACCGGAGCGCTTGTAGCCGCCGAACGGCGTCTTCAGGTCGCCCTCGGTGAAGCCATTGACCGCGACGGTGCCGCAGGCCAAGCGCCGCGCCATGAACAGGGCGCGGTCGATATCCCTGGTGTAAACCGTCGCATGCAGCCCGTATTCGCTGCCATTGGCGATCGTGAGCGCCTGTTCGATGCCGTCGACCGGCATCACCCCGAGCACCGGCCCGAAAATCTCCTCCCGCGCGATCGTCATCCCCGGGACAAGATCGGCGAAGACCGTCGGCCCCAGGAAGCTGCCGGGCGCATCACTGTCGAAAGCCGCGCCCGAGAGTGCCGCTCGTGCACCCTCCCGGCTGCCGCTCTCGATATAGTCGAGCACGCGACGGCGATGCTCCAGGGTGATCAGTGGGCCGAGCTCGGTCGCGGGGTCGAGCGGTGCGCCGATGACGAGGGCCTTGGCGCGTTCGACGACGAGATGGAGGAATTCCTCCTGCCGTGACCGATCGACGATCTGGCGCATATTCGCCGAGCAGTTCTGGCCGCCATTCCAGAAGGCGGCCATGACGGCGTTGTCGATCATCTCAGGCGACAATTCGGCGTCGTCGAGGACGATGAAAGGGCTCTTGCCGCCCATTTCGAGCCCGATCGACTTCAGGTTGCTGTCGGCGGCATAGCGCAGGAACAGCCGCCCGACCTCGGTCGAACCGGTGAAGGAGACGGCGTCGATATCGCCATGGCGGCCGATCGCCGCCCCGGCGGTTTCGCCCAGCCCCGGCAGGATGTTGAGCACGCCGGCGGGTATGCCGGCCTCATCGGCGAGTTCGGCCAGCCGCAGGATCGATAGCGAGGTCTGCTCGGCCGGCTTGACGAGGACGGAGCAGCCGCTGGCCAAGGCCGGGGCCAGCTTCCAGGCGGCCATCAGCAGCGGGAAATTCCAGGGCAGCACCGCCGCCACGACGCCGATCGGCTCGCGCACGATCAGCGCGCAGGCCTGCTCGCCGGTCGGCGCGACCTTGCCGAAGCTCTTGTCGATCAGCTCGGCATACCACTGGAAGGTGTCGGGGACCTCGATCGCGATCTCCTTCAGGCAGTCCCTGATCGGTTTGCCGCTGTCGAGGCTTTCGAGCACGGCGAGTTCGGTGCTGTTGGCGCGGATCAGCTCGGCGAAGCGCAGCAGGACGGCCTTGCGCGCCTCGGGCGCGACGCGCGACCAGACGCCGCTCCTGAAGGCGCGCCGCGCGGCGGCCACAGCGCGGTCGACATCCTCGGCCTGGCAATGGGCGACTGCCGCGAGAACCTGCCCCGTCGCCGGGTTGACGGTCTCGATCACCGCGCCCGACTTCGCCGCGACGAAGCTGCCATCGATGAAGGCCTTGGTCGGAAGCGGCAGCCTGTCGGCGATGGCTTGGTAGAAGGCCGGGCTTTCATGGATCATGGCGATCTCCGTGCGACGGGGCGGGGGCGAAAGCGTTTTCGAGCGAAGTGGGCACCGGTTCGCGTGAAGAAAACGCGTTAAAAACAAAGGGCCGGAGCAATTGAACGATCCAATTGGATCGGAAATTGCTCGAGGCGGAGTCGGATCAGAGCGGTGCGTGCGGGCGCGAATAGGCGCCCCTGACGAAGCGATCGAGCCGGAACGGTCGGATCGCTTCACCGGCCTGTTCGCCGGCGGCAAGCCGGGCGACATGGCGGCCGACGGCGGGGCCGAGGCCGAAGCCATGGCCCGAGAACCCGGTCGCGACGATCAGGCCGGGAACTGCTGGCGGCGCGTCGATGACGGGTAGCGCGTCCGGCAGCACATCGATCTGCCCGGCCCAGGATTTCACGATCCGGGCCTGGCCCGCGCCCTCGAACAAGCGCGCGAACAGCCCGGCCGTATCGGCGGCCTTTTGCGCATTGGCCGGGATCCGCGGGCGTCGCGGCGTGACCAGGCGCTCATGCTCCGGCAGGGCGATGCGGGCATGGACATCGTCGATGAAGGGGCGACCGAGCCGCAGGGCGAAGCCTTTACGGTGCCTGAGCAGTTCGGGCAGGAAATAGCCGGCGGCGCGCATCGAATCGAGCGTCACATCGATATCGGAGCTGGAATCGGCGGCGAGGATGCAGGAGCCGTCCGCGCGCTGGCGCAGGCCGAGCCCGAAGCCGCAGAAACAGGGCGCGCTCAATTCCGCCATGGGCGCGGTCAGCGAGACCGTGCTGCGGACGATCTGCTGCGGCAGCGTCAGGCCGAGCGGCTTGAGGAAGCGATGCGCCTGCGCGCCCGCCGCGCAGACCACGGTCGTGCAGCCGATCAGCCCATGCTCGGTCAGCACGCCGGTGATACACCCGCCCGCGGTCTCAATGGCAAGCGCGCCGCAATCCTCCAGGATGAGGGCGCCCTTGTCCTCGGCGGCGCGCGCAAGCGCCAGCGTCGCCAGCGCCGGCTCGGCCTGCCCGTCCGAGGCCGTGAAGAGCGCGCCGGGAACCGCGCTCGCCAGCGCCGGCAGCAAATCGCGTGCCTCGTCGCGATTCAGCATCCGTGCATCCCTGGCGATCTCCCGGGTCGCCGCTTGCCACTGCGCGAAGGTCTCGTACTCAGCCTCGTTCTCGGCCACGAAGACGCAGCCGCTGCGGCGCCACCCGATCTCGCGGCCAAGCTCCCGTTCCAGCGTTGGCCAGATCGAGAGCGCCTCGACCGCCAGCGGCAATTCGGCCGGATCGCGGTATTGCGTGCGCACGAAGCCCCAATTGCGGCCCGACTGCTGGGAAGCGATCTTGTCGCGCTCGATCAGCGCGACGCTCAGGCCCCTCCGCGACAATTCATAGGCGCAGGACGCCCCAACGATGCCGCCGCCGATGACGACGGCATCGACCTGGCTGGGAAAGGCGCAGGGCCGCGGCCCGATCTGCGCGATCACATCGTCGGGCACATGCGAATAGAGACTAAGCGCCGGCATCGCTGACGGCGTCCATGTCCATCTCGACGATGATCGCCGGGTCGAACAGCCCGGCCTCGACCGTGGTGCAGGCCGGATCGATGCCGCGGAAGGTCTCGGCGAAGACCGCCATCACGGTCTCGTAATGTTCCGCGCCGGAGATATACATCCGCACGCGCACCACATCGGCAAGGGTTGCGCCGGCCTTGGCGAAGGCCGCCGCCGCATTGGTGAAAAGCTGCAGCGTCTGCGCGCGTGCCCCTGCCGGCAGCGTGCTCGTCGCATAGTCGTAACCGGTCGTGCCGGAGAGCATGACATGCGGCCCGACCACGACCGCGCGGCTATAGCTATAGGTCCGCTCGAATTCGCTGCCGGACGAGATCCGGCGGCGGCCGCTTGGGGCGGTCTTCAAATTTGGGGCGGTCTTCAAATCGGGCATTGGTCGCTATCCGCCTATCCGTGAGGGTCCTATGGCCTCAGGGATCACGCCGGATACCGGCTGTGTCGATTTCAATAATTGGAGGCGGGGGCCGAGGAATCTGGGGCCTGACCCCGGTTTTTGCACGGTCGGCTTCGATTAATTGTCATCGACAACGAGCAAGGGCGGTGACCTCCTTGCGGCATGGCGAGCCGGCTGGGCCGACAGGCCGCACAGCCGGAGAAGCAGGCTGCGCCGCGAGAAAAGCAGGCCGCGCCACGAGAAAAGCAGGCCGTGCCACGAGAAAAGCGGGCCGTGCCACGAGAGAAGGTTGAGAAGCGAAATGCAGGCGGATGTCATCATCATCGGAGGAGGGATCGCCGGCGCGTCCGCCGCTTATTTCCTGTCCGGTCAAGGCTCGGTCGTCCTGATCGAGCGCGAGGCGCATTTCGGCTATCACAGTTCCGGCCGCACCGCGGCCCAGTTCACCGTCGGCATCAGCGCCGGCACGATGCGACGCCTGGCCCAGGCGAGCCGCGCCTTCCTGGAAAGCCTGCCGCCCGGTTTCGCCGAGGAGCGCATCCTGACGCCGCGCGGTTGTCTGACCGTTGCCCGCGCGGGGCAGGAGCAATCCCTCTCGCGCCTGCACGACAATCTGGTTTCGGTCGGGGCTCGGGCGCAGCATCTCGACCGGGCCGGGGCGCTGGCCCTGTTTCCGGCCCTGGTCGCCGAGCATGTCGATGCCGGAATCTATGAGCCCGACGCGATGGATATCGACGTCAACACGCTGCTCCAGGGCTATCTGCGCGGCGCCAAGGCCCGGGGCGCGCAACTGCTCGCCGGCGCCAACATCGCCGCGATCGAGCGCAGCGGTGGCCAATGGCTGGTCTCGCTCGATGGCCAGCAGCTGCGTGCGCCGCTCCTGCTCAACGCGGCGGGCGCCTGGGTCGATCAGGTCGCAGGGCTCGCCGGGGTGGCGCCGCTCGGCGTCGTCCCGCATCGCCGCACCGCCTTCACCTTCGCTTCGCCGGCAGGTCTCGGCACGGCCGCATGGCCCCATGTCAGCAATGTCGACTACCGCTGGTATGTGAAGCCCGAGACCGGCTGCCTGATGGGCAGCCTCGCCGATGCGGTCGCAACCGAGCCGGGCGATGTCCTGCCCGAGGACATCGACGTCGCGCAGGCGATCCACAATATCGAAGAGGACACCAGCTTCAGGGTCGGGCGCCCGCTCAGCCAATGGGCCGGCCTGCGCAATTTCGTCGCCGACAAGAATCCCGTCGCGGGCGCGCGGGCTGCCGACACCGAGGGTTTCTACTGGCTCGCCGGGCAGGGCGGCTGCGGCATCCTGACCTCGCCGGCCATGGGCCAGGCGATCGCAGCGATCATGTCCGATCGGGATTTGCCGGAGGGGCTGCGCGCGCTCGGTGTGTCCACTGCGGATCTGTCGCCGCAGCGGGAGACGCTGCGCCCCGCTGCCTGAGCGCTGCGCCCATCACAGTCGAGGCTGAATACAGCCCGTTCAACACCAGAGCATTGCGCGAAAAAGTGGGTACCGGTTTTTCGCAAGAGCAATGCTCTAAACATTTAGAATCGATCACGTTTTTCGCATTCGGACGTAACCGTCCGAATGCGACGTGATCTAGGGGATAAAGACCATGGCCTGCAGGAATTCGGACTTAGCGCGCCCGACGCGGCGGGGATTGATCGCGCTTGGTGCGGGAGCGGCACTCGGGCTCGGGCGCGCCACATCGGGTTTTGCGCAGGCGCGCCCACCCGCCAGTCCGCGTGGCCAGGTCGTCGCCGGCATCTCGCAGGAGCCGACCGTCTTCAATCCGCTGATGCCCGGCAGCGAGGTCGATCAGGGCGTCTGGTGGCAGGTCTTCAGCCCACTCTGGTACATCGATCCCCAGGGCAGGCTGGTCGCCGATCTCGCCCGCGAGGTGCCCTCGCTTGGGAATGGCGGCCTCTCTGCCGATGGGGTGGTCTGGAAGGTCAAGCTGCGCAGCGACGCGAAATGGCATGACGGCACGCCGTTCACGGCCGAGGACGTCAAATACACGCTCGATCTGATCAACAATCCCGGCTTCCGGGTCCGCAACCGCGTCGGCCACGGCCTCGTCCGGGACATCAGCATCGTCGCGCCCGACGAGATCCATTGGCGCATGGAAAGCGCCTATTCGCCCTATCTCTCGATTCTGGCGCTGACCTTCATCGTGCCCAGGCACATCCTGGAGAAGGCAAGCGATCCCAACACCGCGCCTTTTAACAGCGCGCCGGTCGGCACCGGCCCTTTCCGCTGGGGCGAGCGGGTGGCGGGCGACCATATCCTGCTGCAGGCCAACCCCGCCTATCACGGCGACGGGCCACATCTCGAACGCGTCGTCTTCAAATACATTCCCGATCTGACGATGCTCTATACGCAGTTCCGCACCGGGCAGGTCGATTATCTCGGGCTGTCCGGCATCTCGGCGCATTTCGTGAGGGAGGCGCAGGGCTTGCGCGGCCGCAAGGTCTCGCTCTCGCCGACAGCCTTCGTCGAGCATATCGCGCTCAATCTCGAATACGGCCCCTTCACCGAGAAGCCGGTGCGCGAGGCGCTCTATCTCGCGATGAACAAGCAGGCGCGTATTGATGCGCTCTATTACGGCCTGCCGGTGCCGACGGAATCCTTCCTGCCGCAGCAATCCTGGGCCTATGCCGACACGCTTCCGGTCCACCGCCACGACCCCGCCAGGGCGAATGCGCTGCTCGACGCGGCAGGCTGGGCGCGCGGCCCGGACGGCATCCGCGCCAAAAGCGGGGTCAGGCTCGAATTCACCAATTCGACCACCGTCGGCAATCCCGGCCGCGAACAGTCCCAGCAATTGCTGGCGCAGGATTGGCAGGCCGTCGGCGCGGCCATGCGCATCAGCAACATGCCCGCCGCGGTGATCTGGGGCGAGTTCTGGCAGAAGTCGAAATTCCAGTCGGTGATGGTCGGCTCGAACTTCATGCAGGGCAGCGACCCCGACGTGACGCCGCGCTTCAGCAGCACGGCCATTCCCGCCAAGGGCGGCAGCGGCCTCAACACCTGCCAGTACCAGAACGCCGAGGTCGACACGCTCCTGGCGCAGGGCGCGACGCAGTTCGACCAGGCGGCGCGCAAGGCCGCCTATGGCCGCATCCAGCAGATCATCCGCGACGATCTCGCGCTGCTGCCGATCTACCAGACTGTGATGGCGGAGGGTCTCAAGGACGGCCTGCAGGGCTTCGCCGCCAACATCAACTGCTCGTCGAATTGCTGGAACATGCGGTCCTGGTACTGGGCCTCGTGATGCTCCGGGCGCATTGAGATGGGGCGTTATCTTCTGCAGCGCCTGGGGCAGTGCCTGCTGCTCCTGGCGCTGGTCTCGATGATCGGCTTCGCGATCCTGCATCTGGCGCCCGGCGGGCCCTTGTCGCAATTTGCGCTCTCCTCGCAGATGTCGCAGGAGGATCTCGACCGGATCACCCGTCAGCTCGGGCTCGACCGGCCGCTGCCGGTGCAATATCTCGACTGGCTCTGGCGCATGCTGCGCGGCGATTGGGGGTTGTCCTTTCGCGACGGCGCTCCGGTCTCCGCCGTCATCGGCTCGCATCTGCGCGCGACCTTCGAGCTCATGGCCGTCTCGACCGTGATCGCGATCGGGCTCGGCTGCTGGATCGGCATTCTCGGCGCGATCAGGCGCTATTCCCTGTTCGACACGCTGGCGACGATCGGCGCCATGGTCGCGCTGTCGATCCCGACCTTCTGGTTCGGGCTGATCGCGATCTATCTGTTCTCGGTCCAGCTCGGCTGGCTGCCGGCTGGCAATCGCCAGACGATCGGGGACGGCTCGCCGCTCGATCTCCTGCACCATCTCATCGCGCCGGCCCTGGTGCTGGCGCTGGTCGAGACCGCGATCTGGGCGCGCTTCATGCGCTCGGCCATGCTGGAGGTGATCGGCCAGGATTATATCCGCACGGCGCGCGCCAAGGGCCTGCCGGAGCGCCAGGTGCTGCGCGGCCATGCGATGCGCAACGCGCTTTTGCCGATGATCACGCTGGCGGGGCTGCAGTTTCCGACCTTGCTCGGCGGCGCGCTGGTGACCGAGTCCGTCTTCACCTGGCCGGGCATGGGCCGGCTCTTCCTCGATTCCATCGAGTACCGCGATTATCCGGTCGTGATGGGCATCCTGATGTTTTCCGCCGTCATGGTGCTGCTCGGCTCGCTCTTGGCCGACATGCTCTATGCCGTCGCCGACCCGCGCATCCGGATGGGCTGAATCATGGCGACTGTGCAAACGCTGCTCGACGACACCGCCCTAGTGCTGCCGCCTGCCGAGAACGCCGCTTGGCGCCGTTTCCGCCGGCACAGGCTCGCTATGGCCGGGGGGGTGACGATCATCCTGCTGTTCCTGGGCTCCTTCTTCGGCCCCTATCTCCTGCCCTTCGACGACACCCGCATCGACGTGATGCATCGCTTCGCCTGGCCGCTCTCGGGCGCGCATTGGCTGGGCACCGACGAGCTCGGCCGCGATATCCTCGCACGGCTGATGATGGGCGGGCGCATCTCGCTCTCCATCGGCTTCATGGCGATGGTGATCGCCGTCGTCGCCGGCACCACGATCGGGACGGTCGCCGGATATTACGGCGGCATCATCGGTTCGCTCCTGATGCGCTTCGTCGATGCGGTCTTGTGCTTCCCGACGATCTTCCTGCTGCTGGCGCTGGCGGCGCTGGTCGAGCCCAGCCTGGTCTCGATGACGCTGCTCGTCGCCGCGACCGCCTGGATGAACGTTGCCCGCATCGTCGAGGGCCAGATCCGCTCGCTGCGCGAGCAGGATTATGCGGTCGCGGCCAAGGCCATGGGCGCCTCCGATTGGCGCGTCATGGTCCACTCGCTGCTGCCCAATGCGATGGCGGCGATCGTGGTCGCCGCCACGCTCAACGTCGCCAAGGCGATCCTGCTCGAATCCTATGTCAGCTTCCTCGGCTATGGCATCCAGCCGCCGGTGGCGAGCTGGGGCAACATGCTCAACAACGCCCAGATCTACCTGACCAGCGCACCCTGGCTTGCGATTTTGCCGGGGCTGGCGATCACGCTCGCCGTCACCAGCTTCAACTTCATCGGCGACGGCCTGCGCGACGCGCTCGACCCGCGCATGGACATCCGATGAGCGGGCTGGCTCCTGCGGCGCGTCCGTGGCGAGACAAAAGCCGGCTCGTCATGCGATATTGCGGCGCCTGAAAGGCCGGAAACCGCCATGACACGCCGTCTGCCATCATTGAACGCCCTGCGCTGCTTCGAAGTCGTCGCGGCCCAGCTCAGCATCAAGAAGGCGGCCTTGTCCCTGCATGTCAGCGAAAGCGCGGTCAGCCGCCAGGTGCGCATCCTGGAGGAGCAGCTCGGCGCGCCGCTCTTCATGCGCACCCATAACGGCCTCGAGATCACCGATGCCGGCCAGCGCCTCGCCATGGGCGTGAAAGAGGCCTTCGACCACATCGCCCGCGCCGTCGATCCCTTCCAGAGCGACCGCGACGCGGTGACGATCAAGGTGCTGCCGACCTTTGCCCTGCGCTGGCTCTTCCCGCGCCTGCGTGCCTTCCAGGCCCAGCATCCGCTGATCAAGGTCAATGTCCAGACCCGCCTCAACGACATGACCCTGAACGACGCCGACGCCGATCTCGGCATCCGCTACGGCATCGGCAACTGGCCGCAGGACTGCGCCACGGAGCTCTATCCGGAATGGATCCTGCCGGTCTGCGCGCCGGGCTATCTGTCGGGCAGCGATTGCCCCGACGGCGATCTCGACCGGGCGACGCTGCTGCACCCGCTGCCCGACCGGCAGGACTGGCTGACCTGGTCGGAAAAGGCCGGACATCCGCTCGACACGCGCAAGGGGCTGGATTTCGACGCCCTCGACATGGCCCTCAGCGCAGCCGAGGCCGGGCTCGGGGTCGCGATGACGGATGTCGTGCTCGCCCATGAAGCGCTCGAGGCCGGCCGGCTTGTCGCGCCCGTACGCAAGGCGGTGCCGACGGGGGCGTCCTATTATCTGGTGCGTCCGCCGGATATGCGCCGGCGGCGGCAGGTCAAGCTGCTCGACGAGTGGATCTGCGACGAGATCGGCGCGGCGCGCGACACCGTCCGCCTCTACATGCACTGAGCCCCGACGTGGCGGCGCCGGCCCGCCTCAGCTTTTCCGCTGCGGGGCTGCGATTATTGACATCGACAGTGCAGCCTCCTTCCGGTCTCTGTGACGCCGACGGTGCCCGGGCGCGCCTGCCGCGCTCTCGGGCTATTTCGTAAGGCTGGATGGTCTGAATGACCCCTATCGATCCCAATACGGCGACGCTCGCAAACTGGCGGACCGCGCCCTTCTGCCAATGGAGCTTCCAGAACCTGGACAGGCTCGTGCCGACGGCCGCGATCAGCGAGCGCGGCCTCTCCGAGCCCGACGCCGGCAGCGCGCTTTTTGAGGGGATCGAGGTCGGCTATCCCGACGGCCGGCGGCTCGTCTTGCACGAGCACCTGACGCGCTCCAGCGCTGACGCGCTCGTCGCCATGCGCGATGGCGAGGTCATCGCCGAATGGTATGCGCCGCATCTCGACCGCGACAGGCCGCACACCATCTTCTCGATCTCGAAATCGGTCACTGGCATGCTCGCCGGCATCGCGGTCGGCGAGGGCAAGCTCGATCCGGCCGCGCCGGTCTCGCATTATGTCGCCGCGCCCACCGGCAGCGCCTATGCGAGCGCGACCGTCCGCGACCTCCTCGACATGACCGTCGCACTGGATTTCGAGGAGAGCTATCTCGACACCACCGGCCTGTTCGACCGCTATCGCCGCGCCATGTTGTGGAATCCGGCACGTCCCGGCGAAACGCCGGAGACGCTGGAGCAGGTCATGACCTCGCTTAACCGCAGCGCCGCCGAGCACGGCCAGGCCTTCTACTACGCCTCGCCCAATGCCGACATGCTGGGCCTGGTCATCGAGCGCGCCACCGGCACGCCCTATCACACCTATCTGGCGCAGCGCCTGTGGCGGCCCATGGGCGCGAGCGGGGCGGCCTATGTCACGGTCGATCGCGCCGGCACCGCCCGCGCCAGCGGCGGCATCTGCGCGACGGCGCGCGATCTGGCGCGGTTAGGCCAACTCGTCCTCGATGGCGGGCGTGCCCGCAATGGCAGGCAGGTCGTTCCCGCCGAATGGGTTGCCGACATGCGCACCAAGGGCAATCGCCGGGCCTGGGAGACGGGCAATTTCTGGGACATGTTCCTGGACGGGCGCTATCGCTCCTGCTGGTATCTCACCGGCAATCCGCGCGGCGCCTTCTGCGGCGTCGGTATCCATGGGCAATGGCTCTGGATCGACCCTGAAAGCCGCCTGGTCCTGGTCAGGTTCTGCTCGCGCCCGGAGCCGAGCGAGGACGCCCTGTCCGAGCGCGAGATCGGGATTCTGAACCGGGTCGGCGAGGTGCTGCAGCGGGTCTCCTAGGGCATGACGTTGCGCTGGGGACCACACCGTCATTCCGGGGCGCCCCGAAGGGGCGAGCCCGGAACCCAGAACCGATGCGCTTCTTCGTCAAGGCTGTGATGTTCGACGCTTATCCCGAAACAGTCATCGGTTCTGGGTTCCGGGCTCTTCGCTACGCGAAGCCCCGGAATGACGGCGTGGTTCCGGCCCGGGATAATGATTGACGCTGGCCAGAGACCGCCCGGATATCAGGCATAGCCAATATCTATTTGCCAGGAACCGGGCCGTCGCCAACTATCCTTATCCGGACGGTGACCCAACCTGTCCGGCGAGCGGGGCCCCCGCCGAAACGCATATCCGAGAGCAGATCGCCATGCCTGTGCCGAGCGAAGCCCGCATCGACATCGAACGTTTCTGGACGACGATCGAGCGCTCCGCCGAGATCGGCCCGGGCCGCCCGGGCGGCCTGTCGCGCCTGGCGGCGTCGGATTCCGACAAGCAGGTGCGCGATCAGTTCGTCGCCTGGTGCCGCGAGGCCGGCTTGAGCGTCCGCGTCGACGGCATCGGCAACATCTTCGCGCGCCGGAGCGGAACCGAGGACAGCCTGCCGCCGGTGGTGATGGGCAGCCATCTCGATACCCAGTTCAATGGCGGCCGCTTCGACGGCATCGCCGGCGTGCTGGCGGGGCTGGAGGTCTGCCGCACGCTCGATGCGCTGGGTAAGCGCACGCGCCGGCCGATCGAGGTGGTCAACTGGACCAATGAGGAGGGCGCGCGCTTCTCGCCGCCCATGGTCGGCTCCGGCGCCTTCACCGGTGCCTATGCGCTGGACTGGGCGCGCGGGCGCGTTGATGACGACGGCAAGACGATCGGCGCGGAGCTTGAGCGCATCGGCTATCTCGGCGAGATGGAGGACAAGCCCCACGCCTTCGACGCTTATTTCGAGTTCCATATCGAGCAGGGCCCGATCCTCGATCGCGAGGGCATGCAGCTCGGCGTCGTCACTGGCGGTTTCCCCTCGACCGGCATGCTGGTCGAGTTCAAGGGCGAGACCGCCCATACCGGTCCCTGGCCGATGGAGCGGCGCAAGAACGCGCTGCTTGCCGGCGCGCGCTTCCTCGTGGCGGTCGATGATCTCGGCTGGGACCATGCCGGCAGCGGCGGCAAGGCCACGGCCGCGCGGCTCGTCGCCTGGCCCAACAAGCCGGGTATCCTCTCCGACTGGGCCCAGGCGGTGGGCGATGTCCGCCATCCCGACCCGGTGACCTCGGAGGTGATGGCCGAGCGCATGCGCCGCGCCGCTTTCGAGGCGGCCGCGAAGGCCGATTGCGGTGTCGAGATCCTCGATATCTGGAAATGGGGCGGGCGCATCTTCGCGCAGGAGCTGATCGATCAGGTCCGTGCTTCGGCGGCAGCCCTCGGCTATCGCCACATGGATATTCTGAGCCAGGCCGGGCACGACGCCTATTACATCGCCCGCCATGCGCCGACGACGATGATCTTCGCCCCCTGCCAGGGCGGCATCACCCACAACAATGGCGAGCTCTGCACGCGCGATGACCTGGAGCCGGGGCTGAACGTGCTCCTGCAATGCGTGCTGGAGCGGGCGGATCGGTAGGCCTTGCCGCGTTTGCGGAGAAACACAGCGTCATTCCAGGGCGCGTCGAAGGCGCGAACCCGGAACTCATGAATACGACGCTGCTCAAGTTCGTCATGCTCGCCCTTGTGGCGAGCATCCACGTCTTGAATACGATCCTCGACCAGCGGAGACGTGGATGGTCGGCACAAGTGTTTAGACCGGGGACATGACCGACGCCTGTTCGGAGAGATGACCGACGGGTTTTGGTTTGGTCAAGCCAGCGGCAGAGTCAGCCCCGCGATCAGCGGGTTGTCGATAATTTCGGGTGGCGCGCTTTCGGCCTCCAGCATGTCCTCGAACAGGCGCTGGAAGGCGAGCTCGGCCGCGCTGAGCCCCATGGCCGGGCTGCTGACGAAATAGAGATCGGCGCCAAGTTCCCCGCCCGTACCCGACAAGTTCCAGAGTGTGCCGGTGTCGATCGCGTCCTGCACCGAGGCGAGCGGCAGGATGCCGATGCCCATGCCAGCCGCGATCATGCGCGCGACCTCCTCGAGATTGGGGCTCGCGCCGACCGTGCGGCTGCCCAGCCCCGCGCCTTCGCGCAGCGAGACCATGGGCTCGAGCGCGCCGTCCTGGCCGCAGGCGAGTGCGATGAAGGGCTCGTCGGCGAGCTCGTGCAGCGCCACGCCGGCCCGGCCGTGGAGCGCGTGGTCGCGCCCGCACAAGATGCCGAACTCCTCGCGCAATAGATGGCGGCAATTCAGTCCGGCGAGCGGGTTGGGCAGCAGGCAGAAGCCGAAGGGGCTCAGCCTTTGCGAAACGGAGCGGACGATGTCCTGGCTGCTCGCGACCTCGACCCGCACGGTGACGCCGGGATGGCGGCGGCTCATCAATGACAGCGCCCGGTCGAAGGCCGGCAGCACCATATGCGTGATCAACTGGACGCGCACGAGCCCGGTCAGTTCGTCATGTTCTTCCGAGAGTTTTTCGCCGATGCGGGCGACGCTGCGATAGATGTCGACGCATTCCTTGTGCAAGAGCTCGCCGCGCTTGGTCAGGACGAAGCGGCGGCTGTCGCGCTGCACGAGCTGGCCGCCAAGCGTCTCCTCCAGCCGCTGCAGCGCGGCGCTGACCGAAGGTTGGCGCACCAGCAACCGGTCGGCGGCACGCGTGATGCTGCGCTCCTCGACGATCACCAGGAAGGTGTGGAGGAGATTCCAGTTCAGGTGATGCAGTTTCGGGCGCTTTGCCGTCACGAACTCTCCCTTCGGCCTGGCCTGCACGCCGACACGCGCAGCCGTGCCGCCACCACGAAACGGGATGGCAACGCAGCTTGAGCCGCGCGTCAAGCTCGGGCTGTCCATGCAGGGTGCGTGCCGCTCGCTTTCGGGAGCGGCCGGGGCGGGTTCAGGAGCTCGTGGCATCGAGCGCGTCGCGCACGCCGTCGCCGAGCAGATTGACGGCAAGGATGAGCAGGCAGAGCGCCGAACCGGGCAAGGCGATCAGCCAGGGATCGAACAGGATGTGCTCGCGTCCCTCGGCGATCATCAGCCCCCAGGACGGCGTCGGCGGCCTTGCGCCCAGGCCCAGGAACGACAGGGCCGCCTCCAGCAGAATGACATTGGCGACCTCCAGCGTCGCCACCACGATCAGCGTGTTGCGCAGATTGGGCAGGATGCCGCGCAGCATCACATGCAGGCTGGAAGCGCCGAACGAGACGGTGGCCTGGACGAATTCGCGGTTGCGCAACCCTTGCGTCGCCGAGCGCACCACCACGGCGAAACGGTCCCAGAGCAGGAGGCTGAGCACGATGGCAAGCGTCTGCAGCGAGGCGCCGCCGAGCGCGACGGCGGCGAGCGCGACCAGTACGATCGGCAAGGACAGCCGCGTCGTGATGATGAAGCTGATCAGCATATCGGTCCTGCCGCCGAAATAGCCGGCAAGCAGCCCGAGCATCGTGCCGATCAACCCGGCGCAGAGCGTCACGCCGAGCCCGATCCCGAGCGAGACCCGCGCGCCGAAGATCAATCGCGAGAGATAGTCGCGCCCGAGATGGTCGGTGCCGAGCCAATGCACCGGGTCGGAGCCGGCCTGCCAGAAGGGCGGCAGCAGCCGGCGCGTCAGATCCTGCGCGATTGGATCATGCGGCGCGAGCAGGGGGGCGAACAGCGCGATGGCGGCGATCAGTGCCAGGAGCCCGCCGCCGAGATGGATGCCGGTGCTGCGACTGACACGCCGCCAGAGCTTGCGCCGTTGCAGGATGCGGCTGTCGAGGTCGAGCACCGTCATCAGGCGCTCCTCAGGCGAGGATCGAGCCAGGCATTGACCAGGTCGGCCGCCGTCGTCAGCGTCACATAGATCAGCGACAGGATCAGGATGATCGCCTGCACCACCGGCAGATCGCTGCGCAGCAGCGATTCCCAGGCGAGGCGGCCGAGCCCGTTGATGGCGAAGACGCTCTCGATCACGATCGAGCCCGAGAGCATCATGCCGAATTGCACCGCCGCCAGCGAAACCAGCGGCAGCACGGCGTTGCGCAGCGCATGCACCATCAGGATGCGCAATTGCGCCAGCCCCTTGGCGCGGGCGGTGCGGATATAATCGGCCCCGAGCACCTCGATCATGCCCGCTCGTGTCAGGCGCATCAGCGCCGGCATGGCGTAATAGCTCAGCACGATCACGGGCAGGATATAGCCCTGCCAGCTCTCCGTTCCCGAGATCGGGACCAGGTCCCACCAGACGCCGAAGACGACGATCAGGATCAGCCCGAGCCAGAAGCTCGGGATCGCCTGTCCGAGCACGGCGAGCAGCAACGCGGTGCGGTCGAGCAGGCCGCCGGGCTTGAGCGAGGCGGCGATGCCGAGCGGCACCGAGATCAGCATGGCGAGCAGGAAGGCGGCGCTGCCGAGCATCAATGTCACCGGCAAGCGCTCGCCGATGATCGTGGCGACCGGCAGGTTGAAATACAGGCTCGTGCCGAAATTGCCCGTCAGCGCCCGGCCGATCCAGCCGAGGAACTGCACCGGCAGCGGCCGGCCGAGCCCATAAGCTTGCCGGATCATCTCGACATCCTGGGCCCGCCCGGCCTGGCCGGCGAGTACGACCGCCGGATCACCGGCGACGAACATCAGCCCGAACGCGACCATCGACACAGCGAGCGCGACGAGGACGGCGACGATCAGGCGGCGCGCGAGAAAGGGCAGCATGGCGGTTCCATCCAGAGGCTGTGTGAGCGCGTGACGTCTAACCCGAACACGCTGTCATTCCGGACAAGCCGCGAAAGCGGCGCCGATCCGGAATCCATCGTCAGGCGCCGGAGCCCTCCGATGGATCCCGGGTCTCCCTTCGGGCGCCCAGAGTGACGGCCCGCTGCTCGGGACCCTACTTCCAGCTCGACAGCCACCAGCGGGCGAACTCGTCGGGGTGCGGCTTGAAGTTGAGTGCCGTCGACAGGCCGTAATTGATGTTGAAGTCGTACATCGGCAGCCAATAGGCCTGGTCGGCGATCTTCTTCAGCGCCTTGGCGTAGTTCTCCTGGCGCAGAGCCCGGTCCTGCGCCGTGTCGGCGGCGGTGACGAGATCGATCACCTCCTTGTCCTGGACGAGGTCGTCGGCGCCGCCGCCGAAGAAGTTCGAGATGATGAAGGCGACGTCGCCGGTGCCGTAGCTGCCCCAATTGGTGAAGAAGGCCGGCAATTCGCCCGCGCGCCATTTCTGCACGCCGGCCGCATATTGCTGCTCGTTCAGCGTCACCCGGATGCCGACCTTGGCGAGGTCGGAGGCGACCGCCTCGGCGACCGGGCGCGGCATCGCGGCAAAGACCATCTCGATATCGACGCCGTTGGGCAAGCCGGCTTCGCTCAGCAGCGCCTTGGCCTTGGCCGGATCATAGGCGTAAGTCGCGACATCCTGCGCGCAGCCGAACTGCTTGGGGTTGCAGGCCGCGTTCAGTACCTGCGAGGCGCCGCCGGCGAAGGCTTTCACGATCGCCTCGCGGTTGACGGCATGGTTGATGGCGCGGCGCACCAGCAGGTTCTTGGTCGGGTAGTCCTTGCCCTTGGCGGTCACGTTGAGGCCGACATAGGCGATGCGCATGATCGGGCCGTTGACGATCTGGATACGACTTGCGAGCCGCGCCGCCTGGTCGGGCGGGATGCGCCAGCTCCAGTCGAGCTTGCCGGCCAGAAGCTCGGCGAATTGGGTGTTGAGCTCAGGGATGGTGCGCACGACGATCTTGCCGATCGCCGGCTTGCCCTTGGAGCTGCCGGCATAGTGAGCGTCGAAACGCTCGAAGGCGTAGCGGATGCCCGGCGTCATCTCGACGAGCTTGTAGGGGCCGGTGCCGATGGGCTTGGCCGCCATGCCGGCCGAGCCGACCTCCTTGAAATAGGCGGCCGGATAGATCGGCAGCGCATCGGCCAGCATCTCGACTGCGCCGGCGAAAGGCTTCGCCATCTTGATGCGGACCTGGAATTCCGAGACTTTTTCGACCTTTCCGATCCAGTCGATGGCGATGCGAAAGCGCGTGCCGTAATTCGGGTCGAGCACGGTGTTGAGCGTGTAGACGACGTCGTCGGCGGTGAACTTCGCGCCGTTGTGGAAGGTCACGCCCTCGCGGAGATCGAACTCCATCGTCATCGGGTCGGTAAAGCGCCAGGCCTTGGCCAGCGCCGGCTTGATCTCGCCAGTGTCGAGATCCTTGTAGAGCAGGCCGTCATAGATGTGCCGGGCCAGGATCAGCCCCTCGCGGCCGGCGATCTTGTAGGTGTCGAGCGCCTCGGGCTCGAGCGCGAAGGCGACGTTGAGCGTGTCGTCGGCCTTGCCGGCGAGTGCCGGCGGGGCGGAGAGCCCCAGCAGCGTCAGGGCGATGCCGCCCATGAATGATGCCAATCCCAACCGTGCCATCGATCTTGTCCCCTGTTTTTATGGTGCCGGCCCTCTCGGCGCGCCGCTTCATCTCTGGCGGGTTTGGCCGTGGACTTTCAGTGCCGCCGTTGCCCTGGCGAGCGCGGCGGATACTGCGGGGCCAACCATAGGTCAGGAGATATTCGCCGGGCTAATAGACTGTTCCTATGCCTGGAATAGCCGGCGGGGCGTCGTGGCGCGGGGTGTCGTGGAGATTGTGGCGGCGCTCATGAAGGCGCCACAATCGCAGTGCCGATTGTGACGATGAAGCAGCCGATCGTCGTCCATACCGAAGAAGATTATCAGCGCGCCCAGGAGCGCGCCCAGGAACTGAGCGCCTCGCCCGAGAGCCCGGAGCGCGACGCCGAACTCGCGGCACTCGCCGATGCGATGCTGGCCTTCGAGATGCGCCTGGACGAGGCAGAGGAGTAGCACCTCCCTGCAGCGCGTCTCCGTTCAGGCCGTCTTCGTCCGCAGGCGATGACGCGCGACGAAGGCGGCTGCTTCCGGCTGAAAATACCGCCAGGCAGGCAAAAGAGACGCATCCGCGTCGGCCTGCGCAAATCGCATTTCTTCGCGGATAGCCTGGATCGCAGGTGGCTTGTCCGGGTCCATGCGCGCGGCGCGGCACATGGCCCTGGCGATCTGGACGATGCGATCCTGATCCACGGCGAGAACTCCGGGAGAGAGAGCGGCGGCAGTGCAACGCCGCTGCGCCCGCCCGGTTCCCGTGAGCTTGCAAAAATTCCGCCTGGGCGCAGCTCTCATCTAAAAGTGAGAGCCGGATCAATGCGAAAAACCGGTGCCCACTGCTTCGCATCCTGCTCTACGCCGCGGCGAGGCGCACCCGCCCCACGGCCATAGCGGTCGCGGCCTGGGTCGGCTCGACCACCGGCACGCCGAGCGCCTCCTCCAGCGGCCGGCGGAAGCGTGCCATGCCGGCGCAGCCCATCACGATGACGTCGGCATGATGTGTATCGCGCAGCGTCTTGCCGGTCGCGGTCATGCGCTCCAGCGTCTTCTCCGCATCGCTGAGCTCGGTCACGCCCATCCCGATCGAGAGATCGCCGGCAAAGCGCCCCATCACGCCCATGGCGCCGAAATAGCGCAGATGCCGCTGGATCGAGCTCGGCAGGATTGCGATCACGCCGAAGCGCTGGCCGAGCGTCAAGGCCTGGAACACGCCCGATTCCGCGATGCCGAGCACCGGGTGGCGGCTCTGCTCGCGCAGCGCATGCATGCCGGGGTCGCTGAAGCAGGCGACGATGAAGGCTGCCGCCTCGTTCTCCAACCCGGCCGCCCGTTTCAGCAGCGGCCCGACGACGCCGTCGGCGTCGCGCTGCGACTGGATGCCCGGAGGTCCCTCGGTCAGTGTCAGGCAGGCGATCTTGGGGCCGTCCGCCGAGCGCAGCGGCTCGACCGCCTTGTCGATGCCGGCGGTGACAGCCTCGGTCGAGTTCGGGTTGATGACGAAGATGGTGCCGGCCATGAGGGCTCCTTCAGAATACGGATATTTGCCTGAACCACACCGTCATTCCGAACAAGCCGCGAAGCGGCGCCGATCCGGAATCCATCGAAGAGCGACGCACTCTACGATGGATTCCGGGTCTCCGCTTCGCTGCGCCCGGAATGACGGAAGGGCGTTCGCATCAATACAGCTTGGCGCCAAAATTCCGCGCCGGGTCGAATTCGGGCGAGAGCGTCCCGGTCGGTCGGGTTGCCTCGCCGGCCTCGCGCAGCATCAATCGGCCCGAGCCCGGCTGCGCCTTCAGCGTGCCCTGTGTGACGACGACCTCGCCGCGCCTGAGCACCGTCTCCGGCCAGCCGGTGATGGTGCGCCCCGCGAAGGGGTTGTAGCCGGTGTTGTCGTGCAGGTTGTCGGCGAGCACGACCTTGCGGCCGGCGTCCCAGATCGCGATGTCGGCATCCATGCCGATGGCGAGCGAGCCCTTGCCCGGCAGGTCGTAGATCTGGGCCGGGGCGGTTGAGGTCAGTTCGACGAATTTCTTCAGCCCGAGCCGGCCCTTGCTCACCATGGCGTCGAACAATACGGGCAGCCGCATTTCCAACCCCGGCATGCCGTTGGCGATCTGCTTGAAGCCGGGATTGGGGCCGTATTTCAGTTTGCCGGTTTCGTCGAAGCGGTAAGGCGCATGGTCGGAGGAGAGAATCTGCAGGTCGCCGAGCGCCAGCGCCTGCCACAGCGCCTCCTGGTCGCTCAAACCCCGCTGCGGCGGCGAGCAGACCCATTTCGCGCCCTCGATGCCGGGCTTGTCGAGTTCGGCGGCGGTCATCAAGAGATAGTGCGGGCAGGTTTCCGCATAGATCTTGACGCCGCGTCCGCGCGCCTCGCGGATCACCTTGGCGCCTTCGGCGGTCGAGACGTGGAAGATGCAGATCGGCTGGTCGAGCAGTTCCGAGAAGGCGATCAGGCGGTGGAAGGCCTCGACCTCGGCCGCCTGGGGGTGGCTGACGGAATGGTATTTCGGCGCGGTGTAGCCACGCTTCATCAAGCGCTCGCCCATCCATTTCAGCAGGCCGTGATTCTCGGCATGGACGCAGACCAGCGCTCCCGCCGAGCGCGCCGCCACCAGCACATCGAGCAATTGTCCGTCATCGACCTGCACGGCGTCATAGGTCATGAAGACCTTGACCGAGCGGTGCCCGGCGCGGATCAGCGTCGGCAGATCCTGCGTGACGGTCTGCTCGTCGGGGTTCGCCACCATCAGATGGAAGGCGTAGTCGATGATCGCGCCCTTCTTGGCCAGGGCCGCATAATCCTCGACCACGCTGGCGAGGTTGGCGCCGCGATGCTGGGCGGCGAAGGAAATCACCGAGGTTGTGCCGCCGAAAGCCGCCGAGCGCGTCGCGGTCTCGAAATTGTCGGCGCTCATCAGCCCGCTGCCCGAGAGCTGTTCGATATGGCAATGGGTGTCGACGCCGCCGGGCAAGACGAGCTTGCCCTTCGCGTCGATCTCCTGCGCCCCGGCGGGCAGGTCGAGCCCGATCGCGGCGATGCGCCCGGCCTGGATGCCGAGATCGGCCTTGAACACATCCGTCGCCGTCGCAAGCGTGCCGCCACGGATGATGATGTCGTAGGCAGGGGTCGGCATGGGCTGGTTCCTTGGTCAGATAGGAAGTCGTGGGTCAGACAGGAGATCTTGGGTCAGGCAGATGATTTGGTCGTGAGGCGCAGTATGCCCGGCATCCGCGCCGGCGCCACGGGCTTCCCCGTATGGCGGGCCTGCGCGCATGCAAGGCCTCGGCCAGGATAGGCTCTACAGCAAGGCGGGCTCTACGAGATGCGCCGGTTCATCGTGCTTGCCGCATCCTGCAGCGGCGTGTGAGATACCGGGCCTGACTCCTCTGGATGCGCCATGCCCTCGACGAAGCGCCACAAGGCCGCTGCCGGCCCGGAGCGGGATGTTCTCGATCTCGGCGGTTATGTTCCCTATTTCCTGACCGCAATTTCCAACACCTGGTCGCGCAGCTCGTCGCGGCTCTATCTTGAGCGTTTCGGCGTCGGCGTCACCGAATGGCGCGTCATCTCGCAGCTCGCCATCGAGCCGGCGATCGCGGCGCAGCGCATCTGCGAGGTGATCGGGCTCGACAAGGGTGCAGTCAGCCGCAGCGTCGCGGCCTTGGTCGCCGCCCGCCATGTCACCGAGCGCCCCGACGATCGCGACGCCCGCCGGCAGGTGCTGGAGCTGACGCCGAGCGGCTATGCCCTGCATGACGAATTGATCGCGCTCGCCACCGCCCGCGAGCGCCTGCTGCTCGAGGGTTTCACGGCGGAGGAAAAGGCGCAGCTTACCGGCTTCCTGCACCGGCTGCATGCCAGGCTGCCGCGACTGCGCGATTTCAGGCTGGAGCGCGACGGGCCGCCCGCGAGCTAGAGCGTTTTCGAGCGAAGTGGATACCGGTTCGCGTGAAGAAAACGCGTCAAAACAAAGACCCGGGGTGGGCTGTCACCAGCGCCGGAAACCGTAACCGAAGCCGTAGCCGTAATAGGGGCCATAGTAGTCGCGCTCGACCCAGACCCTGCGGCTTGCCGAGCGGTCGAGCTCGATATGGAGCAGGCAATTCGCATAGCCGTCGGTGCCGGGGCGGAAGCCGTAGGAGCGGCAGCGCTCCTCATCGAGCGCGCGTCGCTCGGCGATCGTGACGCAGCCGCTGCCGAGAAGAGCCAACCCCAATGCCGCGATCAAACCGATCTTCATGGCGCCTGACTCCCTTGGCCGTGATCCGCCAGGAATCAAGCCGAGAAATGCGTCAAGATTCCGAGCGACGAAAGCGTTTTCGAGCGAAGTGGACACCGGTTTGCGTGAAGAAAACGCGTTAAAACAAAGAGGGGATCCGTTTCCGATCCAATTGGATCGGAAACGGATCCCGCTCAGGCGTAACGTCTTGCCGCTGCCCCATGCGAGCGCCGCAGCGCTGCCAGATCGAGCCCCGGCACGGCCCCGTCGATCACCCGCCAGGCGCCGGCGACCATCACCCGGTCGGCCCGGTTCGCGCCGCACAGCACCAGCGCCGCGACCGGGTCATGCGCACCGGAAAAGCGCAATTCGTCGAGGCAAAACAGCGCCAGATCCGCCTGCAGGCCGGGCGCGATCCGCCCGATGTCGGAGCGTCCAAGGCAGCGCGCCGAGCCCTCCGTCGCCCAGCGGATCACGTCGCGCGCGGTCACAGCCGTGGCGCTCTCATAGCGGAGGCGGTTGATCAGAAGTGCGTGGCGCAACTCCTCCATCAGGTTCGAGCCGTCATTGGAGGCCGAGCCGTCGACGCCTAAGCCGAGCGGCGCTCCGGCTGCCTCCAATTCACGCGTCCGGCAGAAGCCGGAGGCCAGCACCCCGTTCGAGGTCGGGCAATGGCAGATTCCGACGCCGGCTGCCCCCAGCCTTTCGCATTCCTCGCAGCTGAAATGCACGCCATGCGCCAGCCAGGTCTTTGGCCGCATCCAGCCGGTCTCCTCCAGCAGGTCGAGCGGGCGCTTGCCATAGACTTCGAGGCAATAGGCGTCCTCGTCCCTGGTCTCGGCGAGATGGGTGTGCAGCGGTGCATCGAAGCGTGCTGCCAGCTCCGCGCTCTTTTTCATCAACGCTGGCGTCACCGAGAAGGGCGAGCAGGGTGCGAGCGCGATCTGGACCATGCTGCCCGGCGCAGGATCGTGGAACAGGGAAAGCACCCGCTCGCTGTCGCTCAGGATCGTTTCCTCGTCCTGGACGACGCTGTCGGGCGGCAGGCCGCCATCCTTCTGCGACAGGTTCATCGAGCCGCGCGAGATCGTGGCGCGGATGCCCAGAGCCCGCGCCTCCTCGACCGCGATGTCGACGGCGTTCTCCAGCCCCTTCGGGTAGAGGTAATGATGGTCCGCCGCTGTGGTGCAGCCTGAGAGCAAAAGCTCCGTCAGCGCGACGCGGACCGCCAACCGCAGGTCATCGGGCGTTAATCTCGCCCAGAGCGGGTAGAGTGCGGTCAGCCAGGGAAACAGCTCGCGATCGATCGCGGCCGGATGGGCTCGCGTCAGCGTCTGGTAGAAATGGTGATGCGTGTTGATCAGGCCGGGCAGCACGACATGGTGCGAGGCGTCGAAGACCGCATCGATGGGCAGGGCAGGGGAGCCGGCTGCCGGCACGAGCTCGGCGATGATCGCGCCATCGACGACGATCCCGCCGCCGGCATTATCCGCGACGATGCCGAGCGGGTTCTTGATCCAGAGGCGCATGCACGAATCCTGTCTGGCGCTTTCGTCGCCGGTGTTCCCACGGTCGCGGCGAACAGAAGCCAGGCTGGCGGCGAAAGCAACAGCCGCGCGTCAATCGCGCCAGATCGGATCGCGGCTCTTGCAGCGATAGCCGATGAAGCAGCTCGGCGTGTCGCGGCTCGGCACCCAGGCGGGCTCTACCCCCTCGTCGAACTCGCAAAAGCTGCGGTTGGCGACGAAGCGGTCATAGGTGTAGCCGCCGGTGCCGAGCACGATCGCGCCGTTCGCCGCGACGCTCTGCCGGTTGACGCTGCAGGGCCGGTTCGTGGTTGAAGGCCGCGATTGCGCGAGCGCAGCGTCGAGCGGCATGGTCAGCAACAGGCATAAGGCCAAGCACATGGCAATGAGTTTCATGGTCCCCTCCGGTGCGCTGGGCATAGTGGCTACAGCATAACCGGTATTCGGGCCTGGCGTTCCCGCATAGATCCTTGCGCCTTGACGCCGCCGCCCTCATCCGCCATCGCTCCGGCCGTCATGCTCGGGCTTGTCCCGAGCATCCACGCCTTCGATCAATCGTCCACGCCGCCAGACGTGGATGGTCGGCACAGGGCCGACCATGACGAGAAAGAGCCGAGCCATGACGTCCCTCACCGATCTCGCCGCTACCATCGACGCCGCCTGGGAGGCTCGCTCCGAGATCGGCATCAACACCAAAGGCGCGGTCCGCGAGGCGGTCGAACAGGCGATCGAATTGCTCGATGCCGGCGAGGCCCGTGTCGCTGAGAAGATCGGCGCCGAGTGGGTCGTGCATCAATGGTTGAAGAAGGCGGTGCTGCTCTCCTTCCGCCTGACCGACAATATGATCATCGCCAATGGCCCCGGCGAAGGCGTGTTCTGGGACAAGGTGCCCTCAAAGTTCGAAGGCTGGGGCGAGAACCGCTTCCGCGCCGCGGGCTTCCGCGTCGTGCCGCCGGCCGCCGCGCGCAAGGGCTCCTTCCTCGCCCCGAACGTCGTGCTGATGCCGTCCTTCGTCAACATCGGCGCCTATGTCGACAGCGGCACCATGGTCGATACTTGGGCAACGGTCGGCTCCTGCGCCCAGATCGGCAAGAACGTCCATCTCTCGGGCGGCGTCGGTATCGGCGGCGTGCTCGAGCCGCTGCAGGCCAACCCGACCATCATCGAGGACAACTGCTTCATCGGCGCCCGCTCCGAGGTGGTCGAGGGCGTGATCGTCGGCGAGGGCTCGGTGCTCTCGATGGGTGTGTTCATCTCGGCCTCGACCAAGATCGTCGACCGCGCAACCGGCCAGATCCATATCGGCAAGGTGCCGCCCTATTCGGTGGTGGTCCCGGGCTCGCTGCCCGGCAAGCCGTTCCCGGACGGTACGCCCGGCCCCTCGCTCTCCTGCGCCGTCATCGTCAAGACGGTCGACGCCCAGACGCGCTCGAAGACCGGCATCAACGAATTGCTGCGCGACTGATCGCATTGCCTTCTCGTCATTGCGAGGAGACGTGGCCGACGAAGCAATCCAGAGCGTCTCGCTCGACGTCCCCCTGGATTGCTTCGCTACGCTCGCAATGACGCGACCGATGCCTCAGCCCACTGGCGTCGATGCGCCGGCTTCCGGATCCGCCGCCGTCACACCGGCCAGCGCGTCGCGCAGGGCCCGTTCGCGCGATGGTCGAGTGAGGTCTTCAGCATCACGCCGCCGGTGCCCTTGATGGCTTCGAGCGCCTTGTCGCCGGTCACGCGCTTGACCAGCACGAACAGCGCGGCGTTGCCCTGCTGCGGGCTTGTGGCGTGTGAGTGCGAGACCAGAATGTGAGCGAACCTCGGGCGCGCCCGCAGCGTGACTGGGGAATGAGAACTTTCGATCCAAAGGCGACGTTGGCAGCCGTCATGCCTCTAAGCTTGATCGCCACCTATCGCGGTGCTGCGTTGAACCTCGCACGAACCGACCTAGCCGCAGGACGGCCGTAGCATCGTTCTAGCCAAGCGGCGGTTGGCGTATGGCGCTCCATTTCAAGCCACGGCGTCCGGGAAGGCGAGAGCACGCAGGCGACGTTGAAGTCGGCGACCGTAAACCGGTCGGCCGCCAGCCAGTCCCGAGCTGCCAACGTCGCATCGAGGCGGTCCAGTTCCCTGTGCGCTTCGGCAAGGGCGAAGCCGGCCGTAGCTCCGCTGTAGACCGGCTTCCCACCGTCACGTCTGACCCAAGGTTCGAGATGTTGCTGAGCCCAAAGCGACCAACGCCAAACATTCGCCTCAACACGTGGGTCCGAAGGATATAGTCCTTCTCCGCTCGGAGGACTAAACGTTTTGGCCAAATAGAGATTGATCGCCAGAGACTCTCCCAGGCCGAAGCCGTTGTGGTCGATTGTGGGCACGGCTCCCGCGGGATTGATCGTCAGGAACTCGTCGGTCTTCAGCCAAGGGTCATCCCAGTTCACCGAAACATGATCGTAATCGATACCGAGCTCCTCAGCCATCCAGAGGGTGCGCATGGTGCGCGAGCGGGGTGATCCGTAGATTGTGAGCGCCATGAGCTACTATAGCAGAGTTCGCGGAGAAGGGGCCGCTTCCCACCCCGAAATGCTCAACGGCGAACGTGTAAGGGGTTTTCGCTTGACGGCGAGGGCCCGATTACAGAAGCCGTCATTCTTGGGCGAAGCGAAGCTTCGACCCAAGAATGACGTGACGGTCGGACACTGGTTTCCAAGATGGTCGGGTCAAGCCCGACCATGACGAGCAGGCTCCTCAGCCCACTGGCGTCGATGCGCCGGCTTCCGGAGTCGCCGCCGTCACGCCCGCCAGCGCGTCGCGCAATTGCTGCTCACGGCTGTGGTCGAGCGAGGTCTTCAGCACCACGCCCCCCGTGCCCTTGACGGCGTCGAGCACCTTGTCGGCGGTCATCTTGTTGATCAGCAGGAAGAGCGCGGCATTGCCCGGCTGGAGGTTGGCGGCGAGCTCCTTCATGAAGCCGTCATTGACGCCGTAATCGGTCAGCGCCCCGCCGAGCGCGCCCGAGGCCGCGCCCAGCGCCGCGCCGAACATCGGCATCAGGAAAATCGCGCCGATCAGCAGACCCCAGAACGAGCCTGAGACGGCGCCGAGCGCGGTGGTGTTGAGCAGCTGGTTCAACTTGATCTTGCCGCCCTCATGCATCACCGCGATGGCGGCATCGCCGAGTTCGATCAGATATTCCTTCTGCAGCGAGACGACCTTCTGGCGCATTTCCTCGGCGCGGGCCTCGCTCGGATAGACGATGACGACGAGATCGGACATGGGATGCTCCTGCGTGAAGGCGTGACGAAGCCCGCCGCGGCGATGCGGCGGGCTCTTGGCGAACGCGCGGGGGCGGCGACTGTTCCGGTTATTCGCCGCCGGCCGCCTTCGCCGCTTCCACCGCGCTGCTGCGCAGGGGCAGTTCCTTCATCCGCACCATCAGCAGCAGCGCCATCGCGAAGCCGAAGCAGGTCGCCGCGAAAACATAGCGGAACAGCTCGATCATCGTCGCGCGATCGACCGTTCCCAGCTTCAGCGCTTCGGGGGAGAGCCCGACGCCGGCTCCACCGACGCCGCCGAGCACGATCGCGCCGAACACCGCCACGATCAGCGCCCCGCCGATCTGGCGGAAGAAGTTCGCGATCGCCGTCGCTGTGCCGAGCTGATGCGGCAGCACAGCGTTTTGGATCGAGACCGTCGCCACCGGCAGCATGGTGCCGAGCCCCAGGCTGATCACCGCCAGCGTCAGCGAGAAGGGCAGGAGCGGCATCTGCCCGGCATAAATCGTCAGCAGCGCCGCTCCCAATGTCGCGACGCTCAACCCCGCCACCGGCACGCGCTTGTAATGCGTCAGTCGTGTCAGTGAGCGGCCCGACAAGGTCGCGCCCATCACGGTGCCGCAGGTCAATGGCAGGAGGCCGAGTCCCGAGGCTGACGCGCTCATCCCCGCCACCGTCTCGAAATAGAGCGGCAGATAGATCGTCAGGCCGATGAAGGTGCCCATGCCGAAGCCCGCGGCGGTCGTGCCCATCCGCACCACCGGATTGGCGAGGAGGTCGAGCGGGATCAGCGGTTCGGCCGCCGTCCGCAGCCGCCAGGCGAAGACGGCCCACAACACGACCGAGAAGGCCACGAGTCCGATGATCCGGGCCGAGGCCCAGGGATAATAGGTGCCACCCCAGGAGAGCGCGAGCAGCAGCGTCATCGTCGCGCTGGTCATCAGCAGGGCGCCAGCGACGTCGAGCTTGTGCGGTCGCTCATGGCGCGGGAGCCGCTTCAATGCCGAGCTCGTCATCCAATAGGCGGCAAGCCCCAATGGCAGGTTGATCCAGAAGATCACCGACCAGTGCAGCGCCTCGGCGATGACGCCGCCGAGAACCGGGCCGAGCACGGAGGAGGCCATGAAGACGGCGGCGAAATAGACTTGGTATTTGCCCCGTTCCTTGGGCGAGACCATATCGGCGATGATGGTCTGCGCCAGCGCGATCAGCCCGCCGCCGCCCAACCCCTGGACGAAGCGCGCGATCACCAGGAGCCAGAGGTTCGGAGCAAGCGCGCACGCCACGGAGCCGACGACGAAGACGACGATGCCCGAAAGCAGCGTCACCCGCCGGCCATGGATGTCGGCGAGCTTGCCGTAGAGCGGCGTCACCGCGGTCGAGGCGAGCAGATAGGCCGTCACCACCCAGGGAAGATGCGTGACGTCGTTGAGCTCGCGCCCGATCGTCGGCATCGCGGTGGCGACGATGGTCTGGTCCAGCGCCGCCAGCAACATGGCGAGCATGATGCCGAACAGGATGCTGCGAATATCCTCATGGGTAAGGGGCGCCGAATGCGCCGCCGTCTCGACCCGTTTGTCCATGGTCACTCGGCCTGCCCGTGCGTTGGGAGAATGGCAGACTTGTAAGGCTGGGGCATGCCATGCGCCAGAGGCGGGACGTGCCGCCGCTGCATAGCGGACCGGCCAGTCCTGCGAGGCCCAAGCCTTGTTCGCAAGGCCCAAGCCTTATTATTGCGCGGCCCTTACAATGCGCGGCTGCCTTCCCCATGTCCGAGGAACGGTCGTCGAGAACAAGCCGCCCCGCGGTTGATCTGTTCTGACCTGACCGTCCTTGAGAAAACGATCAGCTTGCTTGAGCCCCTCGGGAGCCGACGGCGCACATACACAGTGGAGCGGGCGCTCGCTGCGTTCGGTGCACGCTTGCGCCGGTCATTGGTGGCCCACGCGCTCTGGCTCGGCCGCACTTCCGGGCCGTGGATCAGCAGGCTGCGGCGCTGGCATCCTGAAGCTGGTCGTGACAGGCAACCGCAAGAAAGCAGGCCGACCATGGCGCTGAATTTTCCCAACCCGGTCCGTAGTTTCGACGCAGGGCGCTCCTGCGTCAGCTTCTGGGGCTCGGATGCTTCGCTGGAGATCACCTTCCAGATCGAGATGAACGCCTTGCGCAAGCTGGGTTCCGGCATCAATGACAGTCAGGCGCAGGTGCTCGATGTCTTCGATCGGAACCGGGACACGATCTTGAAGGCGGCCTCGAACGCCTATGCCCGGCACCGGGCTAGCTATCACCGCCTGACGCCCGCGGACTTCTAGACGCCGCGCAACTGTTCCAACGCCTTAATCCGTCTCACGGAGGATGATGACATGGCCAGTCAGCCATATAAGCCGGGTGACCTGGTCAATCTCGAACCGGGTTTCGCCAATCAGGCAAGGCTCGGCCTCTACGAGATCCTGCGGGTAATGCCGCCGCGCGACAACAAGGAAGAGCAGTATCGCGTGCGTGGGCCCGACGGCCTCGAACGCGCCATCGGTCACCACGAGATCGCCGAGACACCTGTCAGACAGGGCTGAGGCGGCTCGATCCCTGCGCAGCGCCTCCCTTGCCTCGTCCCTTGTTCGGCGCGATCCTTCGTTCAAGGGAGGATCGCCCGGCGGCAAGCCGTGGCGGCGACAACGAAGGTGCCACCATCATGACCATCGCAAGCTGGCCGCGCCGCGCGGTCGCGGCCTTCATCCTGTCCATCGTCGCGATGGCGGCCTCGGCGGCCGACTATCCCGCGCCCAAGCGCGGTGTCTGGGTGGCCAGGGATTTCCGCTTTCAGAGCGGCGAGACATTGGCCGAACTGAAGCTCGGCTACGCCACCATCGGCGACCCCGCGGGCGAACCGGTGGTGATCCTGCACGGCACGGCGGGTTCGGCGGCGAGCCTGCTGACACCGGCTTTTGCGGGCGAATTATTCGGCTCGGGCCAACCGCTCGACGCGGCGAAATACTTCATCATCCTGCCGGATTCGATTGGCGCCGGAGCCTCCTCCAAGCCTTCCGACGGGCTGAAGGTGAAGTTCCCACGCTATAATTACGAGGACATGGTCGCAGCCCAGCACAAGCTGGTCAGCGAGGGGTTGGGGCTGCGCCATGTCCGGCTCGTGCTCGGCAATTCGATGGGTGGCATGCATGTCTGGCTCTGGGGCGTCCGGCATCCCGATTTCATGGACGCGCTGGTGCCGATGGCTTCGCAGCCGACGCCGATGTCGAGCCGCAACTGGATGATGCGGCGCATGATCATCGACGCCGTCCGCAACGATCCGGAGTGGAAGGGCGGCGACTACACCACGCAGCCGCCGGCTTTCCGCACGGCCAATGTCTTCTTCGGTATCGCCACCAGCGGCGGAACGCTCGCCTATCAGAAGCTGGCGCCGACGCGCGCGGCTGCCGACGCGCTGCTCGACGAGCGCCTGAAGGCCGCCTTTAGCGCCGATGCCAACGACTTCCTCTACCAGTGGGATTCCTCACGCGACTACGACGCCTCGCAAGGCCTGGGCGCGATCAAGGCGCCGCTGCTGGCGATCAACTCTGCCGATGACGAGCGCAACCCGCCCGAGACCGGCATCATGGAGCGCGAGTTGAAGCGCCTCGCCAATGGCAAGCTGCTGCTGATCCCGGCAAGCGAGGACACACGCGGCCACGGCACGACCGGGCTTGCGACGTTCTGGGCCAGGGAGATGGGCACCTGGCTCGCCGGCGTGCCCAAGCGCGCGGCGGGAGGGAACTGACGCAAGGCGTCATTCCCGGGCCGCGCAGAGCGCGGACCCGGGAAGCTCGTGAAGGAAGAGGCTGGTCCCGAGATGCTTGGGTCAAGCCCGAGCATGACGAGCGCGTCAGCCTTCACCCCTGCACGGCGGCGGGGTCCATCCACATCAGCTCCCAGACATGGCCGTCGAGATCCTGGAAGCCGTGGCCATACATGAAGCCGCAATCCTGCGGCTCCTTATAGGTCGTGCCGCCGGCCGCCAGCGCCGCCTTGACCATGGCGTCGACATCCGCCCGGCTGTCGCGGGAGAGGCAGGTCAGCACCTCGACCGCCTGGCTCGTATCGGCGATCGGCCTGGGCGAGAAGCTGAGGAATTTCTCATGGGTCAGCAGCATCGCGAAGATGGTGTCGCTGATCACCATGCAGGTCGCGGTTTCGTCGGTGAATTGCGGATTGAACGAGAAGCCGAGCGCCGTGAAGAAGGCGACCGAGGCGTCGAGATCCTTCACGGGCAGGTTGACGAAGATCATCTGTGGCATGGCGTTTCCTTTTCCCTTTCTGGTTTCCGGCCGGGCGTGACAGTCGAGCATTTTCGAGCGAAGTGGGCACCAGTTCGCGTGAAGAAAAGGCGATAGAACAAGGAGCTAGAGCATTTTCCGCACTTCGGAGAAAAGCGGAAATACTCTAGCATGGTGGCACCGAACGGTTCTTCGGTGCGCTCTTATACGAAACCGCTGTTGAAAGAGGCAGTCATGACCCTGCTTTCCGCCACCGACGCCATCCTCGTCGTCATCGATTACCAGGCGCGCCTGATGCCGGCGATCTATGACGGTGCGCGCCTGGTCGCGAACGCCCGGCGCCTGGTCGATGCTGCCGGGCTGTTGGCGGTGCCGGTGCTGATGACCGAGCAGAATCCGACCGGGCTCGGCGGCACGGTGCCGGAGCTCGCGGGCGCCGGCCCCGTGATCGCCAAGATGAGCTTCGATTCCTGTGCGGAACCCGCCTTCCTCGAGGCGCTGGCCGGCGATGCGCAGCTCGTCATTTGCGGCTGCGAGGCGCATGTCTGTGTCGGCCAGACCGTTTTGAGCCTGCTCGAGCATCGCCGCCGCGTCGCCGTGGTGCAGGATGCGATCGGTTCGCGCGCGCCTGAATCCAAGGAGGTCGCGGTCGCGCGCATGGCGCGCCATGGCGCCGAGATCGTCACCACCGAAATGGTGGTGTTCGAATGGCTCAGGACCGCGGCCCATCCGCAGTTCCGCGCCGCGGCGAAGCTGATCCGCTGAAGCTGCGCGAGGCTGGGCAGTGCAAGTTGCATCGTCCCGGTTTCACCATCATGTCGGTTTACTCAAGGAGCCAAGCACTATCCCGGGGCGTTTTCGAAGAAAGCGCATTGAAATAAAAGATTGGAGCCATCGAACGATCCAGCGAGGTCGGACGTTGCTCTAGCCTCTGCCTGACGAAGGAGACGCTCCATGTTGCGCCGTTCCTTTCTCCAGCTCGGCCTCACTGGGCTTGCCGCCCCTGCCTTGATCGGCCGGACCGCCGCGATCGCAGCCGAGACGACCGAGACGAAATTCGCTGTCAGCTATTTCGATATTCCCGCGATCAAGGGCTCCCGCGACGTCACCGATGCTGGCGACGGAACGCTTTGGGTCTGCGGCCAGCGCAATGGCACGCTCGGGCGTTTCGATCCGCGCTCCGGCCAGCTCAAGGTGGTCGAACTCGGCCGGGGCGCGGCGCCCCATGGCGTCATCCGCGGGCCCGACGGCGCGGCCTGGGTGACGGAAGGCGGCCAGAACGCCATCGCCCGTGTCGACGACAAGACCCATGAGGTCGAGCTTTTCAAGCTGCCGGAAGGCAGGGCGAGGGCGAACCTCAACACCGGCGTCTTCGACAAGAGCGGCATCCTCTGGTTCACCGGCCAGAACGGCATCATCGGCCGCTTCGATCCGAAGATGCGCAAGATGGAGGTCTGGGACGCGCCGCGCGGGGCGGGCGCCTATGGCATCACCCTGACACCCTCGGGCGAGGTCTGGTACGCCTCGCTCGCCGGAAACCACATCGCCAGGATCGACACCGGCACGGCCCAGGTCACGGTGGTCGAACCGCCGACTCCCGGACAGGGCGCGCGCCGCGTCTGGTCCGATTCGAAGAACCGGGTCTGGGTCAGTGAATGGAATTCCGGCAATGTCTCGGCCTATGACACGCTGAGCAAGAGCTGGAAGACTTGGAAACTGCCGGGCGACAAGCCGCGCGCCTATTCGGTCTATGTCGACGACGCCGACAAGGTCTGGCTGACCGATTTCAGCGCCAACGCCATCGTGCATTTCGATCCGGTCACCGAGGCTTTCAACAGCTTCCCGAGCGACAAGGCTGGCGCCAATGTCCGCCAGATGGATGGCCGCTCCGGCGAGGCCTGGGGCGGCGAGAGCGGCAATGACCGGCTCGTGCGCATCCAGACGGTGAAACAGGCGTGAGGTCGGCGTCGACCATCGTGGCGGCCGTGGCGCTCGCGTTCTCGGGCGGGTTTGCCGCGGCGCAGGATCTGGCGCGCGGCGAGGCGCTGTTCGAGCCCTGCAAATCCTGTCATAGCCTCGATCCCGCCAAGCAGGGCATGGCCGGGCCGCATCTGGCCGGGCTGAAGGGGCGCGTCGTCGGCTCGGCCGAGGGCTTCGACTACTCGCCTGCCTTCAAGGCGGCGCGCGCCAAGCGCGTCATCTGGGACGAGGCCCGCCTGAGCGCTTATCTCGCCGACCCCGATGCGATGTTCAAGGGCGGCTGGATGAGCCCGCAGGGGCTCGACGACGAGGCCGACCGGGCCGCCGTCGCGGCCTTCCTGATGCGCGGGCGGTAACGGCCGGCAAGGTCGATCAAATCCGCGCCGTCATCCTGGACAAGCGGCGAAGCCGCGCAGCTCCGGGATCCATCCTAGAGCCAAATCCATTACAAGGATCGGCCCTGCGATGGATCCCGGGACGACCTTCGGTCGCCCAGGATGACACGGTGGGGAGGGGCATGCCTCGCCAAAACGGCCTCGGCGCCTACAGCGGCCGCCCGATCTTCTTCGCGATCACGCCCACGATGCCTTCGCGGAAGAGCAGCACGCAGACCACGAAGATCACGCCCTGCACCACCGTGACCCAGGCGCCGAGGCTCGCGAGATAATTCTGCATGGAGACGATGACGAGCGCCCCGACGATCGGCCCGAACACGGTGCCGAGCCCGCCGACCAGCGTCATCAGCACGACCTCGCCCGACATCGACCAATGCACGTCGGTCAGCGAGGCGAGCTGGAAGACGATTGCCTTTGTCGCACCGGCGAGCCCGGCGAGGGAGGCCGAGAGCACGAAGACGGCGAGCTTGTACTGGTTGGCGCGGTAGCCGAGCGAGATCGCGCGCGGCTCGTTGTCCCTGATCGCCTTGCAGACCTGGCCGAAAGGCGAGTGGATGATGCGGTAGATCAACAGCAGCCCGGCCATGAAGATGATCGCGACGACGTAGTAGAGAGCCCTGTCGCCGGTGAGATCGATCAGACCGAAGAGCTTGCCGCGAGGTACCGCCTGGATGCCGTCCTCGCCGCCGGTGAACTTCGGCGCCTGCAGCGAGAAGAAGAACACCATCTGGGCGAGCGCCAGCGTGATCATGGCGAAATAGATGCCTTGCCGGCGGATCGCTAGCGCGCCGAAAGCCAGGCCCAGCACGGCCGAGACCAGCACGCCCGAGAGGATGGCGAGTTCCGGCGTCAGGCCCCAATTCTTGGCAGCATAGGCGCAGACATAGCTCGACATGCCGAAATAGGCGGCATGGCCGAAGGAGAGCAGGCCGCCATAGCCGAGCAGCAGATTGAAGGCGAGCGCGAACAGCGCAAAGCACAGCACCTTCATCACGAAGACGGGATAGGCAAGGTAGGGCGCGACCAGCAGCACCGCGGCAAGGCCGATGAAGATTGCCCGGTGCAACCGCTCGGTGCCCCGGCTCGTCTCGGCCAGGGCAATTGCGCCGGCCGGCGCCTCGACGGAAAGAACGTCAGCCATGGTCACATCCTCGCAGAGTTTGGGAGCGCGGCCATCAAGCCGCCCGCCCGAACAGACCGGCGGGCTTCACCAGCAGCACCAGCACCATAATGATGAAGATGACCGTGGCCGAGGCCTCCGGGTAGAACACCTTGGTCAGGCCTTCGACCAATCCAAGCCCGAAGCCGGTGACGATCGCACCCATGATCGACCCCATGCCGCCGATCACGACGACCGCGAAGACGACGATGATCAAATCGGCGCCCATATTCGGATTGACCGAATAGATCGGCGCGGCGAGCACGCCGGCGAATGCCGCCAGCGCGACGCCGAAGCCGTAGGTCAGAGTCACCAGGAGCGGCACGTTGATGCCGAAGGCCTGGGTCAGGGTCGGGTTCTCGGTGGCGGCGCGCAGATAGGCGCCGAGCCTGGTCTTCTCGATCATGAACCAGGTCACGAGGCAGACGACGAGCGAGGCGCCCACGACCCAGCCGCGATAGTTCGGCAGGAACATGAAGCCGAGATTCTGCCCGCCCTTGAGCGCGTCGGGAATCTGGTAGGGCAGGCCCGACGAGCCGTAATTGTTGCGGAACAGGCCTTGGATGATCAGGGCCAGCCCAAAGGTCAGCAGCAACCCGTAGAGATGGTCGAGATTGGCGAGCTTGGCGATCAGGAAGCGCTCGATCAGCACACCGAAGACGCCGACGATCAAGGGCGCCAGCAGGAGCGCCGCCCAGTAATTGATGCCGAGATAGTTCAGGCACATCCAGGCGACGAAGGCGCCCATCATGTACTGCGCGCCATGGGCGAAGTTGATGATGTTGAGCAATCCGAAGATCACCGCCAGCCCGAGGCTGAGGATGGCGTAGAACGAGCCGTTGATCAGGCCGAGCAGGACCTGGCCGAACAGCGCTTGTGGCGGGATTCCGAGAAGCTCGAACATAGCCGGTCACCTGACCTGAACGCGGTCGTTAATCGAATTGAGAGCGTGATCCCGGCCGGAGCGAAGCAATGGGCCGGGATCCATTTCGGCGGCCGTCATGGTCGGGCTTGACCCGACCATCTCCGAAACCAGCTTGCTCTGGTCACGAGACTCTCAGGGCACAAGCCCGAGAGTGACGCTATAGCAGCCGCTCACTTCTTGACGAGCGGGCACTCGCTTTCGGAGAGCGGGCGGAAGGCCTTGTCGGCCGGCAGCACTGCGAGCTGCTTGTAGTAGTCCCAGGGCCCCTTCGATTCCGACGGCTTCTTGACCTCGAAGAGATACATGTCGTGCATCTTGCGGCCGTCGGCGCGCACCGTGCCCTTGCCGAAGAGCGGATCGTCGGTCGGCATCTCCTTCATCTTCGCCATGACGGTGGCGGTGTCCTTGCTTTTGGCGGCCTCGACCGCCTTGAGATAATGCAGCAAGCCGGAATAGACGCCGGCCTGCACCATGGTCGGCTTCTTGCCGTTGTTGAGCTTGGCGAAGCGCTCCGACCAGGCCCGGGTCTGGTCGTTGGTGTCCCAGTAGAAGGCCTCGGTCAGCACCAGGCCCTGCGCCGTCTGCAGGCCGAGCGCATGCACATCGGAGGCGAAGACGAGGAGCCCGGCGAGCTTCTGGCCGCCGGCGACGATGCCGAATTCGCCGGCCTGCTTGATCGAGTTGATGGTGTCGCCGCCGGCATTGGCGAGCCCGATGACCTTGGCCTTCGAGGCCTGCGCCTGCAGCAGGAAGGAGGAGAAATCGGTGCCCGGGAACGGTGTGCGAACCGCGCCCAGCACCTTGCCGCCATTCTTGGTGATGACCTCGGTGGCGTCGCGCTCCAGCGCATGGCCGAAGGCATAGTCGGCTGTCAGGAAGAACCAGCTGTCGCCGCCGGCCTTGACCATCGCGCCGCCGGTGCCCTGGGCCAGGGCATAGGTGTCGTAGGTCCAGTGGATCGTGTTGGGCGTGCAGGCCTTGCCGGTGAGGTCGGAGGACGCGGCGCCGGAATTGATGTGGATCTTGTTCTTTTCCTTGGTGATCTGGTTCACGGCGAGCGCCACCGAAGAGGTCGGCACGTCGAGGATCAGGTCGACGCCGTCCTGATCATACCATTGCCGGGCGATGGTCGAGCCGACATCGGGCTTGTTCTGATGGTCGGCCGAGACGATCTCGACCTTGATGCCCTTCTCGGCGGCCTTGAAATCCTCGACTGCGAGGCGCGCGGCGATGACCGAGCCCTCGCCGGAGAGGTCGGCATAGAGGCCGGAGCGGTCGTTCAGCACGCCGGCCTTGACGGAGATCTGCTGGGCGAGTGCCGGGCTCGCCATCAGCGCCGCCAGCGCCGTCGTCGCCAGAATGGTCTTGAGTTTCATCATGGTTCTCTCCCTGGAGTGAATGTCGTTTTCGACGTTGTTCTTGTTGTTGAACTGCTTGGTTTTGGCGCTCTTAGTCTTGGCGTTCTGGGTCCTGGAGGGTGGTTTCAGACTCCGAGATAGCCGTGGAGCTTGTCGATATTGGCATCGAGCTCGTCATTGGGGATCATGTCGACGACCTTGCCCTGTTCGACGACATAGTGCCGGTCGGCGACGGTCGCGGCGAAGCGGAAATTCTGCTCGACCAGGATGATGGTGAAGCCCTCGCGCTTCAATCGCGCGATCGTCCGGCCGATCTGTTCGATGATGACCGGGGCCAGCCCCTCGGTCGGCTCGTCGAGCAGGAGGAGATGGGCGCCGGTGCGCAGGATGCGGCCGATCGCCAGCATCTGCTGCTCGCCGCCCGAGAGCTTCGTGCCCTGGCTCTTCAAGCGCTCCTTGATGTTGGGGAAGAGCTCGAAGATCTGCTCGAGCGAAAGCCCGCCCGGCCTGACCTGCGGCGGCAGCAGCAGGTTCTCCTCGACCGAGAGGCTGGCATAGATGCCGCGCTCCTCCGGCACATAGCCGATGCCGAGCCGGGCGATGGCGCGCGAGGGCAGGGCGATCGTCTCGGTGCCCTCCAGCACGACCGAGCCGCGGCGCTTGCCCATCACCCCCATGATCGATTTCAGCGTCGTCGTCTTGCCGGCGCCGTTGCGGCCGAGCAGCGTCACCACCTCGCCGGGAGCAACGTCGAAATCGACGCCGTGCAGCACATGGCTCTCGCCATACCAGGCTTCGAGCCCGCGCACCTTGAGCAGCGGAGCTGTGTCGGCCGTGGGCGCTCCGGCCGCCGTCGTCCTAGTGAGCATGGTCGCCCCCCGAGCCGATATAGGCCTCGATCACGCGCGGATCCTTCGAGACCGCGGCATAGTCACCCTCGGCCAGCACCTGCCCGCGTGCCAAAACCGTGATGCGGTCCGAGAGCGAGGCGACCACCGAGAGATTGTGCTCGACCATCAGGATGGTGCGGTTCACCGAGACCTTGCGGATCAGGGCCTCGATGCGCTCGACATCCTCGCGGCCCATGCCGGCCATCGGCTCGTCGAGCAGCAGCATTTCGGGATCGAGCGCGAGCGTCGTGGCGATCTCGAGCGCGCGCTTGCGGCCATAGCTGAGTTCGGCTGCCGCCAGCCCGGCGAAGGAACCGAGCCCCACCGCATCGAGGAGGCGCATCGCCTCCTCGTCGAGCCCGGCCAGCACCTTCTCCGAGCGCCAGAAATCGAACGAGTCGCCGCGCTTGCGCTGCAGCGCGATGCGCACATTGGTCAGCACGCTGAGCTGCGGGAACACCGCCGAGATCTGGAAGGAGCGCACGAGGCCGAGCCGCGCGATCTCGGCCGGCTTCTCGCGCGTGATGTCGCGGCCGTTATAGATGATCGCGCCCTTGGTCGGGCTGAGGAATTTGGTCAGCAGATTGAAGCATGTCGTCTTGCCGGCGCCGTTGGGGCCGATCAGCGCATGGATGTGTCCGCGCCGGACCTTGAGGTCGACGCCGCTGACGGCTTTGAAGCCGCCGAAGTCCTTGGTCAGTCCCGCCGTCGACAGAATGATGTCGTCAGCCATGGCGATTGCCAGAGCGTAGCATCGTATTCTTTCTTCTTGTTACGTTTCCCCTTGCAGTCATGCTGCACTGCGCCGCGAGCGAGTGTCAACGGCGGCTTCTGCCCGTAATTGCGGCGGTTTCGGCGCGAATTACGACGTTTGGCTAAGGCAGGAGATGAAAACCCTCAATCCCGGCCCGTCGGCGCCAGAGCGGCGGCGAAGATCGATGCGAGATCGCGCAGGCGGGCCCCGTAAGTTTCGCACGAGAGTCTGGCGCCGGCCTTCGCGCCGGCTGCGGTCTGCATCAATGTCGCCACGAAGGTGGCTGTCGAAAGCCCGCTGCGCGACAGGCTGATCTCGCCCGCCGCCTCCGCCTTTTCGAGGAGCGTGGTGGCATGACGCGTGAAGATGCTCTCGAAAACCTGCACCTCGGCGCTGGCGACGCTCGTCATCACGGCTTTGAGCTCGAGGAGGTGCTCGCCCGCGCCGAAACAGGCGTAGCCGGTGCCGAAATGCGCGTCGAGCAGCGCCGCGAGCCGCTCCGGAAACGGAGCCGTCATCGTCATCACGCGCTGGCAGCGGGCATCGACCCGCTGGCCGGTCCGCAGCATCATCGCCCGGAAGACGTCGTCCTTGCCTTTGAAATGCAGATAGAGCGTCGCCTTGGCGAGGCCGGCCTCCTTGGCGATGTCGTCCATCGAGGTGCGCTTGAAACCGTAGCGCGCGAAACGGCGCAGGGCCGCATCCGCGATCTGGTCGATACGGGTGGTCGCATCCTCGGCACAAGAATTCGCTCCGGTGCCGGAACTTTCGGTGCTGTCGGCCATTTGCAGTCTTGACAAGATCCAAACTGAGCGCGACTATCCTAACTAGACTGAAAACGTCTAATTAGTCCAGTCGCGCGACCCAGGACTACGGATTGATAGCCCGCTTCTGATATGTCAGATCGGGCCGGCGAGGGCGAGCCTCGATCCGCACCATGGTGCCGCGCTGCGTCATATCAGCATCGGAGGCAGCCATGGCCCATACCTTCAAGGTCAACGGAACGACGCATAGCGTCGATATCGACGACGACACGCCCCTGCTCTGGGCGCTGCGTGACAATCTCGGCCTCACCGGCACCAAATTCGGCTGCGGCGTCGCGCAATGCGGCGCCTGCACCGTCTATCTCGACGGCAAGCCGCTGCGTTCCTGCGTGACGCCGGTTTCCGCCGTGGCCGGCGCCGAGATCACCACGATCGAGGCGGTCTCCGGCCGCGAGGCCGAGGCGGTGCAGGCGGCCTGGACCGCCGGCGACGTGCCGCAATGCGGCTATTGCCAGTCGGGCCAGGTGATGAGCGCTATCGCCTTGCTCAAGGAAAACAAGAAGCCGACCGACCAGGACATCGATCTCGCCATGAACGGCAACATCTGCCGCTGCGCGACCTATGCCCGCATCCGCGCCGCGATCCATAGCGCTGCCCGCTCGCTGGAGGCCTGATCATGACCGCTCACGACATCACTCTCTCCCGCCGCGCGCTCCTGGCCGGGGCCGGCGCTCTCGTCATCGGGCTGCATCTGCCGGAGGTCGCCAGGGCGCAGTCCGCTCGCCCCGCGGGCGGTGCAGCCGTCTTCGCGCCCAATGCCTTCGTCCGCGTCGCCGCCGACGACACGGTCACCGTCCTGATCAAGCATATCGAATTCGGCCAGGGGCCGTTCACCGGCCTCACCACGCTCGTCGCCGAGGAGATGGACGCCGATTGGGGCCAGATGCGCGCCGAGCATGCGCCGGCCGACGTCAAGCTCTACGCCAACCTCCTCTTCGGCGTGCAGGGCACCGGCGGCTCCTCGGCCATCGCCAATTCCTTCGAGCAGATGCGCAAGGCCGGCGCGACGGCGCGCGCCATGCTGGTGCAGGCGGCGGCCGAGGCCTGGAAGGTCCCGGCTGGCGAGATCACCGTTGAGGCGGGCGTGCTCAAGCATCCCACTGGCAAACAGGGCCGCTTCGGCGAATTCGCCGGCGCGGCTTCCAAGCTGCCCGTGCCGGAGAACGTGGCGCTGAAGCAGCCAGCGAATTTCCGCTTGATCGGCAGGGAAGGCGCGGTCAAGCGCCTCGACAGCGCCGACAAGGCGCGCGGCAAGGCCCAATTCACCATCGACATCCATACGCCGGGCATGTTGACGGTCGTCGTCGCTCGCCCGCCGCGCTTTGGCGGCAAGATGGCGAGCTTCGACGCTGCCGAGACGCTGAAGGTCAAGGGCGTGGTCGACGTCAAGCCGATCGGCTCCGGTGTCGCAGTCTATGCCACAGGCATGTGGCCCGCGATCAAGGGACGCGAGGCGCTGAAGGTCACCTGGGACGAGAGCGCCGCCGAAAAGCGCAGCAGCCGCGAGCTCATCGCCGAATACCGGGCGCTGGCGCGCACGCCGGGCACCGTCGTCGGCAAGCATGGCGATGCCGAGGCCGTGCTCGCCAAGGCCGATACGGTGGTCGAGGCCGAGTTCGTCTTCCCCTATCTGGCGCATGCGCCGATGGAGCCGCTCGACGGCTATCTCGAATGGGACGGAACCCAAGCGCTCGCCCGCTTCGGCAGCCAGTTCCAGACGACCGAGCACGCCACCATCGCGGCCGTGCTGGGCTTGCCCCAGGACAAGGTCAGGCTCGAGACCATGCTGGCGGGCGGCTCCTTCGGCCGCCGCGCCCAGGTCAGCCAGCACCTGGCGGCCGAGCTTGCCATGGTCGCGAAGGCGATCGGCCCCAACCGCCCGGTCAAGCTGGTCTGGACGCGCGAGGACGATCTCACCGGCGGCTATTACCGCCCGCTCTTCCTGCACAAGCTGCGCGGGGCGGTGAAGGACGGCAAGATCGCGGCCTGGACCGACAGCATCGTCGGCCAGTCCTTCTTCCTCGGCACGCCCTTCGAGGCGATGGTGGTGAAGAACGGCATCGATTCGACCATGATCGAGGGTGCCAACGAGCTGCCTTACGAGATCACTGATTTCGCCTGCGAGGTGCACACCGCCAAGGTCGGCGTGCCGACCTTGTGGTGGCGCTCGGTCGGCCACACCCACACCGCCTATGCGGTCGAGTGTTTCGTCGACGAATTGCTGCAGGCTGCAGGGCTGGATCCGGTCGCGGGCCGGCTTGCCATGATGGGCAAGGAGCCGCGCGCGATGGGCGTGCTCAAGGCGGTGGCCGAGCTCGCCAAATGGAACGGGCCCAACTCCGTCGAGGGCCGGGCGCGCGGCGTCGCGGTGGTCGAGAGCTTCGGCTCCTTCGTCGCCCAGATCGCCGAGGTCTCGCTCGGCAGCGATGGCGAGCCCAAGGTCCACAAGGTCTGGTGCGCGGTCGATTGCGGCGTCGCGGTCAATCCCGACGTCATCCGCGCCCAAATGGAAGGCGGCATCGGCTTCGGCATCGGTCATGCGCTCTATGGCGAGATCACCCTCGATGCCGGCAAGCCGGTGCAGACGAATTTCGACAGCTACCGCTCGCTGCGCATCCACGAGATGCCGGCGGTCGAGGTCATGATCATCGCCTCGACGGAGAAGCCGACCGGCGTCGGCGAGCCCAGCGTACCACCGATCGGGCCAGCGGTGGCCAATGCCTTGGCGCGATTGGGGCAGATCCGGCCCCGGCAATTGCCGATGGTTGGAGGAACGGTCTGATGCGGCCTCTCCTCCTTGCGAGCGCAGCGGCGCTGGCGCTCGGCCTCGGCGGCACGGCGCTGACCTTCGCCCAATCCGCCCCCCAGCGTGGCGGCCCGCCCCTGCAGGATGCCGCGAGCTTCTCGACCATCCCCAACCAGCAGGCGCGCTCGGCTGCGCTGTTTGGCGAGATCGGCAAGGTGCTGACGCATCCGCGCTGCATGAACTGCCATCCGGCGACCGAGCGCCCGCGCCAGACCGATGCGCGCCGCCTGCACCAGCCCGTGGTGGTGCGTGGCAAGGACGGCCATGGCGCGCCGGGCCTGGAATGCGCCACTTGCCATGGCAAGCAGAACTACGATCCCGCCCGCGTGCCTGGCGACGGCCACTGGGCGCTCGCTCCGGCCTCTATGGCCTGGGAGGGCAAGACGCTGGGCCAGATCTGCCTGCAGCTCAAGGACCAGAGCCGCAATGGCGGCCGCGACCTCGCGGCGATCGTCAAGCATGTCACCACCGACTCGCTGGTGCTCTGGGGCTGGAAGCCAGGCCCCGGCCGAGAGCCGGCGCCAGGCACCAATGCCCAGTTCGGCGCGCTGATGCAGGCCTGGGCGGATAGCGGTGCGGCCTGCCCGGCGTCGTGAGGTAAAGCGCAGAACCGCGGGGAACCTCTCTCCTTAGGGAGAGGGGTTCCCGAGCTTCTCCGGCAAGAGTCGATGTTGCAACCGCCCCTCGCGCTCGGCTAGTGCTTTAGCAAGCCCTCCGGCCAGTCATTCCAGCGGCAAAGGCAACGCGATGTCGAAGAAGGTTTTTCCTGACGCCAAGGCCGCTCTGGCCGGCGCCATCAAGGACGGCATGACCCTCATGGCCGGCGGCTTCGGCCTTTGCGGCATTCCCGATCTGCTGATCGAGGCGGTGCGCGAGAGCGGCGCCAAGGACCTGACCTTCATCTCCAACAATGCCGGCATCGACGGCGCGGGCCTTGGCATCCTGCTCGAGACCCGGCAGATCAAGAAGATGATCTCGTCTTATGTCGGCGAGAACAAACTCTTCGCCCAGCAGTTCCTCGCCGGCGAACTCGAGCTTGAATTCACCCCGCAGGGCACGCTGGCCGAGCGCATCCGCGCCGGCGGGGCGGGCATTCCGGCCTTCTTCACCAAGACCGGCGTCGGCACGCTGGTCGCGGAAGGCAAGGAGGAGCGCGTCTTCGACGGCGAGCGCTACATCATGGAGCGCGGCCTCTTCGCCGATATCTCGCTGGTCCATGCCTGGAAGGGCGATACCGAAGGCAATCTCGTCTACCGGAAGACGGCCCGCAACTTCAATCCGATGATGGCCTCGGCCTCGCGGCTGACCATCGCCCAGGTCGAGCATCTCGTGCCGGCGGGCGAGATCGATCCCGATCACATGCATACGCCGGGCATCTTCGTGAAGCGGATCGTCCACGTCACCAATGCGGCCAAGCGCATCGAGCAGCGCACCACCCGCAAGCGCGCGGCTTAAGGAGTTCAAGACATGCCCTGGACCCGTGAACAGATCGCAGCCCGCGCCGCCAAGGAACTCAAGGACGGCTATTACGTCAATCTCGGCATCGGCATTCCGACGCTGGTCTCGAACTACATCCCCGCGGGGGTTTCGGTTCAGCTCCAGTCCGAGAACGGCATGCTCGGCATGGGCCCCTTCCCCTATGAGGGCGATGAGGATCCCGACCTGATCAATGCCGGCAAGCAGACCATCACCGAACTCCCGACGACGAGTTATTTCTCCTCCGCCGACTCCTTCGGCATGATCCGCGGCGGCCATATCGACCTCTCGATCCTGGGGGCCATGCAGGTCGCCCAGAATGGCGACCTCGCCAACTGGATGATCCCCGGCAAGGTGGTGAAGGGCATGGGCGGCGCCATGGACCTTGTCGCCGGCGTCAAGAAGGTCGTCGTGGTGATGGAGCATGTCGCCAAGAACAAGGACGGCTCGGAATCGGCCAAGCTGCTCAAGGCCTGCGATCTGCCGCTGACCGGAGCTGGCGTGGTCGACATGGTGATCACCGATCTCGGCGTCTTCTCGATCGACGAGAATGGCGGCGGCATGAGCCTGATCGAACTGGCCGAGGGCGTCACGCTGGAGGAGATCACCAGCAAGACGGAAGCGGCGTTCAAGGTCGCGCTGTAGGGTTGAAGATCTGCACCGGCTGTCAGTTAGAGGCGCGGGGAACCCCTCTCCTGTAAGGAGAGGGGCAGGGGTGAGGTGTAGGCCCCTGGACCAGTGGAACGCCAACCTTACGGCGGAATGCGGTTGGGCTCCGGCTAAACCATCAAACGGCCGACCCCTCACCCTGCCCTCTCCCTACGGGAGAGGGTTCCCCGCGCCTTGTGTTGCGAGGTTGGGTTACGTGGCTCGCCCGCTCTCCCAGCCTGCACGCACGAGCTCGGGCACGTGGCTCTCTTCCTCCGGCCAACCGATGCAGAGCCAGGCGATCAGCTTCCACTCCGGCGGCGCACTGAGCGCCTCTCGCACGACCTCCGGCTCCAGGATCGAGACCCAGCCGACGCCCACGCCCGCGACCCGCGCCGCGAGCCAGAACTGCGTGATCGCGGCGACGACGGAATAATCCAGCATCTCGGGCATGGTCCGCCGCCCAAGCCCATGGCCCCGTTGGGTGCCATGGTCGCAGAACACCGCGATCTGCTCGGGCGCCTCGCGCATGCCCTCGAGTTTGAGGCTGGCATAGAGCCGCGCCCGCTCGCCCTCATAGTCGCTGAGCGCATCGGCATTGCAGCGCTGGAAGCTGTTGCGCGCCGTCTCGCGCTGCGCCTCCTCGCGCACCCGGACCCAGCGCCAGGGCTGGGAATGGCCGACCGAGGGCGAAAGCTCGGCCTGAGCCAGTAGTGTATCGATCAGCCCGTCGGGCAGCGGCTCGCGCCGGAAACGTCGGACATCGCGCCGCCATGCCAGGAGCGCGGCGAATTGCTGCGCGAAGCCTGCGTCGAAGACCGGCGGCGCACTCACGGCGCCAACGCGATCGCGTGGAAGAACGAGCCGGTGACATGGCCGCGCCGGCTGCCGGCGGGCGCGGGAGCCGAGCCATGCGGATCGGTGACCATGGCGAAGGGCGCATCGTCTCCGGTCGCGACGATCGTGGCGTAGTGGAATTCGTGGCCCGTGAGCGCCTGGCCCGCTTGCCCCAGCGGGCCGTCGGCCTGCAGCACGGCGCGGCGGTAGCCCAGATTCATCTTGCGCTTGGCGAAGCTGGTCTCGACGCCGAGCAGCCCGGCCATGGCGTGAGTGACACCCTCGGCATCGATCAATGAGCGCCCCAGCACCATATAGCCACCGCACTCGCCATGGACCGGTCGCCTCTGCGCGAAGCTGCGCAGGCCATCGAGGAAGCGTGATGCGCCGGCGATCCGCTCCGCATGCAATTCAGGATAGCCGCCTGGCAGCCAGCAGGCGTCGCAATCCTCGGGCGGCGGCTCATTGGCGAGTGGTGAGAACGGCACGAGTTCGGCCCCGGCCGCGCGCCAGCCGGCCTCGACATGGGGGTAGACGAAGCTGAAGGCGGCGTCGCGGGCAAGGGCGATACGCCGGCCCGGCGCCGGCAGGGCCGGGGCCGGCGCGAGTGGCGCGGCGATCGTCGTCGTCCCTGCAGCTGCGAGCACGGCATCGAGATCGACTGCAGCCGCGATAGCGTCCGCCAGCGCATCGAGCCGGGCGAACAGGTCGTCGGTTTCGCCGGCCTGCACCAATCCGAGGTGCCGCTCGGGCAGGATCAGGCTGGCCTCGCGCGGCAAGGAGCCGAGCACGGGCAGGCCGATACGCGCCATGCCCTGGCCGACGAGCCGCCGGTGGCGCTCGCTCGCGACCTTGTTGAGGACGACGCCGGCGATGGTGATGCGCGGATCGTAATGCATGCAGCCGAGCGCGATCGCGGCGGCCGATTGCGCCTGGCCGGAGACATCGATGACGAGCACGACCGGCCAGCCCATCGAGGCCGCGATGTCGGCGCTGGCGCCGGTATGTCCCGCCTCGCCCGGCACGCCGTCGAACAGGCCCATCGAGCCTTCCGCGATGACGATGTCGGCCTGGCCTGCCGCATCCTGCGCGATTTGGTGCAGCAATGCGTCGGGCATGGCGTAGGAATCGAGATTGGCGCTGGGCGCTCCAGTCGCGGCGGCATGGAAGGCCGGATCGATATAGTCCGGTCCGCATTTCAGCCCCCGCACGATCAGCCCGCGCCGCACCAGCGCGCGCTGCAAGCCGAGCGTGATCGTGGTCTTGCCCGAGCCGGAGCGCGGCGCGGCGATGATCAGGCCACGCGCGGTCATGGGCAGGCTCCTTGCAAAGATGTCTCCCGCCGCTGACGCACGCCCATGCCTGCGCTATGCAGGCGGTCATGGACGAGATGCCAACAGGCCCTTTGCGGCGCGGCTGGACGACAGGAGCCTGCGCGGCTGCTGCCGCCAAATCCGCTTATATCGGCTGGGTCACGCATGACTTCCTCGATCCTGTCGAGATCACTTTGCCCGGCGGCCAGCGCCCGGCCTTCGCTTTGGCGCGGCATGGTTTGCTCACTGAGGGGGCCGAGGCCGGCATCGTCAAGGATGCGGGCGACGACCCAGACGTGACCCATGGCGCGACCGTGATCGCGCGGGTCGGCCCGGCCACCGCCGGCGCCGGCATCGTCTTCCAGGCCGGCGAAGGCGTCGGCACCGTTACCTTGCCCGGCCTGCCCCTGGCCGTGGGTGAGCCCGCCATCAACCCGATGCCGCGCGAGATGATCCGGCAGGCGCTGGCCGAGGCCCAGGCTTCGACCGGCGGTCCGCGCGACGTCACGGTCACGCTCTCCATCCCCGGCGGCGAGGCGATCGCGCGGAAAACCATGAACCCGCGCCTGGGCATCGTCGGCGGGCTCTCGATCCTGGGCACGACCGGCATCGTGATCCCGTTTTCCTGTGCCGCCTGGATCCACTCCATCCATCGCGGCATCGATGTCGCCCGCGCGGCAGGGCTGACCCATGTTGCGGGCGCGACCGGCGCGACCTCCGAGGCCGCGATCCAGTGCCTGCATGGGCTGGGCGAGCAGGCCCTGATCGACATGGGCGATTTCGCCGGGGGCATGCTGAAATATTTGCGTAAACATCCCGTCCAACGCGTCACGGTGGCGGGCGGTTTCGCCAAGATGGTCAAGCTCGGGCAAGGCATGCTCGATCTGCATTCGCGCGCTGGTCCGGTCGATTTCACCTGGCTCTCCGAGCGGGTGCGAGAGGCCGGCGGCGAGGAGGCCCTGGCCGCCTGGGTGCCGCAGGCCAATACCGCGCTGGAGGTGCTGCAACGAGCGCAAGGCGTGGGCCTGAAGCTCGCCGATGTCGTTGCGGCCCATGCCTGGACGAACGCCGCCCATTCGCTCGGCGTGGCCGACGCCGAGCTGGAGATCGCGGTATTCGACCGCGAGGGTGGGCTGGTGGCCCGCACGCCGTTCCGCAAGGTTGGGTGAAAGCGCGGCTTTCATAGGCCGCCGCCGGGCCGAAACCGCCGATCATAGCCCGTCGCGTAAAGCGCACTCTCGCCGAAATCCTCCGCGCCCAAAGCCGGTCCGACCAGGATCAGCGCGGTACGCTCCAGTCCCGAGGATCGGACCTGTTCGGCGATCTCAGCCAGCGTCCCGCGCAGCACGCGTTCATCGGGCCAGGACGCCCGGAACACGATCGCGACCGGACACTCCGCGCCGTAAAAGGGCGTGAGTTCCGCCACCACCTGATCGATGACATGGATCGAAAGATGGATCGCCAGCGTCGCGCCCGATGCCGCGAACGTCGCAAGCTTTTCCCGCTCGGGCATCGCCGAGGCGCGGCCCGAGGTGCGGGTGAGAACCAGCGATTGCGCGACACCCGGCAGTGTCAGTTCGCGCTTCAGGCTCGCGGCGGCAGCCGCGAAGGCCGGCACGCCCGGCGTCACGCTATAGGGGATGGCGAGGGCATCGAGCCGACGCATCTGCTCTCCGCAGGCGCTCCAGATCGAGAGGTCGCCCGAATGCAGCCGCGCCACGTCCTGCCCGGCAAGGTGGGCGCCTTGCATCTCGGCGATGATGGCGTCGAGGTCGAGCGGGGCGGTGTCGATGATGCGGGCATCCTTCGGACACCAGTCGAGCATCGCCCTGGGGATCAGCGAGCCGGCATAGAGGCAGACCGGGCAGGATGCGATCAGGTCGCGTCCGCGCAATGTGATGAGATCGGGTGCGCCCGGGCCGGCGCCGATGAAATGCACGGTCATGAGGCGGTCCTTGCCAGGGCGCAGGTGACGCGAGCGGTCGCGATGCGCGATTGCACCAGGACGCCGCCGGGACCTGCTGCGGCGAGCGCTGCGGCCTCCGCCACCGAGCCGACGCCATAGAGCGAGGCGATCCGGGTCGAGCGCGTCGCACAGGCCGCCTCGAAGCCTTTCAGCGCCTCGTCGGGAATGGCGACGAGTTCGGCCTGTCGCTCCTTCGCCAGCGCCAGCAGCCCCGGCTCGGCGCTGCGCGCCGCGAGCGTCGCGAAACGTGGGACAAGCTCCCCGGCGATGCCTGCAGTCGCCAGCGCGTGGTCGAGGCAGGCGCGGATATCGGCCTCGCTCGTACCAGGGCGCAGGCCGATGCCGGCGATGAGGCGGCCGCGATTCACGGCTTCACCACCCGCCATTGCGTCACCGGCATCGCCGGACGCCAGCCATGCAGCGTCCCGATCGTGTCGAGATGGGCAAGCCCGATGCGACGCAAGCTGCCGCCATGGGCCGCAAACAGCGCCGCCAATCGCGCCTCGCCTTCCAGCGTCACGACATTGGCGACGAGGCGCCCGCCGGGTTTCAGCGCGGCATAGGCCTGCCCGAACACGCCGTCATCCCCGATGCCGCCGCCGATGAAGACGGCGTCCGGGCTCTTGCGCCCGGTGAAGGCGGCCGGTGCGGCGCCGAGAATCTCGACCGGCAGCGCGCCGAGTGCGACGCGGTTATGGGCGATCCGCTCGGCGCGCTCCGGCTTTTCCTCGAAGGCGACGGCGCGGTTGCGGGGATGGCGCAGGCACCATTCCAGCGAGACCGAGCCGGAGCCGGCGCCGACATCCCAGAGCAGTTCGCCGGCGCGGGGACTGAGCGCGGCGAGCGTGATGGCGCGGATATCGGCCTTGGTGATCTGCCCGTCATGGGCAAACCAGTCTTCGTCCAGCCCCGGTGTCAGCGGCAGGATGCGGGCATCGGGCGCGGCTACCACCGTCACGGCGATCATGTTGAGCGGCACGATGCCGTCGAGCGCGAAGGCGTCGGCGCGGGTCGCGCGGATGCGCTCCTGCGGCCCGCCGAGCGATTCCAGCACCACGAGCCGGCTCGCGCCCAGTCCGCGCGCGGTCAGCAGGCTGGCGACGGCGCCGGGCGTCGAGGCGTCCCATGACAGCGCCAGAATGCGCGCATTCGGCTGCAGATGCGGGATGATGCGCTGCAGGGCCCGCCCATGCAGCGAGACCAGGGCGCAGTCCTCCTGCGGCCAGCGCATGCGCGTGCAGGCCATGGCGAAGGACGAGATCTGCGGGATCACCCGCATCTCATGGGCCGGCACCGCCCGGGCGAGGCCGGCGCCGATGCCGTAATGGAACGGGTCGCTGGTCGCCAGCACGCAGACCTTGCGGCCGCGCTCGGCCAGGATCGCCGGCAGCGCATTGCGGAAGGGCTGCGGCCACGCCCGCGCCTCGCCGGGAACCGAGCCGATCAGGGCGAGATGGCGCTCGCCGCCGAAGACGATCTCGGCGCTCTCGACAGCAGCGAGCGCGTCCGGCGACAGGCCGGCGCGGCCGTCTTCGCCCAGGCCGACCAGCGTGAGCCAGGGCGACTGTGTCTCCACGCTCGACAGCCCGGCCATTTCAGGCGAACATACCGACATGACCGTCCTCATCCTCGGTGGCACGAGCGAAGCGGCAGCGCTTGATCAGCATCTGGCTGAGCAGGCCCCCGAAATTCGCGCCATCATCTCCCTGGCCGGACATACCGCCGATCCCAGGCCGTTGAACCTCCCTGTCCGCGTCGGCGGCTTCGGCGGCATTGACGGCTTGCGCCGCTATCTCGTCGATGAGCGGATCATCGCGGTCGTCGATGCGACGCATCCCTTCGCCGCGATCATGCCGTTCCATGCGCAGGCCGCCTGCAAGGCCGAAGGCGTGCCGCTGATCGCGATCCGCCGCAAGCCCTGGATACCGCGCCCCGGCGATCGCTGGCGCTCGGTGCTCGACATGCAGGGCGCGGTCGAGGCCTTGGGGGACGAGCCGAAGCGCGTCTTCCTGACCGTCGGCCGCCTCGAACTCCCGGTCTTCGCCGACGCGCCGCGCCATCGCTATCTGGTTCGGGTCATCGAGCCGATCGGCGACCGCCTGCCGCTGCATGACGTCACCGTGATCCAGCAGCGCGGGCCGTTCCATGCCGATGACGAAGAGGATCTGATGCGCCGCGAGGGGGTCGAGATCCTCGTCACCAAGAATTCGGGCGGTGACGCCACGGCCGGTAAGCTCGTCGCCGCGCGCCAGCTCGGCTTGCCGGTGATCATGGTCGAGCGGCCGCCCAAGCCTGATGTCGAGGCTGTCGAGCATATCGATCAGGTCCTGCCCTGGCTGGTGGCGCAGGGGCTCTTCGTCACCGAACGCGGCGTATAGACGATCGCGGCCTGGCCCGGCCGCTCGATCAGCCGCGTCGAGGACGCACCGATCATCACCAGGGTGGCCATGTCGGCGGAAGCTGCAGCCGCGACAGCCTGCGATAGCGGCAGCACGCGCAGATTCTCGTCCGGACGCCCGACGGCGCGGGCGAAGATCACCGGCGTGTCCGCCGGGCGGTGCCGTGTCGCCAGCTCGAGCGCGGCGCCGAGCTGCCAGGGCCGCGCCTTCGAGATCGGGTTGTAGAGCGCAATCACGAAATCGGCCTCCAACACGGCTGCGAGCCGCACTGTCACGACCTCCCATGGCTTGAGATTGTCCGAGAGCGAGATCGCGCAGAAATCGCCGCCGAGCGGCGCGCCGGCCTTGGCCGCAGCCGCCAGCATCGCCGTGATGCCGGGCTCGACCGTGATCGTCAGCGCCCGCCAGGCCGGATCGCCCGCCTCCAGCGCCTCGAATACGGCTGCCGCCATCGCGAAGACGCCGGGATCGCCGCCCGAGACGACTGCGACGGTCCGGCCCTCGGCCGCCAGCCGCAAGGCATGCTCGGCCCGCGCGATCTCGACGCGATTGTCGGAGCCGTGCTTGGTCCGGCCGGCGCGCTCTGGGATGCGGTCGAGATAGGGGCCGTAGCCGACGAGGTCGCTGGCGGCGTCGAGCGCGGCCTGAGCGGCCGGCGTCAGCCAATGCGCCTCACCGGGGCCCAAGCCTACGATGGTGAGCGAGCCTACGATGGTCAGCGAACCGCTCACAGCCGCCGCCCTTCGCCCGGCACCAGCACCATCGAGAAATAAGGCGCCTCGTCATCGGGTTTGTCGCCGAGCTTCAGCACGACCTGTTCGGCCATGGTGGCGCGCTCGACATAGATCGCGCGGTGGATCAGCCCCGCCGTCCTCAGCGCGCGGCGCACCTTCGGCAGGTTGCGGCCGAGCTTCATGATCACGGCGGCGTCGGTGTCGACCAGCCGGCGCGTCAGTTCCGCTTCCGGGAGCGTGCCCGGCAGCACGGTCATGATGTCGTCGCCCCAGGTGATCGGTGCTCCGGCCCGGGTCCAGGCTCCGGCCATGCCGGTGACGCCGGGCACGACCTCGGTCGGGAAGCGGTGCGCGAGGCGCCGCCACAGATGCATGAAGGAGCCGTAGAAGAACGGGTCTCCGTCGCACAGCACGGCGACGCTCCGCCCTGCCTCCATCTCGGCTGCGAGCTGGGCGGCCGCTTCCTCATAGAAGGCCGCGATCGGCCCGTCATAACCGGCCTCGCCGACATGGGCTTCGATCGTCACGGGGAAAGCGAGCTCGATCTCTCGCGCCGCATCGGGCGGGACGATGGCGTCGGCGGTGACGCGGGCATTGCCGCGCCGGCCGCGCTTGCAGAAATGCACCAGCCGGTCGGCCTTGAGGATGATGTCGCGGGCGCGCAGGGTCATGTAGTCCGGGTCGCCGGGGCCGAGGCCGACGCCGAACAGCAGAGTCTTTACAGCAGCAGAATTGGCCGGTTCTGAGGTCACCGGCTCATTCCTTTTCTTGCGCCAGCGCGTTGACGGCGGCTGCCGCCATCGCCGAGCCGCCGCGCCGTCCATGCACGACGAGGAAGGGCACGCGGCCATCCCCAGCCAAGGCCTCCTTCGATTCCGCCGCGCCGACGAAGCCGACCGGAATGCCGATCACGGCGGCGGGCCTGGGCGCGCCGGCATCAAGCATCTCCAGCAGTCGGAACAGCGAGGTCGGCGCATTGCCGATCACCACCAGTGCCCCGGCTAGCTGTGGCCGCCACAATTCCATCGCGGCGGCCGAGCGCGTCGTGCCGAGTTCCGCGGCGAGGCTCGGTGTGCGCGGATCGTCGAGCGTGCAGACCACTTCGTTGCGCGCCGGCAGGCGGGCCCGCGTCACGCCATTGGCGACCATCTTGGCATCGCAGAGAATAGGTGCGCCGGCCCGCAGCGCCGCCTCGGCCGCGCCTGTGAAGCCCTCGGACATCTCGACGTCATCGGGCAGGTCGGTCATGCCGCAGGCGTGGATCATCCGCACCACGACGCGCGCAGCGGAGCCGGAAAAGCGCGAGAGATCGGCCTCGGCCCGGATGATCGCGAAGGAGCGCTCATAGATCGCGGCTCCGTCCTGGATATAGTCGTAACGCGTGCTCAAACTCTCATGTCCTGAAGCCGCCGCACTCAAGCGGGCGAAAAGATCCTGTCCCGGCTGCAGACGCCGTAGGATGTCGCAAAGGTCAAGCGTCGCGACGGGCTGATCGCGCGTCGTGCCGTGGAGAACTACGTCATAACGCCCGTCCCGACCGACCAAAGTGAGGTCGGAGACACCCGGATGGGCGCAGGATTTGGCGCAGCCCGAGACATGCAGGCTCAGGCCCCGGGCCAAGAGCGGCGCGGCCGCCTCGGCGAGCCGCGCGGCGTCGCTCATGGCCTTGGTTTCGGCCCGCAGGCAGGCCGGCTTGCCGGCGCAGGCCTGGACCGAGAGGCGCGGATCCTCGTCCCGCGTGATCAGTCCCAAGCCGTTGGCCTCGCCGAGCCAGGCCTGTGCCGAGGCTTGGCTCAGACCGAGGCAGGCGAGACCACGCCAGGGCGAGAGGCGCAAGGCGCGCGCGCCTTGCGCCTCGGCGGCGCGGCCCAGCGCCTCCAGCGTCGCGGCGTCGCAGCGGCCGAAGGGCAGGGCGGCCATGGCGGCGAAGCGGCCGGTGCCGAGCGCGAACAGGCCGGCACGGTGGGGGGCAGGGCGAGGTGGTGGCGCATCGGTTTCGGGCAGGCCGCAGAGAGCGGCGAGCACCTCCGGCGGCAGATCGCGCAGGCGGCGGATCGTCTCGCGCGCCTGGGCGTGATGCCCGGCGAAGCGATGCAGCATCGTCTCGACGGCCTCGACCGTATCCGCAACGGCGATCGGCCCGCGCCATGAGCCGTCCGGCAGGCCGATGACGACGCAGTGGGTTGCGATCGCCACGAGGCGCAGATCGCAGGCGAAGGCGTCGAGCGAGAGCGCCCCTCCGCCATCGACGAGGATCAAAAATTTGGCCGGCAGGCCGGGAACGAGCCGCCCGCGCGCTTCGATCGCCTCGGCCAGCGCTGCCGCATCGATCATCTCGCCGTCTCCCGCCAATGGCGAGATCAGCGTCAGGCGCTGTGGACCGTCGCCGTCATGCTCGTCGACGAGGTGTTCGCCCAGCAGCACGGCGACCAGCGCCGGGTGGCTCTGAGCCGTCACCCCGCGCAACTGCATGTTGCCGCGTGCGGAAATCTCGATCAGCCCGTTGCCATGTTCGCGCGCCAGGGCGGCGATGCGAATGAGCTGCGTGGGCGTCAGCACGGCTCCGGGCGGATGCAGCCGCACCAGCCAGCCATCGCCGGTCTCCATCGGCTTCAACGTGCTTGGGCACCAGCCGCGCCGCAGCGTCGCCGGGGGCACGCATGCGTGCGGGCGCGCGCTCATTCCGCAGCCCGTGCGAGAAAGGCCGCGACCGAATTGCGCCGGCTCGTCCACAGGCCGCGGCGCCCGGCATCGCTCAGCCGGGCGCGGATAGCGTTGGCGGCGGGAGCATTCGCCGCTTCCAGCGCGCTCCAGATCGCCGGATCGGCGCAATAGGCCTGGAAGACGGCGTCGAACAGTCCATCCGCGACGGCATCCGTGCTCGCCGCGAAAACGAAAAGCGTGTCGACGGCCTCGGCCAGTTCCGCCGCCCCGCGCCAGCCATGGGCGAGCTGCGCCGCGATCCAGCGCGGATGCGTCAAGCGGCCATGGACGATGCGGGCGATGTCCTCAGTCAGCGTGCGCGCCTTCGGTGCTTCGGGGTTTGAGGAGTCGAGGCTGTAGAGCGCGGGATTGGCGCCGAGTGATTTGGCCGCCGCCGCAAGCCCGCCGATGACATCGGCCGCGCTCGAGGCTTCCAGGATGTCGCGCCCGGCCGTGTCGCTGACATGGATGAAGGCCTGCGCCTCCCTGATGCGTTCCACGAAGCCCGCATCGGCCGTCGCCGCGCCCTCCACCCCGCCATAGGCGTGGCTCGAGGCGGCGAGATAGGCCTCGGCCAGTTCGTCGCGCATCGTCCAGTCGCCGTCGAGGGCGCGGTCGGCCATGGCCGCGCCATAGCGGCCGGGCGCTGCTCCAAAAATGCGTGCGCCTGCTTCACCTCGGCGCTGGGCAGCGGCTGGCTCGTTCCATTCGTCGGGCTCGTCGAGGGACGCGACCGCGCGGGCGGCCGTATCGAGCAGGGCGATCTGCCCGGGAAACGTGTCGCGGAAGGCGCCGGAGATGCGGATCGTCACGTCGAGGCGCGGATGCGTCAGCTTCGGCTGCGGGACGATCGAAAACCCCGTCACCCGCGTCGAGGCATGGTCCCAGAGCGGCTCGACGCCCATCAGGGCGAGCGCATGAGCGATATCCTCGCCGCCCGAGCGCAGGGTCGGCGAGGCCCAGAGATCCATCACGATCCGGCGCGGATGATCGCCATGTTCCTGCAGATGGCGCTCGATCACGGCCTGTGCCGCGAGGCCGCCGAGCCTTGCCGCCGCCCGCGTAGGGATCGCGCGCGGATCCAGCGTCGAGAGGTTGCGCCCGGTCGGCAGCACATCGGGCCGGCCGCGATGCGGCGAGCCGGCGGGGCCGGGCGGCACGAAGCGGCCATCGAGCGCGCGTAGCAGGTTTGTCCGTTCGGCCTCGGAGGAGGTGAGGTCGTGGGCTGCTTGCCCGAAAATGTGCAGCCCGTCGCGGAAAGGCAATTCGGCGATATCGCAGAGCTGCGCGTCGAGCCGGGTCAGCGCTTCGCTCATCTCCATGGCAGGCGTGACGCCGCAGCTCTCGCTGAGCCCGCTGGCTTCAGCCCGCTCGCGGATCTCGCGGGCAACGATCTCGGCCCGGCGCGGGTCCATCACTTGCGCCTGCGAGAACTCCTCGACGAGATCGCGCAGCAGGGCGACTTCTCCGCCGGCCCCGGTCTCGGCGAGTTCAGGCGGCAGATGGCCGAGCGTGATCGCCGACAGCCGGCGCTTGGCGGGCGCGGCCTCGCCGGGATCATCGACCACATAAGGATAGATCACCGGCAGGCCCTGGGTGATCAGGCGCGGCCAGCAGGAGGGCGAGAGCGCGACCGCCTTGCCCGGCAGCCACTCCATGGTGCCATGCGTGCCGAGATGGATCAGCGCGTCGATGTGCTGGGTTTCGCGCAAGCCGAGATAGAAGGCGAGATAGGCATGGCCCGGCGGAGCGTCTGGATCGTGATAGCGCGCCTTGCGGTCGGGCGTGGCATCGCGCGGCGGCTGCAGCGCGATGGTGAGATGCCCGGCCTGGACGGTGCGGAAGCGGAAGCTGCTGCCGTCGGGCTCCGGCTCGCCATGGACGGCGATGAGGGCGTCGCGGGCGGCCGCGGGAATGCCGTCGAGCCAGACGCGATAGGCGCCGAGCGGGACGGTGAAACCGGCTGGACCGGTGGTGAGGGCTGCCATGAGCGCGGGCCCATCTTCGTCATTGCGAGCGCAGCGAAGCAATCCAGGGCCGTCGAGCGAGCCCTCCGGGATTGCTTCGCTGCGCTCGCAATGACGGTTGGCGACGGCGTACCCCGCCTCCGCCAGCAGCTCCGAGATCGCAGTCACGCTTGCCGGCGTATCCAGCCCGACTGCGAAGCCGGCCCGGCCGCCGCGTGCGGGATAGTCCGACATCACCAGCGCGAGCTTGCGCTCGGCCACTGGCTTGGCCGCGAGCGCGATCCAGCCGGCGGCGAGATCGGCCAGCGCTGCGATGCCTTCGGGATCGGGCAGGAGGCGGCGGATGACGAGGCCGGTCGCGGCATCCGTCGCATCCGCCTTGAACGCGACGGGGATGGCTCCGAGCCTGCCGTCGAATTCAGGCAGCGCCACCTGCATGGCAAGATCGACGGCCGACAAACCGCGCGGCGAGGCATTCCAGGCCTCGCGCGCGCTGCCGACGGGTACGGCCTGCAGCACCGGGCAATCGGCGGCGTCGAGCACGAAAGCGCCACCCTCGCGAGCCGAGAAGGCGGTGGTGGTGATGATTAGCGCGGGCCTGCGCAGGGCGATCAGCGCCGCGAGTTCCGCCGTAACAGTGGGGTCCTTCAGGCTGGTGAGCGCCAAGATCAGCGGGGCGTGGCCGCGGGCGGCGAGAGCCGCGGAGATCGCCTCAGCCATCGCGGTGTCGCCGGCGCTGACACCCGAGCGGTAGACCAGGATGGGGACGAGCGGAGCATCAGTGGGAAGGACGGCGAGCGCCTCGTGCCAGGGGGTGGGAGTTGCGCCTGCGCTGAGCGCGAAGAGCGAAGGGAGCGGAAGGGGTGCGAGCTCGAAAGCATCTCGCCTTCCCTCGTCCGCCTGCCGGCACCTTCTCCCCATCAAAGTCGGCTGTTGCCGACTTTGACACTCAGGGTTGCCCATCTCGGGCAAGCTCGAGATGGGAGGGGAGAAGGGCGAAGCTGCCGCCGCCTCATCCTTCTCCCCACCCAATGTCGGCTGTTGCCGATATTGGCAGCTTGGATTGTCCATCTCGGGCAAGCCCGAGATGGCTGGGAGAAGGTGGCCCGGCGCAGCCGGGTCGGATGAGGGAAGGGAGGGGCCGAGATAATCCCCAATCCGCCCCAGCAACCGCCGCATGTTCTCAGCGCCGCCACCGGCATGGAAATAGCCGAGCAATTCGGCCGCGAACTCCGCGGGCACGGTGCTGTGTTCCGCCAAGCGCGCATCCGGCCGGTCGTCACCCGGTAGCACGGCAAGCGCGATGCCTTCGCGCCGGCAGGTCTCGGTCAGCTGCTCGACGCCGTAGCGCCAATAGTCCAGCCCGCCGAGGCAGCGCACCAGCACGAAACGGCTCTGTGCCGCCGTCTTCTCGACCAGCAGGTCGACTGACAGCGGGTGCTTGAGCTGCCTGAGCGAGGCGAGCCGGACATCGAACCCGCTCACTCCGGCAGTCATGCCGGCATTCATGCCGGCGGCGACCGCTATCGCCGAGAGATCGCTGTCGGCATAGGACAGAACCAGCACATCTCCCGGCGGCAAGGCGAGGTCGACGGCGTCTTCGCCGTCGTCGAGCCTGATCTCGTTGGTCGGGAGGAGGTGCATGGCGTGTTCAGCCCGCGAGCGCGGCCTCCACGGCAGTGCGGTCGAAGCCCTTGAGGCCGATCACGACGAGCCGGCCGTCGCGTGCCTCGTCAGCGCCCCAGGCCCGGTCGAAATGATGGCTGACGCGGCGGCCGACGCCCTGCATGACGAGGCGCATCGGCTTGCCCGGCACGGCGGTGAAACCCTTCAGCCGCAGCACGCCCTCGGCCTCGGCGGCCTTGGTCATGCGGATCGAGAGTGTCTCGGGCGAGAGGCCGGCCGGCAGCGGCAGCGAGACCGAGTCGAAATCGTCATGGTCATGGTCCTCGCCCTCGCCGTGATGCGAGGGGCGCACCGCGAGATCGCTCTCGGCGGCGGCGTTCAGCCCCACGATCAACGCCGGCTCGACCTTGCCATGCGAGGTCTCGACGATCTTGATCGCTTTGGGCAGATGCTCCCTGATTTCAGCGATGACGCGGGCTCTGGCTTCTGCGTCAACGAGATCGCTCTTGTTGAGTAGAATCAGGTCGGCGCAGAGGATCTGGTCCTCGAAGACCTCCTCCAGCGGGTTGTCGTGCTCGACCGATGAATCCTGCGCGGCTTGAGCGGCCATTGCCTCGGGGTCATCGGCGAACTGGCCCTCGGCGACGGCCGGTCCGTCGACCACTGCGATGACGCCATCGACAGTGACGCGCGAGCGGATTGCCGGCCAGTTGAAGGCTGTCACCAGCGGCTTCGGCAGGGCCAGGCCCGAGGTTTCGATCAGGATGTGCTCGGGCGGGTTCGGGCGGTTCAGCAGCTTTTCCAGCGCCGGCACGAAATCGTCGGCGACCGTGCAGCAGATGCAGCCATTGGGCAGCTCCACCACATCTTCTTCCGTGCAGCCTTCGATGCCGCAGCCGGCGAGGAAGGAGCCGTCGAAGCCGAGATCGCCGAATTCGTTGACGAGCACGGCGAGGCGCTTGCCTCCGGCGTTCTCAAGCAGATGGCGCACCAGCGTGGTTTTTCCGGCGCCCAGGAAGCCGGTGATGATGGTGCAAGGCACTTTGGCCAGGGAGGCATTCATGATGTCGATCCTTGTTCGCGCAGGCCTTGTTCGCGCAGGCTCAGCGGCGGCACGCGCGCGACCACGCCCTTGCGGAAGGGGATGGGTCGCTCTTTCCAGGGAATGATGCCGTTGGCGCTGGCGGCATAGCTCTCCGCCGCGCCGACGATATCGTCGAGATGGGTCTCGGCGTCGAGATCGCCGACGAGATAGGTCCATTTGCCGTTCGCCGCGAAGGCGACCGTGCAAGGGCGCTTGCAGACGGCGAGGCATTCGACCGCCGCGACGGTGATCCCGGCCTTGCCGGCAAGCCGCTCGCCGAGCGCAGTGGCGAGGCCGAGCCCCGGCTGGTCGTAGCCTTCGGTGAGGTCCTCGCGCACGCGCCGGCAGACGGTGCAGACATGGATAGTGAGATCGGGCTCGGGCATGCAAACGCCTCCGTGTTCGAGATGCGCGCTCCCGGGCGAGGAGCGCGCGAGGCGTCAGGCCTTGGCTGCGCGTCGCGTCGCCAAAGCTTTGCGTGTCATCCTTGGCCAGATCACGCCGACGGCCAGGCCGGTGGCGAGCCAGAGCGCGGCCTGGACCGAGAGCGACAGCGCGGTGAAATGCGCTGCGATCTCGGCTGGGACCTTACTCTCCGGCGCGGCCGGATGCGGCGCGCCGATCAGATGCGGCACGAGCATGGCCAGGACTGCCAGAGCCCTGAGCCAGCCGGCTTCCATGCGCAGGAAGACGAAGAGCCCGCCAGCCGTGACCAGCGCCGTCGCGACCCACCAGATCTGACGAGGCAAGAGTTCGGCCGCCGCGCTGCCGGGCAAATCCGGCGCGAGTCCTGCAGCCGGGACGAGGCCGAAGGCGAGGAAGCCGCAGACCGCCCAGGCGAGCGCGCGCCTGTCGTCGATCGTCTCATTCGCCGCGATCATGCCGCCGAGCAGCAGCGCGGCGAAGCCGATCGCGGTCGCGACCGTGACCAGCGTGGTGAAGGCGGTGCGCTGCAGGCCGTCCTGCGGCTTCCATTCGGCATGCTCGTGGCCGGCGGCGTCGCCGGCGGGACCATGGGCGAGGATGATGCGGGCCTGCCCGTCAAAGGACGCGAAAGACGGCGCGGCAGCGCGCATCGCCGCTTCATAGGTTTCCGCCTTGAGGATCAGCGGCGTGGTGGTGACGTGCTGGAGCGCGGCGATGACGAGCCCAGCCAGAAGCCCGGCCAGGAGACTGACCGTGAGAACGCGATTGACCATGTCTGATCCCCTCAGTGGCAGGGGAAGGCGAGCGTGTGGCGCGTGTCGTGGGCGGCGTTGTGGACGCTACTCGAATGCGCGAAGCCGACCGTGAAGATCAGCACGCTGCCGAGCAGCAGGGCGGCCAGAGCAGCCTTGGCGCGTTCGGAAACGCCGGCCGAAGTCGAAAGCGAAGCGGAGGTGTTCATCGTGTTTCTCCTGGCCGCCCCGCCGGCGGCCTGTTGGATTGCGGAACGACGACGGCAGGTCTCCTGGCTCACGGATCTCGACGTTCTGAGCCGCCTTCCCGGGATCGCTCCCAGTGGCCGATGGCGCAGAACTCACCGCTTACAGTTGCGGGGGCAGCCGCGGTATCGCACCGCGTTCCCTTTTCACCCAGTTGCCGGGGCACCGTCGCGGATGATCATTAGCCATGTGGGCGGTGCTGTGCAATGCACTGCGCCGTCATTCTTGGGCGAAGCCCTCGGGTCCGATCTTCGATCGGCCCAAGGATAAACTCCGCGCAGACCCCGAGAATCTCTTGCAGGAGATGGTCGGCTCGGGGCCGACCATGACGCCGGAGGAAAGGGCTCTTGGAAACTCCTCATCTCACCCTCGTCCTCGGCGGCGCGCGCTCGGGCAAGAGCCGCCATGCCGAGGCGCTGATCGAGGCGCTGCCGGCGCCCTGGACCTATATCGCGACCGCCCAGGCCTATGACGACGAGATGCGCGGGCGCATCGCCGAGCATCGGGCGCGGCGCTCCGACAACTGGCTTACGGTCGATGCGCCGCTCGCCTTGCCCGAGGCTGTTCGCGCCGTGCCGGCGGGGCGACCGATCCTGGTCGATTGCCTGACATTGTGGCTGACCAATCTGATCCTGGCGGAGCGGGATACGGCGTCCGCCGGCGCCGAGCTCATCGCCGCCTGTGCCGAAGCCTCCGGCCCCGTCGTGCTGGTTTCGAACGAAGTCGGGCTCGGCATCGTGCCCGACAATGCCCTGGCGCGGCGCTTCCGCGACGAGGCCGGCCGCCTGCACCAGAAGCTTGCGGCCGAGGCCCGGCACGTGGTCTTCATGGTCGCTGGACTGGCGATGCAGGTGAAGTGAGATGACGATCGACACTGAAGAGGCCGCCCGCCACAAGGCCAAGATGGAGAAGCGCAAGGCGGTGCAGGACGCCGAGGTTGCCGCCAAGACGATCGAGAAGGGCCTGCTGATCGTCAACACCGGGCCGGGCAAGGGCAAATCGACGGCGGCTTTCGGGCTGATCCTGCGCGCGCTCGGCCATGGCTGGCGCGTCGGTGTGGTCCAGTTCATCAAGGGCGCCTGGGCGACGGGCGAGCGCAAGGCCCTCGATGCCTTCGGCGATCAGATCACCTGGCACAGCATGGGCGAAGGCTTCACCTGGGAGACGCAGGACAAGGCCCGCGACATCGCCGCGGCCGAGCGCGCCTTCGAGAAGGCCAAGGAATTGATGGCCGACGAGACGATCCGCCTGATCGTGCTGGACGAGCTCAACATCGCGCTGCGCTATGACTATCTGCCATTGGACGAGGTGGTCGCGACGCTCGCTGCGCGCCGGAACGACCTCCACATCGTCGTCACCGGCCGCAACGCCAAGCCGGAGCTGATCGCGGCTGCCGATCTGGTGACGGAAATGACGCTGGTGAAGCACCATTTCGCGGCCGGCGTGAAGGCGCAGGCGGGGATCGAGTTCTGAGGGGATTAGGCTGTCGGGATGAGGTGGAGTGCAGCAGCGCCGCCGTGGACGGAATTCGTGGTCAACCGAGCGTCGAAGGTAGCGAGCTTTCCACCTTTCGAGACTGCGAGCGCCAGCAGATAGGTGTCCGTGACCTGCAGCGAATGAAGCAGTTGACCGAGATCGACTATGGCGGGGTTGAGCAGGCTGATTTCGTCCGCCCAAAAGACATGGCCGGGAGCCGCCCGCAATTCGCCGAGGATTCTCGCGACACCAGCGGGCGATGATTGGGCGAGTGGAAACGGATAGCGCGGATTGCCGAGAATGCGGACAACGCCGTTCTCTATGATCGGGCAGGTTGCCCAGGAGTGGCGGCCCGTCGATGAGAACCAGTCATGGGCTGCGGAATAGTGGTCGTGCGCTGGATCAATCAGTGCGATCAGAACATTGACGTCGAGCAGATAGGTCACGGTTCCTCATCGCGAAGCTCGTTGACCAGCTCCATGGTGACGACCACTCCGGGGCGGCGGGGCAACTGCGGAATGCCATTGCGATAGGTGATCTCTGTCCCGGCCGGCAGTGACTGTCGCGCGAGCTCGGAAATCACCTCGCCGACCGTACGGTTCTGCTCCAGCGCCAGCTTCTCGGCTGCTCGCACGACATCCTCATCGATCGTGACATGCGTACCCATCACGGGCTCCTGCGGGCTATCCGATACCGGATACTATAGCGCTTTTGCCGCTCTGGCGTAAGCCGATCGCCCGATCCGGTCAGACCGCAACGGCCAACGCCACGCCCGCCGCCGCCAGCGCCCACAGCATCAGGCAGGCCCCGCGATAGAGCCGGAGCGCCCGCCTGATATCGGCGGCCGTCGCCTCCGCACGGCCGTTCCCCATCCAGCCATCCTCGACGCGTGTCTCGCCATAGATGCGCGGTCCGGCGAGGCGCAGGCCGAGCGCCCCGGCCATCGCCGCTTCCGGCCAGCCGGCATTGGGCGAGCGGTGGCGGCGGGCGTCGCGCCGCACGGCTTTCCAGGCTCCGGCAGCGTTGGCCTCCCGGTCGAAGGCTGCGGCTGCGACCAGCAGCAGCGCGGTGAGCCGCGAGGCCGGGAGGTTGACGAGGTCGTCGAGCCTGGCCGCAGCCCAGCCGAAGGCGAGATGGCGCGGCGTCTTGTGGCCGATCATCGAATCGGCGGTGTTGATCGCCTTGTAGAGTGCGCAGCCCGGCAGGCCGGCGAGGCCGAGCCAGAAGGCCGGGGCGACGACACCGTCGGAGAAATTCTCGGCAAGGCTCTCGATCGCGGCGCGCGAGACGCCGGCCTCGTCGAGGCTTTCGGGATTGCGCCCGACGATCATCGCAACTGCCTTTCGTCCCTCAGAGAGCCCGCCTTGCTCCAACCCTTCGGCGACATCAGCGACATGTTCGTAGAGGCTGCGCTGCGCCAGCAGGGTCGAGGCCAGAAGCGCCAGCGGCAGCAGGCCGAGCGGCCCGAGCGCGAGGCAAAGCCGGGCCGCGGTCGAAGTGAAGGCGATGGTCGCGCAGAGCAGGATGATGAGTGCTGCGAGCCCGGCCGCTTTGCGTGCCGCATAAGAGGCGGTCTCGCGGTTCAGGCTGTCGTCGAGCGCCGCGATCAGCGCGCCAAGCCAGGTGACGGGATGGCCGATCCGCGCATACAAGCCCTTGGGATAGCCGAGCGCAGCCTCGATCACGAGCGCGGCCAGCAGCAGAAGCAAGGTGTCGGGCGGGCTCATGCGGGACGGGATCGATCGTGGTTGAGGGCGAAATCTGGCATGGCGGCGATCTGGCGACGGCGCAAGCGCTGTTTCCCGATGCCCCGGCTCCTTGGGTCGATCTCTCGACCGGGATCAATCCCATGCCTTATCCGCTTCCGTCGCTGCCGGCCGCGCTCTGGCAGCGCCTGCCCGGGGCTACCGAGGAGGCGGCGCTGCTGGCTGCGGCGCGCGCGGCCTATCGCGTGCCCGAAAGCGCTGGCATCGTCGCGGCGCCCGGCACACAGATCCTGATCGATTTGCTGCCGCGTCTCGCCGGCGCCGGTCCGGTCGCTGTGCTGGGGCCGACTTATGCCGAGCATGCCCAGGCCTGGGCCAAGGCTGGAGCGGAGGTGCGCCCCGTCACCGACCCGGATCAAGCGGGCGAGGCGCGTAGCATCGTGCTGGTCAATCCGAACAATCCCGACGGTCGGATCGTGTCGCGGCAAGGGCTCGTGACCGCCGCGGCGCAATGCGCCGTGCGCGGCGGTCTGCTCGTCATCGATGAGGCCTTCGCCGATTTCACGCCGGAGGTCAGCATCCTGCCCGAATTGCCGCCCGCGACATTGGTGCTGCGCTCCTTCGGCAAGAGCTATGGCCTCGCCGGCTTGCGGCTCGGCTTCGCCATCGGCGAGGCGCCTTTGATCCAGGCCCTGCGCGCGGCGATGGGCCCCTGGGCGGTGGCGGGGCCGGCGCTGCATGTCGGGGCGCTGGCGCTGGCCGATTCCACCTGGCTCGCGCAAGCCGGAGCCGCTCGCGCGGCCGATGCCGCCCGGCTCGATGCGCTGCTCGCGCCGCATGGCAGAATCGTCGGCGGCACCGCGCTGTTCAGGCTGCTCGAAACCGGTGATGCACCGGCGCTCTTCGCCCATCTTGGCCGCCATGGCCTTTATCTGCGCCGCTTCCAGAACGATGCACGCTGGCTGCGCTTCGGTCTGCCGGGGCAGGCCTCGGAATGGGCCAGGCTCGAGGCGGCGCTGGCGGGCTTTGCGACCTCCGGCCCCGGCTAAGCGTGAAGCTTGCATGCGTTGACTGCCGGGACAGCGTGCCGCTCTCCCGATAACTTGACCACGCCCGATAACCTGACCACGCCTGTGACTGTCGAGGAACGAGACGAATGCCCCTGCTGCCGCCTGACAATGAGCTGACGATCGGTTTTTCCCACGCCGCCTATCAATTGCAGGCCGAGTTCGCGACGCGCGGCCACGGCGCCCGGAGTTTTTCGGCGAACTCGCTCGACGAGCTCAAGGCGCGCTCGGCCGAGGCCGATGTCCTCGTCGTCTCCGGCCTCTGGCGCAATGAATTGATCGCCGCGTCGCCGAAGCTGCGCTTCATCCAGTCGGTCAGCGCCGGCACCGACCAGTTCGACAAGCCGGCCCTGGCCGCCGCCGGCATCCGCCTTGCCAGCGCGCAAGGGGTGAATGAGCGCGCCGTCGCCGAGCACGCCATGGCGCTGGTCCTGGCCCTGACCCGCCAGATCCATCTCGCCCGCGACAACCAGACGGCCAGGCATTGGCGCCCGATGATCGGCGACCGCGCCAGGCGCGAGGACGAGCTCGGCGGCAAGACCATGGTCATCGTCGGGCTCGGCCGCATCGGCCTGCGCCTGGCCGCGCTCGCCTCGGCTTTCGGCATCCGCGTCATCGGCGTGCGCCGCCAGCCGGAACCGCAACCGCATATCGAGGCGATCGTCCGGCCCGATCAACTGCACGAGGTCACGGCGCAGGCCGACATCGTCGCGCTGACCTGCCCGCTGACGGCGGAGACCGAAGGGCTGATCGGCGTCCGGGCGCTGGCTGTGATGAAGCCCACGGCCGTCCTCATCAATGTCGCACGCGGCAAGGTCGTCGACGAGGCTGCGCTGCTCGCCGCCCTGAGCGAGGGCCGGCTGGCCGGTGCGGGGCTCGACTGCTTCCATGACGAGCCGCTGCCGCCATCCTCGCCCTTTTGGGGCCTGCCGCAGGTCGTCATCACGCCCCACAGCGCCGGCGAGACGCGGGCCTATGAGGGCAATGTCGTCGACACCCTGCTCGACAATCTCGGCCGGCTGGCGCGGGGCGAGACGACGCTGCGCAACCAGATCGTCTGAATGTGGCGCCGCGGCCGGCCTGCTCCGGCGTGCCGGAGCGAGCCAGGCGGGTGTTCGATTCGTTAGCCCTCATGCGGCGTGGCGACGAATGCCGATCCCCGCCCTGTGAATGGTTGTCTATTGCCGTAGAGTAAGATTGCCTTAGGTTGCCGCCCTGGGATTTGGGGGCGACGCTTTCGTGGATTCGACAGGCCAAGAGCGCGGCGCGTATCGCCGCCGCTTCGTCATGCTGGCTTTGCTGGCTGGCACGTCGCTGGGCTCGGCGTTGCTTTGTGCGGGCTCGGCCCACGCGCAGGACGCGACCTGGCAGCTCAATCCCGGCTCGAGCGATTTCAACACTGGTGCGAACTGGACGCCTGCGACGGTTCCGACCGGCACGGCGTTCTTCGACACCACCAACCAAGCCGCGATCACGGTCGGCGCCGCCACGACGCTCGGTGGCTTCACCTTCAACGCAAGCGCGCCAGCCTATACGATCACGATTGATCCTGCCGGCAGCCTCACCTTCGCTGGAGCGGGCATCGTCAACAATTCCGGCCAGGCGCAGACCCTGGTCAATCAGGGTTCCCTGGCTTTCGCCAACAACAGCACGGCCGGAAACACCACGATCATCAACACCAACAGCCTTCAGTTCTCCGACAGCAGCTCGGCCGGCAGCGCCACGATTACCAACATCGGCACCCTTCAGTTCGCCAACACCAGCACGGCCGGTAGCGCCACGATCACCAACTACAGCGGCCTTCGGTTCTCCGACAGCAGCACGGCTGGCAACGCCACGATCACCAACAACTACGGCCTTCAGTTCTTCAACGGCAGCACGGCCGGAAATGCGGCGATCGTGACGAATCTCGGCGCGGTGACCAATTTCTCGACCAGCACGGGACCGCTCGGCGATAATCGCCTGAGCGCCGGCTCGATCGCCGGGGCGGGCGATTACGTTCTCGGCGCCAACGAACTCACGGTCGGCGGCGACGGCACGTCCACGACGGTCAGCGGCGTCATCAGCGGCGTCGGCGGCTCGCTGGTCAAGACCGGGGCGGGCACGCTGACGCTGTCGGGCGCCAATACCTATACCGGCGGGACGACGATCAGCGCCGGCAAGGTCTCGGTCTCGGCCGACAACAATCTCGGCGACGCAGTGGGCGGGTTGACGCTGGACGGCGGCACGTTGCAGGTCACCGGCAGCTTCACCTCGAGCCGGGCGGTGACGCTGAACGCCGGCGGCGGCACGGTCGAGGTCGACGGCGGCCGCGCGCTGCTCATCTCCAGCGCCGGCACCATCACCGGCACGGGCGGGCTGATCAAGACCGGCGTCGGCACGCTCGCGATCCAGGGCACCAGCGATTATACCGGCGCGACGCTGGTCCAAGCCGGCCGGCTGGTCGCGAGCTCCGATACGGCGTTCTCGGCCAATTCCGACTATACGATCGCTGCAGGCGCCGTGCTCGAGGTCAGCGACATCGCGATAGCGCCCGTCGTCGGTTCGCTCTCGGGCGCCGGCGCGGTCGAGATCGGCAACGGGGCGACGCTGGTCACCGGCTCTACCAACCAGACTACGACCTTCTCCGGCACGATCACGGGCAATGGCTCGCTCGGGTTCACCGGCGCGGGCACGCAGATCTATACCGGCACCGGCACGCTCGGCGGCGGCTTCTCCATTTGCGCCTGCGTCACTGGCCAGTTCATTATCCGTGGTGGCTCGCTGAAGTTCGGCGATAATATCGTGATCGGCGGCGGAACGCTCGTCGTCGATCAGGGCGGCACGCTCTCGAATCCCGGCAGTGGGCTCGTTGTCTTCTCGAATCTGCGCATCGAGGGTGCCGGCTCCTCCGTCACGACGGACATATTTTTGCTCCAGGGCCTCGGGAGCAACGCCTCGCTGATCATCTCGGGCGGCGCGACGCTGACCGTAAACCTCGGCGCCGCGGTCCAAGCCGATTTCGGCGGCAGCGCCAGCGCGCTGGTGACCGGCGCGGGCTCGCTCTGGACCATCCCCAACACCTTCGCCATCGGCCCTGGCTCGCCCGATCCGACCTCGGTCACCCTCGCCGAGGGCGGCGAGCTCAGGATTACCGCGGGCGATCTCCAGATCGACGCTCTCGGTACACTCAATATAGGCAATGGCGGCACGGCCGGCCTGCTGACCATCACGGCCGGAGCGATCTTCAACGACGGCGCCATCGTCGCCAATTTCACCGACATGGCGACGCTCGGCTATGATATCTCAGGCTCCGGTTCGCTGACCAAGCGCGGCTCGGGCGTCCTGACCCTGACCGGAACGAACAGCTATACCGGCGGGACGGTGCTGGAAGGTGGCATGCTCAGCGTGTCGTCGGAAGCCAATCTCGGCGATGTCTCGGGCGCGCTCACGCTCAATGGCGGCGTGCTGCAGGTCACCGGCACGAGCTTCACCCAGAGCGCACGGCCAATCATTTTCGGCGCCGCCGGCGGCGGCTTCGACATTGCGGACGCCGCCAACGCCTTCACCGTGACCCAGTCCTTCTCCGGACCTGGCAGCCTCTCCAAGCTAGGGGCGGGAATATTGCTGCTCACCGGCGCGCAGAGCTACAGCGGTGCGACGATCGTCGCGGGCGGAACCTTGCTGGCCGGTACGGTCGGCGCGTTCTCGCCGAACTCGGCCTTCAGCGTAAGCGCGGGCGCGACGCTTGCACTGAACGGCTTCAATCAGACGATCGGCTCGCTCGCTGGGGCCGGCGCGGTTGCCCTGGGCAGCGCCACACTGACGACGGGCGCCAACAACGCCTCGACGCTTTTCAGCGGCGCGATCAGCGGCACGGGCGGCCTCGTCAAGAACGGCACAGGCGCGCTGACGCTGAGCGGTACGAGCAGCTTCACCGGTCCGACCAGCCTCCAGTCAGGGCTCCTGACGGTGAATGGTTCGATCGCCGGTTCCGCGGTCACGATCAATGGCGGCACGCTCGGCGGCTCAGGTTTTGTCGGAGGCATCAATGCGCTGGCGGGGGCGGTTGCGCCGGGCAACTCCATCGGCACGCTCAGCGTTGCCGGGAATGTCGCCTTCGCGGTCGGCTCGACCTATCAGGTCGAGCTCAATGCGGCCGGCGCGTCCGATCTGATTGCGGCGACGGGAACTGCGACCTTGTCCGGCGGTCAGGTCCAGCTTCTGGCCGCGCAGGGCAGTTACGGTCTCTCGACCCGCTATGTCATCTTGACCGCACAGGGCGGTGTCAGCGGGCAGTTTTCCGGCGTGACCTCGAATTTCGCCTTCCTGACGCCGACGCTGACTTACGACGCAAGAACGGTGGCGCTGACGCTGGCACGCAATGCGGTCACCTTTCCCGACGCGGCCGTCACGCGCAACCAGGCGAGCGCCGGCCGCGCTGCCGAAGCGCTGGGGACGGGCAATCGGGTCTATGACGCGCTGCTCTCCTCGACGCTGGCGGAGGCCCGCATCGGTTTCGACGCGCTTTCGGGCGAGGCGCATGCGCAGGCCGTCTCGGTCGCGATCGAGACCAGCCATCAGGTGCGCGACACCATCATGAACCGTCTGCGCGCGCCGTTCCTGTCGTCTCCATCCGGTACGGTGACCGGCGCCTTCTCGGCCGATGCGCCGGGCCGGCCGCGCATGGCAGCATTGCCCGCGCCCGCTTTCGAAACCCGGCGCTTCCAGCTCTGGGGTGAAGCGATCGGCGCGCAGGGTAGCAGCAATGGCGACGGCAATGCGGCCTCGCTCGATCGGCGCGGCGGCGGCATGCTGTTCGGCGCGGAGCTCGATTCCGGCGGCGGCGAGACGCCCTGGCGCGTCGGCGTCGCCGGTGGCTTCACCCGCACCCGTTTCGATATCGACCAGCGCCGTTCGGACGGCACGCAGGACGCCGTCCATGCCGCGCTCTATGGCGGGGCGCGTTTCGGTGCGGTCAATCTTCGCGCAGGCGCCGCCTATGCCTGGAACCAGACCAACCTGACGCGCTTGGTCGGGCTGAGCGGCTTCTCCGACGTGCTGCGTTTCGACGGCCAGGGGGCAACGGCCCAGGCTTTCGCCGAGGTCGGCTATGCCTTGCCGCTCGGCTCCGTCGCCTTCGAGCCCTTCGTCCAGGTCGCCGCCGTGAGCGTGCATTCGGATTCAGGCACGGAGCAGGGCGGGGCGGCCGCATTGCGCTTGAATGGCCGCGACCAGAACCTCGGCTTCTCCACACTGGGCCTGCGCGCGGAAACGCAGCTTGGCGCGACGCCGCTCTTCGCCCGCGCCATGCTGGGCTGGCGTCACGCCTTCGGGGAGACGACGCCCACCGCCGTGCTGGCCTTCGCTGGAGCCGCGAGCCCCTTCCAGGTCTACGCCGCGCCAGTGGCGCGCGATGCGATGGTTGCGGAGGTCGGATTGTCCTGGCGCGTTGCCGGCAATGTCGCGCTGGGTCTCGGCTATAATGCCACCCTAGGCAATGGCGCGCGCGACCATGCGCTGCGAGGCCGGATCGACGTGACGTTCTGAACCGGAACGGACCCGGTCGCGCTCAGGCGCGCAAGCCCCGCAACCAGCGCCTGGCCTCGTCGCGGATCCGGATGGCGGATTGATAGGCTGTGCTTGCCTTGACCCAGCTGAGCGCCTTGACGCGGACGGTCTCGATCGCCGCCATCAGCCAGGCCAGCCAGCGATAGCTCAGAAGCTTGCCCCGCCCGGCCTGGTAGATGCGCTCGACGATGAGGAAGCTTGCGAGATAGGCCACGGCGAGGATCATGATGCCGGCCACGACCTGCCCGCGCCCGATCATGATCAGGCCGACGATCTTCAAGGGCTCGGCGACCGCGAAGGGAATCGCGAGCAGAGCGAGAATGGCCAAGCGCGGCAATCGGGCGATTGCGGCTTCCGCCCGCGCGACGATTCCCAGCGAGGCGAGCCAGTCCGCCAGCGGCCGATAGAGCGGCCGCGCGATCTCGTCGAGCAGCACGAGGACCGTCAGCACGCCGCGGGTGATGGCGAGAAGGATCTTGGTGGGCAAGCTGCGTTCGGGCGGCGGTGACATGGCGGCTCCAGCGTGCCGGACCGGGCCGGCAAGAGCCTTCATATCAGACATGAGCCCTCATATCATGACGTCAGGCGGCTTTCGCATCCTCCAGCAGCATCTGCGCGCCTTTCTCGGCGATCATCATCGTCGGCGCCGCCGTATTGCCCGAGGTGATCGCCGGCATCACCGAGGCGTCGATCACGCGCAGGCCACGCACGCCTCGCACCCGCAGGCGCTCGTCGAGCACGGCCGTCGGATCGTCGTCGCGGCCCATTTTCGCTGTCCCGACAGGGTGGAAGATCGTGGTGCTGAGCCCTTTCGCGGCTTCCAGCAGCGCCTCGTCCGAGGTCGCGGCTGTGCCGGGGCTGTGTTCCTGCGGCTGGAAGCGCGCCAGCGGCGCTTGTGCCACGATCTTGCGCGCGAGCTTCAGCGCATCGACGGCGACGCGCTTGTCCTCGTCGGTGTCGAGATAATTCGGCGAGATAGCCGGGGCGTCCTCGGGCGTCGGGCTCTTGAGATGGACGCTGCCCCGGCTCGACGGGCGCAAATTGCAGACGCTGGCGGTGAAAGCGCCGAACGGATGCAAGCCATCGCCCCATTTGTCGAGCGAGAGCGGCTGGAAATGGAATTCGAGATTGGCGGTGGCGTAGTCGGGCGAGGATTTGGCGAAGGCGCCGACCTGCGAGGGCGCCATGGTCAAGGGGCCGGTGCGCAGAGCCGCATATTCCAGCGCCATCAGCGGCCGGCGCCAGAGCTTGGCATAGTCGGTGTTGAGCGTGCGCACGCCCTCGACCTTGTAGACCGGGCGGATCTGGAGGTGGTCCTGCAGGTTCTCGCCGACGCCCGGCAGGTTCGCGGCCGTGTCGATGCCGAGTGCCTGCAGGCGGGAGCCGTCGCCGATGCCGGAGCGCTCCAGCAGCGCCGGCGAACCGAAGGCACCGGCGCTGAGCACGACTTCGCCGCGCACCTCGACCCTGAGCTTCTCCTCGCCATGGGTGAACTCGATCGCGCTGGCCCGGCCGTCCTCGATCACGATGCGCTCGACCAGGACGCGCGTCTCCATGCGGAGATTGTCGCGGATATCGAGCACCGGCTTGAGGAAGGCGGTAAAGGCGCTCCAGCGCCGGCCGCGCCGCTGGTTGACCTGGAAATAGGCGGAGCCTTCATTGTCGCCGGTGTTGAAGTCGGCGATCTTGGCGATGCCCGCCGCCTCGGCCGCATCGCGCACGGCGTCGAGGATGTCCCAGCGCACGCGCGGATTCTCGACGCGCCATTCGCCGCCGGCCTTGTGGTGCTCGCCCGTCCCCGGCGCGACATGGTCCTCATGTTTGAGGAAATAGGGCAGGACATCATCCCAGCCCCAGCCGGTGAGCCCGCGCTGGCGCCAGCCATCGTAATCGGCCGCCTGGCCGCGCATATAGATCATCGCATTGATCGCCGAGCAGCCGCCGACGACCTTGCCGCGCGGGAAGGGCAAGGCCCGCCCGCCCAAGCCCGCCTGGGGCTCGGTCTTGAACAGCCAGTCGGCGCGCGGATTGCCGATGGCGTAGAGATATCCGACCGGGATGTGGAACCAGATCCAGTCGTCCTTGCCGCCGGCCTCCAGCACCAGGACTTTCTTGCCCGGATCGGCTGAGAGCCGGTTGGCGACGACACAGCCGGCCGAGCCCGCCCCGATCACGACATAGTCGAAGGTGCCGATGGTCCTGCGAGCCGACATGACGTTTCCCAAATCCTGCGGCGGGTAACGTCCCGCTCTCCGGACAAGGAGCGTTAATCGCGGCAACGGGTGGCAGCAATGCTGCATCTGCGTTTGCTCATGCCAATATCCGCAAGAGCAGGATGCGAAAAAGTGGGAACCGGTTTTTCGCATTGATCCTGCTCTCACTTTTGGTGAGAGACGGATTCAGATTTGAGATGGGATCACTCTGTGATTCCATCTCAAATCATCCGGCTCTAGCATGATGCAAGGGATGAGGATTGATTTCGGCGAGGATTGATTTCATGGCGTATCGCGCGGCGGTCGGGCGACAGAGTTACGTTTTCGCCGATTTGAAGACCTTGCTGGCGAAGGCGACGCCCCTGCGCTCGGGCGACCAGCTCGCAGGCCTCGCCGCCGGCAGCATGGAAGAGATGATGGCGGCGCGCATGGCGCTGGCCGATCTGCCGCTGCGGACCTTCCTGAATGAGGCGCTGATTCCCTATGAGGAGGACGAGGTCACGCGCCTGATCGTCGACAGCCATGATGCGGCGGCATTCAAGCTGATCGCCTCGCTGACGGTCGGCGGCTTCCGCGACTGGCTCTGCTCGGATGCGGCGACGACGCCGGTCCTGGCCCGGCTCGCGCCCGGCATCACGCCGGAGATGGCGGCCGCCGTCTCCAAGCTGATGCGTAACCAGGATTTGATCCTGGTCGCCAGGAAGTGCCGCGTCGTCACGCGCTTCCGCAACACGCTGGGCCTGCCCGGCGCCATGGCGGTCCGGCTCCAGCCCAACCACCCGACAGACGATGTCGCCGGCATCCTCGCCTCGACCATGGACGGGCTGAGTTTTGGCTGCGGCGATGCCGTCATCGGCATCAACCCGGCCTCCGACAGCATGAGTGCGATCGGCGATCTGCTGCGCCTGCTCGACGCGCTGATCGCCCGTTTCGAGATTCCGACGCAGGCTTGCGTGCTGACCCATGTCACGAGCTCGGTGGCGCTGATCGAGCAGGGCGTGCCGGTCGATCTCGTCTTCCAGTCGGTGGCGGGAACGCAGGCAGCCAATGCCTCCTTCGGCGTCACGCTGGCCTTGCTGCAGGAGGGGCTGGAGGCCGGCCGCTCGCTGAAGCGCGGCACGGTCGGCGACAACGTCATGTATTTCGAGACGGGCCAGGGCGCGGCGCTCTCGGCCAATGCCCATCACGGCGTCGACCAGCAGACGGTCGAAGCCCGCGCCTATGCGGTCTGCCGCGCCTATGAGCCGCTCCTGGTCAACACGGTCGTCGGCTTCATCGGCCCGGAATATCTCTATGATGGCAAGCAGATCATCCGCGCCGGCCTCGAGGACCATTTCTGCGGCAAGCTGATGGGCGTGCCGATGGGTTGCGACATCTGCTACACCAACCACGCCGAGGCCGATCAGGACGACATGGATACGCTTCTGACGCTGCTCGGAGCGGCCGGCGTCAATTTCATCATGGGCATCCCCGGCGCCGACGACGTGATGCTGAACTACCAGTCAACCTCCTTCCACGACCAGCTCTATATCCGCGAGGTGCTCGGCCTGAAGCGCGCCCCGGAATTCGAGGCCTGGCTCAGGCGGATGGACATCACCGACCCCTCGGGAAAGTTGAGCGCGGGGCAGGGCGGGCAGGCTTTGCTCGCCGCCATGCAGGACCGCGCGGCATGAAAACGCCGGACAAGCCTGCCTCCACGGCTCAGCGCTGGGCCGAACTCGCGCAATTGACGCCGGCCCGCATCGCGCTTGGCCGCTCGGGCGCCTCGCTGCCGACGCGCGAGGTGCTGCGCTTCGGCCTCGCCCATGCGCAGGCGCGCGACGCGGTGCACGAGCCCTTCCGTCCGGAGGGGCTGGCCGCGGATCTTGCGGCCTTGTCGCTGGATACGGTGATGGTCGAGAGCGCGGCCCGCTCGCGCGGCGATTATCTGCGCCGGCCCGATCTCGGCCGTGGCCTCTCCGAGGAGAGCCGGGGCGTGCTGGCGGCGCGGCGCGGCGCCAGCGATCTCGCCATCATCGTCGCCGACGGCTTGTCCTCGACCGCGATCCACCAGAACGCCGCCCCCTTCATCACGGCGCAGCTGCCGCATCTGAAGCGGCAGGGGCTCACGCTCGCGCCGGTCGTCATCGCCTCGCAGGCCCGTGTCGCGCTCGGCGATGAGGCCGCCCATGCGCTCGGTGCGCGCATGGCGCTGGTGCTGATCGGCGAGCGGCCGGGCCTGTCCTCGCCGGATTCGCTTGGCGCCTATCTCACCTTCGCGCCCCGCCCCGGCCTGACCGACGCCGCGCGCAACTGCATCTCCAACATCCGCCCCGGCGGACTCGATTTCGCCGCCGCCGCCTTCAAGCTCGCCTGGCTGATCGACCAGGCCTTCAAGCGCTCGCTGACCGGCGTCGACCTCAAGGATGAGAGCGGCAGCGCGCTGGAGGGCGGGAAGCAGGACGCTGTTCTTCCAGCGCCCTGAGTTCCGCAGCGTCTTGAGTTCCGGTGTGACAACCACGCGGTCATCCCGGGCGGAGCGCAGCGCAGACCCGGGATCCATTCCGGAGCGCTGATTTTGTGAGGCTCAGGAATGGATCCCGGGTCTCCCTTCGGTCGCCCGGGATGACGTGGTTCTCATTCCGTAAGGGTAGGGCTTGTTTGCCTACAATCCGCCCACCAGCGCCGGCAATTCGCCCAGCGACCCGATCACCCAATCGGGCCTCTCGCCCAGCCGCTCCTCCTGCATGCGCAGCGCCTTGAACAAGGTCTTCGGCGAGATCGGGGCTGCGCTTGCGATCTCGGCATGCAGCGCCGCGGCTGAAACCCGTGCGATCCGCGCGACCTTGAAGCCGAAATGCTTCGCGCCCGCGACATCGAAACCGTTCGATGAGACGAAGACGACCTCATCGGGCTTCACACCCATCCGCTCTTCGACCAGCCGATAGCTGCACGGATCGGGCTTGTAGACCCGCGCGGCGTCGACGCTGAGCACGGCTTCGAAACGATTTGCCAGACCGCTATGGCGCACCAGCGCCTCCAACATGGCCGGACTGCCGTTCGAGAGGATGGCGAGCCGCTTGCCCGCCAGCGCATCGAGCGCGGCGAGGCTGTCGGGATAGGGCGTAAGATGGTTGTAGGCCTCGGCCAGGGCGGTGATCGCCGCCTCGCTCGCGTTCAGGCCTAGGACATCGAGCGTGTAAGCGAGCGAATCCCGCGTCACCGTCCAGAAATCGGCATAGGCACCCATGGCGGAGCGCAGCCAGGTATATTCGAGCTGCTTCATCCGCCAGATCTGGGTGATGGTCTCGCCATGGCTGGGGAAGGCGGCCTCGGTCGCGCCGGCGACGGACTGAACGTCGTAGAGCGTGCCATAGGCGTCGAAGACGAAGGCCTTGATGGTCATGGGGCGGTTTCCGCTTTTCAATCGTCGCTGTAGCGCTGCTCCAGCCAGGGATCGCCGCGGTCGTGATAGCCGCGAACCTCCCAGAAGCCAGGCTGGTTGCGGTCGACGAATTCGATCCGCTTCAGCCATTTCGCGCTCTTCCAGAAATAGAGCTTCGGCAGCACGAGCCTGACCGGCCCGCCATGCTCGCGCGTCAGGGGCTTGCCCTCCCAGCTATGGGCCAGCAGCGCATCCTCGCTGGCGAAATCCGCGAGCGTCAGATTGGTGGTGTAGCCGTCATGGGAGTGCAGCACGACGAAGCCGGCCTCGGGCTTCGGCTGGGCGAGGTCGAGCAAGCTGCGCGTCGCCACGCCCTGCCAGCGATTATCGTAGCGCGACCAGGTCGTGACGCAGTGGATGTCGGAGACTTCGTTCGCCTGCTCCTGCATCATGAAATCTGCCCAGCGCCAGTGCAATCGGTTCTCGACCGCGCCGTCGATGTCGAGCGTCCAGTTTTCGGTCGAAATCTCGGGCTGGAGGCCGAGATCGAGCACCGGCCAATCCTTGACCAGATGCTGGCCGGGCGGCAGCCGCTCGCTGTCGGGCCGGCTGATGCGTCCGGTCAGGAATTTCCCGGCCCGCGCCCAGGCCTGCTTGGTGCGCGTCAGCTTGCTGTCGTCGGGTGTGTCGGGATCGCTGGTCATGGCAGTTTCCTGGCGGTCTCCTGTCAGGCGCAGCCCTCACTATAAGGTTTTCCATCCAGGCCGTCGCTGCGCGAAACGGACAAGGACCCTTGCCCTGCCGTCTGCTTTGCACTACATCGCGCCTGTCCGAAGGGCCGTGATCGATCACAGCCGGGGGCGGCCTTTTAGGCCTGCTCCCGTTTCGTGTTTGGGGCGGATCGTTCGGATGCGGATCGATGCCGGCGGCCAAGCGCCGCCCGTTCTCGCCCCGGCGCCTCAGAGCGCGGGAAGAGCGGGCAGGCCTCTCAGGAGGCGCCGACGGACAGGTCCGGCCTGTGGCACAAACCCAATCGGCGCTTGCCGGCTTTGCGGAATCCGCGAGCTGGCGTCAGGAGAATACATGTCAGCCGTAGAAAGCTATTCGGGCCGCGAGGATTTCGCCGCCCTGCTCGAGGAATCCTTCGGTCAGAACGAAGCCCTCGAAGGTTCCGTCATCAAGGGCATCGTCGTCGCCATCGAAAAAGACATGGCGATCATCGATGTCGGCCTGAAGACGGAAGGGCGCGTCGCGCTCAAGGAATTCAACGGCCCCGGCCGTGACCAGGACATCAAGGTCGGCGACGAGGTCGAGGTCTATCTGGACCGGATCGAAAACGCGCTCGGCGAAGCCGTCATCTCGCGCGACAAGGCTCGCCGCGAGGAGAGCTGGGTCAAGCTCGAGAAGGCTTTCGAGGCTCGCGAGAAGGTCTCGGGCGTCATCTTCAACACCGTCAAGGGCGGCTACACCGTCGATCTCGACGGCGCTGTCGCCTTCCTGCCGCGTTCGCAGGTCGACATCCGCCCGATCCGCGACGTCGGCCCGCTGATGGGCCAGCCGCAGCCCTTCGAGATCCTCAAGATGGATCGCCGCCGCGGCAACATCGTCGTGTCGCGCCGTACCGTCCTCGAAGAGACCCGCGCCGAGGCTCGTTCCGAGCTCGTGGCTTCGCTCGAAGAGGGCCAGGTCATCGACGGCGTCGTCAAGAACATCACCGAATACGGTGCGTTCGTTGACCTGGGCGGCATCGACGGCCTGCTCCATGTCACCGACATGGCCTGGCGTCGCGTCAACCATCCGTCCGAGGTCGTGACCATCGGCCAGACGGTCAAGGTCAAGATCATCAAGATCAACCAGGACACGCACCGCATCTCGCTCGGCATCAAGCAGCTGCTTGCCGATCCGTGGGATGGCATTGCGGCCCGTTACCCCGTCGGTGCGCGCCTCAAGGGTCGCGTCACCAACATCACGGACTACGGCGCGTTCGTCGAAGTGGAGCCGGGCATCGAAGGCCTCATCCACGTCTCCGAGATGTCCTGGACCAAGAAGAACGTCCACCCCGGCAAGATCGTCTCGACCTCGCAGGAAGTCGACGTCGCGATCCTCGAGGTCGATCAGGTCAAGCGCCGCATCTCGCTGGGTCTCAAGCAGACCCTGCGCAACCCCTGGGAGGTCTTCGCGGAGACCCATCCGAGCGGTGCGGTGGTCGAGGGCGAGGTCAAGAACAAGACCGAGTTCGGCCTGTTCCTGGGTCTCGAAGGCGATATCGACGGCATGATCCATCTCTCGGATCTCGACTGGAACCGTCCGGGCGAGCAGGTCATCGAGGAATACAAGAAGGGCGACATGCTGCAGGCTGTCGTTCTCGATGTGGACGTCGAGAAGGAGCGTATCTCGCTCGGCCTGAAGCAGCTCGGCGGCGATCCCTTCGTGGATGCCGGCGAGTTTAAGAAGGGCCAGGTCGTCACCACTGAGGTGATCGAGGTCAAGGAAGCCGGTCTCGACGTCAAGATCGTCGGCACCGACATGACCACCTTCATCAAGCGCGCCGAAATCGCGCGTGATCGTGCCGAGCAGCGCCCTGAGCGCTTCGCGGCCGGCGAAAAGGTCGACGCCCGCGTCATCCTGTTCGACAAGAAGGCCCGCAAGATCCAGGTCTCGATCAAGGCCCTGGAAATGGCCGAGGAGAAGGAGGCGATGGCGCAGTACGGCTCTGCCGACTCCGGCGCCTCGCTCGGCGACATCCTGGGCGCCGCCCTCAAGAAGGCGACGACCGAGAAGAAGTGAGGTTTCGGCCGCGAAAGCGGCCGGCCCATCAGACCAGCCCGCGCGGAGCAATCCGCGCGGGCTTTTGTTTCGGTTCGACCCGTCACTCTCGGGCGAGCCGAGCAAACGAAGACCCGGGAATCTCTTTGACCAGGACGCCTTGGTTTCCGAGATGGCCGGGTCAGGCCCGACCATGACGACCAGCATCAGGAACCCGGGACATGACCACCGCGGCGATCGGCATCGATTTCGGCACCACCAACAGCGTGGTTGCCCTGGCGCGCGCCGACGGCTCGGTGACGACGCGTTCCTTCGCGACCAGGCAGGGCGCGGTCGACGCCTATCGTTCGGCCCTGATGTTCTGGCGCGAGGGCCGGCCGCCCAAGACCCATGTCGCCCATGTCAGCGGGCCCGATGCGCTCGACATGGCGCTCGGCATGACGACGGAGCATCGCTTCCTGCAATCGCTGAAGACGCATCTCTCCAGCCGTGCCTTCCAGGAGACGCGGCTGTTCGGCAAGCTGTTCAGGCTCGAGGACCTGATCGGCGTGTTCCTGACCGATCTCGTGGCCGGCCTCGACGACGTGGCGGAGACACCGCTGGTCTCAGGCAGGCCCGTCGTCTTCGCCGGTGAGCGGCCCGATGAGGAGCTTGCGCTCGGGCGGCTGCGCGCCTCCTATGGCAAAGCCGGGATGCCTGCCGTCGATTTCGCCTATGAGCCGCTCGGCGCGGCCTACTGGTATGCCCGCGACCTGCAGACGCCGCAGACCATGCTGGTCGCGGATTTCGGCGGCGGCACCAGCGACTTCTCGGTGATGCGCTTCGAGCCCGGCGGAGCAGGGCGGCTCGCCGCGATTCCGCTCTCCCATGCCGGCGTCGGTGTCGCCGGCGACACCTTCGACTACCGCATCATCGAGCACGCGATCTCACCGCGTCTCGGCAAGGGTACGCAATATCGCTCCTTCGAGAAGCTCCTGCCGATCCCGGCGCATTACCACGCCGCCTTCGCGCAATGGCACCGGCTCTCGCTGATGAAAAGCCGCGAGACCATGGCCGAGCTCAAGGCGTTGATCCGCGACGCGGTCGAGCCCGGAAAGCTCGAGGATCTGCTGACCGTGATCGAATATGATCTCGGCTACGAGCTCTACCGTGCGGTCTCGGCCGCCAAGATCGCGCTCTCGGGCGCTGAGGAGACCACGCTCAGCTTCCGCCAGATGGATGTGACGATCGAGGCTCCGATCCGCCGCAGCGATTTCGACAGCTGGATCGCGGACGATGTCGGCGCGATCGAGACGGCGCTCGACAAGGCCTTGAGCGAAGCGAACGTCTCCACTGGTGCGATCGAGGCCGTGTTCATGACCGGCGGCACCTCTCACGTCCCGGCGGTGCGGGCGCTGTTCGACCGCCGCTTCGGCGCGAGCCGTGTCCATATCGGCGATGCCTTCCGCTCGGTGGCGAGCGGGCTCGCCTTGCTGGCGCTGGACCGGGCGCGCGCCACGGTCGCGGCCTAAGCCTGCGGCTTCGTCTTGCCCGCCCGTCACGGCGAGGCTACATCACGGTGCCGCAAACCCGGAGCGCTGACCTCATGTCGTCCGATGCCGATCTGCTCGCCGACCGCCGCAGCCTCAGGCGAAAGCTGACGCTCTGGCGGCTGTTCGCCGTGCTCGGCGTGCTGGCCGCCGCCGTCGTCGCGGGCCTCGCCTGGACCGGACGCGCGCCCAGCTCGCTCAGCCAGGCCCATATCGCCCGTGTCACCATCTCCGGCTTCATCTCGGGCGACAGGCGCACGCTCGAACTGATCAAGTCGCTGGAGGACAGCAAGGCCTCGGCCGTGCTGCTCAAGATCGACAGCCCGGGCGGCACGACTTCGGGCTCGGAGGCTTTGTTCGACGCGCTGCGCCGGCTGGCGGCGAAGAAGCCGATGGTCTCGGTGGTCGATGGCCTGGCAGCCTCGGGCGGCTATATCGCAGCCCTCGGCTCCGATCGCATCGTGGCGCGCCAGACCTCGCTCGTCGGCTCGATCGGCGTGCTCTTCCAGTTTCCCAATGTTGGCCGCCTGCTCGATACGGTTGGCGTCAAGCTCGAGGAGATCAAGTCGAGCCCGCTGAAGGCCGCGCCCAACGGTTTCGAACCGACCTCGCCGGAGGCGCGCGCCGCGCTCCAGAGCGTCGTCGACGACAATTACGACTGGTTCAAGCGGCTGGTGCGCGAGCGCCGGCACCTCAGCGATCCCGAGGTCGCGGCCGTGTCCGACGGCCGGGTGCATTCCGGCCGGCAGGGCGCGGTTTTGAAGCTGATCGACGAGATCGGCGGCGAGCCGGAAGCCATCGCCTGGCTCGAACGCGAGAAAGGCGTGGCGAAGGATCTGGCGGTCCGTGATTGGCGCCGCCGCAGCGAATCATCCGCCTACGGGCTATGGAGTGCCAGCGAGGCGTTGGCGCGCGCCGCCGGGTTCGAAACCGTGGCGAGCCTTATCGCGCGTGCGGCCGAACAACCGATCGGTTTGCGTCTTGACGCGCCCTTGGCGCTCTGGCAGCCTGCAGTCGAAAAATGATGTTGATACAAGCGGTTATATTGGACACATGATTAAATCCGAACTCGTCCAGCGCATCGCTGAGCGCAACACGCACCTCTACCAGCGCGATATTGAAAACATCGTCACGGCGATCCTCGACGAGGTCGTCAAGGCGCTGGCGCGTGGCGACCGGGTCGAGCTGCGCGGCTTTGGAGCCTTCTCCCGCAAGGCCCGCTCCGCCCGGGTCGGCCGCAATCCCCGCACGGGTGACGCCGTCGAGGTCGAGGAAAAGTTCGTCCCGGTCTTCAAGACCGGCAAGGAGCTTCGGCTGCGGCTGAACGGCAAGGCGTAAAGTCTCTCTCAGCCCTCGTCCCGAGGAGCCGCGAAGCGGCGTCTCCAGGGATGATCCAGAGCGGGCTGAAACATCCTTGGAGACGCTATTTTCGCCGAAATAGCTCGCCAGGATGAGGGCTCGCGCTAGAGCAGGATGCGAAAAAGTGGGCACCGGTTTTTCGCATCGATCCTGCTCTAACTCCTTGATGAGAGACGGATTCAGATTTCAGACGGTGTCACTATTGTGACGCCGTCTGAAATCATCCGGCTCTAGCCGCTGAAAGGAACTCCGATGAAATCCTTCTTCAAGGCCCTGATCCTGGTTCCGGTCGCGCTGGCGATCGTGCTGTTTTCCGTCGCCAATCGGAAATCGGTTCCGCTGTCCTTCGACCCGATCAGTCGCGACGCGCCTGTGTTCGTCTTCGACGTGCCGCTCTTTGCGGTCGTTCTGGCGGCGATTGCAGTCGGTATCCTGATTGGCGGCCTTGCCTCCTGGATTGCCCAGGGCAAGCACCGCAAGGCGGCCCGTCGCAACCGCCGCGAGGCCGAGACGCTGCGCGGCGAGGCGCAGATGCTGCGTGCCGCTGTGCCCGATTCCGCCTTGCCGGCGCTGACCAGCGGTAGGGGCTGATGCGGCTTTTCGACAATGGCGAGATCGACGCCGCCCTGACGTTTTCCGGCCTGATCGACGCGCTCGATGACGCCTTCCGCAGCGATGTGGCCCTGCCGCCGCGCAGCCATCACGACGTCAAGCGCCCCGATGGCGACCCGGCCGTGCTGCTGATCATGCCGGCCTGGAGCGCGCCCAGCGCCGAGAAGGCCTATATCGGCACCAAGATCGTCTCGGTCTTCTTCGGCAACGGCAAGCGCAACCTGCCCGGCGTCATGGGCGCCTATCTGTTGATGGACGGAAACACTGGCCAGCCCCTGGCGGTGATGGACGGCAACCGCCTGACGCTGTGGCGCACGGCGGCGGCTTCGGCTCTGGCGGCGCGCTACATGGCCAGCCCCGACGCCAGCCGCATGCTGATGGTCGGGGCGGGCAGCCTCGCGCCCTTCCTGGTCAAGGCGCATCGCGCGGTCAGGCCGCTGACCGATATCGCCATCTGGGCGCGCCGGGCCGAAGCTGCCGTCGCCGTGGTGGAAGAGCTTGCGCGTGACGGCATCGCAGCCCGCGCTGTCACCGATCTCGAAGCCGAGGCGCGCACGGCTGACATCATCTCCTGCGCCACCAATGCAAGCGAGCCGCTGATCCACGGCAAATGGTTGAAGCGCGACGCGCATCTCGACCTGATCGGCGCCTTCACCATGCAGATGCGCGAGGCCGATGCCGAGGCGCTGAACCGCGCCCGCGTCATCGTCGACTCCAAGAAGGCAATCGATGAGGGCGGCGATGTCGCCGTCGCGATCGCCGAGGGTAGCTACAGCGCCGACAGGATTGCCGGCACGCTGGCCGATCTCTGCCAAGGCCGCATCGCGGGCGCGGCTGAGGGCGGCGAGATCACGCTGTTCAAATCGGTCGGCGTCTCGCTGGAGGATCTGGCTGCCGCAGTGGCTGTCTGGGAAGCCTCTGTGCCAGCCTGATCGACCAACGGAGCGGGGTCGTTTGAGCGTTTTCGGGCGAAGTTGATACCGGTTCGCGTGGAGAAAACGCGTCAAAACAATGCTCTAGACTCGTACGGGTACGCCGCCGATCGCGCCGAGCAGCCACAAGATCACGGCAATGACCAACACGAGGCCGAGCACGCCGCCGAGGCCGGTCGTGCCGTAGCTGCGATGGCCGTAATAACCTCCGCCGCCGAGCAGCAGCACCAGCAGCAGGATGATGACGAGGGTGGACATGGGGCGTTCCTTCTCCAGGAGGACCGCCGGCGTGCACCGGCGGGATATGGCAGGAGAACGTCAGCCTCGCCCCGCAAGTTCCGTGAGCGGCGCGCCTATTCCGCCCTGATTCCGACCTCCTTGATCAGGTCACCCCATTTTTTTTGCTCGGACTGCACGAAGGCCGCGAGCTCCGCCGGGGTGTTGCCGACAGGCTCGGCCGCCAGCAGATCCATCTTGGCGCGGACGCCAGGATCGGCGATCGCGGTCTTGGTGTCGGCCTGGACCCTGTCGATGATCGCCTTGGGCGTCTTCGCCGGCGCGAAAAGCGCAAACCAGGACGAGACGTCGAAGCCGGGCACGACCTCGGCGATCGGCGCGAATTCCTGGGCGGTCGGAGAGCGTGTCGCGGTGGTGACGCCGAAGCCGCGGATCGAACCGGCTCGCGCCTGCGGCAGGGCCGAGGTGATGTTGTCGAACATCAGGTCGACGCGCCCGCCGATCAGATCCTGGATCGCCTGGGACGAGCCGCGATAGGGCACATGCACCATCTTGGTGCCGGTCAGCTTCTGGAACAATTCGCCGGCGAGATGAATCGAGGTGCCGACGCCCGAGGAGGCATAGCTCAGCTTGCCGGGATTAGCTCGGGCGTAGGCGACGAGCTCAGCGGTGTCCTTGACCGGCAGTTCCTTGCTGACCACGAGGAGGTTTGGCACCATCGCGACCATGGTGATGGGGCTGAGGTCCTTGATCGGGTCGTAATTGACCTTGGCGTAGAGATAGGGGTTCGCGACGAGCCCGACCGAGCCGATCAATAGCGTGTCGCCGTTCGGCTCCGACCGCGTCGCCGCATCGACGCCGATATTGCCGCCCGCGCCCGGCCGGTTCTCGACGACGAGATTCGTGCTCCAGGCATGGCCGAGCTTGTCGGCGACGAGCCGGCCCAGAATATCGGTCGCCCCGCCGGGCGGGAACGGTACGATCAGCCTGATCGTGCGGCCCTGCGGCCACGGGGCCTGAGCGAAAGCGGCCTGCGGCAAAGCGAAACCCGCACTGAGCGCAGCAAGCATAGTGCGACGGTCGATCGTGAAATCGGTCATGATACTCAATCTCTCCCAGGGGCCGTGCCGCGGGACTTGACGCCCGCTTGCTGCTTGCTGGTAGGCTGCCGCCTCGGTCGGGACTTGTCCACCGGCATTTGCGCCCGCACCTGGCCTTGACCTTTGGGGGGCAACGCGCCGATTCTCAGCCAATGCGCGTCCTGAATCGCCGAATCGCCGCCGCCTTCGTCCTGCTCCTGGGCATCGTCGTCCCCGCGCTCGCCCATGCGCAGGACACGGCTGATGAGGAGGCGCGGCGCCGCGCCGCCAATATCGCGGCCTTTCCCGATGCGGCGCGCGCGCTCTTCGGCCAGAAGACCGCGCCGGCGGATATGCGCGCCCGTGCCATCGGCTCCTATGCGCGCGGCTGCCTGGCGGGCGCGATGGCCTTGCCGGTCGATGGGCCGAGCTGGCAGGTGATGCGGCTCAACCGTAACCGCAACTGGGGCCATCCGGTCCTGATCGACTATCTCGAAAAGCTCGCCCATGACGTGCCGAAGATCAATGGCTGGCCAGGAATTCTGGTCGGCGACATCTCGCAGCCGCGCGGCGGGCCGATGCTGACCGGCCATGCCTCGCACCAGATCGGCCTCGACGCCGATCTCTGGCTGACGCCGATGCCCAGGGAGCGGCTCGATCGCAACGAGCGCGAGAACATGCCGGCCGTCAACATGGCTCGCGCCGACTGGCGCGACATCGATCCGAAGAACTGGACGCCGGCGCAGACCAAGCTGATCAGGACCGTCGCCAACGAGCCGCGCGTCGAGCGCATCTTCGTCAATCCGGCGCTGAAAGTGGCGCTCTGCCGCGAGGCCGGGAGCGATCGCGCCTGGCTCAACAAGGTCCGGCCGATGTGGGGCCACAACTACCATTTCCATGTCCGGATGGTCTGCCCGGCGGGAATGGAGGGCTGCCAGGGGCAGGAGCCGCCCAATTTCGGCGATGGCTGCGGCGAGGAGCTCTCCGGCTGGATCGAGCGCCAGCGCACTGCTTTCTTCGCGCCGAAGAAGCCGCGCACCGGCCCGGCGCCGAAGCCCAAGCCACCGATGTCGCTCGACGCGCTGCCGGCCGAATGCCGGCAGGTGCTGGTGTCGCGGTGAGGCTTGGTTATTGACCCGACCGTGATCCTCAGGCCGCGTCTTCGGCGTAAATATCGGCGGGTTACGGCTCAGAACAAAACGCGGCGTCGTCCTGGGCGACCGGAGGTCGTCCCGGGATCCATCGTAGGGCTCCGGAGCCTTATGATGGATCCCAGCGCTCCGCGGAGTTTATCCTTGGGCCGATCGAAGATCGGACCCGAGGGCTTCGGCCAGGATGACGGCGCGGTTGAGCGATAGGCCGTTCGCCAGAATTTGCGACGGCTAGGCTCGCATGTGAAGACTGGCCGAAGCTTGCGCTACCGGCGCTGTGTCCGCCCCGAGCTATAGGCGAACGGATCGTTCTGCGGCGTGATCACGGGCTTGGCCTGCTCCATGCCTTCCTGGTCGAGCACGCCGGTGCCCTCGTCGTCGCCGACGATGATCTCTTCCGTCGGCGGCACCGAGCCCGGCAGCGTCAGCGGGCCGCGCTGTTCGCTCGGCAGCGGCTGCGGCCGGTAGCGCGACTGGTTGAGCGGCTCGCTTGTGGGCTCCTCGATGAAGTGCCGCTGCGTGTCGAGGCTCTGGCCGCCGCGGTTCGTCGCCACGGGATAGCCGCCCTGTACCGAGCCCGGCGGCCGCAATCCGTCGCCTGGCTGGCGCAGCATTGGACCGCCGGCGATGAGCGCCCCGATCTCGTCGCGCTGCTCGCGCGGCTGCTCGGCCGAGCGGAACGGACGCGCCGGATCGGGGGGCGGCAGATTGTAGTTCGGGGTGTATTTGATGACCGGGTTGCAGATGTGCCGACCCTTGGCATGCCGGGCCAGGTCGATATGGATATGGTCGTAGTGGAACACGTTCGAGCCCGGCCCGAGAACGGTCGAGAAGTTCTCGCAGGCGCCGACGAACACTTCGCGCAGGAAGTTCTGCTCCTCCGGCGAGCCGCGCCAGCCATCCTTGACCGTGATGTTGCGCCCGTCATTGAGCCGGAAGGAGAACACGTCCAGCGCATTGCCATAAGCATGTTCGGAGGTGCGGCTGGTGCCGGTGCCGTTGTTCATGGCGCGGCAGGAATAGGAGCCGGCGCGCATCTCGATGACCTGCGCGCCAAGAACGTTCTGGGCGGCCGGCTGGACGACTTCGGCGAGCCATTTGTCGGTGGTCGCGACGACGGGGCAGGCGAGCGTGGCCGAACTTGTCAGCCCGATGCCGCCATTGGCGAAGGCGGAGACCTTCAACGGCTTTTCCATGCCGCAGGTGCCGGGGCCGTCTATGGGTTTGCTGCGCAGGCTGACATAGGAGGAGAGCTGCACCTGGCGCGAGGCCAGGCACTCCGCTTCGGCCTGGTCACGCCAGGCCGCACGCTGCGGCTTCTGGAATTTTCCGCAGCCGGCAAGGCCGGCGCCGATCACGCCAAGAGCGATGAGGGTGAGGTGAACGCGTCGCATGACCGATCAAATGCGACCCGTTTGGTGAACGGTTTCTCAACCGCCTGAGCCCGCCACGCAACAGCTGGATTAACTTTGGCGCTGCGGTTAACAGGGGCTTAAGGCACTGTCGAAGCCTGTCCAAAGGTCATCTGATGCCTCAGTTACCCCGGGACGAGGGGGGAAACGCCGGCGATGGCGAGGCCGAAGAGCAGCCAGTCGCAGCGAGATCACAGCAGGCGGCCATGCCGGAAAGCAGGCTGGTGCGGCTGGCATGCCGCATGCGAGACAGCATGAAAGGTTCCGGAGATCGTAACCCATGACAGGCAAGGCCCGTTTCATCTTTCCCGTGCTCATGGCCGGCGTCATGGCCTTCCTGATGACGGCGCTGGTGACCTATCTCAATCTCGGCTTCCCCCCGGATTTCGTGGCGCAATGGCTGCACGCCTTCGTCATCGCCTGGCCCTGCGCGGCCGGCGCCGCCTTCCTCGCGATCCCGCTCGCGCGGCGAGGGACTGCCCTCATCGTCAAGGTCATTGGAGAATAGCATGCAGAGCTTGCGCGACATCCTGCGCCGGATTGCGGCGGGCGAGATCACGGCAGCAGGCGCGCTGGCGCTGAGCGCCGCGCGGATCACTGAGTCCGAGCCGTCCATCCAGGCCTTCGCCAGCCGGCCGGCCGAGCTTGTCGCGGCGGCGGGTCCGCTCGCCGGCATTGCCTGCGGGGTCAAGGACATCATCGATACAGCCGATCTGCCGACGCAGATGGGCTCGGTGATCTATGAGGGCTGGCGGCCGCGCTCCGATGCACCGATCGTGATGATGCTGAAGGGGGCCGGCGCGACCGTCGCCGGCAAGACCCACACCACGGCCTTCGCCGCCAGCGATCCGGCGCCGACCCGCAATCCCCATGACCTCCGCGCGAGCCCCGGCGGGTCCTCGGCGGGCTCGGCCGCGGGCGTGGCGGCCGGCATGATCCCGCTCGCCATCGGCACGCAGACCGGCGGCTCGGTGATCCGGCCGAGCGCCTATTGCGGCGTGGCCGGCATCAAGCCGTCCTATGCGCTGCTGCCGACAGTCGGCGTCAAGCCATTCTCCTGGTCGCTCGATACGCTGGGCCTGATGGCGGCGCGTGCCGATGATCTCGGCCTGGCGCTCGCGACGATTACGGGCCGACCCGAGCTTGATGCCACAGCGGCGGAGCTGAAGGGCCTGCGCATCGGCGTGACCCGGCAGGATTTCGCCGGCGCGCCCGAGCCGGCGGCTGAGGCGGCGTTGCTGCGCTTCTGCGAGATCGCGACCGGGGCGGGGGCGCAAATCGTCGAGCTCGAAAGCCCGCAGGCCCTGTCGGAGGCTTTTCATGCCCACGTGCCGCTGCAGGGCTACGAGGCGACGCAGGCTTTGGCTTGGGAATATGCCGAGCATCGCGAGCAGATCGCGCCGAAGCTGCGTGCCTATCTCGACGGCGCCCGCAGCGTCACGCCGGCGCAATATGACGAGGCGCGTCGGGTCTCGCGACGTGGCCGCGACGCGGCCCGCGCCTTCTTCGGCCAGGTCGACGTCGTGGTGAGCTATGCCGCCCCCGGCGAGGCGCCCGACACGCTGGCCTCGACCGGCGATGCCCGCTTCAACCGGCTCTGGACCCTGCTCGGCGTGCCATGCCTGACGATCCCGGTGATGCGCGGCCCGCGCGGTCTGCCGGTCGGGATTCAGGTCATAAGTGGATTTGGCGCCGATGATCGTGTCATCGCAGCGGCAAAGGCGCTGGAAACGCGTGTTGAACCAATCCGCTAAGCGAAACTGTCCCCAAAACAATTCAATGCTTTAATCAAATTTTAGCCATACTCTTGGCTGCGCCCTCGTCTCGTCACGTTGCCGCCCCCTTGCAGCCTTCGCCAGTTCTGCTAGCCTTGCGACAGGTCAATGACACAGGAGGATGTGATGAGCCTCACGCTACGTCTCGACCGTTTGGTCATGGGTGCGGCCTTCATTTTCATGATGGCAATCGTGCTGGGAGCGTTCTGACAAACGTCAGTCTCGAGTCGAATGGACCACAAGAGCCTTTGACGAGCGCCGCCGGGAAACCCCCTGGCGGCGCTTTCGTTTAGGGGCTTTGATTATGCATCGGCTTGTCCCGAAAACCGGTTCCCACGTTTCGAGCCGATACTCTAGAGCGTGTCCGCGTTTCCCCGAATCGCGGACACGCTCTAGCTCCTTGTTTTATCGCATTTTCTTCACGCGAACCGGTGTCCACTTCGCTCGAAAATGCTCTAGCTTTCCGGGCAGGGGTTCTCGGTGACCTCCCAGGACATCATGTTGATGACCCGGCCACAGGCGGCCAGTCGCCGTCCCTGCGTCGTCCTGATGCAGGCGGTGGCGCCTTCGGCGATCTTGCGGCCATCGGTCCAGCAGTAGCAGAGCGGTTCGGGCGACTGCGCCAGACGCGGCGGATCGAAAGGGATGGCGCGGTCTTCGGCCCGGGCTGGCGCGCCGAACAGGAGCAACAGGGCCAAGGCCGCAAGCCAAGGCTGCAGCAACCAAGGCGGCAGCAGTGCCGGAACCAGTCCCGATGAGATCCTGCGCATGGCTCGATCCCTCCGCTGCCGGCTGAGCCGGTCAAGCAGAGCGAAACTAGCACGACTCCAGATGGCCCTCAAATCCTTTGCCGGAGAGAACTACGACTTTAGTCGTAGATACTTGGCGAGATCGGTCTTGTAACCGCAATGATGGCCGACCATATTGGCTGCAAGAGAGCCCAAGGCGGGCTCCGGGAGGAACCATGTCTTTGATTTCGCTCGCCCGGCGTGGCCGGGCCATCGCTTTTCTCGCTGGTGCGCTGCTGATCGTCCCCGTGGTCGCTGAGGCGCGGCCAGGCGGTGGCAAGAGCTTCGGCAGCCGCGGCTCGCGCACCGAATCGGCGCCGTCGCGCACGGATACGGCCCCCAATGGGGCGCAGCCCTTCCAGCGCAGCGCGACGCCGTCGCCTGCCGCTCCGATGGCGGGTGCCGCCGGCGGAGCCGCGGCCGCCCAGGCGGCCCGGCCTTCGATGGCGCGCAACCTGATGATGGGCCTCGGCGCCGGCCTGCTCGGCGCGGGCCTGTTCGGCATGCTGTCGGGCTCCGGCTTCTTCGGCGGCCTGGCCTCGCTTGCCGGTGTTTTCGGCTTCCTGATGCAGATCGCTCTGATCGGCGGCCTGATCTGGCTGGCGCTCCGCTTCTTCCGCCGCCGCTCCGAGCCGCAACTGGCCGGTGCCGGCGCGCCGCTTTCGCGCGAGACCTATCAGCCGCAGGCCCAGAATCAGGCTGCCCGCATGGGCATGATGGGCGGCGGCTCCGCCGCGCCGCAGACCCAGCCGATCCAGCTGACGGGCGAGGATTTCAACGCCTTCGAGCGCCTGCTGACAGAGGTCAACGCGGCCTATTCGAATGAGGACGAGGCCGGCCTGCGCCAGCGCGTCACACCGGAGATGTTCGGTTATTTCGACGAGGATCTCTCGGGCAACGCCAGCAAGGGCCTTGTCGACCGTGTCTCCGACGTCAAGCTGCTGAAGGGCGACCTCGCGGAAGCCTGGCGCGAGGGCGATGCCGATTACGCTACGGTCGCGATGCGCTTCAGCCTGATCAACGCGCTGTATGAGCGCGCCAGCGGCAAGGTCGTCGATGGCAACGCCACCGTTCCCCAGGAGGTCACTGAACACTGGACCTTCCTGCGTACGCGGAGCGGCGCCTGGAAGCTCTCGGGGATCCAGGCCGCAGCCTGATCCAGCGATACCGAATGATGGGACGGCCGGGGCAACCCGGCCGTTTTTCGTTGGAGCCGGGTTTTGGGTGTCGCGCCTGTCCGATTCGTCCTATAGGCGGGCGGATAGGCCAACCTGCTTTCCGGAGTTCTTCTCATGAGCGACATGCGTCTTGTCGTCGTCGGCGCCGCCGGGCGCATGGGCCGGATGCTGATCAAAGCGATCCATGAGACCCCGGGCTGCGTCCTGTCGGCTGCCGTCGAGCGGCCGGGTTCCGGTGTGGTCGGGCAGGATGCCGGCTTGCTCGCCGGCTTGCCCGCCTGCGGTGTCGATGTCACCGACGAGGCCCTGCCGGCCTTCGTCGAGGCCGAGGGCGTGCTCGATTTCACGACGCCTGACTCCACGGTCTCCTTCGCTGCCCTCGCCGCGCAGGCACGCATTGCCCATATCGTCGGCACCACCGGTCTGGAGCCGCAGCATCTGGCGCAGCTGGAGGCCGCCGCCCGCCATGCCGCGATCATCCGCTCCGGCAATATGAGCCTCGGCGTCAATCTGCTGGCCGGCCTCGTGCGCAAGGTCGCGGCCACGCTCGGCACGGATTGGGACATCGAGATCGTCGAGATGCACCACCGCATGAAGGTCGATGCGCCCTCGGGCACGGCCGTGATGCTGGGCGAGGCGGCGGCAGAGGGCCGGGCGGTCGATCTGGCTGAGGCCCGCGTCGCCGTGCGCGACGGTCACACCGGCGCGCGCCAGCCCGGCACGATCGGTTTCGCGGCGCTGCGCGGCGGCACTGTGGTCGGCGACCACAAGGTGATCTTCGCCGGGACCGGCGAGCGGCTGGAGCTCTCCCACATCGCGGAGGATCGCAGTCTCTTCGCACAAGGGGCGGTCAAGGCCGCGCTCTGGGGCAGGGGCCGCAAGCCCGGGCTCTATTCAATGGCCGATGTGCTCGGGCTCGACAGTCTCTGAGCATCTCGGCATGACGCGGCTCGCGATCGCGCCCGGCGTGGTCCATTGGCCGGGCTATCTCCCGGCTGAGGCGCAGGCCGCGCTGGTCGCCGATCTGCGCGAGGTGGCGCGGCAGGCGCCCTTCTTCTCCCCGCGCATGCCCAGGACCGGAAAGCCCTTCTCGGTGCGGATGACCAATTGCGGCTCGCTCGGCTGGGTTTCCGACGAGCGCGGCTACCGCTACCAGCCGCTCCATCCCGAGACGGGCCTGGCCTGGCCACCGATGCCGGCGCTGCTGACGCAGGCTTGGCGGGAGCTTTCGGATTATCCGCATCCGCCCGAGGCCTGCCTGGTCAATTTCTATGAGGCGAGCGCCAGGATGGGTTTGCACCAGGACCGCGACGAGCAGGATTTCGAGGCGCCGGTGCTGTCATTGTCGCTGGGCGACACCGCCATGTTCCGCATCGGCGGCACGCAGCGGGGCGGCAAGACGGTGTCGCTGAAGCTTGCCTCGGGCGATGCCTTGCTGTTCGGGGGGGAGGCCAGGCTCGCCTATCACGGCATCGACCGCATCCTGGCGGGCTCGTCGAGCCTGCTGCCGCAAGGCGGGCGGATCAATCTGACATTGCGGCGCGTGACCAAGCCAGCATGACGCCCTCCGTCATTGCGAGCGAAGCGAAGCAATCCAGGAGGGCTTGTCTCTCCCTGGATTGCTTCGTCTTTCGCTCCTCGCAATGACGATTGACGTCGTCAGGACGATCCGGAGCCAGGCAGGTTCGGGAAGGACCAGCCGAACAGGATCGATCCAGCCCGCAGGCCGAAGGTGGTCACGATGCCGACAAGCATGACGATGACCGGTTCGATCACCAGGCTCGACAGAAGCGCGGTCATCGCTGCCCCTGCGGCTGCGGCCGTGACGTAGAAATCGCGGCTCCACAGCACCATGGGCCGGTCGCCGGCCAGGATGTCGCGCAAGATGCCGCCGAAGGAGGCGGTCATCGCGCCGAGCGCGATCGCTGACAGGGGCGAGATGCCGACATCGAGCGCCTTCAGCGTGCCGGCAACGGCAAAGAGCGCGAGCCCGGCCGAGTCGGCCCAGATCAGCAGGCGCTTGCCGGCCCAGCCATCCAGCATGCCGGGCCTGAAATAAGCGGTGGCCCAGGCTGCAAGCGCGACGCCCGAGCAGACCAGGACATCGGAAGGATCACGCACCCAGAAGACGATGCGCCCGAGCAGAAGATCGCGCAGCGTGCCGCCGCCGACGCCGGTCACCGTCGCGAGCAGGATGAAGCCGAACGGGTCCATGCCCTTGCGGGTCGCGACCAGCGCGCCAGTCAATGCAAAGACGGCGACGCCGGCGGCTTCGAGCACGTCTCAGTGGCCGGATGGGGTGCTGCCGGAGGTGTCCGGGGTCGAGGGTTCCTGCGGCTTGGGCGCGCCGGCCGAGACGCCGACCAGGGCCGGCCGCAGCACGCGCTCGCCGATCTTGTAGCCCGACTGCACGACCTTTGAGACCATGCCCTTGGGCGTTTCGACATCGGGCGCCTCGAACATGGCCTGATGCAGGTTGGGGTCGAACTTCTCTCCCTGCGGATCGATCTTGCGCACGCCGTGGCGCTCCAGCGTCTTCAGCAGGTCGCGCTCGGTCAGCTCGACGCCCTCGATCAGCGCCGCCAGTGCTGCTTCGGCTTTGGTGCGCGCGGCTTCGGGCACGCTCTCCAGCGCGCGGCGCAGATTGTCGGCCGAGGCCAGCATATCGCGGGCGAAGCTCGTCACCGCATAGGCCTTGGCGTCGGAGATCTCGCGCTCGGTGCGCCGGCGCAAATTCTCCATGTCGGCCAGCGTGCGCAGCAGCTTGTCCTTGAAGTCGTCGCGCTCGGATTCCAGCCGGGCGAGATTGGCCTCGGCATTGGAGGCGGCTTCATTGGCCAGTTCCTCGCTGGTCGCGGTGTCGATCTCGGGCTCTTCTTTCGCAGGCTTCTGCGTCATGGCGTCATCCAATTCCAAATAGATCGCAATTCCAGGCGGATCGGGGGCCGGCGCACGCGAAGGGCGCAACGGCGTTCCGGGCCGATATCGGACTTGTCGCCTGCGAAATCAAGCGCGTGCGGGCGCTTTGGCCTTGGCCGCGGCCGGCTTGTCGTGATCGAAGGCGAAGACGTCGAGCAGCGCTCTGCGGATGGCGAGCTGGCGCGCGGTCGAGACGATCTTCGCCGCCGTCAGGTCGGTGACGTAGAACACGTCGACCGCCTTCTCGCCGAAAGTGGCGATATGGGCCGAAGCGATATTGAGGTTGAGCTTCCCGATCGCGGTGGTCAAATCGTAGAGCAGGCCGGGCCGGTCGAGCCCCGAGACCTCGAGCACGGTGTGGCGGGCCGAGAGCACATTGTCGATGATGACCTCGGGCGCGAGCTGGAAGGTCTGGCCGCGCGGCGGCGGAGCGCGGCGCTGCGCCACCAGATCCGCGATCTTGATCTCGCCCTTCAAGGCGCGCTCGATCGCGGCCGCGATCCGCTCGGCCCGGCGCAGTTCGTCGTCGTCCCGGTCGAAGGCGCGCGAGACCGAGATCGTGTCGAGCACGAGCCCGTCGGTGGTGGTGAAGATCTGCGCGTCGGCGATGTTGCCGCCGGCGGCTGCACAGGCTCCGGTGACGATCGCCAGCAGGCGCGGATGGTCAGGCGCCAGGATGGTGAGTTCGGTGATGCCGCGGAACTGGTCGGTCTCGACGGCGGTCGCTGTGGTGCGGCCCTCGCTCTCGGCCTGCCGCAGGAAGCGGGCGTGCTTCTCCTGGCGGGCGAGGTCGGTCTTGATCCAGTAGGGCGGATAATGGCGGGCGAGATAGGCGTTGCGCTCGGTCTCAGGCCAATCGGCGAGCTGTTCCTTCAGCGCATCCTGCTTCTTCTCGACGCGGGCCTTGCGCTCGATCACGGAATAGCCGCCGGCGAGCACGATCTCGGTCTCATAATAGAGCGTGCGCAGGAGTTGGCCCTTCCAGCCGTTCCAGACGCCGGGGCCGACCGCTTTGATGTCGGCGACAGTGAGGATGAGCAGGAGCTTCAACCGCTCCAGCGTCTGCACGGTGGCGGCAAAGGTCTCGATCGTCTTGGGGTCGCCGAGATCGCGGCTCTGGGCGACGGTCGACATGTCGAGATGGTGCTCGACCAGCCAGGCGACCGTTTCGGTCTGCGCCTCGCTCAAGCCCAGCCGGGGGCAGAGCTTGCGGGCGATCTTGGCGCCGGCGATCGAGTGGTCCTCGAGCCGGCCCTTGGCGATGTCGTGCAGGAACAGTGCGACATAGAGCGCCCGGCGGTTGGCGACCGTCGGCATGATCTCGTTGGCGAGCGGATGCTCGATTTCGAGCACGCCGGCATCGATCTCCGCCAATACGCCGATCGAGCGGATCAGGTGCTCGTCGACCGTATAGTGATGATACATGTTGAACTGCATCATCGCGACGACGCGGCCGAAATCCGGGATGAAGCGTCCCAGCAGCCCCGATTCGTTCATCCGCCGCAGCACCGGTTCCGGCGAGCGCCGCCCGGTCAGGATCTCCAGGAAGATGCGGTTGGCTTCGGGATCGTGGCGCAACTGCGCCGTTACCAGCCGCAGCGACTGCGTCACCAGCCGGCTGGTGTCGGGGTGGATGGCGATGTCGTCGCGGCTGGCGATCTCGTAGAGCCGCAGCAGATTGACCGGATCGCGCCGGAAGGCGTTGTCGTCGATCACGTTGAGGCGCTGGCTCTTCAGCGTGAAATCGGGGTGGCCGAGCGCGCGCACGCGTTTGCGCTTGGCAAAGGAGCCGAGCAGGCGCGAGAGCGAGGCGCGCGGCTTCTGCTGGCGCGCCTCCAGCGCCGCACAGACGATGGCGGTCAGATCGCCGACGTCCTTGGCGACGAGGAAATAGGCCTTCATGAAGCGTTCGACCGGCGCCTGGCCGCTGCGTCCGGCATAGCCGATCGCGGCGGCGACCTGGCGCTGGAGGTCGAAGGACAGGCGCTCCTCGGCCCGGCCGGTGATGAAATGCATCCAGCAGCGCACGCGCCAGAGGAACTCCTCCGAACGCTGGAACATCACGAGTTCCTTGCGGTCGAACAGGCCCGCAGAGACCAGCTCGCTGACATCATCGACGCGATAGGCGTATTTCGCGATCCAGAACAGGGTGTTTAGGTCGCGCAGGCCGCCCTTGCCGTCCTTGACGTTGGGCTCGACCAGATAGCGCGAGGTGCCGGCGCGGCGCACACGCGTCTCGCGCTCGGCGAGCTTGGCCTCGGTGAAGGCGGGCGCCGTGCCCTCCACCACCTCGGCCCCGAAGCGGCGCACCATCTCGTCGAAGAGCGATCTGTCGCCGATGAGGAAACGCGCTTCGAGCAGCGCGGTCCGGATCGTCATGTCGGCGCGCGCCTCGCGCATGCAGTCATCGATCGAGCGCACGGAGTGGCCGACCTTCAGCTTCAGGTCCCAGAGCGGGTAGAGCATCGCCTCGACCACGCTCTCGCCCCAGGCGGTCTGCTTGTGCGGGAACAGGAACAGCAGATCGACATCGGAGCCCGGCGCTAGCGTGCCGCGGCCATAGCCGCCGACCGCGACGACGGCGATGCGCTCGGATTGCGACGGGTTGACTGCCTGATAGAAATGCTCGCTCGCCGCGATATGCAGGCAGGCGATGATCCCATCCATCGTCGCGGAAATGCGCTCGGCGCAGGCTAATCCGTTGCGCGGGCCGGCGAGCAGATCCTTGGCCGAGGCGTGGCCTTCCTCGAGCACGCCGCGCAGATGCGCCATCAGCGCCTGGCGCATCTCGGCGGTGGAGGGTTTGCCCAATCGGACGATGAGGTTCGCGACGGCCCGGGCGGGGTTCTCCAGCACCTCGGCGAGCGCGAGGCGCGGCTGATCGGCGACGGACGACACGGCGGCTCACCCTCGATTCCGGGCCATGCGGCCTCGGCCCACTCCGCTCGTTAACATGCCGGCGGGATTCGCAAAGCAGATAAATTGTACATCGCAAATATGTTCAATTCGCAATTCAACATCACCAGATGTCGTGTTTGACAAACAGAACGAACGGACCTAAAAGACGGATACGCGCCGATTTGAGCCAGCAGCTTGCGGGCGCGAAATAAGTGCAGCTAAAGCGTCGGGGCCAAGGGCAGGCTTGCGAGTCTGTCCCGATCCCTGCGCGTCATCGCAACAAGGGATCGATCATGAGCATCATCACGCGCCGCCTCGCCATCGCCGGTTTCGCCGCCGCCTCGCTCGCTCTGGGTGCCACATCCGCCTTTGCGCAGGCCCCCAAGGAAATCCGCATCGACTACGCGACCTACAACCCCGTCAGCCTCGTGCTGAAGGAGCGTGGCATCCTCGAAAAGGCGCTCGCCCCCGAGGGCATCGCCGTGCGCTGGGTCCAGTCGGCCGGCTCCAACAAGGCGCTCGAATTCCTCAATGCCGGCTCGCTCGATTTCGGCTCGACCGCGGGTGCCGCCGCCCTGATCGGCAAGATCAACGGCAACCCGATCAAGTCGATCTATGTCTATTCGCGGCCGGAATGGACGGCCCTGGTCACCGGCGCCAAGAGCGAGATCACCAAGGTCGCCGATCTCAAGGGCAAGCGTGTCGCCGTGACGCGTGGCACCGACCCGCATATCTTCCTGGTCAGGGCGCTGGCCGAGGCCAAATTGACCGAGAAGGACGTCAAGCTCGTCCTGTTGCAGCATGCCGATGGCCGCCTTGCTCTGGAGCGCGGCGATGTCGACGCCTGGGCCGGGCTCGACCCGCTGATGGCGGCGGCCGAGGTCGAGAGCGGCGCAAAACTCTTCCACCGCAAGGCGCAGGACAACACCTGGGGCATCCTCAATGTCCGCGAGGCCTTCGCCAGCGAAAACCCGGCCCTCGTGCGCAAGGTCATCGCCGCCTATGAGGAGGCCAGGGCCTATGCGCTTGCCAATCCCGCCGAGCTGAAGAAGGCGCTGGTCGACTACACCAAGCTCTCGGATGCCGTGATCGAGCGCCAGCTCACCCGCACCGAGCTGACGCATTCCAGCATCGGCCAGGCTCAGGCCGATACGATCATCGCCGCAGGCCTTGCCCTAAAGGAAGCCGGCGTGCTGCCCGCGACCACGGATGTGAAGGCGGTCGTCGACGATCTGCTCGACCGGCGCTTCGCCGCGACGAACTGAGGCGATCGAGGCGCGATGAGCACGCTGGAGATCGCGGCTGCGACGCAGGCGAAAACTCCGGGCTCGCCCGGCGCCAGTTCTCGTCGCCCCAGTTCTCGTCGCCTCGGTCTCGCCGGCTGGCTGCTGCCGATCGCGCTCGCCGCGCTCTGGGAGCTTCTGGTCCGGGCCGGCATCGCCAATGGCCGTCTGATGCCGCCGCCCAGCGTGGTCGGGCGGACGCTCTGGGGCCTGGCGGCCTCGGGCGAGCTCCAGACCCATGTCACGGCGACGCTCTGGCGCGTCGCCGCCGGCTTCGGACTGGGCGCGGGCGTCGGCACGGTTCTGGGTGCGTTGACGGGCGCGCTGCCCGTCGCGCGCGGCTTGCTCGATCCGACGCTTCAGGCGCTGCGGGCGATTCCCTCGATCGCCTGGGTGCCGCTCTTCATCCTGTGGTTCGGCATTTTCGAGGCTTCGAAGGTCGCGCTGATTGCGGTCGGCGTGTTCTTCCCGGTCTATCTTGGAGTGGCGGCCGCGATCCAGGGTATCGATCGCAAGATTGTCGAGGTCGGTCGCGTCTTCCGGCTCGGCCGGCTCGCTATGGTCCGGCGCGTCCTGCTGCCGGCGATCCTGCCGGCCTGGTTCACCTCGCTGCGCTCAGGGCTAGGCCTCGGCTTCATGTTCGTGGTCGCAGCCGAGATCATGGGTGCGAGCGAGGGCCTTGGCTACCTGCTCGTGGACGGCCAGCAACTCGGCCGCCCCGACACCATCATCGCGGCCATCATCAGCTTCGCCGTGCTCGGCAAGCTGGCCGACGGGCTGCTGCTCGCCATCACGCGGCCCTTCCTCGCCTGGCAGGATCTCGGCCGCGACACGCTCTGAAAGGCATCCCCGATGCTGAGCTTCGATACCCTCTCGAAAACCTATGCCGACGGCACGCGTGCCTTGTCGGCGATTACCGCCAGCGTGGCGGCGGGCGAGATTCTCGCCCTCGTCGGCGGCTCTGGCTGCGGCAAGACCACATTGCTGCGTTTGATCGCGGGCCTCGACCAGCCGAGCTCCGGGCGCATCCTGCTCGATGGCGAGGCGATCCTGGAGCCGCGCGCCGATGTCGGCGTGATCTTCCAGGAGCCGCGATTGTTCCCCTGGCTCAGCGTCACCGACAATGTCGCTTTCGGGCTCTCGCATCTCTCCGCCTTCGAGTGTGAGGGGCTGGTGACCAATGCGCTCGTCCGCGTCGGGCTCGCCGGCTATGAGAAGCGCTGGCCGCGCGAGCTCTCCGGCGGCCAGCAGCAGCGCATCGCCATCGCCCGGGCGCTGATCACACGGCCGAAATTGCTGCTGATGGACGAACCCTTCTCGGCGCTCGACGCCACGACGCGCGCGAGCCTGCACGGCCATCTGCTGGCGCTCTGGGAGGAAAGTCGGCCGACCGTGGTGATGGTCACGCATGACGTCGAGGAGGCGGTGACCCTGGCCGACCGCATCATCGTGATGCAGCCCAAGCCCGGCCGCATCTTCGACGAACTCGACAACCCGCTTGCCCGCCCGCGCGACCGGCTCTCACCCGCCTTCGAGGCGAGCAAGCGCGAGGTTTTGCGCACGCTCGACCGTTCGCTGCGGGACGAAGAGCCGCAGCAGCACAAGACCGCCGAGACGGCGGGGATGTGGTGGTAGGGCGCTGCCCGGCCTTGCGCCGGCGGCCTCAGATCACGTCGCATTCGGACGGAACCGTCCGAATGCGAGAAACGTGATCGATTCTAAGAGTTTAGAGCATTGCTCAAGCGAAAACCCGGTACCCACTTTTTCGCGCAATGCTCTGGCCTGATCGGGTGGGCAGCATTATCTGCAACGGGCATCGTCGCTTGTCCCAAGAAGGTTGAAACCATGGACGTCACAGCCCTGCGCGCCCTCCAGGCCCCGCTCAAGGACCAGTATCGCGAGACGCCCGATGCGGCCGTCATCACGCTGAAGGCGCGCGGCGAGCTCGACGACCAGCACATCGCCTGCAAGGTCGAGACCGGCCGCGCCATCGCGCTTGCCGGCCTGCACCCGGCGACGGGTGGCTCGGGCGCCGAGCTCTGCTCCGGCGACATGCTGCTCGAGGCGCTCGTCGCCTGCGCCGGCGTGACGCTGAAGGCGGTTGCGACCGCGCTCGAGATCGAATTGAAGAGGGGCACCGTCCGGGCCGAGGGCGATCTCGATTTCCGCGGCACGCTCGGCGTCGCCAAGGACGCGCCCGTCGGCTTCAAGGCGATCCGCCTCTCCTTCGACGTCGAGACCGACGCCCCGCAGGAGAAGCTCGACACGCTGCTGAAGCTGACCGAGCGCTATTGCGTGGTGTTCCAGACCTTGAACGTGAAGCCGGAGCTCTCGGCGGCGCTGACGCGCGGCTGAGGCTACAGCGGTTGCCGCAGTGTTCGCTCAGCGGATCGTGATCTGGGCCGGGCGAGATGGCGGAAGCCGGGCTGGCCGTCGCAGACTATCAAGGCGATTCTAAACGTTTGAGAGCATTGCTCTTGCGAAAAACCGGTACCCACTTTTTCGCGCAATGCTCCGAGGGAAGGACGGCCCATGCGTATCGCCACCGCAGCCGCCATTCTGCTTGCCCTGGCGGCGCCGGCCAGCGCCCAGCAAGCGGGCGTTGCCACCTATGGGCCCCGGCTGGAAGGCTTCGACTATGCCTATCCGGTCAAGATCCACGGCTTCACCTCGCAGCGTCAGCCGCTCGAGATGGCCTATCTCGACATTCCGGCGAGCGGCCAGGCGAATGGTCAGACCGTCATGCTCCTGCATGGCAAGAATTTCTGCGCCGGAACCTGGGACGCGACCATCAAGGTCCTGACGCAGGCCGGTTACCGCGTCGTGGCGCCCGACCAGATCGGCTTCTGCAAATCGTCGAAGCCGGCGGGCTACCAGTTCAGCTTTCAGCAATTGGCCGCCAATACGGCAGGGCTGCTGAAGGAGCTCGGCATTCAGCGCGCCATCATCGTGGGGCATTCAATGGGCGGCATGCTCGCGGCCCGCTATGCGCTGGTGTATCCCGGGACCGTCGAGCGCCTCGTGCTGGTCGATCCTCTCGGGCTTGAGGACTGGCAGGCGAAGGGCGTTCCCTATGCCACGCTCGACGCAGCCTTTCAGGGCGAGCTGAAGACGAGCTTCGAGGGCATCAAGGCCTATCAGCAGCGCTTCTACTACAACGGCAACTGGAAGCCCGAATACGACCAATGGGTCGCGATGCTCGCGGGGATGTATGCCGGCGACGGCAAGCAGGCGGTCGCCTGGAACCAGGCGCAGACCTCCGACATGGTCTTCACCCAGCCGGTCGTCCATGAATTCCCGAATATCCAGGTGCCGACGGCCCTGATGATCGGCGGCAAGGACCGCACCGCCCCGGGTGCCAACCGCGCCACGCCCGAACTGCAGAAGACGCTCGGCCTCTATCAACAACTTGGACGGGAGGCCGCCAAGGCCATTCCCAATGCGCGGCTCATCGAATTCCCCGAACTTGGCCACTCCCCGCAGGTCGAGGCGCCCGAGGAGTTCCACAAGGCGCTGCTCCAGCTGCTCAAATAAGGGGGTGCTCAAGTAAGGGTCAGAGCGCCGACGAGGCCAGCCTCACTCCGCCGCGGCCTTCAGCGCCAGCCCCTTGGCGAAGGGCAGCGCCGGCTCGGCTGCCTTGGCGTCGTCGAATTCCAGAGCGCCGATCCTCTCGCCGCGGCTGGCGATCTTGCCCGCCGAGGTGCGGATGCCGGAGACATCCTCCTGGGCCTGGCGGAAATGCTGGTCGAGTTTCTCGGCCCGGTCGCCGAGGCGGCGCACATCGGTGAGCAGCTTGCCGACCTCGGTCTGGATCACCTGCGCCTCCTCGCGCATGCGGGCGTCGCGCACCAGCGACTGCATCAGCTGGATCGCGAGCGCCAGCAGCGAGGGCGAGACGATCATGATCCGGGCGCGATGCGCCTTCTGGATCACGTCGTCGAAATGCTCGTGCAGATCGGCATAGATCGACTCGGATGGCACGAAGAGCAGGGCCAGGTCCTGCGTCTCGCCCGGCAGGAAGTAACGCTCGGCGATGTCCTTCACATGCACGCCGACATCATTGCGGACGCGCACGCCTGCGGCCTTCTTCGCCTCGTCGCCGCGTGCCTCGCGCAGCAGGGTGAAGCTCTCCAGCGGGAATTTCGCGTCGATCACCAGGCCGCGCCCGTCGCCGGGCAGCGTCACCATGCAGTCGGGCCGCTTGCCGTTGGAGAGCTGGGGCTGGAAGGCGAAGAAGGCGGCGGGCAGCCCGTCGCGGATGATCGCCTCCATGCGACCCTGGCCATAGGCGCCGCGCGCCTGCTTGTTCGAGAGTACGTCCTTCAGCGTCACCACCTCGGAGGTGAGGTCAGTCAGGTTCTTCTGGGCGGAGTCGATGACGGCGAGCCGCTCCTGCAATTTGCCGAGGCTCTCGGAGGTCTGGCGGACATTCTGCTCCAGCCCGGCGCCGACCTGCTGGCGCAGACCATCCATCCGCTCGGCGACGAGGCGGGCGAGATCGCCCTGCCGCGTCGAGAGGATCTCGGCCATCGACTGCAGGCGGCCTGACAGCTCCGCCTGGTTGCGGTTCATTTCGGCGACCTTGTCGTCCATCTCGCGGGCGCGCTCAGCCGCCATGGCGGCCTCGAACGCGCGCCGTGAGGCGCCGCGCCAGGACGAGATGACGACCAGCAGGAGCAGCAGGAGACTCAAGCCCGCGAAGCCGAGCGCGGCCTCGGCCCAGGTCACGGGACGGTCGAGCAGGATGAAGGCGATCTCTTTCATCGGAAAAGCCTAGCAGATTCGGGCAGGGAATTCGAACGAAAGCGGAACAGTTTGACCGCTTGCACACAAGTGCTTATGTCGCGGCAACCTCGAAAAATTCCGCGCAGAGCCCCCATGGCCATTCGTCCACTCGTCATCCTGCCCGATTCCGTCCTGCGTCAGGTTTCTGCGCCGGTCGATACGATCACTCCCGAGATCAAGACGCTCGCCGCCGACATGCTGGAGACGATGTATGACGCGCCCGGCATCGGGCTCGCCGCGATCCAGATCGGTGTGCCCAAGCGCATCGTGACGATCGATCTCTCGAAGAGCGACGACGAGGAGAAGGTCCCGATGGTCTTCGTCAATCCGGAGGTGATCTGGACGTCCGAGGAGACGAATGTCCATGAGGAGGGCTGCCTCTCGATCCCCGAATATTACGAGGAGGTCGAAAGGCCTGCTTCGATCAAGCTGCGCTATATGGATCTGGACGGAAAGACTCAGGAGATTGCGGCCGAGGGCCTGCTCGCCACCTGCCTGCAGCATGAGGTCGACCATCTCAACGGCGTGCTGTTCATCGACTATCTGTCGCGGCTGAAGCGCGAGCGCGTGACCAAGCGCTTCGCCAAGGTTGCCAAGCGCGAAAGCGCGGCGTGAGTACGAAGACTATGGTTGGGGTAAAGTTCAGCGTATGAGTTTACGCGTCATCTTCATGGGCACGCCCGATTTCGCCGTGCCGACCCTGACCGAGATCATCGGGCAAGGCCACGAGGTCGTGGCCTGCTACACCCGCGCCCCGGCACAGGCTGGGCGAGGGCTCGATCTCAAGCCCTCGCCGGTGCAGCGCGCCGCCGAGCGCTTCGGCATCCCTATCTTCACGCCCAAGACCCTGAAGTCGCAGGAGGCGGTCGAGGCCATCGCCTCGCATCAGGCGGATGTCGCGGTCGTCGTCGCCTATGGCATGATCCTGCCCCAGGCGATCCTCGATCTGCCGGAGCTCGGCTGCCTGAACCTGCACGCCTCGCTGCTGCCGCGCTGGCGCGGCGCGGCCCCGATTCAGCGCGCCGTCATGGCCGGCGATGCCGAGAGCGGCGTCTGCGTCATGAAGATGGAAGCAGGCCTCGACACCGGCCCTGTCGGCATGGTCGAGAGCCTGGCGATCGGTCCGGACATGACGGCGGACGAATTGCACGACCTGCTGGCGCCGCTTGGAGCGGATCTGATGGTGCGCGCGCTTGCGGCGCTCGGGCGCGGCGGCTTGCGCTTCACGCCGCAGCCGGAGGAGGGCGTGACTTACGCTGCCAAAATCGGCAATGCCGAGGCGAAGTTGAATTGGGCGCGCCCGGCCAAACAGGTGCATGACCTCGTGCGCGGTCTCTCGCCCTTTCCCGGCGCCTTCGCCGAGGTCGATCTCGGCAAGGGTCCGGAGCGGCTGAAGATCTTGCGCACGGCACTGGCAGGCGGGGCGGCCGAGCCCGGCACCTTGCTCGACGGCGAGGGCACGGTCGCTTGCGCGGAAGGCGCGGTGAGGCTGCTGCAGGTCCAGCGCGCCGGCGGGCGGCCTGTCACCGGGGCGGAATTCCTGCGCGGCGCCAGGTTAGAGCCCGGCGGTAAGCTCTGACATGGCAGCATTTCCCTCCACGTCATCCCGGATCGGCGCGGCGGAGCCTGTCCTTGGGCCGGCCGAAGGCCGGACCCGAGGGCCGCTTGTCCGGGATGACGGCGCGCATGATGGTTTGCGGGGCGCTCGATTCTGATGCCGCGCTACAAGCTCGTCATCGAATATGACGGCACGCCGTTCTCGGGTTGGCAGCGCCAGCTCAACGGGCCGTCGGTGCAGCAGAGCGTCGAGGAATCGATCGAAGGCTTCTGCGGTCATGCCGTGCGCCTGCATTGCGCCGGCCGCACCGATGCCGGGGTGCACGCGACGCATCAGGTCGCCCATGTCGATCTCGACAAGGACTGGCGCAGCGACGTCGTGCGCGACGCGACCAATGCGCGGCTGAAGCACCTGCCTGTCGCCGTCGTCAGCGCCGAGATCGTGCCCGACGATTTCGACGCCCGCATCTCGGCGAAGCGACGCTATTACATCTACCGCATCCTCGACCGCCGCGCCCAGCCGACGCTCGATCGCGACAGGCTCTGGCATGTTCCGATCAGGCTCGACCACGAGGCGATGGACCGCTCGGCCAAGGCCCTGCTGGGCCATCACGACTTCACCACCTTCCGCGCCGCCGAATGCCAGGCCAACAGCCCGATGCGCACGCTGGACCGCTTCGACGTCCGGCGCGAGGGGGCCGAGATCGTGGCCTATGTCCATGCCCGCTCCTTCCTGCATCATCAGGTCCGCTCCATGGTCGGCTGCCTGAAGATGGTCGGAGCCGGGCGCTGGCCCGAGAACAAGCTCGGCAAGGTCCTGGCTGCGCGCGACCGCTCGCAATGCGCGGCGCTGGCGCCGCCCTCGGGGCTGTATCTGGCGGGCGTGGATTACTAGGCTTGTGCCGCATTGGCGTTTTCGCGCCGCGGCGCGCTGACGCTAGAAGCCCCACAATCCCAGCTGCTTCGCCACAGCGAACTGGCCCAGAAAGCTCGCGCAGACGATCATCAGGGGAAGCCCGCCTTCCGCGCCGAGCGTTGCTTTGGCCGCAGCATAACGCAGGCGGGCGACGATCACCGCGAAGCCGAACCATTGCATCGTGGCGATGGTCGGCGTCGACCAGCCGATGGCGTAGACCATGGCTGGCACGGCGAGCAGCCCCGCCGCGAGGATCTCCGTCCAGTTCCAGGCGATGATGAAGCCGAAGAGAGCGGGTGATCGTACCAGGCGCGGGGCGAGCGCGATCAGCAGGCCGGGGACGCAGAGGAAGGCGGCGGCTTGCGACGCCAGCACCGCGACGACCAGCGGGGGCGAATGGAACAGCCCTTCGGCGTTGGGCAGGCCCGACATGGCACGTTCCGCCGCCAGGACCGCGATCACGGCTGGCAGCGTCAGCACGGCTGCGCCATAGGACCGCAGGAAGCCTTCGCTCGACAAATCGAGTTCGGGAAGCGCCTTGGCGCCTTGCGACATCAGACGCCACGAGCCGCGCAGAGAGCGCGCCACATCATCGGCAGCAAGCGCCATGGCCGACACTCCAATAAACAACCTTAGACTTTCGTCTAAGGCTCATATTGGCACGCCGGCCGGGACGGTCAAGGTTTATGTTGCAGTGCAAAATAGCTGTCGAGCAGCCTGTGCGTGATCCGCTCCAGCGCCGTCAGGTCGGCGATGGCGACGCGCTCATCGATCTGGTGCATGGTCTGGCCGACGACGCCGTACTCCACCACCGGGCAATAGCTCTTGATGAAGCGGGCGTCGGAGGTGCCGCCGGTGGTCGACAGCACCGGGCGCTTGCCGGTCTCGGCCTCGACCGCATCCGCGACCATGGCGACGAAGGGACCCGGCTCGGTCAGGAAGGCGACAGCGTTGGTCGGCTGGAAGGCCAGCTCATACCGCACCAGGTTGCCGGCCGCCTCGCGCAAACGCTGCTCGATCTTGGCGGCGAGCGTCTCCGGGGTCCAGCTGTCGTTGAAGCGGATGTTGAACACGGCCTTGGCCTGGGCCGGCACGACATTGCTCGAGGGATTGCCGACATCGAGCGTCGTGACCTCGAGATTGCTCGGGTCGAAATGCGTCGTGCCGCCATCGAGCGGTGTCGCGTCGAGCGCCGCCAGCAGCCGCACCATGCCGCGAATCGGATTGTCGGCGAGGTGGGGGTAGCCGACATGGCCCTGCTTGCCGTTGACCGTGAGCTTGCCGGTCAGCGAGCCACGCCGGCCGATCTTGATCATGTCACTCATGCTGGCGGGATTGGTCGGCTCGCCGAGCAGGCAGTGGTCGAAGCGCTCGCCCCGGCTCTGCGCCCAGGCCAGCAGCTTGACCGTGCCGTTGATGGCGGGGCCTTCCTCATCGCCGGTGATCAGGAAGGCGATCGAGCCGGGTGCCTGCGGGTTGTCGCGGCGGAAGCGCAAGGCGGCAGAAATCATGGCGGCGAGGCCGCCCTTCATGTCGCAGGCGCCGCGCCCATAGAGCACGCCGTCGACGATCTCCCCGCCGAAGGGATCGTGCGTCCAGGCCTCAGTGTCGCCGACCGGCACGACATCGCTATGGCCGGCGATGACGAGGACGGGTCCTTCCGTGCCGATGCGGGCATAGAGGTTCTCGATATCGGGCATGCCGTCCGCGCTGAAGACGGGACGGTGCACGCTGTAGCCCGCCGAAGCCAGCACGGCCGCGAGCAGCGACAAGGCGCCGCCCTCCGCCGGCGTCACCGACGGGCAGCGCACCAGCGCCTGCGTCAGGGCGACGGGATCGGTTGGGTCGAAGGTGAGGAGGGGTGTGTCGAGCTGCTGGTCCATGCTCTCGCTTTAGCATCGGGCGCGGCCTCCGCAACCCGCTCGTCGTCTTGGGCGGAAGGCAGCATCCCCAGATCGACGAGAGCAACCAGCCAGGCAAGCAGCGCTATCGTGTCGAGCGAAGGCCCCCAGACATAGGATGTCAGGAACGGCCTGAGCTGGCCGGGCAGCACCATCGCGCAGACCAGCAGGATGCCAAACAGCGCCGTGCCGCCGCGATCGGTCGAGCGCTTGGCAGCCAGCGCGGCCCAGGGAAACAGGGCAAAGGCATTGGCGAAGGCGATGATCGGGTCGGCATGTCGCCCGGCGAGGTGCGGCGCGCCATGTTGGATCGCGAGAAGCATCAGCGCCACCAGGGCGCTGCCAAGCCAGAAGCGGCTAAGGCCGATACGTCCGTCGAAATCGGTCAGCAGGCGGAAAAGGGACATGGTGAGGCTCCGATCCTGCTTTTCTGACATGCATCGGCGGGCGGAGGAAGTTTATGGTGAATAGAAGGTTAACGCGGAAAAGGCTTGAATGGCGGCCGCCGCGCCGCTAGCTGCGGAGCGGCTGCCGCAGCAAATGCGTCAGTCAGGTTTCACCGGGCGCTTGCGCCACGAGAGCCGGATGATTTCAGATGGAATCACAAAGTGATCCCATCTGAAATCTGAATCCGTCTCTCATCAAAGAGTTAGAGCAGGATTGATGCGAAAAACCGGTTCCCACTTTTTCGCATCCTGCTCGAGAGCGAGGTTTGCGCCATGACCATCCGTTTCCATCGTGGTGACCTGCCCGACGGCTTCGTCGCCGGCCCGAGCGTCGCGATCGATACCGAGACGCTCGGCCTGAACCCGCATCGCGACCGGCTCTGCGTGGTGCAGCTCTCGCGCGGTGACGGCACCGCCGATGTCGTGCAGATTCTGAAGGGCGGCGAAAAACCGGCGAACCTGATCCGCCTGCTCACCGATCCCACGGTGCTGAAGCTGTTCCATTTCGCCCGCTTCGACGTCGCTGTGCTGCGCCAGGCCTTCGGCGTCGTCACCGGCCCGATCTATTGCACCAAGATCGCCTCCAAGCTGACGCGCACCTATACCGACCGCCACGGCCTGAAGGATCTGGTCCGGGAGTTGTTGGGAATCGAATTGTCGAAGCAGCAGCAATCCTCGGATTGGGGCGCCGACACGCTGAGCGAGGCACAGCTCACCTACGCGGCGTCCGACGTGCTGCACCTGCATGCGCTGCAGGCGCGGCTGGATGCGATGCTGGCGCGCGAGGGGCGCACCGAGCTGGCGCAGGCTTGTTTCGGCTTCTTGCCCCATCGCGCCGAGCTCGATCTCGCCGGCTGGGCGGAAAACGATATCTTCGCGCATACTTGACAAATTCTAAGTCATCCAGCGTCTGTCTGGAGCAAAGCAGGCGGCGCGAGGGGCGCGATGCTGCCAGGCTGGTGACACGAAAAAGCCGTTAGCGACTGCCATTGCGCGGGGCATGACTGTGGCTATGACATCGAATGACTGGACTGGGCCGTCCTCGGGGAACGCTGCCCACCGGCTGGCTGCCTTCAAGGCGGCGCGCCGGCATACGCTATTGGTGCGCCTGCTGCGTCGTGCCATCCCGGTCACTGCGGTCGTCGCGGTGCTCGGTCTGGTCGTGGCCCCGTTCTTGAATCCGTTGCGCGGCCTGGCGAATGTGTCGCTCGGCGCGGTCGGCATCTCGAACGGCAAGGTCAAGATGGAGACGCCCAAGCTCTCCGGCTACCGCAAGGATAACCGGCCCTACGAAGTCAACGCCGAGGCCGCCTTGCAGGATATCCGCAACCCGACGCAGGTCGAACTGATGACGCTGACGGCCCGGATCCAGATGGAGCGCGAGGGCTGGGTCACGGTGAGTTCGCGGACGGGTCTATTCGATACGCAGAAGGAAAAGCTCCAGCTCGTCGACGATGTCCATGTCCGCACCGAAACCGGCTATGACATCCACATGCGCACCGCCGATATCGACTTCAAAGGCGGCACGGTGGTCTCGAAGGAGCCGGTCAAGGTCAATCTCGGCACGACCACCATTGATGCCGATACGCTCGATGTGAAGGATAATGGTGCGCTGATCGCTTTCCAGGGACACGTCCGTGCGGTTATCGTGAATGCTCCGGCCGGCACGCTCGCCGGCCCCGAACGTCAAGGCAGCACGCCGGCGCCGGAACTGCTGGCGCCACGCCAGGTTGTTCCGGCACCTGGCGCGGCGGCGTCGCCCGCTGGCCTTCCCGACACCGAAACGAGACAGTGACATGCGCCAAGCGTCAAAGCTTCCCGGAACGATCGGCAAGACTGCCTTGGTCGACAAGACTGCCTTGGTCGACAAGACAGCTCTGGCCGGCAAAACGGCCCTGTTCGTCCTGACTGCCGCGCTTGCCTTCGCCGCGCTGGCCCCCGGGGCCGCCCAGGCGCAGGGCAAGAAGGCCCGTGGCGGCGGCGATTCGGCGCTCGGCGGGCTCGGCGGCGACAGCAAGGAGCCGATCAAGATCGACGCCGACAAGCTCGATGTGCTCGACAAGGAGAATCGAGCCGTCTTCACCGGCAATGTCGTGGCGGTGCAGGGCGAAACGACGGTGCGTTGCACGGTAATGACCGTGTTCTACGAGGGGCGCAACGGCCAGCAGGGTGGAGCCGGAGCCGCGAAGGCGACGGCTTCGACCCCGGCACCCGCGGCGGCACCCGCCGCTGCGTCGTCGGCCGGCGGCAATGCGAATGACAGCAGCATCAAGCGCATCGAATGCAAGGGGCCGGTCACGGTAGTCTCCAAGACCCAGGCCGCGACCTCGGACAATGCGGTCTTCGACCGCGCCCACAATGTCGTGATCATGACCGGCAATGTCGCGCTGAACGACGGTCCCAACATCACGCGCGGCGAGAAACTGACCTACAATACGGTCACCGGCATCGCCAATGTCGAGACCAACACCGGCGGCCGCGTGCAGGGCTTCTTCGTGCCGAACTCGAGCGAGGGCGGCAAGAACGAGGCCGGCAAGACCACGCCTGCCAAGCCGGCTGCCGGCGGTGCGCGCCCCGCCACGCCGACGAACTAAGAACCGCTTCGTAACGATCCGCTCACGGGGCGCCGGCCCCTCTCCGTTCCCAGACCAGGCCAGCGCTCGCAGTGACCATTTCCGACACGCCGCAAACCGATCTCTCTCAGGCCGTCATGGCGCGCGGCGAGCCGGGCCTGTTTGGCCGCATTCGCGGCTTGTTCGGCGCACGCGAGCGGGCTGACACCGCGCCGGTCGCCGCGGCAATCGGCGGACCAGGCGTGCTCGCCGTCAGCGGGCTGCGCAAGAGCTATGGCGGGCGCACGGTCGTCTCGGAGGCGAGCCTGTTCGTGCGCCAGGGCGAGGCCGTTGGCCTGCTCGGCCCCAACGGCGCTGGCAAGACCACGATCTTCTACATGATCACCGGGCTTGTGCCCGCCGATCTCGGCGTCATCTCGCTCGAAGGCAACGACATCACCGATTTGCCGATGTACCAGCGCGCCCGGCTCGGTATCGGCTACCTTCCGCAGGAAGCCTCGATTTTCCGGGGCCTGAGCGTCGAGGACAATATCCGCGCCGTGCTCGAAGTGGTCGAGCCCAACCGAAAGGCGCGTGAGCGGCAGCTCGACCAGCTGCTCGAGGAATTCAACATCGCCCGGCTGCGCAAGGCGCCTTCGATTGCGCTGTCAGGTGGCGAGCGGCGTCGCTGCGAGATCGCGCGCGCGCTTGCCGGCAAGCCCTCCTTCATCCTGCTCGACGAGCCTTTCGCCGGCATCGACCCGATCGCGGTCGGCGACATCCAGGCGCTGGTGCGGCAATTGACCGATCGCGGCATCGGCGTGCTGATCACCGACCACAATGTCCGCGAGACGCTCGGCCTCGTCGACCGCGCCTATATCATCCACTCCGGCCGCGTGCTGACGGAAGGCTCGCCGGCCGAGATCATCGCCAATCCCGATGTCCGCCGGGTTTATCTGGGCGAGGATTTCCGGCTCTGAGCCGCTGAGACCGGGTGATTCAGCCGCAATCGCGGCTTCATGCTGCAGCGCATTAACTTCCCTGCTCAATGCTGGGGCAAGGGCTTTGACGCGCCGCGCTCGCGCCGCTAGGCTCTAGCCACAGGCAAGAAGCGTGCCGAAATGGCGCGCTGGCATGAAAGGGTTACGAGCGCAATGGCGATGATGCCGCGCATGGAGCTGCGCCAGGGCCAGTCCCTGGTGATGACGCCGCAACTGCTGCAGGCGATCAAGCTTCTGCAATTGTCGCATCTGGAGCTGCAGAGCTTCGTCGAGGGCGAGCTCGAGCGGAATCCGTTGCTGGAGCGCGACGATGTGACCGAGGGGCCTCTGCGCGCCAATGGCGGCGACGGGCCGCTCGCCGTCGATGCCGAGACCTTTGCCCGCTCGGAGAGCCTGAATAGCCAGGAAGGCATGGAAAACCGGCTCGGTACCGGGCTCGACAATGTCTTCCAGGGTGAGCAGCCCAGCGTGGCGCGGCTCGACACGCGGGGAGCCGATTCCCTGCCGATCATCGGCGGCGCCTATGGCGGCTCCGGTGGGTCTTTCGAGGAGGGGCCCGACGGTTTCGAGAGCGGGCTGACGGTGGAGGCGTCCCTCCATGACCATCTCAGCGCCCAGCTCGATCTGGCGATCACCGACCCGGCGGACCGGATCATCGGCCGGCATCTGATCGATGCGGTGGATGATTCGGGCTATCTTTGCGAACCAGTCGCGGAGATGGCCGAGCGGCTCGGCATCACGGTGGCGCGCATCGAAGGCGTCCTGAGCATCGTCCAGGGCTTCGATCCGTCAGGCGTCGCGGCGCGCGACGTCTGCGAATGCCTCTCGATCCAGCTGCGTGACCGCAACCGTTTCGATCCGGCAATGCAGGCGCTGGTGGCCAATCTCCATCTCGTCGCCAAGCGTGATTTCGCAGCGCTGAAGCGCATCTGCGGCGTCGATGACGAGGACATCGCCGATATGGTCGCCGAGATCCGGCGACTCGATCCCAAGCCGGGGCGCGGTTTCGGCGGCGCGACAGCCGAGACGGTGGTGCCCGACGTCTTCATCCGCTCGGCGCCCGACGGCTCCTGGCTGGTCGACCTCAATCCCGACACCCTGCCGCGCGTGCTGATCAACCAGACCTATCACGCCCGTGTCTCCAGGGCGGCGCGCAGCGATGAGGACAAGGCCTTCATCGCCGAATGCCTGCAGACCGCGAACTGGCTGACGCGCTCGCTGGAGCAGCGCGCCCGCACCATCCTGAAGGTCGCCAGCGAGATCGTGCGCCAGCAGGACGGCTTCTTCGCCCATGGCGTCGAGCATCTGCGGCCGCTGAACCTCAAGACGGTGGCGGACGCCATCGGCATGCATGAATCGACCGTCTCGCGTGTGACCTCGAACAAATATCTGATCTGCTCGCGCGGCGTTTTCGAGATGAAGTACTTCTTCTCGGCCGCCATCGCCGCGACCGGCTATGGCGAGGCGCATTCGGCCGAGGCCGTGCGCTTCCGCATCAAACAGATGATCGATGACGAAACGCCGGCTGACGTGCTCTCGGACGATGCCATTGTCGCCAAGCTCAAGGCGGGTGGCATCGACATCGCGCGGCGTACCGTCGCAAAATACCGCGAATCGCTGCGCATTCCTTCATCGATGGAGCGCCGCCGCGAGAAGGTCGCGATGGCGATGGGCGGCCGCTGAGCCGCCATCCGAGGCTTTTTGCCTTGGCACGTTCGTGAACTCCCGGTGCGGCATCACGCAAGTTGAATTGCGTCCCAGGATGAGACCGCCGTGTCAGGCTGGATCATTCTTCCATTCGGGGGCGGCGATTCCGTGCACATTTTCTGTCTCGCCCGTCCGTATGGACATGCCGGTCATGAAAGCCGGCTGACGCATTGACATCCCCGTGACCCCGTTCTTACCTCCTAGAGATGGCCGGCTACTGGCCATGGCTAAATAAGGGGAAGCACTCCATGAGCTTGCGAATCTCCGGCAAGAATCTCGATGTCGGCGAGGCCCTTCGCGGCCAGGCCGAGGCCCGCGTCGCGGCCGCACTCAGCAAATATTATGAGGGCGGCTATCAAGGTCACGTCACCGTCGCCAAGGACGGCACGGCGTTCAAGACCGACGGCGTGCTGCATCTGTCATCCGGGATCACGCTCGAGGCCTCGGGTACGGCGCATGACGCCTATGCCAGCCTCGACAAGATGGCCGAACGCATCGAGAAACGGCTGCGTCGTTACAAGCGTCGATTGAAGGACCGCTCGGCTTCGACCAATGGCCGCGACGCCGGCATCGAAATCCCCAGCTATGTGATCGCGGCGCCGGACGACGATCTCGAGGAGATCGAGCTCGATATGGCCGGAGATCACCCGGTTATCGTGGCCGAAACCACCAAATCCTTCCATGTCATGACGGTTGGCGACGCTGTCGCTGAACTCGATTTGACCGGCGCGCCCGTCGTCATCTTCCGCCATGCTGGCAATGGCCGAATGAACGTCGTATACCGCCGGCGCGACGGCAATATCGGGTGGATCGACCCCCCGGCGTCGCTGTCGTAAGGCCAGCGGGAGGCTCCCCGGCTTTCAAATCTGACTCGCGCTGCACGGCTCTCCGGCCCGGCACGGGACATGCATGGACTGGCGCATGACGCTGATCGATCTCCTGACACCGGCAGCGGTGATTTCGCCGCTGCGGGCCAATGGCAAGAAGCAGGCGCTGCAGGAACTCGCCCAACACGCGGCGATGATCACCGGCTTGCCTGAGCGCGAGCTCTTCGAGGCGCTGCTTCAACGCGAGCGCCTCGGTTCTACCGGCATCGGCGATGGCATCGCGATTCCGCATGGCCGCATGCCCGGCATCGACAGGCTGGTCGGGCTGTTCGCCCGCGCCGAAAAGCCGGTCGATTTCGATGCGCTCGACGGCCAGCCCGTCGACATCATCTTCGTGCTGATCGCGCCCGAGGGCGCCGGCGCCGACCATCTCAAGGCGCTCGCCCGCGTTGCCCGCGTGTTGCGCAACCATGCCGTGCTGGAGCAGATCCGCAAGGCCCGCGACCCGGCCGCGATCTACGCGATCCTGGCGGAGTCGGCGGCGAAGGCGGCCTGACTGGAACCATTTGAAGCCAGAGTCCCTAACAGCCTCTAGGCTTGGACTGCGTGCGCCAAGCCGCTATGACGCCATGCACAATGGCGTTGCGCTGAGCTGGTTCTGAGCGTGGCGCCCCAACCCGCCTCGGAGCCGCCGTCCATGGCCTATACGCATGTCGATCTCTTCCCGCTGGGCGACGACGCCACGCCTTATCGCAAGCTGGGCAGCGAAGGGGTCTCGGTCGAGAAACTTGGCGATCGCGAGGTTCTGACGGTTTCGCGCGAGGCGATCCGCCAACTCAGCGAGCAGGCCTTCATCGACATCAATCATCTGCTGCGGCCGGGCCATCTCGCTCAGCTGGCGAAAATCCTCGACGATCCCGAGGCGACCTCGAACGACAAGTTCGTCGCCTATGACCTGCTGAAGAACGCCAACATCTCGGCCGGCGGCATACTGCCGATGTGCCAGGATACCGGCACGGCAATCATCATGGGCAAGAAGGGCCGCAAGGTCTGGACCGATGGCGATGACGAGGCGGCGCTCGGCGAAGGCGTCGCCGATGCCTATTTCAAGCGCAATCTGCGCTATTCCCAGGTCGCCCCGCTCTCGATGTTCGAGGAAAAGAACACCGCGACCAACCTGCCGGCGCAGATCGACATCTATGCCGAGGGCGAGGACGCGTACAAATTCCTCTTCGTCGCCAAGGGTGGCGGCTCCGCCAACAAGACCTTCCTGTTCCAGGCGACGCCTTCGCTCCTGACCAAGGACCGCATGATGGCGTTCTTGAAGGAGAAGATCCTGACGCTGGGCACCGCGGCTTGCCCGCCCTACCACCTCGCCATCGTCATCGGCGGCACTTCGGCCGAGCAGAACCTCAAAACCGTCAAGCTCGCCTCGACGAAATATCTGGACGCGCTGCCGACCAAAGGCTCGCCCTCCGGTCACGCCTTCCGCGATCTGGAGATGGAGGAAGAGGTCCACAAGCTGACGCAGTCGCTCGGCGTCGGCGCGCAGTTCGGCGGCAAGTATTTCTGCCATGACGTCCGCGTCGTCCGCCTGCCGCGCCATGGCGCCTCGCTGCCGATCGGGCTCGGCGTCTCCTGCTCGGCCGATCGGCAGGCCAAGGGCAAGATCACCAGGGACGGCATCTATCTCGAGGCGCTGGAGACCAACCCGGCCAAGTACCTGCCCGAGGTCGAGGATGCCTCGCTCGGCGGCGATGTTGTGAAGGTCGATCTCAACCGGCCGATGAGCGAGATTCTCAAGACGCTGTCGCAATACCCGGTCAAGACCCGGCTCTCGCTGACCGGAACGATCATCGTGGCGCGCGATTCGGCCCATGCCAAGATCCGCGAGCGGCTGGAGACCGGGCAGGGCATGCCCGATTATTTCAAGAACCACCCAGTCTATTACGCCGGCCCGGCCAAGACGCCTGAGGGTATGGCCTCGGGCTCGTTTGGCCCGACCACGGCCGGCCGGATGGATTCCTTCGTCGACCAGTTCCAGTCCTTCGGCGGTTCGATGGTGATGCTCGCCAAGGGCAACCGTTCCGCTGCGGTTCGGGAAGCCTGCAAGACGCATGGCGGCTTCTATCTCGGCTCGATCGGCGGCCCCGCCGCGCGGCTCGCGCAGGACTGCATCAAGAAGGTCGAGGTCCTGGAATATCCCGAACTCGGCATGGAGGCGGTCTGGCGCATCGAGGTCGAGGATTTCCCGGCCTTCATCGTCATCGACGACAAGGGCAACGACTTCTTCAAGGAGTTGAACCTCGGATGAGGGGTTTGGCGGCCGCATGCCTCGGGTTTGCCGTGCTCGCCACGGCAGGAGAGGCGATGGCGCAGGGGCGGGCGGGTGCGCCCGCGACCTGCTCGCGCGACCTGTTCCAGAACGAAGGCGCGCTGCGCCGCCAGCTGACACGATTGCAGGCGGTCGCGACAGCCGATCAGGCGACGCAATGCCGGACCTGGCGCGAGCATGTCGGCTTCCTGCAGAGCGCGCGCTCGGTCTTCGCGACCTGCCAGAACGGCGCCCAGCGCGAACAGAATGTCGGCTTGATGGATACCGAGCTTGCCGAATACCGCGTGCTGCTCGCCAATCGTTGCGGCAAGCGCTGATTCTATCGGACTTCTGGCGGCTGGAGCGTTTTCGAGCGAAGTGGAAACCGGTTCGCGTGAAGAAAACGCGGCAAAACTAAAAAGCTGGAGCTGTTGAACGATCCAATCGGATCGGAAACGGGTCTAGCCGAGCTGCGCCTTGAAGAAGGCGAGCACGCCGGCGTTGAAATCGGCATGGAAAGCGGCCCGGTCGAACCCGGGTTGATCGCTGCAGAGATCGGCAGCCGATTGAGCGAGCTCCGCCGGGCAGGGCGGCAGAAAGGAAAAATGCTGGGAGCCCGGCACGACGCGGAAATCGGGTTTCGTCGGCAGCCGGTTGGCTATGCCTACGACGCTGGCCGGGGTCACGCCGTCGCCGCCGCGCTCGGAGCCCCAGAGCTGAACCGGCGCCCGCACATTCTTGAAGCTCTCCTCCGTAAAGAAGACGCTGAGTGGGTCGGCGATGACGGCCGCCTTGATGCGCGGATCATGACTGAGCTCAGCAAGCTTTCCCGCGTGAACCTGCTCGCAGAGTGGGTCGCTCTTGCCCGCGCAGAGCCTCAGGCGCTTGCCGAAATACGGGTTGGCGCCGATGGCGACGAGCCCGGTATAGCCGCCCCGGGAGAAGCCGAAGAATCCGATCCGCTCGGCATCGATTCTGACCGCATCGGGCCATGAGCCGAGCATATAGTCGACCGCGCGCTTGATGTCGGCCGGCCGCTCGACGAAGACGGAGAACTCGTCGGTTCGGCTCTTGTCCCGGCTGGTGTCGCCGGGGTGATTGATGGCGACGACGATGAAGCCGGCGTCGGCCAGCGCTTCGGCCGTATCGCGATGTCCCAGGAAGCTGCCGGTCCTACCATGCGAGATCACGACGAGCGGACGCTTCTCACCCGCGAGCGGGCAGTTCATGCTGACGGACATGGTGAAAGGTCCGAGCCGCACCTCGCTTTTCGGCTGGACGCACGGATACCAGATCGCCCCCTGGAGTGGTTGGAGCTGTCCTTCGGCAGGGATGTCGACGGCTTTGAACCCGGCTGCCTGTGCCAGTGAGGCCGCTAGGCAAAGGGCGATGCAGGGGAACAGGCGGCGGAGATTCATGGCGGGCTCGCTCTGCGGATGGGGATGAACAGGTCGGTGCGCAGGGCGGCGGGTGCAATCCCGCGCGACGAGGTGTCGAGATAATGCTCCAGCGTGGGCCGGTCGTCGGGCTCGTAGCCGCTGCCCGGCATCCATCTTGTGTAGATGGCCTGCGCGGCGGCGTTGATGCGGGTGTAGGGACCCACCAGCCGATGCACGGCATAGCGGCCGCCGGGAATCTCAAGCGTTTCGACTTCGGAACCTTCTGGCCAAGGATCGGGCGAAGCGATGGCAGCGTAGTATCTGAAACGGTCGGCGTATCGGGGATTGCCGAAGGAGGCGCCCCATTTCTCCGAGATGGCTCGCGTGCCGGCATGCAGACGCAGCTGCCGATGCGTGTGAGGAATGGTCGCGAACGACCCGACATGTCGCAGCGCTTGCAACCGTTGCGTCGGTTGCTCGACGATCGTCACGGTCGGCCTGGCTGCGTCGTCGCCATTGTTGTCGGCCGCCCCGTCGACAGTGAGGATCGCGCGCCTCATCTGCTGCCGGAATGCACGCGGCGACTGCCCGGTGAACCGGTGAAAGGCGCGGGTGAAGGCCTGCGGACTGTCATAGCCGACAGTCAGTGCCACTTGCGTGACACTGTCATCGGAGCTGGTCAGGAGGCGCGTCGCGAGAGCCAGCCGGACGCGACGAAGCGTGGCGGTTACCGTCTCACCCACCACGCCGGCGTAGACGCGGTGAAAATGAAAAGGCGAGAAATGCGCGAGGCGCGCTAGGTCGTCGAGATGCAGGTCGGCCATCGGATTGCCGATTATGGCCGCAACCGCACGGGCCACCCGAGCGCGATAATCCCGTTCTGTGCAATCTCGTACCATGGCGGATAGCCTGCCCTATCGGATAGCCGGAAACTTAGCTGCTTTTGCTAAAATGCTGTGGCTGCGACCGGCCCGGTGCCTCAGCGTGCATCCCAATTCCTCTCGTAATCGCCTTGCCCTCGAATCGCACCGTGGCGAATGGGTTTGGGCAAGGCGGCATTTGGAGTATGGCCGTCGCGCTGCGGCTCTGCGATATGTCACCGCTGGGTTTTTGATTTGAGCAGCCACGAGGTGATGGATGACCAGCGATACGACCGCCCCGCTCAGCATCGCCGTCGTGCCGGTGACACCTTTCCAGCAGAATTGCTCGATCGTCTGGTGCACCAAGACGATGCAGGCTGCGATCGTCGATCCCGGTGGCGATGTGCCGCAAATCCAGCGCGCCTTGGGCGAGCTTTCGGTGACGCCCGTCGCGATCTGGCTGACGCATGGCCATATCGACCATGCCGGCGGCGCGGCCGATCTCGCCGACGTCTTGTCGGTGCCGGTCATCGGTCCCCATGAGGCGGACAAGTTCCTGCTCGATGATCTGCCGGCTTCGGGCCTGCGCTTCGACATGCGCGGCATCAGGCCGGTGACGCCGACGCGCTGGCTCACCGAGGGCGATGAGGTTGCGGTCGGGGAGGTCGCCTTCTCCGTCGCGCATGTACCGGGTCATACGCCGGGCCATGTCACCTTCTTCCAGAAGGATCTGCGCTTCCTGCTGGCGGGCGACACGCTCTTCGCCGGCTCGGTCGGCCGCACCGATTTTCCCTATGGCAGCCACGAGACGCTGATCGCCGGCATCAAGGCCAAGCTCCTGCCGCTCGGCGACGACGTCCAGTTCCTGCCCGGCCATGGCCCGGCGAGCACGCTCGGCGAGGAGCGCCTCAACAACGAGTTCCTGCGGGGCTGATACGAAAAGACCCGCAGCGGATATCCGCTACGGGCCCTGGAAGAACCAACGGCCATGTCCTGAACGGCTGCGCGTACATCCGGCGTCAAACGTTCGGCTCATGGCCGTCTTCACCGGCGCTGGAGGACAGTGGAACGCCCTCGACATCGCCGTGATCCCTATATGGGAGAGCAATGCGGCGGTTTCAAGGGCTGCGTCAGCTTCGATTCGAATGCCATTCATAGAGGATGTCCGGTTCGCCCTCCTCATTGCCTGTCCCGTCGCCCATCTCGACGATGTGGAAGCCATGAGCTTCGTAGAAGGCGCGGGCGCGGGCATTGCGCTGGAAGGTAAACAGCGTGAGCCGCGTCGGGCTCAGCTCCTTGGCCTTGGCGAGCAGCAGCGAACCGATGCCACGGCGATACCAGCCCGGCAGCAGGTAGAGCTGGTCGAGGTCCTCGCCCTGCAAAGCGAGGACGCCGACGATGCGCCCGCCTGATCTGGCGATCCAGGTTTCGCGGGTCGTCAAAAGCGTGTCGGCAATCCAGCGGCGCGTCTCTGCATCGCTATGGACGCGCCGCAGGAAGGGCAGGGCATCAGAGCGGGAGGCAAGATAGAGTTCTGCGATCTCGGCGGCGTCGCCCGCCGTTGCGCGCTCGATCCGCGTTGCATCGCGCGGCTTCATCTTTGCCTCCCGCTAAAAATCAGGCGTCGAGAACGCCGTGCAGGAAGTCGCTCTTGCCGATCTGGATGCCGTTCTCGCGCAGGATCGCATAGGCCGTCGTCGCGTGGAAATAGAAGTTCGGCACGGCAAAGCGCGTGAGATAGGTCTCGCCCTTCATCGTCACCGTTGCCGATGGGCCGCGCGGGAAGGTCACATCCTTGGCGAGGCCCGCATCCAGCGCGGCATCATCGGCGTTTGCGACGAAGGCCAGCACCTTGGCGATGCGCGCCTTGAGCTCGGGGACGGTGGTCTCTTCGTCGGGGAACTTCGGATTCTCGGCTCCGCTGACCCGCGCCACGGCGTTCTTGGCGAAATCGCAGGCGAGCTGGATCTGGCGCGTGAAGGGCAGCATGTCGGGCGACAGCCGCGACGACAGCAGGACTGCAGGGTCGATCTTGCGCTCAGTGGCCTGCGCGACCGTCTTGTCGAGGATGGCGTCGAGCGCTTTGAGTGTCTGGGTGAAACCGGCAAGCGCGGCGGAGCGGGCGGTCAATGGCATGAGATCATCCTCGGATACGAAAACGGGCCCGGATGGGCCCGTCGCATCGCGAATATAATCCCTGTGGCGCCTTTTACAGGGGTTGGCCGCAAAACAAACCTCGCCGAGATCAATCCTTGGCGCGCTCGACATAGGAGCCGTCAGCCGTCATCACCACGATACGGACGCCGGGGCCGATATGCGGCGGCACGGCTGTGCGCACGCCGTTGACCAGGATCGCGGGCTTGTAGGAGGAGGAGGCCGTCTGGCCCTTGGTCACGGGCTCGGTCTCGGCGACCTCGACGACGACGCGCTGCGGCAACTCGATCGAGACCGCCTTCTCCTCGAACACCGAGAGCGAGACCTTCATGCCTTCCTGGAGATAAGGCGCCATGTCGCCAACCACGTCGCCATCGACATTGATCTGGTCGAAGGTCTCGGGGTTCATGAAGACGTATTGCTCGCCGTCCTGGTAGAGATAAGTGTAGTCGCGATCCTCGACATAGGCGCGCTCGACCTGCTCGGTCGTCTTGTAGCGCTGCGTCATCTTGGTGCCGTCATGGATCCGGCGCATGTCGATCTGCGTCGTCGGCGTGCCCTTGCCTGGGAAGAAGCTCTCGGCCGAGAGAACCGAGCAGAGATGCCCGTCGAGCTCGAGCACGTTACCCTTGCGGACGGATGAAGCGATGACCTTGACCACGTGAGATGTCCTTGCTGGTGCGCGGCGCCTTCGCGCGCTATTCGAAATTCGTTGCCGCGCAACTACCGCATTCGTCGCCGAAACGGAAGCTGTCAGACTCTTTGACCCGAGACCCTATGAACGACGGACCTTCGCCCTTCTGGCGGCCGGACATCCATGCGGACCGCCGGCACGCTTTGCTGGCGCGCGGGCGCATCAAGGCGGCGCTCCGGCGCTGGTTCGAGACGCGCGACTTCATCGAGGTCGAGGCGGCGATCCTGCAGCGCTCGCCGGGCAACGAGACGCATCTGCACGGCTTTGCGACGGTCTTGATCGACGATGCCGGCGCGAGCCACCCCTACTACCTGCACACCTCGCCCGAATTCGCCGCCAAAAAGCTGCTGGCGGCAGGTGAGCGGCGCATCTTCGATTTCGCCCGCGTCTTCCGCAACCGCGAGCGTACGGCGCTGCACCACCCTGAATTCACGATGTTGGAATGGTATCGGGCCGGCGAGGACTATGAGACCTTGATGGCCGACAGCGCGGCGCTGCTGGCCGAGGCGGCGCGGGCGGCAGGCGCGACATTGCTGCAATGGCGCGGCGTGGAGGCTGATCCCTTTGTCGAGCCCGAGCGCTTGACCCTGCAAGCGGCCTTCGCGCGCCATGCCGGCATCGACCTGCTGGCGACGATCGGGGCGGATGGCGCGAGTGACCGCAGCGCCTTGGCCAAGGCAGCCATCGCGGCCGGCATCAGGCTGGTTGAAGACGATAGCTGGTCCGACATCTTCAGCCGGATCCTGTCTGAACGGATCGAGCCGCATCTCGGTCAAGGCCGCGCCACGATCCTGTGCGAATATCCGATTTCCGAGGCCGCCCTGGCGCGGCCCAAGCCCGGCGACGGCAGGGTGGCCGAGCGCTTCGAGCTTTATGCCTGCGGCGTCGAACTCGCCAACGCCTTCGGTGAACTCACCGATCCGGCCGAGCAGCGCCGGCGCTTCGAGGCCGATATGGACGAGAAGGCGCGCATCTATGGCGAGCGCTACCCAATCGACGAGGATTTCCTGGCCGCACTCGCGCAGATGCCGCAGGCTTCGGGCATCGCGCTCGGCTTCGACCGGCTGGTGATGCTCTGCGCCGGCGCGCGGCGGATCGAGGATGTGCTCTGGACGCCGGTGGCGGAACCGGGCAGGACGCTGGCATGAACGCCCATACGCCCATGCGGAGCATCGATGCGCTGATCGCGCAGGGGCTCATTGCGCCTGAAAAGCGTGACGCGCTCGATGCCGTCGCCCGGCGCTACGCCGTCTCCGTGACACCGGCCATGGCGGCCTTGATCGATCCCGCCGACCCTGCCGACCCGATCGCGCGGCAATTCGTGCCTGATGCGGCCGAACTCGTCACCTCGCCGCAGGAGCTGGCCGACCCGATTGGCGACGAAGCGCATTCGCCGGTCGAGGGCGTGGTGCATCGCTATCCCGATCGCGCCTTGCTCAAGCTCGTCCATGCCTGCCCGGTCTATTGCCGCTTCTGCTTCCGTCGCGAGATGGTCGGGCCGGGCGGCGACGCGCTGACCGGGGAGAAGCTCGACGCGGCGCTGGCCTATCTCGCCTCCCGGCCCGAGATCTGGGAGGTCATCATGACGGGCGGCGACCCGCTGATCCTCTCCGCCAGGCGCGTCCGCGAGATCGCGGCGCGGCTCGCCGGCATCGCGCATATCAAGGTCGCGCGCTGGCACACCCGCGTGCCCATGGTCCAGCCCGAGCGCGTCACGGCAGACTATGCCCGCGCGCTTCGTGTCCCCGGCAAGGCGAGCTACATCGCGGTCCATGCCAACCATCCGCGCGAATTCACGGATGCCGCCTGCGCCGCACTTGCCCGCCTCGCCGATGCCGGCCATGTGCTGATCAGCCAGAGCGTTCTGCTCAAGGGCGTCAACGCCGATGTCGAGACGCTTTCGGCCCTGATGCGCGCCTTCGTCGAGAACCGGGTGAAGCCGTATTACTTGCACCATCCCGATCTCGCGCCCGGCACCTCACAGTTCCGGCTCTCGCTGGAAGAGGGGCAGGCGCTGGTCAAAAGCCTGAGAGGCCATCTTTCAGGCTTGTGCCAGCCGACCTATATCCTCGATATCCCCGGCGGGGCGGGCAAGATCCCGGTTGGCCCCGCCTTTCTCTCGGGCTGCGAGACACCCGGCGCGGAGGCCTTCGCCGAGGATCGCCATGGTGGGTTTCACCGCTACCCCCCGGCCTGACGCATAGAACCGCCAGCGTGCGGCCATGGAAGGACATGCCATGCAAGAGAAGATGCCCATCGCGATCGTCTCGGACGTCGTTTGCCCCTGGTGCTTCGTCGGCAAGGCGCGGCTGGAAAAGGCGCTTGAAGCGCATGGCCTGACCGACCGTGTCGCCATCACCTGGCTGCCCTATGAGCTGAACCCGGACATGCCGGCGGAAGGGATGGATCGTACGGCCTATCTCGACGCCAAGTTCGGTCCCGGCAAGCGCAAGGAGATCGAGGTCAGGCTCTCGGAGGCGGCGCTCGAAAGCGGCATCACCTTCAACTGGGGCAAGGTCACCAGGAGCGTGAACACGCGCATGGCGCATATGTTGATCGCCGCCGCCTCGACCGTGCAGCGTGGCAGCGACATGACGGCGGCGCTGTTCAAGGCCTATTTCCAGGAAGGCCGCGACATCGGCAATCTGGAGACGCTGGTCGAGATCGCTGTCGAGCAGGGTTTTGACGAGCAGGCTGCCCGCGATGAGCTCGCCAATGACGAATTGCGCGAGACCATCATCGGGCTGGAGGCTCACGCCCAGAAGGTCGGCGTCACCGGCGTGCCTTTCTTCATCATCGACGGCAAGCTCGCGGTCTCCGGTGCGCAGACTGGCGATGTCTGGGCGCAGGTGTTCCAGCAGGTGATGCGCGACGCGGCTTGAGCGCGAGCATGGCGACCGCGCGCTATCTGAGCCATCCGCAGGTCCGGATCGACCCTGCGGTTCCCGTGCCGGAGTGGGGGTTGTCGCCGCTTGGCCTGGCGCGAACGCAAGCGTTTGCAGGCGCGCCGTTTCTCAGCGCCACGCGCCGGATCGTATCGTCGGGCGAACGCAAGGCGATCGAGACTGCCCAATGCCTTGCGTCAACGCTCGGCATTGCCGTCGAAATCCGTCACGCCATGCATGAGAACGACCGCTCGGCGACCGGCTATCTGCCGCCGCCGGAGTTCGAGGCGATGGCCGATGCGTTCTTTGCTTCGCCAATGCTCAGCATTCGCGGCTGGGAGCGGGCGGTCGATGCGCAAAGCCGAATCGTGCGCGAGGTCGAGGCCGTGCTGGCCGAACCGGGCGAGGGTGATATCCTGTTCGTCGGGCATGGCGGCGTCGGCACCTTGTTGCTCTGCCATCTCGGGGCGGAGCCGATAGCGCGCAAACGCGATCAACCTGGCGGGGGCGGCAATCTTTTCGCATTCGACGTCGCGACACGAATCGTGCACCACGCCTGGCGCGCGATGGAGGAGGTGGCTGGCAAATGACGCAGAAGATCAACGATATTCGCGACCGCATGATCGTCGCGCTCGATGTGCCGACGATCTGGGACGCTTATCGCATCGTCTCGCAGCTCGGCGACGAGGCGAGCTTCTACAAGATCGGCTACGCACTTGCCTTCGCCGGCGGCCTGCAGCTCACCCAGCAATTGGTGGCCGAGGGCAAGAAGGTCTTTCTCGACCTGAAGCTGCACGACATCGGCAATACGGTGACGGAAGGCGTGCAGTCGCTGAGCAATCTCGGCGTCGATTTCCTCACCGTGCACGCCTATCCTCAGACCATGCGCGGCGCTGTCGAGGGGCGGGCGGAGGCCGCGATGAAGCTTCTCGCGGTCACGGCCCTGACCTCCTATGACGATGGCGATCTGCGCGATGCCGGCTATGGGCTCGCCGTGCGCGATCTCGTGCGCCTGCGCGCCGAGCAAGCCCGCACCACTGGCATCGACGGCATCGTCTGTTCCGCCGCCGAGACCGAGATCGTGCGTGACGTCGTCGGCGCCGACATGCTGATCGTGACGCCAGGGATCCGCCCTGCCGGCAGCGCCGCGGGCGACCAGAAACGGACGCTGACGCCGGGCGAGGCGATCCGCGCCGGCGTCGACCACCTCGTCATCGGGCGTCCCATCATCCGCGCGGCAGACCCGCGTGGAGCGGCCGCTGCGATCATGGACGAGATCGCCGCGGCCTCATAAGCTCGCGCGCTCCAACCGAACCACGCAGAGACGGATACGGAAATGCCCAAGGGATATGTCGTGGCGCGCGCCAAGGTTACCGACGCGACCAAATGGGCGGCTTATGCCGCCAAGGCTTCCGAAGCGATCAAACAATATGGCGGCACGCCGCTTGTGCGCGGCGGCCAGATGACGGTGGCTGAAGGCGAGGGCCGGGCCCGCAATATCGTGCTCGAATTCGCCGATTTCGCCTCGGCCAAGGCCTATGCCAACTCGCCGGAATATGCCGAGGCGCGCAAGCTGCGCGAAGGCGCCGGCGAACTCGACATCGTCGTGGTCGAGGGGGTCTGAGCCATGGCGAAGGGCTATTGGATCGCGCGTCTCGATGTCGAGAACACCGCCGCCTATGACAGCTACCGCGCGCTGAACGCGATCGCCTTCGCCAAATACGGCGCGAAGTTCCTAGTGCGCGGCGGCGACTACAAGCTCGCCCGCGGCGAGGGGTGCAAACACAATGTCATCCTCGAATTCAAGGACGAGGCGACGGCGCGCGCCTGCTACGATTCGCCGGAATACCAGGAGGCGGTGAAGTACCTCGCCCAGGCCGGAAAAGCCGACCTCGTCATCATCGGCGGCTATGACGGCGCCCAGCCGGGGGATTGAGGCGTTTGATTCTGGGATGGCGCCGCGTTCGTGACCGAGGATGGCGAACATAGTGACGCTGCACGACAAGACCACCCTCACCGCCATCGGCGTCATCAGCGGCACCTCGATGGATGGTATCGACGTGTCGATCGTCACCAGCGACGGCCAGGACACGCCGCGCTTCGGCGCCGGGGCCTCCTATCCCTATCGCGACACTACGCGGCGTGAATTGCAGGCGCTGGTCGCCGAGGCCGAGCGCGCGCTGACCGAGCCGCTTGTCGAGCTCGAGGCAGCAGTGACCGCCGACCATCTCGCTGCGGTCGAGCGTTTCATCGCCGAGCAGAAGCTTGATCCCGCCAGGATCGATCTCGTCGGCCTGCACGGCCAGACCGTCTATCACCGGCCCGAACAGCGCTTCACCCGCCAGCTCATCGATGGGCCGGCCGTGGCACGGGCGCTCGGCATCGCCACCGTCGATCGCTTCCGCCATGCCGATGTCGCGGCCGGCGGCGAGGGGGCGCCCTTCGCGCCGCTCTATCACAGGGCATTGGCGCAGGCGCTGGAGCAGCCGGTCATGGTCCTCAATCTCGGCGGCGTCGGCAACGTCACCTATATCGACGGCGAGACCGTGATCGCCTTCGACACCGGCCCGGCGAGCGCGATCCTCGACGATTTCGTGCTGCGCCGGCAGGGCCGCAGCTATGATGCGGACGGTGCGCTCGCAGCGAGCGGGCAGGTGCGGCAGGATCTTGTCGCGGACTTCATGCAGAACCCCTATTTCGACCGCCCCGCGCCGAAATCGCTCGACCGCAACGATTTCCACCGCCGCGCCCAGGTGGTCGAGGCCTTGCCGGATGCCGATGGCGCAGCCACGCTCGCCGCCTTCACGGTCGAGAGCGTCGTCGCCTCGCTGCGCCATGTACCTGGCGTGCCCAAGCGCTGGCTCGTCACCGGCGGCGGGCGGCTGAACCGGCATTTCATGGCGCGGCTCGAAAGCCGCCTCGGCGTTCCCGTCGAGCCGGTCGAGGCGGCGGGCTGGGACGGCGATGCGCTGGAAGCCCAGACCTTCGCCTATCTTGCGATCCGCTCGGTCAAGGGGCTGCCGCTCAGCCTGCCCGGCACGACCGGCGTGCCGCAGCCGCTGACGGGTGGGCGCTTGAATCGCGTCGGCTGACCGCAAGATCAAGGAGCATCGCAGTGAGCCTGGGCGGGATAGGCAACCTCGATTACACCGTCATCTTGTGCAACAGGATGGCGGAAACGCGCGCGTTTTACCGAGACATCATGCAGTTTCCGATTGAGGTCGATCTCGAGAACTGGGTCAGCTTTCGCGTCGGCGCAGCGCTGCTTGCGTTACGGTCGCGCGGCGTGTGGAGCGTCTGCGACGACGGCAAGGCGCTGCCCGGATCGGCGGCGGTTCAGCTTGCCTTTCGCGTGGCGCCTCCCGCGGTCGATGCCTGCCATGCGGAACTGGTCGCCAAGGGCGTGCCGATCCTCAGGGAGCCGACCGATCTGCCCAATTGGCGGCACCGCACGCTGTTCTTTCGCGATCCCGAGGACAATGTCATCGAGATCTACGCCGAGTATTGATCCGTGAGACGGGTCTCACTGCCCCCTGACGGGAAACGCCGTCACGCCCGAAACGCTCCGCCGCCATCGACATCGAGCACCGTGCCGCTGACATAGCCGCAGGCCGGCGAGGCCAGGAAGGCGGCGGCGTTGGCGATCTCCTCGGGTTCGATCAGCCGGTCGAGCGGTAGGTTCGTCAGCATCTCCTCCCAGCGCGCTTCGTCGCCGAGCGAAGTCGCAGCACGCCGCTTGCTGAGCGAAATGATCCGGTCGGTGCGGGTCTGTGAGGGATTGATGCCGAAGACGCGCACGCCCCAATCAACCGATTTTCCGCCGACAGCGCTGGTGAAGGCCATCAAGGCGGCGTTGCCGGTGCCGCCGCAGACATAGTCATAGCGCGGGCTGCGCCCAGCCCCGCCGATGATGTTGACGATGATGCCGGCCTTCCGCTCCCTCATCCCCGCCAGATAGAGCTTGGTCAGATGGATATAGCCCATCACCTTCAGCGCCCAGGCCTGCTCCCAGCTTTCCATGGAAAGATCGAGCAGCCCGCCGCCGGGGATCGCGCCGGCATTGTTCACCAGGATGTCGATATCGGGGTAGCTGGCTGCAACGCGCTCGCGCTCGGCCGCGACCGAGAGATCGGCAGCGCAGCTCGCGACGCGGTTGGCCTCGCCCAGGGCCGCCGCCGTGGCCGCGAGGCGCTCAGTGTCGCGCGCGACGAGAACGACGGAACAACCCTCGGCCAGGAAGGTTTTCGCGCAGGCCGCGCCGATGCCTTTCGAGCCGCCCGTGATCAGGACGCGGCGGCCGGTCAGTTTCAGATCCATGCGATTGATCCTTGTTGCGATGCCGCGATGGCTGTCGTTCCGGGGCTCTATTCTCCGGTGAAAGCCGGCTCGCGCTTCTCCTTGAAGGCGCGCTGGCCCTCGCGATAATCGCTGCTGCTGAAGCAGGCCGCGATGGAGGCTTCGACAGCGGCAATGTCCCGCTCGCTCTCGGGACGGGCGAGCTCGCTCAGTGCATGTTTGAGCGCGCGCAAGGTCAGCGGCGCATTGCCGGCGATCCGCGCGAGGTAGTCGGAAGCCTCCTGCTCGAAGCTTTCCGCGCCCCAGAGCGCGGTGACGACGCCCAGGCGCAGCGCCTCCTCGCCTGCAATGATGCGGGCGCTGAGCAGGAGGTCGGATGCAGGGCCGAAGCCGAGCTTGGCCACCAGCATGCGCACGCCCTCATAGGCATAGCCGAGGCCGAGCCGCGCGGCGGGAATGCGGAAGCGCGAATCGGCCCGCGCCAGCCTGAGGTCGCAGCTCATCGCCAGCCCGAAGCCGCCGCCGAAGCAGACGCCGCGAATGAGCGCGATCGTCGGCTTGGTGGCCTGGACCAGCGCGGCGCAGCCTTGCAGATAGGCCTCGTCATAAGCCCGGGTCTCGGTGGCGCTGTCGCGCTTCTCGCCGAATTGCGAGATATCGGCGCCTGCGCAGAAGGCGCGCCCGCCTTCGCCTGTGACGACGATGGCGCGCACCTCGCGGTCGGTCTCCGCACGGGCGACGAGGCCGGGCAGGCTCGCCCACATCTCATAGCTCATTGCGTTCATTTTCTCGGGCTGGTCGAGGACCAGCCGGGCGATGCCGTTCTCCGTCTCGTAGCGAACCGTGCCCATCTTGCCTTGCAAAGCTCCGTGTCCTCGATCGCAAGGCGTATGCGCGGCCATGCGATGCCGGTGGCAGAGTAGCCGAGTTCTTTCGGAATGCTCTAGGAATGCTGCTCGCGCACACACCGGACGCGCGCCCGTCCGACGGGAAACGGAGAGACCCGCATGCAACCCTCGCAAGCCAGCCACAGCATCGGCGACGCGATGCTGTCGGCAACCATCAAACCGGACGGCGCCGAATTGATCAGCTTGCTGGGCGCGCAGGAAGGCGAGCTCCTCTGGCAGGCCGGGCCGCAATGGCCGCGCCACTCTCCGGTGCTGTTCCCGATCGTCGGGCGGCTGGCGGAGGGCCGGCTGCGGCATCAGGGTCGCGACTACGCCATGACCCAGCATGGCTTCGCTCGTGACAGCCTGTTCGACTGGGTGGAGCGGAGCGAGGCGCGGGCTGTGCTGCGCCTGACCGAGAATGCGCAGACGCAAGCTGTCTATCCATTCCGCTTCATCCTCGAACTGACCTACGCCATCGCTGACGGCGCGCTGAGCGTGACGACGCGCGTGGCCAATCCGGGCGATGTCGTGCTGCCCTGCAGCGTCGGCGCCCATCCCGCCTTCAACTGGCCCCTGATTTCCGGCGTTCCCAAGGAGCGCCATGTCCTGGAGTTCGAGGTCCTGGAGTTTGATGCGCCGGAGGAGGCAAGCGCGGTCCTGCTGACCGACGGATTGCTCGATGCGCGGGCGCCATTGCCGCTGCAGGGCCGTGTCCTGCCGCTATCGCCGGAGTTGTTCGCGAAGGACGCGCTGATCCTGCCTTCACTCGCCAGCCGCTCCGTCCGCTTCATCGCAAGGGACGAGGCCGGGCGCACGGCGCGGGCCATCAAGGTCTCGTGGGAAGGCTATCGCGATCTCGGCATCTGGTCGAAGCCCGATGGCGCGCCCTTCCTGTGCATCGAGCCCTGGTTCGGCATGGCGAGCCCGCTCGGCTGGGATGGCGAGTTCACGGAGAAGCCCGGCATCCTGCTGCTGGCGCCCGGCGAAAGCCGGGCGATGAGCTGGAGCGTCAAGCCCGAGGCGTGAGGCCGGGGCGTTCTCCGGCGTCACGCTATTATTGTTTTAACGCGTTTTCTCCGCGCAAACGCTTCGCGTTTGTCGCGAGCGAACCGGTGTCCACTTCGCTCGAAAACGCTCTAAGCCCTCGAACTGATCAGTGGCAGACCGGCTCGCCGGGATGTCCGCAGTCCGGCCGCTTCTGCTGCTGCGGCGCCGGGCGCGGACGGGCTGCCTGCTGAGCCGCCTGTCGGGCGCGTTGCTGGGCGGCCTGCTGTTGGGCTTGAGCCGCTTGCTGCTGCCGTTGCTGGGCGGCCTGTTGGGCGCGCTGCTGAGCTGCAGCCTGGGCCGCCTGTTGCTGGCGCTGCTGTTGCTGTGCAGCTTGTTGGGCGCGCTGCTGAGCCGCGGCCTGGGCCGCCTGCTGCTGGCGCTGCTGTAGCTGTGCAGCCTGCTGGGCGCGTTGTTGAGCCGCGGCCTGGGCCGCTTGCTGCTGGCGCTGCTGTTGAGAGGCTTGCTGGGCACGTTGTTGTGCGGCGGCCTGAGCCGCCTGCTGCTGTTGAGCAGCTTGTTGGGCGCGTTGCTGAGCGGCCTGTTGCTGGCGCTGAGCTGCAGCATCGTTCGTCCCGGCCTGAGGAGGCGAGGCGGGCGAGGGGCGAGCGATGGTGGCGGGGGCGGCCGGCTGCGTCGCTTGTCCAGCCGGGTGGGGCGCCTGCGGATTCGCCTGGGCGGGAGCGGCGGGGCCGGGTGCTGGCTGGGCGCCGCGAACCGGGGCGTTTGGCGTTTGCGCCACGCCAGGAGCCTGCGGCGGAGCGCTGCGGCCGGCAGTGGCAGGAGCACTCGGTGTGGGCAGCGGCCGCGCTCCCGGAGCGGCAGGCGGTACAGACTGCGGGTTAGCCAGTGCAGGAGCAGCGGCATTGGGCGCCGGCTGGGCGCCGCGGGCCGGGGCAGCTGGCGTCTGTGCTACGCCCGGGGTCTGCGGCTGCGCGTTATGGCCGGCGGTGGCAGGCGCATTCGGCGTGGGTAGCGGCTGCGCTCCCGGAGCTGCCGGCGGTACAGTCTGCGGGTTGGCCTGTGCCGGAGCAGCGGCGTTGGGCGCCGGCTGAGCGCCGCGTGCCGGGACAGCCGGCGTCTGCGCTACGCCTGGGGTTTGCGGCAGCGTGTTGCGGCCGGCGGCGGCAGGCGCGTTGGGAGTGGGCAGTGGTTGCGCACCCGGAGCGGCTGGCAGGGCCGGCGCTTGGCCGGGGCGCTGCGGCTGCGGATGGGCGCCGGGAAGCGGCTGCGCTTGCGGCTGCAGATTGGCGGCCGGGGCCGGAGCTGCCTGGGCAGGTGCAGCCTGAGTGGGCGCAGCTTGAGCAGGTATCTGGGGGCGAACGCCGGGCAGGGCATTGTTGAGGGGCGCAGCCGGGTTCGGCGCGACCGCCTGGGGTGCCGCGACCGGCGGCTGGCCCGGGGCGTTGGCGGGCCTTGGTGCGTCGGAAGGTCTTGCCCGCTGTCCCGCCGCGTGCAGCGCGGCCGCTGCCGGCAGTGCGACGGCAGCGGCGGCTATCGCGGCGCTCGCGACCGGATGCTCCTGGATGAAATTGGACGGGCCGGTGCCGGGTGCCGGTGTCGGAGCGGCCGGCTGCGGCGGCAGCAGATTGGCCGGGATGGGTGGAACTTGCTGTCCGGCCGGATTGGTGACGATCGCCGTCTGATTGGCCTGGTTGATCACCACCGTGTTGTGGATGTTGACATTGACGACATTGAGCGGCGGCGGGGCGACATCGGCCGGACGCTCGATCCAGACTGGAACCGGATGATAGACCGGGATCGGCAGAACGAAGGCGACGGCAGGGGGCGGGGGCGGCGGCAGGTCGACGAAATAGGCCGGCCGCGGCGGCAGGAAGAACACCGGCACCGGCGGCGGAGGCGGCAGATCGTAGATCGGGTCCGCGAAATAGACGACCGGGCGCTCGACATAGACGACCTCCTCCGGCGGAGGCGGCGCAACGTCATAGGCGAGCATGGCAAAGGAGGCCGGCGGCTCCAGAACGGCCGCGAAATGGCCGAGACGGCGGCGCGCATCATAGGCATGGGGGCCGCTCGGATAGCGCCGCAGATAGGACCAATAGGCATCGGGCGTGTCGGCGAAGGCGCTCTCGCGCCAGGTCGCGGCCTCGCGGCGCGCGGCGACGATGGCGCGCACGCGCTTGGCGAGCGGGTCGCTGGGATAGGCGGCGAGGAAATCGAGATAGCCGCGCATCGTATCGCGTGCCAAAGCCGCGAGATAAGCGTCGCTGGCGTCAAAATCGCGGATCGGCCTGGAGCGCAATTCGGAGAAGCGGACTGCCTGTGCTTGCGGGGCGGCCTGGGTGCGTTCGAAGAACAGGAACGGCGCCTGCACGCGCGAGGCATGCCAGGGCAGTTCGGCGCCATGCGTCAGGGCATCGACGCGCAGGCGGACGCGCTCGAACAGGTCGTCGAGCGGCAGGCCGCCTTCCTTGATCATCTCGGAAAGGGCGGTCGCATAGGCGCCGTAGGAGCCCTTGTTCTCGGGGCCGATCGTGCCTGGAGCGGCATTGAAGGCGAGCAATGTGCCGGGGTCCGGCTGCATCAGCGTCAGGCCGCCGGCGAGGGGCTGCCCGGATCTAGCGAAGCCATTGGCATAGGCGGCATCGAGCACGACGATGCGCGCCTTCAAGGGCAAGGTCGCCAAGGGCTTGGTGAGGTCGCTCAGCCGAACCGCCTCGAGCGGCACATCGGCGTCGCGCGCGATCCGCGCATCGACCGGGACGAGATAGTTCTCACCCTCGAATTGCAGGGCGTTGCCGGCGAAATAGACCAGCGCGACGGTGTCGGGCCCCGACGCGCTCGCCTTGTCCAAGAATTCGCGCAGCGAGGAGCGCAGCGTCGCGGTGTCGAGGTCGCGCGCGCCGACGACGTCGAAACCGGCGGCTTGCAGGGTCTGCGCGATCAGGCCGGCATCATTGGCGGGTGTCGCCAGCGGGCTCGCCTGATAGGCGCCGTTGCCGATGACCAGCGCGATCCGCTTTTCCAACTGCTGGGCCTGGCTGGGGGCAAGACCGATGGTGACGCAGAGCGCGACGACCGCCAGACGGAGGAGATGGAGTCCAGGCATTGCGCCCTCCCGGCAAAAACAAATCAGAGCGCTGCAGTGTCGAGGCAGCGCCATGAACCGGGATTGAATGAAGTGCGGCGGAATCCTGGCGAAGATGGGGAGAATTTCGAGGCAGGAATCGGTTTTTCGTAAGCGAAGACGAGCGGCTCCGCCGAGCTGCCGGCTTCGTCAGACTTGCGGAGCCTCGGGTTTGCGTCTCTCCCATCTCTGGTTGAGGCGCAGCGCGACCAAGGTGCAGGCCGCGCCCGAGAGCAGATAGGCGCCCGCGGAAATCAGACCGAACTGGGTCGAGAGCAAGAGGGCCGCAAGCGGGGCGAAGCCCGCGCCGAAGAGCCAGGCAAGATCCGAGGTCAGTGCCGAGCCGGTATAGCGAAAGCCCGGCGAGAAGCTCGAGGCCACGGCGCCGGAGGACTGGCCGAAGGAGAGACCGAGCAGCACGAAGCCGACGATCATGAAGACCGTCTCGCCGATCACGCCGCCATCGAGCAATTGCGGCGCGAACCCGCTGAAGACGGCGATCGCCACCGCGCAGCCGCCGAGCAGGGAACGCCGTCCGATACTGTCCGCGATCAGGCCGGAGGCGACGATCGCCGCGATGCCGAAGACGGCGCCGACGGCTTCGATGATCAGGAAGCGCGCCGGCCCCTCCTGCGTGAACAGGAAGACCCAGGACAGCGGGAAGACCGTGACCATGTGGAACATGGCAAAGCTCGCCAGCGGCGCGAAGGCGCCGATCAACACGCTGCCGCCCTGGCTGCGCAGCGTGTCGCGGATGCGTGCGGGGTGGAGATCGCGGTTCTCGAACAGCTTTTGGTAGTCCGGCGTGGCGACCATGCGCAGCCGGGCGAACAGGGCCACGACATTGATCGCGAAGGCGACGAAGAACGGGTAGCGCCAGCCCCAGCTGAAGAAATCCTCGGCCGAGAGATTGCCGACGAAGAAGGCGAAGAGCACGCTCGCCACGATGAGCCCGAGCGGTGCGCCGAGCTGCGGGATCATCGCATACCAGCCGCGATATTTGTCTGGGGCGTTGAGGGCGAGCAGCGAGGCCAGCCCGTCCCAGGTGCCGCCGAGCGCGATGCCCTGGCCGATGCGCGCCAGCGCCAGAAGCCAGATCGAGGCCGCGCCGATCTGCTCGTAACCCGGCAGGAAGGCGATGGCCACGGTCGAGGTGCCGAGCAGGAACAGCGCGATCGTCAGCTTGGCGCTTTTGCCATAGGCGCGGTCGACCGCCATGAAGATGACGGTGCCGAGTGGGCGCGCCACGAAAGCCAGGGCGAAGATCGCGAAGGAATACAGCGTGCCGGTCAGCGGATCCAAATAGGGGAAGACGAGCTTGGGGAACACGATCACCGATGCGATCGCGTAGACGAAGAAATCGAAGAACTCGGAGGTCCGGCCGATGACGACGCCGATCGCGATCTCGCCCGGATTGATCTCGCCGTGGCGCGCGTTGACGATCCTGGCGTCGCGTTCCGCTGTCGTTGGTGTCGTTGACATGTGCGCCCGAGCTCGCATCGTTTGGCGATCCGCCGGCCCGCAGCCTGACGGCAGTCCGCTTTTCACTCATGCCCTTCTGACTCATGACAGGCTAGGCGAGGATTGGGCAAATTGTCCAATGTTCCGCTTGACGCTCAGCCGCTAGCGCTCATCCTGACAGATTAACGCTGACAGGTTGGTGCCGTGAGCCGTTTCCGGATCATCGCCGTATTGCCGCTGCTCGCGCTATTGGGCGGCTGCAATTTCGTCGTGCTCGCTCCGGCGGGGGATGTGGCTGCGCAGCAGCGCGACCTCGTCGTCATCTCGACCATCCTGATGCTGCTGATCATCATACCGGTGATGGCGCTCACGGTCTTCTTCGCCTGGCGCTATCGGCACTCCAACAAGGAGGCGCGCTACGAGCCCGACTGGGATCACTCGACCGGGCTCGAACTGGTGATCTGGTCGGCGCCGCTGCTGATCATCATCTGCTTGGGCGCGCTGACCTGGATGGGCACCCATCTGCTCGATCCCTATCGCCAGCTCGGGCGCATCGCGGCCGGCCGTCCCGTCCCGCAGACGGCCAAGCCGCTCGAGGTCAACGTCGTCGCGCTCGACTGGAAATGGCTGTTCATCTACCCGGAATACGGGGTCGCGACCGTCAACGAGCTCGCAGCCCCGGTCGACCGGCCGATCAGCTTCCGCATCACCTCGTCTTCGGTGATGAACTCCTTCTACGTTCCCGCTCTCGCCGGCCAGATCTATGCGATGGCGGGCATGCAGACGCGGCTCCATGGGGTGATCAACCGGCCCGGCCGCTATCAGGGCTTCTCGGCCAATTATAGCGGCGCCGGCTTCTCCGGCATGCGCTTCGCCTTCCACGGGCTGTCGGAGGCCGATTTCGACGGCTGGATCGCGCAGGCGAAGGCGGCTGGCGGGCCGCTCGATCGCGCCAGTTATCTGCAGCTGGAGCGGCCGAGCGAGAACGATCCGGTGCGCCGTTATGCGAATGTCGACCCGAAGCTCTTCAACGCCATCCTCAACATGTGCGTCGAGCCCGGCAAGATGTGCATGAACGAGATGGCCGCGGTCGATGCCAAGGGCGGGCTCGGCTTGGCCGGCATCGCCAATACGCTGCCGCTCTCCTATGACAAATATGCCCGGCGGGGCGCGGTCTTCGGCGTGGAGCCGAGCTATGTGCTCAGCGTCTGCACCATCGAGGAGGCCGCGGCGATGCAGGCGCAAGCGCCGGCGCCGATGACGCCGGTTCCGCCCAAGGGGACTTCGACCTCGACCTCGACCTCGATCCGCGGCGCCGGCCTGCCCCTGCCCAATCTCTCGCTCCGTCGCCTGGATTCGCTGCTGCTGTCCGGCCCGGGCCGCCCATCCAATTCCTGAAGCGAGATAGTCCGTTGCCTGACGCTTCCGCTCTCCTCAAGATGATCTTCGGCCGGTTGACGCTGGAGTCGTTCCCGCTGCACGAGCCGATCCTGCTCGTGACCTTCGCCGCAGTCGTGCTCGGCGGCATCGTCGTTGTCGGCGCGCTGACCTATTTTCGTGTCTGGGGCTATCTCTGGCGCGAATGGTTCACCAGCGTGGACCACAAGAAGATCGGCATCATGTACATGGTGCTCGGCCTCGTCATGCTTCTGCGCGGCTTTGCCGACGCGATCATGATGCGCCTGCAGCAGGCCATGGCCTTCAACGGCTCGGAAGGCTACCTCACCGCGCATCACTACGATCAGGTCTTCACCGCCCATGGCGTGATCATGATCTTCTTCGTGGCGATGCCGATGGTCACCGGGCTGATGAACTTCGTCGTGCCGCTGCAGATCGGCGCGCGCGACGTCTCCTTTCCCTTCCTCAACAATTTCAGCTTCTGGATGACGACGGCGGGCGCCGTCCTCGTCATGATGTCGCTCTTCGTCGGCGAATTCGCGCGCACCGGCTGGCTCGCCTATCCACCGCTCTCGGGCATCGGCTACAGCCCCGATGTCGGGGTCGACTATTACATATGGGCGTTGCAGGTCGCCGGTATCGGCACGCTGCTGTCGGGCATCAACCTCGTCTGCACCATCGTGAAGATGCGGGCCCCGGGCATGACGATGATGAAGATGCCCGTCTTCACCTGGACGTCCCTATGCACCAACGTCCTGATCGTCGCGGCTTTCCCGGTGCTGACGGCGGTCCTCGCGCTGCTCTCGCTCGACCGTTATGCCGGCACCAACTTCTTCACGAACGACTTCGGCGGCAGCCCGATGATGTATGTGAACCTGATCTGGATCTGGGGCCATCCGGAGGTCTACATCCTGATCCTGCCGGCCTTCGGCATCTTCTCGGAGGTGACCTCGACCTTCTCGGGCAAGCGCCTCTTCGGCTACACCTCGATGGTCTACGCCACCGTCGTCATCACCATCCTGTCCTATCTGGTCTGGCTGCACCATTTCTTCACGATGGGCTCCGGAGCGAGCGTGAATTCCTTCTTCGGGATCACGACGATGATCATCTCGATCCCGACGGGCGCCAAGATCTTCAACTGGCTGTTCACGATGTATCGCGGCCGCATCCGCTTCGAACTGCCGATGATGTGGACGCTCGCCTTCATGCTGACCTTCACGGTCGGCGGCATGACGGGCGTGCTGCTGGCGGTGCCGCCGGCCGACTTCGTGCTGCACAACAGCCTGTTCCTGGTCGCCCATTTCCACAACGTCATCATCGGCGGCGTGCTCTTCGGGCTCTTCGCCGGCATCGTCTACTGGTGGCCCAAGGCCTTCGGCTTCAAGCTCGATCCGTTCTGGGGCAAGCTCTCCTTCTGGTTCTGGGTGGTGGGCTTCTGGTTCGCCTTCATGCCGCTCTACATTCTGGGCCTGATGGGGGTGACGCGCCGGATGCGCGTCTTCGACGATCCGTCCCTGCAGATCTGGTTCGTCATCGCGGGCTTCGGCGCCTTCCTGATCCTGCTCGGCATCGTCTCCTTCCTCGTGCAGATCGGCGTCAGCGTCCTCAGACGGGACAAGCTGCGCGAGACGACCGGCGACCCCTGGGACGGCAGGACGCTGGAATGGGCGACGTCTTCGCCGCCGCCGGCCTATAATTTCGCCTTCACGCCGGTCATCCATGACAACGATGCCTGGTCGGACATGAAGCGCCGTGGCTATCAGCGCCCGCTCGACGGCTACCGGCCGATCCACATGCCGAGCAACACGCCGACCGGGATCATTCTCGCCGGCCTGAGCATGGCCGTCGCCTTCGGCCTGATCTGGTACATGTGGTGGCTGGCCGCGCTCGGCTTCGTGGCGCTGCTCGTCGTGGCGATCGCCCACACCTTCAACTACCACCGCGATTTCCACATCCCTGTCGAGGAGGTGGTGCGCACGGAAGCTGAGCGTACCCGCCTCCTGGCCGGCGCGGGAGCCTGAGCCATGACGACAGCCGATATCGCCGCGCGGCACGACGCCGAGACTGCCAACGCCGAGACCGTGTTCTACTTGAAGGACGAGCACGATCATCCCGAAGGCTCGAGCACCGCGCTCGGCTTCTGGATCTATCTGATGAGTGACTGTCTCATCTTCGCAGTGCTGTTTGCGATCTATGGGGTGCTCGGCGCGAACTATGCCGCGGGGCCTTCGCCCAAGGATCTGTTCGAGCTGCCGCTGGTCGCGCTGAACACGACGATGCTGCTGCTCTCATCGATCACCTATGGCTTCGCCATGCTGACCATGGAGAAGGGCCGCGTCGCCGCGACCCAGATCTGGCTGGCGGTCACCGGCCTGTTCGGCCTCGCCTTCCTCAGCATCGAGCTCTACGAGTTCCACCATCTGATCGAGATCGGCGCGACACCGCAGCGCAGCGCCTTCCTCTCGGCCTTTTTCACCCTCGTTGGAACCCACGGCCTGCACGTGACCTTCGGCACGGTCTGGCTGGTGACGCTGATGGTGCAGGTCGCCAAGCACGGGTTGATTGCCGCCAACCGCCGCCGCCTGATGTGCCTGAGCATGTTCTGGCACTTCCTCGACGTCGTCTGGATCGGCGTCTTCACCTTCGTCTATCTCACGGGAATGCTGCGATGAGCTCCGAAGCGCATGGCGATCACGGCGGTCACGGCGATCACGCCCAGGCGCATGGTTCGTTTCGCGGCTATCTGACCGGCTTCCTGCTCTCGGTCGTGCTGACCGCGATCCCGTTCTGGCTGGTCATGAACAACGTCCTGGACAACAAGCAGGCGACGGCAATCGTCATCATGGCCTTCGCCGTGGTCCAGATCGTCGTGCATATGGTCTTCTTCCTGCACATGAACGGCCGCTCGGAAGGGGGCTGGACGATGCTGGCGCTGATCTTCACGATCATCCTCGTGGTCATCGCGCTCACCGGCTCGCTCTGGGTGATGTACCACCTCAACGCCAACATGATGCCCGGCCACGATATGAGCCAGATGCAGTGATGCGCCCGGCCAGGCGGCAGGCAGTGCCTGCCACGCCGGGCGAGCGTGCGCGTGACGATGACGAGCGGACGGCGAGCGGGCGGGGGCGCGGGCCGCGCGCGATGGGCCTGCTCGTTTGTCTCGGCATTGTCGCCCTCATCGGCGTTCTGGGCTTCCTGGCGCTCGGCATCTGGCAGGTGCAGCGCCTTGGCTGGAAGCAGGCGCTGATCGCCCGCGTCGAGAGCCGCATCCATGCGGAGCCGGTGCCTGCTCCCGGCCCGGCGGCCTGGGCGGCCTGGGCGGCGAGCGCGGCCGACGAATACCGGCGGGTGCGGCTGAGCGGGCTTTTCCAGCGCGATCGCGAAACCTTCGTGCAGGCGGTGACGGAGCGTGGCGGCGGCTACTGGCTCATGACGCCGCTGCGCACCGATGCGGGCTTCACGGTGCTGGTCAATCGCGGCTTCGTCACGCCGGAGCAACGCAATCAATTGACTGGGGCCGCCTCTGCGTCGGGCGGCCAGGTCACAATCGCGCAAGTCCCAGCCGCGCAAATCACGGTCACGGGGCTCCTGCGCCTGAGCGAACCGGGAGGCGGCTTCCTGCGCCATAACGATCCCGTCGCCGATCGCTGGTATTCACGCGATATCGCTGCGATCGCCGCAGCGCGCGGTCTCGGCGAGCGTGGTCTTGGCGAGGTCGCACCCTATTTCATCGACGCCGATGCGACGCAGGGTCCGGCGGGCTTTCCCGTCGGTGGGCTGACAGTGCTGCGCTTTGCGAATAATCATCTCGTCTATGCGCTGACCTGGTTCGCGCTGGCGCTCATGCTCGCCGCGGCGGCGACCTTCGTCATTCGCGGCGAGTGCCGGCTGCGGCGCGCAGTGGAGAACGAGCATTAGCGTTCAAAACACCACAAGCCGGAAAAACCTGCTGCTGCTCGTGCAGCTGCGCTGGTTCGCCGTCGGCGGGCAGGTGCCGACCATGCTGATCGTGCAGCTCTGGTTCGGCATCGCCTTGCCGGTGCCGCAGATGGTCGGCATCATCCTGTTCCTGGTCGGTCTCAACGTCGTCAGCCTGCTGCGCCATCGGCAGAACACCGAGATCAACCATGGCGAGCTCGTCGCCGAACTGCTGCTCGACGTCACCGCGCTGACGATCCAGCTCTATCTCAGCGGCGGTGCGAGCAATCCCTTCATCTCGCTCTACCTCCTGCAGATCGCGCTGGGCGCCGTGCTGCTCGAGGTCTGGGCGGCCAGGCTTCTGGTCGTCGTCGCCAGCGGCTGCTTCATCGGGTTGATCTTCTTCTACCGGCCGCTCGTGCTCCCGCCGGAATTGGCCGGAGAGCTCCTGACGCTGCACATTCAGGGCATGTTCGTCTGCTTCGTGCTGGCGGCGAGCCTGCTTGTCTTCTTCATCGCGCGGATCAACCGCAACCTGCGCATCCGGGATTTTCACCTCGCCGATCTGCGCCAGCGCGCGGCGGAGGAAGACCATATCGTCAGGATGGGCCTGCTGGCCTCGGGCGCAGCCCATGAACTCGGCACGCCACTGGCGACGCTCTCGGTCATCCTGAACGACTGGCAGCGCATGCCCGCCTTCAGGAGCGATCCCGATCTCCTCCAAGAGGCCAGCGAGATGCAGAGCCAGATCGACCGCTGCAAATCGATCGTCACCGGCATCCTGATGTCCTCCGGCGAGGCGCGCGGCGAGGGGCCGGTCAAGACCACGGTCAATGGTTTCGTCGATGGTCTGGTCGCGGAGTGGCGCTCGCATCGCTCGCCCATTGTGCTCGACTATGACAACCGCTTCAGCCCCGACGACAGCATCGTCTCCGACCCGGCGCTGAAGCAGGTCATCTTCAACGTCTTCGACAATGCGCTCGAGGCCTCGCCGCATTGGGTCGCAGTCACCATCGGTCGGCGTGGCGACGAACTGCTCATCGCGGTGGACGACGCCGGACCGGGCTTCGACCCGACGATCCTCGCCGAGCTCGGCCAGCCCTATCGCTCGACCAAGCAGCGCCCCGGCAGCGGGCTGGGGCTCTTTCTCGTCGTCAATGTGCTGCGCAAGCTCGGCGGCACGGTGACGGCGCGCAACCGCATCGGCCGCGGCGCCCATGTCACGCTGGCGCTGCCGCTGGCGAGCCTTTCTCCGGGAGCCGCCGATGCAGCCTGAGCGCACGCTCCTGATCGTCGAGGACGACCCCTCCTTCGCGCGTGCCTTGCGCCGTTCCTTCGAGCGGCGCGGCTACCTGGTCTTGTCCTGCGACGGCGTCGCCGGCCTGCAGGACCTGCTGGCGGCCACGTCCCCGGGCTATGCCGTCGTCGACCTCAAGCTCGCCGGCGGCACCGGCCTGGAATGCATCAAGCTGCTGCACGGGCACGATCCGCTGATGAAGATCGTGGTGCTGACCGGCTTCGCCAGCATCGCCACAGCGGTCGAGGCGATCAAGCTCGGCGCCTGCCACTATCTCGCGAAGCCGTCCAATGGCGACGATATCGAGGCGGCCTTCGAGAAATCGACCGGCAATGCGGAGGTGCCGCTTTCGCAGCGGCCGACCTCGCTGAAGAACCTCGAATGGGAGCGCATTCACGAAACCCTGGTCGAGACGGACTTCAACATCTCCGAAACCGCCCGGCGGCTTGGGATGCATCGCCGGACGCTGGCGCGGAAGCTCGAAAAGCGCCGGGTCAACTGAGGCGCTCGCGCAGAATTCGGCTCGCTTCCTTGTTGCCTTGCCGGGTGGAGCCGATTCGCTCAGAGCCCATTTGGAAACACCAGCCCTCATCCTGAGGAGCCGCGTAAGCGGCGTCTCGAAGGACAAGGGCTCAGAAGGTTTCCAGACAGCCTTGCTCAGCTCTCCAGCATCCATTCATGGGCGGGGTCGTTGGCGAATTTCCAGACCCGCTTCGGCCCCGCCATGACGTTGAGATAATACAGCTCGTAGCCATGCGGCGCGGCGACCGGATGGTAGCCCCTGGGCACGAGCACGACGTCGCCATCCTCGGCCGCGAGCGTTTCGTCGAGCGAGCGGTCGTCGGTGTAGACGCGCTGGAGGGCGAAACCCTGCGGTGGCGAGAGGCGGTGGTAATAGGTCTCTTCCAGGAGCGATTCCCGCGGCAGCGCGTCCCGGTCGTGCTTGTGCGGCGGATAGCTCGACCAAGAGCCGGAGGGCGTGATCACCTCGACCACGAGCAGGCTTTCGGCAGGCTCGGTCTCCGGCAGGATGTTGCGGACATGGCGGGTGTTCGTGCCCTGGCCGCGCGTCAGGCAGCCGACATCCCTGGGTGCGATGACGCGTGGCTTGAGCCCCGGCTTGCCCGGGGCCGAGCACACAGCCACTTCGCAGGCGCCTTCAGCCGTGAGGCTCCAGGACGTTCCGGCCGGCACATAAAGCGACCAGGGGTCGGGCTCGAAGGGGGACTTGCGGCCGCCGATCGTGCCGAACTCCGTGCCGCCCGCGCTGGCCGCGACTTTGCCCGCGAGCAGGACGATGCAGCTCTCGCGATCGCCCGTCTCCTTCGCCAGGCTCTGACCGTCAGCGAGCTTGTAGACCTCGAAGCCGACATGGACCCAGCCGGCCGATGCCGGCGTGACATTGTGGATGCGGCCCTGTGAATCGGGTGCGGCGGGTTTGACGAGCAGTTTCGACATGATGTGCTCCGGCTCAGGCGAGCCCGGCCTCCTTCAGGCTCAGCCTCAGATGGGCGACGCCCCTCTTGGCATAGGTCAGGGGATGGGCCTTCTCAGGGTCCTGTTCGGCCTCGACCACGACCCAGCCGGAATAGCCGGGCAGGGCGCGGAAGACGGCGGGATAATCGACCATGCCGTCGCCGGGCACGGTGTAGACGCCGAGATCGCTGCCCTGGCCAAGGACGGCATCGAGGAAGCTCCAGCCGCCGGCCCTGGCCTGCTCCATCACGCCTTTGCGCACATCCTTGGCATGGACATGGCTGATCCGCTCGCGATAGCGCGCGGCGAGCGCGGCCGGATCGGCCCCGCCCCAGGTCGCGTGGCCTGTGTCGAGCAGGAGATGCACGGCCTCGCCGGTTGCCGCCATGAAGGCGTCGATATCGGCCTCGCTCTCCACGATCGTGCCCATATGGTGGTGGTAGACCAGCCTGACGCCCTCAGCGAGGGTGCGCTCGGCGACCTCGGTGATCCGCTTGCCGAATTGCGCCCAGTCGCCCGCTGCCAGCACAGGCCGCTGCGAGAGCGGCTTGCTGCGGTCGCCATGGATCGCGTTCGAGGTCTCGGCGAAAACCAGGACATTCGAGCCCATCGCCTTGAGCAGATCGAGATGCGGCCGCAGCTGGATCATTTCCGCATCGGCGTCGCGCAGCAGCAATTCGGCGGAGTACCAGCCCGAGATGCAGGCCATGCCGAAGGGCGCGAGCGCGGCCTTGAGTGCGGCGGGTTCGCGCGGGAATTTATGGCCGAGTTCCATGCCCTCAAAGCCGGCCTCGCGGGCCTCGCTTAGGCAGGTTTCGAGCGAGGTCGCGCCGCCGATCTCCTGCAGGTCGTCATTCGACCAGCCGATAGGGTTGGCGCCGATGCGGATAGGCATGTCGTTGGTTCCGTAATCTTCGAGGTGATCAGAGAGAGGCAGGGGCCCCGTCATTGCGAGCGAAGCGAAGCAATCCAGGAGTCTCACGCACCCCCCTGGATTGCTTCGCTTCGCTCGCAATGACGGTGGTATTTGATCATGGTCGCGCCTTGAGCGCGTCGTCATAGCGTTGGCGAGCCCGAGCGACCTCGGCCCGCGTCGAAATCTCGGGCACCGCGACATCCCACCAATGCCCGCCGGCATCGGTCGAGATCATCGGGTCGGTGTCGATCACGACGACGCTGGTGCGGTCATGTGCCCTGCTTTCGCCCAGCGCCTCGTCGAGTTCGGCAAGGCTTACCACCTTGCGCGAGACCGCACCGAGCGAGGCGGCGTGCGCGGCGAAATCGATTGCCGGCAGCGTCTCGTGACGACTGTCGGCCAGGAGGTTGTTGAAGGGGGCGCCGCCGGTCGCGCCCTGCAACCGGTTGATGCAGCCAAACCCGCGATTATCGAGCACGACGATGGTGAGCTTCAGCCCCAGCATCACCGAGGTGGCGATCTCGGAGTTCATCATCAGATAGGAGCCGTCGCCGAGCATGACGACGACCTCGCGGGCGGGGTCGGCCATCTTGACGCCGAGCCCGCCGGCGATCTCGTAACCCATGCAGGAATAGCCGTATTCCATATGGTAGCCGCCGGGCGCGCCGGCCTGCCAGAGCTTGTGCAGCTCGCCCGGCAAGCCGCCGGCGGCGCAGACCACGACATCGGAAGGCTTGCTCCAGCGCTGCACGGCGCCCAGCACCTGCGCATCGCTCGGCAGAGCCGCGTTGCCGGCGGCGGTGTAGCGCGCGGCGATGGCGAGCCAGTCGGTCTTTGCGGCCTTCGCCTGCGCCGCCCAGGCCTCGGGCGCGCGATGGCCTGCAAGTGCCGCATCGAGCTCGGCAAGCCCGGCGCGGGCATCGCAGAGGAGCGGTTGGGCGCGCTGCTTGCCCGCGTCGAAGGCCTGCACGTTCAGCCCGATGATGCGGCAGGCGGGGTTGGCGAAGAGCGACCAGGATCCGGTGGTGAAGTCCTGCAGGCGCGTACCGATGGCGAGCACGAGATCGGCCTCTCCCGCCATGGCATTGGCCGCGCCGGTCCCGGTGACGCCGATCGCGCCGAGATTGAGCGGATGGTCGAAGGGCAGGGCGCTCTTGCCGGCCTGCGTCTCGGCTGCCGGCAGCCCATGCGCTTCGCAGAAGCGGGCGAGTTCGACTTCGGCCTCGCCATAGAGCACGCCACCACCGACCACGACGAAGGGCTTTTTCGCGGCCTTGAGCAGCGCGGCGGCTTCTGCCAGCTCGACTTCGTCCGGCCGCTGGCGGCGCGGCGTCCAGATGCGCTCGGCGAAGAAGCCTTCCGGATAATCAAAGGCCTCGGCCTGTACATCCTGGCACAGGCAAAGCGTCACCGGCCCGCATTCGGCTGGATCGGTGAGGACGGCCATGGCGTGCTCGAAAGCCGGTATCAATTGCTCGGGCCGGGTCAGCCGATCGAAATAGCGCGAGACCGGCTTGAAGCAGTCATTGGCCGAGACGGTACCATCACCGAAATCCTCGATTTGCTGCAGCACCGGGTCGGGCCGGCGTCCGGCGAAGACATCGCCCGGCAGCAGCAGCAGCGGCAGGCGATTGACATGGGCGACTGCGGCGGCGGTGACCATATTGGTCGCGCCGGGGCCGATGGAGCTGGTGACCGCCATCATCCGGCGCCGGCGGGAGGCCTTGGCGAAGGCGATCGCCGCATGCGCCATCGCCTGTTCGTTATGGGCGCGGAAGGTCGGCAGTACATCGCGTGCGCCATGGAGCGCCTCGCCGAGGCCCGCGACATTGCCGTGACCGAAGATCGCCCAGACACCTGCGAAGAGCGGCAGCGTCTGCCCGTCGATCACCGTTTTCTGCGCGGCAAGCGCCTTGACCAGCGCCTGCGCCATGGTGAGCCTGATCTTGGCCATCGGCTGTCTCCTCACCGGCTTTCCCAGGCAGCGGCCAGCTTGCCGAAATTCTGTGCCATCCGCGCGGTCGCGGCTTCGTCGTCGATCGTGCCCGAAAGCCATGCGCGCGCCACCTCGCCGAAGATGGTGCGCCCGACCGCGAAGCCCTTGACCGAGGCGGCATTTCGCGAGCCCCGGAAGGCCTGCATGACGATGTCCTCCGGCGCGTCGAGCCCGAGCAGCAATACGCCGCGGCAATGGGGATCGCGTGTCGCGATCACATTGTCGATCGCTTGCCAGGCGGCGGGCGAGGGCTGGGTTTCCAGCTTCCACCAATCGGGCCGGATGCCGATGGCGTAGAGCCGTTCCATCACCTGCGCCGTGGTGTCGTCATGCAGCGGGCCGTGCTTGGAGGCGATGATCTCGACCAGCAATTCGCGCCCGACCTGCCGGCAGGCCAGCGCAACGCGCTTCAGCACGGCCTCCTGCGCGGCCTTGAGCTCGGCAGGGTCGTCCGGGTGGTAGAAGCACAGGCATTTGGCGATGTGATCCATCGGCCATTCCGCCAGTGTCGCCCCCAGCGAGCCGGTCGCATCCGTCTCGAGCTCCAACGGCCGCGAGCCGGGCAATTCGAGCGGGCGCGCGATCCAGAAATCGTGGTCGCAGGCCCGGAACAGCGCCTCGCGGCCATGCTTGCCGTCGATCAGCATGCCGAAGCCTTGGCGCCCGGCCGCGACGCGCGCGGCGGCCGCGACCGCGAGCGTCTTGAAGGTGGCGATGCGCTCGCGCGGTGCGCCCACGGCGTCGGCCATGTTCTCCAGCTGGGCACGATGGTCGATGGCGAGCGCCATGATGCCGGCGGGCTGGGGCCGGCGCGTCGTCGCCCAATGGACGTGGTTGATCTCGGCGTCGTGGCGCAGCGCGCGATGCTGCGAGCCATGCTTCAGGAAATATTGCAGCTCCGGGAAGGTCGGGCTTTCCGGCGAACAGAGCAGCCGCGAGACCGCGAAGGCGCCGCATGCATTGGCCCAGGCGCAACAGGTCTCGATCGGCTCGTCACGCAGAAAACCGCGCAGGAAGCCGGACATGAAGGCGTCGCCGGCGCCCAGCACATTATAGACCTCGACAGGAAAGCCCGGCCCCTTGATGCCGTCCTCGATCGAGGCGGGGATCGCGCCTGTGAAGACCACGCAACCCATCGGCCCGCGCTTGCAGACGATGGTCGCAGTGCTCAAGCTGCGGATCGTGCGGATGGCGGTGAGCGTATCCTCGGAGCCGCCGGCGGCGTGGAGCTCCTCCTCGGTACCGACGATCAGGTCGCAATCCGGCAGGATCTCCTGCAAATGCCGCGTCACATTGTCGGAACGGACATAGCGTTCCTCCCCGGCGGCATGGCCTGCCAGGCCCCAGAGATTGGGCCGGTAATCGACATCGAACACGACCTTGCGGCCATGCTTGCGGGCGAAGCGGATAGCCTTTTTCTGTGCCGCGGCGGCATCGGGCAGCGCAAAATGCGTCCCCGTCACGACGATCGCCTTGGCCGAGGCGATGAAGGCCTCATTGATCTCGCTCTCATGCAGGGCCGCATCGGCGCAGTCGCTGCGGTAGAAGATCAGCGGAAAGGTCTTCTCGTCGCGCACGCCCAGGATCACCAGTGCAGTCAGGCGCTTGGGGTCGGTGACGACGCCTTTCGTCTCGACGCCTTCGCGCTCGAGCTGCTCGAGGATGAAACGGCCCATCTGCTCGTCGCCGACGCGGGTGATCACCGCCGATTTCAACCCGAGCCGCGCCGTGCCGATGGCGATATTGGTCGGGCAGCCGCCGACGGCCTTGACGAAGGTCCCCATATCCTCCAGCCGGCCGCCGATCTGCTGGCCGTAGAGATCGACCGAGGAGCGGCCGATGGCGATGACGTCGAGCGTCGTGTCGGAGGCGGCTGTCGGCATGTGAGGCCTTAGGTTCTATCGATCGAGGTCAGGGTCGGCCGAGAGGCCGGATTTCTCGGCCGTCGCGACGGCCAGCGTCATCGCCACCGCGAAGGTCGCGGCGACCGAGCGAAAGGCGCCGTAATCGGCCTCGGCGACCTCGAGCCAGAGGCGGCAATTCTCGGCGAGCGGGCTGAGCGCGCTGTCGGTCAGGGCGAGCACGGGCACACCGCGCTGATGCGCGGCTGCCGCGATCTCGACGGTCATGGCGGCATAGGGCGCGTAGCTCACCGCGAGCACGACGTCGCCCGGGCCGGCGATCGCTGCCTGCTCGGGCCCCAGCCCCGCGACATTGTCGACCAGCACGGCGCGGATGCCGAGCTTGCCGAAAGCGTAGGCGAGATAGGAGACGACCGGGAACATGCGTCTGGCGCCGACCAGCACGATCGTCCGGGCTCCGGCCAGCAGGGTCACGGCGGCTTCGAGATCGGCAGACCGGATCGCGGCCTTGACCTGCGTCAGCGAGGTTTCGCTGGCATGGACGAAGCCCTCGAGCAGCGCTGCGGCACCGCCTGTCGCCGCTTGCGTGCCGCGCAGCGCCGCCAGCCGCTCGCGATGGTCGACGACCTGGCGGCGCAGGCGCGAGCGGAAGACCTCCTGCATTTCGCTGAAGCCGGAATAGTCGAGCGCCTGGGCGAAACGCACCAGGGTCGAGGCCTGCACGCCGGCGCGTTCGGCGATCTGCGCCGTCGAGCCGAAGGCCATGTCGTCGAGATGGGCGAGAGCGTGGTCGGCGACCTGCTTCAGGCGCTTCGGCAGCATCGGCCGGCGCTGGCGCAGCAGCGCGACGAAGCCGTCGAAGTCCTTGATCGGCGAGGCTGGCTGTGGCTCGGCTGGCATGCGTTTCCCGCTTGGGCACGGCCTTGACTTCGTAAGCCGGCGGGCGGAATGTTTATTCCAATCTACGAGAAAAACAATCCGCTCATATCAAAATGATGCGCATGGGAGTGTGACGCCAGGTGCCGAACCGTGATGCCTTCAGCAGGGATCTGACGGGCAAGCTCGCCGTCGTGACCGGTGGCAGCCAGGGGCTGGGCGAGGCAATTGCGCGCGAATTCGCGGCGCGCGGCATCGCCGGCCTGCTGCTGACCGGCCGCAACCGGGTGCGCGGCGAAGCCGTGGCGGCGTCGCTGCGTGGCGCGGGCTGCGATGTCCGTTTTCATGAGGCTGATCTCGCCGATCTCGCCGCGGTGAAGGCGATCGTGCCGGCAGCCGAGGCCGCCTTCGGGCGCATCGATATCCTGGTCAATGCCGCAGGTGACACCGACCGTGGCACGATCCTCGACACCACGCCCGAGCTCTATGAGCGCATCATGGCGGTGAATCTGCGCGCGCCCTTTTTCCTGATCCAGGATGCGGCGGAGGCGATGGCGCGGCTCGGTATCGAAGGCGCGATCGTCAACATCCAGTCGATGTCGGCCCATGGCGGCCAGCCTTTCCTCTCCGCCTACAGCGTTTCCAAGGCGGCGCTCGCCGCCTTGACCAAGAATGCCGCCTTCGGCCTGCTTGAGCAGCGCATCCGGGTCAACGGCCTCAATATCGGCTGGATGGCGACGCCGGGCGAGGACGCGATCATGCGGCTGCGTCATGATGCAAGGGATGGCTGGCTCGACGAGGCGGCGCGCAAGCAGCCCTTCGGCCGGTTGCTCGATCCGCGCGAGGTCGCCAAGGCGGTGGCCTATCTGGCGTCGGGCGAATCGGGCCTGATGACCGGCTCCAATATCGATTTCGACCAGACGATTCTGGGTGCGCATGACTGATCTTGGCGCGCATGATTGATGCGGGCTCGACGACACGAAGCTTGACCATAGGACAATGACGACGATGCGATTTGGATTGCTGGGCGCCGGGCGGATCGGCCGCATTCACGGACTGAATGTCGCGGCGCGGGCGGATGCCGCGCTGGTCGCGGTCGCCGACGCCTCGAACGAGGCGGCCTCCGCGCTGGCGGCGGGGACGGGCGCGCATGTCGCCGGCATCGACGCCATTCTGGCCGACGCCAGCATCGACGCCATTTTGATCTGCACGCCGACCGACACCCATGCCGATCTCATCGAAGCGGCCGTCTCGGCCGGCAAGGCGGTGTTCTGCGAGAAGCCGGTCGATCTCGATGCACAGCGAATCCGTCGCTGCCTGAAGCAGGTCTCGCAGACCGGCAAGCCGTTGATGATCGGCTTCAACCGCCGCTTCGACCCCAGTTTCGCGGCGCTTGAACGCCGCCTGCGCGCAGGCGAGGCCGGCGCAATCGAGATCGTCAGCGTGATCTCGCGCGATCCTTCGCCGCCGCCGGTCGAGTATGTCTCTCGTTCGGGCGGGCTGTTCCGCGACATGATGATCCATGATTTCGACATGGCGCGCTTCCTCCTGGCCGAGGAGCCGGTCGAGGTTTTCGCGCTGGGTTCGGCATTGGTCGATCCGGCGATCGGGCAGGCCGGCGATGTCGACACCGCTGCCGTGCTGATGAAGACCGCCTCGGGCCGGATCGCGCAGATCTCGAATTCTCGGCGCGCCACCTATGGCTATGACCAGCGCATCGAGGTGCATGGCTCCAAGGGCATGCTGCGCGCCGGCAATATCCACGAGACCACGGTCGAGAGTGCGACCGTTGCCGGCTTTCGCGCGGATCCCGTGCAGAACTTCTTCCTCGAGCGCTATGCGGCGGCCTATCGCGCCGAGCTCGAGGCCTTCATCGCCGCCTGCCGGGGCGGAACGGCGGCAAGGCCGTCGGGTCTCGACGGCCTCAAGGCCCAGATCCTGGCCGATGCCGCCACGGAGTCGGCGCGCACGGGCAAGCCTGTCGCCGTTGCGCTGGAGGCGAATTGACCATGTCGCCTGCCGAACTCGACCTTCGCCAATATGCCGTGCTCGGCCTCGTCACCGAGGCGAGCCGGATGGCGCTCGACTATTTCCGCAAGCGCGACAGCCTCGGCGTCACCATGAAGGGCGCGCAGGACTGGCTCACTGTCGCCGATGGCGCGGTCGAGGATTTTCTGCGCCAGCGCCTCGGCGTGCTGTTTCCTTCGGATGCCGTCATCGGCGAGGAGGGCGGCGGCGAGAATTCCGACGCGGTCTGGATCATCGACCCGATCGACGGCACCTCGAATTTCGCACGTGGCGACCGCAACTGGTGCATCTCGATCGGCTTCCTGAGCCAAGGCGTGCCGGAGATCGGCATCATCGCGGCTCCGGCCCTGGACGAGGTCTATCTCGGCCGGCGCGGGCGCGGCGCGACCATGAACGGGCAGCCGATCCAGGTTTCGGGGGCAAACGACATCACGCGCGCTTATGTCGAGATGGGCTGGTCGACCCGCATTCCCGCAGCCGACTATCTCGCCATGGTCGGGCGTGGCCTGGCGGCAGGCGCATCGGTCAAGCGCTCGGGTTCCGGCGCGCTCGGGCTTTGCCATGTCGCGAATGGCCGCACTGAGGCCTATGTCGAATTGCACATCAATGCCTGGGACGTCGCGGCAGGCGTCGTCATCGCGGGCGAGGCCGGTGCCGTGCTCAATGATTTCTTCACCGGGGACGCCATCGCCAAGGGTAACCCGGTCCTGTGCTGCACGCCAGCGCTCGCCGGCGCGGTGAGGGCGATCAGCGGAATTTTTTAGCCAGCAACTGATCCGTTGATCTTTGCGCGAAAGCCGTCAGAGTTCAGCCAACGACAAAACAACGAACGAAACGTTCGACCAGGGAGGACGACCATGAAGACCCAATCCTGGCTTGCCGCCGGAGTGTTCGCCGCTGTTGCCGCCGCTTCGCCATTGGCAACCTCTCCAGCGAAGGCACAAGGCGCGCTGGTGATGTATTGCGGCGTGCAGGAGGAATGGTGCCGCGCCATGTCGACCGCCTTCGAGAAGGAGACCGGCATCAAGGTTGCGATGACGCGCAAATCGGCGGGCGAGATCTATGCCCAGCTCAAGGCGGAATCGGCCAATCCGCGCGGCGACATCTGGTGGGGCGGCACGGGCGACCCGCATCTCCAGGCAGCCGAGGAGGGGCTGACACAGGAATATGAATCGCCCGCCAACAAGGATCTGAACGGCTGGGCGATTTCGCAGTGGAAGGCCGCCAAGCAGCGCTCGATCGGCATCTATGCCGGCGCGCTCGGCTTCGGCTTCAACACCCAGCAGATCAAGTCCAAGGGCATGGCCGAGCCTAAATGCTGGGCCGATCTGCTCGACCCCAAGCTGAAGGATGACGTCCAGGTCGCCGACCCCAACTCGTCAGGCACCGCCTACAACCTGCTGGCGACGATGGTGCAGCTGATGGGGGAAGACAAGGCCTTCGACTACCTCAAGGCCCTGCACAAGAACGTCAACCAATACACCAAGTCGGGCGCTGCGCCGGCCAAGGCGACGAGCCTGGGCGAGACCGCCGTCGGCATCGTCTTCATCCACGACGCCGTCGTCTTCGCGGTGCAGGGCGATCCGATCAAGCCGGTCGCGCCCTGCGAGGGCACGGGCTACGAGATCGGCTCGATGTCGATCGTCAAGGGCGCGCGCAATCTCGACAACGCCAAGAAGTTCTACGACTGGGCGCTGACGCCCGCCGCGCAAGGGCTCGCCGGACCGGCGAAATCCTATCAGGTGCCGTCGAACAAGAATGCGCCGGTGCCGCCGCAATCGCCGAAGATGTCTGAGATGAAGCTGATCGACTACGACTTCGTCAAATACGGCTCCTCGGCCGAGCGCACGCGGCTGCTCGCCAAATGGGACCGCGAGGTCAAGGCGCTGCCGAAGTAGGCGACGGGCCCTCGGGCGGAGACGGCTGACATGCGCCGCGCCACGCAACTCGTGCTCCTGATCGGCTGGCTCGGCTATGCCCTGCTGCCCTGGTATCTGCCGGAGGGCATGAGCCTGACGCAGTTCGGCTGGCTCTCCGGTTACCCGCTCGGCAAGGCCGGCAGCGCGCTCGCGCTCGCCTTGTCCGGGGAAGCGCCCTGGCTGCTGCCGGTCGGATTGGCCCTTCTGGTGGCGACGGCGTTCTGCCGCGGCGCTGACTCCGGCAAGGTGGCGCGTGTCCTCGTCGCGGCCGGCGCTGCGGGGCTAGCGGTTTTCTTCCTGCAGGGCTTCGGCATCGTCCTCAAGGGCTCGGCCGCCGGCTGGGCCATGGCGCTTTTCGGCGCGGATGTCGCACAGGGCGGCATGGGCGGCGGCGCCTTCCTGACGGTGCTCTCGCTGCTGCTCCTGACCTGCCATGGCCTGGCTTATCGCGGCTATTGCCGGGGCGACCTGTTCACCACCTCGGCCATCGGCATCGTCGTCCTGCTGATCGGGCTGTTCATCTTCTGGCCGGTCATGGTCATCCTGAAGAGCGCCCTGGTCGATCAGAACGGCCATGTCGCGCTCTCGGCTTTCTCGGACAGGTTCTTCAGCGCCACGATCTGGGGGCTCGGCTGCGTCTCCGGCGGCACGAGTTGCGGCGTTGCCTGGAACACGCTGATCCTGGCCGTGCTGACCGGGGTGATCACGACCCTGCTCGGCCTTGCCTGCGCGCTGCTGCTCCAGCGCACGGCGATGCCTGGCAAGCGCCTGATGCGGGCGCTGACGGTGCTGCCGATCATCACGCCGCCCTTCGTGATCGGGCTTGCGCTGATCCTGCTCTTCGGCCGTTCCGGCTTCTTCACCGGGATCATGGCGGACTGGTTCGGGTTTCCGCGCTCGCGCTGGATCTATGGTTTGCCCGGCGTGCTGCTGGCGCAGGTTCTCGCCTTCGCGCCGATCGCCTTCCTCGTCCTGATCGGCGTGGTCCAGGGCATCAGCCCGAGCCTGGAGGAGGCTTCGCAGACATTGGGGGCCGGCCGCTGGCAGACCTTCTCGACCGTGACCTGGCCATTGCTGCGACCCGGCATCGCCAACGCCTTCCTGCTCGGCTTCGTCGAGAGCATGGCTGATTTCGGCAACCCGCTGGTGCTCGGCGGCAATTTCGAGGTGCTCTCGACCAAGATCTTCTTCGCCGTCGTCGGCGCAGCCTATAACCAGGGCCAGGCGGCGGTGCTCGCCATGGTGCTGCTCGCCTTCACGCTCGGCGCCTTCTGGCTGCAGCAGGGCTGGCTCGGCGGCAAATCCTACACGACCGTGACGGGCAAGGGCGATGCCGGCCTGCCGACGCCGCTGCCGCGCCGGGTCACCTGGCTTGCGGGGCTGGCCGTTGCGCCCTGGGTGGCGCTCACGCTGGTGATCTATCTCGTCATCCTCGTCGGCGGTTTCGTCAAGACGATGGGCCGCGACTACACGCCGACGCTGGAGCATTACCGCACCGGTTTCGCGATCGATTTCAGCCGCGGACTCTTCTTCGAGGGCGCGGCCTGGAACTCCTTCTTCACGACGCTCAAGGTCGCGGCGATCTCGGCGCCGTTGACGGCGCTGATCGGCCTGCTCACCGCCTATCTGCTGACACGGCAGAAATTCAGCGGGCGCGGCACCCTGGAATTCGCGACGATGCTCTCCTTCGCCATTCCCGGCACGGTGCTCGGCGTTGCCTATATCCTGGCCTTCAACGTGCCCCCGATCGAGATCACCGGCACCGGGCTGATCCTGATCATCGCCTTCGTCTTCCGCAACATGCCGGTCGGCGTGCGCTCCGGCATCGCCGGCCTGTCGCAGATCGACAAGAGCCTGGACGAGGCCTCGACGACGCTGCGCGCCCGCAGCTTCACCACGCTCTGGCGCGTCGTGCTGCCGCTGCTGCGCCCGGCCCTGGTTGCGGCGCTGGTCTATAGCTTCGTGCGCAGCATGACCGCCGTCAGCGCGGTGATCTTCCTGGTCTCGGCCGAGTACAACCTCGCCACCGCCTATATCGTCGGCCGGGTCGAGGCCGGCGAGTTCGGCTTGGCCATCGCCTATTCCTCGGTGCTGATCGTGGTCATGGCTGCCGGCATCGGACTGATCCAGCTCGGCGTCGGCGAACGCAAGCTCGGCCGGCGCCAAGTCGGCCGGCGCAAGGTCGTGGCGCTCTCCAGCTCGGTCTCCGATCCCATCAGTCAAGGAGCAGCAAGTTGACGAAGGCCGGCCCCGCATCCGTCGAGTTCCGCAATGTCAGCATGCGCTATGGCGCGGTGACGGCCGTCGACGATGTCAGCTTCGCCATCGAGGCGGGCAAGCTCGTCACCCTGCTCGGCCCCTCCGGCTGCGGCAAGACCACGACGCTACGCATGATCGCCGGGCTCGAGATCGCCAGCGCGGGCCAGATCCTGATCGGCGGCAAGGATGTGACGCGGCTCTCGGCCGCCGATCGCGACGTCAGCATGGTGTTCCAGTCCTATGCGCTGTTTCCGCATATGAGCGTGCTGGAGAACGCCGCCTATGGCCCGACCGTGAAGGGGCTGGGCAAGGATGTGGCGCGCGAGATGGCGCTGTCGAAGCTCGCGCTCGTCGGCCTGAAAGGTTTCGAGAACCGCTACCCTTCGGAGCTCTCCGGTGGGCAGCAGCAGCGCGTCGCGGTGGCGCGCGCACTGGTCCTGGAGCCGCAGGTGCTGCTCTTCGACGAGCCGCTCTCCAACCTCGACGCGAAACTGCGCCGCCGGGTCCGCGAGGAGATCCGCGAATTGCAGCAGAGTCTCAACCTGACGGTCGCCTATGTCACCCATGATCAGGAGGAGGCGCTCGCGGTCTCCGACCGCATCATCGTGATGTCGAATTCGCGCATCGCGCAGGAGGGCGCGCCGCGCGAGCTCTATGAGGAGCCGGCCAATGCCTTCGTCGCGGATTTCATCGGCGACGCCAATCTGATCGACGTGACGATCCGCTCCGTCGCCGAGGGGCGCGCCGATGTCGCGATCGGCTCGGCCAGCATCTCCTTGCCGGCGCGCGGGCTTGGGCCGGGGCCGGCCCGGGTCGCGGTTCGACCGGAGAGCCTGATTCTGTCGGAGGCGACGGGCGAGGGGCTGCCCGGCACGATCCGCAAATGCACCTATCTCGGCAACCACCTCGACATCATCGTCGCGACGGAGGCCGCCGATCTCTTCGTGGTGCAGTACGGCGCCCGCCCGATGCTGGCCGAGGGCGCGCCGGTGAAGCTCGGCTTCGCGAATTCGGGCGTGACGCTGATCCCGCCGGACTGAGCCGGCCGCGCCATCAGCCCAGCCGCGCGGTCGCGATCATGCGCCAATCGGCGATCGGGATATCCTGGCCCGAGCGCACCACGCAGAGCCGGTCGAAGCTGATGGCTCGCCCTTTCAGCCTCCGCCCGACCTCCTCTGCAGCTGCGACCTTCAGCTCTGGCGCGACCGCGCCGTAGAGCAGCGAGACATGCGGCATGAAGGCCTCTGCCGCCTGCGCGTCCAATCGCTGCTTCAATCGCGCCAGCGGCGCGCTGACCGCGAAGCGCGCATAGAACGAGCGGAAATAGGTTTCGCTCGTTTCGATCGCGGTGATCTCTTCTGCAAACCTCGCGACCGCGCCGGCCGCCTCCGCGATCGCGGCTTCGAGCGCGGCTATGGGCAGGTCGGTGTCGCCCTTCACCGTCAGATGCGGCGCGAAGAGCGGTGTGTCGAAGCGGCGCGACAGCTCCGTAACCACCTCCGCCAGCAGCGTCTCGTCCTCGGTTTTCGGCAGCAGCCAGATGGAGTGGATCAGGGGTGTCATCAGAGGTTCACAAACCTATTGCACACGGCCGGAGACGGGCGTTATATTTATTCCAAGCGTATCAGAAATTGGAAGAGACGTTCCAATCATTCTGAAAAAGATCGCGGCAAGGGAGACGGCGTTTTGCCAACGGAATTGCAGCACGGGCCGCAAAGCGGCGCGGCCATTGCCGTGCGCGACCTTCACGTCGCCTATGGCGGCACGCGGGTGCTGCACGGCGTCAGCCTTGATTTCACGCCCGGCAGCTTTACCGCGCTTCTCGGCTCGTCGGGCTGCGGCAAGACCACGCTTTTGCGCTCGCTGAGCGGCTTCGTGCCGGTCGAATCCGGCTCGATCATCGTCGGCGGCCGGGATGTCGCATCCCTGCCGCCGGAGAAGCGCGGCATGGCGATGGTATTCCAGTCCTATGCGCTGTGGCCGCATATGACCGTGCTGCAGAATATTGGCTACGGCTTGAAGCTGCGCGGCGCCACCAAGGCGCAGATCGCGGCCAAGGTCGCTGCGATGCTCGAATTCCTCGGCCTTGCCGGCTATGAGGACCGCAAGGTCACTGCGCTCTCGGGCGGCCAGCGCCAGCGCGTCGCGCTCGGCCGGGCGCTTGCGATCGACCCCGGCATTCTGCTGCTCGACGAGCCGCTTTCCAATCTCGACGCCAAGATCCGCATGACGATGCGCCATGAGATCCGGGCGATCCAGCAGCGCCTGGGCTTGACCGCCGTCCATGTCACGCATGATCGCGAGGAGGCCATGACCATGGCCGACCGGCTCGTCATCATGCAGGCGGGCAGGATCGCGCAGGTCGGCACGCCCGAGGAGGTCTATGACCGCCCGGCGACCGCCTTCGTCGCGAATTTCATGGGCGCGGAGAATGTCCTGCCGCTGCGCGTCGAGCGCTCGGAGCAGGGCGCATCCCTTAGTGCCGGAGACGCGACTGCCCACATCGCAGCGGGGCTGTCCAACACTTTGCCCGCCGGTGACGCCGTCGCCTATTTCCGTGACGACGTCGCGCGGCTCGATGCCAGCGACGCGACCTCTGCCGACGATCTGATCGTGCCGGGGTTGATCGCCGCGCGCGCCTATCCAGGCGGCGTCTACCGCTACCGGGTCGAGGCCGCAGGCCGCCAGATCACGGTCGACGACGCCAATCGCCATGAACTCGGAACCAAGATCGGCCTGCGCATCCCGCTGCAGCGCCTCCACATCTTTCCGGCATCCGAGGCCGGGACGATCGCCGCCTGACCGCGTTCTACCCAACAAGGAGTCAGACCCATGCGCATCCTCACCATTGCCTGTTCGCTCGCGGCGCTGATGGCGGCATCGCCGCTCGCCGCCCAGACCCTGAACGTCGCCACCGCCGGCGACCAGAACATGGTCGACTATGTGAAGGACTATCTCGGGCCGATGTTCGAGAAGTCCCATCCCGGCGTGAAGGTGGTTTCCGTCGGCACCGGCGCCGGCGATTCCGGCTCGCAGAAGATCTATGAGAAGCTCGACGCGCAGAAGAGCGCGGCCACGACCGATTTCGATGTCGTCGTCATCCACCAGAAGGCCGCCGGCACGATGGTGAAGGAAGGCCTGCTCGCCAAATACACCGACAAGGTCGACACCGCGAAACTCGTCTCCAGCGAGTCCGCGAAGAACGCGCTCGGCGCCGACGTTTCGGGCTTCGTCATCCCGATGTTCCAGTCGCAGACCGCGCTCGCCTATAATGCCGATCTGCTCAAATCCCCGCCCAACACCTTCGCGGAGCTGCGCGACTGGGCCAAGAAGAACCCCAAGCAGTTCGGCTATAACGGCATCAAGGGCGGCATGTCCGGCGTCGCCTTCGTCGCCGGCTGGGTCTACGCCTTCGGCGGCGACGCCGACAAGCTGATCAAGGGGCCCTATGATCCGGCCGTGAAGGCGTCCTGGGACGGCGCGCTCGCCGATCTCAAGGAGTTCAACAAGTCGGTCGTCATCACCCCCGGCAATGCCGGCACGCTCGACATGCTCAACCGTGGCGAGATCGCGATGGGGCCGGTCTGGGTCGATATGTTCTATTCCTGGCAGGCCGACGGCAAGCTGCCGCCGAACATGAAGCTCAAGCTCGCTTCTCCGGGCATGCCGGGACAGCCGATGTATTACGCGGTGCCGGAGAAGACCGCCAACCGCAAGCTCGCCGAGGAGTTTATCGCGCTCGCCACCAGCCCGCAGGTGCAGGCGGACGGCATCGTCAAGAAATTCAACTGGTATCCGGGCATCGACGCCAAGAACCTCGAGGGCAAGCTCGACCAGGCGGCCTGGAACAAGCTCTTCACCGACATCACCCCGAGCGACCTCTCGAAGAACGCCAAGTCCTTCCCGATCGCGCCCTACTTCAACGACATCCTCGAAGGCTACGAGAAGAAGGTCTCGAACTGAGACCTTTATCGACAGCCGGGGTGACGGAATGCGCCGTCATCCCGGGCGAAGCGAAGCGTAGACCCGGGATCCATGCCGGAACGGTTCAGGCATGGATCCCGGATCGGCGTCGCTGACGCGACTTGTCCGGGATGACCCCGCGAACTTGAAGAAGCGCAGTGGAATGAGCCTCTCCCAACGCCAACTGGCGCTGATCCTCATCGCGCCCGGCCTTCTCCTGGTCGCTGCGCTATTCCTCTACCCGCTCGGCTTCTCGCTGATCTCGGCCTTCACCAAGCCGGACGGCTCGCTGACGCTGGACTGGTTCGCCAAGGCCTATGAGCTGTATTCGACCGACATCGTCTTCACGGTGGTGATCGTGCTGGCGTCCTGCGGGTTGACCGCGTTTGCCGCGATCGTCATCGCCGGCACGCTGACATTGGGCGAGAACCCCTGGATCGTCGGCACGCTCAAGGCGCTCTATCGCTGGCCGCTCTTCATCCCCTTCATCGTCGCGGCGCAGTGCATGCGCACCTTCCTCGCCAAGAACGGGCTGATGAACAACACCTTCGTCTCGCTCGGGCTGATGGAGCCGCTGAGCGCCGTGAGCTATCTCGACTGGCGCGGCATCATCGCGACCTTCGTCTGGAAGCAGACCCCCTTCGTCGCGCTGCTGCTCGCCGGCGCGCTCGCCTCCATCGACCGGGCGACGCTGGAGGCCGGCCGCAATCTCGGTGCCTCGCGTGTCCGCGTGCTCGTCGAGCTGGCCTTACCGCAGGTGATGCCGACGCTGCTCGTCGCGCTCGTGCTGTCCTTCGTGACGATGCTCTCCGTGCTCTCCGTGCCGATGATGGTCGCGGGCTCGCAGCCGACCATGCTGACGGTCGACATGGCCTTCCGCATCAACTCCTACGGTGACTACGCTACGGCGAATGCGCTTGGCGTCATCACCTATCTGATCAGCGCAGGCGCCGCGATCCTCTACCTCAAGCGGGGCCTGTCGAAGGAGGCGGCGCCATGATCCGCCTCGCCTCGACCGCCCGGGCGGCGCTGGCCGCCGCGCTGCTCGCCGCCTTCGCCTTCGTGCTGATCGGCCCATTGGCCAATCTCGCGCTCTGGTCGGTCGCCGAGCGCTGGTACACGCCGTTCAAGCTGCCGGTGACCTATGGCACGCGCTATTGGGAGCAGGTCTTCCGCCCGACCGGCGACGCGATGGTTTCGCTCGGCACCTCCGTCTGGATCGCCGTGCTGACGGTCGTCGTCGCGCTCGCTCTGTCTATCCCGGCGGGCTATGCGCTGGCGCGCTTGAAGCTGCCGATGCGGGCGCTGTTCATGGTGATGTTCCTGCTGCCGCAGGCTTTTCCCTCGGTCGCGATCTACATCAATGTCGCGCGGGTGTTCTACCAGATCGGCATCAACGGCACGGTCTTCGCCGTCGTTCTCGTCCATGCCGCCCATGGCCTGGTCTATTCCGTCTGGATTGCGGCGGCGGCTTTCGCGGCGGTCGACAAGGATCTCGAGCTTGCCGCCCGCAATATCGGCGCCTCGCCCTTGCGCGCCTTCTTCACGGTGACACTGCCCTTGGCCGCGCCCGGCATCATCGCCAGCGGCATCTTCGTCTTCCTGGAGTCGCTCGACGAGTTCACCGGCACCTTCTTCGTCGGCGTGCCGCAGGTCACGACGCTGCCGCTCTTGCTCTACAACGCGGCGATGGGCGGCAATTATCAGGTCGCCTCGATCACGGCGCTGATCCTGCTCGTTCCCTCCGTGCTGTTCATGCTGTTCATCGAGCGCTTCCTGCGCGCCGATGTGCTGGCCAAGGTCGGCGCCTGACAGCGCGGCCGTGGACGCTGCCCCGCGTCTAAGCGGGCGGCCTTCACACACTCACCCCGTCATCCCGGACAAGCGGCGAAGCCGCGCAGATCCGGGATCCGTCGGAGGGCCAATCCTTTAAAGGGTCTGGCCCTCCGACGGATCCCGGCGCTCCGCTTTGCTTCGGCCAGGATAACGGTGCGTTTCCCAGGGTACCGAACCCACCATCCAGGCGCCCTTGACGAAACAATAATATGGCATACCATAATCTCATTCTCGAGGTGGGTCACTTGAGAGGAGAGGGAAGTGAGCTTGGAACTGCGCAAGATCGTCACGTTCACGGAGGACACTTTCATCGAGGGCGGCCGTGAGGCTGCGCGGCCGCTGCGCCTGTTCGCGGCGGCGGCGGTTCTGCGCAATCCCTGGGCGGGCCGCGGTTTCGTCGAGGATCTGAAGCCCGAGATCCACGCCGTCGCGCCGGTTCTGGGCGAGCGATTGACGGCCGAGATCCTGCGGATGACCGGCGGCGGCGAGGCGGTCGAAGGTTATGGCAAGGCCGCGATCGTCGGCACCTCCGGCGAAATCGAGCACGCCTCGGCGCTGATCCACACGCTCCGCTTCGGCAATCATTTCCGCAAGGCCGTCGGCGCGAAGAGCTATCTGAGCTTCACCAATACGCGCGGCGGGCCGAACTGCCCGGTGGTCATCCCGTTGATGCACAAGGCCGATGAGGGCATGCGCTCGCACTACCTTACGATCCAGTTCGGCATTCTCGACGCGCCGGCTCCCGACGAGATCGTGGTGGCGCTCGGTGCCTCCATCGGCGGACGGCCGCATCATCGCATCGGCGACCGCTACCAGGATCTCAAGGATCTGGGCGGCACCGATGTCTGAGCGGGACGCAATCTCCTACCAGGACCGGACGGGAGCGCCCGCGCGGGCGGCCTTCACCCGGCGCGGCAGGGGGGCGCCTGTCCTTCTCGTGCATGGCGTCGGCATGCAGGCATCGGTCTGGGCGGACCAGATCGAGCAATTGTCGAAGCGCTACGACGTCGTCGCCGTCGATATGCTTGGCCATGGCGGCTCCAGCCTGCCGCCGGCGGATGCGCGGCTTTCCGACTATGCCGACGCGTTGCTCGCGCTCATCGACGGCCTCGGTCTGCGGAACGTGCATCTTGTCGGCCATTCCATGGGCGCGCTTGTCTCGCTGGAATTCGCCTTGTCGCATCCCTCGCGGCTGGCGAGCGTGACGGCGATGAACGCCACCTTCTGTCGCACGTCGGAGCAGCGCGAGGCGATCGCGCAGCGTCTCGCGGCGCTCGAGGATGCGGCCGCTCCCCCTGCCTGGGGCGCCACCATTACGCGCTGGTTCGGAGATCCCGTCCCGGCCTCGTGGAGCCTTGCGGCGGCGACGGTGCATGCGCTTCTCGATGCCGTCGATCCGGTCGGTTATGCGCGGACCTATCGGCTGTTTGCGACCTCGGACGCCGCTCATCGCGACCGTCTTCCTGGGCTTTCCGTGCCGGCCCTGTTCATCACCGGCGAAGGTGACCCCAACTCGACCCCCGAGATGTCCCTGGCGATGGCGCGGCTTGCGCCCGGCAGCCGGGCCGAGATCGTGCCCGATGAGCGCCATATGATGAGCCTGACCGCGCCCGGCGAGATCAACCGGCGGCTGCTTGCCTTCTTCGCGCAGGCCGAGGCGGCGCGGGTTACCGAGCCAGCTGAGCCGGCGGCCTTCGACAAGGGCGCCTTCCGCAAGGCGCTCGGCAGCTTCCTGACCGGCGTCACCGTGGTGGCGACGCTCCAGGATGATGGCGAGCCGCGCGGCTTCACCGCCAACTCCTTCACCTCGGTCTCGCTCGATCCGCCGCTGGTTCTGGTCTGCATCGCCAAGACGGCGTCGAGCTGCCCGGTCTTCTCCAAGGCGGGCCATTTCTCCGTGAACATCCTGGCCGAGAGTCAGGCCGATATCTCCAATCTGTTTGCGACCAGGAGCGCCGACAAATTCGCCAGGACCGCTTGGCGCAAGGGGCCGGCGGGCAGCCCGATCCTGAACGACGTCGCGGCCTGGTTCGACTGCCGGCAGCATGAGCTGATCGAGGCCGGCGATCATGTCATCCTCATTGGCGAGGTGATGGGCTTTGACCATGCGCCGGCCAACCCGCTCGGCTATTGCCGGGGCGCGCATGTGGCGTTCGGCCTGTCGCTCGACAGCTTCTCCGCGAAGGGCGGCCGGATGCGCGTCGGCGCGATCCTGGAGCATGAGCGCGCGATCCTGCTCGTCGCGGGCGAGGGCGGGCGGCTCGATCTGCCCGAGGGCGCCTCGCTCGGCGCGGGCGGCGATCCGGCGAGCCTGTCGGGGCGCATGAATCATCTCGGCATCAAGGCGGATCTCGGCTTCCTCTTCGCGGTGTTCGAGGATCGCGAGGCGCCGGGCGCGACCTCGATCTATTATCGCGGCAGGCTTCTGGAGGTGCCGGAACCATCGGCGGCGGTGCATCTGGTGCCGTTCGACGCGATTCCGTGGGACCGGCTCCGCGACGAGGCGATCCGCTCGATGTTGCGCCGCTATGTCCGCGAGCGCAGCGAGGACATCTTCGGCGTCTATGTCGGCGACACCGAGAGCGGCACGGTCCAGACGCTGGCAAAATCACCGACCAAGCCGTTGGCGCAACCGGTCTAGACGAAAGGCGGCGCGATGAAATTCTCCCTCTTCGTCCATATGGAGCGCGCCGATCCGGCCAAGCCCCATCGTGAACTCTTCGAGGAGCTGGAAGAGCTCGTCCTGATCAGCGAGGCGGCCGGTTTCGAGACGGCCTGGATCGGCGAGCATCACGGGATGGAGTTCACCATCGCGCCGAATCCCTTCGTCCAGCTCGCCTATTTGGGGGCGAAGACGACGCGCATCCGGCTGGGCACCGGCAATGTGGTGGCGCCGTTCTGGCACCCGATCAAGCTCGCGGGCGAGGCGGCGCTGACCGATGTCGCGACGAATGGGCGCCTCGACCTTGGCATTGCGCGCGGGGCCTATTCCTTCGAATACGAACGCCTTGTGCCTGGCCTCGACGCCTGGGGCGCGGGCCAGCGCATGCGCGAGCTTGTGCCGGCGGTGAAGAAGCTCTGGGCGGGCGACTATGCCCATCAGGGCGAATTCTGGTCCTTCCCCGAGACGACCTCCTCGCCCAAGCCGGTGCAGCCGGAACTGCCGGTCTGGATCGCAGCGCGCGACCCCAACAGCCATGATTTCGCGGTGGCGAATGGCTGCAACGTCCAGGTGACGCCGCTCGCCTCGGGCGATGGTGAGGTGGCGAGTCTGATGGAGCGCTTCGAGACCGCCGTCGCCAACCATCCCGAGGTCAAGCGCCCGAAGATCATGCTGCTGCAGCATACCTTCGTCTCCGACAGCCCGACCGAGACCGAGGAATTGTCGCAAGCGCTGAGCGATTTCTACGGCCTGTTCGGCGCCTGGTTCCAGAATAAGCGCCCGATCCGGCAAGGCATCATGGCGCCGCTCGATGCCGAGGAGCGCGCGGCGATGCTGCCCGCCTATCGGCCGGAGGCTGTCGCCAAGAACCTGGTCATCGGCGAGCCCGATGCGGTGATCGCGCGATTGAAGGGCTATGAGGCGCTCGGCTTCGACCAGTTCTCGATCTGGATCGACAGCGGCCTGCCGCATGCGCGCAAGAAGAAGTCGCTCGATCTCTTCATCCGGCATGTCCTGCCGGCCTTTCTCTGACGGAGAGCGTCGATGACCCTGCCGCGGTTCCAGCTCTATATCGACGGCGCCTTCGTCGACGCGGCAGAGACTTTTGAGAGCCTCGACCCGGCGACCGGCACGGCCTGGGCGCTGATGCCGGCGGCGGGGGAGGCCGAGATCAATCGCGCCGTCGAGGCGGCGGACCGCGCCTTCCATGACCCGGCCTGGGCCGGGCTGACCGCGACCCAGCGCGGCAAGCTGCTGATGAAGCTCGGCGATCTCGTCGCCCAGCATGCGGGGCGCCTGGCCGAGCTGGAGACGCGCGACACCGGCAAGATCATTCGCGAGACGCGGGCACAGATCGGCTACGTCGCCGACTACTACCGCTATTTCGGGGGGCTTGCCGACAAGATCGAAGGCGCGCATCTGCCGATCGACAAGCCGGATATGGAGGTCTTCCTGCGCCGCGAGCCGATCGGCGTCGTCTCCGCCATCGTGCCGTGGAACTCGCAGCTCTTCCTGTCCGCCGTGAAGCTCGGGCCCGCGCTCGCGGCCGGCTGCACCGTCGTGCTGAAGGCCTCCGAGGACGGGCCGGCGCCGCTGCTCGAATTCGCCCGGTTGATCGATGCCGCGGGCTTTCCCAAAGGCGTCGTCAATATCGTCACCGGTTTCGGCGAGCCCGCCGGGCGCGCCCTGACGAGCCACCCGAAAGTGGCGCGCGTCGCCTTCACCGGCGGGCCGGCGACGGCGCGCCAGGTGGTGCGCAACACCGCAGAGAACCTGGCGCATGTGACGCTGGAGCTCGGCGGCAAATCGCCCGTCCTGGTCTTCGCCGATGCTGATCTCGACAGCGTCTCCAACGCCATCATCGCCGGCATCTTCGCGGCGACCGGCCAGAGCTGCGTCGCTGGTTCGAGGCTCTATGTCGAGCGCCCGGCGCATGACCGCCTCGTCGCCATCCTCACTGAGAAGGCGGCGAAGATCCGCGTCGGCGACCCGCAGGACGAAGCGACGGAGATGGGCCCGCTCGCGACCGCGCGCCAGCGCGCGCATATCGAGGACAACCTTGCCCGCAGCGTCGCCGCCGGGGCGCGGGTGATTTGCGGCGGCGGGCGTCCGGCCGGCCGCGAGGCGGGCTGGTTCTTCGCCCCGACCATCGTCTCGGCGGCTGACAACACCGTTCCTTGCGTCGCTGAGGAGCTCTTCGGCCCGGTGCTCAGCGTCCTTCCCTTCGACAGCGAGGAGGAGGCGATTGCACTCGCGAACGATACGCGGTTCGGGCTGGCGTCAGGCGTCTTCACCACGAGCCTCACCCGGGCGCATCGCGTCACGCGCCGCCTGCGAGCGGGCATCGTCTGGGTCAACACCTATCGGGCGGTCTCGCCGATCGTGCCCTTCGGCGGTTACGGCCAGTCCGGCCTCGGGCGCGAGGGCGGCTCGGAATCGGTGCGTGACTACACGCGCACGAAATCGGTCTGGATCCGCACATCCGACGATCCCATCCCCGACCCCTTCGTGATGCGCTGAGGAGAGAGGCCGCGATGATCTACGAAATGCGGACCTACCGCCTGAAGACCGGGACCGTGCCGGCCTATCTGAAGCTCGTCGAGGACGAAGGCATAGCCGTCCAGAAGAGCCATCTCGGCGCGCTCGTCGGCTACTTCTTCTGCGACATCGGGCCGCTGAACCAGATCGTGCATGTCTGGGCCTATGCCAGCCTCGATGATCGCGAGACGCGCCGAGCAGCGCTTGCCGCCGACCCTCGCTGGCAGGCTTTCCTGCCGAAGATCCAGTCGCTCATCGAAACCATGGAGAACCAGATCCTGAAATCAGCGCCGTTCTCGCCGCTGAAATAGGACGCCACGACGCCTGCCGAACAACCAAACAAAACAGGGGAATGAACATGAAGGCTTGCACACTCATTGCCGCGAGCATGCTCGCGATCAGTGCGACATTGTCGGGAATCGGATCTGCCTCCGCGCAGGACAGCATGGTGTTCACGAGCTGGGGCGGCACCACCCAGGAGGCTCAGAAGAAGGCCTGGGCTGAACCCTTCACGGCGTCCTCGGGCATTGCCGTCAAGCAGGATGGGCCGACGGACTACGGCAAGTTCAAAGCCATGGTCGAGAGCGGCAATGTGAATTGGGATGTCGTCGACGTCGAAGGCGATTTCGCGGTGGCGGCCGCCAAGGCCGGCCTGCTCGAGCCGCTCGACCCCGCCTTGACCAAGAGCGGCGACCTCGATCCCCGCTTCAGCTCCGCCCACCATGTCGGCAGCTTCTATTATTCCTTCGTGCTCGGCTTCAACAAGGCCAAGCTCGGCGGCAAGGAGCCCAAGGTCTGGGCTGACCTGTTCGACACTAAGGCGTTCCCCGGCAAGCGCACCTTCTACAAATGGTCGGCGCCGGGCGTCCTGGAGATCGCGCTGCTGGCAGACGGCGTCAAGCCGGACAAGCTCTACCCGCTCGATCTCGACCGCGCCTTCAAGAAGCTCGACACCATCAAGCCGAACATCGTCTGGTGGAGCGGCGGCGCGCAGTCGCAGCAACTCCTGGCCTCGGGCGAGGCTCCGCTCGGCATGTTCTGGAACGGCCGGATCTTCGCTATCCAGGCCGAGAACCCGCAGGTCGGCCTGTCCTGGGAAGAGAATCTGACGGCGGCCGACGTGCTCGTCATCCCCAAGGGCGCCAAGAACAAGGCGGCGGCGATGAAGTTTCTCGCGGCGGCGAGCTCGGCGCAGGGGCAGGCCGATATGGCGGTCAAGACCGGCTACGCTCCGACGAACCTCAAATCGGCGGCGCTGATGGACCCGAAGGTGGCCGCGACCCTGCCTGACAAGTTCACCACCTCGCAGATCAATCTCGACATGGCCTATTGGGCCGCCAACCGGGACGAGATCGGCAAGCGCTGGTACGAGTGGCAGGCCAAGTAAGCCCCGCGCCTGTCACGCCCGTAATGCCGGTGAGATCATGACGACGGTGCCCACGCCATCGCTTGCAGGCGAGGTCGATCTCTCGCCCGAGCCCCGCCGTCTGGCGGGGCTCGGAGCGGTTGCGCCTGCCTTGGGATTGCTGGCGCTGTTCTTTGTCGTACCCGTGGTCGCGCTGCTGCTGCGCAGCGTCCTGGAGCCGCAACCGGGCTTGCAGAACTATGCCGAAGTGTTCGGCTCCACGACCTATCTGAAGGTCTTCGGCAACACCTTCCTGGTGGCGGGGCTCGTTACGCTCGTCACCTTGCTGCTCGCCTTTCCCGTCGCCTGGTTCCTGGCCGTTGCGCCCAGGCGTTGGTCCGCCTTGCTGTTTGGCGTCATCGTCCTGTCGATGTGGACGAACCTGCTGGCGCGCACCTATGCTTGGATGGTGCTGCTGCAGGGCACGGGCATCATCAACCGCATGCTGATGCAGATCGGCCTGATCTCCGAGCCGCTTTCGCTGATCAACAACCTCGTCGGCGTCACCATCGGCATGACCTACATCATGCTGCCCTTCATGATCCTGCCGCTGCACGCCACGATCCGGACGCTCGACCCGACGGTGTTCCAGGCGGCGTCCCTGTGCGGGGCAAGCCGGTTCCAGGTCTTCCGGCTGGTCTTCGCGCCACTCGTCGCATCGGGCGTCGCTGCAGGCGTGCTGATGGTCTTCGTCATGTCGCTCGGCTACTTCGTCACGCCCGCGCTGCTCGGTGGAACCTCCAACATGATGCTGGCCGAGCTAATCGCGCAACTGGTGCAGTCGCTGCTCAACTGGGGGCTCGCGGGAGCGGCGGCGTTCATCCTGCTCGTGGTGACGCTGGCCATCTATGCGGTGCAGTTCCGCTATTTCGGCTTCGGCGGCGGGGAGGCGAGGTAGGCCATGCTGCTCGATTTCGATCGTCTCGGCTGGCTGCGCTATGCCCTTTGCCTTGTCGCCGTGCTTGTCGGCCTGTTCCTGCTCCTGCCGATCCTGCTGATCGTCGCTTTGTCCTTCGGCTCCTCGCAATGGCTGCAATTCCCGCCGCCGGCCTGGACGCTGAAATGGTACGGCCAGCTCTTCGCCGATCCGGAATGGCTGACCTCCTTCTTCGTCAGCCTCAGGATCGCGCTGACCGTCATGGTGCTCTCGACCGTCATCGGCCTGATGGCGTCGTTCGGGCTGACGCGCGGGCGCTTCCCGGGGCGCGAACTGGTCCGCGCCTTGTTCCTGACGCCGATGGTCTTGCCGGTGGTGGTGCTGGCGGTGGCGCTTTATGCGCTGTTCCTGCGGATCCAGCTCAACGGAACCTTCATCGGCTTCGTCATCGCCCATCTGGTGGTGGCGCTGCCATTCGCCATCATTTCGATCTGCAATGCGCTGGAGCGCTTCGACATCGCGATCGAGGATGCCGCGATCATCTGCGGCGCGAGCCCGCTGGAAGCCAAGCTGCGGGTGACGATCCCTTCGATCCGGCTTGGCGTGTTCGGCGCGGCGATCTTCTCGTTCCTGGCGTCCTGGGACGAGGTCGTCATCGCCATCTTCATGGCGAGCCCCGACCTCCAGACCTTGCCAGTGCGGATCTTCTCGACGCTGCGGCAGGATCTCTCGCCGGTCATCGCCGCCGTGTCCTCGATCCTCGTCGGCTTCACCGCCGTGCTGATGCTGCTCGCCGCCTTCCTGCGCAAGGACAAGCCCTCATGACGACGACCCCCTTCCTGTCCATCAGGGGCGTCGCCAAGCGCTATGGCGCGGTCGCCGCAGTGGAGGATGTTTCGCTGGACATCGCTGAGGGCGAATTCGTCACATTCCTGGGGCCCTCGGGCTCCGGCAAGAGCACGACGCTCTATGTCATCGCCGGGTTCCAGGGGCCCTCGGTCGGCGATGTGCTGCTGCGTGGAAGCTCGCTGCTGCGGGTGCCGTCGAACAAGCGCAATATCGGCATGGTCTTCCAGCGCTACACGCTGTTTCCGCATCTGAGCATTGCTGACAACATCGCCTTTCCGCTCAAGGTCCGTCGTCGCTCGAAGGCGGAGATCGACGCGCGGGTTCAGGCCATGCTCAGGCTCGTGCGATTGGAGCGCTATGCGGAGCGCATGCCGGCGCAGCTCTCCGGCGGCCAGCAGCAGCGCGTGGCCCTGGCCCGCGCCCTGGCCTATGACCCGCCATTGCTCCTGATGGACGAGCCGCTGTCGGCGCTCGACAAGAAACTGAAGGAAGAGATCCAGTTCGAGATCAAGCGCATCCATAACGAGACCGGGGTGACGATCCTCTATGTCACGCATGACCAGGAGGAGGCGCTGCGCCTGTCCGACCGAGTCGCCTTGTTCAACAATGGCCGGATCGAGCAGGTCGGGTCCGGCCGCGACCTTTACGATGCGCCCGCCACGCATTTCGTCGCGGGCTTCATCGGCAATTCCAACTTCCTGCCGGCCAAGGTCGCATCCGCGAGCGGGGCCGCCTTCGAGGCGGTTCTGCCTGATGGCTCGCGGCTTCCGGGCCTTACCGGTGCGCGCCTTGCCGGTGCGAGCCTTGCTGGCGCGGGTCTCAAGGCCGGGGACGATGTCGCGATCATGGTCCGGCCGGAGCGTCTCACGATCACCCGGGGCGACGACATGGCGGCAGGGCTGGTTCCGGCCACTGTCACCGCGACGACCTTCCTCGGCGATGTCGTGCATGTCCTGACGCGCACGAGCTGGGGCGGCGAGGTCTCGATCCGCTTGCCCTGCGACGGTTTCAGGGGCGAGCCGCCGCAAACCGCGGACAAGGTCCGCCTCGGCTGGCCGGCGGGAGCCGCCCGCATCTACAGCGCGCCCTGAGAGCGGGAAGGCGGGTCTCGACCCGCCAACGTCATTGCGAGCGCAGCGAAGCAATCCAGAGCCGTAGTGCGCCCCCCTGGATTGCTTCGCTGCGCTCGCAATGACGAGAGCGATTCCGCCTCGATTACCTCAGCAATCGAGCGTCACGTCACGCTCCCACTGGGTGAGATGGCGTGCGTAATCGTTCCATTCCTGGTGCTTCAGTTTGAGATAGGCGGGAACGAAGGCGCCAAGGCCCTCCTTCAGGACCTCCGACGCTTCGAGCGCGCGCAGCGCGTCGAGCATGTTGAGCGGCAGCTTCTTGACGCCCTCGACCAGGTGGCCGTCCGTGTACATGTTGATATCGAGGCGCTTGCCGGGATCGCGCTTGTTGCCGATGCCGTCGAGGCCGGCGGCGACGATGCCGGCTTGCAGGAGATAGGGGTTGGCCGCGCCGTCGGGCAGCCGCAATTCGAACCGCCCGCCCTCGGGAATCCGGATCATATGGGTGCGGTTGTTGCCGGAATAGGTCACGGTGTTGGGCGACCAGGTCGCGCCAGAGGTCGTGCGCGGCGCATTGATGCGCTTGTAGGAGTTCACCGTCGGGTTGAACAAGGCGCAGAGCGCGTCGGCCGAATGGATCACGCCGCCGATGAAGTGATAGCCGAGCTGCGAGACGCCGAGCTCGCCGGCCTCGTCCTCGAACAGGTTGCGCTCGCCGTTCCAGACCGAGACATGGGCGTGGCAGCCGCTGCCGGTCAGGTTCAGGAACGGCTTCGGCATGAAGGTTGCCCGCAGGCCATGCTTCTCGGCGATCGATTTCGCCATATATTTGAAGAAGGAATGGCGGTCGGCGGTGACGAGCACATCGCCGAAATTCCAGTTCATCTCGAACTGGCCGTTCGCGTCCTCATGGTCGTTCTGATAGGGCTTCCAGCCGAGCGCCAGCATCGCGTCGCAGAGTTCGGCGATGACGTCGTATTGGCGCATCAGTGCCGACTGATCGTAGCAGGGTTTTGTCTGCTTGTCGGCGCTGTCGCAGACTTCGAGACCGTCGGGCGTGGTCAGGAAGAACTCGCATTCGACGCCGGTCTTGATCGTATAACCCTGGGCGGCCGCGTCGTTGACCAGGCGCTTGAGCAGGTTGCGCGGGGCTTGCGCGACCTCCTTGCCGTTCATCCACAGATCGGCTGCAAGCCAGCCGACCTCCGGCTTCCAGGGTAGCTGGATCAGGCTGTCAGGGTCGGGCACCGCGAAGAGATCGGGGTCGGCCGGCGTCATGTCGAGCCAGGTCGCGAAGCCGGCAAAGCCGGCGCCGCTTTTGGCCATGCCGTTGATGGCGCTGGCGGGAACCAGTTTTGCGCGCTGGACGCCGAACAGATCAGTGTAGGAGATCAAGAAATACTTGATGCCGCGCTCCTTGGCGGCGGCCGCGAGATCAACGGTCATTCAGTTCCCCATTCTTCAAACGATAAGGGCCGCCTCGTTGGACGGCCCCGTCAGTGGTTTTCAGAACCCGGCGCTGCCGGGAATCCAGTTGGTGCCGGCCAGCGGCACGCGCGCCATGGCGGCGGCTTCCACGGTCAGCGCGACGAGATCCTCTGGCTCCAGATTATGGACATGGCTCTTGCCGCAGGCGCGCGCGATGGTCTGCGTTTCCAACGCCAGGACGGAGAGGTAATTCGCCAATCTGCGGCCGGCCTTGACCGGGTCGAGACGCGCAGCGAGCTCGGGATCCTGGGTCGTGATGCCGGCGGGATCGCGCCCCTCATGCCAGTCGTCATAAGCGCCGGCCGTGGTGCCGAGCTTGGCGTATTCCGCCTCCAGCCGCGGGTCGTTGTCGCCGAGCGCGATCAGCGCCGCGGTGCCGATCGCGACCGCATCCGCGCCGAGCGCTAGCGCCTTGGCGACGTCGGCGCCGGTCCTGATGCCGCCGGAGACGATGAGCTGGACCTTGCGATGCATGCCGAGATCCTGCAGTGCCTGCACGGCCGGGCGGATGGCGGCCAGGATCGGCAGGCCGACATTCTCGATGAAGACCTCCTGCGTTGCTGCCGTGCCGCCCTGCATGCCGTCGAGCACCACGACATCGGCGCCGGATTTCACCGCGAGTGCGGTGTCGTAATAGGGCCGGCTCGCGCCGACCTTCACATAGATCGGCTTCTCCCAATCGGTGATCTCGCGCAGCTCCTCGATCTTGATCTCGAGATCGTCGGGCCCCGTCCAATCCGGGTGGCGGCAGGCCGAGCGCTGGTCGATGCCTTCCGGCAGGTTGCGCATTCTGGCGACGCGCGGGGAAATCTTCTGGCCGAGCAGCATGCCGCCGCCGCCGGGCTTGGCGCCCTGGCCGATCACGATTTCGATCGCGTCGGCCTTGCGCAGGTCATCCGGGTTCATGCCGTAGCGCGAGGGCAGGTACTGATAGACCAGTGTTTGCGAGTGGCCGCGCTCTTCGGGCGTCATGCCGCCATCGCCCGTCGTCGTCGAGGTGCCGACGATCGTCGCGCCGCGCCCGAGCGCTTCCTTGGCCGGTCCCGACAAGGCGCCGAAGCTCATTCCGGCGATCGTGATCGGGATCTTCAGATGGATCGGCTTCCTAGCGAAGCGGGCGCCGAGCACGATATCGGTGCCGCATTTCTCGCGATAGCCTTCGAGCGGGTAGCGCGAGATCGACGCGCCCAGGAACAGCAGGTCGTCGAAATGCGGCAGCTTGCGCTTCGCCCCGCCGCCGCGGATGTCGTAGATGCCGGTCGCGGCGGCGCGCTGGATCTCCGAGATCGTGTGCGGATCGAAGGTCGCGGAGAAGCGCGGCGTGGTCTGCGCGGTCGCTGGCATGTCGCTAAGCGGTGCAGCCGGCATGGGCTTGAGTGACGCGGTCATGGGGAGCTCGCTCAATACGCCGAGGCGTTGTCGACGTGGAAATGGTAGAGGGTGCGGGCGGAGCCGTAGAGCTTGAACTCATCCGGCGAGACGTCGTCGCTCAGGCCCGCTCGCGCGATGACGCCGGCCAGCGCCGTGCGGTCGGCGGCCTCCATCGGCTTCTCCACGCAATCGGCGCCGAGGCTCCTGACCGTGCCGCGCACGAAGAGCCTGGCCTCGTAGATGGAATCGCCCAGCGCCTCGCCGGCATCGCCGAGCACGACGAGATTGCCCTCCTGCGCCATGAAGGCGCTCATCGGGCCGATCGAGCCTTTCACGACGATGTCGATGCCCTTCATCGAGATGCCGCAGCGGGCCGATGCGTCACCCTCGATGACGAGAAGGCCGCCCCGGCCGGTGGCGCCGGCCGCCTGGCTGGCATCGCCCTTGATGCGGATTTCGCCCGACATCATGTTCTCGCCGACGCCGACGCCGGCATTGCCGGCGACCACGATCGTCGCTTCCTTGTTCATGCCGCCGCAGTAATAGCCGACATGCCCCTCGATCTCGACGGTCACCGGCGCGTCGAGCCCGACCGCCAGAGCGTGCTTGCCGCCGGGATTCCTGATCGTCCAATGCGTCTCATTGGTGTTCTGGGGCAGCTTGTGCAGATCCGCGTTCAGCGAACGCAGCGGAACCGTTGCGAGGTCGACGACAGGCATCAGGCGCGCTCCCAGGCGTAGACCTTGGCTGGCTCGGGTTCGAAGATATGGGCGCTTTCGATGCCGGGCAGGCCGGCGAGCGCACGGTATTCCGAGCCGAATGCGACATAGTCCTTGGTCTCCGCCATCACCGCCGGCTTGCAGGAGACGGGGTCGCGCAGCACGGCAAAGCCGTTCTCGGTGCCGACCACGAAGGTGTAGAAGCCGTCCAGCGCCTTGAGGCTGTCCTCCAGCGCCACGCGTAGCGAAGCACCCTCGCGCATGCGCCAGGTCAGGTAGCCGGCGGCGACCTCGCTGTCGTTCTCGGTCTCGAAGGACAGGCCCTCGCGCGTCAGCTCGCGCCGCACAGAATTGTGGTTCGAGAGTGAGCCGTTATGGACGAGGCACTGGTCCCGTCCGGTCGAGAAGGGATGGGCGCCGTTCGTGGTCACGGCGGATTCGGTTGCCATGCGGGTATGGCCGATGCCGTGCGTGCCGGTCATGCCGGCGAGGCCGAACTGCTCCGCGACCTGGATGGGAAGCCCGACCTCCTTGAAGATCTCCATGCGCTTGCCGGCGCCGACGACGCGCAGGCCGGCGGCAGTCGCGAAGGCCCGCGCCTTCTCCTCGTCGGCGCGGCGCACCGAGACGATGAGGTGGTTGGAGCGGATCGTCCGTTCCGCGGGATAGCCGAGATGGGCGTCGAGCGCGCCGGCAACACGCTCCAGCACGGCGGGGTCGGAATGGCTGAGCGTCAGCTTGACGAGGTCGGCCTTGTCCGCGCCGTAGATGGCGAAGCCCGCGCTGTCGGGCCCGCGATCGCTCATCGTCTCGAGCATGGCCGAGAGGAGCCGGCCCAGATCTTGCTCAAGCTCCGGAGCCTTGATGAATAAGCCGACGATCCCGCACATGTGACCCTCCCGTCATAGCGAGAGTCCTAGCATGGGAAGTTATCCTGTCAAGAAACAAAAGTTCCTACCAGGAAATTTAGAGTGCCTGGCGCGGATAGACGATGATCGAGAGATAGGTCATCGGCAATTGCACGAACTCCTCCGGCCCATGCAGCGCGCCGGAGTCGAACAGCAGTGCATCGCCCGGCTTCAAGCGATAGCGTCCCTCGGCGTGCCGATAGACCACCTCGCCGCTGAGCATGTAGATGAACTCGACGCCGGCATGCTGGAAGCCGGTGAAGGGCGAGGCGTCCTCGCGCAGCGTGATGAGATAGGGTTCGACCACCACGTCGCCACCAAGGGCATGGCCCAGGAGCTCATAGACATGCCCGGCCTTAGTGCCGCGCCGCTCGATGTTGACGCCCTTGCCGGCCGGGACATAGGAGCAGTCGCTCTTCTCCTCGAAGGCGGCAAAGAGCGTGCTGATTGGCACGTTGACGCTGGCGGCGATGGCCGCGATCGTGTTGAGCGAGGGCGAGATCTGCCCGTTCTCGATCTTCGACAGCATGCCGGCCGAAATCCCGGCAGCCGTCGCGAGATCGGCGACCGACAAATCATGCGAGCGCCGGATCGCGCGGATCTGGCGGCCAAGCGCGATTTCCAGTGTTTTGCGGGTCTCCCCCGGTGCTCCCGAGCCGGTCGAACTGTCCTGGATGCTCAACGACAGCACCATCCCTTGCCAATCGCGCATCGTCGCGCTCGCCTGCAGACAGCAGGATCGACCGGGGCGAGTCAACCGCCGCCGGCGCGAGGGAAACGTGTCGCGCGGGCGGCCTTCGCCGATGGTGGAGCGCCGGGCGGGAGCGGCCTGCATAGGGAAGGGGATACCGACCATCATCTTAAAAGACCGGAACTCGGCCATCCCAGGCATTCCGGTAAAGCTCAATGATGTCATCGCTGTCAGGGACGCGTGGATTGTTCTGCGGCGTCCCGGAGCTGAGGGCTTGGCGCGCCATCTCCGGCAGCACAGCCCGGTAGCGCTCCCCGTCGATGCCGAAGCTTTGCGGCGTCGGAACCTTGAGGCGTGCGTTCAGCCCGATGAAGCCTTGGACGAGTGCGCGGCCGGCGTGCTCGTCGCTGTCTCCAGCCGCCGCCCAGCCGAGCGCCCGCGCCGCGGCCGCGTATTGTCGCGGTGCGGCCGACAAGGAATAGGCGGTCACGAGCGGCAGCAGCATGGCGTTCGACAGGCCGTGCGGGACATGGAAGAAGGCGCCGATCGGGCGGCTGAGGCCATGGATCAATGCCGTCGAGGTGTTCGAGACCGCAAGCCCCGCATGGGTCGCCCCGAGCATCATGGCTTCGCGGGCGGCGCGGTTTCCCGGCTCGCTCGCCGCCGTTTCGAGATGGGCGCCGATCAGCGCCAGCGCCGAGGATGCGAGCGCATCGGCATGGGCGTTGCAGTTGCGGTTGATGATCGCTTCCAGAGCATGCGTCAGCGCATCGAGCCCGGTATCGACGGTGACGCGGAACGGGCAGGTCAGGGTCAACTCGAAATCGACGATCGCGGCCGCCGGCAAGGCGGCTGTTCCCAGGATCAGCATCTTCTCCTGGCGCTGGGTGTCGGTGATCACGCAGGCCCGCGTCACCTCGCTGCCCGTTCCCGCTGTCGTCGGAACCGCGATGAACGGCATCACGCTCAGGTCGACGATGCGCGGAACTTTCAAGGCGTGGACCGCTTCCCCTGTGCTGGCGACGATGGCGGCCGCCTTGCCCGTATCGATGGCGCTGCCGCCGCCGAAGCCGATGACGCTGTCCCGGTTGCTACCGCGTATCCGCTCCACGGCGAGATCGACTGTGGCGTCGGTAGGATCCTCGATGACGCCCGCGAAGATATCGAGATCGATTCCGGCGGCGCGCATGGCGGCGATCGCCGGCTCGGCCAGGCCGAGCTTGAGGACGCCGGGGTCGATGACGAGCAGTGGCCGCGAGACGCCAAGGCGCCGCAGCAGGGCGGGAAGCTGCGCGATCGACCCGCCTCCGACGATGAGCTCGCGAGGGGTGAGGATGCGGTTGATCATCTGCGCCTCGCCATCCCGTCGACAGGGATGCTCAATGGGGACGAATGCTCAATGGGGGAGGATCTTCGACAGGAACTGTTTCGCGCGCTCGCTCTCGGGGGCGGCGAAGAATTGTTCCGTGTCGCTGTTCTCGACGATCTCGCCGCGATCCATGAAGACGACCCTGTCGGCGACTTTGCGGGCGAAACCCATTTCATGGGTGACGACCATCATCGTCATGCCCTCCTGGGCGAGCCCGACCATGACGTCGAGAACCTCGTTGATCATCTCCGGGTCAAGCGCTGAGGTCGGCTCGTCGAACAGCATCGCGATCGGGTCCATGGCAAGCGCGCGTGCGATGGCGACGCGCTGCTGCTGGCCGCCCGAGAGCTGGATCGGGTATTTCCGCGCATGCTCCGTCAGCCCGACCCGTTCGAGCAGGGAGAGCGTCTTGTCCCTGGCCTCGGAGGGGGAGCGTCCGAGCACCTTCTCCTGCCCGATGCAGAGGTTCTCCATCACCGTCATATGTGGAAACAGCTCGAAATGCTGGAACACCATGCCCACCCGCGCCCGCAGCTTGGGCATGTCGGTGCCGGGATCGGTCGCTTTCACGCCGTCGATCAGGATGTCGCCATCCCTGACGCTCTCCAGCCCGTTGACGCATTTGATCAGGGTTGATTTGCCGGAGCCGGAGGGGCCGCAGACCACGACGACCTCTCCCTTCCCGACGGCCAGGCTGCAATTCTTCAGGACGTGGAAGCTGTCGCCGTACCATTTGTTGACGGCGCGGACTTCGATCATGGCGTTCGCTTGCTGCATGACTGGGGTGCTCATCGCTGCTCGGTCACGGTGGCCTGCACGTCGAAGGCCCGGCCGAGGCGCTTTTCGATCCGGCGCTGGATGAACTCCCAGGCCGTGGTCATCACCAGGTAGTAGAGCGCGGCGACGATGAAGAGCTCGAGCACCAGGAACTTCTCCTGGATCAGCACCTGCGTGCGGCGCAGCAGCTCCTCCATGGAGATGATCGAGGCGATCGAGGTGGTCTTGAGGATGCCGTTCACCGAATTGCCCAAAGGCGGGATGATGATCCGGAAGGCCTGCGGCGCCACGACATAGCGCATCACCTGGAATTCGCGCATGCCGATGGCGCGCGCCGCATTGACCTGCCCGCGCGGCACGGCCGAGATGCCGGCGCGCACGATCTCGGAGAGATAGGCCGCCTCGTTGAGGGTCAGGCCGATCAGCGTGGATTCGAGCACGGAGAAGCGGATGCCGAGCTGCGGCAGGCCGGTATAGATGATGATGAGCTGCACCAGGAGCGGCGTGCCGCGCATGATCCAGGTATAGAAATAAGCCGGAACCGACAGGATCTTATGCTTCGACATGCGCATCAGCGCGACGAGGAAGCCCAGGATCAATCCGAACACCATCGAGAAGACCGTCAGGCCGAGCGTTATCAGCGCGCCTTCGAGCATGTATTCGTTCGTCAGATATTCGAAGAAGCCGCCCCAGTTCCAGCCTTTCACGCAGATCTCCCGGCAGATGATCGAAATCGGATATGGGACGCCCGGGCATGCGCCAGGGCAGGGTGGTCTTGAGGACAGGAGCGGTCTTGGCTCCTGTGAGGGCCTAGCTGTCGCGCCCCAGCACGCGGACGCTGCCCTCGACCTGGCCGACGCCGTAGTCGGACATCAGCTTGGCCAGCGAGCCGTCGGCCTCCATCTCCTTCAGTGCCTGGGCCACAGCATCGGCGATGGCCTTCTGTCCGAAGGAGAGTGAGCCCGGCGTCGGGAACATGCCGCTGAGCGCATGGGTGAACTCGCCGCGCTCCTGATATTGCTTGGCGACGGGGTCGATCGAGACCGCCGCATCGACCTGCCCGGCGCGCAAGGCCTGATAGACGGTGGCGTAGTTGTCGAAGAGATTGATGGTCATCTCGCTGAGCCCGCGCGATTTGAACTCCTTGTTCAGGTCGCGGATCTTGCGCTCGGCATAACCGCCGAGATCGGTGCTGACCCGCTTGCCGGCGAGGTCGTCGATCGCCGTGATCGGCTTGCCCGCCTGGGTCGGTGTCGAGATGCTGATCGCGAGGTTCTCATAGGGGATCATGTAGAGAATCTTCAGGCGCTCGGGCGTGACGAAGAGGCCGGCATTGATCATGTCCCAGCGGCCGCCCTGCAGGCCTGGCACCATCGCGGCATATTCCGTGCTGATATAGTCCGGCGTCAGGCAGAGGCGCTTGGCGATCTCGTATCCGAGCTCGACCCGCATGCCCTTCAGAACGCCCTTCTGATCCGCATAGGCCATCGGCGGCAAGGTCGGGCTGGTGGCCATGACGAAATGCCCGGGCTTGGTCAGGAGGTTCCCGGCGATCTTCGGCGTGCAGGCTTGCGCCTGAGCCCGAGCGGCGGGGAGGGCGACCAGCGCCATCAGGCCTGCGAGCCCGATCATGCGGATCGCTTTGCGGGGCTTGCGCCCGCAAGGCACGGCAAATCTCCAGAAGGCCATTTGTCGCTCCATCTTCAAACTGGTATCCTGTATTATGGCATACCAAATTTGACGCCACAATCTGGTTGCCCAGGGAAAAATCAGGCAGGACCATGCCCATAAATCAGGCGACGGAGCGCAGGCGAATGGCCTGTTGTCTTCTGTGTCCTGATCGGGCAACTGTCGTAGAAACAGGAAGAACGACCGATGAATTCGACTGAGCGGCCGATGCTGGTCGATCGTCCGGGGAAGACCCTTCGTGAATTGACTCTAGAAAAGATGCGCGAAGCCATCCTCGACATGCGCTTCAAGCCGGGCGCGCGACTTGTCGAGCGCGATCTGTGCGAGCAACTCGGGGTCAGCCGGACCATCGTCCGCGAGGTTTTGCGCCATCTCGAATCGGAAGGGCTCGTCGCGACGCTTCCCAATCGCGGTCCGATCGTGGCCAAGACCACGCCGGATGAAGCCAAGCAGATCTACGAGATTCGCGGTGTGCTCGAAGGCATCGCGGCCAGGGCCTGCGCGGAAAGCAAGCAGCCCGGCGTCGTCTCAGCGCTCGAAAGCCGGCTTGCGAACATCCGCGCGGCCTATGCCGAGAATGCGATGTCGACGGTCCTCGCCGAGACCACCGAATTCTATCGCCTGTTGTTCGCAGCCTCCGGCAAGGACATCGCCTGGGGCATCGTCAGCTCCATCACCGTGCGCATCAATTATCTGCGCTCGATGACGATCAAGACGACAGGGCGCAATGTCGAGGGGCCCAGGCAGATGCAGAACATCGTCGATGCGATCCGGGCCGGCGACGGTGAGGCGGCCTATAATGCGGCGCTGACGCATGTCCGCAACGCCTCGTCGATCGCCCAGGGCTTGCTCTCGGAGCAGGCGGACGCGATCTGAGGACGGGGGGTCAGATGCTCCCGCGCAGGATCAATGCGAGGTCGATGGCTTGCTGCGGTCTCTGCGGCGTAACGCCGGCGAGCCTTTCGCGCAGCAGCGCCCCGGCGCGCCGGCCGATGCTGTAGGCGTCGATGCTGATCGTGGTCAGGCCCGGCGCGATCTCGGCGGCGGCGTCATTGTCGCCGAAGCCCAATATGGCGAGGTCGCCGGGGATGCTGAGGCCCCGCGCACGTGCCTCGATCAGGGCGCCCGTCGCCAGGAGGTCGTTGGCGCAAAACACCGCCTCGACCTGTTCGCCATCCTCCACGAGCCGGCGCAGCGCCGCGCGGCCATCCGCGATGCCGATCACCTCGGGCACGGTCACCTCGCGGGCGATCGTCACGCCAAGCCGTTCCGCTGCCGCCCGGAACCCCCGCAGCCGCAGCGCGCCGCGCCCGCCGGCGCGGCCGATGAAGCCGAGGCGGCGATAACCCCGCGCGGCAAGATGCTCGGCCGCCATGGCGCCGGCATCGACATTGGAGAAGCCGACCAGCATGTCGATCGGATCACGCGGATAGGCCCAGGTCTCAACGACCGGAATCGAGAGTTCGCGCAGCGCCTGCCGGTTGTCCTCGAGCTCGATGACGCCGGTGAACATCACGGCCGCCGGCCGCAAGGAACGCAGCGAGCGGATCATCGCGACCTCCTTCGCATAGGAATAGGAGGTCTGCCCGATCATCAGCTCATAGCCTTCGGGTTCGAGCTCGGCTGCCAGCCCCTGGATCGCCAGGCCGAAAGGTTGGCTAAGGATGTTGGAAATGAAGGCCGCGACGAGCGTCGAGCGGCCGGAGCGCAACGCCCGCGCATGGGGGTTCGATTCATAGCCGGTGTGCGCAACGGCTTCGAGCACTTTGCGGCGGGTCTCCTCGGTCAGCTTCTCCGGCTGGCGCAGCGCCCGCGAGACGGTGATCGGTGAGACTCCGGCGAGGCGCGCGACCGCCTCGATGCGGGGAGGGCGGGCGGAGGGGCGCGGCGCGATCGCCTGGTCGGCGCGCACGCGCACGACATCGTCGTAATTCGGCCGTGGCGTCGCCTCCTCCGTCATCGAGCCTCCCCGATCGCCTGCCGCTTAGCTGAGGCCGAAGGCGGCGCGATCCAAGCGTCGCCCGACCTGTATCAGGCAATCGCCCGATTCGCTGTCGGTGTGCAGGCGGCGCGAAATGACGATGCCGGAGGCCGCGAAGCGCAGCTCGTCCTCGGCCATCTCGAGTCGCCCGAAATCGTGGTACCAGCCTGCCAGATCGCCGGCCTCGACTGTCGCGCCGCAATCGACATGCGGCTCGAACCAGCCCCGGCGCGTGGCGTAGATCGCCTGCGTGTGGCTCTGCAAGGCGAGCAGCGTCATCGCTTGTTCGATCGGCTGATGCGGGCCCAGCACCGGCTCGGCGATGCTGCCGAGCGCCAGGAGCAATCTGTCGATGGCGCGCCGGGTCAGCGCCATGCTTTGCGGCGTCACCGTGCCGCCGCCACCGAACTCGCCGGAGATGCCGATTGCCCCGGCACGGGCGGCGGCGGCCATCGAGGTCGGGGCTGCGGCGCCGTTCTCCGCGACGAAGCCGAAGGGCATGCCGAGCCCGTCCATCAACGCGAGCGCGCGAGCGAAGGTCTCCGGCGAGCCCTGCTTTTCGATCAAGGCGCAAGGCAGATGCGCCATCGAGGTGCCGCCTGAATGCAGGTCGAACACCACGTCATGACGCGGGAACAGCTGTGTCTCTAGGAAATGCGCGATCCGGCTGGTCGGCACGCCGCTGGCGTCGCCCGGGAAAGCGCGGTTGAGATTGCCCTCGTCGAGCGGCGAGCGCCGCCGCGCCGCCATCACCGCCGGCGCATTGGTGAAAGGCAGGATCGTCAGTTCGCCGCACATCGCTTCGGGCGCCAGGCGCCGGATCAACTGGGTGAGCGCGATCTCTCCCTCATATTCGTCGCCATGGTTGCCGGCCATCAGCAGGACGCGCGGGCCCGCGCCGTTGCGGATGCGGCAGACTGGCACCTTGACCTGGAAATAGGGCGAGCGGTCGACCGAGAAGGGAATGCTGAGATAGCCGAGCGACTTGCCGTTCGCGGCGAAGTCGAGCTCGTGGAAAAGGCCGGTATGCATGGGGCACCTTGATGCGCAGCCGGCCGGCGGGAGCCAAACCGGCAGCGGCTTCGGGTCAGGCCGCCGCCCGGCGAAAACCGGGCGGCGGCTGGAAATTCAGAGCGTCGGCAGGGACTGCTCTTCCTTGAACCATTTCAACTGCAGCGCGCCGAGCTTGCCGTTGAGCTTGTTGGAGAAGATCGCCGTGTTGAGCCAGTTCAGCAGGTTCTGCTCGCCCTGGCGCACGCCGATATGAGCCGGCGACTGGCGGATGACGAATTTCATCTCGACCTCCTTGCCGGGGTTCTGCTCCATCACCTTGATGGCGATGGCGCTGTTCTCGGCGAAGGTATCGGCTTGGCCGGCGAGATAGGCGGCGATGGCGGCCGGCGTATCCTCGAAGCGCACGACCTTTACCTCGGGCGCGTTGTCGGTCAGCCAGAGATCGAGCGTCGTGCCCTTGGCGACGGCGACGGTCCTGCCCTTGAGGTTGTCGGGCTTCTTGCCGGTGGCGGCGGGGATCGATTTCGGGCCGTAGACGCCGAGATTCACCACGGCATAGGGTTGCGAGAACATGATCTGCTGGGCGCGCTCAGGCGTGGCGCCGAGGCCGGCGGCGAGCACGTCGATCTTGTCGGAGAGCAGGCTCGGAATGCGCGCCGCGCCGGTGACGGGCACGAGCTCGAGCTTCACGCCGAGGTCGCTGGCGACGAGCTTGGCGAGGTCGGCGTCGAGGCCGGCGATCTCGCCCTTGTCGTCCTTGAAGCCCCAGGGCGCGGCATCGGTCAGGATGCCGACGCGCAGCTTGCCGGCCTTGAGGACGTCCTGCAGCTTGTCGGCCCTGGCGGCGACGGGGGCGGCCAGGGTCGCTGCGGCCAGGGTTGTTGCGGCAATGAGTGCCGCCATCATGGTCTTGAACGGGGTCATGCTGTTCTCCTCTGAGGGCTCGTTGCAGCCTTAGGGACCGGCTACTTCACCGAGTTGATGAAACTGCGCAGCTCGGGCGTCCGGGGATCGGCGAAGAGCTTCTCCGGCGGGCCCTCCTCCCAGACCTTGCCCTGATGCATGAAGACGATCTTGTTCGCGACATTGCGCGCGAAGCCCATTTCATGGGTGACGAGGACCATGGTCATGCCCTGGCGCGCCATATCCTCCATGACCTTCAGCACCTCGCCGACGAGCTCGGGGTCGAGCGCCGAGGTCACCTCGTCGAACAGCATCAGATGCGGCGCCATCGCCAGGCAGCGGGCGATCGCGACACGCTGCTGCTGGCCGCCCGAAAGCTGCTCCGGCCATGCGTCGATCTTGTCAGTGAGCCCGACGCGGCCGAGCACGTCCTGGGCGAGCGCGCGGGCCTCGCCCTTGCCGATCTTCTTGGTCAGCAGCGGCGCCAGCGTGATGTTCTTCTCGACCGTCAGATGCGGAAACAGGTTGAAGGCCTGGAAGACGATGCCGACGCGCTGGCGGAACTGGCGCAGATTGGCCATGCCGGTGGAGACGCGCTGGCCCTCGACCGTGATCGTGCCGGAATTGACGGTTTCCAGCGCGTTGATGCAGCGCAGCAGCGTCGATTTGCCCGATCCCGAACGGCCGATGATCGTGACGATCTCGCCCTCCTCGACATCGAGCGAGACCCCTTTCAGGACCTCGACCTGGCCGAAGCTCTTGCGGACATCGCGGATTTCAACGAGCGCCATTGAGGCGAGCCTCCAGGGAACGGGACCACAGGGTCAGCGGCAGGCACAGCGCGAAATAGATCGCGGCCACGAGGCTGTAGGTGAGGAGCGGCTGGAAGGTCGCCGCGCTCGCGACCTGGCCGGCGCGGGCGAGCTCGACGAAGCCGACGATCGAGGCGAGCGACGTGCCCTTGATCAATTGCACGAGGAAGCCGACCGTCGGCGGCAGGGAGAGCCGCAGCGCCTGCGGGCCGATGATGTGGCGGAACTGCTGCCAGGCGCTCAGGCCGAGGCAAGCGCCGGCTTCCCATTGCGCTGGCTTCACCGCCTGGATGCCGCCGCGCCAGATGTCGCCGAGGAAGCCCGCCGTATAGAGTGTATAGGCCACGCCGACGGCGACGAGCGCCGGCACCTGCAGGTCGAGAAAGACCGGCATACCGAAATAGAAGAAGAACAGCAGGCCGAGCAGAGGCACGCCCTGGATGAGCTGGATCACGGCTGCGGCGAGCCAGCGCAAGGCTGCAAACCGGCTGGTGCGCGCGGTTGCGAGCAGGAGCGCGAGCGGCGCGCCGAAGGCGAGCGCCAGCAGCACGAGCAGCACCGTCCATTGCAGCGCATAGACGAGGGAGACCAGGTCGATAAGGCTGAAGGAACGCATCCCGGGCTCCTCAGCGCCTGACCGGCCAGCGGAAGGCGAGGACGCCGATGACGGCGAACACCGCCTTGAACGCCATCACCATCGCGAAATAGATCGCGCAGATCACCGCATAGACCTCGAAGCTGCGATAGGTCCGGCTCTCGATGAAGCTGCCGGCATGGAACAGCTCCCCGGCCGCGACCTGGGAGGCGAGCGAGGTGCCTAGCAACAGCAGGGTGAACTGGCTGGTGAAGGCCGGATAGACGTTGCGCAACGCCGGCGGCAGCACGACATGGCGAAAGACCTGCCAGCGTGTCAGCCCGAGGCATTGGCCGGCCTCGATCTGGCTTGGCGGGATCGACTCCAGTCCCGCGCGCACGATCTCGATGGCGTAGGCGCCGAAATACAGGCTGAGCGCGACGGCGGCTGCCTCGAAGGCCGGCAGCTTGAGACCGAAGCTCGGCAGCACGAAGAAGATCAGGAAGATCTGGATCAACGAGGGCGTGTTGCGGATGATTTCGATATAGCTGCGGATCGCGAGGCGAACCGGGCGCGATCCGCTGCGCAAGAGCGCCGCGCCGAGGACGCCGATGGCGAGGCCGGCGCAGGCCGCGATCAGCGTCAGGGCAAGCGTGATCAGCGTGCCTTCGACGAGCTGGTCCTGATAGCGCCAGAGCTGCTGGAAGTTCATCGCTGCGCCTCGCCACTCAGCCGAAATGCGTGCGCAGCACGCGCCCGACCGTGCCGTCCTGCGTCAATCCGAAGACCGCCCGCCAACGATCGAGACAGGTGCAGGGATGGGAGATGCCGAGGCACAGGATGTCGCCGACCGTGAGATCGCAATCGGCCGGCAGGGTCAGGAAGGCGTGCTGGTCATTCAGCCGTTCGACGGTGACGCCCTCCATCCCTGCAAGCTCAACCCCGTCGCGATGAACGCTCAGCAGTCGCGGCAAGCCCTGGTCGAAGGAGACGTCGCGCATGCCGAAGCCGGCGATGGCGAGCCCAGGCTCCGGCCGGGACAGCACCTCGGCCCAGAGCCGCAATGCCGGGCGGAAGCTCGCGACCGCCGACAGCGTCTCGTCACCCATGACCAGACCGCCGCGGGCGTCGAGCGCCGCGAAGGCGCGGGCATAGATGCCATGGTCGGAAAAGAAGATCGCGCCGCTGCGCAGGAGCAGGCTCGCTCGCCCATCCGCCTGCGCCACCGGCGAAAGCGCCGCAATGACGAGATCGAAATAGGCCGAGCCGCCGGCGCTGATCAGCAAGGGGGCCTCGGGCTCGATTGCGCGGATGCGGGCGAAAGCCGCGATCGTGCGCTCTATGAGCGTGGCGATGGCGGCTTGGGTCGCGACGGGATCGGGGCTGGCAGCGGCGCCCTCATAGGTCGCGACGCCAGCGAGACGAAGCCGCCCCTTGGAGGCGCCGACCGCCGTGATGACCGCTTCGACGGCCTGCGCATCGCGTGCGCCGGCGCGCCCAGTGCCGATCTCGACGAGGATCGGCAGCCCCTGGCGGTCGGCCGCTTCAGCGGCAATTGCAAGACCAGCGACGGAGGCAGGAGAATCGGCGAAAGCGGTGATCTCGACTTGGGGGTGGGCAGCGAGCAGCGCGCCCAGGCGCCGGCCGGCAGCGATGCCGCCGATCTGGTTTGCGAGCAGCAGCCGCGGCTCGCCGGCCTGCATCAGCACTGCCGCCTGCTGGAGATTGGCGACGGAGGCGCCCCAGGCGCCGGCCTGGCGTAATTCCGCGACGATCTCGGGCGACATCGGCGTCTTGGCGTGCGGCGCAACCAGCGCGCCATGGGCTGCGAGATAGCGGAAGAAGATCTCGCGATTGGAGGCAAGCGCCGCCTCGTCCAAGGTCAGAGCTGGCAATGACAATTCGCCATGGCTCGGGCGCAGGCCCGCCTCGATGAGGTTCTGCGGCGATACCGGCTGGGCGAAGGGCACGCCGCGCAAGCTCGCGTCGAGACGCATGCTTTCGCCATCCATGCGTTCGCCATCCGTGATCGACTGCATCATTGGGCTGCTCCTCCCAGCGAACCTGCCTCTAGCAGGATCGATCGTTCATGACAACGTTGTCATTTATCATTCGAGGGCGCGCATCCGGCATCGTGTGTGGTCACTTCGCGAGTACGGGATGAGGGCGTGCGGAGACACCATGTTGCAGCGCGGCCCGCTTTTGATTTTGGGGATCCGTCCACTATAGTATCACGTATGGCGAAATCTGACGGCATCGATCAGCGCATTGGCGCTCGTATTCGCATCGAACGGGAGGGCAGGGGCTGGTCGTTGTCCGACCTCGCTGAAAAGGCGTCGGTGTCCCGCGCCATGATCTTCAAGGTGGAGCGGGCCGAGAGCAGCCCGACGGCGACCTTGCTCGGCAAGCTCTCCGGAGCTTTCGGCCTGAGCATGTCGACGCTGATGGCGCGGGCGGAGATGCAGCAGGGGCGGCTGCTGCGGAAGGCCGATCAGCCGCTATGGGTCGATCCGCAGACCGGCTATGTGCGCCGCCATGTCTCGCCGCGCTCGGACCTGCCGCTCGACCTGGTGCGCATCGAATTGCCGGCCGGGAAGGAGGTGCCGATGCCCGCCTCGGCCTACGCCTTCATGCGTCAACTGATCTGGGTGCTGGATGGTGAGCTCGTCTTTGTGGAAGGGCAGACGCGGCACGAGATGAAGGAAGGTGATTGCCTCGAACTCGGCCCTCCCGGCGATTGCGTCTTCAAGAACGAGAGCGACCGGACATGCGTCTATGCCGTCGCGGTGCTGAGCAATTCCTAAAGCTCCGGCACTCTTCGGGATCGGGGCTCGGGAACGGGGCAATGCGATGGCGCGCGCGCTTTGGGCGACGCTCGGCTTCAGGGATTTATGAGCAGTCGGCATGACGTCATGCAGCTTATCGCGCCTAATTGATCGCAGGCCACACGCTTAACTTCATGCCAACGCGCGGTCGAAGACCCGCTGCGGAATGGAGAATGAGTTATGCAAAAGCGTGTCCTTGGGACGAGCGGGCTTGAAGTCTCGGCGATCGGCTTCGGCTGCATGGGCCTGAATTTCGGCTATGGCAGCGAGTTGGGCAGGGAAGAGAGCGTCGCGCTGATCCGCCAGGCGGTGGAGCGGGGCGTTACCTTCTTCGACACGGCCGAGGTCTATGGCCCCTACACGAATGAGGCGATCGTGGGCGAGGCGCTGGCGCCGATCCGCGACCAGGTCGTGATCGCCACCAAATTCGGCTTCAGGTTCGAAGACGGCAAGCAAGCGGGTCTGGACAGCCGGCCCGAGACGATCCGCGCAGCAGTGGAGGGGTCGCTGAAGCGGCTCGGCGTCGAGGTGATCGACCTGCTCTACCAGCACCGCGTCGATCCCAATGTGCCGATCGAGGATGTCGCCGGCGCGGTCAAGGACCTCATCGTAGAGGGCAAGGTGAAGCATTTCGGCCTGTCCGAACCGGGCACCCAGACCGTGCGGCGCGCCCATGCGGTGCAGCCCGTCACGGCGCTCCAGAACGAATATTCGCTCTGGACGCGCGGGCCCGAGAGCAATGGCATCCTGGAAGCCTGCGAGGAGCTTGGCATCGGCCTCGTCGCTTACAGCCCGCTCGGCAAGGGCTTCCTCACCGGGGCGATGGGCAAGGACACCGCTCTCGCCGAGGGTGACTTCCGCAAGATCCTGCCCCGCTTCACGCCCGACGCGATGGAGAAGAACCAGGCGCTGGTCGATCTGCTGAAGCGCATCGCCGTCGAGAAGAGGGCGACGCCAGCCCAGATCGCGCTCGCCTGGCTGCTCGCGCAGAAGCCCTGGATCGTGCCGATTCCCGGCACCACCAAGCTGCATCGGCTCGAGGAAAATCTGGCGGCGGCGAAGGTCGAGCTGACCGCGACCGACCGTGCCGAGATCCAGCGTGCCGCAGCGGAGATCCAGGTCGAAGGCGAGCGCTATCCGGCGCAGCTCCTGGCCACCGTCGGTCGCTGAAGCCTGTCGCCATCGCGAGCCCGCGCGCCTCTCGCGCGGGCTCGATCTTTTCTCGGAAATCGGAATCCATCATGTTCCAGCTGCGCTGCCGGAGACCCTGCCGTCGTCGCGGCGCAGCCGGCAGCCGCTTGGACGCGCATTGTCCGATTATGGCGAGTTTCTGTCGATGCTCGCCGGGTGACCGTTGAGCTGCCGAGCCGAGGGCGCGGGAAGAGGAGCGTCGCAGCGCCGGTCCCGCCAGTTTCAGCCGCCAATCTACCGAAAAGGCCGCGGACCCATTAGGTGTTATAGTCCGTATGCATTTATCGGCCGGATTCATGAATGGCGCGCGAGAACCTCAACGATCTCATTTCCTTTCTCGCCGTCGCACGTGAGCGCAGCTTTACGAGAGCCGCCGCCAAGCTCGGTGTCTCGCAATCGGCGCTGAGCCACACGGTCCGTGGTCTTGAGGAGCGCCTGGGGCTGCGGCTCCTGACGCGTACCACCCGCAGCGTCGCGCCGACGGAAGCCGGCGAGCGGCTGCTGCTGACGGTCGGGCCACGTTTCGAGGAGATCGAGGCCGAGATCACCGCTCTGAGCGAGCTGCGCGAGAAGCCCGCCGGCACAATTCGCATCACCACGGCCGACCACGCGGCCAGGACGATCCTATGGCCGAGGCTCGAGCAGTTCCTGCCGCGCTATCCCGACATCACGGTCGAGATCATCCGGGATTACGGCCTGACCGATATCGTCACTGAGCGTTACGACGCCGGCGTTCGCCTTGGCGAGCAGGTGGCGAAGGACATGATCGCGGTCCGGCTCGGGCCGGAAATGCGCATGGCGGTCGTCGGGGCACCAGCCTATTTCGCGACGCGGCCGCAGCCGTTGACGCCGCAGGACCTGACCGCCCACAACTGCATCAACCTGCGCCTTCCGACCTATGGAAACCTGCTGCCCTGGGAGTTCGAGAAGGACGGCCGCGAATTGAAGGTTCGTGTCGAGGGGCAACTCGTTTTCAACGTCATCGACCCGGTCCTGACGGCGACCCTTGCCGGCTTCGGCCTGGGTTATGTGCCCGACGATCTCGTCCAGGATCATATCACTGATGGCCGGCTGATACGCGTGCTGGAGGATTGGTGCGCGCCATTCCCAGGCTATCACTTCTACTATACGAGCCGGCGCCAACCCTCGCCGGCCTTTGAGCTGGTCGTCGAAGCGCTCCGCTACCGAGGTTGAGCGCCATCCAGATCGTGGCGGGGGCGGGCCAGCACGCGCGCGATCCCGCTTTCCGAAGCCTGTCATGCAGGCCCGGCACGGTCGAGTTGTTATCGGTATCCGGCAGCGATGCTGACGCCTTGCACGGCAGGCGACGCCAGGCTCTGGAAGATCGAGAAGGCCTTCTGCACGTCCGTCAGCGGTGCATTCGATACGTAGAGGATATCCCCGCGCTGCATGCGCAGCCCTTGCGCGACAAAGAGCCCGTTCGGATCACGCAGGTTCACGCGATAGATGACCGGGACCTGCCGGCCATAGGCAAGGAGCGGACTATCCGGCTTGATGCGCCGAAGCGTCTCCGACGATTCGAACCGGTACAGAAACACGCCTTCGGGATCGGCGCGGAAGTCGAGCAGGCCGCCGGCCTTTGCCAGCGCCTGAGCGAGGTTCATGGCGTCGGCCTCGAACGGGATCTCGGCGTTCCGGCCGGTCGCGCCCGCGGCGATGAAGGTCCGCGGGTTGCGCACCAGGGTCAGCGTATCGCCGCCGCGGAGATAGATGTTCTCGTTGGGATTGTTGACGATCGTGATCATCGGGACTGCGAGCGTCCGGGGCCCGCGCGTCAGGCGGACTTCCGTCTCGTTGACGGGCGCGCGAATGCCGCCGGCCGCAGCAATCACTTCAAGGACGCGGTCGCCCTTGTTGGACAGCGGAATGCGGCCACCTGAAGCAACCTCGCCGGTGACGGCGACGGTGTTGCTGATCTGCTTGCTCATCGTGACCAGGATCTGCGGCTGGATCGCCTTGCCGGCGAGCCGCTCCTCGATCGTCTCCTGAACCTCCGCGGCGGTCTTGCCAGCCACTCTGACGCGGCCGGCATAGGGCACGGAGATGGTTCCGTCGCGGGCGACAGCCTGCTCCGGGATCGTCGCGGTGCGCGACCCTGGCGTGAAACGGTCGGTCGTCAATGGCGCGGAGAATAGGCCGCCGGCGCCGGCTTCCCAGATTGTCACGGCGATGAAATCACCGATGCCGATCCGTGATTCAGCTATGACGCTGTGATCACGGAAGCTGCCGCTGAAACTGTCGACTGCGCGGGCATTCAGCGTCGCGAGTGCGGCTGGCGCCAGATCGACCAGTTCAAACGAGCGGCCCAGCTCCGTCTCGGTCTGCGAGGTGATGTCCGATGTCGATGGACCGCTTGCCGGCAGGCTGCTGCAGCCCGCTAGCGACAGTGTAGACACAATTGCGACAAGTCCGACCCGCACCAAGCCAATCCCCCACCACACTCGGCGACTAACACCGATCCGCCCAATTGCAAATGAGGGCGATCAGCCGCGAACAAGTTCGTTGCGAAGTGTGGACTTGCCGCATCGCCAAGGGGTTACATTCGCTACGCCTTTGGCGAATATGATTACTAAAATGCCAACCGTTTTTGATGTCTCGATCAGGTTCTCAATGCCATCAGAACTGTGAAAGCGCACAGCACAGATGGTATAGTGAGCTGCTGGGCGCGTTGTTTCTCGTCAACCTGCCGCTGGAGTCGAAATGATCCAGCCAGAGCCCCGGCTGCGCCGGGCGCAGGAAGGTGGCGAGCAAGGTTTCGGCAATTTCATCAGGCTCGCGAGCGATCGCGCCCGGCGGGACGGCAAGACGGGAGCCGCAAGCTTTCAGAGCTTCGGTGAGAGGCCAGAGCCGAACCCCGCTGTCGAGCCTCCTGCCGGAGATCGTGACTGCGTCGAGAATCGCCCCATCGTCACGGAAACCGAACCTCAGCGCGCTTGACCACAAGGCCTGTGCCAGTCCCGCATGGCTCCGGCCCGTGAGCCGCGCGCATTCGGAGAGCAGCCAGATCCATTCGAAATGATGGCCTGGTTCGAAAGCGTAGTCCGGCCCGCCAAGCGGTGCGAGCCGCTCGTCGAAACATTCGACGAGCGCAACGTCGTCGACTCCATGGACGAGGAAGCGCCGTTCGAGCAGATCGACGATCGCCCAGGCGCGGGCGTCGAAGCCTTCATCCGGCGCCACGGCGTGCCAGGCGAGGAAAGCTTCGAGCAGATGCATATGGGGATTCTGCCGGCGCGTCGCGACAGGCCCCGGCGTCGCTTCCAGATACCCTCCGGCCCGGACCGCCATTTCGGCGTCCATGAATGCGAGGGTCTCGTGGGCAAGCCTGAGCGGCTCCGCGCCACCGCCGAGCCGCCTGATGGTCGCAAGCGCCAGAAGCACGAAGGCCTGGGCATAGAGATCGCGCCTCGCATCGACGATGCGGCCGCTCCGGTCGGCTGAAAACGCCCAGCCTCGCGTCCCGCCGGCCTCGCCATAGCGCGCGATCAATTGGCGATAGGCGAGCTCGGCGAGCTGGTCGCCGCCCTGAAACCAGCCGCGCTCATGCGCGAGCCCGAACACATAGATCTGCCGGGCCTGGGCCATCGCGCGGCGCGGGACATCGAGCAGCGGCGTCCGGTCGAAGGCGATCTGCTCGACGAACTGGTCTTCGCGGGCATCGAAACCGGCGCTGCCCCAGAGCGGCAGGGCTTGCTCGACGAACCATCGCCGTAGCGCGGCGACGCTCATGTGATGAGGTCTTTGCGGTGCAGATGGGCCGTGACAAAGGCGTCGAGATCGCCGCCCTTGAACAACAATCCCTTGACGCCGGCATTTTGGGCCGCGGCCATGTCGCTGCTCTTGTCGCCGATCATGAAGCTGCCCGCGCGATCAACCTCGAACCGCTCGATTAATTCGAGAAGCATGCCGGCCGCCGGTTTGCGCAAGGGGGAATCGCGATCGTAGCGCTCCACGCTCGCCCCTGGCAGGAAGGGGCAATAGTGAAAGGCATCGATATGCGCGCCGATCGCGGCGAGTTCGGCCGCCATATGCGCATGGACCGTCTGCACGTCCGCTTCGGTGTAATAGCCACGTGCGACGCCGGATTGGTTGGTGACGACGAAAACCAGGAGGCCGAGCCGATTGAGCCGCGCGATTGCCGCGCGCGCGCCTTCGATCCATTCGAATTGTTCGACCCGGCCGACATAGCCGTGATCGACATTGAGGACGCCGTCGCGGTCGAAGAAGGCGGCGCTTCTTTTGCCAGTGTCGTCCAAGATCCTCTCCGCTGAATGGGGGCCGTCCCTGGCGCTAGGAGTTGGGCTTGACCGTCGCCCGGCGCACCAGCGCGGTCGTCGACTCATCGGGCACGAGGTCGATCAGCACGACGCGGCCGCCATGCGCCATCACCGTATCCGCCCCCACCATGGTCTCGACCGTGTAGTCCGCGCCCTTCATCAGGGCTTGCGGCAGGAGCTCCTTGATGATCTCAGCCGGCGTGTCCTCGTCGAACAGCACCACGAGATCGACCATGCCGAGCGCCGCCATCACGCGCGCCCGCGCCGCCTCGCGCTGGACAGGTCGTGACAGGCCCTTCAGCCGGCTAACTGAAGCGTCGGTGTTCAGCCCCACGATCAGGCGGTCGCAGGTCTCGGCGCTGCGTTCGAGCAGTTGCACATGGCCGGGATGGAGCAGGTCGAAACAGCCATTGGTGAAGCCGACCACCAGGCCCTGAGCGCGCCAGGCGGCGGCGATGGCGCGCGCCTGGGTGCGCGTCGCGATCTTGGCGGCCGAGCCGCCGGCCAGCGCCGGGCGTGCCATTTCGGCTGCGATCTCGGCGGTGCTAACCGTCGCGGTCCCAGCCTTGCCGACGACGATGCCGGCAGCCGCGTTGGCGATGGCCAGCGCATGCGCCGCGCCATCGCTGGGCTCGGCCGGGTTCAGGGCCACCGCCAGCGCCGCCATCACCGTGTCGCCCGCGCCGGAGACGTCGAACACGGTGCGCGCGGCTGTCGGGATATGGAGAGCCGGCCCCTCGGCGCCGATATAGGACATGCCGCGCTCCGAGCGCGTGACGATGATGCTCGCTCCGGTTAGCGCCGTGGCTGCGCGCGCGGCCCGCTCGACCGATTCGTCGCTGGCATCGGTCGGCTGCGTCGCCGCCTCGAGCTCCCTGAGATTCGGCTTGATGATCGCCGCGCCGGCATAGACCGAGAAATCCCGGCGCTTGGGATCGACCAGCAGAGGTTTCTTCGCCTGCGCCGCCAGCGCGATTACGCCGCGGATTACCGCATCCGTGCAGACGCCCTTGGCGTAATCGGAGAGGACGACGACGTCGCAATGCGGCAGCGCTGCCTCGACATGGGCGAGAAGCGCCTGCTCGACCGCTGGCTCCAGCGGTGCCGATTGCTCGCGGTCGAGCCGCACCACCTGAGCCTTGTTGCCGATGATGCGCGTCTTGGTTGTCGTCGGGCGCCCTGCGGCCGTCACCATCTCACTGAGCGAGATGGCGGGAAGATGGGCTGCCATCGTTCGGCGCAGCAATTCGGCATTGGTGTCGGCGCCGACCACCCCGACCAGATGCGCGCTGGCACCGAGGCTTGCGACATTGGCGGCGACATTGGCTGCGCCGCCCGGCACATACCGCTCGGCCGACATCAGCACCACCGGCACGGGCGCCTCGGGTGAGACCCGCGCCACCGAACCTTCGCAATAGACGTCGAGCATCACGTCGCCGACGATCAGCACGCGCCGGCTGGAAAAATCGAGCATCGCCCCCCGCTTCGTTATTCGGCCCGCCCGTATGGCGTGTAATCCCGCTGCAGGTCACGGTGCAAGAACGGAACCGTATCCCGATATTAGGAATGTAAGCGTCTATTCCTGATGGAGCAGGAGGCAACCCATCTGGCGGTGGAGCTGCGGGTTTGCCGCGCCGACAGGCCAAGGGGCGGGAGGACTCTCGCTGGGCAGCTATAACTGACGATCCCGCCAGCGAACGGCATCCATTGCCGGACATAGGCATCGATGCACGTTTCCGGAGATGGACCGCCTTCGGTGACCCCGGCATTGCGTGCCTGGCTCATCTCGGCCTCGGTGAAGTACTGATACTTGCCGCGAAGAACCTCCGGCATGTCGACATAGCGAATGCGCTGGGCGCGTCAGATTCAACGCCTCGCAAGCGCATGCTCCCGCGTCCCGACCATAATCATCCATGTGACGAAAAACAGCAGCAGGCTTCCGGCGAAAATCACCAAGACGCTATGCAGGCGGCGCGGCTGTTCGGAATTGTCGGCCGCGTGCGGCTCCACCACACGCTCAAGATAAAGCTGCTGGCGCCTGGCCTCGTTGCGCGCGAGCTCAAGGCTCGTCACGACCGATGCCAGTGCCTTCACCGCAAATTCCCGCTGCAGGTTGAGCCTCTCATAGCCCGCAATCTTTTCGGCCAGGCCGTCCGAGGCGTTGGAAACGCGCTGGCGTTCGAGCGTGATCTGGCCCTCTAACGCGGCGATCCGGCGTTGCAGGCCGGGGATCTGGGGCGAGCTCGGCGAAGACGCCTCGACCTCGCGAAGCTGCGCCGTCACCGCGGCGAGCTCGGCTGACAGCCGGCCGATCAGCTCCGCCACGATCAGCGAACTCTTCGATGGATCGAGCATGAGTTCGCGGTTCCGGAACTCGGTGATCGCGATCTGCGTTTCGACCAGGCGCTCCTGCGCGCGCGACACTTCGGCTTCGGCGAACCGGATCGCGTCGGCGCGAATGCGCTCGTTCATACGGTTGATCAGTTCCTCGCCGAGCCCGAGCAAGGTGCGGCTGATCATGAGCGCGTCGTCCGCACGGAACGCCTGGACCTTCAATGTCGTCAGGCCCGTCGCTGTGACGTGGACCACTTCAACCCGCGACTTGTAGTACTGGAACAGCTCTTCCTCGCTTTTACCGTATAGCAGGTTGGGATACCGAGCGACGAAGTCCGCGCCGGGCCGGTCGAACATCGCGCGCAGCGGCAGGCGCTGCGACAGCGCCGAGATTGCGTCGCGCGAGAGCATATATTCCTGGACCGAATAGGAATCGTCCTGCGAGCCAGAGATGCCCACCATCTGCAGCAAGCCTCCGAGGCCCCCCGCGACAGGCGATTTCGCCGAGCGGACGACGAATGTCGATTCAGAGACGAAACGATCCGACGCAATCCAGCCGAAATACAATGTCGACGCTATCGTGGGCAGCGCGACCATGACCAGCAAGGCGAGCTTGCTCCGGGTCAACCGGATGCCCGCAGGGTTCGGATGCAGGGTGAGCGCCGGCGGCTCGCGGGCTTCGTCGGCCCCCTGTGACATCGGCATTCGCAAGCGCTTGGCAGCCGGCAACCATGCGGCCCGCGCCGCAGGCCGCAGCCGGCGTGAGAACCTCTCCAGCCGTTGCCTCATGCCGACACCTTGCCACAGTCCCGCCGCCTCGTTTTCGGGCTCATGGCATAGCCCAAGGCCGCAGCGGTCGGGAACATCGATTCGGCATTCCTATCCACGAGTCAGCCTGCTATTTAGCATTCTCGGGCGGAGAGCAGAAGCCGGCGATGTCTCAGTTCGTTACACGGGAAATCGTCCCGGACTATGTCGAGCTCGTGCCGTTGCGTTCCGGCGGCGGCGATTTGAACGGGCCGCTTGAGATTGAACGGCCCAGCTGGCTCCTCTGGTTGCGGCGTCGCGCGCTGATGCTGCTGACATTCGTGCTGCCAAGCGTGCTCGCACTGCTCTATTTCGGCGTCATCGCCGCTGATCGCTATACCTCCGAGGCGCAGTTCGTCGTGCGCAGCCCGAGCCGGGCCAATGTCGATCAGCTGAGCAGCCTGATCCAGACATCCGGGACGCAGCGCGCCTCGGACGAATCCAGTGCTGTGCACGAGTTTATGCGCTCGCGTGATGCGGTGGCGCTGCTGGTGCGGGATGCTGATCTGCGTGCCCTCATGTCGCGGCCGGAGGCCGATCCGCTCTGGCGCTTCCCCGGCTGGTTCACGCGCGACCTGCAGGAGAAGATGTTCGAACGCTACCTCGATTTCATCTCGATCAAACAGGATAGTGCTACCGGTATCAGCACGCTCGTCATCCAGGCTTTCCGGCCCGACGATGCGGTCAAGATCGCGCAAGTGCTGCTCGTCGGTTCCGAGGCTTTGATCAACCGTCTGAACGAGCGCGCCCGTCGCGATACGATCCGGGCCGCCGAAAGGGAGGTCGAATCGGCAAAGGCCCGCGCCTTCGACAGGCGCGAGGAATTGACGGCGTTTCGGACGCGGGCAGGGACCGTCGATCCGGCCAAATCCTCCCAGAATCTCCTGGAAACCATCGGCAAACTGTCCTTCGAGGTCGCTCAGGCCAGCGCACAACTGGCGGAGGCCCTGCGGAGCTCGCCGCAAGGGCCGCAGATATCCAATCTGCGCAATCGCATCCAGGCGATCGACCAGCAGATCGTCGAGGAGAAGCGGCAGATCGGGGGCTCGGCTCAAGCGCTGGCGCCGATCATCGCGGACTATGAGCGCTTGGTGCTCGAACGGGAGTTCGCGGATCGTGCATTGGCCTCGGCGCTCGCGGCCCTCGAAACCGCCCGGATGGACGCCCAGCGGCAGCAGCTTTATCTGGAACGTGTCGTCGAGCCTCATGCCGCCGACTATCCGAGCCAGCCGAAACGCCTTCTCTGGATTGCCATCTCGATCGTGCTGAGCTTTTCGGTCTTCACGATCCTGCGCTCCGTCATCGATAATGTCCGTGCACATCAACCCTGAAGCGGCGGCGCCGGCAGGTGGGCTCGCCGACCGCCATGGCGCCGGCGGGGCGCAATCTGCCCGTGCCGTGCGGGCCGATAATGTCATCAAGGAGTTCCAAACCGAACATGGTCCCCGCCGTGTGCTGGATGGCATCTCTTTCAGCGTCGGGATTGGTGAGCGCATGGCCGTCCTGGGCCGCAACGGCGCCGGCAAGTCGACCTTGATCAAAATTCTCGCCGGGGTGGAAAAGCCGACCCATGGCAGCGTGCATCGTGGCCTCAACATGTCCTGGCCATTGGGCCTCGGCGGTGGCTTCGAAGGCCAGATGACGGGCTATGACACCAGCCGCTTCATCGCCACGCTCTATGGCGCGCCGCTTAAGGAGACCATCGAGTACGTCGCCGACTTCACCGAATTGGGGAGCCAGCTCTTCACCCAGGTTCGCTTCTATTCGGACGGCATGCGCGCGCGGCTGGCCTTCGCGCTCTCGCTTGCCATCGATTTCGAGTGCTATTTGATCGACGAGGTCATATTGGTCGGCGACAGGCGCTTTCAGCAACGCTGCCACGATGAATTGCTCGTGAAGCGGAAAGACAGGGCCATGCTGATGGCGATCCATTCGATGGAGTTCGCCAAAGAATTCTGCAGTTCGGCGCTCGTCCTCAAGCAGGGGCGGGGGCGGGTATTCTACGATCTCGATCTGGCTTGCGCGATCTATGCAACTCTTTGAACCACCACGCGTCGGGGGCGAGCCGGTTTCGGTTCTGGCAGCATGGCGATTGTAGCGCTGGGCATGCCGGGCCAGTTTACGGCCTGGGGTTTCGAGGCCCTTCGCCTGCTTCTGCAAACAGTGAATCCGGGTTTTGAGCATCGTTGGATCGACCGGTTCGACTCCTACGAGCAGGGCGCGGGCGCGACGGCGCTCGTCTGCTCGCAGTTCCCATCTCGCTCGCTGCGAGACGCCGTGGTGGCGCAGCAGATGCCGATCCTGGCCTTCACGACGTCGGGCGCCGCTGCTGTCTGTTATCAATTGGAACATCATCAAGGCTCGGTGCTTGAAGCCGTCCGAACGGTTGGCGCGAGCGTTGCGCTGCTCACCGATTGCCTGCGGCAGCGCAGGGCCTTGATTCTCGATGCGTCCGATCGGCTGGAGCCAAGGCAACTGCTCGGTGCCATGGCACGTCATCTTGGCATCGTGCTGCCAGGCGACGTCCTGGAGGCGTTGCTCGCCTCCATTGGACCGTTGCCGCCTCGTTCTTCAGGCGCGCGTCCCCTGTCCGAAAGCGAGGAGGGAATCGTCACGCTGGTACTGGAGAACGCAGTCGCGCATATCCACGATCCCGACGTGCCGTTGAAGTCCATATGGCCTCACCGCGTCTTCTTTGCAGGCGACAAGCCAAACGAGGAGGCCCCGCTGGTTGCGGATGCGACTGGCGGTTCGCGCGTTCTCTATTACGGCCCCTATCTGCATCTCTCCGCCGGACGCTGGAGCGCCAAGCTGACGCTGGGCTTCACGAAGGAAGCGATCGGATTACCGCTCAAGGTCTCGGCTTTTGGCCCGAATTTGCTTGGCGAAGCCCGCATGCGGCCGCGTCGGGAAGGGATATTCGCAGCCCAGTTCAGTTTTTTGGTCGCTGAGCCGGAGCATCCTGTGGAGTTCCACGTCCGTACCGAAGAGGGGGCGATCGAGGGGCGTGTCGCGCTCGGGCAGGTCGAACTCACGCATTCCGCCGCGGCACAAGTCGTTATTTGACCTGCGGCGGTTCAGCGGTGACAGCGCAGCCTGCTAAAGCGTTTTCGAGCGAAGTGGATACCGGTTCGCGTGAAGAAAACGCGTTGAAACAAAGATCTAGAGCAACTGAACGATCCAACTGGATCGGACCTTGCTTCTAGAGCGACGCGGTTGGCTCGAGATAAAGCAGGCGGTCTTCGCGATTGGTCGGATCGAGCAACGTGGCGTCTCCGGCCGGAGCGACTTCCGCATCATAGCCGAGCAGCTGCAGGACAGGATACGAGTTGCGAAGCCGCGTGAGCAATCCTTGCGGGTCGCGGCAGCGTCCGGGATTGAACTCGAGAATCATGCGCGGGCGCCAGCGCACGATCGTCTGGCTGAGACCGAGAGTGACGTCCTCTTCGGCGCCCTCTGTATCGATCTTGAGGAAATCCACGCGCGGCGCCTCCGCCAGGATCGCGTCGAGGCTGCGAACGGTTACGAGGTCGCCATCCGTCACGGCACTGTCGACGACGACGGTCGCATTCTTCGGCTCGCCGTCCGGCACCCACAACCGGCCCACGCCCTCTCCAGCGCCGGCGGCGGCCGTGATGACGGTGCTGCGGCTTGCAAACCCATTCAGCTCGAGGGACCGCGTCAGCATCTGCGCTGCCGCCGGGTTGGGCTCCACCGCGACCACGCTGCCCGATGGACCTACGAGATCGGCCATCAGCAGGGAGTAATAGCCAAAATTCGCTCCGACATCGACGACATGCATGCCGGTTTTGAGCGACCGGGCGAAGAACTGGGTGAGCCACATCTCCCAGTAGCCATCGAGCATCAGATGGGCGGCAAAGCCGCGGTCGCGGGGGTCGAGAAAGGCCTTGTATCGTCCCAGGATGCGCGCCAGCACGATGTGATCGCCGAGATAGGCTGTCTGGGTCGCTGCCCGGCAGGCGCGCTCGACATGATAGCGGTCACGATCGCACAGATCTGCAAGCGAGAGGATCGCTCCGGGCAGAATAGGCGTCGAGGCTGGATGCGGGGGCAACGCCATGTTCGTCAGCTTTTCCATAGCTCGAACGCAAATCTCATCGTAAGGCCACTCGGCCTGCAGCTGTTGTTACGGCGAGAACCGACTCTGTGGCGATGCCCCAAGCACGCAACGCTCCAGCACGTGACCGGCGCGTGCATCGGCTTCGGAGGTGGCGTTGTCAAGGACAAGGTCGGGCGTGTCCGCCGTCGGCGTTCTTGAGACCATTTAGGATTCTTGGACAGTGAGCGACGGCCTTGCAGATCAAGCGAGTTCGTCTCCAAGGCGGAGCAAGCCTGAGATTTTTGCTCATGCGTTCAGCACATTCCCTGGTTCGAGGGGTGGCGACCGCTCCGGCGGATGGCTAGTCTTGGTCGCGCAAGAGCAGATTGCCTGAGGCAAATTCAGACCGTGACGCTTCTCATCGAGTTTCTCTCACTCTTTGCCATCGTCGTCGGCGCCATCGTGCTGGTCATGCTGCTGACCGGTCTGTTTTTTGAGATCATGAATGCGCGCCATCCCGAGCGGCGCATTCAGAAGGATCGCGTGAACAATCGCAAATGGCAGGAACTCAAGCAGGCGCCGGTGTCGATATTGACGCTGACAACCTGCTTCGTGTTCGGTCTCTTCGCCCAGCAGCAAGGCTGGACGATTGCGCCGCTCGAGCTCTCCTGGTGGTCGGGTCCGCTGATGCTGCTCGTTTCGGTTGTGCTGTACGATGCCTGGTTCTACTGGGTTCACCGCCTTCTGCACCGCAAGCCCTTCTATCGCTTCCATGCCCTGCACCATAAGAGCGTGGCGCCGACCGTCTGGAGCAATCATCATGAAAGCTTCCTCGAAGCTCTGCTAAACCAGGCCTATTACGCACTCGTCGTCTTCGTTCTGCCGATCCCCTGGCAGATACTGGTCTTGCAAAAGCTCTATGATCAGATCAGCGGCATGCTGGGCCATGCCGGTTACGAACACTTCGCGTCGCCTGCCGGACGCGCGCCCTGGCCGCTCGCGAGCACGGTGTTCCACGACCAGCATCATGGGACGTTCCGGTTCAACTTCGGACATACGTTTTCGTTTTGGGATCGCTGGATGGGCACCTTGCATCCGCGCTACGATGAAACGCTCAAGACCTTCGAGGCGGGGGAGGCGGCTGCGCCCTCGGAGCCTCAGCTGGGGCCGGAACGGCGCTGAGGGCGGCACGCTCGCAAACGTCCAGATGGCGAAATAATCCAAAGGGATCGTCGGCGGCGGTGGAGCTCCGGCTTAGCCTTGCCCTGGTTTAATTTGCCGGCAAATATGATGCTGCCTTCTGATAGCGGCGCGCGACATAGACAACTCCGCCTCCGGCCAGCTCGTTATAGAGGATCGAGCCCTTCGCTCCGGCGAACTCCGCGATGAAGCCCCGCATCAATCGCGCTTTTGCTATGCGCTCGCGCTTGCGCAGATCGGCCGCGTCGAGGGCGGCAACGACGCCGGCCGAAAGGTCCCGGTCTTCCTTCAACGTCAATCCCGATGCCGCGAGCTGGCGATCGAGCTCCGGAAGCGATGCCTTGCCGCGCATATCGGCGAAGGTGAACCAGCCGCCTGGGGAGAGCACCCTCCCGACCTCCTGCGCGAAGGCGGCGACGTTGCCGTAGCAATGCGAGGATTCGATGTTGACGACGATGTCCATCGAGCCGTCGGCGAAGGGCAGCTGCTCGGCGTCGCCCGTCTGGAAGGTGAGCGTCGGCGTGTCCCGGTTAAGCCGTTGCGCAAGGCGCACCGTCGTCGGTGAATAGTCGAGGCCGGTCACCGAGGCGGGCGCGTGATACAGTGCGATATAGCGTGCTCCGCCGCCGCGACCGGAGCCGACCTCGAGGACGCGCGAGCCAGTGACCGGCAGTCCTGAGACGGCCTGGTGATAAAGCCCGATGAAGGGGCGGTCGGGTTCGTCTCCGGGCTCTAGCGGAAACATCGCCTCGGCGGGCAGGAAGCCGTAATTCATGAAGCGCCAGTCGTCGTCCCGCCATGAGCGGGACAGCATGTTGTACAGGCGCCGCCAGAGCCATTTGCGACCCTTGGGGAAGGCGCCCCTGTCCATTGCTTCCAGCATGCCGGAGAATATGCGGCTCGCCATGACGGGCTCTCTCAGACAGCCGGATTTGCAGGCGTAGCCGCGCGCCCCGGCGGCATGTCGTTGGCGAGCCACTCCCGGCCCTTGCGCATGAGTTCGGCGTCGTCGCTGTTGCGCGGATCGAAGCCCGGCAGGTAGTAGCGCAGCACATTCGGCATGCAGCGCCGCCAGTAGCCGGGCGCGACCAGCGTCACCCAGATGAAGCGCAGCCAGAAGCGCAGCCCGGTCTTCACACCATCCGCCTTCGCATAGATCGGGACGTTCCTCAGGAAAAGGACGAGGAAGGGAAACAGAGTGGCGTTCATCCCCAGGACACGCACCAGGTAGCGCTGCCAGCGCGACATGTCGGGCGTAGCGGCTTTGAGGACGTCGAGCGCCACCGCCTTGTGTTCCAGCTCCTCCAGCGCATGCCACATCCACAGCCGCCGATAGGCCGGCGCCGCATTGTCCAGCAATTCCGGATGGCGGAGCGTCAGGCTCGATAGGGTGGCCGTCATGTGTTCGATCGCACAGGTGATCGCCAGCCGATGCAGCGGATTCTTGACCACCTCGAAGCCAAGGCGAATCGGCTTCTCCATCTTTTCCACGTCATAGCCGAGCGCGGTCATGGCCCGGTTGTATTCCTCGTGCTCGCGGGTGTGGAAGGCCTCCTGGATGGCATAGCCGTTGATCTCGGCGGCAAGCTCCCGGTCGGCGATCTTCGGCCCGTAATGTTTCAGCGAGCGGATGAAGAAGCGCTCGCCCTCCGGCAGGAAGATCGACAGGCCGTCGATCAGCACCGTCTTGATGATGTCGCCGTCCAGCCAGTGTCGCTGCGCGTTCTCGAGAATGCCGAAACGGATGTCGCGCGGGATGATGTCATCCGGATTGCCCATATGCGCCGACCCGTGCACGCCCGCCTCCGCCATGACACCTGTCCATCCACTCGAAAAAATGCGTCGTCCCTAACAGCCTCTAGCCCCGCGGGCCAGTCGACTGCGGAGCTTCATTCCGTCGCTCGTCGGGAGACCGCGCCAACATAGCGCCGGCGCAAAGCACGGCAAGCGCAGCATAGATCACGTCGCATTCGGACGGTTTCGTCCGAATGCGACGTGATCGTTTCTAAAAACTTAGAGCATTGCTCTTGCGAAAAACCGGTACCCACTTTTTCGCGCAATGCTCCAGGAACCAACGTTAGGAGGCCCCGAGACGCTGGCCGAGATAGGCCGCGAATTCCGCAACGGTCGGGTAGTCGTGAGTGACGCCCGGATAGAGCTCGATCCCCAGCCTCTGCTCCGTTTCCAGGACGAAATGGACAGCTGCAGCCGAATCCAGGCCCAGGCTGGCGAATGCCGTGGAGGGCAGAATCTCGCTCTCGTCGATGTCGAGCATCTCGGCCAGACATGTTTTGCAGAACTGCTCCGTTTCGGAATCCGATGGCATGAAGATCCTGTCAGCAAATGAATGAGGCCGGGTTCACGATCTCGACTGTGGTGGCCGGCGCGAAACGTCAATGCGAATCCGCCGGCTTATCGGCTGGCTGGTCGGCGCTGCTCCAGGGTTCCAGCTCCTCATCCAGCCAGCGCCGCTTGGTGAGGCTGCGCTGGATCTTGCCGCTGGTCGTCTTTGGCAGCGTTCCTGGTCGGATCAGCACGATCTTGTGCAGGGCGATGTCGTGGTTGTTCACCACGGCCGCCTGCACGGCGGACGTTACCTCGGCCTCCGCCAGCGAGTGCCGCTGCGTGCGCTCGATCTCCTGCACGACGACGATCTGCTCGTTGCCCGCATCATCGAGGATAGCAAAGGCCGCGCCATGGTCCCGCCGTAGCGATGGGTGGCTGGCCGCCACGGTTGCTTCGATGTCCTGCGGATAATGATTGACCCCTCTGATGATCATCACATCCTTCAGGCGCCCGACGACATAGAGTTCGCCATCGGCGTCGAGATGGCCGAGATCTCCGGTGCGCAGCCAGCAACCTGGCTGTGCTGGTGAACGTTCCGAATCCGTCTCGATGCGAGCACGAAAAGTCGCTTCGCTTTCAGCTGGCCGCTCCCAATAGCCGCAGGCGACCGACGAAGCTTGAAGCCAGATCTCGCCGATCTGTCCCGGCGGCAGCCGGCGCCTTGTGTCGGGATCGACGATGGCCAGAGACAAACCGGCCATGGCGGAACCGCAGCTCGCGATCCGGGAGATATCGCCTGGATGTTCGGGCGCTGCGATACAAGCGGCCTTCAAACCGCTGGCGCTGACCTCGCGAATGCGCGCTACGGCTCCGCGGTCCGCTGCGCTGACCAGCAGGGTGGCTTCGGCGAGGCCATAGGCCGGGCGCATGGCGCGAGCGTCGAAACCATAGGGCTCGAAGGTGGCGGCGAAGCGCTCGAGCGTCGCCGCACGCACTGGCTCGGCGCCGTTCAGGGCAATCTTCCAGCCGCTGAGATCGACGCCCTCCATCTGCTCCTGCCGAAAGCGATCGACGCATAAATCATAGGCGAAGTTGGGGGCGGCCGCGACCTCGGCACCATGTTCATGGACGGCCCGCAGCCAGTTCAGCGGCCGGTGCATGAAGCCCGAAGGGGTCATCAGGACGCAAGGCGCGCCGAGATAGATCGGCTGCAGCAGGCTCATGATGAGGCCGAGGTCATGATAGAGCGGAATCCAGCTCACATGCGCCGAATCCGTGTGATTGCCGAGGCGCGCCCGCATCATCTCGAGATTGTCGAGCAGGTTTCGGTGGCTGACCATGACGCCCTTGGGCGTCGCAGTGGAGCCGGAGGTGTATTGCAGGAAGGCGAGCTCCGTGGTGCCGCGCAGCGGTCCTGGAGCAAGGGGCGGGTCCGGCGCCAGAGAGACCGGGAAATGGCGTATGCCGCGCTCGGTCAGGCGCTCCCGTAATGTGCCACGCGGGTCAGGGTCCGCAGCAAGGCTGAGCGCCAGGCGCGGCGTGCAGTCGGCCATGATGGCCGCACTGGCATCGTGATTCGCATTGCGGCGCGGCGGCATCATCGGCACCGCGACCACGCCGGCCATCAGGCAGGCGAAATAGGCGACGACGAATTCCAGGCAGGACGGAAAAATCAGCAAAGCCCGGTCTCCGGGCACGCTCTCGGCGGCCAATTGCTCCGCCAGGCACGCGGCCTGTGCATGGAGCCCGGCGAAGGTCAGGGATGGCCGCTCACCCGGTCGGTCGGAATAGACCGTTACCGCAGCCACATCGGGCCGTTGGACCGCCTGGTGCTGCAGCACCTCGGCAAGGGACGAAAATCCGCGCATCTCACCCAGTCTTGAAAGGAAATATTGTCGGCTGCCGAGGGGGCGGGGTTTTACGATCGGCCTCCGCGGAGCCGTCCAGGATGGCTCGCGGCACGCGATTGGCATGTAAAAGGAGGCTGGTCGAGTGAAGCTTGTCGGGATCGGTGGTCAACATAGACAAGCTTCTGATCGCCCGCTGCATGCGCTTGCAAGTGATGTTAGACGACATGCGGTTGCAGGATCAAATCTGGCGGAACGGGCGATGGGCGTGACGGCGGCAGCCGGAATGACGCAAGAGGCACAGCAGGAATATCGGTCTGCCGATGCACGGCCGCTGCTTCCCTTGATGGAAGTGCGTGAGCCGGCGCGACGCTGGGCCAATGGCACCGTTTCGGTCCTCCTGTTGATACCGGCGCAGGCATTTCTCTATGGCCCGTTCCTGCGGCTTTCGCAGGGGCGGTATCGCATCTCCTTCCGCTGTGGGGTGCGGATGCCGTTGCAGGGTGATCACCCTGCGCTCGGCCTCGAAGTCGTCGCGCAAAACCGGATCTTGCGCGCCTGGCGCGATTTCACCGCAGCGGATCTGCGCAGTGGCGAGCAGAGTGTGACGTTCGACGTGCCGTTGGAGCTGAGCATTGAGGGCGGGGCCGATGCACCCTTCGAATTCCGCTTCACCCATTTCGGAAACGCCTGGTTGACGATGCGCGACGTCACGCTGCACAGCGAGGCGTCGGGCGACCCCGCAGACAGCCTGCCGGCGGCGATCGAGGCTTGGCGGCTGCTGGGGCGGCTGCGCACCTTGCCGCGCTCCGGTGGTGTGAGCCTGTCTCCGGTCTCGATCAGTCGGCTGAAGCTCGGCCGCAGCTCGGGGATATTGCGGCTTCCGGTGGGGACTTATCGCGTCGATCTGGCCTGCGACCTCAAGGGGGCCCGGCGCCAGGCGGACCCGGCTCTCGAAATCGCCGTCAAGACGCGCGACGGCACCTCGCTCGGCCTTGGCAGGTTCAACGCGGACGATCTCGCGAAAGGTCATGTCTCGTTCACGTTCGGCGTGCCGATGGATCTGAGCATGGATGTCGGTGTCCCGCGCACGATCGATTTCCGGATACGGCATTTCCGCAATGCCTCGCTCCTGCTGAGATCGCTCGACCTGCGCAGGCTGTCCCCGCAGGTCGTGGCGCCTTCCATGTCAGAGCGGGATCAGCCGCGGCCCGTGCGCCATCCGACGAGGAAGCGGATCGTCATCTTCGGCAATTGCCAGGGTAACCTGCTGACCGAGGCGCTGCGCAGCCATTCCGGCTTCTCACGCCAGTTCTCGGTGAAACACCACTACATGGAGTTGCCGGCCAATCTGCACGAGCAGGGAAAGCGCGACCTGGAAGAGTGCGACATGCTGCTGATCCAGGACATCAGGGAATGGGAGCAGTATCCGTTGCGCGACCATGTGCCGGAACAGTTGCCGACCTTGCGTTACCCATGCGTTCGCTTTGCCTCGCTCTGGCCCTTCGATGCCTTCAACGGGCCGGACGACAAGCTGGCGCGCAATCGCGATCTCCCGAATTTCGAGTTCACCTATTTCGACGGGTTGCTGGCGCGCCTGCGAAGGGAAATTCCCGATCACGAACGCCGCTTCAAGGCCTATGAGTCGCTGCAGATCGAACGGGTCATCGATTTCAAGCGCCTGCACATGTTCGAGGAGCGCCGCCTGGAGGAAATGGACCGCAAATTCGCCGCCGGCATCGGGGCCTATATCCTCGAGAACTTCAGAAGCAGGCAGGTGTTCTACACGACAGCCCATCCGAATGGCGCGATCATGAAGATGTTGGCGAAGTACGTGACCCGAGAGCTCGGCCTCTCCCTGCATTTCTGGCTGCCGGGGTCGCTCGATTCGCTGCGCCGACTACAGGTTCCGGTCCACCCGAAGGTCGCGGCCGCCCTTGGAGTCAGATGGGCTGATGCCCAGAAGACATACCTTGTCCGCGGCGAGCGGGTTACCTGGGAGGACTATGTCCGGAAGTATATTTCCTATTATGGCTAGCTAGAGCGTTTTCGAGTGAAGTGGACACCGGTTCGCGTGAAGACAACGCGTTAAAACAGAGGCCTAGAGCAATTGAACGATCCGGTTGGATCGGAAACCGCTCTAGCGGCGCGGGCCTTTCGACGTAGTCTCTGCGCCACCGCCTTCCTCCCGAGCAAGCCTGCGAGCGTAGCTCACCAGGAAATAGACAAAGGTAACGAAATAGCCGGCGGTCATCAGGATCACGGTGATGTCACACCACGTCATCGCAATGCCAGCGACCACGAACAGAGGTGCGCCAAAAAAGAAGATCATCGTGTTCATCATGACGATGAGCAGCCGCGTCTCGGTCGGTCCCGTCCCGGCGAGCGAAACGTGGAATTCGCCGGAAACGCAGGCGCGCACGAGCGAGTAGATCGACAAGGCGTGGTAGCCCGCCATCGCGAGCAGCGCTGCGTCCATGCGAACATAGGCCGTCAGCCCCATTCCCACGCAGATCAGGACATTGCCGATCACGTCGACCGTCTGATCGAGAAAATATCCGTATCTCGGCCGCTCGATCTTCCTGAAACGCGCAAGGCTGCCGTCGAGTGAATCGCCGAGCCAGTGAAACACCAGGCCAAGCGAGGCCAACCAGAGAAAGGTGGGGGACCAGGCTGTCAGCGCATAGCCGACGAAGGTCACCAAGGCCCCAAAGATACCAAAGGCCGTCAGGCCGTCAGGGGTGACACGCGCAGGAATGCGCCTGACGAGCCAGGCCAACGCCTGCCGCTCGACACCGCTTACAAGGCTGTTATTGATCCGAATCAATGATGCCTGCTGTGTTGGCGGAAATATCCAAGCCACCTATCCCCGAGCATGGCGGCCGTTTCAAGGGTGTCGTGCTGCGCACGAACCACGACGACTATGCTGCAGCTGACGCCCCCGTTCCTGAGACGCGATCCGCATCGCCCCCGACCCCGCTCTGCCCCCTGTAAGCTAGGACCGCACTGTGCCGATCGCCTATGATGCGACACGATTATTCCTCGGGCCGTTGTCGCTGACCCCCCGCGGGATCGACCGGGTGGAGCTGGCTTATGCACGCCATTTCTTCCAGGATTCGAGCGAAGAGTGCTGCGCTTTGCTTCCGACGGCCTGGGGTGTCCGGGCGTTTCCACGGGAGCGCGTTCTGCGCGGATTGACCCGGCTGGAGGAACTCTGGTCCGAAAACAAGCGGCATGACGAGGACGAAGCCTGGAGGCATCTGAAGCTGCGCCTGCAAGGCCAGGCGGTTCCCTTGCGGCGGCCTCCAGGCAGTTCCCTTGCTCTCGCGCAAAGGATGACGTCGTTGCTGCGGGCGACAGGGTTTGGATGGGGCGACAGCGTCGTCGACGCGCTCAAGCCCGGTACGGTCTATGTCAATGTCGGGCAGATCGGGCTCGCATTTCCGCTCCTGCTGCGCTGGCTGGACCGCCGTCCTGACATTCGGCCGATCTTCATGCTGCATGACGTGATCCCGCTGGAAACGCCGGAATACGTGTCGGCGACCGCGGCGAAGGGGCACTCTGCCATGGTTGACCAAACGGCGCGGCGCGCTGCGGGCGTGATCGTGACGACCCGCACCGCGCAGGTTGCCGTCCAAACGGAGCTGGGCCGCCGGGGAGCGCACGCGCTGCCGACGCTTGCGCTGCCATTGCCTGTGCCGGCGCTGTTCCGCGAGCCGCCTGACCCAGAGCCCGCATTTGCCGGTATTGCTTACTTCGTGGTGTGCGGAGCCATCGAGCCGCGCAAGAACCACGCATTGCTGCTCGAGGTCTGGAAGCGTCTCCATCGCAAGCTTGGACCAGCAACGCCTCATCTGGTCGTTGCAGGGGCCGCTGGCTGGCAGGGACAGCAGATTCGCGACGGAATGCAGCGTTCGGGCGCAGTCAGCGCGCATATTCACATCGTCAGCGGCCTCTCGACGCCAGCGTTAAAGCGCCTGATCAGCGGCGCCCGTGCCTTGCTCATGCCCTCCTTCATCGAGGGATTCGGCCTGCCGGTCGTCGAGGCCGCCTCGCTCGGTACGCCCGTCGTGGCCTCAGACATCCCCGCGCATCGCGAAGTGGCCCATCCCGCGACGGTTTTCGTCGATCCGATCGACGGTCCTGGCTGGGAAAAGGCAGTTCTGCGCTTCCTGGATGACGACGCGGCGCCGATACGCCTCTCCCGGGAGTTTTCTCCTTACACATGGAGCGAGTATTTCGCGTCTCTCTCGTCATTCATTCAAAGGATTGAGAGGGAAGGTCGACCCTAGCTGGCATTGTCGTCCGTGAAGAAAACGACCGGTTGAGAGAGGCCCTTTTTCGCGGATTGTCATTGGCCGATGTTTTGCTTATCGGTCAGTTTAACGGCTGGTCAATGTCGGGACGGGAGCGACCGATCGGTTGCGATTGAGAGAGACGTCAGGACAGCTCGGTAACTTCATGCCTCGTTCAATCCAGTCGCCTGCCGAAGAGGTCGCCATTATCGGCGCCTCCTGTATACTTCCGGGAGCGAAATCTCTCGACCAATTCTGGAAGATATTACTGGCAGAACGTAATGTGATCTCACCGCGTCCCCATGGGCGGTGGAACGTCGAACGCTTCCTGAGACCTGGCAAGCCGACCTCCGGTTTCTCCTATACGTTTGCGGGGGGCTATATCGACGACGCCTTTGCGTTCGATCCCAGCCCTTTTGGTATTTCGCCGCGAGAGGCGCAGCAGATGGATCCGCAGCAGCGCCTGCTGCTCTGCGCGACATGGCGGGCGCTTGAGGATGCCGGTTTGCCGCCCTCGTCCCTGGCTGGCCAGAATGTGGGCGTGTATGTCGGTGCATCGGCCGCCGATTATCAAAGTGTGGGGGCGTTCGATCCGGCGGTGATCGGCAGCCACTTCATGACTGGCAATGCCCTGTCGATCCTCGCAAACAGGGTATCTTATGTCTTCGATCTGAAGGGGCCGAGCTTCACCGTCGATACGGCATGCTCGTCCTCCTTCGTCGCGCTTGCACAGGCGATGGCCGCGCTGCGCGCCGGCGATGTCGAGATGGCGATCGTCGGCGGCGTGAATATGCTGCTTTCGCCGGTGCCGTTCATCGGCTTTTCGCAGGCGCGCATGCTGTCGCCGACCGGGCTCTGCCGGCCGTTTTCCGACGAGGCTGACGGCTATGTTCGCTCAGAGGGTGCGGTTGTTCTGGTTCTGCAGCGCCTGTCCGACGCATCCGTGCCGGGCCGGCGTGTGCGCAGCATCGTCGTGGCGGCCGCGACAAACTCCGATGGTCGTACGAACGGCATTTCGCTGCCCTCGCAGCAATCGCAGCAGCAGCTCATCGAGAATGTCTATGCGGCCGCGCAGATAGACCCTGAAAACCTGGCCTTCGTCGAGGCGCATGGGACCGGAACGAAGATCGGCGACCCCATCGAAGCTGCCGCGATAGGCGAGGCGCTGGGGAAACGGCGTTCTGCCCCCCTGCCGATCGGCTCGGTCAAGTCCAATATCGGCCACCTGGAAGCGGCCTCGGGGCTAGCGGCGCTTTTGAAGGCCAGCATGGCGCTCGAGCACGGCGTGGTGCCACGGTCCTTGTTTGCCGGTAGCCGGCATAGCGCAATCGATTTCGAGGGGCTGAACCTCACGCCGGTCACCGGCGCGCTGCCGGTGTCAGCCCGCGACGGCAGCATTTTCGCTGGCGTCTGCAATTACGGCTTCGGGGGCACCAACGGTCATGCGATCCTTCGTTCGGCCTCTGTGGCGAAGGTCATCGCGGCGCGACCGCTGCCGAAACGCGAGGCCGAAGTGCTACTCGTCTCGGCAAGCACTGCGGAGGGCTTGCAGCTCCGTGCGCACCAGATTGCGGGGGGCCTTGCTTCGGAGCTCAAGGCGCCGCAGGTTGCGACTGCTCTCGCTTATCAGCACGAACTCATGCCGCACCGGCTGGCAATCCCGCTCTCGCCTTTGGGTGACGCGACGCGCGACGCTGCCGACGTCCTTCGCGCCTTCGGCGCGGGGATACTGCAGCAAAGTCGAGCCTCCAGCGCGATCGTCCATGGCATGCCGCGCCGCGCAATCTTCGTCTTCAGCGGCAATGGCGGGCAATACCCGCAGATGGGCAGGCTCGCCTATCAGAGCAACGCGGCCTTCCGGCAGGAGATCGACGAGATCGACCGCCTCTACCAACCCCTTGCAGGCTGGTCGATCGCGGAGCGTCTCCGCGATGGCGTCTCAGTGGAGCAACTCGAGCAGACCTCTGTCGCCCAGCCATTGATTTTCGCCGTCCAGTCGGCCCTGTCGGCCGTTCTCAAGCAGTATGGCGTCGAGTCTCTGGCGGTGATCGGGCACAGCGTCGGAGAGATCGCCGCGGCCGAGTGCTGCGGCTTCGTCTCCAGAGCCGATGCGCTCCGCATCCTGCAGATCAGGAGCGAGCACCAGGAATTCGTGCGCGGCATGGGGCGCATGCTGGTGCTGGCGGCCGATCCGGCTTCGGTTCAGGATCTGATCGACGGGGCAGGCGCATCCGCCGTCGACTTCGCCGCCTATAACAGTGCGGCCTCGGTCACCGTCTCAGGCCCTGCCGATCAGATTGCCGCCATCGCCCGATTGGCGCGACAGCGCCGGGTAGCGAGCGTGCTGCTGAATGTCGACTATCCCTTCCATTCCAGAGCGCTCGACGGCGTGGAGGCGAAAGTCGTCGCGGATCTGTCGGGCTTTGCCGCGTCCGTAGCGAATACACCGCTCTACTCGACCGTGACCGGTCGGTCCCTGGCTCATGACGAGCTCGATGCCCGCTATTGGTGGGACAATATCCGCCGTCCCGTTCGTTTCGTCGAAGCGGTGGAAGCCGCTTTGGCGGCATACCCCGAGGCGGCCGTCATGGAGCTGGCGCCACGCGCAATCCTGCTCGGGCCGATCTCGGATATATTGCGGGCGCGGGACGCGCAGAACCCGCTGTTGCAGACATTGTCGGCGAGCGATCCGGAAGCGCAGGATCCGATCCGGGGGATCGCAGCGCGGATCGCGGCCCATGGGCTGCAGCACGACACGGCGGCCGTCTTCGGCGATGCGCCTCGCGGCATCGAGCCCTTGCTGCCCTATCCTTTCCAGATGGGGGAGTATCGCTTCGAGGCGACTTCGGAGGCCCTGAGCGCCCATGGCCGCCTGATCGCGAGCGAGCCGCTGCATCCGCTCCTCGGCGCTCGCCTGTCGGATGGCTCTCTCGAATGGCGCAACCTGCTTGATCCGATTCTGCTGCCTTACCTCGACGATCACAGGGTCGATGGCGGGGTCGTCCTGCCTGCTGCCGCGCTGATCGAGATGGCGTTGGCTGCCGGCGCCGACATGATGGGATCGGTCCCGCTCGAGCTCGGCGAGTTCGACATCACCAGGGCGATGACCTTTGGCGATGACGAGACCCGCGAGGTTTCGACCCGCTATTTCGGGCATACCGAAACCGTCGAGATCTGGAGCAGGCGGCGCTTCGCAGGCAATGACTGGCTCCTGCACGCCCGCGGAACGCTCCGGCGTGTGCCAGGCTTCGCCGGGACACAGCAGCCTCAGATTCCGAAAGTCGTGGAACCCATCCACAGCGAGGCGGCGGAAATCTATGCGGCGGCCGAGCGCGCTGGCCTGGGTTACGGACCGCGGTTCCGCGTCGTCGCCTCCACGCATCGGGACGAGACCGTCGGCGAAAGCCGCTTGATCGTTCCGGCAGGTGGCGTCGGCGCCTATGACGACCTGCATGTTCTTCATCCGATTTCGCTGGATGGGAGCTTTCACGGCCTGTTCCTGGCGCGTCCTCAGCGGGACGGCGAACGCAAGGCCTATCTGCCGATCCGGTTCCGGCAGATCCGCGTCTGGAAGCCGGGGACGGCGATAACGCATTCGGTGACGAAGCTGCTGCGGGAAACGGAGCGCTTCAAGACCCTCTCGGTGGCTCTGCTCGACACGGACGGCGCCCTCGTCGCCTCCATCGAGGAGGCGGTCTTCCGCTCGGTGCACCTGGTCAAGCCATTCATGGCGGAACGGACCTTTCGGGACGAAAGCATCGCGATCGGCGCGCTTTCGCTGCCTGCGGCCAAGATCGTTGGAGAAGACGAGGGCACGAGCCGGTCGGAAGAAATCCGGCAGGTCGGCCTGCTGCTCAAGGCTTTCTCCGTATCCTTGGCGTGGACGCTCTGCCAGGAGTTGCTGCCGGCCGGCGGGGACAACAGCTTTGAGGGTATAGCGGCCGATCGCACCATAGTGCTGGCGGCTCAGGCTCTCCTTGGAATGGCGCGCGATATTCTGGCGATGGCTGGCGGCCTGGACAGCACGGTCGGCGGAACCCGCCTGTCGCAGGTCTTCGCCATGCCGTCCCCGGAGGTGATCCTCGGCACGCTGCTGCAGCGCTTCCCCCGTGCGAACCGGGAGATACGGCTGGCGGCGCAGGCGCTGAGCGAGGCCGGGGCGTTCCTGCGGACAGGCAAGCCAGGGCCAAGGTCTTCCAGCTTTGCCTACGACCAGTGGAGCCTGTGCACCATCTCGGTCCCGTTGCGTCGCACGGTTGCAGGCGCGCTCGCAGCGTGGACGGCGTCAGCTCCGCGAAAGCTACGGGTTCTCGTGGCTGGCGACTGGAACGGTGGTCTGACCGAAGCCTTGGTCGGGTTGGTGCAGCAGGGCAGGATTTCCGTGACGCTCGCCGTCGCGAACGCAGCAAGGGCCGAAGAGCAACGACACTGGCCCGGAGTTGGCAGTCTCTTCGATATTCTCGTTCTCGACGGTAGCGATAAGAGAGTCTTCGCGGGTTTCGACGCCCTGATCGGCTTCAGCATGCCGCTCTCGCCGTTCCACGCGACGAATGATGCGGCAGTGAGTGGCGCACTCGGCCTTCTGACCGAAGCTGCGCCGATCCTGCTCGCGGAGCCCAGCGACGATGTGTACCTGGCATTCCTGCTTGGTGCCTCGACCCCTGCTGTCTGGCAGGATCGGGAGGGGCCCAGTCGCGCTGCTCCAGATAGGCTTCAGCAGCGTCTCGAGGCGGCCCGGGCCACCGAGATCGTAACGCAGCAGACCGGCGAGGGGGGCCTCAATCTGGCCAGCGCTCGCGCGGGCCGCCGCGAGGCTCCCGAGGCGAAACCAGATCACATCGCGATCGTGGCCGAGCCGGCCAGCGGCGATCTGCGTGCCCGATACGGGTTGGTGACGGCAGAAGTCTTTGACCGGGACCAGCTCGACGCGCTGGGCTCCTGGCTCGTTGCGCTGCCGGCGGGCGAGCCTGCGACGATCGTGGTTGCGCCGGAGGCGCCCGATACGACGCCCTGCGGCAGGCTTGCCGCCCGCATCGAGGCGTTGGCCGCGCTGTTGAAGCTTCTGGGCGGTGTCGAACGCCCCTGCCGAATGATCGTCCTGACCGAGGCCGCACGCGTCGGCACGATGGACCATGCCGGCGAGGATGCCGGCGTCTGGGCGTTCATGCGTGTCGCGATCAATGAGTTTCCGGAGATCGATCTGCGGCTGGTCGATGTCGAAAGCGCCTCAGCGGCCGCGCGCGTTAGCGAGATCCTGTCCTTCGATGACACTGAGCGTGAATTGCGGATTACGACGACCGGTATCGAGGTCAACCGCATCAGGCGCGGCATGGTCAGTGACACGCCCCTTCGCCAGGACGAGCGCGCGGTCCTGCACTTCGCCGACGGCGTGGGGCTGGACGGCTTCGAGTGGCACAGGCGGCCTCGCCTTGCGCCCGCGGACGGTGAGATCGAGGTCGAGGTCGTTGCCGCAGGCCTGAACTACCGCGACGTGATGGTCGGACTGGGCGTTCTGGACGACGATCTGCTCGGCGCCGGATTGACGCGCGCCGCGCTCGGCTTCGAATGCTCGGGGCGGGTCGTGCGGGTCGGGCCCGGAGTGACGCAGCACCGCCCGGGCGATGCGGTGATGGGCTTTGCTGCAGGCGCCTTCGCTTCGCACATCGTCTGCCCGGACTGGCATTTCTTCCCTGTTCCCGACACGCTCGATCTGGAGGCGGCGGCGACGATCCCCGTCGTCTTCGCCACTGCCTGGTACGCCCTTGTGGAGCGGGGCCATATTCGCCCGGGGGACGACGTGCTGGTGCATGGCGCGGCCGGCGGAGTTGGCCTTGCAGCCATCCAGATCGCCAAGCTGCATCAGGCGCGGGTTCTCGGAACGGCAAGCAACGAAGCGCGCCGCGCCATCGCCAAGGCCGCCGGCGCGGATCAGGTTTTTGATTCGCGGCAAGAGCGGTTCGCAGGCGCCATCCGAGAGCATGTCGGCAGCGTCGATGTCGTGCTCAATTCCTTGGCCGGCTCCGCCATGCAGGCCAGCTTCAAGCTGCTGAAGCCGTTCGGCCGCTTTCTCGAACTCGGCAAGCGCGATTTCCTGGACAATACGCAGCTTGCGCTGCGGCCCTTCCTGCGCAACATCGCCTATAGCGGCATCGATCTGGATGAATTGCTCGCCGCCGATCCAGGTCTGGTTCGCGCGATGATGTCGAAGCTTTCCGAGGCGTTCCGAAGCGGCGCCCTGCGGCCGCTCACCTATCGGAGCTTTGAATCCTACGAGGTCGGCGCGGCGTTCCGGAGCATGCAGGCCTCCGAGCATGTCGGCAAGATCGTTATCAGGCCGCCATCCGCGGCGCGCGCCGATATCGCCTCGTTGTCCTATAAGGTCCGCCCGGGCCTCTATGCCGTTGTCGGCGGGACAGCGGGTCTCGGCTTCGCGACGGCGCAATGGCTGGCACGGAAGGGGGCGTCGCATATCGCATTGCTGTCCCGGCGCGGAGTGGTCGAGGAGGCGCTGCTTCCGCTTCTGGCCGAGATGCGCGCGAGCGGCGCACAGGTCGTCGTCGAGGTGCTGGATGTCAGTGATGCCGCAGCGGTGCGAGAGGCCGTCACCCGGTTGACCGAGGCTCACGGCCCGCTCCGCGGCGTCGTTCACGCCGCCGTGCATCTCGATGACGGGCTGATCGCCAATCTCTCGCCCGAGCGCCTCCAGGCTGTGCTGCGCGCCAAGGTGGACGGCATCGTCAATCTCGACGAGGCGACCAGCGATCAGCCGCTCGATGTCTTCGTGGCCTATTCGTCGGCAACGACGCTGGTGGGCAGCCCGGGGCAGGCCGCGTATGTCGCAGCCAACGGTTTCCTCGAAGGCTTCATGCGCCGCCGCCGCGAACTCGGAAAGCCGGCTTTGGCGATAGGCTGGGGCGCGATTTCGGATGTCGGGATCATCGCTCGCGACAAGCAGCTCGGACAGCGCCTGCGCCGGACGACAGGCGTCGTCCCCATGCGCTCCTTCGAGGCGCTCGCGCATCTGGGGCGGCTGCTGAGCCTCGGCAACAGCATCGAGCCGGTGCAATTCCTGGCCGGCATTGCCCAGGGCGGCGGAGCCGAGAAGCTGGCCTTGCTGAGGAGCGCGGCTTTCATCGACCTGGGTTTTCTCGACAGCGAGGCCAGGCGTGGCCAGACGGAGGAGCTGGCTTCCGACCTGCATGGCAAGAGCCGGGAAGAGGCGATCGAGATCGTCACCGGTATCCTGCGGCGAGAGGTGGCGGAGATCCTGCGCATGGCGGAAAGTAAGATCGACCTCGCGCGCCCTCTCGCCGAGCTCGGCCTCGATTCGCTGATGGCGCTGGAACTCCATATGGCGCTCGAGACGGCGATCGGCGTGCAGATTGCGGTGGTCGGGGCCGGCGACCGCAACCTCGGCGACATGGCCGCCGCCATCGTGGGGCAGCTCAATCAGGCCCAGGATGAGGTTGAAGAACCCCAGGGCGAGAGCATGCAGTCGACGATCGTCAGGCTTGCGAGCGTTCATTCGACGATGGAATTGTCGCATGAGGAGGCAAGCCAGCTCGAGCAGATGGTTCGCAAGTCGAGCCGCGGTGTCGCACGATGACCACTGGCGACAGCAATCCATTGTCCGATGATGCGTTGGCGGATCTGCTGGCGCGGATGAGCGAGACCCCGAAGGCTGCCCCAGTGATCCCCGCACGCCCGAGCCGGCCGGAGAAGCAATACAGCGTCGCCTTCGAAGACCACCCGCTCTATCAGCAGATGAAATTCCAGCGCGGCTTCGCAGCCTTCGCCGGATTGCAAAGCCCGTATTATCGACAGCACGATGTTAGGGCCGGCGCGGTCTCCGTCATCGAAGGCAAACCCGTCGTCAACTTCGCCTCCTATGACTATCTGGGCCTCAACGGGCATCCCGAGATCACCCAGGCCATCGCGAAAGCCGCCGACGAGTTCGGCAGTTCGGTGTCCGCTAGCCGGATCAGCGCGGGCGAGCGCAGCGTCCATCGCGAATTGGAGCGGGCGATCGCGCGGAACTACGAGGCGCAGGACAGCATCGCCTTCGTGTCCGGCCATGCCGGGGCGGTCTCGACGATTGCGACCCTGCTCGGGCCGAAGGACCTCCTCGTCCATGATGCCCTCATCCACAATTGCGTCGTGGTCGGCGCGCAGCTCGCCGGCTGCACGCGACGGCTTTTCCCCCACAACGATCTCGACGCGCTCGAAGCGATGCTCGCTGCGGATCGCCGTCGCTTCGAGCGGGTGCTCATCGTCAGCGAGGGGTTGTTTTCGATGGATGGCGACGGGCCTGATCTCGGGCGTCTGATCGCCATCAAGCAGGACTTCTCCGCCTGGCTGATGATCGACGACGCTCATGGGCTCGGTGTCCTCGGGACGCGTGGACGCGGCGTCTTCGAGCATCAGCAGGTGGCGCCGGACGGGGTCGATCTCTGGCTCGGTACGCTCTCAAAGAGCCTCGTCAGCTGCGGCGGCTATGTTGCGGGCTGCGAGGCCGTGGTCGATCTGCTCAAGCATCAGGCGCCCGGCTTCGTTTACAGCGTGGGCATGCCGGCGCCGGCAGCCGTCGCCTCCACTGTGGCGCTTCGGCTGATGGAGCGTGAGCCGGAGCGTGTCGAGCGCCTGCAGCGCCAGTCGCAGCGCTTCCATGCGCGCGCCGTGGCAGCCGGGCTCGACACCGGCGCGAGTTGGGGCTTCGGCGTCATTCCGATCATCATCGGCGAGACGGTTGCGACCCTGGTCCTTGCCGAACGGCTGCTTGCCAAGGGGATCAACGCCTTCCCGATCGTGCCGCCAGGCGTTCCGGAGAAGGCCGCGAGGCTGCGCTTCTTCATCAATGCAACGCATAGCGACCAGCAGATCGACGATGCGGTCGATTATGTGGCGCAGGAAGTCGGCGCTCTCGCTGATGTCTCGCTGAAGGAGATCCTGCGCCGCTAGAGCCGGATGAAACCAGAGGCTTTTGGCTGGCCTCGCGACGGAGGCGAAAGCTCGTCTCTCGGAGTTTGCCGCATTGCCCGATGCAGCAGGCTGCCGTCCTGCGCGCGACGAAGAGTTCTGGACAATTCACCCGACTGCGACGTGATCTAGAGCATTTCCGCGTTTCTCCGAATCGCGAAAATACTCTAACTATTTGTTTTATCGCATTTTCTTCACGCGAACCGGTGTCCACTTCGCTCGAAAATGCTCTAGCGCAAAGAGGCGGCTACCGGTGTCAAAGAACATCCTTCTCGAAGCCCACGCCCTGACCCTGAAGCAGGGCACGGGGATAGCCACCTATGCGCGCAACCTCGCGCATACGGCGAGCGGGCTCGGCCATGATGTCGAGCTGTTGATCGGCATCGACCGCGCTATCAACCGTCGCGACCCTCTGCTGTCGGAAGTCGCTCTGAGCGACGTCGTCGATCCGAAAGCCATCGACCCGCTGCAATGGGCCGGTCGCGCGGTCGACTGGACGATCGGCGTTCCCGGTGGAGCGAAGGCGCAGCGGTTGCCGGCGCCGCGCATCGTCCTGGATCCGAGCTCGGGAACAGCTGCCGAAAGGCGGCATCCGACGCAAGGGGCCGTGCGATTGTGGGAGCGGTCCTATCTGCATTTCAATCGCTTCGGCCGGCGCATGGCGGTGGTGCCCGAGGGGCGCCATGATCTGTTTCACGCGACGCGTCCGACGCCGGCTTTCGTGAAGAATTCGGCCAACGTCTATACCATTCACGATATAGTGCCGCTGAGATTGCCTTATTCGACGCTCGATAATAAGAAATACTTCTACAATATGACCAAGCATATTTTGAGCAAGGCCGACCATATTGTTGCTGTGTCGGAGTTCACGAGGCGGGATGTCTTGGAATTTTTTGACGTTCCGGAGGGCCGTATAACCAATACATGGCAGTCCGTTTCGCTGGACCCGGCCGCATTGTCGATCTCGGATGACGATGCCGCGCGCGATATCGGCAACCGTTATGGGCTGGACTTCAAGGAGTATTTTCTGTTCCTGGGGGCGGTCGAGCCGAAGAAGAACATCTCGCGCATGGTCGAGGCCTTCGCGGCTTCAGGGACGACCCGGCCCCTCGTGCTCGTGGGCGGGCTTGGCTGGCAATATGAGCGTGACCTTGAAGTGATCGAGGACGAGCGCCTGATGAGCTGGCGCTTCGACGGCACGCATATCAAGCCGGAGCGTCGCGTCCAACGCTTGCCCTATGTTCCCCGGGCGTCGCTCCTGTCGCTGGTCCGGGGGGCCCGTGCGGTCCTGTTCCCGTCACTATATGAGGGCTTCGGTCTGCCGGTTCTGGAGGCGATGCTGCTGGGGACACCGACGATCACATCGAACACAAGCTCCCTTCCGGAGGTCGCCGGGGACGCGGCAATGCTGGTCAATCCCTACAAGACCGAGGACATCCGCGATGCCATCAAGGCGATCGATGCGGATGCGGATCTGCGCGCCGAGCTGTCCAGCCGTGGACGGAAACGTGCGGAGTTCTTTTCCCCGGAGCGCTACGCCGAGCGGATGAAGGCGGTCTATGATCGCGTGCTGGGATAGAAGGCGGCCTGCTCCTCCTAGAGCCGGAGCAGGATGCGAAAAACCGGTGCCCACTTTTTCGCATCCTGCTCTGGCGCGCATCGGATCGGAGGAGGATCCGCGCCATCGCAATCAAGTCAGATGCGGAATCGTCTTCTGAAATTGATCAGGTGCTGAATCAGTTCGCCCGAAGGGCGCAGAGCGCGCCCCTTCTGCTCCTCCGCGACCCGGCGGGCGTTCGCAGTCTCGAATTCGAACGCCTTATAGAGGTCGGCGTATCGTTCGAGAAAGATCTCTTGGTCTTCCGAGCTCAGCTCCGTGTATCTCAGCGCCTTGCCTTTGCTGAACTGGCCGATCGTTGTTTTGCTTTTGAATTTATTCAAAACCTTGTCGGCATCGACCTCCGCGCCGATATGGCTCGCGATGCCCGTCACAACCGAGGCGCTGTCGTAGCAGATATCGTTGTATTTGAAGATCTTGACGCCCTTTATGTTCGCCCAGCTCTGGAAAATGCCGATCTGGATATCGAGGGCGTTCAGCGTATCATCGACATGGACGAACTCGGAGAAGCGAGCGCTCTTCCACTGTCGAGAGCGGTGGCCGTGGTCGATCATCGACAACGCGATCTCCCGCGGGTCGCGAATTGATGAACTCGCAAGAACATGCCCGGATGCGACGAGCTCGGCGATCCCAGCCAGTGGCGGTCCGTGTGTTTTCAGGACGATATCGCGTCCTTTCGCGAGATCTTGGATTTCGCTCAGCAGATCGATATTGACGAAATCGAAGTAATTCTCGACGGAATCGCTCGCCCTGTATGGCGATCCAAGTCGCATGATTTTCCGGCCGGCTGCCCGAAAGGTTTCCTCCGTCAATTGATAGAGGAAAGTGCTCGCTGATTTCGTGATGCCATAACAGATATATATCATTCAGGCGCTCATAGACTATTCCGTCGCGATAGGAGCTTTGCCGTGCTCCGGCTAGAGCGTTTTCGAGCGAAGTGGACACCGGTTCGCGTGAAGAAAACGCTTTAAAACAAAGAGTTAGAGAACTTCCGCGATTCGGAGAAACGCGGAAATGCTCTAGCGGCGGTTTATCCGGACGAAGCCCGCTGCAGTCCGAGGCGTTTCAGCAGGCGTCGCTGCTGCCAAGCAAAAAGCGGTCCGTAGAGGCTATGAAACCGGGCCAGGAATGCGATCGGCACCGACAGGGTCAAGACGAACGCGCCCGTCTCCGCGCGGCTGATGATGCCTTCGGCCACCTGTTTGGCCGTCATGACCCCCGCTTTCTCCGAAACCAGGCGTGTCACCGGGGGGCGATTTCGCCTCTCCTGCTCAAGCTGCGGCGTCTCGGTATCGGGCGGGAAGGCGACGCTGACCGCTATGCCCTCAGGCTCGAGCTCCAGGCGCAGGATCTCCGCCAGAGCCCGAACCGCGAATTTGCTCGGCGCATAGGCGCTGTAGCCGGCAATGCCGAGGAAGGCTGCCCCGGACGACACCAGGGTGATCCTGCCGCCCGTCTGTCGCATCAGGGGGGCCACTGCCTGGACCAGATGGAGCGTGCCGAAATAATTGGTCTCCATCTGCGCCCGGTGGGCGGCGAGATCGAGATCGAGAAACATCCCCGGCTCGACGATGCCGGCCGAGGTGATGAGCCAGTCGATGCGCCCATAGCGATGCGTGACGGCCTCGATCGCAGCCAGGCAGGAGGAGGCGTCATCGACATCGGTGGGGATGAGTTCGATGGAGGCCGCGAAATCCGGTCCGAGCTCCGCCCGGGCCATCTGGAGCCTGTCCAGGTCGCGAGCGAGCAGCACCACCTGGTAGCCCCGCGCCAGGAGACCGCGGGCGCAGGCCAGGCCAATTCCGCTCGACCCGCCGGAGATGACGGCGACCTTCACCGCGGGATCTGCAGGCATCGGGCCTCCTCCGGCCGGGCGGGCAAGAGCCATCGGTTATGCGATCGCTCCGATGGAATCATCCAGATAATACCACTGGTCGAGATGCTTCAGGATGGTCGACCCGATCGGGGCATTGAGCCCCGCGACATCGGCGAGCGGGGCGTTGTCCGGGGTGAGCGTGAAGGACATGCCGGCAGATCCCATCGTCACATGAGGCGGTCGGTCGAACGCCGCATCACGCGCGCCGGCAGGCCGCCATTGGGGCGCAGCGTCAGCCGGCAGACCGGCTCGACCTTGTAGCCCTCGCGCGGGGTCACGGTGAAGCGTTGCGCCAGTATGGCCAGGCAGAGCGTGGCTTCGTCCTGGCCGAAATTCATGCCCGGGCAGATCCGCGGGCCGACCGCGAAGGGGATGAAGGCGAAAGGGTTGATACTGGCGCCATTGAGGAACCGCTCCGGCAGGAAATGGTTCGGCTTGTCCCAGAGATCGGCCGCGCGGTGCAGCAGCCAGGGCGCGATCATGATCAGCGCCGATTTCTCGACCTTGATATGGCCGATCCTGTCAGCCTCGAGCGCTTGCCTCGGCAGCAGCGGCACGGGCGGGTAGAGGCGCAAGGTCTCCTGTATGACCGCGCGGCACCAGCCTAGCTGCGGCAGGTCCGACAAGGCCGGCGGCCGGCTGCCGCAAACCGCCTCGATTTCCTCATGGAGCTTTTGCGCCACCCATGGCGCGTTCGCCAGGAGATACCAGGCCCAGGTCAGCGTCGTCGCCGTGGTCTCATGCCCCGCCATGAAGATCGTCGCCGCCTCGTTGCGCAGGGCGGTGACGTCCAGCGGGGCGGCAGCGCTTCGCTGGTTACGGCGGATCAGCAGGTCGACCATCGAGCCCGCATCGCCTTCACCGGCGAGATGGGCGTTGATGACGCTCTCGACTACGCCATGCACCATCGCGATCGCCCGGCGTCGTCTTCTGCCGCCACGCGCGGGCCAGCCCTCATCCGCGCCGAGGAAATAGGCGAGATTGAACGAATCGGCGGCGCGTTGATAAGCGCTGAAGCCGTCGACGACCTGTTGCGCCGCTTCGCGGGCGATGCTCTTGCCGAAGACGGCGCGGGATATGATGGCCGCGGTGAGGCGCCCCATCTCTTCGGTCAGCTCGACTTCCGCCCCCTCCGGCAGGCGGGCCCACTCATCGGCGACGGCGAGGGCAGCATCCTCCATCGTCTGGCCGAATTCCGGCAGGCGGCGCTTGTGGACGATGTCTGCGACGAGGGGGCGGCGCTTCTTCCAGACATCGCCGTCGCTGATGAAGAGGCCATCGCCCAGCAAGGCTTCGAGCGCCCTCCGCATCTGCGGGCTCTTCCGCTCGAAATTGGCGTGCCGCGTGACGAGAACGTATTTGATGTATTCGGGCGAGTTGACGACGACGATCTGCCGGCGCGCGATGCGGAAGCTGTCGATTCCGGAGCGATAATGGTCCGCCATCCACCCGCTGATCAGATTATGGCGCGCGCCGAGCACGATCTGAACGAGATTGGGATCTTTCCGCAACGGCTCCGGATGGCAGGGAACGAACTCGGCGGGGCCGCGCCGCTCGATGATGGGCGCCGGCCGGTAGAGCCACGAGGTGGCCTTGTTCCAGAGTGTGTCCGGCTTCGACGGGGAGCCCGCTGCGGCCAAGCCGCTGGACGAATCGGAGGCAGGGGAACGATCGTGCATGTAAGCCCGACAATTGCAGGGGCGATCCTTGAACGCCAACGATTCCGCGTTAAGTCACGATGCGCGGCCTGTCCACAGGCATGGCGGTGACACCATCCTTCGAGCGTCGCCACCAGCCCATCCGTCCGGGCCGTGACTGCGAACTATGCCTCCTTACCAGCGTCTTGGACCCTCCAGCTTGACCGTCATGCCGAGAACCTCGCCGCCTGGACCATTGACCCGCGGAGCGGAGCGAGCAGGCGCTCTCGGGAGCGGGGAGGTGATGACCCATCTCGACGCGCTGGAAGCCGAATCGATTCACATCATGCGCGAGGTTGCGGCTGAATTCCGCAAGCCGGTGATGCTCTATTCCATCGGCAAGGATTCGTCGGTTATGCTGCATCTCGCGGCGAAGGCCTTCCATCCCTCAAAACCGCCTTTTCCCCTTCTCCACATCGACACCGGCTGGAAGTTCCGCGAGATGATCGCCTTCCGGGACCAGGCGGCGAAGCGTGCGGGCATGGAGCTTCTGGTCGCGCTCAACCGGGAAGGGCACGATGCCAGCGTGACGCCGTTCAGCCACAGCTCGTCCGTCTACACCAACATCATGAAGACCGACGCCCTGAAGCAAGCGCTGACGCAGCATGGTTTCGACGCGGCGTTCGGCGGCGCCCGTCGCGACGAGGAAAAGAGCCGCGCGAAGGAGAGGATCTTCTCGTTCCGCACGCAACATCACGGCTGGGAGCCCAAGAACCAGCGGCCGGAACTCTGGAACCTCTACAATACGCGGATCGACCAGGGCCAATCGATCCGGGTCTTCCCGCTCTCGAACTGGACCGAGCTCGACATCTGGCAATACATCATGCGGGAGAGCATCCCGATCGTGCCGCTCTACTTCGCGGCGGAGCGGCCGGTCGTCGAGCGCGGCGGCCAATTCATTATGGTCGACGACGAGCGCCTGCCGCTGCTGCCGGGCGAGCAGCCTGAGCTTCGCAGCATCCGCTTCCGAACGCTCGGCTGCTATCCGCTGACGGCGGCGATGACGTCCTCTGCCACCACCCTTCCCGAGATCGTGCAGGAGATGCTCGTCGCGCGCACCTCCGAGCGTTCGGGCCGGCTGATCGACCACGACCAGGCCGGATCGATGGAGAAGAAGAAGCGCGAGGGTTATTTCTGATGTTCGCGGCTGATCTCCCAACCGCCAAGACTTCGAGCGTCAAGACGCCGCTGCCCGGCCTGAGCCAGCCCAAGGACCTGCTGCGTTTCCTGACATGCGGCTCGGTCGATGACGGCAAGTCGACGCTGATCGGAAGACTGCTCTACGACACCAAGCTGCTCTTCGACGATCAAGTGGCGACGCTCGAGCGCGAGTCGAAATCCCGTGGTGGCGCGGGACAGGAGATCGATTTCTCCCTGCTCGTCGACGGGCTGGAGGCGGAGCGCGAGCAGGGCATCACGATCGATGTCGCCTACCGCTTCTTTTCGACAGCCAAGCGGAAATTCATCGTGGCGGACACGCCGGGCCATGAGCAATACACGCGCAACATGGCGACCGGCGCATCCAATGCCGATCTTGCGATCATTCTCGTCGATGCCCGAAAGGGCGTGCTGACGCAGACGCGCCGACACTCCTTCATCGCATCCCTGCTCGGGATCCGGCACGTCGTGCTGGCGGTGAACAAGATCGATCTCGTCGGCTATTCCCAGTCGCGGTTTGAGGAGACCGTCGCGGATTACGAGAGGTTCGCCCGCGACCTCTCCTTCGAGACGGTCAAGGCGATCCCGGTCTCGGCCAAGCTCGGCGACAATGTGATCAGCCGAGGCGCCAATCTCGATTGGTATGCCGGCCCGCACCTGCTCGGATATCTCGAGGCCGTCGAGGTCGCACGCGATGCGCGCCATCAGCCGTTCCGCTTGCCCATTCAATGGATCAACCGGCCGAATATGGACTTTCGCGGCTATAGCGGCACGATCGCAAGCGGCAGCGTTGCGGTGGGTGATGAGGTCGTCGCCTCCCTGTCGGGGCGCACATCCACGATCCGCTCGATCTCGACCTATGATGGCGATCTTCAAGACGCCCGGGCCGGCCAGGCTGTGACGGTCACCTTTGACGACGAGATCGACGTGTCGCGCGGCGATGTGCTGAGCGACGCGGATCAGCGGCCTGATGTCGCCGACCAGTTCGCGGCACATGTCATCTGGATGCATGATGACCATCTCATCCCGGGTCGTCCCTATCTGCTGAAGATCGGCACCAAGACCGTCCTCTGCAGCGTCACTGAGATCAAGTACAAGATCGTTGCCGACAACTTCCAGCACCTCGCCGCAAAGGATCTCGGTCTCAACGAGATCGGCATCGTCAACATCTCGACCCGCGAACCGATCGCCTTCGATCCCTACGCCGCGAACCGGACGACCGGCGGCTTCATCCTGATCGACCGCGTCAGCAACCATTCGGTCGGCGCTGGCATGATCGGCTTCGCGCTGCGGCGTGCGACGAATATCCACTGGCAGCCCGTCGACATCGACAAGCGGCGGCGCGCGCAAGCCAAGAGCCAGCGGCCGGTGGTCTTGTGGTTCACCGGCTTGTCGGGTTCAGGCAAGTCGACGATCGCCAACCTGGTCGAGCAGCGCCTCTTCGCGCTGGGCTGCCACACCTATCTCCTCGACGGCGACAATCTCCGCCACGGGCTCAATCGCGATCTCGGCTTCACGGAAGTCGATCGCGTCGAGAATATTCGCCGGGTGGCCGAGACGGCCAAACTCTTCGTCGATGCCGGGCTGATCGTGCTGGCCTCCTTCATCTCGCCCTTCCGCGCCGAACGCCGGATGGCGCGCGAGTGCCTGGAGCCCGGGGAATTCATCGAGATCTTCGTGGACGCACCGCTATCGGTGGCGGAAGCACGCGATCCGAAGGGGCTCTACAAACGGGCCCGCGCCGGGCAGATCAAGAACTTCACCGGGATCGACAGCCCCTATGAACCGCCGGAGGCCCCCGAAATCCACCTCGATACGGACAAGGTCGCAATCGAGCGATCGGCAGACCGGATCATCGATTTCCTGAAGAAGGGTCGCTACCTCAAACCGGGCTGACGAGATGTCGCGCTGGTTGGCGCAAAGGCTACCGTTCCACGGGCCAGGCGGCTATCGAGAGCGGAGCGCGGCGCGGACGCGCCCGACACCGCGCAGCACGCGAATATGGAAGGCCATGGTGGCGAGCTTCCGCCTGACTTCCGGCGTCGTTGGTTTGTCCGATAGTGAACGCAGTGTCCGCAAGGCTCCATCATAGTCTCCGCTGTCCTGCTGCGCCGCGGCGAAGCGCAGTTGAACCGCCGCGACATTGGGAGCCAGCTCCGCCGCCTTGTGGTGAGCCGCCAGCGCCTCCCCGTGCTTTTGCAGCTTCGAGAGCAGATAGCCGAGGGAATGCCAGCCAAGATTCCTGTCGGGGGCGATTTCAGCGGCTCTCCGCGCGATTGCCAATGCAACCTCATCTCGTTTCGCTCGGTGCGCCGCATGGGAGAGCGCAATCAGGTAATGTTGAGATTGCTTCCGCCTTGTCCGCGCACGGCGTCCGAGGGCTGTCAGGTCGGCTGAGCCCCGTATGACCTCAAGGACCAGGTCCGAAAGAAGCCCGCATTCCGATAGATGGGCAGCCATGGCATGCCCCGCATGAGGCAATGCCAGCCTCTCCACGACCATTTCACTCGCGATGCGTTCTGCATGCAGTCGTTCCGATGTCATGGCGGGATCGTAGGCCAGCACGACGGGCACTTTCGCGGACAGGGGGCCTGATAATTCGGGCAGCCACTTTCCTCGCCTCTGCCCGGGCCAGCGATCTTCGAACGGAGCCTTGCGAGGGTCGCGGCTATATTGCGGGGAGAGAGCCAGCGCGGTCGATGCACCGACATGATCTGCGAAGCGCAGCGCGGCATAGGCCCCCATGCTCGAGCCATAGGTGACGAGGCGAGCATAGCCGGACGCGGCCTTGCGCACCGCGTCGATCGCCTCCCTCCAGTCGGGCTCGTGATACCAGCGGTTCCGGCCGTTCACGACATGGATGGCCGAGATCCGGTTTTGGGCGAAGAACGCTTCGCCGAAGGCACGGCGATCAAGGTCGTTCGTGTCGGCATAGGAGTCGAACGTCACGACGCAGGCCGCGCTCGCACGATGCGCGACCTTCACCAACAGGTGCCGTGAGCGATAGACGACTGATAGCAATTTCAGCCCTTGTGCGACGTTCCAGTCCGGGATCGCACGACCCTCGCGACGAAGGGAGCGGCCGCAGTGCGGCTGTCTTTTGAATGCTAGAGCATTTTCGAGCGAAGTGGCCACCGGTTCGCGTGAAGAAAATGCGATAAAACAAGGAGGTAGAGCAATTTCGCGATTCGGAGAAACGCGGAAATACTCTAGCGGATGGAGGGTTGGGGCGCGAGCAGCGCCAGCGCAGAATCGGCGACGACATGTGAACTGTCGGCGCGTCCAGCGTCCGAAACGCGCCGATTGTGTTGAAAAAGTCCGGCCGGCGTGAAAATCGAGCGGCGTCGGCACTTGGCGGAGAAAAATACTCCTCTTCACAGCAGTAAAACGCCCCTCAAGGCGGGCCACGCCGTCCGTCGAAAGACAAAATTTCCGCACTCGAACCAGTCGAACTCGCCCGAAGTATTGCGGCGGACTTTTTCAACACAATCCGCCAGAAGCGAACTCTGGCTCCTTGCCCGAAAGCGCACCTAGCCGCGGAGTATCTCGAAGGCGAAATCGACCTAGGACGGACATTGAAGCACTGCCCGAAAGCTGACACTCAGCACTGCAAGGCGGATTAGCAGCATCCGACTCAAGTGGCGCGCTGGGCCGATTAGGGATTAGGGCCCTCGCAGCGGCAAATGCTGAAGTCGAGGCGCCGCACGGAAGTAGACGTTGTCGGGTCGGGCGTGGGCGTCGATCCACAACTCTCGTACGTGCCAGAAGTCGAGCTATCTTTCCACACGCGAACGATCGGAATATACCCAGTTTAACGTGAGAAGCCTTCATCCATCGATTCCGTCTCAGCGGTTTTTGGATGAGGTCATGAGGTCTGGTCGCAAGAATGTTCAGAAGACCTCTACTGCTAGTCCATTCGGCTTTCCGAGCGATCCGGAAAATCAAGATGCCATTATCTCGCGAAGTTTTTGCCAGGATTTACAATAGGCGACTTGCGATAGTAAATCTGATACTGGCGATTTTTCTGGTTATATCACCGGGGCCGACTATATTTAATTATGTATCTCTTTTTATAAGCAGCGGAGCTGCATCGATTTATGAATCCGCTTATAAAAGCAGCTTGATCCATTTCCCAAGCTTGACTAAGTGGTTATACGGCGACATAAACTATCAATTGTTTATAATCAGTGTCGTAGCCGCTTTTGTTGCATCAATGCAGTCAAAAGCTAAAGATATGTTTTTTGCACTTATTTTCTCTATAGTATTTATATTGGTTTGTGCGGATCTGTTGTACTTGTTCGTCTTCGATCGAGCGAACGGCGATCGGGCCATCGGTATCGCCATGGCCGATTGCGCGGGAGGCTTCGTCGCAGCAGCCCTGATCGTATCGATCATGCTATTGGCGGATACGGTATACCGGCATCTGCCATTTCAAACTTGGAGGCGTTCCGCGGCGGCGACCTTGACGGTGGTGGTCTTCGGACTTGCAATCAATGTCTCGACCTACGTCCTGGTCGAGGCTCTCTATCGGCCGACGCCTGTCAGGTTCGATGCCGTGGTCTCCAACCCGGCGGATGGGATGTTCGTCGCGGCCAAGCCAACCGAAGGGCGGCCGCAGTCGGAATTCAGGATGATACCGGGCGAGGCCAGTCAGGCTTCCATCAATTGGCTCCACCCCAAGGGTAACCTGAGATCAGAATGGAAATCGCAACGGGCCGGCGCGTTCAGCGCTTCGGTCGAGTTCTACGATGGTTGCACGGCCGAAGAGGCGGTGACCTACAAGGGCCGCAACGCAGAGGGCTTTTCCCTCGGCCGGGTTTCTAAGGTCAATCTCGCCTTCGATGAGGGGTATTCCAACCTCACCGTCCCGAGCCTTTCGACGCCGTTCGGGCGTACCGAATTGAAGGCCGATACGCCGATACTCTTCTATCTGTCCGGAAGTGACGACAGCGCGGCTTCCACTCAAACAGTAACTCAGTTCGTCGGGGCCGAAACCAAACTCAGCATCTCCCGAAAGGTGGCGGACCATGCCTACTATCTGTCCGCCATCTTGATCGATGGTTCGGAAGACCGGCCGAAGCTGTCGGGGCAACGGCTCCGGCTTAGCGTCGACGATAAGCCCTTGGATATCGACATCGCCGCGCCGACGAGGACCACCGAGACGAAGCGGTCGGCCTGCAGACCGATCCCTATCCGACAACTGATGCGATCGGAAAAAAGGGTGCTCAGGAATCCCCCCCTCGATCCGGGCGTTCTTCTTCGGTTGACGCGCAATCTCGTCCCTGGCGATGCAACGATCGACGACGATATTTCGCTATCGGTGGATGGCGACGGCGGATGGATCCGCTTGTCCTATGGCGACGACAAGAGCTCGCGGATCGGTCGGGATGGCAAGTTGGAGATCATTCAGCTCCGCGGAAACTTCGCTCGCTTCGAGGTCGACGGGGTGGCGCAGACCCCCAATCCGATCGATTCCTACGTTCTGATCGGCGATATCGATGGGAGCTTCCCGGGCGGCAACCAGGTGCGCTTCGTCGGAACGGCGAACGCCTTCTGGAAAGATCAGGTCAGACAAAACCCGACGAGGTGGGAGCGTCTTGCTCTTGAGCTGAAGATCGCAATCCTGGGTGCACTGCTGTCCTTGCTCACGATCGTTAGTCGAACGGTCCTGAAGGAGATCTGGGACGATCGCGACCTACTGATGCTTCGCCCGTCCCCGTGAACCGGCCGAGCGCGATGACCGTGCGCGACCGTTGAGAACAAGACGTTGCATGCTTCCGCCGGAAACCAATAGCCTGTTCAACCGCGTGCAAAGCCCGATTGGTGTCCAGTTCGTGTTGCCTGTCCAGACCGCCCGCGGCGTCATTGTACGAAGGGCTCGTGTAACCATGTTAGGTAAGCGCGAACCCTTTCGTGGTTGGGGATCGAGAATGGATGTCGTGAAGAGTGGCTCGGGTGGGGACGAAGCGCATCGTGCGTCCGAGGGATCGATCCAGCCACCGGATAAGGCGCTCGATCACGCATGGCGGTATTTCGCTCTGCACGCGCAGCAGCGCATCTCAGTTTTCAACTATTTCATCGCGTTCTCAGGCATCATGGCGGCAGGGATCGGCGCCACGATTAAGACGATGCCGTCCGCTGCTGCCGTGATCGCTCTCATCCTGGCGGCTTTGTCATTCGTCTTCTACAAGCTCGATGCGCGTGCTTCGGAGCTGGTGAAGATTTCGGAGAAGGCGTTGATCGATGGCGAGCGGCTGAGCATGCCGCCGTACGCGCAGGTGGTCGCCACCGAGGCTGGAGGGCGCGCGACCAACCTCCAGAGCGACTCCTCGGCGACCTGGACCTTCGGACAGTGCTTCCGCTTCATTTTTGGCTTGGTCGGCATGACGGCCACGGTAGGTGGACTATTCTCCGTTTATTTGGCGTTGAAATGATGCAGGTAGCCCTGACGGCGCCGCCGGGGGCTCAGGGTCTTCGGCGATTTCAAAGGGCCGGAGCTGCGGAGGGATCGATCCGGCTACTTCGCCAGTCCCTGCAATTTGGCGCGAAGGGCGACGTAGTCGACCTTCGACCTGTGACGCTTGTCGAGGGGGATCTCGTCCATCCCGACCACGCAGACCTCTCCGATCTGGGCAGCGGCTCGCGTCCAGCTCGGCATCTTGTCCTGATCGCCCTCGACCGCGAGCTGCGCCCGTCCGCCGATCTCCACCAGCGCGCTGCGGCGCACGCCCGGCCAGAAGCGTGACGCCGCCTCGATGCCGAAGGGAAGAAGCTGCCCGGCCCGGCCGTCGAGCCGGCCACCGAGCCAAAGGCGGCCTTCAGCATCGATACGGCCGGAATCGCCGGTCCGATGCCAAGTCAGGCCGGCGCGCTCCAGCTTGGTCGAGGCATCGTCGGCAGGGTCGAGATAGCCCTTGTTGACGTGATCGCCGGTGACCACGATCTCATCATCCAGGATCGCGACCTGGATGCTGTCGACCGGGCGCCCCGCGAGCAGGCCTGCGCCCGATTTCATCGCGCTCCAATCGTCATGGTCGATATCGCGGTGGTGCAGATGGGCGATGGGTTCGGCCTCGGTCGAGCCGTAGACCGCCACGATCTCGGCTTCGGGAATTTTTGCCGAGAGGCGCTCCAGGAGGTCTGGAAACACGGGGCCGCCCCCGGTGAAGATCGCGTCCAGCCTCAGCGGCGCCTCAGTGCGCGCCAGCGTTTCGCAGATCGACGGCGGCAGCAGGGCGCGCGTCACCCGCTGGAGTGAGATCTGCTTGGCAATGAGGCCGGCTTCAGCGTGGTCTTGGCGGCGCAGGTCCCAGCTCGGGAGCACCGAGGTCACGCCGAGGCCGAGATTGGCGACGACGAAGACCGGGAAGGCGACGAGGTCGGTCTCGTCCTCGCGCCTGGGCGCCAGCAGATCGGCCAGCACGGCGCTCTGCGCCGCAAGGAAGCCATGGCTGCGCTGGATCGCCTTGGGGCGGCCGGTCGAGCCGCTGGTGAACGAGATCAGGGCGGGATGTTCGGGCGTCAGCGCTTCCAGCGGTTCGCCCGAAACGCTTGCATCGTCGGGCGTCAGCATGAGCCTGATCGGCCAGAGCTCCGGCACGAGATATCGCAGCGCGCGAAACCAGCCGGCGCTGAGATAGGCTTTTGGGGCGGACGCGCGCGCGGCGTGACGCAGGCCTTTGAGGCCAAGCGCCGGTTCCGGCAGTACCGCGACCGCGCCGATCCGCCAGAGCGCGGCCAGGCCTGCATAGAGCGAAGGTCCAAGCGGCATGGCGATCAGGACGCGATCGCCCCGGCCAATGCCGGCGCGGTGCCAGGCCGAGGCCAATGTCGACGATGCCGTGATGAGGTCGGCGAAGCTGGTCCGCTCGCCGCTTCCTGCAATGATCGCGGTGCGGTCGCCGTGCCGCTCTGCACTCCGCAGGAAAGGGTCGAGCAGGTTCATGCGCTCAGGCGTCCAACCGGCGGCCGAGCAAAGCGTAGCGGCGGAAGATCGTTCCGGCATGCCGGGCGCTGCGCTGCAGCGAGATATTATCGACATGCATCAGCGCATGGATGGCGTGTGTGAAGCCAGCGTCCCGCGCCGTGCGGTGGAAATGGTCGGCCAGGAGATGGCCGACGCCGCGCTGGGCGCTGGCATAGGTCTTCAGGATGACGGTCCGGGGGGCTGCGCCCTCGAGCCGGTCCGGCATGCCGAACAGAAAGCCTACCAGCGCATCGGCCTCGTTGCGTGCAAACAGCACGAAGCGCGGATCGACCAGCGGCATGACGGGCTCGTAGAGCTTGAGGAAACCCTGCTCGTCGAGCGGCTTGAAGAACGCGTTGTTGCGGAAGGCCGCGGCCGACATGGCGTAAAGCTGGCGGACGAGCCCGGCAGCGTCGCTGCCGTCCCAAGCTCTCACCGAAACGTCTCCCTTCACCGAAACGCCCGCGATCGAAACCGCTTCGGGCGCAATCGCCGCATCGAGCGTCGTGCGCGTCGAGACATAGCTCGACAATGGCGCGAAGCCGGCGGCCGTGAAGGCCTCCGTGTCGAAGGTGCCGCTTACCGGCTCCATCAGGAAGGGCGGCGAGCCGTCGCTTTCCGTCACCAGCCGATAGCTGTGCCAGGTGTCGCCATCCATGGGGCCGATCAGCGCCTCAAAGCGCTCGGTCACCAGATCAGCCGCGACACGGGCGAGCAGATCGCGGCCGGCCGTGGCGCTGTCACAGCGGAAACGCCCAACGCTGGCCGTGCGGCGCGCCTCCCAGGAGGGAGCATCCCTGAAGATCAGGCAGGAGGCGCCCTCGATCGCGCATTCCATGGGGGTTTCCGTCATAGCGTCGGCGTCCTCGTCGCAAGCTTGGCCAGGAACAGGGTCAGCGGGACGGCAAGCGAGAGCGCCATCACGCGTGCGGCGCGGTAGCGGTCGAACCGGGCCGGCATGATCGCGATTGTGATGAAGCACAGCGCCATCGACCCCAGTGCCCAGGGCCAGAGCGGGCCGTGCCATTGGCTGTGGGCCGGATTGGCCGAGGCGACGAGGAACAGGATTGCGCCGATCACCGGGACGCAGAGCGCGGTCAGCAGCATCAGCCGGCGCGGCAACAGCGCCAAAAACCCGATCGCCGCGCCCGCGAAGCCGAGATTATAGACGTTGAGCGCGTTCTGGCCGGTATAATCGCCCAGGAACAGCCAGAACAGCGCCGTGCCGCTCATCGCGGCGATGAGGTCGAGGTCGGGATAGGGCGATCGGCATGGCCGCGTGTTGCGGGCGAGGATATGCGTGAAGACGGTTGCGACGGGCAGGATCGCGTTGTGCGGCGCCGTCACGGCGCAGATCAGGAAGACCAGCACCGCATAGGCCCGCGCGGCATGGTTGGTCAGGCCGAGCAGCGGCGCGAAGGCCAGCATGAAGACAAGCGTGGCGAGGAAAGCCAGGACGAGCAGGCCGAGCGCCAGCGGCTCGGTGCCGAGATTATTGGCGAGCAGGAGATGGATGCCGATCGGCACGAAGAGATTGTCGAAGCCGCGCCAGGAATCGGCCTCCACCAGCGCCCCAAAAGCCGCGATCATGACCGAGAACAGCACGACCTTGGATCGGTCCATCTCCGTCATCAGCAGGAGCAGGATCAGCGCCAGGATCCAGGTGATCAGGAAGAACATGGTGACGCCCTCCCAGGTCTTGGTGCCGGCCTCGACCTGGAAATGCTTGCGGCCATAGCGCGTGCCGGTGAGGGCGGCGGCCGCATCCGAAAGCGTCAGCACGAGGATAGGCAGCGCGTAGAGCACCGGCTGCCCCTGCGAGGCGAAGAACAGGAAGCCGACACTGAGCGCCAGGAACAGCTCGCCATAGGATTTCCGGGCGACGCCATGGACGGCCGAGCTGATGCCGTCGCCGGCGAAGCGGCGCAGGCGCAAGCCGAGCAGGACGATGAGCGACAGGCTGATCAGCAGGACGGCCGGCCAGCGCTCGGAGAAGGTGAGCGGCAGGGTCAGCGCATAGAGCCCGGTGCCGATATGCACGCATTTGCGTTGCAGCTCGACCGATAGGCCATGGCGGCGGCCGAGCCATTTCGTCCCGGCCAGGAGGCCAAGCATGGCGGAGATCGAGCCAGCGACCAGCAGCAGGTTCACCGCCACGCTCACGCCCGGACCTCCTCGACGACGAAGTCGGAGTAGAAGAACGCCTTGTCGGCGGCCTTGCCCGGCGCCTCGAGATCCTGCCGGCGCAGCATGCGCTCGGCATGGACTGGGGGCAGGCGGCGCGGCGCCATCATGTTCCAGTAGACCAGCCTTGCGCCTGGATGGGCAGCAGTGACGACGCTGCCATAGACGGCAGCGAAGGTCTGCGGATTCATGTACTCGAAAATATCCGAGAGGTTGAATCCATCGGCTTTTTCGCCGGTCGAGACGAAGGCCTCGAGCGAGCCCTGGCGGATGTCGAGCCGGTCGAGCCGACCGCGGATCGTCTCGTAATGCTCCGCGCGCCAGGCCATCGGCAGCGCCTCGCCATGGCTGCCGGTCAGGATCCAGCGCAGATAGGGGTTCAGGGCCGGGTCGAGATCGACGGCGGCATGGCGGATGCGGCGCGCGACATGGTCGGCGACGCTGCCCTCGACATGGTCGAAGAAGGCAGGGTCGCGGCCGAGCCGCCCCATGGTGAAGCGCGAGAAGAAGAAGCGCAGCAGCAGGGTCCAGCGCCAGCTGTTCCAGCGCGTATCGAGGAAACGTTCGCGCTCCTGCCGGCTCTTGCCCGGCTGAAAGATCGCCGCGATCGTTTCCTGGGAATGGACGAGCGGCAGCAGGTAGCGCTGCATCACCCGGAAATAGCGTTCGAATTTGCCGACGCCGCCGAGCCCGTGGGCGATGATGTCCTGCCGCCTTGCAGCCCAGAAGGCGCGCTCGGCCTCCGGCAGGTCCTGTATGACGCGGTCCAGCAGGCTGCCGCGCTGCTCGCTCGGGCGGGAGCCCATCAGTTCCAGAAACGCGGCATGATCCAGCCTGCGATAGGCCGCGATGCGGATGCGCAGGCAGGCGATCTGCGCCGGCGACAGATCGACGACCACGACGCGCGCAGGGTCGAGCGTCAGCATGGCGAGCGCATTGTCGCCGGCGGAGCAGATCGAGACCAGCGTGGCGCCAGGCGCCGTGCCGAGCGCGGCGGTCAGCACATCGGCATCCTCCCAGAGCTGGGCATAGCGGATCGCCTCGAACGAGGCCTTGCCGGCGATTTCGCTCTCAGCCATCGGCTTTCCCTACCTCGCCCGAAGCGCCGTCGACGCTGATCATCTCGCCATCGATGATCCAGTCGAGCGCGCCCTTGAGCCCGACCACGCAGGGGATGCCCATCTCGCGCGCCACGATCGCCGAATGCGACAGCAGGCTGCCGCGCTCGACGACGATGGCCGAGGCATTGCTGAACACCGCGATCCAGCCGGGATCGGTATGCCTCGCCACCAGGATCTCGCCCTGGACCAGCGCCTCCCGGCGCGGGTCGCGGATCAGCCGTGCCCTGGCGCGCACTGTGCCGGCCGAACAGCCCGTGCCCTTGCGAACGGTCTCCGACGCATCGCTGCGTATCGGCTCCGAGGCGGCCATGCTTTCCGATCTGAGGCCGGCGGGGCCCGTCACGGTGACACGCTCCGGCGGATCGCGTCGTTCGGCCGCTCGCGCCATCTCAGCCTTGCGGATCGTGACGAGACCCTTGAGGTCGGCCGTCGTGCCGAAGCCTTCGATCGCGCCGAGCAGTTCGGGGACGGTCAGCAGGAAGACGTCGCGCGGAGCATCGATCGCATCCAGCGCGGCGAGCTGTTGCCCCATGGCGACCAGAACGCGCCTGGCATGGCCGAAGATGCGGGTACGCTCGAAGCGCAGATTTTCGCGATCGCGGACCCGGTCGCGGGCCCAGCCCAGCATCAGGCGCGCGATCCTGCGCCGGATCGGGCGATCCCCGAGGATGCGCTCCAGCGCCGCCATCCCATCCCCGCTCTGGGCATGGGCTGCGCGCGGCGTCAGGGCGGCAGCGGCGATCGCGGCGAGCAGCGGCGCGGGGTCTTGGTCGAGCGTGATGCTCTCCAGCTTCAGCTCTTCCGTGCAACGGTCGCAGAATTTGGCGAGATAGGCATCGATCTCGCGCCCTAGCGCAGCATCGGCCTTGCTGGCCGCCAGATCGCCACGCTGCAAGGCCGCGATCAATTGCGGCTTGCCTGCAGCCAGCGCACCCATCGTCGCGATGCGCCGGGCCGGTTCAGCCGAGACGATGTCGCCCTGTCCGATCATCACCGCGTTGTGGATCTCGACGCCATCGGGCCCGCACCAGCGCTCCAGCAGTTTTCGCGAGGCCCCGAAGGCGATCATGCAGAGGAAGTCGTTGACCAGCGGCGCGTCCCAGCGGTCGAGCAGCCGGGCCTCGATCGTGCGATACTCTGTCGCCAGCGCCGAGAGCGGCATGGCGGCGATGGCCTCGGGCCTGACCCGCAGCGCGCCGTTGAGCCTGGTATAGAAGCCCCGGATCGTCCGTTTCAGCCGCAGCGCCTCGAAGAGGAGGCCGAAGCCGGCGCGGCCCATCCGGGCGTATTCGATCGCTTTGGTGAAGCCGCGCGCCGGCCCCGGTCCGATGCTGGCGCTGATCGCGGCCGGCAACGGCTCGCTGACGCCCATCATCGTCTCCATATGGGCGCGGTTGAGGCTGAAGCCCGGCAGCAATGCCAGCGCCCGATACCAGTTGACGAGGTTGTAATAGACCCGCCCGTCGACGCGTCCGAGCATGTTGTCGAAGATCGGCGCGCTCTCGGCTATGCGGACAGGCGCGACGCCGAGCAGCGCGACGAAGCGGCGGTAGACGCGGGCATAGGCGTATTGCGCGAAGCTGTAGGTCAAAGGCGAGACGAGGCCGGGATAGCTCTCGACGATGTTCGAGTTGTCGAAGATCGTCACAGTTGGGTCCGGCCAGGCCGGGTCGCGCAGCTGGGTCGTGATCGGGCGCGCCTGCAGCAGGAAGAGCCGCTCGCCCTCGAACGCCCATTCGATGTCCTGGGCCGAGCCCCTCGCGGCGGCGACCTGTGCGATCAACCCAGTGAGCGCGGCGATGTCCGTGGCGCCGAGCACACCGTCCGGGGGGCCTTCCAGCGTGGCGCCCGTTGCGGCATCGACCACATAGTCGTCGCCATCCACCTCGCCGCCGACGAGCTTGTCGCCGAGGCCGGCGATGGCGGAGATGACGAAGCGATCGCGACGGCCGCCGACCGGATCGGCCGAGAAGGCGACGCCCGCCGCGCGCGCCTTGACCAGGCGCTGCACGATGATGGCAGGCGCCCCGCTGGCCGGATCGAGGCCGCGCGAGGCGCGATAAGCTTTCAGGCTGTCAGTGCTGCCCGAGCGCCAGACCTTCAGCGCGGCGGCAGCCACTTCGGGCTCGGCGATGTCGAGCAGGGAGAGGAACTGCCCGGCATGGGAATGGCTCGCACCATCCTCCTCGCGCCCGGACGAGCGAACGGCGAACGGGCCGGGTCCAATACCCGGCAATGCGGCCTGGAGGCTCCCACGTGTCTCCGCCTTGAGCCCGCGCGCGGACACACCCTCGGGCAGGATGACCAGGAAGGGCGGAACGTCAAAACCCGCTTGCGTCAGCGCCGAAAGCGCTGCGGCCTTGCCGCCGGCGGCAGCCGGGTCGCCTGCCTCATGCGCTTGAAGGATGAAGCTGCTCACATCGTGCCTCCGGCCAGCAGCGGCGCGAAGCCTGCCGCGCCATAGCAGACCAGCACCCAAAGGCCGGCCATCGCATCCACCGTCTTCTGTGTGCCGCCAACGGGGTTGCGGGCATAGCGAAGGGCGCAGGTCAGTGTCGCTGCCAGTGCGACCGTCCCGATGATGGCGACCGGCAGAAAGGCCTGGACCGCAGCGCCGACGCCGAGCAAGAGGCCATAGGCCAGGAGAGCGCAGGCGCTCCAGGCCAGGGCGGCGCGTCCCGGCCCCAGCAGGGCGGAATAGGTCTCCACGCCCGGTCGCTCATTCTCGCGGCCGTAAAGCTTGCGCCCGATCTCCAGGACGCAGCCATTGACGAAGCTGAGCGCCAGGAAGAGCCAGAGCCCCGGCGGCGGCGCGCCTGCACGTGGCAGCCATTCGCAGGCGGTCACGAACAGGTCGATCAGCGGCATGATCGCCATATGCGAGACGAGATAGAGGAAGGGCCGTGCCTTCAGCCAGGCTGGCGCGAAGAACTCGAAACTCATCATCGCAAGCCAGGTCCAGACCAGAGCCAGCGGCCAGATCAGCCCCGGTGCAAACAGCACCGTCACCAACGCCGCGACGGGGACACCGGCGATGCCGAGATTGACGATCAGGCGCAAGCTGACGAGGCCGCGCGGCACCGGGCGTTCCGGCCTGAAGCGTTGGTCATCCTCGGCATCCTTGACCTCGTCGCAGGCGCGCAGCTGGAAGAAGATGATCAGCGTCACCAGAAAGGCCGTCGCGAAGGCAGGCCACGCAGGCAGCGTGCGGCCGCCGAGATGGGCCGAGACACTGATGCTCGCCGCGGTGAAGACCACGAGCAAGGTCGACGTCCTCGCCAGCGGGAAGCGTTCGGCCTGGTAGATCCAGAGCCGGCGCAGCAAGGGCAGCGTCTGCTCACCCGGCATGTCGGCCGTCACCTGCGCCTCGCAAGCTTGTCATGGGCGGACGCGAAATGCCCGGCAGTGATCGCACCCATGATAGAGATTTCCCCGCACAGGCACAGGGCCGCAGCGACCTCAGCCAGCGCCGCGCCATGGCCGGTGCCCTTCAGCCCCAATAGCGAGAGCGCCGCCGACTGGCTCGGCAAGCCGGTGCCGCCGCCGACCGAACCGACCAGGATGTTGGGCAGCGTCACGGAGATGAAGAGATCTGCGCCGCGCCGCTCCATCCGGGTGAAGCCGACCGCCGACTCGGAGACGCATGCGGCGTCCTGCCCCGTCGCGATGTAGAAGGCTGCCAGCCCGTTGGCATAGTGTCCCTGCGCGCCGAGTTGCCCGCTGAGCAGGGCGCCGAGATTGGCCATCTCGCCATAGGCCATCATCCGATCGACGCTGACATGCAGGTGCTTCTCGACGAGCGGGCCTGGAATGATGACGCTGGCGCTGACCTTCCGCCCGCGGCCGGTGAGCAGGCCGAGATAGGAGGCCTTCTTGTCACCGGAGAAATTGGCCTCGATGAACCAGTGAAGCGGCTTGATAGGGCAGGTGTCCTCGATCCGGCGGCAGAGCGCGTCGGTCGCGATCGTCACCATGTTCTGGCCGGCGGCATCGCCGGTGGTGTAGCGGCAGAGAAGGAAGACGATGTCGTTGTCGATCACCGGCTCGAGCGAGATGAGCTTGCCGTGACGCGTCGTCGCCTCTGCCGCCGCCTGGAGATCGTCGACATTGCGCGTCACCCATTCCACGAAGAGGCCGGCATCAATGAGACCAGCGAATTTGAAGCCGGGGCTGCGCAGGACGCCCTCGTTCAGCAGAGCCGTCGTCACGCCGCCCGACTTTGTCGCGACTGCCGCGCCGCGCGCATAGGACGCAACCAGCGCCGCTTCCGTGGTGGCCAGCGGCAGGTAGTAGGCGCCGTTGGCGTTGAGGCCATTGATCACGAGCGGACCGATGACACCGACGGGCAGTTTCAACGTCCCGATCATCGCCTCGATATTCGCGCTGTAACGCGCGGCGTCAGACAGCGTCTGCGTGTCTGCTAGAACGGGCTCAGTGGCTTCGGTCGCGACACCGGCCGCCTGCAGCTGCCGCCAGAGCGAGGCGATGCTGGCAGCATCCGTCTCACGCGCTGAGCGCAGGGAACGCTGGGGGGCGAGATCTGCCCTATGGCTCATCCGGCTGCGCGCTTGCTCGGCCGTATAGGAGGCGCGCAGGCGGTCGAGCAGACGTAAGACCGAAGATGGGATGATCGACATGCCGGCAGCCTGGCTGGAGATGTATTCTTGTCGGCCATAGCGCGCAGGTTGTAAATTTCTGGCCTGTCGCTGCGGCAGGATGACGGCATGCTGAAGAATTCCTCAACCGCAAGCCCGTGTCGCGACGCATGGCGCCATGCGGCGGCTGTGACCAATCCGTTCTCCGGCCGTGTCGCCGGCCGATTGATGAAGCTGCGGTGACGGCGGATCAGAGCTGTCAATTCAACAGCAATCGCGGAAGAACAGCTGGTTCATGCCTCGAGGCAGACCATTACCTCGGCCGCAGATCTTGCGTGACAAAGAGCCCATTAGGGCCGCGCAGATTCATACGATAGATGATCGGGACCAACCGGCCATAGCTGAGCGGCGGGCTATCCAGCTTGATGCAGCGAAGCGTATCCGACGTCTCGAACCGGTACAGAAACACGCCTTCGGGATCGGCGCGGGAGTCGAACGGGCTGCCGTCTTTTGCCAGCGCTTGTGCGAGGTTCATGACCATTTGGTTTGATCCCTGGCAACCACTCGACCCGGTCTTGTATTAACGGGGTCGAGTCATTTTTTCGTCCCGTCAGATCGGTGTCCTTCCCACAGGATTGGTAATCTAGTCGAATCGCCAAAGAACATATTTGAAGGCATCGTAATTTTACGTTCACGTGCGGTTGCGCTTTGCATTAGATGGACAAATGTTTTTTCATTAAGTTGCTCCGTGATGAGCATGCACTCCATGCTGGATTTCTTCATCCATTCTTGCCAGCGCTGAAAACTGGTATGCTTCGATCGCTTGTGTTCAAATTCGCCTGCAATTGCTATCTCTTCTGCAAATGGAGCAAGAGAATTTCCGGAAAATTCATGAATGAATAATTGAAATTCGTGGTCGTCCAAAAATAGCTCGGATAATTCTGCTAATGAGTTTGTGTCATAGTGATTCGTCGACGCGTTTCTTAGCCGGATTGCGACTTGATAGTGAGCGTTATTGCAAATTGAATCTTTAAATTCCCGGATCTTGCTTATAAATCTGTCTGGTGGATCGTTCTTGACCAATTCAAGAAAATCGCGTGTCGAATCAATTTGTTCGACGATTGCGGACGATAACAGTCTGGTAATCATAAGAGTGTTGACGACAAGGAGCCGTTTGGCCACGTCGTGAAGTAAGTTTTTTTCGTAGTTAAGAAGTACGTGAAGGCGCCAGTACAAACAAATATTGTTGGCGGCGAGATTGTTTGCGATCAGGGCGCCTCTATACGATTTCGGAATGCGTTTTAATTCTGCTGCTTTGAACGGTATTTCATGGAATATTTCCGCTCGCTCGACCATGGTCCAGTGCTGCCTATTACCATTCGAAAGTGCTTCCCGCGATAACCATAGGGCAGGGAGCCTCGCATCGCACGACCTTATCCCGGTTGTCCGCAGTTAGCTTAACCCCTCTGCAGATGCTCAGCTCGAATGGTGGGCGCGTTGGTTCATCAAGAGCGAAGCACGATTCCAGCGTGTCAAAAACGCGCCGCAATAGGCGCGTTTTTCAGCAAGCTTCTGCATCTGATCGCTTGGCGTGGGGGGGGTGCCACGCGGGAAAATTCTAATTTAACTTCAATGAGTTTGCTGGTGCTGCGAGAGAGCGTTTCGACTATTGAACTATGACTCTAACATGTTGATAGTACTGAATTCAATTGATCGGTCGAAATACGTTGTATCACCAGTTGTTCTACCTAAAGGCCCCGTGTACCGCAAGGCGAAGTCCCTACGCTCGCGCTTGCTGAGAAAGGCAAGCCCTCGGCAGCCATAGGGTACCGCACAGCTTGGTATCTGTGGCCCGCGGTCTATAAAATTGGCCTGCGATGCGGCCCCTTCGTGGGTGCCGGTCATGCGAGGGTGGGGGCTCATTTTGCTAAAAGAACGAGGCTGGTTCTGGTGGGCCGATGAAAAGATTCCAGAAGGAAAAGTTGCTCCCGAAAATTACGTTGCGGGCCTGCTTAGCATCAGCCCAGAAGGGCGGATTAGCATCGATCTTGATGGCGTCCTCCCATCGGATAGGGACGCAATTTTTCGAGGTGAAGATCAGGAGTTGGCGCCAGATTTAAAGATCGCTGGGATTCTCCGCGATAAGACGCGGTATCTACTTGCTGAGGACGTTCAGCGAAGCAGTGGCACTACATATAATAGCCGCGGGATAAGTTATGATACCTTCTCTGCGTTGAGATGCGTTATATCTAACAGAAGCGTGCCGGCCGTTCTGAATATCAAAAGCATCCATTTTCCTTTGGAAGGATACGAAGAATGGCTTGTTAGCGGGCCTTTTTTTGAGGGACGATTCAAAGGTAAGCCTAAATTTATCTATAAGAGACAATCTCCGCGAATCTATTCAGGTTCAAGTGGCACGGTAAAGATATCTCGGCATCTTGAGATGGAAGGGCGAGGAAATCTGAGCATGCGCGGAACTGATCTGCGAGAAATAGCTGAACTTAGCTATAGGATACGCAGGTTCGTCGATTTTGAAGGGGCGATAAGGATATACGGCCTCATTCAAGACATCATGATACTGTTGACGTCATCAGAATATCAAGCGGGCTGGCCAGATTTAACGCTTACGAACGGTCAGAGGTGCACAGCATATTGCTATCGTACATATGCAGAAAATCCACCTCCCAATTATTATGATTGCATCGCGTCATTCCGAGATATCGATGAGCAGTTCGGAAACATCTTCTTCGCATGGCTGCAAAAGCGGGAATCGCTAGGTCCCGGCATATATTTGTATCTTTCTACTCGACGAGGTGTTCGTTCATATAATGAGCAGCGATTTTTTAGCCTTATATCAGGACTTGAGGCCCTGCACCGCAACCTTTATCCGCTGAAAGCAAATCAAGCTTATAGCGATAAGATACAGCGCATTTTGGCCTGTATTACGAAACCAGAAGACCGAAATTGGCTGAATAAGCGTATGAGGAATTTTTCTGAGCCCAGCCTGTCGGAACGGCTCAAAGAGACGTTAGATAAAATCCCGTCTGGCGTCGCGAAATCTAGCTTAGATGAATTCGCCACTAAATGTGCGGCTATTCGAAATTCACTGTCTCATCATGGCAAGATCGATAATCCTAAGATTGCGACAGATGCACTTCGGTCTTTGGCCGTTAAAAACGAGATTCTATCACATCTGTATCATGCAAAGATTCTTATTGAGATAGGATTGCCACATTCTATTGTCGAGCGATGGCTGACAAAAGGGACGTCTGCTTACAAATTTCGATGGTTCGCAAGGCGAGAAGGACTCAAGCCTCAAGTGGAAGACCGGGTTCCCGTTTAGGCCGACGCTGTCCTGTTAGGCGGGTCGCTTCCAATAGGGCGGCGCTTCCGTGGCTACGAACTGTCAGACCTCCTCGATCCATGGAGGCCTTCTGCTCCTCTCCTAGAGCCTGCCTCTCAGGAAGCCCTTGGAACTCGCTGCATCGCCGTCGAGCGCCATAATGGCCGAGTCCCGTCGACAGCATGCGGATGGCCTCTCGTGAGTCCCCCTTGGCCTCGTAGAGCGCGACGTCATATGAGCCTCTGTGACCGCCATAGAGTCCTCATTGAAGCCCTCAGGAGCCTTTGGGGCCGCGTTGTTCAATGGCCTGCCCCCATCGTCGGTTCAAGGTCAGCCGGCAGCTCTTTGGGCGGGTTGTTCATCCTCAATCTGTGTGATCTGGTCGGGCGCTGAAGGTGAGGATGCTCAATGAATCGAGAAAAACGCTTCGGGGAACTCTATAAGGTTCCACCTCTCGCAGCGCTCGATCATCGGCTTTTTCTAAATTCCAAGGGGGAAGATGAGCGCCTACAAAAGATACCCCGTCACATTCGCCGGAAGATGAAGGTCGAAGGGCAACGAATAGGTAAAAAATATATCAATATTATGAACTCTATTAAAAACAGCGGCGTAGGATATCAAGTCGACGCTTTGATACGTCAATTCTCTATTGAATATACGCACCGATACGCATCATCGGGCCTATTGACTCAACCGGCAAGTTTTAATTACTTTGAGCCATTTTGTTCGATTAAATTGATAGAAAGATCCACGGCTCCTTATATTGAGCCCTTGGCTGAAATTGATCATTTGTTTAGCGTTTCGGATTTTTTTGATTATTTGACATCTAAAGATACGCCGCAATTTACAATCTCTGATTTGGCTGTTTTGCCGGAAGGGGTCATTTATAACTTCACGCAGAATGGAGCTCTTACTGACTTTACATACATGACGCCAGAAGGCAGGGAGTTTGTCATATCGGGTTTCTCAATGGTTCGACATGGTAATTCGATCCATTGGTTTGTCCTCGGCGGCGAAATACTTTCTGAAAGCGAGTGGAATGAGCGCGTAAACGATGAATTCATCCTCGATCCTTCGGGGGTGCCCCCTGAAAAGCGCAAGTTCATTGATGAGATAGCACAGCGGCAAAATGGGCGTTCAGGTGCGCCGCTTGCGCTTGAAGGCACTCAAACTGCAATAAGGACTATTGTCGCAGGCGAAACTGATCTGATAACATTCAAGCACGTAGCGCGCTGCCATATGCAGGAAAGCGAGAATACATTTCACCTTTATTGTGACGACCCTGAGGTTTTCTCGGGCATATCGGATGTTTCTGAGCGCGAAGAGATCCTGAATACGATGAGAGATAGGATCGAAAGCGCTTCCGTTATGTGGAATATGGCCGAGGGATTCTTGCAATTATTTTCATACTTTAGATTTAAACTTACAATTCCGTTGAGTTCTTTCGCCCCTGACATGAAGGCCATGCCTAAGGGAGCAAAAGGCGGTCAAGGAATAGGGGCTCGATTTAAGCACGTCACGTCGATCGAGGTTTCCGATATTAATCAAAGCGTCCTCCGGTCCTATACCTCGCCTCATCTTGACGTAGAGACCGAAGGGCATTGGCGAAGAATTGCTCCCGAAAGCTATGGTCGCGACCGAGACGGCAACCAAATTAAAGGCCGAACGTGGGTTAAAGTCACGAACAAATGGCGAGCGCGAGCTGATCATCCAAAATCAGTCTACATCAAATCTTCCGTAGCCGCAGCGAAAATACAAATTTCTGACTATATTCGAGCTTCTCACGAACCAGATCTTAGTGAAAATCGGAAACAGAACGCAAGCGTTCTTTACGTTATGCGCTGCGCAGCTATGAAAGAAGAAATTTATAAGGTCGGCTGGACATCAAACAGTGCTGAGCAGCGGGCGCGTGAGCTTTCTTTAGCCACAGGAGTGCCGCTATCCTTCGTTGTGGTTGATGCTTGGCAGCACCCCGACCCGGCCGCACTGGAGAAAGGTGTTCACGCCCTACTAACCCCGTATCGCCTTAATGACAGTCGGGAGTTTTTTAGCCTTAAGTACCCACAACTAAAGGGCATTATCGAGACAGAGATCAAAAGGACTGAGCGTTACAGAGGTCGATAGGTCGCTTTCGTGGATTGTGTGGTTATCGAAGTTGAATGGTGCCCCCCCCCCCCAATATCCGGTAACGGTAGAGCGGCTGCACGCTTGAGGGCAACACGGTCATCGTTGGTCTTGAGGCTCTCAACTCGGAAGCGCTTTTTGCCGAAGTGACCCCGCACGTCCTCAGGAATATGACGATAGTAGTAGATTCGGCCAGATGGCCGTCGTTGAAGGTAGCTTGCGGACACCTTGAGGAACCCGAGGTCGAGTACGATTTTCACCACTGCGTATGACCTCATGTATCACCATGGGCGCCACAGCACCAGTCGCAAGCCCCTGTCTAAGCGCAGGAATTCGCTTGGGGCGATGGTGCTGCGAGAGAGGATTGAACTCTCGACCTCTCCATTACCAATGGAGTGCTCTACCACTGAGCTACCGCAGCAGGATCGATCGGCCTTGATGCGTCTGGCAAGTCGCGAGAAGCGATTGCCAGAGCGGGCGTCGTTCCGAAGCGGCGTCCTGATGCCACAAGCTCCCGGCCTATGCAACCCGGGAAGCTCAATCAGCTAACAGCAACCGCTCATCAATGCGGAAGAGCCGGCCGTCGCCGAGCAGATGGGCGCTCAGGCCCTCCAGGAACAACGGCCGGAAGGCGGCGTCGCGCAGGTTCAGGCCGCCGGCATAGGCGCCCATCGCCGGCATGATGCAGCGATGCGGCGACAAGGCGAAGCAACGCCGCCGCAAGGCGCGCCCGCGCATCCTGACTTTTGCGGCCGGGTGGAGATGGCCGGCGATCTCGAAACCGGCCTCGCTGGCGTCGGGCTCGTGACGCAGGGTGACGCCGGAGATCTCGATGCCGGCCGCCGTCTCGCCGCCCATGGCTGGGCCGATCTCGCGATCATGATTGCCGGTGATCCAGAGCCAGTCGCGGCCCTGCTGGAGCTGGCGCAATGTCGCGAGGTTGGCGGGCGCGATGCGGCTTTCGGCGTGGATATCGTGAAAGCTGTCGCCGAGCGCGATCACGCGGGCCGGCGCATGGCGCAGGATCGCGGCCGCGAGCGCAGCCAGCGTCGCAGCCGAATCATAGGGCGGCAGGAAGACGCCGCGCGCCGCATAGGCCGAGCCCTTCTCCAGATGCAGGTCGGCGACGACAAGCGTGCGCTCGTCGGGCAGCCAGAGCGCGCCTGACAGATCGGGCATGAGCGCCAATCGCCCCAGCATGAAGGCCGGAGTCGATCCTTGCGTCTGGTCCGCCCAAGATCGTGCAACCCAAGATCGTGCCTGCAGGGTCACGCCATCGCCTCCTCGATCAGCATCGCTTCGGCTTCCGCCAATATCTCGTCGGCTGCTTCGCCATAGACCGCCTCGCGCCCGATCTCGAGCATCACGGAGACCGAGAGCGGCGAAACATGGTCCAGCGGCTGATGCACGATATGGCCGCTGATTCGTGTCAGCATCTGACCAAGCCGCTGGATGTCGAGCAAGCCCGTGGCGGCGTCGGCGCGCGCGGCCTTGAGCAGCACATGCTCAGGCTCGTGCCGGCGCAGCACATCATAGACCAGGTCGGTCGACATCGTGACCTGGCGGCCGCTTTTTTCCTGGCCGGGAAAACGCCGCTCGATCAGGCCCGCAATGACGGCGCAGCTACGGAAGGTGCGCTTCATCAAGGCCGATTCGGCCAGCCACGCCTCCAGATCGTCGCCGAGCATGTCCTGCGCGAAGAGCTCGTCGAGGCTGAGCGCCCCGCGCGCGATCGCGGCCGTCATGTCGCCGAGCCCCCAGACCGCGATGCCGTAATCATTGCAGACGAAGCCGAGCGGCCGCATCCGCGCCCGCTCCAGCCGCCGCGTCAGCAGCATGCCGAGCGTCTGATGGGCGAGGCGGCCCTCGAAGGGGTAGGCGACGAGGTAGAACTTGCCGCCGCGCGGAAAGGTCTCGACCAGGAGTTCGCCGGGCTTGGGCAGGCGCGATTTCAAGCGCTGTGCATGCAGCCAGGACGAGACCTCCTCTGGCAGCGCGGTCCATTCCTTGGGGTTCGCCAGCATGGCGCGGACCCGGGCGGCCAGAAAGGTCGAGAGCGGGAATTTTCCGCCATTATAGGACGGGATCTTCGGGTCGGTGCCGGGCGGGGCGCGCGAGCAGATCGCCTCATTGCCATTGATGCCCTCGAAGCGCAGCACCTCGCCGGCGAAGATGAAGGTGTCACTGGGCGTCATCGTCTCCGCAAAATACTCCTCGATTTCGCCCAGCATCCGGCCGCCGCTGGTGATCCGGGAGGGCTGGCCGGGCTTAGCCGCTCGCGCCCGCCCGAGCCGGACCTTGAGCATGGTCGATTCGACGATGGTGCCGACATTCATGCGGTATTGCTGGATCACGCGGGCATCGCTCGCGCGCCAAAGCCCGGCCTTGTCCTGCCGCAGCTTGGCGAAGCGCTCATAGGACCGCAGCGCATAGCCGCCGGTTGCGACGAAATTCACCACCGCGTCGAAATCGGCCCGCGTCAGCCCGGCATAGGGCGAGGCGGTGCGGACTTCCTCATAGAGCGCCTCGGCCTCGAACCCATCGGAGCAGGCGACGCCGAGGACATGCTGGGCCAGCACGTCGAGCGCCCCGATGCGCGGCTCGGCCGTGTCCTGGGCAGCCTCCGCCACGGCATCGAGCGCGGCCTTGCACTCCAGCAGCTCGAAGCGGTTGGAGGGCACCAGTAGGGCTTGCGAAGGCTCGTCCATGCGGTGGTTGGAGCGGCCGATGCGCTGCATCAACCGGCTTGCCCCCTTGGGTGCGCCGATATTGACGACGAGATCGACATCGCCCCAATCGATGCCGAGATCGAGCGTCGCGGTGCAGACCACGGCCTTGAGCTTGCCTGCTGCCATCGCCGCCTCGACCTTGCGGCGCTGCGCGACATCGAGTGAGCCGTGATGCAGCGCGATCGGCAGGTTGTCGTCATTGATGCTCCACAGCGCCTGGAAGGCGAATTCCGCCTGCATGCGCGTGTTGACGAAGACCAGCGTCAGCTTGTGCGCGCCGATCGCCTTGTAGATCTCGCCCATGGCGTGGCCGGTGGTGTGGCCGGCCAGCGGCAGGCGGCTTGCGGTCTGCAGGATGCCGATGCGCGCCTTCGCCCCGCCGGTGACGGTGACGAGGCCGGCCGGGGTCTGCGTCCCCCCGAGGAAGCGCTGCAGGTCGGCGGGCTCGCGCACCGTTGCGGAGAGGCCGACGGCGCTGACCTGCGGTGTGAGCGTCCGCAGCCGGGCGAGGTCGAGCGAGAGCAGGTCGCCGCGCTTCGAGGTGACGAGCGCGTGCAGTTCGTCGAGCACGATGCGGCGCAAACTTGCGAAGAAAGGTTTTGCATCGCGATGCGAGACCAGCAGCGCCAATTGCTCGGGCGTCGTCAGTAGGATGTCGGGCGGCCGCTCCATCTGGCGCGTGCGCTTGGCCGCCGAGGTGTCGCCGGTGCGGGTCTCGACCTTGATGGGCAGGCCCATCTCCGCGATCGGCATTTCCAGATTGCGCGCGATATCGACGGCGAGCGCCTTCAGCGGCGAGATATAGAGCGTGTGCAGCCCCTCGCGCTCGCGGCCAGGCTCGGTGAGCTCGACCAGCGATGGCAGGAAACCGGCGAGCGTCTTGCCGGCGCCGGTTGGCGCGACGAGCAGGGTCGAGCGCCCGGCGCGGGCCTCCTCCAGCAGGGCAAGCTGATGTGGCCGCGCGCTCCAGCCGCGGCTGGCGAACCAGGCGGAGAAGGCGGGCGGGAGCGGGGAGGGGGCGGCCATGCGCTCCAGAGATAGAGCTTGGAGCAGGAGAACGAAAGGGGAATGGCGGACGTCAAGACTGCTCGGTCTTGAACTCGGCTGCGATATCGCGATGGCGTTCGAGGATATTGACGATCCCGACTGTGTCTTCGACATACCGGAAGAGGATGACATAGCCCTTGAAGGCAAAGCTTCGAAGGTCCGACCGAAGTTCGGAGCGAGTCCGCCCAATCGTTCCCGGCAACGCAGCGATCTTCTCGCACTGAATTCGTAAGCCGCTTACGAATGAACGCGCAATTTCGCTGTTGCCGCTGCTCAGGCGAATATATCGCGCTATCGCGAGAAGGTCATCTCGCGCTGCGTCATTATAGCGAAGCCGCCGCATCAGCGGCTCGGAGCAGCCATGTCGATCTCGTCAAGGGCCGCTTCGATGGCCGCAGCGACCTCTTCACTTGTATGCGAGCCGCCGCGCGCGATGGATTCCTCGACCATTTGACGCAGCACCAGAAGCCGCTCCTCGCGCTCCTGCACGAGGCGCAGCCCCTCGGTGACGACGTCGCTGGCCGAGACATAGCGGCCGGTCTCGACCGCAGCTGCGACGAAAGATTGCCAGCGCTCTCCGATTGGGACGTCCATCCGGCAGCCTCCTTCATTCATCCGCATAATAGCGCAAAATCTGGCGATGCTACCAGCCTCGTCCGCGTTCAGCCCCGCTGCGCCACCACGATCAGCCCGGGCACGGCCACGCCGCGATCCTGCCTTGTGCTGGCGGCTTCGAGCAGAACCGGCTTCAGTCTCGCCTCAGCCAGCCTGTCGCGCAGCCAGCCTTCCGCATGGGCGAAGCGCCGGTCGGCTCCGACGATCACGCCCTCGGCCTCATGGCTCTGCACGGTGAAGGCCAATAAGCCGCCCGGTTTCAGCACGCGCGCGCTCTGCGCGAAAACCGCTCCCAACTCGCCGAGATAAACGAAGACATCCGCCGCGATGACGAGGTCGGTCGAGGTGTCCGGCCGGCTCACCAGGAAGCTGGTCAGGCCGGCGACAGCGAGCTTGTCGTAGAGCGGCGTGCTGTCGCCCTGCAGCTTCGCCCGCGCGCGCTCGATCATGCGCGGCGAGAGATCGCAGCCGGCGAGGAAACCGGTTTCCGCCCGGATCGCCTCGCCCATCAGCCCGGTGCCGCAGCCGAGATCGTAGACGGTCTCGAAGCGGAAGGGTTTGCCGGTCTCCTGACAGATGCGGGCCAGCGCCTGCTGCAGAAGGGCAGGAGCGTTGTAGCGGAGGGTCTCGACCAGATGGCTGTCGAAGCGCTCGGCATAGCCGTCGAAGAGAACGCCGGAGAAATTCTCCGAGGTCGCCTGTTCGGCCGACAGCGCGCCGATGCGGGCGAGGTCGAGCCTTGCGCCGAAATGGTCGTTGGGGTCGAGCGTCAGGCATTGCCGCCAGGCGGTGGCGGCGTCCTCATTGCGGCCGAGCGCCTCCTGCGCCAGCCCGTAGAGATGCCAGGCGGCGGTGAAGTGGTAGGCTTGCGCCAAGGTCTGGTCGAGGATCTCGACGCAGGCCGCGGCATCGCCATCCTTGAGCGCGGCCTCGGCCCAGGCATAGCGGCGATCCAGCGTCGGATCGCCCGAACTGGCGGAATGCGTGGCGGAACCCTTTTCGATCATGCGCGTCGGTCTATCTGAGGAGAATGACACTGGCCAGACAGCGCTCCCAGAACCTGCGCCCTTCGGAGCTGCTGATCCCGACGCCGGCTGGGCTCTATTGCCCGCTGGCCGACATCCATATCGATCCCGTGCGCCCGGTGGCGCGGGCGCTGATCACGCATGGCCATTCCGACCATGCGCGCGCCGGCCATGGCGCGGTGCTGGCGACGCGCGAGACGCTCGCCATCATGGCGTTGCGCTATGGCGAAGGCTTTGCGGGCGAGCGGCAAGAGGCCGTTCCCGGCGTGGTGACGCGCATCGGCGCGGTCGATTTCCGCTTCGTGCCGGCCGGGCATGTGCTGGGCTCGGCCCAGATCGTGGTCGAGGCCAAGGGCCTGCGCATCGTCGTCTCCGGCGACTACAAGCGCGAGCGCGACCCGACCTGCGCCGGTTTCGAGCCGGTGCCATGCGATATCTTCATCACCGAGGCGACCTTCGGCCTGCCGGTGTTCCGGCATCCGCCGGCGCATCTGGAGGTGGCGAAATTGCTGGAATCCGTCCGGCTCTTTCCGGAGCGCACGCATATCGTCGGGGCTTATTCGCTGGGCAAGGCGCAGCGCGTCATGGCGCTGATCCGCGAAGCCGGTTTCGAGCGGCCGCTCTACATCCATGGCGCGATGGAGACGCTGACGGAGTTTTACCTGTCGGAAGGGGCTGCTTTGGGCGAGATCCGCAAGGTCGCCACGACCGACAGGAAATTGTTGGGCGGCGAGATCGTGATCTGCCCGCCGAGCGCGATCCAGGATCTCTGGGCTCGCAAATTCCCCGATCCCGTCACCGCCTTCGCCTCGGGCTGGATGCGGATCAGGGCGCGCGCTCGGCAGAGGGGCGTCGAACTGCCCCTGATCATTTCCGACCATGCCGATTGGGACGATCTCCAGGCGACGATCCGCGAGGTCGAAGCCGGAGAGATCTGGGTCACGCATGGCGAGGCCGATGCGCTGGTGCATTGGTGCGGTACGGTTGGCCTGAAGGCCAAGCCGCTGCATCTGGTCGGCTATGGCGACGAAGGCGAGGCCGAGCCGGTGGTGGAGGCGGACAATGCCGTCACCAGCTGAGATCAGGTTATCGGGTCTGCGCCATCACGGCGCGCGAGGGCGCGGTCATGCCGACGAGCGCGGTCGCCATGTCGCGGGCGAGGCAGTCATAGCCGGCATCGCTCATGTGGAAGCCGTCGGAGGACAGCGCACTGGTGAAGGCCTGAGCGTCGTCGCGATACCATTCCCGCATGGCGTCGTAGCGGGTGAACACCGGCACGTTCTGGCCGCGCGCGGTGTTGGCGATGGCCGCGACGAAATCGCGATAGCGCTCCGGCTCGCGGACGCCGGGGAAGAATTGCGGATCGAGGATGGCAAGGCTCACCCCCGCCTGTTTCACCATGGCGATGCCGTCGCCGACCATGGTCTTGAAGGCGTCGAGATCGCCGCCATTGACGGCGTCATTGGTGCCGACCTGCCAGATCACCAGGTCGTAATGGCGCGCACTGAGCGCAGCCTTCAGGCGCGTGAGCGTCTGCGGAGCGGTCTCGCCGCCGATGCCGGAATTGACGATCTCGATCGGGAGATTGGGCCAGGCCTTGCCGAGCAGCGCCTTGAGCCGGGCCGGATAGGTCTTGTCCTTGGCGGAGGCGCCGATGCCCTCGGTCGAGGAGGAGCCGATCGCCAGGATGGTGAGCGAAGGACCCTGCGCGACCCGCGCGGAGAGGGCCGAGAGCGAGGCGACAGGCTGCACGATCGGCGTTTCGCGGCAGGAGAAGGTGCCCGCCTGTGCGGTGGCCCCTGCCAACATCGTCGCTGCGAAGAGATTCAAGGCAAGGAACCGCATCGCGGCGCGCATCGGCATCATCCCCCCAAATATGCCTTCATCGGTAAGGTCTCCTTCATGAATGGTGGCTGAACGATGCAGCGCAACATCTGGACACATGCCGGCCGTGGCGGGAGTGCCACGCGATGAACCGCTTCGCCTGGCTGCTCGACCGCCTGGCCTATGAGCCGCGCCGCAACGCCAAGCTCGCCTTGATCGCCGATTACCTGCGCACGACGCCCGATCCCGATCGCGGCCTGGCGCTGGCGGCGATGACGGGCGGGCTGGTCTTCCGCAACGCCAAGGCGGGCCTGATTCGCGCGCTGATCGCGGAGCGAGCCGATCCGGTCCTGTTTGCGCTGTCCTATGACTATGTCGGCGATCTCTCGGAGACGGTCGCATTGATGTGGCCGGCCAGGCACGGCGCCAATGATGTGCCGCATCTGCCTGATGTCGTCGCCGGCCTGCGCAATGCCGGCAAGATCGATCTTCCTCGCCTCGTCGCCGGCTGGCTCGACGCGCTCGACGAGACCGGGCGCTGGGCCCTGCTCAAGCTCATCACCGGCGCGCTGCGCATCGGCGTCTCGGCGCGCCTCGCCAAGACCGCTGCCGCCAGCCTCGGTGGCGCGGCGCCCGACGAGGTCGAGCAGGTCTGGCATGGGCTGGAGCCGCCCTATACCGCGCTCTTCGCCTGGCTGGAGGGCAGGGCGCCGCGACCGGCAGCGAGCGATCCCGCGCCGTTTCGCCCGGTGATGCTGTCGCATCCGGTCGAGGCGGGCGATTTCGACAAGCTCGATCCGGCTGAGTTCAGCGCGGAATGGAAATGGGACGGCATCCGCGTCCAGGCCGTCAGCGGCACGAGGCCGGACGGCTCGCGCCTGACGCGGCTCTATTCCCGCACCGGCGAGGATATTGCCGGCGCCTTTCCCGACCTCGTCGAGGCGCTGACGCGCGATGGCGCGCTCGATGGCGAGTTGCTGGTGATGCGCGATGGCGCGGTCCAGAGCTTCAACACCTTGCAGCAGCGGCTGAACCGCAAGACGGTGACGGCGAAGATGTTGGCGGAATTCCCCGCCCATATCCGCGTCTACGACCTGCTGGTCGATGGCGACGAGGATATCCGCGAGCTGCCGCTGGTCGAGCGCCGCAACCGGCTGGAGGCTTTTCTCGGCAGGCTCGGCAGCGAGCGCTTCGATCTCTCGCGGGTCATTCCCTTCGAGAGCTGGGACGATCTCGCCGCCGCCCGCGCCGACCCTGCTGCTGCTGGCGCCGGCACTGACGCGGAAGCCGTCGAAGGCTGCATGATCAAGCGCAGCGATTCGCCCTATCTGCCTGGTCGGCCCAAGGGCTACTGGTGGAAATGGAAGCGCGAGGCGCGGCTGGTCGATTGCGTGCTGATGTATGCCCAGCGCGGCCACGGCAAGCGCTCCTCATTTTATTCCGACTACACCTTCGGCGTCTGGCGCGAGAGCCCTGAGGGGCAGGAGCTGGTGCCGGTCGGCAAGGCTTATTTCGGTTTCACCGATGAGGAACTGGTCGAGATCGACCGCTATGTGCGCAAGAACACGCTGAACCGCTTCGGCCCGGTGCGGGAGGTCACGCATGATGCCAAAAGCGGCCTCGTCTTCGAGGTCGCCTTCGAGGGGTTGCAGCGCTCGACCCGACACAAGTCGGGGCTCGCCATGCGTTTTCCCCGCATTAATCGCATTCGCTGGGACAAGCCGCCTGGAGAGGCTGACCGGATCGAGGCGCTGGAACGGCTCCTGCCGGCCGAAGCCTGAGCCGAGCCCGGCAGGGCTACGCCGAAAGGCCGTCTCCTGATTGCATTGCAACATGCACCGATCTGGTTCAGAGCCTTTATGATCGCGCGCCGGCCTTGCGACAGCAGCAGGCGGGTGTGCTTGAGATCGCGGTCGCGACTGGGGCAGTATGCGCGACCGGCAGACGAACAAGGATATGCGCGATGACGAAGCAGCCTTCGACGCGGATCGTGATCGCGGACGACCATCCCTTGTTTCGGGGCGCTCTGCGGCAGGCGGTGTCGCACGCGCTAGAGGGCGCCGATGTCAGCGAGGTCGGTTCGCTGGAGTCACTGACCGAGGCCTTGTCGCAAGGGGCTGACGCCGATCTCGTCCTGCTCGACCTGACGATGCCGGGCGTGCAGGGCTTCTCTGGCCTGCTCTTCCTGCGCGCCGACCATCCCGAAGTGCCGGTCATCGTGGTCTCCGCCAATGACGAGCCGACCGTGATCCGCCGCTGCATCGAGTTCGGAGCGCTCGGTTTCCTGCCGAAGACGGCCGATGTCGAGCAGATGGGCGAGGCGATCCGCGCCGTGCTCGCCGGCAGTGTCTGGACGCCGCCGGGCGTCGATCTGTCCTCGCCGGTCGATGTCGAGGTCGCCGACATGGTGCGCCGGCTCTCGACGCTGACGCCGCAGCAGGTGCGCGTGCTGATGATGCTGTCGGAGGGGCTGCTCAACAAGCAGATCGCCTATGAGCTCGGCGTCTCCGAAGCGACCGTGAAGGCGCATGTCTCCGCGATCCTGACCAAGCTCAATGTCGACAGCCGTACGCAGGCCGTGATCGCCGCCTCCAAGATCGCCGGCACGGCCTGGGCGACGGCAGGCGCATCCGCGACCATATGATTGTGGGGTGAAAGCGGGCCGCGTCGCCATTCAGCCCCGGTTCAACCGGGCGATGGTCTGGTCGCTTCGTGTTTTTGGGGATTTTTCGCAATGGCGAATGGCAATATCGAAGGCTTTCTCGGCGGCTCCGTGCTCAGCGTTCTGGTCCGATTGATCTTCATCTCGCTCTTGGTGGGCGCGGCGATGGCGTTTCTCGGCTTGTCGCCGCGCGGGCTTTACGAGGTCGTGGCGCGCTTCATCCGCTCGCTGGGGGATCTCGGCTTCGGGGCCGTCCGCGAGGTCGGGCAATGGGTCATCGCCGGCGCGCTGATCGTGGTGCCGCTCTGGCTGCTCTCGCGCCTGTTCGCCTCCCGGCGCTAGAGCCGGATGATCTGACTCGGAAACACCACCGTCATTCCGGGGCGATCCGAAGGATCGAGCCCGGAACCCAGAGCCGATGCGGGTTCTCGATCATGTGCGCGCATGGCGAGCCTCAAAGGTCGAGGGCATCGGTTCTGGGTTCCAGGCTCAGGCCTGCGGCCTGCCTCGGAATGACGGCGTGGTTCAGGCCATAGTCATCAGACTTCCAGTGCGGGATGCGAAAAACCGGTTCCCACTTTTTCGCACCCTGCTCTAGCTTGGGAGCGTTTCGCCGCGCGCGATCGCGGCAGCATCGCGCCCGACAAGGGCGCTGAGCCTGCCGACGCCCGTCTTGCGGGCCTCGGCCGTAAGACCTGCCTTGATGGTCGCTGCCAGCGCCGGCCCTTGGAAGACCAGGGCCGAGTAGAACTGTACGAGATCGGCGCCGGCCCGGATCTTGGCGAAGGCGGTCGCGGTTGAATCGATGCCGCCGACACCGATCAGCGGGAACTGGCGCTCGACGCGCAGGAAGGTTTCGGCGAGCAGCTTGGTCGAAGGCAGGAAGAGCGGCTTGCCCGAGAGGCCGCCGGTCTCGGCCTTCGCCGCATTGCGCAGGGTTGCCGGGCGCGCCACCGTCGTGTTCGAGACGATCATGCCGTCGATGCCGCGCTTGCGCGCCACTGCGACGATGCCGTCGAGCTCGGGCAGGCTCAGATCCGGCGCGATCTTGAGCAGCATCGGCGTGCGACGGCCGGCGCTGTTTGCCGCCTCGTCCCGCGCGGCCAGCGCCCGCACGATCAGGTCGTCGAGCGCCGATTCGGCCTGCAGATCGCGCAGGCCCGGCGTATTGGGCGAGGAGATGTTGATTGTCAGGAAGTCGGCGGCAGGCGCGAGACGCCGCGCGAGCACGGCATAGTCGGCGGAGCGGTCGGCTGAGTCCTTGTTGGCCCCGAGATTGACGCCGACGATGCCACTGCGGCCACGCCGCGCCTGGAGCCGCGCGGCGACCGCTTCCATGCCTTCGCTGTTGAGGCCGTAGCGGTTGATCACCGCCTCGTCCTCCGTCAATCGGAAGACGCGCGGGCGCGGATTGCCGGGCTGGGGCAGAGGCGTGACGCCGCCGACCTCGACGAAGCCGAAGCCCAGGCCAAGCGCGCCGTCCACCGCTTCGGCATGCTTGTCGAAGCCGGCTGCGAGGCCGACCGGGTTGGGGAAGGAGAGGCCGAAGGCCTGCGTCGCCAAGACCGGGTCGTCGGCGGCAGGCTTCAATGCCGGCGCGACGGCGAGCGCGGCGATCGTCATGCGATGGGCCGTCTCGGCATCGAGCCGGTGGATCAGCGGGCGGGCGAGATTGAACAGGGCGCCGATCACGCGACATCCTCCGGAAAGAGATGGGTGCCGTCGACTGCTAGCGGAAGCGGCGCGATCCAGCGGGCGGATTTGGGGTCGAGTGGGGCGTAGAGATGAGGGAACAGCGCCCCGCCGCGCGAGGGCTCCTGACGCAAGGCTTCGCCGAGGCGTGAGGTGTCGACTGCGATCAGCAGCAGGTTGCGCTGGCCGGCGAAGTGCTTCGCCGCGGTGTCCCGCGCCTGCGCTCCGGTCGAGAAATGGATGTAGCCATCGGCGAGATCGATTGGCGCGCCGTCGAAACGGCCCGACATCTCGGCTTGGCGCCACAGCGCCTCGGGGCAGATTTTGTAGATGAGCGGCATCGATGGTCCCGGTCGTCATGACGTGCAGATGCGATAGCCCTTCGCATGGGTGAAGGGCAATCACGGGGTCATGGCCGGCAGCCTTCTAGACACATTTTCGGGCGTTCATGAAACGGCGGAGCGCCATCAACCATTGAGCGAAGCCCTCTTTCTCGAAATGGCTCGTCCAGCGATCGTGGTCCTGCTCAGCGCAGTCGAAGGTGGCCGACCATTCGACGAAAGCCGCGCCGGTTTCGACGACGGGGGTGACCCGGATCGTCGCTGTGTAATTGCGCACGGGAAAGGGGACGGGGTCGCAAAATCCGTATGTATAGGATCGCTCGAGATCGGAATGGGCGAGCAATACCTGGCGTATGATTGTCTCGCCCATGGTGACGCGGCGAATGGCCGAAACCTGATCGGGAGCCTTGTCCTTTTCGATAAGCGTCTCACTCTCCACGCCGGCCCAGGCATAGTGGTCGAACGGCCGAATGACCGCCCAGACGTCATCGGCGGGGTTGTCGAGCACGATGCTGAAATAGGATTTTGCCATGGCTTGCCTCGTTGTCGGTTTCGTTTCCCTCCAGTGCTGACTTGATAGGCGCGGGACATCCGCGGAGACACCCGATTCCCGCAGCTGAGCCTTTTGCCCGCCCTCGGTCGATTCGCTCAAAAAGTCGCGAAAGTCAGATTGAAGTCTTATAGGATAGGGGATATTTCCTATGTCACCCCTAGCCCAACGGCAACATCAGGAACGAGGTCTCCACGGTGCTGTCCCATGAGCAGATCTGGAGCGCCATCGATGCGCTCGCCCAGCGCTATGGCTTCACGGCTTCGGGGCTGGCCCGCAAGGCCGGGCTCGACGCGACCACCTTCAACCGCTCCAAGCGCCTCGGGCCCGATGGCCGCGAACGCTGGCCCTCGACTGAATCGATCGCCAAGATCCTGGCCGCGACCGGCGCCTCGCTCGATGAATTCATGAGCGTGGTGATGCGGCGGGGGCCGGCGCCCTCACGCACCATTCCCCTGATCGGCTTCGCCCAGGCAGGCTCGGGCGGCGTCTTCGACGATGACGGCTTTCCCGTCGGCGCCGGCTGGGAGGAGGTCGCGTTTCCCGGTGTCGCCGACGAGAAGGCCTATGCGCTGGAGATCGCCGGCGATTCGATGCTGCCGCTCTATCGCGATGGCGACACCATCATCGTCTCGCCGACCGCGGCGGTGCGGCGTGGCGACCGCGTCGTGGTCAAGACACTCGAGGGCGAGATCCTGGCCAAGCAGCTCCGGCGCCAGACCGCCAAAACCGTCGAGCTCGCCTCGCTCAACCCCGAGCATCCCGACCGGGTGCTGGGCCTGAACGAGATCGCCTTCATGGCGCGGGTAATCTGGGCGAGCCAGTAGCCCTCGTCATTGTGCAGCCCTCGTCGTGGCGCTTGCAATGACAGCGACGGCCGCCGAGCTCAATTCCCGTTCTGCTTGCGCGCAGGCAGCGTCACCTTGAACACAGCCCCTGTCTCCGAGGGCTCGAGTTCGATTGTGCCGCCATGCAGCCTGACGAGTTCGGCGGCGATGGCGAGGCCAAGCCCTGTCCCGCCTGGCGTCACCGAGCCGCGAAAGGCCTGGAACAGATTGGCCTTCGCCCGCTGGGGCACGCCTGGCCCGTTATCGGTGACGCGCAGAAGCACTGAGCCGTCGAGCTGCTGCGCCTTGACCGTCAGCATGGGCTGGTCGTCGCTTTCGTCTCCTTCCCGCGTCAGCGCCTGCACCGAGTTTCGCATCAGGTTGAGCAGGACGCGCGCCATCTGGTCGGGGTCGCAGCGCGCGATCAATTCGGCTGGAACCTCGTTGACGAAGCTGAGCTGCTTATTCTCGGGCAGGCCGAGCATCTCCGCCTGCTCGGCGACGAGCTGGCGCAGCGCGATCTCGCGCAGCAGCGGCGTCGCCTCCGCTGCGCGGCCATAGGCCAATGTTGCCTGGCAGAAATCGATCGCCCGGCCAAGCGTCGCGATCAGGCGCGGCGCGAAGCGCCTGATCTTGGCGTCGCGGGTGTCGACCAGCCGGTCGGACATCAGCTGCGCCGAGGCCAGCATGTTGCGCAGGTCGTGATTGACCTTGCTGACGGCCAGCCCGAGCTCGGCGAGATGCTTCTTGGTGCGCAATTCGCCTGCCAGCGTCATCTGCATGCGCGCCAGCGCCCGTTCGGCCTCGCCGATCTCGTCGGCGCGCTGCGAGGGCTGGATGATCCGGTGCGGATTCTCCGGATCGGCCTCGAATTCCATGACGTTGGCGGCGAGCTGGCGGATCGGCCCGACGATCATCCAGTTCAGCGCGAGATAGACCAAACCCGCCGTCAGGATGGAGATCAGCAGCGAGATCAGCAGGATGTTGGCGGAGAAGACCAGCATCGCGCGCCGCAGCGGCGCCTCGTCGATGACGATCTCGACGAAGTCGGCCCCGCCCATGGCCTGGCCGATGACGCGGATCGGCATGTCGTGCGGCGGGGCCACCAGAATCTCGACCGCCTCCTTGAGCGCGGTCATCCAGCTCGCGTCCCGCAGATCGACCTTGCGGGCAACCGTTGGCGGTATCGAATCGAGACTGAGCAGGCGGCGTGCCCCCCCAACCCGGGCGGCGATGGCGCGCGCGCCGACGCCCATCAGCAACCGGGCCTCGCTCTCTTCGGGCAGGCGTTCATTGGGGGCGCCTTCCAGCACCAGCACCGCGACTTGGGCCGCGGCGAGCCGGTCGTTCAGCCAGTTGCGCCGAAAATTCGCGACCGACGGCAAATAGATCAGAATTTCCGCCAGCATCACGAACAGCACGGTCAAAAGCAGCAGCTTGGCCGAGAGGCCGAGCCGCGTCAGGCCGCGCGGCAGGCTGACCGAGAGTTGCGTCGTGTCGAGATCAGGTTGCTGCATTAAATGGGAGCTTAGCCGAAACGGCGCAGAATGCCGATGAGCCACCGGATTCCCGGCTTGGCCGCCAGCGGCGCGTAGAAGGACATCGCGGCCCGCTTCGAGGCCTCCGAGAAGGTCGGATAGGGCAAGGCGAGCGCTGCCATGTCCTGGACCGTCAGGCCCTTCCGAACGGCCATGCACCAGGGCGCGATCAGCTCGCTTGCGCCAGCGCCGACGATGCTGACGCCGAGGACGCGGCCGCGTCGGTCAGCGACGAGCTTCACGAAACCATCGGTCTCGTGCTCGGCCTGGGCGCGGTCGTTCTCGGCATAAGGCCAGCGCAGGATGGTGATCGCAGCGCTGCGCTTGCGCGCCTCCGCCTCGGACAAGCCGACGCTGGCGAGCTCGGGATGGCAATAGGTCACATGCGGGATCGCGGTTGCATGGGTCCTGACGGGGAGGCGGAACAAGGCGCTGCGCAAGACATGCCCAGCCTGGTCATGTGCGGCATGGGTGGAATGCAGCCCTCCGCCTGCCCCGCTGGCGCAGTCGCCGATCGCGAAGACACGGCGGTTGCCGGTGCGCAGCCCCTTGTCGACGATCACACCCCCGGCGTCGCTGGCGATGCCGCCAAGTTCGAGGTCGAGCGCCTCGATATTGGGCGCGCGCCCCGTCGCGACCAGAAGATGCGTCCCGTCGAGCTTATGGTCGGTCCCGCCGTCGGGGCCTGCCAGCACCAGCCTGACGCCGCCCTTGACCGTCTCTGCGCGCAGCACCCTGGCCTGCTCGTGCAGCGTTATGCCGTCGCGCAGCAGCGCGCGGCGCAAGATCAGCGCGGCCTCGGGATCGGCATGGCGCAAAAGGCCGCCGGTCTCGACGATACTGACCGTGCTGCCGAGCCGAGCCATGGCCTGCGCCAGTTCGACACCAGTCGATCCGGCGCCCAGAACCAGCAGGCGCTCGGGCCGGCGCGTCAGTGAAAACACGCTCTCGCTGGTCAGGAACGGGACCGCGTCGAGCCCGGGAAGCGGCGGGGCGGACGGCCGCGAGCCGGTCGCGATAACGAAGCGTCGCGCCTTGATCGCCTGGTTGCCGGCCATGACCGTGCTGCGGCTGATGAAGCGTGCCTCGCTCCTGATCACAGGAACACCGAGCGCACCGAGACGCTCCGCCGAATCATTGGGGGCGATCGCGGCAATGACGCGCTGAACATGGTCGTGGACCTGCAGGTAGTTCACTTGCACGTCGTTCACTTGCGGCCCGCCGGCCGAGATACCGAAGCGCCCGGCCTCCCGGACGGCCAGCGCCCGCGCGCCCGCCGCGCCGAGCGCCCTGGCCGATATGCTGCCGGCATTGAGATGGCTTCCGCCCATCCTGCCGTGCTCGACCAGGACGACAGGCACGCCGAATGCAGCCGCGGCCGTGGCGAGCGACAGCCCGGCCGCGCCTGCTCCGATCACGCAGATATCAGGCGTCAGCGGTGCAGGTCCCGGCGCTGTTGCTGTGGTCGTGCTCACGCCGCTCCTCCCGATCCGCTTCTAAAAGTTGAGAGCATTGCTCCTGCGAGAAACAGGGGCCCACTTTTGGCGCAATGCTCTTGCAACTGCTGATGCGTCGCGAGACCGCCGGAATCAAGGCCGCGCGACCCGGAAGAGCGTCAGAGGGAGATTCAGGCGATCTTGCGGCCCTTGTCGGGGGAGAAGGTCGAGAGCGGCTCGGGTCGGCCGAAGAGATAGCCCTGGGCTCGCTGCGCGCCGAGCAATTGCACAGCGATGCGCTGCTGCTCGGTCTCGATGCCCTCGACCACGACATTCATCGAGAGCCGGCGTGCGAGCTGGCAGACCGCCTCGATGATCGCCTTCGAGGCTTCGTTGGTGTGGACGTTGCGGGTGAAGCTCTGGTCGATCTTCACCTGCGCGAAGGGGTAGGTCGAGAGATAGGCGAGCGAGGAATAGCCGGTGCCGAAATCGTCGAGCGCGAAGCGCACGCCGAGCGCCCTGAGCTCGTCGATGACGGCAAGCGTGCTCTTATTGTCCTCGATCAGCAGCGATTCCGTCACCTCCAGCGTCAGCCGGTGTGAGCCGAGATGGGAGGTGATCAGCGCGTCCTTCACCGTTTCGACGATGCGGCGCGGTTCGCGGAACTGCAGCGGCGAGATGTTGACGGAGACGCCGATCTCGTTGCCCCACTGCGCCGCATCCTTGCAGGCCTGCCGGATCGCCCAGTTCCCCATCGCCGCGATCAGGCCGGATTGCTCGGCGATCGGAATGAACACGCCGGGCGGGATCATGCCGCGCGTCGGGTGGTGCCAGCGCATCAGCGCCTCGCGCGTCACGATCGCATGCGTCTTCAGGTCGATGATCGGCTGGTAATAGAGTTCGAGCGCACCCTCGTCGCAGGCCTTGCGCAGATCGACTTCGATTTCGTGCCGATCAAGCATCTCCTCGGCCATGGCCGGGTTGAAGAAGGTCAGCGTGTTGCGGCCGGCGGCCTTGGCCTTGTAGAGCGCGGTGTCGGCGTGCCGCAGCAGATCCACCGGCGTCGCGCCATCATGGGGCGCCATGGCGATGCCGACGCTGGCCGTGACGTAGACGGTCTTGGTGTCGAGGTGGAAGACCTTGGACATCGCGTCGATCATGCGCTGGGCGATACTGGTGACGACGGCGTGGCTGGCCGAGGGCAGGATCAGCAGGAATTCGTCGCCGCCGAAGCGGGCGAGCAGGTCGCCGCCGCGAATGCTGCTCTTCAGCCGGCTCGCCGTTTCGCTCAGCACGCGATCGCCGATATCGTGGCCGAGATTGTCGTTGACCTGTTTGAAGCCGTCCAGATCGACATAGAGCAGGGCGAAGGCCTCGCCGGTCCGCTCCAGCCGGCCGAAGGCCTCGGTGATGTGGTTGTTGAACTCGAAGCGGTTGGCGAGCCCGGTCAATTCGTCGAAGCGCGCCATCTGCTCGATGCGCGCCTCGGTCGCCTTCCGATCGGTCGCGTCCTCGGTCAGCATCAGCACGCCGCCTTCGGCCGCCGGCGCGATGGTGATGACGAGCACGCGACCGCCCCGGGTCTGGAGCTCGCGGGTCATCGTCTGCTGCATGTCCTGCACCGCCACGAGCGCGCCCCGGACGTCGCGCACCTGCTCGGCGTCGATGATCTGGCGTTCGATCAGGAAACGGGCGATCGCGGTCAATGGCGTGCCCGGCAGCGCCAGCGTTTCGGGAATGCCGTAGAGCGCGCGATAGGGCGCGTTGCTGACCGCGAGCTTCAGATCGCGGTCGAACATCGCAAGCCCGTGGATCATGGTGTTGAGGGCGGCATCTAGGGTCAGGTTCTGCGAATGCAGCGCCGAGGCCAGGGCCTTCGACTGCTTGGTCGCGTCGCTCAGCGCGAGCAGGTTACGATGCAGCGAGTTGGTGATCGCGATATTGGCCGCGACATACAGAAAGGCGAAATAGCCGATATATTGGTAGTAGACATTATGGGCCTGGATGAGGCCAACGGCCATCGGAATGCAGAAGGTCAGGATCTGCACCGCGACGAATTTCGGCCGCCCGGCATTGCGCGAGACATAGCCCGAGGCGAGCGCGATCGTCGAAGCGACCGAGGTGATATGCGCTGCCGCGTCGTCGGTCAGAGCCAGCGCGGCATAGCAGCTATAGCCGAGGACGGCGCTGAAGGCGGTGGCGCCGAAGAAATACTCGCGATCCCAGCGCCGCGTTTCGCGCAGGCCATCCTCGGAATGGTCCTGCCGACGATAGGAGATCACCGTCATCAATCGCAGCGAGACGATCAGCGCGACCAGAACGGTCAGATTCAGGAACAGGTGCTTGTCGCTCGAGAGCCAGCACAGAAAGGGCGTCAGGATGCCGGCGATCCCGCCGGGGACGATCGAGGCCGGCGACGAGAACAGCGAGCTGACGAGCAGGCGGTAGCCGGGCAGGTCGAAGTCCTTGCCCGGATCGCTCAAGCCGCCATCCGCTGATCGCCTGAGGGCTTCCGCCATCGCTCCCGCCCTTTACGGCGACAAGCGGAGATCGCGCATCTCTCGCCACAAGTCGCTCCGTTTAAATGCTTTATGGCGGCAGAAGTAAATGTTTGGTGTGGGTGTTCTCCGAATTCGGAGGGGCCGCATACGGCCTCAATACAGCCTTAGCGGCCGCTCGAAGCGCTTACTGCAACCGCAGGTGGGCGTTGGTAGACGCGAGCGAGCATGCGATCCTGCGTCTGCGCGATGCGTTGCAACTTCGAGATCGCGCTGGGGTTCAGCCGCAGCATGCAGTTGGTCCAGATCTCCCCGAGATGCTCCAGCTCCTCCTTCAGATCGCCGGCGCGGCGGTTGAAGGCCGAGAACAGTGCGGTCTTGGCGGCATGCATGGGCAAGGAATCGGCTGCGTATTTGCGAATCCAGCTCTCGCCCGTTCCCGTTGGGACGACGGCTTCCAGGCCGCCCGCCGCCATGAAATCGCGGGCGCTGAGCTCCTCGCCGGAGAGCAGCATCTGCTCGGCGGCGCGCGGTCCCATGCGGCGCGACAGGATCGCGACCGCCGTGATCGGGAAATGGTTGAACTTGATTTCGGGGTAGACGAACGAGGCCTGCTCCTCGGCGATCATGATGTTGCAGGAGCGCGGCGCGTCGATGCCGCCGCCGATCGCCTTGGCGTGAATGGTCGAGAGCGTGACCACGAGGCCGTTCAGGCCGCTGGCGTTCCAGACCGCGCCCTCGATCGAGAGCCGCGCATATTCGGCCAGCGCCGCGCGATCATTCTTGGCCAGGCAGTCGAGATAGAAGTCGAGATCGCCGCCGAGCGTGAAGAACGGCCCCGTTCCGCGGAAAGCGAGAAAGCGGACCGGAGCGCGATGATATTGGTCCGGCGCACCCCATAGCGCGAAGATCGCGCGCTGAATCTTGCCCAGGCTGTCGAGCAGCTGAAGCGTGAAAACCGGCTTCAGCTCCGGCCGGATCGTCACCCACAAGGTCAGGATGTCGGGTTCGTAGTCGATCTGCACCTCGGGCAGGAAGCCGGCCTGATGCCGGATGGCGTCGATGACGTCGCAACTGTCGAGCGTCGTCACGGAACCAGTCTTCGGAACTGACGAAAGAGACTGGAACATGCCGCTGACCTCCCGGTTGCCGCGCGTCGAGAACGCCCGGTCAAGGTAGTTGAAGTTAAGAAACTGTAAACGGGATCCCATCGAAATGGTTAATTTCGTTAAGCTTTATTCCGTATCGTCAACTCAGACCGGTGTCGTGACCAAGGCCTTGAACGATGTGGAACAGATCCCGATCGTGTCCTTGCCTTGAGCAAATCACGTGCTGTCGGGCGGGCTCACTCCGCGAAGGAAAGATTCGGGCGCCAGTTCCCTCCAGGGCGGAACAATCGTTCTCGCAGCTTGCCGATCGCGGCGGATCGTTTCCTTTTCAGGGGGCGGGGCGTCCCACGCGAAGCCCGTTGCGAAGCTAGAGGGATGCCGGGATGAGCCGCTGTGGCACGGAAGACCTGTCGCGAAACGGGACAGGGCCGGCTGCGGGTTTGCGTCTTGCCGGGCTTACGTCTTGCCGCGCGCTCACCTGCTTGTTCAAAACCACAACCAGGGCTAACGATGCGCCGCGAATTCGCCGCGATCCGAGCGTTGAAACGTTGATGCCGAGTTGATGCCGTGAACCGCCCACCATCCGCAGAAGACGAGAAGAGAGCGCGCCTTGCCGCCGCCCTCCGCGAGAACCTGAAGCGCCGCAAGGCTCAGGCTCGCGCTCGCCGCACGGATGAGGCGAAAGCGCAGGAACCGGTATCGCAAGCCCAGGCCGAAACCTCCCGGTCCTGATTCTCATAATTCATGCGCCGCCCGGCGTTTCGCGGCGGCAGGCCAGCAGGTCATCACGATGGACAAGATCCGCATCACCGGCGGCCAGCGCCTCAATGGCAATATCCAGATCTCGGGGGCGAAAAACGCCGCTCTCCCGCTGATGATCGCAAGCCTGCTGACGGACGAGACGTTGACGCTGGTCAATGTGCCGCGCCTCTCCGACGTCACGGCGCTGTCGCGGATCCTGTCCAACCAGGGGGTCGATCGCACGGTCGCGGGCAAGCGCATCGGCCAGTCGGCCGAAAGCGGCCAGACCATCTCTCTGACGGCGCGCCAGATCACCGATACCTGCGCGCCCTATGAATTGGTCTCGACCATGCGGGCGAGCTTCTGGGTGATTGCGCCGATCCTGGCGCGCATGGGCGAGGCCAAGGTTTCGCTGCCCGGCGGCTGCGCCATCGGCACGCGCCCTGTCGATCTGCTGCTGATGGCGCTGGAGAAACTCGGTGCGCAGATCACCATCGAGAACGGCTACGCCCTGGCGCGGGCGCCCAAGGGCCTGAAGGGTGCCGAGATCAGCTTCCCGAAGGTCACGGTCGGTGGCACCCATACCGCGCTGATGGCTGCCGTGCTGGCCGATGGCACGACGGTCATCGAGAATGCCGCGCGCGAGCCGGAGGTGACGGACCTTGCCGCCTGCCTCGTTAAGATGGGCGCCAAGATCGAGGGGGCCGGCACCTCGCGCATCGTCGTCACCGGTGTCGCCCGCCTTGGCGGTGCCCATCACGCGGTCCTGCCCGACCGTATCGAGACCGGGACCTATGCGATGGCCGTCGCGATGACGGGCGGCGACGTACTGCTCGAAGGCGCGCGTCCCGACCTGCTGCAATCGGCGCTCGACGTTCTGACCAAGGCGGGCGTCGATATCAGCTCGACCAATGAGGGTATCCGCGTCCGCCGCAACGGCCAGGCGCTGAACGCCGTCGATGTCGACACCGACCCCTTCCCTGGCTTCCCGACCGATCTCCAGGCGCAGTTCATGGCGCTGATGACGCGGGCTAAGGGCACCTCGCGCATTCGCGAGACCATCTTCGAGAACCGCTTCATGCATGTGCAGGAGCTGGCGCGGCTGGGCGCGAAGATCAGGCTGGACGGCGATGCCGCCTATGTCGAGGGCGTCGCCAAGCTCACCGGCGCTCCTGTGATGGCGACGGATCTGCGCGCCTCGGTCTCGCTCGTCATCGGCGGTCTCGCCGCCGAAGGCGACACCACGATCAACCGCGTCTACCATCTCGACCGCGGTTTCGAGGCGCTCGAGGCGAAGCTGACGCGCTGCGGCGCCGAGGTCGAACGCATCAGCAGTTGACGTTACCGCGCGGCCTCGCCAGAACATCGCGATGCCGATTGACGCCGCAGACCCGCTGAAGCTGATCGCACTCGACACTGACGATCTGGCGATCCTGTCCGCTCATCTTCAGGATGCTGTCCTGAAGGTGGCGGATATCGCTTATCTTCCAGGCGAAAAGCGTTTCGCGCTCGCGGCGCGCCGGTTCGACTGGGCGGGCGTGCAGGCCGGGCAGCGCCGGCGGCGTCTCGCCGCGCTGCATTTCGAGCGGGTCACCACGGCCCGCAGCACAGGGATCGACACAGCCGCCCCGGGCACGGTCCTGAACCTGCTGGCAATCACCTTCGACGAGCGCGACGGCCCGGCTGGCGACGTCACCTTGCACTTCTCGGACGGTGCCGCGATCCGGCTCGCTGTCGAATGTATCGAAGCTCAGATGAAGGATCTCGGCCCGGTCTGGGAAGCGGTCGCGACGCCCGACCATCCCAACGGCGCCTGACCTGTTCCACGCCATAGCTCTTAAGGTTTTGCGATGCCGATCAGGCTCGATGACAGGGATGCACGCTTCGAGCAGGATTTTCAGCACCTGCTGGGCGCCAAGCGCGAGGTCTCCGAGGAGGTCGATCGCGTCGTCGCCGACATCATCGCCGAGGTCCGCGCTCAGGGCGACGCAGCGCTCATCGCCTATACCAGCCGCTTCGACGGGCTCGACCTGACGCCACCGAGCCTGCGCGTCTCCGAGGCGGAGATCGATGCCGCCGTCAAGGCCTGCCCATCCGAGCAGCTCGCGGCGCTGGAAACCGCGCGCGCACGCATCGAGGCCTATCATCTGCGCCAGAAGCCGCAGGATGCCTGGTTCACGGATGAGGCCGGGGTCGCAAGCGGCTGGCGCTGGAGCGCGATCGAGGCGGTCGGACTCTATGTGCCGGGCGGCACGGCAAGCTACCCGTCCTCGGTGCTGATGAACGCCGTTCCGGCCAAGGTCGCCGGTGTCGACCGGGTGGTGATGGTTGCGCCGACCCCGCGCGGCGAAACCAACCCGCTGGTGCTGGCCGCGGCGCGGCTCGCCGGCGTCGACGAGGTCTATCGCATCGGTGGCGCGCAGGCCGTGGCCGCGCTCGCCTATGGCACGGCGACGATCGCCCCGGTCTCCAAGATCGTCGGCCCAGGCAACGCCTATGTCGCCGCAGCGAAGCGGCGCGTCTTCGGCCAGGTCGGTATCGACATGATCGCCGGTCCCTCCGAGGTCCTGGTCATCGCGGATGGTTCGGCAAATCCAGACTGGATCGCCGCCGACCTGCTGGCCCAGGCCGAGCACGACGTCTCGGCCCAGTCGATCCTGATGACGGACGATGCCGGTTTGGCCGGCGAGGTCGAGAAGGCCGTCATTGCGCAGCTTGCGACGCTGCCGCGCGCCGAGATCGCCGGCAAGAGCTGGGCTGATTACGGCGCGATCCTGCTGGTCGTTGATCTGGAGGCCGCGATCCCGCTGGTCGACCGCCTCGCGCCCGAGCATCTCGAGATCATGACGGCCGAACCCGAGCGCCTCGCAGCCAGGATCCGCAATGCCGGCGCGATCTTCATCGGCGGCCACACGCCCGAGGCCATCGGCGACTATGTCGGCGGGCCCAACCATGTCCTGCCGACGGCGCGCTCGGCCCGCTTCTCCTCCGGGCTTGGCGTCCTCGACTTCATGAAGCGGACCTCGCTGCTGCAATGCGGGCCCGAGGCGCTGCGCGCGCTCGCGCCGGCCGCCGTCCGGCTTGCCGAAGCGGAGGGCTTGCAGGCGCATGGTCGTTCCGTGACGATCAGACTGAATCTGTGAATCAATGTCCCAGAGCGTTTTCGAGCGAAGTGGACACCGGTTCGCGTGAAGAAAACGCGATAAAACAAAGAGCGAGAGCTGCTGAACGATCCAGTTGGATCGTTCAGCAGCTCTTGAGCAGGATGCGAAAAAGTGGGGACCGGTTTTTCGCATTGATCCTGCTCTCACGTTTAGATGAGAGCCGGATGATGTCAGATGGGATTACTTGGTGATCCCATCTGACATCATCCGGCTTTAGGGCCGTCCGGTCCGATCGGAGATTGCATGTCGGAGACGAAATGCCTGATCGGCGTCACGCTCGACGAAGCCTCGCTTGGGCGTGGCTCGCCGGATCAGGAGCACGAGCGCGCGGTTGCGATCTACGATCTGATCGAGCGCAATCACTTCGCGCTTCCCGGCCATGATGGCGGGCCCTATCTGGCGCATCTGGCATTGGTCGAGCGCCGGCTGGTCTTCGACGTCCGTCAGGCCGATGGCGTTCCCGTCGTTGCGCATCATCTCTCGCTGACGCCGCTGCGTCGCATCATCAAGGACTATGCGCTGGTCTGCGAGAGCTATTACGCCGCCATCCGCACCGCCACGCCCTCGCAGATCGAATCGATCGACATGGGCCGGCGCGGCCTTCACGACGAGGCGGCGCATATTCTGGTGGACCGCCTCGCGAGCAAGGTCGAAATCGATTTCGACACGGCACGGCGGCTCTTCACGCTAATCTATGCGTTGCACTGGAAGGGCTGAGCAGGGTGGAGCCCGCCGCCTCGCGCAAGGTTCAGAGCGTGCTGTTCATGTGCGCGCAGAACGCGGTGCGTTCGCCCATGGCCGAGGCGATGGCCAAGCACTTCTTCGGCAAGTCGATCTATGTCCAGTCGGCCGGGGCCAGGCGGGGCGAGGTGGACGGCTTCATGCTCACGGTTCTCGACGAGATCGGCATCGACGCCCACAAGCACAAGCCGAAATCGGTCGAGGAGCTGGAAGAGTGGGAGGGGTTGAATTTCGACCTGATCATTTCGCTCTCGCCGGAAGCTCATCACAAGGCGCTCGATCTGACGCGCACGGTCGCTGCCGATGTCGAATATTGGCCGACGATCGACCCTACCGTCGTGCAGGGCTCGCGCGAGCAGGTGCTGGAGGCCTATCGCGAGGTGCGCGACGGGTTGATGCAACGCATCAAGGACAGGCTGAGGGCGTGAGAGCGCCCTTCGAACCATTTTGGCGTGAACCACACCGTCATTGCGAGGAGCAAAGCGACGAAGCAATCCAGGAGCGACAGAGCTCGGCGCCCCCTGGATTGCTTCGCTGCGCTCGCAATGACGGCTGAACTTAGCGCACCAGCAGGGAGCCACCGCAGCGCACGCCGGTGACCCAGCTATCGGCCTGGCCGAGGCCGATGCCGAGCGTTCCGAGCACACCGGTGAGCAATTGGTCGATCGGGGTCGCCGCGGCTGCGACGACGCCGCCGACGAGGTTGCCGACGCCGCCGAGGTCGAGTCCCAGCGGATCGAGACGGATCTCGAGATCGCCAAAGAGGCGCGACAATAGGCTCGCGATGAAATCCTGCGTCGAGGTCGTGTGTTTGTCGCCGCGCAGGATCTCCGGATAGGTGAAGCTCACCGGGGTCTCAGCCAGATTCGTCATGGTCGCATGTGCCCGCAGCGTCACCTTGAGGAGGCCAAGGTTCAGAACCACGGCGGCGGGCGGGTTCGGGCTCGTGCTGAAGTTGTTGAAGTCCGCCAGCGAGACCTGCCCGATCCAGGCGTCGACCACGGCCGGTGTGACGCCGAGCGTGACACGGGAGGTGGTGACGTCGCCGGCATTGCACTGGACGCTCGTGAGCTTCGCCGTTGCGGCCGCGAGCTCGAGATAGAGCGGCAGGCTTACCAGCGAGCCTTGTACGCCGCCGACGAGGTTGATCGTCAGCAGCAGGCGGGTCTGGGCGGTGTGGACGGTCGCGCCTGCGCGTCCGACGCTGACGAGGCTCGTGCCCACTGGCCGCTCGCCGATGGCGAGCTTGAGCGAGACCGCCGCGAGGCCCGGGATGTTGATGGAAAGCCCCGTGTCGATCTGGCGCGTGCCATTGGAGATCTGGGCGACCGCCGAGACGAAGTCCAGCGCCGTAAGCGAAGCCGTGATCGGCCCCGGCAGCGACAGCGCTGTCTGGCCGGCGGGGCCAAACGAGATGAGCTTGGTCAGGTCGACGCGCTGCGTCGAGTTAGCCGTCGCCGTGGCCAGCTGCGAGAGCGCGTTGTTCGCTGTCACGCTGCTGGTGCTGTTGTCGCGCGCGGCCTGCTGGGCGGCATAAAGCACGTCGCCGAGTTTCACATTGGCCTTCAGCACGTCGTCATAGGTCACGGCCGACAGATTCGCGCGCACCGCCAAGTATTTGGAGAATGTGAACAGGTCGATCCGCGCCTGCGCCAGCCCGTTGTAGTCCATCACGGAAAGGGAGACGCTGCTGCCCAGGAGCGAACCGAGCAGGCTGTTCAGGAGACCGCCGTCCAGTTGCGCCAGCCGTGAACCGACCGCGAAGGCGGCCTGCGCATCCTGCACCGCGATGGCGCTGCTGCCGATCGGCACATCACCACTCGAGTAGCTCGCCAGCGTCGTGCTGGCCTGGGCCGTGCTTGACGGACTGGCCGCGAGAACGCGGCCAAGCAGCATCTGCGTGACGCTGCGCATCTCGACCTTGACGGCGTTGGCTGTCGTTCCCGTGCTGGGCGTGAAGCGGTTGTTGACCGGTATCGTCGCGTCGGCGTTGTAGATGCCGGTCTGTACGGTCAGGACGGTGTTGGCCGGGTAGCCGTTGCTGCCGGCGGTGGCCTGCGCGGCAGCCGTGGCGCGCGGCAGATCCGCAGCGGCTGCAAGCGCCGCGAGATCGTTGGCGGTCTGCTGTCGCCTCTTCTCATAGAAGAAGCTGCCGACATCGACCGCCATCGCGCCAAAGCCGAAAAGGACGAAGATCCCGGCGGCGAAGAGCAGAGCTGCACCACCGCGCTCGTTCTTGGCAAAGGCTTTGAAGCTGCAATTCATCACGGCCTCCTGCGAGGGGCTGAGAGCAAGGATCTGGGTCAGTAGCCGCCGCGCTGGATGACAGCTTGGCGCACAACCGTAGGTGGTGGTAGCGAGACAAGTGAGGCGAGGCTCTGGAAGAGCGTGCCGGACATGTCGTAGGCAACCGCGACCGAGAAGGTCTGCTGCGGCGGGCCGCTCTGGGCCGTCGTCACGCTTACCTTGGTCGGATCGAGGAATGCGTAGGAGGATGCGTTCGCTGTGACGAAGGCGCGCGCGATCTGGTCGCGTTCAGCGTCGGTTACGCCGGAAACGGAGGCGCGGGCGGCTTCGGAGGCGACTTGCTGGATGCCGTGATAAATGCCCAGAACGTAGCCGTAACCGATGATGCCGAATATCATCAGAAGGAGGACTGGCGCGACCATCGCGAATTCGACGGCGCTGGTGGCGGCTTCGTTCCGACGGAGCCGGTTTGCTGAGGTCCACATGGGATGCACCCTCTGGTATTTAAATACTATCTACAGTTGTAATTTTCAACCTCTTAAAAACAGTAAACGGAAGCGCTCAAAATCAACACGGTTAGGCTTTGCCTTCATCTTTAAGCAAAACTTTACGGGAGTGGCCCCAGTTCATCCGGAAACGCGCAGAAACCTTGCCGCCTCTGGAGAGACCCACGTCCCATGACATCGGGAAGCCTGATCGGAGTCTCCGCCAATAGCGGGCGGGTCACGGCCCTACGGGATGGCTGCATCGTGGCGCTGACTCTCATGGCTGTCAGCCTGGCTGCCGTGCTCAGCTTGCCTCAGGCCCCGATCGGTCGAGCCGTGCCGCAGGCTATCATCTTCCCGCCATGGCTGCCGCAGCAGGACGCGATCGCGCGAAGCCTCGCGGCCGGGCATCGCGTCCTGCGCGGGGGCATTTCACCTTTCATCGTGATCGTGGCCGAGGCCGGCGCCGAGGCCGCCAGACCGCGAGGCGCCCTGCTCATGCTGGCGCTCGCTGGACTCGCCGGCTGTCTCGATTCCCGCGTGTCCGTGGAGCCATCCCTATGATCTGGACCTTGACGGGCATTCGCGTCTCCGTCGCGCGCGTGCTGCTAGGGCTCGCCTTCCTGCATGTACCGATCCTGGCACTGAGCATCTGGTTCCTCGGCGGGGACATCCTGCTGCCGGCGTCCTGTGCCCTACTGCTGGCCGTGGGTGCCTTGCTGCTCTATTTGCGCTACGGCGTCGCCATCGTCACGCAGCTCGTCATTGCGCTCGTGCTGATCGGCCAGGTCTCGATGCTGGTCTATAGTTTCGCCGGCCATCCCTGGCAGCCCGACACACATATGTATTATTTCGCGGTCCTGGCCTTGCTCGCCGGTTTCTGCGATTGGCGCCCCATCGTGATGGGCGCCGCCTTGACCGCGCTGCACCACCTCGCCCTGCAATATATCTTGCCGTCGGCTGTGTTCTATCAGGGCGGCAGCCTCCTGCGGGTGCTGTTGCACGCCGTGATCGTCATCATCGAAACCGTGTTCCTGGCGGCTCTTGCCGTGATCCTGGGGCGCATGTTCGCGACCAACGAAAACAGTTTGCAGCGGGCCAACGAGATCGCCGAGCGCGAGCGGATGGCGGGCGAACGCGAAAAGCACCAGGCGGAAGAGCTCGGGCGACGCGCGGAGGCGCTGCGCGAGATCGTCCAGAACTTCCGCTCCCAGATGGAGCGGGCCATGGCGGTGCTCGATCGCTCGGCCGAGACCATGCAGGGCGGGTCGCGCGAACTGACCGGCACGTCGGATCAGGCGCGCCAGCAGATGGCGCTGGTCTCGGAGGCCGCGGACGCGACGACGCGCGGCATCGATCAGCTCGCCAATGCGAGCGGTCAGCTCGCGGAATCGATCGGTGAGATCGGCCGAAACGTCTCGCATTCCGCTGACGGTTCCAAGAACGCGGCCGATCTCGCGCGCCGCGCCAGCGATGAAATCGAGGAGCTTGCCCGCAACAGCGAGAATGTCGGCGCCGTCGTCGAGATCATTCGCGGCATCGCGGCGCAGACCAGCATGCTGGCGCTGAACGCCACGATCGAGGCGGCGCGTGCCGGGGAGATGGGGCGCGGCTTCGCGGTTGTTGCCAGCGAGGTGAAGACATTGTCGGCGCAGACGGCTCGCGCCACCGACGAAGTCTCAGGCCAGATCCATGCGATGCAGATCGCCTCGCAACGCTCGCTCAAGGCCATCCGCGACATCGTTGGCGCAATGGGTGAGGTCGAGAAAGTGGCCGAGGCGATTGCGGTCGCGGTCCATGAGCAGGATCGCGCGACCGCCGAGATCGCGCGCCAGGTCCAGCTGTCCTTCGAGGGCGCCAGGCGCGGCGTCGGCGTCGTCGGCAATTTCGAGCTGATGACGGTGCGCACGCATGATGCGGCGGAGCAATTGCAGGAGGCGGCCGATGCGCTTGCCGCGCAGGCTCACAGCATCCGCCATGAGGTCGCGGCGTTCTGCACTCTGGTTGCGGCGGCCTGAGCACTACCAGGGGCGGCCAGGCCCCACAGCGCCGATGCCGAGCCAGGTTCCGAGTGTCGCCGCGATATCGGAAAAGCTCTCGCGCCGGCCGATCGGGCCCGGCGCCAGCTTGGGCCCAAAAGCAAGAATCGGCGTGTGCTCGCGCGTATGGTCCGTGCCCGGCCAGGTCGGATCATTGCCATGATCGGCGGTGATCATCGCGATATCGCCCGGTCTCAGCCCGGCTTCCAGGCGCGGCAGAGCCGCATCGAAGGCTTCCAGCGCGGCGGCATAGCCCGGTACGTCGCGGCGATGGCCATATTCGCTGTCGAAGTCGACGAGGTTGACGAAGCAGAAGCCGCGATCGGGCAGACGTTCCAGCGCCTCCAGCGCGGCCTCGAACATCGCCGCATTGCCGAAGGGCTTGATCTCTTCGCCGGTCGCGCGATGGGCGAAGATGTCGCCGATCTTGCCGACGGTAATGACCGTGCGCCCTTGCGCCGCCAGCCGGTCTAGCAAGGTCTCGTCAGGTGGTGGGATGGCGAAATCCTTGCGGTTCCCGGTGCGCTTGAAGCCGTCCTCGGCCGTCCCCAGGAAGGGCCTTGCGATCACGCGGCCGATCTTCAGCGGGTCGACGAGAAGGCGCGTCTTGCGGCAGAGCTCGTAAAGCCGCTCCAGCCCGAACAGCTCCTCGTGAGCTGCGATCTGGAGCACGGAGTCGACCGAGGTGTAGCAGATCGGCTTGCCCGACCGGATGTGCTCCTCGCCGAGCTCGTCGATAATCGCGGTGCCCGACGCATGCTTGTTGCCGAGGATGCCGGGCAGGGCGCCTTGCTTGACCATCGCTGCGACCAGATCGGGCGGGAAGGAATTCTCCAGCGCGGTGAAATAGCCCCATTGGAAGGGCACGGGGCAGCCGGCGATCTCCCAATGGCCGGACGGCGTGTCCTTGCCCTGGCTGATCTCGACGCCGTAGCCGTATTGGCCTTTGGGAGCGGCGGGTTTGACGATGCCGGCGAGCGGTTTGCCAGTGGACGCCTCGCAGGCATGGGCAAGGCCGAGGCGTACCAGATTGGGCAATTTGAGCGGCCCCTTGCGCAGGTCCGCGCGATCACCCCTGCCATCGGCGCAGGCTTGTGCGATATGTCCCAGCGTGTCGGCACCCTCGTCGCCGTAGAGATGCGCGTCCCGTGCTCCGCCGCAGCCGACGGAATCGAGCACGATCAGGATGGCGCGAGCCATGCTCAGTCCTTCACGGCGGCGATGCCGACGGGTTCGAGGTTGAGAGCGGCTGCGAGCAGGGCCTGGGTATAGGCCTCGCGCGGTCGGGCGAAGATCTCTTCGGCCGGTCCCTCCTCGACGACCTTGCCGTTCTGCATCACCACCACCCGGTGCGAGAGCGCCCGCACGACCTTGAGATCGTGGCTGATGAAAAGATAGCCGAGTTTGCGCCTGGCCTGGAGATCGCGCAGCAATTCGACGATCTGCGCTTGAACCGACATGTCGAGCGCGGAGGTCGGTTCGTCCAGCACGACGAACTTCGGGTCGAGCGCCATGGCGCGCGCAATCGCGATGCGCTGGCGCTGGCCGCCGGAGAATTCATGCGGGTAGCGGTCCATCGCGCTTGGATCGAGCCCGACATCATCGAGGGCCTGGGCGACGATCTCGCGCCGCTGGGCATAACTCAGCTCGCTTTGTTGCACGGTCAGGCCCTCGGCCACGATCTCGGCCACCGACATGCGCGGTGAGAGCGAGCCGTAAGGATCCTGGAAGACGACCTGGAGATCCCGACGTTTGGGCCGGACGGCGGCGCTGGTGAGCCCGTCGATGCGGTCGCCGAGGAAGATGATCGGCCCCTCCGAGGAGATTAAGCGCAGGATGGCGAGGCCGAGCGTCGTCTTGCCGGAGCCGGATTCGCCGACGACGCCGAGCGTCTCGCCCTCGCGCACCTTGATTGCGATGCCGTCGACCGCCTTCACATGGCTGGTGGTGCGGCGCAGGAAACCGGATTTGATCGGGAACCAGATCTTCATCGGTCCAGCTTCGAGCAGCGTGGCGGCGCCCTCTGCGATGGGGGCCGGGCGGCCCTTCGGCTCGGCTGCGAGCAACCGTTTGGTGTAGTCGTGCCGGGGATTGCCGAAGATCTCGCTGACTGGTCCCTGCTCGACGATCTGACCCTTGAGCATGACGCAGACCCTGTCGGCGATGCGCCGGACGATGCCGAGATCATGGGTGATGAACAGCATCGCCATGCCGAGCCGGCCCTGAAGCTCCTTCAACAGCTTGAGGATCTGGGCCTGCACCGTGACGTCGAGCGCTGTCGTGGGCTCGTCGGCGATCAGCAGTTCGGGTTCGTTGGCGAGCGCCATCGCGATCATCACGCGCTGGCGCTGTCCGCCCGAAAGCTGGTGCGGATAGGCTTCCAATCGACTTTCCGCATCGCGGATGCCGACCAGCGCCAGGAGTTCGAGCGTGCGGGCACGCGCCTTGTCGCCGCGCAGGCCTTTGTGCAGCTCGAGGATCTCGCCAATCTGCCGCTGGATCGTGTGCAGCGGGTTGAGCGAGGTCATCGGCTCCTGGAACACCATGGTGATGTCGTTGCCGCGCACCTTGCGCATCGCATCCTCATCGGCCGCGATCAGATCCTGGCCGTTGAACATGACCTTGCCGGAGGGGTGATGCGCGGAGGGGTAGTTCAACAGCTTCAGGATCGAGAGCGCCGAGACCGATTTGCCCGAGCCCGACTCGCCGACGATGGCGAGCGTCTCGCCCTTGGCGATCTGGAAGGAGATGTGGTCGACGGCCAGCGTCTCGCGCCCGCCTTGGCGGAAGGCGACGGAGAGGTCCAGGACGGAGAGGAGGGGGGCGGCGGTCACGCGAAGGTTTTCCTCGGATCGAACGCATCGCGTACTGCCTCGCCGATGAAGATCAGCAGCGACAACATCAGCGCGATCACAACGAAGCCGGAGAGGCCGAGCCATGGCGCCTGCAGGTTCGATTTCCCCTGCGCCAGCAATTCGCCGAGCGATGGTGAGCCGGGCGGTAGACCGAAACCGAGGAAGTCGAGCGAGGTCAAGGTGGTGATCGAGCCGTTCAGGATGAAGGGCAGGAAGGTCAGCGTTGCGACCATCGCATTGGGCAAGAGATGCTTGACCATGATGGCGCGGTTGGAGAGGCCGAGCGCACGCGCGGCGCGGACATATTCGAAATTGCGCGCCCGCAGGAACTCGGCCCGCACCACGCCGACAAGCGCGACCCATGAGAACAGCAGCAGGATGCCGAGCAAGACGAAGAAACTCGGCGTGATGATCGCCGCCACGATGATCAGCAGGTAGAGCGCCGGGATCGAGGTCCAGATCTCGATGACGCGCTGGAAGATCAGGTCGGTCCAGCCGCCGAAATAACCCTGGATGGCGCCGGCCGCGATGCCGATCACGGAGGAAATCGAGGACAGGATCAACCCGAACAGGATCGAGATGCGGAAGCCGTAGATCAATCGCGCGATGACGTCGCGGCCCTGGTCGTCGGTGCCGAGCCAGTTCCATTCGAGATCGCGACAGCCCGTGCCGCCGCTGCGCTCGGCGATAACGCGGCATTGCTCATTCTTGAGCAGCCAGGTCGGCGGCGCGGGCGCGGGCACCGGCAGATCGAGATTGTGCGTCTGGTAGCTGTAGCGGATCAGGGGCCAGATCGCGTAACCATTGGCTGCGATCTCCTTGGCGATCACCGGGTCGCGATAGTCCGTCGTGGCGAGAAAGCCGCCGAACTTCTCCTCAGGGTAGTTCACCGCGACCGGGAACAGCCATTCGCCCTTGTAGCGCACGATCAAGGGCCGATCGTTGGCGATGAACTCGGCGAAGAGCGAGAGCGTAAACAGTGCAAGGAAGATCCAGAGCGACCACCAGCCGCGCCTGTTGGCCTTGAAGTTGTTCAGCCGGCGCCGGTTGATCGGCGAGAGCTTGAGCCAGCCCTGGCTTGCCTCCAGCGGGGCCAACGGCGCATGGCTGCGCAAGGCTGGCGGCGGCGCATCGATCAGCGTGTCGCTCATCGCCTCAGGCCTCCCGCGTCTCGAAATCGATGCGGGGGTCGACCCAGGTGTAGGTCAGGTCGGTGATGAGGTGCACGACAAGGCCGATCAGCGAGAAGATGTAGAGATTGGCGAAGACGACCGGGTAGTCGCGGTTGACGATCGCCTCGAAGGACAAGAGCCCCAAGCCGTCGAGCGAGAAGATCGTCTCGATCAGCAATGAGCCGGCGAAGAGCGCGTGCACGAAGGCGCCGGGAAAGCCGGCGATCACGATCAGCATGGCGTTGCGGAAGACATGGCCATAGAGCACGCCGCGCTCGGAGAGCCCCTTCATCCGCGCGGTGAGCACATATTGCTTCCTGATCTCGTCGAGGAAGGAGTTCTTGGTCAGCAGGGTCGAGGTGGCGAAGGCGCCCAACGCCATCGCGGTGACGGGCAGGGCGATGTGCCAGAGATAATCGATGGTCTTGCCGAGCAGGCTGAGCTGCGCCCAGTTTTCGGAATGGAGCCCGCGCAGCGGAAAGATCTGCCAGAACGAGCCGCCGGCGAAGAGCACGATCAGCAGGATCGCAAAGAGGAAACCCGGGATGGCATAACCCACGATGACGATCGCGCTGGTCCAGGTGTCGAAGCGCGAACCGTCCTTCACCGCCTTGCGGATGCCGAGCGGGATCGAGATCGCATAGGACAGAAGCGTCATCCACAGGCCGAGCGAGATCGAGACCGGCAGCTTCTCCTTGATCAATTGCAGCACCGGCGCATCGCGGAAATAGCTGCGCCCGAAATCGAAGCGGATGTAGTCGCCGAGCATCTTGAGGAAGCGCTCATGCGCCGGCTTGTCGAAGCCGAACTGCTTTTCGAGCTCCTTGATGAAGGCGGGGTCGAGCCCCTGCGCGCCGCGATAGGCCGAATTCGAATCACCGCCCAATTGCGCGCCGGCATCGCCGCCCTGGCCGCCGCCGACGCGATCCGACGCGCTTCCGGCCGCCGGATTCTGCAATTGCGCGATCACGCGCTCGACTGGCCCGCCGGGCGCGAATTGCACGATGATGAAGGAGATCAGCAGGATGCCGAACAGCGTCGGCACCATCAGGGCGATACGTCTCGCGATATAGCTCAGCATGCCGGTTCACTCGGTCCTTCTGGCTGGGCCAATAACGCCGAGATGAGTGTCAGCGAAGCGCGTAGCATATTTCAGTCCATAACCGAGCGCTCGGTCGAACGCGACATGCGCGGCCCAGATCAAGGCTATGGCCAGCATCAGGGTGGATTCCGAAGCCGTGGCGGCAACGCCCAGCAGGACCGGGCCGATCAGAGAATGGGCGGCGTTGTAGATTGCGCAACCCAGCCGGGGGCCGGAGAGATAGCCGAGCATAGCGAGATCAGGCGCCAGGATGAGCCCTGCGAAGATCCACCATGAAACGCCGGTGCGGGCAAAAAGCCAGACGCTGAGCCCGCCGAGCAAGACACCTTCGAGGCGCAGGAGCAGGTTTGGCCCCCCCGTGACGTGGCCCTGCATGAGCGCCGCCATGCTCAGGCTTTCCCGATGCGCTTGGCTTTTTCGGCGTCGTACCACCAGATCCCCGGTGCGCCGGAGGAATATTTCGGCTTGGTCTGGGGCCTGTCGAACATGTCCCAATAGGCGAGCCACTCATGGGCGTTCCACCACATCGGAATCCAGTAGCGCCCGGCCCGCAGCAGCCGGTCCAGGCATTTCGCGGCAATGACGACCTCGGCATAGCTGTGGGCCTGCCCGATTGTCTCGATCATCGCATCGATGGCGGGGTGGGCGATGCCGCCGAGATTACGCGAGCCAGGCGTCTTCGCGGCAGACGACCCGTAGACGATGCGTAGCGTATCGCTAGGAATCGAACTGCCCGAAAGGGCCATGCTGATGATGTCGAAATCGAATTCCTGTGTACGCCGCTGGTATTGCGCCGCATCGACGATGCGCGAGGTCGCGTTGATGCCGAGACGCTTGAGATTGGCCTGGAAGGGCTGGGTGTGGGGCTGCAGCGCCCCTTGCGAATCGAGGAATTCGATCTCGAAGGGCTGGCCATTGGGCAGCTTCAGGACATTGCCTTCGCGCTTGCAGCCGGCGGCGCGCAGCATCTCGTCAGCCCGGTGCAGCAGGTTGCGGTCGCTGCCCGAGCCGTCCGAAACCGGCGGCAGGAAGGGCTCGTCGAAGACCTCGTCGGGCACCTGGCCACGGAACGGCTCAAGCAGCTTGAGCTCCTCGGCCGAGGGTTTGCCGACGGCTTTGCAGTCGGAGTTCTCGAAATAGGAAGTCATCCGGCTGAAGGACGAGAACATGATGTTCTTGTTGGTCCAGTCGAAATCGAAGGATAGCCCCAGCGCCTCGCGAATGCGTGGATCGGAAAACTTGTCGCGGCGCAGATTGAAGATCCAGCCCTGCGAGCCGATCGGCTCGGTCTTGGGCAGAGATTCCTTCTTGACCTTGCCTTCCTTGATCGAGGGGAAATCGTAGCCCGTCGCCCAGATCCGCGAGGTGAACTCCTCTTGGAAGGTGATGACGCCGCTCTTGAAGGCTTCGAAGGCGACCTGCCTGTCGCGGAAATATTCCCAGCGCACCCGGTCGAAATTATTGGTGCCGATATTCACGGGCAGATCCTTGCCCCAGTAATCCGGCACGCGCTCGAACTCGATGAAGCGCCCCTGCTCGAAGCGGCCGATCTTGTAGGCGCCCGAGCCGAGCGGCGGCTCCAGCGTCGATGCCTCGAAATTGCGCGTCGACCAGTATTTTTCGGAGAACACCGGCAGGCCGGCGACGATGAGATGCAGGTCGCGGCTGCGCTTGGGCGAGAGCTGCACGACGACGATGTCGTCGCCCTCGGCTTGCGACAAGACCAGTTCGTTCAGTGTCAGGCGGAAGGAGGGGTGTCCCTTGCTCTTGAGCAGATTCATGCTGAAGGCGACGTCGGCGGCCGTCACCCGCGTGCCGTCATGGAACCTTGCCTCGGGCCGGAGCCGGAACCGGTAGGTCAGCTTGTCCTGCGAGATCGCCACGCTTTTAGCCAGCAGGCCGTAGAGCGAACCTGGTTCATCGCCAGAGCCCGTCATCAGGCTGTCGAAGCAGGCATCCATGCCCGCCGCGCCGTCGCCTTGGAGCACGAAGGTGTTGAGCGTGTTGAAGGTATCGAAGCTCTGATTGCCGCCGGCGCGCTTGATCTGCATCGTCAGCGTGCCGCCCTTGGGCGCCTTGGGGTTCACATAGGCGAAATAGGGAAAATCGGCGGGCAGCGCCAATTCGCCGAAGGTCGAGAGGCCATGGATTTCATCAGCTTGCGCCAGTGCCGAGCCGCTGAACGACGGCAGGCTCGCGCTCGCCAGAGCAGCACTGCCCGCTTCCAGCAATCTGCGGCGTGTGATGCGCATCGCCATGCTCTTCTGCCTCCAAATTGGTTCGCCGGCCGATTCGCGTTCCGATTATGTCGAACGCGGCCGGCTACGCCAGTCATTCAGGGATTTGCCGCCATCCTGACGGCGACAGCATGGCGCGGATATGCAAAAGCCGGGCTGACGGGCCCGGCTTGGCACAATCGAAATGAGCGCCGGATCGAAGCCGGCTGAAACCTCAGGGCTTCGGCAGCGGCTTCGGTGCGTCGGAGAGCGTGTTCAGATAGGCGATGACGTCGGCGCGGGTATCGGGCTTGCTGATGCCGGCGAAGGCCATCGCGGTGCCGGGAACATAAGCCTTCGGCCCCTTCAGGAAGTGGTCGAGCCCATCGGCCTCCCAAACCTTGTCGTTGCGGCCCTTCATCGCGGCCGAGTAGCCGAAGCCTTCGACTGAGCCTTCACTACGACCGTAGACGTCGTAGAGATGCGGGCCAACCTTGTTGGGGCCGCCCTTCTCGAAGCTGTGGCAGGCCTTGCAGGCGCCGACTGCCTTTTCGCCCTTGGCCGGGTCGGCCTTGGCGAGGCGTACCGCGATCGGCTCGTCGGCTGCGGGCGCTGCCGCGCCGGCCGCCGCGGCGGGTTCCTCGCTCGGCAGGTCGAAACCGGGCACCGCCGGCTTGTGAGGCGTAAAGACGATCCCGGAGATCATGCTGAGCCCCATCACCACGAGCAGAGTGGAGAGAACCGCTCCGGCGATCTTGTTGGTTTCGATATCCATCGTATCCGAACCCTCGGCCCACCGACGCGATAGCGCGGGAGGCAAGACAGCGCTTTGGCCGGGGCCTGAAAGCGCCGACACCCGACCGTTGCTTAACCGCTTTGCGCGCTGCAATGCAACTCGTATAAGCACCCTCCGCTTTGAGACCTTTTGACGCTTCCCGCCGTGCCCCTACGGCCCAGCCGAGCCTGCCGCGATGTCCGACCCTCTGATTCTGATTCCCGCCCGCATGACCGCGACGCGTCTGCCCGGCAAGCCGCTCGCCGATATCCATGGCGAGGCGATGATCGTGCATGTCTGGCGCCGCGCCATGGAGGCCGGTATCGGCCCGGTCGCCGTCGCAACCGACGAGGCCCGCATCGTCGACGTGATCGAGAAGGCCGGTGGCCGCGCCGTGCTGACCCGCGACGATCATCCCTCGGGCTCGGACCGGATCAAGGAGGCGGCCGACATCCTCGATCCCCAGGGGCGGCACGATGTCATCGTGAATGTTCAGGGCGACCTGCCCACCATCGATCCGCGCGTGATCGCAGCCTCGGTCGGGCCGCTCTCGGATTCGGCTGTGGATATCGTGACGCTCGCCGCAATCATCACGCGCGAGGACGAGAAGACCGAGCCCAGCGTCGTCAAGGCGATCGGCAGCGAGATCGCGCCCGGGCGCATGCGCGCGCTCTACTTTACTCGCGTCACCGCGCCGGGTGGGGAGGGGCCGCTCTATCATCACATCGGCCTCTACACCTATCGCCGCAAAGCGCTCGACCGCTTCGTCTCGCTGCCGCCTTCTCCCCTGGAGAGGCGCGAGCGGCTGGAGCAATTGCGCGCCATCGAGGACGGCATGCGCATCGACATCATCGTCGTTGACGACGTGCCGCTCGGCGTCGATACCCCCCATGATCTGGACCGCGCCCGCGCGATCCTGTCAGCCCGCGCCGGAGCCTAGAGTTTTATGTCTGTCATCGTGTCCTATCAGGGTGAACCCGGCGCCTTCTCGTCGCAGGCGGCCCTGCAGGCCTTCCCCGATTGCGAATTGCTGCCTTGCGCGACCTTCGAGGACGCGCTGGCGGCAGTCAGCGACGGCACGGCGCGCTACGGCATGATCCCGATCGATAATTCGATCGCCGGCCGCGTCGCCGACATCCACCATCTGCTGCCGCGTTCGGGGCTGCACATCATCGGCGAGCACTTCCTGCCGATCCGCTTCCATCTGATGGCGCTGAAAGGCGCGACGCTGGCCACGCTGAAGACGGTGCAGAGCCACATTCACGCGCTCGGCCAGTGCCGCAAGATGATCCGCAAGCTCGGCCTCAAGGCTGAGGTCGCGGCCGATACGGCGGGGTCCGCCCGGCAGGTCGCCGAGGCCGGAGACCTGACCCGTGCCGCGATCTCGCCGCGCATCGCCGCCGAGGTCTATGGGCTCGAGATCCTGATGGAGGATATCGAGGACGAGAAGCACAACACCACGCGCTTCGTGATCCTGTCGAAATATCCGGAATTCGCCCGCCAGGGTCCGGGCAAGACCGTGACGACCCTGGTCTTCCGCGTCCGCAACATTCCGGCTGCGCTCTACAAGGCGCTTGGCGGCTTCGCGACGAACGGCATCAACATGACCAAGCTCGAGAGCTACATGGTCGATGGGCATTTCTCCGCGACGATGTTCTATCTCGATGTCGAGGGCCATCCGGACGACCCGCATCTGAAGCGGGCGCTGCAGGAGCTGGAATATTTCTCGAAGGAGATGAAGATCCTCGGCGTCTACCCGGCGCACGCCTTCCGCGAGAGTTTCGCGGAGGCGGGCGAGTAAGAAAGCGAGTGGCGAATGGCGAATAGCGAGTAGGGCGTCATTCGCTACTCGCCATTCACCTCTTCCCCCTCCACGGCCCAGGCCCGGAGGATCGTATTGGCGATCGCCAGATGCTGGGGGCTGGTGAAGCCTTCGGGATGATTGCCTTCCAGCATCTGCAGGGCCTCGGCCCGCGAGAACCAGCGCCCGGCCTCCAGCTCCATGCCGTCGAGCACGATATCGTCGTTGAGCGCTTCGACCAGGCAGCCGATCATCAGCGAACCGGGAAATGGCCAGGGCTGCGAGGCGATGTAGCGCACCGTGCCGGTGCGCAGGCCCGCCTCCTCCCAGGTCTCGCGGCGCACCGCATCCTCGAAGGTCTCGCCCGGCTCGATGAAACCGGCGATGCAGGAATACATGCCCGGCGCGAAGCGGGCCTGCCGCGCCAGCAGGCATTTGTCGCCGCGCGTGGCGAGCATGATCACGACCGGGTCGGTGCGCGGGAAATGCTGCGCGCCGCAGGCCGTGCATTGCCGCTTCCAACCAGCCGAGGCGAGTTCGCTTGGGCCGCCGCATTGCGCGCAGAAGCGGTGGCGCGCATGCCAGTCGAGCAGCGCCTTGCCTTCGCCGAGCGGGCCGAGTTCATGGGCGGGCACGAGCCGCTTCAGCGCGACCGAACGCAGGTCGGTGAGCAGCACTTCAGGCCGTTCGCGCAAGGGCTCGGCCAGCGCCTTGTCGATCAGCCGCGCGAAGCGCGGCGCGCCGTCAGGGTCGAGCCCGAGAAAGGCCTCTTCCAGCCCGGCGCCGAGCCATTCGGTCTCGCCATGGCTGAACCAGACCGACAGCGCCTCGCCTTCGAGCCGCTTCAGCACGGGTGTCTCGCCCGCGAGCACGGTCAGCCGTGTATCGGAGCGATGGCGCAGGGCCGCGATCGCATCCGGCTTGTCGCGCAGATCGGCCCGGCGATCGAGATGGCTGGTGGCGAAGCCGGTCTGGGCCGAGCGTTCGCGGCGGTTGGAAGCATCGTTCATGGCTTCCGTCCTAGCTGCTCGTCACGGGGCCACGCAAGCACGCTTCACGAAAAGCAAGCGCGCTTCACGAAAGGTTGCGCCCCCGCAGCAGATGGATGATGGCCGAGAAATCAGCGCCGCCTTCTCCCCAGGCATTGTGGATGCCGTAGAGCTGTGCGGCCGCCGCCCCGAGCGGCGTCGAGGCGCCGGCTGCTTGTGCGGCTTCCTGGGAGAGTTTCAGGTCCTTGAGCATCAGAGCCGAGGCGAAGCCGGGCTTGTATTCGTTGTTGGCAGGCGAAGTCGGCACTGGGCCAGGCACAGGACAATAGGTCGTCAACGACCAGCATTGGCCCGAGGAGGTCGAGGCGACGTCGAACAGGGCCTGATGCGAGAGCCCGAGCTTCTCGGCGAGCACGAAGGCCTCCGAGACGCCGATCATCGAGATGCCCAGGATCATGTTGTTGCAGATCTTGGCGGCCTGTCCGTTGCCGGCGTCGCCGCAATGCACGATGCGCCGGCCCATTGCCTTGAGGATGGGTTCCCCCAGCGCGAAGGCCTTCTCCGCGCCGCCGACCATGAAGGTCAGCGTCGCGCCCTTGGCTCCGCCGACGCCGCCGGAGACCGGCGCGTCGAGCGAGAGGCAGCCGTGCTCGGCCGCCAGCGCATGCGCCTTGCGGGCACTCTCGACATCGATGGTCGAGGAATCGATCAGCAGTGCGCCCGGCTTCACCGAGGGCAGGATGTCGGCCCAGACGGAGAGCACATGCTTGCCGGCCGGCAGCATGGTGACGACGATGTCAGCCTCTGCGACCGCCTCCTTGGCCGAACCGGCGATCCCGACGCCGAGCTCGGCAGCGGCATCCTTGGAGCTCTGTGCCAGATCGAAGGCGCTGACCATATGCCCCGCCTTGACGAGATTGCCGGCCATGGGGCCGCCCATATTGCCGAGGCCGATGAAGGCGATGCTGGTCATGTGCGTGTCCTCTCGTCGTTCTTGGTGTCATCCCGGGCTGCGCGAAGAGCAGATTCGGGATCGTCATCAGAAAAAAGCGCCTTCTCGTCTTAACGATCCCGGATCGCCGGTCGGCGTCCGGGATGACGCCTTCGGCGTCAATTCCCCTTCGCCCGTCCAACCAGCCCGCGCGCGACGATCATCCGCATCACCTCATTGGTGCCTTCGAGAATCTGGTGGACCCTGAGGTCGCGCACGATCTTCTCGATGCCGTAATCGGCGAGATAGCCATAGCCGCCATGGATCTGCAGCGCCTGGTTGGCGACCTCGAAGCCGGTGTCGGTGGCGACCCGCTTGGCCATGGCGCAGAGTTTCGTCGCGTCCGGCGTCTTGGCGTCGAGCGAGGCGGCCGCTCGCCAGAGGAAGGTTCGTGCCGCTTCCAGCTCGGTCGCCATGTCGGCAAGCTTGAACTGCAGCGCCTGGAAATCGGCGATGCGCGATCCGAAGGCCTTGCGCTCCTGTGCATAGGCCAGAGCTTTGTCGAGCGCTCCCTGCGCCCCGCCGATCGAGCAGGCGCCGATATTGAGCCGGCCGCCATCGAGCCCGGCCATGGCGATCTTGAAGCCGATGCCTTCCGGCCCGATCCGGTTGGCGACGGGAATGCGGCAATTCTCGAAGATCACGGCCCGCGTCGGCTGCGCGTTCCAGCCCATCTTCTTTTCATTGGCCCCGAAGGAGAGGCCGGGCGTGCCCTTCTCGACGATGACGGTCGAAATGCCCGAGGGGCCGGCCTCGCCGGTGCGCACCATCACGACATAGATGTCGGAGACGCCGGCGCCCGAGATGAACTGCTTCTGCCCGTCGAGGATGTAGGTGTCGCCATCGCGAACCGCCTTGGTCTTCAGGGCGGCTGCGTCCGAACCGGCGCCGGGCTCGGTCAGGCAGTAGCTCGCCAGATGCTCCATCGTGCACAGTTTCGGCAGGAAGCTCTTGCGCTGCTCGTCGGAGCCGTAGCGGTCGATCATCCAGGCGCACATGTTGTGGATCGAGATGAAGGCCGCAACCGTCGGGCAGCCCGTCGAGAGCGCCTCGAAGATCAGCGCGGCATCCAGCCGCGATAGGCCGGAGCCGCCGACATCCTCGTTGATGTAGATGCCGCCCATGCCGAGCGCGGCGGCGGCGCGCATTTCCGCGACCGGGAAATGCTTCTCCTCGTCCCAGCGCATGGCATTGGGGGCCAGCGTGTCGGCGGCGAAGCTAAGCGCCATCTCCTGGATGGCGATCTGGTCTTCGGTGAGCGAGAACGGCGTCAAGGCTGGCGCTCCTGGCGGCTGGGCGGTTTCCGTGGCGCTTCGCCGAGCTGCAGGCTCCTGCCTTCGGGAAGCGCGCCTTCATATTGCGCTGCGCGCCTCCTATGCGGGGAGCGCGGCGAGGCCAGGGAGACGAAATCCCTGATATCGGGGCTGTCGCCGGGGCGGCCGACGAAGACCCGCGGGCCGCCTTCGATGACGACGACATCGCCATAGGCGAGCTGGCCGTCACCGAGGAAGGTTTCGATCGTGGCCGGCGGCCGCTTCGCCACGGCGCTGCGCATTGCCAGCAGGCGAGCGGTCTCGAGCATCTCCGCCCGTTCGCGCTGCGCCCGCATCTGCGCGAGCAGCGCGCGCTGGCGCGACATCGCGACGGCGTCCTGCCAGAGCCTGCGGCAGGCAACGGTCTCGGGCTCGCCCAGCGGCGCCTGGGCGGTCCTGTCCGGGGTGCAGCGGCTCGCATCGGAGGCGACGACAGCCGGACCGTCGAAGTCCGGCTGTGCCATGGCGTCAGGCGCGCAGCACAGGAAGACGAGCATCATCGTCTGAACCTGTGGCAATCGCGTCATCGCCGCCTCCGCGCGCCCGCTCAGCTCATCGTCGGAATGACGAAGCTTGCCCCGTCCTTGATACCGCTGGGCCAGCGCGCCGTCACGGTCTTGGTCTTGGTGTAAAAGCGGATCGAGTCCGGGCCGTGCTGGTTGAGATCGCCGAAGGAGGAGCGCTTCCAGCCACCGAAGGTGTAATAGGCCAGCGGCACCGGGATCGGCACGTTGATGCCGACCATGCCGACCTGGACCTTGGAGGCGAAGTCGCGCGCCGCATCGCCGTCGCGGGTGAAGATCGCGGTGCCGTTGCCGTATTCGTGGTCGTTGGTCAGCTTCAGCGCTTCGTCATAGGTCTCGGCGCGCAGCACGGAGAGGACCGGCCCGAAGATCTCCTCCTTGTAGATGCGCATATCCTTGGTGACGTTGTCGAACAGGCAGCCGCCGACATAGAAGCCGTTCTCATAGCCCTGCATCTTGAAGGCGCGGCCGTCGACGACGAGGCTGGCGCCCTCTTCGATGCCGACATCGACATAAGCCTTGATCTTCTCCATCGCCGCCTTGGTGACGACCGGGCCGTAATCGGCGGCGGTGTCGGTCGAGGGGCCGATCTTGAGGCTCTCGACGCGGGGAATGAGGCGCTTCACCAGTTCGTCGGCGGTGGCCTTGCCGACGGGAACCGCGACCGAGATCGCCATGCAGCGCTCGCCGGCCGAGCCGTAGCCGGCGCCGATCAGCGCATCGACAGCCTGGTCCATGTCGGCGTCGGGCATGATGACCATGTGGTTCTTGGCGCCGCCGAAGCACTGCACCCGCTTACCGGCCGCGCAGCCGCGGGCATAGATGTATTCCGCGATCGGAGTCGAACCGACGAAGCCAACCGCCTTGATGTCGGGGTCGTCGAGGATCGCGTCGACCGCGACCTTGTCGCCATTGACGACGTTGAGGATGCCGGGAGGTCCGCCCGCTTCGATGAAGAGTTCGGCGAGCCGCATCGGCACGCCGGGGTCGCGCTCGGAGGGCTTCAGGATGAAGGCGTTGCCGCAGGCGATCGCGGGGCCAAGCTTCCAGAGCGGGATCATCGCCGGGAAGTTGAACGGAGTGATGCCGGCGCAGACACCCAGCGCCTGGCGCAGCGAATAGATGTCGATGCCGGGGCCGGCGCCGTCGGTGAACTCGCCCTTCATCAGGTTGGGCACGCCGAGCGAGAATTCCACCACCTCGACGCCGCGCTGGATGTCGCCCTTGGCGTCGGGAATGGTTTTGCCGTGCTCGCGGGCGAGGATCTCGGCGAGCTCGTCATTGTTCTGCGCGATCAGGTCGAGGAACTTCATCAGCACGCGGGCGCGGCGCTGCGGGTTGACCGCGGCCCATTTCGGCTGGGCGGCGGCGGCGTTCTCGACGGCTGCGCGCAGCTCGGCGGCCGAGGCGAGCGCGACCTGGCCGATGACGCTTCCGTCCATGGGCTGATAGATGTCGGCAGTGCGGCCCGAAGTGCCCGCGACATGCTTGCCGCCGATGAAATGCCCAACCTGACGCATCGCGCCCTCCCTACGAATGGTGATGTCCTGAGACCGGTGTCACCCCTACCATTCTCGTTTGCGCACGGCTATAGCGACGATGGATAGGATGTCGTGCGGAAAAGCGAATATCGGGGAGAGCGCCTTTGGAGCGGTTCGACTGGGATGATCTGCGCTTCTTCCTGGCGGTCGCGCGCTCGGGCCGTTTGACGGCGGCGGCGCGCCGGCTCGGGGCCGACCACGCCACGGTCTCGCGCCGCATCACCTCGCTGGAGGAAGCGCTCAAGGCCAAGCTCTTCGAGCGCCGGCCGCAGGGCTACACGCTCACCGCCCATGGCGAGCGGCTCCTGGCCAAGGCCGAGAGCATGGAGACCGAGGCGCTGGCGATCCAGAGCGATATCGGCGGCGCCGACATGGCGCTTGCCGGCACGGTCCGGATCGGCGCTCCCGACGGCTTCGGCACCACCTTCCTGGCGCCGCGCCTGGCCAAGCTGGCGAGCGCCTATCCCGGCCTCGAGATCCAGCTCATTGCCATGCCGCGCCTGCTTTCGCTGTCGAAACGGGAAGCCGATGTCGCGATCACGCTCGCCCCGCCCAAGGAGGGCAAGGTCGTGGCGCGCAAGCTCTCCGACTACCGGCTCGGGCTCTATGCCGCGCGGGAGTATCTCGACGCGATGCCGAAGGTCGAGAAACCGGAAGATCTCTTCGATCACCGCATCGTCGGCTATATCGACGACCTGATCTTCACGCCCGAGCTCGATTATCTCGACGAGGTCGCCAAGGGCCTGCGCGCCCAGGTCCAGAGTTCGAGCGTGCTGGCTCAGATGAACGCGGTCGTCGCCGGAGCCGGCATCGGGGTGATCCACCATTTCATGGCCGAAGGCGAGCCGCGCCTCGTGCCTGTCCTGCCCGAGACTGTCTCGATCACGCGATCCTTCTGGCTCCTGGTCCATGCCGATCTGAAAGATGTCGCCCGCGTCCGCGCCATCGTCGATTTCGTCGTGCGCGAGGCGAAGGCGTCGCGGGCGCTGTTGATGGGCGAACAGCCTGCCGCGGCGGTATCGCGGCCCGCCTTGGTCGAGGGATAGAGCGTTTTCGCTGGGCCGGAGCGTCAGGTCGCGGCAAGGCAGACCCGGTTCCGGCCTTGCTGCTTTGCCGCGTAGAGCGCCTGGTCCGCGCTGCGCAGGCAATGATCGAAACGATCCGCCGGATCGGCCTCGGCAACGCCGATCGAGGCTGTGACGGAGATCGTCTCGGCCCCGATCTGCAAGGTTGCATGCGAGATATCCAGCCGGAGGTGATCGCTGAAGCGCATCGCGGCGGCCGGGGCCATTCCGGGAAACAGGATGACGAACTCCTCGCCGCCGAGACGGGCAAGCAGGTTGCCGGTGCCTTCGACCGCATCCTTGAGGCAACGGGCGACCAATTCGAGCACCCGGTCGCCGATGTCATGGCCGTGCGTATCGTTGAGCTGCTTGAAGTGGTCGATATCGAGAACCGCGACCGTGCTTGAAGGGCGCGCCTGCACGGTCTTGATGAGCTTGGGGCCATTCTCGAAGAAATGCCGGCGGTTGAAGAGCCCGGTGAGATAGTCGCGGGACGCCAATTCCTGGAGCTGTTTCAGTTGCAGGAGCGTGTCCGCATTGTTTGCGATCCGGCATTGCAGCTCTTCAGGCATGAACGGCCGCGAAATGAAGTCGTTGGCCCCGGCTTTCAGGAAACCGGCGGAAACGGCGATGTCGGTCGTGGAGGATACCCCGATCACGCGCAGCTTGTCCGGTCCGACCATGCGGCGGATTTTGCGCGTCAGCTCGTATCCGTTGATATCGGGCATATTATAGTCGGAAACGACGATCTGGATGTCGGGATTGGCCTCGAGCAGCGACAATGCCTCCGCGCCGGACCCGGCCTCGATGACCGAGTATTGCTGCACCGCCAGCATCCTGGCGAGGTGCTTGCGCGCGGTCGTCACGTCGTCGACGACGAGGATGCGCATCTCGCGGTTGGACAAGGCGCGCTTGACCGCGGTGACCAGCGTGTCCAGCGCGAACTCGTTGTTCTTCAGGACATAGTCGATGACGTCGCGCTCCATGATCCGGCTGCGCGTCTGCAGGTCGAAGCTCCCCGTGAAGACGATGGTCGGGATGCCGCGTTGCACCGTGAAGTCGATCGCTTCGCCGTCGGGCGCATCCGGCAGGTTCAGATCGACCACCGCGATGCCGTAGGCCTCAGGCTCTTCGGTGACGACCTCGTGCAGCTCGTTCAGCGATGCGCATGTCACGACGGATAGCCCCGTCTCCTCGGCGAGGAGCTTGCGCAGCGCCTTCGAGAAGGTCTTCGAATCCTCGACGATGAGAAGCTTGCGCATATCGGCGACCGGCTCGGATTTGCGACGAACAGCGGCGCGGTAATTCATCGGCGCAGAATCCTTACGACGCGTCCTGGCAATTCGTCATGGTTCGAGGCGGCATACCAGCTCGGTTGTCCAGGGAGCAGGGCGTTTTCCAGCTCCGGTCGAAACTGGCCATCCAGGGTAAATGTCGGATTAACCTGTGGTTGCCGGCCGCACTTGTCTCATCCGCTGGAACGTCTGGACAGGACAAGGCCGGCTCGGACCCTGTCGAGCTGTCGGGGGGCTCCGTCAGATCCGCCAGGGCAGCACGTTCCGCGGCAGGCGTTTGCCGCACAGATCAAGTCCCAGCATCACCGCGAAAATGATCAGGGAGGCGCTGATCGCGACCGCCGCCGCCTCGCCGGCGAGCCCTGCCTCCTTCAGGCTGAACAGCACGACGCCGAGGGTCTCGGTGCCCGAGGACCAGAGCAGCGCCGAGACGGTCAACTCGTTGAAGGCGACGAGAAAGACCATCAGGCCCGAGACGGTTGCCGCCGGAGCCAGGATCGGCGCCACGATGAAGCGCAGCATCTGCCAGAGGCTCGCGCCGTCGAGCTTCGCTGCCTCCTCGTGATGCGCCTCGATCTGCGCCATCGCCGCGACGGGCGCCTTCAGCGCCAGCGGGAGGAAGCGGGCCAGATAGGCGAAGAGGATGATGAAAGGCGTGGCGTAGAGGCTCACCCCAAGAAGCGGCAAGGGCTTCAGGAAGAGCAGGATGCTGGCGATGGCGAGCACGACGCCGGGCAGAGCATAGGGCAGTTCGATGACGAGCTCGACGACACGCCTGAACCTGCCCATGCGCCGCTCCAACGCATAGGCGAAACCGATCGAGGTCAGAGCGAGCAGCAGGGCGGCTGAGCCGGCGAACAGAAAGGAGTTGCGGAAGGCCCGCATTGTCACATCCTGGCGCAGCAGCACCTCGGTGAATTTATCCAGCGTCAGGCTCTGCCAGGACAGGGCGACGCCGAGCGCCGGCGTCAGCGCCTCGCAAAGCAGCGCCAGAAAAGGCAGGCCGAGCTTCAGCGCCAGCAACGTCCAGAGTACGCCGGCAACCAGCGGCCGCGCGCGCCCGAGCGTCCAGAACGGCTGCAGCGGCCGCTCGATCTCGACCTTGCCGCCGGCGCGCCGTGTCGCCAGCACGCTCGCCAGGATGCCGCAACCGGCGACCAGGGCCACCAGCAGGGAGAGCGCGGCGGCGTCTGACAGTCCGGCCGGCCCGAAGCTCGCCAGCCGCCGATAGATCAGCGTCGGCAGCGTCAGGTAGTTCACCGGCAATCCCAGCAGCGCCGGAATGCCGAAATTGCCGATGCCGGCGACAAAAGCGATCAGCGCGGCGGCGATGATCTGCGGCCGCAGCACCGGCAGCAGGATGCGCGCGACGATCGTCGCCGGTCCCGCGCCCTCCATCTGCGCCGCCTCGACCAGGGAATGCGGCACGCTGCGCAGGCCGGTCCAGAGCGTGATCGCGACCAGCGGCGCATGATGCAGCGCCATGACAAGGATGATGCCGCCGCGCCCGAGCAACGGGTTTGGCGTGCCTGGGGCAGGAGACAGGCCAAGCGCCTCCAGGATCGGCGAGTGCGGCGCGAACAGGCTCAGGAATGCAAGAGCTGCGACCTGTGGCGCGATCATCATCGAGAACACGAAGAAGAAGGCGAGGGGGCGCTTATAGCGCAGGTCGGTGACACCGAGTGCAAGCGCCACAGTGCCGCCGATCAGCAAGGCTGCGAGCGCGGAGAAGCCCGCCGTCTCCAGTGTATGGAGCGTCGCATTGACCGCCGCGCGGCTGCCGATCTGTTCCAGCGCGGCGTCGGGAGCAAACTGCCAGCCCGGCGCAAGGGCCGCGATGGCGAGCCGCAGGAAGGGCAGGGCGCCGAGCAGCAGGGCGGTAAGCGTGACAGCAACTGGCAGTCCAAGCCCCTCCGGCTGGCGCAGACGCAAAAGCCGACCCAGAGCTGGCCAGGTCGGGCGCGCGGCGTCGCGCTGCCAGCCGGGGCGGGCGATGAGCGTCATTGCAAGGGCGGCGGGGTGCGCGTCACGCTGGGCTCACTCGAAGATCGCGCTGAAGCGCTTGCGCGCCGCGGCCTCGCCGGCAAGCGCCTGGGCGGCGTCGAACGGCATCAATTTGATCGCGTCCCGCGTCGGATAGCCAGCCGGTAGCGCGACATCGGGGTGGGCCGCGACATAGCCCTGGCGCAGCGCCAGCGCCTGGCCTTCCCGGGAGATCAGGAAATCGACGAAGGCCTTCGCGGCTTCCGGGTTCTTCGTCGATTTCAGGATCGCGACCGGCTCGCCGACGGCGGAGACGCCTTCGCTGGGAAAGACGAACTCGACCGGCGCGCCCTTGGCCTTCTCACGGATAGGCATGAAGTCGACGATCATGCCGTAGAGCTTCTCACCGGTGGCGACCTGGCGCAGGATGTCGCCATTGCCGCCGGCCGCGAGCGCGCCATTGTCCCTCAGCTGCTCGTAATAGCGCCAGCCGCCCGGCAGGTTGCCGGCCAGCGTCATGGTGTGGATCAGGGCGGCGCCCGAATTCAACGGGCTCGGCATGGCGAGCAGGTTCTTGGCCTCGGGCTTCGCCAGATCAGCCCAGCTCGTCGGCTTCAGCGCAGCCTTGTTGTTGTAGACGATGCCGGTGGTGATCAGCTTGGTCGAGAACCACATCTTCTGCGGGTCGTGGATGCCGGCTGGATAGGCGGAGACATCGGCTGCGTCATAGGCGAGGAGCCGGCCCTCCTGCTTCAGGCCTTCCATCGTCACCGAATCGGCGATCAGCAGGAGGTCCGCCTGCGGGCTGCCGGCTTCGATCTCGGCGCGCAGCTTCGCCATCACGCGCGGCGTGCCGTCGCGCACGAAGCTCACTTCGACTTTAGGATAGAGCGTCTTGAAGGCATCGATCGTCTGCTGCGCGTCGGTGTTGGGCTGGCTGGTGTAGAGGACGAGCTTGCCCTCCGCGGCCGGCGCCGTCGTGGCGGCGAGCGCGCTCGCAGCTGCCAATACGATCAAGATCTTGGCGCGCATCGCCGCCTCCCATGGGCCTCGACCCGGCCGGGTCCGTCAGGGCCGTTAGGCCCCCTATATGACATATCCATGAAAGCGCCAGCGATCCGCCGCCGCGCCGTGCCGGTAACCTGGACTGCCCGAATTTCCCGCATTGCACCGGCTTGTTTGTCCGAGCGCTTTTCAGCTAGTGTCCTCGACAAGACGTCCTAAATCGTCGGCATTAAACGTTTTAAATGGGAGGTTATCGATGAAATCGGTTCGTTGTCTCGTCACTGGGGCGGCCTTCGCGGCGATTGCCGCGGGTTGGTCCGGCGCGGCGCTCGCGCAAGAGACCGTCACGGTCTGGTTCACCAAGGGCTTCTACAAGGGCGAGGATGACGCGCTGCTGGCCGTCGTCGACAAGTTCCAGAAGGCGACCGGCGTCAAGGTCGATCTCTCCCTCTACGCGACCGAGGATTGCGTGACCAAATCGGTCGGCGCCATCGAGGCCGGCACGCCGCCCGATGTCGGCTTCTGCACGACCTATGATTTCCGCACCACCGGCAAATGGGCCTTCGAAGGCAAGCTCGAGGACGTCACCGACGTCATCGAGCCGATGAAAGCCGAGTTCCAGCCGCAGGCGCTGGCGACGACCTTCCTGATGAACAACAAAACCGGCAAGAAGTCCTATTACGCCTTCCCCGTCGAACAGCAGATGATGCACATCACCTACTGGAAGGACATGCTGGAGGAAGCCGGCTTCAAGGAAAGCGATATCCCCAAGGGCTGGAACGGCTATTGGGACTTCTGGTGCGACAAGGTCCAGGGCTCGCTGCGAGCCAAGGGCAAGCGCATCTACGGCATCGGCCATCCCATGGGCATCGCGGCGTCCGACACCTTCTACAGCTTCCTGACCTTCGCCAACGCCTATGGCGCGCAGGTGGTCGACGAGAACGGCAAGATCGTGCTCGACCAGCCCAAGAACAGGGCGGCGATGATCGAAGCGGTGAAGTCCTATGCCAACATCTTCCAGCGCGGCTGCTCGCCGCCATCCTCGGTCAACTGGCTGGATCCCGACAACAACGTCGCCTTCCACAACCGCACGACCGTGCTGACGCATAACGCGACGATCTCGATCGCCGCCAAGCATCTCGACGACATGAACAATCCTGCGCTCACCGCCGAGCAGCGCGCCCAGGCCAAGAAGAATTACGAGGACAACATCCGCACTGCCGAATTCCCGCTCAAGCCCGATGGCGGCGTCATGCCGAACCTGGCTGCGGTGAAGACGGCCGTGATCTTCGCCGACGCCAAGAACAAGAAGCGCGCCAAGGAATTCATGGCGTTCCTGCTCAAGGACGAAAACCTGCGTCCCTTCGTCGAAGGCTCGGTCGGTCGCTGGTTCCCGACGACGATCGCGGGCGCCAAGAGCCCGTTCTGGACTGACGGCAAGGATCCGCATCGCGCGATCGTCCATAAACAGTACAGCGATGGCACCGTGCCGTTCCAGTTCGTCTACAACTACAACTTCACGACCGTGAACGCCGAGAACGTCTGGGCCAAGGCGGTGAATCGCGTGGTTCAGGACAAGATCGCGCCTGACGTCGCAGTGGACGAGATGATCGCCCGCATCAAGCAGATCGCCGGCTGACGCCGCCGATCCTAACGAACAGGCGCCCTGCGGCCGCAAGAGCCGCGGGGCGCCGACCCGTCCCAGTATGACGGCGAGACCGAGGGAGTAGGTTATGACAGCGACCACGATGGCCGCACCGGTCGCGGCACCCAGCGATGCGGTTTCGGGCCATACCCGCGACCGCGCGCTCTGGGGCGCGATCATGCTGGCGCCCTATGTCCTCGTCTTCGCCGTGATGGTGGTCTACCCCGTCGCTTACGGCCTCTGGCTCGGCCTCAACTGGAATTCCTACCGCGCGCTCTTCGCCGACCCGATCTTCATTCGCACGGTGGTCAACACCATCGTCTTCCTGTTCATCGCGGTGAACCTGAAATTCCTGATCGCGCTCTGGCTCTCTGGTTTCTTCGTGGCGCAGCGCGCCTGGGTTCGCATCGTCCTGGTGATCTTCATCCTGCCTTGGGCCGTGCCGTCAATTCCGACCATTCTCTCGTTCCGGGTCATGCTCAACCCCGAGAACGGCATGATCAACCAGCAGCTTTTCCACCTGTTCGGCATCGTCGAAGGGCCGGGCTGGCTGACGGATCCGACGCTGGCCTTCGCCAGCTCGATCATGGTCCATATCTGGAAGTCGCTGCCGTTCTGGACGTTGATCCTGATCACCGGGCGCTTCGCCATCGCGCAGGATCTCTACGAGGCCGCCAGCGTCGACGGTGCAAACAAATGGCAGCAGTTCAAATTCATCACCTGGCCCTCGCTGGCGACGCTCTACGTCACCTCGACCATGCTTTCGATGATCTGGACGCTGGGCGACTTCAACAGCGTCTACCTGCTCACCGGTGGCGGTCCCGGCGATTTGAACCATGTGCTCTCGACGCTCGGCATCCGCTACATGCGCAACAACAATCTCGATCTCGGCATCGCTTCGATCATCGTCGCCATGCCGCTGATCCTGCCGATGGTCTATTTCATGGTGAAGCGTCTTTCGAAGGGAGCCGAATGATGAAAAAGGCTCTCGACGAGGGAAAGCTGATCCTGATCGCCATTCCCGTCCTGATCTGGACGCTGCTGCCGATCTACCACCTGTTCGTGCTCTCGATCTCCAGCCAGGAGGCGATGCTGGCGGGCACATTGTGGCCGGCCAAGCCGACGCTGCAGAATTTCCAGATCGTCTTCCAGCAGCAGCACTACTACCTGACGAATTTCTGGCGGCAGATGTTCAACAGCTTCTTCATCGCGATCACGACCGGGCTGCTTACGCTGTTCATCGCCACTTTCGCCGCCTTCGCGATCTCCCGCCTCAAGGTCAAGGGCGGGCGCACGATCATGAACCTCGCTTTGGCAACCTACCTGATCCCGGCCGCCTTTCTCGCCATCCCGATGTACAAGGCGATGGGCTCCTACGGCCTGCTGAACACGCAAGCCGCCTTGATCCTGGCCATGGTCGCACTGGCCTCGCCCTATGCGATCTGGGTGCTGAAGCAGGCCTCCGACAAGCTTCCCAAGGAGCTCGACGAGGCCGCGATCATGGACGGCGCGACCTCGCTGCAGCTCTTCCGGTTGGTCTACCTGCCGCTGATGAAGCCCTCGATGGTGGTCATCGGCATCTATGCGCTGCTGCTCGCCTGGAACGAGTATCTCTACGCCTTCCTGCTGCTCTCCAATGAGAAGGCGGTTCCGCTTGCCGTGGGGCTGGGGCTGTTCCTCTCGGCCGACGACGCGCCCTGGAACCTGCTGATGGCGGCGGGCCTGCTCTATGCGATCCCTCCGGCGGTGATCTATTACGGCTTCCGCAAGAACATGGTCGGCGGATTGACCGCGGGCGCCGTCAAGAGCTGAGCCTTCGCCACCCGCGCAGGCCGGCCCTGTCGCCGGCTTGCTTGACCGCGCGGGAACAGCGCCGCAGGTTCGGGTGTTCTTTCGATACGGACCATAGCAGGACCATCATGACCGCTTCCAAGCTCGACCAGCTCCGCGAGATGACGACCGTCGTCGCCGACACCGGCGATATCGAGGCAGTCCGCCGGCTGAAGCCGGTCGATTGCACCACCAACCCGACGTTGATCCTGAAGGCGGTGGAGACCCCGGCCTATGCCCATCTCGTCGACGAGGCGATCAGCTGGGGCAAGAAGGCTGGCGGTGGCGAGAAGGCCGTGCATGCGGTCTGCGATCGGCTCGCCGTCACCTTCGGGGCGGAATTGACCAAGATCGTGCCCGGCCGGGTCTCGACCGAGGTCGATGCCGATCTCTCCTTCGACACGCAGGCGACGATCGACAAGGCGCGCGCCATCATCGCCGCCTATCAGGAGCGCGACATCGAGCGCGACCGCATCCTGATCAAGATCGCCTCGACCTGGGAAGGCATCCAGGCCGCCAAGGTGCTGCAGGCCGAGGGCATCGACTGCAATCTGACGCTGCTCTTCGCCCTGCCTCAGGCGGTCGCCTGCGCGGACGCCAAGGCCTTCCTGATCTCGCCTTTCGTCGGCCGCATCCTCGACTGGCACGTCAAGGCGGGCGGCGGTCCCTACACCGCCGAGACCGATCCCGGCGTCGTCTCGGTCAAGGGCATCTACGCTTACTACAAGGCGTTCGGGATCAAGACGGTGGTGATGGGTGCCTCCTTCCGCAACACCGGGGAGATCGAGGCGCTGGCCGGCTGCGACCGGCTGACGATCGGGCCCGGCCTGCTCGACGAACTGGCCGCGGCGACCGGCGATCTGCCGCGCAAGCTGTCCCCGGCCTCCTCGCCGCAAGTGGCTTCTCCCGGCGGAAGCAGAATCGTCCTCGACGAGAAGGCCTTCCGCTTCGCCATGAACGAGGACGCCATGGGCACGGAGAAGCTGGCTGAGGGCATTCGCGGCTTCGTCAAGGATTTGCGCGGGCTCAGGAAGCTCGTGGCGGCAAGGCTCGGTTGAGAGTCCGTTTGGAAACCTCCTGAGCCCTCATCCTTCGAGACGCCGCTGCGCGGCGCCTCAGGATGAGGGCTGGAGTTTCCAAATAGCCTCTAAAGCCGCGATATTGACGTCGCCGGCCCGGGGTGAGAGCTTGCAGCTCAGCTCCCACCGGAGATGAAGCCATGTCGCAAGCCCCGACTCCCGCGCATCATCCGTCTTCGCTCGGCACGCATCTGGTGCCGTTGCGCCGCAACTGGGGCTGGTTGCTGGCGGCCGGCATCGCCCTGGTGATCCTCGGCATACTCGGCCTGGGCGCCGTCGGCCTGCTCAGCATCGCCAGCACGATCTGGTTCGGCGCCATGATCTTCGCCGGTGGCGTGATCATGCTGATCGACGCCTTCCGGCATGGCGGCTGGAAGAGCCGGCTGATGCATATCCTGATCGGCCTGCTCTATCTCGCCGTCGGTGTCATGGTCTTCATCAATCCGGTCGTGGCGACGGTGTCGCTGACCCTGTTCGCCGGCGCTGCGCTCGTCGTGGCGGGGCTTTTGCGCATCGTCGTTGCGTTCCAGACGCGGCCGATGCCAGCCTGGATCTGGGTGCTGGTCTCAGGGCTGTTGTCGCTCGCGCTGGGCACCCTGATCCTGATGCAATGGCCGGCATCGAGCCTCTGGGTGCTCGGCACCTTCCTTGCCGTGGAGCTGATCTTCCAGGGCTGGGCCTGCATCGCTCTGGCCCGGGCAATCCGCTCGACCTTCGATGGCGTCATCGCCAAGCGGGCCGCGCCCGCGGCGGAGGCGTAACATCACCTTTACGTGTGCGGTGGTTCGTCACCATGGCGCGGCCATCATGGGCGCGATAGATCGCGGTCATGCTGTACCGCTTATCCCTTGCGATCTTCGCCTTGTTCCTCGCCGGCCCCGCCTCGGCGCAGGCGACATGGCGCTTCGACCGCGCTTCGACCGAGATCAGCTTCGTCGCACGCCGCTTCGGCGCAGTCGTCGCCACAGGCCGTTTCGAGCGCTATGACGGCACGTTGGCGCTGGATTTCGACCAGCCCGAGAAGAGCCGGATCAGGGTCGCGATCGAAACCGGTTCGATCAAGGCGGGCTCGGCGCTGATGGACGGCTTCATCACCGGCGAGAGCATGCTGGATGCCGGCCATAGCCCGACGGCGAGCTTCAATTCCGTCAGCGTGACCCGAACCGGCGAACGCAGCCTGCAGATCAATGGCCAGCTCACCATCCGCTCCGTCACCCATCCTATCGTGGTCAATGCCGTGGTGGATGGCGATCTCGACAAGGCGCGGCGTGGCGAAAAGCTGCCTTTCCACGCCAGCGGTTCGTTCATGCGTCCTGCTTTCGGCATCGGCCGGGACGTCAATGTCGTCGACGATCTGGTCGAGATCGCGATCAAGGGACAGCTGTCGCGATGACGGCTGCCGAGGCGCGCCATCCAATGCGATGGCACCCCGCGATCGTCGCCCTGCATTGGCTGACCTTGCTGCTGATCGCGCTCCAGTTCCTGCTCGCCAGGCTGATGGGCGATGAGACGCGCGATCTCGTCGGCCGCTTCGAGCTCTATCAATTGCACAAATCCATCGGCCTGACGGTTGCGGTTTTCGTACTGCTGCGGCTTGGCTTGCGTCTCGCCTTGCCGGCTCCGCCGCCGACGCGTCCCGAACCATGGCAGCGCCTTGCCGCCGGCGCGGTTCAGGGCGGGCTTTATCTTTGCCTGGCTGCCTTGCCGCTGACCGGAATGCTGATGGTGTCAGCTGCGCCGATCCAGATCCCGACTTTGTATTTCGGCTGGTTCGCGGTGCCTCATCTCATCGGTCCCGACAAGGCGACCTATGAGATGATGCTATCCCTGCATGAGCGGGTCTTCGACCTGCTCATCGTGCTCGGGCTGATCCATCTCGGCGCGGTCCTGTTCCACCGCATGGTCTGGGGCGATGGCCTGCTGCGCCGGATGTGGTTCAGGGGCTAGCAGGCCGCTAAGGCTCAAGCGCCTTTCTGCGCCTGCTCGGCAAAGGCCTCGGCCCGGATCGTCGAGAGCGACTTCGCCGGCGTGATCGCCTCCGGATCGAGCAGGCAATGGATGATCGCCGGCTTGCCGCTCGCGACCGCCCGCTCGAAGGCAGGGCCGAATTCGGCCGTGGTCTCGACACGCTCGCCATGGCCCCCAAAAGCTTTGGCATAGGCCGCAAAATCCGGGTTCTTCAATTCCGTCGCCGAGACGCGGCCGGGATATTCGCGTTCCTGATGCATGCGGATGGTGCCGTACATGCCGTTGTCGATCACCACGACGACGACAGGCAGATCGTACTGAACCGCCGTCGCAAAATCCTGCCCGTTCATCAGGAAGCAGCCATCGCCGGCAAAGGCGACCACCGTCCTTTCAGGAAACAGCCGCTTGGCGCCGATCGCGGCGGGCACGCCATAGCCCATCGAGCCGCAGGTCGGCGCGAGCTGCGTCGCGAATTTGGTGAAGCGATGGAAGCGGTGCACCCAGGTGGCGTAGTTGCCGGCGCCGTTGCACAGGATCGCGTCGTCGGGCAGGTGGCGCCGCAGCCAGGTCACGGCCTCGCCGGGATGGAAGGCGCCCGCTACCGGCGCGGGCTGCTCGGTCCAGCCGAGATAGGCCTCATGGGCTTCCGCGGCAGCGCCGGCCCAGGGAATCTCCTGCGGCGGATGCACCGTCTCCAGCGCGGCGCAGAAGGCGGTCGGCGAGGCGTTGATCGCCAGGGATGGCCGGTAGACGCGGCCCAGTTCCTCGGCATCGGGGTGGACATGCACCAAGGGCCGGCCGGGTTCGGGGATACCGAACAACGTGTAGGACTGGCTCGGCATCTCCGAGAGCCGCCCGCCGACGAGCAGGACGAGATCGCTCTCCTTGATGCGCTTCAAGAGTTTGGGATTGGGGCCGATGCCGAGATCGCCGGCGAAGTTCGGGTGGTCGGCCGGGAACAGCATCTGCCGGCGGAAGGAGACCGCGACCGGCAGGTCGAAACGCTCGGCGAAGCGGGTGAAGCGTTCGATCGCCTGCGGGCTCCAGCGTGAGCCGCCGAGGATCGCAACCGGCGACTTCGCCGCCCAGAGCCGCTTCTGCAGATCGATGGTCTGGAGCAGGGACGGGTGCGTCTCGGTGACCTGATAGGGCTGTGCATCGGCCACGTCGGCAAGGTCGGTCAGCACGTCCTCTGGCAGCGCGATCACCACCGGGCCGGGTCGGCCGGCGGTCGCGACATGGAAGGCGCGGCTGATGATCTCGGGGATGCGCGCGGCATCGTCGATCTCGGTCGCCCATTTCGTCATGGTGCCGAAGACGGCGCGGTAGTCGAGCTCCTGGAAGGCCTCGCGCTCGCGCATGCCACGCTCGATCTGGCCGACGAAGAGGATCAGCGGCGTCGAATCCTGGTCGGCGATATGGATGCCGGGCGAGGCGTTGGTGGCGCCTGGGCCGCGCGTCACGAAGCAGATGCCGGGCTTGCCCGTCAGCTTGCCGGCGGCCTCGGCCATCATGCAGGCGCCGCCTTCGGCCCGGCAGACGGTGACCTTCAGGCTCGCATCATGCAGCGCATCGAGCACGGCAAGGTAGCTCTCGCCGGGTACGCAGAAGGCGTCGGTCGCGCCGTGGATCAGCAATTGGTCGACGAGGATCTGCCCGCCTGTGCGATTAGCCATGGTGCGGCCCTCCCCAGGCCGGGTCGTTCAGGATGTCGTCGTGATGTTCGCCGAGCCGTGGGCTCGGCCGTCCCGCCACTTGCCTGACGCCGTCGATCACGATCGGCGAGGCGACGGTCGGGATCGTCCCACCCTTGGCGGCGGCGCTGGGCAAATCGACCTTGACGCCGCGCGCCATGATCTGCGGGTCGGCAAAGACCTCGTCGACGGAATTGATCGGCCCCGCCGGCACGCCGACCGCCTCGAGCGCCGCCAGCAGGTCGGCCTTGCCGTAGCGCTGGGTCAGGGCGTGGAGTGCAATCGTCAGCGGCGCGCGATTGGCGACGCGGGATTTGTTGTCGGCATAGTCGGGGTGGTTGGCGAGCTCGGCGCCGCCCAGCACGTCGCAGAGCTTGCGCCATTGCCCGTCATTGCCGGTGGCGATGATGATGTGGCCATCGGCGACGGGAAAGACGTCATAGGGCACGATATTGGGGTGCGCGTTGCCGAGCCGCGGCGGCGGATTGCCCGAGACGAGATAGTTCATCGCCTGGTTGCCGAGCACGGCGACCTGGGCATCGAGCAGCGCCATGTCGAGCGTCGCGCCCTCGCCGGTCGCGTCGCGCCGGCGCAGCGCCGAGAGGATGCCGACCGAGGCGTAAAGCCCAGTATAGATGTCGGCGACGGCATAGCCTGCCTTCATCGGCGCGCCCGCCGGTTCGCCGGTCACCGACATCGGCCCGCCCATGCCTTGCACCAGGAAGTCGTAGCCGGCGCGCGGCGCGTAGGGGCCAGTCTGACCGAAGCCGGTGACCGAGCAATAGATCAGGCGCGGGAAGGCTGCGCGCATCGCGGCGGCATCGAGCCCGTATTTCTCCAGGCCGCCGACCTTGAAGTTCTCGACCACGACATCGGCATGGGCGGCGAGGCGATACACCAGCGCCTGGCCTTCCGAGGTCCGGAAATCGGCCGTGATCGAGCGCTTGCCGCGATTGGCCGAGTGGAAATAGGCGGCCGAGAGATGCTCGTCGCCGACGCCCTCGACGAAGGGCGGGCCCCATTTGCGGGTGTCGTCGCCCTCGGGCGCCTCGACCTTGACGACATCGGCGCCGAGATCGGCCAGAAGCTGGCCGATCCAGGGACCGGCAAGGATGCGCGCGAGTTCGAGGACGCGCAGGCCGGCAAGGGGAGGGGCTGGGGACATCGACAACAACCTGAACGCCATCATTCCGGGCGACCGCAGGGAGAACCGGAATCCATCGAAGGGCGCTGTGCTCTATGATGGATTCCGGCTCTCCGCTTCGCTGCGGCCGGAATGACGGCTGAGGATCAGAAAAACGCCTGCAAGCCGGTGATCGCCCGGCCGAGGATCAGCGCATGCACATCATGCGTGCCCTCATAGGTGTTCACCGTCTCGAGATTGGCTGCGTGGCGCATCACCTGGTACTCGATCGAGATGCCGTTGCCGCCATGCATGTCACGGGCCTGGCGGGCGATGTCGAGTGCCTTGCCGCAATTGTTGCGCTTCACCAGCGAGATCATCTCCGGGGCCATCTTGCCCTCGTCGAGCAGGCGCCCGACGCGCAGCGAGCCCTGCAGGCCGAGCGAAATCTCGGTCAGCATGTCGGCGAGCTTCTTCTGGTAGAGCTGCGTCTGGGCCAGCGGCTTGTTGAACTGCTTGCGGTCGAGCCCGTATTGGCGGGCGCGGTGGAAGCAATCCTCGGCGGCGCCCATCACGCCCCAGGAGATGCCGTAGCGGGCGCGATTCAGGCAGCCGAACGGACCCTTGAGGCCGGAGACGTTGGGCAGCAGGTTCTCTTCGGGAACGATGACGCCGTCCATGACGACCTCGCCGGTGATCGAGGCGCGAAGTGAGAGCTTGCCGCCGATTTTGGGGGCAGACAGGCCCTTCATGCCCTTTTCCAGGATGAAGCCGCGGATCTGGTTGTCATGCGCCGCCGATTTCGCCCAGACGACGAAGACATCGGCGATCGGCGAATTCGAGATCCACATCTTCGAGCCGGTCAGCTTGTAGCCGTCAGCGACCTTCTCGGCGCGGGTCTTCATCCCGGCGGGGTCGGAACCGGCATCGGGCTCGGTCAGGCCGAAGCAGCCGACCCATTCGCCCGAGCCGAGCTTGGGCAGGTACTTCTTGCGCTGGTTCTCGTCGCCATAGGCATAGATCGGGTACATCACCAGCGAGGACTGTACCGACATCATCGAGCGGTAGCCGGAATCGACGCGCTCGACCTCGCGGGCGACGAGCCCGTAGGAGACGTAGTTCGCGCCGGCGCAGCCATATTCCTCGGGCACCGTCACGCCGAGCAGGCCGAGTTCGCCCATCTCGTTGAAGATGGCGCGGTCGGTGGTCTCGTTGAGATAGGCTTCCGAGACGCGCGGCTGCAGCTTCTCCTGCGCGAAATCGCGGGCGGTGTCGCGGATCAGGCGCTCATCTTCGCTTAATTGCTCATCGAGCAGGAAGGCGTCGTCCCAGGTGAACTCGGCCAGCTTGTGGCTGGTGGAGTGGCTGCGAGCGGCTTCGGCCATGGTGTGTCTCCCTCTTGTTCGCTGCTCACCGTCATTGCGAGGAGCGAAGCGACGAAGCAATCCAGGGGACGTAGAGCGTTGCCGCTCCTGGATTGCTTCGCTTACACTCGCAATGACGGCGTGTTTCCTCAGCTCAAATCGTCAAGCATCCACATCGAAGCTGACGCCCTGCGCCAGCGGCAATGTCGTGCCGTAATTGAGCGTATTCGTCGCGCGGCGCATATAGGCCTTCCACGCATCGGAACCGGCCTCGCGGCCACCGCCCGTTTCCTTCTCGCCGCCGAAGGCTCCGCCGATCTCGGCGCCGGACGGGCCGATATTGACGTTGGCGATGCCGCAGTCGGAGCCCTCGGCCGAGACGAAAATCTCGGCTTCGCGCATGTCGAGCGTGAAGATCGAGGAGGACAGGCCGGCGCCGACCGCGTTCTGCAGCGCGATCGCCTGGTCGAGCGTCTTGTACTTCATCACATAGAGGATCGGCGCGAAGGTCTCGCGCTCGACCGGGCCGGTCTGCGAGGGCATCTCGACCAGGGCAGGGCGGACATAGAAGCCGCCCGCGCCGACCGTGACCTGCTCGCCGCCATGGACCTTGCCGCCGGCGGCCTTGGCCTCGGAGAGAGCGGTCTGCATGCCCTTGAAGGCGGCCTCGTCGACCAACGGTCCGACGAGCACGCCGGCCTCGCGCGGATCGCCGATCTTGACGCTGCCATAGACCTTGATCAGCTTGGGAACGAGCGCGTCATAGACGCTCTCATGCACGATCAGGCGGCGCAGCGTGGTGCAGCGCTGGCCGGCCGTGCCCATCGCCGCGAAGGCGATGCCGCGCAGCGCGATGTCGAGATCGGCTGAGGGCGCGACGATCGCGGCATTGTTGCCGCCGAGTTCGAGGATGGCGCGGGCAAAGCGTGCGGCGAGCTTCTGGCCCACCTCCTTGCCCATCCGGGTCGAACCCGTGGCCGAGACCACCGGCACGCGATGGTCGCTGACCAGGAGGTCGCCGATCTCGCGACCGCCGATCAGGATCTCGGAGAGGCCGACCGGGGCCTCGGGGCCGAAGCGCTTCATCGTCTTCTCGACGATCGCCTGCACAGCGATGCCGGTCAGCGGGGTCTTCTCCGAGGGCTTCCAGACGACGCTGTCGCCACAGACGAAGGCGAGTGCGGCATTCCACGACCAGACCGCGACCGGGAAGTTGAAAGCCGAGATCACGCCGCAGACGCCGATCGGGTGCCAGGTTTCCATCATGCGGTGGTTCGGGCGCTCGGTCGCGATGGTCAGGCCATAGAGCTGGCGCGAGAGGCCGACGGCGAAATCACAGATGTCGATCATCTCCTGGACCTCGCCGAGGCCCTCGGAGACGACCTTGCCGGCTTCAAGCGTCACCAGCAGGCCGAGATCGGTTTTCGAGGCGCGCAGTTCCTCGCCGAGCAGGCGCACGAACTCGCCGCGGCGCGGCGCCGGCACCTTGCGCCAGGCGAGATAGGCGCTCTGGGCCCGACCGATTGCGGCCTCGGCCTCGGCGGGGCTCGTCTCGCGGAGCGTGGCGACGGCCTCGCCCGTGACCGGCGAATGGGCGGGGAGGCCTGCCTTGGCGAAGGCGGCGTCGGTTACGCCGAGGCGCTTGAGCAGCGCCAGCGCGTCTTGCGGCAAAGATGAAGCCATCTGTGAATTCCAAACCCGTCGCTAGAGCCGGACATCTGAATCCGGCTCTCATCTAAAAGTCAGAGCAGGATCAATGCGAAAAACCGGTTCCCACTTTTCCGCATCCTGCCCTAGCGAAACACGCCAAGCGGCGCGGGACTTCGAGCCGCCGCGCCGGAAGCGCGAAGAATGCCCTCTTCCACCCCGCATGAGCAATCGATATGTTCTCACGACTTGATGAGAGTTTATCATGAACTTTGACATCGTCCCGGGCCGGCTTTCGGTGCCTTCGCTCTCGGCGCTCGCTGCCTTCGAGGCGGCGGCGCGGCATGGCAGCTTCACGCGCGCTGCCGAGGAACTGAACCTGACGCAAGGCGCTGTCAGCCGGCAGGTCGCGCATCTTGAAAAGGTTCTCGGCGTCGGCCTGTTCCAGCGCGTCAGGCAGCGTGTCAGCTTGACGCCGGCGGGCAGCGCCTATGCGGCCGAGATCAGGGACGGTCTGTCGCGGCTGGCCGCGGCCACCGTCTCGGCCATGGCCTTTCGCGGCGCGGCCGGCGTGCTGCATCTGGCGATCCTGCCGACATTCGGCACGCGCTGGCTGATCCCGCGCCTGTCGCGCTTCATCGAGGCGCATCCCGGCATCACGATCAACTTCACCACCAAGCTGGTGCCCTTCGACTTCGCTCGCGAGCAGGTCGATGCCGCCATCCATTTCGGTGATCCCGTCTGGGCCGGCGCCAGGCTGCACCGCTTGATGGGCGAGGAGATCATCCCCGTCGCCGCACCGTCCCTGGTGGCGCGGCTTGGCCTGGCGGAGCCGGCGGACATGCTGCGCGCGCCCTTGCTGCAGCAATCGACGCGGCCGCGCGCCTGGGCCAACTGGCTGGAGCAGCAGGGCCTGCCGCCCGAACGCGCCTTGATGGGGCCGCGCTTCGAGCAATTCGCCATGGTCTCGCAGGCCGCGGTCGCCGGATTGGGGCTCGCCATCGTGCCGCGCTTCCTCGTCGAGGAGGAGTTGCGCCTGGGCGCGCTCGTCATCCCCGTCGATCGGCCGGTGACCGGCTCCGAGGGCTATTATCTGGTCTATCCCGAGGCCAAGGCCGGGCTGCCGGCAGTGGTCGCCTTCCGCGACTGGCTGCTCGGCGAATGCGGCGCGTGAGCCAGAGCAGGATGCGAAAAAGTGGGCACCGGTTTTTCGCATTGATCCTGCTCTCGCTTTTAGTTGAGAGCCGGCTGCCGGCGCGTCTGCGCTCGAAAGGCCGCCAAGGTTTCGCTCGATGGCGCTGAGACTGCTTCGCGAGGCCCGCGACGACAGCTCTCGACAAGGCGTCATTGTCGCGTCATTCATGCGCTGAATTCACCAACCTCGGTCGCGGCGTATCGCGGCCATGCTCCGCGGGACCGCCATGTTGTCTTCGTCCGAAAGCGCCGATGTCGTGATTTGCGGCGGCGCCGCCATCGGCTCCTCCGTCGCCTATCACCTCGCCGCCGATCCCGGCTTCAAGGGTAAGGTCGTGGTGATCGAGAAGGACCCGACCTATCGTCTGGCCGCCTCGGCGCTCTCTGCCGCCTCGATCCGCCAGCAATATTCCAGCGCGGTCAACATCCGCATCTCGCTCTTCGGCATCGATTTCCTGCGCAATCTCGGCACTCATCTCGCGGTCGATGGCGAGACGCCCGTCATCGATCTGCATGAGGGCGGCTATCTCTATCTCGGCAGCGACGAGGGCGCCCCGATCCTCGCCGCGAACCAGAAGCTCCAGGCCGCCGAGGGCGCAGATATCGCGCTTTATGCCGCAGAGATGCTGCGTAGCAAATTTAGCTGGCTTAATACATCGAACCTGATCTGCGGCACCTATGGCGTCAGCGGTGAGGGTTGGTTCGACGGCTGGGCGCTGCTGCAGGCCTTCCGTAGGAAGGCGCGCTCGCTCGGCGTCGAATACCGCCAGGGCGAGGTCACCGGCTATAGCGTCGAAGGCGGTCGCATCACCGGCGTCGAACTCACTGACGGCAGCCGCATCGCCTGCGGCGCGGTGGTGAACGCCTCGGGCACTCATGGCGCGCGGCTCGCCGCCACCGCCGGCGTCGCGATCCCGGTCAAGTCGATGAAGCGCTATGTCTTCTCCTTCACCTGCAAGGGCGAGGTCGACAACTGCCCGCTGCTGATCGACACCACCGGCGTCTGGTGCCGGCCCGAGGGCAAGCGCAGCAGCGAAGGCCAGCTCTTCATCGGCAGTTCCTCGCCGACGAGCGAGGCCGACCAGGAATGGATCGAGAGCGATCCGGGCGTTGAGGATGTCGACTGGTCCTTCTTCGAGGAGACGGTCTGGCCGGCGCTGGCGCATCGCATCCCGGCCTTCGAGCAGATCAGGCCCGGCCGCGCCTGGGCCGGCCCCTATGACATGAACGGGCTCGATCACAACGCGATCATCGGCCCGGCTGCCGGCGTTCCCAATCTCTATCTCGCCAACGGCTTCTCCGGCCATGGCCTGCAGCAGTCGCCAGCGGTCGGGCGCGGCCTTGCCGAGCATATCCTGCATGGCGGCTATCGCACGCTCGACCTTGCTGATCTCGGCCATGAGCGCATCGTTGCCGGCAAGCCTCTCAAGGAGGCCAACATCATTTGAGGAGGTGGCCGCATGGTCGATCCTGCCTTCGTCCAGGCCATGGCGCGCTACAACGCCTGGCAGAACCGGAGCCTGATCGCGGCGGCCGACACGCTCGACGATGAAGGGCGCCGGCGCGACCGGGGCGCCTTCTTCAAGTCGATCCAGGGCACGTTCAATCACATTCTCTGGGCCGATGAGGTCTGGCTGCATCGCCTGACCGGCTCGCCGAAGCCGTCCGTGAGCGGCCGCGATTCGGCGATCTATGTCGAGGACTGGGCCGAGTTCCGCTTCAGGCGCCGCGAGCGCGATTTCGCGATCGAGGCCTGGGCGGCGAATGTCGAAGCGAACTGGCTGCGCGGCACCCTGATCTGGTATTCGGGTGTGGCCGGCCGCGAGATGGGCAAGCCCCGCGGGCTCGTGGTGGCGCATCTCTTCAACCATCAGGCGCATCATCGCGGCCAGATTCACGCGATGCTGACCGCGGCCGGAGCCAAGCCGGACGATACCGACTTCTTTCTTGTCGACGAGTTGCGCTGAATGCGGCTCGCAATCGGTCACACAGATTTGCGGTCACACAGATTTGATGTGCGATTGATGGCGTAGAATCCGATTCGGAAAACTCTTTGCGCGGGCGCCCTCGCTTGCGCTGCAGACGGATGGTCACGCATGCCCAGCTCAGAGACGATCACCACCGGCGCGGACCTGATCGCGCGAGGCCTTGCGCGGGCTGGCATTCGCCACGCCTTCGGCATTCCCGGCGGCGAGGTCCTGGCGCTGGTCGAGGCCTTCAGCGCAGCCGGCATCGAGCCGGTTCTGGTCAAGCATGAGAACGCGGCCGGCTTCATGGCCGAGGGCGTCTGGCATGCGACGGGAGCGCCCGGCCTGTTCTACGCCACGCTCGGTCCCGGCGTGGCCAATGCGGCCAATGTCGTCGCCAATGCAATGCAGGACCGCGTGCCCTTGATCTTCGTCACCGGCTGCGTCGATGCGGCCGAGGCCGAGAGCTACACGCATCAGGTCTTCGACCATCAGGCGCTGCTGCGCCCGATCGTCAAGGCGAGCTTCCGCGCCACAGCCGAGACCGCCGCCCTCGTCGTCGAGAAAGCCCTCGCCATCGCGCTGTCGGGCCGGCCCGGCCCGGTCCATATCGATGTGCCGATCGGCGTGGCGGAAGGCCCCGCCAAGGCGTCCGCGCGTCCGCCGGCTCCGCTGCCCCTGCCGGTGCGGCCGGCCGAGGGGCCGGGCCTGGAGGCGGCTCGCGGGGCTCTGGCGAATGCCGAGCGCCCGCTGATCATCGCCGGTCTCGATGTCGTCAACCAGGGCGCTGCCGATGTGGTCGCCGATTTCGCACGCGACCGCGATATTCCCGTCATCACCACCTACAAGGCCAAGGGCGTGCTGCCCGAGAGCGATCCGCTCTCGCTTGGCGGAGCGGGGCTCTCGCCCAAGGCGGACAAGCTGCTGCTGCCGCTGGTCAAGGCCGCGGATATGATCGTGCTCGCCGGCTATGATCCAATCGAGATGCGCCTCAACTGGCGCGATCCCTTCTCTCCCGGAACCCAGATCATCGACATCGTCGCCGAGGCGATGCCCCATGGCGTGCATCGCAGCGACCATCTCATCGTCGGCGACATTGCGGCCAGCCTTTCGGGCTTAAGCGTCGCGCCGGCCAAGAGCCATGTCTGGCCCGGCGGCGAGCCCACAGTGGCACGGGAGGCGCTGCGCGACAGCTTCGCCTCCTCGGCTGCCTGGGGGCCCGATGTCGTCTTCGAGACGGTGCGCGCCGCGACGCCGGCAGACACCGTCATCACCATCGATTCCGGTGCCCATCGCATCCTGCTCTCGCAGATCTGGCAGACGGACATCCCGCACGCGATCCTGCAATCGACCGGGCTTTGCACGATGGGCTGCGCCGTGCCGCTGGCGCTTGGCTACAAGCTCGCCAGGCCCGCGACGCCGGTCGTCGCCTTTGTCGGCGATGCCGGGCTGGAGATGGGCCTGGGCGAGCTCGCGACCGCGCGCGAACTCGGCTTGCCCATCGTCATCGTCGTCCTGGTCGATGAGAGCCTCGCCTTGATCGAGATGAAGCAACGCTCCAGTCAACGCCCCAATGCGGCCGTGGATTTCTCCGGCAGCGATTTCCCGGCCGTGGCGCAGGCGCTCGGCGGCGTCGGCCGCTGGGTCGATGATGCGGAGACGCTCGCGGGGGAAGTCGAAGCTGCGCTTAGCCGCGCCGCATTCACCGTGCTGGCCTGCCGCATCGCGCGGCGCGCTTATGACGGGAAGATCTGAGGCGGCGGACAGAGACGGCCCGGCTGGAGCTGGAAAAGGGCGGGCGATCTTCGCTTGAAGTCGCTTGCCAACTCGGCAGGATGAATGCTGCCTGCTATCGTCGCGGGCTCTCAATCTAAGAGTGAGAGCAGGATCAATGCGAAAAACCGGTGCCCACTTTTTCGCACCTTGCTCTTGCGGAGGGTCTGCCGTGCTTCGTGTCCTGACAGCCTTTTCGCTCGGCCTCGCCTTCACCGCCGCGGCACTCGCGCAGGAGGCCCCGGCCAAGGGCGAATTTCAGCAGTCGCCGGCTTTGCGCGCGCGCTATGCCGATGTGCCGGTGACATTGCGCTCGCCTTTCTTCGCGGAGGCGCGCGCCCGCGGCTATGATCCGGGGCGGGAGGCTGCCGGCTTCACCACCCAGGCCGAGATGGAGGCCTTCATCGCCGCGCTGGGCAATGCCGCCAATCTCGGCATCGGCTCGCTTGGGCGCTCGCTCGAAGGCCGCAACATTCCCTATCTCCTGTTCACGGCCGAGGGCGCTCGCAGCCTGGAGGAGGCGGCCAGGAATCAGCCCGCCGACCGGCCGGTGGTCTGGCTGATCGGCCAGCATCACGGCAATGAACCCGCCGGCGGCGAGGCGATGCTGGCGCTGGCGAAGGACCTCGCCTCGGGCGGGGAGCTCGCCGAGCTGATGCGGGCGCTGACCATCGTCATCGTGCCGCGCTCCAATCCCGACGGCGCCGCAGCCTTCACGCGCGACACCGCCGCCAAGGCCGATCCGAACCGTGATCACCTGCTCCTGACCCTGCCCGAAACCCGCGTCCTGCAGACGGCAGCTGCGATCTTGCCGCCGGATCTCGTCATCGATGCGCATGAGTTCACGGTCGGTGGTCGTTGGCTGGCGAAGTTCGAGGCGCTGCATGCGACGGACTTCGTCTATATGCGCGCGACGCATCCGCTGGTGCCGGCGCGCGCCACGGCGCTGGCCGACCAGCTCTTCCTGCCCGCGATCGAGGCCGCGGCCGCAAGCGCCGGGCTGACGGCCTATGTCTATCAGACCTCCCCGAACGCCAAGCCGGAGGACAAGACCGTCGCGACCGGCGGCAATGCGGCCGGCATCGCGCGCAACGCCTTCGGATTGATGGGCGCGGTCTCGATCCTGCTGGAGACGCGCGGCGTCGGCATCGGCACGCAAGGCTTCCAGCGCCGCGTCGCCACTCACTACCTCGCCGCTATCGGCGCCTTGCGGGCCGCGGCTGCCGATCCTGCCCGGCTGCGGCGTGCCGTTGCCGAGGGGCGCCAGGAGGCGGCGCGTTCGCATGCGGACCTCGTCGTCGCGCATCGCGTCCCGGTGGTCCAGGGTTTCGTGCCGCTGGTCGACCCCGTCACGGCGGCGCCGCGCCCGACCGCGGTGCCTTTCATCGATGCCCGCCATATTGAGCCGACCGTGGTGCGCCCGCGGCCCGCCGGCTACTGGCTGGCGGATGGCGAAGCGACGGCGCCGGTGCGCGAGGCGCTGGCACGGCGCGGCATCCGCTCTTGCATCCTCACAGTGCCCGCGACCGTGTCGGGGGCTGAAGCCTTCACCGTGACGGCACGCCGGCAGGTCGACCGCCGCGCCATCAATCCCGAAGGCGGCGTCTCCACGAAGAGCGAACGCGACGCTGCGCCCGTCACCTTGCCGGCCGGCTCGAGCTATGTCCCGGTCGAGCAGCCTCTGGTCGGCCTCGTCGTCGCCTCGCTCGACCCTGACGCCGCCGGCGGCTTCGTCAGTGCCGGCCTGTTCCCCGGTGAGGTCGGCGCCCGTCTGCCGCTGCTGCGCTTGCCGGCCGGCGCTGGCGCAATCGACTGCCCAGCCAAGCCTGATTGAGCGGGCCTCGGCAGCGTCGCTACGCGCGGCCCGGGCAAGCTACGCTTGCGCGGCATGAGAGGGGCGCGTCGCCGGGTGATTGTCGGGGCCGGCTGGATGCGGGCATGGTGCGTACCATTGCTGGAGCGGTTTCATGCCTGAGATTCACAACCTGCTTGCTTTCGTGCTGCTGGCCTTCGGCATGGTGCTGACGCCCGGCCCGAACATGATCTACCTGATTTCCCGCTCGATCTCGCAGGGCCCGGGCGCCGGCCTGATTTCGCTCGGCGGCATCGCGCTCGGCTTTCTCTTCTATGTGTTCTGCGCCGCCTTCGGCATCACCGCCTTCGTCCTGGCGGTGCCGTTCGCCTATGACGCGCTGCGGCTCGCCGGCGTCGTCTATCTGCTCTATCTTGCCTGGCAGTCGCTGAAGCCCGGCGGCCGTTCACCCTTCCATGTGCGCGAGCTCGCGCCCGACGGCCCGCGCAAGCTCTTCGCGATGGGCTTCCTGACCAGTCTGCTCAATCCCAAGATCGCGGTGTTCTACCTGGCGCTGCTGCCGCAATTCATCGATCCCGCTGCCGGCAGCGTGCTGGTGCAGTCGATCATGCTCGGCTTCATCCAGATCGCGGTCAGCCTCAGCGTGAATGCGCTGATCACCCTTGCCGCCGGCAGCATCGCGCTGTTCCTGCGGACGCGGCCGTTCTGGTCCCTGGTGCAGCGCTGGCTGATGGGCACCGTGCTTGCGGGCTTTGCCCTGCGCATGGCGATGGAAGCCAGGCGCTGAGGCCTTGGCGGTTGATCGCGCAACCGCATCCTTCCTCGAACACCGACATCGCCGCCGCGTCGCGAAGCTCGTTCTATCACTGCGCGTCGCCGTTGATTAAGTTGGCAACATTGTCCCGCCTGGAACGAATGTGAGTATGCGCGATGAGCGATTTGACGCCTGAGGAAGCGAAGGTCACGGCCTGGCTCGCCAGCCGCAAGGAGGCGATGGTCGGGCTGTTGCGCGAGATGGTCGACACCGATTCAGGCTCCTACGACAAGGCCGGCGTCGACCGGGCAGGGCAGGTGCTGGCGCGCTTCCATGAGGCGAACGGGCTCGTCGTCGAGATCGTCCCGGATGCCCGCTATGGCGACGCCGTCAAGGCGCGCCTGCCCAACCCGTCGGCCAATGACCAGCGCCCGGTGCTGCTGCTCGGCCATCGCGATACCGTCTTCCCGCAAGGCGAGCCGACGCGCCGGCCCTTCACCATCAAGGGCGGCCGGGCCTATGGGCCAGGCGTCGCCGATATGAAGGCCGGCCTCGTCATCGAGGCTTTCGTGGCGGCGGCCTTCGCCGAATGCGGCGGACTTCCCGCACCGCTCCTGATGCTGACGACGAGCGATGAGGAGATCGCCTCGCCATCCTCGCGGCCGATCATCGAGGCCGCTGCCCGCGAGGCGCGCTGCGTCTTCAACGCCGAGCCGAGCCGCCTGCCGGCCGGCACCGAATTCAGCCGCGACCAGAAGCAGTCGATCACCTCGGGCCGCAAGGGCGGGGTCTTCATGCGCGCCGAATTCACCGGCAAGGCCGCCCATTCCGGTGCGAATTACGACAAGGGCGTCTCGGCCATCGTCGATCTCGGCCACAAGATCCCCAGGCTTCAGGGCCTCACCGATCTGGAGCGCGGCGTCACCGTCAATGTCGGGCTGATCGGTGGCGGCCAGACCGTCAACACCATCGCCCCCCATGCCTGGTGCGAGATCGACCTGCGCTATGTCACGGCCGCCCAGCGCGACGAGTTGGTCGGCGCGATCAAAACCATCGTCGAGACGCCGGTGGTGCTAGGTGCGACCGGAGCCCTGACCATCAAGGGCGAGTTCGTGCCGCTGGAGCGTTCGCCCGAATCGGCTGTCCTGTTCGAGACCTATCGCGATGCGGCGGCGGGTTTCGGCATCAGCGTCGCCGCCGAGTTCACCGGCGGCTGCGCCGATTCGGGCTTCACCGCCGCGCAGGGCTGCCCGACCTTGTGCAGTGTCGGGCCGATCGGCGGCCTAGCCCACACGCCCGACGAGTTCCTGGAGGTCGAGAGCATCGTCCCCGCCGCGCAGGTCCTGGCGCTGGCGGTGATGCGGACCGCGGCCAGGATGGAGTGAGCTAGGCTCAGCGGCAGAGCAGGGCGATCTTGTGCGGCAGCGAGGGCTCGTCCTCGCTTAGCCGGTCGGTCAGCACATGCAGCCAGTTGAAGCCGACCCAGAGTTCGAGACGGTCGTCGATCTCGTCGGCCGGGAACTCGCTGCGCTCGGCAGCCCGCAGGAACATTTTGCGGGGTGAAGCCAGTCTTTCCGGCATGAATTTGAAGCGCAAGGCGGCGAGCGCGCCCTCGCTGGTCTGCGCTTCGGCGATCAGGCCCCGAAAGACGCGCCCTGCTGTATCCTCGCGCCAGAAGCGCCAGAGATCCTTCGTGTAGAGCAGGAGATCATCGCGAAGCGATCCCGTGTCCGGCACAGGGATCGCGGCGTCTTTGTCCGCCCCGTAGATGGCGATGAAGAGGTCGGCCTTGCTTGGCCACCAACGGTAGATCGTCGGCTTGCCAGCGCCGGCGCGTCGGGCGACCTCCTCGATCGAGAAGCCGGCATAGCCCTTCTCCGCCAGCAGCTCCCGGGCCGCTGCCTTCACGGCCGCCTCTGTCTCGGGGCTGCGGCGTGCGCCGATCGAGGCCCGGCGCTTCGTTTTCGGTTCCATCGTTCCACCTTCCGTAGGCGCGACCGCCACCGTCTAGAGCATTTTCGAGCGAAGTGGACACCGGTTCGCGTGAAGAAAATACGATAAAACAAATAGTTAGAGTACTTTCGCGATTCGGAGAAACGCGGAAATGCTCTAGCGTAGCGGACAGGCGGGAGCCGGTCGGCCATTCAAGCCGTGGCGCTATGCAGGTAAATTCCACGCTGCGGTCAGGCAGGCGCGTTCATCGCTCGCTCCTTGACATAACGAAACGGTCCGTTTAGATCAACAATAGAAACGATACGTTTCGTTATGAATGGAGTTGCCCGATGGGCTCACCTTCTTCTTCGACCTCGCATACCGCACTCCTGTCGCGCCTCGTGGCGCGGCTGCGCTTCTTGATTGTCGCAACGCTGGGCGCTTATGCCGCCATAAATCTGCTGCTGGCGGCGCTTGCGCCATTCACCCAGGGCTGGCCGACCCTCGGTGTCACGGCACTGGCCGTGCCGCCGATGGTGCTGGTGATGGTCTACGCGGTGATTCCGGTCGCCTTCCGCTTCGGTTCGCCGCGCTGATCCGGCACGTGCGCTCTCAGAACGCCTCTTCCCAGTTGCGGCTGAGCCGCATCGCCGAGTTGATCAGCCCGACCATCGAATAGGTCTGCGGGAAATTGCCCCAGAGCTCACCCGTAGCGAGGTCGGCATCCTCCGAGAGCAGGCCAAAGCTGTTGCGCCGCTTCAGGATGCGGCCGAACAGCTCCTTGGCCTCGTCGACCCGGCCGATCGCGTAGAGCGCGTCGACATACCAGAAGGCGCAGATCAGGAAGCCGGTGTGCATGAAGCCGAAATCGTCCTGCGTCGCGTAACGCAGCAGCAGGTCGCCACGTGTGAGGTCGCGGCCGATCGCCTCGACGGTCGCGATATAGCGCGGATCGTCGGCCTTGACGAAGCCGAGCTCGGCAAAGAGCAGCAGCGTCGCGTCGAGCTCCGTTCCGTCGAAGGTCGAGACGAAATGGCCCTTCTCCTCATTCCAGATGCGCTCGCCGATGATGCCCTTCAGGCGCTTGGCCTCGGATCTCCAATACTCCTTGCGGTCAGCCCGGCCGAGCGTGCCGGCGATGCGGGCGAGGCGGTCGCAGGCCGCCCAGCACATCACGCTGGAGAAGGAGTGCACCACCTGCCTTTCGCGTAGCTCCCAGGGGCCGGCGTCGGGCTTGTCGAAATAGGCGATGGCGAGCTCGCCCATGCGCTCGAGCTGGGCGAAGAGCATGTCCTTGCCGGGCTGGATCAGGCGCTGGTCGAAGAAGGAATGCGTCGCTGCGAGCACGACCGCGCCGTAGCCGTCGTTCTGAATCTGCGTCGCGGCGCCATTACCGAAGCGCACCGGCTGGTGGCCGCGATAGCCTGAGAGGTTGGGCGCCTCGAACTCCTCCAGCGTGCCGCTGCGTGTGATCGGGTAGAGCGGCGGCAGATGCTCGGCCCCGCTTTCGGTGAAGGTGTCGACGATATTGGTGATGAAGCCGAGATAATCCTCCATCGTCCGCGTCGTACCCAGGCGATTGAGCGCATGGACGACGAAATAGGCGTCGCGCAGCCAGCAGAAGCGATAGTCCCAGTTGCGCTGCGTGCCGGGCGCCTCGGGGATCGAGGTGGTGAGCGCGGCGACGATCGCGCCGCTCTCCTCGAAGGAGCAGAGCTTCAGCGTGATCGCGGCGCGGATCACCTCTTTTTGCCAGTCGAACGGGATCGAGAGCGAGCGCACCCAGTCGCGCCAGTAATCGGTCGTCTTGTCCAGGAATTCTCGCGAGGTCGTCTCGATCTCGGCGCGCAGCGCCTCGTCCGAGCCGATGAAGAAAGAGAAGGGCCGGTCGACCGCGAAGGGGATGCTGTCGACGACATAGGAGACCGGTGCGTCAGTGGTCAGGCGGATGGTCTGATCGGCGCCGACGAAGCGGACATGGTTGGAGCCGCGCGTGATCTCGTCGGGCTCCTCGCCGAGGCCCAGGCTCGGCTTCAGCACGACGCGGATGCGCGGCCGGCCCGAGATGCGCCTGACGCGCCGCACCAGCTGCGGCGGCCGGAAGAAGCGCTCAAAGCGCACGAAACGCGGCGCGAAATCGAGAATCTCGATGGCGTTGCCCTGATCGTCCGATAGGACGGAGGACAGGATCGCGGTGTTGTCGAGATAATTTTGCTCGCAGCGCGTCATCCCGACCAGCTCGATCGCGAAGACGCCTTTCTTCGGCATCGCTCCGTCATCGTCCGGCTGGTTGTCGATCAGCGCGCAGAACACCGGGTCGCGGTCGAAGCGCGGGAAGCAACCCCAGACGATGCGGGCGCGCCGGTCTATCAGCGCGGCGATCGAGCAATTGCCGATCACGCCGAGGTCGAGCGAGACGGAGTTCCGTCCCGCGATCGTCGTCGAAACTGTCATCGGTAACCTTATGAGAAGCTGGAAGCGGTCAGACGGCCGTGTTCGGCCGCAGCGAGAAGGATCGTGCGCAGGGCGGTCGGCGAGGCAATGCGGTGCGCGGCACAGGTCTCGCCGTCGCCGATCCGGATCGAGAGCCCGCCCAATGCGTTCACCGCCTTGAAGCCGGCCTCGTCGGTGATGTCGTCGCCGATGAAGACGGGCCTGCGTCCGGCATAGGGCGCGCTCTGCATCAATTGAACAATGGCGCCGCCCTTGCTGGCGCCGGCGGGAACCAGTTCCGCCACCGACTTGCCTTCCTGGAGCCGGACGGCCGGTCCCATACGCGCGGCAATCGCGCGGATCAGATCCAGCGCCTCGTCCTTCAGCGTGGGCGCGAGCCGCCAGTGCACGGCGATGGAAATGTGCTTGTCCTCGACGATGATGCCGACATGGCTGTTGGCGAAGCGCACCAGATCGCGTGTCGCCTCGCGCATCGCGTCGGGGACCGCAGACTGCGAACGGATTTCGCCATCGACCCGAATTTGCGCGCCGTGCAGCCCTGCGGCGTCGAATCGATAGGGGGCGAGAACCTCGTCGAGAAAGCTGACGGGCCGGCCGGAGACGAGCGCCAGCGCTCCGCCGAGTGAGGCGCGCAGGGATTCCAGCGCCGGAGCGACCTGTCGGTCGAGCTGCACGGCGTCGGGCACGGGGGCGATTTCGACAAGCGTGCCGTCGAAGTCGAGAAACAGGGCGATCTCGGACTCCGTCGGAGCGATGTCGCGGATATCGTGAAGCAATTCAGTTTCTGCCAGTGTCATCATCTTTGTCTATCTGAGCCAAATCTCGATCTATCTGAGCCATGAGTCGGGCGAAAACACGGCCCTTCAGCTTGAGCGTTCCTTGTGCCGAAGCGCCGACGTGCCTCCCGGATCGTGTCTCTGTTCGTGAACTCGCCACATTTATTGTCCAGCTTCCCGTTGTCGTCACGATCTCGACGTGGCGTTGCCACCGCTTCGCCATCGGCGAATACGGAGGCCTCGGAAACATTACGTGCTCAGCCGCGTTCTGTTCCTGCCACTGGTGTCGAAATTCTGGCGACCAGTCGCAATTCAAAAGGAGAGCTGTCGCGCCATGCGTCTCGTCATCGTCTCGAATCGCGTCACCATTCCCGATCGTCACGAGAAAGCGGCGGCAGGGGGATTGGCGGTGGCGCTGCGCGAGGCGCTGGAGAAACGCGGCGGGCTCTGGTTCGGCTGGAGCGGCGATGTCAGCGACGCCCCCAGTGGCCAGGCTGTCCGCACGGTCCAGCGCGGCAAGGTGACCTATGCGGTCACGGATCTCAGCGAGAGCGAGCGCCAGACCTATTATCTCGGTTTCTCCAACCGGGCGCTCTGGCCCAATATGCATTACCGGCTCGGCCTGACGGAATTCTCGCGCACGGATTATGCCGGCTATCTCGCGGTCAACCGCCGCTTCGCCAAGGCGCTCATTCCGCTGCTGAAGCCCGACGATCTGATCTGGATCCACGATTATCACCTGATCCCGCTGGCCGCCGAGCTGCGCCGGCGCGGCGTGACCAACCGGATCGGCTATTTCCACCACATTCCCTGGCCCCCGGCTGAGGTTTTCGGCGCTCTGCCCTTCAGCGCCACGCTGATCAGCACGATGGGCGCCTATGATCTCGTCGGCGTGCAGACGCAGGTCGATGTCCGCAATCTGATCAGCGGCCTCGTTTCGCTCTGCGGCGCGAGGGTGGAGGGCGGCAAGGTCAGGATGGGCCGCCGCGAAACCACTGTGCAGGCCTTCCCGATCGGCATCGATGTCGAGGCCTTCCGCAAGCTCGCTGCGGCCTCCGAGCGGGCCGCGACGCGTCCGATCAAGGCCACCAGGGAATCGCTGGGCGCCCGCAAGCTCGTCATCGGCGTCGACCGGCTCGACTATTCCAAGGGCATCGTCCAGCGCCTGGAGGCGTTCGGACAATTCCTGCGCAGCCATCCCGAGCATCGTGGCCGGGTCGGCATGCTGCAGATCGCGCCGCCCTCGCGGACCGACGTGCCCGAATATGCCGAGCTCGACCGTCAGTCGGACGAAACTGCGGGCCGCCTCAACGCCGCACTCGGCGAGTTCGACTGGACGCCGATCCGCGTGGTCAAGAAGGCCTATTCGCGCAATGCGCTGGCGGGGTTCTACCGGCGTGCCCAGGTCGGGCTGGTGACGCCGATGCGCGACGGCATGAATCTCGTCGCCAAGGAATATATCGCAGCGCAGGATCCCGCCGATCCCGGTGTGCTCGTGCTGTCGCGCTTCGCCGGCGCAGCGCAGCAGATGGGCGAGGCGCTGATCGTCAACCCCTACGACACCCATGAAGTCGCCGAGGCGATCCGCACCGCGCTCGCCATGCCCAAATCCGAGCGCATTCGCCGGTTCGAGCGTCTCTACGAGATCATCGACGCGACCGATATCGGCTGGTGGACGCAGTGCTATCTCGATGCGCTCGCGGGCATCGAAGCGCCAACTCAGGACGGCGCTGAGACATTCGGACCGAAGCGCAGCGCGTCGAAAAAAGCGGCGCCCAGACTACGGGTCGTGACGCCGGAGCCTCGGCCCGATACGGAGAGCCGAGGCCAGGGCGAAACGGCTCTGGAAGCGGCTCCGCCGGTGCCGAAGCGGAAAGGCGGGGCTTCGGTGAAACCCGCTGTCGCCGCCACGCCGGCGCGCAACGGCGCCGCGCTTGGACCGGCCTAGAGCCGGATGATTTCAGACAGGATCACAGAGTGATCCTGTCTGAAATCTGAATCCGTCTCTCTTCCAAGAGTGAGAGCAGGATTAATGCGAAAAACCGGTTCCCACTTTTTCGCATCCTGCGAGAGCCGGATGATTTCAGATGGGATCCCATCTGAAATCTGAATCCGTCTCTCATCTAAAAGTGAGAGCAGGATTAATGCAAAAAACCGGTTCCCACTTTTTCGCATCCTGCTCTTGCCGCGGAACTGACGATTTGCCGAAGATAAGGCGTTGCCCCGGCGCACGGCCCTTGCCGAACAGGCCCTTGCCTCGCTAGAAGCGGCGGGAACCGAGGTTCGCTTGCGACTCGGCCACGACAGGTGTCAGGTCTGCGATGGACATCGGCCGCAATGGCTGAGGAGGCGGGCGGAGGGCTGGGATTGATGCGAGGCGCTCTCGGAGGACCAGGCGTTCTGCTGCGCCGCCTCCGCGAGGTGATGGCAGCGTCGATCAGCCCGCAGGAGCGGCTGGATCGGCTCGTCGTCCTGATCGCAGGCAATCTCGTCGCCGAGGTCTGCTCGGTCTACGTCCTGCGCGAGGACGGCTCGCTCGAACTTTACGCCACCGAGGGCCTCAACCGCGAGGCGGTCCATCTCACCTTGATGCGCGCCGGTGAGGGCCTCGTCGGTCTGATCGCGCGCGAGGCCGAGCCGCTGGCGCTGTCGGACGCGCAAAACCACCCAGCCTTCTCCTACCGCCCCGAGACGGGCGAAGAGATCTACCGCTCCTTCCTCGGCGTGCCGATCCTGCGCGGCGGCGCGGTCATGGGCGTCCTCGTCATCCAGAACCGCGCGACGCGGCTCTACAGCGAGGAGGAGATTGAATCGCTGCAGACCACCGCCATGATCATGGCGGAGATGATCGCGGCGGGCGGCTTGAAATCGCTCGCGCCGCCCGGCGCCTCGATCGGCCTTGACCGCCCGATCCATGGCATCGGCGTCTCGCTTGCCGATGGCGTCGGTCTTGGCCACGCCGTGCTGCACGAGCCGCGCGTCGCCATCACCAACCTGATCGCCGAGAATCCGGCGAGCGAGGTCAAGCGGCTCGAAGCCGCGATCGCCGAGATGCGGACCTCGATCGATGAGTTGCTCGAACGTGGCGACGTCGCCCATACCGGCGAGCACAGGGAGGTGCTCGAGACCTTCCGCATGTTCGCCCATGACCAGGGCTGGCTCAGGCGCATGCGCGAGGTCGTGATGACCGGCCTGACGGCGGAGGCTGCCGTCGAGCGCGTCCAGTCCGACACGCGCGCCAAGATGCTGCGCCAGACCGACCCTTATCTGCGCGAGCGCCTGCACGATCTCGACGATCTCGCCAACCGCCTGCTGCGCACGCTGATGGGCAAGGCCAACGGCGTCGCTCGCGAGGAGCTGCCCGAGAACGCCATCCTGATCGCGCGCTCGATGGGCCCTGCGGCGCTGCTCGACTATGACCGCGCCAATCTGCGCGGCCTGGTGCTGGAGGAGGGCGGCCCGACCAGCCATATCGCCATCGTGGCGCGTGCGCTCGGCATCCCGGCCGTCGGCGAGATCGTCAACGCGACCGCACTCGTCCAGCCGGGCGATGCCGTCATCGTCGACGGTCAGGCCGGCGAGGTCCAGATCCGGCCGCAGCCCGACGTCGAGAACGCCTATAAGGACAAGGCGCGCTTGCGTGCCCGCAAGCAGGAGCAGTACCGCAAGCTCAAGACCATGCCCGCCGTCACCAAGGACGGCGTCCCGATCCTGCTCCAGATCAATGCCGGGCTTCTCGTCGACATGCCCAATATCGAGGCGACGGCGGCGTCGGGTATCGGTCTGTTCCGCACCGAGCTGCAATTCATGGTCGCCGAGCACATGCCGACGACCAGCGAGCAGCAGGCCCTCTACAACGCCGTTCTGGACCAGGCGCAAGGCCGGCCCGTGACCTTCCGCACGCTCGATATCGGCGGCGACAAGGTGCTGCCCTATATGGAGCGCGTCGAGGAGGAGAACCCGGCCCTGGGCTGGCGCGCCATCCGGATCGGTCTGGACAAGCCGCGGCTCCTGCGCGCGCAGCTGCGGGCGCTGCTGCGCGCCGGCGCCGGCCGCGACATGAAGATCATGCTGCCGATGATCGCGACCGTCGACGAGTTCCAGCGCGCCCGCATGATTGTCCGGCGCGAGCAGGCGATGCTGGCCAAGCAAGGCCATGCGCCGCCGCTCAGCCTCCAGCTCGGTGTCATGGTCGAGGTGCCCTCGCTGCTCTTCGAGCTGGCGGAGATTGCGCGCGAGGCCGATTTCCTCTCGATCGGCACCAATGACCTGATGCAGTTCCTGTTCGCGGCCGACCGCGAGAACAAGCGCGTCGCCGATCGTTTCGATCCGCTGAGCGTGAGTGCCTTGCGGGCGCTGCGCAGCATCGTCGAGGCCGCCTCCGAGGCGAAATGTCCGGTTACGGTCTGCGGCGAGATGGGCGGCAAGCCCTTGGAGACGATGGCGCTGATCGGCCTCGGCTATCGCGCCTTCTCGATGTCGGCGGCCTCGATCGGCCCGGTCAAGGCAATGCTGCGCGCGCTCGACGTGGAGAAGCTGCACGAGCGGCTCGACTGGATGCTGGCCTCGCCGGATGGTGTCGCCAGCCTGCGGCCGCAACTGGCGGCGCTCGCCGCCGAATTCAAGGTTCCGGTCTAGCGAGTGTTCTCGTCGCCCGAACCCTCACGATGTCACCTGTCCGAGTTCCCTTATGTCCCTTCAGCTTCCGCAAGATCGTCTCGATGCCATCATGGCGCGCCATGCCGCCGCCATGGCCGAGATCAACAGCGCGACCGATGCGGTGCGGACCGTCGAGCTCGCCAAGGAGCTCTCCGAGCTCGATCCGGTGGTGGCCGCCATTGCCGCCTGGCGACAGGCGCTCACGACGCTGGACGAGGCGCAGGCGCTGATCGAGGATCCCACCACTGACGCCGAGTTCCGCGACCTGGCCTATGAGGAGCGCGACGCCGCGCGCAGCGAGATCGAGACCCGCGCCCGCGAGATCCTGATCGCGCTTTTACCCAAGGATGCCGCCGACGAGCGCGGTGTCATCCTCGAGATCCGGGCCGGCACGGGCGGCGACGAGGCCTCGCTCTTCGCCGGCGATCTCCTGCGCATGTATCAGCGCTATGCCGCCCAGAAGGGCTGGAGCGTCGACATCATGTCCGAAAGCGAGGGCACGGTCGGGGGCTTCAAGGAGGTCATCGCCGAGATCGCCGGCAAGGGCGTCTATGCGAAGCTGAAATACGAATCCGGCGTGCACCGCGTCCAGCGCGTGCCCGACACCGAGACGAGCGGGCGCATCCACACCTCGGCGGCGACGGTGGCGATGCTGCCGCTCGCCGGCGATGTCGACATCGTCCTGAAGGACGACGAAATCCGCATCGATACGATGCGGGCCGGCGGCGCCGGCGGCCAACACGTCAACAAGACGGAATCGGCTGTCCGCCTGACCCATCTTCCCAGCGGCATCGCGGTCGTGGTCCAGGACGAGCGCTCCCAGCACAAGAACAAGGCCCGCGCCTATGATTTGCTGCGGGCAAAGCTCTACGACATCGAGCGCAGCCGTGCCGATGCCGACCGTGCCGCCGACCGGCGCTCCCAGATCGGTTCCGGCGACCGCTCCGAGCGCATCCGCACCTATAATTTTCCGCAAGGGCGCGTCACCGATCACCGCATCAACCTGACGCTCTACAAGCTCGACGAGATGATGCAGGGGCTCGTGCTCGACGAGATCATCGATGCGCTGACGGCCGAGCAGCAGGCGAGGTTGCTCGCCACCGAAAACGGCGCCTGAGCATGGCGATGAAACCTCCGCAGCCCTTGGGCGTTGATCTCGTACCAAATCAACAATCGGCGGGAGGCGACCATGATCAAACTCGTTTCGGGCATAGCACTGGCGGGCATGATGATGCTGACAGTGGCGAGCACGGTGCAGGCGCAGGAGCGCACGTTCCGTCGCATCACGGCGGGCCCCTCGGCTCCGCTAGGGAAATCCATGACGCAGAGCCAAGCGCGCCGGCTCTGCCAGATGGAGATGCGCGGCACGCGCGAGAGCCGCTCCGCCATCCGCCAGAAGATGGCGATCTGCATGCGCAAGCGCATGGAAGGTATGTGAACGGGGACGCCTCTGGCGTAGACGATAAAGTACCCAACATGTTCGACGCGCGGCGAAATCTCGCCGCGCGCCTGCGCGGGGCCGGTGTCGAGACGGCGGCGCTGGACGCGCGCATCCTGGTCGAGGTGGCGATGGGCGAGAACGCGGATCTCGATCCGCTCCAGCCACTCGATGTCGCCATGCTCGGCAGGCTCGATGGTTTTGCGACGCGGCGGCTGGCGGGCGAGCCGGTCTGGCGCATTCTCGGCGAGCGGGAGTTCTGGAGCCTGCCCTTTCGCCTGTCGCCGGCAACGTTGGAGCCGCGTCCCGACAGCGAGACGATCGTGGAGGCAGCGCTTGGCGTGCTCGCAGAGCGCCGCGATCAGGCCATCTCGATTCTCGATCTCGGCACCGGTACGGGCTGCCTGCTGGTCGCCTTGCTGAGCGAATGCAAGGCGGCGCGCGGCGTCGGCATCGATCTCTCGCAGGAGGCGTGCGAGACGGCTGCGGGCAATGCCGAGCGCAATGGCGTCGGCGCGCGCGCGTTCTTCCGCCAGGGCGACTGGATGGCCGGTTTGAGCGAACGCTTCGACCTCATCGTCTCGAACCCGCCCTATATCCCGGCCGGAGACATCGCCGGGCTGGATGCCGCCGTCAGGGTGTATGACCCGTTGCGCGCGCTCGATGGCGGGGCGGACGGGCTCGTCGCCTACCGGGCGCTCGCCGCCGGCCTGCCCCAGCGGATCGCTCCGGGAGGTGCGGTCGTGCTCGAGATCGGCGCGGGTCAGGAGGCGGATGTGGTCGCTATCATGGAGGCCGTGGGGCTGGTCCATCGCGGCTCGCGGCGCGATCTTGGCGGGCATCCGCGGGCTCTGATCTTCACGCTTGAATGATATGCACAGGCATTCGTGCGAATTTGCTTGGAGGCGGACAGGAAAACCGCTATGTAGGTCGCAGCCGAAGCTGGTGTTGTCAGAACCGAGCCTTGGCCAGCCCCCTCAGTGGCAAGGCCTAGCTTCCGGAAGCGTCCGACGATCGACGTGACTGACAGACCAGATTAGACATCCGAAGGCGTCGAGACGCCAATCGGCTCATGGGGCGGAGAGGCCCTTTTGGAAAGAGCGCGTGAAGACCAGGAACGGCGTATCGCCCCTTCAGGTCAACTCCACCCGGTGCAGCGTCGCAACCCGCTGTGCACCGGAGCGCGCATGACGACCCAACGGTTGCTTTGAACACAGAGCGCGAGACAGACGCGAATGAGACCAGGTCAGAACCGGCGTATGCGCGGCCGTAACAACAACAATAATAACAGCAACAACAACGGCAATCGGAAAACCCCCAATCCGCTGCAGCGCGGCTATGAGTCGAACGGGCCGGACGTCAAGGTTCGCGGCACTGCGCAGCATGTTGCCGAGAAGTACTTGCAGCTGGCGCGCGACGCGCAATCCTCCGGGGATCCGGTGGCGGCCGAGAACTACTTCCAGCATGCGGAGCATTATTACCGCATCCTGCTCGCCGCGCAGGAGCAGATGTCGCAGCAGTTCGGCCACAGCTTCCCGCCCAATCGCGGCTTCGTCGATGATTCCGAGGAAGGCGAAGAGGAGGGGGATGACGATGGCCAGTCCTTCCAGCCAGGTGGTCAGCAGCCTGATTTCCGCAATGGCGGCATGAACGGCAACGGCAACGGCTACTCCGCCAATGGCGCGCCGCGTCAGGATGGCGAATCAGGCGATGGCCAGCAGAACAACGGCCAGCGCTTCGATCGGCAGCCTCGCAATCAGCAGGACCGTCCCAGCAACGATCGCCAGAACAATGATCGGAACGGCAATCGTCGCTTCGACCGGAACGATCGCAATGATCGTGGCGAGCGCAGGTTCGACCGTCCCGAGGGTGGCCAGAGCAACCAGGGGGGCTATGCGCCCCGCCCCGATGCGCCGCGCTCCGATATCCCGGTCGTGTCGTCCGAGCAGCCCGAGGTGGTGGCGGCTCCCGTGCAAGGCGAGCGTCGCTTCGAGCGCACGGATCGTCCTGAGCGCACTGATCGTCCCGAGCGCGCACCGCGCCCCGAGCGCCGCCCCCGTCGCGAGGTGGAAGCCGAGCCGGCTGACGATGTCTCAGGCGCGCTGCCGTCCTTCCTGACCACGCCGGTCAGGGTTCCGGCTGCGGTTGTCGAAGAGCCTGTCACTGTAGCGCCCGCGCAGGCGCCTACGGGTGCGGAAGAGGCTCCGGCCGTCGAGGCCGCCGCCAAGCGCCCGCGCGGCCGTCGCCGCTCGCCGCGCGAGGTCATGGATGCGCTCGGATCGGACGCAGACAACATCACGGAGTGAGGTTTACCCTCACTGCGCCTTAGGAATGAGGGGCCCGCGAGGGCCCCTTTTTCATTGGGTCAGGCGATGCCTGAGCGTCATCAAGGTTTCAACGCCATCCAGGCCGTCATTGCGAGCACAGCGAAGCAATCCAGGGGACGTAGAGCTCTGCCGCCCCTGGATTGCTTCGTCGCTTTGCTTCTCGCAATGACGGGGTGGTTCAAGCCAAAATCGCCCCCAGCGCTTCGCCCTCCGTCAGCGTGCCGCCTTCGAGGACCTCGCAATAGATGCCGCAATCGGCGTGGCCATAGGCGTCCATCAGGGCCTTGGGGATCTGCTGGTCGCGCAAGCCCGTCTGCGGATCGACATTGGTCGCGGCGCAGCGGACGATCCGCTTGGTCACGCGCAATCGCGCGCCCGAGTTCGTCGCGAGCTCCTGCCCAACGAGGTCGAACTCGGCCCAGGGCGCCAGCCCCTCGACCATGACATTGCCACGGAAGCGCAGGGGATCGAGCGGCGAGCCGACACGGCTTTCCAGATCGGCGACGCTGGCGAGGTTGATGATCGAGACGAAGCCCTTGGGCGAATCGGTGAAGCGATAGCCCTCCGGCGCGCCGAGCCAGCGCGGCGTGCCGCGCAATTCGTCGGGCATGAAGGCTTCGAAGAAGGCCGTGATTTGCTGGTGCCCCTCAGCGGTGACCGTGCTGGCGCGCAGCGCCTGCTCGCCCTCATGCTCGATGATGAGATCGCCGCTGGCGTCGTCATAGCGCGTACGCAATCGCGCCAGCGCTTCATTGCGCATCAGCATCAGATATTTGATCTTCGGCTGATGGACCGGCTCCGCCGGGTCGAAGCCGGAGGGACCGTTCTCGATCGCGAAGAGGCGGTCTCCCGGAAAATACTGGCCTCTGGTCAGCGCGGCGCGGGGCAGGCGTTCGGGCGACAGCCCCTTGACCGGATAGCGATAAAGCGAGGCGATGCGCATGGAGTCTATGTCCGCAGGATGGCCGGGACAGGCAAGATAGCGGTATCCAGCTCGCGCGATCGATGAAATCCTTGCATCGGTTCGATCATCGCCGCTGCAGATGCGCCTTGAGCGCCTCCTCCTCCGCCTCGCCGGTTTCGCTCACGGAACGCTGGCAGCCCCAGCCCGCAAGCACCGAGTCGGTCTCGTCGGCGACGAAGAATCGCGCCGCTTCGCGTTCATAGCCATCGGCAAGCAGCTGCTCGTAATCGGTATGGACATGGCGGACATGGCTGCCAAGTGAGAGCCAGAGCGCGGTGGCGGGCGGCAGGTCCTTCATGTGGCGGCGCTCGGCGAGTGCCAGGACGGCCTCAGCGTCCGATAGCGGGATGCCGGGCGCGAGCGCCCGCAGCGCCTTGCGAATCGCCTGCTGCCGTTTTGTGCCCGCCATGAGCGAAAGCTGCCCTCGCGATTTGATCGCCGTCAATGCTTTGCGTCTCATCCCCTCTTACGTTGCGCGGATGCCACACCTATCTCTGTCGGGAAGGGCGTCCCCGAGGGAGCCCTATCCTGACGAAAGGCAGCCGGACAGCGTCGCTACGGGGCGCACCGGCGGGCGGAGAGAACCGAATGAATATCGAGAAATACACCGACAGATCCAAGGGTTTCCTGCAGGCGGCGCAGACCATCGCGCAGCGCGAGGGTCACCAGCAATTCACGCCTGAGCATCTGCTCAAGGCGCTGCTCGACGACAATGAGGGCATGGCGGCGGGCCTGATCGGGCGCGCCGGCGGCGACGCGAAGCTTGCCTTGCAGCTCACCGACGCGGCGCTCGCCAAGCTGCCGAAGGTCTCGGGCGGCGGTGCCTCGGGCCCGCATCTGACGCCGGGCCTGGCCCGTGTCTTCGATACGGCGGAGAAGGCGGCGGAGAAGGCAGGGGATAGCTTCGTCACGGTCGAGCGGCTGTTGCTGGCGCTCGCCATCGAGAAGGATTCCGAGGCCGGCAAGGCGCTCGCCAAGGCGGGCGTCAATCCGCAGGGGCTCAACACTGCGATCGAGGCGATCCGCAAGGGCCGCACCGCCGATTCCGCTTCGGCCGAGCAGAGCTATGACGCGCTGAAGAAATACGCCCGCGATCTCACCGCCGCGGCGCGTGAGGGCAAGCTCGACCCGGTCATCGGCCGCGACGAGGAAATCCGCCGCACCATTCAGGTGCTGTCGCGCCGGACCAAGAACAACCCCGTGCTGATCGGCGAGCCCGGTGTCGGCAAGACCGCGATCGCCGAGGGTCTGGCGCTGCGCATCGTCAATGGCGACGTCCCTGAAAGCCTCAAGGACAAGGAACTGCTCTCGCTCGACATGGGCTCGCTGATCGCCGGCGCGAAATATCGCGGCGAGTTCGAGGAGCGGCTGAAGGCGGTGCTGAACGAGGTGTCTGCGGCCGATGGCGGCGTCATCCTCTTCATCGACGAGATGCACACGCTTGTCGGCGCCGGCAAGGCCGATGGGGCGATGGACGCCTCCAACCTGCTGAAGCCCGCCCTGGCGCGCGGCGATCTGCATTGCATCGGCGCGACCACGCTCGACGAGTATCGCAAATATGTCGAGAAGGACGCGGCCCTGGCGCGGCGCTTCCAGCCGGTCTTCGTCGATGAGCCCTCGGTCGAGGACACGGTCTCGATCCTGCGTGGCCTGAAGGAGAAATACGAGCAGCACCACCGCGTCCGCATCACGGATTCGGCGCTGGTTGCGGCTGTCACGCTGTCGAACCGCTACATCACCGACCGCTTCCTGCCCGACAAGGCGATCGACCTGATGGACGAGGCCTCGGCACGGTTGCGCATGCAGGTCGATTCCAAGCCGGAAGAGCTGGACACGATCGACCGCGAGATCGTGCGTCTCAGGATCGAGCAGGAGGCACTCAAGAAGGAGAGCGACGCCGGTTCGAAGGAGCGGTTGAAGCGACTTGAATCCGAGCTTGCCGATCTGGAAACCCGCTCGGCGACGATCACTGCGAAGTGGAAGGCCGAGAAGGACAAGCTCGGCCAGGCTGCCGAGATCAAGACGAAGCTCGACAATGCCCGCAACGAACTCGCGCAGGCGCAGCGCAAGGGCGAGTACCAGCGCGCCGGTGAGCTCGCCTATGGCGAGATTCCGCAACTCGAGAAGCTGTTGGGCGAGATCGAGGCCATCGGCGACACGTCGGGCATGGTCGAGGAGGCGGTCACGGCCGACCATGTCGCCCAGATCGTCAGCCGCTGGACCGGCGTGCCGGTCGATCGCATGCTCCAGGGCGAGAAGGAAAAGCTGCTGCACATGGAGGATGTCCTGGCGGCGCGCGTCGTCGGCCAGCGCGAGGCGGTCGAAGCCGTCTCGACAGCGGTTCGGCGTGCCCGCGCCGGCCTGCAGGATCCCAACCGGCCGATCGGCTCCTTCATGTTCCTTGGCCCGACCGGCGTCGGCAAGACCGAGCTGACCAAGGCGCTGGCGGCGTTCCTGTTCGACGACGACACCGCCATGGTGCGTCTCGACATGTCCGAATACATGGAGAAGCACTCGGTCGCCCGCTTGATCGGCGCGCCTCCAGGCTATGTCGGCTATGAGGAGGGCGGGGCCCTGACGGAAGCCGTGCGGCGCCGGCCTTATCAGGTCGTGCTGTTCGACGAGGTTGAGAAGGCCCACCCGGATGTCTTCAACGTGCTGCTGCAGGTGCTCGACGACGGGCGCCTGACCGACGGCCAGGGCCGTACGGTCGATTTTCGCAACGTGCTGATCATCATGACCTCGAACCTCGGTTCGGACTATCTGGTGAACCAGCCTGAGGGCGAGGATTCAGATGCGGTCCGCGACGAGGTCATGGGCGTGGTCAGGCAGGCCTTCCGGCCGGAATTCCTGAACCGCATCGACGACATCATCCTGTTCCACCGCTTGCAGCGGGCGGATATGGGCGCGATCGTCGATATCCAGATGACCCGCCTCGCCAAGCTCCTGACCGACCGCAAGATCGTGCTGGAGCTGTCCGAACAGGCCCGCGAATGGCTGGCCGAGAAGGGCTACGACCCGGCCTACGGCGCGCGTCCGCTCAAGCGCGTGATCCAGAAGTCGGTGCAGGATCCGCTGGCCGAGCTGTTGCTGGCCGGGAAGGTCCATGATGGCGAGACCGTGCCGGTCACGGTCGGTCCGACCAGCCTGATGCTCGGCGACATCGCGGCCGTGAAGGAGAAGCGGCCGGCCGGCGTGGCGTTGAACTGACGCGGCGAAAGCCGCGTCATCCTCGGGCGTCGCGCAGCGGCGACCCGGGGATCTCTGACAAGAGATGCTCGGGTCAAGCCCGAGCATGACGATCGCAACCTTTTTGTCGCCTTACCAATGTCCCTTTCGCCGGTTCCAGGCGTAGAGTAGATCGGCAAAACGGTCATAGGCGAAGCGTGTCAGCGGCAGCGTCGCTCGGTTGCCAAACAGCTTGGCGAGCCAGCCTTCACCCGGCGTGCGGCGCCAGGTCTCGATGGCGACATTGGCACCGACAACCAGCCTGCCGGCATCGTCGGTTGCATGGAGGCGTCGCCTGATGTCGTCGAGCGTCGCGCCGTGGGCCGTCAGCGCTTCCGGCTCAAGGTTGATGTCGCGGAACGCGATCGTGCCGGCCTTGACGGCTTCGATCAGGCGGCGCTGCTGCCGGCTGATCCCGGCGTTACAAACCGGGCAGCGTGTATTGTACCAGACGGTGAAAGCCATCGGTCCTCCGCCGTGTGTGCAGCCACATCGGACCTTATCCCCGCTTCAGCAGGAACACCGCCTGTGCGCCGAACAGGTTCCAGAACCACCAGGGCGCGCTGACGCCGACCTTGCCGCCCGCAGCATCGAGGGCGACGGCGCGCTCCTTTTCCGCACCGATCGTATCGCAGAGCGCCATGAAGTCGCGGATCGTGCAGAAATGGATGTTGGGCGTGTCCCACCAGGCATAGGGCAGGGAATCCGTCACCGGCATGCGGCCCATGAAGAAGACCTGCGAGCGCATCCGCCAATGCCCGAAATTCGGGAAGGAGACGATGGCGCGGCGGCCGATCCGCAGCATGTGCTCCAGCACGAGGCGCGGATTGCGCGTCGCCTGGATGGTCTGGGACAGGATCACATAGTCGAAGCTGTCGTCGGGGTAATCGGCGAGGTCGGTGTCGGCATCGCCCTGGATCACGGAAAGCCCGCGCGCGACGCAGCCGGCCACGCCCTCGCGCGAGAGCTCGATGCCGCGTGCATCGACATTGCGGCTCTCGGCCAGCAGCGCCAGCAATTCGCCATCGCCGCAGCCGACATCGAGCACGCGCGAGCCCGGGGTCACCATCTCGGCGACGAGCTTCAGGTCGATGCGGTTGGTGTGGAGATCGGTCAGGGCCATGGCGTGGCTCTCATCGCGAAGGCGGGTTGCCTTCCCGTCATGGTCGGGCTTGTCCCGACCATCCACGTCTTCACTGGTCGAGGGTGGCGTTCAAGTCGTGGATGCTCGCCACAAGGGCGACCATGACGGTGCTGCTTCGGTACATGAAAGGCCATCAAATCCCCCTTGCCCGCGCCGCTGCGCCGATGAAGCCGCGCGTCGTGGCGAAGAGGTTCGGCTCCTCCAGCAGGAAGGCGTCATGGCCCTTGTCGCTCTCGAGTTCGACGAAGGAGACCGACGCGCCGGCGGCGTTGAGCGCATGCACGATGGCGCGTGAATCCGCCGTCGGGAACAGCCAGTCGGAGGTGAAGGAGGCGACGCAGAAGCGGGTCTTCGTGCCCGCGAAGGCTTTTGCCAGCACGCCGCCATGGTCGTCGGCGAGGTCGAAATAATCCATGGCGCGGGTCATGTAGAGATAGGAATTGGCGTCGAAGCGCTCGACGAAGCTGACGCCCTGATGGCGGAGGTAACTTTCGACCTGGAAATCCGCGTCGAAGGAGAAGGTCGGCGCCTCGCGGTCCTGCAGCTTGCGGCCGAATTTGCGGTGCAGCGCCGGCTCCGAGAGATAGGTGATATGGGCGCCCATGCGGGCGACGGACAGGCCCTTGGCCGGGCGCGTGCCCTCTTCGAGATAGCGCCCGCCGCGCCAGTCGGGATCAGCCATCACCGCCTGCCGGCCGACTTCGTGGAAGGCGATGTTCTGGGCCGAATGCTTGGCGCCGGTCGCCAGGGGCAGCGCCGAGAACACCCGCTCGGGATAGCTCGCCGCCCATTGCAACACCTGCATGCCGCCCATCGAGCCGCCGGCGACGCAGAACAGGCTCTCGATGCCGAGCGCATCGATCAGATGCCGCTGGGCGCGCACCATGTCGCGAATGGTGACGACGGGAAATTGCAGGCCCCAGGGCTTGCCGGTCGCGGCATTGGTCGAGGCCGGCCCCGTCGTGCCGGTGCAGCCGCCGATGACATTGGAGCAGATCACGAAGAAGCGCTCGGTGTCGATCGGCTTGCCCGGCCCGATCATCGCCGTCCACCAGCCGCCCTTGCCGGTAATCGGGTTGCGGCTGGCGAGATGCTGGTCGCCGGTCAGCGCGTGGCAGACCAGGATGGCGTTGGACCGGGATGCGTTCAGCGAGCCATAGGTCTGGTACGCGATCTGCCAATGGTCCAGCGAGACGCCGCAATCCATCAGCAGCGGCGTGTCCGGGCCGAAGCGTGCAACCAGGCTCGAAGGCTCATTGGCCTCCTTCAACGGGTCTGCGAGGCTGGGAGAGAGATCGCTCATCATCGTCCGCTTTGACAGGATGATTTGTCTTGCCGGTCAACTTGTTCGAAAGATCGAACTCTAGCGATGCCGCGATGCAAGCGTTCTGTCAATGTGCGGATGCGCGCGACGGCTTTGCCAAGGCTTGTGATGACGGCAAGAGCCGGATGATTTCAGATGGAATCACAAAGTGATCCCATCTGAAATCATCCGGCTCTCATCAAAGAGTTAGAGCAGGATTGATGCGAAAAACCGGTTTCCACTTTTTCGCATCCTGCTCTACAGAGACGCGCGCAACCGATGTGATCAGGCCATGACCGAAGCCGCTCCGACCACCCTTGCCGATCTGCGCACCGAGATCGATCGCATCGACAGCGAGATGCATGCGCTGTTGATGGAGCGCTCCTCGATCATCGAGACGCTGATCGCGATCAAGAACACGCAAGTCTCGGGCTCGGCCTTCCGCCCCGGCCGCGAGGCCGACATGATGAAGCGCCTGGCGCTGCGCCATAAGGGCCTGCTGCCGCTCGACACCATCGAGGGCATCTGGCGCATCATCATCGCGACCTTTACCTATGTGCAGGCGAATTATTCCGTCCATGCCGATGTCTCGGGCGGCGATGCGGCGATGCGCGATTCCGCCCGCTTCCATTTCGGTTTCACCGTGCCCTTCGTCACGCATGAGGATGCGCGCGCCGTCATCAAGGCGGTGGCCGACTCGGCTGGCGATCTCGGTATCTTCCGCATGGACCAGGGCGCCAGCGCCGGCATCTGGTGGCGCGATCTGATCGGCAGCGACGCACCCAAGATCATCGCGCGCCTGCCTTTCATCGAGCGGCCGGACCACCCGGCCGGCACGCCGGTCTACTGCGTCGCCAAGCCCCTGGCCGACGCCGCGGTGCGCGAGATCGTGCTCTATGCGGCGCGTGTCGAGCGCTGGTCCGAGGTTTTGCGTTCGGGCCTCGCCCAGCATCTGGCCGAGGTCTCGGCTTCGGCAGCCGACGGCTCGCATCTCTCGCTCCTGGTCGCCGCCTCCGGCGAGGTCGACCAGAGTGCGATCCGCAAGGCGCTGGAGCCTGCCGGCCTCAGCGATTTTTCCGAGATCGGCAGCCACGCCGCCCGCTTCGCCGTCAAATCCGTCCGTTCGTGAACCTGCCCATGTCTCCCTCCTGATCCACCGCCGTCATCCCGGACGCAGCGAAGCGGAGATCCGGGATCCATCGTAGAGTGCTGAGCCCTCCGATGGATCCCGGGTCTCCCTCCGGTCGCCCGGGATGACGGCGAGGGGTAATGAAACCGAAAGCCAACTGACCATGACCGCAGCCTCCCGCCCCGTGCCGCGCCCCGGCGTCCTCGACATCCAGGCCTATGTGCCGGGCAAGTCCGCAGCCCCTGCCGGCGTGAAGCTGCACAAGCTCTCCTCCAACGAGACCCCGCTCGGCCCGAGCCCCAAGGCGGTCGCGGCCTATGGTTCGCTCAGCGGCAAGCTCGAGTTCTATCCCGATGGTTCCTCGACGAAGCTGCGCGAGGCGATCGCGGGCCGCTACGGGCTCGATGCCAACCGGATCCTCTGCGGCACCGGTTCCGATGAATTGCTGCAGCTCGTCACCAAGGCCTATCTCGGCGATGGCGATGAGGGCGTCTTCACCGAGCACGGCTTTCTGGTCTACCGCATCGCGATCCTGGCCGCCGGCGGCAAGCCGGTCGTCGTCAAGGAGAAGAACTTCACCGCTGATGTCGACGCGATTCTCGCGGCGGTGACGCCGCGGACCAAGATCGTCTTCCTCGCCAACCCCAACAACCCGACCGGCACCTATCTGCCCTTCGACGAGGTCAAGCGCCTGCATGCCGGCCTGCCCGGCAATGTGCTGCTGGTGCTCGATGCGGCCTATGCCGAATATGTCCGCCGCAACGACTATGCCTCGGGGCTCGAACTGGTCGCGGAGAGCGAGAACGTCGTGATGACGCGCACCTTCTCCAAGATCTACGGCCTCGCCAATCTCAGGCTCGGCTGGCTCTATGGGCCGGCCCATGTCGTCGATGCGCTGGACCGCATCCGTGGCCCGTTCAACGTCAACGGCGCGGCGATCGAGGCCGGTGCTGCGGCGATCGCAGACGAGGCTCATGTCGCCTCGGCCATCGAGCACAACGACAAATGGCTCGCCTGGACCACGGCCGAGCTGGAGAAGCTCGGGCTCTCGGTCACGCCCTCCGTCGGCAACTTCATCCTGATCCATTTTCCGGCCAAGCCCGGCGAGATGGCAAAGCCCGGCAAGACCGCCAAGGAAGCCGACGCCTTCCTGACCCAGCGCGGGCTGATCCTGCGCGCAGTCGCGGCTTATGGCCTGCCCGACGCGCTGCGCATGACGATCGGCTCGGAGGAGGCCAATCGCCTCGTCGTCGCGGCGCTCGCCGATTTCCTCGCGGGCAAGGCATGACGACCCCGTCCGAGAGCTTTGCGCCGCGCCGCAGCGAGCCGATCTTCGGCCGCCTCGCCATCATCGGCATCGGCCTGATCGGCTCCTCGATCGCGCATGCGGCCAAGGAGCTCAACCTCGCCGGTCGGATCGTGCTCTCCGATCGCGACGAGGCCGTGCGCGCCCGGGCGCGCGAACTCGGCCTCGGCCATGAGATCGCGGAGACGGCACTCGAGGCCGTCCGCGATGCCGACCACATCATCCTCTGCGTGCCGGTCGGCGCCTGCGGCGCTGTCGCGGTCGAGATCGCGCCCGCGCTGAAGCCCGGCGCGATCCTCTCCGATGTCGGCTCGGTCAAGAACGCGGTGGTCGAGGCGGTCATGCCGCATCTGCCCGAAGGCGTGCATTTCGTTCCGGCCCATCCCGTCGCCGGCACTGAGAATTCCGGCCCCGATGCCGGCTTCCCGAGCCTGTTCCTCAACCGCTGGTGCATCCTGACCCCGCCCGAGGGCACGGATGCGACGGCGATTGCCAGGACCCGCCAGTTCTGGGAGGGCATGGGCGCGCTGGTCGAGATCATGACCGCGCAGCACCACGACCTCGTACTCGCCATCACCAGCCATCTGCCGCATCTGATCGCCTACAACATCGTCGGCACGGCCGAGGATCTGGCGGCGGTGACGCAGTCGGAGGTGATCAAGTTCTCCGCCGGCGGCTTCCGCGATTTCACCCGCATCGCAGCATCCGACCCGACGATGTGGCGCGACGTCTTCCTGCATAACAAGGAGGCGGTGCTGGAGATGCTCGGCCGCTTCAGCGAGGACCTCTCGGTGCTGACGCGGGCCATCCGCTTCGGCGATGGCGAGACGCTGCACAAGCATTTCACCCGCACCCGCGCCATCCGCCGCGGCATCGTCGCGCTCGGCCAGGAAAAGCCCGAGACGGAAAAACTACGGAAATCCTGAACCGGGCGCTAGAGCCGGATGATGTCAGATGGAATCACGGAGTGATCCCATCTGACAGCTGAATCCGTCTCTCATCTAAGAGTGAGAGCAGGATCAATGCGAAAAACCGGTACCCACTTTTTCGAATCCTGCTCTCGCATCTCCCGCTTCGCCTTGCCAAGAATCGGCAGGGCTGGTAGACGCCTCGCGTGTCGCCGCTTTAGCTCAGCTGGTAGAGCACCTCATTCGTAATGAGGGGGTCGGGGGTTCGAATCCCTCAAGCGGCACCATTTGCCTCTTATTTGATGTTTGCGAACCGGCCCGGAAGGCCGGTTTTTGTATTTCGGGTTCATGGACGATCAGGCGCATTCGTCGGTCACTGTGTCGCCGCCCCGGCATCGCCATCGACGCGCAACACGATAGCCACGATCACCCGCCCGCCTTCTCCGGCTTTCCGGGCTTGCTGAAATCGATCTGCTTTTGCAGCCCCAGCATCAGGCTGAAGGAGGTGACCGGTTCGAGACCGGTTTCCTTGGTCTTGCGCAGCGAGGCGGAGGCGGTTGCGGTCAGGCCGTTGCCAAGGGCGCGCTGATAGTCGACGCCGACGCTCTTCTGGTCCGAGAGCGCCTCGAGGCCGAGATAATTGTCGGTCTTGCGGCGCAGGCTCAGCGCCACTGCGTTCGCCTCATTGATCTTGGCGGTCAGCTTGATCTCATGGGCGGTCACGAGGTCGATGGCCGAGAAGGGGAGCGTGGTGTCCTCGACCGTCCGGCTCGAGGCGAACTCGAAGGCCAGGGCGCCATAGGGAATGCGCCCCTTGGCGGTGTAGAGCAGTTCGCTGACGGTCTCGAACTCCTTCTTGGGGAAGATGGCGCGGAACGGCGAGAGCGAGCCTTCGAGCGTCGCCTCGCCGATCTTGGTCGAGATGAACAGGTTCGGCTGCACGCGGTCATGGTCGCGCCGGAGCCCGAGATAATCGACCCCGTCGAGGAAATGCGTTCGCGATCCGGTGAAGGAGGCGCCGACCTCGCTTTCCCCGATGCGCCAGGCGGCGCCCGAGGTCAGCGAGGCCGTGCCGAAATTCTCGTCTTTCGGCAGGAAGTCGCCGAGATTGAAGACATTGCGCTCGTTCAGCGCCGTGAGCCGGCCTTCCACGCTTGCGAACAGGCGCAAGGCGCCGATGGCATGGTCGATGCGCCCGCGCAGGCCCAGGCTGCTCCTGCGGCGCGACCAGCTCTGTTCGTTGGAAGCCAGGATCGAGGTCTGGACCACCGTCGCATCGCCGATCGGGACCGCATGCTTCAAGGTCAGCGTGTGCAGGCGCGCCGCGGCCAGCACGCGCGGGTCATATTGGGTCTCGGCCAAGGTGAGGTTGACGCCATAGCCGTCCTGCAATGTCCCGTGGAGATAATCCCAGGTTGCAAAGACCGTGGCGGTGGGGCTGCCCTTCTCGCCTTTCAGCGTCAAAGGATTGCTGTCGTAACCGCCGCGCAGGCCGATGACGGCGACCGAACTCTCCGCCGGCTGCACGTCCTTCTCCGCCGCATGAGCGGCTCCAGCCATGAGGAACGGCAGGAGATAGAGAGTGAACAGGCTCTGTTTCATCGCTGCTCGCGCTGTAGAGGCGCCGATAATCAGGCGATCGTACTTAAAATTTTCTAAACGCCAGAAGGTATTACACTCTGTTGCTAGAGTTATATTAAAAGAAGAATTGAATAGATTTAGATCTCACAGAACATGTCTCTACAGACAGCTGGGTTAAGATTATCAAGTATGGTTAATATTCGTCTAAGATTGCATCTCGCGGTTGTTGCAACTTATACGTTTGTCATCGCTTCGAACCCCGAGGCGGACCCAGGGAGAGTACAATGAAATACGCTTATGTTCTCGCTATGGTTGCAGCTTTCGCCGTTTCTCCTGCCATGGCTGGTGGGCTTGGCGGCAAGGGTGGCTCGCTCATCGGCGGCATCATCACCCCGGTGACGACCAGCATCTCCAAGGTGAGCGTGCTCAACAATGTCAGCGTCCTCAGCGGCAACAACGTCGCCAACAATGTCGGCAACGGCAACAAGGTGAACGTCATCGCCCCGGTCAAGGCGGTCGTCGGTGGCCTGCTCGGCGGTCTCGGACGTGGCCATGGCTGCGGCTGCAACTGACCCAGCCAAGTGATCCTGAACGGCCCCGGCCGCGGCTTCGGCCGGGTCGGGCGGGAAGGGGCCGGTGCAGACCGGCCCCTCTTTTTATGGGCGGTGCTGTTCCAGAGCGTTTCGAGCGAAGTGGACACCGGTTCGCGTGAAGAGAACGCGTCAAACCAAGGATCTAGAGCTATTGAACGATCCAGTCGGATCGGACATTGCTCGAGCCGCCGTGCCGGTCAGGCGCTCTCGACCGCGATCAGCACGTCGCCGGCCGCGACGGTGGCGCCGGCCCGCGTGCCCAATCGCTTGACCCTGCCTGAAGCCGGGCTCTTCAGCTCCATGAACAGCTTCATCGATTCCAGCACGACGACGATCTGCCCGGCCTCGACGTTGTCGCCCTCCGCCACATGGAGCGAGATCACGGTGCCAGGCATGCTGGCGCGCAGCGTATCGCCGGTCTCGCCGCTTGCGCCGCGCTCGGCTGCTGCAGCGACCACGGCCAACGCGATCCCGACTCGACCTTCGAATCCGCCATGGCGAAGGAACACCTCCTCCGCGTCGCAGACCGCATCCACGGCCGTGTTCACGCCGTCGACCGTGACGTTCCAGCGATCCGGTCCGGCCTTGCTGACGGCGACGTCATGCAGGGTGCCGGGACTGGTCACGCGCAGGAAGCCATCATGGGTTTCGACGGCAAGCCGCGCCGCATCTCCTCCCGGCTGGACTGACAGATAGGCCGTGGCGGGGCGTCCCGCCAGAGCGAGCAGCCTGAAGCCGGCAAGCCTGTTCCAGGGTCCGCTGCCCTGCGCCGGCCTGTTGGCGGTGAGCCAGATCGCCGCTGCGACGGCGTTTCGCACGGCCTCGTCGACGGGCCGGGGCCTCCAGCCGCCGGGCCAGGCCTCGGCGATGAACAGGGTCGTCGCTTCGCCCGTGATGAAGGCGGGCTGGCGCAAGGCATCCGCGAGGAAGGGCCGGATCGTGCCGGGTCCGAGCACGCTCAGGCGGTCGAGGCCGTCAGCAAGCTTGCGAATGGCGGCCAGGCGATCGGGCGCATATGCGATCAGCTTGGCGAGCAGGGAATCGTAATGCGTCGAGACCTCGCTGCCGGCCGCAACGCCGCTGTCGATGCGCAGGCCCGCGGGCTCGCGCCAGAGCCGGATCGTGCCCGTATCGGGCCGGAAGCCTTCATCGGCGCGTTCGGCCGTCAAACGCGCCTCGATCGCATGGCCGGTGCAGGTGATCTCCGCTTGAGCCAAGGGCAGCGTCTCGCCGGCCGCGATCCGGATCTGCCATTCCACCAGGTCGAGCCCGGTGATCGCCTCGGTGACGGGATGCTCGACCTGGAGGCGGGTGTTCATCTCCAGGAAGAACACCGCCTGCGTCGAGGCATCGACCAGGAACTCGACCGTGCCGAGATTGTCGTATGAAATCGCACGCGCGAGCCTGAGCGCATGCTCGTGCAGCACTGCCCGCGTCTCCGGCCGCAGATTGGGCGCCGGCGCTTCCTCCAGGAGCTTCTGGTTGGCGCGCTGCACGGAGCAGTCGCGCTCGAACAGGTGGACGATGCTGCCGTGTCTGTCGCCGGCGACCTGCACCTCGACATGGCGCGGCCGCGTCACGAATTTCTCGATCAGGAGCCGGCCGTCGCCGAAGGCTGCTTGCGCCTCACGCGCGGCCGCGACGATGGCGCCGTCGAGCTCGTCCTCGCGCTCGACCTTGCGGATGCCCTTGCCGCCGCCGCCGGCCGAGGCCTTGACCATCACCGGCAAGCCGATGCGCAGCGCCTCCCTGCGCAAGACCTCCGGCGACTGGTCGGCGCCGTCATAGCCGGGCACGCCCGGCACGCCGGCGTCACGCGCGATCTGCTTGGAGCGGATCTTGTCGCCCATCGCGTCGATCGCCGCGCTGGAGGGCCCGATGAAGCTGATCCCGTTGGCCTCGCAGGCGGCAATCAGGTCGAGCCGCTCGGACAGGAAGCCGTAGCCGGGATGGATCGCCTGCGCGCCGGTGGCGAGCGCCGCCGCGATGATCTTGTCCGCGCGCAGATAGCTCTCGCGGGCAGGTGCTGGGCCGATATCCACGGCCTGGTCGGCAAGGCGCACATGCAGCGCCTCGCGGTCGGCCTGCGAATGCACCGCGACGGTGCGGATCCCCATCTGCCGGCAGGTCTTGATGATGCGGCAGGCGATTTCGCCGCGATTGGCGATCAGGACGGTGTCGAACATCAAATGCCTCGCCGGAGATCTGTTGGAACCACACCCGTCATTCCGGGGCAGGCCGTAGGCCTGAGCCTGGAACCCAGAGCCGATGCCCTTCCGGAATGAGCGGCATCGCGCCCTCGTTTTTCCTTGAGCCGGCATCGGTTCTGGGTTCCGGGCTCGGCCCTGCAGGCCGCCCCGGAATGACAGCGGAGGTTCCTGAGCATCACCATCACATCCTGTAGACGGGGCGGGGCGAGGTATCGCGCGGCTCGCCTGCTGCCAGCGAGAGGCACAGGCCGAGCACGTCGCGCGTCTGCGCCGGCTCGATGATGCCGTCGTCCCAGAGCCGGGCGGTGGCGTAATAGGGGTCGCTCTGCTCCTCGAACTGGGCGCGGGTCCTGGCGTCGAGCGCAGCGATGGCGGCCTCATCAGTGGCGCCCTTGAGCGATTGCCGGCGCAGCTCCGTCACGACATTGGCTGCGACCTCCGGGCTCATCGTGGCGATGCGGGCATTGGGCCAGGAGAACAGGAAGCGCGGGCGGAAACCGCGCCCGCACATGCCGTAATTGCCCGCGCCATAGGAGCCGCCGATCAGCACGGTGTATTTCGGCACGCGCGCATTCGAGACGGCATAGACCAGCTTGGCCGAATGCTTGGCGATGCCGCCGCGCTCGGCCTCGGTGCCGACCATGAAGCCGGTGATGTTTTGCAGGAAGATGAGTGGAATCTGGCGCTGGTCGCAGAGCTCGATGAAATGCGCGCCCTTCACCGCGCTTTCGGAAAACAGCACGCCGTTATTGGCGATGATGCCGACGGGGTGGCCGTGGATGCGGGCGAAGCCCGTCACCAGCGTCGCGCCATAATCGGGCTTGAACGCGTTGAAGGCGCTGTCGTCGACGATGCGGGCAATGACCTCGCGCACGTCGTAAGGGCGTCGCAGGTCGGTCGGGACGAGATCGACGAGATCCGCCGGGTCGAGCTTGGGCGGGGCAGGCTCATGCGGCGGCTCGACCAGCTTGCCTGCGTCGCCGAGCGCGCCGGCGATCTCGCGCAGCTTGGCCAACCCCTCCATTTCCGTCAGCACGAGATGGTCGGCGACGCCCGAGACCTGCGTGTGCATCTCGGCCCCGCCCAGCGTCTCCCCGTCCACCACCTCATGGATCGCCGCCTTCACGATCGGCGGACCGCCGAGATGGATGCGGCCGGTGCCCTTGACCATGATGACCTCGTCCGACAGCGCCGGGATATAGGCCCCGCCCGCCGTCGCGCCGCCGAAGACCAGTGAGATCTGCGGGATTCCCGCCGCCGACATCCGGCACTGGTTGTAGAAGGAGCCGCCGAAATGATCGCGATCGGGGAAGACGCGGTCCTGCTCGGGAAGATAGGCGCCGCCGCAATCGACGAGGTAGAGGCAGGGCAGGCGATGCTCCCCGGCGATCTCCTGGGCGCGCAGATGCTTGCGCACGGTTTCGGCGAAGAAGGAGCCGCCCTTCACCGTCGCGTCATTGGCGATCAGCATGCAGGCGCGGCCCTGCACCATGCCGATGCCGGTGACGATCCCGGCGCCCGGCACCTCGTTGCCATAGAGCCCCCAGGCCGCGAGCGGCGAGAGTTCGAGGAAGGGCGTCTGCGGATCGAGCAGGAGATCGATGCGCTCGCGCACCATGATCTTTCCGCGTTGCTCGTGACGGGCGCGCATCCTGTCGCCGCCGCCTGCGGCGACCAGCGCATGGCGCTCGCGCAGAGTGTCGAGCATCGCGGCGAGCGGGGGAGGGGAGCTGGCTGTTTCCACCCGATTGGTGTCGTTCATGGCTCTGTTCCTGGCGCGCCGCCGTCAACCGTCATTGCGAGGAGGTGGAGCCGACGAAGCAATCCAGGGGGATCGAGCGAGACCTCCTGGCGAGACCTCCTGGATTGCTTCGCTGCGCTCGCAATGACGGGTTGAACGCCGCTGCAAATTCACCTACCGTCCGTTAGGTAGGCGGATTGAAGCGCATAGGTCAAGCGCGGGAGAACAGACCATGACGGCAGCCGAGATGATCAAAGCGGGCAGCGAAGCCTCGCGCCGCTCGCCCTATTTCACCGAGGAGCATGAGGCGCTGCGCGACCAGGTCCGCCGCTTCGTCGAGACCGAGATCAAGCCGCATGGGCTGGCCTGGGAGGAAGCCGGCTTCGTGCCGCGCGAGGTGTTGAAGCGCATGGGCGCGCTCGGCTTCTTCGGTATCCGCTATCCCGGCGAATATGGCGGCTCGGAGATGGACACGCTGGCAACCGTGGTGCTGGCCGAGGAGCTCGGCCGATCGACCTTCTCGGGCGTCGCCATCACGGCGCTCGTCCACACCGACATGGCTTCGGTCCATATCTTCAATGGCGGCAGCCAGGCCCAGCGCGACAGGTTCATGCCCGACATCATCGCCGGCGAGAAGATCGTCGCGGTCGCCGTCACCGAGCCGGATGCCGGCTCCGATGTGAAGGGCATCCGCACGACGGCACGGCGCGAGGGCGACCATTACGTGCTCAACGGCGCAAAGATGTTCATCACCAACGGCGTCCATGCCGATCTCTACTGCGTCGCCGCCAAGACCGACCTCTCGGCCAAGCCGTCGCAATCGGTCTCGATCTTCCTGGTCGAGAAAGGCACGCCGGGCTTCCGCGTCTCGCGCGCGCTCGACAAGCATGGCTGGCGCTCCTCCGACACCGCCGAGCTGGTCTTCGAGGATTGCCGCATCCCGGCCGAGAACCTGCTTGGCCAGGAGGGGCGCGGCTTCTATGCGATCATGAGCAACTTCCAGAACGAGCGCACGGTGATCGGCGCCATGGCGATCGGCGAGGCCCAGGCCGCGATCGATCTCACCCTCGACTACGTCAAGACCCGCAAGGCCTTCGGTGCGCCGCTCTGGGACAAGCAGGCGATCCGCCAGAAGCTGGCGACGCTGGCCGGCAAGGTCGAGGCCGGCCGCCAGCTCGTCTACCACGCAGCCTGGCTCGACGCGCAGGGCTTTGAGGCGACCAGGGAGGTCTCGATGGTCAAGGCCTATTGCGGCGAATTGGTCAACGAGGTGATGTATGCCTGCCTGCAGTTCCATGGCGGCATGGGTTTCATGCGCGAAAGCACGATCGAGCGCATGACCCGCGACGCCCGCGTCCAGTCGATCGGCGGCGGCGCCACCGAGGTGATGCTGGAAGAGGTCGCGAAGCGGCTGTGAACCTCCCTCGTCCTCTTTTCCCGCGCGCGCCGTCGTCCCGGGCGGAGCGAAGCGGAGACCCGGGACCCATGCCAGAACGCTTTTTTGAAAGGTTCAGGCATGGATCCCGGATCGGCGCGGCTTCGCCGCTTGTCCGGGACGACACGCGGTGATGGTGGCGGTAGACAAGGGCGGTCGTGAGCCCGTCGAAGGCGGTTCGCGCCGGCTCATCCTCGACACCGCCGCGCGCCTGCTGCGCTCGGGCGGCTATCACCAGACGACGTTGCGCGAGATCGCCGAGGCCGTCGGCATCCGCAAGGCGAGCCTCTACTACCATTTCGCTTCGAAGGAGGAGATCGTCGAGGCGGTGGTCAATGACGGCGTCCGCTTCGTCCATGAGGCGGTCGTCGCGGCCCTGGCCGGGCATGCCGAGGCGACGCCGCGCGAGCGGCTCGAGGCGGCGATCGGCGCGCATCTCACCGCGCTCCACGGCCATGGCGACTACACCTCGGCCAGCATCAAGACCTTCACATTCGGGGCGTCGCCCGCGCCCGACAGCGTGCGCCGGGTGCGCCGCGCCTATGAGGAGGTCTGGCGTGAGCTTGTCGCCGAGATGCAGGCCGCTGATGTGCTGCCGGCCGAGCGCGCGCCCGAGGCGCTGCGCAATTTCCTGCTCGGCGCGCTGAACGGCTCGACCGACTGGTACCGCCCAGGCCGCTACGAGGTCGCCGAGCTCGCCGCCGAATTCGCGGCGCTGATCGCGCCGAAAGCGACGCCGTAACGGCCTGGCCGCGACGCGCGCGATGCTTCGTGAGGCCATTGGTGGGAGCCGGAGATTTTCTTGCTCTTACCTGATGCACACGCATTTCGTGTAGGTAGAGCTTTGCTTTAACTCTGTCTTGACGGTCGCCGACCGACGATGCGGCATGAGTGATCCAGGCCTTCACGGTGCAAGTCTTCGATTCGGCGGCGAGTTCCGCGACGCCGCGCAGGAAGCAGCCTTCCAGGCTGGCCGCTTGCCTGAGACATTGCGGCAGTGCCGCCTGATCTTCCTGCTCTCGGCGGTGCTGAATACGCTCTTCCTCGTCAGCGACTGGCGCTTCCACGGCACGCCGCAGTTCTTCATCGCGGTTCCGGCGCGGCTGGCGGTGATCGCCGCCTCGCTGGTGTGTGTCGGCCTGATCCGCAAGGTGGCGGGCTTCCGGCAGGCCGAGATGGTGACGATCCTGTGGGAGGTGTCCTGCGCGCTCGCCGTCGCCTTGATAGTGAGCTCGCGCAGCGAGCTCGCCCTCTTCGTCGTGCTGCTGCTGCCGTCGATCTTCTACTTGGTTGCGCCGACCTCTTTCCGCACCACCTTCGTGCTCGGGGTCGGCTGCAGCATCCTCATGCTGCTCGGCTATCTCGGCCCCGGCCCCTATCCGGCGACGACGCTGGGCCTCGTGCTCCTGCTCGTCATGCTCAATTTCGCGCTGGGCCTCGTGGTGGTCCATGCCAACCGGCTGCGCCGGCTCGAATGGACCGCGACCCAGTCGGAGCGCGCGGCCAAGGAGGCGCTGGGCGAGAGCCGCGCCTTGGTCGAGCGCATGTTCATGGCGGTGCCGATCCCCCTCGTCGTGGCCTCGCTGGGCGATGGCCGCTTCCTGCGTACCAATGATGCGGCGCTGCGCTATCTCGGCGAGCCGGGGGCGACGGATCTCGCGGGCCGCACCATGGCCGAGTATGTCGATCGCGACGATCGGCGCGTCTTCATGAGCGAGCTTGAGCATGAGGACAGGGTCAACGCTTTCGACGCGACGATCCGGGACGGCCGCGGCGCGATCCGCGACGCCGTCATCACCGCAGCCTCGCTGCCGATGGGCCAGAATCGCGCTGTCGTTGCCGGCATCGTCGACATCACCGAACGCAAGGCCGCCGAGGCGCGTGCGCGCTGGCAGGCGACGCATGATGCCCTGACCGGCCTGCCCAACCGGCTCCTCTTCCAGGAGCGTTTGCAGCAAGCGCTCGCCAGGCGGTCAGAGGGCGAGACGGTCAGTCTCCTGCTGGTCGATCTCGACGACTTCAAATCGGTCAACGACACGCTTGGCCATGATGCCGGCGACGCGCTGCTCGTCGAGGCCGCGCGGCGTTTGGTCCGCGAGGTCGGCCATGCCGATCTCGTGGCGCGGCTCGGCGGCGACGAGTTCGTCGTACTCTCCGGGAGCCTGCCGGGGCCGGCGGCGGCCCAGATCAGGGCCGATGGCCTGTTGGACGCCTTGCGCGCACCCTTCGTGCATGGCGGGCAGATGGTCTCGACGCGGGCGAGCCTCGGTTTCGCGCTCGCACCGTTGCATCATGCGGATGGCGGCGAATTGCTGAAGGATGCCGATCTTGCCCTCTACCGCGCCAAGGCGCTCGGCCGGAACATGGCGGTCATCTATGACGCCTCGATGCGCGAGGCGATGAATGCACGCGTCGCGATCTGCGCCGAATTGACCGAAGCCGTCTCGCAGGGCCGCATCCTGCCCTTCTACCAGCCGCAGGTCGATCTGGTGACGGGCGTCGTCGAGGGCTTCGAGGTGCTGGCGCGCTGGAAGCATCCGGCTCGGGGCATCGTCCCGGCGAGCGCCTTCCGGCTCGGCCTGGACGATCCCGAGACGAGCAAGCTGATCGGCGAGGCGATCCTGAACGCCGCCATCTCCGATCTGCGGGGCTGGCTGGAGCAGGGCGTGGTTGTGCCGCGCATCTGGATCAATCTCGCGCCCAGCGCTTTCCACGATCCGCAACTGCCGGCAAATCTGCTGGCGCGGCTGGCGCGGGCGGGCATCGCGCCTGAGCATTTCGGCGTCGAGGTCACCGAGACGGTCTTGCTGACACGCAATGGCGACGAGGCCGAGCGGGCGCTGCGCAGCCTGCGTGCGAATGGCGTGCGCGTCGCGCTCGACGATTTCGGCACCGGCTACGCATCTTTGACACATCTCAAGCGCTTCCCGGTCGATGTCATCAAGATCGACCGCAGTTTCGTCAGGCATGTCGGCGAGGAGGGCGAGGACGCGGCGATCGTGCGCGCCGTCCTCGGGTTGGCGGCCGATCTCGGATTGGCCGTGATCGCCGAAGGCGTCGAGGCCGTCCCGCAGGAGGCTTTCCTGCAGCGTCATGGCTGTGGCTTCGTGCAAGGCTACCGCTATTCGAAGCCTGTCGCGGCGAGCCGCGTGCCCTGGCTCGTCAATCGGCCGAGCCTCATGCCGGCGAACCCCTCGACTGATGCAGGGCGGGGCAGCGTCGTTGCGGCCTGACGGCGCGGCGCGGGCTTTGCTAGCATCTCTCCCCTCTGCTCAACTATCCTGCCTTCGCTCGTTCCAGGGACCGTCTCACGCATGCGCGCCTTCTATCACCCCGACCAGTCGCTTCATGACCCGCAGCAATATATGCGCTTCGGCAAGATCGTGGCGCCCAAGGACCTGCCCGAGCGCACGGCGCAATTGCTCGGCGCGCTGAAGAAGCACGGCGTCACGCCCGAGCAGCCGGCGGCCAGCGGCACCGACCCGATTCTGGCCGTCCACAGCGAAGGCTTCGTGCGCTTCCTCGAGACGCTCTGGCCGCGCTGGCTGGAATTGCCCGAGCGCGGGCCGGAAGCCTGGCCCAACACCTTCCCCTATTGGAGCGGGCGCACCGACGAATCCGTCCGGCCGCCTTGCCGGCCGACCGGGATCATGGGCCAGCTCGGCTGGTATCTCGGCGATCTTTCGGTCCCGGTCGGCGAGCATTGCTGGACCTCGACCTTGCGCTCGGCCGAGACGGCGGTGGCCGGCGCCGACGCAATCCTGTCCGGCGAGCGCGCGGTCTATTCGCTCTGCCGCCCATCGGGCCACCATGCCCGCGCCGACCGCGCCACCGGCTTCTGCTACATCAACAACACCGCTGTCGCGGCGCAGCGCCTGCGCTCGAAATTCGGTAAGGTCGCGATCCTCGATGTCGACGCCCATCACGGCGACGGCACGCAGCAGATCTTCTATCGTCGCGACGACGTGCTGACGATCTCGGTCCATGCCGACCCGGTGAACTACTATCCCTTCTTCACCGGCTATGCCGACGAGACCGGCAACGGCCCGGGCGAGGGCTTCAATCTCAACCTGCCGCTGGCCCATGGCGCGGGTGGAGAGGCGATGGCGGCGGCGGTCGACGAGGCCGGCGCGGCGATCAAGGCTTTTGGGGCCGAGGCGCTGGTGATTGCGCTCGGTTACGACGCCCACAAGGACGACCCGATCGGCGTGCTCAAGCTCGACGCAGCGGATTTCGGCACGATCGGCGCGAAGGTGAAGGCGTTCGGCCTGCCGACGCTGGTGGTGCAGGAGGGCGGCTACGCGATCGAGGCGATCGGCGGCTGCCTCGATGCGTTCCTGGGTGGGTTCAAGTAGCGCCTGTCATCCCGCACGCGCTGCGGCGCGCAGTGCCGCTGCGCAGATGCGGGATCGTCGTCAGAATAAGGCGCCCTACCCGTCATGCGATCCCGTGTCTGCGCAGCGGCATTTACATGCCGCAGCGCGCACGGGATCACACCCTCAGATCACCGCCTCGATCAGGAACGGCCCCTTCCTGCCGAGCGCGCCCTTGAACAGCTTGGTGAACTCCTCTGCCGTCGTGGCGCGGGCGGCTTCGACGCCCATGCCGCGCGCCATCGAGACCCAGTCCAGCGCCGGCTCGTCGAGGTTCAGCATCAGCTTGGCGTTGCGGCCGAAGTCGTTGACGCCGACGGCGCGCATCTCGCCATGCAGGATCGCATAGGTCCGGTTGGCGAAGATCACCGTGACGACATCGAGATTCTCGCGCGCCTGCGTCCACAGCCCCTGCACCGTGTACATGCCCGAGCCGTCCGCCTGCATGCCGATGACCTTGCGGTCCGGGCAGGCGACCGCAGCGCCGACCGCGAGCGGGATGCCCTCGCCGATCGCCCCGCCGGTGAGCTGGATATAGTCGTGCTGCGGCGCGCTGTGGCAGTCGAAATAGAACATCCGGCCGGAGGAGACGGATTCGTCGCAGACGATGCAATTCTCCGGCAGCAGGGTCGAGACGATGCTGCAGACCTTGTCGGCATCGAGCGTTCCCGTCGGCAACGCCGGCTGCTCCCGGCGCGGCGGGGCGATGAAGGCAGGCGCCGTCTTCGTCGCGCCGAGCTCGTCGGTGAGGGCGGCGACCGTGCCGGGCAGGTCGTCGCCCGGCCGGGCCAGCGTCACGATCTCGCAGCCCTCATGGACCAGCCGGCCGGGCTTGCCGGGATAGGCGAAGAAGCCGACCGGGATCTGTGCGCCGACCAGCACGAGATAGTCGACGTCCTTGAGCTGATCGAGCGCCTTGTCGACGGGGTAGTGGATCTTGGGCATGGCGACGCGGCCGGCGCCGCGCTGAACGCGCCCGTTCGACATCTGGCTGAAGATCTTCGCCCCCGTCGCGGCGCAGGCGCGCGCCGCCATCTCCATCGGTGCCTCGCGCAGCGCGAGCCCGGTCAGCATGATCGCGGCGCGTGCGCCATGCTTGCGCAGCCCGGCGGCGACGTCGCGAATCGTGGCGGCGTCGACGCTCTTCAGCGCAGATAGCTTCACCGGCTTCAGCTCGGCCGGCTCGACGCCGTTCCAGGCACAATCGGCCGGCAGGATGACGGTGGTGACCCCCGGCAGCGTCAGCGAGGCGACATAGGCTTCCTCGATCGCCGGGCCGACATCCTCGGCCGAGGCGATACGGCGGACGAAATGCGACATCGGCCTGGCCAGGCTCTCGATGTCGCTGGTCAGCGGCGCGTCATGCTGGAGGTGGTAGGTTGCGTGGTCGCCGACGACGTTGATCATCGGCGTCCAGGCGCGCCTTGCATTGTGCATGTTGGCGAGCGCGTTCGCCATGCCGGGCCCGCAATGCAGCAGGGTCGCCGCCGGCTTGTCGGCCATGCGGGCATAGCCGTCGGCGGCGCCCGTCACCACGCCCTCGAACAGGCCGAGCACGCAGCGCATCTGCGGCTTGCGGTCGAGCGCCGCGACGAAATGCATCTCGGAGGTGCCGGGATTGGCGAAGCAGACATCCACGTCGTTGACGAGGAGCGTGTCGCAGAGGCGGTCGGCGCCGTTCATTCGGATCATCCCGGACAGGGTTGGTGGAGAACGCGCTGAGCGCGAAAGGAGGCCTCAGGGGAAAAGATGTTTGGCGCACTGTCAAACGCGAGAAATTCATGGCGGGGTCGAGATCGCGTGATGGGTGCCAAGGGGGCGGCTCGGGCGCAACTTGAGGGCACGGCTTGACGGATTTGCATATGCATTTAACCTTCTTTGGAACGAAGGTTGCATCTGGGCTCGCTTCAGGGCGCGGTGGCGTCTCGCCGCCCGGATCATCCGACGACAACAGGGGAAAGGCTCACATCATGACAGGTTTGAAGCGTATCGCGGCATTGGCCGGCGTCGGTCTCGCCGGCTTCATTGCGGCGGGCGCCGCGCAGGCGCAGACCAAGGTCGCCATCGGTATCTCCGGCTGGACCGGCTTCGCCCCGCTGGTGCTGGCCAAGGAGGCCGGAATCTTCGCCAAGAACGGCCTCGACGTCACAATGAAGAAGATCCCGCAGAAGGACCGCCATCTCGCCATGGCTTCGGGCGACATCCAATGCGCCGCGACCACCGTCGAGACCTGGATCGTCTGGGACGGTGCGGGCGTGAAGAGCAAGCAGATCTTCCAGCTCGACAAGAGCTACGGCGCCGACGGCATGGTGACCCGCAACGCCACGGCCTCGATCAAGGAGCTCAAAGGCAAGACCGTCGCAGCCTCGGCGCCCGGCACCTCGCCCTATTTCGCGCTGGCCTGGATGCTTAAGGAGAACGGCATGTCCGTGAAGGACGTGACCGTGGTCAATATGGAGCCAGGTCCAGCGGCGCAGGCCTTCATCGCCGGCCAGAACGACGCGGCCCTGACCTATGAGCCCTATCTCTCCGCCGTGCGCGACAAGCCCGAGGCCGGCAAGATCATCGCCACCACACTCGACTACCCGATGGTGATGGATACGCTGGGCTGCACGCCCGCCTTCCTTGCCGCCAATGACAATGCCGCCAAGGCGCTGACCAAGAGCTATTTCGAGGCTCTCGACCTGATCAAGGCCGAGAAGGACAAGGCCTATGGCATCATGGGCGCGGATGTGAAGCAGAGCGGCGAGCAGTTCGGCAAGTCGGCCGCCTATCTGCGCTGGTCGGATGCCGCGGGGAACAAGACGTTCTTCTCCGGGGAATGGCAGGCTTTCTCCGCCAAGGCTGCCGACCTCCTGCTCGAGATCGGCCTGATCAAGGCGAAGCCGGATCTCGGTACGCTGGTCGAGACGAAATACGTCATCGGCGGCTGAACCGGGTGATCCTGCCCGATATCTTGCGTCCCGGCTTGCGTATCGTGTTTTGCGGCACGCAAGCCGGGGCGGCCTCCGCGCGTCGCGGGGCCTATTATGCCGGGCCGGGCAACAAGTTCTGGAAAACGCTGCATGAGGTCGGGCTGATCACCGAGCGGCTCGGCCCGATGGATTTCCACGATCTGCCGCGATACGGCATCGGGCTCACCGACGTCGCCAAGGCGACTTCGGGGCCGGACGCCGCCCTGCTGCGATCCCATTTCGATGTCGAGGGCTTCATGAGCAAGATCCGGGCGCATGCCCCAGCCGTCGTCGCCTTCAACGGCAAGCGGGCGGCGCAAGCGGCTCTCGGACTCTCCGGCCCGGCGCTGTCCTACGGCCTGCAAGCGGCGAAGATCGCGGAAACCGCAGCCTTCGTCCTGCCTTCGACCTCGGGCGCGGCGGCCGGCTTCTGGTCGATCGAGCCCTGGCGGGAGCTGGCCTCGGTCGCAGGGACCATGGGAGCCGCCGCATGAAACCGCTTCAGCCGGTCTCCGGCGGCGCAAGGGTCGGCTACGGCGTCGCCTTCTTCGCACTGTTCGTCGTGCTCTGGTCCGTCGCAACCTTCGGCGGCTATGTGCAGCGGCTCTTCCTGGCCGACCCGCTCACCATGCTGCGGGAAGGCTACAGCCTGCTGGTCCAGTACGGCTTCGCCTTCGATATCGGCATGACGATCTGGCGCGTCATCGGCGGCTTCGTGCTGGCGGTCGTCGTCGCCTTGCCGCTCGGCATCCTGATGGGCGCCTACAAGCCGGTCGAGGCGTTCCTCGAACCCTTCGTTTCCTTCGCGCGTTATCTGCCGGCCTCGGCCTTCATTCCCCTCCTGATCCTCTGGGCCGGCATCGGCGAGGCGCAGAAGCTGCTCGTCATCTTCATCGGCTCGGTCTTCCAGCTCATCTTGATGATTGCGGTCGCGGTCGGCGGCGTCCGGCGCGATCTCGTCGATGCAGCCTATACGCTGGGCGCCAGTGACAGCTCGGTGGTCAGGCGCGTGCTCCTGCCCAATGCCGCCCCCGAGATCGCCGAGATTTTCCGCCTCGTGCTCGGCTGGGCCTGGACCTATGTCATCGTCGCCGAATTGATCGGCTCGTCATCGGGCATCGGCCACATGATCACCGACAGCCAGGCGCTGCTCAACACCGGCCAGATCATCTTCGGTATCATCGTCATCGGGCTGATCGGCCTGGTCTCGGATTTCCTGTTCAAGGCGGTCAACCAGCGCCTGTTTCCATGGGCTAGCGCGTGAGCAAGCTGATCATCGAGAATGTCGGCAAGGTCTTTCCGGCCCAGCGTGGCGGCCAGTCGACGCGGGCTCTGACGCCGACGACGCTCAGCGTCGCGGATAACGACTTCATCACGATTCTTGGCCCGTCGGGCTGCGGAAAATCCACGCTGCTGCGCATCATCGGCGGGCTGGAGACGGCAAGCGAGGGCCGCATCCTGCTCGACGGTGCGCCTGTCTCCGGACCGGGCGCCGATCGCGGTTTCGTCTTCCAGAGCTACACGCTGTTTCCCTGGCTGACGGTGATCGAGAACATCGCCTTCGGCCTGCGCGAGAAGGGCGTGCCCGAGCGCGAGCGGCTCGCTCTCGCCCGCGACTGGGCCGGCCGCGTCGGGCTCTCCGCCTTCGTCGATCATTTCCCGAAACAGCTCTCGGGCGGCATGCAGCAGCGCACCGCGATTGCGCGCGCGCTCGCCAACGACCCCAAGATCCTGCTGCTCGACGAGCCTTTTGGGGCGCTCGACAACCAGACCCGCGCCTTGATGCAGGAGATGCTGCTCGGCATCTGGGAGCGCGAGCAGAAGACCGTGCTCTTCGTCACCCACGATATCGAGGAGGCGATCTTCGTCGGTTCGCGCGTCGTGGTGATGAGCGCCCGGCCCGGCCGGATCAAGGCCGATATCGCGGTCGATCTGCCCCATCCGCGGCCCTACACCATCAAGACGAGCCCGGAATTCGTGGCGCTGAAGGAGCGGCTGGTCGAGGAGATCCGCGTCGAGGCCGTGCTGGCGGCGGAGGTCCACTAGCGTTGAGGTGCTCTTGGAGCTCGTTTGGAAACTCCGCGAGCCCTCATCCTTCGAGACGCTGCTGCGCGACTCCTCAAGATGAGGGCTCGAATATCCAAACGAGCTCTTAGAACCACCCGGCATATCTAGCACCCGGTTGCTCATCCGGCATGCGGCTGGCGATGGTCGGAATTGCACCAAAAGGGCTATTTTATTGCGCTAGTCGCTTGCCATCTTATCTGTAGAGGGGTGCTGCCATGAGGTGGGGCCGATGCACGCGCTTATCGCAAGGATGTTGTCCCGGCTGGTGAAGGAGCCGCGGATCGATGTTGTGTTCGCCGATGGATCGCTGCAATCCGTCGGAAAGGGGAGTACGCCCGCATTCAGGATGCGCATCGCCGACCGGCCGACCGAGCTCCAGCTCGCGTTGGACCCGGAGCTGGCCCTGGGCGAGGCGGTGATGGAGGGGCGCGTCGTGGTCGAGCGCGGCAGCCTCTACGATCTGCTCGACGTGCTGGTCGCCGGTGTTCACCGCAGCCACCCGACGGCCTTGGCCAGGGCGCTGGCGAAGCTGAGGACCAGCGTCCGGCGCTTCCATCAGCACAACACGCTTGGCTGGGCGCGGCGCAATGTCGCCCATCACTATGATCTCAAAGCGGAGTTCTTCCGGCTCTTCCTCGATGAGGATATGCAGTATTCCTGCGCTTATTTCCCGACGCCGCAGACCTCGCTCGCCGAGGCCCAGATCGCCAAGAAGCGGCACATCCTGGCCAAGCTCGCGATCAGGCCGGGCCATGATGTGCTCGATATCGGTTCGGGTTGGGGCGGGCTCGGCCTGACGATCGCGCGCGAGACAGGCGCGAACGTGACCGGCGTCACGCTCTCGCAGGAGCAGCTCGCCGTCGCCAGGGAGCGCGCGACCGCCGCAGGCCTGCCGGTCGATTTCCGCCTGCAGGACTACCGCGACGTCCCGGAACGCTTCGACCGGGTCGTCTCGGTCGGCATGTTCGAGCATGTCGGCGTCGGCTATTACCGCACCTTCTTCCGCAAGGTCGCGGAACTCTTGAAGGATGACGGCGTCGCGCTGATCCACACGATCGGCCGCAGTTCGCCGCCCGGCGCGACCAACCCCTTCATCGCCAAATACATCTTCCCCGGCGGCTACATCCCGGCGATGTCGGAGGTGACGGCGGCGGTTGAGCATGAGGGTCTGATCATCTCCGATGTCGAGGTGCTCCGGCTGCATTATGCCGAGACGCTAAAGGCCTGGCGCGAGCGCTTCCTGGCCCGCCGCGCTGAGGCGGTTGCGATGTATGACGAGCGTTTTGCCCGGATGTGGGAGTTCTATCTCGCGGCCTCGGAGGCGAGCTTCCGGCATGACGACCTCGTCGTCTTCCAGTTCCAGCTCACCAAGCGGCTCGACACGCTGCCGATGACGCGGGGCTACATGGAGCAGCCGCAATAGCGGCTGCGGCCATTTCGCGGCGAAGGGCCGAGGCTTCTCGTCATGGTCGGGCTTGTCCCGGCCATCCACGTCTTCGCTGGTCGCAGACCTCAAGATGTGGGTGCTCGCCACAAGGGCGAGCATGACGGCACGGCGTCAGGCCAATGGCAGCAAACTGATCACAAACAGCTCGCCATCGGCCTCGGCCGCGCTGAGCTCAACGGTCCCAGGGCCTTCCAGAAGCGCGCTGTCGCCGGGCGCGAGCGCTTCGGTCCGGCTCGCCGCTCTCGCGGTCCAGCCGCCGGCATGGGCGACAAGGACGAGCAGGCCCGCATCGATCCTGACGGCCTGCGGGCTCGCTCCGGTGATGCGCCGCATCGCATGAGTCCAGCTGCCACGCCGGCTCATCACGTTGAGGTCGTCGATCGGCCCGGCCACGAGCTGCCCCGCGACAGCGCGGTCCGCCGCGAAGGCGAAGGGCTTCGTCTGCCGGTCGAGCGTGATCGCCTCGCCATCGTCGAAGGCGAGGCGGATGCCGTCGCCGCGCAGCACCGCAAGGGTCCGGTCGATGCCGGGGAAGCTGGAGAACGGCCCGTCGCCGCCGACATGCGCCATGGAGATGCGCCAGTCGAAGGCATCGAGCGAAGCGCCCGGCGGATGCACGGCGATTTCGGTCGTGGTGCCGCCGCCATTCTTCCATGGCATGGCGCGGCACTCGCTGGCTCGGATCAGGCGCATGGTCACCCCAGGATGCCTGGCAGCTTCAGCCCCTTCGCCTTGGCGCAGTCGATCGCGATCTCGTAGCCCGCATCGGCATGGCGCATCACGCCGGTCGCCGGGTCGTTCCAGAGCACGCGCTCCAGCCTTTTCGCGGCTTCGGGCGTGCCGTCGGCGACGATGACGACGCCCGAATGCTGCGAATAGCCCATGCCGACGCCACCGCCATGATGCAGCGAGACCCAGGTCGCGCCGCCCGCTGTGTTCAGCAAGGCATTCAGCAGTGGCCAGTCGGAGACCGCGTCCGAACCGTCCTTCATCGCTTCGGTCTCACGGTTGGGCGAGGCGACGGAGCCTGAATCGAGATGGTCGCGGCCGATCACGACCGGGGCCTTGAGCTCGCCCTTCGCCACCATCTCGTTGAAGGCGAGGCCGAGCCGGTGCCGGTCGCCCAGCCCGACCCAGCAGATGCGGGCGGGCAGGCCCTGGAACTGGATGCGCTCGCGCGCCATGTCGAGCCAGTTGTGCAGATGGGTGTCGTCCGGCATCAGCTCTTTGACGCGCTGGTCGGTGCGGTAGATGTCCTCGGGGTCGCCCGAAAGTGCCGCCCAGCGGAACGGCCCGATGCCGCGGCAGAACAGCGGCCGGATATAGGCCGGCACGAAGCCGGGGAAATCGAAGGCGTCAGCGACGCCCATATCCTTCGCCATCTGGCGGATATTATTGCCGTAATCGAGCGTCGGCACGCCCATCTTCTGGAAATCCAGCATGGCGCGCACATGCGTCGCCATCGATTCCTTCGCCGCCAGGATCGTCCCGGCGGGGTCGCGCTCCCGACGCTCCTCCCATTCCTGCAGCGTCCAGCCGGCCGGCAGATAGCCGTTGAGCGGGTCATGCGCCGAGGTCTGGTCGGTGACGACATCGGGGCGGATGCCGCGGCGGACCATGTCGGGAAACACGTCGGCCGCGTTGCCGAGCACGCCGACCGAGACGGCCTTGTCCTGCTTGTGGGCGCGCTCGACGATCTCCAGCGCCTCGTCGATGCTATCGGCCTTCTCGTCGAGATAGCGGGTGCGAAGGCGGAAATCGATCGAGGAGGGCTTGCATTCGATGGCGATCATCGAGGCGCCGGCCATGGTGGCGGCGAGCGGCTGCGCCCCGCCCATGCCGCCCAGGCCTCCGGTCAGGATCCATTTGCCCTTGAGCGAGCCGCCATAATGCTGGCGGCCGACCTCGACGAAGGTCTCGTAAGTGCCCTGAACGATGCCTTGCGTGCCGATATAGATCCAGGAGCCGGCCGTCATCTGGCCGTACATCATCAGCCCGAGCTTATCGAGCTCGTGGAAATGCTCCCAATTGGCATAGGCCGGGACGAGATTCGAATTGGCGATCAGCACGCGCGGTGCGTCCGGATGCGTCCTGAAGATGCCGACGGGCTTGCCCGATTGCACAAGCAAGGTCTCGTCGGCCTCGAGCGAGCGCAGCGAGGCGCAGATCCGGTCGAAATCCTCCCAGGTGCGGGCGGCGCGGCCGATGCCGCCATAGACCACGAGCTCGCCCGGCTTCTCCGCGACATCGGGGTCGAGATTGTTCATCAGCATGCGCAAAGGCGCCTCGGTCAGCCAGCTCTTGGCCGAGAGCTCGCTGCCGCGTGGGCTACGGATGACGCGGCTGTTGTCGATACGGGTCATGCTTGAGCCTTTTCAAAGCTGGCGGCCGCGTCCAGCGCGGCTGCGATGATGCTGGAGAGAGCGGCTTGGAGCTTGGCGGCCTTGGCCTCGTCGAAGGTCCAGGGCGGCGCCTCATCGGCGAGATAGGCGCAGAGTGCGATCTCCATCTGGATCGCGTGCACATGCGCGGCCGGCTTGCCGTAATGGCGCGTGATCCAGCCGCCCTTGAAGCGGCCATTGACGATCTGGGTGAAGGGCTGGCCCGCCATCGCGGCGACGGCCGCCGCCTCGACGGGCGCCGCGCAGCTCGCGCCCGAATTCGTGCCGAGGTTCAAGATCGGCAGCGCACCGGGAAACAGGCGCGAGATCACCGATTTGATCGAGTGGCAGTCCCAGAGCAGGCACCAGCCATGAAGCGCCTTCACCCGCGCGATCTCAGCGGCCAGCGCCTCATGATAAGGCTGGAAATAGGTTTGGCGTCGCCGCTCGATCTCGGCCGCATCCGGCGGCTGAGCCCAGATCGGCTCGCCGTCGAAACGCGTGGTCGGGACGAGCTCGGTCGTCGCCTGGCCGGGATAGAGCGACACGCCGGAGGGGTCACGATTGACGTCGATGACATAGCGCGACAGCCCCGCCTCGACGATCGTCGGCTGGAAGCGCTCGGCGAAGCCGTAGAGCTGGCGCATGTGCCAGTCGGTGTCGGGCACGCTGCGGCCGGTCTCGTTGAGAGCGGCGCGGACCTGGTTGGGCAGGCCGGTGCCGGGATGCGGCATCGAGAGGATGAAAGGCGAGGGGCCTGGGGTGACGGTGACGATGTCGGTCATGCTCGCAGTCCCTGCCGCCGGACCCTGGAGCCGGGCGACATCCCAATGGGAAAAGGCGCGGGGAACCCCTCTCCTGTAAGGAGAGGCGCAGGGGTGAGGTGTGGGCCTGATATCGTTGGCTCAAATCTGAGTGTGCGGTGAGCGCGGCGCTCATCTGGTCGAACGGCCGACCCCTCACCCTGTCCTCTCCCTCCGGGAGAGGGTTCCCCGCGCTTATTATTGTGAGGGCTCACGCCGAAAACTCCGCAAAACTATCCAACCCTGCCGCCTGGCCGACCGCGCCGCTGAGCACGAGGTCGGTTGCCGCCGCGAGGTCCGGGGCGAGATAGCGGTCGGCCGTCAGCGGCGCGATGCGTCCGCGCAGCAGAGCCAGCACCGGCTCCAGCCGCGGGCTCGTCTTCATCGGCCGGTGATGCTCGATTGCCTCCGCCGCAGCCATCAATTCGATGCCGATGACGCTGGCGGCGTTCCTCGCCATATCGAGCAGGCGATAGGCGCCATGCGTCGCCATCGAGACATGGTCCTCCTGGTTGGCGGAGGTCGGGATGGTGTCGACGGAAGCCGGATAGGCCTTCTGCTTGTTCTCGGACGCCAAGGCGGCGGCCGTCACCTGCGCGATCATGAAGCCGGAGTTGAGCCCGGCGTCGCGCGCCAGGAAAGGCGGCAGGCCGCTCATCACCGGGTCGACCAAAAGCGCCATGCGCCGCTCCGAGAGATTGCCGATCTCGCACAGCCCCATGGCGAGGATGTCGGCGGCGAAGGCGACCGGCTCGGCGTGGAAATTGCCACCCGAGACGATCTCGCCCGGCCCCAGCACCAAGGGGTTGTCGGTCACGGCATTTGCCTCGATGCCGAGCGTCGCGGCAGCGTTGCCGAGGAGGTCGCGCACCGCGCCCATCACCTGCGGCTGGCAACGCAGCGAATAGGGATCCTGCACCTTCGTATCGCCGAAACGGTGGCTGTCGCGGATTTCGCTGCCCGCAATCAGCGTCAGCAAGGTGGCGGCAACCTTGATCTGGCCGGGCTGGCCGCGCAGCGCCTGGATGCGGGGATCGAACGGCGTATCCGAGCCCTTCAGCGCGTCGACCGAGAGCGCGCCGGCAACGAGCGCGGCGTCGAAGACGCGCGCGATCTCGGACAGCGCCGTGATCGCGATCGCGGTCGAAACCTGTGTGCCGTTGATCAGCGCGAGCCCTTCCTTGGCGCCGAGCGCGAGCGGGGCCTGGCCGATGCGCGACAGGGCCTCTGCCGCTGGCAGCCCCATGCCCTTCAGCCTGATTTCGCCGACCCCCATCAGGGCGGCTGTCAGATGCGCCAGCGGGGCGAGGTCGCCGGAGGCGCCGACCGAGCCCTTCGCCGGAACCACCGGCAAGGCATCGGCAGCGAGCGCGCCGAGCAACGCCTCGACCACGACGGGGCGCACGCCGGAGGCGCCGCGCGCCAGGCTCGCCGCCTTCATGGCAAGGATCAGGCGCACCACGCTGTCGGGCAGGGCCGGGCCGGTGCCGACCGCATGCGACAGGATGAGGTTGCGCTGCAGCGTCGCGAGGTCCGCATCGGCGATGCGCACGCTGGCGAGCTTGCCGAAGCCGGTATTGACGCCATAGGTCACGGTGCCGGCGGCGACGATGTCGTCGACGATCGCCTGGGCTGCGGCGATGGCGCCGGCGCTCGCCGCATCAAGCGTGAGCGATGTGCCGGTGAGCACGTCGCGCCAATGCGTCAGGGGGGCGTGGCCGGGTGTGAGCAGGAGAGGCGAGGTCATTGTCCATTCCAGATGCGGGCGTGAAGCGGGTTGAAGCCGATGCGATAGGCAAGCTCGGCCGGGCGCTCGATCTCCCAGATCGCGAGGTCGCAGCGTTTGCCGGCTTCCAGCGTGCCGATCTCGCGGCTTAAGCCCAGCGCCTGAGCGGCGTTGCGGGTCAGGCCGGCCAGCGCCTCCTCCGGCGTCAACCGGAACAGTGTGCAGGCCATGTTCAGCACCAGGAGCGGCGAGGTCAGCGGCGAGGAACCCGGATTGGCGTCGGTTGCGAGCGCGATCGGCACGCCATGTTGGCGCAGTAGCGCGATCGGCGGCTTTTGTGTCTCGCGCAGGAAATAGAAGGCGCCGGGCAGGATCACCGCGACCGTGCCAGCCTTCGCCATGGCGATGATGCCGGCCTCGTCGAGATATTCGAGATGGTCGGCCGAGAGCGCACCATGTTCGGCGGCTAAGGCGGCCCCGCCGAGATTGGAGAGTTGCTCGGCGTGGATCTTGATCGCGAGGCCCTTGGCCTTGGCCGCAGTGAAGACGCGTGCCGTCTCCTCGGGCGAGAAGGCAATGCCCTCGCAGAAGACATCGACCGCATCCGCCAGTCCCCGCGCGGCGACAGCGTCGAGCATCGGCCCGGCGACGAGCTCGGCATAGTCACTGGCGCGGCCCTTATAGTCCGGCGGCACCGCATGCGCGCCCAGAAAAGTCGTGCGCACGCCGACCGGTCGCTCGCGCCCGAGCCGGCGTGCGACCGAAAGCTGCTTCAGCTCGGTTTCCGTCTCCAGCCCATAGCCGGATTTGATCTCGACGGTGGTGACGCCTTCCGCGATCAAGGCGGCGAGCCGCCGGTCGGCGCTGGCGAAGAGTTCGGCCTCGCTTGCAGCCCGCGTCGCCTTCACGGTGGAGAGGATGCCACCGCCAGCGCGCGCGATCTCCTCATAGCTCGCGCCCTGCAGGCGCAGCTCGAATTCATGGGCGCGGTCGCCGCCATAAACGAGATGGGTGTGGCAATCGATCAGGCCGGGCGTGATCCAGCGATTGCGGCAATCGATCGTATCCACCGCATCGAACGCAGGCGCCTCGCCTTTCGCTCCAGCGAAGACGATGCGCCCGTCGCGTGCGGCGATGACGCCATCTTCGATCGCGCCATAAGGCGTGCGGGAGCCTGCCGCCATCGTGGCGAGCCGGGCATTCGTCCAAACCCGGTCGCAGATCAGAAATTCATCCGGCCGTTGCGCCACCCGCGTTTCCTCTCGACAATCTCCATCCCAGGACTATGCTAGCTAATTGCATATGCAATTGGCAAGCGGACCGCAAATGACTGCTGGAGCGATCGCGTGAACCAGACCCTGCATCTCGCGCAGGCCCTCCTGCCGGACGGATTTGCCGATGACGTGACGCTGACGATCGCGGACGGCGTCATCACGCGCGTCGAAGCCGGCGTTGCGCCCGCAGTGGATGCGGAGCGTTTGCCCGGCCTCGCCTTGCCCGGCATGCCGAACCTGCACAGCCACGCCTTCCAGCGTGGCATGGCCGGCCTGTCGGAGCGGCGCGGTGCGACCGATGATTCCTTCTGGACCTGGCGCGAAGTGATGTACCGCTTCCTCGACAGGCTCGATCCCGACGACGTCCAGGCCATCGCCGCTCAGGCCTTCGTCGAGATGCTGGAGGGCGGCTTTACGGCACTCGCCGAATTCCACTATCTGCATCACGACAAGGACGGGCGCGCCTATGCCAATATCGCCGCCATGGCGGGCGCGGTCGCTGCGGCGGCGCAGGAGACGGGGCTCGGGCTGACCTTGCTGCCGGTGCTCTACCGTTTCGGCAATTTCGGCGGCGCGCCCTCCGTCCATGGCCAGCGCCGCTTCGTCAATGAGCGCGACGCCTATCTGCGCCTGATCGAGGCGAGCGCGGCGGCGATCCGCCCGCTGCCGGATGCGCGGCTGGGCCTCGCCCCGCATTCGCTGCGCGCGGTCGCGCTCGACGATCTCGATTGGCTGGCGGGTTTGCGGCCGGAAGGCCCGCTGCATATCCATGTCGCCGAGCAGATGCGCGAGGTCGAGGACAGCCTCAGGATCACCGGCCGCCGCCCGGTCGAATTGCTGATGGAGAATACAACGCTCGATCGGCGCTGGTGTCTGGTCCACGCAACGCATCTGACCGAGGCCGAGCGCGACGGCATCGCGCGCAGCGGCGCGATCGCCGGCCTCTGCCCCATCACCGAATCCAGCCTGGGCGACGGCATCTTCGACGGCGTCCGCTATCGCGCGGCCGGTGGAGCCTTCGGCGTCGGCAGCGATTCCAATATCCAGATCGATGCGGGGGCCGAGCTGCGCCAGCTCGAATACTCCCAGCGCCTGCGCGACCGCGGCCGCGCCTTGATGGCGGATGCCGGCGCCTCGACCGGGGTTGCGCTCTGGCAGGCGGCTTGCGTAGGCGGCGCGCAGGCCTGCGGTCGCGCCATCGGGCGGCTCGCGCCGGGCTGCCGCGCCGATCTCGTGACGTTGGCCGCGGACCATCCGGCGCTGATCGGCAAGGCCGGAGAGATCGCGCTCGACAGCGCGATCTTCGCCGCTAACGCCCTGCCGTTGCGCGATGTCTTCGTCGGCGGCCGCAAGCTGGTCGCGGAGGGGCGCCATCTCGGGCGCGAGCCGGTCAAGGCGCGCTTTGCCGCGACCATCCGGAAATTACTTGGCTGAAGATTACTTGGCTGAAAATTACTCGGCTGCAAATTGCTTGGCTGAAAGCGGCGTGACGACCATGACGATGGCGGAAACCAGGTTGGAGGCGGTGAGGCTCGATGGGGCCGGCCCGGTCTATGACCAGATCAGGCGGGCGATCCGCGATCTGATTCTGAATGGCGTCTGGGCGCCGGGCACCTCGGTCCCGCCCGAACACGCGCTGATGGAGCAGCTTGGCGCCTCGCGCATGACCGTGCACCGCGCCCTCGTCCAGCTCGCGCGCGAGGGCCTGATCACGCGGCGGCGGCGGTCGGGGACGATCGTGGCGAGCCCGCCGGCAAGCCACGCCATGCTCGACATCCTCTCGATTCCCGACGAGGTCAGGGGGCTCGGCCAGGCCTATGCCTATGAGATCCTGTCGCGGCGCGATGGCCGTCCCTCAGTCGAGCTCGCCTCGCAATTCGGGCTGAAGCGCGGCGAGAGAGTAGCGCATCTCGTCACACGGCATTTCAGCGGCGGCCAGCCCCATGTGCTGGAGGAGCGGGTGATTCATCTCGCCACGGTGCCCGCCGCCACTGATGAGGATTTCAAGGAGACGCCGCCGGGCGACTGGCTCTTGCAGCACAGTCTCTGGTCGCAGGCCGAGCACGCGATCAGCGCCATCGCCGCCGAGGCGGACGAGGCCCGCCTGCTCGCCATCGAGGCCGGCACGGCCTGCCTGCTGGTCGAGCGCCGGACCTGGAACCAGGGGGCCCCGGTTACGGCAGTGCGGCTGCTCTATCCCGGCACGCGCCACCGCTTCGTCGGCCGTTTCGGGCCTTATGGGCAAGTCTGAAGGGGCAAGTCTGAGCAAATTAACAGGTCTGAGCAAACCGTCGGCGACGCGAAACGAAAAGGGCCCGCCTCCTCTTGGGAAGGCGGGCCCTGTCGCTGAAAGCTGAGGTCGATCAGCAGGCGTAGCGGTAGCGACGGCCGTATTCGTCGCGGCCATAGCAGGTGTCCGGCGTCGTTGCGTTGCCGATGATGGCGCCGCCGGCGCCGCCGATCGCGGCGCCCGCCAGCGCGCCGCCGGCGCGTCCTGTCGCAAGCCCACCGATGACAGCGCCTGTACCTGCGCCGATCAGGGCGCCAGCCCCCGTATTCTGCTCGCGCTGCGTGCAAGCCCCGAGGGAGGCGGCCAATGCGGCGAGGATTACGAGCTTCTTCATCAGATTTCTCCTTGGCGTCCGGGCATCGGCCGATGCCTTGCGCCCATAACGAGGGATGGCGGGGAAAGTTCCCCACGTGAGGGCCCACGCGGTGCGCAGGCGATATCATTGGATCCCTCGATTTGAACGACAGATGAATTTTTGGCCGGAACCTTTTCCCGGGAAGCGACGTTCTCCAGTCAGCCTGCGGCGAGACAAGCCGCTCGAACCCGAGGAGCAGCTGATGACAGCTCAAACCATGGCCGTCTCATCGAAGAATCCGCTGATCGCGGGAGCACGCGTCGCCGGGACTGACGTCTACAACGCAACCGGGGACCATCTCGGCGAGATCTACGACGTCATGCTGGACAAGCAGACCGGCAAGGTCGCCTACGCCATCATGTCCTTCGGCGGGTTCCTCGGACTCGGCGAGAAATATCACCCGATCCCCTGGAGCGTGCTCGACTACGACACCAATCGCGGTGGCTACGTGGTTCCGCTGACCAAGGACAAGCTTCAAGCGGCGCCCATGTATGACAGCGAGGGCGAGCCCGACTGGGACGACAAAGCCTATGGCAAGCGCGTCCACGATTATTACGGCACGATGCCCTACTGGATGATGTAGGGCCGGCCTTAAGAAGGTCGCGGCGGTTGCTATCCCCCCAGCCGAATCGCCGTGGCGGCGGGATGCGGGTCTTTATGGCCCGCATCCCGACCATTTTCGGGGGAGCGCGATCAGGGCGTGGCGCGTTCTGAATTCGACACGCGCGAACGCTTCATGATCCAGCACGATCGGATCGAGCGACGATTGCCCTCACGGTGAACCCAGGAGAGCGCCATGCAGATTCGCTACGGCTATCGTATCGAACTCGTCTGCCAGCAGGACTTGCCACTGATCACCCTGCTCGACATTCATCCCTCGCGTCGCCATGACCTGATGCGGCCTGACGAGATGATGGCGACCGCGCTCAGCGATCCGCACCGGCCGGTGCCGATTTCGCAATATCTCGATCAGTTCGGCAATATCTGCCGGCGCATCGTCGCCCCGGCCGGCGGTGTCCTGCTTTATTCCGAAGGCGTCGTGCATGATTCCGGCGAGCCCGATCCGGTCAACCTCGCGGCTCGGGAAGTCCCGCCCTCGCGGCTTCCCGACGAGGCGCTCGTCTATCTGATGGGCAGCCGCTATTGCGAGACCGACAAGCTCGCGGCCCAGGCCTGGAGCCTGTTCGGCCAGGTCGAACCCGGCTGGCAGCGCGTTCAGGCGGTGGTCGATTTCGTCCATAACCACCTCACCTTCGGCTACCATTTCGCCCGCAACACCCGCACCGCCTTCGAGGCTTTCGAGGAGCGCATCGGCGTCTGCCGCGATTTCGCGCATCTGGCGGTCGCACTATGTCGTTGCCTGAACATCCCGGCGCGCTACTGCAATGGTTATCTCGGTGACATCGGCGTGCCGAAGGACCCGGCCCCGATGGATTTCAACGCCTGGTTCGAGGTGTTCCTCGGCGGCCGCTGGTACACGTTCGATGCCCGTCACAACATGCCCCGGATCGGGCGCATCGTGATCGCGCGCGGCCGCGACGCGACCGACGTCGCGATGCTCAACTCCTTCGGCCCGCATATCCTGCAGCGCTTCGAGGTGGTGACCGAAGAGGTCGAGGAGGCCCTGCCGGTTCACACGCTGCCAAGATCTGATAATCATTCAAGACCCGGCCAGCATCATTGGCACCAGCCCGCCTTGTCATGAACCTGGCGGATCTGCCATCCCCGACCGAACCGCAACGGCTCGGGGGCGAATCGTCGATGCATCACACCGTCGTGGTCAACGCCAAGGCAGGCACGGTCCTGGCTGCAGGTGCCGAGGCGTTCGCACAGCGCCTTCACGCTGCCTTCACCGCTCATGACTGTTCGGTCGCGGTCAAGCTAGTGCATCCGCGCGAACTCGGCGACGCGCTTGCCCTGGCGATCGGGGACGAGAGCTGCATTCCCGTCGTCGCTGGCGGCGATGGCACGATCAACGGCGTGTTGCCGGTCCTGCTCGAGGCGGGCCGGCCGGTCGGTGTGCTGCCGCTGGGTACCGTCAACGTGCTCGGCCGCGATCTCGGCCTCTACGGCACGCTCGAGCATCAGATCGAGGCGCTCTGCAAGGGCGAGCCGGTCGCGCTCGACATCGGCCAGGTCAACGACAGGCTGTTCCACTCCATCTCGGGCATGGGCTTCTTCAGTCTGATGGCGCGCGAGCGCGAATATGCGCGACGGCGCTTTCCCTTCAGCCGCCACGTCGCCTTTGCCGTCGCGGCGACGCGCTCGATCCTGTTCACGCGCTCGATCTCGGTCGAGATCCGCACTGCCGACGGTGACCGCCATGTCGAGGCCGACGCGGTGCTGGTGACCATCAACCGCTTCGATGGGGCCGAATGGCGGCGCGCCAGGCTCGATGGCGGCGTCTTCGAGGTCCATATCCTCAATGCCGGTGGGCTCTATTCGCGCAGCAAGGCCGCGCTGTCTGTCGTGACCGGCGGCTGGCGCCGCTCGCACAACCTGACCTCCTTCACGGCCGATGAGGTCACCCTGACGCGGCGCGACAAGAAGCGCGGGCATATCACCTTCGACGGCGAGGTCGAGCGCAAGGCCGGCGCCTTGGTCTATCGGCTGCTGCCCAAGGCGATCCGCCTCATCGGCGCACGCGCCCTTGTCTGAACGGCCGGAGCGACCCTACATCTCCCGGCTCTCATCAAAGAGTTAGAGCAGGATTGATGCGAAAAACCGGTTCCCACTTTTTGCATCCTGCTCTAGCCGTCAACCGCCGGAACCCGATGTCCTTCCTTCATCCCCGCCTCCTGGTTCCGCTCGCAGCGGGCTTTACCTTCATCGGCCTGGCGCTGCTCATCGTCTCCGGACACAGCTTCGCCTTCGACAGTCGCCTCGTGCTGCTGCTGCGTGTGCCTGGCGACCCCGCAACCCCGCTCGGCCCGCTTTGGCTGGGCGAGGCGATGCGTGACCTGAGCGGGCTCGGCAGCTTCGTCGGCCTCGGCTTCATGACGATCACGGCGAGCCTGGCGCTCTGGCTGTGCGGTTATCGCCGACTGGCGGTGGTGCTCGCTGTCAGCGTGGTTCTGGCGACGCTCGTCAGCACCGGCCTGAAGATCCTGGTCGGGCGGGACCGGCCCGATATCGTCGGGCATACGGCCCTGACCTTCACCGCGAGCTTTCCGAGCGGCCACGCCTTCCTCTCGGCGGTGACGCTGCTCAGCATTGCGGGTTTCGTCGGCCTGGCGGCGCGGCGCGACGACATCACGCGGGTCTGCCTCGGCCTCGCCTGGACGATGATCATCCTGATCGGCTTCAGCCGGGTCTATCTCGGCGTGCATTGGCCGACCGACGTCCTCGCCGGCTGGTGCCTCGGCGTCGCCTGGTCGAGCGTGGCCGTTGCCCTGGTCGGGCGCGGCATGGCTGTCGACGAGCCGGCCGCCGGCGGGGCGCAACTGGCGCGCTGATGCAGCCTGGCAAGGCGCGGCGAAGCGGAACTTTGCGGCGAAAACAGGGTTGTCTGGTCGTCGCCGCCATCTGCGACGCTCATTCAGGATCCATCATGCTCGTTTCGCGTAACCTTCTGGTCGCCCTCGTCGTGCTTCTCGTTGCTGGCCTCGCCGTCACGGGATACGCGCTCTATCAGGAGAAGAAACAGCCCGACGGCGTGCAGATTTCCATCGGCAAGGACGGCTTGCAGATCAAGGAGAAGTAAGGCCCGTCACGCTGGCCGAGAGCCGGATCGATGCGAAAAGCCGGTTCCCACTTTTTCGCATCCTGCTCTGGGGATCAGCTATTGGCGAGGATCATGTTGCGGACGATCGGGTAGATCTGTCCGTCCCATTTCCGGCCGGAGAAGACGCCGTAATGGCCGACGCCGGCCTGCATGTGATGGCGCTTGCGGAAGGGCTTCAGGCCGCTGCAGAGATCATGCGCGGCCGCGGTCTGGCCGAGCGCGCAGATGTCGTCGCGCTCGCCCTCGACGGTCAGGAGTGCGGTCTTGCGGATGGCGCTGCAATCGACCTTTTCGCCGCGATAGGTCAGCGTTCGCGCCGCCAGCCGCGCCTCTTGGAAGATCCATTGCACGGTCTCCAGATAGAACTCGGCCGGCAGGTCGAGCACGGCGAAATACTCGTCGTAGAATTTCTTGATCGTCGCAGCGCTTTCGGTCTCGCCCGTGGCGAGATGGGTGAAGAGGTCGATATGGGCGTTGACGTGGCGCTGCATGTTCATCGCCAGGAATGCGCCCAGCTGGATGAAGCCCGGATAGACCTTCCGTCCCGCGCCGGGATAGCGTGACGGCACGGTTGCGATCAGGTTCTTGCGGAACCACTCGATCGGCTTGTCGTTCGCGAGCTTGTTGACCGCGGTCGGGTTGACGCGGGTGTCGACCGGCCCGGCCATCAGCGTCATGCTGCGCGGCTGGACGGGACTGCCTGCCTGCGCCATCACGGCAGCTGCGGTGAGCACCTGCACGCAAGGCTGGCACACCGCGACGACATGGGTGTCGGGCCCCAGTTTTTCGATGAAGCTGATCAGCGTATCGACATAGTCGTCATAGCCGAAGGCGCCGGCCTCGAGACTGACGTCGCGGGCATTGTGCCAGTCGGTGATATAGACGTCATGGTCGCGCAGCAGCGTCGCCACCGTATTGCGCAGCAGGGTGGCGAAATGACCAGACATCGGCGCGACCACCAGGACCTTGGCCTGAACGGCGTTCGTGTCCTTGCGGAAGCGCAGCAGGCTGCCGAAGGGTAGCGACAGCACGACCTCCTCGGTCACGGCCGCATCGTGATTACCCGTGTGTATGCTGTCGATCTCATAGGCCGGCCGCTCATGCGTCAGCCCGGCCCGTGCGATCATCTCATAGGCGGCGGCCGCGGCGCGGATGTCGACCGGTTGGCCCATCATCGCCTTGGCGCCGAGGGCGGCCAGGGCGGCCTGGGCCATCATGCGGGCGGGATTGATAAGGTCGGACTGGGCCTGGTAGGCGGCATAGAGCATCAGCGTGCGACCTCGAAACGAGCAAAACCCGGGCTACGGCTGGCGGAGATGCCGTCCGCGGCCTGTCCCCGCATCCCTATGTTGCACTGCAAAAGCAATCTTTCGCAAGATTGTTCTAAAGCGATCACACTTTGGAACATCTCTTGCTACGATGATCACCTCTTCCGAAGAGGATGCCTGCCATGACCGCCGCGACCCTGACCATCAGCAGCAAGAACTATTCGTCATGGTCGCTGCGGGGCTGGCTGCTCTGCCAGATGGCCGGGCTCGCGGTCGAGGAGCGCATGCTCTCGGTCGATGATCCCTCCGCCCGGGCTGAACTCCTGCTGCTGTCGCCATCCTTCCTGGTGCCGTGCCTGACGCATGACGAGATCAAGGTCTGGGACACGCTCGCCATCGCCGCCTATCTCGACGAGATCAGCCCGCAGGCCGGCCTGTTGCCCAAGGACGCCAAGGCGCGCGCCCATTGCCGCGCAATCTGCGGCGAGATGCATTCGGGCTTCGCCAATCTGCGCTCGGCGCTGCCGATGAACCTCAAGGCGCATTACCCCGGCTTCAAGATCTGGGCCGGGGCGCAGGCCGATATCGACCGTGTCACCGAGATCTGGCGCGATTGCCTGGAGACCTATGGCGGTCCCTATCTCTTCGGGGACAAGCTGACCATGGCGGATGCGATGTACGCCCCCGTCTGCCTGCGCTTCCTGACCTATGACGTGCCGCTCGATTCCGTCAGCCAGGCCTATTGCCAGGCGATCGCGCAATGGCCGGCGTTGAAAAGCTGGATCGAGGCGGCAAAATCCGAGCCCGAGGAGCTGGAGGAACTGGACGCGGAATTCTGACCCCGCTCGCCCATGATGCGCAAAAGGACTGAAGCGATAGCGACTGCTGCATTGGCCTTCGCGGCTCAAAGGCGTTACCACCACCCACGAAATCCATAATCGCCGTGGGAGGCCTGAGATGACCGAGATGTTCAAGAACCTGATCGCTGGCGAATGGGCCAGCGCCGGCAACGCCTCGCGCAACATCAATCCGTCCAATACCAATGATGTCGTCGGCGAGTATGCGCAGGGCTCCGTCGAGCAGATGAACGACGCGATTGCGGCCGCCAAGGCTGCTTTCCCGGCCTGGAGCCGCTCGGGTCCGCAGGAGCGCTACGAGATCCTGAAGAAGGCGTCCGACGAGATCCTCGCCCGTAAGGAGGAACTCGGCCGCCTGCTCTCGCGCGAAGAGGGCAAGACGCTCGCCGAGGGCATCGGTGAGGCCGGCCGTGCCGGCCAGATCTTCGCCTTCTTCGCCGGCGAGTGCCTGCGCTTGTCAGGCGAGGCGATCCCCTCCGTGCGTCCTGGCGTCGGCGTCGAAATCACCCGCGAGCCGGTCGGCATCATCGGCATGATCACGCCATGGAATTTCCCGATCGCGATCCCGGCCTGGAAGATCGCGCCGGCGCTGGCCTTTGGCAATTGCGTCGTCATCAAGCCGGCCGATCTCGTGCCGGGCTCGGCCTGGGCCCTAGTCGACATCATCCAGCGCGCCGGCCTGCCCAAGGGCGTACTCAACCTTGTCATGGGGCGCGGTTCGGTCGTCGGCCAGGCGCTGCTGCAGCACAAGGACGTGCATGCGATCTCCTTCACCGGCTCGGTCTCGACCGGCCGCAAGGTCGCCGAGGCCTGCATCGCCTCCTCGCCGATGAAGAAGGTCCAGCTCGAAATGGGCGGCAAGAACCCACTCGTGGTGCTGGACGACGCCGACCTCAAGATTGCGGTCGAGGCCGCCGTCACCGGCGCTTATTTCTCCACCGGCCAGCGCTGCACTGCCTCCTCGCGCCTGATCGTCCAGGCCGGCATTCATGACCGCTTCGTCGAAGCCTGCATCGAACGCCTGAAGGGCGTCGTGGTCGATGATGCGCTTAAAAGCGGCACCCATATCGGCCCGGTCGTCGACCAGAGCCAGCTCGACCAGGATCTGAAATACATCCAGATCGCCAAGGACGAGGGCGGCAAGCTCGCCTGGGGCGGCGAAGTGCTCAAGCGCGAGACGCCCGGCTTCTATCTCCAGCCGGCCCTCTTCACCGAGACGACTAACGCCATGCGCATCTCGCGCGAGGAGGTCTTCGGCCCCGTCGCCAACGTCATCCGCGCCAAGGATTACGAGGAGGCGCTGGCCTTGGCCAACGACACCGAGTTCGGCCTCTCGGCCGGCATCTGCACCACCTCGCTGAAGCATGCGACGCATTTCAAGCGCAACAGCGAGGCCGGTATGGTGATGGTCAATCTGGCGACGGCCGGCGTCGACTACCACGTGCCCTTCGGCGGCCGGAAAGGCTCAAGCTATGGCCCGCGCGAGCAGGGCGCTTACGCCAAGGAAATGTATACTACGGTCAAGACCGCCTACACGCTGGCCTAACCCCCCGGAAGGTGCATCGTTGCGAAAGGGCCGCACCTTCCGGGTGCGGCCCTTTTGCTGTCGGCCTGATTGTTTTGGCTGGGTTGACTGGGCCGGGTTGACTTGGCCTGGCGCCGAACCTACAGCGCGGCGAGGCTGAGGATCGCCGGTCTGTCCGTCCGTGAAGTCTCGCCCTTAGAGTGTTTTCGAGCGAAGTGGCTACCGGTTCGCGTGAAGAAAACGCGTAAAACAAAGTGCTAGAGCAATTGAACGATCCAGTTGGGTCGGAAATAGCTCTAGACTGCGGGCCGTGCTTTGATGACGTGCGTTGCCGAAACCCTCAGTATCAGGACCGCCAGCCGGACCCGGTCGCAGCGCCTCCGTCGCAATGGCCGCGCCGCCTATCTTCGCTTCCGGCGCAATCTGCCGCGCCTGCTGCGCAGCGACGACATCTCGCTCGTGCTCCTGGCTGCGCTGATCGGGACCGGGGCGGGGGTGCTCGTCACGGCGATGGTCGGCGTCTCCAAAGCACTGCATGCCGCCTTCTTCGCGACACGTCATGGCGAGGTCAGCGGGGCGGTCCTCGTCGATCCGCTGCGGGCTGTCGGCATGCCGGTTCTGGGCGGTCTGGTGATGGGGGCGATCGGTATCCTCCTGGCCAGCCGCGGCCGCGGCACGGTGGTTGATCCGGTCGAGGCGAATGCGCTCCATGGCGGGCGCCTGTCGCTGAAGGACAGCCTGATCCTGGTGGTCCAGACCATGGTCTCGAACGGCTTTGGCGCCTCTGTCGGCATGGAGGCGGGCTACACCCAGGGCGGCGCTGCCTTCGCGTCGGGCCTCGGGCGGCTTCTCCGTGTCCGGCGGGCTGATCTGCGCATGCTGGTCGGCTGCGGAACGGCGGGTGCGATCGCAGCCGCCTTCGACGCGCCCCTGACCGGCGCCTTCTATGCCTTCGAGCTGATCATCGTGACCTATACGGTCGGCTCATTGGCGCCCGTCGTCGTCGCCTCGATCTGTGCGGTCGGCGTCACCAGACTGTTCCTCACCCCCGTCACCTTGCAATTCGGCTTTTCCGGCCCGCTCTCGGGCTCGGACTACGTGCTGGTGATGATCATGGGCATCCTCTGCGCCGGTCTCGGCATCGTGCTGATGCGCGGCGTCGCGCTCGCCGAGAGCCTGTTCCGCCGCAGCCGGATTCCGCTGGCGCTGCGGCCTGCGGTCGGCGGCCTGCTCGTCGGGTTGATGGCGCTGGTGACGCCGGCCGTCCTCTCGTCCGGCCATTCGGCGCTGCATGTCGGCTTCGATGCCTATTATCCGGCGGGCTTTCTCGTCCTGCTGATCGTGCTGAAGTCGCTGGCATCGGCGATCTCGATCGGCTCCGGCTTTCGCGGCGGTCTTTTCTTCGCTTCGCTGTTCATCGGCGCGATGTTTGGAAAACTCATCGCCGTGATCTGGATCACCGGCTTCGGCCTGCAGACGCCCTCTGTGGTCATCGCCGTCATCGGCATGAGCGCGATGGCCACCGCGGTCGTCGGGGGGCCATTGACGATGTCGTTCCTGGCGCTGGAGACGACGGGCAGCCTGCCGCTCACGGTCGCGGTGCTCGCAGCGTCCGTCCTGTCCTCGATGACGGTGCGCCGGACCTTCGGCTACTCTTTCGCCACCTGGCGCTTCCATCTACGCGGCGAAACCATCCGCAGCGCCGCCGATATCGGCTGGATGCGGGAGCTGAGCGTCGGCCGGATGATGCGTCGGGATGTGCGCACCGTGCCCGCGACCCAGACGCTGGAGCAGTTCCGGCGCGATTTCCCGCTCGGCGCCAATCAGCGCGCTGTGCTCGTCGATGAACTGGGGCGTTATACCGGTATCGTCCTCGTCGCCGATGCCTATGGCGCCGATGTCGCGGTCGAGACGATTGCGGAGCTCGCCCGCAATCGCAAGGATATCCTCTTGCCCCATATGAACATCCGCGAGGCCGCCAGCTTATTCGCGACCTCGCAGACCGAGGAGCTCGTCGTCGTCGACGGCCGCGAAACCCTGCGGGTCCTCGGTCTGCTTACCGAGCAATTCGCCTTGCGCCGCTACAACGCCGAGCTCGATCGGCAGAGCCGCGACCTGACCGGCATCTGACTGGCGCTTGAGTGGCGCAGAGCATGCCGCGAAAAAGTGGGTTTCGGTTTTTCGCAGGAGCAATGCTCTAGCTGTTAGCGTCAGAATCCTTCCAGCACGATCTTGCCCTTGGCGCGGTTGGTCTCGATCAGGGCGTGGGCCCGCTTGAGATTGCTTGCATTGATCGTCCCGAAGGTTTCGGTCAGCGTGGTGCGGATCTTGCCGGCATCGACGAGCCGGGAGACCTCGTTGAGCAGATCGCCCTGCGCCTGCATGTCGGCGGTCTGGTGCAGCGAGCGGGCGAACATCATCTCCCAATGCAGCGACAGGCTCTTGCCCTTCAGCGGCATGACATCCAGCGCCGGAGCATCGTCGATCACTGCAATCCGGCCCTGCGGCGCGATCAGTTTGATGATCTCCGGCAGATGGTCGAGCGTATGGGTGGTGACGAAGACGAGGCCGGGCGCGCCGATCCGCAGCGCCTCGACTTCTGCGGCAAGCGGCTTGCCGTGGTCGATGACGTGCTGGGCGCCAAGCGCGCGAGCCCAGGCCTGCGTCTCCGGCCGCGAGGCGGTGGCGATCACGGTGAGGTCCGTCAGTTGCCGCGCCAGCTGAATCGCGATCGAGCCGACGCCGCCGGCCCCGCCGACGATCAGCAGGGCCTTCGCCGCGCCTGGAACCGCATCCGCGATCTTGATCCGGTCGAACAGGGCTTCCCAGGCCGTGATCGCGGTTAGTGGCAGGGCGGCGGCTTCCGCGAAGCTCAGGCTGGCGGGCTTGATGCCGACGATGCGCTCGTCGACCAGCTGGAACTCGGCATTGGAGCCAGGACGGTCGATCGCGCCGGCATAGAACACGGCGTCGCCCGGCTTGAAAGCCTTCACATCGGGGCCGACCGCCTTGACGACGCCGGCTGCATCCCAGCCCAGCACGCGCACCTCGCCCTCAGCCGGGCGCGCATTCTTGCGGACCTTGGTGTCGACCGGGTTGACCGACACGGCCTTCACTTCGACCAGCAGGTCGCGCCCGGCCGCGACGGGCATGGGCAGGTCGAGATCGATCAGGCTGGTTTCCGAGCTGATGGGCTGCGGTTCACGATAGCCGATGGCGCGCATAGCTTTTGTCTCCTGCGTTGCGATGCAGGCGAGATGCGCCTTACAAACAGGCTGTGCAAGAACGCACAATTTTCGCATATAGTATCGAAAAGGATACTGTCATGCCGCCTCGTTTCCTGAAGCCGTTCAACTCTCCGGCCTGCCCTGTGGAAGCCGCCCTGGGCCTGATCGGAGGCAAGTGGAAGGGGATCGTGCTCTACCATCTGCTCGGTGGCACGCTGCGCTTCAACGCCATTCGCCGCAGCGTTCCCGGCGTGACGCAACGCATGCTGACCGCCCAGCTGCGCGAGCTGGAGGCGGACGGCCTCATTGTCCGCGTCGTCTTTGCCGAGGTGCCGCCGCGCGTCGAATACAGCCTCTCGGCCAAGGGCCGGACGCTGGAGCCGGTCATCATGGCGCTCAGGGCCTGGGGCGAGGAGCATGTGATGCCGTCGGCTGATGCGGAGGCCGCGGCCTGAGGCTCAGTCGGCGGCCTGGAAGTCAGTAGGCGGCCTGAAAATCAGTAGGGAAGACCGACATAGTTCTCCGCCAGCGCCGCCATGGCGTGGTCGGAGGAGACGAGATAGTCGAGTTCGGCGCGCTGCATGCGCTGGGCGAAGGCGCCGTTCTCCGGGAAATAGTGCATCAGCGAGGTCAGCCACCAGGAGAAGCGCTCGGCCTTCCAGATGCGCGCCAGCGCCTTGGCCGAATAAGCGTCGATGCCGGCGCTGGAGCGCTCGACGAAGAACTCGATCAGCGCCTGCGACAGGTAATGCACGTCGCTGGCGGCGAGGTTCAGCCCCTTGGCCCCGGTCGGCGGCACGATATGGGCGGCGTCGCCAGCCAGGAACAGGCGTCCGAACCGCATCGGCTCCGCCACGAAGGAGCGCAATGGCGCGATCGATTTCTCGATCGAAGGGCCCGTCACCAGCGCTTCCGCCGAGGCCGGGTCGAGCCGGCGGCGCAACTCGTCCCAGAAGCGCTCGTCCGACCAGTCCTCGACCCGCTGATCGAGTGCGCATTGCACATAATAGCGACTGCGTGTGGCCGAGCGCATCGAGCAGAGTGCGAAGCCGCGCTCGCCGCCGGCATAGATCAGTTCATGCGAGACCGGCGGCACATCGGCGAGGAGGCCGAGCCAGCCGAAGGGATAGATGCGCTCGAAGCTCGTGATCGCGCTCTCGGGCACACTGGCGCGCGAGACACCGTGATAGCCGTCGCACCCGGCGATGACATCGCAATCGAGGCGCTTGGCGACACCGTTCTCGAGATAGCTGACGAAGGGCCTGTCGCGGTCGAAATCATGCAGCGCGACGTCTTTGGCCTCGAAGACAGTCTGCCCGTTCTGGGCGGCGCGCTGGTCCATCAGATCGCGCGTCACCTCGGTCTGGCCGTAGACGGTGACATGCCCGCCTCCCGTCGCGCGGTCGAGCGCGATGCGGTGGCGCTGGCCGCCGAAGAGCAGATCGAAGCCGTCATGCTTCAGCCCTTCCGCCTGGAGGCGCGCGCCTGCGCCAACCTTGTCGATCAGCCCGACCGTGCCTTGCTCCAGCACGCCGGCGCGGATGCGGGCGAGCACATAGTTGCGGTCCCTGCGCTCGAGGATGACGCTGTCGATGCCGGCCTGATGCAGCAATTGGCCGAGCAGCAGCCCGGCCGGGCCCGAACCAATGATGGCGACCTGTGTGCGCAAGCCGGCGTCTCCTCATGGCGCTGCCCGGCGCGAGCGCCCTCTGGAACGGGGCGCATCGCGAATGGCCGGCGGCGCGGCGGCAGATAAGTTGCCATAGCAACTAACTTCTGGAAAGAGCCTCCTCCAGGCCGTGCCTGACGGCGGGCTGGATCATCCGATGGGGATGACGTCGACAGCGACGCCGACCTTCTGCGATCCGGGCCCGATCAGCACGCCGTCGAGCGGCGAGACATCGGCATAGTCGCGGCCGAAGGCGGTGACGATGTGGTCGTCGGCGACGATCAGGTCATTGGTCGGGTCGAGCCCGACCCAGCCGGTCTCCGGTCCACACCAGAGCATGACCCAGGCATGGCTCGCATCCGAGCCCTCGAGACGCTTCTGGCCCGGCGGCGGGATTGTGCGGATATAGCCGCTGACATAGGCGGCGGGCAGGCCGAGCCCGCGCAGGCCGGCGATCATGATATGCGCAAAATCCTGGCAGACGCCGTGGCGTTGGCGGAAGGCCTCGGCCAGCGGCGTCGTAACCTCGGTCGCATCAGGGTCGTAGGTGAAGTCGGCACGGATGCGCGCCATCAGCTCGGAAGCCGCCTCCAGCACCGGCCGCAGCGGCGAAAAGCTCTTGCGGGCATAGTCGACGACCTCGCTCACTGCAGGCACCAGCCGGCTCGGATAGAGGTGGTGCGTCGGGGAATCGGGGGCGAGGCTCGTCGAGGCCAGGGCCAGCGCGCCGACCTCCTCCCAATGCCGGGTCAGGCCCGGAAAGGGTGGCGCGGGCCGGTTGACCTCAACGCGGGCGCGCATCTCGACCTTCAATTCGCGATGAGCCTTGGAGATCGTCAGCGTCGTCATCTGGTTGCCGAAGAAGCAGATCCCGTCGATGCGCTCGGCCGGGCGCGGCGTCACGACGAGCTCGCTCCTCCTCACCGTCTGGCCGCCATCGTTACGCGGCAGAAGGCGCAGGATGCAACGCGCGAAAGGCACCGGACGGCTATAGCCGTAGGTGGTCAGGTGACGAACGTCGTAGATCACGCGATGCCTGTCAGCCTCGAGCCTTCCGGCCCGCTGTTCTGGAGGAAGTAGCGGTCGGCGATCGCGCTCGACAGCCCCATCAGCAATTGCTCGAATAGCAGGATGCTGGTGCGGTCGAGCCGGCTCGCCTCCGATGTCCGGCATTCGGCCGCAAGCTTCAGCACGAGCCGGCGCGGCGCTTCCAGCATGCCGTCCTCCGTCAGCGACGGAAGATGCGCGATCTCGATGTCGAGGCGATCGACCTGGAAGGCGACGGAGCGAGGATTATAAGGGTCGAGCATGACCAGATCGAGCACCGGCTGCAGGCTCGCGCCGAGCATGTAGCGCGAGCGGTAGGTGATCTGTGAATCGGTCAGGTCGAGCAGGGCGTCGAGGCCGTCGCTCTGGGCCGTCGTCTCGGCGAAATGGCGGGCGAAGCGGCAGGTCGCGATGCCGCGCTCCAGTCGCCGGCCAATGTCGAGGAAGCGCCAGCCCGCGCCGCGCACCATGTTCTCCTGGCTCAGGCCGGAGAAGGCGGCGAGCGTCTTCAAGGCGCGATCGGCAACCTCGTAAACTTCGCCTTCGCTGGGCTGCCGTCCGGGCTCAAGCGTCAGCTGACGCTGCAGATCGCCGAACAGCCGCCAGGCGTCGATCGAAAGCCGCTCGCGGATGACAGAGGCAGTGCGCCGCGCCTCGCCGACATTGGCGCGGGCCGAGCCGTATTCGGCCGCGTCATAGAGCGCGGAGGTCGCCTGCGCCAGAACCGGCGAGCCCTTGGCACCAGCGAGATTGCGGGCTGCCGCGCCTCTCCCTGTCGCGGCTTTGGCCGCAGGTGCCGCGCCCCAGGCGACCAGGAGATTGGCAAGGCGGCGCACTGTGTCGGGCCGGGCGGGATTGGTCGTGTCGGCGTCGATCAGGCGGCCGAGCAAAGCGCGCACGAGCCGGAGTGTCGCCTCCGTCCGCTCGAGATAGCGCCCGAGCCAGAACAGGTTGTCGGCGGCGCGGCTCGGCAAGGTTCCGACGACGCGGCGGATCGCGATGCGGTCGCCGGTGGGCAACAGGCTGACCTGCTCGACCGGCGTATCCGAGGTGACCCAGACATCGCTGGAGCGCACGCCGCTGCGCATGCTGACGGCGCGGGCATCGGGCTCGTCGGAAATGCGGCAGAAACCGCCGGGCATGACCTTCCAGCCATCGGGCGTGGCGGCTGCGAAGACGCGCAAGGTGACAGGGTGCGGCTGCAAATGGCCGTTCTGGAAGACCGGCATGGTCGAGAGCCGCACCACCTCCTGGCCGACATAATCCATCCCGCGCGCCTCGATCCGTGCCCGCAAGGCGGCACGCTCGGCCGCCGGCAGTTCTCCCGCCAGGATCGGATCACTGTCGAGCCCGCTCCCGGCGGAGCGGAAGGCCGGCGCGATGCTCATCTCGTCCAAGCGGTCGAGCACGGCGGCGCGCTCGCGCGGCTGGCCGCACCACCAGGTCGCGACATTGGGCAAAATCATCTCCTCGCCGAGAAGCTGCTTGCCCAATTTGGGCAGGAAGCTCATCAGCGCGCGCGCCTCGACGACGCCGGAACCGAGCCCATTGGCGACATGGACATGGCCCTGGCGCACCGCCTGCACGAGCCCCGCCACGCCCAGCGCCGAGCGCGCATTCAGTTCAAGCGGATCGGAGAAATCGCCGTCAATGCGCCGCCAGATCACGTCGGCGCGCTTGGGGCCGGCGATGGTACGGACATGGATGCGGCCGTCGCGCATCATCAGGTCGCCGCCCTCGACGAGCAGGAACCCGAGATAGCGCGCGAGATAGGCCTGCTCGAAATAACTCTCGTTCATCGGCCCGGGCGTCAGCAGGCAGATGCGCGGCTCGACGCGCCTGGACTTGGCGACGAGCCCGGCGCGGAAGCCCTGGAAGAAGGTGGCGAGCCGCTCGATGTTCATCGTCCGAAACAGGTCTGGAAAGGCGCGCGCCAGCGCCAGCCGGTTCTCCAGCGCGTAGCCGGCGCCCGACGGCGCCTGGGCGCGGTCGCCCAGCACCCACCAGCGCCCGTCCGGCCCGCGGCCGAGGTCGGCGGCGTAGAGCTGCAGGGAGCCGCCATCCGGCGCGTCGTGGAGCGGGCGCAGATAGTCCGGGCTTCCCGTGACGACAGCCGCCGGGAGCAGGCCTTTCGCGACCATTTCGCCGGGGCCGTAGATGTCGTCGAGCAATGAGGCCAGCAATTGCGCGCGCTGCGCGACCCCGGCCGCGATGGTCTGCCACTCCGCGCCGGTCATCACCAATGGCACATGGCTCAGCGGCCAGGCGCGCTCGCCGGCCTGCGGATCGCGCTCGTCGATATCGCCATGGACGCGGTAGGAGACGCCGGTGTCGCGGACATGGCGATCGGCGAGGCCGAAGCGCTGGCTGAGCTCGTCCTGCGAGAGCGCGCTCCATTCCGTCAGGAACGGCTCCCAATGCGGGCGGATGCTGCCATCCTGCGCCATGAACTCGTCATAGGCGCCCGGCAGCGGGCGATAACCGGCCAGCAGAGCGTTGCGCCGCTCCGCTTTCACGCGCGTCGACGGTGATCGGCCCTGCAACGCCATCGCTTGCGTTTATACTCCTCTAGAGCCGGATGATTTTAGGTCGATTCGACCTAGAATCTGAATCCGTCTCTACAACAAAAAACGGGCGCATGATGTCGTCCGAAAACCGGTTTCCACTTTTCGGCATCATGCTCTCGGGCGTCGCAAATCCAGGGTGAGCGGGAATTCGACGCTGCGCTCTTCTGGCGGAATCGCCAGCGCGCCCGGACTATGCCCGATCGCTTCGAAACGCGCGAGCCGGCGCGCCTCCGCTTCGTAGGAATTCACGGGAGGAGTTTCATAATTGCGCCCTCCGGGATGGGCGACATGGTAGACGCAACCTCCGAGCGAGCGTCCGACCCAGGTGTCGACGATGTCGAAGGTCAGCGGCGCATGCACCGGAATCGTCGGATGCAGGCCCGAGCTCGGCTGCCAGGCCTTGAAGCGCACGGCGGCGATCGCCTCACTGGTGCTGCCGCTCGGCGTCATCGGCATGCGGCGGCCATTACAGGTAATGAGGTGGCGGCCGGGCACGAGCCCCTTGGCCTTGACCTGCAGCCGCTCCACGGAGCTGTCGACATAGCGCACCGTGCCGCCGATCGCGCCTTCCTCGCCCATGACATGCCAGGGCTCGAGCGCCTGGCGCAGTTCGAGCTCGACCCCGCCATGCTCGACCTTGCCGTAGAACGGGAAGCGGAACTCGGCCTGCGCCTCGAACCAGACCGGATCGAAGGCGTAGCCGGCGCGGCCGAGATCGGCGAGCACGTCCTTGAAATCCTGCCAGACCAGTTCGGGCAGCATGAAGCGGTCATGCAGTGTCGTGCCCCAGCGCACCAGGCTGCCGCTCTGCGGCTCGCGCCAGAACCAGGCGACCAGCGCCCGGATCAGGAGCTGCTGCGCCAGGCTCATGCGCGCATCCGGCGGCATCTCGAAGGAGCGGAACTCGATCAGCCCGAGGCGGCCGGTCGGCCCGTCCGGCGAGTAGAGCTTGTCGATGCAGATCTCGGTGCGGTGCGTGTTGCCGGAGACGTCGACCAGAAGGTTGCGGAACAGCCGGTCGACCAGCCAGAGCGGGATGCTCGGTGCGCCCGGTCCCGGTACTTGCGCGAGCGCGATCTCCAGCTCGTAGAGCTGGTCGAAGCGCGCCTCGTCGATGCGCGGGGCCTGGCTCGTCGGCCCGATGAAGAGCCCCGAGAACAGGAAGGACAGGGACGGGTGCCTGTTCCAGTACAAGATGATGCTCTTGAGCAGGTCCGGTCGGCGCAGGAACGGGCTATCGGGCGGCGTCACGCCGCCGAGCACGACATGGTTGCCGCCGCCGGTGCCGGTGTGGCGGCCATCGACCATGAACTTCTCGGCGCAGAGCCGCGACTGCCGCGCCTCCTCATAGACGCCGCGCGTGATGTCCACCGCCTCGCGCCAGCTCTTGGCCGGGTGGATGTTGACCTCGATCACGCCGGGATCGGGCGTGACCTTGATGACGTTGAGGCGCGGATCGTTGGGCGGCGAATAGCCCTCGATATGGACGGGCAGGTTCAGCTCCTGCGCCACGGCCTCGACGCTGGCGATCAGCTCCAGATAATCCTCCAGCTTCTCGACCGGCGGCAGGAAGACGCACAGGATGTTGTCGCGGACCTCGAGGCTCAGCGCCGTGCGGACATGCTCGCCGCCGATCTCCTGCTCGGTGCGGTCCTGCGCGCTGCCTTCGCCCTGTGTCTCGACCGGGCGCGACATCTGGTAATGCGCGGGCGGCGCGGCGACCGCAGGCGTGGCTTGCGCGCCGTTCATAGCCGCAGGCGCCGTCCCTCCGCTGCCCAGGCTGGCGGCCGGCGGCAGCGGTCCGCGCGGCTCCATCGGATCCTGCGGGTGGATGTGGGGAAACTCGTCCTTCGGCACGACCGGCAGGGAGCCAAGCGGCAGGCGGTAGCCCACGGGCGAGTCGCCCGGCACCAGGAAGAGCTTGCCGCGCCGGAGCTTCCACTTCTCCGAGCGCCAGCGCCGGTCGCCGGCCTGGGACTGCCAGCGCTGCACCGGAATGACATAGCCGCGCGGTTTGCCCAGCCCGAGCTGGAAGACCTGCGCCATGCGCGCGCGCTCTTCCGGATCGGCGAGGCGCGGGTCGAGCGGGTCGACATTGTCGGGAAGCTGCGCTTCCTTCAGCAGCCAGTGGCCGGTGTCCTCATAGGCCGGCAGCACATAATCGGCGCCCAGCCCCAGTTTCTCCGAGAGGCCGGCCGCCAGCGCCTCGGCGTCGCGGATCGAGGCGGCGGTCTCCAATTCGCGGTCGCCGCCGGTCGGCGCGCCAGGCTCGCGTGCGATCAGCGCGGCGTCGCGCCAGATCGGCTCGCCGTCAGTGCGCCAGTACAGCGCGAAGGCCCAGCGCGGCAGGCTCTCGCCCGGATACCATTTGCCCTGACCGTAATGCAGCATGCCGCCCGGTGCGAAGCGCTCGCGCAGGCGGCGGATCATCACATCGGCGCGCTGGCGCTTGGTCGGGCCGACGGCGGCGATGTTCCATTCCTCGCCGGTCTGGTCGTCGATCGAGACGAAGGTCGGCTCGCCGCCCATGGTCAGGCGGACGTCGCCGGCCTTCAGATCGGCCTCGACCTTTTCGCCGAGTGCGTCGAGCTCGCCCCAGGACGTGTCCGAGAAGGGCAGGGTGATGCGCGGCACTTCATGCACGCGCGCCACGCTCATCGAGAAATCGAATGTGGTTTCGGCGAAGCTTGCCACCCCCGAGACCGGCGCGGCCGAGCGGTAATGCGGTGTCGCCGCCAGCGGCAGATGCCCTTCGCCGGTGAGCAGGCCCGAGGTCGGGTCGAGCCCGATCCAGCCGGCGCCGGGGATGTAGATCTCCGCCCAGGCATGGAGGTCGGTAAAATCCTTGTCGGTGCCGCGCGGGCCTTCCAGCGGGTCGATATCCGCCTTCATCTGGATCAGGTAGCCGGAGACGAAGCGCGCCGCGAAGCCGAGATGGCGCATGATCTGGACGAGCAGCCAGCTCGTATCGCGGCAGGAGCCGGATTTGATGTCGAGCGTGTGCTCGGGCTCCTGGACGCCGGGCTCCATGCGGATGCCATAGGCGATGCCCTGCGCCAGCCGGGCGTTGAGATCGACGATGAAATTGACCGTATTGGTCGGCTCGCGCGGGATCGTCGCGAGATAGGCCGCCAGCAGCGGACCTGCCGGCTCGGTGACGAGATAGGGCGCAAGCTCCGCGCGCAACTCCTCGGGATAGGCGAAGGGGAAGATCTCGGCGTCGGTCTCGACGAAGAAGTCGAACGGATTGATGATCGAGAGCTCGGTGACGAGGTCGACCTCGATGCGGAATTCCTTCACCGGCTCGGGAAAGACGAAGCGCGCCAGCCAGTTGCCGCTGGGATCCTGCTGCCAGTTCACGAAATGCTCGGCCGGTGTGACCTTCAGCGAATAGCTGTTGATCGCGGCCCGGCAATGCGGCGCCGGCCTCAGGCGGATGATCTGCGGCCCCAGCGTGACCGGCCGGTCATAGCTGTAATGGGTGACGTGGTTCAGCGCGGCGATGATGGCCAAGGCTTGGCACCTGCTTGTCGTGGCCCGGCGGGGCGCCGGGCCACGACACGTTAGCGATGCCGGCAAAACCCGCAAAGGCGCAACTTGCGCAAGGGTGCGCCGGCAATCGCGGTGTGTGCGCAAGAATTAGGCAGTTCTCCACAGCGCTTGCCTCTGAGCTCTTCGCAGCACCGCTGGACATCGCCCGGCAACTGGTTCCACATTGGACTGAACGGCCACCCGAAAGGCCGGCGAAATCAAACGATGGGGATTTCCATGCGTCATGTTGCGAAATTGCTGACGGTGTCGGCCTTTACTGCGTTGATGGCGACCACCGCCATGGCCCAGACGCCAAAGGACACGGTCGTGATGGCCAAGCAGATCGACGATATCATCTCGCTCGATCCCGCCGAAGTGTTCGAATTTTCCGGCGGCGAGGTCGTCGGCAATGTCTACGACAAGCTGGTGCGGTTCGATCTGGCCGATCCCTCCAAGCTCTATGGCGACCTCGCCGAGGGCTGGACCATCAGCCCCGACAGCAAGACCTACACCTTCAAGCTCAAGCCCAACGTCAAGTTCCACTCGGGCAACCCGCTGACGGCCGCCGACGTGGTCTACTCCTTCCAGCGCGCCGTCGTGCTCAACAAGTCGCCGGGCTTCATCCTGACCCAGTTCGGCCTGACCAAGGACAACGTCACCGAGATGGTGAAGGCGGTCGACGACAAGACCGTCACCATCACGGTCGACAAGCCCTATGCGCCGAGCTTCTTCCTGAACTGCCTGACCGCCAACGTCGCGGTGATCGTCGATTCCAAGCTGGTCAAGGCGAACGAGAAGGCCGGCGATTTCGGCTATGAATGGCTCAAGCAGAATTCGGCCGGCTCGGGCGCCTATAAGCTGCGCGCCTGGCGCGCCAACGAGCAATACACGCTCGAGGCTAACCCCGACTGGTTCATGGGCGCGCCGAAGGTGAAGCGCGTCGTCGTACGCCATGTCGCCGAGCCCGCCTCGCAGCGGCTGCTGCTGGAGAAGGGCGATGTGGATTACGCCCGCAACCTGTCGAAGGACCAGCTTGATTCGATCAAGAGCAACGCAGACATCGTCCAGCAGGTCGGCGACAAGGGCTACATCCTCTATCTCGGCCTCAACCAGAAGAACCCCAACCTCGCCAAGCCCGAGGTGCGCGAGGCGCTGAAATATCTGGTCGATTACGATTCGATCGAGCGCAACATCGTGGCCGGCACCTACAAGCCGCACCAGGCCTTCCTGCCCAAGGGCTTCCTCGGCGCCATCGACGACCGGCCCTACAAGTTCGACCCGGCCAAGGCCAAGGAGTTGCTCGCCAAGGCCGGCCTGCCGAACGGCTTCTCCGTCACCATGGACACCCGCTCGGTCAACCCGATCACCGACATCGCCCAGGCGGTCCAGGCGAACTGGGCCCAGGCCGGCATCAAGCTCGAGCTGATCCCCGGCGACGGCAAGCAGACGCTGACCAAATATCGCGCACGCACGCACGACATCTATATCGGTCAGTGGGGTCCCGACTATCAGGACCCGCACACCAACGCCGAGACCTTCGCCATCAACGAGAACAACGCCGAGGATGCCCGCTCCAAGACGCTCGCCTGGCGCAACGCCTGGGACATCCCGGAGATGAGCAAGAAGACCGGCGCGCTGGTCTTCGAGACCGACAGCGACAAGCGCAAGGCCGGCTATGAGGCCATTGAGCGCGAGCACCAGAAGGTCTCGCCCTTCGTCATCATGTTCCAGCAGGTCGAAGTCGCCGCCCACCGCAAGAATGTCGACGGGCTGATCCTGGGGCCGGGCTCGGCCGCCAACCTCTACTCGACGCTCAGCAAGAACTGAGATCGGACCTCCGATCGAACCGCCGCGGCCCTCAAAGCCGCGGCGGGGTTCTTGCTTGGACTTGGTCTTCCAGTGGGTGGGATGGTCCCGCGGGCTTCACCGTTCCCACGGCGTGGCACGCGAGCCGGATGATTTCAGATCGGGTCACGAAGTGATCCCAGCTGAAATCTGAATCCGTCTCTCATCGTAAGAGTGAGGGCAGGATGCGAAAGACCGGTTTCCACTTTTTCGCATCCTGCTCGATGACGCGTCTTCGTTGCCGCGGTTTCGTAGAATTGGTCGGGTGAATGACGACTTCAAACATAAGCTGGGGTGGACGGAGCGCAGTCTGGGGTCGCATCGCCGGGCGCGAGCTCAGCACGGTGGCGATCACCTTTTTCGGCCTGCTGCTCGTCACTTTCTTGATTGCCCGCGTGATCCCGATCGACCCGGTGCTGGCGGTCGTCGGAGACAACGCAAAAGCCGACGTCTATGACGCAGCCCGCGCCGCGCTCGGCCTCGACAAACCGCTCTGGCAGCAATTCGCCACCTATGTCGGCAAGGTTTTCACCGGCGATCTCGGCAAGTCGGTGCTGACCTCGAATCTCGTCACCGACGACATCAAGCGCGTCTTCCCCGCGACCCTGGAACTGGCGACGCTGGGCACGCTGATCGGCGTCGCGCTCGGTGTGCCCCTCGGCGTGCTCGCAGCGGTCTATCAGGGCCGCTGGCCCGACCAGCTTGCGCGCCTGATCGGCCTGTTCGGCTATTCCGTCCCGGTGTTCTGGTTCGGCCTGATGGGTCTGCTCTTGTTCTACGCCAAGCTCGGCTGGGTCGCCGGGCCGGGCCGCATCAGCGTCGCCTATCAGGACTTCGTCGATCCGATCACCGGCGTCCTCGTCATCGACGCCGCTCTGCAGGGGGAATGGGAGGCGTTCCGCGATGCCTGGTCCCACCTCATCCTGCCCGCGGCCGTGCTTGGCCTGCTCAGCGTTGCCTATATCAGCCGCATGGCGCGCAGCTTCATGATCACCGAGCTGCAGCAGCAATATGTCATCGCTGCCCGGGTGAAGGGCATGTCGGAGTTCCGGGTGATCTGGCGCCACGCGTTGCGCAACGCCTTCGTGCCGCTCATCACCGTGATCGCGCTCTCCTATGCGCAACTGCTCGAAGGCTCGGTGCTGACCGAGACGATCTTCGCCTGGCCGGGCTTAGGCCGCTACATCACCAACTCCCTGCTGAACGCCGACATGAACGCCGTGCTCGGTGGCACATTGGTGGTTGGTGCGGTCTTCATCGGCGTCAACCTGTTGTCCGACATCCTCGGCCGGCTGGTCGATCCCAGGACACGGTGAGGGCGCGCCATGACCACCTGGACCGACTATCTCACCACCGATTCCCCGAGCTCCCGCCGCCAGGCCAGGCTCGGCCAGCTCTACCGGCAATGGCTCGCCTTCAAGCGCAACCCGCTCGCGGTCGCCGGCCTGGTCATCGTCGTGGCCCTGCTGCTGATCGCCGCCTTCGCGCCGCTGATCGCGCCGCATAACCCGCTCGCGCAAAATCTCGACAAGCGCCTGCTGCCGCCCTCGGCCGTCAATTTTTTCGGCACGGATTCGCTCGGCCGCGACATCTTCAGCCGTATCGTCTACGGCGCGCGCGTCACGCTGGTGATCGTGCTGCTGGTCGTCATCACGGTCGGACCGGTCGGCCTCTTGATCGGCGCGACCTCGGGCTATCTTGGCGGCTGGGTTGACCGCCTGCTGATGCGCATCACCGACGTCTTCCTGGCCTTTCCGCGCCTCGTGCTGGCGCTCGCCTTCGTCGCTGCGCTCGGGCCGGGGCTGGAGAATGCCGTCATCGCCATCGCGATCACTGCCTGGCCGCCTTATGCCCGCGTCGCCCGCGCCGAGACGCTGATCATCCGCCAGCAGGATTATATCGCCGCCGTGCGCCTTCAGGGTGCCTCGCAATGGCGCATCGTCTGGAAGCATGTCGTGCCGCTCTGCCTGCCCTCGCTGATCGTGCGCACCACGCTCGACATGGCCGGTATCATCCTGACTGCGGCGGGTCTCGGTTTCCTCGGCTTGGGCGCGCAGCCGCCGATCCCGGAATGGGGCGCGATGATCTCGGCCGGTCGCGAGCAGATCTTTGACCAATGGTGGGTCGCGACCTTCCCCGGCCTTGCCATCTGCGTCGTCGCGCTCGGCTTCAACCTGCTCGGCGACGGCCTGCGCGACGTCATGGACCAGAGGTGAGATGATGCGCGCCTTGACCACGCCCACCGAACAGCCGCTGCTCGAACTCGACAATCTCCGGGTCAATTTCCACACGCCGACCGGGATCGTGCGCGCCGTACGCGGGCTCTCCTTCACGCTCGGCCGCGAGCGGCTCGGCATCGTCGGCGAGTCCGGCTCCGGCAAGTCGATGACCGGGCGCGCCATCCTCGACCTCATCCCCTATCCCGGCGAGGTCCTGGCCGATCGTTTGGTCTATCGCGGCCAGGACCTGCTCACCATGGACAAGCGCACGCGGCGCAAGCTGCGCGGCCGCCATATCTCGATGGTGATGCAGGATCCGAAATTCTCGCTCAACCCGGTCCAGACCGTCGGTGAGCAGATCGCCGAGGCCTATCGCGTCCATCATAAGGCGAGCGTGCGCGAGGCCAGGGAGCGCAGCCTCGTCATGCTGGAGGCCGTGCAGATCCGCGAGCCGGGGCGCGTCTATGAGCTCTACCCGCACGAGGTCTCGGGCGGCATGGGCCAGCGCGTGATGATCGCGATGATGCTGATCGCCGAGCCCGACATCCTGATCGCCGACGAGCCGACCTCGGCGCTCGACGTCACTGTCCAGCTCCAGATTCTCAAGATCCTCGACGATCTCGTCACCGAGCGCGGCATGGGGCTGATCTTCATCAGCCATGATCTGCATCTGGTGCAGTCCTTCTGCGACCGCGTCATCGTGATGTATGGCGGCAAGGCGATGGAGACGCTGCCGGCCGCCGAACTCGCCGACGAAGCCGCAAGGTCGCAGCGCCATCCCTATACGCTGGGCCTGCTCGGCTGCCTGCCGGACCTCGACCATCCCAAGGCGAAGCTCGCAACTCTCACCCGCGACCCGGCATGGCTGGCATGACCACACAACCCGCCATCGCTCTCGACAAGCTCAACGTCTCCTTCGGCGAGGCCCATGTCGTGAAGGACCTCAGCTTCACGGTCCTGTCCGGCGAGAGCTACGGCATCGTCGGTGAGTCCGGTTCCGGCAAATCGACCGTGCTGCGCGTTCTCGCCGGGCTGAACCGGGATTGGAGCGGCGAGATCGCCATCCTCGGCAAGGCGCAGCCGAAGATCCGCGACAAGGCCTTCCACCGCCAGGTCCAGATGGTCTTCCAGGATCCTTACGGCTCGCTGCATCCCAAGAAGACGGTCGACGATGCGCTGGCCGAGCCGCTGACCATCCACGGCATCCGCGACGCCGAGGCCAGGATCGGCCGCGCCATGGCCGATGTCGGCCTGCCGCCTTCCTTCCGCTTCCGCTATCCGCACCAGCTTTCCGGCGGGCAGCGCCAGCGTGTCGCGATCGCGCGCGCGCTCGTGCTGGAGCCGACGATCCTGCTGCTCGACGAGCCGACCTCGGCGCTCGACGTCTCGATCCAGGCCGAGGTCTTGAACCTGCTCCAGGCGCTGCGGCAGGAGCGCAAGCTCACCTATATCCTGGTCAGCCACGACCTCGCCGTCGTCGCCCATATGTGCGAGCGTCTGCTGGTCATGCAGTTCGGCCGCGGCGTCGAGGAGATGACGGCCGCAACGCTCGCGGCGCGTGCGCCCCAGACCGCCTATGCCCAGCAGCTCCTCACTGCCAGCGAAGGCTTCAAGCGCCAGGCTGCGACCATCCCCGCCTGAGGACTCTCATCAAAGAGTTAGAGCAGGATCAGTGCGAAAAACCGGTTCCCACTTTTTCGCATCCTGCTCCAGCGGTCCGGGCGGGGCGGCTGCGCGCTGATCGCGTTTGGCAAAGCGACGCCGACGCCTCATTCTTGTCGCAGCCCGCATGCTCTAAGCTTTGGCGGAGCCGGATCACAGGCCAAGACGGAGTCGACCCCTATGGATGCCATCGCCGATCGCGCGTTGCGGCCCGAAGCCGCGCCCGAGCGCACCCCGGTGCCGCCCTTCGATCTGGTGATCTTCGGAGCCGGCGGCGATCTCGCCTTGCGCAAGCTCTTCCCCGCGCTGGCGCAGCGCAACCGGGAGGGCGTGCTGCCGGAAGAGAGCCGCATCCTCGCCATCGTCCGCAAGCCGGAGGACCTCGAGGGGCTGCCCAAACAGGTCGCCAACCGCCTCAATGAGGAAGGCCTCGCGGCCGAGCAGGTCGCGGCCTTCCTGCGCCGTCTGACGGTGGTCCAGGCCGATGCGCTCAAGCCCGAGACCTTCAGCGCGCTGAAGACGGCGCTCGGCGAGACCGATCGCGTGCGCTCCTTCTATCTCTCGACGCCGCCGGAACTCTTCATCCCGATCTGCCAGAACCTCGCCAAGGCCGATATCCTCACCCCGACCTCGCGCGTCATCCTGGAGAAGCCGCTGGGGCACGATCTCGCCTCGGCTCGCGAGATCAACGACGCCGTGGCGGCGATCCTGCCGGAAAGCCGGACCTACCGGATCGACCATTACCTCGGCAAGGAGACGGTGCAGAACCTCCTGGTGCTGCGCTTCGCCAACACGCTGTTCGAGCGCTCCTGGTCGAGCCGCGACATCGACAACGTCCAGATCACGGTCGCCGAGACCGTGGGCCTCGAAAGCCGTGCCGGCTATTACGACAAGGCCGGGCATATGCGCGACATGGTCCAGAACCATCTCATGCAGCTGCTCACCCTCTTCGCCATCGAGCCGCCCAATATGCTGGAGGCCGGCGCGGTCCGCGACGAGAAGATCAAGGTGCTGAAGGCGCTGCGCCCGATCGTCGGCCCCGACGTCCAGCGCTACACCGTGCGCGGCCAGTACGGGCCGGGCCAGATGGATGGTCAGCGCGTGCGCGGCTATACCGACGAACTCGGCTTTGCCAGCAACACCGAGACCTTCGTGGCGATCCGCTGCGAGATCGACAACTGGCGCTGGGCCGGCGTGCCGATCTATCTGCGCACGGGCAAGCGCATGGCGCAGCGCTATTCCGAGATCGCCGTCACCTTCAAGCCGGTGCCGCATTCGATCTTCGGCGGCGGCAGCTGCGACCGGCTCGATGCCAACCGGCTCGTCATCAGGCTTCAGCCCAATGACGGCGTCCAGCTTCAGCTGATGATGAAGGTGCCGGGCTCGGGCCGACTCAAGGTCGTGCCGCGCCAGCTCGACCTGCGCTATTCCACGGCCTTCGACGAGCGCACGCCCGATGCCTATGAGCGCCTGCTGACCGACGTCATCCGCGGCGACCAGACCCTGTTCATGCATCGCGACGAGGTCGAGCAGGCCTGGGCCTGGGTCGATCCGATCATCGCCGGCTGGCAGGAATACAGCCTGCATCCGCATCGCTATACCGCCGGCTCCTGGGGCCCCTCGCAGGCGATCGGTCTGATCGAGCGCGAAGGCCGCTCCTGGGCCGATCCGGACCTGATCTGATGATCGCGTCGGGGCCATTGATCTGGCATCGTTTCGAGACGCTGGCCGACGCTTCCGAGGCGCTGGCGGAGGCGGTCGCGGTAAGGCTGCGCGCCGTCATCGCCACACAAGGGTCCGCGCTCCTCGCCGTGCCCGGCGGCACCACGCCGGCGCGTTTCCTGGCGGCGCTCGGCGCGCATGATCTCGCCTGGGACAAGGTCACGCTGCTGCCGACCGATGAGCGCTTCGTCTCAGCCGACGATCCCGCCTCGAACGAGCGCATGATCCGTGCAGCCTTCGCGCCGCTCGGCGAGGGCAGGGCGCGCTTCCTCTCCTTTCATCGCGCCGCCGGCGATCTCGATGCCGCGGCAAGCGCGGTATCAGCGGAGCTCTCAGGCCTGCCGGCGCTCGACATCCTGGTCAGCGGCATGGGTTCGGACGGCCATGTCGCCTCGCTCTTTCCAGGCGAGCCGGCGGCCGCGATGACCGGGCGCGGTCTCCATGCGGTCGCGGCCCATCCCGCCGGCCTGCCGGCGCGCATCTCGCTCTCGCCGGCAAGGCTTGCTGGCGCGGCCTGGGCGTCTCTCCTCGTCTCCGGTGCGGAGAAGGCAGAGGTGCTGACCACGGCGCAGGCGCTGCCCGGCGCTTATCCTGTCGGATTGCTGCTTGGCCGGCCGCAGGGGCTCGACGTCTACTGGGCGAAGGCCTAGAGGGCTTCTACGCGAGCCCGAGCTTCACGGAGTGTCACCCATGTCGAATGAACCCGAAATCGCGCGGCTCGCCGCCTGCGGCGTCGTGCCGGTCGTGGTGATTGAGGACGTGCATCTCGCCGTGCCCTTGGCGCGCGCGCTGCTGGCGGGCGGCATCGACGTGATTGAGGTCACCTTGCGCCGCCCAGCCGCGCTGGCGGCGCTGGAGACGATCGCGCGCGAGGTGCCCGAAATCCTGAGCGTCGCCGGCACGGTGGTGACGCCGGCCCAGGTCACCGAAGTCAAGGAGGCTGGCGCCCAGGCCGTGGTCAGCCCCGGCTTCAGCGAGGCGGTGGATGACGCCATGCGCGCGGCTGGTCTGCCCTGGCTGCCCGGCGTCGCCACGGCTTCCGATTGCATGCGCGCGGTTGCGGCTGGACGATTGACCTGCAAGTTCTTCCCGGCCGAGCAGGCCGGTGGCACGTCGGCGCTCAAGGCGCTGTCGGGGCCGTTCCCGCAGATGAAATTCTGCCCGACCGGCGGTGTCGGCCTGAACAATCTCGCCGATTATCTGGCGCTGAAGCAGGTCATCTGCGTTGGCGGCTCCTGGCTCGTGCCGGCGGACGCGATCGCCAACCGTGACTGGGCGCGGGTGACGCAGCTCGCGAAAGAGGCGCGCGAGCGCGTCAAGGCGTTGCGGGGCTGACGCGGACTTAAGTGCTCAAGGGTTGAGGACGGCGATATCGACGCCTGCTTTGCTGGCGACACAGGCAGTTGAGCAGACAGGGTTGTCGAAGCGCGAGAAGACCGAGCCGTCGATCACATGCCGGCAGGCCTGTAACGCCGTCGTTGCTGCGAAGGCGGGGTCGGTCTGGTCTGAGGCCGGCAACGGGCTTCCATAGGTCGAGATATAGGCCATCGTCCCCGGGCGCAGGCCGACCGGCATGACGGAGAGGGCGTCTGCGGTCACGCTGGCGAGATAGGCCACGTCGCTGCTTCGATCGAGAACGGCGCAGATCCGTGGCGTGTCGTGGGAGTCGAACTCTCTGTCGAGGCCGGCGAGGACGGCCACGAGCGCATCCCTGACGGTGTTGCCTGCCTTGAGACGCTCGAAAATCGGCCTCGTCTGCGTGCCATTGCTCGCGACGATATGGCGCTCGTTCCAGAGCAGACATTCATAGGCGATGTAGGGGCTGTCCGACGCTGCATCCGCCGAGCCCGCGCGCAGCACGATCCGAACCGTATCGCCGATGCGCTCCGCGTGCCGATTCGGGAAGGAGCGGCTGGATACGCGGTAGGCGACGGTGAGGTTTCCGTCAGGCGTCCGCCCGGCGCCGATGATCCGCCCGACATAGGAGGAAGCGGCCCGGCTCATGCCGCCAGCCTCTCCACCACCATCTCCGCGATGGCCAGCGAACTCGTCAGCCCCGGGCTCTCGATGCCGAGCAGGTTGACCAGATTGTCGACGCCATGGACCTGCGGCCCGTCGATGCGGAAATCCGGCATCGGTTCACTTGCCGAATGCAGCTTGGGCCGGATGCCGGCATAGTCGGCGACGAGCGCACCGTCCGCCAGGCCCGGCCAATAGGTCCGGATCGCGGCATAGAATTTTTCGGCGCGCGCCGGGTCGACCACCAGGTCCTGATCATCCGCGACCCATTCGACATCGGGCCCGAACTTGACCCGTCCGGCCATGTCGATCGTGGCGTGGATGCCGAGGCCCGCCGCCTCCGGTACCGGATAGACCAGATGCGAGAAGGGCTGCTTTCCCAAAAGCGAGAAATAATTGCCCTTGGCGAAGTGCTGGACCGGCACATGGCTTGCCGGGAAGCCTTCGAGCTTGCCAAGCAGGCGCGGCGCGCCGTGTCCGGCCGAATTGACGATCGTGCGGGCCGTATAGGTCGCGGGATCGTCGCCGCCGAAATCGACGCTGAAGCCTTCCGCCTCGCGTCGCCAGCCCAGGATCGGCGTGTTGAGCGCCAGCGAACCGCCGGCCGCCTCGCATTCGCCGAGCAAGGACAGCATCAGGGCATGGCTGTCGACGACGCCAGTCTCGGGCGAGAGCAGGGCGATCTCGCAGGCGACCTCCGGCTCCAGCGCCCTGGCCTCGCTCGCATCGACCCAGCGCACGGTCTCGACGCCCGAGGCCTTGGCCCGCGCCAGGATCGTCTCCAGCGCCGGGCGCTGGCTGGCCGAGGTCGCGACGATCAGCTTGCCGCAGGCCTTATGCGGCAGGCCCCGCTCCGCGAGATAGGCGTAGAGGCGCTTGCGGCCCTCGACGCAGACCTTGGCCTTCAGCGAGCCCGGCGGATAATAGATGCCGGCATGGATGACCTCGCTGTTGCGCGCCGAGGTCTGGGTGCCGATGCCCTCAGTCGCCTCCGCGATCACGACCTCGCGGCCGGCGAGCGCAAGCGCCCGCGCGGTGGCGAGGCCGACGACGCCGGCCCCGATCACCAGGCAATCGATGTCGCTCATCGCAGGCTCAGGCGGCCCGTTGCGGCATGGAGATTTCGATCAGGCTCGCCCAATAGGTGACGCCGACCGGGATCGCCGTGTCGTTGAACTCATAGGCGGGGTGATGCAGCCCGGCGGAATCACCATTGCCGATATTGATGAAGGCGCCCGGGCGCTCCTCCAGCATGTAGGAGAAATCCTCCGAGCCCATCGTCGGCGGCACCTCGGTATCGATCGCATCCTTGCCGAAGACGTTCTTGGTCACGCTGGTGACGAAATCGGTCTGGCCGGCATGGTTGACGGTGACGGGATAGCCGAGATGGTATTCGAGGTCGTACTTCATGCCGAAGGCCTTCATCAGCCCGTCGGTGATCTCGGTGACGCGCTTCTGCGCCAGCTCGCGCATCTCGCGCGTCAGTGTCCGGATCGATCCTTTGATCTCGACATTCTGCGGGATGACGTTGAAGGCCTCGCCGGCATTCACCGCCGTCACCGAGACGACGACGGAGTCGAGCGGGTCGGCATTGCGCGAGGAGATCGTCTGCAGCGCGGTCACCAGCTGGCAGGCGGCGACGATCGGGTCGTTGACGCGGTGCGGCGCTGCAGCGTGTCCGCCCTTGCCCTCGATCTTGATGTGGATGCGGTCGGCAGCGGCCATGGTCGGCCCCTTGCGGATCTCGAACTGTCCGATCGCCAGCCCTGGCTTGTTGTGCATGCCGTAGACTTCCTGGATGCCGAAGCGGTCCATCATGCCGTCGTCGATCATCGCCTTGGCGCCGGCGCCGCCCTCTTCGGCCGGCTGGAAGATCAGCACGGCGGTACCGTCGAAATCGCGGGTGGCGGCGAGGTATTTCGCGGCGCCGAGCAGCATGGCGGTGTGCCCGTCATGGCCGCAGGCATGCATCTTGCCCGGCACGGTCGAGCGGTGCTCGAGATTGGTCTCCTCATGGATCGGCAGCGCGTCCATGTCGGCGCGCATCGCGATGACCTTGCCCGAGTTCTGGCCCTTGCCCTTGATTACGCCGACGACGCCGGTCTGGCCGACGCCGGTCACGACCTCGTCGGCGCCCCAGGCCTTGAGCTTCTCGGCAACGATGCCGGCGGTGCGGTGGACGTCGTATTGCAGCTCGGGATGACGGTGGAAATCGCGACGGATCGCACTGATCTCGGGGGTGAGCGCGGCGATGAGTTCGGATTTCGGCATCATATCCTCGAAAGGGTTGCGGGGCCCATCGCAGGAAACGGGTGGCCCAAGCGTGCAAGCTAGCGCGGCTCGCCTGCCCCGTCCAAGCCGTTTGCGGCATGAGGGGGCGGAGGTGGCGGCATGGTGAATGCGCGAGCCGGATGTCAGCTCCTGCCGTAGTCCCGCCGCCCGGATTCTGAAGTCGAAATCCCGCTGCCCTTAGCGGCGTCATGACTATTTCCGAGCGAGGCGCAATCTGTCGGAAGGCCGCTGGAGCGATCTGTTAAGATAAGATCGGGCGGCGCAGCCATGATTTGGCCTTATCGACAGAATAGGTCCGCAATCACATGCTCTGCCAGACCAGAATTTGGTGGCTTGAGCCTTCCCATCATCCCCAATCGTACCTGGTAGATTATGCGTCGTTTGATCTTGGCTGTGTCTCTCACAGCTTGCGTACCTGTGGCCGCCTGGGCCAACCTTCCCATCGAGAAAATTTCCTTCCAGCCGCAGGTCAAAGGGCTTGGTTGCCTGAAGCCCGAAACGCTGGCGATGATCAGCGAACTCGTGGCCAAGATCGGCCCGATCCAGATCACCTCGACCTGTGGCGGTCGCCATGCCCGCCACTCCCAGCACTACAGCGGCAAGGCTGTGGATTTCAGGCCGCTCGCCACCTCGACGCGGGCCGCAGTCGCGGCCGCCAAGGCGCTGGAGAGTACCGGCGGTGTGGGCTCCTATCCGGGCGGACTCGTGCATGTTGATGTCGGTGATCGCGAGGCCTCCTGGTACGGCCACAAGCGCGCAAGGCGCCAATACGCGCAGCTGGCGCAGCGGCGGCGCTGAGGTTCTTCCCTTCTCCCCTCGGGGGAGAAGCTACTTAAAAACCAGCAAAGCGCGGGGAACCCTCTCCCATAGGGAGAGGGTAGGGTGAGGGGTCGGCCGTTTGACGCTTTGGCCGCGACCTCACCGCTGCCACACTGTGAATTCGGCGCTCAACTGGTCCAGGGGCCTACACCTCACCCCTGCCCCTCTCCTTACAGGAGAGGGGTTCCCCGCGCCTCCTGGGAGAAGGGAAGAACCCCCCCTCATCCCGGTTCCGGGCCGATATAGCGGGCGCGGGGGCGGATCAGGCGTCCGGTCTGGAACTGTTCGAGCGCATGGGCGATCCAGCCGGTGCAGCGCGCCGTCGCGAAGATCTGGAACGGCGCGTCCTCGGGAAGCGCCAGCACGGAGGCCAGGGCCGTGAGCGCGAAATCGATATTCGGCAGCGCGCCGGTGATCGCCTCGATGGCGAGGCGGACCTCCTCGTAATGAGCCGGCAGGGCGAAGGCCGCCATCAGCGCCCGCGCTCGCGGGTCGCCCTCCGGATAGATCGGATGTCCGAAGCCCGGGATCGGCACGCCGAGGGTCAGGCGTGCGCGGATCGCGGGCTCGATGCCGTCGCGCCGGCATTCCTCGAGCAAAGCGCGCACGCGCGGCGCCATGCCGCCATGCAAGGGGCCAGACAGCGCCGACAGACCAGCCAAAGCGCAGGCGGCGAGCGAGGCGTGGGTCGAGGCGGTGACGCGGACGGCGAAGGTCGAGGCGTTCAATTCGTGGTCGGCGAGCAGGACGAGGCTGCGGCGGATGAGATCGGCGCCGGTCGCGTCGCAGGCCCAGGCTGTCGCGAGGCGCTCATGGATCGGGCCGTTGCCCGAGCCGCCGGCGACGGCGTCGACGAGCGCATCGAGGACGGCTGCCGCCTCGAAATAGAGCGATTTCAAGGTCCGGCCGCCAATGACCGGATCGGTGGCGGCACGGGCTGCGATCGCGGCGAACATGCGCTGATTGCCGCTGCCGGGCGCGATCGCGTTGCATTGCGTCGGGAAGCGCGCATCGCCGCAGGCCCAGAGCAGGCGCGCGATGTCCTCGAGCCGCGCCGTTTGCGCCAGGACCTCGGCGTCCTGCCCGCGATACCAGAGGCGGCCATGGGCGATCGTCGTGATGCTCGAGGCAAGGACGGGCTCGCCCCAGGCGATCGTATCCTCTGCGATCGCCGCATTGCGCCGCCCGCGCGCCTTGCGATGCTCCAGCCGGGAGACATCGGCCGCCCGATAGAGGCTGCGTCGCGGCTCGTCGGGGTCTTCCTTCGCTTCGATGCGCCCGCGGCTGACATAGGCGTAGAGCGTCTGCGGCTTGAGCCGCAAACGGGTCATCACCTCCTGCGCTGTCAGCCAGTCATTCATCGCGATACCATGCATCTCGATATGTTGATTATATTGTTCAAGATTGATTATGTTGCATCGCAGCGCGATCCTCAAGGCCTTGTTGATGGAGGATCCGATGTCGGATGGACTTGATGATGTTGTCGCTGCGGAGACGATCCTGTCGGATGTCGATGGGGCTGCCGGCCGCCTGATCATTCGCGGCCATCTCCTCGACGACCTTGCCGGCCGCACCAGCTTTGCCGAGGCCGCCGAGCTTCTGCTGGACGGCTTCTTCGACGACCTGCCGCGCGGCGCGGCTTTTGCTGCGGCGCTCGGCCAGAGCAGGCTCGAGGTCTTTCGCGAGGTCGCGGGCCTCGATGCCGGGCTTCTGCAGCGAACTCCGGTCGAGGCGATGCGGGCGCTGACGGCGCGGCTGGCGGATGGCGACGATGTCGCGACTGCGCTGCGATTGATGGCGGCGCCGGCGGTCTTCACGCCCGCCGTTCTCCGTATGCAGCGCCATCTGGCGCCGGTCGCGCCCGATCCGGCGCTGCCCCATGCCGCCGATATCCTGCGGATGATGCGCGGCGAGGCCGCCGATCCGGCGCAGGCCGCAGCGCTCGATAGCTATCTCGTGACGGTCTGCGATCATGGCCTCAACGCTTCGACCTTCGCGGCGCGCGTCGTCGCCTCGACGCGTGCCGGTTTGACCTCCGCGGTCCTGGCGGGAGTGAGCGCCCTGAAGGGGCCGCTGCATGGCGGCGCGCCGGGGCCGGTCATCGAGATGCTCGACGAGATCGGCGAGGCCGCCAACGCCCGGGCCTGGTTGGAGGCGGCGCTGCAGCGAGGCGACCGGTTGATGGGCTTCGGCCATCGCATCTACCGCGTGCGCGATCCCCGTGCCGATGCGCTGAAGCGCGCGATCCGCAGGCTCGATCCGAATTCCGGCCGCCTCGCCTATGCCGAGGCGGTCGAGGCCGCGGCTCTCGCGATCCTGCGCGAGCGCAAGCCCGCCCGCTCGCTGCAGACCAATGTCGAATTCTACACGGCGCTCCTGCTGGAAGCCCTGGCCTTCCCGCCGGAGAGTTTCACCTGCGTCTTCGCGATGGGCCGCGTCATCGGCTGGATCGCCCATGCGCAGGAGCAGCTCGCAGGAGGACGGCTCATCCGCCCGAAATCGACCTATATCGGTCCCGAGCCGAGGCAGGCTGCTTGAGGGTAGCGCGACGCTTCTTCCCTTACCGAGACAAGCACGGGGAACCCTCTCCTGTAAGGAGAGGGCAGGGTGAGGTGTCGGCCGTTTGACGTTTTGGCCGTGACCTCACCGCTGCTCCATCGTCTTTGCGAGCGTAAGCGAAGCAATCCAGGAGGGCTCGCTCTACGTTCCCTGGATTGCTTCGCTACGCTCGCAATGACGGCAAGGTCCTCACGTCACTGGTCCAGGGGCCTGCACCTCACCCCTGCCCCTCTCCTTACAGGAGAGGGGTTCCCCGCGCCTTTCCTCCTCATGCGTGGCACGGCCGACCACGAGCCGGACCCCGCTCACTCCGCCTGCAGGCTCGCCCATAATTCGTCGGCGGCGTCGTTGCGGCAGTCGGGGCTGCGGAAGAGCCTGATCTCGATGGGGATGTCGAAACGCTCCGGCCCGGCCCGGACCAGGCGGGCGCGGGCGAGGTCCTCTTCCGCCAGGGTGAGCGGCAGCCAGGCGATGCCGTGCCCGTCCCGCGCCATGGTCAGCAAAGTCGCCGCCAGATGCGAGGTGAAGACGGTTGCCATGCCGGCAGCGTCGCGCGCCAGCGCGGTGTTCTGCGCGAGCGCCGCGTCTTGCGCCAACGCCATCTGGGCCGAGAGGATGCGGCCGAGCCCGGAGGCCTGGCTATAGGCGAGGAGCCGCGCCGGTCGCTCGCTTGTTCCCGGGAGCGGCCAGAGGGGCCGACCCTCGGCATCGGGCGCGCAGAGCGGCACCAGCACGTCGTCTCCGACCTGGATGCTCGGGAAGCGCTCGGCTTCGAAACGCGTCGGTGCCTGCGCATGATGGTGACAGAGCAGGAAATGCACCTCGCCACCCAGCATGATCTGCTCGCAAGCCTCCAGGCTGTCCGAGATCAGGTTGAGCGTGCCGAGCGCCTCGAACCGCATGTGCCGGCGTATCCAGCCCGGGAAGAAGGTGAAGGAGAGCGCATGCGTCGCCGCGATCGACAGCGCTCCCTTCTCGCGCTCGCCGACGGCCCTGGTCTCGCGCTGCAGATGCTGCAGGTTGCGCAGCAGGTCCTGGGCGAGGGGTTGGAAATAGGCGCCGGCCGGGGTCAGCGTCGCGCCCTGGGCGCCACGCAGGAACAGCGGCACGCCGATCCAGTCCTCGAGCGCGCGGATGCGCCGGCTGAAGGCCGGCTGCGTGACGTTTCGAACCTCGGCTGCGCGCGAAAAACTCTTCTGCTCGGCCAGCGCCAGGAAATCCTTCAGCCAATCCAGATCCATGATGCCGCTCGCGCATGGGGTGAACCGATCTTGGCATTGGCCGATCGGCAGGGTCCAGACGTAGAGGACGGCGCATTGCCGCCCCGAGGGAAACCGCCATGCGCATCGTCGACGTCCGCGAGATCACCAAGCCGATCGCCTCGCCGATCCGCAACGCCTATATCGACTTCTCCAAGATGACGGCGAGCCTCGTGGCGGTGGTGACCGATGTGGTCCGCGACGGGCGGCGCGTGGTCGGCTACGGCTTCAACTCCAACGGCCGCTACGGCCAGGGCGGCCTCATCCGCGAGCGCTTTCGCGGCCGCATCCTTGAGGCGTCCCCCGAGAGCCTAATCAATCAGAGCGGCGACAATCTCGATCCCCACAAGATCTGGGCGACGATGATGACGAATGAGAAGCCGGGCGGCCATGGCGAGCGTTCGGTGGCGGTCGGCACGCTCGACATGGCCGTCTGGGACGCCGTCGCCAAGATCGCGGGCAAGCCGCTGTTCCGCCTGCTGGCAGATGGGAAGGGCCGCGAGGCCGATCCCCGGGTCTTCGTCTACGCGGCGGGCGGCTACTATTATCCCGGCAAGGATGACAGTGCCCTGCGGGCCGAGATGCGCGGCTATCTCGACCGCGGCTACACTGTCGTGAAGATGAAGATCGGCGGCGCAGGCCTCGCTGAGGATCAGCGCCGCATCGAGGCGGTGCTGGCCGAGATCGGTTCGCAGGCTCAGCTTGCCGTCGATGCGAATGGGCGCTTCGACCTGGAGACCGGCATCGCCTACGCCAAGATGCTGCGCCACTACCCGCTGTTCTGGTACGAGGAGGTCGGCGATCCCCTCGACTATGCCCTGCAGGCGGCTCTCTCGGAGTTCTATCCCGGCCCGATGGCGACAGGCGAGAATCTGTTCTCGCATCAGGATGCGCGCAATCTCCTGCGCTATGGCGGGATGCGGCCCGATCGCGACTGGCTGCAATTCGACTGCGCCCTGTCCTATGGCCTCGTCGAATATCTGCGGACGCTCGATGTGCTCGCGCAGTTCGGCTGGTCGCCGTCACGCTGCATCCCGCATGGCGGCCACCAGATGTCGCTCAACATCGCGGCCGGCCTCGGGCTCGGCGGCAATGAGAGCTATCCCGACCTGTTCCAGCCCTATGGCGGGTTTCCCGACAGCGTTCGCGTCGAGAACGGCCATATCGTGATGCCCGAGCTTCCCGGCATCGGTTTTGAGGGCAAGTCCGACCTGATCAAGGTCATGCGGGAATTGGCGGAGTGAGGTAGCGGGGCCGGCGGGCGAGCCGGGGCTGGTAAGGACACTCCGGCACCACACCGTCATTCCGGGGCAGGCCGTAGGCCTGAGCCCGGAACCCAGAACCGATGCGCCCGACATTTGAGGCTCGCCATGCGAGCACCTCATGGAGAATCCGCATCGGCTCTGGGTTCCAGGCTCGATCCTTCGGATCGCCCCGGAATGACGCCGGCATCGGCACAATCAATCCTTGCTGACGACCGTTGGGCTTGAAGGCGGAGCCGCGACCTTCGGCATCGACCAGGACGTCGTCCAGGTTTCCGTCAGGGTGCGGGTTCGCGATTTCAGGAAGATGCGCAGTTCGGCGGTTTCGCCGGCGGGCAATGTCGCGTCGACGATGGCGCGGAAGCCTTTCGCTTCCGGGTTCGCATCGACGATCGTCGCGGCGATGGTTCCGGCCGTGGTCGATGCGACGATTTCGACGCGCTTGGGGTCGGACAGATAATATTCGAGATCGCCATCGCTGAAGTCGACGATGAAGCGCTTCTTGCCGACGTCCTTGGCTCCGCTATCCTCGGTGTTTGAGCCATCGAAGCTGTTGCGGACCTGCCCGTAGGGGTGCAGAGCCTTCGTCGTCGAGAGAGCCGAGATGCGATAGCTGAACTGGCTGGCTTTCCTGGGCTCGAGCGGCGTGCTCGGCGTCCAGCAGGCGACGATGTTGTCGAAGGCTTCGCCGGTCGTCGGAATCTCGATGAGATCGATGCGTCCCTCGCCCCAGTCGCCGGCGGGCTCGACCCAATATCCCGGCCGCGCGTGATACTGCGCTTCGAGATCCTGGTAATGGCCAAATTCACGGTCGCGCTGCATCAGGCCGAAGCCGCGCGGATTATTGTCGCCGAAGCTCGAAATCCGCAGCGATTTCGGGTTCCGGATCGGCCGCCAGACCCATTCGCCGCCACCGGTCTTGAGCATCAGCCCATCTGAATCATGGATCTCGGGTCGGAAATCGGTGCGCTGGCCGAGGTCGCCTTCGCCCGCGAGGAACATCGAGGTGAGGGGGGCGATGCCGATGCGGGGGATTTTTACGCGCGGAATGATCGTGGCCGTCACGGCAACGCTGGTCTGCTGTCCCGGCGTGACGACAAACCGGTACGCACCGGCGACGGACGGCGAATCCAGCAGGGCGTAGATCACGAGATCGGTGCTGTCGCGCGTCGGCTCCTCCAGCCAGAGCGCCCTGAAGAACGGAAACTCCTCCGGCTGCTCGCCACCGACATCCAGCGCCAGCCCACGTGCCGACAAACCATAGCGATGGCCGCGCCCGATCAGGCGAAAATAGCTCGCGCCGAGAAAGGCGATCAGCTCGTCCTGTACATTCAGCGCATTCAGCGTCGTCGTCACGGCAAAACCGGCGAAGCCCAGCGCAGGCGAAAGCTGCTTGGGAACAGGAACCTTGCCGTATTCGAACAGGCTCGTCGTGAAGGCGAGCGGGATGGCGCTGCCATCCCTGATGACGTGCAATTGCACCGGTTTGTCGTGAAGGAACCCGAGATGGAAGGGATGGAGCCGGAAGTCGGAGCCGCCATCCCGCCAGAACGCCTTTTCCCTGCGGAAGCGGATCTCCCGGTAGCTGTCATAGGTCAGCTTCGACAGTTCCGGCGGTATCGTCAGCCCCTCGGCATCGAAGGCGCGCTCTCCCAGCGCCCGAGCCTGTTCGACGACATCGTCATAGCTGAATGGCCCGCCACGAGGCGATGCCGGCGGCGCGGCGGAGCCGGGCTTGGCTGTGGCGAACAGAGCTGTCGATGCGAGCATGGCCAGGGCCGTGCGGCGCGAATGAAGCCGCCCGGCATGGTGATCAGAAAATGCGTCTCTCGGTTGGATCATGCTGGCACGCCGCGATTGGGGCATCGCGTGCAGGGGGACGGCGCGATTGCGCGCATCCTGCGCCTGGCGACCATCGTCGCCGTCGGCGCTCCAGCACATCTCATTCGCGTTTTCATCGTCGATCCGCCCCGTGATGCCTTGTGCACCGTGAACCGGTCAGCGTCGCGAATGTTCCTCGGTCCTGGGCGGTCCGGGTTGTCGGAGTAGGTCATTGCGAGGAGTAGTTTCGATCCGTTGCGGACCAAAAGCACCCGAGCTGGCCGAAATTTGGGTTCCGACGCGCCCTGCCTTCGAACTAGCGCCTCGAAGTAAGCCACCAAAATCCAAGGCAGCCGACAGCCGTGATGAACATCAGAATTTTGCTGCCGATCGGTGCGTTATTCGCCGCATGCATCATCCAATTTTGCCACTGACCTGACTTGTGGGCGAGCCAGAACATAAAGACGCTGATCACGACGAGGGCCGCGATAACTAAGATCTCCATTTGGCCTTAACTGCCCCACCTTGCCGAGCTTAGTAACCGTGCTTCATTTGCAGAGCTCGGCATTTCCGCTCCCAACGCCATAGCTGCCATCGCAAGCGATCCAGCTGAAGGGTCAGGCCGGCCCCAAACCAACGCCCGATCTCACACTCCGAACTGCGTCCGCCAGGCGGCGATGTCCTCCAGCGCGACATTCGAGCCGCAGAGCACGAGGCCGACGCGCTCGTCCGGCTTGAACTTGTCCTTGCTTGCGATCGCGGCCGCGACGACGCAGGCTGCCGCCGGTTCGAGCAGGACGCGCCCGTTCTGCAGCACCCAGACGATCTCGCGCACCGCCTCGATATCGGGCACGACGACGATGTCCTCCAGGAATTGCCGTGCGGCCGCCATCGTCCGTTCGGTCGCGAAGGGGGCGTTCAGCGTGCGGGCGATCGAGGTCGGGCGCAGCGGCACGGGCTTTCCCGCGGCGAGCGCCTGCGTCATCGTCGTGGCGCCCTCGGTCTCGACGCCATGGATGCGCACGGCCGGGTCGAGCCCCTTTAGCGCTGCGCCGACGCCGGCCGAGAAACCGCCGCCGCCGATCGAGATGAAGACATGGTCGAGCCGCCCGCTGGCATCGCTGGCGAGTTCGAGCCCGAGCGAGCCATGGCCGGCGATGATGGCGGGATCGTCGAAGGAATGGATGTTGGTCATGCCCTGCGCGGCATAGTCCGCCGCCTTGGCGAAGGCCTCGATCGCGTCCTCGCAGAGCTCGACCTCACCGCCGGCGCCTTTCGTTAGCGCGATGTTCAGCGGCGCGACGTCCTTCGGCATCAGCACCAGCGCGCGCGTGCCCATTGCGCTCGCGACCATCGAGACGGCGATGGCGTGGTTGCCGCCCGAAACGGTGACGACGCCGCGCGCGAGCTCCGCCTCGCTCAGGCCCATCAGCTTGTTGAAGCAGCCGCGCACCTTGAACGAGCCGCCAAGCTGCAGCGCCTCGACCTTGACCACGGTCTCGACCCCGAGCCGGGCCGACAAGCCCGCGCTGTGATAGGTCGGGGTGCGCCTGATCTTGCCGGCGATCCGGGTCGCTGCGGCCTGGATGTCTGCGAGGGTGACGTCGAAATTCATGGGCATCCGCCTTTTTGCTGGGCCGCTGCCGTTATAGGCGATCAGCGGCTGCGGGCGAGGGGGCATTTGCAGATCGCTCACGCGCTGCGCGACTGAGCCGGCGCGTCGGCGCGTGGCCGGCTTGCCACGAGCGGCTACGCGCCAAGCCATGCAAAGATCAACCGGATGGCTCCGATTCGGCCGAGATAGTCACGGGCCCCGGAGCAGAACCGGAATCCGGGGAAAACCATGTCTCGGCGCGCTTTCATTATCGGTGGAACCGGCCAGATCGGCCGCGCGGTTGCCGATGAGCTGCTCACGCATGGCTGGGAGGTGATCCTGTCCCATCGCGGCCACCGTCCTCTTCCCGAGGAGATGGCGGCGAGGGGGGCGAAGCTCGCCGTGCTCGATCGCGATGAGCCGGGAGCCCTGGCGCGCGCGCTCGCCGCGGGCGCGGATGCGGTCATCGATACGATCGCCTATACCGACGCACATGCCGACCAGTTGCTCGAGATCGAGCGCGGCACAGGCGCTTTCGTCGTGATCTCGTCCTGCAGCGTCTACCGCGACGCGGCCGGCCGGACGCTCGACGAGGCCCGCGCAGGCGGCTTTCCGGATCTGCCCCTGGCCATGACGGAAGACCAGCCGACGGTCGATCCCGGTCCAAAAACCTATTCGACCCGCAAGGTCGCGCTGGAGCGCCGCCTGCTCGACAATGCCAGGCGGCCAGTGACGATCCTGCGGCCATGCGCCATCCACGGCCCGCATTCCGTGCATCCGCGCGAATGGTGGTTCGTCAAGCGCATGCTCGATGGGCGAGACGCAATCCCGCTGGCCTATCGCGGCGAGAGCCGGTTCCACACCTCGGCAGTCGTCAACATCGCCGCTTTGGTCCGCAGGGCGCTGGAGGTTCAAGGAACTGGCATCCTCAACGCAGCGGATCCCTCGCCCCCGACCGTCGCCGAGATCGCGGCGACGATCGCGGGCCATCTCGATTACCAGGGGACGTTGCTGCCGGTGGACGACGACAGCTATCCGCCGCTGATCGGGGCGACGCCATGGTCGGTTCCCGCGCCGTTCACGCTCGACACCAGCGCCGCCCTCGCCTTGGGCTACAGGCCCGTCGCGACCTATCGGGACGCGAGCAAGGCTGCCTGCGACTGGCTGGTGAAAACCGCGCCCTCCAACTGGCGGGAAGCATTTCCCGTTCTCGCGGCCTATTCGCGCGATCTCTTCGATTATGCCGGCGAGGACGCCTATTTCGAGCGGGTCGCGCAGGGCAGGTCCTGATCCCTGCGTCGGGCTCGGCCCCGCCCGCCACGGCGCGCGATTGACCCGGCGCTCCAGCAGCGTAGCCTGCCGGCACGAAACCTGCCTCTCGCCCGATCTTTGGAGACTGTGACCCGTGACCCTGACGCCTAAGGAGATGCTCGCCAAACTGGTTTCGTTCAACACGGAATCGCAGCGCAGCAATCTCGAGTTGATCCATTTCTGCCGCGACTATCTCGCCTCGCTCGGTGTCGAGAGCACGCTGGTGCCCAGCGAGGACGGGGAGAAGGCCAATCTCTATGCGACGGTCGGGCCGAAGGTTGAGGGTGGCGTCGTGCTGTCGGGCCATACCGATGTCGTGCCGGTCGCTGGCCAGGACTGGACCTCCGATCCCTGGACGCTGACCGAGCGCGACGGCAAGCTCTATGGCCGCGGCTCCTGCGACATGAAGGGGTTCGACGCCATCGCGCTCGCCCTCGTGCCGGAGATGCTCAAAGCGCCGCTGAAGCGCCCGGTCCATATCGCCTTGTCCTATGACGAGGAGGTCGGCTGCCTGGGCGCGCGCATCTTGGTCAAGGCGATGGCGGCGGCCGGCATCAAGCCTGCGGCGGTGATCGTCGGCGAGCCCTCGATGATGCAGGTCGTCACCGGCCACAAGGGCGGCACCCGGATGCGCACCACGGTGAAGGGCCATGCCGTCCACTCCAGCCGCGTCGATGTCGGCGTGCCCGCCGTCATGATCGCGGGCAAGCTGATCGAGTGGCACAACCAGACCATGGCGGAGAACAAGGCGCGGGCGAGCAACGAGAACCCCTTCGAGCCGCCCTACAGCACCTTGCATGTCGGCGTCGTCCAGGGCGGCACGGCGGTCAACATCACCGCCGAGCATTGCGTCTTCAGCCATGAGGTCCGTGTCGTTCCCGGCGATGAGGGCGTCGATTTCGTCGGGCGCTACAAGGCCAGGGTCGCCGAGATCGAAGCCGAGATGAAGGCGATCGCGCCCGAGACGGGCATCACCGTCGAAATCACCTCCGCCACGCCGCCGCTCGGCCCGGAGAAGGACGGCGCGGCTGAGGCGCTGTCGCGCCGCCTGACCGGCGATAATGGCAGCCATGTCGTCGCCTACGGCACCGAGGGCGGCCTGTTCCAGGGCGAAGGCTGGTCGACCGTGGTCTGCGGCCCCGGCGACATCGCCCAGGCGCATCAGCCCGACGAGTTCATCACGATAGCCCAGCTCGAGGCCGGCACGGCTTTCGTGCGCGGCCTGATCGCCGATCTCTCGCGCTGATTGTAGTCGCGCCGGTTCAAGGCACGGCGATTGCATCGCTGGTGACGCAAGGATGATGGCCGGGGCGCTCGAATAAAAGTTCAATCTGGAACGAAATGGCGGCGTCAGGCTGGACGCCGCTGCCAGAGCGTCTCTCGATCGCGTCGCATTCGGACGTTTCCGTCCGAATGCGAAAAACGTGATCGATTATAAAAGTTTAGAGCATTGCTCATGCGAAAAACCGGTACCCACTTTTTCGCGCAATGCTCTAAGCTATTGTCTTCTTCGGATCGTCCGCCAACGCATGTGGACGGTCTGAAAACCGCTCCCGGGAGGGGTGGGCGTCTTGGAGCTCCGGTTCCATTCGGAGCTCTTAACCAAAGGGGAGCAACCGGTCATGTCGTTCAAGACGAAATGCCTCGCCGCCGTGGCGGGCCTGGCGCTGATGTGCGGCGCGGTCCAGGCGCAGACCTTGCGCTACGCCAACCAGGGCGAGCTCAAATCGCTCGATCCCTACACCGTCAACGAGACGACGACGCATGCCCATCTCGGCCACCCCTATGAGGGGCTGATCCGGCGCGGCAAGAACCTCGAGATCCTGCCCGGCCTCGCCGAGAAATGGGAGGTCTCGGCTGACGGCCTGACCTGGCGCTTCTTCCTGCGCAAAGGCGTGAAATTCCATGGCGGCGAGGATTTCACCGCCGACGACGTGGTGTTCTCGGCCGATCGTTCGCGCGCGCCGGGCTCCAACGTTCAGACCCGCGTTCCCACCGGCGCCAAGGTCGTCAAGATCGACGACTACACCGTCGACTTCCAATTGCCCTCGCCCAACCCGATCCTGCATTACCAGTGGGACACCTGGTACATCATGTCGAAGAAATGGGCCGAGGCGAACAACTCGACCCAGCCGACGCCGGCCAACGCCACCACCCCGACCTTCGCCTCGCTCAACGCCAATGGCACCGGCGCCTTCAAGGTCGAGAGCCATCAGCCGGGCGTCAAGACCGTCTACAAGGTCAACGAGAACTGGTGGAACAAGAACCCGGAGCACAATCTCAAGGAGATCATCTTCACGCCGATCGCCTCGGACGCCACGCGCGTTGCGGCGCTGCTATCGGGCGAGGTCGACGTGATCGAGCCGGTGCCGATCCAGGATATCCAGCGCGTCAACGCCTCCGGCAACGCCCAGGTGCTGACGGGGCCGGAACTGCGCACGATCTTCCTCGGCATGGACCAGGCCCGTGACGAATTGCTGGAGTCCAGCGTCAAGGGCAAAAACCCGTTCAAGGATGTCCGGGTCCGCCAGGCCTTCTATCAGGCGATCGACATCGAGACGATCAAGAGCCGCGTCATGCGCGGCCTCTCGACGCCATCGCCCCTGATGATCGCGCCGGAACTCTTCCCCAGCACCGGCTTCACCCGCGCCAAATTCGACAGCGCCGCCGCCAAGAAGCTGCTGGCCGATGCGGGCTATCCCGACGGTTTCGAGCTCGGCATGGACTGCCCCAATGATCGCTACGTCAATGACGGCGCGATCTGCCAGGCCGTCGTCGGCATGCTCGCCCGCATCGGCGTCAAGGTGAACCTCAACGCCCAGCCCAAGGGCCAGTATTTCGGCAAGGTGCTGAAGCCCGGCGGCTACAAGACTTCGTTCTATCTGCTCGGCTGGACGCCCGGCACCAGCGACGCCCACAATGTGCTCTTCGACATCATGGGCTGCCGTGACAACCCGGCCTCCTCGCGTGGCGAGTCCAATGTCGGGGGGTACTGCAACAAGAAGCTGGACGCGCTGACCGACAAGATCCTGGTCGAGGTGGACAAGGCCAAGCGCGACGCGATGATCCGCGAGGCGTTCCAGCTCTCGATCGACGATTTCGCCTACATCCCGCTGCACCAGCAGGCGCTGGCCTGGGGCGTGTCGAAGAAGGTCAAGCTGCCGCAGCGCGCCGACAATGCGGTGAACTTTCAATACGCCATCAAGGAGTGAGCGGGAGCGCGTTGTCGCGCATCGCTGCCGCCCTACCCCGTCATTGCGAGCGTAGCGAAGCAATCCAGAGGATCTCGCCGTACGGCTCATGGATTGCTTCGTCGCTCCGCTCCTCGCAATGACGGGGAGCGCGTTCCCTGTAAGGCGTTCATGCTCGCTTTCATCCTGCGCCGGCTCTTCCAGTCGCTCATCGTCATGCTGAGCGTGGCGCTGATCGCCTTTGCGATGTTCCGCTTCGTCGGCGACCCGGTGAACCAGATCGTCTCGATCGACACGCCGCAGGCCCAGGTCGCCGAGATCAGGCGCTCGCTCGGGCTCGACGACCCCTTCCTCGTCCAGTTCGCCCGCTACATTTACAATGCGGCGCGGCTCGAATTCGGCGTGTCCTATCAGTTCCGCCTGCCGGTGATCTCGCTTCTGGGCGAGCGCGCCCCGGCGACGCTGGAGCTTGCCTTCTGCTCGGCGCTGTTCTCGCTCGCGGTCGGCATTCCGATGGGCGTCTATACGGCGCTGAGGCGCGAAAGCCCGCTCGCCAAGCTCTTCCAGGCGATCTCGCTTGTCGGCATCAGCCTGCCGACCTTCCTGATCGGTATCCTGCTGATCTACCTGTTCTCTGTCACGCTGGGCTGGCTGCCCTCCTTCGGGCGCGGCGAGGTCGTCAAGATCGGTTCCTGGTGGACGACCGGGTTTTTGACCGGCTCGGGGCTGAAGGCGCTGATCCTGCCCTCGATCACGCTGGGCCTGTTCCAGATGACGCTGATCATGCGGCTCGTCCGGGCCGAGATGCTGGAGGTGCTGCGCGCCGACTACATCAAATTCGCCCGGGCGCGGGGATTGAAGACCCGCGCCATCCATTTCGGTCATGCCCTGAAGAACACGCTGGTGCCGGTCATCACCATCGCCGGCCTGCAGCTCGGCTCGATCATTGCTTTCGCCATCATCACCGAGACCGTGTTCCAGTGGCCGGGCATGGGCCAGCTCTTCCTGCGCTCGGTGCAGAACGTCGATATTCCGATCATGGCGGCCTATCTGATGCTGATCTCCTTTCTGTTCGTCAGCATCAATCTCGCGGTCGACCTGCTCTATGCGCTGGTCGATCCGCGCCTGCGCGCCACGGTCGGCGCGTGAGGAACGGGGAGGGGAGCATGTTTGCGGTGACGATAGAGCTTTCTCCTTCATGGCCCGGTTTGTGCCGCAGCTGTGACGCGAAGGCCCGGAGGAAGGGCGCGGGGAACCCTTCTCCCGTGTGGGAGAAGGGCAGGGATGAGGGCCTGCCCTCACCGAAGAAGGTCGCAGCGGCTCGGTTGCACCTCTATAATCAGCGGCACACCCTCACCCCTGCCCCTCTCCCCCATCTCGGGCCTGCCCGAGATGGGCATCCAGAGTGCCAAAGTCGGCAACAGCCGACTTTGGTCGGGAGAGGGGTTCCCCGCGCCGGCCTGGAAGACGGTGTTCAAGACGTGGATGCTCGCCACAGGGGCGAGCATGACGGCGTGGCGGCGGCTTGCGGAGCGATGCCATGAGCGCGGCTCCGCCCGAAAAAGCCCCCTCGCGCTGGAGCCGTTTTCGCGACAGCGACATCCTGGCGAGCTTCCTGAAATCGAAGGTGACGATGGTCGCGGGCCTCGTCGTGCTGCTGCTCTTCCTTGGCGCGGCCTTCTCACCCTGGCTCGCACCGACCAACCCGTTCGACCCTGCGACCGTCTTCCTGGCGGATTCGATGATCCCGCCCGCCTGGCAGGATGGCGGCGAGGCGCGCTTCATCCTCGGCACAGACGACCAGGGGCGCGACCTCTATTCCGCGATCCTCTACGGCATGCGCGTCTCGCTGATCGTCGGCGGGCTCGGCTGCCTCCTAGCGGCCTCGATAGGCATCACGCTGGGGCTGCTCGCGGGCTATCTCGGCGGCCGTACCGACGCGTTCATCATGCGCATCGCCGATGTCCAGCTCACCTTTCCGGCGATCCTGATCGCGCTTCTGATCGACGGCGTCGTCCGCGGCGTCTTCCCCAAGGCCTCGCGCGAGGACACCGCGATCTATGTGCTGGTAATCTCGATCGGGCTGAGCTTCTGGGTGCAATATGCCCGCACCATTCGCGGTTCGACGCTGATCGAGCGCAACAAGGACTATGTCATGGCGGCCCGCCTCGTGGGACTGCCGGCGCCCTTGATCATGCTGCGCCATGTCCTGCCCAACGTCATCGGGCCGGTGCTGGTCATCCTGACGATCAACCTCGCGCTCGCCGTGATCACCGAGGCGACCTTGTCCTTTCTCGGCGTCGGCCTGCCGGCGACGCAGCCCTCGCTCGGGACGTTGATCTCGATCGGCAACAAATACCTGTTCTCGGGGGATTGGTGGATCGTGACCTTTCCCAGTGTGACGCTGGCGGCGCTGGTGCTGGCGGTCAACCTGCTCGGCGACTGGCTGCGCGACGCCCTCAATCCAAGGCTGAGGTGACGCGATCGCATGACATTCTCCATCCGGCTAATCCCTGACCGTGTCATCCCGGACAAGCTGCGCAGCGGCGCCGATCCGGGATCCATGCCTGAGCCTATCCGATCGGTGTTCCGGCATGGATCCCGGGTCTCCCTGCGGTCGCCCGGGATGACCGCTCTTTATCTTGGAGCCAGGTTAGGAGGCGGGACGACATGATGCCTCAAGACCTGGTGCCCCCCGTCCTCTCCGTCCGCGACCTCACGGTCGAATTCGTCACCCGGCGCGGCACGCTGCGGGCGCTCGACGCCATCTCCTTCGACATTGCACGCGGCGAGGTGCTTGGCGTCGTCGGCGAATCCGGCGCCGGCAAATCGGTCACCGGCTCGGCCATCATCGGCCTGATCGACCCACCCGGCCGCATCGCCGGCGGCGAGGTGGTTTTGTCGGGCGAGCGCATCGACAATCTGCCGCCCGACGCCATGCGCAAGGTCCGGGGCAAGCGCATCGGCATGATCTTCCAGGACCCGCTGACGAGCCTGAACCCGCTCTATCGCATCAGCGAGCAATTGATCGAGACGATCCGCACCCATACCGATCTCAACGCGGCGGACGCGCGCAAGCGCGCCATCGCGCTGCTCGACGAGGTCGGCATTCCCGCGCCTGAGCGCCGCATCGACGGCTATCCGCATGAGTTCTCCGGCGGCATGCGCCAGCGCGTGGTGATCGCGCTTGCGCTCTGCGCCGAGCCCGAATTCATCATCGCCGACGAGCCGACGACGGCGCTCGACGTCTCCGTGCAGGCGCAGATCATTGCGCTGATCAAGCGGCTCTGTAAGGAGCGCGGCACCTCGGTGATGCTCGTCACCCACGATATGGGCGTCATCGCCGAAACCGCCGACCGGGTCGCGGTGATGTATGCCGGGCGCATCGTCGAGATCGGCCCGGTGCGCGATGTCGTCAAGCAGCCGCTGCACCCTTACGCCAAGGGGCTGATGGGCGCGATACCCTCGCTCGAGGGCGATGCCGAGCGCCTGGTGCAGATCCCGGGCGCGATGCCGCGCCTCCAAGCGATTCCTCCGGGTTGCGCCTTCAATCCGCGCTGCGAGAAGGCGTTCGCGCGCTGCCATGTCGAGCGGCCGGAGCTGGTCCAGCTCGGCGATCGCAAGGTCGCCTGCCATCTCTATGACCAGCCGCAATCCTCGCGGGACAAGGCGGAGATCGCAGCATGAGCCGAGGTCCCGCATGAGCCAAGGTCCCGCTGAGCGCCCCTTCGTCCAGGTCCGCGACCTGCGCCGCATCTTCGACGTCTCGAAGCCATGGCTCAACCGCGTGCTGGAGCGCGCGCCGCGCCAATATCTCAAGGCTGTCGACGGCGTCTCCTTCGACATTCGCCGGGGCGAGACTTTTGCCTTGGTCGGCGAGTCAGGCTCGGGAAAATCGACCGTCGCGCGCATGGTCGTCGGCCTGCTGCCGCCCTCGGACGGCACGGTCTCGATCGCCGGCATCTCGATGAACGATGTCAATGTGGCGCAGGAGCGCCAGCGCCTGCGCCGGCGCATCCAGATGATCTTCCAGGATCCCTATGCCAGCCTCAATCCGCGCTGGCGCGTCGGGCGGATCATCGCCGAGCCGATCCGCGCCTTCGGCATCGTCCATGGCGAGGCGGACATCACCGGCCGCGTCGGCGAGTTGCTGACGCTGGTCGGCCTGCATCCCGACGATGCCGGGAAATTCCCGCATGAATTCTCCGGCGGCCAGCGCCAGCGCATCGCGATCGCCCGCGCGCTCGCCTCCAATGCCGAGTTCATCGTCTGCGACGAGCCGACATCGGCGCTCGACGTCTCCGTCCAGGCCCAGATCCTCAACCTGATGCGCGATCTGCAGCAGAGATTCGGGCTGACCTATCTGTTCATCTCGCACAATCTCGCGGTCGTCAGGCACATGGCGACGCGCATCGGCGTGATGTATCTCGGCCGCCTCGTCGAGGTCTCGGAGGGCAAGCAGCTCTTCTCGCATCCGCGCCATCCCTATACGCGCATGCTGCTCGACGCGGTGCCCGACCTCGCCATGGTCGGCAAGGCGCGCGAGGGCGTGAAGGGCGAGATCCCGAATCCGATCAGCCCGCCCTCGGGCTGCACCTTCCATCCGCGCTGCCCCTTGGTGTTCGAGCGCTGCCGCATCGAGAGCCCGCCGGTGATCGACGGGGTAGCCTGCCACGCGGTCAATCAGGGCCGCATTGCTGCGGCTTGAGCTTAGAGCTCGCTGTCTTTGCTGGGAAACGCGCCGTCATCCCGGATCTGCGCGGCTTCGCCCAGGATGACGGCGCGTTTCCGAGCATAAGCAGCATATTTCAAAGCAGGCAGGCCGCGATCAGGCGAAATCAAGCGGCTTGTCCGGGATGATCCGGCCGTTTCAACTTCAATGCAAAAGAGCTTGGCCGGCTCAGTTCTCGGGAGCGGGCGCCAAGGGCCTGTCGTTCTTGCGCCGGTTCTGCACGTCGGCCGGCAGGGGCGCGACCGGCCGCTCGGTGCGGTATTGCCCGCGCGCGATTGCCGCAAACAGCAGGACCACCGCCGCCAGCGTCATCAGCCACCAGGGCTGCAGCGTTGCAAAGCCGAGCGCGGTCAGCGCGAAGGCCGTCGTATAGGCAGCGACTCCGCCCGCCGCCAGCGCAACGGGCATGTGGCGGGCCGCGCGGATGGCGAAATACAGGCACGTCGCCGCCGCCGCGGCTCCGACGATGCCGAGCTCGTACCAGGTCTCGAAGAGCAGCGTCGTCGGCGTCGTCGTCGGCAGAGCGCCGGTCACGCGGCCGCGCAGGACCGTGTCGAGGCCGTGGCCGGTGATCAACTGGACCGGCTCGCGGCCGACGACATCGGCCCAGATGCCGAGCGCCTGCACGAAGTCGCTGGTGCTCTCCGGAAAGCGTGAGACGATCGGGATCAGCAGGAAGGGCAGGATCGGCGCGAGCAGCATGACGCCGCCGATCAGCGCGGCGATGATCGGGACAGCCTTCTCGCGATTGGCGCTGACGGCGCCGAAGGCGACCGCGCCGCAGATCATTGCGACGGCCTCGCCATCCTCGAAGCGCGTCAGCGCGAGCAGGCCGACGACGAGGGCAAGCCCAAGCGCGCTCAAGCCCCGTGCGCGCGACAAAAGCCAGGCCAGCGCCGGCCAGGCCATGATCAGCACGACGCTGATGCCGCGCTCGACGCTGCCGATCTCCGTATCGGAGCGGCGCAGCGCCGCCACGACGATGAGCGCGAGCGCGAAGATGGCGGCCAGGCCCGTGCCGAGTGCCGCGAGATTGAGGTTGGAGGCGCGCATGCGCTCGGGCAGCGCGGAGGTGCCGCAGAAGCCGAGCGTGACCGCGAGCACGAGATTACCGGCCTTCTCCGTCGCCGAGGAGGTATAGGGGCTCCAGATCAGCGAGAGCACCGACCAGGCGACGAGGCCGACCAGGATCATGCCGGGCCGGCTCAGCAAGGCGCGCTTGAGCGTGCCGGTGAACCAGCCGGGCTCCTCGACCAGCGAGGAGATGACCAGCAGGACAACGCCGATCGGCACGAGCACGACTGCAGCGCGGCGCGACACCAGCGAGGCCAATGGCAGCGCGAGCGCCAGCGTCGCGAAGCCGATCCGGCGCAGCAGCACGGCGGCATCTACGGCGGGGTCGCGCGGTCCTTGAGCATTACGGCGGATCATGACGATAAACCAGCAGCCAGCCTCGTCCGGAAAAAGCGCCGGACATCAACCTGTCCGCACCCTAGCGGGCCGCCGGGCATGCGGCTGTAGGTGCGGCGCAACACTAAGCCGGCATCTCGGCCCGCATCTCGAAGACCCGCTCCGCTGGCCTGGCCGCTCCTGCGACGAAAGCACGCTGGCCTTGGACGGGCCTTTCGTGGGATGAATCGGCATGACTTTGCTTGCGGCCATTCCCTATTCTCAGGGCTTCCCGATCGACGGCTTCATGGCCGGCCTCGCGCGCCGCCTGAAGGATCGTGGCGTCAGGCTCGGCGGCGTCGTGCAGCTCAACACCGATGACTGCGAGAGCGGTTGCGCGGCGATGATGCTGGAGGATCTGGCGAGCGGCCGGCATTTTCCGATCAGCGAGGCTCGCGGCGCGGGCTCGGTCGGTTGCAGGCTCGATGCGACCGGGCTCGCAGCAGCCGGCGGCGCGATGGCGTCGGCGCTGGCTGGTGGGGCCGAGCTGGTGATCGTCAACAAATTCGGGCGGCAGGAGATACTCGGGCAGGGCTTGCGACAGGAGATCGCCGCTGCCTTGCTGGCCGGCCTGCCGCTGCTCATCGCCGTCCGCCGCGATTTCCTGCCGGCCTGGCGCGATTTCGCCGGCGAGGACTGGGTCGAGCTCGCGCCCGAGGAGGCTGTCGTCGAGGCCTGGGCCGCTGCGCAAGCGCGCATCGCGGCCTGACGAAACCGCCGGAGCAAGCGCAGTGGCGCAGGATATGAGCTTCCTCGACGATTATCTGGTGCGCCCGGACCCTGCCGCGCCGCGCCTGGGCGCAACCGTCTCCGGCATCGACCAGACGGGGGCGACCGTCGAGACCCGCGTCGTCACCGAGCGGGCGCTGACGCTCTATCTGAACGCCCAGGAGATCGTCACCATGATGACGATCGGGGATCATCCCGACTATCTCGCGCTCGGCTATCTCCTGAACCAGAACATGCTGAAGCGTGGCGATGTCGTCGAGGCGGTGGATTATGACGAGGAGCTCGAAGTCGTGGTGGTGCGCACGCCGCAGCGCACCAATTTCGAGGCGAAGCTGAAGAAGAAGACGCTGACCTCCGGCTGCGCCCAGGGCACGGCTTTTGGCGACCTGATGGAGGCGATCGACGAGATCAAGCTGCCGAAGGCGCAATTGCGCACGAGCTGGCTCTACGCGTTGACCCGCAAGATCAACACCACGCCCTCGCTTTATCTCGAGGCCGGCGCGATCCATGGCTGCGTGCTCTGCGAGGCCGACAGACCCCTGGTCTATATGGAGGATGTCGGCCGCCACAACGCCGTCGACAAGGTTGCCGGCTGGATGTTCAGGCATGATGTCGATCCCGCGAAGATGATCTTCTACACCACCGGCAGGCTGACCTCGGAAATGGTGATCAAGACCGTGCGCATGGGCATCCCCGTGCTGGTTTCGCGCTCCGGCTTCACCGAATGGGGCGTCGAGCTCGCGCGCAAGGCCGGGCTGACCCTGATCGGCCGGGCGCGCGGCAAGCGCTTCGTCGCGCTCGCCGGTGAGGGCAACATCGTCTTCGACCAGGACCCCGAGAGCGTCGAGGAGGAGGGCGGCAAGAGCCGGCGGAAGGGGGCGGAGCGTGATGACTGAGCCTACATCCCCCTGTCATTCCGGGGCTTCGCCCTCGGGTCCGACCTTTGGTCGGCCCAAGGATAAACTCCGCGAAGAACCCGGAACCCACGACTGGGCGCGTACCGAAACAACGTCTGCACGACCGGTCTCTCCCGGTCGTGGGTTCCGGGTTCGCCGCTTTGCGGCGCCCCGGAATGACAGGGGTGGATGCGGATGAATACGCCCCCCACTCTCGGGCTGCTCCTCGCCGGCGGCCTTGCGCGCCGCATGGGCGGTGGCGACAAGCCGCTGCGGATGATCGCCGGCCGGACCATCCTCGCCCATGTCGTCGAGCGGCTCGGCCCGCAATGCGAGAGCCTGCTGATCAACGCCAATGGCGATCCGGCGCGCTTTTCCGATTATGGCCTGCCGGTCGTCGCCGACAGCGTGCCGGATTTCGCCGGCCCGCTCGCCGGTATCCTCGCCGGGCTCGACTGGATGGCGCAGCACCGGCCCGGATTGAGCTGGATGATCAGCGTCGCCGCCGACACGCCCTTCATCCCGCGCGACCTCGTCGCCCGTCTGCACCAGGCCCGCGTGGAGCTGAATGTTCCGCTCGCCTGTGCGGCATCGGGCGGCTGGACGCATCCCGTCATCGGGCTCTGGCCGCTGGCACTGCGCGAGGATCTGCGCCATGCGCTGACCGTCGAGGACGAGCGCAAGATCGACCGCTGGACGGCGCGCCATGGCTGCGCCAGCGCGGAGTGGCCGGTCGATCCGGTCGATCCGTTCTTCAACGCCAACCGGCCGGAGGATCTGACCGAGGCCGAGCGGCTTTTCGGGAGCCTTTCGTCAAATGGCAGCTGAGACTTCGGCCTCTCGACACCGTCATTGCGAGCGCAGCGAAGCAATCCAGGCGACGTAGTGCGAGACCTCTTGGATTGCTTCGTCGCTGGGCTCCTCGCAATGACGGCTGCCATCGGCTTGATAGATGTACCGCGTCTGACTATGTCTCGTGATAAGAGCTGCTTATCGCTGCCGCGCCTTGGGGGAAGATCGTGAAAGCATTCATCGCCGCCGTCATCTTCGCCGTGGTCGCCGCTTTCGGGGCGAGCCTCGTGCTGAACGACTTCTTCCAGAAGCCGGTGGAAACAGCCTATTCGACCGGCAGCGTCAGGCTCTAGCGCACTTCCGCGTTTCTCTGAAACGCAGAAATGCTCTAGCTCCTTGTTTTGACACGTTTTCTTCACGCGAACCGGTGTCCACTTCGCTCGAAAACGCTCTAACCCCCCAGCAGCGCCTTCAACGCCGCCAAGTCGCGCGCCACCATGCCGGCGTCGCGCGCCATTTCGTCGTCGGACATGTCGCGCTGGAACAGCGTGAACACGATCTCGCTGCCGTCGCCATTGGCCATGACGCGCATCGGATTATGCATGGCGTCGCCATTGTCGGGAATGACGGCGTGGTCGAGCACGCCGTAGCGGTTGGGCTCGCTGAACAGGATCCGCATCCGGCCCATCGGCGTCTCGGCGACCCAGGTCATGCCCTCGACATGGCTGAAACTATGCCCAAGCCCCTCGGCCCATTTCGGAAAGTTCAGCGGTTCGGCCAGGAAGGCATAGACCTCGTCCGCCGGACGATCGATACCGATCCCGATATGGCGTGCGTGGCTCACGGGCATGGGCCGCTCCTTCGGTTCGTGAAGAACAAAAGAAGAACATTCAAACAGTGATGTCAAGAGGCGCCGTCATTCCGGGCGCAGCGAAGCGGAGACCCGGAATCCATCGTAGAGCCGGACCCGTCAAAGGATTGGCCCTTCGATAGATTCCGGATCGGCGCGGCTTCGCCGCTTGTCCGGAATGACGGCTGTTTTCGGGTGGATGCGGCACCGTCACATCGCCCGCGCGCTCACTCTATGACGATGCGGGGCGCTGCCCTGACCGCGCCGCTAAGCCCCGCCTGCACTTGCCGCGCGATGGCGAGATAAGCCTTGGCATGGGCGCTGTCGGGGTCGCTGGCGACGATCGGGCGACCGCTATCTGAGGTCTCGCGGATCGACATGGCGAGCGGCACCTCGCCGAGGAAGGGCACGCCGAGGCGTTCCGCTTCGTGTCTCGCCCCGCCATGGGCGAAGATGTCGGAGCGGTGGCCGCATTCCGGGCAGATGAAATAGCTCATATTCTCGACCACGCCGAGGATCGGCACCTCGACCTTGCGGAACATCGCGACGCCGCGGCGCGCATCGAGCAGCGCCAGATCCTGCGGAGTCGAGACGATGACGGCACCCGCCAGCGGCGTCTGCTGCGCCATGGTGAGCTGTGCGTCGCCGGTGCCCGGCGGCATGTCGACCACGAGCACGTCGAGCTCGCCCCAGGCGACCTCGCGCAGCATCTGGGTGATGGCCGAGATCACCATCGGCCCGCGCCAGATCATCGGCGTTTCCTCGTCGATCAGGAAGCCGATCGACATGATCTTGAGGCCATAGGCCTCCATCGGCGCGAGCGTCCGACCCGAGATCAGCTTCGGCTTGCCGGTGATGCCGAAGATTTTCGGCACGGAGGGGCCGTAGATGTCGGCGTCGAGCACGCCGACCTTGAGGCCCAGCACGCTGAGCGCAACGGCGAGATTGGCGGTGGTGGTGGATTTGCCGACGCCGCCCTTGCCGCTGGCGACCGCGATGATCTGCTTCACGCCGGGAACGCCGGCAGCCTTGGGCGGCGGCCCGCCCGGGCCGGGTGCGGGGCGATGCGCTTGGCTGCGCGCCTGGGCCGCGGCCGAGGAGGGCGCCTTGTCGGCGGTGAGGCCGACCAGCACCTGCGTCACGCCCGGCAGGCCGGAGACGGCGCTTTCCGCCTGTTTGCGCACCGGCTCCATCGCATCGGCCTCGGTCGCGTCGATGCCGATCGCGAAGATCACCTTGCCGCCATCGATCAGGATGTTGTTGACGCGGCCGGACGCCGCGAGCGATTGCCCGCTCGCCGGCAGCTTCACCAGTTCGAGCGCGCGCAGAATGTCGGCTTGGGTCAGGGCCAATTCGGCAACTCCAGTCGGTGCGGCGTCAGGCCGCCGCCTTGCGGATATGAAAGACGAGGAGGTCACCCTCGCTCGCGCTGCGTTCGATCGCGTCGCCGGTCTCGCGCATCAGATTGGGAATGTCGATCGCCGCCATCGGGTCGGTGCATTCGACCACGAAAAGCGCGCCGGCCTCAGCGCCCTTCAGCGCCTTGCGCACCCTGAGCGCGGGCAGGGGGCACTTCAGGCCGCGCAGATTGAGCGGGATCGGGGTCATGGAACCTGGAACTCGGCGAAAGGGCTGCGCTTCATATGATGGCTGATCGGGCTGGGGCAACTGTGCGCCTTGCCAATCCGCTTCGCCGTTACATGATAACAGCATGCACTTCATCGGCCTCGCCTGCCTCGGTCTCGCAACGCTTGCCGCACCCGCTCTCGCCCAGGAGCTGCGCGGCCATGGCGGGCCGGTGCGCGCGGTCGCGGTCTCGACTGACGGGCAGTTCGCGCTGACGGGCTCCTTCGACCAGTCGGCGATCCTCTGGCGATTGAGCACGGGCAGCGCCGAAAAGGTGCTGCGCTTCCACCAGGGCGCGGTCAATGCGGCTGCGACCGTGAACGGCCTCGGCTTCGCCACCGGCGGGGAGGATGGCCGCATCGCGCTCTGGCGCGGCGAGGCGAACGAGCCGGCGCGGGTGATCGAAGGGCATAAGGGGCAGGTCTCGGCGCTCGCGGTCTCGCCAGATGGCATGAGCATCGCCTCCGCCTCCTGGGACGAGACGCTGCGTGTGACCTCGCTCGCGGACGGCTCCGCGCGTGTGTTGGAGGGGCATAAGGGGCCGGTGAACGGCGTCGCCTTCGCGCCCGGCGGGGCCGTCGTCAGTTCCGGCTACGACGCGACCTTGCGGGTCTGGCCAGCGGGCGGCGGGCCGGCCAGGATCGTCACGCTGCCGGCGCCGCTCAACGGCGTCGTGGTCGCGCCCGATGGCGAGATCGCGGTCGCCGCCGCCGATGGCAGGCTCAGGCTGTTCGGTCCCGAGGGAGAGGCCCGCGCCGAGATCGAGATCGGCCAGACGCCGTTGATCGCGCTGGCGCTCTCAGCCGATGGCGCAACGATCGCGGCGGGGGGCCTGCGCGGGCAGGTTGCGCTGATCGACCGCAAGACGCGCACGATCCGGGCGACGTTGCTCGGCCCCGGCTTGCCCGTTTGGTCGCTGGCCTTCCTGCCCGGTGGCAAGGAACTGCTCTCGGGCGGCGCGGACCGGCTGGTCCGGCGCTGGAACGCGGTCACCGGCGAACATATCGGCGCTGTGGTTCCGCGCGCGGGCGAGGATGTGCTGGCGGCCTTCCAGGGCGAGCGCGGCGCGCAGGCCTTTCGCGCCTGCGCCGCCTGCCACACCCTCACGCCTGCGGACGGCAACCGGGCGGGGCCCACGCTGCATGGCCTCTTCGGACGCAGGATCGCGACCGCGCCCGGCTACGCTTATTCCGACGCCTTCAAGACGATGGACATCGTCTGGAGCAAGGAGACGGTGGCGAAACTCTTCGAGCTCGGGCCGAATACCTACACGCCGGGAACGAAGATGCCGGAGCAGACGATTGGCTCGGCCGAGGACAGGCAGGCTCTGGTGGAGTGGCTGGAGAAGGTGACGCAGTGAGCCGTTTGTCATTCCGGGGCATCGCCCTCGGGTCCGACCTTTGGTCGGCCCAAGGATAAACTCCGCGATGAACCCGGAACCCACGACCGGGCGAGCGACACACAACAGCGGAGGCAGGGCACACCCGGTCGTGGGTTCCGGGTTCGCGGCATTGCCGCGCCCCGGAATGACAGATCGCGTTCCTACTGCAACGGATCCTCGCCCCGCTCGGCCCGTTCGCGCAGATAATCGTCCGTGGTGCGCACGGGTGGGCGCTGCGGCGAGAGATGTGGGTCGAAGCTCTCATTGACCACGACCTCGACGCGGCAATCCTCGCACATCCTGATCACCGAGATGCGCTTGGCGGCGTCGCCCGAGAACATCCAGTGCTTGTTCTCCAGCTTGGCCACGATCTTCTCGATTGTGCTCCTGACGCCGAAGGGCTTTGCGCAGTTGATGCAGTGGAAGGGCTCCTCCTGCTTCAGCACGCGCTTGCCGCCGGCCCAGGCGTCGAAATCGATGCGCGGCTCCAGCGTGATCACCTTTTCCGGACAGGTCGCGGCGCAGAGCCCGCATTGCACGCAAAGGTCTTCCTGGAAGGCGAGCGTCGGGCGATCGGGATTGTCCGAGAGCGCCTGCACCGGGCAGGCGGAGACGCAGGCCAGGCAGAGCGTGCAGCCCTCACTGTCGACATGGATCGTCCCAAAAGGCGCGAGCGGCGGCATCGCCACGGCCGCGATCGGCGTCGGTGCGGCGGCATGCAGTTCCCCGATGGTCTGGCGCAGCAATGGCCGGCCATCGCCCATCGGGCGGAAGCGGGCCGGCGTCGTGCCCGTAGTGCCGGATGCGATCCGCGCCAGCGCCTGCGCCAATTGGTCGGGGTCGTCGGTTTCGATCAACCCGGCGCGACCCTCGCCATAGCCGAGCGCGCCTGCGAGCGCGTTGGCGTAGTCGAGATTGCGGGTCAGGCCGGAGAGGTCGTGCTTGGGTTTGGCGCGGCCGAGCACGCGGATGGCCGACGCCCCGAAAGCCAGCGCCGCCGCATGGGTCTCGAGCCCGATCTGGGTGATCTCGTTGACGCGCAGCGGCAGCACGCGTGCCGGCAGGCCGTCGCCGAAGCGAGCGAGCGCGTCGATCAGCGCCTCGCCATGCTCGCCATCATGCAGCAGCAGCACGGCCTCGCGGCCGCCGGCCTCGGCATAGGTGGTCAGCAGGGTGCGCAGGCGGCGCAGCAGCGCGTCGGTCGGCGGCAGGGCGTAGGTCACGGCGCCAGTCGGGCAAACGGCCGCGCAGGCGCCGCAGCCGGCGCAGATCTCGGCCGAGATCGCGACATGGTCGCCCGCTGGCGTGATCGCACCTGTCGGGCAGAGCTCGAGGCAGCGCGTGCAGCCGATCTTGGACGAGCGCGAATGGGCGCAAAGATCCTGGTTCAGCCGGACGTAAGCCGGCTTGTCGAATTCGCCGACGAGATGGCCGGCTTCCCCGATCAAGTGCTCGACCGCCGCTTTGTCGCGCGGGTCGGCGCGCAGATAGCCGGCACGCAAATCGCCGGCCGGGAAGAGCGGCGCACCTCCGGAAACGTCGATGACGATGTCGCATTGCGAGTTCGCGCCATTGCGCGCTTCGCCGAAGACGAGCTTGCTTCGCGAGGAGGGGGAGGGCGCGGCGTAATCGTTGACCGTCAGATCGAAGGCGCCAAGCCAGCCGGTCGCGGCGACGATCGTGCCCTTCAGCACCGGAATGTCGGAGAGGCGCGGCGGCGTGATCTCGCCAGGCCGCGACAGCAGAATGGTGACGTCGAGATGCTCTGCCAGCCTCTGCCCGACCGAGAGCGCGACCTCGTCATGGCCATAGACCAGCGCCACGCCCTTGCTTTCCAGCGTGGTGAAGCTCGCCGGCGGCATCGGCTCGGCTGCGGCCGCCAGCAGAGCCGCCATCTTGGGGCCGGCGGACTTCGCCTCGCGCGCCCAGCCGCCGGTTTCACGGATATTGGCGAAGACGAGATCGCCGGCATAATCGAGGTCGGCAGCGATTTCCTCAAAAAGCGGGGCTTCCTGCGTGCAGCCGACGGTGATGGCGTCGCGCTCACCGAGCAGCTTCGTGAAGATCTCCGTCTGCGTGCGGCAGAGATGCCGCGCGGTCCTGATCTCGCCGCCCTTGCAACCACGCGCCAGCGCCTCGCCATCGAGCGGCATGGTGTCCTCGCAGGAGCAGACCATCAGCGTGCGTGCGGTGCCGGTCATTACGTTCACTTCCTTGGCGTTCTCGTCCTTGGCCGATCTGCCGGGAGCGTCTTTTCGTCTCCCTTGCGACAATCGAGGCTTATATGGAATTGGACGGGTTCAAAAGAAACCGGCGATGAGCAATTCGTCGCGCCACCGGGGAGCAGGAGGTCGATGGCGGTGAATGTCCCGCGCCCTGACGATCTGCGGCGGGAGCCTGTCCTGCCGCCGGGCTTCTCGCTCGTGACCCTGCGCGAAGCCGGCGACGCCTTCGCCCATGCCCAGGCGATCGCCACCGAGGCGGGGGCTGCGACGCTGGTCTGGGTGCGCCGCTTCGACATCGTCGAATTCGCCGTGGTGCTGGAGCCCGACGCCGTGCTCGGTGAGGCGCGGCTCGCCCACTACCTCGCGATGAATGCGCTGGCCGACGCGCTGGCCGTGCATTGCCCGCCGGAGCGGCCGGTCCTATTCCGCTGGCCTGATGCGCTGATCTACGACCATGGCCTGATCGGCGGCGGCCGGCTCGCCTGGCCGCAGGGTTGCGGCGAGGGCGATGTGGCGGATTGGCTCGTCTTCGGCGCGATGTTGCGCGCCACCACCATGGCGCCCTTCGCGATCGAGCAGACCGGCGTCGGCATGGCGGAGGAAGGTTTCGAGGAGGTCGATGCGGTCGATCTGATCGAATCCTTCGCGCGCCATCTCATGCTCGGCGTCACGCATTGGCAGAGCGATGGGCCCAAGGCCGTGGCCCGCCGCTGGCTCGACCGGCTCGACAAGGTCGTCGGCACCCGCCACGGCATCGAGGCGAATGGCGATCTGGTGGCGACCTCGCAGAGCGGCATCGAGCGCCGGAGCCTGGTCGAGGCGCTGGGCCGGGCCGACTGGCTCGACCGCGACAGTGGCGGGCCCAAGCTGTGAGCGCACTCAAACTGCCGCGCGCGATCCGGCTCGACCCATCGGACAGCTTCGTCTTCCGCCGCGCCGCCGAGCCCGGGGAATGGCTGGTGACCGGCTCCTTCCTGTTCGATCCCGCCGGGATCGCGGCGCTCGACGCCAAGGGGCGCACCGCTTTCCGCTCCGGCTTCCTCGGCATTGCGAGCTTCGGCTGGAGTACGCTGGCGGTCGTGAGCGAGGCGACGGAGGAGGAGCGTGAGACCGCGATCGCGCAGCTTGCCGGCCATCTCGTCGCAAAACTCGGCGCCCCCGATCTTGCCACGGCGCGCGCTGCTGCGGCCGAGGAGATCGCCTTTGCCGCCTCGCTCTGCGACCATCCGGCGCAGACGCTGATCGCCTTGCATCGTACGCTGGAGGATGGCGAAATCCGCGAGCGTTTCCGCACGCTGACCCCGCGCGGCGGGCAGGACGGCACGGGTTTGCGCGCCTTCGAGTTCCGGGCCTTCGAATTCATCGAGGTCGAGGGTGAGGACGGGCCGCAGGATGAGGTCGATCTGCTGGCGCTGGGCAAGCAGCCGGTATCGGGCAAGAAGCCGGCCTCAGGAAAGAAGACGGACGCATCATGATGCATTTCTGGGCGACCTCCGGCCATGTCCTGCTGGACCGCGCCGCCAGCGGCGGGCTCGTCGTCACCGATGATTTCCTAAAAGCCTATCTGGCGCGGCCCGAAGTGCTGCCGCCCGAGGACGCCTGCGCGGACGAGCGCGCGCTGCACGCCAAGCTGATGGCGACGCCCCAGGCCGAGGTGGCGGCGGCCGAGATCGCAGCGATCGCAGACGAGGACGCCCGCGAGAATTGGCGCTTCCTGGTCGGCTGGCGCGACCGGTTGCTCGCTGCGCCGACGCTGGAGGCCGCCTATGCGCGGATCATCCGCGAGGGCGTCGCGGGCGTGCCGCCCTTGTTCCTCGACCAGCTCGTCCATGTCATCCTGCGCGGCGCGCTCGATGAGGTCGACGACCCCTATGTCGTGCGCGCCGCCGAGTGCCTGTTCCGGCCGCAGCGCGTCACCCTGCACGAGAACACGATCCTGCTGGCGGATGCCGAGATCATCGAGGGCCATGAGGCCGATCGTCATGCCTCGCCCCTGCTCGCCATGCTGGGCGGCCCTGCCGTGGCCTCGCTCGACATCCTCAAAGCCGCCAATGCCGACCGCTATTGGCAGCGCTCCGACGGCTTCGACATGGTGCTCGATCTTGGCGGTTCGCCATCGGGGCGGGCGGCGCTGGCGGCGGCGCTGCGCCATTGGGTGCGTGCCCTGCACGGCTTCGATGTCGCGATCGAGCCGATCGAGAGCATCAGGGATGCCGATTGGCGCTGGTTCGTCGGGCTCGATGCGCAGGCGACGGCGATCGGCAACGCGCTCTGGCAGGACAAGAGCGTCGGTGAGGAGGAGCTGTCGCGCGTGCTGGCGCTCTACAGGATGACGCTGCCGCCCGATGTGCCGGTGTTGGCGGCGGCGCAGGCAAGGCCCATCTATCTCATCATGGCGATGTCGGCCGACAAGGTGCTGCGCCTGAAGCCGCAAAATCTGGTGACAGGCCTGCCCCTGTCGGCGACCGCGATGACGAATTGAGGATCGCGACATGACACAAGCGCACATCGAGGTCGGGATCGTGGTCGAGCGGCGCGCGATCGATTCGCCCTGGGTCGACCATGCCTGGAGCCCGCTCGCCGTGCTGCCCGAGCCGCCGGCGCTGGCGCCCTGGACCGAGCTTGCCAGCGAGCCTGGCCGGCGCAGCGTCTATCTCGGCCCGGCGACGCTGACGCTGCATTCGGTCGACACCGCGCATTTCCGAGAGAACTTCCAGGCCGGCCGCGCCAAGCTCTGGGTCGCGATCCGGCCGACCGGGATCGAGCCCGAGCTGGACTTCGTCGGCGTCACCGCCGACCCGTTCGAGGGCGAGGTCTATGCCGAGAATGTCGGGGACATCGTCGAGGCCCTGCCGATGCCGGCTCTGATCGCCGAACAGGTGCTCGCCTTCTTCGAGGCGCATCATGTCGAGCGCGAATTCATCAAGCGCAAGCGCAGCGAGCATGATCCGCGCAAGGGTGGCGGACCGCGCCCGGAGCCGGGCATGCGCCGGGGCGAGGGCGAGCGATGAGCCCGCGCGCGGGCGATCTCGACGAGGAAGGCTTCCTGACGCGCTGGTCGCGGCGCAAGCGCGCCGGGGCGGAGCAAGGCGAGGTTCTGACGCCATCGCCTGCGAGCGAAGCGCTGCGGGCGGAGCAAGCCTTGCCGGCAGAGGTTGAGCCGCAGGCCGCCGCCTCCGAGCCCGAAATGGTCGAGCCGCCCTCGCTCGACCTGATCGACAAGGATTTCGACGTCGCCCATTGGCTCAAGCAGAACGTGCCCGAAAGCTGGAAGCTCGCGGCGATGCGGCGGGCCTGGGAGAGCGATCCGACGATCCGCGATTTCGAGAATCCGGCCCGCGACTATGCGCTCGACTGGAACACGCCGGGTGGCGCGCCGGGCTACGGCCCATTGACGGAATCGGACGATGTCGAGGCGATGGTGCGCGGCATCTTCGGCGACGCTCCGGAGCCCAAGCCGGCTCTTTTTGGAGTGGAGGAGGACGCGAGCGACAGCGTGTCGCATAAACTTTCGTCGCATGACGAAAGTCGTAATCACGACGCTGCGTTGCGAAGTGAACTGCCTCCAGCGATCCCGACCGGGCCTGTCAGGGTGAGCGAGGCCGGCGCGAACCCGGCGGAAGAGGCGGAAACAAACCGGATTGCGCCGGATCGGGTCTATGCTGCGGCGCAAAATAGTCTTGAGCCGGAGCCGCGGAACGCGCCCCGTCGCAAGCGCGGTGGCGGAGCCATTCCAATCTAAGTCCAAATTAGAATTCTTGTATTCTAGGGCGATAAGTCTTCATTATCACCAAGCTTAAAAGATTCAGCGGCGGAGTAACGTCGCGTGATGATGAGAGGAACGCCGCAAACGATGCGTGATCCGGCACTCGAGAGAGCGATCGGGGCTGCCGGCGGGGTGCGTGCATTGGCGCGCAGCCTAGGCGTGTCGCAGCCAGCGATCTCAAGCTGGAAACGCGTTCCTGCCGACCGCGTGCTCTCCGTCGAAGCCAATACTGGCGTGCCGCGCTCCGACCTGCGACCCGATCTCTATCCCATCGAGACCGCGCTGCACCAGCCCGCCTCGATGAACGGTGGTTCGTCGCTGGCGATCGATGAGATCGACGAGGCGCGCGCCCAGGAATACCAATTGATCGGAGCTCTGCTCTGGCGGGCGCCGACCGCCGCGACGCTGGCCGTTCTGCAAGGCCTGCGCGGTGATGCCTCGCCGCTCGGCATGGCTCATTTCGCCTTGGCCGAGGCCGCCGCCGAGCTCACGCCGGAAGCGGCGCGCGACGAATTCTTCGAGCTCTTCATCGGCGTCGGCCGTGGTGAGATTCTGCCCTACGCCTCCTATTACCTGACCGGTTTCCTGCATGAGCGCCCGCTGGCGCTGGTGCGCGAGGACATGGGCAAGCTCGGCATCGCCCGGGCCGAGCGCGCCGGCGAGCCGGAAGACCATATCGCCGTCCTGATGGACATCATGGCGAACCTGATCCGCGGCGCCTTTGCGGGCGAGGGCGTCGATGCGGGCGCCTTTTATGCACGCCATATCGAGCCCTGGGGCGAGCGCCTCTTCGCCGATCTGGAGGTCGCGAAGGCTTCGAAATTCTACCGGGCCGTCGGCCGCGTCGGCAGCCTGTTCCTGTCCATCGAGACGGAAGCCGGAAGGCTGCCGTCATGACGTCCGCCAGTCTGCCCGGCGCGGAGGAGACGACGATGTCGCAAAAACTCAAAGAGACCGTGACGCCGGCCTTCGACCGCCGCAGCTTCTTCAAGGCGCTCGGCGCCGGCGCGGCGGTAGCCGCGACGCCCGCCATGGTGACGCCGGCGGCAGCCGTTGATCCGGGCAAGGAAGAGACCAAGGCGCGCTACCAGGAGTCGGAGCACGTCAAGAACTACTATCGCGTCAACCGCTACTGAGGGCGCAACGCCATGCTCATCAAGCGCAAATCGGCCGATGTTCAGCGCGGCAAGCTCCGGGCCGCCATGGCGGGCCTGTCCTCGGGCGTGATGGACCGGCGCACCTTCCTGCGGCGCTCGGGCCTCGTTGCAGGCGGCGTCGCAGCCGCAAGCGCGCTCCAGATCGGCTCCGTCCGCAAGGCGGATGCGGCGGAGGGACTGGGGCCGGCGAGCGGCACCAAGATCGTCAAGAACATCTGCACCCATTGCTCCGTCGGCTGCACCGTCAAGGCCGAAGTCGCCAACGGGGTCTGGGTCGGCCAGGAGCCGGCCTGGGAAAGCCCGATCAACCGGGGCAGCCATTGCGCCAAGGGCGCCTCGGTGCGCGAGCTGACCCATGGCGACCGCCGCATCAAATACCCGATGAAGCTGGTCGACGGGCAGTGGCAGCGCATCAGCTGGGATGTCGCGATCAGCGAGATCGGCGACAAGATGATGCAGATCCGAGCCAAGTCCGGTGCCGATTCCGTCTATCTGCTCGGCTCGGCCAAGTTCTCCAATGAAGGCGCCTATCTGTTGCGGAAGTTCGCCGCCTTCTGGGGCACGAACAATGTCGACCACCAGGCGCGCATCTGCCACTCCACCACGGTCGCAGGTGTCGCGAACACCTGGGGCTATGGCGCGATGACGAACTCCTACAACGACATCCGCAACTCCAAGACGATCATGTTCATGGGCTCGAATGCGGCCGAGGCCCATCCGGTCTCGATGCAGCACATCCTGAGCGGCAAGGAGATCAACCGGGCCAATGTCATCGTCTTCGATCCGCGCCTGACCCGCACGGCGGCCCACGCGACCGACTATATCCGCATCCGCTCCGGCACCGACATTGCTGTGGTCTGGGGCATGATGTGGCACATCTTCAAAAATGGCTGGGAGGACAAGGACTTCCTCGCCGCCCGCGTCTACGGCATGGACGATGTCCGCAAGGAGGTCGAGAAATACGACCCCAAGACCGTCGAGGACATCACCGGCGTTCCCGAGGCACAATTGAAGCGCGCCGCCGAGACCTTCGCCAAGGTCAAGCCGGCGACCTTCATCTGGTGCATGGGCGTGACCCAGCATTCGGTCGGCACGGCGAATGTCCGCGCGATCTGCAACCTCCTGCTCGCCACCGGCAATGTCGGCGGCATAGGCAACGGCGCCAACATCTTCCGCGGCCATTGCAATGTGCAGGGCGCGACCGATTTCGGCCTCGATATCTCGAATCTGCCTTGCTATTACGGGCTGGTCGAAGGCGCCTGGCGCCATTGGGCTCGCGTCTGGGGCGTCGATTACGACTATTTCGTCACGCGCTTCGACGAGGTGCCCGCAAAGGGCGGCCGCCCGGCCCGCACGGCCAAGGCCAATATGGAGACCTCGGGCCACACCTCGACGCGCTGGTTCGACGCCGCCAACATGCCCGCCGAGCAGGTCGACCAGAAGGACAACCTCAAGGCCATGATCGTCATGGGCCATGGCGGCAACACCATCCCGCGCATGCCCGACGCCGTGAAGGGGCTGGAGACGCTCGAATTGCTGGTTGTGGCCGATCCGCACCCGACCAATTTCGTCTCGCTCGGCCAGCGCAAGAACGGCACTTACCTCCTGCCGATCGGTACGCAGTTCGAATGCTCGGGCTCGCGCACCTGCTCCAACCGCTCGGTGCAATGGGGCGAGAAGGTTGTCGATCCGATCTTCGAATCGGCCAATGACTACTGGGTCATCTACAAGCTGGCGCAGAAGCTCGGCTTCGCCGAGCCGATGTTCAAGACCCTCGAGCTGGTGCAGGGCAAATACGGCCTCGAGCCCTCGGCGGAATCGATCCTGCGCGAGATCAACAAGGGCGGCTGGTCGACCGGTTATACCGGGCAGTCGCCCGAGCGCCTCAAGCTGCATATGCAGCACCAGGACAAGTTCGACCTGGTTTCGCTGCGCGGCGCCAAGGGCTCACCTGTCGAGAACGACTTCTACGGCTTGCCCTGGCCGTGCTGGGGCACGCCGGAACTGAAGCATCCCGGCACGCATATCCTCTACAACACAGCGCTCGAGGCCAATAATGGCGGCGGCACCTTCCGGCCGCGCTTCGGCCTGACGCGCGAGCGCACCTTGCCGGATGGCAGCAAGGTCAACGACACGCTGCTGGCCGAGAACGGCTCCTACTCGCTGAATTCGGAGATCAAGGACGGCTATCCCGAATTCACCATGGGCATGCTGAAGAAGCTCGGCTGGGATCAGGATCTGACGCCGGCCGAGATCGCGACCATCACCTGGATCGGCGGCAACGCGATCGACACGGTGAACTGGGCCAACGATCTGTCGGGCGGCATCCAGCGCGTCGCGCTCAGCCATGGCTGCGTGCCCTATGGCAACGGCAAGGCCCGCGCCAATGCCTGGAACCTGCCCGATCCGGTCCCGACCCATCGCGAGCCGATCTACTCGCCGCGCGTCGATCTGGTGGCGAAATGGCCGGCGCGCCCCGACGAGCGGACTTTGCGCATCCCCAACCTCCACACCACCATGCAGAAGGCGGCGGTGGAGCGCGGCGTCGCGAAATCCTTCCCGATCGTCCTGACCTCGGGCCGGCTCGTCGAATATGAGGGCGGCGGCGAGGAGACACGCTCGAACAAATGGTTGGCCGAACTGCAGCAGGACATGTTCGTCGAGATCAACCCGGCGGATGCGACCGAGCGCGGCATCAAGGACGGCGCCTTCGTCTGGGTCTCCGGGCCGGAGAACAACGCCAAGGCCAAGGTCAAGGCGCTGGTGACGGAGCGCGTCGGCAAGGGCGTCGCCTTCATGCCCTTCCATTTCGGCGGCTTCTACCAGGGGGTCGACCAGCGCGGGAACTACCCCAAGGGGCTGGATCCGATCGTGCTCGGTGAGTCCGTCAACACCCTCACGACCTATGGCTACGATCCGGTGACCGCGATGCATGAAGGCAAGGTCACGCTCTGCCAGATCGCCGCAGCGTGAAGAGGAACTGAACCATGGCCCGGATGAAATTCCTCTGCGACGCCGACCGCTGCATCGAATGCAATGCCTGCGTCACCGCCTGCAAAAACGAGAACGAAGTGCCCTGGGGCATCAACCGGCGCCGTGTCGTCACCATCAATGACGGCAAGCCGGGCGAGCGCTCGATCTCGATGGCCTGCATGCATTGTACGGACGCGCCTTGCATGGCGGTCTGTCCGGTCGACTGCTTCTACAACACCGCCGACGGCGTCGTGCTGCACAACAAGGATCTCTGCATCGGCTGCGGCTATTGCTTCTACGCCTGTCCGTTTGGGGCGCCGCAATATCCCAAGGTCGGGAATTTCGGTTCGCGCGGCAAGATGGACAAATGCACCTATTGCTCGGGCGGCCCGGAGGTCGATCTCTCTCCGGCCGAGTTCCAGAAATATGGTTCGAACCGCCTGGCCGAGGGCAAGCTGCCGCTCTGCGCCGAGATGTGTTCGACCAAATCGCTGCTCGCCGGCGACGGCGAGATCATCGCCCAAATCTACAAGGAGCGGGTGCTCAAGCGCGGCTATGGCTCGGGCGCCTGGGGTTGGCAGACCGCCTACAAGGAAACGATCGCCATCTGAGCATGATGCCGAAAAGTGGTCTCCGGTTTTCGGGCGACATCATGCTTGGCGAAGAATGAGCATGATGCCGAAAAGTGGTCTCCGGTTTTCGGGCGACATCATGCTTGGCGAAGAATGAGCATGATGCCGAAAAGTGGCTTCCGGTTTTCGGGCGACATCATGCTTGGCGAGGAATGAGCATGATGCCGAAAAGTGGTCCCATGCTTCGTGAAGAACCAGCTCGGGGGGAGGGGCGCGTCTCGGCCGCAAGGTCGGGCGCGTTCCACCCGAGCAGGATGTCCGGTTCATCTCGCGAGAGGAATTTCGCAATGCGTCTCGGCGCTCACCTTCGTCTCCTGGTCACCGGCCTGCTGCTGACCTTCACTGTCGCGCTGGCGGTTCCGGCTTTCGCGCAGCAGGTCAACCCGACCGCGGACTCGGTCAAGGAACAGCAATTCCTCGACGCGCTGAAGGGCAACCCTTCGGCCGAGCTCACGGGCCGCATCACCATTCCCGACGGCAAGGCGGCGACGCTGGAGCGGCCCGCCGGGCGCGACTGGCGCGCCTTCCATCAGGGCACCATGGTCAAGATCGGCGCCGTCGCGGTGCTCGGCATGCTGCTTGTGCTGGCAGTGTTCTATCTCGTGCGGGGCCGCATCCGGCTCGAGTCCGGCCTGTCGGGGCGCACGCTGACGCGCTTCAACGGCTTCGAGCGTTTCATGCACTGGCTGACGGCCGCATGCTTCATTGTGCTGGCGCTGTCGGGGCTCAACGTCACCTTCGGCAAGCTGCTGCTGCTGCCATTGGTCGGGCCGCAGACCTTCACCAACATCTCGGTCGTGGCGAAATGGGCGCATAACTATCTCGCCTGGCCCTTCATGCTCGGCATCGCACTGATGTTCGTCGTCTGGATCAAGGACAACATCCCCGGCATGGTCGATCTCCGTTGGTTCGCTGCCGGTGGCGGCATCGTCGGCAAGAGCCACCCACCGGCCAAGCGCTTCAATGGCGGCCAGAAGATCGTGTTCTGGATCGTGGTGGTCGGCGGCACGGCGCTCTCGCTCTCCGGCCTCAACCTGCTGTTCCCGTTCTTCTCCGGCGGCGTGCTGACCATGCAGTTCTGGAACGTGGTGCATGGCATCGTCGCCGTGCTGATGGTCGCCGCGATCCTGGCGCATATCTATATCGGCACGATCGGCATGGAGGGCGCCTTCGACGCGATGGGCTCCGGCGAGGTCGATCTCAACTGGGCCAAGGAGCACCATTCGCTTTGGGTCGCCGAGGAGATACGGAAAGGCCATGTCCCGGGCGGCCCGACGCTGCAGCCGGCGGAGTGAGCCGGTTCTCGCCAAGCCTGCTCTCGCCAAGACGGTCCTGGCCAAGCCTGTCCTGGCCAAGCCAGTCACGGCCAAGACGGATTGCTTGACCGCGAGAGGCAATCTGAAAGATGACAGCCGGGCGCTTACGCGCCCGGTTTTTGTTTGGAGACCGGTTTTTGTTTGGAGACATGGCCCTCGATGCGCGTGATCGGTCTGGCGGGATGGAGCGGGGCGGGCAAGACGACGCTGCTGACGCGATTGATCCCGGAACTCGGCCGCCGCGGCGTCGGCGTCTCCACGCTCAAGCACGCCCACCATGCCTTCGATCTCGATACGCCCGGCAAGGATTCCTACGCGCATCGCCAAGCCGGCGCGCGCGAGGTCTTGATCTCCTCGGAGCGACGCTGGGCGCTGATGCGGGAGTTGCGCGGCGAGCCGGAGGCGAAGCTCGGCGAATTGCTCGGGCGGCTGTCGCCGGTCGATCTCGTCATCATCGAGGGCTTCAAGCGCGACCCGCACGCCAAGATCGAGATTTACCGCATGGCCAACGGCAAGCCGCCCTTGCATCCCGACGACCCAAGCATCGTGGCAATCGTGAGCGACAGCGCCTTCCCCGAAGCGGGCCGTCCGGTGGTCGCCCTCGACGACATTGCGGCGGTTGCTGATATCGCATTGGCGGCGGCCGAGCCGCTCGCTGCCGTGCTGGCGCGGCGACACGGGCAAGGGCGACACGGGCAAGGGCGACACGGGGAAGAGTGAGGACGTCATGGCCCAGCTTAGCAAGGACGAGGAAGCCTTCGGCGCGCTGATGAGCGTCGAGCAGGCGGCCGAGCGCGCCGGCTCCCTGGTCGCGCCATTGGCCGGGGCGCAGAATACTGTGCTCGCCGAGGCCGATGGCCGCGTCCTGGCGCAGGATATCGTGGCGGGGCTCGACCTGCCGCCTTTCGCCAATTCGGCGGTCGATGGCTATGCCGTGCGCTTCGCCGATCTGACTCCCGCTGGCGAGAGCCGCCTGCGCCTGTCGGGCCGGGTCGCGGCGGGGGCGGATGCGTCTCGCACTGCGACGGCGGGTGTCGCGGTGCGGGTCTTCACCGGCGCGCCGATGCCCCCGGGCGCCGATACCGTCTTCATGCAGGAGGATGTCGGGCTCGACGACGGCTTCGTCAGGCTGCCGGCCGGGCTGAAGATCGGCGCCAATGCCCGCCCGGCGGGAGAGGATATCGCGCGTGGCGAAACTGCCCTGAAGGCCGGGCAGCGCCTGCGGCCGCAGGACCTCGCGCTCCTGGCAGCGCTCGGGCTGATCGAAGTGAGCGTTCATCGCCGGCCGCGCGTCGCGATCTTCTCGACCGGCGACGAACTGACCGAGCCGGGCGAAGCGCTCGCTCCCGCTGCGATCTACGACGCCAATCGCAGCCTGCTGCGCGCCATGGTCGCACGCGCCGGCGCGGAGGTCGTCGATCTCGGCATCCTGCGCGACGAACCCGTCAGCCTGGCGCGGCGCCTCTCCGAGGCGACGGCGTCCTGCGATCTGATCCTGACCTCGGGGGGCGTCTCGACGGGCGAGGAGGATCATGTCAAGGCGGCGGTCGAGCGCGCCGGCTCGCTGGCGTTCTGGCGTATCGGCATCAAGCCCGGCCGTCCCGTCGCGATGGGGCTCGTCGGGGCCACGCCCTTCATCGGCTTGCCCGGCAATCCGGTCGCGGTCTTCGTTACCTTCGCCTTCGTCGCGCGGCCGCTGCTCGCGCGGCTTGCGGGCGCCCATTATGTCGCGCCGACGCCGCTGCCGGTGCGGCTCGGCTTTCCCTACGCCAAGAAGAAGGGCCGGCGCGAATATGTCCGGGTCTCGCTGACGCCTGCGGCTGACGGCGTCATGGTCGCGCGCAAGCACCCGCAGGACGGGGCCGGCGTCCTGACCTCATTGACCCGGACGGACGGGCTGGTCGAACTTGCCGAGGATCTGACACGGATCGACGAAGGGACGATGGCGCCCTTCTTCGCCTATGGCCTGCTGATCGGCTGAGGGTCAGAGCGTTTTCGAGCGAAGTGGGTACCGGTTCGCGTGAAGAAAACGCGTTAAACCAAAGGCTGCAGCAGTTTCCGATCCGGTTGGATCGGAAACTGCTGCAGGGCTCAATCCTTGCGGAAGACGACGCTGGACAACCAGCCGAAGAACAGCGCAAGCGCGACGGTCGCGAGGCCGTAGAGCAGGGAATGCTCGTAAGCGCCCGAGGCCAGGCGCTGCTCGATGCCGGATTTGACCACCTCGAAATTGGTCGATTGCCGGGCCAGCGGCACACCACCGGCATAGAGCACGATATCGATCTCGTAGGAGCCGGTCGGCGCCGTGGCCGGCACCGGGATCGGCGCGCTGAACAGCGTGTTGGAGAGGAAGGTGACGCCGCGCGCCTCCTGGGAGTAGAGCCCCTTCTCCTCGAGGAGCCGGATCATGCCGTCCTTGAAGCGGGCGGTCGTGCGGCCGAAATCGAGCCCTGGGTCGGGCAGGCGTTGGGCGTTTTCGAGGCCGATCCGTTCGCGCCGCGCGGTTTCCTCGCTCATGATCTCGTTGAGCGGCCGGTTGCTCGCCACCGCCAGGAAGATCGAGTTGTCGGGAAAGCGCCGCTGGGTGCGGTTGATCCAGATCGGCCCGAGCCGCTCCTTTTCACGCACCAGGAGCATGCGCCGCGGACCGCGCACGGTGACGATGATGTCGTAGGGATCGCCGCGCGCGGCGCTGCGCCCGTCGCGCTCGACCAACCCGAAGACCGTGAGCTGGTCGCCGGTGTAGTTGGAGTTGATCTGGATCTGATGGCTCGACATCGCCGCGATCAATGTCTCGGCGCGCGCCGAGGCGGCTGTGAGCACGGCCAGTGTCGCCAGCAGCAGGATTGCAAGCGAGCGTCTCATCGTATGCCCTCCGTCACGATCACGGAGAAGGGCTCGGTCGGCGCGATGAACAATTCGATGGCGAAACGCAGGCCGACGGAGAGGATCAGGAGCGCCAGCAGCAGGCGGAACGATTCGACATTGAGATTGCGCGCCGCCCGCCCGCCGAACTGCGCGCCGATGACACCGCCCAGCAGCAGGAAAACCGCCAGGATCAGGTCGACTGACTGGTTGGTCAGCGCGTGCAGGATGGTGGCGCCGGTCATCGTCACCAGGATCTGGAACAGCGAGGTGCCAACGACGACGGCGGTCGGGATGCGGAAGAAATAGATCAGCGCGGGCACCAGGATGAAGCCGCCGCCGACGCCCAGCACCGCGCCGATGAAGCCGATCACGATCGCCAGCAGAGCGATCGGGATCACGCTGGCATAGAGCTGGGAGCGGTAGAAGCGCATCCGCAACGGCAGGCCCATCCACCAGGGATGGGTCCCCGCCCGCCGCCGCAATCGCGCCGGCCTGCCCGCCCGCACGCGCCACATCGCCCGCAGGGCGTCGTAGAGCATCAGGCCGCCGATGATCGTGAACAGGGTCACATAGGACAGGGTGATGACGAGCTCGAGCTGGCCGAGCCTGCGCATCAGGTTGAAGAACAGCACGCCGAGCACGGTGCCCAATATGCCGCCGGCGACGAGGACACCGCCGAGCTTGAAGTCGAGCGCACGCCTTCGCCAATAGGTCAGGACGCCGGTGGTCGAGGAGCCGGCGACCTGCGCGGCGACGGTCGCGACCGCGACCGCGGGCGGAATGTCGAGGAAGATCAGGAGCGGCGTCAGCAGGAAGCCGCCGCCGACGCCGAACAGGCCGGAGATGAAGCCGACCGCGCCGCTGAGGCCCAGCACCATCAGGATACTGATCGGGAGTTCGGCGATCGGAAGGTAGATCTGCACCCTTGGTCCTCGCGTCCCGGCGCGTTTTTGCTGAAGCCCGGCGCCGGATCGTCCCAGATTGCACCAATCGGGTTAGACAAATCCTTATCGTTGCGAAAAAGGGAGTTTTGTCCCGGCCGGTGACTGGAGGCCTCGCCTTGTCATGGCGCTCCAACGCGTCGAAACCGTGACGTTGAACGCGAAAACAGGCGCTTCGCGCCTGTGATGTCGTCGGTTCAGCCGTGTGCCGGCTTGGCGGGCTTCTTGGTCGCGCTCGGCGCCTCGTCCCAACCCTTGCCGGGTGGGGTCACGTCGTTGGCGGCGGCTTCGAGTGCCTTCGGCTTCCAGCTTTCGGCGGCGGCCTTGGCGGCGGCGAGATCGCTGGGGCTCAGGCGCTGGGAGACCTCGTCGCGCTTGCGGCTGGCGTCCTCATCGCCCTGGGCGGCGGCGATGGAGAACCAGAGATAGGATTGGCCGAGATCGGTCGGCGCACCGAGGCCGCGCCCGAGCAGGATGGCGAGATTGTACTGGCTGTCGCGCACGCCGAGTTCCGCAGCCTTGCGGAACCACTCCGTCGCGGTGGCGTAGTCGGGCTTGCCGGCGGCGCCTTCGGCATGCAGCACGGCGAGGTTGTGCATGGCCTTGGCATTGCCGCGCTCGGCGGCGCGCGTGTACCAGACCCGCGCCAGCGAGGCGTCGCGCGTGGTGCCGATGCCCTTCTCGAACATATTGCCGAGGCGGAACTGGGCCGGGGCAAGCCCGGCCACGGCGGCGCGCTCGAACAGGCGCAGCGCCAGCTTGGGGTCGCGGCCGGGGCCTGGGCCGTCGGCCGCGCGGCTGGCGACCTCATAGACCGCACGTGCATCGCCCGCGAGTGCTGCCTTGCGCAGGCCCACGCTGCCGAGCCCTGTCGGGAGGTCGTCGATGCCCGTGACCGTCAGGACGGCGGTCTGGGCGGGAGGCGCGGAAGCGGTTGCAAGCGGCTCCGCAGCCGGAGCCGTTTCCGGAATGGTAATGGCGGCTTGGGCGGGGCTCATGAAGGAGGGCGCCGCGCTGATCGTCGGAGCAGTAACGGGCGGGAGGGCGGAGGTCTGGTCCTTGGCGGGCGTTGCCGGGACGGGAGCCGGAGCCGTCGGTGCCGCGGGAACGTCGACCGCCTCGGCGCTGACCGGCTTCGCCGTGCCGCCGCCGCCTTGCAGCGCGCCGGTCACGACATGAGCGGTGCCCATGGCGAGTACGATCGCAGCGAGGCCGAGCAGAAGCGGCTTGCGGCGCTTCTCCATGATCTCCTTCAGGCGGCCACCGCCCTTGGTGGGCTCGCTCGTCGCGGCCGGCGCCGTGGTGGCGGCTTCGGTCGCAGCCTTGGCGGAACGCCTTGCCGCGGCGATCAGGCTCTGGCGGACCGATTGGGCGTCCTGCGGTGCGGTGGCGGTGCTGACTCGCGGGCGGCCCGAGCCGGGCTCCAGCGGCAGATCGAGCGAGGCCGCGACCGGCGAGGATGCCTCGGGCTGACCCGCGCGCGGGCGCTCGGCAACGATGCGGTCGCCCTCGGCGATGCTGACGCTTGCGGCCGGCTCCGGCGTGCGGGCGGCGGATTGCGCTTGTTCGGCATGGCGGGGCGGCATCACCGGGCGCGGGGCCGGGCCTTGCCGCTCGGCAGCAAGCTCGGCTTCGATGCTGGCGAGCCGCGAGATCACGGTTTCAAGCGTCTGGTGGACGGCGCCGATCGCGTCCTGCGTCTCGCGCCCGGAGGAGACATGGGTGTCGCGCAGGCCCGAGAGGAGGTTGCTGATCTCGGCGATGCCGCTAGCCGGCCCGCCCTTGGTCCCCATATCGGCCATGGCAGCGCGCGCCGCGCGCTCGGCGGCGGCGGTGGTGTCCTGCCGCAGCGTCTGCAGATGGACGACGAGATCCTGCAATGTCCGCTCGATGCCGGTCTCCGCGGAGCGGGTCGCCGCGGCGGCGTCGAGCCGCTGGGCGAGGCCGGAGATCTGCTGCTCCAGCGCGTCGAAGGCGTCGGTTTCCGCGCCGGGGCGGCCAGCCTCGTCGATCTTCTCGGCGAGGCCGCGCAGCATGTCCTCGATCGGGCGCAGATCGACGCGGGCGACTTGCGGGCCTTTGCCCTCGCTGATCATCTGGGACAGGTTGCTCGCCGCAGCCAGGCTCTCGATGCGCCCAGCCAGGGCCTCGATCTGCCGTGTCACGGCGACCGGGCCTTGCTCGGCCAGGGTCTCGATGCTCTCCTGCAGGGCGTCGATGCGGCTCTCGAGCTGGTCGGGCTGTCGGCCGGCCATGTCCTCCAGCCGGATAACCAGCGCCTCGATGCGATCGGACAGGACGTGCGAGACACCGCGTCCCGAGGCGTCCATTTCGTTGAGCCGCGCCGCGAGCTGCTCTGCCTGGGCGTTGATCACCTCGGGGCGCATCGCCGGCAAGGTCTCGATCTTGTCGGCCAGACTCTCGATCTGCCGCGACAGCGAGGTCAGCTGCGCGGGGTCGGCCTGACGATCATGGGCGCGGTCGGACAGGATGGCGTCGCGCACATCCTCGATCGCCTGTGACAGGCTGCGGATATCGCGCCCGTCCGGCTGCGCTTCGCGCAATTGCGCCAGTTCCGTGGACAGCGACGAGATCTGCCGCGAAAGGCTGTCCATGCGTGGGTCGGCGGCCGGCGCCTGCACTATGTCGCGCAATTCGGCGATATCGCGCAGAACCGGGGCGATGACGCTGCGGTCGCCGCCGCGCGCGGCGAGTGCATCGACCTTGGCGGCGAGATGGGCGATTTCGAGCTCGAAGCGCTGATAGCCTTCGGCCGAACGCTCCTGCGACAGGCGCGAGACGTCCGACTCGATCCGCGCCAGCGGCTTCATGATCGGCTCCAGGCGATCCTGCTTGCCGAGCTTGTCGAGCCGCGCGCCGAGATCGGCCAGCATCGCCTCGATCGGGTTGCCCTGGATCGGGGCTGAAGCAGGGGCTGGATGCTGAGCCGGCGTGGCCCGCATGCGCTGAGGCGCCACCTCCGCTTCCGGCGATGCGGGCACGATCCGGTTGCTCAGCTCGCGCAGATCCTGGCGCAGCGCCGCGATCCGGTTTTCCGGAACCGAGCGGCGCGCCGGCTGGGCTTGCCCATCGACATCGAGGGCGCGCTGGCGGGTGCGAATGTCGTTCACGGCCTCGGCCAGGCCGTCGCGGCTGAAGGCAAGGCGCGGGGCAGGCATTGGCGTGGGCTGGGCCTGGGCCTGCTGCACTTCGCTAGCCTTGCGCTCCATCTCGACGAGGCGCTCGCCCATGGTCTTGATCGCGTCGGCGATGACGCTGGTCGCGCGCTCCTGGCGCTCGGCGGCAGCGCGTTCGCTGGAGGTGATGCGGCTTTCGGTCTTCTCGATCCAGCGGGTGATCGAGTCGAGCGCACCGGCCGTCTTGGCGCTGGATTCGCGGGTCAGGCGCTCGACGGCGGCTGCCTGATTGATCACGGCGTCGATCTCGCTGCGCGAGAGCTCGCTAGTGCCCTGCTGGGCGGCGCTGGCGGCCGCGTGCGGCGAGGTATCCATCTGCCCCTGGGACAGCTTGGCGAGACGTTCCGAAAGCGCTGCGATGTCGAGTTGCTCGGGGGCGGTCTGCTCGGGCCCCGTCTCGGCGGCCTCTTCGCGAATCTTGTTGTCGAGCCATTCGCCAAGCGTCATGCCGGCGCGGCGGGCTGCGGCTTTCGCTGCGTCGCGGGTGCGCGGGTCAACGCCCTTGACGCTCCAGGGCAAGCTAGTGGCCATGTTGTCGCTCGCCTACGGGGCTCGTCCTCATCGGAAAGGTGCGGGCCCCTGACACCGCTGCTTTCCTTGCGAATGTGGCGATCCGTGAAGATTACGTTGCTGCTGACGGGACGCCGATCCGCAGAGCAGACTTTTGGCGACCGTGGTAAACAGTCAGTTAAGATTGTGGGGTCGGGAGTTAATTTTTTACGAACGGGCGCTGAGTCCGGTTCCGGGCAGGGCGCGTATAACGGTAACTTACCTCACGGAAGCGTCACATTACCTGACGCAAGGGGAAGCAGCCGGCTACGTGATATCGGACGGATGATCGCCACCTGCATGGTCGGCGTTCCCGAGCCCCAACCCGCAAGGAATGCACCCTTATGTCGCGCCCAAGCTTCGCTTTGGCGGCTGCTTCGAATCATGAAGGCCGCTCCCCCAATCCCGCCGCCAGCGAGACCGAATCCGTCGGTGGTTTCACCATCAGCGATCTCGCCCGCGATTTCGATGTGACCTTGCGCACGCTGCGCTTCTACGAGTCGCGCGGCCTGCTCGCCCCGGCCCGCTCCGGCATGACCCGGATCTATTCGAGTCGCGACCGCGCTCGCCTGGCCCTGATCCTGAAGGGCAAGCAGCTCGGTTTCACGCTGGTCGAGATCCGCGCGATGCTCGCCAATGAAGAGAAGAAGGGCGAGACCGCCGAGGGGTCGGCCTCCGTTGGCGGCTTGCAGCTCAGCCATGAGCAGGTCACGGAGCAACTCGAATTGTTGCGCAGCCAGCGCAAGGAGATCGAGGAAGCGATCGCCGAGCTGGAAGCGACGCAGGCTCGCTTCCGCAAGGTCTGAGCACCTTCGATCAGGATACGAGGCGCCTTTGAAGGGCTGCATGCGAGAAGTGGGGGCCGATTTTTCGCAGCAGCCAGCTTTCAGGGAATTCCGTCTCTCCGCAAAAGGCCCCGGGCAACCGCCCGGGGCTTTTTGCTGTCTCGCGGCTGTTGCGCGCCGGGTGGAAGGGTGGTCACGATTGCGCGTGAGGCTATCGCCTCTTTTTCAAACTCGCCTTGCCAAGCTTGCTTAGATAGTTTATATGTGAACTATTCTGATGTGGCCCCCGCGGTGATCTGGTGGGCCGGCGTCGCGACGAGAGGGAGGATGAACATGCCGGTCTACAAGGCACCCGTCGAAGACACGCTTTTCCTGCTGAACGACGTCTTCAATATCGAGCGCTACAACAACCTGCCGGGCTTTGCCGACGCGACGCCCGATGTCGTCGAGGCCGTCCTGGCGGAAGGCGCGAAGGTCTGCGAGGAGATCCTGCAGCCTTTGAACCACTCCGGCGACCAGGAAGGCTGCACGCGCAACGCCGACGGCTCCGTGACGACGCCCAAGGGCTTCAAGGCTGCCTATGAGGCCTATGCCGGGGCCGGCTGGATCGGCCTTGCCATGGATCCCGAATATGGCGGCCAGGGCCTGCCCTATACGCTGGGTGCCGTCATGAATGAGTTCGCCTCCTCGGCGAACATGGCTTTCGCGATGTATCCCGGCCTGACCATGGGCGCGATCGCCGCACTCTACGTCCATGGCTCGGACGAGCAGAAGCGCACCTATCTGCCGAAAATGATCGAGGGCGAGTGGTCGGGCACCATGAACCTGACCGAGCCGCATTGCGGCACCGATCTCGGCCTGATCAAGACCAAGGCCGTGCCCAATGGCGACGGCTCCTATGCCGTCACCGGCACCAAGATCTTCATCTCGGCCGGCGAGCAGGACATCACGCGCAACATCATCCATCTCGTGCTCGCCCGCATCGAGGGCGCCCCGGCCGGCGTGAAAGGTATCTCGCTCTTCGTCGTGCCGCGTAACGCGATCGGCGCGGATGGCTCCGTCGGCAAGAACAACCACGTCTCCTGCGGCTCGATCGAGCACAAGATGGGCATTCACGGCAATTCGACCTGCGTCATGAACTATGACGGGGCGAAGGGCTGGCTCATCGGCGCCGAGAACAAAGGCCTCAACGCCATGTTCGTGATGATGAACGAGGCGCGCCTGGGTGTCGCGATCCAGGGGCTGGCGCAGTCCGAGGTCGCCTATCAGAACGCTGTCGTCTATGCTAAAGACCGCATCCAGGGCCGCGCGCTGACCGGCGCGAAAAGCCCCGACAAGGCGGCTGATCCGATCATCGTGCATCCCGATGTGCGCCGCACCTTGATGTCGATCAAGGCCTTCAACGAGGCGGCCCGCGCTTTCGTGCTCTGGAACGCGATCAAGTCCGATATCTCCCATCGCTCCAGCGACGCCGCCGAGCGCCAGGCGGCCGATGACCAGCTCGGCCTGATGACGCCGGTGCTCAAGGGCGTGCTGACCGATACCGGCTTCGACAATGCGGTGAAGGCGCAGCAGATTTTCGGCGGTCACGGCTACATCGCCGAGACCGGCGTCGAGCAATTCGTCCGCGATGCCCGCATCGCCATGATCTATGAGGGCGCCAATGGCGTGCAGGCGATGGATCTCGTCGGCCGCAAGCTCGGCCGCGATGGCGGCCGAGCCATCATGGCCTTCTTCAACGAGGTCGCCGGCTTCCTGAAGGACAATGCCGAGGATGAAGGGCTGAAGCCTTTGCTCGGGCCGCTCCAGCTCTCGCTCGGCCATCTCCAGCAGGCGACGATGTGGTTCATGAACAACGCGCTCGCCAAGCCCGATAACGCCGGCGCCGGCGCGACCGACTACATGCACCTGCTCGGCCTCGTCTCGCTCGGCTATATGTGGGCCAGGATGGCCAAGGTCGCGCAGGACAAGCTCAAGGCGGGCGCCAATGGCGCGACCGAGCGCATGAACACCAAGCTGGTGACGGCGCGCTTCTTCATGGAACGCAGCCTGCCGGAGACGGCGGCGCATCTGGCCCGGATCACCTCGGGAGCCGACAGCACCATGGCGCTGAGCGCCGAGCAGTTTTGAAGGGGGCAATAGGCAGTCGGCAGTAGGCAGTCGGAACCACTGAAACCCGACTGCCGACTGCCCATTGCCGACTGCCCAAACAACAAGAACCCGGGAGGCCCTTGATGGCTGATGCATTCATCTACGACCACGTCCGCACGCCGCGCGGCAAGGGCAAGGCCGACGGCTCGCTGCACGAGGTCACTGCGATCGAGCTCGGCACGCAGACGCTGCGCGCGATCAAGCAGCGCAATAGCCTCGATACCAAGCTGGTCGAGGACGTCGTTTTCGGCTGCGTCGATCCCGTCGGCGAGGCCGGCGCCGACATCGCTCGCACCATCGCGCTCAAGGCAGGCTACGGCAAGGAAGTGCCGGGCGTGCAGATCAACCGCTTCTGCGCCTCCGGGTTGGACGCGGTGAACCTTGCCGCCGCGCAGGTGATGTCGGGCCAGAAGGAGATGGCGATCGGCGGCGGCGTCGAGAGCATGTCGCGCGTCGGCATGGGCGCCTCGGGCTTCGGCATCGCGGTCGATCCCAGCGTCGCGATCGACACCTATTTCATGCCGCAGGGCGTCTCGGCCGACCTGATCGCGACGAAATACGGCTTCTCGCGCGATGATGTCGATGCCTTTGCGGTGCGCTCGCACAAGCGCGCCGCCGCCGCCTGGGAGGCCGGGCGTTTCAAGAATTCGGTGATCCCGGTCAAGGACGTCAACGGCCTGATCCTGCTCGATCGCGACGAGACCATCCGCCCCAACACCGACATGCAGACGCTGGCTGGCTTGAAAGCCGCCTTCGTCCAGATGGGCGAGATGGGCGGGTTCGATGCGGTCGCCACCGCGGCGCATCCCGATGTCGAATTCATCAACCATGTCCACCATGCCGGCAACTCCTCGGGCATCGTCGACGGCGCGGCGGCTGTGCTGGTCGGCTCGAAGAAGGGCGGCAAGGCGGCGGGTCTGAAGCCCCGCGCCCGCATCAAGGCCTTTGCCACCATCGGCTCCGACCTCGCCTTGATGCTGACCGGCCCGGTCGATGTCACCGAGCTCGTGCTGCGCAAGGCCGGCATGACGACCAAGGACATCGACCTGTTCGAACTGAACGAGGCCTTTTCCTCCGTGGTGCTGCGCTATCAGCAGGCCTTCGACATCGATGACGCCATCCTCAACGTCAATGGCGGTGCGATCGCGATGGGCCACCCGTTAGGGGCAACCGGCGCGATGATCCTCGGCACCGTGCTCGACGAGTTGGAGCGCACCGACAAGAACACCGCGCTGGTGACCTTGTGCGTGGCGGCCGGCATGGGCGTCGCAACCATCATCGAACGCGTCTGATCGGCGAAGGGGAGAGAAACGATGAACCTCACCAATTTCCGCTTCGAAACCGATTCCGACGGCATCGCCACCGCGACCTGGGACATGCCCGGCCGCTCGATGAACGTCATCACGCCCGAATTGATGGGCGAGCTCGACCAGATCATCGACAAGGTCGCAGGCGATGAGGCGATCAGGGGCTGTGTCATCACCTCCGGCAAGGAGAGTTTCTCCGGCGGCGCCGACCTCACCATACTGCAGGGCCTGCGCGATCTCTTCGTCAAGCTGGCGAAGGAGAAGGGCGAGCAGGTCGCGATGCAGAGCTTCTTCGACGAGAGCCGCAAGCTCTCTCTGCTCTACCGCAAGCTCGAGACCTGCGGGAAACCCTTCGCGGCGGCGATCCATGGCATCTGCCTGGGCGGCGCCTTCGAACTGTCTCTCGCCTGCCAGTATCGCGTCGTCTCGGACGATGCCTCGACCCGCGTCGGCCTGCCCGAGATCAAGGTCGGGCTCTTCCCCGGCGCCGGCGGCACGCAACGCGTCTCGCGCCTGATGCAGACCGGGGACGCGCTGCAGATGATGTTCAAGGGCGAGCAGATCAAAGCCTTGCCCGCGCGCAATACCGGCCTCGTCCACGCCGTCGTGCCGCGCGACCAGCTCGTCGCCAACGCCAAGGAGTGGCTCAAGGCCAATCCGCAGGCCAAGGCGCCCTGGGACGATCCGAAATTCAAGCTGCCCTCCAATAAGGTCTATTCGCCGGCCGGCATGCAGATCTGGCCGCCGGCCAATGCGATCTATCGCCGCGAGACCAACGACAATTACCCGGCCGCCCGCGCCATCCTCTCGGCGGTCTATGAGGGGCTGCAGCTCCCGATCGATCTCGCTTTGAAGGTCGAGAGCCGCTATTTCGCGAAAATCCTGCGGACGAAGGAGGCGGCCTCGATGATCCGCTCGCTCTTCGTCTCGATGCAGGAGCTGAACAAGGGAGCGCGCCGCCCCGCCGACGTGCCGCCGAGCAGGCTCAAGAAGGTCGGCGTCGTCGGCGCCGGCTTCATGGGCGCCGGCATCGCCTATGTCACGGCGCAGGCCGGGCTTGAGGTCGTGCTGGTCGACCGCGACCAGGAGGCGGCCGACAAGGGTAAGGCCTATTCGCACAAGCTGGTCTCCGACCAGATCATGAAGGGCCGCGCCAAGACGGCCGACCGCGACGCGCTGCTCGGGCGCATCCACGCCACCGCCGACTATGCCGCGCTGAAGGGCTGCGACCTGGTCGTCGAGGCCGTGTTCGAGGATCCCAAGGTCAAGGCCGAGGTCATCGCCAAGGTCGAGGCCGAGATCGGCCTCAAGGCGATCTTCGGCTCCAATACTTCGACCCTGCCGATCACGGGGCTGGCCGAACATAGCGTGCGGCCGAAGAATTTCATCGGCATCCACTTCTTCTCGCCGGTCGAAAAGATGCTGCTGGTCGAGATCATCATGGCCAAGAAGACCGGCAAGAAGGCGCTCGCCATGGCGCTCGACTTCGTCCGCGCCATCAAGAAGACGCCGATCGTGGTCAACGACACGCGCGGCTTCTACGCCAATCGCTGCGTCGGCAACTACATCCGCGAGGGCCATCTCATGCTGATGGAAGGCGTGCCGCCGGCGATGATCGAGCAGGCGGGCAAGCAGGCCGGCATGCCGGTCGGCCCGCTCTCTTTGAATGACGAGGTCGCGGTCGATCTCGCCTACAAGGTGCTGAAGGCGACCAAGGCGCAGCTTGGCGAGGGCGCGGTCGATCCGGCGCAGGAGAAGCTGCTGACTGAGATGGTCGAGAAGCATGGCCGGCTCGGCCGCAAGAACAAGAAGGGCTTCTACGATTATCCAGAAGCTGGGCCGAAGCGGCTCTGGCCGGGGCTGGCGGATCTGGTTGCGACGCATCTCGACCCGGAGAGCGTCGACATGCAGGAGCTCAAGCACCGCCTCCTGGTGACGCAGGCTCTGGAGGCGGCACGCACCTATGAGGAGGGTGTCGTCACCGATCCGCGTGAGGCCGATGTCGGCTCGATCATCGGCTTCGGCTTCGCGCCCTATTCGGGCGGGACACTGAGCTATATCGACAATATGGGCGCGGCGGCCTTCGTGAAGCTCTGCGAGGCCCTGGCGAAGAAGCATGGCGAGCGCTTCAAGCCGAACAAGCAGATCAAGCGCATGGCGAAGATGGGCGAGAGCTATTACGGCACGGCGAAGAAGGCAGCCTGAGCCTTCTCCCCACCCATGTCGGTTCCGACATGGGCACATGTCCTGGGAAAGTCGGGTGCACCCGGTTTTCGATGGGACGAGGGGGCTCGGCGAAGCCGGGACGGATCAGGGAAGCCTCTCGACAGAAAAAGAAAAGGGTCGCGCGAGCGACCCTTTTCTCATTCACTGCGCCCGACAGCTTCTTCCACCCATGTCGGATGTTTCCGACATGGGCATGAACTTCACCAAGATCGGGCAAGTCCGATCTTGGTGCAGAGAAAGAAAGCGCTCAGGCTGCCACCGCCCGGATCCCCCGGCGCAGCTTGTCGACAAGCTCCCCGACCTGGCTTTCGCTGATGATCAGCGGCGGCGAGAAGGCGATCGTGTCGGCGGCGGTGCGGACCATCAGCCCTTCCTCGCGGAAGAGGCGGTCCATCGCCTCGAAGGCGCGCTTGCCGACGCCGTCGGCTCGCGGCGCGAGATCAATGGCGCCGACCATGCCGACGGTGCGGATGTCGACGACGTTGGGCTCAGACCTAAGGCTCATGATGGCGTCGGCCCAGGCCGGCTCCATCTCGCGGGCGCGCTCGAACAAGCCTTCCTCGCGATAGATGTCGAGCGTCGCGAGGCAGGCGGCGGCCGCCAGCGGATGGCCGGAATAGGTGTAGCCATGGAACAGCTCGATGGCGTTGTCGGGGCCGTTCATGAAGGCATCGTAGATGTGCTTGCGCACGATCACGCCGCCCATCGGCACGGTCCCCGAGGTCACGCCCTTGGCGAAGGTGATCATGTCGGGAATGACGCCGTAACGCTCGGCGGCAAAGGCATAACCGAGGCGGCCGAAGCCGGTGATGACCTCGTCGAAGATCAAGAGGATGCCATGCTTGTCGCAGAGTTCGCGCAAGCGCTTGAGATAGCCTTTCGGAGCCGGCAGCCCGCCGGTCGAACCGGCCATCGGCTCGACGATCACGGCGGCGATGGTCGAGCCGTCATGCAGCGCGACGATGCGATCGAGATCATCGGCGAAATGCGCGCCGTAATCCGGCTCGCCCTTGCTGAAGGCCTGCTTCTCGCGGTCATAGGTATGCGGCAAATGGTCCGTGCCGGCGAGTAGGCTGCCGAAGAATTTGCGGTTGTTGACCATGCCGCCGACCGAAATGCCGCCGAAGCCGACGCCGTGATAGCCGCGCTCGCGGCCGATCAACCGGGTCTTCGAGCCCTTTCCGGTGACGTTCCAATAGGCGAGCGCGATCTTCAGCGCGGTGTCCGCAGCCTCCGAACCGGAGCCGGCGAAGAAGACATGGTCGAGATCACCTGGTGCCAGAGAGGCAATGCGGGCGGCCGCCGCGAAGACCTTGGGGTGGCCGAACTGAAAGGAAGGTGCGTAATCGAGCTCCTCGGCCTGGGCCTGGATAGCCTGGATGATCGGCTTGCGGGCGTGGCCGGCATTGCAGCACCACAGCCCTGCTGTTCCGTCCATCACCGGCTTGCCTTCCGGCGTGTAATAAAACATCCCCTCGGCGCGCGCGATCATGCGCGGATTTTGCTTGAACGAGCGGTTGGCCGTGAACGGCATCCAGAAGGCTTCGAGATTGTTCGGCGTGCCTAGCGGCTGCGTGGCGGATGTCATCAAGGCGTCCTTGTTGGGTTAAGCGTCTCTCAACCTAACAGTACGATCCGGGGTGTAAATCGCCGTCGCATCGGGGCATCCCTGCACGCCACGAGAGTCGACCCGTCATTCTTTGCTGGGTGACGTTACGTCGTGTCTAAGCTAGTCTGAATGAGGGGAGCGACAAACTGGGCCAGACCCCGATGGTCTCAAGCGGTCAAGCCGGCGTCAGGCTGGACGAGCAGAGAGCCGCAGTGATTCGCGCGGGGCTCGATCGCGTCCTGGCTTCGGACCTGTTCCGCGGTGCGCCGCAGCTTTCCGCCTTTCTGGCCTTCATCGTCGATCGCGCGCTCGACGGGCGCAGCGCCGAGTTGAAGGGGTACACCGTGGCGGTGGAGGCCTTCGGCCGCCCGCCCGATTTCGATCCGCAATCGGACCCGATCGTCCGTGTCGAGGCGGGCCGCCTGCGTAAGGCGCTCGGGCAATATTATCTCGGCGAGGGTGCCGACGACCCGGTCCGCATCGCGATCCCGGTCGGTGCCTATGTGCCGGCATTCGAGGTCGATGAGCGTGCCGGGGTCGAAGCCGAGCCCGCGACCGCGACTGCGGGCGACGCCGTGGCGCAGGAGGAGGCGCCACGGCGTCCCGATGCCGCCGTCTCGCGCCGCTGGCTGCTGGGTGCCGGCCTGGCGCTCCTGCTCGGATTGGCGTCGCTGGCCTCTTGGTATCGTATCCGGGACGACGACGCCCCGGTGCCCGGCGCGCGCATCTTGCAGCCAAGCGTTTTGCAGCAGAGCGTTCCGGTCGAGCGGGTGATGAAGCCGACGACGTCCACCGCTGCTGTGCATCTGCCCGTCCTGGCGATCGTGATCGGCGAGTTGCCGCCGGACCCTATGGCGAACGAGATCGCGCGCCGGTTCGTGACGCTTCTGGCCGACGCGATCGCCGGTTTCGACGATCTCGTCACCGTGAAGGCCCCGCTCGACCCGCGTGCGACGACGGTCGATGCCGACTACGTCTTCGAGCTAAGCGCGACGCGTTTCGGCGATGTCACCGAGAGCGCGGCGAGACTGCGCGCGGTCAAGGATGGGCGCATCGTCTGGATCGGCGCCAGCAACAGGAAGTTCCGGTTCAATGCAGAGGATCCCGAATTGCCGGACATCGCCCGGCGCCTGGCGATCCGCCTGGCCGAGCCGTTCGGCATCATCCATGCCGATTTCAGGCAGTCCTCGGTCATATCGCCGGCGATGCGCTGCATCTTTCAGGCGCTCGATTTCCGTCTGACGATGAAGGCCGAGGACCATCTGGCGGCACGCACTTGCCTGGAGGGGGTGCTCGAGAAGGATCCGAACTTCCACGCGGCCTGGTCGCAACTCGCTTTCCTGACCCTGGACGAATACACCGCCGGCCTGAATCTGCAGTCCGGCCCGCCGCTCGACCGGGCGCTGAGCGCGGCGCTGAACGCAGTTCGCCTGGCGCCGTCCAGCGCCCGCGCCCTGCAGGCGATGATGGACGTGCTCTTCGCGCGCGGGCAGCCCGACGAGGCGCTGGCTGCTGGCCGCGAGGCTTTGACGCGCAACCCTTATGATCCCGACATCATGGCTGATCTCGGGGCGCGTTTCATCCAGCTCGACCGCCCGGCCGAAGGCCTGCCCCTGCTGGAACGGGCGGTCTCGCTCAGCAGCGGCCGGCCGCCCTGGTATGATTTCTACGCCTTTCTGGGCGCGCGGCTGACCGGCGCCAACAAGCAAGCCGAAAGCCATGCTGCCCGGCTCCTGGCAAATGAGGGGCCGCTGAGCCTGCTTGGACGCGCGCTGCATTATGCCGGGACCGGCGACCAGGCCGGATTCGCAGCCGCGGTGTCCGGCCTCGCCGAGGCGTCCCCGTTGTTTCGCGTCGATCCGCGCCTCTTCCTCGAGCGCCGGGGTTTCGGCCCTCCGGTTATAGAGCGGATCATGAGCGATCTGGGGCCGACGATCCTGGACCTGATCAAGCGGCCCTGATCTGTCCTCGCCGCGCGATCCACTGTTTTTCCTGCATTTACAGCCGCAACGCCTCGATCAGGCGCTCGCAAGCCGCCCGACCTATGGTTAAGGTTGCGGAACACCCGTGATTCGCCGATTCGTCCCGATCAACCCAACGCGCGAATGCTGCCTTGGCCCCTGCCCGCCTGAACGCATTGCACCCTCTCGCCGCAGCCGTCACAGGCGTTTCGGCCGGCGCGATCACGACCTTGCTGCTGCCGGGCGGATTGGGCGCAGCCGCGGGACTCCTGCTCTGCGGTAGCGGGTTGATCGGCACGGCCCGGCTCTATGAGCGCCGCCTGCTGGCCCAGCGGGAGCAGATCTTCGCCGGCCTCGGCGAGGTCAAGGTCAGGCTCGCGACAAATGCGATCAGGCTGGACAACCTGTCGCAGCGCGTCGAGCAGATGCCGATGCGCGAGGCCGACGCAGCGCCGGCGCGCGCCGCGATCAACGAACTGACGGCCGAGGTCGGCCTGCTCGGCGATCTCATCCATCAGGTCGCGACCACGCTTGCCGATCACGACGCCCAATTGACCGTGGCGCAAGCGCGGCAGGCGCAGCCGCCCGCCAAGCCGGCGCCGGTTCCGGTGATCGATCCGGAGGCCGCGCGCCAGGCGCGGCTCGACGCGATCGCGGCCGAACGCGAGGAGGCCGAGCGCGCCGCCGAACGTCGCGCCGCCGACAAGCGCGCTGCAGTGATCAGCACGGCCTTGTCCGAGGGCAAGGTCGAGGTGCATCTGCAGCCGATCGTGCAATTGCCGCAGCGGCGCACACGCGGCTACGAGGCGCTGGTGCGCCTGCGGGTCGACGAGAACACGCTGCTCCTGCCCGAGGATTTCCTGTCGATTGTCGAGCAGCGCGGCTTCGGCCCGACGCTCGATGCGCTGGTGCTGACGCGCGCTCTGGCGATTGCGCGCCATCTCGGCACGAAGCAGGGCGGGCTCTTCGTCTCCTGCAATTTCAGCGAGGCGACCTGGAGCTCCTCCAAGGCGCTGGCGACGCTGGCGCGGATTCTCGACAAATATCGCGAGCACAATGGCCATCTCGTGGTGGAGATGCCGCAGCGCGTCTTCCGCGCGCTGGACCCGACGAGCCTGGGATTGCTCGGCGCGATGTCGGCCAATGGCGTGCGTTTCGCGCTCGATCAGGTCGCTGATCTGCGGCTCGATCCCATTGCGCTGTTCGATCGCGGCATTCGCTTCGTCAAGGCGCCCGCGACGCTGTTCCAGGCCGAGATGGCCGGTGAGGGGTCGCTCGACATCGCGGCTGGCGATTTGGCGTCGATGATGGCGCGGGCCTCAATCGCGCTGGTCGCGGACGAGATCGCCGACAACCCGACCGTCGCGGACATGATCGAGCTCGGCATCACCTATGCGCAGGGCCTGATCTTCTCGCCGCCACGCCCGGTGAAGCCAGAGGTCTTCGCCGAGCCGGAGGCCGCGCCGCCTGCCACAGCAAGCGAAACCGCACTGCCGCGCCCCACCGCCGAGGTTCTTGGCTATCCGCTGCTGCCCGTGAGCCCGGCGCAGGACGAGGCCAAGCCCGAGCGTCAGTCGTTCCGTTCCGTGCTGCGCCGCGCCAGCGCGTGATCGTCGGCATCGGCCCTGGCCCTGCGAGCCTCGTCGGTGCAAATCTTATTGATGCAAGTCTCATCGATGCATGCATGAGAGCTCGGTGCCGAGAAGCGGTTGTCATTTTCCGGCATCATGCTTTTCCTTCAGGCGGTAGAATCTTTTTCAGGCGATAGAACCTGCCGACGCCATCCGGAGTGACCACGACTTGAGTGACCAAGACTCGACTGACCAAAACTTGCCGCCATCGAAGAGCAAAGCCACCACAGCCCTGACCGGCTTTTCCGAGATCGCCGACCGCTTCGATCTCTGCCTCTGCGATGTCTGGGGCGTGGTCCATAACGGCGTCGTGGCGCATCGCGGCGCCGTCGAGGCGTTGGTCGCTGCCCGGCAGCGCGGGGTGTTTGTCGTCCTTGTCACCAACGCGCCGCGCCCGCGCGCCGAGATCGAGCGCCAGCTCGCCGGGTTCAATGTGCCGAAGGACGCCTGGGACGCGATCGTGACCTCCGGCGATGTCTGCCGCGCCTTGATCCAGGAGCGCGCCGGTGAGCCTGTCTTCATGCTCGGCCCCGACCGCGACCTGCCGCTGGTCGCCGGGCTGGATGCTCCGCGCGTCGGGCCGGCGGAGGCGAATTACGTGCTCTGCACCGGCCTGTTCGATGACGAGACCGAGACGGCCGGTAGCTATGCCGGCATGCTGGCCGACTTCGCCCGGCGCGAACTCACCATGATCTGCGCCAATCCCGATCTGGTGGTCGATCGGGGAGGGCGCATCGTGCCTTGCGCGGGCTCGATCGCGCTCGCCTATGAAGAGGTCGGCGGCAAGGTCATCTATGCCGGCAAACCGCACCAGCCGATCTACGAGATGGCGGTCGCGATCATGGAGCGGGAACGTGGCGCAGCCGTAGAGCGATCGCGCATCTGCGGCATCGGCGACGCGATCCGCACCGACATCGCCGGAGCCAACGGCTTTGGCGCGACGAGCGTCATGGTGCTGGCCGGGATCCATGCGCAGGACCTGCTCGAGGCGTCCTGGGAGCACAGGCATGATTGGTTCGCCGAGCAGAGCCACCGGCCGGACTACGCATTGCCGCATCTGGTGTGGTGAGAGGGCGCCTCTATGCGGCCCTCATCCTGAGGAGCGCGCTCAGGCGGCGCAGACCGATTCGATCTTGGTCTTCAGCGTCTGAGCGTTGAACGGCTTGACGATGTAGTTGTTCACGCCGGCCTTCTTGGCGGCGATGACGTTTTCGGTCTTGGATTCGGCGGTCACGATGATGAATGGCGTCTGCGACAGCGCATCTTCCTCGCGCACGCGGCGCAGCAATTCGAAGCCGGTCATCGGCTCCATGTTCCAGTCCGAGATCACCAGCCCGTATTTCTTGTCGCGCATCTTGGCGATTGCCGCGGAGCCGTCGGACGCGTCATCGACATTCTCGAAGCCGAGCTGCTTCAGGAGATTGCGGATGATTCGGACCATGGTCTGATAATCATCGACCACCAGGATCGGCATGGAGGGGTCGAGAGCCATTATGGTGCTCCAAGCATCAAATTCGCAGGGCGGGGCGATACCCAGGCCGCGTGCCGTGTCTGACGGGCGGCCATGGATCAACTGTCTTAGGCCTGCGGCGTTTCAAAGCGGTTAATCCAATGCCGAAGTGACCTTGCGGCATTTTCCGCTCTGCCGGCCGCAATGGCCGGTGATCACCAAAGTTCAATGGTCGAAACCGGGTGGCTGTGACAGGCTTTCGCAGATGCGAGATAGAGGCCGGGCCGCGCCGAGGTGCTGGTCTGGAGCACCGGGACGACCAGGACGATGACCAGCTCTCTTTATCAGGTCCATGCCTTCGAGGATCTGTCGATCGGGCAGAACGAAAGCCTGATGCGCACCGTGATGGAGCGCGACATCTCGCTTTTCGCCGAACTCTCGGGCGATGCGAACCCGATCCACCTTTGCGACCGCTATGCCGCCAGCACCAAGTTCGGCCAGCGCATCGCCCATGGTATGCTGACCGCGAGCCTCGTCTCGGCGCTGCTCGGCACGCGCCTGCCGGGGCCGGGCGCGGTCTATCTCTCGCAGACGCTGACCTTCCTTGCGCCGGTCAAGATCGGCGATGTCGTCACCGCCCGCGTCGAGGTGGTGGAGCTGGTGGTCGAGCGTAGGCGGGCGCGGCTGTTCTGTGAATGCCTGGTCGACGGCAAGGCCGTGCTGGAAGGCGAGGCCTGGGTCGCGCTGCCGCCTGCGCGGTCGAAGGTCTGAGGCAATTGTGAGATACAAGGCCTGTGTGAGATAAAGGCTCGGCCTTGACGCCCCTGCGGCCTTGAGGCCAAACACTGCTCCGGCCCGGGCTCCTCGGGCGCCCGGACGCTTGCGATCGATGACCTTTCCCGCCGATGCGCCGCCTGCCGACGCGCAGCCTTTCGAAGCGCGGCCTTTCCAAGCGCATGCCGCCTTTGTTCTCGACATCGAGAAACCGGTTCCCGAAGCCTTGCGCGGCGCCGTCCTGGCGCTCGGTAACTTCGATGGGGTCCATCGCGGCCATGTCGAGCTTGCCCGTGTCGCGGTCGCGATGGCAGCCGAGCATGGCGCGAAAGCCGCCGCACTGACCTTCGAGCCGCATCCGCGCAGCGTCTTCCGCCCCGACCAGCCGGTGTTCCGTTTGACGCCGCCAGCGGTGAAGCTGGAGCTGCTTGGCCAGGCCGGCCTGCCATTGACCTTCGTCCTGCCTTTCGACCGCGGCGTTGCGGCGATCAGCGCCGAGGCCTTCGTCGATGACCTGCTGCTCGGCAAGCTGGGAGCGGCCGGGCTCGTCTGCGGCTACGACTTCCATTTCGGCCAGGGCCGCGCCGGCTCGCCAGAAATGCTGCAGGCTCGCGCAGGCGTGCGGGGCGTGCCCGTCGCAGTCGTGCCGCCCTATGCCTGGGCTGGCGAGCCGGTCTCCTCGACATTGATCCGTATCGCGCTCGAGGCCGGCGATGTCGCCCGCGCGGCGGATTTCCTGGGCCGGCCCTGGTTCGTGCGTGGCGTTGTCGCTCATGGCGACAAGCGCGGCCGCGATCTCGGCTACCCGACGGCCAACATGCACCTCGCCCGCGATTGCAAGCTGCGCTACGGCATCTATGCGGTCAGGATGAAGATCGACGACGTCTGGCATGACGGCGTCGCCAGCTTCGGCAGCCGCCCGACCTTCGATGACGGTGCGCCGCGATTGGAGACCTTCGTTTTCGATTTCTCCGGCGACCTTTATGGCAAGCAGGTCGATGTCGCGCTCGTCTCCTGGCTGCGCGGCGAGGCGAAGTTCGACACGCTCGAGGCGCTGATCGTGCAGATGGACGCCGATAGCGTGGGAGCGCGCGACATCTTGGCGAAAACGCCGCCCTTCCTTCCGTAGACCGCGTTTGCTAGAAGCCGCAGATGCTTGCTGATCGCGCCACGTTCATAGACCTCCGGCGAATTACGGGCCCGGCTGCCGCCCTGCGCTGACGCGCGGGCGCTTGCGCAAGCCGGGGTGACCATCGCTTCCCAGTTTCACGATGGACCAGCGCCGCGCCAGCCTCGAATGGCCCGCTTGTCCGCATTGCCCGAGCCGGACCCGAGATGACCGACAAAGCCGCCGACAAGACCGAAGCCGTCGACTATTCCCAGACGCTGTTCCTGCCCCAGACCGAGTTCCCGATGCGCGCGGGGTTGCCGCAGCGCGAGCCGGAACTGCTCGCCCGCTGGGCCAGGATCAACCTCTACAAGAAGCTGCGCGCCACCGCGAAGGGGCGCGACCGCTTCGTGCTGCATGACGGCCCGCCCTACGCCAATGGCAACATCCATATCGGCCATGTGCTCAACAAGGTGCTGAAGGATCTCGTCGCGCGCTCGCAGCAGATGCTCGGCTTCGATTCGAACTATGTGCCGGGCTGGGACTGCCACGGCCTGCCGATCGAATGGAAGATCGAGGAGCAATACCGCGCCAAGGGCCTCAACAAGGACGATGTGCCGGTCGTCGAATTCCGCAAGGAATGCCGCGCCTTCGCCGAGAAATGGGTCGACATCCAGCGCGAGGAGTTCAAGCGGCTCGGCGTCGAGGGCGATTGGGCTGATCCTTATCTCACCATGGCCTATCCCGCCGAGGCGCAGATCGCCCGCGAGATCATGAAGTTCGCCGAGACGGCGCAGCTCTATCGCGGCTCCAAGCCGGTGATGTGGTCCGTGGTCGAGAAGACCGCGCTGGCCGAGGCCGAGGTCGAGTATGAGGAGCATGTCAGCGACACGGTATTCGTGGCGTTTCCGGTGCTGGCTTCGGGATACGTTCTGCCCATCACCTATGACAACACACCTGCGATCACCCCCCCCGAGACTGTCACTCTCGAAGGCGCGTCGTTCGTCATCTGGACGACCACGCCCTGGACGATGCCTGGCAACCGGGCGATCTCATTCCACAACAAGATCGCCTATGGGCTTTACCGCGTCACCGCCGCGCCTGAGCATAACTGGGCCAAGGTCGGCGCGACCTATATCCTCGCCAAGAACCTCGCCGAAAGCGTGTTCAAAGCCGCCAAGGTTGAGGCCTTCGAACTGGTCGCGGACTTGCCGGCCGCCGCATTCGTTGGCCTCACTGCAGCCCATCCCCTCCGCGGTCAGGGCTATGATTTCGATGTGCCGTTGCTCGATGGCGACCATGTCACCGACGATGCCGGCACGGGCTTCGTCCACACTGCGCCCGGCCATGGCCGCGAGGATTTCGACGTCTGGATGGCCAATGGCCGGATGCTGGCCGAGCGCGGAATCGACACGCATATCCCCTACACCGTCGATGCCGATGGCCGCTTCACCAAGGACGCGCCGGGCTTCGAGGGCGCGCAAGTCATCACCGACAAGGGTGAGAAGGGCAACGCCAACGAGGTCGTGATCAAGGCCCTTGCCGCCAGCGGTCATCTCGTCGCGCGTGGCCGGTTGAAGCACCAGTATCCGCATAGCTGGCGCTCGAAGAAGCCAGTGATCTTCCGCAACACGCCGCAATGGTTCATCGCGATGGACAAGCCGATTTCGCCGGCTCCGCAGCAGACCGATGCGGGCGCCGTGGCCGCAAACGAGCCCGCGTCGCTCGATCTCATGGCGTCAGTGGGCGGCAATGCCGACACGCTTCGAAACCGCGCGCTGCGGGCGATCAAGGAGACGCAGTGGGTGCCCGCCGCCGGCGAGAACCGCATCAACGGCATGATCGCCAACCGCCCCGACTGGGTGGTCTCGCGCCAGCGCGCCTGGGGCGTTCCGATCACCGTCTTCGTCGAGAAGGAGACGGGCGCAATCCTGGTCGATGCCAAGGTCAATGCCGCGATTGCGGACGCCTTCGAGCTGGAAGGCGCCGACGCCTGGTTTACCGACCTGGATGGCGCACGCTTCCTGAAGCCCTTCGGCTACGACCCGGCTGCTTACGAGCGCGTTACCGACGTGCTCGACGTCTGGTTCGATTCAGGCTCGACCCACGCCTTCACGCTGGAGAAGCGCCCGGATCTGCGCGCCCGCCGGCGCGGCGATGGCGGCAATGACCGGGTGATGTATCTCGAAGGCTCCGACCAGCATCGCGGCTGGTTCCATTCGAGCCTGCTCGAAAGCTGCGGCACGCGCGGCCGGGCGCCCTTCGACATCGTCCTGACCCACGGCTTCTGTCTCGATGAGAAGGGCGAGAAGATGTCGAAATCGAAGGGCAACGTCACCGCCCCGCAGGACATCATCAAGGATTCCGGCGCCGACATCCTGCGCCTCTGGGTCGCGGCGGCCGATTATTCCGATGATCTGCGCATCGGCAAGGAGATCCTCAAGACCTTCGTCGAGACCTATCGCAAGCTGCGCAACACCACGCGCTGGATGCTCGGGACGCTCGCCCATTTCAGCGAGGATATCCGGGTCAACGAGCCGCAGACCATGCCGGAGCTGGAGCGATTGATGCTGCATCGGCTCGCCGAGCTTGGGCCGCAGGTCGAGGAGGCCTACCGCACCTACGACTACAAGAAGGTGGTGAACCTGCTCTCGCAGTTCATGAACACCGAGCTTTCGGCCTTCTATTTCGACATCCGCAAGGACGCGCTCTATTGCGATCCCTTGTCGAGCCATGTCCGCAAGAGCGCATTGACGGTCGTCGATCATCTCTTCCGTTGCCTGGCCACCTGGCTCGCGCCGATCCTGGTTTTCACCACGGAAGAGGCCTGGCTGGAGCGCTATCCCGAGCAGAAGGCGATGGACGGCTCGGTGCATCTCGAACTCTTCGCGCAAGCCCCCGAAGGCTGGCTCGATCCCGAGCTCGCCGAGCGCTGGAGCAAGATCCGCCGCGTCCGCCGCGTCGTCACCGGCGCGCTGGAGCTGGAGCGGGCGGGCAAGCGCATCGGCTCCTCGCTCGAGGCCGCGCCCAAGGTCTATATCGACGATCCCGATCTCAGAGCCGCGCTCTCAGGCGTCGATCTCGCCGAGATCAGCATCACCTCGGGCATCGCGATCAGCGCAGGCGAGGGGCCGGACGATGCCTTCCGCCTGGCCGATGTGCCGGGCGTCGCGGTCGTCTCCGTGCGGGCGCCGGGCGTCAAATGCGCCCGCTCCTGGAAGTATTTTGATCCCGCGCTGGCCGATCCGGCCTATCCGGAGGTGACGCCGCGCGACGCCAAGGCCTTGCGCGAGCTTGGGCAGCACGCGCGATGATGCCGGCGCGCCGCCTCGGCGTCTTCATCGTCGCTCTGGTCTTCGGGCTTGATCAGGCGCTCAAGCTCTGGCTGCTCTTCGGCATTCGGCTGGCCGAGACCGGTCCCTTCGAGGTCGCGCCCTTCATGGAGATCGTGCTCGCCTGGAATCGCGGCATCTCCTACGGCCTGTTCCAGCAGGATGGCGATCTCGGCCGCTGGCTCCTGGTCGTGATCTCGTTCGTTGCCGCGATCTGGCTCGGGCGCTGGATGTGGCGCGAGACGCGGCGATTGACCGTCGTCAGCCTGGCGCTGATCGTCGGCGGAGCGCTGGGCAATGGCGTCGATCGCGCGGTCTATGGCGCCGTCGTCGACTTCGTTCACCTGCATCACGGCAGCTTCAGCTGGTACATCTTCAATATCGCCGATGCGGCGATCGTTGTCGGCGTGGCCGCTCTGCTATATGAGTCCTTCCGTTCCAGCCCGGATAAGCCGGCATGATGCGCGCTTCGCCATCGTTTTGCCGCGCGCCTGAGGTTGAAGTGGGGATGAAAAAATCCCGAGGGAGGTTTGAGATGGCTCATCGCATCCGCGTGACGCATTGGCTTCTGGCCGGTGGGCTGCTGCTTGCGGCCTCGCCCGCCTTCGCGCAGGAGGGCATGCTCTTCAAGAATCTGATGGAGGGCGTCATCGGCGGCAAGGCCAATAACGACATCGAATACCGGCAGCGGCCGCCGCTCGTGGTGCCTCCCGGTTCGACCCTGCCGCGACCGCAGGAGCCGGCGAACGCGCGCAATGCGGCCTGGCCGAACGATCCCGATATTGCCCGGCGTCGCGCCGAGGATGCGCGCGCGTTGGTGCCCGCGACCGAACGCGAGAAGTACAAGGACAATCAGCGCCCGCTGCTGAGCCAGGAAGAGCTGCAAAAGGGCCGTGTCGCGGGCCGCGACAGCCGGCCGTTCCAGCCGCAGCAGTCGAAGACCTATGAGGAAAACATCGCCCCGATCCGGACAGGCCGCGACATTGCCGCGGGCAAGAACGCCGAGGATCTGGCGAGCCTGACCTATGGCAGCGAGCCGGAGCGGAAATATCTCTACGAGCCGCCGGTCGGCTATCGTCGCCCGGCCGGGACGGCGCCGGTCGGACCTGGCCGGAATGGCCCGCGCGAGGACACGCAAGCCGTGGGGCAGAAAGAATTCGTTCAGGGTACGCCCATGCCGACCCTGCCGGCGCTCAACTGAGACGGGCGTCGCGTCTGGTTCTCTCGGGGATGGCGGCCTATATGGGGTTGATGCTCCGCCGCCAACCCACGGTCCCGCGATGACGATCCATATCCAGCCGACCCGCATGAGCGCGCCTGTCGAGTCGTTTCGGCTCGGCAACGGCCTGGAGGTCGTGGTGGTGCCCGACCATCGCGCTCCGGTCGTCACTCATATGGTCTGGTACCGCAACGGCTCGGCCGATGATCCGGCGGGCAAGTCCGGCATCGCCCATTTCCTCGAACATCTGATGTTCAAGGGCACGGCCCGCTGGCCGGCCGGCGAATTCTCCAAGATCGTCGCCGGCTTCGGCGGGCAGGAGAACGCCTTCACCTCCTACGACTACACCGCCTATTTCCAGCGCGTGCCGAAGCAGCACCTGCGCGCCATGATGGATTACGAGGCCGACCGGATGACCGGGCTCGCCTTCGACGAGAGCGTCGTCGGGCCCGAGCGCGACGTTGTGCTCGAAGAGCGCCGCATGCGCGTCGATTCCGATCCGGCGGCCCAGCTCAGCGAGGAGTTCTCCGCGGCGCTGTTCGTGCATCATCCCTATGGCACGCCGATCATCGGCTGGGAGCACGAGATCGAGGAGCTGAACCGCGACGACGCCTTCGCCTATTACCAGCGCTTCTACACGCCCGAGAACGCGATCCTGGTCGTTGCCGGCGATGTCGAGGCGAAGGAGGTGCGCGAGCTCGCCGAGGCGACCTATGGCCAGATCGCCGCGCGCGGCAAGGCGCCTTCCCGCAAGCGTCCAGCCGAGCCCGATCCGCGTGCGGCGCGGCGCGTCACGCTGAGCGATCCGCGCGTGCACCAACCCTCGCTGCGCCGGGGCTGGCTGACGCCGACCTATCTCAGCGGCGATCGGACCGAGGTCTTCGCACTGGAGCTCGCTGCAGAAATCCTGGGTGGCGGCACGACATCGCGACTTTATCGCAGCCTCTGCGTCGAGCAGGAGCTCGCCGCCGGAGCCAGCGCCTATTTCATGGGCTCGATGGTCGATCGCTCGGCTTTCCAGGTCTCGACCAGCCCGCGCCCGGGCGTGGAGATGGCCGTGCTTGAAGCTGGCCTCGATGCCGCACTCGCGACCTTCCTGGCGGAGGGGCCCAGCGAGGTCGAACTGACGCGCGCCCGCACCCGGCTCGTTGCCGAGACGATCTTTGCCCGTGACAGCCAGTCTTCGCTTGCCCGCATCTTCGGGGCCTCGCTTGCCGTTGGTGAGACCGTCGAGGATGTGTTGACCTGGCCTGAGCGCATCGAGGCGGTGCCGCGCGAGGCGGTCGTCGAGGCAGCGCGTCGTTATCTCCGGCCTGACCGCTCGGTCACTGGCCTTTTGCTGCCGGTCGCCTGACCGTCTGCCCTCCTTTCAACCGGGCGGGGCGTCAGGTCCCGTTTTCAGGAAGCGACATGAACGCGCCCATCCCCGTTGCCCATTCCGCGACCGCTGGCCCCTCCGTCGCCGTCCAGAAGGTGCGCTCCGCCGCCGGTGTCGAGGCCTGGCTGGTCGAGGAGCATAGCCTGCCCCTGATCGCGATCGACTTCGCCTTCGATGGCGGCGCGACGCGCGACCCCGAGAACGGGGCCGGCAGCGCCTATATGATCTCCGGCCTGCTCGACGAAGGTGCCGGCGATCTCGATGCCGAGGCCTTCCAGGGCAAGATGGCCGACCACGCCATCAGCCTCGGCTTCGATGCGCGCCGCGACGATTTCCACGGCCAGCTCCAGACCCTGTCGCGCCATCGCGATACCGCTTTCGAATTGCTGGCGCTGGCGCTCAATGCGCCGCGTTTCGACGTCGACGCGGTCACGCGGGTGAAGTCGCAGATCGTCGCCGGACTGCAGCGCCAGGCGCAGAACCCCGAAACGCTCTGCCGCAACGCGCTTTATGCGGCGGCCTATCCCGGCCACCCCTATGGCCGGCCCGAGAAGGGCGATATCGACAGCGTCTCAAAACTCGAGGCGGCAGGGCTGAAGACGCTCACCCGTGATCTGCTCAGCCGCGGCGGCCTCAAGATCGTCGTGGTCGGTGACATCACCGCCGACGAACTGGCGCAGCGTCTCGACCAGATCTTCGGCGCCTTGCCGGAAGGCAAGCCGCGCGCTCTGCCGGGCGCGCCATTGCCGATCCAGGGGCTGGGCCAGACCCATGTCATCGATCTCGACGTGCCCCAGACCGTGCTGCGCTTCGTCGGGCCGGGATTGATGCGCAACGATCCCGATTTCATCGCGGGCAGCGTGCTGAACCATATCCTCGGCGGCTCGGCCTTCACCTCCCGCCTCTTCCTCGAGGTGCGCGAGAAGCGCGGCCTCGCCTATGGCGTCTCCTCCAGCCTGCTGCCCCTGCGCGAGAGCGCCATGCTGGTCGGCGGCACCGCGACGCGCAACGACCGCGCGGCGGAATCGCTTGCCGTCATCCGCGAGGAGATGGCCAAGCTCGCTAATGAGGGGCCCAGCGAGCATGAGGTCGAGGAGGCCAAGCGCTACATCATCGGCTCCTATCCGCTACGCTTCGACACCTCGCCCAAGATCGCCGCCGAACTGCTCAGCCTCGCCGTCAACGGGTTCGAGCCGGAGTTCCTGAGCGAGCGCAACCGGCTCTTCGCCGAGGTCACGCTCGCCGATATCGGCCGCGTGGCCAAGCGTCTGTTCGGCGATCCGCGCTTGCTGGTGCAGGCCGTCGGCCGGCCGGTCGGCCTCGTCTGAACCCTCTCGTCCTTTCCCTCAGGCACAGCGACGGACCTCATCACCATGCTGCAGCAAAGCTTCGATCTCGCGCTCGAATCCGGTGTCGGCAAGGGCGGCATTCCCGATGCCGCTTTCGAGCAGGCGCTGGCTGATCTTGCTCCCGCGTTAGGGCGGCTGCAGGGCCAGGCGCGGGATCATTCGCTGCCGCTGCTCGGCTTGCCCGCCGACACGGCCGATCTGCCGCCCGTCCATGCTGCGGCCCAGCGCCTCAAGGCAGGCGCGACCGACATTCTCGTGCTCGGTACCGGTGGCTCCAGCCTTGGCGGCCAGACGCTGGCGCAGCTCGCCGATTACGGCATCTCCGGCCTGTCGCGCTTCGCGCCTGAGCCGCGCGTCCACTTCATCGACAATCTCGACCCCGAGACCTATTCGGAGCTGCTCGCCAAGCTGCCGTTCAAGACGACGAAATTCGTCGCCGTCTCGAAATCGGGCGGCACCGGCGAGACCCTGCTGCAGAGCATCACGGTGATCAGCGCCCTGCGCGCCGCAGGTTTCAGCGATGCCGAGATCGGCGAGCGTTTCCAGGGCCTGTCCGAGCCGGCGATCCCCGGCAAGCTGCATCCGCTGCGCGCGCTGCTGGAACCCTTCGGCGTGCCGTTCCTCGAGCACCACACCGGGGTCGGCGGGCGCTATTCGGTGCTGACCAATTGCGGCCTGTTGCCGGCCGCCGCGCTCGGTCTCGACATCGAGGCTCTGCGCGCCGGCGCCGCCAAGGCCGTGGCGCCGGTCCTAGCGGGCAAGAGCGTGCGCGAGACGCCGGCCGCGGTCGGTGCCGCGCTGCATCTCGCCGCGATGCGCTCAGGCAAGAACATCGCCGTTCTGATGCCCTATGCCGACAAATTCGCGCTGCTGACGCGCTGGTGGATGCAGCTCTGGGCCGAGAGCCTGGGCAAGGATGGGCAGGGCACGCAGCCTGTCGGCGCGCTCGGCCCGGTCGATCAGCATTCGCAGCAGCAGCTCTATCTCGCCGGCCCGAAGGACAAGTTCTTCACGGTGCTGACGGTGGGCGCCAAGGGCAAGGGTCCCAGGATCGATGCCGAGCTTGCCGGCAAGATCGGCCAGGACGATTTCGCCGGCAAGACGATCGGCGATCTCGTGGCCGCTCAGGGCGTCGCGATGATCGACACCTTCGCCAAGAACGGCTGCTCGGTGCGTCGCTTCCATGTCGATGAGATCGACGAGACCATCCATGGCGAGGTGCTGATGCACTTCATGCTCGAGACGGTTCTGACCGGCTATGCCATGGGTGTGGATCCGTTCGACCAGCCGGCGGTCGAGGAAGCGAAACTCCTCGCCAAGCGCTATCTTGCCGAAGGGCGCAGCTGAGTCGCCGTTACCTTGTCATTCCGGGGCTTCGCCCTCGGGTCCGACCTTTGGTCGGCCCAAGGATAGAATCGGCGAAGAACCCGGAACCCACGATGAGGTGAACCTGAAAGCGCACGATCGGTTCGCCCGGTCGTGGGTTCCGGGTTCGGCTCTGCGAGCCGCCCCGGAATGACAAAGGGAACGCCAGTTCCGCCGCTGCCCGAGATTCGTCATGACCGTTCGCCGCCTCGATCCCGTTCTCGTCGACCGCATCGCCGCCGGTGAAGTGATCGAGCGGCCGGCGGCTGCCGTGAAGGAGCTGGTCGAGAACGCGATCGACGCCGGCGCACGCGCGATTTCGGTCACGATAGCAGCCGGTGGTCGCGAGTTGATCCGCGTCGTCGATGACGGCTCCGGCATGTCGCCCGAGGATCTGGCGCTGGCGGTCGAGCGCCACGCCACCTCGAAACTGCCCGATGGCGACCTTTTCGCGATCAAGTCGCTGGGTTTTCGCGGCGAGGCCTTGCCCTCGATCGGTTCGGTCGCGCGGCTCTCGATCGCGACCCGCCGGCATGATTCCGCCCATGGCCATGGGCTCGTCGTCGAGGCTGGCGAGAAGGGCGTGGTGCGGCCGGTCGTGGCAGTGGCAGGAACGCGCATCGAGGTCAGCGATCTCTTCGCCTTCACTCCGGCGCGGCTCAAATTCCTGAAGAGCGACCGCGCCGAGGCGCAGGCTGTCTCGGAGATGCTGCGTCGGCTCGCCATCACCCATCCGACGATCCGCTTCGCGCTCGATGGCGATCACGTCACCGGATTCGACTGGCCAGCGGAGGCGCATGGCAGGGATGGCATGCTGCGCCGGCTGGCGCGCGGGCTCGGGCGCGATTTCCCCGAGAACGCGCTGCCGCTCGACGTGGCGCGCGAGGGCTTCCGCGTCACGGGCTTTGCCGGCCTGCCGACCTTCCATCGCGGCACCTCGGCCGGGGTGCATCTGGCGGTGAACGGCCGGCCGGTGCGCGACAAGCTGCTGCTCTCGGCCGTGCGCGGCGCCTATGCCGATGTCGTGCCCTCCGACCGGCATCCGGTGCTGTTTCTCGATGTCGCCTGCGAGCCGCGCCTCGTCGACGTCAATGTCCATCCGGCCAAGAGCGAGGTGCGTTTCCGCGATCCCGCTCTGGTGCGCGGCCTTGTCGTCTCCGGGCTGAAGGCGGCTCTGGCCGAGGCCGGCCATCGCGCCACCACGACCGGTGGGGCGCGGACGCTGGAGGCCTTTCGCGCGGTGTTCGCCGGCAATGGAGCGACTTCCATCCCGCGGCCGCATTTTCCCGAGACGCCGGCCTGGCCCAGGCCCGCCGCCGGCTTCGGCGAGGCGTCCCAGGCGGGCTTCGAGAGCTTCGCTGCGCCCTCTGCCGATGCACGTGCACACGCTGTCGAGCCCGCTCCCGATGCACTCGACCGACCGCTCGGCGCGGCCCGCGCGCAATTGCACGAGACCTATATCGTTGCCCAGACACGCGAGGGCGTCGTCATCGTCGACCAGCATGCCGCCCATGAGAGGCTGGTCTATGAGCGGTTGAAGGCCGAGCGCGCCAAGTCGGGCATCGCCCGGCAGGCGCTGCTGCTGCCGGAGGTCGTCGAACTCGACCCCGTCGATGCCGATCGCCTGAATGCCGCTTCCGACGAACTCGCGACGCTCGGGCTCGGCATCGAGGCGTTCGGGCCCGGTGCGGTGCTGGTTCGTGAGGCACCAAGCCAGCTCGCCGGCGGCAATCTCCAGAAGCTCGTGCGCGATGTCGCCGATGCGCTGGCCGAGCATGGCCAGATCTCCTCGATTCCGGGCTCGCTCGAACGCCGGCTCGACCATGTGCTGGCGACGATGGCCTGCCACAACTCGGTGCGCGCCGGCCGCCGCATGCGCCCCGAGGAGATGGACGCGCTGCTGCGGGAGATGGAAGTCACGCCCAATTCAGGCCAGTGCAACCATGGCCGGCCGACTTATGTCGAGTTGAAGCTCACCGATATCGAGAAGCTGTTCGGGCGGCGGTGAGGGGCAGGTCGCAGTCTCATGAGAACACTACGACGCCTTCTGCGCCGCGTGCCTCGGCCTCATAGCCATGGCTGCGGTATGTGTTCTTGTGCAAGGGCACGCTGAACGGCTGGCCGCTCGATCACGCGGCGTAAATACGCGCCCAAATGCGATCGGCTGGCGGCGGGCCGGGGCATGCCGCGAGACCAGCGCGCAAGGGTGAACACATAGGCGTCAACAGCCGAGTATGTATCTCCCAGGAACCACGGGCCGCCATGACGCGCCAGTTCGTCTTCCAGGCGGTCGAACTGGCTATTCACTCGCTGCTCTGCGGCCTGTTTGATCTCCGCCTGCGCCTCGACGGAGACGGCGACCTTGTTGGGATGCAGGTGGAGCGACAAGTTCGCGTGCAGCGCGGTCGCAAGCCACATAAGCCATTTGTAAAACTGCGACCTGAGCACGCTACCCCGTGCAGGTACAAGCGTTGCTCCTCCCTTCAGCTCAAGTAAGTGAAGGATGATGGCCACACTCTCGTAGAGAACGAGGTCATCGCTCTCCAGCACAGGCACGAGCCCATCTGGGTGCAGGGCGCGATAGGATGGGTTGTTGCTCGGGCCCTTGTGCAAATTGACGAATGAAAGTTCGTATTCCGCGCCGATTTCCTCAAGGACAATATGGGCGGCGAGGCTGATAAAGCCGGGGTAATAGTGAAGTCGCAGCATCCAGACCTCGCAATCCGAAACCGTCTCGGGCTCGCTTTTCCTGAGCGCTGACCTGGAAGAGATCAAGTTGCGTCCACAGGATGAAGCGCTCCAGCTTCTGGTACAAGATCGCCCCTGCGGGCTGATGTCCTATTCCAGCCGCAGCAGGACCACCTGCGTCTCGCCATAGTCACGGCGCTCGACCACGGCGAAGCCTTCCGGCACGGCGATCTCCACGCCCGCGGCCTCTTCCAGCACGATGAGCGCGTCCGGCGTCAGCCAGCCGCCTAGCTGGGCTGAGATGAGCGCCTTTTCGCCCAGGCCCTTGCGATAGGGCGGGTCGCAGAACACCAGCCCGAAGGGCGGCATCGGGCTCGCCGGGCCGAGCTTGGTGGCGTCGCGACGGAAGACGCGGCTATGACCGGCAAGGCCGAGATTCATCTGGTTCTCGCGGATCAAGCCGCGCGCCTCGGTGCCGTCATCGACCAGCAATGCGAACTCCGCTCCGCGCGAGAGCGCCTCGAACGCCATCGCGCCCGTGCCGGCGAAGAGGTCGAGCACGCGCGCACCTTCGACCACGTCGTCATAGGCGTGGGCGAGCACGTTGAAGAGCGATTCCCGCAAACGGTCGGAGGTCGGGCGAATGGTCCCGATCCCTGGTTTGGGGCCGGCGAGCGACCTCCCGCCGAAGCGTCCGCCGACGATCCTCATCGCTTCAGTCCCCAGCCAAATTTGCCTCAGTCACGCTTGCTGCGCCCGGCACCGCCTCCTGGGCGCGGACCTTTGCCGCCGCCACCCGGACGACCGCCGCCGCCGGGTTTGCCGCCGAAGGGGCGACCTCCGGAAGGTTTGCCCCCGAACGACTTGCCGCCGCCGCGTTCGCCGCCTGCGCTACGACCGGCCGGCCGCTCGCTTGAGCGCGCGGCATAGCTCTTGGGCGCGCCGCCCGGCTTGTCACCGAAGCTGCGGCCGCGCGGCCTGTCGTCGCCGCTGCGCTCGCTGAAGCGGCGCGCGGGGCGCTCGCTGCCGTCGCGGGGAGCGCGTTCGGGACGCTCGCTGCGTGGCGCCGCATCCTGGCGTGGCGCCGCATCCTGCCAGGGACGCTCGGAGGCGCGGTCACGGCCGCCGGCCTCCTCGCGCGGGCGGCGAGGTGGACGTTCGCCGCTGCTCGCGCGCTCCTGTGTGCGTGGCGGACGTCCACCGGCCGCGCCGCGCTCGCTGCGTGGCAGGCGGTCGGGCCGGCGCTTGGGATTGACGCCCTCGCGGGCGGGGCGCTCCTCGCGGGCAGGGCGCACCTCACGAGATGGCGCACTGACGCGCTCGACCAGCACGCGGCGGCCATTGGGATCCTCGATTGCCTTGTCGCGGCGGCGAACCACCTCGCCGGTGGCCTCGCGCGTCTGGCGCTCGATTTTGGGATCGGCGCCACGGCGCGGCGGAGCCTTGCGCTCGCGCTGCGGCTCGGCCTCGGCATCGCGCCAGACCGTGCGCTTCCATGGCTTGTCGCTGCGGTCGTCCTTGGAGGGCGTGCGCACGGCGTCGCTCTGCCAACGCTCCCGTTCGGGCTTGCCGTCGCGGTCGCCTGCCTCACGCCGGCGCGGCCGATCGTCGCCGCTGGGCGCGCGGGGAGGGGCCGCCGGCATCTCGTCGCGACGCGGCGCCTCGAGATCGACGCCGGCCCTCGCGATCAGATCCTCGCCGAGCTGGTCCCTGAGCACGCGCGAGCGGATCTCGTCGACCTCGCCCTCGGGCAGGTCGCCGAGCTGGAACGGGCCGAACGAGACCCGGATCAAGCGGTTCACGTCGAGGCCGAGATGCTCGAGCACCGTCTTGACCTCGCGGTTCTTGCCCTCGCGCAGATCGACCACGAGCCAGGTGTTCGAGCCCTGCTGGCGCTCGAAGCGGGCGACGATCGGGCCATAACTCACGCCCTCGATCGTCACGCCATCGCGCAGCGTGTCGAGCCTGTCCTGCGTGATCGAGCCAAAGGCGCGCACGCGGTAGCGCCTGAGCCAGCCCGTCTCCGGCAGCTCCAGCATGCGCGCGAGACCGCCGTCATTGGTCAGCAGCAGCAGGCCTTCGGTGTTGATGTCGAGTCGGCCGATCGAGAGCACGCGCGGAAGCTCTTCCGGCAGCGAGTCGAACACGGTCGGCCGCCCCTCCGGATCATGGTTCGTCGTCACCAGCCCGCGCGGCTTGTGATAGAGCCACATCCGTGTGCGCTCGCGCGCCGGCAAGGGCTCACCATCGACCAGAACGACATCGTTGGGGCCGATATCGAGCGCCGGGCTTTCCAGCACCTTGCCGTTCACGCTGACGCGGCCTTCCACGATCATCGCCTCGCTGTCGCGACGCGAGGCGACGCCGGCCCGCGCCATCACCTTGGCGATGCGCTCGGGCTCCTGCGCGGCAAGCGAAGCGAGAAGCTTGGGCTCGGCAGCCGCGTCTTCGCGGCGAGGTCGTTCGAAGCGCTTTTCACCGCCATCGCGCTGGCCGAAGCTCTTGCTGCCAGCGCTCTTGCCACCAAAGCTCTTGCCACGCGGCGCGGTGCCATCGCGAGGCGGGCGGCTGGAGCTGCGCTCACCCTCGGCTCTGGCGCGGAACGGCCTCTCGCCGCCCTCGCGCGGAGGCCGGCTCGCGCTGCGTTCGCCATCTGGCCTGGCGCGGAAGGGCCGCTCGGCCCCGCTGCTGGCACCGCGGCTCGGACGATCTTCGCTGCTGCGCTCACGATAGGGTGCACGCTCGCCCTCGGGCCTGGCCCGGAACGGACGTTCGCCACCGGCGCGCGGCGGGCGCGGAGCACCATCGCGCTGGCCGGCCGGCTTGTCGAAACGACGCTGGGGGCGTTCGCCACCCTCGGACGCGGCCCGGGCCGGACGCTCGCCACCCTCGGGGCGGCTGCGGAATGGCTTGCGCTCGCCACTTGGCGCACCGGAGCGCGCAGGTCCGCGACCCGCGCCATCGCGTCCGAAACCGCCGCCGCGAGAGCCGCCATCTTTGCCGCCGCCTTGGCCGCCACCGCGGCCGCCGGCGCCGCCGCCCTTGCGCGGGCCACGGCTTTTCTGGTTGTTGTCGTCGCTCATGATCGCTCCGAAGCATGGTCCGCAGAAGTGGAATGCACTTTCGCGAAAGGCCGATGCTCAAATATTTGATGTCGCGCGCGTCCCCGACCGGCACAATCGAGCCGGACGGAACGCTGACTGATAGCCGGCGCTTGTAGCAGAGCGCCTTGCCGCTCGCGAGCGGTAAAGCAGGGTTTTTGATGGTGCGGGCAAAGGCAAATAGCGTGGACGGCATGGCGCTCGCCTTGGCTGAGGCGCGGGCGGCCGCCTCACGCGGCGAGGTTCCGGTCGGAGCGGTGGTCCTGCGCGAGGGCGTCGTGCTGGCGAGCGCGGGAAACCGCACGCTGGAGCTGAAGGACCCGACCGCCCATGCCGAGATGCTGGCGCTGCGCCTGGCTTGCCAGGAAATCGGCAGCGAGAGGCTGATCGGCTGCGATCTTTACGTCACGCTCGAACCCTGCCCGATGTGCGCCGCCGCGATCTCCTTTTCCCGTATCCGCCGGCTCTATTTCGGTGCCGGCGACCCCAAGGGTGGTGCGGTCGAGAACGGGGTCAGGCTCTATGCCAGCCCGACCTGCCACCACGCGCCGGAGGTCTATGGCGGCTTGAGCGAGAGCGAGGCTGCGGGGCTGTTGCGGGAGTTTTTCAGGGAGCGGAGATAGGTCGGCGACCGCCGGCAGGGTCGCCTTGATGCGATCTTTATCTTTCCGCCCTGCAATCGAATGGACCCACGACGCGGGAGCGGGGCAATCTCGGTATTCGGGCCGGCTGGCGTGGAGATTGGAGCGCCATGATGGGAGCGCCATGACGCCTCCTGCCGTTGAGGAGCTCAATTGCGATGATCGCTCGTATCGACCCGATCGCTCGCGGTCTTGTTGGCCGGTTCGTTTTCAAGGTTTCCGTTTCCGCCGTGCTGGCGCTGTTCGGCAAATCGGGATTTTTCTTGGCGTTGTCCGGGTTGCTGGCGCTTTACGGAATGATCACGGCCGTGACAGCCGTGATGCAAGGGCAGCGCTTCACGCTGCATGCGCTCAATCAATGGGATGAGGTGCTCTGGTTGAGCATCGCCGCAATGGGCTGCTCGCTGTTGCAGCAGTCCCCCTTGCTGCAACAGGCGACGCCGTGACACATCCGGCTTTCGATCGTTTCGAATTGTGTTCGGCACGATCGAAACAGACGCCCGCAAGAAGCGGATGCGGGCGGATCTGCTCTATCAACGATGTCTTGTTGGTACTGCTGGGCCGCCCGATTTCGGCGAGACGCGCCTGCTGCGCGTTCAACGAGGCATGTTAAGCCAAGCACGGAAGCCGACGATACCGGCGAGAAGCGCCAGCAGAACAAATGTGTGCAGCAGGTCACGGCGTGCTCCGCCGTCGCGCCGAGGCTGTGGTGCCGTCCGGCGAACGGGTTCGCTGCGGCGCTGCAGCGTTTCATAGGTGACCATCGCGACCTCCTGCGGAAGCCCGGATGATCGATCGTCGATACGTAAGATTGCGATTGGGAAGATCTGGTCAGGCGTAAATGACGCATAAGACGTCGTGAAGCTGATGAGCAGGCCGGGAGGCCGGGTTCCGGCGGCCTTGCGAGGCATCGTTTCAGATGTCGGGAGCGCAACATGTCTCGTTCAGCCGAAGGCTCTGGCCGCGGTTGGGCGGCCAGCTTGGTTGCGCACCATCCAAGGTCGAAAACCGCGTTCGATCAGCGGGATCTGCGACAAGCTCCCTCCAATTCCAGCGATCCTGCAGGGAAACACCGGTTGAACATCCCGGCTGCAAACCGCTGTCGGTCGAAAATTCGCATGATACGCCATGGCGCCGAGTAACCGACGGCATTTGATCTAAATCAAACACCGCTTCAATACGGTAACGGAAGAACCGATCGTTAAGGGATTGAAGTGGGTAGATGGGGGTAGGGCGCCCGCCCCTCAAATAAGAATAACTGTAACGGTAGCTGCGATGCGACTGTCGCTTTTCAAGCCGATCTCGTGGAGTGTTGGTACGAAGATCGCTGTGATCATGGCTTTGCTGATGATTCCCATAGGGCATCTGACTTTGCTGTTCGTCCAGCAGGTCAGGAAGGACATCGCCTTCTCATCGCTCGAGCTGGATGGCGCTGGGGTCCTGAAGGATCTCTGGCTGACCTTGTCGGGCGTGACGCAGCCCGATGCAGGTTCGGTCAGCTGGAACACCGCCTTGGCCGGGGTTGCCGCGGTGGAGGCGGCCTCGGAGCGGTTCAAGGCGCGCGAGACGGTTGCCGAATTCAGGCAGGCGCTGGCGGACCCCAAGGCGCAGCTAAAGGCTTGGGAGGCCGGCCAGGGCGCCATCCAGAAGGTCGCCGACGGCTCCAACCTGACGCTCGATCCCGATGTCGATTCCTATTACGTGATGGATGTCGCGGCTGTGCGGCTGCCGGAGCTGGTGGTTGCCCGGGCGACCTTGACGGCAGCGCTATTGCCCTATCTCGGCAGCGTGGCGGCCAAGCCGACGGCGGCACATCAGGATGCCCTGGTCCAGGCTGCGACGCGCTTCAGTATCGCGCTCGCCGCGGTTCAGTCCTCGGTCAAGTCGAGCATAGACGGCAATGTCGATGGCAGGGTCGGCCGGGCGTTGAAGGCAGCCATAACCGAATTCGACGCGGCGGCCGCGCACGAGACGAAGCTCGTCGACGGCCTGCGCGCGGCTTTGGCCGGCGACCGGCCCAGCCCGCTTCTGAAGCCTGAGGTTGATCAGGCCGCGGCCGCCATGGCCAAGTCTGCTGAGGCTTTGTGGCTTGAAAGCCATGGGGAGCTTACCCGCCTGATCGAAGCCCGCATCGATGGCTTCAAGAGCAAGGCCTTGCGCGACCTGCTGATCGCTGCGGCCGCAGCCATCGCCGCGATGGCGGTGGCCCTGGCTTTCGTCCGCACGATCCGCAATCCGATCGCCGACATCATCGCGGCGCTGCGCCGTTTCCAGCAGAACGACTATGCGGCGCCCGTGCCGCATGTCGGGCTCGCCAACGAGATCGGTGAGATCGCTCGCGCGGTCGATCGCGGCAAGGCGGAAGCCGAGCGCACCGCGCTGACCGTAGCGGCGATGAATCAGTCGCCAAGCATGCTGATGATCACCGATCCCGACGAGAACATCTCCTTTATCAGCGCCTCTTTGACGACACTGCTGAAACGGCTCGAGCCGACCTTCCGCCAAGCCAATCCGGATTTCTCCGTCGAGGCGATGATGGGCCGGCATCTCGACTGCTACCGCGCCAATTCCAACCTGACCCGCACGCTGCTTGTCGACAATGACGAGGTCCGCAAGGTTCGCTACGACATCGCCGGCGAAGTCGTTCTGGTCGACATGGCCTATGTGCACGGAGCCGACGGCGTGAAGATCGGCCACACGCTCATCTGGCGCAACGTCACGGCGGAGCTGCTCGGCGAAGCCGAGGTCGCGGCCGTCGTTACGGCAGCCCAGCAGGGGAATTTTTCGGCAAGGCTGCCGCTCTCGGGCAAGGAAGGCTTCGTGCGCGAGATTGCCATCGGCCTGAACAATGTTTCGGCACTCGTCGAACAGGCGACTGGCGAGTTCGCCGAGGTGATGGATGCCGTCGCGAACGGCGATCTGACACATGCGGTCAAGGGCAGCTACCAGGGCGTACTGGGTTCGTTGAAGGACGGGATCAACGCGACGGTTGATCGCCTGTCCTCGACGGTGCGCACGATCCAGACGACCTCTGCCGATGTCGGCCTGGCGGCGCGCGAGATCACCATGGGCGCCGATGATCTGTCGAAGCGCACGGAAGAGCAGGCCTCGTCGCTGGAGGAGACCGCAGCCACGACCGAGGAGCTCGCAGCCTCGGTGAAGGCCTCGGCCCAGGCCTCCAGGCAGGCCGCCGCGATCGCAACCGAAGCGATGCAGGCGGCGCAGTCGGGCGGCACGATCGCGACTGAGGCGGTTGCTGCAATGGCGCGCATCGAGAGCGCCTCGCAGAAGATCTCCGACATCATCCGGGTGATCGACGACATCGCCTTCCAGACCAATCTGCTGGCGCTGAACGCGGCGGTGGAGGCGGCGCGCGCCGGCGATGCCGGCAAGGGCTTTGCCGTGGTCGCCTCGGAAGTGCGCACGCTGGCGCAGCGCTCGGGCGCCGCCGCCAAGGACATTTCGGGCCTGATCTCCTCGTCCAATGCCGAGGTCGGCGCAGGCGTCACGCTGGTGCGCCAGGCCGGCGACGCCCTGACCCAGATTCTCGCCGCCTCGCAAAAGGTCGCGGCCACCATCGCCGAGATATCGGCGGCCTCGGGCGAGCAGGCCAACGGCATCGACGAGGTGAGCCAGGCCGTTGCTCATCTCGACGAGATGACGCAGGCCAATGCGGCGCTTGCCGAACAGAGCGCGGCCTCGGCCGGTTCGCTCTCGGGCCGCATCGGTGAGCTCAACGACCTCGTCGCCGCCTTCAGGACGGGGCCTGAGGGCGCAGCTGCCTCACCGGCCAGCTACGCCCCGGCGCTGGTCAGGGCGGCCCCGGCCGGTCATGGCTCGGAGCCCGCGCGCCTGCGCAAGCTCGCTGAAGCCGCCTTCGGCCACGCCAAGGCGCGGGCTCCAGAGAGATCCGCTCCGGCGAAGCGCGCCGTCAATGGCCGCGCCAATGACGCCGGGTGGGAAGAGTTCTGAACCTTAAGCAAGCTGGGCGCCCGCCGACTGCGCCCTTTCTCGCTGGACTGAAATATGGGTGCTTCATGGACGACACAGAAAGACTGAATATCTGTCAGCGCGCATTGGGTATGATCCTGATCGAGCACGATAGAGCGCTGGAAAGGTTGCGGCGCGAAACAAATCTCTACGAAAGCGCGCGCTTCAGCCAATCCGCCGACGCGGCGGCGATCGCCACACGAGCGCTTTTTCTAACAAGCGCACTCAGCGCCGAAAATGCGCTTGTGCGTATGCGCACTGCCATGCTGGCCGTAACCACCGCGCAGGCGATCATCAAGGCTGACGAAGTCGAAGCCTGTCTGTTGGACAGCGGTTATCAGTGCGGATCCAGGCCCCCAGCCCGATCGTCGCTCTGAGCTTGATGGCGTGTCATGCGCGTCTCTATGCAGCGCTTAACATGCAACGCTAGAGCCGTTTCCGATCCAACTGGATCGTTCAACCGCTCCTGCTCTTTGTTTTAACGCGTTTTCTTCACGCGAACCGGTGTCCACTTCGCTCGAAAACGCTCTAGAATGGGTTTATGCAGATTCCCCAACCGCGGGCGGCCGCATGAGCGAGCGCCTCATCCGCACGCTCGCATTGGGCCAAGTCGAGCGACTGATAGACTGGGCCGCTGCTGAAGGCTGGAATCCGGGCCTCAACGACGCCGTGGCGTTCCGGGCAGTCGACCCTGATGGGTTCATCGGCGCCTTCGTCGATGGCGAGATGGTCGCCGGCATCGCGGCGGTCGCCTATGGGGCGAGCTACGGCTTCATTGGGCTCTATATCAGCCGCGAGGGCATGCGGGGCCAAGGCCATGGCAAAGCTGTCTGGGATACCGGCATGGCGCGCCTTGCGGGGCGTATCATTGGGCTCGACGGGGTCGACGAGCAGTTCGAGAACTACCGCCGGAAAGGTTTCGTACCGGCTTACCGCACCATCCGTTTCGGTGGCGTCTTTGCCGGCGTGCCGGTGGAACGACGGGAGCTGGGCGTCGTCACTCCTGAGCTCTTGCCTCAAGTCATGGCTTTCGATCGCAGGAGCTTTCCAGAATCACGGGAGGCCTTTCTCGCGCGCTGGCTCGCGACGCCGCATCTTGCTTGCGTCGCGACCTCGCAAGGCGTGGTCACAGGCTATGGCGTGATCCGCAAATGCCGTGTGGGCTGGAAGATCGGCGGGCTGTCGGCGCTGGATGACGCGACCGCCGCCGCGCTCGTTGCGCATCTTGCATCCTCCGTCGAGGGCGAGGTCTTCATCGACGTGCCGGCCGCGCGACAGCAATTCATCGATCTGCTGACGGATGCAGGGCTTCGGCCGGGTTTTGAGACGACGCGCATGTATCGGGGCGAACCGATTCCGCTCGCTTCTGAAGTGTTCGGCGTGACCACGCTGGAGCTTGGCTAGATCGTCCCCGCACGACCTCTCAACGTCATTGCGAGGAGCGTCAGCGACGAAGCAATCCAGCAGGTCTCGCTCGACGGCCCCTGGATTGCTTCGCTGCGCTCGCAATGACGGCTCGGTCTGAATGGAAGCGCCCTGGCCGGCTCCCGAATCAGGGAACTCGGGGAGCTCAGCCGAGCGTCCCTCAGCCGAGCGTTCTGGCGACCAGATAGCAGCCCAGCGCCAGCAACCCTGCGAAGAAGCACATCTTGAAGGTCGAAGCCGAGATCCGCAGCCGGATCGCCGTGCCGACGGCCATCCCGGCCAGCGCAGGCACTAGCGCCAGCAGTGAATGCCAGGCGACGCCCATATTCAATGCGCCGGCGCCGACCAGCCCGAAGGACAAGGCGAGCGTCGAGACGATGAAGGAAATGCCGAGCGCCTGGATCAGCTCGTCCTTGTCGAGGCCGAGCGCTTGCAGATAGGGCACAGCCGGCAGCACGAAGACGCCGGTGGCGGAGGTCGCGACACCGGTCGCGATACCGATGATGGGTCCGAGCCAGCGTTCGGCCTGGGCGGGCACGCGTAGCTTGGCGGCCTTCAGGCCGACCAGCGCATAGAGCACCAGTGCGATGCCGAGCCAGAGCGTGGCCGAGCCGTCCTTCTGCTGCTGGAGAAGCCCGGCACCAGCCCAGGTGCCGATGCAGATGCCCGCCAGCATCGGCCAGAGCCGAAGCAGGATGGCTTTCAGGCCGGGGCCGGTCGCGATCTGCCAGCCATTGGTGATCAGGTTAGGAACCACCAGCAGGGCGGCCGCCTGGGCCGGCGCCATCACCACGCCGAGAATGCCGACCGCGATGGTCGGCAGACCGAGCCCGATGACGCCCTTGACGAAGCCGGCAAGCAGGAAGGTCGCGGCGATGAAGAGGATGAGGTGCAGGTTTTCCATGGCCGGTTTTCTGGCATTGTTGCCGCATCCTGTCGCCGCTCGATACTACGGTTGCGGCCGTAGCATTCCGGCTTGGTCTCGCCCGTGCCGAGGAGCAAGATGCCCGCATGAGCACGCACGGTCCTTATCTCGCCGAGATCGCCCATCTGATGGGAGACCCCGCCCGCGCCAACATGCTGCACGCGCTGATGGATGGGCGGGCGCTGACCGCCAAGGAATTGGCCTATCTAGCCGGCGTTGCGCCGCAGACCGCAAGCGGCCATCTCGCCAAGCTGATGCAGGGCGGCTTGCTCGACGTCGCTGCGCAAGGACGCCATCGCTATTACCGGCTGGCGAGCGCCGAAGTCGCGACCGCGCTGGAGGGGCTGATGGTGCTGGCCGGCACGCAGCCCACCAACCGCCGCTTGCCTTCGCGCATCGGCGAGGAGTTGAGCCGGGCGCGCACCTGCTACGATCATTTCGCCGGCCGGTTGGGCATCGGCATCCATGACGCGCTCGTCGCGGGCGGGCATCTGAATGTCGCCGATGGTGGCTATGGCCTCAGTGTCTCCGGCGAAGCAGTGTTCGCCGCGCTCGGCGTCGACCCCGCGTCGCCGAAGGGGCGCCGCGCTGCCCTGCGCCCCTGCCTCGACTGGAGCGAGCGCAAGCCGCACCTCGCCGGCAGCCTTGCCGCTGCTCTGGCCTGTCGCTGCTTCGAGACGGGCTGGGTGCGCCGCAAGAAGGACAGCCGCGCCGTGGTCCTGACCGAAGAGGGCAGGGCAGCCCTGGGCGCCGCGTTGCCGGGCTTCCGCTGCGACGAACCGGAGGCCGTCAGCCCCGCCGTTCGAGCGCCTGAGACAGCCTTCGCTTGACCTCGTCCTTGACCGGCTCGGAGGCGTCCAGGATCGCCTGCGCCTTGAAGAAGTCGAGCCCGCCGATGCCGTCGACGCCGGCGCGGATCAGGATATCGGGCGGCTGACGCTCGACCATGCGCTGCACGATCGTCCGCGTCAGGATCTGGCTGACCCCGAGCATCGCTTCCAGCGGCTCGGGGATGCGCATCTCGCTGACGGTTGCGGGCGCGCTGGTGTCGACAGCCATGACGATACGGCCCGGTGCCAGCAGGCGGTCATAGGGCAGGGGATTGATCGCGCCGCCGTCGATCAGCACATGGCCGTCGATGACGACCGGCCGGATCAAGCCCGGGATTGCAAGCGAAGCCGCAACCGCCGGCGTCAATGGCCCGTCGCTCAGCAGGACCTCGGCATGGAGGTGGTAGTCGGTGGCGAGCGCCGCGAAGGGGATCTGCAATTGATCGAAGCGGTCGGGCACCGCGTCCGGCCAGAACAGGTCGAGCATGCGCTCGCCATCGATCAGCACAGGGTTGCCGAGACCGCGCATCAAATCGGTGAACTTGCCGATGCGGGCGTCGAGCAGCCTCGCGATCACCCGGGCACGGTCACGGAAGGTCAGCGCGACATGCTCACGCAGCTCCTTGCCCGAGAGGCCTGCCGCATAGGCTGCCCCAACGATCGCGCCCATCGAGCAGCCGGAGATCAGAGTAGGTCTGACACCGAGCTCATCGAGCGCTTCCAGCACGGGGATATGGCTCAAGCCCCGCGCCCCGCCCGCGCCGAGCACCAAGAACAGCTCCGGCTCGAGCTCGGATTCGCCGGAAGGCGCCCGGGACGGCGTGGGTAAGGGATTCCGCGACATGCCGGCGCCTCAGGCGCGTCCCGCCTCGGCCTTCACAGCCGCCGCGAGATCGCCAAGGCTGGTGAAGCGGACATCGTAATGCGGCATCGCGCCCGGGTTCATCGTGGCGCCAAAACCCTCATCGGCATGGCGTCGATAGATCCAGCAGGAGGCGAGGCCGATCGCATTCGCCGGCTTGTGGTCGTGGAACATGCTCTCGGCGGTGTGGAGGATGTCGGCCTTGGCGATGCCGCGATCGGCAAGCGAGGTCAGCATGTAGTCGAAATTGGCAGCGGCTGGCTTGTAGCTGCCGATATCCTCGGCTGTGTAGATCGCATCGAAGGCCACGCCGAGCCTGGCATCGCTGAAGGCGAAGGATTCGTTGTCGACATTGGACAGGATGACGAGCTGATAGTGCTGCTTGAGTTCGCGCAAGGCCTCGACCGTGTCAGGGAAAGCCGGCCAGTCCCGGACCGAACGCCCATAAGCCAGGCACTCTTCCCAGCTCACCGTCACGTTCCACTCTTCCGCCAGGCGCTTGTAGACCACGGCGAGAAGCTCCCGGTAGAGCTTGCCCGGCGTCTGCAATTGCTGGCGCGATTCGTGCCGGGCATGCGCCTCGAGCACGTCATTGCGGCTCAGCGGCCGCGCGACCTTGCTGACGAGCGGCTGCAGTGCTGCGACCATCCCGCTCTCCCAGTCGATCAGCGTGCCGTAGCAATCGAAGGTCAGGGCTTTGAAATCGGTCAGTTTCATCGAGAGCTCCTGATCGGAATGCCGCGGAGGTTAGAGCATCGGCCCGAAAAGTGGGAACCGGTTTTCGGAGCAAGCCGATGCAAGATCACGAGAGCATCGGCCCGAAAAGTGGGAACCGGTTTTCGGGACAAGCCGATGCTGTAGGGCAGCCAACCTGGCCGAGGCTTCCCGATCCGGCGACGCCCAACCATTCCTTGCAAGCGTCAGGCGGCGGGCTTGGACAAAAACGGAAGCAGGGCCGCGAGCGTGGCCGAGGGGTTCTCCTCGGGCAGGAAGTGGCCGCTGTCGACCGCCAGCCCCTCCGTCTGCGGAGCGAAGGTCGTGCGCCAGATCTCGAGTGGGCTTGCCCCCTTGGCCGGGATGCCGGCCTCACCCCAGAGCGCCAGCACGGGGCAGAGGATCTTTTTGCCGGCGGCGAAATCGGCCTGATCCTGAGCGAGATCGGTCGTCGCGCCGGCGCGGTAATCTTCGCAGGCGGCATGGATGCGGGCGGGATCGTTGAAGGATTCGCCATAGGAGGCGAGGGCGAGCCGGTCGAAGAGCTTGAGGTCCTTGGCGCGGGTCCAGCTTGCGATGGTGTGGTCGAGCCAGCCGAGCGGGTCGGCCTTGATCAGGTTCTCCGGAACCGGCTCGGGCTGGGCCAGGAAGGTCCAGTGATAGACCTGCATGGCGCGTGCCGCATTCATGCCCTCCCACATCGAGAGCGTCGGCAGGATGTCGAGCAGGGCCAGGCGCTCGACCCGGCCGGGATGGTCGAGCGCCAGCCTGTATGCGACGCGCGCACCGCGATCATGCCCGACGACGGCGAAGCGGACATGCCCGAGCGCCTGCATTACTGCGACGATGTCCTCGCCCATGCCGCGCTTGCTGTAGGTTTGCTTGCCGCCGTCGCCATGGGGCGCCGCCGACCAGCCATAGCCGCGCAGGTCCGGGCAGATGACGGTATGCGTCTTGGCGAGTTCCGGCGCGAGCTTGTGCCATTCGGCATGAGTCTGCGGAAAGCCGTGGATCAGCACCACGGGCGGCCCCTCGCCGCCGACACGGGCGAAGATGCTGCCGACGGGCCCGTCGATCCAATGCGCCTTGAAGCCGGGAAACAGGGAGTCGAGATTGCTCATGTTTCGATACTCCGATGAGCGGCGCCGGTGTCGCTGCGAGCGCGAGCATGGCTCTTTTTACCAGCTTCGGGAACCGATCATGGCAGCAGCTATCGTGCGCGATCGGACGCTGCGTCGTCTCGCGATCTCAGCCTTCGCGCTCGCGCTTCACCGCCTGCCAGCCGATGTCGCGGCGGCAGAAGCCGCCTGGCCAGTCGATGAGATCGACCGCCGCATAGGCGCGTCCTTGCGCCTCGCTGACGGTCTTGCCGAGGCCGACGACATTCAGCACCCGCCCGCCATCGGCGACGAGGTCGGTGGCCGTCTGCTTCGTCCCGGCATGGAAGACGAGCACATCGTCCAGCGCCGCGGCTTTCTCGACGCCCTTGATCACGCTGCCCTTCTCAGGTCCGGACGGATAGCCCTTGGCCGCCAGCACGACGGTCAGCGCGGCCTCATCCGACCAGCGCAGGTCGAAGGAGGCGAGTACGCCGTCGCAGGAAGCGAGCAAGGCCGGCACGATGTCGCTCTTCAGGCGCGGCATCAGCACCTCGCATTCGGGGTCGCCGAAGCGGACATTATATTCGATCAGCTTCGGTCCCTGCGCCGTGATCATCAGGCCGGCATAGAGAATGCCCTTGAATGGCATGCCGCGCTTGATCATGCCGGCGAGCGTCGGCCGGATGATCTCGGCCATCACCTGCTCTTCCAGCGCCGGCGTCATCACCGGGGCGGGTGAATAGGCACCCATGCCGCCGGTATTGGGGCCGGTATCGCCGTCGCCGACGCGCTTATGGTCCTGGGCGGACGCCATTGCGATGGCATGCGCACCATCGCAAAGCGCGAAGAAGCTCGCCTCCTCGCCGATCATCCACTCCTCGATCACGACCTCCGCGCCGGCCGCGCCGAGCCCGCCCGAGAACATCATGTCGATGGCTTCGTTCGCCTCGGACAGCGTTTCCGCCATGACCACGCCCTTGCCGGCGGCAAGCCCGTCGGCCTTGATCACGATCGGCGCGCCCTGGCGCGCGACATAAGCCTTGGCCTCGTTCGCATCGGCGAAGCGGCCGAAGCCGGCGGTCGGGATGCCGAATTCGGCGCAGAGCTCCTTGGTGAAGGCCTTCGAGCCTTCGAGCTGGGCTGCGGCCTTGGATGGGCCGAAGGTCTTGATGCCGGCGGCGATGAGATCGTCGGCGATGCCGTCGACCAGCGGGCCTTCCGGGCCGATAACGGCGAGATCGACGCCATGCAGCTTGCAGAAGGCCGCGACGGCCGAATGATCGGCGATGTCGAGCACGACATTCTCGCCGCATTGTGCGGTACCGGGGTTGCCCGGCGCGATGTAGAGCCGGTCGCAGAGCGGCGAACCCGATATCGCCCAGGCCAGCGCATGCTCGCGTCCGCCCGAACCGATCAAAAGGATGTTCATCGTGGTCTCCTTGCGTGTGGACGTCCGTCCACCCGCACTGGTTCCGGATCTGAAATCTGAAGGCGGCAATAGCCGCCGGGCGCGCAGACGGCAACGCTTCTGCTCGGCCATCCACGCCGCTATGGTCGCGCCATGGATATCGAATCGCCTGACGTAAAACCCTCCAACACGCCGGAATGGTCGGTTTCCGACCTTTCGGGTGCGCTCAAGCGCACATTGGAAGATGCCTTCGGCTTTGTACGCGTACGCGGCGAGATCTCGGGCTATCGCGGCCCGGTCGGCTCCGGCCATGTCTATTTCTCGCTGAAGGACCAGAACGCCAAGATCGACGCGGTGATCTGGAAAGGCGTCTTCGGCCGGCTGAAGACGCGGCCTCAGGAGGGGCTGGAGGTCATCGCCACCGGCAAGATCACCACCTTCGCCGGCAAATCGAGCTACCAGATCATCATCGATTCGCTGGAGCCCGCCGGCGTCGGCGCCCTGATGGCGCTGCTGGAGGAGCGCCGCAAGAAGCTTGCGGCGGAAGGCCTGTTCGATGAGGCGCGCAAGCAGCTCATTCCCTATCTGCCTGGTGTCATCGGCGTCGTCACCTCGCCGACAGGCGCCGTCATCCGCGATATCCTGCACCGGCTGGAGGATCGGTTCCCGCGCCATGTCCTGGTCTGGCCGGTGCGCGTGCAGGGCGAGACCAGCGCCAATGAGGTGGCCGCTGCCATCACCGGCTTCAATGCATTGCCCCGGGGCGGGCGCATTCCGCGCCCCGACGTCATCATCGTCGCGCGCGGTGGCGGCTCGCTCGAAGACCTGATGGGCTTCAACGAGGAGGCGGTGGTGCGCGCGGCTGCCGCCTCGCAGATCCCGCTCGTCTCGGCCGTCGGCCACGAGACCGACTGGACCTTGATCGACCATGCCGCTGATCTGCGCGCCCCGACGCCCACAGGCGCGGCCGAAAAGGTCGTACCGGTGCGCGCCGAGCTGATGAGCCTGGTCGCTGACCTGTCGCGCCGGCAGGCGGGCGCGATGCGCCGCCTGTCCGATCGCCGCCGCAGCGATCTGCGCGCGCTCGCCCGTGCCTTGCCCGCGCCGGAGGCGGTGCTGTCGGGCCCCCGCCAGCGGCTCGATCTCGCGGCGACGCGGCTCGCACCGGCGCTGGCCCGCAATGCGCGAGCCCATGAAATGCGTTTGGCTGGCCTTGCGCAACGGCTTGGCCGGCATTCGCCGTCTGCGCGCCTGGCCGGCTATGCGGCCAGGCTCGATGGCTTGTCGAACCGCTTGCGTGCCGGCCGCGATGCCTTGCTGCGCGCGGAGACATTGCGGGTTTTGCGGGCAGCCGAGCGCATCGGCGATCTCGCCCAGCGCTCTCGCCGCGCTTTTGCCCAGGGCGTCATGCGCCGCCGCGACGGGCTCGGCTCGCTCTGGGCGCTGATGCGTTCGCTGGGGCCGGACTCCGTCCTGGCGCGCGGCTATGCGTTGGTGCGCGATGAGGCCGGGGCGCTGGTGCGTGGTGTCGCACAGGCGCATGCCGGCCAGGGCTTGAGCGTTCAGGTCAGCGATGGCCGCTTCGCTGTCACGGTCTCGGGAGGAGGGGATGCACCGCCGCCCCGGCCCGCGCGCCCGCTGCGCAAGGAGGCGCCGAAGGGGGGGCAGGGCGATCTGTTTTAGCTCGGTTTCGTGTGGAGCGGGGCGTCAGGAGATCAGAGCCCCTTCAGGAAAGCCTTCACGCGTTTGAGCGCATCCTCACGCGCGGCGGGGTTGGTGCCGACCATGGCCTTGCCCGTCCCCGTCGCCGAATAGGCGATGTCGGAGCGCTCCTTCACCTCCAGACGCGGGTGGTCGAAATCGTGCACGGCGCCCGCATAGACCACGAGGTCGACCTTTTCGCCGCGAGCTTGCGCGGCTTTCGCCAGGAAGTCGCAAGGGGCGGGCGGTGTCCAGTCGTCGGCTTCGCCCACAAGGATCAGCACCGGCAGCCTTGCGGCGAAGCTGGCCGATTCCGATTGCTGGCGGCAGCTCGGATAGAAGGCGATGGCACGGGCGAAGTCGGGCTTGCCGTCGGCCGGCCGCCGGTCCTTGCGGATTGCCGCCAAGACGGCCGATCCGCCACCTGACCAGCCCATCAGCGCGATCATATCCGCTCGGACATCCTCGCGCGTCTGCAGCCAGCGGCGCGCGGCGGCCGCGTCCGCAACGCGTTCCCGGCTTGGGCGTACGGTCACGTCCTTGACGCCGCATTGCGAGCCGAGCCGGCGCGAGCCGTAGCTGTCGGGCATCAGGACCATCAGCCCGGCCTGCGCGAGCTGTTCGCCCCAGTCGGAATGCCGCAGCGACAATGTGCCGTTGTCGCGCCATAAACCGTTGCAACCATGCAGCGCTACGACGGCGGGAAACGGTCCCGGCCCCGCCGGCCTGTAGAGCACAGCGTCGATTTGTCCGTCGTCATTGGGAATGCGCACGTGCTCGTAACCGCCGGCTGAAGCGGCCGAAGACAGAAGCAGTACAGCTCCGGTCAGGGCTGCCAGAGCATTGTGCGAAAAAGCGGGTACCGGTTTATCGCTTGAGCAATGCTCTAGACTGTTAGAATCGATCAGGTTTGACGCCTTCGGACGGAATCGTCGGAAGGCGACGTGATCGAGGAGACGCATCAAGCTGGACATCATTGACGGGCACGCTATCACAGAGTGAGGATTATTTCGATAATCCGTTTTCCGATCAACGGTTTCGATGCATTCGAGATGAATATCAGCGAACGTCCCCCGATGCCTGGACCAGAGGCCGCCATCGACTACGGCCATGGCGAGTTCCGCGTCGTGCGGCCCGGCGCCTTCGTGCGCTGCGCGGTCACGGGTGCGCCGATCCGTCTCGACGATCTGCGTTACTGGTCGGTCGAATGGCAGGAAGCCTATGTCTCGCCCGAGGCCGTGCAATTAAGGCTGCGCCGCGCCGGCCGCAGCTGAGGCCAACGCGCTCCTCACCAGGCCAGTAAGGCGCGCTGGATCCTCGAAGGCGAGCGCGACCGGCACGACGACCAGCAGCTCCCGCTCGGTCTCGGGCCAGAGCGGGCCGAGCTTGGTCATGTCCTTCTCGGTCGTCGCGATCAGGCAGCCCAGCGTCCGCGCCTCGGCAATCAGGCTGGAGACATCGTCCGCGCTATAGGGATGGTGATCGCCAAAGGCGCGTTGCGACAGGATCTTGGCCTTGGCCGCGAGAAGGGTCGCTGCGAATTTCTCCGGCCGGCCGATGCCCGAGACGGCGATGACCGGATGTCCCTCCAGGAGCGAGGCTGTCTCTCGCGACGGCTCGAGCCGGGCCCGCAACAGCTCCAGGCCCGCCATTTGCGCCGCGAGCGCCACGGCGTCTCCCGCCGCTCCGTCGCCGATCATGAGGATGGCGTCGGTCGCCGCGAACTGGCCGGCGAGCGGCGCCCGCAGCGGGCCGGCGGGAACGCACAGGCCGTTGCCGACCCCGCTCGCGCCATCGACCACCGCGATCCGCAGATCCTTGGCCAGAGAGGGGTTCTGCAGCCCGTCATCCATGACGATGACGCTGGCGCCGAGCCGTTTGGCGAGGCGCGCGCCGGCGGCTCGCTCGCGCGCCACGATCGTGCGTGCTTGAGCGGCTAGAAGCAGCGCCTCGTCGCCGATATCGCTGGGGCCGTGGCGCGGCTCGACCTCGATCGGCCCGGCAAGGGCGCCGCCATAGCCACGGGTCAGCATGAAAGGCGTCTCGCCCAGGCTCCGCAGCAGCGCCGCCAATGCGATTGCGGTCGGGGTCTTGCCGGCGCCACCGGCGACGAAATTGCCGACGCAGATGACGGGGATGCCGGCCTTCGCGCCGCGCCTGCACATGCGCAGGCGCGTGATCGCGCCATAGAGCCAGCCGAAAGGTTGGAGCAGACGCGCCGGCGCTCCGGGGCGTGGCCGCCACCAGAATTCCGGCGAGCGCATCAGGAGGCCGTCTCGCGTAGGCCGATCGCGACGCGCATCAGCAAGGGCTCGATCGTCTGCATCGTGCGGTTGAGCGCTCCGCCGAGCTGGTGACTGGTCTGGGCCGCCGCGCGCGCCGCTTGCCGGGCCGCTGCAGGGTCGCTCAGCCAGCGATGCACCGCGCCGGCCAGCGCCTGCGTATCGGCGACCTCGCGAGCGCCGCCGCCGCGGTCGAAGGCCGCGAAGACGTCGGTGGCGTTATGGACATAGGGCCCGTGCAGCAGGGCGCAGCCGAGCTTGGCCGGTTCGATCGGATTATGGCCGCCGACAGGCGTGAGCGAACCGCCGATGAAGGCCACTTGCGAGAGGCGGTAGAACAGGCCGAGCTCGTTGACCGTGTCGGCGATGTAGAGTTCGACATCGCGCTCCGGCATGCCGCCTTGCGAGCGCTGCGCCGTGGCGATGCCGTTGGCCTGCGCCAGCGCATCGATCTCGGCGCCCCGCTGAGGGTGGCGCGGCGCGATGATGGTGAGCAGCTTCGGCAGATGCGCCTTGAGGCCGAGATGCGCCGCGATCACCTGCTCGTCCTCGCCCGGATGGGTGCTGGCCGCGATCCAGACGGGCCGCCCGGTGGTCAACCCATCGAGGATCGCCAGCGTGTCGGCATCGGCGGGCGGAGCAGGCACGTCGAATTTCAGATTGCCGGCGATGCTGACCCGGGGCGCGCCGAGCTGCGCCAGGCGTTCGCCGTCTCCCTGCGACTGGGCGAGGCAGGATTCGAAGCAGGAGAGCAGATAGCGCGAGGTCTGCGGCAGCTTGTACCAGCGCTTGAACGAGCGCTCCGACATGCGCGCATTGACCAGGACCAGCGGAATCGCGCGCTTGCGCGCCTCGATCATCAGATTGGGCCAGATCTCGGACTCGCAGATCAGGCCGAGCTCCGGCCGCCAATAGTCGAGGAAGCGGCGCATATAGCGCGGCACGTCGAGCGGCAGATATTGATGGATCACGCCGGCAGGCAGCCGTGCGGCGAGCAGTTTCGCCGAGGTCACCGTGCCCGAGGTCACCAGCACCGCGAGCCCGCGCCGCTTCAGCTTCTCGACCAATGGCAGCAGCGTCACCGTCTCGCCGACGCTGGCGCCATGCAGCCAGACCAGGGTTTTGTCCGGGCGCCGGACGCCTGGATAGCCGCGCCGCTCGGCAAAACGCGTCGGGTCTTCCTTGCCGCGCCGCCGCCGCCAGAGCAGCAGCCCCGCGGCCGCCGGCTCGAGCAGCGCGCTCATCACGCGGTAGCCCTGCAGGATGGAACCCTTGCCGATCATGCTGCTTTGCCTGCGGTCGCTCGTGCGGCCGGCTGGGTCTGCCTCAGCCCTTCGCCAGGGTCGCGCGCGCCGATCAGCGCATAGGCGCGGGCATGGACGGCGTCGAGGCCTGCTTCCAATGCGAGGCGTGCGGCCTCGCAGGTTGCTTCGTCCGCTTCCCGCTCGACGCGGATCGCCTCGCCGACGACGATCGCACCGCGCCCGAAGGGCAGGCCGATCGAGGCGCGGTCCCAGCTCTTGAAATCGATGCGCCGGCTGGTGACGACGGCGATCGGGTGGATCGGCCGGCCCGATGCGCGTGCCAGGGCGATGATGCCGGGGCCGGCGATGCGGGCGCGCTTGGGAATATCGGCGGTCAGCACCATGGTTTCGCCAGCGGCCAGCCGCCGCATCATGGCGAGGAAGGCGCTGGCGCCGCCCTTCTCCCGGATCTTCTTGCCCAGAGCGCCCGACCCCCGGATCGCGCCGATGCCGAGCTGGCGCAACGCGACCGCATTGAAGCCGCCATCGCCATGGCGCGAGACCAGGGAGCAGGCTGGCATCCAGTCCGGCCGGGAGAACGGGATCATGATGTGCTGGCCGTGCCACATCGCAATGATCAATGGCAGTTCGGGGCGCACCTTCTCATAGATGTCGGCTGGCTCGACGACGAACCGGTTCGTGCGGCGCACGAGCTTGAGATAGCTGGCCAGGAGCCGGCCGAGCGTCTCCTGCGCCGCGCGTGTCTTGAGAAGGGAAAAGCCCATTGCTGATGATTGAACCGATAAGGGAAGATTGAGGCCGTGATCTGACCACGGACGCTAGAGCAGGATGCGAAAAAGTGGGAACCGGTTTTCGCATCGATCCCGCTCTCACTCTTGGATGAGAGAGGAAATCATCCGGCTCTAGCGCGCCTGTCGCAGCCTGACGGTTCAGGACTTGACGGATTCAGGACTTGGCGGGCTCGGGATCGAGCAGGCGGTGCAGATGGACGATGAAATAGCGGGTCTGCGCCTGGTCCACGGTCGCCTGCGCCTTCGCCTTCCAGGCGGTATGGGCGCTGGCATAATTCGGGAACACGCCGACGACGTCGACCTTGGCGAGATCCTTGAAGGTGATGCCTTCGAGCGAGCTCAGCTCGCCGCCGAAGACGAGATGGAGAAGCTGTTTCTGTTCCGGTTCCATATCGATCCCTCCAGCCATGTGCGCCCGATTGCGGCACCAGATAAGCCATTCACGCCGAAGGCGCGAGTGCCGAACGCCCTGCGTTCTGCAATTCCCGGTCCGCAGAGGCTGTTACGATCCATGGGGCCGATTTGACGCAGGCGATTTTGCGCGAATGCCAGAGTTCGAGGACGCAAGCCTTCCGGCTTGCTACGAAGAACGACGCCGCAGTCGCGCAAAAGCGCCGCGCCCTACGGGTGAGGTGAAAACGGCGGAGCTGCAGCGTCGCATCGCTTGCCGATACCGATGGTATCGCCCGCGCAATGCTCCTCCCATCTCCGCCGTTTTGACCTCATCAAATCGGCCCCATGGTTCATAACAGCCTCTAACTGCTTGAAAGTCAGATGCGCTGCGGCTGTCCGTCGCGCAGACGCTGCAAGGCGCGCAGCAGAGGCTCTGCCAGGCCGTTGCTGCTGGCGACGAGCATGCCGTGAACCGGCGTCTCGCGGTTGTAGATCGCAGGCTGGCCCTCGCCGCCGGTCATGCGGCCGCCGGCCTCGTTCAGGATCAGGTCGGCTGCGGCGAGATCCCAATCGCGCGCGTCGGGCGAGATCAGTCCGGCATCGATCGTGCCGTCGGCGATGCGCGCAAGTCTGAGCGCGAGCGAAGGAATCTTATCGGCGGGCTCGAAGGCCTCCAGACGCGCCAGCGCATCCAGCATTGGCTTGGGGCCGGCGATGCGCGCCTCCTTCAGGCTCGCGATTTGCGAAGCCGAGATCGCGGCGCCGTTCAGGAAGGCCCCGGCGCCGCGTATGGCGGTATAGGTTGCGTTGCAGGCCGGCGCATGCACTGCGCCCAGGATCGGTACGCCCTCGTCGAGCAGGGCGACGCAGACGGCCCAATCCGGCGAGCCGCCCATGAAGGCGCGCGTGCCGTCGATCGGATCCACGACCCAGACGAAGCGGCGCGACAGCCGCAGGGCATCGTCGACGGTTTCCTCGGAGAGCCATGCCGCGTCGGGCAGCAGGACCGAGAGCTGGATGCGCAGGAAGGTGTCGACGCCGATATCGGCTTCGGTGACCGGCGAGCCGCCGCTCTTCGACCAGGTCCGTGCCGCCGTCGTCTCGCCGGGACGAAATAGCGCGAGCGCGATCTCGCCCGCTTCGATGCAGCTTGCGCGAACCGCCGGCAGGAGATCTGAGGCGATGGGCATCGGGAGCCTATTCATGATGCGTTCCGTATCGAATGCGGAGCCTGCGGACACAAGCCGAAAATGCGCTCGCGCACCGAAAGATTCCGTCAATCATCATGCATGAAACAGGCCATTCAGGGGCGCTCAGGCCGAAAAACACGCTCCTTTAACCCAACCGCTTAAGCGCTCGGAGAGAGCTTGGACGCAATCTCGACCTGCAAGCACGAGAGCCCCGGACTGCACAGAGGGCTCCGTAGCGGCAGGGACATAGAGAGGCGTTATACCGATGGCCAGCGTCACGCCGGCTGCCGGAGAGACCGGCTTTGCGTCAGGTCTCTCCGGCCGCCCGACACACACGACCACCGTTCCGAAAAACCCGATGCCGGCGCAGCCAGACGCGCCACGGGTCGAACGCATCGCCTCGGTCAGGATCCTGCGCGGCGGCGCCGGATGGCGCGGCATCGCGATGCGCATGACGAATACCGGGCGCGAGGATGAGCGCTTCGAACTGGCTCTGACGGCCGGCGACGGCCGCTCGATCACGGTTGCGGTGCTGGATCAGGACGATGTGGTGGCGCTCTGGCGCGACTGCGGCCGCGCCAGCGGCCTGCCCTTGCTGATCGAGACCAGCGATGGGGTAATTTCGGAGCCCTATCCGCAGCTTGGCCGGCTCGCGCTCGGCCCGGTGCGGATCAGGCGGCGTCATTCCTTCCTCAACGGCCGCCGGCCGCGCTTCCTGGTGCGGCGCAAGACCGGCCGTCTCAGTGAGCGCCCGGTCGTCGTCGCCGGCGAGCGCCTGACGGATTGAAGGCCGGCCGGGCCTTCCATGGACTTACAGTGAAAGCAGCAGCAGACTCTCGCCATTCGGCAGGGTCTCGCCCGTCTCCCTGAAGCCGAGCGAGCGATAGAACTCCAGGGGCCCTGCGCTCCCCTGCACGATACTCGTTTTCAGCAGGTGGAATCCCTGGTCGCGCAGCGCTTGAAAGAGCAGCATCAGCGCCGCCTTGCCGTAGCCGCTCTTCTGGTGTCTGTGGTCGATCATGAAGCGCCACAGATAGCAGGCGCCGGATTCAGAACCCGGACGCCACATCAGGAAGCCGACCGGAGTTTCGGCGGCGTAGATGGCTTTGAAGCTTGCCGCGGGCTCGAAATGCGCCTGCGCGATCGAGATGGCATTGGGCGCGACGAAACCTTTTTGATCCTGGCGGACTTCCAGCGCGCAGATCGCGCGAACCGTCGCCGCGGTTATATCGCGCAGGGCAACGTCAGACATGCCGCATCATCGTTGAGGGCGTGAGCGCTGGCGATCCAGCCATCGCCAGCGCGGTAACGCGCGGGGCGTTCAGAGGCCGAACCGAACCAGCGCATCGAGCGCGAAGCCGGCCGCCAGCAGCAGTCCGGCGTGCCAGTTCGAGCGGAACAGGCGCAGCGCCAGCACCGGCGTCACACCGCTGATCTGCGAAACTTGCCAGCCAAGATGAGCCGCAAAGCCCGCGACGCCGAGCCAAGCGAAGACGCCGCCGCCGACCATCCAGGTCGCGACAGCGATCAGCAGCACGGCGAATCCGAAGCAGGCTCCGATCGCCTCCCGGCCATACTGCCCGAAATAGCGCGCGCTCGACTTGATGCCGGCGATGATGTCGTCCTCGATGTCCTGCAGCGCGTAGATCGTGTCGTAGCCGATGGTCCAGAGGATTGCCGCCGCATAGACCAGATAGGCCGGCGGATCGAGCCGGCCGAAGACCGCGCTCCAGCCGAGAAGCGCGCCCCAGGAGAAGGCGAGGCCGAGCACGAATTGCGGCATCTGGGTGATGCGCTTCATGAAAGGGTAGATCGCGACGATCGCCAGCGAGGCGATGCCGGTCAGAATCGTGAAGCGGTTGAACTGGAGCAGCACCAGCAGGCCGACAAGCGAGAGTGCGACCATGAATAGCGCTGCCGCCTTCGCCGTGACCTGGCCGGAAGGGAGCGGCCGGCCGCGTGTCCGCGCCACCTGAGCGTCGAGCTTGCGGTCGATGATGTCGTTGAAGGTCGAGCCGGCGGCGCGCATCACCACGGCGCCGATCAGGAACAGCAGGCAATGCCAGGGATTGGGGAAGGCCTGCCTGTCGGCGATCGCCGCGAGGCCCGCCGACCACCAGCAGGGCAGAAGCAGAAGCTGCCAGCCGATCGGCCGCTCGATCCGCGCGAGCTTGAGATAGGGTCTGAAGCGTCGCGGTGCACGCGTATCGACCCAATGCCCGGTTAGGGCGTCGGGAAGCGGAACATCCGTCGTCGAAACCATGGGCCGTTCCGGGTCGGGGGCTAGGGTCACGAAGTGGTCAGAGCGCGCCCTGGGGAACCCGCAGCGATCCGCCGGTGATCGAATCGGCGCCGCCGAACGGGCTGCCGCCGCCCTGATGTTGCTGGGCCTGCTGCTGGGCGCGCTTCTGCATCGCCGCCTGCTGCTTGACGGCGTTGCAGGCATTGTTGCGGATGCCGGCGGCCTTGTCGTTGTCGACCTTCAGGCCATCGACGAAGCTGGCCGGAATCTGGCACCAGTCCTGGTTCGCACTGGCGAATTTCAGCGCCGCATTGCCGTTCCCGACCAGGCGGCCGAGCGTGCTGCAGGCTTGCGCCGGGGTCAGCTTCTGCTTGGATCTCGAGGACGAGTTCAGCGAGGCCACGATCGCCTGGCGCTCCGCCAGCAGCTTCTGGATCTGCTCGCAGCCGGAAGCTTGCGCGGCGGCCGGCGCGGCATCGAGCAACGATACCGTCGCCAGACCGAGCATCGCGATCACTCCAGAAGCGATCTTGCTCGAAGTCATCATGCGCCGCATATGTCTTGCTCCGAATTGTTCATGCTGGGAGCGTTTCCGCTCCGGAATGTTCATAACAGCCTCACCGTGTTAGCGCCAAGCGCCTATGCGAGTCCACTTGCCGTTACGCCTGGATTGTGGCGGTTTTCGCGCTGGTTCGGCGGCGCGACGGCGGGTGACAGGAGATGACCGCGCCGATGTCCACCCCCGATTTCGCTCGCTACCGGCTTTATCTCGCCGACGATCTCGCCATTGGCACGCGCCTGCCGCTGGCGCGCGAACAGGCGAATTACCTGCTCAACGTGCTGCGCCTGAAGAGCGACGACACCATCATCGTGTTCAACGGCCGCGACGGCGAATGGCTCGCGGCGCTGACGGCGGAAGGGCGCAAGCAAGCAAGCCTCGGCCTGGTCCGGCAGACGCGCCCGCAGCCGGAAGCCCCCGATCTGCATTACCTGTTCGCCCCGCTGAAGCATGCGCGGCTCGACTATATCGCGCAGAAGGCCGTCGAGATGGGGGCGGGTGTGCTGCAACCGGTTCTGACCCGCAGGACGCAGGTGTCGCGGCTCAATCTCGATCGGCTGCGCGCCAATGCGATCGAGGCGGCCGAGCAATGCGGCATCCTGTCATTGCCCGAGATTCGGGGTGAATGCGGGCTGGACGCGGCGCTCGAAGCGCTCGAGCCCGAAAGGCTCCTGATCTTCTGCGACGAGGCGATGGCGCAGGAGAGCCCGCTCGAGGTGCTGGCTGCCGCCGCGCCCGGCCCGCTCGCTGTGCTGATCGGCCCTGAAGGCGGCTTCGACGAGGCCGAGCGCGCGCGCATCCTGGCGCGACCGAAAACGCTCAGAATCTCGCTGGGACCACGCATTTTGCGCGCCGATACGGCTGCGATTGCAGCTCTAGCGCTCGTCCAGGCGGTTTTGGGCGACTGGCCGCGCGGCTAGAGCGTTTTCGAGAGAAGTGGATACCGGTTCGCGTCAAGAAAACGCGTTAAAACAAAGATCCAGCTGTTTCAAAGGCGACCAGCCATGAAGGCCAGTAAAGCGTCGACGAGTTCGCGTGGGCGTTCTTCCGGCACGTAGTGGCCGCAGTCGGGCGCAATCCAGCTTTTCGGTTCGATCGCAACTTTCTTCATCGTGTTGAATGCTCCTTCGCCATAGCCGTGATCGGCCCCAACGGCGAGAACGGGGCAGGTCAGTGGCTTCGAGCCGAGCACCAGATTATCCTCACGGTCTTGCGGGATAAGCGCACGATAATGCGCGAACATCGCGCGCAGGCCGCCCGGTGCCGCCGCCGCCGATGCATACACGGCAATATCCTCGTCTGTGATGGCCGTGGGGTCGAAAACGCCGACCTTCTCGCGACGGATCATGGAGCGGATGAACATATGTTCGCGCCCGCGCACCAATTCTTCGGCGATATCGCCGGCGCGGTTGAAGCCGAAATGCCAGCTTCCGCCCGCGGCGATATCCATCGCCCGCTCCTGTCCAAAGCCGGGTAGCCCCGATTCGATGAAAACAAGCCCTCGGGTGCGCTGCGGCCACTGTGCTGAGAACGGGTAAGCAACCTGACCGCCGAGATCATGTCCGATGATCCAGGCTGAAGCGATGCCGAGCTGATCGAGTAGGGCGACGAGGTCCCCCGCGACTGTGAGCTTGGAATATACGCCTTCAGGTTTTGAGCTGTCCCCAAAGCCGCGCAGATCGGGTGCGATCGCACGATACCCCGCCTCGGCCAACAGTGGCATGACCTTGCGCCAGGTATGGGCGGTCTGGGGCCAACCATGCAGGAGTAAGACGGGTTCGCCAGATAACGGCCCTGCCTGAACGACATTCAGGCGGAGGCTCTCGCCGATCTTTATGCGTCCATGTCGTATCGTCGGGACTTCGCTCATCCGAGTTCTCGCTCTCCGCACCCTCGCCCAGCCTGGTGAAGGCTTACACCTAGCTGCGGAGCCTCGACAGGTTGTCGCTCGCACCGCACGAACAACCAATTGATTGTTCACAGCTAGTCCTCTGTTTTAACGCGCTTTCTTCACGCGAACCGGTGCCCGCTTCGCTCGAAAACGCCCTGGCGCTGCAGGCGGTCGGGAACGCCGGGGCGTGTCGGGCGTTTTCGCGATTGTGCGAAGGGAGCCGTATTCTCGACTCATTGGCAGCCAGGCTGTGGCGCGATTCCTGCCGAGGGGCGCGATGGCGCAAGCCCACCCCTCCGCACGGCCTGTAGCCCTTTGCCCGACGAGGATGACGCCATGAACGAAGCCAACCGCTTCGGCATCGAAGAAGAATATTTCCTGTCCGATGCCGGCAGCCGCGGGATCGCCCGCAAGGTTTCTCCCAAGTTCTTCGCCGCGGTCCAGGACGCCTTTCCCGACGAGGTGCAGCGTGAAATGCTGCAATCGCAGATCGAGGTCGCAACGCCGATCTGCGAATCGATGGCGCAGGCGCGGCATTCGCTCTCGACCTTGCGGAAGGGGCTGGCGGGGCTCGCGCTCGAACATGAGATGCTGCTGCTGGCCTGCGGCACGCATCCCAGCGCCGTCTGGTCGCGCCAGCGCGCGACAGAGGCCACGCGTTACGACCAGATCATGCGCGATCTGCAGATGCTCGGCAGCCGCAACCAGCTCTGCGGCCTCCATATCCATGTTGAGATCGAAGACGAGGACGAGCGCATCCGGCTGATGGTGCGCATTCTACCGTTCCTGCCGCTGCTCCTGGCGCTGTCAACCTCGTCGCCTTTCTGGCAGGGACAGCGCACTGGCCTGATGGGTTACAGGCTCTCGGCCTATGCCGAATTGCCGCGCACCGGCCTGCCCGAGCTCTTCACCGATGCGGCCGATTACCGGAGCTATGTCGAGACCCTGGTCGCAGCCGGCGCGATCAAGGATGCGAGCTATATCTGGTGGGCGATCCGCCCCTCCGACACGCATCCGACGCTCGAACTGCGCATTGCCGACAGCTGCACGAGGCTTGATGACACGCTCGCCATCGCTGCGCTGTATCGCTGCCTGATCCGCCATCTGCAGCGCCATCGCGGGCTGAATGCAGAGCTCACGCCGGCGGCGCGTGCGATTGCCGCGGAGAATATCTGGCGCGCGCAGCGCTACGGCATCCATGGCGGGCTGATCTGCGGGGAGAGCCGGACCATGCGCTCCGTGCCGAGCCTGATCGACGAGTTGCTCGGCGAGCTGGCCGATGACGCTGCGGCGCTCGGCTGCAAGGCCGAGCTCGCATATTGCCGCAGGCTGGCGGCGAACGGCACCAGCGCCGATGTCCAGCTCGCGGTCTTCGAAGAGGCTCGGGGGAGGGCGGGAGGGCAGGCCGCCGGGCTTGCCGCCGTGGTCGATTGGCTGGCCTCCGAGACCCGTCTCGACGGCGTCGCCCTCTCGCCGGGCTGGCAGCCGGCCATGCGCGGCGCAGCCTAGAGCAGGATGCGAAAAAGTGGGAGCCGGTTTTTCGCGTCAATCCTGCTCTAATTCTTGGATGAGAGACGGATTCAGGTTTCAGATGGGGTCACTTTGCGATCCCATCTGAAACCATCCGGCTCTAGCGAACGCCCGCCGACGACCGGGCGCGCCGCGCCGCCTTGCGTTGGCGCGGGGATCACTCTTGCATCAATGCGCGACGGGGGTCGTTGTCGAGCGCCTGAGGCTCGCCTATGTCTGGCGCTCCCGAGCCTGATCCGGCCGCGCCGAAATGCGCGGGCGGCCGCATGGCTGCATGCCTTACTCTGCCGGAGCGCCCATGGCTCGCGATGTGTCCGATTCGACCCCGATCGGTTCCAAGGACGAATTGATTTCCTGGATCGCTGCTGGCGAGAAGCCGGCCTCCGCGTTCAGGATGGGGACGGAGCACGAGAAGTTCCCGTTCTATGCGCATGACCTCTCCCCCGTGCCCTATGAGGGGCGCGATGGCCGGGGCGGCATCCGCCATCTGCTGGAAGGCATGCAGGAGAGGCTCGGCTGGGAGCCGATCGTCGATGACGGCCACATCATCGGCCTTGCCGGTCCCGAAGGCGGCGGCGCGATCTCGCTGGAGCCCGGCGGCCAGTTCGAGCTCTCAGGCGCGCCGGTCGAGACGCTGCACGATACCGCCGACGAACTCGCCAACCATCTCGCCGACGTCAAGGCGGTCGCCGCGCCCCATGGCATCGGCTTCGTCGCGCTCGGCCACTCGCCGCTCTGGACGCGCGCGCAGACGCCGGTGATGCCCAAGGGCCGCTACAAGATCATGGCGAACTACATGCCCAAGGTCGGCACGCGCGGCCTCGACATGATGTTCCGCACCTGCACGGTGCAGGTGAACCTCGATTTCGCGACCGAGGCCGACATGGTCAGGAAGCTCAGGGTCTCGCTCGCCCTGCAGCCACTGGCCACCGCCTTGTTCGCGGCCTCGCCGTTCACCGAGGGCAAGCTCAACGGCCTCCAGTCGGTGCGTTCGGAAATCTGGCTCGATACCGACAAGGCGCGCTCCGGCATGCTTGCCTTCGCCTTTGACGAGGGCATGTCCTATGAGGGCTATGTCGACTGGGCGCTCGACGTTCCCATGTATTTCGTCAAGCGCGGCGCGGTCTATCACGACGTCGCCGGCGCCTCCTTCCGCGACCTGCTTGCCGGCAAGCTTGCGCAGCTGCCGGGTGAGCGCGCCACGATCTCCGACTGGGCGAACCATCTCTCGACGCTGTTCCCCGAGGTCAGGCTCAAGCGCTTCCTCGAGATGCGCGGCGCCGATGCCGGGCCGCCCGAGATGCTGAACGCCCTGCCGGCCTTCTGGGTCGGCCTGCTCTACGACCAGGTGGCGCTGGATGCGGCCTGGGATCTGGTCAAGGGCTGGAGCGCCGAGGAGCGCCAGGCGCTACGCGATGCGGTGCCGAAAGCCGGCCTCTCCGCCCGCATCGGCGAACGCAGTTTGCGCGATCTGGCGCGGGAGGTGCTGGCGCTGGCGCGCGGCGGCCTCGCCCGGAGGGCGCGGCTGGATGGCGCGGGGCGCGACGAGACGGGGTTCCTCGCGCCGCTCGATGCGATCGTCGCGCAGGACCGCACGCTTGCGCAGCAACTCGCGTCACGCTTCGGGGGTGAGTGGTCGGGCGAGATCGCGCCCCTGTTCCCGGCGCTTGCGCTGTAAGGCATTCCGGCCAGTTTCGGCAGTCATGTTAACGATTTGGCCGAATTTATTCGGTATTTCCGAGACATGGAACGGATCAGAATGGCCATTTCCGACTTTGCTGGCGATGCGCGCGGCGCAACGGCGATCGAATATGGCCTTGTCGTGAGCCTGATATCGCTCACGATCGTGGTTTGGGCGACGCAGATCGGTCAGTCGGTGCTGGGCTTCTTCCAGAAGGCGGCGGCCGGCTTGGGGCCCTGAAACGCAGCGTCCGGCCTTTGTCCGGCGCTATTGCCATCCCTTATTCCGCCGCGGTCTTGAAGCTCTGCAGATTGTCGAGGCTCTGGATGATGTGCTCAGCCAGCGCATTGGACAGGACCGAAGGGTCAAAGCGCGTGCGCAGCAGACCGATCTTGCAGGATGGCAGCGTCGCATAGCCATCCGTCGGTCCCAGGATACGCATGCCGGGCCGGACCGCGCTTTCCGGCAGGACCGAGACGGCGAGCCCTGCGACCACCGCCGCGCCCACTGCCGTCGAATTCCAGCTCGCATAAAGCACACGGAAGCGCCGCCCCTTGGTCTCCAGCGCCTCGACGGCGGCCTGCCGCCAGTTGCAGGTCGGGCGGCCGAGCGCCAGCGGCAGCGGATCCTCCTCATGCACGCCATGGCGCGCCGAGGTTACCCAGAGCAGCGGCTCGATGCGGATGATCTCGCCCTGGCCGCGACTCTCGACATGGGTGATGATGGCGAGGTCGATGTCGCCGGTGGCGATCCTATCGGCCAGCATCGGCGTCGGCTCGCAGACGACGGTGACCTCGGCGCGCGGGTTGGAGCGGGCGAAGCGGGCGAGAATCTCGGGCAAATAGCGGTCGGCATAGTCGTCGGGCACGCCGAGCCGGATGCGGCCCTTGAGGTCGGCATCGGTAAAGCTCGCGACGCATTCGAGGTTCAGCCGCACGATCCTGCGGGCGTAGTCGAGCAGGCGCTCGCCATCCTCGGTCAGCTTGGCATGGCGGCCGTCGCGCCCGAAGAGCGGCCGGCCGACGCGCTCCTCGAGCCGCTTCATCTGCATGGAGACGGCCGATTGCGTCTTGAATACGATCTCGGCGGCGCGGGTGAAGGAGCCTGTATCGGCGATGGCGACGAAGGTCTTGAGCTGGTCGGCGTCGAGAACATGCGCCATGGCGGCCCCCAAACTGGATCATCAATATCCGTGCTGTGAAGCATCATAAGCATTCGTTTGGCTTATGACCAGCGGAAAGCTATCGTTTGGTCAGTTTCGAGGTCTTGCCAGCGGTGCGTCCGGGTGGGGTCTGGGAATACCCGTCGTTTGGACCCTTAGGAGGTCGTTATGCTGATCATGACCATTGCCACGAAGCCGTTCGCGTCCGTTTTGGGTGTCGTCACGCGCATCGGTGCGCGAGGGTTTGCCGGCGTAACGTCGCTCACGAAAGCGATCATCCATCGCCGCGAGGTTCTGCGCTTGACCGAGCTCGACGAACGCGGCCTCAAGGATATCGGCCTCGTCCGCTCCGATGTTGAAGGCGCACTTGCCACCTCCTGGCTCGACGATCCCTCGACCATTCTTGCCGCCCGCTCCGGTGCGCGTTCGGGCGTCGCCTCGGCGCGTCGCGCGGAAGGCGTTCGGCAGGCTCAGGCGAAGGCTCCCGCCATGAAGGCCGGGCCGGTCGCCAGGCAACCAGTCGCCAAGCAAGCGGTTGCGTGCAGCGCCTGACCCCTTGGGGCTGCGCGTTCCTGTGGGCGGAGGCTTCGTGCTTCCGCCCTTTTTTGTACCTGCGCCGCTAGAGCATTGCGCGAAAAAGTGGGTGCCGGTTTTTCGCATTGATCCGGCTCTAGCGCCGCTTCATCCCGGCCTTGCTCCTCGTCGCTGCTGTTGCGGCAGGGCGTATCGCCGATGCTTGCCTGGTTTCACGGATTTCTTGCTGATGTGAGCGGTTTTGCGCGGCCGCGAGGCTAAACCTAACTCAAAATTCACCAAACTCGGCAAAACCTCCTGCCCATGCCGCGCCGGGAGAGCGCGTATCGTTGCGATGCGGGGATGTCGGACATGCGATTTTCGTTGCGCCTTCAGGATCTGGCCATTCGGACGAAAATCGCCATCCCCCTGATCATCATCGGGGCGATCAGCCTGGCCACCGCCATTTATGGCGGTCGCGAATATGGCCGGATCCAGAAGACCTATTCCGACCTGATTTCCCAGCGCGCGACCGCGATCCTCGATGCAGCCCGCGCCACCCGCGCGATGAGCGACATCTCGCGCGATCTCTACAAGTCGATCGCCTATCCCGACTACATGAAGCAGAACACCACCGCGATCGAGGACGTGCGCAAATCCTATGATCGCGCGCTCGCCCGTTTGACCGATGCGAAGATCAGCTTCCCGCAGAAGGCTGCGGAGTTCGACGCGTTGGCGCGAAACTTCATGGCGTTGAAGGCGCAGGTCGATGATGTCGTCGCCATGGCGGCGCGCGATGAGGATCTCGCGGCCCTGTCCGTGATGTCGCAGCTCGACAAGATGATCAGCGAAATCGTGGCGCAGGCGGACGCGCTGAACGACAGCGTCAAGGCCGATACGGAAGCGACCTCCGGCCAGCTCGACGCCGAGGCCCGGACGCTCAATCAGCTGGTGCTCGCATTGTCCGCGCTCGGCATGCTGCTTGGCCTGATTGGAGCCATGGTGCTGGTGCGTCACTCGATCACGCGGCCGCTTGACCTGCTGAAGCAGCGCATGGGCGACCTCGCCGACGGCGACTACCAGATCGCCATCGACGGCCAGACCCGCAAGGACGAGATCGGCGCGATGGCGCGCGCCGTCCAGATCTTCAAGGACAATGGCCTGGCGGTCCAGCGCCTCGAGACTGAGACTGCGGAAGGTCGCGAAGCCTCGGATGCGCAGCGCCTGGCGATCGAGCAGGAGCGGGCCGGGCATGCGCGGGAACAGGAGCGGCTGGCAGCAGAGCAGCGGCAGGTCATGGATCTGCTGGCGAACGGGCTCGATCTGCTTTCGCAGGGCGATCTGACCTATCGCATCGACGCCGATGTGGCGGCTGAATACGAGAAATTGCGCGACGACTTCAACCTCGCCGTTGGCCATCTATCCGAGACGATCAGGACGATCCAGGCGACGTCTGGCGATGTCGGCAATGCGGCGCGCGAGATCAATATGGGGGCCGACGATCTGTCGAAGCGGACGGAAGAACAGGCCTCGTCGCTCGAGGAGACGGCGGCCACCACGGAGGAACTCGCAGCCTCGGTGAAGGCCGCGGCCACGGCCTCCAGGCAGGCTGTTGCGCTCGCCGATGAGGCGATGGACGTGGCGCGCAAGGGCGGGGCGATCGTCGGCGAGGCCGTCGATGCGATGGCCCGGATCGAGGCCGCCTCCCGCAAGATCTCCGACATCACCACCGTCATCGACGAGATCGCTTTCCAGACCAATCTGCTGGCGCTCAATGCGGCGGTCGAGGCCGCCCGCGCCGGCGATGCCGGCAAGGGCTTTGCGGTCGTCGCCTCCGAGGTCCGCACCCTGGCGCAGCGCTCGGGGGCTGCGGCCAAGGACATCACCGCCCTGATCACCGAATCGGGCGCTGAGGTCGCGCAGGGCGTTGGCCTCGTCCGCTCCGCCGGCGAGGTGCTGGAGCGCATCGTCGAGGCTTCGCGCAAGGTGTCCGCCACCGTCTCCGACATCTCGGCCGCTTCCGCCGAACAGGCCAATGGCATCGACGAGATGAGCCAGACCGTGGCGCATATGGATGAGATGACCCAGCAGAATGCGGCGCTCGCCGAAGAGAGCGCGGCCTCGGCCACGGCCTTGTCGGACCAGATTCAGCGCCTCAACGCGCTGGTCGCGAGTTTCCGCACCAATGCCGATACTCAAGGATTGCGCGAACTCGCCGCGGGTATGGCGCGCGAGGACGCGAACTGGCAGTCGCGCCGCGTTGCCTGACGCAGATCAGCTTTTTGATAGCGGCGCGAAACCGCCACCAGAGCCATCCTGCTCTATCAATCCGCGACAAATTCACAGGCCAGCAAGGTCTTGCCGGGCAGGGCGTCGCTCTCGCGTACCACGATGGAGACCTTGCCCGGGCCGGCAAGGCCCGCCGGGGGCTGCAGCTTCTTCGCAAGCGGCCGCGCATAGCCCTTGCTGGATGTGCCGAGCAGATCCGATGTCTCGCGCTTCAGCTTGTATTTGGCGGCGAGCGCATCGGCCTGGAGGCCCTTGATCAGGACGCCGACAGCGCCATTGGCGAAAAACACCTCATCGCTTTCAAAGCCGTCGCGACCGATCTGCGGGATCTTGTAGATCGCGGCCCCCATTGACGACGTATCAGGCTTGGCAAGCTTTTCAGCAGCCTCATAGATCGCGGTCGACGACGCCAGGGAATAAGGCGGCTTGCACAGGGCTGCGTCATAGAATGTCGAATTGGCGGCAACCGCCATGGTGCTGCCGGCCTGCAGCACAGCGATCGTTGCACAGGCCGTGAAAAGACCGCGACGGAGAGATTTAGGCGCAGGCATTGGTCAATTCCATTGGAGCGGGCCGGACGGCCCGCAATTGATCTTCGGGACAAAACGAATTGCAGTGTCGGGCGACCTGAGAGCATCCATGCCCCCTTTGGGAGGCCATCCGATCAGGTGCTGAGCGTCGCGACCGGAATCACGCGCTCCGTAACGGATCGCCGGGAGCAGCCGTCAAAGCAAGGGCAATTCCCGGGATCCAACAGGTGGCGAGCGCGTGGTAACTCTGGAGCGAGCGAGCGCTTGTTGCTTCGGCGCCCGCTCTCCTTTTCAGCGCCGGCCCGGACCGCCGAACATGCCGTCGAAGATCGATTTCAGCGCGTCCTGATGGCTGTCCTGCACCTGCCGGCCATGCTCGAACATCTGGTTGAGCGCATCGAGCCCGATCGAGCCTGGTCCGGTTGCCGAGGAGGGCGGCGGCGCGTCGTCGGGCTGCTCCTGCGGCTGGGCTTGAGCATTGCGGCTCGTGGGGGCCGGCGCGGGCTGGGCATTCGGCTGCTGCGCGCCGCCCAGCATGCCGGTCAGGATCTGGCCGAGCAGGCCGCCGTCCAGCGGGTTGAGCGGGTTGCCGCTCGCCTGGCCGCCCGGCATCTGCCCGCCGCCGAAGGGGCCGGCCTGGGGCTGGCCCGTCGGTGCTTGGCCCGTCGGTGCTTGGCCATTGCCGAACAGCCCGCCGAGGATGGTGTCGAGCGGGTTGGCGGGGGCTTGCGCTTGGGGCGATGTCGGCTGCTGGCCGGGCATCTGCCCGCGCATCATCTCGGTGAATTGTCCAAGGATGCCGCCGAGGCCCTGATTGTTCGCCGATTTGAACAGCCCGCCCATCACCATGGAGGCGATCACCGGCAGCATCTGCTTGAGGATGGCCTGGCCGACGCCGCTCGTCGCGGCCGCTTGCGCCGCGACGGCGCTGCTGATCTCCTTGGAGCCGAAGAGCTGGCTCAGCACATCATTGCCCATCGTCTGGGCATGGGCGGGAATGGCGCCGCCGCCGGTCTCGAACATCTGGCCGAAAGGCGTCGCGGTCATCATCTGCGCGAGGTTCCCGAAGGCCTGGGGATTCTGCGTCTGGCGCTGCAGCCCCATCGAGAAGGCGGGCAGCAAGGCCTCGATCGCCGACTGTGTCTGCTGCTGGCTGAGCCCGTATTGCCGGGCGATGTTCTGCATGGCCTGCCCGTTCTGGGCCTGCTGCATCATCTCGAACAGGTTCATCATGGCGCGCCTCCGGTTCAGGCATCGCGCCGGAAAGCGGGAGCGATGCGATGATCTATCTGCGGTCTGCCGCCGCCTGGAGCGGAACGATAGCAGCGCCAGTTCGTGAGGCAAGGGAAGCAGAGCGTGACGCGCCCTCGCGCTCCAGCCGGGCGATGCCGCGATAGGCGAAGACGAGCGCGACGATGCCGAAGACGACGGCGCCGAAGACGCAGCCGACCAAGGCGCCCTTCGGCCCGGCATAATGGGCTCCCACGAAGGCGAGCGGTATCGTGCCGAGCGTGGCCCGGCCCCAGCTGAACAGCGTGGAGAGCAGCGGCATGCCGAGATTGTTGAAGGCGGCGTTGGCGACGAAGAGCAGGCCGACGAAGATCCACATCGGCCCCGCGATCAGGCAGAAGAACGTCACCAGCTCCGCCGTCAGCCCCGTCGCGCCGAAGACCGTGACGATTTGCCCGCGCAGCAGCACGAGCAGGAGCCAGGCGACGACGACGCAGGCGACCGCGAAGAGCGCCGAGTCGGTCAGGCCGCGCCGCATCCGGTCGAAGCGGCCGGCGCCCCAGTTCTGGCCGAGGATCGGTCCGACTGCGCCCGACAGCGCAAACAGCGCGCCGAAGGCAACGGGCACGAGCCGGTCGATGATCGCCAGCGCCGCGATCGCGGCATCGCCGAAACGCGCCATCAGCCCGGCGAAGACGGCGTTGGCGATTGGCGTCGACAGATTGGTCAGGATCGCCGGCCCCGCGATCGCCATGGTCTTTCCCCTATCCTCCGCAAGTGCGGCGTAGGTCGGTCTGGCGACGATGTCATGAACCTTGACCGCGCCATGGAAGCCGACCGCCGCGATGATGACGCGCGCCAGAACGATGGCGCAGGCCGCGCCATTGGGGCCGAGACCGAGACCGAAGATGAAGAGCGGGTCGAGCACTGCGGTCGCCAGCCCACCGCCGAGCGTGACGAACATGGCGCGCCTCGCATCGCCGACGGCTCGCAGCACGCCGGAAAAGCCCATGCCGAGCGCCATCAGCACATTCGACGGCAGTACGATCCAGAGAAAGGAATAGGCCACTGCATAGGATTCGCCATGGGCGCCGAGCGTGCGCAGCAGCCAGGGCAGTCCGGGCAGGACGATGATGCTCAGCGCCAACGCCGCCAGCGTCATCAGCGCAAGCGTCGAACCGGCGAGGCGTCTTGCGCTGCCGCGGTCTCCCGCGCCGAGCGCGCGCGCGGTAAGGGCCGTGACCGCGATCATCAGCCCGATATTGATCGAGATCATCAGGAACAGGACGATGGTGGCATAGCCGACGCCTGCCGTCGCCTCCGGCCGGCCGAGCCAGGAGACGTAGAGCAGCGAGAGCAGGTCGACGACGAACACAGCCATCAGCCCGGCCGAGCTGGTCGCCGTCATCACCGCGACATGGCGCATGATCGGGCCGCTGACGAAGACCGCCGGCGGCCCGACTGGGCGCGCGCTCACCGCTCGGGCTCGCCGACGCCGCCGACAGCGACCTCGGCTCCGCCATCCTCGATGACCTCCTGGGTCTCGGGCGTGAGCGCCTTGGATTTGCCCTTGGGCTGGACCAGCGGCTCGGGGGTGACGCGCGGCACCTTGTTGAGCGCGGCGGCGATGCCCTCGGTGAACTGGATCTCCATGCGCTGGGCGTCGCGGTCGCGGACATGGTCGATCACCAGGCTCGCCTCGTCATAGTTCAGCCCGAGCCCTTCCAGCGTGACGCGGCCGAAGCCGAGCGCGGATTCGAAGGTCTCGCGCATCTGGTAGTCGACATTGGCCTTCATCAGGTCGATGGCGTGGATGCGGTCATAGGCGCGTGCATGCAGGCGCACATTCGGGAACTCGGCCTTGGCCATCTCGACGATGCGCAGGGCCGCATCCTTGTTGTCGATGCAGACGCACAGGATGCGGGCCTTGCCCGTCCCCGCCGCGCGCAGCACGTCGAGCCGCGTACCGTCGCCATAATAGATCTTGAAGCCGAACTTGGCGGCGGAGCGGATGCGCTCGACATCCGAATCGATGATCGTGACATCGACATGCTGCAGCAGCAGCGCCTGCGTCACGATCTGGCCGAAGCGACCGAACCCGATGACCACGACGGAGGGAGCGTCCACGCCCTCGAAATCCTCGTCCATCGTCTCGGGCGAGGCGCGCGAGAGGAGGGCGCCGTCGATGAGCTTGGCGACGATCGGCCCGATCAGCATCGAGATCGCCGCCAGCGCCGTCGCGATCGCGCCATGGCGCTCGTCGAGCAGGCCGAGCGAGACGCCCAGCGGCAGCAGCACGAAGGCAAATTCGCCGGCGGGCGAGAGCAGGGCGCCCGCCCGCACGGCCTCCGTCATCGAGGAGCAGGAGGCACGTAGGATCGAGGCCGCGACCGCGATCTTGAACAGCACCAGCAAAGGCGCGGCCAAGGCCAGCAGCAGCCAGTTGTCGAGCACGAGCTTCAAGTCGAGCGACATGCCGACCGCCATGAAGAACAGGCCGAGCAGCACGCCGCGAAACGGCTCGATATCGGCTTCCAGCTCGTGGCGGAAATGCGAATCGGCCAGCAGCACGCCAGCCAGGAACGCACCCATCGCCATCGAGAGCCCGACATGCTCCATCAGCAGCGCAGCGCCGAGCACGATGAAGAGGGCGGCTGCCGTCATCACCTCCTTGGCGCCGGTCTTGGCCAGGATGCGGAAGAACGGGTTGAGCACATAGCGCCCCGCCAGCACGATCGCGGCGATGGCGAGGAAGGCTATCCCCAGACCCGTCAGGGCCTGGCCGGCGCCGCCGGGCTTGGCCTCGGTCGTCGTCGCCAGCAGCGGCAGGATCGCCAGAGCGGGCGCGATCGAGATGTCCTGGAACAGCAGGATCGAGAAGGTGCGCCGGCCATAGGGCTCGTTGCCGTCACCGCGCTCCTCCAGCAATTGCAGCGCGATCGAGGTTGCAGACAGCGCCAGTGCCAGCCCGACCGCGACCGCCCCGCCGACGGACAGGCCGAACCACCAGGCCGCCGCGCCGATGACGCCCGCGCTCAGCGCCATCTGGGCGAGGCCCGCGCCGAGAATGTCCTTGCGCATCGAATAGAGCCGCGACGGCTGCAATTCGAGCCCGACCAGGAAGAGCAACAGCACGACGCCGATCTCGGCTGTGCCGCGGATCGCGTCGGGGTCCTTGATCACGGCCAGCACCGAGGGGCCGATGATGATGCCGGCCGCGAGATAGCCCAGCACTGCCGAAAGTCCGACCCGCCGGAACAGCGGCACGGCGATCACGGCGCCGGCGCAGAAGGTCAGGATCGGCGGCAGATAGCTGGTATGGGAGACGTCGGCCATGAGGTGCTCTTTGCGGGGGACGAGGCCAGTGCCCGCATGCGGAACCGGCCTGCCGTCAATCTAAGGGCGCCGGCGCGTTTGTGCGAGGGGGGCGTGCTCGATCACGCCATGGCTTGTTGGCGCTGCAGGAACTCGGTGGCGAGTGTATCGACCTCCTGCCATGAGGTCGCGATATGGGTGGCGCCCGCGGCGCGCAGCCTTTCGGCATGAGCGGCCCTGATATGAGAGGCTGCGCACAGGCCGATACTTTCCATTCCAGCAGCGGCAGCGGCCTTGATGCCCCCAGTGCTGTCCTCGATCACGAGGCAGGATTCGGGGTTTGTGCCGAGCTTGCTGGCTGCGAGCAGGAAAATGTCGGGATGCGGTTTGCCCCGTGCGACCATCTCTGCGCTGAAGACGTTCTGACCGAATTGGGATGCGAGGCCGAGCACGTCGAGGCAGAGCGTCAGCCGCTCGATCGAGCTCGACGAGGCAATGCAGCGTGGAATCGCGTGGAAGCGTGCGATGAAGGCGCTCGCGCCTTCGACCTCCCTAAGGTCCGAGCGAAATCGGGCGAGCGTCGCCGCCTTCAGCGCATCGGAGAAATCGGGTGGCAGCTCGGCGCCAAGATCGCCCTCGATCGCGATCACGACATCGCTCCATCGGCGGCCGCAATAGCGGGTGAGGGCGTCGTCCAGTGTGGTCGGGTGGCCGAGCGCGCTGACCGCCTCGGCGAGAACCAGATTCGCGAGGGACTCGCTGTCCGCCACCACGCCGTCGAAATCGAAAATCAGGGCCGCCATGCTGCTCTCGGTCGAAAGGATCTGTCTGAACGCCGCGTGGCGCCGTCACGCGACCGCACGGCTTAGATCAGGCTCTGTGACTTGCGTATGTCGGTCCTGCCGGCGTCGCTCGGCCTTGCCTTGATATGCCACGGTCACGCCAGCGGCCCCGATCAAGAGGTGGATGGCGAGCCAGTGAGCGCCCTGCGCCCTCGACCATGGTGTATCGCAAGGCCAAGCCTGCGCCCGATGCCGGTCAGGCGGTAGCCGGCGCGTTCTGGCGGAATGGCGCCATCTGCGCCTCCAGCGCGCGGGCGAAGGCCGGGCGATTGAGGCAGCGCGCGCGATAGGCTTCGAGCGTGGGGAAGCGCGCGAGGATGTCGTCGGGCACGTCGCGCAGCACCGTCGCCATGATGAGATCGCCGGCGGTGAAGCGCCCGTCGAGATAGTCCTTGCCCGCGAGCCAGTTGCTCAGCGCCTGAAGGCGCATCACCACCATCTCGACGATCTGTGGCCGGCGCTCGATCGTCCAGGCCTCGCCTTTGTGGAAGATGTCGGTGCTGGCCAGGCCCGAGACATGCGGCTCGATCGAACTCAAGGCCGCCAGGACCCAGGTCACCACGCGGGCGCGGCCGGCTTCGTCCTCGGGTGCCAGAGCCGAAGATTTCCGCGACAGGTAGAGCACGATCGCGCCCGATTCGAACATTTCGACGCCGCCGTCGCGATAGGCCGGCACCTGGCCGAAGGGCTGCCAGGCGCGATAATCCTCGGACGCCTGGTCGTCGCGGCCAATCAGCGTCGCCTCATAGGGAATGCCGGCTTCTTCAAGCGCCCAGCGCACGCGCAGGTCGCGGACATGGCCCTGCGCGAAGGGCGGCACCCAGCGGAAGGCGGAGACATGGGGCGTCGAGACCTGGGGCGTGGAGACATGGGTCGTCATGGCGTTCTCTCCTGGTTGTGCGAACTTGCGGTCACCACCGTTCAAGTCATGCCCGGCCAACTGGCCAGGAGGGTGAGACCGTGTCGCGTTTGTGCAGGGTCTGGAGCGTCGAGCGTCGCCTCCAGAGCCTCGTGCATGGCAAGCCAGACCGGCAGCGCGGCTGCGAGCCGCTCATGGCCAGCCGGCGTCAGGGCCGCGCGGCGAGCCCTGCGGTCCCTGGTATCGGCATGGATCGTCGCAAGCCCGTCGCGCATCAGCGGCTTCAGGGCTGCGGTCAAGGTCGTGCGGTCGGCGCCGAGCACGCTGGCGATCTGGCTGATCGAGGCCGCGCTCGGGCGGTTGAGCGCCATCAGCAGCGAGAATTGCTCATTGGTCAGCCCGTATGGGCGCAACGCCTCGTCGAAACGCCGCGCCAGAACGCGTGCCGCGCGTTGTGCGTGCAGGCACAGGCAACGGTCGCGGACCATCAGGGTCGTCTCGAACGGGATCTTGGCTGCAGGTATGCAGTGAAGATAAGTTGATATCAACTTATCTGTCAACAAGTCGCACCTGCTGCGATGGCTGCCCGGCTATGCGGCCGCCGATGCGCGGCTTCCTTGACATCGCCCCTTTCACCCCGAAAGAAGACGCTCATTCTCTGGAACGATATCCGCGCGTGAAACCGCCGCTCGACATTCTGCTCTGTGCTCCGCGCGGCTTCTGCGCTGGGGTTGTGCGCGCCATCGACGCGGTCGAGAAGGCGCTGATCCTGCATGGCGCGCCGGTCTATGTCCGCCATGAGATCGTGCACAACAAATACGTCGTCGAATCGCTGAAGCGGAAGGGCGCGGTCTTCGTCTCCGAATTGTCGCAGGTGCCCGATGCGACGCGGCCGGTGATCTTCTCCGCCCATGGCGTGGCGAAATCGGTTCCAGCCGAAGCCGGTGAGCGCAATCTCTTCGCCATCGACGCGACCTGTCCGCTGGTCACCAAGGTGCATCGCGAGGCGGAGGTGCATCACAAGCGCGGCCGCCACATCCTGCTCGTCGGCCATGCCGGCCATCCCGAGGTGATCGGCACCATGGGGCAATTGCCTGCTGGCGCGATCACCTTGATCGAGACGCTCGACGATGTCGCCGCGCTCGAGCCGCCGGCCGACCAGCCGCTCGCCTATGTCACACAGACGACGCTCTCGGTGGACGACACCCGCGAGATCGTCGCCGCCTTGCAGGCGCGCTTTCCCGATCTGATCGCGCCGCATAAGGAAGACATCTGCTACGCCACGACCAACCGTCAGGAAGCGGTCAAGCGCGTCGCGCCGCAGGTCGATGCGCTGATCGTCGTCGGTTCGCCCAATTCCTCGAATTCGCAGCGCCTGCGCGAGGTCGCCGAGCGCGCCGGCTGCCCGGCGGCGCGGCTCGTCCTGCGCACCGACGAAATCGACTGGTCGGTCTTCGGCAACATCCGCAGCCTCGGCATCACGGCCGGCGCGAGTGCGCCGGAGGTGTTGGTCGAGGAGATCATCGACGCTTTCGCGCAGCGTTACGACGTGCGCGTCGAGACGGTCTCGACGGCCGATGAGAACGTGTTCTTCCCGCTGCCGCGCGAATTGCGCGGCGAAGCGGCGCCGACCGCGGCCGAGTGAGCGCGAGCAGGAGAGAGCGAGCTTTTGGCCGTCTATACCGAAGTACCTGATGATGAACTGGCCGCCTTCGTGGCGCGCTACGGCATTGGCGATCTGCTGGCCGTCAAGGGCATCGCCGAGGGCGTCTCCAACTCGAATTTCCTGCTGCACACGACGCAGGCCTTCTTCATCCTGACGCTCTATGAGGAGCGGGTGGATGCAGGCGATCTGCCCTTCTTCATCGGCCTGATGGAGCATCTGGCCAGGCGCGGGCTGATCTGCCCCTTGCCGGTCAAGGACAAAGACGGGCAGGCGGTGGGCCAGCTTGCGGGCCGCCCGGCCGCGATCGTCACCTTCCTTGACGGCATTTCGGTGCGGCGCCCCAATGCGACGCATTGCGCCGAGGTCGGGCGCGGGCTCGCCTTGCTGCATCAGGCCGGCGCGGATTTCAGCATGGAGCGGGTGAATTCGCTGGCGGTGCCGGGCTGGCGGCCTCTCGCCGAGCAGGCTGGCGCGGCGGCCGACACGGTCTCGCCGGGGCTCGGGCGGCGCGTGATGGCTGAGATCGAAGCGCATGAGCGCTCCTGGCCGCAGGACCTGCCGCGCGGCGTCATCCATGCCGACCTCTTCCCCAACAATGTCTTCTTCATCAAGGACAGGCTCTCGGGGCTGATCGACTTCTATTTCGCTTGCACCGACGCCTTCGCCTATGACCTCGCCATCTGCCTGAACTCCTGGTGTTTCGAGGCTGACGCCTCCTTCAACCTGACAAAGGGCCAGGCGCTTCTGGCCGGCTATGAGAGCGTCCGCCCGCTGACGCCGGCCGAGGTCGCGGCGCTGCCGCAGCTCTGCCGCGGCTCGGCGCTGCGCTTCCTAGTGACGCGGCTGGTCGACTGGCTGAACGTGCCGCCCGGCGCCCTGGTGAAGCCGCTCGATCCGCTCGAGTATGATCGCAAGCTCGCCTTCCACCAGCGCGTGACGGATGCACGCGATTATGGGTTGAGGCGATGATGATGCGAGCCTTCCCCGCGTCCGTATCTGCCGTGAGCCTGCCATGAGCGAAATTGTTGAAGTCTGGACGGACGGGGCCTGCTCGGGCAATCCCGGCCCCGGCGGTTGGGGCGCGATCCTCTCCTTCAAGGGCACGCAGAAGGAGCTGTCGGGCGGCGAGGCGATGACCACCAACAACCGCATGGAGCTGATGGGCGCGATCTCCGCCCTGGAGACGCTGACGCGGCCCTGCACCGTGGCGCTGCACACCGACAGCCAGTATCTGCGCCAGGGCATCACCGCCTGGATCCATGGCTGGAAGAAGAACGGCTGGAAGACCGCCGACAGAAAGCCGGTCAAGAACGAGGAGCTCTGGAAGCGCCTCGACGTTGCGCTCGGCCGCCACAAGATCGAGTGGAAATGGGTCAAGGGCCATGCCGGCAATGAGATGAACGAGCGCGCCGACGCGCTCGCGCGCGCAGGCATGGCGCCGTTCAAGCCGGGGCGCTGAGGTGAGCAGGCGTGCCCGCGCCGCCTATGGCTTTGCCACGGCGGGGCATTTGCTCTCGGATAGCGGCCAGACCGTCTCCTCAGGAGCGATCGTCCGGACGATCTCGAAATAATCCCAGGGTCCCTTCGAATCCGCCGGCTTCTTGACGCGGGCAAGGTACATCTCGCGCAGGATACGGCCGTCGGCGCGGATCGTCGCGCCCTTGGTGAAGGCGTCGTTGATCGGCATGGCCCGCATCGCGGCGGCCACTTTGTCCGGGTCATCGGTGCCCGCTTCCTTGATCGCCTTGAGGTAATGCAGCACGGAGCCGTAGACCCCGGCATGGAGCATCGAGGGCATCATGCCCGTGCGCTCCATGAACTGCTTCGACCAGGCGCGCGAGGCCTCGTCCCGATCCCAATAGGAGGCGGTGGTCAGATAGGTGCCCTGGGTCGCCTTCAGTCCGAGGCTGTGGACGTCCTGCAGGAAGAAGATCAAGGCCGCCAGGCTCTGCCCCTGTTCCGTCAACCCGAATTCGCCGGCCTGCTTGATCGCATTGATGGTGTCGTTGCCGGCATTGGCGATGCCGATGACCTTTGCGCCCGAGCTCTGCGCCCGCAGCAGGAAGGACGAGAAGTCGGCGTTGTTCAGGGGATGACGCACGGAGCCTACGACCTTGCCGCCATTGGCCTCCACCACATCGGTCGCATCCTTCTGCAGCTGGTGGCCGAAGGCGTAGTCGGAGGCCAGCATGAACCAGGAGTTGCCACCGGCCTTCACCACCGCCGCGGCCGTGCCGTGCGACACCGCATAGGTGTCGTAGGTCCAGTGGAAGCCGTAGGGCGAGCATTGCTCGTTGGTCAGCGCCGTCGTGCCGGCGCCGGAATACATCACGATCTTCTTCTTTTCGCGAGCGAGCGACTGGACGGCCAGCGCCACGGCCGAATTGGGCACGTCGACGATCGCGTCGACCTTGTCGATATCGAACCACTGGCGCGCGATCGTCGTGCCGAGATCGGCTTTGTGCTGATGGTCGGCGGCGACGATCTGGATCGGCTTGCCGAGCACCGTGCCGCCAAACTCCTTCACGGCGAGTTCTGCCGCCACGACCGAACCCTTGCCGGTGATGTCGGCGGTGACGCCGGCCATGTCGGTGAGCACGCCGATCTTGACGACGTCGTCGCTGACCTGCGCCTGTGCGGTGCCCAGGCCGGTCAGCGCCAGCAGCGCCCCGGCCAGCAGAGTGGTCTTCATGATGTTTCTCCCCGTTTTTATGGCCGCTTGCCGCGGCGTCTCGATTGAATGCGGTGTCAGAGGCCGCGGCCGCGCAACCAGCCGATCAGCCGATCGGCGACGACGTCGCTGTTGTCCTCGATCATCGGCATATGGCCGTTGCCGCTGATGCCCTCATCCGGCAGCCAGACGAACTCGGCGCCGAGATAGCGGGCCGTCGCCTCGTCCATGGCACGTGGATGGCGCGGGTCGTGCTCGCCCGTCACGATCAGGATCGGGGTGCGCGCGAGCGCGGCCGGGTCGGCGATCCGCAGGCCGCGCCCGCCGATGTTGAAGCGCTCGTTGAAGAGCCGGGCGCTCTCGGGAACGATCGAGAGCCGATATTGCGCGAAGGCCTCGTGCGGGAAGCGCGGCGCATTGGCCCAGAAGCTGCGCATAAAGGTATCGTCGACCGTGACGGGGCGGTCTTCCGGCAGCATCACCGGGCAGCCGAGGCTGACATCGTGGCTCAGCCGGGCGACGGCGGCGGGATCGTCCGGCAGGACCGGCAGGATATTGGCCGGCGCACCTGGCGCGACGCCGATGATGGCGGCAACCGCATGCGGCGCACGCTCGGCGATCCACCAGCCCATCGGCCCGCTGGCGGAGTGGACGAGCAGGATGGCCGGACCGACCCTGTCGAGGAGAGCGAGCAGAGCCTCGGCGATGTCGCGGGTCGGCAGCCGCGCGAGGTCCTGGCAAGCCGGCGAGCGCCCATGCCCTGGCCAGTCGACGACGAAGGCAGCATGGCCGGCAGCAGCGAAACGGGCCGCCCAGCCTTCGCGGCCGTCGGGCGTTGCGAGATAGCATTGCCCGGTATGGCATCCGCCATGGACCATGACGACCGGCAGGCGAGGCCGCGCCGTCATGGCCGGGATATGGTCGACATAGATCGGATGCGCCGGCGTGCCGCTGAAGAAGGCGCGGCCATACGGCAGAGGCGGGGCGACGACGCGGGAGCCGGCGGGAGCGGTGATGTCCATGCGATCCTCCCCGGGAGATCGCTACGAGGCGATGTCCTCTCATTGCCGGGGATGGTAGGACTGCCGCGTCATGACATCAACAAAAAAGTCTCATATGAGACCGATATCGGAATCGGATGACGCGGGCGATGGCGAGGACGGGCTGCGGGCCATCCTCAACGGCACGGATATCCCGACCGCCTACAAGATCGGCTACATCCTGAACTTCTACCGCGAGCCGTCATTCCGCCGGATCGAGGCGGAGTTCGGGCTGACGCGGCCGGAGATCGTCATCCTGCTCGCCCTGCATTTCCGCGATGGGATCACGGCGGCCGAGTTCTGCGAGTTCTCCGGCCATCTCAAGGCGGGCGTCAGCCGGGCCGTCATCGCGCTGGAGAAGAAGGGACTGATCCGCCGGCAGGCCGACAGCACCGACAGCCGCCGCCAGCGCCTGTTCATCACCGATGCCGGCCGTTCGCTCTACCAGCGCTACGCACCCGCTTTGCGTACCCGCGAGGCCGCCATGCTTTCCTGCCTGTCACCGGCGGAGCGCGAGCAGTTCGACCGTCTGCTCGACAAGCTCGCGGCGCATGTGCCGCATTGGGGCTCGCTCTCGGAGCTGTAGTGGAGTCGGCGCGCTTGGCCGCCACAAGATCGCGTGGAAATGAGTCAAGGGCTATGCCGGGCCGAGATGAATGAGCGCGCCGACGCGCTCGCCCGTGCCGGCATGGCGCCGTTCAAGCCGGGTCGGTAGGGCGCACGGGCATGGCGCCGCCCCTTCCCAGCTCGGACCAGGTTGTGAGAGGATCGTCGGCCTGAACGGTTCATGTCCACGGAGTCTCGCGATGCCCAAAGCCTATTGGCTCAGTTCCTATCGCTCGGTCAGCAATCCCGACGCGCTCGCGGCCTATGCCAAGCTGGCTGGCCCGGCCATTGCCGCCGGCGGTGGCAGATTCCTGGCGCGCGGCTTGCCGGCACAGGTCTACGAGGCTGGGCTCCAGCAGCGCACCGTGATCATCGAGTTCGACAGCGTCGCGCAGGCGCAGGCGACCCATGACAGCCCGGCCTATCAGGAAGCCCTGGCCGCGCTCGCCGGCGGAGCGGAGCGCGATCTCCGCATCGTCGAGGGCGTGTAGAGCACGCTGATTTTCCGCGGAAACAGACCGTCATTCCGGACAAGCGGCGAAGCCGCGCCGCTTCGGAATCCATCGTAGAGCGCGGGAGCCCTCCGATGGATCCCGGGGCAAGCCGGAATGACGGCGATGGCTGAGCCTCAGCGCCAGCCAAGAGCCGGCGCGACATGCTTCAGGATCATCTCGATGACATGGGCGTTGTAGGCGACGCCGAGCTGATTGGGCACCGTCAGCAGCAGCGTATCGGCCTCGGCGATCGCTTCGTCCTGCGCCAGTTCCTGGATCAGCTTGTCCGGCTCTGCCGCGTAGCTGCGCCCGAAGATCGCGCGGGTGTTGTCGTCGATGAAGCCGACCTGGTCGTCGCCCTGGTTGCCGCCGCCGAAATAGGCGCGGTCGCGGTCGTCCGCCAGCGCGAAGATGCTGCGGCTGACCGAGACGCGTGGCTCACGCGCATGTCCGGCTTCCTTCCAGGCCTCGCGATAGGCGCGGATCTGCTTTGCCTGCTGGATGTGGAAGGGCTCGCCGCTCTCGTCGTTCTTGAGCGTCGAGCTTTGCAGGTTCATGCCGAGCTTGGCGGCCCAGATTGCGGTGGCGTTGGAGCCGGCGCCCCACCAGATGCGCTCGCGCAGCCCCTCGGAATAGGGCTCGAGCCGCAGCAGCCCGGGCGGGTTGGGAAACATCGGCCGGGGGCTGGGCTTGGCGAAACCCTGGCCGCGCAACAGGTCGAGGAAGACCTCGGCGTGCTTGCGACCCATATCGGCGTCGCTCTGGCCCTCTGCCGGCTCATAGCCGAAATAGCGCCAGCCATCGATCACCTGCTCCGGCGAGCCGCGGCTGATGCCGAGCTGCAGGCGCCCGCCGGCGATGAGATCGGCGGAGCCGGCATCCTCCGCCATATAGAGCGGGTTCTCGTAGCGCATGTCGATGACGCCGGTGCCGATCTCGATGCGGCTCGTCCTGGCGCCGACGGCAGCAAGCAGCGGGAAGGGCGAGGCGAGCTGGCGCGCGAAATGGTGCACGCGAAAATAGGCGCCGTCCGCGCCCAGCTCCTCGGCCGCGACTGCCAGATCGATCGATTGCAGCAACGTGTCGCCCGCCGAGCGCGTCTGGGATTGCGGCGAGGGCGTCCAATGCCCGAACGAGAGGAAACCGATCTTCTTCATGGCTCGACGCCTGTCGCTGCCCGCGAACGCAGCTGCGCTCCACGGAAAGAGGGATGTCCGAGCGGCTGGCGCGGGCGCCGTGCCGTCTGACGGATGTGTCCCTCATATAGTGGGCCGTAGCAGTGCCAGGGTTGCATGCACGCACATGTCCCCATGCGCTGGCGCAGTTCTGGCCGACGCACAGTCTCGGCAGGGACGGCGACAGGCCGTGCGGAGTTCGTTAGCTCAGCGCCTGCCGATAGACGATGAAGCCGGATTTGTCCGCAACCTTGTCGTAGAGTTCCTGGGCCTGCAGGTTCGTCTCATGGGTCTGCCAATAGACCCGGAAGGCGCCCTCGACCTGGGCCATCTCGCGCACGGCCTCGATCAGCTTGCGCCCGACGCCGCTGCCGCGCGCCTCGGCCACGGTGAAGAGGTCCTGCAGGTAGCAGATGTCCTTCGCGCTCCAGGTCGTGCGGTGCAGCACCCAGTGGACGATGCCGAGCGCTTTGCCGTCGCGCTCGGCGATGAAGCCGCCCATCGGCTCCGTGCGGCCGGTCAGGCGGGCGAAGGTCAGGTCGTAGAGCTCCGGCGACAGGGCGCTCTTGTAGAAGGTCAGATAGCCTTGCCAGAGCGGCTCCCAGGCGGCGCGGTCGCTCGCGACGAGCGGGCGGATGGTGATGTCTGACATGGCTGTGCCCCCAAGATAGGCGCCGAAGCTAGCGCGCGCCTCGGGAGCTGTCTCATGACAAGGCGAGATCGCATCGATCACTGGGGCATGGGCATTGAAGCGGCCCGTGCCTTGCCCGGCCGCAAGCCCGTCGGAAGCCGGCGCATGAAAAAGCCCGCGACGCCGGGCGTCGCGGGCTCGTATCTGCGTGGCCAGGGGGCAGCTCAGAGCTGCGTCAGCAAGTTCTCGGCGCCGGAGATCTCGGCCTTGCCCGGGCCTTCCTCGATGTTGAGCGAGGTCACGACGCCGTCCTCGACGATCATCGAATAGCGCTGCGAGCGGGTGCCGAGGCCGAAGCCCGAGCCGTCGAGCGAGAGGCCGATCTCCTTGGCGAAGTCGCCGTTGCCGTCGGAGAGGAACTCGATCACGCCCGCGCCGCCGGTCGCCTTCGACCAGGCGTCCATGACGAAGACATCGTTGACGCCGGTGACCATGATCGCATCGACGCCCTTGGCCTTGATGTCGGCGGCGTTGTTGAGATAGCCCGGCAGATGGTTCTTGTGGCAGGTCGGCGTGAAGGCGCCGGGAACGGCAAAGAGGACGACCTTCTTACCCTTGAACAGGTCGTCGGTCGTCTTGGCGGCGGGGCCGTCCGCGGTCATCACCCGGAACGTCGCCTGGGGAAGCTTGTCACCTACCTTGATGGTCATCGCGCCTGTTCTCCGTGAAGCCTGCGGCTTGCGCCGCGAGGTTCACGAATTAGGGCTTGGCGGCGGGGATGTCGAGTTCCAGCCGCGTCTCGACCGCATTCGGCGAGCCGCGTAATGTGACGATGAACGGCGTCGGCCCCGAGGCGCCCTTGGGCCTGTCCTTGAGCCTGACCTTGGCGAGGACGGTTCCGTCGGCCTGCGGCATCAGCACGGTCTTGCCGAACGACCACATGCCGGGGCCCTCGACGAAGACATCCTCGACCTTACCGTCGGGCGGCGTGCGCAGCACGAATTTGAGGCCCGGTACTGGCGAGGTTTCATCCAGCCGCGCCTCAGCGATCGACAGCATGTCCTTGTGCTCGCCGAGCTTGGCGCGCACCGGGACACGCGCCTCGAACTGCTCCAGCCGCGGCGAGGTCACGGATGTGACGCCGGGCTCCAGCCAGAGCCGGGCCTCGCCTTTGGTTGGGATGCAGATCTTGTCGCAGACGGCATAGTCGAGCTTGAGAACCAGCATGACGGGCTTGGACGGGTCGACCGGCTGCACCGAGACCGGGATGACGACCTCGCTGACATAGCCCAGCGAATAGCCTGCGCCGTCAGGGAAACGTTCAGGCGCCGGCCAGCGCACGTCGAGGCCGCCGACATTGTCCGAGCCGCTCCAGTCGAACACCGGCGGCACGCCGAAATCGCCCGGGCTGCGCCAATAGGTCTTGTAGCCAGGGGCCAGCGCGATCTCGATGCCGACACGTTGCTTGCCCGAAGCTGCGGTCGCGCCGGCGATCAGGCGCAGCGATGCATTGTCGCCCTTCGACCATGACGACATCACCGCCTCCTGCGCGAGGGCAGGGACGCTCAGCGCCGAAGCGGCGATCGCGAGCAAGGTCAAAACGAGTTTCACGATGCTGACTTATGTGTTCCGGCGCGAAATAGCGAATACAGTCCACTCATTTTCGGCAACGATTGCGTGAGGCGCATGCGTCCAGTGGATGCAGCATGATTGGGGCGCAATCGCGATCTCCGATTTTCATGCGCCCCCCCGGTTCCCAGCGCGGGGGAAAGTGATCTAGCATGGGGCCATGAAGATTGGCTCAAATCAGCGCGTCAGCGGCCGCAGCTATCTCGACGGGCAATGCTTGATCGCAATGCCCGGCATGACCGACGCGCGTTTCAGTCGCAGCGTCATCTATGTCTGCGCCCATTCCGAGGATGGGGCGATGGGGATCATCGTCAACAAACCGGCTGCCGACACCAGGTTCCCAGACCTCCTGGTCCAGCTCGACGTCATTCCCTCAGACGAACTGATCCGCCTGCCGAGCCAGGCCGAGCGCATGCAGGTTCTGCGCGGCGGGCCGGTCGAGACCAAGCGCGGCTTTGTGCTCCACACCGCTGATTTCTTCCTGGAATCGGCGACGCTGCCGATCGATGACGGCATCTGCCTGACGGCGACGCTCGACATCCTGCGCGCCATCGCCATCGGCAGCGGGCCGGAGAACGCGATCCTCGCGCTGGGCTATGCCGGCTGGGCTGCAGGCCAGCTCGAGAGCGAGATCCAGTCGAATGGCTGGCTGCATTGCGCGGCTGACCCGGAGCTGCTTTTCGACGACGGCATCGAGACGAAATATCACCGCGCTCTGGGCAAGATCGGCATCGACCCGGCTTTCCTGTCGAGCCAGGCCGGGCACGCCTGAGCCTCTGCGTCATTCTCGGGTGAAGCCCTCGGGTTCGATCCGCGATCGGCCCAAGGAAAAACGCCGCGCAGAACCGAGAATCTCCGGCATAAGATGCCCGGCTCGAGCCCGAGCGTGACGCGCGTGCCTCAAGCCGCTTCGGACGAGCTCGCGGCCGCTGCCCCGACCAGGCGCCGCGCCTCGGCCGCGGTCATCGGCTGGCCGAAGATGTAGCCTTGCGCGTATTGGCAGCCGAGCTGGTAGAGCTCGATCGCGTCGGACTCGCTCTCCGCGCCCTCCGCGACCACGTCCATATGCAGGTCTGCGGCGAGCTGGACGATCGAGCGCAGGATCACCGGCGGCTTGCCGTTGCCCATCTGGCGCACGAAGCTCTGGTCGACCTTGATCGTGTCGAAGGGGAAGCGCTGCAGATAGGACAGCGAGGAATAACCCGTGCCGAAATCGTCCAGCGACAACCCCGCGCCGAGATCGCGGATGCGGCTGAGCATCTGGGCGGCGTATTCCGGGTTCTCCATCACCAGGCTCTCGGTGATTTCGAGCTTGAGCGTGCCGGGCAGCACACGCCGGCGGCCGAGCACGGTCTTGACGTCGTGCAGCAGGTCATGGCGCAGCAATTGCCGGCTGGAGACGTTGACGCTGGCGAAGATCGGCGGGTCGACTTCGAGCGCCGCCTGCCAGGCTTCCAGCTCGCGCGCCGTGCGGTCCATGACATAGACGCCGAGATCGACGATCAGCCCGGTTTCCTCGGCGATGGCGAGGAAGTCCTGCGGCATCAACCGCCCCTCGCGCGGATGGTCCCAGCGCACCAGCGCCTCGAAGCCGGCGATGGTGCGGTCCTCCAGCCGGACGATCGGCTGGTACATCACCTGGATCTCGCCGCGCTCGATGGCGCGGCGCAGATCGCTTTCGAGTGCCAGCCGGTCGTTGCGGTCTGTCCGCATCGCCGGCACGAAGACCTCGATCTTGTTGCCGCCCTGGCGCTTGGCATGGGCCATGGCGAGCTCGGCGTTCTTCAGCGCATCGTCCTTGCGCGCAGCCGGCGCGGGGTCGAACAGGGCGAGCCCGATCGAGGGCGTCAGGAATATCTCCCGCTCCGCGAAGGTCACCGGCGTCGAGACGGCGCGGCGCACCAGTTCGGCCAGCGCCAGGATGCGCTCTGGGTCGCGCTCCGAGACCAGGATCATCGCAAACGTGTCGCCGCCGATGCGGGCGAGCGTGTCCTGCGCCCTGAGCAGGCGTCCAAGCCGGCGCGCCAGCGTCAGCAGGATCGAATCGCCGGCGGAGAAGCCGACGGATTCGTTGACCTGCTTGAACCGGTCGATATCGATCACGAGCACGGTGGGGCGGATGTTCTCGTCGGCGCGGCAGAAGCCGAAGATCGCGCCCAGCCGGTCCTGGAAGAGCTTGCGGTTTGGCAGGCCGGTGAGGTTGTCGTGGACCGCGTCGTGCAGCAGCCGCTCCTGCGCGGTGCGCTGCTCGGTGACGTCCGAGAGCGTGCCGATGACGCGGATGACCTCGCCATCGGAGCCGATGACCGGCCGCGCCTTGAGGTTGAACCAGTGATAGGCGCCATTGGCCGAGCGCAGGCGCGAATCGAGGTTGAGCTTGCCGCGGCGCTGCTCCAGCACCGCGTCGAGCGTCACGCGGTAACGATCGCGGTCGGCGACATGCATGTGTTCGAGCCAGCGCGCGGCCGAGCCTTCGAGCGAGCCGCGCGGCAGTCCGAGCAGCGCCTCGATCTGCGGGGAGACGAAGATCTTGTCGGCGGTGACGTCCCAGTCGAAGACGAGGTCGCCGGCGCCCGAGAGCGCAAGCGCCCGCCGCTCCGTATCCGAGACCAGGCCTTGCGAGACCGCGCCGCCCGCAAAAGCATGCTGGATCACGGTGAAGCCTATCAGCAGCACGATCAGCACCAGGCCGCCCAACAAGGCAGGCGCGACGAGATCGCGCTGAAATTGCCCGGTCACGGTGAAGCCGGCGGCGGTGACCCAGACCGCGAGCAGGAACCAGGTCGGGATCAGCATCACGGCGCGCTCATAGCCATGCGTCGCCAGATGCAGGATCAGGACGAAGCCGACCGCCGCGACCGCCGCGATCGAGATCCGCGCGATGCCCGACGCCATCGGCGCGTCGAATACGGCAAGCCCGAAGAGCCCGGCAAGGCCGAGGATCCAGACGATGGTGACGTGGCTGTAGCGCACATGCCAGCGCGCCAGATTGAGATAGGCGAAGAGGAAGACGAGCAGCGTCGCCGCCAGCACCACCTCCGCGCCGGCGCGATAGATGCGCTCGATCGCGGGCGTCAGCGGGAAGATGCGCTGGAAGAAGCCGAAATCGAGCCCGGCATAAGCGAGCACGGCCCAGGCCAGCGCAGCCGCAGCCGGAAAGATCACCGCGCCCTTGACCACGAAGATGATGGTCAGGAACAGCGCCAGCAGGCCGGCGATGCCGATGATGATGCCCTTGTAGAGCGTCAGCCCGTTGGTCTTCTGGCGATAGGCCTCCTGCTCGTAGAGATAGAGTTGCGGCAGGTTCGGCGATTTCAGCTCGGCGACGAAGGTCACCGTCGTGCCGGGGTCGAGCGTGATCAGGAAGACGTCGGCATCCGGGCTCGCCTCGCGGTCGGGGGAGAGGCCCTGGCTCGCGGTCACAGCCTCGATGCGCCGGTCGCCGAGATCGGGCCAGATCACGCCCGAGCCGATCAGCCTGTGGAAGGGCGCGACCAAAAGCCGGTCGATCTGCTCGTCGGAATCATTGGTCAGCGCGAAGACGATCCAGTCCGGCCTCGCACCGGATTCGCGCGCCCTGACCGCGATGCGGCGCACGATGCCGTCGGGCCCCGGCGCGGTCGAGATCTGGATGACGTCGCCGTCCGACTTGTTGCGCTCCACCACATTGGTCAGGTCGATCACCGCGGTGTCGACGGGAACGCGCACGGCTTCCACGGCAAGCGCCGGGCTCGCCGTCTCGACGGCGAACCAGAGCGCGAGGCCGGCAAGCGCGAGGCCAATCCGGAGAAGTCGATCAGGAATGGACAAGCGCGGCTCGGAGCTGGGACGGAAAGTGATCATTCGAATGCTAGAGCCTTGCGCGAAAAAGTGGGTACCGGTTTTTCGCATGAGCAATGCTCTAAACTTTTAGAAGCGATCACGTCGCATTCGGACGGAACCGTCCGAATGCGACGTGATCTAGCAACCAGTCGTATCGGCGGCTCATGGCGAGGGCAAGGCGAGGAATCGGCCAGCCCACCGTCACTTTTCCATCGGCAGACGGTCGCTGGACAGGGCAGCATAGAGCAGATGATCGGCCCAGGAGCCGTTGATGCGCAAATAGGCCCGCGCCATGCCCTCGCTTTGAAAGCCGACCCGTTCCAGCAGGCGCTTCGACGGTGCATTGTTGGGCAGGCAGGCGGCTTCGACACGGTGCAGTGCGAGATCCTGGAAGGCGAAGCGCAAGGCGCCGCGCACGGCCTCGGTCATGTAGCCCTTGCCGGCATGGCGCTCGCCCATCCAGTAGCCGAGCGTGCAGGCCTGGGCGACGCCGCGCCTGACGAGGCCGAGCGTCAGCCCGCCGAGCAGGATGTCCGAGCGCGTGTCGAAGATGAAGAGCGAATAGGCCTCGTCGGTCGTGATCTCGCGGGCGGCGCGCTTGACCCGCAGGCGGAAGGAGGTCCGCGTCAGATCGTCCTCGTTCCAGACCGGTTCCCAGGGCGTCAGGAATTCGCGGCTTTCCATGCGCAGCACGGCCCAGGCGGCGTAGTCGGTTGCGACCGGCGCGCGCAGCGCGAGGTTTTGCGTGCGGATCAGCGGGCGCGTCGGAGGATCCGTCGTGAAGCGGAAGAGCGCCATCGCGGCTTAGTCCGGGACGCGGGCTGCGTGGAGCAGGCGCTGGGCCGGCGGCAGGCCCTGCAGCGGTCCAACCGCCGCAATCGTCGGCTGGTGGCCGAGCAGCGAGTGCCCGGCGGCGCGGACGTCTTCCAGTGTCGCCGCATCGAGCCGCGCGGCAAGCTCTTCGCGCGGGATGGCGCGGCCGAAGAGCAGGACCTGGCGCGCCATCTGCTCCAGCTTGCCGCCGGGGCTTTCAAGCGAGGCCAGAAGCCCGACCTTCATCTGCGCCCGGGCGCGCGCGACCTCGACCTCGCTGACATCCTCGGCCGCCTGGCGCAGACAGGCGAGCGCGACATCGATCAATTCGCCGACATCCTCGGGCGCAGTGCCGGCGCTGATACCGAAGACGCCACAATCCGAGAAGGGCCAGTGGAAGGCGTCGACCGCATAGGCGAGGCCGCGCTGCTCGCGGACCTGCTGAAACAGCCGCGACGACAGCCCACCGCCGAGCACCGAGGAGAAGATCTGCAGCGGGTAATGCGCGCCGTTGCTGAAGGGCTGGCCGGGAAAGCCGAGGACGAGATGGACCTGCTCTTCGTCGCTCTTGATTCGGGCCTCGCCGCCGCGATAGTGGCCCGCCTCGCGGGGGGCGGCGGTGGCGGGCCCGGGGGGCAGGGCGGAGAGATGCTTTTCCGCCAGGGCGACGAGTTCGGCATGGTCGACAGCGCCCGAGGCCGCCAGCACCATGTTGCCGGCATGGTAGTGCCGCGCCAGATAGGCGCGAATCGCATCGGGCGTGAAACCCTTGACCGTCTTGGCCGTGCCCAGGATCGCTCGGCCGAGCGGCTGGTCGGGAAAGGCCGCCTGCAGGAAGCGATCATAGACGAGGTCGTCGGGCGTATCCTGGACGGCGCTGATCTCCTGCAGGATCACGCCCTTCTCACGCTTGAGCTCTTCGGCGGTCAGCGCCGGCGCGGTCAGGATATCGGAGAGGATGTCGACGGCCAGCGGCAGGTCGGAGCCGAGCACGCGAGCGGTGTAGCAGGTGTATTCGACTGATGTCGCGGCGTTGAGATCGCCGCCGACGCTCTCGATCTCCTCGGCGATCTCGAGCGCATTGCGCCGCGCTGTGCCCTTGAAGGCCATGTGCTCGAGCAGATGGGCGAGGCCGTGCTCATGGGGCAGTTCGTCGCGCGAGCCGGCACCGATCCAGATGCCGAGCGAGACCGTCACGGCATGGTCCATATGCTGCGAGACGATGCGCAGGCCCGAGGGCAGCGTCGTCAGTCCGACATCGGGGTCGTGCACGCCATGGCCGTTGCCGGTCGGCGCCGCGATGTCGGCTGTCTCGGCCGGGCCGGTTGCGCTCATGCCGCCGCTCCCCGGACCGCCCGCGCATTCTGCCGGACGAAATCCTCGATGCGGGCGAGATCGTTCGGCAGCAAGGTGAAGCGCTCCTGGCGCTCCATCAGATCGGCGAGATGGGCCGGCAAAGCGGGCGAGACGCCGCTCGCCGCCTTCACCGCCACGGGGAATTTCGCGGGATGCGCCGTGCCGAGCACGATCATCGGCGTGGCCGGATCGGCCTTGAGGCCGCGCCGCGCCGCACTGAGGCCCACCGCCGTATGCGGATCGAGCAGATAGCCCGACTCGCGCCAGGTCCGGTCGATCTCGGCGGCGGTCTGCGCTTCGTCGATCGAGGTGGCGTCGAACTCATTGCGGATCTTCGCCAAGGGCCCGGCTGCGATCTCGAAACGGCCGGACTGCTGCAGCGATTGCATCAAACGGCGCACGGCAGCGCCGTCGCGGTCATGCGCCTCGAACAGCAGACGCTCGAAATTCGACGAGATCTGGATGTCCATCGAGGGCGAGGTCGTCGCGGCGACGCCGCGCATCTCGTAGACGCCGCTCGCCAGCGTCCGCGCCAGGATGTCGTTGCTGTTGGTGCCGATCAGCAATCGCTCGATCGGCAGCCCCATGCGCTTGGCGACGAAGCCGGCGAGCACATCGCCGAAATTGCCGGTCGGCACGGCGAAGGAGACCTTGCGCGCCGGTCCGCCAAGCGCCACCGCCGAGGTGAAGTAGTACACGCTCTGTGCCGAGACCCGGGCCCAGTTGATCGAGTTGACGCCGGAGAGGCCGATCTCGTCGCGGAAGGCGTGGTGGTTGAACATCGCCTTCAGCAGATTCTGGCAATCGTCGAAGGTGCCGTCGACCGCGATGGCGTGGACATTGGGGGCGTCGACCGTGGTCATCTGCCGGCGCTGCACATCCGAAACCCGCCCCTGCGGGTAGAGGATGAAGACATCGACGCGGGCAAGGCCCTTGAAGGCATCGATTGCCGCCCCGCCGGTGTCGCCCGAGGTCGCGCCGACGATGGTGGCGCGCTCGCCGCGCAAGGCCAGGACATGGTCCATCAATCGCCCGAGCAACTGCATCGCCACGTCCTTGAAGGCGAGCGTTGGGCCATGGAAGAGTTCGAGCACGAAGAGATTGTCACCGAGCTGCGTCAGCGGACAGACGGCCGGATGCCGGAAGCCGGCATAGGCCGCCTCGATCATCTCGCCCAGCGCTTTGGTCTCGATGTCGCCATCGATCAGCGCGCCGAGCACGCGTTCGGCGACCTGCGCATAGGATTTTCCGGCAAAGCCCGCGATCTCGCTCTGCGGCAGGACAGGCCAGGATTTCGGTACGTAAAGCCCGCCATCGCGGGCAAGCCCGGCGAGAAGCGCATCGGAAAAGGAGAGCGCGGGCGCTTCCCCGCGAGTGGACACATGCAGCACGGCGTTTGGTCTCGGTGATCTCAGTTGAAGCTATAGGCTGCTCTGCCGGTTTCGGCAAAACCGGCAGAGCATCACGGCACTGCGTCGCCGGGCTTGTGCGCCTGCGGGATCTTGCGGGCCTGCAGGGCGAAGGCTGCGAACACCCCCAGCAGCGTCAGCGCCAGCCCGAACCAGGTCAGCGCATATTGCAGGTGGTTGTCGGGAATCCGGGCGATCAGCTCCTTGGGGTCGACCCCGGCGGGTGGGGTGAGGCCGTCGCCTTGGCGCTCGGCCTCGAGATAGAAGGATGGGCCGCCGCTCAAGCCCAGCGAGGCCGCGATGGCGGCGGGATCGCGCGTATAAAACTCGCGCTGGGCGGGCAGGTCGTTGGGCGTGAAGGCGTTGCGCGCCTCGGCTGCGCGCAGGAAACCGGTGACGGTCGCCGGGCCCGCCGCGGGCTTGATCTCGCCGAGCCTGTTCTCCGGCACGAAGCCGCGATTGATCAGGATCGTGCCGCCATCCGCCAGCCGGAAGCCCTGGAAGATCCAGCGGCCGAAGCCGGAGAGCTGGCGCGTGCCCGGTCCGCCTGACGCGATCGTGGTGCGCACGCCGGCGAAGGGGCCGTCGATGAAGCTTCCGCTTGCCGCGACACGTGTCAGGTCGAGCTTTGCGGGATCGAGCGTGGCCCATGTCGCGGTGGCGGGCATGGCGGCGGGGGCGCCGGCGGCCTGTGCCTCCAGCCGTGCGATGAAATCTTGCTTCTCGGTCATGCGCTCGAGCTGCCAGGCTCCAAGCGCGCAAAGCACCAGCGTGCCGATGACCGTCAGGATCGCCGGAGCGACCAAGCTGGGGCGCTGCCGGGCGGGGAGGGCCTCGCCGCTCATTTCTCCAGCCTGCCCTCTTCCGCCTTGTTGACATATTGCAGGGCGACCGCGAGCCCCTTCATCGGCCGCAGCAGGGCCAGGCAGACGATCACGGCGAGCGGCAGCCAGATCACCATATGCACCCAGATCGGCGGCTCATAGGCGACCTCGACATAGAGCGCCGAGCCCAGCACGGCGAAGCCCGCGATCAGCATGATGAAGACGGCAGGCCCGTCGGCCGAATCGGCGAAGGAGAAGTCGAGCCCGCAGGCGGCGCAGCGCGGGCGCACCTTGAGGAAGCCGTCGAACAATTTGCCTTCGCCGCAGCGCGGGCAGCGGCCGGTCAGCCCCGTGGTATAGGGCGAAGGCAGATTATGGTGTTCGTCGGCCATGGCGGCCTCCATCAAAGCATGATGCCGAAGGGTGGTAGCGATCTTTCGGACGAGGGCATCACGCGGCTTCAAAGCACAAAGGCGGCCTTGCGGCCGCCTTTGCCATATCAGTGCTTGCGGCCGTTCGTCAGTGCGCCGCCGCGGCGACGTGAGCCCCCGCGCCCCAGACATAGATCGAGGCGAACAGGAACAGCCAGACCACGTCGACGAAATGCCAGTACCAGGCGGCGAATTCGAAGCCGAGATGCTGGTCGGGTTTGAAATGGCCGAGATAGGCCCGGTAGAGGCAGATCGCCAGGAAGATCGTGCCGATGATGACATGGAAGCCGTGGAAGCCGGTCGCCATGAAGAAGGTCGAGCCATAGACGTTGCCGCTGAAGGCGAAGGCCGCGTGCGAGTACTCATAGGCCTGGCAAAGGGTGAACAGCATGCCGAGGATCACGGTGAGCCAGAGGCCTTGCTTCAGCCCCTTGCGGTCGCCCTCGATCAAGGCGTGATGCGCCCAGGTCACGGTGGTGCCCGAGGTCAGCAGGATCAGCGTGTTGAGCAGCGGCAGGTGCCAGGGGTCGAAGGTCTCGATGCCCTTGGGCGGCCAGACGCCGCCGGTGAACTCCTGGCGCGTGAAGTTGATCGCCTCGTAGCTGAACAGGCTGGCGTCGAAATAGGCCCAGAACCAGGCCACGAAGAACATCACCTCGGAGGCGATGAACATGATCATGCCGTAGCGATGGTGCATCTGCACCACCTTGGTGTGGTAGCCCTCCTTCTCGGCCTCGCGGATCACGTCCATCCACCAGGCGAGCATGGTGTAGAGCACGCCGAGCAGGCCGATGCCGAAGACCATCGGGCCGAGCTTCATGCCGCCCACCAGCAGGGCCTTCATCCACATCACGGCGCCGATCGCCATCACCGTCGCGCTGGTGGCGCCGACGAGCGGCCACGGGCTCGGGTCGACGAGATGGTAGTCGTGGTTCTTGGTATGGGCCCCGGCCATGTATCAGTCTCCGCGTCCGACTTTATCTGCGCAGCGCTTCGGCTTCGCTCGTATTAGGTTCGACTAGTTACAGGTTTGACTTGGCCGCGTCACCCTTGCCCTCGGCGACGGGCTGGCCCGCCTTCGACTGGAAATAGGTGTAGGACAAGGTCATCGAATTGACGCCGTCGAGGTCGCGATTCCCCGCGATCTCCGGGTCGATGTAGAAAACCACCGGTGCCTCCAGGCTCTCGCCCGGCTGCAGCGTGTGCTCGGTGAAGCAGAAGCACTGGATCTTGACGAAATAGGCCGCGCCCTTCTCGGGTGCGATGTTGAAGGTCGCGATCCCGGTCGAGGTGCGGCTGGAGCGGTTGGTGATCTTGTAGAACACCGTCTGCGTCTGGCCGACACGCAAGCTGATCTCGGGGCTCTCGGGCGTGAAGGCCCAGCCCAGCCCGGGCGCGACATTGGCGTCGAAGCGCACGGCCATGGTCCGGTCGAGGATCACGCCCGCGCCGGCTGTGCCGACCATCGGCGTGCCGCCGAAGCCCGTCGCCTTGCAGAACATGTCGTAGAGCGGCACCGAAGCGAAGGCCAGGCCCGTCATGCCCATGGCGACGCCGGCGCAGATCAGCGCGGTGCGCCGCAGGTTTGCGGGCTGTCCCTGAGGCGCAGGGGCGGGCGCCATTACAGCGGCCTGTTCATGATCGCGGGGCCGGTCTTCACCAGCGTCACCACGAAGAAGAATACGACGAGGCCGGCGAGCACCAGCGCCAACGCCACCGAGCGGCGCCTGCGGCGCGCCAGATCCTCTGGCGTGAAAGCCGGCGCTTTCGGGCGCTTGGGAGCCTCGCTCATCCGATCACCTTGGGCAGAGCCCACATCAGGCCGAGGCTGTTCTCGGCGAGCAGCACGGCAAACAGCAGGAAGAGATAGAGGATCGAGAAGCCGAACAGCGCATAGCAGGCCTTGCTCGCGGCCTCGCCCTGCGTCGTGCGCAGCACCCGCACCGCAAGCCCGATCATGGCCAGGCCCGTGATCACGGAGACGACGAGATAGATCAGCCCGCCGAAGCCCATCAGCGCGGGCAGCACGGCGACGGGCGCCATCACCAGCGAATAGGCCATGATCTGGCGGCGCGTCGCGGCGGCACCGGCGACATTGGGCAGCATCGGGATGCCGGCGCGGGCGTAGTCCTCGGACTTCACCAAAGCGAGCGCCCAGAAATGCGGCGGCGTCCACAGGAAAATGATCGCGAACAGCACCAGCGAATGCATGCCGAAATCGCCGGTCACCACCGCCTCGCCGATCATCGGGGGGAAGGCGCCGGCCGCGCCGCCGATGACGATGTTCTGCGGCGTCCAGCGCTTCAGCCACATCGAATAGATCACGGCGTAGAAGAAGATCGTGAAGGCGAGCATGCCGGCCGCCAGCAGGTTGGCGACGAGACCGAGCACGAGCACGGAGCCGACCGACAGCGTCAGGCCGAAGGCCAGCGCCTCCGAGGGCAGGACGCGGCCGGCCGGAATCGGGCGCTTGGCGGTGCGCGCCATCAGCACGTCGATGTCGGCGTCGTACCACATGTTGAGGCAGCCCGAGGCGCCGGCGCCAACGGCGATCGCCAGCAGGGCGGCAAGGCCGATCACCGGATGCACGGAGCCCGGCGCCGTCGCCATGCCGCCGAGCGCGGTGACCACGACGAGGAGCATCACGCGCGGCTTCAGCAGCTCGAAGAAGTCGCGCGCCTCCCCCGTGGAGGTCAGCGCGCCGCCTTCGGTGCGAGGATCGATCCTGTCGAACGCAGCGGACATCGGATTCAGGTCAATTCACTTGTTGTGGCGCCTCTGAAGGGCGCGATGGGCTCTCAGTGGAAGCGGCCTTGGCGAAGAAGCTTTGGCCGCCCGTCTCCGGAACGCCTCGGCAGGCGCTCGGGAGAGGGGCGGCGGCGGGCCCGGATGAGCCCGCCGCCTGTTGGATCAGTGGTCCGAGCCGGTGATGCGCGGCAGGGTCTCGAACTGGTGGAAGGGCGGCGGCGAGGGCAGCGTCCATTCCAGGGTGGTGGCGCCTTCGCCCCAAGGATTGTCCCCGGCGAGGACCTTCTTCGAGAAGGCCGTGTAGACGCCGTAGAAGAAGATCAGCAGGCCGGCGGCGAAGATGTAGGAGCCGATCGACGAGATGAAGTGCCAGTGCGTGAAGGCGTCGGGATAGTCGGCATAGTGACGCGGCATGCCGGCCAGGCCGAGGAAGTGCTGCGGGAAGAACAGCACGTTGGCGCCGACGAAGGCGACATAGAAGTGCAGCCTGCCGATCCAGTCCGGGATGATATAGCCGCTCATCTTCGGGAACCAGTAGTAGAAGCCCGCGAAGATGCCGAACACGGCGCCCAGCGACAGCACGTAGTGGAAATGCGCCACGACGTAATAGGTCGCGTGCAGCGAGCGGTCGACGCCGGCATTGGCCAGCACGACGCCGGTGACGCCGCCGACGGTGAACAGGAAGATGAAGCCGTTCGCCCACAGCATCGGCGCGGTGAAGCGGATCGAGCCGCCCCACATCGTCGCGATCCAGGAGAAGATCTTCACGCCCGTCGGCACCGCGATGACCATCGTCGCGAAGACGAAATAGCGCTGCGTGTTGAGCGAGAGGCCGGCGGTGTACATGTGGTGCGCCCACACGATGAAGCCGACGACGCCGATCGCGACCATGGCGTAGGCCATGCCGAGATAGCCGAAGATCGGCTTCTTCGAGAAGGTCGAGATGATGTGGCTGACGATGCCGAAGGCCGGCAGGATCATGATGTAGACTTCGGGGTGACCGAAGAACCAGAACAGGTGCTGGTAGAGGATCGGGTCGCCGCCGCCGGCGGGGTCATAGAAGGTCGTGCCGAAATTGCGGTCGGTCAGCAGCATGGTGATGGCGCCGGCGAGGACCGGCAGCGCCAGCAGCAGCAGGAAGGCGGTGACCAGCACCGACCAGGCGAAGAGCGGCATCTTGTGCAGCGTCATGCCCGGAGCGCGCATGTTCAGGATGGTGGTGATGAAGTTGATCGCGCCCAGGATCGAGGCCGCGCCGGCAAGGTGGAGCGCCAGGATGCCGAAATCGACGGAGGGGCCGGGATGGCCGGCCGAGGAGAAGGGCGGATAGATCGTCCAGCCGGTGCCGACGCCATGGGCGCCGGGAGCGCCTTCCACGAACATCGAGATGATCAGCAGCACGAAGCCGGCGACCGTCAGCCAGAACGAGATGTTGTTCATGCGCGGGAAGGCCATGTCCGGCGCGCCGATCATCAAGGGCACGAACCAGTTGCCGAAGCCGCCGATGACGGCGGGCATGACCATGAAGAAGATCATGATCAGGCCGTGGCCGGTGACGAAGACGTTGTAGCTCTGGCCGTTGGCGAAGATCTGGAGGCCCGGCTGCTGCAGCTCGATGCGCATCATGATCGACAGGAAGCCGCCGACGAGGCCTGCCATGATCGAGAAGCACAGATAGAGCGTGCCGATGTCCTTGTGATTGGTGGACAAGAGCCAGCGGCGCCACCCGGTCGGGTGGTGCTCGTGGCCGGCATCGTCATGTCCGTGGCCATGGGCGTCGTGAGCCGCAGTTGCCATGGGGTGGTCTCCTTATGCGAATCGGGTTCGCTACAGTCGGTCGATCAAGTTGCGCCGCAGCAGTGGCCGGGCGGCAAACGGTTCGTAAAACGGTGCCTATTGGCCGGCGGCGGCGACCTTGTTGGTCGCGTCGTCGGCATTGGCGAACTTCTTCTTCGAATCGGCGAGCCAGGCGGCGTATTTCTCGGCGCTGACGACCCGGAAGGCGATCGGCATGTAGGAATGGTTCTGCCCGCAGATGAACGAGCACTGGCCGTAATAGATGCCCTCGCGGTCGGCCTTGAACCAGGTCTCGTTCAGGCGGCCGGGGATGGCGTCGATCTTGATGCCGAAGGACGGCACCGTGAACTTGTGGATCACGTCGGCGCCGGTGACCTGGATGCGCACGATCTTGCCGACCGGGACCACAGCCTCGTTGTCGACGGCGAGCAGGCGCGGGGCCTCGGCGGCGGCAATCTTGTTGCTGCTGATCGCCTCGGCGCGCTGCTTCTCGTCCAGCATCAGCGAGTCGAAGCCGAAGGCGCCGCCATCCTGCGGGTACTCATAGGACCAGTACCACTGCTTGCCGGTGACCTTCACGGTGAGGTCGGCCTGCGGAATCTCAAGCTGCAGCTTGAGCAGGCGGAAGGAGGGGATCGCGATGACGACCAGGATCAGGACCGGAATCACCGTCCAGGCGACTTCGAGCAGCGCGTGATGCGTCGTCTTCGAGGGAACCGGGTTCGCCTTCTCGTTGAAGCGCCAGGCGACATAGACCAGGAGCCCGAGCACGAAGATCGAGATGATGAAGATGATGACGTTCAGCCAGTTGTGGAACCAGTGAATGTATTCGGAGACCTCGGTTGCCGGGCCCTGCAGATTCATCTGCCAGTCGCTGGGCATCCCGGTGCCGGCCAGGGCGGCGTCGGGGAGGAGCGCTGTCGCGCCGGCCGCAAGGGCCATGGCGGCCACGGTTGCAAGGGTCCTGCTCAGAAATCGCATCGGTCCGACCTAGCTCCTCATCATGCCCGCTTCGGAACGCCCTGATCGAAAGGCGTCCGTGCGACAAGGTTACGACCCAGCGGCCCACCCTGCACTTCGGCATTGCGATAAATCAAAGATCACGCTTGCGCCAGTGGGGCAATGCGGGCCTTCCACGCATGCCGTGCGGCATAATCGCGCGAGGTCGTATGTCGCGGCGGGCTTGGCTTTGGGCTCTCGCCTTGACAGGACAGGGTCTGCATGGTCCCAACACGGGCATGATTTGGCGGGGGCGGCGCGCGCCGGGGCGCTGGCCGGCTTTTCGCCTGAATTCGGCTGCTTTATTCGTCACGCCCGGCGGCGTGCGCCGGTTTGGAGGTTAGGCAGGAATGGGCAAGATGATCGGACGCGTCTTCGCGACCGCGCTGGCCGCCTGCGGCGTCAGCGGCGCTGCGCTGGCGCAGGGCGCGGTCAAGTCGACGCATGGCGACTGGCAGATGCGCTGCGAAGTGCCGCCCGGCGCCAAGGCCGAGCAATGCGCGCTCGTGCAGAATGTCGCGGCCGAGGACCGGCCGAACCTGACGCTGCTCGTCATCGTGCTCAAGACGGCGGATCAGAAGAGCCGGCTGTTGCGCGTGGTCGCGCCGCTGGGCGTGCTCCTACCCTCGGGGCTGGGCTTGAAGATCGACGACAAGGATATCGGCCGGGCCGGCTTCGTGCGTTGCCTGACCACCGGCTGCGTCGCCGAGGTGGTGATGGACGATGCGTTGCTCGGCCAGCTCAAGACCGGCAAAAGCGCCACATTCATTGTGTTTCAGACACCGGAGGAAGGCGTGGGCATCCCCGTCTCGCTTTCCGGATTCGGCCCCGGCGTGGAGACCTTGCCGTGATTGACGCGACATTCCGCCGGCCGCACTGGCTGATTCTCCCTGTCTTATGTGTCGGCCTCGCCGGCTGCGGCTCGTCAGGCTCCTCCTCGGGAGAGCCGAGCGCGTTCCAGAAATTCAGCAATGTCGTGATGTTCCAGTCCACGACCGTGCCGCCGGCGCCGCCGAAGACGCAAGGCGAGGTCCAGAAGGAGCGCCAGGACGAGGAAGAGTCGCTGGTCTGCCCGGAGGTGATCATCGCCGATGGCGGCGCCGCGATGCGTGCCCAGTCTGGCCCCGACAGCGGCAGCCTGCGCCATCAAATTTCGATTCTGAATGTTGCGCGCGAATGCACGGCGACGGGCAATGGCGGCTACAATCTCAAGGTCGGTGTCGAAGGCCGCGTGCTGCTCGGCCCCGCCGGCGCGCCCGGCAGCTATTACGCGACGCTGGTGACCACGGTCACGCGCGGCACGACCTCGGTGGCGCGCCGCTCGGCCCGTGTCGGCGGCACGATCGCCAGCGGCCAGGGCGGTGTCGATTTCTCCTATGTCGAGCAGGGCATCGTGGTTCCGCCCGGCCGCGGCGATGTCGAGATCACCGTCGACCTCTCGCCCGCTGGCGCCGCGCCGGCCGCCCACAGGCGGCGCAGGTAAGGCGTCTTCGAGCGAAGACATGAGCGCTGCGTGGAAAATCGCGGTGCTTGCCGCGAAAGAAGGCAGTCGCCCGATTGACTCAAGGGCTGCCTCCAGTATGTCTGCCTTCAGCCGCACATCCCCGCGGGAGAGACCGGGTTCGGACTTGTCCGGATTCGGCGCCGAAGGCGCAACCGCCCCGGAAACGCTCAGGCAAAAGGACCGCTAGGGGAGTTGGCGCTCTGGAAAGTGGCGGAAGCGATTCCGCCCACCGACGGGTGTAACCTGTCCGGCTGACGACGCCGGAATGGGGAAATCTCTCAGGTTCCGAGACAGAGGGGGCGCGCTCCGGACAGTTCCGTCCGGGGCTTGCGCTTGACTCTGGAAGGGGCCCTCCATGGCTGCCGAAGCCGATACCGCGATTGCTCATGCATCGCCCGAGACCCCATCGCTCAAGACGGCACTCCATTCCCGCCATGTCGCGCTCGGTGCCCGCATGGTGCCTTTCGCCGGCTACGACATGCCGGTGCAGTACCCCAGCGGCATCCTGACCGAGCATAACTGGACGCGTGAGAAGGCCGGGCTCTTCGATGTCTCGCATATGGGCCAGGCATTCCTGGTCGGTCCCGATCACGAGACCACGGCGCGCGCGCTGGAAGCCCTGATTCCCGCCGACATCGTCAATCTCGCCCCAGGCAAGCAGCGTTATTCGCAGCTCCTGAACGAGGAGGGCGGCATCCTCGACGATCTGATGGTGACGCGCTCGCTCGACCCCGATGAGGATGGCGCGCTCTATCTCGTCGTCAATGCCGCCTGCAAGACCGAGGACTACGCCCATATCGAGGCGCGGCTGCCGGCCAATGTGAAGCTGATCCGGGCCGAGCATCGCGGCCTGATCGCGATCCAGGGACCAGCCGCCGCCGAGGCGCTGGCCGTGCTCGCGCCCGAAGCCGCCGAGATGGGCTTCATGACCTCGCGCAGCATGAAGGTCGCCGGCATCAAGGCCAATCTCAGCCGCTCCGGCTATACCGGGGAGGATGGCTACGAGATCTCGGCTGCCGCGGGCAAGATCGGCGAGATCTGGGACACGCTGCTGCTCGACGCCCGCGTCAAGCCGATCGGGCTCGGCGCGCGTGATTCGCTGAGGCTGGAGGCGGGCCTGTGCCTCTACGGTCATGACATCGACACCACGACCTCGCCGGTCGAGGGCGCATTGACCTGGTCGATCCAGAAACGCCGGCGCGAGGAGGGCGGCTTTCCCGGCGCTGCCCGCATCCAGCGCGAATTCGCAGAGGGGCCCGCGCGCGTCCGCGTCGGCCTGCTGCCGGAAGGTCGCGCTCCGGCTCGCGAGGGTGCAGAGATCGCCACGCCCGAGGGCGAGATCGTCGGAAAGGTCACCTCCGGCGGCTTTGGCCCGACCCTGAACGCGCCCTGCGCCATGGGCTACGTCGCCAAGGCGCATTCCGCTCCCGGCACGCGGCTTGATCTGATCGTGCGCGGCAAGCCGCTGCCGGCGGTCGTCGCCGCGATGCCCTTCGTGCCCAACCGCTACAAGCGCTGATCCCGATTCCCTTTCCAGGAGACAAGACCATGGCCGAGACCCGCTACACCAAGGACCACGAATATATCCGCATCGAGGGTGACACCGGCACGGTCGGCATCAGCGACTACGCCCAGGCCCAGCTTGGCGACGTTGTCTTCGTCGAATTGCCCGCCATCGGCAAGGCCGTGACCAAGGGCGGCGAAGCGGCCGTGGTCGAGAGCGTCAAGGCGGCGTCCGAGGTCTATGCGCCGGTCTCCGGCGAGGTCGTCGCCGTCAACAGCGAGCTCGAGGCCTCGCCCGGCACGGTCAATGAGGATCCGGCCGGCAAGGGCTGGTTCGTCAAGCTCAAGCTCAGCAACGCTGCCGAGCTCGAGGGTTTGATGAGCGAGGCCGAGTACCAGGATTACGTCAAGACGCTGTGAGGCTCGGCGCTCCGTCATTCCAGGACGGAGCTAGCGGAGATCCGAGAATCTCCTGACGAGACGTCTCTGGTTCACGAGATGCTCGGGTCAAGCCCGAGCATGACGCCATTCAAGGGAATTCCCCATGCGCTACCTTCCCCTCACCGACACCGACCGGCTCGACATGCTGGCCCGCATCGGCGTTCCCGATGTCGATGCGCTGTTCAGCGACGTACCGGCCGGCAAGCTCCTGACCGCGCCGCTCGATCTGCCCCGCGCCAAGGGTGAGCTCGAGGTCGAGCGCATCATGGGGCGCATCGCGGCCAAGAGCATCGCGGCCTCCTCCGTGGCCTTCTTCGTGGGGGCCGGGGCCTATAAGCATCATGTCCCGGCGACGGTGGACCACCTGATCCAGCGCTCGGAATTCCTGACCAGCTATACGCCCTACCAGCCCGAGATCGCGCAGGGCACGCTGCAATATCTCTTCGAGTTCCAGACCCAGGTCGCGGCGCTCACCGGCATGGAGGTCGCCAACGCCTCGATGTATGACGGCTCGACCGGCACCGGCGAAGCCGTGCTGATGGCTCACCGCGTCACCAAGCGCCGCAAGGCCCTGCTGTCGGGCGGCCTGCACCCGCATTACGCCGAGGTGGTGAAGACGCTCTCCGAGATGGCGAGTGACGAGGTCGTGGCGCTGAAGCCCGATGTCGCGGCCACTGAGGACATCCTCGCCCAGATCGACGACGAGACCTCCTGCGTCGTCGTGCAATCGCCCGACGTCTTCGGAAATCTGCGCGACCTCGCCCCGATCGCCGCGAAGGCGCAGGCCCATGGCGCCTTGCTGATCGCGGTCGTGACCGAGGTGGTTTCGCTGGGCGCGATCACCTCGCCTGGCGAGATGGGGGCCGACATCGTCGTCGGCGAAGGCCAGTCGATCGGCAACGCGTTGAATTTCGGCGGCCCCTATGTCGGGCTCTTCGCCGCCAAGTCGAAATATGTCCGGCAGATGCCGGGCCGGCTCTGCGGCGAGACGGTGGACGCCGACGGCCAGCGCGGCTTCGTGCTGACGCTTTCGACCCGAGAGCAGCATATCCGCCGGGACAAGGCGACCTCGAACATCTGCACCAATTCCGGCCTCTGCGTGCTCGCCTTCACCATCCACATGACGCTGCTCGGCCAGGCCGGGCTGTCGCGGTTGGCCGAGGTCAACCACGCCAACGCGGTCAAGCTCGCCGATATGCTTGCCGGGCTGAAGGGCGTCACGGTGCTGAACGAGAGCTTCTTCAACGAGTTCACCGTGAAGCTCTCCAAGCCGGCCGCCGAGGTGGTCGAGGCGCTGGCCGAAAAGGGCGTGCTCGCCGGCGTGCCGGTCTCGCGGCTGTTGCCGGGAGCAGGGCTCGACGATCTGCTGATCGTGGCGAACACCGAAGTGAATACGGATGACGATCGTGACGCCTTCGTCGCGCGGCTGCGCGAGGTTCTCTGACGTTTAGAGGTTTTCGGACGTTTAACGGAAGGAACGGCTCTTCATGTCCCTGCACGCCATCATCGCCCGCCGCCAGCGCGCGCTCATAGCCTCGTGGGTGCGCAGCCCGCTTGTGCAGGTGCAGGTCGAGTCGCCGGGCGCCCTGCCGGGGCTGGTCTTCATCTCGGATGCCGGCGAGGCCGGCATGGCCAGCGGAGTCGGCCGGCGCGATGAACGCAATGTCGCGATGGTGACCAGGGCCGGTGATCCCGATACGCAGGCGAGCTGTTGGGTCGCGGCGCGTTATTCCGGTTATCGCTCCGCCTATCTGGCGTTCATTCGCGAAGCCTATGGCGTCAGGGCGACATCCGCCGAGCTTGCCGGCTTCGATGTCGACCATCTGCTCAACCGCGCCAGAAGCCCGCAGGATTCGACCTTCATCCGCATCGAGGCGATTCCGGCGGCCGCCAATCAGGATTGGGGCCGGCTGTTCGAGAAGGCTGCCTCGGATCCGCGCTTCTACGCCAACCAGCAGCGCGAGCGGCGCACCATGAGCTGGGTGATCTGCGCCAAGCTCGCCGGCCAGGCGCCACCAAATGGTCCCGGCGATCAGGCCGGGATCAATCGCCTCGTACAGTATTTCGTTTCGATCGGGCTCGACGCGGCGGAAGCGCGCGACGGCCTCAACTCGATGCTCTCATTCGCCTACAAGTTTCGCTGATCGGACATAAACACCATGCTCAATCGTCAGGGACGTCCCACCCAGGCCGGCGAGGCTGCCAGCGAGCAGCACGCCACCTTCACCGGCAACAAGGCTCTGCAGCAGATCGAGCCGCTGATCTTCGAGATCGGCCATCACGAGACGACGGGCGTCGATATCGATGCGCCCGCGCCGTTCAAGTCGCGCCTGGGCAAGCATGCGCGCAAGGACGGCATCGGCCTGCCCGGTCTCTCCGAGCCCGAGGCGATGCGCCATTATGTCCGCCTCAGCCAGAAGAATTACGGCATCGACACCGGGCTCTTCCCGCTCGGCTCCTGCACGATGAAGCACAATGCCCGCCTGAACGAGAAGATGGCGCGGCTGCCGGGCTTCTCCGACGTGCACCCGCTCCAGCCGGTCTCGACCGTGCCTGGCGCGCTCGACGTGATGCTGCAGCTCTCGCACTATCTGATGACGCTGACCGGCATGCCGGCGGTGGCGCTCTCACCGAAGGCCGGCGCGCATGGCGAGGCCTGCGGCATGATGGCGATCAAGGCTGCCATTGCCGCCAAGGGCGAGGGCGCGACCCGCAATGTCGTGCTCGTGCCGGAATCGGCGCATGGCACCAATCCGGCGACTGCGGCCCTGATCGGCTTCTCCGTGAAGTCGGTGCCGGCCCGTCCGGACGGCACCGTCGCAGTCGAGGACGTCAAGGCGCTGCTCGGGCCCGAGATCGCCGCGATCATGCTGACCAACCCCAACACCTGCGGCATCTTCGAGCCGCAGATCGTCGAGATCGCCGCCGCGATGCATGAGGCCGGCGCCTATTTCTACTGCGATGGCGCCAACTTCAACGCCATCGTCGGCAAGGCCAAGCCCGGCGATCTCGGCGTCGACGCCATGCACATCAACCTGCACAAGACCTTTTCAACGCCCCATGGCGGCGGCGGGCCGGGTGCGGGGCCGGTCGTGCTGTCGCAGCGGCTTGCGCCTTATGCACCGGTGCCGTTCATCCATATCGAGAGCGGCAAGCCGCGCCTGATCGAGAACAAGGACGACGCGCCTGCCGGCAACCAGCCCTTCGGCCGCATGACAGCCTTCCATGGCCAGATGGGCATGTATGTCCGCGCGCTCGCCTACATGCTCAGCCACGGTTCGGACGGCATGAAGCAGGCCTCCGAGGACGCGGTGCTGAACGCCAACTACATCCGCGCCGGCCTGTCCGACCTGATGTCGCTGCCCTTCCCTGACCACCCCTCGATGCATGAGGCTTTGTTCGACGACGAATGGCTCAAGGGCACCGGCGTCTCGACGCTCGATTTCGCCAAGGCGATGATCGACGAGGGCTATCACCCGATGACGGTGTACTTCCCGCTCGTCGTGCATGGCGCGATGCTGATCGAGCCGACAGAGTCGGAATCGAAGGCCTCGCTCGACCTCTTCATCGCGACGCTGCGCGACCTCGCCATGGCCGCGCAGGGCAACGACAAGACGCGCTTCACGGCAGCGCCCCATCACGCCCCGATCCGCCGCCTCGACGAAACCCGCGCGGCGCGCCAGCCGGTGCTGAAATGGGTCAAGCCGCAGCCGATCGCCGAAGCGGCCGAATAGCCCTTGTCATCGCGAGGATTCTGGCGACGAAGCAATCCAGGGGCCGCCGGGCGACCCTTGGGTTGCCTGGCTTGGCGCGCAAGGGCGGTCTCGCCCTGAAATGTTCCGATACGTAATTCTCTACCCGGCCTTAAGGCTTCCTTGACCATATAGGAGGGAAGCTTCCGAGGTGCGCCTTCGGCGCATTGTGGGACACTTCCATGGCCGTGCGTTTCGTCAAGATTTCCGTCGCCGCTGCTTTCGCCCTTTTCCTGGGGGCGGCAGGCGCGCGCGCCGAGCAGCCGAGCTACGGCCCCAACACCTATGACCGCACGCTCGAGGCGCTGATCGCGCATGAGGACATCGCCAATCGCGGCGGCTGGCCCAAGGTGCCGGGCTCGGCTTCGAACCTGAAGCCCGATGCGCAAGGGCCCGATGTCACGATCCTGAAGCAGCGATTGATGCTGAGCGGGGATCTGGCTCCGGAAGCGCTGCCGGGCGATGTCTATGACGCGGCCGTCGTCGCCGCGGTGAAGCGCTTCCAGCTTCGCCATGGCCTGTCGGATCTCGGCACGATCGGCCGGCTGACGCTGAAGGCGATGAACGTGCCGGTCGAGGTGCGCCTGAACCAGCTGACCGCCACGCTGGAGCGGTTGAAGAGCAACGGCTTCACCTTTGCCGGGCGCTATGTCGTGGTCAACATCCCCGGCGCCAGCGTCGAGGCGGTGGAGAATGGCGTCGTCCAGCGCCGGCATCTTGCCGTGGTCGGGCGGTCGGACCGGCCCTCGCCGGTGCTGCAGGCCAACATCACCTCGGTGAACCTCAACCCCTACTGGACGGTGCCGACCTCGATCGTGAAGGCCGACATCATCCCCCATATGCGGCAGGATCCGGGCTTCATCACCAAGTCGAACATGAAGCTGCTGGGCGCCGAGAACAAGGAAATCGACCCCGCGAGCGTGAACTGGGCAAGCCTGAAGTCGCCCTATTTCACCGTGCGACAGGAGCCGGGGCCGACGAACTCGCTGGGTCAGCTCAAGATTGATATGCCAAATTCCGAGGCGGTCTACATGCACGACACGCCGAAGAAGACGCTGTTTCGCAACGATGTACGCTTCAACTCGTCGGGCTGCGCCCGTATCGAGGGCGTTCGCGACCTCGCCGCCTGGCTGCTCGAAGGCACGGAATGGACGCAACCGGCGATCGAGGCCGAGATCGCCAAGAACGAGCGCAAGAACATTCCCCTGAAGAAATCGGTGCCGGTCGCCTGGGTCTATCTCACCGGCTGGCAGTCGGGCGATGGGCTCGTCCAGTTCCGTGAGGACATCTACGGCCTCGACACGCCGCAGGGCATCGCCACCTCGACGATCGTGGCGCGCAAGCCCAAGCCTAAGACGCCGCCTCTGGTTCCCGCCCAGAAGCTCGAAGCCAAGCCTGCTGGCGCTGTGCCGGCCAAGCCCGTCGCAGCGAAGCCGGCTCCCGCGACGACGGCGACCGCCGTCAACTGAGGGGCTTCGACATGCCGTCTTGGTTTGGAAACACGCCGTCATCCCGGGCGTAGCGAAGCGTAGACCCGGGATCCATTCCTGAGCCTCGACAAGCGGCGCTCGGGAATGGATCCCGGATCAGCGCCGCTGGCGCGGCTTGTCCGGGATGACTGCCTTCTGATTCCACTTGAGCGTAGCCGATGCTCTAAGGCGCGGCCAGGATCGCCATCACGGCGCTGATCGCCTGCTGGCGCGCCTCCGGATTCGTGCCGATCGTGACCTTGCCGTCCGGGCGCTGCGAGAAGGCGGCGTTGCGCTCGCGCAGCGGCAGGTCGGGATGGTCGAAATCGTGATAGGCACCGGCAAAGCCGGCGAACTGCGCGCCGCCGCGCTGCGCCAATTCCTGGCAGGGGGCGGCCGGGGTCCAGTCGTCGGCGAGCCCCTGCAGGATCGTGGTCGGCACCTTGGCGCTCCAGCCGCGCTGCAAGATCACGCGGCAGCCCGGATAGAAGGCGATCACCTTGCGAAACCCGCCAGCGCCGGCTGCAGCGGCGTCGCCAGCGACGCGCAGCACCGTTGAGCCGCCATTCGACCAGCCGATCAGGCTGGGGCGCCCGGCCGCGACGAAGGGCTGCTGCGCCAGCCAGTCGCTGGCACCGAAGGCATCCTTGGTGCGGCCGGCAGGGGTCAGTGCGCGGTCGCGATCATTGCAGAGCGAGGATAATCCGCGCGGGCGAAAACTGTCGGGCAGCAGCACGGCGTAGCCGGCAGCGTTGAGGCGCTGGCTCCAGTCGGTCTCGCGCGCATTCATTCTGCCGGAGCGCGTCCAGAGGCCGGCGCAGCCATGCATGGCGACGACGGTCGGGAAGGGCCCTGCGCCGGCCGGCTTGGCGAGCCAGCCCGTCAGGAGGGTGCCGTCGCGCGAGGGGAAGTTGACCTGCTCCATCGCGAATGCCGAGCCGGTGAGGCCCAGGCTGGCAGGACCAACGAGGAGAGTGCTGGCGAGAAGAGTGGTCCGAAGCAGCGGCATCATGGAACGGAAGCCTCCTGAAGGCCCAAGGCGGGCGGGCCAAAGAAAAACGCCGCGATCCCAGGGGATCGCGGCGTCGATTTGATGGCGGGCCGAGATGAACTCAGTTCAGCTTGGCCTTGACCTCTTGCAGGCCGGTCGAGAAGGCGGCCTCGCCGGCCTTTCCGGCCATCTGTCCACGCAGGATGGCCTCGGCAGCGCGGGTCGCGGCCTCGGCGGCGGCGGCGCGAACCTCGGCCTCCGCCTGGATCTCGGCCTGAGCGATCTTGTCCTCCGCCGATTTGGTGCGGCGGGTGACGAACTCGTTCAGCTTGGCCTCCGCCTCGGAAGCGAGACGCTTGGCCTCGTCATTGGCCGCGGCGATGATGCTGGCGGCCTCCGCTTCGGCGGCCTTGCGCTTGGCTTCGTACTCGGCAAGCAGCTTTTCGGCGTCCTGCCGCAAGCGGCGGGCCTCGGCCAGTTCACGGGCGACCATCTCGCCGCGCGAATCGAGCGCGGCGGTGATTTTCTTGTGCACGCCGAATTTGGCGAGCAGGCCCAGGAAGATGACGAGGGCGACGCCGACCCAGAAGGTATCCATCTGATCTCTCCTCAGCCCTGCGCCAGGGCCTGATCGACCGCGTCGGACGCCTCAGCCGTGCTGGGAGCCTGACCCGTCAACTTGGTCACGATCGCAACCGCGACTTCGCTGCCGAGGCCGCGGACATTGGACATCGCCTTCGACTTGGTGCTGGCGATGGCGGCTTCCGCCTTGTCGAGCTTGGCGGTGAGTTCGGCCTCGACCGAGCGGCGACGCTCATCCGACGCCTTGGTGCCGGCGTCGCGGGAAGCCTGCGCGATCGACTGCGCGTTCTTGCGGGCCTCGGTGAGGGCTTTCTCATAGGCCTGGGAGGTTTCCTCGGCCTTCGCCTGCATCCGTGCAGCCTGGTCGAGATCGCGCGAGATCGTGCCCGCCCGCTCTTCCAGGATGGCGCCGACGCGCGGCAGAGCGACCCTCGACATCAGCCAGTAGAGGGCTCCAAACGTGATCGCCAGCCAGAAGAGCTGTCCGGCGAAGGTCCTGGCATCGAAGGGCGGGAAGGAGGCCTTGGCGCCGTGCTCTGCCGCGGCCTGGGCCGCACCGGCCGCGAGCAGGGCAGCGGAAGCCACCAGTCCTCGTCCGAAGACAGTTGCAGAACGAAACGGCATGGCAATGCCTTTCAGCCGGAAGAGCAGTGATGCCGGCACTCCGGCGCCGCGAGACGCGCCGGAGTTCGACAAGGCGACGTAAGATGCGTGCGTCAGAGCACGAACATCAGGACGAGCGCGACGACGAAGCAGAAGATGCCGAGACCTTCCGCGAGCGCCGCGCCGATGAAGGCGCGACCGAACTGGCCGTCGGCGGCCGAAGGGTTGCGCAGCGCGCCCGAGAGGAAGTTGCCGAAAATGCTGCCGACGCCGATGGCGGCGAGGCCCATTCCGAGGCAGGCGAGGCCAGCGCCGAGATACTTGGCTGCAACAGGATCCATAGTCTTTCTCCGGTGTGAAAAGCTTGAGCGGGTGGGTGAACTCTCGCGATCTCGGCTCTGGGCTCAGTGGCCCGGATGCAGAGCATCGTTGAGATAGACGCAGGTCAGGATCGCGAAGACATAGGCCTGCAGGAAAGCGACGAGGAACTCGAGCGCGGTGAGCGCGACGGCGAGCAGCAGCGGCAGAGGCGCGATGACATAACCGAGCAAGCCCGCGCCCGTGGTCAGCGCGACGACGAAGCCGCCGAAGACCTTGAGCGCGATGTGGCCGGCCAGCATGTTGCCGAACAGACGCAAGGAGAGCGAGATCGGCCGCGAGACGAAGGAAATCGCCTCGATCAGCACCATGAAGGGCAGGAGCCAGCCGGGAACGCCCGATGGCACGAACAAGCCGAAGAAATGGCTGCCATGCTTGATGATGCCATAGACCAGCACGACGCCGATGACGAGGAAGGCGAAGGCGGCGGTGACGATGATGTGGCTGGTGACGGTGAAGGAGCTCGGGACCATGCCGAGCAGGTTCGCCGTCAGCACGAACATGAAGAGCGAGAAGACGAAGGGGAAGAAGCGCATGCCGTCCTTGCCCATCACGCCTGTGACGGTCGAGGCGACGAATTCATAGGCGATCTCGGCGAGCGACTGCAGGCGGCCGGGCACGGTGGCGCGCTGGCTCGAGCCATAGATCATGACCAGCGAGACGACGCCCACGATCAGGACCATCAGCAGCGAGGAATTGGTGAACGACAGGTCGAGCCCGAAGGGGCGCAGGCCCACGATCGGATGGATCTCGAATTGGTGGATCGGATCGATTCCGCCGCCAGCCGCCATGTCTCAAGCCCCTCGTCGCGCAGCCCGCATGGCTGCCTCTTCGGTTATTTCTTCGCCGCGTCGTCCTGAGACCCTGAGGTCGGACGCACGCCGAGCCGATAAGCGGAACGAAAACCGGCGATGGTGCCAAGCGCCAGGAAGGCGATCAGCAGGAACGGAGACGTTCCGAGCCACCGGTCTCCGAGGAACCCGAGAAGGGCGCCCGCGATGATGCCGCCTGCGAGATCGGTTGCTGCGCGAAATCCGGAAGACATCGCGCCCGCAAGCGCCTTGTCCTTCCCAGCCGGACTTGCGCCCGGCTTTTCACTCTCCTCTGCCCGCCCGATGGCGGACTTCAAAGAGTCCAGTCTTGCGCGCAACTCCGTATCTGAGGCGCTTTTGTCAGGTTCCGACATGGCGATGATCCCTCCCTGATCGCGAAATGGCCACGATCCGGTGAAAAACCACTCTATCCCTGTCCAGACCCGCGCATCGAGCCGTCGTCAGCACGGCCTCCTTTATTGCCCGGTCCCCGCCCTGTCAAGGCAGGGCAAAGTGGCTTAAGGTATTGGAATATTTATAAATTCAGGCGAGATGCGACATTCTTGCCGCATTGCCGCGTCGATTGTGGCAATTTTTCAACCGGCCTCGCGGATGCGTTCGGCGGTCGCGAGGTCGACGGAGACCATCTGGCTGACGCCGCGCTCGGCCATGGTGACGCCGAAGAGCCGGTCCATCCGGGCCATGGTGATCGGGTTGTGGGTGATCAGGATGAAGCGCGTCTGTGTATTGCGCGCCATCTCGTCGAGCAGGTCGCAATAGCGCTCGACATTGGCGTCGTCGAGCGGCGCATCGACCTCGTCGAGCACGCAGATCGGCGAGGGGTTTGTCAGGAACACGGCGAAGATCAGCGCGGTTGCGGTCAGGGCCTGCTCGCCGCCCGAGAGCAGCGTCATCACTTGCGGCTTCTTGCCGGGCGGGCGGGCGAAGATTTCCAGCCCCGCCTCCAGCGGGTCCTCGGAATCGACCAGCTTCAGCTCGGCCGTGCCGCCGCCGAACAGCACGTTGAACAGGCGCTGGAACTGCTCGTTGACGATCTCGAAGGCGGCGAGCAGGCGCTCGCGCCCCTCGCGGTTCAAGGCACCGATCGCCTGGCGCAGGCGCCGGATCGCCTCGCTCAGATCGTCGCGCTCGCCCGTCATGCCCTCACGCTTGGCCTTGATCTCGGAGAGCTCGTCCTCGGCGCGCAGATTGACGGCGCCGAGCCGCTCGCGTTCGCCCTTGAGGCCGGCGAGGCGGCTTTCGACGGCGCCCTGCGCGGGCAGGTCCTCGCCGGGCTTCAGCCCGGTCAGCCCCTGCAGTTCGGAGAGCGTCGTCTCCAGCCCGTCCTCGATCTGGCGCGCCACGTCGGAGACGCGCTGGCGGGCAGCCTCGAGCCTGGCCTCTGCCGAGGCGCGCAATTCGCGCGCGCCGGCCAGGCCTTCGAGCGCGGCCCGCGCCTGGCGGTCGGCGTCAGTCAGGGCGGTTTCCGCCTTAGCGAGGCTGTCGGCCGCCTCGCGCCGGCCGGCCTCGGCGGTTTCGATCTCGGCGACGATTCGGCGACGCTCGACCAGGAAGGTGTCGGGCGCCTCCAGCAGCGCCTTCTGCTCGGCCGAGACCGTCTCGATGCGGCGCCTGGTCTCCTCGGCCGTCTGGCTGGAGGTGGCGGCGCGCTGCTGCCAGGCCGCGACATCCTGCGCGATGGCGGCGCGCCGCTTCGTGCGCAGCTCCGCCTCGCGCGCCAGGGTCTGGACCCGCGCCCGCGCATCGGAGGCTGCGACACGCCGTTCGCCCAGCTCGACGCGCGCCCTCAGCAGCACGGTTTCGAGATCGGTCGATGGCGCGAGCGCAGCGTATGCCTCTTCATGGCCGGCCGCCTGCGCCGTCGCTTCAGTGATGGTCTGGCCGAGGCGTTCGATCGCCTCGCTCAGCGCCGAGCGCCTTGCGGCTGTCTCGCTGGCCTTGCGCTCGGCGGCGGCGAGCTGTTCACGCGCCTGGTCGAGCCCGCGCCGCGCCATGCGCACGGCTTCGAGCGCCGCGGTTTCGACCTGGGCGGCGGCCTTGGCTTCGTTCGTCGCCGCATCGAGCCCGTCCCGCGCGGTTTCCGCCGCCTCGCGCGCGGCCTGGGCTTCGCGTTCGAGATCGCCGAGGCGGTTCTTCTCGGCGAGGCGGCGCGCTGCCGGGGAGGGCGCCTCGGCGGCGCTGGTGAAGCCATCCCAGCGCCAGATATCGCCTTCACGTGAGACCAGCCGCTGGCCGGGCTTGAGCTGATCGCGCAGCTGCGCGCCGTCAGTGCGCGCCACGATGCCGATCTGCGCGAGCCGGCGCTTCAGCGCGGCGGGGCCGCGCACCTGCCGGCCCAGCGCCTCGACGCCGGCAGGCAAGGCTGGGTCGTCCCCGCCCGGGCCGGTGTCGCGCCAATGCGTCGGCGCGGAGGCCTCAGTGGCGGCGTCGAGATCATCCCCCAGCGCCGCGCCGAGCGCGGTCTCATAGCCCTTGGCGACGCTGATCGCTTCGATGATCGCCGGCCAGAGATCGCCGGTCGCTGGCGCGAGCAGCTTCTGCAAGGTCTTGATCTCGGTTTCCAGCCGCTGCGCCTTGCGGTCGGCTTCGGCCAGCGGAGCGCGCAATTGCGTCTCGCGCTCTCGGGCGGCCGCAAGCGCGCCGCGTGCGGCATTGGCCCGGGCGTCGGCCTCGCCCATCGCAGCCTCGCCGGTCGTGACCGCCTCCCGCAGCGCCGCCAGCGGCGTCGAGGCGGTTGCGGCGTCGAGCGCAGCCTGGTCGCGCAAGAGCCGGTCGCGCTCGCCCGAGGCTCTGGTGACGCGCTCGCGCGCCTCGCGCAAGGCGCGTTCGAGCGCGCCGCGCCGCGCGCCGAGATCGGAGAGACGCGCTTGCGCAGCGGCATGCTCCGTCTCGGCCGCGGCAAGGGCGGCTTCCGTCTCGGAGAGGCTGGCCGTTGCCGCCTCGGCGCTGGCGGCGGCGCCAGCGCCCTCGCGCGCCAGCTCGTCATCCTCTTCCGCCAGCCGCGACAGGCTTCCGCTCGCATCGCGCGCGACGTTCTCCTGCCGGGCGAGATCGCCCTGAAGCTCGGTCAATCGCCGGCCGAGTTCCTCGCCGCGCTGCTTGGCGCGGCGGTTGGCGGCCTCAATCTCGTCGAGGCCGCGCTTGAGCCGCACCAGCGTCGCGGCCGCCGCAGCCTCTGCTTCGCGCAAAGCCGGCAACGCATGTGCCGCGACAGCCTGCATTCGCGCCGCTTCCGCCTGGATGCCGGTCTGCTCGGCGACGCCGCGCACGGCCGCCTCCAGCGCGCGCTCGCCCTGCGCTTCGTGCAGGCGCGCCTCGTGATGGGCGATCAGCGCCAGCACGGCTTCCGCCCGGCGGATATCGGCGGCCAGGCTGCGATAGCGCCCGGCCTGCCGCGCCTGGCGCTGCAGCGCCTCGATCTGCCCGTCGATCTCGCCGAGAACGTCTTCGAGCCGCGTCAGATTCTCCTCGGCTCCGCGCAGGCGCAGTTCGGCTTCGTGGCGGCGGCTGTGCAGGCCGGCGATGCCGGCAGCGTCCTCGAGGATGCGCCGGCGCGATTGCGGCTTGGCCGAGATGATCTCGCTGATCTGCCCTTGCCGCACGAGAGCGGGCGAGCGTGCGCCGGTCGCGGCATCGGCGAACAGGAGTTGCACATCCTTGGCGCGCACCTCCTTGCCGTTGACGCGATAGGTCGAGCCTTCCTCGCGCTCGATCCGGCGAGTGACTTCGAGGACATCGGTCTCGTTGAAGGCGGCGGGCGCCCTGCGGTCGGTATTGTCGAGGGTGAGGGCGACTTCGGCCATGTTGCGGCCGGGGCGCTCATTCGAGCCGCCGAAGATGACATCGTCCATCCCCGAGCCGCGCATGTTCTTGAACGAGCTTTCGCCCATCACCCAGCGCAGGGCTTCGACGAGATTGGACTTGCCGCAGCCATTGGGGCCGACGATGCCGGTCAGCCCCGGCTCGATCAGAAACTCCGTCGGCTCGACGAAGGTCTTGAAGCCGGTGAGCTTGAGGCGCGTCAGCTGCATGAGCGCGCGCCCCGTCCCACATCTGCGGCCGTCATCCCGGACAAGCCGCGAAGCGGCGCTGATCCGGGATCCATCATAGGGCTCGTCGGCGTTCTATGATGGATCCCGGATCTCCGCTTCGCTGCGTCCGGGATGACGGGGAGGTCGTGAGAAAGTGGCCGAGCGTCCTCAGCCCGCGAGAAGCGGTTCGAGGATCTTGTCGAATTCGGCGATCGAGAGCGCACCTGAACGCTTCTGCCCGTTGATGAAGAAGGTCGGCGTCGCATCGACGCCAGCCTTGGCCCCACGATCCTTCACTTGCGTGACGGCGTCATAGATATCTTGCCTTTTCAAGCAGGCTTCGAACGAATCCTGTGTGAAACCGGCCTGTTTGACCATGCTCGACAGCGCATCGACCGGTTTGTCGGTAAAAGCCCAGGCCTTTTGCTGGCTGAACAGCATGTCGGTCATCGGGTAGTATTTGTCGTTGCCGTTGCAGCGGGCAAGCATGAAGCCGGCAGTCGCCAGCGGATCGAGCGGGAATTCGCGCAGCGTGAAGCGGATTTTGCCGGTGTCGATGTACTTCGCCTTCAGCGCCGGCCAGGTCTCCTCATGGAAGGCGGCGCAATGGCTGCAGGTCATCGAGGCGTATTCGATCACCGTCACCTTGGCGTCGGCCGGGCCGAGCCAGACATCGCCGAGCGGGCCGGCCGTGGTCAGATCGGTCTGCGCCTGGGCACTGCGCGCGCCCAGCATCGCGGCGGCTGCGAGGCCGGCGCTGCCGGTCAGAAGCTGTCGCCTGTTCGTCATAATGCAGTGTCCTTGAGAGCGAAATCGGTTGCCGGACCATAGAGGCCATCACGATTGTGGCAAGATCGGTTCGGCGCGATCTTGCCGGCGCTCACGAAGCTGTGTCGGGTCGGCCGTGACGTGATCCCGCGCCGACGGAGCGGCCAAGCCGCTCCAGCGCTGCCCGCAATTCCGGATCGGCGATGCTGGAGACCTGCTGCGCAACGCGCGCGACCGTCGCAGGATCGGGCGGTGGCGGCACCTGCCTGGTCGCCGGCGCCTCGACCGGCCCTTGCTTCAACACGAGCTTGCCGACGGCGCGCCAGCCGAGATGGGTGTTGACCCGTTCCAGCACGAGCGGCGCGAGTTGCTGCATCTCCAGCGCGAAGGCGCCCTCGACCCGCACCACCATCGTTGCGGGGTCGGAGCTCTCGCCCGGCGCGGGCCGGCGGCGCGGCCAGTCGATCTTGAGCGGCCGCGAGCGTGCCGCCAGCCGCTCGCCGACGATCTCGGGCCAGAGCGAGACGATGGCGCGGCCGGCAAAGCCCTGGGCAGCGAGCGCCGGTGCAAGGCAGTCATCGATCAGGTCGGCGAGGGGTTTGGCAGCCATGCGCCATTGATGGGCCACAGGCGAGGCGGCGGCAAGAGGCTCGCCACCTCGCCTGCAGGGTCAGAAGCGGGTCGTCAGAGTCGTCAACCAGTCGGGCGAGTGCCGGACGAGTTCGGCCTCCGCGACCTTGTCATAGCCGCTGACGATCAAGAGGCCGACGAGCATGAGAACCAGGCCCAGCACGATCTTCGCCGTCTTGCCTCCTCCCAGCATGCGGCCGCGCCAGCGGGCCATGGCCTGGCGGGACATGAGTCCGAGAAGGACGAGCGGAACGCCGGCGCCGAGGCCGAAGAAGGCCATGGTCAGCGCCACCTGCCCGAGATTTTCGCCCTGCGCCGCCAGGATCGAGGCCGCCCCCAGCGTCGGACCGACGCAAGGGGCCCAGACCGCGCCCAGCAGCAACCCAACTCCGAACTGCCCCCAGACACCTCGCGTCGAGAAGCCGGAAAGGTTGCGATCGGCCCAGTCGCTGACAGGCCCTCCGGCCGTCGCCAGTCTCACCTGCAGCGTCGGAACGGCGAGCACTGCGCCGACGAGGGTCATCAGGACGGCCGCTGCGATCCGGAACGCGTCGCCGTCGAGCCCGATGCCATAACCGATCGTCGCGACGAAAAGGCCGATCGCGACGAAGGAGAGGGCGACGCCGCCGGCAAGGGCGGCGGGAGCGAGGCGGTGTTCGCCAGTTGCGGTGCCGAGCACGATCGGCAGGAGCGGCAGCACGCAGGGAGACAGGATCGAAAGGAGCCCGGCGAGGAATGCGAGCCCGGTACTGCCCAATGCCATGACGTTGCCTCAGATCGCCTTGGCGAGCAGCGTCTCGATGCTGGCGCTGTTGGTGTCGCCGACCGAGCGCCCCGTTTCCAAACTGCCCTTGAACGTGATCAACGTGCTCTGGGTGCGGGCGCCGAACCGCTTGACCGCGTCCTTCTGTCCGTCGAAATCGACGCGCATCACCATCAGGTCCTTGAAGCGCGCCTGCTTGCGCAGATCGGAGATGATCGGGGCTTGCGCCTTGCAAGTCGGACACCAATCGGCATGGATTTCGACGAGGATCGGCTTGCCGGCCTTTTGGGCGGCGGCGAAGTCCGCGGTCGTGAAGGGACGGATGTCGTCGGCGGCGAAAGCGGCAGGGGCTGCGAGGGCGATCGTCACCAAGGCGATGGCGATGAGGCTACGGCGGAGGATCATGATCTGGACCTTGTTGAGCGCTGAATGAGCCGGGAACTGGCTTTCGGTTATTCGCAGCCCCGGATGGATCGGTTACCGACCCGATGCGCGATCACGGCGATGTGACCGGTGGAGCCTTGGGGACCGGGCCTCGGCGCGCCAACGGGGCAGAGCCCTGTGGCGGGATCGCCGCCAGCCCGCTAGATGCGGTACAATGAACCACCCCATGCCGCAGCCCGCCGCCAAAGCGGCCGATCTCCTCTCCTGGTATGACCGCCATCGCCGCAGCCTGCCCTGGCGGGCGCTGCCGGGCGAAAGGCCCGACCCCTATCGCGTCTGGGCCTCGGAGATCATGCTGCAGCAGACCACGATCGCGGCGGTGAAACCCTATTTCGAGCGCTTCATGGCGCGCTTCCCGACGGTGGAGGCGCTTGCAGTCGCATCCTCCGAGGAGGTCATGCAGGCCTGGGCCGGGCTCGGCTATTACTCGCGCGCCCGCAATCTGCACGCCTGCGCCAAGGCCGTGACGGAGAGCCATGGCGGCCGCTTTCCCGACACCGAGGAGGGCTTGCGCGCCCTGCCGGGCATCGGCGCCTATACGGCGGGCGCCGTGGCCGCGATCGCCTTCGACAGGCCCGCTGCGGCCGTCGACGGCAATGTCGAGCGCGTCATGACCCGGCTCTTCGCCATCGAGGAGGCGCTGCCCAGCGCCAAACCTGTGATTCGCGAGCATGTCCTGGCGCTGCTGCCGATGGCGCGGCCAGGCGATTTCGCGCAAGCGCTGATGGATCTCGGCGCGACGATCTGCACGCCGCGCAATCCGGCTTGCGGCATCTGCCCATGGCGCGAGCCTTGCCGGGCGCGAATTGCCGGAACCCAGGAGAGCTACCCGCGCAAGGCGGCGAAGAAAGCGGGCGTCACCCGCTATGGCGCAGCCTTCGTGCTGCTGCGCGAGGATGGCGCGCTCCTGGTTCGCACGCGCCCGAACAAGGGCCTGCTCGGCGGCATGGCGGAAGTGCCGACCAGCGACTGGCGCGCTGATTACGAACTGGATGGCGCCGCGCAAGACGCGCCATTCGCGACGCGCTGGCGCAAGCTGGGCCCGCCGGTGCGCCATGTCTTCACGCATTTCCCGCTGGAATTGACGGTGCTGGTGGCGAAGGCACCGCTGACGATGCAAGCCCCGCTGGGCATGCGCTTCACGCCGCCTGGCAAGTTGCGCGAGGAGCCGTTCCCGAGCCTGATGCTGAAGGTGGTCGAGGCCGGGCTTGCGGCGCTCAAGCCGCCGCCATTTGCGCCCTGATCTCGCCGCGCAGGACGTCGAGCAGCATCAGCCCGGCCGGCCGCTCGACATGCCAGAAGGTCCAGCCATTGCAGCTCGGCAGGCCCTGGGCCAGCGCACCTACCTTGTGGATCGAGCCGACCGCCGGACCCAGCATCAGCGTGCCGTCGGCGCGGATCGTCGCCTTGTGGCGGCGCTTTTCGTCCGTGACGCTTTCGCCGGGCTTCACCAGCCCGGCCTCGACCAGGCTGAGGAAGGGTACGCGCGGCTCGCTGCGCTTGGAGGGCGCGGTCGAATAGGCTTCCGGCGGCAGCGGCTCGATGGCGGCGATGCGCTTGCGGGCGGCTGCGGCATAGGCGGGATCACGCTCCAGCCCGATGAAGCGCCGGCCGAGCGCCTTGGCGACGGCGCCGGTCGTGCCGGTTCCGAAGAAGGGATCGAGGATCACGTCACCGGGATTGCTGGCCGAAAGCATGACGCGGGCGAGCAGGGCCTCGGGCTTCTGCGTCGGGTGGACTTTCGCCCCCGCATCATCCTTCAGGCGCTCCTCGCCGGTGCAGAGCGGCAGATACCAGTCCGAGCGCATCTGCAGGTCGTCATTGCCGCCCTTCAGCGCCTCATAGTGGAAGGTGTATTTCGATGAGGCTCCGCGCGCCGCCCAGATCAGCGTCTCATGCGCATTGGTGAAGCGCCGGCCGCGGAAATTCGGCATCGGATTGGCCTTGCGCCAGACGATGTCGTTCAGCATCCAGAAGCCGAGATCCTGCAGGATCGAGCCGACGCGGAAAATGTTGTGATAGGAGCCGATCACCCAGAGCGCGCCGTCGGGCTTCAGCACGCGGCGGCAGGCCATAAGCCAGGCGCGGGTGAAGGCGTCGTAATCGGCGAAGGACGAGAATTTGTCCCAGTCGTCGTCGACGGCGTCGACGAGGCTGTCGTCGGGCCGGCGCAGATCGCCGCCGAGCTGGAGATTATAGGGCGGGTCGGCGAAGACGAGGTCGATGCTTGCCGGGGGCAAGCGCTCGAGCGCGGCGACGCAGTCGCCGACAAGCACCTGATCGAGAGGGAGTTCGAGAGGAAGGCCGGCCGCCTCGAGCCGTGGAGCCTTGATCGGTGACTGCAGCGCGGGCCGTCCGGTACGCGGAACTTGAATCCGGACGGCGGCGCTGGTGGTCCCGGTACGCAAAATACCCATGACGCCCCAAGACCGTTACGCAACTTGAACAGTCGCGATATTGCTTGGACAGGGTAAAAGCCGGGTTTCCGCGATGAAAAAAATGCGTCTCGTTTTGGGGCTGCAGCTTTTGCCTAGTCCCTTGATCCCGCTGCCGAATTCCTAACCGAGGGTTAATGCTGCGCGCGTTTGCGCAAGGCTCCGGCCGGTTCGTCTCAGCGCTGCCAGACGCCCTTCACCGGCGCGAAGCTGTAGCGATGCTCGGGGCAGGGGCCGTGCTCCTGGATCGCCGCGCGGTGGACCGCCGTGCCGTAGCCGACATGCCCGGCGAAGCCATAGGCCGGGTAAAGCTGCGCCAGCCGCGCCATCATTCTGTCGCGCGTCACCTTGGCGATGATCGAGGCGGCCGCGATCGAGGCGACGAGCGCGTCGCCCTTGACGATCGCCTCGCAGGGGCAAGGCAGGGACGGTGGGTCGTTGCCGTCGACCAGGACCTTGAGCGGCGCGAGCGACAGGGCGGCGACGGCGCGCTTCATCGCCAGCAGCGTCGCCTGCCGAATGTTGATGGCGTCGATCTCGGCTGCGGTCACGCTGGCGATGCCGATCGCCAGCGCCGTCTCAGCGATCTTGTCGAACAGCGCCTCGCGGCGCGCGGCGCTGAGCACCTTCGAATCGGCGAGCCCGGCAGGAACCTTCCCGGGGTCGAGGATCACTGCCGCCGCGACCACCGGTCCGGCCAAGGGCCCACGCCCGACCTCGTCGATCCCGGCCAATGGCCAGAACCCGGTTGCGATGGCTTGCGTCTCACGGCTGAAATCGGCGCTCATGCCGGGCTTATGCAACATGCGGTGCGGGCCGGCCATGCTCTCTGCATGGCTGTCCACCTCATCTCGGCCGGCGCGTTCCTCGTCATGGTCGGGCTTGTCCCGGCCATCCACGTCTTCCTTCGGCGAGGGCCGTGTTCAAGACGTGGATGCTCGCCACAAGGGCGAGCATGACGATGCGGTCTTGCCGGTTCTTCAAAACAAGCTCAGCTGCGCCTTTTCCTTCTCGGGCTTCAGGAACAGGTCGTTGCGCAGCCTGAGCCTCGTCGCGTTGAAGCCGAGCCGCTCGGCCGCCATCTCGAAGCGCCGCCCGATCATCCAGGCATAAGGCCCCGAGCCGACCTGGCGCTGGCCCCAGGCCGGGTCGTAATCCTTGCCGCCGCGCGTTGAGCGGATCAGCGAGACGACATGGCGCAATTTGTCGGGGTGGTGGGTCAGCAACCAGTCCTGCACCAGATCCTTCACCTCCAGCGGCAGCCGCAGCAAGACATAGCCAGCCTCGCGCGCGCCGGCGGCCTTGGCGGCGTCGAGGATGCGCTCGATCTCATGCTCGTTGATCGCCGGAATGATCGGCGCGACCAGCACCGTGACCGGGATGCCGGCCTCCGACAAAGCCCTGATTGTCTCCAGGCGTTTGGCCGGGGAGGCGGCGCGCGGCTCCATGGTGCGGGCGATCTTGGGGTCGAGCGTGGTCAGCGAGATCGCGACCTTGGCGAGGCCTTTCGCCGCCATCGGCGCCAATATGTCGATGTCGCGCTGGACCAGCGCCGATTTCGTCACGATCCCGACCGGGTGGTTGAACTTCGCCAGCACCTCCAGGATCGAGCGCATGATCCGCAGCTTCTTCTCGATCGGCTGATAGGCGTCGGTATTGGTGCCGATCGCGATGGTGCGCGGCTGGTAGGAAGCGGCGCTGAGCTCCTTCTCCAGCAGGATCGCCGCATCGGGCTTGGCTGTCAGCTTGCTCTCGAAGTCGAGCCCCGGCGACAGGCCGAGATAGGCGTGGCTCGGCCGCGCGAAGCAATAGACGCAGCCATGCTCGCAGCCGCGATAGGGATTGATCGAGCGGTCGAACGAAATGTCAGGGGAGTCGTTCCTGGTAATGATCGTGCGCGGCTTCTCGATCGAGACCTCGGTCTTGAAGGCCGGCAATTCGCCGAGCGTGCCCCAGCCGTCATCCTCGAGGACACGTTGCTCGGCCTCGAAGCGCCCGCCCGGATTGATCGTGGCGCCGCGCCCGCGCCGGCGTTCCGGATCGATCCGATGCCCGGCATAGGCCATCGGGTCGAGCGGCGCGATACGCGCGGAAACCGAGGCCGGCTCGCTGTCATGCCGCTTGAGCGGCTGCGCCGGAATCGGCCGCGAAGAGGGTCTCGCAGAGGATGTGGCAGAGGGCGTGGCCTGGCGCATGACGCTGAACCGTCCTGGAAACCGCCGGGAATCGGCGCGTTTCTATGTTTCCAATGTGAACATATAGGGAACAGATTGCAAGTGACAGGATTGCGACATGTTGCGCTGCGTCATATGGATTTGCGCATGCTCACAGCCGTGATCCGGGCCGATGGCCCCCCAAGCCTGCTCGCCGCGACCTTCGCGGTCCTCATTCCCGCTGTCGCCGATGGATTCCTGGGCCATGCGGTCGTGGTCGATGCGGGGGGGGATCATGATGTCGAGCGATTGGCCGACGCCACCGGCGCGAGCTATCTGCGGTCGGGCGCCGCGGAGGGCTGGCATCTCGGCGCGGCGCAGGCGCGCGGCGACTGGCTGGTCCTGCTCGATGCCGGCGATGTGCCGCAGTCGCATTGGGCCCAGGTCGTCGACCGGCATCTCATGCTCGCGCCCGACAGCCCGGCCCTGATTCCCTTGCGCGGCGTTGCCGGTTCGCTGCGCGAGCGCGCGGCGATCTCCTTCGGCGCCAGGCGGTTGCGCGCCGGTCTCGTCGTGCCCAAGGGGCTCGTTCTCGCGGGCAGGCTGGGAGGCGCGCCGCGCCGCCTGACGGTGCGCCGCGAACGGGCGAGCGGCTGAGCGCGGGCGTCGCGATCTGGCCGGCTACCGCGCCTTGGCGCTGCCGGTCGCGAAATCGGTGAAGGCGCGCAACGCCGGAGCCATCTGCCGCCGGCTCGCGCGAACTGGACCATCTCGTGCGCGCCAGCAAGGTGGTCTATCTCGGCATGTCAGACATCCCGGCCTGGCAGGTCTCGCGCATGCAGGCGATCGCCGATCAGCGCGCCCGGCTCGATGTCGCAAGCGCGATCGAACTCGGCTTCCCTCACAGCTTCGCTTCCCTCACAGCTTCCTGGCGCGGCCGATGACGCAGGCGATCATCAGCGGCGGTGTCGAGATCGCGCGCAGGTAGGGGTGCGCATCGTATCGCGTGCCGGTCCGCAGGGAGCGGGTGGGCTGATGAGTGCTTGTTGCGGGGCGGGGCGAACGGCAGGTCCGCGCCGCCTCCGATTCGGATTTTGATTCACTCAGTGCATTGAATCTCAAACTTCATCCGATCGAAGGCCTCTGCCACGCAATCTGCGAGTTTTATCTCGTTACCGTCTCGAAGCCAGATGTATGTGGCAAAGCGAATTGCGCCGGACGACAATATAGATGCAAATAATAGCCGGTCGTGAGACATCTTGGAAGGCCACAAAGCCGACAAGCCTTTCATGATAGCCTTTTCAAGATTGATTTCGTTCGCGCGGTTCTTGCTCTGAAGTGCCGCGTTGTTCCTCATGATTTTTGCGATCGCGAGCGTTCTCTCCGCGTCGAAGCGCGTCAGGTTTGAAAGGATCGCCTTGCGCACGACCTCCAAGGTGGGCTCGTCAGGGGAGCCTCGGGCAATGGACTCGGCAATCATCTCATAATATTCGCGCAGATGTGAGAAAAGGATTTCGTCCTTGCTGTCGAAATAATTGAACAGATGTCTTCTGGAAATGCCGGAAGAATGAGCAATTTCGGCGAGCGTCGTGGCGTCGTATCCGTTCTCAAGAAACAGGCGGATGCTGACATTGGTTATGTGCTCGTATTTTTCGCGGCGATTGCGCTCGCGAAGGCCTTCCGGCTTGGGAGATGCTTGTCGCATTTCTGCCTCAACTTGATATTTCGACCATATCGACGTGGCCGACGCGGTGCAACAAATCGAGATGACCGAGGTCTCGGACCGATGGGTGTGAAGGGCGTCGACACAAAGACGCCTCAATTAAAATGCACTCAGTGCAACAATAGCTCAATGAGGTCTCTTCAGGGGCTGTCCGAATCCACTGTCGCGGCCTGCGGCGCAAACCATCTCGGTTGGGAAAAGCGTGACCATGCGGAGAAATCCTCTGATTGCCTTCATTGGAATGGCCGGTGCTCTGCTTGGAGGTTGTGCAACCGGCTCGTTGGAGCAGGCCGGCTCGCTTCAATCATATGACAGTTTGGAGCAGTCGGATGGTTTGTTGACGCGCTCGAAGCTGCGTGTCGACAAGACGAGCGTGACGAAGGCCCGCACAGTCAAGATCGTCCCCACCGCTTTCTCGGCTTCCTCGACGCAGCCGAGCTTGACACCCGCGCAACGGAGCCTAGTCGCGAATGCGATCGATCGCGCCATGTGTGGCGGCCTGAGCGAGCGTTTCGTCGTTGTCACCCCGTCCGAGCCTGCCGATCTCACGGTCCGCGCCCTGGTGACGCAGGTCGCGCCGACGGATGTGGTTTCGGCGGGGGTCTCTCGCGGCGCATCGGTTGCTAAATCGATTCTCCTGCCTGGAGTTCCTGTCCCGCTCCCGCGCATTCCCGTGGGAATGGGAAGCATTTCGCTCGAAGCGGAGGCTCGCGACGCCCATGGCAAGCAGCAGGCGGCGATGGTCTGGGGGCGTGGCGCAAATGCCTTCCTGACCTCGGCCCGGATGAGCGAGGAGGGCGACGCCTATACGCTGGCGAGCGATTTCGGATCCGATTTCAGCAAGATGCTCGTCACCGGCGAGACGCCCTTCGGCAAGGCGCCGACATTTCCGTCCTTCGAACAGATCGGCGCGCAGTTTGGCGGTGACGCGAAATACGCCGCTTGCCGGGCCTTCGGCCCGTCGCCAGGGCTTATCGGCCTGGTCGGCGGCAGCGTCGGTGTTCCGCCAAGCTGGACGGATAAAGGCGCCGCCGTTCCCGCCGAACGATAGGGCGAGAGCAGCTGCTAAAGCTGGTTTGTCCTGAACGTATCGCAGCTCTGCATCGAGCCTGAGCGCAGGCCGGTGGTGAACCAGCGCGTGCGTTGCGCCGAGGAGCCATGGGTGAAGGAATCGGGCACGACGACGCCCTGCGAGGCCTTCTGCAGCTTGTCGTCGCCGATCGCGGCGGCGGTCTTCATCGCCTCGTCGACGTCGCTCTGGTCGATCCGGCCCATCGCCTGGATGTTGTTGGCCCAGACGCCGGCGAAGCAGTCCGCCTGCAATTCGATGCGCACCGAGATGGCGTTGGCGTCACGCTCCGAGGAGCGCTCGCGCAACTGGTTCGCCTTGGGCAGGATGCCGATCAGGTTCTGGACGTGGTGGCCGACCTCATGGCCGATGACATAGGCATAGGCGAAATCGCCGCCACCGCCGAGCTTGCGCTGCATCTCCTGGAAGAAGGAGAGGTCGAGATAGACCTTCTTGTCCGGTGGGCAATAGAACGGCCCCATTGCCGCCTGGGCGGTGCCGCAGCCGGAGCGGTCGACGCCGGAATACAGCACCAGGCGCGGCGCCTGGTAGCGCGTATTCGCCTGCTGCGGCAAAACCTTGGTCCAGACGTCCTCGTTCTGCGCCAGCACGGCTGAGACGAAGCGGCCCATCTCGTCTGAGGGCGGGCCCGAGGATTGCCGGGTTTCCTGGGTCGGGGCGCTGCGCCCGCCAATGCCGCCGATCAGTTCCGCTCCGCCGATCAAGAGGCGCGGATCGATGCCGAGCGCCCAGCCGACCAGGCCGAGCACGACCATGGTGCCGATGCCGACGCCGCCGCGCCCGCCGGGCAGGCCGGCATAGGTGCCGCCGCCGCGCCTGTCCTCGACATTCTCGGACTGGCGATAATCTTCCCACTGCATGGCAGGCACTCCGCTCTCTCGACCGCCAATCTCTGCGAGCGGGGCCAGAAACTCAAGTCGTCTTGCTGCGGCTTGTTCCCAAGGCCGTTCCAATTTCTCGGGCCGAGATTCCGGAACAATTTCCCATTCAGCCTGACCCGTCATTGCGAGCACAGCGAAGCAATCCAGGAGGTCTTGCGAGCCCTCCTGGATTGCTTCGTCGCTCACGCTCTCGCAATGACGGGTCAGAAAGTGCGAAAATTGCCTTGGCCGGTCAATGATAGCCGCTGTCGAGCTTCACCTTGCCGCGGAAGGTCCAGTAGACGAAGGCGGTGTAGAACAGGATCATCGGCAGCAGGAAGCTCACCCCAATCAGCACGAAGATATGCGAAGCGGGCGCCGCCGCGACGTCCCAGATCGTCAGGCCGGGCGGCACGAGATAGGGATAGTTCGAGATCGCGAGGCCGAGAAAGCAGAGCACGAAGATCGCGATGGTGAAGGCAAACGGAGCGAATTCGTGCTGTCCGTGCAGCCGCTTCCAGACCATCCAGCCGCAATAGGCGGTGAGCAGCGGGAAGGGCCAGAGCAGGGCGAAGTTGGCGGGCGTGAACCAGCGCTCGGCGATGCGCGGATGGGCGTAGGGCGTCCAGAGCGAGACCAGGATCGCGAAGGCCATCAGGCCGAGCAGCAGCAGCTTCGCCTGGGCCCGGGCTCGCTCGGCGACCGCGCCTTCGGTCTTGTAGACCAGCCAGGTCGCACCGAGCAGGGCGTAGCCGACGACGACGCCCGCTCCGCACATCACGGAGAACGGCGTCAGCCAGTCGAGGGGCTTGCCGGCGAACTGCCCGTTCGCGACCGTGATGCCCTGGATCAAACCGCCCAGGATAAGCCCCTGCGCGAAGGCCGCGATGGTCGAGCCGAGCCAGAAGGCGAGGTCCCAGATGCGGTGCTTCGGCTTGGCGACCCAGCGGAACTCGAAGGCGACGCCGCGGAAGATCAGCGCCAGCAGCATCAGGATCACCGGGATGTAGAAGGCCGGCATGATGATGGCGTAGGCCTTGGGGAAGGCGACCCATAGCCCGCCGCCGCCCAGAACCAGCCAGGTCTCGTTGCCGTCCCAGAAGGGCGCGACCGAGTTCATCATCTGGTCGCGCTCGGCCTCGTCCTTCGTCGCGGGGAAGAGGATCGCGATGCCGAGGTCGAAACCGTCGAGCACGACATAGAGCATCACGGCGGTGCCGATCAGTCCGGCCCAGATCACAGGGAGATACCATTCCATTGTCGGTCTCTCCTCAGCTCTGGGGTTGGATTCTGTCGTCGCCGGGACGGCCGTCGCCGAACAGGTCCGAGGCCTGTCCCTGCGCCGCCTTGAGTGTGCGCCTGGAGGGCTGCTCCGGCGCGTCCTTGTCGCCGATCTCGTCGGGGCCCTTGTCGATCAGCCGGTTGATCAGCAGGATTCCGGCCGTGAACACCACGCAGTAGACGCAGACGAAGAGCGCCAGCGAGATCGCGACCTCCAGCGTCGTGATCGGCGAGACCGCATCCTTGGAGCGGATCACGCCCGTCGCCAGCCAGGGCTGGCGGCCGACCTCGGTGACGAACCAGCCCGACAGGATCGCGATGAAGCCTGCCGGCCAGCTATATTGCGCGAGCCAGAGCCAGCGTCGCTCCTCGAAGACCCGGCCCTTCCACCACAGAAAGGCGCCGAGCCAGCCGAAGCCGATCATCAGCACGCCGATGCCGACCATGGCGCGGAAGGCGAAGAAGGGAATCTTGACCGGCGGCCTGTCCTCGAGCGCGAAATCGTTGAGGCTGGGAAAGAGCGCATCCATGCTGCCATGGGTCAAAAAGCTCGCCAGGCCGGGAATGGAGATCTCGAAGCGGTTGAGGCCGGCCTGGTCGTCGGGCCAGGCGAAAAGCACGAGCGGCGCGGGCTTCGAGGAATCCCAATGCGCCTCGATCGCGGCGAGTTTGGCCGGCTGGTATTTGGCGGTTTGCTTGCCGTGGAAATCGCCGATCAGCGCCTGCACTGGGGCGGTGATGGCGATCATCAGGATCGCCATCCGCACCATCGTCTTGGCCGATTCGGTGCGGTGCCCGGCGATCAGATGACGCGCGCCCGTCGCCAGCACGACGAAGGCGGTGGTGAGATAGGCCGCCGTCATCATGTGCATGTAGCGCAGCGGGAAAGTCGGGTTGAAGACGATCTGCATCCAGTCGAGCGGGTAGGCGATGCCGTCACGCATCTCGTGCCCCGCCGGATACTGCATCCAGCTATTGGCCGAGAGGATCCAGAAGCCCGACAATGCCGTGCCGCCGGCGACGATGATGGCCGAGAGAAAATGCAGCCAGGGCGGTACGCGCTTCCAGCCGAACAGCATCACGCCCAGGAACGAGGCCTCCAGGAAGAAGGCGGTCAGCACCTCATAGCCGATCAAGGGGCCGATGACGTTGCCGACGACGAGCGAGAATCGGCTCCAATTGGTGCCGAACTGGTAGGACAGCACGATGCCGGAGACCACGCCCATGGCGAAGGAGACGGCGAAGATCTTGGTCCAGAACCGCGCCAGCAGATGAAATTTCTGGTCGCCGGTCTTGAGCCAGAGGCCCAGCAGCGTCGCAATATAGGCCGAGAGCCCGATCGTGAAGGCGGGAAAGACGATGTGGAAGGAAATGGTGAAGGCGAACTGGATGCGCGAGAGTAGAAAAGCGTCGATCGTCATCGCAAGGCTCCGTCCGGCTTCGCCGCGAAAAGCGGGTTGTACGACTTCGCCAAAACAGCATCGTCGCCAAAGGTGACGTTAGTCAAACCGGCGGCAGATTTCTGCGGCCGGTAGTGCCGCAGGACGTTATGTCCAAGGTGTCAGGTCCAAGGGGTCAGGTCTATGGGCGTCAGGTCTTGGCGTCGAGCGCGGCCTTCAGCGCCCGCAGGTCGCGCCAGGCCAAGCGCTTCTGCAAGGGTTGGCGCAGCAGATAGGCCGGGTGCAGCGTCGCCATGGCGCGGATGCGCCGCGTGCCGGTGTCGTATTCCAGCCATTTGCCGCGCGATGCGAGGATGCCGGTGAGGCCGAGCAGCCCCTGCGCCGAGGGCGCGCCGATGCAGACCAGGATATCGGGGTTGGCGAGCTGGATCTGGCGCTGGATGAAGGGCAGGCAGATCGCGACCTCCTGCGGCGTCGGCGTGCGGTTGCCCGGCGGCCGCCAGGGCAGGAGATTGGCGATATAGACATGCTCCTTCCGGTTGAGGCCGATCGCGGCCAGCATCCGGTCGAGCAGTTGCCCGGAGCGCCCGACGAAGGGCAGGCCGATGCGGTCCTCGTCGGCGCCCGGCGCCTCGCCGACCAGCATCAATCGGGCGGCCGGATTGCCGTCGGAAAAGACCAGGTTCTTGGCGGTCGCCTTCAGCGCGCAGCCCTCGAATTGCGCGAGCGCCTCCTTCAAGGCGTCGAGCGTCATGGCCTGCTGCGCCATCGTCCTGGCGGTGAGGGCGGCGTCATCGGGGGCCGTAGCCGTCGCGGGCAGGGCCGCCCGGGCTGCCGCTGCGGTTGCCCGAACGAGCTGCGGCGGGGCGGGGCGCACTGCCGCCGGCTGCGGCGCTTCCATGAAATGGTTATGCGGCGTCTCGTCGAGCGCCTCGGTGACGCCCATCTCGGCGTACCAGGCGAGAAGTTCAACAGGATCTGGCGCGGCGGTGGACATCATCGCTGGGGTTCTAGAGCATTGCGCGAAAAAGTGGGTACCGGTTTTTCGCAAGAGCAATGCTCTCAACTCTTAGATGAGAGACGGATTCAGATTTCAGATGGGATCACTTGGTGATCCCATCTGAAATCATCCTGCTCTCGCACGCTCATCTGCGTCTTCGCGAGCCGCCGCAGTTGCAAATTGGAACGCACGCTTCGATAGAGGGGTTCCAGACTGACGCCATGTCTGTCTCGAGCGCCATGGCTGTCTTGCGCCACGCGCCGCTTGAACGGGCGTGCGATATGGTTCACATATAAACTAATTGGCTTCAAGCCAATCGAAGGCCTCCGGAGGGCAGGATGGATCTCAAGGAAGCGCAGAGCGAACCGCGCGAGAGCATGGACTATGACGTCGTCATCGTCGGCGCCGGTCCAGCCGGCCTTGCCGCCGCCATCCGCCTGAAGCAGCTCGACGAGACGATCTCCGTCGTGGTGGTCGAGAAGGGCGCCGAAGTCGGCGCTCACATCCTGTCGGGCGCCGTGATCGATCCGGTCGGCCTCGACGCGCTCCTGCCTGATTGGCGCCAGGACGAGGGCCGCCCGCTGACGACTGAGGTCAGCGAGGACATCTTCTATTTCCTGACCGAGCCCAACGGCATCCGCCTGCCCAATTTCGGCATGCCCAAGCTGATGAACAACCACGGCAACTTCGTCGGTTCGCTCGGCCTCGTGGCAAAATATCTCGCAGGCCGCGCCGAGGCGCTCGGCGTCGAGATCTATCCGGGCTTCGCCGCCGCCGAATTGCTGTTCAACGAGGATGGTTCGGTCGCCGGCGTCGCCACTGGCGACATGGGCATCGCGAGGGATGGCACGGTGTCGGAGCGCTATACGCGCGGCATGGAACTGCGCGGCCGCTACACGCTGCTGGGCGAGGGCGCGCGCGGCTCGCTCTCCAAGATCGCCATTCGCAAGTTCGGGCTCGATGAGGGGCGTGAGCCGCAGAAATACGGCATCGGCCTGAAAGAGATCTGGCAGGTCAAGCCGGAAAAATTCGTCAAGGGCCAGGTGCAGCACTCCTTCGGCTGGCCGCTCGACAACGGCACCGGCGGCGGCTCCTTCCTCTATCATTTCGACGACAACCTGGTCACGGTCGGCTTCGTCGTGCATCTCAACTACACCAACCCGACGCTCTCGCCCTTCGACGAGTTCCAGCGCTTCAAGACTCATCCGCTGATTCGCGATCTCTTCGACGGCGCCAAGCGCCTGTCCTACGGTTCGCGCGCTATCACCGAGGGCGGCTTCCAGTCGGTGCCGAAGCTCACCTTCCCGGGCGGGGCGCTGGTCGGCTGCGCAGCCGGCTTCGTCAACGTGCCGCGCATCAAGGGCAGCCATAACGCCATCCTCTCGGGCATGCAGGCGGCGCAGCATCTGGCGCCCGCTTTGGCGGCCGGCCGTTCGCATGACGAGGTGGTCGAAATCGAGGCGGGCTGGCGCGACAGTGCCATCGGGCGCGACCTCAAGCCGGTGCGCAACGTCAAGCCGCTCTGGTCGAAATACGGCACGTTGCTGGGCATCGGGCTGGGCGGCATCGACATGTGGCTGAACCAGCTCTTCGGCTGGTCGCCCTTCGGCACGCTCAAGCACGGCAAGCCGGATTACGCGACGCTGAAGCCTCTCGCCGAGGTCAAGCCGATCGTCTACCCCAAGCCCGACGGCAAGATCTCGTTCGACAAGCTGTCATCAGTCTTCCTGTCCTCGACCAATCATGAGGAAGACCAGCCGGCGCATCTGAAGCTGACCGACCCCTCGATCCCGATCGCCAGGAATCTGCCTGTCTATGGCGAGCCGGCGCGGCTTTACTGCCCGGCCGGCGTCTATGAGGTGGTCTACAAGGATGCCGAGGCGAAGACCGAGCCGCGCTTCGTGATCAACGCGCAGAACTGCGTCCACTGCAAGACCTGCGACATCAAGGACCCGGCCCAGAACATCACCTGGACCGTGCCCGAGGGCGGCGGCGGGCCGGGTTACTCGAACATGTAAGCCCACAGCATCAGACCGAATATCGTATTCGGTCTGATGCTGTGGGACTTTGATCTTGCATCGGCTTGCCCCGAAAACCGGTTCCCACTTTTCGGGCCGATGCTCCGGGCCGGCGTAAGCTGCTGGTGTCGATAATGAAAAAGGCGCGCCGCTTTCACGGCGCGCCTTTTCTCTGTCAGGCGTCGTAGCCGACTCAGCCCTTGCGGACGATGCTCGGGGCCGGCTTGGTGGGCTCGGGCTGCGCGCAGCCGGCGGCGAAACCGGCCAGCAGGGCGACGGCGGCAATGCTCAAAACGATCTTCTTCATGTGAATGATCCCAGGTGAGTCGTCGCGGTACATGCGAACGCTTCAGTCCTAGCCTTAAATTCTTGAGGCATGGACACTGAAAACTGCAGGAACGTTGCGGCGCAGCATGCTTCTGTCGGATTGTTGCATCGCTGCTACGGATTCGGTCAGAGCAGGATGCGAAAAAGTGGGAACCGGTTTTTCGCATTGATCCTGCTCTAACTCTATGATGAGAGACGGATTCAGATTTCAGATGGGATCACTCCGTGATTCCATCTGAAATCATCCGGCTCTAGCAGCGCTGCGATGGCTTGCCCGTCCGCCCGGAAACCGCCATCTTGAACGCTTAAGCGAAGTGGTCCCGGTCGCGCTGATGTATGGCCCCGCGTGACATACAGGCTGCGGACCGAGGGAGAATGACAATCGTGACGTTTCGATTGAGGGGCCGCGGCCCGAGCACGGCGGTCGCCCTGGCGTTTTTTCTCGCATTGCAAGCCGGCGCCTCGGCTCAAGGGGCGGCTGCGACGCGTACGACGGAACAGCTGGAGCCCGCCGACAGCCTGGAAGGCAATTACCTGGCCGCGATCGTCGCGGGCGCCGGGCGCGATCTCGGCGCGGCCTCGGTCTATCTGCGCGAGGCGATCAAGGGCGATCCGCTGAACAATGATCTGCTGGAGCGCGGCTTCGTCGCCTTCCTGGCCGATGGCGCGATGAGCGACGCCTTCAGCGCCGCCGACAAGCTGATCCAGCGTGACCCCAGCAACGGCCTGGCCCAGCTCGCGGTCGGCATCCGCGCGATCAAGCAGAAGAGTTATCAGACCGCGCGCGGCCATCTCCAGCGCGGCGGCCGCGGCCGCGCCGCCGACATCACCGCGACCTTGCTCTCGGCCTGGGCCTATGCCGGCTCCGGCCAGACCAACAAGGCGCTCGAGACGCTCGACCGGCTCAAGGGCGAGGCCTCCTACAACCTCTTCCGCGATTACCATGCCGGCCTGATCCTCGATATCGCCGGGCGCAAGGTCGACGCCGAGAAGCGCCTGAAGAGCGCCTATGACGCGGAGAAGACGACGCTGCGCCTGGTCGATCTCTGGGCCCGCCTGCAGGCGCGCAACGGCAATTATGACGGAGCCGCCGCGACCTATGGCGAATTCGACCGCCTCCTGCCCAATCATCCCATCGTCCGGGACGGGCTTGCGCGGGTTGCTGCGCGCGAGCCGCTCGCCCGCCAGGTCGGCACCGCCCAGCAGGGCGCGGCCGAAGTGCTCTATGGCCTCGCCAGCGCCGGCAACCGCCAGGGCGACGAGGCCGCCGCGCTGCTCTATCTGCGTCTCGCCATCTATCTCGACCCCAGCCATGATCTGGCGATCCTGACGCTCGGGGACATCCTCGAACGTTCGAAGCAGCCCGAGGATGCTGTCGCGGTCTATGACAAGATGCCGGCGACATCGCCGTTGCGGCCCAATGCCGAGATTCAGGCGGGGCTGGCGTTGGAGACGCTCGGCAAATCCGAAGAATCGATCAAGCATCTGCAGGCGCTGATCACGGAGCGGCCCGACGATGTCGACGCGCTCTCGGCGCTCGGCAATGTCTATCGCACCCGCAAGCTCTTCACCGAGGCCGCCGAGACCTACGACAAGGCCATCGCCAAGCTCTCGGTTCCGGGGCGGGCGAACTGGGATCTGTTCTATTTCCGCGGCATCGCGCGCGAGCGCATCAAGCGCTGGCCCGAGGCCGAGGCGGATCTGCGCAAGGCGCTGGAGCTGATGCCGGAGCCGCTTGGCCGCGAACGCGCGCTGGTGCTGAACTATCTCGGCTATTCGCTGGTCGATCAGCATCTCAAGCTCGACGAGGCGCTCAACATGCTGCGCCGCGCTGTCGAGCTCAGGCCGCGCGACGGCTACATCACCGATTCGCTCGGCTGGGCCTATTACCGGCTGGGACGCTATGACGATGCGGCGCGCGAGCTTGAGCGTGCCATGGAATTGCGCCCCTCCGATCCGGTGATCAACGACCATCTCGGCGATGTCTATTGGCGCACCAACCGCAAGTTGGAGGCGACCTTCCAGTGGAATGCCGCCCGCGACCTCGGCCCGGAGCCTGAGGATCTGGTCAAGATCAAGGAAAAGATCGAGCGCGGCCTGGAGGACACGCCCTCCGCCAACGCCGCCGAACCGAAGAAGGACGGCGGCTGAGTTCTAGCCTCTGCCCTGCCAATATTTCCGCTCCGTCATTCCGGGGCTTCGCCCTCGGGTCCGACCTTTGGTCGGCCCAAGGATAAACTCCGCGAAGAGCCCGGAACCCAGAACCGCGGTCGGGGGTAGGTAACGCGCTCGGCCCTTTACGAAGACCCGCATCGGTTCTGGGTTCCGGGCTCAGGCCTGCGGCCTGCCCCGGAATGACGGTGTGCTTCCATCTGCAACGACCGGCCCTTTTGCATGCTCGCCCCGCTGACGACCCGTGCCCGCGCCAAGGTCAATCTGAGCCTGAAGGTGCTCGGCCGGCGCGCTGACGGCTATCACGAGCTCGAAAGCCTGGTCGCCTTCGCCGGCGTCGGCGATGAACTGACGCTCGCCCCCGGGCCGGAGCTCGGCCTGAGCATTGGCGGTCCGCTTGGCAGCGGGCTCGAAACCGATGAGCGCAACCTCGTCCTGCGCGCCGCCCGCGCGCTTGCCGATGAAGCAGGCCCGCTGCGCTGGGGCCGCTTCCATCTCGTCAAGCGCCTGCCCGTCGCCTCGGGCATCGGCGGCGGCTCGGCCGATGCGGCGGGCGCGCTGCGCCTGCTGGCGCGCTTGAACGGAATGTCGCGCGGCGAGCCGGCTTTGCTGCGTGCAGCAGCCAGGGTCGGGGCCGATGTGCCTGTTTGCCTCGATTCGCGGGCACGGATGATGGCCGGCATCGGCGAACGCCTGGGCGGGCCCTTGCGCCTGCCGCCGCTCTTCGCCGTGCTGGTCAATCCGGGCGTGCCGGTCGAGACGGCGGCGGTGTTTCGCGAGCTGGGGCTGCAACGGGGGCAGGACTTGTCGCCTGCCGGCGCCATGCCGGATCTCGTGCAGCCTTCCGTCGACGCGTTGGTTGCCTTGCTGGGCGCCAGCGGCAACGACCTCGAAGCGCCGGCGCGACGCGCGGCTCCGATTCTCGGGGAGGTGCTTGCCGGGCTGGCGGCCTTGCCCGGCTGCCGGCTCGCCCGCATGTCGGGCTCGGGCGCGACCTGCTTTGCCCTGTTCGATGATTGCCGGGCCAGCGCCGCCGCGGCCAAGGCGCTGCAGAGGAGCCGCCCGGGCTGGTGGGTCAAGCCGACAGTGCTGCGTTGACGGCGGTGTAGCGCAGAGCAGTTTCCGATCCGATTGGATCGTTCAATAGCTCCTTTCTTGTTTTAACGCGTTTTCTTCACGCGAACCGGTATCCACTTCGCTCGAAAACGCTCTAGCCGCCGGGCGACAATCCGGCGCGGCTCACGGCCTCAACCGTGACCTGCGGGCGCTGCCGATAAGCCAGCCAAGTCGCCACGAAGCCGCAGGCGGCGGCGAACATCAGCCAGAGCCCGGCGACGGCCCGGTTGCCGGTGACCTCGATCAGATAGGTGCTGACCGCAGGCGTGAAGCCGCCGAACAGCGCCGTCGCCAGGCTGTAGGCGACGGAGAAGCCGGTCGTGCGCAACTTTACCGGGATGATCTCGGTCAGCGCCACCACCATGGCGCCGTTATAGCTGCCATAGATGAACGACAACCAGAGCTCGACGATCAGCAGCCTGGAGAAGGAAGGCGCGGAGACCAGCCAGGACAGGGCGGGATAGGCGCTGACGAACATCAGCAGGGTAAAGGTGAAGAGCAGCGGCTTGCGGCCGATTCGGTCGGAGAGCGCGCCCATCACCGGCAGCCAGAATAGGTTGGACAGGCCGACGCAGACCGTCACCAGCAAGGCGTCGAGGCCCGTCAGCTTGAGAACCTCGCGCCCGAAGGTCGGCGTGTAGGCCGTGATGAAATAGAACGACACCGTCGTCATCGTCACCAGCAGCATGCCGATGATCACGCTCTGCCAGTTCTGGACGAGCGAGCGCAGGATCTCGCGCGGGGAGGGGTGGGAGGCGCTCTTGCGCCGCTCCTCGAACTCCTCGGTCTCCTGCATCGAGCGGCGCAGCAGGAAGATCAGCGGCACGATCAGGCAACCGACCAGGAACGGGATGCGCCAGCCCCAGGCCGTCATCTCGTCCGGCGGCAGGATGGTGCTGAGCCAGACACCGAGCAGCGCCACGAAGATCACCGCGACCTGCTGGCTGCCGGACTGCCAGCTGACATAGAAACCCTTGTTTCCAGGTGTCGCGATCTCAGACAGATAGACGGAGACGCCGCCAAGCTCGACGCCCGCCGAAAACCCCTGCACCAATCGGCCGATCACGACGATGACCGGCGCCAAGAGGCCGATCGTCGCATAGGTCGGCACCAGCGCGATGGTGAGCGTGCCGAAGGCCATCAGCCCGAGTGTGAGGAGAAGTCCGGCGCGGCGGCCATGGTGGTCGATATAGGTGCCGAGCACGATGGCGCCGAGCGGCCGCATCAGGAAGCCGGCGCCGAAGGTCATCAGCGCCGCCATCAATTGGGCGAACTCACTGCCTGACGGGAAGAAAGCCTTGCCGATCGCCGCGGCGTAATAGCCGAAGACGAAGAAATCGTACATTTCGAGGAAATTGCCACTCGATACACGAATGACAGCTCCGATCTTCGACTGGCGATCCGATGCTGTCGTCATGGCCTGCTCCACGCTTTCTTGCGCCGTAGCAGGCAGCCTAGGCCTGTCCAGGCGGCTGTGGAAGCCTCTTTCAGCCAGAGCATCGGCCCGAAAAGTGGGAACCGGTTTTCGGGACCAGCCGATGCAGGATCAAAGCGAGCATCGGCCCGAAAAGTGGGAACCGGTTTTCGGGGCGAGCCGATGCAGGATCAAAGCGAGCATCGGCCCGAAAAGTGGGAACCGGTTTTCGGGACAAGCCGATGCAGAATCAAAGCCTTACAGCGTCAGACGGTATTCGCTCTGGCGCTGTATCGCAGCAAAGGTGTTTCAGTGCGCCCGCGAAACGCAGAAATCGACGGTCTCGTTTAGCGCTTGCTTCATCGGGGAGGCGGGGAACAGCCCGAGCGCGTCCTTGGCCATCTTGGCGTAATGCTCGGCGCGCTCGATCGTGTCGTCGAGGGCGCGATGGCGACGCATGATGCTTTGGGCCTCTTCGAGATCGCCCTCGTTGACCTCGCCGTTCTGGAGCGTGCGGCGCCAGAAGGCGCGCTCGGTGTCGGTGCCGCGCCGGAAGGAGAGCACCACCGGCAAGGTGATCTTGCCCTCGCGGAAATCGTCGCCGGTGTTCTTGCCGAGCTTGGAGGCGACGCCGCCATAATCGAGCGCATCGTCGATAAGCTGGAAGGCGATACCGAGATTGAGGCCGTAGCTGCGGCAGGCGGCGGCATTGGCCTTGCCGGCCTCGGCGATGACAGGGCCGACCTCGCAGGCGGCGGCGAAGAGCTCCGCCGTCTTGCCGCGAATCACGGCGAGGTACTCGTCCTCGGTCGTCTCGGTGTTCTTGGCGACGGAAAGCTGCAGCACCTCGCCCTCGGCGATCACGGCGGCGGCGGTGGAGAGGATGTCGAGGGCGCGCAGCGAGCCGACCTCGACCATCATCTTGAAGGCTTGGCCGAGCAGGAAATCGCCGACGAGCACGCTCGCCTCATTGCCCCAGAGCATGCGGGCGGCGAGCTTGCCGCGGCGCATGTCGCTCTGGTCGACGACATCGTCATGCAGCAGCGTCGCTGTGTGCATGAACTCGACCGAGGCCGCGAGCTTGACATGGCCTTCGCCGCGATAGCCGCACAGCGCCGCCGTCGCCAGCGTCAGCATCGGGCGCAGGCGCTTGCCACCTGACGAGATCAGGTGGTTAGCGACCTCCGGGATCATGGTGACGTCGGAGCCGGTGCGCGACAGGATCATCGCATTGACGCGCTCCATATCGGTGCTGGTCAGGCCGACCAGGGTCTCGATCCGGGCCTTGCCCGCATCTTGGCCGGGTCCTTGGCCCGATTCCTTGTCCTCGAACGCAACGACGACGCCCATCTCAATCACTCCGGCCGACTTGCGCAGATCGCGGCGCGCTGATGCCTTGCCACAACCGTCGCATGGGTGACCAGCCCCCGCAATTCGGTAATGACGCCGCACCTGCGCAAGCGAGGGCTTGCGTACGGGCCTCGGCTTCGGCTCCATGCGCCCATGCATGAACTGGTCCGCACCAACGATATCGTCCTGCTCGGAGCCATCGAGGCGCTGCTGGCTTCGGCCAATCTCGATTGCCTGATCGCCGATCAGCATATCAGCGCGCTGGAAGGCATGATCGGCGCCTTCCCGCGCCGGCTCCTGGTACGCGAGGCCGACAAGATGCGGGCGCGGGCGCTGCTGGTCGAGGCCGGCTTCGGAGCGGAATTGCGCGATGACTGAATCGCAATCGGCCTTGGCGCTCGGCGAAATCGGCGAGGATCGCCTGCTCGATGGCCGCCTGATCCTGCGCCAGCCGAAAAAGGGTCATCGCGCCGGCAGCGACGCGATCCTGCTCGCGGCGGCCTTGCCTGAGCTGGGCGAGGGGCCTCTGCTCGACATGGGCGCGGGCGTCGGCACGGTCGGGCTTGCTGCCGCCCTGGCGCAGCCTCAGCTACGGGTGGTGCTGGCCGAGCGCGATCCGGAGCTTGCGGCCCTGGCGCGCGCCAACATCGCCCGCAATGGCCTCGATGACCGCGTCGCGGCGCTGGCTCTGGATATCGCCGCCCCGGCAGCCGCCGTGACCGAGGCCGGCCTGATCCCGGCGAGCTTCGCCTGCGTCGCGATGAACCCGCCCTTCTATGCGGCGCGGGAGACGAAGGCCTCGCCGGTGCCGAATCGGCGCGCCGCCCATATCGTCGAGGGCGGCTTGAGCGACTGGCTGAAGGCCGCGCGCCGTTTGCTCCGGCCTGGCGGGCGGATCGCGATCATCCATCGCGCCGAGGCGCTGGCCGAGATCCTGGCTGGGCTCGCGACGGGCTTCGGCGGGTTGGAAATCCAGCCGATTCATGCGCTGGCCGACAGGCCGGCCGTGCGTGTCCTCGTCACGGCCGTGCTGAACAGCAAAAAGCCGGCAGCGTTGCTGCCGGCTTTCATTCTCAATCGTCCCGAGGGTGGCTTCACCGAAGCGAGCGAAGCCCTGCATCGCGGATATTCGATGCTAGGCAGCCGCGATCAGTAGAAGTAGCGCGGGCCGTAAAAGACCGGCGGCGGCGGCGGCGCAAAGACCGGCGGGCCGTAGAAGCGCGGGCCGTAATAGCGCCGAGGTCCGTAATAGCGCGGCGGTCCGTAGTAGCGGCGCGGTCCGTAATAGCGGCGCGGGCCGTAATAATACTGCGCCTGCTGGATCTGGGCGCCATCGACCTCGGCGGTCCCAGCCAAAGCGGGCTGGACGGCTCCGGCCGCGATGGGGGCCGCCATGGCCGGGGCGGCTGCGAAGGACAGGCCACCGAGCGTGGCCGCCGTCGCGATACCGAATGCGAGTTTGCGAAACATGATCCGATCCTCTTCAACTCGGCGCCTGCAGCCCCTGCCGCATGGTCGGTCGCCGTCTTCGAATGAAAGGGTACTGCGTTGGAGCTGAACGGCACAAAACTGCGTCGTTCAGCCTGTTTTCATCCTGCGGCCGGAGAACGGCCACATTTCGGCGGCTCAGCGACAGACGCGCACCGGGCGGATGACCCAGCCATAACCGGTCCAGACGCGCCTGTTGGCGAAGAAGCAGCGCGGACGATATACGGGGCGGCCGTAGAAGCGGCGCGGTCCATAATAGCGGCGCGGGCCGTAATAGTACTGCGCCTGCTGGACGAGATCCCCTTGCGACGGCAGAGTTTGCGACGGCAAGGTTTGCGCCGTGCCTGCCGATACAGGAGCGGCCATCGCCGGTGCGACCGTGAAGGCTGCGACGATGAGGCCAAGCGCGCCGAACAGCGCAGCGACGATACGGGATGACGGCATGGGCTTCTCCTACCAAACGAGCCCGCCGGTTCGGCATCAAGCGCTCGCCCCGAGCGCCGCGAACCCTACGGGCGAAAAAATCCTAGCTCCTGCTGCATGAACGAAAGCTGTCTGTCGAGGTTCCCGCGCCATGCGGGGGCGGCGCAACGGATTCAACGGCCAGATCGGTTTAAACCAAACAATTTTAGCCCGCGAATCCGTCTTTCGCCAATGAGTTAGGTCAAAGCCCGCTCGAAAACCGCATTCCACTTTCCCGGATCATGGTCTATGCACGCGCCGATCCACGATCTTTCGGAAGGCCCAAGCCTTGGCTGTTTCTGCCACTCTGCCCGATGCGATGAACCCGACCCGCTCCTTCCAGGGGCTGCTGCTGACCCTGCAGCGCTTTTGGGCCGAGCGCGGCTGCGTCATCCTCCAGCCCTATGACATGGAGGTCGGCGCCGGCACCTCCCATCCCGGCACGATGCTGCGCTCGCTCGGGCCGAGGCCCTGGCGCGCGGCTTATGTTCAGCCCTCGCGCCGGCCCAAGGATGGCCGCTATGGCGAGAACCCGAACCGGCTGCAGCATTACTACCAGTTCCAGGTCATCCTGAAGCCGAACCCGCCGAACCTGCAGGAGCTCTACCTGCAGTCGCTCGAGGCGATCGGCATCGACATGAAGCTGCACGATATCCGCTTCGTCGAGGATGATTGGGAGAACCCGACGCTCGGCGCCTGGGGGCTGGGCTGGGAATGCTGGTGCGACGGCATGGAGGTGAGCCAGTTCACCTATTTCCAGCAGGTCGCCGGCATCGAATGCGCGCCCGTCTCGGGCGAGCTGACCTACGGCCTCGAGCGCCTCGCCTGCTATCTGCAGAATGTCGAGAGCATCATGGAGCTCAATTTCAACGGGCTCGAAGGGGACGAGAAGGTCACCTATCGCGAGGTCTTCCTCCAGGCCGAGCAGGAATATTCGCGCTATAATTTCGAGCATGCCGACACGGCCGCTTTGTTTCGGCGCTTCGCCGAGGCCGAGGCCGAATGCCGGGCCCTGCTCGAAAAGGGCGAGAGCGGCGAGCGCCATCTCATGGTCCAGCCGGCCTATGACCAGTGCCTCAAGGCCGGCCACAGCTTCAATCTGCTCGATGCGCGCGGCGTGATCTCGGTCACCGAGCGCCAGAGCTACATCCTGCGTGTCCGCGAACTGGCGAAAGCCTGCGGCGCCGCCTGGCTGAAGACCGCCGGCGGGAGCGCCATCGATAATGGGTACAGACCCTGATGCCTGATCTCCTGCTCGAACTCTTCTCCGAAGAGATCCCCGCCCGCATGCAGCGCAAGGCGGCCGAGGATCTCAAGAAGCTCGTCACCGATGCGCTGGTCGAGCGCGGCCTTGTCTATGAGGGCGCAAAAGCCTTCGCCACGCCGCGCCGGCTCGCGCTCCATGTTGCTGGCCTGCCGGTGCGCGGCCGCGATGTCCGCGAGGAGCGCAAGGGTCCGCGCGTCGGCGCGCCCGAGGCCGCGATCCAGGGCTTCCTCAAGGCGGCTGGGCTTTCCTCGCTCGATCAGGCGACGATCATCAGCGATCCCAAGAAGGGCGACAGCTACGTCGCCATCATCGAGAAGCCGGGCCAGGAGACGGTTGCGGCCATCGCCGAGATCGTGCCCGCTGTGATCCGCGGCTTCCCCTGGCCAAAATCGATGCGCTGGGGCGCTGCCTCCGCGGCCGGTGCGAGCCTGCGCTGGGTGCGCCCGCTGCACTCCATTCTGTGCACCTTCGGGGCCGAGACCGAGGAGCCTGAGGTGGTTCCCTTCGAGGTTGACGGCATCGTCTCCGGCAACATCACTTACGGCCACCGCTTCCATGCGCCGGGCGCCATCACGGCCAGGCGTTTCGACGATTACGTGCCGAGCCTGGAGAAGGCCAAGGTCGTGCTCGATGTCGACCGGCGCAAGGAGATCATCCTCAACGACGCCCGCACGCTCGCCTTCGCGCAAGGTCTCGAACTGATCGAGGATGAAGGGCTGCTGGAGGAGGTCGCGGGGCTCGTCGAATGGCCGGTGGTGCTGATGGGCTCCTTCGAGGAGCGCTTCCTGGAGATTCCGGGCGAGGCGATCCGCGCCACCATCCGAACGAACCAGAAATGCTTCGTGCTGAGGCAGTCGGCAATCGGCACTCGGCAGTCGGGCGATGTTGCGACTGCCGACTGCCCACTGCCCACTGCCCCACTTTCCAACCGCTTCCTGCTGACCGCGAATCTCGTCGCCAGCGATGGCGGCAAGGTCATCACCGCCGGCAATGAGCGCGTCGTGCGCGCCCGCCTCTCCGACGCCGCCTATTTCTTCGCGACCGACAAGGGGCCGCTGCCAGACCTTGAGACGTTCGCTCAGAGCGCCGAGGAGCTAGGTCTCAAAGAGTTTCGCACCAAGCCGCTCGATCAGCGCATGGCCAAGCTCGACAAGCTCGGCGTCGTCTTCCACGCAAAACTCGGCACGCAAGGCGAGCGCGTCCAGCGCATCGCGGCGCTGGCGCGCGAACTCGCGCCGATCGTCGGGGCCGATCCCGCTCTCGCTGAGCGCGCAGCCAAGCTCGCCAAGGCCGACCTGCCGACCGAAATGGTCGGCGAGTTCCCGGAATTGCAGGGTTTGATGGGCCGCAAATATGCGGAACTCCAGGGCGAGCATCCCAGCGTCTGCGCCGCTATCGAGGAGCATTACAAGCCGCTCGGCCCCTCCGACCGCGTCCCGACCGATCCGGTTTCGGTGGCGGTTGCGCTCGCCGACAAGCTCGACACGCTGGTCGGCTTCTGGGCGATCGACGAGAAGCCGACCGGGAGCAAGGACCCCTATGCGCTGCGGAGAGCGGCGCTGGGGGTGATCCGGCTGGTGGTTGAGAATGGGGCGCGGCTGCCGCTGTCTGAGGCACTCACCTCCGCCGCAGTTCCGATTCTAAGCCATAAAATGATAGGGTGGCGTCCCGATACGACGCGAGGTGACGCTAGAACCATCGTTTGGCACAAGCTTGGCTTTGATCTCCTCGCTTTCTTTCACGACCGACTCAAAGTTTCGCTGCGTGACACTGGCGCTCGGCATGATCTCGTTGATGCAGTTCTCGGCGAGCGTGTGGCGCATCCAGGAATTGAAGCGACGCTGCCCGACTGGCTGAACAGGGCCAGTGGTTCCCCTTCTCCCCTCGCGGGAGAAGGTGGCGCGGCGCGCAGCGCCGTGACGGATGAGGGGGCGCGCGACGCTTCCGATGTCGACGCTCTTCAGACGCAAGCCGGAGAGGGCGGCGCGACCCCTCACCCCAACCCTCTCCCGCAAGGGGAGAGGGGGCAGGGCGGCGGTTCCGACGACCTCCTGCTCATCACCCATCGCGTCGCGGCGCTCGCCCGCTTCCTCGAAACGCAGGACGGCAAGAGCCTGCTCGCGGGCTACAAGCGCGCCGCCAACATCCTCAAGGCCGAGGAGAAGAAGGACGGCGAGGGCGCCTTCGCTGGCGCTGCCGATCTTCAGTTGATCGCGGGCGCCGGCCTGATCGAGGAGAAGGCGCTGGCCGTCGCTCTGGCGAATGCGACGCCGGCAGCCTCCGCTGCGGTCGCGAAGGAAGATTATGAGGGCGCGATGGCGGCGCTGGCCGAATTGCGCCCGGCGGTCGACGCCTTCTTCGATCAGGTCACGGTCAACGATCCCGACCCGGCGCTGCGCATCAACCGCCTGAAGCTGCTCAACCAGCTCCGCGAAGCGACCCGCGCCGTGGCGGATTTCGGGCGTATCGCAGGATAGGGCGCGAGGAAGAGAGCTCCGCGCCTCGCGGCGAAAAGGCGCGGGGAACCCTTCTCCTGTAAGGAGAAGGGCAGGGATGAGGTGTCGGCCCCTGGAGCAATGAAGCGCAGACCTCACGGCTGTTGACGCGAGCCCAACGCGGCCAACGGCCGACACCTCACCCTGCCCTCTCCTTACAGGAGAGGGTTCCCCGCGCCTGAGAAGGATGGGGATCAGAAAACTTATCCCCGCTCCCTCAGACGCTCGTATAGTTGGGCCACCCCATCCTCGAGGGGCGCCCATCCGGACGCAAGTCTCGTTTAGTAGCGACGAGGCTGGCGCCTGCGCTCCACCATTCGCTCGGGAACCTATTCCCACACTGCGACGTTCTGTCATGGGGCTAACGTGGCGCGAATGCGTCGTGGCACGGGCCCTGGGGGGCCAGTTTCCGGCCGCGACAAGGGACTTCGCATATGTCCATTCTGATTTCGCTGCTCATCACGGTGCTCGTCATCGGCCTCGTGCTCTATCTCGTCCGCATGCTGCCGCTCGATGCGCAGATCAAGAACGTCGTCCAGATCATCGTCATCGTCATCGGCATCATCTCGCTGTTGCGCTACCTCGCCATTTTCTGAGGACCGACATCGTCATTGCGAGCACCCGGGTCTTGCCTTCGGCAAGCCCAAGTACAGGCTCCGCGAAGCAATCCAGGCTGAAGCGCTCTGCCGCTCTGGATTGCTTCGTCGCTCCGCTCCTCGCGATGACGGGAATGAGGCCCCGATTGACGCCGCGCTCGCGTTGAGCCACATTTTCATAGGTCCAGAGGGCCCCGGACGCAGTCAGCGTCCCGGGGCCCTTTCCTATTTGCAGGGCGATACCCGCGATGAACTCGCAGAACCGCACGACCCATATCCGCCTGACCTCGCATCCCGAGCCCGGCAACGCCGCGACGCGCTTTCCCATCCATTGGGGCGCTGAGAGCCCGGCCGAACGCGGCCCGGTCATCGCCTCGACCACGGCGCCGGGAGACCGCAACGTCATCGGCGCCCATGGCGGCTCCTATTCGGTCTATCGCGCGCTCGCCATTTCGGCGCGCGCCATGAACCCGTCGCAGCGCCCGGACCTGACCAACACCTATCCGACAGCCGAGATTCCGCCGCAGCCGCAATGGTTTGCGCCTGGCCGGATCGTCTCGATGGACCCGTTCGGCCATCGCGTCGCGCAGGATTTCGGCCAGTGGATCGGCGAGGGCATCGACATCCGCCCGACCATCGCCATCACCAAGGCGAGGCTTAATTTGCCCGAAATCCTCGCCGCCATGGCAGGACACAGGCTCAGCCCCGACGAGCACATCCTGCACAAATCCGGCGATATCAGCGTCACCAAGATCGCGATCGACCCGGTCTGGCATCTGCCGGGCATCGCCGAACGCTTCGGCACCAGCGAGCAGGACTTGCGCCGCACGCTCTTCGAGCAGACCGGCGGCATGTATCCGGAGCTGGTGACACGGCCTGATCTGCGCGTCTTCCTGCCGCCGATCGGCTCGATCACCTGCTACATCATCGGCGAAGTCTCAGCGATCACCGATCCCAAGCGCAGCGTCGCCTGCCGCGTCCATGACGAGTGCAACGGCTCGGACGTCTTCGGCTCGGACATCTGCACCTGCCGGCCCTACCTCGTGCATGGCATCGAGGAGGCGGTGAAGGAGGCGCAAGGCGGCGGCGTCGGCCTGATCGTCTATAACCGCAAGGAGGGCCGGGCGCTGGGCGAGGTCACGAAATTCCTCGTCTACAATGCTCGCAAGCGCCAGGAGGGCGGCGATTCCGCCGCGACCTATTTCGAGCGCACCGAATGCGTCGCCGGCGTCCAGGACGCCCGCTTCCAGCAATTGATGCCCGACGTGCTGCACTGGCTCGGCGTCACCAGGATCGACCGGCTGATGTCGATGTCGAACATGAAATACGACGCCATGGTCGAGAGCGGCATCGAGATCGGCGAGCGCGTCGCGATCCCGCCCGAGCTTGTGCCGCCCGACGCCTCCGTCGAGATCGAGGCCAAGAAGGCGGCGGGCTATTACTCGCCCGACGGCGCGCCCGGTGACAACGCCCTGAAGGCGACCGTCGGCCGCGATCTCGACAAGTTCTGAGCCGCTCCATGTCTAACCAGAACGCCATGTCTAACCAGAACGCGATGTCTGAGCAGAATACCGACGCCGTCCGCGCCTTGCTCAAGCCTGCTGCCGTCCGCGCCCGCGCGCAGGAGATGCTGGCGCTCGGCCTGGCCGGCAAGCTGCTGCATTTCAGCGTCGATGCGACGCGGCTCGACGGCTGCGCCGACTATGTCCTCGACACGATCAAGGCGAACTACCCGACGCTCGACATCCCGTTCCACGCCCGCTGGCGGCATTTCAACCTGGCCGGCGTCAATCGCTGGAGCGTGCTCGACCTGACCGCGCATTTTCCCGATGCCAGGGCGCGCGGTCGCGCGGCCTATGATCTTGCCGTGGTCAGTGTGCTGCTGGATGCGGGGGCGGGGCCGGATTGGCGATATCGCGACGCGGTCTCGGGGCAGTCTATCGGCCGATCCGAGGGGCTGGCGCTGGCCTCGCTCGAGATGTTCGCGGCCGGCCTGTTCTCCAGTGATCCGGCTGAGTCGCTGCGTGTCGACGCGACCGCGCTGAAGCGGCTCGATGGCGCGGCGTTGGCGCAGGGCTTCCAGGCCGGCCCCGGCAATCCGCTGCTCGCGGTCGAGGGCCGCGCGGCCTTGATGAATCGTCTCGGCGAGGAGCTGGAGCGTCAGGGCCTGGAGCGCCCCGGCGATCTGTTCGACCGGCTTGTCAGCGCTGCCGAGACCGGGACATTGCGCGCCGGGCATATCCTGACGGAGGTTCTCTCCACCTTCGGCGGCATCTGGCCCTCGCGCCTGACGGTCGCCGGCGTCGCGCTGGGCGATACCTGGCGGCATCCGCTGATCGCGCAAGCTGAACCGACGGCGGGGCTCGTGCCCTTCCACAAGCTCTCGCAATGGCTGTCCTATTCGCTGATCGAGCCCTTGCAATGGGCCGGGATCGCGGTGATCGACATTGATGACCTCACCGGCCTGCCCGAATATCGCAATGGCGGGCTGTTCCTCGATTGCGGCGTGATCGCGCTGAAGGACGAGAGCGATGCGACGCGCGCCCATGAGGTCGGCTCGGCGCTGGTCGTGGAATGGCGCGCGCTGACCGTGGCGCTGCTCGACGAGATCGGAATGCTGATCCGCAAGCGCTTGGGGCGCACGGCCGAGGAGCTGCCGTTGGCGAAGGTGCTGGAGGGCGGCACCTGGGCGGCCGGCCGGCGCATCGCCCGTGAGAAGCGCGGGGATGGCGGCCCGCCCTTGACGATCATCAGCGACGGCACCGTATTTTGAACCAGGGAGCCGTCATTGCGAGCGTAGCGAAGCAATCCAGGAGTCGTAGCGCGCGGCCGCTCTGGATTGCTTCGCTACGCTCGCAATGACGGCTTGAGACGAGGCAATAGGGGCACACGGAATGACCAAAAGCCAGGACGGCGTCACCGTCGTCGACCACCCGCTGGTGCAGCACAAGCTGACGCTGATGCGCGAGAAGGACCGCTCGACCAAGAGCTTCCGCCAGCTCCTCAACGAGATCGGCATGCTGCTCTGCTACGAGGTCACGCGCGATCTGCCGATGGAGATGACCGAGATCGAGACGCCGCTGACGAAATCGATGCAGCCGATCATCGCGGGCAAGAAGATGGTTTTCGCGCCGATCCTGCGCGCCGGCGTCGGCTTCCTCGACGGCATGCTGGAACTGGTGCCCGCTGCTCGCGTCGCCCATATCGGGCTCTATCGCGATCCCAACACGCTCCAGGCGGTCGAGTATTATTTCAAGGCCCCCTCCGACATCGCCGAGCGCATGGTGGTGGTGATGGACCCGATGCTGGCGACGGCCAATTCGGCGGTCGCGGCGATCGACCGGTTGAAGGAGCGCGGCGCCAAGGATCTGCGCTTCGTCTGCCTGCTGGCGGCGCCCGAAGGCATCGAACGGTTTCGCGGCGCCCATCCCGATGTCCGCATCTGGACGGCGGCGATCGACGAGAAGCTGAACGAGCACGGCTATATCGTGCCGGGCCTGGGCGATGCCGGCGACCGGATGTTCGGCACGCGATAAGGCGAAACGGCTCTGCGACATGAAAATGGCCCGCCCCGTTTCCGGGGCGGGCCGACGATCCGGCATGACGATCAGGCTGGTAATGGCGCGAGCATCCGGCGGATCGCACTATCATGCGTTATTCGATGACCTGCACGATGCGGCGGGTGCGCGGGTCGACCAGAACAGGGCGCTGGTTCACGACCGTGTAGCGATAGTCGGTCGCACCATATTCGCGCGGCACCTCGCGGTAGACCACGCCATCCGACGGCAGGACTGTGCCGACGACGACCGGTTCCTCATAGGTGTAGGACGGCACGTGCTGCTCGACGACATATTGACGGAAGCGAGGCGTCTGGTCGCCGATGATCGCGCCGACCACCGCGCCGCCGACGCCGCCGACAACCGCGCCGACCGGGCCGCCGACGATCGCTCCGCCGACCGCGCCGGTGGCGCCGCCGCTGACAGCGCCGCCCTGGGCGCCTTGCGGATTCTGCTGTGCGAAAGCGACTGCGGGAGTGACGGCGATCGCGGCGATAAGAACAAGTTTCTTGAACATGGCTTTTCTCCTTCCAAGAGAACGTTCGGGAAGGAAACGGGCTGGCGCTGGCGCGAGTTCCGAAAATCGCGGTAACAAGATATGAATATCCGCAACCGGAATGGCGAAAGCGCCATGATATCAAGGCGTCGCGGCGCTCACGAAATCGCGTGGTCGATCCGCGAACACAAACGAAAAACGGCGGATCCGGGGATCCGCCGCTCCATATCCTGCCTATTCGAGGCCGTTACTTCGGCGCGGCTGACAAGGCTGGGCTGAGCCTGTCGGCGTCGCGCTTGATCAAGGCGGCGAAACCAGCCGGGGTGCGTTCCTCGGCGGTCGGCATCACGGTGCCCAGTTCGAGCAGGCGCTTCTTGGTGCCTTCGTCGTTCAGCGCCTTGTCGAGCGCGGCGACCAGACGATCGACGACGTCCTTGGGCAAGCCCTTGGGACCGGCGATGCCGTTCCAGGCCTCGATCTGGTACTCCGGCAGCCCGGCTTCCGCGGTGGTGGGAACGTCGGGCAGGGCCGGCGAGCGCTGCTTCGAGGCGATCGCATAGGCCTTGATGTTGCCGGCCTTCACCTGTTCGGCGACGCTGACGATCTGGTCGCACATGAAGTCGACCTGGCCTGAGACGAGATCGTTCAGCGCCGGCCCGGTGCCGCGATAGGCGACGGCGTTGATCTTCGGCACGCCGAGCTGGGCCTTAAGCAGGGTGCAGGTCGTCCAGGAGACGGAGCCGAGGCCGGCATGGGCCTCGTTCACCTTCTCTGAGTTCGCCTTCACATAGGTGACGAACTCCTTCAGGTCCTTCGGCTCGAAAGTCTTGCGGGCGACGATCAGGATCGGCGTGCCGCCAGCGAGGCCGATGGCCTGCATGCCGTTGATCGGGTCGTATTTCAGGCCGGGATAGGTCGCCGGCGCAGCCGAGAACGTGCCCAGATGCCCCATCGCGATGGTGTAGCCGTCGGGCGCAGCCGTGATCGCGCGGGCGATGCCGGTGGTGCCGCCGGCGCCGGCGACGTTTTCGATCACCAACTGCTGGCCGAGCGTCTTCGACATATGGTCGGCGACGATGCGCGCGATGATGTCGGTCGGCCCGCCGGCGGCGAACGGCACGATCATGGTGACCGGGCGCGTCGGATAGGTTTGCGCCTGGACGCCGCCAGCGAACGCGATGGTGATCGCGGCCGCCAAGCCAAGTGTCAGTTTCCTCATGGATGATCTCTCCCTTGAGATGTTTTGATGGACGCTGGATTGAACGAGCCGCTCTAGCAACCCCGTCATTCGACGAAGACCTCGTCGCGCTTCTTCGAGATCGAAGGCAGCAGCGCGATCGCCAGGACCACCACGGCGACGATCAGCAGGCCCGCCGAGATAGGCCGCTCGATGAAGGTCATGAACGAGCCGCGCGAGATGATCAGCGCCTGGCGCATCTTCTCCTCGAGCAGCTTGCCCAGAACGAAGCCGAGCAGCATCGGCGCAGGCTCGAAGCCGAGCTTGATCAAGAGGTAGCCGAACAGGCCGAACATCGCGGTGAAGGCGACGTCCACCGGCTGGTTGTTCACCGAGTAGATGCCGATGCAGCAGAAGATCAGGATCGCCGGGAACATCAGGCGATAGGGCACCTGCAGCAGCTTCACCCAGACGCCGACCAGCGGCAGGTTGATGATGACCAGCATCAGATTGCCGATCCACATCGAAGCGATCATGCCCCAGAACAGCTCCGGGTTCTTGGTCATGACCTGCGGGCCGGGAATGATGCCGTGGATCGTCATCGCGCCGACCATCAGCGCCATCACGGCGTTGGGCGGAATGCCGAGCGTGAGCAGCGGGATGAAGGCGGTCTGCGCGCCGGCGTTGTTGGCCGATTCGGGACCTGCGACGCCTTCGATCGCACCACGCCCGAAGCGCGAGGGATCCTTGGCGATCTTCTTCTCGATCGTGTAGCTCGCGAAGGGGCCAAGCACCGCGCCATTGCCCGGCAGGATGCCGAGGATGCCGCCGATGAAGGTGCCGCGCAGCACCGGGTTGATCGACTGCTTGATCTCGCTCCAGTTCGGCAGCAGCCGACCGATCTTGGCCTTCACCACGTCGCGCGCCTCGGGGTTCTCCAGGTTGCGCAGCACCTCGGCGAAGCCGAAGACGCCCATGGCGAGCACGGCGAAGTCGATGCCATCAGACAAGGGTGGGAAGCCGAAGGTCAGGCGTTCCTGGCCGGTTTCGAGATCGGTGCCGACCGTCGAGAGCAGCAGGCCCAGCATGATCATGCAGAAGGCCTTGAGGATCGAGCCGCGCGCCAGCACGACGGCAAAGCACAGGCCCATCACCATCAGCGAGAAATATTCCGCCGGACCGAAGAGCAAAGCGAGCTTGGTCAGGGGCGCGCCGAGTGCGGCGATGAAGACGGTCGCGACGCAGCCGGCGAAGAAGGAGCCGAGCGCTGCGACGCCGAGTGCGACGCCGGCGCGGCCCTGCTTGGCCATCTGGTGGCCGTCGAGCGTGGTGACGACGGAGGTCGCCTCGCCCGGGATGTTGACCAGGATCGCAGTGGTCGAGCCGCCATATTGCGCGCCGTAATAGATGCCGGCCAGCATGATCAGCGCGCCGACGGGATCGACACCGAAGGTGATCGGCAGCAGGATCGCGATGGTGGCGATCGGCCCGACGCCGGGCAGCACGCCGATCAGCGTGCCGATGAAGCAACCGGCGAAGCACAGGGCCAGATTCTGCAGGGACAGCGCGACGCCGAAGCCGAGCGTGAGATTGGCGATCATGTCCATCGTGTCAGATCCCCAGGAGCCAGGGCGCCAGCGGAATCGGCAGGCTGAGCGCGTATTTGAAGAGCAGGGCGCAGGCGGTCGTCATCGCGATGGCGAAGATGATCAGCTCCTTCCATTTCATGTCGTCGGCGGCCAGGCCGGAGATGAGGATGACCAGCGGCCCTGCGACGAGCAGCCCGAGCTGCGGGATATGGATGGGGCCGATGTCGAAGCCACGGATGGCGAGCCCGAACAGGCAGGCTCCGCCGAGCACGAGGAAGACGCCACGCCAGGCCCAGCCCGTCAGCTTCTCACCGTTGAAGCGCAGCGAGGCGAGCGAAAGCATGACGCCAAGCCCGGCGCAGATCACTGCGAAGGATTTCGGCAGCATGCCCGGCCCGATCTGGCGGAGGCTGCCGAGCGGCAGGTCGCTGGAAAGGAGGAAGGCGAAGACTCCAAGCACGACCATGAACAGGCCGGCAGCCATGTCCTGCTGCGAGCGAATGCGCAGGCCTTGCGCCTGTTCAATAGGGTTCAAACTCATCAGGCTCCTCCGGTGGGCGGCCCGCCGGCGCGGGCGGTGCGTTTCGTTTTGGGTGGCGATATGACGAACGGAAAAACATGCCGTTCGTCGATCAGGGTGACGCTTTCGCGCAGGATCGCGAGGAAGTCGTCGCGCGGGCTGAGCTTCTGCTGCGGCCGCCAGGCGACGCCGACCAGCGCGCCGGGCGGCGGCGGGTCGAGCAACGCACCGCGCAGGCGGCGCATCGTGACGCCGGGAAAGCTCAGGCGCGAGACCCAGTCGGGCGCCAGCGCCATGCCGAGTCCAGCCGCCACGGCCGACATCATCGCCGGCTTTTCGGTGGCCTCGATCGAGACGTTGGGCACGGCCCCGACGCTCTCGAAATAGGCCATCACCAGATCATAGGCGAAGGGCCGGCTGCGCTTGGAGGGAACGATGAAGGGTTCGCCGACGAGGTCGAGCATCGTCAGGTGTTCGCGCGCCGCCAGCGGGTGCTGCTCGTTCAGGACGACGAGCGGCCGCTCGACGCGCAGGATCTCGAAGGCGCAGTCGGTCGGCTTGCGCGGCGGGCGTGTCAGCGCGAGATCGAGCTTGCCGGCCTCCAGCATCTGGATCAGCGGGGCCGTCATCGCTTCCACGAACTTGATCTCGATGCCGGGATGCTGCTCGCGGAAATAGGCCAGCGCCTCGGGCACGAAGCTCGACGAGGCGGCGTCGATCGCGCCGATGCGCAGGACCTTGCCCGAGGCGAGCGAGGCGCCGCGCACGGCGCGCGAGGCGTGCTCCATCTTGACGAGGATGCCCTTGGCCTCCTCGAGCATGATCAGCCCGGCGCGCGTCATCGCGACCTGGCGCGTGGTGCGTGTGAACAGGGCGACCCCGAGACCATCTTCCAATGCGCTGATCTGGCGGGAAAGGGCGGGTGGCGCGAGTCCTAGCCGTTCGGCTGCGCGACCGAAGTGCAACTCCTCTGCCACCGCGATGAAACATCGCAGTTGCCTGACGTCCATGCTGTTCGTCCGCTCCCCTTCTGGCGTATCGTTTTTCGATATCTTCCAGCCGCTATCCTCATGCCTCTAGCGGCTCTGGTCGCGAAAGCGACTCTAGAGGAATTCATAATCTTTCAGCAATAATGCCTGGGCGGCACTCAGCGCGCCGCACCGAATTGCGGCCTGCGCCGGAAAATCCGGCCGTCAATCAAAGCGAGACCGGCGAAGATCGCGGCCATGCCGGCGAGATGCCGCGGCAGCAGCGTCTCCCCGAGCAGGCCGACGCCCAGCATGATGGCGCTGACCGGCACCAGGAAGGTGACGAGCATGGCGTTGTTTCCGCCCGCCCGCCGCATGATCTGGAAGAAGATCACATAGGCGAGCGCGGTCGAGATCAAGGCGAGCCCGACCAGCGCGGCCGCGGCTGTCCAGGACGGCGTGGGCAGATTCCAGGGCGGGGTGAAGATCAGGACGAGCGGGAGTGACATCACGGTCGTGGCGGTGAGCTGGCCCGCCGCCGTCACCAGCGGCGGCGTGTCGCGAAAGCGCCGGCCATAAAGTCCGGCGAAACCATAGGACAAGGCAGCGCCCAGGCAGGCGAGCTGCGGCAGGAGCGCGCCGCCCAGGCCGCTGAGTGCATCGGGGCCCATCAGGATGCCGACACCAACGAGTCCAGCCAGCACACCGGCGAGCTTGAGCGGGGTCGCCTTCTCCTGGCTGCCGAACAGATGCGCGACGATGACGCCGAAGACCGGCGTGGTGGCGTTCAGGATCGCGGAGACGCCGCTCTGGAGCTGGGTCTGGCCCCAGAAGATCAGGCAGAACGGAATGAGATTGTTGAGCAACCCCATGACGAAGAAGGCAAGCCACATCCGGCGGCCGACCGCCATGTCGAGCCCGCGCAGCCGCAAGACAAGATAGAGCACCGCCGCTGCCAGGCTGACGCGGGACAGGACGACGGCAAGAGGCGGCCACTCCGCGACCGCGATCTTGCCGAAGAAGAAGGAGCCGCCCCAGAGCAAGGAGAGCACCAGGAGCAGGAGCCATTCACGCGCGCCCATCACGGGGCCGGAGGAGGCGGGGGCGGTGGTCATCTGGAAAACCCTGTCCGCAGGAGCGCACTGGCGCTCCCTTGTCGCGTCCTGGCAAGAGCATTGCGCGAAAAAGTGGGTACCGGTTTTTCGCCGGAGCAATGCTCTCAACTCTAGGAATCGATCACGTCGCATTCGGACGGAACCGTCCGAATGCGACGTGATCTAGGCGCGTCGGCAGGGGACCGCCACCCGTTTTCCGATCATGCGGCTTCGGCGTCGCGCGCCTGCCACATCGCGGTGAAGGCCGGACGCGCCTGGCAGGCCTCGAGCCAGGCCTTGACGTGCGGGGCGGCCTCGAAGAGCTGTGTCGCTGGCTTGGCGTAGCGGATGACCTCGGCGAGGTTGATGTCGGCGACCGTGAAGCGCCTGCCCATGACGAAGCCGCCGCCCTGCGCCAGCGTCTGATCGAGCACGGCGAACGGGGCTGCGAGCGCGGCCAGCGCCGCGGCGGCGACCTCGGGCTTGCGCTTCTCCGGCGGGAAGGCGGCGAGATGCTGCTGCAGAGTCAGTGCATGGGTCTCGCATTCCGTCGCGGCCCAGAGCGCCCACATCACGGCGAGCCCTTCCTCCTGCGCATCCTTGGGCGCGAGTGGGCCGCCATGCTTGCGCGCCAGATAGAGGTTGATCGCGAGCGATTCATGCAACTTGAAGCCGTCATCGTCGATGCTCGGGACATGGCCGTTGGGATTGACCTTGAGGAAGTCGGCGCTGCGCGTGTGCAGCGGCGCGTCCGGCGCCTGCGGATCGGGCACGCGATAGGCCTGGATCACCGGCACATGGGTGAAGGCGAGACCAAGCTCGTTGGCGAGCCAGATATTGCGCGAGGCGCGCGAGCGGTAGCAGCCATAGATCGTCAGGGACATGCGCGGAGGCTTTCGGCAGAGGGGCTGAGGGCAGCGCGCGCACCTTAGGGCGAGCCGCGCGGGCCAACAATCGCTGCTGCGCAATGGGGGGTATTCGCCCCAGGGCGAAGCGCCATCGACACCACGATCCTTATGCAGATTTTATTTGACGCGCGTCGCCGCAGGGTGCACTTCGCCCACGCCGCCGGACCTTCGGGGAAGGCCGCAATCAGGAACCCCAATCGCAATGCCAACCGACAGTCCCAGCCGACAGTCGATGCCGTCTGCCGCCGCCTCGCGCGCCTGACCGGGTAACCGGCTCGCTTGCGACCGGCCCATGACGGCCGATCGCAAGGAACAGAGCCGTGAATGATATCGTCGCGCAGGACAGGGGCGCAGCAGCGCCGGATCTGCTGGCCAAGACGCTGGCCTGCACATTGGCGCAGGAACACATCGCCGACATCGTCGAGACGCTGAACGATCAGGATACGGCGACCATCGCCGAGGTCCTCGTCTCCCTGCCTTTCGAGCGCGCCGTCGAGGTCCTGGACCAGCCCGAGCTGTTCGACGCGCCCGCCGCGCTCACCCTCCTCACCGATGAGCGTGCAGCGGCTTTCCTCTCCGCCATGTCGGCCGATCGCGTCGCCGACATCGTCCGCGTGCTCGACGCGCCCGTGCGCGAGCGCCTCACCGCGCGGGTCGACCAGGAGACGCGCTCGGCCCTGACGCGGCTGCTTTCCTATCCCGAGCACAGCGCGGGCTCGATCATGACGACCGAGTTCGTCAGCGTGCCGGCGAACTGGACCGTGGCGCAGACGCTCGACCATATCCGCCATGTCGAGCGCTCGCGCGAGACCGTCTACGCGACCTATGTGCTCGATTCGGTGACGGGCGCGCTCATCTGCGCGGTGCCGCTGCGCCGGCTGATCAGCGGCGATTCCGATGCCGTGGTCACCTCTGTCGTGCCGACGCGTAAGCCGATCAGCGTCACGCCGGCGACGGATCGCGAGGACGTCGCCCGGCTGATCTCGAAATACAATCTGCTCGCCGTGCCCGTTGTCGATCCCGCCAATCGCGTCATCGGCATCGTCACCGTCGACGACGTCATTGACGCGATGATCGAGGAGACGACGGAGGACGTGCAGAAGCTCGGCGGCATGGAGGCGCTGGACGAGCCCTATAACGAGATCGGTTTCGCACGGATGATCCGCAAGCGCGCCGGCTGGCTTTCGATCCTGCTGCTCGGCGAGATGCTGACGGCTTCGGCCATGCAGTATTTCCAGGGCGAGCTCGAAAAGGCGATCGTGCTGACGCTGTTCATTCCGCTGATCATGAGCTCGGGCGGCAATTCTGGTTCGCAGGCGACCTCGCTGATCATCCGGGCGCTCGCTTTGCGCGAGATCAGCCTGAAGGATTGGTGGCGGGTCGCACTGCGCGAATTGCCGACCGGGTTGACGCTGGGCGCCATCCTCGGCGCCATCGGCGTCGCGCGCATCGTGCTCTGGCAGAAGCTCGGCATCTACAATTACGGCGAGCACTGGGCCCTGATCGCGGCAACCGTCGGCGGCGCGTTGATCGGCATCGTCACTTTCGGCTCGCTAATGGGCTCGATGCTGCCCTTCGTCCTGAAGCGGCTGGGCTTCGACCCGGCCAGCGCCTCGGCGCCTTTTGTGGCGACGCTCGTCGATGTCACCGGCCTGGTGATCTATTTCGGCGTGGCGGCGGTGATCCTGAGCGGGACCTTGCTCTGACGCATCGATGGCAGGCGCAAGGGCGAGGCTCCGTGATCAGGTCGGATGCCCGCCCGGTGCCACCGCCACGGTCGCGTCGACATGGTGGCGCAGATCGTCGACCTGCTTCTTGTGCTCCTTGAACTCGGCCAGCGCCGCGCCCTGAAGGGCGCGGCTGCTGGGCAGCTTCACCTTCATGGGGTCGACGAAGTGCCCGTTCGTGGTGACCTCGTAATGGACATGCGGGCCGGTCGAGAGGCCCGTCGTCCCGACATAACCGATGATCTCGCCCATATGGACGGAGGCGCCAGGCTTGATCCGGCGGGCGATGCTGGCCATGTGGTTGTAGGCGCTGGTATAGCCATTGGCGTGCTCGAGTTCGACACGGTTGCCGTAGCCGGAGTGAACCCCGGCAGCTGTCACCGTGCCGTCGCCTGCGGCCATGATCGGCGTGCCGCGCGGGGCGGCCCAGTCGACGCCGTTATGCAGCCGGGAATAGTGCAGGATCGGGTGGTAGCGCATGCCGAAGGGCGAGCTGATCCGCCCCTCCTGCACCGGCTTTCGCATCAAGAGTTTCTTGAGCGAGACGCCGTCATCGTCGAGATAGTCGAGCTCGCCCGTTTCCGATGAGACATAGCGGTAGATCTGCTGCGTTTCACCGCCGGTGGACAGCGCCGCATAGAGCAGTTCGCGATGGTTTGCCGGTGTGGGCTGGTCGTCGGTGAAGACCAGCTCCAGCCGGTCTCCGCTGCCGGCATGCTGCTTGAGGTCGAGGCCGGCGGCGAAGGCGCGGATGACATCGTCGATCACCTCGCGCGGCACATCGCTCTTCAAGGCGCTGGCATAGGCGCTCTGGTAGAGCGTGGCGTTGTTGCCGTCGTCCTCCTCGTCATCCGCGTCCGTCTTGCCCTCGGTGCCATCATGGCCGCGCGCGGGCAGGGCGACGGTGACGAAGCGGCCCTGATCGTCCAGGGCCACGACCTGCTGCGGGCCGCTCTCGTCGAACAGGGTGACGCGCTGGATCGTGCGCTCGCCGGCCTCGGGGCCGATCGTGACGCGCAGATGCTGGCCATCGGGCAGATCGCCCCTGGCCCGTTTGCCGAGCGCAGCAAGGATCGCGGCAACGCGTTCGCTGGAGGCACCGTTCGAGGCGAGCGCCGCGGCGAGCGTCTGCCCGCGCTCGAGTGCGATATCGACATCGCCGAAGCGCTCGCGGTTATCGGCGCCGGCTGAAACATCTGTGACATTCTCGGGGATGATCCGGACATCGAGCGAACCGAAGCGGCCGGCATCTTCCGCATCGGCCTCGGCGCTGGCCGATTCGCCGACCATGCGCAGCGTGCGCGACAGGATGCGCTGATTCGAATAATCGGGCGGCAATTGCGGCGAGCCGGCCGAGAGCCGGGCCATCTCGGCGATCTGCTCGTCGATCGCGGCGTCGGACAGGCCCGGCGCGTCGGGGGCGATGACGAGCGCTGCGAGATCCCGGCGCGTGACCGAGACATCCGCGTCGGCGGGGTCGGTCGCATCCTGAGGCGGCGCCTCACGCGTCGAGCCGGCGAGCAGCCGGGCGGGATCGAAATCCGGAATCTCGAGATTGGCGACGGGGAGCGGCGACAGGGCGACGGAGACATGCGCGAAGGCATGCACCTTGGTGATCTCGCGCCCGGCCGAGGTTTCCGTCAATGGCGCGCGGAAATGCTGCGTCGTGCTGATCGCGAAGCTGTGCTGGACCAGGCTGTCGCCCTTATGGGCCGCTTTGCCCACCGCGGTCTCGTCATTATGCGCGGGCGTGGCCTTTTCCGGCCGCTGCGCCGTGACGTGGTCGCCCTCGGAGACATAAAGCGATGAGCCCATCAGGGCGGCGCCGAGCAGGCCGATTAAGGCGCAGGCGCAGAGCCAGCGCCAATTGACCGAGCGGTGCTCGGAAACCGGCAACCCAGCCGGGGTGGCGAATGGATCGGCAAGAGGCTCGGCGCTGTCGTCGTAGAGGAAGTTCAACTCGGCTCCGCCCATCCCGCTCTCATCTAAGAGTTAGAGCAGGGTCGATGCGAAAAACCGGTTCCCACTTTTTCGCACCCTGCTCTGGGCTGCCGGGCCTTGGGGGTAAGCGCCGGCGCGCGCCCCGTCTATGCGCCGCCCGAGACGGCGAAACTATGGCCGCGCAAGAGCCTTACCCAGCAAGAACTTCGCCCAGCGAGAACCTTACCCGGCCAGGACCCGCTGCGGCGGGAAGGTGATCTCGACCAGCGTGCCTTCCTTCTTGACGCTGGTGATGCTCATCGCCGCGCGGTTGGCCTCGACCAGCGCCTTGGTCAGCGGCAGCCCCAGGCCGGTGCCGCCCTTGCGGCGCGTTGTCGGCACCTGGCGGAAGGGTTCGAGCGCGAGCGCGAGCTCGTTGTCGTCCATGCCGATGCCGGTATCGCGCACCCGCAGGATCGCCTCGCCCTGGTCGCCCAGCGCCGTCGAGACGATGACCTGGCCGCCGGCATCGGTGAACTTCACCGCGTTGGAGAGCAGGTTGATCACGATCTGGCGAATCGAGCGCTGGTCGGCGACGACCGGCGGCAGCTTCGGCGCGAGGCCCGAACGCAGCACCACGCGGCCGCGCTGCGCCTCGGGCTGCAGCAGGGCGACCGTCGAGAGGGCGATCTCGTTCAGATTGACGCTGACGAAGTCGAGGTCGAGCTTGCCGGCCTCGATCTTGGCGAGGTCGAGCAGGTCGTTGACCAGGCTGATGACGTAGCCGCCCGACTGATGGATGTCGCGCAGATATTCCTTGTAGCGGTCGTTGCCGATCGGCCCGAAGCGCTCCTCCGCCATCACCTCGGCGAAGCCGATGATGGCGTTGAGCGGCGTGCGGATCTCGTGGCTGATTTTGGCGAGCACATCGGATTTCTGGGCGCTGGCTTTCTCGGCCGCCTTGCGCGCCTCGACCAGCTCGCCCTCGGTCTTCTTCCAGGCGGTGATGTCGCGCAGCACGGCGCAGAAGCGGCGCTCTGAGCCTTCCGTGATCTGGCCCATGGTCATGAACAGCGGGATCTTGCCGCCCTGCCGCACCCGGCCGACGACCTCGCGCCCGTCATTCATCACCGAGGCGACGCCGCCGCCCTTCAGCCCTTCGAGATAGTCGAGCGCCGGAGCATGGCTCTCGGCCGCGAAGAGCAGCGTGAACAATTCGCCGGTGACCTCGCGCTGGTCGTAGCCGAACAGCGCCTCGGCGGTCTTGTTGAGCGACAGCACGCGGCCGCGCTCATCGACGGTGACGACGCCGTCGGTTGCCGTGTCGAGCATCGCGACGAGTTCGCTGATGCGCGATTCACGAGCATCGACATCGAGCCGCAGGGCGTTGACGCGGGCGGCACTCTCCTCGTCCTCGGCCGCGAACTCCGCCGCGAGCTCGGCTTCCTCGGCCTCCTCCGGCGTCAGCACCTTGACCTCGCCGCCGCCATCCGCGTGACGGAATGCCATCAGGGTCGCCGCTTCGCCCAGCCAGGACACGCTCGAGAGCACGGCGTTGACGCTGATGAGATGGTTGAGCCGGTCGATCAGGATCATCGCGCCGCCATCGGTGCGGGAGGCCTCCTTGATCAGGCGGCTGACATTGCCGCCGGCCTTGAGATCATCGAGATCGGCATAGTCGAGCAGGTCGAGCAGCGTGCGGTTGGCGTAGAGCGCCTCGTCGCCGCGATTGACCAGAACCGCGATCGGCAATTTGTCGAGCACGTCGGCATGGGAGTTGGGCTGCCGCTGCCGCGCGGTCTCGGAGCTGGACTCCGCTGCGGGCTCGGTCGGTGCGGCCTCAGTCGGCGCACGCGTCGGGGCAGGCAGGACGGCCGGCGCCAATTCGGCCAGGTGGCGGCCAAGGGCGGCGTCCTGATCCCGCGGCTCCACGGCAGGCGCGAGCGGCTGCTCGCCGCTCTCCTTCAGCCGCAACGGCGCGACGGGGGGCAGGCGCGGGCTGGTTTCGTCGTCGCCGGCGATGCGCGCGCCCAGCGCCTTGGCGATCTCGCGGAAGGCGTTGCGCTCGGCCGAGCTGAGATTGGGTTTCGAGGGCTCCAGCACCGGCCGGACGCTGGCGAGGTGACCGTTGCGCAACGGCACGATATTGCCGCCGGGGGCGGGACCCTCGGATACGGCCGGGGCGGCGGCTTCGGGAGCCTTGGTGTCTTCTGGAACCTTGGTGGCGTCCTCGGCTGCGGGAACCGGTTCGGGCGCCTCTTCTGCGGCCTCGTTGTCTTCGCCTTCAAGCGCCGCCTCGTCCGCCTCCAGCGCGGAGCCGAACTCGGTCTCCGCCAGCTCGGTGGCCGGCGCTTCGATCTCTTCCACAGCCTCAGCGACGGGCAGGGCAGGGGCCTCGACCGTCACGGGCTCCGTGGCCGCCGGGAGCTCCGCCGCGACGACGGGGTTTTGCTCGGCTTCAGGCCCAGCGTTCGCAGCCTCGGCCGTAACCGGCTCGATTGCGTCTGCGGGTGCGTGCGTGATCGCCGTATCAGGAAACGGCTCGCGTTCCGTCAGGCGCGCGAGGCCGAAGCCGCGGAAACCGGCGAACTGGCGTGCCGCGTCCAGGAAGGGCGCGCCCGACAATTCGACGCGCGCCCCCTCCTGCGGCAGCTCGGTGCGCCACAGCACATGGTGGCCGCTCCAGGTCGTGCCGCTGGCGAGACGCTGGGCAAGGCCGCCATCCCTGTCGATCAGGTCGTGGCCGATGATCTGCGCCCAGTTCCGGCCGGGCAGAGCGGCCGCGGCCTGCGGCCCGGCGAGCTCGGCGAAATCGGGAGAGACGCTGGTCAGGCGCCCGGCGGCATCGCTGTTCCAGAGAAAGCGCAGCAGGGCGCGGCGCGGCGCGGCCGGCACGGGAGCCGGGGCAATGAAAGCTGGGGCAGGGGTGGCGGTCGTCACGGCCGATTCGGCGGCGGGTATGGCTTGTGTCTGGTGCGAGCTCGCGGCCGCAGGCACGGCTACGCCGAGCCGTCGCATCTCGCCCACCGGGATGGCGATCGCCAGCACCTCGCCCCCATCCGCTCCTGTCAGCAGCCGGCAGCCGCAGGTGATCATGGTCGCGGAGAAGCCCGAGGTCAGTCGCAGCCGCTCGAGCCTGATGCCGTCGCGCGGCGCAAGGCCTCCAGCCAGCAAAGCGAGCCTCTGCCGCGTCGGCGCCGGCAGATTCGCGGAAAGGCCGTCGCCGCCCAGTAGCGCCTGGGCTCCGGCATCGGCGAAACCCGGCCGGCCGGCCTTGGCATCCCATAGCAGCACGGCCCCGCCGTTCGCGAAGGACACAAGCCCGGCGTCCTGCGCCGCCGCAGCGCCTAGTCGCGCCCAGTCCTGTCCGGCTTCGCTCATGCTTGCCTGCTCGTTTCAGTCCACGCCTTTATGGCTAACAAACCTTTAATAGCGCCCAAATGATAGCAAAGCCATGGAACTGAGACGGGCTCTCCCGCGTCTCGTACAAACAGCGTTAACGTGAGCGGGTGGGCAGAGCCGCGTGCCGTTGTCATTGCGGCGCAACAATGATATTGCACTGCACAATGACCGCGTCTGCTCATGAGTCATTGCAACAGGAGGATGCCCCCGATGAACGGCAAGACACCTTACGAAGTGCCGACTGAAATGCGTGAGTTCGCCGAGAAGAGCGTCGACCAGGCCCGCAAGGCTTTCGACGGTTTCATCGGCGCGGCTCAGAAGGCCGTGGATACCGCTCACGGTTCGGCCGAGTCGGCCCGCGCCAATGCGCAGGACGTGACCCGCAAGGCGATGAGCTATGCCGAGACCAATGTCGCGGCCGCCTTCGACCTCGCCCAGAAGCTGGTGAAGTCCAAGGACCTGACCGAGGTCATGCAGCACCAGTCCGAGTTCCTGAAGTCGCAGATGGCTGCGCTCCAGAGCCAGCTCAAGGAGATGGGCTCGGCGGCGCAGGATGTCGCGAACAAGGTCGCCGAAACGGCCGCCAAGGCGACGAAGGCCAAGTGAAGGCCCAAGTAAGGGCCTGACTAAGGCCCGACCGAGTCGCGACGGGCGCCCTGGCCGCGCCCGGAAGCGGACGAGATGAAGACAGAGCGGCCGGGCGATGAGCCCGGCATGCGTCGTTTTAGCGTTTGCGCGCGTTGTTTTCTCTTTTGATGGAGGATCGCGATGGTCAAATCCACCCCGACCAAGCCTACCCAGGTGAAGACGACTGCCCCGACAAAGACGACTGCCAAGCCGCCGATCAGCCTGGCGCCGGTGAAGGCGTTGCCCCCTATCCCCGAGACGCCGGCTCCCGTCATTGCCAAACCGGTCGAGGCCAAACCGGTCGAGGCCAAGCCGGTCGAGGCCACGCCGGTCGCAGCCGTCGCTCCGGCGATGCCGCCCGCCGCGCCAAAGGTCGAGGCGCCCAAGGAGGCGCCCAAGCTGGTGGCGAGCGCATCTGCCATCATGCGGAAGCCGGAAGCTCCCAAGGTGGTAGAGGCTCCCAAGGCTGCCACTCCCAAGGTCGAGGCTCCCAAGCTCGCCGACAGCAAGGTTGAAGCTCCCAAGGCCGAGATGCCCAAGGCCGAGACGCCCAAGGTTGCGGCTCCCGAGGTTGCGGCTCCCGAGGTTGCTGCTCCCAAGCCGATCGCTCCGCCGGTGAAGGCCCCAGAGCCCGCCGCCAAGGCTGCGCCCAGCCCGGCTCCCGCAATGAAAACGGTCGCCCCGGCGAAGCCGGCCGCGAAGGTGACGAAGCCGGCTGCAACCCGCATCCCGCCGGCCAAGACACGTATCGAGAAGACGCCCGCGATCAAGGCTGCGGCCAAGAGCGCCGCCAAGGCCGGAGCCAAGGTCGTGAGCCCGGTTGCGCCTGTCGCTCCTCCCAAGGCCGTGGCCCCCAAGGCTGTGGCCTCCGCGGTTGTGGCCCCCAAGGTTGCGGCCCCCAAGCCTGCAGCCCCGAAGATCGTCGAGGCGGTGAAGCCGGCTGTCGCCAAATCGGCCGAGATCGTGACGTTCACGGGCAAGACTGCACCTACTCCCGCGACTGCGCCCGCTCCCGTGACCGCGCTGGTTCCCAAGCTGATCCCGAAGCCGCCGGAATTCGCCACCGTCACTGCGGCTACCGTGGTGACGCAGACGCTGGCTCTGGCGCGCACCTTCGGGGCGCTGCAGGCCCGCATGCTGGATTATGCCTGCGCGGAGTTGAAGGCGACGCTGGGCGAGGCCGAGACGCTGGCGCGCACCGACAGCGCGGCCGACGCCGTTGTGCTTCAGACCAAGGCCATCCGCCGTGGCTATGAGGCCTATTCGGCCCATCTCAACGACCTCGCACAGATCGCGAGCACACCCCTGCGCAGGGGTTGAGGGCGAGGGCTGAGGGGAGTGCGAAGCGCCGCTCCAAAATCCGTTGGGCGCGGCGTGAATTCGACGGTTGCAATCGGCTGGCGACCGCACTAGGTTCCGCGCCGCCGCCGATCGTGACTTTTCGACCGATCGCCAAGCGCCGGGTGCGGGCAGCCATAGCTCAGTTGGTTAGAGCGCTAGATTGTGGATCTAGAGGTCCCCCGTTCAAGCCGGGGTGGCTGTACCACCCGCACCATTGTCGAAGTCCGGTTTTACCACCGCACTTCGGACGCGCCGCCCGGCAGGCTCTTGAACCGGTCCGTTTCTCTCGCCATATCTTGATGGATGGGAGGGTTCGCCTCCCACCGGTGGGGTGCTGCGACCAGCGGGCCCCGCATGATCCGAGAGGGCGCCTTTCGAGGGCCGTATGACGCGTACGCCAAGTCTGTCGCATCCGTTCCTGCTTGGGTTCGATGATATCGAACGCGCGCTCGACCGGGTGACGAAGGGGGGCAGCGAAGGCTACCCGCCCTATAACATCGAGCGCATGCCACGCTGCGACGACGAGCCTGACCGGCTCCGAATCACATTGGCGGTAGCGGGTTTCGCCCGCGAGCAGCTTGAGATCACGCTGGAAGAGAACCAGCTCACCATCCGGGGTCGCCAGAGCGACGACAAAAGCCGGCAGTTCCTTCATCGCGGCATCGCGGCGCGCCAGTTTCAGCGCTGCTTCCTGCTGGCGGACGGAATGCAGGTGATGGGAGCCGATCTCTCCAACGGACTTCTCGCGATCGACTTGGTGAGGCCGGAACCTGAGCGTCTCATCCGGCGTATCGATATCGTGAGCCGGGATTGACCGGCAGAACAGGTGCAGCGCGGTTTTTGCATCTGTTCATAATCTGAGGCGTATTCTGAAAGCCGCTACTCGCACTGCTCTGAAGGAGGGCGCGATGAACGAAGATAGAACGATGATCCAGACCACTCCTCTGACCCAGGCCGAATTCGCGGCGCTTGGTACGGGCGAGGTCGCCTATCTGAAGCCGATGACCTCGGACGAGCTCCTGCGCATCTTTCCGCAGGCGCCCGAGATCCAGCCCGGCCTGCAGCTCTTCGCACTGCTCTCGGCCGATGGCGCGCCGATCCTGGTGACCGATTCGCGCGATGCCGCGACCGCCAATGCCTGGGAGCACGATCTCAGGATGGTCAGCGTCCATTGACGCCAGAGCAGGATGCGAAAAAGTGGGAACCGGTTTTTCGCAAAAAATCCTGCTCTCGCTCTCGGGTCTGCTTCAGGCCGGACGCTGCCTCAGGCCGGGGCGGTGATCCCGGCGACTGCTGACGTCAGCCGGGCGATGTCGCCCGGCGTCGAGAGACGATGATCGCCATCCTTGATCAGCGTCAGCAGGACGGGATCGCCGGCGAGATGCTCGACGAGCTTGACCGCTTGCCGCCACGGCACATCGGGATCGGCCATTCCTTGCAGGATATGCACCGGGCAGCCGGTCCTGATCTCGCTCCCGAACATCAGATGCCTGCGGCCGTCCTCGATCAGCGCGCGCGTGATCGGTGTCGGATCGGGCGAATATTCGGACGGCCTCAGCCAGACGCCGTCGCGCAGGATGGTCTGCCGGATCGCCTCCGGCATCTGCGCCCACATCAGATCCTCGGAGAAATCGACGGCCGGCGCGATCAGCACCAGCCCGGCCGGCGCGAGCGCCGTGCCCAGCAGCTTGCGGGCGGCGAGCAAGGCGATCCAGCCGCCCATCGACGAGCCGACCAGGACCGGCGGCCGGCCGCAGCGGGCCGCGATCATCGCAAGCGCGTCCTCGAGCCAATGCGACAAGGTCCAGCGCGCGAAATCGCCGCCGGTCTCGCCATGGCCGGCATAATCGAAGCGCAGGAAGGCGCGTCCCGCCAGCCGCGCCCATTGCGCCAGCGCCTCGGCCTTGGTCGCGCGCATGTCGGAGCGGAAGCCGCCGAGCCAGAGCACGGGTGCGCCATCGCCGGGCTGCGCGAGATAGGCGAGCTTGCGCCGGTCAGCGCCTTCGCCGAGGTCCAGCCATTGCGGCGCGTCTCGCTCCACGTCAAATCTCCTGTGACGAATCTGCCTTGCGAGGCGAATATAGGCTGCGCTCGCGCGGCGCACGTGGTCGTATCGCCGTTTGTAGAAAGAGTTCTCTGAAACTGTGAGCATGTCCTTCCAGCCCGGCGCGCATCTGTCGCTGCCTTCGACCGAGACGCACCCGCTCAGCGGCCGCACCATCCTGCAGATCATTCCCGATCTCGAGGCGGGTGGGGCCGAGCGGACGGCCGTCGATATCGCCAAGGGCCTGACCGATGTCGGCGCGCGCGCGCTCGTCGCGACCGAGGGTGGCCGCCTCGTCGCCGAATTGCAGGCCAAGGGCGGCGTCTGGCTACCCTTTCCCGCCGCCACGAAGAACCCCTTCGCCATGGCGCTGAATGTCCGCCGCCTGGCGCTGCTCTGCCGGCATGAGGGCGTCGAGCTGATCCATGCCCGTTCGCGTGCGCCGGCCTGGGTCGCGCTCGCGGCGGCTCGTTCGCTGAAACTGCCTTTCGTCACGACCTATCACGGCTCCTATGCCAGCCGCTCGGTGGTGAAGACGCTCTATAATTCGGTGATGGCGCGCGGCGACGTGGTGATCGCGAATTCCGGCTATACGGCCGATCTGATCCTGGCCAAGCATGGCTTTGCGCGTGACCGCATCCGGGTCGTCCATCGCGGCACCAATTTCTCGGCCTTCTCGCCGGCCGCCGTCGGGACGGAGCGCATCCAGGCCCTGCGCGCGGCCTGGAAGGTCGAGCCGCATCAGCGCATCGTGCTGCTGCCCGGCCGGCTGACCGGCTGGAAGGGGCATCGCGTCCTGATCGAGGCCGCCCGCATCTTGCGCGATGGCGGCGATGCCGAGACCGCCTTCATCCTGGCCGGCGACCCGCAGGGCCGCGACGGCTATGTCAAGGAACTCGACCAACTCATCGCCAAGGCGGGGCTGGAAGGCCGCGTCAAGCGCGTCGGCCATTGCACGGACATGCCGGCGGCGCTGCTCGCGGCGGCCGTGGTCACCGTGCCCTCGACCGAGCCCGAGGCCTTCGGGCGCGTCGCGGTCGAGGCGCAGGCGATGGGCGCGCCCGTCGTTGTGGCCGATCTCGGTGCTGTGCCCGAGACAGTCCTGGCTCCGCCGCAGGTCACGCCGGCCGAACGCACCGGCTGGCGCGTGCCGCCGGGCGATGCCGCGGCGCTCGCTGCCAGCCTCGCCGAGGCGCTGACCCTGCGCCCTTCCGCGCGCGATGCCCTGGCACGGCGTGCGCGCCAGCATGTCGAGCGGCATTTCTCGCTGGAGACGATGGTGGCGGAGACGCTCGACGTCTATTGCGCGCTGTTGGGCCGGTAAATGCATAACAGGGGGGTGGAATGCGGTAGGCGTATGCCTATTGCTGCGTCATTCCCCGCCTCCCACATTGACATCGCGCATCTTTGTGCAATGTGTCTGCTCAGCGGCGCTGCTCGCGCCTGAAACAGGAGAATACCCCCATTCGTCGTCCTTTCCGCGCTGCCCCGACCCCGACCAAAGACGGCCCGCGTTCGAACCGCGACATTCGCGGTGTCCGCGATGTCCAGCTCATCGACGATACCGGCGCCAATCGTGGCGTGGTGTCGTTCTTCGAGGCCTTGAAGATTGCCGAGGATGCCGGTCTCGACCTGGTCGAGATCGCCCCCAACTCCGAGCCCCCGGTCTGTAAGATCCTCGACTATGGCCGCTTCCGCTTTCTCGAGCAGAAGAAGGCGGCCGAGGCGCGCAAGAAGCAGCGCACCATCGAGATCAAGGAGATCAAGCTCCGGCCGGGCATCGACAAGCACGATTACGACGTCAAGATGAAGGCCATGCACGGCTTCTTCGATGAGGGAGACAAGGTCAAGGTGACCCTGCGCTTCCGCGGCCGTGAGATGGCTCACCAGGATCTCGGCGTGAAGGTGCTCGAGCGCGTCAAGGTCGACCTAGTCGACGTCGCCAAGGTCGAGAGCGACTGGCAGCTCGAAGGCCGCCAGATGGTCATGGTGCTCGCGCCCAAATAACGGGCGGTGTCCGTTATGCGATTTGGCTCAGGCCCGGCCCAGCCTTGTCATGTCAGGCTGGCCGGGCCTTGTCATATCCGGTGCTGCGATGTTTCGATCCGGTTCGCTTCCGATAATCGAGAGACCCTGCTCCATGTCCTTGCCCATGTCCTCCCTGCCCAGCATCACGAACCAGCGCCGCGACCTTGCTGCCGCGCTCCGCCTCGCCGCGAAGTTCGAGCTGAACGAGGGCATCTGCAATCATTTCTCGGTCGCCTTGCCGAACGGTCCCGACGGCAAGCCGCGCTACCTGATCAACCCCTATGGCATGCACTGGTCGGAGATGAAGCCCTCCGACCTGCTCTTGATCGACGACAAGGGCGAGGTGCTGGAAGGCGAGGGCGAGGTCGAGGCCACCGCCCGCAACATCCATGTCGCCGCGCACAAGGCCAATCTGCGCCATGTCGCGGTGCTGCATGTCCACATGCCCTACGCCACCGCTTTGACCATGGTCGAGGGCGGTAGGCTTGAGATGGCGCATCAGACCGCCTGCCGCTTCCATGGCCGCACGCATTATGTCGACCATTTCGGCGGGCTCGCGCTCGATGCGAGCGAGGGCGAGGCCATCATCGCCGCCAGCAAGGCTTACGAGCATGTCGACATCACCTTCCTCGCCCATCACGGCGTGACCATCGGCGGCCCCTCCGTGGCGGTCGCCTTCGACGATCTCTACTTCCTGGAGCGCGCCTGCCGGCAGCAGGTGCTGGCGATGTCGACCGGCCGGCCGCTGAAGCTCATCCCGCAGCAGCAGATCGAGGCAACCGCGCGCGATTGGCGCGATGTGCTGGTGTTTCAGTCGGAGAAGCATTTCGAGGCGCTGCGGCGCATCGAAGGGGCCTGACCGGCGCTCACGCCAGAGCAGGATGCGAAAAAGTGGGAACCGGTTTTTCGCATCAATCCTGCTCTAACTCTTTGATATCATCCGGCTCTAGCAGGCGCCTCAGCTTCCTCACTGCGCTCTGCGGCGTCGTCAGCACCGGCTTGCCGGTCGCGGCCATGACCGCGGGCGCTGATCGCGCCAGGCTGAACTGGGCGAGCGCAATCACGTCGCAACCGGTGAGATCGCGCGCGGCCTCTGCGGCGAGCCGATCGTGCTCGGCGCCGTCGCCACGGTCGAGGGCGGCGAGCGCCCCTTCCGCCAGCTTCGGCATGATCGTCAATGCAGGGGGAAACTCCGGAGGCATCGAGGCCAGCGTCGGCGCGAAGCTGGCAAGAAGCCCGATGCGCGCGCCAGCCTTTTCGGCCTCCTCGATCATCGCCTCGTTCGGCTTCAGCACCGGCAGCGGTGCGAGCTCGCGCTGCACCGCCTCGATGCAGGGTCCGAAGGCCGAGCAGGTGAACAGGATACCGTCGGCGCCGGTCGCCTTCGCATAGCGCGCGAGTTCCAGGAAGCGCCCTGTCATCGCCTCCGTGATCGTGCCGTCGCGGGCGAGATCGGATGAGAGGCTGTCGTCGAGCAGGTTCATCAGCCTGACTTGGGGCCAGAGCTCGGCGAACGCCGCCTCGATCGGAGGCGGCGAATGGCGCAGCGCATGGATCAGCGCGATCCGCATGGGTGGGTCTCCTTCCAGCGTCAGCGTACCGGATGCGGATATTGCAGCCCGCCCTGCGAGGCCAGCGCGTTGAGGCCGCGCTTGAGCTGCAGTTTCGAGCCCATGCCGACATTGCGCTCGAAGCTCTCGCCGTAATTGCCGATATGCTTGACGATGCGATAGGCCCAGTCATTGGTCAGGCCGAGGCCCTCGCCGAACTTGCCCTCGACGCCGAGCAGGCGCTTGATCTCGGGGTTCGAGGATTTCAGCATCTCGTCGACATTGGCCTTGGTCACGCCGAACTCCTCGGCATTGAGCATGGCGTAGTGCACCCATTTCACCAGCGCGACCCAGCTCTCGTCGCCACGCTTGACGGCGGGGCCGAGCGGCTCGCGCGAGATCAGCGTCGGCAGGATGACGAAATCGTCCGGCTTTGAGAATTTCAGGCGCTCGGCGGCAAGCCCCGAGGAATCGGTGGTGAAGGCGTCGCAGCGCCCGGCCTCCAGCGCCTTGACGCCCTCTTCATTGGTGGAGAAGCCGATGATCTCGTATTTCAGGTTATTGGCGCGGAAGAAGTCGGCGAGGTTGAGCTCGGTCGTCGTGCCTTGCGTCACGCAGATCGAGGCGCCGTTCAGCCCCTTCGCCTCGGTGACACCGAGCGCCTTCTTCACCATGAAGCCCTGGCCGTCGAAATAATTGATGATCGGCCAGGACATGCCCTGCGAGGTGTCGCGCGACATCGTGTAGGTGGCGTTGCGGGCGAGCATGTCGACCTCGCCGGCCTGCACCACGACGAAGCGCATCTGCGGCGTCGTCGGCACGAAGCGAACCTTGTTGGGGTCGTTGAAGATCGCCGCCGCGACGGCGCGGCAGAGGTCAATGTCGAGCCCGTCCCAGCGCCCGTCCGGCCCCTGCAGGCCGAAGCCGGGCAGGGCGATATGGTTGCCGCAGATCAATTCGCCGCGCGCCTTGACCCGCTCCAGCGTGCTGGTCTGAGCGAAAGCGGCGGTCGCTGTGCCGGCCAAAGCGAGGCCGGTCGCGAGCAGGCGTTTGAAGATTGTCATCGTAGTTCCCCTGTTTTTTGAGTGCTTGGTTCTGATCAGGCGCCTTTGGCGCTCGCTGGGGCGGCTTGATTCTGCCGCTCTTCATGGTCTCCGGCGAGACCGGCCCAGAGCCGGTGCAGCGCAGGTTTGCGGTTGCTGCTGTCGCGATAGGCGACGAGCGAGAGCGGCATGGCCCAAGTCTCTCCGCCTGCCGGGACCAGCTTCGGCCCCACTGCCTCCGCGGCGCATTCCGGCAGCCAGGCGATGCCGTAGCCGGCGACGGCCATGTCGCGCAGGACATCGGCCATGTCGCTCTCGACCAGGCGATGGCCGGCCAGCGGCTCCGGAGCGGCTTCGATGATGAGATCCACCATGCGCCCTAGATAGGCGCCGGCGGAATACATCAGCAGCGGCAGTGGCGCCTTGGCCTTGCCAGGCAGCCGCCAGCGTTCGGCGTGTTCGGCGGCAACATAGGGGCGCAGATGCTCGACCCCGATCACCAGCCGGTCGTAGCGCTCGGCGTCGAGATGGATCGGCTGCTGCGCATGGTGGAAGCAGACCAGGAGGTCGACCGCGCCGGAGACCAGTGCCGTCACGGTGTCGTGGACATTGCCGGGTGCGACCTTGCAGCTCAGCGCACGCCCCTGCGACCAGCTCGCCCACCAGCCGGGCAGGCGGCCCGTCGCCAGCGCATGCGGCAATGCGATCACGACCTGGTCGCGTTTCGCCGTAGGTTGGCCTGACAGGCCGGTCTTGGCATCGAGCAACTGATGCAGCGTCTCGGCCGCGGTTTCCCTGAAGCGTTCGCCTTCGGGCGTCAGGCGCGTCGGAAACACGCTGCGGTCGATCAGGGTGACGCCGAGCCAGGTTTCGAGCGCCTGGATCCGGCGGCTGAAGGCGGCTTGCGAGGCGTTTCGCTCTTCGGCGGCGCGGGTGAAGTTGCCACGCTCGGCGACGGTGAGGAAATCCTGGAGCCAGCGTATGTCCATCTCAGCGCGCCTCGCCGAGCGAAGCGTTGATGCAGGCCCGCGCCAGGGCTTCGGTCGGGTCGATGCCGAGCGGCAGGAACGCACTCTCCGCAAAAGCCAGGGGCAGTTCGGTGCAGGCCAGCAGCAGCCGCTCCGCGCCGGCGTCGAGAAGGCGCTGGCTCGCCTCCTCGGCATGTCGAAGAGCGAGCGGGCGCTGGCCGGCTTTCGTCGCGGCGATGGCACGGTCGATCAGGGCCTGCGCCGGCTCATCGGGCAGAATGAGACGGGGCCCCTTGGTGCCGAAGCGCGACTGGTAGAGTCCGGCTGCGATGGTACCGCGCGTCGCCATCAGGGCGACTGCGCCGACAGGTGGTTCGATCTCCGCGATCATCGCCATGACCGCGTCGGCGATGTGCAGCAGCGGCACGCGGCTGCCGCGCGCCAGGCGTTCATGCCAGTAATGCGCGGTGTTGCAGGGGATGGCGATGAACTCCGCCCCGGCGCGCTCCAGCTGCATGATTCCCGCCGCCATCGGCAGGAAGGGCGCATCGCTGCCCGCGGCGATCGCAGCCGAGCGATCGGGAATCTGCGGCACGCCATGGACGAGCAGCGGCACATGGTCCTGATCGTGCTGCGCCGGGGTCAGCATCACCACCTTCGCCATGAAGTCGATCGTCGCGGCCGGCCCCATGCCGCCGAGAACGCCGATGAGCCGCCGATGTGGAATGTGCTGCATGGCGCATCTGTGCCGGCTCGCATGGCGCATGGCCAATGCAAATTTTGCATCGACAATTCGGTCAATGTCCGGCGCTATCGTGCAAGGCGCCGGCGATCGCGGCATCGACGGCTTCTCCGAGCCGTTCGACGATCATGTCCATCACCGCTGCGTCGGCGATGAAGGGCGGAGCCAGCAACACGTGGTCGCCGGATGTTCCATCGGCGGTTCCTCCCATCGGATAGACCATCAGGCCGCGCGCCATCGCCGCCTGCTTGACCCTGGCGTTGAGCTTGAGGCTGGCCTCGAAGGGCGTCTTCGAGGCGCGGTCGGCGACGAGTTCGATGCCCCAGAAATGGCCGCGCCCGCGCACATCGCCGACATGGTGGTGGTTGCCGAAGCGCTCCTTCAACCGGCGCTCGAGATGGGCGCCCTGGAGACGGACATTGGCGAGCAGGTCGTCGCGCTCGATCACCGTCTGCACCGCGAGCGCAGTCGCGCAGGCGAGCGGGTGGCCGTTATAGGTCTGGCTGTGCGGAAAGGCGCCGGAGCCCTGCCGGATCGCCGCGACGATCTTGCCCGAGGCCAGCATCGCGCCGATCGGCGCATAACCGGCGCCCAGCCCCTTGGCGATCGCCATCAGATCGGGCGCGACGCCTTCCTGCTCGCAGGCATGCAGCGTGCCGGTGCGGCCCATGCCGCACATCACCTCGTCGAGGATCAGCAGCACGCCATGGCGGTCGCAGATCTCGCGGATGCGCTTGAAATAGCCGGGCGCGGGCGTGGCGGCCCCGAGCGTCGCGCCGACGACTGTCTCGGCGACGAAGGCCGCGACGGTGTCGGGCCCGAGCTCCAGGATCTTGGCCTCGAGCTCGTCGGCGACGCGCAGCCCGTATTGCTCGGGCGTCTCCTCAGTGCGCTGGTCGCGATAGGCATAGCAGGGCGCGATATGGTGGCCGGTGAGCAGCATCTCCTTGAACGGCGCGCGGTCCTTCATGCGGCCGCCGACCGAGAGTGCTCCGACTGTGATGCCGTGATAGCTCTGCCGGCGCGAGATGAAGTTGGTCCGCCGACTCTCGCCCTTTTCGATGAAATAATGCCGCGCCAGCTTCAGGCAGGCCTCGATCGCCTCGGAGCCGCTGCTGCAGATGAAGACATTGCTCAGCCCCTTAGGCGCGCGGGCGATGAGATGCTCCGCCAGCTCCTCGGCCGGCTCCGAGGTGAAGAAGCTGGTATGGGCATAGGCCAGCTTGTCGATCTGGGCATGCATCGCGGCAACGATGTCGGGATGGCCATGGCCGAGGCAGGAGACAGCCGCGCCGCCGCTGGCGTCGATATAACTCTTGCCCTCGGCGTCGAAGAGCAAGACGCCCTTGCCGCCAACGGCGACGGGATAGGCGCCGTTGACGCTGCGGTGAAGCAGATGGCTCATGATGGTCTCCGTTTGGCGCGGCGAGGGGTCTCGAAGGTGGAGAAGGCGTCGAGTTGGGCCTCGGAGGCGGCGATGGCGTCGAGCGCCGGCTTGCCGCGCCGCGCCGTCATCAGCGCCGCCAGGCATTCCACCGCAGCAAAAGCCGGCGTCATGCTGTGGAAGAAGGAGGGCGTCTCGGTGCGCACCAGCACGGTCTCGTCGGCGAGTGCGGCAAGCGGTGAATGCGCACTGTCGGTCAGGACGACGATCGAGGCGCCCTTGTCGCGCGCATAGGCGGCGGCCTGGAGCGTCAGGCGCGTATAGGGCGAGACCGAGATGGCAAAGAGCACGTCGCCCGGGCCGATCCGGCGCAAGGCATCGATGCCGCGCCCGCCGGCTGTGTCGGCGAGGACCGACTCCGCGCCGATCAGCGTGCGGATATAGTCGAGCATATAGACCGCCGGAAAGGCGGAGCGCAGCCCGAAGCAGAAGACGCTGCGCGCATTCGCCAGCAATGCGGCCGCGCGCTCGAGGCAGGCGACGGATTGAGGCTCCCGCAAGGCCCGGACATGTTCGGCCAAGGCCGCGAACATGTCCTGCGCGATGGCGCTGTCGCCCTCGTCACCATGGCGTTCGAGCAATTCGGTTGCGCGGTTGGCGAAGCCGTCGGGCCGCTGGCGCAGCGAGGCCGCATAAGCCGTTCGCAGGGCGTCGTAACCGGGAAGGCCAAGGCGTTGCGCCAGCCGCGTGAAGGTCGCGGGCGCAAGCCCGGCACGCCGCGCCTGCTCGCGCGTGGTCAGCAAGGCGACATCGGCGGGGTGGTCGAGCACCCAGCGCGCGACCGCGCGCAGCTGCGGAGGCAGCTCATCGAATTGCGCATCCAGGGCGGTGGCGACGCCGATCTGATCCATGGCGGGATCATAGAGGGACTCGCGATAGAATGAAACAGATGATCCTTAAATTATCCTATGAAACGAATGGCGCATTTCGATGCAGGTCGCGGCGCATTTTTGACCTGGGGCGAGAGCAGCTCTGCGTTGGCTGCACAAAGCGCAGCGCGAGGCGGCTTTCCGGCGTCGCGGCGCGCTTTGCGCCCGGCCAATCCTGGGCCCTGTGAATGATCGTTACATTTGCCGTAAATTTGAGCGCTGCGGGCAGGGTGACCTTGGTGCGAATCGGCCGCTCAGATGATTTGGTTCGATTTGGAACGGTTGCGTTGAGTTCAGTCTTTTCTCGGCCGCCGGGCCTCGTCCAGGCGGCTATTGGCGCGAATGGAAGAGCCCAGCCTTGCAGACGCTTCACAAGGGAATCGCGATCGATCCTTCGCTGGCGGGCATCATCCGCCATATGCATGCGATCGACGACTATCGGCAGGTCTTCGATCGCTTGCAGGCGTCGTGGGATACGCTGACCCTGCTCGGCCAGCTCTCGGGCAACGCCACCGAGATGTCGGGCACACGTTCCGCCTTCGAGGAATTGACGGGGAGCCTGCTCAACCATCTCGCCATCGAGACGCGCGACAAGGTCGTCAGCGATCTCAGGACCAAGGCGCAGAACGCCATCGATGTGCTGGTGCGCAATCTCTTCGAGCGCACCGCCGATATCGGCTTCCTCGCCGCCGACACCGACATCCGCGAGATGTTGGAGGAGGCGACGCCGACGCCCGCCGCCCGCGCGGCGATCGAGGCGCGCTTCCGCGACTATGTCGCGAAATATTCGGTCTATTCCGACATCGTCCTGGTCGATCGCGAGGGCGCGGTCCGGGCGAGGCTCCAGGCCCATCCGGCTGAGACGGCGCGGCACGCCATCATCCAGGAGGCGCTGAGTTCGAGCGGCGCCTATGTCGAGCATTACGGCGTGGTCGATTTCGTCTCGGAAGCGCAGTCGCTGGTCTATGCCTGGCGCGTTGAGGATCGCGCCAAGCGCCCGCTCGGCGTGCTCGTGCTGGTCTTCCGCCTCGCCGACGAGATGGCGGGGATCTTCCGCAAGCTGCTGCCGGAGGATGACTGGACGATCCTGGGCTGCGCCACGCCGCAGGGCGAGGTCATCGCCGGCTCCTGCGCCATTCAACTGCCGGCGGGGCTTGCCCTGTCGCCGTCAGCGCTCCAGGGCCGCGACCCCGTGCTCAAGCTCGGCGGCCGGCAATATCTCGCTGTTGCCTGCCGCAGCTCCGGCTATCAGGGCTATATGGGGCCGGGCTGGATCGGGCTCGGCCTGCTGCCGCTGGAGGCTGCTTTCGCTCAGGGCGACGGCGCGCTCGGCGCGCGGATCGACGCTGGCCTGCTCGCGGCGGTGACCGGCCATTCCGAGCTGTTCTCTGAAGACCTGCTGACGGTCTCGCGCCAGGCCGCGATGATCCAGCGCGATCTCAACCGCTCGGTCTGGAACGGCTCGATCCGCCAGGCCGGGTCGACGGCGGCCAATGCCGCCTTCTCCAAGATACTGCTCTGGGAAATCTCCAATGCCGGTCGCAGGACGCAGGCCGTCTTCGACGCCTCGATCGGCGACCTCCACCGTACCGTGGTCGCGGCGATCATGGAGAAATGCCGGTCGCGCGCGGCCTTCGCCATCGACGTCATGGATCGCAATCTCTATGAGCGCGCCAATGATTGCCGCTGGTGGGCGCTGAACGCGACCTTCGCGCGGGTGCTCTCGGAGCCGACGCCGGAGGGCGCGCGGCATTGCAGCGAGATCCTGGCGACGATCAATTCGCTCTATACGGTCTATAGCAACCTGATCCTGTTCGACGCCAAGGGCGTCGTCGTCGCGGTTTCGCAGCCGGCCGAGGCGCATCTGGTCGGCGAGACGCTCGCGGTGGAATGGGTGCAGCGGACCCTGGCGCTGCGCTCGGACCAGCATTATGCGGTGTCGGGCTTCGAGCCTTCGCCGCTTTATGGGGAGGCATCGACCCTGATCTATACGGCCGCCGTCCAGGCCCCGGCTGGGGGCAAGGTGGTTGGCGGCAAGGCGGTCGGCGGCATCGCGATCATCTTCGACTCGACGCCGCAATTCGGTGCGATCCTGCAGGATTCCCTGCCGGCTGATGAAGCCGGCGCGGCGCTGCCCGGCGCTTTCACGCTGCTCGTCGCGGGCGATGGCCGCATCATCTCCTCGACCGAGCCGCGCTTCGCTGTGGGCGCGCCGAGCCCGATTGTCATCGACCCGCAGGGGTTGGCCAATGCCGGCGACCTCGCCGGCATCCGCGCATTCGAGGGCAGGCATGTCGCGGTCGGCGCGGCACTGTCCAAGGGCTATCGCGAATACAAGACCAGCGATGGGCACCATGCCGATGTGGTGGCGCTCTGCGTCGTGCCGCTTGGCGATATCGCCACTGATGCCGGGGCGCGGCCGCCGAGCGCGGCGGCCAACGCCATCGCGGCGCGCAGGCTGCCTGACGGCGTCGAGGCCTTCGAGGCCGCGACCTTCCATATCGGCCGGCACTGGCTCGGCGTGAAGGCGCGCGACGTCGTCGAGGCCGTCGATCTTGCCGGCCTGAAGCCGTCGGCCAAGCAGGCGGGAGACGGTCTGCTCGCCGGCTACAAGCTGCATCAGGGTGACCCCGTGCCGGTGCTGCGCCTGGCGCGGCTGCTCGGCATTCCCGATGGCCTGGCTGAGGATCAGCAGATCGTCATCGTGCGCGAGGCCGGCCGGACGCTCGGGCTCGTCGTCGATTCGCTCGGCCCGATACCGGAAATCCCGGTCTCGGAACTGCAGCCCTTGCGGGATCTGACCGCGAAGCTGGAAGTCCCGGCGCTCGGCGTCGTCGCCGCGCGCGATGCGCAAGGCGCGCCGGCGGGCATGCTGATGCTGCTCGATGTCGACAGGCTCGGCGCGCGGCTCGACGGCGAGCCGGCTGCGCCGCTGCTGCGCGCTGCCGAATAGCTGCGGGGTTTAAACACGCCGTCATTCCGGGGCGATCCGAAGGATCGAGCCCGGAACCCAGAACCGATGCCGCTGCTTGGGAAGGCGTCGGTCGCCGCTCCGCGTCACGAGGACGCGCATCGGTTCTGGGTTCCGGGCTCTCGCCTTCGGCGTGCCCCGGAATGACGGAGAGCCTCAGCCTTAAGTCGGTGTAAAAGCCCGTTGCTGTCAGGCGGCGAGCCCGAGCAGGGCGCGCGCCTCGGCGGCTGTTGCCGGACGACGGCCATAGTCGGAGCAGAGATCGACCACACGCTTCACCAAAGCGGCGTTGGACGGCGCGAGCGTGTCGCGGTCGAGCCGGACATTGTCCTCCAGCCCGGTGCGGCAATGGCCGCCGAGTTCGAGCGACCAGCGGTTGAGGGTGATCTGGTCGCGGCCGATGCCGGCGCCGGTCCAGGTCGCATCGGGCGCGAGCCGCTTCAGCGTCGCGATGTAGAATTCGAAGGCGGCGCGGTCGACCGGCATGGCGTTCTTTACGCCCATGACGAACTGCACATGCAGCGGCCCCTTGATCGCACCCGCAACCCCCATCTCGACCGCCTTGAAGATCATCGAAAGGTCGAAGGCCTCGATCTCCGGCTTGACGCCGTAGCTCAGCATCTCGCTCGCCAGCCAGTCGACCAGCTCGGGGCTGTTTTCGTAGACCCGCGTCGGAAAATTGCAGGAGCCGGTCGAGAGCGAGGCCATGTCGGGCTTCAGCGAGAGCATGCCGCCGCGCTCGCGCCCCGCACCGGAGCGCCCACCGGTCGAGAACTGCACGATCATGCCGGGGCAATGCTGGCGCAGCCCCTCCAGCAAACGGCCGAAGCGCTCGGGATCGGAGCTCGGCGTGCCCTCGTCGCTGCGGACATGGCAATGCGCCAGGGTCGCGCCGGCCTCGAAAGCGGCCTGCGTGGATTCGACCTGTTCGGAAATCGAGATCGGCACGGCCGGGTTGTCGCGCTTGGTCGGCAGCGAGCCGGTGATGGCGACGGTGATGATGCAGGGCGTGGTCATGGGCGGGCAAGGCTCGCGCGGCGTGATCAGGATCGCGATAAAGCCTGCAGGGCTTGTCGGACGCAAGTCGGGCGGGAGCGAACGCGCAGCCATGCGCCGCTCCCGCCATTGTCTTTATCAGCCGTCGACGAGTGCCAGTGCCGCTTCCGTGTAGCGCTTGCCGATGACGCGCTCGGGCGAGACGGCTTCATGGATCGCGGCGAGGTCCGCCTCAGTCAGGACGATCTGCGCAGCGGCCGCATTCTGCTCCAGATTTGTGATCTTCCGCGCGCCGGGGATCGGTACGATGAAGTCGCCCTGGTGCAGCACCCAGGCCAGCGCCAGCTGCGCCGTCGTCACGCCCTTGCGGGCAGCGATCGCGGCCAGCTCATCGACGATGGCCGCATTGGCCGCCATCGCCTCGGCCTGGAAGCGGGGCAAAGTGTGGCGCCAGTCATCGGCGCCCAACTGGTCGGGCTTGCTGATCGCGCCCGTCAGCAGGCCGCGCCCGAGCGGGCTGTAGGGCACGAAGCCGATGCCGAGCTCCCGGCAGGCCTTGAACACATCGGCCTCCGGCTCGCGGCTCCACAGCGAATATTCGCTCTGCACGGCGGCGATCGGGTGCACAGCATGTGCCCGCCGGATCGTTGCGGCGCTCGCTTCCGACAGCCCGAGCGCGCGGACCTTGCCCTCGCGGACAAGTTCCGCCATCGCGCCGACCGTCTCCTCGATCGGCACCGCAGGGTCGACGCGGTGCTGGTAGTAGAGGTCGATGACATCGATGCCGAGCCGCTTCAGCGAGGCTTCGGCGACGGCCTTGACGTGCTCTGGCCGGCTGTCGAGGCCGGTCATGCGTGCCGGTCCCTCGCCATCCCGGCTGATCCTGAAGCCGAACTTCGTGGCGATCACGACCTTGTCGCGGACGGGTTTCAGCGCCTTGCCGAGCAGGATCTCGTTGTCGTAGGGGCCATAGACCTCGGCTGTGTCGAACAGCGTCACGCCAAGATCGACGGCGCGGCGCAAAGTGGCGATGGCTGCGCTCTCTTCCTGGCCGCCATAGGCGAAGCTCATTCCCATGCAGCCCAGGCCGACGGGATAGACACTCAGTTCAGTTCCAAGCTTGCGGGTTTTCATCACCGGCTCCTCTGCTGTGATGAGGCTCAGATAGCGCCGCTGGTGTCGTTCGATAATCGGCTTGAATTTGCACGGCTTGATCGATTAAATAGAGCAATGAGCCGCAGCCATCTCTCGCAATTGGCCGTCCTGGCGGCGGTTGCCCGCAATGGCGGCTTTCGCGACGCGGCGAAGGAACTCGGCATTGCGCCCTCCGCCGTCAGCCACGCTGTATCGGCGCTCGAGACTGGCCTGGGCGTTCGCTTGCTGGCACGCAGCACCCGCAGCGTCGCACCCACGGAAGCCGGTGCCCAGTTGCTGGAGCGGCTGCGCCCGGCGCTGCTGGAAATCGATCTTGCGCTGGAAGCGGCGGTCGCGTCCCGAGACGAGCCCGCCGGCAATCTCCGGCTGACCGTGCCGCGCACGGCGGCTCATACCGTGCTGGAGCCGAAGCTCGGCGCCTTCGCCGCAGCCTTTCCCGAGATCGTGCTTGAGATCGTGATCGAGGACCGGTTTTCCGACGTCGTCGAGGGTGGTTTCGATGCCGGCATCAGGCTCGGCGAAAGCCTGCAGCGCGATATGATCGCCGTTCGCATCGGGCCTTCGATGCGGGGCGCGGCGGTCGCTGCCCCCTCCTATTTCGAAGGCAGGCCCCGGCCGGAGCGGCCGCAGGACCTGTCCGCTCATCGCTGCATCCGCTTCCGCTTCTCCAGCGGCGTGATCTATCGCTGGGAGTTCGAGAAGGAGGGCGTCGCCATCGAGCCGCCGGTCGAGGGGCCTTTGATCCTGGGCGAGGATCGCCTGATCGCGCAGGCCGCGATCGATGGCGCCGGCATCGCTTTCCTGTTTGAGGAGTATGTCAGCGAGGCGCTCGCCGACGGCCGGCTGGTGCGCGTGCTGGAAGATTGGTGCCCGCCTTTCGACGGCTTCCACATCTACTATCCCAGCCGCCGCCAGATGCGGCCGGCGCTCAGGGCTTTCATCGACTTCTTCCGGGTCTAGAGCCACTGAGAAATCTGGAATAAAACCAAAGATTTCAATGGCTTCATTCAAGCCAGTCTTCTCAGGATGAGGTCTGTGGTCCGGGCGGCTGCGGCACCGGCCGCCCACCCCGTCATTGCGAGGAGCGTGAGCGACGAAGCAATCCAGGAGGGCTCGCTCTACGCCTTCCTGGATTGCTTCGCTGCGCTCGCAATGACGGCTCTGGCTGTGTGGACGGCGCTCCAGCGCCCTTCCGAACCATCCTTCGAGACGCCGCTTCGCGGCTCCTCAGGATGAGGGCTCGAATGATCAAACTGTCTTTGAAGGGCAGAAGGGGCGGGGCGATACTGGACCTCCCCACCCCCTTGCCATCGTGCTGTCAGCGGATCGGCGGTGCGAATTGCAGCCCGCCCTGGGTCCACAGCTTGTTGGCGCCGCGCGGCAGCGGGTTATTGGTGTTGGCGCCGAAGTTCCGTTCGAAGCTCTCGCCGTAATTGCCGACGGCTTTAATGATCCGCACGACCCAATCGTTGCTGAGGCCGAGCGACTCGCCGAACTTGCCCTCGGCGCCGAGCAGGCGGCGGATCTCGGGGTTCGTCGAGGTCTTCACCATCTCGTCGACATTGGCTTTGGTGACGCCGAATTCCTCCGCGTTGATCAGTGCGAACACGGTCCAGCGCACGAGATCGAACCAGGCCGCGTCGTTCTTGCGGACCCAGGGGCCGAGCGGCTCCTTGGAGATGACCTGTTGCAGCAGGACATGCTCCTCGGGGGCCTTAAGCTTGCTGCGCGTGCCGGCGAGCGAGGAAAGGTCGGTGGTGTAGGCGTCGCAGCGGCCGGCCTCATAGGCCTGCACGGTGTCTTCGAGCGTCGCGAAGGCGACGGTCTCGAACTTGATGCCGTTGGTCCGGCCGTAATCGGCGAGGTTGAGCTCCGTGGTCGTGCCTTGTGCGACGCAGATCGAGGCGCCGTCGAGTTCCTTGACGCTGTTCACATTGAGCTTTTTGCGGACGATGAAGCCTTGGCCGTCGTAATAGTTGACCGCCGTGAAGCTGACGCCCTGGCCGATATCGCGGCCAAGGGTCCAGGTCGTCGTGCGCGCCAGCACGTCGATCTCGCCGCTCTGCAGCGCGACCAGCCGGTTCTTGCTCGAGAGCGAGAGATAGGAGGCTTTGTCGGGGTCGTTGAAGATGGCAGCCGAGAGCGCGCGGCAGATATCGGTATCGAAGCCCTTCCAGGCGCCGTTGGCGTCCTGCAGGGAAAAGCCGGGAACGCCTTCGCTGGTGCCGCAGATGATCTGGCCGCGTTGCTTGATCTTGTCGAGCGTCGACTGGGCGAGGGCAGGCGCGCTGGCCACTGCGCTCAGGACGATGCCGGCAAGGAATCCGGCCACTGAAATTCGCATGATGTTTCCTCTCTGGTAGCGTGGGCTTCTTGTGAGCCCTGTGAGACGTTGTCGTGACGTGTTGACGCTCCTTCCACGGATCTCGTCAAGCGGCTTGTCGCGGAGCCCTCGTCCCGCGCTTGCCATGCCCGCCCTTTTCTGTCATACGCGCGGCCTTCGATCGCCCGGCTGATAAGGGCTGCCGTGGCGGTCGATCTTTGCTTCCCCAAGAGCACTTCTTGAACAAGCAAAACTGAAAGCGGCGCAATTCGCGCGTCCGCGACCAATGAGGAGCTGAAATGCCCAAGATCAAGACGAAGTCGAGCGCCAAGAAGCGCTTCAAGATCACCGGAACCGGCAAGGTGCTCTACGCCCAGGCCGGAAAGCGTCACGGGATGATCAAGCGGACCAACAAGCAGCTCCGCAATCACCGGGGTACGAACGTTCTTTTCGAGGGCGACGCCGCCAACGTGAAGAAATACTTCCTCCCCAACGGCTGACGCCCCCTAACCTTCCGGAGATCATCACATGGCTCGCGTGAAACGGGGCGTAACGTCCCATGCCAAGCACAAGAAGACACTCAAGGCTGCCAAGGGTTTCTATGGCCGCCGCAAGAATACGATCCGCGCTGCCAAGGCGGCCGTCGATCGCTCGATGCAGTACGCCTATCGCGACCGCAAGAACCGGAAGCGCTCGTTCCGCGCGCTCTGGATCCAGCGCCTGAACGCTGCGGTGCGTGAGCACGGCCTGGTCTACTCGATGTTCATCAACGGCCTGCACAAGGCCGGTCTCGAGCTCGACCGCAAGACCCTGTCGGCCATGGCCATCGACGACGCAGCGGCCTTCGCTGCCGTGGTCGAGACGGTCAAGGGCGCGCTCGCCGCCGCCGAGCCCAAGGCTGCCTGATAATCAAGGCTGCTTGAGCGGTTTTGCTTTCATTGAATGAGGAAAAGGCCGGCAGCGATGCCGGCCTTTTTCTTTGCTTCGTGATGAGCCCCGGAAGCCGAACGACGAGCGCGCATGATCGGCTCTCCGGTCGCCACAAAAGCAGATCGGATGTTCGCTAGGAGCCCTTGCGCCGCACTAAGGCTGGCGGCACAGCTTGCGCCGTAGCAAGGCCACCGACCGCATGATGGGGAAATGCCAGTGCAGCGCGACCACGCCTCCGAAATCGCCGCGATCACCAGCCATCCGACATTCAAGGTCGCGGTCGAAAAGCTCGACGCCGACCACGATCGCACCGTTGCCGACATTGTCACCCTGACCGAGATTCCATCGCCTCCTTTCAAGGAGGAGCGGCGCGCCGCAGCCTATCTCGAGATGCTGCGTGCGCATGGTCTCGAGGATGTCGAGCAGGACGAGATCGGCAATGTCATGGGCGTCAGGCGCGGCACCGGCAATGGCGGGCTGATCGTGGTCGCCGCGCATCTCGATACTGTCTTCCCGGAAGGAATCGACGTCACCGTTCGCCGCGAGGGCACCAAGCTCTATGCGCCGGGAATTGGCGACGACACCCGCAGCCTTGCCGTCCTGCTCGCCTTCATTCGCGCGCTGGACGCCGCCTCCATCCGAACCCGCAACGATATTCTATTCGTCGGCGATGTCGGCGAAGAAGGGCTCGGCGACCTGCGTGGCGTCCGCCATCTCTTCACCAAGGGGCGGTATCGCGACCAGATCGAAGCCTTCATCACCGTCGACAGTCCGCAGGTGGACAAGATCGTGGTCGGCGGCGTCGGCTCGAAACGCTACTCCGTCCGCTTCAATGGGCCGGGCGGGCACAGCTTCAAGGCATTCGGGATCGTGAACCCGATCTATGCCATGGCGCAGGCGGTCGTCGAACTCGGCCGCATCGAGGTGCCGGAAACACCTCGCACCACGTTCTGCGCCTCCGTCGTCGGCGGCGGCACATCGGTGAACGCGATTCCCGAGGAGGCGTGGATCGACATCGACCTCAGGTCGGAATCGGCGGAGCAGCTCGCCAGGCTGGACGCGCAATGCCGCGCGATCGTGGCCGCGGCCGTGGAACAGGAGAACGCGATCCGCTCGACCAGCGAAGGAGCGATCACCGTCGATATCAGGACGCTGGGCGATCGCCCCGCCGGCAACACGGCCATGGACACCGATATCGTCCAGTTCGCCACCGCAGCGCTTCAGGCACATGGCTTTGCGCCCAAGCACGAGGCGTCCTCGACCGACGCGAATATTCCGATGAGCCTCGGCATACCCGCGATCAAGATCGGTTCGGGCGGCACCGGCGGCCGGGCGCATTCTCTCGCCGAGTGGATCGATGCCGAGAAGACCGCCAGCGTATCCGGCATGACGGCCAGCCTTACGACCATCCTCGCCGTGGCTGGCTTCGTCGGCGCATAAACGGTCTATCGGCCGGTGGTGCCCATTGCTTGCGACCGACGCCGGCCGATTTCCGCTCTGGGTGGGAAGCGGACACGTTCCGACAGGAAGAGGGCTGTGCGCGGGATGAGATATGACATCACAGTTGAGCCGGGCGACATCATCGTTGGGGTCGCCGCGTCCGCCGTTCTGGTCTGCCTTGTCGAGCGAGTCTCTGGCTATGAGGCGAGCGGTCGCCGGATGTTGACTGGCGGAAGATGGTCACTAGACCGGAAAAGTAGCCTTCTTAGTTGGACGCTTGGCGACAGTGAGATGAAGGATGTTCCTGTCATCATTCCCGAACTGCCACCAGCCATTGATCTGACGCTCCGTTCCCTGGACAACCGCTTGAGGGCAGGAGGAAACGCGCTTTTGAGCGAAGACGAAAAAGTTGCATTGATGTTCGTCAGCTCGATCCGCCAGCGGTTGCGCCCTCACGGTGGATGACCGCTAAGGGGCGATTGTTGGCATTGAACTCGAGTTTATCAGCCAGGGAATCGCTGCTCGCATGCTCTGACGAAATTAGCGATCAGCTGCGGTTCTCTAGCGGCTAACTCGATCGTGAGATCAATATGCTTCTGCATATAATTTTCAGCGTCTTGCTGGGTTCGACCCCGTCTAGCGAACTCCGCTTGGGCCAGTAGCTCAAGTTTTTTAGCTCTCTCGCTGAATTTTGTCGCCTCGCTAACGTTCGCAGCGTCAGAGTAGGCGCGACCGATGATCCCGAAAACTGCACCGCATTGAAAGGGATAATCATCGGGCCGAAGCTTACCGCTTTGCACGTCTGCCCGGCAAACAGTCGCCGTCGCGACTATGCAGACTACGATACAAACCAGCCTCATAGGTCCTCCACAGGGATCGACGCTATAATACAGGTGGGCGCGCAAGTCCCCAACGGGTCGGAACCGGCGCCCAAACCGACCGATTACCGAATGACGGTGGTGCATCGCGACCAATCGCGCGCCTCTACGTCTGCACACTGTCCTTTGCCGCCGGCTCCCAGGCGTCGCCGGCGCCCGCGACGATACGGGCATAGGCCTCGTCGGGCGTGTCGGCAAAGGCAAACAGCGACAGGTCCTCCGGGCGGATGAAGCCGGCTTCGCGCAGCGTGTCGAAATTGACCAAACTTTTCCAGAAGGCGCTGTCATAGAGCACGATCGGCACCGGCGGCATCTTGGCGGTCTGGACTAGCGTCATCACCTCGAACAATTCGTCCAGCGTGCCAAACCCGCCGGGGAAGGCGACGAGTGCGGCCGCCCGCATGGCGAAATGCATCTTGCGCATCGCGAAATAATGGAAGCGGAAGGTCAGGTCCGGGGTCGACCAGGCATTGGGCTCCTGCTCATGCGGCAAGGTGATGTTGAGGCCGATCGAGAGCGCCCCGGCCTCCGTCGCGCCGCGATTGGCCGCCTCCATGATGCCAGGCCCGCCGCCGGTGGCGATGACATGCCGGTGCTCATTGCCAGCCTGAGCCAGAGCGCCGCCGCGCTCAGAGGCGAGCCGCGCGAAAGCCCGCGCCGCCTCGTACCAGGGATTGCCCTCGCGCACCCGCGCCGAGCCGAAGACGACGATGGTCGAGGCGATGCCGCGCGCCCGCAGGCTGTCCTCGGCCTTCTGGTATTCGAGCATGAAGCGTGTCCCGCGCGTGGAATCGCCGAGGATGAAGTCGGGATCGAGCGCGGCCAGGCGATAGGAGGGCGAGGTCTTCTGGGCTGTGTTGTCGGCCATGGCATCGGTCCTGTGGGGTATGCCCTGCATAGCCACACAGACGCGGCCTGTCGCCTCAGGCGAGATATTTCCGCAGGATCGCGGCCAGCCGCTCGGCTCCCGAATTATGCGGCAGCAACGTCATGAAGCGCCCGTCCGGCCCCATCAGATAGGTCAGCGAGCCATGGTCGACCGCATATTCGCCCGCGCCATGGTGAGGCTGTGTCAGCTTGCGGCGATGCACCTTGTAGGCTTTGGCCGTTGCCGCGATCTCCGCTTCGCTGCCGGTGAGCCCGATCAGGCGCGGGTGGAAGGCAGCGACATAGGTCGCCATGACCGGCGGCGTATCGTTGCCGGGGTCGACCGTGATGAAGAGCGGCACGAGCTTGTCCGCGAGCGGGCCGACCGCATCGAGCGCCTGCGCGATGACCGGCAGATCAACCGGACAGGTATCGGTGCAGCGTGTGAAGCCGAAATAGATCAGCATGAAGCGGCCACGAAAATCGCCGTTGCTGACGCGCCTGCCCGTGTGATCGGTGAGGGTAAAAGCTCCGCCGAACTGCGCCGTGAGCCGATCATGCTGGAGGCTGCCCTGATGGCTGGCCTGATCCTGTGCGACGGCGCGTCCTGTGGCGAAAGCGGCGAGGCCGGCCAGCACGCCCCTGCGCGCGATCATGTCGGTCATCGCGGGGGCCTCAGGGCTTTGGCTTGGGCACCAGGCCCTTGATGCCGAGCGGGCCATCCGCAGCGATGATTCGGTTCGCTTCCGGGTCGGCGCGCCACCACTCTTCGGCCTTGCCGTTGCGCGTCTCCCAATCCGCCTTGAAGCGCTCGGCCGGGATGAAGGATCCAGCCGCATCGGTCCTGATACCCTGCACGAAGAACAAGGTTATGGCCGGGTTCTCGATCAGGAGCCCGTCGGCCTCAATCTCCTTGCCGCAGAAGCCGATCAGATCGGGGATCGATCCGGCGAAATCGATGTTGGACTTGGCCACGAGCCGGAACGTGCCATCCGTCAGCAGCAAGCCGAGCTGCCGCTTGCCGCCGCCGCAATCGGGCGCGCAGCGGCCCTTGAGCTGGCACAGCGCGTCGACGACGCGTCCCTTCAGGACGACTGCCCTCTCATGCGGGATATTCCAGGCTTCGGCGGCCAGGGAGGAGGTGGCGCCGGACACTGTAAAAATCATCAGCGCGAGGCGTATCGTGGAGAGCGCCTGCATCGCTCAGTTCCCGAACGGCTGGATGCCGTATTCCTCATGCGTCATGGTGATGACGCCCTTGTCGTCGGCGATACGGTCGACGAGCAGGTAGTTCACCCCGTCGCGCTCCAGCAATTCGCCATCGACGCTGACCTCGTGCGTCGCCATGCGCGCGACCCTGGGATTGGACGCGCTGTCGTCGTCGTCGCCGATCTTCAGGATGAGGTAGAGATTGCCCTTCGCATCGCGGATGCTGACGGGAATGCCGCCAAGCGCGCACCAGATGGCGCATTGATGGTGAGCCGTTCCCTTGGCGAACATCAGCCCGCTGATCGTGCACCAGGTGTCGCTGATCTCGCCGGTGATGGTAACGCGCCTGCCGTCCTGCGCCGCTGCCGGTATGGCCAGGCCAATGAACGAACTCACGACCAGTGCCGCCCGCCATTGAGACATGATTGTCATGTGGCTGCCCTCATCGAGGTGAAACGGTCTGGATTTGCCGCCGCAGCGATGCTTTGCCAGCATGATTGCCTCTAGCCTCGCCGCTGGCGACACCCTAGAAGATGCCTCGCAAATGGACCAGAGCAGGCATGAACGAGATCGATAACTTGGGCGCGAGCCTCCTTGCCGACATCGCCGGCGCGCAGGACGAGACCGCCCTGGAGCAGGTCAGGATCGCAGCGCTGGGCAAGGCCGGCTCGATCTCGGCGCTGCTCAAGACGCTGGGCGCGATGACGCCCGAGGAGCGCAAGGACAAGGGGCCGCTGATCAACGGCCTGCGCGACAAGGTGCAAGGCGCGCTCTCCGCCCGCAAGGAGGCGCTGGGCGAGGCTGCGCTCGACGCCAGGCTCGCCTCCGAGACTGTTGACATCACCTTGCCGGTTCGCGAGGGGCCCGAGGCACGCGGCCGCATCCATCCGATCAGCCAGGTCATCGACGAGATCACCGCGATCTTCGGCGATATGGGGTTCTCGGTGGCGGAAGGCCCGGACGTCGAGACCGACGACCTCAACTTCACCAAGCTGAACTTCCCCGTCGGCCATCCCGCCCGCGAGATGCACGACACCTTCTTCTTCGCGCCCGATGCGAATGGCGAGCGCAAGCTGCTGCGCACCCACACCTCGCCGGTCCAGGTCCGCACCATGATGGCGCAGGAGCCGCCGATCCGGGTGATCTGCCCTGGTCGCACCTACCGGATGGATTCCGACCAGACCCACACCCCGATGTTCCATCAGGTCGAGGGGCTCGTCATCGATAAGAAGGCCCATATGGGCCACATGAAATGGGTGCTTGAGGAGTTCTGCAAGGCGTTCTTCGAGATCGACAACGTCAAGATGCGCTTCCGCCCCTCCTTCTTTCCCTTCACCGAGCCTTCGGTCGAGGTCGATATCCAATGCTCGCGCAAGGGCGGCGAGATCCGCTTCGGCGAGGGCGAGGATTGGCTCGAGATCCTGGGCTGCGGCATGGTCCACCCCAATGTGCTGCGCAATTGCGGGCTCGATCCGGATGTCTACCAGGGCTTCGCATGGGGCATGGGCATCGACCGTATCGCCATGCTGAAATACGGCATGCCGGATCTGCGCCCCTTCTTCGAGGCGGATCTGCGCTGGCTCGCCCATTACGGCTTCCGGCCGCTCGACCTGCCGACCTTGACGGGCGGGCTGTCGTCGTGAGCACGTCGCGGCATCAGGGGAGGCTGCGGTGAGCCTGGCTGCATCAGCTGGCCTGTTCGCGGCGCTCGCCGTCGCGACCAATCTGCTCTGCCAGGCGATCGCCTTCGTGCGCCTGCGCCGCAAGGATGCCGGCTGCGCTCTGCTCGACGCGCAGCCCCCGGTGACGATCGTGCGGCCGGTGCGCGGCATCGAGGCCTTCAGCAGGGAGACGGCGACGTCTGGCCTCCTGCTCGACTATCCCCGCTATCAGACGATCTTCTGCGTCGCCGATGCCGATGATCCGATCGTGCCGCTGATCGAGGAATTGATCGGCCGCTTCGGCGCGGAGCGGGTCAGCCTGATCACAGGCGATGTCGCCGTCAGCGCCAATCCCAAGCTCAACAACTGCGTCAAGGGCTGGGAGGCGGCGACGACCGAATGGGTCATCCTGGCCGATTCCAACGTGCTGATGCCGAGGGACTACATCCAGCGCATGCTGGCCTCCTGGCGGCCCGACACCGGGCTCGTCTGCTCGACACCGGCAGGCTCGCGTCCGCAGGGCTTCTGGGCCGAGCTCGAATGCGCCTTCCTCAACACCTTCCAGGCGCGCTGGCAATATGCCGGCGAGGCGCTCGGCTTCGGCTTCGCGCAGGGCAAGTCGATGCTCTGGAACAAGCCCTTCCTCGACGCCAATGGCGGCATTGCCGTGCTGGGCGAGGAAATCGCCGAGGATGCCGCCGCCACCAAGCTGGTGCGCCGGGCCGGCAAGCATGTCCATCTCGTCGGCCAGCCCTTCGAGCAGCCCTTGGGAGAGCGCTCCTTATATGACGTCGTGCAGCGGCAGTTCCGCTGGGCGCGTCTGCGCCGGGTGACGTTCCTGCCCTTCTTCGCGCCCGAGATCCTGTCCGGCCCGCTGCTGCCGGCGCTGTGTGCGGCCTTCGCTGCGCTGGCCTACGGATATTCCGCATGGCTTGGTCCAGCACTCGTGCTGCTGCCCTGGTATGTGGCGGAGATGGCGCTGGCCTATGGCGTCGGCTGGTATCTCTCCTGGCGCATGCCGCTGGCGCTGTTGCTGCGGGATCTGATCTTTCCCGGCGTCTGGGCCTATGCCTTCATCGCCGGTGAGGTCACCTGGCGCGGCAATTCCATGAAGATCCGGACGGATGGGGACGACCAGCTCAACGCTGCGTCGCCCGCGATGTCCCATGCCAATCTGAGAAGTGACGGACACTCATGAAGTTCACTCTGTCTTGGTTGAAGGACCATCTCGACACCACGGATTCGCTCGACACCGTCACCGAGACGCTGACCCGCGTCGGCCTCGAGGTCGAGGCCGTCGAGGATAAGGCGAAGGCTCTCCAGGCCTTCACCATCGCCTATGTGATCGAGGCCAAGCAGCACCCGAACGCCGACCGGCTGCGCGTCTGCATGGTCGATACCGGCGCGGGCGAGCCTGTGCAGGTCGTCTGCGGCGCGCCCAATGCCCGCACCGGCATGAAGAGCGTCTTCTCCCCGCCCGGCACCTATATCCCCGGCAAGGACATCACGCTCGGCAAGGGCGTCATTCGCGGCGTCGAGTCGAATGGCATGCTCTGCTCGGCCGCCGAGTTGCAGCTCTCCGAGGATCATGACGGCATCATCGACCTGCCGGAGGATGCGCCTGTCGGCCAGCCCTATGCCACCTATGTCGGGCTCGACGACGCCGTGATCGAGATCGCGGTGACGCCCAACCGCGCCGATGCGCTCGGCGTTGCCGGCGTCGCGCGTGACCTCGCCGCCGCCGGGCTCGGTGGCCTCAAGACGCCGCAGGTCCTGCCTGTGCGCGGGGCCTATCCCTGCCCGGTCAAGGTGACGCTCGATTTCGCCGAGGCGGACAAGCACCTCTGCCCGGCCTTCGCCTTGCGGCTGGTGCGCGGCGTCAAGAACGAGCCTTCGCCGGAATGGCTGCAGGCGAGGCTGCGCGCCATCGGGCTCAGGCCGATCAACGCGCTGGTCGACATCACCAATTTCATGACCTTCGACCGCAACCGGCCGCTGCACGTCTTCGACGCCGCCAAGGTCAAGGGCGATCTCACGGTGCGCCGGGCCAGGGACGGCGAGACGATCCTGGCGCTCGACGGCAAGAGCTACACGCTGACCAGCGAGCAGGTCGTCATCGCCGATGCGCATGGCGTCGAGTCGCTTGCCGGCATCATGGGCGGCGAGGCCTCCGGCTGCGACGAGACCACCACCGACGTGCTGGTCGAGAGCGCGCTCTGGGACCCGCTCAACATTGCTCGCTCCGGCCGCGCGCTCGGCATCAACTCCGATGCACGCTATCGCTTCGAGCGCGGCGTCGATCCTGATTTCACCCGCCCGGGCCTCGATCTCGCCACCGCGATGATCCTCGATCTCTGCGGCGGCGAGGCCTCCGAGATAATCTTCGAGGGCGATCTGCCCGAGAGCGCCTCTGCCATCGATTTCCCCTGGTCCGAGGTCAAGCGCCTGACCGGGCTCGATCTGCCGCAGATCGAGATGAAGCTCGCGCTGACCTCGCTCGGCTTCCACGTCTCGGGCGCCGGCGAGCGCGTCAAGGTCGCCGCTCCGTCCTGGCGTGGTGATGTCGCTGGAAAGGCCGATCTCGTTGAGGAGATCGTGCGCATCGCCGGCCTCGACCGTGTCGTCTCGACGCCGTTGCCGCGGATCAAGGGCGAGGTGGTGAAGCCGGTCCTCACCGTGCTGCAGAAGCGCACTCGCGCCGCCAAGCGCCTGCTCGCCAGCCGCGGCCTCGTCGAGGCGGTGACATGGTCCTTCATCTCGCATGACGCCGCGACTTTGTTCGGCGGCGGCTCGCGCCAGCTCGTGCTCGCCAATCCGATCGCGGCCGATCTTTCCGACATGCGCCCCTCGCTGCTGCCGGGGCTGATCCGCGCAGGCCAGCTCAATGCCGATCGCGGCCTCGGCGACGTCGCGCTGTTCGAGGTCGGGCAGGTCTTCAAGGATGATACGCCCGAGGGGCAGTTCATCGCCGCCGCCGGCCTGCGCCGCGGCACGGCGAGGCTGGAAGGCGTTGGCCGCCATTGGGACGGTGCCGCCAAGCCCGTCGATGTCTTCGACGCCAAGGCCGATCTGATGGGCCTGCTGACGGGGCTTGGCGTTCCGGTCGGCGGCCTGCAGATCGTCGCGGGCGGCAGTTCTGCTGGTGGTCCTGCTTGGGCGCATCCCGGCCGTTCGGCCACGCTCCGGTTCGGCCCTAAGGGCGTCATCGGCGCCTTCGGCGAGGTGCATCCCAAGGTGCTGAAGGCGCTAGACGTCAAGGGCCCGCTCGTCGCCTTCGAGATCCATCTCGATGCGCTGCCGCTGCCGAAGTACAAGCCGACCAAGGTTAAGTCGAAGCTGGCGCTCTCGGGCTTCCAGCCGGTGACGCGCGATTTCGCTTTCATCGTCGAAAAGACGGTCGCGGCCGGCGAGATGATGAAGACCGCGCAGAACACCGACCGGGCTTTGATCGCGGATGTCGCGGTTTTCGACCTCTATGAAGGGCAAGGCGTGGAGGCCGGCAAGAAGTCGGTCGCGCTGGCTGTGACCCTGCAGCCGGTCGACAAGACGCTGACCGAGGCCGAGATCGAGGCGGTCGGCGCCAAGATCGTGGCCGAGATGGCCAAGCGCTATGGGGCGGCGCTGCGGGGGTAGGGCGCGGGGAACCCCTCTCCTGTAAGGAGAGGGGCAGGGGTGAGGTGTAGGCCCCTGGACCAGTTAGACGCCAACCTCACAGCGAGGCAGCGGTGAGGTCGCGACCAAAGCGTCGAACGGCCTACCCCTCACCCTGCCCTCTCCCTACGGGAGAGGGTTCCCCGCGCAGGCTGGTCTTCGAGCAGAGCCACCTCGCTTCTTCCATCCGGGAGAAGGAGAGAGGACGTGGCGCGTGCTCTCTCCCCGCCGCAGGCGGGGGGAGTAGCGTTCAGGCGACTATGCCGATGGCGCCCGACGGCAATGGTAACCAGACTTCCTCGCCGGAGCTCGCATTCTCCGCCGACCAGCTGTATCGGCCATCCTTGCGATAGGCGAAGATGTAGCTGGACCTGCGCTGCAGCGACCATTGTTCGTCGAGGTCTTCGTCCTCGTAGGGCCATGTCTCCAGCACGGTGTCGAGGTCGAAGACAAAGCGGGATGTCCCCTTGAGGGGATCTACGCTGATAGACAACAGGCATTGCCCGTCGAGTTCGCGTACAGCGGTGCCGATCCGCTTGCTTGTCGATTCCGAATGCGCGGTTTCGCGACCGCGCACGATGCACCGCCAGTTGCAGCAATAAATCCACAACCACCACTCGCCGATTGGCTTGACGGTACGGCGGCGGCGCCACGCGACGATTTTTGCGCTCGCGGCCTCCTTCGACTCTATCGGCTCGCGAATATACAGAGATGGATTGCCGAATTCGAAGGTGAGCATGCTGCCTTGGCCCTTTTGCACGCTCCACGCCGGCAATCCCAGCACCGGCGCGAACACGCTCTGAACCGGATCATTCTCGTCGATGAGGGGGGCCTGGCCGTCCATGAGGGCTATCGGATTCTCACATTGTCGATCATGCGGTTATTGATCGTGATTGTGTAATAATCCATCGGCGTAATCGCCCGGGATTCAGGGTAATCGCTCCCGATTGCTTCACCTCAACAGCACCGAATGACCATCACCGAAATCCCCGTCCAGGACAGCCTCTTCCCTGGCTTCCGTCTGCTCGATGTCGCGACATCGGGTGCGCGCATCCGTGTCCGGACGGGCGGGAAGGGGCCGCCGCTCCTGCTGCTCCATGGCTACCCGCAGACGCATGCGCTCTGGCACAAGCTCGCCGCGCACTTGCGGGACCGCTTCACTTTGGTCTGCGCCGATCTGCGCGGCTATGGCGACAGCGACAAGCCGGCAAGCGATGCCGAGCATTTCCCCTATTCCAAGCGCGCCATGGCGCTCGACATGGCGCAGGTGATGACGGCGCTCGGGCATCAGCTCTTCTTCGTCGGCGCACATGATCGCGGCGCGCGCGTCGCCCATCGCCTGGCGCTCGACCATGCCGAGCGCGTCACCAAGCTCGCGACGCTGGACATCGCGCCGACCCGCGAGATGTACGCCAACACCAGCGACGCCTTTGCGCGAGCCTATTGGCACTGGTTCTTCCTGATCCAGCCCGCGCCCTTCCCGGAGCGGATGATCGGGGCCGATCCCGAGGCCTACTGGCGCAAGAAATGCGGCTCCGGCTCGGCCGGGCTGACGCCCTTCGCGCCCGAGGCTCTCGCCCATTATCTGCGCTGCTTCAGCGATCCGCAGACCATCCATGCGAGTTGCGAGGATTATCGCGCCGCCGCCACCATCGATATCCGCCATGACGATGAGGATGGCGGTCGCAAGCTGACCCAGCCCTTGCTCGCGCTCTGGGGCGGCAACGGCATCATCGGCAAATGTTTCGAGCCGCTTGCGCTGTGGCGGCAGCGCGCTGAGAACGTCCAAGGCCGTGCCTTGCCAGGCGGGCATTATCTGGCGGAGGAGATTCCCGATCTCGTCGCCGCCGAATTCACGGCCTTCTTTGGAGAAAACCCATGAGCTTGTTTGGACAAAAACTATGAGTGGGACCAATCGCGTCTATCGTATCGCCGTCATCGCCGGGGACGGCATCGGCAAGGAAGTCATGCCCGAGGGCCTGCGCGTGCTCGAGGCAGCTTCCAAGAAATACGGCTTCGAACTGCGCTTCGACGAGTTCGATTTCTCGTCCTGCGATTATTACGAGAAGCACGGCAAGATGCTTCCCGACGACTGGAAGGAAAAGATCGGCGGCCATGACGCGATCTATTTCGGCGCGGTCGGCATGCCGGCGCAGGTGCCCGACCACATCTCGCTCTGGGGCTCGCTGCTGCTCTTCCGGCGTGAATTCGACCAGTATGTGAACCTGCGCCCGGTGCGCCTGATGCCGGGCGTTCCTGGCCCGCTCGTCGGCCGCAAGCCCGGCGATATCGACTTCTTCGTCGTGCGCGAGAACACCGAGGGCGAATACTCCTCGGTCGGCGGCAAGATGTTCGCCGGCACCGAGCGCGAGATCGTCATGCAGGAGACGGTGATGAGCCGTGTCGGCGTCGACCGCGTGCTGAAATACGCTTTCGAACTGGCGATGCGCCGTCCGCGGAAAAAGCTGACCTCGGCAACCAAGTCGAATGGCATCTCGATCACCATGCCGTATTGGGACGAGCGGGTGAAGGAGATGGCCAAGAACTATCCCGGCGTCGCCGTCGACCAGTACCATATCGACATCCTGACAGCGCATTTCGTGCTGAATCCGGACCGTTTCGACGTGGTCGTGGCTTCCAACCTGTTCGGCGACATCCTGTCGGATCTGGGCCCGGCCTGCACCGGCACGATCGGCATCGCGCCGTCGGGCAACATCAACCCGACCGGCGATCATCCCTCGCTGTTCGAGCCGGTCCATGGCTCGGCGCCCGACATAGCGGGCAAGGGCATCGCCAACCCGATCGGCCAGATCTGGTCGGGCGCGATGATGCTGGATCATCTCGGCGAGACCGAAGCCGCCAAGGGCATCGAGGCCGCAATCGAGCGCGCGCTCGGCGACGCCCGCACCCGCACCCGCGATCTCGGCGGGACGCTGGATACCGAAGCCGCGGGCAAGGCGGTCGAGCAGGCGCTGGGCTAAAGGCCCGGCAGGCCGGATCCCGAGGCGCGATAAGCGCTGCTGGATTGACTGAAGCGTTTTGGAGCGGCGTGAACTGCGGTTCGCCTGAAGAAAACGCGTTGAAACAAAGAACTGGAGCGGCTGAGCGACCCTGACCGGGTTGCTCAGCCGCTCCAAGTCTCGAATTGCCGTTTCTGGAAGGGCTTGTCTTGATGGATCTCTCTTCGCTTTCCTTCGTTGATCCTCTGATCTGGGGGAAGCTGGCCGAGATCATCGCGCTCAACATCGTCCTCTCCGGCGATAATGCGGTAGTGATCGCGCTCGCCTGCCGGGCACTGTCGCCCGCGCAGCGAACCAAGGGGATTGCGCTCGGAGCGGGCGTCGCCGTGGTTCTGCGCGTCGTCTTCACGGTGCTGATCGCCTCGCTGCTCAACGCGCCCTTCCTGCATATCGTTGGCGCGCTGCTGCTGATCTGGATCGCGGTGAAGCTGATCATCGAGGATGGCGAGAGCGACGAGGATTCGATCACGGCCAGCAGCAAGCTCTGGAAGGCGGTCCAGACGGTCGCGATCGCCGACATCGTCATGAGCCTCGACAACGTGTTGGCCATCGCCGCCGTCGCCAAGGATTCGATTCCGCTCCTGATCGCCGGGCTGGTGATCTCGATCCCGCTGATCGTGCTCGGAGCATCCTTGATCACGAACCTGCTGACGCGCTTTCCGATCCTGGTCTGGGCCGGGGCGGCGCTGCTCGGCTGGGTCGCTGGCGAGATGTTCGACAGCGATCCCTGGCTCATCACTCATTTCGGCGCGGATGCGTTGCACCGTCTCGAATATCCGGCGGCTTTGCTGGGGGCGCTTCTCGTCCTCGGTCTTGGCTACTGGTTGAAACCTCGCCGGCCAGATCCGGCCCTCTGATACAGGGACTGACCGACCTATGGACTTTTCATCATCCCAATTCTGGGTGTCGTTGCTCCAGATTATCTGGATCGACCTGCTTCTTTCCGGCGACAACGCGGTCGTCATCGCGCTTGCCTGCCGCTCGCTGCCGGAAAACCGGCGCAAGATCGGCATCTGGCTCGGCGCCGGCGCCGCGGTCGGCCTGCGTATCGTCTTCGCGCTGGTGGTCAGCTATCTGCTGAACGTGCCCTTCCTGAAGGTGGTCGGCGGCGTCCTGCTGTTCTGGATCGCGATCAAGCTCGCCATGGGCGAGGAGGAAGCCCATAGCGACATTGAGGCGAGCGACAATCTCTGGCGGGCCGTGCGCACCATCGCGATCGCTGACGCCGTGATGAGCCTCGACAACGTCATCGCGATCGCGGCGGCCTCGCGCGGACATCCCGAGCTGTTCATCTTCGGCCTGCTGCTCTCGATCCCGCTGATCATTATGGGCGCGCAGCTCCTGACCTCGATCATCGAGCGCTTCCCGATCCTGGTCTGGCTCGGTGCGGCCCTGCTCGGCTGGATCGCGGCGGAGATGATCATCGGCGACATCGCGGTGCTGCAATGGCTCCAGGTCAATATGCCGAGCTGGGTCACCCCTGTGTCGAAAGATGTCAGCGCGCTCGGAATCGGTCCGGCCGCCATGCCCCACTACGTCTCCTCAGCGATCGGCGCTGCGCTCGTTTGCCTCGTCGCCTACGTGCTGAAGAAGAAGCCGGCAGACCAGCCAGGCTGAGATCTCGCTCAGCCGAGCACCACGATCGCGGCGGCCAGGCTCCCCTGGTCGCCGTTTTTCATGATGCGGCTCGTGCCCAGACACGGGGCCGATCGCTCGGGATCGCTGACGCTGAAGGTTTCCAGCGAAGCAAACGTGATTGCGAAACTCTCCGGCGCGCGGGCAAAGCCTGTTCCGAGCGCCTTCACATAGGCCTCCTTGGCCGCCCAGAGTTGTGCGAAGGCCAGCGGCCGCGCCTGCTCGGGCAGGGCGAGCAGCGCCTCCCGCTCCAGCGGATGCAAGGTCGCGAGCGGCGGCGTGGCCAGGGGCTCGACCCGCTCGACATCGACGCCGACAGGAGCCTGCGCCAGCGCCAGCGCGACGAAGCCCGCCCGCGTCGCGAGCGAGAGATGCAGTCCCGTCGCGACCGGCTGAGCCAGCAAGGGCCGGCCTCGTTGGTCATGCCCGATCGCGATGACCTCGATCGGCAGGCTAAGCTGAGCAGCGATGATCGTCCGCGCCGTCTCGCGCCGCAAGGCCGAGCGCTCGGCGAGGTTGGCCGGGCTCGCGCCGGTCGCGATCAGCCAGGTCGCGGGCAGGGCAGGGGCGGCGATGGGAGAGGTCAGCCAGTGCATGGCGTAAGGCTAGAGCATCGGCCCGAAAAGTGGGAACCGGTTTTCGGGGCGAGCCGATGCAGATCAACGCTCTACAGCATCGGTCCGAATGCGGGCTTCGGTCTGATGCTGTAAAGTGTGACGGCTTGATTTGGAACCGCGCCGTCATTCCGGGGCGATCCGAAGGATCGAGCCCGGAACCCAGAACCGCAGGTGACGACGAGATAGGCGGGGCCGATGACGACGCTTGCTTTCCAGTTTCATCGGTTCTGGGTTCCAGGCTCTACGCTTCGCGTAGCCCCGGAATGACGCCGAGGTTCCGAGCCAAGATGGTTTGCACCTGGCACGGGACCGGCTCTTGTCCCGCCCTGCGCAGGCCTCATGCGCGGCCGGTGCTGCCATCTGTTGACGGTATGATGCGTTAGCGCTCTTGAAGAGCCATGATCGCTTCGCCCGAACCGACCTCGGAGTCTGCCCGCCCGTTGCTCACCATGCAGGGCGTGCGCCTGGGCGTTCGCAGGGTTTCCGTGCTGCTGCCGGGCATTGTCGTCTTCGCGGTCGCCTTCGGTGCGGCGGCCGCGGCCAAGGGGCTGAGCCTGCTGGAAACCGTGCTGATGAGCGCGCTGGTCTATGCTGGCGTGGCGCAGCTGGTAGCGATGGAGCTGTGGCGGCCGGAATGGAGCTGGGGGGCGATTGCGGGGCTTGCCGTCGTCACCGCGACGGTGAATGCGCGCATGGTGCTCCAGGGGGCTTCGCTGCAGCCCTGGTTCGCGCCTTATCCCAAGGCGCTCAACGCCGCCCATCTCTTCCTCTTCACCGATGCGAGCTGGCTGGTTGGCGCACGCTATCATGGCGAGGGCGGGCGTGATCTGGGCGTGATCATCGGCGCCGGCGTCATGCTCTGGGTCGTCTGGGTTGCGACGACGATCCCGGGATATCTGCTCGGCGCGCTGGTGGCCGATCCGCGCCAATACGGCATCGATTTGGTCATGCCGATCTTCTTCGCCGCGATGATCGTGCCGCTCTGGCGCGGCAGGCGGGCGGCCGTGCCCTGGGTCGTCGCAGGGCTTGTGGCCTTGGTCACGGCGAAGCTGATCGACGGCTACGCTTTCATCATCGTCGGCTCGCTTGCCGGCGCGCTCACGGGGGCGTTCAGCGATGACCCTGCCTGATCCCGGCCCATGGGGCGCGGCCTTCGTCATCCTCGCCATGATGCTGGCGACCTATCTCTGCCGCATCTCCGGCGTGATCATGATGGGCTTCATTCCGCTGACGCCGCGCGTCCGGTGTGGGCTTGCGGCGCTGCCGGGCTCGATCGTGGTCGCGACCGTGCTGCCGCTGATCGAGCGGCTGGGGTTCGCCGCCGCACTCGCACTCATCGCGGCGATCGGCAGCATGGTGCTGCGGCGCAGCGAGTTGCTGGCCTTGGCGGTCGGCATGGCGACGGTCTCGGCGGCGCGCGCGCTCGGCTTCTAGAGCAATTTCCGATCCGATCGGATCGTTCAATTGCTCCAGATCTTTGTTTTTAACGCGTTTTCTTCACACGAACCGGTATCCACTTCGCTTGAAAACGCTCTAACCGATCACCGCTTCCGATCGCTTCCATCACATCCCGTCATCGCTTGGCGGCCTGCGCCATGTTGACGCCGACGATCTCTGGGCAGACGGTGTCTGTCAGTAAAACTGACCAAATTGGAGCGCCGCTATGGCATGGTATTCTCAGACGTGGAGCTGGTTCGACGGTGCCTGGCACGAAGGTAACCCCGGCCTGGTGGGTCCACGCAGCCATGCGCTCTGGCAGGCCTCTTCGGTCTTCGACGGCGGCCGCTATTTTGATGGCGTCGCGCCCGATCTCGCCGCCCATGCCGCCCGCGTCAACCGCTCGGCCGTGGCGCTCGGCCTCAAGGCCACGGTGACGCAGGACTTCATCATCGAGAAGACGCATGAAGGCGTGAAGAAATTCGCCCCCGGCACGGCGCTCTACGTCAAGCCGATGTATTGGGGCGAGGCCGACGGGCCCTCGACCATCATGCCCGATCCGGATTCGACGCAGTTCTGCCTCTGCCTGTTCGAGGCGCCGATGCCGCAGCCGACCAACGGCTTCTCGGTGACGCAAGGCGCGTTCCGCCGTCCGACCATGGAGACGATGCCGACCGACGCCAAGGCCGGCTGCCTCTATCCCAACAACGCCCGCATCCTGCGCGCTGCCAAGGCCGCCGGCTTCGACAATGCTCTGGTGCTCGACATGCTGGGCAACGTCGCCGAGACCGCAACCTCGAACATCTTCCTGGCCAAGGACGGCGTCGTCAGGACGCCGGCTCCCAACGGCACCTTCCTGAACGGCATCACCCGCCAGCGCGTCATCGGCCTGCTCAGGCAGGACGGCATCCCCGTCGAGGAGATGAGCCTGCGCTATAGCGACTTCGAGCAGGCCGACGAGATATTCATCTCGGGCAACTATTCCAAATGCATGCCGGTCACCCGCATCGACAACATGACGCTGCAGCCCGGCCCGATGTTCCGCCGCGCTCGCGAACTCTACATGGACTTCGCCCACACAAAGGCGGCGTGAAGCCGACGCCTGCGGACTTGCTCAGGGATCCAGGGCGTCATTCTCGGGCTTGCCCCGAGAATCTTGTGACCAGAGTGCTCTGGTTTACGAGGTGGTCGGGTCGAGCCCGACCATGACGCGCTTCGGATACCGGGACGACCTCCGGTCGCCCAGGGCGACGGTGGTCTTTCCAGGCGAAACCGGCAAAGCTAGCGCAGTAGCCTCGCCAGTCTGCTGAGCTTGAGCCCGAGCGCGGCGATCGCGAGATAGATCGCCGCGGCCACGGCTCCGACGCAGGCGAGCGCCGCGAGCCGGGGCTGCAGCGGAAACCACGCCGTCGCAGCAAGTAGGGAGGGGGCGGCAAAGCGCGCCGCCAGGCCAGCCAGAACCGCCGCCAGCACGACGATGGCGGCAAAGCCCGACAGCCCCCGCGCCGGCCGTGTCCAGCCACGCTGCACGCCCAGGACGAACAGCGCACCGACATTGATCCAGGCGCCCGCCGCGGTCGCCAGCGCAAGGCCCGGCGCGCCCCAGTCGCGCCAGAGCAGCAATTTCAGCGCGACATTCGCGGCAATGGCCGCCAGCGAGACCAGCATCGGCGTCGTCGTGTCGCCGCGCGCCTGGAAGCTCGAAACCTGGGTGCGGATCATCACGATGGCCGGCAGCCCGATTGCGTAGGCGAAGAGTACGGCCGCCGCCGCCTGGCTCGCGGCAGCGTCGAAACGCCCGCGCTCGAACAGGGCTGAGACGATCAGGTCGGGAACGGCAAGGAATGCGGCTGCGAAAGGGGCGGCCGCGATCAGCGTCAGCGCGACGGCCCGGTTCTGCGCCTTATCGGAGCCGGCGACGTCGCCTGCCGCGAGCAGGCGGCTCATCGTCGGCAACAGGACCGTTCCGACGCCGATGGCGATGACCCCGATCGGCAATTGGTAGAGCCCGCCTGCGTAGTAGAGCGCGGAATAGGCGCCGGCCGGCAGCAGCGAGGCGATGATCGTGTCGGCGAAAAGCGCGATCTGGACACCGGCCGAGCCGATGACGGCCGGCCCGAACGCCTTCAGGAAGGCCTTGACGTCGAGATCGACGCGCGGCCGCACCACGGCCGTCGCGACATTCGCCCGGCGCGCCGCGAGCGCCAGCACGAGCCATTGCAGGAAGCCGGAGACCACCACGCCCCAGGCGGCGGCATAGGCCGCATTGGGGAACAGGAACGCAACGGCGAGCGCCGCGATCAGGCAGAGATTGAGCAGGATCGGCGCCGCCGCCGCCGCCGCGAATTTGTCGACGGCGTTGAGATTGGCCGAGAGCAGCGTCACCAGCGTGATGAAGAGCAGGTAGGGAAAGGTGATCCGCGTCAGCGCAACCGCGAGTTCGAAGCGCTGCGGATCATGCGCGAAGCCGGGCGCGAGCAGGCGCACGACCTCGGGCATGAAGGGCAGGGCGAGCCCGAGCAGGACGATCTGGACGATCAGGTTCAGGGTGAAGACCCGGTCGGCGAAGAGCGTGGCGGCGGCCTCTCCGGCCTGCTGCCTGATCCGGGCATAGGCGGGGATATAGGCCTGGTTGAAGGCGCCTTCGCCGAAGATCGCGCGGAAATGGTTGGGCAGGCGCAGCGCGACCGAAAACGCATCCATCAGCGGGCCGGCGCCGAGCACGGCCGCCAGCACGATGTCGCGCACGAAGCCCGAGAGGCGCGAGAGCAGCGTGAAGCCGCCGACGGAGAGGATTTTTCTGAACATTGCGTGCCTTGGGGCGGCCTGGAACCTCAGCCCTCATCCTGAGAAGCCGCATAGCGGCGTCTCGAAGGATGGTCCAGTGCGGCCATGCAGCTTCGCCGTCTACCGGATCAAGGGCGGCAGGGCATCGCCGCGCGGATGGTCGACGGTGCGGGCGTCGAAACCGACGCGCTCGCCGATCAGATAAAGCGGCCGGCGCTTCACCTCGGCGAAGATGCGCCCGACATATTCGCCGATCATGCCCAGCGAGATCAGCTGGATGCCGGAAAAGAACATGATCGAGACGATCAGCGAGGGGAAGCCGGGCAGGTCGGTGCCGAAGAAGACCGTGCGCAGCAGGAAGAAGGCGGCCGAAAGCGTCGAGATGACGGCGATCACGACGCCGGCCCAGGTCGCGATCTTCAAGGGCACGGTCGAGAAGGACGACAATCCGTCGAAGGCGAAGCTGAACAGCTTGCCGAAGCGGAACTTGGTCTCGCCATGCTGGCGCTCGGCGACCTCGAAGGTCACGCCGGTTGAGGGGAAGCCGACCCAGGCATAGAGCCCCTTGGAGAAGCGCGCCCGTTCCGGCAGGGCACGCAGCGCGTCGACCACCTTGCGGTCGAGCAGGCGAAAATCGCCGGCGCCTTCAGGCAGTTCGGTTTCGCCGAAGCTCGCAAACAGCTTGTAGAACGCCCTGGCGAGATTGCGCTTGAGGGCGCCCTCGCCGGCCCGGCTGGCGCGCTGGCCGTAGATGTTCAGGAAGCCGCCGCGCCATTTCTCCAGGAAGACCAGGATCGTCTCCGGCGGATGCTGCAGATCGGCATCCATGATCACGACCGCATCGCCCGAGGCATGGTCGAGCCCGGCCGCGATGGCGATCTCCTTGCCGAAATTGCGGCTGAACGAGACGGCGCTGATCCGGGGATCGCTGGCACTCAGCAGCTTCAGCACGGACAGCGTGCCATCGCGGCTGCCGTCATCGACGCAGACCAGCTCCCAGGACGAGACCGCGCCCGCCAGCACCGTCTTGAGCCGTTCGACCAGGATCGGCAGATTGTCAGCCTCGTCATGGACGGGCACGACGATTGACAATTCCGGCCGGCCGGCCCGGGCGCGCGGGGTTTCCGAAGGAGGGATGGGCGACGTCTCGGACACGAACAGAACCTCTCAGGCGCAGATCTGGATAGGCGCTTGCTCGACAAGGGCTTGCGCGACGAGGCCTTGCGGCTCGCTGCGCGACGAGGGATGACGCTTTCCGCACAGAACCGTAAAGCTGGCGCGCTCACAAGGGCGGTGAGAGCGAGGCCTGCCGGCCTGCGACCCGATTATTCCGGGCCGGCTCGCCGCTGCGGCCACTATCCGATCGCAGATGAACCAGGGATGACAGACGAGATGACGACCGGCTTCATTCTCTGCGCCGACGATTTCGCCCTGACGGAGGGGGTCAGCCGCTCGATCCTGTCCTTGCTCGAAGCCGGCAAGCTCTCGGCGGCGGGCGCGATGACCAACCGCCCGCATTGGAAGTCCTTCGCCGGCGCCTTTGCGGCGCAAGCGGGCAGGGCGGATCTCGGGCTGCATCTGAACCTGACCTGTGCCGCTCCGCTCGGCGCGATGCAGCGCCTGGCCGCCAATGGCGTCCTGCCGAAGCTGGGCGACCTGGCGCGGGCCGCGCTCCTGTCCGGCGCGGCGCGCGCGGAGATTGCCGCCGAGATCGCGCGCCAGCTTGACGCCTTCGAGGATGCGATGGGGCGTGCGCCGGATTTCCTCGACGGACACCAGCATGTCCATGTCCTGCCCGGCGTGCGCGGCGCGGTGCTGGCGGCGCTGCAGGGGCGCTATCGGGAGGGCGCGGTCTATCTGCGCGATCCCGCCGACACGACCGCCGCGATCCGCCGGCGCGGCGTCGCCATCGGCAAGGCGCTGGTCATCGCCGGCCTGGCGTGGGGCTTGCGCGGATCGGCCCTGAGGCGCGGTATTCCGGTCAATCGCGGCTTTTCCGGCGTCTCGCCCTTCGATCCCGCTCGCGATTTCCGGGCCGATCTCGCGCGCTTCCTGGTCGCGCCGGGGCCGGCTCATCTCGTCATGTGCCATCCGGGCTTCATCGACGAGGAGTTGATGGGGCTCGACCCGGTCGTCGCGACGCGGCCATTGGAGCATGCGGCGCTGATGAGCTTCGTGCCGCCTCAGGGCCTGGCCATGGTCCGTTTCGCGGAACTGGGCCTTGCGCCGCGCTCGCATCCTGCTCTCGCTCTTTGACGAGAGCCGGTTCGGCCAGCGAACAGCGTTAAACCGCTGCTTCACGCAAGCTATTCTTTACCTCGTTCCTTCATGTTGCGTGTTCGGGGATCGCAGTCGATTGCGCGCCTAGCATTCTGCACGCGACAGCGGGGAGACATCTGCGCAATGAAGTGGTTCAGGCGGGCCGGCAAGGCAGCGACCTCTGCCCAGGCGCTCGCGACCAGGGAAGGCGTCACCCAGTCGCTGGGCAGCCAGATCGCCGGCGCGGCGGTGGCTCTCGTCGCGATCGCCATTGTTTTCGTCGTGGTTGCCGTCGCGCGCTATAACGACGCCAAGACGCGCGGCGACCTGGAACAGAAGATGACGGCGCTGACCACCATGGTCGTCAACGCCTCGCCGGCACTGATCCTGGCGCGCGATACCACCACGCTGGGCTACATCCTGGAATCCCTGCGGCGCGATCCCGATTTCGATTCCGGCATCGTGGCCGACGATCTTTCGATCCTGGCGGGCGCTGGCCGCACCGAAGAGGCGCGCCTCTCCCTGACACCGCGTGCGCTGACGGCTGCGCTCGGCCGCGCGCCCTGGGACGTCATGGCGGGCGTGACCTCGACCGAGATCGAGGATCAGACCTATGTCACGAAGCTGCATGTGGTGAAGATCGGCGGAATCCAGAAGCAGATCGGCTATATCGCGATCCGCTTCGACAAGACGCGTCTGGTCGCGAGATCCAACTGGGAACAGGTCGCGACGATCGGCTTCGGTATCGCCATCCTGCTGGTCCTGGGGCCTCTGCTCTGGATCTCGCTCTCGCGCACCATGAAGCCGCTGAAAAGCATGACGCAGGCGATCGTCAGCATCTCCGACGGCAAGCTCGACACGCCCATCGACGCACTCGGCCGGCGTGACGAGATCGGCGCCATCGCCCATGCGCTCGGCATCCTCAAGGTCCGGCTCGGCGAGCGCGCGGTCCTGCAGGAGAAGCAGCATGTTTCGGAAACGGAGCGACGCCAGCACCAGCAGCGGGTCGATGAGGCGATCGCGCTGTTCCGCGCCGAGGTCGGCGTCGCGCTGGAAGCCTTCAAGAGCAATGCCGACCGGATGAGCGAGGCCTCTGACGGCCTTGCCCGCGTGGCGGCGGAATCCTCGGGCCGTGCGGCGCGTGCGGCGAAGAACTCGCAAGGGGCGTCCGTCAATGTGGAGAACGCCGCCCAGGCGGCAGAGGAGATGGGTGCGGCCATTCGCGAGGTCGAGTTCCAGGTCCGGCGCGTCCGCGCCGAGATTGTCGAGGCGGCCTCCGTCTCGCGCGATACGGCAAGCTCGGTGCGTGCGCTCGACGAGACGGCGCGCGCCATCGGCGAGGTGGTGAACCTGATCCGTGACATTGCGGCCCAGACCAATCTCCTGGCGCTGAACGCGACCATCGAAGCGGCCCGCGCCGGCGAGGCCGGGCGCGGCTTTGCGGTCGTCGCCGCCGAGGTCAAGAGCCTGGCTTCGCAGACGGCTGATGCGACCGACCGCATCGTCGCCCAGGTCGGTGCCATCCAGGGCGCGACCGGCGAGGTCGTCGGTGCGATCCAGAACATCGCCGAACGCATGGGCGCGATCGAGAGCTTCGCCAATTCGGTCGCGGCCTCGATCGAGCAGCAGGCTATCGCGACGGGCGAGATCGCCAGCGGCGTCGCCATGGCGAGCTCCTCGGCCCTGTCGGTGTCGAGCGATCTGAGCGTGCTTGCCGACAGCGTCGAGGAAACCGGGCAGTCGGCGGAGCAGGTCAGGGGCGCGGCAGGAGAGGTCGCGGCCCAGGCTCTGCGCCTGCGCGCCACGGTCGACCAGTTCCTGCACAGCGTCGCCGCCTAGAGCATTTCCGCGTTTCTCCGAAACGCGAAAATCCTCTATCTCCTTGTTTTATCGCATTTTCTTCACGCGAACCGGTGTCCATTTCGCTCGAAAATGCTCTAGAGCCGGATGATTTCAGGCGGGATCATCAAGTGATCCCATCTGACATCTGAATCCGTCTCTCATCTAAAAGTGAGAGCAGGATCGAAGCGAAAAACCGGCTCCCACTTTTTCGCATCCTGTTCTGGCAGATCGCTCGCGCCAACGCGAAACGGGGCCCGCGAGGGCCCCGTTTGCATATCTGTCTCAGGCTTCGAAGGCTTCAGGCCTTGGCGCCGTCATAGAGCTCGGCGACGTAGTCCCAGTTCACCAGGCTCTCGAGGAAAGCCTTGAGATAGTCGGGACGGCGGTTGCGGTAATCGATGTAGTAGGAGTGCTCCCAGACGTCGACGCCCAGGATCGGGGTCGCGCCATGGACCAGCGGGCTCTCGCCATTCGGGGTCTTGGAGATGGCGAGCTTGCCGCCCTTCACTTCCAGCCAGGCCCAGCCCGAGCCGAACTGGCCGACGCCGGCGGCGACGAAGTCTTCCTTGAACTTCTCGACCGAGCCGAAGGAGTCGACGATCGCCTTCTCCAGCGCGCCCGGCAGCTTGCCGCCGCCATTGGGCTTCATCCACTTCCAGAAGTGCAGATGGTTGTAGTGCTGGCCGGCATTGTTGAACACGGCCGGGTTCTTGCCAAACGAGGCCTTGACGATCTCCTCGAGCGACTTGCCCTCGAATTCGGTGCCCTTGATCGCGTTGTTGCCGTTGGTGACATAGGCGAGATGATGCTTGTCGTGGTGGAATTCCAGCGTTTCCTTCGACATGAAGGGCTGAAGCGCGTCATGGGCGTAGGGCAGATCGGGAAGGGTAAAGGACATTGTTGCCTCTCCTTGGGCTGTCAAATCGCTTGAACTGAGAATGGCTTTCCGGTGAACGGTTCGAGCCGGGTCGCCTTGGGGGAGCGGCCCGCCACTCCATACGCTAGTTAAGCCTCCACCTCGCCATGGGCAACCGCTTCAGCGGGGGGCTGGGCCATGTCTTGAGAACGGGCGCGCCTCATTGACGCCCGATTCATCGTCCTATCCGGGCGCGTTATCGAAACGCTCTCTTATTCAATGTGTTAGAAGATGGCTGGAATGCCTGTGCCATCGTCGGCCATTTCGGCCGTCTTGTCAGGAACGCTGCATTGATCACGATCTTCATCTTGCTGGGCCTTGCTTTCCTCGGTGGCGGCGCTGCGGCCATCGTCGATGGCTGGCCCTATCTGGTGCTCGAGCGCGGTTTCACCGAAGTGATCATCGGTGCGATCGCCGCGACGGCCGGCCTGCTCATGCTGATGCTGTCTTATGTATTGGTCGAGATCCGCCGCGTCAGGACGAACCTTTCCAACGCCGTGCTGGCAGCATCGCTCGCTTCGATGGCCGGCGGCGAGCCGGTTCCCGCTGAAGGCGCTGCCCATCGGGGCCAAGGGACTGCGGGGATGACTGCGGGGGCGGTTGCGGGGCTTGGCCTGGCGGCAGGAGCCGGCGCAGCCGTGATTGCCGGCAGCGCGGCGCATGCGGCGCAGTCGGGCGTCTCGCCTGAGGCGGAGCCGGCTGCCGAGCATGAGCCTGATTTCTTCGGCGAGCTGCTCGCGCATGAGGAAGCATCGTCGACGGCGGCGGCAGCGGCTGCAAGCTCGGCTCCATTTGACGCACCGAAAGCGGCCGAGCCGTCGGAAGCGGAGCCCGCTGCGGCTGAGGAGCAAGCGAAGGAGTTCACTCCCGAGGCGGCGGATGGGGACAAGGCCGTGTCGATCGCTGAAGCTGAGCCGTTGCAGGCCAAGGCTTCGACCGAGGCCGAACCGCACGGTTCCGCGCAGAGCGATCTCGAAGGCTCTTTCGAGGAGTTGTTGCGCTGGCCGGAGCCGGAGCCCGAGCCGCGATCCCGCGAATCTGCCGCTTCGAGCATGACGGGGCTCGATGACGAGTTCGGCGCCTTGCGTGACAGCCTGTCCAAGCGCTTGCAGTTCGGCGAGCCAGGCGCGGCCTCCGCATCGGCCGAGACGGAGACCCCGCTATCGGCAGTTCGCGATCCAGAGGCGATCGAATCCGCTGCCGCCTGGATGGCGCCGCCCTCGCGAAAGCACGATTCCTGGTTCCCCGATGATGGCGATGCCCATGATCATGCGCAGGGTTCAGCCCCCGCTCCCGCCGAGGCTCCGCAGAGCGAGGCCGAGCTGCCGCCATGGCCGCCTGTGACGCATGGTGTCGACGTGCCGGCGCAAGAGCACGGGCATGAGCACGAGGCCGAGCCGGCTGCGGCGAGCGAGCAGCTCGAAGACGAGGCGGGCGAAGATGATGCCGCGTCGGCCAAACCCGGCGAGGAAGCTCCCGGCGAGGAAGTTCCTGACGCGGAAGCTTCCGCTGCCGCGCCACCGGCGGCCTCGGATGAGGGCATCGTCGGCGCCTATCAGGTCGGCGACGCGCATTTCACCATCTTCGCCGATGGCTCGATCAAGGCGCGCACGCCCGATGGCGACTACAAATTCGCCTCGATGGACGAGCTGAAGATCTATCTCGCCAGCGAGAAGAGCCGCCTCGGCGTCTGATCAGGCTTCCGGCCCACCCGATTTGGGCCAGCCTTCTCCGACGGCCTGGATCGCGAAAGCATAGGAGAGGGCGGTTTCCTTCAGCGAATCGAAGCGCCCGGCCGAACCGCCATGGCCGGCCTCCATATTGGTGTGGAGCATGACCGGGCCGCCCCCGGTCATGGTCGCGCGCAGCCGCGCCACCCATTTCGCCGGCTCCCAATAGGTCACGCGCGGATCGGTGAGGCCGCCCATCGCCAGGATAGGCGGATAGGCCTGGGCCTTGACGTTGTCATAGGGCGAATAGCTGCGGATCGTCTCGAAGGCTGCGACATCGCGGATCGGATCGCCCCATTCCGGCCATTCCGGCGGGGTCAGAGGCAAGGTGTCGTCGAGGATCGTGTTGAGCACGTCGACGAAGGGCACCTCGGCGAGGATGCCGGCGAAGAGGCTCGGGGCCATGTTGGCGACGGCGCCCATCAGCATCCCGCCGGCGCTGCCGCCCTGCGCCACGATGCGCCCGCGCGCCGTGAAGCCCGCCTCGGTGAGCGCCTCGGCGGCGGCGATGAAATCGGTGAAGGTGTTGGTCTTCTTGTCGCGCTTGCCGTCGAGATACCAGCGCCAGCCCTTGTCGGTGCCGCCGCGCACATGGGCGATGGCGTAGACGAAGCCGCGATCGACCAGGCTCAGGGGCCGTGTCCGGAACGAGGCCGACATCGCCGAGCCATAGGAGCCATAGCCGTAGAGCAGGCAGGGCGCCGAGCCGTCGAGCTTCGTATCCGCCCGGTGCAGCAGGGAGATCGGCACCTTGGCGCCGTCCTTGGCTGTCGCGAAGATGCGGCGCACGCGATAGGCCGCCGGGTCATGGCCGGACGGCACCTCCTGCCGTTTCAGCAGGGTGCGCTCTGCGGTCGCCATGTCGTAATCATAGGTCTCGGCCGGCCGCGCCATCGAGGCGTAGATGAAGCGCAGGCTGTCGGTCTGGAATTCATAGCCGGCGTCGAGGCCCAGGCCATAGGCCTCCTCATCGAAGGCGATCTGGCTCTCGCTGCCGCAGGCAAGGTCGCGGATCACGATGCGCGGCAGGCCGTCCTCGCGCTCAAGCCGGATCAATCGGCCCGCGAGACAGAGATGGCTGAGGATCAGCGTTCCCTGCCGATGCGGCACGAGATCGCGCCATTGCTCGGGCCCGGGCGAGGCGAGGGGGACGGTGACGATCTTGAAGTCCTCGGCGCCGTCAGTATTGGTCAGGATCAGGAACGCATCGCCGTGATGCTCGACACTGTATTGGCGGCCCAGCAGGCGCGGGGCGATCGTCACCGGCCGCGAATCGGGCAAAGCGAGATCGACGACCCGGATCTCCGAGGTCTCGTGATCGCCGATCGAGATCAGCAGGAAGCGGCCCGACTGGGTTTCGTCGATGTCGACGAACATGCCGGCATCGCTTTCGTCATGCAGCAATTCATCGCTCGCAGCATCAGTTCCGAGACGGTGCCGGAAGACCTTGGACGGCCTGTGGTCGGCATCGAGCCGGACATAGGCGAAGGAGCGTGAATCGCGCGCCCAGACCATCTCTCCGGTTGTATCGTCGATACGGTCTTCCAGATCCTGGCCGGTGGCGAGATCGCGGATCCGGATGCTGTGCAATTCCGAGCCGGCCTCGTCGGCGCTCCAGGCGAGCAGGCTGTGGTCGGGGCTGTGGCTGGCGTCGCCGAGGTCGAAGAAATCCTTGCCTTCGGAGAGGGCGTCGGCGTCGAGCATGATCTGCTCGCGCGGCTTGCTCCCGGCTTTGGCGTTGCGCGGCTTGCGGCAGATCAGGGGATGTTCGCCGCCCTTGCGGTAGCGCGAATAATACAGAAACGGACCGTCGGGCTGCGGCACGCTGGCGTCGTCTTCCTTGATACGCCCGCGCATTTCCTTGACGAGCGCGCGCTGCAGCGGGCGCGTCGGGGCCATCAGCGTCTTGCAATAGCTGTTTTCGGCTTCGAGATAGTCTCGAATGTCCTTCGGCAGCGCGTCCGGGTCACGCAGCACATCTTTCCAGTTGGAGGCGCGCAGCCAGCCATAGTCGTCGCGAAGTTCCACGCCATGGACGGTCTTCGTCTGCGTGCGGATCTCGGCCCGCGGAGGCATGATTCTCCGGCGCGATGAAGACGTTAAAATGTTTTCTGAATATTTCGCTGCGCTCATTGAAGGCACCATGATCCTCTGTCGCCGATGACTGGTAGAGATGGTTGTCATATCTGACAAGACAACCATGGCGAGCGCTAATGCACGTACCTGCATAGTGCCGAGCGCCACTGCATTTAGGCCCGCTGCGATATTGCTTGCCCGCGATCGTATTCGTGCCGCTTCATTCACTTGCGGTGTCGTTGAGTATCGACTACATGACTATCTGGTCGATCCGCTTGGGATGATTCTATGGCTGCAGGTTCTTGACCAACCGCAGGCCGTTATCAGCGTAGGCATCAGCGCCTTGACCGGCGTGGGCGATCAGGCAAGGCCTTGGTCCAAGAACACAAAAGGAGTGATGCTATTATGACTGATAATGACGGTTCGGATTTCATCGAGCTGACGGCTGACATCGTGTCGGCCTATGTCTCGAACAATTCTGTTCCTGTGTCCGAATTGCCTGCTCTGATCAGTGATGTGCATGCTGCGCTGAGCCGCGTTGTCGGGGGAGCCGCTCCGATCCTGCCGGCGGAGGCGCCCAAGCCCGCGATTCCGGTCAAGAAGTCGATCACGGCCGATTACCTGATCTGCCTTGAGGACGGAAAGAAGTTCAAGTCGCTGAAGCGCCATCTGCGGACGCAATACAACATGTCTCCGGAGCAGTACCGCGAGAAGTGGGGCCTGCCGCCCGATTATCCGATGGTCGCCCCCAACTACGCTGAAGCGCGCTCGCAGCTCGCCAAGAAGATGGGCCTCGGCCAGCAGCGCCGCAAGCGCCGCTGAGACGACGGCGCCTCGGCGGCCGGCTGCGCCCGGGTGCAGCGCGCTCGTCCTGGAGTTCAGAAGGCCGCCGGCTTGCCGGCGGCCTTCTGCATGCCGGCATTGGCGAGGCGAGCACGGTGAAGATGAGAGTTATAGTGCAGCGTCTTGTTCCACGACGCGTTTCAAGATCGGCAATGTCGAGCGCCAATAGAACTCGACATGCCTGAAACCCGTTTCAGGCCCGATGGACCAGTCCTTGCCCTGACGAAGCGGCGACGGCGGTACGTCCTGCTCGACCTCCAGCAGAACCTGGTCGCCTTCCGGTATGATCTTGAACGTGACCGTGGAGTAGGATGACGGAACATCCGGAAGGCCGGAGATGCGTGACCAATAGGCGTATTGCAGCAGGTCGTATGGCTCGGCGCGGATGACGCGCCCTTTGTCCCTATAGCGCTTTTCCCCGATCCTCGCCGTTATCGCGATCGGGCTGCCGATTTGCCAGTCGGTCTCGAAGTCGGCGTTGCGCCATGTCTCCCCGGCCCAGGAAGCAACCAGGGCAGCCCAGACCTTCCGAGGGGCCGCGGTGATGCGGATCGATTGATGAACCGTGTGACGATTTCTTTGGGGGGCGTCTTCGGCCATGGCTTGGGGATGCTTCGTAGGCGTGAGCTCATAGAGGTCGGCATATGTCGAGAGAATGGCCGGATCGACCCTGGCGATCGATACACGGCCTCATCGGCGCTCGGCTCGAACGGATCGATTCAGGGTGTCCGTCGCTCGCGCCACCAGTCGGCGAACTGATAGCTCCAATAGGTTGCCTGTACGGCGGCCGTACCGAAAGGGCCGCCGTTCCAGACGAGGCCGAAGGGCTCGAACAGGGTGTGGCGGTCGCTTGTGCCCAGAATGCCCTCTGCGACGACGCGCCCGCCGATTGCCGTCGTATTGAGGCCGTGCCCACCGAAGCCCATGCAATGCCAGACACCGGGCCCGAGCCGGCCGATCTGCGGCATCAGATGCCGCGCATAGGACATCAGGCCCGACCAAGCCATCTCGATCTTCAGCTCCGCAAGCTGCGGATAAGTCGCGATCATCGTCCGGCGTAGCAGCGCTGCGAGATCGCGCGGCTCGCTGGTCCGGGTGGTGATGCGCCCGCCCCAGAGCAGGCGCTGTCCGTCCTCGACCAAGCGGTAGTAATCCCCGGCACGGCGGTCGTCGCTGACGGCGGCGCGCGTGCCGATGACCTGCGCCAGCGCATCGGGCGCGGCTTCGGTCGTCAGCACATAGGTTGCGATCGGCAAATGGCTGGCGCGCAGCTTCGGCACCAGCCCGTCGGTGTAGCCGCCGCAGGCAATCACGACATTCTTGGCCGTGACCGATCCGCCCTCCGTGGCGACACGCTTCTGCGCACCCGACAGATCGGCCGAGACGACGCGGGCATCCTCGATGACCAGCCCGCCCAGCGCCTCGATCGCGTCGGCGAGCGCGCGGGCATAGTTCAGCGGATGGATGTGAAAGGAATTGGGATCGAACAGGGCCTGATGATAGCTCGGCGAGCGCAGCACCTCGCGAACCTGGTCCCGGGGCCAGAATTCCACGTCGTAGCCGAAGTCGCGCGCCAGCCGCTCTGCCGTCCGCTGCAGCCTGTCGCCGGCGTCGTAACGTACGGCGGCGACCTTGCCCGGAAGGGGGGCGACGCTGTCCGTCACGCCGAGGTCACGGATCGTGTCGGCGACGATGCGCAGGCCCTCGATCGAAAGCCTGTGCAGAGCGCGGGCCTTGTCTTCGCCGATCGCGCCGGCGATCGAGGCGTAGCCGCGCGAATAGCCCGTGCCGACGAAGCCGCCATTGCGCCCCGACGCGCCCCAGCCGACGGCTTGCGCCTCCAGTACCGCGACCGAACGTCCGGCGCGGGCAAGTTCGTATGCGCAGGTCAGCCCGGCCAGCCCGCCGCCGACGATGCAGGTCTCGACCTCGACAGGTCCGCGCAGGGGAGGCCGGCCGTGCCTCGTCGCAATGGTGCGAGCATAGAAGGTGTCGGGATAGCTCGGCATGAGGGTGCCGGTGCTCCTGTCGCGGGAGGGGGGCCGCTCAGGCGGCCGGGCTGCGGTCGTTGTCGGTTTTGAGGCGGCACTCAAGGAAGCGGCTGTAGGAGCCCATGTCATGACTGAACACGGCATGGACCACCGCCGCGCAGGCATAGCATTCCATCGGACGCTCATATCGACGAAACGCTAGAGCAGGATGCGAAAAAGTGGGAACCGGTTTTTCGTATTGATCCGGCTCTAGTGACCGATTCCCGGCTGACGATCACGCGGATAAACTGATTGAATGGCGGTTTGTGAAATTCGATCCTCAAACACGCCCCCAAAAGCGTCGGGCAACGGCCGCTGCATAATCGGCGCAAAGCGAATTCTTCGTTTGTGCCGGCAATCGGGCCTCAGGTCGCGATGTGAGGCAGGGCGTTCGTACCGTGCAGATAGAGCCGCATTTTGATGTCCTGGTTGTGGTTGCCGAAGCCGCGGCCGAAAATGTTGACCCCTCCCGGCCGACCCTCCTTATCGTCGATGCCGATGCGCAGCCGGATTGAATGGTGGCGATCAAGGTCGAGATCGGTCGTCGCGATATCGCTGAGCTTGCGCTCGCCGAGGAAGGTGCCTTCTGCGGTGATACGCCAGGTCGTCAGGATGCCGTATTGGGAACCTTCCAGCTTCCACCAGGGCGGCGTATAGGTTCCGCGGCGATCGCCATAGTCCCCGGGACATGTCCAGGTGCCGACCTTGCGCTCGTTGATCCAGAGGCTGATGTCGGACGGCCAATCGGCATTGGTGCCGGGCACCTCCGACGACATCTCCATCTCGAATTCGAGTGCCGCGATCGCCCGATTCAGCACTTTGGCGTTGTTCGGGAATTTGTATTCGACATAGCCCCGGCCGAACCAGATCAGTGCGGCCTGCACCCGGCGCGGATCGAGGAACAGCTCCGGCACGTCGAGCACGCCGAGAATGCGCTCGGTCGAGCAGAGCCCGCAAGGCGCCGACACGTTGGAACTCGTATAGAGCCCGAGCGGCATTTCGACCTCGACGATGTTGTGGTCGCGGCTAGGGTCGTCGGGATCAAGATTGACGACGATCTCGGAATAGCGCGCGGCGCAAATCTTTTGCTGCCCTTTTGCTGCCTTGCCGAGCGAGGTCGAGATCAGCTCAGCCTCTTCGAGCACCTGGACATTGGTCGCAATCGTGGATTGCGGCAGGCCTAGCGCCTCGGCGATCTGGTTGATGTTCTTCGGTCCCTGCCGGTTGAGCAGTCTCAGGATGCGCAGCCTGACCGGGGAGGCTAAGCCGCGCAGCACCTGATATTGGCGGTCCGCGTTGACGACGAGGAAGCCAAGGTCCTGCCGGCCCTCGGCGCGCGGCGCCCTGCTGCCATTGCTGCGGCGTCCGCGATGCAGTGATGGCGGGTTCTCGTTCATCCTTGCGAGCGCCGTTCCGTCAGCTTTCGAGCCTGATCACATTCCACGAGGCCGGTTGCAATTCCAAGGTGATCTCATCCGATTTGGTCGAGACGCCCTTCAATGTCGCCGGTTTGACCTTAAGCGGCTCCTTCTTGCTGTTGACCGCCTTCAGATCGCTGTGGCGCAGCTCTGTTGCCTCGGCGACCTTGAGCTTGCCGAAGCCGCGCGCATTGACCGTGACGTCGAGACCGCCTTCCAGGTCGCGGTTGAGCAGGAAGAGCGAGACGCCCTTGTCGTCGCTGACCACCGACGCCTTCAGATAGGGCGCTTCAATCGGATAGTAGAGGTCCTGCTTGCCGCGCGGATCGAAATAGGAGGCCTGGTAGCTTTCGGATTTGACGATCGCCTTGAGCACGGTCCCGCGCCCAAGCCGGCTCATCTGCGCGAAGGGCCAGAAGATGGTCTGGCGCCAGGCCGGGCCACCGGTTTCGGTCATGATCGGCGCGATGACGTTGACGAGTTGTGCGAGGCAGGCGGTCTTCACGCGGTCGGCATGATTGAGAAGCGAGATGCAGGCGCCGCCGAAGACCAGCGCGTCCTCCATGGAGTAGATCTCCTCGAGGATCGGCGGCGCCACCGGCCACCCTTCCTTGACGCGGTCGGCCCGCACGCGCCGCGTCCGATACCACACATTCCATTCGTCGAAGCTCAGCATGATGCGCTTGTCGGAGCGGCGCCGCGCAGCAACGGCGTCCGAGATTGCGACGACCTCCTCGATGAACTGATCCATCAGGTCGGGGCTGGCGAGGAAGGCCTTGGTATCGCCGGCATAGTTGTTGAAATAGGTGTGCAGCGAGATGAACTCGACCTGATCGAAAGTGTGCTCCAGCACCTCGTCTTCCCAGCGGCCATAGGTCGGCATGTTGCGGCCAGAGGAGCCGCAGGCAGCGAGCTCGACCGACGGGTCGATCCAGCGCATCATCTTCGCCGCCTCATACGCGACGCGCCCGTATTCCGTCGCCGTCTTGTGCTCCATCTGCCAGGGGCCATCGACCTCGTTGCCGAGGCACCAAAACTTGATGTCGTGCGGCTTCTTCCAACCATGTCTGATGCGCAGATCCGACCAGGCGCTCCCGCCGGGATGGTTGCAGTATTCGACGAGGTTGCGCGCCGCGTCGCCGTCGCGCGTGCCGAGATTGACGGCGAGCATGGGCTCGATCTTCGCCGCCCGGCACCAGTCCACGAACTCGTTGGTGCCGAAGCTGTTCGGCTCAGTGGTGAACCAGGCGAGGTCGAGCCTGGCGGGGCGGTCTTTGACCGGGCCGACCCCGTCCTCCCAATTGTAGCCGGAGACGAAATTGCCGCCCGGATAGCGCATGATCGTCGGGCCGAGCTCCTTGACGAGATCGAGCACGTCCTTGCGGAAGCCGCGCTTGTCGGCGCTGGGATGGCCGGGCTCGTAGATGCCGCCATAGACGCAGCGGCCCAGATGCTCGACGAAGGCGCCGAAGAGCCGCGGATCGGTGTCGCCGATGGCGAAGGCGCGGTCGAAGGTGATGCTGGCTTTTCTCATGACGTGGCTCCAGGTGTAGCAACGGCTTTGCGAGGATGATCGGCACGGAAGGCCCCGGCGCTGTCGGGCGTGAGCACGGCGTCGCGGAGTTGGCGGGAATAGGGATGCGTCGGGGCCGAGAGCACGGCGCGCGCTGGCCCCTGCTCGACCACCACGCCCTTCTGCATGATGATCAGCCGGTCGCTGATGTAGTAGGCGGTGGCGAGGTCGTGGGTGATGTAGACGATCGACAGGCCAAGCTCGTCGCGCAGCCGGCCGAACAGGTTGACGATCGACATGCGCAGCGAGGCATCGACCATCGAGACCGGCTCGTCGGCAACGATCAGGCGCGGCTTGGCGACGAGCGCACGGGCGATGGCGACGCGCTGGAGCTGGCCGCCGGAAAGCTCGTGCGGAAACCGCCCCCTGATTTCGGCCAGCGACAGCCCGACCTGCCTGAGCGCCCCGTCGGCTTGCTCCTCGGCTGCGCTCTTGCCCGAGGCTCCGCCGAAACGTTCGGCGGTCATGAACAGATAGCGGTCGAGCTGCTTCAGCGGATTGAACGCCTCGAACGGGTTCTGGAAGATCGGCTGGACCTCGGCCATGAAGGCGCGCCGCTCATAGGTTTCGACATCGCGCCCCCCGAGCCGGACCTGGCCGGAGCTCGGCGTGTGGATGCCGAGGATCATCCGTGCCAGGGTCGACTTGCCGGAGCCCGACTCGCCGATCACGGTGAAGATCTCCGGCTTGTTCGTTTCGAGCGCGAAACTCACCTCCTTCACCGCCTCGACGCGTCGCGTCGAGAACAGCCCGCCGCGCGAGAAGCTCTTGCTGACCCGGTCGATCTCGATGAGCGCGCTCATGCCGCCATCCCCGGATTGACCACGTGACAGGCGACGCGATGGCCGGGCAGCGTCTCGACCATGGCCGGCACGGTTACTGTGCAGACGGGCATGGCGAGCGGGCAGCGCGGATGGAAGCGGCAGCCTGGCGGCGGAGCAGCGAGGCTGGGCGGCGTGCCTTCCAGACCCTCGCGCTGCTCGGTATCGCCGATACGCGGCAGACTGCCGATCAGGTGTCGCGTATAGGGATGCAGCGGGCGCGCGAAGATCTCGGGCGTCTCGCCATCCTCGACCAGCCGCCCGGCATACATGATGCCGAGACGGTCGGTCAGCGCCGCATGCACGCCCATGTCGTGCGTGATGAACAATACGCTCGAGCCCATTTCGCGCTGGATCGTGCGGATCATCCCCAGCACGTCCTTCTGTACGACCACGTCGAGCGCCGTCGTCGGCTCGTCGGCGATGATGAAATCCGGCTTGCAGATCGTCGCGAGCGCGATGGTAACGCGCTGGCGCATGCCGCCGGAGAGTTCGTGCGGATAGGCGGCAAGCACGGAAGGATCGAGCTTGACGCGCTCGAGATGCGCTGCCGCCCTGGCGTCGAACTCGGCCCTGCTGCCGCCGAGATGGCGCCAGGCGAAATCGCGGAAGCTGTATTTGATCCGCCTGAGCGGGTTCAGCACATTCATCGAGCCTTGCATGATGTAGGAGAGGTGCCGCCAGCGAATGGCGCGAACCACCTCCGGCGGCGCCCGGCCGACCGCATCCCAGCCCGGCAGGAAGGAAAAGCGGGCGGAACCACCGACCATTTCGAGCGGCGGCTTCAGCAGCCCGGCGATCGTCTTGATCAGCGTCGTCTTGCCGGAGCTGGACTCGCCCGCCAGGCCATAGATCTCGTTGCGGTTCACATCGAAGGTGACGCCGTCCACCGCCCTGACCTCGCGGTTGACGCCGAAATAATGGGTGCGAAAATGCGCCTGCAGGTCGCGGACCTGCAGCACCGGCACCGGATCGGCCGCGTCACTCATCGGCTGCCTCCCATCCGGGCCAGGCGGCTGCGCGGGTCGATGTATTCGTTCATCGAGACGGCGAGCAGGTATAGGCCGACAAAGGTCATCACCACGAGCGCGATGGGAAAGGCGATCCACCACCAGATGCCGGCGACCAGCGCCGTGTGCTGGTTGGCCCAGTAGATCATCCCGCCAATGGTCGGCGTGTTGATGTCGGTGAAGCCCAGCACGGCAAGAGTGACCTCGATGCCGATCGACCAGTTCATGTTGTTCATCGTGGTCGAGAACACGATGGGCAACACGTAAGGCAGATGCTCGCGCGCCAGGACCTCGTGTGTCTTCATCCCCGAGAAAATGCTTGTCTGGGTGAATTCGCGCGTCTTGAGGCTGAGCGCGACCGAGCGGATCAGGCGGGCGTCATAGGCCCAGCCGAGGCAGGCCATGATGGTGGCGAGCAGCGGCGTCGACATCGAATCGCGCAGCACGAAGTAGAACAGGATCAGGATCGGGAAGAGCGGGATGATGATGAAGGTGTCGTTGATCGACATCAGCACCCGGTCGATCCAGCCGCCGCTGTAGCCGGCGAGCAGCCCGACGACGAGCGCGATCACCCGTGACAGCACCGCGACCATGATGCCGAAGAAGAGCGTGTTGCGGATCGCTGCCGTGAGCTGCCAGAACACGTCCTGCCCGCGCGAGGTCGTGCCGAGCCAATAGGCGGTGGACGGCGGCAGGTCGGGCGGCACGACATAGACGTCGCCCGCCGGATAAGGTAAGACGACGGAGAGCGCCGCCATCACCACCACGATGCCGACGAGCACCAGCCCGATCCGGAATTCGAGATTGTAGCGGATGAGATCGCGCAGGATGGCCAGCATCAGCGCAGCTCCACGCGCGGGTCGATCAGCGGGTAGAGCAGGTCGATGACCAGGACGCCGACCGAGACGGCGATAATCGAGACGGTGGTGACGCCGAGCACGAGGCCGTAGTCGGCGGCATAGACCGCGTCGACGAGGAGGGTGCCGACGCCGGGATAGCCAAAGACCTTCTCGGTGATCACGGCGCCGTTGAAGATGCCGCCGAGCGACATGGCGAGGCCGGTCACCTGCGGCGCCAGCGCGTTGCGCATGACGTAGGAGCCGAGCACCCGGCGGCTGTCGAGCCCCGCGGTCTCGGCATAGACGACATAGTCCTCGGTCACGATGTTCGACACCAGCGAGCGCATGCCGAGGAACCAGCTGCCGAGGCCGATCAGGATGAGCGAGAGCGCCGGCAGGACCGAATGCCGGGCGACGCTCGAGACGAAGGGCCAGTTCCAGCTCTGCTGCAGGTTCATCGCCGACCCGCCGGTGATCGGCAGCACCGGCCAGAGGAAGCCGAAGATGATGAGCAGCATCAGCGCAACGATGTAGTAGGGGATCGGATGGACGCCCATGGCGACGACGCCCATCAGCTTCAGCGTGCGGTTACGCTGGTAGTAGCCGGCGAGCCCCCCGAGCAGATTGCCCAGCACCCAGGTGATCAGCGTCGAGACGATCAGCAGCCCCGCCGTCCAGGGCAGCGCCCGGCCGATCAGGGTCGAGACCGGCGTCGGGAAGGCGGAGAGGGAGGGGCCGAAATCGCCCCGCAGGACCCGGCTCCAGAAGGTGACATACTGTTCGGCCAGCGTCCCCTTGAGCCCGTAGAGCTCTTGCAGCGAGGAGCGCATCGCCGCGATCGCCTCAGGCGCAGTGCTGCCGAAGGAGGTCACCGCCGCGATCGATTGCTCCACGGGATCGATCGGCGAGGCATGGGTGATCACGAAGGCGAGGTTGACGCCGATGAAGACGACCACGACGAACTGGACCAGCCGTTTCGCGAAATAGGCGGAATAAGCGCTCATGCGATCCCGAAAGCTCCACCGGTCCGTGCGACGCAAGGCGTCACCGGCTGGCGATTGTCTTGGGAAGAAGGCGGGCCACCCGGCGAGGCGGCCCGGGTTTCTTAGTTGGCCGGCTTCAGGCGCACGAACATGTAGCGCGAGTTGCCCCAGTTCGTGACCGGGTTGGCGTAAGGATCATCGGCGGTCGGGTAGCCCTTCCAGTAGGTCTGATCCATCGCGGTGAAGACGTTGTAGGCCATCAGCGGGATGATCGGCATTTCGCGCGTCATCAGCTTGACGTAGTCACGGCCGAGCTCGACGCCCTTGGGATCGTCGAAGTCGATCTTGCGAATGTCCTCGATGATCTTGTCGAGTTCTGGATGAGTCCAGCGCTGCCAGTTGCGCAGCGGTTGCGACTTGCCGGGCTCGGCGACGAACTGGGAATGCCAGCTATCCATGAAATAGGACAGGTCCTGGTGCCCGCCCCAGGTCTCGACACTCCAGCCGATGAAGGCGTCGAAATCGCCGGCCGCGCGCCGCGTCAGCAGCGTGCCCTGCGCAACGTCGATGCGCGCATCGATGCCGGCCTGCTTCCATTGCTGCACGATCATCGTGCCGGCCCGCGTCATCACCGGCCGAAGGTCGCCCTCGACCATGAGCCTGACCACAAAGGGCTTGCCGTCGGGCGTCAGCCATTGGTTGCCCTGCTTGTGGAAGCCGGCGCGTGTCAGCAGTTCGCCCGCCGCGGCGACATTGGTCTTCCACCAACCGAGGCCGAAGGAATTGCCGATCACCGTCGGGTCGGAGGGGATCTGGTCGCCCATGGAGGGGCGCAGCATATCGGCGATCTGCTTGCCGACCGTCGGGTCGTAGGGCTTGACCTTGCTCTTGCCGGTATCGATCTCGAAATCCTTGAGCCAGGCCTCCATCGGCTTGTGATAGGCCTCTGGATGAATGCCGGTCGGCGGCACGGCGATCGCCGAGATGGTCGCGGCGCCGCGATAGGCTGCCATCGTCACCGCCTTGATGTCGATCATCAGCGCCAGCGCCCAGCGCACGTCGCGGTTCCTGAGGTGCTCGTTCTGGGTGTTGAAGATCACCGCCGGCAGGGTCGGGTCCGGATGGCCGTAGGGGAAGCCCTTGAACCAGGCGCGTGTGCCCTTGTTCTGCTTCGCCAGTGCAAACATCCCTTCGGGGGCGATGTCGTGGATGACGTCGAGCTCATGGTTGAGCTGGGCGATGACGCGCTTGTCGGGTGGGCCGGGGTCGATATAGGCGAGATATTTCGGTCCCGGCTTGCCGTGGCGGCCGAGCGAGCTGCGCTGCCAGTCGTCGCGCAACTGCCAGATGTACCATTTCCCGTCGGGATCGAAGGAGTGCAGCGTATAGGCGCCGAGCGAGACCGGCTTGTTGAAGTCGAACTTCGCGGGGTCCTCGACCTTGTCGAAGACATGCTTGGGCAGGATCCAGATTGCGCCCCAACGAACCGTAAAATTGGTGTGGAAGCGGGAGTTCGGCTTCTTCAGCTTGAAGATCACCGTTTCCGCATCGGGCGCCTCGACGGAGGCGACATTATTGGCCAGCACGGCCGAAAAGCGCATGTTCGGATTCTTGACCTGGATGTCGACCGTCGCCTTGACGTCTGCCGAGCTGAACTCGACGCCGTCGCTCCAGAACAGGCCGCGTCGCAGCTTGACCCGCATCTCGGTGAATTCGGCATTGTAGACCGGCTTCTCCGCGGCGAGGGAATTGTCCCAGGCACCGTCCAGGCCCTTTTCGGGATCGATGTACCAGAGCGTGTCGAGCGCCGCCTGTTGTAGCCCGTTCGACTGGCTGCCGGCGTTGATCGCCCAGATGTTGAACCAGCCCGCGTTTTTGATCGTCCCTTCCGGGTTCTCGAGGATCAGGAGTTCCTTGCGCGGAATGTTCTGCGGAATGCCCTGCGCCGCCGCGGAAGAGGGGGATAGCGGCAGCGTTGGAATCACCAGCGAAGCGACAAGCATCCAGGCGCCCAAGCGCGTCATCGTCACCTCCCTGAAGACGGGGCGTTTATCGCCCTTCATGCCCGAGAGCTTAGGGGGTGCCCAATAATGGAGCAACGATAGATGTGATTTATATCAGAAGGTTGGATATTGATATGGCAAGGCATTGATTCCGCATAAAATTCGGACATCCGTTCGATCGAGCTGCATCAGCGCGATCGAACGGGTCCGCCCCGCCGGGACAGCTTGGCTTCAGGCTTGTCGATAGTGTCCTGGCGCCCAGGACGACGCCGGGGTCGACCAACTTGTCGACCCCCTCCCTCTTCGGCTTCGAGACCGTCTTCACGCCCAACTCGCCCATCTGGAAGGGCACGCCGATCTCGCTCGCTCCTACCCAGCCAACCTTTACCCAGCCAAGACCTCTTCTGCCGACCTGTAGGGTTTCTGAAGGCTCGCCGCGACCGGAGCATTCGTGATGTTCCCGCGATGGACATTGAGGCCGGCCGCAAGGTGAGGATCGCGGCGAATGGCATCGAGGCCGTTCGAGGCCAGGGCGAGCCCGAATGGGAGAGTGGCGTTGTTCAGGGCGTAGCTCGAGGTGAGCGGAACGGCCCCCGGCATGTTCGCGACGCAATAGTGGATCACGCCATCGACCTCATAGGTCGGATCGGCATGGGTGGTCGCGTGCGAGGTCTCGAAGCAACCGCCTTGGTCGATCGCGACGTCGACGAGCACCGCGCCGCGCTTCATGCCCGACAATTGTGCTCGCGACACGAGCCTCGGCGCCGCGGCACCCGGGATGAGCACGGCCCCGATGACGACGTCGGCGGCGAATATCTCCGTCTCGATCGCGTCGAGCGTCGAGAAGCGCGTGCGCACCCGACCGCCGAACAATTCGTCGAGTTGCCGCAAGCGCGGAAGCGACCGATCCAGGATCACCACATCCGCACCCAGCCCTGCCGCCATACGCGCAGCATGCGTTCCCACGACGCCGCCTCCGATCACGACAATGCGCGCCGGGGGCACTCCGGGCACGCCGCCGATCAACATGCCACGTCCTCCTGCAGGGCGCTTGAGAGAAACCGCAGCAGCCTCGATCGCGAGCCGCCCGGCAACTTCGCTCATCGGCGCAAGAAGAGGCAGGCCGCCGAAGCGGTCCGTGACGGTCTCATAGGCTATGGCTGTAACGCCGGATGCTACCAGGCCGGCGGCCTGCGCTGGATCGGGAGCCAGATGCAGGTAGGTGAACAGGATCTGGCCTTCTCGCAGCTGCGCCCATTCGCCCGGTTGCGGCTCCTTGACCTTCACGATCATGTCGGCCTCGGCAAACACCTCGGCCGCGCTCGCCACGATGCGAGCGCCGGCGGCCTCGTAGGCAGCGTCTGACGCCGAAATGCCGGCCCCCGCTCCCGTCTCGACGATCACCGCGTGGCCGGCGGATCTGTATTCTCGCACGGCTTCTGGCGTCAGCCCGACGCGGTATTCGTGAACCTTGATTTCTTTCGGAACGCCGACACGCATAGCACCCCTCCCATTGGTTTATGGGTTCAGCATATCGCGCTTCGTCACGGCGTTTCCTGCGTTATGCGTCGATTTTTCAGTAGGCGGCGCGTGATAACGGCGTAGCATGGGCGAAAGCTGTTGCTTTCCTGCGCAGAGCTGCACTTCAGGTCCAGAATCTCATGCCCCTCGATCATCTCTCCCGCGCGTTGCTGAAGGAGCTCGTCCGAGATGGTCGCACGAGCCATGTCAAACTTGCTGAGACAATCGGGTTGTCGGCGACGGCCGTTGCGCGCCGGCAGCGCACGCTCGAAGAAGAGGGAGTCATCGTCGGCTATCACGCCCGCCTCAGTCAAAAGGCTCTCGGACTCGGGGTCACGGTCATCGTTCGGCTCGCTTTGGACAGTCAAAGCGAAGAGGCGCTCGCCGCTTTCGAGAAGGCGGTGGCACGCTGCCCGTCCGTGCTCCGGTGTTTTCTAATGTCCGGTGCCGACGACTATCTGCTGACAGTCGTTGCGAGCGATGTCGAAGATTTCGAGAATGTGCATAAATCCCAGCTTTCTCGACTGCCGCATGTTGCGCGAATTCAATCGAGCTTTGCCTTGCGGCAAATCATCGACCGGCCCGTTCTGCCGTGAGGCTGCAGGTTAGCCTTCTGAAGGTCAGCCTCTTGCAGCTCAGCCCTGAGCGGTGGCGCGCGCGTCGGCCTTGATGCGCTCCATCATGGCACGGACGCCGTTCGAGCGCTGCGGCGTGAGATGGGCGGCAAGGCCCAGGCGTTCGTAGATGGCGAAAGCGTCGGTCGCGAGGATCTCCTTCGCGGTCCGGCCGGAATGGATGGCGAGCGCCAGCGCCACCAGCCCGCGCACGATATGCGCGTCGCTGTCGCCGCTGAAATGCAGCACGCTGTCGGGGCCGGCCGGGCCCTCGCGCTGCGCCACGAGCCAGACCTGGCTGGCGCAGCCGCGGACCTTGTTGGCGTCGTTATGGTCCGCCTCGGGCAAGGGCGTCAGGCCTTTGCCGAGTTCGATCAGATAGCGATAGCGGTCGTCCCAATCGTCGAGCAGCTCGAAATTGGCGATGATCTCGTCGAGGTTGGTGCTCATGTCCACGCTGCGCAATGAGGATGCCGGCTCCCGTCGTCCAAGATGTCGTCCGGGAACATGGCAGACAGCGTCTTCGGCGCGTCACCCTGCGTCGTCAAGCGTCGGCGTGCCGCAGGCGCTCTGTGTCGGCCTATCCTAGAGCATTGCGCGAAAAAGCGGGCACCGATTTTTCGCGCAATGCTCTCAACTCTTGGAATCGATCATGTTTTTCGCATTCGGACGGTCCGTCCGAATGCGACATGATCTAACGCGAGCCGGCTTTGCTGTCCTGCTCGGAGGCTCCAGGGCGGGCGGTGGCTCCCGGCAGCGCGAGCGACAAGACGCGCTGGCGCGTATCGGGATCGAGCCCGGCGAGGATCTGCGCGGCCTCGCGGGCGGCGGTGAGGCTTTGCATAGCGCTGTGGGTGTTGATCCCTGCCGCGGATTTCGCGACGCCGCGCGCCGCATCGACGGCGCTGCTCGCCATCGACTTCCCCTCATGGACCGGCGAGTTCAGCGCAATCACGCCGATCACCGCCAGGCTGCGCAGAATATAGGCCATGCTGCGTCCCCGTTCCCGCATCTCTCCCGAACCCGCTGGCATCATAGCCTGCGAACCCGAAAGATCGCGTCATCCCGAAGCCGCGCATTTGAAGCAAATGCGTGATGCGATCTTCAGTTTCCATTCACCCTGCCAGCAACATCGTCACCGCGCGGTGCAGCTTTCCGATTTTCCACAAGCCACTGAAATTAATCATATTATTCGCCAATCTGAGGTGCCGGGCCGGCCTTGCTGCGCCGTGCCCTTAAGCCCCGCTTAAACTGACGATGGCGAGGATCACTGCAACACGGGTGAACCAGCCCTCAGAAGGTCAGGCGTTTGCGGTTTCTCATGACGATGTCTGCGATCAGGACACAGGTGGCGGCGTTGGTGCACGCATCGGTGCTGCCGAACTCGCTCGAGCGCATGCGGCATGAGCGCTTCATTCTGACGCGCCTCATGGTCGGCGCCGTCGCGCTCGGCCTGGCGCCGGCCTATCTGGCCTGGCGCGGAACCTTGGGTACGCTCGAAGCTCTCATCATGATCGCCGCCGCCCTGCCGCTGATTGCGGTCGTCACGCTCTCGCGCAGCGGCCGGCTCGACATCGCCCATTGCATCTCGGCGAGCGCGCTGGCGCTGTTCATCGCCGCGCTTGCCGGGATGACGGGCGGCGCGGGATCGCCCCTGCTGCTCTGGCTGGCGGCCGTGCCGACCGAGGCGATGTTCTTCGGCTCGCGGCCCTATGTGGCGCGCGCCAGCGCCATCGCTGCCATTGCGCTCGGCAGCGTCGTGATCTTGCAGCAGCTCGGCGCCTTCGCGGCGCCGGCGCCCTGGACCTCGGGCATGATGCCAAGCTTCGTCATGATCGCGATCCTGTACGCGATGGCGGTCGCCGTGGGCTTCCTGCACCGGCGCGATGACGAATTGCGCGAGCATCGCGCCTCCGATGCGCGCGCGCAGCTCCTGCTGGACAATGTCGGCGATCTCGTCACCTGGCACGATGCCGGCGGCTCCGTCCTGTTCGCCAATGCCGCGGCCAAGGCGCTCGCCGGAGCCGATCCGCAGGATCTGCGCGGGCGCGGCCTGTTCGAGCGGGTGCATATCGCCGACCGGCCGCTCTTCCTCAAGGCGCTGAGCGACGCAGCCCATGGCGGCGGTGTCTCCACCGCCTGCTTCCGGACGCTCTTCGTGCCGCGCGGCGGCGACGCTGACGGCAGGACGCCGGTCTCGCTCTGGCTGGAGATGCGCGCGCACCGGATCGAGGACGCAGGCGCCAGGGACGGGGTGGCGGTGGTCTGCGTGATGCGCGACATCACGGCCCGCCAGGCGCTGGAAGAGGAGCGCGCCCGCGGTCATGCCGAGGCCTTGAAGGCCAGCGACGTCAAGGGCCAGTTCCTCGCGACCGTCAGCCATGAACTGCGCACGCCGCTGAACGCCATCATCGGTTTCTCCGAGATGCTGAGCAATGATGCGCAGGAGTGGCTCGACGCTGAGAAGCGCCAGGAATACGCCAAGATCATCCATGGCTCGGGGCATCACCTGCTCGATGTCGTCAACACCTTGCTCGACATCTCCAAGATCGAGAGCGGCGCGATGACGATCGAGCAGGAGCCGATCGATATCGCCGCCGTGGCCCAGGATTGCTGTGCGCTGATGGCGTTGCGCGCCGAGACGAGCCAGGTCTCGCTGGAGCGGGTGCTGGGGCCTGATTTGCCGTCCGTTCTGGGCGATCGCCGCGCCTTGAAGCAGGTCATGATCAACCTGCTCTCCAATGCGGTGAAGTTCACGCCGGTCAATGGCCGCGTCGTGCTCGCGGTGGTTCGCGACGGCGATATGATCGACCTTTCGGTCGCCGATACCGGGATCGGTATCGCCGCTGCCGACCTGCCGAAGCTGGGCGACCCCTTTTTTCAGGCGGGTGGCAGTTATGACCGCAATTACGAAGGTACCGGCCTGGGCCTCTCCGTCGTGCGCGGCCTTGTCGGCCTTCACGGTGGTAAGCTGATGATCGAGAGCGCACCGGGGGTCGGCACGCGCGTCGCCGTCAGGTTGCCGGTCGGCGGCGTCGCCGCGAGCTCCCTGCCGGTCAAGATCACGACCTTCGCTCGCGCCCCGCGCCGCGGCCTCGACTCCAAAGAACCCGTCCGTCTGACCGCCTGATCAAGAGCCAAGCATGTCCGCAACGATAGCCGCCCGCGCCCGCTCCGGGTCCACTCTGACCGCGCCGATCAAGCGCGCCGCGCCGCCGCGCCGCAAGGCGCCCTGGCTGTCGCGGATCTGGCGGGCCGTCGGTCGCCGCCCGGGCCGCGCCTTCGTGCTGCTGGTCTTCACCGCGGTGGCGGCCGCGATCCTGGCCAATGCGATGCTGTTGCAGAAGGTGCGCCACCCCGCTCCGATCCTGTCGGCTCCGATGCAGGGACCCTATGCGCGCTCGGTTGAGCGCCGCACGGAGACGCCCGCCGCCGCCGTGACGCCCGCCGCCCAGCCCGCATCGGCTCAGGCCTCGACGCAGGGCTTCGTCCCGCCGGCCCGTCCGAGCGATCTGACGCAGCTCATCCGCGAGACCACGCAGCCGAGGCCGCCCGCCGCCGTCACCAACGTGCCGCGCACGCCCTCGGCCACGGCTGCCCCTGCGCCCGCGCCAGCGACCCGCAGTGCCTCCGTGCGCGATCCGATCGCCGATCTGATCAATGGCGGGGATATGCGGCCTCCGGCCGATATTCGCGGCGCCAAACCTTCACAGCGCTGAGCCTTCGCAATAGCCGCGGCTGGACAGGGCCGCGAAGGCGCTCTAGCCGGGACCGACATCCATTCGGGGATTTCGGACATGGCGCGCCTCACGAGCGATTTCTGGGTCTCGGCCTATCTGCGCCAGGCGGCGCATGACGGGCTGGTCGCGGTGTTGCGCCGGCGCGGCGCGAGCGAGGCCGGCGCGATTTTCGTCAAGCTCGACCGCCTCGACGGCACGGCGGCGCTCTATGGCCCTGCGCCGCAATCATTGGCTGATGACGAGGGCAACCGGCGCTTCCAGCTCATCCTCGATTCGGATCCGGCCTCGATCGAGGAGCGCGTCGCCCGCGAGCGGCGCTTCGATTCCGATCTCTGGCTGGTCGAGATCGAGAACCGGCAGGGCGACCCAAGGCTCGATCTCGTCGAAGCCTGATCGATTCCAAAAGTTCTGAGCATTGCTCCTGCGAAAAACCGGTACCCACTTTTTCGCGCAATGCTCAGGCCGATCAGCCGTTCTCGCGCCGCAGGCCGAGCTTGCGCATGACATCGGAGATGAGCGTCTGGTTCTCCGGCTTGGCGGCGCCGCTGCGATTGGGCGAATTGCTCGGATCCATCGCCGGCTGATGCCGGCCCCTGCGGCTGACGACCGGCGCACGCACGCCGGCAACCTGCATGATGATCCTGAGCGCCACAGCCGGCCTCACCAGGCGCATCAGAGCGACGAGGGCGAAGATCCGGTCGACCGAATGGGCCGCTTCGTCGCCGAGCCTGATCATGAAGCGTGTCGCGTCTTCCACGCTCGCCCCGGCCGCCGTCAACGCCAGCGCCGCGAGATCGCGCGATGTGTCGGCTTCCATCGCTTCCGCCAGGGCCTGCCCGCCGCCGACATAGCTTGCGATCGCGCCGAATGCGCCGGCGGGGTCGTCGCTGGCTGTGGCGAGCCAGCCCGCGAAGAGCTCTGGCGCGAGTTGCGGCCGCCGCTCCGCCGGGGCGAAGGAATCCAGCGCCGTCAGCGATTCGATGATCGCGGTTTTCCGTTGCGCGCCGGCCTGCAGATAAAGCGACGCCAGATCCGCGCTGGCGATATCGGGCCGCGCCAGCAGGAGCTGGGCGTAGGCGGGTTCGGTGCGCGAGCGCTCGAGTAACTGGTCGAGCACCATGCGGGGCAGGGGTGAGGCCGCATTGGCGATCAGCGCCAGATCGACCGGGCGCATGTCGCGAGCAGCCAGGATCAGGGCCGCCGTCGCGGTCAGATCCGCGCGCTCCGCGATGGCGAGCGCGATCTCGTCATCGCCCTGTTCCGCCAGGGCCTCGATTTCCGTGGCGGGGAGCGGCATGCCATGGCGCAGGAGCGCAACGACGACCGCGCCGCCGCGCGACTTCAGGGCCTGCAGCACGGATGCTGGTGCGTAACGCCAGCCGGCCAGTTTGCGCGCCAGGATCACGGCCGTGGCGTCGTCGATGGCGGGAATCAAAGCCTCCCCCATCTCGCGGAAGGCGTCGAGATCCTCCAGCGGCGGCTTGGGCAAGGACATCAGCAGATCGGCCTTCACCCGCAGCGAAACCTGGCTGAGATCGAGCCCGCCATCGCGCGCAAGGCGGGCGAGCTGGGCAAGTTCGGAGGTGATACGCGAGGGCATGAAGGGAACTCTGTGCGGAATTTCGATGGTCTCGCCACCCTAACTCACGAGGCTTTAAGAGGGTGTTAACCATGTCGAGGCCTGATGCGGACAGGAGGGCCTAAGCGTCGATGCGGGTTCTGCCCCGTATGGCTCGAAGCCCTGCTGACAACCGCGGTCCGGAGCGGGTGCTAAGGCGGGGAATCGGATTTCCGCAAGAGAGCCCGCTTCCGTTTCCAAAAGCTCAAGGCGCCAGACAAGGAGGCGCGTCACAATGGCCGATGTCATTCCGTTTGCGTCTCGTTCCAAATCTGCGTCTCCTGTCAAGGCGGTGCCGATCTCGCAGGAGAGCTCTCCGGCTCGCGGGACGGCGATGATTCTGTTCTTCACCGGCGTGCGCTACGAGCGCCAGGCCGAGGCTGCCGCGATCGACGGGCGCGTAACCCGCAAGCGCCGCGCCGCGCCGCGGGAAGGCCGTGCGAAAAGCGCCGGGCAGCCGGTGTGAGGACCGCTTGCCGAAGCCTGGCCTTGCTGTTCGCCCTGGCGGGAGGCGCCTGCACGGGCGATCTGGGACGTCCGCGCCCGAATCTCTGGAGCGATACGATTGCGCCGCAAGCCGGTTTCTGGTCGGCGACCTTTCGTGGCGAGGCGGCCTCCTATTTCAGGATGACCGATGACGAGGAGCAATTGCGCGACAGGGCCTGGCGGCTGGTCATGCCGGCGCATGAGCGCAATTTTTTCGAGCGCCAGGTCTCCGATCTCGCTCACGCGCGCATCCTGCCGGTCACGGCGCAGTCGAACGCGACGTCCGACTATTTTCGCGGCCTGACCGGCGGCTCCTATGCCTCTCAGGCCTCGCGCTATAACAGGCTCGCCGAGGATGCGAATGCCGACCGCCTGCTGGTCACGCCGTTTCGCGGCAATGCGGCGCGCGTCGTGGCGGCTGATCGCGTGCGCATGCGCGCCGTCGAAGGTTCGCCCCTGGTGCCGCCCGAGAAGGCCGACCCCGCCATGGCCCGCGTCGTCGAGAATGAGGGGCTGATCCTCTGGGTCTGCGAACGCGTATCCTTCCGGATCGAAAGCTACCGCTACGCGCTGGCGAACCTCGTGGTCGAGATGCCGTCGCGCGAGGCGATCAAGGCCGAGCGCAGCATCATGGCGCTGGAGGCGGAAGCCGGGCCGGCGTGCAAGCTGCCGCTCATCGGCGCCTTCGGCGGAGGCGGGGGCGCGCAGGAGCCTGCCGAGAGGGCGCCAAGGCCGCCGGTCGTCTACAAGGGCTGATCATTCGGCGAGCCCGCAGGCGACACCTGTCGCCAGCGCCTCGGCGTCTTCGCGATCGGACGGTTGTTTCGCCAGCACGCGGGCGACGATCAGGCCCTGCATCGTGTCGGAGACGATGCGCAATTCACGCACGGCCTCGCCCTCTTCGTCGCGCGCGGCCCGCTCGTCGCGCTGTTCCTCCGTCATCACCAGGAACTCGACCACGCCGCGGATCGCGGCGCGGTCGGTGATGGCGTAGAGCACGCCGCCGCCGCGCCGGTGCAGCGTCAGTCCGAGCGGCAATGTGCCGATGCGCGCGACGACGCGCATCGGGCCGGCGGAGAGATCGTAGCTGCAGATCGCGGTCACAGCCGCAGGATCGGCCTCGCGCGGCACCGGCAATCCGCTCTCAGTGCTGCGCGGCGAGACCAGTTCGGCATGGCCGCTCGTGCCCAGCGAGAGATAGGCGCTGGTGGCGTCGCTGTTGGAGAGGAGCGGGATCAGGAGCACCGTGACGATGTGGACGATGCCGGCGAGCACCAGCCCCGCGATGGTTCCGTAGGCGAGGCGCCGCGCGGCGCCGATGATCCGCATCGGCCAACGTCGCCGCGGTGTTGTGCCGGCCTGGCTCGGGAGAACCGGAGCCGTCTCGCGTTCCGTAGCCTGATCGAGCGTCGTCATCAGCAGCCGAGCCGGGCGATGCCGGGCAGGACATCGGGCCGCAATTCGCTGGCCTGGCTCGAAATCGGCGTGTCGTAGAGCCGCAGCCGGAGTTGGAAACGCCCGCTACCCGGCAGCGGCAGCCAGTTTCCGGTCTGCGGCTCGGCCGCCGCCGTGATGTGCAGGATGCCGCTCTCCTCGCGGACGACTTCCGCATCGGTGAAGCCGTTGCGGTCGAGCGGCAGGCGGAACGGCCGCCCATCCATGTCGCTGACACTCAATGACCAGCCGCGCGTCGTCGGCGTCACTCCCGAGACCAGATAGCGGCAACGCCCGTCGAGCGCCTGGCCGCCATCGTCGCGGCTCGCGATCAGTTCGAGGCCTTCGCCCGCGCCTAGCGGCACATGGACGCCGCGCGCCAGATAGGCGCGCATATAGGGGTCGACATCGCGCCCGCCGCCGCGCGGCCAGGCGTCCCACGGGCCGATCCTGACCATGCCGATGAGCGGCCTGCCGGCAACGGCGAAATGGGCCGTGCCGAGCCCGAGCCCGGCACCGAGTGCGATGACGTAAGCGAGATCCAGCGCGCGCACGGCCTTGCTTTCCGAACCGGCTGACGACAGGCCGGTGGTCGGAGTTGAACCAGCCCGGCCCGCCGCGTCAACCTGGGCCCAGCGACCGGCAACCTATGTCAGCGTAGGCGCGTCTCGCGCCCGGGCGAAGAGACCTCGCGGATGCCGACCTGAATGGATGTGCCGCGCGTGCGGGAGGCCTCTATCGTCTTGAACATGGAGCCGACCGCCGAGAGCACCTCGAAGGATTGCCGTGGCATATGGCCAGCGCCGGGGCCCGAAACCTGTGCAACGCGCGACGTCTCCGGGCTGCCCGCCCTAGCGATCGTCATGGCTTTGGGGTCTGTCGCGGGTGTGACGCCCGGGATCGGCTTCAGCTCGAGCCCCTGATGGGCGAACTGCATGATCTCCTTCCAGGCCATCGCCGGCAGGGAGCCGCCGGTCATGTTCGCGGTCTCGGAGCTGTCGTCATTGCCGAACCAGACCGCGCCGACGAGATTGCCGGAGAAGCCGACATACCAGGCGTCCTTGTAGCCGTTCGTGGTGCCGGTCTTGCCAGCGGTCACGACGCCGTCCAGCGCGGCGCGCCGGCCGGTGCCTTCGGTCGGCACCTTGGAGAGCATGAAGTTCATGTCCTGCGCCACCTGCGTGCTCAGGACCTGCTCGGGGGCCGGCTCATCGCGGTCGTGCCGGTAGATCTCTTCGCCTTGCGAGTTGCGGATCTCGATCGCGACATAGGGTTTTGCGCGCTTGCCACCATTGGCGAAGACCGAATAACCGGCCGCCATGTCGATCACCGTGACCTCGGCCGCGCCGATCGGCAGGGACACCGTGTCGGTCAGCGGCGTGGTCAGGCCCATGGCCCGGCCGGTCGCGATGATCTTCATCCGGCCGATGCGGGCGGCTCGGGCCTCATGCGTCTCGCCAGTCGCCTTGCCGATCGCAATCGACATCTGCACCGGGATCGTATTGATCGATTTCGCCAGCGCTACGGTCAGCGGTATCGAGCCGGCATAGGAGCGCCCGTAATTGTTCGGGCACCAGTTGCCGATGCAGATCGGGCGGTCGGTGACGATGGTGTTGGGCCGGTAAAGACCCGACGACAGCGCCGCCGCATAGACGAAGGGCTTGAAGGACGATCCCGGCTGCCGCAGGCTCGACGTCGCGCGGTTGAACTGGCTGATGCCGTAGTCGCGCCCGCCGACCATGGCCCGCACCGCCCCGTCCGGGTCCATAACGGTGGTCGCTGCCTGCTTGACCCGATAGGCGGGGCCGTTCTGGCGCAGGACCTGCTCGATCGCCTTCTCCGCCTGTCCCTGGATCGCGGGATCATGCGGCGTCTTTACGGTCAGCACCCGGTCCGAGCCGATCTTGCCCTCGTCGGCCAGGTGCTTGATCTCGTCGAAGGCCCAGTCGAGATAGTAATCCGGGTTGGAATCGCGCTTGCGGTCGACCGGCGTCGCCGGGTTGCGTTTGGCGCTGTCGATCTGGCCCGCCGTCAGGAAGCCGGCATCGACCATTGCGTTCAACACGTCGCCGGCGCGTGCGCGGGCGGCGGGCAGGTTGACATGGGGGGCGTATTTCGTCGGCGCCTTGAATAGCCCGGCCAGCATCGCGGCTTCCGCCAGCGACACGTCCTTGACTGATTTGCCGAAGTAATACTCCGCCGCCGCCGCCACGCCGAAGGTGCCGCCGCCCATATAGGCGCGGTCGAGATAGAGCTTCAGGATCTCGTTCTTGCTCAACCGGGCTTCCAGCCAGAGCGCCAGGAAGGCTTCCTTGATCTTGCGGTCGAGCGAGCGCTCATTGCTGAGGAAGAGGTTCTTGGCGAGCTGCTGCGTCAGCGAGGAGCCGCCCTGGACGACGCCGGAGGCGCGCGCATTGACCGTCATGGCCCGCAGCGTGCCGAAAATGTCGATGCCGAAATGGTCGTAGAAGCGCCGGTCCTCGGTTGCCAGAAGCGCCTTGACCAGATGGTCGGGCATCTCCTCGAGCTTCAGCGAGTCGTCATGGCGCGCGCCGCGATGGCCGAGCTCCGAGCCGTAGCGGTCGAGGAAGGTCACGGCGAAGACCTGGTTCTTCAGCGCCTCCTCGCGCCCTTCCCGGAAGGAGGGGATCGCCAGGGACAGCATCAGCAGGCTGCCGACGATGCCGATGTTCAGGCCTTCGCTGGCGAATTCGGCGGCGATGCGCTTGCCGCCGGTGGCTGTGAAGCGGTCGGCGAAGCTGCGGATGCGCTCATAGATCTCGCCGGCGCGGCGGCCTGAGCCCCAGAGGCCGGCATCGACCCATGAATCGACGCCAAGCGCGAAGCGCTTCAGACGTGTCCCCCAGCCTGCCTTCCTGAACTCCATCGCCGTTCTGGAACTCCACGAGAGAGCTGCCGTCCGAAAGATTGCGTCACCGTCCTGCCGCGACGCAATCGCCTTGGCAACGCAATCTGCGACAGCAAACACATATGCGCCGCTTTGTCTCCAGGTAAGGGAGGAAAGCGCAGCCGCGATCGTTGTCCGCAGATTTCGGGCCTGCCGGGTTCCATGCTTTTTCGGACAACTCCGCAAGGATTATCGGTGGGAGCCTCGTTTGGATGCGCGCTTGCGTCGGCTTCCCTCGCGCGGCGGGGCGGCGCATAAGCACAGGCATGACCGAAAAGCCGTCCCCGACCGAGCCCTTCTGGCGCACGACCTCGCTCGAGGAGATGAGCAAGGAGCAATGGGAATCGCTCTGCGACGGTTGCGGTCGGTGCTGCCTGATCAAGCTTGAGGATGAGGATAGCGGCGAGATCCTCGCGACCAATGTCGGCTGCCGCCTGTTCGATGCCGGCTCCTGCCGCTGCAAGGACTACCCCAACCGCTCCAGCATCGTACCCGATTGCATCACGCTGACGCCGGAAGCGGTGCGCACGCTGCGCTGGCTGCCGCCGACCTGCGCCTATCGGCTGGTCGCGACGGGGCGCGATCTGCCCTGGTGGCATCCGCTGGTCTCGGGCGATCCGCGCACCGTGGTCGAGGCGGGCGTGTCGGTGAAGGGGCGCGTCTCCGGCAGCGAGGACGAGGTCTCCGAGGACGACATGCCGGAGCGGATCGTCGCCTGGCCGCTGCGCTGGCCGCGCGCGGCGAAGAAGCGCAACGCGTCCGAATGAGGGGCGGTGCATTCTGAAGAATGCACTTGGAGAGCGATTGCTTCAGATATGGTCGCGGCCTGAGTGTGATTTTTCCTGAGAGCCTGGCCGATAACGATGCCGCTGTTTTCAAAAGCTTGAACATTGGGGAAAAACGCGCCGTCATCCCGGACAAGCGGCGAAGCCGCGCCGATCCGGGATCCATGCCGGAGCGCTTGCAGGTGAGGTTCCGGAATGGATCCCGGGTCTCCTTGCAGTCGCCCGGGATGACGGCGCGTTTCCCGAAATTCCGACCGACTGAAATCCTTGCTCACATTATCGACCTCTCAGGCCCGGCCGAGGCTTGCCATTTTGCGTGAAGTTCTAATTCTTACTTGCAAGAGTAAGGAATTCGCCGATGCGCATCACCTCCAAAGGCCAGGTGACGATCCCGGTCGATATCCGCGAGAAGGCCGGGCTCCTGCCGGATACCGAGGTCGACTTCGAGTCCGACGGCAAGGTCGAGCGGATTATGCGCGCGAAGTCTCGCGGCACGTCTCGCAGCAAGGCAGGTCGCGGCGACAAGCTGATCGCGCATATGCGTGGCCGGGGCGATGTCGCGATGAGCACAGCAGCCATCATGGTCCTGACACGCGATCCGGCGCGCTATCGCTCCTATTTCCCGACCGTGCCGCTCGTGACACCGGACGCATCGATGTCATAACGGCCCGCTTTGGCCTTGCCGCGACAGTCCGCTCATTGATTGTTCAGCTGCTTTTCGGCATGACCACGCCGTCCCCGCCGAACGGTCGCTTGCTGGCGCCCGCGGCGCTTCGCTGGAAACTTTTGGATCGCCGTCGCGTTGCCGCGGTGGCTGGATGAAGAGGCATTGGTGATGGCAGGCGGTAAATGGGTCTACACCTTCGGCGACGGCAAGGCCGAAGGCGAGGCGGGTATGAAGAACCTGCTCGGCGGCAAGGGCGCCAATCTCGCCGAGATGAGCAATCTGGGCCTGCCGGTGCCTCCGGGCTTCACCATCACCACCGAGGTCTGCACCTGGTATTACGATAACGGCAAGCAGTTCCCCTCCGAACTCGACGGGCAGGCCAAGGCGGCGCTGGCCGAGATGGCGCGGTTGACCGGCAAGGTCTTCGGCGACCCCGCCAACCCGCTGCTGGTCTCGGTGCGTTCGGGCGCGCGCGCCTCGATGCCGGGCATGATGGATACGGTGCTGAATCTCGGCCTGAACGACGTCACCGTCGAGGCCGTCGCCAAGGCCTCGGGCGATGCCCGCTTCGCCTGGGACAGCTATCGCCGCTTCGTCACCATGTATTCCAACGTCGTGCTCGACGTGGATCACGGCCATTTCGAGGAGGCGCTCGAGGACTATAAGGAGCGCAAGGGCCTGCATCTCGACACCGATCTGAGCGCCGAGGATTGGAAGGTGCTGGTCGGCAAGTACAAGGACATCGTCAAGAAGGCGCTGGGCTCGGAGTTCCCGCAGGATCCGGTGGCCCAGCTCTGGGGCGCGGTCGGCGCGGTCTTCTCCTCCTGGATGAATGCGCGTGCGATCAAATATCGCGAGCTCAACAACATCCCGGCCGCCTGGGGCACCGCGGTCAACGTCCAGTCGATGGTCTTCGGCAATATGGGCGACACCTCGGCGACCGGCGTCGCCTTCACCCGCAACCCCTCGACCGGCGAGAACGCGCTCTATGGCGAGTTCCTGATCAACGCCCAGGGCGAGGATGTCGTCGCCGGCATCCGCACGCCGCAGGACATCACGGAGGTCGCCCGCAAGGAGGCCGGCTCCGACAAGCCTTCGATGGAGAAGGCGATGCCCGAGGCCTATGCCGAGCTCGTGCGCATCTACGGCATCCTGGAGCGGCACTACCGCGACATGCAGGACATGGAGTTCACCATCCAGGAGGGCAAGCTCTGGATGCTGCAGACCCGTTCCGGCAAGCGCACGGCCAAGGCAGCGCTGCGGATCGCGGTCGAACTCGCCAAGGAAGGGCTGATCACGGAAGAGGAGGCGGTCGGCCGCATCGAGCCCGGCGCGCTCGACCAGCTGCTGCACCCGATGATCGATCCCAAGGCCGAGCGCCGCATCCTGACGACCGGCCTGCCGGCTTCGCCGGGCGCGGCCGCCGGCGAGATCGTCTTCAACTCCGACGATGCCGAAGCGGCGAAGAAGGCCGGCCGCAAGGTCATCCTCGTGCGCGTCGAGACGAGCCCTGAGGATATTCACGGCATGCACGCGGCCGAGGGCATCCTGACAACGCGCGGCGGCATGACCTCGCATGCGGCGGTCGTGGCGCGCGGCATGGGCAAGCCCTGCGTCTCCGGCGCCGGCCAGATCCGCGTCGACTACGCCAAGGGCACGCTGACGGTCGGTGCAACAACACTGAAGGCCGGTGATTTCATCACCATCGACGGTGCGGCCGGCCAGGTCATGCTCGGCGAGATCAAGATGCAGAAGCCCGAGCTCTCCGGCGAGTTCGGCACGCTAATGGGCTGGGCCGACAAGGTCCGCCGCCTCAAGGTTCGCGCCAATGCCGAGACGCCCGACGATGCCCGCACCGCGCGCGATTTCGGCGCCGAGGGCATCGGGCTCTGCCGCACCGAGCACATGTTCTTCGACGAGGACCGCATCCAGCCGATGCGCGAGATGATCCTGGCCCATGACGATGCCGGGCGGCGCACCGCTTTGGCAAAGCTCCTGCCGATGCAGCGGCAGGATTTCGTCTCGCTGTTCACGATCATGCACGGCCTGCCGGTGACGATCCGCCTGCTCGATCCGCCGCTGCACGAATTCCTGCCGCATGGCGAGGCCGAGATCGCCGCCGTCGCCAAGGCGCTCGGCGTCACGCCCGAGGCGCTGAAGCACCGCGCCGCCGAGCTGCATGAATTCAACCCGATGCTCGGCTTCCGTGGCGTGCGTCTGGCCATCGCCTATCCCGAGATCGCCGAGATGCAGGCCCGCGCCATCTTCGAGGCGGCGGTGATCGCCGCCAAGGAGACAGGCAAGCCGGTGATCCCGGAGGTGATGGTGCCGCTCGTCATGGGCGTGGCCGAGTTCGACCTCGTCAAGGCGCGTATCGACGCCATGGCGAAGGCGGTGATCACCGAGAGCGGCGTCGCTCTGACCTATCAGGTCGGCACCATGATCGAATTGCCGCGCGCCGCGCTGCGCGCCGAGGAGATCGCCAAAAGCGCCGAGTTCTTCTCCTTCGGCACCAACGACCTGACCCAGACCACGCTCGGCATCAGCCGCGACGATGCCGGCTCCTTCCTTGGCTCCTATACGGCCAAGGGCATCCTCGCCAACGACCCCTTCGTCACCATCGACCAGGAGGGCGTCGGCGAATTGGTGAAGCTTGCGACCGAGCGCGGCCGCAAGGCGCGCCCCGACATCAAGCTCGGCATCTGCGGCGAGCATGGCGGCGATCCCGCCTCGATCGGCTTCTGCGAGAGCGTCGGTCTCGACTATGTCTCCTGCTCGCCCTTCCGCGTGCCGATCGCGCGGCTTGCCGCCGCGCAGGCGGCGCTCGGCGCGGTCCGGGCCAAGGAAGGCTGAGGCGGAGCGTTTTCGAGCGAAGTGGGGACCGGTTCGCGTGAAGAAAACGCGTTCAAACAACGATCTAGCGTTCCGATAACTTCACATTCGGACCTAAGCGCTGCGTCATTCCGGACAAGCCGCGTTAGCGGCGCCGATCCGGAATCCATCGTAGAACTCTGTACCTTACGATGGATTCCGGGTCTCCGCTTCGCTCCGCCCGGGATGACGGCGTCTTTTGTTCGAAGCAAGAAGCCGCAGCGAGCAGGCGAAACGACCGAGATTCCCGGCGGCACTCCGCTCAGGGCGTGATCAGGATCGCGCCCTTCACGCTGCGCGCCTCCGCTGCTTCATGCACCGCGACGATCTCGTCCAGGGTGAAGCGCGCGCCGATATCGACCGTCACATGGCCCTTGGCGATGGCGTCGAACAGGTCGGCGGCATTGGCGCGGAAGCTCGCGGCATCGGCATTATGCGGAAAGATCGAGGGCCGGGTCAGGAACAGGCAGCCCTTCTTGTTGAGCAGATCCGGGTCGATCGCGGGCGCCGCGCCCGAGGCCGCGCCATAGCTGACGACGAGGCCGAAGGGCGCGGCGCAGTCGAGCGACTGCAGCAAAGTGTCCTTGCCGACGGCGTCGTAGACCACGCGCGCCTTGCGCCCGCCTGTCGCCTCCAGGAAGGCGGCGGGCCAGGCAGGATCGTTGAGGTCGATCACCGCCTTGCATCCGGCGGCCAGTGCCGCCTCGCGCTTCTCCGGCGAGCCGGTCGTGCCGATCACGGTCGCGCCGAGCGCGCTCGCCCAGCGCGACAGGATCTGGCCGACGCCGCCGGCGGCGGAATGGACCAGCAGCAGATCGCCGGGCTGGACCGCATGGGTCTTGCGCAGCAGGTACTGGGCGGTCAGCCCCTTGAACAGCAGGGTCGCTGCCGCCTCGTCGCTGACCGCGTCGGGCAGCGCGACCAGCTTGTCGGCCGGCACGTTGCGCCGGTCGGCGTAGGCGCCGACGCCGGCATTGATATAGGCGACCCGGTCGCCGGGCTTGATGCCGGTGACGTCGGGGCCGAGCGCCTCGACCACGCCGGCCGCCTCGAAGCCGAGGCCCGTCGGCAGCGGCAGCGGATAGATGCCCTTGCGCTGGTAGATGTCGATGAAGTTGAAGCCGATCGCGGTCTGGCGCAGGCGGACCTCGCCTTGCACTGGTGGCGGCAGCGTCTGCACCTCGACGGACAAGACGTCCGGCGGTCCGAATTCGCTGATGATGGCGGCGCGTCTTGTGGTCATGCGGCGTTGGCTCCAATGATATGAGCGCAATGACGCATGGATTAAGGTATGATGCAAGACGTACCTATGGCGAAGTGCGCCTTGAGCAAGACATGCCTGGAGCGAATTGATGCCTGACGACAGCGGCCATCCCGCGCCGGAGGAAATGGAGATCGGGGCGATCTTCGCCGCGCTCGCCGACCCGATCCGCCGCAAGGTCGTGCTCGCGCTCGCGGCCCGGCCGGATACGATCCGCCATTGCAGCTCCTTCGACCTGCCGGTGACGAAGGCGACGCGCACGCATCATTTCCGCGTGCTCAGGGAATCGGGCCTGATCCGCCAGGTCGATCTCGGCAACAGCCGCACGAACGCGCTGCGCCTTGCCGAATTGCAGCGGCGCTTTCCCGGACTGGTCGATCTTTTGATGGCGGAAGCCGCCGCGGCGTCTGGGCTCGTCGAAGCCGAGCCGGTATCGTGAGACCATGCAACGCAGTCTCACCACCATCGGCTTCGATGCCGACGACACGCTCTGGCAGAATGAGCAGTTCTTCAAGCTGACCGAGGCGCGCTTCGTCGCGCTGCTCGGCGAGCATGGCGAGGCGGCCGAGATTTCCGGCCGGCTGCTGGAGGCGGAGCGCCGCAACCTCGCCTTCTACGGTTTCGGCATCAAGGGCTTCGTGCTCTCGATGATCGAGACCGCGATCGAGGTCACGAAAGGCCAGGTGCCGGCTGCGGTCATCGGCGAGATCCTCGCCGCCGGCCGCGAGATGGCGGCCCATCCCGTCGAGACGCTGCCACATGCGCGCGAGACGCTCGAGGTGCTCTCCGACGAGTACAAGCTCGTCCTGATCACCAAGGGCGATCTCTTCGACCAGGAGCGCAAGCTCGCGCAATCGGGCCTCGGCGACTTCTTTGACGCAATCGAGATCGTCAGCGACAAGACGGTCGCGACCTATCAGCGGATTTTTGCGCGCCATGGCGACGGCGCCGAGCGGGCGATGATGGTCGGCAATTCCCTGAAGTCGGACATCTGGCCGGCGCTTGAGGCCGGAGCCTGGGCTGTACATGTTCCCCATGAACTGACCTGGGCGCTGGAGCACGCGCAGGAGCCGCAAGGGCAGGCCCGCTACGGCACACTCGCCGATCTCGGCGGTCTGGCCGCCCTCATTGCAGAACTCGCGGAAGCTGACCTGCGCTGACGCCTTAGTTTTCGCTGTCGGTGCTCGGCGGTGGGGCTGCATCCGCCTTGCTCAGGCTGCTGAAGCGGCAGCTCTCGGCCTTGCAGAGGCTCAGCTCGCGCCTGGCTGATCCGGCTGTGGCAGTGTTGGCGGCGATGCTCGCCAGATCGGGGAGGGCCGGTGGTCGCTCCGTGCTTCCGTCCTCCACTCAGAGTTGAGCGCTGGACCCGGCTTGCAAATTATGCTAGCCCAACCCACGTAAGACGAGATGCGGCCGGGTTCTGGCCAATCCTCCGCGCGGGCTTCCCCCGGTCGGCGGGCACGATTCAGATCCACCACTCATCGCTACAAGGCCATGGCGAGGCGTCCGCGCGTCGAGCCCTGGGTCTCATCGAATACGCGGATCTGAAACGTAAGGACTACCGTCTATGAACAAGGGCACCGTCAAGTGGTTCAACACCACCAAGGGCTATGGCTTCATCACCCCTGAGAACGGCGGACAGGACATCTTCGTCCACATCAGCGCCGTCGAGCGCGCTGGCCTGCGCGAGCTCCAGGAAGGTCAGGTCGTCTCCTACGAGCTGATCGCCGATCGCAAGACCGGCAAGTCCTCGGCCGGCAACCTCTCCGTCGGCTGATACCAGACTATGACGGCCGGGTGGGCGCTTGCGCCCGCCCGGTTCGCAAACGACACCTTCCGGCGCTGTGGCTTAGCGGTTCGCCGGCAGGAAAGAGCCAATACTCATGGCCGGGCGCAATCCGGCGGCACAGCCGATACCCACATGTGCCCCTTGCGCCGCGGCGTCCAGAAAGACTTGTTTTGACACAATTTACCGACCTCGGCCTCGCCGAGCAGCTGCTCAAGGCGCTCGCGGCCGAAGGTTACACCACGCCCACGCCGATTCAGGCGCAGGCTATCCCCCCGATTCTCCAGGGTCGCGACCTCCTCGGCGCCGCGCAGACCGGAACCGGCAAGACGGCGGCCTTCGCGCTGCCGCTGCTGCACCGTCTGCTCAACCAGCCGCGCCGGATGCAGCCGCGCTCGGTGCGCGCGCTGATTCTCTCGCCGACCCGCGAACTCGCGGCGCAGATCGAGACCTCGATCCGCGCCTACGCCAACTTCACCACGGTGAAGTCGACCGTCGTCTTCGGCGGCGTGCCCGTCGGCAAGCAGATCCGCGCGCTCGGCCAACATGTCGACATCCTCGTCGCGACGCCCGGCCGCCTGCTCGACCTCGTCGATCAGCGCGCCGTCTCGCTGCGTGAAATCGAATATCTCGTCCTCGACGAGGCCGACCAGATGCTTGATCTGGGCTTCATCCACGCGCTGCGCCGGATCGCCACCCTGATCCCGGCCAAGCGCCAGACGCTGCTGTTCTCGGCGACCATGCCCAAGCCGATCCGCGACATCGCGGGCGCCTACCTCACCGATCCGGTCGAGGTTTCGGTCGCGCCCGTCGCGACCACGGCCGAGAAGATCGACCAGCGCGTCATCTTCACCGATGCTGGCCACAAGCCGACGCTGCTGGCGAAGACGCTCAGCGTTCCCGAAATGGAGCGCGCCATCGTCTTCACCCGCACCAAGCACGGCGCCGACAAGGTCGTCCGCCAGCTCGAGGTCGCCGGCATCAAGTCGGCCGCGATCCACGGCAACAAGAGCCAGGGCCAGCGCGAGCGGGCTCTCGGCTCTTTCCGTGACGGTGAATTGCGCATCCTAGTCGCGACCGACATCGCCGCGCGCGGCATCGACGTCGACGGCATCAGCCATGTCGTGAATTTCGACCTGCCGAACGTGGCCGAGACCTATGTCCACCGCATCGGCCGCACCGCGCGCGCCGGCGCGTCCGGCGTCGCGATCGCGTTCTGCACGCCCGAAGAGCGCGGCGATCTTGCCGCGATCGAAAAGCTGACCCGCGTCGCCATCACCCCGATCGGCGAGGTTCCCTATTGGGACGGCCGTACGCCGAAGAAGCCGGCCCAGAACCAGGGTCGCGGTGGACGCAGCGGACAGAATGGCGGCGGCGGACGCGACCATGGCCGGCCCTCGGGCCAGCGCCAGGGCGCCAAGCCTTCCCATGCGGGCAACTCTGCCCATGCTGCCAAGCCTGCCCATGCGGGTCAGCGTCAGGAGCCGCGCAGCGATGCAGCTCGCACCGATGCACCGCGCAACGACCGGCCGCAGCAGCGCAGCGAACAGCCTGCGCAGCGAAAAGACGGTGGTTCCGCCAAGGAAGGGCTTGGCGGCGTCGCGTTCTTGCAGCAAAGAACAGATCAACGACGCACCAACGGCGCCCGGCGGCGCGCGAACTGACGCAGCGACGCCAGAGCAGGGTGGGGCGGCCTGACGGGCCGCCCATGACCCCCGCGCCTACGGGCACACGAAGGACGACAGTATGGCTAAAGAAGAACTGCTCGAATTCGACGGAACGGTGGTCGAAGTGCTGCCCGACGGCAATTATCGGGTGAAGCTCGACAACGAACACGTGATCCTGGCTTATGCGGCCGGCAAGATGAAGAAGAACCGCATCCGCACCATCGCGGGCGACCGCGTCGTGGTCGAGATGTCGCCTTACGATCTTGATCGCGGCCGCATCAACTTCCGCCAGAAGACGGCCGGCCCCGGTCCGGGCGCTCCGCCGCGCAATCAGAACTTCCGTCGGCGCTGACCGGGCACGATGCGCTTCACGCGGGTCGAGTTCGTTTTCATAGCTCTCGGCGCGGCGCTCGGCGCCATCGTCGCATTCGCTGCCAAGGCGGGCTGGGTCGGGGCGTCCTCGGCTCTCCCGCCTTTCGTCTTGGTGCTGCTGGGCCTAGGTGTCGTCGAACTCGGCGTCGGCCTGGCGACCAAGAGCTCGCCGGGAAGCCTGATCGCCATGCCCGCGCGCATGCTGGCCTTCGTGGTCGGCGTCGGCGTGCTGGCCCTGCTCAATGGCGGGCTGGGCTGAGAGGGCGCCGTCTTCCGGCTCTCACTCTTTGATCTGAGCCGAAGCACCCGAAACCCAGGCCACTGAAGCTAACCGGAAGGCGCTGCAACCGCGGCGCCTTTTTTGCGTTCAGGGAAGCTGCCTTGGCTCGGAACCACCGCGTCATCCTGGACAAGCGGCGAAGCCGCGCAGGGATCCATCATAGGGCATCGACGGCGCCCTATGATGGATCCCGGCGCTCCGCTTCGCTACGGCCGGGATGACGGCGCGGTTCCGAGCATCAATCGCCTTGCTCCAGCTCCAGCAGATCACCACGCAGCAGCGCAATGCCCCGCCCAGGCATCACCGCACAAAAAAAGACCCCGGCCTGGGCCGGGGCTTTGAAGTGGTCTTTTCCGTGATGAAGAAGTCTACCTAGAACCTAAAAAACTCAGTAGCCGGCGCGCTCCCAGCGCTGTGAGCCGGGGCTCACGAGGACGCTGCGCTGCCGGGTCTCGTATTGCGCGGGCCGCGTCTCATGGACGACCTGCGTCGGCCGCACCATCACCTTGCGCTGGCGCTGGGTGTAGACGGCGGGGATGGTCTCGTAATCGACGGTGGCAGGCGCGACCTCGACGGTGCGCTGCTGGTAGCCGTACTGCGCGGGAACCTCGACCCAGCAGCCCGTGGTGTTGCCATAGGCGTCGCGGGTCACTTCCCAGCGCCTGCTGGCGGGCGAGATCATCACCTTCTCGGAGACGCTCGAATACTGTGCCGGGCGATGATGCGGGATCTGGCGGGGCGGTTCGATCATCACCGTCTCGGTGACGTAGTCATACTGCGCCGGGATGACGTGCGACTGCGTCTGCTCCGGGCGGATGAGATAGCTCTCGCTCACCGTGTCGTAGACCGGCGGCGTCTGCACGAGGTTGTAGCAGGCCGAGCCGCGGCAGGAGGGCGCCGGGCGGCAGGAGTGGCCGGCGCAATCGCCCGCTTGGGCGGCTTGCGCGCCAAATACTTGCGCGCCGAGCAGCAGAACCGCGCTGAATGCCGAAGTAACGAAAGCCTGACGCATCTGTCCGAACCCACCAGCCCTGCGGCATCACCGTGCCGCTTGTGGGATCAGAAAGCCTGCTGAGCGTGATGAACGCAAGGTAAACGCTAAAACAAGGTAAAATTAACCAAGTCGGGCAGGCCGGCCGCGTTCATGGGTGTTGAAATGGCGTGAAGCGGATCGCTCGAATGCGAGGGATTGCGGGCTTGCTTGTGGATAGCGCGGGCTCTCGGATCGCGCCGATCTGTGAGCGGAAGTGCGTCATGGTCGGGCTTGGCCGATGAGCGGCTCTTCTCTCGCGAGCAAGGTGACGCGAAACGCCGGATCAAGGGCGCGGGGAACCCTCTCCTGTAAGGAGAGGGCAGGGTGAGGTGTCGGCCGTTCGACCAGCTGGGCTCGGCAATGCAGCGGGCGGGTCTCGGCTATCGCGTCCAGGGGCCTACACCTCACCCCTGCCCCTCTCCTTACAGGAGAGGGGTTCCCCGCGCTTGTCCCCTCCGTCTCAGCCCGCTGGAAAGCTTGCGATGAGTGGAGTTTTTCAATTAGGCGCTCGCGGCGAACCGGATCGTCGCGAGGCAAGCCCGAGAATGAAGCCCTTCGGTCGATTCAGGACGAGCAACCCTCAAGTCTGCCCAGGCCGCAGCTGGTAAAAAACGTGCTGGCCGATCGTGTCCATCTTCTTCAGCTTCTTCGCCCAGTACGGCCGCACATAGTTGGCGTGATAATGCGTGGAGCCGCCGACATCTGGCAGATAGGTCGTGCCTTCATAGACCTCGCGGGCGATGCGGACGGCGTCGTGCCAGGGCGCGGGCTCGGTGATGCGCAGCGATTTGCCTTCGCAGGCGAAGGTGAACTGGCAGGCGAGATAGCGGCTGGCGTTCTGGTAGACCACGCCGCAGACATTGTCGGGATAAAGCCCGCTCTTGACCCGGTTGAGCACGACCTGCGCCACCGCGGCGCGGCCCTCATTCGATTCCGAGCGCGCCTCGAAATAGACCGCCTCCGCCAGGCAGCGCTGCTGGCGCGCCATCTCGTTCGGAGCGATCAGCCCGGCATAGCTGATCTGCGGGCCGGGATCGCCCTTGCCGATGGTGCTGGTCGCGGCCGGCGCCTTGGCGACGAGGTTGGGCCGGGTCAGCGCCGCAGGCGGCGCGGGTGTGACCGGCGTGGCGAGCGTCGCGACATTGTAATGCACTGATGGCGTCGAGGAACTGCTGGCGGCGCGCCCGGGCACGGAGGGTGTCGAGCCGTCGATGCTTTCCAGATGCAATTCGGCCTGGCGCGGCGAGGTGATCAGGCGGTGCTGCGAGCTCGGTGAGGCATCCGCCATCGCCGGGTCGGTCAGCCCTTCCTCGTTCGCCGACGGCTCGAACCCGATCTGCGGCCCGTCGACGGCTTCCGCCGCGCGCTGGGCGTCGAGCGAGAAGCCGCCCGAGATCAGGCGGGGCTGGGTGTCGCCGAAGACGACGCGTTCGAGCTCGCCCGCCGGCAGCGCCGAGAGGCCTGGCCGCAGGCCGGGCAGCGGGTCGCCCTTGGCGGTGCGGTCGACCTCCGGGAAGCCCGAGACCGAATGTTTCATGTCGTCGCGCGGCTGGCGCGGATCGATCGCGACGAGCCGCTCGGGATCGTCGAAGGAGAGATGCGCCTGTCGGATGGCCGAGGACAGGGCAAGGCCGGGCAGCCGGAAGGCGCTGCCCGCGACAAGCATCGAGGGGCCTTCCTCGAGCGCCGAATCGAAAGCGGGCGCGGCGCGCTGGATCGATGAGTAGGGCAGGGAGTCGGGGCCGTAATTCTGGCCGGCCGAGGCGGTGAAGGAAACCAGAACGCCAGCCGAAAGCGCCCATGGCGCCACCGTGGCCAGGGCCCATTTCACCCCGAGCGAACCGATCCGCCTCGTACGCCTGCGCAAACGCACCTGACCTGCTACTCCACATGACCGGGAAGACAGCGCGCATTCGCGCCATGCCGTTATCACCCCGGTAGGGTTGAGCAGCGGTTAATGAGAGCCGCAATGTTCGGATTTTGCCGGTTCGCTCATGCAAGGCTGTGATGCGCAACGCCACGAAAAGGCATTGTTGCGCCGCCGGGATCGAGGTTAGCGTGCAGCCACACGATCACTAGAGCCATGCTCTGAACCTTTAGACGCGCCTGTTCGCAGGGGCCGCCGGAGACCGACCATGAGTGCAGCCCCCGCGCGCAGCTATGCTCCGGAGGTCATCGTCGCCGCCGGCTGCCTGATCGCCCTGATCACCTTCGGCCCGCGTGCCAGCGCCGGCCTGTTCCAGATTCCGATGACGCTGGAATTCGGCTGGGGCCGCGACACCTTCAGCATCGCAATCGCGATCCAGAACCTGCTCTGGGGCCTGGGTGCACCCTTCGCCGGAGCCGTGGCCGACCGTTTCGGCACCGTGCGCGTGCTCTGCTTCGGCGCCGTGCTCTACGCGCTCGGCCTCGTCGTGATGGCCTATGCCGCCACGCCGCTGACCCTGCATCTGGGCGCCGGCGTGCTGATCGGCTTTGGCCTCTCGGCCTGTTCCTTCAACCTCGTGCTCGCCGCCTTCGGCAAGCTCCTGCCGGAAGCCTGGCGGCCGATGGCCTTTGGCGCCGGCACGGCGGCGGGCTCTTTCGGCCAGTTCCTGTTCCCGCCGATCGGCAACATCCTGATCGAGCAGATCGGCTGGCATCAGGCGCTCGTCGTCTTCGCCGGCTCGGTTTTGCTGGTGATGCCCTTCGCCTTCATGCTGGCGACGCGCAAGGACGGCGTTACCCAGCCCAGCGCGACTGCGAATCTGCCGGGACAGTCGATCAAGCAGGCGCTGACGGAGGCCTTCAAGCACCGCTCCTATGTCTTGCTCGTGCTCGGCTTCTTCACCTGCGGCTTCCAGCTCGCCTTCATCACCGCCCATATGCCGGCCTATCTCAAGGATGTCGGCATGGCGGCCTGGGTCGGCGGCTGGACGCTGGCCGTGATCGGGCTCGCCAACGCGGTCGGCTCGCTCTGCTCGGGCTGGCTCTCGACGCGCATGCCCAAGCGCCATCTGCTGGCCTGGATCTATCTCGGCCGTTCGGTCGCGATCGCCGCCTTCATCCTGCTGCCGCCGAGCCCCGCGACTGCGCTGGCCTTTGGCGCGGTCATCGGCCTGTTCTGGCTCTCCACCATCCCGCCGACCTCCTCGCTGGTCATGCTGATGTTCGGCACGAAATACATGGCGATGCTCTATGGCTTCGCCTTCTTCTCGCATCAGGTCGGCGGCTTCCTCGGCGTGCTGCTCGGCGGCGTGCTCTACGAGGCGACCGGCTCCTACCAGATCGTTTGGTGGCTCTCGATCGCGCTCGGCATCGCCTCGGCGCTGATCAACCTGCCGATCATCGAAAAGGCCGTCGAGCGGCCGCTGGCGCAGCCGGCGTGAGGTCGGCCCTGGCTAAAGGCGTACCGCTGACCGCTTGCGGCCAGCGGTCATTACCGTCATTGCGAGCGAAGCGAAGCAATCCAGGAGCGGCCGCGCTCTACGCCCCCTGGATTGCTTCGCTTCGCTCGCAATGACGTCACCGGAGACGCCGCATGACCACGTTCAAGGCCCTTGTCGCGACCAAGGGCGAGACCGGGCCCAACCTCGCCTTCACCGATTTCGCCGAGAGCGATCTGATGGAGGGCGATGTCACCGTCCGCGTCACCCATTCCACGGTGAACTACAAGGACGGCCTCGCCATCACCGGCAAGGCCCCGGTGGTGCGGCGCTGGCCGATGATCCCCGGCATCGACTTTGCCGGCCGTGTCGAGACCTCCGACCATCCCAATTTCAAGCCGGGCGACCTCGTCATCCTGAATGGCTGGGGCACGGGCGAGACGCATCTGGGCGCCTATGCCCAGAAGAGCCGGGTCAAGGGCGATTGGCTGGTGCCGCTCCCGCCCGGCATGAACCCGGGTGAGGCGATGGCGATCGGCACTGCCGGCTACACCGCGATGCTCTGCGTGCTGGCGCTGGAGAAGCATGGCCTGAAACCGGCAGACGGTCCGGTCGTGGTGACGGGCGCTGCCGGTGGCGTCGGCTCGGTCGCGACCGCGCTGCTTGCCAAGGCCGGCTGGCATGTCATCGCCTCGACCGGCAGGCCCGAGGAGGCGGATTATCTGAAGAGCCTGGGCGCGGCCGAGATCATCGACCGCAACGAACTCTCCGCGCCCGGCCGCCCGCTCGGCAAGGAGCGCTGGATTGCCGGTGTCGACGCTGTCGGTTCGCAAACCCTCGCCAATCTGCTGTCGATGACCAGATATGGCGGCGCCATCGCCGCTTGCGGGTTGGCGCAGGGCATGGACCTGCCGACATCCGTCATGCCCTTCATCCTGCGCGGCGTCGCTTTGCTCGGTGTCGATTCGGTGATGTGCCCGAAACCGCGCCGGCTCGAGGCTTGGGCAAGGCTGGCAACCGACCTCGACCGCGACGCGCTGGCGAAGATCACCACGACGATCCCGCTGGAGAGCGTGATCGAAACGGGTAAGGCGATCATCGAGGGCAAGGTGCGCGGGCGGGTCGTGGTCGAGGTGGGGTGAAAGCCTAGGCATTAACCGTCATTGCGAGCGCAGCGAAGCAATCCAGGGGGACGTCGAGCTCTGTCGCTCCTGGATTGCTTCGTCGCTTTGCTCCTCGCAATGACGGTGTGGTTCAGGTCAAAACCACCCTCCGGAGCGTTGCCCGCGCGAGAAACCGGCACCCGCATTTTCGTAGCAAGGCTCTGGATCAGCCCAGGGCGGCAGCGGCGCGCCGCGCGATCTGTTCGCGCTCGCTCTGGAACTTCGCCGCGTCCTGCGTCACGGCGGCGACCAGATCGCCCGACGCGCTCGCCGGCGAGCCGCCGGGGAAGGGTGGCTGCGGGTCGTATTCCATCTGGAGCTGGACCTTGCGGGCGCGCTCCTCGCCGAAGATATCGGCCATCAGGCTGAGCGCGAAATCGATGCCCGAGGTCACGCCCGCACCGGTGACGCGGTTGCGGTCGCGAACGACGCGCTCCGCCACCGGCTCGACGCCGAACAAGCCGAGCTGCGGCAGCGAGAGCCAATGGCAGGTGGCGCGGTAGCCCCTGAGCAGGCCGGCCGCGCCCAGGACCAGCGAGCCGGTGCAGACCGAGGTGACATAGCGCGCCGAGGCGGCCTGCCGGCGCAGGAAGGCGAGCGTCTCCTCATCCTCCATCAGCGCGGCCTGGCCGGGGCCGCCGGGCACGAACAGGATGTCGGCCTGCGGGCAGGCCGCGAAGGTCGTGCTCGGCAGGATCGCCAGGCCGCCGCCGTCCTTGACCGGGTCGGCCGTCTTCCAGACCAGATGCAGTTCGAGCTCGCGGAAACGGGTGAAGACCTCGAAGGGGCCGGTCAGATCGAGCTGGGTCAGGCGGGGATAGAGCAGCATCACGACATGCATGGGGGCGTCTCCGGAAGGGGATGAGAAGGCCCAGGCGCGCGGCAGCGAGGCTCGCGCTCCCCGGTGGTGGCCCACCTTGCAGCGCAAGAGCCGGATGATTCCAGATGAGATCACTGTGTGATCCCATCTGGAATCTGAATCCGTCTCTCATCTAAGAGTTAGAGCAGGATGCGAAAAACCGGTTTCCACTTTTTCGCATCCTGCTCTTGCGCGAGCGACGCCAAGTTAAAACGGCCAGTGATCGGGCGCAAACGAAACCGCGCTCCTCAGCCCATCCCCTCGATCAGCCCGCGTTTCTTGGCCAGTTCATTGCCGCAGAAATCCATGAAGGCGCGCACCCTTGGCGCGTGCCGGATGTCGGGATGGGTCAGGATCCACAGGCCGGTGGAGAATTCCGGGTCGGGCGGCATCAAGCGGACCAGGCCCGGCCGCTGGTCGGCGATGAAGCAGGGCAGGGGGCCGATGCCGAGGCCCTGCTCGACCGCCTCGGTCATGCCCAGCACGGCCGAGCTCCTCAGCGCGATCCGCTCGGGCGCGACCCGCTCGCGGACATAACGGGCAGCCTTCACATAGCCGAGCTGGTCGCCGAGCGCGACCCAGTCGCGCTGGAAGAGCGCTTTCGGATCGGCCTCCTCTGCCGGCGTCAGCCCGTCTTCGGCGCGGCCGTAGATCGCCCAGTTCAGGGTCGCGAGCCGGCGCCCGACCAGGGTCTCGCCCGGCGAGTCATTGGCGCGGATCGCGACATCGGCATCGCGCTTCGACAGGTTCAGCGTCTGGTTGCCGACGACGATGTCGAGGCGGATCAGCGGATGCGCCAGGCGGAAGGCGGCGAAGATCGGCAGCAGGACGTTGAGATAGAGCGTGTCGGTCGTGGTCACGCGCACCTCGCCGGAGGGCGCGACATCGCGCCCGGCCAGGCGCAGGCCGAAGGCGGTGACGTCCTCGTCCATGCGGTTGGCCAACGCCGCCATCTCGGTGCCGGCGACGGTCGCGACATAGCCGGTCTTGCGGCGCTCGAACAAAGGCAGGCCGAGCTGCTCCTCGATCTGGCCGAGGCGGCGAAAAACCGTGGAGTGGTTGACGCCGAGCGCGTTCGCCGCGCCCGTCAGCCCGTCATGGTCGGCGATCGCCTTGATCAGGCGGAAATCGTCCCAGGCGAGATTGGAATTCATTGGCGGCCTGTCCCATTGGAGCCGGGAACTCAAGCTGATATCTTGCAGAATTGCAAGATGGCGCTTGCCGACTTCAGCGCGGCGCGGCGGCTCGCCGCAAGCGGTCGTTGATTGCCTCGCCCAGCCCATGCATCGGGATCGCCGCGACGGCGATGGTCGCCGGCGCGGCCATGTCGAGCTGGCGCAGATAGCCGAAGAGGTTCGCTGCAGCCTCCAGGAGATCGCCAGTCGGGCTGAGATTGAGCTGGAGCGTCGCAGGCGACAGCGTGGTCGGCTCAGGCCCGAAGCCGAGCCAGGCCTCGCCGTCGCGCGGCCCTTCCGCGTCGAGCCTGACGCCGGCTGCCGGGGCGTAATGCGAGGCCAGCAGACCCGGCGAGATCGGCGCGACCCCGGATTCGCCGGCAAGCACGAGCGAGCGTCCGATCACGCCCTCGATCGCGGCGCTCGGCACGCCGCCGGGACGCAGCAGGCGCGGCGCGCCATCGAGGCAGGCGACGATCGTCGATTCGACGCCGACTTTGGTCGGGCCGGCATCGAGCACCGCATCGATGCGCCCGTCGAGATCGGCCAGCACGTGCGCTGCGCTGGTGGCGCTGACCCGGCCGGAGCGGTTGGCGGAGGGGGCGGCGATCGGCCGCCCCGCTGCTTGCAGGATCGCCCGCGCTACGGGGTGGGACGGCACGCGCAGCGCCACCGTCGCAAGCCCCGCCCGCGCCAGCTCGCTGACACTGCAGCCGCTTGAGACCGGCACCACCAGCGTCAGGGGCCCCGGCCAGAAGGCGCGCGCCAGCGCCAACGCGTTGGCGTCGAACAGGCCCTGCCGCTGGGCGGCAGCGAGGTCGGGCAGATGCGCGATCAGCGGGTTGAAGCTCGGCCGCTCCTTGGCCGCGTAGATGCCGGCGACCGCCGTGCCTGAGGTTGCGTCCGCCGCCAGCCCGTAGACCGTCTCCGTCGGCAGCGCGACGAGCTTGCCCGCGCGCAGCAATGCGGCGGCGGAGGCGATGCCGGCCTTGCTGTCGTCCAGCCGCTGCGTGACGCGTTGATCGGGCACGATTGACCTCTGATGGTTTAGATATAAACTATATTCGCAACAGGCTACGGATGTGGACGCGTGACGAAGCTCGCGCGTGGCGTCGGGGATAGTTCCTCGCTAACATCGCGGCAACGTCAAAAGCAGACCCTCATCCGCCGATCAGGCAGGATATGCGGGCTTCCAGGGAGAATTTCATGAGCTACCGCGCCCCGGTCGAGGACATCATCGCCACCTTGCGCCATGTCGCCGGCCTCGACGGGCTGATCGCGGAGGGGCTCGCGCCGGAGCTCGACGGCGGCCTCACCGATGCCGTGCTGGAGGAGGCGGCGAAATTCGCCGGAGACGTGATCGCCCCGCTCAACCGGATCGGCGACACCCATGGCTCGACCCTGAAGGACGGCGTCGTCACCACGCCGCCGGGCTGGAAGGAAGCCTACAAGGCCTGGGCCGAGGCCGGCTGGAACGCACTTCCGGGCCCGGAGATCTATGGCGGCCAGGCCCTGCCAACGCTGCTGCAATCGGCCTGCACCGAGATGTGGAACTCGGCCTCACTCGCTTTCGCGCTCGGGCCGCTGCTGACGATCGGCGCGATCGAGGCCGTTCACGCCCATGGCTCGGAGCATCTCAAGAAGACCTATCTGGCCAAGCTCGTCTCAGGCGAGTGGATGGGCACGATGAACCTGACCGAGCCGCAGGCGGGCTCCGATCTGAATGCGCTGCGCTCCAAGGCCGAGCGCGCCGGCGACGGCACCTACCGCATCACCGGCCAGAAGATCTTCATCACCTATGGCGAGCACGGGATGACGGAGAACATCATCCATCTCGTCCTCGCGCGCCTGCCCGACGCCCCTCCCGGCACGCGCGGCATCTCGCTTTTCCTGGTGCCGAAATACCTCGTCAATGCCGACGGAACGCTCGGCGCCCATAACGACCTGCGCTGCTCCGGCATCGAGCACAAGCTCGGCATCCACGCCTCGCCGACCTGCTCCATGGCCTATGGCGACAATGGCGGCGCGATCGGCTGGCTGATCGGCGAGGAGAATCGCGGCCTCGCCTGCATGTTCACGATGATGAACAACGCCCGCCTCAACGTCGCGCTGCAGGGCGTCGCCATTGCCGAGCGCGCCTATCAGCAGGCGCTCGCCTTCGCCGGGGAGCGCCGCCAGGGCACGGCGCTCGACGCGCCCAAAGGCTCGGCCATGAGCCCTATCATCGTGCATCCCGATGTGCGCCGCATGCTCATGGACATGCGCGCCAAGACGCAAGCCGCCCGCGCCATCTCATACATGGTCGCCGCCGCGCTCGACCGCAGCCATCGCGAGACCGACGAGGCCAGGCGCAAGGCCGCCAGCGAGCGCGCCGCGATCCTCACCCCCGTCGCCAAGGCCTATGCCACCGATATCGGCATCGATGTCGCTTCGACCGGCGTGCAGATCCATGGCGGCATGGGCTTCATCGAGGAGACCGGCGCAGCCCAGCATCTGCGCGACGCCCGCATCTGCACGATCTATGAGGGCACCAACGGCATCCAGGCGATCGACCTCGTGCTGCGCAAGCTGCCACTTTCCGGCGGCGAGGCGGTCAAGGCGCTGATCAGCGAGATGCGCGGCGTGGTCGGCAAGGTCGAGGGCGCCAACACGCCGGGCTTCGGCCATACCGCAGCCCGCCTGAAGGCCGCCATCGATTCCCTGGAGCGCGCCACCGACTGGATGCTGGCGACGATGGGCGCCAAGCCGAGCGAGGCGCTCGCCGGCGCGACGCCCTATCTCAAGCTCTTCGCCTTGGCGCAGGGCGGCACCGGCCTCGCCAGGAAGGCGCTCGCCATGCGCGCCGAGGACAATGGCGCGGCGGCGCTCGCCACGGCCCGTTTCTTCGCCGAGCATGTCGTCACCGAGGCCCCGGCGCTGGAACTCGCGGTGACGGAAGGCGCCGGCGCGGTCGCGGACGCCGACGCGGTCTTCGCGGCGTGAGCGAAGCCCCGCGCGCGCTCGCAGGCCGCATCTGCCTCGTCGCGGGCGCCTCGCGCGGGCTTGGGCGCGGCATTGCCAAAGCGCTGGGCGAAGCCGGCGCGACCGTCATCGTCACCGGGCGTTCGAGCGAGGCGGGTCCCCGCACCGACCAGCGTCAGGAGACCTTCGAGGATACGGCGCGCGAGGTCGAGGCCGCCGGCGGCAAGGGTCATCCCTATCGCTGCGACCACACGCAGGAGCGCGAGGTCGATATGCTGGTCTCCTGGGCCTTGCGCCGCTTCGGCCGGCTCGATTGCGTCGTCGATGCCGTCTGGGGCGGCAATGAGGGCTATGATGGCGAGCGCTATCCCGATGGCTCGCAATTCGGCGCGCCGTTCTGGCGCAGGCCGGCGGCAAGGCTCGGCCAGAATTTCGAGAGCGGCGTCTATGCGCAGTTGCTGCTGGCGCGGGCGGTCGCGCCCGCCATGGTGCAGATGCGCAATGGCCTGATCGTTACGGTCAGCTTCGATACGGCCGGCGGCTATCTCGGCGATGTCTTCTACGATCTCGCCAAGACGGCCATGAACCGCCTGACCCTGGCGATGGCTGAGGAGCTCAAGCCTTTCGGCGTCACGGCGCTTGGGCTGTCTCCCGGCCATGTCCTGACCGAGCGCGTCACCGATGCCGGCATGGCGGAGGAGACGACCGAGAGCCCGCTTTATGCCGGCCGCGCGGTCGCGGCGCTTGCCGCGGATCCCGATGTCGCCCGCCATGCCGGCCAGGTGCTGCATGTCGCCGATCTCGCTCGCGCCTATGGCTTCACCGATAGGGACGGCACGCAGCCGGGCCGCTTCACCATTCCAGCCTGAGGGAGGTCAGTCATGTCGCTCAAGAACAAGACGCTGTTCATCACCGGCGGCTCGCGCGGCATCGGGCTCGCCATAGCGCTCAAGGCCGCGCGCGACGGCGCCAATGTCACCATTGCCGCCAAGACGGCCGAGCCGCATCCCAAGCTCGCGGGCACGATCTATACCGCCGCCGCCGAGATCGAGGCGGCCGGCGGGCAATGCCTGCCGCTGATGGTCGATGTCCGCGACGAGGCGAGCGTGGCCGGGGCCATCGCCAAGACGGCAGAGCGCTTCGGCGGCATCGACATCGTCGTGAACAATGCCAGCGCGATCTCGCTGACCAACACTCAGATGACCGACATGAAGCGCTTCGATCTGATGCAGCAGATCAACACGCGCGGCACCTTCATGGTTTCGAAATACGCGATTCCCCATCTGGAGAAGGCGGAAAACCCGCATATCCTGATGCTCTCGCCGCCGCTCGACCTGGCGATGCGCTGGTTCGCGCCGCATCTGGCCTATTCGATCGCCAAATACGGCATGAGCCTGTGCGTGCTCGGCCTCGCCGGCGAGCTCGCGCCGAAGGGCATCGCCGTCAACGCGCTCTGGCCGCGCACGACGATCGCGACCGCGGCGGTGCAGAACCTGCTCGGCGGCGACAAGATGGTGCAGGCGAGCCGCACGCCGGAGATCCTCGCCGACGCCGCCCATCTGATCTTCGGCAAGCCGGCGCGCGAATTCTCCGGCCAGTTCCTGATCGACGACAGCTTCCTGGCAGCTGAGGGCGTCACCGACTTCACGCCCTATCGCGTCGATCCCTCCGTGCCCTTGATGCCGGACTTCTTCGTGCCGGCCGCGAGCCGGCCGCCCGAGGGCGTTAAGGGCGGGATGTGAGGCGGGATCTGAGGGGACGCGCGCGGGCTGTCATCGGTTTGACATAACGGAGCGCTTGGGGTTCTTGCGGCGCAGCGAAGGGCTTGCTCGCCGCAGCTGAAAGTCGCCTGCCATGCTCCTGATCCACAATATCTGCGCCGACCACGGCGACCGCCTGGTTCACCGTACATTGACGGCGGACGAGCCGATCCCGAAGGGCGCGGTCTGGATCGATCTGCTCAAGCCGACCTCGCTCGAGGACAAGAAGATCGAGGCTCATCTCGGCATCTCGATCCCGACGCGCGAGGAGATGCACGACCTCGAGCCCTCCGAGATCATCTATACCGAAAACGGCGCGCATTACATGACGGCGCGGGTCATCTGCCAGTCGGAGACCGAGGTCCCCAAGCTCGCCGACGTCACCTTCATCCTGACCGAGGCGGCGCTGGTCACGGTGCGCTATGATGAGCCCGGTGCCTTCGGCATCTTCCTCAACCGCGCGACCAAGCCGGATGGCTGCGGCATGGAGCCCGCTGCCGTGCTGGAAGGGCTGATCGAAGCGATCGTCGATCGCGCCGCCGAGGTCCTGCGCGGCGTCGGCGACAGGATCGACGCCCGCTCGCGGCAGATCTTCGACGGCAAGAGCTCGGACGTCGAGCAGGGCGGCGCCTATCAGGCCGTGATCCAGAAGATCGGGCAATACGAGCACCTCATCTCCAATGTGCGCGAGAGCATGGTCTCGGTGGAGCGCGTGCTTTTGTTTCTCTCTGCCAATTTCAAGCGTTCCAAGAAATCGGCCAGCGCGATCACGCCGGAATGGCGCTCAGTGATCCGCGACGTCCAGGCGATCGAGGAACACGCGACCTTCATCTCCAGCAAGCTGCAATTCATGCTCGATGCGACGCTCGGCCTCGTCGGGCTGGAGCAGAACAAAATCATCAAGCTGTTCTCGGTCGTCGCGGTGGTGCTGATGCCGCCGACCCTGATCGCCTCGATCTACGGCATGAACTTCAAGGCGATGCCGGAGCTCGAATGGGCTCATGGCTACCCGATGGCGCTGGCGATGATGGTCGTCTTCGCCATCCTGCCCTACCTGTTCTTCCGCTGGAAGAAGTGGCTGTAGTCGCATTGCTGATACGCGAACGTGGTGGTTCCGAGCCGTTTATGCTCGGAACCACCCGCGTCATCCCGGGCCTCCGCGTAGCCAACACAGCCGTCTCGGCAGCATCCTTTCGAAGATTCGTGTTGACGCCGGCCAGGCGTGAGCTTGTGTCCACGCGTTTGCATGGCAAGCGTTGCCGCAGCTTCGCGCGCTGTGGCGGAAGCCAAGAACGATTCGGACGAGTCCATGAGAATGCTTCTGGCCGCGGCTGCTCTGTTGAGCCTGCTCGCGACGAACGCCTTTGCCCGCAATTTCGCGGTCCCGGACAAGGATCCGGCCGTGACGATCACGGTGCCCGATAGCTGGGAGACCGAGGCGATCTCCTATGGCTATTCCGCCCAGTCTCCGGACAAGGACGTCTTCTTCTCCGTCGAGTTCGCCAGCGCCCGTGATGTGGGCAAGATGATCGACAACAACGCGGCCTGGATGAAGGAAAACAACATCAAGGATGTGCCGGCCAAGAAGGTGGAAACGCCCTTCAACGGCATGCCGGCGACGATCTTCCAGTTCGAGACGAGCGACGACAACGGCCCGACCACCGTCGAGCTCATCCTGCTGCCGGCCGGCAAGAACCGCGTGATCATGCTGACGCTCTGGGGCTCGGACGCGGAACGCACCAAGCATGGCGCGGCGATCGATACGATCATGAGCAGCGTCAAGGCGATCCAGTAATCAGGCGCTGGCGGGCAGGTTGCGGGGCCGGAGAGCGCGCCGCATTCTGTCGTCATCCTGGGCGGCCGCAGGCCGTCCCGGGATCCATCGGAGGGTGCCCCATCACGAGATGGTCGGGCTTGACTCACGACTGTCCGGTTCGCCGCGAGCGCCCGATCGAAAAGCTCCGTTCATCGCAGGCTTTCCAGCGGGCGGGGAGGAATGAGACAGGCGCGGGGAACCCCTCTCCCGTGTGGGAGAGGGGCAGGGGTGAGGGCAGGCCAGACAACCAGAGCGCGCAAGCGGCTGCGCATCGTCTCCTGCGCTTTCAGGATGAAGCCGGCGCTGCGGCACAGTAGCGCCCCTAGCAATCAGCGGCAGGCCCTCATCCCTGCCCTTCTCCCATCCGGGAGAAGGGTTCCCCGCGCCCTTCATCCGGCACTTCGCTTCATCTCGCCCACGAGGGAAGAGCCGTGCGTGATCCGCTCAGGGCCAAAACCCCAACCGGACAGCCTCGGGGCAAGCCCGACCATGACGCGCCTGGAGTCCCGGCGCTCCGCTTCGCTTCGGCCAGGATAACGGAGCAGTTCCAAGGAGCGCCGCTGGGCGCTATCCCAGCACGCGCGCCATCACGGCCTTCAGACCCGCATCGCCCCGCTCCAGCCAGGCCGGCGTCGGCAGGCCCTTCGAGCGCAGGAAATCGGGGTTGAACAGCTTCGACTGATAGCGCGTGCCGTAATCGCAGAGGATGGTCACGATGGTGTGTCCAGGTCCCATCTGCTTAGCCAGCCGGATCGCGCCGGCGACATTGATGCCCGACGAGCCGCCCAGGCACAGGCCCTCATGTTCGAGCAGGTCGAAGACGACAGGCACCGCTTCGCTGTCGGGGATCTGGAAGGAGACGTCGATCGGCGCGCCCTCCAGGTTTTTGGTGATCCGGCCCTGGCCGATGCCCTCGGTGATCGAGGATCCCTCAGATTTGAGCGTGCCGGTGGTGTAGAAGGAATGCAGCGCCGCCCCGAATGGGTCGGCGAGGCCGATCGTGACCTTCGGGTTGAAGCCCTTCAGCGCGATGCCGACGCCCGCCAGCGTGCCGCCCGAGCCGACGGCGCAGATGAAGCCGTCGACCTTGCCCTCAGTCTGCGCCCAGATCTCCGGGCCGGTCGTCTCGATATGGCCCTGGCGGTTGGCGGTATTGTCGAACTGGTTCGCCCAGATCGCGCCATTGGGCTCGGTCCTCGCCAGCTCTTCGGCGAGGCGGCCCGAGACCTTCACATAGTTGTTGGGGTTGACGTAGCCGACGGCCGGCACCTCGACCAGCGTCGCGCCGGCCAGCCGCAGCATGTCCTTCTTTTCCTGGCTCTGCGTTTCCGGGATCACGATCACCGAGCGGTAGCCGAGCGCATTGCCGACAAGCGCGATGCCGATGCCGGTATTGCCGGCGGTGCCCTCGACGATGACGCCGCCCGGCCGCAATGTGCCGCGCCGTTCCGCGTCGCGGATGATGGCGAGCGCCGCGCGATCCTTGACCGACTGGCCGGGGTTCATGAATTCGGCCTTGCCGAGGATGGTGCAGCCGGTCTCGGCCGAGGCGCGCTTCAGTTTGATCAGCGGCGTATTGCCGATGGCCTCGATGACGCCGTCGCGGATGCTCATGTCGCGATTTCCCTGTTTGCCTCCGACCTGATAGGCGAAAGCGATGCTCAGGTCACCACGGGCCGGCTCGCTCGGACAAGGTTGGAAGAATGCTCGCCGGAAGGAAGCCGCAGGAGAAGGAAAGCGCTGCAGGAGGGCTGGCGATGAATGAAACTCTTCTCATCGACCATCTCGGCCAGAAGGGCGATGGCGTGGCCAAGACGGCCAATGGGCCGGTTTTCGTGCCCTATGCGCTGCCGGGCGAGACCGTGCGCGTGGTTCGCGACGGCGATCGCGGCCAGCTCGTCGAGATCATTGCGCCGGCTGCATCCCGCATCGCCGCGATCTGCCCGCTCTTCACCCGCTGCGGCGGCTGCGCTGCCCAGCATATGGATGAGGGCCTCTACAAGGCCTGGAAGCGCCAGCAGGTCGTCACCACGCTGCAGCGTGCCGGCGTGACAGTGCCGGTCGCCGAGCTGGTCGATGCCCATGGCGCAGGCCGCCGCCGCGTCACCTTCCATGCCAGGCGCGAGGGACCCGGCATGATGGTCGGCTTCATGGCGGCGCGCAGCCATGATCTCGTCGCGGTCGAGGCCTGCCCGGTCCTGGCGCCCGGCCTGGCGTGGGCTCCGGCTGTCGCGCAATTGCTGGCGAACCGGCTCGGCGGCTCCAACAAGCCGCTCGATTTGCAGATCACCGCCTCGGATGCCGGGCTCGATGTCGATATTCGCGGCCATGGCCCGGCCGGCGACAAGCTCCGGCTTTCACTGACGGAGGCGGCTGAGCGGCTCGATCTGGCCAGGCTGTCGATGCATGGCGAGATCATCGTCGAACGCCGTTCCCCGCTCCAGAAAATGGGCAAGGCGATGGTGGCGCCGGCTCCCGGCGGCTTCCTGCAGGCGACCACTTTGGGTGAGGAGACGATTGCGGCGCTGGTCGTCGCCGCTCTGCCCAAGGCCAAGCGCGTCGCCGATCTCTTTGCCGGTTGCGGCCCTTTCAGCTTCCGCCTCGCAGGGAAGGCGCAGGTCCATGCCGTCGAGAGCGAGAAGGCGGCGATCCTGGCCCTGACGCGCGCGGCCGGTGCGACGCAAGGCCTCAAGCAGATCACTTCGGAAACCCGCGATCTGTTCCGGCGCCCCTTGCTGGAGCATGAGCTGAACGCCTTCGACGCGGTGGTGCTCGATCCGCCGCGCGCCGGTGCGGAGGCGCAGGCGAGGCGGCTCGCGGCCTCGAAGGTTGCCAGCGTCGTCTATGTCTCCTGCGATGTCGGCAGCTTTGCCCGCGACGCCGCGATCCTGATCGCGGGGGGATATGCGCTGGAGGGCGTCACGCCCATCGACCAGTTCCGCTATTCAGCCCATATCGAACTCGTCGGCCTGTTCAGGCGCGCCGGCAAGCGTTGAAGCCTGGAGACCTCATGAGCAGCGAAATCCTGGATCAGATGTCGGCGATCGTCGGCGCGAAGAACGTCATCACCGACGCTGACGCAATGGTGCCTTATCTCAAGGAATGGCGCGATCTGTTCCGTGGCAAGGCGCAGGCCATCGTCCGGCCCGCCTCGACCGAAGAGGTCGTGGCGCTGGTCAAGCTTGCGGCCGCTACGGGCACGACGCTCGTGCCCCAGGGCGGCAATACCGGCCTCGTCGGCGGGCAGATCCCGGTGGCGGAGGGCCGCGAGATCATCCTCTCGCTGCAGCGCATGGATAAGATCCGCGCCGTCGACCCCGACAGCGACACCATGACCGTCGAGGCCGGGCTGACGCTGCAGAAGGCGCAAGAAGCGGCCGAGGCGGCGGGCCGGCTCTTCCCGCTCTCGCTGGCGTCCGAAGGCAGCTGCACCATCGGCGGCAATCTCTCGACCAATGCTGGCGGCACGGCGGTGCTGGCCTATGGCAATGCCCGCGAGCTCTGCATGGGGCTCGAGGTCGTGCTCGCCGATGGCCGGGTCTGGAACGGCCTGCGCCAGCTCCGCAAGGACAACACCGGCTACGACCTGAAGAACCTCTTCATCGGGGCGGAAGGCACGCTCGGCATCATCACGGCTGCCGTCTTGAAGCTCTTCCCGCTGCCCGCCGCACGCGCCACGGCCTTCCTCGCCGTGCCCTCGCCCGATGAGGCGCTGGCGCTGCTCAACGCTGCCAAGGCCGGGGCCGGTGGCACGCTGACGACCTTCGAGATCCTCTCGCGCACCGGGCTCGAATTCGTGCTGCGCCATGCCTCCGGCGCGCGCGACCCGCTCTCCGAGCCCTCGCCCTGGTATGTGCTGATGGAGGTCTGCGCCCAGTCGGCCAGCGGGCTCGACGAGGCGGTCGAGGCCTTCCTCGGCGATGCGCTGGAAAAGGGGCTGGTCACCGACGCCGCGCTCGCCGGCTCGCTCAACCAGCGCAATGATTTCTGGAAGCTGCGCGAGATGCTCTCCGAGGTGCAGACCTACGAGGGCGGCTCGATCAAGCACGACGTCTCGGTGCCGCTGCATGCGGTGCCGGCCTTCATCGCCCGCGCCTCCGAGGCCGTTGTGGCGATGGTCCCCGGCTGCCGCCCGGTGCCCTTCGGCCATATGGGCGACGGCAATATCCACTTCAACGTCAGCCAGCCGGTGGGCGCCGACAAGGCCGCTTTCCTCTCCGGCTGGAGCGAGATGAACCAGGCCGTCCACGCCATCGTCAGCGAGATGCATGGCTCGATTTCGGCCGAACACGGCATCGGCCGCCTCAAGCGCGACCTGCTGCCGGGCGTCAAGGACCCGGTCGAACTCGCCTTGATGAAGACGCTGAAGGCGACGCTGGATCCGCAGGGGATCCTGAACCCGGGGGCTGTGGTTTAAGGGCGCCGGCGAACCCTTTCCGTCATGCTCGGGCTTGACCCGAGCATCTCGGGCCGGAAGCCCTTTCTTACCGAGACAAGCGCGGGGAACCCTCTCCTGTAAGGAGAGGGCAGGGTGAGGTGTCGGCCGTTTGACGCTTGGCCGCGACCTGACTGCCGCTCCATCGTCATTGCGAGCGCAGCGAAGCAATCCAGAGGACGTAGGGCGAGTCCTCGCTGGATTGCTTCGCTGCGCTCGCAATGACGGCAAGGTCGTCACCCAACTGGTCCAGGGGCCTACACCCCACCCCTGCCCCTCTCCTTACAGGAGAGGGGTTCCCCGAGCCCTTCTCGGCACGATTGTGGCATGCCTTTCCTGGCCCTCGACCACCCCGCTATTGCAAATCGGCAAAAGCGTCCTGCAGACGTTCGACGGCTTCAGCGACGACGGCGCGCGGGGTTGCGAGGTTGAAGCGCAGGTAATTATCGCCGCCCAGTCCAAAGCTCGCGCCGTGATTGGCGGCGATCCGGGCCTGCTTCTCGACGCGGGCGATAAATTCGGCCGGGGCCATGCCGGTCCCGCTGAAATCGACCCAGCCGAGATAGGTCGCTTCCAGCGCCATCGAGCTCAGGCCGGGAACGGCGCTGACGCCCTCGTCGAAGAGGCGCCGGTTGCCGTCGAGATAGGCCACCAGCGCGTCGACCCAGGCAGCGCCCTCGGGGCTGTAGGCGGCCGTCGCCATAGCCATGCCGAAGGAGTTGGGCGAGATGCCGAGCGCGTTCATCCGCGCCTGGAAGGGGCCGCGCAGCGCCTCATCGGGGATGATGACGTTGCCGATATGGCTGCCGGCGATGTTGAAGGTCTTGGTCGTCGCCGTCATCATCACCAGCCGGTCGAGGATGTCGGGCGCAGCGAGCGGCATCGCCGTATGGCGCTGCCCGGGCATGACCAGATCGTGGTGGATCTCGTCGGAGACGAGGATGAGGTCGTGGCGCTTGCAGAAATCGGCGATGGCGCGCAATTCGTCCGCTGTCCAGACGCGCCCGCCCGGATTATGCGGCGAGCACAGGATCAGCATGCGCTCGCTGCCGGTCATGCGCGCATCCCAGCCGGGGATGTCGAGGACATAGCGCCCATCCGCGAGCGCGAGCGGGCATTCGACCACGCGCCGGCCGGCAGCAGTGATGATGCGGGCGAAGGCGTGGTAGACCGGCGTCATCAGCACGATGCCGTCGCCGGGCTTGGTAAAGGCCTCGACGCAGAGCGCGGTGCCGTTGACAAGGCCATGGGTGGTGAAGATCGCCTGCGGCTCGACCTCCCAGCCATGGCGGTTTTTCATCCACCAGCGGATGGCGTCGCGATAGCTCCGGTCATCGCCGAAATAGCCGTAGACGCCGTGGCCGGCCATCGCCTCGACCGCCGCCTGCACGCAGGCCGGTGGCTGGAAATCCATATCGGCCACCCACATGGCGATACCGTCGGCGGCTGGGACGCCGAAATTTGCCTCCATCATGTCCCATTTCGCCGAATGCGTGCCGCGGCGGTCGATCAGCAAGTCGAAATTCGGCGTGGTCATGATGGATCCCGGAGAAGAATTTGTTCGGATTGGCTGTGTTGACGATTATAAAATTCTACGCAGGCGATGATGTGTAGGCAGTTTATCTAGATGCCGCGTGCGGTGTCACTGCCTCCTGGCTGAAATGAGCGGGGCGGGGGCATGTCGGCGACGCAGGGCTTCGAGCGGCAGTTTTGACGGGAACCGCGACGCCTTCTTCCCTTCTCCCGGACGGGAGAAGGTGGCGCGGAGCGCCGGATGAGGGTGTGCCCTTTCAGTAGAAGGCGCTGCGGCATGGTCGCGCGTCCAAAACCAGCGGCAGGCCCTCACTCTTGCGCTAGCCTACGCTCGCTCTGGAGCCAGCTACAGTCGACATTGTGCCGAAGTGCGCGCCGGGCCCAAGAGGAAATGGTACTTGAATAGATGATTGGCGGCGGCTTTTTTGTTCGATGATGATGTCAATATTTATTTGGCTGTCGCAGATTTAGATCTGTTTCTTGCCTTATCTGTAAGAAATAGGGTGGATGTTGCTGGTATTCCAAGGATCATCATTTGTCTTGGGGTGTCAATGTCGGCTAGTTTTCGAGATATAAAACCTTGATAGCCGGAGACGTGGTTGGTGATTTGATCATCAACATGACGGAACGGCTGATCTTCATTGCAGAACGCGAATGATTTTTGCCACCCGTATATCTTGTCTCCAAGTTGGTGCAGGACTGCACTCTGTGACATTCTTGAATCGAGCCGCTTTCCAGTCTTGAGTGCATCATTGATTGCGGACTTGGAAGCGGAGAGAGATGAAGCAACGCCACTTATGAGTTTGTCGATTGACGCCTTGCTCGGCACGCACCGCCTTGGCTGAATTGTGCACCCAAGGAAATTGATCGCTTTGTCGCATTCTCCCCTTGCCGCTTTATCAGATCCGTTAGCGGGTGAATATAGTCCAAAACCAAAGCCCTCAAGTCTCGATTTTGCGAGCGTAATAGCGGACTCTAAGTCGGTTTCATTTTCGGAGACTATTAGGATATCGTCAATATATCGAACGGCGGTGACGCCGGTGTTGTTGAGTTCGTGGTCCATTTCGTAAAGTAATACATTTCCTGCGAATGCTGATAAGGATGAACCTTGCGCTACGCCAATGCCGCCCTTGGGAAACAGATCCGCGTAGCCTTTTAGTTCGTCCGCGTTCGCGAGGTGGACTGCAAGAGCTTGTTCAAAGAGGTCTGCCAGGGCATCGTCGCGCGTCTCTCTACGAACGAAGTCAACGACGTTCCGCGTGGGAATTTTAGTAAAAAATGCTTTTATATCAGATTGGTAAAAGTATTTTGCTCCCGTGTCGATCGCGCCCATGATTTTCTCAATGGCAGGACGTACTCCACCGTAAGGGTAGATCAAGCCGCCGACGCCGAATTCAGACCTATTCACATTATTGATCTTGCCAAGACGGTCGTCTCGTTTTGTTTCGAATCGAGAGTCGACATCTCGCAAGTCGCGTGCTTCTCTCGGCTGAAGAATCTGAAGTATAGCGCGTTGCACGACGCGGTTTTTTAGGGTTGCAATCGCAATGGGGCGGGGGTCTTTACCCTGCGCTTCCCTCTTCCGTTTATCCTTAAGAACGCCGTCAACGGGATCGAATATAAATCGATTTTCGCGAAGCTGTGTGATTATTCTACGAAGATGTTTTTGATGGGCGTGCTCGAATTCAGAAGCCATGCCCCGGATATCTTGGTTGCCGGAAGTAAGCGCGCTGCGCTTCACATGCCGCCAAGCGGAAAAGATATTCCGTTCACTTCTGACCTCTTGAAACAGCTCAGCCATCAATTCTCCGCTCGGGCCCCCCGCGCATACTGGTCCCGACCGTTGACAGGCACCCATCCTCTTCGCACGGCAGGGCCGCGACAACAGACACCTCGGCAGAAACTGCCACCTTGGCGATGGCACCTTGGCGCGCGATCCGCATGGACATGTCCAGCTTCACGTCAGACGCCATGGCAACCATGGACGCTACGGCGAGTACGCAAGCGCACATGCCGGAAGGCCAGCTCAGGCGAGCTGGTTTTTCGGGGCGACTTCACACATTCCTCCACCTTTCACCCTAACAGGTTTTTGGCGACGTCAAGCGCTTTCCGCCCCGGCCTCGCCCGCCGCTTGAAATGCCAATCTGCTGCTTGGGGGCCGTCATTTGACGGTGCATTCACAGCTTCCTGGTCAACGGTCAGGTTCGGCATATCCTCTTCGCACGGCAGGGCCGCGACAACAGACACCTCGGCAGAAACTGCCACCTTGGCGATGGCACCTTGGCGCGCGATCCGCATGGACATGTCCAGCTTCACGTCAGACGCCATGGCAACCATGGACACGCGAGGTATAGTATGTACGGTGCATTCTTGGTTCAAGATGATGTGGGTACTTTCTTGGGGCATGGCCGTCCGGTGAACACCTTCGGCCGCCATCCGGACCGGTCGCGCAGTGGCGCTCAACTCTCGTCATCGGCTCCACGCCTGCATGTCGACCACCTCAAGCCGCCGCTGCGACCCGCTCCACCTTGATGTCCTTCTCAAGCGCCCGCGCCTTTGCGAGGTCGTGCGCGGCCTGCATCCGCAGCATCGTGTCGGCGTGCAGGCCGAAAGCCTTCTCGAAGCGGATCGCCATTTCGGCCGACAGGCCGGCATGGCCGTTCAGCAGATTGCTCATGGCCTGACGGGTCACGCCCAGCTTCTCGGCCGCGACAGTGACGCTGAGGCCATGCGGCTCGACGATCTCGGTCCTGAGCCATTCGCCGGGATGGACGGCAAAGCTCGGGTGAAGCTTGATGGCCATCAGTGATAATCCCCCAGATCGTGCGACCATAACTAGGTCGCCACCACATACCCATCCCGCCGCGGATCGGCCGCCCCGGTTAGCACACCCGTCGCGGGATCGCGCGCGACCGCCTGCATGCCGCCGCAGCGCATCGTCCAGCCGACATCGAAAGCCTCGATCGCGTGGCCGCGCCGCTGGAGTTCGGCGATCGTCTCCGGCGCGATGCGGTTCTCGGCCTGGATGAAGCGGCCGTCCCAGAGCCTGGCGCGCGGCGCCTCGATCGCCTCCTGCAAGGGCAGGGCGAAGTCGAGATATTGCACCATCGCCTGCACTTGCGTCTGCATGATGCCGTAGCTGCCGGGCGTGCCGAGCGCGAGTACCGGCTTGCCGTCCCGCGTCGAGATGCTCGGCGACATGCACATCGGCAGTTCCGAGCCGGCTTTCGAGCGGTTGGGGCTGCCGGTCTGGACATCGGCCCAGTAGAGGAAGTTGTTGAGGCAAAGCCCGGTGCCGGGCACCACGATGCCGCTGCCGAAGGGCGCGCCCAGGCTGTTGGTGATGCAGATCAGATTGCCCTCGGCGTCGCCGACCGAAAACGAAGTGGTGTGGGCCGGATCCTCGCCCTCCTGCGGCGTCCATTGTTCGGTCGGGCCGGTTATCGGTTTGCCGTCGCGTGCGCGCGCCCGCAACTGTTCGACGAAGGCGTCCGAGAGGATCTCGGTGAGCTTGTCCGGCGAGGGATTGTTGTGGGCGATGCGGATGCCGGCCGCGAGCCGGATGGCGCGATAGACCAGGTCGAGATGCTCCGGCCCGTCCTGGGGCAGGCTACCGATCTCGAAGCCTTCAAGAATGCGCAGGGACAAAAGGAACTGGAAGGCCTCGCAGGTCGGCGGTGGCACATGGATGTCCAGGCCGCGATAGGAGGCGCTCAGCGGCTCGCGCCAGCGCGGGGCGACAGCGGCGAGATCGGCCATCGTCATCGTGCCGCCAAGCGAGGCGAGATGCGCAACGATGCGCTCGCCGAGCGCGCCGCGATAGAGATGCTCGGGGCCGTTCGCCGCGATCTCGGAGAGGGTGCGCGCGAGGTCGGGCTGGCGCAGCAGCGTGCCGAGCTTCACCGGGGCGCCATCGGGCAGATAGGCCTGGGCGAAGGCCGGATAGAGCTCGGGCCAGGCCTCGAGCATCGGCGCCTGCTCGTTGAATTCGGCGACGCCGAACTCGGCGAGCGGGAAGCCGCCCTCGGCAAGCGCGATCGCGGGCGCCAGGATATCGCCGAGCGGTTTGCGGCCATATCTGCCGGCGATCTCGCACCAGCCGGCGAGATTGCCCGGCATGGCGACGGAGAGCGCGCCGCGTGCGAGATCGGAGCGCTTGCTGAAGCGTTCGGCCGGGAAGCTCGCCTGGATCGGCGGCACGAAATCGAGCACCCGGATGCGATTCTCGGCCGCGATCCACATCGTCGCCGAGCCCATGCCGAACAGGCTCGACATGAAGGGCTCGACCACGTTGAGCGCGGCTGCCGTCGCGGCGATGGCATCAAAAGCGTTGCCGCCCTGGGCGAGCAGGCGCGCGCCGGCCTGCGCCGCCAAGGGATGGGCGGCGGCGACCATGCCGTGGCGGGAGCTCATCGTCGGGCGGCGGCCATGCATAGGCGTCATCCTCGCTTCGTCATTGCCGGAATCCTGCTCCGGCTCCAGGCGATCAGACCACAATTCGCGCTTCAGAACAGGCTGCCTTGCCCCTCGTTTTCGGGGTTGCGGGTCGCCTTGCGCGCATGGCGCGCGGGAGCAGGAGCAGGCGCGACGGCCGAGGCGTCGAACGGCTCCTGGATCTGCGGCCCGTCATTGACGACCTTGTTCACGGCGGTGCCGATGCGCACCATCTCCAGCAGGTCCTCGGGCGGAGGCTTGAGTAGCGTCGCGGCCTCGTCGGGCGTGGCGGCGGGGTCGAGCCAGGCGTCGTAATCGCGGGGATCGAGGATCACCGGGCAGCGGTCATGGATCGCCGACATCAAGCCATTGGCCGGGCCGTTAACCAGGGCGACGGTATCGATCTCCGAGCCGTCGGGCGAATGCCAGGTCTCCCAGAGTGCGGCGAAGGCGAACAGGCCGCGATCGGGTCGACGGAACAGGAAGGCGTGGTTCTCCGATTGGCGGCCCTGACTGGTGCGGTGCCATTCATAGAAGCCGTCGGCCGGCATCAGGCAGCGTCGGCGGATGAAGGCCGCGCGGAAGGAGGGTTTTTCGCGCGCGCTTTCGCCCCGAACATTGATCACCAGCGGGAAGCTCTTCACATCCTTGACCCAGCCGGGGATGAAGCCCCAGCGCATCAGGATGAACTGGCGCACGCCCCCGTCCAGCCGCACTACGGGCACGGGCTGCGTCGGCGCGATGTTGTAGCGCGGCGGGAAGTTCGGCCGCTCGCCATAGGCGAAGAGCTTCTGCATCGCCTCGGGGGGCAGGGTGATGGCGTAGCGTCCGCACATGAGGTGACAGATGTGGCGAGTGCGGCGGGCGCGATCAACACTTTATTTGTCTTTGAACACGCATAGTCCCCGCATTCTCGGGGCTCTTGATGACCGTCTCTGCGATGCGAGCGCCGGCTGCTGCCGAGGATGACCTGCCGGACATAGCGGCCGAACCCCATCTGTCGACCGACTATCTCAACCGCTACGGCGAAGCACTGATGCTGATCGAGATGGCGCCGATGGATTTCGATATCCTCGACGATCTCAAGGATTGGCGCGTCGTCGATTATCGCGGGCATTTCGAGGCGTCGCAATTGCGCTGCGCCGCTTCGGCGCTCCAGGCCTATGAGGCTCTCGATCCCGCGCGCAGACAGGCCTTCGAAGAGCTCTGCCGCGCCATGAGCCGGCTGATCGCGACGGTGACCGCGCTGCTGGGAGATCTGAGGGACGAACGGGAAGCGCCGGTGGTTGTCGAGGTCGCCAGCGAAGCGCTGCGCAGCCTGATCGGCCGCGCGACCCGGTTCATCAACGCCAACGGGCAGATCGATCTCGGCGGCATCTCGGCGCGCGGCCTGCAGAGCGAGATCGACGGGCTGTTCGGGCGCTGACCCGTCCCTGCTGCGCGACCCCTGGATTGCTTCGGCATGCTCGCAATGGCGGTTCGAGCCGTATCGACGGTGTGCCGGAGCTTGCTGTCTTTGCTCGGAAACACGCCGTCATCCTGGGCGTAGCGAAGCGTAGGCCCGGGATCCATCGTAGGGAACTGCGCTCTACGATGGATCCCGGAGCTGCGCCGCTGCGCGGCTTGTCCAGGATGACGGCGTGTTTCCGAGCATAAGCAGTATACTCTATCACGCGTTTTCTTCACGCGGACTGGTATCCACTTCGCGCGAAAACGCTCTAGCCGCGCTTGGCGCCGATCAGGAATTCGCGGTTGCCGTCGCCCCCCTCGATCGGGGAGGGGCTAAGCCCCAGGATCGTGAAGCCGAGCGCTTCCAGCGTGGCGGTGATCTCGGCGCAGACGCGCTCATGCACGGCCTCGTCACGCACGACGCCCTTCTTCAGCGCGGCCCGGCCGGCCTCGAATTGCGGTTTGATCAAGGCTGCGATCCCGGCCTCGGGCGCTAGCAGTGCCGCGACCGCGGGCAGGACGAGCTTGAGCGAGATGAAGCTGACATCGATTGCCGCCAGTGAAGGCGGTTCGGGCAGCTCCGAGGGCGCGAGCTTGCGCACATCCTGCCCCTCCAGGCTGCGCACGCGCGGATGCTCGCGCAGCGAGGCGTGGAACTGCTCGCGGCCGACATCGACGGCGGTGACATGGGCGGCGCCGCGCTTCAGCAGGACGTCGGTGAAGCCGCCGGTCGAGGCGCCGACATCGAGGCAGATGCGGCCTTCGGGATCGAAGCCGAAGGCGTCGAGCGCGGCTGCGAGCTTGAGGCCGCCACGCGAGACGTAAGGGTGGGGTGCCTCCGCCGTAACCTGCGCATCGGCGGCCAGCATCACTGATGCCTTGCGGACGACCGCGCCATCCGCCGTGACGAGCCCTGCCGTGATGGCGGCCTGCGCCCGCGCCCGGCTCTCGAAGATGCCGCGCTCGACGAGGAACTGGTCGGCCCGGGTCTTCATGACGGCGCGCGAAACGCGCTCAGGCCCGCTTGATCGCGCTCGGGACGCCGAGCGCGCCTTCGACGGTGCGCACGATGCCCGCCGCGTCGAGCCCGGCCTGGGCGTACATCGCCTCGGGCTTGTTCTGATCCTGGAAGATGTCGGGCAGGGTCAGGGTCCGGACCTTGAGTCCGCCATCGAGCATGCCGCTGCGCGCCAAGAGATGCAGCACATGGCTGCCGAAACCACCGACCGAGCCTTCCTCGACCGTGACCAGGATCTCGTGCTCGCGGGCGAGCCGCAGGATCAGCGCCTCGTCGAGCGGTTTTGCGAAGCGCGCATCGACGACGCTGGTCGAAAGACCGCGCTGGCCGAGCTGCTCGGCCGCGATCAGACATTCCGCCAGCCTTGTGCCGAGCGAGAGCAGCGCGACGCGCGTACCCTCGCGGACCACGCGGCTCCGGCCGATCTCCAGGGGTACGCCGATCTGCGGAATCTCGACGCCGACGCCTTCGCCGCGCGGATAGCGCAGGGCGATCGGCCCCTCATCGAAGGCGGCCGCTGTCGCGACCATATGGGTCAGTTCGGCCTCGTCTGCGGCGGCCATCACCACCATGTCGGGCAGGCAGGCGAGATAGGCGATGTCGAAAGCGCCTGCATGGGTCGCGCCGTCCGCGCCGACGAGGCCGGCACGGTCGAGCGCGAAGCGAACCGGCAGCTTCTGGATCGCGACGTCATGCACGACCTGGTCATAGGCGCGCTGCAGGAAGGTCGAATAGATCGCGCAGAACGGCTTGAAGCCTTCCGTGGCGAGCCCGGCCGCGAAGGTGACCGCATGCTGCTCGGCGATGCCGACATCGAAGGTCCGGCCCGGGAATTCCTTGCCGAAGGCGTCGAGCCCGGTGCCCGAAGGCATGGCGGCGGTCACGGCGACGATCTTGTCGTCCTCGCGCGCGGCCTTGATCAGCGCGTTGCCGAAGACGGAGGTGTAGCTCGGCGCATTGGCCGGGGCCTTAGCCTGCAGGCCGGTGACCGGATCGAACTTGACCACTGCATGATACTTGTCAGGCGTGGCCTCGGCCGGAGCGTAGCCCTTGCCCTTCTGGGTCACGACATGGACGAGGATCGGGCCGTTGCCGGCATCGCGCACATTGCGCAGCACGGGCAGGAGATGGTCGAGATTATGCCCGTCGATCGGCCCGACATAGTAGAAGCCGAGTTCCTCGAACAGCGTGCCGCCGGTCCAGAACCCGCGCGCATATTCTTCCGTGCGCTTGGCCTTGTCGTGGAAGAAGCGCGGCAGCCGCTCGGCCAGATGCTTGGCGACCTCGCGCAGCGAGCGATAGGTCCGGCCCGAGACGAGCCTGGCGAGATAGGCCGACATCGCCCCCACTGGCGGGGCGATCGACATGTCGTTGTCGTTCAGGATGACGACGAGGCGCGAGCCGAGCGCGCCGGCATTGTTCATCGCCTCATAGGCCATGCCGGCCGACATCGCGCCGTCGCCGATCACGGCGATGACATTGTTGGGCTTGCCCGCGAGATCGCGCGCGACCGCCATGCCGAGCCCGGCGGAGATCGAGGTCGAGGAATGCGCCGCGCCGAAGGGATCGTATTTACTCTCGGAGCGCTTGGTGAAGCCGGACAGGCCGCCAGGCTGGCGCAGCGTGCGAATGCGCTCGCGCCGGCCGGTCAGGATCTTGTGCGGATAGGCCTGATGGCCGACATCCCAGATCAGCCGGTCGTCCGGCGTATTGAAGACGTGATGCAGCGCGACCGTGAGCTCGACCACGCCGAGCCCCGCGCCGAGATGGCCGCCGGTGACGGAGACCGCGTCGATCGTCTCCAGCCGCAATTCGTCGGCGAGCTGGCGCAATTCGCTCTCGGGGAGCTTGCGCAGATCCTGAGGCGTCTGAACGCGGTCGAGCAGCGGGGTGAAGGGGCGCTTGGTCACGGGTCCCGGTCTATCGCATCGGCATGGACCGACACAAGGGCGTCAAGGCGCGACGGATATGCACTTGCAGAGGCAGGCCACCCGGGTCTTGTCCGAATGGCGCTGGCCTGCAAATTGCGATCAGTGCGTTCGAGCTTCGGGTTCGAGCTTCCCTTGCGAGAGCCGCCACTCAAGGAGACGACATGCCGGAAAGCCGTTTTCGTTGGTCATTGATCGCAGCCTTTGCCCGTTTGAAACCGGCCTTGCTCGGCGCGCTCGCCGGCATCGGCTGCGCTTTGCTCGTTCCGCAAGCGGCTACGGCCCAGACTTTGCGCATCGCGATGACCGCCTCGGACATCCCGACCACGACCGGCATGCCCAATAACGGCTTCGAGGGCATGCGCTTTCTCGGCTACCCCGTCTTCGAGAGTCTGGTGCTCTGGGACCTGACGACGACAGATCGGCTGGCGCCGCTGCGTCCGGGCCTGGCCGAGCGCTGGGAGCAGTCGCCCGACGACCCCAAGACATGGATCTTCCATCTGCGCCGTGGCGTGACCTTCCATGACGGCACCGCCTTCGACGCCGATGCGGTGATCTGGAACCTGGAGCGCTATTTCAACAAGGACGCCCCGCAATTCGAGCCGCCGGCGGCCGGCATTGTGCGGGCGCGCGCGCCGATCACGACCGGCTATCGCAAGCTCGACGCCATGACGGTGGCGATCACCACCGCCAGCCCAGCCTCCTATTATCCTTATATGGCGGCCCTGATCCTGTTCTCCTCGCCGGCCTCCTTCGAAAAGGCAGGGCGCGACTGGGCCAAGGTCGGGCTCGTCGGGTCGGCTGGAACCGGGCCTTTCCGGATCGGCAGTGTCGCCCCGCGCGAGCGGGTCGAGCTGATCCGCAATGACGGCTATTGGGACGCAGCCAAGAAGGCCAAGCTCGAGAAGGTCGTGCTGCAGCCGATCCCGGAGGCGAATGCCCGGCTCGCCGCCCTGCGCACCGGCCAGGTCGACTGGATCGAGGTGCCGCCCGCCGACGGCATCCCCTCGCTGAAGCAGGCCGGCTTCTCGATCGTCACCGGCTCCTACCCGCATGTCTGGCCGTGGTTCTACAGCATCGGGGCGACCAACAGCCCCTTCAAGGACGTCAAGGTCCGCCAGGCGCTGAACTATTGCATCGACCGCGCCGGCATCGTCGAGCTGCTCAACGGCACGGCCGAGCCTGCGGTCGGCTGGCTCAAGGCGAGCGATCCCGATTTCGGCAAGCCAGTGAACCGTTACGGATTCGACCCCGCCAAGGGCAAGGCCCTGCTGGCGGAGGCCGGCTACTCCGCGCAGAAGCCGCTCGCCTTCAAGGTGATGATCTCGACCTCGGGCTCCGGCCAGATGTCGCCGCTGCCGATGAACGAGTTCCTGCAGGCCAATCTCAAGGAGGCCTGCGGCGTCAATGTCGAGTTCGTCGTCTCGGAATGGCAGGTGCTATTGAACAATATGCGCGCCCTGCCGGACGCGCCGGCCCTGAACGGTTCGCTGAGCCTGAACATCAGCTCGCCCTCCTCGGATGTCGCGGTGATGGCGCGCTATTTTGCGGCTGCCGGCGCGCCGCCCAACGGCTTCAACTTCGCGCAGTGGAAGGACGACGCTTTTGAGGCGGCCTTCGCGAAGCTGGCGGCCACGACCGATCCGAAGGTGGTGGCCGAGCAGACCGCCATCGCCCATGAGCGGCTCGTCGATAATCCGCCCTGGCTCTATATCGTCCACGACCTCAACCCGCGTGCGATGTCGGGCAAGGTCAAGGGCTTCGTCTCCCCGCAATCCTGGTTCGTCGACCTGACCCTCGTGAGCATGCAGTGATCCCATGAACGACGTCTCGCGCCACGTCACCGACCTCGCCTTCCTGCCGGCCCATGTGCTGGCCCGCGAGATCGCCGCCAAAAGAGTGTCGCCCGTCGATGTCGTCGATGCGTTCCTGAAGCGCATCGACAGATTCGAACCGAAACTCCAATCCTTCGTCACCGTCTACGGCATGGACGCCAGGCTTGCGGCCGAGGGCGCCGACAAGGCGATCCGCTCCGGCCATGCCGTCGGCCCGCTCCATGGCGTGCCGGTGGCGCTGAAGGATCTGATCGAGCTGGAGGGCCGCATCACCACCGGCGGCTCGGCGCACTGGCGCACGCGCCGCTCGACCGTGACCGCGACGATTGCCAGGCGCATGATCGCGCAGGGCATGATCGTGCTCGGCAAGACCCATACCGTCGAGTTCGCCTTCGGCGGCTGGGGCACCAACCAGCATATGGGCACGCCCTGGAACCCCTGGGACCCCGAGCATGCGCGCACGCCCGGCGGCTCCAGCAACGGCTCGGGCGTGGCGGTGGCGGCCCGCCTCGCGCCCTGGGCGATCGGCACCGATACCGGCGGCTCGGTCCGCCTGCCGGCCTCCTTCTGCGGCCTGACCGGCCTCAAGCTCACCATCGGCCGGGCCTCGACCCATGGCATCCTGCCGCTCTCGACCTCGCTCGACACGCCGGGCCCGATGGCGCGCGACGTCGAGGATGCGGCCCTGCTCTACAATGTGCTGCAGGGGCCCGATCCGCTCGATCCCAACACGCGCGGCATCGCGCCCGTTGATCCGCTGCCGACCCTGAAGCGCGGCGTGCGGGGCCTGCGGCTCGGGCGCATGCCGGCCTCCGAGCGCGAGGGCTGCGCGCAGGAGGTGCTGGCGGCCTATGACCGCTCGCTCGAGACCCTGGCCGGGCTCGGCGCCGAGATCGTCGATGTCGTGCTGCCCTTCGCCTTCAGCGATTTCACCAGGGCGCAGGCGATCCTGGAGGCGGAGGCCTATTTCAACGACGGCGCGATGGCCGAGGACGCCGCCGTGACGATGGACGATGCCGTCAGGGCGCGCGTGCTCGTCGGGGCCAGGGTCTCGGCCCAGGACTATCTCGCCACCAAGCGCCAGCAGGTCGAGTGCAGGGCGCTGATGGCGGCGGCGATGGCGGGCGTCGATGCGCTGCTGACGCCGAGCACAGCGATGGCGGCGATCAGGCTCGACGAGGTCGACCAGGCCCTGATGCCTTCGCGCTTCACCCGCTTCGGCAATTTCATGGAGATGTGCGCGCTTTCGCTGCCCAACGGCTTCACGACTGGAGGTCTGCCGCTTTCCCTGCAGATCTGCTGCCCGGGCTATGAGGAAGCGATGGCGCTGCGCATCGGCTACGCGCTGCAGCAGGCGACGGACTACCACGAGCGCGTGCCGGCGATGGTGGCGTAGGGTTTACCGACCTAGCTCTGAAACGCGCCGTCATCCTGGGTTTCGCGCAGCGAAATCCCGGGATCCATCGGAGGGCTCGGCGCTCTCCGATGGATCCCGGATCTGCGCCGCTGCGCGGCTTGTCCAGGATGACGCGGTGGTCCCGAGGGCGTTCTGCTCCCTAGCATGAGCAACCCTCCCCAAAGACAGGAAACGGGTGGGTTCGGCTCCGGCGATGGGCGAGTTTGCGGTCTCCCGCAAGCAGGAAACGCCCCGATGTCGTCGCCCGTCCCGATTGCTCTTCTCCTCGCCGGCGTCTCCTCGCAATTTGCCGACAAGCTGGCGCTCGACACGATCTCGCTGGCCGCCACGCAAGGCGGGGCGAGCCCGCGCCTTGTCGGCCTGCTGGTCGCGGCGCAATCGGCGGCCTGGCTCCTGGTCTCGCTGCCGGCCGGCGTCTTCGCCGATCGGATCGCACCGCGCAGCCTTGTCATGCTCGGCGGCGGGCTGATGCTGGCGGGCTCGCTGATGGGAGCGGGGCTGCTGGCGCTGGGCCTGGTCGGATGGCCCCTGGGCCTCTCGACCTTCATCGCCGCTTCGGGGCCGGTGGTGATCGCGCTGTCGATCTTCGTGTTGCTGCCGCGCATGGTCGCGGTGTCGACATTGCCGCGCGCCAATGGCCGGCTCGAACTCGGCCGCGCCTGCTTCAGTTTGGCCGCCCCGCTGCTCGCCGGCTGGGCGGTGGCGCATGGCATGGGCGCGCTCGGCCTCATCATATGCGCGCTGGCAGGTCTCGTCGTGCTCGCCGCCGCCACGCGCCTGCCGGGAGACCGCCCGCCCGCCCAGCCGCGCCTCCCGCTGCATCGCGCCATCACTGAGGGCGCCGCCTTCGTCGCGCGCCACCCTTACCTCAGGCCGATCGCGCTCTGCGCCATCGGCTGGAACATGGCCTTCTTCGCCTTCCTCGCGATCGTCACGCCTTATGCAGCCCGCGTCCTGCTGCTGGCGCCTGAGACGATCGGCCTTGCCTCCTCCGTCTATGGCGCGGGCCTGATCGTGGGGGCTCTCAGCGGCCCCGTTCTGATCGCAAGACTGCCGACCGGCCTCCTGCTCGTCTTCGGTCCGGCTTCGTCGTTGCTCGGAGCGGGGGTGCTCGCGCTCGCCCCGGCCTCGCTCGGCTGGCCGGCGCTGGCGCTTGCCTTCTTCCTGTTCGGCTTCGGGCCGATCCTCTGGTTCATCACCCAGACCAGCCTGCGCCAGGCGGTGACGCCGCAGGCCCTGCTCGGCCGCGTCAGCGCCACGCTCACCACGGCGATGTACGGCATGCGGCCGGTGGGCGCGCTGGCGGGAGGCCTCGCTGGCGAGGCGTTCGGCCTGCAGACGGCGATGCTGCTGCCGGTCGGGCTTTTCGCGCTCTCGACGCTGGCGATCCTGGCGTCGCGGATGCCCGGGCTCAGGACCATGCCGGAGGGCGAAGTCGCCCCCGCCGCAAACAAGGCCTGGCTTGCGGCCCGCTCATGACCGGGCGGGGCGCGCCGCCAGCAGCACGCCCGCGACGATGATCGCGATCGAAACCCCTTCCGCCACCGCTGGAACCTCGCCAAGAAAGACGATGCCGAGGAGCGAGGCGGCGACCGGCACCAGCGCGATCATCGCAGCCGCAGCTGAGGAGCCTAGCAAGGCCACGCCGCGATTGAAGCTGATCAGCGCGATGCTGCTCATCAGCACGCCCTGATAGAAGCCCTGGACCGCGATTTCTGCGGTCGGGGCCTGTCCGAGACGGCTGATGCCGAGGGCAAGATAGACCGGCACGAAGATCACGGCCGACCAGAAGCAGATCAGCGCCGCCGACTGGATCGCGCTCAGGCCGCTGCGGCGCAGGAGCAGCGTGTAGCTCGCCCACATCGCCGCCGCGAGTGCGAGCAGGCCGAGCCCGAGCAGGCTCGGCGCGGCCTGCCCGCCATTCGCGGTCAGGACGAGGCCGCCAAGCCCGGCGGCGATGGCGGCATAGCCGGCGAGCCGGACCGCGCCTGGGCGCTGGCGCAGCAGCGCCCAGCCCAGCAAGCCGGCAAAGACCGGCATCAATGTCGGCGTCACCGAGGCTGCGCGCGCGGCCGAGGTCATCTGCACGCCGAGCGCGACCAGGATCGCGAAGGGCGCCCCCCAGAGCAGCGCGAAGACGAAGCCATTGCGCCAGGCCCGGGGCGGCAAGCCGCGCAGCAGCACCGGCGCGAGCAGGATTCCGCCGATGCCGTAGCGCAGCGCGGTCAGGTCCCAGACGCTGAGGATGCGGGTGACGCTGAAGCGCGTGACGACGAACCAGCCGGAAAAGATCAAGACGCTGAGCCCGGCCCAGAGAAAGCCGCGCAGCCTCAATGAGCCCGGATCGGGCGTGAGCAAATCCCGTTGCATGGGCATGCTGGCTTTCGAGGGGCGGGGGTGGTGGCAGCCTGAGTTTCTCTCAGCTCTCAGGCAGCGGAATGAACTCGGTCTCGTCTCCGGGCACGGTGTCGAAGCGGCCGGCCTTCCACTCCGCCTTGGCCTGGTCGATGCGCTCCTTCGAGGAGGAGACGAAGTTCCACCAGATATGGCGCGGCCCATCCATCGGCTCGCCACCGACGATCATCAGGCGGGTCTGGTCGACGGCGAGGATCGAGATGCGGTCGCCGGGCTTGAAGATCAGCAACTGGCCGGCGCCGAACTCGTCGCCGGCGATGTCGACCTTGCCCGTCACGATATAGATCGCGCGCTCGTCATAATCGGGGTCGAGCGGCAGGATCGCGCCGGGCGAGAGCACGGCCTCGGCATAGAGCGCCTCCCAGGGGAATTTCACCGGCGAGCTCTGGCCATAGGCGGAGCCCATGATCAGGCTGATGCGCTTTCCGCCCTCGACGATGCGCGGCAATTCGGGCGCGGCGTGATGGATGAACTCCGGCGCGTTCTCCTCATGCGTCCTCGGCAAGGCGAGCCAGGCCTGGATGCCGTAGAGGCGCGGGCCGCTGGCGCGCGCCTCGAGGCCGGTGCGCTCGGAATGGACGATGCCGCGCCCGGCGGTCATCAGGTTGACGGCGCCGGGCTTGATGGCGAGCGCGGTGCCGAGCGAGTCGCGATGCATGATCTCGCCGTCGAAGAGATAAGTCACCGTGGACAGCCCGATATGCGGGTGCGGGCGCACGTCGAGCCCCTCGCCGAGATGGAACTCGGCCGGCCCCATCTGGTCGAAGAAAATGAAAGGGCCGACCATCTTGCGCCCGATCGAGGGCAGGGCCCGCCTGACCGAGAAGCCGCCGAGATCGCGTGCGCGCGGCACGATCACCTGCTCGATCGCCTGGCAGGAGCGGGCATCGCCGAGGACGGGGTCTTCGTCAGGTAGCTGGGACATGAGCTTGGCTCCTTGCTTTGCCTGAATCTGACGGGATTGATCGGCCCCGGCAAGAGTGCCCAGCGCTGGGCAGCCCGGCATGCTCAGGCGGCCTTGTCCCCTGACTCGGTGGCGGCAAGCCGTCCGAGCCGCACGACATAATGCTCGGCCGCTGCCTGCAGCGCCTCGTCATCGGCCTTGTGAGCGTTGTAGATCAGGAAGGGCTCGGCCCAGGCGAGGCCGCAGCGATGGGCGGTCGCCCGCAGCGGCTTCAGCAGATCGTGCAGCGGGAACAGGTTCGCGCCATCAGGCGCATAGGCGTCGGGCGCGTTGCCGGCCGTGGCTACGACGAGCAGCGGCTTGCCGGCGAGCTTCGCGCCTTCCGCCTCATAGGCGATGTAGAACATCCGCGTCAGCACCGCGTCCTGCCAGGACTTGAGCAGAGGCGGCGTCGAATACCACTGCAAGGGGAACTGGAAGACGATGCGGTCGGCGGCGATGAGCCTGTGGACTTCCGCGTCGGTGTCGATGCGGCCATCGGGATAGAGCGCCTGCATATCGACGATCTCGACATCAGGCAGGCCATGGGCGGCCTCGCACAGCGCTTTGTTGGCGCGCGAGCGCTCTAAATGCGGGTGGAACAGCAGGATCAGGGTCTTGGGCATGGCAACCTCCTTTGCGGTGACAGGAGGATGCTGCGCGCCAGAAAATCATTCCAATGGATGATTCATATATCGTATCATTCATTCCATGAATTTGCGCGCCGTCGATCTCAACCTGCTCGTCGTCCTCGACGCGTTGCTCGACGAGGCTCATGTCTCGCGGGCCGCGGAGCGTCTCGGCCTGTCGCAACCGGCGGCGTCGAGCGCGCTCGAGCGCTGCCGCCAGCTCTTCGGCGACAGGCTGCTGGAGCGCGGCACCGGGGGGATGGTGCTGACGCCGAAGGCCCAGGCGCTGGCGCTGCCGGTCAAGGACGTGCTGGCCGGCATGGCGGCGCTGTTGCGGCAGCAGGAGCCCGACCTGTCGGCGATCCGGCAGACGGTGCGGATCGTCATGGCCGATCATCCCGCCGTCGCGATCGCTCCCGCGCTACAGGCGCATCTGGTGAAGGCGGCGCCTGGCATCACGCTCGCCATCATGCCCTGGCATGGCGCAAGCGCCGCGCTCGAAGGGCTGGCGCGGGGATCGATCGATCTCGCGGTCTCGGTCTTTCCGACAGTCGAGGCCGATTTCACGCGCCAGGAGCTGCTGCGCGAGACCTATCTCGTCGCGATGCGCAAGGGTCACCCGGCGGCCGTCGATTTCGCTCTCGATCGCTGGCTGGCCTATCCGCATGTCCTGGTCTCGGGGCGCGGAGAGACCCATGGCGCGTTGGACGAAGCCCTGGCGCGGCTCGGCCGCACGCGCCATGTCGGCATGGTCGTGCCGAGCTTCCTGATGGTGCCGCCGTTGCTTGCGGGCTCGGACATGATCGCGTTGCTGCCGAGCCGGTGCCTGCCACTCTCCGGCCAGGAGAGCCTCATCGCATTGCCGCCGCCGATCGCGGTCGAGGGCTTCCCGCTGCACATCGCCTGGCACAGGCGGCGCGGCAGGGACGCCGGCGTTCAGCATGTCGCGCGATTGGTGGAGGAGCTGGTCGTTGGTCTGCCGACAGGGGCCGGCGCCGGCTAGATCATTGTCGAGTGCAGTAAAAGCGCTCCGGCGGGAGATTATTGCTCGACGTCGAGTGGCGCGGTCCCCGTGGGCTTGCCGTCGGCGCCCAGCGTGATCTTCTCGATGCGCGCCTCGGCCTGCTTCAGCAGCGCGTCGCAGCGCGCCTTCAGGGCTTCGCCGCGCGTGTAGATGTCGATCGATTCTTCAAGCGGCACGTCGCCGCGTTCGAGCTTGGCGACGATCGCCTCGAGTTCCTTGAGCGCCGCCTCGAAGGGCAGGGCGGCGATGTCTGAGTTCTGCTTGGCTTCAGTCACTGGCGCGATTCCCGTTTGACCAGAGCTTATCGGTCTCCGGGGCGCGTGCCGCAACCCCGCGCGTCACACCGGCAGCGCCGAACTCTTCTTGATGGTGCGCAGCGTCAGCGTCGATTGCACGCGGGTGACGCCCGGCAATTGCGTGATGATGTCGGTGTGGATGCGCTCGAAATCGGCGCTGTCGCGGTAGATCACGCGCATCAGATAATCATGCGCGCCGGCGAGCAGGTGGCATTCCAGGATCTCGGGCAGGTTCTGCACCGCCTGCTCGAAGCCTTCGAGCGAGGCGCGGCCCTGCTGGTCGAGCGTGACGAAGACGAAGGCGGTGCCCGGAAAGCCCGCGATCTTGTCATCGAGCAGCATCGCATAGCCACGGATCAGCCCGCTCTCCTCGAGCTGGCGGACCCGGCGGAGGCAGGCCGAGGGCGACAGATGCACCTTCTCGGCAAGGTCGGAATTGGTGATCCGCCCGTCCATCTGCAGGATGCGCAGGATGGAACGGTCGCGGGAATCGAGTTCGATCGTCATGGCGCTGGCAAAATCCCTCTTGCCGGATGCATTGTCGCAAAATCCGGCGGGCGCAAGCAATATTCTGCGTCGGAACGGAAAAATCGCGCCGTCTTCGACGCGAGCTGCGCCCATGCCCGCACGATGCTGCCGGGCTAGAGCCGGATGATTTCAGATGGGATCACAGAGTGATCTCATCTGAAATCTGAATCCGTCTCTCATCTAAAAGTGAGAGCAGGATCGATTGCGAAAAACCGGTGCCCACTTTTTCGCATCCTGCTCTCGAGGGCCGGATTCCACCCGCCTTTTAGGCCAGGGCGAGCTGAAACGGCGTGCCCTCGAAGGCATCCTCGCCCCGGCCGATCCGCTCGATCGCGGCGCTCATCCGGCCCTGCCTGCCGAGCATCCCATCGGCGATGGCGACGAGCCGCGCATTCGGTGTCGCTGAGGGCGAGGCGGCGCGCAAGGCGGTGGCGATGTCCGCCTCATTGCGTCCCGGCCCGAGCGCGCAGGCGGCGATGAAGGCTGCCGCCGTCGAGCGGCTGATGCCGGCCCAGCAATGGATCACCAGCGGCGCGGTGCGGTCCCATTCGCTGACGAAATGCAGGAAGCGTTCGACATGCGCCTCGGCCGGCACGACGTGCCCGTCCATGGGGGCGACGATGTCCGACATGCCGAGGAAGAGGTGGCGCTCCGGTGCGACGCCGGCGGGCCGCTCGACCACCGTGTTGACGTTGATCAGCGTCACCACATGGCTGGCGCGCACGGCCGCCACGGTCTCGTGGAGCCGCGACAGGGATGAGACGTGCAAGGTCGGCATGCCGAAGGTCCTGTCGGTCGCAAGAGCCGGATGATTTCAGATGAGATCATTGAGTGATCCCATCTGACATCTGAATCCGTCTCTCATCCAAGAGTTAGAGCAGGATCAATTGCGAAAAACCGGTTCCCACTTTTTCGCAATTGATCCTGCTCTAGGGGCGGGCCGAGCGCCCGCGAATGCGCAAGCATCCTGTCGGCTCGCAGCATGAGCCGATGTCGATGGTGTAGCCAAGCGGGATCTGGTCACATATGTGCAAATGTTTACAGGTAAACCATCGTTAATCGGGAAGCCGCGATGAATCTCTGGCTGCGCCTGCTCTGGCTGCTCCTGACCAGCCCGTTCCGTCCAAGGCTCAAGCCTCTGGAGGCGCCCTCGCTGCTGGCCTTCCGCGTCTGGCCGCATGATCTCGACACCAGCCTGCACATGAATAATGGCCGGTACTGGACGCTGATGGATCTCGGCCGCACCGACCTGATGCTCCGCACCGGGCTGTGGCGCGCCGTGCTGCGCCATCGCTGGGTGCCGGTGGTGAATGCGGGCACCATCCGGTTCCGCCGGGAATTGCGATCGTTCAGGCCCTTCCGGCTCGAGACGGCGATCCTGTGCTGGAGCGATAGCTGGCTGGTGATGCAGCATCGCGTGCTGAGCCGGGCGCGCGACGGCAGCGAGATCGTCGCGGCCGTCGCGCTCGTCCGCGCCGCGCTCTACGACCGTTCCGGCAAGAGCTATGTGCCCGTCGCGACATTGATGGCGGAGATCGGCGTCGGGGCGACGAGCCCGGAGCCGAGCCCTGAGGTCGCGGCCTTCCTGGTGTCGGAAGAGGCGATGCGGCAGGCGGGTTCGTCCGGGCGCTGAGTTCCGGGCCAGCCGGGGCTTCAACTACTCCGCAGCCAGCCGCGTCGCCCGCCACTGCGCCAGGAGCGCGCGCAAGGCGGCGGGCTTCAGCGGCTTGTTCAGCAGGTGGACGTCGAGCGCGGCGGCGGCCTCGCGCACCTGCGGCGTGCGGTCAGCCGTCAGCAGGATCGCCGGCAAGGCCGTACTGGTACGCTGGCGCAGCGTGCTGATCGCGGTCAGGCCGTTGCCATGGTCGAGATGGTAATCGGCGATCAGCACGTCGGGGTCGCCATGCGTACGCAGCGACAGCTGAGCCTCCTCGACGCTGGCCGCGATCGTGACCACGCAGCCCCAGCCGCCGAGCAACTGCTTCATGCCGTCGAGGATCGCCGGCTCATTGTCGAGCACCAGCAGCTTCAGCCCGGCGAGCTGGCCCGCCGGCGCATGGCGCGGCGCGGCGCTGGTCGACATCGCCGGCAGTGGCGAGGCGCGCGGCACCAGAACCGAGAAGCGCGTGCCGCGTCCCGGCGTCGAGACCAGGGTCAGCTTGTGGTCGAGCGTGCGCGCGATCCGCTGGACGATGGAGAGGCCGAGCCCCAGGCCGCGCGCCACCTTCGCCCCCTGGTCGAGCCGCTGGAACTCGCGGAACACCGTCTTCTGCTTGCTTTGCGGGATACCGAGCCCGGTATCGAGCACCTCGACCGAAACCTGCGCGCCGCGTCGGCGGCAGCCCACCACGATCTTGCCGCTGGGGGTGTATTTGATCGCGTTCGAGACGAGGTTCTGTAGCAGGCGGCGCAGCAGGCGCCGGTCCGAGCGCAGCGCCATCGCCGTTGGCATGAAGACGAGCTTCAAGCCCTTCTCCTGCGCGCTCGGCTCGAATTCGCGCTGGAGCTGGCGCATCAATTCATCGACGCGGAAGGCGGTGATCTCGGGCTTCAGCGCGCCGCCGTCGAGGCGCGAGATCTCGAGCAGCGCGGTCAGGATCTCCTCGACCGCGTCGAGCGAGGCGTCGATGTTCTCGGCGAGGTCGGGGCTGCCGGCGGCGCGGTCGCGCTCGACCAGCGAGGTGGCGTAGAGTCTCGCCGCATTCAGCGGCTGCAGGATGTCATGGCTGGCGGCGGCGAGGAAGCGGGTTTTCGAGGCGTTGGCCTCGTCGGCCTCGGCCTTGGCGCGCTGCAATTCGGTGTTGACCCGCAGGATCTCCTCGGTGCGCTCGGCGACGCGGCGCTCCAGGGTCTCGTTGGTGCGCTCGAGCTCCTCATGCGCCTGCACCTCCTGGGTGATGTCGGTATAGGTCGTGACCAGGCCGCCATCGGGCAGCGGGTTGGAGCGGATCTCGATGACCTTCTTGGACGGGTAGAGCTTGAGCCGCACCGGCTCACGATCCCTGACGAAGCTCTCCAGCCGCGCCGCCATCAATTCGTCCTGCTGGCCGTCGCCATAGGCGCCGCGCGCCGCATTGTAGCGCACGACCTCGTCGAGGCCGGTGCCGAAACGCACCAGCGAGGGCGGCAGGTCGTAGAGCTGGATGAAGGCCTGGTTCCAGGCGAGCAGGCGCAGGTTCCGGTCGAGCACGGTGATGCCCTGGCCGGCATGGTCGAGCCCGTGCTGGAGAATGTCGCGATTGTATTGCAGCGCGGCCGAAGCGTCGTCGAGCAGCTTGAAGGCGGCTTCGGTCGAGAGGTTGCGCCGCCGCAGCAGCAGCGACAGCACGAGGCGCGATGACGCTGCGCCGATCGCCGAGGAGAGCAGGTGCTCGCCGAAGCGCAGCATATGGATATCGGCCTCGCGATTGGCGTTGGGTTCCTCGCCGCGCCCGCTGGCGAAGCCCTCGAAGGCACGCTGCGTCCGCTCCTGACCGAGATAGCGGCCGATGGTCGATTGCAATTCGGCTTCAGTGACGCTGGAGCGCCAGAGCGAGAAGGATTGCGCCATCGTCGCCTTGTCGGATTCGACGAAGGCATTGGCCTGGAGCCGCTCCATCGCATTGGCGGGCCGCAGCAGGGAGAAGCCGATATAGGCGAGGATGTTGAGGCCCAGGCTCCAGACCACGCCATGTGGCAGAGCCGGCAGATCGAGCCCCAACAGCGCTTCCGGCCGCAGCGCCGCGATGCCGTATGGCCCTTCGTTGACCAGCGCCTCCCAGAGGCTGCCGGGACGGGCGAGGCTCGGCAGCAGGAGCGTATAGGTCCAGACCAGGATGCCGATGGTCAGGCCCGCCGCGGCGCCAAGCGCCGTGCCGCGCCGCCAGACCAGCCCGCAGAAGAAGGCCGGCGCGATCTGCGCCGTCGCGGCGAAGGAGAGCAGGCCGATCGAGACCAGGGCGGCCTCGCCGGCGACGCGGTAATAGGCATAGCCGAGCAGGATCACGAGCAGGATCGCGGCGCGGCGAATGATCACGACCTGCGAGCCGAGATCGCCGCCCGTCGTGCCGTTGCTGTTGCTGCTGCCGCCGCGCTGCGCGGTCAGCATCGCCATGGATCTCGCGGGGTCGCTCAGGCCGCCGCGCCCGCGCAGCAGCAGCGGCATGACGAGGTGGTTCGAGATCATGATGGCGAGCGCGACGGACGCGACGATCACCATCGCGGTCGCGGCCGAAAGCCCGCCGACGAAGACGACGAGCGCGAGCAGCCCGGCCTCGCTCTGCAGCGGCAGCAGCAGCACGGTCATGTCGCGGTCGATCTCGGCGCCCGGCATCAGCAATTCGCCGGCCATCGCCAAGGGCAGCACGAAGAGATTGATCAGGATGAGGTAGAGCGGAAACATCCAGGCCGCGCGGCGGACGTCGCGGGCGTCGCGATTTTCGACGATCGTCATGTGGAACTGCCGCGCCAGCAGCAGCGCGGCGCAGGAGGAAAGCAGGGTCAGGGTCAGGAAGGTCGGCCAGCTCGAGGTCCGCTCCCACAGCGGCGGCGCGCCGTTGGGCAATCGCGCCGCCTTGGCGAGGAGATCGCCGGCGCCGTCGAACAGGCCGTAGACGATGAAGACGCCGAGCACGAGGAAGGCGACGAGCTTGATCAGCGACTCGACCGCGATTGCGATGACGAGGCCGTCCTGGTGCTCGGTGGCATCGATATGGCGTGTGCCGAAGGCGCAGGCGAAGCCCGCCAGCACCATCGCCACCAGGAAGGCGAGGTCGTTCAGGACGGGAACCTCAGGCGTCAGGGCATGGCCGCCGGTGGCGATCAGGAAGACCGAGAGCGAGTTCGCCACCGCCTTGAGCTGGAGCGCGATATAGGGCAGCGCGCCGATGACCGCGACGATGCAGACCAGCGCCGCCACGCGCTCGCTCTTGCCGTAGCGCGCGCCGACGAAATCGGCGATCGAGGTGATGTTCTGCGATTTGGCGATCTCGACGATGCGGCCGACGAAGCGGTGGCCGAAGCCGATCACCAGGATCGGCCCGACATAGATGCCCAGGAAGTCGAAGCCGGCGCGGTTGGCGAAGCCGACAGAGCCGTAGAAGGTCCAGGAGGTGCAGTAGACGCCGAGCGCCAGCGCGTAGATCGTCGCGCGCGCCCGGCCGGTGATCAGCCTGTGCCCGGACGTGTCGGCGATATGGGCGACCGCGAACAGGCCGCACAGATAGGCCAGCGCCACCAGGACCACGGACCAAGCGGGGATCATTGCGCCTCCAGCGCCGCAATTCGGCGTTGCGCAACCTAGCTGCGTCGCGAGCCCCTCGCCATAGCGCTTTCGGCGCGACTGCCGGGCCGGAATAGCCAGGGGCGGATGATGTTAGCCTCCCACGCGACACGCATGAATAGGATGGTGTTCGTCATGGTCGAGCTTGTCCCACGGCTGTCCGGTTGAGGTTTTGGTCTCTGAGCGGATCATGCACGGCTCTCCCCTCGCGGGCGGAGGTGACGCGAAGCGCCGGATGAAGAGCGCGGGGAACCCTTCTCCCGCATCGAAGTCGGGTTTACCCGACTTCGACACTCTGAGTGCTGAACTCGGGCAAGCCCGAGTTCAGTGAGAAGGGCAGGGATGAGGGCCTGCCGCTGATTATTGAGGCGCGACCGCGCCGCAGCGCCGGCTCATCCTGAAAGCGCAGGAGACGATGCGGAGCGGCTTGCGCGATCTGGTTGTCTGGCCTGCCCTCATCCCTGCCCTTCTCCCACACGGGAGAAGGGTTCCCCGCGCCTGTCTCATTCGTCCCCGCCCGCTGGAAAAGCCTTCAATGAACGAAGCTTTTCGATCGGGCGCTCACGGCGAACCGGACAGCCGTGGACTTGTCCCGGCCACCCACGTCTTCGTCGGGCGAGGGCGATGTTCAAGACGTGGATGCTCGCCACAAGGGCGGGAGTTCACCACGACCGACACTCGATCTCAGCGATAATTGAGGTCCGTTCTTCAGGCGGGCGACATCGCCTGCTTTCGACCCATAGCGGGCAGTGAGGTGATCTTCAGACTCTCTGCGCAATTATATGTGTCACGCGGAAGGAAGGAGGTCGATGTCGGTTATTTGGTTGAATTACTTATATCTTTGGGGCGGTACAGCGTTATTTATTGGCGTGATTGTGGCGATATTGCCAAATAAATATCATGTATGGGCAGTTTTGATCTCGGCATTTATTCTAATTCAATTTGGCTCTAATTGGGTGGACGGCGACAATCATTCTCTGAAGCTCATGCTATGGTTCGCTGGTCCGCCAGTTGCATTTGCAATCTTCCTCCCTGTGGGGATCGTCCGCTTCATACGAAGGTGGAAAGAATCCTATTTTTTTTGTCAGCTTCCGACCCCGAGCTGACACCTGGAACGGCAGCTTTCCGGCTTTGCGTCGGTTACGGTGGAGATCTCGCCACGAGGGCGAGCCTGACGAGGTGGAGCGGCCTCCTGATCATGGGGCGGGCTCTAGCTATCTGTGCAGGCTGCAGCTTTGCGGCGAACAGGCTCTTCTAACGCCCGCGCGACTCCGTTAGCGTTTCAGCTTCGGCGCTGGGCTAACGCGTGCCGCGAGCAAGACAGCCGCAAGAAGGGGGCAGACCATGCTTGAGGAATTCAAGAAATTCGCACTGAAGGGCAATGTCGTCGATCTCGCCATCGGTGTGATCATCGGCGCAGCCTTCGGCAAGATCGTCGATTCGCTGGTCAGCGACGTGATCATGCCTTTCATCGGAGCGCTCGGCGGCGTCGATTTCTCGAACTACTTCATCGGCCTCAACAAGGCGGTGACCTCTCCCATCCTCGTCGAGGCCAAGAAGCAGGGCGCGGTCTTCGCTTATGGTTCATTCGTGACCGTGGCGATCAACTTCCTGATCATCGCCTTCGTGCTGTTCCTGGTCGTGCGCGGCATCAACAGGCTGCAGCGCACCAAGGCCGAGGCCCCGCCGCCGCCCGCTCCCCCGGCCGAGGACATCGTCCTGCTCGCCGAAATCCGCGACCTTCTGAAGAAGCAGTCGGCCTGAAGACCTTCGACCGGTCGCGGCGATTCATCACCGCGACCGATCGACCCGATCTCGCGATTTCATGCTTGCCCGCGCCGCTATCGGCTAAAGGAAGGCGGGTCACTTTCGCGAGGTTCAGTTCATGACCACCACGACGTTGCCGGGCGCCAGCCTGATCGCCGATCTGAGGCCCGAAGCCCGCAACGCGCCCGAGAGCGGTATCGTCGAGGTGGTCAATCACGGCCGCCTCAAGCAGGGCTTGATCCCGCTCTGGGTCGGCGAGGGCGACCTTCCGACGCCCGATTTCATCGCGCGCGCCGCCAACAAGTCGCTGGCCGATGGCGAGACATTCTACACCTGGCAGCGTGGCATCCCCGAATTGCGCGAGGCTCTCGCCCGCTACCACACCACGCTTTACGGCCAGCCCTTCTCCTCCGACCGCTTCTTCGTCACCGGCTCGGGCATGCAGTCGGTCCAGATCGCGGTCCGCATGATCGCCGGCCCCGGCGACGAACTGGTGATCCCGACCCCGGCCTGGCCGAACTTCGCCGCCGCGATCGGCATCGCCGGCGCCAAGGCCGTCTGCGTGCCGATGGATCTGGAGCATGGCCGCTTCAATCTCGATCTCGGCAAGCTCGCCGCCGCGATCACGCCCAGGACCCGCGCTTTGGTGATCAACTCGCCGGCCAACCCCACCGGCTGGACCGCGACGAAGGCGGAGATGGGCGCGCTGCTTGCTCTCGCCCGCAAGCACGGCATCTGGATCATCGCCGACGAGATCTATGCCCGCTTCGTCTATGACGGCTCCCCGCGCGCCGCTTCGTTCCATGACGTGATGGAGCCGGAGGACCGCGTCCTCTTCGTCCAGACCTTCTCGAAGAACTGGGCCATGACCGGCTGGCGCATCGGCTGGATCGAGGCGCCCGCTGCGCTCGGCCAGGTCATCGAGAACCTGATCCAGTATTCGACCTCGGGCTCGCCCGTTTTCGTCCAGCGCGCCGCCATCGCCGCGCTCGAGGAGGGCGAACCCTTCGTCGCGCAGCAGATCGCGCGTGCCGCCGAAGGCCGCAAGATCATCTCCGAGGGTCTGCTGGCGACCAACCGGGTCTCGCTCGCGGCACCTGATGGCGCCTTCTATCAGTTCTTCAGCGTCGACGGCCGCAGCGACTCGCGGGCGCTGGCGATCGAGCTGGTCGACAAGGCCAATGTCGGCCTCGCCCCGGGAACGGCCTTCGGCCCGGGTGGCGAGACCGGCTTGCGGCTCTGCTTCGCGCGCAAGGCGTCCGACCTCGTCGAGGTCGTGGCGCGTCTCCAGACGGCGCTCGCCGCGCGCTAGAGCCGGATGATTTCAGACGGGGTCGCTTCGTGATCCCGCCTGAAATCTGAATCCGTCTCTCATCAAGGAGTGCGAGCCGGCGCGCTTTCGCTGCAGGGTATCGTTGCGCTGCCGGCGCGGCGGCGAAATTGACCTCGCCGCGCCCCGCGTTCATGAGTGCGCCGGAGCCGCCCGCTTCTGGCGCGGTCGTGGATGCGATGGCGCTTTTCGGTTATCCCTCGACACGGCTGGCTGTTCTGGGTCGCGAGGCCGTGACCATCGGCATCGCCTGGCTTGGCGGCGCCGCCTTCGCCCTGCTGGGCGCGCCCGCGGCCTGGCTGTCAGGCTCGATGATACTGAGCGCGACGGTCGCCTTCCTGCGCCCGCTGCCTGCTCTGCGCCGGTCGTGGTTCGATTCGACGGTGCTCCTGTCCGGCACGATCATCGGCTCGGCGGCGACGCCCGAGGCGCTCGCAGCCGCTGCCCGCTACCCGGCCTCGCTCGTCGTGCTTCTGCTCGGCATGGCGGCGATCATGATCCTGACAGGGGCGTATCTGCGTTATGTCGCGCGCTGGTCCTGGATCGATGCCCTGCTCGCCTCGGCACCGGGCGCGCTCGCGACGGTGCTGGCCGTGGCGCAGGCGAAGGGCGCCAATATTGGCCGGATCTCGGTCGTTCAGCTCTTCCGCCTGCTCGTCCTGGTGGCGCTGCTCCCGGGCGCGATGCAGCTGAGCGGGGCCCATTCGGCGGTGCCGGTACCACAGGCCGATATCGTCGGGGCCGACACGATGCTGTTCGTGCTGCTCTGCGGCCTGGCGGTCGGGCTCGTCTTCGATCGGCTGCGCATGGCGGCGCCGATGATGTTCGGCGCAACCTTCGCCAGCGCCGTCCTGCATGGCACGGGCCTCGTCCACGGCACATTGCCACCCGAGATCCAGACCGCCGTGCTGGTGTTGCTGGGTTCCACCATGGGCGGGCGTATCGCGCATATCCCCCGGCCGGAGCTTCTGGGACTGTTCCCGCTTGCGGTCGGCGGCTTCTTCGTCTCGATCGCCGTTGCCTTCGCCTTCGCCTGGCCGGCGGCCCGGCTGGCTGGCGTGCCCTATGCCAGCGCGATGACCGCTTTTGCGCCGGGCGGGCTCGAGGCCATGGCGATGCTCGCCTTCGCCATGGGGCTCGACACGCTCTATGTCGGCTCCCACCACCTCACGCGCTTCCTGCTGATCGGCCTGGCGATGCCGTTCATCGTCGCCCGGATCAAGGACGCGCCGCCGGAGCGCTGAACCCAGCGGCGCGGCTTTTCCTCAATCCACCCCGATCGTGGTCAGGTCCTGGAACCAGTGCTGGGCCAGCACGAACTTCTTGATCTTCGGGGACAGCACATGCGGGTTGGTGTCGTGCACCACCCAGACCAGCACGGCGTCGTCGACGATCTGGGCATGGGCCTTGGCCAGCAATTCATCCTGCTTGGCGACGTCGAAGGTCTTGGTGGCCTCGTCCAGCAAGGCGTCGACCGCCGGGCTCGACCAGGTTCCCCAGTTCACGCCGACCGGCGCAACCTGGTTGGAGTGGAAGAAGCGGATGATCGCGTAGAGCGGGTCGGAGGTGACATAGGCGATGTTGTTCGCGGTCACATCGGCGTTCATCTCGTCCTTCGCGCCCTTGCGCCAGCGCGTATAGAGCACCTCGAGCTCGACGACTTTGAACTCGAGCTCGATGCCGACATCCCTGAGGTTCTGCTGGATGAACTCGTTCATCGGCAGCGACTGCATCTGTCCGGTGCCGCCCTGGGCGATGACGAAGGTCGCCTTCAGCGGCTTCTCCTTGGAATAGCCGGCCTCGGCCAGCAGCTTCCTGGCGGCATCGGGATCATATTTGATCTGGAAATTCGGCTTGCCGAACCAGGGGCTTGCCGGATCGACCTGGCCGACCGCCGGCTTGGCGAGGCCGTTGAGCAATTCGACGATGCCGTTGCGGTCGATGGCGAGGTTCATCGCCTTGCGCAGGCGCAGATCCGTCCAGGGCGAGCCCGGCGCCACGCTGAGATGGTAGTTCCAGACATGGGGCGTGACGTTCTCGACGATCCTCATGCCGGCCTGCTTGAGGCGCGGCACGGTGTCGGGAGCCGGCGTCTCGATCAGGTCGACTTGCCCGGTGATCAGCGCATTGGTGCGCGCCAGCACCTCTGGGATCGGCAGCAGGATCAGGCGGTCGACCTTGGCGAGGCGGTTCTTGTTCCAGTAATCCGGGTTCCTGACGAGCTCGGCGCGCTCGCGCGGTACGAATTTGTCGAGCTTGAACGGGCCGGTGCCCGAGGGCGTCAGCGCGAACTTGTCCCAGTCCTTGCCGAGCTTCTCATATTGCGCCGGGCTCGAAACCAGGAACCAGAGCATCTGATAGGGGAAGAACGAGTCGACCGCCTTGGTGGTGATCTCGACGGTCTTCGCATCGACCGCCCGGTAGCTCGCGACCGACGGCAGGCGCGGCTTCACCTGTGCGGCCTGGCGGCGGTCGTAATGCGGGGCTTTCTCGTCCAGGACCTTGTCGAGGTTCCAGACCACGGCGTTGGCGTCGAAGGCGCTGCCATCATGGAACGTCACGCCCTCGCGCAGGGTGAAGAGCCATTTCTTCTGGTCGGCGGCGTCGACCTTCCACTCGGTCGCGAGCCCGGGCACGAGCTTGCCCGGCCTGTCGGCGATGTCCATCTCCCAGGCGACCAGCGGGTCGTAGAGCGTATAGCCGGTGAACTTGTAGGCTCCGGCGCCGCGGTCGGGCTGGCCCGAGGTCAGCGGGATGTCGGCGAGCGAGATGCCGTAGCGGACGACCGATTCCGCCTGCGCCGCGCTGGCCATGGAAAGGGCGAGGGCGACCGAGACCACCAAGCGTTTAAATATTGGCAAGCGTTTGAACATGCATGCACCTCTATGGGGGAAGCTGCATGCCGTTCAGCAAGGCCTATGCCACGGGCGGGGTGGCTGTCCGGGCGCCATGTCGCGGGGGCCGGCAAGTGCGACGACTTGATCTGGAAACACCGCCGTCATTCCGGGGCGATCCGAAGGATCGAGCCCGGAACCCAGAACCGATGCGGATTCTCCATAACGCGCTCGCATGGCGAGCCTCAAACGTCGCGGGCATCGGTTCTGGGTTCCGGGCTCAGGCCTGCCGCCTGCCCCGGAATGACGGCGTGGTTCGGGCTGGAATCGTCGGCCCTGCGGCATCAGACCGAATGCGACGTGACCTGCCCCCCTCGCTCAGCGCGCGCCGTTGGTGTGCGTCATCACGGCGTAGAGCGAGGTCGTGCCGCAGATGAACAGGCGGTTGAGCTTGGGGCCGCCCCAGGCGACGTTGGCGACGGTCTCGGGGATCGCGACCTTGCCGATCAGCGTGCCGTCGGGGTGGTAGATGTGCACGCCATCGGCCGCACTGGTCCAGATCCGGCCGGTCACATCCAGCCGGAAGCCGTCGAACAGGCCAGCCGTGCAGGTCGCGAAGATCTCGGAGCGCCCGAGCGTCGCGCCGTCCGCGCCGAGCCGGCAGGCGCGGATATGGCGCGGGCCGTTGGCGGGGTCATGGCTCGCGCCGGTATCGGCAATGTAGAGGATGCTTTCGTCGAGGGAGAAGGCGAGGCCGTTGGGCTTGACGAAATCATCGGTGACGATGGTCACGGCGCCCGACTGCGGGTCTATTCTATAGACGTTGCAACGCCCGATCTCGCTGTCGGATGTGTTGCCCTCATAATCGGTGAGGATGCCGTAATCGGGGTCGGTGAACCAGATCGAGCCGTCCGACTTGACCACGACGTCATTGGGCGAGTTCAGCCGCTTGCCGTTGAAGTGGCTCGCCAGCACGGTGACGGAGCCGTCATGCTCGGTTCGTGTCACCTGACGCCCGCCATGTTCGCAGGTGACGAGTCTGCCCTGGCGATCGACCGTGTTGCCGTTGGAGTTCCGGGCCGGCTGGCGGAAGACGCCGACCTGGCCGCTCAGCGCGTCGTAGCGCAGCATCCGGTCATTGGGGATGTCCGACCAGACCAGCATGTGGTGGGCGGGAAACCAGGCAGGCCCTTCCGACCAGCGCGCGCCGGTCCAGAGGCGCTCGACGCGGGCGGAGCCGGGCACGATGCGATGGAAGCGCTGGTCGAGAACCTCGACGCCGGTGCCTTCGAGAACGCCGAACATGATTTCCAATCCCTGGGCCGTTTTGGTGTCGGGTTATCGGGAGCACAGATCGGCGGCTTCGCCAACTATGCGCCTCACAACCCCAGCCCCTCATCCCAGTATGGTGTCGCGCCATAGAGCTCGCCGAGATAGTCGACGAAGGCGCGCACCTTCTGCTCCATATGCCGGCGGCTGGGATAGACCGCGTAGACCGCGACGCGCTTGCCGACGGAATACTCCGGCAGGACGCGTTGCAAGGCGCCCGATTTCAGCTCCGGCCCGACATCCCAGGTCGAGCGCAGCGCGATGCCGAGGCCGGCCAGCAGCGCCTCGCGCACCACCTCGCTCGAATTGGTCCGTAAGGGTCCGTTGACGCGCACGCTGACTGGCCCGCCCGGCCCGTCCAATCGCCAATGGTCGGCGTTGTGCGCGATCAGCGTATGGCGCGCCAGATCCTCGATGCTGCCGGGCGTGCCGTTCGCGGCGAGATAGCCCGGCGTGGCGCAAAGCACGCGGTGATTCGGCGCGAGCCGCTTGGCGACGAGGCTCGAATCCTGGAGGTCGGCGATGCGCACCGCCAGGTCGAAGCCTTCGCCGACGATGTCGACGAAGGCGTCGCCCAGGATCAGGTCGACCGTCACCTGCGGATGCGCATCGAGGAAGGGCTTGAGATGCGGCGCGATATGCAGCCGCCCGAAGGAGGTCGGCGCCGAGACGCGCAGCGTGCCGCGCGCCTGGCCTGCGCCGCTGGCGACCCAGGACTCGGCATCCTCGATCGAGGACAGCACCGAGACCACGCGCTCATAAAAGCCCTGGCCGGCCTCGGTCAGCGAGAGTTGCCGTGTCGTGCGCTGCAGCAGGCGCACGCCGAGCCGCTCCTCCAGACGCCGGATGCGCTTGGAAATGACGGCCGGCGAGAGGTTGAGCTGGCGGCCCGCCGCCGACATGCTCTTGGCCGTGACGACATGGGCGAAGACGTCGAGATCGCCGAACCGGTCCATAGCGCCCTCATCTTTTCCGAATTGGAAATAATCATGGACGTTGGTTGCACTGCAAGCCAGTTGGAATTGGTCTAGGATTGCTGCGGCCATGCTCCACCTTGAGCGTGACTCGCCGCCATCGTCATTGCGAGGAGCGCAGCGACGAAGCAATCCAGGGCCACTGCGCTCTACGAGACTGGATTGCTTCGCTGCGCTCGCAATGACGGGGGGCCGGATGTCTGCAACGATAGAGGCTGTTCATGTCCGCCATCGCCTTTCCCGTGCCCGATGAGAGCATCCTCGCTCGCCGCGACGAGATCATCGCCGGCCTGAGCCGCCTGGTCGCGCCCGAGGCGCTGATCACCTCGGCCGATGAGCGCAGGCCTTACGAGACCGATGCGCTGACCGCCTATCGCCGCCTGCCGCTGGCCGTCGTGTTGCCCTCGACCACGCAGGAGGTCGCGGCGGTGCTGAAATTCTGCAGCGCCCAGGGCGTGCCGGTCGTGCCGCGTGGGGCGGGCACGTCGCTCGCCGGTGGCGCGATCCCGCAGGAGGACGCTGTCGTCATCGGCGTCTCCAAAATGAACCGTATCCTCGAGATCGATTACGCCAACCGCGTCGCCAAGGTGCAGGCCGGCGTCACCAATCTCGCCGTCACCGGCGAAGTCATGGCGGAAGGCTTCTTCTACGCGCCCGACCCGTCCTCGCAGCTCGCCTGCTCGATCGGCGGCAATATCGGCATGAACTCGGGCGGTGCGCATTGCCTGAAATACGGCGTCACCACCAACAACGTGCTCGGCGTCACGCTGGTGATGCTCGACGGCAGCGTCGTTGAAATCGGCGGTGCCCATCTCGATTCCGGCGGCCTCGACATCCTCGGCCTGATCGTCGGTTCGGAAGGCCAGCTCGGCATCGTCACGGAAGCGACCGTGCGCATCCTGCGCTCGGCCGAAGGCGCGCGCCCGGTGCTGTTCGGCTTCCCCACCAGCGAGCAGGCGGGCGAGGCGGTCGCCGCCATCATCGGCGCCGGCATCATTCCCGTCGCGATGGAGTTCATGGACAAGCCGGCGATCGAGATCTGCGAGGCCTTCGCCCATGCCGGCTATCCGATGGATGTCGAGGCGCTCCTGATCATCGAGGTCGAGGGCTCGGATGCCGAGATGGACGCCCAGCTTGCCCGCATCGTCACTATTGCCCGCGAGCATGGCGTCAAGACCGTCAAGGAGAGCAAGTCGGCGATGGAGACGGCGGCGATCTGGAAGGGCCGCAAATCCGCCTTCGGCGCGACCGGTCGCATCGCCGACTATATCTGCATGGACGGCACGATCCCGACCGGGCAATTGCCGCATGTGCTGCGGCGCATGGACGAGATCGTGAAGGGCTATGGGCTTCGCGTCGCCAATGTCTTCCATGCCGGGGACGGCAATCTCCACCCGCTGATCCTCTACAACTGCAACGACCCGATCGAGGCGCAGAAGGCCGAGGATGCCGGCATGGACATCCTCAAGCTCTGCGTCGAGGTCGGCGGCTGCCTGACCGGCGAGCACGGCGTCGGCATCGAGAAGCGCGACCTGATGACGGTGCAGTTCAATCCCGAGGATCTGCAGCAGCAGATGCGGGTGAGGGCGGTGTTCGATGGGCAGTGGCTGCTCAATCCCGCGAAGGTGTTTCCGCTGGAAGGGCGAGTTGCGGCATAAAACCTGTCATTCCGGAGCTCGCGAAGCGAGAACCCGGAACCCACGGCTGGGTGAGCGCGATGACCTGTTTCGTCTATCTCATGGCCAGCAAGCGGAGCGGTACACTTTATCTCGGCGTCACCAACAATGTTGCGAGGCGTACCTATGAACACAAGTCGAAGCAGAATGCAGGGTTCACGAGTCGCTATGGGGTTGATCGGCTGGTTTGGTACGAGCAGTTCGAGGACATCCGGGATGCCATTGACCGGGAAAAGATTCAGAAGAAGTGGCGCAGGGCTTGGAAGATCACACTGATCGAGGACATGAATCCCGAATGGAAAGACCTCTATGAAGGGCTCGCTTGACGTGTGTCGCCCCGTCGTGGGTTCCGGGTTCTTCGCTGCGCGAAGCCCCGGAAAGACAGGAGGTGGTGCGTGATCATCCACACACCCACCACCGAGGCGCAGGCCTGCGCCGTCGTCAAATCCGTGTTCGCCAGCGGCATACCGCTCGCCATTCGCGGTGGCGGCACGCGCAGCGGCCTCGGGCGGCCCTCGCAGGCGGCGAGCACGCTCTCCAGCGCCGGCCTCACCGGCATCACGCTCTATGAGCCCGCCGAGATGGTGATCGGCGCGCGCGCCGGCACGCCGCTTTCGCTTGTGCAGGAGACGCTGGCCGAACGCGGCCAGATGCTGCCCTTCGAGCCGATGGACCATCGCGCGCTGCTGGGCACAGAAGGAGCGCCGACGATCGGGGCGGTTGCGGCGGGCAATATTTCCGGCCCGCGCCGCATCAATGCTGGCGCGGCGCGCGATTCGCTCATCGGCATCAGGCTGATCAATGGCCGAGGCGAGGCGATCAAGTCCGGTGGGCGGGTGATGAAGAACGTCACCGGGCTTGATCTTGTGAAGCTCGTCGCCGGCAGCTTCGGGACGCTGGGCTTCCTCACCGAGGTCGTCTTCCGCGTGCTGCCGAAGCCGGAGCGCGTCGTCACGCTGGTCTGGCGCGGTTTGCCGGACGAGGCGGCGGTCGGGCTGCTCTCGACTGCGCTCGGCTCGCCCTTCGAGCCTTTCGCGGCGGCGCATCTGCCGGCTGGCATCGGCGCTAGAGCGTTTTCGAGCGAAGTGGACACCGGTTCGCGTGAAGAAAACGCGTCAAAACAAAGAGCTGGAGCTGTTGAACGATCCAATTGGATCGGAAACGGCTCGGGTGAGGCCCGCACGCTGCTGCGGCTGGAGAATTTCTCCGCCTCGATCGACTATCGCGCCGCCGAGCTCGCCACGCTCCTCACCGCCCATGGCACGCCGGAGATGCTGGAGGGAGCGGCCTCCGAGGCGCTGTGGCAGGATGTGCGCGACGCAGGCTTCTTCGCCGGCACGCAAGAGGCGGTCTGGCGCTTGTCGCTGGCGCCGACGAACGGACCCAGGGCGACGGCAGCCATAGCGAATGCGCTGCCACAGGCGCGCTGGTTCTATGATTGGGGCGGCGGGCTGGTCTGGCTCGCGGTGCCCGATGCGGATGATGCCGGCGCAGCCGCGATCCGCGCCGCGATCAAGCCGCTCGGCGGTCACGCCACGCTGGTGCGCGCGCCGGACGCGATCCGCGCCAGCGTGCCGGTGTTCGATCCGATGCCCGAACCGCTGCTGCGGGTCACGGCCGGCATCAAGACGAGTTTCGATCCGGCCGGCATTTTCGAGCCGGGCCGGATGTATGCGGGGATTTGAGAGAGGCGCGGGGAACCCTTCTCCCGGATGGGAGAAGGGCAGGGATGAGGGTGTGCCGCTGATTGTTGTGGTGGGACGGAGCCGCAGCACCTCCTATTGAGAGGGGACACCCTCATCCGGCGCTCCGCGCCACCTTCTCCCATCCGGGAGAAGGGAAGAGCCGTTGCGGGTGACAGGACGATCAGAGCGTAGCCATGCAGACCAACTTCTCCCCCGCCCATCTCGCCTCCGATCCGCGCCTGCCGGCGTCGGAGAAGATCTTGCGCACCTGCGTGCATTGCGGCTTCTGCACCGCGACCTGCCCGACCTATCTCTTGCTCGGCGACGAGCTCGATAGCCCGCGCGGGCGCATCTATCTGATCAAGGACATGCTGGAGAACGGCAAGCCCGCCACCGAAGAGGTGGTGAAGCATGTCGACCGCTGCCTCTCCTGCCTCTCCTGCATGACGACCTGCCCCTCGGGGGTGAACTACATGCACCTCGTCGACCATGCCCGCGCCCATATCGAGGAGACTTATGAGCGCGGCTTCGCCGACAAGGCGCTGCGCCGCCTGCTCTCAGTGATCCTGCCGCATCCCGGTCGCTTCAGGCTCGCCATGCTGGGCGCGATGCTGGCAAAGCCCTTTGCCGGCGTGCTCGGCAGCCTGCCGGGCGTCGGAGCGCGCCTGAAGGCGATGCTGGCGCTCGCGCCCGCCCGGCTGCCGTCGCGCTCGACGATGGAGGGGCCGCAAAGTTTTCCCGTCACCGGCGTGCGCCGCAAGCGCGTCGCGCTCCTGTCGGGTTGTGCCCAGCCGGTGCTCGATCCCGCGATCAACGAGGCGACGATCCGCCTGCTGACGCGCCATGGCGTCGAGGTTGTGCTGCCCAAGGGCGAGGGCTGCTGCGGCGCGCTCGTCCATCATATGGGCCGCGAGCACGACGCGCTCGCCTTCGCCCGCCGCAATATCGACGCCTGGATGACTGAGGTCACCGGCGAGGGGCTGGATGCGATCCTGATCACGGCCTCGGGCTGCGGCACCACGATCAAGGATTACGGCTTCATGTTCCGCAACGAGCCGGCCTACGCCAAGACGGCCGCCACGGTCTCAGGCCTGGCCAAGGATGTGACCGAGTTCCTCGAGACGATCGACCTGCGCCATGCGCGCGATCTCGCGATTCCGATCGCCTATCACTCCGCCTGCTCGATGCAGCATGGCCAGCAGCTCAAGGACGGCCCCAAGCGCCTGCTCTCGGCCGCCGGCTTCAAGGTCAAGGAGGTGCCGGAGGGGCATATCTGCTGCGGCTCGGCCGGCGTCTACAACATCCTCCAGCCGCAGATCGCGGGACAGCTGCGCGAGCGCAAGATCGGCAATATCGAGAAGACCCGGCCGGTGCTGGTCGCGACCGGCAATATCGGCTGCATGACCCAGCTCGCCAAGGGCTTTGCCGACAAGGGCGCGACGACGCCGGTCGTCCACACCGCCGAACTGTTGGACTGGGCGACGGGCGGCCCCTTGCCCGAGAAGCTGGCGGCAGCGGGGATCGCGGACGTGCCGGTCAGGGAGCCGGGGCGGCTGATTGCTGCGGAGTAGCGGGCTTCGTTCCTACTCGCGGAGTGCCTCTGCCTGAAATCGCGCAGGCGGGGGGAACCCTCTCCCGTAGGGAGAGGGTTCCCCCCGCCTTTCTCGTCTTCCGAACCCAAGCAGCCCGCCCTAATTCCCGAAAACCGCCCGGCGCAGCGTCTGCTGCGCCTCGGTCATGCCGCGCTGTTTGGCGTTCATCGCTTCGAGCGCAGCCTGCACTTTCGTTCGCAGCGCGGGATTGGAAATCTCCATCTGCGAGCCGTTGAGCTTGATCGCCTTCCGGTTGCTTTCGATCAGATCGGCAAGCGCGATGATCGCTGCGAAGGCGTCGTCGGCGGTCGGGAAGACCTGGCGGAATGCGGTGGCTGGCGCAGTGACGGCCTTGTCGTAGACAGCCGCGTAGACAGCAGCGAGATCCTCGGGCTGCTTCAGCGCCGCCTTCTCGCTTGCCGCCGTCGCGAGCGCCTGATCAAGCGCGTCGCGCATGCCGGCGAAGCCGCTGCGCACGGTGACGAGATCGGCCTTGCGCGCGACGATATCCTCGATCGAGCGCGGCATGCTCTTGGCCAGCGTCTCCTGCATAGGCTTGGCGACGGAGGCGTTCATGCGCTCATGGAAGCGGGTGATGACGGCATAGTGCTCGGCATAGGCGCCGAAGGATTTCTGCTTCTCGGCGTCGGGCTGCGGCAGGCGCAGACCCGTCTTGGCGAGCACGTCGTCCTTGAGGAAGGCGATGAAGGCCTTGCGCTGGTCGGCCTCGCTGGGGCTGCAGGCGGTCAGCAGGACGGCGGCGAAGAGGCAGGCGAAGACGCCCAGGAGCCGGCGGGTGATCATGTCTTCCCCCATGCTGCGCCGCGCGATGCTGCGGCGCTGTCATTGCCAAACCAGCGCGATGACGGCCGCTGCGCTTGCCCCTGGCGCGCCAGCGGGCTAACCCGACGCGGAAGAACCCAGCGGCGCCGGCCGCTGCCGCGCATGACCGAGAAGTAGATCCCATGTCGAAGCCCGACAAGCTCAAAGCCCGCCAGCCGCGTGGTTTCGTCGATCGCGGCCCCGCCGACGTCGCGGCAACCGAGCGCATGCTCGGGGTCATCCGCGAGAGCTTCTCGCGTTATGGCTTCGATCCGGTCGAGACGCCCTTCGTCGAGTTTTCCGATGCGCTCGGCAAATTCCTGCCCGATCAGGACCGGCCCAATGAGGGCGTCTTCTCCTTCCAGGACGATGACGAGCAGTGGCTCTCGCTGCGCTACGACCTGACCGCGCCGCTCGCCCGCTATGTCGCGGAGAATTACGACGCGCTGCCGAAGCCTTATCGCAGCTATCGCGCCGGCTATGTCTTCCGCAATGAGAAGCCGGGTCCTGGGCGTTTCCGCCAGTTCATGCAGTTCGACGCCGATATCGTCGGCGCGGGTTCGGTCGCGGCCGATGCCGAGATCTGCATGCTCGCCGCCGATACGATGGAGGCGCTGGGCATCAAGCGCGGCGACTATGTCGTCAAGGTCAACAACCGCAAGGTGCTCGACGGCGTGATGGAGGCGATCGGGCTGGGCGGCGAGGAACATGCCGGCCGCCGGCTGACCGTGCTGCGCGCGATCGACAAGCTCGACAAGTTCGGTCCGGAAGGCGTGAAGCTGCTGCTTGGCGACGGGCGCAAGGACGAGAGCGGGGATTTTACGAAGGGCGCGGGGCTGAGTGAGCCGCAGAGCAATGTTGTCTTGGCACTGCTTCGTGCCGATTTTTCAACTTACGCAGGCCGCACTGCCTTCCTCGACGTTTTGACCGGCATTGAAGACTGGGATGTCAGCAAGACAGCCTGGGATTCTCTCAGTAGCGAGAATCCGGTACTGTATGAAGGCGTCAATACGCTCGACGAGATGTCGAAATTGCTGGTTGCGTCGGGTTATGGCAACGACCGCATCCGCATCGACCCCTCAGTCGTCCGCGGCCTCGAATATTACACCGGCCCGGTCTACGAGGTCGAACTGACCTTCCCGGTCACCAATGACGACGGCCAGGTCGTGCGCTTCGGCTCTGTCGCGGGCGGCGGGCGCTATGACGGGCTCGTCGGGCGCTTCCGGCCCGAGCCGGTGCCGGCCACGGGCTTCTCGATCGGCGTGTCCAGGCTCTATTCGGCGTTGAAGGCGGTGAAATCGCCGATCGTCGACGCCAAGGCGGAGCTCCCGCTCGTCGTCGTCACCGCGATGGACAACAAGTCGCCCGAGCACATGCCGGGCTATCAGGCTTTCGTCTCTGAGCTGCGCCAGGCCAGGGATGAGGCCGGCAAGCCCTTGCTGCGGGCCGACCTCTATCTCGGCTCGTCGGGCTTCAACGCCCAGATGAAATATGCCGACAAGCGCGGCGCGGTCTGCGCGGTCATTCAAGGTTCTTCTGAACGGGACGCCGGCACCGTGATCATCAAGGATCTGATCCTGGGGGCCGAGCTCGCCGCCGCCGGGCGCGAGGTCAAGGATTCCGCCGAGCACAAGGAGCGGCAGGCGCAGGCGCAGTTTGCCGTGCCGGTGGCGGAGCTGGTCGAAGGGGTGAAGCGGGTGCTTGCCCGTCATGCTCGGGCTTGACCTGGGGCTCCAGCCGTCATGCTCGCCCTTGTGGCGAGCATCCACGTCTTGGTCGTAGCGCGCGACGGCGGAAGACGTGGATGGTCGGGACAAGCCCGACCATGACGGTGAGGCGCTCCGCCTGGGAATGACGCCTCTCCAAATCCCGTTCACCCAATTCCCTAAAAACCGTCGAAAATACCGCACGCCGCTGCTAGGACAGCGGCCGCAACAGGATCAACCGCCGTGCCCGCCATCCGTGCCAGCATCGAGACCGTGATCGCGCTTTTCGCGCGCGAAGGCTATGGCCGCGCCGAGCCGGCGATCCTGCAGCCTGCCGACGTCTTCCTCGACCTCTCCGGCGAGGATATCCGCCGCCGCATCTTCATGACGCAGGATGCCGAGGGGCGCGACTGGTGCCTGCGGCCCGAATACACCATTCCCGTCGCGCTCGATCACATCGCCGCACGCTCGACCGAGCCTGCGGCCTATGCCTATGCCGGCCCGGTCTTCCGCATGCGCTCGGGCGAACCCGGCGAGTTCTCGCAGGCCGGGCTTGAATCCTTCGGCCGCACCGATTTCGCCGCTGCCGACGCCGAGATCATGGCGCTGACGATCGAGGCCGCCGCCGCGCTCGGCCTCGCCGAGCCGAAGATCGTGATGGGCGATGTCGCCTTGCTCAATGCCTTGCTCGACGGGCTCGCCGTGCCCCAGGGCGCCCGCCGCCGCTTCATGCGCGCGGCCGTGCAGGGCAAGGGCGCAGAGGCCACCGCCGCGCTCGACGCCCCGCAGCCTGAGGGCGATGCCGCTCATGCCGGCCTGCTCAAGGCGCTGGAAGGCCAGGATCCCAAGGCGGCAAAAGCCTTCGTCGAGGATGTCTTGTCGATCGCCGGCATCTCGACGGTGGGTGGCCGGACGGCCGGCGACATCGCCGAGCGCTTCCTGGCGCGGGCGGCCGAGCGTGAGAACCCGGTCAATGCCGACGTCAAGGCGCTGCTCGGCCAGGTGCTCGCCATCTCCGGCGATCCCGACACGGCGTCGGCCTCCCTGCGCGCTCTGGCCGAGCGCGCCTCGCTCGATCTCGGCCGCCAGCTCGACGCGTTCGACGAGCGCACCGGCTTCCTTGCCGTGCGCGGGGTCGATGTGACGCAGATCGCCTTCGCCGCCGGTTTCGCCCGCAATCTCGACTACTACACCGGCTTCATCTTCGAATTGCATGATGCCGCCCGCGCTGACGGCAAGCCGGTCGCCGGCGGCGGGCGCTACGACCATGTGCTGGGGCGGCTCGGGGCGCCCGGTTCCATTCCGGCGGTGGGCGCTTCGCTCTGGCTCGACCGGCTGGCGGGAGACAAGTCATGAGCGATCCGGCCCTCGTCCTCGCCGTTCCCTCCAAGGGCCGGCTGCAGGAGAACGCCACCGCCTTCTTCGGCCGCGCCGGGCTGAAATTCGTGCAGTCGCGCGGCGCGCGCGATTATCGCGGCACCATCGCCGGGCTGGAGGGGGCGGAGGTCGCTTTCCTCTCGGCTTACGAGATCGTCGCCCAGCTGGCTTCGGGCGCGGTCCATCTCGGCGTCACCGGCGAGGATCTGGTGCGCGAGCAGGTTCCCGATGCGGATGCCGCCGTCGCGATGCTGACCCCGCTCGGCTTCGGCCACGCCAATGTCGTCGTCGCAGTGCCCCAGGCCTGGATCGATGTGCGCAGCATGGCCGATCTCGACGATGTCGCTTCGACCATGCGCGTCCGCCAGGGCCGCAAGCTGCGCGTCGCCACGAAATATGTGAACCTGACCCGCCGCTTCTTCGCCCAGCACGGCCTTGCCGATTACCGCATCGTCGAGAGCCTGGGCGCGACCGAGGGAGCGCCCGCCGCCGGCACGGCCGAGATCGTGGTCGACATCACCACGACCGGCAGCACCTTGGCGGCCAACGCCCTGAAGGTGCTCGACGATGGCGTGATGTTGGCGTCGGAAGCCAATCTCGTCGCTTCCGTGCGGGCGCCTTGGGGCGCGCGGGCGCGCGCTGCTGCGACCGCCATCCTGTCGCGAATCGCCGCTGAGGAAGAGGCGCGCACCGTGCGCGAGATCCGCGCCCGCGATATCGGCGTGACGTCGGAAGCGCTCGAGGCGATCACCACCCAGTTCGGCGCGAGGCTGCCTTTCGGCCTGGCCGGGCAGGGCGGCGTGCAGGTGCTGCACTGCCCGGAGAAGTCGGTTTTCGCGCTGGTCGAGCATCTCGCGCGGTCGGGCGCGGACGAAATCACGGTGAGCGCGCCCGATTACGTCTTCCGCAAGGCCAATCCGCTGATCGAGCGGCTGCTGGCGCGCATCTGATCGCTGCGCCGGACAGGGGGCGGCGGAGATTGCTGATGTCGGTGGGCGCAGGCCCCATAAATCCCGCAATTCGGGTCCATGGCTCACCTTCCTGATTGATCCCGGAACAATACGCCGTTACGCGCTTTCAACAGGGAGAGCTCGCGCGCTATCGTCGCGGGCATGACTGCGGGTGATAGAATGACGAACCGACGCTTTGGCTATGCCGCCCTTCTCGCCGCGCTTGTGCCGATGGCTTCGCTCATGGCTGGTTCCGCCGAGGCCCAAAGCCGGCGCGGCCGGCAGGCGCCGCAGGAGCAACAGCAGCAGATTCCGCCAGCCGAGCAGGAGAAGTCCTTCCCGACCGGCGCCTCCTGGGCCGCGAGTTCGCTGAACGGCAAGCCGATCTCCGATCGCCGCGCCACCTTCCTGATCGACGCCAATCTGCGCGGCACCGGCTTTGGCGGCTGCAACACCTTCTCGGCTACCGCCTATCCGCTGCGCCAGCAGGGCCTCGCGGTCGGGCCGATCGCGCTGACCAAGCGGACCTGCGACAAGGGCCTGCTCGATTTCGAGCGCGCCTATCTCACCGCGCTGCGCGCCGCCCGCAATTGGGACATCGTCGACGGCAAGCTGGTCGTCAAGGGCGCGGCCGGCGAGGTGCGCTTCGAGCGCGGTCTCTGAGCGCGGGAACCGCCATCGTCATTTCGGGGCGCGGGGAACCCCTCTCCTGCATCGAAGTCGGGTCTACCCGACTTCGACACTCTGAGTGCTGAACCCGGGTATACCCGGGTTCAGTGAGAGGGGCAGGGGTGAGGTGTCGGCCCCTGGACCAGTGGCGTTGAAACCTTGCCGTCATTGCGAGCGTAGCGAAGCAATCCAGGAGGGCTCGCTCTACGTCCCCTGGATTGCTTCGCTACGCTCGCAATGACGATGGAGCAGCGGTGAGACCACGGCCAAAGCATCAAACGGCCGACACCTCACCTGCCCTCTCCTTATAGGAGAGGGTTCCCCGCGCTCCTCCGGAAGCGGGGGTAACTAACCGACCATCTCCCGGCTTTCCGCCTTGGGGCTGAAGGTGCCGTCGTCGTTCGGCTGCATGATCACGATCGAATCATGCATCGCCCGCAGCGTCGAGCGGTGGCCGATCGAGACGATCTTGGTCTGCGGCAGCGCCTGCTCGATCGCGGCATAGATCTCGCCCTCCAGCTTCTCGTCGAGCGAGGCTGTCGCTTCATCCAGGAAGAGCCAGTCGGGCTTCGTCAGCAGGGCGCGTGCCACGGCCAGGCGCTGCTGCTCGCCGCCGGAAAGACGCTGGCCCCAGAGATCGACCTCGTCGAGCCGCTCGGAAAGATGGTCGAGCTTGGTCAGATGCATTGCTGCCTTGATCTCGGCCTCGCCATAGGCATCCACCGGCGCGGGATAGGCAAGCGCCGCGCGCAGGCTGCCCTGGGGTAGATAGGGGCGCTGTGGCAGCAGCATGATCTCGGCTCCGGTGGGGATGCCGACTTTGCCCTGGCCGAAGGGCCAGATCCCGGCAATGGCGCGAAACAGCGTCGACTTGCCCGAGCCCGACGGGCCGATGACCAGTGTCCGCTGGCCTGTGCCGAGGTCGAGATCGCGGACCCGCACGATCGGCTGGCCGTTGGGCAGGCTGAGCGTGGCCTCGTCGACATGCACCGCGTCGCCCTTGGCGGGCACCTCATGGATGCCTTTGTCGCTGGCGCTTGCCGCCTGCGCGATCGCGGCCTCGAAGGTGGTGAGGCGGTTGATCGAGGCGACATATTGGGCGATCGTCTGGTAACGATCGATGAAGAAGGACATCGCGGTCTGGACCCGGTCGAAGGCCGAGGCGACCTGCGTCATGATGCCGAGTGTAATCGTACCGGCGAAGTAATGCGGAGCTAACAGGATATAGGGGACGACGACGTTAGCCTGGCCGAATGAGTAGATGAAGCTGTTCAGTTTCAGTCGCGCCCAGACCAGTCGGTAGAAATTGGATACGATATCGCCGAAGCGCTGGCTAAGGTGGCGCTGCTCCGAGCCCTCGCCGCGCATCAGCGCGATCTGTTCGGAGTATTCGCGCAGCCGCGCCAGCGAGAAGCGGAAAGTCGCCTCGCGCCGTTCCTGCTCGAACTCCAGCCCGATCATGGGCCGCCCGATCATGTGGGCGAGCCAGGTTGCCGCGACCGAGTAGATCAGCGCCATCCAGAAGATGAAGCCGGGAACGGTGATATCGGTGCCAGGCACCTTGCTCGCCACTGGGATGGACCAGAGGATGATCGAGAACGAGACCAGTGTCGACACCTGCGTCAACAGCGGCAGCGCGAAGCCGTAGGTCTGGTTGACGAAGGAGCGGGTATCTTCGGCGATGCGCTGGTCGGGGTTGTCGGCGCTGCCCGCAAGAGAGACGCGGTAGTGGGTACCGTTGCGCAGCCAGGCGGCGCTGAACTTCTCCGCCATCCAGCGCCGCCAGCGGATCAGCAGCGTGTAGTTGGCGAAGAGCTCAATCAGGTTGGAGATGACCGAGATCGCCGCCCAGACGCTGAACACATAGATGAGCTGGTACCAGAAGCTGGCGGCGTCCTTCTCCTGGATCGCGTTGTAGAAATCGCGGTTGAAGAAGGACAGCCTGAGCGAGATGCCGACCTGCAACTGGTTGAGCACGACCAGGAAGACCAGTAGCAGCACTCCCATCCGGCCCGTGCCGATCCTGAACGGTCCCGCCGGCCACATCTGAGCGGCCGTCGGCTCCTGAGCCTCGAAATAGGGGGAGGCCAGCCGCGCGATGCGCTGGATGCTCGGCACGAACGAGATCGCGTAGACCACCAGGCCGAAGACCGCGATCGTGATCGTCAGGCTGGCCGGCGGCACGAGCGCCTGCCAGGCCTGGGGCCAGGCGCCGGATTGGGCGACCAGGAAGGCGGCGCCGGTGAGCACATACTCGACGCCGAAGATGACCGAGAAGATCCTGAGAAACGTCGCGATCGCGGCGGCCTGCCATGTCGCGGCGGCAAGCAGCAGGCCGATGACGCCCATCCCGATGGCTCCGGCGCTGCCGCTTTGCTGGCCGACGATGAGGGCGATCACGGCAAGCACGGCGACGGCGATGCTCAAAGGGCGCATGGGCAAGGATCCTGCGGAAATGGCTGGGGATGACGAGATGCCATCGCGATTCTGACCATGTCGCAGAGGATGCGGCCATTCAATGGCGGCACCGGAAGATCAGCAAATTGTCATCTGCCGGACATGAAAAAGGCCCGGCTTGCGCCGGGCCTTCCACAGTCTTCGCAAGGAGCGAGGTGGCTTGGATCAGAAATCCATACCGCCCATGCCGCCGCCGCCCATCGGGGGCATCGGGGAGTCCTTCTTCGGCAGCTCGGCGATCATCGCTTCCGTGGTGATCAGCAGGCCAGCGATCGAAGCCGCGTCCTGGATCGCCGTGCGGACGACCTTGGTCGGGTCGATGATGCCGGCCTTGACCAGATCGCCATAGACGCCGGTCTGGGCGTTGTAGCCGAAGGCGTATTCCTTGGACTCGAGCAGCTTGCCGACCACGACAGCGCCGTCATCGCCAGCGTTGTCGACGATCTGCTTGGCCGGGGCCATGATCGCCTTGCGGACGATTTCGACGCCGGTCTTCTGGTCGTCATTGGCGGTCTTGATCGCCTTGACGGTCGAGAGCGCGCGCAGGAGGGCGACGCCGCCGCCCGGCAGGATGCCTTCTTCGACCGCAGCGCGGGTCGCGTTCAGGGCATCGTCGACGCGGTCCTTCTTCTCCTTGACTTCGACTTCGGTCGCGCCGCCGACGCGGATCACCGCGACGCCGCCAGCGAGCTTGGCGAGACGCTCCTGGAGCTTCTCACGGTCGTAGTCCGAGGTGGTCTCCTCGATCTGCGCCTTGATCTGCGCGACGCGGCCCTCGATGTCCTTCTTCTTGCCGGCGCCGTCGATGATCGTGGTGTTCTCCTTCTCGATGCGCACCTTCTTGGCGCGTCCGAGCATGGCGAGCGTCACGGTCTCGAGCTTGATGCCGAGGTCTTCCGAGATCATCTGACCGGCGGTCAGGATCGAGAGATCCTCGAGCATCGCCTTGCGGCGATCGCCGAAGCCCGGAGCCTTGACGGCCGCGACCTTCAGGCCGCCACGGAGCTTGTTGACGACGAGCGTGGCAAGAGCCTCGCCCTCGACGTCCTCGGCGATGATCAGCAGCGGCTTGCCGGTCTGAACGACGGCCTCGAGGATCGGCAGCATCGCCTGGAGCGAAGACAGCTTCTTCTCGAAGATGAGGATGTAGGGATCCTCGAGCTCAGCGACCATCTTCTCGGCGTTGGTGATGAAGTAGGGCGAGAGATAGCCACGGTCGAACTGCATGCCCTCGACGACGTCGAGCTCGGTCTCGGCGGTCTTGGCTTCCTCGACGGTGATGACACCCTCGTTGCCGACCTTCTGCATGGCGGTCGCGATCATCTTGCCGACCGACTCGTCGCCGTTCGCCGAGATGGTGCCGACCTGCGCGACTTCCGCGTTGGACGTGACCTTCTTGGAGTTCTTCTTGAGGTCGGCGACGATGGCTTCGACAGCCAGATCGATGCCGCGCTTCAGATCCATCGGGTTCATGCCGGCGGCAACCGACTTCAGGCCTTCGCGCATGATGGCGGCGGCCAGAACGGTGGCGGTCGTGGTGCCGTCGCCGGCGGCGTCGTTCTGCTTCGAGGCCACTTCGCGCACCATCTGGGCGCCCATGTTCTCGAACTTGTCGGCGAGCTCGATCTCCTTGGCGACGGTGACGCCGTCCTTGGTGATGCGCGGGGCGCCGAACGACTTGTCGATCACGACGTTACGGCCCTTGGGACCGAGCGTGACCTTGACGGCGTTGTTGAGGATTTCGACGCCGCGCAGCATGCGGTCGCGTGCGTCGGTGGAGAACTTGACGTCTTTGGCAGCCATAAGAGCTACTCCTTACATGAAAACGGGGATGGGCGGTCGCTTGGCGTTCAGCCGATGACGCCCATGACGTCGGATTCCTTCATGATCAGGAGATCCTGGCCATCGATCTTGACCTCGGTGCCCGACCACTTGCCGAACAGGACGCGATCGCCCTTCTTGACGTCCAGCGGGGTCAGCTTGCCGGCTTCGTCGCGGCCGCCCGGGCCGACGGCGATGACTTCACCCTCTTGGGGCTTTTCCTTGGCGGTATCGGGGATGATGATGCCACCCTTGGTCTTCTCTTCGCCATCAAGGCGACGGACCACAACGCGGTCATGCAGCGGACGGAACTTCATGGTTCTGTCTTCCTCTTGGATCTAATTCGATGCGGGCGCTCGATGGCGAACCCGCGACGGGCACCTGTTAGCAGTCTCGGGTATCGAGTGCTAACCGATGGCGGGGAGATAGGCGCGTCACCCCGGAGAGTCAAGAAATCATCCGGCGATAAAGTGAATGCGAAGGTGGCGCCGGGGGCTTGCTGGCAAAGCGGGTTGAACACCTAGAGCCGGATGATGTCAGATGGATCACAAAGTGATCCGATCTGGCATCTGAATCCGTCTCTCATCAAAAAGTTAGAGCAGGATCGATGCGAAAAACCGGTGCCCACTTTTTCGTATCCTGCTCTAGCATGGCGAAATGACGACATCTGCGCCCGATCCCCGGCTCGACGATATCGCCCGCTCCTGCGTGGCGCTGCATGTGCGCATGACGGCGCGGGCGGTGACGCGAGCCTATGACGAGGCGATGCGCCCGAGCGGGTTGAAGATCACGCAGTTCGTGCTGCTCTCGGCGCTCAGCACCGGCGCCTGGCGCTCCGTCACCGAACTGGCCGAGCGTTTCGCCCTGGAGCGCACCTCGCTGACCCGCAATCTGCAATTGCTGGCGGCCGAGGCGCTGATCGTTCCCGTGGAGGGCAAGGGCCGCGCCTCGGTCTATGCGGTCACCGAAAAGGGCAGGGCGGCGATCGAGGCCGCGATCCCCTATTGGCATCAGGCTCAGGAGCGGATCGAGGGCGGATTCGGCAAGGAACGCTGGAACGAAACCCGCGAGGGGCTGAAGGCGCTGCGCCGCGTGGCACGCCTGGCGGACTGAGACGCGGCTTGACCGGCGATCCTTAAGCCACTTAACGTGTAGGTACACAATAGGTGAGAGACAGCGATGGCGCGCAAGTTCGGGGTGGTGACGCGGGACGTGCTGCTCGCCGAGGACGGGCTCGGTTTCCTGCGCGGCATAGTCGAGGGCCGCCATCCCGGCCCGCCTATCGCGGAGGCGATGGATCTCGATCTCGTCGAGGTCGAGGAGGGGCGCGTCGTCTTCGTCGGCAAGCCCTCAGTGCGCTTCTTCAATCCGCTCGGCACGATCCATGGCGGCTGGACCGCGACGATCCTCGATTCCGCCATGGCCTGCGCCGCGCACACCACGCTCAAGCTGGGCGAGGGCTACACGACGCTGGAGATGAAGCTCAACTATGTCCGCCCGGTCATGCCCGATAGCGGCACGCTGCGCTGCGAGGGCAAGCTGATCCATCGCGGCGGCACGGTCGCGACGACCGAGGGCCGCCTCGTCGACGAGCGCGGCAAGCTGCTCGCGCACGGCACCGAGACCTGCCTGATCTTTCCGGCGAAGGCGAAGGCCTGATTAAACTCGGAACCGTGTCAGGTCGGCATATCCATGCGGTGGGCGGTCCCGGCTCGCGCGATAGGCGCTGGGGCTTGTGCCCATTGCCAGGCGGAAGTGGCGGTTGAAGGTCGAGAGATCGCCAAACCCGCAATCGAAGGCGATCTGCGCGACCCCATGCTCCGAGCCGCGCAGCAGGAGCGCCGAGCGATGCAGGCGCGTCCTGAGCAGGAACTGATGCGGCGTCATGCCGATCAGCGCCTTGAACGTCCGCAGGAAATGATAGCGGCTCATCGCGGCTTCCCGGGCAAGCTCGGTCAAGCTCAGCGTCTCCTGGGAGCACGCCTCGATCCATCGCAGGGCCCGGGTGATGCGGCAGGCGTCGCGCGCCGTCGGCGCGGCGGTTGCCGGCGGCTCGTCTGCAAGCCTTGCCGCCACCGCGCCGGCCAGCCGGACGGCGAGCTCCTCATAGGCGGCGCCGCCGTCGCTGGTTACGATCTCGGCCATCAGGCCGGCGAGCGCCTGTGAGGGCGGCAGATGGGCGCGGGCGAAAGCGAGCTGCCGCACGCCGGGGACGCCGGCAAGGATGTCTTCCAGATAGGCCGGGTCGAACTGGAAGGCGAGGCAGCGGTCGCCGGCCGCATGGTCGTGGCCGCATTCGAAGCAGGCCCCCTGATTGCCGAGCAGGAGCGCGCCCGGCGCGAGCAGCGCGGCGCCCTGGCTGGAGCGGTAGCTGAAGCTGCCGCTCGTCACCGCCGCGATGCAGCAATGCGCGTGCTGTTCCTCAAAGGCGCGGTCGCCGGGCCCAGCGGTGCAGATGATGTCCTGCACGCGCCAGCCGGGGCCCGAGGCCAGAAGATGCGAGGTCGCAGTCATCGCCGCAGTTTAGCAATTTTCCCCAAGCGCCGGGAGGGGCGGGGGCTCTAGATCGAGGGATATGCCCTCAGCGGGAGCCCGAACATGGCAGCAGCGTCAGCACCCTTCCTCGACATGCTTCACGCGGATGCGCCCGCGCCTGACAGGGTCGGCGGGATGGCGCTCTATGGTTGGCTCATCGGTGCCTGGACGATGGATGCCGTCATTCATGCCGATGATGGCGCCCGGCACGAGGCCAAGGGAAGTATCGGCTTCGGTTGGGTTCTGGAGGGACGCGCGATCCAGGATGTCTGGATCCTGCCCGGCTTCTTCCACGGTACGACGCTGCGGATCTACGACCCTGCGCTCGATGCCTGGCACATCCTTTGGAGCGACCCGCTGAAGCAATATTACACGCGCCAGATCGGCCGTGCCGAAGGCCGCGACATCGTCCAGCACGGCAAGACCGGGGACGGTGTCGCGATACGCTGGCGCTTTACCGAGATCACACGCGATTCCTTTCGTTGGCTTGGCGAAACTTCGCCCGATGACGGTGTGAGCTGGAGGCTGCAGGCCGATTTTCAGGCGCGCCGTACGACACCCTGACCCACTCTGAAAGGGAGACGACCATGCTCGATCATGTTTCCATCGGCGTCGGCGAGATCGCCCGCTCGAAGCGCTTCTACGATGCCGCGCTCGGTGCGCTCGGCTATCGCTGCCTGAGCGAGGACGAGGCCTCGCTGGGTTATGGCCGGGACGCCGTCGCCTTCTGGCTCGGAGCGGTCGCGAAGCCGGTGCCGCCCGATCCCGGCTCGAACCTGCATTTCTGCTTCGTCGCGCCGACGCGGCAGAGCGTGGATGCGTTCCATGCCGCCGCGATCGCTCAGGGCGGAGCCGATAACGGCCGGCCCGGCCTGCGGGAAGCCTATGGTCCCGATTACTATGCGGCTTTCGTGGTCGACCCGGATGGCTATCGCATCGAGGCCTATTGCGGCGCCGCCTGAGATCGAGGCCGTCGGCGTCAGCGCCGGCTGGTCGAGATCGCGTCCGCTGCGGTCATGATCAATGAGCGTTCGAGACGCGAGCGATATGGTTTCAACCCGCCCTCGCATGAGATCGACGCCGGTCATGAGCGTGCCGGACGCATCGAAGGCGCATGGATTCAACGCGATCGTCACCGATGACGATTCCGAAGAACTTGCTCGCAACGCGCTGGAGCGGCGAAGACACTAAGGTTTAGAGCACTTCGAAGACCTGGTATTCGACGCCGCCCGGACATCGTCCGCCCATCGCGACCGCGACAATCCCGTTGAGCCATGCGTGCGCAGGCGCGGCGGTCTCGAAGTACGGCGTCGTGCGCAGATAATACTCGGAAGCGTCGACCGTTTCACCGCGACCCAGACGTTCGTCGACGGCCTGCGGCGCGCGCCTGACGCCGCGATAGGTCATGAGGATGAGACCCCCGTCATCGGCGACCAGCAGAAGCCTGACGTCTTGCTGAAATGTGCCATCGGCGCGAGCAAGCAGGAGATCGGAGCCGATCATCGGTGATACCGCGCCGTTCAGGCGCTCTCCGCGGAAGTGTCCACCCGAGACGGGAAAGATGCGTCGGTCGCCGGCCGGCGTCCGGCCTAGATCCAGCGGCGGGTGCAGGGTGATCAGGAGTGTAAACAGGTGTCGAGATTGCAGGGACATGACCAAGCTCCTATTCTTGCCCCCCACCCTGAGCCAAGGCGTCCTGCCTCGAAAACGAGCTTTGCTTGTCGTCGTCACAAGGGAAACTGATCAGTAGAGATCCTGGTCATGTGAAGAAGCTGATCATGCGGCCCTCCCTGGAATCTCTGCGAGTATTGGAAGCCTGTGTCTCCGCCCGGAGCTTCGCGCGCGCGGCCGAGCGCCTGTATCTGACGCCGGCGGCGGTCAGCCTGCGCATGCGTACGCTGGAGTCCGAACTCGGCCAGCCGCTTTTCACGCGTGCTGGGCGGCGGGTGGTCCCGACGGTCGCCGCCTCTGTGCTGGCAAGCCACGTCCGCAAGGCGCTGGATGGAATTGCCGGCGCGCTCGATGAATTTCAGGCGGCGACGCCACCGCTCAGACTCACAGCGCCGCCGACATTCGCATCACGTTGGCTTGCGCCGCGTCTGGCGCGCCATCCAGTGCCGGGAGCGCCTGTAATCGAGGTCGACGTTTCCGCGGATATTCGCGACGCTGGCGCGTTCGACGTCGCCATAAGAACTGGCCGCGGCGGATGGGCGGGGCTTGAAGAATATCGGCTCGCGCCGGTTGAAGTGACGCCGATGCTGGCGCCGTCCCTGCTCGGGGCGCGGACGCTCGGTGCACCGGAGGCGCTGGCTGACTTCGACCTTTTGCCGCATCCCGACTGGGATCAATGGTTCAAGGGTGCGCAATGCGGGATCCCGCAGGGCCTGCGCTTTGCGGCGGTCGATTACCCGACGCACGAGCTGGACGCCAGCGCGGCGCTGGCGGGCGTGGGCGTGGCGCTGTTGTCGCCCTTGCTGTTCCGGCCGCTTTTGACTGAGGGCGTGTTGATCGCGCCGTTTCAATACGTGCTGAGCGGGCCGGCCTGGCATTTTGCGCTGATGCGCAACGACGACCCCCGCCTGGCGCCCCGGCAGTTTTGCGCCTGGCTTTGCGAGCAGGCCGGGGAGGCGGCATGATCGCGGCCAGAGAGATGAGGCGGCCTGCCCGTAGTTGCGGCCATGGCCGCCGACCTCAGCGGAAATCGGGTAGCTTCGCATCGACCCTGTTGAGGTGCGGATCGCTGATATAGACGTCGAGCGTCCACAGCCCTTTCGGCGGCGAAGCGCGCTCCGCGCCTACCTCCGGCTCACCGCGATCGCGCCCGCGACGATCAGCAAGGCGCCGGCGAAGGTCGTGAACAGCGGCACCTCGCCGAACATCAGGTAGCCGAGCAGGCTCGCCCAGATCAGCGCGGTGTATTCGAGCGGCGCGAGACGTGACGCCTCGGCGCGGGCATAGGCTGAAACCAGCATCAAATGCCCGCCGACGCCCAGTGCGCCGGCCAGGGCATAGCTCCCGATGTCGGCCCAATTCATCGGCACGAAGGCGAGCGCGGCGGGAATGGCGAGGCACAAGGCCGGCCCGCCGTTCTGGAACAGCACGATGATCGCCGGATGCTCCTTCTGCGCGATGCGCCGGAGCAGGACCAGGTTGAAGGCATAGGCCACGGCCGAGAACAGGGCGGCCGCGACACCGAGTTCGGCGTTGGTGACATGGCCCTGCAGGCGCGGCCAGACCATGATGAGCATCCCGGCGAGGCCGAAGCCGAGTGCCTGGAAGACCCGTCCGCTGAGCTTTTCCTTGAGCAGGAGTGCGCCCAGCAGCGCGACGAAGACAGGCGCCAGGAAGGCGAGCGTCAGCGCCTCCGCCAGCGGCAGCAGCGAGACCGAATAGAAGAAGCTGCCGGCGGTGAGCACGACGACCGGAACGCGGATCGTATTGCCGATCACGCTTGCCCGCGTTGGGCGCGGCGGGCGGGCGATCGCGACGAAGATGAGCGCAAACAGGCTGCCCATGGCGAAGCGCATGAACAGGGCTGGGAAGAAGGGGTGCTCGCGCATCTGCCCTTTGACCACCGCATCCATGGCGGTGAGCAGCGCGATGCCGAGAATGCCGCGGAGCGCCGTCGGAAGCGTCATGCCGAGACGCCGGTCAGGCGCTTGCGGAAATGGTATTCCCAGGTCTCGGAGACGTCGGCGAGATAGCGCGCCGCCGGCCAGCGCACGAAACCCAGCTTCTCGTAGAAGCGGTGGCCGCGCGCGAAGCGCGTATCGGACCACAGCATCATCTCATCATAGCCGCCGGCCTCCGCGAAGCGCAGCGCCTCGGTGAACAGCACCTGCGCCAGGCCGGAGCCGCGAAAAGCCGGGTCAGCATAGACCTTGGTGATCTCGACCGCGTTCTGCTCCGGCACGGGCGTGACGCCGAGCGAGCCGGCGATAGCGCCGCCGGGCGCATCGGCGATCCAGAGCCGGCCGCCTTTCCCAGCGAAATGGCTGGCGGGCGCACGCAGTTCGGGGAATTCCGACCATTCGAAAAAGCAGTTCGGATATTCCGCGAAGCTCGCGGCGATGAGGGCGGCGAGCGGCTCGGAGTCGGAATCGCGGGCGTCGCGGATGGGCGGGAGCAGGGCGGTCATGGCGATCGCTTACGGCTTATGCGGCTGCACGAATAGAGCATTGCGCGAAAAAGTGGGTACCGGTTTTTCGCTGAAGCAATGCTCTAAACTTTTAGAATCGATCACGTTTTTCGCATTCGGACGCTATCGTCCGAATCCGACGTGATCGAGTGTGCAGTTCCGCAAGTCCGCATTCCCTCAGCGCAACAGCGCGAGCGCCGCGTCGACCGAGAGCTTCGCGGCGGCGACCGCCAGCAGGCCATAGCACCAGATGAACAGCGTCTTCTGGTCGAGCTTGCGATGCACGACATGCCCGAGCCAGATGCCGACCGGCACGGCCGGCGCGAGTGCGAGCGCCCCCCACAAGGCCTCAGTATGCTTCAGCCCGAGCGCGAAATAGGGCGGCAGCTTCAGCCAGTTGCCGAGCGTGAAGAGCGCGATGGTCGTGCCCACCAGCGTGCTCTTGGGCAGGCCACGCCCGAGCAGATACATCGCGACCGGCGGCCCGCCCGCATGCGCGACGAAGGTGGTGAAGCCCGAGGCCGTGCCGGCGAGCAAAGCGAGCTTGCCCGAGACCGGACGGGAGCCAGGAGCCGCAAGCCGCCCCTTCAGGAACCATTGCGCAGTGAAGGCGAGCGTCGTCAGCCCGATTACAAGCGTGACGATGCGCGGATCGATCCGGACGAAGACGAGATAGCCGATGCCGATCCCGACAACGAGGCCGGGCAGGAGCCAGGCGAGATCGGGCTTCGACCAGGTCGAGGCGCCGAAGCTGCGCAGCGCCATCATGTCCATTAGCGAGACCAGCATGGCGACCATGATCGCGGCATCGAGCGGCTCGGTAACGATCGCCAGCAACGGAATGCCGAGAATGGCGAGCCCGCCGCCAAAGGCGCTCTTGCCGATGGCGATGACGAGCGTCGTCGCCCAGCCGACGAGATAAAACAGCGGTTCGCTCGGCATCAGGCGGACTCGAGGTCTCGCTGCGCTGCTCCCGCTTGGAAAACCGCACCCAGCCAGTTAGGCCAGTGAGACGGCACGATTCCGGTTTTCGCCTGAGTCGAGGGACCCTTGCCGCATTGGCGCCGAGACCGAGACGACATGACCGTCCTGCTGCCCTTCGTCATCAATGCCGGGCTGAACTTCGTCCTCGGTCTGCTCATCGCCTTCTTCCTCGGCCCGGCCGAGTTCGGCCGTTACGCCATAGGCGCGGCCATCATCGTGCTGGTCAATACGGCGCTGCTCGACTGGCTGAGGATATCGGCCCTGCGTTTCTATTCGCTGACGACGCGCGAGACCCAGCCCGAGATCCGCGCGACGCTCGACCTCCTGGTCGCGGGCATCTGCATCTCGCTTTGTGGCCTGCTCGTCGTCGCCGTCGCCGTCGGCATCGACTTCAAATTGCCCGCGATGCTGCTCTCGGCCGCTGTGCTGGCCGGAATCGGGGCGGGGCTGTTCGACTATCACGGGGCGATCGCCCGGGCCCGCTTCCTCGACGCCGCCTATGCCCGGTTGATCATCGTCAAGAACATCATGGCGCTGATCCTGATGGTCGGCGGGGCCTGGCTGACGCGGGATCCGACGGTCGTGCTGCTCGGCGGCCTATTCAGCGCCGCGGTCTCGCTCCTGGCGGTGCGGCGCGCGCTTGCCGATGCGCCGCTCTCGCTGGCTGCCGCGCGCAAGGACGTCGCCTGGAGCTTCTTCGTCTACGCGCTGCCGCTCGTGGCGGGCAATGCGATCTATTCCTTGATCCCGCTGCTCAACCGCTCGCTGCTGGCCGATGCGCAGGGCTATGCCGAGGCCGGCTATTTCTCGCTCGCCTCCGATATGGGCTTGCGCTTGTTCGGGACGCTGGGGGCGACGCTCGAAATCGTACTGCTGCGCGAGATCATCCGCCTCGACGAGACGCGCGGCCGGATCGCTGCGCAAAAGCGCATCGCCAAGAACATCCTGCTCGTGCTGATGGTCGCCTTGCCCATCGCTGTCGGGCTATGGATGGTGCTGCCGGCCTTCGACCGCTTGATCGTGCCGCCGAGCTTCCAGGGCCGTTTCGCCAACTATATGGCGATCCTGATCCCGGGCTTCGCGGCGATCACGATCTTCCAGGCCGCCCTCTATCCGGTCTTCCTGATCGGCAAGCGCACCGGCATCGCAACGCTTGCCGCGCTGCTCGGGCTTGGCGTCAATCTCGCGCTCGGGCTCGGCCTGGCGTCGACGCTGGGGCCCGCGGCCTACGCCTTCGGCCAGACGGCGGCCTTCCTGGTCGTGCTCGCGGTGATGGCGACGGCGGCCTTGCGTGCGCTGCCGGTTTTGCCGCCTCTGCGCGATTGCGCCCTGGTCGTGCTGGCGGCTGCTGTGATGGCGGCCGTGATCTGGCCGTTGCGACGGCAATTCTCCGCTCCGGTCGAGCTGGCCTTGCAGATCTCCATCGGCGTCGCGGTCTATGGCGCGCTCATCCTGACCTGCGATGTCGCGCGCTGCCGCACGACGGCGCGGCTCTGGTGGATGACCCGGCGAATCGGGCGCAGCTGAGACACCTCGTAGCCGCTTGAGGCGAGAGCGAAGCGGGCAGCGCAACGTGGCGTTGTACGTTGCAATCCAGAGAAGATTTCGACTAATTTCAATGACTTTTCGGTTAACGCGAAAATTTTATGTAATTAACGAGCTACAATAGGCATTTGTTTTTAGAAAGTATACTTAGTCCGACAAAAATCAGGATAATTTCGCCTTATCGCGGCGAGTGTAATGGATTCATTTCTGAGAAAACCTTACGGTACTCGCGGAAATTTGGAATCAAACTAGACGTCGATGCTAATCTCAGTAACATTGAGAAACAATAAGCTGTCGACCTTCATCCCGTGGTCCCGACATCTGGTGCGGCACGTCGAGGTGCCGAGGGGCTCAATTCGCGCGGCTGCAACAGGGCAAGCGAGACTACGGAACGATCGGAGGACGACGGAATAATCGTTAGGGAGATGGTACTGCCATGGGCTGGCGCCACCGCGATTGGATCCTGTCGACAACCTCCGCTCTCGGCCTTTTCATGGCGACCGATACCGTCTGGGCCGGATGCGGACCGACCTCCGCCGGCAACGATGTCGTCGTCTGCGACGCGACGCCGCCCGACCCGACGGTTGCGCCGCTCAATCTCCAGGCCGGCAACGATAGCCTGACCGTCACTGCCGGCACCCTCAGCGGTGGCATCACCGGCGGGGCGGGAACCAAGACGGTGACGCTGCTCGGCGGCACCATCGCGAGCTACACCAACACCGACCCGGCTGGCATCTCCAACATCACCCTCTCGCTGGGCAGCACTGTCCTGATCACCGGAGGCGTGACGACAGGGCCGGGCGCCGATCGGTTCGAGATCAATGCGGGCACGGTCAACGGCGCGGTCCAGCAAGGCGCCGGTATCGACACCTTCATCATGACCGGCGGTCAGATCCAGTCGCTGCAGCAGGGCGACGGGCGCGATATCTTCGTCATGTCGGGAGGAACGATCGTCGGCGCCTTCGAGGATGGCGACGTCGCCACCATGACCGGCGGCAGCATCGGGCGCGTCGACATGAAGCTCGACAACAACATCTTCAACATGTCGGGCGGAACGATCATCGGCAATCTGGTGACCGGCTTCGGCAACGACACCATCACGATTTCCGGCGGCAGCATTGGCGGCAATATCAGCGTCAGCGGCGGAACCGACAGCGTCACCGTGACCGGCGGCGCGATCGGCGGTAATATTCTGATGAGCACCGGCGACGATGTCTTCATCTGGGCCGGCGGCGGCACGATCGGCGGCTTCGTCGATATGGGGCCCGGCAATGACAGCGCGACGCTGCGCGACCTGAACCTGCCGGCCACGCAGCGCATCATGGGTGGCGACGGCATCGACACGATCACGCTTGGCGGGGCTGGCCTGTCCTCGCTCAATGCCAGCCTCGTCACCGGCTTCGAATTCCTGACCAAGACCGACGCCGGAACCTGGACCCTGAGCGGGTCGCTTACCGATATTCAGGTCGCAACCGTGCAGCAGGGCACCTTGCGGCTCACCGGCGACAATTCGGCCTATGCCGGCCAGATGATCGTCGACCCTGCCGGCACGCTCGAAGGCCGGGCCCAGAGCATGACGCCGACCGTGACCAATAACGGCCTGGTGCGCTTCTCCCAGCCGGATGCGGGAACCTATGCGGGCGTCATTTCGGGAACGGGTGCGCTCGAGAAGACCGAGGCCGGCACGCTGAGCCTGAGCAATACGAACAGCTATACCGGCGGCACGACCATCACGCAGGGCACGCTGCAGCTCGGCATCGGCGGCACCACGGGCAGCATTTTGGGCGATGTCGTCAACAACGGTACATTGGCCTTCAATCGGTCCGACATCGTGACCTTCCCCGGAACCGTCTCCGGCACAGGCGCGCTCACCCAGCTCGGCACGGGCACGACCGTGCTGACGGCGAACAACAGCTATAGCGGTGGGACCACGGTCGGCGCGGGCACGCTGGCTGTCGGCAATGCAGGCAGCCCGCTGGCGGCGCTCTCCGGCGGTGGTCCGGTCGCGGTGGCGGCAGGGGCGACGCTGGGCGGCTATGGCACGGTCACGGGCGCCGTCACGAACGCCGGCACGATTGCGGTCGCCGATACGGTCGCCGCTTTCGCCGGCGGTGCGAAGGGCGATTTCACCATTGTCGGCACCTTGACCAATGCAGGGCTCGCGCAGCTCGGTGGAACCGGCATCGGCAACAGGCTGGTCGTCTCCAGCTATGTCGGTCAGAACGGCCAGCTCGCCCTCAACACCTTCCTCGGCAGCGACGGCTCGCCCTCGGACAGGCTTGTGATCAACGGCGGAACCGCGAGCGGCAGCTCCGCCTTGCAGATCAGCAATGTCGGCGGGCCCGGCGCCCTGACGGCGGGCAGCGGCATCCTGGTCGTCGATGCCGTCAATGGCGGCACGACGGGCGCGGGCGCCTTCTCGCTCGCCGGGCCGGTGGCGGCAGGTGCCTATGAGTACCTGCTGTTCCATGGCGGCACGGCTCCAGGCACCGCCAATAACTGGTATCTGCGAAACGCCGTCGTCGCAGCCTCCGCCGGCGAGCCGCCGCCGGTTGCGGCATCGGGCTCCCCGCCGCTTCCGCCTGCTCCTCCGGCGGGTTCGGCGCCCGTGCCGCTCTACCGTGTCGAGGTTCCAATCTATGCCGCCATGCCGGCCATGGTGCGCCAGCTCGGGCTGGCGACTTTGGGCACCTTCCACAAGCGCCAGGGCGAGCAGGGGCTGCTCTCGGGCGAGGGCAGCATGCCGGCGGGCTGGGGCCGCGTTTTCGGCGAGCGCACGAACCAGCGCTGGTCCGGCACGGTCGATCCGGAGTTCGATGGCCGGATCTGGGGCTTGCAGGCCGGGCTCGACCTCTACGGCATCGATCGGCCGAGCGGCCATCGCGACAGGTTCGGCCTGTTCTACGGCTATGGCCGCACTGACGGCGATGTGCGTGGCTTCGCGCTTGGCCAGTTGCGCAATCCGGTCGGCAAGCTCGTTCTCGACGCCAACAGCCTGGGCGCCTACTGGACGCATCTGGGCCCCTCCGGCTGGTATCTGGACGCGGTGCTGATGCATAGCTGGGTCGATGGCGACGGGCGCTCGAACCGCGGCGTTGTTGGGAAACTCGACGGCAGCGCCGTGACGGCCTCCCTGGAGGGCGGCTATCCGATCGGGCTTTGGACGGGCTGGACGCTGGAGCCGCAGGCGCAACTGATCTGGCAGCATCTCTCGCTGGGGACGGTGCAGGACCGCTTCGCTAGCCTGGCCCTCAGTGCCAGCGACGCCGTCACCGGCCGGGTCGGGGCGCGCCTGCAGGGCGCGTTCCAGGCCGGCTCCGTGCAGTGGCAGCCCTATCTCAACCTCAATCTCTGGCACAATTTCGAGAGGACCGACAAAATCACCTTCGATACGGCCGACGTCATCCCGACCAAATTCGGCGGCACCTCGCTCGAGATCGGCGGCGGTGTCATCGCCAAATTGTCGTCGGCGGTGAGCCTTTACGCCGCGGGCGGCTACACCATCGCGCTGGGCGGCAAGGACCGGCGCTCGGTGCAGGGCAATCTCGGTCTGCGCGTGACCTGGTGAGCAACGCTTCGTTCACCCTGTCCCTTGCCGGATCGCTAAGGTTAATTCGTTGAATTGGCGGGATTAACCGCCTGTCGCGCGCCGCAGAGTCAACGATTCACCATTCCTTCTCCTGCCGCTCGGCAGGCTCTCCGGCAGATTGATGTCGAGAGAGTTGCGTCATGCGTCCAGTCCTTCTCCTGCCGCTCGCCGCCCTTGTGCTGAGCGGGCCGGCCCTGGCCCAGAACTATGCCCAGCCGCTGCCGGGCGATCCGATGGCGACCGCCTCCTCGGGGCGGAGCAGTTACGGCGGCGGTTTCATCGAGATGCTGATGACCGGCCGCGACCCGACGCCGATGGCCCGGGGCGGGGCGGTCTATAATCGCCCAGGCGCCTACGCCACCTATGGGCGCAGCGCCGAGCCTGCGGCCGATCCCTTCGAGCCTGCGGCCCAGCCGCGCGCGCCCGGCCGCCGCATGGCCGCGCTCGGCGAGCCCGTCGAGGTGGAGCGCCCGATCGAGCGCGTCATCGATCCGCGCTTCCGCAAGCAGGAGGTCGCCTATGACGGCCCGCAGAAGCCCGGCACGATCATCATCGACACGCCGCAGCGCTTCCTCTTCCTGGTCCAGCCGGGTGGGCGCGCCTTACGCTACGGCATCGGCGTCGGCCGCCCCGGCTTTTCCTGGGCGGGCATGAAGACGGTCAGCCGCAAGGCGGAATGGCCGAGCTGGACGCCGCCGGCCGAGATGCTGAAGCGCCGCCCCGACCTGCCGCGCTTCATGCAAGGCGGGCCTGAGAACCCGCTGGGCGCGCGCGCCATGTATCTCGGCTCCTCGCTCTACCGCATCCACGGCACCAACGAGCCGTATACGATCGGCCAGGCGGTCTCCTCGGGCTGCATCCGCATGACCAATGACGATGTCACCGACCTCTATGAGCGCGTCCGCGTCGGCGCGAAGGTGCTGGTGATCTGAGGCGCGCTGCCTTCGAGGGCTAGGAAAACGCAGAAGCCCGCCCGGAGCGAACCGGGCGGGTTTCGTGTTTGTCGGCGCTGCTGAAGAGCGGCGCGCGATCAGGTCCAGCTATCGTCGTCGTCCCCGGCGGAGCTGGAGCCGTCGTCATAGCCATCATCGGCCGGCGCGTCGGCGTTGGCGTTCTGGTAGTTCGCCGGGTCGGACGAGCCGTCATTGTAGTTCGCGTTGTCGCCGGCATTCTGGGTGCTGGCGGCGTCGTTGTTCTTGGTGGCGTCGGGCGTCGGCGGGTTGAACTTGGCGCTGTCCGAGATCGAGCCCAGATCGGCCGCCTTGGCCGCTCCCGCGCCGCCGCCATGACCGCCGAAGGCATTGGTCAGGACATTGCCGAGCACCATGCCGCCGGCGACGCCGGCTGCAGTCGTGAGCGCGCTGGCCATGAAGCCGCCGCCGGCTGGCGCCTGGGGCGCAGCCGCCTGGCCGGCCCAGGGGCCCGGCTGGGGCGCCTGCATCGGAGCAGCCTGCATCGCGCCGGGCTGGGGGCTGTTCCAGGCCGGGGAGGGTTGCCCCATCGAGCGTTGCGGGAAGGCAGGCACCGAGCCCGGGCGCTGCGGCTCGGGAGCGCGTGGCGCGCCGCCGAAGATGCCTGACAGGAAGCCGCCGGATTGGGGGGCGGGCTCGGCCGGCCGGCTCTGCAGATCGCGGATTTGTGCCTGCAGATCCTCGACCTGCGCCTGCAGGTTGGTCAGCGCTTGTTCCTGCACATAGACCGCTTGCGCCATGGCGTAGGGCGCATAGGGCTGCTCGCGCAGGCGCTCTGAGATGAAGCGCTCAGCCTCGGGGTCGCGGGGCTGGTTGGCCGCCTGTTTCAGGCGGTCGAAAATCCCGGCGATCACGTCGCGTTCTTGCGGCGTCATCGTCATCTCCTCTCGTTCTGGGCGGCGCGGTCGCGCCGCCGCATCAAGAGGTGGTGGGTGCGTGTGACGGTATCAAGGCGGTGCCCCTGAACCGTCAGCTAATGCGCTTTCGAGCGACGTGGATACCGGTTCACGTGAAGAAAGCGCGTCGAAGCGAAGTCCGAGGGTACTGTCCGATCCGGTTGGATCGGACAGTACCCTGGCCTCACATCGTGTCGGAGGTGAACTCGTCGAAGTTCTCGCCCGGAGCCGGCGTCAGTAAGGTGCCGCGGTTCAGCACGACGACGGTCGTCCCGGTCGGCACCCGGCTGTGCAGGTCGATGATGTCCTGGTTGAACATCCGGATGCAGCCGCTGGAGACCGACTGGCCGATCGACCAGGGCTCCGAGGTGCCGTGGATGCGGTACATCGTGTCGCGGTCGCCCTGGTAGAGATAGAGCGCGCGTGCGCCGAGCGGGTTGTCGAGGCCGGCCTGCATGCCGCCGGCCCAGGGGCCGTTCTTCTGGGGATCGCGCGCGATCATCGCAGGCGTCGGGGTCCAGCGCGGCCATGTTCCCTTGCGGCCGACGGTGGCGCGCCCGCGCCAGGACATGCCCTGCTTGCCGACGCCGATGCCGTAGCGGATGGCGCGGCCGTTCTCGCGGACGAGATAGAGGAAGCGGTTGTCGGTATCGACGACGATGGTGCCGGGCCGCTCGCGTGTCGGGTAGGACACTTCCTGGCGCAGGAACTTCGGGTCGACCTCCGAAACATCGGTCGCCGGCAGCGGATAGGTCTCATCGGGCTGTTCGCCATACATGGCGAGGTATTCGGGGCTGACGCCAGGTGCGTGCGCCGCCTCGAAGGGCTCTTGCCGCGTGCTCACGCAGGCCGCGAGCAGAAGAGGCATCAGCAGCGCCGCAAGGCGCTTCAGGGGGAGGCTGGCAAAGGCGGAGGGCGCGGAGGACATGGATGGGGGCTCGATGCGTGAAGCTGGCGGGCGGCGGCGGAAACCTAGAGCATTGCGCGAAAAAGTGGGTACCGGTTTTCCGCGTGAGCAATGCTCTAAACTTTTAGAATCGATCACGTTTTTCCGCATTCGGACGGAGCCGTCCGAATGCGACGTGATCTAGGAGCGACGCGCAAGTTCCACGCCATACCCCGATGCCTCTTTCAAGGTGTGCGAGATGGCCGTGGGGTGAACAGTGCGTGGCGAAATTGTGGCAGACACAAGCTGTGACGAATCGGCAACAATTGCAATCTCTATGCGTGTTATTCAAAGCAATATACAACCATAGCGAGAAAACACGGTCCGCAAATTAGCTCATCAGGTTTCGAACAGGCCGAGAAGCTTGAATTTTAAGCATTTGTTTAGCGATTTCATCGCGAATCAGGATGTCGCAACGTCACGGCGACGATCGATGCTCCGGCTTCCGCCACAGAGGCGGCGGGTCGCGCATGGCTCGGATCTCCTGGACGCATTGCGGCAGCGACCATGCCGATGCCTAACCATCTCAAAAACCCGGCTGGGTCAGATGCGCCAGAGATGCGCCCCGATTCAGCGGGACAACAGGCCGGGGAGGCCGGGTCCTTGAAGTCCATTCGCATCAAGATCGTCGCGATGCTGGCGATCGTCGCCGCGGGCGCCATCGTCTCGGCCGGGCTCAGCCTCTACGCATTGTCGCGGGCCAATGATCTCAACCAGCGCTCGAGCGTGCAGGGCGACATCGCGCTGCTGACCGAGCGGCTCAACGGCCTCGTCACCGGTGTGGTGATGGAGTCACGCGGCATCTACATGTCGAAGACGGCGGCGGAGGCTGAGCCTTACGCCAAGGGCATCGAGAGCCGCTTTGAGCAGTTGCGTAGGATGACTGTCGATCTGAGGAGGCTTGCTCCCGCAGATGCGCGTGTGGCGCAGATCGAAAAGGCGATCAGCGAATTCATCACCTTCCGCTCGGAGACCGTCCGCCTTGGCCGAGAGGTCTCGACGACGGCGGCGAATGCCCAGGGCAATAACGAACTCAACCGCGCCAACCGCAAGGCGCTGAACGATGTTCTCGTCGCCTTCGGCACGCAGAATGAGACAGCCGGCAATGCGCTCGGACAAGAGGCCGATGCCTTTACGAAGCAGGTGCAATGGATCCTGCCGACCGTGCTGCTGTCGGCGCTGCTGGCCTCACTGGCCGCGGCATTGCTCTTCGCGCAACGCTCGATCACACGGCCGCTGGTTGACCTAAGCGGTGTCATGCAGCGCCTGACCGCTGGCGACACCAAGGTCGATGTGCCGCATGTTGTGCGCCAGGACGAGATCGGGGCGATGGCGCGCGCGGTTTCAGTGCTGCGCGAGAGCACCGAGCAGGTCGCGATGCTTCAGGAGCAGGAACGCGCAGCTTCGGCCGCTCGCCTGGCGCGGGCGCAGTCGATGGAAGCTGTGGTGACGGATGTCGGCGAGGTCGTCGCGGCTGCGGCGTCGG
>NZ_FOQV01000001.1 GCF_900113835.1 Allobosea sp. OK403 | reverse complement strand
TGGAGGGATGTTGAGGAGGTCGTGTACTGGAAGGTCAGTCGCTTGTCGGGATAGACGTAGCGATGGGCTTTTTGGGCGGCGAGCGCGGCCTCGTGGAAGCCCGAGAGGATGAGCTTGAGCTTGCCGGGATAGGTGTTGATGTCGCCGATGGCGAAGATGCCAGGCGTCGAGGTCTCGAACTTCTCGGTATCGGCCGGGATCAGGTTCTCGTGGAGATTGAGGCCCCAATCGGCGATCGGCCCGAGCTTCATGGTCAGCCCGAAGAAGGGCAGAAGCGTATCGCAGGCGATCTCGAAGGTCTGACCTTCGCTGTCCCGGCAGATCGCGGCCTGGAGCGCCGAGCCTTCGCCCTTGAGGCTGGTGACCTGGCCGAGCTTCATCTCCATCTGGCCGGATGCGACGAGCGCGCGCATCTGCTCGACCGAATGGGGCGCGGCGCGGAAATCGTCGCGGCGATGCATCAGCGTGACGCGTTTGGCGATCGGCTGCAGGTTGAGCGTCCAGTCGAGCGCTGAGTCACCGCCGCCGACGATCAGGATGTCGCGACCGCGGAAGGCCTCCATCTTGCGCACGGCATAGAACACCGCGTTGCCCTCATAGGCCTCGATGCCGGGGATCGGCGGCTTCTTGGGCTGGAACGAGCCGCCGCCGGCGGCGACGATGACGGTCTTGGTCTCGAACACCGTGCCGGCATCGGTGGTGACGCGGAAGCGCGGGGCGTCTGCCGTGCCGATCGGCTCCAGCGCCTCGATCATCTGGTTCAAGTGGAAGGTCGGGCCAAACGGCTTGATCTGCTCGACGAGGTTGTCGACCAGGCCCTGGCCGGTGACGATCGGGAAGCCGGGAATGTCGTAGATCGGCTTTTCCGGATAGAGCTCGGCGCATTGCCCGCCGACCTTGGGCAGGATGTCGACCAGATGCGCCCTGATGTCGAGCAACCCCAGCTCGAAAACCGCAAACAACCCGCACGGACCCGCGCCGACTATCACGACATCCGTGGTGATGATGTTGTCATTGGTCATAGCCGCGTCTTGGGTCATCGCCATGCCTTCCATCGCACCGCGCCCAAGCGCCGGTGAGCCAGCGCGGGGCATCATCAAATCCAACGTCAATTATTGTTAGTATACAAATGAAATTGCGCAAGCGGATTTTGCAGGCAGGGCTTGCTCATTTGCAGGCAGGCCTGGCTCAATCGAGGCGCGCCAGCAGAGCGAGCAGGCGCTCGGCCTCTTCGCGCGAGAGCGGCGCCAGGGTTGCGGCGCTGATCGCCTTCGCCTTCTCGAGCAGGCCGGGGATCGCCTCGCGCCCCTTGGCGCTGAGCCTGACGCGGACGCGGCGCTGATCGTCGGGGTCGGGCAGGCGCTCGACCAGCCCGCGTTCTTCCAGCCGCGCGATCACGCCCTTGATGGTGGCGGGGTCCATCGCCGTCATGCGGCCGAGCAGATTCTGCGAAATCTCCTCGCCGGCGCTCAGTTTCGACATGGCTGCGAATTGCGTCGGCGTCGGGCCGTCATCGCCCATGATGCGCTGGAAGATCGCGATATGGCGCTGCTGGGCGCGGCGCATCAGGAAGCCGACCTGCTCGTCGAGGATATAGTCCATCGGGGCGGCAGTACCGGCCGAGGACGGCTTGCGCTGCCTTGCGGTCGGCTTGGCGGCTGTATCCGCCACGCTGTCCTGCCTGCTCATCCTCATCCCCTGATCGCCACCGCGCGGGCCGCGCCTCCGGTCCCGTCGCATCGCCTCTTGCCAGCCGCCGAAACGCTGTCCATGATTGTTATTACACATTCAAACATCGCCTGTCTCGCAGGCATGATTGCGCTCCATATTCGCAGCGGAGGACCAGATGGCTCACGACGTCGCAGCAGGCCCGGCCAAGGGCAAGCTCGTCATCCGCAATCTCGGCCTGGTGCTCTCGGGCGATCTCAACCAGCCGATCCTCGACGCTGATACGATCATCGCGGTCGATGGCCGCATCACCGCCATCGGCCGGGCTGCCGATCTCGATTGCGAGCGCGCCGACAGCATCATCGATGCGCAGGGGTCGCCGGTCGCCCCTGGGCTGATCGACAGCCATTGCCACCCGGTCTTCGGCGACTGGACGCCGCGGCAGGGGCAGATGGGCTGGATCGATTCCTGCGTCAATGGCGGCGTCACCACCTTCGTTTCCGCGGGCGAGGTGCATCTGCCCGGTCGGCCGAAGGATCCCATCGGCGTCAAGGCGCTCGCCATCACGGCGCAGCGCACCTTCGCGAATTTCCGGCCGACGGGGGCGAAGATCCATGCGGGAGCGCCGATCGCCGAGACCAGCATGGTCGAGGAGGATTATGCCGAGATGGCTCGCGCCGGGGTCAAGATGATCGGCGAGATCGGGCTTGGCACCGTTAACACCGGCCCCGAGGCGAAGAAACATGTCGATTGGGCGCGCAAATACGGAATGGAGACGATCATCCATACCGGCGGCCCGTCAATCGCGGGGTCGAGCCTGATCAGCGAGGACATCGTGCTGGAGGCCCAGCCCGATGTGATCAGCCACATCAATGGCGGCCATACCTCGATCCGCTTTTCCGGCATCTGCCGGCTCTGCGAGCAGGCGAGGGGCGCAATCGAGATCGTCCATAACGGCAATGAGCGCGCCGCGCTCGAAGCCATCAAGACCGCGACCGAACTGAACCTGACCTACAAGGTCATCCTCGGCACGGACGCGCCGGCAGGTTCCGGCGTGCAGCCGCTCGGCATCCTCAGGATGATCGCCTTCCTGTCGAGCCTGGGCGATGTGCCGCCCGAGGTCGCCTTCTGCATGGCGACCGGCAACACGGCGCGGGTGCGCAAGCTCGATGCCGGCTTCATCGCGGTCGGCATGCCGGCCGATCTCGTCTTTCTCGACAAGCCGCAGCATTCGGCCGGAAAGCATCTGCTCGACGCCGTCTCGCTCGGTGACATTCCCGGCATCGGCATGGTGGTGATCGACGGCATCATCCGCACCGGCCGCTCGCGCAACACGCCGCCATCGCACACCGCGCCCGTTCTGGTCAGGCATTGAGGCGCATCATGACCGATCTCATCGATATCCGTCGGATCCAGACCAGCGTGGAGGAGATCTTCCACGAGTTCGGTCCGCGCCCCGGCCGCACCGAGCGCATCGCTTGCGTCTGCGCCGTGCTGACCAACCCTTATGCCGGGCGCTACGAGCCCGACATCCTGCCGATGATGGAGGCGCTGAAGGCTGCCGGCCTCGACATGGCGACGCGTTGCCTCAACGCGCTCGGCGGCGATCCCGGGACCGTCGAGGGCTATGGCAAGGGCGCGATCGTCGGCTCCGCCGGGGAACTGGAGCATGGCGCGCTCTGGCATGTGCCGGGCGGCTACGCGATGCGCGAGATCCTCGGCAATGCGAAAGCGATCGTGCCCTCGACCAAGAAGGTGGCGGGACCCGGTGCGCGCATCGACATTCCCGTCACCCATATCAACGCGTCTTATGTCCGCAGCCATTTCGGCGCGGTCGAGATCGGCGTTCCCGGCTCGCCGCAAGCGGACGAACTCGTCTTCATCCTGGTGATGACGACGGGCGCGCGAATCCATGAGCGCGTCGGCGGCCTACGCGCCGACCAGATCAGCGTTGGCGACGGGCAGCGGTGATCATCTTCGCCAGACAATGGGGCGCGGGGAACCCCTCTCCCAAAGGGAGAGGGGCAGGGGTGAGGGGTCGGCCGTTTGATGTCATGGCCGCGACCTCACCGTTGCATTCTTCAAGTCACCGCTCGACTGGTCCAACGGCCTACACCTCACCCCTGCCCCTCTCACTGATCTCGGGCCTGCCCGAGATCAGTACTCAAAGTGTCGAAGTCGGGTATACCCGACTTCGATGCAGGAGAGGGGTTCCCCGCGCCCTACCGTCTAGTGTCGGAGCCTTTCATGCCCGCAGACATCCGCAAGATTCTCACGCAAGTCGATGAAATCCATCTCGAAATGGGCAAGACGATCAGCCCGCCGACGCGGCGCGCCGTGGCCTGCGCCGTGATCGCCAACCCGTTTGCCGGGCGCTATCAGGAGGACCTTTCCGAGCTCTCCGAGATCGGCGTCGAGCTGGGCGACCTCCTGACCAAACGCTGCCTTGCGGCACTGAACATCGCGCCCGATCAGGCTGAGAGTTTTGGCAAGGCGGCGATCGTCGGCGAGGGCGGCGAACTCGAGCATGCAGCCGCGATCCTCCATCCCAAGCTGGGCACCCCAGTGCGTGCGGCACTCGGCAAGGGGCCGGCGCTGATCCCCTCGGCCAAGAAGCGCGGCGGGCTCGGCACGCCGATCGACGTGCCGCTCGGCCACAAGGACGCAGCCTTCGTGCGCTCGCATTTCGATGCGGTCGAGGTCCGGATCACCGACGCGCCGCGCGCCGGCGAGATTTTGGTGGCGATCGCGATCACCGATTCCGGCCGCCCGCTGCCGCGTATCGGCGGGCTGCAGAAGCACGAGATCAAGGGCGAGGACGGGCTGCGCTGAGGCTTATTGCTGTCCCGTTGGCGTTTCGGCCCCTGAGCTGATCATGCACGGCTCTCCCGTCGCGAGCGAGATGACGCGAAGTGCCCGATGAAGGGCGCGGGGAACCCTTCTCCCGGATGGGAGAAGGGCAGGGATGAGGGCCTGCCGCTGATTATCGAGGCGTGACCGCGCCGCAGCGCCGGCTTCATCCTGAAAGCGCAGGAGACGATGCGGAGCCGCTTGCGCGATCTGGTTGTCGGGCCTGCCCTCACCCCTGCCCCTCTCCCACACGGGAGAGGGGTTCCCCGCGCCTGTCTCATTCGTCACCGCCCGCTGGAATGCCTGCGATGACGGGACTTTTCGATCGGGCGCTTGCGGCGAACCGGACAGCAGTCAAGCCCGACCATGACGCGCTTCGGATCCCTAAACGCCCTTCGGGCGCTCAGGATGACGTTGCGCATGTGGGGCCAAACGGCGCGCTGTCAGGCCGCCTTGTCCTTCATCCCGCCATCGGTCAGCCGGTACCAGCTGATGATCGCCGAGACGTAGAGCTCGTTCAGCGCGTGCAGCGGCAGCGGCTTGATCGGCACCACCGGGAAGGGCAGGCGGCTCTTGTCGCCGCTGGCGAGATACTCCGCCATCGCCTTGCCCATCGCGCTCTGCAGGCCGACGCCGCGGCCCATGCAGCCGATATCGACCAGCAGCCCGGGCTCGGGCTCGTGCAGATGCGGCAGAAAATCGCGCGTCAGCGCGACCCGGCCGCACCAGCGGTAGTCGAAGCCGATCCCCTTGGCCTGCGGATACATCTTGCCGATGACGCGTTCGAGATGGGCCCAGTCAGAGGCGTCCTTCGGCTCGCGGAAGGGGCCGCGGCCGCCCATCAGGAGGCGGTTGGTGTGGTCCTTGCGGAAGTAGAGCAGCAATTGCCGCGTATCCGAGGTGACCTGGCCCTCGGGCAGGATCGTGCCGGCAATGTTGTCCGAGAGCGGCTCGGTCGCGACGATGAAGGTGTTCGGCCGGATCACGGTCTGGCGCAGTTTCGGGATCAGGTCGCCGGTATAGCCATTGGTCGCGATGACGACGCGCGGGGCGGTGACGCTCAAGCCCTGGGCTGTGCGGACGACCCAGGTCGTGCCGCTGCGCTTCAGCGAGACGACGGGGCTCTCGCCATGGATCGTGGCGCCGGCCTTGAGCGCGGCTTTGGCGAGCCCGCGCGCATAGGCGAGCGGCTGCACGCCGCCGGCGCGCCGGTCGATCCAGCCACCGAGATAGCGCTCCGTGCCGAGCAGGCGCGTGACGCTGTCGCTGTCGAGATACTCCGCGTCGACGCCGCGCGCCCGCCATTCGCCGGCGCGTCGCTTCACCGTCTCGAGCATGGCTGGCGTATGCGCACCCTGGATCCAGCCGGCGCGCTTATGCGGCACGTCCATGGCGTGCCTGGCGATCAGATCGAAGACGAGATCGGCGGTCGAGGCGACGAAGCGCGTCAGCGCCTCGCCTGCGACGGGGCCGAATTTCGCGGCGATCTCGCTGGGATCATATTTGATGCCGGGAATGACCTGCCCGCCATTACGGCCCGAGCCGCCCCAGCCCGGCTCATGCGCCTCCAGCACGATGACGGAGACACCGGCCTCGGCGAGATGGAGCGCGGTCGAGAGCCCGGCATAGCCGGCGCCGATCACGCAGACATCGGCGCTGGCATCGGTGGCAAGCGGCGGCGTCGGCGCCGCAGTGGGGGCTGTCGCATGCCAGAGCGAGGGAGCGAGCGGGAACGGTTCGGCCATGACGGCCTCCTTGGGCGTTGAAAGCATGGCTCATGCGAAAAACCGGTACCCACTTTTTCGCGCCATGCTTCAGATCGGCTTGAGCACGCGCCGCAGAAAATCCTGGGTGCGCGGATGGCTCGGTGCGCCCAGCACATCGCGGGCCGGGCCCTGTTCGACGATGACGCCGCCATCGAGAAAGAGCACGCGGTCGGCGACCTCGCGGGCAAAGCCCATCTCATGGGTGACGACGAGCATGGTCATGCCGTCCTCGGCGAGGCTCTTCATCACGCTGAGCACCTCGCCGACGAGCTCGGGATCGAGCGCCGAGGTCGGCTCGTCGAACAGGATCGCCTTGGGCTGCATGCAAAGCGCGCGTGCGATCGCGACGCGCTGCATCTGCCCGCCCGAGAGCTGGCCGGGATAAGCGTCGACCTTGTCGCCGAGGCCGACGCGGGCGAGCAGATCGCGTCCGCGCGCTATGGCCTGCGCGGCCGGCTCCTTCTTCACGAAGATCGGCCCCTCGACGACGTTTTCGAGCGCCGTGCGGTGCGGAAACAGGTTGAAGCGCTGGAACACCATCGCCATCGCCGTGCGGATGCCGGTGATCGAGGGCTGGCTGCGGTCGACCCGGACGCCGTCGATGGTGATCGCGCCGCCGTCATAGGATTCGAGCCCGTTGATGCAGCGCAGGATGGTCGATTTGCCCGATCCGGACGGGCCGATCAGGCAGACCACCTCGCCCTTGTTCACATTGGCGGTGATGCCCTTCAGGACGGGAAAGGCGCCGAAACTCTTGGTGACGCCGGTGATCTCGATCATCGAAGCGCTCATCGCCGCGTCTCCTTGCCGAAGCGCCGCTCCAGCCAGCCGACGAAGCCGATCAATGGCAGGCTCATGCAGAGATAGAGCAGGGCGACCAGCGAGTAGACCGTCATGTTCTTGAAGGTGGAGGAGGCGATCAGCGAGCCTTGCAGCGTCAGCTCCGCCACCGTGATCGTCGAGGCCTGCGACGAATCCTTCAGCATCATCACCATGATGTTGCCGTAGGGCGGCAGCACGATCCTGACGGCTTGAGGCAGGATCACGCGCCGCATCATCATGCCCCAGCCCATGCCGATCGATTGCGCGGCTTCGATCTGGCCGTGGTCGACCGCCTCGATGCCGGCGCGGAAATTCTCCGATTGATAGGCGGAATAGGCGATGCCGAGCCCCAGGATCGAGGCTTGCAGCGCCGAGAGCGCGATGCCGAGCTCCGGCAGCACGAAATAGATGTAGAAGAGCTGCACCAGGATCGGGATGCCGCGCAGGCCGTTGACGACGAGCTTGGCGATCAGGGCAAGCCAGCCGATGCCCGAGACCCGCATCAGGGCCCAGACCAGGCCGAGCAGCGTCGACAGGATGAGCGAGCCCGCCGTGACGAGCAGCGTGAATTTCACGCCCTGGAGCAGGAGAGGCAGGAACTGGGCGGCATCCCGCAGGAATATCTGCATGGCGTTCTGATGGTCGGAGGAATTGGTCAGGACGACGTTTGGAACCTCAGCGCGTCATCCCGGACAAGCCGCGAAGCGGCGCCGATCCGGGATTCATGCCTGAACCGTTCCGGCATGGATCCCGGATTGGCTTCGCTGCGTCCGGGATGACGGCGCGTGGAGTTTATCGTCGATGCGCTCAGGCCAGGCCCCACTTCGCCAGAATCTTGTCGACGGTGCCGTCGGCCTTGAGCTTGGCGAGGCCGGTGTTGATCTTCTTGAGCAATTCGCCGTCGCTCTTGCGCACGCCGATGCCGACCGAGCCGGAGATCACCGGCTTGTAGGACTTGACGATGCGGACTTTCGGGAACTGCCCCCGCGACAGGTTGTAGGCGATGATCGGCAGGTCGAAGACGGCGGCCTGGACGCGCGCTGCGTTCACATCGGCGAGGATATCGGGCAGGGTCTTGTAGAGCTTGACCTCGGAGAACAGCCCGGATTTCTGCAGCACGTCGACATAGGCCGTGCCGATCTGCACGCCGATCGTGATGCCCTTCAGATCCTCGAGGGTGACGTAGTCCTTGGTGTCGGTGGCCGGTACGATCAGGCCTTCGCCATAGGTGTAGATCGGGTCGGAGAAGTCGATGACTTCCTTGCGCACCGGGGTGATGTACATCGCGGCTGCGACGATATCGACCTTGTTGCTGGTCAGCGAGGCGATCAGCGTCGAGAACTGCATGCCCTCGACCTCGACCTTGAAATCGGAGACTGCGGCGATCGCCTTGACCAGGTCGACCATCACGCCCTCGATGGTGTTGGTCTTGGTATCGAGGAAGGTGAAGGGGCTGCCTGTCGGGGTGGAGCCGACTTTGAGCACGGATTGCGCCCGGGCAGGCAGAATGCCCGCGGCCATGGCGCTGCCGGCCAGCATGGACAGGAAGGTCCGACGTTCCATCGCGATATCCCCTCGCTTACGGCGCGCTTGCTGCGCGTCCGGCCATGATTTTCATGTGCGTGAAGATACGAGCATAGGACAAACTTGCCTGCAAGCGATTTCATGTGCATGAAATAGAGGCGGAGATGGAGAGTTCATGAGCGCCCCTGCCGCCAGCGGACCCGGCCAGCCGGTCGATCAGGAGATCGGCGCCGGCTTACGCAGATTGCGGCGTGCGCGCGGGCTTTCGCTGGTCGATCTCGCAGCCCGCACCAATCTGTCGATCGGCTTTCTCAGCCAGATCGAGCGCGGCCTGTCCTCGCCGACCTTGCGCGTGCTCGTCGGCATGGCGGATGCGTTCGGCGTCGGGCTCGCCGATCTCTTTCCCAATGGCACGCCGCCGCAGGACCAGCCCGCGACCATCGTCCGCAGCGCGGACAGGAGCGAATTGCAACTCTGGCGCTCGGGCATCCGCAAGCATTTGCTGACCCCGCTTGCGGAGGGCTCGAAGCTCAACCTCTACATGGTCGAGCTGGAGCCGGGCGCGAACACCGGAGATGAGCTCTATACGCATCAGGGCGAGGAGGCCGGGCTCGTCATGCAAGGCGCCATGCTGCTCAAGGTCGAGAGCGAGAGCTGGACCTTGCAGGAGGGCGACAGCTTCCGCTTCCTGTCCTCGCGCCCGCATTGCTTCGCCAATGCGGCGGAGGGCGAGACGCGCGTGCTCTGGGTCACCAGCCTGTAGAAGAGGCCGTCTTCATCATCGCAGTGGCAATCGCAGCCATCGCTGGGCGCTCAAAGGCGCGACGGCAGGGCTGAATTCTCAGAGCCCTCTCGAAATGAACCGAGCGATATCAGAAGCTTCCGATCGCTTGCCCCACGCGCCGTCATCCCGGACAAGCGGCGAAGCCGCGCCGATCCGGGATCCATTCCTGAGCCTAACCAGGCAGTGCTCCGGCATGGATCCCGGGTCGACCTTCGGTCGCCCGGGATGACGGCGTGTTGGTGTCAGGACAGAGCCATTGAAATCTTTGGGTTCATTTCGAACCAGGCTCCTCAGGATGAGGGCTCGCGGAGCAGGGCTGAGCTCTAAAGAGACTAAGCTAGCCGCAGCGCCATGTTTCGCGGGGCCTCCCGGACGCCGCACGGCGTCCGGGAGCGCTGACGTTCAGCCGCCGAGCGACATCTTCAGCGGCGGCTTGACCTCGGTCGGCAGCGGCGAGGTGTAGCCTTCCTTGCCCAGGCGCTTCTTGTGGTCGGCTTTGGCGGCCGCCATCAGGGCGGGGTCGGAGAGCACGGCAGCGCCTGTCGCGGCCATCGCCTTGGCGACATGGATCATCGCCTTGTGAGCAGCTGGCTGCTTGCCCTGCGAGACCACCTGCCAGGTGTGGAACGGCGTGCCGACAGCGACGGTGGGCGCATGCGCCTGGACGGTCGGCACGGCCCAGCTGACATCGCCGACATCGGTCGAGCCGATGGCGGGGTTGCGCTTGGCGTCCATCGGAACGAGGAAATCGGCCAGCGGCACGCCCGAATCCTCCATGCCGATGGTGCGCCAGATCGAGGCGATCTCCTGCGGGGACAGCGTCTTGCGGATCTCCTCGGCGAAGGCCTTGTCGGCATCGTCGAAATGCGGCGGGCCGAGCTCTTCCATGATCCCGTGCAGCGCCTGTTCGAGCGGCGGGTTGGCGAGCAGGTCGGAGACGGCGCTGATGATGCGCATCTCCATCTTGGTTTCCGTCATCAGCGCCGCGCCTTCGGCGATTTTCTTCACGCGCTGGACGAGTTCGAGCATGCCGCGCAGATCGCGCGCGCGGATCGAATAGCGGACGCGGGCGTGGGCCTGGACGACGTTCGGCGCGATGCCGCCGGTGTCGAGCAGGGCGTAATGCACGCGCGCATCGCTGGGCATGTGCTCGCGCATGTAGTTGACGCCGACATTCATCAACTCGACGGCGTCGAGCGCGCTGCGTCCGAGATGGGGGCTGGCGGCGGCGTGCGCCGCACGGCCGGTGAAGATGAAATCAGCGCGGGTGTTGGCGAGCGCCAGCGGCGGGGCGACCTCCCACCAGCTCGACGGATGCCAGGTGATCGCGACATCGGCGTCGTCAAAGGCGCCGGCGCGGACCATGAAGGCCTTGGCGGCGCCACCTTCCTCGGCCGGGCAGCCATAATAGCGCACGCGGCCAGGGATCTTGTTCTCGGCGAGCCAGTTCTTCATCGCGGTCGCGGCGAGCAGCGCGGCCGAGCCGAGCAGGTTGTGGCCGCAGCCATGGCCGTGGCCGGCGGCCTCGACCTCGCGATGCTCGGCGAGACCGGCTTCCTGGCTCAGGCCGGGCAGGGCGTCATATTCGCCCAGGAATGCGATGACCGGGCCGCCTTCGCCGGCCTCGCCCATCACCGCGGTCGGGATCTCGGCGATGTTCTCGGTGATCTTGAAGCCCTGGTGCTTCAGCTCGGCGAGATGCTCGGCGACCGAGCGCTGTTCGGTGTAGCAGACCTCGGGCATGCCCCAGACGCGGTCGCTGAGTTCGATGAAGCGCTGCTTGCTCGCATCCACATGCCGCCAGAGATCGTTTCGATTGTCCATGATCGTTTTCGCCTTGATGGGGTCGCAATATATGAGCCGGGCGGCCGCCGCCCGTCCAGTTGCTGGAAGCATGGCCGATGCCAGCCGACGCAACGTCATCATGTCGGGCGCCGGCCCGATGTCCTCAGGGCTGCTTGTGGATCGGATCGACCCAGTAGACCGCCTCCGGTGCCTCGACCGGATCGACATCGGTGATGTTGACGACCACGGCTTCGTTGTCCGAGCGCACCAGCACGCATTCCAGCGGCTCGTCGGGATTGGCGTTGATCTCCTGATGCGGCACGAAGGGCGGCACGTAGATGAAGTCGCCCGGGCCGGCCTCGGCGACGAATTCGAGCCGCTCGCCCCAGCGCATGCGAGCCTTGCCGCGCACGACATAGATCACGCTCTCCAGCTCGCCATGGTGGTGCACGCCGGTCTTGGCGTTGGGCTGGATCGAGACCGTGCCGGCCCAGATCTTCTGGGCGCCGACGCGGGCGTGGTTGATCGCCGCCTGCCGGAACATGCCCGGCGTCTGCGCCGTGTTCGGGTCGAGCTTGTCACCGGTGATGACGCGCACGCCGTCATGCTTCCAGCGCGGCTCGTCGTGGGAGTGGTCGTGCGGATGGTCGTGATCGTGTCCGGACATGACCTCAGCCCTTCTTCGCCGGGCCGGTGGCGATCGGGCGCTCGCTCGAGCCCCATTCCGCCCAGGAGCCGTCATAAATGGCGCGCGCCGGTTTGCCGATCGTCTCCAGCGCGGCCGAGAGGATCGCCGCCGAGACGCCCGAGCCGCAACTCGTGATCAGGGGCTTGTCGAGATCGACGCCGGCCTCGGCGAAGGCGGCCGCGATCGCGTCGGGCGATTTCAGCCTGCCGTCCTGCATGATGGCGGGGAAGGGCAGGTTGAGCGCGCCCGGCATATGGCCGGACCGCACACCGGCGCGCGGCTCGGGCGCCTCGCCGCGGAAGCGGTCGGCGGGACGGGCGTCGACGACCTGGATCGCGCCGCTGCCGAGCGCGCGCTCGACGTCGTCGGCGTCGGCGATGGCGGAATGGTCGAGGCGTGCGGTGAAGGTCCGGGCCGAGCGGGAGCGCGGTGGGCCTTCCTCGATCGGGCGGCCTTCCGCCTGCCATTTCGGGAAGCCGCCTTCGAGGATGACCACGTCCTTGGCGCCGAAGGTCTTGAAGGTCCAGCGCACGCGCGGGGCCGAGAACAGGCCGAGCCCGTCATAGACGACGATGCGCATGCCGTCGCCGATACCCATCGCGCCGACGGCGGCCGCGAAGGCCTCTGGCCGCGGCAGCATATGGGGCAGGTCAGAGCTGGTATCCTTGACGGTGTCGATGTCGAAGCGCAGTGCGCCCGGGATGCGGCGCTGCGCATATTCGGCATGCGGGTCGCGGCCATGGACGGGCAGGTACCAGGAGCCGTCGATCACGACGACATCGGGCGCGCTCAGGCGCTCAGCGAGCCATTCCGTGGAGACGAAGACGTTGTCGCTGGCCATGATCGGCATTTCCTTGACGTTGCGGCCGCTTACTATGACGGCCTGAGCTGGCGGCTGGATTCGAACGATTCCGTCCGAATGCGACCTGATCTAGGCGAGCGCGATGCGGACGCGCCGGTTCTGCTTGCCCTTCTTCTCGATATCCGTGACCGCGACAAGGCCGATCTCGGCGGTGTTGCGGACATGGGTGCCGCCGCAGGGCTGCAGATCGATGTCGCCGATGGCCACCAATCGGACACGGCCCGAACCGCGCGGCGGCTTCACCGACATCGTCTTGACCAGGCCCGGATTGGCGTCGAGCTCCTCGTCGGTGATCCAGCTTTCGGTGACATCGGCGTTGCGGGCGATCAGGGCGTTGAGCGTCCCGGAGATCTCGGCCTTGTCGAGTCCGCCTTCGGGAATGTCGAAATCAAGCCGCCCGTCGCCTTCGCCGATCGCCCCGCCTGTCACCGGATAGGACAAGACCACGCTGAGCAGATGCAGCGCCGTGTGGATGCGCATGCGCTTCAGCCGGCGCTCCCAGTCAAGCACGACCGTCACAGTCTCGCCGGGCTGCGGAGCGGCCTGTCCTTCAACCTGTCCTGCAAGCGGAACATGGATCACGCGGCTCTTGTCCTCGGGATCGTAGATCGCCGTGCCGATCGCAATCTCGCTGCCGTCTGCGCGAACGAGCTTGCCGGCGTCGCCCGGCTGCCCGCCGCCGGTCGCGTAGAACACCGTCCTGTCGAGGATAACGCCGCCGCGCTCATTCACGGCTTCGACGCGTGCCGACGTCTCCTTCAGATAGGCGTCCTGGCGAAACAGCAATTCGGTCGGCATGGTCTGGTCGTCCCTGGGGCGCGCTTCGGCGGCGCGGGGTGCGGAGATTGCACGGATTGGGCTGGCCGCGCCAGAATGCTTTCTCCCGGGATAGAGCGGCTTTCCTGGGGGGAGCATGCCGCCGTTCCGCCTAGCCCTTCCGTCGCAGGACGGCAGGGACTAGAGGTTGTGAGAGGCCGTTTGGAAACCTCCGAGCCCTCATCCTGAGGAGCCATTCCGCGAGGAATGGCGTCTCGAAGGATGCTCCAGATGGTTCATGAGCCTCCTGGGCCATCCTTCGAGACGCCGCTGCGCGGCTCCTCAGGATGAGGGCTCACGTTTCCAAACGGTCCCTAACAACCTCTAGATAGCGCGATGATCCGTCGACCGCGCCCGGGAGCCTCGATGTCATTGCCGCGCATGCAGCCGAAGGACGGGGTCGCCTGGGTCACGGGTGCGAGTTCGGGCATCGGCGAGGCGGTTTCACTCGAACTGGCGCGGCGGGGCTGGACCGTCGCGATCACCGCGCGCCGGCTCGACCTGCTCGAGGATATCGCCCGGCGCGCGGAAGGATTGCCCGGCCGCATCGTCGCCCATGCCGGCGACGTGACCGAGGCTGCCGCGATGCAGGCGGTGGTGGATGGAATCGAGAGCGTGCACGGTCCGATCGCGCTCGCCTTCCTCAATGCCGGCATTGCCCCTCACGTCCATTCCGGCCCATTCGATCTAGCTGCCTTCGAGCAGGCTTTCGCCGTCAACCTGTTCGGCGTGGCCAAGGGGCTGGCGGCCGTGCTGGAGCGCATGACGCCGCGCGGCCGAGGGCAGATCGCCGTCAACGCTTCGATTGCGGGTTATGGCGGTATGCCGCGCGGAGCGGCCTATGGCGCGTCCAAAGCGGCGGCGATCCATCTCTGCGAGGCGCTGAAATTCGACTGCGACAGGCTCGGCATCCGGCTGCAACTGGTCAACCCGGGCTTTGTCGACACGCCGCTGACCCGCAGGAACGGCTACCCGATGCCCTTCCTGATGCCGCTCGAGGAGGCGGCCCGGCGCATCGTCGAGGGTTTCGCGCGCGGCGGTTTCGAGATCGCTTTCCCGCGGCGCCTGGCCTGGTTCGCCAAGGCGGTGAATTGTCTACCCTATCCCGCTTATTTCTGGCTCGTGGCGCGATTGATGCCCCGGGGCAAGTCAATGAGGCGCGACAGAGCCTGAGCCCTTGGCCTGCCCTCTTGCGGGATCAGCTTTGAATCCGCTGCCAGCATTGCTGGGGAACGCTGCGCCGGCTGGCGATTTCATCGCATCTTAACCGGTGTGACGCTGATATGGCGCGCTTTGAACGCTCGTTTTTCTCCTGCACTCTGGAGAGATCTGCACTGAATGCGCCTCGATTCGCGTAACATCCAGATTCCGACGGTCGATGAAATCGAGCCGCGCCTGCGACTCTACGGAATCGACGATGACTGTCGTGAACTGGCGCGGCAGCTCGCGCCTGAAGTCGGCCGTATCATCGAGCGCGTGATCCGGCACAATATCAGCATCACCAAGGACCATCTGAAATCGAGCCGGGCTTCGCTCGATATCCATGGGGAGGCGCTGACGCGCGCGGTCGTGTCGCATTTCAACGTGCTGTTTCAGGCGCGTTTCGACGAGAGCTATCTGACCTCCCTCGAACAGATGCTGAAGGTCGAGTTCGATTCGATGATCGGCGCCAGGGCGCGGTTGCAGGTCGGCCAGAAACTCGTGCTTCCGCTGCTGCAGGCGCGCGCCAGGCGTGGCATGCGGCGCCTGCTCGGACAGGCCGTGTCGCCGCGCGACGTCGACCTGCTGATGCGGCTTCTCTATTTCGACCTGGTCTGCGCCATCGCCGTCGAGCAGCATGAGACGCGCCGCGCCGTCGTCGAGCGGCATGACTCTCTCGACGGGGCGCTCAAGGCCTTCAGCCAGCGGACGGAAGCGCTCGGCACGACATTCGAAAGCAGCGCCCGCGAATTGACCGCGGCGGCGCGGCAGATGCTGGAGAAGGCGCAAGCGACGCTGGAGCAGTCGAGAGAGGCTGAGGTCGCTTCGACCAAGGCCTATCGCCTGGCAACCGAAAGCGCCGATACCACCAGCCAATTGCACCAGCTCACCAGCGATATGGGCGCGCGCCTGTCCGGCGCCGCCGAGGCGACGGCGACCAGCGTGGCGCATGCCTCCGACATCAAGGATTCGATGGCCGATCTGGCCGGGGTCATCGAACAGGTCGGCTCGATCGTGGCCGTCATCAAGCAGATCTCGGACCAGACCAACCTGCTGGCGCTGAACGCCACGATCGAGGCCGCGCGCGCCGGGGATGCCGGCAGGGGTTTTGCTGTCGTCGCCCATGAGGTCAAGAACCTGGCCGCGCAGACCGGAACGGCGACCCAGGCCGTCGCCGGGCAGATCGAGAAGATCGAGACCGCGACGCGGCGCTGCGTCGGCAGCGTCGACGCCATCACCGACAGCGTCGAGACGATTTCGCGTCTCAGCAACGAGGCGGTCGTTACCTTCGCCTCGCAATTCGGCCTGGCCGGTCGGATTTCGGAGGCCGCAGGCCTGATCTCGGCGCAGTCCTCCGATGTGGTCAGCGGCGCGCGGCGCTCGAGCCAGGCCATGACGGAAACCATCGCGGCGATCGACCGGGTGGAGGCGACGGCTCTCGGCCTCGCGAGAAGCGCGGAGACGTTACGCGCCCTGGTCGGCGAGCTCGGCGCGACAGTCGCCGCCGCCTGATCCGTCTCTCATCTAAGAGTGACAGCAGGACCAATGCGAAGAACCGGTGGCCACTTTTTCGCATCCTGCTCCTGCATGTAAAAACCGCGCCGCAGCGTGGTGCTGCGGCGCGGTCTGACTTGGATGATCGCTGACTTGGATGTTCGCTGACTTGGGCGATCAGTGACTTGGACGATCAGCGGTAATAGGGCCGGTCGTAATGGCGGCGGTGGTGACGCCCATAATAGGGCGGCGGGCCGCCAAAACGACGTCCGTAGGCCGGAGGGCCATAACGGCGCGGGCCATGGCGGAACTCCCGGGGTCCGTCGAAGCGGCGGCCATCATGGCGCCAGTCGCGATACTGGACCTGCTGGATGTCGCCGGCCGGAGCCTGGATCTCCCGGCCCGAGGCGAAGGCCGGCGCGGCCTCGGCGATCGCGGGCAGGAACGCCGCGGCACCAAGCGCCAGGCTCGCGGCGAGGATCAGTTTACGCATTGAATTCTCCTTCCGGTGGATCGGTGTGGGTCCGATCTATGCCGGCGCCGCAGAACTACCGATGAATGGAAAAGTGCACCTGCGTTCAGGGAGGGCGGGGACGCAAGGAGCGGCCGGGACCTGAACGGCTCGCGCCGGAGCAGGTGGTCTTCGAGGGCCTGCGCTGTGTTGGGGAAGGCCGGACGAAGAGCCGGACGCCGTTCGATGGCTGGCAGTGGCGCACCAGGGAATCACAAGCCCGGCGCAAGCGAGCGCCGGGCTGTCCACAGGCTCAGCCAGCCTTCTTGGTGACGATCGTGAGCAGCCCGTTCTCGCTCATCTGCGCGAACAGGACATGGGTTGACGATAGTCCCTTAGCTTCCAGAGCCGATTTGATGGTTGGCGTGGAGTCGACCGAACTCCGGAGCTTTTGAAGCTCACCGTCCCCCCGTTGGGCGACGATCTCGGTGACCTGCGATTGAGTCGCCGCCGGCAATTCACTGATGTCGACCACGTTGACCGATTGAATCGTCGGCGGGGCCGATGGGGCTTGCGGTGCAGATGTCGATGGGCGGCTGGGCTTGGGCGGGTCCGAGGGGGTCTGTGCATTGGCGGCCATGGACAATGCGAGCGCGGCTCCGGTGGCCAAGGTAGTGATCATGCGCATGGACGTTCCTCCATCAGTTGCGGATGAACGGCCTAACTCACACCGCAAATGCGGTCGGATGCTGAACGGCATCTGACCATCTCGTGACGATGTCGTGGCGAAGGCATCACATTGATGGCGCCTGGAACTGTGGACTGAAGCGGGGGCTGGATCGTCGGGGCTGTCCGACGACGGTCAGACGAATCTCCAAATTCATGGAAATGCGCAGAGACCTCGACGAGCCAGGTGGCAATAATCGCCAGCATCCTTCGTTTCGAAGGAATTTTCAGCGCGACTCCTTCGCTTCGACATTTACGGTGTTGCCGCTATCCCGATAAGGTTGCGATGCTGTCGATCCGGCTCATTGCCCCGCAAACCGAATGACCATGCCGATGTCGCTGCGCGGCCCGCGCAACGTCGCCGCCCTCCCGCGCGTGAGTGGCGTGGGCACATCGTCCTCGGCCATCCCATGTGTCACGGACCTCGCGATGGCGCGGCTTTCGTGCGGGACGCATCGGCTGATGCTGCCGCAGTTGCGGCAGCGGCGATCGGCTTCGTAGTGCTGCTCTAGCCCATTGTTTTAACGCGCTTTCTTCACGCGAACCGGTACCCGCTTCGCTCGAAAACGCTCTGGACGCCTGCCGCTGCCGAACTGCTCGGGATCACATTGGCCATCGCCGGCGTCGCGATTCATCGACCGAAAAAGGGAAGCGCCATGAAATACGCCAATCTCGGCCGTTCGGGCCTCAAGATATCCAGAATCGGGCTTGGCTGCATGAGCTTCGGTGTCGAATCGAGGGCGTGGCGGCTCGATGAAGCGGCTAGTCGCCTCGTCATCCGGCACGCCCTCGAGCGTGGCATCACCTTCTTCGATACCGCCGACATGTATGGTGCAGGGGAAAGCGAGATCGCGCTCGGCCGCGCGCTTGCCGATTTCGCCCGGCGCGACGAGGTCGTGATCGCGACCAAGCTCTTCTACCCGGTGCGCCCGGACCCGAACGGGCGCGGCCTGTCGCGCAAGGCCTTGTTCGCCGCGATTGACGGCAGTCTGAAACGACTTGGAACCGATCACGTCGACCTCTACCAGATCCATCGCTGGGACGAGGAGACGCCGATCGAGGAGACGATGGAAGCGTTGAACGATGTCGTGCGCGCCGGAAAGGTGCGCTATCTCGGCGCCTCCTCGATGTTTGCCTGGCAGTTGCTCAAGGCGCAGAGCGTCGCGGCGGCCAACGGCTTCAGCCGTTTTGTCTCCGTGCAACCGCACTACAATCTTCTCAACCGCGAGGAAGAGCGTGAGATGCTGCCGATGTGCCGATCCGAAGGCATCGGCGTCATCCCGTGGAGCCCTTTGGCGCGAGGGCGGCTCGCCCGGCCCTGGGCCGCGGAATCGACCTCGGAGCGCGTGCGTCACGACCGCACCGCGGAGCGGCTTTACGCCCACACCGCGGCGGCGGATCAAAGCGTTGTCGAAGCGGTGGGCGAGATCGCCTACAAGCGCGGCGTTTCGCGAGCGCAGGTGTCGCTCGCATGGCTGCTGTCGCGGCAGGGCGTGGTTGCGCCGATTATCGGTGCGGGCAAGCTTGCCCATCTCGATGACGGGCTGGGCGCGCTGGACCTCGCACTCGACGAGGCGGAGATAGCGGTGCTTGAAGCGCCCTATGTTCCGCACGCCGCCAGCTTCTATCAGGAAGCCCCTGGCCCCGATCAAAAAGCGCTTCCCGAAGCGGCTTGATCCACCATCTTCCTGGGTCGGAGCGTCTTGCGGAGTTTGAGAGGCCCATTCGCCGCTGAATGTGCGGTGAACAATCTTGCATATGCGGAAATACCCAGATCCGCCTGGAGCGGAAGGGCTACTACGCCGTCCTCGAGCGGACCCAGAAAGCTGAGCTCGACATCACCGCCTGGCTGCAATGGTTCCTGGGCTGCCTCGACTGCGGATTCTGCGGTGCGCAGGACATCCTCGCCAATGTCCTGCACAAGGCGCGTTTCTGGGAGGCGATGACCGGCTAGCCGCAAGCGATACGGGGCGAATGCCCAAAGCTGGCGCTGGTCGAACTGTGCGGCCTGTGCGGCGCTGTCGGCAGCCACTGGCCCACAGCAGTGGACTAAAGGATGAGGCGTTATCCGCGTTAGACGAATGTATGATTCGCATAACGGAACGCGAGGTCGGGCGCCAAGATCCGGCCCAATAGGGAGGATTGCCATGCTGTTGACCCGCCGCGGGTTCACGACCGCTGTTGCTGGAACCATCGCCGCTCCGGCGCTTATTCGCAGCGCTTTCGCGCAAGGCGCTACGGTCAAATTCGGCATGGTCATGCCGATGACCGGCGCAGCCGCCGAATCCGGCTCCTTCGCCCAGACGGGCGCCAAGCTCGCCCTCGAACAGGTCAACAAGGCCGGCGGCGTGCTCGGCAAGCCGGTCGAGCTGATCTTCGAGGATGACCAGACCACCAACCCCGGCGCGGTGCTGGCCTTCTCCAAGCTGGCGAGCCAGCCCGACATCGTCGCCTTCCTCGGCTCGATCCGCTCGACGCAGATGCACGCGATGGCCCCCGACATGCTGAAGGTGGGCAAGCCGGTCGGCTTCGGCGGCACAGACCCGAACCTGACCAAGCTCAACAACCCCTGGCTCTTCCGCTTCCGTCCAAATGATTCCTATTCGGGCAAGGTCATCGCCCAGTTCGGCTCCAAGGAGCTCGGCAAGAAGAAGTGGGCGATCGTCCACTCGACCGACGCCTTCGGCACGGCTGGCGGAAAGGCGCTCGCCGATTCCCTGGCCGACAATGGCGCGACGCTCGCGCTTGACCAGGGCTATGCCAACCAGAGCCAGGATTTTACGCCGGTCGTGCTGGCGGTTCGCCAGTCGGGCGCCGACATCCTCGGCACCTATTTTACCTTCGAGACGGATCTGGGCATCTTCGCCCGCCAGTTGCGTCAGCTCGGCGTCACCATCCCGTGGGTCGGCTCGCCGTCGATCGTCAACATCTCGGCGCTGAAGCTCGCCGGCCCGGCGCTCTACAACACCTATGGCGTGGCTGACTATGCCGAGGATTCCAGCGATGCCTCGAAAGCCTTCGGCAAGGCCTATCGCGATGTTCGCAAAGTCGCGCCCGACAACCAGTCCTCCTGGACCTTCGACGCCGTGACCTGCCTCGCGCTGGCGATGAACAAGGCGGGTTCGACCGAACCGGCCAAGGTTCGCGAGGCGATGCTTGCCATTCGCGGCCACAAGGGCGCCGAGGGCGAATACAACTTCGACAAGAACGGTGACGGCCTACATGGCTACAACATCGTCAAGAACGACAAGGGCGAGATCAGGTTCGACAAGCGGCTCGATTTCACGCCGAACCTCGGCTGATCTCTTCGGCGCGGCGTTGGTTTCGCCTCCCGGCGAGATCCGCGCTCTGCCGGTGCCCGCTTTTTCGGAACCATCCTAGATCACGCCTCCGAGCGGCGGGCATGCCCTGTCGCCCGGAGGACCGATCCGGCTTCATTTGCGCGCGGTAGATTGATGGATCTTGCTCTCCAACTGCTTTTTACCGGAATCGGCATCGGCTCGGTCTATGCGCTCGTCGCGTTGGGGTTCGTGCTGATCTTCCGGGCGACCAATGTCGTGAACTTCGCTCAAGGCGAGTTCTCGATGCTGGCAGCCTTCATGATGGTGGTGTTCACGCTCAAGCTCGGCTTGCCCTACTGGCTGGCCTTCATCATGGCGCTCGTCGGCATGGCGGCGGTGGGCGCGGTCTTCAACTTGGCGGTCTATTACCCGCTTCGGCACCGCACCTATCTGCCGGTGATCATCTCGACGATCGGCGCCTCGATCTTCCTGGCCAATGGCATGCTCGCCTTGCACGGACCGGAACCGGAGGTTCTCGAGGGCTGGTTCGAGACGCCGGGCTTCCTGGTCGGGCCCGTCTATGTCGACAGCCAGTACCTGCTGATCATCGGCGTGACGGCGATCCTGGTCGTGCTTCAATACTGGTTCTTCGAGCACACGCTGCTGGGCAAGAAGCTGCAGGCGACTTCGCAGGACAAGGAGATGGCCGCGCTGCTGGGGATACCGGTCGCGGCAATGATCATGGTCACCTTCGTCTATTCGGCGGTGATCGGCGGCATCGCCGGCATTCTGGTGGCGCCGGTCCTGTTCGTCTCGATCGGCATGGGCGCGGCGATCGCGCTCAAGGCCTTCGCCGCCACCATCATCGGCGGCTTCGGCGACGTCACGGGCGCGATCATCGGCGGTCTGGCGCTCGGCGTCATCGAGACCTTCGGCGCCGCCTATATCTCCGTCCCTTACAAGGACGGCTTCGCCTTTCTGGTCCTGATCGCCTTCCTTATCTTCCGGCCACGGGGCATATTCGGCGAGCGGGTGGCGGAAAAAGCATGAGCACGACTGCTTCCCCCGCCACCGAGGTCGCCCGTACGCGCCTGAACTGGGGCGTGCCGGCCTATATCCTCTTCGTTGCGGCGGCGATCGTCTTCGCCGTCCTGATCCCGAAGACCGGCTACATCCTCAACATCTCACTGCAGGCGACGACCTACGCCATCGCTGTGCTCGGCCTGACGATCGTTCTGGGCCTCTGTGGCCAGATCAATCTCGCCCAGGCTGCCTTCTTCGGGCTCGGCGCCTATGCGGTCGGGCTCGGGCAGACCGAGCACGGCCTGAATTTCTGGATCTGCCTGATGATAGGCACCAGCCTCGCAGCGCTGTTTGGGGCGCTGCTCGGCGCCTCGACGCTGCGGCTCGGCGGGCATTACCTCGCCATGGTGACGATCTCCTTCCAGCAGATCCTGACGCTCATCCTGATCAACTGGATTCCCGTGACCAAGGGGCCGGATGGTGTGCGCGCCATTCCCCGCCCGGCGCTTCTCGTCGATGGGTCTTACTATCTCGGGCTCTGCATCGCGGTGCTTGCCGGGCTCGGCTATCTGGTCTGGCGCCTGCGCGATACGCGGCTTGGCCGCGCGATGCGGGCGGTGCGCGACAACGAACTCGCTGCGGGTGTTGCCGGCATCGACATCTATCGCACCAAGGTCACGGCCTTCGCGCTGTCTGCCATCCTCGGCGGCATCGGCGGCGGGCTCTTTGCCGGCGGCTTCGCCTATGTCAGCCCGGACCAGTTCTCCTTCGCCGAGTCGGTTGTGTTCCTGACCATGGCGCTGCTCGGCGGCGTCGCCTCGCCGATCGGCGCGGTCATCGGCACCGGGCTCCTGATCCTGATCCCGGAATGGCTGCGCTTCCTCAAGAGCATCCCGGGCCTGTATCTGGCAATCTACGGCGCGGCGGTCATCCTGATTGTCCTGTTCATGCCGGACGGCATCTGGGGCTATCTGCGCGGGCAGCTCGATCGCTTCAAGCGCGCGAGGCATTCGGTCAAAACCGGCGACGCCCTGCAACTCTCCGGTGGCGGTGCGGGCGCCGAGACGGTCCTGGAGGTGCGCAAGCTCTCCAAGCATTTCGGTGGCCTGAAAGCGGTCGACGAGGTCGATCTGCTGATCAAGCGCGGCGGCGTACATGCGCTGATCGGACCCAACGGTTCCGGCAAGACCACGACGCTGAACGTCCTGTCCGGCCTCTACAAGGCGACATCCGGAAGCGTCATTCTGAATGGGCAGGACATCACTAGCCTGCCGCCGCATGCCCGCACGAAAGCCGGTCTCGGCCGCACCTTCCAGAACATCCGGCTGTGGCGCTCGATGACGGCGCTGGAGAACGTCATGGTCGGCGCCGAGCGCCCGGGAAACACGGCCGCCGACGATCCAGCCGCCGTCATCGCCCGCGCGCGCGCCGCACTTGCCTTCGTCGACCTCGAGCACAGGGCCGACGAGGTCGTCGCCGGCTTCTCCTATGGTCATCAGCGCGCAGTCGAGATCGCCCGTGCGCTCGCCGGTGATCCCGCTTTGCTGCTGCTGGACGAGCCGGGGGCCGGCCTGAACTCGTCCGAGAAGGTCGAGCTGCGCAATCTGCTCAAGCGCATCTCGGCGCGCGGCCTGACCATTCTGATCATCGACCACGACATGACGCTGGTGAGCGAGGTCGCCCAGCATATCACCGTGCTGAACTTCGGCCGCCATATCGCCGACGGCGTCTCGGCAGATGTGCTGCAGCATCCCGACGTGATTGCGGCCTATCTTGGAACGGCTCCCGATGTCGCTGCTTGAACTGAAATCAATCGTCGTCCGCTATGGCGAGATCGAAGCCGTCGAGGGCATCTCCCTGATCGTTGACGAAGGCGAAGTCGTCACGCTGCTGGGCTCCAACGGTGCGGGCAAATCGACCACGCTGCGCGCCATCTCGGGACTGGAAAAGCCCATTTCGGGCGATATTCTGTTTGAGGGGCAGTCGATCGTCGGGCTCAAGCCCGAGGAGATCGTTCGCCGCGGCATCGCGCAAGTGCCGGAGGGCCGCCGTATCTTCCCCGGCCTGAGCGTGCGCGAGAACATCATGCTCGGTGCCTCAAACCGCAAAGGCCTCAAGACCTCGGCGATCCGGCGCGAGGCCGACGAGATGTTCGACCTCTTCCCCGATATCCGCCGCTTCGCCGACGCACTCGGCTGGACCCTGTCGGGTGGCCAGCAGCAGATGGTGGCGGTGGCGCGGGGGCTGATGGCCAAGCCCCGCATTCTGCTTCTCGACGAACCCTCTCTGGGGCTCGCGCCCGTCATTGTGCAGGCGGTCTTCGCCATCATCGCCGAGATTCGGCGTCGCGGGACGACCGTGCTTCTGGTCGAGCAGAACGCCCGAATGGGTCTCTCGGTCGCTGATCGCGGCTATGTGCTGGAGACCGGCAAGCTCGTGCTTTCGGGCACCCCGACGCAACTCTGGTCCAACGAGGAAATCCGTGCCGCATATCTGGGCGGCCGCACGGCAGCGGCACATGCCTAGTTCCCTCCCTCCAGCTGAAAATGCGGATCTGTTTCAAAGACCGCAATCGGCTATCATCCGATTTTTGGTAGGCCAGCGCTTAGAGGTGTTCTTTCTGATGTGTTGGACTTCCGCTTCTGTGCAGATGACCAATGTCAGCTCTTGGCGCAGAGCTGCCATGCACCGCAGATCGCCTGTCTTTTACGCCGTGGCGCTGATTCCGCGATGAGTGCTCAGAAGAGGTGGGCGACCGTGGTACGTGTCGCTGTTCTACACCTGTCTTCGATCTGCCTCGCAATCCAATGCTGGCCTAGCCGACGGGAGCAAACCGGCTCGTAGCGTAGGGAAAAATCGCACGCGGGCACAGTTCGCGCCAAGGCGTGGAAAAGTCTGGCTCCCGGAGCAGGATTCGAACCTGCGACCAATCGATTAACAGTCGATTGCTCTACCGCTGAGCTATCCGGGATCAGTGGCCGCCGTATACCCATGCCACCGAGAGCGCGCAAGCCCTTTGCGACAAAGCAGGTGGGAAAACGTCGGCTCACCAATTTGCCCGTGGGTCATGCCGCGCGGCGTGGCGAGGATGGGTTGCGGCCCGGCCCGGCATGTGGTTATACGCCGTGCAAGATGTCACGCCAGCGCGGACATCGGGATGGCCTCGTGGCGGAGTGGTTACGCAGAGGACTGCAAATCCTTGCACCCCGGTTCGATTCCGGGCGAGGCCTCCAATTTTCCCAACCATCGCCAATAGCTGAGATTCGGGTCCGCTCCGCGGCGCGCGCGCCCTCGTGGCGTCATGCCGTGATGGTGTCTTGTCCCTTGGCGTGTTGCTCCCTGGCGTCTTGCCTTTTGACGCGGCCTCGAACAAAAGCTGTCGGATCGGTCGATAGGCTTGGCTCGGGCCCCGGGCCATGGCGTATCGGCCCGCTTTTGGTGGCGCCGGCCGCGAGCTGCCGGCCTAGTGTCGCAGACGGAGATTTCGGGACATGGACAGTTTCGCCGCGCTGCGCCGCATGATGGTCGATTGCCAATTGCGGACCTATGACATTACCGACCGGTCCGTCCTGGCGGCGGCCGATACGGTGCCGCGCGAGGCCTTCCTGCCCGATACGCTGTCCTACCTCGCCTATCTCGACCAGTCCGTGCCGTTGCCCGGCACGGGGAGGGCGCTGATGACGCCGATGGTCGTGATCCGCATGATCCAGACGCTTGCCGTGCAACCCCGCGAGAGCGCGCTCGAATATGGCGGCGGCACGGGCTATGGCGCAGCCGTGATGGCGAGCATGGGTGCGGCTGCGACGCTCTGGGAGCCGGATGCCGAGGCCGCCGCCTTGGCTGGCCCAGCCCTGAAGCGGGCCGATGCCGGCGCTGTCGTGCTGGCGGGCAAGCGCCCCGCTGATTATAGTTTCGACGTGATCCTGGTCGGCGGCGCCTGTGAGACCGGCCCCGACGAACTTTTCCCGTTGTTGCGCGATGGCGGCCGGCTCATCGCGGTCGAGGGGCTCGGGCGCTCCGCACGGGTAAAGCTCTATCAGAAATCGGGAAAAACCGTCTCGGGGCGCCCGGTTTTCGACGCCGCAGCGCCGGTTCTGGCGGAATTCCGCAAGGCGCCGGCCTTCGTTTTCTGAACGAAAGGTGTCGCATTTTTGCGGCAGTGCGAAACGGAAACCCGATCTGGTGCCCAGCCCACGTTGGCGCGTGCCTCGGTTACGGCTATGTAGGATTCTTAAATTTATGCCGAGGCTGGGGCGATGCCTGGGCGTGACAGCAGTCCGCACATGAGGCGTCCGGTGACGAGACAGAAGTTCGATAAGAAGTCGGTTGAGTTTGGTGCTGCGGCATTGATCGCCGTTGCATTGCTGTTCGGGGGCACTGCCGCCGCCAGCGCTCAAACCATGGATGCGGCGTTGTCGCGGGCCTATTCGGGCAATCCGACGCTGAATTCGCAGCGTGCTTCGCTGCGGGCGACGAATGAGAACGTGCCGCAGGCGCTCTCCGGCTATCGGCCGAAGATCACCGCCTCGGCCGATATCGGCGCGAGCATTTCCGAGAGCGATACTCCCGCCAAGGATACGACGCGGGGTTTTCACAACAGCACGCTCAGCCGGCTCGGTCCGCGTGGCGGCGGCGTGCAGATCGACCAGAACATCTTCGACAGCGGCAAGACGCGCAGCTCCGTCAGCCAGGCCGAATCGCTGGTGCTGGGCGCACGCGCGACGTTGCGCAACACCGAGCAGAACGTCCTGCTCGATGCCGCGACCTCCTATATGAACGTGCTGCGCGACACCGCGATCCTGAATCTCAATCGTAACAATGTCGAGGTTCTGGAAGAGCAACTGCGCCAGACCCGTGACCGCTTTCAGGTCGGCGAGGTGACGCGCACCGACGTCGCTCAGGCCGAGGCGCGCCTGTCGGCAGCGCAGTCGCAGGCGATTCTCGCCGAATCGAACCTCAAGACCTCGATCGCGCGCTTCCGCCAGAATGTCGGCACCGAGCCCAAGCAGCTCGCGCCGGGACGGCCGATCGAGAATCTGCTGCCGAAATCGCTGCCCGCCGCGCTCAACGTCGCGCTGACCGGGCATCCCTCGATCATCGCCTCGCTGCATGGCGTCGATGCCGCCGAATTGCAGGTCAAGGTCACGGAAGCGGACCTCTACCCGACCTTCGGCGTGCGCGGTGTCGTCCAGCAGCGCTATGATTCGACCTATTTCGGTGACAACCGGACCAGCGCCAGCGTCGTCGGCACGCTGACCGTGCCGATCTATGAGGGCGGCCAGGTCTATTCGCGGACACGACAGGCCAAGGAGACGGCCGGTCAGCGCCGGATCGATGTCGATACGCAGCGCGACACGGTGCGTGCGGCGGTGGTCTCGGCCTGGGGTGGCCTCGAGGCGGCCAAGGCGCAGATCATCGCGGCCCAGGCGCAGGTGCAGGCGGCCGAGACCGCGCTGTCTGGCGTGCGCGAGGAGGCCAAGGTCGGCCAGCGCACCACGCTCGACGTGCTCAACGCGCAGCAGGAGCTTGTCAGCGCCCGCTCGACCCTGGTCACGGCGCAGCGCGACCGCGTCGTCGCCTCCTATTCGGTGCTTTCGGCGGTCGGCCGGCTTTCGGCCGAGACGCTGAAGCTCAAGACCGAGACCTATGATGCACGCAAGCATTATGATCAGGTCAAGGGCTTGCTCTGGGGCACCCAGACGCCAGATGGGCGCTGATTCAGAATAACATTCGCGCAACAGCGGGCATTTCTCTTGTGGGCGGCTGAAAAGCCGCCTTGCCCGAGCTGCTCCCCGTGAAATACTCAAGGCAGGAGCGGCGTTGATTCTATCGACGCGCCTGGTGTCGAGTGGTCCGGACCCAAGATGAGCGCGCAACCGAAGCCCAGCGAACCGTCGATGGAGGAAATCCTTGCCTCCATTCGTCGGATCATCTCGGATGACGAGGCCAAGCCTGCCGAAGCGCCGCCTGCTGCCGTAACGGATGGGGACGACGAGTTGAAGGCGCTGCTCGCCGGTGCGAGTGCCGTGTCGGCCGCCGACGACGACGTACTCGATCTCGGGGCCGAAGCCAGCCTGGTCGCCGCACCCGAACCGGAGCCTGAGCCGCCGGCCGAGGCCCAGGCGCTCGCCGAATCCAGTGATATCGACTTCCTCGAGGCCGCGGAGCCGGTCGCGACAACCGAGCCGGAACCCGTCTTGCCGCAGGCTTCCGTGCCGGCTCCGGCTCCGCCGCCTGCTGCGTCCGCGCCGTCCTTCGACATGGCTCAGCTTCTCTCCGACCAGACGAGTTCGGCGGTCACCAGTGCCTTCGGCCAGCTTGCCCATACGGTTTTGTCCAACAACGCCCGCACGTTGGAGGATCTGGTGAAGGATATGTTGAAGCCGATGCTGAAGAGCTGGCTCGACGACAATCTGCCGACCATGGTCGAGCGGCTGGTGCGCGCCGAGATCGAGCGCGTAGCGCGCGGCGGCCGCAACTAGAGCCTTTCCGCGTTTCTCCGAAGCGTGGACATGTTCTAGCTCCTTGTTTTATCGCATTTTCTTCGCGCGAAGATACTCTAAACGCGGTCGCGCCGGCCGGCGCGACCTCAGACATCGCGTGGTTGTCTTTACCGCTTGGTCAGGCCCGCGTGGCGCGAGGCTTCCTGGTGGGCACGGTCTGCAGCCGTTCGAAAGCGCCTTCCGAGCGCAGTTTCTTGTAGATGAGGCTGCCGAGCATCAGGGCCAGCGTCGGCGTGCCGAGCCGCGCGACCAGCATCGCGATGCCGATGGTGACGGGGCGGGAATAGCGGCCTGACGCTGCTCCGGCCCCGAACCAGGCGCCGAGCGCGTGGACGAAAAACTTCATCGCAATCGTTCCCTTGCTGCAATGGTCAGAGGACCACTTTGCGATTGTCGCCGAGATTGGGCTTCGAGCCTGTGATCGCGGCAGCCGCCATCTTCACTGTCGTGACGATCTTGCCGGGACTGTCCCAAAACTCGGCCATGGCGGGCCTAACGCGCAGGACGCGGATATTGGGATCGTCCTTGCTCTCCCAGAACGCCTTCGCAGCGGTTGACCAGAGTTCGCCGATCTTGCGGCGGTCGTCGAGGATGTTGGCTGTGCCGGTCACGGAGACATAGCGATAGCCGCCATTGTCGGCAAAGGTCAGGCAGACATTGTCGTTGATCTCGACCTCGTCATCCTTGTGATTGCGCGCGTCGGTCAGAAAGTAGATCGCATCCTCGTCGCGGGCGGCATGGGCGCTCATCGGCCGGGAGCGCAACTCGTCGCTCGAACCGTCATGCGTCACCAGCATGCACAGCCCGATATCGTCGATCAGCGTCCAGGCGCGATCCTGGTCGGTGCGATGGGTCATGGGACATTCTCCTATCGTTCACGTTCTCAACGGGTGGACGCTGCAACAGTTCCTTCCGCCGCCTCTCGCGATGCCCTGCCGTCTCGATCCTGGGAACGAGAACCTGGGGAACGCGAAGCGCCCTCGCGCGTATCTCGAGCCAAGAGCCCGACCAGATCTTTTCCTCTGGCAGGCCTTCCGCAGATGACTCCGTCGAGGATATCGCCATGAAGAAGCCCGTCTCCAAGATCGACCTGACCTCGAACACCAAGGCCGAGGTGATCAGCCTGCTGAATGAGCGTCTCGCTGATGGAATCGACCTCGCGCTCGTCACCAAGCAGGCGCATTGGAACCTGAAAGGGCCGGGTTTCATCGGCATCCACTTGATGCTCGACGGCTTCCGCAAGGATCTCGACGAACATGTCGATACGGTCGCCGAGCGCATCGCCCAGCTCGGCGGCATTGCATTGGGCACCACGCAGACGACCGCCTCGGCCACCACGCTGAAAGCCTATCCGACCGATATCGTCGCGGTCGGCGATCATCTCGCCGCGCTAATCGAACGCTATGCCGCGACCGCCAATCTGGTGCGCGCAGCGATCGACAAGACCGATGAGGCAGGCGACGCCGGCACCGCCGATCTGCTGACCGCCTATTCGCGCATGCTCGACAAGGCTTTATGGTTCCTGCAATCCAATGCTGCGGCCTGATGCGGCGTCGTGATCGCTCGAAGACGTTGACGCGCGAGCCTAGTTTGACGCGCAGGCCTTGCTTGACGCGCAGGCCTTGCTTGACGCGTATGCCTTGCTTGGGCTCTTAAGTCCGTCGACCTTTTTGGCCTTTGATTTTCACGGCCGGGGCGTGCTCCCCGGCCTTTTTGCGTTCGAGCGAAGCGATGATGGACAAGACATTCGAGCCGGCGACAGTCGAGGCGCGCGTCAGCGCGGCATGGGAGAAGGCCGACGCCTTCAAGGCCGGGCGCGGGGCTGTACCCGGTGCCGAGCCCTATTGCATCGTGATCCCCCCGCCCAACGTCACCGGCTCCTTGCATATGGGCCATGCGCTCAACAATACGCTGCAGGATGCGCTCTGCCGTTTCGAGCGCATGCGCGGCAAGGACGTGCTCTGGCAGCCGGGCACCGACCATGCCGGCATCGCCACGCAAATGGTGGTCGAGCGTAAGCTGTCAGCCGAGCGCAACATCTCCCGCCGCGACATGACACGCGAAGACTTCCTGAACGAGGTCTGGGCCTGGAAGGCCGAATCCGGTGGCACGATCGTCAACCAGCTGAAGCGCCTGGGCGCCTCTTGCGACTGGTCGCGCGAGCGCTTCACCATGGATGAGGGCCTGAGCCAGGCCGTGCTCAAGGTCTTCGTCGCCTTGCACAAGCAGGGGCTGATCTATCGCGCCAAGCGCCTGGTGAACTGGGACCCGAAGTTCCAGACCGCGATCTCCGATCTCGAGGTCGTTCAGGTCGAGAAATCCGGCTCGTTCAAATGGGAGCGGGGCGGGGAGGAGGCCTTCGATTCCGCGAAGCTTGAGAAGGTGCTGAACCGCGATCCCGGCGGGCATCTCTACTATTTCAACTACCCGCTCGAAGGTGTGGCTTACGATGCCGACGACGCCTCGACCTTCATCACGGTGGCGACGACGCGGCCCGAGACCATGCTGGGCGATACCGGCGTCGCAGTTCATCCCGAGAACGAAAAGCTCGGCCATCTGATTGGCCGGAATGTGGTGCTGCCGCTGGTTGGGCGCATCATCCCGATCTTCGGCGACGACTACGCCGATCCGGAGAAGGGCACGGGCGCGGTCAAGATCACTCCGGCGCATGATTTCAACGATTTCGAGGTCGGCAAGCGCCACAAGCTCGACGTCGTCAACATCCTCGATGGCGAGGCCAGGATCCTGCTCGCCGACAATGCCGATTTCCTTGCGGGTTCGGCGCCCGAGAGCGAGACGCTGGCGCTGCACGGCCTCGACCGCTTCGCCGCGCGCAAGCGCGTCGTCGCGCTGATGGCCGAGCGCGGCTTCCTCTCCAAGATCGAGCCGCATGGCCACACCGTGCCGCATGGCGACCGCTCGGATGTCGTGATCGAGCCCTGGCTGACCGACCAGTGGTATGTCGACGTCAGGCCGCTGGCGCAGCGCTCGCTGAAGGCGGTCCGCGACGGGCGCACCAAGTTCACGCCGGAAAGCTGGACCAAGGTCTATTACGACTGGCTGGAGAACATCGAGCCCTGGTGCGTCTCGCGCCAGCTCTGGTGGGGCCACCAGATCCCGGTCTGGTACGGGCCTGACGGCGAAGTGTTCGTGGCGGAATCGGAGGTCGAGGCGCAAGCGCTGGCGCTCGGCCATTACGGCGGCACGGTCGAACTCACCCGCGACGAGGACGTGCTCGACACCTGGTTCTCCTCGGCGCTATGGCCGTTCTCGACCCTGGGCTGGCCCGAGGACACCGCCGAGCTCAAGCGCTATTACCCGACCGCGACGCTCGTCACCGCCTTCGACATCATCTTCTTCTGGGTCGCCCGGATGATGATGATGGGCCTCAACTTCATGGATGAGGTGCCGTTCAAGGACGTCTACATCCACGCCATCGTTCGCGACGAGAAGGGCGCGAAGATGTCGAAGTCGAAGGGCAACGTCATCGACCCGCTGACGATCGTCGATCAGTACGGGGCTGATGCCTTGCGCTTCACCTTGGCCGCGATGGCGGCGCAGGGGCGCGACATCAAGCTCTCGACCGCGCGCGTCGAGGGCTACCGCAACTTCGCGACGAAGATCTGGAACGCGGCGCGCTTCGCCGAATTGAACGGCTGCGCCCGGGCGGAGGGGTTCGACCCGGTCAAGGTGAAGCAGCCGCTCAACCGCTGGATCCTGAGCGAGGCGGCGCGTGCGGCCGAAGAGATCGCCGCCGGCATCCCGAGCTTCAAGTTCAACGAGGCGGCGGCCGCGGCCTATCGCTTCACCTGGGGCCAGTTCTGTGACTGGTATCTTGAGCTCGCCAAGCCCGTGCTGCAGGGCGAGGGTGTCGACCCTGCAGAGAAGGCCGAGACGCAGGCGACGGTCGCGCATGTCATCGACCTGATCTGCCAGTTGCTGCACCCCTTCATGCCCTTCCTCACCGAGGAGCTCTGGGCGCAGAAGGCGGGCGAGGGCGCTCCGCGCAAACTCGCCTCGGGCGATGATGCGCTGGTGTGTCTCACGCATTGGCCCGATCTCGCGGCGCTGCGCAATGCTGCGGCCGAGGCTGAGATCGGCTTCGTCGTCGACCTGATCTCGGACATCCGCTCGGTACGCTCTGAGGTCAATGTGCCAGCGGGCACGCAGGCGCCGCTCGTGCTGGTCAAGGCTTCGGCCGCGACGCGGGCGACGATCGAGAGCTGGCGGCCGATGATCGAGCGCTTGGCGCGTGTCTCCGAGATCGCCCTCGCGGAGACCGCCCCGGCGCAATCGGCGCAGATCATCGTGCGCGGCGAGGTTGCGGCGCTGCCGCTCGCCGGCATCATCGATCTCGATGTCGAGCGGGTGCGGCTGAGCAAGGAGATGGCCAAGCTCGACCAGGACATCGCGGTGGTCGACAAGAAGCTCGGCAATCCCGACTTCATGGCCCGCGCGCCCGAGGAGGTCGTCGAGGAGAATCGCGATCGCAAGACCGCAGCCGAAGCACGTAAGCTCAAGATCGCTGAGGCGCTGACGCGGTTGGCGTGAGGGGGAGAGACAACCGCGCCATCATCCCGGACAAGCGGCGAAGCCTTTCCAATCCGGGATCCATCGGAGGCCGCTGCGCCTTAGGATGGATTCCGGGTCTCCGCTTCGCTGCGCCCGGAATGACGGAGAGGTTGATGAGACAGGTTAGCCGTCGAGCGCGCCCCCACTCGGTCATGAAGCCGTCTTCGAATTGACGTTACCGTAAGACAACTCTGGCAATCTTCCGCCGACAGGCTTAGATGCGCGTCGGGCGCAAGCCCGCCATGCGCTCGATGCCGTCGTTAACCCAGGACCGGTTGCTCTTACGCCATGCTCAAACGAGCCTATGACTGGTGCGTTTCCTATGCGTCCCACCCCGCCGCCCCCTGGCTCCTCTTCGCGCTGACCTTCGTCGAAAGTTCCGTCAGCCCGCTGCCGCCGATCCCGCTCTTGCTGCCGATGTGCATCGCCAGGCCCGACCGCGCCTGGTTCTATGCCGGTCTCTGTTCGCTCGGCGCGGTACTGGGCGGCTATCTCGGCTACGCCATCGGTGCGCTGCTCTACGATTCGGTCGGTTCCTGGCTGATTGGCATCTACGGCTTGCAGGACAAGGCCGCCCAATTGATCTCGACCTCGCAGGACTACTGGTTCTGGGTGCTGGTCACCAAGGGGCTGACGCCGATCCCGTTCAAGATCGTCACCATCATGTCGGGCTTCCTGCATTTCGACATCTGGAAGTTCACCATCGGCATGGTGGTCTCGCGCGTCACCTTCTTCATGATGATCGCGCTGGCGCTGCGCTTCTATGGCGACGACATCCGCATCTTCATCGAGAAGCACCTGCCGCTGGTGGCGCTGTCGCTGCTCGTCATCGTGGTCGGCGGTTTCTTCGTCCTGCCGCTGGTGCTCTGAGGCGGGGTGCTGCCGCCAGAGGTTGCTACGAAAAAGCGGGTACCGGTTTTTCGCAAGAGCCATGCTCTCAACTTCTAGAAGCGATCGCGTCGCATGAATCGCGACAGCGCAAAAGGTTCCCGCCTTCGAGAGTTGGCCGTGAATTTGTGGCGTTGCTGCAACACTGCTCCCGCATCGCGTGGCGATGGCCAGGGGCCCGCCCAATTGCCGCGAAGCCGCCACAAAGCGCGCCCAGCAGAGGGCTCCGATAAGTCACTGAGATATAGAAGAATTAGAGTGTGAGTTTCACGGCCGGGAGAGGCTCTTGCCCTTACGGCCGGCAGGCAGGACAGCGTTGCGCCCGGCTCGGGCTGCGTGGCACATCTGCCACGCGCCTCAAGCGCAGGGTGGAACGAGGAAAAAAAGACCATGGACGTGCGTGTGTTCGATAAATCGAAACTCCCCAGCCGCCACGTCAGCGTCGGGCCGGCTCGTGCGCCGCATCGGTCCTATTACTACGCCATGGGCATGACCGCCCGGCAGATCGCCCAGCCTTTCGTCGGGGTCGCCTCCTGCTGGAACGAGGCCGCGCCCTGCAACATCTCGCTGATGCGCCAGGCTCAAGCCGTCAAGAAGGGCGTCGCCTCGGCCAACGGCACGCCGCGCGAGTTCTGCACCATCAGCGTCACCGATGGCATCGCCATGGGCCACCAGGGCATGAAGTCCTCGCTCGCCTCGCGCGAATGCATCGCCGATTCGGTCGAATTGACCATGCGCGGCCATTGCTATGACGCGCTCGTCGGACTGGCCGGTTGCGACAAGTCGCTGCCGGGCATGATGATGGCGATGGTGCGCCTTAACGTGCCCTCGATCTTCATTTATGGCGGCTCGATCATGCCCGGCGTCTTCAAGGGCAAGCCGGTCACGGTGCAGGACGTGTTCGAGGCTGTCGGCAAGCATTCCGTTGGTGCGATGTCCGACGAGGATCTGAAGGAGCTGGAGGAGGTCGCCTGTCCGTCCTCGGGCTCCTGCGGCGCGCAGTTCACCGCCAACACCATGGCGACCGTCGCCGAGGCGATCGGCCTGGCGCTGCCCTATTCCTGCGGCGCGCCGGCGCCCTACGACATGCGCGACAGCTTCTGCTACACCGCCGGCGAGATGGTGATGGAGCTGATCGCCCGCAACATCCGCCCGCGCGACATCGTCACCCGCAAGGCGCTGGAGAACGCCGCGACCGTCGTCGCGGCCTCGGGCGGCTCGACCAATGGCGCGCTCCACCTGCCGGCGATCGCGCATGAATGCGGCATCGATTTCGATCTCTTCGCCGTGGCCGAGATCTTCAAGAAGACGCCCTATATCGCCGATCTGAAGCCCGGCGGAAAATACGTCGCCAAGGACATGTTCGAGGTCGGCGGCATCCCGCTCCTGATGAAGACCTTGCTCGACCATGGCTATCTGCACGGCGACTGCATGACCGTGACCGGCCGCACCATCGCCGAGAACCTCGCCTCGGTGAAATGGAACGACGAGCAGGACGTCGTGCGCGCTGCGAACAAGCCGCTTTCGCCCAATGGCGGCGTCGTCGGCCTTCAAGGTAACCTCGCTCCCGAGGGCGCGATCGTGAAGATCGCGGGCATGACGACCGAGCAACTGACCTTCACCGGCCCGGCGCGCTGCTTCGACCGCGAGGAAGACGCCTTCGCCGCCGTCACCAACCGCGACTACAAGGTCGGCGACGTGCTGGTCATCCGCTATGAGGGCCCCAAGGGCGGCCCCGGCATGCGCGAGATGCTGGCGACTACGGCGGCGCTCTATGGCCAGGGCATGGGCGACAAGGTCGCGCTGATCACGGATGGCCGTTTCTCGGGCGCGACGCGCGGTTTCTGCGTCGGCCATGTCGGTCCGGAGGCTGCTGTCGGCGGCCCGATCGCACTCATCCGCGACGGCGATATCATCGAGCTCGACGCGGTCACAGGAAAGCTCGCTTGCCGCCTTTCTGATGCCGAACTTGAGTCGCGTCGTAAGGCTTGGACACCGCGCAAGACCGACTACGCATCGGGCGCGCTGTGGAAATACGCCCAGACGGTCGGCTCTGCGAAGGGTGGGGCCGTCACCCACCCGGGAGGGGCGGCCGAGACCCATTGCTATGCGGATATTTGACGCGACATTTGCAGCATTGTTCCTGATCCTGGGCGGCCAACAGGCCGCCTGGGCGCAGGACAGCGTGCCTATGCGCGGGCCGATTCCGCCGCGTCCGATCCCGGGCGTGATGCTGCCCGAGCCCGATCTTGCTCCGCCCGCACCGCCTGCTCCCAGCGTGCGGCCGATCGCCCCCGCACCGAGCGGCCCGGCCGCGCATACGGCCCTGCCGATCGCCCCCTTCAGCAACGCCCGCGATGCGATCCGGGCCTGGATGCGCGACTCGACCGCTGGCGACCAGGTCGGTGCCGTGCGTGCGCTCGAATATGCCGCCTCCCAGGGCCATCTCACGGCGCAGTTCAAGCTCGGCCGGATGTATGCCGGCGGCGACGGCGTGCCTGCCAATGATCTCAAGGCGTTCGAATATTTCTCGAAGATCGCGGATGAGAATGCCGACGCTACTCCCGGCACCGCCGATGGCCGCATTGTTAGCGGCGCCTTCGTCGCGCTCGGTGGCTATTTCGTCGATGGTATCAAGGGCAGCTATGTGAAGCCCAATGCCGACCGGGCTTTCGACATGTTCCACTACGCCGCCTCTTACTTCGGCGACCCGGAAGGCCAGTACAATCTCGCCCGGCTCTACATGAACGGGCAGGGCACCAATCGCGATGCGCGCCAGGCCGCGCGCTGGATGAAGCTCGCCGCCGAGAAGGGCCACGCCCCGGCCCGCGCCGTCTTCGGCGACATGCTGATCCGCGGCGGCGACGGCGTGCCGCGCGCGCCGGTGGTCGGGTTGATGTGGCTCTCGCTGGCGCGCGACAGTGCGGACGCGGTGCGCGAGGCCTGGATCATCGAGCGCTGCGAGGCTGCTTTCGCTGCCGCCTCGCCTGCGGATCGCAGCGCGGCGCTCGCCATGGTCGAGCGCCAGCAATTCGCCAGCCGCAGCCAGCAGTAGCGCTGAGCCAGCGGCTGCATCCATCATCACGATCCCGGCGTAGCTAGAGTCATTGAACGATCCAATTGGATCGTTCAATGACTCTAGCCCTTTGTTTTGACGCGTTTTCTTCACGCGAACCGGTGTCCACTTCGCTCGAAAACGCTCCAGAACAGACCCATCGGGAGCCTGCGCCATGCGTCATGCCGTGCCCTTCAGCCTCATCGCCATCATGTTCACGACTGCGGGGGCTGCCGCGCAGGATGATTTCGAGCGCTGGGCTCCGCTCAAGGATCCGTTCCCAAGCACGGGGGGCGGCGGCATCATGATCCACGACTACGACCCGGTCGTCGCAGACGGCAAATGCACCACGAACTTCCGGGCGATCGCGCCCAATGGCACGGTCTATCGCAATGCGATCACGTTCGAGGCGGTGGAGACGCAAGGCGGCGTGCTCTGCACCAACGGCAATTGGCGCTCGCTAGATGGCGGCGCCACCGGCACGACGCCGTTTCGGGTGTTCATCAAGGGCGGAGTGAAGCGGGGCTCGGCGGATTAGTCTTCAAGTCCGCCCCAGTCAGAACCAGGCGCGGGGAACCCTTCTCCCCTTGGGGGAGAAGGTGCCGAACGCAGTGAGGCGGATGAGGGAAGGATTGCGCAAGTCGCATTTAGAGCGGTTGAGGCGCTTCCCTCATCCGTCAGCGCTTCGCGCTGCCACCTTCTCCCGCATCAAAGTCGGCTGTTGCCGACTTTGACATTTTGGGTTGCCCATCTCGGGCAAGCCCGAGATGGGAGGGGAGAAGGGAAGAGGCGTCGAGCCTCGTCGCTCAGTTCAATTCCAGCATCACCGGCACATGGTCGGACGGCTTTTCCCAGCCGCGGACATGCTTGGCGATCGACACGCTCGCGAGCCGGTCCGCCGCCTGTGGCGAGAGCAGGAGATGGTCGATGCGGATGCCGTTGTTCCGCTGCCAGGCGCCGGCCTGATAATCCCAGAAGGTGTAGAGCCCCGGCGCATCCGTGGTCGCGCGCAGCGCCTCGGTCAGTCCCAGATTGAGCAGGCCGCGAAAGGCGGCTCGGGTCGGTGGCAGGAAGAGCGCGTCATTGACCCAGGCCGCGGGCTCGCGGGCGTCGCGCGGCTCGGGGATGACGTTGTAGTCGCCGGCGAAGACCAAGGCCTCCTCCTGCTCCAGCAGCATCCGGGCATGGTTGGTGAGGCGCCTCATCCAGTCGAGCTTGTAGGGGTATTTCTCGGTATTGGGCGGATTGCCGTTGGGCAGATAGATGGTGGCCAGGCGCACCACGCCACTGCCCATGGGCAGGACGCCTTCGAGATAGCGCGCCTGCTCGTCCGCCTCATCGCCAGGCAGGCCGCGCCGGACATCCTCGAGCTTGCTGCGGCTGAGGATGGCGACGCCGTTGAAGGTCTTCTGGCCATGGGTTTCGACCTGCCAGCCGGCCTCCTCGATCTCAGCGCGTGGGAAATCGGCGTCGACGCATTTGATCTCCTGCAGGCAGAGCGCGTCAGGCTGCGCCTCCTTCAGGAAGTCGAGCAGATGGCCCAGCCGCTGGCGGACCGAATTGACGTTCCAGGTGGCGATGCGCACGAACCGAACTCCGACTCAGAAGAGCGTGAGGATAAGCGGTAGGCGTGCCGCGCTGGCAAGCCCGTTCAGCTTGATGCCACATATGGCCTGACTGGTTCCAGACATGAAAAACCTCCGCGCATCGCTGCGCGAAGGCTGTCGTATTCGCCCGTCAGGCGATGTCAGGGGCAAGCGCTATCAGGGGCAGGAGCGGACGACGCCGCCCGTGCCGATATAGGTGCCGGTCTCGGGGTCGTAGCTGCGGAAGCGACGCGAGCAATAGGCGACCGCGTCGGGGCCCGGGCCGGCGTAAACTGGGGCGCCGTAAACCGGGCCGCCATAAATCGGAGCCGGCTCGGCATAGACCGGACCGGGCGCGAGCAGGGCGCCCGCAGCCAGCGCGCCGATGGCGCCCGCCGCAATGCCGGCACCGACGGCCGCGCCGCGTCCACCACGGTAATAACCACCGCGGTAGCCATAGCGTCCGCCACGATAACCGCCATAGCGGCGATACTGCACGGTCTCGACGAGGCCCTTGCCGCTATCGGCGAGCGTCAGGGCCGAGCTAGTCGTCGCGCTGAGCGGGGCGGCCGAAGCCGGAGCGGCGATGAGGGCGCCTCCGACGAGCGCGGCCGCGATGGTCAAGGTCTTGATCATGACAAAACTCCTTTCCTCTCCAACGCGAGAGGAACGTCATATGTTCCCCCGATTGTCGCTAAACTTAGTCATTGCCGTGTCGTCATGGAAGCGCCGATCGTAGGAAAGTCCGAAATTTCATCGTTTTGACTGCTCGCGGGAACTTTTGCCGTCGCCCAGCGAAGGCCGCTTGCACGGTCGATGCTCTTGCACCATCTAGCGACAGCACTCTTTTGCATTGCAACATCCGTTCGAGAAAGCCTGGAAACTCCTTCATGTCGCATTCTGGCGAACCCCCACGCATCCCCGTGGCTGTGAAGCTCTTGCCGACGATCATCTTCAGCTCGCGCTGGCTGCAACTGCCGCTCTATCTCGGTTTGATCGTGGCGCAGTGCGTCTACGTCTTCCTGTTCCTGAAGGAGCTCTGGCACCTCGTCACCCATGCGACCGAGTTCGGCGAACAGCAGATCATGCTGGTGGTGCTGGGCCTGATCGACGTGGTGATGATCTCGAACCTGCTGATCATGGTCATCGTCGGCGGCTACGAGACCTTCGTCTCGCGCCTGGGCCTGCAGGATCATCCCGACCAGCCGGAATGGCTGAGCCACGTCAATGCCAGCGTGCTCAAGATCAAGCTCGCGATGGCGATCATCGGCATCTCGTCGATCCACCTGCTGCGGACCTTCATAGAAGCCGGCAATATCGGCAGCGCGACCGCGACGAACTACACCGCGACCGGCGTCATCCTGCAGACCGCGATCCACACCGTCTTCATCCTGTCGGCGATCGGCATCGCCTGGGTCGACAGGATGACGATGCCCGCCGGCAAGGAGCACTGAAAGCCTAGCGCAGGCGGTCGGCTCCGATCAGCCGAGCCATCTCCCGGTCCAGCCGGCTGTCATGCGCCCAGTGGATCGCCTGCCAGCCGAGACGGCGCGCCGCCTCGACATTCTCGAGACTGTCGTCGAGCAGCAGCAGGGCCTGCCCCTTGAGACCGAGCCTGTCCTGTATGGCCAGGAAGAAGGCAGGCTCGGGTTTCCGGACCCCGATCGCCGCGGAATAGAAGAGATCGTCGACGTGCCGGGACAGCCCGAGCGAGCCGAGCAGATGCCGGGCGCGCATATGCTCCTGGTTCGTCGCGAGAGCGATGGTGAGGCCCGATGAGCGTAGCAGGTCGAGCGCCGCGAGCAGTTCGACGTCAAGCCGGGCGTCGTTGGCGAACCAGTAAGCCGTGAAGTTCTGATATGTCAGATGCGGCGCGATCTCGGCCAGCACGGGAGCGAGCTTTTCTTCCAGACCGGCGCGGCCGATGACGATGTCTGGCCAGTGCTTTGCGAAGAAGTGCCGATGCAGCAAATCCGGGTCGAGGCCCAGATCCCGCCTTAGCTCACTCGTCCAAGGGCGGCCATCGCTCGGCCTGCCTCGGACGAGGACGCCGTCGACATCGACGAGCAAGGCTCGGCGCATCGGCCTCTAGCTCCGCGCTCCGCGCGGCAGGCCCGCGGTGCGTGGTTGGGCGAGGCCCGGTGCGGTTTCCAGCCCGAGCGTCGGCAGGGCCAGTGTACGCTGGCCGCGAAAATCGACATGGCAAACGAGGAGCCCGCGCTCTTCGATATAGCCGATCAGGCGGCGCGCCCGGCTCGGCGAATGGCTGCCATAGACGGCGGCGAGCTCCGCATCGGTGGGGCAGGGCGTGCGTTCGATGCCGGCCCGCGCGATGAACAGGAACAGGCTCTGGAGATCGTCGGGCAGCGCGGCTGAGGCCTCGATCGCGGCCTGCCAGGGCTCGGAGGCCGTGACCTCTTCGCTCGCGCCGGCGCGCGCCACGGCGAGCCTGCGGCGGAACTCGTCGAGGCTCAGGCTCTGGCGGCCGAGCCGGCGCATGCGGCAGCGCACAGTGAAATCCTGGTAGAGCACGGCGATTTGGCGCGTGCGCGTCTCGGGATCGACCATCAATTCACGCAGGATCTCGGCCATGATCGCCTCGCGCTCTTCCGGCTCCATCGGAATGTCCGGCTCGGGCTCGGGGGCGGGCGAGGGCCGATAGGTCTCGATCTGGCGCAGCACGTCGTTGGCGGGCGGGCGCGGCCGTGGCGCCGAGCGCGGCGGCCAGTTGGTGATCGGAAGCTCGTCGGCACCGGCGGTGAAGATCAACTTGCCCGCCTCCTCGGGGCCCTGTTCCGGCAAGGGCATCAGGCCGGGCGCGCCGCCGCGATCCTGCGAGGTCGCCGGACCGATCCGCAATGGCAGCGGGCGCTTCGACAGTGCGGGGCCGAGCGCGACGAACTGGCCGCGTTCGAGATCGCGGAACATTTCGGCCTGCTTGCGGTCCATGCCGAGGAGGTCGGCGGCGCGGGCCATGTCGATGTCGAGGAAGGTGCGGCCCATCAGGAAGTTCGAGGCTTCCGCCGCAACGTTCTTGGCGAGTTTTGCGAGGCGCTGGGTGGCGATGACGCCGGCCAGCCCGCGCTTGCGGCCCCGGCACATCAGGTTGGTCATGGCGCCGAGCGAGAGCCGGCGCGCCTCGTCGGAGGCTTCGCCCGCCATCACCGGCGCGAAGAGCTGCGCCTCGTCGACGACGATCAACATCGGAAACCAGAGGCTGCGGTCGACATCGAACAGGCCGCCGAGGAAGGCCGCGACCGCGCGCAGCTGCTCGTCGGCCTCGAGGTTCTCCAGGTTCAACACCACCGAGACGCGATGCTGCCGGACCCTGAGCGCGACGCGCTGGAGCTCGGCCTCGCCGCATTGTGCATCGACCACGACATGGCCGAACTGGTCGGCGAGCGAGACGAAATCGCCCTCGGGATCGATTACCGCCTGCTGGACGAGCGGTGCGCTCTGCTCGAGCAGGCGGCGCAGCAGATGCGATTTGCCCGAACCGGAATTGCCCTGGACAAGCAGACGCGTCGCCAGCAATTCGGCGAGATCGAGCAAGGCGGGCTCGCCGCTCCGGGCGGTCCCCATGTCGATGGCCGTCGTCATGCCGTGGTTGCGCCGCCTTGATTATGCCTGTCGGACCGGTGCCTTTAGCACGGCGCAGCGCCAGGCTCGCTGCACCGCAGCGCGCCTTCCACAGCAAAGGTTGTTCATCGATCGCTCAGCGTGGGCAGCGCCGGGCGCGCTCCTCGCGGGCGATATCGGCGATGGTGCGGCGCTGGCTGCTGGAGAGCGGCACGTCCTCGACTGCGTCGTATTGGCAGCCGGCATTGCCGAAGGCGCTGATGCCGCGCGCGGTGCGGAAGCAATAGCCCTGCGCCTTGTAGATCTCGTTGCGGGCATACCAGAGGTCGTCGCAGGTCTCGGCGCGGGCGGGAGTGGAGGCGGCCATCAGGCTGAAGCCCAGCAGGCCCAGCATCGTCAGCATCTGGCGCGGCATCGCCCGCTCCCTCGTTTCATCTGCGCCGCTGAGTTTGCGGCCTGCGGCTGGCCAGGGCAACCACTGATCTCGGCCAATCCAGCCCGGCCCGGTTCCGGCCGCCGGTCTTGCTCTCGTACAAAACCGCGTCGGCCCGCCGGTAGAGACTCTCCAGCGTCTCGTGCCCGTCGAAGCAGGCCGCGCCGATGCTGACGGTGAGATGCGGCGCCGTCGCCGAGGCGTCATGGGGAATGGCAAGCGCGACGATGGCGGCGACGATGCTGTCGAGCAGGACCTGCGCCTGTTCCGGCCCGGTTCCGTAGAGCAGCAGGCCGAACTCCTCTCCGCCGAGCCGGGCGGCGAGGTCCATCGGCCGGCGCAGGCCAGTCTTGAGGCTGCGTGCGACCAGGCTGAGCGCAAGATCTCCGGTCTGATGGCCGTAGCGGTCGTTGAACTTCTTGAAGTGATCGACATCGAGGATGGCGAGCACCACGCCGGCGCCCTCGCGCTGCGCCTGCAGCAGGGCGGTCGCGGCGTGCTGCTCGAAGAAGCGGCGATTGCCGACGCCGGTCAGCGCGTCGAACATGGCGTAGTGATGCAGCAGGCGGCGTAGCAGGAACTGGTCGCGCTGAGCGTATTCGCGCAGATAGGCCCCGACGGCGCCGACGAAGACGGCGAAGAACACCAGGGTCGAGAGCCGGATATGCTCGCGCATATGGCTGGGATCGAGCATCACGCCGCCGAGCAGGGCGGTCGCGACGGCGATCAGCGTCGCAGCGCCGAGGCTTTGGCGGAAGGTCATTCCGACAGGCAAGAAGACCGCGATGATGATGACGAACTGCGCCATATCGGCATGGGCGAGGTCGCGCAGCTTCATGACATTGGCGCTGAAGGCGCTGGAGGTGCCGATCAGGGCCAGGGCCAGGAACGACAGCCAGTGATAGCCGCGCGGAGGACCTTTGTCCGCTGTAACGCCCCGGCTTGCCAGGCGCTGCACCAGCAGCAGCAGGAGCGCGAGCACGACCAGACGCAGGGTCACCGTCATCCAGACATCGTAATGCCGCTCCGCGAGCTCGCGCGTCAGATCCAGCCGCCAGAGATCGAGCGCCATGAAGGCGAGCCAGATGGCAAGCGCGGTTGCCGAGCAGATCAGCGCGCTGATGCGCTGATCCTGGCGCATATGCCGGCGATATTCGCGCTCCAAGGATGGCGAGAAGCGCAGCCACCCGAAGCCCTTCCTCCGCTGCTCGGCATAGAGGCCAGCCTGCGCCGCAGTCGGCGCAGCTGTTGCGGCGGCGTCGATGACCTGTCCCGGGGCGTGCATGGGCGCGACCATGCCGCCGACTATCTAAAACTCCGTTTGGGCATGCAGTGGATTTGTCGGCTTCGGTTTAAGGTTTCCTCATGATACTCGCCAAATCCGGCGCGATCGGACCCGTGCAGGGCGGCCGCGGCGAAGGCTTGCGGCCAACCCACCGCGGGGCGCGCAACACCAATGTCGTGGAGCACTGGCAAGAGGGGCGTTCGGGAGGATCGAACGGTGCTGAGCTACGGCTATTGCGAGCGGCTGAGCGGCGCGTTCTGGGCCGAGCCCTGGAATGCGCTGACGAACGGAGCCTTCCTGCTGGCGGCTGTCGCGGCTTTTCAGCTCTGGCGGCGCGGCGGCGGTTCGGACCGACCATCCCTGGCGCTCACCCTGCTGGTCTTCGCGATCGGCATCGGCTCCTTCCTCTACCACACCATGCCGCAGGGCTGGACGCTGGCTGCGGATGTCGTGCCGATCCAGCTCTTCGCCTTCTGCTATTTCGGCCTGGCGCTGACGCGCTTCTTCGGCTTGTCCTGGCGGACGACAGTGCTGGGCACGCTCGCCTTCTTCGCCTTCGCGCTGCTGCTCTCCGGCGGGGTCGGCTCCTTGCTGCCGCAGCCGGCGCGCGGCTCGGCCGGCTATGCCGCCTTCCTGCTGGCGCTCGCCGGCGTCACTGGGACCTTGCTGCGCCGGCCGGGCTGTCAGGATACGGCGCGGCAGGTCGGTTCGGCGGGGCTGGTCTTCGCGGTGTCGCTGGCTTTTCGCACGCTGGATGGAGCGCTTTGCGGCGGCTGGAGCATGGGCACGCACTGGCTCTGGCATCTGCTCAATGCGGGCGTGCTCTATCTGCTGCTGAGGGCGGCGATCCTGCGCTAAAGCACCGGCCCGAAAAGTGCGAACCGGTTTTCGGAACAAGCTGATGCTGTCGTGACGGGGCACCCCCGTGACGGGCAGCCATGCTCACTTATGCGTGGCCATTTCCAGGCAGGTCAGCACCTGGACATAGCTCGGCGGGCCGCCGAGCCCCGCGCCCTCGACGCAGGTGGCGCGCTGTACGGGCGGGTATTTCGCCCATTGCTGCTGCAGATCCGCCGCCGCCTTGCTCTCATCATCGCGACAGGCCTGATTGGGGCGACCGACGCCGGTGACGGGCTCGCCGGCATGGCGGCAGGCCTGTTCGATGTTGAAGCGAGGCGGGCTGTCGGCGACCGGCAGCACCATGCCAGAAGACAGCGATATTGCGACGAGACCGGCGATCACCATGGCATGAACCTCCGCAAAACCACGCCCCGCGCAGGAAACGCAAGGCGCGCCGGCGTCGTTCCATGCTCAGCGCGAAGGGCTGCTTTGCGGCCTGCGCAGTTACGGCGATGTCCGATCCAATTCGATTGGACATCGCCGTAGCAGATGAAACGCTGGTGGCCTCGTGGGGTGGCTAGAACTCGACTATAGCCTTTTAGCCTAACCGCACCCAATCTATGGCTTCGAGCGCATAGGGAGCGAACAGGAAATCTCGAATCTTGATGATTCCGCTTTCCGACCAGTCGATCAGGACAAAATGCGCAGGTCTTTCCATCGGGCCGGTGCTGTCGAAGACCAGCATGGCCGGCTGGCCTTCAACCGCGCCGAGGGCGAACCGCCATTTCGTCTCTTCCGCATAACGCGTGAAATAGAGGCCGATCTTGTCGCGCCCTTCCAGTTGGAGCCGGTTCACCAGGTCGAGCTTCACGTCATCAGCGAGCATGGCGCGGATTGCGTCGAAATCGCCGCTTCGAAACAGATCGACATAAGCGGTGATCTTCCGCCGATCCGAATCGGGCATCAGCGGCAGCCGGGTGTCTTCGGGCTCCTGCGCGAGTCGCTGCAGCGCAGCGCGCCCGCGCTGAAGCGCTGATTTGGCGGCTGTCGGAGAGCACTCGACGATCCTTGCGATCTCGTCGATCGAATGACCCAGAACATCCTTGAGGATCACCGCACAGCGCTGAAGTTCAGGCAGCCGCAGAAACGTCTGAAAGCTGATCGCGACGATATCCGCCTCGGGCATGGGTGCCGCTTCGAGGTTTTCGGTGAGCGGAACGACCGTGTTCCGCGACCTGTCGCGCAGGAAATCGAGGCTCGTGTTGTGGGCGATGCGAAACAGCCAGCCCTCAAGATTATCCACCTCGGTGCCCTGGGCTCGCGCGTGAAGGGCCTTGACCAGGGTATCTTGCAATACGTCCTCGCCATTGACTGCCGATCCTGTCATACGCGCGCAGTAGCGATGAAGGCGTGGCCGCAGCGCTTTCAGACGATCCTCGAATTCGTCCGTGTTCATGTAGCGAGACCTGCTTCCGCGCTCTGTTCTGTCAGGGACTGGATACAAATCTCGATGAGAATCTTCGACAGAATGGCCGGTTGTGACAGGAATGGCGAGTGGCTGCTTTCCAATCTGCGAGTGATTGTCTTGCCGCCCACGGTACCGTCAACCGTTGCAATCATGTGATCCTGACCAATCAACGGAACTGAGCGATCCTGTTCGCAGCGGCTGTATTGGCGCGGCACCGTGCCAAATCTTTCAGGCGCTTTGCTGGCTGACATAATTGAGTCTCTCTTCGTTTAATCATTTGCCGACTACAAGCGGTTGCTCGGCTTTCGCCGCCCTTTTGCTCCGTCGCCGGCCGGGACGAACGAGAAAGATGGGCTCAAATTTCCCTGTTCTCGAAGAGGAACATTTGAACACCCGAGTCATCGGGCGCAAAAAGTCTGCGATCCGCCCCGGCCACCTGTCCCTCCAGACTTGCGAACGCCTTTTCGATCGCAGCAAGGTCATCGAAATGCAGCGTTCCAATTCGATGCACGTCGGATTTTCCGACCGGCATTGCGATCGGGCCATCGCTGACCTCGTATTTCCTCAGTCCCGGAATCATCTTGGCGAGGGGCACATGGATTTCGAAGTAATGTCGGTCGAATGCCTCGACGTTCCTGGGTGTTCGGTAAATCACGACCATCTGAGCCATGGCGGCTTCTCCGTTGTTATCCGGGTGATGCAAACGTATCTGTGTGTTCAGCCGCGCCAGCATTCGCTCAACACCGCCGAGCCCACGATTGAGTCCAAGCTCGCGAGCTCAATGATCTTCGGGAAATAGGCTTGCATGCGCGGGTCGCTGCGCATGGCTTCGACGTCTACGGGTGTTTCCCACTCGGAGTAGATGACGACGCTGGCGCCGTCCTTCGCCGCGATCAGCCGGGTCGTCTTCCAGCCGTGGAGCGTGCGGATCACCGTGTCGGTGTTCTGCTTCAAGAGCGCGATCAGTGCATCCTGCTTCCCGGGTTTGACCCTCAGCAGATTGATCAAAATAACGGACTCGTCGGACATGGCGCGTCTCCTTCTGTTGCGGACACACCAAGGACGATCCGAAGGGTGAAAACGGATCGCGCCGTAGAAAATTTTTTGGAAAATCGTCTCGAGGACGTGTGCGTTGCCGAGTTTTGCAACGCCAATTGCAATGATCTAACGCCGCTAATCCTTTGATTTTACGCGATTTTACGCGAACCGGTGCCGCTTCGCTCGAAAACGCTCCGGGCCTCAGTTCAGCTTCACCAGCTCGACGCGGCGGTTCTGGCTGCGGCCCTCTTCGGCGTCGTTGCTGGCAACGGGAGCGACCATGCCGACGCCCGCTGCGCGGAAGCGCTTGGCGTCGAGCTTGTAGTCGGCGGCCAGCGCCTTGATCACGGCGTCGGCGCGGCGACGCGAGAGATCGACATTGTAGTCGTAGCCGCCTTGATTGTCGGTGTGGCCGACGACGATGACGGCGAGCTTCGCATCCGACTTCATCAGCGTCGCGATCTCCTGCAGGGTCGCGGCCGATTCCGGCTTGATCTCGGTCTTGTTGGTGTCGAACAGAATACCGTAGAGCGCGATCTTGCCGGTCGAGCCCAGGGAGCGCGCCATTTCCTGCGCCTTCACCTCGGTCATCTTCTTCTCGCGCGATCGAGGCTCGACGATATGGACCACAGCAACCGTACGGCCGGTCAGCGCCGCGCAGTAGGTGTTGTCGCCGAGTTGATAGGTCTGGACCGTGACATAGGCCTCGCCGCCGGGGCGCGGCAGCTTTGCCGCAAAGAAGCGCTGGTCGCTGATCGTGCCGGTGACGGCGCAGGCGCCGTTCGAGAAGCTGCCATCCTTGATGTCGGCCTCGTGGAAGAAATACATCATCAGGCTGGATTCGCCGCCGCCGCCGCTCGACGCGCGGGTGTGCGCGCCGCCGCAGCCCTCGGTCTTGCAGGCAAACAGTACCGAGCCGCCGGCCGCCTCGATCTCGTCCTGGTAGTTGCGCAGCACCTCCAATGGCGAGCGATTGGCGGGCGTGACATAGACCAGGCGGGTGAAGGCGCCTTCGACCTCCTGCTCTTGCTTGGGCGCGAACAGGACATTGTTCATCGTGTCGCGCTTGTCTGTCTGCTCCAGCTTGGAGAGCGGAACCTTGAAATCGGTGAAGGCCGAGCTCGCGCCGCTGACGATGAAGGAACCCTCATAGCGCTTCAGCATGGGGTTATCCTTCACGCCGGCGATGTCCTTGATCGGGATCGTCGCATCCGCATGGGCCGCGCTGGACAAGGCCATCAACGCCATCGCCACACCAGCCAGTCGAGCCCAGGCCATCGCCGCTTCTCCTGTTCGCATATTTGGGAGCGGGACCGTATCGACCTTTCCGGGGTGACTCAATGCCGGGTTCGCGTTGGGGAAGGTCGCTTTCCTTCTCCGCGAGAGGGGAAGGTTGCGCAGCCCGAAGCCCAGCAGGCGCGGGGAACCCTCTCTAATCCAAGTCGGATGTTTCCGACTTGGATGCCGTTTCGCTCCGGCATGGAAAGGCGCATCGATTGATGCTAATCTTGATGCCTGCAAGGAGAGCATCTGATGCGGACGACCGTGGCGCTGGACGACGAATTGCTCGCCAAGGCGCAAGCCTATACGGGCCTGCACGAGCGCAGCGCGCTGCTCCGCGAGGCGCTGACGGCGCTGATCGAGCGTGAAAGTGCTAAGCGGCTTGCGCGACTTGGCGGATCGGACGCGGCGGCTGAAGCCGCGCCGCGCCGGCGGCCCGACGCCGCGTGATCCTGGTCGATAGCTCCGTCTGGATCGATCATTTCCGCGGGGCCGATGCGAAGCTCGGCGCCTTGCTCGAGGCCGGCCAGGTTCTGGGCCACCCGTTCGTGACTGCCGAGATCGCACTCGGTACGCTGCGTCAACGTTCGCTCGTCATCGAGGCGTTGCAGGGCTTGCCGCAGGCGGCGGTCGCGACGCATGCCGAGCTTCTGCTGTTGATCGAGCGTGAGGGATTGGCCGGAATCGGTATCGGTCATGTCGATGCCCATCTCATCGCCTCGACGCGACTGATGGGGGATGCGCGATTATGGACGCGCGACAAGAGGCTGGAGGCAGTGGCGCAGCGGATGAAGCTGGCGATCGCTTAAAGCCTGTTGCTTCCGGACAGAACCACAGGTCATTCCGGGGCAGGCCGAAGGCCTGAGCCCGGAACCTAGAACCGATGCGTTTTGGTGCCGAAGCTCTGATGTCCAGCGCTTCCTTCCACCTTCATCGGTTCTGGGTTCCGGGCTCTTGGCTCCGCCAAACCCCGGAATGACGGCGTGGTTCAGCATTCAGGGAGCAAGGCGAGCGGCGTCGTTCGGCTCCCACTTCGCTCGAAAACGTCCTAGCTCGCGAGAATGCCCTCGACGATCTCCTGGACGTTCAGCGCCTCGGTCAGCGTCGCCAGGTGATGCGGCTGGCCCTGGGTCAGGCGCACGACGCCTTCGAGCTGGCGCTTCAGGGCGAGCGGGCGGGCCTGCTCGTTCGACATCGTGCCAGGAGCGCGCTGCCAATTGCCATCGGGCAGGCGGCGTTCGGCGATCGACCAGTCGCAGAGCCGGACCGCGCCCTTGTCGCCTTCCAGCATCCAGATGTTGTGATCGTCCTTCGGGGTCGTGCCGACGCTGCCCTTGAGCACGACCGGCACTTCGCCGGCGAAAAGCCGGGCCTCGATCGCGCGTTCCGCCTTGCCGGTTTCCGGGAAGCTCACGCTGGCCGAAAGCCCATGCAGCGGGCCAAGCAGCCGGCGGCTGAGGAACAGGAAATGCGACACGACCTCGCGGGTGAAGCCACCCTGCGCCGGCTTGTCGAGCCAGGCTGCGGCGTCGGCCTGCCAGGAGCGCGGCCAGGTCGCGAAGGCGACTTCGATCGTGATGCGCGAGACCGTGCCGATCTCGCCTTGCGCGACCCAGTCTTGCAGTGTTGCGACGGCGAGCGAGGAGGCAAAGGGGAAGTTGACCGCGCCGCGCTCGCCGGCGCTGGCGACGAAGGCGCGCGCATCCGTGACATCGACTGCAAGCGGCTTCTCCGCGAAGACGCTTTTGCCGGCGGCCAGCGCGGCGCGGGCATGGTCGAGATGCGAGGCGGGCGGCGAGGCGATGTAGACGCAGTCGCTGGCCGCGATGACCGCGGCGGCGTTGGCCAACTGGGGAACGGTGGGGAAGGCGGTGGCGATGCGTGCCATGGCGGCGGGCGCGGGGTCCCAGATGCCGCTGACCCGCAGGCTGTCGGGCGCCTGTTCGAGGATCGCGCGCAGCAAGCGCTCGCCCATGATTCCGGCGCCGATGATCCCGATCGAGAGTGTGGCCTGCGGCATGGCGGTCAAGATCTCAAGCTGTGAGGTGGGAAGGCGGGGTAGCAGGATTCGCGGAGCTTGGTCACTGTCCGGCGCGAGACTGCTGTTTGGGCTCGGAACCAGATCGGCATTCCAGGGCGGCCTGGAGGGGCGAAATGACGACATGGGTCCGAGCCAAAAGATACGCTAGACCAGCGCCTTCCTGCGCGGATGCAGAGCGGGCGGCACGCCGGTCGTGTCGCGGATCACGAGCTCGGTGGGCAGCAGGACGGTTTCGACCGGTGCGTCGAAAGCCTCGATCCGGCGCAGCAGCAACTGGGCGGCGGTCCGGCCCACGGTCCGCCGTGCGACCGCGACGGTGGTGAGTGCTGGGCGCCATAAGGTCGCCTCGGCGATGTCGTCGAAGCCGATGACGGAGAAATCGCGTCCCGGTGTCAATTCGCGCGAGCGCAGGCCGAGCATGGCGCCGAAAGCGACGACATCGTTGAAGCAGACGACCGCCGTCGGTGGCTCAGGCAGATCGAGCAGGGTCAGAACATGCGCCATGCCGGTGTCGCGCGTCGCCGGGCCGGAGAGCACGAGGCGCGGTTCGAGTGCGATCCCGGCATCGAACAGGGCTTGCCGGTAGCCCTCGAACCGTTCGCGGCCGGTCGAGATGTTCTCGTTGAGGCCGATCATGCCGATCCGGCGGTGGCCGAGCTCGATCAGGTGCCTTGTGGCCTCGATCATGCCGGCGCGGTGATTGGCCTGGACGAGATCGACGTCGGCTCCCGGAACCGAGCGCGAGACCATCACGCAAGGCAAACGCCAGGATCGGAGCAGGTCGACGAAGGCCGCATCCGTGCCCATGGCGGGTACGACAAGCAGGCCCGCCACATTGTATTCGCGCACAGCCGAGACAAAGGCGCTCTGGCGCGCGACGGATTCGGCGGTGTTCGACATCAAGACGATGCGGTTCTGCTCCGTCAGCGCGTCTTCCATCGCCGCAACGATCTCGGCGAAATAAGGGTTGATCAGATCATTGACCGCCATGGCGATCAGGCGGGACTCTGTCGAGCGCAGGCCCGCGGCGCCGCGGTTATAGACATAGCCGAGGTTTTTCGCCGCTTCGAGCACGCGCTCATGAGTGCGCTTGGGGATGGTCGGGCTGTTGCGCAGCACGAGCGAGACGGTGGCCTTCGAGACGCCGGTCGCGTTCGCGATATCCACCAGAGTGGGCCGCGGGTTCACTTGCGATTGCGTCTTGCGATGCTCGAAATCTGCCACGGATTCGTCTGTTTCTGCCTCTGGATGGATGATCTGATCGCGGTGGACCGACCCGTCAAGCCGCGGGCTCAGGCGATGCCGTGTAGGGCGAGGACATGCCGCATCCGCTGCGCTGCCCGGTCGGGGTCTAGGAACAGCCCCAGAGTCGCGGCGTGACGGAAGACGCGGGAGAGATGCAGCACCGAGCGGGCGCCCTGCTGGGCGCCGAGCATGGTGAAATGCTCCTGATGGCCGCCGAGATAGGCGAGCAGGACGACGCCGGTCTTGTAGTACTGCGTCGGCGCCTGGAACAATTCGCGCGACAGCGCCACGGTTGGGTCGAGGATGTCCCGGAAGGGCGCGGCGCCGCCTTGCGTCAAGGCCTTGAGGGCGGCCGACGCGATGGGTGCGATCGGATCGAAGATGCCGAGCAAGGCGTGGCTGAAGCCCTTGGCGTCGCCGGCGATCAGTTCGGGATAGTTGAAATCGTCGCCGGTATACATCGCGACGCCCTCGGGAAGGCGGCGGCGCATCGCGATCTCGAGCTCCTTGTCGAGGAGCGAGATCTTGATGCCGGCGATCCTGCCGGCATTGTCGGCGATCATGCCGAGGCAGGAATCCATTGCGGCATCGATATCATTGCCGCCCCAATAGCCGGCAAGCGCAGGATCGAACATCTCGCCGAGCCAGTGCAGGATCACCGGCTGGTCGGCCTCGGAGAGGACGCGGGCATAGACGCGGGCATAATCGGTGGGGGATCGCGCCGCCCGCGCCAGCGCTCTGCTCGCCATCAGGATGACACGCCCGCCGAGGCCCTGGACATAGGACAACTGCTCGAGATAGGCGGCGATGACGCTCTCGATCGTCGCGTCCTGCGGCGCGAGCTGCTCGGTGCCGACGCCTGAGAAGACCACCGCGCCGGGCCGCTGGCGGGCGCTGGCGAGGGTGTTGCGGATCAGGATTTTCGCGGAAGGCCAGTCGAGCCCCATGCCGCGCTGGGCGGTATCCATCGCCTCGGCGACGCCGAGGCCGAGATCCCAGAGATACTCGCGGAAGCGCTGGGTCGCGTCGAAATCGATCGCGATGTCGCGCATCGGCGCGATATCGGCCAGCGGATCGGCAACGACATGGGCGGCCGACAGGATGGCGCGCGCCAGCGTCTCGCCGGGACGGGCGGTATCCCAGCGGACGGGATCGGGCAAAGCGAAGTGTTCCAGCGAGCGGTCGCTGCGGGGCAGGGCGAGCGTGATCATGCGGGTGTCCGCTCCAGGACTTGAGGGCGCAGGCGGGTGAGGAGCATGGTTTCGCCCTCTTGGGCGATCTCGCCGCCGCGTTTCACCACTTCGAAAGCCAGCGTGACGATGCCTTGCCTCTTGCTGGACAGGCGCTTGCCGGCGACGCGGATTTGCGCGCCGATGCGGTCGCCTGCGAAGATCGGGCCCTTGAAGCGCCAGTTCCAGCCGAGCGAGGCGATGGCCATGATGCGCACCGAGGCCCGGTTCTTCAGCCCGTCCGTCAGCGCCAGGCCGAGCAGGCCGTGGGCGACCCGGGCCGGAAAGCCCTGCGAGCGGGCGAAGTCGTCATCCATGTGGATGTCGAAGAAATCGCCGGAGAGGCCGGCGAAGGAGACGATATGGGCTTCGGTCACGACCAGGAAGCCGGTCTGGTAGCGATCGCCCTCATCAAGGTCCTCGAACCAGTATTCGCCCGGGGGGAGCTCTCTGCCGCTCATGACCGTCACAGCCTGCGAACCGCCAGGCCGCCATCGACCCGCACCACCTCGCCGGTCGAATAGGGCAGGGAGCCGGAGGCCAGCATCGCGGCCGCCTTGCCGATATCCTCGGGCTCGCCCCAGCGAGCGAGCGGGGTGAGGCCATCTGCGAAAAGAGCGTCATAACGCTCCTTCGCCACGGCAGTCATGTCGGTGCGGATGATTCCGGGGCGGATCTCGTAGGCATTGATGCCATCCCCGGCCAGGCGCGCCGCGAAGAGCTGCGACATCATCGCCAGCCCCGTCTTGGAAATGCAGTACTCGGCCCGGTCGGCCGAGGCGAACTCGACATTGATCGAGGAGATCGTGACGATGCTGCGGAAATGCTCGGACGGCGCCTGCACCATCTTCCGCGCCACTGCCTGCGTCAGGAAGAACGGGCCCCGCAGATTGACCTCCATCAGGCGGTCATAGCTCTCAGGCGTGACCTTCAGGATGTCATCGCGCCTGGCGACGGAGATGCCGGCATTGTTGACGAGGCAATGCAGGCCGCCGAAGGCGGCCCAGGCCTCATCGACCAGGGCTTGCTGGCTGGAGAGGTCGCTGATGTCGCCTGGCAGTGCCACGGCCTTGCCGCCGCGCGCCTCGATCGCGGCGATGGTGGCGGGCAGGTCATCGGATTCGGCCAAGTCGTTGGCGATGATGTTGAATCCGGCGTCTGACAGGGCGAGCGCGATGGCGCGGCCGATGCCGCGGCCGGCGCCCGTGACCAGGGCGTTTCCGAGCTGTCGTCGATCCATCCCAGCGTTTCCCGGCTTCAATTTTTCAGTTGCACGGCCTTGTTGAGGCCGGTAGTAAATCGATCTACTAGAACGATCAAGTCAGTTTTTAAGCTGCGCCCATGGGAGTGGAACGATGAGGCTCACGGTGAAGCGCCGCGCCTTCGATGATGGGGCGGCCTCGCACTGTCCTGGCTTCGCGTGCCGGTCGTCGCCTGCACGCAGCAGTCAAATGCGGCCATACCCGGCTCCGACCCGATGAGAATGCCATGATGAACAAGATCATTTCCGCAACTGAGGCGGCGCGATTCATTCCCGATGGAGCGGTTCTGGCGATCGGCTCATCGGCCGGTCTCAACTGCCCCGATCACATGCTGAAGGCGGTCGGCGAACGCTTTGCCAATGAAGGGCATCCGCGGAACCTGACGGTATTCTCGCCGATCGCGGCGGGCGACATGTATGGCGTCAAGGGGATCGACCATCTCGCGCGCAAGGGCCTGCTCGACACGATCCTCGCCGGCTCCTTTCCGAGCGGGCCATCCTCGCTGCCTTCGCCGGCGATCTGGGAGATGATCGAGCGCGACGAGGTTGCGGCCTATAATTTGCCGTCGGGCGTGATGTACGACATGGCCCGCGACGCGGCGGCCAAGCGCCCGGGCGTGCTGACCAAAGTCGGTCTCGACACCTTCGTCGATCCGCGCCTCAACGGTGGCAAGATGAACGCAGCCGCGGCGAAGCGCGGCGAGGTGGTGCAGGTCGTCGAGTTCGCCGGCGAAACCTGGCTGCATTTCCCCAATCATTTCCCGCAGGTCGCGATCATTCGCGGGACGACGGCCGATGAGCGCGGCAACATCTCGATGGAGCAGGAGGGAGCCGTGCTCGGCATGGTCGATCTCGCGCTCGCCGCCCGCAATTCGGGCGGGATCGTGATCTGCCAGGTGAAGCGAACGACGGCTGCAGGGACGATTCCCGCCCACAAGGTCCATATCCCGTCGACATTGGTCGATTACGTCGTCGTCGACCCCGACCAGGCCCAGGCGACGGAGATCCTCTACGATCCCGCGATCAGCGGCGAAGTCCGCCGCCCGATCAGCAGCTTCAAGCCTGAGCCCTTCAGCGTCGACAAGGTGATCGCGCGCCGCGCCGCGATGGAGCTGATGGATGATGGCGCGGTCAATCTCGGCTTCGGAATCTCGGCCCTGGTGCCGCAAATTCTCATCGAGGAGGGCCAGGCCGAGGCGGTGACCTGGGTGATCGAGCAGGGCGCTGTCGGCGGCATTCCCTTGACCGGCTTCGCCTTCGGCTGCGCCGCCAATGCGCAGGCGATCTTCCCGACGCCGCAGCAATTCACCTATTTTCAGGGCGGCGGCTTCGACTGCTCGCTGCTCTCCTTCCTCGAGGTAGACGCCTTCGGCAGCGTGAATGTGTCGCGATTGCCGTCACGGCCCTATCTCACCGCCGGTTGCGGCGGCTTCGTCGACATCACGACACGGGCGCGCAAGATCGTCTTCAGCGGCTATTTCACGGCGGGCGGCTTGCAGGTGGCGGCCGAGGATGGCGGCTTGCGCATCCGGCAGGACGGCAAGATTTCCAAATTCGTGCCTGAGGTCGGCCATGTCACCTTCAGCGGCCGCAACGCCGTCGAAAGGGGCCAGGACATCACCTATGTCACCGAGCGTTGCGTCCTCAAGCTGCGCCGCGAGGGCTTGACCGTGGTGGAGATCGCGCCGAGCGTCGATCTTGAACGCGACATCCTCGCCCGGGCGGGCACGCCGCTGCAGGTAGCGAGCGATCTCAAGCTGATGGAGGCGCGCTTGTTCCGGCCGGAGCCGATCGGCCTCAGCCTGGCCCGCAAACCCGCTCCGGTCATTCGGACTGGCCTGCAGGCAGCGTGAGGGGCGTACGATGACTGACAGTCTCCTGAAGAACGAGGTTTTCGAGGCGGTGCTGGCCGCGCCCGGCGTCGTCCTGATCCGCATCATCTCCAAGCCGCTCGGCGTGTTCACCATCGCGGCGCGGCGGGCGTTGACCGCCTTTCTGGAAAGCGTGCAGCGTAATCACGGCGCCCGCTGCGTCGTGCTGATCGGCAGCGGGCAGGCCTTCTCCGTCGGCTCCAATATCCGCGAATTCGAAGCCACGGCCGCCTGGATCGAAGAGGCGCGCCTGGTGGAGACGAAGCTCAACGAGACCATCGAGCGCTGTCCGGTGCCGGTGATCGCCGCCTGCAACGGGCATACGCTGGGCGGCGGCACGGTCCTGGCGCTGGCCTGCGATTTCCGCATTGCCGGTCGCAGCGCGAGCTTCGGCGTTCCCGAGGTCAAGCTCGGCGCGATGGCGACAGCGACGGGGACGCAGCGTCTGCCGATGCTGGTCGGGCGCGGCCAGGCGCTGCGCCTGATGCTGACGGGGCAGATGATCGGGGCGGAAGAGGCCTACCGGATCGGGCTGGTCGAGGAACTCGTTGAGGATGACGAGCTCGAAGCCCGGGCGCTCGCGGTCGCGGGGCTGATCGCGAGCCAATCGCCCAAAGCGGTCGCGGCTTCGCGACGCAGCGTCTCGGCCGGCCTGCGCAACGGATATCAGGCCGGGCTTCTGATGGAGGAGGAGATCACCGTGCCGCTCGGCCTCTCCGACGACGCCATTGAAGGCAAGGCCGCCTTCGTCGAGAAGCGGCCGCCGCGTTTCGTCTAGGGCTGAGAGCCTAGCGGGAAATGAACCTAGCGATTTCAAGGGCTCTGGTTTGATCACCTATGCGCCGTCATTCCGGACAAGCCGCGCAGCGGCGCAGATCCGGAATCCATCGGAGGGCTCCGGAACTCTACGATGGATGCCGGATCTCCGCTTCGCTGCGTCCGGAATGACGCTGCGGGTGAGGCGAGCAATCGGAGGTCCTTGATATCGCTCGATGCATTTCGGGTCGGCCTCCTGAGATGAGGGCTCAGGGAGGCAAGAAGCCTCTCAGTTGGCTCCTCCTTTTCCGATGAGGGCATGATGACGGATCGCCACGGCCTTGCGCCCTTGTCGCTCGATCGCTGCTCGATCAATACGGCCACGCTCGGGCATCGCCTGCCGATCGAGGAGGTCGTCGATCTCGTCGCGGGCTTCGGCTTCGGTGCGATCGCACCCTGGCGGTGCGATCTCGACGGGCGCAGCGTTGCCGCCGTCGCCAGGCGCATTCGCGAGGCTGGCCTCGCGCTCAGCGGCTATTGCCGCAGCACCTATTTTCCGGCCGCGACGCGGGCGCAGTTCAAGGCGAATGTCGCGGATAATCTGCGCGCGCTGAACGATGCTGCCGCGCTCGGAGCGCCCTGTTTCGTGCTTGTGGTCGGGAGCTTTCCGGCCGGCGAGCGAGATCTCGATGCGGCTCGCGTGCAGGTCGCGGAAGGGCTTGCGCTGCTCCTCGAACAGGCCCGCGCATGCGGCGTCTCCCTGGCGCTGGAGCCGCTGCATCCGATGTATGCCGGCGACCGCTCCTGCGTGACGAGCCTCGCGGAAGCGCTCGCCATCTGCGAAGCGCTCGACCCCGAGCGGCGCGGCGGCATCGGGATCGCCATCGACGTCTATCACGTCTGGTGGGATGCGCGGCTGGCTGAGGGAATCCGCAAGGCCGGGGAGGCGGGCCGGATCAGCGCCTTCCATCTCTGCGACTGGCTGGTGCCGACGCGCGATCTCCTGCTCGATCGCGGCATGATGGGCGACGGCGTGATCGATATTCCGAAGATTCGGGGGCTGGTGGAGCGGGCGGGATATCGCGGCCCTGTCGAGACCGAGATCTTTTCGCGGGACTGGTGGGGGCGGCCCGAGCGTGAGATCCTGGCCACTTGCGCGGAGCGCCTGACGCGCTGTTGCTGATACAAGCAGGCGGATTGGTCGTAATGTCGTCCTCTCGACCCGTCATTGCGAGCGAAGCGAAGCAATCCAGGAGCCGTCGCGCGAGCCCTCCTGGATTGCTTCGTCGCTTGCGCTCCTCGCAATGACGGAGCGCCTTGAATGGAAACCGCCGGGTCGAGAGTTGAGGACTGACGATGGTCGCCAGCCAAGGCTTTGCCGAATTCCTGCGAGAGCAGCTTGCGCCGCTCGGCCGTGTCACGCTGCGGCGCATGTTTGGCAAGACCGGTGTGTTCTGCGACCAGGTGATGTTCGCGGTGGTGGCGGAGGACAGGCTCTATTTCCGGGTCGACGATCACAACCGGGCGGGGTTCAAGGAAGCCGAAGCCTCTCCGCCGCTGAGCTATGAGAAGAAGGGGCAGGTCATCGACCTCTCCTTCTGGCGCGTGCCTGAGCGGCTGCTGGATGAGCCGGATGAGCTCCTCACCTGGGCGCGGTCGGCTCTGGCGGCGGCGCGCCGAATCGCAGTGAAGCGCATGTCGCCGCGCCGGGCGTGACCCTGGATCGACCGCCGTTAGGCATTCCACTCCCCCTGCGGGAGCCTCCCATGACCCGCTTGGCGCCGCGCGCTCCGCGCAGGTCGGTGTCGTGATTTTGCCGGCTTGTTTCATGTCGTGACATCCACCATGACGAACACGTCCGGGCCGTTGCGACAAAACGCCCCGGCAACGACATGAGAACACGGCGATGAACCTCAATAGTCCGGTCAGCGTCTCACAGCGCACCGCCATGCCCGTGCTGATCGCGCTCAGCACGACCCATCTGCTCAACGACATGATGCAGTCGCTGATCCCGGCGATCTACCCGATCATCAAGAGCGCTTATGCCCTGGATTTCGGGCAGATCGGGATGATCACCCTGACCTTCCAGATCGCGGCGTCGCTGCTGCAGCCGCTCGTCGGATCCTATACCGACAAGCACCCGATGCCCTATTCGATGGTCGTCGGCATGGGCTTCACGCTCGCTGGGCTGATCGGGCTTGCCTATGCCGGCAGCTATCCGCTGCTCTTGCTGGCGGCGGCCTGCGTCGGCATTGGCTCCTCGATCTTCCATCCCGAGGCGACGCGGATGGCGCGCAGCGCCTCCGGCGGGCAGCATGGGTTGGCGCAGGGCATCTTCCAGCTCGGCGGGCAGACGGGTGGCGCGCTCGGGCCGCTGCTGGCGGCGTTCGTGATCGTGCCGCGCGGCCAGACCAGCCTCGCCTGGTTCTCGGCCGCGGCGCTCCTCGCGATGATCCTGATGACCTGGACCGCCGGGCGCCATGCTCAACTGCGGAGCCAGCAGGCGGCCGCTCCGGTCGCGGTCAAGCTGGCCTCTGTGGCCGGGTCGCCGACCCGCCGCGTCGCGAGCGTCGTCCTGCCGATCGCGATCCTGGTCATCCTGCTGTTTTCCAAGAACGCCTATTCGCAGAGCTTCAGCTCTTTCTACACCTTCTATCTGATCGGGAAGTTCGGCGTTTCCGTGCAGACCTCCCAGGTGATGCTGTTCCTCTTCCTGGTGTCTTCGGCGGCCGGGGCGGTCGGCGGCGGCATCCTGGGCGACAAGATCGGCCGCAACAAGATCATCTGGTTCTCGATCCTGGGGGCGCTGCCCTTCACGCTGATGCTGCCTTTCGCCAACCTGTTCTGGACCGGCGCGCTGACGGTGGTAATCAACCTGATCATGTCGAGCGCTTTCGCGGCGATCCTGATCTACGCGATGGAGCTTCTGCCCGGCCGCGTCGGATTGATCGGTGGCCTGTTCTACGGGCTGTCCTTCGGCCTCGGCGGGGTCGCTGCCGCGATGCTGGGCGAACTTGCCGACTGGGTCGGCATCGAGACCGTCTACCGGATCTGTGCGTTCCTGCCGGCGATCGGCCTGCTGGCCTGGTTCCTGCCGAAGATGACGGAACAGCGGGCGTGATAAGCCCGCTGTTCCGTCAGGATTGGCGCTTGTCTGCGCGGCCGCAACGGCAGGTGCGACCGAAACAGCAAAGCCAGTTGACAAACAGTCCCCGTAATCGAACTATTCCACTATAGCGGAATTTGCGGGGGCCTAGATGGATATCCGAGACCGGCCCGGCTTTCATCTCAGAGTGAGGGCCGGATCAATGCGAAAAACCGGTACCCACTTTTTCGCATCCTGCACCAGGGCTCCGCGCCACGCCGTTGCGATGGCATGAACTACCGCTGGAACTGGTCCATCCTGCTGCAGGAGCCCTATACGGAGTGGCTCTGGAGCGGCTTGCAATGGACCGTTGCGATCAGCCTCGTCAGCTGGGCCGTTGCGCTCTCGGTCGGCCTCGGCGTCGGCGTGGTCCGCAGCCTGCCGAGCGGCATTCTTCGGGTGATCGCCGGCGTCTATATCGACGTTTTCCGCAACATCCCGCCGCTGGTCCAGCTCTTCCTGTGGTACTTCGTCCTGCCCGAGATCGTGCCGGAGACCATCGGCCTCTGGATCAAGCGGGATTTGCCCTATCCTGAATTCGTCACTGCAGTGGTCGCGATCGGGCTGTTTGCGGGCTCGCGTGTCGCCGAGCAGGTGCGTGCCGGCATCGAGGCCGTCGGCAATCATCTGATGCCGGCGGCGCTGGCGACGGGCTTGCGTCCGATGCAGGCGTTCCGGCTGGTCGTGGTGCCGCTGGGCCTACGCGCCATCGTCGGGCCGCTGACCTCGGAGTTCCTGGTCACGGTCAAGCTCTCGTCGCTGAGCCTGACGATCGGCGTGCTCGAACTGACGGCGCAGAGCCGCCATATCGAGAACTATACCTTCCAGGGCCTGGAGGCCTTCACCGTCGCCACTATCGGCTACCTCGTCATCGGGCTCTGCGTCACGGGCCTGATGCGCCTGATCGACGACAGGGTCGGCGGTGCAGCCCTGCGCAGGGCCGGCTCATGAGCGATTTCGACTGGGGCGTCATCGTCAGATCCTGGAGCTTCCTGGCCGAAGGCATGGCGCTCAGCGCCTTGCTGGTCGCGGTCGCGACCATCGGCGGATTGGTCATCGGCTTTGGCCTTGCCTTGATGCGATTGTCGTCGAACCGGCTGATCGCGTCGCCGGCCGCGGCTTACGTCACGGTGATGCGCTCGCTGCCGCTCGTCCTGGTGCTGTTCTGGTTCTATTTCCTGGTGCCGCTGGCGATCGGCCGGCCGATTGGCTCGCTCGCTTCGGCGCTGATCGCCTTCGTCATGTTCGAGGCGGCGTTCTACTGCGAGATTATTCGCGCCGGCATCAACAATGTCCGCCAGGGCCAGACCGAGGCCGGGCTGGCGACGGGCCTGCGGCGCTCGCAGGTGATGCGCCATATCGTCATGCCGCAGGCGCTGAAGGCGATGACGCCGCTGGTGCTGAACCAGATCATCATCGTCTTCCAGGACACCTCGCTCGTCTATGTCGTGGCGCTGCACGACTTCCTGACGACGGCGAGCATCGTGGCCGCACGCGATGGGCGGCCGACGGAAATGTATACGCTCGTCGCCGTGGTCTATCTGATCATCTGCCTGTCATCGACCAAGGCGCTGGAATTATACCGGAAAGGCCGCGCGGGATGATCGTTCTCGAGGACGTGCACAAATCCTATGGCAAGCTGAAAATCCTGCGCGGCTGCTCGGCTTCGGTGAAGCTCGGCGAGGTCGTGGTGGTCTGCGGCCCGTCGGGTTCAGGCAAGAGCACGCTGATCAAATGCGTCAACGGTCTCGTGCCGTTCGAGCAGGGCTCGATCACGGTCGATGGTGTCTCGGTCTCGGACAAGAAGACCGACCTGCCGATGCTGCGCGCGCGCATCGGCATGGTCTTCCAGAACTTCGAGCTCTACCCGCATATGACCGCGCTCGAGAATGTCAGCCTGGCGCAGATCCATGTGCTGAAGCGCTCGCGTGCCGAAGCCGATGCCCGCTCCGAGAAGCTCCTGGCCCGGGTCGGGCTCGGCGGCAAGCTGGCGAGCCGCCCGAGCCAGCTCTCGGGCGGCCAGCAGCAGCGCGTCTCGATCGCGCGCGCCCTGGCGATGGACCCCAAGGCGATGCTGTTCGACGAGCCGACCTCGGCGCTCGACCCTGAGATGATCAACGAGGTGCTGGAGGTGATGCAGGCGCTGGCGCTGGAAGGCATGACCATGATGGTGGTGACGCATGAAATGGGCTTCGCCCAGCGCGTCGCCGACCGCGTGCTGTTCATGGATGGCGGCGAGATCCTCGAGGATACGCCCAAGGCGCAGTTCTTCACCGACCCTGCGACGGAGCGCGCCAAGCAGTTCCTGACCAAGGTCCTGACCCACTAGAATCGATGTGATGACCGAGCTCAGCGCCCCGCAGATCGGCCCGATCATCCAGCGCCAGCGCAAGGCGCGCGGGCTGACGTTGCAGCAGCTTTCGGGCCTTTCGGGCGTGTCGAAGTCGATGCTGTCGCAGATCGAGCGCGGGCAGGCCAACCCGACCTTCGCCGTGCTGTGGGGCTTGACGCAGGGGCTGAAGATCGATTTCGCGGCGCTGCTGCAAGGCGGGCAGGCGGTGCCGAGCGATACGACGATCGAGATCGTCCCGTCCGAGCACACGCCGGAGATCCGCAGCAGCGACGGCTCCTGCCGGCTGCGCATCCTCAGCCCCCCGAGCCTGGCGGGTACGACCGAATGGTACGATGTCGAGATCGCCGGCGGCGGCAGGCTCGACAGTGCGCCACATGCGGCGGGCGCCTGCGAGCACTTCACGGCGCTGTCGGGACAGTTCCTGATCACGAGCGGCGCATCGACCTATCCGGTCAAGGCGGGTGAGACGGCGCGCTATCCCGTCGACGTTCCCCATTCCATCAGCAATGCCTCGCAGCGGCCGGCCCGCGGCTTGATGGTGCTGCTCTACGGCAAAGCCGGGCAGGGCAGGCCAGCTTGACTCATTTCCGCTATAACGGATCATCTCTGCTCGCGGAGATGCCCGCACCGGCCAAGGCATTCACCACCGCCAAGCTATTCACGGTCGCGCAGCTTCGTTGCGACCGTTCTTCCCCTCAGGATCGAGCAAAGGCATCTTTCCCATGCGCGTAAGCATTCTTGGCGCTGGCGGCGCGGCCTATGGCGCCGCCGCCCAGCTCTTCGTCGGCGGTCATGACCCGATGCTGTGGTCGCCGTCAGGCCAGAGCACCCGCGAACTGGCTGCGGGCGCTCCGCTGCGTGCGACGACCGCGATCGAGACAAGCTTTCAGCCCCGGATCGCATCCAGCGCCAAGGAGGCGGTGACCGAGTCCGACGTGGTGATGCTGGTGATGCCGGGCAATGCCCATAAAATGGCGCTGGAAGCCACGGCCGCGCATCTGCGCGAAGGGCAACCGGTCATCATCAGCTCGCACGCCTCTTTCGGCGCGCTCTATCTCTCGAAGCTGCTCGCCGCTCGCGGCGTGCGCGCGCCGATCATCGCCTGGGGCACGACGCTGACGACCGGCCGCAAGACCAGCCCAACCGAGGTCGGTGTCAACTCGCTGCGCTCCAAGATTGATATCGCAACCGTGCCGGAAGCGGGGCTCGATGAGGGCCATGCGCTCTGCACGGCCCTGTTCGGCGAGCGTTTCGTCAAGCGCGACGGGCTTTTGGCGATCGCGCTCAGCAACCTCAATCCACAGAACCATCTTGCGATCGCGCTGTTCAACCTGACGCGGATGGAGCGCGGCGAGCGCTGGGGCCAGGCCGAGAACGTCACCCCGGCTGTCGGCCGCGTGATGGAGGCGCTCGACGCCGAGCGGCTGGCGATCGCCGAAGCCTTCGGACTTTCGGTGCGAACGATCAAGGAGCACTATGCCTTCTCCTATCAATTGCCGCTCGCCAGCATCGCGGAGATGAACGCCAATCTTCATGGCCAGGGGCGCGGCGGCTTCGGCCCGACGACGCTGGAGAGCCGCTATGTGCTGGAGGACGCGCCCTTCGGCCTGTTGCCGACGGTTCTGCTCGGCCGGCTCGTAGGTCGTCCGGCGGTGCTGCACGAGGCTGGGTTGACCATGCTTTCGGGCGCCTATGGCCGTGATTTTGCTGATGACAACGACCTGCTGCCGTCTCTCGACTTCGCGCAGATGACGCGCGAGGAGCTGCAAGAACGGGCGCGCCTTGGATTTTGACGGCTCCCCGCCGGGGGGCGGGGCGACGAACTGAACGATCACGGCAAACGGGAGAAAACCATGCGCGAGAAAACCATGCGACTGAACCTTGTCACCATCACGGGCGCGCTTTTGGCGCTCGGCATGGCGGCCTCCGCCCAGGCGCAGGAGGTCGATGCGATCGTCAAGAAGCTGCGCGACACCAAGACGATCACCATGGGCATCCGCGAGACGCTCTACCCTTACGGCTATCTCGACAATGACAAGAAGCCGGCCGGCTACGCGGTCGAGTTCTGCCAGCGCATCATCGAGGAGATCAAGGCCGAGCTGAAGCTGCCGGAGATCCAGGTCAAATATGTGCCGGTCAACATCCAGAACCGTCAGGCGCTGGTCGCCAACGGCACGGTCGATCTCGAATGCGGCGGTACGGTCAACACCTTCGGCCGCAACAAGCAGGTCGATTTCTCCTCCGTCTCCTATGTCTCGACGAGCCAGCTTCTGGTTCTCAAGGCCTCGGGCATCACCAAATACGAGGATCTGAACGGCAAGATCGTGGCCGTCGCCACCGGCGGCAGCAGCGAACCTGACCTCAAGAAGCTCATCTCCGACAAGAAGCTCAATATCCGCATCCAGAACGTCGACGATCATGCGGCTGCGCTGATCTCGGTCGAGACCCGGCGCGCGGACGCCTATTTCAGCGACAACGGGGCGTTCTACAGCCTGATCAAGCAGTCGAAGAATCCCGATGCCTTGACCATCGTCGGCGAGGAATACGGCTATGCGCCGCAAGGCTTCATGGTGCCCAAGCTCAATCCGACGATCCTGTGGATCGTCAATCACGCCATGGCGAAGATGTTCAAATCTGGTGAGGCCGAGGCCCTGTTCGACAAATGGTTCGGGCCGTTCGGCGTCCATGTTGGGCCGAGGCTGCGGGCGGCCTGGGCGACGCAATCCTACGCTGAATGAGGATCACGGGCCGGTGGGAGAGGTAGCGTTCCTGCGTCTCTCCCGCCGGGCCTAGAGCATTTTCGAGCGAAGTGGGCACCGGTTCGCGTGAAGAAAATGCGATAAAACAAAAGGGCAGGGCATTTCCGCGATTCGGAGAAATGCGGAAATGCCCTGTTCAGTTCGTGCCGTATCCGGCTGCGAGCCGGGCCTCGATGATGTAGCGGCTGCCGACTGCCGCGATGCGCGAGCCCTTGTTCAGGCGCTCCAGCAAGGCCGCGACCGGGTTGTTCCAACGTTAATGCGAGACGCTGCTAGCGTTTGCCCAATTCGATGTCGGGCATGGTCGGCGGCGTGAGGCCGCGCTCGCTTTCGGGGATGACCGGCGAAGGGTTGCGCGAGATGCGCAGGGCGAGATAGGCGGCCGTCGCGATCGACAGCACGACGAGATAGGCCAGCAAACCCTGCGGGCCGAGAAGTTGCATGAACAGCGTCGCCGCGAGCGGCCCGATGGCCGAACCGACGCCCCAAAGAAAGAGCAGCCGGGCCGAAAGGCCGACGGCCTGCTCCTGCCCCAGGCGAAAATAGGCGTGCGCAACGGCGACCGTGTAGAGCGGGATGCCGCAGCCGCCGATCAGGGTGAACAGGCTGAACAGCCATATCCGGTCATGCGCCGTACCCAATTGCAGCAGCACCCCGAGCAGGGTCGCAGCCAATGCGACTGCGCTCGCGGCGGTCAGCATGATGACGCGGCTGGCAATGCGGTCCGCGAGCAGGCTCAGCGGCCATTGCAGCATGAGCGCGCCGATCTGGATCGCGGCGGTCAGCAGGATCGTCGCTCTCTGGTCGAGGCCGATCAGGATGCCGTAGGCAGGCGCGACATTGGTCAAAGGACCGCCGACCAAGCCGACATAAAGGCAGCCGATGACGGCGGCCGGCGCATGCCGCCACAAGGTCCGCAACCTGACCGAGACGACCTCGCTCGATTCAGGGCCGCGCGCCCGGGTGAGCGCCACGGGAATCAGCGCGAACGAGAACGCCATGCTGGCGTAGAGAAAGACGTCATGCGCCTGGATCGCGACATAGCCGACGCCGATCTGGGAGCCGATCAAAGCAAGGCGGTTGAGGATCTGGTAGATACCGAAGATGCGGCCGCGATTGCTGCCCTTGGCCTGGCCGCTGATCCAGCTCTCGATGCAGATGGCATGGCCGGCGGCCGACAGGCCCATGACGAGCCGCGCCACGCCCCACAAGGCCTCGGGAATCATTGGAAAGCTCAAGGTCGAGGCGGCCTGAAGCGCGGCGAAGACGGCAAAGCCGCGAATATGGCCAATGCGGCGCACCAGCGAGGGAATCGCGAAGCAGCCGACGAGAAAGCCGATCGAATAGGCCGAGCCGACCAGGCCGATCAGGAGCGGAGGCTGGCCCGCGACCGCCATCCGCAAAGGCACGACCGTGTTCACGATCGTGCCGGCAATCTGCAGGATCAGCGCTCCGGCAACGATCGCGCCAAGCGCGGCGACCGAACCGCTATGGGCCTTTTCTGTCACGGCTCCGGATATCCAGGACGCTTCCTCCAGGAACCATCTGCCCGGCTTCCCCCGGAAAAGCCAGACGAAATATCCTTAGCTCGCGAAAGCGCTCCTATTCCTGGCCCCGCGCCCCGTGCTTCCAGGCAAGGCAACTACCTCAGCTTGACGACGACCTTGCCCTTTGACCGTCCGGTTTCGATGTAGGCGAGGGCTTCATTGGTCGCTTCGAAGGGGAAGATCCGATCCACGACGGGACGAATGATCCCGGCTTCGATCAGCGCTGTGATCTGGCGCAACTGCTCGCCGTTCGCACGCATGAACAGGAAAGAATAGCTGACCCCCCGGCCTTTGGCCTTCCTGCGGATGCCGAAGCTCAGAAGACGCAAGAGCTGCTGCAGGAACCAGTTCAGTCCCTGTTCCCTGGCGAAAGCGGGATCCGGCGGGCCGGAGATCGAGATCAGCTTGCCGCCGGGCTTCAGCACCTTCAGGGATTTTTGAAGTGTGGCGCCGTCCAGGCTGTTCAACACCACGTCGTAGTCGGAGAGGACCTTCTCGAAGTCTTCGTTTTTGTAATCGATGACGACATCGGCGCCGAGGCTTCTGACCAGCTCGGCATTCGCCGTGCTCGTCGTTGTCGCAACCGTCGCGCCGAGATGCTTCGCCAGTTGGATGGCGAAGGTCCCCACGCCGCCTGAGCCCGCGTGTATGAGGACCTTCTGCCCTTTTCGCAGGCCGGCTCGTTCGACCAGCACCTGCCAGGCCGTCAGCCCCACCAGAGGGATGGAAGCCGCTTCCTCCATGGTGAGGTTCTCGGGCTTCAGCGCCAGGTCGGCTTCGTTTACGGCAATGAATTCCGCGAATGTTCCGACCCGGCCATCGCGCGGTCGAGCATAGACCTCGTCCCCCGGCTTGAAATGCCGGACCTTGGCCCCGATCCGAACGACGATTCCGGCCAGGTCGTGTCCCAGGACGAAGGGCGGGCGATAGGGCAGGATGAGCTTAAATTCGCCGTCGCGAACTTTCGAATCCAGAAGATTGAGCCCGGCCGCGTGGATCTCGACCAGGACATCGTCATCCCGCAACGCCGGTTCCGGCATCTCGCCAAGTCGTAGCGCGCTCTTCTTCTTGTATCGATCGACGATGAAGGCTCTCATGATATGTTTCTTTCTACGGGTTTTTCTCTGGATCGAGCAGTTTTCCCGTCGACCTCGGCTGCCTATTCCTGGCGCTGCCAAATCTGCGAACGACCGAGCAATGATACACCGATATAGCCGCGCACGTTTAGCGTCTTGCCGCCATCGGTCAGGTAGATCTTGCTGCTATAGGTCTTGCCATTATCCGGATCGAGGATTTGGCCGCCGGTAAATTCGGCGCCGTCCTTCTTCAGGCCGGATAGGATCACCAGGCCGATGACGGGCGCATTCTTCAACGCGCCCTCGCACTTCGTACAGGTTGGGCTTTCGTTCGGGGCGAGGAAGACTTTCTCGATCTTGCCTTGGAGTGCGCCATTCGCTTCCGTGATGCGGATCAGGGCCCTCGGCTTGCCGCTGGTGTCGTCGACGTTCTTCCACAAGCCGATAGGCGAGGTATTCTCCGCCCAAGCGGCAGAGGCCATGAGCGCAGCAGCCAGGGTGAACGTGAGAACGCCCGATTGTTTCAAAATGCGCATTCCGGCGGTCTCCAGGATTCTCTGCGTAGTCCGGCCAGGTAGCTTGCCGAGGTCGGGGGCACGCTCCAGCGCGCCCCCGATGGGTCAGGAGCGGCTTGCGGCCGCGATGGCGGGATAGTCGGTATAGCCCGCGGCGCCCCCGCCATAGATCGTGGCAGGATTGACCTGCGCCAGCGGCGCGCGGGTTTCCAGCCGCTCCACCAGGTCGGGATTGGCGATGAAGGGGCGGCCGAAGGCGAACAGGTCGGCCTTGTCCTCGGCTAGCCGCGATGTCGCGAGGTCGAGGTCATAGCCGTTATTGGCGATATAGGTGTTCTTGAAGCGCCGGCGGAGCGATCCGAAATCGAACGGCGCGACGTCGCGCGGCCCGCCCGTGGCACCCTCGACGACATGGATGTAGACGATGCCGAGGCTGTTCAGTTTGTCGACGATATAGTCGAACTGTGCCTGGGGGTCCGTAGTCGCGACGCCGTTGGCCGGTGAAACCGGCGAAATGCGGATACCGGTGCGCTCGGCGCCGATTTCCTCGACCACAGCGGTCGCAACTTCCAGCATCAGGCGGGCGCGGTTCTCGATCGATCCGCCATAAGCATCGGTGCGGACATTGGCGCTGTCCTTGGCAAACTGGTCGAGCAGATAGCCATTGGCGCCATGAATCTCGACGCCATCGAAGCCCGCCGCGATGGCGTTCGCGGCTGCCTGCCGGAAGTCGTTCACGATGCCCGGAAGCTCGTCGAGCTCAAGCGCGCGGGGTTCCGAAACGTCAAAGAAGCCATTGTTGACGAACGTCTTGGTTTTGGCCCGGATCGCAGACGGCGCAACCGGAGCCGCCCCGTTTGCCTGGAGATCGACATGCGAGACGCGGCCGACATGCCAGAGCTGCAGGAAAATCCGCCCGCCCTTGGTGTGCACGGCGGTGGTAACTTTGCGCCAGCCGTCGATCTGAGCCTGCGTGTAGATGCCGGGCGTGTCCTGGTAACCCTGCCCCTGCTGCGAAATCTGCGTGGCCTCGGAAATCAGCAGGCCGGCTGAAGCACGCTGGCCGTAATACTCGGCGGTGAGATCGCCTGGAACGAAGCCTGGGCCAGCGCGATTGCGCGTCAGGGGCGCCATCACGATACGATTGGAGAGGATCAGCGAGCCAAGAATATAGGGCTCAAACAGTGTTTTGATTGTCATGGGTCACCTGTGCTGGTCTCCGCCGCGGCGGAGTGGTTTGTCGCGATGGCGTGGGCGCTGCTCAAGCAGAGGTGCGGTACCGCTCCGCGGGCAATTCGTTCCGATAGTTCGGAAGCATGGCCTGGCGCGCGGCCTGAAACGCGTCCCACTGCCCGGCATCGGGAAGCGGCGGGATGGTCACCGCTTCGCGGCGGTCGAAGCCGACCAGCGCCGCATCGACGAGATCGCCCACCTCCATCACGTTGGAGAGCGCGTTGACGTCGGCGCCGACATGGTCCCAGATTTCCGTACGCGTCGTGGCGGGAAGCACGGCCTGGACGTAGACGCCCTTCGGCCCGAGCTCGAGGCTGAGCCCCTGCGACAGGAACAGCACGAAGGCTTTGGTCGCACCATAGACCGTCATGCCGAACTCCGGCGCCAGGCCGACCACGGAGCCGATGTTGACGATCGCTCCTTCGCCGGCCTTCGCAAGGCGCGGGGCGATGGCGCTGGCAAGCCGCAGAACTGCGGTCGTGTTGAGCGCAACCAGCCGCGCCACGTCATCTGTGCCCTGTTCGATGAAGCTTCCGCCGATGGCCGTCCCGGCATTGTTGACGAGAATCCCGATGCGGGCGTCGTCGCGCAGCCGCGTCTCTACCGTTGCAAGCTCGTCGGCCTTGGTAAGGTCGGCCTGGATGATGTCGATCGCCACGCCATTTTCCTGACGCAGACGGGCCGCCAGGGCCTCCATGCGAGCGATGTCACGGGCAACCAGCACAAGGTCGTGCCCGCGGCGCGCGAAGCGCTCGGCATAGGCGGCTCCGATGCCGGTGGAGGCGCCGGTGACGAGGACTGAGGGGATCGTGGTCATAGGATTGCTCTTTTCTCTTCGGGAACCTATATTCATGACAGTCATCATGATTGGCGTTAAATATGATGGCCATCATATAAATGTCAACGGAGCCGGCGGAGAATTTTGAAATGAAGGTCAGTCGAGAGCAGATGGCGGAGAACCGTCGCCGGATTTTGGAGGTTGCCAGCCGGCTGTTTCGCGACAAGGGGTTCGAGGCGGTCAGCGTGGCGGAGGTGATGAAGGCCGCCGGGCTCACCCATGGCGGCTTCTATGGCCATTTCAGTTCGAAGGACGATCTGATCGCGCAGACTCTTGTCCATGCTCTCGCCGTCGACGCGGGGGAAGGGGGCGATTTTCGCGCTTATGTGGATGCCTATCTCGCGCCCCGTCATCGCGACAATTGCGCGGGTGGTTGCCCGACGGCCGGCCTTGCCGCGGCCATCCGCCATCAGACCCCGGCGGCACGCTCGGCCATGACGGACGGCCTGCGATCGCAAATCGACCGTATCGGCATGGCGCTCCCGGAGTTGGATGCGGCCGACAGGCGCCGCGCGGCAATCGGAAGCTATGCGGCGATGGTGGGGGCAGTTATCCTCGCCCGGGCGATCGACGATCCCGCGCTTTCGGATGAGGTCCTGGAACAGACGCGTGAGTGGGTCAAAGCTGGGATCAACCCGCAGTCTGCCGGCGCCAGATAACCGAAGGCACACTTCGCAACCGGCGATCGATGAGAACCTGCAAATCGGCGGGAGCTATCGATCCCTACGCAGCTATCCAAGCGCCGAGCATTCAAGGGTTTACGGCTAATGACCCCACGCCGATGGCGTCGGGAGCCCGCAACGATCCACAAGTCACGCTGCCGTACCGAGCGCGGCAAGCGCGCGGGCGGCATTGGCACCCACGGTGAGGACGCGATCTGAGACTTCAGCATTGTCGACGGCGCGAGCCAGCTGCATCGTGCCGATCAGGGTCGTGAAAATGGCAATGGCACTGCCTTCCCGATCCGCAAGGTGCGGACTGAGCTGGGCGGCCAACTGCCGTGCCAGGGCCAGGAAGTGCCCCGTGTAAAGCTCGCGCGTGTCTGATGGTTCGCGACTCAGTTCGGGCAGCAGCGCGGCAGACGGGCACCCCAGTCCCGGATGGTCGCGGTGCTCGGGTGACAGATACGCCGTGATGACGGCTTCGACCCCACCGGCCGCCAAAGTATCCCTCAGCCATGACGATTGGGCTTCCATCACGGTCGCGACGCTTTCCTCGACCAGCGCCACCTTCGACTTGAAGTGCGGATAGAAAGCCCCGTTTGTCAGGCCAGCGCCGCTCATGATGCCCGCTAGTCCCGTGGCGGCAATGCCATCGGCGCGGAACCTCTGTGCCGCAATCTCCACGATCCGACGCTTGGAGCTGTCCTTTCGGCCTTTTTCATACCGCATGCTCGCTCCTCACAGCACCAGTCATTGCATTACGTTCGTAATTTATATAAGTGACCGTAATTCAATAGCAGGTCGCTGGTGGTAGCTCCAGCGCTTTCGGAGACGGCGATGAACTCGAATTCTCAAAAGACCGCTCTCGTAACGGGAGCCTCATCCGGTATCGGCCAAGCCAGCGCCGAAGCCTTGGCACGAGCCGGCTTCACGGTCTTCGGCACCAGCCGCAAGACCAGCGGTAAAGGCCCGGGCCTGGTCTCGATGCTGGCTTGTGACGTAACGGATGAAGCCTCTGTGGCTTCGCTGGTATCGACGGTGCTCTCAAACACCGGGCGTATCGACGTTCTCGTCAACAATGCCGGGCTGGGCCTATTTGGGGGTGCCGAAGAATCCTCGGTCGCTCAGGTTCAGAGCCTGTTCGATGTCAACCTGTTCGGTGTCATCCGGATGACCAACGCCGTGCTGCCTTCGATGCGGAGTCGCGGAGCAGGACGCATCATCAACATGAGTTCGGCGCTGGGATTCGTGCCGGCGCCGTACTCGGCGTATTACGCGGCAAGCAAGCACGCGCTCGAAGGCTATTCGGAGTCGCTCGACCACGAAATCCGCGCCTTCAATGTGCGCGTCTCGCTGATCGAGCCGGGGGCCGTCCAGGGCAGTTTCGATCAAAGCTCGCTGGAGCCTGATTCCACCATGAAGGCGTACGACGAGGGGCGCGCCTGGGTGCATGATTTCTACAAGAAATCCATGCTGACGGCTGATACTCCCGCGAAAGTGGCGCAGGCAGTGCTTCTGGCGGCCACGGCCACACACCAGCGGCAACGCTATCCCGTCGGCAAGGTCGCGCGGCAGATCAGCCTGCTGCGGCGGTTGATGCCTGCGCGAATGTTCGACAAGGCCTCGCGTCAGCAGTTCGGCCTGCCGGCCTGAGCGCAGTCGAGGCTATCACCGACCAATGCTGCCTTTGACCTGGAGTACGGAAGGCCCCAATCGGCTGCGTCGCTGGTTATGGATGCCAGCCTCGTGGCGGCAACAGCAAGGGCTGCCCGCGTCCGCAGGCTGCCAGCGTGCGCACAAGTGCTTCTGCGCTGTTCATCTCACGCTTCCAGCAACCGCATGCCGACCTGTACGCCGGGCCGCTGCGCGATGCGCTCGGCCCAGGCGCGCAGGTGGGGCAGATCGGCCAATCGCTCGATCAGCGCGCGGCGCAGCACGTAGTTGGGGTACAACATGATGTCGGCGAACGAGAAGTCGCCGGCAAGGAAATCGTGGCCCTGCAGCTGCTGGTTCACGTAGCCGAAATAGCGAATGAAGCGCTGCTCGAACAGGTCGACCGTGCTCTGCACCTTCTCGGGCGCGACCACCGCCACCTGCTGCAGACCGGCGCTGGCACCGCCGATGTCGGTGGCGGCCTGCATGCACCATTGCATCGCCGTGTAGTGGGTCGCCTCGTCCGTCGGAATGTGGCGGCCGGCCTTGTTGCAGGCGTACAGCACGATGGCGGCCGATTGTGCCAGCACCCGTGGCCCGCCCGGCGCGCCATGGTCGACGATGGTCGGGATCTGGCCGGCAGGGTTGATCGCCAGATACTCCGGCGTCTTGTGCGCCTTGCGGCTCAGGTCAACCGGGATCACCTGGTGCGCGATCCCGCACTCGGCCATCGCGAGCGTCGCGCGGAGACCGTTCGTGGTCCCCCATGCGTACACATCAATCATGCTTTCGCCAGTCCCTCTTTGTCCGTGCTTTGCCTGCGGCCATTACGGGAGCTTGATGCCCGCATCCTTGATCAGCTTTGCCCAAGCGACTGTCTGGTCCTCCAGCCAGGCCTTGTACTCGGCAGAGGTATAGGCCCGCGGCTCAACCCTGAGCTGTTGTGCACGAGCCGCCATCTCCTTGCCGCCCATGATCTGGTTCACCACGGCATTGACCTTGGCCACGATATCGTCCGGTGTCCCGGCGGGTGCAAACAGGCCCTGCGAGATGATCGACTCGAAGCCCGGCACGCCGGCCTCCGACATGGTCGGCACCTCCGGCGCGAACGGCGAGCGCTGGAGCGAGGCGATCGCCAGCGCCCTCACCGTGCCGCTCTTCAGATATTCGGAGACGCTGGGCAGGCCGCTGAACACCATATCGACCTGGCCGCTGATGGTGTCGACGATGGCCGGCCCGCTGCCCTTGTAGGGCACGTGGATAAGCTTGATCTTCGCGTCGGCCTGGAACTTCTCGGCCGTAAGATGGGGGCTGCTGCCGGGGCCGGCCGACGCGATGGTCAGCTTGCCGGGATCCTTGCGCGCAGCCTTGAGCACGTCGTCCAGCGAGTTGAGGCGTGAATTGGCCGGCACGATCAGCACGTTGGCAAAGCGCGCAATGTCCACCACCGGGGTCAGGTCCTTGGCCGCGTACGGCAAGCTGGGATAGAGCGACGGGCTCACGGTGTAGGCGGCAGAGTCGGACACTAGGAAGGTGCGTCCGTCCGGTGCCGATTTGGCCACATGGTCTGCGCCGATCACGCCGCCGGCGCCGGCGCGGTTCTCCACGATCACGGTCTGCTTGAGGGCCTCGGACAGGCCGGGTGCGATTACGCGCGCGAACAGGTCGGACCCGCCAGCGGGATTGAATGGCACGACCAGGCGAACGATCGATCGGTCGCTCTGCGCCGAGGCGGCGAAGGCGCTGACGAACAGCGCCATGGCAAAGCCCAATTTGGATGCGGTCTTGATCATGGCCGTCTTGATCATGGCCTTGCCTCCGTCGTGGGAATGGGTAGTCGGGCGGTCAGCCGGTAATGCCGATCTGCCAGGGCACGAACTCGTTGTCGCCCAGACCCAGGCTTTCGCTCTTGCTCTCCTCGCCGGAAGCGATCGCCAGAATCCGTTCGAAAATGCGTTGGCCCATGGCCTCCATGTCGGCCGTGCCGTCCAGGATCTCGCCGCAATTGATGTCCATGTCCTGGGACAGGCGCTCGTACATCGGCGAGTTGGTGGCCAGCTTGATCGACGGGGCCGGCTTGGCGCCGAACATCGAGCCGCGGCCGGTGGTGAAGCAGATCAGGTTGGCGCCGCCAGCGATCTGCCCGGTGGCGGAAACCGGATCGTAGCCCGGTGTGTCCATGAACACCAGGCCACTGGCCGTGACCGGCTCGGCGTATTTGTAGACCTCCATCAGCGGTCCGGTGCCGCCCTTCATGGCCGAGCCCAGCGACTTCTCGAAGATGTTGGCCAGGCCCCCATCCGAGTTGCCCGGAGCGACCTTGCCGTTGATCTGGACGTCGCGGCCCTCGGAGTAGCGCTTCCACCACCGCACGCGATCGACCAGCTTCTGCGCCACGTCCGGCGTGGCGGCCCGGCGCGTCAGCGTGTGCTCCACGCCGTATATCTCGGGCGTCTCCGACAGGATGGCGGTGCCGCCGTGGCGCGTCAGGATTTCCACCGCGCGGCCCAGCGCCGGGTTGGCGGTGATCGACGAGAAGGTGTCCGAGCCACCGCACTGCAGGCCCACCTTGAGGTGGCTGGCCGGCATGCGCTGGCGGGTGGCTCGGTTGCAGATCGGCAGCATCTGCCGCACGGCCTCGATTCCGGCGTCGATGGTCGCGCGCGTGCCGCCGACCTGCTGCATGGTCAGCACGCGCAGGCTCTCGCTCTCCTGCAGCCCCTGCGAGGCCAGCAGTTGCGTGGCCTGGTTGCGCTCGCAGCCTAGGCCCACCACCAGCGCTGCGCCGATGTTGGAGTGCGTGATGTAGCCGCCGATCGTGCGGCGCAGGAGTTCGATCGGCTCGCCGGTCTGCTCCATGCCGCAGCCGGTGCTGTGCACGAAGGCCACGACGCCATCCACGTTGGGATAGTCGGCCAGTCGCTCGGGCGTGAACCACTCCGCGATCTTGCGGATAACGGTGGCCGAGCAGTTCACGGTGGCGATCACCCCCACGTAATTGCGCGTGGCCGCGCGGCCGTTCTCGCGCACGAAGCCCATGAAGGTGGCGCGCTCGGATTCCGGCAACAGCGCAGATGGCTGGTAGGCCTCGCAGAACGCGTAGTCGCGGTCGAACTCGCGGTATTCGATGCGGTTGGAGCCGATCGGATCACCAGGCGCGATGTCGGTGAGGGCAAACCCGATAGTGGTGTCATACTTGAGGATGGGTTCGCCCTTAGCGATGGCTCGCGAGGCGATCTTGTCGCCGGCATGAACCGCTTGCAGTGAGACCAGGCCGCTGTCCGCGATCGGCACGCCGGGGGGAAGGTCGAGGCGAGCTATGACGAGGTTGTCCGCCGGGTGCATGCGGATCACGGGGTTGTTGATGACGATGGCCGCGGGGCTCTCTTGGCTCATGGTTTCTCCCGGTGCGTTCGGCGCCGCCGCATGACCCGGCATCGCTTCAGTCAAAGCCAATCGAGCCTACCGAGATATAAAGTTGTCAGTCAAGTTGTTAGGTTTCGCCCTTCTGGCACAGCGTGAGGGCGCCCAACGCGCAGCCACGCAAGGCCGGGCAGTCACGCACAAATCGAGCATTCTTGCAGCGGATCGGCCTGCATGAGCATCGGTTCGCCCATGCTGAGAGGCCTTGTCCGCCCGCTCTGCGCGTGGGCGGACAAGGCGGCCTGCGATCACCTTGCTCGCCGTGGGCAACGCAACAGCGAGAACCAACGTGCGCCCCTCTTCAATGGAGTGGCCGCGCGCGTTAACATGACAAGTTGTAATGCATGATATTAGGTTGACAACTTGGCCATAGGCATGTTTCCCGTCGAAGAATGGCTCGACGCTCCTCCTCTTCAGCACTGCGGGATCTACGCGATCTGCGCGGGGGTAACGCCTTGCTGGGAGCCAAAGCGGCGCGTGCTCCGCGCCTGGCCGAGCAGATCTACACGCAGATTTATAAGCTGATTACCGCGGGGCGATTCCCGGTGAACAGCAAGCTGCCCTCTGAGGCGGAGCTGTGCGAGGCCTTTGGCGTGTCGCGCCCGGTCGTGCGCGAAGCCGTGTCGCGACTGCACGCGGATGGCGTGGTCGAAACCCAGCGGGGTGCCGGCTCGTTCGTGCGGCTACGCCGCGATGCCGAGTTGTTCAAATTGGCGCCCATCGGCGGGCTGCCAGAACTGCTGCGCTGCATGGAGCTGCGCAGCGCCATCGAAGGCGACGCGGCCTACCTCGCGGCCAGCCGAAGGAGCGATGAAGACCTGGAGGAAATGCAGGCTGCGCTGGACGAACTGGCTCAAGCCATCGAGACGCGCCAGATCGGCCACGCGGCCGACCTGCGCTTCCACCAGGCCGTGGCTGTAGCTTGCCGCAACGAGTTGTTTGCCGGCAGCCTGCAGGCCCTGTCGATGCAAATCTTCGACTTCATGCGCGTGATGCGCAGCTTGGCTTTGAGCAGCACCCATGCACGGCTGCGCATGGTCCAGGATGAGCACGTGGAGATCTACCGCGCCATCCTGGAAGAAGACCCCGACCGCGCCAGGCAGGCAATGCGACAGCATATCGCCAATTCCAAGAATCGCACCTTGGCCGACACGGTGGCTACTTGAAATGAAGCCCCCAGTTTGGACGGCCTCACTGCATCTGACTGTCCCGTCCTATAATGGCGCCCGCTCGAGGGCGCCCTGAGATCGCGCGGACGCAGGCCTCCTCATACCACATTTCGGTTCGGTCATGCCGTATAGCGTTTGGTGAGGGCCGACCGATGACGCAGGCTGCTCAAAGCGAGGCCCCGCCGCAGACGATGATCTGCTGGCCCGTGATGCTGGCTGCGCCTTCGGAGAGCAGGAACGCCGTGGTCGCAGCGATTTCCTCCGGCTTCACGAGGCGGCCGATCGGCGGCATCTTCGGCGCGACCGATGCCCGTCTTGGGTCCCTGAGCATCGGCGTGTCGGTTGCGCCGGGCGCCACGACGTTCACCGTGATCTGCCGTGGAGCCAACTCGATGGCGAAAGAACGGGCCATACCCACGACGGCGGCCTTGGTCGCAGCATACTGCGCCCGCCCGGGAGATCCGGCGGCCGTGCGGCTGCCGAGCAGGACGATGCGCCCGCCATCGGGCAGGGTCGGTACAAGCGCCTCAACGATCTGTTCTGCCGCATCGACATGGAGCCGCCACATCGTTCGCGCGTTTTCCGGATCGAGTTCGCCGAGCCGGCCGACGCGCAGGATGCCTGCGGCGTGGACGATGGCGTCCAGCGGACCCAGGCCCTCAAGCGCGAGGGCGAGTGCCTCCCTGTCGAAGAGGTCGACCGGCTCGTGTGCCAGCCCCGGATCCGCGAAGGCGGGCGTGCTGCGGCTGAATCCGACGACGTTCCAGCCCTCGGCGAGCAATCGCTTCGCGATCGCCTCGCCGATGCCGGAGCTCACGCCGGTGACGAGCGCGCGTTTCGCGCGCCCGTCCTGTGTCGAAAGCGCCGGCGTCATCCGCTGAAGGACCGCGCCTGCGCCCTGATCTTCTCGACGTCGAAGTCGTTGATCTTGTCGATCAGGTCATTGGTGTAGACCCTTGAGAAGTCGGCGATGGCCCAGTCGTTCATCTTCGCCTCGGTGATGAATTCGTCGACCCTGATGCTGCCCATCTTGGCGCCGGCATAAGGCGGCTCATAGAGCTTGATGCGCCGGCTGATCGCCTCCAGCACCGACTTCACGGCCTGTTCCTCGGTGGAGCCGCGCGGGGCGGTCTCGGGATAGAGCTTGAGGAAGGCTTTCGCGCCGGCCGCGGGGTTTTCCAGGATGAAGCGCGAGGCCTTGGCGGTCGAACGGCCGAAGCCGATGAAGAGATCGCGCTCGGCCTGGATCCTCTGGCGCAGGCCCATCAGGAATTGGCCGCCGATCATCGGCAGGTTGCTGGGGCGCGCCAGCAGCTCCAGCGGGATGCCGGCGCCGTCGATGATACCGAAGCCGGTGTCATAATAGGCGAGGGCGTCGATGGCGCCGCGCTGCAGGGCGACGCCAGCCGGTACGCCGGCGCCGACGGCCGTCCATTTCACATCCTTGTCGGGATCGACACCGAGCGATTTCAGCACGTTGCGAGTGACCGGATATTCGGTGCCGCCGAAATCGGAGACGCCGATATTCTTACCCTTGAGGTCGGTATAGGCCTTGGCGGTCGAGCCGGGCTTGACCGCAATGTCCCATTTATAGGGGTAGGTGTACTGGTAGAACCATTGCGCGCTGCCCCACTCGTTGCGGGCCAGGATCGGCAGGGCGTAAGAGGGCACGCCGATGCCGACATCGACATCGCCCTTATCGGTCGCGACCTGGACGTTGGCGTTGCCGCCGAGCGCCAGCCCCTGGACCTTGAAGCCTTCCTCGGCATTGTAGCCGAGTGCCTCGCCGATCAGCAGGTTGATAACGCTGGAGTTGAGCGATTTCAGCCCGACGCCGACCTTTACGGTCCGCGTCGCCTGAGCGAAGGACGAGCGTGGTCCCATTGTCAGTGCGGCGGCGAAGGCGCCGCTTGCCAGAAGCCATTCTCTGCGTGTCGTCATGGTTTCTCTCCCTTCTTGCTGATTGGGCCCGATACGCGAGCCGTTACTTGAAGCCATAGAGTCGTTCAGCGTTTTTGCTGAAAATCTTCTTGCGAAAAGGCTCGTCAAAAACGCTACAGAGCTCTTCGAATAGTCTTTGCGTGTCAGGCACGACCTCCATCAGCGGATGTGGCCAGTCGGTGCCCCAGAGGCAATGCTCCGGCGCGGCGGCTGCGAAGCGCCGCAGGAACGGCGCCATCTCGTCGCCCTTGCCGCCAGCTGGAAGCGATCGGTAGCTGATCAGCTTGATCCAGCATCGCCCGGTCGCGAGCAGGTCCAGCATCGCCCGCATCGCCTCCTGATCCTGGCCTCCGCGCGGATCGATCCGGCCGCAATGATCGATCACCACGTCGACAGGCAGATCGCGAAGCAGCGCCGCATGCTGCACGATCTGATCGGCGCGCGCGTGGAACTGGATGTGCCAACCCAACTCCGCGATCATGTTCGCCTGGGTCCGGATAGCGTCGGCGTCGATGCGCGTGTCCGATATGGCGTTGAGCCGGATGCCGCGTACGCCGCCTTCGTCAAGCCGGCGGAGATCTGCCGCGGTCGTGGTCCCCTCGATGATGGCGATTCCGCAGGTCCGACCGGGACCCAGCACCTGCACCGCATCGAGCATCGCCGCGTTGTCGGTGCCGTAGCAGCCACCCTGCACGACCACCATCCGGTCGATGCCGAGCCGTTCGGCAACCTGGCGATAGGCCGCAGCCGTCGCCTCCTGCGGCGCATAGGAGGGATGATGCGGCAGCGGGAAGCGGTCATAGGGGCCGAAGACATGGAAATGCGTGTCGCATATCCCGACAGCGGCAGGCGCATCGATGCGTAGCGCCGTCGAAGCGTCCATCTCCGTGGCCCCGATGCTCATGCGTAGGACTGCGCCTGCCGCTTGATCTCCTCACGATCGAAGCGGTTGATCTCATCGATCAGCTCGTTGGTGTAGAAGCCGTCGAAGGAGCCGATCTTCATGTCGTTCATCTGCGCCTCGATCCGAAACTCCTCCGGATTGATGCTGCCGATCTTGGCGCCCTGATAGGGCGGCTCGTAGAGTTTGATGCGCCGGGAGATCGCGACGAGCACCGACTTGATCGCATCCTCCTCGTTGGAGCCGCGCGGCGCCGCTTCGGGATACATTTTCAGGAAGGCGCGCGCCCCGCCGCCCGGACTTGCCGCGAGGAAGACGGACGCCTTCGCGACCGACCTGCCATAGCCGATCAGCAATGCGCGATCGCTGGCGATGCGTTCGCGCAGCGCCATCAGGAACTGCCCGCCGACCATGGGCACGTTTTTCGGAAGCGGCAGCATCTTGAACGGGATACCGGCGCCTTCGATCTGTCCAAAGCCGGTGTCGTAATAGGCGAGGGCGTCGACGGCGCCGCGCTGCAGTGCGACACCGGCAGCGACGCCAGTGCCCACCGCCGTCCATTTGACGTCCCTGTCCGGGTCAAGGCCCAGGCTACGCAGAACGTTCTTGGTGACTGGGAATGCTGTCTCCGCAAAATCCGGCACGCCGATGTTCTTGCCCTTGAGCCCCTCATAGCTCGTCAGCGTCGATTCCGGCTTCACCGCCACGTCCCATTTGTAGGGATAGGTATACTGGTAGAAGTGGATCGCCTTGCCCCACTCGCCCTTGGCCAGGATCGGCAGGGCAAAGGAGGGCACACCGGTCGAGATGTCGGAATCGCCGCGATCGATGGCGACCTGAGCGTTCGAGACGCCGCCCACCGTCATGAACTGCGCCTTGAAGCCCTCGGCCGCGTTGTAGCCGAGCCCTTCGCCGATGAGCAGGTTGACCAGGTTCGGCGCGATCGTCTTCTGACCGATCGCCACCTTCACGGTGCGGGCCGGCTGGGCGAACGCCGAGCGGGCCGGCAGGGCCAGCGCCGCCGCGACGGCGCCACTGGCGAGAAGCCATTCTCTGCGTGTGACCATGATGTTCCTCCCGTTATGGCTTATTGCTTTTGGTCGTCTAGGTTTGCTCGATCACTTGCGGCCGCGATCGCCCCAATGGACGACCTTCTTTTCCAGCCCGCGTACGATGGCGTGGAGCGTGATTCCCATGGCGCCGAGGATGACGAGGGCGGCGAAGACGCCGGCCACGTCGGTGACCGCCTGCGCCTGGGTGATGACGACGCCCATGCCTTGCTGGGCGCCGAGGAATTCCGCGACGATGGTGCCGAGCAGCGCATAGACCACCGCCATGTCGAGTCCGGCGAAGATGAAGGGCGCCGCATTGGGCAGCTTGACGATGCGGTAGGTCTCGAAGCGCGAGGCCGAGAGCGAGCGCATCAGGTCAATGCGTTCGGGCTCAACGGCGCGCAGGCCCGTGAAGCTGTTGATCAGCATCGGGAAGAAGGCGAGCAATGCCGAGATCGCGATCTTGGAGCCGTCGCCGAAGCCGAACCAGATCACGATCAGGGGCGCGATCGCGACCTTGGGCAGGCTCTGCAGCGCGAAGGCATAGGGCATGACCAATTTCTCGATCAAGCGGCTTTCGGCCATCAGCGAGCCGAGCGTCAGGCCCAGCCCCGAGCCGATCGCCAGTCCGATCGCGGCGTTCTTAAGCGTGCCCCAGAGCGGCAGGTAATAGCCAAGCGGGCTCGACGGACTGACCGCGATGCCCGACCACAGCGCCTTCCACACCGCCAGTGGCGTCGGCAGGATGTAGGAAGGCACTTCGAGATACTTCACCGCGAGCGACCAGCCGCCGAACAGGACGACGAGGCCGATCAGCGTGATCGCGGTGCCGTTAACGCCTTTGCCGTCCTTGGCTTTGGTCTTGGGCTTCGGGGGCGCGCGCTCGATCGCGACGCTGTCTGCAATGATGGTGGTTTGCGCCTGGCTCATCATTCGTCTCCCTGCGCGTTGAGCAATCCGCGGATTTCCTTAGCCAGCGCCGGATAGGCGGGGTGGCTGATGATGGTGTCGTTGCTGCGCGGGCGCGGGATCGGCACCTCAAGCTCGCAGATGACGCGGCCCGGCCGGGCCGACATCACCACGACGCGGTCGGCGAGGAAGATCGCCTCCGAGATCGAATGGGTGATCAGGAGCACGGTCTTGCGGCTGGCCTGCCAGATGCGCTGCAGCTCGAGGTTCATGCGCTCGCGGGTCAATGCGTCGAGCGCGCCGAAAGGCTCGTCCATCAGCAGGACGCGGGGTGAGCGCACCAGGGCGCGGCAGATGCCGGCGCGCTGCTGCATGCCGCCGGAGAGCTCATAGGGGAAGCGCTCGCCGAAATCCTTGAGGCCGGCGACATCGAGCAACCGGTCGATATCCTCGGCCTGCCCGACTTGCTTGCCGCCGACGCGCAGCGGCAAGGCGATGTTCTCGCGCACGGTCAGCCAGGGCAGGAGATTTGCTGCCTGGAAGACGACGCCGACATCGCGCGAGGGGCCGGAGATCGTCTTGCCGTCGAGCGCTGCCGTACCGGTGTCGTAATCGTCGAGCCCGGCGAGGATGCGCAGCAAGGTCGACTTGCCGCAGCCCGAAGGGCCGACAACGCAGACGAACTCGCCATCCTTGATGTCGAGATCGATCGCCGACAGCGCATGCACGCTGCCGCCGGCATAGGTCTTGTCGAGGCCGCGAATGCGGATGAGGTCGCGCTGAGGCGAGGACGCGGCGTTGAGCGGATGGACTTGAGCGAGTGCAGGCATCTGCGGTCTCCCTGTTCTTGGTCTTGCTGTTCTCGGTCTTGTTCAGGCTTGGTCTTGTTCAGGTCTGGGCCGCCCAATCGGGCGCGACGCGGGCGTATTTGATGGCGCGGCGGAAATAGGTGAAGGCGATGTGCAGCGCCCCGTCCGGCGTCTGCGTGATCGAGGGATAGGAAAACTCGCGATTGAGCTGGTCCTTGGAGTTGTTGGTCATGCAGAAGCCGTCGCCGGTCTCGAGGTCGCGCATCATCGGCCAGCTCCGGCCGCCATCGGAGGAGAGCGCCAGCGTCATCGGTGCGCGCGGTGCGCCCCAGAAGGCGGTGCGATGCGACGCAGCGGGGGCAGAGGCGGCCTCGGCTTGCGGCGCGCCGGCCTCCTCGTCCTCGATGTCGTCATAAAGGCCGGTGCGCCGGTCGGTCGCGTCGGCCGCGCTGGAGTGGTTGAAGACGAGCGCGATGCGGCCGTCGGCGAGCACTGTCGCCTGGATCGAGGAGTTGTTGTTGGGCAGCGCGGTGGGCTCGGGTGACGTCCAGTTGCGGCCGTCGGTCGAGCGGCTGGCATAGATGAAATCGGCCCAGCGGCTGCGATAGAACGCGACGAGCCCGTCCTTCGTCTTCAGCACGTTCATGTGCACGCAGCCGGTCGAGCCGGGCACGGCATGCTCCACCCAGCTCTTGCCGGCGTCGGAGGAGACACGCACGGCGCTGATGTCGTGATCGCCGACCCATTTGGCGCCGGGTACGCTGACGCAATGGAACACCGGGATTACCCAATCGCCATTGTCGAGCACGACGGGAGGCTGGCGCACGAACAGGCCATGGCCCTTGGGCGCCTCGAACAGGGTCTCGATCGGTCCCCATGTCAGACCATGGTCAAGCGAGATGCGCTTGCGCACCAGCGCTGTGTCCTGGTTGCCGGAGATCTGCGCGGTCCAGATCAGCCAGAGCTCGCCACCGGGTGCGGTGAACAGCACCGGGTTCTGCTCGGAGCGGGCCGGATCGTCGGAGAGCTTGACCGGGGCCGACCAGCGATCGCCACCCTTGGGCAATCGCGAGAAATAGGCCGAGATGTCGGGGATGCCTTCCTGCGTGCCGCCGAACCAGACGATGGCGAGATCGCCATTGCCGAGCACGGCGATGTTGGCTGCGTGGTTCTGGACGCAAGGGGAGGGCAGATAGGCCTCGATGCGCCGTGCATCGCCCTCGCGCGGATGCAGGATGCCGCTGCGCTCGGAGAGGCCGGCGGGTGCGATATCGGTCGAATGGGCTCCCATTTCGGAAGGCCTCCTTCTGGTCTGCGCGGGCAGCTCGCCCGCCTGGTCCGGCGCCGCTGTCGATGCGGCTCAGTCGATCTTGATGGCGGCGGCCTCGATGACCGCCTTCCAGCGGGTGGTCTCGGAGGCGATGTAGGCGGCGAATTCGTCGGGGCCGAGCGCAACCGCGATGGCACCGACCTCGTCCATCTTCTTGGCCGTCTCGGGCTTCTGCATGAAGCTGCGGATCTCGGCCGAGAGCTTGTCGATCACAGGCTTGGGCGTCCCCGCGGGAGCGACGAAGCCGTGCCAGGCGACGGCCTCGAAGCCAGGCAGGTATTCCGACAGCGCCGGTAGATTGGGATCGAAGGCCGCGCGCTTGGCGGTCGCGGTCGCGATCAGCGCGAGCTTTCCGCCCGCCGCCTGCGGCAGCAGCAGCGGCACATTGTCGAAGGCGAGGTCGATATTGCCGCTGATGAGGTCTGTGACCATCTGGCTCGAGCCGCGATAGGGCACATGCGTCATCTGCGTGCCGGTCATCTGCTTGAACAATTCGGCCGCCAGATGCTGTGAGGTGCCGACACCGGCCGAGCCGAAGGAGACCTTGTCCGGATTGGCCTTGAGATGGGCGATCAGCTCCGGGACGGTGCGGGCCTTGATCTTGTCGGGGTTCACCACGAGCACGTTCGGAACCATGCTGATCTGGGCGATGGGCAGGAGGTCCTGCGCCGGGCGATAGGACAGCTTCGCCCCATAGAGCGTCGGGTTGATCGAGAGGCCCGAGGTCGAGGCGAGGCCGAGGATGCTGCCGTCCGGCGTCCCGCGCGCAATCCGCGTGATCCCGACGATCGAGCCGGCGCCGCCGACATTCTCGGTCACGAAGGGCTGGCCCCAGCTCTTCTGCAGATGCTCGCCGACCATGCGGGCGAAGATGTCGGCGGTGCCGCCGGCCGAGAAGGGCACGATCATGCTGACCGGCTTCGACGGGTAGCCGACGCCTTGCGCGAAGGCGGGAGCCGGGCCGAACAGGAGGCTCAGTGCAGCCAGGACATCGCGGCGGTTCATCTCTGTTCTCCCTTGCATTATTTTTTTCGTATCGCGTCGTTCATGTACCCAGGACAGGCGCTCAAGATCTTGTCAGTCGCTGAGGACCTTGCCCGGATTCATCAGCCCCTGCGGATCGAGCAGCCCCTTGACCTGCCGCAGCAGGGCCATTTCGCGCGGCGCCGTCACGTGGTTGAGGCGCTCCTTATTGGCGATGCCGATGCCGTGCTCGGCGCTGATGCTGCCGCCGAGCGCCGCCGTCTCCTCGTCGACGGCGCGGTTGATCGCGCTGACGATCGGGGCAAGCGTCCCGCGCTGGTCGGCGGCGATGCCGGGCAGGATGGCGAGCACATGGATGTTGCCGTCGCCGAGATGGCCATGCATGACGATGCGCGCCTCGGGCCGGAGCGCCGCGATACGCGCCTCGACCCGGCGCACGAACTCGGCCTGATGTTCGAGCGGAACGGCGCTGTCATGCGAGACAACGTAGCCGGCGCGCTTGGAGCCTTCCGAGACGCTGTGGCGGATGGCCCAGAGCGCAGCCGCCTGGGCCTCGCTTGAAGCGACGAGGGCGTCGCCGATCAGCCCGCGCTCGAAGGCCGAGGCCAGCATTGCTTCCATCTCGGCGGAGAGGTCGATGCCCCGCAATGTGTCGATGAGCTCGATCAGCACGAACCAGGGCGCGTCCGCCGCAAAGGGGATCGCGACATGGGGCACATTCTCGGCGATGACCTCGACCTGCCCGCGCGACATCACCTCGAAGGCGCCGAGCCGGTCGCCGAGTTCGGTGCGGGCCAGCGCCAGGAGATCGAGCACCGCCTCGATATCCTCGGCCTTGGCCAGCGCGACGCTGCGCTGGCGCGGGCGCGGGAACAGTTTCAGCACCGCGCCGGTGATGATGCCGAGCGTGCCCTCGGCGCCGATGAAGAGCTGCTTGAGATCGACGCCGGTGGAATCCTTGCGCAGGCTCGTCATCAAATCGAGCACCGAGCCATCCGGCAGCACGGCTTCGAGCCCGAGGGTGAGCTCGCGCGTCGTGCCGTAGCGCAGCACGGCCGTGCCGCCGGCATTGGTCGAGAGGTTGCCGCCGATCTGGCAGGAGCCCTCGGCGCCGAGGCTCAAGGGGAACAGGCGGTCGGCCGCCTCGGCCGCCTTCTGGACATCGGCGAGGATGCAGCCGGCATCGACCGCGATGGAATCGCCGAGCCGGCTGATGGCGCGGACCTTGTTCATGCGGTCGAGCCGCAGCACGACATTCGGGCGCCCGCTGAGCGGGGTCGCCGCGCCGCACATGCCGGTATTGCCGCCCTGCGGGACGATGGCGAAGCCGAGCTCAGCGCAGAGCTTGACCACGGCGGCGACCTCGGCGGTGCTCGCCGGCTTCACGATCGCCTCGGCCGTGCCGCGATAGCGCCCACGCCAGTCGACGAGATAAGGCTCCTGGTCGCCATCGGGCCCGATGACATGCCGCGCCCCGACGATCGCCGCGAGGCGCTCGACGATCATGGGCGTGGCATGGACTGTCATCGCTTCTCTCCCTGTGGGCGTCTGGCGAACGCGCTCAATAGGCGGCTTCGTAAAGGGCCAGGATCTCGTCGCGGCTGATGTCGCGCGGGTTGTTGTCGAGCAGGCGGCGTATGGCGTGAGCCTCGCTCGCCATCGCCGGGAGATCGTCGCGGGGCACTGAGAGACGCGACAGCTTCATCTCGCAGCCGAGCTCGGCGCAGTAGCGATGGGCGCCCTCGAAGACCTCCTCCTGCCGGGCCGACGCCTTCAGGCCGAGTGCGGCGAGGATCGCGGCGGTCTTCTCCGGCACGGCCGGCGCATTGAAGGCGAGCGTATGCGGGAAGATCAGCGCGTTGGCGGCGCCATGGGCGATATGGTGGCGCGTGCCGAGCGGATAGGCCACGGCGTGGCCGGCGGCCGTGTTGACCGGACCAAGGCAGTAGCCGCCATAAAGCGAGGCGAGCGACAGGCCGGCGCGGGCCTCGATGTCGGAACCGTCGGCGATGGCGCGACCGAGGAAGCGGCCGACCAGGCGCACGCCCTCGAGCGCATACATGTCGATCAGCGGATGTGCCTTCAGGCTGGTGTAGGCCTCGACGCAATGGGCCATGGCATCGACGCCGGTCGCTGCGGTCACGGCCGGCGGCAGCGTCAGCGTCAGGTCGGGGTCGATCACCGCGATGTCGGCGAGCATGTGCAGGCTCTGCACGGCGAGCTTGTTCTGCGTCTTGGGGTCGGTGACCAGGGCGCGTGTTCCGGCCTCGCTGCCGGTGCCCGAGGTGGTCGGCACCTGCATCAGGGCCGAGCGCTTGCCGGCGACCTTCTCGGGGCCGACGACATCCTGGAGAGACTGGCCGGAACCCGGCAGGACAGCGACGAGCTTGGCGAGGTCCATGGCGCTGCCGCCGCCGAAGCCGATGACGAGGTCGGGCTTCACCCGCTCGGCGACGGCAAGCGCTGCCTCGAGATTGGGAACGTCCGGCTCGGGGCGGACCTCGCCGAAGATCGTGACCTCGCCGGTCAGGCCGAGCAGATCGACGCGGGCGGCATTGAAGGCATCCGCCACGACGAGGATGCGCGAGAGCCCCTGGGCCGCAGCCCAACGCCCGGCGAGTGGCGCCGTGCCGGAGCCGAACTCGATGATCTTCGGCCGGGTGATCGCGATCGGCGTGGCGAGGCTCGCGACGGCGATCTGGCTGGGCGCGTGGATATTCATGGTCGCCTCCCTTGGCACTTTTGGCTTCTGGCGCTTTCAGCTTTGGCGCTGTCAGGCCGCGCGGTCGGCACTGAGGCCGCGCGCTGCAGCCAGTTTTTCGGCGTATTCGATCGCCTCGATCAGGCTGAGCTCGTTGGCGATGCCCTTGCCGGCGATGTCGAAGGCGGTGCCATGGTCGACGGAGGTCCGCACGATCGGCAGGCCGAGCGTGATATTGACGCCCGAGAGCGAATCCCAGGTGCCGGTTTCCGGGTTCACATTGAAGCCCAGGAGCTTCACCGGGATGTGGCCCTGGTCGTGATACATCGCGACGACGGCGTCGTACTGACCGGCGCGCAGCTTGACGAAGACCGTGTCGCCCGGCACCGGCCCGACGACGTCGAGACCATCAGTGACCGCCTTGGCGATGGTCGGCGCGGAGACCTCGTCATCCTCGCGGCCGAACAATCCGCCTTCGCCGGCATGGGGGTTGAGCGCGGCGACCGCGATCTTGCGCCGGCCGAGATCGAGCGCGGAGAGCGCCTCGTCGGTGCGGTCGAGCACATAGCGCAACCGCTCCGGCGTCAGCTTGGCGGGCACGTCCTTGAGAGCGACATGGGTGGTGACATGGCTTACCCGCATGCCGCCATGGGCGAGCATCATCACCGAGCCCTTGGCGCCCGTCAGCGTCGCCAGCATGTCGGTATGGCCGGCGAATTTGTAGCCGGCCTTGTTCAGCGCTTCCTTGTTCAGCGGCGCCGTGACGATGCCGCCGATGCGGCCGGCCTGAGCGAGCTTCACGCCCTTCTCGACCGCGAGATAGGCGAAGCGGCCGCCATCGGCGGAAAGCACGCCCGGGCGGATCGGTTCGCCCTCCGGCCCCGCCTGCAGACAGGCGAGATGCGGCCAGGCCTCGCTCTCGGAGACCTCGGGAATGGCGATGTCGGCGCCGAGCAGGCGGCGCGCCTCGGCCAGCGCGGGGTTGCTGCCGATGACGAGCAGGCGCAGATCGCCGCTCGCCAGCCTGTCCTTCAGGGCGAGGCAGGCCTTGACGATGATCTCGGGGCCGACACCGGCGGGATCGCCCATGGTGATGGCAAGGTGAGGTTTCATGCTGCCGCTCCGGCAAAGGCCGCGATCCGGGTCGCGGCGAGCTGTTGAAGAAGGTCCGGCGCGCCGAAGGCGCCCGATTTCGAGATCACGGCGACGCCGTCCCAGCGACCGCCACGCATGATCGAGCGCGGCACGCCCGGCATGATCTCGCCGGTGACGTCGAGGCGGTCAGTGCCGAGGCTCTCGCAGATGCCGCGCAAGGTTTCGCCGCCGGCGGCGAAGAGCGTGTCCGGGCGGTCGAGCTCCTGCAGGAGGCTGGCCAGTCGCGCGTCGATCAGCGCGGCGGCGTCGCGGCGCGAGGTGCCGTCCGGCAACGCGACGCTCGCGAAGACGATGCCATCATGGGTGAGGCGCCGGGCGATTTCGGCATTGCAGGCAGGACCTAGAACGATGTGAAGCGAGCCGAGCCGGTCGAGCTGCTGGCCGATCGCCGCATGGTCCGAGCCGACGAGCCCGAGAACCTTGCCTGCGAGCGGGCGGTCATCGATCCAGCGGATGATGCCGGCTGCCCGTGCGAGCGCCGCCGCCAGCCCCGCGCTTCCGACCCAGAGCACATCATCGCGCCCGGAGGCGGCTGCGATGACGGCGTCGAGATCGGCGTCGGTCTCGACATCCCAGAGGCTGATGCCCGGGGGCAGGGCATCTCCCGGAACGGCCTGCGTGACGCGATGGCCCGCCACTGCAAGCCCGGTAGCGAGATCGGCGGGCGCTGCGCGCCAGTCGCCATCCGCCCAGGCATATTGCCTGCCGTCGCGGGTGATCCGGCGCTGCGCCGGGAAGGCCGGGGCGATGATGCAATGGGCCGGGCGCAGCAGGTCGAGGATCGTGGCGATCTCGGCCACCTCCTGTCCGCGCAACAGGCTGTCGATCTTCTTATAGGCGAGGCCCGAGCCGCGCGCCCACAAGGTGGGAGCGATTGCGGCGACTGCACTGCGCGCCTCGGCGGTCGAAACCTCGCGGCTGCGGCTGTCCATGGCGATGGCGCCCTCCGCGGGGGCTCCGCCGCGCCAGCACACCGCGACCGGCTCGGCGGGCGAACCGAACGCGGCCGCGCTGTCGAGCGCGCCGGTCAGGTCATCAGCCAGGAGCCGGAGCGGCGCCATCTCAGCTCGCCTTTACCGCCGAGAGCAGCGCCTTGGAGCCGCGCACCACGATCGTCGTGTCGTTGGCGACGCCGACGAAATCGATGCCTTGCGCGACGCGCCGCACCGCCTCGGCCTCGTTGTTGGTGAGGTAGCCGGCCGGCTTGCCGATGGCCTTCAGGCGGCGGAAGCCGTCATCGATCGCGGCCTGGACCTCGGGATGTTGCGTGTTGCCGAGATGGCCCATCGAGGCGGCGAGGTCGGCGGGGCCGATGAAGACGGCATCGACGCCGTCGACCGCCGCGATCTTCTCGATATCGGCCAGCGCCTCGATCGTCTCGATCTGCACGATGACGCAGATCTCCTGCTGCACCTTGGCGAAATAATCCGGGATCAGGCCATAGGCCGCCGCGCGCGAGCTGCCGGAGACGCCGCGCACGCCATGGGGCGGATAACGGGTGTAGCTGACGGCGCGAGCCGCTTCCTCGGCATTCTGGACATAAGGGAAGAGCAGGGTCTGGGCGCCGAGATCGAGCACGCGCTTGACCAGTACCATGTCGTTCCAGGCCGGCCGGATGATCGCTTCAGCGGGCAATGCCGACATCGCCTGCAACTGGGCGACGACATCGCCGGGCTCATTGGGGCTGTGCTCGGTGTCGATCAGGATCCAGTCGAAGCCGACCTGTGCGAAGAGCTCGGTGAGGGTGGGGCTGGCCAGCGTCGAGAAGATGCCGAGCATCTGCCGCTTGCCGAGATCGCGCTTGAAACCGTTCGTCCTGACGTCAGCCATCATCCACCTGCTGAAAGACACCCATCGGGGCAGCGGATCACGGAAGCGGGCGGTTGCGCTGTAGCGCACGGTCCTTGGGATGCCTCCATGAGCCGGCCTCTTCGGGCCTTGAGGGGGTTGAACATCATCCGGCTGGATATGTCAACATGTTGTAATTTGTCTGCCGATATAGGCCTCCAGCGGCGTTTTGACCGGGCGATTGACTGATTTGTAAATAGTTGTAAGCATGCGACCATGGATCAGACCTCAGGCAAGCCGGCGCGTTCCGCGGACGTCACCCCGCCCTCGCCATTGGTGCAGCGCGTGCATCATCAATTGCGCGCCCGGATCGCCTCGGGCGAGTACGCCAGCCATTCGCGGCTGCCCGGCGAGCACGACCTGTCGGCGATCTACGGCGTATCGCGGCCGGTGGTGCGCGAGGCGCTGCGCCGTCTGCGCGAGGACGGGCTGATCTTTTCCCGCCAGGGCGCGGGCACCTTCGTGCGCGGGACCGAGGCGGACCAAGGCAGGGCGCTGGCCTTCGCGCCGGTCGGCACGATCGCGGATGTGCAGCGCTGCTACGAGTTCCGGCTCGAGGTGGAGCCGGCCAATGCCTTCTATGCCGCCAAGCGCCATAATGCGGCGGCGCTGGAGGCCATCGGCAGCGCCTTCGAGCTGCTGCGCGACACCACCCACGCGCATCGCCATCGCGAGGACGCCGATTATGCCTTCCACATCGCCATCGCGGAGGCGGCGAACAACTACTTCTTCCTGTCGTCGATGCAGGCGCTGAAGGACCACATCAATGTCGGCATGAAGCTGCACGGGCTTTCGCTGCTCGGACCCGCGGGCGGCCTCGCCGGCGTGCTGGACGAGCATGCGCACATCTTCGCGGCGATCCGCGCCCGTGACGCCGAAGTGGCGCGGGATGCGATGCGCATGCACATCAAGGGCTCCTATGACCGCCTGTTCGAGGGGCGGGTCCTGGATCTTGCCCTTTAGAGCAATTTCCAATCCAATTGGATCGGAAATTGCTCTAAATCTTTGTTTTATAGCGTTTTCTTCACGCGAACCGGTGGCCACTTCGCTCGAAAACGCCGAGAGCCGGATGATTTCAGATGGGCTCACCAAGTGATCCCATCTGAAATCTGAATCCGTCTCTCATCTAAGAGTTGAGAGCAGGATCAATGCGAAAAACCGGTGCCCACTTTTTCGCATCCTGCTCTGGCTCAGCGCTCGCGCGTGCTGTCCCTCATGACGATCTCGGCCGGCAGATGGACCTCGCGGCTGGCCGGTTGGCGGCCTTCGATCAGATCGATCAGCATCGTGGTCGCGCGGGCGCCGATCTCGCTGCGGGCCTGATGCATGGTGGTGAGGGCGGGGTTGTAGGCGCCGGCGAACTCGATGTCGTCGAAGCCGGCGATCGAGATCGCCTCCGGCACCGAGAGGCCGGCGGCGGTAAAGCCCCGGATCAGGCCCATCGCCATGGCGTCGTTGCTGGCGAAGACCGCGTCCGGAAGCTCGGCAAGAGCCAGATAGGCGCTCGCTGCCGCCTCGCCCGTGGCCAGCGTATAGTCGCCCGGGCGCACCAGCGCAGGGTCAGGTGCGAGGCCCCGCGCCGCCAGCGCATCCCGATAACCGGCGAAACGGTCATGCTCCAGGATGTTGTTGGGCGGGCCGGAGACATAGCCGATGCGGCGATGTCCCAATTGCAGCAGGCGCTCCGTCATCGCTCGCGCCGCCTCGCGGTTCGCGGTTTCGACATAGGGGATGTCGGAGCCCGGGATGCGTTCGCACAGGCTGACCGTCGGCACGGCCAGGCGGCGCCGCCCTCCTGCCGGGGTGGGCAGAAGACGCCCGTTCAGCAGCAGCAGGCCGTCGACCCAGCCGGCCTGGGCGAATTCGGCATGGTCGCGCTCGCGCTCGGGATCGTTGCCGGTATCGGCGATCACCAGCCGGTAGCCGTGCTGGTGCAAGGTGTCGGAGATGCCGCGCAGCACCTGCGAGAAGAAGATGTTGGCGACGTCGGGCACCACGGCGAGCACGGCATGGGTGCGGTTGGTGCGCAGATTGCGGGCCGCGACATTCAGCACATAACCCGTCTCCAGCACCGCTTTTTCCACGGCCGCGCGCGTTTTCGGCTTCACCTGGTCGGGGGTGGCGAGAGCGCGGCTCACAGTGGCTGTCGAGACGCCCGCCCGCCTGGCGACGTCGTCGATCCTCGGTTTGCGCAGCCGTTCGTCCATGATCGTCCCTAGATCACGTCGCCTTCGGACGGAGCCGTCCGAATGCAAAAAACGTAATCGATTCTATAAGTTTAGAGCATTGCGCGAAAAACCGGTGCCCAGTTTTTCGCGCAATGCTCTAGCCTCGATCTGCCCTATCGTTATCCCGGCGGCCTGCCAAGACGCTGTCTCGGAACGGCTTGACAGGCGTCATTCCTGTGGCAGTATGGAAAAAAATGTAATCGATTACAAATCGAAATCGCAGCGCGCCCGGACACGGGTTCAACGACGATGCGAATACAGGGAGGACAGGACCATGAAGCTCAAGCCTTGCTTGACGGCTCTCGCCTTGGCGTGCGCGGCCGGCGCCTCGTTCCAGGCGGCAAATGCGCAGGAGATGAAGGCCGAGGTCATCCATTGGTGGACCTCGGGCGGCGAGTCGGCGGCGGTGAAGGTCTTCGCCGAACAGTTCGCGAAAGCGGGCGGAACCTGGGTCGACACGGCGATCGCCGGGGGCGTCAATGCCCGTACCGCCGCCATCAACCGCGTCGTCGGCGGTACGCCGCCCACCGCCATGCAGTTCAACACCGGCAAGCAGTTCGATGAGCTGGTCGAGAACGATCTGCTGCGCGATGTCGACCAGATCGCGACCGAGCAGAAGTGGAAGAGCTTCATGCCTCAGGCGATCATCGACGCCACCAGCCGCAACGGCAAGATGTATGCGGTGCCGGTCAATATCCACGGGCAGAACTGGTTGTGGCTGTCCAAGGCCGCGCTCGAGAAGGCCGGCGCCTCCGAGCCGGCGAACTGGGACGAGGCGCTCGTCGCACTCGAGAAACTCAAGGCCGCGGGCTTGATTCCGCTGGCCTTCAGCGGTCAGAAGGTCTGGGAGCGCGGTCTCTTCAACGCTGTGCTGGTCGGCAAGGGCGGCACCGCGCTCTGGGCATCGATCCATGGCAAACGCGACCCGGCTGCGGCCAGGAGCCCCGAATTCAGGGCGGTCGCCGAGACCTATGGCAAGCTGCGCGGCTATATCGATCCGGGCGCACCCGGACGGAACTGGAACGACGCCACCAATCTGGTGATCCAGGGTAAGGCCGGGATGCAGATCATGGGCGACTGGGCCAAGGGTGAGTTTGCCGCGGCCGGCCAGACGGCGGGCAAGGAGTTCGGCTGCGCCATTCTCTCGAACGAGGGCGGCTATGTGATGGGAGGCGATGTCTTCGCCTTTCCCAAGCTCAAGGATCCTGCCCAGCAGAAGGCGCAATTGGTGCTCGCCAAGGTGATGCTCGAGCCTGAAACGCAGATCCGCTTCGCCCAGAAGAAGGGCTCGATCCCGGTTCGGCTCGATCTCGATGTCAGCTCCCTCGACGCCTGCGCCCAGAAGGCGGTGAAACTCCTGGCGGACAAGAAGCATCAGGTCGCTGCCCAGGAGATGCTCTCGCCTCCCGCCCTGACCGGCGCGATGGAGGATGTGATCTCGCAATATTGGAACACGCCAGCGATGACCGCCGACGCCTTCATGGCGAAGGTCGCCGACGTGCTGAAGCAGCCTTTCTGACGGTCAGTCGGGATCTTCGTGCCTCATCGCCCTCGCCTTGACAGGCGAGGGCGGCTCCAGGGGCTCCCCGGAGCATCACTCACCCCCTTAGGTCGCTCGGCGGCGGAGCTTTGCCATGCCCCTCGTGAGACACCGAACCGCATCCCGGCTCGCAGCGGGCCTCGCCTTGTCGCCGGCGTTGCTGGTCCTCGTCGTGGTCTATCTCGGTTGTACGGCCTGGACCGTGTGGATCTCGCTGACATCGTCGCGGATGCTGCCGAATTCCACCTTTGTGGGCCTGCGCCAATACGCCTCCCTGATGGGCAATGAGCGCTGGCAGGTCTCGGTCGCCAATCTTGCCGTTTTCGGCTCGCTGTTCCTGATCGCGAGCCTGGCACTGGGCTTCCTGCTGGCGGTGGCGATCGACCAGCGCGTGCGGGCCGAGAACACGCTGCGCTCGATCTTCCTCTACCCCTATTCGATGTCGTTCATCGTCACTGGCCTGGTCTGGCAGTGGCTGCTGAACCCGAGCTTCGGCATCGAGAAGATGGTCCGGGATTTAGGCTTCCCGTCCTTCCACTTCGACTGGATCGTGCGCCAGGACATGGTGATCTACACGCTGGTCTTTGCCGCCGTCTGGCATGCGGCGGGCCTCGTCATGGCGATCATGCTGGCGGGCCTGCGTGGCATTGACGAGGATATCTGGAAGGCGGCCAGGATCGACGGCCTGCCGCCCTGGCGGGTCTATCTTTCGATCGTGATCCCGATGCTCGGCGCGAGCTTCGCCACCGCCGCCGTCCTGCTCGCGACCAGTGTGGTGCGCCTCTACGACCTCTCCGTTGCAATGACCAATGGCGGCCCCGGCGTCGCCTCGGAGGTGCCGGCCAAATTCGTCATGGACCACCTGTTCGAGCGCGGCAATCTCGGCCTCGCCACAGCGGCCGCGACCTCGATGCTGATCACGGTCGCGGCCGTGGTCGCGCCCTGGCTGGTCTGGCAGAACCGCCGGGCCCGGAGGGCGCAGGTATGAGCGCGATCGCCGTGACCCAACCCGCCGGCATGCGGCCGCGCCGGCTGACGCCCGCCCGCATCGGCGTCTATGCCTTCCTGATCGTGACGGCGCTGTTCTTCCTGACGCCGCTCTATGTGATGCTCGTGACCTCGCTCAAGCCGATGGAGGAGATCCGCCTCGGGGCGATCCTGGCCCTGCCGCGCGCGCCGAGCCTGGAGCCCTGGGTCAAGGCCTGGTCGGCGGCCTGCACCGGGCTGAGATGCGACGGCATCAGCGTCGGCTTCGCCAATTCGGTGAAGATCCTGGTGCCGTCCGTCGTCGCTTCGATCGCGGTGGGCTCGCTCACCGGCTACGCTCTGTCTTTCTGGCGGGTGCGTGGGGCAGGCCTGCTCTTCGGCGCCCTGATGATCGTGGCCTTCGTGCCCTACCAGATCTTCATCTACCCGCTGGTGCGCGTCTTCGCCTTTGCCGGGATCAACAACTCGATCCTCGGCATTGTGCTGATCCACACCATCTTCGGCCTGCCGACGATGACGCTGCTGTTCCGCAATTACTTCGCCTCGCTGCCGCAGGAATTGTTCAAGGCGGCGCGTGTCGATGGGGCGGGCTTCTTCCGCATCTTCTGGTCGGTGATGTTGCCGATGGCGACACCGATGCTGATCGTCGCCGTCATCCTGCAGGTCACGGGCATCTGGAACGACTTCATTCTCGGGCTGATCTTCGCTGGCCGCGAGAACCTGCCGATGACGGTGCAGCTCAACAACATCGTCAACTCCACTCAGGGTGAGCGCGCCTACAACGTCGACATGGCCGCCACCCTCCTCACGGCGCTCGTCCCGCTCGCCGTCTATTTCGCCTCCGGGCGCTGGTTCGTGCGCGGCATCGCCGCCGGCGCGGTGAAAGGCTGACCATGGGCAAGCTTTGCGACGTCTCCATCCGCGGGGTCGAGATTTCCTTCGGCGCGGTGCGCGTGCTGGAGAAGCTCGATCTCGATGTGGCGCAATCGGAGTTCATCGTCCTGCTCGGTCCCTCCGGCTGCGGGAAGTCGACGCTGCTGAACGCGGTCGCAGGCCTCATCGACGTGCAGGCCGGGCAGATCTGGATCGGCGGCAAGAACGTCACCTGGGAGGAGCCGAAGGACCGTGGCATCGCCATGGTGTTCCAGTCCTACGCGCTCTATCCGCGCATGACCGTGCGCGGCAACATGTCCTTCGGCCTCAAGGTCGCCGGCATGCCGAAGCCCGAGATCGAGCGGCGGGTCAACGCTGCCGCCGCGACGCTGCAGATCACTGAATTGCTCGATCGCCGTCCGGCCGAGCTTTCCGGCGGCCAGCGCCAGCGCGTCGCCATTGGCCGCGCCCTGGTGCGCGATGCCGGCGTCTATCTGTTCGACGAGCCGCTCTCCAATCTCGACGCCCAGCTTCGCGCCGAACTGCGGGTCGAGATCAAGCGCCTGCACCAGCGTCTGGCGGCGACGATGATCTACGTCACCCACGACCAGATCGAGGCGCTGACGCTGGCCGACCGCATCGCGGTGATGAAGGACCGGGTGATCCAGCAGCTTGGCACGCCCAACGAGGTTTACCGCCGGCCGGCGAACCGGTTTGTGGCCTCCTTCGTCGGCTCGCCGGCGATGAACTTCCTGCCCGGCGCCTTCGCGGTGAAAGAGGGCGCGCCCTGTTTCCTGACCGAGGGCATCGCCATCCCCCTGAGCGGCTATGCTTTCGAGGCCCCGCCGCAAGACGGCGCGCCTGTCGAACTCGGCATCCGCCCCGAGCATGTCGAGGCCGGCGGCGAGGTCCCAGCCAAAATCGAGATGGTCGAACCGATGGGCAGCGACCAGCTCGCCTGGCTGCGGGTCGGCGGCCATCCGCTCTCGATGCGCCTGCCGGCGGAGGCCTGCACCGTCGCGGGCGAGGCGATGCAGCTCAGGCTGCCGGCCGACAAGCTCAACCTGTTCGATGCCGCCACCGGCCGGCGTCTCTGACCCTCCGCATAACCGAAAGGACACCTCATGACGCCGCTCGATGGTCTTTCGTTCCAACTCTACTCGGCCAGGATGCTCGAACCGCTGGAGAAGCAGTTCGAGCTGCTGGCCGGCCTCGGCTATCGCAAGGTCGAGCCCTTTGGCGGGCTCCTGAACGAGCCGGACAGGCTGAGAGGGCTGCTGGAGCGCCACGGCATCGCGGCGCCGACATCGCATGTCGGCCTGGATCGCCTGCGGGTGGACCCGGTGGCGACGGTCAAGCTCTGCCGCGATCTCGGCGTCGGCACGATCTACGCACCCGCACCGCCTCTCGGCGAGCGCGAAGGCGGCGAGGCCGAGTGGAAGGCCATCGGCCAGGAGCTCAACCGGATCGGCAAAGTGGTCACCGGCGAGGGGCTGACCTTCGGCTGGCACAACCATCATTGGGAATATGGCAAGGCGGCAGATGGCCGGCGCTTCCTCGACATCATGCTGCAGGAGGCGCCCGATATCCTCTGGGAGGCGGATCTCGCCTGGATCGTGCGCGGCGGGGCAGATCCCGCAGCCGAGGTCAGGCGCTATGCCGGCCGTGTCAAAGCCGTCCATGTCAAGGACATCGCCCCGGCCGGCCAATGCCTGGACGAGGATGGCTGGGCCGATCCCGGCCATGGCGTGCTCGATTGGGGAAAGCTCCTGCCGGTGCTGCAGGAGATCGGCGTGACGCTGTTCGTCGCCGAGCACGACAAGCCCAACGATGTCGCACGCTTTGCCCGGCGCGCCTTCGCCACCGTCTCATCCTGGCGCTGAGGAGAAGGGCATGGCCGAGCTTGGTGTCGGAATCGTTGGTTGCGGAGTCATTTCAACCATCTACATGCAGAACCTCGCGCTGTTTCGAGGCGTGCGCCTCGTCGCCTGCGCCGATCTTCTGGCGGAAAGTGCGCGCGCCCAGGCTGAGAAATTCGGCATCCGGGCGCTTACGATCGACGAATTGCTGCGCGATCCGGAGGTCGATCTCGTCGTCAATCTGACGACGCCGAACGCCCATTTCGCCGTCAGCCATGCCGCGCTCACGGCGGGCAAGCATGTTTTCTCGGAAAAGCCGCTCTGCGTCTCGGCAGAGGATGGCTTGCGGCTGGTGCGGGAGGCCGATCGCCGCGGACTGAAGCTCGGCTGCGCGCCCGACACCTTTCTCGGCGCGGGCGGAAGGCTCGCCCGGGAGACGATCGACAGCGGCAAGGTCGGGCGCGTCCTGGCCGGTTCCTGCTTCCTGATGTCCCACGGCATGGAGCATTGGCATCCGAATCCGGAGTTCTTCTTCAAGCCTGGCGGCGGCCCGATCCTCGACATCGGGCCCTATTATCTCGGCGCGCTGTGCAACCTGCTCGGGCCGATCGAGAGCGTGCAGGCCCGCGCTTCCGTTGGCTTCGCGGAGCGGGTGGTCTCCGCCGAGGGGCCGCGCAAAGGCGACCGCATCACAGTCGAGACGCCGACGACCGTGATGGCGCTGCTGCATTTCGCGGAAGGCGCCGACATCGTGCTGTCGATGAGCTGGGACGTGTGGAAGCACGGTCATCCGCCGATCGAGCTTTACGGCACCGAGGGCTCGCTGCGCGCGCCCGATCCGAATTTCTTCGGCGGCACGGTCGAGATCACTGCCCGCGGCGAGGACTGGCAGGTGCTCGATTCCGCAGACCGGCTCTATGGGAAGCCGAATTGGCGCTCGCCGAACTGGCCCGCCAGTGCACCCGACCGGGCGAATTACCGCTGCCTCGGCATCGCCGAGCTGGCGAGCGCTGTCCTGCACGGAACGCCGCATCGCGCGTCGGGCGCTTTCGCGGCGCATGTGCTGGAAGCCATGCATGCGATCCTGCGGGCCGGCGAGCATGGCGGCACGATCGCGGTGGAGACGCGTATGGAACGGCCTGCGCCGCTCTCCGATGCGGAGGCGGCGTCCTATTGGCGCGCTGCGGCGGGCTGAACAGGGCCCGTAATTCGCCGCCTGTTCCTCCGGGGCGGTCGCTCCGGAGGCCAATTCGGGACCGGCTGGAGAGCTGGCCCTCAGCATCAACCAGAGACGCTGGACGCAGGAGATATCGATGCCCGCTACGATGAAAGGACCGGCGCTCTTCCTCGCGCAGTTCGCCGGTGATGCCGCGCCGTTCAACAGTTTCGACGGGATCTGCGGCTGGGCTTCCGGGCTCGGCTATAAGGGCGTCCAGATTCCGACCTTCGATGCCCGCTTGTTCGATCTCGACAAGGCGGCGGGCTCGCAGAGCTATTGCGACGAGGTTGCCGGGGTGGCGGCGAGCCATGGCCTCGCAATCACCGAGCTCTCGACCCATCTCCAGGGCCAGCTCGTCGCCGTCCATCCCGCCTATGACGAGGCCTTCGACGCCTTCGCCCCAGCGGCCCTCAGGGGCAAGCCGCAGGCGCGCCAGGCCTGGGCCGTCGACCAGCTCATGAAGGCCGCGCAAGCCTCGCGTCGGCTTGGGCTCAGCGGCAGTGTCAGCTTCACCGGGGCGCTTGCCTGGCCCTTCCTCTATCCCTGGCCGCAGCGCGCGCCGGGGCTGATCGAGACCGCCTTCGATGAACTTGGCCGGCGCTGGCGGCCGATTCTCGATGCCTATGAGGAGGCTGGCGTCGATCTCTGCTACGAGATCCATCCCGGCGAGGACGTCTTCGACGGCGCGACCTTCGAGATGTTCCTGGAGCGCGTCGGCAACCATCCGCGCTGCGCGATCAATTACGATCCGTCGCATTTCCTGCTGCAGCAGCTCGATTATCTCGCCTTCATCGACATTTATGCCGAGCGCATCCGGGCCTTCCACGTCAAGGATGCGGAGTTCAATCCGAGCGGCCGGCAAGGCGTCTATTCCGGCTTCCAGCCCTGGCTCAACCGCGCCGGCCGTTTCCGCTCGCTGGGCGACGGGCAGGTCGATTTCAAGGCGATCTTCTCCAGGCTCGCTGCCATCGGTTATGATCGCTGGGCGGTGCTGGAATGGGAATGCTGCCTGAAACATCCCGAGGACGGCGCACGCGAGGGCGCGGCCTTCATTGCCGACCAGATCATCCGCGTCACCGACAAGGCGTTCGATGATTTCGCCGGCGCCGGCAGCGACGATGCACAATTGCGCCGCATGCTGGGCCTGACCTGAACGAGGAGATGCCGCGATGGCCGAACCACGCATTCGATTGGGGATGGTCGGCGGCGGCGAAGGCGCGTTCATCGGCGCCGTTCACCGCATCGCCGCCCGCCTCGACGACCGCTACGAATTGGTCGCAGGGGCGCTCTCCGCCTCGCCCGACAAGGCAGCGCGTTCGGCTGAGGCGATCGGGCTTCCGCCCGGGCGCTCCTATCCCGATTATCGCAGCATGGCCCGCGCCGAGGCCGCGCGCCCCGACGGTATCGAGGCGGTCGCGATCGTCACGCCCAACCATATGCATGCGCCGGTCGCCGAGGCCTTTCTCGAAGCCGGCCTGCATGTGATCTGCGACAAGCCGCTGACGGCGACTTTGGCGGAGGCGCGCCGGCTGCGCGACAAGGCGCGGGCGAGCGGTTTGATCTTCGCGGTGACCTATAATTATTCGGGCTATCCGTTGGTCCGGCATGCCCGCGCCATGGTGCAGGCAGGCGAGCTCGGGGCGATCCGGGTCGTGCAGGTGGAATATCCGCAAGACTGGCTCGCCGGGCCGCTCGAGGCCAGCGGCCAGAAGCAGGCGGAATGGCGCACCGACCCGGCCCGTTCGGGCGCAGGCGGCTGCGTCGGCGATATCGGCACCCATGCCTATCAGCTTGCGCATTTCGTCACCGGCATGGCTCCCGAGCAGATCCTGGCCGAATTGACCAGCTTCGTGCCGGGACGCCGGCTCGATGACAACGCCCAGATCCTGCTGCGCTACGGCAATGGTGCGCGCGGCGCGCTCTGGGCGAGCCAGGTCGCGCCGGGCTGCGACAACGGCCTGCGGCTGCGGGTTTTTGGCGAGAAAGGTGGCCTCGACTGGTCTCAGGAGGAGCCCAACCAGCTCCTCTGGTCACCGCTCGGCGAGGCGCCACGCCTCATCCGCCGGGGCACGGCGGCGGTGAATGCCGCCGGACAGCGGGTCAGCCGCATTCCCTCGGGCCATCCGGAAGGCTATCTGGAGGCCTTCGCGACGATCTATGCGGAGGTCGCCGAGGCGATCCTGGCCCGGCGCAAGGGCGCGCCACTCGATCCGATGGTCAGCTTCCCGACGATTGAGGATGGCTTCGCCGGCGTCGCCATGGTCGAGGCCGCGCTGCGCTCCCACGCTGCGGGCGGGCTCTGGGTGACGGCGGAGCCGTGAGGGCTGCCGCTTTGTTCTAGCGGATCAACAAGCGTGCGGATGCGCTGCTGACGCACTGCCGGACAGCGCGCTATCTGGCGGGCCGAGAGCAGATAGTCTCCATCGCTTTCAGGAATTTATCGAGATCCGCTTCGCGCGAGTAGATGTGGGGCGCAACCCTGTTGACGGCCGCCAGCCCGCGCGCCTCGAAATCGAGCCTCGCATAAGCGCGGTCGACGATCGCGGCTGCTATCCCGGCCTGGGCGAGCCTTTGGTTCAGTTCGCCTGGCGGCAGGCCGTCGGCGACGAAGGTGAGAAACAAGGGCTCTGCGTCCAACGGCTCGAACAGCTGGATGCCTGGCAGCCTCGACAGGCCTTCATGCAGATGCGCCAGGCGCGCCCCGATGCCCTCGCGGATCTCCGCAATGCCTTGCGCCAGCGCGTGATCGATGGCGGCGCCCAAGCCGAGGCGGCTCGCGGCGGAGAACTCATAGGTTTCAAAGCGACGGGCATCGTCGAGGCTTCTATAGGTCCATGCATCGGTCCAGGGCGACCCGGTCTGGTCGAGGAGCGGCGGATCGCCGAGCTGCCTCAGGGCGCGCTCGGACAGCGCCATCATCGCCTCGCCGCGGGGGCCGCGCAGCCATTTTCGGCCCGGTGTCACCAGCACATCGATCTCCGCCCCATCGAGGCCGATCGAGAACTGCCCGACCGCCTGCGCCGCGTCGACGAAAAGCAGGCAATCGGCAGGACGGGGCAAGGCGGCGATGGCCGCAACCGGCTGGCGCAGGCCGTAGCCGCTGCTGACCACGGGCAGACAGATCGCGATCGTCCGGTCATCGATCAGCGCCGCGGTTCGCGCGACATCGATCAGGTCGGCCTCGTCCATCGGCATGATCTCGATGGCCACGCCGCAGTCGCGCTGGAGCTTGAGCAGGTTGAGGACGTTGCTCGCCCATTCCGAGCGGGCGACCAGTATCCGAGCTCCGGCCGTCACGGGCCGGCTCAGCAAGGCCATCGCCCAAAGGCGTCCGGCGCTGGGGCCGAAGGCGATGTTCCGCGTCCGGCATCCCAGCAATGCCGACGCGCTGACGCGGACGGCGTCGAGCCGCTCGCGTGCTTCCGAGGCGGCCCAATGCGGCCCGATCTCCGCCTCGCGGCGGAGATGGTTCACGATCGTCTCGGTGACGATCGCCGGCGGCAGGCCGGCCCCGGCTGCGTTCAGATGAAGCATGACGGCAGTCTCAATGCTGCAGGATCTTCGACAGGAAGCTCCTGGCGCGATCGGTTCGTGGCGCTTCGAAGAAGGCCGCGGTTGGCGCTTCCTCCAGGATCTGGCCGCCATCCATAAACAGGACCCGGTGAGCGACCCGGCGCGCGAACCCCATCTCATGCGTCACGACCATCATCGTCATGCCGTCCGCCGCCAGCTCCGTCATGACGTCGAGAACCTCGTTGATCATCTCCGGATCGAGCGCCGAGGTCGGCTCATCGAAGAGCATGGCGACCGGGTCCATGGCGAGCGCGCGCGCGATGGCGACGCGTTGCTGCTGCCCTCCCGAGAGCTGCCCCGGGAAGCGATCGGCCTTGTCGGCCAACCCCACGCGGGCCAGCAGTGCCTCGGCCTTGTCGATCGCCTCGTCGCGGGAGCGCCGCAGGACATGGCGTGGCGCCAGCGTGATGTTGTCGCGAACCGTGAGGTGGGGATAGAGCTCGAAATGCTGAAACACCATTCCGATCCGCGATCTCAGGCGTGTCAGATCGGTCTTGCGATCCCCGACCGACAGACCCTCGACGCTGATCGAACCGGATTGGAAGGGCTCGAGACCGTTGACGCATTTGATCAGCGTGGATTTTCCGGAGCCGGACGGGCCGCAGACGACCACGACCTCGCCGCGAGCGACGGATGTCGTGCAGTTCTTCAGCACCTGCAGGGAGCCGTAGGCCTTCGAGAGATCGTCAATGGCGATGATCGGCGATGCGGTCTCAGGGCCGGTTCGAGGCATGGCCGTGCCTTTGAGGCGGGACTGGGGAAACGGAGCTGTCATGACGTTGCCATCCGGCGTTTCAGCGCCTGGACCAACTGCGAGGCAGCCAGGCACAGGCCCAGGTAGATGGCGGCTGCGAACAGATAGAGCTCGATCAGGCGCCCCTCCCGGTTGGCGGTGATCGATGCGGCCGTCATGAAGTCGTGAAGGCCGATGACATAGACCAGCGAGGTATCCTGGAAGAGCGCGATGCTCTGGGTCAGCAGGATCGGCGTCATGCGGCGGAACGCCTGTGGCAGGACGACGAGCCGGTAGGCCTGGAGCCGGGACAGGCCGGCGGCCTGCGCTGCCGCCATCTGGCCTCGCGACACGCCCTGGATTCCGGCCCGGATGATCTCGGAATAATAGGCGGCCTCGAACAGCGTGAAGGCTATGACCGCCGAGACGAAGGCGCCGACCGGCCGGCCGATGATCAGCGGCACGAGCAGATAGAACCAGAAGATCACCATGATCAGCGGCACGGAGCGCAGCCCGTTGACATAGCCTGCCGCGATGGCGGCGACCGCCCTGGGCGCCGAGAGGCGCAGCATGGCGATCACGGTGCCGAGCAGGATGCCGCCCGTCATGGCGATGGCGAGCAGGGTCAGGCTCGTGATCATGCCGCTCCACAGGAAGGGCAGGGCGAGCCGGACCGCATCGATGTCGAAGGCGTGCATCGATCAGGCCCTCGCCAAGATGCCGGGGATGGCGGTGGCCCGCTCCACCGTCCGCATCGCGGCGATCACCAGCATCGTCAGCAGCACATAGATCAGCGTCGCCGCGGTGAAGGCCTCGATGCCCTGAAAGGTGTTGCTTTCGATCTGGCGGCTCTGGCCGGTGAGTTCGAGGACACCGATGGTGAGCGCCAGCGACGAGTTCTTGACGATGTTGAGGAACTCAGAGGTCAGCGGCGGCAGTACGTTGCGGGCTGCGATCGGCAACAGCACATGGCGATAGGCCTGGGCGGTGGAAAGGCCGCTGGCGGCTGCCGCCATGGCCTGGCCGCGTCCGACGGCCTCGATGCCGGCGCGCACCTGTTCGGCGATGCGGGCTGCGGTGAAAAGGCCGAGCCCAAGTGCCGCCGTCCAGAATTCCGGCATCGGCAGGTCGCGTTTGATCCAGCGGCCGATCTCCGCGGGAAGCAATTCGGGTATCACGAAATACCAGAGGAAGAGCTGCAACAGCAGCGGGATGTTGCGGAAGATCTCGACATAGACCGTGCCGAGGGCGCGCGCGGTTCGTGATGGAAGCGTGCGCAGGATGCCGACCCCGGTTCCGATCAGGAGCGCGACGATCCAGGCGGTCCCCGCGACCAGAAGCGTCCAGGTCAAGCCCGACAGCAGCCAGCCAAGATAAGGCTCTGTGACGAGCACGCTCCAGTTCCAGCGATAGGTCATTGCAGCCTCCGAGATCGGCGCGCGGGTCTCAGCGCGGCAGCGCCTGGATCTCGAAGGCGGCCTTGAGGATCGGATCGATCTCGATACCGAGCGGCCCGAACCATTTGGCATAGAGCTGTTCCGCCTCGCCGGCGCGGAAGGTCTCGGCAAAGACGCGCGAGACCAGCTGCGCGAATTCCGGGTCGCCGCGCTGGATCATCACGCTGTAGGGATCATAGGTCAGCAGACGCCCGACCACGGAAAGCGAGCCTTTGCGCTGCGCGCGCGTCGCGGCATAGACCTTGATCTGGCCGCCATCGGCGGCGAAGGCGTCGACGCGATCGGTCTCGACCAGAAGCGCCCCCTCGCCGAGATCCTTGGCATAGACCAGGGAGATGTTGAGCTTCTTGCCGTCGTTGAGCGCGCGCAGCGATTGCTCGTTGCTGGAGCCCTGGAGCACGGCGACGCGCTTTCCCGCCAGATCCTCGACCTCCTTGAAGCCGCTGCCCGTCTTCACCAGCAATTGTGTGCCGGTGATGTAGAAGATTGGCGAGAACGCCACCTGCTCATGGCGGGCGAGCGTGTTGGTGGTGGTGCCGCATTCCAGGTCGATGGTGCCGTTGGCGACCAGCGGAATGCGGTTGGTCGTGTTGATCGGCACGTAGTTGATCTGCAGGCCGGGCTTGCCGAGACGTTCCTTCACCGCCTCGACGACCTTCAGGCAGAGATCGACCGAGTAGCCTTCCACCTTCTGCTCCCGGTCGATGTAGGAGTAGGGCACCGACGCCTCGCGATGGCCGATCGTCAAGGCATTGCGCTCGGCGATGCGCTGGAGGATGGGGCTGGTCCCAGTGCCGCTGCCCGCGCCCTGCGCCAGGCTGGGAGAGATGGCCAGGACCAGGGCGCCGAGAAGGCTGGTGGCGGCCAACCCTTGCACGAATTTCGACATGATGATGCTCCCCTCTGCGTCGGGCATGACGGCATGGCGCCCGAGCGCTGCTGCTCGGACGGGCCGCGGATTCTCGGAATGGAATACGGTTGTTCCCGCCGGTCTTGACCGCGGGGGGCTTGCTGCCCCGCAGCGATATGCCAGCTTTCGATCCCGACAATGCTGGGCCGGGAACAGGCTGGCCAATGCGGATCGCTGGGTGAGTGATGAGCAATCCGCATGGCGCGGCCATGCCGGCCGTGACATGCTCGGCGTCGCCCCGATCGCTGCAGGCCCCTTTGGAGAGAGCCATGCTGGACATCCGCTGGCTGGAAGACCTCATCGTCGTCGCGGAGACGCGCAATCTCACGAAGGCGTCCGAAATCCGCAACGTCACGCAGTCCGGCCTGAGCCGCCGCATCCAGTCGCTCGAGCACTGGGTCGGCGCACCGCTCATCGATCGCCGCAAGTCGCCGCTGGATCTGACCGAGGCCGGCTACAAGCTGCTGGAGGTCGCCAACGACACGCTGGGTCGCCTCAAGGGTGCGCGCCGGGCGATCCGCGAGGATCTGGACGAACGCCTGCGCAGCATCCGCTTCGCTGCTCCGCACATCCTCTCGATGACGTTCTTTCCGCGCTGGATTCCCGCGATCCAGAGCAGCCTCGGCGCGACGCGGCTTTCGGTCATGTCCGACAACCTGCCCGGATGCGCCAGCGCCTTCGAGGATGGCTCGGTCGATTTCGTCGTCTGCCTCGCCGACGCGCAGGATGCGATCTTCAGGGCGGCTGGGCGGCCGCTCTCCATCGAGGGCTGCGCCTCCTTGACCATTGGCCGCGAAACGCTGATCCCACTATCGGCTCCGGATGGCAACGGCGCCCCGCTGCATCGGCTCGACATCGGCCCGAGGCTGTCGACCTCCTATCTCGGTTACAGCCGCGAATGCTCGCTGGGCTGGGCTGTCGAGCAGTTGATCGCCACGCGCCGCGACTTGCCACAGCTCAATGCGCTCTATGAGAACTCGCTCGCCGACGGGCTTCGCTCGATGGCGCTGTCGGGGCTCGGCGTCGCCTGGCTGCCGCTGACGACGACGCATAACGACATCCTGCGCCGCCGGCTCGTGCGCGCCGGCGATAGCGCGCTCGACCTGACGCTCGACATCCGCATCTATCGGCCGCCGCAGAAACTGCCTCGGCGCGCCGAGGAGCTCTGGACGAAACTCTCCACTGACGGGCCGGGCCTGATCCAGAGCGAGCCATCGCTGCAGATGGAGGAGCTCGCGGCGCTGCGTTGAGAACGGCCCGACCATGTCGTGGTTCTGGACAGCGGCAAACTCGATGCGGAAGGCATGCCGGCCGTGGTCGTCACGTCCGCGATGCTGCAACGTGTCTACGGCGTCAGGGCCAGGGTCGAGCGCTGCTCTCGGCCGGCAGCGTTCAGATCATGACTGACGGCCTCGCCACGGGCTGAAGCCGCGCTTGCGCGTCATCGTTCCGTCAGGAGACGAGGCGGGAGTTCCCGAATCGATTCAAGGTGATGGGTGGCTTCCTTAATCAGGCATATTCAGGCCTGCGCGGCGTGAAGACGTCGAGATTGATCACGGGCTCATCGCCGACGACCTCGCCCCAATGCTCGACATTGGCCGGCACGACCAGGAGCGAGCCCGGTCCCAGGAGATGTTCCTCGCCGCCGACGACGAAGCGGATCGTGCCGCTGACGATATAGGCGATCTGTTCATGGGGATGGCTGTGGGGCTTGGGTTCATGGCCCGGCATCAATCGATGCAGCGCCAGCGTCGCGGCGCTACCCGAGAAGGCCTTGCGTTCGACGCCCGGGCGCACCGGCGTCCAGGGGAGCTGGCTCCAGTCGATCTTGTGGATGTCCATGGCTTGTCTCCTGTCGTGACAGGCGCGCTCACTTGGCTGCGCCGAGAATTCCCGATGGGCGGATGAAGAGGAACAGCAGCAGCACCGACAAGGCCGCGACGGTCTTGAGGCCGGCGCCGAAGACGACGATGGCGAGCGCCTGCATCAGGCCGAGCAGAAGCCCACCGAGAAAAGCCCCGAAGGGACGTCCGAAGCCGCCGACGATCGCGGCGATGAAGCCGCTGATGGCGAAAGGCACGCCGACATTGAAGGCGGTGTACTGGGTCGGCGTAATCAAGATGCCGGCGATGGCGCCGAGCGCGGCGCTGAGCGCGAAGGCCAGCGCCAGCATGCGCGAGACCGGGATGCCTTGCAGCGCCGCCGCCTCGCGGTTGATCGAGCAGGCCCGCATCGCCTTGCCGGTGCGGGTCAGGGCAAAGAAGGCGGCAAGCAGCGCGACGATTGCGAGCGAGCCGCCTACGATCCAGAGGAATTGCGTGCCGATCGCGACGCTGCCGATCATGAGGGGCGGCAGGTCGGTGAAGACCGGCAGCGTCTTGGGCTGATCGCCGACCGCGATCAGCGTCAAGCGCTCGATGACGATCTGGGCTGCGAGCGTCGCCAGGATCATCACGAACATCGTCGCCTTGCGGTTCCAGAGCGGCCTGACGACGATCCGTTCGATCGCGACGCCGAGCGCGGCGACGGCCGCGACCGCGGCCAGCGCCGCCACTGGCAAGGGCAGGCCGTGGCGGCTAAACAATGTCTGGGTGATCATGCCGCCGAGCATCACGAAGGCGCCTTGGGCGAAGTTCACGATGCCGCTGGCATTGTAGATCACGCAGAAACCGATGCCGATCAGCCCATAAACGCAGCCGATGCCGAGCCCGCTGACGAGGACCTGGGGGATATAGGACCAGTCAGCCATCGGCCGCTTCCTTGCTGGCGGGGGCGCCGAGATAGGCTGCGATCACGGCCGGGTCGGAGCGGATCTGTGCCGGCGTGCCCTCGGCGATCTTGCGGCCGAAATCGACCGCGACGATCCGGTCGGCCGTGTTCATCACCAAAGTCATGTCGTGCTCGACCAGCAACACCGTCGTGCCCGTCTCGGCGATGCGCCTGATGATCCGCGATAGGGCGGCCGATTCCTCGGCGTTCAGTCCCGCCGCTGGCTCGTCGAGCAGGATCAGGCGCGGACCCGCCGCCATGGCGCGGGCCAGTTCCAGCAGGCGCTGCCGGCCATAGGGCAGGCTGGAGGCGGGTTCCTCGGCCAGAGCGGCAAGGCCTGTGAAAGCCAGGAGCTCGCGGGCGCGGTCTTCGACCTCGGCCTCCTCGCGCCGGGCCGAGGCCGGGCGCAACAGAGCCGAAAACAGTCCGGCCTTGCCATGCAGATGGCAACCGACCTTGACGTTGTCGAGCACGCTCAGATCCTCGAACAGCCTGACGAGCTGGAAGGTGCGCACCAGCCCGCGCGCCGCGATCCTGACCGGCGGCAGGCCGGTGATGTCCTGCTCCTCGAAGATGATTTGTCCTGAACTTGGCGGCAGGAAGCCCGAGATCAGGTTGAACAGGGTGGTCTTGCCGGCGCCATTGGGGCCGATCACGGCCGTGACACCCTGGGCCGGTACGGAAAAGCTGACATCGTCGACGGCTATGAGGCCGCCGAAGCGGCGCGTCACGCCCTCGAGCCGCAGGCGGCGGGTCATGAGCGGCCTCGCGTCGAGAACAGGCTGGCGAGACCGCGCGGCGCATAGATCAGGAGCAGGATCAGCGCCGCGCCATAGGCGAGGTCCTGATAATCCTTGAAGGCGCGGAAGGTCTCGGGCAGCAGGCTGACGATCAGCGCGCCGATCAACGGCCCCGCGACGGTGCCGATGCCGCCGACATAGAGCATGGTGAAGGTAACGATGACCATGTGCAGCCCGAACACCTCCGGGCTGACGAAACCGACGACATGGACGAAGAGCGAGCCCGCGAGCGCAGCGAAGCCCGCCGAGAGCAGGAAGGCCATCAGCTTGTAGCGCGCGACATCGATGCCCAGCGCTTGGGCTGCTTCCTCGCTGCCTGCCACGGCCGACAAGGCGCGGCCGAAGCGCGAGCGGCGGATGCGCGCCGCGGCGAAAGCGCCGCCTGCGACGACGAGTGCCAGCATGACGAGCTGGCCGCGATCCGAGGAGACTTCGTAGCCGGCCAGGCTCAGCGGCGGGATGCCGGAAATGCCCATATAGCCTTGCGTCACCGACTGCCATTCGACCGTGATCTCATAGGCGATCAGGCCGATGGCGAGCGTGCCCATGGCGAGGTAATGGCCCTTCAGCCGCAAGGTCGGGAAGCCGATGATGGCGGCAGCCAGCACGGCGGCAGTCATGCCCAGCGCCATGGCGGGCAGGGGGCTCCAGCCATGGCTCGCGGTGAGCACGGCCGAGACATAGCCGCCGATCGCGGCGAAGGCGTTCTGGCCGAAGGAGACCTGGGCGGCAAAGCCCATGAACAGGTTCAGGCCGGTGACGAAGACGGCATAGATCAGCGCGAAGGAGACGACGGTTGCCGCATAGCCGCCGACAAGGATGGCATAGCCGACGACCGCGCCGGCGAAGAGCCAGGGCAGCAGGCCGACGAGCCGCAGGCGGCGCCGGTCAGGAGAGGTAATGCTGGGCGAGATCGTCATGGGATGTGATGTCACGCGGATCGAGTTCGGCGACGATGCGCCCCAGGGAAAGCAGGTAGACTCGGGCTGCGAGCTTCAGCGCCAGCGGCGCCTTCTGCTCGACCAGCACGATTGCGAGGCCCTCGCGGTTCAGGAGGCCGAGCGTCTCCAGGATCTCGTCGGTGACGCGGGGCGCAAGACCAAGCGAAGGCTCGTCCAGGAGCAGGACCTTGGGGCCGGCCATCAGCGCTCGGCCGATGGCGAGCATCTGCTGCTCGCCGCCCGACATCGAGCCCGCCATCTGCCCCAGCCGCTCCTTCAGGCGCGGGAAAAGCGTCAGCACGCGCTCGCGCCGCCGGGCGAATTCGGACTTGTCGCGCAGGCGATAGGCGCCGAGCTCGAGATTATCGGCCACGCTCATCGGGCCGAAGATGCCGCGCCCTTCCGGCACCAGGACGATGCCGCGCGAGGCGACGGCGACGACATCCTGGCGCGGTAATGGCGCATCCCGGAAGCGGACCTCGCCCGCATTCGAGACCAGCCCCATCAGCGCCCGCAGCAGGGTCGACTTGCCGGCGCCGTTGGGACCGAGCACGGCGACGAGCTCGCCTTCGCCGATCCGGATGTCGAGCGGATGCAGCGCCTGGACATGGCCATAGCGGGCCGAGAGGCCTGTCGCCGCTAGTATGGGCGCGGGAGCCGCGACGCCCGGCGCCGTGGCCACGGCCAGGTTCATTGCACCACCTTGACCGCGCCGTTCTGGATCGTCGCCAGCACGAAGGGGTTGTCGGTGATGCCCTGATGCAGATCTGGCCGGAAATTGTAGACACCGGTCGTGCCCTGGAAGCCCTTCAGCTCCTCAAAGGCCGCGCGGAGCTTCTCGCCCTCGAAGGACTTGGCCTGCTCGACCGCGGCGACGGTGAGCATCACGCCGTCCCAGCCGCGCGAGGCCCAGTTCGGGTCGCGATCCCGGTACTTCTCGCGCCAGGGATCGAGGAACGCCTTGATGCTGGTCTTGAGCGGGCCGTTCGGCAGCGCTTCATAGACCTGCGAGGGCGAAGCGACGAAGAAGAACTTGTCGCCCAGCACTTCGGCGACGGGGCCAAATACCGCCAGATCCTCGAGGCTGGTCAGGAGCAGCATGTCGGCGCCGAGCTGCTTGATATTCTTGGCGGCGGTCAGCGTGGTGCCGCCGAGCCCGATCTTCAGGATGGCGCCGGCCCCGGCCGAGCGCGCCTTGCTGATCTGGACGCTGAGATCGGCGTCGTCCTGCTTGTATTGCTCGATGGAGACGATTTCGAGCCCGTATTTCGCGGCATTGCGCTCGGCCACGGTCTTCTGGAGATTGGCGTAGGGCGTGGGGTCGTGCAGCACCGCGATCTTGCGGATCTGCGTCTTCTCCTTGAGGAATTCGAGGCGCTTGTCGACCTCGAAACCGGCTGGCGGCAGCGTGGTGAAAGCCCAGGGCAGATGCTCGGCCAGCTGCGGCAGGATCGAGCACAGCATCATCGGCACCTTGGCGCGCAGCAGCAGGCCGGCGGCGGCGAAATTGCCCGCCGAGACACAGCCGCTGACGAAGACGTCGACCTTGTCGGAGCTCAGCATCTTCCGATAGACCGTCACGGATTCCTGCGGTTCGGAGCGGTTGTCCTCGACGATCACCTGGATCTTGCGGCCCATCACGCCGCCCTTGGCGTTGACGGCTGCCGCCGCGAGCTCGACGCCGTCGCGCCAGGCGCGATCGACGGTTGCGGCATAGCCGGTGAGTCCGGCGGAGACGCCGATCTTGTAGTCCTGCGCGCTGGCCATCTGCGGCAGAGCCGATGCGAGGCAGGCGGCGAGCGCGGCCGCCAGGGCAGTGGATGTCTTCATGGGTTCCTCCCGTTTCCCTTGCTTTCGGGTCGTTCGCCGCAAGCTGCGACGCGCCCTTTCTGGTCTTGGTGGCGAGGCTTCACGCCTCGCTCAGGCCGCTGGCTTTCCGTAGCCGCCGCCGCCGGGCGTTTCGAGGAGCACGACGTCGCCGGGCTGCATCGTCAGCTTCTTGGCTTCGCTGACGGGCTTGCCATTGACGAGGAAGTGGCCGGATGCGCCGGGCAGTCCGCCATCGATGCCGTCGGGGCCGTGGTTCAATCGGCTCGGCACTGCGTTCAGCAGCCAGGGCGTCTCGGTGCGCATATGGAACTGGATGCTCTGGCCGTCGCCGCCCTGCATCCGCCCCTTGCCGCCCGAGCCGCGCCGCAGCTCCTTGCGGTCGAACACGATCGGCATCGTCGCCTCCAGGATCTCGATCGGCACCGCCGCGACGCCGGTCGGATAGCAGGTCGCGCTGGGGCCGGGCTTGTTGGCACGAGCGCCCATGCCGCCGGAATAGTTGAACATGGACGAGGTGAAGGCCTGGCCGTCCTGCCGTTTGCCCTGGATCTGCATGGTCCAGACTGCGCCCGAGCCTTCGGCCAGCACGCGCTCGGGCATGACCTGATGCAGCGCCTTCAGGATCGGCATCGGCACATACATGCCCACCACATGGCGGGCGTTCACCGGCGCCGGATAGGCGCAGTTGATGATCGAGCCCTCCGGCGCGCGCACTTCGATCGGCGCGAGCGAACCGGTGTTGTTGGGCAGATCGGGGTTGAGGCAGGAGCGGATGGCGAAGGTCGAATAGGCGTGGGTGTAGTTCAGCACGACATTGATGCCGGTGGCGGTCTGGGGCGACGAGCCGGCGAAGTCGACGATGATCGCGCCGGCCTCGACATCGACCGTCACGGCGGTCTTGAGCGTGATGATCTCGCCGCCGGGCACGTCGAAGCTGGTTTCACCGTGATAAGTGCCGGGCTTCAGCTTGCGGATGGCGTTGCGCGTCGCCTCTTCCGAGCGATTGATGATCTCGTCCGACAGGGTTTCGATATCGGCGACGCCGTAGCGCCGGCACAGCGTGATCAGGTATTCGGCCGCGGCCTCGCCGCTGGAGACCTGGGCGGAGAGGTCGCCGAAGACGGCGTCCGGCGTGCGCACATTGCGCCGGATGATATCGTGGAGAACCTCATTGGGCTTGCCGCGCTCATAGAGCTTGAGCGGGGGAATCCACAGCCCCTCCTCATGCACGTCGCGCGCGCCGGCGCCGATGCCGTAGCCGCCGATATCGGTGTGGTGGATGGTCGAGCCGATATAGGCGATGAGGTTTTGCCCGTCGAAGATCGGCGTCAGCACGGTGATGTCGAAGAAATGCCCGGCCGAAAGCCAGGGATCATTGGTGATCAGCACGTCGCCGGGCTCGCAGCGCCCCTCGAAGATGCGCACGAGATGGGCGCCGGCGAAGGCGAGCGAGTTGATGTGGCCGGGCGTGCCGGTATTGGCCTGCGCCACCATCCGGCCGCGCTGGTCGAACAGGGCGCAGGCAAGGTCGCCCGCCTCGCGCACGATCGGGCTGAAGGCGATGCGCTGCAGCGCCTTGGCCCGCTCGTTGACGATGCCGATCAGGTTCGACCAGAGGATTTCGAGTTCGACGCCGTCCATTGCAGGCGACTTTGCCATTGGATGTGACCCTGCCATCGGATTCAGCCTTTCCTGGCGATGATGCAGCCGAGGCTGTCGATCGTGGCGTTCCAGCCGGGGGGAAGCGCGGTCGTGGTCTCGCGCTCCTCGATGATGGCGGGGCCTGTGATGGTCTGGCCCTCAGCGAGCGCGGCGCGCTCATAGACCGGGACCGACTGGTCATCCTGCCAGGCATGGACCGGGCGATGCCGCTTGGCCTGCCCCTGCTCGATCTGGGGGCGGGTCTGGCCGTCGAAATGCGGCGAGGGGCCGCGCGCCACCACGCGCCAGGTCACGATCTCGATGGGGACATGCGAGGGGTTGACGCCGTAGAGCGTGCGATAAGCCGCCTCGAATTGCTGGGCGAGGGCGCTCGCATCGCGGCTTTGGCGCGGGTCGGTCTCGAAGATGACGGTGACCTCATGCTGCTGGCCGACATAGCGCATATCGGCGCCGACCAGGATCGTGACGTCCTTGGGTGCGCAGCCGGATTGGCCGAGCGCCGCCATGCCCTCGCTTTCGAGGTCGCCGAGCACGCGGTCGACGCGGCTCCAGTCGAGATGGGCGACCAAGGTCAGGTCGCTGCGCACCAGATCGAGCCGGACTGGCGTCACCAGCGTGCCGAAGGCCGACAGCACGCTCGATTGCGGCGGCACGATCACGCAGGTGCTCTGCAGCAGGTCGGCGACGCCGCAGGCATGCAAGGGACCCGCGCCGCCGAACGCAAACAGCGGCAGGCCGCGATAGTCGACGCCGCGATCGGTGGCATGGGTGCGCGCGGCCGAGGCCATCGCCTCGGTCACGATCCGGTAGATGCCGCGCGCCGCCTGGACAGGGGAGACCGCGAGCGCCTCGCCGAGCCGCGCCATCGCGGCCTCGCAGGCCAGCTTGTCGAGCGACATGTCGCCGCCGAGGAAGTTCTCGGCATCGATCAGGCCGAGCACGAGGTCGGCATCGGTCACGGTCGCGCTCTGGCCGCCGCGGCCGTAGCAGGCGGGGCCGGGATTGGAGCCGGCGCTTTCCGGGCCGACCTTGAGCAGGCCGAGATCGTCGACATGGGCGATGCTGCCGCCGCCCGCGCCGATCTCGATCAGGTCGATCGAGGGCACGGTGACGGGCAGGCCGCTGCCTTCCTTGAAGCGATAGCGCCGGTCGACCTCGAACAGCCCGGTGACCAGCGGGGTGCGGTTCTCGATCAGGCAGGCCTTGGCGGTGGTGCCGCCCATGTCGAAGGACATCAAACGGTCGATGCCGAGCAGTTCGGCATAGTGGCAGGCCGCCAGCGCGCCGGCGGCGGGGCCGCTCTCGATCATGCGCACCGGGTTCTTCCCGGCGGTTTCCGCGCCGACGACGCCGCCCGAGGACAGCATGATCAAGGGCGTGTTGGCGAAACCCTCGAGGCGCAGCCTGTCGCTCAAGCGCTTGAGATAGGGCTGCGAGATCGGCATCGCATAGGCGTTCACCGTCGCCGTCGAGGCGCGCTGATATTCGCGGATCTGCGGGGCGACCTCCGAGGAGGTGCAGATGAAGACGTCGTTGAGCTCCCGCGCCAGCGCTGCGGCGACCAGGGCCTCGTTGGCGGGGTTGGCGAAGCTGTTGAGAAAGCAGATCGCCAACGCTCGCGCGCCGCTGGCGCGGATATCGCGAACCAATTGCGCGATATCCTGCGGATCGGGCGCGATCGCGATCGTGCCGTCGGCGAGCACGCGCTCCTTGAGGCCGAAGGTCAGCTCGCGCGTCACCAGCGGTTCGGGGAACTCGATCTGGGGATCGTACATGTCGTAGCGGTGCTCGTTGCGGATCGAGAGCACATCGCGGAAGCCCTCGGTCACGACGAGTGCCGTCGGCAGGCCTTTTCGCTCGATCAGCGCATTGGTGACGACCGTCGTGGCGTGGACCACCAGACCATCGACGGCATCGGCCGCGACGCCGGCCTTGCCGAGTACGGAATCGACGCCGCGGAAGAAGCCTTCGAGCAGGTCGTGATGCGTGGTCAGCGTCTTGTCGACGCTGAGGCCGCCCTTGGAGTCGCGCAGGACGATATCGGTGAAGGTGCCGCCGATATCGACGGCCAGCGAATAGCTCATGGCTTCAGTCTTTCCAGGTCAATCCCCGCGAGATGCGCGCGGCGCTGCCGACGACTTCGCGGATCTGTTCGGGATCGGGGACGGGAGGGATGAACTGTGTCGCGCCGACGATGGCGATCGAGCCGACGAGAATCTGGCGATGGTCGAAGACGGGGGCGGCGAGCGTGTTGACGCCGGTGATGACCTCGTCGGGTGCGGTGGCCCAGCCACGCTCGCGTACGGCGTCGAGATCAGCGAGCAGGGCATCCCGCGTGACGATCGTCGCTGGCGTCCAGGCCTTGAGCTCGCCATTGGCAATGGCGGCCGTGCGCTCCTGTGAGCCGAAGGCGAGCCAGATCTTGCCATGTGCGCTGGCATGGAAAGCGAGCCGCGTGCCGGGGCGCGTGGCGAATTCGATAAGCGTGCGGCCCTGGATCAATTCGAGGACGATCAGCTCGGCGTCGATCGCGGCGCAGACCGTGACGGCCTGGCCGGTGCGATCGCGCAGCGTCATCAGCTCCTCGCGGGCGGCGCTGACGATGTCGAAGCGCTGCCGCAGCGACTCGCCCAGCACCATCAGCTTGATGCCGGCTTCGTAACGACCGGTCTCGGCATCCTGCCGCACGAAGCCGTGGCGCTGCAGCGTCACCAGATGCCGGTAGATCGTGGCTTTCGATGCCCCCAGCGCGCCGGCGATCTGCGCCAGCGCCGCCGGACGGCTCTGCTGCACCAGGTACTCGACTGCCTGCAAGGCGAGATCGAGCGTGCTGGTGCCGGCCGGTGCGGCTTTGGCCGCATCTGGATCGGGTTTCGTCGGCAAGAGCGTTCCTCTGTGTTTCATTTCATATAATGAAACATCATTTTGTTATTTGATACGCTATGATGAAAGCTGCGAGGAGGTCAATGCCCACTCTGGCCGTGCTGATCAGTTTTCTTCGGATGCCCGGATCAGGGGGCGTGCAGCCGCAAATCGTCTGGCGCTGTCAGAAAGGGCGGGCGAATTGGTTGCGGCTCGGGCCTCTCCAGCGAGGGCCGAGAGGCTTCCGGACAGGCGAAGGACGCCGTGCGAAAGATGCTGGCATCCCGATAAACCGTTTCATCAAGCATCGGGCTCAACTATCTAGAAATAGGTGATGAGGCGTTCTGCGCCTTCAGGCCTATCTTTCCTCCGTCAGGGACAAAGTCATGCCTTCCTCCGATGCGCTGGCTGCGGTTTTCGAGCATATCGAGACGAACCGAGCGAGTTTCCTCGATCGCCTGATCGCCTATCTTCGCCATCCCAGCATTAGCGCCGAAAATGTCGGCATTGCCGAAGTCGGGGCGCTGTTGGTGGAGATGCTGAGCGATATCGGGCTCGAAACCAGCCTGATGCCGACCGAGGGGCACCCCATGGTCGTCGCGCGCTGGGAGAAGGCGCCGGGCAAGCCGACCGTGCTGCTCTACGGCCACTACGACGTGCAGCCGCCGGACCCGCTCGAGAAATGGCTCTCGCCACCCTTCGAGCCCACCATCCGAGATGGCCGTCTCTATGCGCGCGGTGTCGGCGACAATAAGGGTCAGCATTTCGCACAGATCCTGGCGATCGAATCCCACCTCAAGGTGCATGGAACCCTTCCCTGCAACGTCATCCTGATGCTGGAAGGCGAGGAGGAGATCGGCAGCCCGAACATCGCCGGCTTCGTGCGCGCCAATAAGGACGTGCTGAAGGCCGATCTCGCGGTGACCGCCGACGGTCCGCGCCATGCCAGCGGGGCGGCCGCTATCAAGTTCGGTTCGCGCGGCGTGGCGTCCTTCGAGCTGCGTTGCCGCCATGCCAGCCGCGACGTGCATTCCGGCAATTTCGGCGGCGTCGTGCCCAACCCGATCTGGACGCTGGTGCATCTGCTCGGCACCATGAAGAACGAGGCTGGCGAGATCACCATCGAAGGCTTCCATGACGGCGTCGAGCCCCCTTCACCGGAGGAGCTTGCCGCGATCGAGCGCCTGCCGCTCGACATCGAGGCGTTCAAGCACAGCCTTGGGCTCACACGGCTCGATGCACCGGCGGAGCGGCCCTTCTACGATCGTCTCTGCTTCCGCCCGACCTTGACGATCAACGGCTTGCACGGCGGCTATGGCGGGCCCGGCTCCAAGACGGTGCTGCCCAACGAGGCCTTCGTGAAATGCGATGTCAGGCTGGTGGGCGCGCAGGACCCGGAAGATGTCCTGCGCAAGATAGCGGCTCATGTCGCCAGGCACGCGCCGGAGGTCGAGTTCATCGCGGTGGAGAAGGGCATGCAGCCCTCCAAGACGCCGATTGCCTCGCCCTTCACCCCGGTGCTGCGCCGGGCCTTCGTCGCCGCGCAAGGCGTGGAGCCGCTGCTGATCCCGGCGGGCTTCGGCAGCCTGCCGGGCTATGTCTTCACCAAGATCCTCGGCATTCCCGCCTTCGTCACGCCCTATGCCAATCCCGACGAGGCGAACCATGCCCCGAACGAAAACCTGACACTCGACTGCTTCTATAGCGGGCTACGCACCGGGGCCGCGCTGCTGCACGAGCTGGGCCAGCTGCGGGCTCCCTGAGCGGGCTGGGTAGGGCGCCCCTTGTTCTGGAGCCGTTTCTGATCCGACTGGATCGGAAACGGCTCCAGCTCTTTGTTTCAACGCGTTTTCTCCGCGCAAACGCTTCGCGTTTGTCGCGGGAGAACCGGTGTCCACTTCGCTCGAAAATACCCTAGGCGCGCATCCGCCGCGCCAGGGCCTCGCCGATCATCACGCAGGTGAAGTGCAGGTTCGCCCGGCAATCGGTCGGCATGATCGAGGCGTCGGCGACCCTTAGCCCCGCGACGCCGCGCACCCGCAGATCCGGATCCACCACGCCGCGCGGATCGTGATAGGCGGTCATGTGGCAGGTTCCGGCGGCGTGCTGGATGTCGCTCGCCTCCTGCAGCATCAGCGCATCGAGCTCGGCCTCCGGCAAGGCGGCCGCCTCGGCCGGGCTGAGCGGGGTTTCGCAGAAGCGGATATCGTCGCAGACCGCGCGCAGGGCTGGCTGCTCGGCGAGTGCGGCCAGCCGCCGTACCGCGTCGCGCATGCGTAGCCGGTCGCGCGGGTCGGCCAGCATGTTCTCGTCCACGATCGGATTGGCATCGGGATCGGCCGAGCTCAGGCGCAATTCGCCACGCGAGAACGCATCGTAGAGCGATACGCCCACCCCTCCGCCCGGCCCGGGCATGGCGCCCACGAAGCCGCGATGGTTATAGGCGACCATGATCATGTCGCGCCGGCCGCCGCCGCCGAGGCCGCTGCTATAGGTCAGGCAGCAATTGGTGTGGCGGGAATCGGGGTCATGCGCGACGAAGCCGGGCTTGAGGGCCAGGCTGAGGCGCAGCACCGGATGGTCCATCAGGTTGCGCCCTACAAAAGGCTGGTCGCGCAGCACGGGAATTCCCAGCGCCGCCAATTGCACGGCCGGGCCTAGCCCCGAGCGCATCAGGATGGTGGGGCTGTGGATCGCGCCGGCGCAGAGCACGATCTCGCGGCCCTCGATCTCCGTCCACTCCTCACCGGCAAAGCGCACCCGCACCGCACGGGCGCGATGGCCGTCGAACAGGATCTTGTCGACCATGGCGCCGCCACGGATCTCCAGATTCGCGCGTCCCCGCACCGGTTCCAGATAGGCGTCGTTGGTGGAGATGCGCGCGCCGTCACGGGAGTTGATCGGGTTGGTCGCAATCCCTTCGCCCTGCAGCGCGTTGAGGTTGCCGAGCCAGGGATAGCCGGCAGCCAGAGCCGCATCACGGAAGGCGAGGTCGACATGGCCCCAGCTGCTTTCCGGCGCGCGATACACCGGCAAGGGGCCGGCGGTGCCGGCCTGCGGATCGCCCTCAATGGCGTCGAAGACCGGCAGCACGTCCTCCGAGGACCAGCCTTCGCAGCCGTACTCGGCCCAGGTGTCGAAGGCTTCCGCGACGCCGCGAATGGCGATCTGGGCGTTCACCGTGGAGGAGCCGCCGAGCGCTCGGCCGCGCCAGTAGAAGCGCGGCTCCTGCGCCGCGGTCCGGCGGGTCATCAGCTCGGGCCACTGCCACTGCGCCTGATGCGCCGGATCGTGCATGAACGGGATGATGTTGGCGCTGCGCAGCGCATGCGGCGCCTCGGCGGCGCGCCAGTCGCGCCCGGCCTCCAGCAGCAGCACGCGGCGGTTCGGATCCTCCGAAAGCCGGGCGGCCAGCGGCGCTCCGGCCGAACCGGCGCCCACCACGATCACGTCGTACATCCGCTCAGATTCTCCCTGTCTACGCCACGTTCTGACATGACCGGACCCCACGCGCCATGCGGTCGGCGCGGAGCCGGGCTGCACGACCTCGGCGGGCTTCGGCAGCCTGTCGGGCTATGTCTTCACCAAGATTCTCGGCATTCCGGCTTTCGTCACGCTCTATGCGAACCCCGACGAGCCGAACAGCCTGACGCTTGACTGCTTCTATAGCGGGCTGCGCCCCGGGGCTGTGCTGCTGTACGAGCTTGGCCGGCTGCGAGCGCCCCGAGCGACGGCGTAGATCGAGGAAGCTCCATATTTTGGAGCGCGTTTCAAGCTTCCGATTTCGATTTGAACGTTTTCGTTCCAGACCGGCATGAAATTTCTGCTGTATCGACATACGTCATGCAATCTTTCTAGATCCGATACTTTTGTATTTGCGCTCCGTCGCGATGGGTTCGAGGGCGCTTGCGCCTTGAGGTCGACAAACTCTGTTTTGGGACCGCAGTCGATCGGCGCCGGCTGGGACGATTTCTTGACATTATTCTCAGGCAACAAGGTTCCGGCACTGCGCTGGCGGTTCCGTTGTCTGGGGGGCTCGCCAGCCATGCACACCGCACCGCGTCGCGCCCCGCGCGAAGAAGGAGATGGCATGCACTCCGATCGCAACAAGGTCTTGATGATCTATCCGCGCTTCAATGCGGGCTCCTTCTGGAACTACAAGGCGACATGCGAACTCGCCGGAGCGCGCCACCCGGCCGCGCCACTCGGCTTGATCACGGTTGCGGCCCTGCTGCCTGCGGATTGGGAGATTCGCCTCGTCGATCTGAACACGGAGGAACTCGACGAACAGGAGCTCGCCTGGGCCGATCTCGTGATGACCGGAGGCATGCTGCCGCAGCAGGACGGCTCGCTGGCGGTGATCGAACTGTGCCGCTCGCGAGGCAAACCCGTCGTGGTCGGCGGGCCTGATGCAACCTCGACGCCGCATCTCTATGCGGCCGCGGATTTCCGGGTACTCGGCGAGGCCGAGGAGATCATGGCCGATTTCGTGGCGGCCTGGCTGGCGGGCGCGCGGACCGGCGTCTTCCAGTCCGAGATGGGCAAGACCGATGTCGCCAAGAGTCCGACGCCGCGTTTCGACCTTCTGAAATTCGAGCACTATCTGCATGTTGGCGTCCAGTTCTCGCGCGGTTGCCCGTTCAATTGCGAGTTCTGCGATATCATCGAGCTCTATGGGCGTGTGCCACGCACCAAGACCAACGCCCAGATCTTGACCGAGCTGGATACGCTTTATGGGCTCGGCTATCGCGGCCATGTCGATTTCGTCGATGACAATCTCATCGGCAACAAGAAGGCGCTCAAGCGCTTCCTGCCCGACCTCAAGCGCTGGATCACCGAGAAGAACTTCCCCTTCGAGTTCTCCACCGAGGCATCGATCAACCTCGCCGACGACGAGGGCCTGATGCGGTCGATGAGCGAGGCCAACTTCTTCACGATCTTCGTCGGGATCGAGAGTCCTGATACCGACACGCTGATTTCGATGCAGAAGAAGCAGAACACCCGCCGCAGCCTGCAGGAGAGCGTGCACAAGATCTATCAGGCCGGGCTGTTCGTGAACGCTGGTTTCATCCTCGGCTTCGACAGCGAGAAGGGCAGCGTCGCGCGCGGCATGATCGATTGTATCGAGGACATGGCGATCCCGGTCTGCATGGTCGGGCTGCTCTATGCCCTGCCCAACACCCAGCTCACCAAGCGGCTGGAGCGCGAGGGCAGGCTCGGCATCCCGGAAGAAGCCGACCACTCGCAAGGGCAGGGCGATCAATGCACCGCCGGTCTCAATTTCCAAACCAGCCGCCCGCGCCGCGCCATTCTCGCGGACTACAAAACGGTCCTGGAGGCGGTCTACAAGCCGAGCGCCTTCTTTGGCCGCGTCAGGCGTGTCGGCCGCGCGCTCGACTGCACCAATCGTCGGTTGGAACTGCCGAAATCGATGGAGTTGCAGGAGCTGAAATCGTCATGGCGCCTGTTCTGGCGCATGACGACGACAAAGGGAGGCGTGCGCGGCGAGTTCTGGAAGACGGTGATCGATTGCCTCGCGCATAATCGCCAGGCCTTGCCCTATGTGATGATGATGGTGGCGCTTTATCTGCATCTCGGCCCGTTCTCCCGGCAGGTCATCGCCCAGGTGCAACGGCAGATCGACGAGCTAGACGGTGGTGGATATCGCGCGCTGCCGGTTGAAGAGGGCGCGCGGGAGGTTGCGGCCGCATAGCCTGCCGGGCCGATCTCAGATCAGGCTGGCGGCGATGTTGATGGTCAGGCCGAGAATGGCCAGGTTGAAGAAGAAGGCCAGGACGCAATGGACCAGCGCCACCCGGCGGATCGAACGGGAGGCGATGTTGATGTCGGCCGTTGCCGAGGCGACGCCGATCACGAAAGAAAAATAGAGAAAGTCCCAATAGTCGGGGCAATCTTCATTGCCTGGAATGTCGAGACCGCCGCGCATTTCCGGCTTTGCTTCCGGATGGGACCGCCATTCGTCGAAATACTCATGCGCATAATGCAGCGCGAACATCACATGGACGAACCCCCAGGCCGAGACGATCGTCAGGAAAGCCAGGCCGAGATGGAGCCCTTTCACGACCCCGACTGCATCCTTGACCGAGCCGAGCTCAGCCACGATGGCGCCGATGCTGGCAATAGCCGCCAGGATCGCCAGCGACAGGATCAGGAACTGACCTTCATCCTGTAGAGCCGCGTTACGGCGTATCGTGTGATGCGTCGCGCGCAGCATCATCGCGATGATGCTGACGAGGAACGCGATCGTTGCCGCATTCCAAGCCACCAGAGCACGCGTTGTCGGGCGCCAGACCTCGGGCAGAACCAAGCTGACCAGAACGCCCAGGACTGCGCAGAGAAACAGGCGCGGCCTCGCCCGCACATAGCGGATCGGCAGCCAACGCTGGCGATGTCGGTCAAGCGCTGAGCTGTCCATGGTCGATCCTTAGCGCGTTGCCCCGACAAGCGGTCCCGCCATGGCGGGGGACGAAGCAATCCAAGGCCGCAGCGCGAGTCGGCCTAGATTGCGTTGTCGCCTTGCTCGCCGCAATGAGGTTTCACGCCGCCTGGACACAGATCCGGACATTCTGCACGCTCGACTCAAACCAGGCTCGCCTCCTCGATGGTGACCGGCGAATAGAATGAGAGCGAACCGGGCAGGCTGTGAAAGCCCGTGAGCTCCCGCCGGAAGGCATAGCCCTGCGAGCGCCAGGCAAGCCCGACCATCGGTGCTTCCGCGAGTGCGAGCCGGATCATCTCGTCATAGGTCGTCTTGCGCGCGGCGAGATCGAGCTCGGCGCGCCCCTTGGCGAGCAGCTCGGTGATCGCCTTATTCTCGAAGCCGAAGGAACGCTGATAGGAGGGCGAGCTGCCGGCGAGGAAGCTCGACATCGCGTCGGGGTCCTCATAGTCGAGCGCATAGCCGACGACGGCGAGCTCGTACTGGCCGCGATTGCCGAGCTGAAGGCGCGTCGCATAGTCGGGTAATTGTAGCGTGGCGCGGATCCCGACCGCCGCGAGGCTCTGCTGCACGACCTCGGCAGTGTCCTTGTGCATGCCGTATTGCGCTGAGGAGAGCAGGGTGGTCTGGAAGCCGTCCGGCATTCCGGCCTCGGCCAGGAGCTGCTTGGCCCTGGCGATGTCCTGTTTCCAATGCGCTTCGCGCGCCGCATCGTAGAAGGGCGAATTCGGGACGATCGGCAGCCCTTCCATCGGCGTGCCATGGCCGAAGAAGGCAGCCTTGACCACATCGGCGCGGTCGACCGCATAGGCCACGGCCTGGCGCAATTTGGGATTGGCGAAGGGGCCCTGCCTGGTGTTGAAGACGAGGCCCATGAAGGGGCCATCCGTCGCATCGAGCTTCAAAGCCGGATTGGCGCCGATCGCTTCCATGCTCTGCCAGGGCACATACTCGATCAGATCGACATCGCCGGCCTGGAGCGCCGCGACGCGCAGGTTCTCGTCGGCATAGGCGATGCAGCGCAGCTTGGGCGTCTTCGGAAAGCCGGGGCGGAAATAGCCGTCGAAGGCGGCGAGATCCATCCGGGTGCCACGCTCGATCTCGGTGATGCGGTAGGGGCCGCAGCCGATCGCCTCCGCATCGCTCGATTTCGCCGAGATGATCGGTGCGTTGAAGCTGGCGAGGTGGAAGGGGAATGTGGCGGAGGGGGCTTTCAGCAGGATGCGGACGCTGCGTCCCTTGACCTCGACCTGCTCGACGATCTCGTAGGCGGCCTTGAGATAGGCGGTCGATTTCGCGCCGGCGATCTGCTCGATCGTGAACTTCACATCCTCGCCGGTGACGCGATCGCCATTGTGGAATCTGGCGTTCTCGCGCAGCTCGAAGACATAGGCGCGCTCGCCATCGGCGCGAAAGCTTTCGGCAATCTCGCCACGCAGCTTGCCGGTGGCGTCGTAGCCGACGAGACCGCGATGGATCATCAGCTTAACGGCGCCGGCGCTGGTGCCGGCGTGCTGGAATGGACGCAAGCTCGACGGATAGCTCGACAGGGCAAAGCGCAGCATGTCCTTGCCCTGCGCGCGCGCCGCCCTGATTGCGCCCGGCCCGGCAAGGTTGCCGGCGAAGGCCGCTGCGCCTGCCAGGAAAGCCCGACGGCTCGGCTGCATCGTCGTTTCGTTCATCATCCCGCTCCTTTGTCGTGTTCGGAGCCGGGAAGGGCGCAAGGCCCAGCCGCGTGCACCGTGTTCTTGACGATCAGTCCGCCAGGGCCAGCGCCTGCGTCACGCGCTCAGCGCCATAGTCGCGCTCGGCGGCGTTCCGTGAGCATTTGCCGGAACGGATATCCTGAGCCAGGGCCTTGAGCTCGCGTTCGGCCGGCGAGCCGAAGCCGCCACCGCCCGGTGTCTCCAATCGCACCGAATCGCCCGCCTTGAGCACGAGATTAGAGATCTTCGAGGAGAGCTCGTCCTCATGCGCCGTACCGGGATTGCGCAGCAGCCGGGCGGTGCGGCCGTCACACCCGCCGAACAGGCCGGGAGCGCCGGCGCGGTGGCCGTCCGAGCGGGCGGAGAAAACGATGCCGTCGCGCGTCGCCGAGATCTGGCGAGCGATGCCAAGCCCGCCGCGATGGCGCCCTGCGCCGCCGGAATCCTCGACCAGCGCGTATTCATCGACCAGCAGCGCGTATTCGTTCTCCAGCGCCTCGGCCGGCAGGTTCGAGGTGTTGGTGATATGGACATGGACGCCGTCCATGCCGTCGCCATCATGGCGCGCGCCGACGCCACCGCCCATCGATTCCAGATAGACGAAGGTGCCGTCGTCGCGCCGGCGTTGGCCGGAAAAGATGATGACCGGCACGACATCCTGCGAAGAGGCCATCGCCCGTTCCGCCGGCAGCAATTGGGCGAAGGCGCCGAACAAGGCGCGCGCGACCTTGTTGCAGGTGATCGAGCGCGCCCCGACCGGAGCCGGGTAGGCGGGGTTGACGATGCTGCCCGTCGGAGCGGAAACCTCGACGCAGGCGAACATGCCGCTATTGGGCAGGAGCTCGGGGTCGAGCAGCGTCTTGACCGCGTAATAGCAGGTCGCCAGCAACGCGCTTTCGGCGACGTTCATCGCGCCGCGCGCCTGGGGGGCGCTGCCGGCGAAATCGAGGATCAGTCTTTCGCCTTGCACGGTGACATTGGCCTGGATCGGCACGGGATCGCCGCCGAGCCCGTCATCGTCGAGCCAGGCGACGCAACTCGCCTGGCCGTCCTGCATGTCGCGGATGCGGTTGCGCAGGCGTCGCGCCGTATAGGCGAGCAGGTCGTCGATCGCGCCCGTCATTGCGGTGAGCCCCATCTGGAGCGAGAGAGCCAGCAACAGGCGCTTGCCGCGTTCGTTCGTGGCGATCTGGACCTTGAGATCGAGCGAGCGTTCCTCGGCCTCGCGCGAATTCTGCGAGACGAGATTGAGCAGATCCTCGTCGAGCTCGCCGGCGCGCACGATCCGGATCACCGGGATGCGCAGGCCCTCCTCGAAGATCGAGCGCGCCGTGCCCGAGATCGAGCCCGGAACCGAGCCGCCGACATCGGAATGATGGCCGATATTCGCCGCGAAGAAACGTAACGCCCCGTCGATGAACACCGGCGTGACGATCGAGATGTCCGGCATATGGGTGCCGCCGGCGAGGTAGGGATCGTTGCAGATGAAGGCGTCGCCATCGCGCATGCGCGCCACCGGGCAGGCCTTCAGCACTGCGGTGACGCTGCCCATCAGCGAGCCCAGATGCAGCGGCACATGTGAGGCCTGGCAGACGAGCCGGCCCGCACCGTCGAAGAGTGCGACCGAGCAGTCCTTGCGCTCCTTGATATTGGTCGAGAAGGAGGAGCGGACGAGCGTGTTGCCCATGTCCTCGGTGATCGAGAGCAGCCGGTTGGAGAAGACCTCCATCGCGATTGGATCGGCGAGGCGGCCTTCGTCATCGCTGCGCAGCGCGGCAAGGCTGGTCTGGAGGGTGGCGGTCATGGTTACAGCTCCACGATCAGGTTGCCGATGGCGTCGACATGGACATGCTGGCCCGGCCCGACGACGGTGGTGGAGCTCATTTCCTCGATCACGGCCGGGCCTTCGAGCCAGGCGCCCGCACCGAGGCCGGCGCGGTCATGGACCGGCGTATCGACCCAGCCATCGGAGAAGTGGACAAGGCGATGTTCGCGCGCCAGCGGGGATGCGGCCTGTGCACTGGGCGGTTTCGTCCTGGGACGGTCGATCGCGCCGACGACCTTGAGACGGCAATTCACCACCTCGATCGCGAGATCCTCGACATCATAGCCATATTCGCGGCGATGCGCCTCGCTAAAGCCGGCAACGAACTCGGCGAAGGCGACCCTGGACGGCACCTTGTCGAGGCGGACCTGGACCTCATGGTTCTGGCCCTTGTAGCGGGCCTCGACCACGCGCAGAAAGCTGCGACGCCGCGGCTCTACCGCCTCCTTGTCGAGCCAGGCGAGACCGCGCTCCTGCATGCCGTCGAACTGCGCGGCGATGCGCGGCCAGCTCTCGTCATTGGCGACGATGATCTCGCTCTTCACGAAATCGAGGCTGAGATCGGACATCAGGATGCCGCGCGCGCACATCGTGCCCGGCTCCTGCGGCACCAGAACGCGCTTGAGGTCGCATTCCTCGGCGACCGCGACCGCGTGGAGCGGCCCGGCCCCGCCATAGGGAAAGAGCGCGAAATTCGCGAGGTCGTAGCCTTTCTCGGTCGAGACGGCCCGGATCGCCCGACTCATATTCGCCACCGCGATGCGGATGATGCCGAGCGCGGCCTCCTCGACCGTGAGGCCCAGCGGCCTGGCGATGTGTTCCTCGACGGCCCGGCGCGCCGCTTCCTCATCGACCTTCATCCGGCCGCCGAGCAGCGTCACCGGATTGAGCCGGTGCAGGATGATGTTGGCGTCGGTCAGGGTCGGTTCGGTGCCGCCGCGGCCATAGGCGACGGGGCCTGGATCGGCGCCGGCGCTGTGGGGGCCGACCTTGAGTGCGCCGGCGTCGTCGATCCAGGCGATCGAGCCGCCGCCCGCGCCGATGACATGGATGTCGACCATCGGCGTGCGCACCGGGTGGTCGGCGACCATGCGGCTGGCGGCGAAGGCTGGGGCGCCCGCCTCCACAAGCGAGACGTCGGTCGAAGTGCCGCCGACATCGAAGGTGATGAGATCGGGAAAGCCTGCTTCCTTGCCGACCTCGGCTGCACCGACGACGCCTGCCGCCGGTCCCGAAAGGCAGGTACGCACCGGATAGGCGCGAACCGTCTCGACCGACATCAGTCCGCCATTGGAATGGATCGTATAAGGCTGCGCCACGATGCCGAGATTCATCAGCCGGCCGAGGAACCGGTTGAGATAGCGGCCCATCTTCGGGCCGACATAGCTGTTGATCGCCGTCGTCGAGAAGCGCTCATATTCGCGGAACTCGGGCAGCACATCGGAGGAGGTCGAGACATAAAGATCGGGTGCGACCTCACGTACGATCTCGGCCGCGCGCCGCTCATGCTCGCCTCTGAGATAGCTGTGCAGGAAGCAGATCGCGATCGCCTCGACGCGCGCTGCAAGCAGCGTCTCGGCAGCGCTGCGGATTGCGGCCTCGTCAAGCGCCGTCAGCGTGTTGCCCTCGACATCGATCCGGCCAGCGACCTCGAAGCGACGCTGGCGCGGCACCAGCGGCTCGGGTTTGCCGACGGAGTAGTCGAACAGATGCGGCCTGACCTGGCGGCCGATCTCGAGCACGTCGCGGAAGCCCTTGGTGGTGATCAGCCCGGTGCGCACGCCGCGCCGCTCGATCACCATATTGGTCGCGACCGTGGTGCCATGGCCGACGAAGCCGATGTCGTGGGCTGCGATGCCGAGCTCGGTGATCAGCGCCGACAGCCCACTCTCGATCGCCTCGGACGGGTCGGACGGGGTCGAGGCGACCTTGAAGTGGCGTATCGCGCCGCTGGCTCCGTCGTGAATGGTGAAGTCGGTGAAGGTGCCGCCAACGTCAAAACCAACCCTGTACATGAGACCGTCGGTTCCCTGCTGATGAACGGCGTCTGCATTCCCTTTCCTTATGGCTCCGATATCGGCTCCTGAAGCATTTAAGGGAGGTGTTTGCGCGTGGGTGCTACGGTTGCATCTCCCACCACATGCGCTCAAATAGAATTCCCGTCACCTCGTATGCGAAAAGCTGATAGCCCTACCATGCCTCGCCGGTTGAGCCATCGCGGCCTGCAGGCCTTCCGCGTGATGATGCTGACCGGCAGCGTCTCCGCGACGGCGGCGACGATGAACCTGTCGCAGCCGGCCGTCAGCCGCCTTCTCAAGGAGCTGGAGCTCGATACGGGCCTGCGCCTGTTCGACCGGACCAAGGGCAGGCTGGTGCCAACCGCCGAGGCTGGACTGCTGCTCGACGAAGTGCAGCGCTCCTTCGTCGGGCTCGATCGGATCGCCTCGGCCGTCGGAGAAATCCGCAAAGGACGGCGCGGCACGCTGTCGATTTCCTCGCTGCCTATCCTGGCGAGCTCGCTGTTGCCGAAGATGGTCGGGGAATTCCTGCGGCGGGCGCCCGGTGTCGCGGTGCGGCTCGACTCGGCGGGGTCGCAGACGGTGACCCAGCAGGTCATGACCGGCCAATACGATATCGGCTTCATCAGCATCTCGGTGCCGCTCGCCAATCTGCAGACAGTGCGGCGCTATTCATTGCCCTGCCGCTGTATCCTGCCGCCCGGTCATCGGCTGGCGGGGAAGGAGGTTCTCGGCCCCGGTGATCTAGAGGGCGAAAGCCTGGTCAGCGCCTCGCGGCGCACGCTGATGGACACACAGGTCCAGGCGTTGCTCGACCGGCATGGCGTTTCCCCTGCGATGCCGGTCGAAACGCCGCTGCTGCCGCTTGCTTCGCTGCTTGTGCTTGAAGGCGCCGGCGTCGCGATCGTCGACGCGATCACGGCCGCGCATCATGAGCGGCTTGGCGGCATCTCCCGTCGCTTCGAGCCGCTGGTCAGGCTCGAACTCGGCATGGTGCGCCGGCTCGACGCGCCCGTGACGAGCGCCGAGGCGCTGTTCATGGAGATCTGCGACGGGCAGATGGCGCGCTATGTCGATCAGGACATGGATGAGCTGACCGCGTAAAGCCGAGGCTGCGCGTCTAGCGGCATCAGAGCGTGGGCTTCCTGGCGGTCAGATTCGCGGCGAGGCCGGCCATCGTTTCCGGCTTGATGAGCCCGAGCGCTCCGGCGACATGCCACCAGCCATGGTCGGCCTGGCGCACAATGGTGCATTCCGCGCTGACGCCCATATGTTGCCCTTCGAAGGAATGCCCGACAGCGGTGTGAGCGACCTCGTCGGGCAATCCGACGGTCAGGCAGACATGCATGCCGAAGACGGAGTGCCGGAAGGTCGGAAAGCCGCTATCGGCCGGAGTGGCCGCCCAGCAACAACCGACACCAAGCCCAGCCGGGACACGTTCGACGCCGAAGGGCCTCTGTCCCCTGCGCAGCGTGACAATCAGAGTGTGGGACAAGGCGCTCGACAGAGCCGCGAAAGTTGGGTGAATTCGCGGATGGGGAAGGCGGCAGCCTGGCTGCCGGTCGACTGCGGGTGCCAAGAGGGGCTCAATGGCGGGATCCGAACGCAAATGGGTGAGGGTGAAGGCGCTCACGAGGCAGGAGCGGTCCGTTATCGCCGCATCCTGCGAGCGCTTCATCGCCGAAACCTTGAAGCCCCGGTTCCTTCCCGAAGTCCGCCCGACGACCTTCAACTACCCGATCGACATCGTCGGCAAGTGGCGCGGATCCAAGTACAGCTTCATCACGCGCTATCGCTCCGGCTTCCCAGAGAACCTCGGGGAGGAATTTGACTTGAGCTTCAGTCGGCTCGACCATGCGGAAGAGCACCTGAGCGACCTCCGATTCCATGTCATGTGGTATCGCCATACCGGCCAATGGTTCCGACTCCACGCTTTGGTCACACTCGACGAGGCCCTGCGCTTGATCGCGAGTGACGAGCGGCTCTTGCCACTATGACCAACGCAGATCTTCGCGCCCGTTTCGTCCACAGACGCAGCCTGACGAGGCGCCTGGGATAGGACATGCGGCGCGCCGAGATCGAGAAACAAAACCGGTACCTTCTGGAGCGCCAGCGCCAGTTCCGCTTGGCGGCCGATATCGTTGCCGACGCCTGGATGGCTTTCCCGGAGGTCTGGGCGATCGCGGTGATCGGCTCGGTGGCCAAGCCGCTATGGAAAGAGGTTCCCCGCTTCAGGGAGTTCCGCCGCGAGGGCGTCGAGGTCTGGCATGAATGTGGCGATCTCGATCTCGCTGTTTGGATCGAGTCACAGCGCCGCCTCGGTGAATTGCGACAGGCTGGCGTCCGCGCGCTGCGGCAAGCATATGAGGCCGGCGCCGGCATGAGCGTCGTCGGTCATGAGCTGGACGTGTTCCTGATCGAGCCTGCAAGCGACCGCTATCTCGGGCGGCTTTGCTCCTTCAATCAGTGCCCCAAGGGAAAGCGCGACTGCCTTGTCCCTGGCTGCGGCGAAACACCCTTCAACAAGCGCATCGCGGAGTTCAAACCGCGCGCCGACCTTCTGGCGCCAGCAGCCCACGCCATGCTGTATCGGCGGGACGCCGGCCGCCTGCGCTCCGCCCTTGACCTTCCCGCGATCGACGAAGGCCTCCTTCCATGAGCGAGTATCAATATTACGAATTTCAGGCGATCGATCGCTCCCTCGATCGCGCTGCCCAAAAGGAATTGCGATCGATTTCGTCTCGGGCGCGGATCACTGCGACGAGCTTCACCAATCACTACGAGTGGGGCGACCTCAAGGGCGATCCGCGCAAATTCGTGGAACAGTGGTTCGACCTGCATCTCTATCTCACGAATTGGGGCTCGCGACGGCTGATGATGCGGTTGCCCAAGCGCCTTCTGAAACGTGCGAGGCTCGCGCCATTTCTGTCCGAGGCGGACTGGGTCAAGGTGTGGGCGTCCGGCGACAGCCTCATAGTCGATATTTTCCCAGACGAGACCGAGGCGCAGGACGACTGGGACGACGGGTCCGGTTGGCTCGCCGATCTTGCGCCGCTGCGCGGTGACGTGCTCTCGGGCGATCTCAGGCTGTTCTACCTGTTGTGGCTGATGGCCGTGCAGCAAGAATTGGTTGCAGACGACGACGCCGAGCCGTTGCCCGGCATTGGTCCGGTGACCAGCTCGCTCGAAGCTTTCGCAGCCTTTTTCGGTGTGGACCCGGACCTCATGCTGGCAGCGGCCGAGCAGGATGGCGAGGTCGCGATCCCTTCGAAGGATGATCTGCGGGAAACCCTCGCAGCCATCTCCGATGATGAGAAGACGAAGTTGCTGCTGCGCATCGTCGATGGCGATCCCCACGTGGCTGCCGAGCTCAAGAACAAAGCACGCGAGGCCGACCCGGCGTCCACGATACACCGCAGCGCTGGCGAGCTGCGAATTCGGGCGCGGGAGATCGCCGAGGCACGCGAGCGGGCGGACGCCGAACGTCGCGAGGCGGAGCGGCGACGTCAAGCTGAAGAGGCCGAAAGGACGCGGCGTACGCGGCTCAACGCCCTCGGGCAGCGCGGCGCCGATGTCTGGCGGGAGATCGACAAAGAAATCGAGCGCCGCAACGCCTCTGGGTATGACCGGGCGGCAGCTCTGCTCTCCGACCTTCAGGTGCTGGCCACGGAGGCGGGAGGGCGGGACGAATTCAACCGCCGCCTAGCCTCGCTCCGGACAGCGCACCAGAGAAAGCCGAAATTCATCGAGCGCATGAGCAGGATCGGACGCGACAATGACGCAGAAATGGCCTGATCGGTAGGACCGACGACGGAGCCTCCAGTCGACCGAGACGTGCCGGTGCTCGCTCGTATGACGGCCGAGCGCGCCGCGGGCTATTCGGCGACTAGCTGTCAGATCGCCCAGGGTCCGGGATCATTCGACGGCCAGGCGGGTTGAAAATAATAGCAATAATGCTATAATGAACCTGATAAGCTCCACCCGTGCGGGTTGGCTCACACGATCTTGGGCGCTCCATGACATGGACAGTCGAGGCCCTGGGCCGGACCGGTCCCGTCAATGCAGCGGGATGATCGTCTCGACCAGGCCATGGCCTTCGATCGCGACCTGGCGGCGGCGCAGTGGCGTGCCGTAGAGGGCGCTCAGATTGCTCTCGCTCATCACCGTGTCGACAGGCCCCTGGCGCTGATCCTCCGGTCCCATCAGCAGCAGGGCTTCGTCAGCGACCTCAAGCGCATGGGTCGGCAGATGCGTGCTGAACAGAATCGCGTGCTCGCCGGCCGTGCGCAGGTCGCGCAGCACGGCGACGAGGCGGCTCTGATTGGCGAGATCGAGCGCCGAAGCCGGTTCGTCGAGCACTAAGACGGGCGATTGCGTCGCCAAGGCGCGCGCCAGCAGCACGAGCTGGCGCTCGCCGCCCGAGAGCCGGTCGAGCCGCTGCTCGGCGAAAGCCTCGGCGCCGATGCGCGCCAGCGCTGCGCGGGCGATGTCGTAGTCGGCGCGGCGCGGCGTGCCGAACAGGCCGAGCGACCGGGCGCGCGCCATCACCACGACATCGAGCGCACGATAGGGCAGGGGCGCGATCACCTGCGGCACATAGGCGACGAGCGGCGGCGCCTCGCGCGTGCCCTCATCGAGCTTGTCGAGCCCCGTGACGGCCTTGATCAGCGTGGTCTTGCCGCGCCCGTTCGGGCCGAGCACGGCAACGCAGCGCCCCGGCGCCAGCGACAGATCGAGCCCGCGGAAGATCCAGCGCTCGCCGCGGCGGATGCCCGCGCCTTTCAACGCGATCATGCCGCCAGTTCCCGGCGCTGACGCTGGCGCAGCAGCAGCGCAAAAACCGGGGCACCAACGATCGCGGTCAGAACGCCGAGCGGGATCTCGGCGGCCACCGCCGTGCGGGCGATGGTGTCGACCAGCACCAGATAGGATGCGCCGAGCAGGGCCGATGCCGGGATCAGCAGGCGATGATCCTCGCCGGCGACCATGCGCGCGGCATGCGGCACCACGAGCCCGACCCAGCCGATGACGCCGGCGAAGGCGACGACGGTTGCCTCCATCAACGCCACAGCCAGGAAGACGAGCCAACGGTCGCGCTCGACCGGCAGGCCGAGTGCGCGCGCATCATCCTCGCCGAGCGAGAGCACATTGATGCGGAAGCGCAGGCCGAGCACGAGCATGAGGGCAAGCGCGAGCGCGGGAGTGGCGGCTGCGAGCTGGCGCCAGCTCGCGGTGGCGAAGCTGCCCATCAGCCAGAACACGATCGCCGGCAGCGAGCTGTCTGGCTCGGCGACGAATTGCGTCAGGCTGACCAGCGCGCTGAACAGCGCCGCGACGATGACGCCGGTCAGCACGACGGTGACCGTGCCCGAGCGAGCATCGACGCGGGCGATGGCGCCGACCAGCAGCAAGGCGGCGGACCCTGCAAGAAAAGCCGAGCCGATCAGGAACCAGCCGGACAGGCCGAGCAGGATCGCGACCGCGCCGCCGAAGGAGGCGCCGGAGGAGACGCCGAGGATATGCGGCGAGACCAGGGGGTTGCGCAGCACGCCCTGCATGGCGGCGCCGGCGGCTGCAAGAGCGGCGCCGCAGATGGCGGTGAGCAGGACGCGCGGCAGTCTGACCAGCAGCACGATGCGCTCCTGCAATTCGCTCCAGCTTGGATCGACGGGAACGATGCGGGAGACGATGATGCCGAGCACCGTGCCGGGCGGCAGCGCGAGTCGGCCGGCGCAGAGGGCGGCTACCATGACCAGGCCGAGCCCGACCGCCAGGGCGACCATGACGAGGGGCGCACCACGGTCATACGACGCCGATCTATCGGCCGCGCTGGTCATGGCCGGGCGAAGCGCGAATAGGCCCGGGACGAGCCGTTCACATCGAGCCGCAGGACTTGGTCGAGATCGCTTTCCGAGGCGATGAAACCATAGAGATCGCGAAACCCCTCGCGCAATTCGTGGCGCAGATCGATGGCCGGAGCGGTCTCGGGCAAAAGGGCCGCCAGCCAGAGCCAGAGGAAGGGATTCTCCTGCGTCGGCGGCTCCCAGCGATAGGCGCCGGTCGGGATCTTGTAGACGCGCCGGTCTTTTGCCGCCCGCGTGCCCGACAGGATCGGATCGTCGAGGACGGTCTGCGGCGTCAGATCGGGGATGGCGCTGTTGAGCAGGATGACGTCGGGGTCCCAGATCATCATCTGCTCGGCTGAAGCCGTCTTGGAGCCTGTCAGCCCATCGGCAGCATTGCGCCCGCCCGCGAGCGAGATCGCATACCCCATGATGCTCTCCTCGCCCGTGGCGACGAAGCGCCCGGCCGAGCGGGAGAGAAAGAGGATGCGCGGCGCCTTTGCGCGGAGTTCTGGCGTCCGCAAGGGCGCGAGCCGCTCCGCCACGGCCTTGCGCCAGCCGATGATGGCTTCTGCGCGCGCGTCGGCTCCGATCGCGGCGCCCAGCATCGCGATGTTGCGGCGGCTGATCTCCTCGTCGCCATAGATCACCAATGCGGTGGTCAGGCCGGCATTGATCAGCGGGCCGATGATGTCGGCACCGCGCTCGCCCCGTTGCAGGACGAGGTCCGGCCGGGTTGCCGCGATGGCCTCGACATTCGGCATGAAGGCCGTCGCGCCGGGCATGACGAAGTTGGTCTCGACCTGGGCGATGCCGGGGAAGATGCGCGCAAGCAGGCTCTCGCGTGCGATCGAGCGCACGATCGGATGCATGCCGAGCAGCCGCGCGGGCGAACGGTCCAGCGCCATCAGGGTCGGCGCGGCCGGGATCGGCAAGGCGATGATGCGCGAAGCCGGGGCGCTCAGCGAGACCGATCGGCCGGCGAGATCCTCGAAAGCGACGGGCTGAGCAATGGCCAATCCCGCTGACAGCCCGGCGAGCAGCGCCCCGAGGACAAGCCTGCGCATCAGAAGCCGAGCCTTGCCGTCAATACGGCCTGGAAAGGCTCGCCGACCGCCACATTGAGATTATTGACCGCAGAGGGGTAGTAGACCTTGTCGAACAGGTTCTTGACGTTGAGCTGCAGGTCGAGCGGGTGGCCGTTGAGCTTGGTCTCATAGGACACAAAGAGATCGGCGACCGTGTATTCCGGCAGGTAGAACGAGTTTGCCGCGTCGCCCGGGCGCCGGCCGACATAGCGCGCACCGGCGCCGGCGCGCAGCCGCCCCGGTCCGATCTGGCCGAAATCATAGGTCAGGAACAGGGCGCCGCTGTTGCGCGCCACATTCGGCAGGCTGGAGCCCGGCGCCAGCGTCGGATCATCCGAGACCTTGAGGTCCGTATAGGCGTAGTTGGCCGCGATCGAGAGCTGCTCGGTCAGATTGCCGGCGAGCTCGAACTCGGCGCCGCGCGAGCGCACCCGCCCGGCGGTCCGTGCGATCGTCGTGCCGCCCACCGTCTCGGTGTAGAGCACGTTGCGCTTGTCGATGTCGAAGATTGCGGCCGTGGCGGTCAGGCCGAAGGGTAGCTCCGCCTTGGCGCCGACTTCATAGGACTTGCCCTCCTCGGGCGGCAATGCGCCGATCGCCTGCGAGATCGAGGAGTTCGGCTTGAAGGATTCGGTGTAGCTCGCATAGACCGAGACAGCCGGGGTGAGCTTGTAGAGGATGCCGGCGCGCGGGATCATCTTGTTGCCGCTGATGTCGGTATTGACCGAGAACGGCCGGCCGCGCCCGGCATATTGGTCGAAGGCCTGGATGCGCGCGCCGCCGACGAGGCTGAGCTGATCGGTCAGCCAGAGCGTGTCCTGAATATAGGCCGAGGCCGTCTCCAGGCGCTCGGTCTGGTCGCTGTCCGAGGCGACGATGGTGCGGCTGGACGGTAGCAGCCCGTGCACGGGCCGGTAGATGTTGAACCCGGTCGCGTTGGCGCTGCGGATCAGGTCGGTACGAATGACCTTGCTGTAGTCGTAGGAGGCGCCGATCAGGAATTCATTGGTGAAGCCGAACAGCGTCTCGCGCCCGGTCAGGTCGATGCGCAGGGCGTGGACATCGAAATTGGAGTCCTGGGTCGCGTCGGCGCGGCGGGTCACGGCGCCCGTCGCGGAATTATAGGCGATCACCCGCGCCTGATTGTCGTTGTACCAGTTGTGGCTGTAGGCGTAATGCGCCTTCAGCGACCAGTTCGCGTTGAAGCGGTGGTCGATCTCGATTCCGGCGAGCTGGTTCTCGCCCTCGGTGACGTTGTAGCGCTCGTCGAAGCGGTGTCGGGACGAAACGCGCACCGCCCGCCCCGTAGCGGGATCGAAGATCGTGCCGCGGTCGAACGGCACCTTGTACTGCGAATATTGCGCATAGACGCGGATCGTCGTGTCGGGCCCGAAATAGGTCAGCGAGGGCGCCAGCATGCGCGTGCGGTTCATGCCGTATTCGCGCCAATAGTCGCTGGTCTGGACATCGCCGATCAGGCGGTAGGCGAAGCCGCTCTGGCCGATGGGCCCGGTCATGTCGATGGTCGTGCCGCCGCCATTCTTGCCGCCGCCGAAGCTGCTCATCCGCGTCTCGATGGTGTTGCGTGCGGTCAGCTCAGGCTTCTTGGTGATGATGTTGACCATGCCGCCGGGGTCGATGATGCCAAAGAGCAGCGTCGCGGGGCCTTTCAGTACCTCGACGCGCTCGGCCGTGGCGTCGAAAGCGCGCGGGGAGGCGACGCGCAGACCGTCGCGCATGATCGAGCCGTCGCGATTATCGCCGAAGCCGCGCTTGGCGAAGGCGTCCTGCGTGCCGCCAAGCGTATTGGCCTGGACGACGCCAGCGACATTGGCGAGCGCGTCGTCGAGGCTGCGCGCCGCCTGATCGCGCAGCACCTGTGGCGACACCACCGTCACGGATTGCGGGATATCGACGAGCGGCTTCTCTGCGCCGCCCGCGATCGAGGAACGCAGCGGCTGGTAGCCGCGCGCGGCGCTCTCGCCCTGGACCCTGATCTCGTCGAGCACGACGGTGTCGGCCGCAGCCTGCGTCTGTGCGCCTGCAGCCAGAGGCCAGACGCAGGCAAGCGAGGTGATCGCAAGGAAGGGGCGGCGCAGACCGGTCATCGTGATACTCGCAGCAGAATTTCCGGCGCGGGCGCCAGTTCAGCTGCGTGTTAATCGCAGTGCGCGTGCGGTGCAATATTAAGTCTGTAGATTATAATTATACTAAATTGAAGTATCTACGAACTACGGTCGGGACTATACTCAAAGAGTGCGGTGTCTTTCTCAAAATCAGGGCGAGACAATGATCGATCTGTGCCTCGTCATATGCGAGGCCGAGCCTGCCGGCGTTTCAGCGTGTGTCATCGCTGATGTGCAACGCCGCCGGCTCGATGGCTGATGCGGCAAGCGCAGTGAGACCGATCAACCCTATCAACACGAAGGCGATACCGGGCCCGCCGCGGCTTTAGCCGCGAGCCGCCGCCTCGGCCATCGCCTTATCGAGAATGCTGACGGTTTCCTCCAGGCTTTCCCTCACGCCCAGCATGAAGTCCTTGCGAAAGCCGATGATCGTGTCAGGCGGTTCGCCCTTGAAGGTGTAGACGACGCTGACCTGCGCAGGGTTGACGTAGACGGGCTTTCCGTCGGTGGGCGATGTGAACTTGCAGAGCTTTGGCATGGACGTCTTCCCGGTGCGATTCGGCGGAGGCAGCTATACGACAGGCAGTCCTTCCAACGAAAATGCCCGGACCGCGTCCGCCGCAGGCGCTCCGAAGAGCGCTAATCAGTCTGGAGCAGGTCGACGGTTGCGGGCGACGTCACGACAGCCGCCGATCGCGAATATCGAGGATGCGCTCGCAGATCAGCGAGTGATCGGCGAGCAACTGCTGGAGGGGACCTATCGGCCGGAAGGCGCGCATGTCCTGGTCTTCCTCCCCCGCCTCGGTCCAGTTCGCGATCACCTCATCGGCAACCGCGATCTGATTCTCAGATGGATCGCCACCAGGCTGCTCGCCCGCTTCCTCGGCGATCCGCAGAGCGATCTTTCGCCGGAGCTCCTGCTCGAGGGCCAGGAGCGGCTCGAGTTCGTCAGTGTATGCCATTACGCCATCGTCCTAACCTCAGCGCCCCGCCAGCCGATATCCCATACAGCCGTTTGGGGGCATCGGTGGCCGTCTCGCGCGAGCCAGATAGTCACGGAAATCCTAATATGCGGTGGCAGCGACCTCTGCATGGCCTATTGGCGGCGGCTGGCTGAGGTTGAGAAGCCGGCGGTGGTTAGAGATTGAAATATCCGGAATCGACCGCACGAACTCGCCTTCTCTAGAATCTATCTAAATCATTGTTGTTGTGAGAGAATTCCGCATTGTCTAAGCGATGCGGACTCTCCTCGTGCCAGGTGCGCGAGATCGTTATCCCGCTGCCTCGGCGAGCGTAGCGGGACCAGCGCGATCTCGCCCACCGTTCCGATCAGGTTCAGTCGATGAAGCCGTTGTTCAAGACCGCCTCCAGCCTTGCCGAGACCGCCTCGTCGGATCGCGCAGGGTCATGGCAGGCCCTCGCCGGCGAGGAGGACCTGTTTGCACTCGATGCAGTCTCCTTCTCGATTCCCGGGCGAGTGCTGTTGGAGCCGTTGAGGCTTAACCTGCCGGCGCGGCGCGTGGTCGGGGCTGATCGGCCATAACGGCTAGGGCAAATCGACATTGCTCAAGATCCTTGCCCGCCAGAAGCCGACGGTGTGCGCATGGCCGTGATGCCTCATCCCCAGACAGCTCGTCCGATCGCCTTCCTCTGCTGAATCCACCCAACGCCCATTTTGAAGAGCCAGACCATGTCCCGCGAACGCCGCCGCCTTCCGCTTCTCCTTTTTGTCGGCCTCGCCGCCATCGCGATCTGCGTTTCCCTGCCCCAATGGGCATCCGCACAGGATGTTCCCGTCGGCGACGTCACGGAGGCAGCCCCTGCGGTCAGGCCCGAGGCCGCCAGGCGAGCGGCGCCGCCGAAACCCGCTCCCAAGCCGGTTGCGGTCAGGCCGCCAGCGCGCCCGGCGCCGGCAGCAACGCAAGCCCAGGCTCAATCGCAGGCGCCTTCCGTAAGCCAGCCCGCGTCCGGGCCGGCGACACTTCCCAACGGCGCCAGCGCGATCAATGAGAGCTATGGCGACTGGACGGTCGATTGCCGCGTCACTGAAGGCCAGAAGCTCTGCGTGCTCGCCCAATCACAGGGCAATAGTCAGAATAATCAGCGCCTCTTCGCGATCGAGCTTCGTACGCCGAAGGACGGCCGTGCCGACGGCACGATCCTGATGCCGTTCGGATTGAAGCTCGAAAACGGCGCGATCCTGCGGCTCGACGACAAGGATCTCGGTCAGGGTCTGCGCTTCTCGACCTGCATTCCCGCAGGCTGCCTGCTTCCGGTGTCGTTTCCGACCGTCGCCACCGAGGCGATGAAGACCGCCAAGACCTTGACCGCCGCCGCGCTGAACCTCTCCAGCGGCGATCCTGTCGCCTTCAACATCTCGCTCAACGGTTTTGCTGCGGCGCTCGCCCGCATCGGCCAGCTTGGCGGATAGCTGACGCCAAGCTGGGCGCAGCGGTGGTTGGCGATGAAGTGCATGTACCGCTCGCAGGAAGCGGCGTTCAGCCCAAGGAAGCCGCGCGGCATCGTGTCCTTGTCGGTGATCGAAGGCCCCTCACATGCTATGCCTGAGAGCCTGGCTTGAGATGCGAGCTTGGATCACGAGGGCCGCATGCGTGAAATTCTGATCATCGGGATCGGGGCTGGCAATCCCGACTATGTCACGGTCCAGGCGATCAAGGCGCTCAACCAGGTCGATGTCTTCTTCATCCCCGACAAAGGAGTGGACAAGACGGCGCTGCAGCGACTGCGCAAGGACATCTGTGAGCGCTTCATCGAGGGCTCGAATTATCGCATGATCCCGGTGCCGATTCCTACGCGTGCCGCTGCAGGACAAGATTACCGCGGCAGTGTCGATCAGTGGCACGCGCAGCTGGCGGATGCCTATGAGAGCCTCATCATGGAGGAGCTCGGGGATGGTGAATGCGGGGGCTTCCTCGTCTGGGGCGACCCGACGCTCTATGACAGCACATTGCGGATCATCGACCAGATCCGGGCCAAGGGATGTGCGCTGGAATACGATATCATCCCGGGCGTCAGCAGCGTGCAGGCACTGGCGGCCCGGCATCGCGTCGCGCTCAATCGTATCGGACAGCCGGTGCTGATCACGACCGGGCGCAAACTCGCTGAGGGATTTCCCGACAACCTCGACAGCGTCGTCGTCATGCTCGATGGCGACCAGGCTTTCAAGCGCATCGATGCAGATGATCTCGATATCTACTGGGGCGCCTATCTCGGCACCGAGGACGAGATCCTGGTGGCCGGAAAGCTCTCTGAGGTGAAGGGCGAGATCGAACGGATTCGACAGCAAGCCCGCGAGGACAAGGGCTGGATCATGGATACCTATCTGCTCCGCAAGGCTGGTGAGACCTGATCGGGGCAATCTCGTATGAAGCCGACGTCACGGCCGCGACATCGGATTGTCGGACAGGGAGATGGCCCAGACACAGATGACCCTCGGCATGTCGCGCATGGCCTTCTATCTGGAACGCGCCGGGCCGATTCGAGCGTTGCGCCGCCCATCCAGTCAGAAGCTACACTGCAGATGCCGCTTTCGATCCAGACCATGCTGAGCTCGCGGCAGCCATTCGTGCTGCTGGAGGATCGCCTTGCTGGATCGGCCCCAGCGCGGCTCTATTGCGATCCGGTCGAGATCGTCTCCTGTGTTCATGGCGACGATGTTCCGGCTGCGCTGCGCAAGATCGAGGACGGCCTCGCGCGGGGGCTGCATGCTGCCGGTTTCCTGGGTTACGAGCTGGGCTATGTCTTCGAGCCCCGGCTCGTGGCGGCGATGCCCTTGAACCGTGCATTACCCCTGCTGTGGTTCGGGTTGTTCCAGGAGCCGTTAGAGGCCGCGCCGGTTGAACTCGACCGGCACTTTGCGGTCCTGGCTCCGCCGCGGCCGCTCGATCTGGTTCAGCCGCGGCTCGATGCTTCCGCGCATGCCGCCAATGTCGGGCGCGTGCTCGAATATCTGCAAGCCGGTGACGCCTATCAGATCAACCTGACCTTCCCGGTCGACTTCCGCTACGAGGGCGACCGGCTCGCGCTCTATGCCGCATTACGGGCCAGCCAGCCGGTGTCGCATGGCGGGATTATCGCCTTCGAAGACGCCACGATCCTGTCGGTCTCGCCGGAGCTCTTCCTCGAAGTCGAATCCGGTCGGGCGACGACGCGCCCGATGAAGGGAACCGCGCCGCGTCTCGGCGATCCCGAAGCCGATCGGGCGGCCATGGCGGCGCTGCAGGCCGACCCGAAGCAACGCGCCGAAAATCTCATGATCGTCGACCTGTTGCGCAACGATCTGGGGCGGATCAGCGTGCAGGGCTCGGTCGAGGTGCCGAGCCTGTTCAAAGTCGAGACCTACCCGACGTTCCACACGCTGACATCGACCGTGACTTCCAATTTGCAGCCCGGTCTTTCGCTCGAAGAGCTCATGCGAGCGGTCTTCCCGTGTGGCTCGATCACCGGTGCGCCCAAGCTGCGGGCGATGCAGATTATCCGTGAAATCGAGGACGGGCCGCGGGATGCCTATACCGGAGCGATCGGCGCAATCGCTCCGAACGGCGATCTGCGTTTCAACGTCGCCATTCGCACCGCGACGATCTTTCCCGATGGGGCAGGGCGCTATGGTGTCGGCGGTGGCATCGTCGCGGATTCAGAGGCCGCGAGCGAATACGCCGAAGCCTTGCTCAAGGCCCGTGTCCTGACTGATCTCGCCGAAGATTACGGCCTGATCGAAACATTGCGGTGGTCATCGGAAGCGGGCTTCGTGCGCCGGCAATTGCATCTCGACCGCCTCGACCGCTCGGCGAGCGCGCTTGGCTTCAGTTTCGACCGCCGCGACGCGGAAGCCAGACTCGACAGCCTGGCGGCAACTTTCGACACGCGAGACGACCGGCGCATCCGCCTCGAACTGCGCCGCGATGGGGCGCTCGATCTCGCCGCACCGATGCTGGCGGAGGAGCCGGAGCGACGTCTCGGCGTCATCGTCGCAGCGGACAGGACGGATGCCGCCGATCCATTCCTTCAGCACAAGACGACCCGCCGCCGGCTCTATGAGACCGCCTATGCGGCGGCGGTCATGCAGGGAGCCGATGAGGCAATCTTCCTGAACCGAGCCGGTTTCGTGACGGAATCGGCGCGCAGCACCATCTTCGTCGAGCGGGGCGGGATCCTGCTGACGCCGCCGCTGAGCGATGGCGTCCTGCCGGGCGTGTTACGCCAGAGCCTGATCGGAAGCGGTGAAGCCATTGAGCGACAACTCGTGCTTGATGATCTCGCTCGCGCGGAGCGCTGGTTCCTGGGCAATAGCCTGCGCGGACTGAGACGTACTCGACTCGGCAACCTATAGCGACGCTTTGGGAATGTTCTTGATTGATCCAGGTCAATACCGATTGGTTCATTCTCAGTAAAATTCGCAAAATCAGCTGGAAACTGGCCATGCGGTGATGCAATGACCCTCAAATCAGTACTGGGATTGGGTGCTCGGGTGCGCGGTCTTTTCAGAGCGCGCCGTGGTCCCTGCCAAGGCAGCCCATTGATCCATGACGATTTGGACGAGCATCCACCCATTGTCGCCTGGCTCAGGTTTCGTGCTGGGCTCGCTCTGCTCCGCGAGATCGTATTCGCGGAAAGCGGACAAGCTAGAAAAAGCCGCCTCGCCACGAAGAAGAAAGACTAGGCGGATTTCGTTCTTAACGTTGCGCCCGATTGCGTCAGATCAAGGAATGAAACCGGTTTCGAGCAAAGATGATGTGCTGCAATACTCCCGTTCCGACACGAGGCGTAGATATGAGCCACATCGCAGTCTATCCTCGAACAACCCAATTCCCGATTGAAACACGATCTCGGCCCCGGCCAGCGAAAATGCGCGCCGCCGTCTTCATTGAACCTGGCAGGATTGTCCTCGAAGACAAGCCGGTGCCCGACATCGGCCCCTTCGACGCCCTGCTGCGTATCACAACGACGACGATCTGCGGCACGGACGTTCATATCCTCAAGGGCGAATATCCGGTCGCGCGGGGCCTGACGATCGGCCATGAGCCGGTCGGCGTCATCGAGAAGCTCGGCTCCGCCGTGCGGGGCTTCAAGGAGGGGCAGCGCGTCATTGCAGGCGCGATCACGCCCTCTGGCTACAGCACGGCCTGCCTGTGCGGTTGCCATTCGCAGGACGGGCCCGGCGAGCGGCACGGCTTCAAGGCCATGGGCGGTTGGCGCTTTGGCAATACGATCGACGGCGCGCAGGCCGATTTTCTGCTCGTTCCCGATGCGATGACCAATCTCGCGCCAGTACCTTCGGGCTTGAGCGACGAACAGGTTCTGATGTGTCCCGACATCATGTCGACAGGCTTCTCGGGGGCGGAGAAAGGCGGCGTCAGGATCGGCGACTGCGTCGCCGTGTTCGCGCAGGGGCCGATCGGACTCTGCGCAACTGCGGGCGCGCGACTGATGGGGGCGACGCGCATCATCGCGGTTGAAAGTATCCGCGCGCGGCAGGATATGGCGCGCCGCCTCGGCGCCGACGAGGTCGTCGACTTTTCTAAAGGCGATCCCGTCGCCGAGATCATGCGCCTGACCGGTGGGCGAGGCGTCGATGTCGCGATCGAGGCGCTCGGGCGGCAGGAGACGTTCGAGGCCGCCTTGCGCGTGCTGCGCCCGGGCGGGACCCTGTCTTCGCTCGGCGTCTATTCGACCGATCTTACCATTCCTCTCGGAGCTTTTGCGGCCGGCCTCGGCGATCACCGGATCGTCACGACCCTGTGTCCAGGCGGCAAGGAGCGGATGCGGCGCCTGATGGACGTGGTTGCCTCGGAACGGGTCGATCTCGGCGGGCTCGTAACTCACCGGTTTCCGCTGGAGCGGATCGTCGAGGCCTATGAGCTCTTCGCCGCCCAGCGTGACGGTGTTCTGAAGGTCGCGATCACGCCTTGAGGGATGTTCTCCTGGCCTCGGCGGCGAAGGCTGCACTGCCCGACTTTGCAAACCCGCCTTCACCAGACAATCCTGCCTCAGCGACGGTCGCGACCTGTCGATGATGCTCCCCGAGGCCGCAGAGCTTGGCAATGTTGTCAACTCGAGCAGTAACGTGACGGAGCCGGCGAATGCAGATGGCCACGTCCTTGTCCGTGAACATCGCCGCCATCTCGGGCTCCGCCGCAGATGTGACGGAACCGCGTGGCGCTTGATGAAGACGAAGCGGGCGATGGCTGTTGCGGTCAGGCCGATAAGCCAGACCAGGTCGGGAATGCCAGTCAGATCCGGGAGACGGACCTTACCGAACCTCTAAGCCGGCAGGACATGAGCCTGCTGGCCCGCCGCCCGAATGTGAGATGCGCGGTTGCAATGCCGACGGGGAACATTACCGCCAGGAAACCCAGCTCGACAGGGTCAGCCGCAGTCCGCCGGTCAATTGCGCTGGCCGTTGCGACGGGCGGCGGCAGTCGGGTGCGGGCCTGATTAGCCAGATTGGGATTAGGAATGGCCGGTCGCGTTCAACGTAAGGCTGGGCTGCCAAAGAGAAGCGCCGGCATCCTGATGCATCGACGTGCGAACGGAGAGCTTCTGGTTCTTCTCGCCCATCCCGGTGGTCCATTCTGGCGCAGGAAGGACGTTGGAGCATGGTCGATCCCCAAGGGTGAGATCGAGGCGGGCGAGCAGGCCGAGGCGGCGGCGCGCCGGGAATTTGCGGAGGAGACGGGCTTTTCGCCGAGCGGGGTTCTGCGTCCGCTCGGCACCATACGCCAGCGCGGCGGAAAGGTCGTCGAGGCCTTCGCCCTGGAAGGCGATTTCGACATCGATCAGCTCCGCTGCGCCGTGGTCGAAATCGAGTGGCCGCCGGACAGCGGGCGCGTGCAGTCCTTTCCGGAAATCGACCGTCTCGGCTGGTTTGCCTTGCCGATCGCGCGCGAGAAGATACTGCCTGCGCAAGCACTGCTACTCGACCGTCTCGAAGACCTCACGAGCGCCTGAAGGCCTTCCGTGCTGCTGCAGCGCGAGGGATGGAGCTTAGTGCGCCATCAGGATCGGAAGGTCGGAACTCTGGAGCAGATCATAGGTCGCCCCGCCGAGGATCCATTCGCGCAGCCGCGTATGGCCGTAGGCTCCCGCGACGATCAGGTCGGCCGAAACCCGATGGGCCTCGGCGAGGAGCATGGCAGCTGGCGCATCGTTGTCCGGCAGCAGGCTTACCGTCGTCGCGATGCCATGCCGGTCGAGATGGCTCGCGATGTCCGCCAGTGCCTCGGCGCCGCCGAGCTTACCTTTGCCGGCCTCCTGGACGCTCGCGAGATGGACCTGCGTCGCCAGTCCGAGCAGGGGCAGAGCCTCGGAGACGGCGCGGGCGGCCTCGCGCGTATCGACCCAGCCGACCAGCACGGTGCGGATCGCCTGTCGAGGCCTGAAGCCAGGCGGCACGAGATAGAGCCCGTGCCCGCTGTTGAACATGATCGTTTCGATCAGATTGCTCCAGCGCTCGCAATCGAATGTTCCATGCGGGCAGGAGCCTACGATGAGGTCAGCCCAGCGCGTTTCGGTGGCTACGTCCTTCTCCAACAGGCCGGGGAAGCTCTCCAAACGCCGCACCTCGTTTGCGACACCCAGACGGGCGAAACGTTGCGTCAGCCGAGCATGGTTTGCATCTCCAGCCCTGCGCGCGGTGTCGCAGGCGTCGACGATGGCTGCAGTTCCGAATTCCCCGGCATAGAGGGCGGCATCGGGGAGCGCATTTGTATAGAGGCCAGTCAGATGGGCCTCGAACTGGGCGGCGATCACTTCGGCATGGGCGATGCGAATCTCGTCCTCGACGCTGCCGTCGAGGTGGACCATCACATCCTTGTAGCCGGCCTGCGGAATCGGCTTGGCAATACCGGTGGTCGAAGACCTCATTGCGATCTGGTTCATGGTTTCCTCCATGCGATGATGGTTTGAGGGCCTGGTGGGACGCTGGCAGCCGAAGGGGTGCAAATCGGGCCAGGCGGGTTGCGCGAGAGGAGAGCTGCCTGGTCGAGTGACCGGCGAGGCTCCGGCGAGGCGGACGCGACGCGTATTCCCGAGCAAGCCGGCGCGTGACGTTCGATTGCCGATTGCGGGCGCACGGCGAGACGCGCCGCATTGCTGACGACCTCAATATCTCCGGCCGCGTCTAGCATGAGCCAGTCGATCGGCTCCGACTGACGGACAAGCTGATCCATCACCACGGCGGGGGTCGCATCGGAAGGATCGTTCTTGCGAGCAGCGACGCGGCGCATCAGCATGTCCGCCGGTGCATCGAGCCACAGTCCGCGAAACGGCACATTGCAGCGTGCGGCAACCGCAGCCAGCCGGTCGCGTCGGGAGGGGAGATCGAACACGGCGTCGGCCACCACGCCGTGGCCGGCCGACACGAGCACGCCCGCCCGGTCGGTGATGGTCGCGTAGACCTGTTCCGAGATCTCGTCAGCATAGCCCGTCGGGCCGAGCCGGGTTTGCGGCGCGACGCCGAACAGTCTCTTCCTGATGCGGTCGCTGGAGAGTATGCGCGCGCCAGGCGCAGGTCCGATCTCTGGCGCGATCCGGGTCGCAACGGTCGATTTGCCCGAACCGGAATAGCCTCCCACAGCCACCAGAACGGCCGGACTCTCGGCAAGGAAATCCCGTGCCAGATCGAGATAGGATCTCGCCTCGGCCTCCTTCCAGGCGCAGGCCAGATCGGTCTCCGCGACTTCCATGGCCGTGACATGCGCGCGAATGACGGCGCGCACGGCCATAAACAGCGGCAACAGCGCCACGCCCCCCTCGTCGCCCGTCAGGTCGAGGTAGCGATTGAACAGGATGTTGGCGTGAAGGGGCAGCTTGCGATGCCAGAGATCCATCAGCACGAAGGCGAGATCGTAGAGGACATCCGTCGTGGCAAGCTCTTCGTTGAACTCCAGGCAATCGAATAGTGTTGGTTGTCCGTCGATCATGCAAATGTTGCGCAGGTGCAGATCGCCATGACAGTGCCTCACGCGACCGGCGCGAGCCCGCTGATCGAGGAGTGCTGCCTCCTCTTGAAAATGGAGCTGGCAGGCGCCGGTCACATCGGCGACCTCCGAAGGCAGGAAGATCGGGCAATCCGCCAGGGCGCGCTCGTTGCCGCGAATGATGCGCTCGAACCGCTCTGCGCCTTCGCCCAAGACGACCTCGGCAGTTTCGTGAAGCTGGGCGATCTGGGCCGCCAACTGGTCCATCTGATCGACCGTCAGGCGGTCGGCGCGCGCCAGCCTGTCGAAGAGTTGGTCGTCATCGAAGCGCGCCATTTCGATCGCGGCGTCGACCAGCTTGCCGGGCCCGTTCAGCGCGAGCCGGCCGTTGTCTTCGCGGGTAATGCGATGCACGGCCCGATAGATGGCCGGGGCGGTGCGCCGGTTCAGTCGCAATTCGTCATAGCACGCGGCCAGGCGACGTTCGGGTGTCGAAAAGTCCAAATAGGGAAACTGGACCGCCTTCTTGAGTTTGATGGCCTTGTCGCCAAGTAGGAGCACCGTCGAGATATGGGTCGTGACGGTCCGGTGGTCTTGGCTGTTGCCTGCCAACCCATCTGCAGAGGACAGGAACGAGATGGCCTCCGTCTGATTGCCCATGACCCAACCTTCGGTCTCATTTCTGTTGCGAGGTTAGGGACGCCAGGATCGCGGGCATTGATCGACATCAAAGGATCCAGAAGCGAGTTGCTCTTCATTGCCGCATCGGTGGCCTCAAGGAGCGCGCGATGTCCTATGCCAGCATTTTGGTCGACGTTTCCGACGACCAGCCCGGAGCTGGGCGGATCGACCATGCCATCTGGCTAGCCCAGCATTTGGATGCCCGCCTCGTGGGTTTGATGGCGCAGGAGGCGGCTATGCCCGAGGTTTCGCCGCATGACACGATTGGAATGGTCCGCGACCTGATACGGGAACAGAGGATCGCGACACAGCATCAACTCGATGAGGCCGGGCGGCGGTTCATCGCCCTGGCCGGACGGCAACGGTGTCGAGGCGAGTGGATCGCAGAATGCGCGCAGCACTTGCCCGCCTTGATCCGGCACGGCCGCGCGTCGGATATCCTGGTCGTTGGGAAGGATTCTGTCTTTGACGGAGGGAGCGGAGGCTCCGATCTCGACACATTACTGCTCAACAGCGGGCGGCCGCTCCTGTTCGTGGCTCATTCTGCGGGGCAACCGTTTTTACGTCGGAATGCCATTGTGCTCTGGCGTGATGATCGTGCCAGCAGGCGCGTTGTCCGTGACGCTTTGCCTGTATTGCGGTTGATGAAGCAGGTGGTCGTGGTTCAGCTATTCGACCAGGAGAATGGCGCTTCGCAGTCTGTATCGGGAACCTTGGACGTCGCCGCGTTTCTGCAATGCCACGGCATTGCTGCACGAGCGGTTGCCTTGAAACAGATGGGAATGCCGACGATGGAGCGGCTTCGGGTCTTCGCCTCGGATGAAGGGACGGATTTGATCGTCGGCGGTGGCTATACGCATCATCAGCTGCTGTATTCCGACCTGGCCGCCGAAATGGACGCCATGATCGAGCTTTCGATCCCGTGTCTCATCAGCCAGTGACGGGGAGATTAGCGGGAACTGGCCAGAGCCGCTGCGTAGGGCCTTCGCCGCCGCAGACGATCGCCTAGCCTACGGCATCCGTTTGAGGACGAAGCGGGCGGCCGAGGAAATGCTGGTCGCCGAGTGCGCGTAGCGCATTGAGAATGACTGCGACATCAATGGCCTCTTGCAGCAGGGCGCCCTCCACCGGGGATAGCCCTCCGAAGGCCGCGGCAATCATGCCGAGCGTCGACAGGCCGATGCCAACCACCACGCTCTGTATCGCGATAGCGCGCGATCGCTTGGCGATCCGCAGAGCGGTGACAAGACGATCGAGCTGATCGACGAGCAAAATCACGTCCGCAGTCTCGATCGAGGCCGCCGAGCCGCTTAAACCCATGGCGACGCCGACATCCGCCGCCGCGAGTGCGGGCGCGTCGTTGATCCCGTCACCGACCATCATGACAGGGCCATAGCGCCGTGCCGCGCTGACGGTAGCGATCTTCTGCGCCGGCGTGAGATCGGCTTCGATGGCATCGAGGTCGAGGTTTGCGGCGAGTGCTTCCGCGACCTCGCGGTGGTCCCCCGTTGCGAGCACGATGCGGGCGATGCCGCTGTCGCGCAGCGCCCGCAGCAGGTCTGGCGTGCCCTGGCGAAGCCGATCGGACATGACGATATGGCCAGCGTAGCCTTGCTCGATTGCGATTGCGATCTGGAGCGCTCCCGATGGCACCCCGCTGTCGCGCTGTCCCGGGTCGAGTTGATTCAGCACGAAGCTGGGTTTGCCGATGATCGTTCGCTTGCCGGCGACGAAGCCCATCACGCCTTCGCCGGCTGCTTCGGAGACGTCTGTCGGGATAACCAGCTCGATCCCGCGCCGCCGGGCTTCAGAGACGAGTTGATGTGAAACGATGTGGTTTGATATTTGGCCGAGCGATGCGGCAGCGCAAAGGAGCTCATCGACCGAATGGCCGGTCGTCGGTATGATTTCGACGACCTGGGCCGATCCCGATGTCAGTGTGCCGGTCTTGTCGAAGACGATCGCACGCAGGAGCGCCAGTTTCTCCAGTGCAGCGCCGCTCTTGATCAGGATTCCAGCCTTGGCGGCCCGCGACATGCCGGCGACCAGGGCGATCGGAACAGCCAACAGCAGGGGGCAGGGCGTTGCGACGACGAGCACGGCGACTGCGCGGCTGGCATCGCCGGATAACCACCAGGCGCCGCCGGCCATGACAAGCGTGACGACCAGGAAGGCGAGGGCGTATTGGTCGGCCAGACGCGCCATCGGCGCCTTGCTCTTCTGGGCAGCGTCGACGAGGCGTACAATGCCGGCGTAGACGCTGTCGCGAGCGAGCCTGAGCGCGGTCAGATCGAAGGCGTCGCCGCGATTGAGCGCGCCGCTGGCGATGACGGTCCCTTCTTCCATTCGTTGCGGAAGTGCTTCTCCGGTCAGTGCGGACATATCCAGAACCGCCGCGCCGCGCGCGACGCGACCATCCACGGGAATGATATCGCCGCTACGGATCAGCAGGGCGTCGCCGGGAAGGACGAGTTCGGTCGCGACCTTGCGCAGATGGCCGTTCTCGTACCGCATCACCGAGCGTGGCGCGCGACCCAGCAGGGCGGTCATGTCCCTGCGGGCGCGACGCTCGGCGAAGTCCTCGAGATGCTGGCCCCCGGCATACATCAAAGCGACGACGACGGCGGCGAGAGGCTCACCGAAGACGAGCGCCGCCGACATCGACAAGGCTGCGACAATGTCCAGGCCGAACTCGCCGCGGCGAAGTGTGATGACAATCTCGATGCACAGCACGACCAGCACGGGCAAGGTTGCCCATGCCCAGGTCGATCGGGCGAGTTCATTCTCACCGAGCTGATGGAGGCCGAAGCCGATCAGCAGGCCAGCCAACGGGCAGGCGACGATGCTTCGCTTGACCACGCGGACGAAGGCCATCGTGCTGTCCGTTTCACGTTCGAAACCCCGAACTCAGGCTGCGAGCTTGGCCGCTTTGCTGGCCTCGGTGACAGCCTCGCTCGCCGCGTCCGCGACACTTGTGAGCTCGTTGCGCAGCATCGTCGTGATCTGGCCGAATTCCTCGGAATAGTCGCTGGAGACGCGTTCGCTGAATCGACGCTGTGCCTGGACGGCGTCCGCGAGTTCGCGACATTGGCTGAGTTCGTGACAGAGTTCGGCCTGGGCCTTCATCCGCCGCCCCATGAAGCCGAAGAGCTCCGACCCCATCGCCAGTTGGGCTTCGAGCATGGCGTGCGGGATAGCCGAAATCGCTGCGAACTGCCCCTGCATCGACTTGGATAGGTCCTCAAAGGAACCAAATGGCTGCATGCCGCTTGGGCTCGCCCCGTTGTGGCCCTGAGGGCTGCGTGGGTTCGTCATGGCTTGCCTCCTGCCTAGCCGCGCACCCTGCGCGGCCTCCGAAGGAGGCAGCATCGACGATCCTGAGGATGCCGCCTTGATCCGCATCAAAGGCGGTGCTGGTCGATGTGGGTAAAGGTGTTTCGATCGAGAACGGGCTGCGAGAGTGTTCACATGACGGTCCAAGCCAAGATCACCGCGCCGCGTGCCCCACTGCAAGCTCCGATCAACCGCTCGGATCCCATCGCGCCAGCGAAGCCTGATGCGGCGGACGATTTTAGCGGGGAGGAGCCGATTGACCGCCTGCTGCACGCTGCGATCGGCACGATGTCGGCAGGTTTTTCGCCAATGGGGTTGGCCGAGGCGTGGTTCGATTGGGCCGCGCATCTGGCCGTTTCGCCCGCGCGTTCTGCCGAAATCGCAATGTCGTGCGCGACAGAGGCGAGCCGTTTGGCTGAACTCAATCTGAGCATGCTGGTCCATGGCGGTGAATGCATCCCATGCGAGCGCGCACTGCCTCAGGACAAGCGCTTTCGCCATCCGAGCTGGCGGCAATGGCCCTTCGCCCTCTATGCGGAGACGCTGCTTGCGCTGGAGCGGACGCTCGACGCGGCTACAAGCAAGATCCATGGCGCGACCCCGCACCATCTCGCCATGCTGCGTTTCGTCGGCCGCCAGGCGCTTGACTGCGTAGCGCCGTCGAACAGCCCGCTGACCAACCCCGAGGTCCTCGATGCGACTTTGAAGAGTGGGGGGCACAACCTCTTGACCGGCGCGGCTTTCGCGCTCGACGACTGGCAGAGGATCCTGGAGAAAAAGCGGCCTGCCGGCGCCGACGTCTTCACGCCCGGGGAGACGGTCGCTGTGACGAAGGGGCGGATCGTTCATCGCAACCGGCTCGCCGAGGTCATCCAATACGAGCCGACCACCGCTGTCGTCCACCCGGAGCCGGTACTCATCGTGCCCGCCTGGATCATGAAATACTACATTCTCGACCTGCGGCCCGAAAACTCGCTAGTGAAGCATCTCGTCGACCAGGGTTTCACGGTGTTCATGATCTCCTGGAAGAATCCGGACGAGAGCGATCGCGATCTCGGCATGGACGACTATCGCACGCTCGGAGTTTTGCCGGCGCTCGCGGCCACGCTGGAGGCTTCGGGGGCGCGCAAGGCCCATGCGGTGGGCTACTGCATTGGCGGGACGTTGCTGGCGCTGACGGCGGCTGCCATGGCGCGCGATCTTGACGAACGGATTCAGACCCTGACCTTCCTGGCGGCGCAGACGGATTTCCGCGAAGCGGGCGAACTCGGTCTGTTCGTCGACGAGAGCGAACTCGCGATCCTCGACGACATGATGGCCGAGCGGGGCGTGCTGGAGGCCTCCCGCATGGCGGGGACGTTTCATCTCCTGCGGTCGAACGACCTGATCTGGTCACGCATGATCCGCAACTACCTGCTCGGCCAGCGGGAGCCGCTCGGTGATATCGCAGCCTGGTCGACCGATGCGACCCGCATGCCGGCCGCAATGCACAGCGAGTATCTCCGCAAGCTCTACCTGAACAACGATCTCGCCGAGGGGCGCTTCGTGATCGACGGACAGCGGGTGTCGCTGCACGATATCCGCCGCCCGATCTTCGCTGTCGGCACCGAATGGGATCACGTCGCGCCGTGGCGCTCGGTCTTCAAGCTCCACAACCTGACGGAATCCGAGGTGACCTTCGCCCTCACCAATGGCGGCCACAACCAAGGCATCGTCTCCCCGCCCGGCCGGGCCGACCGTCATGTCCGCATCGCCACCGCAAAGCCACGGGAACGCCATCTCGACCCCGATCGCTGGCTGCAGAGCGCAGCCTATCATGAGGGCTCCTGGTGGCCTCACTGGTTCGAGTGGCTGGCGCAGCATTCGGGTGCCCGGACCATGCCACCGGCGCGCGACGATCGATCCGGGTTGCATGCGCTCGGAGCGGCTCCAGGGCCGTTCGTGTTCGGCTGAGTGGCGTCCTTACAGCAGAAAGAAGCCTGCTGTCGCAGCGGCCATCACCGCGGTTGCGAGCCACCCCACAACCGCCAGTGACCGGGGCAGGCGCAACCGACCCATCACGCGCCGGTTCGTGGCGACCAGCATGATCACCACCATCAGCGGTGCCGCAAGGACGCCGTTGAGCACAGCGCTCCAATACAGCGCCTTGATCTCGTCGATGCCGACGAAGTTGAGCGCCAGCCCCGCAAGCGTCGCCACTGCGATTGCCGCATAGAAGGCCTTAGCCTCGTGAGGGCGGTGATCAAGTCCCTCAGGCCACCTGAAGGTCTCGCTCACCGCATAGGCGACGGAGCCCGCGAGGACAGGGATGGCGAGCATGCCCGTGGCGACAATGCCGATCGTGAAGAGCGCGAAGGTGTAGGGGCCGGCAATGGGACGCAGCGCTTCCGCCGCCTGGCTCGAGGTCTGGATGTCCGTGACGCCATGGGCGTTGAGCGTCGCGGCTGTCGCCAGGATGATGAAGAGCGCGATCAGGTTGGAGAAGCCCATGCCGACGATCGTGTCGAGGCGGATGCGCGCAAGTTCTCCGCTTGCTGTCTTTGGCGCCACAAACAACGGCTTGAGATGACGCCGGTGCAGCTCCTCGACCTCCTGACCTGCCTGCCAGAAAAAGAGATAGGGGCTGATCGTGGTTCCCAGGACCGCGACCAGCGCCATCGCATGCGCGCTGTCCAAGGTCAGCTGTGGAACCAATGCGCCGTGAAGCGCCGCTCCCAGGGGCACCTGAGCGGCGAACACGACCGCAACATAGGAGAACAATGACAGCGTCGCCCATTTTAGAGCGGCAGCATAGCGCTCATAGCTCATATAGGTCTGCATCAGCACGGAGATGATACCGACGGCTACGGTGTACAGACGCTGCGATCCGCCGAGCAATAGTTTAAGCGCGGCGCCCATCGCACCCAGATCCGCGCCGAGGTTGAAGACGTTGGCGACGATGAGAAGCAGCAGGACAGCGCGCAGAAGCCAGGGGGAGTAGTGTCGCCGCAGATTGCTGGCGATGCCGCGCCCGGTGACGGAGCCGATCCTTGCGCTGATCGCCTGGATGGCGGCCATCAACGGAAAGCTGAACAGCATCGTCCAGGCCAGTCCATAGCCGAACTGCGCGCCGACCTGACTGTAAGTCGCGATCCCGCTGGGATCGTCATCGGCTGCACCCGTCACGAGCCCAGGGCCGAGGGTTTGGAAGAAGCTCGGTGGCGGTGGCGATAGCTCGTCGCTTGAAGCGTCTGTCGTCAGTGTTGCAGCGCCGTCGTCCATGGTCAGGACATTCCTGCTTGGTACAGGGCTTGCCGGTCGCCGGGCTTGTCCTGGGGCAATGTCGCCCCATTCCGCCCGCTTGCCTGGCTCAGTGGGACATCAGGCAGCATAGCGGTACCGTGTCCAGCAAATCCCGGCTCATTCCGCCGAACAGCCATTCGCGCATGCGGCTATGTCCATAGGCGCCAGCGACGATCAGATCGGCGCCTTGCTGTTGTGCGATGTCGATGATTTCGTGGGTTTCGGATGCGATGTCGCCGCTGCGCGATATGGGGCGCGCCGCAACATGGTGTTGCGACAAGTGGCTGCAGACATCGGCAATGCCCTGCTCGTTCGCCTCTGGGCCGACCGAAGCGACATAGACCAGTTCGGCTCGCACCAGGAAGGGCAATGCGTCCCATACGGCACGCCTCGCTTCGCGTGTATCCTTCCAGGCTACCACGACATGCTTGGCCGAAAGAGACTCGACCTGTGGCGGAACCAGCAGGATTGGCCGCCCAAGATCCATGACGAGGTCGTTCGCTGCGACCGCCATCCGGCCCTGGTCGTCGACTCCTTGCCGGCCGAGCACCAGCAGATCCGCCGCGCGTGATTGGGACAGGATGAAGCCGCGCGGCTCGGAGAGGCTGGAGCGCCATTCGATGGCGGAGCTGCAGCCGACTGTCCGCCGGAACAGCGCCTCGGCTCTAGCGACCTCCTCACCGGCAGTCTGCTCGGCGTTTTGGAGCAGCAGGGCGTCGGCGGCGGATATACTGTCGCCGTAGTAGGGCACCACGATCTCGGCCGCGGCGACCCCGATCAGCCGACTTGCGAAACGGTCGGCGAGCGAGGCGGCCAGTTTGATCGGCCCTTCTGCGTTTCCGCCGAGATGGACCGGCACCATCAGGCTTGCATAGGAGGAAAAGCCGACCGTCCCTTTCCGTTCCGTCATGATGTCTCTCTTGTCTGGGGCGGTGTTTGCGCGGAGCGCGAACACTGCAGCCTCCGGGGACCTGCGGTCAGGATTAGGGCCGGCCCGACAGCGCCAGCGAGACGGTGCCCATCCTGCGGATAGACGCCACCCTGAAGGGGACGAAGTCATCGTCATCGCCACGTACCGAGATGTATTCGCCGACCGCGATGCGATGCCGGTCGAGCTTGAAGGTACCCTCGTCGTCGTCGCGCGTCGTATCGTCGTAGTCGATCAGCCAAGTCGCGCCGCCGTCACCGCCGGCGCGGTGGAGCAGCCAGCCATGGCGATCGGGTTCGCCGGGCCGGAACCGCCGGACACGGCAGCGCTCGCGCTCGAGGCGCCATTGCTCGGCGTCGAGCCGGCCGTCCTCGGTCAACGGAGCGGCAATCTCATAGCCGTCCCGGCTGTCGCCCTCCGGGTGAGAAGGGGTCCGCGCAAGATGGAGTGTAATCCGCTGAAGCATGGCAATAGTCCCGAGTGAAGCGTTCATTTGCTGATCATTTCACCGAATGGCGGCCGATGATTTGATCCAGAGCAAGGTTGCTGGAGCAGGGATCGGCAATCTCGCCGCGGGCACGGGGCCCGGAGGGGCATCACTGCCATGAGCATCCGCAATTTCGACGCGCTTTTCAGCCCAAAGTCGATCGCGCTGATCGGGGCCAGCAATACCCCGGGTTCTGTCGGTCAGGTCATCGCTGCCAATCTGCTTGGTGCCGGCTTCGAAGGGGCGATCCTGTGCGTCAATCCCCATGCGCGTGCGGTGGCCTCGACCTACACCTATCATTCCATCGCAGAGCTGCCCGTGGTGCCCGATCTGGCGGTGATCGCGACGCCCGCAGCGAGCGTTCCCGGCATTGTTGCTGAGCTCGGCCAGCGCGGCTGCCGGGCGGCCGTGGTCGTCAGCGCTGGCTTTGAAAGCAAGGGCGCCGAGGGCGAACTGCGCCAGCGGCTGCTGGACGCGGCGCGCCCGCACCTGATGCGCATCGTCGGTCCCAATTGCCTCGGCCTGATCTCGACCCCGCGGGCGATCAATGCGAGCTTCGCCCAGCTCACGCCGCGGCCGGGCGGCATTGCCCTCATCAGCCAGTCCGGCGCCATCATCACCGCTATGCTGGGCTGGGCGCAGCAGCGGCAGATCGGCTTCTCCCATGTCATGTCGCTTGGCGACATGAGCGACGTCGATTTCGGCGATGTGCTTGACTATCTCGCCTCGGATGCCGCGACGCGAGCGATCCTGCTCTATGTCGAAAACATCACCCATGCGCGCAAGTTCATGTCGGCGGCGCGTGCCGCGGCGCGCACGAAGCCGGTTCTCGTCGTCAAGTCGGGGCGCAGCAGCGCCGGAGCAAAGGCCGCCCTATCGCATACCGGTGCACTCGCGGGCTCGGACGCGGTCTATGATGCAGCCTTTCGCCGGGCTGGTCTCTTGCGGGTCCACGAGCTCGACGAGCTGTTCGCCGCCGCCGCGATCCTGGCGAGCGGCGTCCGGGTCTCCGGTGATCGCCTGATGATCCTGACCAATGGTGGTGGCGCCGGCGTGCTGGCGGTCGATGCACTGGCGGAGCGTGGCTTGCAGGTCGCGGAACTCAGTGCCGAAAGCCGCTCGGCACTCGATCTGGTGCTGCCGCACAGCTGGTCGCATGGCAATCCGGTCGACATCCTTGGCGATGCGACAGCTGAGCGATACGGCGCGGCCTTGGCGATCCTGATGCGGGAGCCGGCGAGCGACGCCATTCTGGCGATCAATTGCCCAACGGCTCTGGCGGATGGCGCGGAAGCGGCGCGTGCCGTTGCGACTGCTGCGGTGGCCGGGCATAGCGTCCCGGTTCTGGCCAACTGGCTCGGCAGCGAAGCCTCAGCGGAGTCGCGCCACGCCCTGCGTGAAGGGCGGGTGCCGAGCTTCGACAGTCCCGAGCAGGCCGTACGCGCCTTCGGCCATCTCGTCGAATTCCGACGCAACCAGACCCTGCTCCTGGAGACGCCTTCAGCTGGGGTGATGCTGGCGCCGGCGGCCGTTGCCGCCGCCGGCGAACTGATCGCCGCGGTTCGGCACGATGGCAGGCTCCTGCTCAACGAGCAGGAAGCGAAACGTCTGCTTGCTCTGCTGGGCATTCCGACGGTCGAGACCCGCATCGCCGGGACGCCGGCCGAGGCTGGGCGCATAGCGGACGAGATCGGCGGTCCTGTGGCCCTGAAGATTCTGTCTCCGGACATCACGCATAAATCCGATGTCGGTGGCGTCGCGCTCGGCCTGGCGTCCGGCGCCGAGGTGTTGCGAGAGGCTGAGGCGATGCTTGGGCGCGTGCGCCGGACCCGCCCCGAGGCGCGGGCGTTGCGCTTCACCGTCCAGGCCATGATCTCGCGCCCGCATGCGCAGGAATTGATCGTCGGTATCGCGCACGACGTCACCTTCGGCCCGGTCATCCTGTTCGGACAGGGCGGCACGGCGGCCGAGGTCATGTCCGATCGCAGCATCGGACTACCGCCGCTGAATTCCGTCCTCGCCGGTGACATGGTGGCGCATACGCGCGTCGCCCGGTTGCTCCGCGGTTTCCGGAACGTGCCGCCGGTCCGTTCGGGCGCCATCGAGGACGTGCTGCTGCGCCTCTCGGAGATCACAGTGCACCTCCCAGATGTGCTGGAGCTCGACATCAATCCGCTGCTGGCCGACGCGGGCGGCGTGATCGCCCTGGATGCGCGGATTGCGATCGCTGCAGAGCCGGTATCGGCCGGCGGCCATACGATCACGCCCTATCCGCGGACGCTGGAGCGAGCGGTCGTCCTTACAGACGGCACGCCTCTCGAGTTGCGCCCGATCCGGCCGGAAGACGAGGTCGCAATCACTGCCATGGTCGAGCAATGCTCGGCCAAGGATCTGCGGATGCGTTTCTTCGGTTCAGTGAAGCGTTTCGAGCACGACCTGGCCGCTCGACTCTCGCAGATCGATTACGACCGGGAGATGGCCTTCGTCGCCATCGAGCCGGGCTCGGGCTTCGGTGAGGGACCGATCTATGGCGTCGTGCGCGTCATAGGCGATCCGGAGCGCAGCTCTGCCGAGTTCGCGATCCTCGTCCGCTCGGACATGAAGGGCAGGGGGTTGGGATTCCAGCTCCTGTCCGAGATCGTCGGCTACGCCCGACAAGCGGGGTACAGGACCGTTTATGGCGATGTCCTGAGTGAAAATGCCGCGATGTTGCGCATGGCTGGAGAACTGGGTTTCGTGGCGGAGCCAGGCGGACCCGATTCCGACACCAAGCGAGTGACGCTTTCTATCGAGGCAGGAACGCCCTCTACGGATGTTTCCACTCATGGCCCGGCCGAGACAAGGATTTCACCGACAACGGTGTCCCCTTATGCGGCAAGCGAGAGCTGAGGTGACGGGCAGTTTCTAGAGCAATTTCGCGTTTCTCCGAATCGCGAGAATTCTCTAACTCTTTGTTTTACCGCATTTTCTTTACGCGAACCGGTGTCCGCTTCGCTCGAAAACGCTCTAGCCCGAGGATCAGGTCGCGCCGGGCGTGTGAGACGGGGAGCCGATCAAGGGCTGCGGGTCGAGATGATGTCAGGCCTGCGCCTCGCGCCTTCTCAGAGTGCTCGCTCTGGCTGTCGCGTCGCATTTGCGTGCGGCGACTGATCGTCGGCCAGATCGTCATCCTGCAGGACGCGCCAGCCTGATCCTTCCAGGTCATTGTACTGACCCGTGCGCATGCACCAGAAGAAGCCGGCCAGGCCTGCCAGGCCGAGCCCCAGCGCCAGGGGAAAGAGAATGACGATGATGTTCATGAGGGTGTCCTCTCCGCCGCGGAAGCTGCGGTGCGTCCGGCGCGCAGGGCGTTGAGCGTGACGATCAACGAAGAACCCGACATTGCTGCGGCCGCGACCAGTGGCGTCGCGAGGCCCGCGATCGCGATCGGGACCGCTACTGCATTGTAGAGCACGGCGAACCAGAGGTTTTGTATCATCAGCCGACGCGCTTTGCGGGCGATGAGGATGCTGGAGGCGACGGGAGCCAGACTGTCGCCGAGGAAGACGATGTCGGCGGCGGCCTGCGCCAGATGCGCTGCGCTGACAGGTGAGATCGAGACATGCGCCTTTGCCAGCGCTGGGGCGTCATTGAGCCCATCCCCGACCATCAGGATCTTGCAGCCTCCGGCCGCGAGGTCGGCGAGCGCGAGGAGCTTCTCGTCTGGGCGCATGGCGGCGCGGTATGTCGCAATGCCGAGCTCCTGCGCGACAGAGGCGACGGCAGCCTCCCGGTCGCCCGACAGGATCATCACGCCAAGCCCGAGCTGGCGCAGCGCAGCAATGCAGGCGCGAGCGTCCGGACGCAGGCGCTGACCAATTGCGAAGACAGCGCAGGCATCGCCATGGCGCCATGCGATCAGCGAGGTGGTGGGGAAGGTCGCGGCGACAAGGTCCGCTTCCGCCTGTGCCTCGCAGAAGGAGACGCTGCCCAGGCGCATCTCGCTGCCGTCAACCAAGGCGACAAGGCCGAGCCCCTGATGTTCATGCACATTGCGAACGGGCGCGGGATTGCCTGCGGCGCGGCTGATCGCCTGCGCCAGCGGGTGACGGCTCGCCGCCGCCAGCGCCGCCGCCTGTCGCACGATGCTGACATCGAGGCTGTCTGCGTTGAGCAGTTCGGGTTCGGGCAAGGTCAGCGTGCCGGTCTTGTCGAAGACGACCATGTCGGCTTCGGCCAGCCTCTCAAGCGCGTCGCCCTCCTTCAGCATGACCTTGCGACGGAATAGCGCCGAGGCCGCGACGACCTGGACAGCGGGAATCGCGAGCCCGAGTGCGCAGGGGCAGGTGATGATCAGCACGGTGATGGCGATGATCAATGCCTGCTGCCAAGGCAGGCCGAAGGCGATCCAGCCGAGAAGCGTGGCAAGAGCGGTGGCGTGCACCAGCGGCGCGTAGAGCCGGGCCGCGCGGTCGGATAGATGAACATAGCGCGAGCGGCTCTCGACAGCCTGGGCCATCAGCCGGTCGATCTCGTCGAGCAATGTGCCGCTGCCCGCTGCCTCGACGCGTACGGTCAAGGCGCCTGAGAGATTCGTCGTGCCAGCATGGACGCGTCCACCCGGCGCGACCAGCATCGGCATCGTCTCGCCCGTGACCAGGCTCTGGTCGATCTCGGACTGGCCGGTCTCGACGAGGCCATCGATGGCGACGCGCTCTCCCGGCTGGACCAGGACGAGATCGCCGGGCGAGACCGCCGCGATCGGAACCACGATCGTCGTACCGTCGCGCTCGAGGCGGGTTGCCGTCTCGGCCTTGAGGGCAGCGAGATTGCCGGCGAGATCGCGAGTGCGGCGGCGCATCATCTGATCGAGATAGCGTCCGATCAGCAGGAAGAAGAGCAGCATCACCGCGCCGTCGAAATAGGCGTGCTCGGCGTGATTCCAGGTCTCGACCACCGACATGCCGAGCGCGAGCACGACTCCGAGCGTGATCGGCACGTCCATGTTGACCGCGCCCGCCTTCAGCGCCCGCAACGCACTTTCGAAGAAGGGGCGGCCGGCATAGGCCGCGGTCGGCAAGGCGATCAGGGCCGAGAGCCAGTGAAAGAGATCACGCGTCACCGGATTGATGTCGCTGGCATTGCCGGACCAGACCGAGACAGAGAGCAGCATGATGTTCATGGCGGCGAAGCCGGCGACGCCGAGATAGCGCAGCAGCCGCGCTTCCTCGCGCGTGACGCTGTCCTGCTGCTCGGAGGGCAGGAAGGGATAGGCTTTGAAGCCGAGGCGCGCGAGCCGCTCGATCACCGCTTCGGGCCGCAGCACACCCTCGCGCCATTCCACCGTGACGCGCTTCAGCGCGAGATTGACGCGCGCGCTGAGGATGCCTGAGTCCCGCTTCAGCCCCTTCTCGATCGCATGCATGCAGCCGGCGCAGCGGATACCGTCGATGGCCAGCTCCATGCCGTCGATCCCGTCGTGATGGCGGACGAAGACGGAGAGATCCTGTTGCGCGGCCATGGTCTCACTCCGCCAGCTGGATGCGGCTGCGCGAGACGAAGAGCGTCTCGTTGTCACGGCTCGCCTCCACCGCGAGCGTCCAGCCGCCGCGATGGATTGCCGGTATCGTTGCCGAGTAGAGGCCGGGTGCGGTCTCGACGAGGCGCGCCTCGTGGTCCTCCTGGCGGGAAGCTGGGTGCTGCAGTTTCGCCTCGACAACGAGGCCGGTGAGGGCGATGCCGGAATGGTCGTGCAGATTCAGGGTCACCGTCGCGCCGCTGCCGTCGCGGCTGATCTGAGCCTGCGCCTGCCAGCCGCGCTCGGCCTGGGCGTGCATGCGCGCGATCTCGCCATTGAAGCGCTGGCTGGTCTCATAGGCGCTCTTGACGTCAACCCCGGGCATGGTCCGGATCGCCGCCGTCATCATGATCGCGTTGACGGAGGCGACCACCACGAAGAAGCCGAGCAGGCTGGCCAGCACCGTGCGGCCGCTGAGCTCGAAGGGGCGGCGTTGTGGCGTCGGCTGGGCTGGAAGATCGATCGGCATGGCGAAAGCTCCGCAACAGGACATGGCGTCCCCTAAGGTGCGATGAAGTGATCCTGGGCGCGCACGATCTCGCCGACGAACAGGTCCGAGGCTGTGAAGGTGATGCTCTGCGAGGCGTCGAGATGAGCATCGGGCGGCACCGTGACGAGCACCCGGACCTCGCGCGATGTATCAGCCTCGACCGTCACGATCGGGCGTAGATCGGCCGTCGCCTGCGCGCCGATGGCCTCAATTCGGATGCCGGGAATGCCGGCGACCGTCAGGGCGAAGGGCCGCGCCTCCGGACGCTTGTTGAGCAGGCGCACGGCGTAGGCGTTGCGGATCGAGCCATCGCTGAGCTTGACGAAGAGGGGTGCGCGATCGTGCAGAACGGAAATCTCGGCCGTGCGCCGGGTCGCAAGCTGATAGAGCATCGCGCCGCCGACCAGCATGATCAGCGTGGTATAGATCAGCGTCCGCGCCCGTATCGGGCGATAGATGGTCTTCTCGCCGGCCAATCTGCGCTGGACGTTGTCCTCGGTGTCATAGCCAATGAGCCGATCGGGTCGGCCGATCTTCGCCATCACGTTGTCGCAGGCGTCGATGCACAGGCCGCATTGGATGCAGTCGAGCTGGGCACCGTCGCGGATGTCGATTCCCGTGGGACAAACGGCGACGCATTGGTGGCAGTCAATGCAGTCGCCGGCCGGTGCGCCCTGATCCCGCAGCCGCTGTGCCTGTTTCACCGAGACGCGTGGTTCGCCACGGTCGTATCGATAGGTGACGTTGAGCGCGTCATCGTCGGTTAGGGCCGCCTGGATGCGCGGCCAGGGACACATGAACTTGCAGACCTGCTCGCGCATGACGCCGGCGAGCGCATAGGTCGTGAAGGTCAGGATCGCAATCCAGACATAGGCCGAGAGTGGCGCCGTAAAGGTAGCGAGCTGGTGCACGAGCGTTGGTGCGTCGGCAAAATAGAGCACCCATGCGCCGCCCGTCCACCAGGCGATTGTGAGCCAGACGACATGCTTGCCCGTCTTGCGCAGCAGCGTCCCGGTGGTCCAGGGCGCTTCGTCGCGCTTCATGCGCTCGCGCCGATCCCCCTCGAAGGCGCGTTCGACAGCGAGGAAAAGGTCAGTCCAGACCGTCTGAGGGCAGAGATAGCCGCACCATAGCCGGCCCGCGATGGCGTTCATCAGGAACAGGATGAAGGCTGCCAGGATCAGCAGGCCGGTGAAGTAATAGACTTCCTGCGGCCAGATCTCGATGAAGAAGAAATAGAAGCGGTTATGAGCGATGTCGGCCAGGACGGCCTGGTTGGGCAGGTGCGCCCCGCGATCCCAGCGCAGGAAGGGCAGGAGGTAGTAGATGCCGAGGCAGAGGATGAGGATCGTCCACTTGGCGCGGCGGAATGGGCCCGACACGCTTTGCGGATAGACCTTCTTCGAGGCTGCGAAGAGCGGCAGCCCATCGGCCTCGGCGACATTCATCTCACTGTCCTCCGCCGAGCGAGTGGACATAGACCGTCAGCGCCTTGATCGTCGTGGCGTCGAGACGCGCACCCCAGGCCGGCATCACGCCGCCGCGGCTGTTGGTGATGGTCTCGGTCAGCGAGGCCATGTCCATGCCATAGAGCGTGATCGCATCGGTCAGGTTCGGCGCGCCGACTTCCTGATTACCCTTGCCGGCGGGGCCATGGCAGGCGGCACAGTTCTGCTCAAAGAGCGCCCGACCCTTGGCGAGATCGGCCTTCGGCTCCGTCGGCAGGCCCGCCAGCACGCGGACATGGTTGGCGACCGCGTTGATCTCATCGCGCTTGAGGATGCCGTCGCGACCGAAGGCTGGCATCGGACTGACGCGCGTCTCGCTATCGGTCGCGACGCGGATACCGTGCTGCAACGTCGTCTGGATCGCGGCGAGCGAGCCGCCCCAGAGCCAGTCATCGTCGTTCAGGTTGGGATAGCCCTTCGAACCTGCGCCGCCGACGCCGTGGCAGGCAGCGCAATTGTCGCCGAAGGCGGCCTTGCCCTGGGCCATGGCGATACGAAACAGCGACGGATCGGCCTTGATCTGCTCCAGGGACGCCTCGGCGAGCCCTTGCGTCTGGGTGGCGCGAAACGCCCGCAGCGCGGACAGGTCGGTCTCGACATCCAGTCGCGTCGCATAGCCGATGACGCCCTTGGTCGTCGTGCTGATCAGCGGCCAGGCCGGATAGACGATCCAGTAGCCGAAGGACCAGATGATGGTGGCGTAGAAGATGTTGAGCCACCAACGCGGCAGCGGTGTGTTGAGCTCGCGGATGCCATCCCATTCATGCCCGGTCGTCGCGGTGCCGGTGACATGATCGACCTCATGGTCGCCCTTGTGAGTCTGATCCATTGCTCAATCCTCCTGCAGCGGGGTGAACGCCGCCTGCTCGAAGCGGGCCCGGTTTTTGGGCCAGAAAGCGTAGGCGCAGACACTGACGAAGATGCCGACGAAGTAGAGCAGCCCGACCGATTGGGCGAAGCTCGCGAGCCATTGATAGGTCGTGTCCATGATGGCCTCGTTCAGCGAATGTTGGCTTTGTCGTTGTAGAGCTTGAAGTCGACGAGCGTTCCGAGCACCTGGAGATAGGCGATCAGGGCATCGGCTTCGCTGATGCGGCCCGGATTGCCGTCGAAATCGCGGGCCTGGACCTTGGGATAACGCGCTTCGAGCGCGCTCTGCCCGGGGTGGTCCGGAGTTGCCTGCGCCTTCAGGTCTGTCATCGCCTGGGCGATCATCTCGTCGGTATAGGGCACGCCGCCGACGCGATTGGCGCGCAGCTCGGCAGCGATGTCGTCATAGGCCAGCTCGGTCCTGGCCAGGAACGGGTAGCCCGGCATGATCGATTGCGGCACCAGCGAACGGGGATCGGCAAGGTGCCCGGAATGCCATTCGTCGGAATATTTGCCACCGACACGGGCGAGATCGGGCCCGGTGCGCTTGGAGCCCCATTGGAAGGGCTTGTCATACATGCTCTCGGCGGCGAGCGAGTAGTGCCCGTAGCGCTCGATCTCGTCACGCAGCGGCCGGATCATCTGGCTGTGGCAGAGGTAGCAGCCCTCGCGGACGTAAATGCCGCGGCCGGCAAGTTCGAGCGGCGTGTAGGGCCGCATGCCCTCGACCTTCTCGATGGTGTTCTTGAGGTAGAACAGCGGTGCGATCTCGACGAGACCACCGATCGAGATCACCAGCAGCACGCCGATGATCAGGATGATCGAGTTCGTCTCGAAGATCTTGTGCTTCGACCAGCGGGACTGGCGCGGCAGGGGCGCGCGGGCGTCAATGCTCGACATGGCTGATGTCCTCACTGGGCGGGGGCGAGTTGGGGGACGAGGCCGTGGTCGTAATCGGCCTGCGGCACGTCAACCGTCCCGCTCTTCACCGTCATCCAGAGGTTGAAGACCATGATCAGCGCCCCGATGAGGAAGAGTGCGCCGCCGAGCGCGCGGATGACGTAGAAGGGGTGCATCGCATCGACCGTCTCGATGAAGGAGTATTCGAGGAAGCCGAGCGAGGTGTAGGCGCGCCACATCAGGCCCTGGAGGATGCCCGAGACCCACATCGCCGAGATGTAGAAGACGATGCCGAGCGTCGAGATCCAGAAGTGCCAGCTCACCAGCCTGAGCGAATAGAGCTCCTTGCGGTTCCACAGCCAGGGCACGAGGCAGTAGATCGCGCCGAAGGAGATGTAGGCGACCCAGCCGAGTGCGCCGGAATGGACATGCCCGATAGTCCAGTCCGTGTAGTGCGAAAGCGAGTTCACCGCCTTGATCGACATCAGCGGACCCTCGAAGGTCGACATGCCGTAGAAGGCGAGCGAGACCACCATCATGCGCAGCACGGGGTCGGTGCGCAGCTTGTCCCAGGCGCCAGACAGCGTCATCAGCCCGTTGATCATGCCGCCCCAGGAGGGCATCCAGAGCATGATCGAGAAGGTCATGCCGAGCGTCTGGGCCCAGTCGGGCAGGGCGGTGTAGTGCAGATGGTGGGGGCCGGCCCAGATATAGAGAAAAATCAGCGCCCAAAAATGGATGATCGAGAGCCGGTAGCTGTAGACCGGTCGGTTCGCGCGCTTGGGCACGAAGTAATACATGATCGCGAGGAAGCCGGCGGTGAGGAAGAAGCCGACCGCGTTGTGGCCGTACCACCACTGGAACATCGCATCCTGCACGCCCGACCAGACGATATAGGATTTCGGCGAGAGCACCGAGACCGGGATCGCCAGATTGTTGCCGAGATGCAGGACGGCGATGGTCAGGATGAAGGCGAGATAGAACCAGTTGGCGACATAGATGTGCGGCTCCTTGCGCTTGGCGAGCGTCATCAGGAAGACCAGCAGATAGGTAACCCAGACAATGGTCAGCCAGAGATCGGCATACCATTCCGGCTCGGCGTATTCCTTGCCCTGGGTGATGCCGAGCAGGTAGCCGGTGCCTGCGATGACGATGAAGAAGTTGTAGCCGAGCACCACGAACCAGGGCGAGAGATCGCCGGCGAGCCGAGCGCGCGAAGTGCGCTGCACCACATAGAACGAGGTCGCGATCAGGACATTGCCGCCGAAGGCGAAGACCACGGCCGAGGTGTGCAGCGGGCGCAGACGGCCGAAACTCGTCCATGGCAAGTCGAGGTTCAGCGCGGGGAAGGCGAGTTGCAGAGCGATGATCAGGCCGACCGTGAAGCCGGCGATGCCCCAGAACATCGAGGCCACGGTGGCGAACTTCACCGGACCCATATTGTAGTTCGGCTTGCCGTTGATCTCCTGTGGCGCCGGCACCTGGCCCGGTCGGAAGCAGCGATTGCCGATCAGGAAGACCGAGGCGAACGACGCCAGCGTCGCCAGCGTGGCATGGAAGGCATAACCGCTATGGTCGGTTAGCGCCGCGACCATCAGGAAGGGCATGACGGCGGCTGCGGCAATCAGCATGCCGGCGATTTCACCGGTCGTCGCGCGCCTGATTGAGTATTCTGTCGCTGACATACGTTGCCCCCATGTCATGGTCAGCGCATCACTGCGCCGTTCGATGAGAGGCTTAGCCGGGTTGCGGCGAGCGAACGTTGATTCAAGTCAAGCGAGCAGGAGAGCGGGCCGCGTGCGGTCGGCGACGTTCAGGCGGCGACGTGCGCCATGTGATCGAGGTTCATCAGCCGCACGCCATCGGGCACGATCAGGATCGTCTTGTCCTTGGCGAGCTTGGTGAAGGTCCGGCTCACGGTTTCGATCGTCAGGCCCAGAAAATCGGCGATGTCCTGGCGGCTCATCGGCAGGGGCACGGTCACGGAGGGTTTGCCGAGCTTGGCCCAGCGTTCCTGCATGGCGAGCAGGAAGCAGGTCAGCTTCTCCTCGGCGGTGCGGCGGCCGAGCAGCATCATCTGCTCCTGCGCGAGGGTCAGCTCATGCGTCGCGAATTGATGTAGGCGCCGCAGCAGATGGGGTTTCTCCTCGACCAGCGCCGAATAGGCTGAACGCGAGAAGGCACAGGCGGTGACGGTGTCGATCGCGTCGGCCGAAAAACCAAAGGCGTCGCGCATGGCAAGCCCGAGGAAATCCCCGGGCAAAGCGAAGCCGACGATCTGACGACGCCCATCCGGCAGCAGCTTGTAGAGCCGCGCCACGCCCGCCGTGATGTTGTAGACGGAATGTGCCGGCTGACCCTGCGTGAACAGCGTTTCCTTGGCGGGAAAGACGGTTTCATGAGCCAGCGCGTCGAGCAACTGCAGTTCATCGACCGACAGTGATGCGCACACGCTGACAAGGCGAACCGTGCACGCCATGCAACCGTTCTCGACGAGAGGCGCGGTACTGCAGGCAGATGGCTGACAATCCACGATCGCGTACCCCCGAGACCACGCATGAGTATTACTACGGTTCAACTATCGGCAGAAGCCTAAGTGATCCGCGGGCGCGCGGTTTTGATCCAGATCAATGCGGGGCGCGCTGCCGGGCAGCCAGTCTGTACCGGATTGCTCGGGAGCAGTGCGGTGGTTGATCACGACATCTTCGAGGCGGTCCGGGTCACTCCGGCCCAGGCGCGCAGCGCCTATAGCCTCGTTGCGATGTCGCATCCCAAAGTGAGTTTCGACGATTGGAGGCGGTTCCTGCGTGGGGCGATACGAGCCGGGCGCAAGGATGACGGCATAGTCGGTTTGCGTGATCGCAAGGGCTGCATCCACGCCCTCTTCGCCTTTCGCGTTGTCCAGGCGCTGGGGCGGGACGCTACGCTGCAGGTGACGGAACTCGCTTTGCTGCGCCTGCCTGGCACGGTGCTGGTCAAATCTCTCATCAGCTTCGCCCGTGATCTGGCTGCGGAGCTGGGGCTGCCGTCGATCTCGATCGACATGCAGCCTTCCGACATCTGGAGCCAGGACCGGCATGCCCTGGAGCAGCGCGGCTTCGCGGTCGACCGCGTTCAGATGCGCGGCAAGGCGCGGGCGCCCAGAGGGGTGCCGAGCAAGCTTTGAGATTTGCGTCACATCAAGGCGTGCTCCGGCTGGCATGCGCAGAGTGCCGCAATGACCAGCCAAGCCTCTTCCTATGCCGCGCGCCAGGTGCCGCGCTACACCAGCTACCCAACCGCGCCGCATTTCACCGGTGAGGTCGATGCCGCGCTCTACCGGAGCTGGCTCTCCGAACTCGACGGCGACGAGCCGGTCTCGGTCTATGTCCATGTGCCGTTCTGTGCCGAGCTCTGCCTCTATTGCGGCTGCCAGACCACGGTGGCACGCAGCCCCGCGCCGGTCCTGGCTTATCTCGATTTGCTGTTGCGCGAGCTGGGACTGGTCGGCCAAGCCCTGCCAGGACGAATGCGGCTCAACCATCTTCATTTCGGCGGTGGCACGCCAACGATCCTTGCCCCGTCCGACTTTCGGCGGTTGATGGCGGCGATCCGTACGGGATTCGATATCGACATCGACGCCGAGCTCGCGATCGAGGTCGATCCGCGCACGATATCGCCAGCCCATGCGGCCACGCTGGTTGAGACAGGGATCAACCGCGTCAGCCTCGGCGTGCAGAGTTTCGATCCGCTTGTCCAGAAGACGATCCGGCGACTGCAATCCTTTGAGCAGACGTTGCGCGTTGCGGAGTGGTTCCGCTTCGCCGGTGTCGAGGGGCTCAATCTCGACCTGATGTATGGTCTTCCACACCAGAACGTCGCGAATGTGCTGAGCACGGTGCATCAAGCCCTGTCGCTCGATCCCGACCGGATCGCGCTGTTCGGCTACGCCCATGTGCCGTGGATGAAGCGGCACCAGGCCCTGCTGCCGGAAGCCGCATTGCCCGATAGCGAGGAACGCTCGGCTCAGTTCGAGGCTGCCACGGCTCGCATCCTTGCGGCGGGCTATGTCCGGCTTGGGCTTGACCACTTCGCCAAGCCGGACGATGCCCTGTGCCGGAGCGCGAGAGCAGGCGAGCTCAGGCGCAATTTCCAGGGCTACACGACAGATGACGCAAAGGTTCTCATCGGCCTCGGCAGCTCTGCGATTTCTCGGTTGCCTCAAGGCTATGCGCAGAATGCCGCGACCGTTGCGCCTTACCGTTCGGCTCTGTCGAGCGACGGTCTTGCAACAGTGCGCGGTGTCCCGCTGACGCCGCAGGACAATTTGCGCGCTAGCATCATCGAGCGGTTGACATGCGACTTCAGCGTCGATCTTGCGGCGCTTTGCCAGCAGCATGGCTTTGAGGTCGGCGAGCTTGATGACGATCTGGGGCGACTACAGCCGATGATCCGGGATGGCCTTGCGATACGTGACGGCGCCAGGATTCATGTCGCGCCCGCATCCCGAAATCTCGTCAGGGTGATCAGTACGGCGTTCGATCAGCGCTTCACCTCTCAGGTGTCCCGGCACTCGTCAGCAGTCTAGAGCATTTCCGCGTTTCTCCGAAGCGCGAAAATGCTCTAGATCCTTGTTTTAACGCGTTTTCTTCACGCGAACCGGTGTCCACTTCGCTCGAAAGCACTCTAGAGGCTGTTATGAGCCACGAGGTCGATTTGACGCTGGCGCTTTTGCGCGAATGCCAGGAGTTCGAGAACGCAATGAGTTCGAGGACGCAAAGAGTTCAAGGACGCAAACCTTTCGGTTTGCCAGGAAGAACGACGCCGCAGTCGCGCAAAAGCGCCGCGCCCTGCGGGTGAGGTGAAAACGACGGGGCTGCAGCGTCGCATCGCTTGCCGATACCGAGGGTATCGCCTGCACAATGCTCCTCCCATCTCCGCCATTTTGACCTCATCACATCCGCCCCATGGTCCATAACGACCTCTGGCGCCGATGCGGCGTCGCCATCCGCATCGGCGGGCTCAAAGCTGCCCCGGGCATCGGAATGCACTTTGTCAGCGTACCGAGCTTGGATCTTGCCGGGGAACAGGCCAATGCTTGACGGATGTCGGCTGACGGATTCCACTAGGGCATCCGTGTTCAGTCGGACACAGTTTTACTCCGGGCATTGGAGATTTGTTTGGCCAGCGATACCGAGGCGGGATCCGAAGCTCAGACGCTCACGTCTCCCGCAGAGCTTCTGGTAGAGGCGGTCTCCGATATCGGTTTGCTCATGATCGATGCGGACGGCCTGGTTGCAAGCTGGAACGCGGGCGCGGAACGGATCAGCGGATGGCGCGAAAATGAAATGCTTGGCCAGCATTTCTCGGCCTTTTTTACGCCCGATGATATCTCGGCAGGCAAGCCTGAGGCCGAGCTCGGAAAGGCGAGGCAATCCGGGCGGACCGAGGAATATGGCCTGCGTGTCCGCAAAGACGGATCGCACTTTCCCGCGCATGTGACCATCACGCCATTGCGCGACCGTTCCGGCGCCATTTACGGCTTCGCCAAGGTGATGCGCGACATCACCGAGCAGATGGCTGCCGAGGGCCGGCTCAAAGCGCGCGAAGCCCACCTGCGTTCCATTCTGGAGACTATCCCTGACGCCATGATCGTCATCGACGAACAGGGCATCATCCAGTCCTTCAGCACGGCAGCGGTTCGTCAGTTCAGTTACGAGCCGGCAGACGTCGTGGGGAAGAACATCAAGATTTTGATGCCGGGACCTTATCGTGAGCAGCATGATGGATACCTGCATCGCTATCTGACCACAGGTGAGCGCAGGATCATCGGTACAGGCCGCGTCGTCGTCGGCCAGCGCAAGGACGGTTCGACCTTTCCGATGGAGTTGTCGGTCGGCGAAATGCACTCAGGCGGCAGCCGCTACTTCACCGGTTTCATTCGGGATCTGACGGAACGACAGCAGACCGAGACGCGCCTCCAGGAGCTTCAGGCCGAACTCGTTCATGTGTCCCGCTTCACGGCGCTGGGTGAGATGGCATCGACGCTTGCCCACGAAATCAACCAGCCGCTCACCGCGATCGCAAACTACCTGAAGGGGTGCCACCGCATCCTGCAGCGCATGGAAGGAGACCAGGTTGCGCTCCTGCGCGATGGCGTCAACCAGGCCGCCGATCAGGCTCTTCGGGCTGGTCAAATCATCCGGCACTTGCGGGAATTCGTGGCGCGGGGCGAAAGCGAAAGGCATGTCGAGGCACTTCCCAAGCTGATCGAGGAAGCCAGCGCGCTCGCCCTGGTCGGGGCCAAGGAGAAGGGCGTTCGGATCATATATCGCTTCGACGAGAACGCGCCCTTCGTGCTCGTCGACCGAATCCAGATCCAGCAGGTTCTCCTGAATTTGATCCGCAACGCCATTGAATCGATGCAGGACAGATCGCGCCGGGAACTCGCTGTGGCAACACGAGCCGATCTTTCAGAGAAACTCGTCGAGGTTTCCGTATCTGATACTGGAGCCGGCATTTCTCCCGATATCGCCGACCAGCTGTTTCAGCCCTTCGTAACGACAAAGAAGCAGGGTATGGGAGTTGGCCTCTCGATCTGCCGGACCATTGTCGAGTCGCATGGCGGCCGCATCTGGGTCACATCCAATCCGGGAACGGGCACGACGTTCAGTTTCACCCTGCGATCTGTAGATCCCGAGGAAATGGCCGATGGGAAATGAGGCGATCATCCATGTCGTCGATGACGATCTGGCCGTACGGCAGTCCCTGTCGTTCCTTCTCGCATCGGATGGATTGCCCGTCAGACTTCATCAATCGGCCTCCGCGTTTCTCGACACGGTCGAAGATGGATTGACCGGTTGTATCCTGACCGACGTTCGGATGCCGGGCATCGATGGGATCGAGTTCCTGCGCCGGCTGAAAGCCCGTGGCTTCACAATGCCCGTGATCGTCATGACGGGGCACGCAGATGTGCCACTTGCTGTCGAGGCAATGAAACAAGGTGCTATCGACTTCATCGAGAAGCCCTTCGATGACGATCTGTTGCTGGCGGCGGTGCGCATCGGCCTTGATAGGCACCAGCGCGAAACGCAACATCAAGCTCAATCGGCCGAGATTGCGGGGCGGCTCAAAGCCCTATCCGAACGGGAGAAGCAGGTTCTCGATCGACTTGTTGCCGGCAAGGCCAACAAGGTCATCGCCTTCGAACTCGACATCAGCCCACGCACGGTCGAGATCTATCGTGCCAATGTCATGACGAAGATGCGCGCGGGCAGCTTGTCCGAATTGGTGCGGTTCGCCCTATTGGTCGAAAGCGGGGGCGATACAACCACGAGACCATAAGGGGTTTCCCTGAATTGGAAATCCCGGTGCTTCTGGTCCAATCCGGCATGACTATCTGGCACGTGCTGTGTCCGATGGCATTGGGTGGGGCCAAACGATGTCAACCGACACAGGGCCGATCATCGTCGTCGACGACGACGATGCGGTTCGGCAGTCACTGATATTCGTTCTCGAGATCGAGGGCTTGCAGGTGCGCGCCTATTGCGACGGCGCCCAGCTTCTCGCCGAGCCGAACATGCCAACCCGGGGCTGCCTGATTGTCGACTACAACATGCCCGGGATGAATGGCATTGAGCTCGTCGAGCACCTACGCACTCGCCATGTCGACCTGCCTGCAATCCTGATGACAGGCCGTATTTCGGATCACATTCGCCGAAAGGCGGGTAAGGCTGGCTTCAATCAAGTGATTGAAAAGCCTCTGCAGGATGATTCTCTCGTCGAGACCATCCGCACTGTCCTTGCCTCCAAGCAGCAGGCCCTCAGGAATATCCCTTAGGACAGCATCTGAATTTCGCCGGAAAGCGCGAAACGGTAGCTCTTCTGCAAGACACAACCATCTGCAGAGGGCGCCATGCAAACAATTTCCGCACCCCATGTCATACAATTTCCGGCGTGGATGGCTCGAGGCGCTACGCGGCAATCCGACACCCGCCCTGCATCGACGCCGAACGAGGCTCGGCGCAGCTTCGCGAAGGAAGCGGGCATCTTTGCCCAGGGTGACCAAGCGCAGTCCTACTATCGCGTCATGGCGGGGACGGTCCGAACTTACCGCGTCCTCAGCGATGGTCGCCGCCAGATCGACGCCTTCCACGTGCCTGGCGACATCTTCGGAATTGAAACGGGTGGGGTGCGGAGCATGAGCGCCGATGCCGTCGAGCCCGTCACATTGTTGCAGTATCGCAATCAGCAGCTGGCCGAACTCGCAACTGATGATCCTGAATTCGTCCAACAGGTTATGGGGGCGATGCTGCAGTCACTGGAGCGCGCGCAGGCTCATATCATGCTCCTGGGGCGCAAGAGCGCCGTTGAAAAACTGGCGACCTTCCTCCTCGGCATTTCGGATCGGCTCTCGGGACTTGGGTGTGTCGACTTACCGATGTCGCGCATCGATATTGCAGACCATCTCGGCCTGACGATTGAGACGGTCTCACGCTCGCTGACGCAATTGGAACGGGCTCGCTACATCGAACTGCCCGCGCATCGTCGCTCGATCATCCTGAAGAACATCTCCGCACTCAGGCGCCTGGACTCATGAAAGCCAAATCGATGTCGATGGCCCGACACGCGACCAGCAAGGCGCAACCAGCTGACCAGGCACAACATTCGGCGTTCGGCGAGGCGCCCAGTGTCTCCAGCTGGCCTGGGCAGCCGCGCGCGATCCAATCAGCGCCGAGCGCCAACACAGCAACGGATGGGAAGGGGCATGACGTCGGCGACGCGCATCTCCCGGCCCCGGGCTGGATGGCCTTGTGCCTTCTTGCCGGGACTATGAGCGACGGGCGGGAGAGGTCGCCTTCCCACTTGGATGCCTGATGCGACCGAACTGATAGTGTTCTTGCCCAGACGCGTTCCGGCCTCGCTGTCCACCCATAGTTCCCGATGGAAGGCGGCTCCGCAGTGATGCGGGGCCGTTTTCGTTCCGGCTCGCCCAGCAAGATCGCGTGAAACAACGCCATCCCAGGCTGGCCGCATGCAGTCGCTGAGCGGGTCCCGACCTGACGGATCGGAGCCCCCTTTCCAAGCCATGCCTGAAACGACAGCGATAGACATCCCACATCGGGTCGGGTGGTTTCCTAGAGGCGCCAATAGCTCGCGCCCGATGGTGCGCCTCATCGCGCCCAGCCGAAGAGCATTGGCCGGGATGGTCCTTGCAGGCGATGTGCGCGACGGTTCGACCGTGAAGATCTCGGCTGGCACGCACGGTTTGACCTTCAACGGAAAGAAGCCCGAGATCGCCGACAAAGATGAGTTGGAACTGGCCTGACCGGCTGGGGGTTACAGTCTTGCTCGCGCCGATCGACGCGTTTCCCCCCGCGGCTACGCATGTCCGGTGCGGCTTCATGATCGACCAAAACTCAGCAAGGAGAAGCTCGCGATGAAAGACAGCGTCAAGGAGAACATGGAGGTCATCGGGGCCGACGGTGTGCATGTCGGGACGGTCGATCGCATCGAGGGTGGCCGCATCAAGCTCAAGATGAGCGACAGCTACGGGAAGCATGAGGGCCATCATCATTACATCGAGGCCGGCTTCGTGGCTGGCGTCGAGGGGAACAAGGTTCGCCTCTCCGCGAATGCGGATATCGCTGTGACCCTGGAGGAGGAAAACTCCAGGCGGCCGGTGGATCTCTGATGCCTCTCGAGGCAGTCGCATCGGCTGCCTCGACCATTGTTGAAATGGCGACATAGCGCGGTGGAGGCGCCTGTCGCCTTGGTGAAACACGGCCATCGCGTTGCCAGAAGCGCCGCGAACCACGGCGGCTGCGGCGACGGTTTTCAACCTGGGAGAGTTGATCGACGCAAGGATACGATCTCTACATCAATCTGAAGAAGCTGGTGACGGTTCAACTCTCTTTTCCGCGGATTCTGTGATCCGCTGGGGTTTGAATAAATGGCCTTGAACGGATCGATGATGGACTCAAGCGTACCCGCCGTCCTGTCACAGCCAGTCGTGGCAAGGTTGACCCGGGCTGCCATATTTCTCGTCGTGACGATCAGGCCAGGAGCGGAGCAAGACGTGACCGTGCGGGGTTTGTGCGCCGACCTGTCCGGGCTCCTGCGCGCCGTCGGCTTCCGCGATCTCGAGGGGCGGTTGTCATGTGTCATGGCATTCGGCTCCGACGCATGGGATCGGCTCTTTGGGACCCCGAGACCCAAGGAATTGCATCCGTTCCGCGAGATCTGTGGCCAGCATCACGCCGTCTCGACGCCTGGCGATATCCTGTTCCACATCCGATCCACGCGAATGGATCTGTGCTTCGAGCTGGCGACGCAGCTCATGGCGCGGCTCGAAGGCGCGGTGACGACCGTCGACGAGGTGCACGGCTTCAAATATTTCGACGACCGCGACCTGATCGGCTTCGTCGACGGAACCGAGAATCCGGTGGATCAGGATGCGGTCGACGCTGCCGTGATCGGTGATGAAGACCCAGGCTTCGCCGGCGGCAGCTACGTGATCGTGCAGAAGTATCTGCATGACCTGACGCGCTGGAACAAGGTGCCGGTCGAGGAGCAGGAGAACATCGTCGGCCGATACAAGCTCTCCGACATCGAGCAGGCCGATGCCGTGAAGAAACCCTATGCGCACAATGTCTTGACGTCGATCGACGAGGACGGAAAGCCGCTCGAGGTCGTTCGCGACAACATGCCCTTCGGCAATGCCGGAACCGCGGAGTTCGGCACCTATTTCATCGGTTATGCGCGCTCTCCGCGCAGGATCGAGCAGATGCTCGAGAACATGTTCATTGGCCGGCCCCCGGGAAACTACGATCGGCTGCTCGACTTCAGCCGCGCGGTGACCGGGACGCTGTTCTTCGTGCCCTCAGTGACCTTCCTGGACGATGTCGTGGCGGAGAATGCCGCTCCGCCGCTTGCCGCTGCGATCTCGCAAGAATCGAAAGTGGCGGACACGGCTCGACCGCATGTGTCCGCAGGCGACGGTTCGCTTGGCATTGGCTCTCTGAAAAACGAGGTGGGACATGAATAATCTGCACCGGGAACTGGCTCCCATCTCCGATAGCGCCTGGGGGCAGATCGAGGAGGAGGCGTCGCGCACCCTCAAGCGTCATTTGGCGGCGCGGCGTGTCGTGGATGTGATCGGCCCGAAGGGGCTCGAACTCTCGGCCGTCGGGACGGGGCATCTCAAACAGATCGAAGGGTTGGCCGAGGGCGTTCAATCGGCGCAGCGCGAGGTCAAAGCCTTGGTTGAGCTGCGCGTGCCCTTCGAATTGACGCGTCAGGCCATTGACGCCGTCGAGCGCGGCGCAATGGACTCCGACTGGTCGCCCGTGAAGGAAGCGGCGCGCAAGATTGCATTTGCCGAGGATCGCTCCGTTTTCGATGGATATGCCGCGGCGGGTATTCAGGGCATTCGCGAAGGCAGCAGCAATCGGGTCGTACCGTTTCCTTCCAAGATCGGGGGGTATCCGGACGCTGTCGCGCAAGCGGTCAGTCGGTTGCGGCTTGCCGGGGTCAATGGCCCTTATGCGCTCGTGCTGGGTGCCGAGGCTTACACCGCTGCGAGCGGAGGTAGCGATGAGGGCTATCCGCTCCTCCATCACATCGAGCGTGTCGCGGATGGAGGGATCATCTGGGCGCCGGCGATCGAAGGTGGCTTCGTGCTGACGACCCGCGGCGGCGATTTCGAGCTCGATATCGGTCAGGATATCTCGATCGGTTATCTCAGCCACTCCAGCACGATGGTTGAGCTCTATCTGCAGGAGACTTTCACGTTTCGGATGCTGACGTCGGAAGCCGCTGTCGTCCTGGCGCCAGTGAGCCCATGACTGCTCCGTCCGCACATCATGTCGTCATCGTCGGGGCCGGTTTCGGCGGTCTCGAAGCGGCGCGCGACCTCGCGGGCGCTCCGGTGCGCATGACGGTCATCGACCGGCGCAACCATCACCTGTTCCAGCCTCTGCTCTACCAGGTGGCGGTTGCTTCGCTCGCGACATCGGAGATCGCCTGGCCGATCCGCGCTTTGCTGCACAGCCACAGGAACGTCACGACGCTGCTGGGGAGCGTCGTGGGCGTGAAGCGCGGCGAGAAAGAGGTCTTGCTGGACGGTGAGCCGCCGATCGCTTTCGACACCCTGATTCTGGCGACCGGCGCGCGCCATGCCTATTTCGGCCACGATGAATGGGAGCCCCATGCGCCTGGCCTGAAAACCCTCGAGGATGCAACCAAGATCAGGCGTCGCATCCTGTCGGCCTTCGAGCAGGCGGAGTGGGAAACAGACGAAGCCCGGCGCGCCACATTCCTGACCTTCGTGATCATCGGCGCAGGCCCGACCGGCGTGGAACTCGCCGGCACGATCGCCGAGCTCGCCCGAGATACGTTGCACGGTGATTTCCGCAATTTTGACACGCGCAGCGCACGCGTCGTTCTCATCGAAGCAGGCCCGCGCATCCTCTCCGGCTTCAGCGAGGATCTATCGGCTTACGCCCACCAGGCGCTGATGCGTCTCGGGGTCGAGATCAAGCTCGGGCACGCCGTCTCAAAATGCGGCGAGGACGGTGTCGAGCTCGGCGAAGAGTTTCTCCCGGCAAGGACGATTTTGTGGGCCGCGGGCGTCGCGGCTTCGCCGGCGGCCGATTGGCTGAATGCGCCCGCCGACCGGGCAGGGCGGGTTCTTGTGGAGGGCGACCTCACCGCCCCCGGATATCCGAACATCTTTGTGATCGGCGATACCGCCCATGTCGCCGGGGTGGATGGAAAGCTCGTCCCTGGCGTCGCGCCGGCGGCCAAACAGGAGGGACGCTATGTCGCCGCGGTGATCAAGGCCCGGTTGAGCGACGCAAGCGTGCCGCCGCCATTCCGTTACAAGAACGCCGGCAATCTCGCGACGATCGGCAAGCGTGCGGCAATCGTCGATTTCGGCTGGATCAAGCTGAAAGGCCGCTTCGCCTGGTGGATGTGGGGCATCGCTCACATCTTCTTCCTGATCGGATTGCGCAACCGTCTGGCCGTCGCCTTGAGCTGGCTGTGGATCTATATCAGCGGGCAGCGCAGCGCCCGCCTCATCACGCAAGGCGAAGCGAAGAAAGGCGAGGCACCGAATTAGAGCGTTTACCTCTGGCCGCGGCTGCAATTTCCGCTGCCCGGCAAAGTGATGAAAGGTCAACCCCGCGCAAAAAGGCTGGATGGTATCTGCCGGGAGGCCCGATCTACAGGCGCACCAAATCGAGGCTTTGATGTCGCTAATGGGATGGGAGGCACTCAGTCGATGGGGTGACGACGTAGCTCGCATCGAGCCACTCGCTGGCGGGGTCGCCAACAACGTATGGAGCGTGCGCGTCCGCGGGCGCCTCGCGGTCGGTCGTCTTGGTAAGAGGAGCGACGCTGACCTCGCATGGGAGACCGAGCTCCTCCAATACCTCGACCGTGAAGGCCTGACCGTGCCGGTGCCGATCCCGACGGCAGACGGCCAGCTGTTCGCGGACGGTCTGGTGGTCATGACATATGTGGAGGGGGGACCGCCTCAGACGGAGGCCGACTGGCGTCGCGTGGCCGACACGCTCCGCCGGCTGCATCGGTTGACGGCGGGTTGGCCGCAGCGTCCGGGCTGGCGATCGTCGACCGACCTCCTGCACGCCGAGACCGGGACGAGGATCAACCTCGGGGCGATGCCGCCTGAGGGCGTTGCTCGATGCCGAGCCGCGTGGGCGCGGCTCGTCGGACGTCCGAGCTGCGTCGTCCACGGCGACCCCAACCCGCGCAACATCCACATGACCGCAGGTCGGGTCGGGCTGATCGACTGGGACGAGTCGCGTGTTGACGTCCCCGATCTCGATCTGGTGCTGCCCCACAACGCTGCGGGTCTCGATGGCGTCGTGCATGACATCGCCGCGCAAGCATCGGCCGCATGGGAAGCCGCCGTCTGCTGGGACGACGAGTTCTCAATCAAGCGCCTTGCCCAAGTTCGAGCGGTCTAAGCGGCGGCAGCGGCTGGACGACCGCGCTGGGGTCATTGTTAGTGATCGCCAGAAGTCATAGTCATAAGCCGATCTCTGACGCCAAGCAGGGTTTGGCACACGCTTTCCAGCTCGCTGACCGAGAAGCCGGCTGCGAGCTCGGGCAGGTGCGCCGTTAGCTGCTCGCGCAGCACGCCGTTGAAGCGGGCCTCGCCAGTCGGTGAAACCACCAGACCGTTCTCCTGCTCGAACGCCGCGTTCCAGGCCACCGCCTCCTCCTGGGTGAGTCCCGTGGGCAGATCGAGTCTCAGCGTTCCCTCGCTCAATCGCACGGGATAACCGCCTGGCAGGCCGTTCGGCCCCGGAACATGGCCGCGCCACTCCCGACCTACCGCCATGGCGAGCAGCATCGGCACGCCGCTGGCGCCGGAAATCTCGATCACCGGCTCGGGTGTCAGCTGGATATCCGCGAAGCGGGCGAAGACGTCGTCGACCTCGCGGCCGTCGATCCAGACGCGCGGCGGCCTTCCACCCCGCTCAGCCGGAGGGCGTCGCCAGGCCGCGAGGTTTTGATAATGGGCGAGAACCTTGACCTCCGCGCCGGCCGGAACGGAAGCCGAGCCGGCGAAGACGTTGGACAGGATGGCGACATTGCCCATGCCGCAGGCGACATCGTGGCCGAGCGCCGTGATGATGCTGTTGACGACATCCGGGAAGCTGCAGTTCACGAGCGTGATCGGCTTGCCAGAGCGGGTGATCGCCGCCGCGACACGGGCGCTGATCAGGGCCTGGAAGACGGCGGTCGCGCTCAGGCCACCCTCGGCAACAAGGCGCGTCCAGGCATTGCCGCGCTGGGCGATGACCTGCGAGGTCTGGATCGAGGCGGCCTGCACCAGGATGCGCGGACCGGTCGCTGCGAGCACTGCGTCGGCAGCGTCGGGCGCCAGCAGGTCGATCGCGTGCGTGTCGAAGCGCGCCGGTTTGCCGAACAGGGCGGCGCGGGCGTTGGCGGCAGTGCGCAGCCAGCGCAGCCGCTCCTGGTTGCGGCCGGCGATGGTGACATGCACCGGCTCTTCCGCGGTCGCGGCGATGTCGAAGGCGATGCGGGCGGCGAAGCCGCCTGTGCCCGAAATCAGGATATCGCAGCTGTTCATCTCAACGCTCCACCAGTGCGGCGCGGTCCCAGCAATCATCGAGCCGGGGCGACAGCTTGTGCTTCATGATGCGCTGGCTTGCCGTGCGCTCGAACTCGTCGACCAGCGCGATATAGCGCGGGTTCTGATAGGGGGCGAGCCGACGGCCGAGCCAGTCCGACAGGGTCGCGGGGTCGAGAAGCGCGCCTTCGCGCGGCTTCACGAATAATTTGATGTCCTGCTCGCCAATATCGGCTGCGACACCGATCATGGCGCAGTCTTCCACCGCTTCGTGCTCGGCGGCGACATGTTCGACCTCCCAGGCCGAGACGTTCTCGCCGCGGCAACGCACGCTGTCGGTCATGCGGCCGTGAAAATAGAGGTTCCCGTCGGTGTCGAAGGAGCCGAGATCGCCGGTGTGCAGCCTGCCATTGCGCAGCGCCTTTGCGGTGGCCTCGGGATTGTCGAGATAGCCCGGGAAGAGCGCGCCCGGCAGCGTGGTCTCGACAATGATCTCGCCGCGCTCGCCGGTGGGTACGGGGTGGCCGTCAGGGCCAAGCAGTGCAACGCCGAACCACGGCATACAACGGCCGACCGAACCCACCACGCCGCTGTCGTTGCAGGTGGTGATGCTGGAGGCTTCCGTCATGCCGTAGCACTCGCGGATCTCGACGCCGAAGCGCTGCTGGAATTGCGGCCAGATATCGGGCGGGCAGCCGCCGCCCCAGGCTATGCGGACGCCATGATCGCGGTCGAGCGGGCCGGGCGGCTGCTTCAGCAGGATCTGCAGGATGCCGCCGAGATAATGGATATGGCTCGCGCCCTCCGCCTTGACCTGCGCCCAGAAACGGCTGGCGCTGAAGCGCTCGACCATGGCGAGCGTGACGTCGCGGATCATCGGCAGGGGCAGGAGCTGTGCTCCGCCGATATGATAGAGCGGCTCCCAGACGAACAGCACCTCTCCCGCCTGCGCCGCGGAGACGAGGCCGACGCCCTCGGCCGCCAGCCGCAGCATGCGATGCGAGACGATGACGCCCTTGGGGCGTCCCGTGGTGCCCGATGTGTACATGATCGCGAACACCGCATCGGGCGCCGGCGGCGGTTGGTCGAAAGCGCTGGTCTCGGTGAGGATGGCATCGAGACCGCCGGCCGGTCCGTGGATGAGGATCGTGGGCGCATCGCTCGAGGGCAGCGCCTCGGTGACGAGCGCGGCGAGGTCGTCATCGACGATGACGAGCCGCGGGCTGGAATGGCTCAGCAGATAGCGCAACCCTTCGCCGCGCTGCTGCGCGTTGACGGGAACCCAGGCGACGCCAGCCTTGGCCAGGCCGAAAACGCAGGCGATCGCGGCGATGCTGTTGCGCATCATCACCGCGACGCGCTCGCCGGGCGCTATGCCGGCTGCGCGCAGATGAGCGGCAAAGGTCGAGGCCTGCCGGTCGAGCGCGCCATAGCTCACCGGCTCGCCGTTGAAGCGGGCATAGGTCCCGTCGGGATCGCGCAGGGCGCGCTCGTTCAGCAGGCCGACAAAGCCGTCATCATCGAAAGGCATGAGATTCTCTGGATCGTCGCAAATCGGGTTCAAGGCGTGCGGCGGAAGCGTTCTGCGGTCACGAGCATCACTGTGACCACCACGAAGACGACCACGGAGACGGCCGCCAAGGTCGGATTCAACTGCAGGATCATGTCGTCCCACATCTGCTTGGGCAGGGTCGTCTTGATGCCGCCGCTGACGAAGATCGCGATCGTCAGCTCGTCGAAAGAGGTGATGAAGGCGAAGAGGAAGGCGGCCACCAAACCGCCTTTCACCAAGGGAATCGTCACACCGACCAGGGTGCGCAGGCGATTGGCGCCGAGCGTCGCGGCGGCCTGGTCGAGGCGCTGGTCGTAGCTCTTGAGCACGGCGGCGATGGTGACGAGCGTGAACGGGATCGCCAGCACGGTATGGCCGATGATGAGGCCCAGATCCGTCGCGATCAGGCCCGTCCGGGCAAACAGATAGAACAGCCCGACCGCGATCACGATGCGCGGCACGATCATCGGCGCGAGAAAGAAAGCGAAGATAAGCCCGCCCCAGCGCGTGCGGCTGTTGGCCAGCGCCAGCGCCGTGAAGCCGCCGACCGTCGTCGCTGCGACCGCGGTGGCGAAGGCGACGAGGAAGGAGCGGATCGTCGCCTGGATCCAGAGCGGTGAGGCGAAATAGGTCTCGAACCAGGTCAGACTATAGCCCGGGGGCGGAAATTCGAGGAATTGCGAGGAGGTGAAGGCCAACGGGATCACGAGCAGCGTCGGTACCACGAGGAAGGCGATCGTGACCCAGGCGAAGAGCGGCAGGAGCAGGCCACTGCCGCGCTTGCCGAGAACCATGCGGGTCAGCGCAGCGAGCTTGCCCGCCAGCGCCGCGATCCAGCCGAGGATGACGAGGCCGAGATCGCGGATGCGTCCTGTGCTAACCTGTGCGGAGCCGCCCGCAATGGTCGAGAGGCCGAAGAGCCGGTCATAGAGCCAGCAGGAGATCAGCGCGGTCGCTAGCATCATGGCCGCGAGGGCTCCCGCGAAGGGCCAGTTCAGCAGCTCCTGGATCTGGGTGATGATGAGCTGCGCCAGCATGGTCTCGCGGCGACCGCCGAGGAAGGCCGGCACGATGAAGAAGCCGAGCGATGAGATGAAGACGAGCAGTCCCGCGGCGGCGACGCCGGGCAGCGAGAGCTTGAAATAGACCAGCCAGAAGGCGTGAGCGGGCGAGGCCCCAAGCGTCTGCGCCGCCTGGACGAGGCGCCGATCGATGCCGGCCATGACCGGCAGAAGCGTCATCACCGCCAGCGGCACCATGGCGTGAACCATGCCGACCATGACGCCGAACTCGTTGTGGAGCAGCGCCAGCGGCTGATCGACGATCCCCGAGCCCGTCGCCAGCGCATTGATGATGCCGCTGCGGCCGAGCACGATCATCCAGGCAAAGGTCTTGACGAGATAGCTCGTCCAGAACGGCACCATGACGAAGAGCAGCATGCGGCCGCGGAACATGTCCGGCAGGCGCGCCAGCCAATAGGCCAGGGGATAGCCGATCAGGAGCGAATACAGGGCCGTGTAGCCGGCGATGCGGAAGGTGATGCCGAGCACGCGCAGATAGACATCCGTGCCGGCGATGCGCTGATAGGTGGCTGTCGAGAAGGCGCCGGTCGCGGGATCGACGAGGCTCAGGCCCAGGAGCTGCGCGACCGGATAGGCGAAGAAGACGCCGAGGAAGATGACGCCGGGCAGCGCGAGCCAGAGCGGTCCGAGACGCGGCAGCCGCCAACCCGTCCGATGTTGCCTCGCTGCGATCGCGCCGCTCATGACACCAGCACCGCCTTGTCGCGTTGCCAGCCGGCGACGATGCGCTCGTCGAGGCCGGGAACCGTTTCGCCGGGGCCGAGGCGCAGCACGAGCGCGGCGCCGTCATCGAGTCTGGCGATGATCCGTGTCTCCGAGCCGGCATAGACGATCTCGCTGACCGTCCCGGCGACGCTGTTGCCGGCCTCTGTGCCGAGATGCAGATGCTCGGGGCGGATCACCAGGGCGCCTTTGCCATCGTCGCAACGCGCGCCATCGGGCAGGGCGAAAAGGCCATGGGCGGTTTCGAGCGCGCCATTGGCGGTCGCCGTGCCCCGGAAGATGTTCGAAATGCCGATGAAGTCGGCTGCGAAGGCCGTGCGCGGCCGCTCATAGATCTCGCGCGGCGTGCCGAGCTGCTCTATCCTGGCATGGTTCATCAGGCAGATCCGGTCGGAGAGCGCCAGCGCCTCCTCCTGGTCATGCGTGACATAGACGATGGTCGCGCCGCTTTCTCGATGCAGCCGCTTGATCTCGATCTGCATGTGCTCGCGCAGCTTCTTGTCGAGCGCGCCCAGCGGCTCATCCATCAGGATGATCGAGGGCTGGTAGACGAAGCAGCGGGCGAGCGCGACGCGCTGCTGCTGTCCGCCCGATAATTCGCGCGGAAAGCGCTGGGCGAGATGGCCGAGATGGACCATCTCGAGCGTGTCAGTGACGCGCCTGGTGATCTCAGCTGCCGCCCGGCCGCGCATCTTGAGCGGAAAGGCGATATTCTCGGCGACCGTCAGATGGGGGAACAGCGCGTAGTGCTGGAACACCAGCCCGATGTCGCGCTGATGCACCGGCGTGCGCGACTGGTCGCGCCCGTCGATGATCACGCGGCCTTCGCTGGCCTCCACGAGACCGCAGATCAACTGCAGCAATGTCGTCTTGCCGGAGCCCGAAGGACCCAGCAGCGTGAGGAACTCGCCTTCGCCGACGCTGAGCGAGCTCGCTTCGAGGGCCGTGGTCGCGCCATAGCGCTTGCACAGCCCCTCGACGACGAGCTTGGGCGGCCTCTCGCCGCCGCGAGGCTGGATCGCCACCACAGTCACCGGTCTCAGGTCAGCAGCCAGGCGTTGAATCGCTCGGTCACGGCGGTACGGTTGGCGCTCCACCAGGCCTCATTGGCGATCGCCATCAGCTTGAGGTTGTCCGGCGAGGTCGGGAGCGACTTGGCGCGGTCGGCGGGAATTGTCTTGTAAGCGTCGAGATTGGTCGGCCCATAGGCCAGGATCTCGGTGTAGACCGCCTGCGCCTGCGGCGAAGAGCAGAACTTGATGAACTGCCGCGCGGCCTCGGCGCGCGGACCGCCCTTCGGCATGGCCCAGCCCTCGATCGAGTAAAGGCCCTGGTTCCAGACGATCTTGGCTGGCGTTCCGCCATCGATCGCGGCCTGGAAACGCGCATTCCAGCCGGGGATCATGTCGACCTCGCCGCTCTGCAACAATTGCGTCGACTGGGCGCCGCCGGTCCACCAGACCGCGATATGCGGCTTGATCTTGTCGAGCACCTTGAAGGCGCGCTCGATATCGAGCGGGTAGAGCTTGTCGAGCGGCACGCCGTCGGCGAGCAGCGCCTGTTCGATCGAGTCGATCGGGTTCTTGCGCAGGGCGCGGCGGCCCGGAAATTTCTCGACGTTGAAGAAATCGGCCCAGCTTGTCGGCGCGTTCTTCACCCGGTCGGTGCGATAAGCCAGAACGGTCGAATAGACGTCCGTTCCCATGAAGTTGTCCGAAATCGCCTCCGGCATCAATTGCGGTACGTCGGCATGGGAGAAGCCGATCGGATCGAGCAGATTCTGGGAGGCCAGGATGTCGCGCGCCGACAGCGTCAGCGTGCAGACGTCCCATGTGTAGGATTTGGTCTCGACCATCGCCTTGAACTGGGCGGTCGGCTCCGCTTCACGGGCGACGTTGACGACCTTGTTGCCGGTCGCCTTCTCGTAGGGATCGTAGAAGGCCTTGCGGAAGGCGGGACCGAAAGGTCCGCCCGGATCGGCGACCGTGATCTGGGTCGCTGCATTGGCCCGCCCGATCAAGGCGGGTGCGAGCATCGCACCGGCGGCCGCGCCACCTGCCAGTTGAAGCAGGTCGCGTCGGTTCGGAATCATTGTCTTGCTGGTCATAGACATCTCCCCTTCACGCGGTTTTCCGCAATTTCCCCATGGGTGATCGTGACGTCAGGCTCAGGCTGTCTTCCGCGCGGCTCTTTTTGCGAGGAATTCTTCCATCATGCGGGCGGGTTCCCCGGTGGCGTAAGCCTCGCGCTGATTGCGGATGCCGGCCTTGAGGCACTCGCGGAAGCTTTCCTCCGTGACCTCGCGGAAGCGGGCCTTGTTGAGACGCATCGCGACAGGCGGCTTTCCGGCGAGCTCCGTGGCGAGTGCCAGAGCCGCCTCCATCACCTTCTCCTTCGCCACGATCCGGTTGATCAGGCCGATCCGGAAGCATTCGTCGGCATCCATCATCCGCCCGGTCAGGGTCAGGTCGATGGTGCGGGCGATCCCGATCATCTCGCGCATGATCCAGGGGCCGGTCACCGAGGCAATGCCGGAATTGATCTCCGGCTGGCCCATGGTGACGCCGTCATGGCCGATGCGCAGGTCGCAGAGCAAAGCGACCTGGAAGGCCGATCCTGCCGCGACGCCGTTGAGCGCGGCGATGAGCGGCTTGGAGAGCGAGCGCAGCCGATCGTAGAGGCGCTCCCACTCGCCCATCCAGAGCTCGGCGCGGTCGGGATCGAAGGTCTTGGTCTCGTTCAGGTCCTGGCCGGCCCCGAAAGCCCGGTCGCCAGCGCCCGTCAGGACGATGGCGCGCACCGCCTCGTTGGCTTCGAGCTGATCGAGCGCCTCGACCAGCCGCGCCCGCATCGGTGCGTTCCACGCATTCAGCACCTCAGGACGGTTCAGCGTCAGAATCCCGACCGGACCGCGAACCTCGCTTAGAACGAATGCCTGCATGGATTCCGTCTCCCGATGAATTTCTATTACAATGCGATAATTTCTATTATTCAATCAACGCCAATGAGGTTACCTTGTCAACCCGGGTGGTCGCAGCCATTGATCCGGGGAAGGAGAAGACCTGCATGTCCACGCTTGACGCGAGCCCGGCCGGCCGCAAACGCGCCGCCACCTCGGACGATAAGGCCGAGAGGAAAGACGACGCCTTGATGGTGATGTCGGTCGAGAAGGCCTTTCGGGTGCTCTCGGCCTTCGGCCGTCAGCATCCGACGCTGAACCTGTCGCAGGTCGCATCGGTGACCGGGATGGATCTGAGCGCGGCCCAGCGCTTCACGCATACGCTGGTCAAGCTCGGCTTCCTGAGCAAGGACAGCGAGACCAAGCGCTTCGAGCTCACCGCCAAGACGCTCGACCTCGGCTACCATTTCTTCCGCAGCAGCCGGTTGGTCGATCGGGCGATGCCTTATCTGATGCATCTGAGCAAGGAGACCGAGGAGACGGTCAACCTGACCATGCTCGAGGACACCGAGATCATCTTCGTCTCGCGCTTCCTCAGCCGGCATGTTCTGAACACGGACGTCATCATCGGCACGCGGATGCCGGCCTATTGCACGGCGCCTGGCATCGCGATGCTGTCCCGGCTGCCCGAGGCCGAGGCGCTGGCGATCATCGATCGCTCCGACCTGCGGCCCCATACGCCCGCCACGACATGGCAGCGCGAGAGCCTGGCGAGCAAGATCCGGGAGGCGAGGGCGCAGGGTTACGCGACAGCCTTCGAGGAGTTCTATCTGGGCGACGCCTCGATCGCGGCGCCGATCCTCGATCATCGCGGCCGGCCCGAAGGGGCTGTGAATGTCGCGGTGTCGTGTTCGCGCTACAGCCGCGAGGAGGTCGTGACACGCTACTCCTCCCTGATCATCGCCGCCGCCCACGCGATCTCGCGGGTCTGAGGGAGGCTGCGCTGCACGCGGCTTGACAGCACGGCTGCGCGCCTATCATCATCCGCATTATCTTATCGCATTGCGATAGAATGATGCGGAGACGGGGATGGATGATCACGCCGGCCAGTTCGTGCGGGCCGTGTCGCGGCAAGGGCCGCGCATCATGCTCCATTTCGACGGAGAGGCCGTGGAGGCGTCTGAAGGCGAGAGCCTGCTCGCCGCTCTGCTGACGCAGCGCTCGTTCCTGCGGCGCACGGAACTCGGCAGCGAGCCACGCGCCGGCTTCTGCCTGATGGGGGCCTGCCAGGACTGTTGGATCTGGTCGGATACGGCTGGGCGATTGCGCGCCTGCACCACCAACGCGACGGCAGGCATGGTCTTGCGTAGCCAGCCGCCAGGGGTGGATGCCTTGCGTGGCTGAGATCGTTGTCGTCGGCGCCGGTCCGGCCGGCATCAATGCTGCGGAGCGCCTTTGCGCGCATGGTCATCGCGTGATGCTGCTCGATGAGGGGCGGCAGGCCGGCGGCCAGGGCTATCGCCGACCGTCGTCCGGTCTCGATCTCGACATGGCGGCGCTGATGGGCACGGAGGCCGGCAAATACGAGGCGCTGCATGCCCGCTTCGCCGGGTTGTTGCCGCAGATAGACTATCGTCCGCAGACGCTGGTCTGGGCGGTCGAGGATCGTACGCTCCATGTGGTCCAGGCGGGTGTTGCCTCGACGCTGCGTTTCGACGCGCTCGTGCTTGCAACCGGCGCCATGGACAAGATTGCGCCGTTCCCGGGCTGGACGCTGCCGGGCGTGTTTACGCTGGGTGGAGCGCAAGTCGCGCTCAAGGATCAGGGTTGCCTGATCGGCCGGCGCGTCGCTTTCCTCGGCTCGTCGCCTTTGCTGGTTCTCGCGGCAACGCAATACCGCAAGCTCGGCGGCGAGGTGGTGGCCATTGCCGACACCACGCCTTTCGCGCGCAAGCTGGCAGCGCTGCCGGCCTTGGCCCGTTCGCCGCGCACGCTGTGGCGCGGCCTGTCCTATCTGGGTGGTGCGATGCTGGCAGGCGTTCCGGTCCTGCACGGTGTGACACCGGTCAAGGTGGTCGGCGACGGCCATGTCGAAGCCTTGATCCTGCGTGACCGGCGTGGGCGCGAGCGATGCTTTCCCTGCGATGCCATTGCGTTGGGCTATGGTCTTAAGCCCGAGACGCAACTGGCCGAACTCGCCGGTGCGACGCTCCGCTTCGACGAGGCCTTCCGGCTCTGGCTGCCACAATGCGACGCTGACGGGCGTGCCGCGCCGGGGCTCTATCTCGCCGGCGATGGGGCGGCGATCGGCGGGGCCGACGCAGCCGAGGCCAGCGGCGGGCTCGCTGCGATGGCGCTGCTCGCCGATTTGGGCGAGCCGGTCGACGAGCGGGTGCGCCTTGTCCTCCGCCGCAGGCTCGCTCGGCTGCGCAGCTTCCAGAAGGGGCTGGCGCAAGCTTTTGCATGGCCAGTCGCACAGATCCGCGCCTTGCCGGATGAGGTGATGCTCTGCCGCTGCGAGGAGGTCCGCATCGGCGAGATCAGGCAAGCGATGGCGCAGCAGCTCGGCCCGGTCGAGATCAACCGGGTCAAGGCGATGACACGCTGCGGCATGGGGCGGTGCCAGGGCCGTGTCTGCGGCCCGGCGCTGCAGGAGATCGTCGCGGGCGCAGCCGGGATCGCAGGCGAACAGGCCGGCCGGCTGCGGGCGCAGGCGCCGGTCAAGCCGATAGCGCTCTCCGTGGCGGGCGAAGCGCTATGAGCAGGCACACAGCGGATGTGGTGATCGTTGGCGGTGGGCTGATCGGCGTCTGGACCGCCTTCTTCCTTGCTCGGCGCAAGCAGCGTGTGGTCTTGATCGAGAAAGGCGTTGTCGGCGCGCAATCGAGCGGCACGAATTTCGGGAATCTGCGGCTCCAGGGCCGCTTTCCCGGTCAATATCCTCTGTCGCTGCGCTCGCAGGCGCTTTGGGAGGAGATCGCGACGCTGATCGGCGAGGATTGCGAGTTCGCGCAGACCGGCCATCTCTATCTCGCCTATGACGACGAGGAGCGGGCGAAGCTCGAAGGCTATGCGCAAGTCTCCGAATCGCATGGCCTCGCCATCGAGCGCCTGGGATCGTCCGAGCTGCGCAAGCGCTGGCCCTGGCTGAGCGAGCGGGCGGTGGCCGCGACCTTCTCGGCGCGCGACGCGACCGCCAATCCGAGGCTGGTGACGCCCGCCGTCGCGCGCGCCGCGCGAGCGCTGGGCGTGACCATCAGCGAGAATGCCTGCGTCAGCGATGTCGCACGCAGCGGCGACGGTTTCTCGGTGAAGACGGCCGGTGGCGCGCAGTGGAGCTGCGGTGCTCTCGTCAATGCGGCGGGTGCCTGGGCGGTCGCGATCGCCGAGCGCTTCGGCGAGACCGCGCCGATTGTCCCGGCAGGCCCGCCGCAATTCGTCACGGAGCCCTTTCCCTATCTGATCGAGCCTTCGATCCAGGCTATCGACGGCTCGGTGATCTTCCGGCAGATCCCGCGCGGCAACATCATCCTCGCGGGTTATCCGCGCACGGCAGCCGATCCGGTCAATCATCGCGCGCCTGTCCCTCCAGCCAAGACATTGGCCGCGATGCGCGCTCTCGCCAGGGTTGCCCCCATCCTGGCGCAATGCCACGTCATCCGCGTCTGGTCCGGAATCGAGGGCTATCTGCCCGACATGATCCCGGTGATCGGCCCTAGCCTGACGATGCCGGGCCTCTTCCACGCTTTCGGCTTCTGCGGCCATGGCTTCCAGATCGGGCCGGGCGTCGGGCTTTGCCTGAGCGAGATGATCGTCGACGGAGGGACAGCGACGCCGCTCGAACCCTTCTCGATCGGCCGGTTCCGCGAGAGCGTCGCGGTCAGCGAAAAATTCCGCAAGGAATTCGACGGCGCGTGACGCCGCGAGGGTCGAGATCGAAGCAATGTGGCTCTGCAAAGCCTGACAATGCGAAGGCGCGGGCTATCATGCCCAATGAAGTCCCGACTGGACGCCTTGGCGGGCAGGGGCTACCGGAACGCCTACCGTAGCGGTGATGCTGAAGTCGTCAGTCCGATTCAGATAGTACGATATTCCAACAGGTTGCGATGCCTTCTGAACAGTCGAACGAGGTTGAGATGATGCGGCTTGCGGGTGGACGCGAAGCGGTCTGCTCGCCATGACGGTGCGCGCAATCGTCAGCTATCCCGATGCGCGGCTGCGTTTGCCGGCCGAGCCGGTCGTCGATTTCGACGCTGAGCTCGCCGCGCTCGTCAATGATCTCGTCGACACGATGCGGGCGGCTCCCGGCATTGGCATCACGGCCCTGCATATCGGCTGCGCGCGTCGCGTCGTCGTGATCGAGCTGCCGGGCGCGAATGGCGTCCGGGTTTATATCAACCCAGAGATCGTCCAGGCTTCCCAGGAGATAATCCGGCATGAGGAGGGCAGTATTTCCATGCCGGGCGTGACCGAGGAGGTCGAACGGCATGCGAAGCTGTCGGTCCGCTACCGGGACCGGGACGGCAATGAGCGCTCCGAGGACGCTGAGGGCTTGCTCGCAGTCTGCCTCCAGCATGAGATCGACCAGCTCGACGGCATGTTCTGGATTCACAGGCTTTCGCGCCTGAAGCGCGAGCGCTTGATCAAGCGCTATGAGAAACTGGCGCGACGCTAGAGGGATTCGAGGCGGATATGACGATCACGATCTACGGCATCAAGAACTGCGACACGATGAAGAAGGCGCGCAGCTGGCTCGAGGCGCGGGGCGTTGCCCATGCCTTCCACGACTATAAGGCGAGCGGCATAGACCGCGCCTCCCTGAAGCGCTGGGTCGATGAGCATGGCTGGGAAACGGTGCTCAACCGCTCCGGCACGACCTTTCGCGCTTTGCCTGATGCCGACAAGCAGGGGCTGGATGCAGGAAAGGCAATCGCGTTGATGCTGGCCCAACCCTCGATGATCAAGCGCCCGGTGCTCGATCTCGGCGGCAAGACGCTGGTGGGCTTCAAGCCGGAGATCTATGCGACCATCACGGCGTAGTGCTTCGGCAGGCACACGGCGATCGGGACAATTTGAACGGATCGTTTCAACGTCCAGTTGAATGACCATGTCATGATGCCGCGCATGATGACCTCCCGCGCCCTGCGCCAAGCCGTGCTGCCATCGGTGTCTTACGGTCCATTCCGCTTGCTGGAAGCCGTACCCTGGCTGATGCTCGCATCCTCGATGCGGTTCCTGTCTTTTGCCGGCGGCCCATTGTCCATTCCGGCGGGGATCTTCGCCAATGTCGCGCTGCTGCTGGCTTTCGTCATCGTAGCCTGGCGGATGGTGCTGATCAGCGACGGCAGAAGCGGTCTGGGGCGCCTCGGGTTCAGGCAGCAACTGGCGATGGCGCGTACCGTCCTGCTGCCGGTGCTGGGCCTGCTGATTGTGGCTGCCCTCGTCGCCAAGCTGTCGCTCGTCGTCGATCGTCCCGAGCAGCTTATGTTCGGCTTTGACGGTATCGCCTTCGATCAATTGACGCATATCGGGCGCCTGTGGAGCGCCGTCGTGGCTGCACTCCTGCTGCTCATGGTGCTGCAGGTGGATGAGGCCGCCAAGCCCAGCCTGTTCAGGGCGATCGGCCAATTCGCCGCGCGGGCGCTCTGGCTGGTTCCGGCCGTTCTCCTGGTCGCGGTCATCTCAATCCTGCTGCATCCCGTGCAAACCTGGTTTCGGGGCCTGATCTGGATCATCTGGCAGCAGGAAGGCATCCCGATGCCGGTCAAAAACGGGCTCTATTTCGGCTTCGTCTTCCTCTTCGCCACCGTCCGGCTGTGGCTGACGGTGTCGATTCTCGTTCTCGCCCTGCGCCAGTCCTATCGAGACCAGCCGTCAGCCTGAGTTCGGCCGCGCGAGCGCCGCATGGGCGAGGCACGGTAGTACCGCTTTTGTCTCGCCTCGGTCCGCGCTAAGTCGCTGGCCATGACAACCGATTTCAGCTTCCATCTCGCCGCCCGCGACGGCGCGGCCCGCACCGGCGAGATCCGCATGCCGCGCGGCGTCATTCGGACGCCTGCCTTCATGCCGGTCGGCACTGCCGCGACCGTCAAGGGCATGTATCCCGAACAGGTCAAGGCGCTCGGCGCCGATGTCGTGCTCGGGAACACCTATCATCTGATGCTGCGGCCGGGCGCGGAGCGCGTCGCGAAACTCGGCGGCCTGCACAAGTTCATGAACTGGCCGCATCCGATCCTGACCGATTCCGGCGGCTTCCAGGTGATGTCACTCTCCCAGCTGCGCAAGCTGACGGAGGAGGGCGTCACCTTCCAGTCGCATATCGACGGTTCGAAGCATGTGCTCACTCCCGAGCGCTCGGTCGAGATCCAGAACCTGCTCGGCTCCGACATTGTGATGCAGCTCGATGAATGCGTCTCGCTGCCTTGCGAGGACAAGGTGGCGGAAAAAGCGATGCGTCTATCGCTGCGCTGGGCGGAGCGCTGCAAGGCAGCCTTCGGCAATCCGGCAGGGCGGGCGCTCTTCGGCATCGTCCAGGGCGGGGCCGTGCCGGCGCTCAGGATCGAGAGTGCGCGCGAACTCGTTGCCATGGATCTCAAGGGCTACGCCATCGGCGGGTTGGCCGTCGGCGAGCCGCAGGACGTCATGCTGGCGATGATCGAGACGGTCGAGCCGCATCTTCCGACGGAGAAGCCGCGCTATCTGATGGGCGTCGGCACGCCCGACGATCTCGTCGAGGCGGTCTCGCGCGGCATCGACATGTTCGACTGCGTGATGCCGACGCGCGCCGGCCGCCATGGCCAGATCTTCACGCGCTTTGGCCGGATGAATCTGAAGAACGCCAAGCATGCCGAGGATCCGCGGCCGATCGACCCGCAATCGTCCTGCCAAGCTGCGAACGGCTATGCACGCGCCTATCTGCACCACCTCGTCAAGTCCGAGGAGATGCTCGGCAAGATGCTGCTGACCTGGGTCAATCTCGCTTATTATCAGGAGTTGATGGCGGGCTTGCGCGCCGCGATCGCTGAGGGGCGGCTCCAGGATTTCATCGCCGAGACCAAGGAAGGCTGGGCGCGAGGAGAAACCGTCGGCGAGCCGGCGTGATCGATCCCTGGTTTTTCCTGCTATTCGCCAAGATGGCGGTCGCGGCGTCGGTCGTCGTCGGCTGTTCGCTGCTGGCTGAGCGCTCCGGGCCGATGGTCGCGGCGATGATCGCGACGCTGCCGATCTCGGCGGGACCGGTCTATGTCTTCCTCGCGCTGGAGCACGAGCCCGCTTTCCTGGCGGCCGGTGCGCTTGGCAGCATGTCCGCCAATCTCGCCAATACCGGGTTGTCGCTGGCCTATGTCCTGCTGGCTCAGCGCTTCGGCACGTTGCTCAGCCTTGGTGCGGCGCTGGCGGCCTGGTTGGTCGCTGCGATGACGCTGCGGGCACTCGAACCGTCCTTCATCGTACTGATCTGCGCCACGGTCGCCGGCTTCGGCGCGCTGCACCGGCTGTTCCGGCCCTATCTCGCGGCGCGGCCGAAGGCGGTGTCGGCCCGGCCCTGGTATGCGATCCCGCTGCGCGCAGGCGCTGTCGCCATGCTGGCGGGCACCGTAACTACTGTCAGCAGCCATGTCGGCCCGGCCTGGTCGGGCGTGCTCGCGGCGTTTCCAGTCGTGCTGTCGAGCATGATCGGGATGCTTCAGCCGCGCATCGGCGGGCCGGCCATGGCTGCCGTCATCGCCAACAGCGCACTCGGGCTGATTGGCTTCGGGCTGGCGATCGGCAGCGTCCATCTCAGCGCCGTGGCGCTCGGTTCCGGCCTATCGCTGGGGCTGGGGCTCGCCATCTGCATAGTCTGGAATCTCGGCCTGATGCAGCTCAAGCGCGGCCGGGGCTGAGCGCCGCCAGGAGGCGATGAGCAAGCCGCCGATGATCAGCCCGATGCCGACAATCTGGAGGCCGCTCGGGATCTCGCCGAGGACGGGGATGCCCAAAAGCGTGCCGATGACGGGGATCATCGGCGGGAAACGGCCAACCACGGCCGGGCCCAGCACGCGCGCGGCCCAGCTCCATATCCACAGGCCCAGGATCACGTTGAGCAGGCCCTGATTGATGGCGTGCAGCACGATGACCCACCAGGGTGCGACATCGAAGCCGCGAAAATAGAACAGCGCGTAAAAGGGCAGGTAGGCCATCGACAGCACCGAGACGATCGCGGTCGCCTTCAGCGCATCGACGCGCCAGAGCTGGATCAGCAAGGGGTAGCATCCCCAGATCAGCCCGACGCCGAGAAAGCAGAGATCGCCGAGAAGGATCGTGGGATTGGTGTGCGTGCTGCCCGCTATGGCAAGGCAGGCGAGCCCGAAGAGCACCGCGCCGATGCCGAGGACGAGCTGCCGTGTCAGCACCGTGGCGAACAGAATGACGCCGCCGACGATGCCGATCACCGTCACCAGTCCCGGGCCGATCGTCGCGCCATGGGCCGCCGGCGCATAGGTCAGTCCGGTCAGCAGCAGATAGCTCATCGGCAGCCCGCTCATGATCGCGAGCGTTGCGCCCCGGCCCCAGCCGACCCCTCCGCAAGTGGAGAGGCCTCCGGAAAGGAAGGTCGGCAGCAGGATGAGCCCGGCCGTGCCGAAGCGCAGCGCCAGCAAGTCATGCGGGCTGAGCCCGTTGAGGATGGCCTGCCGGCTGACGACGAAGTTCGCGCCGAAGATCACCATGGCCACGACCATGCCGCCGAAGGCGAGCCGCCAGCGCAGGCGGTCTCGCGCCAGCATGGACTCCGAAAGCGGTGCGACCTTGTGCATGCCCCCTTGTTATCGCTTCGGTCGTCTCTCCCGTTAGAGGGTGGGATGCATGGGAGCTGTGCGATTTTTCGCAGCGCAGCAGAGACTTTGCGGCGCAGCAGAAACAAACCGAGGTAATCGATCGCAATTGCACCTTGCTTCGGCCTTTCTCGCGCCGGCTGCAGGCGGCTCTCTGGGCAGGTTCATGGAGAACCGAATATGACCCTTTCCTCCGCATTCGCCGGTTCGAAGCGCTTTCTCGGCCATGTCGGCAACCAGGCCGCGGTCTCGATCGTGGCGTCTGCGGTCGCAGCGGCTTTTCTCGCTTTGCCCGAGGCGGTCACGACTGCGCCTGGCCTGATCGCGGCGAAGGCCGAATCTCAGGGCTGGATCTCTCCCGTTGCGCCGGACGGCAAGATCAGGGAGCGTCATCACGATGCGGGGGGCGGCGAGGCGCTGGCGCAATCGCTGAGCGGGCGCGGCCTGATCGTGCCGGCTGCTTCGGCGATGCCGATGGCCGTGGCCTGGGCGCAGCCCGAGATCGGATTGCCGCCGGCGCCTCAGCCCGGCCCGGTCGTGACTGCGGAGGTTCATGCGCGCACGGCTCAGGTGCAGCCTCCGGCCCGCAAGACCGCGCCGGTTGGCGAGAAGACCGCGCTGGCGGGTGAGCGCTCGCATCAGGTCGCGGAAGCAGCGCCTCGGCTGATCTTGCCGGCTGTCCAGGTGGTCGAGGCCGCTTCGGTGTCGGACGGGTTTGAACCTGCGGCTGTGGAGCGGCCGGCGTCGACGATCCTCGGCCGGGCCGTGCCCGAGCCGGTCGCGCGTGTCGGCGACGTGGTGTCGAGCGCGGTTGGAACAGTTGGCGCGGCGGGTTTCTGGACGCTGTCGCGGGCGTCCAGCCTGTTGCCGCGCCTTTAGTGTGTCTGACTAGAGCAATTTCCGATCCGATTGGATCGTCAAATTGCTCTAGGTCTTTGTTTTAACGCGTTTTCTTCAGCGCCTCAGGCGAGGGCCTTCAGCGCGCTACGCCCGGCATAGACCGCCTGGGCGCCCAGCTCTTCCTCGATACGCAGAAGCTGGTTGTATTTCGCCGTCCGGTCGGAGCGGGCGAGCGAGCCTGTCTTGATCTGCCCGCAATTGGTCGCGACCGAGAGATCGGCGATGGTCGAATCCTCGGTCTCGCCCGAGCGATGCGACATCACAGCGGTATAGCCGGCGCGCTGCGCCATCTCGACGGCAGCCAGCGTCTCGGTCAGCGTGCCGATCTGGTTGACCTTGACCAGGATCGAGTTTGCCGTCTTCGCCTTGATGCCGCGCGACAGGCGCGTGACGTTGGTGACGAAGAGGTCGTCGCCGACGAGCTGGCACTTCGAGCCGATCGCGTCGGTCAGCGCCTTCCAACCCTCCCAGTCGTCCTCGGCCATGCCGTCCTCGATCGAGACGATCGGATAATTGCCGACGAGCTTGGCAAGGTATTTGGCCTGCGTCTTGGGATCGCGGGTTTTGCGTTCGCCTTCATAGACATAGGAGCCGTCCTTGAAGAACTCAGTCGCGGCGCAGTCGAGCGCCAGCGCGATGTCCTCGCCGGGCTTGTAGCCGGCCTTCTCGACCGCCTGCATGACGAAATCGAGCGCGGCTTCCGCCGATTTCAGGTTCGGCGCGAAGCCGCCCTCATCGCCGACATTGGTGTTGTGGCCGGCGTCGTGCAGCGCCTTCTTCAGTGTGTGGAAGATCTCCGAGCCCATGCGCAGTGCCTCCGCGAAGGAGGGCGCGCCGATCGGCATGACCATGAATTCCTGGAAGTCGATTGGATTATCGGCATGGGCGCCGCCATTGACGATGTTCATCATCGGCACCGGCAGGACACGCGCCTGCGTGCCGCCGACATAGCGGTAGAGCGCCAGGCCCGAGGCTTCGGCTGCGGCCTTGGCGACGGCGAGCGATACGCCCAGGATGGCGTTGGCGCCGAGCTTCGACTTATTGGGGGTGCCGTCGAGCTCGATCATCGCCGCATCGATGGCGACCTGATCCTCGGCGTCCATGGCGACGAGCTGTTCGGCGATTGCGACATTGACGGCCTCGACCGCCTTGAGCACGCCCTTGCCGAGATAGCGGCTCTTGTCGCCGTCGCGCAGCTCGACAGCCTCATGCGCGCCGGTCGAGGCGCCGGAGGGCACGGCGGCGCGGCCCATCGAGCCGTCTTCGAGCACGACATCGACCTCGACGGTCGGGTTGCCGCGGCTGTCGAGGATTTGGCGGCCGATGATATCGATGATCGCGGTCATGGGAGGCTCCGGAGAACTGCAGGACAGGAGTGATGGCGCGCTTCTAGCCAACGCAGCGCCGAACGGAAAGGGGCGGGTGGCGTTTGCGGCTCCGAGGTCATAAAAGGCCGCCTTCAAGGAGCATTCGCGATGACCCTCGACGCCTCGACCCTGCAACTCGGCCAGCACAGCGCCTTGCCCGCCTCGCCGGAGGAGGCGCGCCTCGACCGCGTGCCAAATCCCCATGCCGGCACGAATTATCTCGCCCGCTTCACCTGCCCGGAATTCACCTCGATCTGCCCGGTCACCGGCCAGCCCGATTTCGGCATCCTGGTGATCGACTATCTGCCGGGCGACTGGCTGGTCGAATCCAAGTCGCTGAAGCTTTATCTCGGCGCTTTCCGCAACCATGGCGCCTTCCACGAGGACTGCACCGTCAATATCGGCAAGACGCTGGTCGAACTGTTGCAGCCGGTCTGGTTCCGCATTGGCGGCTACTGGTATCCGCGCGGTGGCATCCCGATCGACGTGTTCTGGCAAACAGGGGAGCCGCCCAAGGGCCTCTGGTTGCCCGATCAGGGCGTCGCGCCCTATCGCGGTCGCTGATCAGGTTCGGCTGCCGGCCAGCGGCAGAATGCGCGGCGTGAGCTGCCCCAGCGTGGCGATCGCGATGGCGAAGATCACGATCGCGGCGCTGGTGCCGATGAGGTGCATCAGCACGCCCATCACCACCGGCCCCATCGCCTGCCCAAGAAAGAAGCAGCAGGCGAACAGGGCGACCGCCGATCCGCGCACGCTCGGCGCCAGCTCCGTCGCCTGCGCCTGGAAGGTGCCATGCAGCAGGAAAAAGCCGAAACCCTGGAAGCTGAACAGGATGATTGCGCTCCACCAGGGCCAGTCGAAGGCAAACAGCGCGAGCGCACAGGCGCAGATGGCGCCGCCGACGCGCGTCATCAGAGAGGGGCCGAGGCGCTCGACCAGGATCCGGGTCAGAAGCCCATAAACCAGGCAGCCGAAGCCCATGCCGGCGATGGCGAGGCCAGCTTGTGCCGGGCCGACGCCCGAGCGCTCGGCCAGGATCGCGGCGACATAGGACGGGATGCCGAAGAGCAGGGTGCCTTCGGTGATGACGAGGCCGTAGAGCAGCTTGGTCTTGGGGTTTGAGAACACCGTCTTGTAGTTCGCGATCGCGCCCGAGAGGCTCAAGGGCTGGCGCGCGACATTGCGGCGCGGCTTCAGCACGAAGGCGACGAGAAGAGCTGCCAGGACAGCGATGGCCGCCGCCGACAGGAAGGCCGCGCGCCAGCCGGCATGGGTCGCGATCAGGCCGGAGCAGGCAGAGCCCGACATCTGCCCCACGATCATCAGCACGAGGAAGCGTCCGAGCGCGACCTGGCGCTCCTGCATCGGGGCGCGATCGCCGATCGCCGCCATGGCGATGGGAATGACGCCGCCCGAGGCGATGCCGGTCAGCGCGCGCAGCACGGTCATGGTTTCGTAGGACCAGGAGAAGGCTGCGGTGGTCGAGAGCGTAGCCAGGACGATCAGGCAGATCAGGATGGTGCGGACTTTGCCGATCGAATCGGCGATCGGACCGAGGAAAGGCTGGCCCAGCGCATAGGACAGCGAGAACGCCGTCACCATCGCCACGATCTGCGGCACGGTCTGTGCGAATTCGTTCGCCAGCGTCGGAATCAGCGGGTCGACGATCCGCATCGTGAAGGTCGATGCGAAGCCGCAGGCTCCGAGAACGAGGAGGAGTGGGCGTAGCGAGGCAGGGGGTGGCGCGGCGGCAGAGCTTTCAGACATAAGCCAGCGTAGGCAAGGCTCGTGCCTTGGCAAGCCGGTCAAAGCCTTGCAGCTCTGCAATCAGCGCAGGGAAGTCGGCCAGCGGCACCATGTTGGGGCCGTCCGAGGGGGCCTTGTCCGGATCGGGGTGGGTCTCGATGAAGACGCCGGCGACCCCGACGGCGACGGCGGCCCGGGCCAGCACCGGCACGAATTCGCGCTGCCCGCCGGAAGAGGAGCCCTTGCCGCCCGGCTGCTGCACCGAATGGGTGGCGTCGAAGATCACCGGCGCGCCGATCTCGGCCATGATCGGAAGGCTGCGCATGTCGGAGACCAGCGTATTGTAGCCGAAGGAGGCGCCGCGCTCGGTCAGCATGACATTGGGATTGCCGTTCTCGGTGATCTTGGCGGCGACATTGACCATGTCCCAGGGCGCCAGGAACTGGCCCTTCTTGACGTTGACGACGCGGCCGGTCTTGGCCGCCGCGACCAGGAGATCGGTCTGGCGGCAGAGAAAGGCCGGGATCTGCAGCACGTCGACGATCTCGGCGACGGCGGCGCATTGGCTCGCTTCATGCACGTCGGTCAGGACGGGCATGCCGGTGCGCTCGCGGATCTCGGCGAAGACGGGCAGGGCGGCCTCGAGACCCATGCCGCGCTGGCCCCGGGCGCTGGTGCGGTTGGCCTTGTCGAAAGAGGTCTTGAAGACGATGCCGATGTCCAGACGTTCCGAGATTTCCTTCAGGGCGAAGGCCATCTCGAGCGCATGCTCGCGGCTTTCCATCTGGCAGGGACCGGCGATCAGCGAAAGCGGCAGGCTGTTGCCGAAACGGACCGGCCGGGCGAGGTCGGAGCCGATGCTGACGATGGCGTTGGCGGTCATGGGCGAGGTTCCTGGGCAAGGTTCCTGGGCGAGGATGCCCGCCGGGCTTAGAGGCTGTTATGAACCACGAGGACGATTTGACGCTGGCGATTTTGTGCGAATGCCAGGAGTTCGAGGACGCAAACCTTCCGGTTTGCTACGAAGAACGACACAGCAGTCGCGCAAAAGCGCCGCGCCCTATGGGTGAGGTGAAAACGTCGGAGCTGCAGCGTCGCATCGCTTGCCGATACCGGTGGTATCGCCTGCGCAATGCTCCTCCCATCTCCGCCGTTTTGACCTCATCAAATCATCCTCGTGGTTCATAACAGCCTCTAGGTCCGGGGCATGGGCGGGTCAAGCGAGAGCTGCCGTGCACTGCAATCTTGGGAGGCATCACGTCAAACGGACTGGCGAAGCAGCCGCGAGGTCTGTAAATTCGCGGACGAAGCATTATGTCGGGTGGGAACGCCGGGAAACGATCTTGAGAACAGCAGCGACGATGACGGGTGAGGCAAAGGGCGGCGCGGATCCGTGCGCCGTGATTGCGCCACGTTCGTCCGCCGAGATGGTCGAGCGCCCCAAGCGCCCCAACGCGCCGTCAGATGGCGGCCGGGACGGGACAGGGACCGCGGTCCTGACGCGGACGCGGACGCGCAAACCCAATCTCTACCGGGTGCTGCTGCTGAACGATGACTACACGCCGATGGAGTTCGTCGTTCACGTTCTCGAACGCTTCTTCAACAAGGACCGCGCCGAGGCGACGCTGATCATGATGCATGTGCATCAGAACGGCGTCGGCGAATGCGGTGTCTTCACATACGAGGTCGCCGAGACCAAGGTGACACTCGTCATGGATCTTGCACGCAAGCACATGCACCCGCTGCAATGCGTGATGGAGAAGAAGTAGCCTTGCGTTTGGACGATCTGGATTCGGTCTCACCTCTGACATCGGAATAGGAGCGCTATCCGTGCCGAGTTTCTCGCGCAGTCTCGAACAGGCGCTTCACCGGGCTCTTGCCCTCGCCAATGAACGCCACCACGAATACGCCACGCTGGAACATCTGCTGCTCGCTTTGGTCGACGACCAGGACGCTGCGGCGGTCATGCGCGCCTGCAGCGTCGATCTCGACACGCTGCGGCGCAATCTCGTCGATTACATCGACGCGGAGCTGACCAACCTCGTCACCGACGGGCGCGATGATTCCAAGCCGACAGCGGGTTTCCAGCGCGTGATCCAGCGCGCCGTGATCCACGTCCAATCCTCGGGCCGCGAGGAGGTGACCGGTGCAAACGTGCTCGTCGCCATGTTCGCCGAACGCGAGAGCCATGCCGCCTATTTCCTGCAGGAGCAGGACATGACCCGCTACGACGCGGTCAACTACATCAGCCATGGCATCGCCAAGCGCCCCGGCGCGAGCGAGGCCAAGCCCGTGCGCGGCGCTGAGGAGGAGCCTGAGCAGCAGCGCGATTCTCGCGCCGCCGACCAGGGCAACGACGCCGACAAGGACAAGAAGAAGAAGGAAAGTGCGCTCGACGCCTATTGCGTCAACCTCAACCGCAAGGCGCGCGATGGCCGCATCGATCCGCTGATCGGGCGCGAGGCCGAGGTCCAGCGTACCATCCAGATCCTTTGCCGCCGGCAGAAGAACAACCCGCTGCTGGTCGGCGAGCCCGGCGTCGGCAAGACCGCCATCGCTGAGGGCCTGGCGCTCAAGATCATCCGCGGCGAGGTGCCGGAGGTCCTGGAGGACGCGACAGTGTTCTCGCTGGACATGGGCACGCTGTTGGCCGGTACGCGCTATCGCGGCGATTTCGAGGAACGCCTCAAGCAGGTGATGAAGGAAATCGAGGCCCACCCCAAGGCGATCATGTTCATCGACGAGATCCATACGGTGATCGGCGCGGGCGCGACCTCGGGCGGCGCGATGGATGCCTCCAATTTGCTGAAGCCGGCTTTGGCCTCTGGCGGGCTGCGCTGCATTGGCTCGACCACCTACAAGGAATATCGCCAGTATTTCGAGAAGGACCGGGCGCTGGTGCGCCGCTTCCAGAAGATCGACGTCAACGAGCCGTCGATCCCCGATGCGATCGAGATCCTGAAGGGGCTGAAGCCCTATTTCGAAGAGTTCCACAAGCTGCGCTACACGGCCGACGCCATCAAGGCGGCGGTCGAGCTCTCGGCCCGCTACATCCATGACCGCAAGCTGCCGGACAAGGCGATCGACGTCATCGACGAGACCGGCGCCTCGCAGATGCTGGTGCCCGAGAACAAGCGCAAGAAGGTCATCGGCGTAAAGGAGGTCGAGGCCGCCATCGCGACCATGGCGCGTATCCCGGCCAAGACCGTCTCCAAGGACGACGCCGAGGTGCTGCGCAATCTCGAGAGCACGCTGAAGCGCACGGTTTACGGCCAGGAAAAGGCGATCGAGGCCCTGTCCTCGTCGATCAAGTTGGCGCGCGCCGGCCTGCGCGACGGCGAGAAGCCGATCGGCTGCTATCTCTTCGCCGGCCCCACCGGTGTCGGCAAGACCGAGGTCGCGCGTCAGCTCGCCTTGTCGCTGGGCGTCGAACTCGTGCGCTTCGACATGTCGGAATATATGGAGCGCCACACCGTTTCGCGGTTGATTGGCGCGCCTCCCGGCTATGTCGGCTTCGACCAGGGCGGGCTGCTGACCGACAAGATCGACCAGCATCCGCATTCGGTGCTGCTGCTCGACGAGATCGAAAAAGCCCATCCCGACCTGTTCAACATCCTGTTGCAGGTCATGGATCATGGCAAACTGACCGACAATAACGGCAAGCAGGTCGATTTCAGGAACGTCATCCTGATCATGACGACCAATGCCGGCGCCGCCGACATGGCCCGCAACGCCTATGGCTTCACCCGCCAGAAGCGCGAGGGCGACGACACCGAGGCGATCAACAAGCTGTTCGCGCCGGAGTTCCGCAACCGGCTCGATTCCGTCGTCTCCTTCAGCCATCTGCCGAAGACGGTCGTGGCCCGCGTCGTCGACAAGTTCGTGCTTCAGCTCGAGGCCCAGCTTGCCGATCGCAACGTCACGATCGAACTGAGCGACGAGGCGCGCGAATGGCTGGTCGAGAACGGCTATGACGAGGCGATGGGCGCCCGCCCGATGGCCCGGCTGATCCAGCAGACCATCAAGACGCCGCTCGCTGACGAAGTCCTGTTCGGACGTCTGAAGCATGGCGGCGCGGTCAAGGTCGTGGTCGTCCAGTCCGAGACTGGCATCAAGGTGCTGGGGCTCGAATTCCCGGAAGGGCCGGTGAAGCCGAAGCCCGAAAAGGACGTCGCCGCAGCAGGAGAAAAGCGCGAGCGCAAGCCGCGCGCCAAGGCGGCTAGCGAGCCTGTGGTCTCGACATCACCGAAGAGACCTGCCAAAGGCGGCTCCGCTGGCAAGCCCGGCGGCGCTCCCGAGGCGCCGAAGACGCAGCGTCTTGTCAGGACCGTACCGAAAGTTCCTCTGACCAAGGCCTGAGACCGTGTGGTTCAAGCGAAAACCCGCCCCCCTTCTGGCGCAGGCGCCGGAAACCGCGCCGGAGCCTCCGGCGCGCAAGCAGAAGCTCGGATGGTTCGAGAAGCGCGAGCAGCGCCGCCGGCGGCGCAAGCTGTTCGAGGAGATCCTGGGCTGGATTCTCGTGCCGGCCTTCGTCTACCTGATCTATCTCGGCGTAAAGGCCGTTGGCGGCGTGCCCAAGGAATTGATCGATTTCGGCAACGAGCTCATCGGCATCATCATGAAGGGCGGCCGCTGAGGTCCCGCCTCCAGACTGCCGGTCTGTTGCAACTGACGCAGGGCTGACCGCGCGACGTCGGATATCGGTTTGCTGGATCGTGCGGGTTAGAACGCTTGCAGCGCCCGTATGAAAACGGGGGCTGTATGGTCCTCGGCGGCTATCGGGCAAGCGTGCACATCCCTTCATGAGCGTATCGGCCGATTGGAGCTGGCAGCGTGTGGCGCTGGCCGGCATGCGCGATGCGCTCTCCCTGCCGGCTTGGGTGGTCGGCTTCGGGCTCGTCGGAATCGGTTCATTGGCGCGGGATGTCGGCTATCCCGTCGAGGTGGCGGTGCTGTCGACCATGCTGGTCTGGGCCGGGCCGTCACAGGTGATCTTCTTCGCCTCGATCGCCGCCGGCGCGGCCTGGAGCGCGATTGCAATCGCGATCGGTTTCGCCTCGTTGCGCTTCCTGCCGATGACCGTCGCGATCCTGCCCCTGCTGCGCCGGCCCGGGCAAAGCGTCTGGCTCCAGCTTGCCCTGTCGCATTATGTCGCCGTGACGGCCTGGACGGAGGGCCTGCGGCGCTTGCCTGCCGTGCCGCCGCCGCAGCGCGTCGCCTATTTCCTCGGCTTCGCCAACACCTGCATGGCCGTCAGCGCGATCGGCACTTTCTCGGGCTATTATCTCGTCAACGCCTTGCCGATTCCGTTTGCAGCGGGGCTGCTCTGCCTGACGCCGATCTTCTTCCTGGTTTCCTTGGCGGCCGGCATCCGGCATCGCGGCGACATCGCGGCCATGGTGCTCGGCCTTGCGCTCGCGCCGATCTGCGACCGTTTCATCGGCGGCGGCTTCGATCTGATCGTCGCCGGAGTGATCGCCGGCAGCATCGCCTTCCTGATCGGCCGCAGGCGCGGGAGGGCCGCATGACGCCGCCGATTCCCGGCCTGGACGGCGCCTACTGGCCCTATCTCGCCTTGCTGCTCTTTGCCGTGCTGCCGACCGAGATCTGGCGCTGGCTTGCGGTTGCCTTCGCGCGGCGCATCCCGCCCGATTCTCCGGCGCTTGAATGGGTGAGGGCGGTCGCGACCGCGCTCCTGGCCGGCGTCGTCGCCAAGCTGATGATCGTGCCGCCCGGCGCCCTGGCGGCGGCGCCCCTGGGCTTGCGGGTCGGTGCGCTCACTGTCGCGCTGGCGATCATGCTCTTCGACCGGCGCAGGGTGATGCTCGCCGTGCTTGCGGGTGAGGCGACGCTGATCGCCGGCGCGTGGCTGCTGATCTAGAGCATTTCCGCGTTTCTCCGAAACGCGGAAATGCTCTAACTCTTTGTTTTATCGCATTTTCTTTACGCGAACCGGTATCCACTTCGCTCGGAAACGCTCTAGAGCGAGCCGTGATCCGGGCCGTCCGGCAGCGAAACATGCCGCAGTTTGTCGGGGTTGCGGATGACATAGATGGCCTGGATCAGGCCGTCGCGGATATCGAGCGCGGTTGCCTGCAAGGTCTCGCCACGTTCGAGACTGATATAGCCCGGCAGGCCATTGATCAGCACGGGCTCATAGCGCGTGGTCGCGAGACCGAGCCTTGCGACCTTCTGGGCAATGCCTGCGAAGAAGCGCGCGACCTTGTCGAGGCCGAAGATCTGGTTGATCGAGGCCGCCACCTTGCCGCCGCCGTCGCTGTGCAGGACGACATCGCGTGCGAGCAGTTGCTGCAGCAGGGTCGGGTCGGATTGATGCGAGGCCTTGAAGAAGGCCTCGGCATAGCGCGCCGCCTCCTCGCGAGAGACGCTGTTGCGCGGGGGCAGGTCGAGCCGGACATGCTGGCGCGCCCGAGTAGCGAGCTGGCGGCAGGCGGCCTCGCTGCGCTCCAGCATGCGGGCGATTTCGGCAAAGCCGATATCGAAGATGTCGTGCAGCAGGAAAGCGGCCCGCTCCAGCGACGAGAGCCGTTCGAGCGCCAGCATCAGCGCGATCGGTGCATCGAGTTCGTCATCCACCGGCTCGCCGCTACCGAGGCTCTCGACGATCGGCTCCGGAAGCCAGGTTCCGACATAGAATTCGCGCCGGCTGCGGGCCGATTTCATCTGATCGAGGCAGAGCCGCGTCACCACGCGCGCCAGATAGGCGCGCGGGTTGATGATGTCTTCCTGTCCGGCCTCGTGCCAGCGCAGCCAGGCATCCTGCACCACGTCCTCGGCATCACTGACCGAGCCGAGCATGCGATAGGCCAGCCGGATCAGGAATGGCCTGTGCTGCTCGAACGCGTTGCTGGATGGGCTGTCCGGTCGCGCGATCATGCGGCGGCGAGCCGGCTGCGGTCCTGCGGATGCCGGGTGCGGAAGCCGGCATTGATGCGGTTCCAGAGGTTGATCGTACCGATCGCCACCGAAAGATTGACGCATTCGACCTCGCTGAAATGCTCACGCAATTCGGCGAAGGCCTCGTCGCTCGGGGCGCCCTGGGAAAGCCGTGTCAGCGCCTCCGTCCAGGCCAGCGCGGCGCGCTCGCGCGGGGTGTAGAGTTCCGATTCCTCCCAAGCGCTGAGCAGGTAAAGCCTCGCCTCGCTTTCTCCAGCTTTGCGGGCGTCGGCCGCATGCATATGCAGGCAATAGGCGCAGGAGTTGATCTGGGAGGCGCGCATCTTCACCAGTTCGAGCAGGCTGTGTTCCAGTCCGGTGTCCTGAGTGTATTTTGACAGGGCCAGGACGGCGTCGATCGCGGCGGGGCCGGCCTGGAGGGCGTTGAGGCGTTGGGTCATCTTGGTCTCCATCGAGGTTCGATGAAGGCAAGACGAGACAGCGCCGATGGTTGTGACATCGCTCAGGGATTTTTTAGCGCGGCCCGGATTTTTTCGGCATGAGCGGCCAGCACATCGGGCTTTTCCATGGCGCCGGTATGGGGCCTGAGCGCGACGCCATCGAAGCGCGGCATGACATGAACATGCAGGTGGAACACGACCTGCCCGCCAGCCGCCTCGTTGAACTGCTGGATCGTGACGCCATCGGCGTTGAAGGCTGATTTGACCGCCCGCGCCAGCGTCTGGACGCTGAGGGCGACGGATGTCAGCGCCTCGGGTGGCGCATCGAAGACATTGCGGCAGGCCGTCTTGGGGACGACCAGGACATGCCCGTCGGCACGCGGCATGATGTCCATGATCGCGATGGTGTCGGCGTCCTCGTAGACCGTGTGGGAAGGCAATTCGCCGCGCAGGATCTTGGCGAAGACGTTGGAGGGATCGTAGGCGCTCATTACGGGACCGGCAGGCTGGAGGCGGGAGAGCGCAACCTGTGGCTCGCCCGCCGCGCCGTCAACCCGTCGCGATGTGCGCAGCCGCAAGCGGCAGAATCTCCTCGACCACGCTGTCGAGCACGAGATCGTCGCAGGCGCCGAGGATTTCGAACGCCGTGGCCTTGAGACGCAGCAGCGGTCGGTCCCGCCAGCGCATCACGATATCCGCCAGCGCCGCGGTCTCCCCGGCGTCGAGATCGTCCGTCAGATTGTAGAGGCCGACCAGCCAGAGATCGCCGGGCGAGCGTCCGAAGGCCTGCTGCACGGCTTGCAGCATGTTCATGCCGTCGCGCTTTTCCGGATAGGCGGCGAGATAGAGCCGGCCACGATTGACGTTGCCCGAGAACAGGCCGCGCAGTTCGACAGCGAAAGGCGGGATCGCGCAGAGCGCTCGCCGCGTCTCGTCTGCGATGGTCGGCTCCGCAGCGGCCCCGAGCGAGCCGCAGATCGTCGCATGCAGCCTGTCCTTGCGGCGCGGCAGGATATCCCAGGCGATCTTGGCAGCGAAGGGCGCGGCCTTGATCTCAGCCTCCAGAGCGAGAAAGGCGGCAGACCCTCGCAAGGCCTCGTCCGGAACCGGCAGGACAAGCGAGAACACCGGTGGATGCCGCCCCCTCTCGTAGAACTTGCCCTCCACCCACGGGATGACACGCGGGTGGTTCGGCGCAACGAGCGGCAGATGGGCGAGCCGATAGCTGTCATCCAGCGTTAACGGCACCGAGAAATCGGTGAGGCTGCGGCGATAGCCGAGTTCGGAATCGTCGCAGAAGAGGCTGGCGCTACCCGCGCAAGCAACCTCAGTCATCGGCGCCCCCGCCTTTCCTGAAGGGGCTTTCCGCTGCAAGCGCCTCCCGCGCCTGCGCAATATGCTGGCGCTCATTGACGAGATAGGCGGCGACGGCGCGGCGAAGCCCGGGATCGGCAAGATGATGCAGCGAGCGCGTCAGCACCGGCCGGTAGCCGCGTGCGAGCTTATGCTCGCCCTGCGCGCCAGCCTCGACGCGGCTGAGCTTGTGGGCGATCGCATAGTCGATCGCCTGATGGTAGCAGAGCTCGAAATGCAGGAAGGGGTGATCCTCGATGCAGCCCCAGTTGCGGCCATAAAGCATGTTGGCGCCGCGGAAATTGATCGCGCCGGCGATATAGCGGCCAGCGCGTCTGGCCATCATCAGCACGATGCGCTCGCCCATCGCCGCCCCCACCGCTGAGAAGAAGGCGCGGTTGAGATAGGGCCGGCCCCATTTGCGCGAGCCGGTATCCTCGTAGAAGGAATGGAAGTCGTCCCAGACGGCTTCGGTCAGGTCGGAACCGGACAGGACCTCGACCGTGATGTCGGCTGAGAGTGCCTCGCGCCGCTCGCGCTTCAGCGCCTTGCGCTTGCGCGAGGCCAGCGTTCCCAGGAAATCGTCATAGGTTTCAAAGCCTTCGTTGCGCCAGTGAAACTGAAGATCGTGCCGCTCCAGATAGCCGGCCTCGCGCAGCGCCGCGATGTCGGGCTCCTGGGCGAAGGTGACATGGACCGAGGAGGCGTTCGCTTGCCCGCGCAATGCTTCCAGCCCGGCGATCAGCCCGGCGCGAGCCTCATCGGCGCGCAGGCCGTCCGCGACCAGCAGGCGCGGCCCGGTCGCGGGTGTGAAGGGGGCTGCGAGCTGAAGCTTGGGGTAGTAGCGCCCGCCGGCGCGCTCATAGGCGTCGGCCCAGGCATGGTCGAAGACATATTCGCCCTGGCTGTGGCTCTTGAGGAAGCTTGGCGCCGCCGCCAGCAGCGTGCCTTGCGCATCCTCGACCAGCAGATAGGCCGGAGACCAGCCGGAACGGCTGCCGACGCAACCGCTCTCCTCCAGGGCAAGCAGAAAGGCATGTGAGACGAAGGGATTGTCCTCGTCGATCACTGATGCGGAAGCGGGATCCTGGCAGGCCGGGGCCGGGGATGTCGCGGCCATGGCGGTGCGCAGCGCGAACGGATTGGCGCAGGCGTTCCATGCGGCGGCGGGCACGGTCTTCAAAGACGTCGCGACGCGCACCCTGAGGTCGTCGCGTCCGTCAACACTCAAGGTTTGAAGCCCTCGAAGACCATCTGGTCGGCATGCAATGCGGCCCGCTCGCGATCCTGAGCGTTGCGCACCGTCCAGCTCATCACCGGCAGGCCCAACGCCTCCCGACAGAGATAGGGAGCCGCGCTCGGCAAATCAGCAACCTTCCAGGACAAAAAATCCGGCTGGCTCTCGCCGAAATGCAGCAGATTGGCCAGCGCATGTTTCTGGGTGGCGTCGAGGTGATCATAGTCGGGATAGGAATAGTCGCTCATCGCCACGATTCCGCGCGGGATGCCGGGTGCGAGTTTGCGCAATGCCGTGACGATCACGGGGTCGAAGGATTTCAGCACGATCGGCTGGCCGGAGCGCTGGTTGACGATCTCGGCCGTGCGCTGCGCCAAAGCGAGAGCACCGTCGAAGCGGCTCTTGACCTCGATCACCAGCGGCACACGTCCCGCGACCGCATCGAGAAAGGTGTTCAGCGTCGGAATGCGGTCACTGCTGTCCGTCAGGGCGATTTCGGCCAGAGCCTGCGCGCTCCGCGCGTTGACGAGCCCGGTCTCGGCCGTCAGTCGGTCGAGCACGAAATCGTGAAACACCATCGCCTCGCCGTCAGCGCTGAGCTGGACGTCGCATTCGATGCCGAAGCCGCCAGCGATGGCGGCCTCGGCTGCGGACAGGCTGTTCTCGATCAGCCCGACCTTCGCATCATGCAGGCCGCGATGCGCGATCGGCCGGGCGACGAGCCAGCCGAGTCCGGATGTCGCAAGCCGCACCATCACGCGATCTCGAACATCGCCTCGACTTCGACGGCGGCGTCGGCCGGGAGCTCGGCGACGCCGATGGTCGAGCGGGCATGGCGGCCCTTGTCGCCGAGCACCTCGACCATCAAATCCGAGGCGCCGTTCATGATCGCTGGCAGGCCCGCGAAATGCGGCATCGCATTGATGAAGCCGCCGAGGCGCACGCAGCGGGTGATCCGGTCGAGATCGCCGAGCGCGGCCTTGGCTTGCGCCAGCACGTTGATGGCGCAGAGTCGCGCCGCCTCGATGCCGGCCTCGTTGAAGATCTCGGCGCCTAGCTTGCCCTTGTGGCTGTCGGAGAGCTTGCCATCCAGCCCGAAGCAGAGCTGGCCGGAGATCACCAGCAGCTTGCCAGTGATGACATAGGGCACGTAATTCGCGACCGGGGCGGCCGGCGAGGGCAGGGTGATGCCGAGTTCGGCAAGCTTGGCTTCGATCGCGCTCATGGGGCGTGCTCCGGCTTAATGGAATGAAACCTTCATGGCCGATGGCCGTGCAAGCCGCAAGCGGCCTCGATATGCTCGCAAGGCGGCTCGGACCGGCGTTCACGAGGGCGGCTTTACGCCTTGTTTGCGCCACTGCTGCAATGCACCTAGATTCATTCGAGCACCTATTCGATCACCTAGCAGAGCGGCAAGTGTCATGAGCATGAACGGATTTGGCCTTGCGAGTACCCTGGCGAGCATCCTGAGCACGGTCGCCGTGCTGGCGAGCGTCGGCGCCTCGGCCCAGCCCCAATCGGTCGGGCGCGTGGTTCTGGCGCCCCATCGTGCAGTCTATGATCTCGTGCTCGACGACGACAAACCCGCCACCAGCATCGAGGCCGCGCGCGGCCGCATCGCCTTCGATTTCACCGGCGATGCCTGCGAGGGTTACGTGCTCTCCTTCCGCCAGGTCACGCAGGTGAGCAGCAGCGAAGGCGGCCCGCGCACCATCGATGCGCGCACGACGAGCTTCGAGGCAGGCGACGGCGCGAGCTACCGCTTCAAGACCGAAAGCTCGGCTGGCGGCGCGCCGGCCGAGATCGTCGACGGTTCGGTTCAGAAATCCGGTGGCGGCTACGAGATCAAGCTCAACGCGCCCAAGCCCGAGACGGTGCGCCAGACGACGGACGCCCTGTTCCCGAACGCGCAGATGAAGGCGGTGATCGAGGCCGCGCGCGCCGGCAAGACCACGCTGAACGTGCGCCTCTATGACGGCGCCAATAGCGGCAAGGAGGTCTATGACACGCTCTCGGTCATCGGGAAGCGGATCGAGACCAAGCCCTCCGAGGCGCCGCTGCAGCGGCCGGAGTTCGAGACGTTGGCGCGTTGGCCGGTGTCGATCTCTTATTTCAAGGTCGATTCCGGTGAGACCACGCCATCTTACACCATTTCCTTCGAGCTTTATGAGAATGGCGTGACCGGCGCGATCAAGCTCGACTATGGCAGCTTCGCCCTGCGCGGCACGCTCACGCGTCTGGATCTTCTTCCGAAGCAGGATTGCGCGAAGTAGCGCTCGCGCCGCTGGCCCGCTGCGGCCCGCGCAGACTGAGGCCCTTGCCGATCGACGCATCGCCGAAGCGGGCGCGCAGCGCGTCGAGCGCGCCTTCCATCGCCTTCAGCCTGGGCGTCGCGACATCGGCGAGGTCGCCATGGTCGGCTTCCTCGGGCGCGCTGAAGTCACTCGCGCCGATGCCGATCAGCCGGTAGCGCTGGCCGTTGCATTCGCGCCTGAGCAGGTCACGTCCGGCGGCGAACAGCCTGGCTGCCAATTGTGTTGGTTCCGGCAGGCGGCTGGCGCGTGTAATCGCGTGAAAATCCGCCGTCTTCAGCTTCATCGTGATGGTCCGGCCGGCGAGAGCCTGGGCCTTGAGGCGTTTCGAGGTCTTCTCGCAGAGCCGCCACAGCACCGGCTCGAGATCCTCGAAACGCGACAGGTCGGTGTCGAGTGTGGTTTCGCTGGAAACGCTCTTGGTTTCGCGGTCGGGCGTGACCTGGCGCTCGTCGATGCCGTTGGCGAGCTTCTTCAGCCGCGGCCCATCCTTGCCGGCCAGGCGGAAGAGCTTGTCGATCGGCGCTTCGCGCAGATCACCGATCAGGCGGAAGCCGGATTCGGCGAGCTTGGCCGCGCTTGCCTGGCCGACGCCGGGAATGAGGCTGACCGGCTTCCTCGCCAGAAAAGCGACGGCCTCCGCCCGCCCGATCACGGAGAAACCGCGCGGCTTGTCCATGTCGGAGGCGACCTTGGCCAGGAACTTGGCATAGGACAGGCCGACGGAGATGCTGATCCCGACCTCGCCTTCGATCCGCTTGGCGAAGCGCGCGAGCGTGATGGCGGGGCTGGCGTGATGCAGGCGCTCGGTTCCGGCGAGGTCGAGAAAGGCCTCGTCGATCGAGAGCGGCTCGACCAGTGGCGTCAGCTCCTGCATCAATCGCCGGACCTCGCGCCCGGCCGCGACATATTTCGCCATGTTCGGCTTGACGACCACCGCCTCGGGGCAGGCCTCCAGCGCCTTGAACATCGGCATTGCCGAACGCACGCCATAGGTCCGGGCGATATAGCAGGCCGTCGAGACCACGCCGCGCTTGCCGCCGCCGATGATCACCGGCTTGTCGAGTAGCGTAGGATCGTCGCGCTTCTCGATCGCTGCATAGAAGGCGTCGCAGTCGATATGGGCGAGGCTTAAGGTATCGCGCTCGGGGTGGCGCAGCAGCCGGGGTGAGCCGCAAGCCGGGCAGCGGCGCAGCGCCGCGATTGCCTCCTCATGATCGATGAGGCAATCGCGGCAGAGCACGCGCCGCGCGAGCTGGGCGGCCCTGTCGGTCACGGCGCCTCGTCCATTTGCGGCCCGGCGAGCCGACCGCGCGCCTGCGCGATAATTTCCGGATTCAAGCTTAAATTTCCGGCAAACTCTAACAGTAGCGAATCGCTGCCGGCGAGATGGTCGAGCACTGCGGCGAGGAAACCGGGCTCTTGCGCCGCAGCCCGCAGATTCGAGGGGCCGAGGCCGGTTTGCGCCAGAAACGGCTCCAGACGCGCCGGATCTGCAGCGAGGAAGCCCAGCGCGCGCAGCGCGAGAGTTTCAGCGTCCTCGACGGAGAGGGATCTTGCCATGGCGGGAGCTGCCTTCCGAATCGAGCTTCAGGTTTGCGTTTCGTCAACGGCTCTCATGCTAACGTAATCTTTGAATGAGGCCGCCAACTTGTGATGGCAGGATCGAGATTGCCTGTCAGTGGCGCGTTTGAAGGGCGGCATGATGAAGACGGTTTTGATCGTCGAGGACAATGAGCTCAACATGAAGCTCTTCAATGATTTGCTTGAAGCGCATGGCTATGCGACGCTGAAGACTGCCGATGGCATCGAGGCGATCGAACTCGCGCGCACGCATCATCCCGATCTGATTTTGATGGACATCCAGCTTCCCGAGGTTTCGGGGCTCGAGGTCACCAAATGGATCAAGGAGGATGATGCCCTCAAATCTATCCCTGTTATCGCGGTGACGGCTTTTGCGATGAAGGGTGACGAAGAACGTATCCGCGAGGGAGGCTGCGAGGCTTACCTCTCCAAGCCGATCTCGGTGGCAAAATTCTTGGAGACGGTCCGCGCCTACGCTGGCCCAGCCTGAGGCTTCGAAAGCAAAACCATGTCAGCCCGTGTCCTCGTCGTCGACGACATCGTCACCAATGTGAAGCTGCTGGAGGCGAAGCTTTCAGCGGAGTACTTCGACGTCGTGACCGCGCTGAACGGAATCGAGGCGCTGGCGATCTGCGAACGCGGCGAGGCGGACATCGTCCTGCTCGACGTGATGATGCCGGGCATGGACGGCTTTGAGGTCTGCCGGCGTTTGAAGAACGGCGCGACCACCGCCCATATCCCGGTCGTGATGGTGACGGCGCTTGACCAGCCCGGCGACCGCCTGAAGGGGCTGGATGCCGGGGCTGACGATTTTCTGACCAAGCCGCTGGACGACACAGCGCTGTTTGCCCGCGTGCGCAGCCTTGTGCGCTTGAAATCCGTTACGGACGAGTTGCGCAACCGCGCTTTCGCCTCGCGCCGACTCGGCATCGCCGACCCGCTTGCTGCCGCAGCCTCCGAGACCGGTCTGAACGGCCGCATCCTGGTGATCGAGGACCGGCCAACCGTGACCGAGCGGCTGTCGAGCGCGCTTTCAGCCTTTCACATCGTCGAGATCGAGACCGACCCGCATCAGGCCCTGGTGCGGGCCGCCGAGGGCGACTACGACAGCGTCCTCGTCAGTCTCGACCTCAAGGCCTATGACGGCCTGCGGATCTGCAGCCAGCTGCGCTCGCTCGAGCGCACCCGCAACGTCTCGGTGCTGATGCTGGGCGAGGCCGAGGATCGCACCCGCATCCTGCGCGGCCTCGAGATTGGGGCCCATGACTTCCTGATCCGTCCGGTCGACCGCAACGAGCTCTTGGCGCGCGTACGCACGCAGGTGCGCCGCAAGCGCTTTACCGAGCGGCTGCGCGACAGCGTCCAGTCGTCCATGGAAATGGCGGTGATGGATCAGCTCACCGGCCTGCACAACCGCCGCTTCATGGACAGCCGCATGGGCACGATGTTCGATGAATCGGCGCTCAGGGCCCGCTCGCTCGCCATGCTCGTCCTCGATGTCGATCGCTTCAAGGTCGTCAACGACACCTGGGGGCATGATGCCGGCGACGAGGTGCTGCGCGAATTCGCCGATCGGGTGCGCGCCTGCACGCGCGGCATCGATCTGGTCGCCCGGATGGGCGGCGAGGAGGTCGTCGTGGTGCTGCCGGATACCTCTCTGGACGCGGCCTGCGCAGTTGCAGAGCGTATCCGCGAGCGGGTCGAGGCCGAGCCCTTCAGCATCCACCGCAACACCCGCTCCATCACGGTGACGGTCTCGATCGGGGTCTCGAGCCGGCGCGCGGGCGATGCCTCGGCGGCGGAGATGATGAAGCGCGCCGATGATGCGCTCTACCGCGCCAAGGATGCCGGGCGAAACCGCGTCATCGTGGCCAATGCCGCCTGAAAACCGGCTCCAGCGCTCTGGAATGGTTAGCAGGTAGGGTTAAGCATCGATGAATATTGGTGAATCGGTCCAATTGGATTGATTCGGGAGGGCCTGCCTGTAGGGTCGGTTCAACGCAGCGGCTATCGGTTGCTGCTTCGAAACGCCCTTCGGGCTCCCGGATCCGCCGCATCTCCTGGGAAACCGATGGGCTCGGCCGGTCGGTGACGGATTTCTGGCCTCATCAGAACCGTCGCCGGCCGACCACCCCCCTCAAGACCTGATGCAGACGGAGCCGTCCCGGTATCCGGGCGACGGCATGTGCCTCCTATGTCCGAGAGCGGTCTTCAGAAATAGCGCGAGACCAGCGCCGGCAGGGCGTAGCCGAGCCCGGCGAAGAGCGCGAGGATGGCAAGCAGCATCAGCGCTGCCTTCAATCGGCTGAGCGCGAAACGCGACGAATCGACTTCCACGAGCAGCTTCAGGAAGCGACGCCACGGGCTGTGACCTGGCGTGAGGGGCTCGACATGCTTGTCGCCGCTGCTCAAGGGCTACGTCCGATCGGGGAGGAGGATAAGGTTCAAACTGGCAGGCGCCGGCACCGTCTCGACAGCCCGCGCGAGCCCACAAGTCCTTCGGCCTGCAAAGATCGGGCGAGAGGCCCATGCTACGCCAGCTATTGCCGGCGCCAAGTGACATATTCGTCGCAGGCGGATGCAAAACTTGGCCGCCCGCCAGGCCGCTATCGGCTTCGGAAATTGCAGCGCAGCAAATCGATCAACGGTAGCGCTCCAGCGTGATACCCTGATGACGATTCGCAATCCAGCTTGTTCGGATTGCGAAGATGCTGGCCTGACATCCTCAATCTATGGAGCGACCCATGCGTACCCTCGCATTGGCGCTCTGCCTTACGGCATCACCGTGGGGCGGAGGGCTTGTCTACGCGCATAGTTGGTACCCCTATGACTGCTGCAGCGACCGCGATTGCTGGCCCATGGGAATGGACCAGGATGCCCGCGAACCCGATCCCCGCGTCGTTCCCGGCGGCTACATGACCCATGACGGTCATTTCGTGCCGGAAAGCGCCACGCGGGTTTCGAAAGACGGGCGTTTTCACATCTGCCGGAGCGGGGGCACCCTGACCGGGACCGTGATCGCGCCGTCGCAGCGGCCCTTCTGCCTGTTCGTGCCCAAGCCGTCCTACTGACGGACGCGTCGCGGCAGGTCGAAATGAAAAACCGCCCGGGATACGGGCGGTTTTTCGAGAGCGTTGTTATGCCTGAAGCGTAACCAGGATCACTTGATCTTGGTTTCCTTGAACTCGACGTGCTTGCGCGCGACGGGATCGTACTTCTTCTTGGACATCTTCTCGGTCATCGTGCGGGAGTTCTTCTTGGTGACATAGAAGAAACCGGTATCCGCCGTCGAGAGCAGCTTGATCTTGATGGTCACGGCCTTGGCCATGGGATTATCCTCGAGCCTGAGGGGCTGGTGAGGCCCTATAAAAAGAAAATGGCCGGGCGGACCCGGCAAACCGTCGGGTGGGGGAATGCCGCAACGAGCCGGCGAAGTCAAGAAAGAATGGCGCGTGCCTGGCTGTTTCCGCCGTGTTGCGTCATGCGGCGCAGCATGGCGCCGCGATGGTGGCTGCAGCCTCTATAATTCCTCGCGAACGAAGCGGCCGTTCTTCTCCCAATAATAGGGAACCGGCAGATAAGGCGCAAAGCCCGCGCTGAGCCGTGCGTCGACTTCCTTCAGAATCACCTGCGTGATCGTCGGCAGATCGAGCTTCTGCGCGTCCGCGAACGTCACCCAGACGAGTTCGATCAACTCCGAATCGGGGCCCGTCACTCCCTCGACCTTCCCGGCGAGGGCACCATAGTCGATCGTGAAGAAGCGAGTGTCGAAGCGCTTGGGTCGGCGCGGCGGCGTTACGGCCCGGGCGACGAATGTAATGGCGCTGAGGTCGGGGAAAATGCCGTGGCTGGCGAAACCCGCCCAGCTGCCGGCCGGTGGCTGCTCGGGCGTGCCGAGCTCGCTCGAGCCGAAGAGCAGCCCCGTCTCCTCGAAGGTCTCGCGAATGGCGGCCAGCGCCAGCGCCCGCGCCTTCATCGGGCTCGGGCGCTGCGTACGCGCCATCAGCCGGTTTTCGCAGATCTGGTCGAGCGCGCCGGTTGCCGTCATGCGGCGGTCTTCCGGATCGATCCTGCCGCCGGGAAAGACGAATTTCCCGGGCATGAACTTATGGCCGGGATGGCGCTTGCCCATCAAAACCCGTGGCGTCCTGGCCGAGCGGTCGATGATCAGCACCGTCGCTGCATCCTTGGGGCGCAGATTGACCGTGACGCGCGCGCGTTCGGCCTGCGTCAGCGTTACGACATGGTCGCTCACGGGCGCAGCAACGTGGCTGCGGGCTGGCGCTCCGGCCGTGGCGGCTCGCCGTCGAAGCCATGCATGCGCATCGCCCATTGCAGGCCGACCACGCCGCCCTTCACCGGCTGCATCATCACGAGGCAGAGCAGGACCGTCAGGGCGGGCCAGATCGCCATATGCAGCCACATCGGCCAGTTGGCATATTTCTCGGCCATCAGCAGGCCGCCGACGACGATATGGCCGACGATGGTGATGACGATATAGGGCGGCAGGTCGTCGGCGCGCTGATGATGCATCGCCTCGCCGCACACCTCGCAGGTATCGACAGGCTTGAGGAAGGCGCGGAACAGCTTGCCTTCGCCGCAATGCGGGCAGCGCCCCATCAGGCCGCGCCCGATGGCGCTGCGCCAGTCGCGTTCGACCGGCCGGCCCACCGCGTGATTGATTTGAACAGACATCAGCGCCTCTTGCCGGGCTTCTTGCCGCCCGCCTTGCCGAAGGACGGCTTCGCCCTCGCGCGCCCTGATATAGGGGGGCGTGCCGAGCGATTGCCAGAGCGTCCCGGTGTCACATGCCGGCCCTCGGAGAGCAATTCGAAGCGCAGAGCGCCTGCCACCGGGGCGGCTTCGACGAGGCGCACATGCACCCGGTCGCCCAGGCGCCAGCTCTCGCCGCTGCGTTCCCCGATCATGGCGTGGGCGGCTTCGTCGTAGCGATAATAGTCGGCGCCCAATGTCGAGGCGGGGACGAAGCCGTCGGCGCCGGTGCCGTCCAGCTTCACGAACAGGCCCGCCCGATTCACGCCGCCGATGCGCCCATCGAAGCTGGAGCCGATCTGGTCGGCCAGGAAATGCGCGATCAACCGGTCCGTGGTCTCGCGCTCCGCTGCCATGGCGCGGCGCTCGGCCGCCGAGATCCGGGTCGAGACCTCGCGCAATTCGGCGAGCGTCGTCGCCTTCGGCAGGCCGTCATCTCCGGCCCGCATGGCGGTGATCAGAGCGCGGTGGACGATAAGGTCGGCATAGCGCCGGATCGGCGAGGTGAAATGGGCGTAGCGGCGCAGGTTCAAGCCGAAATGCCCGTAATTCTCGGCGACATATTCGGCCTGGGCCTGGGTCCGCAGCACGACCTCGTTGAGGAAGAGCTCGTTCTCCGACCCCTTGATCATGGCCAGGATGCGGTTGAACAGCACCGGCCGCAGCACACCCTCCTTGGGCAGCTTGATGCCGATCGAGGCCAACACCTCGCCGAGCGCCCGCATCTTCTCCAGCGATGGCTCGTCATGGCAGCGGTAGATCAAGAGGCTGCCGGCCTTCTCCAGGGTCTCGGCGGCCGCGACATTGGCGAGGATCATGAACTCCTCGATCAGCTTATGCGCCGCAAGCCGCTCGGGCACGATGACGCGGTCGACCGCGCCGTCGGGTTTCAGCACCAGCTTGCGCTCCGGCAAATCGAGATCGAGCGGCTGGCGCGCGTCGCGGGCGCGGGAGGCGATGCCATAGGCGGCCCAGAGCGGCATCAGGATGGTGTTGCGGATCGGGCTGGTGGTTTCGTCCGGCTTGCCGTCAATCGCGGCCTGCGCCTGCTGGTAGGACAGCTTGGCGGCCGAGCGCATCAGGATGCGGTGGAAGGAATGGGTCTTCTTGGAGCCGTCCGATTTCAGCACCAGCCGTACCGCGAGAGCCGGCCGGTCTTCGCCGCCACGCAGCGAGCAGAGATCGTTCGAGATCCGCTCCGGCAGCATCGGCACGACCCGGTCGGGGAAATAGACCGAATTGCCGCGCTCCAGCGCCTCGCGGTCGAGGCTGGAGCCTGGCCGGACATAAGCCGCGACATCGGCGATGGCGACAGTGACGACATAGCCGCCGGGATTGTCGGGATCGGCGTCGGGTGCGGCGTGGACCGCGTCGTCATGGTCCTTGGCGTCGGCGGGGTCGATCGTAATCAGCGGCAGATCGCGCCAATCCTCGCGGCCGGCGGTGCCCGCTGGGCGCACAGCGTCGGCCTCGGCGATGGTCGCCGGTGAGAAGACGTTGGGAATGCCATGGGCGTGGATTGCGATCAGGCTGACGGCGCGCTCCGATTTGATCGAGCCGAGCCGCTCGCGCACATGCGCCTCGGACGGCCCGAAGCGCGTCTCGTTGCGCAGCGAGACGGAGACGAGGTCGCCATCCTGCGCCTCCGCCGTGCGGCCCTTCGGGATCAGCGCCTCGCGGCCTTGCGCCTTCTTGTCGATCGGGATCAAGCGGCCGCTGCCGTCGGGCAGGGCGCGGAAGATGCCGAGCACCTGGGTCTTGCCCTTGCCCATGATCTTCAGCACGCGGCCGGAATAGGCGAATCCGTCGACGCCCTTCAGTCGGGTCAGCTTGAGCAGGACCTGATCGCCGACACCGGCTGCCGGAGCCGCGTTGCGCTTGGCGCGGAACTCGCGTGCCCGCTCGATCAGAATGCGCGGCGCCACGCCCTGGTCGGCCTCGTTCCATTCCAGCGGGGCCGCGACGAGGTCGCCGTCGCGATCCTTGGACTTGATCTCGCTCAGCAGGACGGGAGGCAAGGCGCCACGCGGATGCGCGACCAGCGTCCCATTCCCGGGAGCATCGACAGCCTGATCCTCCTGGATCTCCTTCAATAGCCGCTTCAGCCAGATCTTGCCTGCGCCGGACAGCCCGAAGGCACGCGCGATCTCGCGGCGGCCGGCATCGCGGCCGGCGGCACGCTCGGTCTCGATGAAGTCCAGGATCGCCTCACGGCTCGGCTCAGGCACGGGCGATGACACGATATCGGCTCGTCAAATCGGGGGAGGGCGAAGAAAACACAGCTCCTGTCTGCCATGAGCGCCGCGTAGACGCCAGAACCGGTATCGCCGTATCCGCCAATGAAAGCATCCCAAATGAAAGAAGGGCCGCCCTTGCGGGCAGCCCTTCCATTGTCGAACCGCGGTCCGGCGAGCCGGACCCAAAGGCGCGAAAACTCACGCGGAACAAGAACCCCATTGGGAATGAGTCCAGGTCCACCCGCTTTGCACCAGCGGTTGATGACAATGAGACACTGGATCACCTCCTTTCAGTTGTTACCGACAAGCACAGGCTAGGGCGATTCTCGGGCCGGCGTAAATGTCAAAAAAAGCGCTTCCTTCGTCAGGCGAAATGCCGCGACAGCCGGCAAAATGAAGCTCTTCGGATCGCCTGCCGAAAAGATAGGCGGAAAGATTGCGTAATAAACAGGCAAATGCGTCCGCCTCGCATCATCCTTGCGTGCATGGCGGCCTGCCTCGCAGGAAATTCGGCAAAAGCTGCCCATACGGCAGAGATTTGCGGACTAAACCGTCGCGAAAGGCTCGTTGGCATGTCGCTTGCGAGCCCGCTCCTCCGGGCCGGGGAGGCCTGTCGGCGCCCACTCAAGGGTGCATTCAACAGGATTGGTTCGGGGGACATGTCCGTGAGCAATACTCGTCGCGTTATTTTGGGCGCTGCACTTGCAGGCGCCGCATTTCTGGGGACGCTCCTGCCGGCCGCAGCGCAGGAGACCATCAAGGTCGGCATCCTGCATTCGCTCTCGGGCACGATGGCGATTTCCGAGACGACGTTGAAGGACGTCATGCTCATGCTCATCGACGAGCAGAACAAGAAGGGCGGCGTGCTCGGCAAGAAGCTCGAGGCCGTCGTCGTCGACCCCGCCTCGAACTGGCCGCTCTTCGCCGAGAAGGCGCGCGAGCTGATCGCCAAGGACAAGGTCTCGGCCGTGTTCGGCTGCTGGACCTCGGTGTCGCGGAAATCAGTGCTGCCGGTCTTCAAGGAGCTGAATTCGATCCTGTTCTACCCCGTCCAGTACGAGGGCGAGGAGTCGGAACGCAACGTCTTCTACACGGGCGCTGCGCCGAACCAGCAGGCGATCCCCGCGGTCGACTACCTCGCCAAGGAGGAGAAGGTTCAGCGCTGGGTGCTCGCCGGCACCGACTATGTCTATCCGCGCACGACCAACAAGATCCTCGAGGCCTATCTCAAGTCCAAGGGCGTCAAGGCCGAGGACATCATGATCAACTACACGCCGTTCGGCCATTCCGACTGGCAGACGATCGTGTCCGACATCAAGAAGTTCGGCTCGGCCGGCAAGAAGACCGCCGTGGTCTCGACCATCAATGGCGACGCCAACGTGCCGTTCTACAAGGAGCTCGGCAACCAGGGCATCAAGGCGACGGATATCCCGGTCGTGGCCTTCTCGGTGGGTGAGGAAGAGCTCGCCGGCATCGACACCAAGCCGCTGCTCGGCCATCTCGCTGCGTGGAACTACTTCCAGTCGGTGAAGACGCCGGAGAACGAAGCCTTCATCAAGCAGTGGAAGGCCTACAAGAAGAACGACAAGGCCGTCACCAACGATCCGATGGAAGCCCATGTCATCGGCTTCGCCATGTGGGTCAAGGCGGTCGAGAAGGCCAAGAGCTTCGATCCCGACAAGGTCATCGACGCGCTGCCGGGCATCGAGGCGCCGAACCTGACCGGCGGCATCTCGAAGATGCTCCCCAACCACCACATCACCAAGCCTGTGCTGATCGGTGAGATCAAGGCCGACGGCCAGTTCGACGTGGTCTCGAAGACCGGTCTCGTCGCTGGCGATGCCTGGTCGAAGGAACTCGATGGCTCCAAGGACCTGATCGGCGACTGGGTCGAGAAGAAGTGCGGCAACTTCAACGTCAAGACCGGCAAGTGCGGCGGCGCGTGAGGTCATGAGGGGGAGGGACGGCACGGGCGCAAAAGCCCGGCCGTCCTTCGGATTTCGACGAGACGCCTGCGGTTTTCGAGCCGGAGGCGTCCGTCACCGTCCAAGCAAGCTGCCGAGCCGCGAAACCGAAACGAGCCCATGCGAATTGTGTCCTGCCTTCTGCGCATGATCGCGCTAGCGACGCTGCTTGTGCTCCAGCCGGGCGCTGCGTCGGCCCAGGGTTCGCCCCAAGCTGCCGACGAGGCTTTTACCAGGCTCGGCGCCGACAGTTTTTCTGACACCAATCGCGCCATCGAGATCCTGATCGCGAACGCCCATCCGCAGGCCGCGATCATCATCGAGGCGCTGGCTGACGGCCGGCTCCTGGCCGGAGGCGGCGCGGTCGTCGTCAAGACCACGGATGGCAAGCTACTCGACGCCAGGACGGGCGCTCCGCTTGCCTCGGAACCGCCGGGCCTCGGCGCCGTGCGGCTCAACAATGGCGTCCGCCGCAATATCCAGGCTGCGCTCGGCGGGCTCGGCCTGCTCAATCCCGATGCCGGCAGGCGCATCGCCGCGGCCGAGGCCGTGTTCAAGTCTCGCGATGTCAGCGTGCTGCCGGTGTTGGAGACCGCGATCGGCAAGGAAACCGACACCCGCGCCAAGGCTGCCTTGCGTCAGGCCCAGGCCGCCATCCTGATCGCCAAGACGGACGCGCCGCCCTTCGACCGCCTCGCCGCCGTTGACGTGCTGCGCGAGCGCGGCGACCAGGATGCGCTCGCGACGCTGCGCTCGCTGCCCGGCGACGCCACGCCCGCATTGAAGGACGCGCAGGCACGAGCGATCACCGATATCGAGGGCAAGCTGGCGCTATGGCGCACCGCTCAGAACCTCTGGTACGGGCTCTCGCTCGGCTCCGTGCTGTTGCTGGCGGCGATCGGGCTCGCCATCACCTTCGGCGTGATGGGCGTGATCAACATGGCCCATGGCGAGATGGTGATGCTCGGCGCCTACACCACTTTCATCGTGCAGGAGGTCATCCGCACCCGCTTCCCCGGCCTGTTCGACTATTCGCTGGCGATCGCCCTGCCACTGGCCTTCCTCGTCGCCGCTCTCGTCGGCATCGCGATCGAGCGCGGCGTCATCCGCTTCCTCTATGGCCGGCCATTGGAGACGCTGCTCGCGACCTGGGGCATCAGCCTGATCCTGCAGCAGGCGGTGCGCACCGCCTTCGGCCCGACCAATCGCGAGGTCGGCGCTCCCGCCTTCATGTCGGGCGCCTTCGATCTCGGCGGCCTTGCCATCACCTGGAACCGGCTCTGGATCATCGTCTTCGCGGCCTTGGTCTTCGCTGCGCTGCTGGCGATCCTGAAGCTGACGCCGATCGGCCTGCAGATGCGCGCCGTTACCCAGAACCGGCGCATGGCCTCGGCGATGGGCATCCGCACCGGCCGAGTCGATGCCTTGACCTTCGGGCTGGGCTCGGGCGTCGCGGGCTTGGCCGGCGTCGCGCTCTCGCAGATCGACAATGTCAGCCCCAATCTCGGCCAGAGCTACATCATCGACAGTTTCATGGTCGTGGTCTTCGGCGGCGTCGGCAATCTCTGGGGCACGCTGGTCGGCGCGATGACGCTCGGCATCGCCAACAAGCTGCTCGAGCCCTATGCCGGCGCGGTGCTCGGCAAGATCGCGCTGCTCGTCTTCATCATCCTGTTCATCCAGAAGCGCCCGCGCGGCCTGTTCGCGCTAAAGGGCAGGGCGGTGGAAGCATGATCACCCGCTTCCTCATCCAGGGCATGGACAAGCGCGGCCTCGTCTTCCTCGCCGTGCTCGCGGCGCTGGCGATCCTCGTGCCACTCGCCAATCTGCTCCTGCCGCCGGGCTCGCTCCTGCATGTGCCGACCTCGACCATGTCGCTCTGGGGCAAATATCTCTGCTACGCGCTGCTGGCGATCTCGCTCGATCTGGTCTGGGGCTATTGCGGCATCCTGAGCCTCGGCCACGGCGCCTTCTTCGCGCTCGGCGGCTACGCCATGGGCATGTATCTGATGCGCCAGATCGGCTCGCGTGGAACCTATGGCAACCCGATCCTGCCCGATTTCATGGTCTTCCTGAACTGGAGCGAATTGCCCTGGTACTGGTACGGCTTCTCCTCCTTTCCCTTCGCGATGCTGATGGTCCTGGCCGTGCCGGGCCTGCTCGCCTTCGTCTTCGGCTGGTTCGCCTTCCGCTCCCGCGTCACCGGCGTCTATCTCTCGATCATCACCCAGGCGCTGACCTATGCGCTGCTGCTCGCCTTTTTCCGCAACGATATGGGCTTTGGCGGCAATAACGGCCTGACCGACTTCAAGGAGATCGTCGGCTTCAACGTCCAGGCGCAGTCGACGCGCGCGGCGCTGTTCTCGATGACCTGCATCATGCTGATCGCCGGTTTCCTGATCGCGCGCGGCATTGTCTCGTCGAAACTCGGCAAGGTCGTGATCGCCATCCGCGATGCTGAATCCCGCACGCGCTTCCTCGGCTACCGGGTCGACCGCTTCAAGCTCTTCGTCTTCACCGTCTCGGCCTGCATGGCGGGCGTCGCCGGCGCGCTCTACGTGCCGCAGGTCGGCATCATCAATCCCAGCGAATTCGCGCCGGCGAACTCGATCGAGACCGTGATCTGGGTCGCCGTCGGTGGACGCGGCACGCTGGTCGGCGCGGCCTTGGGTGCAGTCGTCGTCAACTACGCCAAGACCGTCTTCACCTCTGGCTTCATGGCGCCGTACTGGCTGTTCGCGCTGGGTGCGCTCTTCGTCTTCGTGACGATCTTCATGCCCAAGGGCATTCTGGGCACGGCGCAGGATTGGTGGACCCGGCGCAAGGCGCCGCCGGAGCCGTCGCCAGCGGCCGAACCGGCCCCGGCGGAGTGACGACATGAACGCTCCCGTTCCCGGCGCACTCACCTCCTCGCTGCTCTATCTCGACGGTGTCAGCGTCTCCTTCGACGGTTTCAAGGCCATTCGCGGCCTTTCGCTGACCATCGAGCCCGGCGAGATGCGCGCCATCATCGGCCCCAACGGCGCCGGCAAGACCACGATGATGGACATCATCACCGGCAAGACAAAGCCCGATGTCGGCACGGTGATGTTCGGCGGCTCGGTCGACCTGACCAAGCTCGACGAGGCGGCGATCGCCAATCTCGGCATCGGTCGCAAATTCCAGAAACCGACGGTGTTCGATTTCCATACCATCGAGGACAACATCCTGCTGGCGCTGAAATCGAAGCGCACGGTGACCAGGACGCTGTTCTGGAGGACGGCGGCTGCGGACGCCAAGCGCATCGACGACATCCTCGGCATCATCAAGCTTGGCGATGCGCGCGACCGGCTCGCGGGCTCGCTCTCGCACGGCCAGAAGCAGTGGCTCGAGATCGGCATGCTCTTGGCGCAGGATCCAAAACTCCTGCTGGTCGATGAGCCCGCCGCCGGCATGACCGATGGCGAGACGGCCGAGACGGCCGTCCTCCTCAAGGAGATCGCCAGGGATCATTCGGTCATCGTGGTCGAGCACGACATGGGCTTCATCCGCGAACTCGGCGTGAAGGTGACCGTGCTGCATGAGGGCTCGGTTCTGGCCGAGGGGCCGCTCGACCAGGTCAGCGCCAATGAGCGCGTCGTCGAAGTGTATCTGGGACGATGAGCATGATCCGGAAAAGTGGAAACCGGTTTTCCGATCGGATCATGCGGCAGAAAGCTGACCAATGCTGAGCGTCGACGCCATCGATCTGCATTACGGCGCAGCCCAGGCGCTACGCCGCGTCTCGGTCACGGCGGAGATCGGCAAGGTCACCTGCGTTATGGGCCGCAACGGCGTCGGCAAGACCTCGCTGATGCGCGCCATCGTCGGCCACCAGGCGATCTCGGGCGGCAAGATCAGCTTCGACGGCGAGGACATCTCGAAGCTGCGCAGCGAGGATCGCGCGCGCGCCGGCATCGCCTATGTGCCGCAGGGGCGGGAGGTGTTCCCGCTGCTGAGCGTGAAGGAAAATCTGGAGACGGGCTATGCGCCCTTGCCCCGCAAGGAGCGGCACATTCCCGGCGAACTGTTTGACCTATTCCCCGTGCTGAAGTCGATGTTGGGGCGGCGCGGCGGAGACCTCTCGGGTGGCCAGCAACAGCAACTCGCCATCGCGCGGGCGCTGGTCACCCGGCCCAAATTGCTGGTGCTGGACGAGCCGACCGAGGGCATCCAGCCCTCGATCATCAAGGATATCGGCCGCGCGATCGATTATCTGCGCTCCAAGGGCGACATGGCGATCGTGTTGGTCGAGCAGTATTTCGACTTCGCCCGCGATCTCGCCGACACGATGTTCGTGATGGAGCGCGGCGAGGTCGTGCTGTCGGGGGCGATGGCCGAACTCGATGCCAATCAGGTGCAGAGGCTGATCCAAGTATAACATTCAGCTCGCGCCTGCATTCCAGCGTGGCGCGTTCCGTCATGGTCGGGCTTGTCCCGACCATCCACGTCTTCATGGATCGAGCGCGGTGTTCAAGACGTGGATGCTCGCCACAAGGGCGAGCATGACGATGCTGGACCCGCTGATTGAGAGTCAGCTGCTCGGCGTCAATATTCAGAACGCCAGCGGGGCGTTGTCGACGACCTCCTTCATCACGAAGAAGGTCCGTGTCTGCCGCACACCTGGCAGCGCGATCAGCTTGTCGGCGTGCAGCTTGTTGAAATCAGCCATGTCCCTGACGCGGATTTTGAGGAAATAGTCGAAATCGCCGGCGACGATGTGGCAATCGAGGACAGTGGGCATGTTCCGGATGGCGGCCTCGAAGTCGCCGAAGCTTTCGGGCGTGGAGCGATCCAGCACGACGCCAACGAAGGCCAGCGTGCCCATCTCGACATGTTGCGGTGAGACCTGCGCGCGCACCGAGGAGATATAGCCCTCGCTGAACAGGCGCTGGATCCGCCGATGGCAGGTGGCGGGGCTGGTGTTGACCCGTTTGGCGATCTCGGCATTGCCGAGCCGCCCATCCGCCTGCAGCAGGCGCAGGATTTTGAGGTCGGTTCGGTCGAGTTTTTCAACCATGGAAGAAACGTCCGTTTTTATGCCGATTTTCGGAACTGATGGTGAAGCGATCCGATAATTGCGGAAGCTTCAGGAAAAACAAGCACTCACTTTGGAAGGACGTCTCAGCTGAGATTCGATATTTTTCCCCGATCATTTTCGAGGGAGACGAGCCTGCCATGCTGAGCAAATTCGAGCGCTATCCGCTGACCTTCGGCCCCACGCCGATCGAGAAACTGTCGCGCCTGTCCGCCCATCTCGGCGGCCATGTCGAGATCTTCGCCAAGCGCGAGGATTGCAATTCGGGCCTGGCCTTCGGTGGCAACAAGCTGCGCAAGCTCGAATATATCGTGCCCGACGCCATCGCCAGCAACGCCGATACGCTGGTCTCGATCGGTGGCGTGCAGTCGAACCACACCCGCATGGTCGCCGCGACCGCGGCCAAGATCGGCATGAAGTGCCGCCTGATCCAGGAAAGCTGGGTCCCACATGAGGACGCCGTCTATGATCGCGTCGGCAATATCCTGATGTCGCGCGTCATGGGCGCCGAGGTCCAGCTCGTCGACGAGGGCTTCGACATCGGTATCCGCGAAAGCTGGGAAAAGGCGCTCGCCGATGTGAAGGCCAAGGGCGGCAAGCCCTATGCGATTCCCGCCGGCGCCTCGGTCCATAAATTCGGCGGTCTCGGCTATGTCGGCTTTGCCGAGGAAGTGCGGGCTCAGGAGGCCGAACTCGGCTTCAAATTCGACTACATCATCGTCTGCACCGTCACCGGCTCGACCCATGCCGGCATGGTCGTCGGCTTCGCCAAAGATGGCCGCCAGCGCAACGTCATCGGCATCGACGCCTCCTTCACACCGGCCCAGACGCGCGCCCAGGTCCTCGATATCGCCCAGAAGACCTCGGCCTTGGTCGGCGGCAAGGACATCACCAACGAAGATATCGTTCTGAACGAGGACTACGCCTACCCGGTCTATGGCGTGCCCTCGCAGGAGACCGTCGAGGCGATCCGCCTCTCGGCCCGTCTCGAAGGCATGATGACCGACCCCGTCTATGAGGGAAAATCCATGCAGGGCATGATCGATCTGGTGAAGAAGGGCTTCTTCCCGGCTGGCTCTAAGGTGCTCTACGCCCATCTTGGCGGCGTGCCGGCAATCAACGGCTACAGCTACACCTTCCGCAACGGCTGATCCGCCATGGACGCCGTCGTATTCTTCGAATTCGCCTCCGAAGCATCCGGCGTCCGGTCAGGCTTGCTTGACCGGATCGCACCCATCGCCCTGTCGGGCGATGGCCGACTCAATTTCGTCGGGACGGAGCGCGACGAGCGTGGCCGGCCAGTCTCCGAGGTCATCGCGCTCGGCTTCAAGAACGCGCAGACGGCGCAAGCGGTCATGCTGCGCTGGCGTGGCGACCCGGCCTTTCCGGCCGGGGTGAAGACGCGATTGATACGGATCGAGCCGATCTGGTCGATCGAGCCCTTGGCGGTGATGTTCCCCTAAAGCTGGGGCTGACGCTTCAGTCGTGAAGCGACAGCCCCTTGGTGATCTTATCTGCCTCCTTGCGCTCGGCATGGATCGCCAGGCCGACAAGATCCAGCGCCGCCGTCGCGACCGCGGCGACGGCGGCGCGATTGTCGCTGTCATTGCCGGTTGCGAACAGCTCCTGCGTGTAGAGATGCGGCCGCACGCCGCGCTGCTGCGCGCGCTGGAGCATCAATCTGAGCTGCTCGCTGGTCGCGGCGAAGATCAGGACGGGCTGGCGGATCAGCGGGCCGTAGAATCGGCCCGACGCATCGTTGTAGTCCTCGCCCCTGAGTTCGGGGTAAGCTCCCACGAGGCCGCCGGCGAGGAAGCTGGCGACGTTGAGTTTTTGCCAGGTGGCGAGATCCTCGCGCACCGCTATGGCGATCTTGGTGTCGTAACGCATGGTGCAATCGATAAGCGAGCCTGGGCCAGCCGGTCTTGAACGATCGTGCGGCCCCTCACACGGCGATTGGCTGCGCGCGGGGCCGGGCTCTGACGGCATCGAGCGGATCGAGGCCTTCTTCAGCGGCCACGCCTATGACCCGCATAGGCACGACACCTACGCGCTGGGCCTGACGCTGAGCGGCGTGCAGAGCTTCGACTACCGCGGCTGCCGGCAGGATAGCCGTGCGGGCAACGCGATCGTCCTGCACCCAGACGAGATTCATAATGGCCGCGCCGGCGTCGAATCCGGCTTCCGCTACCGCATGCTGTATCTGGAGCCCCGGCTCCTGCGCGAGGCGCTGGGCGAAGAGGCTCGTGCGCTGCCCTTCATCTCGGCCGCCGTCTCGTCTGACCCGCGCCTCGTTCGGGCGATTGCGCGTGGCTTGCAAGCGATCGAAGCGCCACTGGCGGTCGACGAGGCCGAGGACATCGTCCTGGGATTGGCCGAGGCCCTGCTGGCGCTCGATCCATCCGCGGCGCGCCCGGTAGGCTCACGCCATGCCCAGGCAGCCTCGGAGCGTGTCAGGCGGTTTCTCGACGCTCACCTGGAGCGGGTCGTCACATCAGGAGAGCTGGAAGCCGTCGCCGGGCTCGATCGTTTCGCGCTGGCCCGCCACTTCCGCGCGAGCTTCGGCACGAGCCCCTATAATTATCTCGTGATGCGCCGGCTCGACCGGGCTCGCGCCATGCTGCGGTCGGGACTTGAAATCGCGGATGTCGCGGCCGGCTGCGGTTTCGCCGACCAGAGCCATCTGACGCGCCAGTTCCGCCGGGCGTTCGGCGTCACCCCCGGTCGCTGGCGCAATCTGCATCGCCATCCGAAGTGAGCGACGGCCATGAGGCGGTCCTTCCGGCTTAGATCATGCTGCTTTAACGCCGAACCACGCCGTCATCCTGGACAGGTCGCGGAGCGACGCAGATCCGGGATCCATCGTAGAGCCAGCCCCGTCAAAGGATCGGCCCTCCGATGGATCCCGGCGCTCCGCTTCGCTACGGCCAGGATGACGGTGTGGTTCTGAGCATAAAGAGTATGCTCCAAATACGCCTGATTCACTTACCCTCGTTGATTGTGATCTTCGGCAAGGCGCTGCTGGACAAATCGTATTTCGCGAAGATCGCGTCATAGGTGCCCTTGGCCTTGAGCCGGTCGAGCGCGCCCTTGACCGCATCGCGCAACTGGTTGCCCTCAGTGGTCTTCACGAAGGGAATGCCGCCGCGCACATCGGTGAAGGGCGCGCCGATCGGCACATAGGTGTTGGGCTCGAGCTTGAGGAAATAGGGCATCACCTCGCTGCCCTGGACGGCAGCCTGGAGGCGCTGGGTCTTGAGCTGGGTGCGGGCGTCGATCGAGCCTTCCGTGCCGACGATCGTCAGCGCCGGTTTGCCCTTGGCGACGCAGTTTTCCTTGCTCCAGGCTTCCATCTCGGCCAGCCAGCTCGTCGCGCGGCTGGCGCCGACCGTCTTGCCGCAGAGATCCTCCATCGTCTTCAGGCCCGAGGCCAGCGCCATGATGGTGTAGAACTGTGCGCCCGACGAGAAGTAGTCGATGAAATCGGCGGTTTCGCGCCGAGCCGGCTTATCCGACATGCCGGCCATGACCATATCGACGCGACCCGTCTGGAGTGAAGGCAGCATCTGCGCGAAGGCGGTTTCCTGCCACTCGATCGCGACGCCGAGTTCCTTGCCGATCGCTTCGCCGATTTCGATGTCGAGCCCGGTCAGGGTGTTGGTCGCCGGGTCCTTGAAGATGATCGGCGGATAGTTCGGCTGCGTCGCGACGATGATCTTGCCTGCGGTCTTGATCCGGGCCGGCAGTTCCTGGGCGGCAACCGCCGCAGGCAGGCAGAACGCCAAAGCGGCGAGCAGGCTTCGTGACGTCAGGGTCATGGCAATCCTCCGGATCGGTTCGAGGCAAGGGCTCAAGGCAGGACCGCGGCGATGAAGTCGCGGGTGCGGGGATGTTCGGGTGCGCTCAGCACCTGGGCGGGAGGCCCCTGTTCGATCAGGCGGCCCTGATCCATGAAGACGACACGGTCGGCGACCTCGCGCGCGAAACCCAGCTCATGCGTCACCACGATCATCGTCATGCCGCTCTTGGCCAGGTCGCGCATCACGGCGAGCACCTCGCCGACGAGTTCCGGATCGAGCGCCGAGGTCGGCTCGTCGAACAGCATCAGCCTGGGCTTCATCGCGAGTGCGCGGGCGATCGCGACGCGTTGCTGCTGGCCGCCGGAAAGCTCGGACGGGTAGGCGCCGTGTTTCTCGGCCAGGCCGACCCGCGCCAGCAGGCGCTCGGCCTCGGCGATGGCGGCGGCCCTGGGCTGCTTCAGCACGGTCACCGGCCCCTCGATCACGTTCTGCAGCGCCGTCATATGGCCAAAAAGATTGAAGCGCTGGAAGACCATGCCGCTGGCGAGGCGCTGGCGCGCGATCTCCTTGTCGGTCAACTCGATCAAGCGGTCGCTGGTGCGCCGGAAGCCGGCGAGTTCGCCATCGACCCAGATCGCGCCACCATCGATGCGTTCGAGCTGGTTGATGCAACGCAAGAGCGTGCTCTTGCCGGAGCCGGAGGGGCCGATGATGCAGACGACCTCCCCGGGCGCGACGTCGAGCGAGACGGAATCGAGCGCCGCGAGATTGCCGAAGCGCTTCGTCAGCGACAGCGCCTGGACCATGGGGCGGTTCGCGGGAGCCTCAACCATTGCGCGCTCCCGCACCAGCGCGGCCCTTGGCGAAATGTCGCTCCAGCACGACCTGCCCGAGCGAGAGGATCGAGACCACGATCAGATACCAGCCTGCCGCGACGATCAGCAATTCGATCACCCGGGCATTGGCGTAGTAGATCGTCTGGGCGTTGCGCAGGATCTCGGAGAACTGGATCACGCTGGCGATCGAGGTCAGCTTGACCATGCTCACCACCTCGTTGCCGACAGGCGGGATGATCACCCGCATCGATTGCGGCAGCACGATCCGGCGCAAGGTCGTCAGCCTGGTCATGCCGATCGCCTTGGCCGCTTCGACCTGGCCGTGATCGACGGAGAGGATGCCGGAACGCACGACCTCGGCCGTATAGGCGCCCTGATTGATCCCCAAGCCCAGCAGCGTCGCCATGAAGGGACCGATCAGGTCGATCGTCCGGGCCGAGAACAGGCCTGGAATGCCGATCGTCGGGAAGACCAGCGCGAGGTTGAACCAGATCAGCAATTGCAGGATCAGCGGCGTGCCGCGGAAGAACCAGATGTAGAACGCCGCCGAGCCGCGCATCACGGCGTTGGGCGACATCGCCATGATCGCGAAGATGACGCCGAGCGCGATGCCCAGCGCCATGGCACAGACCGTCATGATCACGGTGTTGGCGAGGCCGCCCAGGATGGCGGGCGCGGTGAAGAACTGGCCGACCACCTTCCAGGCGATGTCGCCCTCGGCAAAGGCCTTCACCACGAATGCAAGCGCAAGCAGGACCAGGGTCGCGGATACCCAGCGTCCGAGATGCAGCCTGCCGACGCGGGGCAGGCTGAGGATCGTCGGGTCGAGCGCCGTTCCCGACATCTGGCTTGAAGTCATGGTTGCGGTCCCCGGTATCCGTTGGCCCAGTCACGCTGCACGGCGAGGCGCTGCGTCAGCCGGTCGATCTGCTCGGCCACGCGTGCAGGCGACGTGCCACCTTTGGCCATACGCGCATCGAGTGCCGCCTCCAATGTCAGATGCTCCCTGATATCGGGCGTGAGGCGGGGATCGACCGAGGCTAGCCCGGCATCGTCGATCTCGTGCAACTGGCAGGATTTTTCCTCGCAGAGACGCACCAGCGCGCCGGTGATCTCATGCGCCTCGCTGAAGGCTACGCCCCTGCGCGCCAGGAAATCGGCGACCTCGGTCGCGAGCGTAAAACCTCGTGACGCAGCGTCCCGCATGGTCGCGACATTGACCGTCATGGTGGCGACCAGGCCGGCCATGGCGGGAAGCGCCAGCGCCAAGCCTTCGACCGCATCGCAACAGGCGTTCTTATCCTCGGCGAGGTCACGGTTATAGGACAGCGGCAGGCTCTTCAGCGCCGCCAGCATCGTCATGAGCCCGCCGATCAACCGCGCCGAGCGGCCGCGCGTCAGTTCGGCGATATCGGGATTCTTCTTCTGCGGCATGATCGAGGATCCGGTCGCGAACGAATCATGTAGCGAAATCCAGCGATAAGGCTGCGTGCACCAGATCACGATCTCCTCGGCCAGCCTGGAGAGATTGACCGCGTGCATGGCGGTGACGAACAGGAACTCCGCGACATGGTCGCGCGAGCCGACGGCATCGACCGAGTTCTCGAACGAGCCGTCATAGCCAAGTTCCTCGGCGACGAGCTCGGGGTTGAGCGCGATCGCTGAACCCGCCAGCGCAGCGGCGCCGAGCGGGGAGACGGCGTTGCGCCTGTCCCAGTCGATCAACCGCTCGGCGTCTCGCGCGAAGGCCTGGGCATGGGCCATCAGATGATGGCCGAAGGTGATGGGCTGTGCCGCCTGAAGATGCGTCACACCCGGCGCCGGCGTCGCGACATGTTCGCGGGCTTGCGCGATGAGGGCTTCCTGCAGGCTCAGCAGATCCTTCATCAGCCCGCGGGAGCGGTGCCGGAGGAAGAGCTTGAGATCGTTGGCGGCCTGGTCGTTGCGCGAGCGCCCGGCGCGGATCTTGCCGCCGAGAGGGCCGAGCCGCTGCGTCAGGACGCGCTCGAGGAAGGTCTGGACGTCTTCGTCCTCCGGCCAGGGCTCGATCAGCCCTTTCGCATGGAGTTTCTCGACCGCGTCGATCTCTTTCTGGATCGTGGCGATCTCGGCATTGTCGAGCAGGCCGGCGCGGCCGAGCTCGCGGATATGGGCGCGCGAGCCGGCAAGATCATAGGGCGCGAGGCTGAAATCGCTGGCCTCCGAGCGGGAGAGCCGGGTCAAGGCGGGGTCAGGCTCGGCGGTGAAACGTCCGCCCCACAGGCGCAATGGCTGGTTCACGCTGGCTCTCCGCTTTGACGTAACGCCAGGCAGGTTAGTGCGCATGCGTTTGCGCCGGCAAAGGAGATGATTTCCGACGACCATTCCGTTTTGGAATAGCTCTTTCGCTGCGGGCCGTCGCGGATTAGTGTGAGCGATGCTTTCGGAGTCACCCTCGCTCCTCTCGGCGCCGCTGCCACGGCGGCTGCCTTCGACCATGGGTCTGCGCGTCGTCGAGGCGGTTGCGCGTCATGGCTCCTGCTCGGGCGCGGCCGACGAACTGAATCTGACCCAGAGTGCCGTCAGCAAGCAGTTGCGCGGCGTCGAGCAGATTGTCGGTGCGAGCCTGTTTGCACGCAACCGGCGCGGCCTGGAGCCGACCGAGGCCGGCCATGCCTTCATCGGTCCGGCCAGGGATGTGCTCGTCGCTTTGGCCTCGGCGGTCGGCGGTGTTGCAGGTTTTCGCCCGGAGCAGCCGATGCTCAGGCTGCATGTGCTGCCGATCCTTGGCGATCGCTGGCTGGTGCCGCGATTCTCGCGCTTCGCCGAGGAGCATCCCGAGACCGAGGTCCAGTTCACCAACTTCGTCGCCCATGGCACGGCCGAAGCCGCGGACGCGACCTTTCGCTTCGGTGAGGGCGACTGGCCTGGGCAGCAGGCGGACTATCTGTTTGGGCGGGATGTCGCGCTGGTCGCGGCGCCGGACCTTCTGGCGCGCCTCGGGCCGATCGACGATGTCAGGGATATCGCGCGGTTTCCGGTGCTCGACCATCCGCCTACGCCGCTGCGCTGGAGCGAGTTTGCCGAGGCCAATACCGTGGCTGACCTCGTTCCACAGCGGGTGATCCGCTTCGGCTTCTATGCCCTGGTCATTCGTGCGGCGATCGCGGGGCAGGGGCTGGCGCTGGTACCGCGCGCGCTGGTCGTGGAGGAGCTCTCGGGGGGGCGCCTCGTCAACCCGGCGGGGCTCGGCTTTCGCAGCCGGCACGGCTATTGGCTGACCCGCCCGGCGGATCGTCCACCGAACCCGGCGCTCGTTCTGCTGCGCGACTGGCTTGTCGCGGAGGCGGTCGGGATGCAAGAAGCTCGGTGAACAAGATGCGCCATGAAACGGACCGGCGGTCGAGATGCCCCCGGCCATGAAGGGTTGAAGCGATGCAGCTAGGAATGGTCGGCCTCGGCCGGATGGGTGCGAATATCGTGCGCAGGCTGATGCAGGCCGGGCATGATTGCGTGGTCTATGACCGTGATCCCAAGCCCGGCGCCGCTCTCGCCGAGAAGGGGGCGGTCGTCGCCTCCGACCTGAAGGACATGGTCGCCAAGCTTGCTGCACCGCGCGCCATCTGGGTCATGCTGCCGGCGGGCGAGATCACCGAGGCGACGCTGGCCGAATTGTCCGCCCTGCTGTCTGCAGGCGACACGCTGATCGACGGCGGCAACGCCTTCTGGAAGGACGATGTCCGGCGCGGGCAGGAGCTTTCGACCAAGGGGCTGCATTATCTCGATATCGGCACCAGCGGCGGCGTGCATGGGCTGGAGCGCGGCTATTGCCTGATGATCGGCGGCGACAAGGAGACTGTCGCGCGGTTGGACCCGCTGCTGAAGGCGCTCGCGCCCGGCAAGGGCGATATCCCCCTGACCAGCCATCGCGAGGGTCGCAATCCGACCAGCGAGGAGGGCTACCTCCATTGCGGGCCGGTCGGTGCGGGCCATTTCGTCAAGATGATCCATAATGGCATTGAATACGGCATGATGCAGGCCTTCGCCGAGGGCTTCGACCTGCTGCGCAACGCTTCCGCCAAGGAGGGCCTGCCGCCGGAATACGGCTTCGATTTCGATGTCGCCGAGATTTCCGAGGTCTGGCGGCGCGGCTCGGTCGTGACCTCCTGGCTGCTCGACCTGACGGCGTCGGCGCTCGCGGCCGACGAGGATCTCTCGGCCTATACCGGCAATGTCTCGGATTCGGGCGAGGGGCGCTGGACGGTGCAGGCCGCAATCGAGACCGCGACGCCGGCCGAGGTGCTGACCTCCTCGCTCTACACCCGCTTCCGCTCGCGCAAGGACCACACCTTCGCCGAGAAGGTGCTCTCGGCCATGCGCGCCGGCTTCGGCGGCCATGTCGAGCCCAAGAAGCCGGTCTGACGCGCCATGAGCAACTCGGAGAAGGGCGGCGGGCCCGCCGTCATCGTCGTCATGGGCGTCGCGAGCTCGGGCAAGACCTCGCTGGGCGAGCGTCTGGCCGAGCATCTGGGCTGGCCGTTCCGCGATGCCGATTCGTTCCACCCGCCGCAGAATGTCGCCAAGATGGCGGGCGGCACGCCTTTGAACGACGAGGACCGCAAGCCCTGGCTCGCTGCCATCGCCACCTGGATCGACGAGCTTCGCGCTGCGGGCAAGAATGGCATCGTCACCTGTTCGGCGCTGAAGCGGGCCTATCGCCGCATCATCATCGGCGATCGGCCCGATGTCGCCCTGGTCTACCTCAAGGGCTCGCGCGAGTTGATCGGTGCGCGCATGGCGGCGCGCCAGCATCATTTCATGCCGCCCGCGCTGCTCGACAGCCAGTTCGCCGCGCTGGAGGAGCCCGGCGAGGATGAGCGCCCGCTGGTGATGCCGGTCGAGCTGCCGAAGGATGAGATCGAGCGCGCGGTGCTGACGAAACTTGGTTTGACGAGATTTGGTTTGAATTGACCGGTCAGGACTCTTGCTGTCGCGCCGGCCAAGCGATCGCTCCGGAGCAGAACAGCGCCCACCAGATCAGAATCGGCTGCAATGCCAGCCTGGGGGCGTGATACCACCAGCTCGTCGGCAGCCCCGGAACTACAATGGCTTCCATGGCGTGCTTGATGTTGGCTGGAAAGACGCAGAGTGCGTAGAGCGCCAGTCCGATGCCTGCCGCTTTGCGCAGGCTCGGGACCAGCAAGCCCGCGGCGCCGAGAATTTCCGCCACACCTGTCAGGATGACAACCTCGCGCGGCGCCGGCACCCAGTCCGGCATGATCGGCAGGAAGGCTGCGGGCGAGCGCAAATGCAACAAGCCGGCGGCAAGATAGAACGCTGCCATCAGCCAGCGCATCGCGGCGCGCGGCTTCACGTCACCTCGAACCAGGTCCAGAGCCCGAGATCGAAGCGCTCCAGGACCGTCGAGGAGATCATCCAGCGCCCCGGATTCTCGGCGATGAAGGCAATGTGCAGCCGCTTGCCGTCGGGAATCTGCACCGTGTCCATGAAATAGGGCTCCCAGCCATCGTCGAGCGGGTGCAGCAGCCGGAAGCAGTGGCCATGCACATGGATCGGCTGGAGGAAGGCCGTCTTGTTTTCGATTGCGAGCACGATCGGCGTGCCGCGCTTGACGCTGACGAGCGGCTTGCTGGCGTCCCCAACGCCGCCATTGATCCGCCAGGGTTTGGAGAGATCGAGGCCGGTGAGATCCAGCTTGAGCTCGGGCATGACCTTCGCCCCGCCCTCGATGACGATCTGGGGGCGGACCGCATCCTGGAGGCGCACAGCGGCGGGAAGCGTTGCGTTGGGTTTCAGCGCGGCAGGCGCGGTCGCGGCGGCTTTCTTTGCGCCCTCGGCCACCAGCCGGACAAGCGGCACGCCGGCGCCGATCAAGGCGGTCACGATCGCGGTCGCGCCCGGCTCCTCGGGCATGTCGACGATCAGATCGTAGCGCGTGCCCGGCGCGAAGGGCAGTTGCGCGCGCACCGGCTCGAAGGTGTCGGTCGGCTGCCCGTCGACGGCAACGACCGAGGCCTTCACCCCGTCGAAGCGCAACCGCATGATCCTGGCGTTGCAGGCATTGGCGAGGCGCAGGCGGACGCGCGCGCCCGGAGCGACCGCGACGCGCTGCGGCGGCGGAGCGCCATTGACCGTCAGCCAGCTTCCGAGCCGGCCTCCGGCCGCGTTCTCGGGGCTTGCCGCGGCAAAGGGGCGAATGGCGTGGTCGTCGCCGAGCAGCCAATCCGCGACCATCACCGGCAGATCCAGGTCCACCGCCAGCGGCTCCGCCTCCTCGACGATGAGCAATCCGCCAAGGCCCCTGCCGGCCGGCTCGGACGAGCCGCCGACGAGCAGCGGCCGATAGAGGAAGGTGCCGGCATCCGGCGGCGTCAGCCTGTATTCGAAGCTTGCGCCTGGAGCGACCGGCGGCTGGCCGAAGCCGCCGACCCCGTCCATGGCGGCCGCGCCACGCAAGCCTTGCCAATGCAGGGACAGCGGCAGGGCGGTTCGGTTGTCGAGCTTGAGGCGCAGCGTCTCGCCCAGCTTGATTCGCAGCGCCGGGCCTGGAGACGCCCCGTTCAGCGCGAGGATGTCGGTCTCACCGGCCGGCGCCGGCCGCAAACGCGCCTTGCCGGGGGCTGCAACCAGCAGGCTCAATGGCGGCTCGGCTCCGGCTGGGCTAGCTGGCGGTTTGGCCTGGGACGAGGCCCGGCCGGCAAGCGCGATCGTCGTCGCAGCGCCAAGGCCGGCGAGCGTGGCGCGCCTTGTCGGCATAAGGGGTGATCGCGAGGAGGGAGGAAGGCCTTTGTCGGTCATGCGCCCGGCATAATCTGTGGCGCGCGATCTGGCGAGAGGCGGCCTTCGCATGGCCTAGCGATGTGTCGCGATACGGCGCGGCAGGGCGACCTTCGCAGAAACGTCGCATTTTTTTGCTGCATGGCCTGCTCGAAATGCGTATAGCACCGCGGCCCAACGATGGCCGCGCCGCGTTTGCTCGCGTGCAGCGCTATCGGGCCGGCGGGCGTGGCGGAATTGGTAGACGCACTGGTTTTAGGTACCAGCGGCGAAAGTCGTGGGGGTTCGAGTCCCTCCGCCCGCACCAGCAGGCGTGCGATCGCATCATGACGTTAGCGTCGTGGCGCGGGAATCGTTCGCTGAAGAAAAATGGATTTCGCGAGCGCGGCGACGGTCACTCGGCGTCGCGCTTTGGACATTGAAGTAACGCTGTTGGCGGATCGAAAACGATGAACGTGACCGAAACCCTGTCCCAGGGCCTCAAGCGCGAGTTTCAGGTGGTGTTGAATGCCGCCGACCTCAAATCCAGGCTCGATGACGGCCTTCAGGGCCTGCAGGGCAAGGCCAAGATCAATGGCTTCCGCCCCGGCAAGGTGCCGGTCGCCCATCTGCGCCGTCTCTATGGCCGCTCGGTCATGTCCGACGTGCTGCAGAACGCGGTCAACGAGGCGAACCAGAAGATCGTCACCGATAACGGCCTGAAGCTCGCCTTCGAGCCGCAGATCCGCTTCCCCGAGAACAAGGACGAGATCGAGGCCGCGATGGAGGCCAAAGGCGACCTCGCCTTCACCGTCGCGCTCGAGGTTCTGCCGAAGATCGAGCTCGCCGACCTGTCGGACGTGTCGCTGACCAAGCCCGTCGCCGAGGTGCCTGACGCCGATGTCGACGCTGCGTTGGAGCGCATGGCCGGCCAGAACCGCACCTATTCGAACAAGGGCGAGAAGGCCAAGGCCGCCAGCGGCGACCGCTTGATGATCTCCTTCGTCGGCACGCTCGAGGGCAAGCCCTTCGACGGTGGCACGGGCGAGGGCATCCCGCTCGATCTCGGCGCCGGCCAGTTCATCCCCGGTTTCGAGGAGCAGCTCGAAGGCGCCAAGGCCGGCGAGACCCGCACGGTCAAGGTGACCTTCCCCGAGAACTACACCGCGACCCATCTTGCCGGTAAGCCGGCCGAGTTCGAGGTCACGGTCACCGAGGTGCAGGCGCCCGAGGCCGTCAAGATCGACGACGAGCTCGCCAAGGCCTTCGGCATGGAGTCGCTCGATGCGCTGAAGACCGCGATCCGCGAGCAGATCGGCCGCGATTTCGGCGAGCAGTCGCGCCGCAAGCTGAAGAAGAGCCTGCTCGATGCGCTCGACGCGAAATACACCTTCGAATTGCCGCCGACCCTGGTCGAGCAGGAGTTCGCCAGCGTCTGGAGCCATGTCGAAGTCGACATGAAGGAAGCCAAGAAGTCCTTCGAGGACGAGGGCACGACCGAAGAGGCCGCGAAGGCCGACTATCGCAAGATCGCCGAGCGCCGGGTTCGCCTCGGCCTCGTGCTGGCCGAGATCGGCGAGAAGGCCAAGGTCCAGATCTCGGATGACGAGGTCACCAAGGCCCTGGTCGAACGCGCCCGCCAGTTTCCCGGCCAGGAGAAGCAGGTCTGGGAGTTCTACCAGAAGAACCCGCAGGCCCTGGCCGAGATCCGTGCCCCGATCTTCGAGGAAAAGGTCGTCGACCACCTGCTGGAGCAGGTGAAGGTCGAGGATCAGAGCGTTACGCGCGAAGCGCTCTACGCCGACGAGGAGGCGGATGAGACTGCCGAGGCCAAGCCGAAGAAGGCCGCCAAGAAGGCCAAGAAGGCTGACGCCAAGGGCGAGGACAAGGCCGAAGACGCTTCGGCCTGATTGTCGGCAACCTTAATCGCAATATTCGCGCCGCCGGGCTTCATGCTGGGCGGCGCTTCTCTTTTCAGCCGCCTTTGCCGTGCTTATGTGGGTGTCCTCCGAGACATTCGCTGATTCTCCATCCGCCGAATCCGGCGCTGCCACCCAAGGACGATTTTCATGCTGCGCGATCCGATCGAGACCTACAACAATCTCGTCCCGATGGTGGTCGAGCAGTCCAGCCGTGGCGAGCGCGCCTTCGATATCTATTCGCGGCTGCTACGCGAGCGCATCATCTTCCTGACCGGTCCGGTCGAGGATTACTCCGCCTCGCTGATCGTGGCGCAGCTCCTCTTCCTCGAGGCCGAGAATCCCAAGAAGGAAATCTCCTTCTACATCAACTCGCCCGGTGGCGTGGTGACGTCGGGCATGTCGATCTACGACACGATGCAGTTCATCCGCTGCCCGGTCACGACTTTGTGCGTCGGCCAGGCCGCCTCGATGGGCTCGCTGCTGCTCACCGCCGGCGCCAAGGACATGCGTTTTGCGCTGCCCAACGCCCGCATCATGGTCCACCAGCCCTCGGGCGGCTTCCAGGGTCAGGTCACCGACATCCTGATCCACGCCCGCGAGGTCGAGAGCCTGAAGCGCCGGCTGAACGAGATCTACGTCAAGCACACTGGCCGCTCCTATGCCGACATCGAAGCGGCGCTGGAGCGCGACAATTTCATGACCGCCGAGGCGGCGCGCGATTTCGGCCTGATCGACAAAGTCATCGACAAGCGGCCGGAAGACGCGACGGCCTGATCGGCCGCGTGGGCTGCGACCAGCCGCCCCGTTGCCTGTGGGTTGGCGCGGCGGCTTTAAGCGCCCATATTGCAAGGGGACCGGCCCCATGTTTGCATGGGGAATCGGGCGAGCGGATTGGCGCTCCTAAACGGTCCGGTTTTGGGTCGGCTCTGTCCACCGGGTGTTCCGGAACAGGGCGTTAACCTAATGATCGTGATCTGAGCGTCTATTAATGACGGAGAGACGACGGTTGCATCCGCTCAGGCTGATGTGGTCGTCCGGCTCCGAGAATGGAGATGGACGATGAGTAAGGTCAGCGGCGGCGATTCGAAGAGCACCCTCTACTGCTCTTTCTGCGGCAAGAGCCAGCATGAGGTTCGCAAGCTCATTGCGGGCCCGACCGTGTTCATCTGCGATGAATGCGTCGAGCTCTGCATGGACATCATCCGCGAGGAATCGAAATCCGCGCTGGTGAAGTCGAAGGACGGCGTTCCGACACCGCGCGAAATCCGCAAGGTGCTGGACGACTACGTCATCGGCCAGGACCACGCCAAGAAGGTTCTCTCGGTCGCGGTGCACAACCACTACAAGCGCCTTTCGCACGCCTCGAAGCACAATGACGTCGAGCTGGCGAAGTCGAACATCCTGCTGATCGGCCCCACGGGCTCGGGCAAGACGCTGCTCGCGCAGACGCTCGCCCGCATTCTCGACGTGCCCTTCACCATGGCCGACGCGACGACGCTGACGGAAGCCGGTTATGTCGGCGAGGATGTCGAGAACATCATCCTGAAGCTGCTCCAGGCCTCCGACTACAATGTCGAGCGGGCGCAGCGCGGCATCGTCTATATCGACGAGATCGACAAGATCAGCCGCAAGTCGGACAACCCCTCGATCACCCGCGACGTTTCGGGCGAGGGCGTGCAGCAGGCCCTGCTCAAGATCATGGAAGGCACTGTCGCCTCCGTGCCGCCGCAGGGCGGGCGCAAGCATCCGCAGCAGGAATTCCTGCAGGTCGACACCACGAACATCCTGTTCATCTGCGGCGGCGCGTTCGCAGGGCTGGACAAGATCATCTCCAGCCGTGGCAAGGGCACCTCGATCGGCTTCGGCGCGACGGTGAAGGGGCCTGACGACCGCCGCACCGGCGCGATCTTCCGCGAGGTCGAGCCCGAGGATCTGCTGAAATTCGGCCTGATCCCTGAATTCGTCGGCCGCCTGCCGGTCCTGGCGACTTTGGAGGATCTCGACGAAGCGGCGCTGAAGACCATCTTGACCGAGCCGAAGAACGCGCTGGTGAAGCAGTATCAGCGCCTGTTCGAAATGGAGGACACCGAGCTGACCTTCACCGACGAGGCCGTCAGCCTGATCGCCCGCAAGGCGATCGACCGCAAGACCGGTGCGCGCGGCCTGCGTTCGATCATGGAAGGCATCCTGCTCGAGACGATGTACGAGCTGCCGGGGCTGGAAGGCGTCGAGCAGATCGTGATCGGTCCGGAGGCCGTCGAGTCGAAATCGCGACCGCTCTTCATCTATTCGGAGCGTGAGGAAGAGGCGAAGTCGGCCTCTGCCTGAGATGCCCGCCAAGCACCCAAGACATTGCAAACGCGCGCCTGTTGGCGCGCGTTTTGCGTCGTGGGTCAGGTTGGGCGGTCGTCTGTTTCACCCCGCGACAATCCAACCTGGGGATGCCTCGAAGGCTCGCTTGAAAGCCGGCGAGGAAGTCTCCACTTTAGGTGCACTTGCGAGAGTCGCATGCCTATCGAGGGTGTGATGCGCGAGGGCGGACGTGGCGATAGTCGTCTCGGCCGCATACGTCAGGTGGCTCCGCCCATTTGGGGGTAGGCCTGGCGCAACCACAAAGGACAAGTCATGACTGGCTCGGCGCCCCGCGCTCCTTTCGTTCCTGGCGAGACCGGCCTCTACCCGGTGCTCCCCCTGCGCGACATCGTCGTTTTCCCGCATATGATCGTGCCGCTCTTCGTTGGCCGCGAGAAGTCCATCCGCGCCCTCGAGGAGGTCGTGAAGACCGATGGCCTGATCCTGCTCGCCACCCAGAAGAATGCTGGCGACGATGATCCTGCGACCAAGGATATCTATGAAATCGGCACGCTCGCCCGCGTGCTGCAACTGCTGAAGCTGCCCGACTCGACCGTGAAGGTCCTGGTCGAAGGCGTCGGCCGGGCCAAGGCGACCGCTTACGTCGCCGATGACGCCTTCTATCAGGCCGAGGCCGTTGGCCTGGCCGAGGAAGACGGCAAGAAGGTCGAGGTCGAGGCGCTGGGCCGTTCGGTCGTCAGCGAGTTCGAGAGCTATGTGAAGCTCAACAAGAAGATCTCGCCCGAGATCGTCGCCGCCGTCTCGCAGATCGACGAAGCCTCCAAGCTCGCCGACACTGTCGCCTCGCATCTCGCCGTCAAGATCGCGGACCGCCAGGCGGTGCTCGAGATCACCCATGTCGCGCATCGGCTGGAGAAGGTTCTCTCGCTGATGGAAAGCGAGATGTCGGTGCTCCAGGTCGAGAAGCGCATCCGCTCGCGCGTCAAGCGCCAGATGGAGAAGACGCAGCGCGAGTACTATCTCAACGAGCAGATGAAGGCGATCCAGAAGGAGCTCGGTGACGGCGAGGAAGGCCGTGACGAGCTGGCCGAGCTGGAAGAGCGCATCGCCCGCACCAAGCTCTCCAAGGAGGCCCGTGACAAGGCCGTCGCGGAGATGAAGAAGCTGCGCCAGATGTCGCCGATGTCGGCCGAGGCGACGGTGGTGCGCAACTATCTCGACTGGATGCTCGGCATCCCGTGGAACAAGCGCTCCAAGATCAAGAAGGATCTCTCGATCGCGCAGGGCGTGCTCGACGACGATCATTTCGGCCTCGACAAGGTCAAGGACCGCATCGTCGAATACCTCGCCGTGCAGCAGCGGACGAACCGGCTTGCCGGCCCGATCCTGTGCCTCGTCGGCCCTCCCGGTGTCGGCAAGACCTCGCTCGGCAAGTCGATCGCCAAGGCGACGGGCCGCGAATTCGTGCGCATGTCGCTCGGCGGCGTGCGTGACGAGGCCGAGATCCGCGGCCATCGCCGCACCTATATCGGCTCGATGCCCGGCAAGATCATCCAGTCGATGAAGAAGGCCAAGACCTCCAACCCGCTCATCCTGCTCGACGAGATCGACAAGATGGGCCAGGACTTCCGCGGCGACCCCTCGGCTGCCCTGCTGGAGGTGCTTGATCCCGAGCAGAACGGCACCTTCAACGATCATTACCTCGAGGTCGACTATGACCTGTCGAACGTGATGTTCGTCACCACGGCCAACACGCTGAACATCCCGCCGGCCCTGCTGGACCGGATGGAGGTGATCCGCATCGCTGGCTACACCGAGGATGAGAAGACCGAGATCGCCCGGCGTCACCTGATCCCGAATGCGATCAAGAAGCACGGCCTCGAATCCAAGGAATGGTCGATCGACGACGATGCACTGATGACGCTGGTCCGCCGCTATACGCGGGAGGCGGGCGTCCGCAACCTGGAGCGCGAGCTCTCCAACACCGTCCGCAAGGCGGTGAAGGACATCGTTCTCTCCAAGAAGAAGAAGGTCGCCGTCACCACGCCGGTGCTTGAGGAGTATCTCGGCCCGCCGCGCTATCGCTATGGCATGGCGGAGACCGAGGATCAGGTCGGCGTCGTTACCGGGCTTGCCTGGACCGAGGTCGGCGGCGAACTCCTGACGATCGAAGGCGTGATGATGCCCGGCAAGGGCAAGATGACCGTCACCGGCAACCTCAAGGACGTGATGAGGGAATCGATTTCGGCGGCGGCGTCCTATGTCCGCTCGCGCGCCATCGATTTCGGCATCGAACCGCCCTTGTTCGACCGGCGCGACATCCACGTCCACGTTCCCGAGGGCGCGACCCCGAAGGACGGCCCGTCGGCAGGTATCGCGATGGCGACTGCCATCGTCTCGATCCTGACCGGCATCCCGACCCAGCGCGACGTCGCCATGACCGGCGAGGTGACGCTGCGGGGCAGGGTGCTGCCGATCGGCGGTCTCAAGGAGAAGCTCCTGGCGGCGCTGCGGGGCGGCATCAAGAAGGTGTTGATCCCCGAGGATAACGCCAAGGATCTGGTCGACCTGCCCAAGTCGGTGAAGGAGGGCATGGAGATCATCCCGGTGTCGCGGATGGAGCAGGTGCTGCAGCATGCGCTGACGCGCCAGCCCGTTCCGATCGTCTGGGAAGAGGATCTGACCGCGTTGCGGCCGAAGGCCGGCGATGAGGATGCCGCGGGCGGTCTCATCGCTCACTGAGGCGAATAACGTTACCAGGGAGCCGCCGGCGTTCAGCGTCGGCGGCTTTTTCTTTGAGCGGAGCGTGAAAAGGGGAGAAGCGGGAGATTCGCTCCATCTCGGCGCTTGATGGCGGCGGCGCCAGGCCTTAAACCCCACCGCATCGGGGCGGTTAGCTCAGTTGGTAGAGCGTCTCCTTTACACGGAGAGGGTCGCGGGTTCGAGCCCTGCACCGCCCACCATGCCCCACTCAGGCGCACTGATGCTCGGCCAGAGCGCAGGTTGAGGCTGTCGCCATTGCGCCTCAGAGCCTGCAGCGATCGAATTCCGCCATCTTTCTACGCCGTCCTGTGATCCCGGTCGTGATCGAGACAGGCTTGAGAGGTCGAGTGAGGTTTCTTCCAAATATGCTGGCAGGGGCAAATATGCTGGCAGGGGTCTGTCTGACCTTCTGCGGGTTGGCCCTCGCACAGGACCAGTCGGCCGTGCCCGAGGATTTCTTTGCCGATCGCCCGGCTTTCTCGCCGCCGGAACAGGCCGCTCGGGTGCCGGCGACCTGCGAGACCGTGAGAACACAACTGCCGAGCACCGTGCCGGCCGATGCGCGTGTCGACATGGCGATCAAAGGCCCGGTCAGCCTGATCCAGACCGATGGAACGCTTTGGTATGTTGCCGTGTGTTCGGATCCGGGCGTCCGGATTCTCTGTGTCACCTATAGCGGGAACGAGCTGAAGCTCGGCGACCAAGTGATTCTGCGTGGAGGTTATAACCGCCAGGACGATCGTCATGTGCTGCTCGATCCCTGCCTGGCGTCCCCCGATCGTGGCGAGGCATCCGGCGAGGATTGAACCGAATCGGGTGTGGCGGACGTCCTTGGCCCCGGTTTGGCGGCGTATCCGGCATCCGATCGCTTCCGCTTGTATGGGCGGGTTGATGTCCGCGTGAACACGTTTCTGTCGCCGGCTGTGAATTTACCTGGCCAGCGCGCTTGACACTTTCCGCCTCTCGCCATAATCCCAACCCCGCTGAGGCCGAGGCCTTAGCCGCCCTGCGCGGGTGTAGCTCAGTTGGTTAGAGTGCCGGCCTGTCACGCCGGAGGTCGCGGGTTCGAGCCCCGTCACCCGCGCCATTTTCCCCTTACATCGCAACCGGATAGACAAGCCGCCCAGCGCCGTTTCCGGTGCACTCGGCGCAGACCGCTTGCCGCTTCGCACGACTGGCTTAATCTCCCACCGCCTTGAGCCGCCATGAGATGGCGGCGGCCGGAGATGTCCATGCGCTTCACAGTTGTCGCCAGCTTCATGATCGCGAGCCTTTGCGCCTGGGGGCCTGCGGGAGCCGCCGAGGTCAAGGTTCTGACGGCGGGAGCGTTCAAGCCGATCGTGCTTGCCGTCGCGGCAGATTTCGAGAAGCAAAGCGGCCACAAGCTCGTCATCGACAACGATACTGCCGGCGGGCTGCTGCGCCGCATCACGGGGGGCGAGGCGTTCGATCTCGCCGTGTTGACGCCTGCGGCGGTGAAGGAACTCGTCGAGGCCGGCCGGATCGCCTCGGGCACGCCGAGGAACCTGGCGCGGACCTCGGTCGGCGTGGCGGTCAAGGATGGCGCCCCGCGCCCCGACATCGCGACTGTCGCGGCCTTCAAGGCCACGCTGCTCGCCGCCGGCAAGGTCGCCTATATCGATCCTGCGGCCGGTGGCTCGAGCGGGATCTATTTCGTCAAGCTGCTGGAGACGATGGGAATCGCCGATGCAGTCAAGGCCAAGGCCGTGCTGGTGCCGGGCGGCCTGGTCGCGCAGCGTCTCGTCACCGGCGAGGCCGATCTCGCCATCCACCAGATCAGCGAGATTCTGGCCGTGAAGGGAGCGACGCTGGTCGGGCCGCTGCCGGCTGAGATCCAGAACTACACGACCTATACCGGCGGCATCGCAGCGGCGAGCACGCAGCCGGAGGCGGCCAAGGCGTTCCTCGCCTTTCTCGGTGGCGATACCGCCAAGCGCATCCTGGCCGAGAAAGGCATGGAAAGCGCGCCGAACTGATCACGCGCCTTGTTGCATCGGCCCGAAAAGTGGGAACCGGTTTTCGGGGCAAGCCGATGCAAGATAAAAGCCCTACGGCATCAGATCGAATACGAAACTCGGTCTGATGCCGTCACCTGCTTCACCAGGGGCGGCGCGGTCCGGTATCGATATGGATCAGCCCGTTCCAATAGACTTGATTGCCGCCGACCTCGGGCAGCGAGCGGGCATAGTCCAGCACGACGCGCGGGCGCACGCCTGGCACGCGGAAGTCCATGGCCTCGCAGCGCTTGTGATAGGAGCCGCGCCGTGCCCGCCAGGGCGGCCGCCAGGTCGATGTCACCTTCACGGCCCCGTATTTGTCGACGACCTTGCCGAGAATGTCCCTCAGCCGCTGCGGCAGGCAGATGATGGAGGTGCCGGGATCGGTCGAGATGCCTGGCCGCTCGGGTTTCTCATTGGGGTCGAATTGCGGCTCGGCCCCGGCATTCTGACCGGGCGTGAGCTTGGGCCATTCCGGTCCTTCTTCGTCTTCAGGCTGGGCGGCGACCGGCGAGCTTGGGCCTGGGCTCGGGCTTGGGCTTGGGCTTGGCGCGGCCGGCGGTGGAACCACGATTGCAGGCAAGGTCGATTGGGCCGGCAAATCCAGATCGAAGGGGCGCTGCGGCGGCAGCGGCGCGCGCAGGCTCTGCCCCTCCTGAGCCGAGCTCGTCATGGGTTGCAGGGCGCAAGCGAAGACCAGCGCCACCAGGGGGAAGGCAAATGACTTCACGCTCAGGGCGCCGGGGTAGGCAAGAAGACGGCGCGGGTTTCGGCGCCGACCAGCGGCAGCTGCGGCGTCTTGGCGCAGAGCGCGGCGAGCTCGGCGGGCGCGCTCATGATCTTGTCGAGGTCGATCAGGGGGCGTTGCGCGCCGCCGGCATAATATCCGGCGAGCCAGAGCGAGAGCTGATTCCGGTCGCTGCCATTCATCGCGACGAAGTCGGCGCAGGTCGCGCGCATCAGGTCGAGGGCCTCGGCACTGGCGCGATTGCCTCCTGAAATGGAGGCGGCAAGCGCTGCGGCGAGCAGAAGAGAGCGTTGCATGGGCAGCACCATGGCGGTCTTTCTCCCTCCGGGGCGGCCCCGGCCGCAAGACGTCGATTCGGCGCGAGTGTGTCGCTTTGCGCGACAAACGGCCAGTAGGAAGCCGGCGGTATGCTGCAAAAAGCGCCCGTGGTCGATGCGGAACGGCGAGCCTTGCGGAGAGGCACTGCGACATCCCTGCCAATCTGCGTCGAAATCAACCCTCTCGCGCGATTGTGCAGCGCGGCGGAGTCTTGCTTCATTCTAATGCAGGGTCTAATCGACTGTGCCAGCGCGCCGCCGCCTGGCCGCCCGAAGCGGGGACATGTCCATGCAAACACTCCCAGTACCGTCCCTGCTGAACGACTATCTGCCGCTCGTCATTTTCCTGGGCGTCGCGGCCATCATCGGCATCGCCTTGCTGGTAGCTCCCTTCGCCATCGCCTATTCGAAGCCCGATGCCGAAAAGCTCTCGGCCTATGAGTGCGGCTTCAACGCCTTCGACGATGCGCGCATGAAATTCGATGTCCGCTTCTATCTGGTCGCGATCCTGTTCATCATCTTCGATCTTGAGGTCGCCTTCCTGTTCCCCTGGGCCGTCGCGTTTGGCGGGCTTGGCTGGTATGGCTTCATCTCGATGATGATCTTCCTGGGCGTGTTGACCGTCGGCTTCGTCTATGAGTGGCGAAAAGGGGCGCTGGAGTGGGACTAGTCGTCCGGCCGCAGCACTGATTTCGCGACTTATCTGACGGTTACGGGTTACAAAGGTTCAGATCATGGCAACAACAGCGATCGATCGCGGCGACCCGCTGGTCGCGCCTGCGCCCAAGGGCCTGCTCGGCCCCGACGGCTTGCCCGTCGGCGCGCGCGACCCCTTCTTCACCGAGATCAACAGTGAGCTCGCCGATAAGGGGTTCCTGGTCACGGCGACGGACGACCTGATCAACTGGTCGCGCACCGGCTCGCTGATGTGGATGACCTTCGGTCTTGCCTGCTGCGCCGTCGAGATGATGCAGCTCTCGATGCCGCGTTATGATGTCGAGCGCTTCGGCTTTGCGCCGCGCGCCTCACCGCGCCAGTCTGACGTGATGATCGTCGCGGGCACGCTGACCAACAAGATGGCCCCGGCGCTGCGCAAGGTCTACGACCAGATGCCGGAGCCGCGCTACGTCATCTCGATGGGCTCCTGCGCCAATGGCGGCGGCTATTACCACTACAGCTATTCGGTGGTGCGCGGCTGCGATCGCATCGTGCCGATCGACATCTATGTGCCCGGCTGCCCGCCGACGGCGGAAGCGCTGCTCTATGGCGTGCTGCTGCTGCAGAAGAAAATCCGCCGCACCGGCACGATCGAGCGCTGAGGGCCTGTCATGAGCGATCTCCTTGCTCTCGGGGAAGACATCAAGGCCGCGCTGCCCGGCGCGGTAACGGAGGCCGTCGTCGCCTTCGACGAACTGACTGTTCACGCTGAAGCGGCGTCGATCGTGCAGGTTCTCAAGGTCTTGCGCGACGATCCGCGCTTCCGCTTCGTGAACTTCACCGACATCGCCGGTGCCGACTATATCGAGCGCGAGAAGCGCTTCGACGTGGTCTACCATCTGCTCTCGCCACGCCATAACCATCGGATCCGGGTCAAGGTCCAGACCGACGAGGCGACGCCCGTTCCCTCCGTGATCGAGATCTTCCCGGCGGCGAACTGGTATGAGCGCGAGGCTTACGACTTCTACGGAATCCTGTTCTCAGGTCATCCCGATCTGCGCCGCATCCTTACCGATTACGGCTTCGAGGGGTACCCGCTGCGCAAGGACTTCCCGCTGACCGGCTTCGTCGAGGTCCGCTATGACGACGAGCAGAAGCGCGTCGTCTATGAGCCGGTGAAGCTGAACCAGGAATTCCGGAATTTCGACTTCCTGAGCCCGTGGGAGGGGACGGACTACGTCCTTCCAGGTGACGAGAAGGCGAAGGTTTAAGGCAATGGGCAGTCGGCAGTCGGCAGTCGTGACGAAAGATGGGTTGTGCGATGAGCATTCAATCCTATCGGGACTTGCGCGTTTGGCAGGAGGCCATGAGCCTTGCCGAAGCGGTCTATCGACTGACGAAACAGTTTCCCAAGGACGAGTTATTTGGCCTTACGTCGCAAATGCGGCGAGCTTCGGTCTCGATACCCGCCAATATCGCGGAAGGGTACGGCCGCGAGAGCACCGGAGCATATGTACAGTTTCTGCGCATCGCCCAAGGCTCTTTGAAAGAGCTGGAGACGCATGCCCTGTTGGCCAATCGCGTCGGCATTATGAGCGAATTGGATGCAGCCAATCTGCTCTCATTGGCCGAATCGATCGGAAAGATGCTGCGTGCGTTGATCCGTTCGCTGGAAAAGTAACGACTGCCTACTGCCTACTGCCTACTGCCAGAGGCGAAGCCTGACATGACCGAACACAACATCCGGAATTTCTCGATCAATTTCGGCCCGCAGCACCCTGCGGCCCACGGCGTGCTTCGCCTCGTGCTGGAGCTCGACGGCGAGATCGTCGAGCGGGTCGACCCGCATATCGGCCTGCTGCATCGCGGCACCGAGAAGCTGATCGAGGCCAAGACCTATCTGCAGGCTTTGCCCTATTTCGACCGGCTCGACTATGTCGCGCCGATGAACCAGGAGCATGCCTATTCGCTCGCGGTCGAGAAGCTGATGGGCGTCACGGTGCCGCGCCGGGGCCAGCTCATCCGCGTGCTCTATTCCGAGATCGGCCGCATCCTCTCGCATATCCTCAACGTCACCACGCAGGCGATGGACGTCGGCGCGCTGACGCCCCCGCTCTGGGGGTTCGAGGAACGCGAAAAGCTGATGATCTTCTATGAGCGGGCCTGTGGCGCGCGCATGCATGCGGCCTATGTCCGGCCCGGTGGCGTCCACCAGGATCTGCCGGTCTCGCTGATCCACGACATCGCCGAATGGTGCGACCCGTTCCTCAAGGTCTGCGACGATCTCGAGACCCTGCTCACCGACAACCGCATCTTCAAGCAGCGCAATGTCGATATCGGCGTCGTCGATCTCGACACCTGCTGGAAATGGGGCTTTTCGGGCGTGATGGTGCGTGGCTCTGGCGCCGCCTGGGACCTGCGCAAGTCGCAGCCCTATGAATGCTATGAGGAGATGGATTTCGACATCCCCATCGGCAAGAACGGCGATTGCTACGACCGTTATTGCATCCGCATGGAGGAGATGCGCCAATCCGTCCGCATCATGAAGCAGTGCTGCGAGAAGCTGCTGGCGGCTGACGGCGGTGGACCGATCTCCTCGCTCGACGGCAAGATGGTGCCGCCCAAGCGCGGCGAGATGAAGCGCTCGATGGAAGCGCTGATCCACCATTTCAAGCTCTACACCGAGGGCTACAAGGTGCCGGCCGGCGAGGTCTATGCGGCGGTTGAAGCGCCCAAGGGCGAATTCGGCGTCTATCTCGTCTCCGACGGCACCAACAAGCCCTATCGCTGCAAGATCAAGGCCCCGGGCTTCGCCCATCTCCAGGCCATGGATTTCATGTGTCGCAAGCACATGCTGGCGGATGTCAGCGCGATCCTGGGCTCCCTCGATATCGTCTTTGGTGAGGTGGACCGCTAATGTCCGTCCGTCGTCTAGCCCCCGATCACGTCCAGCCCGCCTCCTTCGCCTTTGATGCGGCGAATGAAAATTGGGCCGACCAGCAGATCGCCAAATACCCGGCAGGCCGGCAGGCCTCGGCCGTGATCCCGCTGTTGTGGAAGGCGCAGGAGCAGCATCAGGGCTGGGTGCCGCGCGCCGCGATCGAGGCCGTGGCGAAGAAGCTCGACATGGCGCCGATGCGCGTCATGGAGATCGCGACCTTCTACACCATGTTCAACCTGCAGCCGGTGGGTGAGCATTTCATTCAGCTCTGCGGCACCACGCCCTGCGCCTTGCGCGGCGCCGAGGCGCTGAAGAAGGTCTGCGAGGACGTGATCGGCCCGCAATCGACCGTGAGCGCCGACGGCAAGCTCTCCTGGCTCGAGGTCGAGTGCCTGGGCGCCTGCTGCAACGCCCCGATGGCGCAGATCAATTTCGACTATTACGAAGACCTGACGCCCGATAATTTCCGCGCGCTCCTCGACGATTTGCGCCAGGGACGGCCGACCAAGCCCGGCCCGCAGAATGATCGTTCCTGCTCGGAGCCGCTTGGCGGCGGCGAGACCTTGAAGGATCCCGCGCTCTATGACGGCACGGTGATCGGTGCCGGCGACTGGCAGAAGCGCATTGCTGAGCAGCGCAAGGCTGCCGCTGAAGCCGCCGCGGCCAAGGCCGCTGCGGAAGCGGCCGCGAAGGCCGCCGAGGCGACGCCAGCCGCGGTCGAGACCAAGCCTGCCAGCGAGACGGCGGCCGCAAGCCGGCCCAAGCCCTCCGCTCCGGCCCAGCCCTCGAGCGCGGCCAACGACACGCCTGCCGCCGGCGGCAAGGTCGAGGCGAAGGCCGTCACAGAATCTGCCAAGCCGGCGGCCAAGGCCCCCGTCAAGCCGAAGGCCGAACCGGAGCCAGCCTCGGCCGTCGCGGAATCGAAGCCGGAATTGCTGACCGCTGCGCGGGGCGGCAAAGGCGATGATCTCGAGCTGATCTGGGGCGTTGGCCCCAAGCTCGCGAAGATGCTCAACGAGATGGGCGTCTGGCATTTCGACCAGATCGCGAGCTGGAAGGCCGAGGAACTCGCCTGGGTCGATGCGCGACTGACCGGCTTCAAGGGCCGCGCCACGCGCGACGACTGGATTTCGCAGGCGAAGAAACTCGCGACAGGCTGGCGGCCGGAATCGGCCCTCGGCGACAAGCCGGTGAAGTGAGGCGAAGACGATGCTTGCTGATCGCGACCGCATTTTCACCAATCTCTACGGCCGGCACGACCTTTCGCTGAAAGGCGCGATGGCGCGCGGCGCCTGGGACGGCACCAAATTCCTGCTCGAGCAGGGCAAGGACTGGATCATCGACGAGATGAAGAAGTCCGGCCTGCGCGGGCGTGGCGGCGCGGGCTTCCCGACCGGGCTGAAATGGTCGTTCATGCCCAAGGTCAGCGACGGCCGGCCGAGCTATCTCGTCGTCAATGCCGACGAATCGGAGCCCGGCACCTGCAAGGATCGCGAGATCATGCGCAACGACCCGCATACGCTGGTCGAGGGCTGCCTGATCGCCTCCTTCGCGATGGGCGCGAACGCCGCCTACATCTACATCCGCGGCGAATATGTCCGCGAGCGCGAGGCGCTGCAGCGCGCCGTCGACGAGGCCTATGAGGCCAACCTCATCGGCAAGAACAACAAGCACGGCTATCCCTTTGATCTTTATGTGCATCACGGGGCCGGTGCCTATATCTGCGGCGAAGAGACGGCGCTGCTGGAGAGCCTCGAAGGCAAGAAGGGCATGCCGCGGCTGAAGCCGCCATTCCCGGCCAATGTCGGCCTCTATGGCTGCCCGACCACCGTGAACAACGTCGAGTCGATCGCAGTCGCGCCGACCATCCTGCGCCGTGGCGCGGCCTGGTTCTCCTCGCTCGGCAACCCCAACAATGTCGGCACCAAGCTGTTCTGCGTCTCCGGCCATGTGAACAAGCCGTGCAATGTCGAAGAGGTCATGGGCATTCCCTTCCGCGAACTGATCGACCGCCATTGCGGCGGCGTGCGCGGCGGCTGGGACAACCTGCTCGCGGTCATCCCCGGCGGCTCCTCGGTGCGCATGGTGCCGGCCGAGCAGATCATCGACACGCCGATGGATTTCGACTCGCTTTCCAAGCTGAAGTCGGGCCTGGGCACGGCGGCCGTCATCGTTATGGACAAGTCGACCGACATCGTCCGCGCGATCGCGCGCATCAGCTATTTCTACAAGCATGAGAGCTGCGGCCAGTGCACGCCTTGCCGCGAGGGCACGGGCTGGATGTGGCGCGTCATCAGCCGCATGGCCGAGGGCAGGGCGCAGAAGCGCGAGATCGACATGCTGCTCGACGTCACCAAGCAGATCGAGGGCCACACCATCTGCGCGCTCGGCGATGCCGCCGCCTGGCCGATCCAGGGCCTGATCGCGCATTTCCGTCATGAGATCGAGAAGCGCATCGACGATTATGCCGCGAACCCGCATTCCGAGCCGGTTCGGCTGATGGCGGCGGAGTAGACGCTATGGAGGGCGTTTCTATACGGCCTTGGCTTGTCTCGCTTTTGATCGCGGGTGTTATCTTTGCGATTGCCCGCCTATCAAAGCGCGTGGCCAAAATGCATGATGGAGAGCCCGTTGGCATCGGCGGATGGTTGATTATGCCGATGATCGGCTTCGCCATAACAATCCTTTTGACGGTAAAGGACCTTTCTGGCGGATTTAGCGCGTGGCCGTTTATAGTTGCGGTTTTCTCGGCTACAAGCGGGCCATTGGCGAGCCTAAAAGCGCCTGCTATAATGTCCCTCGTTGGCGCAATTTTTGTAATACTTAGCGCTTTGGCGTGCCTTATTCTTATATTCGCCAGGAGAAAATCTATAATTACTGTTGCTAGTTTGCATTATGTAATTTTAACGATTGCGGTATTTGTAGATTTTTGGTCTTACACTTTTCTTCGTAAGGTAATGCCGAATATTCCGGATGATCCATCTGCTCCGACGTTAGCGCAGGCTGTTTGTCAAGCATTTATCGCTGCAATTTGGATTGCCTATTTTCACCGATCAAAACGCGTAAAGAACACATTTGTCGACCCGGCAATAACTATTCGTAAAGCGAGCGCTGGCACGAGCACTGCGAGTCTGACCCTATGACCAAACTCCTCATCGACGGCATCGAGGTCGACGTTCCCGCCGACTATACCGTGCTCCAGGCCTGCGAGGCCGCCGGCGCCGAAGTGCCGCGCTTCTGTTTCCATGAGCGCCTCTCCATCGCCGGCAATTGCCGCATGTGCCTGGTCGAGGTGAAGGGCGGCCCGCCCAAGCCCCAGGCCTCCTGCGCCATCGGCGTGCGCGATCTGCGCCCCGGCCCCAATGGCGAGCCGCCGGTCGTCTCGACCAAGTCGCCCATGGTCAAGAAGGCGCGTGAGGGGGTCATGGAGTTCCTCCTGATCAACCACCCGCTGGATTGCCCGATCTGCGACCAGGGTGGTGAATGCGACCTGCAGGACCAAGCCATGGCCTATGGCGTGGACAATTCCCGCTATGCCGAGAACAAGCGCGCGGTCGAGGACAAATATATCGGCCCGCTGGTGAAGACCTCGATGACGCGCTGCATCCAGTGCACGCGCTGCGTCCGCTTCACTACCGAAGTCGCCGGCGGTACCGATCTCGGCGCCATCGGTCGCGGCGAGGATATGGAGATCACGACTTATCTCGAACAGGCGATGACCTCCGAATTGCAGGGCAATATCGTCGATCTCTGCCCGGTCGGCGCGCTGACCTCGAAGCCCTATCAGAACAAGGCCAGGCCCTGGGAGCTGACCAAGACCGAATCCATCGACGTGATGGACGCGGTCGGCTCGGCCATCCGCGTCGATTCCCGTGGCCGCGAGGTGATGCGCATCCTGCCGCGCATCAACGAGGCGGTGAACGAGGAGTGGATCTCCGACAAGACCCGCCACATCGTCGATGGCCTGCGCACGCAGCGGCTCGACCGGCCCTATATCCGCCAGAACGGCGCGCTGAAGCCCGCGAGCTGGAACGAGGCCTTCGCGCTGATCGCGGCGAAGGTGAAGGCGGCGAGCCCTAAGAAGATCGGCGCGATCGCCGGTGACCTTGCTGCGGTCGAGGAGATGTTCGCGCTGAAAAGCCTGATGGCTTCGCTCGGCAGCGCCAATCTCGACGGCCGCCAGGACGGCACGAAGCTCGATCCGAAGTTCGGCCGGGCCTCCTACATCCTGAACGCCGGCATCGCCGGCATCGACGAGGCGGATTCGCTGCTGATCATCGGCGCCAACCCGCGCAAGGAAGCGCCGATCCTGAATGCGCGTATCCGCAAGCGCTGGCTGCGCGGCGACTTCAAGGTCAGCCTGATCGGCGAGAAGGTCGATCTGACCTATGATTACGACTATCTCGGCGCCGGCAGCGATACGCTGGCCGAGCTGATCAAGACGGCAACCGCGGCCAAGGCCAAGCCCATGGTGCTGATCGGGCAAGGCGCTCTCACTCGTGCCGACGGCGCCGCGATCCTCTCCATGGCCGCCAAGGCTGCGCAGGTGCTGGGTGGAGCGGGCGAAGGCTGGAACGGCTTTGGCGTGCTGCACACGGCAGCCGCCCGCGTCGGCTCGCTCGATCTCGGCTTCGTGCCGGGCGAGGGGGGCTTGGATGTCGCCGGCATGATCGCGCCGGGTGCGCTCGATGTGCTGTTCCTGCTCGGCGCCGACGAGATCGACGTGCCGGCGGGCGCTTTCGTGATTTATCAGGGCACGCATGGCGACAAGGGCGCTCATCGCGCCGACGTCATCCTGCCGGGCGCCGCCTATACCGAGAAGTCGGGCACCTACGCCAATACCGAGGGCCGGGTGCAGATGACCGATCGCGCCACCTTCCCGCCGGGCGACGCCCGCGAGGATTGGGCGATCCTGCGCGCGCTCTCCGCTGCGCTCGGCAAGACCCTGCTATTCGACTCGCTGGCGGGGCTGCGCAAGGCGCTCTACGAGGCCTATCCGCACTTTGCGGCTCTCGACAGCTTGCCTGCTTCCGATGCGAGCGGGCTTGGCCAGCTCGCAGGTCTCGGCGGCAAGGCCGAGAAGGCCGGCTTCGTCTCGCCTGTCAGTGATTTCTACCAGACCAACCCGATCGCGCGCGCATCCGCCGTGATGGCCGAATGCTCGGCGCTGGCCTCGGGCCGGCTGCGGCAGGCGGCGGAGTAAGCGGCCATGAACTGGGATCTCGTCCTTGACCTCGCGATCATGCTCGGCAAGAGCCTGCTGCTGCTGGTCTGCCTGCTCGTCTTCATCGCTTATATCCTGCTCGCCGATCGCAAGATCTGGGCGGCGGTGCAGTTGCGCCGCGGCCCCAACGTGGTCGGGCCCTTCGGCCTGTTCCAGAGTTTCGCCGATCTGCTGAAATTCGCCTTCAAGGAGCCGATCATCCCGTCCGGCGCCAATAAGGGCGTGTTCCTGCTGGCGCCGCTGATCTCCTGCTTCCTGTCGCTGGGCGCCTGGGCGGTCATTCCGGTGGCGGAAGGCTGGGCGATCGCGGACATCAATGTCGGCGTGCTCTACATCCTGGCGATCTCGTCGCTGGGGGTCTATGGCGTGATCATGGCCGGCTGGGCCTCGAATTCGAAATACCCCTTCATGGGCGCGCTGCGCTCGGCGGCGCAGATGGTCTCCTATGAGGTCTCGATCGGCTTCGTCATCATCACGGTGCTGCTCTGCGTCGGCTCGCTGAACCTGACCGCGATCGTTGAGGCGCAGAACACCAGCTGGGGCATGCTGCGCTGGTACTGGCTGCCGCTGTTCCCGATGTTCATCGTTTTCTTCATCTCGGCCCTGGCCGAGACGAACCGGCCGCCTTTCGATTTGCCGGAAGCGGAATCGGAACTCGTCGCCGGCTTCATGGTCGAGTATTCCTCGACGCCCTATCTGCTGTTCATGCTCGGCGAATACGTGGCGATCATGACCATGTGCTCGCTGACGACGATCCTGTTCCTCGGGGGCTGGCTGCCGCCGTTCCCGATCGCGCCCTTCACATGGCTGCCAGGCGTGTTCTGGTTCGCGCTCAAGGTCTGCCTCGTCTTCTTCATGTTCGCGATGGTGAAGGCCTTCGTGCCGCGCTACCGCTATGACCAGTTGATGCGCCTGGGTTGGAAGGTCTTCCTGCCGCTCTCGCTGGTCTCGGTCGTGGTCGTGGCCTTCGTGCTGCAGGTCACGGGTTGGGGGCCGGTGCATTGATGACGACCACCCTGACGACGCATAAGGATTTTGCGCGATGACACTCGCTCAAGCCGCCAAGGGTCTGCTCCTCAAGGAGTTCGTTGGGGCGTTCGCCCTGTCGATGCGCTATTTCTTCAAGCCGAAGGCGACGCTGAACTACCCCTTCGAAAAGGGCATGCTCTCGCCGCGCTTCCGGGGCGAGCACGCTTTGCGCCGCTACCCCAATGGCGAGGAACGCTGCATCGCCTGCAAGCTCTGCGAGGCGATCTGCCCGGCCCAGGCCATCACCATCGAGGCCGGCCCGCGCCGCAATGACGGCACGCGCCGCACGACGCGCTACGACATCGACATGACGAAGTGCATCTATTGCGGCTTCTGCCAGGAGGCATGCCCGGTCGACGCCATCGTCGAGGGGCCGAATTTCGAGTTCGCGACCGAGACCCGCGAGGAGCTGTTCTATGACAAGGACAGGCTGCTTGCGAACGGCGCGCGCTGGGAGCGCGAGATCGCGCGCAACATCGCGATGGACGCTCCGTATCGGTAGGAATTGGGCAGTAGGCAATCGGCAGTGGGCAGTAGCAAGCGCGATCCAATGACTGCCGATTGCCTACTGCCGACTGCCCTGACTATAGACGCTCCAAACTGCGCCCGGCCCGAGAGTCGGTCGCTTTGCAACGAGGACCGCCCGCAAGGGCGGAAAGGCTGGCCAGGATGAACGCCTCAGCGGCTTTCTTCTATCTCTTCGCAGGCGTCACCGTCGCTTCGGCGTTCATGGTGGTGACCTCGCGCAATCCCGTTCATTCGGTGCTGTTCCTGATCCTCGCCTTCGTCAATGCGGCGGGACTGTTCATGCTGCTCGGCGCCGAGTTCCTGGCGATGCTGCTGATCGTGGTCTATGTCGGCGCGGTCGCGGTGCTGTTCCTCTTCGTGGTGATGATGCTCGACGTCGATTTCGCCGAGTTCCGCCAGGGCTTCCTGAACTACCTGCCGATCGGGGCGCTGATCGGCCTGATCTTCGCGGTCGAATTGCTGCTGGTGGTCGGAGCCTGGGTCATCGATCCAAAGATCGTCAGCACGCCGGTGGCGCCGATCCCGGCCAATCTGACCAACACCGCGGCACTCGGCCAAGTGCTCTACACGCAGTACATCTACTACTTCCAGGCGGCCGGGCTCGTCCTGCTCGTCGCCATGATCGGCGCCATCGTGCTGACCTTGCGCGAGCGTGTCGGTATCAAGCGCCAGGACATCACCCAGCAGAACGCCCGAACCAAGGCGACTGCCATGGAAGTGAAGCAGGTTCCTTCCCGCGCCGGCATCGAGGAGACGGTCTGATGATCGGACTGGGCCATTATCTCGCCGTCAGCGCGATCCTGTTCACGCTCGGCGTGCTCGGCATCTTCATCAACCGCAAGAACGTCATCGTCATCCTGATGTCGATCGAGCTCATCCTGCTCGCGGTCAACATCAACTTCGTCGCCTTCTCGAGCTTCCTGAATGACATCGTCGGCCAGGTCTTCGCGCTTCTGGTGCTGACGGTCGCGGCGGCAGAAGCTGCCATCGGGCTCGCCATCCTCGTCGTCTACTTCCGCAACCGCGGCACGATCGCGGTGGAAGACATCAACATGATGAAAGGCTGAGCGCAGCACGCGCCCGGATCCAGCCCATGTATCACGCGATCGTCTTCCTCCCTCTGATCGGCTTCCTGATCGCTGGCCTCTTCGGCCGGCTGATTGGCGCGCGCGGCTCGGAGATCGTCACCACCTCTTTGCTGGTCGTCTCGGCCGTCCTGTCCTGGATCGCCTTCTTCCAGGTCGGCTTCGGCCATGGCACGACCCGCGTCCAGATCGCGACCTGGATGGCCTCGGGCGATCTGCGCGTCGACTGGGCCTTCCGCGTGGACACGCTGACCGCGGTGATGCTGGTCGTCGTCAACACCGTCTCCTGCCTCGTGCACCTCTACTCGATCGGCTACATGCATGAGGATGCGCATCGGCCGCGCTTCTTCGCGTACCTTTCGCTCTTCACCTTCGCCATGCTGATGCTGATCACCGCGGACAACCTCGTCCAGATGTTCTTCGGCTGGGAAGGCGTGGGCCTGGCCTCCTATCTGCTGATCGGCTTCTGGTATCAAAAGCCCTCGGCCAATGCCGCAGCGATGAAGGCCTTCATCGTCAACCGCGTCGGCGATTTCGGCTTCGCGCTCGGCATCTTCCTGGTCTTCGTGCTGTTTGGCTCGGTCGGGTTCGATGCGATCTTCCCGCGCGTCGGCGACCTGACCAATCAGAGCTTCCACTTCCTCGGTCGCGACTGGCATGCGCTGACGCTGGCGAGCCTGCTGCTGTTCATGGGCGCCATGGGCAAGTCGGCGCAGTTCCTGCTGCACACCTGGCTGCCGGACGCGATGGAGGGCCCGACCCCGGTCTCGGCGCTGATCCATGCCGCGACCATGGTCACCGCCGGCGTCTTCATGGTGGCGCGGCTCTCGCCGATCTTCGAATACGCGCCGGTCGCGCTGACCGTCGTCGTCGTCATCGGTGCGACGACCGCCTTCTTCGCCGCCACGGTCGGCCTGGTTCAGAACGACATCAAGCGCGTCATCGCCTATTCGACCTGTTCGCAGCTCGGCTACATGTTCGTGGCGCTCGGCGTGGGCAATTACGGCGCCGGCATCTTCCATCTGTTCACCCACGCCTTCTTCAAGGCGCTGCTGTTCCTCGGCGCGGGCTCGGTCATCCATGCGATGCATCACGAGCAGGACATGCGGAACATGGGGGGCCTGCGTAAGCACATCCCGCTGACGGCTGTGGCCATGACCATCGGCACGCTCGCGCTGACCGGCTTCCCGGGCTTCGCCGGCTATTTCTCCAAGGACGCCATCATCGAGAGCGCTTATGCCTCGGTGGAACATGGCGGTTTCGCGAGCTCCTATGCCTATGTGCTGCTGGTGGTCGCGGCCTGCATGACCTCGTTCTATTCCTGGCGGCTCTATTTCATGACCTTCGAGGGCAAGCCGCGCTGGGGCGCGGACGCCCATGCCGCTCACGGCCACGATGCGCACGGTCATGACGATCATCACGGCCATGGCCATGACCACACGCCGCATGAGAGCCCGTGGGTGATGCTGATCCCGCTCGCTGTGCTTTCGCTCGGCGCGCTCGCGGCCGGCTTCGTCTTCAAGGACGCCTTCATCGGCCACGACTTCGAGCATTTCTGGAAGTCGGCCTTGTTCATGGGCAAGGACAACCACATCCTGCACGCGATGCACGAAGTGCCGGGCTGGGTCGTGGCCTCGCCTTTCATCGCGATGGTGCTGGGCTTCCTGTTCGCCTTCTACTGCTACGTGCTGCGGCCCGACGTGCCCGGCAAGCTCGCGGCCGCCAATCCGGCGCTCTACAAATTCCTGCTGAACAAGTGGTATTTCGACGAGCTCTACGACTTCCTGTTCGTGAAGCCGGCGATGTGGCTCGGCAAGTTCCTCTGGAAGAAGGGCGACGGTTTCGTCATTGACGGCATGGGGCCGGACGGAATTTCCGCCCGCGTCGTCGATGTCACCAACCGGGTGGTTCGCCTCCAGACCGGCTATGTCTATCACTATGCCTTCGCCATGCTGATCGGCGTCGCGGGCTTTGTGACCTGGTATCTCGTGGCGCGCGGGTGAGATGATGGATTTCGGCTTCGGCATTCTCACCGGTCTTCTCGTCCTGCCGCTGGTCGGCGCTGCCTTCATCCTGGCCCAGCGCGGTGACGAGGATTCTGTCGCTTCCAACGCGCGCTATGTCGCGTTCGCCACGACGGTTTTGACCTTCTTCCTGGCTTGCGTCGCCTGGGGCCGTTTCGAGCCGGGCAATCCCGGCTTCCAAATGGTCGAGACCCATGGCTGGGTCTCCGACGCGATCAAGTTCAAGCTCGGCGTCGACGGCTTCTCCTTCCCCTTCGTGGTGTTGACCGCCTTCCTGATGCCGTTCTGCATCCTGGCGTCCTGGACCTCGGTGACGAAGCGGGTGCGCGAATACATGGTCGCGTTCCTGATCCTGGAGACGCTGATGATCGGCGTCTTCGTGGCGCTCGACCTCGTGCTGTTCTACCTGTTCTTCGAGGCCGGCCTGATCCCGATGTTCCTGATCATCGGCATCTGGGGCGGCAAGCGCCGGGTCTACGCCTCCTACAAATTCTTCCTCTACACGCTGCTCGGCTCGGTGCTGCTGCTGCTGGCGCTGATGGCGATGTACTGGAATGCCGGGACCACCGACATTCCGACCCTGCTGGCGCATCACTTCCCGTCCGGCATGCAGAAATGGCTGTGGCTCGCCTTCTTCGCCTCCTTCGCGGTGAAGATGCCGATGTGGCCGGTCCATACCTGGCTGCCCGACGCCCATGTCGAGGCGCCGACTGCGGGATCCGTCATCCTGGCGGCGATCCTGCTGAAGATGGGCGGCTACGGCTTCATTCGTTTCTCGATCCCGATGTTCCCGGAGGCGTCGCAATATTTCGCGCCCTTCGTCTTCGCGCTCTCGGTCATCGCCATCGTCTACACCTCGCTGGTGGCGCTGATGCAGGAGGACATCAAGAAGCTGATCGCCTACTCCTCGGTGGCGCATATGGGCTTCGTCACCATGGGCCTGTTCACCCTGACGGCGCAGGGCATCCAGGGCGCGATGTTCCAGATGGTCAGCCATGGCCTGGTCTCGGGCGCGCTCTTCCTGTGCGTCGGCGTGGTCTATGACCGCATGCATACCCGCGAGATCGCGGCCTATGGCGGGCTGGTCAACCGCATGCCGATCTACGCCGTCATCTTCATGGTGTTCACCATGGCCAATGTCGGCCTTCCCGGCACGGCTGGCTTCGTCGGCGAGTTCCTGACGCTGCTGGGCGCCTTCAAGGCCAATCCCTGGGTTGCCTTCATCGCGACCTCGGGTGTCATCCTGTCGGCTGCCTACGCACTCTGGCTCTATCGCCGCGTCATGTTCGGCGAACTGGTCAAGCCGGAGCTCAAGGGCATCTTGGATCTCAATATCCGCGAGATCGCGATCCTCGTGCCGCTCGTGCTGCTGACGGTCTGGTACGGCATCCGTCCCGGCACGATCCTCGACGCCTTTGCCGCGCCGACCGAAGCCCTCATCAAGAATTATCAAGCCGCACTCACCGCCGCGAAAACGGCGATGCTGGTCGTTCAGTAAGGTTGGCCCGATGACCGTCGTTCCCGCCCTCGGGCCTGCCCTGCCGGAAATCATCCTCGCGCTCGGCGCCATCGCCATGGTGCTGGTCGGCGCGATCAAGGGCGAGCGTTCGACGCGCCTGCTCGAAGGCGCGGCGATCGCGCTCTTCGTGCTGGCGCTCGTCCTGGTGCTCTCGGGCGAGGGCAAGCTGATCACCTTCAATGGCAGCTTCGTCGCCGACGGGTTCGCCCGCTTCATGAAGGTGCTGACGCTGCTGGGTGCAGCGGCCACGATCCTGCTCTCTTCCGATGCCTTGCGCCGCAGCGGCTCGATGCGCTTCGAATTCCCGATCCTGGTCGTGCTGGCGACGATCGGCATGATGATGATGATCTCGGCCAACGACCTGATCAGCCTCTATGTCGGCCTGGAATTGCAGTCGCTGGCGCTTTATGTCGTTGCTGCCTTCGACCGCGACAATGCGAAGTCGACCGAGGCCGGCCTGAAATACTTCGTCCTCGGCGCGCTCTCCTCGGGCATGCTGCTTTACGGCTCGTCGCTGGTCTACGGCTTCACCGGCACGGTGAGCTTCCCGGGCATTGCGGCTGCCACCCATGGCGGTCATGCCGGCATCGGGCTGATCTTCGGCATCGTCTTCATCGCGGCGGGCGTCGCCTTCAAGATCTCGGCGGTGCCGTTCCATATGTGGACGCCCGATGTCTATGAGGGCGCGCCGACCCCGGTCGCGGCCTTCTTCGCCTCGGCCCCCAAGATGGCGGCGATGGCGATGGTGGTGCGCGTCTTCGTCGGCGCCTTCCCGGGCGCGCTGCATGACTGGCAGCAGATCATCATCTTCATCGCGATCGCCTCGATGGCGCTGGGCGCCTTCGCGGCGATCGGCCAGAGCAACATCAAGCGCCTGCTCGCCTATTCCTCGATCGCCAATATGGGCTATGCGCTGGTCGGCCTCGCCGCCGGCACCGCCAATGGCGTGCAGGGCGTCATGGTCTATATGGCGATCTATCTGGCCACGACGCTGGGCGCCTTCGCCTGCGTCCTGCTGATGCGCCGCGACGGCAAGCCGGTCGAGAACATCAGCGAGCTTGCCGGCCTCTCGCGCACCAATCCCTGGATGGCGTTTGCGCTGTCGATGATGATGTTTTCGCTCGCCGGCATTCCGCCGCTGGCCGGCTTCTGGGCGAAGTTCTACGTCTTCCTCGCTGCGATCGAGGCCAAGCTCTATGTGCTGGCCGTGGTCGGCGTGGTGACCAGCGTGGTTGGCGCGTATTATTATCTGCGCCTGGTCAAGATCATCTATTTCGACGACGCCAAGCCCGCCTTCGAGAAGGGCGATTTCGGCGTGCGCGCCGTGCTGCTGATCTCGGCGGCTTTCGTGCTGGTGCTGTCGCTGGCTCCCGCGCCGCTGCTTAATTCGGCGGCCGCGGCGGCGAAGTCGCTGTTCTGAATGCAGCACCCGTCATGCTCGGACTCGACCCGAGCATCTCTCGACGGAGATATCGGGTCTGCGTGGAGCTTGTCCTTGGGCCGGCCAAAGGGCGGACCCGAGGGCCGCGCCCGAGAATGACGGAAGCGATCCATGCTCTCTGAAGCAGCCCGCGCTGCCGGTTACCGTCTGATCGTCCGCGACGAGGTCGGCTCCACCATGGAGGAGGCGCGGCGTGTGCTCGACCAGGGCGATGCCGGCAAGCTCTGGATCGTCGCGCGCAGCCAGAACGCCGGTCGCGGCCGCCATGGCCGGCAATGGGGCTCGCCGCCCGGCAATCTCTATGTCAGCCTGCTGTTGACCGCGCCTTGCGAGCCGGCGCTCGCGCCGCAGCTCGGCTTCGTCGCCGGATTGGCGCTGCATGACGCCGCAACTGCCGTCACGGGGCTTACGGCTCCCGGCCTTGCGCTGAAATGGCCCAACGACCTGCTGATCGAACGCGCCAAGACGGCCGGCCTCCTGCTTGAAGGCGAGAGCCGGGCAGGGCGGCTCAATGTGATCATCGGATTTGGCGTCAACATCGCCTCCTGCGCGCAGGGCACGCCCTATCCGGCGAGTTTCCTGAAGCAGCATCAACCGGCTGCGAGCATCGAGGCGATGCTGACGGCGCTCAGCGGGGCCTGGCTCGCGCGCTTCAGCGCCTGGCAACAGCCCGGCGGCTTCGGCCCGACGCGCGCCGCCTGGCTGGAGCGCGCCGCCTTTCTCGGCGAAACGATCACGATCCGGCTGCCGGAAGGCCCGCTCGAAGGGCGCTTCATCGGGCTCGATCCATCCGGGCGACTCGAAATGGAGACCGCCACTGGCCGCCGCGCCATCGATGCCGGCGATCTGTTTTTCGGCGAGCCCAGTTCCCCTCAGCCCTCATCCTGAGGAGCCGCGAAGCGGCATCTCGAAGGATGCCCCAGGAGGCTTGGGAACCATCTGGAACATCCTTCGAGGCGCACTCCCGCGGAGGGCTCCTCAGGACGAGGGCTCAACTGAGTATTCCAAGGCATTGCTTTGCCTCACCGCTATGGAGACCTGCCGCCCGGCATGGTAGGGCTCCCGCACATCTCCCGCGTTCATACGCCGATCCATATTCCAGTCAGGATATTCAGTGACCCGTTCCAGCGATCAACTCGTCTTCGTTCCCCTCGGCGGCCTCGGCGAGATCGGCATGAACGCCGCGCTCTACGGGTTCGGCCCGGAAGGGCGGCGGAAATGGATCCTGGTCGATTGCGGCCTGTCCTTCGCCGGCCCCGAGGTGCCCGGCGTCGACATCATCCTGCCCGACCTGCGCTACATCATCGAAGAGCGTGCCAATCTGCTCGGCATCATCATCACCCACGCGCATGAGGACCATATCGGCGCACTCGCCGCCTTGTGGCCCAGCTTGCGCGCGCCGGTCTATTGCACGCGCTTCGCCGCCGGCCTCCTGGCGACGCGCCGGCTCTCCGAACCAGGCGCGCCCAAGGTGCCGATGCATGTGGTGGCGCAGGGCGGCCGCGTGACGCTCGGCCCCTTCGACATCGAATTTGTGCCAGTGGCGCATTCGATCCCCGAATCCAACGCGCTGGCGATCCGCACCCCGGTCGGCCTCGTCGTCCATACCGGCGACTGGAAGATCGACCCGACGCCGCAGGTCGGCTTGCCGACCGACGAGAAGCGGCTGCGCGAACTCGGCGACGAAGGCGTGCTTGCGCTGATCTGCGATTCGACCAATGTCATGCGCGACGGCACCAGCCCGAGCGAGGCGGATGTCGCGGCCAAGCTGAAAGAACTGGTGCATTCCGCCCCGGGCCGCGTCGCCGTTACCACCTTCGCCTCGAACGTCGCGCGCCTGCGCGCCGTCGCCGAGGCTGCGATGGCCGATCAGCGCGAGGTCGTCGTCGTCGGGCGCGCCATGGACCGCGTCATCGATGTCGCACGCGAATGCGGCTATCTCGACGGCATCCCGGCCTTCCGCTCGGCCGACACCTATGGCTATCTGCCGCGCGACAAGGTTGTGGCGCTGCTCACCGGCAGCCAGGGCGAGCCGCGCGCGGCGCTCTCGCGCATCGCGTCGGACGATCACCCCGAGATCGCGCTCTCGCCGGGCGACCGGGTGATCTTCTCGTCGCGCACCATTCCCGGCAATGAGAAGGCCGTCGGCAACATCCTGAACGCGCTCGCGCGCGACAATATCGAGATCATCACCGACCGCACCCATCTCGTCCACGTCTCCGGGCATCCGCGCCGCGAGGAGATGGCCAGGCTTTATGGCTGGCTGAAGCCGAAGATCGTCATTCCCGCCCATGGCGAGGATCTGCATCTGTCGGAGCACGCCATCTTCGCACGGGGGCTCGGCGTCAAAACCGTGGTGCGCGCCGGCAATGGCGATGTCGTCGCGATCACCGCCGACGGCGCCAGCAAGGTCGACGAGGTCACGCATGGTCGCCTTTATCAGGACGGTACGCTTTTGGTGAACGCGCTGGAGAAGACCATCTCCGAGCGCCGGAAGCTCTCCTTCGCCGGCATGATCTCGGTCGCGGTCGCGATCGACGAGAAGGGCGGGCTTGCCGGCGATCCTGAGATCGCGGTGCTGGGCCTGCCACCGAGGACGCGCGACGGCACCGATTTCGACGAATATGTCGCCGAGGCGGTGTCCGAACTGATCGACGGCATCCCCAAGGCGCGCCGGCGTGATCCCGAGGCACTCCGCAACGCGCTGGAGCGCGGCCTGCGCAGCGCCGTCAACGAGGAATGGGGCAAGAAGCCGCTGGTGCATGCGCTGGTGATCGAAGTTTAGGGCAGTCGGCAGTCGGCAGTCGGGTTTGCCTTGACGGCTCGGCCAACACGCATTCCTTCTACTGCCTACTGCCTACTGCCTACTGCCTACTGCCTACTGCCTACTGCCTACTCCACGGAGCGCCACATGATCGGACGCCTCAACCACGTCGCCATTGCCGTGAAGGATCTCACGGCCTCGACGGCGCTCTATCGCGATACGCTGGGCGCGCGGGTTTCGCAGCCGCTGCCGCAGCCAGAGCATGGCGTGACGGTGGTCTTCGTGGAACTGCCGAACACCAAGATCGAATTGCTGGAGCCGACGGGCCCTGACTCGCCCGTCGCGAGATTCCTCGAGCGCAATCCCGATGGCGGCATCCACCACATCTGCTACGAGGTCGACGACATCCTGGCCGCCCGCGATCGCTTGAAGGCAACTGGCGCGCGCGTCCTGGGCTCCGGAGAGCCGCGCATCGGCGCCCATGGCAAGCCGGTGCTGTTCCTGCACCCCAAGGATTTCTGCGGCACGCTCGTCGAGCTCGAGCAGGCCTGAGCGCGATGGACGAGATCACCTTCTTCGGCGAGCCGGAAGCGGGATCGCCGCGCCCCTTCAGCGCCGCAACGCGGGCCGGGGGCCTGATTTTCGTCTCCGGCCATTCGGCGCCGCATGATCCCGAGCGTGGCGTCTTTCGCGGCGACACGCCGGCCGAGGAGGTCCGCAACGCATTGGCGAAGATCGCCGATATCCTGGCGCAGGCAGGCAGCAACCTCGATCGCGTCGTGCAGGTTTCGATGCTGATCACCAATCCCGACGACTATGCCGCCTGCAACGCCGAATATGTGAAGCATTTTCCGGGCGGGTTGCCGGCGCGCCATACGGCCCGTTTCGGCGTGCCGACGCAGGCGCGCGTCGCTTTTTCCTGCATCGCGCTTGCCGGCTATGCGACGAGGGATGACCGCTCATGACCATCGCCGGCGGGCTCGCCGTTTATTTCGTGATCTGGTGGACGGTGCTGTTTGCCGTGCTGCCCTTCGGCGTGCGCAGCCAGGCTGAGGCCGGCGAGGTCACGGACGGCACGGAACCCGGCGCGCCGGTCCTTCCCGGCCTGCTCAAGAAGGCCTTGATCACCTCGGTCATCGCCGGGGTGGTCTTCGCGCTCGTCTGGTATATCTGGGCGAAGTTCGACCTCTAATCTTCGCGCGCTGGACTTCAAAAAGAAAAAGGCAAGGCCGATGCCTTGCCTTGGAAGTCTGTTTTTACCGCAGTAACGGCACGCATCTGATCGCGCGCGACTCATATACTAGGCGGGCGTTTGTTCCTCCCGAGACCTGGTCCGCGGCGCTTCGATAATCGCAAAGCGTGTCCAGCCAGGAATGATTAGCGGATTATGACGGGGCTGTCACCACTTTAGGCATGCGCAGCCTGATCTTTTTGCAAGTTTATTCTGTGTTGCACTTGTGCAGTGCAGCAAAGTTCTATCCGGGGCCTTTTCCCGCCTTGTTCCGGCCAAAGGATGCCGCTAGGCGAGTGCCAGACCAGCCGGGCCCGCCGGTTGCCATGGAGATCGTCTATGCTGCGCAGCTCTCTCGCCGCTCTCGCCCTCATCGCCTCGCTCGGCATGGCCCAGGCCCAGGCACCGGACCCGGCCAATACACTGGTTCTGGAGACCAAGGACGGGCCGGTGACAATCCGGCTGCGGCCCGACCTCGCGCCCAAGCATGTCGCGCAGATCAAGGCGCTGACCAAGCGCGGCTTCTATGACGGCATCGTCTTCCACCGCGTTATCGACGGCTTCATGGCCCAGACCGGCGACCCGACCGGCACCGGTACCGGCAAGTCCGATCTGCCGAACCTGCCGGCCGAATTCACCCCGACGCCTTACAAGGTCGGCTCGGTCGGCATGGCCCGTTCGCAATCGCCCGATTCCGCCAATTCCCAGTTCTTCATCTGCTTTGAGGGCTGCGGTTCGCTGACCGGCCAGTACACACTGTTCGGCGAGGTCGTCTCCGGCATGGATGCCGTGCGCAAGATCAAGAAGGGCAGCCAATCGGCCAATGGCCAGGTCACGAACCCTGACAAGATCGTCCGCATGCGCTTGCAGGCCGACGCCAAGTAACGGTCTACATAAGTAAAGGCCAACCAGGGGAGGGCCGTGACAATGCTGCGCATGGCTCTCACCTCTCTCGCTTTGCTGCTGGCCGCCGGCTCAGCCGGCGCGCAGGACACCCGCGATCTCGGCCTGCCGCCGCCCTCCGGATCGCAAAATCCCGTCCTGCCACCGCCTTCCGGCTCGCAGAACCCCATTCTGCCGCCGCAATCGGGGCAGCGCTACATGCCAGGCGTCGGCGGCCCGTTCAGCGGGGATGACATACCGGGCAGCGGCTATCGCAGGATCAGGCCGCCCCGAGAGTCGCGCAGCGGCGAGATCGGCGTGGCGGGAGGGCTTGCGCCTTCGACGAAACCGTTCGAAGGCGAGGCGCTTGCCCGTCTCACCGATATCGCGCCCGCTTTGCGGCGCTGCTGGCATCCGCCCGTCATCGACGGTCTCGATACAGGCGTCATGGCGACGGTCAGGTTCAGCCTGCGCCGCGACGGCTCGCTCTTCGGCCAGCCGCGCGTGACCTGGGAAACCAGGCGGACCGACCCGGCCTTGCGCCAGCGTTTCACGGACTCGGTCGTCGCCGCTGTTCGCGATTGCACACCGATGAGGTTGTCGCCGCAGCTCGGAGCGAGTATCGCGGGGCGACCTTTTTCCATTCGCTTCCACGGCCGCGCGCCGTCCACAGAAAGGCAAACCTGATGTCGCTCGATCCCGAGAACACCCTCGTCATGGAAACCACCAAGGGCAAAGTCGTCATCAAGTTGCGCCCCGACCTGGCTCCCGGCCATGTCGAGCGCCTGAAGACGCTGTCGCGCCAGGGCTTTTATGACGGTATCGTCTTCCACCGCGTCATCGACGGCTTCATGGCCCAGGTCGGCTGCCCGCATGGCACCGGCACCGGCGGCTCGGACCTGCCTGACCTGAAGGCCGAGTTCAATGCGCAGCCGCATGTGCGCGGCATCTGCTCGATGGCCCGCTCGCAGAACCCGAACTCGGCCAACAGCCAGTTCTTCATCGTCTTCGACGACGCCCGCTTCCTCGACAAGCAGTACACCGCCTGGGGCGAAGTCGTTGAAGGCATGGAGAATGTCGACAAGATCAAGCGCGGCGAGCCGGTGCGCGATCCCGACTCCATCGTCTCGATGAAGGTTCTGGCCGACGTGGCCTGATCCAAACCGTGGATGTCGGGCTCTTCGATTTCGACCTCCCCGAAGACCGCATCGCGCTGAGGCCCGCCAGCCCGCGCGATGCGGCGCGTCTGCTTGTCGTCAGGCCTGATGCGCCCGAGCCTTTCGAGGATCGCGGTATCCGCGACCTCGTCGGCCTGCTTCAGCCGGGCGATGCGCTTGTCCTGAACGACACCCGCGTCATCCCCTCGCGGCTGCGCGGCCGCCGCTTCCGGGGCGAGACGTCTGCCGGCATCGAGATCATGCTGCACAAGCGCGAGGCGGCTGATCGCTGGCTCGCCTTCGCCCGGCCGGCCAAGAAGCTCACGATCGGCGAGATGATCGTCTTCGGCGAGGCCGGAGCAGGCAATGTCTGCGAACTCGGCCGGCTCGAAGCCGAGGTTATGTCCAAGGGCGAGGGCGGCGAGGTTGAGTTGCGCTTCGCTCTGTCAGGGCCAATGCTCGATGAGGCTATCGCGCGGCTCGGTGAGTTGCCGCTGCCGCCTTATATCGCCGGCAAGCGCCCGACCGACCAACAGGATGCGAGCGACTACCAGACGATGCATGCCCGCGAGGACGGCGCGGTCGCCGCGCCGACGGCTGGCCTGCATTTCACGCCGGAGCTGGTCGCCGCGCTCGATGCACGCGGGGTCTCGCGCCATCTCGTTACGCTGCATGTCGGAGCGGGGACCTTCCTGCCTGTGAAGGTGGAAGACACAAGCGAGCACCGCATGCATGCCGAATGGGGCAGCGTCTCGGCCGAGACCGCCGCTGCGCTGAATGCGGCCAAGGCCAAGGGCGGACGCGTCATTGCTGTCGGCACGACCTCGCTGCGCCTGCTCGAAAGCGCCACTGGCGAGGATGGCGTCATCGCGCCTTTCTCCGGCGATACTGCGATCTTCATCACGCCGGGCTATCGTTTCCGCGCCGTCGACCTGCTGCTGACCAATTTCCACCTGCCGCGCTCGACGCTGTTCATGCTGGTCTCGGCCTTCTGCGGTCTCGACATCATGAAACGTGCCTATGCCCATGCGATCGCGGAGAATTATCGCTTCTACTCCTATGGCGACGCCAGCCTGCTGCATCGCGGCGCATAGCCCTCGTCCTGAGGAGGCTGGCCCGCAATGAATCGAGCGATATCAAGGATTTCTGATCGCCTACCATCACCCACGCCGTCATCCTGGGCGAAGCGAAGCTTCGGCCCGGGATCCATCGTAGGGAACTGCGCTCTACGATGGATCCCGGGACGCCCTGCGGGCGCCCAGGATGACGGCGCGTAGGTGATCAAGACAGAGCCATTGAAATCATTGGCTTCATTCCAGGCCCGACTCCTCAGGATGAGGGCTGGAGAGTCCAAAGCCTATGCAGGTCGGTGTCGTGTTCCGGCTCGCAATCGCCGCGCGGAAATGCTAACCGGCACGGCAACAAGGGAATTCTGACGGGCCATGGCCGATATTTTTCGCGAAATCGATGAAGAGGTGCGCCGCGACAAGGCGGCGGCGATCTGGAGCAAATACGGCAATGTCTTCGTCGCGCTGGCCGTGCTGGCCGTGCTCGCCGTCGCGGGCTGGCAGTATTGGCTGCATCGCGAGAGCCAGGCCTCCCAGGCTGTCGGCGCGCGGCTCGAAGCCGCGCTGAAATCCTCGCGCGACGGCAATGGCGCGGAGGCCGAAACGATTCTGAAGGAGCTCGCCGAGAACGCTCCCGCCGGCTATCGCCAGATCGCGCGCTTCCGTCTTGCCGCCGAGACCGCCAAGCGCGATGCCGCTGCCGGCGTCGCGGCTTTCGATGCGCTCGCCAATGATGGCGGGCTCGATCAGCTCTATCGCGATCTGGCGCGCCTGCGCGCCGGCATGCTGCGCGTCGATCTCGCGCCCTATGCCGAGGTCAAGACGGCGCTGGAGCCGCTGGTGACGCCTCAGGGCGTCTGGCGCCACTCGGCGCGGGAGATGCTGGGCATCGCTGCGCTCAAGGCCAATCTCTTCGAGGATGCCGGGCGCTGGTTCGATGCGATCGTCACCGATCCGCAGGTGCCGCAGGTGCTGCGCCAGCGCACCGATCTCTACCTCGCTCTGGTTCGCGGCGGCCCGGTCGAGACGAAGAACTGAGTTCTCACGAACGAGGTTTGCGAGAATTTCATTTGTAGCGCTGGTCATCCCGAGCGACCCTAGGGGGATCCGGGATGACCGTGCGTTTATCGACTGCGAAGGAGCCGACGTCGTTGGACCACGCAGGCGAAACAGGAATAGTTGAAACGCAATGACCGCCATCGTCGCCATCATCGGCCGCCCTAATGTCGGCAAGTCGACGCTGTTCAACCGGCTCGTCGGCAAGAAGCTCGCGCTCGTCGACGATCGGCCCGGCGTGACGCGCGACCGGCGCGAGGGCGAGGCCTCGCTCGGACATCTGCGCTTCAACGTGATCGATACGGCCGGCCTGGAAGAGGCCGACAAGGATTCGCTCTTGGGCCGGATGCGCGCGCAGACAGAAACCGCGATCGCGCAGGCTGATGTCATCCTGTTCATGATCGATGCGCGGCTCGGTCTCACGCCGATGGATCAGCCCTTCGCCGATCTGGTGCGCAAATCCGGCAAGCCCGTCATCCTGCTCGCCAACAAGGCCGAGGGGAAGAAGGGGCTGGACGGTATCTTCGAATCCTATGCGCTAGGCCTGGGCGATCCCGTGCCGTTCTCGGCCGAGCATGGCGAGGGCACGTCCGACTTGCTGGAGGCGCTCGCGCCCTTCGTCGATGTCGAGCCGGAAGAGGAAGAGGCCTTCGACGAGAGCTATGGCGACAAGCGCTGGGTGGATGCCCCGGCCGCTGCCAGTGAAGAAGACGAAGAGTACAACGACCCGAACAAGCCGCTGCGCGTCACCATCATCGGCCGCCCCAATGCCGGCAAGTCGACCTTGGTCAACCGCATGATCGGCGAGGAACGGCTGCTGACCGGCCCCGAGGCCGGCATCACCCGCGACACCATCTCCGTCGACTATGAATGGCGCGGCCGCCCGGTAAAACTGTTCGATACGGCCGGGATGCGCAAACGCGCCCGCATCGAGGAAAAGCTCGAGAAGATGTCGGTGCAGGACGCACTGCGCGCGATCCGCTTCGCCGAGGTCGTCGTCGTGTTGCTGGATGCCACGATCCCGTTCGAGAAGCAGGATCTGACGCTCGTCGATTTCACCGAACGCGAGGGCCGCACCGTCGTCATCGGCCTGAACAAATGGGATCTCGTTGCCGACAAGAATGGCTTACTGGCTGAGTTGAAGGAGAAGGCCAAGCATCTGCTCGCGCAGGTGCGTGGCGTGCCGATCGTGCCGCTTTCCGGGCTTGCCGGCGAGGGCATCGACCGCCTGATGCAGGCGGTGTTCGAGAGCTACGACGTTTGGAATCGCCGCGTCTCAACGGCGCGAATCAACCGCTGGCTGGAAGGCGTGCTCTCGGCCCATCCGCCACCAGCCGTCGCAGGCCGGCGCATCAAGATCCGCTACATGACGCAGGCCAAGGCGCGCCCGCCAACCTTCGCGCTGTTCGGCAACCAGCTCGATCATCTGCCGGTGTCCTACACCCGCTATCTGGTCAACAATCTGCGCGAGGCCTTCGAACTGCCGGGCACGCCGATCCGGCTGCATACACGCGGCGGCGAAAACCCTTACGACAAAGGCAAGAAGTAGCGCCGTTTCTCCCCGCGTGCTTCCCATCATTGGGGTCGGCCTTTGGTCGACCGAAGACCGTGCCGCCTACCGCGATGAGGGGGCGGTCTTTCGCGACGACAGCTCGCCCAGCTTGGCCTCGTCGGCTCGAGCCCCGTCCTGATCGCCGGCCGCACGCCTGGCTACGGCGCGGAAGCGATAATTGTCATCGGCTTCGGGTGCGAGACGGATGGCTTCACCGAAATCGGTGATGGCCCGGGCGGTGTCGCCCTTGTTGAAATGGGTCAAGCCGCGAACGGTCCAGGCCTTTTCCAATGCAGGCGCCAGGGCGATGGCTCGATCGAGGTCGGCCAGCGCTTTGTCCGGCTCTCCGAGCGAGGCTCGAATCGATGCACGCGTGACAAGAAAATCCGCCTGCGACGGGTCGAGGCGGACGGCCGTATCGAGGTCGTGCAAGGCCCGCCGAAGGTCCCTCATATAGAGCAGATGCGCCTTGCCGCGTTTGGCGAAGGCGATGGCGGCGGTCGGCGCAAGAGTGATGGCCCGGTCGTAATCGGCAAGTGCGCGGGCGTAAGCATCGCCGGTTCCCGGCGCGAGGAGGTCCCCGCGATCGAGGAGGGCGGTCGCGAGCTCGCCGCCCGAGAGGCTGCCGCCGTCGATCAGTCGGTTGCAGGCTGCGAGAGCCCGGTCATGGCGTGCGATCAACTCCTGCGCCTGCGCGATCAGCGCCTGTGCGTCGCCTGATGGCAGTGCGAGCGACGGCTCGGAGCCGGAGCGGCAGGTAAGGCGCAAGTCCTCGATTGGGGAGGCGGGCGGGGCAACGGGACCGCCATCCGCGACGGCTTGCCCGGTCATCATCACGGCCGATGCCAGGCCGAGAGCGGCAAGGGCGGGCAGCAACAGGACGCAGCGTGCGAGCATCATTGCTCCAACGGTCGACTCGCCAACGGTCGAGCCGTCCGGCTTGTCGACAAGGCGCCCTCAGGCCGGCATTTGCGGCGTCAGCACTTTTCCCTGCGGGAAATCGAAGATCTTGCCGGTCTCGCTCCATGCGGGCGAAGCGATCTCGACCAGGTGCGGCGCCAGCTCCTCCGGCGTCCTGAGCGTCAGCGGATCCTCGCCCGGCATCGCCTCGGCGCGCATTTTTGTCCGCAGCGGACCTGGATTGACCAGCATCACCTTCAGCGGCGTCGTCACGGTCTCGGCGGCATAGGTGCGCGCCATCGCTTCGACGGCTGCCTTCGAGATCGAATACGGCCCCCAATAGGCCAGGCATTTATGCGCGGCGCCCGAGGACATCAGGATCACGCGCGCCGCATCCGACGCCTGCAGCGCCGGCTCGACCGATTTCAGCAAGCGCCAATTCGCCGTGACATTGGTGTCGAACACATTGGCCCATTCCTTCGGCGAGGCATGGGTCAGGGGCGTCAACGGTCCCAGAATGCCGGCATTGGCCAGGAGGATGTCGAGCTTGCCCCAGCGCTCGAGCAGAGCAGGGCCGAGCTTCTCGATCGCGGCGGCATCCGCGAGGTCGACCAGGACGAGCGTCGTGCTGCCGCCAAACGCCAGGATCTCGTCGTCCAGCTCTTCGAGAGCCCCGGTGGTGCGGGCAAGCGCGACGACATGCGCGCCGGCCCGTGCGAAGGCGAGCGCCGCCGCCCGGCCGATGCCGCGCGATGCGCCGGTAACGAGCGCGACGCGCCCTTCCAAAGGCTTGGACATGGACTTCCTTGAGCGGGGATCAGCCGGCTTCAGCCAGCAGCGAGATCTGCTGCTTGGCACTCTCGCCGACCAGATCAGTCAGCGAGGTCGGATAATCGCCGGTGAAGCAATGGTCGGTGAATTGCGGGCGGATTGGATCGCGTCCGGCATGGCCCATGGCGCGATAGAGCCCGTCGACCGAGAGGAAGGCCAGCGAATCGGCGCCGACGAACTGGCGCATCTCCTCAAGCGAATGTGTCGCAGCGAGCAGCTTTTCGCGGTCGGGCGTGTCGATGCCGTAATAATCGGGATGGGTGATCGGCGGCGAGGAGATACGGAAATGCACCTCGCGCGCGCCGGCCTCGCGCATCATCTTGACGATCTTGAACGAAGTCGTGCCGCGCACGATCGAATCGTCGACGAGCACGATGCTTTTGCCTTCGACCACCGAGCGGTTGGCCGAATGCTTCAGGCGTACGCCGAGTTCGCGGACCTTCTGCGTCGGCTCGATGAAGGTGCGGCCGACATAGTGGTTGCGGATGATGCCGAGCTCGAAGGGGATACCGCTTGCCTGCGAGAAGCCGAGCGCTGCGGGCACGCCGGAATCAGGCACGGGCACGATCACATCGGCATTGGCCGGGGCTTCGGAAGCGAGCTGGGCGCCCATCTGCTTGCGGCGCTCATAGATGCTGCGGCCCTTCACGATCGAATCAGGGCGGGCGAAATAGATGTATTCGAAGATGCAGGGCCGCTCGGCGACCGGCGGGAAGGGCTTGTGGCTCTCGATGCCGCTCTCGGAGATGACGACGACTTCGCCGTTTTCGACCTCGCGGATGAACTTAGCGCCGATGATGTCGAGCGCGCAGGTCTCGGAGGTCAGGATCGGGCAGCCATCGAGCTCGCCCAGCACCAGCGGGCGGATGCCGAGCGGATCGCGCACGCCGATCAGCTTCTTGTTGGTGATGCCGACGAAAGCGTAGGCGCCCTCGATCTGGCGGATAGCTTCGACGAAGCGCTCGATGAAATGCGATTTGCGGCTACGCGCGACGAGATGCAGCAGCACCTCGGTGTCCGATGTCGACTGATAGATCGCGCCGTCGCGGACGAGATTGCGCCGCAGCGTCAGGCCGTTGGTCAGGTTGCCGTTATGCGCGACGGCGAACCCGCCGCCATGGAGCTCGGCGAAGAGCGGCTGGACGTTGCGCAGGATGGTCTCGCCGGTGGTCGAGTAGCGCACATGGCCGATCGCCTGCTTGCCCTTGAGCTTCTCGATGACGGAGACTTCCGAGAAGGCGTCGCCGACGAGGCCGAGCCTGCGCTCGGAGTGGAAGCGCCTGCCGTCGAAGGTCACGATGCCCGCGGCCTCCTGGCCGCGATGCTGCAGGGCGTGCAGGCCCAGCGCCGTCAGCGCGGCGGCGTCGGCATGTCCGAAGATGCCAAAGACGCCGCATTCCTCCCGCAGCCGGTCGGCATTGGGGTCAAAAGCGGCTTCGGCTTCGGTCTGCAGCGTCATCACGGGCTCCAATGCGTCAGGACTGGGAGGTCTCTACGCTCGAATTACGGACGGGGTTGGGCAGGCGTCGGTGCTTTGCCAGCTTCGATCACCCGCTGCAATGCCTGCTTGTCGTTGGCATCGGGCACCTGGGTGCGGCGCTGTGGGTCGGCGGTCGGGCTGGCGGGCGCGCGAGGCTCCTCGGCCGGCGCCTCAGTCGGCTCCTCGCCCGTCTTGGGCTTGAGCATCTTCTTGATCATGTCGGAGTTGATGTCTTGCGGCAGCATCGTCAAGAGCGAGCGGCCGGTTTCCTCGAGAATCGGGCGGGCGCGCGCATCCTTGGCCCAGGATGGCAGGTTCTTCTCGGGCAGCAACGCGCTGAAGAACAGGTAGCCGACAACGGCAAGCAGCAGGCCGCGGCCGGCGCCGAAGACGAAACCGAGCGTCCGATCCAGCGCGCCGATGCGCGAATCCAGCACGAAGTCCGAAATCCGCGCCGTCACCAGCGAAACCACGATCAAGGTCACCAGGAACAGCGCCGCGATCGAGGCGATCAGGGCGATGGTGTCATTGGGGATGTATTGCTTGGCGAGCGGCAGGAGCTGCGGGTGGAAGACCCAGGCCACGGCGGCTGCGGCGACCCAGGAGGCAATCGCCAGCACTTCGCGCGTCAGACCGCGCACGGCGGCCAGCAATGCCGAGATCAAAACCACGCCGACAACGACGAGATCGAGGATGGTGACAGGCATGGATAAGCCGCTTCGCTTAAGAACTCAGGAAGGCCCGCGTGAAATGGGCGGGCCACATCGTTTTTGCTATACGCGCTCGCATGGCCTGCGTCACCATTGCGTCCGAGTCATTTCACATCTCTGCGAGGAGCACGCGCAGCGATATCGGCAACGAGCTCCGTGACATGGCCGAAGCGCCGCAGCATCAGCCCGCCGCCGTCGCCCGTATCTGCGCCGCCTGACGGCATCAGCGCCGATTCGAAGCCGAGCTTGGAAGCCTCGCGCAGCCGCGCGGGCGCGACCGATACCGGCCGAATCGCGCCCGACAGCGCGATCTCGCCGAAATAGACCGATTCCGGCGGCAGGATCGCCCCGCTCAGCGATGAGACCAGCGCGGCGGCGACCGCCAGATCGGCGGCAGGTTCGTTGACCCGCAGGCCGCCTGCGACATTCAGATAGACATCGTGCTGGCCAAGCTTGAGCCCGCCATGGGTCTCGAGCACGGCCAGCACCATGGCCAGGCGACTGTTGTCCCAGCCGACCACGGCACGACGCGGCGTGCCCAGAGAGGTCGGAGCGACCAGGGCTTGGATCTCGACCAGCACGGGCCGCGTGCCCTCGATCCCGGCGAAGACCGCGGCACCCGGCGCCGCCTGATCCCGGTCCGCGAGGAAAAGCGCCGAGGGGTTGGTGACCTCCGACAGGCCCATCCCGGTCATCTCGAAGACGCCGATTTCGTCGGTGGGGCCAAAGCGGTTCTTCTGGGCGCGCAGGATGCGGAAGGCATGCGCGCCTTCGCCCTCGAAGGAGAGCACCGCGTCGACCATGTGCTCGACGACGCGGGGGCCGGCGATCTGCCCGTCCTTGGTGACATGGCCGACGAGAATCAGGCAGGCGCCGCTGGTCTTGGCATAGCGGATCAGCGCCTGCGCCGAACCGCGAACCTGAGTGACGGTGCCCGGCGCGCTCTCGACCTCGCCCGACCACATGGTCTGGATCGAATCGATCACCACCAGGGCAGGGCGGTTGCCCTGGCCCAAGGTTGCGATGATGTCCTCGACATTGGTCTCCGCGGCCAGATCGACCGGGGATTCGGCCAGCCCCATGCGCTCGGCGCGCAAGCGGACCTGGCCGGTCGATTCCTCACCCGAGACATAGACGACGCGGCGGCCGGAGAGCGCGAGAGCGGCGCAGGCCTGCATCAGCAAGGTCGATTTGCCGATGCCGGGATTGCCGCCGATCAGCAGCACCGAGCCCGGCACGAATCCGCCGCCGGTGACGCGGTCGAGTTCGCCGATGCCGGCCTTGATGCGCGGCGCGTCCTGCGTGTCGCCCTTCAGGGTCTCCAGGGCGAAGACGCGTCCGCGCGCCTTGCCGTTCGATGAGGTGCGGCCACCGGGAACCGGTGCGGCCTGGGCTTCCTCAGATAGCGAGGACCAGGTGCCGCAGGCGTCGCATTTGCCCTGCCAGCGATGATAGACCGCCCCGCAAGCTTGGCAGATGTAAGTGGGACCGCGCTTGGCCATCGCGTCTTACGATGTCTTTCCGGGGCTTCGCGCCAGCGAAGAACCCGGAACCCACGACGGGGTGCGATAATTTCCAAGCACGGTGGAAGGCGCGCGCCCGGTCGTGGGTTCCGGGTTCACGGCTGCGCCGTGCCCCGGAATGACAGTGGCGGGATCGCTTGCCAACGTGCTCACAACCCCACATAGCGGCGAGCGTAACGCCGACCGAGGCTGGTCAGAATCTCGTAGCCGACGGTCTTGGCCCCGGCGCCGACGGCCTCCAGGTCGAGCGGGCCGCCGATCAGCGTGACGGGCGCGCCGCGAACCGCCGCGCCGTCCGGAGCTTCGGTGACGTCGACGATGATCAGATCCATCGAGACAGAGCCGACGAAGGGGCAGGACACCCCGCCGACCAGCGCCGAGCCGCCCGTGACGCTATCGGTCCAGCTCGCATTGCGCGGGTAGCCGTCGGCATAGCCGAGGCAGATGGTGGCGAGCTTGCGCCGACTCTTGGCCGTCCAGCGACCATTATAGCCCGCCTGCGTGCCGGCCTCGACCTCGCGCAACTGGATGATGCGCGCCTCCAGGCCGATGACGGGCTGCATCGGGTTGGCCTGGCCCGGTGTCGGGTTGCCGCCATAGAGCGCATAGCCTGGCCGAGTCAGCTGATAGGATGGGCAGTCCTTCAGGAAATGGCCGGAAGAATTCTTCAGCGAGGCCGGAGTCTCGGGGAATGCGGCCGCGATCTCGGCGAAGGCCGCGATCTGGCGGGCATTGGCCGGGTCTGCCTCGTCCTCAGAGGAGGCGAAATGGCTCATCACCAGCCCGATCCCGGCCGCGGCGATCACGCCGCTGCGCTCACGGGCCAGGTTGAGCCCCTCGCCGGGCCAGAGCCCGAGCCGGTTCATCGCGGTATCGACATGCAGCGCCGCAGGCCGAACCTGTGCGCCGGTCTGGCGAAAGGAGGCCCATTCCAGCAGCTCCTCATGCGAACCGAGCACGGGCGACAGCTCGTGTTCTGCATAGACGCCGCATGTGTCGGGTAAAAGCCCGTTGAGGATATAGACCGCTGCATCGGGGGCAACGCTGCGCGCCCGGATGCCCTCGGAAAGATGCGCGACGAAGAAGCTGCGGCAGCCGGCTTTGGCGAGCGCCGTCACTGCCGGTTCGATGCCGATGCCATAGGCGTTCGCCTTGACCACCGCGCCGGCTTCCGTTCCGGCACGCGCGCCCAGCGCCCGCCAATTGGCGACCAGCGCGCCGAGATCGACGGTGAGGATGGCGCCAGCGGTCGCGGCGTCGGTTGAATCGAAGGTGCTCATTCGCGATCCGTGCTCATTCGCGATCCGGGAGTCGGAGGTCGTCAGCGCGGTCAGAGAAGCGCGTCACCTCGGCGTCGAACTGGAGCGCGATCGCCCCGGTGGGGCCGTGGCGCTGCTTGCCGATGATGAGCTCGGCCACGCCATGGGCGGCTTCCATCTCGATTTGCCACTTGTTGTGCTCTTCGGTGCCGGGGCGCGGCTCCTTGCCCTTGAGATAGTATTCGTCGCGATAGACGAACATCACGACGTCGGCGTCCTGCTCGATCGAGCCCGATTCACGCAGATCCGAGAGCTGCGGACGCTTGTCGTCGCGGCTTTCGACCTGACGCGAGAGCTGCGAAAGCGCGATGATCGGAACGGCAAGCTCCTTGGCCAGCGCCTTCAGGCTGGTGGTGATCTCGGTCAATTCCTGCACACGATTCTGGCTGTTCTTGGACGAGCCGGAGAGGAGCTGCAGATAGTCGATGAAGAGGGCATCGAGCCCCTTCTGACGCTTCAATCGGCGGGCGCGGGCAACGAGCTGGGCGATCGAGATGCCGCCGGTCTGGTCGATATAGAGCGGCAGCTTCTCGATTTGCGCCGCGACATCGGTCAAGCGCGCAAAATCGGCCTCGGTGATGCGGCCCTGCCTGATCTTGTAGGAGGAGATGCCCGACTGCTCGGCGACGATGCGCGTGGCGAGCTGGTCGGCCGACATTTCGAGCGAGAAGAAGGCGACGATGGCGCCATCGACGGTCTTGAGCGTACCGTCCGGCTGCCGCTCGCCGCGCCAGGCCTTCGCCATGTTGAAGGCGATGTTCGTTGCAAGCGACGTCTTGCCCATGGCGGGGCGGCCGGCGAGGACGATCAGGTCGGAGGGTTGCAGGCCGCCCATACGCTGGTCGAGATCGCGCAGGCCCGACGAGATGCCCGAAAGACCGCCGGCGCGGGCATAGGCGTTGGCTGCCATGTCGATCGCGGTGCGCAGCGCATTGTCGAACTTCTGGAACCCGCCCTCGTAGCGGCCCTTTTCGGCAAGCTCGTAGAGCTTGCGCTCGGCGTCCTCGATCTGCTCGCGCGGCGCCATGTCGACCGGGGCGTCATAGGCGACATTGACCAGCTCCTCACCGACGCCGATGAGCTGGCGGCGGATGGCGAGGTCGTAGACCGTGCGGCCATAGTCCTGTGCGTTGATGACCGTCGTTGCTTCGGCCGCGAGGCGGGCGAGATACTGCGAGGCGGTGATGCCGCCGAGGTCCATCTCGCCGACGAAGGTCTTGAGCGTGATCGGCGTTGCAATCTTGCCGGCACGGACAAGGCTCGACATCAACTCGAAGACGCGCTGGTGGATCGCCTCGAAGAAATGATCCGGCAACAGGAAGTCGGAGACGCGATAGAAGGCGTCGTTATTGACCAGGATCGCGCCCAGCAGCGCCTGCTCCGCCTCGATGTTGTGAGGCTGGACGCGGTACTCGGCCTCGCGGTTTTCGAGGCGGGCGACGAGGGCGGTGGCGGTGGCCATGGTCTGCGGACAGGTTCGGTCAGGGATGAGTCGGAACGTAGCTTAGTCTAGCACCCTGACGGTTTGCGCCAGCACCGAATCCGCAATCCACGGCACTCCACAGCCCACCAAACGAAAAGGGCGCCATGTTGCCATGGCGCCCTTGACTCGATGCGAAATCGAGAAAGCTCAGCGATCGTCCTCGCCGGCTTCCGCCAGGGCCGCGCCGACCTCGAGGCCGAGATCGTCGAGGTCGAATTCCTCGCGGGCCGTGACGTTCTCGCCGCGCACCTGGCGCTCGGCCTCTTCCGCCGAACGGGCGACGTTGATCGTGACCGTCACCGAGACTTCCGGATGCAGCACGACCGGGACGGTGTGCAGGCCGAGCGTCTTGATCGGGGCGTTCAGCGTCACCTGGCTGCGGGCGACGTGGAAGCCGTCGGCGGTCAGGGACTCGGCGATGTCGCGGGTCGAGACCGAGCCGTAGAGCACGCCGGATTCGCCCGACTGGCGCAGGATCACGACCGAGTGGCCGTTCAGCGTCTCGGCGACGGTCTCGGCTTCCGACTTCAGCTCGAGATTGCGGGTCTCGAGTTCGATGCGCTGGGTCTCGAAGCGCTTGCGGTTGTCTTCGGTGGCGCGCAGCGCCTTGCCGCGGGCGAGCAGGTAGTTGCGGCCGAAGCCGTCGCGGACGCGGACGACTTCGCCCATCTGGCCGAGCTTGGCGACGCGTTCGAGCAGGATCACTTCCATGGTCTTAATCTCCGTTTTGAGTGTAGTTGATAGGGTTAGGCGTTAGGTGGTGGAGGCAGCGCGGCTCGCTTGCGCAGGCCGAGAAGGGTGTCGAGCAGGCCCGCCAGCGCCAGAAGCGGCGTCAGCACGGCCTGCATGATGACGAGCGCGACATAGACCGAGACGAGCATCGGCGTGCGCCAAGCCTTGCCGCGTGAGGCGTCATGCAGGAGCGCGAGCCCACTGAACATGAAGGCGGCAAGCAAGGCCCCGGTCAGCGCCGCGCCGGCGACGCCGACGAAGCCGCCGAGCGAGGCCGTCACCAAAGCGAGCACCAGCAGCAGCAGCGCCTGACGCGGCAATGTGGTGGCGGGGATGAACGGCCAGGGCCGCGGCAGCCGACCGGAAATGCGGACCGCCTTGGCGGCGATCCAGAGATTGGCGGTGATCGTGGTGACGAAGGATGCCCCGATGCCGACAGGAACCGCCGGCGCGAGGCTCTGGGCGAGCTCCGGCAGCCGGACATCGGCGGGCAGCGCGATCAGCTTGGCGCGCACCATCTCGGTGAGCAGGTTTTCGATGATGCGGGCGATGACGGAGCGATATGCCTCGTAATCCGTCGTCATCACCAGCGCGCTGCCGACGGTGACAAGCGCGGCCGTTCCGGCGATCCAGAGCAGCAGCCGGCCGAGCGGATACCACTCGACAGCGCCTGCCTCTTCGCGTGCCAGTAAGGCGAGATAGGCGATCCACCAGGCCGGCACGGCGATGATGACCGCAAAGCCGACACCGGCGGTGACGCTGAGCGCCACGGCAACCGCAAGCGTGCCTGCGGCGATGGCCACGAGACCCGCACGGTGATTCCAGCCAAGCGCTGCGATGAAGATTGGGAGGGGGGCGGCGGAATACAGCAATGCCGCCAGCGGCGATCCAGTGATCACCACCGCGAAGAGCAGGGCCGCTACCAGGCCCGCGCCGATGCCGACGATCGGAAGCATGCTTTCGTCCTGCTGTCCCGCTGTTCGCTAGCCTTTCGGCTCGACAGGGTGAGAGGCTTTTCGCCTCAACATACCCGGTGGAGTTTCACCACTGGGCGACCATGGTTGTCGTTTCGATGAACCGGCGGCGCCGAGGCGCCGCCGGGCAGTCTCAAATCCGCTCAGCGGATGACGTAGGGCAGCAGGCCGAGGAAGCGGGCGCGCTTGATCGCCTGGGCGAGCTCACGCTGCTTCTTGGCGGAGACCGCCGTGATGCGCGACGGCACGATCTTGCCGCGCTCGGAGATGTAGCGCGAGAGCAGGCGCACATCCTTGTAGTCGATCTTCGGAGCGCCCTCGCCCGAGAAGGGGCAGGACTTGCGGCGGCGGAAGAAGGGGCGGCGAGCGCCGGCTGATGCAGTCGACATGGCTCAGACCTCCGCGCCAGTGGTTTCGGTGGCTTCGTCGTCGCGACGCGGACGGTCGCGGCGCGGGCCACGATCGCGGTCGAAACGATCACCACCGCCGGCGCCACGGTCGAAGCGGTCGCCGCGATCACCACGGTCGTCGCGGTCACGCTTCTGCAGCATGGCCGACTGACCTTCTTCGAGCTCCTCGACGCGAACGGTCAGGAAGCGCAGGACGTCTTCGTTGATGCGCATCTGGCGCTCCATCTCCAGCACGGCGGCGGAGGGGGCGTTGATGTTCAGCAGCGAGTAATGCGCCTTACGGTTCTTCTTAATGCGGTAGCCGAGCGACTTGACGCCCCAGTACTCCACCTTCGGAACCGAGCCGCCATTCGCCTCGATGATGCCCTTGAACTGCTCGACAAGGGTTTCGACCTGCTGCGCGCTGACGTCTTGTCGCGCGAGCAGGACATGCTCGTACAATGCCATTGAGTGGCCTTTCTGTTTCACCCTGCTTCGCCCGGCGCGGAGCCCTCCGAGCCCTGGAACAGGCCCGACAGGATTTCATCGAAGGCGGAGACACGGGATGACGGTCCTGATGAGGAACCTGCGGGCGAAAGCCCGCCATCCGTTCAGCCTCCGGCCGAACAAGCAGAAGCGGGTCGTTACAGGCTGACGACGCCTCGCGCAACCAAAATCAGTGCAAAGAACCCATATGAACTGCGGAAATGTCGCATGAGTTGCTTGACGGGAGCTCTCCAGCAATGTGACAGCGCCGTCTTGATCACTATGGCGTGACGATCGAGGTTAGCCTGAAATGACCACAGCGTTCATCTTTCCCGGCCAGGGTTCCCAGGTCGTGGGCATGGGCAAGAGCCTGACCGAGGCCTTCCCCCAGGCGAAAGCCGTGTTCGACGAGGTCGATGCGGCGCTCTCGCAGAAGCTCTCGACCCTGATGTGGGAAGGGCCTGCCGAGGACTTGACGCTGACCGCCAATGCGCAGCCGGCGCTGATGGCCGTCAGCCTTGCCGTCATTCGCGTGCTCGAGGCCGAGGCCGGACTCGACCTGAAGCGCGACGCGGCCTTCGTCGCCGGCCACTCGCTCGGCGAATATTCGGCGCTTGCTGCGGCCGGGACCTTCAGCATCACGGATGCGGCGCGTCTGCTGCGGATCCGGGGCGACGCCATGCAGAAGGCCGTGCCGGCCGGGCAGGGCGCCATGGCCGCACTTCTGGGGGCGGAGCTCGATCTCGCGCGCTCCATTGCCAATGACGCCGCCCAGGGCGAAGTCTGCGAGGCGGCCAATGACAATGGCGGCGGCCAGGTCGTGCTGTCGGGCGCCAAGGCGGCGATTGAGCGCGCCATCGCGCTTTCCGCCGAGCGCGGCGTCAAGCGCGCCATGCTGCTGCCTGTGTCCGCGCCATTCCATTGTGCCCTGATGCAGCCTGCCGCCGAGGCCATGCGCGCCGCGCTGGCCGAGGTCTCGATGCAGGCGCCCGTCGTTCCCGTGATGGCCAATGTCGGCGCCGCGCCGCTGAGCGACCCGGCCGCCATTCGCGCCTCATTGGTGGCGCAGGTCACTGGCACGGTGCGCTGGCGCGAATGCGTGCTGGCGATGGCCGATGCAGGCGTCACCCAGTTCGTCGAGGCCGGCAGCGGCAAGGTGCTGGCCGGCCTGATCAAGCGGATCGCGGCAGGTACCGCCACCATCTCCGTCGGCACGGCCGACGACATCGCAAATTACAAAACCCGGAACGGGTGAAACGGCGGGGCGCCGAACACAGGGAGAGACCATGTTTGATTTGACGGGCAAGAAGGCCCTGGTCACCGGTGCGACCGGCGGCCTGGGTGGCGCGATCGCGCGGCAGCTGCACAGCCAGGGCGCGACGGTGGCGCTCTCCGGCACGCGGCTCGAGGCTCTGGAGGCTCTGGCCGCTGAACTCGGCGAGCGGGCCGTGATCGCGCCCTGCAATCTGTCCGACAAGGAATCGGTCGAGGCGCTTGTGCCGGCGGCGGAAGAGAAACTCGGTGGGCTCGACATCCTCGTCAACAATGCCGGCGTCACGCGCGACAACCTGTTCCTACGCCTGAAGGACGAGGATTGGGACAGCGTCATTGCCGTCAATCTGACCGCGGCCTTCAGGCTCTCGCGCGCGGCCGTGAAGACGATGATGCGCCGCCGCTATGGCCGCATCATCTCGATCGGCTCCGTCGTCGGGACGACAGGCAATCCCGGGCAGGGCAATTACGCGGCCTCCAAGGCCGGGTTGATCGGCATGTCGAAGGCGCTTGCGGCCGAGGTCGCCAGCCGCAACATCACCGTCAATATCGTCGCGCCGGGGTTCATCGAGTCGCCGATGACGCAGGCGCTTAACGAAAAGCAGCGCGAGGGCATCTTGTCCGACGTGCCGATGGGCCGGCTGGGCTCGGGCGCAGATGTTGCTGCCGCGGTTGCCTATCTCGCCAGCAATGAGGCCGCTTACGTGACAGGGCAAACTCTGCACGTCAACGGCGGAATGACAATGATTTGAATGGCTTGCTAAAGCTTTTCAAAAGTTTTTAAAGAGGGTTTTGTACTCTCGCCAGCCTCCGCGGCCTGTGTTACTGAGCGCCGTCGCACTGCAGCGCAGGTGCCGAGGGGACTTGACGAGGACCCGGTTGTTGCGTTTGTGCAGGCTTCGAGAGTTCCGGCCCGCCGGCACCATTCTGGTGAGGCGGGATACGGGAAGTGCAATTCCCCTATACGCGTCGCGATCCAGCGGTGTGTTTCAAGCTTTAAGGAAGAGACCCATGAGCGATGTCGCCGAGCGCGTGAAGAAGATCGTGGTCGAGCATCTCGGCGTCGAGCCGGAGAAGGTCGTGGACGGCGCGAACTTCATCGAGGATTTGGGCGCGGACAGCCTCGACACCGTCGAGCTCGTGATGGCCTTCGAGGAAGAGTTCGGCGTCGAGATCCCCGACGATGCGGCCGAGACGATCGTGACCGTCGGTGACGCCGTCAAGTTCCTGTCGAAGACCGCCTGAGCCGCCTTCAGGTCGCTCGCCGCCGAAAGTCCCATGGTTTCACGCAGTTTTACGATGCGACGTGTCGTCGTCACCGGCCTCGGCATGGTGACGCCGCTTGGATGTGGCGTCGAGCCGACTTGGGCTCGCATTCTGTCCGGCGCCAGCGGCGCCGGGCCGATCACGAGTTTTGACGCGAGCGATCTGCCTGCGCGGATCGCCTGCAACATTTCACGTGGCGATGGAACCGAAGGCACCTTCAATCCTGATGATTGGATGGAGCCGAAGGAACAGCGCAAGGTCGACGATTTCATCGTTTTCGCGATGGCGGCGGCCAAGCAGGCGCTGACCGATGCGAAATGGGCGCCCGAGAGCTATGAGGACCAGACCGCGACCGGCGTCGCGATCGGTTCCGGCATCGGCGGGCTCGGCGGCATCTATGAGGCTTCTATCCTCCTGAAGGAGCGCGGCCCGCGCCGGCTCTCGCCCTTCTTTATCCCCGGCCGCCTGAGCAATCTGGCGGCGGGCTATGTCTCGATCGAGAACCACCTCAAGGGCCCCAACCACGCGGTTGTGACGGCATGCTCCACCGGCGCTCATGCGATCGGCGACGCTGCCCGCATGGTCGCGCTCGGCGATGCCGAGGTGATGGTGGCCGGTGGTACGGAATCGGCGATCAACCGGCTCGGCATTGCAGGTTTCTGCGCCTGCCGCGCGCTGTCGACCGGCTTCAACGACACGCCCGAGAAGGCCTCGCGTCCCTATGACAAGGACCGCGACGGCTTCGTCATGGGCGAGGGCGCCGGCGTCGTCGTGCTGGAGGAACTCGAACACGCCTTGGCGCGCGGCGCCCGCATCTATGCCGAGATCACCGGCTACGGCATGTCGGGGGACGCCTATCACATCACCTCGCCTTCGGAAGACGGAGACGGCGCTTATCGCTGCATGTCCGCGGCCTTGAATCGGGCGGGGCTGACGGCATCCGATCTCGATTACGTCAACGCGCACGGCACCTCGACGCAACTCGGAGACGAGATCGAACTGCGCGCGGTAGAGCGGCTTCTGGCCAACGCCTCGCGCAAGCCGGCGATGTCCTCGACCAAATCGGCCACGGGCCACCTGCTCGGCGCCGCCGGCGCGATCGAGGCGATCTTCTCGGTCCTGGCGATTCGCGACCAGGTCGCGCCGCCGACGATCAATCTCGACAACCCCTCCGTCGAGACCGATCTCGATCTCGTGCCTCATGTCGCCAAGAAGCGCCGCATCGACGCTGTGCTGTCGAATTCCTTCGGCTTTGGCGGGACCAACGCCTCTCTGGTTATGCGGCGCTACGTCGACTGAGCTCCGTATTTCGGGGGGCAGCGCGCTTTCGCCATAATTTCTGCTAGTCTGCCGGTCGAAACCACGACAGGCTGGCTTGCTGGTCGTACCCGTCTCGCTGGCGGCACGAAGCCTGTATCGATTTGAAGAAGTGCGAGCGTCGAACCGTGAACCAGTCGCCCCGCGTCGCCCCCAAGAGCCCCAGCGAGGCACTCAAGCCGGTCGCTCCCCCCGCGCCGCCGCCAAAGGCGCGCCGCCGTCGTCGCAGCCCGTTCATCGCCATGATGAGCGGCCTGTTCACGGCGCTGCTGGTTCTGGCGGGTGTCGTCGGCGCCGGCATTGCCGTGATCGGCAGTCAGAGCAAGGCACCAGGCCCGCTCGCCAGCGACCGTGTTCTGATCATCCCGAAGGAAAGCGGCCTGACGGAGATCTCCGATCTCCTGCTGCGCGAGGGCTTGATTGAGCACCCCTGGGCCTTCCGCGTCTCGGCGCTGGTGACCGGCAACTGGACCAAGCTCAAGGCTGGCGAATATCTGTTCAAGGCTCGCGCCAGCCAGCAGGAGATTCTCGACATCATCGCCGAGGGCAAGGCCGTCGAGCATTCGATCACGGTGCCGGAGGGGCTGACCAGCGAGCAGATCATCGCCAGGTTGAAGGATAACGACCTTCTGACCGGCGACGTGATCCAGGTGCCGCGTGAAGGCTCGATCCTGCCCGATACCTACAAGTTCCAGCGCGGCTCGACCCGCCAGGCCATCGTCGATCGGATGACGCGCGACCAGCGCATCGCCCTCAACGCGATCTGGACCAAACGCCCTGCCGATCTGCCGATCAAGACGCCGCAGGAGCTGGTGATACTGGCCTCCATCGTCGAGAAGGAGACCGGCCGGGCCGATGAACGGCCGCGCGTCGCCGGCGTCTTCATCAACCGCCTCAACCGCAAGATGAAGCTCCAGTCCGACCCGACGATCGTTTACGGCCTCGTCGGAGGCAAGGGCACGCTCGGCCGCTCGATCCAGCGCAACGAGATCACCCAGGCCACGCCCTACAACACGTATGTCATCGACGGGCTACCGCCGGGGCCGATCGCCAATCCGGGCCGCGCCGCCATGGAGGCCGTGGTCAATCACTCGCGGACCAAGGAGCTCTATTTCGTCGCCGACGGCAGCGGCGGCCATGCCTTCGCCGAGACGCTGGACCAGCACAACCGCAATGTCGGGCGCTGGCGCCAGCTCGAGGCAGGGCGTCGCGAGCCGGGCAAGCCGCCGTCGGAATCCTCGGTCGACAAGGTCGAGCCGCCGCCGGCGCCCGATACGCGCACCGAGGCCCCCGGACCGCAGCGGGCCAACACCGATACGGATGATGTTGAGACCTTCCCGACGCCCGGGAGCCGCCGTGCGGGGGCTCCCGTGGCTCAGCCGGGCGCCAACGTCCAGGCCGGCGTCGCCGGACGGGCCCGCGCCTTCGACGCCTCGGAAGGCACGCCGCGCGATCCGCTGCTGAACAAGAGCTTCGATCTGAACAGCCCCAAGCAGGTGCCTTCGCTGCGCCCCTGAGCCATCCGGGTGCTATCCACATCCTGAACGAGGCGTCGCGGCGGCAAGCCTTGCTCGCCGGGATAGCTGTCACTAGAGCAGGATGCGAAAAAGTGGGAACCGGTTTTTCGCATCCTGCTCTCACTTTTAGATGAGAGACGGATTCAGATTTCAGATGGGACCACTTCGTGATTCCATCAGACATCATCCGGCTCTAGGGTCCGCCGCGTTGTTGCGGCAGAGACAGGGATTTCCATGGCCATCGAGAGCATGACGGGATTTGCCCGCGTCGCCGGCACGGTGGGCATCCATGCCTGGGCCTGGGAGATCCGCAGTGTCAACGGGCGTGGCCTGGATGTGCGCGTGCGTGTGCCGCCGGGGTTCGAGAGCATTGCCGAAGCCGCGCGCAAGCGCATCTCCAGCGCCTTTTCGCGTGGGACCCTGCATGTGAACCTCACGGTGACCAGCGATGCGGGCCCGCCGCGTCCGCGGATCAACGAAGCGGCTCTCGCCACGCTTCTTGAGGCGGTATCGCGCCTGCCTGCCTCGGATGCCATTCGACCAGCCTCCTATGACGGGCTGCTCGGCATTCGCGGCGTGGTCGAGTTCACTGAAGAAGCTCAGGACGCGCTCGCAGCCGTCGAAGCATCTGCGCTGAAGGGGCTCGAAGCCGTCGTGCTGGCCTTGAAGGAGGCGCGGGCGAGCGAGGGACGGGCGCTCGAAACCGTGCTCTCCGGGCATCGCGACAGCATCGCCCGCCTCACGGCCGAGGCCGAGAGCCACCCCGCCCGCGGCGTCGAGGCGATCCGTGAGCGCCTGGCCACTCAGTTGCAGGCGCTGATGGAGGCAAGCCCGGCGCTCGATCCGCAGCGCTTGCATCAGGAGGCGGCCCTGCTGGCGGTCAAGGCCGATATCCGCGAGGAGGTCGACCGTTTGCGCGCCCATGTCGCCGCCTTGCAGGTGCTGCTCGACCAGGGCGGCGCGATCGGCCGCAAGCTTGATTTCCTCTCGCAGGAGTTTGGTCGCGAGGCCTCGACCCTTTGCGCCAAGGCGGGTGATGCGGGCTTGTCGCGGATTGGCCTGGAACTGCGGACCGTCGTCGACCAGATGCGCGAGCAGGTGCAGAATGTGGAGTGAGCGCTGATGGCTGACGCCGTTCGCCCAGCCCGTCGCGGGCTTATGTTGATCCTGTCCTCGCCATCCGGGGCGGGAAAGTCGACGCTGACGCGCAACCTGTCGCAGAACGAGAACAATCTTGATCTGTCGATCTCGGTGACGACACGGCTCAAGCGCCCCTCCGAGATCGACGGCGTGCACTACCGTTTCATCGACCGCGCGACGTTCGACGCCATGCGCCAGCACAACGAGTTGCTGGAATGGGCCGAGGTCCACGGCAATGGCTATGGTACGCCGCGCAAGGATGTCGAGACGTCGCTCGCCGATGGCCGGGACGTGCTCTTCGACATCGACTGGCAAGGCACCCAGCAGATCGTCAAGAAAGCGCGCGAGGATGTCGTCACCATCTTCATCCTGCCGCCTTCCATGGCCGAATTGCGCTCCAGGCTCGTGCGCCGCGCCGAGGATGCTCCCGAGGTCATCGCCAAGCGCCTCGGCAATGCCCGCGACGAAATCGCGCGCTGGGAAAAATACGACTACGTCATCGTCAATGACGATCTCGGTGCGGCCTATGAATCGATCAAGGCGATCCTGACGGCGGAGCGGCTGAAGCGCAGCCGGGCGACCGGCCTCAAGGATTTCGTCGATCGCCTGCTCGGCGAGGCCTTGCCATAGCAGCCAGAGCATCGGCCCGAAAAGCGGGAGCCGGTTTTCGGAACAAACCGATGCGAGATCCGGCTCCGGCGTGTCAGTTCGGCTGGATGCCGGCGTCGCGGACGAGCTTGGACCAGCGCGCGCGGTCGGCTGCGATCACCGCCGAAAGCTCGGCTGGCGAATTGCCTATCGGCGTCGCGCCCTGGGCCTGCATGGCCTGCGCAACATCGGCGGATCTGATCGCTAGGGACACGGCCTCGTTCAGCTTCGCCACGACCGAGGCCGGCGTCGCCGCAGGCGCCATCAGCGCATACCAGGAAACGGCCTCGAAGCCCGGCAATCCGAAGGCCTCGGCGATGGTCGGCAATTGCGGCATCACCGGGCTGCGCTGCGCACTGGCGAGCCCGAGCGCCCGCAACTGGCCGCTATCGATCAAGGGCTTGGCGGTTGAGAGCTGCGCAAAGATCAGGTCGACATCGCCGCGCAGGACGTCGGTCAGGGCCGGCGCGACCCCGCGATAGGGCACATGTGTCATCGATAGGCCGGTCGAACGCGCCAATAATTCGGCGGCGAGATGGGCCAGACTGCCGGCGCCGGGAGACGCGTAGGTCAGGCCTCGCTGGTTCGGGCCAGGCCGCCCGCGCGCGATCATATCCTGCGCGGTCGCGATCGGTGATCCGGAGGCAACGACCAGCACGTTCTCGACGCTGGCGATCTGCGTGATCGGGGTAAAATCCTTGACCGGATCATAGGGCAGATTGGCAAACAGTGCCGGATTGACCGCCGCATTGCCGACCGGCATCAGCGCCAGCGTGTAGCCGTCAGGCTCCGCCTTGGCGACGGCGGCCATGGCGGTGTTGCCTTGGGCGCCGACCCGGTTCTCGACTATGACCGGCTTGCCCCAGCGTTGCGTCAGCTTCTCGGCGACGATGCGGGCAAGCGCATCGGGCGCGCCGCCCGCCGCGAAGCCGACGACGATCCGGACCGGCTTCGTTGGATAGTCCGTCGGCTGGGCTTCGGCCGGGCGGGCGCCCGCCATGCCGGCGGCGACCGTGATGCAGCTCAACAAGGACGCGATGGCGCGGCGCATCGGCGCGGCCTCCTGACAGCAAACCAGAGCATCGGCCCGAAACCTGGGAGCCGGTTTTCGGGAGAGCCGATGCAAGATCAAAGCCTTGGACAGCCGGCATCTTGCCCAGAGTGTTTCCGAGCGAAGTCGGTCATTGGGTCGCGTGAAGAAAACGCGTTAAAACAAGGAGGTAGAGCAGTTTCCGATCCAATTGGATCGGAAACTGCTCTATTCATCGTTGCCGCGCCAAGGCGTTGGCGAGCCGCACGAAGCCCGAGACCGGGATCTCCTCGGCCCGGGCTGTCGGCGCAAGTCCGGCCTCCTCGATCAGCGGCAGAGGATCCGACAGGATCGGCTTCAGGCTCTGGCGCAGCATCTTGCGCCGCTGGCCGAAGGCGGCGAGCGTGATCCGCTCGAGCAGCCGCCGGTCGCAAGGCTCCGGCTCGGCGCGCGGAACCAGCTGCACGATCGACGAGGTGATCTTCGGCTGGGGCACGAAAGCGGTGCGTGGCACGTCGAACAGAATTTTCGTGTCGCAGAGCCAGTTGCACAGCACAGCCAGCCGGCCGTAATCGGCACGCTCCTCGGGCGTCGCCACGATCCGCTCGGCGACCTCGCGCTGGAACATCAGCGTCAGCGATTGCCACCAGGGCGGCCAGGGGTCTTGGCTGAGCCAGCCAACGAGCAGCGGCGTGCCGATATTATAGGGCAGGTTCGCGACGATGCGGGCCGGTTTACCTGCAAGATGCGGTCTGAGATCGACAGCCAGCGCGTCGCCGTCAATGACCTCCAGACGACCTGGATAATGCGCGGCGATTTCCGCCAAAGCGGGCAGGCAGCGTCGGTCGCGCTCGATCGCGATCACCCGGCCGGCGCCATTGGCCAGCAGGGCTCGCGTCAACCCGCCGGGGCCCGGCCCGATCTCGACCACGGTCTCGCCCTCTAGCGGACCGGCCGCCCGCGCGATCCGGCCGGTCAGGTTGAGGTCGAACAGGAAGTTTTGCCCGAGTGCTTTCTGAGCCATGAGGCCATGGCGCTCGACCACATCGCGCAGGGGCGGCAGGGTGTCGATCTGGCTCACGCCGAAGCCTGCGCGGGTTGGGCCGCCATGCGTGCCGCAAGCCGCAGCGCGGCGCAGAGGCTGTCGGGCCGAGCGATGCCTTGCCCGGCAATGTCGAAGGCGGTGCCGTGGTCCGGAGAGGTTCGGATGAAGGGCAAGCCGAGCGTGACGTTCACCCCCTCGTCGAAGGCGATCGTCTTGATCGGGATCAGCGCCTGGTCATGGTACATCGCCAGCGCGACATCATAGCCGGCGCGCGCCCGGGCGTGGAACATCGTGTCGGCCGGGTAGGGGCCGTGCGCCTCGATGCCCAGCGCCCGCAACCTCGCGATGGCAGGCGCGACCACCTCATCGTCTTCGCGCCCGAGCGCGCCACCTTCTCCGGCATGCGGGTTCAGGCCGCTCACCGCGATGCGGGGCGCGGCTATGCCGAAACGGCGCGACAGCTCATCCGCGACGATTCGGCCGGTTTCGACGATCAGCTCCTGCGTCAGAGCATCCGGGACCGACCGCAGCGGGATATGGATCGTGACGGGAACGACCGCGAGGTCCTCGCACCACAGCATCATGACCGGGTGAGGCGGCGCGCCGCCATCGGCGGCGAGATGCGCGAGGAATTCCGTGTGGCCGGGATAGGCGAAGCCTGCGGCGTAGAGCACGGATTTGGCGATCGGGTTGGTGACGACGGCCGAGGCCTGTCCCTGTCTCACAGCCGCGACCGCGGAGGTGATCGAGCCGATGGTGCCCGCGGCCGACGCCGGATCTGGCTGTCCCGGCATTGCTGTAACGGCGTGACCATGCGCGATGACAGGCAAGGCCGTCGCGAAGGAACGGTTCACCGCATCCCATTCGCAGGAGATCATCGGCACATCCAGCCCGAGCCTCTGCGCGGTCTGCCCGAGATGGTCGATATCCGCGATGCAGGCAAAGGCGGGCAGCATGCGCTGCTCGCGTTGCTGCCAGGCCAGCAATGCGAGTTCTGGGCCGATTCCGGCGGGATCGCCCTGCGTCAGGGCCAGTGGTAGCGCTGGCACCTTTACCTCCGCTGGGGGGCGATGCCAGTCGGCGTCACTGGGTGACGCCGTCGCCCGTCGAAGAGCCACCGAGATTCTGGGAATAGGTGATCTGTCCGAGCGTCTTGAGCTCGAGCTTGAACATGATCGTGCGGGTATCTTTCGCCGTGCCGGAGACCTGCTTGTCCGCGTAGTTCTGCGTGTAGCTGACGTCGAAAATGGTGCACTCGTCGGTGTAGTTCACGCCGAACGAGGTCGAGGCCGTCTGGAACGGAGTCGTGTTCGGGTAAGTGGCGATGGTCGCGGTTCCCGCAGCGTAGCTGGCGCGCCAGACTTCCCGGTCGTATTTGTATTTGTCGAGATCGAACAGCACGCCGGCGCGCACGCGCCAGTTCTGTGCGACCAGGACCGAGCCGTTGAGCGACAGGCCTTCGCGCCGGCGCGGGATGCCGAGATCAGGCTGGGGCTCATAGCGGCCATAACCGATCGTCGCGGTGAAGATGCTGTTGGTATAGGTCGCTGCCGCGTCGATGCGCTGCGCCTCGAAGGTGCTCTCGTTCAGGCGAGCCGCGCCCGTCAGGACGAAATTCTTGAAGGGCGAGATCTGGGCGCGCGCGACATAGTCCGAGCGGGCGGTGTCGAGGCCGGAATCGAGCCCGGTATTGACCAGATCCCCGCGCGCGAAGGAATTGCGTCCAGCGATGCTATAGGATTGTCCGAACAAGGCGTTGGCGTAGCCATCGGTGCCAAAGCGCCCGGTATAGCGGGCGCCGACATTGGCGCGTGTGCCGCCTTCAAGCCGGTCATATCCCGAAAACTTGCTGCTCCACTCGAACAGGTTGGTGTCGTCGAAGACCAGGCTCTGGGAATCTTCGTTCGCCACGCGCAGGCTGCTCGTCTCGTTTGGGCGAGCGATGATCTGCGCGACCGGCTCGATGATGTGCGTCCCCCAGCTCGTCTTGGCGACGAACGGATAGCGGTACATCAGGCCGATTGCCGGCATCGCCCGGCCGAACATCTCGTCGGAGGCGTCGGCGATCGTCGCGGCTTTGGCATTGGCGTAGCCGGTGGTCGACGGGTTGACCGAGAACACATCGGCCCGCAGCGACGCATAAGGCGTCCAAACCTGGCCGATCGGATCGATGAAGTTGCGCCGCCAGGAGACTTCCGCCGTGGCACGTGCGGTATTGCCGGCGAGGCCACGCACCAGGCAGGTGCTCTTCTGATAGACCGCGCAGCCATCATAGAGCGAATAGGAGGGCGTCGTGACCAGATAGGTCTTCTGCTGCGGGATTTCCTGAAAGGCCGTCGCATCGCGGTGCAGGGCGGTGACATTGGCGTTGAAGGTTATTTCGCCGCCGAGGAAGGATGGTTTGTTGACGCGCTTGTCATAGTCGATGACCGGCAGCACCACAGGCTGCTGTTTCTGCCAATCGGTCGAGGTCAGCGGCTGGAAATAGTAGCCGCGCATGTCGAACCAGGCCGTCTCGCTCTGCCCGTTGAGATAGACCGTCGAGATCGACTCCTGCAGATAGGTCGTCGAGCTGATGCTTTCGTTGGCGACGCGGTAGTTCTTGTAGAACCAGCGGTCGGTCGACATCGCCACATTCCAGCCGAAGGACCAACGCGGGTTCAGGTAGAACTTGCCGTTCGATTCGATCGACCCGCGGAACTCCTTGTCGCCGGCGCCCAGCGGCGTCGCCAGGAACGCGGACTGGTCCTGCTGGAAAATGCCGGTGGCGCGGATCTTGTAGGCGCCGTTGACGAGACGCTGGCGCCATTCAACCTGGCCGAGCAGGCCCTGGCGCGTCAGATAGGTCGGCGTGATCGTCAGGTCGTAATCGGGCGCCAAATTCAGGAAATATGGCAGGCCGACGCCATAGCCAAGCGCCCCCGTATTCAGGAACTTCGGCGAGAGGAAGCCGGATTTCCGCTTCACCGTCGAATCCGGCGCGGACATGTAAGGCAAATAGGCCATTGGCACGCCGAGGAATTCGAGGCGCGCATCCTCGTAATAGATCGTCTGCTCGGACTTCTTGTGGATGATCCGGGCGGCGCGCACCTGCCAGAGCGGCGGTCTTTCCGGGTTGTCCTTGCAGGGCTCGCAGGCCGTGTAGATACCCTTGTCGAAGATGAAGGTCTCGCCGTCGGTGCGCTCGCCGCGCGGCGCGGTAAAACGCGTCTTGTCGGGGTTCACCACGCGCAACGAATCGATGAAGCCGTCGCGGAAATCGTCGGTCAGGTTGAAATGGTCGCCGCTGATCACCGTGCCGTTGGTCTCGGTGATCCGGGCGTTTCCAGTTGCGACGACGCGCTTGCTGGCGCGGTCATAGACAACCTTGTCGGCCTCGATCGTCCGCCCCTGATAGAGAATCTGGACGTCGCCCACGGCGGAAACGGTGTTGTTGTCCTTATCGTAGACCAGTTCGCGGGCATCGACGACCATCCGCTCCTGCGGCTTGGCCCCGGCTTGCGGTTTGGCCCCGGCGGGATTCTGGGCAGCAGCAGGCGCTTGCGCGACGGCAATGCCGCCGGCCGTCAGCATATAGGCCAAGCTCGAGGCGAGGGCGGTCGCCGCAGCAAAGCGCGCCATGCGTCTCACGCCCACATTCATACGCTCAATCCTAAATTAACCATAGGCACAGTACTCTTACCCATCTTCCTGATGAAGGAGGGCCAAGGCTCCCAGCATCGTTCCGACGGCCGCGGGCAGCCAGGCGGCGACGATCGGATTGACGATTCCCGACGATCCGAGCTCCTCCGACAGCTGCGTCGCAACATACAGCACGAAGCCGGCCGCCACGCCACCTATCACCAGTCTAGTTACCCCACCAAACCGGAAAAATCTTAAGGAAACGGACGCAGCGACCAAAACCATGGCGACGAGCAGCAGCGGCCGTGCCTTAAGTGACTGATAGCGCAGCTCATAACGCGTCGTATCGAGCCCCGCACGCTGCGTTCTCTCGATCACCGTTGGCATGGCCCAGAAGCCGACTGCATCGGGCGGTGTGAAGCTTTGCCGCATCTGCTCCGGCTCCAGCGTGGTCGCGAGCAGGTAGGTCTTGTAGTTTTGCGGCTCTTCCATGGCGGAGATCACGCGCGCATCGGTGAGTTCCCAGTGCCCTCGATAGAGCACGGCGCGTTTCGCGTCGATGCGCTCCACGAAGCCTCCATTGGCGTCGAAATTGAAGATCGCGACGTCGGAGAGGCCGTCGCCATCCGGCAGCGCGCCGGCGGCGCGGATGATCGCCTGGCCGTCGACGCTGCGCTGCCGCATCCAGATGTCCTGGCCGCTGGCCGTCTGGCCGGTGCGCGCGAACAGCCGCAGTTCGAGTGCGGTGGCCTTGCGCTTCAACTCGGCCGCCACCGGATTGTAGATCAGGATCGAGACCAGCCCGATGACCACGGCCACGAGGGCCGCGGGTTGCAGGAATTGCCAGGCCGAGACGCCGACGGAGCGCGCGACGACGAGTTCGAGCTTCCGGCTCAGCGTCAACAGCGCGAACATGCCGCCAAACAGCGCCGCGAACGGGAAGATCTGCTCGGCGACCGCCGGCGCGCGGTAGAGCGCGAGCTGGATGATCAGCGGCGTCGTGGCGATGGGCGAATCACCCGCGCGCCGCATCAACTCGACGAAATCGAGCGTTCCGATCAGGAAGAAGAATGTGCTGAAGACGCCCAGGATGGCGCGTGCGAACCGCTTTGTCAGATAGCGGCCAAAGGTCGAGATCAGAAGCATCAGGCGCGCCGAAGCCTTGCTGCGAGTAGGTTGAACGGCGCGAACAACGGCGCCATGAGGCGTCCCAGGAAAGGCCGCAGCCTTTGGCCGAAGACGATGAGCGAGACGGAAATGACGATGGCGGCCAGCGGCAGGATATAAAGCAGCCAGACCGCGAAGCTTGATCTGACGCTGGCCGTCCAGGCGGCGTAGGCGCCGATGCGCGTCGCGCTGACGATGAGGATGGCGGATTGGAGCGCGACCGCTCGGCCCTGGCGGGTGGTGCGTGCCTCGCCGATCGCCGCGAACGCGATCAGCATAAAGGCGATCGGGTAGAGCGGCGCCGACAGCCTGTTGTGCAGTTCGGCGCGGAAACGACCCTCCTGGAGCTTGTAATAGCTCTCATTGGGGTCCTGATTCAGCAGCGCCCAGGTCGAGCGTTCGCGCGGTTTGTAGGTGACCTTGTCGCCATCGCCTTCGCCAGCCCCTCCCGTCGGATCACCCGACAACGCCGACAGGTTGAGCGCGTAGCGCTCGAACGAGATGATCGAAGTCGTATCCTGACGATTCTCGCGCTGGATCGTGCCCTTTTCCAGCATCAGGAAGCTGTTGCCGTCGACATCGACGGTGCGTCCACGCTCGGCGATATAGATCGAGGGCTGCTTCGGATCGCGCCTGTCCTGCATGAAGATGCCGACCAGCGCGTCGCCAGACTTTTCGCGATAATGGAAGGTCACCCCCGAATCGAGCGAGACGAATTGTCCTTCCTTGACCACGTTCGCGACGAAATCCGCGCGGATCAGCGTGATCAGATCGCGCAGCATGCGAAAGCCCGCCGGCATCACAGACAGCGTCATCCAGCAGACGATCAGCGAGGTCGCGATCGTCAGGACGATGAAGGGGCGCGTCAGGCGATGGGGCGCGACGCCGGCCGCGTTCATCACGATCAATTCGGAATCGCTGTTCAACCGATTCAACGTGTAGAGCGTCGCCATGAACAGCGCGACCGGCGCGATGCCTGCGACCAGCGCCGGCAGCGAGAGCAGCGTGACGGTGAAGAAGATCAGGACCGTCTGGCCCTTGCCGGTGATCAGATCGACCTCGCGCAGGGCCTGCGTGACCCAGATCACGCTCGTCAGCCCGACAAGCAGGACGATGGCCGCGACCGTCGCGATCTTCAGGATGTAGCGGTCGAGGCGCTTAAGGAACAAGCTTCTGATTCCGATGCGAGGCTGGGAGGCAAGCGCTCCCTTGGACGGTTCGACGAACTCACCCTATGGTATAGGCGCAATCAAGGCGCAAACGGGAATCGTTTGTGTTCGTCTCGTTTCGCCCTTTCCGACGCCCCAATCCCAAAAATCGAGAGCCCGTCATGTCGCAGCGCCTGAAGCTCGAGGTCAAAGCCCTGAACGCAATCTCCGGTCAGGATCTCGTGATTCTCGTATCGGATGCTCTGACACCGCCGAAGGTGGCCGAGGAATGGCTCGGTGAAGGCGTCCGCAGCCTGCTCGCGCGCGCTGCCGTGGCCGAGCGCTTCAAAGGCAAGGCTCTGTCGGGGCTGACCCTGCTGGCTCCCGACGGAGCCGGCTATGAGCGCCTGATCGCCATCGGCGTCGGCCCGGAAGCGGAGCGCGGCAAGCTCGATTTCGCCAAGCTTGGGGGCGCCATCGCCGGGCGCCTTGGTCATGGCCGCAGCGCCGATGTGATTCTGGCCCTGCCAGACGGTGAGCCGACGGCCGACCAGACCGCGGATATCGCGCTTGGGATGCGGCTGCGCGCTTATGCCTTCGATCGCTACAAGACCAAGACGAAGGAGAAGGACGAGGCCGAGCCGCTTACGGTGACGCTGCGGGTGTCTGACCCTGCGGCGCTCAAGAAAGCCTTGAAGGCGCGCGAGGCGATCGCGGCCGGCGTCGAACTGGCGCGCGATCTCGTCAACGAGCCGCCCAATGTTCTCTACCCCGAAGAGTTCGCCGATCGCGCCGCCAAGCTCGAGAAGCTCGGCGTCGAGGTCGAGATCCTCGACGAGAAGCAGTTGAAGAAGATCGGGATGCGCGCGCTCCTTGCCGTCGGCCAGGGCTCGCGCCGCGAAAGCCGCGTCGTCGTGATGCGCTGGAACGGCGCCAAGTCCGGCGTCCAGCCCGTCGCCTTCATCGGCAAGGGCGTGACTTTCGACACCGGCGGCATCTCGCTCAAGCCCGGCGCCGGCATGGAGGACATGAAGGGCGACATGGCGGGCGCGGCCTGCGTCACCGGGCTGATGCATGCGCTCGCCGCTCGCAAGGCCAAGGTCAACGCCATCGGCGTGATCGGCCTCGTCGAGAACATGCCCGACGGCAATGCCCAGCGCCCCGGCGACATCGTTACCTCGCTTTCGGGCCAGACCATCGAGATCATCAACACCGACGCGGAAGGCCGCCTCGTGCTGGCCGATGTGCTCTGGTACACCCAGGCCGAGTTCAAGCCGAAGTTCATGATCAATCTCGCGACGCTGACCGGGGCGATCCTGGTTGCCTTGGCGCAGGAACATGCCGGCCTGTTCTCCAACAATGACGAATTGTCAGAGCGATTGAGCGTCGCCGGAAAGGCGACCGGTGAAGCGGTCTGGCGCATGCCGCTTTCGGCGGCCTACGACAAGATGATCGATTCGAAATTCGCCGACATGAAGAACTCGGCCGGCCGCTATGGCGGCTCGATCACCGCCGCTCAGTTCCTACAGCGCCATGTCAACGACACCCCCTGGGTGCATCTCGACATTGCCGGCACGGGCATGAGCTCGCCCAATACTGAGACCAACCGCTCCTGGGGCTCGGGCTGGGGCGTGCGCCTGCTCGACCATCTGGTGGCTGAGCATTACGAAGGCTGATTCGATTTCGGGGACTATCTCCGCAACATTTTGGAAAGAAAGGCTTTCATGCCGGAAATCCTGTTCTTCCATCTGCAGTCACGCCCGCTCGAACAGGTTTTGCCGACGATTCTCGATCGGGCGGTTTCGCGCGGGCAGAAGGTCGTGGTCGAGCTGTCCAGCCCGGAGCGACTAAGCGCGCTCGACGATCATCTCTGGACCTATTCCGACGAGAGCTTCCTGCCTCATGTCACGGCGGCCGAGGCCGATGCGGCGGCGAATCCGATCGTGCTGACGACGAAAGCGCATAATCCCAACGCGGCGCAGGTCCGTATCTGCGCGGAGGGTGTCCGCATTCCCGACGCATTGCAGGACTACGAGCGCGTCGTGTTGATTTTCGATGGTGACGATCCCGACGCGCTGACAGCGGCGCGCGAGGATTGGAAGTCGGTTCGGGCCTCGGGCGCCAGCGCCAGCTATTGGCAGCAGGACGAGGCCGGCCGCTGGGAGAAAAAAGCGTGAGATTGCCTGTCCTGCTCGTTTGCGCCGCCGCTCTGGGCGGATGTTCCGTCGATATGGGCGGGTTCGCCTTTACCTCGGAGTCCAATGGCGGGCGCACCACCACGACGACGAGCAGCGCCACGGCGCGCGCCTCGACGCAGGAAGCGCAATTGACCGCGGACGGCGAATGCAGCGCCGATGTCTCGCTCGATCCCTCGACGCGCCCCTTGCCGCCGCAGATCGCGGAAGGCATCACCGAATGCGAACTGGTCAAGCTGAAGGGCGCGCGCCCGACCGATGTGCTGATCGGCGACAGCGGCAAGGGCCAGCGCGAGGTGCAGGTGCTCTATTCCGAGCCCGGCGGCCGCGAGATCTACATGTTCACCGACAACCGGCTGAGCCGGATCGTGAAGCCCGGGCAGGGCTGAGCCTCTTCGGCAGATTCCCGCATCGGGAGCAGGAACCAAGATATGCGGCGGTTATCGATCATTCGTTTCGCAATCGTCGCCCTGACGGGCCTCGCCCTGCTTTCGACCATGCCGCGGACCGCTTTGGCGCAGCCGGCCTCGCAATTGTCGCAAGCCGAAGCCGCCAACAAGGCGCTCGTCCTCGACTTCTGGTCCAAGGTCTTCGATGCGCAGGACTGGACCAGGGCGAAGGATTATCTCGCCGACGACTATGTCCAGCACAATCCCAACGTGGCGAGTGGACTGGCCGGTTTCAACGCGTATTTCTCGAAGATCTGGCCCAACCCCAAATCCGCCACCGCGATCATCGCGACCGAGTTCGTGGCCGTCGTGACCCAGGGCGATCTCGTCCAGCTGGTGATGCGTCGCAGCCGGGCAGAGCCCGGCAATGAGCTGAAGACCTATGACAGCTACTGGTTCGATCTGTTCCGGGTCAAGGACGGCAAGATCGTCGAGCATTGGGACCCGGCGCTGAAGCCCGTCAGGAATTGACGATATGGCTGCAGAAGCGATTACCCCTGGAGCGCATTTCCGGCGAGCCGGATCGCTTGTCGGGCCCGCATCTGAACGATCCATATCGGGTCGTTGGGCCTAGAATTTGTTAGTCCCTAACAACTTCTAGGCGCTCTCCAGTTCCTCGCTCAGCCCCAGCCACTCCTCTTCGGCTGCCGCCAGCGCCTCGGCGAGTTCCGCCCGCTGCCGTGACAAGATCAGCGCCTTGTCGGGGTCGCGCGCGAAGGCCGCGCCATTGCCGAGCACGCCGTCGACCTTCTCGATCAATCCGGTCAGCTTGGCGATGCGCGCCTCGGCGAGATTGAGCTTTTGCCGCAACGGGCCCTGCGCGACGCGCTTCACCGCGGCCTCCTTGCGCTCCTCGGCCTTGCCATTGCCTGACGGGGCTGCCTCGGTCGCGGATTTCTCACGCTTGGCCGCCTTCGCGGTGCCGAGCACGAAGCTGCGGTAATCCTCCATGTCGCCGTCGAAATTCTTGACCGTGCCGTCGCCCACCAGCCAGAGCCGGTCGGCGCAGGACTCGATCAGGAAGCGGTCGTGGCTGACGAGGATGACCGCGCCGGGATAGTCGTTGATCGCATTGACCAGCGCGGTGCGGCTGTCGATGTCGAGATGGTTCGTCGGCTCGTCGAGGATCAGCAGATGCGGACCGCCGAAGGCCGCGAGCCCCAGCATCAGCCGGGCCTTCTCGCCGCCGGAGAGGTTCTTCACCGGCGTCTCGGCCTTGCTCGCGGGGAAGCCGATCTGCGCCGCCTTGGAGCGGACCTTGGCCTCGGGGGCGTCCGGCATCAGATCGCGCAGATGCGCGACCGGCGTGTCCTCCAGCCGCAATTCGTCGAGCTGGTGCTGGGCGAAATAGGCCGTCTCCAGCTTCGATGATTTCCGCATCGTGCCCGAAAGCGGCGGCAGCCTGCCGCCGATCAGCTTGCAGAAGGTCGACTTGCCGTTGCCGTTCGAGCCGAGCAGTGCGATGCGGTCGTCGGGCAGGAGCGTCAAGTTGAGCTTCGACAGCACGGTTCGGTCGCCATAACCGGCGCTGGCGTTGTCCAGCACGATCATCGGCGGCGAGAGTGGCCGCTCGGGGCCAGGCAGGCTGAAGGGCTGGACATCGCGGTCGACGATGGTGGCGATCGATTCCATCTTCTCCAGCCGCTTGACGCGCGACTGTGCCTGGCGCGCCTTCGAGGCCTTGGCCTTGAAGCGGTCAACGAAGGCCTGGAGATGCTTGCGCTCGGCGTCCTGTTTCTCCTTGGCCTTGGAGAGCTGCATCTGCTTTTCGGCGCGTTGCCTGGCAAAGGAGGTGTAGCCGCCGCGATAGATCGTCAGCTTGCCCTGGTCGAGATGCAGGATGTGGTCGACGCAGGTGTCGAGCAATTCACGGTCATGGCTGACGACGAGCACGGTATGAGGGTAGCGCTCGAGATAGTCGTAGAGCCAGAGCGTGCCTTCGAGGTCGAGATAGTTGGTCGGCTCGTCGAGGAGCAGCAAGTCGGGTTCCGAGAACAGCACGGCGGCGAGCGCGACGCGCATGCGCCAGCCGCCAGAGAAATCCGAGCAGGGGCGCTGCTGCGCCGCCTCATCGAAGCCGAGGCCGTGCAGCACGGTCGCGGCGCGGGCCGGCGCGGAATGGGCGTTGATGTCGGCAAGCCGGGTTTCGATCTCGGCGATGCGGTGCGGGTCCTCGGCGGTTTCGGACTCCTTGATCAGGGCCGCGCGCTCGGTGTCGGCGGCGAGCACGACCTCGATCAGCGTTTCCGGACCGCCGGGCGCCTCCTGCGCGACGCCGCCGATGCGCCGACCCTTGGGCAGGCTGATGCTGCCGCCTTCCGGTGAAAGATCGCCGGTGATGATGCGGAAGAGCGTGGTCTTGCCGGTGCCGTTGCGGCCGACGAGGCCGACGCGCGAGCCATCGGGAAGCGAGGCGCTGGCGTGATCGAGCAGAAGCCGTTCACCGAGCCTGTAGGTAATGTCGTTGATCGTGAGCATGCGGCGGTTTAGGCGGGAATTCCCCCCTAAAGCAATCGTCAAACGCGCGTAGGCGACGATCTGATTCGACTGACGTCGTCATGGTTCCGCCACGGTCTCGCCTTTCCACGGCCCGGCTGCGCCCTCACGCAAAGTAAGCCGAATATCATTCGATTCGCCCAGAGCATCCAATGCAGTTCAATCCCAGCTTTGCCGGCCGGCGCCATGTCTCGGTCGCGTCTATCCTGATCGCCCTGACGTCGGTGATCGTCGGCAGTGCCGCCGCCGCTGCGGCATTGCTGCCGCTATCCTGGCTGCCATTGTCCTGATCGCGAGCCCCTTCAGCGAAAGTTAACGCGGACGGGTCTATTCAGCTGGGACCATTATTGGTGTCGCTGCGGGGGCCAGGACGCTTGTTCAGTCTGAGATTCAGACTTCCTGCTGCCATGCTCGGCCTGGCGTGCCTCGCTGCGCTCGCCGTGGGCGGGTCGGCCTATTTCGCCGTTCAGCAATGGACCCGCGAAGCGGTGCGCGAGCGCCTCGACATTCTCGCCGAAAGCCATGCCAAAGCGATCGAGCGGCGCTGGCGGCAGATCCGCTCCGAGCTTTCGGTGCAGGCGCGTAGCGCCTATACGGTCACGACGCTGGACGAGATCGGCAAATGGATGGAGTTGGGTGCTTATGATCGAAGCGCCATTCTGTCATATTATCAAGGAGATGGTTCACTATCTTCAGCCGAGCGCATGGCGCGGACCGGCCAGGATCACAAGCATGGCTATTCCTGGCGCCACGTCGCGATCCACGAGACCTATTCCGCGATCCTGAAGCAGTTCGGCTATGCCGACGTCTACCTCGTCTCCGCCAAGGGGCGCGTCGTCTACAGCGTGACCAAGGGGCCCGAATTCGGTCGCCTGATCAGCGAGCCCGACCTTGCCCGATCAGGACTTGGCACAGTCTTCGAGGCCGCAAGCAAGTTGCCCATCGGCGAGCAGGCTGTCATCGATTTCGCACCCTACGACCCGGTCGGCGGCGAATCGCGCGCCTTCCTGGCGCAGCGTTTCTCTGACGCCGATGCCGGGACTTCCGAGGCGGCCGGCACGCTCATCTTTGCGATCAACACCTCGCTGATCGACGATGTTCTGGCTGCGAGCGCCAGCGCGTCGCGCCATACGGAGGCTCATGTCGTCGGCGCGGACGGCTTCATGCGCTCGAACCCTGCCGCGCGGCAGGCTGGCACGGCGCCTGTCGAGACGCTCGATCCGCGCCGGCTTGCCGCTTCGGGCGGAGCCATGCTCCAGATGACGAGCCGCGATGGCGCGCCGCTGGTCGTGACCGGGCGCAGCATGACGGTCGATGGCTGGCCCTGGCTGCTTTGGCTGACCGAGCCGGAGAGTTCGGCCTTCGCCGTCATCGACAAGCTCAAGGGAGCGATCGTGGTGGCCAGCCTCAGTGTGCTCGGCCCCGTGCTGCTGGTGGCGCTGCTGCTTGGCCTCTCGGTGGCGCGGCCGATCGCCGGGCTCGCCGAGGCGCTTGCGGGGGCCGCTGCCGGGCGCACTGATCTGCGCATCCCTGGCGCGCAGCGACGCGACGAGATCGGTGCGATTGCGGCGTCCGTCCAGAGCATCCGCGAAACCATGGTGCGCGACGAGCAGGCTCGCCTGCAGGAACGCGAGGAGCGCGACAGCGACACACAGCGGCAGCGCGCGGCCTTGCTCAGCGATCTCGCCTCCGATCTGGAGCGCTCCGTGCTGGGCGTCACGAGCGCGGTCTCCAATGCCGCTGAGGCTCTCAGCGTGACGGCGAGCGAATTGTCGGCGGGAGCGCGCGAGACGCAGGCCAATGCCGGTACGGTCCATGAGGCGGCCTCGCGGGCGATCTTCAGCATGAGCTCGATCGAGGAAGCGGCACGCGATCTGCGCCTGGCGATTGATCGGCTTGACGGCGACGTCCAATCTTCCGACCGCTCGGCACGGTCGGCGCGGGACTATGCGGACGAGATGGGGGCGATTGTGGATTCGCTGGCGACAGGCGCCGCGCGCGTCTCCGACGTCACCGGTCTGATCTCCGGCATTGCCGCGCAGACCAATCTGCTTGCGCTCAACGCCACGATCGAGGCCGCCCGCGCCGGAGACGCCGGTCGCGGCTTCGCCGTCGTCGCCTCCGAGGTGAAGGGGCTGTCGGCCCAGACCGCGCGCGCCATCGAGGACATTTCGCGCCAGATCGCGACGATGAACCAGGCCACGGGCGAGACAGTCGATGCCATCGCTGGCATTCGCGGCATGATCGCCGATCTGAGCGACGCGGTCCGCCGCACCGCAGGAACGATGCGCCAGCAGCATGGCGTGACCCATGCTATCGTCTCCGATGTCAGCGCTGCGACCCATGAGTTCAGCCGAATCGGCGATGCCACCAGCCTGGTCTCGAACGCTTCGCAGCAGACCTCGGAAGCCGCGGCTGCCGTCCTGCGGGCGTCGAGCGAATTGAGCGGGCTTGCGGGTTCGCTGAAGGCGCGGATCGATCAGTTCATCACCCAGGTCCGTGCGGCGTGAGCGCGGCGAGCCGCTTGTCGGCGAGGCGGGCAGGGGCTAACCCTTCCTCATGAGCCGCACAGCCTTTTATCCCGGATCCTTCGACCCGATCACCAACGGCCATGCCGACGTCATCGCTGGCGCCTGCCGGCTCTGCGACCGGCTCGTCCTGGCCATCGGCGTGCATCCCGGCAAGGCCCCGATCTTTTCGGCCGATGAACGCGCTGCATTGCTGCGCGAGGTCGCAGGGCCGATCGCTGCGGCGGAGGGCGTTGCCATCGAGGTCGTGACCTTCGACTATCTCGCCGTCCAGGCCGCCCAGGCCGCCGGCGCGACCATCATGATCCGCGGCCTGCGCGACGCCACCGACTTCGACTACGAGATGCAGCTCGCCGGCATGAACCAGACCATGGTGCCCGATTTGCAGACCGTGTTCCTCCCGGCTTCCGCCAATACGCGCTACATCACCTCGACGCTGGTCCGCCAGATCGCGTCGATGGGCGGAGATGTCTCGGCCTTCGTTCCGCCGCTGGTCAGCACCAGGCTCAAGGTCAAATTCCCGACGCGCTAACCCCGGTTCCGCGCCATTTTCGGTGGTGCGAATTGGATTTGCATTTGCATTTTGTGAACGGCGATGGTGTCTCTGGCACCACTGACTCGCATCGTTTCGGTGCGGGTCCACCGTTCCACGAGTTCCTCCATGCGCCTCTCCCGCTACTTTCTGCCCCTGCTGCGTGATACGCCCAAAGAAGCCGAGATCGTCTCGCACCGCCTGATGCTGCGCGCGGGGATGATCCGCCAGCAGTCCGCCGGCATCTATTCCTGGCTGCCGCTGGGCCTGCGGGTCCTCGACAAGATCAGCCGCATCGTCCGCGAGGAGCAGAACCGCTCGGGCGCCATCGAGATCCTGATGCCGACGATCCAGTCGGCCGATCTCTGGCGCGAGAGCGGCCGCTACGACGCCTATGGCAAGGAGATGCTGCGCATCAAGGACCGGCACGATCGCGAGATGCTCTACGGCCCGACCAACGAGGAGATGGTCACCGACATCTTCCGGTCCTACGTGAAGTCCTACAAGGACTTGCCGCTCAATCTCTACCACATCCAGTGGAAGTTCCGCGACGAGGTCCGCCCTCGTTTCGGCGTGATGCGCGGGCGCGAGTTCCTGATGAAGGACGCCTATTCCTTCGACATCGACCAGGCCAGTGCACGCCACGCCTATAACCGCATGTTCACGGCCTATCTGCGCACCTTTGCGCGGCTCGGACTGAAGGCGATCCCGATGCGCGCCGATACCGGCCCGATCGGCGGCGATCTCAGCCACGAATTCATCGTGCTGGCCTCGACCGGCGAGAGCCAGGTCTTCTGCCACAAGGACTATCTCGACTTCGAGACGCCCGCGATCGACACCGATTTCGACAGCGTGGACGGTCTCCAGAGCCTCGTCGACAAATGGACGAGCCTCTATGCCGCGACCGAGGAGATGCATGAGGCTGCGGATTTTGACGCGATCCCCGCCGACAAGCAGCTTTCGGCGCGTGGCATCGAAGTCGGTCACATCTTCTATTTCGGCACGAAGTATTCCGAGCCGATGGGTGCCACGGTGACCGGGCCGGATGGCACGCTCTCGCCGGTCCATATGGGCTCTTATGGCATCGGCCCGAGCAGGCTGGTCGCCGCCCTGATCGAAGCCAGCCATGACGAGGGCGGCATCATCTGGCCCGATGAAATCGCGCCTTTCGATGTCGCGGTGCTGAACCTCAAGGTCGGCGACGCTGCGACCGACGGCGCCTGCGAGCAGCTCTACAAGACGCTGCTCGCCAAGGGCTATGACGCGCTCTACGACGACACCGACACGCGTCCGGGTGGCAAATTCGCCACTGCTGACCTGATCGGCGTGCCCTGGCAGATCATCGTGGGCCCCAAGGGGCTGACTGAGGGCAAGGTCGAGATCAAGCGCCGCGCCGGCGGCGAGCGCGAGCTCGTCTCGCTCGAGGCTGCGCTCGACCGCTTCAAGGGCAAGGCCGCGTGAACCAGCGCAACCGGCAGGGCAGGGGTCGATGAATATGGCGACGCAGGCGATGTCGGCTGAGACGGCCGATGCGGGCGCGCAGATTCAGCCCACCGGAACCCGCCCCTTCGCTGGCTTCGAATGGCTGCTGGCCGGGCGCTATCTGCGCACGCGTCGGCGCGAGGGCTTCGTTTCGGTCATTGCCGGCTTCTCCTTCCTCGGCATCCTGCTCGGCGTCGCTACGCTGATCATCGTGATGTCGGTGATGAACGGCTTCCGCAAGGAGCTGCTTGAGAAGATCGTCGGCGTGAACGGCCACATCTTCGCGACCCCGATCGACCGCCCGCTCGACGATTATATGGCGGTGGCGGAGCGGCTTCGGAAGGTGCCGGGCATCAAGCTCGCCATCCCGCTGGTCGAGGGGCAGGCGCTGGCGTCGTCGCAATACGCCAATGGCGGCGTGCTGGTGCGCGGCATCAGCGAGGCCGACCTCAAATCGATCCCCTTCGTCGGCGGCAACATCAAGCGCGGCACGCTCGATGGCTTCGACACGGCAGGCGGCGTCGCCATCGGCAAGCGCCTGGCGGATTCCCTGTCGCTGCAACCGGGTGATTCGATCACCATCGTGACGCCGCGCGGGGCCTCCACGCCCTTTGGCACGGCGCCGCGCATCAAGGCCTATCCGGTGCAGGCCGTGTTCGAAATCGGGATGACCGAGTTCGACAGCTCCTTCGTCTTCATGCCGCTGACGGAGGCGCAGGCCTATTTCAACCGCGACGGCGACGTGAACGTCATCGAGATCTTCGTCGACAATCCCGACAAGACCCAGGCCGTGCGCGACGCTATCGAGGCCGATGCGCCGCGACCGCTCGTGCTGTCCGACTGGCGCCAGCGCAACCGGACCTTCTTCAGCGCGCTCGAAGTCGAGCGCAACGTCATGTTCATCATCCTGGCCCTGATCGTGCTCGTCGCGGCGCTCAACATCGTGTCGGGCCTGATCATGCTGGTGAAGGACAAGACATCGGACATCGCGATCATGCGGACGATGGGGGCGACGCGCGGCACGGTCCTGCGCGTCTTCCTGATTACGGGCGCGGCGATCGGTGTCTTCGGGACGCTGGCGGGCCTCGGGCTCGGGATCGTTTTCGCCAGGAACATCAAGTCGATCACCGCGGCGCTGAACTGGCTCACCGGCGCCAATCTCTGGGATCCGACCGTGCGTTTCCTCAGCGACATTCCCTCCGTCATTGATTGGAGCGAGGTCACGAGCGTGGTGGTGATGGCGCTTGTCCTGTCGCTGCTGGCGACGCTCTATCCGGCCTGGAAGGCGGCGCGTCTCGACCCCGTCCAAGCGCTCAGGATGGGTTGAAGGCAGGAACTGGCCGCATCATGCAACGCGAAACACCTGCACTCTTCCTCTCCCAGGTCGAGCGCTTCTACCCCCAGACCGATGCTCCGCTCGAAATCCTGCGCAAGGCGGATTTCGCGCTGTGGCCGGGTGAGCTCGTCGCGCTCGTCGCGCCAAGCGGCACGGGCAAGTCGACCTTGCTCCATGTCGCCGGCCTGCTCGAAAAGCCGGATGCCGGCGAGGTTTTCGTCGGCGGCATGGCGACCGCCAAGCTCGACGACAAGGGCCGCACCCGGCTGCGGCGCACCGAGATCGGCTTCGTCTACCAGTTCCACCATCTGCTGCCGGAATTCAGCGCGCTGGAGAACGTCGTCCTGCCGCAGCGCATCCGTGGCCTGCCAAAGCAACTGGCGGAGGAGCGGGCCGCCGAACTCCTGACCTTCCTCGGCTTGGGCGCGCGCCTCGACCATCTGCCGGGCGAACTCTCCGGCGGCGAGCAGCAGCGCGTCGCGATCGGCCGCGCCATGGCCAATACGCCGCGCCTGCTGCTGGCCGACGAGCCCACCGGCAATCTCGATCCGCACACCTCGCTGCATGTCTTCTCGACGCTCGTGGCCCTGGCACGTGCCTCGGGGCTGGCGGCGCTGATCGCGACCCATAATCTCGACCTTGCTCGCCGCATGGATCGCCAGGTGACGATCCGCGACGGGCTGGTGGTGCCGCTCTGACGGCAAGTCAGCGTCATTTAATATTCTGTTAACTGCCATTCATATGTGCAGAGCGGAGCTGACCTATAGGCATTGACGAGAACAAAACATGAATTAAATTGGACGTATAGAGAACATTGGAGATGGACATGATCGCTGCGCGCAAACTGGTCGTCGGGCTGGCTGAAATCCTGTCGCTTGGCCTGTTCCTCGGCATGATCTGGATCTGGGCGGCGTTGATGGCGGGGCCGCGCGTCTGACCTATCCACAGCGCGGCATGGCTATCCACAGCGCGGCATGCCACCGCCTCGACGCCTGCCACGCAACCGCTTCATATGACGCTGGCGCGACACCGCGAGTCGCGCCCTGAGCAGGCGGCAGGCGAGGGTGGAATGAGTCGAGAATCCGACGAGGCACGCATTCTGTCGGAGGTCGGCTTCGTCCATCTTCATGTCCATTCAAGCTATTCGCTGCTCGAAGGTGCGATGACCATCTCGACCATCGCCAAGATGGCTGCCGGGGACGGGCAGCCGGCGCTGGCGCTGACCGACACCAACAACCTGTTCGGCGCGCTCGAATTTTCGGAGAAGCTGGCGGGCTCCGGCTTGCAACCGATCGTGGGCGTGCAGCTCTCGGTTGATTTCGCCGACGAAGCCGAGGGCGGCCGCAAGCCCGTACAGCAGGACACACCGCACATCGTCCTGCTCGCCATGACGGAAGCTGGTTATGGCAACCTGATGAAGCTCGTCTCCGAGGCCTGCCTGGCGGCCGGCGGCTCGGGGCAGCCGATCTCGTCGCTGGAGCGCCTGGCGGCGCATCATGAAGGGCTGATCGCCTTGACGGGCGGGTATGGCGGTCCGCTCGACATGGCGCTGCGGGCTGGGCAGGCGCCGCAGGCAAAAAACCGGCTCGACCAACTCGCCGCCATTTTCGGCGACCGGCTCTATGTCGAGATCCAGCGCCATGAGCGCGAGGGGCAGGCCGTGGTCGAGGCGCATCTGCTGCGGCTTGCCTATGATGCCGACCTACCGATCGTCGCCACCAACGAGCCCTTCTTCGCAAAGCCTGGCGACTTCGATGCCCATGACGCGCTGCTGGCGGTCGCCGCAGGGCGTCTGGTTTCCGATGGCGAGCGCCGCCGCGTCACGCCGCTGCATCAGTTTGCCAGCCGCGCCGAGATGAAGCGGCGCTTTGCCGATCTGCCGGAGGCCTTGAGCGCGACCGTCGAGATCGCGATGCGCTGCTCCTGGCGCGTCGGCCTGCGCAAGCCGATCCTGCCGCGCTTCGGTGCGGAAGGGAGTGACGAGGCGGAGGAGCTGGAAGTACAGGCGCGCGCAGGCCTTGCCGCGCGGCTTGCCAAGCACGGCCCGGCTTCTGGCTATACGGTCGAGCACTATGAGAAGCGGCTCGATTTCGAGCTCTCCATCATCACCCGGATGAAGTTCCCGGGCTACTTTCTGATCGTTGCCGACTTTATCAAATGGGCCAAAGACCATGGCATTCCGGTCGGGCCCGGTCGTGGTTCGGGCGCTGGTTCGCTCGTCGCCTATGCGCTGACCATCACCGACGTCGATCCGTTGCGCTTCGGCCTGCTGTTCGAGCGCTTCCTCAACCCCGACCGCGTTTCGATGCCGGATTTCGACATCGACTTCTGCCAGAATCGGCGAGAAGAGGTGATCGACTACGTCAAACGCCATTATGGCGAGGAGCGCGTCGCCCAGATCATCACCTTCGGTACGCTGCTGGCGCGCGGCGTGCTGCGCGACGTCGGCCGTGTTCTGGAAATGCCCTACGGCCAGGTCGACAAGCTGACCAAGCTCGTGCCGCAGAATCCGGCGAAGCCGATTTCGCTGGTCGATGCGATTGCAGGCGAGCCCAAGCTGCAGGAAGCGGCTGCGGAGGAGCCGATCGTCGCGCGCCTGCTCGAGATCGGCCAGAAGCTCGAAGGCCTGCACCGCCACGCCTCGACCCATGCGGCAGGCGTCGTCATCGGCGACCGCCCGCTCGAACAGCTCGTCGCGCTCTCGGTCGATCCGCGCACCGGCATGCGCGTCACCCAGTTCAACATGAAATGGGTCGAGCAGGCCGGGCTGGTGAAGTTCGACTTCCTCGGCCTCAAGACGCTGACCACCCTGGAGACGGCGGTGAAGCTCATCGCCCAGCGTGGCATCGCGGTCGACCTCGCGAGCCTGCCTTTCGACGATCCCAAGAGCTACGAGATGCTGGCGCGCGGCGAGGTGGTCGGCGTGTTCCAGGTGGAAAGCGCCGGCATGCGTCGTGCGCTCGTCGACATGAAAGCCGACCGGATCGAGGATCTGATCGCGCTGGTCGCGCTCTACCGGCCGGGCCCGATGGATAACATCCCGAGCTATTGCCGCCGCAAGCTCGGTCAGGAAAGCCCGACCTATCTGCACCCCAAGATGGAGCCGATCCTCGCCGAAACGCACGGCATCATCGTCTACCAGGAGCAGGTCATGCAGGTGGCCCAGGCGCTCTCGGGCTATTCGCTCGGCGAGGCAGACCTGCTGCGCCGCGCCATGGGCAAGAAGATCAAGGCCGAGATGGACGCCCAGCGCGACCGTTTCGTGCGCGGCGCCGTCGAAGGCGGCATGACCAAGGATATCGCTTCCGAGATCTTCGACCTTCTGGCGAAATTCGCCGATTACGGCTTCAACAAGAGCCATGCGGCCGCTTATGCCGTGGTGGCCTTCCAGACCGCCTATCTCAAGGCGAATTATCCGGTCGAATTCCTCGCAGCCTCGATGACGCTCGATATGGGCAACACCGACAAGCTCAACGAATTCCGCCGCGACGCCGAGCGCCTTGGGATCAAGGTTCTGCCGCCCGCGATCAACCGCTCCGGCGTCGAGTTCGACGTCGCCGATGGCGCGATCCATTATGCGCTCGGCGCGATCAAGGGTGTCGGGCGGCTTGCGGTCGAATCCGTCGTCGTCGCGCGCCGCGCCGGCGGCGATTTCAAGGATCTCGCCGACTTTGCCCGGCGGATCGACACCAAACTGGTCAATCGCCGCACCATCGAGGCGCTGATTGCGGCAGGCGCGCTGGATGCGCTGGAGCCGGAGCGCGCCCGGGCCATGGCGGCGATCGACGGCATGCTGGCGCTCTCCAACCGCACGCGTGACGAGGCGGCGGCGGGGCAATCCGATTTCTTCGGCGGCGGCATGGTCCAGGAGGCTTTCCGCATCCCGCCCGTCGAGCCCTGGTCGCCGGCCGAACGGCTCAGGCGCGAGCATGACGCGGTCGGCTTCTTCCTCTCCGGCCACCCGCTCGACGATTACGAGCACGTGCTCAAGCGCCTGCGCGTGCAGCGCTATGCCGATTTCGCCCAGACCGTGCGCACCAACGGCACTTCGGTCGCCAAGGTCGCCGTTTCCGTCATCGACAAATCGGAGCGGCGGACGAAATCCGGCTCGAAGATGGGCATCGTCAATCTCTCCGATCCGAGCGGCCAGTTCGAAGCGATCCTGTTCTCGGAAGGGCTGCAGCGCTACCGGGATCTGTTGGAGCCGGGCAGGGCGCTGGTCCTGCGCCTGTCTGCCGTGCTCGACGGCGAGGAGGTTCGGCCGCGCATCGAGGATGTCGAGGTGTTGGACGATCTTGCCGCGCGTCAGAAGCAGGATCTGCTGGTCTATCTGCGTGACGACAAGGCGCTGGCCTCGATCGCCGAGCGTGTCCGGCCGCGCAGCGACGGCATCAGGGCCGAGGGCAAGATCGCGCTGATCATGATCCTGAACGATGGCGCACAAGAGGTCGAGATCGAGTTGCCGGGGCGCTATCCGGTCAACCAGCAGATCGCCAATGCGGTGCGCGCCGCGCCTGGCGTGGTCAGCGTCGAATTGCGCTGAAGAGGCGCGAAAACCGCTTGAGGTCGCGCGGGTTTTCGCCTGCTCGACCGGCCGGCGTCATACCGGCCTTGTGCTGACACGAGAGCAATGCTTTCAAATGCGGCGGGAAAGCGTTTTCATCCGTGTGCGACGGCGTTTCTCACCAGAGGACGGGAGCGCACCCGGAGTCCTTGGGGGCCTGTCGTGAAGCATTATATCGCGCGCATTCCGATGAGCCTTGCGGTGCCCGAGGCGATGCACTGGGCCATCAAGGACGTGCTGGAGGGCGAGTACGAGGCGGGCTATGATGGTGTCGGCCTCGATATCCTCGATATCGGCGCGAACGTCGGTTCTTTTGCGCTCTGGGCGACGGCGCGTTGGCCGGGCAGCGTGGTGACCTCCTACGAACCGCATCCCGGCACCTTCGAGTTCCTGAAACGCAATACGCATCAGCGCCGCGATATCGTCATCGTCAACGCGGCTCTGTTTCCGGGCGGACAGAAGACGGCGAGCTTCCTGAGCCGCTTTGCCGGGGACGGCGAATCCGGGTTGGCATCTTATGCCGGCGACACCTTCGTGGCGGGCGCCATGGTCGAGCGCTACGAGGTCGCCGTCGTGGATCCTGCCAGCCTGCCATCACCGGACATCGTGAAAATCGATATCGAGGGCGGCGAGGGCGATGTGCTGGATCATATCGACTTGTCAAAGGCTTCGCTGGTGTTGCTTGAATACCAGAATCGCAAGAACCGCATCCGGCTGGAAGCCCGCCTGAGAGCGGATTTCGACCTGATCGACACCCATGAGCACTCCTGGGATCCCCTGCTCGAACAGCGCTGCTACCGGCCCGATCTGGCGGGCGACGTTTATGGGCGCAAGTTTGCTGTGCGTAAGGGCGTGACACGCATGAGGCGCACGGCCAAGGGATGAGCGAGGGGGCGCCGCGCCGCTGCAGGCGCGCTGGCCTGACTGTGGGATTGGACAAGGATGGGGAACGTTTCCATGCTGAATTCTATCGCCGTCGATCGTCGCAGCCTGATCGCCGGCGCGACGGTGCTGGGCGTCGCCATTGCGGCCGGGCCGCTGCAAGCACAGGAGAAGCCGATGATCGACGCCCGCACCGCGCTCATCGTGGTCGATGTGCAAAACGACTTCTGCCCCGGCGGCAATCTCGCCGTGACCAAGGGCGATGAGGTCGTTGCGGTGATCAATGCGTTGGGCAAGCGTTTCGAGACCATCATCCTGACGCAGGACTGGCACCCCGCCGGCCATTCCTCCTTCGCCTCGAGCCATCCCGGCAAGAAGCCGTTCGAACTGATCCAGATGCCCTATGGCCCGCAGGTGCTGTGGCCGGACCATTGCATTCAGGGCAGCAAGGGCGCCGAATTCCGGGCCGATCTCGATCTGCCCCGGGCCCAGACCATCGTCCGGAAAGGCTACCGACCGGAGATCGACAGCTATTCGGGCTTCGTCGAGGCCGACCGCAAAACGCCGACGGGCCTGGGCGGCTACCTCAAGGAGCGCGGCGTCACGCGCGCTGTCGTCGTCGGCCTCGCCACGGATTTCTGCGTAAACTGGACGGCTCAGGACGCAGCCAAAGCAGGGCTGGAGACGCGGGTCGTCGAAGAGGCCTGCCGCGCGATCGATCTCAACGGCTCGCTGGCCAAAGCCTGGGCGGATATGGCGGCGTTGGGGATCAAGCGGATCAAGGCGGCGGATTTGCCGGGCTGAAAGCTTCAGATGTCGCGCTCGCAGCGCCTGCTCGATCTGGTTCAGGTGCTGCGCCGGCACCGCCGGCCGGTCAGCGGCCGTAGGCTCGCCGAGGAAACCGGCATCAGCATCCGCACGCTCTATCGCGATATCGCGACCTTGCAGGGGCAGGGCGCGCCGATCGAGGGTGAGCCCGGCCTCGGCTATGTGCTGCATCCGGGCTTCATGCTGCCGCCGCTGATGTTCACGGACGACGAGATCGAGGCGTTGGTGTTGGGTTCGCGCTGGGTTGCGGACCGGGCCGATGAGCGCCTGGGCGCGGCGGCGCGCGACGCCATGGCCAAGATCGCGGCGGTTCTGCCGGCTGACCTGCGTGAGCGCGCCGAGGCTTCGGCGCTGCTCGTCGGGCCCGGCGCGGCGATCAGCGAAGGCCGCATCGATCTCGGCCTCATCCGCAAGGCCATTCGCTCCGAGCGCAAGCTTGCCATCCTCTATCGCAATGGCAAGGAGGCGCGCTCGGAGCGCGTGATCTGGCCTTTCGCGCTGAGCTTCTTCGATCATGTCCGGATCGTCGTCGCCTGGTGCGAATTGCGACAGGGGTTCCGGCATTTCCGCGCCGACCGCATTACCGAATTGACCGCGCTGGAGATGCGCTATCCACGCCGCAGGCTGGCGCTCCTCAAGGAATGGCGCGAGAGCGAGGGCATCCCGTCGCCGGAATAACCGACACTGCCGGAAACTGGCAGCATCGACATCTAATGTGACGAGGCCTTCCAAGAACAGGAGCCTCCGATGCTGGATGCCAATTTCATCATTCTCTATGTCGACAGCCCGCTTGCGAGCGCCCGCTTCTACGCCGACCTGCTCGGCCGCGAGCCGCTCGATTCGTCTGCGACCTTCGCGATGTTCGCCTTGCCGTCCGGCATCATGCTGGGACTGTGGTCGCGCCACACTGTCGAACCTGCGGCTGGGGCGGCCGGCGGCGGCGCGGAAATCGCCATGACGGTCACTGACGCCGCTGCTGTGGATGCCGCCCACGCCGATTGGGCAGCGCGTGGGCTTGCCATCCTGCAGGCGCCGACGGATCTCGATTTTGGCCGCACTTTCGTGGCGCTCGATCCCGATGGCCACCGGTTGCGGGTCTTCTCGCCCGGACAGGCGTGAGGAGGTTTCGATGAACGGGCACTGGATTGCGGTGGCTGCCGCCGAGCATGTCAGGCGCGGCCTGTCGGGCGGATTCATGCAGGTTTGCCACGGCAAGGGCGCACCATTGCAGCGCATCAAACCGGGTGACCATGTCATCTATTATTCGCCGACCGCCACGTTCGGCGGCTTGGACCGGCTGCAGGCGTTCACCGCGATTGGGAGGGTGCGGGACAAGGAGCCGTACCGGGCCGATATGGGCAATGGCTTCCAACCTTTCCGGCGCGATGTCGATTGGCTGGAGGCGCAGGAGGCGCCGATCAGGACGCTGCTTGAGCAATTGCATCTGACCGCAGGCCAGCGAAATTGGGGTTATCAGCTTCGTTTTGGGCTCCTGCGTGCCGAGGCGCATGATTTCGAGATCATCGCCTCGGCGATGTCGGCTCATGCGGTAAGCGCAGTTTCGCTGTAGTGCCGTTTCCTCGCAGAGCTCTCAGTATTGCTGGCTAAGCATCGTTCTATTGCATCACGAGACGCGCGAGGCTAATCAAGCGGCGGGTGGGGGAGGTAAAGCATGAAGATCATGCTGAGAATTATAACCAAGGATGGCCGAGATGACCTCTCCTAAGAATTTTATTTATATCGTTGCCGCGAGTGCTTTTCTGACCTCGAGCGCATCGGCGCTGGCCCAGACTCCTACCCAGGTCGACCAGCTCAAGCTTGCCTATCAGGCCGGGCGAAACCAGCTCGGCATTCTGAGCTATTGCAACGACAAGGGCTTAGTCGGCACCGACGTCATCGACATCCAGAAGAAGTTGCTCGGCATGGTGCCGGTTCCCGCCGACAAGAGCGGCGGCGACTCGGCCGAAGCCCAGGGCCGCACCGGCACCATCGCGGCGATGGGCATCCAACAGAATATCGAGACGATCGCCAAGGCACAGAACGCCACGGCTGAAACCTACTGCAAGCAGATCGGCGCCGTGGTCACGCAGATGGGCGCGGCCCTGCCGAAATAAGGCTTGATCGCCTCGCGTCGAACGCGACGACCCCGGCCCTGCGCAACGAGTTTGCGTCGCGGGTCGGGGCATTCCCGCGGTTTGTGATCCCATCAGCCGGCGAACACCTTGCATTCCCGCGTCATCCCCTGTATGGCGCAGCCCATCCCACATGGGGAGCATCGCTTCATACTCGAAGCGTTCCGGTGACTTGGCAGCTTATGCCTTGTTCATTCGCACCCCAGAGGCTCAACCGGAAGGACGTTTGATACCATGGCTCTGCCAGATTTCTCTATGCGCCAGTTGCTCGAGGCCGGCGCGCATTTCGGCCACCAGTCGCATCGCTGGAACCCGAAGATGTCGCCCTACATCTTCGGCACGCGCAACAACATTCACATCCTCGATCTCTCGCAGTCGGTGCCGATGCTGTCGCGCGCCCTGCAGGCGGTCTCGGACACCGTCGCCCGCGGCGGCCGCGTCCTCTTCGTCGGCACCAAGCGCCAGGCGCAGGATTCGATCGCTGACGCTGCCAAGCGCTCGGCTCAGTACTATGTCAATTCGCGTTGGCTCGGCGGCATGCTGACCAACTGGAAGACCATCTCGGCTTCGATCCAGCGCCTGCGCAAGGTCGATGAGCTCCTCAATGGCGGCGGCACCGGCCTGACCAAGAAAGAGCGCCTGATGCTGGCGCGCGAGCGCGACAAGCTCGAGCGCGCGCTCGGCGGCATCAAGGACATGGGCGGCACGCCCGACATGATCTTCGTGATCGACACCAACAAGGAAGCGCTCGCGATCAAGGAGGCCCAGCGCCTCGGCATTCCGGTCGCCGCCATCATCGACTCGAACAGCGATCCGGACGGCATCACCTTCCCGGTTCCGGCCAATGACGACGCCGGCCGCGCCATCGCGCTCTATTGCGATCTGGTTGCGCGCTCGGCCATCGACGGCATCTCGCGCGCTTCGGGCGACCATGGCATCGATCTCGGCGCTGCCGAGGCTCCGATCGTCGAGGACGTCGTCGCCGAGCCCGCCAACGACGCCGGCCCGACCTTCGAGCTGCTGACCGCGCCGCGCGGCGCGCCGGACGACCTTATGAAGCTTTCCGGCATGGGCCCCGAGCTCGTCCAGAAGCTCAATGATGGTGGTCTGTTCCATTTCTGGCAGTTCGCTGCGATGTCGCCTGCCGATGTGACCAAGGTCGATCACGACCTGAAGCTCGCCGGTCGCATCGAGCGTGACGGCTGGGTCGCCCAGGCGCGCGATCTCGCCGACGCGTGATCTTAATTCCGCGACGCGTCATCGGCGCGTCGCGAAAGCGCATTCTTCAATGATGCGAGACGAGCGCCGGCGGCCGGAAACGGAGCGTCGGCGTTCTTCCTTCAAGTGATGTTTCGAGACGAATTGCGCCGCTGCCCCCGGTGAGGGCGCAGTCCGCACGACAATTAAGGACAAGGCAAATGGCAGCGATCACCGCCGGCATGGTGAAGGAACTCCGCGACAAGACCGGTGCGGGCATGATGGACTGTAAGACCGCGCTCAGCGCCGTCGACGGCAACATCGAGGCCGCGATCGACTGGCTGCGCACCAAGGGTCTGGCCAAGGCCGCCAAGAAGGCTGGTCGCGTCGCTGCCGAAGGTCTCGTCGCTGTTGCGATCGTCGGCCATAGCGGCGTTGTCATCGAGCTGAACTCGGAGACTGATTTCGTCGCGCGCAACCTCGAATTCCAGGCGCTCGCTCATGGCATTGCCAATGTCGCGCTTGAGCGCGGCGGCGACGTCGATGCGGTGCTCGCCCATCACTATCCCGGCGGTGGCACGGTTTCCGAGGCGGTCGCCAATGCCATCGCCACCATTGGCGAGAACATGACGCTGCGCCGTGTCGCGTCGCTGAAGGTCTCGGCCGGCCTGATCGGCTCTTATGTCCATGGCGCGGTCGCCGACGGCCTCGGCAAGATCGGCGTCATCGTCGCGCTGGAATCGACCGGCAACGCCGAGGAGCTCGCAGTGCTCGGCCGTCAGCTCGCCATGCATGTCGCGGCGACCAACCCGGTCGCGCTCGATCTTGCTTCGGTCGATCCCGAGGTGCTGGCTCGCGAGAAGGCGATCCTGGCTGAGAAGAACGCCGGCAAGCCCGCCAATGTGCTCGAGAAGATCACCGAGAGCGGCCTGAAGAGCTACGCCAAGGAATATTGCCTGCTCGAGCAGGCCTATATCCATGATGGCTCGAAGTCGGTCGGCCAGGTGCTCAAGGAGATCGAAGGCAAGGTCGGCGCTCCGGTGAAGCTCACCGGCTTCGCGCGCTTTGCGCTTGGCGAAGGCATCGAGAAGGAAGAGCAGGATTTCGCGGCGGAAGTCGCAGCAGCCGGCGGCACGACGGGCTGAAATGCCAGTTGACGATTGAGAAAAAGGCCGCGCCCAGCGCGGCCTTTTTTGTAAGAAGATGGCTGCGGATACGAATCGAGTTCGCGTTAGCGCATCGGCCCGAAAAGTGGGCACCGGTTTTCGGGACGAGCCGATGCAAGATTAAAGCCCTACAGCATCAGACCGAATAGGATATTCGGTCTGATGCTGTAGCCAGGGAGACGAATCCGTGAGACCTAAACGCGTCCTTGTGAAGCTCTCCGGCGAAGCCCTTGCGGGACAAGCGGGATCTGGCCTCGACGGCCACACGCTGACGGCGTTGGCGGCTGACATTGCGCATGCCGCGCGCGAAGGCGTAGAGATCGCCATCGTGGTCGGCGGCGGCAATTTCTTTCGTGGCCTGCAGGGCCTGAACAAGGGCCTCGATCGGCCGAGCGCCGATTCCATCGGCATGCTCGGCACGGTGATGAACGCGCTTGCCCTAGAACATGCGATCGAGACCGCCGGCGCCCCGGCGCGCGCGATGTCGGCCGTGCCGATGCCCTCGCTCTGTGAGAGTTATGCGCGCCGACGTGCTCTCGACCATCTCAGCAATGGCAAGGTGGTGATTCTGGGCGGTGGCACCGGCAATCCCTATTTCACCACCGATACGGGCGCCGCGCTGCGCGCCGCCGAGCTCGATTGCAGCCACCTGCTCAAGGCGACGCAGGTCGACGGTGTCTACACTGCCGATCCCAAGATCGACCCGAAGGCGACGCGCTACGACACGCTCACCCACGCCGAAGCGATCAAGCGTGACCTCAAGGTGATGGACACCGCAGCCTTTGCCCTGGCGCGCGATGCCGGCCTCACCATTGTCGTGTTCTCGATCGCCGAGACCGGCGCTCTTGCGGCCGTGCTGCGCGGCGAGGGCAGGGCGACATATGTGACGCCCTGAAGCCGGGCAGGCTCGAGCCGGGCCACTGTTCAGGTTTGCGGGGTCAGTAAGTGGTCCAGACGCCCGGACTCATCAATTCGAGCAAGTGCCCATCCGGATCGCGCAGATAGAGGCTCTCCCCGCCGCGTTCCCAGGTCATGCGACCCTCGATGGTGACGCCATGCTGGTTCAACCTGGTCTCCCAGGCAGGCAATTCTTCAGCATCGACGGCGAAGCAGATATGCAGCGGTCCCGATCCGTCATGCGGTGGGATGATTCCGTTGGGTGATGTCTGGCTGCTAAGTGATTCTCCACGGTGGAACAGCAGCAACACGCTCGACCCGCCTATATCGTAAGCGTACAATGTCTTGGTGCGTAGCATCGCTTTGACTTCAAGAACGTTCTCGTAGAACGCCGCGGCGCGCTCGAGATCATCAACATAAAGTGCGGTCTCGATAATGCGATTCAGGCGTGGCATGGCCGACTCCGGTGTCTGGACTCGTTTCGGGGGGCTCGCCATGGCGGAACCGAATGAACGGGTGGTCAACCCCGACGCGTCCAGGTGTCCCGTTCTGGAACTGCGGCGGCGCATGAAATCCTTGACCCTGCGCGGACCCGCCGCCATGGTCGCGCCCGGTTTCGTATAAGCTCTCAAGGTCTTGAAGATAATGGCCCAGACGACATTCGATCTCGCGGACGTGAAGCGCCGCATGCAGAGTTCGCTCCAGTCCTTCAAGGGCGATCTCGCCTCGCTGCGCAGCGGTCGCGCCTCCGCCAACATGCTCGACCCGATTCAGGTCGAGGCCTATGGCGCCCGCACGCCGCTCAGCCAGCTTGCGACCGTCAGTGTGCCGGAAGCACGCTTGCTCAGCGTTCAGGTCTGGGACCGCAGCATGACCGCGGCCGTTGAAAAGGCGATCCGCGAATCCGATCTCGGCCTGAACCCGCAGACGGAAGGCCAGGTGCTACGCATCCGTATTCCGGAGCTGAACGAGCAGCGCCGCAAGGAGATGGTCAAGGTCGCCCATAAATATGCCGAGGATGCCAAGATCGCGGTGCGCCATGTCCGCCGTGACGGCATCGACCTGATCAAGAAGCTGGAAAAGGACGGTCACCTCACCAAGGATGACGTGGTCCGGCAGTCCGATCAGGTCCAGAAGGTCACCGACCAGCACATAGCCGAGATCGACCAGGCGCTGGCGGCGAAGGAAAAAGAGATTCTGCACGTCTGAGGCACGGGTTTCCGAGACGAGGACTAAGATCAAGCCTGCGCGGGAATGCCCCGCGCGACGCTCATCACGGCGCTAGGCCGAACGAGGCATAGGAATGTCAGCAGGCCAGCGTCAGGGGCAGCAGCCCGCAGGCCCCAGCCATGTCGCCATCATCATGGATGGCAATGGGCGTTGGGCGCAGATGCGCGGCCTGCCGCGTCAGGAAGGTCATCGGCGCGGGCTTGAGGCCCTGCGCCGCACGGTCAAGAACGCGGGCGAGCTCGGCATCGCGGTGCTGACGCTCTACAGCTTCTCGACCGAGAACTGGCGCCGGCCCCAGGCCGAGGTCTCCTTCCTGATGGGCCTGCTGAAGCGTTTCGTCGAAAAGGATCTCGCCGAGCTCGACGCCTCCGGGGTGAAGGTCCGCATCATTGGCGGCCGCGAGGATCTCGCTCCGGATCTGCGTCGTCTGGTCGAGCATGCCGAAGCCATGACCTGCAACAATACCGGCATGACGCTCGCCATCGCCTTCAACTATGGCTCGCGCGACGAGATCGTCCGCACGGCACGCGCGCTGGCCGCCGAGGTTGCTGCCGGCCGCATTGCGGCGAGCGCGATCGACGAGGCTCTGTTCTCGAGCCGCCTGGACACGAGGGATCTGCCCGACCCGGAACTGGTGATCCGCACCTCCGGCGAGACGCGCATCTCGAATTTCCTGCTCTGGCAGGCAGCCTATGCCGAATTCGTCTTCTCGCCGGTGCTCTGGCCGGACTTCGACCGCGCCGCTCTGGAAGACGCGCTCGCGGAGTATCGTCGTCGCGAGCGCCGCTTCGGCGGAGTGTCCGAGCCCGCAGACCGCAATGTGGGGGCAGCGTGAATGAGCCGCGCTCCGACGCCGCGCCGGTCGCCTCCAGCGAACTGAAGCTGCGGGTTGCGTCGGCCCTTGTCCTGGCGGCGGGCATTCTTGCTGCGACGCTTTGGGGCGGCTGGCCGTTCCGGTTGGTCTGGACGCTCGTGGCGGGCCTTGTCGCTTATGAGTGGCTCTCGATCGTCAGTCGCCAGAACGCGGTCGCGACAGGTATCGGAGTCGTGCTTGCGGGATTGCTGCTCGGGTTTTCGCCGGCAAGCCCGCCGGCGCTGGCCGGCGTCGCGGCTGCGTTGGCCCTGTGTGGCGCAGTGCTGACGCCCTTGACCCAGAATCGCCTGGCGCTCGAAATCTGCGGTGTCGCCTATGCGCTGGCCTTCGCGCTCATCACGCCGGCCTTGCGCGCAGTTCCCGATCTTGGCCTGGCTCTGATCATCTGGAGCTTCGCTGCGGTCTGGTTCACCGACATCGCGGCCTATTTCACGGGCCGCACGCTGGGCGGCCCCAAATTGATGCCGCGCTTCAGCCCGAAGAAAACCTGGTCCGGCGCGATTGGCGGCACGATGGCAGGCACGCTCGGAGGCTACGCGGTCTGGGCACTGACGCCTCAGGCGGCGATGGTCGTCGGGCCAGGCCTCGCGATTGCCGCGTCGTTCGCGGCCTCCGTCCTCAGCCAGGCTGGCGATCTTTTCGAATCCGCCATCAAGCGGCGCTTCGGAGCGAAGGATTCGAGCCGATTGATCCCCGGCCATGGCGGTTTCCTGGATCGTCTGGACGGCTATTGGGCCGTGCTGATCTTCGCTGGCCTGCTGCTCTTCCTGACGCGTCTTTGACGTAGAGAACCCGATGCTTCGCACCGTCACCCTGCTCGGCGCCACGGGCTCGATCGGCCGCTCGACCCGCGAGGTCGTCGCCGAGAATCCCGATCGTCTGGCGATCTCGGCTGTTGTCGGCGGCAAGGATGCGGCGGCGCTCGCCAAGGTCGCCATCGAGACCGGGGCGCGTTTCGCGGCGCTGGCAGACGAGGGCGGTGCGGCGGCGCTGGCGGAGGCGTTGTCGGGCAGCGGCATCGCCCATGGCGCAGGGCGTTCGGCCGTGTTCGACGCCGTGGCGATGCCGAGCGATATCGTCGTCAGCGCGATTTCCGGAGCGGCAGGGTTGGAGGCGACCTTCGCGGCGCTGACGCCAGGCAGGGTCGTGGCGCTCGCCAATAAGGAAAGCCTCGTTTGCGCCGGAGCCGCCGTCATGGCGCGCGCGCAAGCGGTTGGCGTGCGGATCCTGCCGCTCGATTCCGAACACAACGCTTTGTTCCAAGTCCTTGGTAGCGAGCCGATCTCGGCCATCCGCACGATGACGCTGACGGCTTCGGGCGGACCCTTCCGCACCTGGAGCGTCGAGGACATTGCCGCAGCACGGCCGGAGCAGGCGCTGGCTCATCCCAACTACGCGATGGGCGCCAAGATCACGATCGATTCCGCCAGCATGATGAACAAGGGGCTGGAGCTGATCGAGGCCTGCTTCCTGTTCGGATTGCGCCATGACCAGCTCGATGTGCTGGTGCATCCGCAGCAGATCGTCCATGGGCTCGTGACCTTCCGCGACGGCTCGGTCAGCGCCGGCATGGCCGTGCCGGATATGCGCGTCGCCGCTGCCCATTGCCTGGGTGTGGACGGTCGGCTCGATGCGCCGCCGGCGCGCTTTCTGGACCTTGCGCTGACAGCGCCGCTCGCCTTCGAGCGTCCCGATCTCGTGCGCTTTCCGGCGCTCGGCCTTGCCATGGCGGCGTTGGCACAAGGTGGCGCCATGCCGGCGATCCTCAACGCGGCCAATGAGATAGCCGTCGCAGCTTATCTCGCCGGCGCGATCAGCTTTCCTGGAATCGCCGCATTGGTGGAGGCCGTCTGCAGCCAATCGGCGCCGCAGATGGCGGCTCCGGCGGACGTGGCGGCCGCCCTCGCTATTGACCAAGATGCGAGAAAGCGAGCGCGGGCGCTCTTGTAGTAGACCCCTTTCGCTGTCACCTAAGGGCGACAGATCGGGAGTTGTTGATGGAATTCGTAGCGACAATCTGGAATGCGGGCGGCTCCCTGTTGGGCTATCTCGTGCCGTTTCTGTTCGTCCTCGCCATCGTCGTCTTCATCCATGAACTCGGGCATTTCCTCGTCGGCCGCTGGTGCGGCGTCGATGTGAAGGTGTTCTCGATCGGCTTCGGTCGTGAGATCTACGGCTTCAACGACAAGTACGGAACGCGCTGGCGCATCGCCCTGATCCCGCTCGGCGGCTATGTGAAGTTCTCCGGCGACGCCGATGCATCGAGTGCGCCCGACAATGCCGAAGTCGCGCAGATGACGCCGCAGGAGCGGGCGCGCTCCTTCCCAGCGCAGTCGATCGGCGAACGAGCCGCTATCGTTGCGGCCGGGCCGATCGCCAATTTCCTGCTCGCTATCTTCATCTTCTCTGCCACCGTGTTCCTGTTCGGCAAGCAAGTGCTGATCCCCAGGGTCGATCAGGTCAAGGCCGACAGCGCTGCCCAACGAGCAGGCTTGCAGGCGGGCGATCTCGTCATCGCGATCGACGGCCAGCCGATCGGCAGCTTCAGCGACATGCAGCGCATCATCTCGGTACGGCCCAACGAGGTGGTCTCGGTCACCGTCGAGCGCGCCGGTGCCAAGCTGACGATTCCGGTGACGCCTGCCTTGGTCGAGACGACCTCGCCGCTTGGAAAACAGCGGATTGGAGTCATCGGCGTCGAGGCATCGCGCAAGGCGGAGGATTGGAAAGTCCAGCATTTCGGGCCGCTGGAATCGCTGCACAACGGCGTCTCCGAGACCTGGTTCGTGGTCAAGCAGACCTATGATTACATCGGCAAATTGGTCAGCGGGCGCGAATCGACCGACCAGCTGTCGGGGCCGATCCGGATCGCCCAGGTTTCCGGCCTGGTGGCGTCGAATGGCGGGTTTCTGGGCCTGATCAACCTGGCGGCGATCCTGTCAGTTTCGATTGGCCTGATGAACCTGCTCCCGGTCCCGATACTCGATGGCGGGCATCTCATGTTCTACGCGATAGAAACACTTCGCGGCCGGCCGCTCAGTGAACGTGCTCAGGAAATCGGCTTCCGCGTCGGGGCCTGCCTCGTCCTGATGCTGATGCTGTTCGTGACCTGGAATGACATTCTTCACGTCCATTCGCAGCTTTGACCGGATTTCCACGTTCTGACCGCGCCGCTTTGCGGCGGAAACGCGGCAGGACGCGTGGCCTCCTGGCAACGAGGCGCTTAAAAATATTTTGTTAACGACAATGGCGGTTTGCGTCCTGCAGGAAACTTTGTAGAAGCGTTTGGACTGCAATGTCGCCATGCCGCTGCCCCTAGGCGGTGGTCCCCGTCTGGGGTGGCGACCCGAGAAAATGGAATAGGCGACCCGATGACGTCGACCCAAAAGAGCCTGTCTTTCAAGCTGCGGCTCTCTCGATCAGTCGGACTTTCGGCCTTTATGTTGGCCGTAAGCGGTGGCGTAGTGTTCGCGCAGGCCGTGATTGTCCAGGGCAACAGAAGCGTCGATGCGGAGACGATCCGCACCTATGCGGCCGGGCAGGGCTCGACCGCCCCCCAGGATATCCGTCAGAATCTGATGGCTACCGGCCTGTTCTCCAGCGTGCAGGTCAGCCGCCGCGGATCGCAGACCGTGATCGCGGTCAGGGAAAACGACACGATCAACCGTGTCGCCTTCGAGGGTAACCGCCGCCTGAAGAGCGATGTGCTGCTCCAGCAGGTCCAGTCGAAAGCGCAAGGCCCGATGAGCCAGGCGCTGATCGATGCCGACGTTCAGCGTCTGAAGGACGCCTATCGCCGCGCCGGTTACGGTCTGGCCTCGGTGAGCGGCCGTATCGCTCCGCTGCCGAACGGGCGCTCGGATGTGGTCTTCACCATCGTCGAGAGCGGCAAGACCGGCATCAAGTCGATCAATTTCAGCGGCAATGGCGTTTACTCGTCGGGGCGTCTGCGCGGTCTGATGACCTCGACCGAGTCGAACTTCCTCAGCTTCATCAAGACCTCCGACGTCTATGAGGCCGACCGGATCTCTTCCGATCTCGAGCTTATCCGTCGTTTCTATCTGAAGAACGGCTATGCCGACTTCCAGATCGTCTCGAACAACGCCCGCTTCGACGAGGCGCAGGGTGGCTGGGTCATCGACATCGCGGTTGATGAAGGTCCGCAATACCGCGTCGGCAATGTGGCGGTTGATTCCAAGCTGCCCGACATCGATCCCAATGCGCTGCAGCGCGTCATCGCGACCTCCGCTGGCGATACCTACAATGCCGAGGCGGTCGAGAAGTCGCTGGTGGCTTTGACGACGGAAGTTTCGCGCCGTGGCTATGCCTTCGCGCAGGTTCGTCCGCGCGGCGACCGCGATTCTGCCGGGCGCCAGATCGGCATCACCTATGTCATCGACGAAGGTCCGCGGGTCTATGTCGAGCGCATCAATGTGCGCGGCAACACCCGTACGCGCGACTATGTCGTGCGCCGCGAGCTCGATCTCGGTGAGGGTGACGCCTACAACAAGGTTCTGGTCGACCGGGCCGAGCGCCGCCTCAACAACCTTGGCTTCTTCAGCAAGGTGCGTGTCACCAACGAGCCGGGCTCGACGCCTGACCGCGTCATCGTCAATATCGATGTCGAGGACAAGGCGACCGGTTCGTTCTCGATTGCCGGCGGTTACTCGACCTCGGACGGCGTCATCGGCGAAGTCTCGTTGTCGGAGTCGAACTTCCTCGGCCGCGGCCAGTTCGTTCGTATCGCCGGCACACTCGGCCAGCGCACGCAGGGCGTCGATTTCTCCTTCACGGAGCCGTACTTCCTCGGCCGCCGGATCGGAGCGGGTTTCGATCTGTTCTCGAAGTTCAACGACAACTACAACACGGGCCGTTTCGAAAGCCGCGTGAATGGCGGGCAGGTGCGCCTGACCTTCCCGATCACGGAAGAGTTTTCGATCACGCCGCGCTATTCGCTCTATACGACCGAGATCACGGTTCCGAACACGGTATCCCGTCCCTATAACGACTGCTCCGCGCCGCTGGCTGGCGTTACGCCGGGAACGGATGGGGCGATCGGGGCGGACAGGACCTATAACTGTGTCACCAATGGCGAGGCGACGATCGCGGTCAAGGAAGCAGTCGGCACCACGCTGACCTCGCTGGTCGGCCTGAACTTCAACTACAACTCGCTCGACAACTACCAGAACCCGCGCAACGGCTTCCTGGCCGAGATCAAGCCGGAATTCGCTGGCGTCGGCGGCGATTCGAAGTTCCTGCGCATCGCGGCGGATGCCCGCTATTACCGCGAGATCTTCGACGATGTCGTCGGCTTCGCTCGTGTGCAAGGTGGCCATGTCCAGGCGACCAGCGGCAATCTGCGCATGATCGACCACTACTTCCTCGGACCGAGCCTGGTGCGCGGCTTTGCGCCCTCGGGTATCGGCCCGCGCGATATCGGCACGACGCTCAATCCGACCGACCCGACGACCAACGCACTCGGCGGCACCACCTATTTCGGTGGCACGCTCGAAGTGCAATTCCCGATCTTCGGCTTGCCGCGTGATCTCGGCTTGCGCGGAGCGGTCTTCGCCGATGCCGGTACGCTGTTCAATTACGAGGGCGGCAACAAGGTGGCCCTCACGGGCTGCCCGGCGGGAACCGAGGCACGTCAGTTCAACGTCGCCTCCAACTCGACGTATCAGAGCAACCAGGCCTGCGTTCGCGACAAGAATGTCATCCGGTCTTCGGTCGGCGTCAGCCTGCTGTGGCAGTCGCCGCTCGGCCCGATCCGCTTCGACTATGCTTATGCCCTGTCGAAGGATGACGGCTATCGCGACCCGGCCTCTGGCGTGAAGCTCGGCGGCGACCGGCTGCAGGCCTTCCGCTTCTCCGGCGGCACGCGATTCTGACGCGACGGGGCAGCTTGCCCCGTCCCGGATCTTCTCGATGTCAGACCCTCAGTTCTTTCCCTTGGCGACCTCGCTCAGCTTCGGCGAGGTCGCAGCCATTTCGGGCGCCGCTTTGCCGGAAGGCGCCGATGCGGCTCGCATGATCACGGGCGCAGCAGCCCTCGAGGCTGCTGGTCCGTCCGACCTCGCCTATATGGACAACCCGAAATATACCGATGCCCTGGCGGCGACGGGCGCAGGGCTGTGCCTGGTGTCGTCGCGCTTCGCCATGCGGGTGCCGGCTGGCACCACCGCGCTGGTTTCCAACACCCCCTACCATGCCTTTGCCCGGGTGCTCGCCCGCTTCTTCCCGACGGCCTTGAAGCCAGGCTCGATGTTCGGCTCGCAAGGCGTGGCACCTGGCGCCTTCGTTCACGCGACGGCCGTTCTGGAGGCGGGTGTCACGGTCGATCCCGGCGCGGTCATCGGCCCTGGCGCCGAGATCGGGGCTGGGACCGTGGTCGGCTCCCATGCCGTCATCGGACCGCAGGTCCGCATTGGGCGCGATTGTGCGATCGGTTCGGGCAGCACATTGCAATCGACCCTCATCGGCAACCGCGTCATCATTCACCCCGGCGTGCGCATCGGCCAGGACGGTTTCGGCTTCGCGATGAGCCCGAAAGGGCACATGAAGGTGCCGCAGATCGGGCGCGTCATCATCCAGGACGATGTCGAGATCGGCGCCAACACCTGCATCGACCGCGGCGCGAGCCGGGATACGGTGATCGGCGAGGGCACCAAGATCGATAACCTGGTCCAGATCGGCCATAATGTCGTCATCGGGCGCCACTGCGTCATCGTCTCCCAGGTCGGCATCGCCGGCTCGTCGACGCTGGAGGATTTCGTCGTCCTCGGCGGTCAGGTCGGGCTTGCCGGCCATCTGACGATCGGCATGGGCGCGCAGGTCGCAGCTCAAAGCGGCGTCGCGGGCGATGTGCCGCGCGGCGCGCGCTATGGTGGCTATCCCGCCCAGCCCGCGCTGAGCTGGGCGCGCGAGAGCGCCCTGCTGAAGTCGCTGGTCGCCAAGCGCGGCAAGACCTCGGATCGCTCGGACGTTTGACAAGATCCATTGCTGTCGGCCATGGCATGACAGGCAAGGATTGCATCACCTAGATCGCTCCGGCTCTAGAACGAATGGAAAATGCGGTGCCCAGCGCGGGGCCCGGATGGATAATGGGGACACCATGAACGACGCGACGAAAACCCTGGGTGTGGCGGACATCCAGAGGATCATGGCCTGCATCCCCCATCGCTATCCGTTCCTGCTGGTCGATCGCGTCGTTGAGATCGACGGCGAGGATTCCGGCATCGGCATCAAGAACGTGACGATGAACGAGCCTCAGTTCACCGGGCATTTTCCTGGCCGCCCGGTTTTCCCCGGCGTGCTGATGATCGAGGCGATGGCGCAGACCGCCGGCGTCCTTGTCGTCAATGCCAGGGGCAGCGACGATCCGGCCGTCAGCACCGTGCTCTTCACCACGATCGACAAGGCCAAGTTCCGCAAGCCGGTCATTCCAGGCGACACGCTGCGCTTCCACCTGACGAAGGTGACTCGCAAGCGTAATCTCTACTTCTATCGCGGCGAGGCCCGGGTCGATGGGGTCCTGGTCGCTGAGGCCGATCTTTCGGCCATGGTGGTTTGACGGTCAGCAAAGGTCAGGACAGCGATTCCATGAGCGTGACCATTCACCCAATGTCGGTCGTCGATCCGAAAGCGCGCCTTGGGGCGGGTGTTCAGATCGGCCCGTTTTGTACTGTCGGACCCGACGTGACCCTGGCCGATAATGTCGAACTGATCAGCCATGTGGTGGTCGCGGGTTTCACGACGATCGGCGAGCGCACGAAGCTTTATCCCTTCGCCTCGATCGGCCACCCGCCGCAGGATGTGAAGTACCGCGGCGAGCCCTCGACGCTGACGATCGGTGCCGATTGCCTGATCCGCGAAGGTGTGACGATGAACCCCGGCACCGAGGGCGGTGGCATGAAGACCACGGTCGGCGACCGTTGCTTCTTCCTTGCCAATTCGCATGTCGGCCATGACAGCCACATCGGCAACAACGTCATCTTCTCCAATAATGTCATGTGCGCAGGCCATGTCACCATTGGGAACTTCGTCATCGTCAATGGCGGCGCTGGACTCCAGCAATTCATCCGCGTCGGCGATCACGCGTTCGTCGGCGGCGGCTCCGGCGTCCATAACGATGTCATCCCCTTCGGCCTGGTGCGCGACAATCCGGCTCACTTGGCCGGTCTCAATCTCGTCGGGCTCAAGCGACGCGGTTTCTCGCGCGAGCAGATTCATGAATTGCGTCGTGCCTACAGGCTGCTCTTCGCCGATGAAGGCACCTTGTCGGAGCGCGTCGAGGATGTCGCCAGCGAGTTTGCCGCCCATCCCCTGATTCACGAAATTCTCGATTTCATCCGCAACGGCAACGAGAGGGCGATCTGCGTCCCGCGCGACGTCAACGCGCCGGATCGGTGACGGCTGCTCATCCAGAGTCGGTGGCGGTGGTGCGCGGGCCGCTCGCGATCATCGCCGGCGGCGGCGATTTTCCGCCTGCTCTTGCCGAAATCGCGGCCCGGGATGGCCACGGCCTATTTGTCGCCGCGCTCGATGGTGCGGCTGACCCGGCACGTTTCGGCGCGCTCGAGCTCACCTCCTACAGGCTCGGCCAACTCGGACGGCTGCTCGACGATTTGCGCCGTCGGGAAATCGCCGATCTCGTCCTGATCGGTTCGCTGCCGCGCCCGAGCTTCGGCGCGCTGAGGCCGGAAGCCTCGACCTTGAAATATCTGCCTCATTTTGCGCGCGCCTTTCAGGGTGGAGACGACCATTTGCTGCGCGGCGTCGTCCGCTTCTTCGAGGAGCGCGGCTTTCGCGTCCACGGTCCCGCCGAGATCGCGCCGGAATTGACCGCCCCAATGGGTGCGCTCGGCCGCAAGGTCGCCACGCCGGCCCAGCATGAATTGATTGCGCGCGGCTTCTCCATGCTGTCCGCGCTCGCCCCTTTCGATGTCGGGCAGGCGGCGATCCTGGCCGATCATCGCATCGTCGCGATAGAAGCGGCCGAGGGCACCGATGCGATGATCCGGCGTGTCGCCGAGCTCGCCTCCAGCGGTCGGCTCAAGATCGCCAGGGGCGACGGCGTTCTGGTCAAGGCCCCGAAGGAGGGCCAGGACTTGCGCGTCGACATGCCGGCGATCGGTCCCGATACCTTGCGCAACATCGCAGAGGCGGGCCTTGCCGGTATCGCGCTCAGGACCGGCCGCGTGCTCGTCGGTGATCGCGGCAAACTCGGCCGGCTTGCCGATCAGCTCGGCGTCTTCGTCGAGGGGGTCATATGAGCCGGCCATTCCGACTTGCCATCATCGCGGGTGAAGCCTCGGGCGACGCGCTGGCGACGCGTTTCCTCGTGGCGCTGCGCGCGCGCTTGGGCGAGCGGCCGCTCGAACTCACGGGCGTGGGCGGAGAGAGCCTGATCGCGCAGGGGCTCGTCCCGCTGTTCCCGCAAGCCGATATCGCCGTGATGGGATTTGGGCCCGTCATCGCGCGTTTGCCGCTGCTGCTGCGGCGGATGTCGGATGCGGCGAAGGGCATTGCCGCCTTCGCGCCCGATCTGCTGCTGACGATCGACAGCCCGGACTTTTCTTTGCGCGTCGCCAAGAAGGTTCGAGCCCGCGCGCCGGCGGTCCCGATCGTGCATTGGGTCTGCCCCAGCGTCTGGGCCTGGCGTTCGGGGCGGGCACGGCGCATGGCACCACATGTCGACCGCATTCTGGCATTGCTGCCCTTCGAGCCGGCCGCATTGGCGCGGTTGCATGGGCCAAGCACGGTCTATGTCGGTCACCCGCTGATGGAGCGCCTGGCCGATCTGCGCCCGAACGCCGATGAAGCTGCTCGCCGCGCCGATAGCGAGCGACCGGAAATCCTGATCCTGCCAGGCAGCCGTCGCTCCGAGATCAATCACCTGATGCCGGCTTTCGGGCAGGCCGTGGCGCTGATCGCCGCCGAGCGGCCGCAGGTGCGCTTCGTCTTGCCGGCTGTCACACATCTTCGGGGCCTGATCGGCGAAGCCGTCGCTTCCTGGCCGGTCAAGCCCGAGATCGTCACCGGCGAGGTCAACAAGCTCGCAGCCTTCCGCGGGGCACGCGCGGCGCTTGCAGCATCGGGCACCGTCACGCTCGAGCTCGCTCTGGCACAAATCCCCACGGTTGCCGCCTATCGCGGCGCCAATTGGGAAGCCGCAATCGCCAAGCGCTTGATCAAGTTGCCGAGCGTGATCCTGCCGAACCTGATCCTGGGGCGCAGTGTCGTGCCCGAATTCATCCAGGAGACGGCGACGCCTGAGACATTGAGCCGGGAGGTTCTGGCGATCATCCCCGAGGGCGAGGCACGTGCTCGCCAATTGGCCGGTTTCGACGAGGTCGAGACGATCATGCGTTCGGCCGGCGCGAGCCCGGCGGCGAATGCCGTCGAGGCCGCGCTGGCCTTGCTTGCATCAGATGATGCGGTGCGGGGTTGAACCCCGGTTCACTCGAGCGCCGCGCCTGACGCCTTGGCGATCGGGAACCATTTCGCCACCTCGATCTTGACGTGTTCGCCGAGCGCTTCGGGTGTCGAGCCGATGATCTCGGCGCTGACGTCGTTGAGGCGCTGCTTCACATTGGCATCGGTCAGTGCCGTGTTCGCCACGCTGTTGAGCTTGTCGACGATGGGGCGAGGCAGATTAGCCGGCCCGAACAGCGCATTCCAAGTATAGGTCTCATAGCCGGTCAGGCCGCCCTCGGCGATGGTCGGGATGTCGGGAAAGGACGAGACCCGGGCCTTGGTGGTGACGCCGATGGCGCGCAATTGCCCCGTGCGGATGAATTGCGCGGAGGAGGGCAGGTTGTCGAACATGATCGGCACTGCGCCCGAGACCACATCGTTCAAGGCGGGGCCCGCGCCGCGATAGGGCACATGGTTCATGCTGACGCCGCCGAGCGACTTGAACAGCTCGCCCGACAGATGCAGCGGCGTGCCGACACCCGACGACGCATAGGCGTATTTGCCGGGGTTTTCCTTCAGCAGCTTGATGACTTCTGGCACCGTTTTGGCCGGAAAGTCCGGATGCACGACCATGACGTTGGGCACTATGGCCAGCAGCGAGATCGGCGTGAAATCCTTGACCGGATCGAAGGTGACGGTCTTGAGGATCGCGGGGTTGAGCGCATGGGTCGAGATCGTGCCCATCAGGATGGTGTAGCCGTCAGGTGCGGCGCGGGCAACGGCGGTGGAGCCAAGGTTGCCGCCCGCTCCGGCGCGGTTCTCAATGACGACCGACTGCCCGAGCAGTTCACCCATCTTCTGGCCGACGAGACGGGCGACGATGTCGGTGGAGCCGCCGGCGGCGAAGGGGACGATCAGCGAAACCGGTCGCGTTGGGAAGCTGGCCTGCGCCTGCGCGAGCGCGGGACATCCGCTGACCGAAAGCGCCGAGGCTCCGGTCAGGAAAACGCGACGATTCAAGCCGTTCTGGTTCGACATAAAACTGCACTCCCAATTGATGGAGCGACGATAGCGTAGGCGCAGATGCGTCTCAGTTATCAATCCTGCGCAATAAAAAGGCCGCGACGATTGCTCGTCGCGGCCTTTCAGCAGCTGGACCGGATGCTTCAGCGCCGGCCGATCGGGGTGTATTCGCGCGGGCCGGCGCCGGTGTAGAGCTGGCGCGGACGGCCGATGCGCTGGGACGGATCCTCGATCATTTCCTTCCACTGCGCGATCCAGCCGACGGTGCGCGCAAGCGCAAACAGCGCCGTGAACATCGAGGTCGGGAAGCCCATCGCCTTCAGCGTGATGCCCGAATAGAAATCGATGTTCGGATAGAGCTTCTTCTCGATGAAATAGGGGTCCGACAGCGCGATGCGCTCGAGCTCGATGGCGACGTCCAGCAGCGGATCGTCCTTGATGCCGAGCTCGTTGAGCACCTCATGCGTGGTCTTCTGCATGATCTTGGCGCGCGGATCGTAGTTCTTGTAGACGCGGTGGCCGAAGCCCATCAGGCGGAAAGGATCGTTCTTGTCCTTCGCCTTGGCGATGTATTTCGGGATGTTCTCAACCGAGCCGATCTCCTCGAGCATCTTGAGGGCGGCTTCATTGGCGCCGCCATGAGCCGGGCCCCAGAGGCAGGCCGCGCCGGCCGCGATGCAGGCGAAAGGATTGGCGCCCGACGAGCCGGCGAGCCGGACCGTCGAGGTCGAGGCGTTCTGCTCATGGTCGGCGTGCAGGATGAAGATCCGGTCGAGCGCGCGCGACAGCACCGGATTGACCTTGTACTCCTCGGCAGGCACCGCAAAGCACATGCGCAGGAAGTTCGAGGTGTAATCGAGCGAGTTCAGCGGGAACACGAAGGGCTGGCCGATGGTGTATTTGAACGCCATGGCGGCGAGCGTCGGCATCTTCGCGATCATGCGCATCGAGGCGATCATGCGCTGCTGCGGGTCGGAGATGTCGGTCGAGTCGTGATAGAACGCCGACATCGCGCCGATCGAGCCGACCATCACCGCCATCGGGTGGGCATCGCGGCGGAAACCCTGGAAGAAGCGGGCCATCTGCTCGTGCACCATGGTGTGGCGCGTCACGCGATAGTCGAAATCGGCCTTCTGCGCGGCGGTCGGCAATTCGCCTTCCAGCAGCAGGTAGCAGGTCTCGAGGAAGTCGCCATGCTCGGCGAGCTGCTCGATGGGGTAGCCGCGATAGAGCAAGATGCCCTCGTCGCCGTCGATATAGGTGATCTGCGATTCGCAGCTCGCCGTGGAGGTGAAGCCCGGGTCATAAGTGAACATGCCCGTTTGCGAGTAGAGCTTGGCGATGTCGATGACGGAGGGGCCGATCGACCCCTTCTTGATCGCCATGTCGATGGTTTTTCCGTCGACCTGGAGCTGGCTGCTATTTCCGCTCATCGATACCGATCCTTTCAGGCTCGTTGCTGACCAGTCGCTGTTCCATCAGGCCCAACACCGAATTGTTGCGCACGAGACATCTCTGTCATCCGAAGGCCTGGACGTAACGGCCCTGTGACGGAACGGCAAATGCGGATACGGGCAGGAAGGTGGTTCATCCAACTGATATTCAAGCAATATTTGTGCCCCTTCCACCACGCGGCGGAGCCGGGCACATGGCGCGTCACTAGACCATTTGCAGAGGCGGTTCAACAGAGCCGAAAGGGGGAGGGAGCCCTCGCCACGTCATGACTGATCTGCCAGACGCGCCAACGTCTCCTCGCGGCCGAGCACCGCCATGACGTCGAACAGGCCCGGCGACATGGCGCGGCCGGTCAGGGCGGCGCGCAAGGGCTGCGCAGCCTGGCCGAGCTTGAGCCCATGCTCCTCGGCATAGCCGCGAACCACTGCCTCCAGCGCCTCCGGCGACCAGTCGTTCACGGCCGAGAGTTTCGCCGCCAGGCCCGGCAGGTGCTGGCGTGCGGGTTCGTCGAGCAGGGCTGTAGCCTTCTGATCGAGCTGCAGCGGGCGCGGGGCGTAAAGATAATAGGCGCTGTCGAGAAGTTCGATCAGCGTCTTGGCGCGCTCCTTCAAGCCAGGCATGGCGGCGAGGAAACGCGCCTCCAGCTCGGGCGAAAGCTCTGCCGGCACGCCGCGCGCCGGACCGATCTCGGGCAGAATCGTCTTCAACGCCGCGAGCAGGTCGTGATCGGTGGATTGGCGCATATAGAGACCGTTCAAGCTCTCCAGCTTGGCGTAATCGAAACGCGCCGGCGAACGGCCGATCGAGGACAGGTTGAACAGCGCGATCATCTCGTCGGTCGAGAAGATCTCCTGGTCGCCATGGCTCCAGCCGAGGCGCAGCAGATAATTGCGCAGCGCCACCGGCAAATAGCCCATGGAGCGATAGGCATCGACGCCGAGCGCGCCATGGCGCTTGGAGAGTTTCGCTCCATCCGCCCCGTGGATCAGCGGGATATGCGACATGCTCGGCACCTGCCAGCCCATCGCCTGGTAGATCTGGGTCTGGCGGGCGGCGTTGGTCAGATGGTCGTCGCCGCGAATGACATGGGTCACGCCCATGTCATGGTCGTCGACCACCACAGCCAGCATGTAGGTCGGGTTTCCGTCGGAGCGCAGCAGGACGAGATCGTCGAGATTCTCGTTCTGCCAGACGACGCGGCCCTGGACCTCGTCCTCGACCACGGTCTCACCGGTCTGCGGCGCGCGCAGGCGGATGACCGGCTTCACGCCGACCGGGGCCGTCGCCGGATCACGATCGCGCCAGCGGCCGTCATAGCGCATCGGCCGGCCCTCGGCCTTGGCCTTCTCGCGCATCTCGTCGAGCTCGGCCGGCGTCGCATAGCAATAATAAGCGTTGCCGGCAGCCAGCATCTGCTGCGCCACCTCGCGATGCCGCTCGGCACGGGCGAATTGGTAGACGGTGTCGCCATCCCAATCGAGCCCGAGCCAGCTCAACCCGTCGAGGATCGCGGCGATCGCCGGTTCCGTCGAGCGCTCGCGGTCCGTGTCCTCGATCCGCAACAGCATCTTGCCGCCATGGCGGCGCGCATAGAGCCAGTTGAACAGGGCCGTCCGCGCTCCGCCGATATGCAGGAAGCCGGTGGGCGAGGGGGCAAAGCGCGTGACGACCGCATCACTCATGAAGGCTGGGCTCCGGCTGGGCTCGTGAATCGGCAGCCCAAAGGCAAAACAGGAAGGGACGGCAAAAACAGGACAATCCACCGGTCATGACATGACAGCCGGCGTGGCCCCTGTAACATGGCTCGGCCGCCCGCGTTAAGCGCAAGATCGCGGGCGGGCAGGGGGAAGGGGCGGCGGTGCATAGGGGACCGTCAGAGCGGATGAAGTCACGCGGCGCGCTGGCCAGCGCCCTGCCGTCGCGCCCGGCCGTCTCCTGGCTCGGCAGCGATGTCGGCCTGACATGGCGGGATTGGCCCGGGCAGGCGCGACAGGCCTTCGCCGCCGAGGCGGAGCGCAGGCGGCTCTTCCTCTGGTTCCCGGTCATGATGGGCATCGGCATTCTGCTCTATTTCGCCGGCGACCGGGAGCCCGCGCTATGGGCGCCACTTGCCGGCGTCGCGCTTGCAAGCGGCCTCGCCATCGCTCTGCGCCGGCGGCGGCTGGCCTTGCCGGTTTGTCTCGGGCTCGTTGCGGTCTTCGTCGGCTTCTCGGCGGCGACCTGGCGCACCGCGACGATCATGGCGCCGATCCTGGATCGCCCGCGCAGCGGCCAGCTCACCGGCTATGTCGAATCCGTCGAGGCGCGCGATGCAGGTGCTCGCCTCGTCGTGCTGGTCACCGGGATGGCCGGCGTCGAAGCGGAGCGACGGCCCAAACGCGTCCGCGTCAACATCAAGGCGGAGACAGTCGCGCCGGGCGATCACATCATGGCCAATGCGCGCCTTCTGCCGCCGCCTGGTCCGGCGCGACCGGGCGGCTATGATTTCGGCCGGGACGCGTTCTTTCGCGGTATCGGCGCGGTCGGCAACATCCCCGGCAAGATCATGCTGACGCCGCCGCCAGGCCCGCCCCCGCCCGAACTCGCGAGAGCCGTGCTGATCGACCGCGCCCGCAACGCCCTGACCGCCCGCATCGCCAGCGTCGGAGGGGGGCAGGCCGGCGCGATGGCGGCGGCGCTGGTGACCGGCAAGCGCGGCCTGATCACGGAAACGACTAATGCCGATCTGCGCGCGGCGGGCATCTACCACGTCGTCTCGATCTCAGGCCTGCACATGGTGCTCGCCGCCGGCACGATCCTCTGGCTGGTGCGGGCGCTGCTGGCGCTCTCGCAGACCCTGGCCTTGCGTTGGCCGATCAAGAAGATCGCCGCCGTTGCCGCCATGATCGGGGCAACCGCCTATTGCATTTTCTCCGGCTCCGATGTCGCAACCGTCAGGTCACTGATCATGACGCTGGTGATGCTCGGCGCAATCCTGATCGACCGCCCGGCGCTGAGCATGCGCAACCTTGCCTTGGCGGCGATCATCGTCTTGCTGCGCGAGCCCGAAGCGCTGCTCGGGCCGAGCTTCCAGATGTCATTCGGGGCGGTCGCGGCGCTGATCGCCTTTGCCGAGCGCTGGGACGAACGCAATCAGACCGCGCCGCCATCGCCGTGGCCCTGGCCGCTGCGTCCCCTCTGGATCGCCGCCAGCGGCACCGTCATCACAACCCTGCTGGCGACGGCGGCGACGGCCCCGTTCGGCGCTTATCATTTTCAGACCTTCAATCCGTTCGGGCTGCTCGGCAATGCGCTCGCCTTGCCCTTCGTCTCGCTGTTCGTCATGCCGGCTGCGGTGTTCGGCGTGCTGGCCTATCCCTTCGGCCTCGATTGGCCAGCCTGGTGGCTGATGGGCGCCGCCTCCGACGTCGTGCTGCGGCTGGCCCACTGGGTCGCGGCGATCGACCACTCGACGCTGATCATTCCCGCCTTCGGCGAGGCCGCGCTGGTCTGCCTTGCAATGACGCTGCTCTGGCTGACGCTGTGGAGCACGAAGCTTCGGCTGCTCGCCATCGTGCCGCTGGTAATGGGCGTCACGGTCGCGGCCAAGCCGGACCGGCCGGATATCGTCATCGAACGCGACGGTTCCGGCCTCGTCGTGCGCGGAGCCGACGACCGTTTCATTCTGGCCGGCCGGCCAAGCAGCTTCGTGCTGCAACAATGGCTCACCGCCGATGGCGATGGGCGGCAGCCCACGGATGCGAGCCTGCGCACGAATGCGGCTTGCGATACGCAAGGCTGTGTCGTCACCACCCGCAATGGCCGCCGGATCGCCTATGCGAAAGACCGGCTCGCCGTCATCGAGGATTGCCTGCGCGCCGATCTCGTCGTCACGCCGATACCCTGGTCGGCGCCCTGCGCAGCAAAACTGGTCGACCGGACGGCCCTGAACCGTGACGGCGCGACCTCCCTCATCGGCACTGCAGGTGGCTGGCGCACAGTCCAATCGGAACGGCAGGATGCCGACCGCCCTTGGATGCGTAAGCGCGCGACGACAAGCTCAAGGCCCTCGACGCCGCCGCCTGCGCGGCAGCCGGAGAGGATTGATACGGGTGATGTGGCAGCCGAGCCCGGCCGGCTTCAGTAGCGCCGCATCAGATTGACCAACCGGCCCTGGATCTTGACCCGGTCGGGGCCGAGCACACGGGTTTCATAAGCGGGATTTGCGGCTTCAAGCGCGATCGACGAGCCACGCTTGCGCAGGCGCTTCAGCGTCGCCTCCTCGTCATCGATCAGCGCCACGATGATGTCGCCGGTATTGGCCGTGTCCTGTCGGCGGATGACGACGGTGTCACCGTCGAGAATGCCGGCCTCGACCATCGAATCGCCGCGCACTTCAAGCGCGAAATGCTCACCGGCGCCGAGCATGTCCGCCGGCAGCGCCACATTGTGGCTGCGGCTCTGGATCGCCGAGATCGGCGTGCCGGCGGCGATCCGCCCCATCACCGGGATTGCGATCGTGGCCCGCGCATCCTCTTCCGGACTCGGCGCCGGACGTGCCTTGCCGAGGCCGCCGCCCTGGCCGAGGCCGCCTTGCACGATGGAGGGGCTGAAGCGCGCACGCGCGCCCTGTGGCGTGCCGACGCCATCGGGAAGCTTGATGACCTCCAGCGCGCGGGCGCGATTGGGCAGCCGGCGAATGAAGCCCCGCTCCTCCAAGGCCATGATCAGGCGATGAATGCCGGATTTCGAGCGGAGATCGAGCGCGTCCTTCATTTCGTCGAAGGAGGGCGGCACGCCGCTTTCACGCAGGCGTTCCTGGATGAAGCGGAGCAATTCGAATTGTTTGCGTGTCAGCATGGTCCCCGCCAGCGCCCGCGGCGCGAATTCGAAACAAATCACGAACATCATACACGTTCGTGTTGTGTTCCGCAAGCAAGCCTAGCGGAGGCGGATGATCCGGCAGGGCGCGCCTTCTTTTGCCGGCTCTGCATGGGCCGGGCGAATGAGCAGCGCTCGAGCACGCGCCAGATTGCCCAACATCGAGGAATCCTGCTTGGCGAAGGGGGTGGCGAGCCAACCGGCCTCGATGTGCTGAAGATCGGCACGCAGATAATCCTCGCGCTCATCATTAGCCGGCATATCGCTTCCGAGAAGCGCCGGCTCGCTGCGGTCGCGCGCGGGATCGGGCATGCCCAGAAGCGCCTCGATGAGCGGTGCCACGAACAGATGCCCGCAGACGATCGACGAGACCGGGTTACCGGGCAGGCCTACGGCGACCATGGCTCCAAGCCGCCCCATCATCATCGGCTTGCCCGGCCGCATCGCGATCTTCCAGAAGCCGAGCTCCATGCCCTGGCGCTTCAAGGCCTCCTGCACGAGGTCATGCGCCCCGACCGAGGCACCGCCGAGCGTAATCAGGACATCCGCCCCGGCGGCTCGCGCCTGTTCGATCTTGGCGGCGAGATCGGCATGATTGTCGCGTGCGATGCCGAGATCGAAGGCCGTTCCGCCGATCTCCTCGACGATCGCGGCCAGGGAATAGCTGTTCGACGCGACGATCTGGTCGGGTCCGACCGTTTCACCCGGCAGAACGAGTTCGTCACCCGTAGCCAGGATCGCGACCAGAGGCTTGCGCCGAACCGGCAGCGCCGGGTGTCCGGCTGCAGCCGCGAGGCCGAGCGCGGCACTGTCGAGCCGGCGTCCCGCCGGGAGGAGGGCGTCGCCTTCCCGGAAATCGAGCCCGGCCGGGCGGACGAAACGCCCCGGCTCGGCCCCTTCGCGGACGCGGATGACCGCGCCGCCGACACCGTCGGCATTCTCCTGGATCAGGATCGTGTCCGCACCCTGTGGCATCGGCGCGCCGGTGAAGATGCGAATCGTCTCGCCGGGGCCGACCGTCCCTGCAAAGGCGCGCCCAGCCGCCGATTCGCCGATAACACGCAGTTCATTTGCCGGCGCAAGATCTACCGCTCGCACCGCGTAGCCATCCATGGCCGAATTGGCGAAAGGCGGCTGCGTTCTGAGCGCGACGATATCGGCCCCCAGCACGCGCCTGGCGCAGGAGGCGAGCGGAACGATCTCGACGGATGTCGGCCCGGGAACGCTGTCGAGCAGCGCCTGCAGCGCGACCTTGACCGGGGTCAGGCTCATGCCGGCTGCTCCGCCTCGTAGACGCCCGATTTCCCGCCGGATTTGTGCACCAGCCGGATGCCCTCGATATGCATCGCGCGATCGACGGCCTTGACCATGTCGTAGACCGTGAGACAGGCGATGCTGACGGCAGTGAGCGCTTCCATCTCGACGCCGGTCTGGCCCTTCATCTTAACTTCGGCGCGCACGCGGACGCCGGGCAATGCCGCGTCGATGGTGAGATCGACGGCGATCTTGCTGATCAGCAGCGGGTGGCAAAGCGGAATCAGCTCATGGGTGCGCTTGGCCGCCATGATGCCGGCGAGCCTTGCGGTGCCGAGCACGTCGCCCTTCTTCGCGTCGCCACGGCGCACGATGTCGAGCGTGGCTGCCTGCATCACCACATTGCCCTCGGCGATCGCGACACGCGTCGTCTCGGCCTTGTCGCCGACATCCACCATATGCGCCTGGCCCTGCGCATCGAGGTGGCTGAGGCCGGTCATGCCGCGACCTCGTCGCCCGGCTTGGCGAGCAGAGCGCGCGTTGCCTGCGCCACATCCGCCTGGCGCATCAGGCTCTCGCCGACCAGGAAGGTTTCGACACCGACGCGCCGCAGCCTTGCGATATCGGCTGGGCCGAAGACACCGCTCTCGCCGACGATGATCCGGTCATCGGGAATGCGCGGTGCCAGGCGTTCTGTGACGGCGAGGTCGACATGGAAGCTGCGCAGATCGCGGTTGTTGATGCCGAGCAGGCGGCTGTCGATCGCCAGGGCGCGTTCGAGCTCGGCTTCGTCATGGACCTCGACGAGGACGTCCATGCCAAGGCTCTGCGCCGTGGCGTTGAGCTCGCGCGCCGTGGCGTCGTCGACCCCGGCCATGATGATCAGGATGCAATCGGCGCCCCAGGCGCGCGCTTCGAACACCTGATAGGCGTCGTAGAGGAAGTCCTTGCGCAGCGCCGGCAGGCCTGAGGCCTCGCGCGCCTGCGTCAGGAATTCGGGCCGACCCTGGAACGACGGTGCGTCTGTCAGCACCGAGAGGCAGGCGGCCCCGCCTGCCGCATAAGCCTTCGCCAGTAAGGCCGGATCGAAATCCTCCCGGATCAGCCCCTTTGACGGGCTCGCCTTCTTGATCTCCGCGATCAAGGCCGACTGGCCCGTGGCATGCTTCGCCGCGAGCGCAGCAGCAAAGCCGCGTACCGGTGAGGCGGCCAGTGCCAGTCGCTCGATCTCAGCTTGTGGGATCGCAGCCTTGGCGGCAGCGATCTCCTGGCGCTTATAGGTCTCGATCTTCGCAAGAATATCGGTCATCGCCGCCTCAAGCGTTCGAGCTGACGATCAATGCATCGAGACGGGCCTTGGCGCGACCGCTGTCGAGCGCGGCGAATGCCTGAGCCAGCCCGTCGCGCAGATCGCCCGCCTTGCCGGCAACGACGAGCGCAGCCGCCGCATTGAAGGCCGCGATATCGCGAAAGGCGGTCTTCTGCCCATCGAGAACGGCGCGCAGCGCGGCTGCATTCTGCTCGGGCTCGCCGCCGCGCAGCTCCGCAGGCTTCGCCAGCGCGAGCCCGACATCGCCCGGGCTGATCGTAAAGCTCTCGATCTTGCCGCCATCGAGCGAGACGACCCGCGTCGGCCCGGTCGTGGTGATCTCGTCCAGACCGTCGGAACCGTGCACGGCCCAGATCCGCTGCGAGCCGAGCGAGGCCAGAACCTTCACCATGGGCTCCAGCCAGGTCTCGGAGAACGCACCGACGAGCTGCCTGGTCACGCCGGCCGGATTCGATAGGGGGCCGAGCAGGTTGAAGATCGTGCGGGTACCGAGTTCGGTGCGCACCGGCGCGACATGGCGCATCGAGGCGTGGTGCGTCGGCGCGAACATGAAGCCGACGCCGGCCTCCTTGATGCAGCGCTCGGTTGCCGCCGCGTCGAGCCCGACCTTGACGCCGAGCGCCATCAGCACGTCGGCCGCGCCCGAGCGCGAGGAGGCGGCGCGGTTGCCATGCTTGGCGACGGGAACGCCGCAGGCGGCCGTGATGATCGCAGCCAGCGTCGAGACATTGTAGGAGCCCGACGAATCGCCACCGGTGCCGACGATGTCGATGGCATCAGCCGGAGCCTGGACCTTCACCATCTTGCCGCGCATGGCGCTGACGGCGCCTGCAATCTCCTCAGTGGTCTCGCCGCGCACGCGCAGGGCCATCAGGAAGGCGGCGGCCTGGGCGTTGGTGACCTCGCCCGAGAGGATGGTGTCGAAGGCGTCTTTGGCCTCGTCGCGCGAAAGCGTGGCTCCGGTCGCGACCTTGGCGATGAAGGGTTTGAAGTCGTCCATGGGAACTCTGTGAAATCAGGCGGTCTGGGGCAGGGCGGCGGGTCGATGCTGCCGCGACCACGCTTGAGAAATATCGAGGAAATTGCGCAGGATCGTCGCGCCATGCTCGGAGGCGATGCTCTCAGGGTGGAACTGCACGCCCAGCACCGGAAACTCGCGATGCGACAGCGCCATGATCAACCCGTCATCGCTTTCCGCCTCGATATCGAGTGCTGCGGGACAGGTTTGACGGGAGACGACGAGCGAATGGTAGCGCGTTGCCTGGATCGGCCCGTTGATGCCGCGGAACATGCCGCGTGACTGATGTCGGATCGCCGAGATCTTGCCGTGCATCGGCAGGGGGGCTCGCACGACATCGCCGCCGAAGACCTGTCCGATCGCCTGCAAGCCGAGGCAGACGCCGAAGATCGGCTTGACCCCGGCGCCCTCGCGCACGAGGTCGAGGCAGATGCCGGCCTCGTTGGGCGTGCAGGGGCCGGGCGACAGCACGATAGCGTCGTAATCGTCGGACAACGCCTCCGCGACCGTGATCGCATCGTTGCGGCGCACGACAACGTCAGCGCCTAGCCCGCCAATCAGGTGGACGAGGTTCCAAGTGAAGCTGTCGTAGTTGTCGATCAGCAGGATGCGCATCGGTTCAAGGCTCAAGTTAAGGCGCAAGGTCATGCACGGTCGAGGGCAGGGTGGTCAAGTTGCAGTGCCGTCGGACGCCATTGCGCGGTAAGGGTATCGCCGAGCATGATGCGCTTCCGGCGAGTGCACGAGGGCGGTGCGTGGCGTTCAATCGATATATCGTTATGGTGACGGCCGCATTGTTGTTGGCCGGCTGCAATACGGGCGAGCGGCCTCAGGCCTTGCCCTATGAAGGGCTCGCAACGGCCGAACTCACCGGCTATGGCGTGATCCGCTTCTGGGCCGATGCGGTTGACGCGCAGACGAAGACCTATCTCGACATTCAGTACCGCCAGATCGCAAGGTCGGGCTGCGAGCCTTGCCAGAGATCAGCGTCCTTCCTGGCGATCTCGGGCGGCAGCGCGGACGGTGCCTATGGTGCGGGTTTCCTCAAGGGCTGGAGTGCGCGCGGTGATCGCCCGCACTTCGAGGTCGTCACCGGCGTCAGCACCGGTTCGCTCGCCGCGCCCTTTGCTTTCCTTGGCCCCGCGCATGATGCCGAACTCGAGGAAATCTACACCCGATATGGTGACAAGGACCTCTTCAACGACAAGGGCGTGATCGGCCTCGTCGGTGAATCGCTCTACGACACCGCGCCGTTACGTCACCTGATCGAGCGCTATGCCAGCGACGACCTGCTCGACGCCATCGCGGTCGAGCATCGCAAGGGCCGTCGCCTGCTGGTGCAGACCACCAATCTCGACGCTCAGCGCCCGGTGATCTGGGACATGGGCGCGATTGCTGCCAGCGGCCAGGCGAGCCGCCGCCGGCTCTTCGTCGACATCCTGCTGGCTTCGGCCGCGATCCCGGCCGTGTTCCCGCCGGTGCGGCTCAGCGTCTCCAGCAATGAGCGGCTTTATGACGAACTCCACGTCGATGGCGGCGTCGCCTCGCAGATCTTCTTCGCCCCGCCGGGGCTCGATCTGAACGGCGCGGCGCAGCGCAATCTCGGACATGAGCGCAGATTGGCGCTCTTCGTCATCCGCAATGGCAAGCTGAAGCCCGAATACAAGGCGAGCATCCAGACGGTCGCAGGCTTGGCGACGCGCTCGATCGCGACCCTGGTGAAGTACCAGGCGCTCTCCAACATCGCCGCGATCTCGGAACTGGCCCGGCGGTTGAAGGCGCGCTTCGCTTTCACGGCTGTGCCGGACGATTTCGCGGGCAAGCCGCGCTCGGAGTTCGACTCGCTTTACATGCAGGAGCTGTTCAACCTCGGCTACGAACAAGCGCGCGCCGGCCGCGCTTGGCTGACCGAGGCGCCGGCCTCGCCGACGCTGGCCTTGCGCTGAGGTGGGCTAGAGCATTTTCGAGCGAAGTGGACCCCGGTTCGCGTGAAGAAAATGCGATAAAACAAGGGGGTAGAGTATTTCCGCGATTCAGAGAAACGCGGAAATACTCTAGAGGCCCTGACAGCCTCTATTGCCCGCGCCCGGCCCGCGAGGCGAAGCGGATCGCTTCTTCCGCCGCCTTGAACAGGGCTTTCGCCTTGTTCACGCATTCGGCCTGCTCGGATGCCGGGTTGGAATCATAGACGATGCCGGCGCCGGCCTGGACATGCATGCGCTCGTCCTTGACCACCGCCGTGCGCAGCACGATGCAGGTGTCCATCTCGCCATTGGCGCCGAAATAACCGATGCAGCCGCCATAGGCGCCGCGCGCGTCGCGCTCCAGTTCGTCGATGATCTCCATCGCGCGGACTTTCGGCGCACCGGACACCGTGCCGGCGGGAAAGCCGGCGGCCAATGCGGCCAATGCGTCATGCTGCGGGTCGATCGTCCCTTCGACATTCGAGACGATGTGCATGACCTGGCTGTAGCGCTCGATGAAGAAGGAGTCGGTCACCTTCACCGAGCCGATCTGCGCGACCCGGCCGACATCGTTGCGGCCGAGATCGAGCAGCATCAGATGCTCGGCGCGTTCCTTCGGGTCGGCCAGCAATTCCGCGGCAAGCGCGTCATCCTCAGCCACCGTCGCGCCGCGCCGGCGCGTACCGGCGATCGGCCGGATGGTCACGGTATCGTCGCGCAGGCGGACCAGGATTTCGGGGCTGGAGCAGACGATCTGGAAGTCGGCGAAGTCGAGATAGCACAGGAACGGCGCTGGATTGACCCGCCGCAGAGCCCGATAGAGAGCAAAGGGCGGCAGCCGGAAGGGCGCCTCGAAGCGCTGCGACAGCACGACCTGGAAGATGTCGCCGGCACGGATATAATCCTGCGCGGTGGCGACCATGGCGTGGAAATCCGCCTCGCTGGTGTTCGAGACAATCGCCGGCTCCGGCAAATTGGTGATGTCGATAGCGGCATCGGCCGGCAACGGCCCTTCGAGCGCCATCACCACGGCGTCCAGCCGGTCCTGCGCCTGCTCATAGGCTGCGCGGGCGGCGATGCCGGGCTGAGCCCGCACCGGGGTCACGACGTGGATCTCGTCGCGCACCGAATCGAACACGACCATCAGCGTCGGGCGGATCAGGATGGCGTCGGGAACGCCGGTGCCGGTTTCCTTCGGTTCAGCCAGGCGCTCCATCAGGCGCACCATGTCGTAACCGAGATAGCCGAACACGCCGGCGGCCATGGGCGGCAGTTTCTCGCCTTCCGCCCCTTCGCCGTCGGGGATCGCGCTCTCGTCCAGCAATGAGCGCAGGCTCTCGAAGGCCGGGCGCGGATCAGTGAGGAAGCTGTCGCCGAGCGCCGGCCGGCACAAGGCGGCCTCACCGTGATGGCAGCGCCAGATCAGGTCCGGCTCGAGCCCGATCATCGAGTAGCGCCCGCGCACGGCACCGCCTTCGACCGATTCGAGCAGGAAGGCCGGGCCCGTCGTGGCGTGCCGCAGCTTCAGGAAGGCGGCGACCGGCGTCTCGCAATCGCCGACCAGTACCTGTCGCAGTAATTGCGCCGTGCCGGCCTCGTAGCTTTGCGCGAAGCGCTCGAAAGGGGCTTGCATGGTCAATTCTGCGCGCCGCCGGTGGCGTTGCGGAACGCAGCCTCGTTGACGCTGACGCCGAGCTCCGACTGCCGCTTGCCGACATATTGCGACAGGATGTCCTCGCTGATGCTTGAAGCGAGCAGGCGGGCGAAATTCTCCGCCTCCTGTGTCGTGCGGGCATAGGGCTGCACGGTCGCGCTATCGACCTTGAACAGCACGCGCCCGCCATCGGCAAGCGCCGCCGCGCCGCTCTTGCCGACCGCGGTGCCGAAAATCAGGCTGACCACATTGGCCGGCAATTCGGGACGCTGCTCCTGCCGGCCGAGATCGGCGGCCTTCTCAATGGTGAGGCCAGCGGCTGACGCGACCGTGTCGAAGGCCTCGCCCTTGTCGAGCTGTGCGACGAGTTCGCGCGTCTTGGCCGAGAGCTTGCTCGCGACCTCGTCGGCGCGCCATTGCGCCTCGACCTGCGCCTTGACCTCGTCGAAGCCCTGCGCGCGGCCGGGTTCGATCTTGGTCAGATCGAACCAGACATAGCCCACATCGCGCGGCAACCGGATCGCCTCGTTGTCGACGCCGATATCCGAACGGAAGATCGCCTGCACGGTCGCGTCGCCTCCCGGCACGGCCGCCTCGGTCGCGCCATCGGGCTTGCGCAGGCTCGCATCGACGGGGCCAAGGGTGCGCAAGGGCAGCTTCAATTCGCTTGCGATCTCCGCCAGCGGCTTGGCGGCAGCGCGCTGATCCTCGATCTTGTCGTGCAGATCGGTGATCAGGCTTGCGGCGCGGCTGGTCGCGATCTCGCTGCGCAGCTCGGCTGCGACCTCCTCATAGGGACGCACGCGCTCGGGCGTGATCGCGGTCACACGCAGCAGGACGGAGCCGAAGGCACTCGTCACCGGAGCGCTGACCGCACCTTGCGCCAGCGCAAAGGCGGCATCGCGCACGGCCGGATCGAAGACCTGGCTCTTGGTGAAGGTGCCGAGCGAGAGGTCCTTCTCGGCGACGTTGCGCTGGGTCGCCACGGCCTCATAGGTCTCGCCACCATCGATGCGAGTCTTGGCGGCCTGTGCTTCTTCCGATGTCGGGAAGGCGATCTGCTGGATGGTGCGCGTCTCGGGCGAGCTGAAGCGCTGCCCCTTGATCTGCTCGTAACGCGCCTTGACATCGTTCTCGCTGACCGAGGCCGGATCGGCGATCGTCTCGGCCGTGATCGAGAGCACGCTGGCGGTGCGGTATTCGGGGGCGCGGAAAGCGGCTTTACGCTCGTCGAAGAAGGTCTTGAGCTGCGCCTCGGTGGGCGCGGCGATATCGCTGGCTGCGCTCACGGGCACGCGGGCAAGGGTGACGCTGCGCTTTTCGTTGCGCAGGCGGTGGCCAATCTCCTGCAGCGCCACGGGCGCGGCGACTGCGCCCACGACCATCTCGGCAAGCTGCTGGCGCAGGATCGTGGCGCGCTGCTCGCGGACATAGACCTGCTCGGTATAGCCGTTACTGCGCAGCAATTCGTTGAAACGCGCCGGCGAGAAAGCGCCCGATGCGTCGCGGAAGCTCGGATCGTCAAAGATCAGGTTACGAATCGTCTCGTCGGAGACTGCGAGCCGCATGCCTTGCGCCGTCTGGTCGAGCACCGCTTCCGTCACCAGCCGGGACAGCACCTGCCGGTCGAGGCCGATCGCGCGGGCCATATCGGGCGTGATCTGGCGGCGCTGCTGGCGGGTCAGCGTCTGGATCTCGTTCTGATAGGCCGTGCGCATCTGTTCGAGGCCGATCTCGACCTTGCCGACGCGCGCAACCTCGTTGCGGCCATAGCCGCGGAAGATGTCGCCGATGCCCCAGATCGCAAAGGACAGGATCAGGAAGCCGAACGTTATGCTGATGATAAGCTTCCCGAGGAAACTCTGACCCGCCTTGCGGATGCCCTGCATCATCATTGAATTTGAGTCTTTCCTGTCCGGATGCGGCGCAAGCGGGCGCGCCGCCGGTTTTTGTCGGTGCCGCTTATAGGAACCGCTTGCGCAACTCGCAATCATTCCTGAGTCGATCGGCCATTCTTGAATCGATCGACTCGGCGGTGTTGCCGGACGATTGCGGCAAGGCTAGAGCCGGCGCAGCATATTGGGAGGCGAGACGTGACGCGCAACATCAGGCCGCTGGTAGCCGGCAATTGGAAGATGAACGGGCTGAAGGCCGATCTCGCCATCGCAGTCGAGGTCGCCAAGGGCTATGACGCCGCGCTGAAGGCGGCCGTCGATCTTGCGATCTGCCCGCCCGCGACCTTGCTCTATACCACTACGGCCGCATTGATCGGATCGCGCATCGCAACAGGCGGGCAAGATTGCAGTTCCAATGCCGGTGGCGCCTTCACCGGCGAGGTCTCGGCCGCGATGCTCGCCGATTCCGGCGCGAGCTTCGCCATTGTCGGCCATTCCGAGCGGCGCACGCTTCACGGCGAGACCAACGCCATCGTCAAGGCGAAGGCGCAAGCTGCGCGGAACGCACTGCTGGTGCCGATCATCTGCGTCGGAGAGACCAGGGATGAGCGCGAGGCCGGCAAGGCGCTGGCGATCGTCAAGAAGCAGCTGCGCGGCTCGGTTCCGGAGGATTCGACGGCGGCGAGCCTCGTCATCGCCTATGAGCCGGTCTGGGCGATCGGCACCGGTCTGACCCCGACGGCCGCCGATGTCGCTGAAATGCATGAGGCGATCCGCACAGAGCTCGGCCGGCTTCTCGGCAAAGGGGCGGCTGCCGGCGTTCGCCTGCTTTACGGCGGCTCGGTGAAGCCCTCGAACGCAGCGGAATTGATGAATGTCGCCCATGTCGATGGTGCGCTGGTCGGCGGCGCGAGCCTCAAGGCCGAGGACTTCCTGGCGATCGCGCGGGCCTGCGCCTGAGTCCGGGTGTCGCCAAGCGTGATTTGCCGGGTGGTGCGCTTCGTAGACGCGTGCTATGTGCGCCGCGACCTCTACAAGCCCGATACGGGCAGACGGGGCGGGGCGCTCTTGCGGCGGCCCGCTCCATACCCATTTTCGTGAGACCATGCAGAACGTTCTCATCGTCATCCATTTGATCATCGTGGTCGCACTCGTCGGTGTCGTCCTCCTGCAGCGCTCCGAAGGCGGCGGGCTCGGCATGGGCTCCGGCGGCGGCGGTGCGGGCGGCTTTATGACCGGCCGCGGCCAGGCCAACGCGCTGACCCGCGCTACGGCGATTCTGGCCGGGGCCTTCTTCTTGACCTCGATCGTACTCGCGGTGATCGCGAATCGCAGCCGCGTGCAGCGTTCGATCATCGACGGCGCGCCCACGACGAGCGCGCCCGTCAACCCGACTGGCCCGAGCGCCCCCAATGCCGGCGGCGTGCTCGACCAACTGCGGCAATTGCAAGGGCCGAGCGGCGGCTCGCAGCCGCCGACGCCCCCCGCGGCGCCGCAGCAATGACGACAGGGCAGGGGCCGGGAAACCGGCCCTTCTCTTTTGACAGGAAGTCGCCGGGAAACCGGCCTTTCCCACCGAGCCTGATCCAGCTGCGCTGCTATAGTGGCCCCGATGGATCAGTCCCGACGGACAAATACAGCCTGGAGGGTCGCTGGACTCGTCAGGCTGTGGACAAGCGTGTGAAGCACAACGGCCCTGCGCGGCCCCGCTTCGCGAATCGAAACCTTGGCGTTAAAGGTGACCTCCCATGACGCGGTATGTTTTCATCACCGGCGGCGTGGTGTCCTCGCTTGGCAAAGGCCTGGCGTCGGCGGCTCTCGCAGCTCTCCTTCAAGCGCGCGGCCACACGGTCCGCCTGCGCAAGCTCGACCCCTACCTTAATGTCGATCCGGGCACGATGAGCCCGTATCAGCATGGCGAGGTCTTCGTCACCGATGACGGGGCCGAGACGGATCTCGATCTCGGCCATTACGAGCGCTTCACCGGCCGGCCGTGCAACCGGGGTGACAATATCACCACCGGTCGCATCTACATGGACATCCTGACCAAGGAGCGCCGTGGCGACTATCTCGGCGCGACCATCCAGGTCGTTCCGCACGTCACCAATGCGATCAAGGAATTCATCCTCACCGGCAATGAGGGCTATGATTTCGTCCTGATGGAAGTCGGCGGCACGGTCGGCGACATCGAGAGCCTGCCCTTCCTGGAAGCGATCCGCCAGACCAGCCAGCAATTGCCGCGCGGCCAGTGCATCTTCATCCATCTGACGCTGTTGCCCTATATTCCGACTGCGGGCGAGCTGAAGACCAAGCCGACCCAGCATTCGGTTGCCGAATTGCGCTCGATCGGCATCCAGCCCGACATCCTGCTCTGCCGCACTGATCGCGAGATCCCGCGCGAGGAGCGCCGCAAGCTCGCTTTGTTCTGCAATGTCCGCGAGACCGCCGTGATCGAGGCGAGGGACGTCGCATCGATCTATGACGTGCCGCTGTCCTACCATGCGGAGGGGCTCGACAACGAGGTGCTCGCCGCCTTCGGCATGGATGCCAGCGCTGAACCCGACATCTCGAACTGGCGGCGCATCTCCGAGCGGGTGAAGAACCCCGAGGGCGAGGTCACCATCGCCATCGTCGGCAAATATACCGGTATGAAGGACGCCTATAAGTCCCTCATCGAGGCGCTGACGCATGGCGGCATCGCCAACCGGGTGAAGGTGAATCTCGACTGGATCGAATCGGAGGTCTTCGAGAAGGAAGACCCGACGCCCTTCCTCGAGCATGTTCACGGCATCCTCGTGCCCGGCGGCTTCGGTCACCGTGGTGCGGAGGGCAAGATCAAGGCTGCGACCTTCGCGAGGCAGCACAAGGTGCCGTATTTCGGCATCTGTTTCGGCATGCAGATGGCCGTGATCGAAGCGGCCCGCTCGCTCGCCCATATCGAGAAGGCGAATTCCAGCGAGTTCGGACCGACAGAAGAGCCCGTCGTTGGCCTGATGACGGAATGGATGCGCGGCAATGAGCTCGAGCAGCGTGCTGCCGACGGCAATCTTGGCGGTACCATGCGGCTTGGCGCCTATGCCTCGATCCTCGATCCCGACACCAAGATCGCCAAGATCTATGGTGGGACCGAGATTTCCGAGCGTCATCGCCATCGCTACGAGGTCAATATGAGCTATCGCGAGCGGCTCGAGGCGCAAGGGCTGAAGTTCAGCGGCGTCTCGCCCGATGGGCTGCTGCCGGAAACGGTCGAATATCCCGACCATCCCTGGTTTATCGGCGTGCAGTATCATCCGGAGCTGAAGTCGCGGCCCTTCGAGCCGCACCCGCTCTTCGCAAGCTTCGTCGAGGCGGCGGTGGTGCAAAGCCGCCTGGTCTGACCCCGCGGAGACACGCTGGCATCGCCGCGCAACTCACGTATAGTCCCCGGACAGCTTATGGCGGCCCGGGGGCGAGCGGCATGGCGATCTCGATGGCGGGGCTCCCTGCCTTTCTGCTCTATTTCGCGCTTGGCTCTGCATTGATCGCGAGCTTTGCCGCGATCTATTTGCGGATCACGGCGCATGACGAGATCGCGCTGATCCGCGCCGGAAATCTCTCGGCTGCGATCGCGCTCGGCGGCAATCTGACGGGGTTTGCGATTCCACTGGAAAAAGCGATCGCGCAGGCGAGCAGCATCGCCGATTGCGTGCTCTGGGCCATTGCCGCGATGCTCATCCAGTTCGCGGTCTATGGGCTCACCCGCCTCATCATTCCCGAGCTTTCGCACAAGATCGAGGAGGATCGCCTTCCCTCGGCGGCGATGCTGGCCGTCATCGCCGTGATTTCCGGAACGCTGGCGGCCGCCAGCATGACCGTCTGAGAGGGCGGCGCAGTGAAGCGCTCGACGCAGATCGGACTGGCGGCGGCGGGCGTGGTGCTGTTTGCGACCGTCTGGTCGTTCTCGGGCGAGGATGACGAAGACAGCTTGGTCTACAACAGCCTGGCCGAGTGCCGCGCCGGTGGGCAATTGAGCGCCAGCCAATGCGAGCAGCGCTTCAACGAGGCCACGGCCAATCATTTGCGCGACGCCAGGAAATTCAGCAGCACCAGCGCCTGCGAGACCGAATATGGCGCCGGCTCCTGCCAGAGCGCAACCTGGAACGGGGCGCAGGTTGTCATTCCCGCCCTTGCCGGCATCATGCTGGCGCGCAGCCTGGCCCAGGGCGGCGGCGCGGCGCAGCCGCTGCTGCCGCCGACGCGTGACGCCTGCCCGCCGGGCTCCCCGGCACAGGAATGCCAGCAGGCGCGCTCTTCATCGAGCAGCAGTGGTGGTGGTTCCCGCGGAGGCAGCTATTCCCGCGCCTATTCGACGTCATCGGGACAAGCGCTCGTCGCGCGCAGCGGCGGCTCCAGCCGCGGCGTCAGCACGACCAGCGTTGCTTCGCGCGGCGGCTTCGGCTCGACCTCGCATTCCTTCAGCTCCTCATCCTCGTCCTGAGATGCGCCGCGTCGTCCTCGAAGCGCGCGCCGATTGGCAGGCTCAGGTCGAGCGCCTCGGCTTTGCCTTCCACACCATCGACGGCGCGACCTATTGGGATGAGCGCACGGCCTATGCCTTCACGCTGGACGAGATCGAGCGTGATATCGAGGCGCCGACCGAGGCGATCGAGCAGCTCTGCTTCGCCTTCATCGAGAAGGCGATCGACGATGACGCGGTCCTGACCCGGCTCGCCATTCCCGAAGCGCAATGGGCCTTCATCCGCGAGAGCTGGCAGCGCGGCGAGCGCAATCTCTACGGCCGGCTCGACCTGGCCTATGACGGGCGCGGGCCGGCCAAGCTGCTCGAATACAATGCCGACACGCCGACCGCCCTGTTCGAATCGAGTGTCGTGCAATGGGATTGGCTCGAACAAGCTATGGCGAATGGCCGGCTGCCCGCCGGCTGCGACCAGTTCAATTCATTGCATGAGCGATTGATCGCCGCCTTTGCCGGGCTGCGCACGCCCTCGCCCTATCGCTTGCATCTTGCTTGCGTGCAGGAGAGCGCCGAGGACAGAGGCACTGTCGATTACCTGCTCGATTGCGCCAAGCAAGCCGGGCTCGACGCCCGCTTCACCTTCATCGAAGAGATCGGTCTGCTCACCGATGGCCGCTTCTGCGACGGTTCCAACGTGCCGATCGAGGCCTTGTTCAAGCTCTATCCCTGGGAATGGCTCTTCCGCGAACGCTATGCCAGCGCGCTCGCGGGCTCGCGCTGCCAGTTCATCGAGCCGCCCTGGAAGGCGCTGCTCTCGAACAAGGGCTTGCTTGCTTGCCTCTGGGAGATGGAACCCGGTCATCCGAACCTGCTGCCGGCCTTCTTCGAGGGTGACCCCCGCTGCGAAAGCCTGTCGCCGCGCCGGGTTCGCAAGCCGCTCTATTCGCGCGAGGGCGCCAACATCACCTTGCTGGAACGCGGCAAGGTGCTGGACAGCGATGACGGTCCTTATGGTGCCGAGGGCTTCATCCTGCAGGACGCTGCGACCAATTTGTTCCAGTCCGATGGAAACTATGCGGTGATCGGCTCTTGGCTCGTCGCCTCGCAGGCCTGCGGTCTGTGCATCCGCGAGGATGCGACGCCGATCACCAAGAACACCTCGCGCTTCCTGCCGCACTATATCGAGCCATGACCTGATCGAACCATGACCTGCGCCCGATGACCTGCTAGACAAGGAGCTGTCCGAGCCTCCTGCCTTGCGAGACATCGCCATGCCTGCTTCCACCACCCCTCGCGGCCTCGACCACCTCGTCATCGGCGTACGCGATCTCGACGCCGCCGGCGCCTTCTATGAGAAGCTCGGCTTCCGGGTTGGAGCACGCAACAGCCATCCCTGGGGCACGCAGAATCGGATCGTCCAGTTTCCAGGCGCCTTCCTGGAGCTAATCACGATCGGCGATGCCGAAGCGATTCCGGAGCCTGCGCCAGGCCGCTTCTCCTTCGGAGCCTTTGTGCGCGATGCGCTGGAGCGCGGTGAGGGCATGTCGATGCTGGTTCTGGAAAGCCAGGACGCCAAGGCCGACAATCTCGCCTTCAAGGCTGCTGGCATCGGCGCCTTCGAGCCCTTCTTCTTCGAGCGGCAGGCGCGCCGCCCGAGCGGGGAGGAGGTGCGCGTCGCCTTCTCGCTCGCCTTTGCCGACGATGCCGCCGCGCCGGAATGCGGCTTCTTCGTCTGTGAGCAGCACGAGCCGCAGAATTTCTGGAATCCGGCCTTCCAGAAGCATGAGAATGGTGCGACCGGGCTGTCTGCGGCGATCCTGGTGACGGACGAGCCCGAGCAGCACCGCACCTTCCTCACTGCCTTCACCGGTGGGGCCGAAATCCTCGAGGGCAATGAGGATTATGTCCTGGACCTGCCGCGCGGTCGCATCGACGTGCTCGACGGTGAGGCCGCGAGCGCAATCTACCATGTCGAGCCGGACCCGACGCCGGCACGCTTTCTCGGATTTTGTGTGACGGTGGCGGATCTCGAAGCCGCCGCTGCGCGGCTGAGCGCAGCGGGCGTTCCTTTCGCGCAAGGCGAGGAGCGCATCGTCGTGCCGGCGGCTGCAGCGCTGGGCTGTGTCATTGCCTTCGAGCAGGGTTGAAGCCATCCTGGTACGGCGAAGGAGACAGATCCATCCATGATAGCTGAAGCTTTGGCGAAACTTCCGGATTTCGCCCTGTTCTTCGCCGGCTCGTTGGCGCTCGTCGGCCTCTATCTGCTGATCTACACGCTCGCGACCTCGCATAACGAGTTCGGCCTGATCCGTCAGAACAACCTCGCTGCCGCACTCTCGCTGGGTTTGAGCCTCATCGGATTCGCGCTGCCCTTGTCGAGCGCCATCGTCCATTCTACGACGATCGTGGATCTCGCGGTTTGGGGCATCGTCGCCATCATCGTGCAACTGATCGTCTATGCGCTGGTGCGGCTGGTGCTGCCCAACCTGTCGTCGCGGATCGCCTCGGGAGAGCTCGCGGCGGCGCTCTTTCTCGGGGCCGCCTCACTGGCGGCCGGCGTCATCAACGCCGCCGCGATGAGCTACTGATCGCGCAAGACGCCGCTTCAGGCTGAGGCGCGCTCTTTGGGCAGGGTCGCCAGCAGGCCGACGAGCGCCCGGTCGTGCAGCACCACCATGCGTTCCTTGGGCTTCAGCCAGATCGCTGCATCCTCGATCGTCTCGGCATCGACGAGCTTGGCCTGCGCCACGGCGCGGTCAGGTTCGATCTCGCCGCGCCGGCGCGGCTGGCCCTCCGGCAGCATCATGTCATGGGCATGGCGCAAAGCCGCGTCGGCGTGAAGCGCTACGAGCCCGTCTGCGTCGTCGAAGCCAGCCTTGGCGAATTCAGCCTGCAGCGCATTCGCCCGCAGCGCGATGGCTGGCGGGTCGCCTTCCTCCGGCGTCACCAGTAATTTGTGCCGCTTCAGCCAGAGGCCCAGCCCCAATTGTCCCGATGCCCAGGACAAGGGAATCGCCAGCACGAGGCCGACGATCGTGGGCGACATCCAGGCAAACAGCGATGTCGCGATCATGAAGGCAGAGATGCCGGCGACGACCCCGAGCACCGTATGAGTCCGGTGCCGGCGGATGATGTCCTTCAGTGGGATCGAACCGTCGTCGCGCCGCTGCGGATTCCAGCCGGTGTCGCGCCCGAGCAGGATCTGGAAGACCGAGCCGGACTGGATCAGCATCATGATCGGCGCGAAGAAGGCGGAGAACAGGATTTCGAGCAAGGCCGAGAAGATCAGCCTGATCGCGCCGCCGCCGGCGCGCCGGAGCTTGCCGTTGATCAGGGTCAGGATCAGCCCGAAGCCTTTCGGTGCGAGCAGGATCGCCATGGTCAGCGCGAACAGGTTCAAGGCGCGCTCGGGGTCGAAGCGGGGCCAGACCGGGAAGAGCGTGAATTCCTGCGTAAAATACTCCGGCCGCGCGTAATTGACCTGCAGCACGATCAAAATACCGACGACCAGCTGCATCAGCCAGAACGGCGAGGCGAGATAGCCCATGATGCCGGTGGCGAAATGCTGGCGTGTCGACCAGACGAAACCCTTCGCCCCGATGATGCGCGAATGCTGCAGATTGCCCTGGCACCAGCGTCGGTCGCGCACCGAGATGTCGATCAGCGAGGGTGGGCTTTCCTCATAGGAGCCCGTCAGGTCGGGCAGCATATAGACCGACCAGCCGGCCCGGCGCATCAGCGCTGCCTCGACGAAGTCGTGGCTCAGCACATGGCCTCCGAAGGGCGGCTTGCCCTTCAGGTCAGGCAGGCCGCAATGATCGGCAAAGGCTTTCGTGCGGATGATCGCGTTGTGGCCCCAGTAGTTGCCGTCGCGGCCCGACCACATGGCGAGCCCGGTCGCAATGACGGGGCCATAGACGCGGGCCGCGAATTGCTGGAGCCGTGCGAAGAAGGTGTTGCGATTGATGATCAGCGGCAGCGACTGGATGATGCCGGCATCGGGATCGGCCTCCATCGCTGCTGCAAGCCGGACGATGCAGGTGCCGGTCATCAGGCTGTCGGCGTCGAGCACGACCATATGCTCGTAATACCCGCCCCAGCGCGTGACGAAATCGGCGATGTTGCCGGCCTTGCGGTGGTGGTTCTTCGGCCGATGCCGGTAATAGACGCGGGCTTCGGGGCCAAGCTTTTCACGCAGCGCCAGGAAGGCGCGTTCCTCGGCGATCCAGACATCGGCATTGGTCGTGTCGGAGACGATGAAATAGTCGAAATGCGCGCCAAGGCCCGTCGCCTCGACGGATTCCTTGATGGCGGCGAGCGCGGCGAAGGTCCGCGCCGTCGATTCATTGTAGATCGGCATCACCACGACAGTGCGATGTTGCAGTGTCTCGACCCGGCCCGTGCGTCCGCTTCCAACCAGAAGTCCGAAGAAACCCAGCAATGCGCTGGTGAAGGCGAGCGCGATCCATGAGAAATTGACCGTGAACAGCACGAGCAAGACGTACTGCAGCGAGGTCGTGCGGCTCACCGACACGACATTGTACATTTCCCAGGCGCCATAGGCGGTCAGCACCATGCCACCGCCGAATACGAATAGCCGTTTCAGCCAAGGCGTCGTCCAGAGCTTCGGCGAGGTGGGCTTGCGCCGGTCGGAGGCGTTCCAGCTCCGAAAGGATTGCACCGGCATGAGCAGCCGGTTCTCGGGCGGTGTCGCCGGCTCGGCGCTGACCGCATAGCGTCGCGCTTCAGTCCCAGTGGCCATATCCGGGCGCGCTGCGGTCACCACGTCCATCGATTCAACCAAGTTTCCGAGACCGGCTGACCGCCGGACTGCAAGACGAGCCTGAGCTCGCTCAAATTCTCCGTGCCGGGATCGACCTCGAAGCCGACGCGCATCAGCTTGCGCTCTGGATAGGGCCAGATCCGGACATTCTGGATCGCGCCCGGCGTCGCAGTGATGTTGGCGCGGGTGGAAGCGACGACCGCGGCATCGGCCAGGCGGTCGCCGGTGAAATCGACGATGAAGCGGCGGCGGCGGCCTTGTGAGCCGCGGCCTTGCCGCACCCGCCCCGAGACCGCCAGTGCCGGCCGCTCCGGCGGCTGCCAGCACCAGGCCTGCCGATAGGCCAGTGTCGTCTCGCTGCCCGGCGCCAGCACCTGGCGCGGCCGCCAATACAGGATGACGTTCTTGTTCACATCGGAATCGCTGGGGATCTCGATGAGCTGCACCGAACCCGCGCCCCATTCGCCGAGCGGCTCGACCCAGACGCTCGGCCTCAATTCGAAACGCTGGTCGTCATCCTGGAAGGCTGCGGGGTCGCGCTCGCGCTCGACCAGGCCGAAGCCGCGCGGGTTGGAGTCCATGAAGGACGAAACCTGCAAGGTCGCCGGATTGCTCACGGGGCGGTAGATCCATTCGCCATTGCCTGTCAGCATCTGCACCCCGGACACTTCGTGCACGGAGGGGCGCAGATCGTCGAAGCTGCGCCGGCTCTGCGGGCCCGAGAGGAAGGTGCCCATCGTGCAGCCCAGGCCGACATGGTCGAGCGCTTGCCGCGCAAATAGCGTCATCTCGACATCGATCAGGGTGACGTCACCGGGCCGCAATGTCATCCGCACCGCGCCGGTGAGACTTTCCGAATCGAGCAATGCGTGGATGACGAGCGAGCCGGAAGCGGGGCTCGGCCGCTCGATCCAGAAGGCGCGGAAGAACGGAATCTCCTCACCGCGCGTCTCGCCCGGCCGCAGGATCAGCGCCCGCGCCGTCGAACCATAATTCTGCCCGCGCGCCAGCGAGCGAAAGAAGGTTGCGCCCTGGAATATCGCGACCTCATAGGGCCGTTCCAGTCCGGTCGCGATCCGCATTCCGGAGAATTGCAGGTCGACATTCGCCGGCGGCGGGGTGACGCGGCCATAGTCGAACTTGCCGCGATCGAAGGCGACGCGGCGCACGATCTCGTCCTCGACCGTGAACAGGCTGACCGGGCTGGAGAAAACATAGCCGCGATGCAGCGGCTCGATGGTGAAGCCACGATTCTCGCCGGACCAGATCAGGCCACCGGGCTGCGCCCTGATTCCCGCATACTGATCGAAGGGCAGGGTGGTATAGCCGTCCGGCAGGTCGGTCGTGACGACCGGCACCAGCGGGCGACGCGCCAGTTGTCGCGCGGTCTCGACGACCAGGGCCGGGTCGAATTTCTGGCCCTCGGCGATCACCGACTGAACAAGCGCCGCCCAGCTGCTTTGCGCCGCCGCCGGCGTCGCGCCGATCAGCGGAGCGGAGGCTAGGCCGATCGCCGCGCCTTCCAGAAACTGCCGACGATTCAAGGATTTCGACATGATATCCAACATAGACGGGCGACGCCCTCGCCCTCTCGCGCTTCTAGAGCATTTCCCGGCGATCTGAAAAGCGTTTGCGTCCGGAAAATGCAGATGGTCGCGTTCCTAGAGACTGTTTCTTACGTCGCCGTATACAATGCCGCCGCCTGCCGACCGGCTGCGCCGCAACGGCAGCTTTCGGAAGCGACTTTGGCAAATGCCGACAGGATCGGCTATCCACGGCGTTCGCAACACCACCATGCGCCAGATCGCCAGCGACGACCCGGGAAGTGGCCGGCAGGGTTTGCCGTTGAGGCGCCAAGGGAAACGACAATCATGACCAAAATGCAGTCCGACCGGTCCTGTCTCGCCATCATTCTTGCGGCTGGCGAGGGCACGCGCATGAAATCGCGGCAGCCGAAGGTGCTGCACGAGGTCGGCGGCCGCTCGCTATTGGCTCATGCGCTCGCTGCCGTGGCGGAGGCCGGAGCCGATACGGTCGTGGTCGTGATCGGCCCCGATAGGCCCGATGTCGCAAGCGAAGTCCGCGCGCTGCTGCCCTCGGCCGTGATCGCGATCCAGGCCGAGCGACGCGGCACGGCCCATGCCGTGCTCGCGGCGCGCGAGGCGCTGTTGGGCAAGCATGACGACATCCTCGTCGCCTTCGCGGATACGCCTCTCATCCGGCCGCAGACCTTGCTCGGCCTCCGCCAGGCGCTGGCCGAGGGCGCCAGCGTCGCCGCGCTTGGCTTCGAGGCGCAAGATCCGGCCGGCTATGGGCGGTTCGTGACCAGGAACGGCGAACTCGTGGCCATCGTCGAGCATAAGGACGCGACCGAGGCGCAACGCGCGATCCGCCTGTGCAATGCCGGGCTGATGGCGCTCGACGGTCGGCAGGCGCTATCGATCCTGGAGGCGATCGGGAGCGCCAATGCGCAAGGCGAGTTCTATCTGACCGATGCCGTTAGCGTCGCGCGCGAACGAGGGCTGAAGGCAGTCGCGCTGCAGGCCGCCGAGAGCGAGGTGCAAGGCGTCAACGATCGCGCGCAGCTTGCTGCCGCGGAAGCCGAATTCCAAAAACGCAAGCGACTGGAGGCGATGAAGCAGGGGGCGACCTTGATCGCGCCTGAGACGGTGTTCTTCAGCTTCGACACGCGGTTGGGGCAGGATGTGCTGGTCGAGCCCAATGTCGTCTTCGGCCCAGGCGTCAGCGTCGCTGACGGTGCTGTCATCCACGCCTTTTCGCATCTGGAGGGGGCAGATGTCGGCCCTGGCGCGACGGTCGGCCCCTATGGCCGCCTGCGTCCGGGCGCCAAGCTCGGCGCCAATGCCAAGGTCGGCAATTTCGTAGAGATCAAGGCAGCCGATATTGGTGAGGGCGCCAAGGTCAGCCATCTCACCTATATCGGCGATGCCAGTGTCGGCGCCGATGCCAATATCGGCGCCGGCACCATCACCTGCAATTATGATGGCTTCTTCAAGAACAAGACGACGATCGGAGCCGGCGCCTTTGTCGGTTCCAATTCCGCGTTGGTCGCCCCGGTGACGATCGGCGACCGGGCCATCATCGGCTCGGGCTCGGTGATCACGAAGGATGTTCCAGCCGATGCGCTGGCTATCGGCCGCGGCCGTCAGATCGAGCGCGAAGGTTGGGCGAAGACATTCCGCGACAAGGCCATGGCGAAGAAGTCCGCGGCCCCAAAAACGCCGGAATAGCCCTGAAGAACGGCCTCCCTACAAGCCGCCGTTCATAGTTCTACATTTAGAGTGATTGGGAATGTTCGCCGTCGCCCGCTATGCGGTGTGCCAACGGCAACGTCTGAAGAGGTTTTGGCATGTGCGGCATCGTGGGCATTCTGGGCAAGGAAGCGGTCGCGCCCCAGGTCGTCGAGGCGCTGCGGCGGCTCGAATATCGCGGCTATGATTCCGCCGGCGTCGCGACGCTGGAAGCCGGCCAGCTCACCCGCCGCCGCGCCGAAGGCAAGCTCAAGAACCTCGAGATCAGGCTGTCGAACGAGCCGCTCGAAGGCCTGATCGGCATCGGCCACACCCGCTGGGCGACCCATGGCAAGCCCAACGAGACCAACGCCCATCCGCACGCGACGCCGAAGCTCGCGGTCGTGCATAACGGCATCATCGAGAATTTCCGCGACTTGCGTGCCGAGCTCCAGGCCGACGGCTACGTCTTCGAGACCGAGACCGATACCGAGATCGTCGCCCATCTCGTCACCCGCGAACTCGATCGTGGCAAGAACCCGGTCGATGCGGTCGCTGCCAGCCTGCCACGCCTGCACGGTGCCTTCGCGCTCGCCTTCCTGTTCCAGGGCGAGGACGACCTGCTGATCGGAGCCCGCAAGGGCTCGCCGCTGGCCGTCGGTGTCGGCGAGGGCGAGATGTATCTCGGCTCGGACGCACTGGCGCTCGCGCCCTTCACCAGTCTCATCGCCTATCTGGAGGAGGGCGACTGGGTCGTGCTCCATCGCCGCGGCGCGACCTTCTACGACAAGACCAACAAGCAGGTGGAACGCCGCGCCCAGCGCGTCGCCGCCGGCGCCTTCCTGGTCGAGAAGGGCAATCACCGCCATTTCATGGCCAAGGAGATCTACGAGCAGCCCGAGGTCGTCGGCCACACGCTGACGCAGTATCTCGACATGGCCAACGGCAAGGTGCGCTTGCCCTTCGGCGACCAGATCGACTGGAAGAGCCTCTCGCGCCTGACGATCAGCGCCTGCGGCACCTCCTATTATGCCGGCCTGATCGCGAAATACTGGTTCGAGAAGCTGGCGCGCCTGCCGGTCGAGATCGATGTCGCCTCCGAGTTCCGCTATCGCGAGGCGCCGCTGCCGGACCAGGGCCTGGCGCTCTTCGTCTCGCAGTCCGGCGAAACCGCCGATACGCTGGCCGGGTTGCGCTATGCCCGCCAGAACGGGCAAGTCATTCTCTCGGTCGTCAACGTGCCGACCTCGACGATCGCGCGCGAGAGCGATGCGGTCGCGCAGACGCTCGCCGGCCCCGAGATCGGCGTCGCCTCGACCAAGGCCTTCGTCTGCCAGCTCGCGGTTTTCGCGTCGCTCGCGCTCGCCGCAGCCCGTGCCCGCGGCACACTCTCGGCCGAGGACGAGGCCGGCCATGTGCAGCATCTGATCTCGCTGCCGGGTTTGATGGCTCGCGCGCTGGAGCTCGAGCCACAGATCGAGCAGCTCTCGCACAAGCTCTCGCGCGCCAAGGACGTGCTTTATCTCGGCCGCGGCACCAGCTTCCCGTTGGCGCTGGAAGGCGCCTTGAAGCTCAAGGAAATCAGCTACATCCATGCCGAAGGTTATGCGGCTGGCGAACTCAAGCACGGTCCGATCGCATTGATCGACGAGGATATGCCGGTCATCGTCGTCGCGCCCCATGACGCGCTGTTCGAGAAGACCGCGTCGAACATGCAGGAGGTCGCGGCGCGCGGCGGGCGGATCATCCTCATCACCGATGCCAAGGGCGCGGCCGAATGCGGCATCGAGCCGGAGGCGACGATCGTCATGCCGGACATGGATCCGACCTTCGCGCCGATCGTCTACGCCCTGCCGATCCAGATGATCGCCTACCAGACCGCCGTCTTCATGGGTAAGGACGTCGATCAGCCGCGCAACCTGGCGAAGTCCGTCACGGTGGAATGAGGTCTGTTCGCGAGCCGGCTTCGGCTGGCTCGCGGCGAGCTGACATCAAGCGGCAATATGTCGGGGCGAGCTTGTCCGCCGGGCCACGCTACGATCCTTGAATTCTGCTGGATCCTTGAATTCTGCTGGGAGCGTTGGCAGGTCTGTCGCATGGTGGCCGGCCAATGGCGGCTGAACGCCCGATTGACCGGAACCCTCGCATGACCGCCGGCCCGCCTGATCCCCGCCTCATCATCCAGACCGACCTGTTGCGCCCAACGGCTGGCACGCGGCTGCGGCGCTATTTCCTGACCGGGCTCGTCATTGCGGCTCCTCTGGCGATCACGGCCTCCGTGACCTGGTGGTTCATCACCCTGATCGACGGGCTGGTGAAGCCGCTGATCCCGAATTCCTACCTGCCTGATTCCTATCTGCCGTTTCCGATTCCCGGTCTTGGCATCATCATCGGCTTGATCGGGCTGACGCTGCTCGGCTTCCTCACCGCCAACCTGGTCGGCCGCACATTGATCGAGGCGGGCGAGGCGCTGCTGAATCGCATGCCGGTGGTGCGCAGCCTCTACAAGGGCGTGAAGCAGGTCTTCGAGACCATCTTCTCGCAATCGGGCACCTCGTTCCGCAAGGTCGGGATGGTGCAGTTCCCGCAGCCGGGCATGTGGTCGATCGTCTTCATCGCGCAGGAGGCCGCGCCCGAGATCGCCGGAAAACTGCCGGATGGAAATGAGCAGATCGGTGTTTTCCTGCCCTGCACGCCGAACCCGACGACGGGCTTCTTCTTCTACCTGCCGCGCAAGGAGGTCATCGAACTGACGATCTCCGTCGAGGACGGCGCCAAGCTGATCATGTCGGCGGGGTTGATCCAGCCGGGCGAGGCCGCGCCGAAGCTGATGCCGGACACGGATACCGGCAAATAGTACTGGCTGGATCGTCGGGGCGCACTTGATCGGGATTGCTACCCCGCGCGCAATAGCCTGATCGCAACGTCCCGCTCGAACAGATAGAGCAATGTCCTCACAGCCTCGCCGCGTGGCCCCTCGAGCTGCGGATCGCGCTCGATCAGCAGGCGGGCATCGTCGCGCGCGGCGGCGAGCAGATCGCCATCCGTTTCCGGTCGTGCGACCCGCCAGTCCGGCGAGCCTGATTGTTTGGTGCCCAGCACCTCGCCTTCGCCGCGCAGTCGCAGATCCTCCTCAGCGATACGAAAACCGTCCTCGGTTTCGCGCATGATGGTCAGTCGCGCTTCGGCCACCGGTCCCAGAGGTCCCTTGTAGAGCAGGAGGCAGGTCGAGGCGGCAGAGCCGCGCCCGATGCGCCCACGCAGCTGGTGAAGCTGGGCCAGACCGAAGCGTTCGGCATGTTCGATCACCATCACGCTGGCATTGGGCACATCGACGCCGACCTCGATTACCGTGGTCGAGATCAGGATGCGCGTCTGGCCCGCCACGAAAGCCGACATCGCCGCATCCTTGTCGCGCCCGGGCATCTGGCCGTGCAGCAGACCGACCCGGTCGCCGAAGAACTCACGCAGAGCATCGAAACGCTCCTGCGCGGCGGCGACGTCGAGCGTGTCGGATTCCTGCACCAGGGGGCAGACCCAATAGACCTGGGCGCCGGCCTCGACTGCACGCCTGACCGCGCCGACGACCTCGTCATAGCGGTCGAGCGAGATCGCCTTGGTCGCGATCGGCTTGCGTCCCGCCGGCTTCTCGGCCAGCACGGAGATATCCATGTCTCCGAACCAGGTCAGCGACAGCGTGCGCGGGATCGGAGTCGCCGTCATCACCAGAATATCGACCGCTTCGCCCTTGGAGCCGAGCTGCAGGCGCTGATGCACGCCGAAACGGTGCTGTTCATCGACGATGGCGAGCGCGAGATCGCGAAAGGCGACCCCCTCCTGGAACAGAGCATGGGTGCCCACTGCGATCGCAATCTCGCCATTCGCCAGCCCCTCCAGCACGCGGGCCCGACCCGGGCCCTTCTCGCGCCCGGTCAGCAATGCGAGCTTGAGGCCTGCGGCTTCGGCGAGCGGGGCCAGCCGCTCGGCATGCTGGCGCGCCAGGATTTCGGTCGGGGCCATCAGCACGGATTGCCGACCGGCCTCGGCGGCGGCGGCCATCGCCATCAAGGCGACGACCGTCTTGCCCGAGCCGACATCGCCCTGCAGCAGCCGCAGCATGCGTTCGGGCTTTTCCATGTCGTCATGGATGTCATTGAGCGCCTGCCGCTGGCCATCCGTCAGCGTAAAGGGCAGGGCGCCCTCGATCCGCCGCCGCAACACGCCGTCGCCGGCGGTCGCCCGCCCGGCCAGCTTCTTCTGCTGGCGTCGCACCAGAGCGAGCGCGATCTGGCTTGCCAGCAATTCGTCATAGGCGACGCGGCGACGCGCGATCGTATCGCCCTCGATCGCCTTGAGATCGGGCGGATGATGCAAGGCCTGCATCGCCTCGAAGAAGGGCGGAAACCCGCTCTTGGCCAGGAAGCCCGGGTCCTGCCATTCCGCCGGATCCGGGCATTTTTCTGCGGCTGCGCCGGCTATCCGCGTCATCACCCGCGCACCAATGCCTTCGGTCAAGCCGTAGACCGGCTCGATCGCCGGCAATGTCGCGGCGAATTTGGGATCGAGGATGCGGTCGGGATGGACCATCTGGCGCATGCCGTCCCAGAGCTCGAGCTTGCCGGAGATGAGCCGATAGGCGCCGATAGGCAGGGTCTGCAGGAGATGGCGCACATCAGCATGGAAGAACACCAGCGTCACATCGCCGGTCTCGTCCTCGACGATGATGCGATAGGGCGCCTTCGCCTTGGTGGGCGGCGCGGGGCGATGCTCCGTCACTTGCGCGTTGAAGGTCGCGACATCGCCGATCGGCGCATCGGCGATCGAAGGGCTCGGCCGCCGGTCGATTGCGCCGGTGGGCAAGCGAAACAGCAGGTCGATGACGCGTGCGGGGCGTGTCTCGTCGCCGAGGAGTTTATCCAGCAGCTTGCCGAGCTTGGGGCCAACGCCCGGCAGCGTCGTCACGGGGGCGAACAGCGGGTCGAGAAGGGATGGGCGCAAGCGGCTACTCGGGACATGTCAGGAGTGCGAAGATCTTCGGCGTTCTGCCGCTGACTTCGCCGGGTTGCAACGCTATATAGCGCGCGACGGCAGGCTCCGCGACGGGGCCGGCCCGATCGTCATTGCACCGTTCCGGATTTCTTGCCCGAGGTTTTCACATGAGTGGCTCGACGAGGACCAGCGCCGATCTCGACCCGCGCCGGCGAAAGATCCTGTTTCGCGCCTGGCATCGCGGCATGCGCGAGACCGATCTGATCATGGGCCGCTTCGCCGATGCCGAGATCGGCACGCTGAGCGACGCCGAACTCGATCTGTTCGAGCAATTGATCGAAGTGCTCGACCGCGACCTGCTGTCATGGATCACGGGCGAAGCCGAGGTTCCCGCGAATTACGACACCGAGGTGTTCCGGCGGCTGAAGGCGTTTCATCACCACGGCAAGCCGATTCATGTGTGACCGGTTTTCGAAATGACGACGGCTCTCGATGATGACGCTCGCCGTGCAGCCACGATTGATGTCTTGCGGACGATAGATGGCGGCGCGGCCGTCGTCGAATGGTTCAGCGGACATCCAAATTTCGGCGACGCCGAGATTCTCAGGCTTGATCTCAATCGACGTGGTGCATCGCTGGCCCTGTCCCAAAGCTTCAGCGCCAAAGGCCACAACGGAGGGGCGCCTTTCCGACATGCGATCTTCACGTTCTACTTCAGCGAGGATGACGTTATCGAAGTTTCGATGCACGGCTTCAGCCATCAGAACGTGATTGGAGGCATGTGGCTGCGCGTTGCTGACGAGGCCAAGCCTGATGCTAGTTTTATTGGCACTGGACTAGGGCGTGGAGACGTCGAATTCGAATTCGAACCCTGCTTCGGGCCATTCGGCACACTGCGCGCAACAATCTCGAAAATCACAATCACTCCCGTAGACGACGATCAGAAGGCCGACGATCCCTCGTCGATGATTGAATGAGCATCCCGCCTCCCGCCCAACTCGCCAAACTCCAGAGCGACCGCATTCTCGATGCGTTGAATCGCGGCGACAAGCCGACGCTTGCCAGCGTTCCCGACGGATTCGACGCCGTCATCCTGGCCGATCTCGTGCGCGCCCGGGCGAAGAAGGCCGAGGGCGCGGCCATGCTCGTCTTCATCGCCCGCGACGGCCAGCGCCTGCAGGTGCTCGAGAACGCCTTGCAATTCGTTGCGCCCGATCTCGAGGTGATGTCGTTCCCGGCCTGGGACTGCCAGCCCTATGACCGCGTCTCGCCGGCCCCCTCGATCGTCGCGCATCGGATGACGACGCTGTCGCGGCTGGCCAAGACGAAGTCCGGCGACAAGCCGCGCCTGCTGCTGACCACGGTCAATGCGGCGCTCCAGCGCGTGCCGGCCTTCAGCAAGGTCGCCTCCGAGAGCTTCTCGGCCGCACCGGGCAACATGGTCGATACCGAGCAGCTCGCGCGCTGGCTCGACATGAACGGTTATTTGCGCACCTCGACCGTGCGCGAGACCGGTGAGTTCGCCGTGCGCGGCGGCATCGTCGATCTGTTCCCGCCGGGCATGCCGGCGCCGATCCGGCTTGATTTCTTCGGCGATACGCTGGAATCGATCCGCACCTTCGATCCCGAGACGCAGCGCACCACCGGGCAATTGCGCGGGCTCGACCTCGTGCCGATGTCCGAGGCGCAGATGACCAGCGAAAGCATCAAGCGCTTTCGCCAGAGCTACATCACGACCTTTGGCACGCCTGGCCGCGACGACACGCTCTATGAAGCGGTCAGCGAAGGCCGCCGCCCAGCCGGGCTCGAGCATTGGCTGCCGCTGCTGGCCGACAAGCTCGACACGCTCTTCGCCTATCTGCCCGATGTCCCGCTGGTGCTCGACGCCCAGGCCGAGGATGCCGTCGGCGAGCGCATCAGCCTGATCAAGGATTATTACGACGCCCGCAAAGCGGCGATGGACCAGCCAAGCGCAGGCGGTGCGCCCTATAAACCGCTATTGCCGAATGCGCTCTATCTCTCTCCTGCGGAATGGCGCGGTATCGTCGACCAGGCGGGTGTCGCTGCATTGACGCCGTTCCAGCTGCCCGACAGCGACGGCAAGCTGATCGTCGATCTCGGTGCGCGTCAGGGCCGCAGCTTCGCCGCCGAGCGCGCCGACAATGCCGGCAGCGTGTTCGATGCAGCCGTTGCCCATGTGAAGGCGCTGCAGGCCGATGGCCGCCGCGTCATCCTCGCCGCCTGGTCGGAAGGCTCGCGCGAGCGCCTGGCGCATGTGCTGGCTGATCACGGCCTGAAGACCGTGCAGACCACGGGTTCGTTGCGCGCCGCCTTCGATCTCAAGCCCGGCACGACGGCGCTCGCCGTCTGGGGCTTCGAGACCGGCTTCGAGGCCGGCAAGCTCGCGGTCATCGGCGAGCAGGACATCCTGGGCGACCGTCTCGTGCGTCCCCGCAAGAAGACGCGCCGGCCGCAGGATTTCATCGCCGAACTGTCATCACTCAGCCCCGGCGATCTCGTCGTCCATGTCGATCACGGCATCGGCCGCTTCATCGGCCTGCGCACGATCACGGCGGTGGGGGCGCCACATGACTGCCTCGAAATCCACTATGCCGCGGATTCGAAACTCTTCCTGCCGGTCGAAAACATCGAATTGCTCTCGCGCTACGGCTCGGAGGATACCGATGTTCCGCTCGATCGTCTTGGTGGTGGCGGCTGGCAGGCGCGCAAGGCCAAGCTGAAACAGCGCATCCGTGAGATGGCGGGCAAGCTGATCGCGATCGCAGCCGCCCGCGCCCTCAAGGAGGCTCCGCGCCTGGTCCCGCAGGAAGGGCTCTATGACGAGTTCTGCGCCCGCTTCCCCTTCGAGGAGACCGAGGACCAGCAGGCCACGATCGATGCCGTGCTCGACGATATGGCAGCGGGGCGGCCGATGGACCGGCTGGTCTGCGGCGATGTCGGTTTCGGCAAGACAGAGGTCGCGCTGCGGGCCGCTTTCGCCTGCGCGCTGAACGGCAAGCAGGTCGCGGTCGTGGTGCCCACCACGCTGCTGGCGCGCCAACACTACCGCAATTTTGCCGAGCGCTTCAAAGGGCTGCCGATCAATGTCGGCCAGGCCTCGCGCTTCGTCCCCGCGGCCGATCTCAAGGCGGTCAAGCAGGGTGTCAAGGACGGCACGATGGATATCGTCGTCGGCACCCATGCGCTGCTGGGAAAGGCGATCGAGTTCAAGGATCTCGGCCTCGTCATCGTCGATGAGGAGCAGCATTTCGGCGTCAACCACAAGGAGCGGCTGAAGGAGTTCCGCGCCGAGGTCCATATGCTGACCCTGACGGCGACACCGATCCCGCGTACGCTCCAGCTCGCCATGACCGGTGTGCGCGAGCTCTCGATCATCGCGACGCCGCCGGTCGATCGACTTGCGGTACGCACTTTCGTGACGCCTTTCGATCCGCTGATCGTGCGCGAGGCGCTGCTGCGCGAGCGCTATCGCGGCGGGCGCAGCTTCTATGTCGTGCCGCGTATCGAGGACATTTCCGACGTCAAGGATTTCCTGGACAAGCAGGTGCCCGAGGCCAAGGTCGGTATCGCCCATGGTCAGATGGCGGCAGGCCAGCTCGAGGACGTCATGACGGCCTTCTACGAGGGCCAGTATGACGTGCTGCTCTCGACCACGATCGTCGAATCGGGCCTCGATATTCCCAATGCCAACACGCTCATCGTCCACCGCGCCGACATGTTTGGCCTTGCCCAGCTTTATCAGCTCAGGGGGCGTGTCGGCCGCTCGAAGATCCGTGCCTATGCGCTCTTCACCATGCCGGCCAACCGCAAGCTGACCGAGCAGGCCGAGCGCCGCCTCAAGGTCCTGCAATCGCTCGATACGCTGGGCGCAGGCTTCCAGCTCGCCAGCCATGATCTCGATATTCGCGGCGCCGGCAATCTGCTCGGCGACGAGCAGTCGGGCCATATCAAGGAAGTCGGCTACGAGCTCTATCAGCAGATGCTGGAGGAGGCGGTCGCGGCGCTGAAGTCCGGTGTCGATTTCGAGAGCGACGCGCATTGGTCGCCGGCGATCCAGATCGGCGCGCCGGTGATGATCCCCGAGCATTACGTCACCGACCTGACGCTTAGGCTCACGCTCTACAAGCGCCTCTCGACGCTGGACGACGATGGCGACATCCAGTCCTTCGGCGCGGAATTGGTTGATCGCTTCGGCCCGCTGCCGGACGAGGTGCAGCAGCTTCTGGAAATCGTCGCGATCAAGGCTTTGTGCAAACGCGCCAATGTCGAGAAGGTCGAGGCCGGCCCGAAGGGCATCATCGTCGCCTTCCGCGACAATGAGTTCGCCAATCCCGAGGGCCTCGTGGGCTATGTCGCCAAGCAAGGCACGCTGGCGAAGGTGCGCCCAGACATGCGCGTGGTCTTCATCGATGATTTCGAGACCGCCGAGTTGCGGCTCAAGGGCACGCGCCGCCTGTTGACCGACCTGGCCCGGATTGCCGAGCGCAAGAAGGCGGCTTGACGGTCAGCGCCTGCTGACGTCGATCTCCGCCGCCGAGCGGACATCGATGTCGACGATGGCGAGGTCGGGCCGGTCGAGCGCCGGCAAGGCGCGCCCCTCGCCTGGACGGTGCACCAGGACGACACTTGCCAGCGAGGGGTCGGCGGCCAGCCGTGAGCGCGCCAGCGCGGGCTCCATCGCGCCCGGCAAGACGAGATGCACATTGCGTCCACCCGCGACACAGGCCTGCAGGTCACCGAGGCTGAACAGGCCGAGCGGCAACAATTCGACGCCGGTCAGCAGCGCCATGCCCGGCCCGGTCGCCAACGCAGCGAGGTCGCCGCCAACGAGCGTGGTCACGATCCGCGACGAGGCCAACGGCTTCAGCAGGCGCGATATCTCCAACGACTTGCCGAGCACGTCGCGCTCGGAAATCTTCAAGGGCCCAGCCAGGCTCGGGGCATTGACGACCTGGAGAGCCGGGCGCGCGCTTTGTTCGGGCAGCGGATGCAGGCCGGCGCTCGCCATCAGCGCATCGAGAGGCGCGACGCCGTCGGGGACATCCTGCCCGAAACCGCCCACGAAGCGCGTGCCAAAGGCCCGGACCGCGAGATTGCGCAGCATGATCAGCGGCTGCAGCGGCCCGACACGGCCGACGCCGAGCGCCATCACTGCGCTGGACGCCTCGATCAGTCCCAGCAATTCGAGCTCGTTGCCGTGCAATGGCAGCATCAGCGGCGACAGGCCTGCCCGCAGGCTGGCGAGGATGGCGACGATCGCCTCCGGACCGAGCGGCGCCAGGATCGCGACGGTCGCGCCCGGCTGCGCGTGATTGACCGCGAGCAATCGCGCGAGCTGGTCGACGCGCTCCTCTAGCTGCAAGAAGCTCAGCGAGGTCGGGATCGTGTCGCTCCAGCCCCGGCGTCCCGGTGGGTCGCGCAGCGCCGCCTCATATCCCCGGCCGCGGGTCAGGGCTTTCAGCAGCGTGTCGAGGTCGAGCCCGTCGAGCAGGGCGGAGGCGGCGTCGTCCTGTTCTGCCCGCATCGGCTGGCCTTCAGTTGGCTGGTGCCGACGACGCCGGGCGGCGCGCCAGAGCTTCGGTGGCGAGGAAATAGGCCGGCTTGCGGGTTGGCAGGGTGACATCGCGTGAACGCGCCAGCCATGTCTCGGGCAGGTAATAGAGCGGCACGACATAGAAGCCCGAGAGCAGCGCCCGATCGAGTACGCGCACGGCGGCGACGAAATCCTCGCGTTCGCGCGCCGCCAGAATCGCCTGCAGGGCGGCATCGACGGCGGGCGATTTCACGCCGGCATAATTCAGCGCCCCCTTGCGGTCGGCATTGGCCGAGCCCCAGCGGCCGACCTGTTCGTTGCCGGGCGAGGCGGAGGCCGGCCATGTCCACTGGATCATGTCGAAATCGAAGGCCGACAGCCTGCGCCAGTACTGCACATCGTCGATCAGCCTGACACTGACACCGACGCCGAGACGCCCGAGCGAAGCGGCATAGTTCAGCGCGAGACGCTCCTGCGGCCGGTTGGTGACGGTGATCTCGAAGGCAAGGGGCTCCGCCGTCCTGCGATTGCGCAAAACCCCATCCTGAAGCTCGTATCCCGCTGTCTGCAGCAGATCGAGCGCCTTGCGGGCCTGCTCGCGGTCGCGACCTGAGCCATCGGTTGCAGCCGGCGCCCAGCTCCCGGCGAGAATATCGTCGCGCACGCTGCCGGGAAACGCAGCCAGCAAGGCTTTCTCCCGCGCATCGGCGGGGACGCCGAGCGCCGACAGCTCCGAATCGGAGAAGAAGCTGCCGGCGCGGCGATAGACGCCGTGGAACAGGTTGCGGTTGACCCATTCGAAATCGAACATGATGCCGAGCGCTTCGCGCACGCGGACATCGGCGAAGGCTGGCCGGCGCGTGTTGAAGACGAGCCCGGTCATGCCCTTGGGGGCCTGGAAGCGCAGCGCCTCGCGCACGATGCGGCCATCGCGCACGGCAGGCACGTCATAGCCAGTCATCCAGCGTGTCGGATCGGGTTCGAGCCGGATGTCGTAGAGGCCTGCCTTGAAGGCCTCGAACAAGGCGTTGGCGTCGCGATAGAAATCGTAGCGGATCTCATCGGCATTGAAGAGGCCGCGCGTCAGCGGGTGGTTCTCGGCCCAGAAATCCTTGCGGCGCTTCAGCGTCAGTGCCTCGCCGGGCCTGACCTCGCTGACGAGATAGGGACCCGAGCCGAGCGCCGGCTTGAAGCTGGTTTCGCCGAAAGTGTCCGCGTTTGTCGCGTGCCTGGCGAAGATCGGCATCGCGCCGATCACCAACGGCAATTCGCGGTTCGAGCCGTCGCCGAGCTCGAACACGACAGAGCGCGGCGAGGGCGCCTCAGCCTTCGTCACGCGGCCGAGGCTGGAGCGGTGGAACGGCTTGCCCTTGGTCTTCAGCATTTCGAAGGTGAAGAGCACGTCGTCGGCAGTAACCGGCGTCCCGTCCGAGAAGCGCGCTCTCTCGTCGATCTCGAAGGCGAGCCGGGTCCGCGCCTCGTTGAGCTCGACGCGGGATGCGAGCAGGCCATAGGCGGTGAAGGGTTCGTCGGCTGAGCGGTAGAGCAGGCTCTGCTGGACGTAGCGCGGCACGGCGTCGGGCGCGACGCCGAGCACGACCAGCGGATTCAGGCTGTCGAACGTGCCCTGCAGACCAAAGACGATGCGCCCGCCCTTAGGTGCGTCAGGGTCGGCATAGGGCAGGTGAACGAAGCCCGGCGGCAGGGCCGGCTCGCCATGCATCGCGATAGCATGGGCAGAGGAGGGCGATTCGGCATGCGAATCCACGCCCATCGCCAGGATAAGCGTCAATGCAGAGAAGATTGCTTTGGCCGCAGTGTGCAATGCTGAGCGGCCCATGCGAGGCGAAGACATCGTCAAACCTGATTCCCGTGCGTGAGGATAACACGGCAACTTCGCAGTCACGCAGCTATTCGGACTGGAATCCTGTAACGGAACTCGCTAAAGGCGACGCTAGGTGTCATGCAAACGCCTCAATCACCCCTGATGTGCTCGGCTTGCGGTGGCTGGCGCTGATATGCGATTGGGCTGTCGATGGTGGCGCGCGCGGCTTGCGAAGTCGTGGTCCCGAATTCGCAGATTAAGGAATGACAGATGTCCGCTTCGTTTAGCTTGTCCTCGCGCGTCCTGGGCGTCGCCCTTAGCGCAGCGCTGGGTCTTGGGCCCGTCGCCGCCTTTGCCCAGGCACCGCGCCCCGCGCAGCGCCCTGCGCAGCCTGCCCAACCGGCTCAGCAGCCCGCCGCTCCCCAGGGCGGACAGGCCGCAGCCGGCCCGACCGTCGTTCAGGTCAAGCCCGAGCCCTCGCAGACCAACTGGACCAAGGTCTGCGGCAAGGACCAGGCTGCCAACAAGGAAATCTGCTACACCACGCGCGATTTCGTCTCCGACCAGGGCCAGCCGGTGCTCGCGGTCGCCGTCTATGACGTCAAGGGCGATCCCAACAAGATCGTGCGCTTCCTGATGCCGCTCGGCCTGCTGCTGCAGCCCGGCATCCGCTTCGGCGTCGATACCGCGCAGCCCACCCCTGGCCGCTATGCGATCTGCTTCCCGAACGGCTGCTTCGCCGAGGCGCAGGTCAAGGACGACTTCATCAATGCGATGAAGAAGGGCACCAATCTCAGCATCAGCGTCCAGAACCAGGGCGCGCGCGAGGTCTCCTTCTCCATTCCGCTCGCCGATTTTGCCAAGGGTTTCGACGGCGCGCCGATCGATCCCAAGGTGCTCGAGGACCAGCAGAAGGCCTTGCAGGACGAGTTGGCCAAGCGTCAGGAAGAACTGCGCCAGCGTCTTGGCGGCAGCGGCGCCAACGCCGCTCCGGGCGTCCCGGGAGCGGCGCCTGCCGTGCCGGGAGGGCTTTCGGCCCCGGGCGCCGCGCCGGCCCCGGGAGCTGCTCCCAAGCCCTGATAGGCGGGAGAGACGACGTCACAAGGAAAAGGCCGGTCCCAGGAGGGGCCGGCCTTTTTCATGGTCGCATGGATGCGGGCTTCTGTGCGTCGCGGGTTGAGTTCAGTTCAACCCGGCGCGATCGATCTGGTATTGCCCTTTGCGATCGCGGCGGAAGAATTCTTTGGCCTGCGGGTGGCGGATCGGCCGCCCCGACTCGTCGATCACGAGGTTCTGCTCCGAGACATAGGCGACGTATTCCGTCTCCTCGTTCTCGGCGAAGAGATGGTAGAAAGGCTGGTCCTTCGACGGGCGCAGATTCTCCGGGATCGCCAGCCACCATTCGTCCGAGTTGGCGAAAACGGGATCGACGTCGAAGATCACGCCACGGAACGGATAGACGCGGTGCTTGACCACCTGTCCGATCCTGAATTTCGCCGAACGTGCTTGCATCGTAGGCTTTGGTCCATGCTGGAGCGGGTAGGCGGAAGAGATGTCCGGCTAAAATATTGTCAGGCGCTTGCTTGAGGATTGCGTCGCAAATACGTCAAAATCAATAAGTTCCAGCTGAAATTAGTGATTATAACCCGTAGCGTTCCGCAAGTGCCGGGTCGCGACCTGCGACCTGTTTTGCCAGATCGACGATGACCTTAGCCTGTTTCCAAGTGGCGTCATCCTGCATCTTGCCGTCGATCATCACAGCGCCGGAGCCGTCCGGCATCGCCTCCAGGATGCGCTTGGCGAAGGCGACCTCGGCGGGATCCGGGCTGAAGACGCGTTTGGCGATTTCGATCTGCGAGGGGTGCAATGTCCAGGCGCCCGAGCAACCGAGCAGGAAGGCGTTGCGGAACTGCGCCTCGCAGGCGGCGGTATCGGCGAAGTCGCCGAAGGGCCCGTAGAATGGCTTGATGCCGGCTGCCGCGCAGGCATCGACCATCTTGGCGAGGGTGTAGTGCCAGAGGTCCTGCTGGGCGACGGCGCGCGGGGCGCCATCCGTCGTAGGATCCGCGATGACCTTGTATTCCGGATGGCCGCCGCCGACGCGCGTCGTCTTCATCGCGCGCGAGGCCGCGAGATCGGCTGGCCCCAGGCTCATCCCATGCATGCGCGGGGAGGCGGTTGCGATCGTATCGACATTCTTCACCCCCTCGGCGGTCTCGAGGATGGCGTGGATCATGATCGGCTTGGGCAGGCTGTGCCGGGCTTCGAACTGGGCCAGCAACTGGTCGACATAATGGATGTCCCATGGTCCCTCGACCTTGGGCACCATCACGACATCGAGCTTGCCGCCGATCTCCGCCATGATCGCGGTGATATCGTCGAGGAACCAGGGCGAATTCAGCGCGTTCACCCGCGTCCACAGCCCGGTCTTGCCGAAATCGACGGCCTTGCCCATCGCGATGAAGCCGTCGCGCGCTGCCTGCTTCGCCTCGACGGGAATCGCGTCCTCCAGGTTGCCGAGCACGATATCGACCTGGCCCGCGAGCTCACCGACCTTGGCGCGCACCTTGTCCAGATGCGGCGGCACGAAATGGATCATCCGTTCCAGTTTCAGCGGGAGCTCGCGGAACGGCTCCGGCGCGCCGATGGCGAGTGGACGGAAGAACTGGCGCGGCGTCTTGACGGTCATGGCGAGGCTCCATGGTGCAATGCCGCAATGTGACGAAGGCCGCCTATCCCGTCCATCGTCCATTATGCGGGCAGGGCGAGATAGAGATTTGATGCCTAGGAAATATTACCTAGCAATCTCGCTAGGTCTATATTCTTAGGAACAATACCCTTGCTCGGCGGTGGTTGACTGCCGGCACGGCGCAAACGCGCTTGCTCACTTGCACGAAGCGACTAAACGGCAGGGAACGCCGTCAGTTCGGCCAAGTACGGGCCGTCGTGCCCGTCTCAGGTAGCTTTCATCCGCATGGCTGATCTCGCCGGTATCTTCAATCTCGTCGCGCCCTTTTTCGGGTTGATCCTGCTCGGCTTCGTCATCGGGCGTTACAAGCGATTGCCGGAGGCGGGGCTCGCCTGGCTGCAGTTCTTCCTGATCTATGTCGCGCTGCCGCCGCTGTTCTACCGGCTGATCGCCGACAAGCCGCTGAGCGAGCTCAGCAATTGGCGCTTCGTCATCGCTACGACGCTGTCGACCTTCTGCGCGTTTGCCCTGTCTTTCGCGATCGGGATGAAATTCACCCGCCGCGACATCCCCCAGTCGGTGATGCAGGGAGTGGCCGGCTCCTATTCGAATATCGGCTATATGGGCCCGCCGCTGATCCTGGCCGCGCTCGGACCTGCCTCGAGCGCGCCGCTGGTGCTGGTCTTTGTCTTCGACAGCATCCTTTTGTTTTCGCTGGTCCCTTTCCTGATGGCGATCGCCGGTGTCGAGAAGAAGAGCCTGCTCGCGACCGCCGGCGAGATCGTCTGGAAGGTCCTGACCCACCCCTTCAACCTCGCCACCGCAGCGGGAGTGATTGCGGCCTTCACCCATCTCGAATTGCCGACGGCGATCGACAAGATGACACTTTGGCTCTCGCAGGCCGCCGCGCCTTGCGCGCTTTTCCTGCTCGGCGTCACGGTGGCGCTGCGGCCGATGAAGGCGATGCCCGGCGAGGTGCCGCTGCTGGTGCTGGTCAAGCTCGTGCTGCATCCGCTGCTGGTCTGGGTGCTGCTCTCGGCCATCGCCGATGTGCCCGACCAGTGGATCTTCACCGCCATCATCATGGCTGCGCTGCCGCCGGCGCTGAACATCTTCGTGATCTCGACGCAGTACAAGGTCGGTGTCGAGCGCGCCTCGGCCTGCATCCTGGTCGGCACCATCGTGTCGATGGGCACGTTGACGGGCTTCCTGTGGCTGGTGAAGACGGGCAGGATGGTCGCCGACCTGTTCCCCTGAGCGCGTGGCCAAGCCGGCGCCGAAGCGAGGCGCCCGATGCTGCCGCTGGACGACCTGCTGGTTCTGGACTTCTCGACGCTGCTGCCGGGACCGCTGGCGAGCCTGTTCCTGTCCGAGGCCGGCGCGCAGGTGATCAAGATCGAGCGCCCGGGCGGCGAGGACATGCGCCGCTTTCCGCCACGCTTCGGTGAGACCTCTGCGCCCTTCGCCGTGCTCAACCGCGGCAAGGCGAGCCTCGAGATCGATCTCAAGGCAGCGGACTCCCTGGCTCGCCTGACGCCGCTGATCGCGCGGGCCGATATCCTGATCGAGCAGTTCCGGCCTGGCGTGATGGAACGGCTCGGTTTCGGCTTCGAGGCGTTGAAGGCCATCAATCCGCGCCTGATCTATTGCTCGATCAGCGGTTTCGGCCAGACCGGCCCGCGCGCGCAGGAAGCCGGCCACGACATCAATTACCAGGCTATCGGCGGCCTGCTCGGCCAGTCGCTGAAGCGCGGCGCGCCCGCGCCACTACCGCCCGCGCTCGTCGCCGATATCGGCGGCGGCACGATGCCGGCCGTGCTCAACATCCTGCTCGCCCTACGCCAGCGCGAGCGCAGCGGCGAGGGCTGCCATCTCGACATCGCCATGTCGGACGCGATGCCGGCCTTCGCCTGGTACGGCATGGCGCAGGGCCAGGCGGCCGGACGCTATCCCGCCGGTGGGGAGGGCCTCTTGACCGGGGCAAGCCCGCGCTACGGGCTCTATGCCACTCAGGACGGCTGGTTCCTCGCAGTTGGCGCTCTGGAGCCGAAATTCTGGGACGGCTTCTGCGAGGCGATCGCTCTTGAAGAGCGCTTGCGCGACGACGGCACCGATCCGGCCGCCACGAAAGCTGCCATCGAAGCGATCATCGCATCTGCTCCCGCAGCGCATTGGCGCGATCTGCTGGAGCCGCTCGATTGTTGCTGCACGATGGTGCGGACATTGGAGGAAGCCGCCGCGGACCCGCACCTGACCGCGCGCGGTTTGCTCGACGCGCAGGCCGAGGAGCCGGGCGGGCGGCGCCTCGTGTCGACGCCGCTGCCGCTCGCGCCGGTCTTTCGCGATCAGGCGCAACCCTTGCGCAAGGTTGCTGCCAGCGGCGTGGATACCGACGAACTGCTCAAGCCCGGCGCAAGGTAGATCTTTGTTTTAACGCGCTTTCTTCACGCGAACCGGTATCCGCTTCGCTCGAAAGCGCTCCTGAGCGATTCAGCGGGCAGTTCCGCCCGCCAGCCCCTGCCGCATGACGAAGCGGCGCAGCGGGCCGATCCGAGACAGCGCCAGGAGCCCGGCGCCGCGCAATAGATCGGCCGGCAGCAGATCGGTCAGCAGCGTGCGGTTCAGCGCGTCGACCGCCCCCGTACGCAGGCGCACATCGCTCTGGCGCGCCCGATCATAGGCCGCCATCACGACATCGTCGCCCGGATCGTCCGAGCCGAGCAGCGTCTCACGCAAGGCCATCACATCGCGCAGGCCGAGATTGAGGCCCTGTGCGCCGATCGGCGGAAACACATGCGCGGCCTCGCCGATCAGCGCCATGCGGCTGGCTGCGAAGCGCTCGACGGACAACCCGCCCATCGGAACGCGCCCGCGCGGGCCGGCGAGGCTCATCGCGCCGAGCAGCGAATGCGTCTGCGTCTCGACCCGGCGGGCGAAGCCAGCATCGTCCAGCGCGGCGACCGCCTCTGCCTCCGCGGGGTCCACCATCCAGACCAGCGATGAGCGTCGGCCGGGCAGCGGCACCAGCGTGCAGGGGCCCTTGCGGGTGTGGAACTCGGTCGAGGTCTCCTGATGGTCGCGGCGATGGTTGAGGATCGCCGTCAGCGCGATCTGCGGATAGCGCCAGTCGCGCGCGGCAATGCCGGCGGCGCCACGCACCCGGGACAGGCGACCATCGGCCCCGATGACGAGGCGGGCGCGCAACGGCGAAAAGCCCTCGCCGGACAGCATCACGCCATCCTGATCGGGCGCGATCGCCGAGACCAGGCTTTCGACCAGCCGGATGCCGTCATGCTGGCGCGCTGCACTCACTAACGCCGCCACAAGCTCGGCGTTCTCGACATTCCAGCCGAAAGCCTCGAGCCCGGCCTCCGAGGCCCTGAATTCGACCGGCGGCTGGCGGAACAGGCTGCCCGTGTCGTCGACAAGCCGCATCGTTTCGAGGGGAGCGGCCTTGCCGGTGAGCGCATCGGTCAGCCCGAGCTCGGCGAGGAGCCGCCAGGAGCCGTCGAGCAAGGCCACGGTCCGTCCATCACGTGGCGCGGCGAGGGGGCCGAGCACTGTGATACACCGCCCGTCCTTGGCCAGCGCAAGCGCCGCAGCGAGGCCGACGGCCCCAGCGCCGACGATCGCGATATCGACCTCGTGGTCTTCAGAAGAACTCATGCTCTGTCGCTAGAGCAATTTCCGATCCGATTGGATCGTTCAATTGCTCTAGCCCTTTGTTTTAACGCGTTTTCTTCACGCGAACCGGCGTCCACTTCGCTCGAAAACGCTCTAGCCGAAGCGAACGGGCTTGACCATCGGCCGCTGCGTCGCAGGTCAGGTGTTGCGGAAGGCGACGAGCGGCTCGCGGATGCCCTCATGCAGCAATACGCGCCGCACGGGCAGGGTTGCGCCGCTGATCTCGACGGTCGCACCATGATGCTTCGCCTTGTCGATCACCGCCTTCAAGGCCACGGCTGCGCTCGAATCGGCGCTGCACGCTGGTCCTCCGCGCAGTCCAGCCGTTGCACTGTACGGATGCAAGTCCCTATGGTCCCGTCTTCGAGTCAGGGAGTTGGATTCATGGTCAAGGCCATCCGCGTTCACAAGGTCGGCGGCCCCGAAGTGCTGCAATGGGACGACATCACGCTGCCTCCGCCGGGGCCGGGCGAGGTGCTGGTCCGGAACCGCGCTATCGGCCTGAATTTCATCGACACCTATTTCCGCACCGGCCTTTACGCTGCCCCGCAACTGCCCTTCGTGCCCGGCAATGAGGGCGCGGGCGAAGTTCTGGCGGTCGGCCCCAATGTCACCGAGTTCAAGGTCGGCGACCGCGTCGCCTATGTCGCGACGCTGGGCTCCTATGCCGAGGAGCGCATCGTCGCGGTCAATTCGGTCGTGGCGCTGCCGGACGCCGTCACCTATGAAGCCGCCGCCAGCATGATGCTGAAGGGCATGACGGCGGAATATCTGCTCCACCGCACCTATAAGGTGAAGCCGGGCGACACCATCCTCGTCCATGCTGCGGCCGGCGGCACCGGGCTGATCTTGTGCCAGTGGGGCAAGGCGCTGGGTGCGACCGTGATAGGCACTGTCGGTTCCAAGGAAAAGGCCGCGCTCGCCAAGGCGCATGGCGCCGACCACACCATCCTGTATCGCGAGGAGAACTTCCCGGCCCGCGTCAAGGAGATCACTGGTGGCAAGCTTTGCGCGGTGGTCTATGACGGCGTCGGCAAGGACACCTTCCTGCCCTCGTTGGATTGCCTGAGCCCCTTCGGCGTGCTGGCAAGCTTCGGCAATGCGTCGGGCGCCGTCGAGCCCTTCAATCTCGGCCTGCTCGGGCCGAAAGGCTCGCTTTACGTGACCCGGCCGACGCTCTTCACCCATATCGCCAAGCGCGAGATCATGATCGAGATGGCGGCCAATCTGTTCGGTGCCGTCGCGTCGGGCGCCGTCACCGTGCCGGTCAACGCGACTTTCGCGCTGCAGGATGCAGCCAATGCGCATCGCGCCCTGGAAAGCCGCGGCACCACCGGCTCGACTGTCCTGATCCCCTGAGGCGAGTGGCCGAGCCGGTTTGAGAAAAATCGAACCGGCTTTGAACCTGCCCGGCCCGGCCTGCGACCAATGATGGTCAGCACATGCTGATCCTCATTCGGGAGACAGGTCATGAACCGGACCATTCGTTTCGCGGGGCTCGTCTTGGCTTCGCTCACCATCTCGACAGTCGCCATGGCCCAGCAGGGTGGCGGCGGAGGCCGTGGCGGTGATGGCGGCGGCAGCAATGGCGGCAATGGAGGAGGTGGCGGCGATCCCTCGATCCTGCAGGTGCTGCGCGAAGATCATGCCAGGGCTCGCCTGACCCGTGCGGTCGAGCTGCGTCGCGCCGGTACGGGCTGCCTCACCCATGTCTGCAACGAACCGCCGCCGCCGCGTCAGCGGCCGGTGCGGCAGGTCGCGGATACCGGCAATGCCTGCGCCGGCGGCGAAGTCTTCGCGGCGCGCGGCCGGGGCAGCCAGGTCATCCGCTATTTCTGCGAGTACCCGTGATGATTTTCAGACGGCGACGCCGTGCAGGTCATACGCGTCGGCCCGCTCGACCTTCACTGTGACGATGTCGCCGGCCCTGAGCGGCCGGCGGCTCGCGACATAGACATTGCCGTCGATCTCGGGCGCGTCCCATTTCGAGCGGCCCTTGGCGACGGTCGGGCCGGCCTCGTCGATGATGACGGAAATGCGCTTGCCGACGCGGTTCTTGACGATGCGCGTGCTGATCTCGGCCTGCGCCTTCATGAAGCGGTGCCAGCGCGCCTCTTTTTCCTCTTCCGGGACGAGAGCGAGGCCCAGATCATTGGCCGGCGCGCCCTTCACAGGCTCGTATTTGAAGCAGCCGACGCGCTCGAGCTTGGCCTCCTTCAGCCAATCGAGCAGGAACTGCACATCCTCCTCCGTCTCGCCGGGGAAGCCGACGATGAAGGTCGAGCGGATGGCGAGGTCAGGGCAGATCTCGCGCCATTTGCGCAGGCGGTCGAGCGTGCGGTCCTGGTGGGCCGGCCGCTTCATCGCTTTGAGAACATTGGGGGAAGCGTGCTGGAAGGGGATGTCGAGATAAGGCAGGATCAACCCCTCCTGCATCAGGGGGATGACTTCGTCGACATGCGGATACGGATAGACGTAATGCATCCGCACCCAGATGCCCATCTGGCCCAATTCGCGAGCCAGTTCGAAGAAGCGGGTGCGAACTTCGCGGTCCTGCCACATCGAGGGCGCGTATTTGATGTCGAGGCCGTAGGCGCTGGTGTCCTGCGAGATCACCAGCAGTTCCTTGACGCCGGCCTTGACCAGCTTCTCGGCCTCGCGCAGCACCTCGCCGATCGGCCGCGAGACCAGATCGCCGCGCAGCTTGGGGATGATGCAGAAGCTGCAGCGGTTGTTGCAGCCCTCTGAAATCTTCAGATAGGCGTAATGGCGCGGCGTCAGCTTGATGCCCTGGTCAGGGACGAGGTCGACGAAGGGGTCGTGCCGTGGCGGCACCGCCTGGTGCACGGCCGAGACGACGCTCTCATAGGCCTGAGGGCCCGTGATCGCGAGTACGTTCGGGAAGGCGTCGCGGATCTGCTCGGGCTCGGCGCCCATGCAGCCGGTGACGATGACCTTGCCGTTTTCCGACATGGCCGCCCCGATTGCCTCCAGCGATTCCGCCTTGGCGCTGTCGAGGAAGCCGCAGGTGTTGACGATGACGAGATCGGCGCCCGCATGCGACTTGCTGAGCTCATAGCCCTCCGAGCGAAGCGAGGTGATGATCCGCTCGGAATCGACCAGGGCCTTGGGGCAGCCCAGCGAAACGAAAGAGATTTTCGGCGCGACGGCATTCATCGGCAGGCGACTCGACAATTCTGAAAGGAAGCGGCGCGGCATGGCTCGCGCACGGCGCTTCCTTTGAACCGTTTCAGCCTGTTTGGCAAATCTGGAAGCTTATGCCGCGGCTTCCGTCGAGACCGGCCGCTCCGAATCCTGCGTCCAGTCGGTCATCGAGCCATCATAGAGCGCGACCTCCTCACGGCCGAGCACCTCGGACATCACGAACCAGTTCAGCGCTGCCGTGTGGCCGGTGTTGCAATAGGAGATCGCCGGCCCGTTCGGCACGCCGGCAAACAGCGCGGATAGATCGCGGATCGGCTTCAGAGCACCTGTCCCGGGGTCGAAGGCCTCGGCATAGTCGCGCGAGACTGCCCCCGGGATATGCCCGGCGCGGGCCGCCTCGGCGGCTTTCTCGCGGCCCTCGAAATAGCTGGTTGAACGCGCATCGACCAGGGTCGCGAGCTTGCCGCGCGAAGCCACGAGGGTTGCGTCGGTGTTGCTGCGCAATTGCTGTTGCATCACGATCGGGTAGGGATCGGTCGATTTCGGAGCGGATGGCCCGGTTTCGATCGGGCGCTGCGGGTCGACGCTCCAAGCCTTGAAGCCACCGTCGAGAATGGCCTGTTGGCCGTGGCCGATCAACTTCAGTGTCCAGTAGATCCGCGCGGCGGCGGCAAAATCCGTAGCGCTGACGCCCGCCGGCACGATGACGACGTCGTCATGAGGCTTGATGCCGAGCCGTCCCGCGAGCGCGGCCAGATGCTCAAGCGGTGGCAGCATGCCGGGCGCATTGCCGACCTTGGCGCGCCAGCCATCGGCGGCATAGTCGCTGTGCACGGCGCCGGGAACATGTCCCGCTTCATAAGCAGCCTTGCCGCCGCCATCGACCGAGGAGCGGATGTCGACGACGACCAGATTGCTGTCGCCCAGGCGCTGTTCGAGAGCCTCGGGCGTGATCAGTCCGGAGAATTGGGTTTTGCTCATTCGGCCGCCACCTTCTGCAATTCGTCGACAACATCGAGCGTGTAGCTCATCTCGGCGGTCGCCCCGAGCATGATCGAAGCCGAACAGTATTTTTCCTTCGACAATGTGACGGCCCGTTCCGCCTTCGCCTGCGATAGCCCACGCCCGGTGATCTTGTAGGCGAGGTGGATCTTGGTGAAGACCTTGGGATCCTCCGTGGCGCGTTCCGCCTCGACCTCGACCTCGCAACCGGTGACGCTCTCGCGGCCCTTCTTCAGGATCTGCACGACATCGAAGCCGGTGCAGCCGGCGAGCCCGATCAACAGCATCTCCATCGGCCGGATGCCAATGTTGCGGCCGCCATATTCAGGAGCGCCGTCCATCGTCACGGCGTGGCCGCTGCCGGCCTCGCCCATGAAGGCCATGCCCTCGACCCATTTCGCCCGCGCTTTCATCGTTCGCTCCTATGCAAATCACTTGCACCCAGGCTAGCGGCTGGTGAAGGCCGAAGCGAGACCGCTCAGGCTGCCGCGAACAGACTGCCATGTGTGATGCGCAAACGGATGCGCTCGCCGATCGCCGGCGCGACCTGGCTCGCCAGATCCACGTCGAGGCGCTTCGCCAGCCCCTGAACCGCGACCTCGGCGCGCCGCAGCGGGCCGTTCCGGCGCAGATGCTCGACGACGCCGGGCAGCGCCAGCGGCAGATCGTCGACGATGCGCAGGTGCTGGGGCCGGACATAGAGCGCGGCCTGTCCGCCCTGGTTCTGCGACAACCCGCCCAGAACCGGCCGATCGCCGAAAAAGGCCTGGCTGCCGACGACCTTGACCGGCAGCTTGTTCACCTCGCCGAGGAACTCGCAGACAAAGGGCGTCGCCGGATGATCATAGACATCATCCGCCGAACCGACCTGCTCGATACGGCCGTCATTCAGGATCGCGACCCGGTCGGCGAGTTCCAGCGCCTCCTCCTGGTCATGCGTGACGAAGACGGTGGTGTGTCCGGTGCGGCGGTGCAGGTCGCGCAGCCAGGCGCGCAGATCCTTGCGGACCTTGGCATCGAGCGCCCCGAAAGGTTCATCGAGCAGCAGCACGCGCGGCTCGATCGCCAGCGCGCGAGCCAGCGCCACGCGCTGGCGCTGGCCGCCCGAGAGCTGGCTCGGATAACGCTTGTCGAGGCCGGGCAGTTGTACGAGTTCGAGCAGGTCGCCGACGCGCTTTCTGATCTCCGCCGGTTCCGGCCGCTGCGCCCGCGGGCGCGACTTCAGGCCGAAGGCGACGTTCTCTCCGACCGTCATGGTCCGGAACAGGGCGTAGTGCTGGAAGACGAAGCCGATCCGCCGGTCGCGCAGCGAGAGGTCGCGCATATCGGTCTCGCCGAACAGCACGCGGCCCTGATCGGCCTGTTCGAGGCCGGCGATCAAGCGCAGCAGTGTCGTCTTGCCTGAGCCCGAGGGGCCGAGCAGGGCGACGAGCTCGGCAGGCTGGATGTCGAGCGAGACGCCGCGCAAGGCAGCAAATGCGTCGAAGCGTTTCTCGATCGATTCGATGGTGACTGCGACCGACATGCTTGCGTCCTTCATCAATGGCGGCGGCTGGCGGCGATGGAATCCGAGTAACGCCATTCCAGCAGCGTCTTGAGCGCGAGCGTGACGAGCGCCAGCCCGGCCAGAAGCGAGGCGACGGCAAAGGCCGCAGCGCTCATGTACTCGTTGTAGAGAATCTCGACATGCAGCGGCATGGTGTTGGTCAGCCCCCGAATCTTGCCGGAGACGACCGCAACCGCACCGAACTCGCCCATGGCGCGCGCGTTGCAGAGCAGCACACCATAAAACAGGCTCCACTTCACATTGGGCAGCGTGATCGTCAGGAAGGTCCGCCAGCCCGAAGCGCCGAGCGTCAGCGCCGCTTCCTCATCGGCCGAACCGAGCGATTGCATATGCGGAATCAGCTCGCGTGCGACGAAGGGGAAGGTCACGAACACCGTCGCCAGGACGAGACCGGGCAGGGCGAAGACGATCTGCACGTCATTGGCTTTGAGCCAGGCGCCAAAATAGCCTTGCGCGCCGAAGAGCAGCACGAAGACGAGGCCCGAGATCACCGGAGACACCGAGAAGGGCAGGTCGATCAGGCTGATCAGCAGGTTCTTGCCACGAAACTCGAACTTGGCGATCGCCCAGGCGGCTGCGATGCCGACGACGACGTTGAAGGGCACGGCGATGCCGGCGACCAGCAGAGTGAGATGGATCGCCGCGACCGCATCGGGCTCGGTCACGGCCGCCTTGTAAGCCGTCCAGCCGCGCGCACCCGCCTCGACGAAGACCGAGACCAGCGGCAGCAGCAGAAACAGCGCCAGAAAGGCGAGCGAGACCGCGATCAGCACGGCCTGGACGACAACGCCTTCGCCGCGGATGCGGCGCGTATCACGCTTTTGGGCCGTGTCGGTCCGGAACTGGGGCAGAGCAGCATCAGACATCGCCGAACCTCCGGCGTGCCCGTGCCTGAATCAGGTTGACGAAGAGAATGAGGCCAAAGGAGATCAACAACATCAGCATCGCGACGACAGCCGCACCGGCATAGTCGAATTGCTCCAGCCGGATCACGATCAGCAGGGGGGCGATCTCCGAGACCATCGGCACATTGCCGGCGATGAAGATCACCGAGCCGTATTCGCCGACCGCGCGCGCAAAGGCCAGGACGAAGCCGGTCAGCAACGCCGGATAGATCGGAGGCAGGATCACCGTGAAGATGGTGCGCCAGCGGCCGGCCCCGAGCAGCGCCGCGGCCTCCTCGACATCGGCTTGCATCTCCTGCAGCACCGGCTGCACCGTGCGCACGACGAAGGGCAGGCCGACGAAGATCAGCGCCACCATCACACCGAGCGGCGTATAGGCTATCTTGATGCCATAAGGCGCCAGCAAGCTGCCGACCCAGCCATTGGGCGCATAGATCGCCGCGAGCGCGATACCGGCGACCGCCGTCGGCAAGGCGAAGGGCAGGTCAACCGCTGCATCGATGAAGCGTCGGCCTGGAAAGTCGTAACGCACCAGCACCCAGGCGAGGATCATGCCGAAGACGGCGTTGATGCAGGCGGCAAACAGCGCTCCCAGAAAAGATAGGCGCAACGCTGCCAGCGTCCGCGGCGAGGTCGTCACCGCCCAGATATCTGCCGGGCCGGCGCTCGCCGCCTTCAGCGCCAGCGCCACCAGCGGCACGAGCACGATCAGGGACAAGGCGCTCAGCGTGATGCCGAGCGCGATGCCGAAGCCTGGCAGGATGCTCGGCTGCCGCCAAACTGAGGTCGCCGCTGCCATCAGCTAGCGCGCCGGCTTGTAGAGCTGGTCGAAGCTGCCGCCGTCGCCGAAATGGGTCGGCTGTGCCTTGGCCCAGCCGCCGAAATCCTGGTCGATCGTGACCAGCTCAAGCTTCGGGAAATTCGCGATGTCCTTTGGGTCGGCCGCCTCGACATTGCGCGGCCGATAATAGTTCTTCGCGATGATCGCCTGGGCCTTCGGTGTGTAGAGGAAGTCGAGATAGGCCTGCGCCTCGGCCCGCGTGCCCTTGGCGTCGACATTGGCGTCGACCAGTGCGACCGGCGGCTCCGCCAGGATCGAGAGGCTCGGCACGACGATGTCGAACTTGTCGGCGCCGAATTCATGCAAGGCGAGGAAGGCCTCGTTCTCCCAGGCCAGGAGCACGTCGCCAATGCCGCGCTGGGTGAAGGTCGTGGTCGCGCCGCGCGCGCCGGTGTCGAGCACGGGTACGTTTGCCAGGAGTTTGCCGATATAGTCGCGGACCTTCGCCTCGTCCTTGTTGAAGGCCTTGTCGGCATAGGCCCAGGCAGCGAGGTAATTCCAGCGCGCCCCGCCCGAGGTCTTCGGGTTTGGCGTGATGATCTGCACGCCCGGCTTGACCAGGTCGCCCCAGTCCTTGAGCGCCTTGGGGTTGCCCTTGCGGACGAGGAAGACGATCGTCGAGGTGTAGGGCGAGGAGTTGTTGGGCAGGCGCGTTTGCCAGTTTTCCGGCAGCTTCTTCGAGCGCTGGGCGATGGCGTCGATGTCGCCCGCCAGCGCCAGCGTCACCACATCCGCATTGAGACCGTCGATGACCGTGCGCGCCTGAGCGCCCGAGCCGCCATGGGACTGGCGGATGGTCGTGAGCTTCTTGGTGTTCTTCGCGTTCCATTCGGCGATGAAAGCCGCGTTCAGGTCGCGGTAGAGCTCCCGCGTCGGGTCGTAGGAGACGTTCAGCAACTCAGTCTGGGCGCGCGCGCCGGCCACGACGCCGAAGCACAGGGTGAAAGCCCCGAGCACGAGCCCGGCTCTAAGCACACGGCGAAAGATAGGTTGCGTCATGTCAGGGCTCCGTTGCGATCAATGCCGGAGGCCCCAGGGAACCACCGACATTCGTTCTGAATAACAAACGAAACGTACTGAATTTTCGCACCAGCCTCAACGGCATGCTGCAGCAGGCCCATTCCAAACTTGAACCCTGTGGGAGAAAACGCGTCTCCCTTGAAGGCGTTCCACCGTATTTTTGGTCAGGCATTTCCCGCGCAACGCGATTTGCGGGCAAATCAGGCATAAATCCGAATAGGCCGTTGTCGCAGCGCCGAATTCAGGCCCGGCGCAGATCCTGCGATACGCTGGTGGCGGCCACGGCCCCCAGCGCATGCCCCACCAGGACGAGCACAGGCCCTTTGGCTGGCAGTTGGCCGAGCATATCAGGCAATGTCGCGATCGTCGCGGCCACCCGGACTTCGTCCGGCCGTGTCGCCGCCAGAACGGCAACGGCCGGCGTTTGCGGATCGAGCCCGGCCGCCACCGCGCGGTCGCGGAAGCCCGCGAGCGTGGCGCGCGCCATATAGATCACCGTCGTCGCATAGGGGTCGGCCATGGCCTGCCAGTCGAGATCGTCCGGCAGGTCACCGGTGCGGGCATGGCCGGTGACGAATTGCAGGCGGCGCGCATGGTCGCGATGGGTCAGCGAGAGGCCAAGCGAAGCCGCGGCTCCTTGTGCCGCCGAGATACCGGGCACGATCGCGACCGGGATATTGGCAGCGGCGCAGGCCTCGATCTCCTCGCCGGCGCGGCCGAAGATGCCGGGATCACCGCCCTTGAGGCGCACGACATGCTTGCCCTGGCTCGCCAGCGCGACGATCAGGGCGTTGATGTCGCTCTGTTTGACCGACGGCCCATAGCCGGTCTTGCCGACCAGCATGCGCTTGGCTTCGCGGCGGGCGAACTCCAGCACGCCAGACGAGACGAGGTCGTCATATAAGATGATGTCGGCGCTCTGCAGCGCGCGGATGGCCTTCAGCGTCAAGAGTTCCGGGTCGCCCGGGCCGGCACCGACCAAGGTCACCCGGCCGTTGCCGTCATGGGCGCTTTCGAGCCGGTCGAGCGCACTGAAGAGGTCGCTCCTGTCGATCTCGCCGGGGTCACGTTCGGGAGCTGTGATGGCGCGCGCCGTGAAGCGCTCCCAGAAGGCGCGGCGAAGTGCGAAAGGAAGCTCGCGCACCTGCACGGCGGGCCGCCAGTCCTTGGCCGCCTGGGCCCAGCTCTTCAGCCCGGCCGGCAGCAACGCTTCGATCTTGGCCCGGATCGCCTGCCCGAAGACGGGCGCGGCGCCATCGGTCGAGATCGCGACGATCAGGGGCGAACGGTTGACCAGCGAACCGAAGGCGAAATCGCAGAATTCGGGCTTGTCGACGACATTGACCGGCACGCCCAGCTGCCGCGCGGCCGCCGCGAAGGCGCGCGCCTCAGTGAGATCCTCGATATCGCCGATGGCAAGTGCTGCGTCGGCCAGATCGTCAGGCTGCCAATGCCGGGGTACCACGGTCACAGAGCCGGCTGGCGGTTCGTTGGCGAGGGCCGTGAAGCGGTCAGCCGCATCGCCGGCAAAAACGCGGAGGTCGGCTCCGGCCGCCGCGATCAATTCGGCCTTCCAGAGCGCGCTCTCGCTGCCACCGGCGAGCACGACCTTGCGTCCTTCCAGCTTGTGGAAGAGCGGCAGCGTCGCCAGCCTGTCGATGCGGCGCGCGGTGGTCGGCTCTGGTTGTCTTTCGCTCATCGCGTCGCTGTGGTGGCTCTGACATCCGTGGGGCGCGTCTCGCCCCCCGCTGGCGGCATCAGCAACCAGAAGACAGCCAAGAGCACAATGATAAGGCGAAAGCAAAGATCGAACCAGCGCTCATGGGGCTGCTTCGGAAGCAGATTTGCGATCTCGCTGTCCATGCTGTCCTCCTTCAATCCGCGCAATGTCGCCGGTCCGGCGGCGCTGTTTCGATCGGCCGCGCCGGGCGTCATCGCGTTACGATGCGGCGAGGCGGCCGGCGGCGCGGGCCGTGCGACGCTGATCGAGGATGTTGTGGCTGTCGCCATAGCCGCGCTGATAGCCATGGCTGATCTGGCCCACTGTCTTGAGCCATTGCTCGACCGGCTGACGCGCAGCGCTGGCCTCGGGCAGTTCGATTTCGTCGAAGCCGCAAGCCAGCGCATAGGCGAACTGGTCGGCGATCAGGGGGCCGCTCGCGCGCAAGGTTCCGGTGAAGCCATGATTGCGGATCAGCTTGGCAAGGCTGAAGCCGCGCCCATCCGAATAGGCCGGGAAGCTGATCGCGATCAGCGAGAGCTGGCGCAGCACCAGCTTGAGCTCGGCGATACGGATGTTGTTGGGGATCACGACGCCGATGCGCTGGTCGCGCGCCTTTTGTTGCAGGGCCTCGGTCAGCGCTTCCCACGGCACCAGCGCCTGCGAGAGATTGTCGACCCCTGAGCCTTCGCTACGTGTCCAGGCGTCGACCTTGCTGCCGTTCCGATCAAGCAACGGCATGGGCGACCTCCTGGAAGGCGGCCTTGAACGGAGCAAGGCCGATGCGGCGGACATTCTCGATGAAGCTCTCGCCCTCAGTCCGCTCGGAGAGATAGACGTTCACGATCCGCTCGATCGCGTCGGGAACATCCTCCGCCGCGAGGCCGGGCCCCAGGATCTCGCCGATCGCGGCGTTCTCGGTCGCGTCGCCGCCAAGCGTGATCTGATAGGATTCGATCCCGCGCTTCTCCAGGCCGAGAATGCCGATATGGCCGACATGGTGGTGGCCGCAGGCGTTGATGCAGCCCGAAATCTTGATGTTGAGCTCGCCGATCGTTTTCTGGCGATTGTCATCGGCGAAACGATGCTGGATCGCCTGCGCGATCGGGATCGAACGCGCCGTCGCGAGCGCGCAATAGTCGAGCCCGGGGCAGGAGATGATGTCGGTGATCAGGCCGATATTGGCGCTTGCGAGCCCCGCTTCGCCGAGCCTCTGCCAGATCGCGAAGAGGTCGCGCTGGCGGACATAGGGCAGCACGAGGTTCTGCGCATGGGTTACGCGGATTTCGGCTTGCGAGTACTGCTCGGCGAGATCGGCGACGAGCCGCATCTGGTCGGAGGTCGCATCGCCCGGCGCCTCGCCGACGGGCTTCAGCGAGATCGTCAGCGCCGCATAGCCTGGCGCCTTGTGCGGGATCGTATTGACCTCGACCCAGCGCGCGAAGCCGAGGTTGGCGGCTTTCGTTGCCTCCAGCACCCGGCTCGTTGCCGGCAGGACCTCATAATCGGGCGCCTTGAAGTAGGCGGCGATGCGCGCGACCTCGGCCGGATCGGCGTTCACCGAGGGCCCATCGAGCCGCGCGAATTCCTCTTCGACGCGGCGGCGGAACTCCTCGACGCCGATCTCATGGACGAGGATCTTGACCCGCGCCTTGTATTTGTTGTCGCGCCGGCCCTCGAGATTATAGACCCGCATGATCGCCTCGAGGAAGGCGAGCAGGTCATCCTTGGGCAGGTAGTCGCGCACGACCTTGCCGATCATCGGGGTGCGACCGAGGCCGCCGCCGACGCTGACCTCGTAGCTGATCTCATGGGTGTCGGGATGGCGGCGCAGGCGCAGGCCGATGTCGTGCGCCTTGATCACGGCGCGGTCATGCTCGGCGCCTGTCACCGCGATCTTGAACTTGCGCGGCAGGTAGTCGAATTCGGGATGGAGCGACGACCATTGCCGGATCAACTCGGCGGTCGGGCGCGGATCCTCGATCTCGTCTTGCGCCACGCCGGCAAAATGGTCGGCCGTGACGTTGCGGATGCAATTGCCGGAGGTCTGGATGCAGTGCATCTCGACATCGGCGAGCAGGTCCAGAATTTCGGGTACGTCGCGCAGCTTCGGCCAGTTGAACTGCAGGTTCTGGCGCGTGGTGAAATGGCCGTAGCCGCGGTCGTAGCGTTCGCCGATCAGCGCAAGCTGGCGCAGTTGCTTCGATGACAGCGTGCCATAGGGAATGGCGATGCGCAGCATATAGGCGTGGAGCTGCAGATAGACGCCGTTCTTGAGCCGCAGCGGCTTGAACTCATCCTCGGTGATCGAGCCGTCGAGCCGCCGTGAGACCTGGTCGCGGAACTGGGCAACCCGCTCGCGGACAAAACGCTCGTCGAATTCATCATAGCGATACATCGGTCAGGCCCTCTGCCCGGCTGAGATCCCATCCCCGGCCTGCTTGCCGAGATCGGGACGATTGCTGGGCCCCAGCGTCTTGAAGCGCTCGCGGAAATGTCGCGGAACCGGCTGGCCGGTCTCCATGGTGACATCGACGAGATAGGCATCGACCACGCGATTGCCCGCGAGCTCGGCCGCCGCGAAAGCCTCGAGGCTCTCTGCGGCGGGATCGTCCGAGGCGACCAGCGCCAGCGCCGGATCGCGCGTCCAGATGAGTTGCCCGTTGGCGCCGGCAACGGCGAAGACGACATCGCCATCGAGCAGGTCGTTGGCGAGCAGGATCGCCGGCAAGGGGACGCGCTTGGGGGCGGCAGCCATCACGCGGCCTCCGCCAAGGTGAGCGTCAACCCGTCGAGCTCGTCGGACCAGATGATCTGGCAGGAGAGGCGCGAGGTCGCCTCGATCAATGGCAGGGTGTCGAGCGCGTCGATTTCATCCTCGCGTGGCTCCGGCAGGCGCTTGGCCCAATCGGACGCGACGACGACATGGCAAGTGGCGCAATCGCAGGAACCGCCGCAGACGCCCTCGATCCCGACCTTGTAGTCGCGCAGGATCTCCATCACCCGCCAGCCTTCGACGGCTTCGAGTTCATGGGCGCGACCGTCGCGGTCGATCACATTCAGAATGGCCACTGCGCCGCTTGCCCCGTTCGTTCTTCCGAACGTTTCAAATAAGCCAGAGCGGCGATCGATTCAATTCACGCAAGGTAGCGTGTTTTTTCTTATTCCCGATCAAAAGGAGGAGATTTGTCTTTCCGGCTCATCGGACCTAGCGGGCATCGAGTGGATTCTCCTCCGTAGGAGGAGGAGCGACGACGGCGGCGTCAGACCAATCCGCCCAGCCGATAGCCCACCCCGGGCTCGGTCTCGATCAGCTTCGGCGCCGCCGGATCATCCTCGAGCTTCTGGCGCAATTGCCCGACGAAAACGCGCAGATATTGCACGTCATGCTCATGCGCCGGCCCCCAGACTGCGGTCAGGATCTGGCGATGCGTCAACACGCGGCCATTTCCGCCGGCCAGGCTGGCGAGCAGGTCGTATTCCTTCGGTGAAAGCTTCACATGCACCCCGGCGCGGCTGATCCGGCGGTTGACGAGGTCGATCTCGACATCGCCCGAGCGGATCGTCGCCTCCGCGCCCTGCCGCTCGATGCGGTGACGCAGCGCGACGCGCAGGCGCGCCAGCAATTCGCCGACGCCGAAGGGCTTTTCGACATAGTCATCGGCGCCGGCGTCGAGCGCATCGATCTTCTCTGTCTCGCGGTCTCGCGCCGAGAGGATGATCACCGGCCCGTCATAGAAGGCGCGCGCCTTGGCCAGGGCCTCCTTGCCGTCCATGTCGGGCAGGCCGAGATCGAGCACCACGGCGTCGGGCGGTTTGCGCGCGATCTCGCGCAGACCGGCAGTGGCGTCGTCGGCGCGGACATGTTCGTAGCCCGCCGCATCGAGCGCCGGGCCGAGGAAGCGGTGGATCTGCGGCTCGTCGTCGATGACGAGGATGCGGGGGCGGAAAGCGGTCATGACAGAACCTCCGGCGCCGCGCCGTCCTTGCGCAGGCTGATCAATATGCGGGTGCCCCCCTTGGAACCGTCAGGCCGATCCTGGATCGGGCTTGCGGCCGCGATGCGCCCGCCCATGGCCTCGACGAAGCCCTTGGAGATGGCAAGGCCAAGGCCCGCCCCTTTTCCGCGCTCGCCGCCGCGATCGGTCGCCTCTTCCATGCGCCGGAACTTCTCGAAGACGCGTTCGAGCTCGGCTGTCGGGATGCCGCGACCTTCGTCCTCGATCGAGATCACGACATTGCCCCGGTCCTCATAGGCCGCGGTTTCGATCAGCGAACCGTTCTCGCTATAGGCGATCGCGTTCTCCAGGATGTTGACCAGGGCCTGTTCGAGCAAGGACGGGTCGGCGGGCACGGCTGAAAGTTCGGCTGGAAAATCGCGCTGGATGCGGCGGTTCTCCAGTCGCCGCGACACCCGCGCGATCGCGGCCGAGATCACGTCGCGGACATCGGTCCAATCGCGGCGTGTCACCAGCGCGCCGCCTTCCAGCCGTGTCATGTCGAGCAGGTCGCCGACATAGCGGTTGAGGCGCTCGGCCTCCTCGCGAATGGACAAAAGCAGATCGTCGGCCACGGCCGGCTCGACGCTCTTGCCGAAATCGATCAGCGTCGTCACGGAGCCGAGCACGGTGGCGAGCGGCGTGCGCAGATCATGGCTGACCGAGTTCAGCAGCGCCGAGCGCAATCGATCCGTCCGGCGCAGCGCCTCGGCATCGACGGCGGCCGCAGCGAGTTCCACCCGCTCCAGCGCGATCGCGCCCTGGTCGAGCAGCGCCATGGCAAAACGCTCATTCTCCGCACCCAGCAGGGCTTTGGGCTCGAACCCGACCACGCCCGAGCGCATCCGCACACCCTGCAAAGGCCGGAAGGTCCAGGCGACATTGGGCAGCGTGCCGGTGCCGGCTCCGGCGGGCTCGCCCCGGTTCCAGCTCCAGCGCGCAGCCGTCATGTCGGCGGTGGTCAATGGCTCCAGCGAGGGCGCGCCGGCGCTGGGCGCGATCTCGTCTCCTTGCGGGAGCAGGACGATGATCTTTCCGGCCGTCGCCGCCGAAAGCTGCTCGGCCAGTACGGTTGCGGCGTCCTCCCTGCGCGCGGCGCCCGAAAGTCTGCGGCTCGCTGCCAGCAGCGCCGTGATCGCCGAGGCGCGCCGCGCTGTCGCCTTGGCCTGGTCGCGGATGCGCCCGGTCAGGCCGCCCGTAGCGACGGCTGCGACGAAGAATACGGCGAAGGTCAGCACATCGGCCGGATTGCCGATCCACATCGACAGGCGCGGCTCGAGAAAGAAGAAATTATAGGCGAAGGCGGCGAGCCCTGCTGCCGTCAGCGACGGCCAAAGCCCGAAGGCGACGCCTGCTCCCAGCACGCTGACGAGAAACAGCATGGCGAGGTTGGCGTTCTCCGCCTGACGATCGACCAATGTCGCGACGGCGACAGCCGCGGCTACCATGACCGCCGCGCCGATATGGCCGCGCCAGGAGAGATCGCGCTTGGGGGCGGCCGGGGGCGGGCCGGCCGGTACGGAGGCGATATCGGTGATGATGTGAAGCGCCGCACCGTTCTGCGCCTTCAGCAGGGCAGGGGCGAGCGAGCGATGGAACCAGGCGCGCCAACCCTTGCGATGCGATTTTCCGACGACGATCTGGGTGACGTTGTTGCGCCGCGCATATTCCAGCACGCTGGCGACGAGATCGTCGCTGGTCAGCACGACATTGGCGGCCCCAAGCTGTTCGGCGAGCTTGAGCGCCTCCGCCAGCCTCTGACCGCGTGCCGGATCGGCGTCCGAACCGTTGGGTCGCTCGACATGGGCGACCGTCCAGGGCGCGTCCATCATCATGTCGGAGAGGCGCCGGCCGGCGCGCACGAGCGAGGACGCCATCGCGTCGGGCCCGATCAGCACCAGGATGCGCTCGCCCGCAGCCCAGGGCCCCTCGACGCCGGCGCGCTTCATCGCCTGATTCAGATGGTCGTCGACGGTCTGCGCAGCACGGCGCAAGGCCAGCTCGCGCAGCGCGGTCAGGTTCTCCGGCTTGAAGAAATTGTCGGCGGCGAGCCGTGCCGTCTCGGGGAGGTAAACCTTGCCTTCGGCCATGCGCTGGCGCAGTTCGCTCGGCGTGATGTCGATCAATTCGATCTCGTCGGCGCTGCTCAGTACGCTGTCAGGCACTGTTTCGCGCTGGCGCACGCCGGTGATCTTCCAGATCACGTCGACGAGGCTCTCGAGATGCTGGACGTTCAGCGTGGTCCAGACGTCGATCCCGGCTGCCAGCAACTCCTCGACATCCTGCCAGCGCTTGGGATGCCGGCTGCCCGGCGCATTGGAATGCGCGTATTCGTCGACCAGCAGCAGGCGCGGCTTGCAGGCCAGCGCCGCATCGAGGTCGAATTCCATCAGCATGCGGCCGTTATGCTCGATCGGCCGGCGCGCCATCACCTCCAGCCCGTCGAGCAGCGCTTCGGTCTCGCGGCGGCCATGCGTCTCGACCAGGCCGACCAGCACCTCGCCATGCTCCGCTTGGGCGCGATTGCCTTGGGTGAGCATCTCGTAGGTCTTGCCCACACCCGGCGCCATGCCGAGAAAAATCTTCAGCCGGCCGCGTTTACCGCGGCCGGCCTGGGCCAGAAGGGCGTCGGGATCAGGGCGTCCCTGTTCCCGGAATCGGGTCTCGTCAGTGGTCATTACGGCTTAGCTTGAGCCTTCGGATAGCGCGCGTCGAGGGCGAGATTGGCGGTCAGCACGTTCACGCGCGGCCGGCCGATGAAACCGAGCAGATAACCTTGCGTGTTCTGGGCGATGATCTCGGCGACCTGCGCCGGCGGGGCGCCGCGCGTCTTGGCGATGCGTTCGATCTGGCGCGCCGCGTTCTCCGGCGAGATATGCGGGTCGAGACCCGAACCCGACGCCGTCACGGCGTCGACCGGCAGAGGGCCGGCGCCATCAGCGGCGCGGATCGCCTCGGCATCGGTCTTGATGCGCGTGGCGAGATCCTCGTTCAGTGGCCCGAAATTGGAGCCGGAGGAATTGGCGGCGTCATAGCCGTCCTTGCCGGCAGCCGACGGCCGGGGCCGCAGATAGGCATCGTCCTTGAAGATCTGGCCGATCCATTCCGAGCCGATGATCTCGCCGGCCTGGTTGCGGATCAGCGAGCCGCCGGCCTGCGCCGGGAACAGCGCCTGGGAGAGCCCGGTGACGCCGAGCGGATAGGCGATGCCGAGCAGGAGGATGAAGAAGACCATCGAGACGATGGCGGGGCGAAGATGGGACCACATGGTCGTTGTCCTTTGATGAGCTGTCAGGCGAGCTTCAGCGCCGCGACGATCATGTCGATCAGCTTGATGCCGACGAAGGGCGCGATCAGCCCGCCGATGCCGTAGATGGTGAGGTTGCGCGAGAGCAGCTTGGCAGCCCCGATCGCGCGATAGCGCACGCCACGCAGCGCCAGCGGGATCAGCGCGACGATGACGAGCGCGTTGAAGATCACGGCCGAAAGGATGGCGCTCTGCGGGCTCGACAGACCCATGATGTTCATTGCGCCGAGCGAGGGCAGGGCGACGACGAACATCGCCGGGATGATGGCGAAATACTTCGCCACGTCGTTGGCGATCGAGAAGGTCGTCAACGCCCCGCGCGTGATCAGGAGCTGTTTGCCGACCTCGACGATTTCCAGGACCTTGGTCGGGTCCGAGTCGAGATCGACCATGTTGCCGGCCTCGCGGGCGGCCTGTGCGCCGGTCTGCATGGCGACGCCGACATCGGCCTGCGCCAGGGCAGGCGCATCATTGGCGCCGTCGCCGCACATCGCGACCAGCCGGCCCTTGGCCTGCTCGGTGCGGATGATGCGCAGCTTGTCCTCGGGCGTCGCCTCGGCGAGGAAGTCGTCGACGCCGGCCTCGGAGGCGATGGCCGCCGCAGTCACCGGGTTGTCGCCGGTGATCATGACGGTGCGCACGCCCATGCGGCGCAGATCGGCGAAGCGGTCCTTGACGCCGGGCTTCACCACATCCTTGAGATGGATGACGCCGACCAGCGCGCCATTCTCGCTGACGGCGAGCGGCGTGCCGCCGGACCGCGCGACGCGGTCGACCGCCTGGCGCAGTTCGGCGGGAACCTGGCTCTCGGAGAGGTCGAGCGACCGGATGACCGCATCCACCGCGCCCTTGCGCCAGGACTTGCCGTCGGCATCGAGGCCGGACTGGCGTGTCGTGGCGCTGAACGGGATCGAGGTCGCTCCCGCCGGGACCTGGGCCGTCACGCCCTGATTGCGGGCGAGCTCGACGATCGAGCGGCCTTCAGGCGTCTCATCGGCAAGCGAGGCGATCAGCGCCGCGCGCAGCGCCGCATCGGGCCGCACGCCAGGAGCCGGCACGACCTCGACCGCCATGCGGTTGCCGAAGGTGATCGTGCCGGTCTTGTCGAGCAGCAGCGTGTCGACGTCGCCGGCCGCCTCGACCGCACGGCCGGAGGTTGCGAGCACATTGACCTTGAGCAGCCGGTCCATGCCAGCGATGCCGACCGCGCTGAGCAGCCCGCCGATCGTGGTCGGGATCAGCGTCACGAAGAGCGCGCCGAGCACCATGGGATCGAGCGTCACACCCGAGAACGCCCCAAGCCCGGTCAGCGTGACGACGGCGATCAGGAAGACCAGCGTCAGCCCGGCCAGCAGCACGGCGAGCGCGAGCTCGTTGGGCGTCTTGCGGCGGTCGGCGCCTTCCACCATCGCGATCATGCGATCGAGGAAGGAGGAGCCCTGCTGCGAGGTGACCTTCACCTTGAGCCAGTCGGAGACGACCGTGGTGCCGCCGGTGACGGCCGAGCGGTCGCCGCCGCTCTCACGGATGACGGGGGCGGATTCGCCGGTGATCGCAGCCTCGTTGACCGAGGCGACGCCCTCGATGATCTCGCCATCGGCAGGGATCACGTCGCCGGCCTCGACCAGCACGATGTCGCCCGGCACGAGTTCATGAGCCGGCGTCGGGACCATCGCATTGCGGGCGGCGTCGATGATCAGCTTGGCCTTGGTGGTGACGCGGGTGGCGCGCAGGCTGTCGGCCGCCGCCTTGCCGCGCCCTTCGGCGATGGCCTCGGCGAAATTGGCGAAGAGCACGGTCAGCCAGAGCCAGGCCGCGATCTGGATCGGGAAGCTGGCCGGCAGGCCGCCCGCGATGGCGACGCCGGCCGAGACGGTCGCGAGCGCCGCGACCACCTCGGTTGCGAGGATCACCGGGTTGCCGGTCAGTGCGCGCGGATCGAGCTTGACGAAGGCGCTCTTCAGCGCGGTCGTCACGACGCTCTGGTCGATCGCGCCGGATTTGACGAAAGACATGGACATGATTGGATTTCCTTTGTCGGCTCAGCGTGAAGCCGCAGCCGCAAGCAGCTGGAAATGCTCGACGATCGGGCCCAGAGCGAGCGCGGGGAAGAATTGCAGGCCGCCCAGGATCAAGACGATGCCGATGAGCAGGCCGACAAAGAGCGGGCTGTCGCTTGGCAAGGTGCCGGCGGTCGGCTGAAGCTTCGGCTTGGCCGCGAGCGCGCCGGCGATGGCGAGGACCGGCACGATATAGGCGAAGCGGCCGAGCAGCATGCCGATGGCCAGCGTCGTGTTCCACCAGGGGGTGTTGGCGGTGAGCCCGGCAAAGGCCGAGCCGTTGTTACCCGCCGCCGACGAATAGGCGTAGAGGATCTCGGAAAGCCCACGCGGCCCCTTGTTGAGCAAGCCTTCGAGCGCGACCGGCAGCACGGCGGCTATGGCGGAGAAGCCGAGAATGGCGAGCGGCAGGATCAGCACCGCCAGCATGGCGAACTTGATCTCGCGCGCCTCGACCTTCTTGCCGAGATATTCAGGCGTACGTCCGACCATCAGCCCCGCGACGAAGACCGCGAGCAGGGCCATCACCACCATGCCGTAAAGGCCGGAGCCGACGCCGCCCGGCAGGACCTCGCCGAGCTGGATCATGAACATCGCAACGCCGCCGCCAAGCGGCATGAAGCTGCCATGCATTGCGTTGACCGAGCCGTTCGAAGCGCCGGTGGTCTGCGCCGCCCAGACCGATGAGGCGGCAGGCCCGAAGCGGACTTCCTTGCCCTCCATGTTGGAGGGGGCGTCGGTGATGCCGGCCGCGATCATCGCCGGCTGCGGCGTGAGCGTCTCCGACGCATAGATCGCAGCGGCTGCGGTACCGACGAGGATGATCATCACCGCGATCAGCGCCTTGGCCTCCTTGCGCGCTCCGGCGATGCGACCGAAAGCGATCACGGTGCCGAAGGCGAGCGCGTTGATCGAGGTGGCCTCGATCAGGTTGGTGAATGGCGTCGGGTTTTCGAACGGATGCGCCGAGTTGACGTTGAAGATGCCGCCGCCATTGGTGCCCCACTGCTTGATCGCCTCCTGCGAGGCGGTCGGGAACAGCGAGATCACCTGCTTTGCGCCCTCGATGGTCGAGGCTTCGACATTGGCGAGCAGGGTCTGCGGCACGCCGGCCGCGACCAGCACAAGCGCGGTCACGATCGAGAGCGGCAGCAGCACGTAGAGCGTGGTGCGCGTCAGATCGACCCAGAAATTGCCGAGGTTCTCGCCGCGATCGGTGGCGAAGGCGCGTGCGACTGCAGCCGCGATCGCGAGGCCTGTGCCGGCCGAGACGAAGTTATGCACGGTCAAGCCAGCCATCTGGCTGAGATTGCTCATCGTCGCCTCGCCGGCATAGGACTGCCAGTTCGTATTGGTGACGAAGCTGACCGCCGTGTTGAAGGCGAGATGCGGCGACAGGCCGTCGAAGCCTTGCGGATTGAGCGGCAGCAGGTTCTGGAAGCGCAGCTGCAGATAAAGCAGCACGAAGCCGGCCGCGCTGAAGGCGAGCACGGCCCCTGCATAACCCAGCCAGTTCTGCCCCTTGTTGCGGTCGATGCCGAAGGCGGCATAGGCAAGCGCCTCGACCGGCCGCAGCACCGGATCGAGCCAAGTTCGTTCGCCCGCCCAGACGCGCGCCATGAAGATACCGAGCGGCCAACCCATGGCCACCGTCAACGCGATCGTGAAAACGATCTCGGCCCAGCCCCGCCAATCCATTGCGAGGTCTCCTTATGATTTTGAGGTCAGAAGCGGTCGGGGCGCAAAAGCGCGGCGACCATATAGACCGCCAGCCCGAGGGCAGCAGTCGCGTAAAGCCAGGTGAGCGCCATGATCGTCAGACCTTGCGCAGCAGCGTTGCGTAGTAACCGAAGAGCACGAAGGCTCCGGTTCCCAGCACGAGATAAAGGATGTCGGCCATGAGCCTTACTCCGGTCAGGTTAGACCGGAGAGATGGTGCCCGGAGGGCTCAAGGGTCGAGCCGGAAGGGCAGGGCGGTGCATAAAGGCGGCATAAAGATTGAAACGAGTCGCACCATGAAGCGGCGCGCATTTGATGTAACGCAACGACATCCGTTCGGAGTCCGAGCGAGGCTGTGCAGATGAGAACGTGTCCGGATCCGTGCGAAGGAAGAGATGTCGAAGCGACCCATCCCGAGAATGTGAGCGGCGACAGGGAAAATGCGGTCGGCGGGTTCTCCAGATTTCCATACTCGCAGGTTAGAACGGTTCGCAGACAGCCATGATTCACCGCGCCCATATCTCACCGGTGCGGCCCCAGCCCAGCCTCGAAGGAAGCCTGATGAAAGCGATCGCCTGCGCCATCCTGATCTCCGCCACCGCCATCCTGCCGGCTCTTGCCCAGGACATCAGCGCCGGCGAGCGCTCCTGGAATAAATGCCGCGCCTGCCATCAGACCGGCGAAGGCGCCAAGAACCTGGTCGGCCCCCAGCTCAACGGCCTGTTCGGGCGACACTCAGGCTCGGCCGAGGGCTATAGCTACTCCGCGGCCAACAAGGATTCCGGCATCACCTGGGACGAGGCGACCTTCGCCGAATACATCAAGGACCCCAAGGCCAAGGTCCCGGGTACCAAGATGATCTTCGCCGGCATCAAGAACGAGCAGGAGATCAAGGACCTCACCGCCTTCCTCAAGCAGTTCGGCCAGGACGGCAAGAAGCTTTAGGACGGAAAGAAGCTTTGAGATTGCGCTGAGGTTCAGCCAGAGCGCTCCGACTCAATCACTCCGAGGCAATCGTGCGTCCTGTGGCCATTGAAGGCGTGGCTCGCAGGGTCGCTGCCCAGAAGCCGATCGTCAGCGCGCTGATGCCTGCGCCGAGCAGGCAGAAATCGCTGTCAGGAGCTCGTCGCGCGATGCTCCCGGAATGCTGCCGCCAGCGTACGTAGCGCCTCACGGGATTTGGCGTCGGTGAGCGTCGAGTGCAGCACGATTTCGGACGATGGCAGGTCAGGCAATCCGAAGCGCTGGCTGACCTCCACCGTGCCGGGAGGAGCGAGCCGACAGGAGAAGGCCCCGATGGCGAGGCCGGCCGAGACGGCAGCCGTCACCACCGACGATCCGCCGCCGAGGAAAACTTCCGTCCAGGGAATGCCGGTGGCATCGAGCGCCTGGGTCGCGATATCCCGTACGCCGCAGGAGGGATCCAGCGCGGCGAGACGCACCGGCTCGCCCTGACTGTGCTCGAACTGCGGCGCCGCGAACCAGCCGAAATGCTCCGGCCCCAGAATCTCGCCGTCACGGCGATCATCCTCTCTGCGGATGATCGTCGCGTCGAGTTCGCCGCGATCGAAAGCGTCGAGCAAGCCACGGGAATTGTCGAGGCGCACTTCGATCGTCAGGCCAGGATCATGGGCGTTGAGCCGCGCCAGCTGGGTCGTCAGTTCAGGTCCCGCGACATGCGCGGCTATGCCGAGCGCAAAGCGGCGACGGCAGGCGGACAGCCCGGCGACAGCGCGTTCATGTGCGGCCAGAAAATCGCGCGCGCCGTCGAGGAACACCGCTCCCTGGGCCGATAATCGGACCGAGCGCGGGGTCCGCTCGATAAGCCGTTGGCCGATCCGGTCTTCCAGCCGCTTCAGCTTCACGCTGATCGCTCCCTGAGTGGTGCCGAGCGCGGCGGCCGCACGGGTGAAGCTCTGGAAATCGGCGATGGCGATGAAGGCCTGGACCGACTCCACATCCAGCGTGATCATCGCAATCATCCAATATTGTTGTCTCTAAAATATAAATACATCCAGTTTTGATGTGATCAAGCTCCCGCTATCGTGCCGCGCCACAGCAACATGCGGACCACGCCACGCAGCTCCTCCCGTCTGGTCGGATTTCGCCGTTGCCGTCCCAACGTCGAAAGGCCGATCGAAGCATGACCCTTGCCGTTCCCCTGTCCCCTTCACGCCGGAGCAGCGTCGCTCTCACCGCCGTCTGCCTTTCCTCCCTGATGTTCGGCCTGGAGATCTCCAGCGTGCCGGCGATCCTGCCGACGCTGGAACAGGTGCTGCATGCGGATTTCAAGCAGCTCCAGTGGATCATGAACGCCTATACGATCGCCGTGACCACGGTGCTCATGGCGACGGGTACGCTGGCCGACCGCTACGGCCGCAAGCGCGTCTTCCTGATCGGGATCGTCGCCTTCGGCATCGCCTCGCTCTTCTGCGGACTGATGCAGAGCGCGCCCGTTCTGATCGTCGCCCGCTTCCTTCAGGGCATGAGCGGCGGAGCGATGCTGATCTGCCAGGTTGCGGTTCTCTCCCATCAGTTCAGGGAGGGGCGTGAGCGCGGCATGGCGTTCGGCTGGTGGGGCATCATCTTCGGCATCGGGCTCGGCTTCGGTCCGATCGTCGGCGGGGTGATCGTCGCCCTGTCGAGTTGGGAATGGGTCTTCCTCGTCCATGTCGCGCTTAGCGTCGTGACCTTCCTCCTCGCCCTCCATGGCGTGCAGGAATCACGCGATCCCGGCGCGACGCATCTCGACCTCGCCGGCATTCTCACCCTGTCCCTGTCGGTTTTCTGCCTCGCCTTCTTCATCACGCAGGGGCCGGATCTCGGCTTTTCAAGCGCCGCAGCGCTCGCGATCCTCGGCGTCGCCGTCGCGAGCTTCATCGTCTTCCTCGTCGCCGAGAAGCTCAGCCCGAGGCCGATGTTCGATTTTTCCGTGTTCCGCATTCGCGCCTTCTCGGGCGCCATCATCGGCTCGGCGGCGATGAACATCAGTTTCTGGCCATTCATGATCTACCTGCCGATCTGGTTCCAGGCGGGGCTGGGTTATGACAGTCTGGCGGCCGGCTTGGCGCTGCTCGCCTACACCTTGCCGACGCTGGCGGTGCCGCCTTTGGCGGAGCGCCTGTCGCTGCGCTATCGGCCTGGCCTGGTGATCCCGGCCGGCCTGTTCATCATCGGCCTTGGCTTTATCCTGATGAAGCTTGGAAGCACGGCTGCGCATGCGAGCTGGCTGACGATGCTGCCCGGCTGCGTGTTAGCTGGAATCGGCCTCGGCTTCACCAATACGCCCGTCACCAATACGACCACCGGCTCGGTGTCCCATGAACGCGCGGGCATGGCGTCGGGCATCGACATGAGCGCGAGGATGATTTCGCTCGCGGTCAATATCGCGCTGATGGGATTCGTTCTGGTCGAGGGTGTTGGAGCATCGCTGGCGGCAGCGCTACCGGGCGATGCCGATGCGGTGCAATTGCGATCGCTGGCGGAGCGGATCGCATCGGGAACCGTTCTTTTACCGAAAGAGGGTGTTTCTGCCGCCGTTGTCCACCAGGCGCTCACCCAGGGCTTCGGCTGGGTCATGCTCTATAGCGGCATCGGCGTCTGGCTGCTTGCGGCGCTCAGCTTCGTCGTCTTCGGGCGCGGAGAAACGGCCTGTTCGTCGCGCGAATGACGTCCATCATTTCGCATGCGCGGTCGGATCGCTGAACGGCGCATCATACATCGCGGCAGTCGGAGCTGAATTGGTGGGCAGCGAACGACGAAACCGAGAACTAGAGCATTTCCGCGTTTCTCCGAATCGCAGAAATGCTCTAGTTCCTTGTTTTATCGCATTTTCTTCACGCGAACCGGCGTCCACTTCGCTCGAAAATGCTCTAGCCAATCTTCGCTCATTCCAGACCTGTTGCCTGTGCATTGGCCGTCGATCGGATGACTTGGGAAATTCCGATCGTTCGGCTCGGACGGCTCGCTGCTGAAAGAGGCCGCAATCGATCCTACCATGTGATCAGCGGCGCTTTGCGCAGCCACGTATCTGCGGTGAGTTGCTGTACGACGAACTCCGCGACATCGGATCGGGCGATGGTCCCGCCATGGACGCCTGACAGGTCGGTCAACGCCTTGACGTGACCGCGCGCCGGCTTGTCGTTGAGCACCGTCGGCCGGACGATGGTCCAGTCGAGCGTGCTGGCGCGGATCGCATCTTCCTGGCGATCCTTGTCTTCATAGACCTTCCGCAGCATCAGAGGCAGGAACAGCCGGTCGAAGAAGAAGCCACCATGGCCGCGGCTGTCGCCGGCGCCGAGGCCCGTGATGCACACCAGCCGGCGGATGTTCTGATCCGCCATGACGCCGACCAGCGCGCGCGTCGCCGTCGAGAGCAGGGTCACCTCGCGGAACGGGCTCATGGCCGTGCCCAGCGAACTGATGACGGCATCACAGCCGGCGAGGGCGCGGGTCAGCGCGGCGGGATCGCGGGCGTCGCCTTCCACGAGTTCGACACCGGCAAGGTCTGCCTTTGCCTTGGAGCGAACGAGCGCGACGACCTCGTATCCCTTTGCGACGGCCTTGCTGACGATCAGCCTGCCGGTGGCGCCGGTGGCGCCCAATACCAGAACTTTCATGTCAAATCTCCGAAGCTTTTGCTGATGGACAGGGACGCATCGACGAGCCACTGGCGAAGGACATCACCGATGCCGTTCGCCGACCCACCGCGCCACGGCCTCCGCCGTATCCTGGGGACGGGTGTTGAATGCGATCGCCGCCTTCGGTGCGCCTTGGTGGATCGCGTTGACAACCCGCTCGAAGAACAGCAACCCATTGGGCGGGATGCGCAGGCCGCCACCGATCACGACGCAATCATAGTCCAACCTCGCCAGCTGCGCGGCCAATGTTGCGATGCCACTGTCGTCGGGAGCGATCATGCAGATGTCGCCGTCCCAACCGCGCTCCGTCATGGTCTTCTCAGCGATGTCGATGCCCGCCTGGATTTTTTCAGCATCGAACCCCGGTGGCAGGGAGGGGTCGGAAAAGTCGACGGTGTCCGGCTTCTGCCCGACAAACAATACGTGTGTCATGATCAAGCTCCTTTGACTGAGTTGGAGGGGCGTCTTCGGCCAGGGCATCGAGCCGCTGGGAGCAAGATAGCCGTTTCATTATCGTTTAAGAGACGCCAGTATCGAGATTGCCTGTCTCGAATACGGAACGCGATGATGGATCTTCAGGCTTTGTCTGATTTCGACCTTGTCGCTGCCCATGGCGGGTTCGGCCGCGCTGCCCGCGTCTCCGGTCGCTCAAAGGCCACGCTGTCGCGGCGCGTCGCCGAACTCGAACAGAGCCTTGGCGTGCGGCTGATCGAGCGTGGATCCCAGAGCCTGCGATTGACGGATGAAGGACGGGCGCTTCATCAGCGCACGCACGGACTGCTGAGTGAAATCACCGAGGCCGGAGAGGCGGTCGTCCTGGGCGCATCCACGCCGAAAGGCAGGTTGCGGGTGAGCGCACCGATGGTCTTCGCGCATGTCGCGTTGCCCCGGATCGGCGCGCGCTTTGCTCTGGCCTATCCGGAGGTCCAGCTCGAAATCGTTGCTGAGGACCGCAAGGTCGATCCGGTCGAGGATGGCTATGACCTGATCATCCGGATCGACCCGTCGCCGGACGAACGCCTCGTCGGCCGCCGTTTCCTCAACGATGAACGCCTGATCGTGGCGCCGCCTGATATGCCGCGTCCCTTTCCAGGGGTGGATGGCGAGGAAACGACGGTAAAGGCCGTCCTGCTCTCCGCGACACCGCCGACGACCGTCTGGCGGATCGGTTCGGGAACGGAGGCTGACATCGTCCTGAGGCCGGACCCGGTTCTCCGTCTCTCGTCCCTTATCATGGTCCGCGACGCCGTGCTGGCGGGCGCGGGTGCGGCCTTGCTGCCAAAGCTGCTCGTTGCCGACGATATCGAGGCCGGCAGGCTTGCTTATTGGGGACCATATGCCGGTCCGCCGGTGGAGATCTGGGCGTTGCAGAGTTCACGCCGCCTGGTCGGCGCCAAGGTGCGGGCATTCCTCGAGGTGGTGGAGAAAGCCTTCCCGGAAAAGGTCTTCATCGCGCCAATATGAACGACACATCGGGGGGGCGTCTCAACCCTTAATCCGAATGGCCTGAATCAAGTGGCCGATTCAGGACGAGCCGGAGATAGACGTCATTCCGGCTTCGTGTTCGTGCGCTTGATTGGAGGGCCTCAACGGTTCGCGTCGTAGCGCAGGCGGCTGTCGTGAATGGTTGCGAGGCGTGCGACCGCCGATTGTTTTAGTTGCCGCACGAGCTCGGACGAAGATCGCCGGCTGCTCGTCGAACAGGGCCTGTCGAAGGGGGGCGATCTTCTGCGGACAATGCCGATGCTTCAGCTTGGACGGAAATGACGTTCGGCAATGGCGGCGCTTGCGTGGCCATGCGCGGGATATCGTACCATGGCGTACGGTCGGCGGGCCTGGCGGAAGGGGTGGGATTCGAACCCACGGTGGGCTTGCACCCACGGCGGTTTTCAAGACCGCTGCCTTAAACCACTCGGCCACCCTTCCGGTGTGCTTGTCATTGCCGGGCGCATGGCGTTTTGGCAAGCCCGCTTATCGCCCTAGTGAAACGCACGCCATATCTGCCTTTCTCGGTGTGGCGGAAAACTCCGGCCAAAACCGAAAAACCTCTGCAATAGCAGGATGATCCGTTTCACATGGCTAGGTCTCGGTCGCTGGCGGAGGCGCGGGGCGCAAGCCCGCATGCCCCGCCTTGGCGACCACGTTGCAAGGCTGCCACGCGCGCCCAAAATCGCGCCTTGTCCCCATCCCAGGTTGACACCAGCCGCATTTCCGACACCTTTGTGCCCGCCCAAGAGCACATGGGATGTCGTTAACGGTGTCGCGATCCGCGATCCTCCGCTTAACGAACTCTTAATCGGATTGTCCGAAAACTTCGGTTTCGCCGCTGTTGCGGCTGGCCGGTCTTTTGAGTTTTTCGGCGCAGAAAGCGGAACGACGGAATGACTCGAGGCGCATGCTCATCGGTCCCGGAATCGCCCTCCGACGCGTCCGAGCCAAGCGGCCTCAGCAGTTACACCCTGACAACGCGTGTCATGCGCATTGGTTGCGTCGCGCTTGCCGGGCTTTTCGTCGCCAACTGCGCAGGCAATCAGGTCGCCCAGCGTGGCCGCTCCAAGGAAATCGGTGCGTTCCCCCAGTCGAAATACGGCCCTGCCAGCCCGCGCGTCGTCGCGGAGGGCGAGGAAGTGCCCAAGGGCGGCGGGCGCCAGTTAATCGGCAAGACCTATTCGGTCGCCGGCAAGCGCTACACGCCTTATGAGAAGCCGGTCGGCTACACGGCGGTCGGCACCGCCTCCTGGTATGGCGAGGCCTTCCATGGCCGCCGCACCGCCAATGGCGAGGTCTATGACCGCAACGGCATCAGCGCAGCGCATCCGACCATGCCGCTGCCGGCCTATGCCCGCGTCACCAACGTACTGAACAACCGCTCGATCATCGTGCGCGTCAATGATCGCGGTCCCTATCACGGCAACCGCCTGATGGACGTCTCGCAGAAGACCGCCGAGGCACTGGCCTTCCGCCATCTCGGCACGGCCCGCATCAAGCTCGAATATCTCGGCCAGGCTTCGCTCGCCGGCTCCGACGACAAGCTGCTTCTGGCGACATTGCGCACGGACGGACAGCCTGCCGCGATCCCGGGCACCAGCGCCCCGACCATGGTCGCAAGCACCGCCCCGACAGCGACGGACCGCTACGCCAGCGCCAATCTTGACGAGGCGCCGGTCGAGCCCGCCCGGGCCGCCGTCTCGCAGCCGATCGCGCAGGCCTATGCCGCCGAGCCGGTCCGCACCATCGCGCCGAGCGCCCCGGTCGCTGCCAGCATGGTCTTGACCGCGTCCTCGAACTCGGCCAGCGCAAGTTCCGCCAGTGTGGGGGTTCCGGTCCGTGGCGCGCCGCTGCCGCCTAACCGCCCCTTTGATCTCGACACCATCGCCAATGCCGGCAAGCCGGTCGTCATGCAGCCGCGGGCCATGACACCGCTGCCGCCGGTGCGCACCAATGTCGCAAGCCTGTTCGCCGCGCCTGAGCGCAGCCCGACCCAGCGCTTCTCGAACGCGCATCCGCTGGTGCGCGATCTCTCGCCCCAGACATTGCAGTCGCTTTCGCGCAATTGAAGCCGTTCGGGCTTGACCGCCCGAGCCCGCCTCTGCTTCAGATCGGAGCATGAGCGCGCCTGTCACAAGCAACGACGGATCTGATCGACGCTCTGCCGCCTTGCGGCTGGGCGTCGTTGCGTTTTTGAGCCTGGTCCTATCGCTGGTCGGAACGGGCCTGCGCGCCCAGAATTTCCAATCGCCGGCGCCTTATGCCGTCCTGCTCGACTCAGCCAGCGGCACGGTGCTCTACGAGAAGGCCGCTGATGAGCTGATGGTCCCGGCCAGCCTCGCCAAGATCGCGACGGCGCTCGTCGCCTTCCAGGAGATCACGCAGGGCCGTCTCACCCTCGATAGCGAGATCGGCATTTCCGAGAACGCCTGGCGCAAGGGTGGCGGCGTGTCCGGCGGCTCGACGATGTTTGCGATCCTGAACAGCCGGGTGAAGCTGTCGGATATTCTGCAGGGGCTCATCGTCCAGTCCGGCAATGACGCCGCGATCGCCCTGGCCGAGGCCATTGCCGGTGATGAGCCCACCTTCGCCCGGGTGATGACGGAGCGCGTGCGTGCACTCGGCCTGGCGAAATCCGTCTTCCGCAACGCTACCGGAGTAGGCGACCCGGAGCAGAAGGTCACGGCCCGCGAACTGGCGAGGCTCGCCGACCACATCATCAAGACCTATCCCGAGCTCTACAAGATCTTCGGCCAGCGCGAATTCACCTGGAACAAGATCAAGCAGCAGAATCGCAACCCCTTGCTGGCGATGGAGATCGGCGCGGATGGCCTGAAGACCGGCAATATCGACGAGGCGGGCTTCGGCCTTGTCGGCTCGGCGGTCCAGAACGGCCAACGCCTGATCGTGGTGGTCAATGGCCTGAAGACCGCCCGCGACCGGGCGCAGGAAGCACGCAAGCTGCTGGAATGGGGCTTTCGCGCCTTCGAGGCGCGCAAGATCTTCGGGGAGGGCGAGATCGTCGGCGAGGCCAGCGTCTTTGGCGGCGAGAAGGGGCGTGTCGCGCTGAAGGCGAAAGGGCCGGTCAGCCTGCTCCTGCCGCGTGGCGCGGGCGAGCGCCTCAATGCGCGGATCGTCTATCGCGGTCCGCTGGTCGCGCCGGTTCAGGAGGGAACGGAGGTCGGGCGCCTGCTCGTCACGCGCGGCGAGGTCAAGACTCTTGAAATCCCGCTCTACGCCGCCGAGACCGTCGAACCCGGTACCTTGCAGCGCCGCGCGCTCGATGCGGTGATGGAGCTCGCCACCGGCTGGGTGCGCAAGGTCTTGAAGCGAAGCTGAACGGCGCGCAACCGAAGCCAGGATATCTCATCAAGCCTGTAAGCTTGCGTTATCGACCGCCCTCGAATCTCGTATGCAGTCTTCGGCATCCGTGCCGCACCGCGGCAAACTGGTTTTGATAGCAATGCACAAGCAGTCTTGGCACAAGCGGTCTCGCGGTTTCATGATCGCCCTCGAAGGTGTCGACGGCAGCGGCAAGTCGGGGCTGGCGCGTTCCTTGTCCGCCGCATTGCGGGACGCCGGGCATGAGGTGCTGGCGACCCATGAGCCGGGCGGCACGGAGGCCGGCGCCGCCCTGCGCAAGATCCTGCTGGCCAGCAACGCCTATGATTGGACGCCCACCGCCGAATTGCTGCTGATGAACGCCAGCCGGCGGCAGCATATCGACCAGGTCATCCTGCCCGCGCTCCAGGCCGGCAAGATCGTGCTCTGCGACCGCTTCGTCGGCTCGACGATCGCTTATCAAGGCGCGGGGCGGGGGCTCTCAGAAGCGCTGATCCTCGATCTTCATCGCCTGACCATCGAGGATCTCTGGCCCGACCTGACGCTGGTGCTCGATCTCGATCCCAAGGTCGCGCTGGAGCGCAGCCGGACGCGATTGCAGCAGTCGCAAATCGACGAAGGCCGGTTCGAGGCGCTCGACCTGGCCTTCCATCGCCGCGTTCGCCAATCATTCCTGGACCAGGCCGCGAAACTTCCCGCCCCGTACAAGGTCGTCGACGCCGATCGGCCGCCCGAGCTCGTGGAACGGGAGGCTTTCGAGCACGTCAGCGGTGTTATCGCCGAGAGAATTGCCTGACTACAAAGCCATTTGGCGCGGTTTTCATATAAACTACATCAAAGCGCGGTCAGCGCCTGTCCGGCGCTTGGCGATCCACACCAGGACAGCCACATCGCCGCGGTCCAGGAAAAATCCGGACCGCCGCAGCCCGTGCCGTTGCGCGGGTCGAAATACTCCCAGAAGCCATTGCGCCGGACGAGCGCGCCGCTGTCCTGTCGGAGCGTGTTGGCTTCCTCGGTCAGGCCGTAGCCGGACAGGCCGTCGGCGATCATCCGGTTCATCATCAGCCAAACCGGCCCGCGCCAGTAGCGCGTGGCATCAAAACGCCTGTCGCGTGGGTCAGTGCTGGCGACGGAGAAGCTGGCCACGGCTCGCGTCGCTGCAAGGTACTCTTTGAGGGCCAGCGCATCCTCCTGGCTGGCGGTCCGGGCATAGAGCGGCAGGAAAGCGGCACAGGTGACAGCCTCGCTCAGTTGACCGCTGCGCAGGTCGAGCGAGCGGTAGAGCCCGTCTGCGCCCTTCAAGCGCTGCATCGCTGTCTCGCTACGCGCGACCCAGTCGCGCAGGGCCGAGGCTTCATCGGTGAAGCCGAGCTCTTCCGCGAGCTTGAGCAGATCGCGATCGGCGCGCAGCAGGATCGACTGGATGCCGAGATCGCAGACCCGGAAGGAGAGGGTGCGGGCGACCGACACCCCGTCCCAGGCCAGCGCCTTGGCCTCCTCGACCAGGGTCATGACGCGGTTGTAGAAATCATGGGTCGGGCGTTGCGTGGCGTCGACATGGCCGAGATCCTTGCGCAGATGCGCGACATCGACGCTCGCAACGACATGGCTCAGCGGCTCATCCCAGTCCGGCGAATTGTCCCGCCCCGATTCCCAGGGGTGAACCATGGTGACGAGCCCCGTACCATCAGGATCGCGGATCTCGTGCCACCAGCGATGCGAGGCGAAGAGTTTCGGGAACAGGCCCCTGATCCGTGCCGCATCGCCGGCGGAGAGATCGTGCAGCACGCGTGCGGCGGTCGCCGCCACGGGCGGCTGGGAGATGCCGGAGGTCAGCGGCTGGCGCTGGATGCCCCAGGCCTCGGGGCCGGGATAATAGCCCTCGGCCGGGGCGCGGAAGACGATATGCGGCACCATGCCGTCCTGCCACTGGCCTTCGAACAATGTCTCCAGCTCGCGCCAGGCGCGGTCGAGATCGAAGGTGGCGAAGCCGAGCGCGACGAAGGCGGAATCCCAGTTCCACTGAAAGGGGTAGACCCGGCCATTGGGCACCGTGAAGCCGCCACGGTCATTGCGGCGCAGCACGGCGCGCGCCGCGTCATCGAAATCGGTCGGAGGGGTTGTCGACAGCACAGGCTCAGGCTCCAGGATGGGTGCGACCGGTTTGCGGGTCGATCCAGATGATGCGGGTGGGGTCGAGCGCCAGGCCCAGCGTCGCGCCGGCGCCGATCCGCGTGCTCGATGGGGCGACGATGCGGGCGAGGTCGTCGCCGACATGCCCGGTGAGCAGCAGATGCGAGCCCATTGGCTCCGCGACCTTGACCTTGAACGGCATGCCGCTGGCGGCGTCGGTCAATCTGGCGTCCTCACCGCGGAAGCCGAGGATGATCGGCCCGTCGACGGGAGAAGCGAGCGTGATGCCGCCGAGCCTGGCGCTGCCGGCGGTGGCGGTGGTGTTGACGAAATTCATCGGGGGCGAACCGACGAAGCCGCCGACGAAACGGGTCGCCGGCTTCGAATAGATAGTGGTCGGCGTGTCGATCTGGACGATATGGCCGCCATGCATCACGGCGATGCGGTCGGCGAGCCCCATGGCCTCGGTCTGGTCATGGGTGACATAGATCGTCGTCGTGCCGGCCTCACGCAGCACGCTGCGCAGTTCCGCGCGCATCTCGAGCCTGAGCAGGGCGTCGAGATTGGAGAGCGGCTCGTCCATCAGCAGGACGGCGGGCTCGACGGCGAGCGCGCGCGCCACGGCGACGCGCTGGCGCTGCCCGCCCGAGAGCTTGGCGGGGTAGCGTCCGAGATACTCCTCGATATGCAGCAGGGCGGCGGCCTTGCGCACCTGCGCCTCGACGCGGGCTTGACCCGCGCCCTTCATGCGCAGGCCGAAGGCGACGTTCTCGAACACCGTCATATGCGGGAAGACGGCATAGTTCTGGAAGACCATGGCAAGCCCACGCTCGGATGGCTTGAGCGCCGAGACGTCGCGCTCGCCGATCACGACCTTGCCGGAGCTCTGCACCTCGAGCCCCGCGATGATGCGCAGCAGGGTGGTCTTGCCGCAGCCGGAAGGGCCAAGCAGGGCGACGAATTCGCCGTCCGCCACGGTAAGTGAGATCTCCTGCAGGGCGACAGCATTGCCGAACTGCTTGGCGACCTTGTCGATCAGGATGCCGGCCATGGGCGCCTCCTATTTGCTTGAGACGCCCCACATCGCGAACAGGTATTTCCTGACCGCGAAGATGAAGAGCACCGAAGGGACGATGAGGATGAAGCCGCCGGCGAAGCGGTAATGCAGCGGCGATTCGGACAGGACCGCGAGCAGATAGGCCGTCAGCGTGCGCTCGCGCACGGTCAGCACCGAGGCTGCGAAGACCTCGTTCCAGGAGATCACGAAGGCGAAGATCGCAGCCGCCGCGATGCCGGGGAGGGCGAGCGGCAGCACCACCTTGCGGAAGGCCTGCCAGCGCGTGCAGCCGAAAACCCAGGCCGCCTCCTCATATTCGCGCGGGATGCCCATGAAGAGCGAGGAGGTCACCAGTGCCGCGAAAGGCAGCGCCAGGGCGGTATGGATCAGCGAGACGCCCAGCGGCGTGTCGTAAAGCCCCACCTTGATGAAGATGACGGTCAGCGGCAGGGCCAGGATCGCGAGCGGGAAAGCCCGCGTCAGCAGCACCAGAAGGCGGAAGGCGCTCTGGCCCCTGAAGCTGAACCGCGCCAGCGCATAGCCCGCCGGAGCCCCGAGCAGGATCGAGAACAGCATGGTGAGCGAGGCGGCGATGAGCGAATTCAGCGCCGCGTTCCAGACGCCCTCGATCTTCAGGAAGGCTGCGAGTGCTGTGAAGGATGCCTCCGTGGGAGCGAGCGATTTCGGCCATTTGAACACGGCCATCCGCCCGCCCATCGCGCCAAGCCCGATCAGGTAGATCGGCACGAGCACCCAGGCGCAGAGCGCCATGACGCCGGTGACGTAGAGCCATTTGCGGGGCGCGCTCATGCTTGCGCCTCCGGATCGACACGCAGCGCCTTGAGGTAGATCACCGTCGCTGCCAGCGAGATCGCCATCACCAGCACGGCATAGGCTGCGGCGACGCCGTAATTCTGGTTCTCGTTTTGCCAAGTATAGGCTTCGCCGACGATGATCGGGAAATTGCGCCCGCCGAGCGCATAGACGACCGCGAAGACCTCGAAGGCCAGCACGGTCCGCAGGATCAGCGCCGATTGCAGGCTGGGCTTCAGCAAGGGCAGCGTGATCTTGCGGAATTTGGTCCAGGGGCTCGCGCCGAAGATGTCGGCCGCCTCGCCGAACTCCTTGGGAATGAGCTGGATGCCGGCAACGAGGATGATCAGGACGATGGCTGTCGCGCGCCAGACCTCCGCCAGCACGACGGCGAAGAACAAGGCGATGGGGGTCTCGCTGTTGAGATAGGCGGTCGGCCCGCTGATCAGGCCGAACTGGAACAGCAGCGTGTTGAGATAGCCGGAATCCTGCAGGATCGCGAGCCAGACGAGACCAGCGGCGAGATCGGAGACGCCGAGCGGGATCGTCCAGATCCAGAGCACGAGCTCGCGCCCGCGCGTCATCTTTTGCAGCATCAGGCCCATGACCAGCGCCAGCGCCACCTGCAGCGGGATCACCACGATGACGAGCGCGAAGGTGTTGCGCAGCGCCGTCGGGAAATTGAGATCGCCGGCCATGCGGGCGTAATTGGCGAGCGAGAACCCTTGCCCGCCATCGAAGGAGAGCAGGATGGTCTGGCCGAGCGGCACCAGGAAGAAGGCCGCGAGAAAGGCGACCGAGGGCGCAATCAGCAGATAGGGCAGCCAGCGCGGCTGGGGCATTGGTGTGGGCCTTTGACGTTTAGGGTCTTGCTTTCCCGACCACGTTATCTTGGTCAGGGAACACACCGTCATCCCGGGCTTGACCCGGGATCCATCGAAGGGCGGATTCTTGAATCAAGGAATCGGCTCTACGATGGATCCCGGATCTCCGCGGAGTTTATCCTTGGGCCGATCGAAGATCGGACCCAGGGGCTGCGTCCGGGATGACGGCGTGTTTGCGGAAGCTGTCACACGATCCGGCGTAACCCTCACGTCACCGGGCAGGCGCCCTGGCTCGGCTTGTCGGGAGCCCAGCAGGGCGCGGCGGTCTGGGTCATCAGCGCGCGCAAGGTCTCGGCCTGGGAATCGAGCACCGCGCGGACCGGTTCGCCCCGCAGCACGATGCGCTGGAAGGTGTCGAAATAGACCTTGTTGAACTCGCCACCCTTGTCGCCGAGGCCGACCGGCAGCAGGGCGACGATCGCGTCCTTCGCGCCTTGCGTCTTGGCGATGCCGTCGGCCAGCAGCTTGACGCCGGCAGGCAGATCGGCCGGAAGCGGTGCGTTGATGACCGGGAAGAAGCCGACCTCCATGGCGGTGGCGATCTGCGTCGCCGGTTTGAGCAGATGCTCGATGACGGCCGCAGCCTGGGCCCGGTTCGGCGCATCCTTGGCGATGGCGAGGCCGGCGACGACCGGCATATAGGCGCGGCCCTGGCTGCCGGCCGGCGGCGGCACGACGAGGTATTTGTCGGGCTCGGCGGTCAGCGCGTCCTTGACGCGGGCGATATGGTCCCAGGCGATCCAGACCTCGCCAGCCATCAGCGGTTCCTGCATGAAATTATAGTTGTTGGCGTTGGGATTGACCGTCGCCCAGAGCGCCTTGAAGTCGGTCCAGCCCTTTTCGGCGGCGGCCGAGCGGAACTCGGTCACCATCGAGCCGGTATAGGAGGGCACGAGATTGCCCTGGATGAAACGGGCAAACAGGCCTTTGGGGCCGGCCGGGAAGCCGATGCGGCGCTGCCCGGTCTTGTCCTGGATTGCCTTGCCCCAGGCTGCGAGCTGCTCATAGGTCAAGGCGTTGACGTCGGCGCCCGCCGGCAGGAACGGCAAAGCCTCCTTCCTGACGACGAGGACATAGGTCGCCTGCATCCAAGGGATGTATTGCTGCGTGGACGTCCCGAGCTTGCCGAGTTCCATCAAACCGGCAGGTATGCCGCTTGCGCTGAGCTTGGCCGCGACATCGTCGATGGCGTCGAGCGAGCCGGTCGGCGCGAGCGGCTGCAATTCGCCATGCAAGGCACCCATCAGGCTGATCGTGCGCTTGCCGGCGGCCTGCTCCGCCTTCATGCGCACGGCGAATTGCGGCGGCTCTTCAACGACATAGGTGGTTTTCGGCGCGCCTTTGAGCAGCACCTCGCGCACCTTCTGCGCCTCGTCGATCGGGCGCAATTGCGTCGAGAGAAAAACGAGATCCTGCGCCTTCGCCACCGGCGCGGCGAGAATGGCTCCCGCCGTCATGGCGGCGATCGCCAGCTGGTTGAGTGTCTTCATGGCTTCCTCCCTGGCTCGCTTGCTTTGATTGGCGTCGGAAGCGGCGGCTGCGAGAGGCCCGCGCCTTCCGTGATGGATCAGCCGCGCGCCTCCCCAAGGGAGGCACGCGGGAGGAACTCGACGGGGTTGATCTCGGTCATGTCGCGCGGATCGGCGCCGCCGATGCGCGCCAGCGCCATTTCGGCGAGGCGGCGGCCCGTCGCGGCGATCGGCAATTCCATCGTCGCGAGCGCCGGGTCGGAGAACGCGGCTGCCGGGATGTTGTCGTGGCCGATGATCGCGATGTCGCGCCCGGCCACGAGACCCCGCTCGCGCACGGCGCGCATCGCGCCCAGCGCCATGCTGTCGGTGGCGCAGAGCAGGGCGCTCGGCGGCTCCGCCTGCGCCAGCATGACGCCCGCGGCACGATAGCCGCCGGCCTCGGTCGCGCTGTCCTCGACGATCTCGCCGGGAAGCCCGGAATCGCGCATGGCGCGGGCGAAACCGCTGCGGCGCAGATGCGCGAAGGTGAAGGCCGACGGGGCGGCGAGATGGCCGATCCTGCGATGGCCGAGACCGGCCAATCGCAGTGCGGCGTCATGGAAGGCGGCTTCGCCGTCACCGTCGACATAGGCATATGGCTCGGAGAAATCGCTGCGCCCCATCGCGACGAAGGGGAAGCCGATATCGGTGAGATAGCGCAGGCGTGCATCCTCGCGCCGGGTCCGGACGACGATGATCGCGTCGGTGCGCCGGCCTTCGATGAGGCGGCGATAGGTCTTGAGTTCGTCGGGGCCGGGCAGGGCGGCGATCAGCGTCAGATCGTAGCCCTGCTGCGCGAGCCGCTCGCCGGTCGATCTCAGCAACTCGATATAGAGCGGTTCGTTGAAATGACCGGGCTCGGCCGGGAGCACCATGGTGACGATCTCGGTCAATCCGCGCCGTAGCCGCCTGGCCGCCGAATTGGGCCGGTAGCCGGTCGTCTCGGCCGCGGCGAGGACGCGCTCGCGCGTCGCGACGGCGACGTCGCCATAGCCGTCGAGCGCCCGCGACACGGTCGTGATCGACAAACCCAGCATCTGCGCCAATTCGCGCAATGAACTCATCGGTCGCCTCTGCTCATTGGCCAAGAGCGTCATGGGCCGGGAGCGACGGATCCCGACCTCAGCCTGCGCGGCACGATAATGTCATCCGAAACGTTTTGGAAGAGGTTGTCGAAGGGCCATTTGAAGCTTGCAGAGGCGGTTGGACTGGAAGGCGACCATCTCGCGCTCATGCGCTTGCCCATGATCCCCACGACACCCCGCTCGGCATTCTGCTCATCGAGGAATCGGATGCGGTCGGTCTATGCTGCATCATGGCTTGGCCGGTCGCGGCCATGGGAGGAACGATAATGGCCAAAGGCCTGCGCAAGGGACTGACGAGCTATGGCGACGAGGGGTTTGCGCTGTTCCTGCGCAAGGCCTTCATCAAGGCGATGGGTTATTCCGACGATGCGCTGGATCGTCCGATCGTCGGCATCACCAACACCTACAGCGACTACAACCCCTGCCATGGCAACGCTCCGGCCCTGATCGAGGCGGTGAAGCGCGGCGTCATGCTGTCGGGCGCGATGCCGATGGTGTTCCCGACCATCTCGATCCATGAAAGCTTCGCCCATCCGACCTCGATGTTCCTGCGAAATCTGATGGCGATGGACACCGAGGAGATGATCCGCGCCCAGCCGATGGACGCGATCGTCGTGATCGGCGGCTGCGACAAGACATTGCCTGCGCAGATCATGGCGGCCGCCAGCGTCGACCTGCCCACCGTCGTGGTCCCGGTCGGGCCGATGGTGGTCGGTCACCACAAGGGCGAGGTGCTGGGCGCCTGCACTGACTGCCGGCGCTTGTGGAGCGCGCATCGCGCCGGCGAGATCGACGAGGCCGAGATCGAGACCGTGAACAGCCGCCTGGCGCCCTCCGTCGGCACCTGCATGGTGATGGGCACGGCCTCGACCATGGCCTGCATCACCGAGACACTTGGCCTGTCCCTACCGATGAGCGCGACGATTCCCGCGCCCCATGCCGAGCGCATCCGCTTGGCCGAAGCCAGCGGCGCGGCGGCTGCGCGCATGGCGGTCGATGGCGGTCCACGTCCCAGCGCGTTGCTGACGCCGCAGGCCTTCCGCAATGCGACGGTCGTGATGCAGGCGATCGGCGGCTCGACCAACGGCATCATCCATCTGACCGCGATCGCCAATCGCACCCCGCACCGCTACGACCTCGACATGCTCGACGAGATCGGCCGCAAGGTGCCGGTCCTGGTCGACCTCAAGCCCTCGGGCGCCCATTATATGGAGCATTTCCACCATGCCGGCGGTGTGCCCAAGCTGCTCGCCCAGCTCGGCGAGCTGATCGACCTCGATGCCGGCACGGTCGCGGGCGGGACATTGCGCGATATCGTCGCCAAGGCCGAGGATGTGCCGGGGCAGGAGGTGATCCGGCCGCGCTCGGCGCCGATCAAGGCTGAGGGCTCGATGGCGGTGCTCTATGGCAATCTCGCCCCGGGCGGAGCGATCATCAAGCAGGCGGCGGCATCCGCGCGGCTGCTCCAGCACACCGGCCGCGCGGTGGTGTTCGACTCGGTCGAGGACATGGCGGCCCGCATCGACGATCCCGAGCTTGATGTCAGCGCGGACGACGTCCTCGTGTTGCGCAATACCGGCCCGAAGGGCGCGCCCGGCATGCCCGAGGCCGGCTACCTGCCGATCCCGAAGAAGCTCGGCCGCCAGGGCGTCAAGGATATGGTGCGGATTTCTGATGCCCGCATGAGCGGCACGGCCTTCGGTACGATCGTGCTGCATATCACGCCGGAATCGGCCATTGGCGGGCCGCTTGCGCTGGTCGAGAGCGGCGACATGATCCGTCTCGACCTGGCCGGCCGCCGGATTGATCTCCTGATCGACGATGGCGAGTTCGAGCGCCGCAGAGCCCTGCTGAAGACATCGCCTGCGCCGGCAATGCCCAAGCGCGGCTATGCGCGGCTGTTCCAGCAAACGGTGCTGCAGGCCGATGAAGGCTGCGATTTCGACTTCATGGTCCGCCCGCCCGATGAGGCGCCGTAACAGTCCTCCCGGCCTCGTCGGCCAGAGGCTGCCATCCCAGGCATTGGGCCCATCGATCGCGGTGGCTGACGTTTCCAGCGTGGCGGAAATGCTTGCCGTTGCGGTCAAGATTGTGCTCCACCAGCGCCTGCCATTGCCACAGGACGCCTGATGCGCGCGACGAGCGACGAACCCGACCGGCTGCCGAATGCTCCGCACCCGCGCGAGACGCTGGCGCTCGTCGGGCATGGGACGCAGGAGCAGGATTTTCTCGAAGCGTTGCGCTCGGGCCGGATGCACCATGCCTGGTTGCTTGGCGGACCGGAAGGCATCGGCAAGGCGAGCTTCGCCTATCGCGCCGCGCGCTTCATGCTGGCGGCCGGCGACCCGGCCCGGCGTGCGGCCGGCGCAGCCTCGCTCGCCATGGCGGAAGAGGATCCCGCGAGCCGGCGCATCATGGCGCAATCGCATCCCGATCTGCACGTGTTGCGCCGGACGCAGAAGCCTGATGGCAAGGGCTACACCAGCAATATCCCGGTCGATTCGGTTCGCCGTGTGCTCGACCGCTTCGGTTCGAGCGCGGCCGAAGGCGGTTGGCGCGTCGCCATCGTCGATTCCGCCGAGGACATGGACCGCTCGGCCGCCAACGCCTTGCTGAAGCTGCTGGAGGAGCCGCCGCCGCGCGCGCTCTTCCTGATCGTGGCGCATGCGCCTGGCCGCATGCTGCCGACGATCCGCTCGCGCTGCCGGCTGCTGACCTTCGAGGCTCTGGATGAGGCCGCTATCGCGCAGGCCGGCCGGATCGCGCTGGAGCGAATGGGCGATCCCTTCGACGAATCGGCCCTGTTGCGCGCAGCCAGCTTCAGTGACGGCTCGGTGCGCCGCGCGCTCACCTATGTCGATCCCGAGACGCTGGCACTCGTCGAGGCCGTGCGGGCCCGGCTCGATGCGCTTCCAGGCATCGACCTCACGGCATTGCTGGCGCTCGCCGAGGACGTCGCCGGCAAGGCGGGCGAGGGCGATTTCGCGGTGATGATCGACACCATCCAGAGCTGGCTCGGCGACCATCTCCATGCCCATGCGGCTGCGAGCCCGGCGCGCCTTGCACCGCTGGCGGAGGTATGGGAAAAGCTGGGACGCGCGGCCCGCGAGGTGGACACCTATAACCTCGATCGCCGCCCTCTCGTGATGACGATGTTTCATGATCTGTCGGATGCGGTTGCCCGCTCGCGCGCAGCGTGAAGCGAACCCTTCGGACCGGACTATGGCCACGGCGCCCAAATTCTATCTGACGACCGCCATTCACTACACGAATGGTCCCCCCCATATCGGCCACGCCTATGAGATGGTGGCGTCGGACGCGATCGCGCGCTTCAAGCGCCTCGATGGCTACGACGTCTTCGCCATGACCGGCACCGACGAGCATGGCCAGAAGGTGCAGCGCACGGCAGCGCAAAATGACCTTGTGCCAAAGGCCTACGTCGATCAGATCGCAGAGCGCTTCAAGCTGATGGAGCAGCGGCTCGGCTGCTCCTTCGACCGCTTCATCCGCACCACCGACGCAGACCATCTGCCTTCGACGCATGAGCTCTGGCGGCGCCTGGAAGCCAATGGCGACATTTACCTCGCCAAATATGCCGGCTGGTACTCGGTTCGCGACGAGGCCTTCTATGCCGAGAAGGAAACCACGCTGCAGCCCGATGGAACGCGGCTCGGCGGGCAGGGCACCCCGGTGGAGTGGGTCGAGGAGGAGAGCTATTTCTTCCGCCTCAGCGCCTATCAGGACCGTCTCCTGAAGCTCTATGAGGAGGTGCCGAACTTCATCTCGCCGGAGACGCGCAAGAACGAGGTCGTCAGCTTCGTGAAGAGCGGGCTGGAAGATTTCTCGGTCAGCCGCACCACCTTCGACTGGGGGCTGTCGGTTCCAGGCGCACCGAACCACGTCATGTATGTCTGGGTCGACGCTCTCAACAACTACCTGACCGGCTGCGGCTTCCCTGACGAGAGCAATCCGCGCTGGCATTACTGGCCGGCCGATGTCCACATCATCGGCAAGGACATCGTGCGCTTCCACGCCGTCTACTGGCCCGCCATGCTGATGTCTGCCGGTCTTCCGGTGCCCAAGCGCGTCTTCGGGCACGGCTTCCTGCTCTCCAAGGGCGAGAAGATGTCGAAGTCGCTGGGCAATGTCGTCGACCCGTTTACGCTGGCTGACGCCTATGGCGTCGACCAGCTGCGCTATTTCTTCCTGCGCGAGGTTTCCTTCGGCCAGGACGGCAATTACAGCCATGAGGCAATCGTCGGGCGCATCAACGCAGACCTTGCCAATGATCTCGGCAATCTGGCGCAACGCTCGCTCTCGATGATCGCCAAGAACTGCGAGGGCAGGGTGCCTGAATGCGGTGTGCTGACCGAGGGCGATGACGCCATGCTCGCGCTCGCCGATGGCGCGCTCGCCAAGGCCCGCGACGCCATGCAGGATTTCGCCCTGCATAGCCTGCTGGCCGAGCTCTGGGCCCTGGTTGCCGAGGCGAACCGCTATTTCGCCGCGAACGAACCCTGGCGATTGACCAAGAGCGATCCCGTGCGCCGCGACACCGTGCTCTATGTCACGGCCGAGGTGCTGCGGCAGGTCGCGATCCTGGTACAGCCGGTGATGCCCGAGGCTTGCGCCAAACTGCTCGATTTGCTGGGCGTTGCGCCTGGAGCCCGCAGCTTCGCTGCGCTGGGCGAAGCGAGCCGCCTGGCCGCCGGGATCTCGCTTCCGGCGCCGAGCGGCATCTTCCCGCGCTATATCGAGCCGGAGGCCGGCGAGGGCGCCTGATGCTGATCGATACGCATTGCCATCTCGATTTCCCTGATTTCACTGAGGAACTCGACGCCTTCGTCGCGCGCGCCGAGGCCGCCGGCGTCGGCCGCATGGTCACGATCTCGACCCGCGTGGCGCGCTTTCCGACCTATGCGGCAATCGCCGAACGCTTCCCCTCGGTCTGGTGCAGCGTCGGCACGCATCCCCATGGCGCGCATGAGGAGCTCGATGTCACGGCCGAGCAATTGGTTGCGCTGTCTCGCCATCCACGCTGTGTCGCCATCGGCGAGGCTGGGCTCGACTATCATTACGACAAGAGCCCGCGCGAGGCGCAGGCCCAAGGACTGCGCACCCATATCGCCGCTGCGCGCATGACGCAGCTGCCGCTCGTCATCCACGCCCGCCAGGCCGATGACGACATGATCGCGATCCTGCGTGAGGAGATGGGGAAGGGCGCCTTCCCCGCCATCCTGCACTGCTTCACGGCAGGCGAGGCGCTGGCGCTGGCCGGAGTCGAGATGGGGCTTTACGTGTCCTTCTCCGGGATCCTGACCTTCAAGACCTCGGAGGAGCTGCGCCGGATCGCGCGCCTCGTGCCGAGCGACCGCCTTCTGGTCGAGACGGACGCGCCTTATCTCGCGCCCGTCCCGTTCAGAGGCAAGCGCAACGAACCATCCTATGTCGTTGAAACAGCGAGAGTTCTGGGTGAAGCGATTGGCGTCGGATACGACGAGATCGCGGCCCTGACCACGGCCAATGCACGCCGTTGCTATTGGAAGATGGACCACGCCGCACCCTTGGCCGCACCCCAGGTCCAACCCTTGGCCCAACGCCCATGAGACATCGCTTCGCATGGCGCTGACGGTCACCATACTCGGCTGCGGTTCGTCTGGCGGCGTGCCGCGGCCCGGCTCCGGTTGGGGGGCTTGTGATCCCGCCGAGCCGAAGAACCGGCGGCGGCGTTGCTCGATCCTGGTCGAAAGTGCCGGCCCGAACGGAACGACCAGCCTGATCGTCGACACCTCGCCCGATCTGCGCGAGCAATTGATCGACGCCAGCGTGATGCATCTCGATGCGGTGCTGGTCACGCATGATCATGCCGACCACACTCATGGCATCGACGACATGCGAGCGCTGGTCATGCACATGCGCCGCAGGCTGCCGGTCTATGCCGACGAGCGCACATCCGCGACGCTTGCCGTCCGCTTCGGCTACATCTTCGAGACGCCGCCTGGTAGCACCTATCCGCCGATCCTGGATCTGCGGCCGATGCGGGTCGGCACCCCCTTGACGATAGAGGGCGCCGGGAAGCCCATAGAGGCGCTGCCTTTCGCCGTCGAACATGGCCCAGGCTATGAATCGCTCGGTTTCCGTTTCGGCGATCTGGCCTATCTCCCGGATGTCAGCTTCCTGCCGGCGCAGGCCAAGGCTGCGATGGCCGGCCTCGACATCCTGATCCTCGATTGCCTGCGCGAGACACCGCATCCGAGCCATTTCAATCTGGAGCAGTCGCTGGCGGCGATCGCCGAACTCAAGCCGCGCCGCACGATCCTGACCAATCTGCATAGTGATCTCGACTATGCGGCACTGGCCCGGCGCCTGCCGCAGGATATCGAGCCGGCCTTCGACGGCATGACGATCACGTCGAAGGCCGTGTAGGGCGCCTCATTCGGTGTTCTGCCGATGCCAGTCCTCGAGCTGCGCCAGCACGGCTGCGAGATCCGATACATCGACATAGCGGCGTCCGAGATCGCGCAGATTGTCCTTGTGCGGCTGCTCCTCGATATCGCCGACGCAATCCTCCGGCACGATGGTGCGATAGCGGTAGCTGAAGCTGTCGATCGAGGTCGCGCGGATGCAGCCGCTGGTGTTGCAGCCGGTGACGATGACCGTGTCGACGCGTTCCTTGGTGAAATAGTCGCTGACGCCGGTGTTGAAGAAGATCGATGGGCCCTTCTTGCACACTGTCAGATCATAGGCCGGATCATGGATCCGCGGATCGAGCGCGGCACTGGGGTGGTCGTGGCGGAAGGTCTCGCGCACCGCCGTGATCTTCCAATAGGGCATCTCGCGCTCGTTCAGATAGGCCGTGTTGCAGACCGCGACGGGCACATTGTAGCGCCGCGCCACCTTGAGCAGCCGCTCGGTGTTTTCGAGCGCCCGCATCACCAGGGGCGCACCGCCGAGCGGGTATTGCGGGTCGGTGAAGCCGAGCTGGAAATCGACCACGACGATGCCTGGCTTCTTGCCGAAGCCGACGGGAATCTCGCCATAGCTGCGATTTGCATAGTCATCCGACATCATATGGCTCCTTCATGGGATAGGACGGGTGGTCTTGCGCCATCCTTTCTTGCTTTAAAAAAGCAAGCAAGATTGTTTTTTTAGGATAACTCGATATCCTGTCGCCCGGCGCATAATGCGCGGCCGGTTATCACAGTCGGATGGCGTCATGGCGAAATCGTCGAGACAACAGCAATTGCGCAGCGTCCTGACGCGGGACAGGCTGATCCAGGCCACGCTCGACGAGATTTTCGAGGTCGGCTACCACGCCGCGACCACGCAGGAGATCGCTGTCCGCGCCAGCGTGTCGCGCGGCGCGCTGCTGCATCATTTCCCGATGCGGGCCGATATCGTGCTCGCTGCGATGGAGGCCTTGCTCGAAGACGGCACCAGGCAGATCAAGGCGGTTGCCAGTGAATTGCAGGACGGAAAGGTCTCGCTCGGCGATTTCGTCGAATTCCTGTGGCGGCTGTTCTCGGGCCGCTTCTTCTATCTGTCGCTGGAGATGATCACCGAGGCGCGCAACGACGCAAGCCTGCGCGAGCGCATGATCCCGGTGGTGAAGCGCTTCCACGATGCGCTCGACGAGATCTGGCTGGCATTCTGCGATCCGCAGCGCCGCGCGCCACGCCAGGCGCGCATCATCCTCAACCTGACGGTCTGCCTGATGCGCGGCATGGGCGTGCAGACAGTGCTGCGCCCGGAGCCCGGCTACTACCGCGAGATGATCGAATCCTGGAAGGCCATGCTGCCGCACATCATCGACGGCGCAGCGGGAGACATCATGTTCGCCAAACCGGTCGTCAAAGAAAGCAGGTGAGAGACATTCGGCAAGCCCTTGGCAAATTGGTGCTATCAAGAGCAAGCCTGCTGCAATCGAGACCGAGTGCGGCAGGGTTCGGGGTCAATTTAAGTTCCATAATATGTCTTATGCGAATCATCTCCTAGGGCCTCATTAGAAAGGTCGCACCTCTCCTCATTAGACATGTCGTTTTTTCCGTCGACGGCTTGCAGCATTGGTGGCGTGAGGATCGCGGCCCGCAATGCACCCTGCTCGTCTTCCTCGATGATGCGACCAGCCGGCTGATGCACCTGCAATTTGTCACGACGGAGTCGACCTTCGAGTATTTTGCGGCAACGCGAAGTTATCTGCAGCGCCACGGCAAGCGCGTCGCCTTCTACTCGGACAAGCATGCCGTTTCGGGTGAACAAGGTCGGCGCGACCGGCGGCGTCTGCGCCAATGTTCCACAGGCTATCTCCTTGTTTTGTCGCATTTTCTTCACGCGAACCGGTGTCCACTTCGCTCGAAAATGCTCTAAAGGCCGGGTTGAGCGCGCCAATGGTACCCTGCAGGACCGGCTGGTGAATGAGCTGCGGCTCGCTGGGATCTCGTCGATCGAGGCCGGGAACGCGTTCCTGCCGGCTTCATGGAGGATTTCAACCGGCGCTTCGCCAAGGAGCCGTTCAACGGACGGTCTCGCAGAACCCGACGCTGTAATACGACAAGTTGCTGTTCATTCCAGAGCCGACGCCGGTGACGCGGCCCCTCGCCCGCCAGCGCGTAACGATCTTCGACCATCCCGATGGCCGGTTTGCGATCCGGCATCAAGCCTCGACCTGCCTTACCGAACCTTCGATGAGCTGCAGCAGGTTGACCAGGCCGCGATCGTCGAGAACAAGCGGCAAAGGCTGGCACTGGCCTACATTGCCGAGCGCCAAAAAGAGCTCAACATGGCGCGCGGTGGCCGTGCTCCTCGGCAACAAGGCAGGGCAAGAGCATCTTCAAGGCGGGCTAGCAAAGCGGGACAGCCAGACGATCGATGGTGTCTTAGATGGGTCGCAAGCAGCCATTCAATCTGTCGCGAAATGTCGACTTTTGCTGCGGAGTTTTGCGACAGGCGTAGTGCCGGACGATCAATGCCCCTCGTCATCGGCGCGAGAATCAGGAGTTGCGCGACGATGTGATCATTTGCTTTTGGAGATTGCGCCGGTCAGATATTCGTTTAGATCGCGAAAATCCTTAACTGCCCACGTGAATGCGGGCAGTTTTACGCCGTTTTCTCGCAGTGTTTTTGGAATCAGATCCCCGTTTGGACGCAATATTATGGATGATACAATGACGCCAGGATAATCAAGAAGACGATTCTTGAATGCGGGTGTTGTAAGATCAGGCGTTGGAGGGATACTTTTATTAGCCAATAGTCCTGTTCCTTTGATATCAATTCCGTGACACATGGCGCATCTATTCAAATAGATTCTCTCTCCATTGCCATTTTCTGCAAATGATACAGACGGAATCAAAAATATTATTGCCAGAACGGCGATGAAAATTTCTTCAACCTTCATTGCTCTCTGTGCACCCAATGGAACCGGTATATGTTTCGTGTGAGGGCGTGCTTTGTAGCCCATGTCTTTGACGACTATGGGGCACAGGCTGAAAAAGCATCGTAAAACGCCCGAGTTTTGCATGAGTTAAATCGCAGATTTTCGCAACGTCCTAAAATCCGGATTTTCCCGACAATGAGCGAGATCAGCCCCAATCAACCGTTGAGTTTGTCAAAGGCATAGATCGCGAGCTGACTTTAGCTCGCTTCTCCCCTCTCGCATCTAACCGGGCGTGTCACGGCCGAGCCCCCGGCCGCATGCAGCCTAGCTGAGTGACGTTTGGCCCTGTTGTCGGCACGATGGGGCACGACCGTATGGCTCGATTGTGCCCTCCCTAGAATGAGGAAGCTTCGTGCAGGCCTCCATTGCTCGGCGGCATTCTTTCTCGGTGGCGCCTGACAGATCGGCCCGACGATTGGCCATGAACCTCTCGCTTATAACGCCGCCAGGCTCGGCGTCGACACACGCGGCTATTCGCTCTGGGGCAGTTCCGCCGGTGCCCGCATGGCCGCCTTGATCGGCAGCCATGGCGCGGCGCCGCTAGGGCCGACGTGTTCGACTACATCGAGCGGTTCTACAACACGATCCGAAGGCACTCGCCCACCGGCTATCTCAGCCCGGTCGAGCTCGAAAAGAAGGTTGGATTAGCCTAACTGCCAGTCCACGAAACCGGCAGCAGGCCAGAGGCAAGTTCTCATTCCACTGATTAGCTATCCGACCAGACAGCACTCCTCCGGCTGCCTGCGGGCACCTTGAGCCCCTCCCCCCCGCCAGCTTCACTCGACACGTCTGACGTTCACAGACCACCCAGCAGATCGAAGCATCACTCCAACGTCAAACGATTCAGTTTGCGAGGGTAAGATCGCTGGCTTGGTGCTGCCGGCTTCGCGGAAGATCAACGGCGGCACGAACGAACTCCATGAGTCCGAGACATTTTTCGTCAAGGCTCAGAAGGCTCTCGGCACCTGATCAATCCCTAGGATATGGATCAGCCGATACTGGCTGGCCGGAAACCCTCAAGGTCGCTGCAATGCGCTCCCGAAAGCTCCGCCACGTTCCAAGATCCCTCTTGCATTCGCGACATCTGACGAGAGCTTCGTTAGACAAGGGCTCGGGGAGCAAGACCGACGGCGACCCGCAAACTGAACACTCAAACCGTGACGGCGAAATCGCATTCATCTGCGGACGAATAGTTTCTCCCCTCTATAAGGTCAATTCCCGTAGCGGCAGCCCCCGCCGCCCTCGATCATTTTGTTGAGCGCGACAAAACGATCCCTTCTTTGGCACGGGCGACATATCCGGCAGCCTCATCGGGTTGCGGGAACCGAGCTTCAACGCTCCATCTCCGCAGCCCTATGGCTGGGCGAGAACGATGAGGACGTCCAGATCTGTCGCACCCGAAGCTCGAGGCCTGATCGGCAGGCAAGACGGGGCCTTCGGCCGTGTGCAAAAAGCACGTGGAACGACTTTGCGTTTGATCGGCGGTTCGCCTCATAAGCGCGACACGCCTACACAAATCGGAGATAATGTGGACTCTGTCGCGACCATCCTTTTCCTGCTTCTGGCCGTCGTGATCAGCAGCTCGCTGGCGCGGTTGACTACGTTGCCATTGCCGTTGGTTCAGATTGCGCTCGGTGCCCTGGTTGCGCTGTCCGTCGTGCCGACAGTGGAACTAGAGCCCCAGCTCTTCTTCGTTCTTTTCCTGCCGCCGCTGCTGTTCCTCGATGGCTGGCGTATCCCCAAAGAGGATATTGTTCGAGACCGGGCAGTAGTCCTCGAACTGGCATTGGGTCTTGTCCTTTTCACGGTCGTCGGCGTCGGTTTTTTGGTCAGCTGGCTAATCCCCGCCATGCCGCTCCCGGTCGCCTTCGCCCTGGCAGCTGTGGTGTCCCCGACCGACCCCATCGCGGTATCGGCAATTGCGGCTCGCGTCCCGATTCCCAAGCGGCTGATGCATATCCTCGAAGGAGAATCGCTGTTGAACGATGCCTCGGGGCTGGTCTGCATGCGCTTCGCCGTGGCCGCGATGCTCACCGGGACCTTCTCCATCCAGGCCGCCTTCGTCACGTTCTTATGGGTCGCACTTGGGGGCGTTGCCATCGGCATCTGCGTCACCTGGGCGATATCGAAAGGCAAACAATGGGTCACAACCCATCTGGGAGAGGACACAAGCTCCCAAATCCTGATTAGCCTGTTGATTCCATTTGGAGCCTATCTGCTGGCCGAGCACTTCCATTGCTCCGGTATCCTCGCGGCTGTTGCGGCGGGCATGACCATGAGCCTGGTCGAGGAAACGGGCCAGGCTCTGGCGGTGACCCGAGTGCGGCGCGCTGCGGTCTGGGACATGGTCCAGTTCGCCGCCAACGGAGTTATCTTCGTACTGCTCGGCGAGCAGATGCCGGGCATTCTTGCGGGCGCGGTCGAAACTGTGAAGCTGACCGGCCATCATGAGCCTTGGTGGCTGGCCATCTATGTCCTGGTCATCAGCGGTGCGCTGGCGGCGCTACGCTTTGCCTGGGTCTGGATATCACTCAAGCTCACGCTCTTCCGGGCTAAGCAAAAAGGGCAGCCTTTACGGACGGTGAGCTGGCGATTGATCGCGGCCATGTCGCTCGCAGGCGTCCGCGGTGCGATTACCTTGGCCGGCGTGTTGACGTTGCCCCTTGCCCTGGCGGATGGCTCCGCTTTCCCAGCTCGTGATCTGGCCATCTTCCTGGCGGCGGGCGTCATCTTTGTCTCGCTCGTCGCAGCGAGCATCGGCCTCCCCAGCTTACTGCGTAACCTTGAATTGCCGCCGGAGGCATTCGATCAGGTCCAGGTCGATCGCGCTCGAGCGTCCGCCGCCGAAACCGCGATCAAGGCCATCGAACGAACTCAACACGCGATGTCCTCGGGCCGCTCGGATGCCGACCTTTACGCCGACGCCTCTGCCCGAGTCATGGAACTCTATCGCCGACGCCTCGATGGCCGATTGCAGAGCCCGGAGGCAGCTTCGCTTGGCCGAAGCATTGAGGCGATTGAGCGGAAGCTGCGGGTCGCTGGCTTACGCGCTGAACGTACGGAGCTGTACCGGCTGTCTCGCAACCGCGAGCTGGATGGCGAAACTGCACGCAAGTTCATCCGCGAAATTGACCTGCTTGAAGCCCGTTACACGGGATAATTTCCGCACACAACGAGTGCGACAATCAGAGAGGATTGCGATGGCCATGGCGTCGTGATGGGGCTGGCGTGTTTAGCGATTGTCTCTCCGCCATAGCGCACACTGCCGAAAGACGGCGGCGTAGCAGGTAAATGCGAATGCCGCTGTCGCAAACAGGGGAGCACGCAAGAACGTCCAACTCTGGGAATACAGGAAGGCCGCGGTCGTTCCGGCGCGGGCCTCCAAAAAGAACAGCAGCAACGTGACCGCGACCAGGCCAAGGACCATTCGCCGATATCCGGTCAACGCAGCCTTTCTCGCGGCCCATCTCCCGCCAAGCAGGCGCACTAAACTCAAGGTGGTGCGCGAGGCCCAGTACGGCCAGCGCTTGCGCGAGGCTGCGAGACATCCCATCGCGAGCAGGATCGAGACCGCCAGGATGTGCCGATAGGTAGCGACCTGGTGAGCCGACACGTCCTCGGGGAAACCATTTGGGACGGGTATGAGGAAAAGCAGGGTCTCTGACACCCCGACGGTCTCATCGACCCACCAACCAACCGCGCCTCCAATAAGGCCCTCGGGCTGTGAGCCAAGGACGGGGACGAGAAGCGTATAGCCGAAACTTGCCATCGCTTCGGTGAAAATGGCGTCGCGGATGGTTCGGCGCGGACCATCCGTGGGAAGCTGAGCGGAAAAGCGCTGAATGGGCACCATGTTCGCGACAAAGCTGCTTGCTTCAGTCCGGGAGCGATAGCTGCTCGATGCCCTTGATCGCGCAGGACAGAATTTCGCGACGACGCGCATCGGTGACCTGAAGCGCTTCATGCTCAAGCTGCTGGCAGAGCCCTTCGCACACGAGCCCGGCGCTCGCAGGCTCAATTTCGGACAAGTGGTCCTTCAGCTCGCTCAGGAGAGCACGTAAATCCGGCGCCCAGATGTCTTTGGGCTCCGCCTTCTCGGACAGCGCTTCGATACGCCTCCGATACAAGCTGTAGAGCGCTCGGGTCTGCATGACATCCTCCTTGCGACAGACGTGGCTCGTTGGCTGGCCGTGCCGGCAATTTGATATCTCAAGCGTCGAATATCATGCTGGAAACAATATCGTTAGAAGCGTAGGAATCATTATCGACACTCGGTGCGTCGCAATCAATGGGCTGCCCATGATCACCGGAGCGCAGTTACGGGCCGCACGCGCCCTTCTTGGTATCGACCAGCGTGGTCTTGCCGCGCTGTCGCAGCTTTCTGTGCCGACGATCCAGCGCATGGAGGGAAGCGACGGGGTGATCCGAGGCAATGTCGATTCACTGATGAAGCTGATCGGTGCGTTGGACACAGCCGGAATCGAGCTCATCGGAGAAGGGATACCCAGTCAAGGCAAGGGGCGCGGCGTTCGCCTCAAGGAAGCTGCCGTCGGCGTCGAGCACCAGCCCCGCAAAATGACCCAGACAGCCGGGGCTAGAGCGGCCTAGGAGCGAGCACGATGGTAACGATCGTCGGACTGTGGTGCGTGGCGGCTCTGCTGGGCATTGCGGGTTTCGGCATCGTCGCCGGCAACTGGCCGCAAGGGTCGCGTCTCATCTATGGCGCGACTGCCGCCACCAGCACCGTTGCGTTGATCACGGCGGTGCTCCAGCTTGTTGGAGGCGTTGGAGCTCCGCCCAGTATCGTGTTGCCTCTAGGCCTTCCCTGGATCGGCGCTCATTTCCGCATGGATGCGCTGTCGGCCTTCTTCCTGGTCGTGATCAATCTCGGCGGTGCGGCTGCGAGCCTCTACGGTATCGGCTATGGTCAGCACGAGCGCGAGCCACAACGCGTGCTACCGTTCTTTCCGGCGTTCCTGGCCGGCATGAATCTCGTCATTCTGGCGGATGACGCCTTCAGTTTCCTCCTGTCCTGGGAATTCATGTCCCTCGCCTCCTGGGCGCTCGTCATGGCGCACCACCACGAGCGCGACAATATTCGTGCCGGTTACGTCTATATCGTGATGGCGTGTTTCGGCACGCTCGCCCTGCTGCTCGCTTTCGGCCTGCTGGCGGGGCCGGAGGGGGGCTACGCCTTCGCCTCGATCCGCGCTCACCAGCTCTCGCCGCCGCTCGCAGGTTTCGTCCTCGGCCTTGCCTTGCTCGGCGCAGGATCGAAAGCTGGCCTCGTGCCGCTGCATGTCTGGCTACCGCTCGCCCACCCGGCGGCGCCAAGCCATGTCTCGGCGTTGATGAGCGGGGTGATGACCAAGGTCGCGGTCTATGGCTTCATCCGGATCGTCTTCGATCTGCTCGGCCCGGCGGCCTGGTGGTGGAGTTTTCCGATTCTGGCCATCGGTAGTGGGACCGCCGTACTCGGCGTGCTCTACGCGCTGATGGAGACAGATCTCAAGCGCGTGCTTGCCTACAGCACGATCGAGAATATAGGCCTGATCTTCGTCGGGCTCGGCCTCGCACTCGCATTCCGCGCAAACAGCCTGCCCGCAGCGAGCGCCTTGGCGCTGACCGCGGCGCTCTTCCATGCTTTCAATCACGCGCTTTTCAAGAGCGCTTTGTTCTTTGGGGCTGGCGCCGTGCTCACTGCGACCGGCGAGCGTCAGATGGAGGGTCTTGGAGGGCTGATCCATCGCATGCCGACCACGAGCGTCGTGGTGCTGGTCGCCTGCGTCGCGATTTCGGCGCTGCCGCCTCTGAACGGCTTCGCCTCCGAATGGCTTGCCTTCCAGGCCATTCTGCTGAGCCCGCAACTTCCGCTATGGGGACTGAAGCTACTCGTGCCCGCGGTCGGCGCGCTGCTGGCCCTGTCGGCCGCGCTCGCCGCGGCCTGCTTCGTCCGGGTCTTCGGGATCGTCTTTCTCGGCCGGCCCCGCACGCAGGCAGCAGAAAGGGCTGCGGAGGTCGATCGCTGGTCGCTCAGCGCGATGGTTATCCTTGCAGGGCTCTGCATTCTCGCCGGCATCCTGCCCGGTTTTGTGATCGATGCCATTGCGCCGGTGGTGCAGAGCCTCGTCGGCGACCGAATGCCAGTACAAGGCGGGATCAACTGGTTCTCGATCGTACCGGTCGTCGAAAGCCGGAGCTCCTATAACGGCCTCCTCGTCTTCTGCTTCATCGCGGCATCGGCCTCGCTTGCAGCTTACGTCATCCACCGGCTAGCCTCGCATGCCCTGCGCCGCGCGCCGGCATGGGATTGCGGCTTTCCGCAATCCAGTCCGGCCACGCAATACACTGCCAGCAGCTTCGCCCAACCGATTCGCCGCGTCTTCGGCGGCTATGCCTTTCAGGCCCAGGAGCGTGTCGAGATGCCCCCGCCGGGAGACCTGCGTCCAGCCCGGATCGAGGTTGATCTGCATGATCGCGCCTGGGAGCTGATCTATACCCCCGTCACCAACGCCGTGTCCTTCGCAGCCGAGCGGCTCAACCGGCTCCAGTTCCTGACCATCCGCCAATATCTCAGCTTGGTCTTCTTCGCCCTTGTCTTCCTCCTGCTGGTCCTGGCGCTATGGTCGTGATCTCGGACCTTGCCATCCAGAGCGCGCAAATGCTCCTGGTACTGATGCTGGCTCCGCTGCTCACCGGCTTCATCCGCAAGGTGAAAGCGCGGCTGCTGCGCCGCCGCGGCGCGCCGATCGTGCAGCCTTACCGGGATCTCTTGCGGCTCCTACGCAAGGAGGTGATCCTTGCGGATACTGCTTCCTGGTTGTTTCGGGTGATCCCCTACCTGATCTTTGCGACGATTTGGGTGGCTGCAGCGTTGGTGCCGACCTTCGCCACCAGCCTTCTGTTCAGTTGGTCCGCGGATCTGATCGCGATCATCGCCTTGCTCGGCAGCGCGCGGTTCTTTTTGGCTCTCGCCGGGATGGATGTCGGCACGAGCTTTGGCGGCATCGGGTCGAGCCGGGAGGTCATGATCGCAACGCTCGCCGAACCCGCGATGATTATGATCGTGTTCACGCTCGCGCTCCTCGCTGGATCGACCCAGCTCTCGAATGTCGCGAGCTTCATGCTGTCCTCGTCGGTTGGAGTGAGGGTTTCGCTCGCACTTGCGCTCGTCGCGCTCGTAATGGTGGCGATCGCCGAAAACGCCCGCATTCCTGTTGACAACCCTGCGACGCATCTCGAACTGACCATGGTCCACGAGGCGATGGTGCTGGAATATTCCGGACGGCACCTCGCGATGATCGAACTCGCGGCGTCGCTGAAGCTCCTGCTCTACATCTCGCTGATCGGCTGCGTGTTCCTGCCTTGGGGGCTGGCGCTGCCCGGCGCAGGTGCCGCGGCCCAGGTCGCGGGCGTCGCGGCCTATATCGCCAAGCTTGCCGCCGGCGGCTTTCTGCTCGCCCTGTTCGAAACCACCGTCGCGAAGATGCGCGTTTTCCGCGTGCCGGACTTCCTTGGAGCCGCCCTCATGCTCGGTCTGCTCGGCACCTTGCTGCTCTTCGTGTCGCGGAGCCTCTAGATGGGCAACCTGGCCTTCGATATCGCCCATTTGCTCGCCGGCGGATTGGTGCTCGTCAGCCTGATGCTGCTGTACCAGGATCGGCTCTACGCGCTTCTCAACGTGTTTGCCTTGCAGGCGACGGTGCTCGCCATGTCGGTTGCGTGGCAGGCTTGGGTCCAGGGCGCCCCGCATCTCTACATCACCGCCGTGATCGCGCTGGTCGTCAAGGCGATCGTGATTCCGGTGGCGCTGCATCGGATCATCGCCCGGCTCGGCATCCATCGCGAGATCGAGAACGTCGTCAGCATCGGCCCCACCATGCTGGCGGGCATTGGGCTTGTCGCCCTGTCCATGGTGGTCATGTTGAAAGTGACGGCCGACGCCGACCCGCTCGCGCGGGAGGATTTGGCCTTTGCCCTCTCCGTCGTCTTGCTGGGTCTACTGATGATGGTGACACGCCGCAACGCGGTTAGTCAGGTCGTCGGCTTCATGTCGCTGGAGAACGGCCTGATCCTGGCCGCGACCGGCGCCAAGGGCATGCCGCTTGTGGTCGAGATCAGCGTGGCCTTTTCGGTTCTCGTCGCGTTCATCGTGATCGGCATCTTCCTGTTTCGCATCCGCGAGCGGTTCGACACCGTCGATGTCCACGCGCTCGACCGGTTCCGCGGGGACCAGCGATGAATCCGCTTCCGGTCGACGGCGTCACCTTGATCCTGGCCATTCCTGCCGCGACGAGTGTCTTGTTGGCATTGTTGCCAAACTACCGTCTCTCGGCGCGGCTCAACGTCCTCTCGGCCTTCCTGACCTTCCTCGCGGCGCTGTCGCTGTTCGCGTCGAAGCCCGAGCCCGGTCCCTACATCCTGGTCGATGATCTCAATATCGTCTTCGTCGTCCTCAACACTTTCGTCGGCTTCACCACTAGCGTCTTCAGCGCCAGCTACATTGCCCACGAACTGGAGACGGAGCGGCTCACTCCGGCCCATTTGCGCTTCTACCACGCCATGTACCAGGCCCTGCTGTTCGCCATGAACCTGGCGCTGGTGGCCAATAATATCGGCCTGATGTGGGTAGCGATCGAGATGGCGACGCTCACTACAGTGATCATGGTCGGCATCTACCGCACCGACGCCGCAATCGAGGCGGCCTGGAAATACTTCATCCTCGGCAGCGTCGGCATCGCGCTCGCGCTCTTCGGGACGATTCTGGTCTATATGGCTGCCCGGCCGGTGGTCGGCGAAGGCTTGGACGGCATGGTCTGGACTGTGCTGATCCAGCGCGTCTCCGGCTTCGATCCCGCGCTACTCAACCTCGCCTTCGTTTTCCTGTTGCTCGGCTACGGCACAAAGGTAGGCTTGGCACCGTTGCACGCTTGGTTGCCGGATGCCCATGCCGAAGGCCCAACGCCAATCTCGGCCGTGCTGTCGGGCCTGCTGCTCAATGTCGCGCTCTACGCCGTCCTGCGCTTCAAGCTGCTGCTGGCCGCCAATCCCGCGGCGCTGACGCCCGGGCCGTTGATGGTGACGCTGGGCCTGCTCTCGCTCGTCTTCGCCGGGTTCATGCTTTACCGCCGCCGCGACATCAAACGGATGTTCGCCTATTCGTCGATCGAGCATATGGGCATCATTGTCTTCGCATTCGGCATGGGGGGACCGCTGGCCAATTTCGCGGGCCTTCTGCACATGACGATGCACAGCCTGACAAAGTCGGCGATCTTTTTTGCCGTCGGCCATATCGCCCAGGCCAAGGGCACGCAGAAGATTGCCGACCTCCACGGCTTGACGGTCAGCCATCCAGTCTTGGGGTGGGGCCTAGTCGTGGGTGTGGTTGCCATCGCCGGCATGCCGCCGCTCGGAATCTTCATGAGCGAATTCCTGGTGGTCAGCTCGACCTTCGCCCGCGAGCCTCTGTTGGCGCTGCCGTTGGTCCTCGGCCTGCTCGTCGCATTCGGAGCGCTCATGCTGCGGGTCCATGGGCTGGCCTTCGGCGAGCCTACCGGCAGCAGCGAACCGGTGCAGGCGTCCTACCTTCCGATGATCGGACATCTCGCTCTGGTCCTGATGGCGGGCATCTATCTGCCGCCACCACTCGTCGACTGGTTTCGGCACGTTGCAGGCCTGCTCGGGTAAGGGAGGACATAAGCGATGCCGACCCTCTCCGACATAATTACAACCGGTCGCGTGATCGAGGCGCATCGACCATACCCTCGGGTCGTGGTGAGTGCTTCGCTTTGGCAGACTTTGATCTCGCGGCTTTCCCATGGAGAGAGCACCCTTCTTGGACTCTGGGGAGATGCCGATGCAGTTCACATGGCGCTTCTCGACGAGAGAGAGGGAGGTGTCATCGTTGCCACGGCGCTGACCGGCGAGGGACCGATCCCCTCGGTGAGCCGGGTTCATCCTCCGGCCCTGCGCCTGGAACGCACACTCCGGGATCTGTTCGGGATCGAACTTGCGGAGCTGCCTGACACCCGGCCTTGGCTTGATCACGGCCGGTGGGGACTGCGCAACCCATTGGCTCGCTATGCCGAAGCAGCCGGGGAGCCCACGAGCTATCCATTCCTCGGCGCGGAGGGCGAGGGCCTGCACCAGATTCCGGTCGGCCCCGTGCATGCGGGCATCATCGAGCCGGGCCATTTTCGCTTCACCGCCAATGGTGAGACGGTAGTGCGGCTCGAGGAGCGGCTGGGCTACACCCACAAGGGCGTCGAGTCGCTAATGGCCGGCGCATCCATCGAACAGGCCGCGCGCCTCGCCGGACGAACCTCGGGCGACAGCACGGTCGCCTATGCCTTCGCATTCGCCCGCGCCGTCGAGGCGGCGCTTGGCATCGACGTGCCCCTGCGCGCCCTCTGGCTGCGCGCCCTGATGGCCGAGCTCGAACGTCTCGCCAATCATTTCGGGGATATCGGCGCGATCTGCAACGATGCCGCCTTCGCGCTCCTGCACGCCCATACCAGCGTTCTGCGCGAGCGCGTGCTGCGGGCCGCTGCCGCCTGCTTCGGGCATCGCCTGATGATGGATTGCATCACGCCGGGTGGCGTCGCAGGGGATCTCACTCCGGAAGGGGCCGGGCAAATCCGTGAATTGGCCGATATCGCCGGGAAGGCCTTTCCGGCGCTGGTTGAGCTCTATGATAATACCGCCTCGCTTCAGGACAGGACGGTCGGAACCGGCATCCTGAATCCGACGCTGGCCCGGCAGTATGGCTGCGGAGGCTGTGTCGGCAGGGCATCGGGGCGGAACTTTGATGTTCGACGCAACCTCGCCTATGCGCCCTATGACAGTTTACGTTTCGAGGTCCCCGTGCGCGGTGAAGGCGATGTCAACGCGCGGGTCTGGATCCGCATCCAGGAGGTCCAGCAGAGCCTTGCGCTGATAGAACAGATTCTTGATGCCATGCCGACGGACGGCACTCTGCGCGCATCCGTGGGGGCGACCGGCAAACCCGCTGAGGGTTTGGCGCTGGTCGAAGGATTCCGCGGCGATATTCTCGCCTGGGTCCGCCTCGGAGCAGATGGATGCGTCGATCGCTGCCACCTGCGTGATCCGTCCTGGTTCCAGTGGCCGCTGCTGGAGGCCGCGATCGAGGGCAATATCGTCGCCGACTTTCCCCTCTGCAACAAATCGTTCAACTGCTCCTATTCGGGGCATGACCTCTAGGTCCACGCCATGCGGAAGATCTTGTTCGAGAGCCTTACGAAAACGCCGCTCACCGAGCCTGCCCCTGGCGAAGCCGACGCCGAGATTTCGGCACTCGCCATTCAGCTCGACCACGCCGCACGCGCCAGGCTTGGACGCAGCCTGTCCATCCGCGAAGTCGATGCCGGGTCGTGCAATGGCTGCGAACTTGAGATCCATGCTCTCAGCAATGCGTTCTACGATTTGGAGCGCTTCGGATTGAGGTTTGTTGCCTCCCCGCGGCACGCCGATGTTTTGCTCGTGACAGGACCTGTCACCCGGAACATGAGCGAAGCGCTCCTGAGGACCTATCAGGCGATTCCAGCACCAAAATGGGTCGTGGCCGTGGGAGCCTGCGCCTACGATGGCGGCCTCTTTGCCGGAGGCTACGCATGCCTCGGCGGTGTCGCTGCGGTCGTTCCGGTCGACCTGTATATCCCCGGCTGCCCTCCGACCCCGACTGCCTTGCTCAAGGGGCTGCTCGCGCTCATGGCGAACGGCAGAGCCCGGGTCCCGCTGTGACCCGCTATCTCGCAGCTACCACAGCCGCGGGCGCCGCACGGACCAGCTCAGGAACTCAGCGGCGATAACTGGTGGAAAGGCTTCTTGCCCCAGCTCCAGTCGCCGTTCCGGCGCGCATGCGATGACAGCATTGCGCTCCGGTTCTCCAAAGGCTTCATCGATGATCCAGGCATTCAGATCCGACCCCGCAAGGTCAGCGGTGATCTCATCGGGTAGTGGATCCAGATCGTGCTCGACAAGAAGGTTCATGGCAATTCGCCCGGACTGCGTCAGCGTACCGCGCAACGCCTGACAGGTCTGGCGACCGAACTCATCCCCGAACCGAAAGTCCGTGCCCCCAACGTCGATTGCAATGCCGTCGAAGCGCTCGGACGTCATCCCGAGAAAATCTTTGAAATCCGCCTCGATGCATCGAATCCCGCGCGGCATCCAGAAATATTCCTGCGCGAGCTTGAAGCTGATGGGATTGTGATCGACGAGCGTGACCGCCTTTCCCTGCCGATACAGCATGGTCGCAAGCGTGCCTCCGGCGCATCCAAGCAACAGCACGTTCGTTGTCTGCCGAAGAAGGTTGCTCATCAGGTGGATATAAGTGAAGCAGCTTTCGCCACTCGGCAGGGCATGGCTCTGGAATGCGTTGCCTTCGTAGTACCGACGGGCGCCGGTCGCCTTGTCCTCTATGATGCAAATCGTCCCATATGCCCCCTCGAAATATCCCAACGTCCGCATCGCCTAGTCCCGTTACCAAGGCTTCCCCGCTCAGACGCCCACAACCTACATCCGGCGTTAGTAGTGATGTCTAAGGCATCACTACTTAGCATCAGGATAGCGGTTCTGAGGCAGGAACACCAAACGAGATGACTGCGGCGATCAGGTCTGGACACATTACGGCAGGCCGATCTGGAGTGGCAGTCGGTTACCGGGAAAAATCGTCTGTCTTGGACGTCACGCGTTGTCTGGCGATGGCATCTGCCACCCTGGGAGTAGCAGCAGGAGTGTCGCCAGCGGAACCGTTGTGACGAAGCCGATATGATTGAAACCGAGGGCGCCGATCACTCCGCCGATGAAGAACGCGCCGAGCAGCGAGCCGAGCAAGCGTAGTTTCGCGCGATCGGCCAGGACGCGACCGTAACTGGAGCCGGCGGTCCTATTCCAATAGAACAGCTTCCCCAGCTCGATTCCGATATCCGTGACCACACCCGTCATGATGGCAGCGGCCGGGCTGGTGATGGTCGTGGCCTATTACGAGCTGAGGCTGGTCCAGTTCCGACCATGCGGCTGAGGAGCCGCCCACCTTCGCGGTTGTCGGCGAGCGGGACGGCATATCTCCCCCATCCGCCATGAAGCGGCGCATCAGCGACTTGCGGCGCGTGGGAGCCGAAGTCGCATATCGCGAATATCCGGGCCTCGGCCATGGCTTCGGACTCGGCGTCGGGACGAGCGCGGAGGGCTGGATCGGCGCCGCCATCCGGTTCTGGCGGCGGCATCAACCCCGATAGCGTAGAACGTCGATGAGAACAGACAGCGCCGACGATGAATGCCGCCGGCTCGGATAATAGAGGCGATAGCCCGGAAACGGCGCACACCAGTCTTCCAGTACGCTTACGAGGCGCCCCTCCTGCACATGCGGGATCGCCTGAGCCTCCGGCATATAGGCAAGGCCAAGTCCATCCAGCGCCGAATTGAGCCGCATGGCGAGGCTGTTGAACACGAGCTCGCCCTCGCCACGCACCTTGACCTCATGACCGTCCTTTTCCAGCCCCAGGCGAACAGGCCGCCATAGGTCGGGAGACGAGACGCGATGCAATTATGGGATGTCAGATCCTGAGGGGTCCGCGGAACGCCGTAGCGCTCGAAATAGGTTGGCGATCCAACGATGGCCATGCGCATCTCGGGGCCGATCCGAACCGCAACCATATCCTTCGCGACCTGTTCGCCCAGGCGCACGCCCGCGTCGTAGCCCGCTGCAACAATATCGACCAGACCGTAATCGACGATGATCTCGACCTTGATGTCGGGATGGTCAGGCAGGAACCGTCTCAAGGCCGGTTGCAGGATTGAAATTGCCGGGTGTTCTCCAGCGGTGATGCGGATCGTGCCAGCCGCCCTGCCCCGCAACTCGCCGAGGGCGGCGATCTCCGCCTCGATCTTCTCGAAGCGCGGCCCGACCGTCTCCAGCAATCGGATGCCGGCCTCAGTCGGCGCGACGCTGCGCGTCGTGTGGGTGAGCAGGCGCAGCTTGAGTCGCTCTTCGAGCCCCTTGATGGTCTGGCTCAGCGCCGACTGCGACACTCCCAGCTTGGCGCCGGCCTTGGTGAAGCTGCGCTCCCTCGCCACCATGGCAAAGCCGGGGCGGCGGCCGGAATTGCGCGGGATCGCCCGGCCTCCCCCGCTTCCGACGAAACGAGCCGATAGCGCGGACAGGCCGTTACAGCACGGCGCAACCGCGTTGCAGCGACGACACATCGGTCACCGCCGGCGTGTCCGTTCGTTTCTGTCCCATTCGGCGTTCGCTCAAGTCCAAGTCTATCACCTGCGGACACCATAGAGAGCCGTTAGGAAATATGACGGAAATGCGGAAATAGAAGAAGATCACGCCTAGTTTATTTTGGTTCAAAACTGAAGACAAGATCTCTACCCAGAGAATGACTCCGACTTTGCTTTCCGCTCCCAGCGGTTTTCTAGAAAAGATTGACGGGCACCACGATGACAAAGCTCCTTTCGTTCACGGTAAGCCTCGCTGCCCTGTCCGCGGCCACCACCGCCTTCGGCCAGGCCAATCCGAGCCCCGTCATCAATCTCGACACGATCACCGTCACGGCGGCGCGCACCGAGCGCAGCACCGCGGAGACACCGCAATCGATCCAGGTCCTGGACCGGGCCCAGATCGAGGAGCAGCTCAAGTTCAGCCCGAGCGCGGCTGCCGCCCTCGGCAAGCTGGTGCCTGGCTATTCGATGTCCACGCAAACGGTGTCCAGCGCCTCGGAAAACTATCGCGGGCGCGACCTGCTCGTGCTGGTCGACGGTGTGCCGATGACCACGCCGTTGCGCGACGTCTCGCGCATCCTGTCGATGATCGATCTCAACTCGGTCGAGCGCATCGAGGTCGTGGCTGGCGCCTCGAGCCTCTACGGCGCCGGCGCGACCGGCGGCACGGTCAACTTCATCACCAAGAAGGCGGCGGAGGGCAAGCCGACCGTCACGGTCAACACCGCGATGCGCGCCTTCACGCAGAATACCGGCCGCTCGCTCGCTCCGGAGGCCTCCGTCACCGTCTCCGGCAAGGTCCCCAACGGCTTCGACTACCTGGTCACGGCCAGCGGACGCGGCGCCGGCCGCACCTATGACGGCGCCGGCCGCGAATTGCCCTCGGACGGCCTGCTCGGCCAGGGCGGCGGCGACCGCTACAAGGCCGGCAACCTGCTGGCCAAGCTCGGCTATGATTTCGACACGAGCAAGCGCATCGAGATCAACGGTTCGCTGATCGCCTTCGACCAGGATCCGAAATATCTGACGAACTACGCCGCTCCCTACGCCCGCCCGGACCGGACGCGGCTTTATCCCGGCCAGAATGTCATCGAGGACACCAAGTCGCTCTCGCTGCGCTACACCGACAAGGATTTCGCGCTCGGCAGCCTGAGCGTGCTCGGCTACTACAACGACATCAAGAAGCGCTTCAATTATTCAACTTTTGCATACCCTTACAACACGCAGGTCTACTACTCCTTCAACCCGCTCTCGCCGACGAGCCCGGACAACCAGACGACGCTCTATTCGCAGCGCGGCGGCGTCAACGTCACAATCGACACCTCGCTCGACCGGCTCCTGCCCGGCGCGAAGCTGACCTGGGGCGGCGACCTGATCCAGGACCGCACCTGGCAGACGCTGACCAACGGCCAGGACGTCTTCACGCCATTGAAACAGACGACCACCGCGGGCTTCGGCCAGTTGCAGATCCCGGTCGGGGAGCGGATCGTGCTCCGTGGCGGCTTACGCTACGAGCATTTCGCGCTCTCGGTCAGCGACTATGTCCGCCCGGCGGCCTATGCGGCCGTGGCCGCGAACAATGCGCTCGGCTATCAGAGCTTCGTCCTACCTGCCCTCAATGTGACGGGCGGCAATTTCGACTATTCGGCGCTGACCGGTAATCTCGGCGCGACGGTCAAGCTGTCGGACACGAGTGAAGTCTTCGGCGGCTGGTCGCAGGGCTTCGCGCTGCCTGATGTTGGCGCCTTCACCCGGCGCGCCGGTCTCTCGACCGCCTATGCCTGCACCCTGGCCAATATTAACTGCCTGCCGGCCAGTCGCCGCTCGATCAGCTTTGCCTCGATCGCGCCCGAGGCGCAGATCGTCAACAATTACGAGCTCGGGGTGCGCGGCAGCTACGGCGCCTTCAAGGGATCGCTGACCGGCTATATCAGCACCTCGGACGACGGCGTGACCTTCGATGCCGCCACCAACACGCTCTCGCAGCAGAAGGAGCGCATCTGGGGCGCGGAGGCGACGGCGGATTATGCCTTCACCGAGCAGTTCACCATGGGCTCGGTCGTGTCCTATCGCGAGGGCCGTTACGACACGAACAAGGATGGCAAGCTCGACAGCTATCTGCCCAACAATCGTATCGGCTCGCCGTGGCGCGGCATGCTCTATGGCAGCTATCGTTTCGTGAACGGCATGCAGCTGCGCCTCGAGGGCGAAGGCTTCTCGGACCGCGACGTCGCCATCGACCTCACGGGCACCCGCTACAAGCTGAAGGGCGCCGTGACGATGAACGCCGCCTTCACCGCGCCGGTCTGGGAGGGCGAGGCCTATGTCGCGGTCAACAACCTGTTCGACCGGGCCTATCAGAACCCGACGGCAACCTCGGTGCGCAACCTCGCCAATTATGCCTGGGGCCGCACCGTGACGGTCGGCTTCCGTAAAACCTTCTGACGCATCATGGTCAGCCTCGACATCGGCGCCGACGCGATCCTGACGTTGCGCTACCTCCCGCCCTATCTCGACAGCGACGAGCGCGCCTATCTCGACGCGCTCGCCAGGATCGGCGAGCGCGTCGAGCCCTATGTCCTGCTGACGATCTTCGGCGGCAGGCGGGCGCTTTCGCAGGCTGGCGAGCGCGAGCAGGCGCTCTGGTTCAAGGCGACGAAGGCACGCCTGAGCCGGTTCTGCCAGGCTTGCGCGATCATCCGGCCCGACGCGGACGAGAAGACGGCAGAGACCTTCCGCCGGCTCTGGCCCTTCCCGATCATCGCGGAGCGCGAGGAGGAGGCCGGCCGGGCCTTCCTGCTCCAGTATCAGGCGGACGTGCCGTGACGGTCACCACTTCGGCGAGCGCCGCTGGCCTTAATGGGCACGAGCCCATCGGGCGCTACCGCCTGTTCGGCGTTCTCGCCGGGCTTTATCTCGCCCAGTCGATCCCGTCCTATCTGTTTGTTGCGGCGATCCCGCCGATCCTGCGCGAAGCCGGCGTGTCGCGAACCGCGATCGGCTATATGAGCATTCTGCTCCTGCCGCTCGTCATCAAGCTGTTCTGGGCGCCCTGGGTCGATCGCGTCAGGCCCTTCGCGCGGGCGCACCGGGCCGGCTGGGTCCTGATCACGCAGAGCGCGACGATCCTCGCAATCCTCGCCCTGATCCCGATAGGCTCTACGAACATCGTCGGTATCGTCGCGGTCGGCTTCATCACCTCACTGCTGGTCTCGACGCAGGACATCGCCACGGACGGTTATGCCGCGAAATACCTGCCGGCGGCCGACCGTGCGATGGGCAATGCGATCCAGGGCGGCGCGATCGCCTTCGGCGTCGTCATCGGCGGCACGCTCGGCCTCGTGCTCTATCACCGCATCGGCTGGACCGGCATGCTTCTCGTCATCGCGGCCGTGTCGCTGCTGCCGCTGGCGGCCGCCGCGCTGATGCGCGAAAGCGACGCTGCGGCGCCGGCGTTGCAGAAGCCCTCATTGCGCGCTTTCCTGCGCCGTCCTGAGGCCCGCCAGATCCTCTGGATCGCGCTGATCTACCGGGCGAGCGAGGGCCTGGTGAAGGCGATGGAAGGCCCCTATCTCGTCGATGCCGGCATCCCGCTCGACCAGATCGGCTACCTCTCCGGCCTCTCGGCGACCACGGCTGGCCTGGCGGGCTCCTTCATTGCCGCCTGGCTGGTGAAGCGGCGCGGCCTCTCCTTCGTGCTCGGCCTGCTCGGCGGCATGAGGACGCTGTGCTTCCTTCTCTTCACCTGTCACGCAATCGGCGTCGTCACCGGTTCCTGGCCCCTGTTCGGCGCCGCCGGCTTCCAGACGCTGATCCGCTATATGGAGATCGTCGCGCTCTATTCGCTGTTCATGGCTGTGACGACCTCCGACCAGCCCGGCACGGATTTCACCATCCTCGCCTGCGCACAGCTGCTCGTCTATCTCGTCGGCTCGATGCTCGCCGGCAAGCTCGCCGACGCGCTCGGTTATGGCTGGCTTTTCGCGATCGCAACCGCGCTGTCGGCCATCGCCGTCCTGGCCACGCTGCGCATGCTTATGCTGTGGCGGCAGTCGAAAAGCGCAGGCGCCGAGGCTTCTTGATCCTGCGTCGGCTCTAAGCCTGCACCGCGACGATGGCGCGCTGGTTTGCCCTGATGTCGCGCGGCGCGGCGCCAAAGCGGCGCCGGAAGGTGCGGTTGAAATAGGAGAGATCGCCGAAGCCGACACCGAAGGCGATCTCGGTGATGCTGGTCTCCCAGGAGCCGGCCGACTGCAGAAGGCGCAAGGCCCTATCCAGCCTGCGCTGCAGCACGAATTCCGAGAAGGTCGTTCGTTCGTCCTCGAACAGCTTCTGGAGATAGCGCAGGCTGATGCCGTGCCGGTCGGCGATCTCGCGCGCGGTCAACCTGCGATCCTCGAGCCTCGCCTCGATATCGGATTTGATCGCGTTCATCCGCTCGTCGGGGCGATGCCGAGGCTCGCGGCCCGGCAAGCTCTCCGGCGAGATGATGTTGACGAGATCGAACATGAAATGCCTGGCGAGTTCGTGCAGCTCCGGCGTCCTGATCGGTATCATCCCGCGCAACAACGCCGCGCCATAGTTGCCGAGCATCTGCAGGGCGTCGTCGCCAGCCCCGAAGACGCGCAGCTCCCGCGCCAGGAGGCTCGCCCGCTCGCTGACCGCGTCAGTCGGGATGGTCAGGCAATCGAGACGCGAGATCTGCATCGGCAGCAGCGTCGCCTGGGCGGGCGCCATCAGGAGAATGGCCTCGCGGCCGCCGACCACAGCCCGGCGCGCGCCACAGGTCACGATCAGCGCGCCGTCGGCGGGGCGCAGCAGCAGAGCCTCGCCCTCTGCGCCCAGATCTCGCATAGGCAATGAAACCGCCGTACTCGGCGCGAACAGCGACATCAGGCCGATATCGGGCTCCAGCCGCAGCATGGCTCTGGCGCCGAACGGAGCCGGGCTCGCCCCATCGAAAACGAAACGCCGCTCCGCCCTCGCCCCGAGATGAAGGTCGATCTCTGACTGGGGCATCTCACTGGAGAGCAGCCAGAGGGGGCCAGGCTCCTCCACCTGGGCAGAGCGCCGCCCTCGCCCGGATACAGGAGGCGCCTCCTGAGCACTGCGTTTCAGTCCGCTAGGCATTTCGCACCAGTCCAAGAAATCATTTCCACCAGCATGCAAACAAAAGCTACAGAATTCAATTGTTACGAAAGCTGCAGAAGTCAAATATGCAGTCATTTCCTGTTTATTCTAATTTAAAACTAGCGAATACCTAAAAGTATAAAAACCTGAATATCCGAACTAATCCGATCGGTGGCCGATGTTTTCGCCGAATTAAGAGAAATTTGGACGCGATATGCCTTCTACAGCAATTCATCATTGCCTTTTTGCATTGGCGTGCTCCCACGACGCGGATGCCGTCGCCGGCGCGCGAACTTATGGGGCCTCGCGATGATCGCGCGGCGGCTCGATATAAGCGAGCGCCAGGGCGATTGCCGCTCCGAGCCCCGCGCAGATGAGAAAGGGCGCGAGCGGCGACAGCGCGAAGGCGAGCCCGCCACTCAGCGCGCCCGCGCCTTGCCCCAGCACATGCACGCTGGCGAGCCAGCCCGCGGCAGCGGCCTGCTCCCGCGGCGCGATCCGGCCGACGAGCCAGGCCGTATAGGCGGGCGTCGCAAGCGCGATGCCGCCGCCGGCAATCATGGCGCCCAGCATGACCACGATCACCGAAGGGGCGAAGCCCGCGCCGGCGCTGCCGAGAGCGAAGACGACCAGGCCGATGCGCAGGCTGCGCCGGAGTCCGCCCCTGAGGCGCGGCACCAGAACGAGCTGCACCACGATCATCGCCATAGCGACCAGCATGAAGGTCACGCCGCTCCAGCGGGCGGCGGCATGGGCGTCCAGTCCGAAGCGCGCCTGCAGGAAGAGGCCGAGCGTGATCTGAATCTGGCCGAGGCCGAGCGTCAGGGCGAAGCCGACCCCCAGCAAAGGCAAGACGGCGCGCGCCACATCCCAGCGGCGGGGAACCCGCTCCGCCCGCTGCTCGGCGGGCGCGATGTCCGGGCCGGCCAGCAAGGCGAGTGGCATGACCGTCATGACCGCGAGCGCTGGCAGCAAGCCCGCCGCACCGGGCAAGGTGACGAGCGGACCGACGACACGGCCGACGGACAGTCCGGCGCTCAATCGCGCCAGGGCGGCATGGCGCTTCTCCGGGCTGCTCATCCGCACGATCGCGGCCTGCGCCTGCGGCATCACGCCTGCGGCCGCGGCGCTGTAGGCGATGCGCGAACCGGCCAGCAGCGCGAAGGCGAGCATGGCGGGCATCGGTCCGGCGCTCAGCACGCCCAGGAAGGTGAGCTGCGCCCCGACCATCAGCCAGGCCAGCAGCCGGAAGCGGCTGCGCAGCCCATCTTCGCGGCAGCCCCAGACCGGCGCGGCGGCGAGGAAGGCCAGCGCACCGAGGAAACCGATCGCACCGATCGCCGGCGCATCGAGCCCCGTCGCCCCCGAGATGATCGGCACCAGCGCCAGCAACGCCGACTGGCCGAAGCCGACGGTCGCCGCCATGAGCGAGAGTCGAGTCACATCCCTGGCCGCCATTGCAAATCCCTCGAAGTGATCAATCCAAATCACGCCGATACATGCAATGTCTTCGATATCAAAACGAAATATACAATATAGATGAATTCTAATCTGAGAATTTATCAGCAATATCAAGCTGTATACCTCGACAATGAAGGTCGAACCATGATCGAAACCAAACCTAAAACCCTGGAGCTCGCCAGCCGCATCTCGGCGCGCGCACTTCTCCTGAGCCTGATGCGGGAATGGCAAGGCTGGTCCATCGGCAACGAGGATGGCAAATCCGCTGCGGATTCCCCTCCGCGCCAGGTTCTCAAGCTGCCGCTGGCCGGGCGCGAGATCCATGTCGCGCTCACCCATCTCTCGCAGGTCGGCGCCCATGGTCTGCGCCCGCCCTTCTACGAGATCGGGCCGGAAGGCGCGATGCGTGTCGTCCCCCTCCCCGAGCTATTGAACCTGATCACGGCAGAACCTGGCATCGCGGGCGCGGATGCCGACATACGAGGGCTCGTCTTCCTGCGTCGCGCGCTCGACAGCCTCGCCACTATCGAAGACGCCTTGCGCCATCCCTGCCTCGGCGAGGCGGTGTTCGCCGAACGCGACCCGAGCTTCATCGAGGCCGAGCAGGCCCTGCGCTTCGGCCATAATGTCCACCCGACGCCACGCAGCCGCGACCAGTTCACGCTGGAGGATACGCGCCGCTTCTCGCCCGAATACGGCCGGGGCTTCGCGCTGCATTGGTGGTCCGTCTCGCCGCGGATCGTGCTCCAGGGCAGCTCGCGCGGACAGGCTGCCCCGGAAATGGCTGCCGGCCTCGCCATCGACGATGCCGCCATGGAGCCGGCCGTTCGCCGGCAGGTGGAAGAGGGGCGCGTGCTGCTGCCCATGCATCCCTGGCAGGCCTCGCAGCTCATGCTCGATCCCGCGATCACGCGCCTGATCAAGACAGGCGAGATCCGCGCACTCGGCCCCGCAGGCTCGAACTGGTACGCCACCTCGTCCCTGCGCAGCATCCATGCACCGCATGCCGCCTGGATGCTGAAGATGTCGCTGAGCCTGCGCTTGACCAATTCGCAGCGCATCATCGAGCCCTATGAATGCGAGCGCGGGCTGGAGATCGACAAGCTCCTGGCAGGGCCCGTGGGACAGCGGATCGCCGCGCGGTTTCCGAGCTTCCAGGTCATAGGAGAGCCGGGCTATCTCGCCCTGCGCGACGAGACTGGCGCGACGCTGCGCTCGACCATCGTCGTCTTCCGCGACAACCCGTTCAGCGGCGTTCGCCAGCACAGCACAGCAGCGGTGCTGGCAGCGCTCTGCGAGATTGGCCCGGATGGGCGCAGCAGCGCGCTCGCGACCACCATCGGACGCATCGCGGCGTGCCAGCGCAGCGCCCCTGCCGCAACCGCGCTGGCCTGGTTTGAGCGCTTCCTGCACAACATCGCCGTCCCCCTGCTCGGCATCCAGGCGGATCACGGCCTGCTCTTCGGCGCGCATCAGCAGAACATCGTCGTCGGCCTCGATGATGGCTGGCCCGTTACGCTGCATTTCCGCGACTGCCAGGGCACCGGCTATGTCCGCGAATTCCTGCCGGAGCTTGCGGGACAGGCGCCGGATGTGCGGCTCGAAGCCGGGCATGTCTTCGACAGCGCCTATGCGGCCAGGCTCGCCGGCTACTACCTCATCGTAAACAGCGTCTTCTCGGTCATCGGCGCGCTCGCGCTTGCGGGTCTTGCCAGCGAGGAGCGCCTGCTCGCAGCGCTGCGCGCCGCGCTGGCGGCGCTCGCCGCGCAGCCGCTGCGCGACAGGACCTGCCTCGACTACCTCCTCTCCTCGCCAACCCTCCTCAGCAAGGGCAATTTCATGATCTGTTTCCGCAACATCAACGAGAACACCGATGTGACGGACCCGCTCGCCGGCTATGTCGAGCTGCCCAATCCGATCGCGGGGGCGCGGTCATGACCATCGCCCCCAGGATCGACACCGCCGCCGTGACCCCGTTGACGAAGCGGGCGACCAGCCGGCACTTCCCAGCGCGCGGCGAGACCGCGCTCGTCATCGAGGCCAGCGACAGCGCCAACGGCGTGCTGTTCACGGGGGACGCGGAGCGCGGGATCGGGGCACGGCTCACCGCTGCGGTGGATGCAGCCAGCGGCCGCCTCGACGTGACCCGGCCCAACGGCGACCATCCCGCCGATGCGGACGCGCTTGCGGCCCTGATCGAAGCGGCTTTCCAGAGCACCCCGTCGCTGTCGCGGCTGGAGCTGCCCGGCTATGCCCGCAAGCCCGCGATAATGGGGCTCTGCGTCGAGACCGGCCGGACGGCGGACGGCCTGGACTGCGCGGTGATCACCCGCAGCGTCTTCCAGCAGCTGCCGCTGCTCTGGCGGCAAGCCGGTGCGCATGCGGCCTATCCGGCGATCCGCTCCTCGCTCGGGCCGGCGGAGCGCCTGCCGGTGCTGCGGCCGGCGCAGCCGAACGGGCTGATTTACCGGCGCTGGATGCCACATCTGGGCATGACGCTCTCGCTGCGCACCATCGATCGCCGCCGCGACCTCGACCTGTTCCACCACTGGATGAACCAGCCGCGCGTCGCCTTCTTTTGGGAGCTGGCGCAATCACGCGAGGAGCTCGATCGCTACCTCGCAGAGCAGGAGGCGGATCCGCATATCTTCGGCGTTATCGGCAGCTTCGATGACGAGCCGGTCGGCTATTTCGAGTTCTACTGGGCTAGGGAAGACCGGCTCGGCCCGCATTACGAGGTGGAGGATTTCGACAGGGGCTGGCACGGCCTCATCGGAAATCCGCGTCATCTCGGCCGCGCCAAGACGCTGGCCTGGTTCCGCTCGCTCACGCATTATCTCTTCCTCGACGAGCCGCGCACCCAGCGCATCGTCGGAGAGCCTCGCGCCTCGCATCACAAGATGCTGAGCTATTGCGCCGACGCAGCCTATGACAAGGTCAAGGAGTTCGACTTCCCGCACAAGCGCGCGGCTCTCGTCTGCTGCGAGCGCGAGCGCTTCTTCCGGGAGATCGCGCTGTGAATCTCGGCCCCCTCCCCGGCGGCGGGCCGGTCGAGGCCCGGCTGTGGCGCGAGCTCAACCAGACCCTCATCGCCCGGGCGATCAGCGAGCTTAGCTTCGAAGAAGGGCTGAAGCCCGAACCACTGGACCAGCAGCACGAGCTCTGGACGCTGCGGCTCAGCGAGACGGTGAGCTATCGGTTCAAGGCGAAGCGGCGGATCTGGGGCAATCTCGCGATCGAGCCCCGGAGCCTGTCGCGCCATGACGGCGCGCTCGCGGCCGCGGCGGACGATGTCGCCAGCTTCATGATCGATGCCAGGGCGGTGCTGGAGATCGAGCCCGATACGCTCGCCATCTACATCCGGGAATTGTCGAGCACATTGTCCTCGGATGCCAGGGTCGCGGCCATCAACGCCGTGATCGGCGAGGACGAGCTGATTACCCTGCCCGACCATCTGCTGCAGCAATATCTCGACGGGCATCCGAAGGCGCCCGCCGCCAAGGGGCGCATCGGCTGGGGGCTCGGCGATGCCGAGGTCTATGCGCCGGAATTCCAGGCCGAGCTGCAACTCTTCTGGGTGGCGGCCGCACGCGATGCCTGCCAGATCTCGCATGATCCCACGATTTTGGAGGAGCACCTCCTCGCCGCCTCGCTCGATTCAACTGAGCGGCGCGGACTCGAAGAGGCCTGCCTGGAGGCCTGCCAGCGGCTCGACCTGGACCGCTCCCGCTACCTGCTCCTGCCCGTGCATCCCTGGCAGTGGGACAACATGGTCGCGCTGCAATTCGCCGGCGAGATCGCGGCCGGTCGGCTTCTGCCGCTCGGCTCCTTCGGCAGCGGTTACCTGCCGCAGCAATCCTTGCGGACGCTCGCCAATGCCAGTGCCCCGCGGGCGCTGCACCTCAAGCTCTCGCTCAGCATCCTCAACACCTCGGCCTGGCGCGGCGTGCCGGGCAAGTACATGGCGATCGGGCCGGCCTTTTCGACCTGGCTCGCGGAGAAGGCGGCGAGCGACCCGGCGCTCGCTCCAGCCACAGTGCTGCGCGAGCCGGCCGGCGCCTTCTATCCGCACCCGCTCTACGAGCGGATCGAGGGCGTGCCCTACCAGTTCCGCGAGATGCTCGGCGCGATCTGGCGCGAATCGGTCGAGACCCATCTGGAGCCCGGCCAGAACGCCATGATGCTGGGCGCGCTCACCAAGCTGACCTCGGCGGGGCGACCGATCGTGAGCGCGCTGATCGCCCGCTCCGGCCTGTCGCACGAGGTCTGGCTGGAGCGCTTCTTCGATGCAGTCGCCGTGCCGCTCTACCACTTCCTGTGCCGCTACGGCGTCGGCTTCATCGCCCATGGCCAGAACGTCACGCTGGTGCTGGAGCAATTCACGCCCAGGGGCGTCGCGCTGAAGGATCTGCAGGGCGACGCCGACCTCGTCGATCAGGACTTCCCGGAGGCGGACGATCTCGCTCCCGAGATCAGGGCGGTTCTGCAGCGCCGGCCCGCCGCGCATCTGCAGCAGCACCTCCAGACCGGCCATTTCACCAGCGTCCTGCGCTTCCTTTCGGATGCGCTGGAGACGCATGACCGTTTTCCGGAGCTGCGCTTCTATGCCTGCCTAGCCCGCAGCCTGCGGCGCTATCAGGCGGCTCATCCGGAACTGGCCGAGCGCTTTGCCCTGTTCGACCTGTTCACCGCCAAGGTGCCACGCATCTGCATCAACCGGGTGCGATTGGCCATCGGCTATGGCGACGCCAATCGCCGTCCGGTCCCGAGCCTCGGCAGCAATCTCGACAACCCCCTTCATCTCGCCGAGCGCTCCGAAACGGAGCAGCCGCGCAGCCCCGTCGGAGCCCAGCCATGATGACAAACCACCCGCTCGACCTGGCCGGCATCGGCATCGGGCCGTTCAACCTCAGCCTCGCAGCGCATCTCGACGCGGTCGAAGGGGTCGAGGTGCTGTTCTTCGAGCGCCGCAACGCGTTCGACTGGCACCCCGGCATGATGTTGCCGGATGTGACGCTGCAGACCTCCTTCCTCAAGGATCTGGTGAGCGCCACCCATCCGTCGAGCCCCTGGACCTTCCTCTCCTTCCTGGTGGCGAAGAAGCGCTTCTACGATTTCATGAACGCGGATTTCAGTGCGATTCCCCGGCGCGAATTCGCGCAATATCTCAGCTGGGCGGCGCAGGGGCTGCCGACCTTGCGTTTCGGCGCCGGCATCGACGCGGTCGACTTCGATGGCCGCAACTTCGTCCTGCGCAGCGGCAACCGGGAACAGCGCGCCCGCAACATCGCACTCGGTGTCGGGCTGAAGCCGGCCTTGCCGGCCTTCGCCGGCCGGCTGAGGGAGGACGACCATTTCCACTCCTCACAGGCGCGGTTCCGACTGGGCGCCTGCGCCGGCAAGCGCGTGGCGGTCATCGGGGGCGGCCAGAGCGGCGCCGAAATCCTGCTGCACCTGCTGAACCAGACTGACACTGCGCCGAGCCATGTCGCCTGGATCAGCCAGCGTCCCAATTTCCTCCCGCTCGACGAGACGCCCTTCACCAACGAGCTCTTCACGCCGCCTTATGTAGCAAGCTTCCGCGATCTGCCGGAGCCGCGTCGCCACGCTACCGTGGAGCGCGAGAAGCTCGCCGGTGACGGGGTGTCGAGCGAGACGCTCACCGCCATCTATCGCCGTCTCTACGTTCTGCGGCATCTGGAGCCATCGGGCCCGGAGGTCGAGCTCCTGCCGCATCGCGACGTCGTCAACGCCGAGCCGAGAGAGGGCGGCTACCAGCTCATCATGCGCAACGGCATGGACGGAATGATGGAGATCGGCCATGCGGAGATCGTCATTCTCGCGACTGGCTACCGCTACGAGCTGCCCGACTGTCTCGCTCCGCTGACTGGGCGCATCGTCATCGACCGCACGGGCCGCCCCGTGCCTGGCGCGGACTTCGCCATCGCCTGGGATGGCCCAAACGCGAACCGGATCTTTGCCCTGAATGCGGGCCTCATCAGCCATGGCATCGCCGAACCGCAGCTCAGCCTGATGGCCTGGCGCGGCGCGGTGATCGCCAATGCGCTGCTCGGCCGGTGCCAGTTCGATGTCGAGGTGCCGAATTCCATGGTGAACTGGCGCAGTCAGATGCACACAGATGCTCGCCTGGACACGGTGCGCTCGAATGGGCGGCTGTTCTCACCTTGAACGGCTGCGGGGATCGGATACGTCGCGCAGGGCGTCGCCGAGGAGGTTGAGCGCAAGCACCGTCGCCAGGATCGCGAGGCTCGGGAAAACGGCAAGCCACCAGGCATCGAGGATGTTCTCGAAGCCCTCGCGGATCATGCCGCCCCAGGTCGCAGCCGGCGGCGGCACACCGAGGCCGATGAAGCTAAGCGAAGCCTCGGTCCGGATCGCGGAAGCGAGCCAGAGCGAACTCATCACCACTACATCCGAAATCATGTTGGGCAGGATGTGGTGCGTCATGATCCGGAACGGGCCGCAGCCGTAAGAGCGGCTCGCCTCGACGAAATCGCGCTGACGCAGCGTGATCGTCGGAGCACGCGCGACGCGGGCGAAGGGCGCGACCTCCGTCACCGCGATCGCGATGATGAGGTTTTCCAGGCTGGCGCCCAGCATGGCCGCGATCATCAAGCCGAGCAGCAAAGTCGGGAAGGCGAGCAGCACGTCGAGGAAGCCCATGACGATCTGGTCGAAGATTCCGCCGATATAGCCGGCCAGCACGCCGATCGTCGTGCCGATCAGCATGGCGATCAGGATGGCGACGAAGCCGACGAAGAGCGAAATGCGCGCACCGTAGATCAACCGCGAGAGCACATCGCGGCCATAGCTGTCGGTGCCGAGCCAGAATTCCGCCGAGGGCGGCTCGAGCCGTACGATGATGTTCTGCTCCAGAGGATCATAGGGGGCGAGCCATGGTGCAAAGACCGCGGCGAGGACGATGAGCGTGAGCAGGACGAGCCCGACCCAGGCGAGCTTGTTCTGGGTGAAGGCGAGCCAGAGCCCGCCCGGCCGGATGTCGACGGTCGTGGTGGCAACTGCGCTCATGTGTATTTCACCCTCGGATCGACGAGGCCGTAGGCCAGATCGGTCAATGTGTTCACGATGATCACGCAGATGGCGAAGATGATCATCAGCCCCTGCAGCAGCGTGTAGTCACGGGCGTTGAGCGCCCCGATGATCAGCTTGCCTAGGCCCGGGCGGTTGAAGATGATCTCGGTCAGCACCGAATTGCCGATCAGCGTGCCGAAATAGAGCCCGACCACCGTGATGATCGGGATCAGGCTGTTGCGCAGCGCATGGGTCACGACGAGCTGGCCTGGGCCCACCCCCTTGGCGCGGGCGGTGCGGATATAATCCTCGGTCAGGACGCCGAGCATCGCGGCGCGGGTCACGCGCATCACATAGGCCGTCATGATGATGCCGAGATTGAGCGCCGGCAGTGCGAGCGCCCGCAGCCGCTCCGCGAGGTTCCCCGCGCCGCTGGTGTTGCCCAGCACCGGGAACCAGCCGAGCTGGATCGAGAAGACGATCAGCATCAGGATGCCGGAAACGAAGGCCGGGAAGGACAGGCCGACCAGCGAGACGACGCGCGAGACATAGTCGACCCAGCCATTGCGGCTGAGCGCGGCGGCGACGCCGAGCGGCAACCCGAAGACAAGGCCGATCGCGACTGCCGCAATGGTGAGCTCGATCGTCGAGGGCAGCACCAGCAGCACCTCCTGGATGACGCTGCGGCCGCTGCTCAAGGACTGGCCGAGATCGCCAGTCAGGACCTTGCCGAGGAAGGCGAGATACTGGACATGGACCGGCTGGTCGAGCCCGAGCTTTTCCCTGAGGGCCGCAAGCGAGGCTGCGCTCGCCTGATCGCCGAGGATCACGGAGGCGGCGTCGCCGGGCACGAGCCGGACCAGCACGAAGATCGCCGTCAGCATCAGGAACAGCGTCGGCACGGCGAGGAGCACGCGCCTGAAGACATAGCTCATCATGCCGCGACCCTTTCCTGCATCAGGCGCCGCGGCGCGAAGGCGGCGATCTCGCGCCGCGTCGTTCCCTCAACGACGAGATCCGTCAGGATCGCCCCGACGACAGGGACGAGCTGAAAGCCATGGCCGGAGAAACCGAAGGCATGGAACAGGCCGGGCGCATTCGGCGAGGCGCCGATGACCGGCAGGTGGTCGCGCGTTTGCGCTTCGATCCCGGTCCAGCAGCGGGCGATGCGCACGCCGCGCACGGCCGGGAAGAGGTCGCTCGCGGCCCGTGCACCCTTGGCGAGCTCGCTGAAGTTGACGCTGCTGCGCTCCCGGTCGAGATCGGCCGCGCCCTGCAAGCCGCCGCCGATCACCAGAGTGCCCTGGTCCGATTGCTTGAAGGAGAGCGCCCGGCCGACGACGCTAACGACGGGGGCGAGCAGCGGCGCGAGGCGCTCCGTTACGATCATCATTGAGGCCCTGACGCCAAGCGTAATCTCGTCGCCGAACAGGGCTGCGAGCCGGGCGGCCCAGGCGCCGGCCGCGTTGACGACGACGGGCGCGCGGAAGCGGCGCTGGCCGCAAACGAGCAGCCAGTCGTTTCCCTGCCGGTCGACCGCCTCGACGCCGCAGTCCTCGACGATGGCGACGTTCTCCGCTTCACAGGCGCGGCGGAAGGCGAGGATGGTGCGGTGTGGATCGGCGGCGCCGTCGCGCCGCGCCACCAGCGCGCCGACGCAATGCGGGCTCAAGGCCGGCACGAGGCGGCGCAGCTCGGCAGCGTCGATGATCTCTTCATGCGTGCAGCCCAGTGCGCGGATTTTCGCCTCGCGCTGGAGCAAGGCCGGCATGTGCTCCGCAGTCTCCGCGACGCGGAGCTGGCCATGGGCATGAAAGCCGCAAGGGTCGCCGACGATGTCCGCGATCTTGTGCCACATCGCCATCGCTTCGAGCGAGATCGGGATCTCGGCGATGTCGCGACCCAGCGTGCGCACGCCGGCTGCGGTGGCGCCGGAGGCGTGCCGGCCAGTCCAGCGCCGCTCGATCACCGCCACGCGCCGGCCGGCGCGGGCCAGATGCAGCGCCGCCGACAGGCCGTGCAAGCCGCCGCCCACGACCGCGACGTCGAATGCCTCAGTGCTCACGCCGCCGGCTCCCGCTCGTCGAGGCTTGCCAATTCGCCAAGACTTGCCAACTCGCCAAGCGTCACCGGCTTCAGCGGTGGGCGAATACGATAGAAACCGACCTCCTCGACCGGTCGGTTCTGCGCGGCCGCGACGATATGGGCCATGGTGTAGCCGCATTGCCGGCCCTGGCAGGGCCCCATGCCGGCACGGGTGAAGGCCTTGATCTGGTTGGGGCCAGGTCGCCCCTGCACGGCGCGGGCGCGCAATTCGCCGGCCGTGACCTCCTCGCAGCGGCAGACGAGCGTCTCGTCGGCCGGGGCGAAGACCTGCGGACGCGGTGCATAGAGCGCATCGAGGAAGGGCCGCAAGGCGAGCGCGCGGGCAAGCCTGCTCCGCTCCGACCGGGCGGCGGATTCGGCTTCGCCTTCGCCGAGTTTTCCGAGCCGGGCAGCGACGCGCAGTGCGGCGATCCGTCCGCGCGGTTCGGCTGCTTCGGCGCCGCCGATGCCGGCGCCGTCGCCCGCGACGAAGACATTCACTTGTGAGGTCTCGCCCCAACTGTCCAACTCAGGGACATAGCAGTGCTGGCCGGCATGCCAACTCACTGCGCAGCCGAGCGCGAGCGGGGCATGGATGTTCGGCACCACGCCCTCATGGACGAGCAGTACCTCCGCGGTCACCTCGCCTTCGCGGCCGTCCTGCGTCCGGTAATGCAGGCTTTCGAGGCGCCCTGCCCCCTCTGCGCGAAGCTCCGCGACATGGTGGATGATCGGGAACCCGGCCCGTTTAAGCGCGAGCGACCAGGACAGGCCCTTGGCGAGATCGGCGAGGCGGCCAAGGCCCTTCGGCAGATGCCGCAAAGCCGCGCCGATGCGCCCACGCGGGGTCGTATCGAGGAAGCCGGCGATCCGGCCGCCTGCTGCGAGCAGCTGCGTCATGTAGAGCAATGGCAGCGGCCCGCAACCAGCGATCCAGACAGGGCTCGTCGGGACGGAATCGGCTGTCTTCAGCAGAATCTGTGCGGCGCCGACGGTCAGCACGCCCGGCAGCGTCCAGCCGGGAAACGGCACTGGGCGTTCCTGTGCGCCGGTGGCGAGGATGACGGCTCGCGCGGTCACGCTACGCGCTTTGCCTTGCTGCGTCAGGAAGGCGCGAAAACCGGGCTCGATCTGCCAGAGCTGGCTTTCCGGCTCGTAGAGCGCGCCGCAGGAGCGGAACGCGGAGGCCCGATCCGCTCCAGCCCGGTATGACTCGCCAAGCCGCGCGAGGCGCGGCGTCGCGGCTACGGTCTCGATCGCGCGCCAGATCTGGCCGCCGGGCGCCGGCTGATCGTCGAGGACACGCACGGAGAGGCCGTGGCGGCGGGCGGTGACGGCAGCGGCCATGCCCGCGGGCCCTGCGCCGACGATCAGGAGATCGGTCTCGTTCACGTTCATGCCGACAGGCTCCTGGGGCCCTGCTGACGGGCGATGCGCATGCCGCTTCGAACCGGCGTCAGACAGCCTTGCACGGAGGCCAGGCCGTCGACCTCGACGAGGCATTCGAAACAGACGCCCATCATGCAATAGGGCGCGCGCGGACTCTCCGAGACCGGCGTTGTGCGGCACCAGGCTTCGGGCTGGCGCAGCAGCACCGCGGCGACGCTTTCGCCGAGTTCGGCGGGCACGGGACGCCCATCGATGAAGATCGTTATGGCTTGCGCCCCTGGATCATGCAGCTTGCGGAACATCGAAGCGTCTCTGGTGAAAGGGAGAAAGGTTTTCGGGCAGAGTACCGGCGGCGATGGCTCCCGCCAGTGTCTCGGCATGGAAGGCCGCGAGCGTCACGCCGGAATGGCAGAGCGCGACGAAGGCGCCGGGATGGCTGTGCGACTGCGCATAGATCGGATAGCCGTCGGGCGTCATGATCCTGAGGCCGGCCCACTGCCTGACGAGGCGGACCTGGGCCAGCGCAGGGACGATCTCGACCGTCTTGCGGCTCAGCCCGGCGGCGGCTTCCGCCGTCGTCGAAACATCGAAGCCCGGGTGATCCTTGGTTGCGCCGATCATCACCGTGCCCTCGCCGGTTTGGCGCAAGCCGCTCGCCGGCAGCGGCAGGAAGGGAGCCAGCCGCTCGGTGACGAGCACCTGTCCGCGTTCGGGACGCAGGGGCACCTCAAGCCCGACCTGCCGGGCCAATGGGGGGGAGCCGAGCCCGGCCGCGATGACGATGCGGGGCGCGATCAATGCCTCGTCGTCGAGGATCAGGCGAAAATCGCGGCCCACCGGTTCGATACGCTCGACGCGCGCCCGATGGCGGATGCTGCCGCCATGGCGCAGGAGCGCTCCGTGCAGAGCGGCCAGCAGCCGCAACGGATTGGCGTGCCCATCATGTCGACCGAAGCTCGCCCCCGTCACCTTGGGGCCGAGGGTGACCTTAGGCAGCAAATGCTCCAGCGCCGAACGATCGAGCATCTCCCAATCCGGCGCGCCCTCGCCGCGCTGGTTGTGCAGTCGCATCAGGTCGTGCCGTCGCTGCTCGAAGCCCTTCTCTCCCAGGCAGAAAGCGAGGCCGCCATTCTGCTCATAGGCGAGGTCGATCTTCGTTTCGGCCTCGATTTCGTTGGTGAAGCCGCGCCACAATGCGATGCTGTCATGGGTCAAGGCCTGATAGGCCGGCATGCCGAGCCCCTTGCCCTGCAGCCAGACGAGCCCGAAATTCGCGCGGGCTGCGCGGAAGTCGCCGTCGTCGCCGTCGAGCAGCAGTACCTGCTGCTGCTTCTTGGCGAGGCCATACGCGATCGCCGCGCCGACCGTGCCCCCTCCGATGACGATGATGTCCGGCCGCATGTGAATTTCCCTTGCCGGCTTTGACGTTAGGAAGCCTTATTGTATTTCGTCAAAGTCGTTTTTCTCTCGATGCTATTCTCCAGGGTTATGCAATGGCGCGACGGCTCAATCTTCGGCAGGTCGAGGCCTTCAAGGCTGTGATCGAATACGGCACGGTCAGCCGCGCAGCCGAGATGATGAACATCTCGCAGCCGGCCATGAGCAAGCTGATCGCCCATCTGGAGGAGGACACGGCTCTGCAGCTATTCGACCGCGTGAAGGGACGGCTCGTGCTGACCCGGCGCGGGATGCGGCTCTATGAGGAGATCGACCGGATCTTCGCCGGCGTGCGCCAGGTCGAGAATGCCGTCGAGGCGATCCGCCGCGACGAGCAGAGCCGCCTGCTGATCGGCGTCATGCCGGCGCTCTCGGGCGCCTTCATAAGGGAGGCGACCACGCGCTTTCTCGCCCGCCAGCCGGGTGTGCTCTGCTCGGTGCAGTCGCGCAGCTCGCAGTGGATCGCCGACGGGCTCGTGACCCGAAAGCTCGACGTCGGATTCACCGTCTCGCCGATCGACAATCCGTACATCGTCTCCGAGCCGCTGATGGCTCATCCACTCGTCTGCATCCTGCCGCTGGACCATCCGCTGACGGAAAAGAGCGTGATCACCCCCCATGATCTCGACGGAACCGCCTTCATCTCATTCGATCCGGAGAGTTTTACGAGCCGGCGTATCGGGCAGGTTTTCGAGGCACACGGAGTAGCACCCGAGATCGTCATGGTCGTGAGCATTTCGCCGACCCTGTGCGAGTTCGTGGCCGCCGGCATCGGGGTATCCTTGGTTCATCCGTCGGCCGTCGGGGGCTTGCGGGGCAAGGTGGCGATACGAGGCTTTGAGCCGGCCGTTCAGCTCGACTTCCAGCTCTGCCGCATCCGTGACAGCCGCAACGCCCGGCTCGTCGATGCCTTCCTGGACGGCGCACGCGAAGCCGCTGCCGAGATTTCGCGAACGATCCTCAGCCCAGGCTGAGCCGGATCGTCGCGAAGGCATCCAGCAGTGGAGCATGGTCGCCAGCTCGCAACCGGCTGGAGGCGGCGAGCAACTGCTCCTGCTGCGCGGGCGTCGCAACGAAGCGGCTGGCTTTCCGGAGCTTTTCTTCGAGATCGAGCCATGATGGGGGCGCGGAAGCCTCGCCGCGCGGCGCGGTGACGGGCGAGACGAATTCGCGCCCGCCGACACGGATGGTGACGCGCGACAGCGTCTCGGTGGGAAAACGCGCGTCGAGCTCGGGGGCGAGGCGCAGCGAGATCTTCTCCGCGAGGGCGACGATGTCGGACCGGTCGAGGGCGGCTTCTGCCAGCGGCAGCAAGGCGTCCGGTCCGTCTATCGCGACAAGGCCGAGGCAGTAGGGAATAGAGAACTGGATATCGGTGAAGCCCTGGGGACGCGGCCGATTGGCGAGGCGCAGGGCACCGCTATAGGTCGCGACCTCGATCCCTTCGATCGCTTGCGGATCGATATGATGCTGGGCGAGCAGGCCGAGCAACGCTTCGACCGGCGCATGGACATGCCGGCAGCAGGCGTGGAACTTCATGTAGTTGCGGGCGACATAGCCCTGCCCGCCGAGGCCACCGGCCAGTCCGTCCAGGCGGAAATGCTCCTCATTGTCGAGCAGGCCGAGCGGCCCGGTATGGCCGGCCTCGGCGAGCAGGAGCGCATTGACCGCCGTCAGGCTCGACCAGGGTATGCCTTCCTTGACGTCGCTGCCTTCCTGCGCGCGAAAGGCAGGCCCGGCCCCGGCATGGAGCTGGTTGGGAGCGCTCATGCCGGCGATGGCGAAGGCGTGGGCCAGTTGCTCCGGGGGCGTGCGCCTGAGAGATCCGAGCGCCGCGACCACGCCATAGCCCGACCACATGCCGGTATTGGCGTAAAAGTGCCGCGCAGCCCCGACAGCAACACCGACCTCGTAGCCGATGACGATCGCCTGCAGCAGGTCCTCTGTCGTCGCGTCCATCTCCTGCGCGGCGGCGAAGGCTGCTGGGATGACGGCCGCACCGGGATGGCCGCGCGCTAAGCGGTGGCCGTCATCAAGATCGAGCGCGGCCGCAGCGGCGGCGTTGCACCAGACCACAGCGGCAAGGCCGGCCGTCTGCCCGGAGAACCAGACCGGAAGCGCACCGCCCGCCATCGTCATCCGCGCCACCTGGCGAACCGCTCGCGGTCCGGGCGCGGCGATCCCGGCGGCGGCCGCAGTGACGAGGTCGAGGACGCTGCGGCAAGCGGCCTCGCGCAGCTCGTCCGTCAGCGGTTGCCTGCTGGCAGTGGCGACGTAGCCCGCCAGTTGGCGCGATATCTCCACGGCCAACGCCCCATCCTTCATTGCCGCCGCCCTCAGCGCGGCTTCAGCGTCGTGGCCTCGGTGATCGGCGGCGCGAGGTTCAGCGCACCCTTCAGCTCGTAGCCGAAATCGAGTCGGTCGCTGCGGGCCCAGACCTGACGCAGTTCGAACAGGGGAATGGCGCAGACATTCTCCATGATCTTCCGCTGCGCCTCCTTCCAGAGGGCTTTCTGGGCTTCGGCGTCGGGTTCGATGCGGGCCTGCTCGATCTCCTTGTCGGCCACGGCGCAATGCGAGAAATTCGTCGCGGCGGTCGGCGTGCCGACGGTCGCGCGTGAGTGGAAGAACTCGCTGAGATAGGTATCGGCTATGGGGAAGCGCGCCGCGCCGTAGAAAACGAGAGCGCTCAGATCCTTGCGGGTCTGGCTCTGATAGGTCGCGTGGTCGACGACCTGCATCTCGAGCTTGATCCCGGCCTTGGCGAGCTGCGCCTGCATGATCTCCATGAAGGGCTGCTGCGCCGAGATATTGGAGACGATGGCCTTGATCGTGATGCCGTCCTTGTGGCCGGATTCGGCCAGCAGCGCCTTCGCCTTGGCGAGATCGAAGCTGTAGCGGACCGAGCAGTCCTCCCCGAGATAGCCCGGCGGAACGACGGAACAGCCCTTGGGACCGACATCCTTGCCGACATAGCGCACGAGGTCGTCGACATTGATCGCGGCCGCGATGGCGCGGCGCACGCGGATATCGTCGAGCGGCGGCATGCTCTGGTTGATATGCAGGAGCCGGTACTCGCCCGGCCGAAAGATCTCGACATTGAAGCCGGGCCGGCGGCGGGCGGCATCGACCCAGCGCTGCTCGCGCTTGCCATACATCAGGTCGATTTCGCCGGAGGTGAAGGCGAGTTCGCGGGCGCTGTCGGAAGGGATCACGCGCACCATGATCGTGTCGATCTTCGGCTTGCCGCGGAAATAGCCGGGATGAGCCGTGAGCTTCACATATTGCTGCGTCACCTGCTCGACGAAGGCGAAGGGGCCGGTGCCGACGGGCTTGCTACCGAACTTGTCGCCCAGTTCCTCCGCCGCCTTGCGGCTGACGATGTTGCCGCCGTGATAGTTGGAGACGCGGCCGAGAAAATTGACATCGGCATATTTCAGCGTGATGCGGACGGTAAGATCGTCGACCTTCTCCACCCTCTCGACTGCCGAGAAATCCGAGGAGAAGGTCGAGCGTTTGGGATCGGCCGAGCGTTGCAAGGAATAGACGACGTCGTCGGCGCTGAGCGTGCCCCAGTCACCTTGGAACTTCACGCCCTGGCGCAGATGGAAGGTCCAGGTCTTTCCGTCGGCGGAGGTGTCCCAGCGTTCGGCGAGATCGGGTTCGAGGTCCTTCGGGTCGGCGCTGCCCGGCTTGAAGCGGACGAGGCCGTTATAGATCCAACCGACCAGCGTCTTGTCGCTGGTGGCGCTGGCGCGATGGGCGTCGAGCGTCGAGACATCGCCATCGCCGGCGACACGCAGCAAGCTTTCCTGGGCCGAGCTTGCACCCGGCAGGCAGGCGACCAGAATCAGGCTCGCGAGCCCCAAGACAGACGGCTTCATCGTTCGATCCCCTCGTTTTCCGTTATTTGGACGGAATAGTGGGGGCGACTATCCCAAGCTGTCCAAGTCGAAATCAGGGATGGATTATTCCGCAGGGTTATAGCAACGGGGCAAGCAGCTTAAGGCTGTGCCTCGCCCATGCTCCGCAGCGGGATCGTCTCGAGGCCGGGGTGATGCCGGCCTTCGCTGCGGACCGAGAGAACGCCGTCCTTGATCGAGAAGCTCCTGAGCAGGCCGCTGCCGTCGTGCCAGCCGGTGGTCTCGCCATCATCTTCGTAAAGCTCGCCGCGCGCGTCCGTATCTGCGCCGAAGGCAAGCAGCTCCCGCACCGGGCTCAACCGCTCGGCATCGCCGACTGGAATGATGGCGCCGGCACGAACGAAGATCGGCAGGCGCCCAAGCGGTGCTTCGACGCTGACCACGCCACCGCCGCGATAATGCTGGCCGCCATGCCAGTCATACCAGCCGCCGGGATGGCTGGGCAGGCTGACCTCGCGCTGTGTCGCGCCCTCCTCCAGCACCGGCGCGACCAGGATGTCGGGGCCGAGCATGAAGGCGTCATCGATACCGCGCACTGCCGGATCATCGGGGAAATCGTAGAAGAGCGGGCGCACGGCGGGCTCGTTGTCGCGGCTGGCGCGCCACATCTGGGTATAGAGATAAGGCATCAGCCGGTAGCGCAGGCCAATCGCCTCGCGCACCTGCGGGACCACCTGCGGATACATCCAGGGCAGGTTGACGACACCGTCATCGTTCCAGGAGTTCATCACCATGCGCGGCCAGAGCGCGCAGAACTCGTTGAAGCGCACGAACAGCTCGGGACCGGGCGTCGGCCCGTGGAAGCCGCCGACGTCATGGCCGATGCTGAACATGCCCGACAGGCTCATATTGAGCCCCTGGGTGAGATTGTAGCGCAGCGTCTTCCAGGCGGTCTCGTTGTCGCCGGACCAGGTCTGGCTGTAGCGGGCAATACCGGCGCCGCCGCCGCGCGTCACCGAATATTGCCGCTTGCCGGGCTCGCGCGCGGCTTGCGCCTCGTAGGAGAGCTTGGTCATCAGCAGCGCATGAGCCGGGCGGGCCAGGGCCTGCCGGAATGGGCGGCCATCGCCATGGCAAAGCGCGTCCTCATCCCAGATCTCGTATTCGTTGTTGTCGTTCCAGACGGTGGTGAAGCCGTAATCGAGCAGCGCGGTCTCGATGCCATTGCGCCACCAGGCTCGTCCGGCAGGATTGGTGAAGTCGATGTGGAAGCCGAGGCCATCCCAGAACTGCGCGACCGCCGGCTCCCCGGTCTTGCCGTCCTTCACCAGTATGCCCTGGTCCAGCGCTTCCTGGAGCCGTGGATGGTCGTCAAGCAGGCAGGGTTTTAGATTGGCGACCGGCTGCAGGCCCGCCTGTTTCAGCCGCGCCATCGTCGCGGCGGGATCGGGAAACTTGTCGCGGTTCCAGTTGAAGGCGTAGCGGCGATGGCCGATCTGCGTGTAGCCCGAGCCGAAATGGAAGCTGTCGCAGGGAATGCGGTGTGTCTCGCATTTGCCGATGAAATCGCTGATGCGGGCATCGGCATCAGGCGCATCGGCGATCGCCATGGACGTCACGCCGAAGCCGAAGGACCAGCGCGGCGCAAAGGCCTGCCCGCCGGTGAGCCAGGAGAAGCGGCGCGTCACCGCCGGCACGGTCGGGCCGGCCAGGACATAATAGTCGAGGTCGCCATCGTCGCCGCGCCAGGAGCGGAACAGGCCGTGATAATTATCGAGCGTGCAGCCGAGATCAACAGAGCCGGTGGCGAGGTTGTCGTAGAACACGCCATGGGCGCCCTGCGGGCCGTCGACGATGAAGAAGGGCAGCATCTTGTAGAGCGGGTCGCTGAGCTCGGCATCAAAACCGCAAGGGTCGACAGCATCGATGGCGAAGCGTCGGCCGGTGCGGTCGAGCGGGCCGGCCTTGTCGCCGAGGCCATAATGCCGCTCGTGATAATCGCGCGCCATGTAATGCGCGACGGCGCCGGTGCGAGGCGACGCGAGATAGGCCTGGGTCGGCCGGTCGCGCAGGAACGGGGTCTCCTCGCCGTCGCGGCACCAGGCAATGCCGAAGGGCTCGAGCGTGATCTCGGCGGAAAGGCTGCCGGCTGAGAGCACCACCCTGCCCTCGCCCTCTGTGACGCTGGCCTGAGGGTTCGCGAAGCCGGACAGATCGTCGCGTTGGCGCCCTTCATAGGACGGCTCCAGCCCTCCGGGCGCGATCGACCAGCCGCGGTCGAGCCGATAGCCGTCCTGCGGCTTCAATGTGACCCGGCCGATATCGCCTTCGAGAATGCGAACGGCGATGGTGTTGCCGAGTCCGACATCGAACAGGGCGGCTTCTCCATCGCGGCCGATATAGCGGCCTAGCGTCAGGGCTTTCATCGCGGGGCTCCAGAAGGACAGATATGAGCAGGTATGAGAATGAGGGTTTGCGCGGCGGCGTTCAGGCTCGGTCGGGCCGCAGAGCTTTGCCGGCCGCGTCGAACAGATGCAGATGCGCCGGCGCGAAACGCAGGGCGACGCGGTCGCCACGACCATGGCTCGTCTGCCCGTCCAGCCGCACGGTGATCTGGGGCAGCCCGGGAGCGGAGCCGTACAGATAGCTCTCCCCGCCGAGCCGCTCGACGAGCTCGACCGTCATGGCGAGACCCGCCTCGCCCTCCCCCGCAAGAGCGATGTGCTCCGGCCTGATGCCAAGGGTCACGGAGGTTCCAGCCGGGAGCGCGGTTTCGCGACCCAGCTCCACCTCTTGCCCCGCCTCCCCCAGCGCGACGGCTCCCTGTCCTGCGGCGCGGGCTGGCAACAGGTTCATGCGCGGCGAGCCGATGAAGCCGGCGACGAAGAGGTTGTCAGGACTGTTGTAGAGCTCGAGCGGGGTGCCGATCTGCTCGATGCGTCCGCTTTGGAGCACGACGATACGGTCGGCCAGCGTCATCGCCTCGACCTGATCATGGGTGACATAGATCATCGTGCCGCCGAGTTCGGCATGCAGGCCGGCGAGTTCCTTGCGGGTGGCGACGCGCAATTCGGCGTCGAGATTCGACAAGGGCTCGTCGAACAGGAAGATTTTCGGATCGCGCACGATGGCGCGGCCGATGGCGACGCGCTGCCGCTGCCCGCCCGAGAGCGCCTTGGGCTTGCGCTCGAGATAGTCGGTCAGGCGCAGCATAGCCGCGGCGCGACGCACCCTGGCATCGATCTCGGGCGCCTTCAGGCCCATATTCTCGAGCGCGAAGGCCATGTTCTTGTAGACGCTCATATGCGGATAGAGCGCATAGGACTGGAACACCATCGCAAGCCCGCGCTCGGAGGCCGGCCGCCCGGTGACGTCGGCGCCGTCGATCGCGATCGACCCCGTCGTGACCTCTTCCAGCCCGGCGATGATGCGCAGCAAGGTCGACTTGCCGCAGCCGGACGGGCCGACGAAGACGACGAATTCGCCATCCGCGACATGCAGGTCGACAGCATGGATCACGGTGGTCGCGCCGAAGGATTTGGTGATGCCGCTGAGCGTCAGTTCAGCCATTGAGAACCCGTTCCGGTCATTTCATTCCCGTATTGGCGATGCCGGTGGTGATGAAGCGCTGCAGGAAGACGAAGACCAGCGCGACAGGCGCCAGGGTCGCCACTGTCATGGCGAGCAGATAGTGCCATTGCGTCTGCAGCTCGCCCTGGAAGGCGTTGAGGCCGATCTGCAGCGTATGGACTTCGGTCTTGGTCAAGACCGCGAGCGGCCAGAGGAACTCGTTCCAGCGCCACATGATCGAGAAGATCGCGAGCACGGCGAGCGCCGGCATGGCGAGCGGCATCACGATGCGCCAATAGATCTGCCATTCCGAGGCCTTGTCCATGCGCGCGGCCTCGATCAGGTCGCGCGGCAGGGTCAGCATGTATTGCCGCAACAGGAAGACGCCGGTCGGCGTCGCGGCGCCCGGCAGGATCACGGCCCAGAGCGAGTTGACCAGGCCGAGCTTGGTGATCACCAGATAGACCGGCACCAGGATGATGGTGATCGGGATCATCAGCGTGCCGACCACCATCAGCATCGCGGCGTTCTTGCCCTTGAACTCGTAGATCGAGAGGGCATAGGCGGCCATCGAGTTGATCAGCAGCGTGATCAGCGTCGCCACCACCGTGACGAAGACCGAATTGCCGAGGAAGCGCGTGAAGGCGAAGCGTTCGAGCGGCTCGGTGTAGTTCTCCGTCGCCAGCTTGAATTCGCGCACCGGCGTGCGCTTGTCGATCGGTATCCGGAACTGCTGGGCCGGGCTTTCCGGATCGACCATCTGCGCGACGATGCCGATGCGCCGGACCTGGGCCAGGACCCGGGTCGAGCCGTCATCGAGCGTCACGCTGAAGAGCGGCAAAGGCTGCGGAAAGCCCGCTACCGCGACCTCGCGCTGCGACATCGGCAGCAGCGAAGGCGGGAATTCCAGCAAGCCGGCCTGCGTCTTGAAGGAGGACAGCACGAGCCAGAGCACGGGCCCGAACATCAGCACGACGCCGAGCGCCAGATAGCTGTAGGCGGCGATATCGGTCCAATGCCAGCGCCCGGATTTGCGCCGGATCTGCAGCAGGCGCGCGACACGATTCATGCAGACCTCCTGCGGCTGGCCGCGAGCTGTGCCAGCGTCAACCCGAACAGCACGATGCCGAGCACCACCGAGGCTGCCGCTGCCAGCCCGAAATTCTGCACCTGGTTGGAGAATGCCGTCTCGTAGATGTACTGCACGACCATCAGCGTCGCCGTGCCCGGCCCGCCTCCTGTCAGCACGAAGACCTCGTCGAAGGTCTGCACGCCGCGGATCAGCGCCAGCACGATGACGACGATGAGATTGGGCCAGAGCAGCGGCAAGGTGATGCGCCAGAAGGCGCGCCAGCGCGGCGTCGCATCCATTTCCGCCGCCTCGTAGAGATCGGCGGGTATTGCCTGGAGGCCGGCGAGCAGGATCAGCGTGTAGAAGCCCATATGGGCCCAGATCGAGACGAAGACCGCCCAGAACATCGCCCAGCCCGGATCGATGAAGAACAGGATCTTCTGGCCGCCGAGCGCGGTGAGGCCGGCATTGAGCAGGCCGTCGCGCTGCAGGATCCACTTCCAGATCAGCGCCACCACGACGGGCGAGAGCAGGACGGGGAAGAAATAGACGGCGCGAAAGAAGCCGCGGCCGCGGATGCGCATGTTGAGCACCACCGCGGTGACCAGCGAGAACAGCACCATGGCGACGACCTGGAAGGTCGTGAAGCGCAGCGTATTGGCGACGCCGCGCCAGAAATGGTCCTCCCGGCACGAGCCGGGATCGAGGAAGCTGTCGCAGTCGAAGAGATAGGCGTACTGCCCGCCGCCGACATAGGGCCGCTCCGACGGGAACAAGGCTGTCCCTCCCGTCACCGAGAAGACGACGTTGATGATCAGCGGCAGGAAGACGAAGAGCGAGAAGAAGACCAGGTTCGGCAGCAGGAAGACATAGGCCATCCGGCGCTCGCCAAGCAGCCGCTGCAGCCACCGCATCGGCCAATCGACCAGCCGCATCAGCGCCGCGACGAACAGGCCGAGCCAGCGTGCTGCACTGCGGCGGAGGGAAAGCGGAGGCGTCACCGGGCTACTTCTTGTTGCGCTCGGCGATCTGCTGTTCAATATCGGAGGCGACCCGCTTATAGGCCTCGTCCAACGTGGTTTCGCCCGAGATCGCCTGGCCGACACGGCTGATCACCGCATTGAAGATGATGCGGTTGTTGGCATAGCCCTGCAGCTTGTAGGCAACCGGCGACAGACCCGCGACCTGGTCGGAAAAGACCTTGAGCGAGGCCTTCGCCAGCGGGCTCGCATCCTTGTAGTCGAGCCCCTTCGCGGCGATGCCGATATGGCCGGGAACGAAGAGCGAGCGGCTGTAGAACTCGCTCAGCACCGGCTCGCTGGCGAGATATTCCATGACCCTGGCGACGGCTGCGGGGTTCTTTGTCGTCTTGATCGCGACGAGCCCGGCGCCCCCCGGCATCGCCGTGCATCCGGCGGGGCCGCATGGCGTCGGCACGGCGACCCAATCGAACGCATTGCCGACCGTCTTGTCGAACTGGGCGATCTGCCAGGAACCGGACATGTACATCACGACCTGGGCGTTCTTGAACTCGTCATTGGCGCCGCGATAGGCCGCGCCGGAGACCGAGCCCCAGAGCTCCTTGGCCATGATGCCGCTCTTGTGCCAGTCATAGACGAGCTGCGCCGCGCGCTTGAAGCCGTCATCAATCACGGCAGGCTCGCCCTTGGCGTCGAACAGCTTCGCGCCTTCCGAGATCGCCAGGCCGAAGAAGCGGTGGCCCGAGCGGTCCATGGCGATGGGGAACGGCGCCTGCACCTTGGCGGCGACATCCTTCGTCGCCTTGGCCCAGTCTTCCCATGTCGCCTTGGCGCCGGGCAGTGCGATGCCGGCCTGTTCGAACAATGTCTTGTTGACGAAGGGCCCGGTGACGGTGAGCTGCGTCATGAAGCCGGGGATGGAGTTGGTGTCGCCCTGCGGACGCATCCACTCCAGAAACGGGCCGAAATTGGCGTCCCAATAAGCGGCATCCTTCAGATAAGGCCGCAGGTCGAGCGCATAGCGGGCGATGCCGCCAAGATCGACGACGCGGGCGATGTCCGGCCCCTGCCCCGAGGCGAGCTGGACTGGCAGATTCTCGGTGATCGCCTTGTAGGGCACCTGATCGAGAACGATCTTGATGTCCGTGTTCTGGGCCTCGAAGCGCTTGAGGAGATCGGCGATGACCTCGCCCTCATTGCCATCGGAATACCAGCTCATGCGCACGGTGGTCTGCGCCTGAGCGACATCGACCGCCAGAAGCCCTGTCACGACGGCCAAGGCCGAAACCCACGCTCTCATTGTCATCTGCGTTCCATCCCGGGATCGTTCCTGGCATCTCAGCTGGATGCCTTGCGGCTATTAGGCAAACGTTTGCCTAACTTGTCAACGGCGGCGCGACGAGGCATTGAAAGACAGGTCTCGATTGTGACGGGAGGCTGGCGCAGGTTCTTTGCGGCGCATCCTGCCGGCAGGAAATCGGTTGGAACCTGAGAATCGATTGGAGCCGATGCAAAGATTCGTGTCTGCCGCCCAGGTTTCGCTTGCGACTGTTGCCGCCGAGGCTGGGGTTTCGGTCGCCACCGTATCGCGGATCGTGAATGGCGAGACGCGGCGGGCCTCGGCTCAGACGGTGATGCGCGTACAGGCGGCCGTCGTCGCGCTTGGCTACCAGCCCAACCATGTCGGGCGTGCGCTGCGCCGGCGCCAGAGCCGCGTCATCGCGATGCTCGCCCCCAACCTCGACAACCCGGCCATGGCCGCCATCGCAGTGTCGACGGAAGCGGCGCTGCGTGCGGCCGGCTACGTCATGATCCTGTGCGACACGCATGACCGCGCCGATCTGCAGGACGAATACCTGCAGGCCATGCGCTCGCAGCTGGTGCAGGGTTATGTCCTGGTGAGCGCCGTCACGAGCCCGGCGCTCAGCGACGCGCTCGCACGCGGAGAGCCGATCGTCTTCGTCAGTCGCCGCAATCCCGAGGGCGGCGCCTATGTCGGCATCGACAACCACGCCGCGGGCGCTGCTGCCGCCGATTATTGCCTGACGCGCGCGATCACCGAACCAGCCGTGATCTTTCCCGCGCAGGGCTCCTCATCGACGGCGGAGCGCGTCGCCGGTTTCGTCGAGCGACTGATCGCGCGCGGTGTCGAGGCCGACCGTATCCGGCGCGCCTCGGCTCCCGGATTGTCGCATCTTCAGGTCGGCTATGACGCGGCGCGGGCCCTTGTCGCGGCAAGCGCCGGGGCTTGGCCGAAAGGACTGCTCTGCGTCAGCGACATGATGGCCTATGGCGCCTACAGATTGGCCGTCGAGCGCGGTGTCGCCATTCCTGAAACCTGCCTGCTCATCGGCATCGACGCCAATCCGCTCAACGCCTGGATCGCGCCCTGGCTGACCTCGGTCCATATCCCCTACCCCGATTTTGGCGCCAAGGTCGTCGAGCAGCTCACCGCGCTCTGGGGCGGCACGATGCCGGATGATATCCTGTTGCCGCACTCCCTGGAGACCTGATCGGCAAGGAGACATGCGCCGGATCGATGGAGCAGGCGCTCACGACTACCGGCACGGAAACAGTTGTGCCCGCCGCAGCGCCTTCCTTCAGCGAAAGCCTCGCAGGCGCACGCAAAGGGGTATGCGACCTCACCCAAAGCCCGGTATTCCTGTTCATTCGGAGCGCCCAGGAAAAGATCGTCGCCCCATGCTCATCTTCGAGACCATCCTTGTGCTCCTGCTGGGAGCGACGATCCTGTCGGTGGTCGCGAAGCGGCTGAACATCCCCTATCCGACGCTCCTCGCCTTGGCGGGCGCCGCGGTCGCGTTCCTGCCGGGCGCGCCGCGGCTCGATCTGCCGCCGGAGCTCATCCTCGCCCTCTTCGTCGCCCCCGTGCTGCTCGATGCCGCCTATGATACCTCGCTGCGCGATCTTCAAACCAACTGGGCGCCGATTCTGTCTCTCGTGCTGGCCGCCGTTGGCCTCACCACAGTGATCGTCGCGCTTGTCGTTCGCGCCATCTTTCCGGATTTCCCATGGGGCGCAGCGATCGCGCTCGGCGCGCTGCTCGCGCCGCCGGACGCCGTCGCGGCGCTGGCCGTCCTGAAGCAAGTGGATCCGCCGCACCGCATCCGGATGGTGCTGGAAGGCGAAAGCCTGCTCAACGATGCCTCGGCGCTGCTGATCTACAAGCTGGCCGTGGGAGCCGTCGTGGCCGGCAGCTTCGCCGTCACGGATGCGCTGCCAACCTTCGCCCTCGTCAGTTTCGGCAGCGTGCTGGTCGGCTGGGCGCTGGTGTGGCCGGTCGGCCGATTGATCGGGCTCATCGAGGATGCGCCGAGCTCCGTCATTTTCCAGTTCGTCTCGACCTTCAGCATATGGCTCCTTGCTGAACATCTCGGACTTTCGGGGGTCGTGACCATCGTCGTCTATGGGCTGACGATGGCGTGGCGGTCGGGCCCGCCAATGCCGGCGCGGCTGCGCGTGCCGTCCTTCGCCATCTGGGAAACGGCGACCGTCGTGTTGAACGTATTGGCGTTTACGCTGATCGGGCTGCAGATCCGTCCTATCCTCGAGCCTCTCAGCGATGCCGAGCGCCTGCGCTATCTCGGCGCCTCGCTTGCCGTCCTGGCGACAGTGATCACCGTTCGCATCGCCTGGGTGATGACGCACCACATGCTGGTGGAATGGAAGAACCGGCTGTTCGGGGCGCCACCCGCCACATCCACGATGCCGCCGCCAAGTGCGAAAGGAGGTCTGGTGATCGGCTGGTCGGGCATGCGCGGCATCGTCACGCTGGCGGCCGCCATGGCTCTCCCCGCCGGTTTTCCCTATCGCGACTTCATCCAGCTCGCTGCCTTCGTCGTCGTGCTGGGAACCCTTGTGATCCAGGGCGTCACGCTGCGCCCGCTCCTCATCCTGTTGCGCCTGCCGAAGGACGGGTTCGTGGATTCCGAACTCCGCCTGGCGCGTAAGGCCGCGCTCGGCGCCGCGATCACGGAGCTGGAGCGCGACGCCTCGCCTGCCGCTCAGCGCCTCTCCATCGAGTATGGCGAGGCGTTGAACCTCGCCCAGCGCGGACATGACCCGCTCGATACTCCGGAGAATGATTTGCGCCGCCGCGTGGTGGCCGTGGCGCGCGACGCGCTCGACGCGCTCCGCAACGCCGGTACCATCGGCGACGACGCCTATCGACGCGTCGAAGCGGAATTCGACTGGCTGGAGCTTAGCTCCCTGCCCGCAGAGGAGCGCCAATAGCGCGCCTGCAGGTGCCGCTCCACTTCCTCGCTCCGGACGGTGAAGTCGCCGCCACGCCCGATGGGGCGTGGCGGCAAGCACTTCCGGTAACCGAGGACGATCAGGCGGCCGCGAGTTCGCGCGCCGCGAATTCGCCTTGGTCGAGCCGGGCGACGAGCGCGGCGAGTTCCGCCGTCTCGCTCTCGCTTAGATCGGTCAGCGGGCTGCGCACCGAGCCTGAATCGCGGCCGATCACCTTCATGCCCGCCTTGATGATCGAGACGGCATAGCCGCGCTTGCGGTTGCGGATCGCGATCAGCGGCAGGATGAAGTCGCGCAGGCCCGCCTGCACGGTTTCGCGGTCGCGCCGGCGTACCGCTACGTAGAATTTGGTCGAGAAATGCGGGACGAAGTTGAACACCGCCGAGGAATAGGTGGTGACGCCCATTTCGAGATAAGGCAGCGCGAAGGTCTCCGCCGTGGGCAGGCCGCCGATATAGGTCAGCCGGTCGCCCATGCGCAGATGAATGCGGGTCATCAATTCGATATCGCCGATGCCGTCCTTGTAGCCGACCAGGTTCGGATTGCGCTCGCAGAGCTTCGCCAGCGTCTCCTCGCTGACGATGGCGTTGTCGCGGTTGTAGACGATGACGCCGAGCTTCGTTGCCTTGCAGACCGCATCGATATGGGCGGCGAGCCCCTCCTGCTCGGAGAAGACGAGATAGGGCGGCAGCAGCAGGATGCCGTCGGCGCCCGCCTGCTCGACGCCGGCGGCAAGTTCTGTGGCGATCTGCGTGCCATAGCCGACGCCGGCAAGCACCGGCACCCGGCCCTTGGTCTCGGCAACCGCCGTCGCCACGACCTTCACGACCTCGGCCGGAGAAAGCGAGAAGAACTCGCCCGTGCCGCCCGCCGCGAACAACCCGGCGACATTATAGCCGCAAAGCCAGTCGAGATTGGAGCGGTAGCGCGCCTCGTCGAAGGCATTGCCGGCCGTGAAGGGCGTGACGGGAAAGGACAGCAGGCCGTTGCCGATATGCCTTGCCATCTCCTGCGGGGTCATCTTGCTCATGGTTGCGTCCTTCGCTGAACTCAGACGCAGGAGTAGATCAAGAACGATGCCGATGGAGACCAATCACTGTATCGGTCGATCCATTGATTGGATCGTTCAGCCGGCTCTTGATCGTTCAGCCGGTCCTGGGCAGATCTTGCGCGAGCCCCTTCGCCAAGGAGGCGATGATCGGTAGCAGCGGGTTGTCGTTGTCGTCGCGGCTGACGAAGAAGAGCTCGGCCGGCCGCTGTCGTGGCAATTCGATCCGGCGCAGCGCAACGCCGCTGAAATGCAGGTTCGTCGCCGTCTCCGGCACGAGCGCGACGCCGACGCCGGAATGGACCATGGCCAGGATCGAGTGGATCTGAGCGAGGTGCTGGACATAATTCGGCACCAGCCCGGTGCGCGAGAACAGCTCAACCAGGAGATCGTGGAAATAGCGCGCCTCATAGGGCGCGTACATGATGAAGGGCTCGCGCACGAGCTCATCGAGGATAACCGTCTCGGCCCGCGCCAGCGCATGCCCCGACGGTACGGCCGCGATCAGCGGCTCGGCCGTGACCCGAAAGGAGCGCAGGCCGTTGCGCGGAATCGGCGGGCGCAGCAGGCCGATGTCGATCTCGCCGGAATCAAGCCGCTTGAGCTGGTCGCCGCTGACCATCTCCTTGAGCGAGACCTCGACATCGGGCAATTCGCGCCGGCAGGCTGCCACGAGTTCGGGCACATAGGAATAGGCCGAGGTCGCGGTGAAGCCGATATTGATCGAGCCGGCCTTGCCATTGGCGACGCGCTTTGCGAGCAGCGCCGCGCTCTCGGCGAGCTTGAGCAGGCGACGCGCCTCGGCCAGGAAGCTCTGGCCCGCCGGCGTCAGTTTCACCGTGCGGTTGCTGCGTTCCAACAGGATCACGTCGAGCACCCGCTCGAGAATCTGGATCTGGCGGCTGAGCGGCGGCTGCGTCATGTTCAGCCGCACGGCAGCGCGGCCGAAATGCAATTCCTCCGCGACGGCGACGAAGCAGCGCAGCTGGCTCAGCTCGAACATGCTCCGCCTCTCCCAGGATTGCCCGTGCCGTATCGCGGGCGAGGCTCGGCATCAGTTCTGGATGCTAATCCCGGCCTTTTCAATGATGTCCCTGAACTTGGCGATCTCGGTGGTCGATTTCGCCCTGGCCTCATCTGCGCTGGAAGGCGTCGCCGCCGCGCCGAGCTCCTCGAAGCGCGAGACCACGGACGGGTCTTTCAGGGCGGCCTGCAGCTCGGCGACGAGCCTGTCGCAGATCTCCTTGGGCGTTCCTTTCGGAGCAAGGAAGCTGTTCCAGGAGGCGATGTCGAAACCCGGCAGCGTCTCGGAGAGGGCTGGAATCTCGGGCGCGATCTTGGCCCGCTGCATCGTGGTAACGGCGAGCCCGCGCACGGCGCCGGCCTTGTAGTGCGGATACGGCGAGGTGAAATTGTCGAAGGTGATCTTGACGTTGCCGGCGATGACATCCTGCATCAATGCGCCGGAGGATCGATAGCTGACATGCTGCATCTTCACGCCCGCGAGCTGCATGAACAGCTCGCCGCAGAGATGGATGGAGGTGCCCAGCCCCGAGGATGCGAATGTCTCCTTGCCGGGATTGGCCTTCAGATAAGCGATGAACTCCGCGACGTTCTGCGCAGGCACCGAAGGGTGGCAGCACATGAAATTAGGCTGCGAGGAAGCCAGCGAGAGGAATTCGAAATCCTCCAGCGCCCTGAAAGGCAGCTTGTCCTTGAACAGGGTCGGATTGATGCCGTGCGTGGCGACCGTCGTCATGCCGATCGTGTAGCCATCGGGCGCGGCATGGGCGAGAGCCGCGACGCCGGTGTTGCCGCCGGCCCCGGCCCGGTTCTCGATGACGAAGGACTTGCCCATGCGCTGCGAGAGCTTCTCGCAGATGATGCGCCCGATCAGATCGGTGGTGCCGCCGGCGCCGAAGGGGATGATCACCGTCACGGGTTTCGTGGGATAGGCCTGCGCCCAGCTGCGACGTGCGATGAGGGGCATGGCGAATGCGCCGCCAACCAGGCTGAGCGCCGCTCGGCGCGTGATCAGTCGTTTCATTGTTCCTCCCAGGACAGGCCTCGCGGCTTTTGCCGTCTGCCTTCGAGAGTAGGCGAGGTCGACGGGCTCGCAAGCCCGTTGGCGCTATCGTGCGATCCAAAAAAGATATCGTTCCATTGCCAATCTAACTCATTGGCGCATCGTGCCTGACCTATCCTCCGGGCTGACAAGGCAGCTCTCAAGACTGCCTGCACGCTCGCTGCCCGGCTGGTCCGGGCCGGTCTGCATCCCACCGGAGGAAATCATGTCCCTATCCAGATCACCATTCCGCTTGCCAGCGATCGCCGCAAAAGGCCTTGCCCTCGCGGCACTCGCCAGCGTTGCATTCGCGAGCAACCCGGCCGCGGCCCAGAAATTCGAGCGCCCCGTCCGCCTCATCGTGCCGTTCGCACCAGGTGGGACCTCGGACATCCTGGCGCGGCTGATCGGCCCCAAACTCTCGGCCGCGATCGGCCAGACCGTGGTGATCGAGAATAAACCCGGCGCCGCCGGCAATCTCGGCGCCGATGCAGTCGCCAAGGCACCGCCCGACGGTCACACCTTGCTGCTGATGGATGTCGGTTCGCTCGCGACGGCGCCGAGCCTGTTCTCGGACCTGACCTATGATCCCAACAAGGATCTGGCGCCGGTCTCGATGGTGATGTTCGGCCCCTATGTCCTGGCGGTGCATGACTCCATTCCGGCGAAGACGGCGCAGGAGCTGATCGCCTACGCCAAGGCCAATCCAAACAAGCTCGCCGTCGCCAATTCAGGTGTGGGCGCGGCCAACCACATCACCGCCGTCTCGATGGCGAAGGAACTCGGCATCCAGTGGAAGAACGTGCCCTATAAGGGCGGGGCTGCGGCCTCGCGCGCCGTGGTCTCCGGCGAGAGCGGCGTCATCATCAACGGCTCGACCGCGACACTGCCCTTCGTCGCCAACAAGCAGCTCGTCGGCCTTGCCGTTACCGGCGAGGAGCGTGTCGCGGGGCTGCCGACCTTCAAGGAAGCCGGGCTGCCCGGCGGCGATGCCGGCACCTGGCAAGGCATCCTGACCACGGCCGGCACCCCACCCGCCATGGTCACGCGCCTCAACGCGGAGATCGGCAAGATCCTCGAGACGCCCGACATCAAGGCCAGGATCGCCGAACAGGGCGGCGTCGTCCGGGCCGGCTCGCCTGCCGATTTCTCCGCCTGGCTGAAGGATGCGACCACCCGCTGGGGCGGCATCATCCGTGAAGCCGGCATCAAAGGTAGCTGAGCCGGAGCCTGGCCGATGACCCGTTCCCGGATCGACTGGCAGGATCTGCTCTTCGGCCTGTTCCTTGTCGCGGTGGCGGCGGCTGCGCTGATCGCGACCCGCCACCTCGTCGTCGGCAATGCCGCGGATATGGGGCCGGGCTACATGCCGCGCGTCGTCTCATTCGGGCTGCTCGGCTTCGGCCTGTTCTTCTGCGCCCGCGGAGCGAGGCGGGCGGGCCCGGCGATCGTTCCCGTGCAGATCCGCCCGCTGCTCGCCGTGCTCGGTGCCGTCGGCATCTTCGCGCTGACGGCGGAGCGGCTGGGGCTCGCCATCGCCTCGGTCGTCACCGTGATCCTCGCCGGTTTTGCCACGCGCGAAGGCCGCCTTCGCGAGACGGTCCCCTTCGCGCTGCTGCTCTCCTGCGCGGCGGCCATCCTCTTCATCAAGGTTCTGGCGTTGCCGGTTCCGCTCTGGCCGCGCTGAAGGCTCACCGACCGATGGAACTCTTCGACAATCTGCTGATGGGACTCTCGACGGCGCTTGAGCTCAACAATCTCGGCCTGTGCCTGATTGGGGTGGTGATCGGAACGGCGATCGGCGTGCTGCCCGGCATCGGGCCGATCCCGACGATCGCGTTGCTCCTGCCCTTCACCTTCGGGCTGACCCCGGCCGGCTCCATGATCATGCTGGCTGGCATCTATTACGGCGCGCAATATGGCGGCTCGACCACCGCCATCCTGGTCAATGTGCCGGGCGAAACCTCCTCCGTGGTGACCTGCATCGATGGCCACGAGATGGCCAAGCAGGGCAAGGCCGGAACGGCGCTCGCCATTGCGGCGATCGCCTCCTTCTTCGCCGGCACGGTGGCGACCGTCATCATCGCGGTGCTGAGCGTTCCGCTCTCGGTGCTGGCGCTGAAATTCACCGCGGTCGAGTATTTCAGCTTGCTCGTGCTCGGGCTGATCGCCGCCGTCGTGCTGGCGCATGGCTCGGTCGCGAAGTCGCTGGCGATGGTGCTGCTCGGCCTCCTGCTCGGTCTCATTGGCATCGATGTCTCGTCGGGCGCCGCGCGCATGACCTTCGGCGTCGCCGAATTGTCTGATGGAATTGATTTCGTGCCGGTCGCCATGGGGCTGTTCGGCCTCGGCGAGATCATCGCCAATCTGGAACGGCCGGCGGAGCGGCGCGTCGTCAGCCAGTCGATCCGCGATCTGATCCCGAGCCGGGCCGATCTGAGGGCCGCCTTTCCGGCGATGGTGCGCGGCACGCTGCTAGGCTCGGTGCTGGGTGTATTGCCGGGCGGCGGCGCGGCGCTGCCCCCCTTCTCCTCCTATGCGCTGGAAAAGAAGCTCGCCAAGGATCCCTCTCGCTTCGGCAAGGGCGCGATCGAGGGCGTCGCTGGGCCCGAGGCCGCTAACAACGCCGGCGCGCAGACGAGCTTCATCCCATTGCTGACGCTCGGTATCCCCGCCAATGCCCTGATGGCGCTGATGATCGGCGCCCTGATGATGCAAGGCATCCAGCCCGGCCCGCAGATCATGACCGAACAGCCCAAACTGGTCTGGGGCGTCATCGCTTCGATGTGGGTCGGCAATCTGATGCTGCTGGTGATCAACCTGCCGCTGGTCGGCCTCTGGGTCGCGATGCTGAAGATCCCCTATCGCCTGCTCTTCCCGGCGATCGTGCTGTTCTGCTGCATCGGCACCTATGGCATCGCCAACAGCCTGTTCAATGTCTGGCTGATGCTGGCTTGCGCCGGCATCGGATACTTCTTCATCAAGGTCGGGGTCGAGCCCGCGCCGCTGCTGCTGGGCCTGGTGCTGGGCCCGCAGCTCGAGGAGAATTTCCGCCGCGCCATGCTGTTGTCGGAGGGGGATTTCTCCGTGTTCCTGTCCCGGCCGATCAGCGCCGTATTGCTCGCTGTCGTCGCTGTCCTGCTGCTCGCTCTCCTGTCGCCGGCGATCCTGAAGACGCGCAAGGAAGCACTCGCTGAATGATCTGTAGCCGGCAAATGAAAGCGATCAGCTGATTTTCTGCAATGTTCCTGCGGCGATAAGCTGGCTGTGCTCAGGCCTTCGACCTGCGCCGATAGGCGAAGTAGCGCCCGAGCGGCACGCCCTCGGGCAAAGGCGTCGCCAGCAGCGCCTCGTCGACCAACTCCGACCCGCTGATGACGAGCGCCTCGTCCGCAGCGAGCGCCGCGACATGCCCCGGCAGCCAGGCCAATGCGACGGCGTCGCGCTCGGGGACTCCGGTTGTGGCATCGACATGGAGCAGGACGGCGCGGCGACCATGGGCAGCGGCGAAGGCCGGCAGCGTCTGCGCCATGTCGCCCAGCACCAGCGCCTCGGGCGGCGGCAGCGAACGCGGATTGGCCCTGGCCTCACGATCGAAGGCGTAGATCACACGTTCCGGCAGGATCTCGCGCAAATGGTCGTAAGTCCGGCCATTGCCGAGGCCGAGCTCAAGCACGAGCCCGTCCCGCCCCGTGATGGCGGCGGCAGCCCAGTCCAGAACCCGGCGCTGGGCCTCGAGACGGCGGATGAAACTGTCGAGGCGGCTCATGTCGTTCCTGATCGGGGGCCGTCTCTCATCCAAAAGCGAGAGCAGGATGCGAAAAACCGGTTCCCACTTTTTCGCATCCTGCTCTTGGCGAAGGAAGTCAATAACCCGATGCCTGCACGCCCAGGCCATGTACTTGCTAAAGCGACAGTCTAATGCCCTAATCTGCAAGATAGCGGATGCGATTGCGTCACTTTCCTTCAGAAATGGCCGAAAAGAGCCCGATTTCACAATCCATGGGAGGTCTCTCATCATGTTCATCTCGCGCCGAATCCTGCTGCTGCTCACTGCGGCCGGGCTCGCAACGACAGCGACGGCTCCAACCCTCGCCCAGACCTGGCCAACGAAGTCGATCACCTTCATCGTGCCTTTCCCTGCCGGCGGCGGCACGGATGCCTTCGCCCGGCCGATCGCGGCGCAGCTGGAGCAGCAGCTCGGCCAGCGCATCATCATCGACAATCGCGGCGGCGCAGGCGGCACAGTCGGCGCCTCAGCCGCCTCGAAGGCCGCGCCCGACGGCTACACCTTCTTCGTCGGTGCCGCCCATCACACCATCGCGCCGGCGCTCTATCCGAAGCTCGACTATGACATCGAGAAGGATTTCATCCCCGTCGGCGTGATCGCTCAGCCGCCACAGGTCATCGTCGTCAATCCCAAGAAGGTCGAGGCCAAAACCCTCGCCGAGCTGATCGCCTTCGCCAAGGCCAATCCCGACAAGCTGAACTATGCCTCGGCCGGCAATGGCACGACGCATCATCTCGCCGGCGAATTGTTCAAGCTGCTGGCAAAGGCGCCGCTCACCCATGTGCCCTATCGCGGCGCCGGCCCGGCGATGCAGGACCTCGTCGCCGGCCAGGTCGATGTGATGTTCGACGGGCTCGGCTCCTCGGCGCCGCAGATCTCCGGCGGCGCGCTGCGTGCGCTGGCTGTTGCCGCGCCGACCCGCTCCGAGGTGATCGCCACAGTCCCGACCGCAAAGGAAGCCGGGCTCGACGGCTACGACGTTGCGACCTGGTACGCGATCTGGGCGACCAAAGGCACGCCAGCGCCGATCGTCGCCCGGGTGAGCGAGGAGCTCCAGAAGGCCCTGAAGGCCCCGATGATCGTGGAAGCCTGGAAGAAGAACGGATCGGCCGTACCAGCGCTCTATGGGCCGGATTTCGCCAAATTCGTCTCTGCCGAGGTCGTCCGCTGGGGTAAGGTCGTCAACGAAGCGAATATCCGGCTCGAATGAGGCCGCGATCGGCGGGGCACCTAGAGCCCTGCCCTCGCTCCAAGAGCTCTGTCCTGGCACAATGCCTCACGGCCCATCCTCATCGCCCGCTTCGTCGATCACGGCGCGGGCGATCGCCATGCTGAAGCCAGCGCGCGCCAGCGCCGCCAGATCCTTCTGACGGCTGGCAACGCGGTCGCCCTTTCCCCAGCGCCCGATCCGCTTGCGTTTCGCGGCGATGCGCGCCGCCGCCAATTCGTCCTCCGGTTCAGTCGCGCTAGCCTCGGTTGCGAGGTCGCGCGTCACGCCCTTAGCCGCGAGCTTCGCCGCCACGGCCCGCGCGGACTGGCCGCGCCGGCGCAAGCTCGCCGCGCGTGCCTCGGCGAAACGACGGTCATCGACCAGCCCCGAGGCGACGCAGCGCGCCACCACGTCGTCGAGCAGATCCGAGAACCCGCCGGGCTCGTCGCCATGGTGGCGGCAGCTCAGTACGACCTTGCGCTCCAGCACGCGGCGAAGCTGCGCGGCGGGCGCCGCATAGCGTTCGAGATAGTGCATGGCGGCGCGTTGCAGATAGTCGGGCGTGATGCGGCGTGGCGGCTTGCGCTCCTGCCGCTTGTCGCGCGGCACGCCCGAAGTGTCACCCGCCACTAATCCGCCCCCGGCTTGGAGCGACCGGCCTTGATCGAGGCGCGCTTGTCCTTGGAGACCAGCCGTCTCTCCTTCGAGGCCTTGGTCGGCTTCGTCGGCCGCCGCGTCTGCGGGCGGACCGCCGCCGCCCGGATCAGCTCGAGCAAGCGTTCGCGTGCCTCCTCGCGATTGCGCTTCTGGCTGCGCTGCGCCTGCGCCACGATGACGATGACGCCATCCTGCGTCAGCCGGCTGCCGGCGAGCTTCATCAGGCGCACCGCGACGTCGTTGGGCAGCGAGGGCGAGCGCCGGATGTCGAATTTGAGCTGGACCGCGCTCGACACCTTGTTGACGTGCTGGCCGCCTGGGCCAGAGGCGCGCACGAAGCTTTCCTCGAGCTCGCTCTCGTCGATGGCGATGGACGGGGTCACTTGAATCATGGGACGAGGCTATCTCACTTCACGGAGATTTGCAGCGTTGAAGCCTTCTCGCGACATCGCCCGCCTGATCGAGATCATGGCGGCGCTCCGCACGCCCGGCACAGGCTGCCCCTGGGATCTGGAGCAGGATTTTGCCTCGATCGCGCCCTATACGGTCGAGGAGGCCTATGAGGTTGCCGATGCGATCGCGCGCGGCGACAGGCTCGATCTCAAGGACGAGCTCGGCGATCTCTTGCTGCAGGTGGTCTACCACGCGCAGATGGCGGAGGAGGAAGGCGTTTTCGCTTTTCCCGATGTGGTCGAGGCCGTCACCAGCAAGATGATCCGCCGCCACCCGCATGTCTTCGGCGATGCGCGCGATCTGTCTCCCGCTGAGGTCAAGGCGCTCTGGCACAGCATCAAGGCGCAGGAAAAGGCCGAGAAGGCAGCAGCGCGGCAAGCGGCCGGCCTGCCCGAGCAGGTCGAGGAGAAGGGTGTGCTGGCCGGCGTCACCCAGAGCCTGCCCGCTCTCAGCCGAGCCTGGAAGCTCCAGGCCAAGGCCTCGACCGTCGGCTTCGATTGGAACGACGCCAGGCTCGTGCTCGACAAGGTCCGGGAGGAGACCGCCGAGATCGAGGAGGCGCTCGCACTGGGCGACAAGGCAGCGATCCGGGAGGAAATCGGCGATCTGCTCTTCGTCGTCGCCAATCTCGCCCGCCATGTCGATGCCGATCCGGAAGGCTGCCTCCACGCCGCCAACGCCAAGTTCGAGCGCCGCTTCAAGGGCATCGAGGCGGCGCTGGAGGCTCAGGGGCGCCATGCAAAGGACGCCACTCTCGAAGAGCTGGAAGCACTCTGGCAACAGGTCAAGCGCGGGGAGAAGGCATCGCCACCCGGCACAGGCTGAACCGCGAGGCCGGTCTTAGCCACTCTCTATGTCAGACTCAGGCCGCTATGTCAGATGCAGGCCGCCATCGACATCGAGAATCACTCCGGTAACGAAGGCGTTTCCCATCAGGAAGAGCACCGCATCGGCGACCTCCTCGGGCTGGCCGGGGCGGGCGAGCGGCGCCTTGCCATAGGAAGCTTCAAACAGGCCGGCCGGCTTGTCGTCCCACCAGCCCGTATCGATCACGCCTGGCGATACCGCATTGATGCGGATTGGCGCCAACTCCCGAGCCAGAGTCACGACCATGCGCTCGAGCGCGCCATTGACGGCTGCCAGCCCCGAGGTTCCGGGATTTGCCAGCCGCGACGAAGCCGCGGTGATGAAGACCATGGAGCCGGCGGGTTGAAGCGTCGGAAGCGCCGCCTGGGCTGCGTTCCACTGCGCCCAGAACTTGGCTTCGAAGCCGGCGCGCAGCCCGTCGCCGTCGAGTTCGCGAAACGCTCCGGCCCCGCGCCCCCGGAAGCCGCCAAAACCAGGTGGTTGAACGGCCCAAGTCCCTGAAAGAACGCTGCCAAAGCCGTGCGATCCCGGGCGTCGACGATTTCGCCGCGCGCTGACGGTCCGATCGTGGAGACGGCAGCCTCCAGCTTCGTCTTGTCACGTCCAATGATGACCACGCGCGCGCCTTGCGAGGCCGCCAGCCGCGCGACGGCCAGGCCAATCCCGGAAGAGCCGCCAATCACGACAACCGTTTCATCCGCGCCAACCATGCGATGTGCTCCTCGACCGAGATCACATTACCTGCTGCACTTGGACACCTAGCTTTGCCGCTCCGCCTCCGGGAACCGCGCGCCAAAGGCTCCTTCCCGCTCCGGCGGCAGCCTTACAGTGAGGCTCAGCGCCCCATCCTCGGCATCGGCCCGCTCCAGGATTTCACCATTGGCGTGCAGCCATGCAAGCGATTTACCGTCGCCGGGCGCCAGCACCAGCCGGTAGACCGGACGGCTCCTGGCGATGCGCGTCTCGATCGCATCCGTCAGCCGGGCGATGCCGTCGCCGGTCAAGGCCGAAACCAGCACCGGCCGCGAGGCCTCGGGCTTCAGCGCGACGAGACCAAGCTGGCGCTCTCGTTCCGCCCCATCGAGCAGGTCCGATTTGTTCCAGACCTCGATCACGCGTTGGCCGTCATCGGGATCGATGCCGAGGTCGCGCAGGATGCCTTGCACGTCAGCGGCCTGGGCTTGTGTGTCCTCATGCGCCACGTCGCGGACATGCAGCAGCACATCGGCCTCGATTGCATCTTCCAGTGTCGCGCGGAACGCCGCGACGAGCTGCGTCGGCAGGTCCGAGATGAAGCCGACCGTGTCCGAGAGCATAATCCGCGCGCCATGCGGCAGCTTGATCGCGCGTGCGGTTGGATCGAGCGTGGCAAACAGCATGTCCTGCGCCAGCACCTCGGCCGAGGTCAGGCGGTTGAACAGCGTCGATTTTCCGGCATTGGTATAACCAACCAGTGCAACCACCGGGTATGGCACGCGTTTACGGCTGGCGCGGTGGAGCGAACGGGTCCGCTTCACGCTCTCAAGATCACGCTCGATCTTGGTCATGCGCTCCTGGATGATGCGGCGGTCCGCTTCGATCTGTGTCTCGCCGGGGCCCCCGAGGAAGCCGAAGCCGCCGCGCTGGCGCTCGAGATGGGTCCAGGACCGCACCAGCCGGCTCTTCTGGTAGTTGAGATGTGCAAGCTCGACCTGCAGCGTGCCTTCGCGTGTGCGCGCCCGCCGACCGAAGATCTCGAGGATCAGGCCGGTGCGGTCGATCACCTTGCAACCGAACGCTTTCTCGAGATTGCGCTGCTGCACCGGCGACAACGCGCAATCCATCACGACCAGGCCAATTTCCTCGATCTTGATGCGCTCGGCCAGCTCCTCGACCTTGCCCTTGCCGAGATAGGTCGCCGGGCGAAACGCCGTGAGCAGAACCTGGATCGGCTCGATGACGGTCAGATCGATGGCGCCGGCGAGGCCGACGGCCTCATCGAGCCGTGCCGCGAAGGAGCGCTGATTCGTGTCCGCGCTGCCCGCGCCGCCGCGACGCTGCGAATAAGGCCCGACGACATAGGCGCGCGTATTGACCGCAATGTCGCGTTCGATCTCGTCGAGCGGTTTGACGGTCTTCTCGGTCTCGTCTGCCCCGTCGCGACCGGCCATGAGGCTCAGGCCTTGTCCACTTCCTCGGGCTCGAACAGCTGCACGGGGTGGCCCGGCATGATCGTCGAGATCGCATGCTTGTAGACGAGTTGCGAATGCCCGTCGCGGCGCAGCAGCACGCAGAAATTGTCGAACCAGGTGACGACGCCCTGCAGCTTCACGCCGTTGACGAGGAAGATCGTCAGAGGAATCTTCTGCTTGCGAACGTGATTGAGAAAAGTGTCCTGAAGGTTTTGTGCCCGCTCTGCGGCCATGGGTAGCCCCTATTGTTGGGATCGCTCATCGGGTTGCACCCGCGATCCATTTCGTTTCGTTCGCAATCACACGCTGAGCGCGCCGCTTCGAAACACCGATCCTGCATTAGATCGTCGTGTTCTATGACAAAGCAAGGGCGATGCCGCATCCTATTTGCGCATGACGCCTGCGTATCGTGCAGACGGACATGCAATTAGCGCTTAGCCGCCGCTCAACCGACCCCGAGCGACTTCAGCTTGCGATGCAAGGCCGAGCGCTCCATCCCGATGAACTCGGCGGTTCGCGAGATATTGCCGGAAAAGCGGGCGATCTGGGCGATCAGATATTCGCGCTCGAAGATCTCGCGCGCATCGCGCAGCGGCAGGCTCATCAAGCGTTCGCCGCCCGAGCCAGACGGCGTCGTCGGCACCATGGCGCCGACCTCGGCCGGCAGCATCTCGACCGTGACATCCGCCGTGGGGTCGCCCTTGGTCAGGATCATCAATCGCTCGACATTGTTGCGCAGCTCCCGGACATTGCCCGGCCATTCATGCGACTGCAGCACCGCCATCGCGTCCGAGCCGATGCGCCGCTTCGGCAGGCCCGTCGCGACCGAGATCTGGTCCATGAAGAACTCGATCAATTCCGGTACGTCCTCGCGCCGCTCCGACAGCGCCGGCACTTTGATCGGCACGACGCTGAGGCGGTGATAGAGATCCTCGCGGAACTGCCCCTCGCTGATCAGCTGAGCCAGATCGAGGCTGGTCGAGGAAATGATCCGCACATCGACATGCACGCGCGCTGCGCCGCCGACGCGCTGGAAATTCTGGTCGACCAGCACGCGCAGGATGCGGTTTTGCGTCTCGCGCGGCATATCGCCGATCTCGTCTATGTAGAGCGAGCCGCCATGCGCCTCCTCGAGCGCGCCGACGCGGCGCGTGCGGCCCTCGCCGCCCTCGACGCCGAAGAGTTCCTCCTCCATCGTGTCGGGCGTGATCGTCGCCGCATTGATGACGATGAACGGCGCCGAAGAGCGGCTCGACGCTTCGTGCAGCGTGCGCGCCGTCAATTCCTTGCCGCAGCCCGGCTCGCCGCTGATCAGCACGCGGGCATTGGTGGGGGCGACGCGTTCGATCGTCTGGCGCAACTGATTGACCACGGTCGAATGGCCGACGATCCGGCTTGCCTGCACCGAGCCCTTCTTCAGCTCGCGAACCTCGCGCCTGAGGCGCGAAGCCTCCAGCGCCCGCTCGGCCACCAGCACGAGACGGTCGGCCTTGAACGGCTTCTCGATGAAATCGTAGGCGCCGCTCTTGATCGCGGAGACCGCGGTCTCGATGTTGCCATGGCCCGAGATCATCACCACCGCGAGATCGGGATGGCTCTCCTTGATCAGCTCGAGCACCTGCAAGCCGTCGAGCCGGCTGCCCTGCAGCCAAATGTCGAGGAAGACGAGGTTGGGTCGGCGCGCAGCGATCGCCGCGAGCGCCTCGTCGGCGGAGCCTGCCTTGCGCGTGCGATAGCCTTCATCCTCCAGCAGGCCGGCCACCAGCTCGCGAATATCGACTTCATCATCAACAACCAGAATATCGGCGCTCATACGGCAATTCCATTTCGCTTGTCTCGGGCATCGGGCGCGTTCGTATCGCGGCCATTCGCAGTCTCGTTATCCGGATCCTCAGCGGGGCCGGTTTCGGGGAACCAGAGCCGGACCCGCGCTCCGCGCTGCCCCTCCGCCGCGTCGGGGCGGTCGAGAAGCTCGATCCCGCCACCATGGTCCTCCAGAATCTTGCCCACGATCGCCAGCCCCAACCCGGTGCCGCCCTCGCGCGTCGTCATATAGGGCTCCAGCAGCTTCTGGCGCTGATCGGCGGGCAGGCCCTTGCCGTTGTCGATCACGTCGATGACGATCCGGCCATCTTCATAGCGCGCGAACGCGACCTCGATCTGGCCTGGGCCACGCGTCTCCATCGGTACGGCCTCGATCGCCTCCGTAGCGTTCTTGATCACATTGGTTAGTGCCTGCGAGATCAATCGGCGGTCGAACTGGGCTAACACCGGCGTCGCCGGTAAGTTCTCCGAGATCGTCAGCTCGGGGTTGCCGACCCGCATCAGGAAGACGATCTGGCGCACCGTTTCGACGATGTCGTCGCGAGAGAGCGACGGCTTGGGCATGCGGGCGAAAGAGGAGAATTCATCGACCATCCGCCGGATGTCCTCGACCTGGCGGACAATGGTGGCGGTGCACTGATCGAAGATCTCCTTGTCCTCGACGATGACGCGCCCGAACTTGCGGCGAATGCGCTCGGCCGAGAGCTGGATCGGCGTCAGCGGGTTCTTGATCTCATGGGCGATACGGCGCGCGACATCGGCCCAGGCGGCCGTGCGCTGCGCCGAGACCAGATCGGTGATGTCGTCGAGCGTTACCACGAGCCCGGCGCCCGCCCCCTCGCCTTCGCGGACCGCGCGAACATTGACCATGCGGTCGCGCCCGGCTCGGGTGATTGCGACCTGGCCGGCGCTCTGCCGCTGGCGGCCGTGCAGCGCGTCGCCGACGAAGGCGGCGATCTCGGGGGCGACCTGCGCGATCGGCTCGCCGAAGACCCGCCCACCCGTGCCGAGCAGCCCCTCGGCGGAGCGGTTGATGATGGTGATGTGGCCGTCACCATCGAGACCAACGACGCCTGAAGAGACGCCCGACAGAACCGTCTCGGTGAAGCGTCGTCGTCGGTCGATCACCTCGCTTGCGGTTACCAAGCCATCGCGCTGACGGCGCAACTCCGCGGTCATCTTGTTGAAGGTCTCGCCGAGATGGGCAAGATCCCCCTCCGATCGTCGAATCGGCACCTGGACATAGAAATTGCCGCTGGAAACCTGGTCGGTCGCATGGATCATCCGACGGATCGGCGCGACGAGGCCATTGGCGAAGCTGAGACCGAGCCAAATCGCCGAGAGCAGCAGGATCACCGCGATCAGCCCGTACATCGAGGCGAAAGCGATCTGCACGCCCTTTCGCCGGGCGTCGATGGCGAGATATTCGACCGCCGCTCCGCGCGCGACGGCGGGAAATTCGACCGCGAGCGGATCGACCTCACGGGCGATGTAGAGAAAGCCGTTGTCATAGGTCGGCAGTTTGACGAGCGCGCCAAAGATCCGGCTGGTCTCAGGCACGACACAGATCGGCTCCGGGGCCGATTGCGCATCGTCGAACGCGGCCCGATCCGGCTTGGGCGCATCGCGCAGAACGTCGATATTCGCCCGCACCAGTACCTTGTCGGGCGGGCTCATGATCGCCGCGACCGGCACGCCGAGAGCTGTCGCGCGCGCCGTCAGGAAGTTCTCGAACCATTTGCGATCGACATCGAAGGCAGGCTTCGCGCGCGCCAGGTCGTCGGCGAAGATCCGGATCTCACGCCCCAGCGACTTGCACTGTCCCGCCGCGTAGGCATCGGCGACCTCGACGGATTTGAAGATCGCGTCGCGCATCCGGTCGGAGAACCAGGGCTCCAGCCCGCGCTCGATGGTCACGGTCGCGATCACCGCCACCAGAATAGCAGGCAACGTCGCGATGATGCTGAAAAGACCGACGATTCTGACGTGCAGGCCGGCCGCTGCGGCTCCAGCTCGCCGCGCTCGGATCAGTACCGCCGTCTCGAAAGCGACGATGACGAGCAGAAGCAGAATCAGCAGGGCATTGAGGATGAAGACGCCGACGACCACCTCATGGACCGGGGCGATCGGCGTGACGCCTGACAGCACCAGGAAGGTGACGAGCGCCGAGACAAGCGCGAAAACGACGACGATCGCGCCGAGCCAGCCCGAGACACGGCGCGGCGGATCCTCCCCACGCGGCATGATTCTGACATCGCTGATCGAGGCTGACACGTTCTTCGACAACTCCGGTGCAGCAAGCGCGGACGGACATCCGAGCTTGCGGGCGGCATAGATGCGCCGCCGCAACGGTGTTGTCAAAATGCGACATATGAAAGGCGGCGCGGCCGCCCTCGCAGAAGCCTCAGAGCCGGATGATTTCAGTCGCGATCACCAAGCAGATCCCGCCTGAAATCTGAATCCGCCTCTCATCAAAGAGTTAGAGCAGGATCGATGCGAAAAACCGGTTCCCACTCTTTCGCATCCTGCTCTAGCGCGGCGAGCGCACGACCTGCATGTCCAGCTCGCGGATCTTCTTGCGCAGGGTGTTGCGATTCAGGCCGAGCAATTCGGCGGCACGAATCTGATTGCCCCGCGTCGCGGCCAAAGCTGCAGCGATCAAAGGCGGCTCGACCTCGCGCAGAATGCGGTGATACAGGCCAGGCGGCGGGATATTGTCGCCGAAGCCGCCGAAATACTGGTTGAGATGGCGCTCGACCGAGCCCGACAGTGTCTCGGCCCGCTCGGGCGCGGTTCCGCCCGAGAAGCTCGTCGTCGGCGAAGCCGGCTGGAGCTCCGCATCGACGATCGGCGCTGTGATGGTTTCCTGCGGATAGAGCGCGGCAAGCCTGCGGACGAGATTTTCGAGTTCGCGGACGTTGCCGGGCCAGCGATAGCGCCGCATCACGTCCATCGCTTCCGAATCGATCTGCTTGTGCGGCAACCCCTCCTTCTCGACCAGCGAGAAGAAATGGCGCGTCAGATCCGGAATATCCTCGACCCGCTCGCGCAAGGGCGGCAGGCGGATCGGCACGACGTTGAGCCGGAAGAACAGATCCTCGCGGAACAGCCCCTGCGCGATGGAGATACGCAGATCCTTGTTGGTCGCGGCTACGATGCGGACATTGGTCTTGATCGGTGTCCGGCCGCCGACGGTGGTGTATTCGCCCTGCTGCAGCACGCGCAGCAGGCGCGTCTGAGCCTCCATCGGCATGTCGCCGATCTCGTCGAGGAAGAGCGTGCCGCCCTCGGCCTGCTCGAAGCGGCCCGATGAGCGCGTCAGCGCGCCGGTGAAGGCGCCCTTCTCATGGCCAAACAGCTCGGATTCGATCAGGTCCTTCGGGATCGCGGCCATGTTGATCGCCACGAATGGACCGTTCTTGCGCTTGCCGTAATCGTGCAGCGCACGCGCGACCAGCTCCTTGCCGGTACCGGACTCGCCGTTGATCATCACGGTGAGATCGATCGGCATCAGCCGGGCAAGCGCGCGATAGACGTCCTGCATCGCCGGCGAGCGGCCGATCAGGGGAATATCGTCCGGCTCGGCCGCATTGGCCCTGCCACCATCACCGCGCGGCCGCGACAGGGCACGTCCGACGATGGCGACGAGCTCCTTCAGGTCGAAGGGCTTGGGCAGATACTCATAGGCGCCGCGCTCGGAGGCCTTGATCGCCGTCATGAAGGTATTCTGCGCGCTCATCACAATGATCGGCAGTTCGGGGCGCACCCGCTTGATGCGCGGCAGCAGGTCGAAGGCGTTACCGTCGGGCATCACCACATCGGTGATGATGAGGTCGCCGAGGCCCTGCGCGGCCCAGGTCCAGAGCGTCGCCGCCTGGCCGGTGGTCCGCACCTCATATCCGGCCCGGGCAAGGGCTTGATTGAGGACGGTGCGGATCGCGGCGTCGTCGTCCGCGACGAGAATGTTACCGGTCGGCATTCACTGTGGTCCTGTAGGCCTTAAACTGTCTGCCGCGCCCGGGGCTGGTGCAGAGGCAGCAGAATTCGAAACGTCGTACGGCGAGGAACGGATTCGCATTCGACGATTCCGCCATGATCGCCGATCACCTTGGCAACAAGTGCAAGTCCAAGGCCACTGCCTTGCGCCTTGGTGGTGACGAAGGGATCGAACAGATGCGGCAGCAGGTCCGAGGGCACGCCAGGCCCGTTGTCGCGGATGCCGATCTCGAGCGGCAGGGCGATCCGGCCCGGCGAGCCGGCGAGCTGCATGCGAATGCCCGGCCGGTAAGCGGTCGTCAGCGTGATCTCGCCATCGATCGATTGCATTCCAATGGCTTCTGCCGCGTTCTTCATCAAGTTCAGCAAGACCTGAACGAGCTGGTCGCGATTGCCAGCCACCGGTGGCAACGACGGATCGTAGACCTCGTTGAAGCGGATGTGGCGCGCAAAGCCCGATTGCGCCAGTCGTTTCACATGGTCGAGCACGTCATGCACATTGACGGCATCGCGCTCGCTCGGGCGCTCGTCGCCGAAGAGCTCGACCCGTTCCACGAGCTTCACGATCCGGTCGGTCTCGTCGCAGATCAGCTGCGTCAACATGCGTTCGCTGTCGGGTACCGAGGCCTCAAGCAGCTGCGCCGCGCCGCGAATGCCCGATAGCGGGTTCTTGATCTCATGGGCCAGCATGGCCCCCAGCGCGGTGATCGAACGTGCTGCCCCTCTATGGGTCAGCTGTCTGTCCATTTTTTCAGCAATTGTCCGTTCTTGCAGCATGAGCACGACGGCATCGCTCTGGCTGGACAAAGGAGAGGCAAAGACATCGACCACGCGATCGACGCCGAGACGGGGCGAGCCGAGGTCGAGCCGATATTCGCTGACGCTCGCTCCGCGCCGTTGCACCTCCTCCACCAGCGCCAGCACCGGCGAGCCGAAAGCGATCAGATCGTCGATGCGCTGCCGCTTCAGCACGACGGCACTGGACTGGAAGAAGTCCTCGGCGGCCGTGTTGGCGTAGAGGACGCCATGGCCCTCGCCGATCACGACGACCGGCATCGGCAGTACATTGAGGGCCTGCATCTCGATCGGATCGAGCAGGAAATCGTCCCTGCCCCGTCCGCCACCATCGAAAAACGCCATTGCCATACGCAACACCTTTCGGTCAGGCCGCAGCGCGGCTGAGCTCCGGAGAAAACAGTCGCGTCAATGCGCCGAGCACCAGATGCGGATCGTCAGAAGTCAGGAGCGCGCGCCGCTGTTCGGGATCGGGCACGCCGCCGCTCGCCACAGCCTCATCGGCATAGGCCGCCAGATGCTTGCGGGCATGGCGCACGCCATGGGCGATGCCCATCAGGCTGAGCAGCCCCTCATAATGGTCGCGCGCGATGGCGAATTTCTGGCCAAGGCCGAGCTGCGGGAACGGCCGCCCGGCAAGCGCAGCGCCGATCTCGCCGACCAGCCATGGCCTGCCGAGCGCGGCGCGGCCGACCATCACGAAATCAGCCCCCGATTGGGCAAGGCACTTGCGCGCATCATCCTCGTCATGGATGTCGCCATTGGCGACGAGCGGAAAATCGCCCTGCTCGCGCACCGCCCGGATAGCGCCCCAATCGGCAACGCCCTTGTAGAATTGCTGCCGGGTCCGGCCATGCACCGTGATCATCGATGCGCCCGACGCGACGGCACGGCGCGCCAATTCCGGTGCATTGCGCGAGGCATCATCCCAGCCCAGCCGCATCTTGACGGTGACAGGCACGCTCACGGCCTTGACCGCGGCCTCGACGAGCGCGATCGCATGGTCGAGATCGCGCATCAGTGCCGAGCCGGCCCAGCCGCCCGTGACCTTCTTGGCGGGGCAGCCCATGTTGATGTCGACGATGGCCGCGCCATTGGCCTCGGCCAGCCGTGCCGCCTCGCCCAGCCAATGCGGATCGCAGCCGGCGAGCTGAACGACATGGGGAGAGACACCGGCCCCCTCGGCGCGGATGCGCGCCTCCTCGCTGCCCCTGACGAACTCGTCGGAGGCAACCATCTCGGAGACGACGAGGCCCGCACCATGGCGCGCCGCGATCCGACGCATCACGATGTCGGTGACACCCGACATCGGGGCCAGGAAAGCGCGCGACACAGGAGCGACGTCCGGCAGGGTCGCTACGTCGGCGCTCGAATTTGAGGCAACTTCCATTATGCATATTTATTGGACATTGCTGCGAGAGCGCAAGAGGTCTCGAAACATATTGCGGTGCATCATCGCCGCACCCCTGCCGCATGGGTTTTCAGAGCATCTGGCCTCCGGACTTGGCGATTCAGCGCCTTGCCACTATCACCCAATCCCCTGCTGGACGATTGCCCTGCTGGACCATTGCCCCTGCTGGACCATTGCTCGTGCTCACAGAAACAAACAGCCGCGCAGCCGTCGCCGCCCTGATCGTCGCCGCCGGGCGCGGGCTGCGTGCCGGCGGAGACCTGCCCAAGCAATATCGCGCCCTGGTCGCGGGCCGGCCAGTTCTTGCGCAGGCCCTGACGCCTTTTTTGGCTGACGCTGCGATCGACCATGTCATGGTCGTCATCGGGCCGGGCGATGAGGCACGCTATGCCCACGCCGTCACCGATCTGCCGATGGAGAAACTGCTCCCGCCGGTGCAGGGGGGCGCGACACGGCAGGATTCCGTGCGCCTGGGCCTGCAAGCACTTGCCGCCAGCGGCTTCGACGGCATCGTGCTGGTCCATGACGCCGCCCGCCCCTTCGTCACCGCCGCGCTCATGCGCCGCGCGGTCGACGCGCTCCAAAGCGAGATCGCGGCCATCCCCGCTTTGCCGGTGACGGACACGATCAAGCGCCTCGGTAGCGATGGTCGCGTCGCCGAGACACCGCCCCGCGATACGCTCGTCAGCGTGCAGACGCCTCAGGGGTTCCAGTTCCAGGCGCTGCTCGCAGCTCACGAAGCTGCTGTCGCCGCCGGCCTGTCGGGCTTCACCGACGATGCGGCTCTGATGGAATGGGCCGGGCATCCTGTGAAAACCTTTCCCGGAGACCCGGCCAACGTGAAGCTTACTCATCCGCAGGACTTCGATCGCTCCCAGGGTGCGCCTCTGCATGTGCGCGTTGCGACCGGCTATGACGTCCACGCCTTCGGCGATGGCGACCATGTCTGGCTCGGTGGCGTCCGCATAGCGCATGATCGTGGCGTGCTGGCGCATTCCGATGGCGATGTCGCGCTGCATGCCTTGACGGATGCGCTTCTCGGCGCGCTGGCCGAGGGCGATATCGGCACGCATTTCCCGCCCAGCGACCCGCAATGGAAGGGCGCCGCCTCCACGCAGTTCCTGGCCTTCGCAGCCGGGCGCGTCAGGCAGCGCGGCGGGCGCATCGACTTCCTCGATCTCACCATCGTCTGCGAGGCGCCCAAGGTTGGCCCGCATCGCGAAGCGATCCGCGCCGCAATCGCCGCCGCCGCCGCGATCCGCATCGATCAGGTTGCCATCAAGGCGACCACCTCCGAGCGTATGGGCTTCACCGGGCGCGGAGAGGGCCTGGCGGCCCTGGCGACGGCGACGATCCGCTTGCCGGAGCCGGAGTAAAGCCATGTTCGACGCCGAGATCACCAAACTGGCAACCGAGGTGCTCGACACCTGCCGCAAGGCTGGGCTAACCGTCGCGACCGTCGAATCCTGCACGGGCGGCCTCATCGCCGGCGCGCTGACCGCGATTCCGGGCTCCTCCGATGTCGTCAATGGCGGGCTGGTGACCTATTCCAACGCCGCCAAGAGCGCGCTCGCCGGCGTGCCGGCCGCATTGATCGAAGCCCATGGCGCGGTCAGCGAGCCGGTCGCGCGCGCCATGGCCGAGGGCGGCTGGATGCGGCTTGCCGCCAACCTCGCCGTCGCCGTCACGGGCGTGGCCGGCCCCGGCGGCGGCAGCGCGGAAAAGCCCGTGGGGCTGGTGCATTTCGCTTGCGCCGGAGGCCATGCGACGGTTCATCGCGAACAGCGTTTCGGGCCTCTGTCACGCGACGAGATTCGCCGTCTGACGGTCGTCACCGCGCTCGAGATGCTGCGTGAAGCCGCGCGCGATGCGGTCTGACGCGATCGTCAGGCCTGGGCTGTGGGTAGCGCTGGCTTGCCCCGCCCATAGACGACATCCGCCCGGCGCTCGAAGGCTTCGGCGAATTTGCGGAAGGCCTTGTCGAACATCGCGCCCATCAGCAGGCCGAGCATGCGGCTGGCGAATTCGTAGGAGATGAAGAAGCCGACCTCGCAGCTGCCCTCGCCCGACTTGAAGGTCCAGCGGTTCTCAAGATAGCGGAACGGCCCGTCGACATATTCGACCAGGATCTTGAGATTGATCGGGTCGAGCGTCACCCTGCTGGTGAAGGTTTCGCGGATCGCCTTATAGCCGACGCTCATATCGGCGAGCAGAACCTCGCCGCCGCCCTCGCGCGGTGTCCGCTTGCGCACCGTCAGCCCCTCACAGAGCGGCAGGAACTCCGGATATTTTTCGACATCGGCGACGAGCGCGAACATCTGCTCGGGCGAGTGCCTCACCCGGCGGGTGTTGTTGAACATCGGCATGAGGGTCTGGGCGTCCTCAGCCGAGCTTCGCGGAACGCGCGGCGCGCAACTTGGCGAAATCCTCGCCGGCATGATGCGAAGAGCGCGTCAGCGGCGTCGAGGACACCATCAGGAAGCCCTTCACATAGGCGATCGCCTCGAATCCCTTGAACTCCTCGGGCGTGACGAAGCGGATCACCGCATGGTGCTTGCGCGACGGCGCGAGATACTGGCCGATGGTGATGAAATCGACATCGGCCGAGCGCAGATCGTCCATCAGCTGGAGGATTTCGTTCCGCTCCTCGCCCAGGCCGACCATGATGCCGGATTTGGTGAAGATCGTCGGGTCGAGCTCCTTCACCCGCTGGAGCAGACGCAGGGAATGGAAATAGCGCGCGCCGGGCCGCACGGTCAGGTACTTGCCGGGCACCGTCTCGAGATTGTGGTTGAAGACATCGGGCTTGGCCGCCACCACGACCTCCAGCGCGCCGGGCTTGCGCAGGAAGTCCGGCGTCAGGATTTCGATGGTCGTAGCCGGCGAAGCCTCGCGGATCGCGCGGATGACGCGGGCGAAATGCTCTGCTCCGCCATCCTTGAGATCATCGCGATCGACCGAGGTGATGACGACATGCTCCAGCCCGAGCTTGGCGACGGCCTGAGCCACCTTATGCGGCTCATCCTGGTCGAGAGGCTGCGGCACACCGGTCTTGACGTTGCAGAAGGCGCAGGCCCGCGTGCAGGTGTCGCCCATGATCATGAAGGTGGCGTGTTTCTTCTCCCAGCACTCACCGATATTGGGACAGCCGGCCTCCTCGCAGACCGTGACGAGCTTGTTTTCCTTGACGATCTTCTGGGTCTCGGCCCATTTCGGCGAGCCCGGCGCCTTGACCCTGATCCAGTCCGGCTTGCGCAGGATCGGATTCTCGGGCCGCTTCTGCTTCTCGGGATGGCGCAGTTCCGCAACCGGCGGCGAAGCCTCCGTCTTGGGATTGCCGATATTGGGTCGCGGATCGCGGTTCAGCAGATCGAGAACGAGCGCCATGCTCAAAAACTTCCGTATATGGGGCAGGCCGGGGCCGACGCCCCCGCCTGCCCTCTAGCTAATCCGCCTTGAGGCGGACGACAACAGGAACCGATGTCGCGTCAGGCGACGGGCTTGCGGAGGGCGTTCCAGACCACGATGACGATGACCGCGCCCGCAATCGCGGCGACGAGGGTGCGAAAGAAGCCGAAGATCGGGATATCGAGCAATTCCGCCAGCCGGCTGCCAAGGAACGAGCCGGCGACGCCGACCAGCATATTGGTCAGGATGCCATGGTTCGAAGACGTGATGCGCTCAGCAATCCAGCCGGCAAGAAGGCCGATGAAGATCGTCGCAAAGAAGCCGTAACCCGGCTGCGCCGACATGGCGGCGTTGAAGGAGTTCATCGTCGTCGACCTTTCAGCTCATTGTGAAACAGGGCAGAAACGGAACCAATCTAGAGCATTTCCGCGTTTCTCCAAAATGCGGAAATGCTCTACGTCCTTGTTTTATCGCATTTTCTTCACGCGAGCCGGTGTCCACTTCGCTCGAAAATGCTCTAGGTTATTATTTGCCGTCACGCGATAAAGCGCGCCAGAAGCACCACAAGAATTGCGCCCAATACAGCCATGGCCATCTCATCGAGAAAACCATGGCCGGTACGCAGGCGCCAGCCGGTCAACCGCACCAGCCCCTGTCCGACGAGCATGCCGAGCACGCCCACGACGGCGTGGCGGAGCAACCCGCCGCCGCCCACGATCAAGCTGGCGACGAACCCCGTCACGGTGCCTAACGCGATCGTCGGCGCCAACACGCGCCAGTCGAGCATCAAGCCGCCACCAGGCGGCAGGATCTCGACTTTATCATCTGGGACGATCCGCTCGGGGCCACGGGGTTTGCGCGGGCGGCTGGTCATCGCTGCGATAGCCCCTCCCGCGTCGAGCGGATTGCGGAATCGAGCCTGATATCAGGCGATCAGCCGGGCCAGCAGGACCACGACGATCGCGCCGATCGTCGCCGTGATGATCTGCGAGACGAGCGGATTGCCGATTCCGAGATTGATGCCGAGTGCCGAGAGCAGGAAGCTGCCGACAAAGGCACCGATCAGGCCGGTGATGATGTAGCGGATCAGCCCGCCGCCGCCCACGACGATGCTGGCGAGCCAGCCTGCGACAAGACCGATGACGATTGCGACGATGATCGAACGCGTGTCCATGACGAGTCTCCAGCCCCTACCGGTCCTTTATCGGCCGGCATCTCCACAAGATGCGTGAACGCGCGATTCGATCTTCGGTTCGGTCAGGCGTTCAGCACTTTCCCATAAGCGTCGAGCACGCTTTCCTTCATCGTCTCCGAGATCGTCGGATGCGGGAAGATGCTGTGCATCAATTCTTCCTCGGTGGTCTCGAGGTTCATGGCCACGACAAAGCCCTGGATCAGTTCGGTCACTTCAGCACCGACCATATGGGCGCCGAGGAGCTTGCCGGTCTTGGCGTCGAAGATCGTCTTGACCAGACCGCTATCCTCGCCCAGCGCCACCGCCTTGCCGTTGGCGACGAAGGGAAAGCGCCCGACCTTGAGCTCATAGCCGGCCGCCTTCGCCTTCGCCTCGGTCAGGCCGACGCTGGCGATCTGCGGATGGCAATAGGTGCAGCCCGGGATCATCAGCTTGTCCATCGCGTGCGGATGCAGCCCCTTGATCGCCTCGACGCAGATCACCGCCTCATGCTCGGCCTTGTGCGCCAGCATTGGTGGGCCGGCGACATCGCCGATCGCATAGACGCCCTTCACATTGGTGCGGCAGAAATCGTCGATGACGATGCAGCCGCGATCGGTCTTCACGCCGAGCGCTTCCAGGCCCAGATTCTCGATATTGCCGACGACGCCGACGGCCGAGATCATCCGGTCGGCAGTGATGGTCTGCTTGCCGCCCTTCTCGTCCTCGATATGGGCGGTGACGCTGTCGGCACCTTTCTCGACCTTGGTGACCTTGGCGCCGGTCAGGATCTTCATGCCCTGCTTCTCGAAGGCTTTGCGCGCGAAGGCGCCGATCTCGGCGTCCTCGACCGGCACGACCTGCGGCATGACCTCGACGACGGTGACCTCGACGCCCATCGTCCGGTAGAACGAAGCGAATTCGATGCCGATCGCGCCCGAGCCCATCACGAGCAATGATTTTGGCATTTTCGCCGGCACCATCGACTCGAAATAGGTCCAGATCAGCTTGCCGTCGGGTTCGATGCCGGGCAGAGCGCGTGGCCGCGCGCCGGTCGCCACGATGATATGGTCGGCGGTGTAGGTGCCCTCGCCCTTGGCTCCCTTGGGCGGCGGCACCTGCGGCTGCATGGCGGGCTTCTTCGTCGGCGCGACCGCGACCGTTCCGGACTTGGTGAGCTTCGCCTCGCCCCAGATCACGTCGACCTTGTTCTTCTTCATCAGGAACTGGACGCCGTTGTTCATGCGCGCAGCGATGCCGCGCGAACGCGCCACCACGGCGGCGAGATCGGCTGTGAAGGTGCCCTCCAGCTTCAGCCCGTAATCCTTGGCGTGCTGGCCGTAATGCAGGATCTCGGCCGAGCGCAGCAGCGCCTTGGTCGGTATGCAGCCCCAATTCGAGCAGATGCCGGCAAGGTGCTCGCGCTCGACGATCGCCGTCTTGAAGCCGAGCTGCGCCGCACGGATGGCGGCGACATAGCCGCCGGGGCCGGAGCCGATGATGATGACGTCGTAGTCAGCCATGGTCAGGCTCCCATCAAACCAGCATCGCCATGGGCTTCTCAATATAGCCCTTGAACGCCTGCATCAGTTCGGCCCCGAGTGCGCCGTCCACCGCGCGGTGGTCGGTCGAGAGCGTCACCGACATCACGGTCGCGACCGCGAGCTGTCCGCCTTTGACCACAGCGCGCTGCTCGCCGGCGCCGACCGCCAGGATCGTCGCATGCGGCGGATTGACGATCGCCGCGAAGTCCTTGACGCCGAACATGCCGAGATTGCTGACCGCCGTGGTGCCGCCCTGATATTCCTCGGGCTTCAGCTTACGGTTCTTGGCGCGGGCCGCGAGGTCCTTCATCTCGTTGGAGATCTGCGAGAGCGTCTTGTGGCAGGCGTCTCTGATCACTGGCGTGATCAGACCACCTGGGATCGAGACCGCGACGCCGACATCGGCATGCTTGTGCTTGAGCATGGTGTTCTCGGTCCAGCTCACATTGGCCTCGGGCACCGCGCGCAGCGCCAGTGCCAGCGCCTTGATCACCATGTCGTTGACCGAGAGCTTGTAGGCCGGCTTGCCGTCCTTCTCGGGCGCGGCGGCATTGAGCTCCGCGCGCAGCTTGAGCAGCGCGTCGAGCTCGCAATCGATCGTCAGGTAGAAATGCGGGATCGTCTGCTTGGATTCGAGCAGGCGGCGCGCGATCGTCTTGCGCATGCCGTCATGCGGCACTTCCTCGTAGGAATCCGGCGCGAACAGCTTCTTGACCGCCTCGTCGGACATACCGGCAGCCAGCGGCGCTGCAGCCGGCTTGGGCGCGGCCACGGGAGCAGCGGGCGGCGCGGCCTTGGCGGTTCCGCCGGCCTTCGCAGCCTCGATGTCCTTCTCGACGATGCGGCCATGCGGACCCGAACCCTGGATCTTTGCGAGATCGAGGCCGGCTTCCTTGGCGAGGCGCTTGGCGAGCGGCGAGGCGAAGGGGCGCTCGCCGCTGGTCGAGGCTGCCGGAGCAGCGGCAGCCTTGGGAGCCTCGCTCGCCTTGGGCGCCTCGGCGACTGGTGCGGGAGCCGCTGCCTTGGGCGCAGCCTCAGCCTTGGGAGCTTCGGCCTTGGCCGGAGCGGCAACCGCCTTCACATCCTCGCCCTCGGCCGCGATCACGCCGATGATCTCGTTGACGGCAACATCGGCCGTGCCGTCCGGCACCAGGATCTTGGCCAGGATGCCCTCATCCACGGCCTCGACCTCCATGGTCGCCTTATCAGTCTCGATCTCGGCGATGATGTCGCCCGACTTGATCGTGTCGCCTTCCTTCTTCAGCCATTTGGCGAGATTGCCCTTCTCCATGGTGGGAGAGAGCGCGGGCATCAGGATGTTGGTTGGCATCGGTCAGCCCCTTCTCAGCGATAGCAGACGGCTTTGGCCGCAGCGACGACCTCGCCGATATTCGGCAAGGCGAGCTTCTCGAGGTTCGCCGCGTAGGGCATCGGCACGTCCTTGCCGGTGACGCGGGCTACCGGCGCGTCGAGATAGTCGAACGCCGCTTCCATGATGCGCATGCCGATCTCGGCGGTGACGCCCGACTGCGGGAACCCCTCCTCGACCGCGACGCAGCGATTGGTCTTCTGCACGGAGGCGATAACCGTCTCGATGTCCATCGGCCGGATCGTGCGCAGATCGATGACCTCGGCCTCGATGCCTTCCTTGGCGAGCGCTTCGGCTGCGCCCAGCGCATAAGTCATGCCGATGCCAAAGGAGACGATGGTGACGTCCGTACCCGGGCGTACGATCTTGGCCTTGCCGATCGGGACCAGGAAATCATCGCTCTTGGGAACCTCGAAGGTCCGGCCGTAGAGGATTTCGTTCTCGAGGAAGATGACCGGGTTCGGGTCGCGAATGGCGCTCTTGAGCAGACCCTTGGCATCCGAGGCGCTGTAGGGCATCACCACCTTGAGGCCGGGTACGTTCGAATACCAGGCGGCGTAGTCGTGGCTGTGCTGGGCGCCGACGCGAGCGGCAGCGCCGTTGGGGCCGCGGAAGACGATCGGGCAACCCATCTGACCGCCCGACATGTAGAGCGTCTTGGCGGCGGAGTTGATGATCTGGTCGATCGCCTGCATGGCGAAGTTGAAGGTCATGAACTCGACGATCGGCTTCAGGCCGGTCAGCGCCGCACCAACGCCGATACCGGCGAAGCCGTGCTCGGTGATCGGCGTATCGATGACGCGCTTGGCGCCGAATTCCTGCAGCAGCCCCTGGGTGACCTTGTAGGCGCCCTGATATTCCGCGACCTCCTCGCCCATGACGAAGACATCTCCGTCGCGGCGCATTTCCTCGGCCATGGCATCGCGCAAAGCTTCGCGAACCGTCATGGTCGCGACCTCGGCGCCTGCCGGGAATTCGGAGGAAGCGTCATAGGACTTCGCCTGAGCCGGTACGCTTGGCGGTGCGGAGGCGACCGGCGCCGGCTCAGCCTTGGTTTCGGGCTCGACAGGCTTCTCGGCAGGCTTGGCAGCGGCCGGCTTGCTTGCCGCGCTGACATCCTCGCCCTCGGCCGCAATCACGCCGATCGGTGTGTTGACCGCGACGTTCTCGGTACCGTCGGCGATCAGGATCTTGGCCAGGATGCCTTCATCGACGGCCTCGACCTCCATCGTCGCCTTGTCGGTCTCGATCTCGGCGATGATGTCGCCGGCCTTGACCGTATCTCCTTCGGCTTTCAGCCATTTGGAGAGCTTGCCCTGCTCCATCGTCGGCGAAAGAGCAGGCATGAGAATGTCGATCGGCATGAACGCACCCGGATTTCTGAAAGACGCGGGGATTGGGATTAAGGCCGAGAGGCCTGCGGAAGCGGGCGCGCCCCTCAGGCGCGCGCCGTCTCCAGCGTGATGTCGGTCCAGAGCTCGGAGACATCGGGCTCGGGATCGTGCGTCGCGAATTCGGCCGCGTCGTTGACGATCTCGCGGACCTTGGCGTCGATCGCCTTGAGTTCGTCCTCGCTCACCTTGAAGTCGCGGGTCAGACGGCCCCTCACCTGCTCGATCGGATCGTGCTCCTCGCGCATGCGCTGAACCTCGTCCTTGGAGCGGTACTTCGCCGGGTCGGACATCGAATGGCCGCGATAACGATAGGTTTGCATTTCCAGGATATAAGGCCCCTGGCCGGAGCGGGCGTGCTCGATGGCGCGCTCGGCGGCGGCGCGCACGGCGCGCACATCCATGCCGTCGACCTGCTCGCCGGGAATGCCGAAGGACAGCCCGCGCCGTGAGAAATCGGTCTGCGCCGAGGCCCGGCTGACCGAGGTGCCCATGGCGTAGCGGTTGTTCTCGATCACATACACGACCGGCAGCTTCCAGAGCTGGGCCATGTTGAAGCTCTCATAGACCTGGCCCTGATTGGCCGCGCCATCGCCGAAATAGGCAAACGAGACCCGCCCGTCATTGCGATACCAGTTGGCGAACCCCAAGCCGGTGCCGAGCGAGACCTGTGCGCCGACGATACCGTGGCCGCCATAAAAGTTCTTCTCGCGGGAGAACATATGCATCGAGCCGCCCTTGCCGCGGGAATAGCCGCCCTGGCGCCCGGTCAACTCCGCCATCACGCCGCGCGATTCCATGCCGCATGCCAGCATATGGCCGTGGTCGCGATAGCCGGTGATGACCTGATCGCCATCCTTGGAGGCCATCTGCATGCCGATGACGACGGCTTCCTGCCCGATATAGAGGTGGCAGAAGCCACCGATCAGGCCCATGCCGTACATCTGGCCCGCCTTTTCCTCGAAGCGGCGGATCAGCAGCATCTCGCGATAGGCGTGAAGCTCTTCTGCCTTATCGAAGGTCGGCATGTTGCTGAGCGCCTTGGATGCCCCCTTATCGGCTCCAGTCTTGGCGGAGCCCGTCTTGGTCGCCGTCTTCGCGGCGGCCTTGGATTGAGCGGGAGCTTTTGTCTTACGCGCGGCAACGGCCATCAGCGGTCCTCCAGGGTCATTCGACCTTGGTTGTAGAGGATCGCAAAACCCTTGGCGAGAGAGCCATCTCGCACTGCAGCATTTGCTAATTTATTGTAATTGCGTCGTTTTCAAGAAATAACTGGAATCCAGTTAATCGATGTGTCGGGGACTATTTGCCGGCATCTGCGGCCTTCAGCGCCCCATCAGGATGACATCGTTCTTGTGGACCCGACCGAGCGTGTTACGCGCCATCTCTTCGAGCAGGTCGCGATCAACCGCCTCATCACGCACGAGCGACAGGCGCTGCTCCCAGCTCTTGCGCTCGGTGGTCAGGGCGGCGAGCTCCGCCTCCATCCCGCGTAATGTCCCTTGCAAGGTGTCGCGCGCCTCCAGCCCGCGCGCGCCGTGCTGGGCGTGGAACAGGAAATAGCTCACCACCGCGCCCGAGACGAGATAGAGCGCGAGCGTGACGAGGACGGATCTGACACCGCGACGAATAACCATTCCGGCAGGCTAGGACGCGTTGGTTTCCGACGGGTTAACGCTGAGGTCGCGTGACCCAGGCGACGCCATCGGGCGCAAGAGCCTCGTCATGCGAGACGGCCGCCAGGTCAGCCTCGACGCGCCGGGCGATCGGCAGCCTGAAATGCAGCGGGTCCCAGTAATTCTCGTCGATCTGCGTCACGGCCGAACCATGCGCATAGTCGACAATGGTCGCGCCCTGGCGCGCGGCGAGCTCGCGCAAGGCAGCCTTGCAAGCATTGTAGCGCTGCGCAGCGACCGAGCCTTCGCGCGGCTGCGCGGCGACATGGGTCGGCGGCAGCACGATCAACTTCGAGGTTTCCGCGGGAAACGACGACAAGGCTTCGTTGAGCCAGGCCAGGGCTGGAAAACGCCAACCCAGGCGCTCGGCCTCGCTGACGGGCGCAGGCGGCGATAGCGGCGTCAAATCCGGCGCAGAACCGTGATTATCGGCATAAAGATGGCTGCGCGCCCGCGCCAGATCATAGCTGGCCTCGGGCGGCGTGAAGACCTCGTAGCCATCGCCGCGGATGCGTGGAGGCAGGTAACCGAGCTTGTGCGCGAGCAACCGCGCCGAGATCTCGAGCGTCGTCAGGTTCAGCTGCCTCAGCGCGTCGGCCCAGCTTGCGCCGTCATAGAGCCAGGGCGGAAACGGCCGTGGTGTCAGGCGTTTGGCCGGCGTGGTCGCGTCGCTTTCGCACCAGGTCAGGTCGAGCCCCCAGATCACGGCTTTCGGAGCCGTGATCGTGCGCGCAAACAGATCCGCCATCTGCACCTGCTCCCAGGGCGTGGCCGCATTCATCGCGAGGTTGGCGAAGTGCCCGCCGATCGAGCGCGACAGAATCGCGGGATCGAGCAAGCGCATGGTCGAGGTGCCGAAGACCCCCGAATCGAAGGCGCCCGAGCGCACGAGTTGCGGATACATATAGCGCTGGTTGAGATCCATGAGCGGCCGCGCCGGCGCGCCGGCCCGCACCCGCAGCCCGAACGGATCAAGTGCCACGACGAAACCGAACAACACCCCACCCAGCACGAGGGCCGAGGCCAGAAATGCCGTCGTCCATGCCAGCCAGGCCGGGCGTTGCGCCCTGGGGGCATCAGCCATCGTCGTATCAATCCCGAACGGCATCGAGACCGGGGGCTCCTGCTGCAGGGGATCTGGGCAAAACGAACATCGCGAACCTCCGGCGCGCTTCTGCCACAGAAGCGGCCTTACGAACAATGTTGACCCGCGCGCGACGCCTGCCTATGTCAGCGCACCGGTGAGGGCGGGTAGCTCAGTGGTAGAGCACGTGACTTTTAATCATGTGGTCGAGGGTTCGATCCCCTCCCCGCTCACCAGCGTCTTCAACAACGTTGTGATTGAAGATGTAAACGGCGTCCTGCTCGGGCGCTGGGAAGCAGATTTCCGACGTTGAGAATCTCGTGGAACCCGCGCTAACGCCTCGCGATATGAGGGTTTCTGCGTTTCTATCCGCTGAGCCAAGCCGGGAAAATTGGCGCGCGGCGCCGAATTCCACTGATTTACACACGCATGTCGTCGATTTAGGCTACGCTTCGCTACGGTGGCGGAAAAAGTAGCAGGAAAGGGCGACGATGATGACTATCAACGGCCGCGCAACTGCGGCGTGCCTGACGGGTTTGGCTCTCGCGGGATGCATGGGGCAAACGATTCCGTCAGCGGAAACGATCACCAAGCCGACCATGGAGGCCTTCGCGCATTTGAGCGCCTGGCGACCTTGGCAACCCAAGGCGGAGGAGCGGCCGCAGCAACCTCAGACCGCTCTCGTGGAAACGCTGCCGGTGACAGAGCCTCAACCGATAGCCGCGCCATCGGCCAAACGTCTGCAGCCGAGCAAACCACCGCCTGCCCCAACGCGCCTCGCCACACCAAGGCCAGTTGCGCCCCAGCCAAAACGCATTCCGGCCTCAGCCGCGGAGACCCCGGCACCGTTGCCGACCGCCGTGTCCTGCCAGACATTCGCGCAGCCAGGCCAGCGGGTGCGGATGGAGTGCAACCCGGTCAACTGAGATTGCAGGGCCTGCCGCTTCACGGATCTCGCCAAGAGCGCATAGTCTCCGCTGTGGCATCTCAAATGGCATATGACATAGGCGTTCTCGACGGATCGGGATTGAGGCAAAATAAGGGCGATAGAATCGCGCCCTGATGATTTCGCGCCTGCAGCGCACATATTGCAGATGCGCAGAAGCTCGAATTCGAGCGCATCTCCGCCAGGAAAACAAATTCATCCGCCCGCGACCCGAACAAATGCGCTGCCCACGCGTTGCTCCTGCATTCCGCTACTTGCGGTTACTGACAGGAGGCTCACATGTTCAAGCGTCGTATCGCTTTGACGTCTATCGGTTTCGCCATGCTCGCGGCGACCGCCATCGCGCAGACCAGCGCTCCGAGCCCGAACGCGCCGTCGCCCTCCACCTCCGCGCCGGCTCCGTCCGCTAGCAGTACCAAGGCTCCGGAGCAGAATTTCGCCGGCCAGGGGAAGTGGCGCGCCTCGAAACTGATTGGCGTGAATATTTACGGCCCCGACGACAAGAAGGTCGGCGGCGTGACAGAGGTGCTGTTCGACAAGACCGGCAAGGTCGAGATGATCACCGTCGGCGTCGGCGGTTTCCTCGGCATCGGTGCCAAGGATGTCGCCATTCCCTTCGAGCAGGTGAGCTGGAGCGACCAGCCCTTGGCCACCGCAGCGCCTGCCCCGGCTCCAAGCGGCGGCACAGGTAGTGGCTCTGGCGGCATCGCCTCAGTGCAGCCTGCTCCCAGGGCTCCGGCGATGTATCCTGATCACGGCAAGATCAACCTGACCAAGGATCAGCTCCACGCCGCGCCTGCGGTCTCCTATGCCGGCACCTGATCTAACCCAGGGACTGATCGGCATCGCGTTCGATCAGGTCTGACAGTCAGGGAATAATAGAGCAGGCCCGCCTTCCTCGGAAGGCGGGCCTGACGGTTGAGGCGCCTTCAGGCGTCATCATCTGCCAAGGCAGGCGCGACGAGAGACGGGATCGCTTCCGGCAGATCGTCGGCGATCAGGCCCGGACCGAGTGCCTCGCCAGCCTTGCCGTGCAGCCAGACTGCGGCACAGGCCGCCTCGAAGGCCGGCATGCCCTGCGCCAGCAATCCGGCGATGAGACCACCGAGAACATCGCCCGCCCCGGCCGTCGCCAGCGCCCAGGAGCCGGTCGCGTTGATCGCCGCCCTGCCATCGGGATCGGCGATCACGGTATCGGACCCCTTCAGCACGACGACCGCGCCCGAGGCGGCCGCGGCCAGCTTCGCCCGTTCCAGCTTCGACGCCTGCGCGACGATTCGCTCGTCATCGCCAAACAAGCGCGCAAACTCGCCTTCATGCGGCGTCAGCACGCAAGGCTTAGCCCGCTGGCGCAACCAACCCGGCCGCGAGGCGAGCAGCGTCAACGCATCGGCATCGAACACCGCCGGAATGTCGGCGCGCAGCACAGCCATCACGGCAGCCCTCGCCTCAGCATCGAGCCCGAGAGCCGGCCCGATCAGGACGGCGCCGAGACGTTCATCGTCAAGCAGGCCCTGAAGCGCGGCCTCCGTTGGGATCGGCCTCTGCATCAAGGCGTCGGGCCCGCGCGCCGCATGGGCGGCCAGGGCCTCAGGGCGACAAGCCACGGTGACGAGGCCCGCGCCGATGCGAAGCGCAGCCCGCGCGCCGAGCCGCGGCGCGCCGACCCCGGAAAGTCCGCCAGCCACGATGAGAACGGCGCCGCGGCGGTATTTATGTGTATCGCGTTGATGTCTCGGCCAGAGTTCGCGCCACAAGGCGGGGCCATTGCGGAACATAGCAGGCTTCAACCCGCCCACGCCGAAGACGGTCTCCGGACTCAGGCCGATCTGGGCAAGCGTGACGACCCCGCAGAGCCCACGCCCGGGCTCGAGTAGATGGCCGGGCTTCAGCCGAAAAAAGGTCACGGTCTCGTCGGCCTGTACGACCACCCCCTCGGGTCGGCCGCTATCGCCCGGCAACCCGCTCGGCACATCGACCGCGATCACCGGCCTGTCCGCTGCATTGACCGCTGCGACGAGCCCGGCAACATCGCCGGCCAGGGGCCGGTTGAGCCCCGCGCCATAAAGCGCGTCGACGATCAAGGCGTGATCGTGCGGTACGATGGCCGCGATCGGCGCGATCGCCCCGGTCCACCGTGCGGCCATGGTGGCGGCATCGCCCGTCAGAGCGGAGCGCTTGCCGGCCAGCGCGACAGTGACGTCAAAGCCGCGCTCGCGCAGCAAGCGCGCCGCGACGAAGCCGTCGCCGCCATTGTTCCCCGGGCCGCACAGAACGAGCACGCCGTTACCGGGCCGGGCTCGCCGGCTGACCGCATCGGCAACCGCTCGCCCTGCCCGCTCCATCAGCGCGAGTCCCGGCGTGCCGGCCGCGATCGTCGCACGATCGGCCGCCGCCATATCGGCCACGCTCAGCAGCGCCAGCCCGGTTTTGTCAGCTCTATCCACGAAGGCATCATCCAGAAGCCGCTCACGTCCGGCAAGCACGGAGTGGCGTAAAGGCGATTGCTCTTAAATTAATCAAATGATCAATTTATATGCTATTTTTTGCCTTATCATCAGGCGCCAGGAGGCTTTCTTCCACGTGGCGGGGGGCATACGCCGATGCTATGAGCATGAAGAGCGGGTGTTTCGCTCGCCTGACGAGACGCTGGGGCCGTCACTGACGGAACCCTTGATGTTTTCGGCGGCGAGCAGGCGGTTCGCAAGCCTGGAGGGAAGTCCAGGTCTCATCACGCGCGAGGGAGGCCGGTCGGCGCATGAAGAAGATCGAGGCGATCATCAAGCCGTTCAAATTGGACGAGGTGAAAGAGGCGCTTCAGGAGGTCGGCCTGCAGGGCATCACCGTTTTGGAGGCCAAGGGCTTCGGGCGCCAGAAAGGCCATACCGAACTCTATCGCGGCGCCGAATACGTCGTCGATTTTCTACCCAAGGTGAAGATCGAGATCGTGCTCGCCGACGAGATGGTCGAGGCCGCCATCGAGGCCATCAAGAAAGCGGCCCAGACGGGGCGCATCGGTGATGGCAAGATTTTTGTATCGACGGTGGAGGGGGCGATCCGCATCCGCACCGGAGAGACCGGCGCGGACGCTATCTAAGGGCTTCAATCCCGACCCGAAGGTTCTGCGTCCCGGTGGTTTGGACACACCGCGGATCAGTCAATGTTGAGAAACTGCTTTCAAGAGGAATGCTGAGATGAAGAGCGCCAAGGATGTCCTCAAGGCGATCAAGGACAACGACGTCAAGTATGTCGACTTCCGCTTCACCGACCCGCGCGGCAAGTGGCAGCATGTGACGTTCGACGTCACGATGATCGATGAGGACATCTTCGCCGAGGGCACGATGTTCGATGGGTCCTCGATCGCCGGCTGGAAGGCCATCAACGAGTCCGACATGCTGCTGATGCCGGATCCGACGACGGCCGTCATGGACCCGTTCTTCTCCGCAGCGACCATGGTCATCACCTGCGACGTGCTCGAGCCCGCCACCGGCGAGCCCTATAACCGCGACCCGCGCGGCATCGCCAAGAAGGCTGAGGCCTATCTGAAGTCGACCGGCATCGGCGACACCATCTATGTCGGTCCCGAGGCCGAGTTCTTCGTCTTCGACGACGTCAAGATCTCCGCCGACCCCTACAATACGGGCTTCAAGCTCGACAACGTCGAACTGCCGATCAACGGCATGACCGACTATGAGGGCGGCAATCTCGGCCACCGCATCGCCACCAAGGGCGGCTACTTCCCCGTCCCGCCGCAGGATTCGGCGCAGGACATGCGCGGCGAAATGCTGGCAGCCATGGCGGCCATGGGCGCCAAGGTCGAGAAGCACCACCACGAGGTCGCCTCGGCCCAGCACGAGCTCGGCCTGAAGTTCGACACCCTGACCCACATGGCCGACACCATGCAGGTCTATAAGTACGCGATCCACAACGTCGCGCAGAGCTACGGCAAGACCGCGACCTTCATGCCGAAGCCGATCTATGGCGACAACGGCTCGGGCATGCACGTCCACCAGTCGATCTGGAAGGGCGGCAAGCCTGTCATGGCCGGCAACAAGTACGCCGACCTGTCGCAGGAGTGCCTGTGGTACATTGGCGGCATCATCAAGCACGCCAAGGCGCTGAACGCCTTCACCAACCCCTCGACCAACTCCTACAAGCGCCTCGTCCCGGGCTATGAGGCCCCGGTTCTGCTCGCCTATTCCGCGCGCAACCGTTCGGCCTCCTGCCGTATTCCGTGGACGACCTCGCCCAAGGCCAAGCGCGTCGAGGTCCGCTTCCCTGATCCGATGGCGAACCCCTATCTCGCCTTCGCCGCGATGCTGATGGCCGGTCTTGACGGCATCATCAACAAGATCGATCCGGGCCCGGCGATGGACAAGGACCTCTACGACCTGCCGCCGCGCGAGTTGAAGAAGATCCCGACTGTCTGCGGCTCGCTGCGCGAAGCGCTCGACTCGCTCAAGAAGGACAACGCCTTCCTCAAGGCCGGCGGCGTCTTCAACGACGACTTCATCGAGAGCTATATCGAGCTCAAGATGCAGGATGTGGCGCGCTTCGAGATGACGCCGCACCCGGTCGAGTTCGCGATGTACTATTCCTACTGAGCCTTCAGGCTCAGGCGGAATCACGCTTCCTCCCGACCGTGCGTCTCACGGTCCACCTGCGAAACCGGGGCAGAAATGCCCCGGTTTTTTTGTGCTTGGCGCAAGGGTGCCAGTTGAAACTTGCATGATGAAAGCTAGCGAAAACTGACTATCATCGTGAAAGTCACTGAACAGGAATCGTCTGATGCGACGCAAGGATTTCGGCGCGATGAGCTGCCCGGTCGCACGCAGCCTGGAGCGCGTCGGGGAATGGTGGAGCATCCTGATCCTGAGGGACGCCCTCGCCGGCATCACGCGCTTCGACGGCTTCCAGGCCAGCCTCGGCATCGCGCCGAACATGCTGACGCGACGGCTCAATGGCCTCATCGAAAGCGGCCTGCTGGAAAAGCGCCCCTATAGCGACCGTCCGAAGCGCTTCGACTATCTGCTGACCGAGCGAGGACGTGATTTCCGCCCTGTGCTGCAGGCGCTGCTGACCTGGGGCAACCGTCATTTCGCACCGGAAGGTGCGAGCGTCATCATTCTGAACGGCGAGACCGGCACTGCGGCCGAGCCGATCCTGGTTGATCGCGTCAGCGGCCGGCCGCTCTCGGACCCGGTCTTCCGTAATGCGCCGGGTCCCGCCGCGACGGCCGCGATCAGCCAGCGCTACGCCGCCGTGGAGTCGAGCACATGAGCGCGGTTCACGCCCCGACGAGCGCCATGGCGCCGGCCCATAGCGCGCGTACCTTGCGGCTGCTCCAGGATCCGATCCTGCCAATGCTGCTGCGCATGGCCTGGCCCAATATCCTGATCATGCTGGCGCAATCGGCAACGGGGCTGATCGAGACCTGGTGGGTCTCGCGACTCGGGACCGACGCGCTTGCCGGCATGGCGCTGGTCTTTCCGCCGGTCATGCTGATGCAGATGATCTCCGGCGGCGCGATGGGGGGCGGTATCTCGTCTGCCGTGGCGCGCGCGCTCGGCGCCGGTCGCCGCATTGAGGCCGACGGCATCGTTTTGCATGCGATCCTGATCAATCTCGCGCTCGGCCTGTTCTTCTCGGTCGTGATGCTGGCCTTCGGCCGGCCGATCTACCAGGCGCTCGGCGGCACGGGCGGCGAGCTCGAGGCGGCGCTAGCCTATTCCGACGTGGTCTTTGCCGGCACCGCCCTCCTCTGGATCATGAATGGGCTCGCCAGCGTCGTTCGCGGCACCGGCAACATGCTGGTTCCGGCGCTGGTGATCTGCGTCGGCGTTGCGCTGCTGGTGCCTCTCTCTCCACTGCTGATCTTCGGCTGGGGGCCGGTTCCCGCGCTCGGCATCGCCGGCGGCGGAGCTGCGCTGGTGCTGTTCTATCTCGGCGGCGCGCTTGTGCTGGGTTGGTATATCCTGTCCGGCCGCAATGTCGTGCGCTTCGCCTGGATTCGTCTGCGCTGGGCGATCTTCGCCGACATCCTGCGTATCGGCGCCGTCGGCTCCATCACCTCACTCTTCACAAACCTCACCATCGCGCTATCGACGGCGATGGTTGCGGCCCATGCCGGGGTCGATGCGGTGGCAGGCTTCGGCACCGGCGCGCGGCTGGAATATCTCCTGATCCCGCTCGTCTTCGGCCTCGGCGCGCCGCTGGTCGCACTCGTCGGCACCAATATCGGCGCCGACCAGCCCGAGCGGGCGATGCGGGTCGCGATGATCGGCGGGGGCATCGCCTTCGCCATGACCGAAGCGATCGGGCTGGCGGCGGCGCTCTGGCCTGCCGCCTGGCTCGGCCTGTTCACGACCGCTCCGGGCGCGATCGAGACGGGCAGCCAGTATCTGCGCTATGTCGGCCCGACCTATGGCTTCTTCGGCTTGGGTCTTGCTCTCTATTTCGCATCGCAGGGCGCGGGCCGGTTGCTATGGCCCGTCACAGCGGGCTTCGTCCGCTTCGCCATCGCGCTCGGCGGCGGCTGGCTCGTGCTGCGCCTGAGCGGTTCGCTTCAGGCATTGTTTGCAGCGCTGGGCCTGGCGCTTGTGGTCTACGGCGTGATGCTGTTGGCCGCGGTTCGGTCGGGAGCCTGGTTCCGCAAAACGCGCTGAGTTCAGGCTGCGGTCACGCCTGCGCCGTGTCCGCCTATGACGCTGCGATAGGCTACCGCGGTGCGTTCGACACGCTCAAGAAGGACAACGCCTTCCTCAAGGCCGGTGGCGTCTTCAACGACGACTTCATCGAGAGCTATATCGAGCTCAAGATGCAGGATGTGGCGCGCTTCGAGATGACGCCGCACCCGGTCGAGTTCGCGATGTACAACTCCTACCGAGCCTTCAGGCTCAGGCGGAATCACGCTTCCTCCCGACTGCGCGTCTCGCGGTCCACCTGCGAAACCGGGGCAGAAATGTCCCGGTTTTTTGTGCTTGGCGCCAATCCGTGGCCGGCTCCGATATTTCACTTTCGACGATCGCCTTTACCTTGCCGAAAAGCTCTTGCGGTAGGGACAATGCGCCAGGCCCCAGATAGAGCTCGCCATGACCGACATTGCCGTTGACCGCGCAACCGGCCGCTTGATCAATGCCGGATGGTGCGAACGCGCGCTCGTCGGCGTGCTCGACAGCTATGGCGCGCTATCGCGCCCGCTCATGCAGCGCGGCCTCTACAAGGCCTGCCGCCTCGTAGGCTCTGCTGTCTGGACCGATCGAACGGCGCGCATCGTCTTGGGGCAGGACGCCGAGGTGCGTTTCCCAGCGCGCGATCCCTACTGGAACCGGATGTTGCTGCGCTCCTACGACCACGAGCCTGAAATGGCCCACTTCCTGCGGCTTCTGGCGCATGTCGACTACAGCTTCGTCGATTGCGGCGCGAATATCGGCTACTGGTCGGTCTTCGTCGCCGCTCGCTCATGCGGCGGTGGCAAGCCGGTCCTCGCGGTGGAAGCGTCGGCCACGACCTTCGCCATGCTCGCGGCCAATGCCGAGCCTCATCTCGACAAGATCAAAGTCTTCCATCGCGCTATTCTCGACCGCTCGGACATCGCGGTTTCGCTGAGCGATGCCGCTCATGAGGCGCGTGGCATCGCCGCCGAAGGCCAGGGTTCGAGCGGCGAGATCGTTTCTTCCATCACCATCGATGAACTGCTCGATCGGGAGGGCTGGTCGGGGCGCAGGGTGGTCGTGAAGCTTGACGTCGAAGGGGTCGAGCGCGAGGCCCTGATGGGTATGGAACGCGCCCTCGCCCAGGATGCATTGGTGATCTACGAGGATCACGGCTCCGACCCAACGCACGCGCTGACGCGTCATATTATCGAGGAGCGCGGTCTTCTCGTTCATCTCCTGTGCGACGACGCCATCGTTGCCATCACGCGGGTGGATGAGCTTGACGCCTATAAGCGCGATCGGACGAAGGGCTACAACCTGATCGCGCTCAGGCGGAAAGAAGGTTGGCCGGAAGCTTTCGTTTGACGCCGTCCCGGCAAGGTATGCTCGACCTCAGGCCAAGGCAGTCAACGGCACCTCGCCTGTGATGGCACCGCGATAGGCGTCGATCGTCCGCGCCACATGGCGCTCGGTCGTCAGCGGGTCGGCCCAGTAGCGGCGATAGGCAGCCTTCCCCATCGCGGCTGCGGCGGCATCGTCTTTCATTCGGTCGAGCGCCGCCGCCAGCCCCGCGACATCGCCACCATCGACCAGAACCCCGTCCTCGCCATCGACGATCCAGCTCGCTGGTCCGGTGGTGCGCGCCAGCACGACCGGCACGCCGAGCGAGCGCGCCTCGGCGATCACCAAAGGCCCTGGCTCGTACCAGAGCGAAGGTAGCACGAGGCAGCGTGCCTGGGCGATCTCGTCGAACACGTGCTCGGCTGGAACCCAGCCGCAAATCTCGGCGCCAGGATTGATCCGCCCGATCTCCTCCGCCAGCGGTCCCTCGCCGACGAAACGCACCGGCATGCCGGCGTTAAGCGCGGCATGAGCGAGCACATCGCCGGCTTTTTCCTGCGTGAAACGCCCGAGAAACAGCGCATGCCGGTTGCTCGCAATGTCCGCCGGCGGGCGCCTCTCGGCTTCCATCATGTTTTCGACCACCGCATGGCGGGCGGTCTTGGGCAGGAACGGCTCGGCGAAGCGCCGGGCGAAATCGCTGACATGGATGAAGAGCGGCGCCTTGAGACTGCGCATCGCCTCGTCTGAGCGCCATTGCCGGGCGACGCGCACCAGTTTGTGGACGTAGGAGGCGCGGTCGCAATTGCTGGCGATGCAGCTGGCCGACATCGGCTTGCGCGTGCAGGGCGCGCCGGCCCTGAAGTCGAAATAGCCACCGACGGGGCAGAACGAAAAATAGTCGTGCATGGTGATTGCGACCGGCAGCCCGCTCTCGCCTGCGGCTGCGATTGCGGCTGGGCTGAAGGCCTTGGTCCATTGGTGCAGATGCACCAGCGTTCCGGCCGGCTGGCGCGACAGCAGCGCGCTCAGGAAGGTGTGGGCCGGCGCATTCCAGATGCCCTGGCGCGCGGCGGTAAGCTTGCTGCCGACCTTCCAGATCTCTTCGCCCCGGAACATCTCGACTTGGATGCGCGGATGATCGAGCCGGTCGGAGACGGGGCCGATGGCGCAGGCGAAGATGATCTCGACGCCGGCCTCGGCCAGCCCGCGCGCGCTCTCGATCGCGACCTTGGCGGCACCGCCATTGACCGAGCCGAAATCGCTGATGATCACGCTGCGCATGCTGACACCCTCCGCGACCTTCGCCCGAATTATCCTTGGGAGAAGCGGACCCCGCCGGCCCGACAATGCGTCGAAACGAAGAGCCTGAAGGCTTCCCGAAGCCTAGGGCTCAGAGAGCACCCTACGCAGCGAAAGGTTGATATTTCGTCGGAGGAAGCCGGGCGTGTCGTTTCAGCGCAACAGGATGTCAGCGCAACAGGATGTCAGCGCAAGAGGATGGCTGCGAAACCGGCGACCGCCGCGAGCGCGGCAAGCAGCCAGACAAGATGCGACGTCTGCGGCGCCTGGGAGGAGAATCTGGGAAGCGGGCCGAGATCCTCGTGGCCGAAAGCCTCACCGGCCATGCGGGCCGCCCGTTCGAGGCCCGCGACTCTGATGTTCGGCACAGACTGACGCAACGTCACGATACCCTCCCATATCCGGAGCCCTTTGCCTCGCGGCAATCCGCATAGCCCCGGTAGCCATTTGATGATCCTTGCTCCGGTGTGGTTAACGCAGGCTGAACAGCTCGGGTTCCGGACTGATTTGCCGAGTCTCGTGACGAATGCGCGACATTCTGTCCACGGCGCCACATCGTATGGTGCGTCCTGTCGCATTTTTCCTCAAACCATTTGCGCCTATAGGCAGTGTCGCAGCGCGGTTTGCATCCGCCTGCGCTATCATTCGCAGTTGCGAATCAGGGAATCGACCACGGCCATGACGGAGAACGGCGATCTTTTCGGCTCGGATGGTGACCGGCAGCCCCCGGCACAGCCAAGGCCGGAGCCGCGCGCCGTGGCTTCCGCGCCTGCCAATCCCACAAAGCCCTCTCCCGCCTCGGCGCCGCCACGCAACGGCACCTTGTCCGAAGCCGGCTATGACGCCTCGGCGATCGAGGTGCTCGAAGGGCTGGAGCCTGTGCGGCGCCGACCCGGCATGTATATCGGCGGCACGGACGAGCGCGCCCTGCACCATCTCTTTGCCGAGGTGATCGACAACGCCATGGACGAAGCCGTGGCGGGACACGCCAGCTTCATCGATGTCGAGGTGCTGGAAGACGGCTCAATCGCCGTGACCGACAACGGCCGCGGCATTCCCGTCGACCCGCATCCGAAATTCCCGGGCAAATCGGCGCTCGAAGTCATCATGACAACGCTGCATGCCGGCGGAAAATTCGACTCCAAGGCCTATGAGACCTCAGGCGGCCTGCACGGCGTCGGTGTCTCCGTCGTCAATGCGCTGTCCGACCGGCTCGAGGTTGAAGTCGCGCGCGGCAAGACGCTCTACCGTCAGCACTTCTCGCGCGGCTTGCCGCAGGGGCCATTGGAGACGGTTGGCCCGGTCGCTAACCGGCGCGGCACTCGTGTGCGCTTCCACCCCGATGCGCAGATATTTGGCGAGAGCGCGCATTTCGTGCCCGCGCGCCTGTTCCGCATGGCTCGCTCGAAGGCCTATCTCTTCGGCGGCGTCGAAATCCGCTGGCGCTGCGCACCCTCGCTGTTGCAGCCGGAAGGCGATGTCGCGGCGGAAGCGGTCTTTCGTTTCCCCGGCGGCTTGCGCGACTATCTTGGTCGTGAGATCGAGGGCAAGGACCTCGTCGCCGAGCCGATCTTCTCGGGCAAGATCACCAAAGATGGCGGCCATGGTTCGCTCGAATGGGCGATCGCCTGGCTCGCAACCGGCGAGGACGGATTCTCCTCCTCGTATTGCAACACGATCCCGACGCCGGAGGGTGGCACGCATGAGCAGGGCCTGCGCGTCGCATTGCTGCGCGGTCTGCGCGACCATGCCGAGCGCATCGGCCAGTCCAAGCGCATGGCCCAGGTCACGTCCGACGATGTGATGGCGACCTGCGCCGCCATGCTTTCGGTCTTCATTCGCGAGCCGGAGTTCCAGGGCCAGACCAAGGACAAGCTGGCGACGCTGGAGGCTGCCCGCATCGTCGAGAACGCGGTGCGCGACGCCTTCGACCATTGGCTTGCCGCCGCGCCGCAGCAGGCCTTGCGCCTGCTCGACTGGTCGGTCGACCGCGCCGAGGAGCGCCTTCGCCGTCGCCTCGAAAAGGAAGTCTCGCGCAAGACCGCGACCCGCAAGCTGCGCCTGCCCGGCAAGCTTGCGGATTGTTCGAGCGCGGGCGCCGCCGGCTCGGAACTCTTCATCGTCGAGGGCGATTCCGCCGGCGGCTCGGCCAAGCAGGCGCGCAACCGTGCGACGCAGGCCATTCTGCCGTTGCGAGGCAAGATCCTGAACGTCGCCAATGCCACGCGCGACAAGCTCAACGCCAACCAGCAGCTCGCCGACCTGATCCTGGCTCTGGGCTGCGGCATCGGCCTGCAGTTCCGCGAGGATGATCTGCGCTATGAGAAGGTCATCGTGATGACCGACGCCGACGTCGACGGCGCCCATATCGCCTCGCTGCTGGTGACCTTCTTCTGGCGGCAGATGCCGCGCCTGATTGAAAAGGGCCATCTCTATCTCGCCGTGCCGCCGCTCTACCGGCTCCAGCATGGCGGCAAGTCGGTCTATGCCCGCAACGATGCTCATAAGGACGAGCTGATCGAGAGCGTCTTCAAGGGCAAGAAGCCGGAGATCAGCCGCTTCAAAGGTCTGGGCGAAATGATGCCGGCCCAGCTCAAGGAAACCACCATGGACCCGGCCAAGCGCATCCTGCTCAAGGTCATGGTCGAGCACGAGGCCCGCGACGAGACCTCGGAGACGGTTGAGCGCTTGATGGGCAACAAGCCGGAAGCCCGCTTCATCTTCATCCAGGAGCGCGCGGCCTTTGCCGGCGAACTGATCGACCTGTGAGGCGCCAGGCCTGGCAAGCGTGGCCGGGCCATTGGCACCCCTTCGTTTTCACAGGCCTGCCCGTCATCGCTGCGGGGCTGCCAAGACAGATCGGAGCCGGCACCTTGCCGGCATGTCGAACAAGCTCTCCCGCGATCCCCGTCACGTCTTCGCGAGCCATGTCTCTCGCTCCCCGCAAGCTTGGCCAGTGACCGCATGGGGCAGCCTCCTCCCTCTCAAGCTCGACGCCACGGCGATCTGGTTTCCCCCGGCTGGGACGACATCGGAATCTTCCACGCCATCGCCGCGAGCGGGGCGCTGGCCGTGGCGGCGGCGCAACTCGGACTGAGCGAAGCGACGGTTGCCCGGAGGCTGAAGGCTTTCGAGGCAAGGCTTGGGCTGCAACTGTTCCGGCGCGCCGCCAATCGCCTGATCCTCACCGAGCTCGGTCAGGCCCTGGCGCAGGATGCAAGCGAGGTCGCTGCCGCCACTGAGCGTTTCGCCAGCCGGGCGCGGGCCGCGCGCGCCTCGGATAGCGCGCCGGTCAGGATCACCGCCACGACCTCGATCAGCTTGTTCCTGACGATGCATGCGACGACGATTTCCGCAGCTGCCGGAGGGGTCGAAATCGTCATCATCAGCACCCGCGACAAGCTCGATCTCGCGCGGGGCGATGCCGACATCGCGTTGCGGATGAGCAAGGTGCCGGAACAGCAAGGCTATTTTGCCCAGAAAATCGGGCGGCTTGTACAAGCGCTCTACGTCCGGCGGGATATCGACCCTGCGACGGCGCCGATCATCTCGGTCAGCCGGGACGTGTCGTCGCGGATCGAGGAGCATATCCTCGAATGGGCTGCAGGCCGCCCTGTCGCGGCGCGCGTCGGCGATTCAGCGGCGCGCTACGAAAGCGTCCGTTCAGCCGGCGCGGTCTCCATGGTGCCTTGTTTCATGGGCGACGCCGATGAGACGCTCGTCCGGCTGCAGCCGCCGCCGGACAGGACAGCCGACGAGATATTCCTGGTCTCGCATGACGTCTCGCGGCAGCGGCCCGCCGTTCTTGCCGTGCTGGGCGCTTTGCGGGAGCTGTTTCGCAACAACCGCGCCAGACTCAATGGCCAGCCGGCCCCGGGCCCCGACGTCCTGCTCTAGCGATTTCATGAACAACGCGGGATCGCGGCAACGGTTTGCTAACCGTCTTTTTACCGCTGATGGCGCAAGGTCATGGCGAGGGGTGCCTTGGCGCTCGAATGGGCGGAGCAGGCCAGATGCGGCTGATCGAACTCTTCTGGAAGAACGACCGCGGCACAATGGTCGCTGACGTCGCCAAGGCTGCCGCCGCGATCGGATTCCTGTCGGTCGTCGCGGTGAATTTCGTCTCGAACCAGACCGCCAAGCTCGACACCGAACGCCTGACCCAGGTCGCCTCCGCCGCCTCGAAAGGCAAGCCGGTCGATCCGATGATCACGGGTTCGCTTCAAAAGTCGGCGAACCAGACCCGTCTCGACCCCTGCGTGGTCCCGCGCTGAGATTTTAGAGCGAATTCCGATCTGATTGGATCGTTCAATTGCTCTGGATCTTTGTTTTGACGTGTTTTCTTCACGCGAACCGGTACCCACCTCGCTCGAAAACACGTTAGCCGAACCAGGCTAGCAGCTCGGCGGTCACGGCATCCGGCGCCTCAAGCGTCGAGAGGTGGCCGCAGCCCGGCACGACCACCAGCTTGGCCTTGGCGCCGATCCCGGCCGCGATCTCCTGCGCCTCGCTCGGCGGCGTGATCAAATCCTCCGCGCCGACCAGCGCGAGCGTCGGCACATCAATCGCCGCCAGTCCGGGCCGCGAGTCGGGCCGCGTCATGATTGCGCGCTGCTGCCGGATAAAACCTTCCGCACCGACCTCGTCCGCCATCCGCCTGACGAGCAACCGCAAGGGTTCGTCGACAAGGCGCGCCGGCGCGACCAAGCGCTGCCAGAGCAAGGTCGTGACATTGTCGAAGGCGCCCTTCTGCGCCAGGGCGATCATCTGTTCGCGCGGCGTGTTCGTCTCAGGCGTCGCCGGCTTGGCGCTGGTGTCGAGAAGCGCCAATCGCGTGACGCGCCCCGGCGCCTGCCGCATCACTTCGAAAGCGATATAGCCGCCCATGGACAGGCCGCAGAGCGCGAAGCGCGGCGGGGCCGCGGCGAGCAGCCGTTGCGCAATGGCGTCCAGAGTTTCGTCCTGCGCATGCTCGGCGATGAGGATAGGCCTGCCGCCGGCAGCCAGAGCCGGCCATTGCGGCGCATAGAGGGAGGCGTCGCAGCTCAGTCCCGGGATCAGAACAAGCGGTTCCTGCGTGGCGTCGATCATATCGGTGTTGGCCTCGTTCCTAATTCAAAGCGCGATGTCGTCCTAAAGCCGTGTCGCATTTATGGACATCGCTCTCTAGTTTATTGACTTCGCCGCGCTTTTTCTGCATTGCACGGAAGTCCGAAGGCGCGCTGGAAAGAGATGTCGCGCCACCGTCGCGGTTGATAGGTCATCCCGCCTCGAGTAACCGACCCTAAAGAAGCGCAACATTCGATGTCATTTGCCGAACTCGGCCTGAGTGAAAAGGTTCTGACCGCGGTCACGACTGCAGGCTACACCACGCCGACCCCGATCCAAGCCCAGGCCATCCCCCACGTCCTCGCCCGCCGCGACGTTCTCGGCATCGCCCAGACCGGCACAGGCAAGACGGCAGCCTTCACCCTGCCGATGCTGACCATTCTGGAAACCGGCCGCGCCCGGGCCCGGATGCCGCGCACCCTGATCCTGGAACCGACGCGCGAGCTCGCCGCCCAGGTCGAGGAGAACTTCTCCCGCTACGGCGTCAACCAGAAGCTCTCCGTTGCGCTGCTGATCGGCGGCGTCTCTTTTGGCGACCAGGACGCCAAGATCACCCGCGGCGTCGACGTGCTGATCGCGACGCCCGGCCGCCTGCTCGATCATGTCGAGCGCGGCAAGCTGCTGCTCACCGGCGTCGAGCTCCTTGTCATCGACGAGGCCGACCGCATGCTCGACATGGGGTTCATTCCCGATATTGAGCGGGTTTGTAAGCTGGTTCCCTTCACGCGGCAGACGCTGTTCTTCACCGCGACGATGCCGCCCGAGATCACGCGCATCAGCGAGCAGTTCCTGCACAATCCAGTGCGCATCGAGGCCTCGCGCCCCGCAACTGCAGCCACCACGATTACGCAGCGCCTGATCGCCTCGAACGGACAGGATTTCGAGAAGCGCGAGACGTTGCGCAAGCTGATCAAGGAGGCCAAGGACCTGCAGAACGCGATTGTGTTCTGCAACCGCAAGCGCGATGTAGCAACGCTGCATAAATCTTTGCAGAAGCATGGTTTTCCGGCCGTCTCGCTCCATGGCGACATGGACCAGTACGCCCGCATGGCAGCGCTGGAATCCTTCCGCACCGGCGAGAACCCGATCCTGGTCGCCAGCGACGTCGCCGCCCGCGGGCTCGACATTCCTGCGGTCAGCCATGTCTTCAATTACGACGTGCCGACCCATGCCGAGGATTACGTCCACCGCATCGGCCGCACCGGCCGCGCCGGCCGCGAGGGCGCCTCTTTCACCATCGTGACGCGCCATGACGAAAAGCTTGTCACGGCGATCGAGAAGTTGATGGGTCAGCCCATCGCCTGGGAAGGCGGCGGTGTCGACACATTGCCGCCCGGCGCTCCGCGCGAGGAGCGCCATGGCGGTCGCGGCGGACGTGGCGAGGATCGCCGCCCGGCGCGCGGCGGTGGCCGTGGCCGCCCCGAGCGCGGCCCCCGCGCCGAGCCCGAGACGACGCCGCGCCCGATCCGAGTGGAGCGCCCGGCCTCCGACGACGAGGCCGCGCCGCGCCGCCGCCGCCCCGAAGCAGACGGGCCGACGAAGACCAAGATCCGTGGCGAGAGCCCCGCTCCTCAGGCCGCCAAGCCGGAGCGGGCACCGGAATCCCGTTCAGCCAAGCCGGAGCGCAGCCCTGAGCCGCGCGCCGCCAGGCCCGAGCGCACCGCCGAGCCGCGTCGGCGCGACGATGATGATGGTCCGAAGGTCAAGGGGCTCGGCGATCATGTGCCGGCCTTCCTGATGCGCCCCGTCAAGGTCGGCTGAATTTTAGGATCTGACCTTAGGTCATAACCTCGCATTAACTCAGAGGCGTCATGTTTCCGGAATGGCTGCTGTTAGCGCGGCGGTCATGAACGGGCGCATGCCGCCGTTGTGACGGACAGGATGTCCCGCTTCGATGTGCAATCGAAGCTGTCATGGTCGAAAACCATGAACCGGCTTCATGTCCGGGCTATTGGCAATGAGCGACCACGCGCAGATTTCCGCTCAATCCTGTGATCTGGCCGATCAGGTCGTCGCAGCGATGCGCGAACATGGTTCCCCGGGTTATCCGCGCGCTTTCGAGGTCTGGTACGCCCATCTCAGCGGCGAGATGCCGGCCGTGAGCATGGCGATGACCGCGATCCTCGCCAGCAGCGAGGGCAAGGTCGGCGTCGCCGACATCGACAATCTCTATGATCGCTTCATCGGCAATGACCGGCTCGCCAAACAGGCAGAGCGCACGAGCCTTCAGGTCCTGGGCGAGATCGACGGGCTGATGTCGCTGGTCGACAAGACGCTCGTGTCCAGCGAGCGCTATCATGGCCGCCTCTCCGCCATGTCCGAGGACGTGCCGCCGGCGGCGGACCGGCAGAGGCTGCGCGAATGGGTCGAGGCGCTCGTGCTGTCGACGCGCGAAGAGGTCACCCGCAAGACCCAGCTCGAAGCCCAGCTCCGCAACAGCTCCAACGAGATCCGCAATCTCCGTGAGGCGCTGGAGATGACCCGCGCCGAGGCTCTGACCGATCCGCTGACTGGCCTCGCCAACCGCCGCCATTTCGAGGAAATGCTGCAGAAATCGATCGATCAGGCGACTTTGCGCCGCGAGCCCTTCGCGCTGGTCATGGCCGATATCGACTATTTCAAGAAGTTCAATGACGCCCATGGCCATCTTACCGGAGACCAGGTGCTGCGCCTCGTTGCCCGCACCATGAAGGACAAGTTCAAGGAAAAAGCGGTGATCACCCGCTTCGGCGGCGAGGAATTCGCGATCATCCTGCCGGAGTCCGATCTTGTCGCCGGCAAGTTCGGCGCCGAGACCGTGCGCCAGGCGCTGCTGACGCGCGAATTGGTAAAGCGCTCGACCAACGAGAATCTCGGCCGCATCACCATCTCGCTCGGCGTTGCAGGCTATCGTCGCGGCGACACCGCGGGATCGCTGGTCGACCGCGCCGACCAGGCCCTGATGCAGGCCAAGCGCGACGGCCGCAACCGCACCGTCACGGAAGAGGCGCTCGAAGCCTTGAGCCGCGTGGCTTGAGGCGCGAAGCCTTCTGCCGCGCCGCCTCGCGCGCCAGATTCGTCCAGATTCTCAACGTATCCAAGTCATCCAGCGCGGCATCCGGCAGGCTCCAATAGCCGAGCGCACGCTCCCGGCTGCGCGCTTCATAGGTAAAAGGCCGGCAGCCGGCGGCAACGAAGCGCTCCAGCGTCGCGGGCGAGGTCTTGAGATAGATGTCACCCTTGAAAACCAGGGCGAAGATCATCTCGCCGTCATAGACGCCGAGACCGCCGAACAATCTACGCACCCGCACCGGCAGAATATCTGCGAAGAGCTCGCGGATGCCTTCAGCATCCATCGACTGGCTCAGTGCGCTGCGAGCGCGCTCTCGGCGCGCGGCTTGATCTCGACCGATTCGCCGCAGCCGCAGGCCGATATCTGGTTCGGGTTGTTGAATACGAAGGTCGAGGAGAAGCGGTCGGTCTTGAAGTCGAGTTCGGTGCCGAGCAGGAACAGCACGGCCTTGGCGTCGACGATCACGGTCGCGTCCTTCTCGGAGACGACCTCGTCGCCTTTGGCCGTCTCGCGCGCCACCTCGAAGGTGTATTCCATGCCGGCGCAACCGCCCTTCTTGACGCCGACCCGCAAGCCGAGCGCCGGTGCGTCGGGGTTATCGAGCGCCGATTGCGCCATGATCTCGCGGATGCGCGAGGCGGCAGCGTCGGTCAGGGAGACCACCTTCAGGCCTGGAATCGAAAACATTCGTCGTCCCTCCTCGATCGGGTTCAAGGCCCGATGAAGCAAGATTGCAGCCCACAACATAAGGATTGGTGAGCGCAACGTCGAGATGCCGGAGCGCACGGCCGTCCTTTCACTGCGCGCATTGCGTGGAGCGCCCGCTCATGCACTGTGGCCGCCTCGACAACGGGACGAAGACGACAGACGATGACCTACCGCACGCACCGCCCCGAAGCGCTCCGCACCCTCGTCCGCGACATGGTCACCAAGGCCGGCTGGACGGAAGCCGAGGCGCAGGAGACCGCCGACCATCTCGTCCTGGCCAATCTGAGTGGCCATGACAGCCATGGCGTCGGGATGATTCCGCTCTATTTCCAGTCGCTGGCCGACGGCAATCTGAAGCCGCAATCCAGGCCCCATGCCCGGCTCGACGCCGCCCCCTTCCTGATCGTCGATGCGCAGGTCGCACTCGGCCAGCCGGCCGCCCGCAACGCGGTCGAGCAGGCCGGCGCAATGGCGAAGTCCGGCGGGGTCGCGATCCTGAACCTGCTCGATTCCCACCATATCGGCCGCATCGGCCATTATGCCGAGATCGCCGCCGAGGCTGGATTGATCTCGCTGTTCTGGGTCAACGTCGCCGGGCGCGCACCGATCGTCGCTCCCTTCGCCGCCAAGGAAGCGCGCTTCGGCACCAACCCGCACGCTATCGGCATTCCGGTGCCGGAAGGCGATCCGATCATCCTCGATTTCGCCACCAGCCGCATGGCCCATGGCAAGGCCCGCGTCGCGCTGAACAAGGGTGTGCCGGTGCCGCCAGGCTACATCATCGACGGCGAGGGCCGGCCGACAACCGACCCCAAGCACGTCTTCCAGCACGCCATTCCGGACCTGCCGCTGGGCGCGCTCCTGCCTTTCGGAGACCATAAGGGTGCAGGCCTCTCACTGATCGCGGAACTGCTCTCGGCCGGATTGATGGGTGCCGCCCGCATCGACGAGAAGCCGCAGAAGAGCTGGATCATCAATTCGCTCTTCGGGGTGCTGATCGACCCCGCCCGGCTGGAGCCCGACGCTTCGCTCCGCAAGAGCCGGATCGAGAGCTATCTCGCCTTCGTGCGCGCCGCCAAACCGCAGGACGAAGCCAATCCCGTTCTCGCACCCGGCGACAAGGAGCGTGCGACGCGGATCGAACGGGCTAAGACCGGCATTCCGCTCGACGACGAGACCTGGTCGCAGATCGGCGCGGCGGCGAAGCGCTTCGGCATCGACGCCGAGAGTTACTGAGCAGGGCGCGACGATGACGCTCGCCGAATATGACGCCTTCTGCGCCGCCCTCCCCGCCACGAGCCATGTCGTGCAATGGGGCGACGCCCATGTCTGGAAGGTCGGCGGCAAGGTCTTCGCCATAGCCAGGGAGAGCGCGGATGAGGCCTTCGCCGTGACCTTCAAATGCTCCTGGGCGAGCTACGACATCCTGAAGGAGCAGCCCGGCCTGCGGCCTGCCCCCTACCTCGCCTCGCGCGGCATGAGCTGGATCCAGCGTCAGACCGATGAGGGCATGCCCGATGAGGTCTTGCTGGACTATCTGCGCGAGAGCCACCGGCTGATCGCCAACAAGCTGAGCAAACGCATCCGCGCGGGGCTGGGCCTCGAGGCTTGAGCCGCGCTGGAACGCCAGACAGCATCGGCTTCTCCCGAAAACCGGTTCCCGCTTCTCCGGCCGATGCTCTAAAGCAGCGCCTCGCCGCGCAGCACCGGCACGCAGGAACCGCCGACCGTGGCGCGGATGCCGTCGGGTGCACGCCAGGCCTTGAGCTTGAGCAGGCTCGGCCGCCCCATCTCGACACCCTGCGTCAACGTAAACTCCGCCATCTCGCCGCCCTGAAGGGATAGCAGGAGCGCGGCCGTGGTGGCGCTGGCGCTACCGGTGGCGGGATCCTCCCAGGTATCGCTGAGCGGCGCAAACATCCGCGCCCGGATCGTGGCGCCGTCGCGGGCATAGATGAACAGCGAGAGCCGGCCCTCGAGCGCGGGCGTCGCGTCACGCAAGGCCCGGAAGGCCGCGATATCCGGCAGCGCCTTCGACAAGGCGTCCGCCGCGACCTCGGCGAGGACGAAATGCACGCCGACCGAGGCGCGGACCGGGCGATGGTTGGCGACCACGATATCGGAGGGCTGGAGGCCGGCGCAGGCTGCGATGCCTTCGACCGGCAACTCTATTCCCGTGGAGAGAGGCTGAGGCGCAGCGATGGTGGCGCCCTGAATCTCGCCTTGCGCGTTGCCGGCGATCCTGACCTCGACCAGCCCCGCCAGCTCCTCGAAGCGCAACATGCCGTCCCTGTCGCGGCCATGGCGGGCCAGGACGAAGGCGGTGCCGACATTGGGGTGTCCGGCGAAGGGCATCTCATGCTTGCGCGTGAAGATGCGCACGCGGGCGTCGTTGGCGGGGTCACTCGGCGGCAGGACGAAGGTCGTCTCGCTATAGTTCATCTCAGCCGCGAGCAACTGCATCTCGGCGTCCGAGAGACCGCGCGCATCGGTGAAGACGGCGAGCTGGTTCCCGCCGAAACGGGTCTCGGTGAAGACGTCGACGGTCTCATAGGCGAATTTGCGCATGGCTGGCTCCGGCGGGGCAGGATCAGGCCCCGGCTTCAGATGCCATCGTTTCGCGGCTTGCAGAAATGAACAAAGCGAATGCGATCGATCAGAGCAGGAAATGGAGCCCAAAACCGAGAATGATGAAGCCGGTCGCGACAATCTGCGCCACGAAAAGCGGCTTCAACCGGAAGCTTTGCTCCGCCTGCAAGCCGGCGCGCTCCGCGCGGGACATGCGCTCGCGCGCCTTGAACTGCTCGGCAAGGCCGCTGCTCGCCCCGTCGCGCTCGAGGTCCATGCGCACCGCGATGAAGCCAATGACGAGGCCGAGGACGCCAAGTCCAAAGAACCCAACGAGCCGGAAGGCCGCATAGGTCACGCCAAGCAGCAGCGCCGCCAGGATCGGAAAAGCGACGTAATCCCACTTCGTCATGCGCATGATGCCATGATGCATGCGCAGCGGGAGAGCGTCCAGATCACCACATATCGAGCGCGACTCTCGCCTCGTCGGACATGCGCGACTGGTCCCAGGGCGGATCGAAGGTCATGTTGACGGTCACGCCCGAGACACCCGGCACGGTGCTGACAGCGTTCTCGACCCAGCCCGGCATCTCGCCGGCGACGGGACAGCCCGGCGCGGTCAGTGTCATGTCGATCGCGACCTGGCGATCATCGGCGATGTCGACGCGATAGATCAGGCCGAGTTCGTAGATGTCGGACGGGATTTCGGGATCATAGACCGTCTTCAGCGCGGCGACGATGTCGTCGGTGAGCCGATCGATCTCCTCGGGCGGCAGGCTGGAGCTCGCGCCCATGGTCGGCGCATTCGGCTTCAGTTCCTCGGCGGTATCGGTCATCGCTAATTCCAGTTCAGGCGATCAGCCGTCACGCAAACAGCGTCTCGGCCTTCCGCAGGGCTTCGACCAGTGTATCGACTTCCTCGAGCGTGTTGTAGAGCCCGAATGAAGCGCGGCAGGTCGATGTCACTCCATATCGGGCCAGAAGCGGCATGGCGCAATGGGTGCCGGCCCGAACCGCGACACCGGCCCGATCGATCACGGTCGCGACGTCATGGGCATGGGCGCCCTTCATCTCGAAGGCGACGATAGCGCCCTTCTGCCGGGCTTTGCCGAAGATGCGGATCGAGTTCATCTCGCCGAGCCGCTTCATGGCGTAGTCGTTGAGGCTCGCCTCATGCGCTGCGATGTTCTCGCGGCCGAGAGCCATCATGTAGTCGAGCGCCGCACCCAGCCCGACCGCCTCGATGATCGCCGGCGTGCCGGATTCGAAGCGATGCGGCGGATCGTTATAGGTGATCGCGTCCTCGCTGACGGTAACGATCATCTCGCCGCCGCCTTCATAGGGCGGCAGCTTTTCCAGCCACTCACGCTTGCCCCAGAGCACGCCGGAGCCCGTCGGCCCGTAGGTCTTGTGGCCGGTGAAGCAGTAGAAATCGCAGCCCAGCGCCTGCACATCGACAGGCAGATGCACCGCGCCCTGGCTGCCGTCGACGACCAGCGGGATTTTGTAGGCCCGGCAGATCGCGGCGACCTCCGCGATCGGAACGATCGTACCGATCGCGTTCGAGATATGCGTCAACGAGACCACTTTGGTCCGCGGCGTGATCAGCTTCTCGAACTCCTCCACGAGGAAATTACCGTCCTCGTCGACCGGAGCCCATTTGATCACGGCGCCTTGCCGTTCGCGCCAATAGTGCCAGGGCACGATGTTGGAGTGGTGCTCCAGGATCGAGAGAATGATCTCGTCACCCTCCTGGATCTTCAGGTAGCGCCCGAGCGAGGATGCGACCGTGTTCAGCGAGCCCGTCGAGGAGCGCGTGAAGACGATCTCCTCCAGATGCGCCGCGTTGAGGAAGCGCCGGACGCTCTCGCGAGCCGCCTCATAGGCCTCGGTCGAGGCGTTGGCGAGGTAGTGCAGGCCGCGATGGACATTGGCGTAGTCCTCGCGCATCAGCTTCGTCATCGCCTCGATCACGACCTCGGGCTTCTGCGCCGAGGCCGCATTGTCGAGATAGACCAATGGCTTGCCGTAGACTTCTCGCGACAGGATGGTGAAATCCTTGCGGACCGCCTCGACGTCGTAAGGTTTCGCCATCGCGTTCATGTCACGCCTTTCCCGGCTCGCGCGGCTTGTCGACAAGGGCGCCGGCATGGCCCCAGTTTTCGCGCTCGATCTCCTGGATCACGATATGCGTGTTCGCCGGATTCTTGCCGAGCACGCGCACCAGCGTGTCGGTGAACTCCTTGACGATCTCCGCCTTCTGCTCACGGGTCGCGCCCTTGGTGATCTGGAGATTGATGTAGGGCATCAGACCGCGCTCACCACCGAGGAGGCTTCACGCAGGGAAAGCCAGGCTTCGATCTCAGCCATGACGAAGGCGCGCAGTGCCTCATCGGCCACGAACTCGACCGCCTCGCCGGCGAAGGCCTGCAGCACCAGCGCTTCGGCCTGCGGCCGCGGCAGGCCGCGCGCCATCAGGTAGAAGAGCTGCTCGCCATCCATCTGCGCGACTGTCGCGCCATGGCCGCAGACGACGTCGTCGGCGAAGATTTCGAGCTCCGGCTTGTTGAACATCGAGGCGCCGTCGTTCAGCAGCAGCGTGTTGCTCTTCATGCCGCCATCGGTCTTCTGCGCATGAGGGCGCACGATGACCTTGCCCTGGAAAACGCCGGTGGCCTCGCCGCCGATGATATTCTTGAACAGCTCACGGCTGACGCCGTGAGGCACCGCATGGTCCATCACCAAAGTGACGTCGGAATGCTCGGCTCCGCCAAGCAGATTGACGCCCCGCAGGCCGATCTCGCTGTGTTCGCCGGCATACTTCACGAAATATTGCTGGCGCAGCGTGGCCGCCTTGCAGACCAGCGCAAAGCTCTCGAACTTGGCGTGAGCGCCGATTGTCGCAAGCAGGCTCTGGACCTGCACGGTCTCCGGAACCTGGCGCGTGACGAGGCGCAGATGCTGCACATCGCTCTCGTCGCCGGTCTCGAAAACGATCGCGCCGTTGATCTGGGACGCCTTGGGCCCAGTGCTTTCGCTGACCTCGACGATCGTCGCCTTGACGCCCTTGGCCGCGAGCACGACCGATCGGTGGAAGATCGCAGTCTCCTCCTCGCCCGAAGCCAGCGAGACGATGGCGATCGGCGCGGCAAGCTCCGTGCCCTCGGTGATCTCGACGAAGACGCCGTCGCGCATCAGCGCGGTATTGAGCATCAGGCCGGTATCGCTATCGGCGATGCTCGGCCCCGACAGGATGCGAGCCAGATCCTCGCGGGTCGAGACCAGCGCCTCAGTCAGCGGCTGAACGTTCACGCCTTCGGGCAGGCCTTCAAGCGTCGAGAGTTCGGGCGTGAAAGCGCCATCGACCAGCACGAGCCGGACGCCGTCGAATGGCAGCGCCGCGAGCCGGGCGGTGATTGCGGGCGTGACGCGCGCAGCGGTCGCCAGCGGCTTCGCCTCGCGCAGCAGACCACGCAGATCGGTATAGCGCCAGGATTCGAGCCGGCGATGCGGCAGGCCCTTGGCCTCGAAGCCGGCGAAGGCATCCTCGCGCAGCTTGCGCACGGGCAGCGTGCCGGGCAATTCAGCCTTCACATTGGCGAATTGCTGCGACAGGGCCTGCTCGGCTGCCGTCTTCAGCGGGGTGACGATGGCCATCACGCCGCCTCCGCATAGGCCGCATAGCCGCTCTTCTCGAGCTCCAGCGCCAGTTCCTTGCCGCCGGTCTTCACGATGCGGCCCTTCGACATGACATGCACCGTGTCGGGCACGATATGGTCGAGCAGGCGCTGATAATGGGTGATGACGAGGAAGCCGCGGCTCTTGTCGCGGAGCGCGTTCACGCCCTCGGCGACGATGCGCAGCGCGTCGATGTCGAGGCCGGAATCGGTTTCGTCGAGGATGCACATCGAGGGCGAGAGCAGCGCCATCTGCAGAATTTCCATGCGCTTCTTCTCGCCGCCGGAAAAGCCGACATTGAGCGGCCGGCGCAGCATGGCCTTGTCGATGCTGAGCGCATCGGCTGCGCTGTTGACGCGCTTGATGAAGTCGGGCGTCAGCAATTCGGCCTCGCCGCGCGCCTTGCGCTGCGCGTTCATCGCAGCCTTCAGGAAGGTCATGGTGGCGACACCGGGGATCTCCAGCGGGTACTGGAAGGCGAGGAAGATGCCGGCGGCGGCGCGCGCATCGGCCTCCATCTCCAGCACGTTCTCGCCGTTCAGCAGGATCTCGCCGTCGAGGACCTCATAGTCCTCCTTGCCGGCGATGACATAGGAGAGCGTCGATTTGCCGGAGCCGTTGGGGCCCATGATTGCGGCAACCTCGCCGTCATTGACGGTGAGGTTGAGGCCATTGATGATCTGCTTGTCTTCGTCAGCGATCTTGACGACGAGATTGCGAATTTCGAGCATTGGTTAGAGTTCCATTCCGTAGCGGACAAAATCCGCAAGTTAAATTCGTGGTGTCACTTGGCAGTCGGCATAGGCAGAACCTTGCCGTAGCCGCACATATTCACGCTATAGAGCGGGTCTTGGCCTCCCGACCTCGATATTTCGAGATCAATCTGCCTATCCCATGCGATCGAGATCAGCAGTGCATCGGGCACGCCGCAGTCACCGGTTCCAAAGCCGGTGACCACTTCGATTTCGCCCTTCAAATCACCCTTCAAAGTCTCATCGACTTGAAGCTTCCCAACGATGAGACGACGTCCTTCGCGAACCACGTCGCGTCCAGCGTTAAGCGAAATGAACTTGCCACGCACGACATCCTTGGCCTTTTGCAGACGCGCAGACATTAGGGCCTCGCCCCTCAGTCCTTCGTCGATGCAGGAACACGCATTGGCCAATTCAGCATGTGCGACCAAAGCGGCGATCACCGTTGCAACGCCAAGCAAAGGCTGCGTTTGCAAGGCAATCACCCCACGCTCCCCTCAAGCGAGATCGTGATCAGCTTCTGCGCCTCGACGGCGAACTCCATCGGGAGTTGCTGCAGCACCTCCTTGACGAAGCCGTTGACGATCAGCGCCACCGCATCCTCGGCGGAGAGGCCGCGCTGCTGGCAATAGAACAGCTGGTCCTCGCCGATCTTGGAGGTCGTCGCCTCATGCTCGAAGATCGCGGTCGCGGTCTTGGCCTCGATATAGGGGATGGTGTGCGCGCCGCACTGGTCGCCGATCAGCAGCGAATCGCAATTGGTGAAGTTGCGCGCGCCCGTCGCCTTGCGGTGGGCCGAGACCATGCCGCGATAGGTCGAGTCGGATTTGCCCGCCGCGATGCCCTTGGCAATGATCTTCGAGGTCGTGTTCTTGCCAAGATGGATCATCTTGGTGCCGCTATCGACCTGCTGCGCGCCATTCGACACCGCTATCGAGTAGAACTCGCCGCGCGAGCCGTCGCCGCGCAGGATACAGGACGGGTACTTCCAGGTGATCGCCGAACCGGTCTCGACCTGCGTCCAGGAGATCTTCGAGTTCTTGCCGCGGCAGTCGCCGCGCTTGGTGACGAAGTTGTAGATGCCGCCCTTGCCCTCGGCATCGCCCGGATACCAGTTCTGCACGGTCGAGTATTTGATCTCGGCATTGTCGAGCGCGATCAATTCGACCACGGCAGCGTGGAGCTGGTTCTCGTCGCGCTTGGGCGCGGTGCAGCCTTCGAGATAGCTCACATAGGAGCCCTCATCGGCGATGATCAGCGTGCGCTCGAACTGGCCGGTGTTCTGTTCGTTGATGCGGAAATAGGTCGACAATTCCATCGGGCAGCGCACGCCCTTGGGGATGTAGACGAAGGAGCCGTCGGTGAAGACGGCGCAGTTCAGCGTCGCGAAATAATTGTCGGTCACCGGCACGACGGTAGCGAGATATTTCCGCACCAGCTCGGGATGCTCCTGGATCGCGTCCGAGATCGAGCAGAAGATCACGCCGGCCTCGGCCAGCTCCTTCTTGAAGGTGGTGACGACCGAGACCGAGTCGAACACGGCATCGACCGCGACCCGATTTTCCGGCGCGACGCCGGCCAGAATCTCCTGCTCACGCAGCGGGATGCCGAGTTTCTTGTAGGTCTCCAGGATCGCCGGATCGACCTCGTCGAGCGATTTCGGATCGGCGCCCTTCTTCGGCGCGGCGTAATAATAGATGTCCTGATAGTTGATCGGCGGGTACTGCACGCGCGACCAGGCCGGCTCGGTCATCGTCTTCCAGCGGCGGAAGGCGTCGAGCCGCCATTCCAGCATCCATTCCGGCTCGTTCTTGCGCGCCGAGATGTAGCGCACCGTGTCTTCGGTCAGGCCCTTGGCGGGCTTGTCCATCTCGATCTCGGTAACGAAACCGTATTTGTATTCGGTCACGTCGATCGACTTGACCTGATCAATGGTCTCTTGGACCGCTGCCATTGCCTACTCTCCAGTCGCGGGTTCAAGGCCCGCCGGTTTGGTCATCTATCGGGACATTCAGGCCGCCGCCTGAACCTCCCGGCCCTTGGTCGCGACCAATGCTTTCGCATAGGCCGCCAAAAACTGATCGATCTCTGCCTCGGAGGTGGTCCATCCGAGGCTCGCCCGCAAGGCCCCTGCGCTCATGGCAGGGTCGACGCCCATGGCGTCCAGCACATGCGAGCGCTTGACCTTACCTGACGAGCAGGCCGAGCCGGAAGACAGCGCGACGCCATTCAGGTCGAGCATGATCAGTGCCGTCTCCGCCCGAGTTCCGGGCGTGGCGAAGGCGCTGGTGTTGGGCAGGCGCGGCGCAGAGCGGCCGAAAATCATGGTATCGGGCGCGAGCGCCAGCAGCCCGGCCTCCAGTCTGTTGCGCAAGGCGGAAAGCCGGTCGGCTTCAGCCTCGATGGCCCTGGCTGCAATCTCCGCCGCCGTCCCGAAGCCGACAATACCGGCCACATTCTCGGTGCCGGCGCGCCAGCCGCGCTCCTGCCCGCCGCCGCGCATGGGCTTGTCGGCAAGCTCCAGCGCCCCGGTGCGGAAGACGATTGCGCCGACGCCCTTCGGTCCGCCGAGCTTATGGGCGGACAGCGTCAGAACATCGACACCCAACATAGTGATATCGATGGCGATCTTGCCGGCGGCCTGGACCGCGTCGCAATGCATCAGCGCCCCGAAATGCTTGGCAATGGCCGCAATCGCGGCAATCGGCTGAAGCACGCCGGTCTCATTATTGGCGAGGTGCAGCGAGACCAGCGCGCGCGCCCCCGGCTGCTCCGCGGCGAGCCGCCCTAGCCGCCCCGCGAGCCAATCCTCGTCGGCAAGCCCGTCAGCATCGACAGGGATCGCCTCGGCCGCGTTGGCCGGGAACCGATGTCCGTCGCGAATGCAGGCATGTTCCGTTGCGCCATAAAGGAGCAGCGAGGCGGGTGTCCTGACGCAGTCGCGCCCGCCGCTGCAATCCATCAATCCAGGCGACAGCACGGTCGCATTGGCCTCAGTGCCGCCGCTGGTGAAGACAACATTGGCGGCCTTCGCCCCGACGAGCGCGGCGACCTGCGCCCGCGCCTGTTCAATCGCGGCGCGGGCCGCCCTGCCCTCATGGTGGACCGATGACGGGTTTCCGGGGAGCGTCAGCGCGCACGCCATCGCCTGCGCCACGTCCGGCCGCACCGGCGTGGTCGCATTGTGGTCGAGATAGGCGCGGGTCGCTCCTGTCACGATCTCACTGGCTCCGATCCTGCCTTGCGGAAGACGGTCGGCACGAAATGCTTGAAATTGCACCCATGCGCCGTGCTATAGCCGCCCGTCCGAACCGGCCGTGGCTGGGACGACGGCTGCGCGGAAATCATGCGCTACCTGTTCGTTCCCGTATTGTTCACGGCTGTTAGAACTATTCTAAGCGCTTGATGTAGGGCGCGAGCGGCGGGGTCGTCAAGGGCGACCGGGCATTTTCGGCGGCATTTGCGCGCTGTTTTGCCCGGCGCGCGCGGCCTTGGCCCAACAAAAGGCGAGACGACAATGCCAGAGGTGATTTTCAACGGACCGGCCGGCCGGATCGAGGGCCGTTACCAGCCCGCCAAGAAGCGCGGCGCGCCGCTCGCGATCATCCTGCATCCGCACCCGCAGTTCGGCGGGACGATGAACAACCAGATCGTCTACAATCTGTTCTACACTTTCGTGAACCGGGGCTTTTCGGCGCTGCGCTTCAATTTCCGCGGTGTCGGTCGCAGCCAGGGCCATTTCGACCATGGCGCGGGCGAATTGTCTGATGCCGCCGCCGCGCTCGACTGGATGCAGGCGCTCAATCCCGAGGCCAAGAGCTGCTGGATCACCGGCGTCTCCTTCGGCGCCTGGATCGGCATGCAACTCCTGATGCGCCGCCCGGAGATCGAGGGCTTCATGTCGATCGCAGCGATGGCCAACCGCTATGACTTCTCCTTCCTGGCGCCTTGCCCCTCCTCCGGCCTGTTCGTGCACGGTTCGGAAGACCGCGTCGCGCCGGTCAAGGAGGTCATGGCGGTGATCGAGAAGGTGAAGACCCAGAAGGGCATCCTGATCGAACATGCGGTGGTCGAGGGTGCCAACCACTTCTTCGACGGCCGTGTGGACCAGCTGATGGAGCAGGTCAGCGCCTATCTCGACCGCAATGTCGGCCCGGAGATTCCCAAGGAAGAGCGCGAGGCGCAGGAGCAGGAGTAGTCTCCTCAGCTTCCACCGCCCCACCGTCATGCTCGCCCTTGTGGCGAGCATCCACGTCTTGAATATCGCTCTTGAATACCGCTCTCGGCGAATGAAGACGTGGATGGTCAGGACAAGCCCGACCATGACGGGCAGGCCCGATCGGGCCATGATGGCTCGCCCGCCTCGAGACGGTCGCGAGCCATGCCAAACGAACCAGCCAGCCGATTGATCATGCCATGACCAGCTTCAAATCCGACCTTCTCCATGTCCTCTCCGAGCGTGGTTACGTCCACCAGATCTCGGATCCCGAGGGCCTGGACGCTGCTGCGCTCAAAGGGCCGATCAGCGCCTATATCGGCTTCGACGCCACCGCGACCTCGCTGCATGCGGGCTCGCTGATCCAGATCATGATGCTGCACTGGATGCAGGCGACCGGCCATAGGCCGATCGCACTGATGGGCGGCGGCACCTCGATGGTCGGCGATCCCTCCTTCAAGGAGGAATCGCGCAAGCTGCTGACGGTCGAGGACATCGAGCGCAACCTCACCGGCATCAAGCGCGTCTTCGCCAACTACCTCGATTTCGGCGGCGAATCCTCGTCGATGAACTCTGCGACGATGATGAACAACGCCGACTGGCTGCTCGGGCTGAACTATCTCGAATTCCTGCGTGATGTCGGCCGACATTTCTCGGTCAACCGCATGCTGTCCTTCGACAGCGTCAAGACGCGGCTGGAGCGCGAGCAATCGCTGTCCTTCCTCGAATTCAACTACATGATCCTGCAGGCCTACGACTTCGTCGAGCTGAACAAGCGCACGGGCTGCATCCTGCAGATGGGCGGCTCCGACCAGTGGGGCAACATCGTCAACGGCATCGACCTTGGGCACCGCATGAGCAATGTCCAGCTCTATGCCCTGACCTCGCCGCTGCTGACGACGTCGTCTGGCGGCAAGATGGGCAAGACGGCCTCGGGCGCCGTCTGGCTCAACGCCGAACTCATGGGCGCCTACGATTTCTGGCAGTTCTGGCGCAACACCGAGGACGCCGATGTCGAGCGTTTCCTGAAGCTCTACACCACGATGCCGATGGCAGAGATCGCCCGGCTTGCGGCGCTGGGCGGTGCCGAGATCAACGAGGCCAAGAAGATTCTCGCGACCGAGGTCACAGCTATGCTGCATGGCCGGGAGGCTGCCGAGGCGGCGTCCGAGACTGCGCGCAAGACCTTCGAGGATGGGGCGCTTGCAGACGATCTTCCCAGCGTCGCCGTGGCAAGGTCCGAGCTTGAGGCTGGTCTCGGTGTGCTGACCGCCTTCGTCAAAGCCGGCCTTGTGCCCTCGACTGGGGAGGCGCGACGGCAGGTCAAGGCGGGCGGCCTTCGGGTCAATGACGCTGCCGTCGCGGACGAGCGCGCAACGCTGACGCTCTCTGAACTCTCGGGCGAAGGGGTGATCAAACTGTCCTTCGGCAGGAAGAAGCACGTCCTGCTGCGGGCGCAGTAACACCAAGGAAGCCGTCGTATCACCGGAATACCAACGCCGGAGCGGGTATCAGGCCCATTCCGGCGTTGTGGTTTCAGCGACCGGGCGCCGGGGCGGCCTGCGGCTGCTGGATTGGCGAGCCGCCGAGCGGATCGACGAAGCGGCGCAGGATGCCGGGCGCGAGTGCCGAGAGCGGATTGATCGTCATGGTCGGAGCGCTTGCGGCGCCCGATATCCGGAAGTTCACCGCAAACAGCCCGCCATACTGGCTGCCGCCGCCGAGCAATGCGCCGACGACAGGAACCTGGGCGAAGGCGTTGTTGAAAGCGTAGCCCGGCACGAAGGTGCCGCCGATATCGACGCGATCCCGGCCATAATCGACATTGCCCTGCAGGGTGAAGCCGAGCTGCTGCCCCCAGATCACCATGTCGGAGACGTCGAGCCTGCTGGCCGAGCGGGTGAAGACGGCCCTGAGCTTGGTGAAGGCGACTTCGCTGACGTCAATCCGCAGCGGCGCCGGAGCCGGCCCCGCGCCACCGGTTCGATCCCCAGCCGGTGCCGCTCCCGGCTGCTCGCCGACGACCCGGCGCAGAGCCGGCTCGTCACGCACGATGAAGTCGCGGAACAGCAATTCGCCGCTCTGGCGCGTATCGCCTGGCCCCAGGCTCAGGATGAAGTCGCCGCCATAGGCGCGCCGATAGAGATCGACGAAACGCAACAGCGCGCCACCATTCTCGGACTGGATGACGATCGCGCCCGGCGTATCGCCTTGCCGGCCCTGCTTGGCGGTAACGTCGGCCCGGCCAATCCGGCCCTGGAAGGCAAGCGCGCGTATGTCGCCACCGCGCTTCGACAATTTGAGCGAAGCATTGCTGATCGCCTCGCTGTTGAAGCCGGTCAGGATCGGGACGTCGAGGTCGATATCGAGATCGCCGCCCTTGGCCGCATTCTTGTCGCCGCGCGCAGTTGGGCCCGAGGCGCTCTGCAGGTCGCGGATGAAGGGGCGCACATCGGCCACCGCGCCGCGAATGACGAGCTTGGTCACATTGCCGTCGCGCTTGGCATCGACCTTGAGATTATCGCCCGGCGAAATCTTGAGCTGGGACAGCGTCGCGCTCTCGAAACCGTTCTGCTTGTTCAGTTCGATCCGGCCCTTGATCAGGGCCGGCGCCGCGTCCAGCACGAAATCCTCGAGGTCGGGGCCATTGGCGTCGGCGACATAGCTGAAGCTCACACGCCCTGCCCGACCTGCCGCCTTGGTGAGGCCCGGAATGACACCATCGAGCGTCGCCTTGGTCAGATCGATCTCGACGCGCAGCGGCGTATCGACGCCCTTGCCCAGCACCTTCGCCACCTTGACCTGAACAGGGCCGCCGATGCCGCTCTCCGGCCCTAGCCCGCGCCTCTGTCGCGCCGCGCTGTCGAGTAGCAAGGACAAGGTCGCCTCGCCCTTGCCGTGGCTGTCCTGTCGAACCTCGATCTGCCCGCGATCGCCGCTGATGCGAGCCTCTCCCTTTATCAGCAAGCCGGCCTTGTCGAAGTTCCAGCTCAGATTGCCGCCTTCGAGCTTGTCGTTGCCGAGCATCACATCGGACGAAATATTGGACAGCGTGCCAACGCTCTGCACCACGACCTCGTTGGGCTTGGGGTCGTCGGCCAATGGCAAGTTGATGACGGTCTTGAGGTCGGTCATGCCCTTGACCGCGGCAGGGTCGAGCGGTCCCGATGAGAAATCCTTCAGGGCCGGGAAGGTGAACAGCGCCATCAGCGCCTCCATTGGTCCCGTCGAGCGGAACGCCACGCGCGCCGGCGCTCGCTGCATCCAGGTCTCGGCCATGCTGAAGCTGCCCTCGCTCAGCATGAGTTGCCTGCCGCTGCCCAGATCAGCCGCGGCCTTGGCGATCTGGAGCTGCACCGTTCGCCCTGTCGTCTTGCCTGAGACGACGCCGTCGACCAGCGGCGGCAGCCCCGGCCCGGGCAGATAGCGCACCTGATTGGCCTCGATGACAACGCTGAGCGCGCCATCGGGCAAGCCGGCGCCGTGCAGCAAACGGGCGTGATCCTCGGCCGGCAAATCGAGTTCGACCGCGAGACTGCCGACCCGACCAGCCACGAACTGCCGCGACAACGCGGTATGGACATCGGGCGAGGTCCAGCGCGGCCACAGCGCCAGCACGGCCCGGACATCGGAATCGGTCGCCTTGATCGAGAAGCGTTGTGTCGGCGATTCGCCGGTCTTCTGCACCAGCCCCGTCATGTCGGCCGTGATCGCGGGGCCCTTCACCGACAAGGCGTCGATCCGCACCTCGTTCGAGCGCGGGTCGAGCAGCAGATTGGCTTTCAGGCTGTCGATGGCGACAGGCGGCTCCTGATCGACGCCCGGGATCTGGCCGGCAGCGTCCAGATCCAGCCTCCAGGCGCCATTCTCCTCACGCAGAGTGCCCGCGCCCTTGAGGCGGGTCGCACCGGCATTCAACTCGCCCCTGGACACCTGGAGCACGGAGAAATCATTCTCGCTCGCGACCTCCATATGGCCCGATTCGACGGCGATCGGCGCTAATGGCCCGCCGGGAAACTGGATGGTGCCCGGCAGCACGTCTAGCCGGGCCGTAATCGCCTTCTGGCCGTTCGGCTTCTGGGTCAGCGTCGCGCGCCCCTTCAGCGGCAGGCCCTCGATGGTGATTCCGCCGCTGCCGAAGGCGAGCGCTACGACTTCGGCCGGCTCGAAGCGGACGATGTCGATATCGGCGCGCTGCGTACCGTCGGCCTCGCTCGACAGATCGATCGCGAGTTCCTTCCAGCGCTGCCCGGTGCGGCCCTTCGCGCTCAGGCGCGTCGTCCGCTCGCCCGTGCGTGACAGGCTGATCTCGACATCCTCGAAACCGGCGCGTTGGCGCCCATCAGGGTCGATCAGCGACAGGCGGGCGCCATGCATGCCCGCCGTCTGCAGCGCGCCGAGCAGGCCCTCGCCCTGCGCAAGCGTCGCGACTGCTCCCATGATGCCGGTGAAGGCGTTCCACTGGCCCGTATCGGGCAGCGTCGAGGCCGGCTGCGCCTCCGCGGGAGCCGAATCGGCATTGACGATCAGCGCCCCGTTCTTGTCGACGCCGAGGCGGACATTCACGCCGCGCAGATCGACCGAGATCAGCTTGATCTCTCCCAACAACAGTGGAAGCGGCTCGTAGCCGAGCACGGCCTCCGGCGCGCGGATGACTGCCCCGCTGGTATGACGAAACGAGACCTGCCTGACACGCAGTTGCGAGTGGCCGTCGATGCGGCCGAGTTCGGCGGACGCCGCCTCGACCTTCCAGCCCGCGCCGAGCCTCTCCTCGATCGCGCCGGCGATGCGCCCCTCGAGACCCGATAGCGGGATCAACCCCGTGACCAGGAGGGTCACCGCAGCGCCCGCCAGGGTCAGAACGGCTACGATGACTGCGACCGCGATCGTGACCAACCCGGCCTTCGCCCGCTTCTTCACAGCCGCGATGTCGCAAGCCTCCTGCGCGGCGGCGGCTGCCTCCGCCGGCGGGGTGCCCCTGTTCGCGTGCTGCTCTTGCAATGCCTGCGTCGTCCTGCGTTGGGAAAAGGTGTTTTCAGGGGGGTCGGCCGTCAGCACTCGGACGTCAACGCCCAATGCCGGACGATGTTTCGGCGTCGCGCCCGAATCGGCATCGATACGAATAAAAACATACTAGCGGCTGCGCCTGCGCGCGCCATATTGAGGCCAAGTGGCGGAGCGCTGCTCTTGCAGACCGAAGGCGACGAAAGGAAGGCGAAACATGGCATTGAAGCAAGGCGACAAGGCCCCCGATTTCACGCTCGCGCGGGATGGCGGCGGCAGGCTTTCGCTCGCTGGCCTCAAGGGACGAAAAGTCGTCCTCTACGCTTATCCCAAAGACGATACACCGGGTTGCACCCAGGAGGCGATCGCGTTCAACGGCCTGCGCAAGGCTTTCACTGAGGCCGGCACGGAGATTGTCGGCATTTCGCCCGATCCGGTGAAGAGCCACGACAAGTTCAAGAAGAAGCACGGACTCGATTTTGCGCTTGCCGCCGACGAAACCCAGACCGTGCTGCAGGCCTATGGCATCTGGCTCGAGAAGAGCATGTATGGCCGTACCTATATGGGCGTCGAGCGCACCACCTTCCTGATCGACCAGGATGGCAAGATCGCCCGCATCTGGCTCAAGGTGAAGGTCGCCGGCCATGCCGACGAAGTCCTCGCCGCCGCCCAGGCGCTATGACGCGGAGCCGACGGGCGCACCCTCGAAAAGCAAGTAATTTGCGAAAGATTAACCTTAACCAACCCTAATAGCGGGATCGGCAGCGTAACATCCGGTCCCGCGTATGACACAGTCCTTCTCCGCCCCCGCCCTTCCGGTCACCGGGCTCTTCACCCACAAGACCTACACGATACGCCGCGCGACGGTGTTTGCTGGCCTTGCCTGGCTGACGGTTACCACGGCCTGCAGCGGCGCCGCTGGCTGGTACATCCTCAGCAAGGACGACCTGGCGGCGCGATTGATCACGCGCGAAACCACCCGCCAATACGCCTATGAGGACCGGATCACCGTCCTGCGGGCCGATATCGACCGCTTGGCCAGCCGTGCACTTCTCGACCAGGACGGCGTCGAGGCCCGCGTCGACGAGCTCGCGACCCGGCAGGCTGAAGTCGAATCCCGCCAGGCGCTCGTCACCGCGCTCGCCGACACGCTTCAGACCGGCGGTATCACCTCCAGCATCAAGGCCCCGCTGCGCCCCCGGTTGCTCAAGCCGGAGGAGCCGATTCGCGCCTCCGGTATCACCAGCTTCGCGCCGATCATGCCGGCCAAGCCGATGCCGGCGCCGGATGCCCCGGGCCTGCGCGGCGCCGAAGCCGGCAAGGCGGATGCCAACAAGACCGATGCCGGTAAGGCCGCTCCCTGGGTGTCGGGAGCAGACGAATCCGAGCCCCAGCCTCCTGCCCAGCGGGTCGCGGCGGCCCTGACACGGCTGGATCGCGCCATTGCGACCACTGCAGGCGCGCAGCTTGCCGCGCTCAAGGACATGGATGAGAGCCTGGCCGATTCGCAGAAGCGCATGCGTAGCGCGCTCGCTGAAATCGGCATCGACACCGACAAGATGAACCCGGTCGTGCCCGTGGCTGGCGGTACCGGCGGCCCCTTCGTGCCCTTCAAGGTCGACCCGTCCAAGGGGCCGTTCGAGGCGACGCTGGATGCGCTGCAGCCACGTATTGCCGCGGTTTTCCGCCTGCGAGGCCTCACCGAACAATTGCCGCTTGCTCGCCCCATGGCAGGCGATGCCGATTTCACCTCGAATTACGGCTATCGCGTCGACCCCTTCACGCGCGGCCCGGCGATGCATACCGGCGTCGATTTCCGGGCCGAGGCTGGGTCGCCGATCCGAGCCACCGCGCCGGGCAAGGTCATCGTCGCCGAATATAACGGCGGCTACGGTAATATGGTCGAGATCGAGCACAGCAACGGCATCAGCACGCGCTACGCCCATATGTCGGCGATCCTGGCCTCGGTCGGCCAGGTCGTGACCACGGGCACGGTGATCGGCCGTGTCGGCACCACCGGCCGCTCGACAGGCCCACATCTGCATTACGAGACCCGGATCAACGAAGAGCCGATGGACCCGACCCGCTTTCTGCGCGCCGGAGCCAAGCTCGCCGGGCGGGCGACGCTCTAAGAGCATCGGCCCGAAAAGTGGGAACCGGTTTTCGGGACAAGCCGATGCAAGATCAAAGCCCTACAGCATCAGGCCGAACGTGGTGTTCGGCCTGATGCTGTAGGATTTCTCGAGCGGGAGCGGAGCTCGGCTCGCGTGACGGCAGCAAGCTGAAGCCAGACGAAAACAGAATGGCCGACCCTGACTGGGCCGGCCATTTTGCTTAGTGGAGCGAAGTGGATACCGGTTCGCGTGAAGAAAACGCTTTAAAACAATGACCTAGAGCAATTGAACGATCCAACTGGATCGGAAACTGCTCTAGTCGATGTCTTCGACCTCGACCTCGGTGCCATAGACGCGCTGCGCCAGCGAGGCTTCCAGGAAGGGGTCGAGCGCGCCGTCGAGCACGTCGCTCGGGGCTGTGGAACTCACTCCGGTGCGCAGATCCTTCACCAGCTGATAGGGCTGCAGCACATAGGAGCGGATCTGGTGGCCCCAGCCGATATCGGTCTTCGAGGCCTGCTCGGCATTGGCCTTGTCTTCGCGCTTCTTCAGCTCGACCTCATAGAGGCGTGCGCGCAGCATGTCCCAGGCCTTGGCCTTGTTCTTGTGCTGCGATCGCTCCTGTTGGCACGAGACCGCGATGCCTGACGGGATATGGGTGATGCGGACAGCCGAATCAGTCGTGTTGATGTGCTGGCCGCCCGCGCCCTGCGCCCGGTAGGTGTCGATCCGGCAATCGGATTCGTTGATGTCGATGACGATGCGGTCGTCAACAACGGGATAGACCCAGACTGAGGCGAAGGAGGTCTGGCGTCTCGCGTTGGAATCAAACGGCGAGATACGTACGAGCCGGTGCACGCCTGATTCTGTCTTCAGCCAGCCATAGGCGTTGTGCCCCTTGAACTGCAGGGTCGCCGATTTGATGCCCGCGGTGTCGCCGTCCTGGTATTCCAGCGTCTCGACCTTGAGCTTGCGCCGCTCGCCCCAGCGCCGATACATCCGCAGCAGCATCTCGGCCCAGTCCTGGCTTTCGGTACCGCCCGCGCCAGGATGGATCTCGAGATAGGTGTCGAGCATGTCGGCTTCGCCCGACAGCAGGGTCTCGACCTGCCGGCGCGCCGCCTCGACTTCGACGGCCTTGATCGCGCCCTCGCCCTCGGTGATGGAGGCTTCATCCTCCTCCATCTCGCCGAGCTCGATCAGCGTCAGCGCGTCGTCGAGATCACGCTCGAGCTTGACGATGCCGTTGATCTGATCCTCGAGCGAGGTGCGCTCGCGCATCAGCTTCTGCGCGGCATCGGCATCGTTCCAGAAATCGGGTCCCTCCGAGAGGGCGTTCAGTTCGGCGAGACGGCGTTGTGCTTGATCCCAGTCAAAGATGCCTCCTCAGCAGTCCAATCGACTGCTTGGCGTTGTCGAGCTGGGTCTGGATTTCAGGACGCATGGGCGTGTCAGAACTTTCGCTGAAGCTTCTTGAAGTGAAGCGCTGAGATAGGGGTGAAAACGCCGACTGTAAACGCCCGACATCGTCATGGCCGGCCTTGAGCCGACCATCTCCTGCGAAAGATTCCCGGGCTTGCGCCGAGTTTGCCCTTGGGCCGATCGAAGATCGGACCCGAGGGCTTGACCGGGGAATGACGTGTCCCGGTCAGTACAACCCGCCCGTCCCGGAGCCGACCGAGCGCCCGCCGCCGGGTGAGACGCTGAGCGGGGTAGAGCCGTCGCCGGCGGCCCCGATGACGGAGTAGCTGTCGGGCGGCGCGGTACCGGGCTTGAATGCCTCCAGGATGCCGCCCTCACCGCCCGTGCGCATGCCGGTCTTGGGATCGACTCGGATCAGCTTGATGCCGGCAGGCACGCGGAATGGCGTCGCCGGTTTGTCCTTGAGCGCCGCCATCATGAAATCGCGGAAGATCGGCGCGGCGTACTGGCCGGCGGTCGCCGAGGTGCCGAGCGACTTCGGCTTGTCGAAGCCCATATAGACGCCGACGGCGAGGTCCGGCGAGAAACCGACGAACCAGACGTCCTTGGCCTCGTTGGTCGTGCCGGTCTTGCCGCCCAGCGGCTTGCCGACGGACTTCACCACCGTCGCCGTACCCGCATTGACCACGCCTTCGAGGATCGAGACCATCTGATAGGCGGTCAGAGGGTCAAGAACCTGGTCACGGTTGTCGACGAGCCGCGGCTCACGCTGATTGTTCCACTTTTCGGCGTCGCAGCCTTCGCAGACGCGTTGGTCGTGCCGGAAGATGGTCGCGCCCCAGCGGTCCTGGATGCGGTCGATCAGAGTCGGGCGGATGCGCTTGCCGCCATTGACGAGCATGGCGTAGCCGGCGGTCATCCGCATCACCGTGGTCTCGCCAGCGCCCAGCGCCATCGAGAGCACGGGCAGCATGTCGTCATAGACGCCGAAACGGCGGGCATATTCCGCGATCAGCGGCATGCCGACATCCTTGGCGAGCCTGACGGTCATCAGGTTCTTGGAGAACTGGATGCCATAGCGAAGGGTGTGAGGCCCGGTCGACTTGCCGTCATAGTTTTCCGGCCGCCACATGCCGAGCCCGCCGCCCTGGTCGATCTCGATGGGGCCGTCGAGCACGATGCTCGACGGCGTATAGCCATTGTCGAGCGCGGTGGCGTAGACGAAGGGCTTGAACGACGAGCCGGGCTGGCGCAACGCCTGCGTCGCGCGGTTGAACTCCGACTGGTCATGCGAGAAGCCGCCAACCATGGCGAGCACGCGGCCGGAGAACGGATCCATCACGGTGATGGCGCCGTTGACCTCGGGCAATTGCCGTAGGCGGACCTGGCCTGGCCGGTTGTCGATGGGCTCGACATAGACGACATCGCCAACCGATACGGCCTGCGACACGCGTGCGCGCCGCGTCCATTTGATGCCGTCGGCGCCGAGCATCACGGTGGTCCGTTCGCTGCGCAGCGCTCCCGAGGTATCGTTGAGCGGGTGGAGGCCGATGCGAGCTGTGTCGCCGGTGACATCGAGAACGACACCGAGACGCCAGGGCGCGACATCGCCCAGCACTTTCAGCTCGCCGATCGCCAGCCCCCAGTCGCGAGCGCTCAGATCGATCTTCTGGATCGCGCCGCGCCAGCCGCGCGCCTCGTCGAAACGCACCAGCCCGTCGACCAGCGCCTTGCGCGCCATCAACTGCATCTTCGGGTCGACGGTCGAGCGCACGGAGAGGCCGCCTTCGAGCAGCTTCTTCTCGCCATAGCGATCCTGCAATTCGCGGCGAATTTCTTCGGCGAAATAGCCGGCGGCGATGTTGTTGGGCGAAACCGTGCGCGGATTGACGCCGAGCGGCTGCTTCTTGGCCGTGTCGCCGGCTTCGCGTGTGACGTAGCCGTTTTCGACCATACGATCGATCACATAGTTGCGCCGCTCGATTGCACGCTCGCGATTGCGGAAGGGGTGCAGGTCGGTCGGCGCCTTGGGCAAGGCGGCCAGATACGCCACCTCCTGCAGGTTCAGTTCATGCACCGACTTGCCGAAATAGTTCAGCGCCGCCGCGCCGATGCCATAGCTGCCCTGTCCCGGAGCCGGCGCGCCGAGATAGATCTCGTTGAGATAGAGTTCGAGGATCTTGTCCTTCGAATAGGTCGCCTCGAGGCGCAGGGCGACAAGCGCCTCGCGGATCTTGCGCTCGTAGCTCTGTTCGGCACCGACGAGGAAATTCTTCGCAACCTGTTGGGTGATCGTCGATGCGCCTTGCGGTCTGCGGACTCCCTTGTTGCGGAAGTTGCTGATTGCAGCGCGCACGAGCCCTTCGGGATCGACGCCGACATGCTTGTAGAAGTTCTTGTCCTCGGCCGAGAGATAGGCCTGGATGACGAGCTTGGGCACGGCCTGGATCGGCATATAGAGCCGGCGCTCGCGCGCGAATTCCGCGATCAGGCTGCCGTCGCCGGCATGGACGCGTGTCATCACCGGCGGCTCATAGTTCCTGAGCTGGGCCGAATCGGGAAGGTCCTTCGAGTAATGCCAGACGAGGCCGGCCGCGCCCACGGCGCCAATCACGAAGACGATCGTGCCGGCGGCAAAAAGCCACCCGAAGAGTCGCAGAACAAACCGCATAGGAGGCCCTGGCCCTCACTGTCATGGCTAGCCAGCCCGAAAAACGGGCAGCGTGAATCAATTCTATAGCATAACAGAGATGGCGGAACCGTGGCCTCAGGACCACAATTTCACGCCAAAGCCTCTTGGCTCAGCGAAAGCCCTGCCCCAGCGAAAGTCCTGGCTCAGCGCCGGTTCTCCGCAGCCTTGCCGGCAGGCGGGCGGGCCTGCGCGAAATACCCGTCGACCGCGGCATGCACGGCCGCTACGGCCTGCGTCCGCCAGGCCGCCGAATTGAGCAATTCCGCATCCTTCGGGCTCGACATATAGCCGAGCTCGATCAGTACGGACGGAACATCGGGGGCGCTGAGCACACGGAACCCCGCCGAGCGGAGCGGCACCTTGTGCATCTTCACCGAGCCGCCGAGCGTCTCGACGAGATTGCGCGCAAACACCGAAGAGAAGGTCCGCGTCTCGCGCTTGGCCAGATCCATCAGGATGCCGGCGACGTCCTGCGTATCCTCGCTCGAATCGAGGCCCGCGACCGTATCGGCCTGGTTTTCCTTGGCCGCCAGCCGGGCTGCTTCCGCATCGGTCGCGCGCTCGGAGCCGGTATAGACCGTGGCGCCGCGCACATCCTGCGCCTGTGTCAGCGAATCCGCATGGATCGAGATGAACAGATCGGCCCCCGCCTCCCGCGCGATCTTCACCCGTTCGCCCAGCGGCACGAAGCGATCCTCATCACGGGTCATCAGGATGCGATAGTGCCCCGACGCCTCCAAGCTCTCCTTCAGCGTCATGCCGAAAGCCAGCACGACCGCTTTTTCCGCAATCGACGCCACCACCGTGCCGGGGTCGATGCCGCCATGGCCGGGGTCGATCACCACGATCTGGCGGGCATCTCCGGCAGGCTTGACGATCTCGACCGGCGATATGGCCGCCTCGCGGCGGTTTTTCGAGGCCTCATTCGCCGCCGCCTGGAACTCCACTCGTGAGGAGCGCTTCAGCTCGATCACCAGCTCGCCGAAGCCGCCGCGCCGGTTGCGCATCTCGGCGCGCGCGACGAGAGCGGGCTGCGCCAGGTCGATGATGATGCGCGAGCGCTCGGCCGTGAACAGGCCGAAACGGAAGGCGCTGACGAAGCCCGCGCCATTGCGCCCGGTCGTGGGCTGCATCTGGAAATTGACGGATGGCAAATCGACGATCACCCGATCGGGCGAGGCCATCACCGATGTGCTGACGGAAACAGGCCGCGAAAGCGCCACGGTCAGGCGTATGATCTCTCCGGCCTGCTCGATCCTGGCGTCGGTCGCGACCGGAAAGTCATTGGCGGGCCCGGGATTGGCGCCGCTGGCGTTCACACAGGCAGCGGCAAGCCAGGAGCCGAGCAGCACGCGCAAGAGCAAGCTCGCGCTGCGCCGGACGAGGACGGCGCGAAGGCTGCGGAAAGCTGGGCTGCGAAAGCGGAGCAAAGGGGTAATTGATCCCTGTCTGCGTCACGGACGCTTAACCATAAGGGCGCGGGGCCTTAACAGGGCGTTACCATGCCCGTCCTCGGGCGTGAACCACGCTTACCCGCCTTGCTGTTACGATGGCTGGACGATGTGACTTGCAAATCACTGTCACCTGTCTGTAATGGGGATGGTTGCATTGCGAAGCCGCCCATGGTGCGCATCCGGATCCGAGGATCCGTCGGCGTCCGGGGTCAGGCTTAAGGCGGCCGACCCTTCCGGGTTCGGCCGCAGCAGCGCAACCGCCAACGGATCGTCCGCGGACGGCCGGCGTCAGCCACGAAAGTTCGGCGCCCGGCTAGATCTCGCGAGCGTGCAAACGCGGCGTGCTTCGTCTTTAGGCGAGTGCGTCGCAGGTCAGGACAGATGTCGGGGCATACGACGCCGCATTTTTCATCGGTGATTCGTCCATACCTGCGGGACTGTGCCGGGGCGTTTGCCCGGCCGGGTTTCCCGAGCCGCTATCCTGTCTCGATCGAACACTTCCCCGTCCCAGACGCCGGTTTGCGCCGGCTTTTGCTCCTGCAACATGCCGGCTTTCGCCGGTTTTCGCGCGGCGCCCCTGCCCGCGGCCGCGGATTCGCATCCGCAGCCCGGCGGGTTTTGATGGCGGCCGCGCCTATGGAAAATTCATATGGCCAACAAGATGCTCATCGACGCCACCCACCCGGAGGAGACCCGGGTCGTGGTGGTTCGCGGATCCCGCGTCGAGGAATTTGATTTCGAGTCTGCCAGCCGCAAACCGCTGCGGGGCAACATCTACCTGGCAAAGGTGACGCGCGTGGAGCCCTCGCTCCAGGCCGCCTTCGTCGAATATGGCGGCAACCGCCACGGCTTCCTCGCCTTCTCCGAAATCCATCCGGATTACTACCAGATCCCGGTCGCCGACCGTCAGGCGCTGATCGCCGAAGAGGCGCGCGCCGACCGTGAGGAAGAGCGCGACGAGGAGAAGCGCGAAAAGCGTGGCGGCGGTCGCCGCGACCGTGGCCGCCGAGGCGATCGCGACGGACGCGCCAAGAAGGCATCCCACGACGAGACCGTCACCTCCGAGATCGAGGCCGACGGCAAGGGCGCCGCGATGGTCAACGAAGGCGGAGCTGCCTTCGGAGAGGAATTCGCGCCCTCCATCACCGAATCCGCGACCGAGGACGCCATCGAGAACGCGCCCTCGCTGACCTACGAGACGGAAACGGTCGAGGCCGTCGCCACGGACGAAGCCGCGCCGGAAGGCGAAGAGGCGCGCAAGCCGGCCGAGGAGGAAGAGGACGGCGAAGAGCACGCTCACGAAGACGGCGAGCATGAGGAGCCCGAGCAGCTCGGTGGCGGCGATGCTCTCGACGACATCTCCGAGCGGCCCCAGCGCCATCATCGCCGCCAGTACAAGATCCAGGAGGTGATCAAGCGCCGCCAGATCATCCTGGTCCAGGTCGTCAAGGAAGAGCGCGGCAACAAGGGCGCGGCACTCACCACCTATCTCTCGCTCGCCGGCCGCTACTCGGTGCTCATGCCCAATACCGGCAAGGGCGGCGGCATCTCGCGCAAGATCACCAATGCCGAGGACCGCAAGCGCCTGAAGGAGGTCGCCTCCGAGCTCGAGGTTCCAGAGGGGATGGGCATCATCCTGCGCACCGCCGGCGCTTCGCGCACCAAGGTCGAGATCAAGCGCGACTACGAATATCTGATGCGGATGTGGGAGAGCGTGCGCGAATTGACGCTCGCCTCGGTCGCGCCGGCGCTGGTTTATGAGGAGGGCAACCTCGTCAAGCGCTCGATCCGTGACCTCTACAACAAGGACATCGACGAGGTTCACGTCGCCGGCGAGGAGGCTTATCGCGAGGCCAAGGACTTCATGCGCATGCTCATGCCGAGCCATGCCAAGAGCGTGAAGGCCTATCGCGAGCAGACGCCGCTCTTCGCCGGTTTCGGCGTCGAGAGCCAGCTGGACGCGATGTTCTCCAACAATGTGACGCTGAGATCCGGCGGCTACATCGTCATCAACCAGACCGAGGCGCTGGTCGCCATCGACATCAACTCCGGGCGTTCGACCCGCGAGCACAATATCGAGGACACTGCCCTCAAGACCAATCTCGAAGCGGCGGAGGAGATCTCCCGCCAGCTCCGCCTGCGCGACCTGGCCGGCCTCATCGTGATCGATTTCATCGACATGGAGGAGAACCGCAATAACCGCGCGGTCGAGAAGAAGCTGAAGGATTGCCTCAAGGACGACCGCGCCCGCATCCAGGTCGGACGCATCTCGGCCTTTGGCCTGCTTGAAATGTCGCGCCAGCGCATTCGCACCGGCGTGCTCGAGAGCTCGTCCGTGCCCTGCCCGCATTGCGCCGGCGCCGGCATGATGCGCTCGGCAGCGTCCGTCTCGCTGCAGATCCTGCGCGCGCTCGAGGAAAACCTGATCAAGAGCGCCTCGCATAACCTCATCGTCCGTACCCGGCCGGAGGTCGCGCTCTATGTGCTGAATCAGAAGCGCGCCCATCTCACCGATCTGGAAACCCGTTTCGCCATCGCAATCAGCATCACTGTCGACGCAACCCTGCTCGGCACGCGCTATTTCGAGGTCGAGCGCGGCGAGTTCGTCGGCAATGAAGGTCGCATCGTTCCGACCTCCTTCAAGGCCGAGGCGATCCCCGCCGATATCGACGATGACGCGCTCGACGCCGCGGCCGAAGCCGAAGCGCTCGGCGCCGAAGACGAGGGCGTGGAAGCCGGCGAGGCCACGACGGCCGCGGCCGCCAATGACGACAAGCCGGAGCGTGGCGAGGGCGAAGCGCGCGGCGAAGGCGGTCGCAAGCGCAGGCGTCGTCGCCGGCGGCGGCGTGGCGGCGAGCGCGATGCCAATGGCGTGCGCCTCGACGGCGGCACGGATGCCGAGGGCGATGAGGATGGTCAGGACGACGATGAGGACGGCGACGAGAACGCCACCGAATCGCAGGAGACCGAGATCGTTGCTGCGGCTCCCGAGCCGGTTGTGACCGAAGTGGCGGCCGAACCGGAAGCCGAGGCGGACGCCAAGCCGCGCCGTGGCCGCCGTGGCGGACGCAAGCCCAAGGCTGACGCCGAGACGCCGGCCGATGCCGAGGCTCCGGCCGAGGCTGCCAAGGTCGTGGACGCTCCCGCGGTCGTGGCCGAGGCCGTCACGGTCGAGGCTGAAGCCGCCCCGGCCGAGAAGCCCAAGCGCAGCCGCGCGCGCAAGAAGGTCGTGCCGATCACGGAAGACGGTGAAGCGGCGCCGGTCGTCGCCGTGCCCCCGCCGGCTGAGCCCGTCGCAGAACCGGTCGCTGCCGCGCCCGCGCCTGTTCCGGAACCAGAGCCCGTCCCCGTTCCCCGCGTGGTCGAGGAGCCGGTCGCGGTGGTCCTGACCCCGCCCGACCCGGACCGCCCCAAGCGCGGCGGCTGGTGGAACAAGCTGGCCGGCAGGAACTGAATCAGAAGGCCGCTGCGGGACACCGCAGCGGCCTTTTTCATGTCGCGGACTATGCTGCCACCAAGAAAGCTTGTGCGCCCGGATGCCTACGAACCGGCCGAGCGCCTATTCTGCCGTTCTGGCGCAAACCTCACCCCGCTGCCGGCGCGAGCGGGCTCGGTGGCGGCACGGCGCTGATCGCTGCCGCCGCGGCGGCCTGCGAAGTCGCCTCCCCGCCGCGCACCGTCACGGCGTTCGAGGCGAAGGGCACCCCCGCCTCGTTGAGCGCGCGATAGACCCGTTTCAACGCCTCGCGCTGGAGCGAGGAGGCCTGGTTCGGCTTGGCGGTAAATTTCAGCCTGACCACGATGGCGCTGTCGGTGATGTCGGCGACGCCCTGCATCTTGAGCGGCGCGATGAAATGCGGCGCGAATTCAGGATCTTCGAGCAGGGCCAAGCCCGTCTTCTTGATCGCTTTGCGCGCCTTTTCGATATCAGCGGAGTGATCGAGCCGAACGTTGAACTTCAGCGTCGCCCAGTCACGGCTCGCATTGGTAAGGGAGGGAATCTGGCCAAACGGCACCGTATGGATCTGCCCGCTCTGGTGGCGCAATTGCATCGAGCGCAGCGAGATCTTCTCGACCGTGCCCTTGAGCCGCCCGGTATCGACATATTCGCCGACGCGGAAAGCGTCCTCGATCATGAAGAAGAAGCCGGAGACGATATCGCGCACCAGCGCCTGCGAGCCAAAGGAGATGGCGAGCCCCAGAATGCCGAAGCCGGCGAGCAAGGGTCCGATATCGACGCCGAGGCGCGACAGCACGACGAGCCCGGTCAGGCCGACGACCGCGCCCAGTACGACGCCGCGCAACACCGGCAGAACGGTCGCGAGCCTTGACGGGATGCTCTCTTCAAGCGTGGCGTCCTCGTCGATAGGCCCGGTTGCGCCGCGCTTGGGTGCATAGGCGTCGAAGAAGGCCCGCAGGAAGACGAGCGCGACCCAGCCCGCGAAGGCGAGCATGGCGACGCCCGCCGCCCGCTGCGAGAAAGCGGAGAACGCCGTCGAGCTCCCGCCGAGAAGAAAGCCGCCCCAGAGCCGCGCCAGCAGGTAGAAGCCGCCGGCCCAGATCACGCCCCCGACTGCCGCACGCGCCGCATGGCCAAGCGCGAGCGTGAGCGGCGCGTGCTCGCCCAGGGCAGCGGCATGCGCCTGCCGGCAGGCCATCAGGCTGGTGATGCCGACCGCCAGGATCGGTCCCAGCACGATGATGAGCTGCGTCAATCCGGCAGCCTCGGCCCAGCGTGCTCCGCCCTCCATCATCGCCGCCGCGTTGCCGACCATCCAGATCGCCACGGCCGAGGCGGCGTAGAGCCAGCCTGCCCCAGCCGCGATCACCCGCCGGCCTAGCCCCGGCTCATGCGCTGATTCGAGGATGAGCGTTGCAAGATCGTGTCGCGCATCGATGAACCACCACGCCTTGAACAGCGTCACGGCAATGCCGACCAGCGTGAACAGTCCGGCGACCGGGCCCGGGCCAGCTGCGTGCTGGCCTGCAACCGCGGCCGTCAGCAGGATCGGCGAGGCGATGCCGTAGAAGGCGAGCAGGCCGAAATGCCGCTTGGCGCGCGGCAGCGGCATGATCCGCCGTTCCGGCACGCCGGGAGAGAGCAGGAAGCGCCCGAGGATCAGATGTCCTGCCCCGATCACGACGCCGTTGGCGATGACACGCAAAGTCGTCGCGGCAAGATCGGGTTCGGGCAGCCAGAGCATGCGCGCGGCGTGCAACGCCATCAGGCCGACCGTGAGCGTCATCAGATCCTGGAACAGTCCCCAAGACGACGCGATCAGGCGCGGCGTGAATTCAGGTCCTTTGGGCCGCAGCCGAGGCGCGAACCAGCCTGCGGTCGCGAAACGGACCAGCCCCGCCGCGATGATCGCGAGCACCAGGCCAGCGCTGATCCCCCAGCCGGCCGAAAGCCCGCTCGCGCCGTTGCGGTTCTGCGCCCAGGCCCTCCGCCAGGCGTCCGGCAGTTCGGCCAGGCGTGGCACTGCGCTGACCCCTTGGGTCAGCCCATCGACGAAATGATCCCAGAACGCCTCGACCGGTGTTTCGCCCTGATCCGGGTTGGTGTTGGCCTGTGGCGTGGCAACGTTGTTCGCGACTGCCGCTGGAGTGGCCTGGGCGGGTTGGTCCTTGCCGGTGATCCTGATCTCGACCTTGCGGCCGCCGGTCGACAAAGTGTCGACCAGCTTGCGCACCGTCTCCGGTGTCTCGTCGCCGCGCAGCGTCAGCGTGACATGCGTGTCGTCTTGAGCTTGGGCGAAACCCGCGGGCGCAAGGCCCAGCGTGGCGAACAGGCACAAGAGCAGCGCCAGGGCGCAGGGCGCGACCGGCGTGCGCGAAGACGCAAAGCGATGTCGCATCGAACTCGCTCCCCAACATCAAGAACCGCGTGAGTTGGACGGGAATCCCTGCTCCTGGCAAGCGTCGGGCTCGCCTTGCTCCCTTTGCGCTCAGCGACTTTTCAACCAGGCTCCGATCCGTTCGACGGCCTGCTCGCATTCCTGCAGCGAACCGGCGAAGGACATCCGCACGGTTCTTGCGCCGCGCGCCTCGTCGAAATCGAGCCCAGGCGTGATCGCGACGCCGGCCTGATTGAGAACATCTCGGCAGAAGGCCATGGAATCGTTCGAATATCGGCCTATGTCGAGATAGATGTAAAATGCGCCGTCGACGGGCAGGAAGTCACCCAGCCCGATCTCCGGCAAAGCCTTCAGCAGATAGGCGCGGTTTGCGGCGTAGCCGGCCTTGATCGCCTCGCACTCCGCGGTGGCCTCGAAAGCCGCCTCGCCCGCGACCTGGCTCAGATAAGGCACCGAGATCGACAAATTCTGTTGCAGCCGCTCGATCGTGCGCACCAGCCGCTCGGGCACCACGAGCCAGCCGACGCGCCAGCCGGTCATGCAGTAATATTTTGAGAAGGAGTTGACGATGATGGCGTCGGGATCGGCGGCGAGCGCCGTCGTCGCCGGCGCCTCATAGGTCAGCCCATGATAGATCTCGTCGGAGATGTACCAGAGACCGAGCCGCCGGCACTCCGCCGCCACGGCGGCGATGGCGTCGGGCGCCATCACCACGCCGGTCGGGTTGGCGGGACTCATCGTCAGCACGCCGGCGAGCGGAGCCTCGGCATGTGCCCTGGCGATGAGCTCAGGCGTCAGCGCGAAGCGGGTCTCGGGCCCGACCTCGATTGCGACGGGCTCCAGCCCCAGCGCGATCAGGATGTTGCGATAGGCCGGATAGCCCGGCGCGGTGATGGCGACCCGCGCGCCCGGCTGGAAACAGGCCAGGAACGCCAGGATAAAGCCGCCCGAGGAGCCGGTCGTCACCACGATGCGCTGCGCCGCCACGCCGACGCCATAAGCATCCCGATAATGCCGCGCGATGCGTTCCCTCAGCGAATCCGTGCCGAGAGCCTGGGTGTATCCGATGCGGCCATGCTCCAGCGCGCGGCCGGCTGCCGCGCGAATGCTGGCCGGCGTCGGCGCGGAAGGCTGCCCGACCTCCATATGCACCACCGAACCGCCATTGCGCTCGATGGCGGCGGCCTGGTTCATCACATCCATGACGATGAAGGGCGAAACGCGCTCGGCCCGCGCGGCGAGCGTGGGCATGAGGAGGCTGGAAGGGGCTGGCTGGGTCATGTCCGCTGCCGTAACCGAGCAGCCCTTATCCCGCAACCGCTGTCACAGCTGTGATTTGACGCGATCCCGGCAAGAGCCCAGAAGCAATTTTGAAGGTTCTTCGAAACCATGATGGGGCGAGACGCCCTGCCGGCCAGTGCCGGCCTGCCCGAAAGGACGACGATGATCGCGCTTCCCTTCCTGCTGCGCCTTGACCTCGCGGTGCTGCGCCGCGCCGGCCTCGCGCTCTCCGCGTTCCTGGTTGCCGGCAGCCTGACGATGGCGCCGGCCCGCGCGCAAAGCTCCGCTCTCACCCCCGAGCAGCGCAAGGCCGTGGTCGATCTGATCCGCGAGACCCTGCAGCAGAACCCCGAACTGGTCCAGGAAGCACTGGTCGAGATCGAACGCCGCAACACGGTCGCCCAGGCCGAGGCGCAGCGCGGCGCTGTCACGGCCGAGAAGGCCCGCCTCGTCGATCCCGCGACTTCGGCGATCGTCGGCAACCCGCAGGGCGACGTTACCATCGTCGAATTCATGGATTACAATTGCGGCTTCTGCAAAAGGGCGCTGGAAGATGTCCGCGCGCTTGCCAAGGAAGACCCCAAGCTCAAGGTCGTGATCAAGGATTTCCCGATCCTCGGACCGGATTCGGTCGAGGCCAGTCGCGTCGCGGTTGCCGCCATGAATCAGCTCCAGGGCGCGAAATATTTCGACTTCCACAACAAATTGATGGCGACCAAGGGACGCGTCAACGGCGCCAAGGCGCTCGAGGTCGCCAAGGACGCCGGCGCGGATATCGAGCGCCTGAAGAAGGACATGGACGCCTCGGCGACCAAGGCCGTGATCGAGGACACCGTCGCCTTGGGCGATCGTCTGGGCCTCACCGGCACGCCCGCCTTCATCCTGGGCGACGAGGTTGTCTTCGGCGCGGTCGGCCAGGCGGCGCTGAAGGCCAAGATCGACGCCGTCCGCAAATGCGGCAAGGCGACCTGCAGCGGCTGAGGTCGGCCGACTTTGGTCGGGTTTCGCCCTTCCCCTGCCGGTCCGCAGCGTTTATGAGGGCGGCGTCTGCCGCTTTCATGCGGCGCTGGAATCACCGCGCACCATGGTCGCCGTCCACGTCCTCAACGGTCCCAATCTCAATCTGCTCGGCACCCGTGAACCCGCCACCTATGGCGCGGTGACGCTGGCAGGCGTCGAGGAGAGGCTCAAGGCCAAGGCGGTCGCGGCCGGCGTCGAGCTGACTTTCCGTCAGACCAATTACGAGGGCGAGCTCGTCAGCTTCATTCAGCAGGCGGGCCTTGCCGGCGCGGGCATCGTCATCAATGCTGGCGCCTATACCCACACCTCGGTCGCGCTGCGCGACGCGATCAAGGGCACCGAGGCGCTGGCCATCGAGGTGCATGTCTCCAATGTCCACGCCCGCGAGGAGTTCCGGCACCATTCCTATATGGCGCCGGTTTGTGTCGGCGTGATCTGCGGCTTCGGCGTCGCAAGCTATGATCTTGCTTTCGACGCGATCGTGCCGCTTCTGCAGAAGCGGCTCGCGAAACCGGCGGCCTGAACCGCCAGTACTTCCACAGGATGGCGTGAGCGCGCTCAGCGCTCCGCTGCCAAGACGACAAAGACGGTGACACCGCTATGGCGACCAAGAGCCCGATCGACCCCGAACTGGTGCGCGAACTCGCGCAGCTCCTGAACGAGACCGATCTGACCGAGATCGAAGTCGAGAAGGGCGATCTGCGCGTCCGCGTGGCCCGCACCATCACGGCAACCGTGCAGGTTCCCGCTGCCGCTGCGCCCCTGCCCGTCGCCGCCGCGGCGCCTGTCGTCGCTGCCCCGGTCGAGGGCAAGCCGTCCGCCGCCCATCCCGGCGCGGTTGCTTCGCCGATGGTGGGCACGGCCTATCGCCGCGCTTCGCCTGAGGCCAAGCCCTTCGTCGAGGTCGGCAGCGTCGTGAAGGCGGGCGAGCGCGTCCTCCTGGTCGAAGCGATGAAGACCTTCAACGACATCGTCGCCCCCCGCGCCGGCAAGGTCGTCGCGATCCTGGTCGAGGACGGACAGCCGGTCGAATATGGCGAACCGCTGCTGGTGATCGAGTGAGCCGGGCCCCGAGCGAGGATGGCCGATCCGATTTGGGCTTCAAGATGTTCGACAAGATCCTGATCGCCAACCGGGGTGAGATCGCGCTGCGCGTGCTGCGCGCCGCCAAGGAGCTCGGCATCGCCACGGTGGCGGTGCACTCCACCGCCGACGCCAACGCCATGCATGTGCGCCTCGCCGATGAGAGCGTCTGCATCGGCCCGCCCTCGGCGCGCGAGAGCTATCTCAACATCCCCGCCTTGATCGCGGCCTGCGAGATCACCGGCGCGGATGCCGTTCATCCCGGTTACGGCTTCCTCTCCGAGAATGCCCGCTTCGCCGAGATCCTGGACCGGCACAACATCACCTTCATCGGCCCCAAGGCCGAGCATATCCGCAGCATGGGCGACAAGATCGAGGCCAAGCGTACCGCCAAGGCGCTCGGTATCCCTTGCGTGCCGGGCTCGGAGGGCGGCGTCACCGACGATGACGAAGCCTTGCGGATCGCAGCCGAGATAGGCTTCCCGGTCATCATCAAGGCGGCGTCCGGCGGCGGCGGCAAGGGCATGAAGGTCGTGCGCAATGCCGACGACATGTCGGTTGCGCTCTCGACCGCCCGCACCGAGGCAAAGGCCAATTTCGGCGACGACGCCGTCTATATCGAAAAATATCTCGAGAAGCCGCGCCATATCGAGATCCAGGTGCTCGGCGACGGCAAGGGCCACGCCATCCATCTTGGCGAGCGCGACTGCTCGCTGCAGCGCCGCCACCAGAAGGTCTGGGAGGAAGGCCCCTCGCCCGCGCTTAACGCCGGCGAACGCGACAAGATCGGCATGGTCTGCGCCAATGCCATGGCCAAGCTCGGCTATCTCGGCGCCGGCACGATCGAATTCCTCTACGAGGATGGCGAGTTCTATTTCATTGAAATGAACACGCGCATCCAGGTCGAGCATCCCGTCACCGAGATGATCACCGGCATCGACCTCGTCAACGAGCAGATCCGGATCGCGGCCGGCGCGCCACTCTCGATCATGCAGAAGGATGTGGTGATCGAGGGCCACGCCATCGAATGCCGGGTCAATGCCGAACATCCCGCGACCTTCCGGCCTTCGCCGGGCAAAATCGCGTCGTTTCATACGCCGGGCGGCCTCGGTGTGCGTGTCGATTCGGCTGCCTATCAGGGCTATACGATCCCGCCCCATTACGATTCGCTGGTCGGCAAGCTGATTGTCCACGGCCGCAACCGGGCCGAATGCCTGATGCGCCTGCGCCGCTCGCTCGACGAATTCGTGGTTGACGGCGTCGACACCACGCTGCCGCTGTTCCGCACACTGGTGCGCAACCCCGACATCCTGAACGGCGACTACAACATCCACTGGCTGGAGAAATTCCTCGCAGCCGGCGGGATGGGTGAGACCAAGGAGGGCTGAGCGCTCTTCGCGGGATGCACACGTCATGGTCGGGCTTGACCCGGCCATCTCTTGCGGGAGAGGCGTGATGTCTGCCCGAGATATGTCCTCTGCCCGAGATTCCTGAGGCTGCGCTTTGCTCCGCCTGGGAATGGCGTGGCCGCCGTTTGACTCCCCGCGCTGCCCGCGCTCCCATCACGCCATGAAGGCCCGCTCCGTGCCCGTCCGCTCGCCGCTGATCACGCCTGAGATCATGCTGCGCGCCTATACAGCCGGCATCTTCCCGATGGCGGAGAGCGCCGACGACCCTAATCTGTTCTGGGTCGAGCCCGAGATTCGCGGCGTCATCCCGCTCGCCGCCTTCCATCTGTCGTCGCGCTTGGCCCGCACCGTCCGCTCCGACCGTTTCGAGATCAGGGTCGACAGCGCCTTCGACCATGTCATCGCGGCCTGCGCCGAGCCCAAGCCCGACCGGCCCGAGACCTGGATCAATGGCCGCATACGCGAGATCTTCGGTGAATTGTTCCACCTCGGCCATGTCCACACGGTGGAATGCTGGCGCGAGAACAAGCTCGTCGGCGGGCTTTACGGGCTTTCGCTTGGCGGCGCCTTCTTCGGCGAAAGCATGTTCCACCGCGAGACCGACGCCTCGAAGGTCGCCCTCGTCCATCTCGTCGCGCGGCTCAGGCGCGGTGGCTACAGCCTGCTCGACGCGCAGTTCCAGACCTCGCATCTCGCCCAGTTCGGCACACAGGAGGTGCCGCGCTCGGCTTATCAGGGACTGCTGGAGCGAGCCGTCGCCAAACCCGGCAATTGGTGGTCCTGGCCCAGGGGCGCGAACATCGATGGGCGGCAGGCGCTGGCCGAACTCACGCCAGGCTGAGACCCGAGCCAGCTGGAGGTCAGTCTGATCTCAGCCCTCATGCCGGAGCATGCCGAATGGCCTCAGCGGTTGCCGCCGGCTGGATCACGCGGCTGCGCCGGGTTGGTCGGGAAGAAGCGCTGGCTCGGCGCCTGGCGCGGCGCGACCGGCACGCCCTGGGGCGGCTGCACATCGATGCGTCCGCCCGGCGCAGGCGCGTTCGGCGCCTGATTGACGTCGCGGGCCGGCGCGGTGCGCGGCCGGCGCGGTTCTTCGGGGACCGGGGCCTCCGGCTCCTTGGGATCGACGACGAGTTCTGTTCCGCCTTTGCAGTCGGTCAGCCAGACATCGTAGATCGCATGCTCGACGCCGTGCAGGCCGGGGCTCGCCGCATACATCCAGCCGGTGAAGATGCGCCGGTATTCGTTGTTGAAAGTCACCTCGTCGACCTCGGTGAAGGAGGTCGTCTGCGGCGCTTCCGTCGGCGGGCGCGTCCAGCAGACGCGCGGCGTGATCTGCAAAGCGCCGAACTGCACCGTCTCGTCAACCGCCACTTCGAAGGAGATGATCCGCCCTGTGATCTTGTCCAGCCCGGCGAAGACCGCAGTCGGGTTGCGGATGCGATCGGCGGCAGCGGGCCCGCCCAGCGCAAACGAAACAAACGTAGCAAGGGCCAGAACGGAAAGGCTGCGGGACGGCATGCTCAAAACGATTCTCTGTCGCGCGAGGTCTCCGCGCGCTGGCGGCTTACCATGGCAAAGCGAGCGGAAAAAGGGCGATTGCTGTCTCCGCGCCAGCCATGCCTCATCGTCATGGGGGCTGGGCGGGTGTCCCCCCGATTGCGGATGCGCCGGATATCGCCATCGCACGACAGCGTGATTTTCCTTGTTGCGAATAATTTGCAGAACTGTATCTTGCAAATAATTCGCAAGAGCAGGTGATGTCTAATGGACGCCTTCGTCAGGAAGCCCCCCGCCGGTTGGCGCCAGGATCGCGGTGAGGCCTCGCTCACCGATGTGCATCGCTCGGTCGACGTTCAAGCCTCCAAGCCAGGCTGGCGACGCGCGGTCGCATTCGTCGGACCGGGCTATCTCGTCGCCGTCGGCTACATGGATCCGGGCAACTGGGCGACTTCGATCGCCGGCGGCTCCAAATTCGGCTACACCCTGCTTATCGTCGCGTTGCTGTCGAACATCATGGCGGTCGTGCTGCAGGCGCTCTGCGCGCGGCTTGCCATCGGCTCGGGCCGCGATCTCGCGCAAGCCTGCCGCGATTCCTTTCCGAAGCCGGTGGCGCTCACGCTCTGGTTTCTCGCAGAGACCGCAATCATCGCGACCGATATCGCGGAGGTGATCGGCACCGCGATCGGGCTCAACCTGATCTTCGGCATTCCGCTCGAGATCGGCGTCCTGATCACGGCGCTCGACGTTTTCCTGATCCTGTATCTGCAGCGGCTCGGCTTCCGCTGGGTCGAGGCGTTGATCATCACCCTGCTCGGCGTCATCGCCATCTGCTTTGCTATCCAGATCGCGCTGGCCGATCCCGATTGGGGGGCGGTGATCAAGGGGTTCGCGCCGACGACGCAGATCGTCACCAATCCCGAGATGCTCTATCTCGCACTCGGCATCCTGGGGGCGACGGTGATGCCGCATAATCTCTATCTGCATTCGGGCATCGTACAGACCCGCGCCTATGGCGAGAGCCTGCCCGAGAAGCGTCAGGCACTGAAGTACGCCACGATCGATTCGACGGTGGCGCTGACCTTCGCGCTCCTGATCAATGCCGCGATCCTGATCCTGGCGGCAGCGACCTTCAACAAGACCGGCCAGACCGATGTCGCCGAGCTCGGCGAGGCGCATAAGCTGATCGGTCCGCTGCTGGGGCTGGCGATCGCACCAACCCTGTTCGGCATCGCCCTGCTCTGCTGCGGCATCAATTCGACGGTGACGGCGACGCTGGCTGGCCAGATCGTCATGGAGGGTTTCCTCAATATCAAGCTGGCGCCCTGGCTGCGCCGCCTGATCACACGCGCCATCGCCATCGTGCCTGCCGCTGCCGTGACCATCTGGTATGGCGACAGCGGCACGGCGCGGCTCCTGATCCTGACCCAGGTCGTGCTCAGTCTGCAGCTTTCCTTCGCCGTCTTCCCGCTGGTGATGTTCACAGCAGACAAGGCGAAGATGGGTGCGCTCGTCGCTCCGCGCTGGCTCGCCATCTTCGCCTGGCTGATCGCGATCGTGATCGCGGCGCTCAACATCAAGCTGCTGTTCGATTTCGTGATCGGCAGCTGACGCGACGATTGGTCTGGCGACCGCGAATCAGCTCTCTTCCGCAAGGCTGAGGCTGATCGCGGGACAACCGATGACATTGCGCCATCCAAGCGGCATCGACGAAAAGGTCGTCGCCAAGGTCGTGTCCCGGCGCGGGCGTCTCCATGCCTTCGAGCGCCTGAACCCGGCGCTGACCGCGCTCGTCGTCATCGACCTGATGCGCGCCTCGGTTGAGAATGACGAAGCCTGCCGCGAGATCATCAGCCCGATCAACCAGATAGCGGCAGCATTGCGAGGCCGCGGCGGCACGGTGGCCTGGGTCACCGCAGCGCCGATGCTGCTGGAGAGCCCTGTCCTGGCGGCGATTCATGGCCCGGAACGCCTGCGCCATTTCCAGGACGGTGCCCGGCCCGAAGATCCGCGCTCGCGGCTTTGGCACGAACTCGCGCCGCAGCCGGGCGACATCCACACCATGAAACAGGGCTACAGCGCCTTCTTCCCGGGGCGCTGCGACCTGCACGCGCAATTGCAGCGGCGCGGGCTCGACACGCTGCTGATCGCGGGCACAGTCACCAATATCTGCTGCGAATCCTCGGCTCGCGACGCCGTCGAACTAGGCTATCGCATCGTCATGGTCTCGGATGCGAATACGGGCCACTCTCACGGCCTGCACGAGGCCTCGTTGACGACGATCTACCGCTGCTTCGGCGATGTCAGGCCGACAGCAGAGGTTCTGGATTTGATCGAGGGTGCGAAGCGCCCTGCCCGGCCAGCGCCTCAGCGCCCCGGCGTCCAGGCCTCGTAGTCGCCGGTTGCCGGCGGGCGGTGGCCGCCAACCAGCGTCGAGCCCTGCGGACGATAGGCCAGCGCCGTGCCGGTCCAGTTCTGCTGATGTGGCTCTTGCCACTCGCGCGGCTCGTAGCGCTCCTCGGAGGGCGCGACATCGACAGTGTGATGCAGCCAGCCATTCCAGCCCGGCGGGATCTTGGAGGCTTCCGCTTCGCCGTTATAGACAACCCAGCGACGCTGGATGCCCAGCGCCTTGTCCTTCACCCCGCCTTTGGTGCGGTAATAGACATTGCCGAACTCGTCGGCGCCGACGCGCTCGCCGAAGCGCCAGGTGTGGAAGCGCGTGCCGATGGTCTGGCCGTTCCACCAAGTGAAGATCTGCAGCAGCGTTTGCTTCATCGCTCTCGTCCGCGTCGGTCGGGCTCGCGCGACTTATGGCGGCAGCGCCGCGCGCTGTCCAGCCTCGGCAGCTATCGAAGCCTCGAGCCCTCCGTCGGCATGACACGCGCGACCACGCAGCGCAGCACGGTTCCGGCCGGCGCGAGCGGTAACCGCGCCAACACTCCCGCCATATCGGCATCGGAACGCAGCACGGTCACGGCAACGCTCTCTCCCTCGCGGATGGGCAGGCGCGGAAAGCTGTTGGATTGCGTCTCGCTGATCAGGCTCGCCTGGATCGTCGCACCGGCCTCCCTCGCCTGCCGGGCGAAATCCCTGGCGAACGCCTCAGCCTCGGCCTCCCCCGCTTGCGGATGGAAATGGTGCGTGACGATCAGGAAGCCAGCTACGCTGCCGGCAGCCGCGCCGGAAGCCTGAGGCTCCGCCTGGTCCGCAAAAAAACCGCTGCCGATCGAGATCGGCTTGAGCAGCAGGACATCGTCTGAATCGATCATCGTCGCATTGGCTGCCGGCCCGTGCTCGACCCAGACCGGCCCGGTATAGAAGGCGTTCAGTGCGGCGCGGCGGGCGTCCATATCGGAAAAGCCGCGGAACCAGACGAACTGATCCGGTTGGTCGAGATCGCGAAACTGGCCGACCACCCTGATCCCGACCTCCTCCTGCGTGGTGACAAACTCGCGGTCGAACAGCGCGATCAGCGCCTCGCGCCGACCCGGATGCAATCGGTAGCGCCGTAGTTCGAAGACTTGATTGCCTTGCCGCTGGTCCGGCGACGCATGCTGACTGGCCTCACGATCTCGCTGCAGCATCTCGTTTCTCCATTCTATAAAACAGGTCAATCGACCTGTTTAAGAACAAACCGGTTGTCCTGTTTTGTCAAACTGGTAAGGTCCACGAGGCAGGAAGGACGAAGATGGCAGGGCGTATTCGCAGCAACGATCCCGAGGGCGTTCGTCGCCGCATCCTCGACGCCGCCTTCGAAGCCTTCCAGGGGCACGGCTATCACGCCACCAGCATGCACGACCTGCTGCGGCTCGCCGGTCTCAGTGGTGGCGCGCTTCATCACCATTTCCCGACCAAGAAAGCGCTCGCACTTGCTGTCCTGCGCGAACGCGTGGCCGAGGCCGTCGCGAAGACCTGGATAGAGCCCGTGCGCGCGGCCGCGAGCGCGCGCGCGGGCGTCGCCGAGGTTCTTGCTGCCATCGGCTCCGAGCTCGACCGGCGCGGCGCCGTGCGCGGCTGCCCGCTCAACAACATGGCGAGCGAGCTCGCGCTGGCCGATCCCGATTTCCGTGCGGCGGCGGCTGATCTCTTCGCCGGCTGGCGCGACGCCATCGCCGCCAAGCTGCGAGAGGACAACGCGCCCGGTGACCCCCAGCCCCTCGCGCGTGTCGTCATCGCCGCTTATTCAGGCGCCATGGCCCAGGCGAAGGCGGAGCAGGATTCCCAGGCGCTGACCGCCTGCGCCAAGGCGCTCGCCCAGCTCCTGCCGTCGCCACGACATGATTCGACCATGATCGAAGCCGTGCCGGCACCGGGCCAGATCCGGCGAAGAGCCCCTATCTCCAGAGACTTGAACGAAGGCGCGCAGACCGAGCTTGCACTGGACGTGCCCGCAAGTCGATTAACCATCGAGCAACCATAGACGCCGCGAATTTTAATCTTTCCGATCCGGCCGAGATGGATCATCCTGTTTTTGTCCCGCCGATTCCGCCAGCGATTCCGAGGGCTTAGCGCGGGCCTTGAAACTTATCCCCGGAAACCACAGCTAATACCAGATGTCGTGTCCACAGGGTTTGATGCGCACTAATCCTTGACGAGGCGGCCCATTCGGGACTAAATTTTGACGGTCGCGTGACGGCCGGCGGAAACGCCAATCGACACCCGCAAAAGAGTTTCCAGAAGGGTCGAGGCGATCATCACGTGGCATGCCGGCAACGGCAGCGGCGAGCGATTGTTTGCGGACTGTTCTGGCCGCAACCGGACGAATGAAGGCGGAACATAGCCGCCGCGACGTCCACAGGGCACAAACCGAGTTGGGCTGACATCAGGAGCCGGTGATCAACCGGCCGCGCGGGGCTTTTGGAGCCCGCGGCATTGCATGGGGATACGAGATCATGCGCATTGAGCGCCGTTACACCTCCGCCGGCCAATCGCCTTATTCGGCGATTCCGTTCCGCTCTGCCGTCAGCGAGATCCGCAACCCCGATGGCTCGATCGTGTTCCGGCTGGAGGGCATCGAGGTGCCCGAAGCCTGGTCGCAGGTCGCCAGCGACGTGCTCGCGCAGAAATACTTCCGCAAGGCCGGCGTTCCGGCGGCCCTGAAGAAGGTCGAGGAAAACGACGTTCCCTCCTTCCTCTGGCGCTCCGCGCCCGACGAGGCCGCGCTCGCCAAGCTCCCGGAAGCCGAGCGCTTCGTCTCGGAGATCTCATCCAAGCAGGTCTTCGACCGGCTCGCCGGCTGCTGGACCTATTGGGGCTGGAAGGGCGGTTATTTCTCCTCCGAGGAGGATGCGCAGGCTTTCCATGACGAACTGCGCTTTATGCTCGCAACCCAGCGCGTCGCGCCGAATTCGCCGCAATGGTTCAACACCGGCCTGCATTGGGCCTATGGTATCGACGGCCCGAGCCAGGGCCATTTCTACGTCGACTTCAAGACCGGCAAGCTGGTGAAGTCGAAGTCGAGCTACGAGCACCCGCAGCCCCATGCCTGCTTCATCCAGGGCGTGCAGGACGACCTCGTCAACGAGGGCGGCATCATGGACCTCTGGGTCCGCGAGGCACGCCTGTTCAAATACGGCTCCGGCACCGGCTCGAACTTCTCGCTGCTGCGCGGCGAAGGCGAGAAGCTCGCCGGCGGCGGTCGCTCGTCGGGCCTGATGTCCTTCCTCAAGATCGGCGACCGGGCTGCGGGCGCGATCAAGTCGGGCGGCACGACGCGCCGCGCCGCCAAGATGGTCGTGGTCGATGTCGACCACCCCGATATCGAGACCTATATCGACTGGAAGGTGCGCGAGGAGCAGAAGGTCGCCGCCCTCGTCACCGGCTCCAAGGTCGTCCAGAAGCACATGAAGGCCGTGATGAAGGCCTGCGTGAACTGCGAGGGCGATGGCGATTCCTGCTTCGACCCCGAGAAGAACCCGGCGCTGAAGCGCGAGATCAAGCTCGCCCGCAAGGCGATGGTGCCCGACAACTACATCAAGCGGGTGATGCAGTTCGCCAAGCAGGGCTACACCGACATCCAGTTCGATGTGTACGACACCGATTGGGATTCGGAAGCCTATCTCACGGTCTCCGGCCAGAACTCGAACAACTCGGTCTCGCTGACCGACGATTTCCTGCGCGCCGTGGAAACCGATGGCGACTGGAACCTGACCGGCCGCACGACCGGCAAGATCACCAAGACGCTGAAGGCCCGCGACCTTTGGGAGAAGATCGGCTACGCCGCCTGGGCCTCGGCCGATCCCGGCCTGCACTTCAACACCACGATGAACGACTGGCACACCTGCGCGGCCTCCGGCCGAATCCGGGCGTCCAATCCGTGCTCGGAGTACATGTTCCTCGACGACACGGCCTGCAACCTGGCCTCGGCCAACCTGCTGCAGTTCTATGATCGCGAGGCCAAGGCCTTCGATGTCGCAGCCTATGAGCATCTCTGCCGGCTCTGGACGATCGTCCTCGAGATCTCGGTGACGATGGCGCAGTTCCCCTCCAAGGAAATCGCCGAACTCTCCTATGAATACCGCACGCTCGGCCTCGGCTACGCCAATATCGGCGGCCTCTTGATGACCATGGGCCTGGGCTATGATTCCGACGAGGGCCGCGCACTCGCCGGCGCGCTGACAGCGGTCATGACCGGCGTCTCCTATGCGACCTCGGCCGAGATGGCGGGCGAGCTCGGCCCCTTCCCCGGCTACAAGAAGAACGCCGCGCATATGCTGCGCGTCATCCGCAACCACCGCGTCGCAGCCCATGGCCTGGCTACGGGCTATGAAGGCCTGCAGGTCACGCCAGTCCCGCTCGATCATGGCACGCTGGCGCGCCTGGGCGGCTCCAGCGTCCTGCTCTCGGAACGCGCCCGCATCGCCTGGGACAATGCGCTCGCGCTCGGCGAGAAGCATGGCTACCGCAATGCGCAGGCAACCGTGATTGCTCCGACCGGCACGATCGGCCTGGTGATGGATTGCGACACCACCGGCATTGAGCCCGATTTCGCCCTGGTGAAGTTCAAGAAGCTTGCCGGCGGCGGCTACTGGAAGATCATCAACGGCGCGGTGCCCGACGCTCTGCGCGCACTCGGCTACCGCGAGAGCGAGATCGCCGAGATCGAGGCCTATGCGGTCGGCCATGGCACGCTGGCGCAGTCGCCCGGCATCAACCACGGCTCGCTCAAGGCCAAGGGCTTCACCCAGGACAAGATCGACGCGATCGAGAAGGACCTGAAAGCCGCCTTCGACATCAAGTTCGTCTTCAACAAATGGACGCTGAGCGAGGATTTCCTCGTCAACACGCTTAAGGTTCCGGCTGAGAAACTCGCCGACATGTCCTTCGAGTTGCTGCCTTTCCTCGGCTTCTCCAAGGCCGAGATCGAGGCTGCCAACGTGCATGTTTGCGGAGCGATGACGCTGGAAGGCGCGCCGCATCTCAAGCTTGAGCACTACAACGTCTTCGACTGCGCCAACCCCTGCGGGCGCATCGGCAAGCGCTATCTCTCGGTCGAGAGCCATATCCGCATGATGGCCGCAGCCCAGCCCTTCATCTCGGGGGCGATCTCCAAGACCATCAACATGCCCAACGACGCCACCGTCGAGGACTGCAAGAGCGCCTATATGCTCTCCTGGAAGCTGGCGCTGAAGGCCAACGCCCTCTACCGCGACGGCTCGAAACTCTCGCAGCCGCTGAACTCTGCCCTGATCTCCGACGAGGACGATGAGGAGGACGCCGTCGAGGCGCATTACCAGCAGCCGATGGCCGCCCGCACAACGCAGATCGCCGAAAAGATCGTCGAGCGCATCATCGAGAAGGTCGTCCGCGAGCGCGAGAAGATGCCCTCGCGCCGCACAGGCTACATCCAGAAGGCGGTCGTCGGCGGCCACAAGGTCTATGTCCACACCGGTGAATATGCCGATGGCCGCCTCGGCGAGATCTTCATCGACATGCACAAGGAGGGCGCCGCCTTCCGCGCGATGATGAACAATTTCGCCATCGCGGTGTCACTGGGCCTGCAATACGGCGTGCCGCTGGAGGAGTATGTCGAGGCCTTCACCTTCACCCGCTTCGAGCCCTCGGGTTTCGTGCAGGGAAACCAGTCGATCAAGAACGCGACCTCGATCCTCGACTATGTCTTCCGGGAGCTCGCGATCTCCTATCTTGGCCGGCACGACCTCGCCCATATCGACCCGAGCGAGATCGGCCATGACGTGATCGGCGGCGGCGTCGGGCAGGACAAGGCGCCTGACACGGCCACGCCTATCACCACGAGCCCGCTGGCCTCGACCGGCTTTCGGCGCGGCAAGCCGATGAACTTCCACGCCATCCAGGGCGGCGGCGGCCTCGCTACCGGCACCGAGACGGTGGCGCGCGGCGGCGCCACAGTGACCGCGCTGATCACCACGAGCCCGACGGCGCTCAAGGAGGAGCCTGAAGCTTACGGCGAGGCCGACATGGCCAAGCTCGGCTTCTCGGCCCCCGCCGCCCAGCCCAGCGCATCCGAGCGCCGCGCCGAGGCGATCATGAAGGGCTATGTCGGGGACAGCTGCGGCGAATGCGGCAACTTCACCCTGGTCCGCAACGGCACCTGCCTGAAGTGCAACACCTGCGGTAGCACAACCGGCTGTTCCTGATATGCCGAGTTGATGTTTGGCCATACAGAGTTGAGCGATTAGACACGCGAGAGGAGCTTCCGCTGAACCGGGGGCTCCTCTTCTGCTATGGGGCGCGGCTCGCTAGCCAGCCCCCTTCGTGAAACAGCTCCGCTGGGTGGCGATTGCAGCCCTCCTACCCGTCCGCCTTCCCCCCCCCGAGAGCCTCGGTCAAGAGCCGCCTGTCTTTTTCAGCACTCACGCATCTGCATGGTTCACCACGTCGACCTCGTGTGCGTTGCCCATACCGACAATCTCTCGCTGGTCCAGGACTTCGCGCGAAGCGCGGCTGCGACGATCCCTCGTATTCCACAACTGGCCGCCGAAGCCATCAAGCGCGAACCGACCCGCCTTGAGCACTACGTCCAGAAAAGGCTAGACGGGCTCACCGGCTCCCTGTGGCTCGACGCCCTGCCCTGCTACGTTGCAATCAGGACCTGTGAAGTCGTCGGCGCAGTAATCCAGAGAGGGCGAGACGTCTCGCTGAAGGAACTAACCGAAGAGGATTGGCGCAGCGTCGGGGAAGCCGGATTTGACTTGGCCAGCGGCGGGCCCGACCGCGTCAGGAGGCCGCAATGAACAGACGGCAACCCTTTTCACGCTCCTCGTCCCCTCTCGATTGGGATTTCCGATGACACTACAAAAATCCGATCCGTCCTGGTCAAAAAAGGCGTCATCGGCCGCGCCATGCGGAGGGCGATATCCTCGGCTTCGCGCCAGCCCTCAGTGGAGAAGGAACCAAGACGCGCCACGTTCATGCTAAGAAGGCCTAGGCTGCCAAGTCTGGCTCTGTTGCTATCGCCACGACTTATTTGCCCGCATAAGCTGTAGCGGTAACGAACGCGCAGATTGGACATCACGACAATATTCAGGTCGCGCAAATCCAGCCGGTAAGAGGAAATAATGCCCCTTGTTCTGAATTCTGGAGTTCATTTTGGCATAAAAGTTGCGCCTCGATGGCCATCGACCAGGGTCATAGTCGACGAGGCTGCTTTTGCCAGCCTCCAACTCGTCCATTTGAGGCTGCCACGAAATCTTCGACTGATCCTAACGCGCGGCCACGAACCACGCAGTTCCTATCTCAGCATTCATCGAACTCTTAGCCGTTACGCTGGAAGAAAGCTGTTTAGATTGTTGTTTTCAAACCGCCACAATGAAGTCGACGAGATCTTCGGAGCCAATGGTCACGACCTGGATGGTACCCATGTTGACATCTCGATCGAGTTGGATGGCCGAAGGCTATCGTTCCTGCCCGTCAGCGTGTTTACTCCGCTTCGGTGGCAGGCACGGCGAGTGAAAAAATACCGCCTGCTACTAGAGGATGTGCGCGGCGCGCTAAGCATTTGTGGTTTCCAGATTCATCAGAATCCGACCGAAAGCCTTCAAGTACACTGCGATTTCGTTCGCCTAAATCCCAACACCATGGATTGGGCGTAGATCGGGCTCATGTCAGCGCGCTGGAAATGGGCCAGAGAAACCCGACCACCACTAACCTTTGGCAAATGGCTCAGGCGTTAAAAGTCACAGTCCGTGATCTCGTCGACGAGTGCTCTCCTTTGGGCGGGCCAAGCACTGTGGACTAGCGCTACGCGACAACGACCTGATCCGCTTAGGCCGGCCGCACAAGCTCAACTGATGCACAACGAAGACCGGCATATGCCACACCCGTATGCCGCAGCATAACCTGTTGATAAATTGGCAGAAAACGAAATACTGATTTTTGTTTGTGCGGATTAACGACGGGGTGCAGCTAGTCTGCATCGCTGGGGATATTGAAGAGCGAGGCATAGTGTCGCCGCGCTTGTCGGAAAAGTTCCGCAATCTGATACGCGGCGCCCGGCTTGCCGGGCGTCGCTTCCTTATCCAGACGAGCTGAGAAGTTCGGTTTTTCCGACAGCGGGCAATCCAATCCGCCCTCCGGAAGGGCGTCACTTCAGCAAGAAATTCACTTCGAAATGCGAGTGGCTCGCGAGGGCCCCTCGCTGTGAGACTGGAAGCGTCGGACAGCGTCGACGACATCGTTATCCGCTTCGCGACTCCCAGATAGACCTCCTCCCTAAAGCGAGGGGAAGCGTTTCTCGTCAACTGATTCCGGGCGTACACCGGCGCCATGTTTGGGCGGCGGCGGAACCGATCGTCACCCGCACCTGCGTTTCACCCTGAAGGACCATATCAACAGGCGAGCCTGCATCCGCCTCCTCGGGAGGCAGGGTGAAGTTGAACGTATGTCGCGTGTAGTTCCCCGACAGCCTCAGTCCCTTGGTCGTCGTGACGGCGGAGCCCTCGATTGTGAAGCGCCGCCCATTCTCGGAGCACCAAGCACCATCGATAGCGTCCGCATAGGCCGGGCTCATCGTGCAAAACGTCAGCGCCGCGACGGCGCCAGCAAAAACCAAGCCTCCCTGTTTCATCGGTTGTCTCCTCTGTGGTGACCGCTCGCTAGCGATCGCCACAATGAGAGGAGGTCTCGTCAAAGTGAAGCAGTTCTTGTAATTAGAATAATTCCAAACTAGATAGAGCGGGCCAGCCAGGCATCCTTTCGAACGGGATGATTCCGCCATGACGACCGTCGTTGCTTCCCCACCGCTCTGCCCTGCCAGCGCGCAGCCCTGCACCTGCTTTCGTCCGTTCGAGCGCACCTGCTCGGCGAGCGCGGCCCAGCAGGCCAAGGTCTCTGCAGGCTGGTTCGGGAACCGTGTTCCGCGGGCGCTGAGCCTGTTCGGTCATGACGTCGAGACAGTCGAAGTCTTGCGCGTCGCGGTCGTCGCTGTCTCGGCGACGCTGGTCTGGTTCGGCGCTATCCGTTCCGTGGCCGGCTTGGACTTGGTCGGCGTGGTCGGTCTGCTGGTCGGTGCCTGGCCGATCGTCCGCGAGGCGGTCGAGAACATCAAAGACCGGCGGATGACCATGGAACTTTCCATGTCGATCGCCATCCTGGCGGCCGCGGCTATCTCGGAGTTCTTCACTGCGCTGGTCGTCACCTTCTTCGTGCTCGTCGCCGAGGAGCTCGAACATCTCACCGTCGATCGCGGGCGGGCCGCCATCGCCGACCTCATCGACGTGATGCCCCATGAGGCGACGGTGCGCCGCGCTGGCGTGATCTCGCTGGTTCCAATCGATACAATCGTCGTCGGCGACCGCGTCTTAGTCGCGCCCGGCGAAAACATCCCTGTCGACGGTGTCGTGAAGTCGGGCCTCTCCTATGTCGATCAGGCGCGCATCACCGGCGAATCCATGCCGGTCAGGCGTAGCGCAGGCGATGCCGTCTTCGCCGGCTCGATTAATCAGTCTGGCGCGCTCGACATCCAGGTCGACCGGATCGGGCGTGACACCAGCTTCGGGCGCATCATCGATGCGATCGAGAACGCCGAGCAGTCGCGCGCTCCGGTCCAGCGCCTCGCCGATCAGCTGGCAGGCTATCTCGTCTATTTCTCCTTCGCCGCGGCGATCGTTACCTACCTGCTCACTGGCAACATCCGCGACACGATCTCGGTGATCATCGTCGCCGGCGCCTGCGGCGTCGCGGCAGGAACGCCTCTGGCGGTACTGGGCGGCATTGGTCGCGCGGCGCGTAACGGCGCAATCATCAAGGGCGGCATGCATCTCGAGATGCTCGGCCGCATCGACACGATCGTGCTCGACAAGACGGGCACGCTGACCTTCGGCGAGCCGCGCGTCTCGGCGATTCATCCGGCGCCCGGCCGCACAGAGGCCGACCTGCTCAGGCTGGCTGCATCGGCAGAACTCCGCTCCGAGCACCCGCTGGCCAAGGCGATCGTGGCGGAGGCCCGCGTTCGAGATATCGCGGTGCCGGAGCCCGACAGCTTCGACTACACGCTTGGGCGCGGTGTCACGGCAAAGCTGGGCGATGACCGCATCCTGATCGGCAGCGTCAAGCTCCTGCAGGCTGAGGGGATCGACGTTGCCGCCGGCCGTGCGAGCGACGCCCTCTCCTCCGAGATCTACGTCGCGGTCAACGGGCTCTATGCCGGGGCTTTCGCCGTCGCCGACGAGGTGCGTCCGGAGGCCGCAGACGCTATCCGCGCCCTGCACGCGATGAAGATCCGCACCATCCTGCTGACCGGCGACAATGCCGAGGTGGCCGAGAGCGTCGGTACCAGCTTGGGAATCGGTACGGTCGAGGCTGGCATGCTGCCCGAGCAAAAGCTGGAGCGCGTGCGGGCGCTGGCGGCGTCCGGCGCCAAGGTCGCCATGCTCGGCGACGGCATCAATGACGCTCCGGCTTTGACGGCTGCGAGTGTCGGGATCGCGATGGGCTCGGGCACCGATGTCGCCAAGGAGAGTGCCGACATCGTCCTGCTTGCCAACAACCTGGAGCGCCTCGTTGAGACGGTTCGGATCGCCCAGCGTACGCGCGGCGTCATCTGGCAGAACTTCTCCGGCACGATCGCCGTCGATGCTCTGGGCATCGCCCTTGCCGCGTTCGGCTTCCTGAACCCGCTCTTGGCCGCCTTCATCCATGTCTCGTCGGAACTGATCTTCATCTCCAACTCGGCGCGGCTGCTCCCCGCCGCTGATAAGATGAGGTTGCCACGGACTGCACAGGCGTCGGATTCGAAGGCGTTGCCGCAGAGTTGAGAGATTGGCGATTCCGGATAGGCGCTCGGGGGCCAGTCGGAATCGTCGCACAGCCAGATTATCGCGTCACCGAGCATTGATGCCGCGCCATTTGGCGACAAACAGGATGCGAGCCGCTCGATGATTCCCAGACCTTCCGCGCCATCCAGCGGAATTGCCCGCTAGGACAGCGTCGTGCGCATGCTGCACTGGCTGATGGCCGCCCTGATGCTGGCCTGCATCCATGCCCTCGCCGCTCTCTGGCATCGCTTCATCCGCAAGGACGCGACCCTGATGCGGATGCTGCCGATCAAGCGTTGAGGCACAGGATGCGGGCGACGCTGCGGCATTATGATGACTACGTCTCAGTGGGCAATGCAGTTCCAAAGGAAGGCTGCGTGATTACGACGCGGTGCAGTCAAACCGCCCTGCCCTTTTTGATAGACTAGCGCGAAATCCGATCAGGCGCGTCGTATCACTTCCGCGGCCAAATGCAGGCGCCCAAGCTCCGGTGAGGCGGCCACAGCGGATGAAGAGCGTCTAATGCGTGACTTGGGCCGCTCACGCCGAGGGTGAACGGCCCCGTTTTTGTTCAAGCCGTCGTGTCGATGTTGCCTCCGGAGCCGGGCGGGAGCGGTGCCTTTGCTTTCTCGGTCGCGGCCGCCGTCGTCCCATCATGGTCGCCATCGGCGTCGAGTGGGGCCGCCGGGGGCGCGCCCTTCGTCTGCAAGAGACTCTGCGCGGCAGTGCTGCTCGTGGTGGCTGATACTGACATGTTTCGTCCCTCCTAAGGACACGCGCGATGCTGCGCTTGGGACATTGATCAATTCATAACTGGTGGGGCAATTTACGAACTGCCAAACGGAGATTGATTTCGATCAAACAGAACGGTCTTGAGATATCGATATAGATCGCCACTCAGTCGCCACTCGATAACAATTTGCTGAATATCCGAGTTAGCTGTCATCGCCGATCTGACGTATTTTAAAATCTCTCAGATGCAGCCTTACTGCGATACGAGAATAGTATTTTCTAAGAATGTATTGCTGCATGAATGATTTCGACGCCATAAATCATACATTTCAGCTACGCATTTTCCCAAGATCAGCAGTTCAGGTCGTGTCCTCTAGGGCTGAGCAGCATGGCGCGATGCTGCGTCGGTAAGATCATGTAGGCGAGCACGTCAATCTTGGATTTCTCAATGAGGGCGGCGCGCTTGGGGACGGTCGGCCCGAGCTGGTCGGAGACCCTGCGCCATCGCAGGCTGGCAGCGGCGTCCTTCTAGGCGAAGGCCGTGGCGATGAAAGCGGAGACAACGCACCGTTCGCCAAGGATGACATGAACCAGGGCGTTGCGCATGAAGTGGACGCGGCAGCGCTGCCGGGCCTCAGCTACACCACTTGCCGGGACACGGGACCCGATAACCCAAATTTCGGAGGGCACAGGCAAAGGTCGAGCCTGCAATAATCGCCGATTCTTCGGAGCAAAATTCAGCCATTCTGCCATCCGCCTTGTAGTAGCCTCTCGCAGCTGGGGCTGCCGACGCCGAGTTATTGCGGATGATGGCGGCAAGAGCGGCGGCTATGGGCGCGAACGCAATCTCGGGAGAAGGCTGTGCAGAATACCGATAGGATTTGGACGATCGTCGATGCAAAGCAGGCGGACTATATCGAGCTGAGCGACCGCGTCTTTGAGATGCCCGAGCTCAACTACCGGGAGGTCAAATCGGCTGCCGCCCACGCCGAGCAGCTTCGGCGCGAGGGATTTCGCGTGGAGACGGGCATTGCCGGATTGCCGACCGCCGTCATGGGCGAAGCGGGAGAAGACGGGCCGGTGATCGCCATCCTCGGGGAGTACGACGCGCTGCCGGAGCTGTCGCAGGCTCCTGGCGTGTCCGAGCATCAGCCGCTTCCCAACCAGCCGGCCGGCCATGGCTGCGGCCACAACCTGCTGGGCGCCGGCGCCATGCTGGCGGCCGCGGCGGTCAAGGATTTCCTCGCGGAGCGTGGGCTCAAGGGCCGCGTCCGATATTATGGCTGCCCGGCCGAAGAAGGCGGGGCAGGCAAAGCGTTCATGGTCAAGGACGGTGCCTTCAAGGATGTCGACATCGCCATTTCCTGGCATCCGGCCGATTTCGCGGCGGTGACGGCAGCTATATCCCTGGCCAACACGACGCTCGATTTCGAGTTCTCCGGCCGCGCCTCGCATGCCGCCGCCGCGCCGCATCTCGGCCGTTCGGCGCTCGATGCCGCCGAGCTGATGAATGTCGGCGTCAACTATATGCGCGAGCACATGCCCTCGGACGCCCGCATTCACTATGCCTATCTCGATGCCGGCGGCATCGCGCCCAACGTCGTGCAGGCCAAGGCCAGGCTGCGCTATGTCGTGCGCGCGACGATGGTCTCCCAGGTCCATGAGCTCATCGCCCGCGTCCGGAAAATCGCCGAAGGCGCGGCGCTGATGACCGAGACGACCGTCACCAGCGAAATCGTCAGCGCGATGAGCAGCCTGCTGGCGAACACGCCGCTGGAAGATGCGATGCAGCGCAACTTCGATCGGCTCGGCCCGCCCCCTTTCGACGCAGACGACGTCGCCTTCGCCAGGCGTATGCAGAAGACCGTGACGCCCGCGCATATCGAAAGCGCATTTCGCCGCTCGGGCTTGCCGGTGACGGATTTTCCCCTGTGCAACGCGATCGCCCCCCGGGAGGTGCCGGGGCCGCGGATGATGGGTTCGACCGATGTCGGCGATGTCTCCTGGGCCGTCCCCACGGTCCAGGCGCGTGGCGCGACCTATACGATCGGCACACCCGGGCATTCCTGGCAGCTGACGGCCCATGGCCAATCGCCGCTGGCGCATAAGGGCATGGTTCACGTTGCCAAGGTCATGGCGGGCGTTGCCGCAGATGTGCTCGTCGAACCGGGATTGCTGGAAAAGGCCAAGGCCGACTTCGCGGAGCGCCTTGTCCGGACACCCTATAAGCCGCTCCTGCCGGACGACGCCAAGCCGCCTTTCCACATGTTCTGACGGGCAAAGCCAGCTCTGGCTGGAAAGCCAATTCTGACGCGTGGGAAGCCATTTCTGACACAAGGAAAACCCTGGCCCGGTCGACGATCGATCGGGCCATGACCAGGCGCTTGTGTGAGCTCGCCAATGCCCGGACATCGCCTTGAGGCTGGTTCCCGGGAATTATGTCACGGAATTTCTCGGCCGAGGCGTATCGATACTGCTGCCAGATTAGCTGTCCGATTAGCGCCACATGCCCCGCATTTGCGCACGCACATCGATCCTCGGCCCATTGCCGGGCATCCGGCCGGCCTCCTCAGCCGCGACGCGCGGCCAGGCGCAGCGCTCGAAATGCCCGAGCAGGCCGTTGGGAATGAACCGGGTCCGGCTCGCATAGACGTGGCGGTCGCCGGTCGATGATTGGCCATGGGTGAAGAAGCGCTGCGGCACGACGAGATGCAGATCGTCCTTGGCCCGCGTCATTGCGACGTAGAGCAGTCGCCGCTCTTCCTCGATCTCCTCCGACGTGCCGACACCGAGATCGATCGGAATGCAGCCATCGACGACGTTCATGACGAAGACCGATTTCCACTCCTGGCCCTTGGCCGAATGGATGGTCGAGAGGATCAGGTAGTCCTCGTCAAGCAGTGGCACTCCGGCCTGATCGCTGGTCGCGTCAGGCGGATCGAGCGTGAGTTCGGTCAGGAAGCGCTCTCGCGAGGAATAGCCTCCGGCGATCTGCTCGAGCTGGACAAGGTCGGCTTGTCGCGTCGAGGCGTCTTCATGGATGCGTTCCAGATGGGGTTCGTACCAGAGCCGCGCGCGCCCGATCTCAGCGGGCCAGCCGCAGCCGCCCGAACGCAACGCGGCGACGGCAATCTGGAAGCTTGTCCAATCCTCGCCGGCGCGCGGCGGCGCGGGAGCGTCATGCAGCGCCGCGATGGGGTCGCAGGCTTTGGCCATGTGGTCGAGCACGCGCTGCGCCGAGGTTGGCCCGACGCCGGGCAGAAGCTGCAGGATGCGGAAACCGGCGACCCGGTCGCGCGGATTCTCGACGAAGCGCAGAAATGCCAGGACATCCTTGATATGGGCGGCGTCAAGGAATTTGAGGCCCCCGAATTTGACGAAAGGAATATTGCGCCGGGTCAGTTCGATCTCCAGCGGGCCGCTGTGATGCGACGCTCGAAAGAGCACGGCCTGCTGCTTGAGCGTGGATCCCGCCTCGCGGTTCTCGAGCACCCGCTCGGCGATGAAGCGAGCCTGATCCGCCTCATCGCGCACATTGACGAGTTGCGGCGCCGCGCCGGCTGCCCGATCGGTCCAGAGATTCTTGGTGAAGCGCTCCGCTGCCAGGTCGATGACGCCATTGGCTGCCGCCAGGATGGCGCTGGTCGAGCGGTAGTTCTGATCGAGCGTGATGATCTCGGCCGGAGGCGAGAAGGCCGCGGGGAAGTCGAGGATATTGCGGACCGTCGCGGCCCTGAAGGAATAGATCGACTGGGCATCGTCGCCGACGACGGTGAGCCCGTGGCCGCCTGGCTTCATCGCCAGCAGGATCGAGGATTGGAGCCGGTTGGTGTCCTGATACTCGTCGACCATGACATGATCGAAGCGCCCGCCGATATCGGCGGCAAGATCAGGGTCCGCCATGACCTGGGCCCAATAGAGCAGCAGGTCGTCGTAATCGAGCACATTCTGGCTCTGCTTGGCCTCAACATAGGCCGCGAACAGGTCCCGCAGCTCCGCCGCCCAGGCCACGCACCAGGGAAAGGATCGGTCAAGGACATCCTCGATCGGCATCTCCGCATTCACGCAGCGCGAATAGATCGAAAGACATGTCCCCTTCGTCGGGAAGCGTGTCTCGGTCTTGGAAAAGCCGAGCTGGTGCCGGACGAGGTTCATCTGGTCGGCAGCGTCCTCGCGGTCATGGATCGTGAAGGCAGGATCGAGCCCAATCTGGTCGGCATAGTCACGCAGCAGGCGCGCGCCGATCCCGTGGAAGGTACCTGCCCATGTCAGCGCGTCCGCCAGGACACCGGCGCCATCGCCAAGCACCTTCCGGGCGATCCGCTCGACGCGCTTTGCCATCTCCGCGGCCGCGCGGCGGGAGAAGGTCATCAGCAGAATGCGGCGTGGATCGACGCCGCTCACCATCAGATGCGCCACGCGATGGGCGAGCGTGTTGGTCTTGCCCGAGCCGGCACCAGCAATGACGAGAAGCGGGGACGCGAAAAGGGAACCGACGCCGTGAATGACTGCGCGACGTTGCGCGGGATTCAGCGTGTCCAGATAGGAGATCGGGGTTATGGCGTTCATCTCTTCCAGCCCACGCTCGCCGACACGTCGTTCGAAGCAAAGCCCGCATTGAGCTGATCAGCGTTCAAGTTCAGGGAGGAGTTGAGCGCATCCAACGCGACATAGAGGGTTGAGCCGATCGGGATTTCGACGCACCGTTTTCGCACGTCGTCGTGGAACGCCTTCAGCTTCGCCTGCGTCTCGCGGGCTTTCCCCGGCGCTAGGCCGCGCTTGGTTCTCTGGACCATCAAACCTCGTCCTCAACGTCCAGGCGTCGGGCTCCAGCTGAGAACACGCCACGGATAAAGCCGCGCGACACTGCCTGCTGCGCATCCCGGATCAACGCGGCCTGATCATGCAGCAGGGCTCGAATCGCCGCCCGGGGATCCCCGTTGAACTCGGCCAGGACGTCGTCGATTTCCTGCTCTGAAACCTCCGGCTCGGTCTTTTCAAGCGGCTGTGACGACATCGATTGCGTTCCCGGAAATGCGAACGTAATGAGAACATAGCTGCCTGCGGAGTCAAGCTATGGCCAATGTCGAGACGTTCTTCCTCCAACCCTTCAAAACGCATCGCAAGCGTCTCGTACCGGGGCAGCGGGTGCTGGCGAGGACGAAACATCACGCGATCAACGATGGAGAGCGCATGGCGCGCACTGCCGAGGGGCTCGCCGTGATCCATGTCACCGCCGACGATGAAACCGGCGAGGTCAGCGCGCTCTCCGTCCTGGCGCGCCATGGCGCGATTCCAGAGGAGTTCGAAGAGCAGATCCGCGCGCTGTGACGGCCTGTCGAGATCGAAATGTCAGCACAGGGACATCCAGGCCGGAGCGTGGTCGGCGCCTCGATCGCGGCCAATAAGAGGAAGGGCATCCGCGCCGACGTCATGTGCATCTGCGCGCAGATCATCGGCCCATGGTTGGCGAGCGATCTCATCACAGCCTTCCTGGCGGCCGAATTTTCGACCGACGAGGATTTCCGCCGTCGTGTCGAGAAGCTGCACGCGATGGACGCGGAAGGCTGAGAAGAACAGGCGACCCGTACGCTGATCGATCAATGTCGCGCTTATCGCACGGCGCGCCATTGGGGCCAGGCAGGCCGTGCTTGCCGCGACATGTGAGCGCTATGCATCGGCGAAGCCCGCGTTCCTTGCGCTAGATCAGCACGCGCAGCGAAAGGGTATGCTCCATTCCGCAGGCAACGGGATTGAGGAGAAACCATGATCGCCGACCCCATGAGCCGAGACGAGCTAAGCCTCATCCATCGCTATTGGAGCGCCGCGAACTATCTCTCGGTCGGCCAGATCTATCTGCTCGACAATCCTCTGCTTCGCGAACCGCTCCGGCCTGAGCACGTCAAGCCGCGCCTCCTCGGCCACTGGGGCACGACGCCGGGCCTCAACTTCATCTATGCGCATCTGAACCGAATGATCGCGGCACGCGATCTCGACATGATCTATGTCTGCGGCCCCGGGCATGGCGGCCCCGGCATGGTCGCCAACACCTATCTCGAAGGCTCCTATAGCGAGACCTATCCCGATATCTCCCGCGATGCGGAAGGACTGCACAAGCTCTTCCGGCAGTTCTCGTTTCCTGGCGGGATTCCGAGCCATGCTGCGCCCGAGACGCCAGGCTCGATCCATGAGGGCGGCGAGCTGGGGTATGCGCTGGTTCACGCCTTCGGCGCCGCGCTCGACAACCCGGACCTGATCGTTGCTTGCGTCATCGGCGACGGTGAGGCCGAGACCGGGCCGCTCGCCGCCTCCTGGCATTCCAATAAATTCCTCAATCCGGTCCATGACGGCGCTGTCCTGCCGATCCTGCACCTCAATGGCTACAAGATCGCCAATCCGACGATGCTGGCCCGGATGCCGCCCGAAGAGCTGCGCAACCTGCTCATGGGCTATGGCTACGAGCCCTTCTTCGTCGAAGGCAGCGAACCGGAGGTGATGCACCAGCTCATGGCGGGCACGCTGGACACGGTGTTCGACCGCATCCATGCCATCCAGACAGAGGCTCGCGACGCTGGACGCATCGACGAACGCCCGCGCTGGCCAATGATCGTGCTGCGCAGCCCAAAGGGCTGGACCGGACCGAAATTCGTCGATGGCAAGAAGGTCGAGGGCTTCTGGCGGTCTCACCAGGTGCCGATTACCGACGCGCGCGGCAACGCCGCCCATCTCAAGCTGCTCGAAGAGTGGATGCGGAGCTATGAGCCCGAGACGCTGTTCGACGAGGCTGGCGAGCTGCGCTCAGAGCTGCGAGCGCTGGCGCCGTCGGGGACGCGCCGCATGGGCGCCAACCCGCACGCCAATGGCGGTCTGCTCAAACGCAGTTTGAAATTGCCGGATTATCGCAATTACAGCCTCGAACTGCCCTGCCCTGGCGGCCTCGTCGCAGAGGCGACGCGAGTTATGGGCGCCTATCTTAAAGACGTCGCGGTGCTGAACGCGCCAGCACGCAATTTCCGCATCATGGGTCCCGACGAGACAGCCTCAAACCGCCTTGACGCGGTGTTCGATGTTACAGAACGCGTCTGGATGGAGCCGATAGAGCCCTATGACGTCCATCTCGCCCGGGATGGCCGGGTCATGGAGGTGCTGAGCGAACACCTTTGCCAGGGCTGGCTCGAGGGCTACCTGCTCACCGGCCGCCACGGCTTATTCTCCTGCTACGAGGCCTTTATCCACATCGTCGATTCGATGGTGAATCAGCACGCCAAATGGTTGAAGGTCTCGCGCGGAATCCCGTGGCGTCAGCCGATTGCTTCGCTGAACTATCTCCTGACCTCGCATGTCTGGCAGCAGGATCATAACGGCTTCAGCCACCAGGACCCGGGCTTCCTCGATCTCATTGCCAACAAGAAGGCAGATATTGGCAGAATCTATCTGCCGCCGGATGCCAACACCCTGCTCTGGGTCACGGATCACTGCCTGCGCACCTATGATCGCATCAATGTCATCGTCGCCGGCAAGGCTCCGGCGCCGCAATGGCTGAACAGCGAGGCCGCGGCGATCCATTGTGCCGCGGGAATCGGCATCTGGGAGTGGGCCGGCAACGAGAAGACGGGCTCGGAGCCCGACGTTGTCATGGCTTGCGCTGGCGATGTGCCCACGATCGAGACCCTCGCCGCCGTCGCATTGCTGCGGGCGGCAATGCCCCAAATCACCATCCGCGTCGTCAACGTAGTCGACCTGATGACGCTGCAGAGCCACAAACAGCACCCTCATGGGCTGAGCGACCGGGATTTCGACGCCGTGTTCACGCGGGATCGGCCGGCGATCTTCGCCTTTCACGGCTACCCGCAGCTGATCCACCGGCTGACCTATGATCGAGGCAACCATGCCGGCATGCATGTCCACGGTTATCAGGAGGAAGGCACCACCACGACTCCGTTCGATATGCTGGTGCTGAACGAACTCGACCGCTTCCATCTCGCCATCGCCGTGATCGACCGGCTCCCGGAGCTCGGCTCCGATGGCTCACGCGCGCGTCAATGCTTCCGCGACCAGCTGATCGCCCATGCGGCCTATATCCGCGCATATGGTGAGGACATGCCGGAGATTCGCGATTGGCGCTGGCCGCACGATGCATCTGCCGCGGGCATTCCATGACCCTTCTCGGTAGGGCGAAGCCATGACGGATGCGATCCTTGCGTTGAATGCAGGCTCTTCGAGCATCAAGTTCAGCCTGTTTGAGATTGCTTCCGGCAACCCCTCACTTTTGGTGCGCGGCGAGATCGAGGAGAATGACGGTTCGCCTCGTCTCGTCGCCAGGAATGCAGCCGGCCAAAGCCTCGCCGATCGTCGCTGGGGCTCGCAACGAGCCGAGCAGGACGATCTGCTCGGTGAGTTGCTTGGCTGGATCGAAGCCCATCTCGGCAAGGATCGCTTGGTCGCGGCCGGCCATCGGATCGTCCATGGTGGCCGCGAGTACTTCGAAACCTGCCGGCTGGATGAGCGCGCGATCGCAGCGCTGACCGCCCTAACATCGCTCGCGCCATTGCATCAGCCGCGCAGCCTCGCGCCAGTACGGGCGCTCGCACGCCTGCGCCCCGACTTGCCGCAATTCGGCTGCTTCGACACCGCCTTTCACCATGGCCTGACATCGCCGGTCAGCCGCTTCGCAATTCCACGCGCCTTGGAGGAGAAAGGCATACGGCGCTACGGCTTTCACGGGCTGTCGTATGAGTTCATCGCAAGGCTCCTTACCGAGATCGCGCCTGAGGAGACCGGCAAGCGGACAGTGGTGGCCCATCTCGGCAATGGTGCGAGCCTGTGCGCCATGCGAGATGGCAAGAGCCTCGATACGACAATGGGCTTCTCGGCGCTCGATGGCCTCGTCATGGGCACGCGCTGCGGCGCGCTCGATCCCGGCGTCCTGCTCTATCTTCAACAGGTCGAGGGTCTCTCGGTCGTGGAACTGGAAGATCTGCTTTATCGCCAATCGGGCCTGCTTGGCGTCTCCGGCATCTCCGGTGACATGCGAACGCTGCTCGCGAGCCAAGACCCGCATGCCGCTGAAGCGATTGATCTCTTCGTATTCCGGCTGACCCGTGAGATCGCGGCAATGGCCAATACGCTGGGCGGGCTCGATCGCCTCGTCTTCACCGGCGGAATTGGAGAGCACGCCCATCAGATCAGGGCTCTTACATCCCGGCGCCTGGAATGGCTGGGCCTATGCTTCGAGGACAAGGCCAATCTGGAAGGCAAGCAACGGATATCCCGCGATGACAGCCGCATTGAAGTGCTGGTTCTCGGCACCGATGAGGAACTGACGATCGCACGCCATGTCTGCCGCGCCATCGGCTAATGAGCGCGCAGCGCAGTCATTCTCAGCTGTTCCATCGAACGGCTCGCAGGCAGCAAGCCAAGTGCGCAAGGCTACGCCAACGACCCGCTTCTCTCATCGAGCAGCTCGCGCAGCCGAATGGCAAGCTCCCAGGCGGTGTAGGGCTTCTTTAGCCAACTGCCCTCCGCTGCCAGCTCGCGTCCGGCGACGCTTGGCTCCGCGTAGCCTGAAGTGAAGAGGATCTTGATGTCGGGCCGCGCTACCCTTGCCTTCTTCGCCAACTCGTCGCCCGTCATACCGCCCGGCATGATAATATCCGTGAAGAGCAGCCTGATTTCGGGATGGGCGGCAAGCAGTTGCAGCGCCTGCGCCCCGGCCGCCGCCTGGATGACCCGATAGCCTGTATCCTCCAACCGAGCGACCGCGACGCGGCGTACGCGGGCATCGTCCTCGACGACGAGAATCGTTTCGGTACCTTTCGGCATATCGGCCACGCCCTTGCTTTCGGTCGCGGCGGGGTCCTCGTGGACCTTGCCGGCGGCGGTCGCAGGCAGAAACAGCCGCACGCTCGTGCCCTGCCCCGGTTCGCTGTAGAGCTGGACATGTCCGCCCGACTGTTTGGCAAAGCCGTAGACCATGCTGAGACCAAGGCCGGTCCCTGCGCCGACATCCTTCGTCGTGAAGAAGGGCTCGAATGCGCGCTGCCGGACCTCAGGCGGCATCCCGACCCCGGTATCGGTGACGGAAATCAGCAAATAGCTGCCGGAGCGCACTTCGGGAAACATGCGCGCATAATCCGCGTCGATCTGCGCGGGAGAAACCTCGACGGTGAGGCGCCCACCGCGCGGCATCGCATCGCGGGCGTTCAAGGCCAGGTTGAGCAACGCGTTCTGCAATTGCGACGCGTCCACAAGAGCCCGATTCATGGCTCCACTCACGATTGTCCGCAGTTCGATCGCTTCCCCAAGCGTCCGGCGCAAAAGATCAGAGAAATTCGACACCAGCTGGCCGACATCAGCAAGCTTCGGGTTGAGCGGTTGCCTTCTGCCGAATGCCAGCAACTGCGCGGTGAGGATGGCGCCGTCATCGGCCGCATCCTGCGCCTCGCGCAGAAGAGCCCGCAGTTTCACATCATCGAGGCGCCGCTCGATCATCTCCAGATTGCCATTGATGACGGTCAGGAGGTTGTTGAAGTCGTGAGCTATACCGCCGCTCAAATGCCCGACGGCTTCCATCTTCTGGGCCTGGCGTAGCTCTTCTTCTATCCTGTGACGGCTGGTCAGATCACGGATGAAGCCGGTGAAGATGCGATTGCCATTGGCGATCGCTTCGCCGATCGCCAGTTCCATCGGAAAGCGGGTGCCGTCCTTCTTGAGGCCCGTCACGACACGCCCGTAGCCTATGATGCGCCGTTCGCCCGTGGTCAGGTAGCGCGAGAGATAGCCGTCATGCGCGTCGCGGTCCGGCTGCGGCATCAGACAGCGGACGTTCTCCCCGCAGATAGCGTTTGCCGCATAGCCGAACAGGCGCTCCGCAGCAGGGCTGAAGGAGGTGATCGTGCCAGTTTCATCAATGACCACCATGGCTTCGGGCACGGTGTTGAGGATCGAGCGGAGATGCGCTTCCCGGGCGATGAGATCGGTCTGGGTATGCTTCAGGGCGCTGACGTCGATATTGGTCTCGACGATCACGAGGTCCGACGGAGCCTCCGATCTGACAGCCACCCAACGGCCGGCCACAACGATCACATGACCGTCCTTGTGCCGATGTGTCAGATCTCCAGCCCAGATATCGTGCTGGCGCAAATGAGCGTGAATCTCATGGAGTGGCACAGGAAAAACGGTTTCGAGCAGATCATGCGCGACCGCCCCAACCGCCTCCTCGCGGGTCCAGCCGTAAAGTTCCTCGCATCCTGTCGTCCAACGGCTGATGACGCCATCGAAGCCATGGACGATGATGTTGGCGCCGTCGAGGACGCGCACGATCTCGCCCAGGCTGTGATCGCTGGTGAGCTTGGACTTCATTACAAGCGCCACCTCACGACCGGCTCGATCCATCATTGAGGCCAGACCGCCTGCCGAACCGAAGCCGGGCCCCATGTCTGCTTATCGTCATCATCCCCCTCGCCTGCAAGCCGGGCAAGCTTTGCCAGTTTTCGAACGATGACGGAATGGCGACCGCTTTGAGCAATCACCCCCGCGCCGATCAATTTGGTCATGGTCCGCGAGACCGTCTCGATGGTAAGGCCGAGATAATCCGCCATATCGAGCCGTGTCATCGGAATCTCGACGATCGGCTGGGCTAGCTGGACGCTCGACAGCCGACGGGCAATGACAAGCAGAAAGCTGCTGACCCGTTCCTCGGCGCTCTTTCGCGCGAGCAGCACCATCTGGTCCTGTGCCGCAGCCATCTCATCGCAGAGACGTGCGAAGAGTTGCGGCCGGAGCTCCGGAGACCGGTTGATCTCCTCTTGAAAGCGCCTGCGGGTGAAGCGGCGAAGCTTGGTCTTCGTCACGGCTTCAGCGGTATAAAGATACTGGTCCTTGACGGAAACGCCCAGCAGATCGCCAGGATAGATGAAACCAGTGATCACCCGGTGGCCGTCGCCTGTAATCTTGAATACGCGCAGGACGCCCTCGACGACTTCGAAGACATGCTTGGCCGCGTCCCCTTCCCAGAACACGGCGGAACCGCCTTCGAACGTCTCGACCACCTGCTTGCTGAACAGGGTCCGCAGGTTCACGGCAGGAGGCGTTGTATCAGCGATGGCGCTGACAAAGCCGGGCCGCTGTGACATGATGGTTTCCGTGAACATGAGCGTCTCTCTTTGCCTGTCGATGCAGAGAATTGACGTCACTCCCGTCACGGCGAGACGATGCCAGCGTCACAATCGGTGCGATGACGTGACGGATTGTAACAGGCAGGAATGGCCTATGGCCTTGAAGCTCGAACATGTCTGAGCCGCGGGGCCGTAGTGAACATATCCTCGTCGTGGATGACGATGCGCGCATTCGCCAGATGCTCATTCACTACTTCGAGGATGAGGGCTACCGCATAACCGCAGTTGCCGGCGGCCAAGCCATGCGGGAATGCCTGCAAATGACCGTCGTCGACATCATCCTGCTCGATCTTGTTCTCCCCGGCAGCGAGGATGGTCTCGTACTCGCCCGCGAAATCCGCTCACAGTCGGATGTACCGATCATCATGCTGACCGGACGCGATGACGTGGTCGACCGGATCGTCGGACTCGAAGTCGGTGCCGACGACTATATCGCCAAGCCGTTCCACCTTCGGGAGGTGCTGGCGCGGCTCAGGACGGTGCTGCGCCGTCGGCAGCCTGCGATAGCGTCGGCAAGCGGCGCCGACAGCGAGATTTTTCACTTCGACGGCTGGCGCCTGGACCTCGCACGCCGCGAGCTCGTGACGGCGGAAGGCGAGGAAATCATCCTCACGACCGGCGAGTTCGATATGCTGGCGGTGCTGGCGAAGCATCCGGGGCGCGTCTTCTCCCGCGACGTGCTGATGGATCTGACGCATGGGCGGACGCTGGAGGCCTTCGATCGGACGATCGACGCGCAGATTGCGCGGCTGCGGAAAAAGGTGGAACGCGACCCCAAGCGACCATCATTGATAAAATCTGTTCGCGGCATCGGCTACGTTTTCACCGGCAAGCCCGATTCCTCACGACTTTAGAGAGATCAGGCTTGGGCAGCCCTTGGTGCATCGAGGAGCACTAGCACGCCATGGTCGGACCGGCTGATCTCCCCCTCGCGGAGATGGCGGCTCCAATTGTCTTGTCCCAATGTCCAGATGCGTATCGCCTGGCAAACCTCCCGCCGCGCCAGACCCCGGAGGTAACCTAGTAATTCGCTCGCGACGCCGGCTTCGTCGGCCGCGCTGGTGATCACGAAGATTGAGACGTCCAGGATTCGGTCATGAAAGGGGTGTTTTCTCACGGCGTAGACACACACGCCCTGAACGTATCCGACGGGATTCACCGCGACGACAATGTCATCCTGGGCGATCGCCAGGCGTTTCCGGGTCAGGGCGTCGCAGCAAAGGGCCCGCCATTCCTCAAGAGCGAGCCTGGGCGCGACCAGACCGACCAAGAGATAGGCCCGGTCGATCTCTTGGTCGGCTATTTGGCCGATCTTGTAGGTTGGCTGCATCGCGAGGCTCCTCCCACCTACAGGTTAGGTTCGGCCAGTCGCCGGACCATGATCTGCCTCAAAGCGCAGAATGGGCTGACAGCCGTCTAAACGTAGGCGGGTTCAGCCTTCTGCATGGACGCCTCGGCCGGCATGGTGAGATCCAGGACGATGCGGCCCTCGACTTTACCGGCCTTAAGCTTGGCGAAGATCGCGTTGATGTCCGCTAACGGCGCCTTGGTGATCTCAGCCTTGACCTTGCCTTCCACGGCAAAGGCGATGGCTTCATCGAGGTCACGCCGGGTGCCGACGATCGATCCTCGCAGGGTGATCCGCTTCAGCACGACATCGAAGATCGGAGTGGGAAACTCCCCAGGGGGCAGCCCGACGAGGACAACCGTGCCTTTCCGGCGAACCATGCGCACAGCTTGGGAGAAGGCCGGCGGCGAGACCGCAGTCACCAGGATGCCGTGGGCTCCGCCGCCCGTCGCCTTCACCACCTGAGCCACCGCATCGGGCGAGCCCGCATCGATGACGATATCGGCTCCGGTCGTGCGCGCCAGAGCAAGCTTGTCCGGCGCGATGTCGAGCGCGACCACCTTGAGGCCCATGGCCTTGGCGTACTGGATGGCGACATGGCCCAGACCGCCGATACCGGAGATGGCCACCCATTCGCCCGGGCGTGCCTCGGTTTCCTTCAGCCCCTTGTAGGTGGTGACACCGGCACACAGGATCGGGGCCATCTGCGCGGCATCGACATTGGTGGGAAGGCGAGCCGCGAAGGCCGCCGAGGCGATGACATATTCGGCAAAACCGCCGTCGCAACTATAGCCGGTGTCGTGCTGATGCTCGCACAGCGTCTCCCAACCGGTCTCGCAATACTCGCAGCGCAGGCAGGAATCGTGCAGCCAGGCGACGCCCACCGGGTCACCTTCCTTGAAGTCGGTCACGCCCGGCCCGAGCTGCGCAACCACTCCGACCACTTCATGGCCGGGAATGAAGGGCGGTACCGGCTTCACCGGCCAATCGCCCTCGGCCGCGTGGAGGTCGGTATGGCAGACGCCGCAGGCCAGCACCTTGACGAGAAGTTCGCCAGGTCCTGGCACGGGCACCGGAACATCCTGAATCACCAGCGGCTTGCCGAACGCGTGCACCACCGCAGCCTTCATCATCTTCGCCATGCCTCGTCTCCTCTGTCGATCCGGCAAGGCTAGACGCATTGGCGGGCTCGACCTTGAGCGAGATCAAAGCCGCAACATGCGCGGCATCTAGCATGAGATCGTAAGCTAGGCGCCGATCGCCGGCTTCCACAGAAGGAGGACGTTATGTCCCATCACGCTCTGGAACTCGTCCGTTCGAAGGGGAACATCCCCGCCCGCTACGGCAACTTCATCGGTGGCAAGTGGGTTGCCCCGCTCGACGGCGAATACTTCACCGACTACAGCCCGATCAACGGACAGCGCCTGGTCGAGGCGGCCAAGTCGACAGCCAGGGATGTGGAAGCGGCACTCGACGCGGCCTACAAGGCCAAGGATGCCTGGGCGCTCATGTCGCCCGCCGAGCGCTCGCGGCTTCTCAACAAGGTCGCCGATCGCATGGAAGAGAACCTGGAATTGCTGGCATTGGCCGAGACGCTCGACAATGGCAAACCGATCCGCGAGACTCGCGGCGCCGATGTTCCGCTCGCGATCGACCATTTCCGCTATTTCGCTGGCTGCATCCGCGCCGAGGAGGGCTCGATCTCGACGATCGACGCCGACACCATCGCCTATCACTTCAAGGAACCGCTCGGCGTCGTCGGCCAGATCATTCCCTGGAATTTCCCGCTGCTGATGGCCGCCTGGAAGATCGCCCCTGCCCTGGCCGCCGGCAATTGCACGGTGATCAAGCCGGCCTCCAACACACCGCTCACGCTCCTGATCCTCGCCGGCCTCACCGCCGACATCCTGCCGCCCGGCGTGCTCAACGTCGTCACCGGCCCTGGAGGCTCGGTCGGCCAGGCAATCGCTGCCAATTTGCGCATCTCCAAGGTCTCTTTCACCGGCGAGACCACGACCGGCAGACAGATCATGCGCTACGCGGCCGAGCACCTCATCCCGCAGACGATGGAGCTCGGCGGCAAGTCGCCCAACATCTTCATGGCCGATGTGATGGATGCCGATGACGATTTCTTCGACAAGGCGCTCGAAGGCTTCGCCCTGTTCGCCTTCAACAAGGGCGAGGTCTGCACCTGCCCATCTCGAGCGCTCGTGCAGGAATCGATCTACGACAAGTTCATGGAGCGTGCGGTCGCCCGCGTCGCCGCGATCAAGGTCGGCGACCCGCTCGACCCGACGACGCAGATGGGCGCCCAGGCATCGCAGGACCAGCTGACCAAGATACTCGGCTATATCGAGATCGGCCGAGAAGAAGGCGCGAAATGCCTGACCGGCGGTGAGCGAGCCCATCTCGGCGGCGATCTGGAAAAGGGCTATTTCCTGAAGCCGACGGTGTTCAGCGGCGACAACAGCATGCGCATCTTCCAGGAGGAGATCTTCGGCCCGGTCCTGTCGGTCACGACCTTCAAGACCGTGGACGATGCGATCCGTATCGGCAACGATACGCCATACGGCCTCGGCGCGGGCGTGTGGTCACGCAACGGCACGAACGCCTACCGCATTGGGCGCGGCATCCAGGCCGGGCGCGTCTGGACCAATTGCTACCACGCCTACCCAGCCCATGCCGCATTCGGGGGCTACAAGGCTTCGGGCTTTGGTCGCGAGAACCACAAGATGATGCTCGACCACTATCAGGAAACGAAGAATCTTCTGGTCAGCTACTCCACCAAGTCGGCAGGGCTGTTCTGACGTCGGAGGCGGCGTGTGGACGCCGGGCCGGCAGATCGCCGGCGATCGAGTGTTTCCAAGACGGGCTTGGCAGGAGGATTTCATGGACATTTTTGAAGCCATCCATGGACGGCGCGCGGTTCGTGACTATGCGGATAAACCTCTGTCGGAATCCGTGATCCACTCCCTCATCGGCGAGGCCGTCTGGGCGCCGAGCGGCATCAATCTCCAGCCTTGGTGCTTTTTTGTGGTAGATGACCCGGCCACGCTGGCTGCTTGCTCGGCTGCGGCCAAGGCCTTGATGCTGAAGCAAACAGAGCTACATCCAAAACTTGCTGACATGCGCGAGCGACTGGCATCGCCCGAGTTCAACATCTTTTACAACGCACCCGTCCTGATCGTGATCTGCTCGACCACACCCGACGAAATGGCGCTCAAGGATTGTTGTCTCGCCGCCCAGATCCTGATGCTGGCCGCTCATGCCCAAGGTCTCGGAACCTGTTGGATCGGCTTTTCGGAGGCGTGGTTGAACACGCCGGCAGGCAAGGCCAGGCTTGGTATTCCGGTCGAATTCAGGCCCGTCGCCCCCATCATCATCGGTTATCCGGGAGGCCCGACCCAGGCCACTGAGCGGCGGACACCCGACATTCGACATGTCGCCATGGATAAATTCTGAAGCCAAACGCCAATGCCTGAGCACCATTTCTAGACCTGGCCGACGCGTCGCAGATGCTCGCGACCTGTCCTTGAGCGCGCCGCCTCGACTGCCTGTCGTCTATGCACGGCCGCGCGATGGCATTCCGATCGCAGTCGAGATCGCCAGGGCATGGAAGGACCGCTCGATCTCGTTCTGGCGTGAAAGATCGGAGCATCGAGCCACTCTGAACTCGCGCTCGCCGTCGTGGTTGGCAGAGATGCGCGGTTCAATCCGGCGCAAGCGCCTTCCGCAGCTGGCGGATGATCTGCTTGCGGGCCCGCTCGTCAACTGCCTTGGCCACGGCTTCATCGATGTCGAGGATCAGCTTGGAGAGATCGTTGTGCCAGTCGCGCCGACCAGCGCTGTCGGCAGCGATGCGCACAGGCTCCTCATGCTTGATCTGGTGGGCGGCTTCTGCGGATAAGTCGAAGGCGCTGTCGAGCGTTGGCACCACGACGCGCGCGCCCATGCCTGCATCGATCAGTCGGTTTCGCAGGCCATCGATGGCCTCCCGTTCACCGTGGGTCAGGAAAATCGAGCCTGAGACCGGCTGACGCCCAGCCAGCCAGGCGGCGAGTTCAGGCCCGTCGGCATGGCCTGAATAGAGATCGACAGAGCGGATGCGTGCCCTGACCTGGACCTCTTCGCCCATCAGCCGGACGCGGGGGGCGCCATCGAGCAAGATCCGGCCGAGTGTCCCCTGTGCCTGGAATCCGACAAGAAGCACTGTCGCTTGCTCACGCCAGAGCCAGTCCTTGAGGTGATGGCGAATCCGGCCGGCTTCGCACATTCCGCTTGCCGCCATCACGATATGAAAGCCTCGGATACGAGCGATGGCTTTGCTCTGCTCTGCCGATTCCGTGAACCTGACCTGAGGGGACCGCAAGGCGTCGCGCAACTCCTCGCCGCGCTCGATGTCGCCCGAGTGTTTTTCGAATACGGCACTCGCCTTGGTCGCGAGTGGCGAGTCGACGAAAATCGGTGCGCTCGGAATATCGCCAGATTTCATCAGGTGGACGAGGTCGACGAGCAGTTCCTGGGTTCGCTCGACGGCGAAGGACGGAATAAGCAGCACACCGGAAGCTTTCACCGCGGCCTGAACCTCTGACCGCAAGACCTGCAGCCGCCGTTCAAATGAGGCGTCCGGACGATCGACATCCCCGTAAGTCGCTTCGCAAACGACATAGTCGAGATCATGCGGCGCGGCGGGGTCCGACTGCAGGAGCTTGTGGTTGGGGCCGATATCGCCGGAGAAGAGCAGCCGCAGCGGCCGAACGCCCTGTCTGTCAATCTCGAGCTCTATCGAGGCGGAGCCCAGCAGGTGCCCGGCATTCCAGTACCGCGCGCGAATTCCCTTGGCGACCGGAGCCCAAGTCCCGAAAGGCATAGGCCGGAACTGCGTGAGGGTCGCCAGCGCTTGCTCCGCGTCATAAATAGCCTGGACCATCGGCCGGCCGCGCCGGGCATTGCGCCGGTTGAGCTGTTCGACTTCCATCTCCTGGATATGCCCGGAATCCGGCAGCATCACCGAACAGAGGTCTATCGTCGCAGCGGTCGCGAAGATTGGTCCGACGAAGCCGTCTTTCGCGAGCTTCGGCAACAGCCCGCTGTGATCGATATGAGCATGGGTCAGGAGGACCGCGTCAACCGATGCGGGGGTGAAGGGAAAGGGCCGGTAGTTCAGCTCCTTCTCCGTCTTCGAACCCTGGAATAGCCCGCAATCGACGAGGATATTGGCCTCGCTCGTCTGGAGGGCGAAGCAGGATCCGGTGACCGCCTGGGCCGCACCGTGGAAGCGCAAACGAATCTCGCCTTTCGCAACGGCTTCTGATCTCGGCATGACGACGGCTCCGCATGTCTTCACGCGAAACGTAGCAGCCCGCGCGGATTGACCTTTGAGCGAGATCAACGCACCAGAAGCGACATCGTCGGCGCCCGGCTTACCACGTACGCCCGTGCCGGAATTGCTCGCCTGAATCAGCCATCGTTGTCTGCAGACTTGTCATGGTCAGGTGATGGCCTCTCCAATCCCTGATGATGATTTGGATCAAGGGATGGACGCAATTCATCTGCGATCTTTCCAAGATGAATGATCTGCGAACATCGATTTCGGAGAACCTCTCGCTGGCTGCCAAGTTGCGGGAGTATGCGGATTTGTTGACGGCTCAGGGCGCCGACCATTTTCGCATTCAGGCCTATCGCGCGGCTGCAGACGTCGTCGAAGAACAATTCCGCCCCATCAGCCAGATCATCAAGGCCGAGGGAAGAGACGGCCTGACGAAACTGCCTGCTATCGGGCAAAGTATCGCCAGCGCTCTCGCCGAGATGACCGCGACAGGCCGATGGTCGCAGCTTGCGCGGTTACGGGGGGACCTTGAGCCCGAAATTATCTTCCGCTCTATTCCTGGGATCGGTCGCAATCTTGCCGACCGAATTGTTCGTGAACTGCAAATCGACACCCTGGAGGCGCTCGAACTCGCCGCTCACGATGGCAGTCTTGAAGCGATCGAAGGTTTTGGAACCAGACGCACGCAGATGGTGCGAACGGCGCTGAACGAAAGACTGGGGCGCTTCCGCCTGAGCCAAGGCAGTCCGGGCGAAGCGTTGCCGCCGCTCGGGCTCCTGCTCGATGTCGACAGAGAGTATCGTGAGCGGGCCAAGGCCGGAACACTCCGCACGATCGCGCCGAAGCGCTTCAACCCGCAGGGCGAAGCCTGGTTGCCGGTGCTTCATACCAAGCGGGACGATTGGTCGTTTACAGCGCTATATTCCAATACCCCGCTCGCGCATGAGCTGGGTCGGACCCACGACTGGGTGATCATTTATTATCATTCTTCGGCTGGGCCGGAAGGCCAATGCACCGTCGTGACGCCTGTCAAAGGGCGCCTGCAAGGCCGAAGGGTTGTGCGCGGACGCGAGAAGGAGCACCGGGCGTTAGCGCCACAAGGCGCTCAATCCGCAGGCACGGCACCCGTGTGATCGGGCCTGAAATGCGCCTGCCGAACAGGCGCTGCTGTCAAAGCGTTCCTCCGCCGCTCAGGCCTTGACGACCTCGACAGTCTCGAGCGCGCGGCACTCATGCGCATGATGACCGAGCATCTCGGACACACGTCCCAGCCGCTCAGTCGCGCTGGGCTACCTCCTCCAGCGGGGCGTCCCGCAGGCGCTTACGAAACTCGTCGAGCCGGGCGCGATACCCGTCGGCATCGCCGTATTCGAGGAAATCATAGTACCGACGATGTGGATCGCTGACCCGCAACGCGTGCTTGATCGGACACCAATATTGTTCCGTGCGGCTACCGATTTCCCTGACATAGGCGATCACGCCGTTGGCATAACCGCAATAGAGGCAGTTGAGCGCCTCAATCCAGTTCAGATAGGCGAGGTGCCGCCGGTCGAACATGATATAGCGGCCGCGGCTGACACGCGGGATGCGATAGGCCCGAAAGCAGATCGCCTGGTACAGGCTTGCCCAGGCATCAACGATGAGCATCGGAACGATCAGCGAATAGATCACTGGCGCGGTTATGATCGTGGTGATCGGCGAGCGCGCCAGAAAGCCCCGGACGCTCTTGCGCAGGCGGCGATGCTCGAACACGATGCCGTGCTCGAATTCGACGATCCGCTTCTTGAGACGCCAGCCGAGGATCTTGCGGCGTGCCTCGATTTCGCGGTCCAATTCGACTTGCAGCCGGACGATCTCGCTGGCCAACTCCTGCATGCGGTGCGTCATCCGGCATCTGCTCCTTCGGCTTTTCAGGGCCGCGCAATCGTGGGCTGCCACCGAGGGTGAAAGCGTGGCCTCTGCAGAGCGAAAGCCTAGCTGAAACCAAGCGCGATGTCCGACACCCGGCGTGCGATGACGTCCTCCTGCGCCCACGACCATCATTGCGACGAACGCGGAAGCGCCCTCGGCTCATACCAACTTCAACCGCGCCGATTGAGCTTCTCTTGCGGGCGGACATCCGTACGGCCCTGCCTCCTGCGACGCATGCGCGGCTTGCCCTGGATCAAATGATGGGGCCGCGCAGGCTTCTACGATGCCCACGGCGATGAGGTACGCATATCGCAAGGATGATCAGCGATGAATGGAGCGATCGATGCTGCAACGGCAGCGCTGGCCCGCAAGGGCGAGCAACCAGCTTTCTGGACCGCGAGCAACAACGACAGCCTGCGGATGCTCGACGCCCGACCGGAGGGGCTGACCTCGGCGGAGGCACGCGACCGACTGGACCATTACGGCCCGAACCGCGCGGTCGTGGGCCTTCACCGCAGTCTCATTGCAAAGCTCGCCAAGCGGCTCTCCGAGCCACTGATCGCCATCCTGCTCATTGCGGCGGGCATTTCAGGCGCCACGGGAGACTGGCAGAGCTTCGTCATCATCCTGATCATCGTCTTCTTCTCCATCGGGCTCGACCTCGCTCAGGAGCAGAAGGCCGAGAGTGCCGTCGAGGCTCTGAAGCGTTCGGTCGCCGTGACAGCCTCCGTACGCCGGGACGGCAAGGTCGAGGAGTTGCCGGTCAAGGACATCGTACCGGGCGATGTCGTGGAATTGCGCGCCGGTGACCTGGTACCAGCTGACGGCATCGTGCTGTCGGGCCACGGCGCGCTCGCCAATGAAGCCATCCTGACCGGCGAGCCTTATCCGGTCGAGAAGCGGCCGGGTCCGGCCTCGGGCTCTTCTCCCTCCGACGCCTTCAACGCTCTGTTCGGCGGCACCAGCATGGTCGGTGGCGAAGCGCTCATGCTGGTGGCCGCCACAGGCGCGGCGACCCGCTTCGGCGCCATCTCGGCCTCGGTGCTGGCCAAGGAACCGCCGACCGCCTTCGAGCGCGGCGTCCATGCGCTCGGCATGCTGATCCTACGGCTGACCGGCTTCCTCGTCCTCTTCGTCCTCCTGACCCAGCTCATCCATCACGGCCTGTCGCTGGAGAGCTTCCTGTTCGCTGTGGCGCTGGCGGTCGGCCTGACTCCCGAGCTCTTGCCTATGGTCATGACGGTCACCCTCGCGCGCGGCGCAGTGCGCATGGCGGCCAGCAAAGTCGTGGTGAAACGTCTCTCGGCCATCCATGACCTCGGCGCCATGGATGTGCTCTGTACCGACAAGACCGGCACGCTGACCGAGGCGAAGATCGTCCATATCGGCAGCTTCGGAGCCGATGGCCGCGACAGCGCGCGTGCTGCCCAATTCATCCGCCTCAACAGCCGATTTGCCAGCGGCATGCGCAGCAATCTCGACGATGCGATCCTGGCGGGCGCGCCGGCGGCCGATGAGGACGGTTGGGCGCATATCGACGACCTGCCCTTCGACTTCGAACGGCGTCGTGCCTCGGTCCTGGTCTCGCACGATGGGGAGCGCGCGCTCGTCACCAAGGGCGCGCCGGAGGCAGTGCTAAGCCTGTGCACGCATGTCGAGGCGCCCGACGGCGCCGTCTCCGCGCTCGATGAGGCGCAGCGCGCCCGGATCGCAGTGCTACTGGACGACAAGGGTAGGCAGGGCTTCCGCCTGCTCGCGGTCGCAAGGCGGAGGATGCGGGCCGACTGCCGGCAGGTTGGCCTCTCCGACGAGGCTGGTCTCGTCTTCATCGGCTGCGCGGCCTTCCTTGATCCGCCCAAGGCGTCGGCGACAGAGGCTGTGGCCCGGCTCGTCAAGGCCGGCATATGCGTCAAGATCATCTCCGGCGACGCTGCGCCTGTCGTTCAGCACCTGGTCGAGACGCTCGGCCTTCCGACACGCGGCCTGATGACAGGCGAAGATATTTCTCGTCTCTCCGAGGCGGCGCTCGCGGCACGTGTGGGCAAGACCGACCTCTTCGTGCGCGTCTCGCCCGACCAGAAGAGCCGGATCGTGAGGGCGTTGCGCCGGCGCGGTCATACGGTCGGCTTCATCGGCGATGGCATCAACGATGCACCGGCAATCCATGCAGCCGATGTCGGCTTGTCAGTCGAGGGCGGCACCGATGTCGGCCGCGAGGCCGCCGACATCATCCTGCTCGCCCCCGATCTGGGCGTTCTCGCCACGGGGGTGGCGGAAGGCCGGCGTACCTACGCCAACATCATGAAATACGTCCGCATGGGCACGAGTTCCAATTTCGGCAACATGCTGTCGATGGCGCTCGCCTCGCTGGTGTTGCCTTTCCTGCCGTTGGCACCGCTGCAGATCCTGCTCAACAACCTGCTCTATGACCTCTCCGAGATCGGCATTCCCTTCGACAGCGCCGACGAGGAGACGCTTGCGACACCGCAAGTCTGGGACATGAAATCGGTGCTGCGCTTCACTCTCGTGATGGGGCCGCTCTCGTCCCTCTTCGATATCGCGACCTTCGTTCTGCTGCGCTGGGGGTTCGGCGCTGATGTCGCCGTGTTCCGGACAGCCTGGTTTGTCGAGTCGATCGCGACCCAGATTCTCGTGATCTTCATCATCCGGACCGCGAGGCCGCTCTGGACGAGCCGCCCCCATCCCGTGCTCGCGGCAACATCGCTCGGCGCGCTTGCCGTCGCGCTTATCCTGGCCTTGACGCCACTCGGTGGCTTCATCGGTTTCGCCGCATTGCCGCTACCGATCCTCGCCGCGATCACCGGCATCAGCCTGAGCTATCTCGCCGCGGCAGAGATCCTGAAGCGCTTCGCGATGAGGTCAAAATCCCATGCGCCCGCTGGCCAGCTCGCTCACGCACGCGCTATCGAACATGCCCCAGCGATTCAGCGTACCAGACACTCTGGCAAACGCCCGACAGCGTAACATGTTGGAAAACCAACCATTGCGGAGCCAGTCATTCGCCACTCCGGCGGACTTTCGCGCAGTGCTCCCGTCGCGGGGGCAATAACTCGCTCAGAGCGCGAGTATGGCAAGGATCGATAGTCCGCAACCGAATGCCGCCCCCGTTATCAGCAGGAGCCAGGCTGAAAACGCCAGCGGCCCCGTGATCATGGCGTAGCCGACTCTCGCGACCGCATTGACAGCGAGCGCCAGAAGGATCGCGATCGCAGCTCGACGCGGGCCACCGAGCGCCTCGACGTTTCGCGCCGCAGTCAGAGCGGCGACATCGACATCGACGAGGCCCACGAGACCGGAAGAGAGAAACAGCCCCTGCTGGCTGATCAGGCTAGTCAACCATCCGACCAGTAACAGGACCAGCGTCAACGTGACGGCGAAGGCGAGCAAAGGCTGCAAGTCGAACGGGTTGGTCAGGGGCGGTGCCTTGCCGTCGAGCTCCTGCCCGGACGAGCGGAGCAAGAGCAATGAAGCCATTCCGAACGCCCCCGCACCTGCCAAAGCAGCCGGACCGGCATGGACCAGAACAGCCGGAGCAACAGCCGCCACGAGCACCAGGACCCGCAGGATAGAAATCATGCCGGCGAGGGCGGCAGCTCCGGCAAGCCTGGCTGTTGCCTCCCCTTCCCCGGCCCGGCGCGCGAGCAGGACAGTAACGGCGGTCGAAGACACCAGCGCTCCCGCCGCGCTGGTGACGAGCAAACCACGGGACGCGCCCAACAGGCGCACAGCGATGTAGCCGAAATAGGAAATCGCTCCGGCGAGGACCGTAAAAATCCAGACCTCGCGCGGATTGACGCTGCCGAACGGATCAATCGCCGTGTTGGGGAGGATCGGCAGGACGATCACCGACATCGCCAGCAGGAGCAGGGCCGATCGCAATTCGGGCCAGGTCAGACGCGCAAGCGCCCCGTGGAGAAAATCGCGACTGGCGAGGAGGCCCGCCGCAGCGACGCCCGCCGCCGCCGCCGTTTGAGGAGAACCAACCACGCAATAGGCGCCCAGGACAAAAACGAGCAGAGCCGCGACGACCGAAGTGACGCTGAAATCATTGTCTTCATCGGCTTCGCGGACCTTGAACCAGGCGAAAACGCTCGTGAACGCAATCAGCAATGCGATGAAGACGAAAGGCGCGGCCATGTCCCTGGCGACTGTCGCGCTGACCGCCCCGAGCAACCCCGCCAGCGCAAAGGTTCGAATCCCGGCCGTTCGGCTGCCAGGCGGGCCGTCGCGGTCGCGCCAGCCACGTTCGATCCCGATCACGAGACCGATCGCAAGCGCAACGCCGAACCTGAAATAGACATCCTCCGTCATCGTCACGGTGATCCTCTGCCGGGGCACATGAGACTGTGCCGCAAAGGCGCTTGAGCCGCATCAAATCCTCGTCCAGCTGGGGCGCATAAGGTGCGAAATGCGTCGCATCCCGGCGACGCTTGACCGAATGAGGTTCAGAGCCATGTCGACCCATCCAGTTCGCCTCCCTCACAAGAGCTGGCTCGTCGTCTTCGACGGAGCCAAGGCGCTGATCCTGCGCAACATCGGCAATGAACAGGCGCCGCAGCTCGAACTGGTCGAAGCGATGCAGCATCGCTCGCCACCCTCGCATGAACTCGGACGGGATCGTCCGGGTCGCGTGCACCAGTCGCACGGGTCAGCTCGCAGCGCCGTCGAGGAGCCGGATCTGCATCTCGCCGAGCAGCTGTCCTTTGTGAAGGACGTCTCCGCGATGGTCGAAAAATCCGTCCGTGGACAAGCCGTCTTGAAACTCGTGCTGGTCGCGCCGCCGAAGCTGCTGGGAGAACTCAGGCGCTGCCTGACGCCGCCTGTACAAGCCCTCGTCGTGGCCGAGATTGGCAAGGATCTGACCAAGCTGCCCATCCCGGAGATCGAGCGGCATTTCGGCGGGTGAGCTTCGCGCTCTGAGACGAAACAGAGAGGAGCGCGGGAGGATCACACCAGGCGCGCTCCTCCCGCGGAGATGTCAGGCCGCCTTGATAGCGATGTGCTGTGGAACAGTGATCCCCGGCCGATGGGATGCCGGACTGCGCCCGCACCGAAGTGCTCGAACAGGCGTTCGACCTCGTGGAATAGACTGTCGATAGGGGTCCAGGCTTCGGCAGGTTTTTTTCCGCCGCCGGCTTCTGCTCCGAGCGCACGGGAAACTTGGTTGCGGCTTCAGCCATGACAATTCTCCTGTTCTGTGACGTTTGCGGTAGCCTGCCCGCGGGCCGAAGAACCCTGTGGGCATGACGCGTAAGCGTTCGGGCCTCGGTCAACGACAGCCCCCGGCAAGACATCCGGTCACTGCTGTTCCCGATCTCGAATTCGATCACGGGCGTGGCACCGCACCTTGACGCCGATCAATGACGGCAGCCCGGGTGCTGCCATTCTGCGGGCACGGTGGGTTTCGGCTCCGCGTTTGCGGCCGGTCGACCGCCGAGAGCTACAATACGGCTCGCCCACGGACACGGGTCGGATGTCCCAATCCTGGAGAACAGACATGACTGACAAGCAGTTGCGACTGACGATCATCGACGAACTCGATTTCGAACCGAGCATCGAGGCCGCCCATATCGGCGTCGCGGTGGAAGACGGCGTGGTGACGCTGACCGGACACGTCCAGAGCTACGCCGAGAAGATCGCCGCCGAGAAGGCCGTCCGTCGCGTCAAGGGCGTACGCGCCATCGCGGAAGAGATCGAAGTGCGCTACCCGCACGACAAGAAGACCAGCGACACCGAAATCGCCCAGCGCGCGCTCAGCATCATCGCCTGGGATGTCACGGTGCCCGATGCCGTGAAGGTCAAGGTCGAGAAGGGTTGGGTGCAGCTGTCGGGCACCGTCGATTGGCAGTACCAGCGGCGTGCTGCGGAGAACGCCATCCGAAAGCTGTCGGGCGTCGTCGGCGTCAGCAATCTGATCGAGCTGAAGCAGCGCGCGAGCGCCAATGACGTGAAGAAGGCGATCGAGGACGCGCTCAAGCGCAACGCCGAGCTTGAGGCGAGCACGATCCGGGTGACGGTCGGCAACGACAACCGCGTCACACTCGATGGCAAGGTCCATGCCTGGTATGAGCGCGGCGTCGCGGAACGCGCCGCATGGTCGGCCCCCGGTGTCAAATCCGTCGATGACCATCTCCTGGTGGCCTGACGCTCCCGTGGCCGGTGAGTTCTCACCACCTTGCCGGCCGCTCCCTCCGTCCTGCCCGCCCCGAGGGGGCTGACCTAAGATCAGCTCAACGCAAAGACTTGCGTCAAGGCATCTTCATGGCAGGACATTTCCATCTTCGCTCGATGAACGCTAGCCCGTCCGATTTGCCAAAAGGGCGTCTGATCTACAACGAAGGCGATCTGTCCGACAGCCTCTGTTCATCGGCGACAGCGTCGGGCCGCAGATCAATGGCGAGAACGGTTCACGGCAGATCGTGAGCTTTCGTGTTGCAGGGGGCATCTTTCGGCCCCCTGCCCTGAAATCCAAAACATTTCGACAGGCGGTGCAGCTGAAGGCTTCCCGGTAGAAGGACGCGGCAGTTCCCCTCTCCAGAACTCGTCCATTCCACTTTGAAACCCGGCGGCAAGCCTTCTCTCCGGCAGCGACGCGCCCGCTGCTACGCGCCTCGCCGGGCCCCATCGGGTTTCCGAAGACCTGATCGTTGCAGGGCCTATGGTCACACGCTACGCGAATGGTTCCTCGGCAGCGCGGCCGGTGATCTGCCCCAGAGCTCGAACCTGCCGATCCTGATGGCGCATCGACGAGTGCCGGTGGGCAGGGCTGCGAGGGTGACTCTAAGAGCTCCCCTGCTTGACTCCGATCAAATCGCCATCGCGGCCACTGTGCCAGAACTGCCAGCAATGAAGACATTGTCGGTGCGCAAGCCCGCGTGCCGCAACCTTGCGGGAGATTGCCGCCATGCTCGTCCAAGCCATCATGACCACCCCGGTGATCAGCGTCGCCCCCGCGACCTCGGTCCGTGACGCCGCCCGCCTGATGCTGGCCCATCGGATCAGCGGCCTGCCCGTCGTCGCCGGCGACGGGGCGCTGGTCGGCATGGTCAGCGAAGGAGATTTCCTGCGGCGCGGCGAGCTCGGAACGCAGCGCAAGCGCTCGTGGTGGCTCGAATTCCTGGTCGGACCCGGCACAGTCGCGGACGATTATGTTCATGCGCATGGCCGTAAGGTCGGCGAGGTCATGTCGAGCAATATCGAGACGACCCGCCGGGATGCGACGCTCGAGGAGGTCGTGGAGACGATGAGCCGCCGCCGGATCAAGCGGCTCCCCGTCGTCGAGAACGGCAAGCTGGTCGGCATCGTCGCGCGCTCCGACCTGTTGCGCGCGATGGCCGACGCGCTGCCTACCGCCGATGCGGTCGTCGTCGACGATGAACGCATCCGCACGGACATTCTGAGTGAACTCGCCAAGCAAAGCTGGGGCGGGCAGATGATCCATGTCCATGTCGACCACGGCGCCGTCGAGCTCAGCGGCGCGATCTTCGACGAACGCGAGCGCCAGGCGGCTCATGTCGTCGCGGAGAATGTCGCCGGTGTGCGATCCATATCGGATCAGCTGGCATGGATAGAGCCAATGTCGGGCGTCGTGATCACGCCCTCGGAGATGGGCGAAGTTAAGACCGCCGCCTCTGCACGGCCTTCCGCATGAAGGCGATGGTGCTGCGCAAGGTCGGCGAGCGCCTGGCCTATGAAGCGCGGCCCGTCCCCTGTCCCGGGAACGGCGAACTGCTCATCCATGTCGAGGCTTGCGCCGTCTGCCGGACCGATCTTCATGTCGTGGACGGCGAGCTGCCCGATATCAGAGTCCCGATCGTACCGGGTCATGAGGTGGTCGGCATCGTCGATGCTGTGGGGCCGGGCGTATCATCGGGCCTGATCGGCTCTCGCGTCGGGATTGGCTGGCTCGGTCGCGCCTGCGGCCACTGCAGCTACTGCGCCGGCGGCCATGAGAACCTATGCGACGAGCCGACCTTCACCGGCTACACGCGCGATGGCGGCTTTGCGACCCACATGCTCGCCGACGCGGCCTTCGCCTTTCCTCTGGATGGGTTCTCCGACGCCATAGCAACCGCCCCGCTGATGTGCGCTGGGCTGATCGGTTGGCGCTCGCTTCAGATCGCAGGGCCGGCGCACCGGATCGGCCTCTATGGCTTCGGTGCAGCCGCCCACATCGTCGCCCAGATCTGTCGCTGGCAGGGCCGCGACGTCTACGCTTTCACGCGCTCCGGCGACGCGCCCGCCCAGGCCTTGGCGCGGTCACTGGGAGCCTGCTGGGTCGGATCGTCGGACGAAATGCCGCCTGAGCCGCTGGATGCTGCGATCATTTTCGCGCCGGTTGGCGCACTCGTCCCCGTCGCACTGAAGGCCGTTCGCAAAGGCGGCCGCGTCGTTTGCGGCGGTATCCATATGAGCGACATTCCGCAATTCCCCTACCGGTTGCTGTGGCAGGAGCGGCAACTCCTCTCCGTTGCGAACCTGACACGGCAAGACGGCCTCGATTTCCTCGCAATCGCGCCGCGAGCCGGGATCAGGACCACAACCAAGACCTATCGGCTTGAACAGGCGAATGAGGCTCTCGACGATCTCCGCGACGGCAGGCTGCAAGGCGCTGCCGTGCTCGTTCCGTAGAGCAGGATGCGAAAAAGTGGGCACCGGTTTTTCGCATTGATCCTGCTCTAACTCCTTGATGAGAGACGGATTCAGATTTCAGACGGGATCACGAAGTGACCCCGTCTGAAATCATCCGGCTCTTGCAGGTCGGCCCGTCATCGCGCGACCCAGGCCGCTCCTTCCTTGCGGTATTTGTGCTTCACTGCCGCCCAGGCGACGCGATGAGCGCGCTCCTCGTGCCCTTGCCCGTTCTCATCCGAATAGTTCGCCCAGGCGGAGTTGAAGGCCGCGCGATAAATCTCCTGCGCATGCGGAGGGAGATGCGCACGCACGGATTCGGGCAAATCGTCAAGCAAGCGGTACGGCATGGCTCACTCCAATATCGCCTGCAGTGATACCGGCCCGCCAAGGGCGCATGGTTGTCGAAGATCAATCACGATACGAACAGCATGGCGGCACGGCCTGCGGTCCTGGTTGCCCGGGCCAGACTTGATCCAGCGCAAGCGCAGATGAGCCGCGGTCGGCCATCATTCGGGCTCTGCAGCAGGAGCCGATGCGATGGCCGAGACGACGCCCAAAACGAACTGGCTGATCTGGTACGTGTTCGCGGCGGTGATGGGCATCCTGCTGGTCCAGGATGTGCTGACGGCATGGCGCCAGACCGAGACCATTCCCTACAGCCAATTCGAGCAACTGATCCAGGACGGCAAGGTCGCCGAGGTCGTGGTCGGCGCCGAGACGATCACAGGCACGTTCCGGGAGACTACCGCTGACGGCAGGCGCTTCTTCACGGCGAAGCGAGTCGATCCAGCACTGGCCGACCGGTTGGCCGGCAAGGACATCGTGATCCGTGGCGCTGGATCCGGCGCCTTCCTGGCCAGCCTGATGTCCTGGGTCTTACCCACTCTCGCCTTCTACCTGATCTGGACCTTCCTCATCCGGCGCGTCGCAGAGCGGCAAGGGTTGGGCGGCATCATGACGATCGGCAAGTCGAAGGCGAAGATCTTCGTCGAGACCGACACGAAAGTGACCTTCAAGGACGTCGCGGGTGTCGACGAGGCCAAATTCGAGTTGCAGGAGGTCATCTCCTTCCTGAAGGATCCGGCCTCATTCGGGCGCCTCGGTGCACGCATGCCGAAGGGCATCCTGCTCGTCGGGCCGCCAGGAACCGGCAAGACGCTGCTGGCGCGCGCTGTCGCCGGCGAAGCGGGTGTTGCCTTCTTTTCGATCTCGGGCGCGCAGTTCATTGAAATGTTCGTAGGCGTCGGCGCTGCGCGGGTGCGCGACCTCTTCGAGCAAGCGCGCCAGGCGGCGCCCGCGATCATCTTCATCGACGAACTCGACTCGCTCGGGCGCAGCCGTGCGGGTGCGACGCCGTTTGGCGGCTATGACGAGCGCGAGCAGACGGTCAACCAATTGCTGGCGGAACTCGACGGTTTCGATCCGACGATCGGCGTCATCCTGCTGGCCGCGACGAACCGCCCGGAGGTGCTCGACCCCGCCCTGCTGCGGCCCGGCCGTTTCGACCGGCAGGTGCTTGTCGACCGCCCCGACCGCAAGGGACGGCTCGACATTCTCAAGGTCCACGCCAAGAAGGTCCGCCTCGCCGAAGGTCTCGATCTCGACCAGGTCGCCGCGATAACGACAGGATTCACCGGGGCCGATCTCGCCAACCTCGTCAACGAGGCGGCAATCGTCGCGACGCGCCGCAAGGCCGCTGCGATCACGCTCGACGATCTTACCGCCGCTATGGAACGGGTGGTCGCCGGCATTGAGAAGCGCGGCCGGCTGCTTAGTCCTGAGGAGAAGCGCCGCGTGGCCTTCCATGAAGTGGGCCATGCGCTGGTCGCCGCGAGCGTGCCGGGCGCGGATCCGGTGCTGAAGGTCTCCATTATTCCCCGCGGCATCGGCGCGCTGGGCTACACGATCCAGCGGCCGACGCGCGACCGCTTCCTCCTCACCACCGCGGAGTTGCGCGACAAGCTCGCAGTCCTGATGGGCGGCCGCGCCGCCGAGGCGCTCGTCTTCGCAGGCGACATCTCGACAGGAGCTGCCGACGACCTGCAGCGGGCGACAGAACTCGCGCTCGATATGGTCACGCGCTACGGCATGGCCGCCACGCTCGGAGACCGGACCTACCTTCCGCCAACGAACCCTTTTCTCGCGACAAGCGGAACCGAACGCCCGACGGCCTCGGAAGCCACTGAACGCGAGATCGACCTGGCCGTGCGCGACCTCGTGGCAGCCGCCTTGAACGACGCGACCCAGATTCTGACAAGGCGCAGGGCGGACCTCGAGGCAGGGGCGCAGTTGCTGATCAAACAGGAGACCATCACTGCGGCAGATTTTCCGGCTCTAGCCTGCGACGGCGCGCGGGTGGCTATCGCCAAAGCGTCTTGAGCCGGATCAAGGACAGCCGCGGCTCGAAGCGCACACTGCGGCAAATAGAAAGGAGCGCCAGCATGGTCACGCACACATCCGATCTCTCTTATTCGCTAAGCTACTCACATACGGTCGACTGGTCGCCCTATCTCGCCGGCGCCGGCATCGGGGTCCTGAGCTGGATTGTGTTTGCCGTAGTCGATCAGCCGATCGGCATCACGACAGCGCTTTCACAACTATCTGCCGGGGCCGCTATCCCGTTTCTTGGGTCGGATGCCGTCTCCGCCAACAGCTATTGGGCAGGAAATCCGTTCGTTCTCGACTATGGCGTCATCTTCCTGGCGGGCACGTTGCTGGGGGCATTCGCTTCCGCCCTGCTATCGCGCCGCTTCCATATCGAGACCATCCCGTCGGTCTGGCGGGAGCGCTTTGGGCCGTCGGTCGCCAAGCGCCTTTCGGCCGCCTTCCTCGGCGGGATTCTGACGATGTTCGGGGCGCGGCTGGCGGGAGGCTGCACAAGCGGACACGGCATATCCGGCGGACTGCAGCTGGCCCTGTCGAGCTGGGTCTTCCTGGCGGTGATGTTCCCCGTCGGCATTGCAACCGCGCATCTCACATTCCAGCGTCAGGCCTGAAGGGGGAAACGATGTTCATCATCATGGTCGGGCTCACCTTCGCAGCATTCGGGCTGCTCTTCGGCTTCGCTTTCGGATGGCTTCTGCATCGCGGGAAAGTCACCGACTATAACGTCATTATCGATCAGTTCCTGCTGCGCGATTTCACGGTGCTCAAAGTCATGCTGACCGCGATCATCGTAGGCGGCGTCGGCGTGCTCGCTCTCCATCAATCCGGCTGGGCGAATTATCACATCAAAGATGCCAATCTGCTCGCAGTCGGGCTCGGAGCCTCCATATTCGGGGTCGGCATGGTCATTTATGGCTATTGCCCGGGCACTGGCCTGGCAGCGATCGGCACCGGCAGCATCCACGCGCTGGTCGGCGCATTCGGCATGATCACGGGCGGGATCCTTTACGCCCTCTCATTCGACTGGATGCAGGCTCATGTCCTGGCGGTCTGGAGGTTCGGCAAGGTCCGCCTTCCGGATCTGACGGGCATTCCCGACCTGGTCTGGTTCATCGGCCTGACCGCAATAGCCACCGCCTTCTTTGTCTTCATCGAGCGTCATACGGTTCCGCCGCATCTGCGGCGGAGCCCGAGATAGCGACCATGTCCTCTCGATTTTCCGCGGGAACGGCGATGACCACGAACAAAAACGTGGCGATCAGCGTTCGCAGGCTCGATGTCGCCTTCGACAACAAAATCATTCTCGATCACCTCGACCTCGATATCATGCGCGGCGAAATCCTCGGTGTGATCGGAGCATCCGGCTCCGGCAAATCGGTCCTGACCCGCACCATCCTCGGTCTCGTGCCGAAGCGCAGCGGCACCATCGAAATCTTTGGCCAGGACATCGACCCGCTGCCGCAAGCCGAGCGCCGCATGATGGAACAGCGCTGCGGCGTGATGTTCCAGCAAGGCGCCCTCTTCTCCTCCTTGACCATCACTGAGAATATCCAGCTTCCGATGCGCGAATGCCTCTCGCTGTCGCCCGGCCTCCTCGACGAGATGGCGATGCTGAAGCTCGAAATGGTCGGGCTCCCGCGCGACGCGGCAGGCAAATATCCCGCTCAGCTCTCCGGCGGCATGACCAAGCGCGCCGCCTTGGCGCGGGCGCTCGCTCTTGATCCCGAGATCCTATTTCTGGACGAGCCGACCTCGGGCCTCGACCCGATTGCGGCGGATGCCTTCGACCAGCTCATCCTGACACTCAAGGCCAGCCTCAACCTCACGGTGATGATGATCACGCACGACCTCAGTACCCTGCACACAGCCTGTGATAGGATCGCGGCCATTGCCGGCGGCAAGATCGTGGCGATCGGCACGCTCCAAGATTTGCTCTCCTCCCAGCATCCTTGGGTCAAGGCCTATTTCGCGGGCGAGCGCGGCCGGACAATCTTCGCGGACCGGATCATGCGCACCAATGTCGCAGCAGCATAAGCGATGATCTTCGCCAAGCCTTCACGCCGTTCACAAGATTTGGCGCTGGTGAGCCCCCTGCCCACTTCATTCTATGCCTTTGTGCTTCGTTCCGGAGGTTGGCATCAGTTGCTGGTCTGCTTCCTCTCGATCGCGGTCTTTCTGCTCAATGCCGCACCGATCGAATTGCAGCGGCGCATTATCGATATGGCGGTGAAGGGCGGGCCGGCGAGCGCGATCATGACCGCTCTGCTGATCAACTGCGCAGTCATTCTGTCCTTCGGCCTGATCAAGCTGCTGATGAATATCTATCGGGCCTGGCTCGGCGAGTGCGCCACCCGGACCCTGCGGCTCACCGTAGACCGGAGCCTCTTCGCCCGGACCGAGCCGCGACAGCGCCATGCCGGAGATGGCACGGGGCTATCGATGATCTTCGCCGAGGCCGATGATGTCGGCGCTTTCGTCGGATCCAGCATCAGCGTGCCGATCGTCGAAGCCGGATTCCTGATCAGCGTGTTCATCTACCTCGCCAGGCTCGATTCAGCGATGATGCTGCTCAGCCTGGTCGTGCTGGCATCGCAGTTTCTATTCGTGCCGATCATGCAGAAGGCGATCAACCGGCGCGTCGCCGACCGAACGCTGGTGTTGCGCCAGCTTGGAGACGGGCTGGTATCGCCCTTGGGGATTGAGGCCGGAGCACCGCTCAACGCCGCCTTCTCTCTCGCCATGGGGATCTTCAAGTTGAAATTCTCGCTGAATTTCCTGATGAACCTCAGCTATTCGCTCGGGAACGTCCTCGTTCTCGGTATTGGCAGCCTGCTGGTGCTGCGCGGGCAGTTGGAGATCGCGACGGTCGTCACCTTCGTCTCTGCCATGTCGAAGGTGGTCGACCCTTGGAACGACATGGTCGATTGGGCGCGCAACCTCGCGGTCACACGGGTCAAATATCGTCTGATCGTCGATGGGTGCTCGCCCTTGGGCGACGATCCCGCGGCAGCCGGGCGTCCTCCCCTCAGCCCCGCGGCCGCCGGCCCTGCGTGATCCGCCCGTCGACGACCTCGATGATCCGGTCGCAGCGCGAGGCCAGCGCCATATTATGCGTCACGATCAGGAAGGTCGTGCCGGAGGCGAGGTTCTCGTCCCGCATCAGTTGGAAGACGCCTTCCGCCGATTGCGTGTCGAGATTGCCGGTCGGCTCGTCGGCAAGGATCAGGCGGGGGCGCATCGCCAGGGCCCGCGCGATCGCGACGCGCTGCTGTTGTCCTCCCGACATATTGAGCGCGCGGTTATGGGCGACCGGCGCAAGCCCGACGCGATCGAGCAGATCGAGCGCCCGCTGCTCGATGGCAGCGCTTGCCCGGCCATTGGCCACCACCATCGGCATCATCACGTTCTCGCAGGCCGTGAAGGCCGAGATCAGCATATGCGATTGGAAGACAAAGCCGATCTCATGGCCGCGCAGATGAGTGATCTCGGCATCGTCGAGGCGGCTCGTCGGCTCACCTGCGATCGAGAGCGAGCCGCTGGTCGGGCGGTCGAGCAAGCCGATAATGTTGAGCAGCGTGCTCTTGCCGGAGCCCGATGGTCCGACCAGCGCGAGAAACCCGCCGGCCTCGAGCTCGAGATCGATTGCATGCAGGACCTCCGTCTCGCTCGGCTCGCCGATATTATAGGCCTTGCAGACCTGTTCGAGCCTGACGATCGCCTCAGCCACGGATCGCCTCCACCGGATCGAGCCGCGAGGCGCGCAGCGCCGGCGCCATCGCCGCGACGACACCGGTCAGCGTCGCCAGTAGCGCCGTGGTCACGAAGAGCTGCGGCTCGATGATCAGGGGGAACAGCTCGCTGCCGTCGGCCTGCCGCGTCGTCTGGTGCCAGTAGACCAGGGCAAGGGCACCGAATGTCGACCCGGTCAGGGAACCAGCAAAGCCCAGAAGCCCGCCCTGGAGCAGGAACAACTTGAGGATCTGGGTCCGCGTCGTGCCCATGGCGCGCAGGATGCCGATGTCCTTCGAGCGCTGGATGACCGAGACGACGAGAACCGCCGCGATGCCGAAGGCAACCGAGAGCCCAACAAACAGGCGGATCAGGAGATTAGTGTTCTTCTGCGCCTGGACCGCAGTGAAGAACTGCGCATTCGTCTTGATCCAGCTATCCGCCTGCACAGCGTTCGAAGCCTGGATCTGCTGCGCAATCGTCTCCGCGGCATAGATGTCCCCGACCGAAAGCCCGATCTCGGTGACGCCGCCGATCATGCCGAGCAGGGACTGCGACGTGCGCAAGGCGACATAGGTGTTGCGCAGATTGGCGCCTTTGTTGCCGAAATCGACGATGCCGGTGATCGTCAGAAGCCGGCTCGATCCGCTCGCGCCGTTCAGCAGCAGCTTGTCCCCGACTACGGCGCCGAGATCGGCGGCGAGCTCGGTTCCCACCACGATATCGTCGCTGGTCAGGCGAATGCGGCCGGCGACGAGATAATCTGGCAGCTTCACGATCCGCAGATAGGTCTCGGGCTCGATGCCCAGGACGGAGACCGAGCGGCTGGCGCTGCCCCGCACCGCCAGGGCTGCACCCGACATGCTGGTCGCGACCACCGTGACCTCCGGCAGCGCCTCCATCCGGCGCGCGATCATCTGCCACTGGTCGATCGACAACACGCGCTGGCTCGGGCGCTGGACGAGTGCATCCTCGATTTCGCGCGGCCCGCTGCGCAGCGGCCTGGCGATCTGGTCAGGCGGCAGAAGCTGGATCTGCGGCTGGGATGTCAGCACGCGCCTGATGAAATTCGCCTCGAGCCCGGCCAGCATCGCCGACATGAAGACGATGACGGCGACGCCGATCGTGATGCCGCCGACGATGAAGCCGGTCTGCAGACGCCCCTCCGCCAGGAAGCGCAGCGCGCCCGTCCAGACGAAGGGCATCCAGCGGATCATGGCAGGACCGCCCTGATCTTCTGTCCGGTGACAATGCCGGCATTGGCCGGGACCACCGTGTCGCCCTCGGCGAGCCCGTCGAGGATCTCGACACTGGTCGCGCCGCGCAGGCCGAGCCGGACCGGTTGCTTGGCCGCGCGTCCGTCCCTGACGCGCATCACCCAAGGCGCCGACGACACCGCATCGCGCACCGCGCGCGCAGGCAGGACGAGCGTAGCGGCCCGACGTGCCGTCTCGATATCGACCGACACCGTCATGTCCTGGCGCAGATAGGCCGGCGGATCCTCGACCTTGAGCTTTGCCTCGACCGAGGCCCGGCTGATGTCGATGCCGGGATTGATGTAGACGACCGTGGCCTTCATCCGCTCGTCGGGATAGGCATCGGCGGAGGCCAGCGCCGTCTGGCCGAGCGCGATGCGGCCGAGGTTGCGCTCGTCGATCTGGATGACCAGTTGCGTTTCGCCGCGCGGCGCCAGCACCATCAGAGCCTTGCCCGGTTGGACGACGCTGCCCCGCTCGACGGCGCGGGAGATCAGCACGCCGTCGCGCGGCGCGACGATCGTCGCATAGGACAGCCGGGACGAGGCGGTGTCGAGGCTGGCGCGCGCCTGGTCGAGCTGGGTCTGGGCCATGACGGCGTCGCTCCCGCCGGGGCTTGAAGTGAAGACCTGCAGCTCGGCGCTGCGGACCTGCGTCCGCGCCACGTCGAGCGCCTTGAGCGCATCGTCGAGCGTCGCCCTGGTGGCGGACCCGGTCCGGGCGAGCTCGGCGACCCGGTCATAGCTGCGCTGGGCATTGAGCAGCACGGCCTGAGCCTGGGTGAGCGTCTCCCGCGCCGATGGCAGGGTGAGTTCCTCGGTCTGTCGCAGCTTCGCCTGCGCCTGCGCGACCGCAGCCTGCGCCTGGAGGAAGGCCGCGCCGAGTTCGCGCGCCTCGAGGGTGACCAGCTGCTGGCCCTTCGCGACCGACTGCCCCTCCTCGACGAGCACCTCCTCGACCGTCCCGGTGATCTGGCTGGCGATCTCGACGCGGTAGGGCGTCTCGACATGGCCGCTGGCCACGACCGTCTGCACCAGATCGGCCCGCCTGATGACATCGACCACGACTGCGGGACCGATCAGAACCCGCGCCACCTGCCACGTCCCCGCCCCCAAGAGGGCGATGACGGCCAGCGCGAACCAGCGATGGGCCCAGAGCCAGTGCAGCGGCCCGGCTGCCCCCGCGCCGCGGCCGGGCTCCGGTGCCACGCGGGATGCGGCCCGCTTCGGCACCGCCCCCGGGAAGGCTTGTACCGCGCCCGACGGATCAACTGGCGGCGGAGCCTTATCGACAGAGCCTGGTTCCTGGGGGCGCATGTGCAGGGTCATTGTTGGGGGTGATACATGGCGCGGTCCCGCGCCCGGAGGATGGGCTGGCCGTCTTTTCGAGGATCGACTGCGATATGGCTCATATCTGCGCCTCATGCCGGAGCGGGAGTCATGCTTGGCGCTATCTTTGCTCGAAATCGGCACCACTCATTGATCTCGCGCAAGCCGAGCATGCATTAGACTGAGCCCAGGCTCTTCAATGGCGGCGAGCCATTCCGATCTGTGCGTCTGCCGCATTCCCAGCGCGGGCCTGGTGTCAAAAGTCAGGAAAAGGTTCGAAATTCGGAACATTAACCATCTGAGCGGGTCTGCCGGCACAGCCGATTGCAGTCGCCTTACGTCATAACGCCTCTATCGGGAGAGCGGCGCGGGGGCGCCGAGCCATCAGACATCGCAACGCCTGTGAATTTTCGACGGAAAGCCAGGAGGTTGCACCGCTATCGGAGCATTCGGTGATTCCTAAATTGGTGGGTTCGACCACGCTCCGCTACTTCTCCGAGGTGGCCGAGCGAGGTTCCTTTCGTGCTGCGGCTGAATCGCTTCGGATCGCGGCGTCGGCGATCAACCGGCAGGTCAGCAACCTCGAGACCGACCTCGGCGTGAAACTGTTCGAAAGAGCGCGCGGTCGCGCAGGGCTGCAATTGACGGATGCAGGCCGCATCCTGCAGTTCCGCCTGCGTTCGGCGATCAATGAACTGCGCATCGCCAACGATGAAATCATTGCGCTGCAAGGACTGCAGCGCGGGCATGTGACCATCGGCTTCAACGATGTCGTCGTGAATTCCATATTGCCGGGGGCGATCAAGACGTTCAACCGGACACATCCGGGCATTACGTTCGGAGTCAGGGTCGATAGTACGCGCGGCCTCGTTTCGCGGTTGAAGGATGGCGATATCGATTTCGCGGTCGCCTATAATTTTGCTTCGGATGTCGAGTTGTCCTGCCTGGAGAGCGTCTCTCTCAGGATGTACCTGGCCGCCTCGCCCGATCATCCGCTCGCTGCGCGCTCGTCGGTTACGCTTGCCGACCTCGCTGGCTTCAACCTCATCCTGCCGGACGGCTCGGGGTTTCTGCGCCAGATCTTCGACGTCGCGTTTCGTGGCTCCAATGCGCAGATCCATCCTCTCGTCGAGACAAACTCCTTCGAGCTGATCCATTCGTTGGTGGAATACGGCGCCGGCATCAGCATCGTGACGGGACGGGCGCAAAGGGAGGACGGCCGGCCGCGGCTCGTTCATGTCGAGATCAAGGACGCCCTTCTCTCGCAGAACGTGCTCGCATGCTGCAAATTGCCCGATCGCAACCTTTCGCCCGCTGCCGCGGCATTCGCAGACGTCGTCTGCGATGCTTTGAGAGCATTCGGACATCGCGAAGCCCGTTCCGGTCAAGCTGGAGAAGGATAGACAGTTCCCGATCCCGCGGATCCAGGCCTTGAGGCGATTTCGTCGAACGTCGGGGATGCCGAATCGCCAAGGCCGGCATAGCGCGAACGAGAGCGCTGCCGGGCAAGGCGGGAAGGCGCCGATCGGCGACCAAGGCAAGCCGCCTTGCCGCGCAGACGCCCCGTCCGGCCAGCGAATGGCTGGATCCGCCATGATTCAGCGGCATACCATATGCCGGGATGATGCATGACGGATTGCGCGGCGATGCATGACAGGCGGCCTGCGCTGCTACGTTTCTCGATTTTTTCCCGATTTTTCTGGCCTTTACCCTGCTTTGGTCATGTCACGAATTCAATGCGCTGATTTCGTGTCTTCAAAGAGGCCAAATTGGCGCTTTACCTGGTCGAGCAGTCATGAGTACGCAACGGAAGCTCAAGTAAGCAACCAACGCGGTGATTGACCAGAATATGAGCAAATTAATTTCTGAATTTGAAGTAATTTGTTCAAAAGTCGACGCAGCATGGGCTGCGCTTCAGACGCAATACGCTGAGAGATTGACTGCGGCGGAGATCGATTTTCTGTTCTCCCGCCTCGTCCTTGGTCTGAGCTCGCCGTTCTACGCCGAGCGCGAGCCAGCGCTTCATTTCAATGTCTGTGGTGAACTCGTCGGGCGCAAGCTGCCGCCCGAGCGCGCCCATGCGGCTTTGCATGCCGTTCCTGAACCCAGCCAGCCATGGGTCGAAAGAGCCTTTGACCTGGCGGAAGAGCACGGAACCAAAATCGGAATGACGCTGGCCGAACAGCGCGATCGAAACGACCACACAGACGCCGGGGCCGATCCGGCGCATCGCACGCTGTCGAGCGGGCTTAAGGAGCAAGTGGGCTGATGATCGCAAGTGAGCTGATGACTGACTGCACCGACCGGCACGCGCAGAGTGGGTTCCGTGGCGGCTTCGCCGGCAATTGGGTATCAGGCGGCGGCGAGAGCCGCTCGCTCCGCCGCCGGCTGATGGCGGTGCTGCGCCTGGCCCATCGCGTGCTCGGCGTCGATCGCAAAGGTCTGGGGCTCGGGACATTGGGCGTCGGCGGGCCGGCCTTGCTTGCCGTCATGGGGATCATGGCCCCGCAGGCGGCTTTCGCGCAGCTCGCCATCGGTAATGGGGTTCTGACCAACACCGCGAATTGCACGTCTCCCTCTGCAGCGTTAAGCAGCACAGCTATCGGTTGTGGCGCCACGGCCACTGGCGTCGCCGCAACCGCCATCGGTACTGGTGTCCAAGCGAATGGCCAGGACAGCGTGGCGTTGGGCACCTCCAACAGCGCAACGGGCAATGCTTCGATCGCCATCGGCTATTCGATGAGTGTCAATGGCCTCAACGCCATCGGCATGGGCGTTTTCGCGAACGCGACCGGCGTCAATGCCCTCGCCATAGGCGGGAACGCCCGTGCACTCGCGGATGGAGCATCGGCCTTTGGCGTCAACACCACTGCCAACGGGGCGAACGGGACTGCCATCGGCACCGCGGCCACTGCCGGCGCTGCCGCTACGGCCGTTGGCGTATCGAGCCAGGCAACCTCCACCAATGCTGTCGCCATCGGCAGCCTCAGCCAAGCGACAAATAGTGCTGCCACCGCCGTCGGAAACGGCGCCCGGGCCACTGGAGACAGTTCGCTCGCGCTCGGCGCGCAGGCTCTCGCGATCGGCAGCAGCACGGTTGCGGTCGGACAGGGCGCCGGCGCCGGCTCAACCGTTGGCAATTCCAGTTCGGTTGCGATGGGCGTCGCAGCCGGCACGCTCGTGAGCGGCGCACAGAATACCGCCGTCGGCAGCGGCATTCCCAGCGCCATGAGAGGCGCCGGCTCGGGCGTTACCGGAGCACGCAACCTCGCCCTGGGAACCGGCGACGGCACCGTCACTTACGATGGCACGCTTTCGGCTTCGGCGGGCAACCTGGTGACGGGTAATGATAATATTGCGATCGGAACCAATGCCGGCATCGGCGTCGCCGCCAATACAACGACATCGATCGGCTTCCATGCCATGGCAACCGCCGACAATACTGTTGCGGTCGGCCCTCAGGCCAATGCCAGCGGGGTCAACTCGGCAGCGCTCGGCAACGTCGCCAGCGCTTCTGGCAACTTCGCGCTGGCCCTGGGTAATTCGGCCGTGTCGAGTGGAGTCGGCGCGGTCGCGGCTGGGTCGGGAGCCCAGGCCACAGCCGTCTCCACCACGGCACTCGGCAACAACGCCACGGCGACCGCCGCGAACGCGACCGCACTGGGACTGGGCGCGACCGCCAGCGGAATCAACGGTACCGCGCTCGGCCGCGGGGCCCAAACCAACGCCCAGAATGCCGTCTCTATCGGCGCTGGGACGAGGGCGACCGGGATAAACTCCGTCTATCTCGGCTCGAGTAGTTTTGCGACGAGCGCCAGTGGACAGAGCGCCATCGGCATCGGCACGGACGTGACGGCATCTGCGAACGACGCCCTTGCGATCGGACGCGAAAGCCAGGCGACTGCAACCAACGCCATCGCCGTCGGTCTCCAGTCTACTGCGGACTCCGCCGACGCGGTGGCCATCGGCACCGGCGCGACCGCGACCGGCGGCAAGGCGGTGGCGATCGGCGCCGGCAATGTCGCCTTTGGCGATGGCGCGGTGGCGATCGGCGATCCCAGCTTCGCCAGCGGCACCGGCGCCTTCACCGGCGGCGCGAACAACATCGCCAATGCTGACGGCACAGCGAGCGCCACCGCCGCCAACCAGGCCAATGGCGCGGTCGCGATCGGCAACAACAATGTCGCCATCGGCCAGGGCTCCGTGGCGATCGGCAATTTCAGCCGCGCGGGAGCCGCGGGCGCGGTCGCCTTCGGTGACACGGCCGTCGCCACCAACGCCCGCGATGTCGCTTTGGGCTCGGGCTCGGTCTCGGATACAGCGGTGGGCACGGCGAGCACCGTAATCAACGGCACGACCTATAATTTCGCCGGCACGACGCCGGGCTCGACCGTGAGCGTCGGCGCGGTGGGCGCCGAGCGCACCATCACCAATGTCGCGGCAGGCCGGATCAGCGGCTCCTCGACCGACGCGATCAACGGCTCGCAGCTTTTCGCGACCAACCAGGCCGTCGACGCCATCGGCGTCACCGTCAACAACATCAGCACCGGCGGCGGCATCAAATACTTCCACGCCAACTCGACCCTGCCGGATTCGCAGGCGCTGGGGACGAATTCCGTCGCCATCGGCCCCAATGCGGTCGCCACCAACACTGGCGACGTCGCCATCGGCCTCAATTCGGTGTCGGGCACGACGACGGCGGTGGCGGGCGCGACGATCGGTGGTACGGCCTACAGCTTCGCCGGCGCGACGCCTGCGGGCGCCCTCTCGGTCGGCTCGGCGGGCGCCGAGCGCCAGATCCAGAACGTCGCGGCCGGGCAGCTCACCTCCGCCTCGACCGATGCGGTGAACGGCTCGCAGCTCTTCGCGACCAACCAGCAGGTCACGGTGAACACGACCGACATCGCCACGCTCGGCACGACGATCACAAACATCGCCGGCAATGTCTCGACCGTCTACACCGACGCCAATGGCGAGGGCATCCGCTATGTCCGCACCAATGACCGGACGCTTGCGATCACCGATTCCTTCGCTCAAGGCATCGCGGCGACCGCCGTCGGCTACCAGGCGACCGCCGTGGCCGATAATTCGCTGGCGCTCGGCCGCGACAGCCAGGCCACCATCCTGGGCGGCGTCGCGCTCGGCTCCGGCTCGATCTCCGATCGCGCGCTGGCTCCCCTCACCGGCACGCTGCCGGCGGGTTCGGCGATCATCCAGTACAATACCACCGACAAGACGCTGCTCGGCGCGGTCTCGGTCGGCACGGCGACCTCGTACCGCCAGATCACCAATGTCGCGGATGGCACGCAGGCTCAGGATGCCGTGACGATCCGCCAGCTCCAGGGCGCCATCGCTTCGGTCGCGACGACGCCCAGCATGTATTTCCACGCCAATTCGACCGGGCTGGACTCGCTTTCCGTTGGGGCGGAGTCGATCGCGGTTGGCCCGAGGACCGTGGTCAACGGCGATAACGGCATCGGCATGGGCAATGGCGCGATCGTCGACCTGACCGCGCCGGGCGGAACCGCCATCGGCCAGAACGCGCATGTCATGCTGGCCGACGGCGTCGCGCTCGGTACGAATGCGACGGCAGGCGGTATTCAATCCATGGCGCTGGGCGCGGGCGCCACCAGTAATTTCGCCAACAGCGTCGCGCTTGGCGGGGGCTCGGCGACACAGGCGACGGTGGCGACTGCGAGCACCACGATCCGCGGCACGACCTACAACTTCGCCGGCGCCGCCCCGGTCGGCACCGTCAGCATTGGCGATGTCGGCGCGGAGCGGACGCTGACGAATGTCGCCGCCGGCCGCATCTCGGCGACCAGCACCGACGCGATCAACGGCTCGCAGCTCTATGCGACCAATCTGGCACTGGAGAGCGTGCAGGGCGGCATCGGTTCGATCAACAACAGCGCCGTCTTCTATGACCTCAATATCGATGGCAGCAAGAAGAACAGCCTCACCCTGCAGGGCGGCGATCCCAATGCGCCGGTCGTCATCTCCAATGTCGCCGAGGGCGTGAAAGGAACCGACGCCGTCAACGTCAATCAGCTCAACAGGGGCGTCGCCGAGGCCAAGTCCTATACCGACAGCCAGATGGGGGCCGTGGCCGATGCGGCGAGGAACTATACCGACCAGAAGTTCGGGCAGCTCAACCAGCAGATTCGTGCAGCCCGCCAGGAAGCCCGGCAGGCGGCCGCGGTCGGGCTGGCGGCGGCGTCGCTGCGCTTCGACGATCGTCCCGGCAAGTTCAGCGCGGCGGCCGGCGGCGGCGTCTGGCGTGGCGAAGGCGCGCTTGCCTTCGGCGCCGGCTACACCAGCGAGAACGGCCGCGTCCGCGCCAACCTGACCGGCGCGACTACCGGCGGCGAATGGGGCGTCGGCGCAGGCATCAGCGTCACGCTGAACTGAGGGCGGCATGGCTGGCAGGCGCGCCCTATCCGTTTCCGCCATGGTCATTGGCTTGGCCGTGACTTGCGTGCTCCTGTCCGGCCAGCACTCGGCCGGGCAGATGCCGGCCGGCTCCGACTACAGGGTCAAACCCTCCGACGTAGCTTTGCCTGCCAATGCGAAGCTGGGCAGCTACCGCCGGATCACTCAGCCTTTCGAAAACTGGATCTTGATCTGCGACGAAAACCTGCAGACGCATCAAAAGATCTGCAACGTGACCCAGACCATCGAGGATTCGGCCGGTCGCCTGGCTTTCAGCTGGTCGCTTGCCGCCACGAAGGACGGCAAACCCTACATGATCCTGCGCACCACCTCGGATGCGAAATACCCCGGACTGGTCGCCTTGCGGTTTCAGGGCCAGGCCAACCCGCTCAAGGTCGAGTTGGATGGCTGCAACGCCGCGGTCTGCGTCGGAATGCTGCCCGTCGGGCCGGCAGTGCGCGAGCAGATCGCGAAGAGCGCAGCCCCGGAGGTCTCCTATGAAACGACCAGCGGAACGACGGTGACGCTTGCTGCCACCCTCAAAGGGCTCTCGAAAGCGGTCGAGGCGATCAAATGAACAGGCGATCCCGATGAATCAGCAATCCATCCATGACCGGATTATGTCGCGACAGCAGAGCCGTCCGGTCCGACTCGACAATAGCGACCTGATCGTACCCAGGCGCAACTGGGCCAAGGTCGCGATCTATTCGGTCATCGGCATCGCCGCCTTGGGCGGAGTTGCCTATGGCTCGCTGAACTATGGCTCGATCCGTGACCTGTTCGCGCAGCCGGCGATCGCGGAAACGAACAAAGCCGACCGATCCCGCCCCGAAACGCCCTTCCTGCTGCACGCCAGGCAGGCGGGCCTGAAGAGCTGCTCCACGGTGTTCCCCGTTCTCGGCGAGTTGCTGACGAATGGCGCCAAATACGACGTTCAGTCGTCCTGGAACGTTGAGGCCGCCGATAGCCATGCCGTGCAGGCCCTGGTCGGCATGAGCTACACCACCCAGAACTATAGCGGGCCGGCCGCCGGCGTCGTTTTCGCCGCACCGACGCAATCGACCTGCGAAGGCACGATGGTCCGGGTGGCGCCTTTCTCCGCCTCATGCGCCGAGATTCCGGCCGTTCTCCCGCAAGGCAGCAAGCTCGCCAGCAATCTCGGGCAGATTGCCGTCTACGCCCTCGCCAATAATGGCGGAAACGCACTGCTTCTCCCGACGGGGAATGGCTGCGTCGTCGTCTCCGTGGCCGCGGCCGCGCGACAGTAAGGAGCTCATGATGAAACTCCGCTCTGCCATTGCAGCGATCGGTGTGCTTTTCGCCTGTTCGGGGCAACTAGGCGCGGCCGATCTGCCGGCCGGGCCGATCAAGGGACCTGTCCCGCCCCAGACCAAGGAGAGCGGCATCTGGGCGGCGATCGCCTATGCGAGCGCCAACGAGAAGCACGGCTTCTTCTGGGGCGCGGACAAGCGGCAAGAGGCGGCGGATCTGGCCCTCGCGCATTGCCGGCGGGCCGGAGGCGAGGACTGCGTCGTCGTGAGCGTCTTCCGCAATCATCGCCACTGGGACGACGATGACCGCACCGGGTTTCCCTATCATCACTGCGGCGCGCTCGCTGTGGCAAAGGACAAGAGCGACCGCATCACACCTTGGAGCGCGAAGGCGGCGCCGACGCGCCAGCAGGCCGAGGATCAGGCCGTTCAGGCCTGCGAGCGGACAGGCACGCAATGCGCGGTGCGCGAATGGGTGTGCACCTGACGCGATGTGGGATGGAGCGAACCGGAGTGCGGCCACCGATCGGCCCGGCTCGAGCCGTTTCCGATCAGATTAGGTCGTCAAACATCTGTATCTCTTTGTTTTAACGCACTTTATTCGCGCGAACCGGTATCCACTTCGCTCGAAAACGCTCTAGTTCAGCAACTCCATGGCGGTGCGCGACAAGGCGAGCACGCCATCTGCGATGCAGCTCTCGTCCGGCTGGTAGTTCGAGTTGTGGACGCGGTCCCGCCGGCCGGGCTGCGAGGAGCCGATCCGAAGATGCGACGACGGCACGCGCTCGGAGAAGAAGGCGAAATCCTCGGCGCCAAATCCGCCGTCGATCTGGTCAATAGCCCCGCCCTGCATGCGAACCGCCGCGATGGTGCGATCCAGCAAGCCGTCATCGTTCATGACCGGAGGCAGGTTGCGACTATAGACGAGCCTGCATGTCACGCGGTGCATGATCTCCGTGCCGGCGCAGATCCGGCGAACGGCCGCTTCCATGACGTCGCGCGTCTCGGGCGCGCGCGTGCGGATCGTGCCTGCCATCATGCAGCTGTCGGGGATGATGTTGTAGGCATCGCCGCCCTCGATCCGGCCAACGGTGAGGACCGCGCTGCGGATCGGGTTGATCTCGCGCGAGACGATGGTCTGCAACTGCGTCAGGAGATAGCCGGCAACCATGATCGGGTCGACAGCCTCATGCGGCTGCGCCGCGTGGCCGGAGCGGCCCTCTATGGTGATCTGGAAGCTGTCCGCCGAGGCGAAACTCGCCCCGCGAGTGTAGGCGGCCGTCCCGGCGGGCAGGCCGGGTTCGTTGTGGAAGCCCAATGCCATGTCGACACCATCGAGCACGCCGTCGGCGATCATCGCGGCAGCGCCACTGTCGACCGTCTCCTCGGCGGGCTGGAAGACCAGCCTCACCGTGCCACGCAACTTGTCCGAGAGCTGGTTGAGGACGGCCCCCACGCCGAGCAGCGTTGCGGTGTGGAGGTCGTGCCCGCAGGCATGCATGCGGCCGGGGATGGTGCTGGCATAAGCGAGGCCCGTCATCTCCTGGATCGGCAGGGCGTCCATATCGGCCCGGATCACCAGGCAAGGACCCGGCGCTCCGCCGACGATGTCCGCCACGACGCCGCTGCGCCCCACTCCGGTGCGGCAGGCGATACCGAGCCGCTCGAGCTCGGCGGCGACGATGCCGGCGGTGCGCTGCAGCTCGAAACCAATCTCGGGATGGGCGTGCAGATCGCGCCTGATGCCGATCAGCTTGGGCGCGATATCCTGCACGATCGCATCGATCGCCTCGCCGACGTCGTTCATCTCACGAGCGTTGTCCACGAAGTCCCTCATTTCTTCTCGTAAGCTGGCTTGTCGGATCAAAACAGCGCCCTAGAGCATTGTTTTGACGTGTTTTTCTCGCGAACCTGTGTCTGCCTCGCTCGAAAACGCTAGCGGGCCGCCGTCGCTTCGGCGATCCAGCCATCGAACAGCGGCTGGTTCTCCTTGATCCAGCTGTCGCCGGCGGCCCTGATGGCGCGTGGCGAGCTGTCCGCCGCGATGACGCCCTCCCATTTCGCCCAGGTGTCGCGGGGATAGCGGGCGAGTTCGAGGAAGCGCCGGATGGCGGGGTTCTTCGCTAGGAAGTCGCGGTTGGCGACAGGCAGATAGTTCCACTGGCCGAGCGCCATGCGGCACGGATCCTGCCCGCCGGCACAGCCCTTGACGCCGGAAACCAGCGCGCTGGTCGAGACCTTGAGATTGGGCGGAACCGCATCGAACGGCGTCGGCAGCCAGACCACATCCTTGCCCGGAACGAGCTTGTCCATCACCCAGGACGGGCTCCAGGCATAGTAGAGCGTCGGCTCGCCGCGCAGCGCCCGGCCGATCGCCTCGGCCATCAGCGCCTCGTATTTGCCGCGCACGGATTTGATCGTGTTCTTCAGACCGAACTTGTCGAGCTGGTACTCGACGACGTCTCCGCAGGACCAGCCCGGGTCGCAATTGATCAGATTGACCTTGCCGTCTGCCGCGAGCACTGCTGCGATCCTGGGATCCTTCAACTGGTCGAGCTGGGTGATATTGTTGGCGTCGGCCGTCTTCTTGTCGATGAGATAGCCGTTGATGCCGCCCTCGATGATGGTGCCGTCGCCGACCGTGGCGAGCTGCCTTTCGACCGTCTTGAACTGCGGCTCGCGCTGCGGAAAATTGAGCCCGCTGAGCATGTCGAGATCGCCCAACGCCGCGGCCTGGAAGAATAATGTCGCGTTGATTTGCGTTTCGGCGGTCTTGTAGCCCAGCTTCCGGAACGCGGTTTCGAGGATGTGGTCATGCATCCGCGTCGCACCCAGCGTATCGCCGATGGCGATGCGGACGGTCCTGCCCTCGCCGGGTAAGGATTGGGCGCCAGCCGGGGACAGCGCCAGAAGCCCTGCGCACGCGAACGCGAATAGCAGCGCCGTCTTGCCAGTCCTGGATGCGGCCATCGTTTTCGATCTCCTGCGGTCATGATCCCCGTCAGGATTCGTAGCGAGCCGGCACTGAGAGAACTTCCTGTGGCAAAGCGGATGGAGAGGCGCGCTCTTCCTGCGAAATCGCGCATGCCGACGGATATCGGGATGATCCGGCCCGCTACTTCACCGATGACGGCGCTGCGAAGGCGCTGCCCGGCTTGGGCTCAGGGCTCGATCGGCAGGGCGAAGCCCGCCTTCACGCGGTCCATCACCACCATCGTCTTGAAGCCCTTGATGTCAGGGTTCTCATAGAAGAACCGGCGCGTGAAGCGCTCATAATCTTCCATGTCGCTGGCCGTGACATAGAGCACAAAATCGGCGTCGCCGGTCACGTAGAGGCCGATCATCACCTCCTTCGTCGCGCGGATCGACGCCTTGAAGCGGTCGACGATGTCGGCGCGCTCGCGCTCCAGCGTCACCAGCACCAGCATGGAAACCGGACGCCCGACGGCCCTGGGCGAGACCACTGCAATGTCGGCCTCGATGACGCCTTCGTCGCGCAGCCGCTTCAGCCGACGCTGGCAGGCAGTGGCGGAGAGGCCGACCTGCTGGCCGAGTTCGGCGGTGGTCAGCCTGTTGTCCTGCTGGACGGCAGCGAGAAGGCGCCGATCGAGGCTGTCGAGCGAAGTCATGCAGAAATCCTGCGCGAAAGGGGGAGCCAACGCCGAAATTCGGCGCAGCACCGCCGATTATACAGCAAAGAGCTGCGCCGCCCGCGATAATTTCCAGCGCAGGTCAATCACTGGTTCCGGAGGATCTTGATGCAGGGCATATCCGCGAAAGCGCTGAAGGGGCTCGCGCGAGCCGATCTGCTGCAGAGCCGGGCTTTTGTGAATGGCGCATGGCGCGACGCTTTGCTGCGCCAGCCGGTCACGGATCCCGCAACCGGCGAGACCATCGCGGAGGTCGCCTCCTGCGAGCTTGGCATGGTCGATGAGGCCGTTGCCGCCGCGGTCCAGGCGCAACGCTCCTGGCGTGAGCGCCCTCCTCTCGAACGCGGGCTCCTGCTGCGCGACTGGGCCTCCGCGATGCGCCGCCATGCCGACGACCTCGCCGTCATCATGACGGCAGAACAGGGCAAGCCGCTGGCGGAGTCGCATGGTGAGATCGCCTATGCGGCTGCCTTCCTCGATTGGTTCGCGGCCGAGGGCGAGCGGACCTATGGCGAGACGATTCCGAGCCACCTGCCGGGAAGCCGGCTTTCGGTCCAGATGCAGCCGATCGGGGTTGCGGCGGCCGTCACGCCCTGGAATTTTCCAAGCGCGATGATCACGCGCAAGGCCGGCGCGGCCTTGGCTGCCGGTTGCGTCATGATCGTGAAGCCTGCGCCTGAGACGCCGCTGTCCGCGTTGGCGCTTGCCCGGCTGGCGGAAGAGGTCGGCTTGCCCGCCGGCGTTCTCCAGATCGTCACCGGCGAGGCCGCGCCATTGTCGCATCGCCTGATGTCTCACACCGATATCCGCGCCTTCTCCTTCACGGGCTCCACCGAGGTCGGCCGGCTGCTGCTTGGGCAGGCGGCGCAGACGGTCAAGCGGGCCTCGCTCGAACTCGGCGGTCACGCGCCCTTCATCGTCTTCGACGATGCCCCGCTTGCTGCCACCGTCGCCGGCTGCATCGCAGCGAAATTCGCAACTTCGGGACAGGACTGCCTTGCAGCCAACCGCATCTATGTCCAGCGCAGCTCCTATCCGCGCTTCGTTGCGGCCTTCTCCGAGGCGACTGCGCGCTTGCGGGTCGGACACGGTCTGTCCGAGGGCACCGATATCGGGCCAATGACCAAGGCCTCCGTCGCGGAAAAATGCCGCCAGCAGATCGCGCAGGCAGTCGCGGCCGGCGCCCGGATCGTCACGGGCGGGCAGGACAGTCCGCTCAGTGGCAATTTCGTCCAGCCGACCGTGCTCGCCGATGTCACCGATGCGATGACGATCGCGCGCGAGGAGACCTTTGGACCCGTGGCTGCGATCCTGCCTTTCGATGACGAGGACGAGGTCGTCGCCCGGGCCAACGCCACCGAGATGGGGCTCGCGGCCTATGTCTACACCGACGACCTGCGCCGTGCGATGCGGCTCACCGACCAGCTCGAATACGGCATGGTCGCGGTCAACACGCCAAAATTCACCGGGGCGCCGATCCCCTTTGGCGGCTGGAAGCAATCGGGCCTCGGCCGCGAGGGCTCGCGCCACGGCATCACCGAATATCTCGAAGCGAAATATGTCTGCTTCGGGAATCTCGCAGCCTGATCAAGGAGATCCCCCATGACGATCGACGTCGCAGCCATCGGTGCGCTGGATCGCGCCAGCGTCCTGCACCCCTTCACCCAGCTCAGGGATTTTGCCAGCGGCAAGCTCGGCGAGCCGACCATCGTCGAAACCGGGAAAGGCATCCGCATTCAGGATGCGACCGGCCGCAGCTATATCGACGGCTTCGCCGGGCTCTACTGCGTCAATATCGGCTATGGCCGTACCGAGGTGGCCGAGGCGATTGCGCGGCAGGCCCACCGGCTTGCCTATTATCATAGCTACGCCGCCCACACGACCGATGAGCTCGCCATCCTCTCCGACCGCCTCGTCAGGATGGCGCCGGGACAGATGAGCAAGGTCTTCTACGGGATGTCCGGCTCGGACGCGAACGAGACCCAGGCCAAGCTGGTCTGGTATTACAACAACCTGCGCGGCCAGCCGCGGAAGAAGAAGATCATCTCGCGGCTGCGCGGCTATCACGGCTGCAGCGTCGTTTCCGGCTCGATGACCGGAATGAGCTTCTACCACGATCATATGGATCTGCCCTTCCCCGGCATTCTGCACACCGGCGCACCGCATCATTATTGGGGTGCTCAAGCCGGCGAGACCGAAATCGAGTTCTCGAAGCGCCTTGCGGACGAACTCGAAGGCCTGATCCTGCGCGAGGGTCCCGAGACTGTCGGCGCCTTCATCGGCGAGCCGGTGCTCGGCACGGGCGGCATCACCCCACCGCCGCAGGGCTACTGGCACGAGATTCAGCTGGTGCTGCGCAAATACGACGTGCTCTTGATTGCCGACGAGGTGATCACCGGTTTCGGCCGTGTCGGCACGCCCTTCGGCTCGCATCTCTATGGCATCGAGCCGGACCTGATCACTGTCGCGAAAGGCCTGACCTCCGGCTATTTCCCGCTCTCGGCCGCGATCGTCGGAGAGAAGGTCTACAAGGTTCTGGAGGACGGTGCGGACCGTGTCGGAGCTTTCTCGCACGGCTATACCTATTCCGGGCATCCGATCGGCGCGGCCGCGGCCAATGCCGTGCTCGACATCGTCGAGCGCGAGGATCTGGCGGGTAAGGCGCGCGATGTCGGCGGCTATTTCCAGGACCGGCTGAAGGTGACCTTCGCGCAATTGCCGATCGTCGGCGAGGTGCGCGGCGTCGGCATGCTGGGCGCGCTCGAATTTGTCGCCGACCGCGCGGCCAAGACCCGCTTCGATGCGGCGCTGAAGGTCGGGGCGCGCATCTCCAAGGCGGCGCGTGATCGCGGCCTGATCGCGCGGGCCATGCCGCATGGCGATATTCTCGGCTTCGCCCCGCCGCTGGTCACGACCAAAGGCGAGATCGACGAGATCGTCGCCATCGCCGAGCAAGCGGTGCGTCAGGTCATGGACGAACTGGTCCGCGAGAAGGTCGCGGTGGCCTGAGGCGTCGCAATGCGTCAGGTGCTCATCCCATGCAAAAGGGCCCGCCGAGTTGGCGGGCCCTGTTTCGAGTGGCGGACGCCAAGAGGCGCCGGCGCAATGCGCTCAGGCGTTCTCCAACTCCTGCTTCATCTCGTCCATATCCTGGAAACGGTCGGCGAGGCGCGGATGGGCCCGGCTGTTGTCGCAGGCTCCGATCGCGACCAGAACCTCGTCGGCGGCCGGCGCATCCGGGATCTGGAAGTTCGCCGTCAGGAAATGCGAGCGCTTGCCGGTTTCGCTCTTGTGGATCATCGGCAGCGAGAGCAGCGCGCCTGGCGCATTGCGCGTGTTCGTAAAGCTAAGATAGGCCGTACCCTTGACGGCATCGCGGAACATGTTGCCGAAGCGCAGCGTGTGGATCAGCGCCGAAGCATGCTCGATCTCGCCGTTGGTGCCGACTGCCGCGGCCTTGCCGTATGCCTCGACCTGTTCGGCCGGCATCAGGGCGACGAGGCGCTTGGTCAGCTCGATGCCGAGATGGGGCGCGATGCGCAGGATCTCGGGCCGCAGATTCTCGACGAAGCCCTGACCGGCCCAGGGGTTGCGCAGCACGGCGGCGACGATGACCATGCGAACCGGCCGGTCGGCCGCTTTGCCGCCCTCGATGAAGGTTTCCTCGACGAAGGTCGAGATCTTGCGCAAACCGAAATCCATGGGTGCCCACCTGTTGTGATTGTCCGATGCGGCCGGAGGGTAGCGGCCCGGTCGCGCGAACGTCTTCCGCCGGATCGCTGGAAGATTCTGCGGACTACCCCTGCGATGCGGGGTAAGGTCGCTATGCTGGCGCGGGAGGGCTGAACGGTGGATCAGGCATCGCAGATGCGTTCGTTGCGGGATGTCGCAAGCCGGATCAATTCCGACGGCGATCTCGAGACGATCCTGCGCGACCTCATCCATGCCGCCTGCGAGCATGGCGGCTGGACACTGGGATCGATCATGGCGATCGATGCGGCCCATGGCGAGGCGCATGTCATGGTGCGGCATGACCCGACGCTGCTGCGCCGGCCGCTCGAGAATCGATGGGAGCTGGCGACGAGCCCCGCCTTGATCGCGCTGCAACGCAACGAGCCGGTCTATATCCGCGACGCTCGCGCCTCCGACGAGTTCCCCGGCTATCGACGCGAGGCCTTCGAACGCGACTACCGCACGGTGCTCGTGCTGCCGATGAGCTGCGCCGATGCCGAAAACCGGCCGATGGTGCTCAACGTCGTCTCGCGCGGCATCACCGAGGTGTCGCCGGACGATCTCGCCTTCATGAGCATGATCGTTCATCTCGGTGGGATCGCGATCGAGCGCGAGCATCGGATCAGGGCCGAACGCCAGGCGGCAGAGCAGTTGCACAAGGCCCTGCAGACGCAGACGACGCTGCTTCAGGAGGTGCTGTCCGGTGGGTCAACCTCGGCGCTGGCGGCGATGCTGGCGGATCTCCTGCCGCCCCCCGTGCTGGTCGTCGATTTCTCCGGCAATGCGCTGGTCGCCAGCCGGTCACCGGCGCCGCTTCATTTCGACGACACGGCCTGGCAGCGGGCGATCGACACCAGCCTTGGCAGCCAGATCATTGCGGCAGCGCGGGACGCCGTCGCGGCGCAACGCAGCGAACCGCGGGGCTTACGGCTCGATGACGGCGAGCGGCAGCTGCAACTCATGGCCAGGATCGAGCCCCTGAATGTCGATGGGCAGGCTGTCGGCGCGCTCGTGATCTTTCCGACCGCGCAGGCTGCCGGCGATCTCGAACGGCTCCTGCTCGACAGCGTGAAGTTCGCCCTCAGCGTTCAGATGATGCGCAGCGTCATCCGCTTCCGCTTCGAGACGCGGACATTGACCGAGCTGTTCTTCGAGATCATCGAGCGTCGCTGGCGCGATGCAGACGACGTCCTCCTGCGCGGCCGGCGGCTCGGCCTTGCGCTGGGGGCTCCGGCGCGCATGGTGGTCGTCGATTTTCCGGACATGCCGTCACTGCCGGCCGACATCAGCGTCGATTGCCACCACGCGGTGACGCGGCTGGCACGCCAGCTGAACGTTCCCGTAAGCGTCGTCGCCGTCGGTGGCGGGCTGGTCTGCCTCCTGCCGCATGACGGGGACGACGACCAGGAGCGGATCGGACGTCTCGCGCGCCGCATGGTCGAGACCCTGCGGCACAGCTTCAACCGGGAGCCGATCGTGGTGCTTGGCGGCATCTGCGGCGGTCTCGATGGCTACCCCAAGGAATGGGAGCGCTGCTGGCGGATGATCCGCATCGCGCGTGCTTTCGGCCGTACGGGGACCCTCTCGGCCTCGGACTTCGGCCCGATGCCGATGCTGATCGGCGCGGCTGAATCGGCCGATGTGCGCAGCTTCGTCGATAGCAGCATCGGCGCGGTCGTCGCCCATGACCGCAAGCACGACACGCCCTATCTGGAAACGCTCGCCGCTTATCTGCGCGAGGGCTGCCGCGCCCAGGCCTGCGCCGATGCGATGGGGCTGCATGTGACGACGCTGCGCTACCGGCTGTCGCGCATTCAGGACCTGTTCGGGATCGACCCGGAGACGGCGGATCGCCGCTTCGCGATCGAACTGGCGATCCGGCTGCATGGCGTGATCGAGAACGGCAATGCCGCGGGCCGCTAGAGCCGGATCAATGCGAAAAAACGGTTCCCACTTTTTTCGCATCCTGCTCTAGCGCGGCCATGCCTTCCCGCTCTTCGCAGAGGAATTCTACGGATCCATCCTTCTTTTCGTAGGAAGATGCGGCCTGCATCGCCGCCTAGCCTTCACCGGTCCCGACTTGATCGAGGTGAAGCGCATGCTCGCTGCAGCCACTAACGCCCCCAACACGATCGATCCCGTCGCGCTGCGTCGTGCACTCGGGACGTTCGTGACGGGCGTGACCATCATCACGACCCGCGATGCCGACGGCACGCCGCGCGGCATGACGGCGAACTCGTTCACCTCGGTCTCGCTCGATCCGCCGCTGCTGCTGGTCTGCGTCGGCAAGGGCGCGCACAGCTTCGCAGCCTTCAACAGCTCGCCCGCCTTCGCGGTCAACCTGCTGCATGAGGGGCAGATCGACGTCTCGAACCTGTTCGCTTCGAAAGCGGCCAACAAGTTCGACACCGTCAGCCATGACCGCATCCATACCGGCTCGCCGGTCCTGACGGACTGCCTGACCTGGTTCGACTGCACGGTCCACCGCCGCGTCGATGCCGGCGACCATGTCGTGCTGATCGGCGAGATTCAGGCCTTCGGCACGAGCCCGTCGCCGCCGCTCGGCTTCTGCCGGGGCCGCTACGCCAATGTCAAGGACCCGCTGCCGCCGGGCTGGCTCGCCTCGCATGGCATGATCGTCGGATATCTGATCGAGGCCGATGGCCAATTGCTGCTGCGCGCGGATGGTCGGGGTGGCTGGGTGCTGCCGAGCGCGCAGCGCCGCATTGCCGATAACGAGTTGAAGCTTGAGGGCGGCGACGCGCTGACGCTCGTGCCGGACGACACCTTCCTCTACTCGGTGTTCGACGTCACCGACGGCGACCCCGGATACCTGATCTACCGCGCCCGCCTCGCGCAGGATTCCGCTGCGGCTGCGCTGTCCGCCGGGTTGAAGTTCTTCCCGATCGACCAACTTCCTTATGACGCGATTCCGACGCGCGAGATCAGCGCGATGCTGCGCCGCTATGCCCGCGAAAGCGCGAGCAAGCGCTTCGGGATCTACATGGATTCCAACGATGGCGGGCGTCTCGCCATGGTCGGCGAGGCCCAGCCCTGGGCACCAAACCCGCAATCCTGAGCCGGCAGAGCAGATATGCAGACCACGGTCAAAACCCTCGAAGGCTCACGCCAGGATCTCTTCATCGACGGCCGCTTCGTCGCGCCCAAGAGCGGCGTCTACCTGCCCTCCTACGATCCGACCACCGCCGAGCCCTGGTACGCCTTCGCGCAAGGCGATGCCGCCGATGTCGATGCCGCCGTGCGCTCGGCCCGCGCTGCGCTGGTCAACCCGGCCTGGCGGCGCATGACCCAGACCGAGCGCGGCAAGCTGGTGCGCCACCTCGCCGAGCTCGTGCTCGAGAACGCCGACGAGCTGGCGATGATCGAGTGCCGCGACAACGGCAAGCTGCTCAAGGAAATGCGCGCCCAGATGCGGGCGATCCCGGACTCCTATCTCTATTTCGCGGGGATGGCCGACAAGCTCCAGGGCGACACGATCCCGGTCAACAAGCTCGACACGCTGAACTTCAATCTGCGCGAGCCGATCGGCGTGGTCGGGATGATCATCCCGTGGAACTCGCCATTGATGATGCTGACCGGCACGCTCGCGCCCTGCCTCGCGATCGGCAACACCATCGTGGTGAAGCCCTCCGAGCACGCGACGGCCTCGACGCTGGCGCTGGCAGAACTCGTGATCGAGGCCGGCATTCCGCCCGGAGTCGTCAATGTCGTCACCGGCGACGGGGCGACCACGGGCGACGCGCTGACGCGCCATCCCGGCATCGCGAAATACGTCTTCACCGGCTCGACCTTCACCGGCCGCAAGATCGCCGGCAACGCCGCCGAAAACCTCGTGCCCTGCCAAATGGAGCTGGGCGGCAAGTCGCCTCATGTCATCTTCTCCGATGTCGACATCGACAAGGCGGTGAACGGCGTCGTTTCCGGCGTCTTCGCCGCGGCCGGGCAGACCTGCGTTGCCGGCTCGCGCTGCTTCGTCGAGCAGCCGATCTATGACCGTTTCGTCGAGGCGCTGGTCGCGCGCACCCAACGCATCAAGGTCGGCCACCCGCAGCTTGAGGACACCGATATCGGGCCGCTGGCGCTGTCTGCGCAGCTCGCCAAGGTCGAGGATTATGTCGCCTCCGGCATGCGGGAGGGCGCCAAGATCGCGGCCGGCGGGCGCAAGCCGCAGAGCGGCGAACTGGCGCGCGGCTGGTATTTCGAGCCGACGGTGATGACCGAGGCCAGCAACGACATGCGCTTCATGCGCGAGGAGATCTTCGGGCCGGTGGTCGGCGTCGTGCCGTTCAAGAGCGAGGAGGAGATGATCGCTCTCGCCAACGACACCGAATACGGCCTGGCATCGGGCATCTGGACCCAAAACATCGACCGCGCGATGCGCTTCGCCCGCAACATCGAGGCGGGCACGGTCTGGATCAACACCTACCGCTCCGCCGCCTACATGTCCGCCAATGGCGGCATGAAGAACAGCGGCTACGGCCGCCGCGGCGGCTTCGAGGTCATGCGCGAGTTCTCGCGCCTGAAGAACGTCGTGATCGACTACTCGGGCGCCATGCAGGACCCGTTCGTGATCCGCCTGCGCTGAACCCCAAAAAGCCAAGAACGCCGAGCCGGGAGGCCATCATGAAATTTGCCGTTTCGATCAGCATGGAGCGTTTCTCGCCCCAGGATTCGATGTCGGACGCGGTTGCCAACATGCGCGCACTCGCAAAGATCGCCGATGAAGGTGGCTTCGAGACGCTGTGGACCGCCGAGCACCACACCATCGAGTGCACGGTCTCGCCCAATCCCTTCACGGTGCTGACCTGGCTCGGCCAGCACACCGACAGGATCAGGCTCGGCACCGCGACACTGGTCGCCCCCTATTGGTCGCCGATCCGGCTCGCAGGCGAAGCGGCGCTTTGCGACCACCTGACCGGCGGCAGGCTCGAATTCGGCATCGCGCGCGGCGCGTACCAGTACGAGTTCGACCGCATGGCCGGCGGCATCCCCCAGCAGGAGGGCGTCGCCTTCATGAAGGAACTGGTGCCGGCGGTACAGAAGCTCTGGGCCGGTGACTATGCTCATGACGGGCATTACTGGAAGTTCCCGCTCGCGACCTCGGTGCCCAAGCCGCTGCAGCAGCCGCATCCCAGCATTTGGGTCGCGGCACGCGATCCCGGCACCTTCGACTGGGCGGTCGGCATCGGCGCCAACATCCTCTCGACGCCGCTCTCCTCGCCTCCGGCCGAGGTCGGCGTGCTCGGCGAGAAGTTCCGCAAGGCCGTGGCCGACCATCCCGAGCGGCCGCGCCCGCGCCTGATGATGCAGCGCCGGACCTGCGTCTATGACCGGCAGGATGACTGGGAGGTCGCGGTGCGGCACTCCGTCGATTACGGGCGCTATTTCGAGAACCTGATGCAGAACATCGGCACCGTGACCAACGGCTTCCCCGAGGCGGTGCCGTTCGAGGCCGTGGCCAACCGGGCCAACTACAATCCGCAGGCCGTTCGCGACAATCTGATGTTCGGCACGCCTGATGAGGTCATCGAGAAGCTGCAGGTCTATGAGGATGCGGGCGTCGACCAGTACTGCCTCGGCCTGTCCTTCAATCTGCCCTTCGAATTGCAGGTGAAGACGCTGCGATTGTTCATCGACGAGGTGATGCCGCATTTCGCCGCCCGCGAGCAGGAGCGCGCTGCGCTACCGCGCTTCGCAGCAGCCGGGTTTTGAGCCATGGGCACTCCGGTGCAAGTGGCGCGCGCGCCACAGGAGCATGGCTCGACGAGCCTGACGATCGGCGACGTCACCTTGAACTATCGCCTGCAGGGCAGCGGCACGCCGCTTGTCTGCATTCATGGCGTCGGCTCCTATCTGGAAGCCTGGGAGGGCGTGGCCGAGCGCCTGGCCGACCGGTTCCGCATCCTGACCTTCGACCTGCGCGGCCATGGCCGCTCCAGCAAGGTCAAAGGGCGCTACGAGATCGACGATTTCGTCGGCGACGCGCTGGCGCTCGCCGACCATGCCGGTTTCGAGACCTTCCATCTCGCCGGCTTCTCGCTGGGCGGGCTGATCGCGCAGCGCATGGCGCTGACGCATCCGGCGCGGCTCAGGCGGCTTGTGCTGCTGGCGACCGTGGCGGGTCGCACCGAGGAGGAGCGCGAGCGCGTCGCCCTGCGCCTCAGCGCCCTGCAGGCCGGTGATCGCGGTTCGCACTACGACGCCTCGCTGTCGCGCTGGCTGACCGAAAGCTTCCAGGCGCGCAACCCGGACCTCATCGCGATGCTGCGGCAGCGCAACGCCGAGAACGACCCCGAATGCTACGCCGCTGCCTATCGCGTGCTGGCGCAGACCGATCTCGGCGGTTTGCTCGACCAGATCCGCATGCCGGTCCTCATCGCGACCGGCGAGGAGGATGCCGGCTCCAACCCACGCATGGCGCGCTACATGCACGAGCGCATCGGCGGCTCGCAGCTGCACATCCTGCCCGGCCTGCGTCACTCGATCCTGACCGAGGCCCCCGAGCAGGTGGCCGCACTGACGCGCGGATTTCTCGGCAGCAGCGCCGGAGATGCACAATGATCGTCGAGGAACGGATCTATCGCATCCGCAACGGGCGGATGGGGCGCTATCTCGCGCTTGTGAGGGATGAAGGCCTGGCGATCCAGCAGCCCATCCTCGGCCATCTGATCGGCTACTTCACCACCGAGATCGGCCTGCTCAGCCATGTCACCCATCTCTGGGCCTATGCCGATTTCGAGGATCGGGTGCGGCGGCGCCAGCAGCTGGCTGACGATCCACGCTGGCAGGCCTTCCTCCCGCGACTGTCGGAGAACATCGAGCAGGCGGAGAACCGCATCCTGCTGCCGACCGATTTTTCGCCGCTGCGCTGAGGGCCAGGATTTCACTGAGGGCAAGGATCCGGTGAAGCGCCACAGCCGGCCTTAGCGCTTTCCCGACAAGAGAACGCGACATCCGTCCTCCGGATCGCAGGAAGACTGGCCGCGTCGGCCGGCTCTTAATCGATCGCGGCGGGGGTCGGACAAGCCCGATGAAATCGGGCGCCGAAAGGAGGGGTTTTCGGACATGACCGAGCGACTGCAGATTCAGAATCTGTACAAGATCTTTTCGGCAGCGCCGGAGGCGGCGTTGCAGATTCTCGCCAATGGCGGGGACAAGAACACCGTGTTCGACAAGCTCGGCGCTGTCGTCGGGCTCAACAATGTCTCGCTGAACGTGCCCCAAGGCGCCATGTACATGGTCATGGGCCTGTCTGGTTCCGGCAAATCGACACTCGCACGCTGCATCAACCGGCTGAACGAACCCAGCGCCGGCAAGATCTTGCTCGATGGCCGCGATATCGTTTCCCTGAAGGAAGAGGAACTGCGCGAGGTCCGTCGCACGCGCATCTCCATGGTCTTCCAGCATTTTGCGCTCCTGCCGAACAAGCGCGTCATCGAGAATGTCGAATTCGGGCTGAAGCTGCGTGGCGTCTCGCCGGCGGATCGCCGCCGCCGCGCCGAAGAGGTACTGAGCGTCGTCGGGCTTGCGCGCTGGGGCTACCATTTCCCCCATGAGCTGAGCGGCGGCATGCGCCAGCGCGTCGGCCTTGCCCGCGCGCTCGCGACCGATGCCGATATCCTGATCATGGACGAGGCCTTCAGCGCGCTCGACCCGCTGATCCGCACCGAGATGCAGGACGAATTGCTGCGCCTGCAGCGCACTTTGAACAAGACCATCCTGTTCATCACCCATGATTTCCAGGAGGCGCTCAAGCTCGGCACGCGCATCGCGATCATGTCCGAAGGCGAACTGGTTCGCGAAGGCACCCCGCAATCGATCGTGCTGGAGCCGGGCAGCGATTATGTCGCGGCCTTCACCCGTGAGATCGACCGGGCCCGGCTTTTCGATGCGCGTTCCGTCATGCGCGAAGCCGCCCCGATCCTGCGCTCCGAGCGCGGCATCCTGGTGGGTGGCGCGGAGGCCGGCGATCCCGGTTTCGTTCTCGATGGCGAGGGCAGGATCCTCGGCGCGCTCGACAGCACGGCGCTGGGCCATGCTCGCCAGAGCGGCGAAATCGGCACGCCAAGCAGCGATTACGTCAGCGTCCCGGAGAACGCCAAGCTCATCGAGGTCGCGCGCAGCTATCGCAACGGCGCGCCGATGGCGGTCATCGACGAGGATGGCAGGCTCGTCGGGACACTGGGCGTCGGTGAGCTCCTGTCCCGCATGTCCTCGACCTCGCCCAAAACTGCCTCAGCCGGAGATCGCCATGTTTAAGGCCGACGATCTTGCCATTTTCCCGATCGACAGCTGGATCCAGCAAGGTGTCAGCTGGGTCGCGCTCAATCTGCGCCCCCTCTTCCTCGCCATCAAATGGCCAGTCGAGGGCCTGCTCAGCCTGAACGACACCGTGCTCCACGCCATTCCGTTCCCGGTTTTCGTCGTCGGCTTCACGTTGCTGGCTTGGCGCCTGGCGACGCCCGGCATCGCGGCCTTCAGCGCGATATCGCTTGTGGTGGTCGCGATGCTCGGCGTCTGGAACGAGGCGATGACGACGCTCTCGCTGATCTCGACCGCGATTGTGTTCTGCGCCGTTATCGGCATCCCGATGGGGATCTGGTGCGCGAGCAGCGACCGTGTCTGGAACGTGGTGCGGCCGATCCTCGACATCATGCAGACGACGCCGAGCTTCGTCTATCTGGTGCCGGTCGTCATGCTGTTCGGCGTCGGCACCGTGCCGGGCGAGGTCGCCGTCGTCACGGCCGCAGCCCCGCCCCTGATCCGCTTCACCAATCTCGGCATCCGCATGGTCGAGCACGAGATCGTCGAGGCCGGCCTCGCCTTCGGCGCCGACAAGCGCCAGCTCCTGTTCGAGATCCAGCTCCCCCTGGCCATTCCGACCATCCTCGGCGGCCTCAACCAGACGGTGCTCACTGCGATGGTGCTCTCCGTCGTCGTCGCGATGATCGGCGCCGAGGGTTTGGGTCTCGTCGTCCTCCAGGGCCTGGGCCGTCTCGATGTCGGCCGCGCCGCGGTCGGCGGCATCGCCATCGTGCTGCTGGCAATGGTGCTCGATCGCGTCACGCAGAAGCTCGCCGAACCCAAGCGCGGCGGCGCGACGCGGACCTCGCTGTTCGCCACGGTGATGCGCCTGGTCAAGGGCGGCCGCCCGGAAGAACCGGCGGCAACCGCGATAGCGGCAAAGCAAGCGCTCTGACGCAAGCCGCCAAGCGGCATGACTGGAGAATAGCCGGAGCGCTAGGGCGCGCCGGCTCGAAGGCCCGCCGCGAGGCGGTCAGGGGAAATCACAAAACGATCGAACAGGTCGGCATCGAGAAGGAGACCGCAATGACAGGCATGACCGGATTGAAGACATTGACGGCTGCGGCCGTCGCCATGACCGCTATCGCTTTCGCGACAGCGCCTGCGGCTGCGCAGGAGCTCCCCGGTAAGGGCAAGACCATCCGCTACGCCCAGAGCGACAGCCTGGGCGCCAATTACGTCGTCGCGCAGATCGCGATGAAGGCGATGAAGCAGCTCGGCTATGAGGTCAAGCTCAGCACCGTCAACACGACGCTGTTCTTCCAGGCGGCGGCGCAGGGCGACCTCGACCTTGCAACCGACGTCAATTTCCCGCAGCGCGAGCCCGGCTTCCGCGCGGTCGAGAAGCAGGCCGAAATCGTCGGCGCCGGCCTGATCGTCGGCGGCGGCATCAATGGCTATCTCATCGACAAGAAGACTGCGGCCGCCCACAACATCACCACGCTCGCGCAGATGAAGGATCCCAAGATCGCGGCGCTGTTCGGCCGCGACGGCAAGGCGGATCTGATCAATTGCGATCCCGGCTGGAGCTGCGGCGACGTCGTCGATTTCCAGCTCGACAAGTTCGGTCTCAAGGACACCGTGAAATCGATCCGCGGCAAATACGAGGCGCTGATGGTGGAGGCCGTCGCCCGCGTGAAACGTGGCGAGCCGGCGTTCTTCTATGCCTGGAGTCCATCTTGGATGAACAATGCCCTCGTCCCGGGCGAGGATGTGGTCTGGCTGCCGACGCCGGCGGACGCGCTGCCGCCCTCCGTGCCGAACAAGGGCTCGGCACTGGTCAGCGGCGTCAAGGGCTGCGCCGGCGGGGCCGATCCGTGCCGCATGGCCATGTCGTCATGGAACTGGTCGGCTGTCGCCAATAAGGGGTTCGTCGCTGCCAACCCGGCGGTGAAAACCTTCGTGGAGCAGATGAAGTTCCCGCTCGAAGACTGGTCGAACTGGGAAGCCAGCATCAACAAGAACGGCGGAAGCACCACCCTCGTGACCAAGATGGCTGATGAGTGGATCGGCTTGCACAAAGGAGTGTTCGATGGCTGGGTCGAGGCCGCCCGTTCGACAAAATGAGGACTGGTCCTTCTCAATCCGGGCGCGCGACCGTTTTGTCGAAGCCTTTGGACCCGAACTCATAGTCCGCATGCGAACGCAGCCGCCCAGTGTGCGGCTGCGTTTCGAGCCCAATCTGCCTCGACACAATTGTCACCTTACGGCTGCGATGAATGTCGATCGGCTCTAGAGCAGGATGCGAAAAAGTGCGAACCGGTTTTTCGCATTGATCCTGCTCTAACTCCTTGATGAGAGACGGATTCAGATTCTAGACGGAGTCACTTTGTGACTCCGTCTAGAACCATCCGGCTCTAGGATAAGCCCAGCGAAACCGTCTCCAACTGCGCGTCCGGCAGGTGACACGCCATCATGACGCCATTGCTCAGCCGGCGCTGCGCCGGTACCTGCGTCCGGCACAGGCTGCCGAGCTGCTGCGGGCAGCGTGAGGCGAAGGAACAGCCCTTTTCACCGGGAGCAGCCATGGCGTTCTCGGCCAGCCTGATGCGGTTGCCTGCCTGGGACCTTGCCGAACCCACGACAGGAACGGCAGACAGCAGCGATGCCGTATAGGGGTGGTGCGGGCCGCGCAGGAGCTCGGCCGCCTCGCCCTGCTGCACGATGGCGCCACGATACATCACCGCGATCCGGTCGGAGATATGCGCGATCACACCGATATCGTGCGAGATGAACAGATAGGACAGGCCGAACTGCGCACGCAGATCGGAGAGCAGGTTCAGCACGGCGGCCTGAACGGAGACATCGAGCGCTGAGACAGCCTCGTCGCAGACGATAAATCGCGGCCGCCCGGCAAGGGCGCGCGCAATGCCGATGCGCTGCTTCTCCCCGCCCGACATCTGGTGCGGATAGCGCGTGCGATAGCTGCGCGGCAGCCGGACCAGATCCAGCAGCCGGTCGATCTCCGCGCCCGCCGCCGCCCCCTTGGCGATCCCGAACAGTTCGAGCGGGCGCTTCAGGATTTCCTGAACCGTATGATGCGGGTTAAGCGCGGAATCCGGGTTCTGGAAGATGATCTGCGCCTGCTGGCAGAAATCGCTGGAGGGGCGCAGCGGAACCTCAGTGCCGCCGAATTCGAGCTGCCCCGCATCGGCCGGGACCAGACGCAAAAGCAGCCGCCCAAGCGTCGACTTGCCGCTGCCCGATTCCCCAACAAGGCCCAGAACCTCGCCGCTGCGGACCTCGATCGTCACATCGTCGACCGCGACGACACTCTTGCGCGGCGCCAGCTTCGGCCAACCGCCACGCCAGTCGAGACTGCGCCAGAGGCCGCCATGGCCGGCGAAACGCCGGCTCATGCCCCGCGCCTCGAGCAAGGGCCTGCGCTCCGGCGCGGCCTCCATTGAGACGCGGGCCTGATCCTGTTCCGGCCAGGGCAGAGCGGCTGTCTCCGTCGCCCGGTGGCAACGCGCGCGATGATCGCCCTCGCCTGCCAAGGCCTGGGGCTCGGCACATGACGGCACCGCGAAGGGACAGCGCGGCGCGAAATTGCAACCGGGATCGACCAGCGTCAGATCCGGCAGGTTTCCCTCGATCGAGGTCAAGCGCTGCTTGGCATGGCTGATGACCGGCATGGCGGCCATCAGCCCGCGCGCATAGGGATGGCGCGGCCCGGCGAGAACCCGGGCACAGGGCCCCTGCTCCACCACGCGGCCGGCATAGAGTACCGTCAGGTCGTCGCAGATCCGGTCGACGATGCCGAGATTATGGCTGACCAACAGCAAGGAGATCCCGCGCCGCGCCCGCAGCGCGTCGAGCAGATCGAGGATCTGCGCCTCGACCGTGACGTCGAGCGCGGTCGTCGGCTCGTCGAGCAGCAGCAGGTCCGGCTCACAGCCGAGCGCCTGGGCGATCACGGCGCGCTGCTTCATGCCGCCCGACAATTGATGCGGATAGGCCTTCAGCACCGCGGCGGGATCGTGGATACCGGTCTCCGCCAGCAGCCCCTCGGCTCGCTCCATTGCCTCGCGCCAGTTCATGCCACGATGCAGGGTCAAAGGCTCGGCCACCTGCATGCCGATGGTCAAGGCGGGATTGAGCGCAGCCGAAGGATCCTGGAAAACCGTTCCGATCCGCCGCCCGCGCAGGGAGGCTGCGACCTTCAGCAGGTCCTGCCCGTCGAAGCGAGCTGCATCGGCCGTGACCGCGGCCCCCTTGCCCAACAGGCCGAGCATGGCCAGCAGCATGGACGATTTGCCGGAGCCGCTTTCGCCGACGAGGCCCATTGCGCCGCCACGCGGGATCGCCAGCGAAACGGCGTCCAGCGCAGTGACCGGTCCGTTGGCCGTGGCATAGCGCAGCGACAGACCTTGAATATCGAGCAGGATGTCAGCCATGACCGCGCCCCTGCATGCGGGGATCGAGCAGGTCGCGCAGGCCCTCGCCGACGAAATTGACGGCGACCAGCAGGACGCAGAGGCACAGCCCGGGCGCAAGACCGATCCAGGGCGCGCGATCGAGGAAGGGCCGGCTTTCAGCGATCATCAAGCCCCATTCGCTGGCGGGCGGCTGCGGGCCGAGACCGAGAAAGGAGAGCGCGGAACCTAGCAGGATCGCGAAGGTGATGCGCAACGAGGTCTCGACGATGATGGTCGGCCAGACATTCGGCAGAACCTCGCGCCAGAGAATGTAGAAGGTCTTCTCTTTACGGGCGGCGGCGGCCTCGATGAAATCCTGCGCCAGCACGCTGAGCGCCACCGAGCGCGTCAGGCGCGTCATGATCGGCACGTAGACTAGCCCGACAGCGACGATGGTCTTGCCCAGCCCCGGCGAGGTCACGGCCAAAATCAGCAGCCCGACCAGGATTGGCGGCAGCGAGATCATCAGGTCGATGATCCGCATGATTACGTCGTCGACCCAGCCGCGATAGAACGCCGCCATCAGCCCCAGCGGAACACCGACGATAAGGCTGATCGCAGTCGCTCCGAAGCCCATCGCCAGCGAATAATAGCCGCCGGCCAGGATGCGCGAGAGCACGTCGCGGCCGAACTCGTCGGTGCCGAACCAATGCAGGCCGGAGGGTGGCTGCATGCGGCTGCGGACCGCAAACATCGTGGGATCGTAAGGCGCGATCCAGGGCCCGATCAGCCCGATCAGGACCATGCAGACAACGATGGCGGCTCCCACCACGAGAATGAGCGGCACATGCCGGCGGCGGCGTTTCTGCGCGACGGCCGTCATCAGTGCGCGCCCCCCAACCGGATGCGCGGGTTCAGCATGGCCGATGCGAGATCGGCGACGAGCGTCGCCAGCGAATAGACCGCTGTGACGACCAGCATCCCGGCCTGCAGCAGCGGGATGTCATGGTTCTGGATGGCGTACATCAACAGGCTTCCCAGCCCCGGAAAGGAGAACACGGTTTCCGCCACGACGATGCCGCCGATCAGGATGCCGGCGTCGATGGCGAGCACCGTGATCGCCGGCAGCATGGCGTTGGGCAGCGCGTGCCGCAGCAGCACCAGCCGCTCGGGCACGCCCTTGGCGCGCGCGGCCAATACGTAGCGGCTCTCGATCGCCTCCAGCATCGACGAGCGCACCATGCGCGAGACATGCGCCGTCAGGCCCAGCGACAGGCAGATCACCGGCAGGATCAGATGCCGCAGCCATTGCAGCAGGCCGGCATCAGCCAGCGGCGTATAGCCGGTTGCCGGCAGCCAGCCGAGCCAGACCGCGAAGACGATGATGGCGACGGTGCACCAGAAGAACTCGGGGATGGCGATCAGCGTGTACTGCATCATGGTCAGAACACGGTCGCTCAGCGAGCCGCGATGGACGGCGGAATGAATGCCCAGCGCGATGCCCATGAGCGCCACCAGCAGCAGGCTCATGCCGCCGAGCACAGCCGAGCGTTCGAGCGCCCCGCCGATCAGCCTGGCGACCGGCTGATCGATCGAGAGCGCCTGGCCGAACTCGCCATGCAGCACGCCCGAGAGCCAGCGCCAGTATTGCACCAGGATCGGGTCGCGCAGGCCGAGCTTCAGCTCCAGCGCCGCCACGGCGTCGGCCGTGGCGTATTCGCCCAGCACCATATGCGCGACCGAGCCGGGCAGCAGATGGATTGCCGCGAAGACCACTGCCGACATGGCGAAGAGGACGACGACCATGCCCAGGATGCGGCGCGCGGCATAGACCAGCATGTCAGGCGAAGCTTGCGTTGCGCAGATCGAACCAGCGCATCGGATGGGCGGTGACGCCCTTCAGGGCGCTACGATAGGCGCAGCCGAAATTCACCGCATAAGCGAAGAAGCCGGGCGGATTGTCGTAGAGCAGGCGCTGCAGCTGGACATAGTGCTCGCGCTGCTGGACGGGGTCGATGGCTTTTCGCGCCGCCTCCAGCGTCTTGTCGACGTCTGGATTGTTGTAGTGCCAGAGCAGATTGTTGAAGACGCCGGTCGAGTGGAGGAAGGAATAAGTCGCCGTATCGAGCGTCGGGCGCGCCAGATAGCCGTCGACATAGAGCGGCGCCTTGCCGGACACCTCCGCCAGATAGCGTGCCGCCGGTACGCGCTGGATCTCGATGTCGAAGCCGCCGGGACGGGCAAGCTGCTGCAGCGTGACGCCAAGCCGTTCGCGTGTGGCGCGGCCGACCGGAATGACCAGCGGAACCTTGACGCCGTTGGGATAACCGGCCTCGCGCAACAGCTTTCGCGCCGCCGCCGGATCGGATTTGGCGATCGGTAGATCAGTTGCAAAAGCCGCGCTCGACGGCGCGATCGGGCTGTGAACCGGCGCCCCTTCGCCAAAGAGCGTCAGATCGATCACGTCGCGCTTGTCCACGGCCAGATGGAAAGCCTTGCGGACACGCACATCGTTGAACGGCGCGATGGTGTTGTTCATCACCGCCGTATCCCAGGATGCAGAGGTGACGCTTTCGACCCGCAAATTGGGGTTCTCGCGCAGCACCTTGATATCCTCTGGGTTCAGCTCCCAGACGATATCGATGTCTCCCGCCTTGAGCGCATTCAACCGTGAGCTCATCTCGGGCATCATGCGCAGCTCGACGCCGGCGAGCTTGGGCAGGCCCTTCTCGAAATAGTCGTCGTGACGCACCAGCACGATCCGGTCGCCGGGCGTGTGACTGCGGAACCGGAACGGACCCGTCCCTATGGGCTGGGTCGCCATGGTCTCGATGGCGTCTGCCGGGACGATCTTGGCCTGGCGGTCGCCGAGGATGTCGACGAAGCCGGCATAGGGATATTTCAGCGTGAAGGTGACGGTAAGCGGGTCGCTCGCCTCGATCGCCTCGATCATTTCGAAGGTATTACGGGCAATCGCGCCGGTAGCCGGGTCGATGATGCGGCGGAAGGTGGCGACCACGTCGGCGGAAGTCATTTCGCGTCCGTTATGGAACTTCACGCCCGGTTTCAGCTTGAAGGTGCAGGACTTCAGGCTCGCGTCCCAGCTCCAGCTTTCCGCTAGGTCGGGGGCGATCGTCATGTCTTCCTTGATCCGGACCAGGCCGTTGAAGACGAGCACGTCGTAGATGTACTCGTCGGCACTGCTGGTCATGGTGGGGTCGAGCGTCCGGATCGAACCGGCCATGGCGATACGCGCAATATTGGCGCCTTGAGCGCGGGCGGGCATGGGGCCGAGCAAGGCGGCAGCGCCGGCACCCGCGACAAGATCACGGCGGGAGAGGATCGTCACGGCTGTTCTCCTTCACAGATGCGGCGTGGAATGATCGTCCTGGAGCAGTTTCCGATCCGATCGGATCGCTCAGGCGCCCTATGTATTTGTTTTGATGTGCTTTCTTCGCGCGGACCGGGGCCCTCTTCGCTCGAAAGCACTTTAATCAGGGGAAGGCGACGCGGCTCACTTGACCCAGTATTTCGAGGCTTCGGGATCGAGCGCGCGCTCGATATAGGAGGCCATGACAGGCGTGTAGTTCTCCCAAAGGAAGCGCAGCTGGGAGATCGCGGCCCGGTCGTAATCGACCCGCAGATCGACCAGCGGGAAGGTTTCCTTGTGGACGACGAGCAAGGCGGCGGACTTCTCCTGCTTCAGCTCTCCACCCGCCTCGTACCCGGCCTCCAGCGCCGCCATCAGCCTTTCACCGAGATGGGACTCTGGAAGGCTTGCGAAGGTCTCGGTCATCGCGCTGATGACGGAGGGCGTGCGGATGATGTTCCCGATTGCGACACAACCGGCGGCCTCAGAGGCGTGATGGGTCGACAGGATGCGCTTGCCATGGAACCAGGCCGTGCCACCGTGCCTGTCGATGATCGCGAGCTGCCGGTGCTCGATCTCGGGCCCGGCATCCGTGAGGATGGCGATGACCTCCGCCGCCGTCTTGCCCTCCTCGAGCAGAGCTATGCCTCGCGGCCCCAGCCGGGGATCCGTGCAATGCTGGGTCAGAACGGCCCCGACACCGGCTTTCGCAAAGGGGCAGCGGCTTCCCACGGCAATCGACGATGTCGTGACCGCAAGACCGAACATGCCTGTCCGTTGGCACATGCCGGCAATCGAATACGTCATCGCAGCCGGCTCATCGCTTCGCGAACAAGGCTGTGTCCAGCCATTGGGGCGATCCACACAAAGATCCCTCGATCGCTCGCTGTCGCGTCATTCTGCATTGCCTCTCCATCGGACATTGAAAACCTCTCCGCAGTCCCATTCTGCCGCCAGCAAGAACCGAGCCTCGGCCAGCGGCGCCGCGAGAAAGATCGGCTGGAGCATCCCCAGTTGACCGGCTTCCCGCAGAATCAGAGTGTGACGAATGGGCAGGCGCAGCAATCGGTGCAGCTATGCTTTATGCGATGGTGCCATTTGGCCGGCGAATACCGATCTCGGACGCCCCCGCTCGCAGGCCGCTTCAAATTCATCCGACAGCTGGATACGCCCCTCAAGGCAGATAGTTTGAAGCGATGCAATTGACCGGCAACCCCGGCTTTCGAAGGATGAAAGCCATGTCCAGGCACTGCCGTCCGACGGAAGAGAAAGAGGCTTATGCCGGCCCGCCATCGTGACAAAGGCTGGAAAACTCTACCTTCCAGCAGTCCAGAAAATGGACTCGGATCATGAATTTATATGACTCAGGAGCGGTTATCGGCTCCAACGATAGCCAAGCGCCGGGAGGACAATGCGCAGATGGCTGATCGCTTCGACAGATCGCGCAGAACGGTTCCCGTTTCCCCAGTCACGGCAGAAGCCGCGCTGCCTGTCCTGCCAGGGCGCGGCCTGCTGGCGCGCATCGACCTGCTGACCCTGAAGCTCTTCATCACCATCATCGAGGAGCAGAGCATCGCCAAGGCGGCCGAACGCGAGAACATCGCCGCTTCCGCCGTCAGCAAGCGCATTTCCGATCTCGAACACGCCGTCGGCGTGCCGCTCATCAAGCGCCATCACAAGGGAGTCGATGCCACGCCCGCCGGCCGGGTCTTCCTGCATCATTCGCGTGTCATCCTGCGCGATCTGGCGCAGTTGGAGAGCGAGGTCTTCGACCACTCGTCCGGCGTGCGCGGTCATGTCCGGGTTTTCGCCAATGATTCCACTATCTTTGGCTATCTGCCCGAGGAACTGGCGGAATTTCTGGCCTTGCATCCCCAGATCCGGGTCGAGTTCGAGGCCAAGGTCAGCCCCGATATCATCAGGGCGGTCGCCGAGAGCGCCGCGGATATCGGCCTCTTCGCCGGACATCTCCCGACCGCAGACCTGACGGTCCACCCCTATCACCGCGACAGGTTGTTGGTGGTCGTGCCGACAGAGCACGAGCTTGCCGGCAGGCCCTCTCTGAAGCTCGCGGACGTGCTCGAGCATGACCTGATCGAGCAGGAACGGGGCAGTTCGATCGAATTGCTGTTGCTGCGTGCAGCCTCGACCATGGGGCGCTCGATCAGGGGACGCATCAGGGTCGGCAGTTTCGATGCGATGTGCCGCATGGTCGAGGCAGGGCTGGGCGTCGGCGTCGTGCCGGAGCTCTTCGCACGGCGCATCGTCAACTCGATCAATATCCGAGCGATCGCGCTCGACGAGCCCTGGGCGATACGTCAACACAAGATCTGCACACGAGACCCCGCGAGCCTGCCCCATGCTGCCCGCCTGCTGCTGCAGCACCTGATCTCCAAGGCCGGGCAAGGCGAACCATCGCGAGACGAGCCATCGCAAGACGCGATCCCCGCCTCACGAGAGGCGACTTCCCCCATCCTGCCCCGCCTCTAGTCTTCGCCTCGACCTCGCAACCGGTCCCGGATCATCCGGCCCGGCGGCGAGGCAGGCAACCCAGACTGCAGGCTCGTGGCGTCCATGGCCCCATCGCTCACCTTGTTCGACAAAGTCTGGAACGACCATGTCGTCACACAGCGTGGCGACGGCCAGACGCTGCTTTATGTCGATCGCCTCTATGTCGCCGACGATATCCTTCCCGATGTCTTTCCCTCGGTGCTTGATCGCGGCGTCCCAATGCGGCGGCCGGAGCGCAGCTTCGGCACTCCGGATCACTACATCCCCACGACGAAACGCCGCTTCGATGCCGATGACGATGCGGAGCGACGCGGCATGGTCGAGACGCTGGAGCGTACGGCGGCTAGGACGGGCATGACGCTGTTTGGTCTTGATGATCCGCGCCAGGGCATCGTTCATGTAATGGGGCCGGAGCAGGGCCTGACTTTGCCCGGCAGCACGATCGTCTGCGCGGACAGTCATACCTCGACGCATGGCGCCTTCGGCGCCTTCGCCTTCGGCATCGGATTCTCCGAACTGAGTCATGTCGTGGCGACCCAGAGCCTGTGGCAGCGCCGGCCCGGAACCATGCGTATCCGCATCGAGGGCACGCTCAGCCCCGGCGTCTGCGCCAAGGACCTGATCCTGGCCATCATCGGCAGGATCGGCGTCGGCGGCGCGGCCGGCCATGTCATCGAATATGCCGGCGGTGCCATTGCGCGGATGTCGATGGAAGGCCGCATGACGGTCTGCAACATGTCGATCGAGGCCGGGGCGCGGGGCGGCATGATCGCGCCCGACGAGACGACGATTGCCTATCTCGCCGATCGCCCTTTTGCCCCCAAAGGGGTCCTGTTCGACAAAGCCGCCGCCGCCTGGCGCCGTCTCGCCTCGGATCCGCAGGCCCGCTTCGATCGCGAGGTCGCGCTCGATGCCTCCGCTCTCAGCCCGATGGTGACATGGGGCACGACGCCGGAGGATGCGATCGGCATTGACGAGTTGGTGCCCGACCCTGATCTGATCGTCGATCTGGTGCGGCGTGAGCATGCGCGGCGCGCACTTGCCTATATGGGCCTGTCGCCTGGCATGCGGCTGTCGGGACTGCCGGTCGACTGCGTTTTCATCGGCTCCTGCACCAATGGTCGCATCGAGGATCTGCGCGAAGCCGCAGCCGTCATCGCCGGCCGCAAGGTGGTCGTGCCGAGCTTCGTCGTGCCCGGCTCGGGACTGGTGAAGCGGCAGGCCGAGGCCGAGGGGCTCGACCGAATCTTCAAGGAGGCTGGTTTCGCCTGGCGTGAGGCGGGCTGCTCGATGTGCATCGCGATCAATGGCGATGCCGTACCAGCAGGCCAGCGTTGCGCCGCGACGACCAACCGCAACTTCGTCAACCGGCAGGGACCGGGTGCGCGAACCCACCTGCTGAGTCCCGCGATGGCCGCGTCCGCCGCGGTCAACGGTTGCCTGACCGATATTCGGCAGCAGCCTGCGCCGCGCTCCTTTGCATGGAGCGCCTGAGATGGAACCGTTCGAGCGACTGGAAGCCCGGGCGCTGCCAATGCGCGGCGCCAATATCGACACAGACCGCATCCTGCCCTCGCGCTTTATGCAGAAGCCGCGCGCCGACGGGTTTGGCCGCTATTTCTTCCATGACCTGCGCTTCGATGCGGTCGGCGCCGAAAGGCCCGACTATATCGTCAACAACCCAGCCCATCGGGACGCCCGCATCCTCATCGCGGGCGAGAATTTCGGCTGCGGTTCCTCGCGCGAACAGGCGGTCTATGCGGTCTTCGATTACGGCTTCCGTGCGGTGGTGGCGCCCAGCTTCGGCGACATCTTCTACGCCAACGCCTTGAAGAACGGCCTGCTGCCGGTCGTGCTGCCGGGCATGGAGATCGAAGCGCTCTTCGCCGCTTGCGAGGCTGATCCCTCGACGCGACTGGCCATTGACCTGCAAAACCTCAGGGTTTCGCGCTCTGGGCAGCCGGACCTCCCCTTCGCGATCGACGACTTCAACCGCCAGCTCCTGCTGACGGGTCAGGATGAGATCGCTTTCACGCTCGGCCTTGCCGACGAGATCTCCACCTTCGAGGAGCTACGGCGTGCTCACAGCGCCTGGCTCTGAGACGAACCGCAGCATTCCCATAATCGCGCTGCCTCGGGCGCGCCGAAAAGGCCAGACATCATGAAGATCGCCGTATTGCCCGGGGACGGGATTGGCCCCGAGGTCGTCGCTGAAGCGCTCAAGGTTCTGCGCGCCATTGAAAGTCCGCAGCGGCCCTTCGCCTTCACGCAGGCGCTCGTCGGCGGGGCGGCCTATGAGGCAACGGGCCATCCGCTGCCGCCGGAGACGCTGGCGCTCGTCAAGGCGAGCGATGCGATCCTGTTCGGCGCCGAGGGCGGCTTCCAATACGAGACGCTGCCGCGTGGCCTACGCCCGGGCGACGCGCTCCTCTCGCTGCGCACGGAGCTCGAACTCTTCGCCAACTTCCGCCCGATCCGGCTATTCCCTGAGTTGATCGGGGCCTCGACCTTGCGACCGGACGTGATCGAAGGGCTCGACCTCCTGATCCTGCGCGAGTTGACCGGCGACATCTATTTCGGCGAACCGCGTGGCGACAGGACCGGCCCGCATGGCCGCGAAAGCTTCAACACCATGCGCTATGACGAGCGCGAGATCGCTCGGATCGCGCGGGTCGGCTTCGAGGCCGCGCGCTCGCGGCGCGGCAAGCTCTGCTCGGTCGACAAGGCCAATGTGCTCGAAACCGGCGAACTCTGGCGCCAGGTCGTGATCGAGGTCTCCGCAGAATTCCCCGATGTCGAGCTTTCGCATCTCTACATCGACGCCGCTGCGATGACGCTCGTGCGCTCACCCAGGGACTTCGACGTCATCGTCACCAGCAATCTCTTCGGCGATATCCTCTCCGACGAGGCGGCGATGCTGACCGGCTCGATCGGCATGCTGCCGTCGGCTTCGCTCGGTATCGGCCGCAAGGGCCTCTACGAGCCGGTCCATGGTTGCGCGCCCGATCTCGCGGGCCGGAACATCGCAAACCCGCTCGCCACCATTCTTTCGGCAGCAATGATGCTGCGTTTCAGCTTCGGGCTGACGGCCGATGCCGACCGGATCGAACAGGCCGTGCGCAAAGTTCTGGCGCAGGGCCTGCGCACCGCCGACATCGCCGAGCCTGGCGCGCGCGTCCTCGGCACGCGCGAAATGGGCGACGCCGTCATCGCGCAACTCACTCAGGCATCATAGGAGCACCCAATGACCGACCAAGCCATGAAGGCGACGGCCAACACCACGGCGGATATGCACGGGCAGATGGCCGAACTGGCCAAAACCAAGGGGCCGACCTTTTTCAAGCTGCGTACCCGGCTCCCAGTCCAGGGGCGGGCCGACACGCTGATGGCGGCGAGCGACACGATGTCGGTCGTACTCAAGACCTATGCCCAGGCCGGCGAGAACGGTTTGCATCGGCATCCCAACGAGGATCATGTCTTCGTCGTGCTGCAGGGCACGGCGGAATTCCATGGCCCCAATGACGAGATGCGCGTCGTCGGCAAGCATGAGGGCGTGTTCCTGCCCGATACGGCGCTTTATTGGTTCAAGGCCGGGGAAGGAGAGCCGCTGGTCATGCTGCGCGTGGGCTCCGACAAGGGCCATGACGGTGATGTGCTCGAGCGCCTGGACATTCATGGCAAGCCGGTCGACGGCAACTCGACCGCCAACAAGGAAGTCGAGCTGATCTATGGCGACAGCTATTTTGGCTGAGCCGGCAGCCACTCCGCGCATCCTGGTGATCGACCCGGCGCCAGGCGACCATCTCGCATCCATCCTGCATCGCGGCGGCGAACGGGTCGCGGTCGCGTCGCGACCGGGCGATCTCCCCGAAGCGCTGACGCACCACCGTCCGGAGGTCGTCTTCCAGTACAAGATGCCGGGCTTCAGGGGCGCGACGACGGCGCCAATGCTGGCGACGCCGGGCTTGCGTTGGCTGCATTATGCCGGGGTCGGGCTCGACCATCTCGCGCCTTGGGACAACGCACGTCTCATGGTCTCGAATTCGGCCGGCGTGCTCAGCGATTTCATGGCGGAGTATGTCATCGGCGCAATCCTGTCCGCCAATATCGGCTTCGGCGATTATGCGCGCCGGCAAGTCGCCCACCACTGGGAGGCGACAGGCTGGACCGGCGTCAAGGGCAAGACGCTACTGATCGTCGGGCTCGGGCGGATCGGCATGACGGTCGCCGAGCGGGCCAAAGCCTTCGGCATGAAGACGATCGGCATCCGTGCGCACCCCACACCGGCGCCCCATCTCGATACGGTTCTGGCCACGAGCGAGCTTGCTGACATCATCGGCAGTGTCGATTTCGTCTCGCTCCATCTTCCGCTGACGCAAGAAACGACGTGGCTGTTCGATGCGGCCATGCTGGAACGCCTCAAGCACGGCACGATCCTGGTCAACACCGCGCGCGGCGGCATCGTCGACGAGGCGGCGCTGGCCCGGCTCCTGGCCAGGGGCCATCTCCGCGCCGCGATCCTCGACGTATTCGCACAAGAGCCGCTCCCGCAGGATAGTCCGCTCTGGAGCGTCCCGAACCTGACGATCACGCCGCATATGTCCGACAGCGTCTCGGATTGGAAATCGCGCTCGGCCGCGTTCTTCCTGGAGAGCCTCGACGCCTACCTCACTGACGGGCGCCCTCCCAATCTGGCGCCCCCGGAACGGGGCTATTGAACGCGCCGATCGGCAGGCATCGCACCTCGCGACGGCACGGTCGCAGAACGCGACTTGGGCCGATCGACCGGACGCGCTTAGCTGACTTATCGACATCGGAACCATCAAACCGATGCAGAACAGGGGAATGACGATGCGATCGAAATGGATCACCAAGGCTCGTATCAGCGGCGTCCTGCTCGCATTATGCGCGACGGGTTTCGCAGCGACGTCGGCGCAGGCTCAGGGCGCGCTGCCGGCTCCGGGCCCGACGGCCGCCGCGATCAAGCAGCGCGGCCAGCTCAATTGCGGCATCGACACCGGCATTCCAGGCTTCGCCTATCAGGACGGCGCCCGCAAATGGCAGGGGCTCGATGTCGATTATTGCCGGGCCATCGCAGCTGCGTTGCTCGGTGATGTCGAGAAGGTGCGCTTCGTGCCCACTACCACGCCCACACGCTTCACCTTGCTGCAATCGGGCGACATCGACGTGCTGATCCGTGACAGCACGCACACCTTCTCGCGCAACGCCTCGCTGAGCCTGCAGCCTACAGCAGTCAATTTCTATGCCGGGCAGAGCTTCATGGTGCGCAAGAGCCTGAATGTCGCCAAGGCGGCGGAGATGAACGGCGCCACGATCTGCACCCTCGCCGGCTCCAGCCTGGAGTTGAACATCGGCGACTTCGCGCGCGCCAACAACATCAAGATCGCCACGCTGACCTTCGACAAATCCGAGGAGGCAGCGAAAGCCGCTGAAGCCGGCCGCTGCGACGGCTATAGCGACGACACCGGCAGCCTCGCCGCCGTGCGCTCGACCATGCAGAAGGTCGATGATTGGATGATCCTGCCCGACAATCTCAGCAAGGAGCCGCTCGGCCCCTATGTACGCAGCGGCGACGATCGTTGGCGCGACATCGTCTACTGGGTCGATGCCGCCTTGAAGACTGCCGAGGAATACGAGATCACCCGCGACAATATCGAGAGCTTCCGGACCAGCACCAAGCCGGCGATCCGGCGCTTCCTTGGCCTCGATGCCGGGCTCGCCAAGATGATCGGCCTCGATGACGAGTGGGTCGTACGCGTCATCAAGGCAGTCGGAAATTACGGCGAACTCTACGACATGCATTTCGGTGCCAAGGGGCTGCAGTTGCCGCGCGGCCAGAACAACCTCTACAGCCATGGCGGGCTGCACTACCCGCTGCCCTTCCGCTGAGATGGCGCTCGTGCAGGATATCGGAGCGGGGGCGCCGTGGCGTCCCTCGCGGCGCTTTGCGCTCAAGCTCGCCGGCGTCGTCGCGCTGGCCCTCTTCCTCGCCTGGCTCGGCCACAACGTCGCCGAGAACATGGCCCAGCGCGGCATGCATTTCAGCTTCGATTTCCTGCACGATCCGTTCGGCGTCGATATCTCGTTCCACATCCTGCCCTGGCAGCTCGGCCAGAGCCACGGCTACGCGCTGCTCGTCGCGCTGGTGAACACGCTCTTCACCGCAGCGATCGCGATCCTGCTCGCCAGTGCGCTCGGCCTGCTGCTCGGGCTGATGCGGCTCTCGGGCAATCCGCTCGCCTCGGGCGCGTCCTATGCGGGGATCGAGTGCGTGCGCAACGTACCCCTGCTGACGCAGATCATCTTCCTCTATATCGGCGCATTGCAGCTTCTGCCGCCTGCCCGCGCCAGCATCGTGCTGGGGCCTGACATTTATCTCAACGTGCGCGGGCTGTTCGTGCCCGTGCCCGAATGGGGCTGGAGCTGGGCGGTGTGGCCGGTCGCAGCCCTGAGCGTCCTTGCCCTCCTGCGCGCTCAATGGCGCCAGCGCGTGCCTGCGGCGCTCCTGGCCGCCGCGCTGGCAACCCTGTTCTTCGCCTTCGCCGCGTCCTGGAACCGACCGGTTCTGCGCGGCTTCGGCTTCAGCGGCGGCTGGCTGCTGACGCCAGAGCTTCTCGCCGTCTGGATCGGCGTCTCGGTCTATGTCTCGGCCTTCATCGCCGAGATCGTGCGTTCTACCATCGGCGGCGTCGCCAAGGGCCAGCGCGAGGCGGCAGCCAGCCTCGGGTTGAAATGGCACCAAGAGATGTTCCTGGTCATCCTGCCGCAGGCCTTGCGCGCGATGATTCCACCATTGACCAACCAATATCTCAACGTCGTCAAAGCGACCACGCTCGGTGCCGCCGTGGCCTTCCCCGAAGTTGTGCAGGTATTCGCGCGCTCGATCATGAATCAGACCGGCCGCAGCGTGGAGATCATGCTGATGATCCTGACGATCTATGTCGGACTCAATCTGATCCTCGCCTCGCTCATGAACGCCTGGAACCGTCGATTGGAGATCCCCGGGCGATGAAGACGATGAGGCTCTCATTCAAGGCGCTGTTCGGCTCCTGGTTCAACAGCCTCGTGACGGCGGTCATGCTCGCGCTGCTCGCCTGGATCGTGCCGCAGCTCTGGAGCTGGGCGCTCTCTGGAGCGACCTGGATCGCGCAGAGCAAGACCGGCTGCGCGGCGGGCGGCGCCTGCTGGGCCTTTGTCGGCGCCAAGCTGAAGCTCTTTCTCTACGGCAATTATCCAGCCGAACAGGAATGGCGGGTCCATCTCGCTCTCGCCGTCGTCGTCGCGAGCCTCGCCGGCTGCGTGCTCGACGAACGGCGTAAGGGTCGGTGGCTGCTGATGCTGATGGCGAGCGTCCCCGTCGGCGCCGTGCTGCTCGCCGGTGGCATCCTCGGGCTCGTCCCGGTGCGGACCTCTGAATGGGGCGGGCTGATGCTCAATCTCGTTCTGGCCTTTGTCGCTGTGCTGGTCTCGATTCCCGCCGGCATCGCGCTCGCCTTCGCCCGGCTGTCGAAAAGCCGGACCATCTCCTGGGCCGCGACGGTCTTCATCGAATTCTGGCGCGCGGTGCCGCTGCTGGCCGTGCTGTTCATGGGGGTGGTGATGCTGCCGCTCTTCCTGCCCAAAGGCGTCTCAGTCGATAATCTGATGCGGGCGATGATCGTGCTGGTGCTGTTTACCTCGGCCTATATGGCGGAAGTGTTCCGGGGCGCGCTCCAGGATATTCCGACGGGCCAGACGGAGGCTGCAGCGGCTCTGGGGTTGAGGAAGCCGCAAGTCGCTCTCCTGATCCTGCTGCCGCAAGCGATGCGTATCGCCGTTCCCGGCATCGTCAACATCATGGTCGACCTGTTCAAGGATACCTCGCTGGTCTCGATCGTCGGCCTGTTCGACCTCACCGGAGTGGCCGCCCAGTCGGTCAAGGATCCTGCTTGGTTGGGGCTCTCCACAGAGGCCTATGTCTTCGCCGCGATGCTGTTCTTCGTCTGGTGCCTGCTGATGTCTCTTTCAGGTCAATTGATGGAGCGGCGGCTGAACAGTCGCTTCAGCGGGCGCTAGCAGGCTGCTGAAGAAGTCTGTTCTGACTCTTGGTTTAGATGGTCTTTGCCGGCCCATTGCCGAATACAGCGCCTCGAAGAGACTGTTCAGGCCCGCTAGCACCTCATCCGCCAAAGCCCGGATCGCTCGCAGTGGATGATCCGGAGGAACCTGTTCTTCCAGGTGCACGTAGCTGAACAGGCTATCCGACCGATGCTCTTGTCCGCGCATCGTCAGACCCTGCTCCTGCCGCAGACAGAGTGAATCATCTCCAAGACGATCCGGTCAGCCACTTCTTCAGCTGCCTGCCAAGCGCGTCATGCTGGCGCGATCGGAAGATGCGCCACTTGCGCACCGACCTCATAATAGGCCTCCTTCACGGCGCGGAAAGCTGGCATGGCGACCTCGGACACCGGCAGCGGCATGCCTTCGAGCTCGATTTCGCCGAGTATGAGGCGGGCGAGCTCGCGTCCGAAGACCGTACCTGGCGCGATGCCGCGTCCGTTGTAGCCGTTGAAGCCGATCGCGTTCGGGCCGAAGCTGTGCAGCCTCGGCAGGTGATCCGGCGTCATGCCGATCTTGCCGTACCATTCCGTTTCGAGCTCGAATTCGCCGAGTTGCGGAAACAGCTTGCGGATATGCCGCTTGATCCAGGCGCGATGAACGCTGAGCCCGGTCCCGCGCAGCGCGCCGACGCTGCCGACGATCAGCCGCCCCTCCGCATCGAGCCTGAAGCCGCTCAGGATGGTCTTGGTGTCCCAGCCCGCGCCGCCATTCGGCATGATGGTCTTGCGGAGATTATGGCTCAGCGGCGCGGTCGAGACATGGAAATAGGGCAGATGGACCTGCTCCTCGCGGATGGCGGAGGTCGTCCCGGTCGAATACGCGTCCGTCGCCAGGATGAGCCAATCGGCACTGACGCTGCCGCCGGCGGTCTTGACCTGCCAGACATCGCCAATGCGGTCGAAGGACGTCACCGCGCTGCCGGTGTGGATGGTGGCGCCCTCCGTCATCGCGGCGCTCGCCAGGCCGCGTGCATAGGCGAGCGGCTGGATCGTGCCGGCGCGGGGGTCGAACAGCGAGCCGGTATAGCCGGTGGCCCCGGTCCTGGACTGCGTGTCGCTGGCGCTCAGAAGTTCGACCTTTGCGCCAAGACGGCTCCACTGCGCTTGGCGCGCCTGAAGCTGCTTCAGGCCGCTGGCGCCGACAGCGCAGTGATAGGTCCCGCGGTGGTCGGCCTGACATTGCATGCCATAGCGTTCCGCCAGAGCGAAGACCTCGCGCGGCGCCTCGCCGAGCAGCCCGATCAGGCGGTTGCCATAGACCGGGCCGAGCGTCGCGATCAGGTCGTCGGGCATGACCCAGAGGCCGGCATTGACGAAGCCGGAATTGCGGCCGGACGCGCCGAAGCCGATCTCGACGGCTTCGAGCACGATAACCGACCTGCCCGCCTTGGCGAGATGCAGGGCCGCCGACAGCCCGGTATAACCCGCGCCGACGACGACCACATCGGCCGAGACGGCGCCGGTCAGGGCGGCGGTCGGCGGCGGAGGCGGCGCGGACAGCTCCCACAGCCCATGCGACCGCTTGTCATCCAGCATATGTCTGCTCCGTTCAACTTTTGTGTTCAGACCCAACCGTCATTGCGAGAAGCGCAGCGACGAAGCAATCTAGGGGGACGTCGAGCTCTGCCGCCTCTGGATTGCTTCGCTGTGCTCGCAATGACGGATCGATGGGCTATCCGCGAGCTTAAGCCGTCGTTTCGTCGTCGGGATGGCCCATCTCGCAGAACTTGCCGCCAAGATATCGGCCGGCCGGAGATTTCGGGTCGAGAGCCGGCGCGTTGGCTTCGACTTTGGCGCGAAACGGTTCCGAACTGTCCTGCGGGCGGTAGCCGAGATGGCCGGCGCCGCTGTTGTCGACGGCCTTGACCTTGTTGTCCGAGGTGCCGAACGAGATGGTGTGGCCGACGAAGGGCGCCGTCAGCGAGGCTTCGACGAGGCGCACGCAATCGGCGAATGACAGATAGGACCACAGCATCCGGCGGTCGACGGGTTCGGGAAAGGACGAGAAGATGCGCAGGCACGCCGTCTCGATGCCGAACTTGTCCCAATAGAGCCGGCTCAGGCTTTCGACGAAGGTCTTGCCGACGCCGTACAGGCAGTCGGGGCGAACCGGCGCCTCGACCGAAATCTGGGCCCCAACCTCGTGATAGCCGATCGCATGGACCGATGACGCGTAGACGATGCGTTTGACGCCGTGTTTCCGGGCACCTTCGTAGATGTGGTAGGAGCCGCGAATACCGGCATCGAGGATGGTCTGCCACTCGCGCTCGGTCGGCGCGCCGCCGAAATGGACGATGGCGTCGCACCCTTCGGTCGCCGCGATCGTCGCCTCCATATCCGCGAGGTCGAAGATCGCCTGCTCCTCATTGGCGGCAAGCGGGCCGAGCGGCTCGCGATCGGCGACGCGGATCGTCCTGGCCAACGGCGCAAGGCCGGTGCGAAGCTGCGAGCCGAGACGGCCGGCCGCGCCGGTGATCAGGATTCGGTCGTAATGTGGCATTCGGTCCTCGCGTCGTCACAGGCTGACCGCCACACCATGCCAGCGCGGCAGCGATAGGGATCATCGGCATCCTTAGATCACGTCGCATTCGGACGGTTCCGTCAGAATGCAGGAAACATGATCGATTCTAAAAGCTTAGAGCATTGCTCTCATGTCATGACGCATCGTCATCTAGAGCAATTTCCGATCCAGCGGGATCGTTCAATTGCTCCAGGTCATTGTTTTAACGCGTTTTCTTCACGCGAACCGGCGACCACTTCGCTCGAAAACGCTCCAGCCGACGGCAGTTCGCCGCGCTTCAGTCCGGCTTCAACCGCCGCGATCTCGGCGTCGCCAAGCCCGTAATCGATTCTGGCGGTGCTGGCCGAGATGTAGCCGAGCGCAAGGTCGCGCAGAACCTCGGCGCGGCCGCGCTCGGCGGCTGGACCGTAGCCGGCGCCGCCAGGCAGCGACAGCATGACCTTGCGGCCCTCGGGAACGGCCTGGCGCCCCTTGCCTGCCATGGTCGTACCGTCGTCAAGCCGGATCTCGGTCGCAGCGCCGTCAGCGCCGCCCAGGCGTCCGCGCGGCGGATGCTTCACGCGGTCGAACATCGCCGACATGTCGAAGACATGCCCTTCGACGGCCCCAACCTCCATGAATTGACCAAGCCCGCCGCGAAAGCGGCCGGCACCGCCGGAATCAGGCCGCAGCTCCTTGCGCCAGATGATGATCGGGCCGGCATGCTCCGTCGCTTCGATCGGCATGGTCATGACGCCGGATGGGAAGGCGGTCGTGTTCATGCCGTCGAGCGTCGGGCGTGCGCCCGAGCCGCCGCAGTTGAACATCAGCACCTCGGCGCGCCTTGCCCCGGCCAGGCGCGACGCCTCCGAGGCCGGCCGGAGCGAAACCTGGAAGTTGCAGAGCGGCCCTGCCCCCTCCGCAGGAACCGTCCTTGGCAGAAGCTTGTCGAGCGCGTTGTAGACCGTATCCGGGATCAGATGGCCGATGACATGGCGCAGCGCGACCGGCGCCGGGTGCAGGGCGTTGACGATCGTGTTGTCCGGCGCGGTGATGCAGAAGGGTTCCAGTGAGGCCGCATTATTGGGGATCTCGGGCGCGATCGCACATTTCAGCGCATAGCAGGCATAGGCCTTGGAATAGACCATCGGACAGTTGATGCCCTTGGGGTCGACGCCGGAAGAGCCGGCGAAATCGACGCAAACCTCGTCCGTGCCGATCGTGACCTTGACCCTGAGCTCGATCGGTGTGGCAAAGCCATCGCTGAGCATCGAGCCCTCGGCCTCGCCGCGGGGCAGCGCGGCGATCTTCTCCAGCGTCGCCCGGCGCGAATTCTCGAGGATGAAATCTCCGACCTGCTCGAGCCCGTCGAGAGCGAATTCGTCGAGCATACCGATCAGCCGGCGATGGCCGACATCATTGCAGGTCGCGAGCGCGAAGATGTCGCCGACGACCTGATCGGGCTCGCGGATATTGCCTCGCACCAGCCTGACGAAGGGCTGGTCGACCTTGCCCTGGTCGGCGAACTTCATGATCGGGATGTAGAGGCCTTCCTCATAGACGGAGTTGGCGTCTGCCCCGAAGCCGCGCCCGCCGATGTCGACGACATGAGCCGTGCAGGCGAAGAAGCCGACATGCCGGCCCTGGTAGAAGGACGGCGTCACGACCGTGATGTCGTGAAGGTGCCCGGTCCCCATCCAGGGGTCGTTGGTGATGTAGATGTCGCCTTCAAGAATATTCGCCGGCCCGATCTCGCGGATGAAATGCGCGACAGCATCGGCCATGGCGTTGACATGGCCCGGCGTGCCGGTCACGGCCTGCGCCAGCATCAGCCCGGCCCGGTTGTAGACACCGGCCGAGAGGTCTCCGGCCTCGCGCACCGAGGTCGAGAAGGCCGTGCGGATCAAGGCCTGGGCCTGTTCCTCGACGATCGAGATCAGGCGGTTCCACATCACCTGCAGCGCAACGGTGGATAGCTGTGTCATGGATAGCTGTGTCATGGCTCAAGCCTCGACCATCTCGGCCAAGCGCGCTTTCGCAGGCTCGGATCCGTGTTTGAAGATCTCGATGCAGCCATCGCTGCGGCATGTCGCCGAGCAGCCCGTCGGCACGATGATGGTGGTTTCGTCCTCGATGATGACGCAGGGCCCCGCCGCAACCCGGCCGACCGCGATCTGCGATCGCTGGAACACGCTTGCCATCAGCCGAGCCCCATGGGCGGGATCGAAGACCTCGCGCTGCGAGATCGCCGTCAGAGGCAGCAGAGCTCCCAGGGCCTTGGCCCTCTCCGGCACCGCTTTCGCCGTGCTGGCATTGACCGCCCAGACGGTGATCTCGATATCCAGCCCCTGGACGGTCCGGGAGAACAGCTTGGCGTATTCGGCCTCGAACAGGTCCCGATAGGCATCGATCGTCGGTGCGGCGTGGCTGACGTCGATCGGAATTTCCCAGCCCTGGCCGACATAGCGCATATAGACCTTGGTCTCGACGCTGAGCGGCGCCTGCGCGTCGCAGGAGCGCACGAAGGTCGTGGCTTCGTTTTCGAGCTCCGACAGGAGACCGCGCACCGTCGACGCGTCGAATGCAGCCAGACGCATATAGAGGCTGCGCGTCGCCTCGAAGCTGAAGGGCGCCCGCAGGAAGCCGATCGCCGAGCCCACGCCTGCGCCCGGCGGCACGAGCAGGCGCTGGATGCCAAGCTTTTCGCAGAGCCGCCCGGCATGGAGCGGTGCCGCACCGCCAAAGGCAATCATCGTGTAGCCGGAGAGATCTTCGCCATTCTCGACCGCATGGACACGGGCGGCATTGGCCATGTTCTCGTCGACCACCTCGACGATGCCGAAGGCTGCGGTCTCGTCCGTCATCCCCAGCGTGTCGGCAACATTTGCCAGCACGGCCCGGCGCGATGCGGCGATGTCCAGCACCATGCTGCCGCCAGCGAAGCTGGCGGGGTCGATCTTGCCGAGCATCACATCGGCATCGGTCACCGCGGGCCTTGTTCCGCCACGGCCATAGCAGGCGGGCCCCGGCTCCGAACCGGCGCTCTCCGGGCCGACCCGGATCTGGCGCATCGAGTCGACCTGGGCGAGCGAGCCGCCGCCGGCACCGATCTCGACCATGTCGATCACGGGAATAGAGATCGGCATGCCGGAGCCCTTCTTGAAGCGGTAGCTCCGCGCCACCTCGAAAACCCGGCTGGTTTTCGGCGTCTGGTTCTTGATCAGGCAGATCTTGGCCGTGGTCCCGCCCATGTCGAAGGACAAGACACGGTCGAGGCCGAAGCGCGCCGCGACATCGGCTGCATAGATCGCCCCGCCCGCAGGTCCGGATTCGACGAGGCGGACCGGGAATTCCGCCGCCCCTTCCAGCGACATGATCCCGCCGCCCGAATGCATCAGAAAGATCGGGCAGTCGGCGCCCTCATCGGCCAGCTTCGCTGCGAGGCTGGCGAGATAGCGCTTCATCATCGGCTTGACGTAGGCGTTCGCCACCACAGTGTTGAAGCGCTCATATTCGCGCATCTGGGGCGAAACCTCGGAGGAGATCGAGACTGCAAGCCCCGGAATGCGCTCCAGCAGAACCTCGCGGACCAGCCGTTCATGCGCCGGGTCGAGATAGGAATGGATCAGGCCGACGGCGACGCTCTCATAGCCCGCTTGCGCGATCTCCTCGGCGAGGCGCACGACATCTTCACGCAACAGCGGGATGAGCGTCGCGCCATTGGCGCCAATGCGCTCGCGCAGCGTATAGCGCCGGTTACGCGGCAGCAGGGGCTGGGGCAGCGTCAGGTTGAGGTCGTATTGCTCGAACCGGCTCTCCGTGCGCATCTCGATCACATCGCGGAAGCCTTCCGTCGTGATCAGAGCCGTCTTCGCGCCGCGACGTTCGATCAGCGCGTTGGTCGCGAGCGTCGTGCCGTGGATGATCCGGCCGATCGCGGCGGGGGGCACGCCTGCCTTCGCGCAGACGCGGTGCATGCCCTCGATGATGGCGCGCTCGGGCGCGTCATAGGTCGTCAGCACCTTGGCCGAAAAGGTCTCGCCACCGATCTCCAGCACGACGTCGGTGAAGGTGCCGCCGATATCGGCGCCGAGATTGCCATGAGACGATGTATCTCGGGACGATGTACTTTGGGACGATGCAACACCGCTCACGGAAAGCCACCTTTCAATGCATCTCGGAGAGCCCGGCGATGCTGCCGGCCCATCCTGACCGGTGAAAAGATGGCTGCGATCGACAATCACGTCTAATTATTTGATTATCTTGAGATGATAGAAAATATCTATCCTGCGACGCCTGACAGAGGCGACGCAGGCCGGGTGGGGCCATGCAGATCACGCTCAAACAGATCGAGACCTTCGTCCGGCTGGCCTCGCTTCGGAATTTCCGCCGTGTCGCCGAGCAGATGAATACGACCCAGCCGAATATTTCGGCGCGCATTTCGGCGCTTGAAAGGGTCCTCAACCAACGCCTGTTCGAACGCGACGCGGGCTCTGTCGTGCTCACCGATCAGGGCCAGGCCTTGCTTCCCTTGGCAGCAAAGGCGCTCGAGGCGACCGAGGCGCTGCTCCAGGCGGGCGACACGACAAGCCGGCAATCCGTCATGCGGCTCGGGGTCGCGGAAACCGTCGCCCAGACCTGGCTCCATCGCTTCCTGCGCGAGATGGCCGTCCGCTTCCCCAACGTCGTCGTCGAATTGAGCGTTGACCTCACCTTCAACCTCCAGCGCAATCTCATCGACGGCTCGCTCGACATAGCCTTCCTTAACGGACCGGTCTCTGACCTCTCGGTCGCCAATCTGCCGCTGGGAACGGTTGCGCTGCCATGGGTGGCCGCACCCCGCTTCGCGGCAGCCCTGCCCGACCCTGCCGGGGCCGATGACCTCGCCCGGTTTCCCATTCTCACACATGCGAAGAATACGCGGCCCTATGCCGAGGTCGTCGACTATTTCAAGCGCAACAGCAGCCGGCTCAGCCGCCCGGTCTCATCCAGCAATCTGGCGGCCTGTCTGAACATGACGTTGGACGGTCTGGGCATCGCGACCTTGCCGTCGCCGCTGGTGGAGCGCTTCCTTGAATCCGGCGAACTCGTCGCCCTCAACTGCGATTGGGTTCCCACGCCGATGAATTTCACCGCGTCCTATGTCACGATGCCGGCGCGACCGGTCATCGAGGCGGCGGCAAGTCTCGCGGTCGAGGTCGTCGACTGGAAGCCGAACGCTGCTTGAGGAGCCCAATCAAGATCGCTCCGCAGACAATGTGATCAAACCCGAAAGGACGAGCCCATGCCTGACGCCGCCACCCTCGCCGAACTCGATGAGCGCATCGCCATCGCCCGCGCCAACCTCGCAGAACTGATGGAACAAGCGTCTGCCTTTTCAGGCGCTGCCGACGAAGACCGCAACGCGGACCGCATCAACGAGCAGCAGGACATACTCGACGCCCTCCTCAAGCAACGCGCGGCGCTCGCGCAATAGATGTCTGTCCGCCATGCGGGGCCGATAGCGCCGAAGCCCCGATCGATCGATGGACATCGGCTAACCGCTCGCGCCCTGGCCTCTCGGATCGAGCCGTTCTGATCGAATCCGGCGTGTCGGCGCAGCTGCGGCTCTGTCATACCGCACAGGCCATTGGGCAGGATCGATCGCCCTGCCACCCGGGCATCAAAGCCGTGCCGCCTCCCCGCGAGACGCGCATGCCCGTCACCTTCATCGTCACGTCATTTGCGCCGACGAGATTGCCGCCATGGGAGATTGGAGGACGTCAGTCCGCAGCGCGAGATTCAGCTTCCGAGCCTGCGTCTCGTCGCGGTCTTTACGATCGCGGCGCCACAGCGTGCCCACCCATCTCCGAAATCGCCGATCATCTTCTAAAAGCCGATTTAAAGGTCCGCATTCATGACGAACGATCTGGAGCGCATTAAAGCCGAAATCGCAGACAGCTTCGACGAAGAACTCGAGATGCAGCTCGAGGAGGACCGGCTCGACGAACTCGTCTCCGAAGGTATGGCTCCGACGGGCGCAACGCTGGACCGCAAGGTTTATTTCAGGGAACTGTTCCGGTTACAGCATGAGCTCGTGCGGCTTCAGGACTGGATCCAGTACAAGAAGCTCAAGGTCGTCGTTCTTTTCGAGGGACGTGACTCGGCTGGCAAGGGCGGCGTGATCAAGCGCGTCACGCAGCGGCTCAATCCGCGGATCTGCCGCGTCGTCGCCCTGCCGGCGCCCAGCGAGCGCGAACGCCATCAATGGTACTTTCAACGCTATGTGCAGCACCTGCCCACGGCCGGCGAAATGGTGCTGTTTGACCGCAGCTGGTACAACCGCGCCGGCGTCGAGCGCGTCATGGGCTTCTGCACGCCCGCTGAACTCGACGAGTTCTTCCGCTCGGTTCCGGATTTCGAGCATATGCTCGTGCGTTCCGGCATCATCCTGATCAAATACTGGTTCTCGATCACCGATGAAGAGCAGGAATTCCGCTTCCGCATGCGGATCGAGGATCCCCTGAAGCAATGGAAGCTCTCGCCCATGGATATGGAGAGCCGCGTCCACTGGGAGGACTACACACGCGCAAAGGAGGACATGCTCGCCCGCACCCATACGGAGACGGCCCCGTGGTGGGTCGTTCAGGCAGTCGACAAAAAGCGGGCGCGGCTTAACTGCATCACCCATCTGCTCGGCCAGATCCCGTATGAGAGCGTGCCGAAATCGGACATCATCCTGCCCGAGCGCGTGCGCAATTCGGATTATTCCCGGCACCCCGTGCCGCCCGAACTCTACGTCCCGGAGCTGTACTGAGGCTGCTCGGCTGAAGCGCCCCTCCTCCGGCCGCGTGAGCACCAATCCAAGTGTTCAGGAGGCCGGAGGAAGCCCATTTGTCGCAACCGGCGCCGTAGCCCCGGCGCCAAGCGATCTCTGCACCATCACGCTGTCGGACCATTTGCCGTAGCGATAGGCGACGCCAGGCAGGAGGCCGACCCTGGCGAAGCCGAACCGCTCGTGAAGCGCCAGCGAAGCGGCGTTCTCGGCATCGATATAGCCGATCATCTGACGAAACCCGGCAGCCGCACAGGAATCGATCAGCGCCTGAAGCAGCGATCGCCCGATCCCCCGCCCGAGATGGTCGTGGTGAACATAGATCGAGTGCTTGACCGTGTAGCGATAGGCTGGGCGCTTGCGGAACAGCACGACATAGGCATAGCCGACGACCTCGCCACCGAGCGTCGCCACCAGATGCGGCAGCCGACGGCTGCGCAGATTCTTGCGCCGGTCGCGCAGGTCGTCGGGCTGGGGCGTGCCGGTGTCCTCGACGCCGGCCTCGATGCCGCGCCGGATATGGCGGCGATAGATCGCCAGCATGGGCTCGACATCGCTATCACGCGACGGGCGGATGGTGATCGGGACTTGGCTCTCCATGGCGCGTCGCTACCTTTAGACTTAAGCCTGTTCGCCGACGACATAGGTGTGGAGCCGCACCCGTCCGGCTGCATTGACCTCGCGATAGACGCCCTGGATCTCGACGTCGAAGCCAGGGAAGGCGTTGAAGCTCGCCTCGAACATCTTGAGATAGTCGATCATGGGCTGGGCTCGCTCGGTCAGGCGCTCGCCGGGGACGATCGTCGCGATCCCGGGCGGATAGACCACGAAGGGCGTCGTGGCGATGCGCCCGGCGATGGCGTCGATAGGCAGGTAGTCGACATCGTTGCGCACGAGGCAGCGCGCAGCGTCATGGGGCGACATGGCGATCTCTGGCAGATGTTCGGCTGAGAACTGCCTAGCCTGCAACGCGCTGACATCAGCCTCGCGGAAGAAGCGGTGCATCTGGCCGCAGAGATCGCGAAGCCGGACACCGTCATAGCGTGCAGGCCGGCGCCGGTAGAATTCCGGGATCGCATCTTCCAGCAAGGCATTGTCGTCGTGCAGCTTCTTGAAGGCGACGAGCCCGCTGATCAACGTGCCGGCCTTGCTGGCTTCGACGCCCGGCGTCAGCAGGAAGAGCAGCGAGTTAAGGTCGTTCTTCTCGGCGACGATCCGGTTCTCGCGCAGGAACTGGGCGACGACCGGCGCCGGTATGCCATGTTCGGCATAGCCGCCCGTGGCGCGGTCGAAGCCCGGCGTCAGCAGCGTCAGCTTGTTGGGGTCGGTCATGGCGAAGCCCGGCTCCAGGCCGGAGAAGCCATGCCAGGCGGCGCCCGGAGCGAGCTGCCAATAGGAGGGGTCGCTGGCAAGCTGGTCGGTGCCGACCGTCTCCCAGGCGACGTCATGGACCGCCCCCTCGCGCGACGCGTCGGGGATCGTCACACGGTCGGGCACAAAGGGCTCGAAGAACCAGCGCCGCTCCGGCAGGATTTCCTTCTCCTCGAATTCGCGCCGCACGGCGCGGATCTTCTTGCGCAGCTCGATGCCGAGCCGGATCGTGTCATCCCAGAGCACTTCGCCGGAGCGCCCCTTCATCATCTGCGCGCCGACGTCGAGCGAGGCGAAGAGCGGATAGAAAGGCGAGGTCGAGGCATATTGCATGAAGCTCTCATTGAAGCGCCGATGCTCGACGCGGCGCTTCTGGCCGCGGATATGCCGGTCCTTCATGTGGATCTGCGAGGCCTGGGAGAAGCTCGCCAGCTGCTTATGCGTCGACTGCGTCGCGATGATGCCGGGTGAGTCCGGCCCCAGATCGGCAAGCCCCATGGCGAAGCGCCCGGCATAGAGCGGGTGGAACTTCATGAAGCCGGCCCAGGCCTCATCAAACAGGATGTAGTCGCAGAGATGGCCGATGCGCTTCAGGATCATCTGGGCGCTGTGGATCGTGCCGTCATAGGTGCATTGCTCGACCACGGCGACGCGGAACGGGCGCGGTTTTTGCCAGGCGTCAGGGTCCTTGACCAGCGGATGCGTCCGGATGCGCTCGCGCAGCGCCTCCTCGTCGAAGGCGTCCCAGCGCATCGGGCCGATCAGCCCCCAGGCGTTGCGGATCGTCGGCAGATAGACCGGAACGCCGCCACCGATCATCAGGGCGCCATGATGGGCCGCCTTGTGGTTGTTGCGGTCGAACAGGACAAGATCGCCATCGGTCACGAGCGCCGCCAGCGCCACCTTGTTGGAGGTCGAGGTGCCGTTGAGGACGAAATAGGTCTTCTCCGCCCCGAAAATCTGGGCCGCCTCCTTCTGCGCCTTCAGAGCCGGCCCCTCATGGGTCAGGAGATCGCCGAGATCGAGCACGGAATTGTCGAGGTCGTCGCGGAAGACGGCCTCGCCGAGATGCTCCATGAAGACCCGGCCGATGGGGCTGCGGCTGTAGAACACGCCGCCATTGTGCCCAGGGCAGGTCCAGAGATGATTGCCCTCCTCGGCATAGTCGACGAGCGCACCGAAGAAGGGCGTCTTCAGCGTCTCGGCATATTGCTTCAAGCGGCTGATCAGGCTTTTTGCGATGAAGGGCGGCGTCTCCTCGGACAGGAAGATATAGCCGTCGATGAAGTCGAGCACCTCGACGGGCAAATCCTCGAAGCGCTTGCGGCGGATCAGCAGGATGATGGGGAAGTCGAGCCCGCGGCGGCGCATCAGATTGATCAGGGCCGCCGTCTTGCCCTCAAGGCCCTTCTTGCCCCAGTCGACGACCATGCAGCCGATGGCGGCATCGGTCTGCACAGCGATCTCGGCGTCTTCGAGCTTGCGAGCCTTCACGACCTCGAAGCCGGATCGCTCGATCTCATCGACGATCTGGTTGAACCTTATGCCTTCGAGATCCTCTGCGTCGAAACTCGGCGTCGCAAACAAAAAGGTGAAGCGCCTGAAATAGTCCATGTCTGCTCCGCTGGCTGGATCCCCGAAGATGTCGGCGAGTTCCATGACAGTCCGGCGACCAGATCACGTCGCATTCGGACGGAACCGTCCGAATGCGAAAGAACGTGATCGATTCTAACAGTTTAGAGCATTGCTCTAGCGAAAAACCGGTACCCACTTTTTCGCGCAATGCTCTATCGCCCTCACTTTGTGACGACGTCGATCGAGCAGATTGGGACTGCCTTGACGATCGACAACATCGAAGGCTAGCTCCCAAAGCGACCGTTCGACTGAGTTGTCGCGCGGCGGCAGCACGGTCTTCCTCAACCGCTGCGCGCCGGGCTAGTAGCATGAAGGGCTCCGACATGCCGTCCAAGCGCAAAAGCTTGAATGCGACGCTGCTTCGGCTCACCCATCATTATTCGGATGCGAAGGACCTGTTCAACGCAGTTCGCGTCGAGCATCCCGAGGCCTCGAAAAAGGACATCGTGCTGGCCGCGCTCGCGGTGATGATCGATCGGTGCGAAACCGACAGGCCAGCGGCGCGCAAACTCCACCGGCTTGCCTTGCAGCGACGTGGCGAAGAGTAGTTTCAGGTGGACCGCATTTAGCTTGCCGGTCACCTCGCAGAAGGCAAGAGCCCGCACAGGACAGAAGTCCCAGGGCTCAGCCTCAGCCCCAGGCCCCTCACCTTAGCATCGCTTGTAAATATCCTCGATGCGGATGATGTCGTCTTCGCCAAGATAGGAACCGACCTGGACTTCGATGATATCGAGCGGGATCTTGCCGGGATTCGCCATGCGGTGGACGCAGCCGATCGGCAGGTAGATCGACTCGTTTTCGTGCACGATGATGGTTTCGTCATCGCGCGTGACTTCGGCCGTCCCGCGCACCACGACCCAGTGCTCGGCTCGGTGGTAGTGCTTCTGGAGGGACAGGACTCCGCCAGGCTTGACTGTGATGCGCTTGACCTGGTGACGCGTATCGAGATCGATCGAAAGGTATTTGCCCCAGGGCCGGTGGATTTCGCGATGGCTGCCGGCTTCCGGCTCGCCATTTGCCGTGAGCAGAGCAACGACGTCGGTCACTTTTCCGGCCATCGCCTTCGGCACCACCAAGATGGAATCGCGCGTCGCGATGACGGCGATGTCATCGACGCCCACGACAGCCAGAAGAGCGTCCTCGGAGCGCAGCAGGTTGTTGGCACCATCGAACACATAGCCGCGCCCTTCGACGACATTGCCGTTCGCCCCCTTCTCGGAAAGCTCCCAGACCGCGGACCAGCACCCGACATCCGACCAGCCGAACTGCCCGGCGATCACGGATGCCTTCTGCGTTCGCTCCATGATGGCGGTGATCGAAACCTTCGGCACCTCGGCGAAAGCGAGAGGCTCGAGCGTCAGGAATCCGAGGTCGCGACCGCCCTTCGCAACGGCCTCGCCGGCGGACGCCATGACATCGGCTTCGAAAGTCTCGAGTTCGGCGCGCATCGTCGCCGCATTGAAAATGAGGTTGCCCGAATTCCAGAGATAGCCGTCCGTGAGATAGCGCGCCGCCTGCACGGCATCGGAGGCCTCGACGAAGGCCTCGACCCGATGCGCGCCGTCCGTGATCTCCGAGCCGGGGCGGATATAGCCGTAGCGCGTTGCAGGATAGGCCGGGGGTATCCCGATCGTCACGATACCATCTTGCGCCGCAACGACGGCCGCCCTGGCGCAGGTCTCGACGAAAAGCCTGCCGTCCTGCACGACATGGTCGGCGGCGAAGACCCCGACGAGCGCAGCGCCATCGCGCGCAAGGCCGAGCTCGACCGCAATCGCCACAGCGGCAGCCGAGCCGCGACAGACGGGCTCGACCACAATCTCGGCCTTCACGCCGATTACCTGCAGCTGATCGGCGACGGTGAAACGGTGTTCCGCGCTGGCAATGACAATGAGCCTGTCAAAGACTGTCGCGTCGGACAGGAGTTTTGCCGTGCGTTGAAAAGCGGAATCCCGGCCAAAGAGCGGGATGAACTGCTTGGGCATCGAGTCGCGAGAGACAGGCCACAGACCAATGCCGGCCCCTTCGCACATCACAACAGGAATGATCTTCGGATGCATGCCGATCAGCTCCTCGGAGACGCTGATCTAGCACGGCGCATTTCCGGCAATAGCCCCGATTCGGTCGTACCCTGTTTTGGCTCGCGCTACCCTGTTTGCGTCGTGCATGCCGCGCGCGCAGTCAGCCGTATATGGCCCGGGCCGCGCCGAACAAACCGGTCCTGCTGCCCCATGAGCGCACTCGGCCCCGCGGCTCGGACTCATTCCTCCCTGAAGGCCGAACGCATGGAATCCCGCAATGGCTGCATCAGATAGGCCAGGGCCGTTCGTTCACCGGTCGGGACGAAGACATCGGCCGGCATGCCCGGCTTGAGCTTGGCGCGGATCTTCGGAGGGAAGCCCGATGCCGAAATGCTGACGCGCAGCTCATAGGCCATCTGCTGCGAGACCTCGTCGCGCTGCGTATCGGCTGCGACGGATTTGACCTCGCCAACCGTGAAGGGCGTCGCGCGGCCCTTGAACGAGGGCAGGCGCACCTCCGCAGCCATGCCCGGGCGAAGGTTGTTCACGTCCAGGGGCGAAATCTTGGCGGTGACGACGAGCTCATCGTCCTGCGGCACGATTTCCATCATGGTCTCGCCCGGCTTGACCACCGCTCCCACCGTATGGACCTTCGAGGCGACGACCCGCCCGGCGCGCGGCGCGCGAACCTCCGCACGCGCCAGCACATCCTCGGCCATCCGCAGCTTTTCGCGCGCATCGGCGAGCTTCACCCGGCATTCCGCGACCTTCGTCGAGGCCTCCTCGGCAGCGCGGAAACCGATTTGGCTCGTCTGCAGCCGGATTTCGTCGTTGGCGACGGAGAGGCGCATCAAATCGGCCTCCAGCGACCCGATCCGACCCTGAAACTCCGTCAACGACCGGCGCAACGGGTTGATGCGCGTTGCCGCGATGTAGCCCTGATCGGCCAGAGGCTGCAGCTTGGCGAGCTCGTCCTTGATGCTGGCCGCCTGGGTGACGGCGGAATCGCGCTGTGCCTCGGTCGAGTCGCGCTGTTTTTGGGACTGCGACAGCCGTTCGCCCAGAATGGAGACTTCGAGCTTCTGGGCCGAAGCCCGCTCCTTGAAGAGCCGTTCCTGGTCGAGAATGATACGGCGCACCTCTCCGGTCTCCGCAGCATCGGTCAGCTCTTTTGGAAAGACGATGTGATCGAGCCGGTCGATCTGGGCCGCATACCGCGCCTCCTCGCCCAATGCCTGCAGCACACCCAACTGCGCCACGCTGCGTTGCGCGGCCGCATGCGTCGTATCGAGCCTGAGCAGGATCTCGCCGGATCGAACCTCCGAGCCGTCGCGTGCGACGATGGCCTCGACCAACCCCCCTTCTAGATGTTGAACCGCCTTGCGGTCGCTTTCCACGACAACGCTGCCATGGGCGACGACGGCGCTGTCGAGGCGAGCGGTCACCGACCAGAGCCCGCCCACACCCAGCACGACGGCAACGACGATGTAGCCCTTCCGGACCGGCGCGCGCCAGTCGCCGCCGCCCTCGACAGGGAGCCCGGCCTGCGGAAAGCGAGGCGTCAGGACGGCAAGCGCTGGCTCAAGGCGCTGGCGCCAGGCCGCAAGGTCGAACCAGGCTGCAAAATTGAATGCGAATTTCATCGCCGACCCCACCTTGCCACCGAAACCGGCTCGCCGCCCCGCGGCTGAACGCGCTGTGGCGGCTGAACGCGCGCCCCGGCGCCGGGCTGCAGCAGCACCGGCAGGATTTCATCGCGCAAGCCGACCCTGACGGCTTGGCCCTTCTGCATGAGAATGATCTTGTCGACCTGCGACAGGAGCTGCGGGCGGTGCGTGATCACGACGACGATCGCGCCCGCGGCGCGCAGGCCCGACAATGCGCGACCGAGCGCAGCATCGCCATCCATATCCAGATTGGCGTTAGGCTCGTCGAGCACGACCAGCGCGGGCTGACCATAAAGCGCTCGCGCCAGGCCGATCCGCTGCCGCTGCCCTCCGGAGAGGGTCGCGCCGTCGTCACCGATCTGCGTCGAATACCCGTCCGGGAAGCTCTGGATAAGGTCGTGCGCCGAGCCGGCGGAAGCGGCAGCGACGGCCGCCTCGTCCGTGGCGGAGGGATCGAAGCGGGTGACGTTGTCGCGCACGCTTCCGGCGAACAGCTCGACATCCTGCGGGAGGTAGCCAAGGACGCGACCGCGTTGCTCTTCGGAAAAGTGGCTGATGTCGGTGCCGTCGAGGCGGACGACGCCTTGAGCGGGCTGCCAGACGCCGACCAGCGCCCGAGCGAGCGAGGATTTGCCGGAACCGGTCAGCCCGATGACCGCCGCGATCTCGCCGGGCTCCACCTCGAACGAGACATTGTGCAGAAGCAACGCCTGCCCGTTTGGAGCGCGCACGCTCAACCCCTCGACGCGCAGCGACCCGGCCGGATGCGGCAGCGTCATGCCTCGGCGGTCGGACGGCGTCTTCAAGGCCGCCCCCAGCCGCCGGAAGGCACTGCGGGCAGACACGAAACTCTTCCACTGACCAACGGCGCCCTCGATGGGGGCAAGGGCCCGTCCCATGATCAGGGATGCGGCGAAGATCACGCCTGCCGCGATGTCCTGATGGATGGCGAGATAAGCTCCGACGCCCAGCACGGCGCATTGGAGCGCGAGCCGCAACAGCTTGGTGACCGCCAGCAGCGTTCCGCCCCGGTTGGCCGCCAGCGTATGATGTTCGAGAGCTCGCTCGTGCTGGGCCTGCCACTCGCCGCGGATCGCCCGGCCCATCCCCAATGCCTTGATGACTTCGGCATTCCTAAGGGACGCGGCGAGGCGTTCGCTCGCCTTGTGGCCGAGATCCGATGCGCGAACCAGGGAATTCTTGGTCATGCGCTCGTTCAGCAGGGCCACGCCCAGGATTGCGACCGCTCCAACCGTGGCGACGACGCCGATCGCCGGATGGAGGACGAAGCAGAGCGCAAGATAGATCGGGACCCAAGGCGCATCCATGAGAGCCGGCACGAGGCTGCCCGACAGCGTGGCGCGCAAGGTTTCCACGTCACGAATGGGCACGACCTGCTGCGAGCCCTTCGCCTCCAATGCGCCGCGAAAAGCAGCCTCGAAAGCCGGCTCGGACAGCGCCCGATCCACGCATAAACCAAGCTGAACGAGCGCGCGGCTGCGGAAATGCTCGAGTGCGGCATAAGCTGCAAACAGGACAAGCACGATCAGCGACAGCATGACCAGCGTCGTGCCGTTCCGGCTTGTCAGCACCCGATCATAGATCTGCATCGTATAGATCGGGGACACGAAGACGAACAGGTTGAGCACGAAGGACAGCCCGAAAAGCGAAGCGAATGCGGGCGTCAGACTGCGGACCGTTTGCGAGAGCATAGACTTTGGATTCCTGACTTTGGATTCCTGGGAGTGATCGCGAAGCTCCGGCGAACGGAACCATGCGGATGCCTGCCCGACAGGCGATGAATGAGCGCCGGCCAGGATCAACCTGGAAAGGTCGCCCCGGCTCCAACCGTGGAGCCGGGGCGACATGGGCTCGGCCCGCGACCTATTAGTGCCAGTGCCAGTGCGAGGACTGGTGGTGGTCGCTGTTGTCCTGGAGGCGCGCGGCGACATCATGGAGCCAGTTGCCGCCAGCGCTGTGGTCGCCCCCTGAGACATGATGGCTACCCGGGTCAGACGGGGCCGCCGGGACCGAGGGCACAACCGGCGTGGTGACCGCCGGGGGCGTTACGACCGCGGGGATAGAAATGACGTCCGGGCTGCCGGTCGGGCTGGTGGTCGGCGGCTCGACAGTCGACGGTGCAGGCTCCGCCGTGACCGGAGGCGTTTCTGCGACATGCGTCGTCGGGTCCGCCGTGACCGGCGTCGTCGGATCGACTGCCGCCGGCGTCGTTGGATCGACCGTGACCGGCGGCGTTTCGCCGGTGGCCGGAGTAGTCACCGGCGTGTCTGTGACCGGCACGGAAGCCGCAATCGTGGCTCCGGCAGACCCGAACGCGGCCGATTCGATGCCGTGCGATTGCGCGACCGATCCAGCGGTAAAGCTGTAGTCGCCATGTGCGGCATCGACGAAGCCGCCCTGCGTCGTCTCGACACTGCCGGCATCGCCGCCGCTATGCTGAAAGCCCGAGAGCGAGACATCGGCCACCGTCAACACCGCGCCATTGGGGTTGTAATAGACATTGTCGTGGATCAGGTGCGGGTCCGTCTGATCGGTGTCGATCGTGTTGCTACCGTCCCCCGAGACCTGAATGAAGTTCTGATGGGTCTCGTTTCCGGAGATCGTGTAGCCATCGACGCCGATGGTTGCGATGCCGTATTTCGCGTTGTCCAGCAGCGTGTTGTCGTGGATCTGGTTGTTCGATCCGCCATGGATGAGAATGCCGCTGAAGGCCGTTCCCTGAACGAAATTGCCGTATATCTGCGCGTTGCTGGCAAGGTTGTCGAGATAGATGCCGGAGCTCATGTCGTTGCCGGCCACAAATCCTCCGGCATGCGTGTTCAGGCCGCCAGTGTCGACGATGTGGTTGTATCGGATCGTATCCCCCAGCGCGCCGGGATCCTGTTGCGAGAACAGGTAGATGGCGCCGACATCGGGCGTCTGCTGACCGGAATGGCGGATATCGTTGTATTCGATGACGTTTCCGCCCGAGACCTGGCCGGGGTCGTAATTGACTTCCGAAATCCCGAAGCGCGGCACATTGGTGATCGTGTTGTGATCGATCTGATTGTGTGCCGATTCCTGCATGTCGATCGAGCCAAATTGAACGAAGGCCTCGTTCGAATGATCGATCGCGTTATTCGAAATGTGGTTGCCGCTGGTCCCAGGGGCCAACGCGATTGCGCTAGACCAGATATGCTCGAAGTTATTGTTCGAGATCAGGTTTCCGCTGCTGTCGCCATGCAGCACCACGCCAATGCCGACATTGACGAAGTGGTTCGATTGCACCGTCAATCCGGTTGCGTCGTGCACCTCGATCGCCGCAGTGGCGGGGTCGCCTGCAACTGCAGCCGTATCGGTCAAGGTCAGGCCCTTGATGCTCACATCCTTGGCGCCATCGACAACGAACAAGCTGTGATCATTTGAGACCACGGCCCCCTGGCCGTCGAAGCCTGCCGGAGCCTTGAACAGCACGGTGTGCGTCTGGCTGTCGAACGACCATTCGCCGACGCTGTCGGGCGTCTTCTCCGAAACGTAGAACCGACTCGCCGGGCCCAGATCGTAATTGGCCGCGGTGGTGAAGGTCATCACGTTGCCCTTGATGGACGCGATGGTCAGGTGGTCGTTGGCGTAGCCGTTCTCCGAAAAGACCGTGACCGTCTCGCCGATCTGCGGCGCATGACCGGCGGGGAAATCCGACGGGTTGAAGGCAAGCGATTTGCTGGGATCGGACCCGCTGGGCAGTGCCTGCCCCCATAGCCAACCGCCGCGGATGGGATCGCTGGTATCGACATTGGGAAAGCGGCTCTGGACCTGCTGGACGCCGTTGACCGTGAGCTGCAGGACCTGGGCATCGTCGACATGGGCCGACCAGATGCCATTCGCGCCTTGCGTCCAGCCGGTCACCGGCGTGCCGCCGCTGACCACGGCGTCTTGCCCGGCCATGCCCACGAAGGACGAGCCGGAATCGGCGGATGTCAGGTGAAGAGGAGTGTCGAGATGATAGGTACCTCCGGCGAGGTAGGTCGTGTCGGCGCCGGCGCTTTGCCGCATAGCCTCCTGAGCACGTTCCAAAGTCGCGAAGGCTGACGATGCATCAAGTCCGGAATTGTTGTCATTTCCCGTTGAGGAAACGTAGAAATTAGCCATAAAGGGGTTCCTTTCAAGGCGAGAACGCTATTGGCGTGGTCTCGCCTCCTAGATACCCCGGGATGGCAAGGCTATTCTACCCAGAAAGGCGAATTTATATCGTAGAGAATTAGTACGTCAGTACTAATTGTTCAAAATTGGCACACTATATCAACGCGCTGCATCTTACAGAATTATCCCCCATCCTGTGGATGGAGAAGGCTCTGCCGCGCTGGAATGGCAAACCGTCAGATGGTGGTCGCAGATCTGGGGGCCCGCCGCCAGGCGTTCGACGTAGTTCCGGAAGGCGGCGAGAGTCGCGACAGGTCGCCCGCAGCGATCGCAGGTCACGAGCCCCTGGCCAGACAGGTCGCGCGGCAGCGAAACCGCAGGCGAACCACAGCCCTGACAGCTGAACTCCGCGGCTGCCGGCAAGGCTGGCAAGGGCGGAGCGGGGTGAGGCGAGCGCCTGCTCATGCCGAAGCCTGATAGAAGGATTTGTAGTCCCGGTAGATCTGACCGCGATCGGAAGCGTTGTAGCGCCCCTGCTCCTCGAGATCGACGCAATTGAGCACGATGCCCCCGACATCCAACCCCAGCCGGGCGAGATGATCGAGCGTCGTCGCGACAGTCGTCTTGCGCGTATCGTTCCATTTGACGACATGCAGCACCGTGTCGGCGTGCTCGCGCAGCAATGCGCTGTCGGCCGAAAGCAGGACTGGCGCGACCTCGAACAGGATGATGTCGTACCTCGCCCGCGCCTCGCGCAGCATCGCCTCGAACGCCGGATTCGAGTAGACGTTCTGGCCGTCCCGTAGGCCGGACGCTCGCCGGACTGTCGCGACGGGTGTCCCACCCGCGGCGCTGACATCGCCAGCCTGAGGGAGGCATTGGTCGAGCAGGGCTTCGTGCGGGAAGTTTTCGCCGAGCAGCAAGCGCCGGGGCGAGCCATCCACCACCAGAACCCGCTGCCCCATCTTCGCGAGCACGCGGGCCATCGCCGAGGCGACGAAGGACTTGCCCTCGCCTGGCGCCGAAGACGTGATCAGCACGACCTTCGGCGGGTTGGTCGGAGGGAACAAACTGGCCACCGTCGATCGCACCGCTTCGGCGAAGACGAGACTTTCCAAACCGCCCGGATAGTGCTCGAGATTGGGAAGAAGGCCGACGCAGTTGACGCGGGTCTCTGCCGCGAACTCGTTCTCGCTGCGGAAACCGCGGTCGCGCTTCTCCAACGCATAGGAGAGCGATCCCCCGGCGGCAAGCCCGCCCATCAAAGCGAGGCCGAGCACGAGCGCGGGGCTGGCGGAAGCCGGCAGCGAGGGAACTTCAGCGGGCGCCAGGATTTGCGCCACGACAGGCCTCAACTCGCTCACGGCGCTGGACTGCTGCTGTGCGTCCGAGAGCTGCTTCAGCCGATCGCGCGCGGCGGTCGCCTCGGCCTGCAGGGTTTTCAGCTGGCCTTCCAGTCCTCTGGACTCAATGGATTTCGTCTGGAGCGCTGCGACGCGCTGCGTCAGCGCAGCCTCGGCGGCGCGGGCAGCCTGAACATCGGTTTCGATATTGGCGACCGACTGCGCCAGCTGCTTTTTGAGCCGCTCCTGCACCGATGCGAGCGTCAGCTTGAGCCGGGCGACCGCAGGGTGGCGATCACCGGCCGAACTGACCATCTCGTCCAGGGCCCTGCGCGCCTTTCCTTCCTCGTCCAGAAGCGCCTGAACGACCGGAGACCCGCCGAGATCCGTCGCCTGCGGCACATTGCCGGCAGCAAGCGATACCTGCGCGCGGTTCAGGCGCGTCTCCTCCCCAAGGCGCGCGACCGAGGCGGCATTGAGCTGGGCCAGCATGTCGCGAAGCTGCTGCTGCTGCATGTCTGCCCCGTCCTGGCCGAGCTCGACGAAGCCGGTCCGGACACGGAAGTCCTCGATCTCCTTGTCGATCCTGACGAGATTGGCGCGCGCCTCCTGCGCCTGCAGTCCAAACCACTGGCTGGAGCGCTGCGAGGCGCTTGCAGTGGCCTCCATTTTCCGCCGCAGATATTCAAGGCCAAAGGCATTGACGATGCGCGCGGCGCGATCGGGGTCGGTGTCCTGATATTTAAGGGTGATCAGATAGGCTTTCGCATCGTTGCTGACCGTCAGCGACGACAGCAATCTCTGCGCGACGATGTCGCGCCTCGCCGGCACGGTCATGGGGCCTGCGCCACCAAGCCCCAGAAACTCCCGGATGCGGTTGCGAACCGGCGAAGAAAAGATCAGCTCGGCTGCGCCCGCCACAAGGCCGGACAGGGACGAAGCCGGCTTCTCGGGCTCGCTATCGAGCCCCATGCGCGACGCGACGGCGCGCGCCGTCGCAAGCGAGCGGATGATCCGCGCCTCGCTTTCGACGAGCGTGGAGGCATCGAGCGCGACGCTGCTCGATTTGCCGCCTCCATGCGGGGCGTCCTCGCGCGTGAAGTCGAACTGCAGCACCAGATCGGCCGCATAGCGTGGCGGCATGATCATCGTGGCCAAAGCTGCAAGCAGCATGCTGCCGCAGGCCGTCGACAGGATCAGCGCGCGTCGCTGCCAAAGCATGGCGAGAACATTGAAGCTCACGGCATCATAGTGGCTGGACAACATCGCCGGCTGGCGAGGGCCTCGCATTTCGCTGAAGAAATCCATGATGGCTTGCCCCGGCTGATCTCGATTGACCCGAGTGAAGGTCTCGGTCGACTGCGCCCCAGGCGTCCCGCAAACGCGAAACCGCTTGCGGCGCGTTACTTCGCACCTCGCGCCAGCAGCACTGCCGGAACGGTTTGGAGCAGGACGTAGAAGTCCAGCCAGAACGACCAGTTATGGATGTAGAAGCTATCTTGCTGCTTCTGGACCGCGAGGTCGCCATCGCTGCGGTCGGTCACCTGCCACAAGCCCGTCAGGCCAGGCGGCACGCTCGTCCGCAAGACCTGGAACGCGGCGTCGAAACATTGGCTGTGATAGGCAGGGAACGGCCGCGGCCCGACGATGCTCATATCGCCGCGCAGGACGTTCCAGAGCTGCGGCAGCTCGTCGACGCTGGACCGGCGGATGAAATGCCCGATCCCGGGCAGGATCCGAGGGTCGTTCGACAGCTTGAAGAATCGCTCCCATTCCTGCCGTGCGGCGCTGTCGGCGCTAAGATGCGCGGCCAGCCTCGCTTCGGCGTCCGCATACATGCTGCGAAGCTTGTAGACATTGAAGATGCGGCCGTTTCGGCCGATCCGCGGCTGCGCATAGAAGGCGGAGCCGCCGTCGACCGCCTTTACGGCAAGCGCGAACAGGACGACCACGGGCAGCGCCAGAAGAGCAAGCGGTATCGCCACCGCGAGATCCGCAATGCGCTTCAGGCGCAGATTGCGCGGCATGTGAATGGTGCTGCGCAGCTCGAGCCCCAGCAACCCGCCCATCGCCCTTAGCCGCGGATTCAGGACCTGAAGCGCCGAGGCGTCGTGAACGACGAAGATCTGGCGCAAAGGCAGGCGCGCAAGCCAGTCCGCTTTTTCTCCGCGCAGATCGCCCGATGCGCAAAGAGCGACCTCGATCCGCGAGGAGATGACATTGGCCTGTCCGGAAGTGATGACCGGAATACCGGCCATCTGTCCGGCGTCGGACAAGGCATAGCCGTCATCATCGCTCAGTATGGCGACCGGCCTCAGCCCCAGCTCCGGTCGTAAAACCAGATTGCGTGCAAGAGCCGCGCAGGCCGACATCGTTCCGTAAAGGATGGTGGGGGCGGTCCACAGCGAGTGGCGTAGCAATACGCTCCGGACGAGCGCCTCGACATAATAGCCGAGCAGAATGGTCAGCGCCGCCCCGATGACGACGAAGCCCCAGAAATGGGAGGGCGGCGCTGCGATCATCAGCCACAACATCACCCCCGCTGCCGCCGTGACATTGCCGAGCGTGCGCCGGCGCAGCCTGTCGACAGGTTCGGCGCGCTCCGAGCCATACAGCCCAAAGCAGGCCTGTGCCCCGCATAGCGCCGGAACCCAGACCAACATCAGGCTCGCCATGTCGATTCTGGTATCGGCAGCCGCCATGGTCGCGCCGAGCTGCAGGATGCCGGCGACGATCGTTAGTGCGACGAGATCTCCCGCCAGCAGCGCAGCGGCGACGAGCTGCCGCCGCATTGCAGGCTCCACGTTCGCACCGAGCTGGTGGCCAGGCTTTGCGATGGCGATCGCGGATGGGACAACGGTGGTGACAACGTCCGGCATAGCGAACTCCCGTGCCACGTGATGGCGGAACCTAGCTGCGCTAGCGCAACATCCAATCGATCTGGATCGTACAATTGCGCTAGATCATTGTTTTAACGCGACTTTTTCACGCGAACCGGTACCCACTTCGCTCGAAATCGCTCTGGAGCAGGATGCGGAAAACTGGGAACCGGTTTTTCGCATCGATCCTGCTCTCACTCTTCGATGAGAGACGGATTCAGATTTCAGGCAGGAGCACGGTGTGAACCTATCTGAAGTCATCCGGCTCTATTGGGCTGCAACCCTCGGAATCGGCTCGATCAAAGCCTGACGGTCGGCCCCGCCGGCCTTCACCTGTCCCTCGATCCAGGCATAGGTCGGAATCAGCCCCTGCCTGAGATGGATCAGCGGCTCCCATCCCAGCACTTCGCGCAGGCGGGTGTTGTCGCTGTTGCGGCCGCGGACGCCCTGCGGGCGATTGATGTTGAAACGCTTGAGGATCGTCTTTCCGGCGATCTCGGCGATGATGTCGACGAGCCCGCTGACGTCGACGAGCTCATCCGTGCCGAGATTCAGCGGCCCGGAATAATCCGACCGCATGATGCGATAGATTCCCTCGACGCAATCGTCGATGTACATGAAGGAGCGCGTCTGCTTGCCGTCTCCCCAGACCTCGATCGTGTCGCCGGAGTTCGCATGCGCGACCTTGCGGCAGATGGCGGCGGGCGCCTTTTCCTTGCCGCCGTCATAGGTGCCGAGCGGTCCGTAGACATTGTGGAAGCGGACCAGCCGGGTCTGGAAGCCGTAATCTTCCATGAAGTACTGGCACAGCTTTTCGGTATAGAGTTTCTCCAGCCCGTATCCGGGTTCCGGATCGGCCGGGAACGCATCTTCTTCCTTCAGCGGCACCACCGAGGGGACATCCTGGAGATGCTGCGGGTAGACGCAGGCCGATGACGAAAACAGGAAGCGCTCGACCTTGGCGTCGTGCGCGGCCTTGAGCATCTGAGCGCTGATCATCGTGTTGTTGTAGGTGATCGAGGCGTGCGCGCCGGAGATATAGCCGATGCCACCCATATCCGCGGCAAGGTTGTAGACCTCGGACACGCCGTGAACGGCCTCGCGGCAGTCGTCAAGCTCGCGGAGATCCAGAATCCTGAACTCGTCCGCCGTGCTGACCTGATACTCCGGGTCCTTGATGTCGACGGCCCGGACCTTGTAGCCTCGATTCTTCAGGTAATTGACCAGATGGAAGCCAATAAAGCCGCCAGCGCCCGTGACCAAAACAGGTTTTTGAGACATTAGACCACTCCACCGAGTATTCAGTTTCAGGGATATCGATTTTTACTTTATCCAGCAGTCGCCAAACCGAATTATACCTCTCTTGAGACGATCTATCTTTTGTGGGTAGCCGCTGCCGCGGCCTTCGCCCTAAGAAGCTGCAAGCTGGCTCCAACCATGAACTGCGGCACGATCTTGCCGTAGCGGCGCCAGAGTCGCCGTGGCTCCGACAACAGCCGAAACAGCCATTCGAGCCCGGTTCGCTGCATCCAGAGCGGCGCCTGGCGCTTCGTGCCGGCGAGGAAGTCGAAAGCTGCCCCGACACCGATCATGACCGGCGCATCGATCTGGCCGAGATGCTGGGCCATCCAGTATTCCTGCTTCGGAGTGCTGAGCCCGACCCAGACGATATCGGGTCTGGCATCGTTGATCATGCGCACCATCTCCTCGTCCTCCTCGGCCGGGGCGGGCCGAAACGGCGGCGAGAAGGTGCCTGCCACGGCAAGCCCCGGAAAACGCTCCGTGAGACGGTCGCGCAGGCGCTCGGCAAGACCGGGAGCGCCGCCGAAATAATACTGGCGATAGCCCCTCTCCGCCGACAATGCGGAGAGCTGCAGCATCAGATCCGGGCCGTAGACTCTCTGCGTATGCCGATGGCCGAGCTTGCGGGCCATCCAGACCAGCGGCATCCCGTCTGGCGTAACCAGCCCGGCATGTTCATGGATCGCCATGAGCGCCGGATCCGACTGGCTTTCGATCACCCCATGGACGCCGGTGATGCAGACGAAGTGGTGAGCCTTCCGGCCGATCCAGTCTTCGATCGCGCGCAGCGCATCCGCCATCGTGATGGCGCTGACATTCACGCCCATGATCCGGGCGCGAGGAATCGGGGTTTGCGATGTCATCAGCTGGCCCTCGCGACCTCGACCCGCCGCACAGGATCGTGAATCCTCGACAGCACATCGTCGAAATAGGCGATCGTGCGCTCGAGGCCCTCGCGCAGCGGGACCCTGGGGCTCCAGTGCAGCAGTTCCTGCGCCCTGCCGATGTCGGGGCAGCGCTGGCGCGGATCATCCTGGGGCAGCGGCCTGAAGACGATCTGCGAGCGCGAACCCGTCATCGAAACGATCAGCTTCGCGATTTCTGCCATGGAGGTCTCGACCGGGTTGCCGAGATTGACCGCGCCGTCCAGCGGTTGCGTGACGTTCATCAAGCGCATCAGCCCCTCGACCAGGTCGTCGACGAAGCAGAAGGCTCGTGTTTGCTGACCGTCTCCGTAGAGCGTTATCGGTTCGTTGCGCAGCGCTTGGACGATGAAATTCGAGACGACGCGGCCGTCTTCGAGATTCATGCGAGGGCCATAGGTATTGAAGATGCGGGCTACGCGGATCGCGACGCCGTGGCGCCTGTTGTAGTCGTAGAACAGCGTCTCGGCGCAGCGTTTGCCCTCGTCGTAGCAGGCGCGCGGTCCGCTGATGCTGACCAATCCGCGATAGTCCTCGACCTGGGGATGGACGTCGGGATCGCCATAGATCTCGCTGGTCGAGGCCTGCAGGATCGGAATGCCGAGCCGCTTGGCCATGCCGAGCATGTTGATCGCCCCGAGCACGCTTGTCTTCGTGGTCTGCACGGGATCGCGCTGATAGTGCACCGGCGAGGCGGGGCAGGCGAGATTGTAGATCTCATCGACCTCGAGATAGAGCGGGAAGGTCACGTCGTGCCTCATCACCTCGAACTGAGGCTGTCCGAGAAGCGCGCTCAGATTTTCGCGGCGACCCGTATAGTAGTTGTCGACCGCCAGGACCTGATGACCTTGAGCGACCAGGCGTTCGCAAAGATGGCAACCGAGAAAGCCAGCACCGCCTGTGACGAGAATACGCTTCTGCATGTCGGAACTCCGCCGGGTCGTACACGGGAACGAGCCGGCAGCTTTGCCGTAAGCATTCCGTTCTCAAAGGACGCTTTGGGAGGGTCATCCTCTGGTGGGAGCCCGCGCCCCAGCGTGATGTCCTGACGCGGCTGCGACAGCCGCACAGCACGTTGGGGTTAATCCCGTGGCGACGCGCCTTGGCCTGAATGGCAACGCGGAAAGCAGGCCTAGTCCTGACATCCTGACGCCGCCCGGCATCCCATCCTGGGATTTGCCTGGGTAGGACGGTCGGAGCTGACCTTGCACGCCTCAACTGATCAACGGGGACCTCGTCCCACATCCGGAACACCTGCGCATCTCGGCAGCTCGGGACGACGCAGCCTGCGGTATTCCCTCCCGGTGCTGCTCGCTTTCCTGTTCTTCATGATGCCAAGCTTCCTCATGGGGCAAAGCGCGTCGGCGGCGGAACGCGAAGCGGACGAAACGCTCTCGATCGGCGACAAGGTCACGATCTCCGTCTTCGGCCAGTCGGATCTCTCCGGCGACTTCGTGCTCGATGGAGCAGGCGCGGTGAACATGCCCCTGGCTGGGCGCATCCGGATCGGCGGGCTCACCGCGCCCGAAGCGGAGGGGCGCATCCGCGGTGCACTCATGGACGGCTATCTTCGCGATGCCGTCGTCAGCCTGCGGATCGCCGAACTGAAGCCCGTCTACGTCATGGGTGAGGTTCGCTCGCCGGGGACCTATCCTTTCCGGCACGGACTCAGTGTTCTGGGAGCCATCGCGTTGGCCGGCGGCTATCGCGTCGGCGACGAGTCGCTCGCCGTACTCAGGTCCGAGCTCTTGCTTGCCGACGAGCGCGAGCAACTGCTCGGCACATCGCTCCAGACGCTGATGGCGAGACGGCTCCGGCTGGAGGCCGAGCGTGACGGCATGAAGCAGCTCGCGCTGCTGGCAGCGCGGACGCCGGGCAGCGCCCAGATCATGGCTGGAGAGCAGGAAATCCTCGATTTCCAGCGCCGTGCGCGCGAGGGCGAGCGCGAATTGCTGAGCCAGCAGGTCGCACGGCTCGCATCCGAAAGGACCGCTTTGACCGAGCAGGCCGACTTGGCCAAGCGCCAGGTCGATCTGACACAAGAGCAATCGGCCGAATACAACAAGCTCGCCGCGACCGGGAATGGGCTGCGAACCGTTCAGGTCGAGCGCGAGCGCGAATATGCCCGCACGCGCAGCGAGGCCGCCCGCATCAAGGCCGAACTCGCCAAGAACGAAACGGCGCTGGGCGAGCTGACGCTTCGGCTAAGGGAACTCGACACGACCTATATGCGCCGCGTCGTCCTCGAGCTCCAGGAAACACGGCAGAAGATATTGGAGGTCGAGCGCAGCATTCCGACCGCGCGCGAAATCGCCGAGAGCCGGCGCCGCAGGCTGGCCGCCAGCGAGGGATCCGGTGCCGCGACCGACTGGGACCTCCGGATCACGCGCCAAACAGGTCTCGCACCGGCAACGATCCAGGCGAGCTTCGAAACCTCCCTGCAGCCGGGCGACATCATCCAGATCACGCCGAAGCGAGGGGCGATCGACAGCAAACAGTCTGAAGAGACTCAGACAAGCATTCGCTCACTCACGGGCCTTGCCAGCCGGTAACGCCCCGTCGCCGCTACGCCGCCGAGAGGATCCCAGATGCCTTCGAAGATACGTCCGATCATCATGTGCGGCGGCGCCGGGACAAGGCTGTGGCCCACATCCCGGAACTCTCTCCCGAAGCAGTTCGCTATGCTCCTCGGTGAGCGCTCGACATTCCAGGACACCGTCCTGCGGTTGCGGCACAAGCTGTTCGAGCGGCCGATCATCCTGACCAACCACACTCATCGCGTCCTGGCGGAGAAGCAGCTTGCGGAGATAAACGCCTCGGCCGATATCGTGCTCGAGCCCGAGCGGCGCGATTCCGGGCCTGCCATCCTTGCCGGTTGCATGGTCGCGGCGAGCCAAGACAGCGCAAGCCAACACGCGGACACCCCTGTCCTCGTGGTCGCATCCGACCATGTCGTTACCGACCCGGCGGCCTTCCGGAACGCCGTTGCGAACGGCCTTCCCGCCGCCCGCGCCAGACGCCTCGTCACATTCGGGATTACGGCGCGCCATGCCTGCACGGAATATGGCTGGATCGAGCCTGGGGTTGTCCTCGAGGGCGAAGCCCGGCGCGTCGAGCGCTTCGCCGAGAAGCCTGACGGACACCGTGCTGCGGAATATCTCCTCAAAGGCTGGCTCTGGAACTCGGGCAACTTCCTGTTCGGCGCCCAAACGCTGATCGAGGAATATCGCTCCTTCGAACCGGCGACGGTGAAGGCGGTCGAAGCCGCTCTCGCGAACGGACGAGACGAGGATGGCGCTTTTGCCCTGGCCCTGGCCGATTTCGTGAAGGCTGAGAAGCGTTCGATCGATTTCGCCGTCATGGAGCGCACGGAACGAGCCGCCGTCATTGCCACCTCCTGCGGCTGGTCCGATGTCGGGAACTGGGACGCCCTGTGGGCCTTGAGCGACCATGATGGCAGCGGGAATGCCCGCCGCGGCAATGTCGAACTGTTCGACGCGCATAATTGCCTGGTCTCGACGGACGGGCCGATGACCTCCGTCCTCGGCGTGGAGGATCTCATCATCGTCGCGAGCCGGGATGCCGTTCTTGTCGCCGACCGCAGCCGCGCAGCGGAGGTCAAGCAGATCGTCGAGCTCTTGCGCAGCAAGGGCTGCAGCCAGGCCGAGACACACTCAAGCGTTCATTACGCCTGGGGCTCCTACCAGATCGTCGATTCCGGCGAGGGTTTCCAGGTCAAGCGGCTCATCGTCTCGCCCCAAGGGCACCTGTCGTTGCAGAAGCATCGCTTCCGATCCGAGCACTGGGTGGTGGTCCGTGGCACAGCCACCGTGACCATCGACGAGACGATCGGTCGCTTCGGCAGGAGCGAGCACATCTTCATCCCGCTGGGGGCCATCCATCAGCTGGAGAACCGCGGTATCGAGCCGCTTGAACTCATCAGCGTCCAGAATGGAAGCTATCTCGGCGAAGACGACGTCATTCGTGTCGACGCCGTCCAACATTGGGTCTGACGATGAGACGCTGAACCGAAGCTATCATCCTGCAGCGGATCTCGAAGCCAGCACTGCAGCCGGCGATGATTCCGCTGCGGGCGATTGGGAGCGCATCGCGACACAGATGGAGGCGCCTTTGGCAACGTCGGAGAACCCTGCCCGGCAAGACCGCGACGGCGAGCGCTCCCAGACGGGTTTGCCTGCGGTCCAGCATTCGGCCTTTGCAAAGCATTGGCTGGCGGTCGACGAAGGCGGTGCTGAACTGATGACGGCGACGTTCGGCGCGCCTGCCAGACAAGCGCTGCGACGGGTTGCGCCCGTTTCCATCTCCCATGACCGGCCGGCGATCCAGCCTGTGCTGCAAACGCGCTCCATCGCACCGCCCCCCACCCGTCTGCGGGCAACGGTGGTCCTGTTCCTCCTCGCCTTGACGATCCTTCTCGCCGAACCCGCAACGCGCTTGTTCGTCCGGGCCGTCACCGTGCGGGCGGAGGCAAGGTGGCCCGGCCACGATCTTCGCCCTGGAGCAGGATGCGAAAAAGCGGGTACCGGTTTTTCGCATCGATCGTGCTCTCACTCTTGGATAAGAGACGGATGATTTCAGCCTGAACCGCACCGTCATTGCAAGAAACAAAGCGACGAAGCAATCCGGGGGCGGCCGAGCGCGACGTCCTCCAGGATGGCTTCGGCTCACGCGCGCAATCACGGCGCGGATGGCATCGAAACCCAGTTCCCGGCAAACGGCGCCAGCGCCGCCGCGCTCGCGGCCTTCTTCTGCTCATGGGCGACGCCGGCTCGACCAGACCCGCTTTCGAGCCGATCGATATCATCGCGGCCAGAACAGCATGTGCAGGAGCTTCGAGGCGGCCTGTCACGCGCTTCCACCGAGCCTCGCCGGCCTCGACACGACGCCATGTCGCGACCTGTTCAGGGCTTTGTTTCCGGCTGAAGGCCTGGCGAAACGGCAGAGGCCGGCCCACTCCAGAGCAACGCTCTTCTGCGCAGACATGCCCGATGGGCAACATCGGGCGCTGCCCAATTGCGCGGAACGCGCTGACTTCTGGGAAGATGGTGTTACTCCAACTGCTCCCATTTTGTCGCCGGGTCTTGGCGCATAGCCTGCCCTTCATGACCCAGATCCTCGACAGAACCGCCCCCCGTCGCACACAGGATTGCGGCCGGTCGCAAGCTCCATCCGGAGCCGCTCTCAATGAAGCGGCCATCTCGGCGCAAACGCCGCCATCCGACAGGACCGCAAGCGCTGCGGCCCCAGTCGAAGCCGAGACCCTCGTCACCCTGTTCTGCGCCCGAGCAGCCGCGCAGCCGCGCCATGTCGCGCTGTCGCTTGGCTCGGCCAACCTCTCCTATGCCGAGCTCGACGACCGCGCCGACCAGCTGGCGGATCGGCTGGTCGCGATGGGGGCGAAGCCTGGCGCCATCGTCGGGCTCTGCCTTCCGCGCTCGCTCGAGCTGATCGTGGCGATGCTCGCCATTCTGAAGAGCGGCGCCGCCTATCTGCCGCTCGACCCCGCCTATCCCGGCGAGCGCCTCGCTTTCATGGTCGAGGACGCCGATGCCTCGATCATCGTCGCGACATCCGATTGTGCCGGCTGGCTGCCCCCCGGTCGGCGGTGGCTCGATCCGCACAGTCACGCAGGCGCCGATACGGCGAGGCATCCGCTGCCCAGGCATCTGCCCGAGGCTGGCGACCTCGCCTATGTGATCTATACCTCCGGCTCGACCGGACGCCCGAAAGGCGTCGCCGTCGAACACGCGGCCGTCACGCGGCTGTTCACTGCGACGCAGACCTGGTTCGCCTTCCAGCCAGGCGATGTCTGGACCTTGTTCCATTCCGTATCGTTCGATTTCTCCGTCTGGGAGATCTGGGGAGCGCTCCTCTATGGCGGGCGCCTCGTGATCGTGCCGGAAGGCACGACGCGCGACCCCGCCGCCTTCCTGCGCCTGCTCGCCGACGAAGGCGTCACGGTCCTCAACCAGACACCGTCTGCATTCGCCGCCCTCGACCAGGCCGATCGCGACCGCTCGGGGCGCGATCGGCTCGCGCTGAGGCTCGTCATCTTCGGCGGCGAGGCTTTGGACCCCAGGCGCCTGGCAGGCTGGTACGACCGCCGCGGCGAGCACGCCCGTCTCGTCAACATGTACGGGATCACCGAGACCACAGTTCACGTCACCTATCGTCCCCTGTCGCCAACCGACACAACGCGGCGCTCCTGCCCGATCGGCCGGGCGCTTGCAGACCTCGACATTCTGCTGCTCGACGGCGACACCCTGCTGCCGGTTCCCACAGGCGAGATCGGCGAGATCTTCGTCGCGGGGGCGGGACTTGCGCGCGGCTATCTGAACCGGCCCGACCTCACCTCCGCTCGCTTCGTGCCGCACCCGCACCGGCCAGGCGCCAGGCTCTACCGCTCGGGCGACCTTGCCCGCCAGATCGACGAGAGCGAATACGAATATCTCGGCCGGGCCGACCAGCAGATCAAGATTCGCGGCTTCCGCGTCGAGCTCGGCGAGATCGAGACGGCGCTGCTGTCGCATCCCACGGTCAGGCAGGCTGCGGTGCTGTTGCGTGCCGATGGCGGCGGGCATGATCGCCTCGTCGGCTACCTCGTGACGGAGGGTGGCGAACGCCCCTCGCCTGCCGCGCTGAAGGCCCATCTCGCCTCGACCCTGCCCGATCACATGGTGCCGGCGGCCTTCGTCTTCGTGCCGCATCTCCCGCTGACGGTGAACGGCAAGCTCGATCGGGCTGCGCTGCCCGAGCCGGGCCGGTCGCGGCCGGACACCGCCGCGCCCTATTGCGCGCCGCGCAATGCGCTGGAACGGCGGCTGGCGGAGGTCGTCGCCGATGTCCTCCGGATCGACCTTGTCGGCATCGACGATAATTTCTTCGATCTCGGCGGCAATTCGCTGCTGATGGCCGAACTCTATCGGCGCCTTGCCCATGACCTTGCCCATGACATGACGGGCCTCGGCCTGATCGATCTCTACCGCCGCCCGAACCTACGCGCCCTGGCCAGCCATCTGACGCCCGCGGGCCACGGCACGCTCGGCGCCCTTGCCGCGGCGCGCGAACGCGGGATGCGTTCACGCGGGCTGACGGTATCCTCGCTCAGTGCCGCGCCGGCTGGCGGTTCCCATGAGTGACCCCCTCCCCGGCGGCGCCATCGCGATCATCGGCATGGCCGGTCGTTTTCCCGGCGCGGCCGATATCAGCGCGTTCTGGCAGAACCTTCTGGACGGGGTGGAATCCATCACCCGGATCGATCCCGCCGCGCTCGAGGACAGTTTCGATGCGGCGACGCGCGCGCTCCCGAACTATGTCCCAGCCCGATCCCTTCTCGAAGGTGTCGAGCTTTTCGACGCACCCTTCTTCGGCATGCTGCCGCGCGAGGCCGCCGTCACCGATCCGCAACAGCGCCTGTTGCTGGAATGTGCGTGGGAAGCACTCGAGGATGCAGGCTACGATCCCGCCAGGCCCGGCCAGTGCATCGGTGTCTTCGCCGGCGCGACATCCAGCACCTATCTGTTGCACAACCTGTTCCAGGACCGCGCCGCCATCGCCGACTACACGTCGAACTTTCAGATCGGCAACCTTTCGATGCTGGTCGGTTCCGCCTCGGATTTCACCGCGACGCGCATCGGCTACAAGCTCGGTCTCACCGGCCCTTGCGTCGCGGTCCAATCGGCCTGTTCGACCTCGCTTCTGGCCACCTCTCAAGCCGTCCAGAGTCTGCTTAACCACGGCTGCGACATGGCCCTGGCAGGCGGCGTCTCGATCACCTTCCCGCAGCGACGAGGCTATCTTGCCCAAGATGGCGGCATGGTCTCGACGGACGGCCATTGTCGCACTTTCGACAGCGGCGCCAATGGCACCGTCTTCGGCAGCGGCGCCGGCCTCGTGGCGTTGAAACGGCTGGAGGATGCCGTCGCCGACCGCGATCACATCTACGCCGTCATCCGCGGCGTCGGCCTCAACAATGACGGCGCCGGCAAGGTCGGCTTCACGGCGCCCAGCGTCGACGGCCAGGCGGCGGCGATCATCATGGCTCACGCCGCCGCCGATATCGAGGCGCGCTCCATCGGCTATGTCGAGTGTCACGGAACCGGCACACCGATGGGGGATCCCATCGAGGTCGCCGGGCTGACCGCGGCCTTCCGCCTGACGACCGAGGATTGCGGCTTCTGCGCGCTGGGCTCCGTCAAATCCAATATCGGCCATCTCGATGCGGCAGCCGGTGTCACAGGCCTGATCAAGGCCACGCTCGCGGTCGCGACCGGAACGCTGCCGGCGAGCCTGCATGTCACGCAGCCGAACCCCGCTCTCGATCTGCCGAACAGCCCGTTCTTCATCGCGGATCGCCTGCAGGGCTGGCCCGCCGAGGAAGGACCGCGCCGTGCGGGTGTCAGCGCCTTCGGCGTCGGTGGAACCAACGTCCATCTCGTGCTGGAGCAGGCGCCCGCGACCGAAGCGGAGGCCCCGGCACGCAACAGCCAGATCCTGACGGTCTCGGCCCGGAGCGCAGTCGCCCTCGGCCATGCACGGGATCGGCTCGCGCAGCATCTCGACGCGCACCCCGAACAGAATCTCGCCGACATCGCCTTCACCTTGCAGACGGGACGACGTCATTTCGCCCACCGCATTGCCGTGGCCGGCAGCAGCCATGGTGCGGCCGCCGAAGCGCTGCGCAAGCAGAATACCGCTCACACTGCGGCGGTGACCGGCTCGGGCGACCTCGTCTTCATGTTTCCCGGACAAGGGTCGCAATACCCCCAAATGGCGCGGGAGCTCTATGCCGGAGAGCCGGTTTATCGCCGGACCGTCGATCTCTGCTGCGAGATCTTGAAGCCCCGCCTCGATCTCGATCTGCGCAGCCAGCTCTATCCGAGCAATGGCGGCGCCGATCCGGAGCGCCTCTCGGCGACCGTGCTCGCGCAGCCCGCGATCTTCACGGTCGAATACGCTCTCGCGCAGCTCCTGACGAGCTGGGGCCTGCGTCCTGCCGCGATGATCGGCCACAGCGTCGGCGAGTTCGCCGCGGCATGCCTCGCCGGCGTCTTTTCGCTCGAGGATGCGCTGTCGCTCGTCGCGGCGCGCGGCCGCATGATGCAGGATCTGCCGGGCGGGGCGATGCTGGCCGTGCGCCTGCCCGATGCCGAGATTGCGGCGCTGGCTCGTCACGGCGTCTCGGTGGCAGCGGTCAACGCTCCCGGCATGAGCGTGCTCGCCGGCCCATTCGAGGTGATCGAGGCGCTGGAAGCGGAGCTTACGCGGCGCACGGTGACGCATCGCCGGCTGCAGACCTCGCATGCCTTCCACTCCGGCATGATCGACCCGTTGATCGAGCCGTTCACCGAAGCGGTCGCGGCCATCCGCCTCAACCCGCCCGAATTGCCCTATGTCTCGGGTGTGAGCGGCGATTGGATCACCGCCGAACAAGCGACCGATCCATCCTATTGGGCCAGGCATGCCCGCGAGCCTGTCCGCTTCTCCGATGGTATCGCCACCCTGGTGCGCGAGCTGTCTCCCGTGCTGCTCGAGGTCGGTCCCGGTGCTGCGCTGGCGAGCTTCGCACTGCAAGGGGCTGGCGCCGGCCGAGCCGTCATCTCGTGCCTGCCTGCGATGCAGGGCGACGCCGGAGAAATGCTCGCGGCCGCCCTCGGGCGCCTCTGGTGTGCCGGCATCGCGCCGGACTGGACTGCCTATCATGGCGAAGGCAGCCGCAGACGCGTCTCGCTGCCGACCTATCCTTTCGAGCGCAGCCGCCACTGGGTCGAGGCTCCCGCAGCCTCCACTGGCGGCATACCGGCCATACCCGTCATCGCCCCCGACACTCTTCATCAAGGTCAACCTGATCAGGAACCGGCCATGAACCGCCAAGCTGATGTCGACCTCATCTCAGGCCGCTCGGGTCTCGGCGCCCGCGTCGCCGCCATCTTCGAGAACCTGTCGGGCCGGCCCTTCGGCGAAGCCGAGACCGGCGCGAGCTTCCTTGAGCTCGGCTTCGACTCGCTGCTGCTGACACAGGCTGCCCAAAGCCTGCAGACGACGTTCGGCGTGCAGATCCGCTTTCGGCAGCTTCTCGACGATCTTCCAAATGTCGACGAGGTGGCGCGCCACATTGCCGAGCTTAAGCCGCAGGAAATCGCGCAGCCTGCCATCACGGTGCAGATGGCGGCGAAGGCCGCTCCATCCCCTGCCCCATGCCTTGCCTTGCCCGCGGCCTCCCTCGCTGCCGCCATCGACGTTGGCCGGCCAGACGGCTCGGCTATTGACGTACTGATGCGCGAGCAACTCGACGCGATGTCGCGTTTGATGGAGCGTCAGTTGCAGGTCTTGAGCGGACAGGCGACCTCGCCTGCCAGCGTGAAGACGGCACCCCCCGTACAGCTTCCACCGGAGAATGCTCCCGCTGCGCCGAACGCTGCGGCCGCAGCCGGCCCGGCCACACGGTTCCGGGCCCTGATCCGGACAGGCAATGAGGCGCTCACGGAGGCGCAGCGCGCGCATATCGCCCGGCTGACGGCGCTTTATGTCGGCAAGACCCAGAATTCCAAGCGTCTCGCGGACCAGCATCGCCCGATGCTCGCCGACCCGCGCACCGTCTCGGGCTTCGCCGCGGACTGGAAGGAGATGGTCTATCCGATCGTCGCCGCACGGGCGAAAGGCGCACGGATCTGGGATGTCGATGGCAACGCCTATATCGACCTCGTCAACGGCTACGGCCAGACGGCCTTCGGCCACGCCCCGGATTTCATCGTCGAGGCCGTTCAGGCCCAGCTTGCCGAAGGCTTTGCCATCGGGCCGCAATCGCCGCTCGCACACGAGGCGTCCAGGCTGTTTTGCGAGCTCACCGGCCATGCCCGCGTCGCCTTCTGCAATACCGGCTCCGAAGCCGTGATGGCTGCGATGCGCGTTGCCCGCACCGTGACCGGCCGCGATCGCATCGTCGCTTTCGCCGGCGCCTATCATGGCCAGTTCGACGAGGTTCTGGTCCGGGGTGTCGGCGCGGGCGAGCAGCGCCGCTCCGTGCCCGCCGCGCCGGGTATCCCGGCAGAGGCCGTCGGTCGCATGACCGTGCTGGACTACGGCACAGATGAAAGCCTCGCCTGGCTCCGCGAGCACGCTCATGAGCTTGCTGCCGTTCTCGTCGAACCCGTGCAGAGCCGGCGGCCCGGATACCTGCCAGCCGCCTTCCTCAAGACGCTTCGCGAGATCACCGAACAGGCCGGCACGGCGCTGGTCTTCGACGAGGTCGTGACCGGATTCAGGGTCCATCCGGCCGGCGTACAGGCGCTGCTCGGGATCCGTCCCGATCTAGCCACCTATGGAAAGGTCGTGGGCGGCGGCCTGCCCGTCGGCCTGCTGGCGGGAACGCCCCGCTTCATGGATGCGCTCGACGGCGGCGCCTGGCGCTTCGGCGATAACAGCGCGCCCGAGGTCGGCGTCACTTTCTTCGCGGGAACCTTCGTCAGGCATCCGCTCGCCCTGGCCGCGACCGTCGCCGTACTGAAGCATGTCAGGGACAAGGGGCCGGCGCTCATGGAGGCGCTGACCAAACGCATGCGACATCTGGCCGAGGAGCTGAAGCGCGCCTTCGTGGAGGTCGGTTGGGATGTACCGATCGAAAGCTATGGCAGCGTTCTCTATTTCGAGCCGGGCCGCGACCACAGGCTGGGCAGCCTGCTGCATTACCATCTGCGGGCCCGCGGCATCTTCATCCAGGAGCACTATCCCTGCTTCCTGACGACGCAGCACGGCGATGCCGAAATCGCCGCGATCCTCCAGGCTTTCCGCGAAAGCCTCCAGCTCATGCGCCGGGACGGGATGTTGCCTGGCAGCACGGTCGAAAGCCGCGCGGCGGAGATTTCCATAGCACGTTCCGAGACCGAACTTCCTCTGACGGAGGCCCAGACGGAAATCTGGCTTTCGGCTCAGACGAGTGCAGAGGCCAGCGCCGCTTTCAACGAGTCCATCAGCCTGACGCTTGAAGGCGAGATCGACGCACCCCGCCTCGCGGAGGCGGTCAGGCAGGTCGCCGCCCGGCACGCGATCCTGCATGCCAGGTTCTCCGGGGATGGCGAGACGATGCAGATCGCGCCATCGGGGAGCTTTCCGGTCGCCATGAGCGATCTGCGTGGCGAACCCGATCCGCTGGGAGCCCTGCGCGCCACGATCGAGGCCTATGCCAGCCGCCCCTACGATCTCGTGGAGGGCCCGGTAGCGGAAGCCGAGATCATCCGGCTCGGCGATGATCGGCATGTGCTGATCCTGTCGGCGCATCACATCGTCTGCGATGGCTGGTCGACGAATGTCCTGCTCGACGAGATCGCCACGGCCTATCGCTCCGGCGCCGGCAGCCTCAAGGCCCCGATGCCGTTCGCCGAGTATGCGAAGCTGATGCGCCAGGATTCGCGCGTCAATGAGGCCGGAACATACTGGGCCGGGATGTTCTCGGACATTCCCGCCCCGCTGGAATTGCCGACGGACCGGCCGCGGCAAGCGCTGCGCAGCTTCCGCGGCGGCACGCGCACGAGCTTCATCGATGCCGAGCTCTATCGCAGTGTGAAGGCGGCCGGCGCGCGGCGCCGGAGAACCCTGTTCACCACGCTCTTCGCCGCTTTCCAGGTCCTGCTGCTACGGCTCTCGGGCGGGCGCGACCTCGTCGTGGGCGTACCCGCCGCCGGGCAGTCGCAGCTGGAGGGCCCCACGCCGATCGGCCATTGCGTCAACTTCCTGCCGATCCGAGGCACCATTGATCCGGCCGAGCCGTTCTCGGCCCATCTCGACAAGGTCGGGCGCATCATTCTCGACGCCTACGACCATCAAAGCTTCACGCTCGGTGCGCTTCTGAAGCGGTTGCGCATCCCGCCCGTCTCGGGCCGGCTGCCGCTCGTCGAGGTGCAGTTCAATCTCGAGCGTCTGGCAGGCAATCTCGACTTCGGGCCCGGCGTCAGCGCCAGCGCGGAGCCTAACCCCAAATCGTTCTCCACCTTCGACATCTACTTCAACATCGGGGAATCCGACGACGGGCTGCGGATCGACTGCTTCTACGGTGCCGATCTCTTCGATGCTGCGACCATCGACCGTTGGCTGGGGCACTACCGCACGCTGCTGGCGGCCATCGCGGCCAATCCCGATATGACCATCGCCGCGCTGCCGCTGATTGAAGGCGGAGAACGCCAACGTCTGGTCTCGGATCTGAACGACACGCAGGTCACCTTCCAGATCGAGGCGGGCGCCATCGCGGCCTTTGAGCAGCAGGCCCAGCAACAGCCCGACGCCATTGCCGTGTCGTTCGGCGATGAGCACCTGTCCTATGCCGAACTCAACGCCTGGGCGGACCGTATCGCGGCCGAACTCATGGCCCGGATCGACACGCCCGAGAGCCGTGTCGGGCTCCTGATCACGCGTTCTCCGGCGCTCATTGCCGCAATGCTGGGCGCGCTGAAGGCCGGCTTCCCCTATGTGCCGCTCGACCCGATGATGCCCAGGGCGCGGATCCAGACGATCCTGAGGGACTCGGAAGCCGTCGCGCTGTTGACCGCCGGCCCGCTAGATCCGTCCGTCCTCGAGCTCGACGAAGGCGTCATCCCGATCGATGTGGAGCAGACCGATTGCAAGCTCGCCGGCATCCGGACGGCGCCGGTTTCAGCCGCTCACCTTGCCTATGTCATCTATACCTCGGGTTCCACCGGGGCGCCGAAAGGCGTCGAGGTCACGCATGGCGGCTTGTCGAACCTGCTGTTCGCGATGGCGGACGAGCCGGGCTTCGCCAGCACCGACACCATCCTCGCCGTCACCACGGTGACGTTCGATATCGCGGCGCTGGAGCTTCTGCTGCCGCTGATCCGGGGCGGCCGGGTTGCCATCGCGACCGCCGAGGAGGCGAAGGACGGAACGGAACTTCTGGCACGGCTGGAACAGAGCGGCGCCACCGTTCTACAGGCGACGCCGATGACGTGGCGGCTCCTGCTGGAGGCCGGCTTCCGCTCGCGCCCGGGCTTCCGGATGCTCTGCGGCGGTGAGGCCCTGCCGCTCGAACTCGCCCGCAAGCTTCTCGAAGGCGGCGGCGAGCTGTGGAACATGTATGGACCGACCGAGACCACCATCTGGTCTTCAGTCGCTCGCATCCTACCCGATGACGACGTCATCACCATCGGCCTGCCGATCGCCAACACGCAGTTCTACATCGTCGATGACAATGACCAGCCCGTCGGAGTCGGCATTCCCGGCGAATTGCTGATCGCGGGCGCGGGCCTGGCACGCGGCTATGCCAACAACCCAAGGCTCACGGCCAAGAACTTCATCGCCAACCCGGTCGATCCCGGCACCTGCGCCAGGGCCTACCGCACCGGCGACCGCGCCAAATACCTCGCCGATGGCCGCATCCAGCATCTGGGACGCCTCGACCACCAGGTGAAGCTGCGTGGCTTCCGGATCGAGCCCGGGGAAGTCGAGGCTGTCCTCGCGCGCAAGACCGGCCTCGTCTCGGCCGTGATCCTGCGCGAGGACGTCCCGAACCAGGCCCGTCTGGTCTGCTACCACGTCACCGGCGCGGAAAGCCCGCCATCAAGCGAGTTGCGGACGCTGCTGGCGCAGGAGTTGCCGGATTACATGGTGCCGACGGCCTGGGTCGGCCTGCCGGCGCTGCCTCTCAACGCCAGCGGCAAGCTCGATCGCGCCGCTCTTCCCACGCCCGACGCGGAGATCGCGGTGCCGCAGGCCGGCAAGGTTATGCCCCGCACCCACGTCGAGGACATCCTGGTCCGCATCTGGTGCGATGTGCTGCGACGTGAGGATATCGGCGTCGACGAGGATCTGTTCGATCTCGGAGCCGATTCCCTCAGCATCTTCCAGATTACCGGGCGGGCGCGGCGCGAGGGCCTGAAGCTCGCGGCCCGGGACTTTTTCCGGAACCGGACGATCGCCAGCGTCGCTGCAGCGCTTCCCGACGAAGGCGTCACCGAACCGGCCGTCGCTTCGGCATTCTGGAAGCGGCCATGGCGGCAATCGCGCGACGCCGCGCAGCCAGGCGAACCAGGCGCCGTCCCACAGCGCGAGCGGGGTTGAACAACCATGGCAAACCAGTTCTCGCGTGATCCCGAAACCCATACTCGCGAACCGGACCGCATCGTGATGACGGCACGGTGCTCGCCGGCCCAGGAGCGCTACTGGCAACTCGACAGCAGGGACCCGGGCACGCCCGCGCTCAACATCGTCGTCAAATGGCGGATACGCGGCCATCTGGACGCCAGCCTGGCGCAGGATGCGTTCCAGGCGATCCTGGACCGGCACGAAAGCCTCCGGACGGCCATTCAGGTCATCGATGGCCACCCCGTTCAGGCCATCGCGGAGCATGTGCCCTTCAAGCTGGCCGAGATCGACCTGTCCGGCCTGCCGGAAGCCGATCGCACCACAGAAGCCGATCGTATCGCACAGGCCGAGGCGCGCACGGGGTTCGACCTGAGCGAGGCCCCGCTGCTGCGGGCGACGCTGCTCCGCAAGAGCCGCGCCGACGCCGTGATCCTGGTCATGGCCCACCACATCGTCAGCGACGGCTGGTCGATGGGCATCATCGCCAAGGATTTCGTGTCCGCCTATCAGGCGCTAGGCCGCGGCCGTAAACCCGCCCTCCCCGATCTCGCGCTGCAATATTCCGACTTCGCTGAGGGAAGCCATGAGGACATTGCCGGCGGTGGCCTCGAAGACGAGGAAGCCTATTGGGCGCGTAAGCTTGCCAATGCCCTCGTCGTCGAGGTGCCGCCCGATCACTCGCGCCCTGCGACGCGCAGCACGAGCGGCGCCTCACTCTCCAGGCTGCTGCCCCGCCCCTTGACCGCGAAGCTCGCCGAGCTGGCACGCAACGAAGGCGCGACGTTCTTCTCCGCCGCCTATGCCGTGCTCCTGGCGCTGCTGCACCAGCGCACCGGTGCCTCCGACATCGTCCTGAGCACGCAGATGGCAGCCCGCGACGAGGTCGAGCTCGAAGCGATCGTCGGCCCGTTCGTCAACACGCTCGTGCTGCGTACGCAGCTCACGGAGGAACAATGCTTTCTCGACCTTTGCCGCGCCGCTCGCGACACCTTCGAGGAAGCGGTCGACCACCACCAATGGTCATTCGACAAGGTCGCCCCGATGCTGCCGACCCACGGGGACGCCAGCAGGGCGCCGGTCTCGGTCAACTTCATCGTGCAGCGCGCCTTCATCGGTGTGCTCGCCAATGACAGCTTTCAGCTATCGGGAATTCCCTCACCCCTGCCGGGAGCGCTCTACGACCTCAATTTCATTCTGGTCGAGCGCGAGGAAGGCTGGCGCCTGACCTGCGAATATCATCGCGATCTCTATGACGAGGCGACTGCGAGTGAGCTGGTGGCGCGCTACGAGAGCCTTGCCGAAGCCTTGCTCGCCAGCCCGACCGAGCGATTGCCCCGTCCGGCTCCGACCTCCCTGCCGATCGCATCCCCGCTGTGGCTTCCTGCAGGTCCGGCTCCGTCGCCTGTGGTCGATGCCACGGCGCTGCGCCGGACCTGGCTGCAACAGAGCGGCACGCAGCCGACCCTGTTCGCGCTGAATCACACAGCCCATAATCTGCGCCTGTATCGGCCGCTGTCGCAGGAACTCGGCCCCGATCAGCCCTTTGTTGCCCTGCAACTGCTCGACCCGCTCGTGGACGGCGCGGCGCCGGCCGCGATCGAACAGCTGGCGGCTGCCTATTGCGATGCGATCCTCGCAACCAGAGCCGAGGGGCGATATCGGATCGCCGGCTTCTGCCGGTCCGGCGTGATCGCGTGCGAAGTGGCCAGGCAGCTTGCGGCGAGCGGGCGCGAAGTCGATCTGCTCGTGCTGATCGACTGCTGGGCGCCGGGCTATTTCCTGCGGCAACCCTACGGTGCGCGCCTGCTCTTCAGACTGAGGCGCGCGAGGCGCTTCGCCCGGCGGTTCTGGCACGCGGGGGCACGCAGCTTTGTGACCCGCATGTCGTTCTGGCTGCAATCGACCGCCGCCATGCGGCGGGCAAAGCGATTGCTCTTCTGGAGAGCCGCCGACGAAGCCACCGACGAAGCCGATTTCTGGCGCACGACGGACGAGCTCGAAATATTGGTCCAGCGCTATACTCCGCCCAGCTATCACGGCCGCGTTCTGCTCTTCCGCAGCGAAGCGATCCCCGACGGCTGGCCGCCCGACCCGACCCTCGGCTGGACGGGCCGTTTACCTGCCGGAACGCCTTGCTTCGCCCTTCAGGGAGAAGGCCATGAAGGTGCGTTCTCGCAAGCCGGTTCGCGGACCATGGCCGAACGAATCATCGAAGCGACGCGCCCTAGTTGACCTCAGCGCAGAGTTCCGCTCGCCAGCACTGGGCGCGCCATCCAGATCGCGGACCAACCGCGATGCCGCGCCGCCAGCGCACCGCAATAACCCGGCGCCGGCCGCAGGTTGGCGAGTTGCCAGCGATCGGCCTCGCTCGGATCGGAATGGACTGCCAGAAGTTGCGCCACGAACGGGTCGAGCGAGACTTCGAAGCTCGACGGCGCCGCGTTCAGGCCGACACCGATCGCCTTCAGACAGGCTTCCTTGCGCGTCCAGCAGCGGATGAAGCCTTCATTGCGGAGCGCGGGCGCGAGCGCTGCGAGCGCCGTGATCTCGCCGGGTGCCAGACACCCCGACGCGACTTCGGCAGAGACCGGCCGAATGCGCTCTATATCGACGCCTACCGCCATTCCGGCCGACACCGCGACGATGGCTAATTCGCCGGAATGGCTGAGATTGAAGGCTATGGGTTGCCTCCTGTGCCCGTTCGCAAGGATCGGCTTGCCGAACATCGTCTCGACGAAGCGCAGCTGCGACGCCGAGGCGAGCGTATAGAGGGCCAGAACATGCCGCAGCCAGCTATGCGCCGCGGCGAATGCGAGCCGCGCCTTCGCATCATGGAAACGGTCGGCACGGGCGCGTTCGTCATCGGACAGGACCCAGTGCCGTTCCTGCGCCTCGGTGCTGCCGAGATCGATGTGGCAGCACCAGAGATGCACCTGCGATGACGGGATCGGCATCATGGCAGCGGCACAGCAACCGCCCTGCCGCCGGCAGAGCGAGTGCGCTCACGGGGCTCGCCAGACATCATGCCCGGCACCCGTACCACCTGGATCGTCAGGACGATCACGACGGTAAGCTCCGACAGCAGCGTGACCGCGATCAGCCCCGCAACGCCGAAGAAGACCGCAGCCGGATAGACCGCAAGTAGGTTGAAACAGCCGCCAGCGAACGTTGCGAGGAAGATCGGTCGCGTGCGCTCCAGCGCCCGGAAGGCGCAGCCCAGAGCCTGAGTCATGAGCGCCATCGGGAAGGCGAACGAATACCAGACGATCACCCAGTCGAACTCAAGTATCTCGCCGCCGTAGAGCCGATGCAACAGCCACGGGCCGAACAGGCCAAGGCCGATCACGGCCGAGGCACCAGTCAGTGCTGCAAACAGCATCGCGCGACCGAGCGTCTGCCTAAGACCAGGCAACCCGCCCTCCGCGAATGCCTGTCCGGCCAGCGGTGGAACAACGTTATCCAGCGCCTCGCGCACGACGTTCAATACGGCGAGCACGCTCTGGGCCGCCCTCAGCGCGCCAAGGATCTTGGGGCCGAAGAGTCCGGCCGTCACCAGCAGGCCGCTATAGCTCAGCACCCATTGCACCGATCCGGTGAGAACGAGCCACCGCGCCGATCGCCATTGCCGACCCGTGACCTCGGCGAGAATCTCCGGCTTCCAGCGAAACGGTCCCGACATGCACAGGCCACAGATTGCCGAGATCGTGGCAGCGCCAGCGACGGCCCATAGCGAATCCGCGACGCTGATCATGCCAGCGTGCCAGAGAGCCGCAAGCGCCCCGAGCTTCACGGCCTGATTGATCGTATCGATCAGCAGGATACCTGCCGGCCGACGGCGCGCGAACAGATAACGCCGCAGGAAATCCTGGGTCAGATAGGCAGCTGCAGCTACCGAACCCGGCAATGCAAGGCCAGCGAGCGGCGGCACCGCGCCCGCAGCGAAGGTCAGGACGGCAAAGATCGCAATGCTGGCGACAGCGACGTAACCGGCCTGGTGCAGGAAGACCACGGAGTAGTAGGCTTGCGCCTCAGCCCCCTCCTCTTTCGTCCCGATGCTCATCATGGGACTGACGATCAGGCCGAGCTGAAGGCTCATGGCGAAATACAGCGCGAGCCAGACCATCGTGTACAGCCCGAAGGCTTCGAGACCCAGTGCCCTGGCGAGCAGGATGGTCGTCAGAAAATTGCAGGCGCTGGAGAGCGCCTGATCGCCAAAGGACAGCACGGGACCGAGCATCGGGCGCAAGCGCGCCTTGCCACCGCTCAGCGCATGGCCGCCCGGCATGCCCCGATAGAGCGCCATGGTCACCCGCTCCGAAGCTGGTCGGGGAGTGAAGCTCCCGCCGATCTCATCCGCAAGCTGCGTTTCATTCCGCCTCCGCCAGAGCCTTCCGCGAAAAGTGGGTGCCGGTCTGCCGCATGGGCCATGTTCTCAACTCAGGGTCGATCACGGACGACGGCCCGACCGTATCGCTCCCATGCAAGCTTAGCGTCGTTCCCGCGGCAGCGGCGTTGCGCAAAGGGACTGCCCAGAACGGGGTGAAGCATCGCCCTCGCCTGGATGGCTACCTCCAAATCCCATCATGCTTCGAAGCGGCCGCGCGATACCCTCGCCGTCCACCGGCTGGTCGCCGCGCAGAGCGAGGATGGATCATGAAAGGAAGGCCGCCAGCTCTGGCAGAGGGCTTTGCCGACCGGCGGGCGACCGATCGCTATTTGCCTGCGCTGGCGCTCGGCTTCGCCGGATATGTCCTTTTCGGGAAGAGCTTCGCCTATCTCGGCCTGCCTCCCCTTTTCATCGGCGAGATCTTGTTCGCTCTCGGGCTGCTGGCGTTCCTCGCCTCGGGCTGCATGACGGTGCTTGTGGCCACGGTGCCGGCCGTTAGCGCGGCCCTGCTCATGGCCTGGGTCCTGCTGCGCACGCTACAGGGCTTGGGAGCCTATGGAATCGACGCACCGCGAGACGGTGCGGTCGCGCTTTATGCCGGCTTTGCCTTCATTGTCGCGGCGCTGCTGGTGGAGCGCCCGGCCAGGATCGCCCAGATCGTTGGCTATTTCAGGCTGCACGCCCGCATTCTCATCCCGATCGCCATCATCTTCTATCTCGTTGCGCGATTTTTAGGCAGTTCGATCCCGAAGCTGCCCGGCCAGGATGTGGAGGTCATCTCGGTTCGTTCGGGAGAGCTCGCGGCCCATCTCTGCGGCGCGCTCGTGCTTGTGCTCGTCGGCCTCTGCAGTGTCGGGCGCGTCTGGCTCGTTGCCGCTCTCGCCGCGGCCTTGCTGATCGCCAGTCAGAGCCGCGGCGGCATGCTGGCCCTGCTGGCGCCCTTGGTCCTGGCCATGGTGCTGAGCGGCCAGCTGCGCCGCCTCATCATCGTCGGCGGCGGCATCGCGCTGATCATGGGCCTGGCCTATGTGGCCGATCTCGAGATCGACCTGCCGCGGGGCGAGCGGCCGATCAGCGCCCGCGCGCTGGTCGACAATGTCGTGAGCATCGCCGCGCCCAGCCAGGCCAATAATCTCGACGGCACCAAGCAATGGCGATTGAACTGGTGGGAAGCCATCCGGAACTACACATTCCACGGGCCCTATTTCTGGTCCGGCAAGGGTTTCGGCGTGAATCTGGCGGAAGCCGACGGGTTCGTGGTCGGCCTCGAGCGCGGCGGCCCGCTGCTGCGCAGCCCGCACAGCGTCCATATGACCTATCTCGCCAGAAGCGGCGTGCCTGGCCTGACGCTCTGGCTCCTCACCTGCGCCAGCTGGCTCCTGGCCATGCTGCGTGCGGCGCGCCTGGCCTGGCTGCGTGGCGATGTCGACTGGTCGCGCTATTTCATCTTCCTCAGCTGCTATCTCGCCTCGATCATCATCGACGCATCCTTCGACGTCGCGCTCGAAGGACCGATGCTGGGCATTCCGTTCTGGATCCTGTTCGGGGTCGGCCTCGGCTCGCTGATGGTCTATCGCGGCTTGCATGTCATCGCGCCCGCCCGGCCCCGGCGCTTGGCAGGCACCGGGGCGCATATCGCCGGCGCGGCTGCGCTGCTGGCGGCGACCTGCCTGGGTAGCCCTCCATCCAAAGCCACGGAGATCACCAAATGCCCGAGCGGATCGATCCAGGTTCCTGCCGGCGCAACCATTCAGGCTCTCGTCGCCAAGGCGGCGCCGGGAGCGACATTCTGCATCGGGCCCGGCCTATATCGGGCTCAGCTCATCGCGCCGAAGGACGGACAGGTCTTCATCGGCCAACCCGGTGCCATCCTGAACGGAGCCGAGCTGGTTACGGATTTGCGCCAGTCAGGCCCCTTCTGGGTCACCGCAACGCCACGTCCGGGTCATCGGGCCTTCGGCACCTGCCTGACTTCGCGTCCGCGCTGCAACGATCCGGTGCGCTTCTTCCTCGACGGTCAGCCGCTCGAACCGGTCGCCGAGCTCGCCAGCCTGCGGCCGGGGACCGTCTTCGACGACCCGGCAACGGGGCGGTCCTACCTCGCCGATGATCCGCGCGGCCGCACGTTGGAGCGAACGCTGCAGCCCTATGCCTTCCGCAATGACGGTGCACGCGGCGTCACCGTCAAAGGCCTGATCGTGGAGAAATATGCGACGCCGGCCCAGCAGGGCGCGATTTTCGGCGATGAGAACCCCCGCGCCACGGATTGGCTCATCGAAGACAACGAGGTTCGCTTCAACAGCGGAGCGGGAATCGCGACCGGCGATCGGAGCGTCGTGCGCGGCAATAAGGTTCATCACAACGGCCAGCTCGGGATCTCGCCCAACGGCGCAGATGTCGTGATCGAGAGCAACGAGATCTACGAGAACAACATCTATGGTTTCGACGCAGGCTGGGAGGCTGGCGGCGTCAAGGCGGGCGATGTCGAGCGCCTGACGCTGCGCGGCAATCATGTGCATGACAATTACGGCTCAGGCCTCTGGTGCGATGTCGATTGCCGCGGCGCGCTGATCGAAGGCAATCTCGTCGAGCGAAATTCCGACGCTGGAATCTTCTACGAGATCAGCTTCGACGCCATCATCCGCAACAATATCGTCCGCCTCAACGGGACCGGGCGCGGCGGCCAGCAAGGCAGTTTCTGGGTCTGGGGCGCCGGCATCCAGATCGCGGCTTGCGAGCGGGTGAGCGTCTACGGCAACACGGTCACCGTAAGCGAAGGCAGCAGCGGCATCGTGCTCGTCGATCAGGGCCGCGAGCGGCTCGATCAGCCGCCCGCGAGCGCCGGCCATGCAAAGGCGCTCTACAGGACCGTCGGCAACGCCGTGCACGACAATAAGGTGATCTATGAGGGGCCCACCGGCCTGTCGGGCGGCGCGAGCGATGTCGCGACGGCGAGCCCGAATTTCGGGATCATCGAAACGGGTGACAATCTTTTCGACCGCAACACTTATGTGCTGCAGCAGGCGACCGAGGCCGCGCTCTTCATCTGGGGGCACGCGCCGATTTCATATGACGCGTTCCGCACTCTCGGCCAGGAGGCAAACGGACGGATCATCCGGCCGAATTAGCCACTCCCTCCCGATCTCACCAGAACGGCGTAGTCCGCAAGCTCAATAGGCCTAGTCCTCGAAGACGGCCGCCGCCGGACGGATTGCCGTTAGAATCAGGCTCCGGACCGGCACGGCTAGCGCGAGGCGAAGGCGCCATGACCATGATCCCGCAATCATTCCGTCGCGCGCATTTCCGCGAGGAAAGGTTCAAGACCTATATCCGCCCGATCATCGAGAGCGTGATCAGGACGCGAGGGTCGTGCCGGATTCTCGACCTGGGAGGCGACGCCGAGTACTGGCGGTTCGACATGCCGGCTTCAGGTGTCGAAATCTGGCTCCTGAACATCGAAGCCAGGGAGCCATCACCCGATCCGCGTTTCCACGTCGTTCAGGGGGATGCCCGCAACGTCGCGCAGTTCGAGGATCTCAGCTTCGACTTCGTCCATTCCAATTCGCTGATAGAGCATGTCGGTCGCTGGGACGACATGAAGCGCGTCGCCGCCGAGATCAGGCGGCTGGCTCCGCGCTATTACGTGCAGACGCCGAATTTCTGGTTCCCGCTGGACCCTCACAGCAACGCCCCGATCCTGCATTGGCTGCCGCAGCCGGTGCAACGGCGGATGGTGTCGCGCAAGGCGCGTGGCTTCTACGCAAAGGCGACCTCGCTCGACCACGCCATGCAGATCGTGGAAGGCACGTCGATGCTCGACCGGGCGCAGATCGCCGAGCTCTTTCCGGATGCGCGGGTTGTGACCGAGAACGTCCTGTTCCTCGCGAAATCGCTGATCGCCCTCAAGGCCTGGGATAGCTGAGCGGGAAAGCCATGATGAGCCCCGATGTCGTCTTCCTGTCCCTGGCCAGGGATTGCGCCGCGACGATCCCCTCCTTCCTTGGTCTACTCGCCGCGCTGCGGGCCGAAGGGCTGAGCGTCGTCGCATTCATCGGCGAGAATGGCTCGCGCGACGGAACCCGGGAGCTGCTTCAGCGCGAAGCGGCCAACGGGCGGATCGTTCTGGTGCCGACCCCCTTCATGGCGGAGGAGCGCGACCGGCTCAGGCGAATGGCTCTCGGTCGCGAGCGGCTCAAGAACGAGTTCGAAGCAGCCAGGCTCGAACCCCGCTTCGTCGGTGTCCTCGACATCGACAACGTCATCGCGAGCCCCCCATCGATCACCGCCCTGCTCGCGGCCGCAGCCAAACTCGAGCGGCCAGGCATCTTCGGGGTTTCGGCGACATCACGGCCGCACTACTACGATCTCCTGGCCTTCCAGGACGATCACAGATCCTTCGACACGCTGCTGGAAGAGCTGGCGGGAAGCCGGAGCAACATCTTCGCCTATTATCGGTTTTTTCGCTCAAGGATCTATCCGCACCAGCAGGCGCTCACCGATGATCGCGAGATCGAATGCGCCTCGACCTTCAACGGCTTGTGTCTCTACCGCACCGACGCCTATCGCCTCGGAAGCTATCTCCAGCCCGGCCCCAGCATCTGCGAGCACCTGGTCTTCAACCGCCGCCTCGCGGAGAGGACTGGCGCGAGGATGCTCATCGATCCCGGTCTGATCCTGCATACACCCGTCGACCACTCCCAGCAGAGCTTCCTGCCATTCGCCTGGCGACGGCTTCGGAAACTTGTCGCCTTACTGCTGCTACAGACACATCTTTCGCTCAAGGCGCCCGGCTCCTCGACCGCCAGGTGAATGCGGGCAATCGCCTTCCATCATCACGGCGACGTGCTGGTAGCCGCCGAGAGCGTACCCAGGAATCAACCATAGGCCGCGATGCAAGCGCCGTCGGTCATAACGCTGAAAAGCCTGACTAGCCGCGCGTTGGCACCGTGCCGCACCCGGTCTCGTTTACCACATTCAGTGAACGCCTGCCACAGATTACCTAAAATGACGCAGTGGAATCGACACAAATACTTGATACAATCATGTCACTTTCTGGCGATTGAATGCTTTATCTCATTTAATTGCAGTATTTGTAAAAATTCAACTCAGTTTATCCGTAAAATACCCTTATTATGCAACCAATGACTCTACGTCTAATTCCTTATATATTTAGGCAAGCCGCTCTTTACATGCTTTAAATCAGTTAAATAAAATAAACAACTATTTTCAAATTAATTTTTCATGATCATTGTTTTATATTTTATATCTAAATTCCAGCGGGCAAATTTCGTTCAATATGGTACTATATGACAAAATGAACGTATTCCTGAATTGGAGAGAGCCATTTCTTCGGCTCAGAGCGTGCCTGATACAGATTCAAACTAATTAGTTCTTGCGCCATCGGCGTTCCTGGCCACGCCTTAGAAACACCGCGGCGCCGATCTCCTAACGCATCGCGCATATGTGATAACAACCCTTGATATCTTAACTGATTAAATGCTATGAAACGATCGGGACGCAAATTTTAAATTCAACCTATAATTGCATATTATCAATTGAGTTGCATTCATTCAGCTACTTTCCTTCCGCACCAAGGAACATAAGATCTGCATTAGCTTGATACAGATCAATTACAAAAATATGATTATCGAAGAAAGGAAACACTCGCAGATCCTGCATGCCGTATAATCGACCTTGCACGAACTCCGCCGCTCGAATGCCCCTATCCGATCAGCAATCTGCTCAGGAGGGCCAGTCAACGTGCCCCCAATCATTGCCAATGCGACATCGCCCAGTATTGACTCGCTGGCCGTCGATTTCGACCATCATCGTCTCTTCGAGACTCTGGTCGCCGGCATGGCGGATTTGCTCGAAACCACCGCCGGTGCCGAAGATGCATGTGCCTATGTCAGCAGTATCGCTGCGCGATTGGGATCGGACATCGAAAAACAGTATAAGACAGCACTTGGCGTTCAGAATCTCAACCGAGATCAGCTTCTTGCAGTCCTGATCGACCTGAACAGGCGCGCTGACGGCGCCTTCTTCATCATCGAGGAAGACGAAGACCATATCGTCTTGGGCAACTGCAAGTGCCCCCTGGGACAGGCCGTCATCAACCACCCATCTCTCTGCATGCTGACGTCGAATATCTTCGGCGTGATGACAGCTAATGCAGTCGGCTATGCAGCCGTCGATCTCGAACAGACGATCGCCAGGGGAGCCGCCGCATGCCGCGTCGTGCTTCACCTCAAGCGAACAGAACTGCATCCAGATACGAGGGAATACTTCCGCGATGATGCATCTGCAGCTTCGAACTGAGTTAGACCTGGAAACCTATCTCGAGCCGTCTCTCGTTGCCTGCTGCGACGGAAGCATCCATGCGCGGAATCGTGCAGCGCACTTGGCGCTCTCCCCCCAAACTTCGATATCGTCGCTCTTCGACATCTGCTCCGGCCGCGCCGAAGCCCTGCGAACCTATCTCATTCGCTGCTCAGGCTCCCGACAGCCGTTGATCGAAAAAGTCAGCTTCAACGGAGAGGGCGGCGCCTTCGACTATCGCTGCTTTGGCAACGCTTTGGTTCCGCGACGCAAAAGCCGCCCGGCCAGCCTTCTGCTGCGCCTCCTCCCTGTGCGTGATGCAAGGTTTGCGGCGCGCGCAGAGTGTATGAAGAGATTAAGGACCGAGCGGCACTGGCGCCTTGCCATGGAGCAATCCGCCGAACTGCGCAGCGACCGCCTGCGCCTGGTCGAGCAATATTGTTTCGTCGCCGAGGCGCTGCGTGTCGCGGAAGCGCAGAATCGCCGACTCCAGGACGAGATCAAACATATCCGCACTGATGAGCGTGAGCGCATTGCCCAGGATCTCCATGACCACGCGGGCCAGGAGATGGCCCTCGTCCTCGTGGAACTGCGACGCATGCGAGACGCCGCCCACGGCCCGGCACGAGCCCGTCTCAACGACCTCGCCGTGCATGTCTCCGAGGTTGGTCGCAAGATCCATCATGCCGTCGTCGGCGGCCGGCCGCGGATTGTCGAGGAACTCGGCCTCAGCCGAGCCATCGAGATCACGGCCGTTTGGTTCACGACGGACGGCAGACTAGACCTCTCCTTCAAGAAGAAGGGAGTGGAGTCCGACGCGCTGCCCGCCGCCCTCGAAAGCGCCCTGTACCGGGTCGCCCAGGAGGCGCTGACGAATGCGCTCAGGCACGCGCTTGGCGCACAGAAAATCGATATCGTGCTGGAATTCAACTGCCAGTCGGTCTCGCTCACGATCGCCGATGATGGTGTGGGCTTGTCGACGGAAGCACAGCAGCAGGGAGAACTCGGCAGTTCAGGCATCGGGCTTCGCGGGATGCAGCAACGCATGAACGGCATCGGCGGAACGCTGCAGATCGGTCCGCGTTTCGGCAAGGGCACAATCGTGACGGCAGTCGCGCCATTGCGGCCCGAACCGCAGCAGAGTGCCCCGCCATGACGGCGCGCATCATACTGGTTGACGATCACCCGATCATCCTGACTGGGCTACGGGCTCTCGTACTCGGCTTGCCTGATCTCGAATTCGTGGGACAAGCCACGTCCGGCTCCCAGGCGCTCGCGCTCGTCCGCGACCGAAACCCCGACATCGTCATTCTCGATATGGGCCTGCCCGGCATGAGCGGCCTCGCACTGGCCGAGCGCATTCTTGAAGGGGCCCCCGCGACCCTCATCGTGATGCTGACCCATTACGAAGAGTCGAGCTACGTACAGAAGGCGCTGAAGACAGGCATTCGCGGCTACGTCCTCAAAGCTTCGTCGAGCGACAAGGTCACCCAAGCCATCAGGACGGTGCTGAGCGGCGGCATCTATATCGATTCCGAGCTGGAAGAGTTCCGCTCCGAATGGATTCGCAAGCTTTCCCAGGCCCCCAGCCCAGCCCCCGCAGCCGTTGCGAACGGGACATTGACCAACCGCGAAGTGCAGGTCCTGCGCCTCGCGGCCGTCGGTCATTCCAATAAGGAGATCGCCCGGCGCGTCGGCCTTGGTATCAAATCGGTCGAGACCTACCGGTACAGGGCCTGCAAGAAGCTGATGCTGCACTCGCGCCTCGACATCATCAGATACGGCGCCAGCCACGGTTGGATTCTCGATATCTGATGGCACTGACTAGAGCCGGATCAATGCGAAAAACCGGTGCCCACTTTTTCGCATCCTGCTCTAAGCCATCGGCGCCCTGAGCCGTCGCATTCAGACCTGTGCGGAGTACTCAGCTTGGCATCGTCGAGAAATGATGGCCATGCACAATGCGGTCCCCTCTCCTGAAGGGCGTAGCGACTTGCAGGACCGTTCCCGCTACCACAGTGCATGGGGAACTGGGGGGCAGGGCCTCGATAGCCGCCTGTAACCAAGCGGAAGTTGCGTCAAGAATTGCTGCGCCTCCCGACTGCAAAGGGCGACCGGATCGGCGGCACGAACCATGGTCAGGATTCTCGTTGCCGACGAACATGCTCTCTACCGTACAGGTTTGCGCGTCGTCCTGCAGGCCGCGCTGCCGGAGGCCGAATTTCTGGAAGCTGGCGATCTCGACAGCCTGATGCGCGCCCTGCAGGCAGAACGACACATCGATCTTGCGCTCGTCAACCTGAACCTGATGGGAGCGGCGAGTCCCAGCATTATCTGGGATTTCAAGCGCGCCTCAGCGCTGACACGCTATGTCGTCATCTCAACCGACGGTACCTTCGACCAAGTTCTGCACTACATCGCTGAAGGATTCCACGGTTTCATTTCAACGCTGCAGCGGGATGACGAGATCGTCGAAGCAGTCAGAGAGGTCCTTGCCGGGCGCCTCTCGATCCCGCGCGCGCTGACTCCGTTCGGCTCCGCTACCGAACGCCATCGTCCTCCCGCGGTTCGACAACGGCGCTCCAGCTTGCAGCAGAGCCCGTTCGGATTAACGCCGCGACAGAAAGATGTCCTGACACTCCTGGCGGATGGGCTTTCGAACCGCGAAATTGCCCAGGCACTCCACATCGCGGAGCCAACCACGAAGATTCACGTCTCGGGGTTGATGCGTGTCCTCAATGTTCGGAATCGGACGGAAGCTGCCGTAATCGCCAGAGATCTAATCCATACGTCCGCGATCGATCCGCAGTCGCGAAGCAAGCCGCGCCAGCGCAAGATCAAGCCTCGTCAATAACAATCAGGCCTTGTCTTGTAAGGTTTGTCCTTACGAGGGTCGTACTTTCCTGACAAGACGGACACATCCGAATGAACTAATTATTAACGATGATTTTCTGGCGCATATGCCAATTTGCGCAGCTCTGGTGCTCCAATTGATTACCAGATGCAAATCTGGTCTCAGGATGTCTCAAACAGATTAATGGATGTGCTGTAGTCTCAGTAGGCCGTTATCGTATCAGTTTTTGTGTCGAGTAATGGGGAAATGCGATGTCTGAACTCATCGAGACCGCCGTGTTAAGCGACAACGCACTGCTCCGGGAAGGTATTACACAGCTACTGAACGGCGCGCGTTTCCGGGTGAGCCAACGAACCGCCAGCCTCGATCTTCATAGGCACGAGAACGGTCAAAAATCCCCCGATCTCTTCATTGTCGTGATCGACGACATGTCCTGCTCCATCGTCGGCGACATCAAGAGGCAGTTCAAGAGCGCCAAGATCGTGGCCCTCGCCCTGCGCGGCAGCCGCGAATTGATGCACCGCGCCGTGCAACTGGGAGCGGTGGGATATCTTGTCGAGTCCATCTCCGCGCATGACCTCATCATGTCTCTGGAGGTCGTCATCGCGAATGGAGCCGTCTTTCCACCCGAGCTTCTGTCACAGCTCTCAGAAGTCGCGGTCGCACCGCAGCGCCTTCTCCAAGGCGCGCAGCGCAGGGCCGACGGGTCGCCCTTCTCAGGCCTTTCCGGGCGGGAGGTCAGCATTCTGGAGGGGCTTATGCTGGGCGAATCCAACAAGGTCATCGCGCGCAAGCTCGAGATCGCCGAGGCGACCGTGAAAGTCCACGTCAAGGCAATCTTGCGCAAGTTGCGTGTCAGGAACCGCACCCAGGCAGCCATGTGGGCCATGCAGAACGCGGCAACCCGGATTCCGGTCGTGGCGGAGGACGACATGGCGAGCGACATGGCGGAGGATGAGACCTTGCCGATGATCGCCGCAAGACCGGAAGCGGCCCCCTCGCCCCAGCTCTCGTAACCGACCGGCTGTAACGGCAGGGCAGTTCCATGATCGTGACAATCGTCACCCCGACGCTGAACGCCGTCGAGTATCTGAAGGAATGCATCGAGTCCGCGCGTCGGAATGCGACGCGCGATATCGACATCGAACATGTGATCGTCGACGGCGGCAGCACCGACGGAACCGTCGAGCTCGCGCTAGGCTGTGGGCTGCGCGCGCTCCAGGGCAAGGACAGCGGAATCTTCGACGCCATCAACAAAGGGTCCTTCAATTCTTCCGGTGAATTATTGGGCTTTCTTGGCGCCGATGACGTGATGCTCGAAGGCGCTGCCGCTGCGGTGGTAAAAGCTTACCGCGAAAGCCGCCGGCGCTGGGTCGTCGGAGCCATCAGATGGACCGATTCAAAAGGGCATAGCCTCGGCGGCCTCGCGGCCCCTCCGAATTGGGTAACGCCCGCAATGCTCGCTTGTCTGGGCTGGAACCCCATCATGCACATGGCGACCTATTTCTCGCGGAGCTTCTTCGAGGAACTGGGCGGCTTCGACATCGCTTACAAGGACGCCGGCGATTACGAGATGTTCTGCCGAGCCCTGACGAAGGAGCCCTACGGCCGGATCGATCGGCCGATTGCTTGCTTCCGGCGAACCGGAGTGAACAACAGCGCGATCCATGGCAGCCGAACCACGGCCGAGTGCGCAAGAATACTGGCGCGCCACGGGCCTTCCTCGAACGCGCAGCGTCTGTTCTGGCGCTTTCTGCTGAAGGCTTATTTCAACCTCGGCAATCCCGACTGGTTGCTGTCGAAAGTGGCGGATTCCACGCGAACCACGCTGAAGCTCCAGCCTAAAGCCCATTTCTGACGCTGCGGGGGACCTAGGCTATCACCCTCGCCTATCAGAGCGAAGCACCGTTCGGCCGCCATAGTGACTGGCGTCCATTCATCGCCCCGCGGTTTTCGGTGGCTTGGCATCTTCGCTTCGAGGAGAATGGTCGAAGGCGTAGTGAAGGCGAACGCAACCTTGGTCGAGCGCGTTGGTCTGAAGCAATCGGAGGCGCGTGCGAACGCCGGCGGAGGGAAAGAGTGGTCGCCCACCGCCTATGAGTTCCGGCATCACATAGATTTCGATTTCGTCCAGCGCGCATCGTTCGATGAAGGCCATCTGCAACTGCCCACCGCCGAGTATCCACACGCCCCCGTCGCTGAGGCCTTGTAACTCCGTGATAAGATCATCGACGTCGCTGCGCGTCTCCAGCTGTCCCTTTGGATTCGGAATCGGCCGAGACGTGACAACCAGCACACGCTGCTCGCCATAGGCCCAGGGCGAATCGTCTCTAGCGAGAAAGTCATAAGTGCCCCGGCCCATGACGACTGTTCTTATGCGCTTGATGAAGTTCCGATAATCGTGCTCGCCAAGGTCAAGGTCATTGTACTCAAACAGCCATTCAAGGCTGTCCTCCTCGGTGGCTATGAATCCGTCGAGGCTGGTTGCGATGTACCCTAGGATCTTGGCCATGCACGGCGCCTCCACTTTATTATAAACGAATGATCGTTTATAATTATCGCATGGGTAGAAGCAAGACGATTTCGGACAGCGCAGCGCTCGAAAAGCTGTTGGAGGCGCTGGAGAAGGAAGGGCCGGAGGGGTTTTCATTCTCCAAGGCGTCTCGCGCCGTGGGGCTGTCCGCCCCCACGCTCGTGCAGCGTTTCGGCACTCGCGAGGCGATGATCGAGGCCGTTCTGCTACACGCGTGGGATCGCCTCGAAGCCGTTACCGCAGCAGCTGATGCCGAAGCGCCGGCCGATCCAGCTGGTGCCGTCTCGATGCTGTTGCGGCTCATGCCCGATGGCAGCGCCGAGTACAACCTGACCGACGGCTTCCTTCTATTGCGGGAGGATATTCGAAATCCGACGCTTCGGGCGCGGGGAGCCGCTTGGGGGACCTATCTCGCCACAGCCTTGGGCAGGCGGCTAACTAACCAAGCTGCGCATGCCGAGCGAATGGGTTGGCAGATGGCCAGTGTGTGGCAAGGCGCTCTCATCTGGTGGGCATTCAAGCGCGATACCGATCCTGACGCGAGCATCCAGGCCGTACTTGAAGATTGGTGTCGGAGCGTCGGCGCGATGTGACGGATCACGGGATCGCGCTTCAAGCTTCAAACCGTGACTGGTGGCGAAAGTGCCATCGTACTCTTCGCTACATGCTGCTGCGGCCCTGGGCTGGTCGCCCCCTGGAGGAAATCCCATGCAGAGCCTGATCCTCGCAACGAGCGACCTGGGCTATCACCCTCGCCTATCAGAGCGAAGCACCGTTCAGCCGCGAATATGACGGGTTCAACGCAGCGACGGCGCTGGGGGGGCTCAGACGTTTCCCCGGGCAGGGTCCGATTTAGCCGAGCGACGCCCCGAATCCAGCCGCTTTCAACCTGGAAATCTCGGCCTCCAGCGTCGCGATACGCCGGTCGCGCTCCGCGAGCGCGGCGGCGACGGCGTCGGCCGCTAGAAGCTGCGGGATATGCTGCGGGCAGTTGGCATCCCAGGCGGCGATGTCGAACAGAAGCGCCTGCTCCGGCACTCCGGCATAGCCCGCAACGCGCAGCGTCTCGATCAGGGCGCTATCGCCCTCGACGACACGCGCCCTGCCCCAGATCTTGATACGCTGCCGGCTCGCATGATCGATCAGGAAGAGATGGGCCTTCGGGTTCTCCGACAGATTTCCCATCGTGACGTATTGCCGGTTGCCCCGGAAATCGGCGAAGCCCAGCGTCCGCTCATCAAGCACGCGCAGGAAGCCGGGCGGCCCGCCGCGATGCTGGATATAGGGCTGGCCGTCGGCGCTCGCGGTCGCAAGGAAGACGCTGTCGCGCGCCGCGATGAAGGTCGCGAGATCGGGAGTGACGGTCGTCTGCCAGCCGCCACGCTCCTCCATCTTGCGATAGCCGCCACGCGAGCCCCTGCGGCTCTGGACCGCCTTCACCGCCGGCGTGAAGGCGATGTCGCTGGCAAATTCAGTCTCTGACATCGGGACGCTCCCGAACCGGCGACGTCTCGGCGTCGCCAGCTCTTGCGAAAAGGTGGGGGGCCGGCGCTCAGGAGGCCAGGCGCAGCTCAACGGCGGGAAAGTCGATCACCGTGCCGGCAACCTCGTTGACGTAGTTCGTCAGCGTGTTCAGCGCGACATGGGCGACGATCTCGACGATCTGCGCGTCGTCATAGCCCGCCGTCTTGACCGCTGCGACGGCGTCAGGACCGACATGGCCGCGCTCGCGAACGATGCTCACGGCGAAGGCGATAGCAGCCTGAGCCCTGGCGTCGCTGGAATGGCCGTGGCGGTTGGCGAGGATCTCGGCGTCATCGAGCTTGGCGAGGTTCTTGCCGAGATAGCTGTGCGCCGCCAGACAATAGCTGCAGCCATTGACCTGCGCCACGGCGAGCGCGATCCGCTCGCGGGTGCGTGCATCAAGCCTGCCCTTGGCCAGGGCGCCGTTGAGGCCGAGATAGCCTTCGAGCGCAGCGGGCGAGTTGGCCACGACGCGAAACAGGTTCGGCACCGAGCCGAGCTGCTTCTCGACGGCGGTCAGGGCGGCACGAGCGCCCTCGGGGGCTTCAGCGATCGAGGCGGGGGTGTGAATCGCGGACATGGTTTCTTCTCCGGGTCGGCGCATCGGGAGCGGCGCCTTGACCACCGGAGAGATAAAACTTGCGCCAGAAGACGATAATCCTTTCAGTTATCATCTCACTATTGCGCTCAGAGGAGCAATCGCCATGGACCGGTTCGCGACGCTGGCAGCCTTCGTCAAGGTCGCGGAACTGCGCGGCTTCGCGCCGGCGGCGCGCAGGCTCGGCCTCTCTCCGTCTGCCGTGACGCGGCTCGTGGCAGCACTGGAGGAGCATCTCGGCGTGCGCCTGCTGCAGCGCACGACACGGTTGGTGACGCCCACCGACGAAGGCGAGCGCTATCTGCTTCAGGCGCGCCGGATCCTCGCCGAGCTCGACGAGGCAGATGCCTCCCTGCAGGCAACGCGAGCTGAGCCGTCAGGCCGGTTCACTGTCTCGGCGCCGCTCGTCTTCGGCCGCTTGCATGTCGGCCCGCTGTTCTCGGCTTACCTCTCGCGCTACCCCGCCGTGCACGGCGAACTTATCCTCTCAGACCGGATGATTAACCTGATCGACGAGGGCGTCGACGCCGCCGTCCGGATCGGTCATCTGGCGGATTCCAGCCTAAGATCACGCCGCATCGGCGAGACGAGGCGTGTCGTCGTCGCCTCGCCGGACTATCTCGCTCGCAGTGGCGCACCCGGCGATCCCGCCGACATCCGCACGCATCGCTGCATCCATTTCTCAGGCTTTGCGCCCGGGAGCGACTGGGAGTTCGAGCAGAATGGGGCGAAGGCGCGCGTCACGATCGACGCATCCTTCGTCACCAACAGTGCCGACACCGCCATCCAGCATGCCATCAGCAGTGGCGGGCTGACCATGGTGCTAGCCTATCAAGCGGCCAACGCCATCTGCTCCGGCGCGCTCAGGATCGTCCTTGCGGAGTACGAGCGCCCGCCCCTGCCGATCCAGATCGTCTACCCGACATCGCGCCTGCTCTCGGCCAAGGTGCGCGCCTTCATCGACATGGCGGTGACGGACACGGACTGGTCCTTCACCACCCTGGGCTGACGACGACCACCGAGATCGGGCCGCGCGTCAGGCCGTCCGCGCCGCCGCCTGCCCGAACAGGTTTTTCTGACCTCCTCGGTCACCGCCGATGGGCGGAGAAGGGCCCGCCCGTCTCATAGGCCCGTAGGGTTGCCGGCCGCTGGCGCTCGGTCTGGACGCAAAGGCGCGGCTCTCCTTGGCTGGTCTTGCTCCGCAACGCGCGAAATTGCGCGCGCCCGCAGGCCGAGCGATTTCGCGCCATGGAACATCGCTCACGTGAGGCTCCACCGGCCTCCCCCTGGCCGAGCGTCTCACCGTGATCCTGTCGGCGACCTTCAGTTGAATTGAATGATCTGGTTCAGGGCTGGATTTGGATTCACCGCGGCCCGGATGCGGGCGGCCACATTCGGCGCTACCATTTTCAAGTAGTTTGGATTCTGCATATAGGCTCGAATGGCTTCCGCCATCAGTTCCGCGCGCGCATCGGCACCGAAACACCCTCGCTGTTCAGGATCAAACCCATGATATTCAGGAGACCGATACGAATCAAGATCGGCTGGATCAAGTTCTGCGCCGGATTTTCTGTCTTCATTCAGCCGAGGATTATTGCAATCATTGTAAATGAACCGCAATTCATGCTGAATATCATCCTGATTGATTGCTGATATCATTTCACCCGACTCATTGCGGCACGGCTGACCTGCCCTGTGGTCTATGATGTGACCGAGCATATGGCCCAGAATCCTGTCGGCCGACGCGGCATCAAATTCATGCAAATGAGAGAGCTCTCGCCGAAAAGGGCAGTTGGGGAAGAGGTTCTCGTTCCCGGCAGCTTCAAAAAACGCCCGGATTGCCTCCCCCGGAGGGCGATCGTTCGACATACTCTTGCTCCGTGCTGAACGCCTCGATAGCACCTGATGGCTTGGTCGCTCAATCGATGACCACACCGCTGGCGTTCGGGAATGTCGCCATTCTACTTCTAGACGGTCAGACTCAGTATCCATGCTTTCGGCAGGTCCGGAACTGCGCCAAAGCGACGAAGAGCTAGCGTTCTTTCCGTGTGGGATTGAGTGCGTCGTTCAAGGCGTCGCCGATCAAATTGAGCGCGAGCACCGTTGCGATCACAGCCGCCGAAGGTACCAGCGTCATGTACCATGCCGTGCGCAATGATGGCCGTGCGGCCCCGATCATGGTTCCCCAACTCGTTGCGTTGGGATCGCCCAACCCGAGAAAGAAGAGGCTCGCTTCGATGATGATCGCCGTCGCCACGAGCACCGAGGAGGCGACGACAATGAGTGCCACGCAATTCGGTAGAATCTGACGGAATATGATCCGCGTGTCGGACATGCCCATCGTCCGGCAGGCCAGGACAAAATCCATGTTGCGCAAGCGCAGGGTTTCCGCGCGGACCAGTCAGCGGGGGCGGATCAGCGCTCCGATCGAAGTAATCAAGCGCAATCAACGGGGAACCGCCCCGTCGATAGAGCCGGCTAAATGTTGATGCCCGCAGCAGATGCGTTGTATTTTGGGCCAGTCCCGATTCCTGTCGTCGGGATTTTATGCGAGGCTCTTAATTCCAGCAGCGCTCCCATAGGCGCAGATATGAGATTTGTCCTATTCCACGCCATTGACGCTGTATCCGCCAGCGACCGGGGCAGCCGAAAAATTCTGCCGGAGCAACATGTGACCCTGATGCCCCGGAACCGTCGATGCCGGTGACCGCAAACATTTCCACTCAGAACGAGCTGCAGGATTTGCCGTTTCTCGAGGCCTCAACCGGATCAATCGACAGGAGCCAATACCGTGCCAAACAATAATTTCATCGCAGAACCAGCTAGCCAAAGGGTGCGCCGCGATGATCGCAGTCAATCCAGACCTGTATTTTTTAAATCTCTCTCACGGATCGTCGCGAGCGTCGCTTTGCTACTGGCTTCCAGCGCCGCCTTCGCCGCCGACGTGCCTGGGAAGAAAAGCCCGCCTGCCCCGCCGGAGGCGTCTCAGGCCTGCCTGGAAAAGAATGGCCTTGTGAACGATGTCTTCGGCTTCAATGGCGGTTCCGATGTCAACGACTGGAAGGGCTTGTCGCTGTCCGGGACTTACGGCGGCTCGTTTGGCACGCGCGCAGGCTATTTGAATTCCCATTCCGGCAATCTTCAGGCGACCTATAGCCCCTACCCTTGCGTCGAAGTCGATCCATATGTTTTTGGCGGCGTCACCGGCTCCAAAACCTTCGGCGTCAAGAGCAATGGCTCGACGGAGGGAGCAGGCATCGAATTGAAGTATAAGCTATTGGGCCGCGATCCCCATGGCTTTGGCTTAACCTTCGATCTTGTCCTGCAAGGCGCGGCGACCAACGGCGCTTACTACACCGTCGTTGGGCGGTCGGACAACGTCTACGACACGGCCTTCTCGATCTTCGCCGACAAGGAATTGGTAGCCGGAAAGCTCTACGGCGCGCTCAACGTGAGCTATGACTGGAATTTTCAGGATCTCGGGGGTCCTCGGAACGGCTATGCCAATACCTCGATCGCGCGGTTTGGCGCGGCTCTGGCCTATCAGATTTCCGATGGCCTGTTTGTCGGGGCCGAAGGCAGTCATTTCCGACGCTACGACAGCATGGCGTTCAACAAGCAACTCGGTTACGCCACCTTCCTGGGGCCAAATTTCTATTGGGCCTTCACCAAGAGCTGGGCGCTGTCTGGAGCTTGGAATCTTCAAGTCGATGGCCGAGCCAAGGGAACCAGGAACGATCTCGACCTCACGAACTTCTCCCAGCACATCGTCAAGCTGAAACTCAATCACGATTTCTAACCCTTCCGGCCCGATGGAGATCTCTCGGGGTTCGGACGGTCTCTGCGGCATGACCGGTCGCAGTTCGCCGCGCAACTGAATTGCAGTCCGTCGCCTTTCACGCTTCCATGACGTAGTTTGGGCGTCGGAAGAGGAAGGAACTCCTATGGATGGCCACATGCAATCGAGCCAGGAGCGCTTCAAGAACGGCAAGGCGTTGCGCGTACAAGTGCCTCGCGAGCAGCATTCCAAACTTAACGGCTTCAAAGGCCGAGATCCGGTAGCGATCCTGGCTGAGAGCGATCCCTCCCGGGTCCAATCACTTCTGCCGGTGCGCTACGCCCGCATGCTTCAGAGCCCTTTCACTTTTTTGCGCGGAGCGGCCGCAGTGATGGCCGCGGATCTAGCGAACGCGCCGATGGTTGGGATTCCTGTTCAGGCTTGCGGCGATTGCCATCTCATGAACTTTGGCGCCTTCGCCACGCCCGAGGACAATATCCTCTTCGATATCAATGACTTCGATGAGACGCTACCAGGTGTCGATTTCACAGTCGATCTCAAGCGTCTCGCGGCCAGTGTCGCGGTTGCAGCCCTTGCAGCGAATCTTTCGGAGAAACGGGCACGCGCGCTCAGCGAAGCGACAGTCACAGCTTACCGCGAGCGCATCTTTGCCACCTACGCGCTGTCTCCTCTGCAGGTCTGGCACAGCCGGATAGACCTTGAGCAGCAGATTACAACGATTACTGATAAAAATTTGCGACGGAAGCTTGGGACGATTATCCGCAAGGCGCGTGGTGGTGGGCTGGAACAGGACGACAACTTTCCGCACCTTGTCGCCGGTGACAAACCTCGCATCGCCGATAGCCCGCCGCTCATCTATCACCTACAAAACGACGATTCAGGCCAAGATCTTGATGTCGCGAGCGTCTTTGCCGCCTATCGCGAAACACTTGCACCGGATCGCCGGTATGTCGTCGATGGATACAATCTTGTCGATCTCGCCTTCAAAGTCGTCGGTGTCGGTAGTGTCGGAACGTTTTGCGCGATCGGACTGTTCATGTCAGGCGACAAGGCGCCGCTCTTCCTGCAAATCAAAGAGGCGCAGCATTCGGTTCTTGAAAGAATCGATCCTCACCTTCGTCGTCAAGGACACCAAGGCCAGCGTGTCGTCGAAGGTCAACGAGCGCTACAAGCGGCAAGCGATATTTTTCTCGGCTGGACCCAAGACCAAGCCTCGGGCCGACACTTCTATATCCGTCAGCTCAAAAACCGCCGGCTCGGGTCGATCGGGGAATTGGTGGAGGCAGAAGCTCTCGCCGACTATGCCGCGCTATGTGGCCGAACACTGGCGAGAGCTCACGCTCGAACTGGCGACGCAGCCATGATTGCTGGATATATGGGCAAAGGTCGTTCATTTGACGATGCGATTGCCGAATTCTCTATGGCTTACGCGGAGCAAACGCGACTGGATCATGCCGCACTCGTCGTAGCAAGGAGCGCTGTTGCCGAGAAAGGCACGGCCACAAAACCGAAGGTGGCACCGTCGGTTAGATCGGCCATGAAAGCCCGCGCTTGAACGGGCGTCGCTCCAGACGCTCAGGCGACGAGTGGGGGGCAGGATGGAAAGTGTCGATCAGCTGACGCCAAAAACGATAGTCCCTCTTCGACGGATCTCAGTTTGGGGTCCCGGCCCTGTTTGATCCGCTCCCGTTGAATTGGTCCACCCTGGAGTATGTCTTTTGGCAGACAGGAGGACCGAGATGCCATCACGCCCGTACCTGCCCAGGTAGACGGTCTCCCGACGGCCGTTGAGCCTTTAGTCTAGAGCAATTCCGCGCTTCTCCGAATCGCTCTAACTCTTTGTTTTATCGCATTTTCTTCACGCGAACCGGTGTCCACTTCGCTCGAAAACGCTCTAAGTGAAATGAGATCGCACCACTGGGCATGACGCGAACATACATGCCGTCACGGTCAGCAACTTTCTAAATTTTCTCTTTTGGTTTCAATGTCTTGATGGCGGCGTCCGTCAGCGTCCCTACTGGCTCCTGAAAAGTACCGTCAGCACAAATTCGAGGCCTCGAGACAGATATTATCCATTGAATTCAATGGTTTAATATGAAGAAAGCACCGTCACAAGACTCATTGCCCACGGCGGTGCTTTCAAAAATGCGGCTAAGCAATGTGCCCAAGGTCCGTCAGACGGACCGCCAGTGCCAAACTCTACCTACCGATAGCTGCCGATCGCTATCGAGGTGATTTATTTTTGTTTTCAGTAGCTTACGTCGTACCATGGCGTGCTATCGGCGGCGTTCGGGTCGGCCAAAATCATTCCCACTCGATCGTGCCGGGCGGCTTGCTGGTCACGTCGTAGACGACGCGGTTGATGCCCTTGACCTCGTTGATGATGCGGGTCGCGGTGCGACCGAGGAAGGCCATGTCGTAGGGGTAGAAATCGGCCGTCATGCCGTCGACCGAGGTCACGGCGCGCAGTGCCAGCACGTGGTCATAGGTGCGGTAGTCGCCCATCACACCGACGGTGCGCACCGGCAGCAGCACGGCGAAAGCCTGCCAGATCACGTCGTAGAGCCCGGCCTTGCGGATCTCGTCGAGATAGATCGCATCGGCCTTGCGCAGGATGTCGAGCTTCTCCTTGGTGATCTCGCCGGGGCAGCGGATGGCGAGGCCGGGGCCGGGGAAGGGATGGCGACCGACGAAAGCCTCGGGCAGGCCAAGTTCGCGGCCGAGCACCCGGACCTCGTCCTTGAAGAGCTCGCGCAAAGGCTCGACGAGCTTCATCTTCATGCGCTCGGGCAGGCCGCCGACATTGTGGTGCGACTTGATCGTCACCGACGGACCGCCTGAGAACGAGACGCTCTCGATCACGTCAGGATAAAGTGTGCCCTGGGCCAGGAAATCAGCACCACCGAGCTTCTTCGCTTCCTCGTCGAAGACCTCGATGAAGAGCCGGCCGATGGTCTTGCGCTTGGCTTCCGGATCGGCGCCGCATTTGGCGAGCTCGGAGAGGAAAAGCGCTTCGGCCTCAACATGAACGAGCGGGATGTTATAGCTGTCGCGGAACAAGCGCACGACCTCTTCGGCCTCGTTCATCCGCATCAGGCCGTGGTCGACGAAGACGCAGGTGAGCTGAGCGCCGATCGCCTCATGGATCAGCACGGCTGCGACAGCCGAGTCGACGCCGCCGGAGAGGCCGCAGATGACGCGGCCCTTGCCGACCTGCGCTTTGATCTTGGCGATGGTCTCGGCGCGATAGGCCGCCATGCTCCAGTCCGGCACGCAACCGCAGATGGTCACGACGAAGTTGCGCAGCAGCTTGCCGCCATCGGGCGTATGCACGACCTCGGGGTGGAACATGGTCGAATAGAAGCGCCGATCCTCGTCGCTCGCCACCGCATAGGGCGCGTTCTCCGAGGTCGCCTTGACCGAGAAACCAGCCGGCAACTGCGTAACGCGATCGCCATGGCTCATCCAGACGGGGTAGCGACCGCCCTCCTCCCAAATGCCTTCGAACAGCGCCGAAGGCGTGACGATCTCGACATCGGCCCGACCGAACTCGGCTGCGTGGCCGCTCTCGACCTTGCCGCCGAGTTGATGCGCCATGGTTTGCTGGCCGTAGCAGATGCCAAGCACCGGCAGGCCAGTCGAGAACACCTCCTGCGGCGCGCGGGGCGAGCCCTCATCCGGCACGGAGGCCGGGCCGCCGGAGAAGATCACGCCCTTGGGCTTGAGGCGCTGGAAGGCCTCGGATGCCGACTGGAATGGCGCGATCTCGCAATAGACGCCGATCTCGCGCACGCGACGCGCGATCAGCTGCGTCACCTGGCTGCCGAAGTCGATGATGAGAATGGAGTCGTGAATTTTTTCGCTCGTCATCGCGTTCGGTTAATGGATCGCGCGCGCGCGTGCAACGTCCTGTTGGCCTTCAGGCAATGCGTTGCGTGCAAGCCAGGTAGAATCCGTCCGTCCCGGTGCGGCGCGGCGAGAGCTGCAGACCGAATTCCGTGGCGAAACGGGCGAGCAAACCAAAGTCGCCTTCGCTCGAGGCCAGCACGTCGGCAAGCGGCACCGCCGCGAAACCGGCATGGCGCGCGAGGAAAGCCCGGATGGCCTCGTCATTCTCGTCCGGCAGCATCGAGCAGGTGATATAGGCGATGCGCCCGCCCGGCTTCACCAGCCGCGCCGCGCGCGCCAGAACCTCGGCTTGGTCCTTGATGCGCTCGGCCAAAGCGCCCGGCCGCACGCGCCATTTCGCATCGGGATTGCGCCGCCAGGTGCCCGAGCCCGTGCAGGGTGCATCGACCAAAGCAAGGTCGACCTGTCCCGCGAGGTCGATCAGGGGTTCGTGACCGCGGCTGCGCGGAATGCGGATCTCGACATTGGTTGCGCCTGAACGCGCCAGCCGCTCATGCAGCGGCGCAAGCCTGCGGCTGTCCAGGTCGGTCGCGAACAGACGCCCCTGATTGCCCATCAGCGCGGCCAGCGCCAGCGTCTTGCCGCCAGCCCCGGCGCAGAGATCGATCACGGTCTGGCCCGGCTGCGCGCCGGCCAGCAAGGTAACGAGCTGCGAGCCCTCATCCTGGATCTCGAAGCCGCCGGCGAAGAAGGACGGCTCCGCCTGCAATGACGGTCCGCGCCCGTCATGACCGGGCTGGAAGCGCAGCGCATCGGGTGACCAGGCGCCGGGCTCGGGCGAGGCATGGGCCAGATCCGCCATCAGCGCGTCGCGACTCGATTTCAGGCGATTGGTGCGGATGTCGATCGGCGCGCGGCCGGCCAGCGCCTGGCCCTCGCCCACCGCGTCGGTGCCGAAGCCCCCGGAGAAGGCCGGCCACAGCCATTCCGGGACGTCGGCGCGGATCCAGTCGGGCGCGCCATCGAGCGAGAAGGCAGCGAGCCTTGCCTGTTCCTCGGCATCGAGCGGCATGGGCGCGTGATTCTCGCCCGAGCAGAGCAGCGCGATCTCCTCGGCACTGAGGCCGCGCAGGCCGGCGAGCATGCCGAGCACCAGCGCGCGCGGTGTTTCCGCCGCCATGACGAAGGCCGAGGACGCCCTGCGGCGCAACGCGTCATAGACGAGCGAGGCGATCGCCGCACGGTCCTTGGAGCCGGCGAAACGCCGTGAAAGGCCCCAATCCTTCAGCGCATCAGAGGCTGGGCGGCGGCGCTGGATGAGGTCGTCCAGCACCTCGATGGCGGCGCTGATGCGGGCGGCGGGCGTCATATTTCGGATCCGTGTCGTGCCGGCATGCGCGACACAAAATCGACGCGGTGATGGCACAATTAATCGGCGGGGGCGAGACCGGCAATGCCGGTATTTCATGAGGTACGGTCATGATCCGCATCATCCCTATCACAATCCTGACTGCATTGGCCCTGTCACTGGCAGGGTGCATCGAGAGCGACGGTTTCCACGCCAGCATGGGCTCGAATCCGTCATTCACGAGCACGTCGAAAACGCAGGGCCAGCCGCTAGCGACACCGCTGAAGCCTTCGGCAAGCTCGCCGGATGCGACCACCCGGATGGAGAACCGGACCTTCTAGAGCAATTTTCGATCCGATTGGATCGTTCAATTGCTCTAGGTCTTTGTTCGGCGCGTTTTCTTCACGCGAACCGGTGTCCACTTCGCTCGAAAACGCTCTAGCCATCCCTGCCCCCGCGTCCCGAGGGGGCGCCCTGCCGCCGGAGCGGAATCGACGGCAGGCTCCCTTCCCGCACGCGTTTGTGATTGGTCCAAGCGTAAGACAGCTTGCTTGACGAGGCGTCAGCATCGGCGGAAAGAAGAAGCGATCCGCTCCCACCGAATGGAACCGCCGATGATCCGCCTCAGCCGCCTCACCCTTGCTGCGCTCATGACGCTGGCGCTTGCCGCCTGCGCCACCACGCCGCCGCCGGATTTGACGCCGCCGGCCAAGAAGCGCCTCGACGCCAAGACGACGCTCGAGAACCGCTACTGACGAATGCCGACCGAAGTGTCGCTCAAGCGTAGCCGAGCGGCACTTCGGTCGTGTCCTTGATCTCCTCCATGACGAAGCTCGCCGCGACATCGACCATGTCGATGCGGGCGATGAGACGCTGATAGAGCCTGTCATAGGCTGCGACGTCCGGCACACGAGCCCGCAGGATGTAATCGACCTCGCCCGAGGTGCGATAGGCGCCGACGATCTCCGGCAGGGCCCTGACCGTATCCCGGAACGCCTCCGCCCATTTTGCGCTGTGCTGGCTCGTCCTGATCCGGATCAGCACCGTCAGCCCGGCATTGACCTTCGACGCCTCGACCAGCGCGACGCGGGCGCGGATGACGCCGGCCTCCTCCAGCAGCTTGATCCTGCGCCAGCAGGCATTGCGTGAGAGATTCACCAGCGCGGCGAGATCCTCGATGCTGCGGGTCGAATCGCGCTGCAACTCACGCAGGATGGCGAGATCGAATGGATCGAGGCTCGGATTTTGGGACGCCATACTGAGTTTTGCCTTACAACAGGGATATGATCCCGATATCCTGGATTTCTTTCTGATAATTGGGAAGCGCTCTTCCTGCCGTATGGGCACTCTTCCGGGACATCTGGGAGAACGCGATGCCACAACCCAACTTGGTCAGACTCTTCACGCAGCATCCCGAGACGGTCGGCGAGACCTATGGCGAGCATTTCGGCGTCGCGATGCGCTATTCCGGGCGCATGTTCGCGGCTTCGTTCTGCGCCTTCGTCCATGCCTTCCTGCCCTTCTGCTTCGAGAAGACCGCCAGTACCATGGCGCGCCGGATGGTCGCCGACATGGATCGTCGCAGCGCCCATCCTGCAGCTCCAGTGCAGGTCGCCCCGGCGGAATAGGCCGCCCCTTCGGCTTCACCGGCCTGTCACATCGCCTGATCATGGTCGCGCCAACGATAACGCGACCAGGGACCGGACCGATGCTGAAAGCGACCTTGCTCTGTGCCACGATGCTGGCTGGCCTCGCCTGCGGCGCGCTGGCCGCCCCTGAAGCGATGGCCCAGACCGCCACCCCGACCTTGTCGGGCCAGAAACCGTTGATCATCGGCCACCGCGGCGCCAGCGGCCACCGGCCCGAGCACACGCTCGAGTCCTACAAGCTCGCGATCGAGATGGGCGCCGATTTCATCGAGCCCGATCTCGTGGCGACGAAGGACGGCGTGCTGGTCGCACGGCATGAGCCGATCATGAGCGGCACGACCGATGTATCGACCAGGCCGGAATTCGCCAGCCGCAAGACCACGCGCAAGATCGACGGCATCGACACCACCGACTGGTTCGCCGGCGACTTCACGCTCGCCGAGATCAAGACCCTGCGGGCCAAGCAGGCCTTTGCCGATCGTGACCAGACCCATAACGGCAAATACGAGATTCCGACGCTGCAGGAGATCATCGACCTCGCCAAGACCGAGAGCACACGGCTTGGGCGCGTCATCGGCATCTATCCCGAGACCAAGCATTCGATCTTCCATGCCGCGATCGGCTTGCCGCTCGAGGACCGCCTGCTCGTCGCGCTCAAGGCCGCCGGCTGGACCGAGAAATCCTCGCCCGTGATCATCCAGAGCTTCGAGACCGCAAATTTGAAATATCTCCGCGGCAAGACACAGCTGCGCCTCATCCAGCTCGTCGATGCCGACGATGTCGACAAGGATGGCGGCGTCGTTCTGGCCGCCCCCTTCGACAAGCCCTATGATTTCGTCGTCACCGGCGACAAGCGCAGTTTCAAGGATCTCGTCACGGCTGAAGGGCTGAAGGAGATCAAGACCTATGCCGACGGTGTCGCCCCCTGGAAGCCCTACATCCTGCCAGCCAAGCTGGTCCTGGGCGATGACGGCAAGCCCCAGGATCTGAATAAGGACGGCGTGATCGACGAGCGCGACCGCGTGCTACTGCCGGCGACCGATGTCGTCAGGAATGCCCACGCTGCCGGGCTCTTCGTCCATAGCTGGACCTTCCGCAGCGAGCCCAAGCGCCTAGCCTCGAACTACAAGGGCGATCCGAGCGCCGAATACAAGGCGTTCTTCGACCTCGGCATCGATGGGTTGTTCTCGGATTTCCCGGACGCGGCCGTGAAAGCGCGTGACGGCAAATAGGCTGCCAAACGGCGCATAAAAACGGCCGCCCCGCGCGAGCGGGACGGCCTTTCGATTCGGGTTTCGCCGAAGCTGGATTGTCGATCAGCTGCAGACGCGCTGCCTCGTCTTGATCACGCCACGGCGTGTCTCCTCGCGCGTGACGACCGTGCGGCAGCGCTCGCGGTCGCGGAACTCGGCGCGACGACGATCGTCGCGTCGATAACCACGGTCCGAGCGACGATCGTAACCGTCGCCGTCATCACGGCGAACTTCGCGCTCGATGACGCGCTCGCGCGGGCCGCGCGTATCGACACCGACGCCGCCGGGACCGATGTTGATCGACTGGGCATAGGCGCCGCCTGTCATCACGAGAGTGGCGACGAGAGCGGGAATGAAGCGGTTCATGGTGTTTCCTCCGGTTTGATGAAGAACCTGCCGGACACCGCTTTGTTCCCATTAGGTGCAGTTTACGCACCGCCCTACCCCCAAGGCGGTAATAAAATCGCTCGTCGACGATTATTCAATCGCAACAAAAAATGGCGCACCGGAAGAATCGGTGCGCCATCGGAAAAATCCTAATCTGCCGAAATTGAACTCAATGCAGGATTTGGCTCAGGAAGAGCTTCGTGCGCTCATGCTGCGGGTTCTTGAAGAAGGCGTTGGGCTCGTTCATTTCGACGATCTGCCCGGCATCCATGAAAATGACCCGGTCGGCGACCTGGCGGGCAAAGCCCATTTCGTGGGTGACGCAGAGCATGGTCATGCCCTCATCGGCGAGCGAGACCATGGTGTCGAGTACCTCCTTGACCATCTCGGGGTCGAGCGCCGAGGTCGGCTCGTCGAACAGCATGATCTTGGGGCTCATGCAGAGCGAACGCGCGATGGCGACGCGCTGCTGCTGGCCGCCCGAGAGCTGGCCAGGATATTTCGCCGCCTGCTCGGGAATCTTGACGCGCTTGAGATAGTGCATGCCGATCTCCTCGGCATCCTTCTTGGGCATCTTGCGGACCCAGATCGGCGCCAACGTCAGGTTCTCCAGGATCGTCAGATGCGGGAACAGGTTGAAGTGCTGGAACACCATGCCGACATCGCGGCGGATCTCGTCGATCTTCTTCAGGTCGTTGGTGAGTTCGGTGCCGTCGACGATGATCGAGCCCTTCTGGTGCTCTTCCAGGCGGTTGATGCAGCGGATCATCGTCGACTTGCCGGAGCCCGACGGTCCGCAGATCACCAGCTTCTCGCCGCGCTCGACCTTCAGGTTGATGTCGCGCAGCACGTGGAACTCGCCGTACCACTTGTTGACGCCGATCATCTCGACCGCGGTCGGTGTGTTCAGCGAGGTCTGCTTCAGCGCGGCGGGGCGGCTCGCGGTATTCGTTTCTGCCATGGTCATGTTGATTTGTCCCTTCAGCGCTTCTGACCGGCGGCCATCCGCTTCTCGACCGAGATCGAGTAACGTGACATGCCCCAGCAACACAGGAAATAGAACATCGCGGCGAAGGCATAGCCTGTCGCGCGCGTGGTCGGCGTCGCCCAGGTCGGATCGACCAGGGTCGCTTCGATGGTGCGCAGGAAGTCGAAGATGCCGACGATGGTGACCAGCGTCGTATCCTTGAACAGCCCGATGAACGTATTGACGATGCCCGGAATGACGATGCGCAGCGCCTGGGGCAGGATGATCAGCCGCATCATCTGCCAATAACCCAGACCGAGCGACATCGCTCCTTCATACTGGCCCTTCGGCATCGCCTGCAGGCCGCCGCGAATAACCTCCGCCATATAGGCGGCGGCGAAGAGTGCGACGCCGACCAGCGGCCGCAGCAGCCGGTCCGGCGAATATTCCTGCGGCACGAACAGCGGCAGCATGGTGTTGGCCATGAACAGCACCGTGATCAGCGGCACGCCGCGGACGAACTCGATGAAGATCACCGAGAGAAGCTGGATGATCGGCAGCTTCGAGCGCCGTCCCAGCGCCAGGATGACACCGAGCGGCAGCGAGAAGACGATGCCGACCGCCGCGATCAGGAAGGTCACCGTCATGCCGCCCCAGAGGCCGGTGTCGACACGCGGCAAGCCGACCTGGTCGGCCAGGATCGCGATCAGGCCGAAGACGACCAGCGACATCAGGATCAGGCGCTTGGGCCGGTAGAAGCGTTTCCAGGGTGGCAGCGCCTCCTCGACGGCCAGGAAGGCAGGGCCGATCCAGAAACGCGCCAGAGCGGGCACGAAGGACAGCACCAGATAGACCACCATCAGCACCAGCGTCAGGCCGATGAGCCAGCGCAAGAAGCCTTCGGCATTGGGGCCGCCGAGCAGCAGCACATAGGCGCCGATCGGCAGCAGGACGAAGAAGAAGAAGAAGCCGACCTTCTTCAGCGGCGCCCTTTCCCAGAGCAGCCAGACCACGCCAAGCGCAAACATGGCGAAGACGATGTTGACGCGCCAGCGTTGCGGCACCGGGTAGGAGCCGTAGATGAAGTACTGGAAACGGTCGCCGATATAGGCCCAGCAGGCGCCGACCGGCCGGCCGATCTTGTCGGCCAGGCATGCGTCGCGGTTGGTGCCGCTCCAGACGGCGTCGATGAAGTAGAACCGCACCATTTCCGGCACTGTGGTCACGACGATGTAGATGCATAGCAGCGTCAGGATCGAATTGACCGGGCCGGAGAACAGGTTGGCGCGAATCCAGGCGACAGGCCCCGCGACCGAAAGCGGCGCGGTTTCCTGAGGCAGCGTCTCCTTGCGTACGAAGGCGTAAGGCGAATTTTCGAGCGTTGCGTCTGTCATCGTGGCGCCCTCACCGTTCCACCAGCGCCATGCGCTTGTTGTAGATATTCATGAAAAACGAGGTGACGAGCGAGATCGTGAGATAGACCGCCATGGTGATCGCGACCACTTCGACCGCCTGCCCGGTCTGGTTCAGCACCGTGCCGGTGAAGACCTGGACGAGATCGGGATAGCCGATCGCGACCGCCAGGGAGGAGTTCTTGGTCAGGTTGAGGTAGTTCGAGGTCAGAGGCGGGATGATCACCCGCATGGCCTGCGGAATGACGACGAGCTTCAAGGTCGGCCCGGCGCGCAGACCCAGCGCATTGGCGGCCTCGGTCTGCCCTTTCGAGACGGCGAGAATGCCGGCGCGCACGACCTCGGCGATGAAGCCCGCAGTATAGGTCGTAAGACCCAGCAGCAGCGCGACGAATTCCGGGAAGATCTGGATGCCGCCGCGCAGGTTGAAGCCGGCGATCTCCGGGTAGACGAACGAGATCGGGCGGCCCGTGACGAGATAGACGAAGAACGGCAGCACCACGATCAAGCCGAGCGCGATCCAGCCGACAGGGTACTGCTTGCCGGTCGCCTCCTGCTGCTTGCGGGCCCAGATGCGGAAGATGATCGAGGCGACGATGCCGATCAGGAACGTCCAGACGATGAGCGAACCGCCGGGGCCGAGCTGAGGATCGGGGAGGTAAAGGCCGCGATTGTTGAGCAACGCACCCGCCGGCAATTCGATCGACTGGCGCGGATTGGGCAACGGCTTCAGCACCGCGTTGTACCAGAAGAACAATTGCAGCAGCAGCGGCAGGTTGCGGATGACCTCGACATAGATCATCGCGAGCTTCGACAGCACCCAATTGCTGGAGAGCCGCGCCACGCCGACGAAGAAACCGAGGAAGGTCGACAGCACGATGCCGATCGAGGCGACCAGCAGCGTGTTCAGAAGGCCGACATAGAAAGCCTCGCCATAGGTCGAGCCCGAGGCGCTGAATGGGATCAGCTTCTGGTTGACGTCGAAACCCGCGGCATTGTGCCAGAAACCGAAGCCGGACGCGATCTTCTGCGCGCGCAGATTGGTGATGGCGTTCGACGCGGCCGAATAGAGCAGGAAGCCGACAACGGCGAGCAGGGCCAGCTGGTAGACATAGCCCCTTATCTTGGGATCGTAGAGCAGCGAGGCCTTGCCCGGCTGAACCGTCTCGGTCGGAATGGTCGACACGTGTTACGCCCTTTTTTGTTTTGATTGCGGCAGGTGAACCGGCAGCGGCCAGAGCCGCCGCCGGATGTTTCCTTCTGATCTCAGACCGTTGCGCTAGAGCAATTTCCGATCCCATTGGATCGTTCAATTGCTCTAGGCCTTTGTTTTAACGCGTTTTCTTCATGCGAACCGGTATCCACTTCGCTCGAAAACGCGCTAGAGCGCCTCAACGGATTGGCGGCGCGTATTGCAGCCCCCCTTTGGTCCAGAGTGCGTTCAGACCGCGCGCGATCTTCAGCGGCGAGCCCGTACCGACATTCTTCTCGAAAACCTCGCCATAGTTCCCGACAAGTTTGACGATGCGATAAGCCCAGTCATTGCTCAAGCCCATCGGCTCGCCGAACTTGCCCTCGGTGCCGACGAAGCGCTTGATCTCGGGGTTCTCCGATTTCAGCATCTCATCGACATTGGCCTTGGTGATGCCAAGCTCCTCGGCGTTCAACATCGCGTTATGCGTCCATTTGACGATATCGAGCCAATTGTCATCGCCATGGCGGACAACCGGGCCGAGCGGCTCCTTCGAGATGATCTCGGGCAGCACGATATGGTCCGTCGGAACCTGGAGCTTCAGGCGCTCGGCGTAAAGACCCGACGAGTCCGTGGTGAAGGCGTCGCAGCGGCCTGATTCATAGGCCTTGATCGTCTCGTCGCCGCTGCTGAAGGCCACGACCTCGTACTTCATCTTGTTGGCGCGGAAGAAGTCGGCAAGGTTCAGCTCGGTGGTCGTGCCTTGTGCGACGCAGACCGAAGCGCCGGCAAGCTTGAGCGCGGAATCGATGCCGAGCTTCTTGTGGACCATGAAGCCCTGGCCGTCGAAATAATTGATGCCTGCGAAATTGAGGCCGAGCGCGGTGTCGCGCGACAAGGTCCAGGTCGTGGTGCGCGAGAGCAGATCGACCTCGCCGGCCTGCAGCGCCGTGAAGCGGTCCTTCGACGAGAGCGGCACGAACTTGACCTTCTGCGGGTCGTTGAAGATCGCGGCCGCCAAGGCGCGGCAAAGATCGACGTCGATGCCTGTATAATTGCCCTGCGCATCCGGCATCGCGAAACCGGCGAGGCCCGGGCTCGTGCCGCATGTGACAACACCCCTCGCCTTGATCTGCGGAAGCAACCCTGTCTGGGCCTGGGCAACCCCCGCGCCGAGAGCGAGCGATGCGAGCACCAGTGCTGACGTGACGGCTTTTTTCATTGCGTTCCCCTGTTTTAGGTGCGGGCTTTCGCCCGCACCTAAAACGCTTAGCAAGTCCCGGACCATGCGCTTTCGATGCGTAACGGACGGCGCGGGGCCGGGATCGATACGGCGCCAGAACGAAGCCGGCGCCGTATGCTCGCGATGCTTCAGCGGATCGGCGGCGCGTATTGCAGCCCGCCCTTGGTCCAGAGCGCATTCTGGCCGCGCGCGATCTTCAGGAGCGAGCCCTGGCCGACATTCTTCTCGAAGACCTCGCCGTAATTGCCGACATGCTTGATGATCCGGTAGGCCCAGTCATTGGTCAGGCCCATCGGCTCGCCGAACTTGCCCTCGGTGCCAATGAAGCGCTTGATCTCGGGATTGTCCGATTTCAGCATCTCATCGACATTCGCCTGGGTGATGCCGAGTTCTTCGGCGTTCAACATCGCGTTATGCGTCCATTTGACGATGTCGAGCCAATTGTCGTCACCATGGCGAACGACAGGACCGAGCGGCTCCTTCGAGATGATCTCGGGCAGGACGATGTGGTCGGCGGGCGTCGTCAGGTTCAGGCGCTCGGCATAAAGACCCGAGGCATCCGTGGTGAAGGCGTCGCAGCGGCCTGCCTCATAGGCCTTGACGGTCTCGGTGTTGCTCGCGAAGGCAACGACCTCGTACTTCATCTTGTTGGACCGAAAATAGTCCGCGAGATTGAGTTCCGTGGTCGTGCCCTGCTGCGTGCAGATGGAGCCCCCGGCCAGCTTCAAGGCGGAGTCGATGCCGAGTTTCTTGCGGACCAGGAAGCCTTGGCCGTCATAATAGTTCACGCCCGCGAAATTGAGCCCGAGCGCGGTGTCGCGCGATAGCGTCCAGGTCGTCGTGCGCGAGAGCAGATCGACCTCGCCCGATTGCAGCGAGGTGAACCGGTCCTTGGCCGAGAGCGGGATGAACTTGACCTTCAGCGGATCGTTGAAGATCGCCGCCGCGACCGCGCGGCAGAGGTCGACGTCCAAGCCTGTCCAGTTACCCTGCGCGTCGGGAATGCCGAAGCCGGCAAGGCCTGTCCCCGAACCGCAATGGAGAATCCCGCGGTTCTTGACCTGGGCAAGCGTGCCAGTCTGCGCTTGCGCTCCGCCGATGCAAGCTGCAGTTGCCGCCGCGACGAGCGCGGCTGCGAAAAACTTATTCATGGTTGTTTCCCCTGTTGGCGGAACGGGTTCTTCCCGTTCTCGAAATGCTAGCAAGTCCCGGACCAAGCGATCCTCGCCTGGTATCCTCCCCTCCTTCCCCCACAAAATAAAGCCGACGCGACCAAACCGCGAACGGAGCGCCGGCAGAACCGACGCTCCGCTGAAGCGATCAACGGACCGGTGGAGCGTACTGCAATCCCCCGTTGGTCCACAGCGCATTCTTTCCACGGGCAATTTTGAGCATGGAACCGGCGCCGACATTACGCTCGAACGCCTCGCCGTAATTGCCGACGAGCTTGACGATCCGATAAGCCCAGTCATTGCTCAGGCCGACCGCTTCACCGAACTTGCCTTCGACGCCGAGCAGGCGCCGGATCTCAGGGTTGGTCGACTTGAGCATCTCGTCGACATTCGCCTTGGTGATGCCGAACTCTTCCGCGTTCAGCATCGCGAAATGCGTCCATTTCACCAGGTTGATCCACTGCATGTCGCTGCTGCGGACAACCGGACCGAGCGGCTCCTTGGAGATGATCTCGGGGAGGACGACGGCATCCTCGGGCGCGGTCAGCTTCAGGCGCAGCGCGTAGAGCGCGGAGGAGTCGTCGGTCAGTGCATCGCAGCGCCCGGATTCGAAGGCCTTGATCGCCTCATCACCCTTGTCGAAGGCGACGACCTCGTACTTGATCTTGTTGGCGCGGAAGAAATCCGCAACGTTCAGTTCAGTCGTCGTGCCCTGCTGCAAGCAGATCGACGCGCCATCGAGCTTGAGGGCGGATTGGACGCCGAGCTTCTTCTGAACCAGGAAGGCCTGGCCGTCATAATAGTTCACGGTCGAGAAGCTCAAGCCGAGCGCCGTGTCGCGCGCCATCGTCCAGGTGCTCGTCCGCGACAGCAGATCGACCTCGCCGGACTGAAGCGCGGTGAAGCGGTCCTTCGACGACAGCGGAACGAACTTGACCTTGCCGGCATCGTTGAAGATCTCGGCCGCGATGGCGCGGCACAGATCGACATCGAGGCCGACCCAGTTTCCTTGGGCATCAGGTATGCCGAAGCCGGCCAAGCCCGGGCTGACGCCACAAATGAGTTCGCCGCGGTTCTTGACCGTTGCGAGCGAGGAGGTCTGGGCCTGGGCGTGTTCAATGCCAGGAAGGAATGCGGCAAGCGCGAGCGCCGCGACGAGCAATCGTTTCATGGTAGTCCCCTATCCGGAGCGGTTCATCCGCTCTCGCATATTCTGAGCGCTCAGGGCCGCATATTCTGCGGTTTATGAGGACCTATTCGGCATTGGCGTGAGCAGCCCGGGCGCCGAACAATGTCGGCGCCCGGATTTGGTTTGATGTCAGCGAACCGGCGGAGCGTATTGCAGGCCGCCCTTGGTCCAGAGTCCATTCTGGCCGCGCGCGATCTTCAGCAGCGAGCCCTGGCCGACATTCTTCTCGAAGGATTCGCCGTAATTGCCGACCAGCTTGACGATGCGGTAGGCCCAATCGGCGGTGAGGCCGATGCCTTCGCCGAACTTGCCCTCGACACCGAGCAGACGCTTGATCTCGGGATTGGGCGACTTCAGCATCTCGTCGACATTGGCCTTGGTCACGCCGAGCTCCTCGGCGTTCAGCATGGCGTAGTGCACCCACTTCACCAGGTTGAACCACTGCGCGTCGGTGTTGCGGACGGACGGACCGAGCGGCTCCTTGGAGATGATCTCGGGCAGGACCATGTGATCGTCCGGCGCCGTCAGCTTCAGACGCTCGGCATAGAGGCCCGAGGCGTCGGTGGTGAAGGCGTCGCAGCGGCCAGCGTCATAGGCCTTGACCGTCTCGTCGGAGGAGGCGAAGGCGACGACTTCGTATTTCAGGTTGTTGGCGCGGAAGAAGTCGGCCAGGTTCAGCTCGGTCGTGGTGCCCTGCTGAGTGCAGACCGAGGCGCCCGAAAGCTGCAGCGCCGAGGTGACGCCGAGCTTCTTGCGGACCATGAAGCCCTGGCCGTCATAGTAGTTCACGCCGGTGAAGAGCAGGCCGAGCGAGGCGTCGCGCGACATCGTCCAGGTCGAGTTGCGGACGAGCAGATCGACCTCGCCCGACTGCAGTGCGGTGAAGCGGTCCTTCGCCGAAAGCGGGATGAACTTCACCTTGGCCGGATCATTGAAGATCGCCGCGGCGACGGCGCGGCAGTAATCGACATCGAGGCCGACCCAGTTGCCCTGGGCATCCGGCACGCCGAAGCCGGCGAGACCGGTGTTGGAACCGCAGTTGAGGATGTTGCGCGACTTGACCTGAGCCAAAGTCGCAGGCGCCTGCGCCGAAACCGCTGTCGCGGTGACCGCGAGCCCAAGCCCTGCGATCGCGGCTGCCAAGAATTTCTTCATTGCTCTCTCTCCCATTGAGGTCTCCTGTCCGGCCGGGCCGGCAGGCCGTCATCGGCTTCGCCGCTTGCAGGCATTTTGCCCGCTCTGATTGCACAGGAATTGAACGGCGTCCCCAAGGTCGATTGCCAGAGACGCTCATGAGCGTCAAGCAACGGCCCATATCCGGCACGCCTCTTTCCCGCCTTCGCATCACATGCAAGTTTCCAAGGGTGGTCAAGCCTGACCCGGAACCAGAAACGGCCTTGCGATTCCATCCATGAAAAAGCTGTCCCCGCCTGACTTCGCGCGCCTGCGCGAGAAGACCCGCCTCGTCCTCGCAGGCCGTGATCCGGCCGATAGCTATGGCTTCGTCAACCCCGCGATCGTGCGCGGTTCGACGGTGATCTATCCCAATATGGAGGATTTCCTCGCCCGGAAGTCGCGCTACACCTACGGTACGCAAGGCAATCCGACGATCGACGCGCTGATCGCGGCGCTGAATACCATGGAAGGCGGCGCGGGCGTCGTCGTCTGCCCCTCGGGCCTGCTCGCCTGCACCTTGCCAATGCTGGCAGTGCTTTCAGCCGGCGATCATGTCCTGGTGACGGACAGCGTCTACCGGCCGACGCGCAACTTCTGTGACAAGATGCTGCCGCGCCTGGGCATCGAGGTCAGCTATTATGATCCCGCCATCGGCGGCGATATCGCAAAGCTGTTCAAGCCGAACACCAGGGCGGTCTGGACCGAAGCGCCGGGCTCGCAGACCTTCGAGATGCAGGATATTCCGGCCATCGTGGAAGCCGCGCATGCCCGCGACGTGCTTGTGCTGATGGACAACACCTGGGCGACGCCGCTTTTCTTCGACAGCCACAAATTCGGCGTCGACATCTCGGTACAGGCCGGCACGAAATATTATGCCGGACACTCCGACGTGCTGATCGGCACCGTCTCGGCGCGCACGCCCGAACTCTACAAGCTGGTCCGGGGCTGCTGGGAAACGCTCGGTGTCATCATCGCGCCCGAGGACGCCTTCCTGACGTTGCGCGGCATCCGCACCATGCATATTCGCTTGAAGGAGCAGATGCCGGCCGGCCTGGACATGGCGCAGTGGCTGAGCGAGCGCCCGGAAGTGGCGCGGGTGCTGCACCCAGCGCTGCCGAGCGACCCAGGCCACGCACTCTGGAAGCGCGACTTCACCGGCGCCTCCTCGCTCTTCGCGATCGAGCTGAAACCTGTCGCGATGCAGGCCGTCGGCGCCATGCTGGACGGCCTGACCCTGTTCGGCATGGGCGCGTCCTGGGGCGGCTATGAGAGCCTCGTCCTGCCCTTCGACTGCAAGCCCTACCGCACGGCGACGACGCCGGATTTCAAGGGCCCGACGATCCGCCTGCATATCGGGCTGGAAGACCTCGAGGATCTGAAGGCCGATCTCGACGCCGGCTTCGCCCGGCTGCGCGCGGCGAGCTGAGGCGTGGCGAATAGCCCATCGGGCCCGATCGTCTTCGCCTATCTCGACGAACCGCCCTTCTGCTTTCCCGGGGAAGGCGGGACGGCGGGAGGCAGTGATGTCGGCTCGCGGCGCTTTTGCCTTCGCCAAATCGGCTACTGGTTTCAGGCGGCGTTTCGATGAGGCCTTGCGCAGCCAGCTCGGCAGCGCCTGGCACCGCAGCATGATGGCACGCTACGGGTTTTCGCCCGACGACCTGACGCTCGATCAAGTCGCATTCGGACGGTAATGTCCGAGTGCGAAAAAACGTGATCGATTCCTGGGGTTTAGAGCATTGCTTCTGCGAAAAACCGGTACCCGATTTTTCGCGCAATGCTCTATGAGGCCGAGCGCCTTTTGCGGTTGCTGAAGATCAGCATGAGATTGCGCACATAGATCACCACCGCCAGCGCCTGGCCCATGATGATGATCGGTTCGCGCTTGACGATGCCGTAAACCAGCGTCATCGCGCCGCCGGCCATCGAAAAGTACCAGAAGGAGAGCGGCATCACGGAGTTGCCCTCGCGCTCGCTGACGAGCCACTGCACCAGGAAGCGCGCCGTGAAGAGCAATTGCGCGATGATGCCGAAAGCGAGCCAGAAGTCGAACTTCAGCACGAAGACGTCATAGATATAGTCGGATACGGCGTGGCCAATCGAGATGATCATGATTGCGTGTCCGGCACGATCTGAGGAATGCGCTTGCGCCGGCGGATCAGCCACCAGACACCGGCAAGGTCGAGAATACCGACCCAAAGCCGGTCGAAGAAGCCGTAATTCGAGACACCGGTGAGCCGGGGCCGGTCACGGACCTCGACATGCACGATGCCATAGCCCTCACGTGCCATCAGAGCCGGCATGAAGCGGTGCAGCGCGTCGAAATAGGGCAAGGCGAGATAAGCCTCGCGGCGGAAGCATTTCAAGCCGCAGCCGGTATCGCGTGTGCCGTCCTTGAGGATGCGCCCGCGCACGCCGTTGGCGATGCGCGATTGCAGCTTCTTGAAACCAGTGTCCTTGCGCCCGACGCGCTGCCCTTGCACGAGCCCGGCCTGGAGACCCGCTTGCTGCAGCGCCTCCAGCATGCGCGGCAGGAAAGCCGGGTCGTTCTGGCCATCGCCGTCGAGCGTCGCCACGATGGCCGAGCGGGCGTGGCGCACGCCGCTGCGCACGGCCGCGCTCTGACCGCAGGACTGGGCGTGAGTGACGACGCGCAGCCAGGGCCGGCTCGCCATCAGCGCCGCCAGCGCCTGCGCGGTGCCATCGCTCGAGCCGTCATTGACGAAGATCACCTCGAAATCGCCGATCGTGGCGCAGGCGGCCTCGATGTCGGCCAGCAAGGGACCGACATTGCCGACCTCGTTGCGGACGGGGACGACGACGCTGAGAATCGGCTGTGGAACTAAGGGGCTGTCGGTCAACGGAACATCATCCGGGAAAACGGCGCGCAACCTGCGTCAAGCGGGGCTGCGGGGCAAGGAACATTCATCTGGCTCACGGGCGCGCGAACACCGCGATCTCGAGCCGGCGGCCGCCATTGAGGTTGAAACCGTTCAGCGTGGTCAGCAGCCGCGGCGTCAGTCCGGCCTGGGAGATCGCCGTCTGGAACTCGGCCGCGAGGCGCTTCTCGACAAAGGCGATGCGGCAGCCGGGCTGACCCAGGAAGGACGCCGCCGCCGCACCATCCGCCGCCATGGCGAGATCGGTCCCGGTCAGAAAGACCAGGCTCGGCTCGCGATAACCCGCCGTGATGACCTTGGGATCGGTGCAGCCGGCCGTGGCGACGGTCTCGGCCAGGCGCGGCGACAATTTCAACGAACGCAGGCTTTCGACCGCGAACCCGTAGACGCCGGCGCCGAGCAGCAGGCTCGCCAGCACGCAGCGCCAGAGTGCGCCTTCGAGATCACCACGCCGGAAGGCCGCGACCACGCGCCAGGCGACGAGCAGCATTAAAGCAAGCAGCGGCAACGCCAGATAAGGCAAGGTCTGGTCGAGCGTCCAGTTGCCGTAGAGGATCACCCCGACCAGCGCGAGTGGAACCAGGAGCACCAGCGCAGCGGTCGCCACGGCGCCGCGCCGGAAGCGGTCGATGCCACCATTGACGAGTGCCAGCAGCAGCAGGGCGGTGATGGCCGGATAGAGCGGCAGGACATAATGCGGCAGCTTGGTCGGCACCGCCTCGAAGACGATCCAGGACGGGATGATCCAGGCCAGCAGAAAAAGGATCTGCGGTTCGCGCCGGCGCACCCAGGCGAAGGGGATCGCCATCGCCGCGAATGCCGCCGCCGGCCAATAGGTGCCGAAGAAGATCAGCAGATAGAGCCCAGGCGGCCCCCAATGCTTCTCCTGGCCCTCGGAGACCTTGCCGAGCATGTCCTGGCCGACGCTCTCAGTGAAGAAGGAGCCGCCCGTCTTCATCATAATGGCGATGAACCAGGGCAGCACGACGATGAGGCAGAGCAGCAGGCCCGGCCCGAAGCGCAGCGGCTTCAACCAGCGGACGCCGCGTTCGCTCACACAGAGCACGATCATGGCGAGGCCCCAGACCATCGGTACGATCGGCCCCTTGATCAGCAAGGCGATCGCGGTGGCACCCCAGAAGACGAGCCAGTTCCAGCGGCTCGGCACGAAGGCGAGCGAGCGCGTCCAGTCGAGCCAGGTCCGCGCGAGCGCCCCCATGGTCGCGACCGCGCAGGCGGCCAGCACCGCATCGGTCTTGGCGATGCGAGCCTCGACGCCGAGCAGAACGCAGGCCGCCATCAATGCCCCGCCGAGCAGTGCCAATGGCGGGCTGACGAAAGCGAGCAGCGCCCAATAGGTCAGGAGCACCGCCGCCACGGCGCCGACGAGCGAGGGCAAGCGGTAAAGCCAGATCTGGGTCCGCGCCTGGGGCACGCCCAGAGCCGCGCCGGCCGAGACCGCCGCGCTCTGCAGCCAGTAGATGCCGACGGGCTTCTTATGGCGCGCCTCGGCCTGGAAGCGGATATCGACGAAATCGCCGCTCTCCAGCATCTGCTTGCTCGCCTGCGCAAAGCGTGGCTCGTCGCGGTCGAGCGGCTGGAGCGTGCTGAAGCCCGGCAGGAAGGCGGCGAGCGCCAGCAGGACCAGCAGGGCGCAAGCGCGCAGATGGCTCGCCGAAGCAAAGCTCGTGATGCGCTCGATCGCAGGGCTCAGCGAAACCATAGTGATCCTTGCGACCGAGGTCGCGCTCGTGACGTGCCGGTGTGGCAGCCCTCATCACGAGCAAAAGCCCGTAGCGGAGCCGTGCCCGGATGACGAGCCTTTCGGGCGCGATCAAGGCGGAGCCATGCCCCTAAAGCCATGACCGGCGCGGTTTACGCCGCCTGTCGCAGAGCTGCAAGCGCCGGCCGCGGACGCACGGCCCGGCTCAGGCGCGCTTCAGGAACTCGGTCTTCAGCACGAGGCCCTTCACCTTCTCGGCATTGCACTCGATCTCGCCCGGATCGTCCGTCAGGCGGATGTTCTTGACCAGCGTGCCGCGCTTCAGCGTGACAGAGGTTCCCTTGACCTTGAGATCCTTGATCAAGGTCACGGAATCGCCGTCCTTCAGCGCCGTGCCGTTGCTGTCCCTGACGTCGCTCATGGCAATTCCCGAAAGCTGAAGCCTTGACGCGCCAAAGGCGCAGCGCTTTCGCGCAAGGCGGATGAAATAGTGAGACCGGCTGGATTCGAACCAACGACCAGCAGCCTGGAAGGCTTAGCGCTTTAGCTGATCTGACAAGACCTATTCCAACGCAGGTGTCCTATAGCCACCTGCCTTTCCCAGGACAAGTTGGAAGCGCTCGCGCGGCGCTGCTCAGGACATCAGAAAGGCACGCAGCCGCACGCCTGCCATCACCGGCACCGGCTTGATCCCTCCGACGACACGCTGGAAGCCACGCCCGGCGAGGTTGTTGCCCTGGCCGATCGGCAATTCGAAGATGAGCACGGAGAAATAGCCGCCGAGACCGGTCACGAGCGCGTAAATCTGGAAGCCCATGGCGCGCGTGCCCATGGCGGCAGCGATCTCGCCCGGGGTCCAGACGGCCGCGGGGTTGAAAGCGGTCAGGTCCCCCGCTGCGCCCGCTTCTGCGGCAAAGGTCCGTTTCACTTTCGTGCTGGCCGCGGGGTTGTTGTCGATGGTGCCGACATGCGCGATCTTCGCGCCGCCATCCGTCCAGGTCGCAATCAGGCAGCCGCTCATCGGTCCGGTGAGGACATCGCCACCGGCAAGCGGCATGGTGGTGGTGCGGCCGGCGACGTATGAAAGCCAGCGATAGGGGATCGGCTGACCCACCCTCAGGCCCAGCGTATTGGCGTGGAAGTTCGCCAGAATTTGGTCGTCCATCCCATCATAGTTTATCGGGTTCGGCGACAAGGGCGGCGTCGGTATCACGGCGCCGTTATTGTCGCTGGTTTGTGAGCGCGGCGGCATCCATTTCAGCCGAACGCCACGACGCAGATAGTTTTCCAGCATCAACTCCCCCCAGAGCCGTCCAAGGATAACCGTGCCGCCGAGCACATAACGCAACGTCACACTAAGCTATTCGCCTCGTGTCGGAGCAACAAGCGTTTTCGTCATGCGCTGGGGCAGAGGGTCGACACGGCCGTCGAACGCGACAAGACCTGTCAGGCCGATCGGGCCAGGGGCTGCGCTAGGAGCGATTCGTGAAACCGATTTGGAAGGTGGCAACCTCCTTCCAAATTTCCAAGGCTGCCGAAGTGGCGAAAACCCCGGTGAAATATGGCGAGCCCGGCTGGATTCGAACCAGCGACCAGCAGCTTAGAAGGCTGCTGCTCTATCCATCTGAGCTACGGGCCCGGTGGGCTCGGGCGCAAGCGCCCTCGCCTGTCTGGGAAGCTCGCGCGCCACGCAGGACGCGGCGCATATTGATCAGTGCGTCCACTGTCCGACGCGGCTGAACTTGAAATTATCGGCATAGGCCATCGAGCGGCGCTTGGCCTCATGGGGCTGCTCGACCCGGTAGGCGATTCCGTTGCGCGTGGCGTAGGCGACGGCTTCCGCCTCAGTGTCGAACCAGAGCTTGAGCTGGCTCTTCATGTCGCCAGACGAGGTCCAGCCCATCAGCGGCTCGATCTCGCGCGGACGCTCCGGCTCATATTCCAGCAGCCAGCGATCGGCCTTGGCGGTGCCGGACTGCATCGCAGTGCGGGCGGGGCGGTAAATGCGTGCGGTCATGGTCTCGCTCGGCCGTCACCAGAATTGCCCAGGCCCGCCGGTGGCGAACCGTTTCGAAGCGAGAAGGCTGGTCGGGGCACCAGGATTCGAACCTGGGACCCTCTGCTCCCAAAGCAGATGCGCTACCGGGCTGCGCTATACCCCGACTGAGCCATTCCTCGCGTCGCGGTTGGCTATCACGGTGCGGGCTTGCGCCGCAAGTGAAAGCCAAGATTCAAGCGATGACAAGAATCAGGCGACGACCGAATCAGCCGCCAAACCGCTCAACGCTTGAACAAGACATGCTCGACCTTGTCGCCGGGCTTGATGCCGAGCTTCTCGGCGACGCCGCCATTGATCTCCAGCACCGAGAGCACCGGCTCGCCCGAGGGAATCGTGCGGGTCGACAGCGGCTCTGTGCGCTCCGCGATGCGCGAGATCGTGCCGTTGGCGCGGATGAAGAGCATGTCGAGCGGAATATAGGTGTTCTGCATCCACATCGCGACCGGTTCGGTGCGAGCGAAATCGAACAGCATGCCGCGATCCTCGGGCATATAGTTGCGGTACATCAACCCCTTGGCACGCTGGTCGGGCGTGCGCATGACCTCGACCTGGAAGACATGGCGCGTGCCGCCGCTGACGATGACGAGCTGCTCGAGCCCGGCTGCCGGAGCCGCGGCCTGCGCCAGAGCGGGAGATGGCCCAGCCGCCAGGGCGATCCAGGCAAGGCAGGCAGTAATGAAAGACAAGGCGGCCCGCATGGCTTAGTGCTCCCCGGCTGCGGCAAACGACGCCCTCTCTCGACCCAGGAGATGGCGAATTTCCGACAGATACCGGCGATAGCTCGGAATTGGTCAAGTATTTCGTCGCGGACAGCCTGTCGCCCCGCTTCCCTTCGTCGCGGCGTTGCGGCAGGGTCGCGCACCCAAACGGGAGAGTTTCATGATCGCTTTGCCCCTCCAACGGCTGACGAGCTGCCGCAGCGCGGCTCTTGCCACCATCCTCATCGCGCTCGCGCAGCAGCCGGCGTGGGCCGCCGATTTCCAGATCGACGGGCTGAAGTTCGATTTCGGCGCCGTGGTGATCACCGCGCCCAAGATCGACGTGAAGGGCTCCGCGCTGGAGCGCGAGGCCTTCGTCTCCCTGTTCAACGGCAGCACCGGCGAAAGCGCCGTCTCCCGGATGAGCAAGCTCAACGCCACCGAGATCAGCGCGCCGGAGCTGACCATCGAGCAGGCGCTCGGCGAGCAAAAGCAGGTCACGCGCTATCGCGACATCCGCTTTTCCGATGTGAAGGACGGCAAGATCGCTCGTGGCACCGCAGCGAGCGGCACGGTTACGGCGACGCTTCCCGCCAGCGGACGCCCCGCGACGCCGCCGTCCGCTGGCGGCGCGCTCGGCGACGCGGCCAAGGCCATCGCCGGCGGCGCAAGCGCCGGCCCGACGTCCATCAGCGGCCAATTGCTCCGCACCAGCTTCGAGGCGCTCGACCTGAAGCACATGGCGCGTGTGCTGACCGAGAAGGCACAACCTGGCGTCACTGAAGCGATGCTGCCGGTATTCGGCCGCTTCGAGCAGGACGGTTACACGCTCGACATGGGCGCTGCCGGCAAGATGTCGCTCGGCAAGACGACGGGGCGCGGTTTTGCCGCCAGGGTCGGCGACGAGCCGCTCGGCGAGGTGATCACGCGGCTCATGGCCATGTCGGAGGCTCAGGCAAAAGCCGCCAAGGAACCCGGAGCCAAGCCGCCTTCGCTGAAGAGCGAGGAGGATCGGCGCATGGCCCTGTCCCTGCTCGCGCTCTACGACAATTTCTCCTATGGCAGCGGCGAGATGCGCGACATGGCGATGACCTTCGTCACGCCGGCGACGCCCAGCGCCAAATCCGAGACCGTCGACATGAAGATCGCGCGGATCGCCTTCGGCGAAGACGCGCCGGCGAAATCGGGTTTCGCCGTCGAGGGCCTGCAATTCGCCGCCGGCGGCGCCAAGGGCCAGATCGATTCGCTGAGCCATTCCGGCTTCGCGATAGGCTCCGTCCTCAGCGAATTGAAGGCGCTGCTTGCCAAGCCCGATGCCGAGATCGACACGATCGATTTCCGCAAATTCATCCCCACCATCGGGACGCTGCGCCTGGACGGGCTTTCGGTCGATGTGCCGCAACCGGGCAAGCCCGGGCAGCCCGCCGTGGCGCCATTGAAGGTCGGTTTGAAGACCTTCGAACTGAAGGCCGGCGAACAGCTCAACGGCGTTCCCACCAGCCTGGGCCTGACGATCGACAACCTGATGGCCCCGGTCACGGAAGCCAGCGGCAATCCGGCTGCGCGCGACCTGATCGCGATGGGCTACCGCATGCTTGACCTCTCGGCCAAGATCGACCTCGCCTGGGAGGCGGCGCGCAACGAGCTCGCCATCCGCGCGATCTCGTTCGGCGGAGCCGGCATGGGCAAGCTCGACGCCAAGGGCACGCTCGGCAACGTCACCAAGGATCTGTTCTCGAGCGATCTCGCCTTGGCTCAGGTCGCGGCGCTGGGCGCGACCGCGCGCCTGGTCGAGGCGAAGCTGCAGAATCAGGGCCTGTTCGAGAAGCTGCTCGACAACGAGGCGCGCAAGGCCAAGCGCAAGCCCGAGGATCTGCGCCGGGAGTACGCCATGATGGCGAGCCTCGGGCTTGCCGCCATTCTGGGCCCGTCCGATGCCGCCAAGACGCTGACGGCGGCGGTCTCGCGCTTCGTCGCCAAGCCCGGCATGCTCACCGTCCAGGCCAGCGCGAAGTCCGGCAGCGGGCTCGGTCTCGCCGATGTGATCACGCTCACGGATCCGACCGAGATCTTCGACAAGATCGATCTCAAAGCCAATGCCGAGTGAGTTGGAGCGTTTTCGCGCGAAGCGGACACCCGTTCGCGTGAAGAAAACACGTTCAAACAAGGGCCTGGAGCAATTGAACGATCCAGCTGGATCGGAAGCTGCTCCGGGCGGTATTCTGCCGCCGCAAGACGAGGACTGGCGACCAGGCCCGCTCGCGACCTGGTGGGCGGGCCTGGTCCCGGCGCTGCGTGGCGCCCTGCGACGCCACATCAACCCCGACAACCAGACGCGGCTGCATCTGGCGCGGCTGATCGCGCAGCGGCCCGGCCAGATCGCGGTCGGAGCCTATACTTATGGCCGGCCGAAGGTGCGCTTTCCTGAGAGCGGGGTTCGCCTGCGCATCGGCCGCTACGGCTCGATCGCCGACGGCGTCGAAATCCTGCTCGGCGGCAATCACCGGCTCGATTGGGTGACGACCTATCCCTTTCCGGCCCTGCCCCGGCTCTGGCCGGAGGCTGCCGGGATCAGCGGCAGCGACACCTCGCGCGGTGACGTCGTCATCGGGCATGATGTCTGGCTCGGTTCGCAATGCATGGTGATGTCGGGCGTCACGATCGGCCATGGCGCGGTGGTAGCGGCGCGCGCCGTGGTGACGCGCGACGTGCCCGCCTATGCCATCGTCGCCGGCAATCCGGCACGGGTGGTCAGGAGGCGCTTCGAGGATGCGCAGATCTCGGCACTATTGGCGACGCGCTGGTGGGAGCTGCCCCGAGACCAGGTCGCCGACCTGCTGCCGCTCCTGATGTCAGGGCAGGTCGAAGACCTCGTGGCCGAGATCAACCGCAGAGCAGGCGGCGCTTGAGCCCGAGCGCCGGGCGCTCGACGGCGTACCAGCTCGCCGCAGCCAGGAGCAGGGTCAGCAACAAGGAAGGCGCGAGCAGGGTCAGCGCGCCGGCTGCGGGAAACAGCGCATAGAACACCTGCTGTACGGGCCAGCCATAAAGATAGACGCCATAGGACAAATCGGCCTCAGGGGTGCTGCGCCAAGCTGTCAGGGCCGGCGCCAGAGCCAGCACGATCGCGCCCCAGGCCGTGCCCGAGAAGAGTGCGGCCTTGTAGAGCGGGGTTCTCGCCAGCAATGTGACAAGGACGGCAAGTCCGCAAAGCCCCCATACGGACAGCGGCACACGCTCGCGCCAGAGATAGATCACGCCCCCGGTCACGAAGATCAGCGGCAACCGCAGCCCGGTCTCCACGCCCTTGGCGCCGTTGGGAGCGATGATCTCGCGCAGGATGACGGCGGCCAGCAGCAGGACCCAGAGGCAAAGCACCCAGTTGCGCCGACACAACAATCCCGCCAAGCCCGCGCCAAGGACACCGAGATAGCAGAGGCATTCATATTTCAGGGTCCAGACCGTCCCCATCGGAAAGGACAGCGGATTCTGGTCGAAGACGCCTGGCAGCGCTGCCGCGCTCTTGAAGGTGGTCAGCGTGCCCTGGATGAAACGCCAGAGTTGTCCATCCGCGAAATAGGACGCCCAATCGAGGCTGGTCATCACGGTTCCGATGACGAGTGAAACGAACAGGGTGGCCGCAACCAGGCCGGGCACGATCCTGAGCAGGCGAGCCAGCCCGTAGTCGCGCCAGCCGCGCCGTTCATAGCTCATCGTCACCAGGAAGCCGGAAATGGCGAAGAAGCCGTTGACCGCATGCTCTCCGAGCGTGAAGCCGGTGGCGTGCATGAGCGGCTCCGCATCGAGACGGCCCGTCGCCACGCTGAAAGCGTGCGAGACGACCACGGCGAGCGCCAGGACGAGGCGCAGAATTCCAAAATTATTCGAGCCGCAGATCATCCCGTCGCTAACGCAACACAAGCGCGAAGACCTCACGACCTCGCCTCCAGCCCTTGCCGCGAGAGCGCGCTCGCACCCCGCAGCCAGGCCAGCGCTCCGGCGACGGAGCCGGCATGAGCGAACATCTTATCTCGATTCAAGATCAATCCATAACCGATTGTTTTAAAAGCATTTTCTATGATCTTGAACACTCCCGGAGCCGGCAGGCCGAATTTGCTGGAGACATAGCGTTCCGACCAGGCGAGGTGCCAGCGGGCCGTAAGGCGGCGCTGCGGCGAAGGTGCGCTGGAGCGGCCCCGCCCGTGCCGAGCTTCCGCCGCATCGACATGGACGAGGCTGTGGCCAGCGTCGCGCATGCGGCGGCAGAGGTCGTCATCCTCATAGAACAGGAAGATCGCCGGATCGAAGCCGCCCAGCGCCAGGAAGGCGTCACGGCGAATCAGGAGGCAAGCGCCCGAGAGGAAAGGCAGGCAGGCATCCCCTTCTGGAATAATGGCCTCGCCGGGATGATTGAGGTAGGGCGGCGACAGTAAAGAGCGCGGCTGCAGGAAGATGCGGCCGGAGGGTTCGATGATGCGCGGCGCGAGCATGCCGGCGTCGGGATAGCGCTCCGCGGCCGCCAGCAACGCAGCCACCGCACCACGCTGCAGTTCGAGATCGGGATTGACGATCAGCACGTAAGGCGTCTCGGCCGCGTTCACGCCGCGATTATTGGCGCGGCCATAGCCTTCGTTCAAGGTGTTAACGAGCGTCCGGGCACCTTGCGCCTGCGCGATCGCGCGCGTCTCGTCCTGGCTTGCATTGTCGACCACGATCGCCGGCACGCCCTCCCCCGCCAAAGCCGCCAAGCACGCAGGCAGAACCTGGGCGCTGTCATAGGCGACCACGATGGCTGTGACGGCGTCTGCTAAAGCCTGCGACATGATGGCTGTTTGGCGGCAAGGCGTGGCCGCAGGCAAGCGAAAATCAGCGCCGGCTCAGGAGCGCCAGCTCGCGCTGCACAGCAAAACGCTCCGCCGCGTCGCAGCGGCGTGGAGCCTTGTAGGATTTCACTGCCAGGCTTGCCGAGGTCGAGAGAAAGCGCTGACGGTCTTCGCGCGCGACCCGCGCCAGCACGCCCTGGCGGTCCACCTTGAGTCCGCAATCATAGCCGCGCGACACCTGGGCAGCCGCGAATTCGGGCGTTCCGGGCAAGGCCGTGATGGTGCTGGTGCAGGCGGTGAGAGCAAGCAGGGACAGCCCGGCAAGGCATGACTTGGCGCGGCATGACTTGGCGCGGCATGACTTGGCGCGGCACGACTTGGCGAAAAACATCGGGCAGCCGTCGCTCAGAGCGCGTCGAAGCGCCCGGCCCGGACCTGCGTCATCCGCTCCTTGAGCGCGGCGCGTTCCTCGGGCGTGCAGGCTTGCGGGCGGATGTCCTGGTTGATCGTCTCCGCCTCGGAGACGGTGACATAGGCAGAGCGTGCGCTGGCGATCTGATCGGGCGTCGCGCCGCGCTCACGCTCGGAGGCGATGAAACGCTCCAGCGTGCTGGCGCGCGGATTTCCCGCCCGACAGGCGATCGAACGCGAGACGAGGCTGGCCAATTCCGCGCCCCTCCCCGCGCCCGGATTGGCCGAACCCTGGACGCAAGCCCCCAGCGGCAGCGCAAGCAGACAGGCGAGCGCCAGCGGGCGCGCGACGACAGAGGCAGGCATCGAGGGTCAGCCGTTCTTTTCGGTGAGGTTCACGCGCAGATGAGCCTCGCGCAGCTGCTTGGGCGAGGCTTCGGACGGCGCGCCCATCAGCAGATCGACGGCCTGCTGGTTCATCGGGAACAGCGCGACCTCGCGCAGATTCGTCGCGCCGGCCAAGAGCATGATGATGCGGTCGATGCCCGCCGCCATGCCGCCATGGGGCGGTGCGCCATATTGGAAGGCGCGATACATGCCGCCAAAACGCTCGATCACCGTCTCCTCGCCATAGCCTGCGATCTCGAAGGCTTTCACCATCGCCTCGGGGCGATGGTTGCGGATGCCGCCCGAGGCCAGCTCGTAGCCGTTGCAGGCGATGTCGTACTGGAAGGCCTTGATCGCCAGCGGATCGTCGTTCTCGAGCGATTCGAGGCCGCCCTGCGGCATCGAGAACGGGTTGTGCGAGAAATCGACCTTCTTGTCGTCCTCGTTGTACTCGTACATCGGGAAATCGACGATCCAGGCGAAGGCAAACGCGTTCTCGTCGATCAGGCCGAGTTCCTGGCCGACCTTGTTGCGGGCATTGCCGGCGAATTTGTAGAACTTGTCGGGGTTGCCGGCGGCGAAGAAGGCTGCGTCGCCATCCTTCAAGCCGAGCGCGACGCGGATCGCCTCGACCCGCTCGGGGCCGATATTGTTGGCGATCGGACCTGCGCCCGCGCCTTCGCGCCACATGATGTAGCCGAGGCCCGGCTGCCCTTCCCCTTGCGCCCAGGAGTTCATCCGGTCGCAGAAGGCCCTGGAGCCGCCCGCGGGAGCGGGAATCGCCCAGACCTGGTTCTTCTCATCCTCGAGGATGCGCGCGAAGACCTTGAACGCCGAGCCGCGGAAATGTGCGGAGACGTCCTGCATCACCAGCGGGTTGCGCAGATCCGGCTTGTCGGAGCCATATTTTCTGATCGCTTCCGCATAAGGGATGCGCGGCCAGTTCTTGGTCACCGACTTGCCGCCGCCGAACTCCTCGAAAACACCGGCGATCACCGGCTCCATCGTGGCGAAGACGTCGTCCTGCTCGACGAAGCTCATCTCGACGTCGAGCTGGTAGAACTCGCCCGGCAGACGGTCGGCGCGCGGGTCCTCGTCGCGGAAGCAGGGCGCGATCTGGAAGTAACGGTCGAAGCCCGCCATCATCAGGAGCTGCTTGTACTGCTGCGGCGCCTGCGGCAGCGCGTAGAATTTGCCGGGATGCAATCGGCTCGGCACCAGGAAGTCACGCGCGCCCTCGGGCGAGGACGCCGTCAGGATCGGCGTCTGGAACTCGGAGAAGCCGGAGGTCTTCATCCGGTTGCGCAGTGAGTCGATCACCTTCGTCCGCAACATGATGTTGTTGTGGAGCTTTTCGCGGCGCAGATCGAGGAAGCGGTACTTCAGCCGGGTATCCTCGGGATATTCAAGATCGCCGAAGACCGGCAACGGCAATTCGCCGGAAGCTCCGAGAACCTCGATGCCCGTCGCGAAGACCTCGACGGCACCGGTCGCGAGATTGGCGTTCTCGGTGCCCGTGAAGCGCGCCTTGACCTTGCCGTCGATGCGGACGACCCATTCCGAGCGCACCGCAGCGGCATCGGCGAAGGCCGGAGAATCCGGATCGATGACCACCTGGGTCATGCCGTAATGGTCACGCAGATCGATGAACAGCACGCCGCCATGGTCGCGGATGCGGTGGCACCAGCCGGAGAGGCGGACCTGGGCCCCGATGTCGCTCTCGCGAAGGGCGCCGCAGGTGTGGGAACGGTAACGATGCAAGGTCACGGTACTGGTCTCTTCGGAGGTCAAGGCCGTCCGCCGCAGGCGCGCGCACGGTTTCGGGGGTAAGCACACGCCGCGGCGCGGATTGTCAAGAACGCCCGCGACATGGCGATACTCTGTCTGCTATGAGCCGACCTCATGAGCCTCATCACAACCACCCAGGATCTGGCCGACGCCTGCGCGCGTCTGGCTACGCATCCCTTCGTCACGGTCGACACCGAGTTCCTGCGGGAGACGACCTATTACCCCAAGCTCTGCCTGATCCAGCTCGCCTCGCCAGACGAGGCCGTGTTGGTCGACCCGCTCGCGCCCGGCCTCGATCTCGCGCCCTTCCTGGCGCTGATGGCCGATGAGGCCGTGGCCAAGGTCTTTCATGCGGCGCGGCAGGATCTCGAGATCGTCTGGATCATCGGCAAGCTGATCCCCAAGCCGCTCTTCGACACGCAGGTCGCCGCCATGGTCTGCGGCTACGGCGACTCGGTCGGCTACGAGCAGCTCGCCAATGACCTTGCCAAGGCGCGGATCGACAAATCCTCGCGCTTCACCGACTGGTCGCGCCGCCCGCTCAGCGAGGCCCAATTGGTTTATGCGGAATCCGACGTCACCCATCTGCGCGACATCTATCTCGCGCTCGACGCCGACATCAAAGCCAGCGGCCGCGAGAATTGGGTCGCCGAGGAAATGGCGGTCCTGAACTCGCCCGGCACTTATGAGGTCAAGCCGGAGAACGCCTGGCAGCGCCTGAAGGGCCGGATCCGCAAGCCCAAGGAGCTGGCACTGCTGATGGAGCTCGCCGCCTGGCGCGAGCGCGAGGCGCAGAGCCGCGACGTGCCGCGCCAGCGCGTGCTCAAGGACGATGCGCTGATGGACATCGTGCAGCGCGGGCCCGTCTCGGTCGAGGCGCTGGCGGAGCTGCGCTCGGTGCCCAACGGCTTCGAGCGCTCGCGCGCCGGCGGCGAGGTGCTGGCGGCGGTCGGGCGCGGGCTTGCGCTCGATCCCAAGACCTTGCCCCGGCTGGAGCGGGAGCGCGGCCGCGCCACGAACGGCGCCGTGCTCGATCTGCTCAAGGTGCTGCTCAAGGCGGTTGCGGATGCCGAGCGCGTGGCGCCGAAGATCATCGCCTCCTCCGACGATCTGGAAGCCATCTCCTTCGACGACGAGGCCGACGTGCCCGCGCTGAAGGGTTGGCGGCGCGAGGTCTTCGGCGAGAAGGCGATCGCGCTCAAGAACGGTAATCTGGGCCTCAGGATCGTGCGCGGTCGGGTTTCCGTCGCTTAGAGCGTTTTCCGACCGGCTCGAACCGTCATTGCGAGGCGCGCTAGAGCAGGATGCGAAAAAGTGGGAACCGGTTTTTCGCAGCAATCCTGCTCTAACTCCTTGATGAGAGACGGATTCAGATTTCAGGCGGAGTCACTTTGTGACTCCGCCTGAAATCATCCGGCTCTAGCGACGAAGCAATCCACGAGGGCGCAGAGCGAGACCTCCTGGATTGCTTCAATTCGCTCGCAATGACGGATCAGACAGCCCGAAAAACGCGCGAGATCCCTGTGATCCGAGCCTGGAAGGCCGCGTCAGCCGAGGCTGATCTCGTATTCGCGGCCGAGCAGCTTGGCGAGTTGCTTCAATCGGCCCGTCACGCGCTCGCTCGACAAGGCATGGAGTTCGCCGGAGAGGCGCAGGACGAGCCGGCTGTCGACGCAGGCCAGCGTCGCGCGCGGCAGGATGCCGGGCATCCCGGCCGAGAGCAGATAGGCAACACGGAAGGCGCTGGCGAGAAGCTGCGAGCGCTCCAGCAGGCGCGGCGTCAGCAACTGCCTCAGACCGGCGGCAGCGGGAGAATCGCTCTTTGCGCCGGCGTAGCGATGGAAAACCGTCAGGGCGAGGAAAGCACGGCCCGGGTGGTCGACGCCGCTGAAGGCGGCATGCGCGATCACGTTGAGGCTCTGCTCGCCGCGATAATCGGGATGGGCGCGCCACCCGATATCGGAGAGCAGGCAGGCGGCGTCCTGCAGGCGGCCGCCGGCGGGATCGTCCGGCAAGCCGGCGCTGGCAACGAGGCGCCGCACCCACTCAATCAGGTCGGCGGCATGGCGCGGTTCGCGGGCGCGCAACTGGTTGTAGTCCTGGGCGCCGCGCAGCAGCGGATCGACCCGGCGCTCGTCCTCCGGGAGCATGTCGTATAGCAGGCCCTCGCGCACACCGCTCGCCGAGATCACCACCGCGCGCGGACGGCCGCGCTTGATCAGCAGATCGAGCACCAGCGCGCCATAGGCCAGGAGCGGCCGGCGCGCGGAGGAGACGGCGTCGATCGCTTCCAGGACCGAAGCATCGGCGCGCTCGACCAGCCGGGCGAAATCCGCGACGTCGCGGGCCGGCACGGTATAACCGTGCATGACGCTGAGTGGGTAGCCGGACTGGCGCTGATGCAGCGTCGCAAGCGCCCGCCAGGTGCCGCCGACAGCAAAAAAATCCTTGCCGCGCATCGCCGCCAATTGTGGGTGATGATCCAGCTGTTCGCGAACGATCTTCTCGGCCAGCTTGATCTGGCCCTTCGCCTTGTCCATCAGCGCGAGGCCGCCGATCGGCAGGCTGATGCCCGGCCCGACGCGGTTGCCATCGACCCCGACAAGCTCCAGCGAACCGCCCCCGAGATCGCCTGCGACGCCATGCGGCTCGGCGAATCCGGAAATCACACCAAGCCCGGAAAGATAAGCCTCACGGCCGCCGGAGATCAGTTCAATCCGCTGGCCGATCGCCTGCTCCGCCTTGGCGAGGAAGGCCGGTCCATTGGCGGCTTCGCGCGCGGCAGCGGTGGCGATGACGCGAATCTCGCCGACCTGCATAGCCTCGCAAAGGATGCGGAAGCGCAGCAGCGCCTCGAGCGCACGCTCCATCGCCTCCTCGGCCAACCGGCCGGTGGTGGCGACCTGCCGACCGAGTCCCGCCATTTCCTTCTCGTTGAAGACCTGGGCAGGCGAGCGCGCCAGCATCTCATAGACGACGAGGCGAACCGAGTTCGAACCGATGTCGATGATGGCGATCGTCTCGCCAAGGCTCAGCCGCCCCGCAACGAGGCCCATGCCGGTCATCTCAGCTTTTCTTGGCCGCCCGCTTGGGGAGGCTTCTGGGGCTGGAGTTGGAGAGGGATTTTCCACGTCCGGACAGGCTCGGATTGGTCATGAAATATTTATGGGCGTTGAACGACTCGTCGCCCGGGGCCGGGACAATGCGTTGCGAACCGCCATCGGGCAAGATCGTCCAGCTCTGTTCGTTGTCGAGGAAATTGGCCTGCATGATCTGTTCGAGCAGTTGCTGGTGGACCGTAGCGTTCAAAATCGGGGTCAGCGCCTCGACGCGACGGTCGAGGTTGCGCGGCATCAGATCGGCAGAGGAGATGTAGAGCTTGGCCTTCGCCGAAGGCAGGCCGTGGCCTGCCCCAAAAGCGTAGATCCGGGTGTGCTCCAGGAAGCGGCCGACGATCGACTTGACGCGGATGTTCTCGGACAGGCCGGGAACGCCGGGCCTCAGGCAGCAGATGCCGCGCACGACGAAGTCGATCTCGACGCCCGCCTGGCTCGCATCATAGAGCGCGTCGATGATCTCGGGATCGACCAGCGAATTGCACTTGCCCCAGATCGCGCCCTTGCGGCCGGCCTTTACATGGGCGACCTCCTCGGCGATGTCGGAGAGCAGGCGCTGCTTCAGCCCCACTGGCGACACCGACATCTTTTCCAGCTCAGCCGGCTCGGCATAGCCGGTGATGAAGTTGAAGATGCGCGCGACATCCTGCGACATCACCGGGTCGGCGGTGAAGAAGGAGACGTCGGTGTAGATGCGCGCCGTGATCGGGTGGTAGTTGCCTGTAGCGATATGGCAATAGGTCACAAGCTGGCCGGCCTCGCGGCGCACCACCATCGACAGCTTGGCGTGGGTCTTGAGCTCGATGAAGCCGTAAACGACCTGGACGCCGGCGCGCTCCAGATCCTTGGCCCAGCGGATATTGGCCTCCTCGTCGAAGCGCGCCTTGAGCTCGACCAGGGCGGTCACTGACTTGCCGGCCTCCGCCGCTTCGGCCAGAGCATGCACGATCGGGGAGTTCGACGAGGTGCGGTAGAGCGTCTGCTTGATCGCGACCACGCTGGGATCGCGCGCCGCCTGCTGCAGAAACTGCACGACGACGTCGAAGCTCTCATAGGGATGGTGGACGATCAGGTCCTTCTGGCGGATCGCGGCAAAGCAGTCGCCAGCATGCTCTCGAATGCGCTCGGGGAAGCGGGCGTTGTAGGGCTTGAACTTGAGGTCGGGGCGGTCGACGCCGACAAGCTGCGAGAGCTCGTTGAGGCCAATCATGCCGGCGACATCGACGATCTCGTCGGGGTCGACCTTGAGCTCGCGCACGATCAGCTTGCGCAGATGCGCCGGCATGCCGGTCGAGACCTCGAGACGGATGACGACGCCGCGCCGACGCAGCTTCAGCATCGTCTCGAAGACGCGCACCAGATCCTCGGCCTCCTCCTCGATGTCGAGATCGGTGTCGCGGATGACGCGGAACGAGCCGGTGCCCTTGACGTCATAGCCCGGGAAGAGCTTGCCGATGAAGAGCGAGACCGCGTCCTCCAGCGTGATGAAGCGATGCAGCCCCTCGCGCCCCAGATCCGGCAATTCGATGAAGCGGTCCATCTTGATCGGCACGCGTATCAGCGCGTCGAGCTGGCGCCCGTCGCTGATCCTCTCCAGCGCCAGCGCCAGCGTGAAGCCGAGATTGGGGATGAAGGGGAACGGATGCGCCGGGTCGATCGCCAGCGGCGTCAGCACCGGAAAGATATAGTGGAGAAAATAATCCTCCAGCCAGACCCGCTCCTGCTTGCCGACCTCGCTCGGGCCGAGCAGGTGAATCTTGTTCTCATGGAGATCGCGCTTCAGCTGGACCCAACGCGCCTGCTGGTCGTCCGTCAGCGCCGAGACCGCCTTGCCTAGTTCTGCGAGCTGCTCGGCCGGGGTCAGGCCATCCTGGCTCTTCGTGACCACACCGGCCTTGAGCTGTTCACGCAGGCCGGAGACGCGGACCATGAAGAATTCATCGAGATTGGCGGCCGAGATCGAGAGGAAGCGCAGCTGCTCCAGCAGGGGGTGATTGCGGTTCGAGGCCTCTTCCATGACGCGGCGATTGAACTGCAGCCAGGACAGCTCGCGGTTCATGAAGCGGGCGGGCGATTGCCGCAGCGGGGTATCGGCGCCGTGGGCGTCAATGGTGGGGATGTCGAGATCCATGGTTTCTGCCGTTCGCGCGTTCATTTGCTTCGCTTTTGCCCCTGCCGCCGCTCGTGCCACGTCAGTTCCGCCGCTTCGATCCCATCCGCCCTTGAAGCCACCCTAGCGTGACGCTTCGATGACATTCGGTCCCGGCCTTCATCTCGATCGCACCTGCCAGATCACAGTTCAGGGCGCGGCCGCTCCTTGACCAGCCCGTCCACGAACAGATCGAGCACTTTGGCCATGGTTCCTTCGATGTCCGCATCGGCGACCTGCCAACTCGGGAAATGGCCATCGACCAGCATGCGCGCGAGACCATACACCAACGCACGCGCCGCAATCTGGATCAGGTGCCGGTCGTTGCAACGTAGAAGCCCGCGTTGCGCCGCCTCCAGCAAGAGGGCCTCGATCTGAGCCTGGATTTCGGCGTTCTCCCGGCCCAGCGACGGCGAGCCGTCGAAATCGATCGAGCGCCGTGACGAGATGATTTCGAAATGGGTCGGATTGCGTCTGGCCCAATCGAGGTAGGCCCGTCCGATGGCGCGTATGCGCAGCATCGGATCATCATCCACCTCCTGCGCCAGCGCCAGCGCGATTTCGGCCCTGAAGCGCCGCATAGCCTCCTCGGCCACCGCCGTCATCAGCGTCATCTTGTCCGGGAAGTGGCGGAACGGAGCTGCCGGCGAGACCCCGGCCAATCGCGCCGCCGCCCGGACACTCACCGCCAAGAGGCCCCCTTCCTCAGCCAGCTTGAGCGCCTGCTCGACGAGCTCCTCGCGCAAATTGCCGTGATGATAGGCCGGACTGCCCTCGCCCGCCTGGCGGTCTCCGGTCCGAGTCGGTTTCACGGTGCTCATGGATCGAAGCTAGTGCACGTTCCGGCACAGGAGGAAACCCGCCAGCAAAGGAGTGAACCCGTTCCGAAAGCAGGAGAAGCGCCTTCGTATCACAATCATGTAATCATTGATTACATTTATTGCCTGGAGCGCCGGCCGATGCAATCGTCGCTCAATAGCGGCGCACGCCTCTCACAGAACGGCATCGACATGACAATCGCGCGGAACGAGCCGAAGCCATCGTTTCCGGCAGGCCTGCTGGAAGGCTGGCCACTGCTTGGGCTGCTCTCATCCGGACTCGTTCTGGGCGCGCTTGCTGCGCTTGCAACCTCGTCCGGCGGAAGCGACGGCATCCGGCTGGTCATCCGCATCACGGCGCGAACATCTCTGGTGTTGTTCTGCCTCGCTTTCACGGCCTCAGCCCTGTTCCTGGCCTGCCCCAGTATCTGGACGCGCTGGCAAAGACGGAACCGGCGCTATCTCGGACTGTCCTTCGCCCTCTCCCATGGGCTGCACGGACTTGCCATCATCGCCTTGGCCAGCACGGCCCCGACCCTGTTCAAGCAGCTCAGCAACACGGGAACACTGATCTCGGGCGGGCTCGCCTATCTCTTCATCCTCGCCATGGCCGCAACATCGTTCGACAGAACCGCCGCAATGATCGGCCCGAAAGCCTGGCGCTGGCTCCATTTGTGCGGGGCTTATTACATCTGGCTCAGCTTCATGGTAACCTTCGGCAAGCGCGCGGTCATGGACCCGTTCTACTGGCCTTTCATCACAGTGCTGATCGCGGTCCTAGCTCTCCGGCTTTGCTTGCCCAGGAAGCCTCTGAACGCCGCGACGGCGACGGCTGGATCATAATACCGCACTTGCGCGAGCCTGGCCGGTCCTGTTCTTGTCGCGCAACGCCACCCTTTGCACCGCCCCCTTGCAGCCTGCCTTTCAAATCAGAGAAACGACTTGTCCCAGATCGAGACCCCTCACGACGATGGCGACATCGTCTATCCCGCCGCCATCCCCTTCGTGCTGGTGCACCTCGCCTGTCTGGGCGCGATCTGGAGCGGCGTGACCTGGACCTCGGTCTGGCTGGCGATCGGCCTGTACTGGTTGCGGATGTTTGCGGTGACGGGCGGCTATCACCGCTATTTCTCGCACCGAACCTACAAGATCAGCCGCTTCGGGCAGTTCCTGCTGGCGCTGCTGGCGCAGTCGACAGCGCAGAAGAGCGTGCTCTGGTGGGCCTCCAAGCACAGGCATCATCACCGCTACGCCGACACCGAGCATGACGTGCATTCGCCCGTGCTGACTTCCTTCGTCTATTCGCATCTCGGCTGGATCTTCGCCCGCGGCCATGCCCGCTTCGATCCGTCGACGATCACGGATCTGACGAAGTTTCAGGAGTTGCGCCTGCTCCATCGTTTCGAAATCGCGCCCGCGGTCCTGCTCGCCTTGATCTGCTTTGCGATCGATGGCTGGGCGGGGCTGTTCGTCGGCTTCTTCTGGTCGACGGTCTGCGTCTTCCACGCCACCTTCTGCATCAACTCCCTGGCGCATGTGCATGGCGACAAGGACTATGTCACCGGCGACGAGAGCCGCAACAATTGGTGGCTGGCGGTCATCACCATGGGCGAAGGCTGGCATAACAACCATCACGCCTATCAGTACAGCGTGCGCCAGGGCTTTCGCTGGTGGCAGTGGGATCCGACCTATTACATCATCCTCGGGCTCTCCAAGCTCGGGCTGGTCTGGGAACTGAGGGAGCCGCCGCAAGCGGTCATCGAGCGCTCGCAGGCGCTGCCGCCGCGCGTGATCGAGCGCTCGGCCGAGCGACTAGCTGCCTCCGTGCCGTTGGAACGCGCCATCGCAGCCTTCTGGGAGGCTTATGCCGCGACGCCGAGCCTGTCAGATCTGAATCTGCCGACCATGACGCTGGCCGATCTGCGCACGGCACTGGCCGATCTGCAGCATCGCGCCGGAGATCGCCTGGTCGAAATGCAGCAGCAGGCGCATGAGGCGCTGGCGCAACTGCATCTGCCGGTCCTGCCGACGCGCGAGGAGCTGGCGGAGAAAGCAGCCGCCATGTTCGTCAAGACACCCTCGCTCGATGCCATCGCGGCGCGCGCCCATGACCTGCTGACCGAGGCGATGTATGCCCGGCTGGTCTCGCAGCCATCAGCGGCCCCGCCGCGCGGCTGATCACTCGGCCGGGAACAACGCGGCCAGCGCCTCGGCTGCGAGCGCGCGGGTGACGCGGCGACCGCGTTCGAGCGAAAGCCGGTCAAGCGTATCGACCAGCGCGCGCGCTGCCGCGAAGGAACGCTCCATCCTGAGCGCCAGCATCTCGATGATGCCGGCATCGATGATGAGCTGCCGGTCGATGAAGAGCTTGACCAGCACCGCCCGCAGCAGCGCGTCGTCGGGCGGCGCGATCGTCGCCTGCGGCGCCAGCCTCAGGCGCGACAACAGATCGGGCACGCGCAGCCCCCAGAGATCGGGGGCACTGCGCGCTGTCAGCAGCAGGAAGCCGCCCTTCGCCTTCATCGCATTCATCAGGTGGAACAGCGCCGGCTCGTCGCGGACACCCTGATCGCAATCCTCGACCACGAGCGCGCCGCCGGAGATCAGATGCGGGACGCTCTCCTGCGTGACCTCGGCGACCGAAACAGTCCAGGCATGGGCGATCTTCGCCCAGATTGCGGCGAGATGGGTCTTGCCGGCATCCTGCGGCCCGACGAGCCGCAGCCAGGATTCAGGCCAGTTCGGCCAGGCCTCGACCAGGCCATAGGCGGCCTCGTTGGAAGGGCCGATCAGGAAATCCTCGATCCCGTGGCGGCTGTCGACCGGCAAGTCGAGCGCAAGCTGGCGGGGGCGGCTTGGCAGATCGGACATGGAGATCAGATATCCGCCCCGGCGCGCGCGCGGACCTTCGCGGCCCTGGTCGCGTCCCCGCCATGATAGATGTTACTGGCGAGGTATTGTCTGAGCGCAAAGCGACAGAGCACGCCCATGACGGCCGCCAGCGGCACCGCCAGCAGCAGGCCGACGAAGCCGAACAGCGAGCCGAAGGCGAGCAGCGCGAACATCAGCCAGACCGGATGCACACCGATCGAGCCGCCGACGAATTTCGGCTGGAAGATGTTGCCTTCGAGGAACTGGCCCGCGGCGAAAACGGCGAGCGTCGCCAGCGGCCAGGTCCAGTCCGGCCAGAACTGGACAATGGCGACGCCGACCGCGAGCACGAGCCCCGTCAGCGAGCCGACATAGGGAATGAAGGAGAGGAAGCCGCTGATGATGCCGATCAACGCGCCGAAATTGACGCCGAGCAGGCTCAGACCCACCGCATAGAAGATGCCGAGCAGCAGGCAGACCAGCGCCTGGCCGCGCAGGAAGCCGGCGATGGCGACGTCCATCTCATGAAGCAGGCCGCGAATGGTATCGCGATGGTCGAGCGGCAGCCAGCCGTCGACGGTCGCGATCATGCGGTCCCAATCAACAAGCAGATAGAAGGCGATCACCGGCGTCAGCACCAGGAGCGAGAACACCCCGACGATGGCGGTGCCGCCGGTCCAGAGCGACTGAAGCACGCTGCCGACCCATTTGGTGCCCTCGCCGACGAGATTGCCGAGCGAACTCTGGGCCTCGGTAGCGAGCTTCGCGCCGCCAAGCCGCTCCAGCCAGGGAGCGCCGCGCTCCAGCACGAGCGCCTGAAGCTTTGCCGCGTCAGCGGGCAGACGCTGGACCAGCCCGGCCAATTGCTGGCCGAGCAGCGGCGCGAGCAACACCAGCGCCAACACGAAGACCAGCAGGAAGACAAAAAGGATGACGATCGTCGCCGCGAGCCGGCCCATCCCCATCCTTTCCAGCCGGTCGGCCAGGGGATCGAGCAGATAGGCGAGCGCCAGCGCCGCGACGAAGGGCAGCAGCACGTCGCGCAGCAGCACGAGCAGCAGCACGAACACGACGAGCGAGACCAGCCAGAAGCCGATTTGACGTTGCAAGGTCATCGATCCAGGCCCCTCATGCAGGATGCGAAGAAGTGGAAACCGCTCTTTCGCATCGATCCTGCTCTCACCAATCCTGCTCTCACTTGTCGATCAGAAGCGGACTCAAGGCTTTGTGGGTCGGCGATCATGCGCTGCACAAATGGGCGATGCGGATGAAAGTTCCAAGAGCCGGATGATTTCAGATGGAACCACGAAGTGATCCCATCTGAAATCTGAATCCGTCTCTCATCAAAGAGTTAGAGCAGGATCGATGCGAAAGATCGGTCTCCACGTTTTCGCATCCTGCTCTAGGGGCCCGAGATCGTCGTTACCCTTCCGCGCGGCCAGCAGCCTCACGCCGCCAGAGCCTCACGCCGCCATGTGCCGCAACCAGAAGGTGAGATAGGCTGTCATCGAGCCGAGCGTCAACAGAGCCACCAGAAGCTGGCCGAGCTGCATGGCTTGCCCCGGATCGACACCGAAGGCGCGCGAGCCCAGCACCAGCGCAGCGAAGGCGATCTGCGCAGCGGTATTGAGCTTGCTGACGATGAAGGGCGCGATCTCGACCGGCCGCTCCATCACCCAGGACAGGATCACGGCCGAGACGATCATGACGTCGCGGGACACGACCAGGATGACGAGCCAGGAGGGTATGGCCCCGACCACGGCCAGGGTGATGTAGATCGAGACGATCAGCGCCTTGTCGGCCACGGGGTCGAGATAGGCGCCGAGTTCGCTGGCCATGTCGAAGCGCTTGGCGATGAAGCCGTCGACGGCGTCCGACACGCCCGCCGCCACGAAGATGATGAAGGCCAGCTGCCAGCGCGCATCGATGATCATCACGATCACGAGCGGCACCAGGATGAGGCGGCCGATGGTGATCAGGTTGGGAAGCGTCATGCGATGGGGTTCGCGCAGGCGGGGCCGTGACGCTAGAACCCGAATCGGTGGATCGGCAAGGGCGAAAGCGCTGTCCTGGCTTGCAAGCAGCGCCGCGCTTGCCTATCGCTCGCCTCAAACAGGATGAGGCCGCAGATCATGACAAAGCCCGGCGCGAACGGACTGACCTATGCGCAGGCAGGCGTCGACATCGACGCCGGCAACGCCATGGTCGACGCCATCAAGCCTCTCGTGCGCTCGACACGCCGTCCCGGCGCCGACGCCGAGATCGGCGGCTTCGGCGGCTTGTTCGATCTCAAGGCCGCCGGTTTCAACGATCCGATTCTGGTCGCCGCCAATGACGGCGTCGGCACCAAGGTCAAGATCGCGATCGAGAGCGGCCTGCATGCGACGATCGGCATCGATCTCGTCGCGATGTGCGTCAACGACCTGGTTGTCCAAGGAGCGGAGCCTCTGCTCTTTCTGGACTACTACGCCACCGGCAAGCTCGACCCCAAGGTCGGCGTCGAGATCGTGCGCGGCATCGCCGATGGCTGCCGGCAGGCGGGCTGCGCGCTGATCGGCGGGGAGACCGCCGAGATGCCCGGCATGTATGCCGACAAGGATTACGATCTCGCGGGCTTTGCGGTCGGCGCCGCCGAGCGCGGCACGTTGCTGCCGCGTGCTGATCTCGCGGCCGGCGACGTCGTCTTCGGCCTGCCCTCCTCCGGGGTGCATTCCAACGGCTATTCGCTGGTCCGCCGCATCGTTGCGCTTGCCGGACTGAGCTGGGATGCGCCCGCCCCCTTCGCGCCTGGCCAGAGCTTGGCCGAGGCGCTGCTGACCCCGACGCGGATCTATGTGAAGACCCTGCTCGCGGCGCTGAAGGCGACGGACGGCATCAAGGTGCTCGCCCATATCACCGGCGGCGGCTTTCCCGACAATATCCCTCGCGTCCTGCCCGAAGGGCTCGGCGTCTCGCTCGATCTGTCGGCCATCTCCGTCCCGCCCGTCTTCGCCTGGCTCGCAGCGACCGGTGGCGTCGTCGAGCGCGAGATGCTGCGCACCTTCAATTGCGGTATCGGCATGATCGTCGCCGCTGACGCCGCCAAGGCCGATGAGGTCGAGGCAGCCCTGAAGGCCGCCGGCGAACCCGCCATCCGGCTGGGCGAGGTCGTCTCGCTCGCCGCCGGCGACGAGCCCGTCAGCTATCGCGGCAAGCTCGCCCTGTGAGCACGCTGATTCTCCGCAAGCGCACTGCCGTCCTGATCTCCGGGCGCGGCTCCAACATGCTGTCGCTGGCCGAAGCCGCGCAGGCGGATGATTTCCCCGCCGAGATCGCGCTCGTGCTCTCGAACATCCCCGGCGCCGGCGGGCTCGAACGCGCCAGCGCCTTGGGCATCGCGACCGCGACTGTCGATCATCGTGCCTTCAACAGGGATCGCGAGGCCTTCGAGCGCGCCATGGACGAGGTCCTGCGCATCAACCAGATCGAGCTGATCGCGCTCGCCGGCTTCATGCGGATAATGACGCCCTGGTTCGTCCGGCGCTGGGAAGGGCGGCTTATCAACATCCACCCTTCGCTGCTGCCGCTGTTCAAGGGCACCCATACGCACCGCCAGGCGCTCGAGGCCGGCGTCACGGAGCATGGCTGCAGCGTGCATTTCGTCGTGCCCGAGCTCGATGCCGGACCGGTGATCGCCCAGGCCAAGGTGCCCGTTCTGCCGGGCGACGACGAGGACAGCCTGAGCCAGCGCGTGCTGGCGCAGGAGCACACGCTTTATCCGCGCGCGCTCGCCGAGGTCGCCTCGGGCCGTGTCGCGCTGGTCGATGGCGTGATCGCGCGGCTCTGAGCCGCCTCCCGCTGCTCGCAAGCGGCCCTGTCGCGCTCATCCTCCTGCTGCTGCCAGCGTCGCAACAGATCGGCGCGCCGCGCCGGGTAGCGCTCTTCGCGCAAGGCGAGGTCGGTAATGCGGTCGGTGCGGAAATGGCGGAACGCCTCGCGCAGCTCGCACCAGGCGATGACGATGCGCACTCGCTCGTAGAAGGTCATGCCGATCGGCCAGATCATGCGCTGCGATTCCCGTCCCGCCTCGTCGCGATAGCGGATCGAGAGCTTGCGGCCTTGCCTGATCGCGGCGCGGACGCCGGCGACGTCAACCTGGTCGACCGGCTTCTCCGAGCCATAGGCGGGAGCGAACAAGGCACCATCGAGCAGAATCGGCTTGAGATGCGCCGGCAGCACGGCCGCGACCTTGCTGACAACATCCTCCGCCGCGCGCGCCAGAACAGGGTCCGCCCGCTCGCTGAGCCAGCGCATGCCGACCAGAACAGCCTCGATCTCATCGGGTGACAGCATCAGCGGCGGCAGGTCGAAGCCGGCGTCGAGGATATAGCCGATGCCAGCCTCGCCCCGGACCGGCACGCCCTGTCGCATCAATGCGGCGATGTCGCGATAGACGGTGCGAACCGAGACATCGAGCTCGGCGGCGAGCGTATCGGCCGTCACGGGCCGGCGCCGACGGCGCAAACTCTGGATCAGATCGAGCAATCGTTCGGCGCGCTGCATGTTCTTGATTTCCACCCGAGCTTCGTCGGGCTCAGAATGGCCCAGGCTGCTGACGAATTCTGTCAGGAGCGTGGCAGTAGCTCCAGGCCAACGAGAATGCCAAGAGGAAACCGCGACATGATCATCCTGCACAGCTTCGGGCCAGGCTTCGGCCTGCCCGATCCGAGCCCGTTCTGCATCAAGACCGAGATCCTGCTGCGGATGTCGGGGCTACCGTTCGAGCGCGTGACGGGGAACATGCGCAACGCACCCAAGGGCAAGCTGCCGATCATCGTCGACAACGGCGTCACCATTGCGGATTCGAGCTTCATCCGCTTCCATCTGGAGAGCGCATACGGCATCGATTTTGACGCGGGCCTGACGCCGGAGCAGCGCGGTGTCGCCTGGGCCGTGGAGAAGATGCTGGAAGAGCAGCTCTACTGGATCGTCGTGCACGAGCGCTGGATCGACAGCGGGAATTTCGACCGCGGCCCGCGTCACTTCTTCAAGACAGTGCCGGCCCCGCTGCGCCCGCTGGTCATAGCCATGGTGAAACGCAAGGTGCGGAACAATCTCGACGGCCAGGGCATCGGGCGACACAGCGCCGAGGAGCGTCTGGCCCTGACCAAACGCGCCTATGCCGCGATCGTCGGTATTCTGGGCGAGCGCCAGTTCCTGCTCGGCGACACGCCTTGCGGCGCCGACGCGGCGCTGGGCGCCTTCACGATGTCGGCGCTCAGCCCGGTCTTCGACTCCGCCATTCGCGGTGTCGTCGAAAGCCACCCCAATCTCGTCGCTTATGAAGCGCGGATCAGGGCGCGTTTCTTTCCGGAAGCGGCAGCCGTCAAAGCGGCCGCTTGAGCTTGCACTTGTCGAGGAACTCAAGACCCTTCTCGCGCGCCGTGTCGTTGAAATAGCCGGTGTCGCGGAAGGCCTGGATCTCATCCTTGGACATGGCGTTGACCGTGCCCTTGGCGTAGCAGCTGCACGGCGTATGCACCGCCTCGCGGGTCGTCTGCAGCAATTGCGACTGGGTGTGCAGGCAGGCGTCGAAGGCGCGCAGCTGGATCATATAGGGGGTGAGATTTTTCGCCGTCGGGTCCGGCGGCGGAAGCGGCGCGGAGCTGCTCGCGGCCAGCACGACCGAGCCCATCAGCACAGAGAACCCACCGGCCAAAACGACCGCACCCATCCGCCGCATCATCATGATTTCACAAGCCCTAAGAAAACGGGCCCCTGATCGCATGATTCATGCCTCGCCCGCGCGTCGGCGATGGTTCACAGCGCCTCGCAAAGGTCAAGAGCGCGGAAGGTCACGCTCGCTTGATCCACACCTTCACGTCATGAAAAGCAGCGCCACCGAAGGGGGCGACGGCATCCGCCCCCGTGATCGTGTTGATGCCGCGCCCATGCTTGTGCGCCGCATTGGGCCAGATCGACTCGGCGATGACGACGCCGCGCACCAGCCCCTCGAACAGCACGGCATGGAGATACACACTGCCGCGGCTATTGCCGACCATGACCTCGTCATCGGCCGCGATGCCAAGCTTTTCCGCATCGCCGGGATGCAGCATCAGCGTCGGCCGCCCCTCTTTCTTCTGGGAGCCCGGGGTCTCGGTGAAGGTCGAGTTCAGGAAGCTGCGCGCCGGGCTCGTCGCCAGGCGGAAGGGATGCTCTGCGTCGGCGTTCTCGATGACGGCCCAGTAGTCGGGCAGCGCCGGCATCTCCTGGTAAGGGCCGACCGTGCCGGCATTGGCGTTGGGCACCTTCGGCCAATCGGGCTTGAAGCGAAACTTCTTGTCGCGGTAGCCGAAGCCGTCGAGATAATGCGCCGTGCGATAATCCGGCTGCACGTCGTGGAAATCATTGGCGATCAACTCGTCGAGCGTGCCGCGCCCGCTCTCGCGCAACGTCCAGTCGACGATCTCGCGCGGCGACATCTGGAAGCCGCGATGCTGCGCACCGAGCCGCTCGGCGAGCGCGCAGATGACCTCATGGTTCGAGCGGCATTCGCCCGGCGGGTCGACCAGCTTGCCGCCCCACATGATGTGCTGGTGGCCGCCCCCCTGATAGATATCGTCATGCTCCATGAACTGGGTCGCCGGCAGCACGATGTCGGCCATCCCGGCCGTCTCGGTCATGAACTGCTCATGCACGACGGTGAAGAGGTCGTCGCGAGCAAAGCCCTGCTTGACCAGCTCCTGCTCGGGCGCGACCGAAACCGGATTGGTGTTCTGGATGAAGAGCGCCTTGACCGGCCCACCCTGGCGCAGCGCCTCCGCATCGCCGGTGAGCACCCGGCCGATCTGCGACTGATCGAGCTGGCGGATTTTGGGATCGATGAGGTCGAGCCCCTCGATCAGGCTCTTGCGCCATTTATAGATGCCGCTGTTGCTGTGGAAGGCGCCGCCGCCCTCGTATTGCCAGGCTCCTGTAACGGTTGGCACAGACAGCGCCGCATGCATCGAGACCGCACCATTGCGCTGGCGCGCAAAACCATAGCCGAGCCGGAAAAAGCTCTTCTTGCGCGTGCCGACGAGGGCTGCGAACTCCTCGATCTGCGCGACCTCGAGCCCGGTGATCGCGGCCGCCCATTCCGGCGTGCGGCTGGCGAGATGCGCTTCCAGCTCGTCTGGAGCATCGGTGTGCTGCGCCAGATAGTCACGGTCGGCATGGCCATCGCGGAAGAGGACATGCATCACCGCACAGGCCAGCGCCGCGTCCGTGCCCGGCCGCAGCACCAAGGCGAGGTCGGCCTGGGCGAGCGTGGCATTGTGATAGATGTCGATCGCGACGATCTTGGCGCCGCGCGTCTTCCGCGCCTTGACGGCGTGGTGCATCACATTGACCTGGGTATGTACGGCGTTGGTGCCCCAGATCACCACGCAATCTGACTTGGCCATCTCGCGCGGATCGGGGCCTGCGAGGCGGCCGGTGCCGGCGATAAAGCCGGTCCAGGCCATGGTTGTGCAGATCGTCGAGTACTGGCCGGAATAGCGCTTGGCATGGCGCAGGCGGTTGATGCCGTCGCGCATGACGAGGCCCATCGTACCCGCATAATAATAGGGCCAGACGGCCTGCGCACCGTGCTCGTGCTCGATCGCCAGGAAACGGCGCGCGATCTCGTCGAGCGCCTCGTCCCAGGATATCCGCTCGAACTGGCCCGAGCCCTTCGGACCGGTCCTGCGCAGCGGATGAAGCAGCCGGTCGGGATGGTGGATGCGTTCCGAATAACGCGCGACCTTGGCGCAGATCACCCCGTCCGTGTAGCTCTGGCGCTTGCTGCCGCGCACCCGCCCGATGCTGCGCCCATCGATGACCTCGACCTCCAGAGAACAGGCGGAAGGGCAGTCATGCGGGCAAACGGATGGCAGATGGGCGATGCGGGGAAGCTCGGTCATAGCTGCTTATTAGAGCATTGCGCGAAAAAGTGGGTACCGGTTTTTCGTGTGAGCAATGCTCTAAACTTTTAGAATCGATCACGTCGCAATCGGACGAAACCGTCCGATTGCGACGTGATCTATGCGAAGTTCAGTGCAGGAGAAATGTCGGGCCCGCGCAGCCACACCTTTCTCGGCACCTCTCGACGCAGCCGGCGCGCGAGTGTCAACCGGCGGTTAACACTAACGAGTCAAGTTGAGTGAGGTTGTGTTCGGTAAAGGCGCCCTGGCGCCGGAGTTCTCATCGATGCGTTGCGTTGTGTTCCTGGCGGGCCTGCTGGCCTGTCTCGCCCTTTCGTCCGGCCAGCGCGCTTTTGCGCAGTCGAGCGACTACACCACCCTCACCTCGCCCGAATCCGCACAGCACTGGAATCTGACGCTGGGAGCCGGCCTGCGCTACCAGCCCGATTATTCAGGCTCCAACAACTACGTCTTCCGGCCGCGCCCGATCATCTCGCTCGGCAAGGGCGTGAAAAGCACCTGGTGGGTGGCCGAGGATGATGCGCTCTCGATCGGCTTCTTCTCCGGCAAGGGCTGGCGCATCGGCTTCTCCGGCAACCTGCTCTGGGAGCGCAAGGCCAGCACCAACCCCGCTCTGGTCGCGGTTCCCGACACGAAATTCGGCTTCGAGGCCGGCGGCTTCGCCGAGTTCTACCCGGCCTCCTGGCTGCGCGCCCGCGTCGATCTGCGGCGCGGCTTCATCGCCCATGACGCGCTGGTCGCCGAACTCAAGCTCGACGCCATCGCCCGAGTCGGCCAGTGGTCGTTCGGTGCCGGTCCGCGCATGAGCATCGTCGGCGCCGACTATCTGCGGACCTATTTCGGCTCCTATCCCGGCGCCGCCGGCACCGGCGGCTTGCTGCAGCGCTTCAATGCCGGGGTCCATTCCTACGGCGCGATCGCGCAGGCAACCTATAACTGGTCCGAGCGCCTCTCGACCACGACCTATATCGAGTACAAGCGCCTGGTCGGCGACGCAGCCAAGGCACCGATCGTGAAAACCTATGGCTCGCGCGACTCGATCACGCTCGGCATCTCGGCGAGCTACGCCTTCGATCTCGGCTTCTAAGCGCGAACTCCGAGCCCCGTGAGCCAGGATCAGGTCACGGGGTTTCATCGGTGAGGCCTGCGCGCTATATCCTCTAGAGACTAGAGCATCGGCCCGAAAACCGGCTCCCGGTCTTCGAGCCGGCCGATGCAGAGGATTGGGAGGCCGCCGCCATGGAGCAGATGCCGATCGGCGCGCTGTCGGAAGCGACAGGCGTCAAGGTTCCGACGATCCGCTTCTACGAGGAGATCGGGCTCCTGCCCGCCCCCATTCGCACGCAGAGCAACCGTCGCAGCTATGGCGACGCTCATCTGCAGCGCCTGCGCTTCATCCGGCATGCGCGCGATCTTGGCTTCGCCGTCGACGATATCCGCGAATTGCTGGCGATGGCGGCCGAGCCGCAAGCTTCATGCGACCGTGCCGACAGCATCGCGCAACGCCATCTCGCCGATGTCGAGCGGCGCATCGCCCAGCTCCAGTCGCTGCGCGGCGAGCTCCAGCGCATGGTCGGCGAATGCCAGCACGGCCGCGTGGCCGAATGCCGTGTGATCGAGTCGCTCGCCGATCACGGCCACTGTCTGCACGATCACCGCGTGGCGTGAACGAAAAAAGGCGGGCTCGAGAGCCCGCCTGCACATCATGCAACCCACCGTCATCCTGAGACTGCGCCGCTATGCGGCTTGCCCAAGACAACGGCGTGGATTTTGAGAGATCAGCCGACGATCTCGTTGCCGGCGAAGAACTGCGCGATCTCGATCGCGGCGGTCTCAGGCGCGTCGGAGCCGTGCACGGTGTTCTCGCCGACCGACTGGGCGAAGAGCTTGCGGATGGTGCCCTCGGCGGCATTGGCCGGGTTGGTGGCGCCCATCACGTCGCGATAGGTCGCGATCGCGTTCTCGCCTTCGAGAACCTGCACCACGACCGGAGCGGAGATCATGAACTCGACCAGCTCGCCAAAGAAGGGACGAGCCGCGTGAACCGCGTAGAAGGTCTCGGCCTGGGCCTTGGTCATCTGGATGCGCTTCTGCGCGACGATACGCAGGCCGGCCTTCTCGATGACCGCGTTGACCGCGCCGGTGAGATTGCGCCGCGTCGCATCGGGCTTGAGAATGGAGAAGGTACGCTGGACAGCCATCGTTGGTTCCTTAGGGATAATCTGGGAGTGCGCGGCTTATAGCGGCCGCCTTCCCGCCCCACAAGGCTCGCCGAGGCTTCAGCGGATCGCTGCGGCGATCAGAGCATTGCGCGAAATGGGTACCGGTTTTTCGCGTGAGCGATGCTCTCAACTCCTAGTGGCGCGTCAGGAAGCTGCGGGCCTCGCGCAGCGCCTCGGCGATCTCGTCGCGGGTCATTTCGAGCGCCAGTTCCTGGCGATGGGCGGCTGCCCGGCCACAACCACGCGCCAGGGCGACGTTGAACCATTTCTGCGCCGCGACGAGGTCCACCGGCTGATTGCGGCCCGCGGCATACATCAGCCCAAGCTCGTAATAGGCCTCGGCGGAGGCTTCCGTCGGGATCACCAGCGAAGCGGGGATCGCGCTCATTTCCATGCGTGCCATGATAGCCACCCTCTTGTCCTGTTGCGCCGGGTCCCCGTCAGAGGCCGCGGCTTGTGACGACGAGATTTGGCCGCCGCCCTTAAAGAGGCCGCTAAAAATCGCGATGAATCGAAGCTCAACGAGATGTAATCGCCGGGTTAAATCAACGATCGATTCATGCTGCCAGCGCGAAAAACCGCGTGATTTCAAAAGCCTCCCGTTGGGTCAGCATTCGCCACGTTGACGCGCTATTCACCTTGGCGCGCGGTTACCCGCTTCATCCTCTCGTTAAAGCAGGCTTGGAGACCCATCCCGCCTCCGATATGGTTCATATCTGAACCATGCAGCATAGCTGGTCGGACAAGGGAGGATCGACATGAACAAGCATGCACTCGCGGGCCGTTGCGGGCTTCTGGGACTCGGACTCCTGATCGGAATGGCCGCGACGCCTGCCATGGCCCAGGATGTCACCGGCACATGGCTGCGTGACACCGGCGCCTCGCGCGTCCGCTTCGCCAAATGCGGTGAAGCGGTTTGCGGCACCATCGCCTGGCTCAAGGATCCCAACGGCCCTGCCAAGATCGGCCAGCGCATCTTCTACGACATGAAGCCGGCCGGCGCCGGCAAGTGGAGCGGCAGCGCCTTCAACCCCGAGGACGGAAAGACCTATTCCGGCACGATGACGCTGGCAGGCGACGCGCTGACGACATCGGGCTGCGTGCTCGGCGGGCTGATCTGCCGCTCGGTGAAGTGGGCAAGGGCGAACTGACCCGCGAAGCGTAGGGGCAACCGCGGCATCATCGTCATGGTCGGGCTCGTCCCGACCATCCACGTCTTCGCTGGTCGCGGATCGTGTTCAAGACGTGGATGCTCGCCACAAGGGCGAGCATGACGGCTTTGAACCTCAGCGCGCCTTCTGGCCGAACAGCATCGCGTGTTCCTCGGGCGTGCGCTGCTCCGGCGGCTTGCGCAGCTCCGAAGCGACGGCAAGGCCACGCGCGACGGCCGGGCGCGCCAGCATCGTCGCGATCCAGCGCTCGACATGCGGGAACTGCTTGATGTCCTGGCCCTGGCGCTCCCAACCGCGCGCCCAACCGATGCAAGCCATATCGGCGATCGAATAATCGCCGGTGATGTAGTCGCGGCCGGCGAGGCGCTTGTTCAGGACGCCATAGAGGCGGTTCGCCTCATTGGTATAGCGCTCGATGGCATAGGGCACCTGCTCGGGCGCGTAGAGCCGGAAATGATGGGTCTGGCCGAGCATCGGACCAAAGCCGCCCATCTGCCAGAACAGCCATTCATCGACCGCGACGCGGCCGCGCTCATCGGCTGGATAGAACTTGCCGGTCTTGCGACCGAGATATTGCAGGATCGCTCCGGATTCGAAGACCGAGATCGGCTTCCCGTCCGGCCCCTCGGGATCGACGATCGCAGGCATGCGGTTGTTGGGCGAGATCGCCAGGAATTCCGGCTTGAACTGGTCACCCTTGCCGATGTTCACGGGAATGACGGTGTAGGGCAGCCCGCACTCCTCGAGCATGATGGTGATTTTCCAGCCATTCGGCGTCGGCCAGTAATGGAGATCGATCGGCTTGGTCTGAACCTGTGCCATGCTGCGCTTCCCGTCGGTTGCTGGATGCGACAGATCTAGTCTCGCCCACACCGTCCTGGAAGCGCCGGGACCTGCGCCGTGAGCGGCCTCACCATGTCGTGAGGTCGGGTGAAAGGCGCGATCGGAGAAGGCGGCGGCGCCGAGGTTCGAACAGCCGCGGCGCCTTGTCTTTGCAGCGTCCTCTCCAAACCGGCCTCCACATCCTCAGCCGAGGCACAGGCATAATTTCCGATCTCGTTGGATCAAAAAATGCGCTAAATTATTGTTTTAACGCGATTTATTCACGTGACCAGGCATCCGCTTCGCCTGAAAACGCTCTAGGCGCGTCGCAGCAAGCAGGTTATGGACGCCCCATGGAGACTGTTCCGTCGCAAGAACTCTTCGCTCATGTCCGAATCGTCATGGGCATGGTCACCGGGCTCGGCGTGACCCGGCTGCTGACCGGCACCGCTGGCTTCATCCAGCATCCTGCCCGTCACCGCCTGTCGCTGATCCACCTGCTCTGGGTCGGCTCGATCCTGCTCGAACTGATCCTGTTCTGGTGGTGGGAATTCGCACTCTCGCGGATTCCCGTCTGGAATTTCGGCGTCTTCACCTTCCTCATAGGCTATGCCGTCGTCCTCTACGTGTTGGCAGCCCTGCTCTTTCCGGACAATATCTCTGAATATGCGGGCTATGAGGACTTCTTCATCAAAAGGCGCCGCTGGTTCTTCAGCCTGCTGGCAGCGACCTTTGCCCTTGATGTGATGGATACGCTGATCAAGGGGTCGGAGCGCTGGAGCCAGCTGAGCAGCGCTTATCTGCTGCAGATTCCCATCGGCCTCGCCCTGTGCCTCATAGGCTTCCTCGTCGCACGGCGATCCGTGCAGATCGCCGTGGCCGCCCTCCATCTCTCGATGCAGCTTCTCTGGATTCTGCAAGCCTTTTGAGACCTGACGGGTCGGCCCGCTACGGCGCGATCACGAATTTGAAGCCCTCATGGCTCTGGGCGAAGCCGAGATTGACGTAGAAGCGGTGCGCATCGGCCCGAGCCTTGTCGGAGGTCAGCTCGACGAGGCCTGCTCCCTTCTCCCTAGCGAAGGCGAGCGCGTGGCGCATCATCACGGCGCCGATGCCGAGGCTGCGGCTCTCCGGCGCGACATGGACGCTTTCGATCTTGGCCCGCTTGCGACCGCGCGCGACGAGCCCGGGGATCAGCGTGACCTGGAAGGTGCCGACGACCCGCCCCACCCGCTCCGCTACGAACAAGGTATTGTGAGGGCTGGCGGCGATTTCGTCGAAGGCGTCGAGATAAGCTGGATGGGCGACCTCGACAGCGATCTCCTCGGGGCTCTTGGCCTGCCGCGCCGCGCCCAGCATGATCAGGGTGGCGATGCGGGGCGCGTCGGCCCGCACGGCCTCGCGGATCGTGATCTCCGCGGGATCGATGGCGCTGTGGCTCATGCTCTGGTCCTTGATCTCGTCATCACTCGAAACTCGCCGGCGCCCCAATCGTTGGAACGATCACTCGGCGAAAAGCCGCTTCGCCATCAGCAGCGTGTTCGGCGTGTCCTCGCGCCCGTCGAAGCGGGCCTGGCGCTGCAGGAAAAAACCCATGCGCTCGTAGAAGGCGATGGCCGGCTCGTTTTGGCCCTCGACCTCCAATCGCGCCACCGGGGCTTGCGGAAAACAGGCCAGCGTCACCTGCAGCAGCGTGCGACCGACACCGATGCCCTGATAGCTTGGGAGGACGTAGAGCCTCGTCAGCAGCGCAGCGCGGTCGCGCTCCAGCCGCGCCGAGGAGGTCGCGATGATCTCCTCGCCGACCAGAGCGACGAGAAAGGCTCCGCTGTCGCGCCCGAGCTGGGCCGAGAGGTTCTCCAGCGAATGCCAGGCATTGGTGATCTCGGCGACGCGCTGCCAGCCATAGATGCCGTCATAGGTCGCATGCCAGGTCTCGACCAACAGACCGCGCACCGCCGGGAGATCGGCGGGCAGCGCGTCGCGGATGATGAGACCGTCTGGTGTCACTCGATGCCCAGCTTGGCTTTCAGGATCTCGTTCAGGGCCTGCGGGTTGGCTTTTCCGCCCGAAGCTTTCATCGCCTGACCGACGAACCAGCCCAACATGGTCGGCTTCGCCTTGACCTGCTCGACCTTGTCGGGATTGGCGGCGATCAGCTCATCCACCGCCTTCTCGATAGCGCCGGTATCGGTGACCTGCTTCATGCCGCGGGCCTCGACGATCTCACGCGGATCTCCACCTTCCGACCAGAGGATCTCGAACAGGTCCTTGGCGATCCGGCCCGAGATGACACCCTCGCCGATCAGCTCGACCAGCCCACCGAGCTGGGAAGCCGAGACCGGCGAGGAGCCGACATCCTGGCCCTCCTTGTTCAGCCGGCCGAAGAGCTCGTTGATCACCCAGTTCGCGGCGGCCTTGCCGTCGCGGCCTTTCGCCACGGCCTCGAAATAGTCGGCCTGCTCGCGCTCGGCGACCAGCACCGAGGCATCATAGGGCGAGAGGCCGTATTCCGCGATGAAGCGCGCCTTCTTGGCGTCCGGCAATTCCGGCAGAACGCTCTTCAGCTTCGCGACGAAGGCGTCGTCGAATTCGAGCGGCAGCAGGTCCGGGTCCGGGAAATAACGGTAGTCATGCGCCTCTTCCTTGGAGCGCATCGAGCGCGTCTCGCCCTTGCCGGGATCGTAGAGCCGCGTCTCCTGGTCAATCGTGCCGCCATCCTCGATGATGCCGATCTGGCGGCGCGCCTCGACCTCGACCGCCTGGCCGATGAAGCGGATCGAGTTGACGTTCTTGATCTCGCAGCGCGTACCCAGCTCCGCGCCGGGCTTGCGGACCGAAACGTTCACGTCGGCGCGCAGATTGCCCTTCTCCATGTCACCGTCGCAGGTGCCGAGATAGCGCAGGATGGTGCGCAGCTTGGTGACATAGGCGCGCGCCTCTTCGGCCGAGCGCAGATCCGGCTTCGAGACGATCTCCATCAGCGCCACGCCCGAGCGGTTGAGATCGACGAAGCTCATCGTCGGATGCTGGTCATGGATCGACTTGCCGGCGTCCTGCTCCAGGTGGAGTCGCTCGATGCCGACCGTGATCTGCTCGGTCGGCGACAGGTCGATGACGACCTCGCCCTCACCGACAATCGGGCTTTTGTACTGGCTGATCTGGTAACCCTGCGGCAGATCGGGATAGAAGTAGTTCTTGCGGTCGAAGACCGAACGGTTGTTGATCTGGGCGTTGAGACCCAAGCCAGTGCGCACGGCCTGACGGATGCACTCGGCATTGATGACCGGCAGCATGCCCGGCATGGCGGCATCGACGAGGCTGACATGCTCGTTCGGCTCGGCGCCGAACGCCGTGGAGGCGCCGGAGAAGAGTTTCGCATTGGAGGTCACCTGTGCATGGATCTCCATGCCGATCACCACTTCCCAATCGCCGGTCGCTCCCTTGATCAGCTTCTTGGGGTCGGCGGGGCGAACATGCGCGTTCATCTTGGCTCTTTCGACTTGAAAATCTCGGCTACGGGTTACGATTTCGGCGCGCGGCCGGCAAGCGGCTGTTGCCCTCCTGTCACCACTTGGCCGTATTGTGGCGTATTTGCCCCTTGTTGGCCTTAGTGTCGAGTGAACGATCTTGACAATCGTCAGTCCGCCCCCCTTCTTGCAGCAAAATCCGGAAACCTTCGCTGGTTGCGCCGGTCCTGCTATTCCGGAGTCCGTCCATGACATATCGCCGCGCCACAGGTTTCGGACTCGTCTTCGCTTCCGCCGCGCTGACTTTTGCCGCCACCGCGGCCCTCGCCCAGGGTGCGCCGCCGGCGCCACCCGTGCAGGTCTCGGCTCCACTCGCCAAGCGCGTCACCAACTGGGACGAGTATACCGGCCGCTTCGAGGCAAGCGAACAGGTCGAAATTCGCGCCCGGGTCTCGGGCTTCCTGGATTCGCTGCATTTCCGTGACGGCGATCTCGTCACGAAGGGCGACCTGCTCTTCACCATCGATCCGCGCCCCTACCGGCTCTCGGTCGACGTCTCGCGCGCCGATGTGGCGCGCGCCAAGGCGCAGGTCGAGCTGGCGCAGAACGAGGTCGAGCGCGCCGAGGGCCTGACCCAGAACCGCACCATCACGGCCCGCGACATCGACCAGCGCCGCGCCAACCTCAACAGTGCGATCGGCACCCTGCAGGGAGCCGAGGCCAACCTCAAGACGGCAGAGCTCAACCTCGAATGGACCCAGGTGCGCGCGCCCCTCTCGGGCCGCATCTCCAACCGGCGTGTCGACCCGGGCAATCTTGTCGCCGGCGGGCAATCGGGGGCGACCCTGCTGACCACGATCGTCGCCGTCGACCCGATCAACTTCGTCTTCGATACCTCTGAGGCGGATTATCTGCGCTATTCGCGGCTAGCTGGAAACCTTCGCAAGGTCACCAGCCGCAACGAGGGCAGCCCAGCCGAGGTGCGCTTGGCGGATGAGCACGAGTGGAAGCGCAGGGGCAAAATCGACTTCGTCGACAATGCTCTGAACGCCCGCTCCGGCACCATCCGCGGCCGCGCCGTGTTCGAGAACAAGGACCAGTTCCTGACGCCGGGCACCTTCGGGCGGCTGCGCCTCTTCGCCGGCGAGGCCGATGCCTTGCTCGTGCCCGACACCGTCATCGTCTCCGACCAGGCCAGCAAGATCGTCATGACCGTTGGCCCCGAGAACAAGGTCGTGCCCAAGCCCGTCGTGCTCGGCCAGATCACCGATGGCCTCCGCGTCATCCGCGAGGGCCTCAGCCCCACCGACCAGGTCATCATCGGCGGCCTCGCCAACCCGATGGTGCGGCCGGGCGGGACGGTGACGCCACAACCCGGCGAGATCAAGCCGACCGCTACGAACTGACCGTTCGCCACCCGATCTGAGCCACGGACGGCACTTCGCCGTCCGCCCTGCCTTCCGGCCAGGAAACGCCCATGTTCCGTTTCGCGCATTTCTTCATCGACCGGCCGATCTTCGCGACCGTGCTGTCGATCCTTCTGACCATCGCGGGCGCGATCGCCCAGCGCGGTCTGCCGATCGCCGAATATCCCGAGATCGCCCCGCCGACGGTCACGATCACGGCGACCTATCCCGGCGCCTCGGCCGAGGTCGTCGCCTCGACGGTCGCGGCCCCGATCGAGCAGGAGGTCAACGGCGTCGACGACATGCTCTATATTTCGTCGCAATCGACCGGCGACGGGCGCGTCACGATCAGCGTCGTGTTCAAGGCCGGCACCGATGTCGACCAGGCTCAGGTGCTGGTGCAGAACCGCGTCTCCGCGGCCGAGCCGCGCCTGCCTCAGGATGTGCGCACGCTTGGCCTGCAGGTCCGCAAGGCCTCGCCCGACTTCCTGATGGTCATCCACATGCTGTCGCCCGACGGCTCGCGCGACCAGCAATATGTCTCGAACTACACCACGCTCAACGTCAAGGACGTGCTGACCCGTGTCGATGGCGTCGGCGACGTCCAGGTCTTCGGCGCGCGTGATTACTCGATGCGGGTCTGGCTCGATCCCGCCAAGGTCGCGTCGCGCAACCTGACCGCCGGCGATGTCGTCGCCGCGATCCGCGCCGCCAACATTCAGGTCGCGGCGGGCGCGATCAACCAGCCACCGGCCAAGTCGGACGGCGCCTTCCAGCTATCGGTCAATACGCTCGGACGTCTCACCAGCATCGAAGAGTTCTACGACATCGTCGTGCGCTCCGACGCCGATGGCGGCACGATCCGCGTCCGCGACGTCGCTCGCGTCGAACTCGGTGCGCAGGATTACCTGTCGAACTCCTATCTCGACAACAAGGAAGCGGTCGCGATCGGTGTCTTCCAGCGTCCGGGCTCAAACGCGCTCGCGGCCTCCGAATCCCTCATCAAGACGATGCAGACGTTGTCGAAGGACTTCCCGGGCGGGCTTGAATACCGGATCGTCTACAATCCGACGGAATTTATCGGGGAATCCGTCTCCGCGGTCGTGCAGACGCTGCTCGAGGCGATCGTGCTCGTCGTCATCGTCGTGATCCTGTTCCTGCAGACCTGGCGCGCCGCGATCATCCCGATCATCGCCATTCCGGTTTCGCTGGTCGGCACCTTCCTGATCATGAGCGCGGTCGGGATCTCGTTCAACACGATCTCGCTGCTCGCCCTCGTGCTGGCGATCGGCATCGTCGTCGACGATGCCATCGTCGTCGTCGAGAATGTCGAGCGTTATCTCGCGCAAGGGATGAGCGCCAAGGACGCGGCGCACAAGACCATGGACGAGGTCGGCGGCGCCCTGCTGGCGATCGCCCTCGTGCTTTGCGCCGTGTTCATCCCGACCGCCTTCATCACCGGTCTGCAAGGCACGTTCTACCAGCAGTTCGCGGTGACCATCGCAGCCTCGACGATGATCTCGTGCTTCGTCTCGCTGACGCTGTCGCCGGCGCTGTCGGCGATCCTGCTGAAGCCGCACAGCCATGAGGAGCCGAAGGGGTTCATCGCAGCGCTCGGCGCGCCGATCCGCTGGTTCTTCAAGTATTTCAACAAGGGTTTCGACTGGCTCTCGCGCGGCTATGGCGCGGTGACTTCGCGTCTCATTCGCGTCAGCGTCCTGATGCTTCTGGTCTATGCCGCCTTGATCGCGGTCGCCGGCCAGCGCCTCGTTGCAATCCCGACAGGCCTGGTGCCGCAGCTCGACCGCGGCTACTTCATCGCCGTCTTCCAGCTTCCTGCGGGTTCCTCGCTGCCGCGAACGGACGCGGTCATCCGCAAAGCGACAGACATGCTGCTGAAGCGACCTGGCGTTGCTCATGCGGTTGCGTTTGCCGGTCTTGATGGCGCGACCTTCACCCTGGCGCCCAATGCCGGCGTCGCCTTCGTCACCCTCTCGGACTTCAGGGAACGGGCCAAGGCTGGCCTGACGACCCAAGGCATCCTCAACGACCTGCGCACCCAGCTGTTCCAGATCAACGAGGCCTTCTCCCTGGTGATCGAGCCTCCGGCCGTTCCCGGCATCGGCAATGGCGGCGGTCTCAAGGGCTATGTTCAGGATCGCAGTGGACGCGGCCTCGCGGCGCTGGAAGGCGCGACCTGGGCCGTGGCGGGAACAGCAGGGCACTCTCCGGGCATCCAGCAGCCCTTCACCCTGTTCTCGACCAAAACGCCGCAGATCTTTGCCGATATCGACCGGACCAAGGCGGAAATGCTCGGTGTGCCGGTGACGCGTGTGTTCGAGACCCTGTCGATCTATATGGGCTCGGCCTATGTCAACGACTTCAATATCCTCGGCCGCACCTTCCGGGTGACGGCACAGGCCGACAACCCCTATCGGCTCGACGTCCGTGACGTCGCCGCCCTGAAGACGCGCAATGCCGATGGCGAGATGGTGCCGATAGGCTCGGTCGCGACTTTCTCGAACACGACCGGCGCCTATCGCGTGCCGCGCTACAACCTCTATCCGGCAGCCGAGGTGCAGCTTTCGATGGCGCGCGGCTACTCGACGGGACAGGGCATCGCAGCCGTGGAGAAGATCGCGAGCCAAGTGCTACCGACCGGCTTCGGCTTCGAATGGACCGAGATTGCGCTGCAGGAGAAGCTCGCCGGCAATACCGCGATCATCGCCTTCGGTCTCGCCGTCGTCTTCGTCTTCCTGCTGCTGGCGGCGCTGTATGAGAGCTGGACCTTGCCGCTCGCGGTCATCCTGATCGTGCCGATGTGTATTCTCGCGGCGATGATCGGCGTCGGCTACAAGGGCTTCGACCGCAACGTGCTGGTCGATATCGGTCTCGTCGTGCTCGTCGGCCTGGCCGCGAAGAACGCGATCCTGATCGTCGAGTTCGCCAGGCAAGCCGAAGACGAGGGCATGAACCGGCGTGAAGCCGCGGTCGCCGCGGCCAGGACCCGGTTGCGGCCGATCCTGATGACCTCGCTCGCCTTCATCCTCGGCGTGCTGCCCTTGACGATCTCGATCGGCGCTGGCGCGGAGATGCGCCAGGTGCTCGGCGTCGCGGTGTTCTCGGGCATGATCGGCGTGACCTTCTTCGGTCTGATCTTCACTCCGGCGTTCTACGTCATCGTGCGTTGGCTGGCGGAGCTCCGCGGCAAGAAGAGGGCAGTCACCCCGACGCCTCACACAGCACAGCCCACACACTGACAAAAGAAGGGCCTTCCGCGCACAGCGCGGAAGGCCCTTTCCGTTTGATGGCGTCGGTCGCGCCGAACTCTTAGATCAGATCCGCGTCAGGCGACCTTCCTCATAGGCGATTGTCCAGCCGATCAGCGGCCGCCACAGGGTCTCGGCCAGTTCCGGCGGAAGCCCCGCCTCCTGCGCCCTTTCCCTGACGGTCTCGACCACCTGCTCGACCCGCTCCGGTATGTTCGCCGGCAGGCCGTCGCCGCGCTTGACCACCAGCACGCGCTCGACGACGTCGAGCCGCCGGCGCAGCAGCGCCACGAGCTCGGCATCGATGGCGTCGATCTCCCGCCTCAGCCCCGCGAGAGCAGGAACCTTGAGAAGATCGCGGTCCGCCATCAGCCCCACCAGCGCTCGCTCACAGGGAAACGTCCGGCCGCGTCCTCGATCACCTGCCCGAGCGAGAACAGCGTCTCCTCGTCGAAGGGCCGGCCGATGAGCTGAAGGCCCAGCGGCAGCCCCTGGCTGTCCAGCCCCGCCGGCACGGCGATGCCGGGCAGGCCAGCCATGTTCACCGTCACCGTGAAGATGTCGTTGAGATACATCTCGACCGGGTCGGCCGAGCCCTTCTCGCCGATGCCGAAAGCCGCCGACGGCGTCGCCGGCGTCAGCACGGCGTCGATGCCGGCGGCATAGGCCTGGTCGAAATCGCGCTTGATCAGGGTGCGGACCTTCTGGGCGCGCAGATAATAGGCGTCGTAATAGCCGGCCGAGAGCACATAGGTGCCGATCATGATGCGGCGCTTGACCTCAGCGCCGAAGCCTTCGGCGCGGGTCTTCTCATACATCTCGACGATATCGCGGCCCTGCTCGCGCAGGCCGTAGCGGACGCCGTCATAGCGCGCGAGATTGGACGAGGCCTCTGCCGGGGCAACGATGTAATAGGCTGGCAACGCGTATTTCGTATGCGGCAGCGAGATCTCGACGATCTCGGCGCCGGCCGCCTTCAGCCAGTCGATGCCCTTCTGCCAGAGCGCATCGATCTCGGAATTGAGCCCTTCGAGCCGATACTCCCGGGGAATGCCGATCTTCATGCCCTTCACGGAGCGGCCGGCGGCCTTCTCATAATCCGGTACGGCCATATCGACCGAGGTCGTGTCCTTGGGGTCGTGGCCCGCCATGGAACGCAGCATCACGGCGCAGTCGCGCACCGTCTTGCCGATCGGCCCGGCCTGGTCGAGCGAGGAGGCGAAGGCGACGATGCCCCAGCGCGAGCAGCGGCCATAGGTCGGCTTGATGCCGACCGTACCGGTAAAGGCGGCGGGCTGGCGGATCGAACCGCCGGTGTCGGTCGCGGTCGCAGCCAGGCAGAGATCGGCCGCGACGGCCGAAGCCGAGCCGCCCGACGAGCCGCCGGGAACGAGATGGGCGCCCTCGATCGCGCCAGTCGCCCCTGCCCCGACATTCGAGCCCTTGCGGCGCCACGGGTTGACCACGGGGCCGAAGGCCGAGGTCTCGTTCGACGAGCCCATGGCGAATTCGTCGTTGTTGAGCTTGCCGAGCATGACCGCGCCGTCGCGCCAAAGCTGGCTCGACACCGTCGATTCATAGGCCGGCACGAAATTGCCGAGGATCTTCGAGCAGGCCGTGGTGCGTACGCCCTGCGTCGCGAACAGATCCTTGATGCCGAGCGGCAGGCCCTCAAGCGGGCCGCCCTCGCCTTTCGCAAGCTTCGCATCCGAGGCGGCCGCCTGCTTCAGGGCATGCTCGGGCGTCTCCAGCACATAGGCGTTGAGCGCGCGCGCCTTCTCGACCGAGGCGATATGGGCCTTGGTGATCTCGGTTGCGGAAAAGGTCTTCGCCTTCAGCCCATCGCGGGCCTCGGTCAGGGTCAGGCGGGTGAGATCGGTCACGTGGGATATCCGTTCAGCAAACGTCAGGAGATCCCCGGGTTGCGCTTCGCGCCCCCGAGGATGATCGAATGAGCGGTCTCAGCCGCTCATTCGATCACCTTAGGCACCATGAAATAATTGTCTTCGGACGCCGGCGCGTTGGCGACGATCGTGTCGGCGATCTCGCCGTCATTCACGATGTCGGCCCGCAGCTTCATCGCCATCGGCGTCACCGAGGTCATCGGCTCGACGCCCGCGACATCGACCTCGTTCAACTGCTCGACGAAGCCAAGGATCGCGTTGAGCTCGCCTTGCAGCTTGGGCAGATCGGCTTCCGGAACGGCAATGCGCGCGAGATGCGCGACGCGCTTGACGGTGGCGAGGTCGACCGACATGGCGGGCTCCTGAAAAATGATTTGCCCGCGCTATAGCGCGCGGGCGTCAAACACGTAAGTCAGTAATGACTGACTGATCAAAGCGAAACCGCTTCGCCCTTCTTCGGCACCAGCGCCTGCACGTTGCTGCCCTTCAACCCCGCCACGAACGCATCGGCATTGGCGTCGATGATCGGGAAGGTGCCGTAATGGCAGGGAATCGCGAGTTTCGGCTTGACGAAGCGGGTCATGGCGAGCGCCGCGACCTTGCCGCCCATGGTGAAGCGATCTCCGATCGGGCAGATGCAGGCTTCGACGCCGTGGATCTCGGCAAGCAGCGCCATGTCGGAGAAGATGTCGGTGTCGCCCATGTGCCAGAGCGTCTTCTCGCCCCTTGCCTTGATGATCGCGCCATTGGCATTGCCAACGGGCACGTTGACGCCGCCTTCGCCCATGCCTGCCGAATGATCGGCCCGTACCAGCGTCACGCTGAACGGGCCGAGATCGACGCTGCCGCCGGTGTTCATCGGCTGGAAGTTCTTCAGCCCGTTCGAGGCCAGATGCATAGCGAGGTCGTAGTTGGTGATGACCGTCGCGCCGGTCTTCTCGGCGATGGCGAGCGTGTCACCAACATGGTCGCCATGGCCGTGCGTGACGACGATATGGCTCACGCCCTGCGAGATCGCGGCGATGTCGCCTTCGAAAGCCGGATTCCCGGTGAAGAAAGGATCGATCAGGATGACAGCGCCGTCGATCTCGGCGCGAAAAGCGGAATGGCCGTACCAGGTGAGTTTCATCGCGGTCTCCAGAATGCTCGCTCAATCGAGATGCGTCGTGGGGTATAGATCATTCCAATCGGGATTGGAGCGCTCAATCAGTTCGATCTTCCAGCGTCGACGCCAATGCTTGATGCGCTTTTCCTGCGCGATGGCTTCCTCGGGGGTCTCGTAATGCTCGGCGTAGACGAGGCGCAACGCTCGGTAGCGGCTAGCGAACTCTGAACCTCGTCCTTCTCGGTGCTCCAGAATGCGGCGCGACAACGAATTGGTCACGCCCACATAAAGCGTGCCGCCTTTCTTGCTCGCGAGAAGATAGACCCACATGATTGCATCATAGTGCACTGTCGTCCCGGGCGAAGCGAAGCGCAGACCCGGGACCCATTCCGGAACGGTGCATTGCAAGAGCCGGACAGCGGCTGCTGAGACATAACTTGCCAATGTTCCGGAATGGGTCCCGGGTCGGCGCGGCTACGCCGCTTGCCCGGGACGACCTCGTAGTTTTGCACACGCGGCCTCCAAGTCGACAATCCGCCGGGCTGCGTGCAGGCTTCCGCATCCCTGCCATACGGAATCAGCGCCATGACCGACGCCGCAACCCTCGCCCGCCGGATTGCCCAGGGACGCGGCGACGAGCCGGCCGACCTCGTCATCCGCGGCGCGCGGCTCCTCGACCTCGTCACAGGCGGGCTGACCAGGACCGATATCGCGCTCTGCGGCGACACCGTCGTCGGCACCTATGGCTCCTATCAGGGCAAGGTCGAGGTCGATGCATCCGGCCTCATCGCCGTGCCGGGCTTCATCGACACGCATCTGCATGTCGAATCCTCGCTGGTGACGCCGCTCGAATTCGAGCGCTGCGTGCTGCCCCATGGCGTGACGACCGCGATTTGCGATCCCCATGAGATCGCCAATGTGCTGGGCGTCGAGGGCATCCGTTATTTCCTGGCCTGCGCCGAGGCGATGCGCATGGATCTGCGCGTCCAGCTCTCGAGCTGTGTGCCGGCGACCCATCTGGAGACCGCCGGTGCGCGGCTGGAAGCCCCCGATCTGGTTGCCTTGATGGATCACCCCAAGGTGATCGGGCTGGCCGAGTTCATGAATTTTCCGGGCGTGCTGCATCGCGATCCCGGCTGCCTGGCCAAGCTTGAAGCCTTTTCGCACCGGCATATCGACGGCCACGCGCCGCTTGTGCGCGGGATGGATCTCAACGGCTATCTCTCGGCCGGTATCCGCACCGACCATGAAACCACGACCGCCGACGAGGCCCGTGAAAAGCTCGCCAAGGGCATGGCCATCCTGATCCGCGAAGGCTCGGTCTCGAAGGATCTGCATGCGCTGATCCCGCTGATCAGCCGCGACGCCTCGCCCTTCCTCGCCTTCTGCACCGATGACCGCAATCCGCTCGACATCGCCGAGGAAGGCCATCTCGACTACATGATCCGCACCGCCATCGCCCATGGCGCGGATGTGCTGGCGACTTACCGCGTCGCGACGCTCTCGGCCGCGCGGAACTTCGGACTGTTCGATCGCGGCTTCATCGGGCCGGGCAAACGCGCCGACATCGTGCTGCTCGACGATCTCGCAACCTGCCATCCGAAGGTGGTCTTTGCCGGCGGCCGGCTGGTCGAGGACGCATTGTTCGCAGATCGCATCCCGGTTGCACCGGTCGGGCTCGGCAGTGTCAAAAATCGGCAGCTCATGCCGGCGGATTTCAAGGCGCGGGCGCGCCAAGGCGAAACACCGGTGATCGGCGTCGTGCCCGGCCGCATCATCACCGAGCGACTAGGCATGGCTCTGCCCTCACGCGGCGGCGAAGCGCTGCCCGATCTGGCGCAGGATGCGGTCAAGGTCACAGTGATCGAACGCCATGGCAAATCCGGCGGCATCGCCACCGGCTTCGTCCATGGCTTCGGTATGAAGCATGGCGCCATCGCCTCGTCGGTCGGCCATGACAGCCATAATCTCTGCGTCGTCGGCGTCGACGAAGCCTCGATGGCAGCCGCCGCCAACCGATTGATCGAACTCGGCGGTGGTTTCGCCGTCGCCGATGGGGGCGTCGTGACGGCCGAGCTGGCGCTGCCGGTCGCCGGGCTGATGAGCGACCAGCCATTCGAGACCGTCAGGCATGGGCTTGAGGATCTGCGCGCCGCCGCCAAGGCGCTTGGCGTCGTGCTGGCGGAGCCCTTCCTGCAAGTGGCCTTCCTGACGCTGCCGGTGATCCCGCATCTCAAGATTACCGACAAGGGGCTGGTCGACGTGGACCGGTTCGATTTCGTGTGAGCATTCTTGCAGAGTGCATGACTGTGTCATACACTCTGCAAGCAAGGAGCAATCTATGGCCAGAACCAGTCGCCCCATGACAGTGACGTTGGGCGAGATGCAGGCAAAGGTGGAGGCGCGGGTCGAGTCTGGAGCCTATGCTTCGGCGAGCGAGGTTCTACGCGCTGGCTTGCGAGCCTTGGAGCGCGAGGAGCGCGAGTTCGACGCGATCCTGAAAGCCAAGGTCGAAGAAGCGCTCGCCGATCCGCGGCCTTCGGTTCCGATGGATGAGGTCTTTGCACGCCTTGAAGAGCGCCATCTGAAACGATTGGCACGCGATCGTGAAGGCGTATGAAGTTGCGCTATCGCCGCTCGCCGAAGGCGATCTGAATTCGCTCTACGATTGGATCGCCTACAGCAGCAGCCCGGCAACCGCCAAGGGCTTCATCCTGCGCATCCGTGCGAGCTTCGAATCATTGTCCCTGTTTCCCGAGCGCGGAACGCGACGGGATCACCTCGTGCCGGGCTTGCGCATCTATGGCCTCGATCGTCGCGTGACGATTGCATTCCGTATCGATGCAAACACAGTCACAGTCCTGCGCGTCCTCTATGGTGGGCGCGATCTGGCGGGCCTTCTCGATGATGGCGCCCCCTGATCAAGGTCAGGTGCCCGCCAGAAATTCCTCAGCGACATCAATCCCCTCCGCCCTCGCCTTCGCACGCAAATTCAAGCGTCTGACGCCTGGCAGCCTCGTGCCGTCCTGGTCCTCGATCGCATGCGCCAGCATCCGCATACGCTCATCGAACCAATGACCGCCCATGGCGGAGGGATCGATCGCGAGGATGAGCTGGCCGGTGTCGGGCGGGCCGCCCTTGTCGTCAAGGAAGGAGGAGGCCTCGAAAGCGAAATGCGCGCCGACCAGCGAGGCAGCCAGGATCTCGACCATGAGCGCCAGCGTCGCGCCCTTGGCGTCGCCAAGCGGAACCATGGTGCCGGCGAGTGCGGCGGCGGCATCGGTTGTCGGCTTCCCGGCCGGATCGAGCGCCCAGCCTTCGGGAATGGCCTCGCCCTTTTGCTTCGCTGCCACGATCGGTCCACGTGCGACCTTCGACAGGGCCATGTCGATGACCAGCGGGTCGCGGCCGGCGAGCGGCGCGGCAAAAGCGATCGGGTTGGTGCCGAAGACGGGTTTCGCCCCGCCCCAAGGCGCGATCGCCGCCGGCGTGTTGGCGAAAAGCAGTGCAACCAGCCCCTGTTCGGCCAACCGCTCGACATGGAGGCCTGCTGCGCCGCAATGGTTCGAACGCCGGATCGGGGCGATCGCCACGCCCTGCTCTCGCGCGAGCGCCGGCAATTCGATGACGGCGAGATCAATCGCCGGATAGGCGAAGCCATGGCAAGCGTCGATCGCCAGAACGCCGGGCTTCGGCTTGCGTGCAATCGGCACCGCTTGCCCGTTGATCTTGCCGGATCTGAGCATGGCGAGATAGGTCGGCACGCGCGACAGGCCATGGCCCTTGAGCCCGTCGGCCTCGGCCATGACGAGCGCCCAGGCGACCGAGGCCGCATTGGCGGGAGATGCGCCAGCCGCTGCGAACAGGTCCGCGAGCCTGGTTTCGACCGCCTCAAACGACAGCTTTGTCATATTCGCCCCTCCAGCGCGGCCATGACGCGCTCGGCGACGAGACCGGAGACGCGGCCATTCGACTCGACCGTGTTGCCCGCGATATGCGGCGTCAGGATCAGATTGGGCGTTCCGGCGAAGCGCTTCCCACCCTCGCGCAGAGGCTCCTCCTCGAAGACGTCGAGCGCCGCGCCGCCGAGCTTGCCACCTTTCAGCGCCGCGATCAGCGCCTCCTCATCCATGACGCCGCCGCGCGCCGCATTGACCAGCACGGCGTCCGGCTTCATCCGGGCAAAGGCCTTCTTGCCGATCAATCCTCGCGTTTCCGGCGTCAGCGGCAAATGGATGCTGATGACATCCGCGCTGGAAAGGACGGCGTCGAGGTCGAGACGCTGGGCCGCCTGCCAGGCCGGATCGTCCTCTGGCACGTAGGGATCGTAGGCGACGACGTTCATGCCGAGCAATCGGGCATGGTTGGCGGTGTCGCGCGCGATTGCGCCGAAGCCGACCAGGCCGAGCCGCTTGCCGGCGATCTCGCGGCCGATCAGCTTGGTCTTGGGAAATTCTCCGGCGACCATCGCAGCATTGGCGAAATAGGCGCCGCGCAGCAACACCATGGCGCTGCCGATGACGTATTCGACCACGGACAGGCTGTTGGCGCCGGTCGCCGGGAAAACCTTGATGCCGCGCGCCGTGCAGGCTTCCATGTCGATATTGTCGAGCCCGACGCCGAGCCGCCCGACGACCTTGAGCGCCTTGGCCGCAGCAAGCACGGCACCCCTCACCTGCGTCTGGTTGCGCACGATCAAGGCGGGCGATGTCGCAACCAGCGCAGCCAGTTCGTCCGGCTTGCCGAAAAGCTCGGGATCGTGATGGACCTCGTAGCGCGCGCGCAGCATCGCGACGGCGGCGTCATCCATGAATTCGGTGATGATGATATCTGCCATGGGGTCTCCGGCCGGCTCTCGTTCGAGCGTTGAAAGGTGAGATCGCCTTGAAGCAGCCTTCCGCTTCTCGCGCTCCCCTGATCAGCCCAGCGCCAGAAGGCCGCCGGTGACGATGACGAGAATGACGAGGCTTGTGCCCGTGACCAGCACGAGATGCCGCCAGCCGAGGCGGGCCATCGCCGCCATGGAGGTGCCGAGCCCAAGTGCCGCGATGGCGATCAGCAAACCCCAGCGAGAAACCTCGAGCAAGGCGTCGCGCAGCGGCAGATAGATGCCCGCCAGCGCCGGCAGCGTCGTCAGCAGGCTGTTGAGCAGGCACAGGCCGAGGAAGACGATCGCGAAGACCGGGACCGGCACCTTCGCATGCTCGGCATGCCCACCCTCGCGCACCATCCACCAGCCCACCGCCAGCACCGCCGGCAGCAGCATGAACACCCGGAACAGCTTGACGATAATCGCCGCATTGGCGGCCTCGTCGGAGACCGCCTGGCCCGCGCCGACGACCTGGGCGACGTCATGGATGGTCGCGCCCAGCATGATGCCGGTCTGCATCGGCGAGAGATTGAGCCAGGCGCAGATCAAGGGATAGGCCAGCATCGCCAGGGTCGCGAAGGCGTTCATGGCGATGACGGTGAAGGCGACATCGGCCGCCTTGCCGCGATAATCGGGCACCACGGTCGCGGTCGCGAGCGCAGCCGACGCCCCGCAGACCGCTGTCGCAACGCCGGCGAGCGCGCCGACCCCTGCCTCGCGGCCGAGCCAGCGCGCCAGCAGGAAGCCGCAGATCACGGTCACGATCATCGAGGCGATGATGAGCAGAGCGGTCGAAAGGCCCAATGCGATGATGTCGCCAAGCGCGACGCGCAGGCCCAGCAGCCCGATCGCCCAGCGCAGCAGCTTCTTGACGCAGAAGGTCATGCCCGGCTCGAAGCGGGCGGTGTTGGCGAAGGGATGCAGCAGCATGCCGATCACCAGCGCGATCACGACGGCGGGGACGCCGACGCGGCCGCCGGCTGCGGCCTTGAGCAGCGGCTCGACCAGCACGGAGGCGATGGCGACGACGACCGAGAGCGCGATGCCCTCGAAAAGGGGGCGCCAGGCGCTCAGCGGTGAGGTTGTCGCAACGGGCAAGAACGCGGCTCCGACTCGTCTGGTCGAGATGGCTTCGGCAAATGACTTCAGCAAGAACAGGGCCGAAGCGACGGCTCGCGTCGCCGCTCCGGCTGATAGCAGCGGATCAGGCCGAGCGGTAGAGCTTGGTCATCGAGAATTCGCGATGCCCCAATGCTTCGGACGCGGTCAGCCGGCCATTGGCGGTGCGCACGATATTCTGGATCAGCGCATCGCCAGCCTGGGGGATGGTGAGGTCGCGGCGCAGGATGCCGGAGACGTCGACGTCGATATGCTCGGGCATGGTGCGCATCGTCTTCGGGTTACCGGTGATCTTGATGACCGGAACGATCGGATTGCCGATGACGTTGCCTTGCCCGGTCGGGAAGGTGTGCACGACATAGCCGCCCGCCGCCATCAGCGTCACGCATTCGGCCGCGGCCGATGAGGTGTCCATATAATAAAGGCCTGGCCCCTTCGACGGCGCCTCGGCCGGCTGCAGGATGTCGATGTATTTGCACTCGCGGCCGATCTTCTCGAGATTGCCGAGCGCCTTCTCCTCGATCGTGGTCAGGCCGCCGGCGATGTTGCCCTTGGTTGGCTGTGAATCCGAAAGATCGTCGGTCTTGTGGGCTTCGATGACGTCGTCCTGATAGGCCTTCCACATCTTGTACCAGCGCTCTCCGACCTCGGGCGTCGCAGCCCTCGCCTTGCAGAGATGCTCGGCGCCGGTGATCTCCGAGGTTTCGCCGAAGACGCCATGGATGCCGCGCGGGATCCATTTGTCGTACATGTTGCCGACCGTCGGGCAGGAGGAGAGCCCCGTGGTCGTGTCGGACTCGCCGCATTTGGTCGAGACCCATAGCTCCTCGATGCCGCATTTCTCGCGCTGCAATTCGCTCGCCCATTGCACGAACTCCTTGGCGACATAGGAGGCCTTGGCGATGGTGGCGATGTCGCCATGGCCCTCGATGCCGAAGCCGACGACCGGCTTGCCGGTGGCGGCGATGCCGTCGACGACGCGCTTGGTCCAACCGTCCTCGATGCCGATCACGACCACGGCCGCGACATTGGGATTCGCACCGGTGCCGATCAGGGTGCGGAAATGGATATCGAGGTCCTCGCCGAACTGGAGCCGACCATAGGCGTGCGGGATCGCCAGCGTGCCCTTGATGTTGTTGGCGACGGCCTCGCAGGCAGCATTCGAGAGGTCATCGAGCGGCAGCAGCAGCACATGGTTGCGCACGCCGACGCGGCCATTCTCACGACGCCAGCCATGGAAGGCATCGAGGCTGCGACCGGTCGGACGCCGGACCATCGGGGCCTTGAATTCCGGCACCTCGATCTTGCGGCCCTTGATGCGGCCGAGCTTGCCCTTCACGAGATCGAAATTGGCGACGATCGACATGGCGCTTCCTCTATTCATTGCGGGCTCAACCTTGCCGGGAGCCCATTGCTGATTCTTTTCAGGCCGTTGCGCGGGTTTGTTTGTTTCACCAACGCTTTGTCTTGGCGTTGTGGATGTGCAGATGCTCGCCCCGCTTCACATCGGCGACGGCCTTGCCGATGTCCTGGCCGTATTTCCAGATCGTATCGCCCGCCTTGATGTCCTTGAGCGCGACCTTGTGCCCGATCGGGATGTCCATCTTTGCGGTCAGGCGAAAATCGGAATTGTCGTGAGTGACGACGCCGAGCATGTCGGTGCCGGCCTTGAGGCCTTCAACGACGACGACACCGACAGTGTCCTTCTTTTCATGGACCAGGAGATGGGGCTTGCTCATTCGGGGCTCCTCCGGGGGTGACGCCAGATCGGTCCGGCAAATCGGCGCTCGACCTTGATGAGACCAAGTCTTATATAAGACATATGAGTGTGCACAAGACAGAAAATCCCGGGCGCCGCATCGCCGACACAGCCGAGCCACTCGGCTTCCGGCCGCTCTACCGGCAGGTCAAGGCGATCTTCGTCAGGCGGCTCGTGGATGGCGTCTGGGCGCCGGGCGAAAGCCTGCCCAGCGAAGGCCAGCTCGCCACCGAGATCGGCGTCAGCCAGGGTACGGTACGCAAGGCGCTCGACGAGCTCGCTGCCGAGAACCTGCTGGTTCGCCGCCAGGGCCGCGGCACCTTCGTCGCCGAGCATGACGAGCGGCGCATCCTGTTCCAGTTCTTCAAGCTGGTTCACGACGATGGCGAGCGCCGCTTTCCTGACAGCACCGTGCTGGGGGTGGAGACCGGCAAGGCCGATGACGCCGAATGCGTGGCGCTCGACCTCGACGGAGAAGCCGATGTCATCCGCATCCGCCGACTGCGGTCGCTCGATGCCGTCCCAATCATTCTGGAGACGCTGACCTTGCCGCAGCGCGTCTTTCCAGGGCTGGAGGCGGGGCCGATCCCCAATAATCTCTACAGCCTGTTCGCCGCCCGCTACGGTGTGACGATCGCCAATGCGCGGGAGCGCTTGAAGGCCGTGGCGCTCGACGCCGACGAGGCCGGCCTGCTCGCAGCCCCGGTCGGCACAGCTGCCCTGCGGATCGACCGCATCGCCTTTTCGCTCGATGGCTCGCCGGTCGAGCGACGCCTGAGCATCTGCCTGACCAAGGAGGCCCACTACCTGTCCGACCTGCGCTGACGCGCCAGGTCCGATCGCTCGCTTTCCCACCAAGCCGCCGCAGAGCGGTTTCAAAACCGGAGGAAATGGATGCCAGCGAACATCATAAGACGCCTAGAGCGTTTTCGAGCGAAGTGGATACCGGTTCGCGCTAGGAAAACGCGACAAAACAAAGGGCTAGAACAATTGAACGATCCAATAGGATCGAAAATTGCCCTAGCACTCGGAGGCCTGCTGGCCCTGGGGCTTGCCATGCCAGCCTGGGCCCAGAGCTTTCCCAGCAAGCCGATCGCCCTGATCGTGCCCTTCGCCGCCGGAGGGCCAAGCGACGTCATCGCCCGCCTGGTCGGCGACCATATGGGGCGCACGCTCGGTCAGCCGATCCTCGTCGAGAACGTCGCCGGCGCCGGCGGCACGGCAGGAGCGCGACGCCTCGCGGCGGCAGAGCCGGATGGACATACGCTGCTGATCCACCATCTCGCCCTCGCCGCGGCGCCCGCGCTCTACGGCAATCTGACCTATGACACACGCACGGCCTTCGCGCCGGTCGGCCTGATCAATGCCGGTCCAATGGTGCTCGCAGGCAAGCTCGCCTTGCCGCCGGTCGATGCCAAGGCGTTCTTTCCCTATGCCAAGCTCCAGGCCGAGAAGCTGACGATCGCCCATGCCGGCATCGGCTCGAACGCGCATCTCTGCGCCGTGCTGCTGGGCCAGGCGCTCGGCGTGAAATTCACCCAAGTCGCCTATCGCGGCACAGGGCCGGCAATGAACGATCTCGTCTCCGGGCAGGTCGATCTGCTTTGCGACCAGTCGACCACGGCGGTGCCGCAGATCCAGGGCGACAAAATCCGCGCCTATGCCGTAACCTCGCCCCAGCGCCTCGATGTCCTGCCCAACACGCCGACGGCGCGCGAAACCGGCACGGATCTCGAGATGACGATCTGGCACGGGCTCTACGCCCCGAAGGGCACGCCCACCCCTGTGCTCGACAAACTCAACGGCGCGCTCAGGGCGGCGCTCAAGGATCCCACAGTGCTCGAGCGCTTCAAATCGGCCGGCACCCAGGTTTTCCCGGAGAGCGACTGGACCCGCGAGGCGCATGCGAAGCGCCTCAATGCGGAGATCGCGAAATGGGCGGCCTCGCTGCAGGCTGCCGGTATCACGCCGCAAAATGTGAATTAGAGCAATTTCCGATCGGACTGGATCGTTCAATTGCTCTAAATCCTTGTTTTGACGCGTTTTCTTTACGCGAACCGGTACCCACTTCGCTCGAAAACGCTCTAGGCACGCAAGCACGCGCCGCTCGCCTCGATAGGCGGCGCGTGCTACCGGCCATGGCATGTCAAGCAATGTCGTGCCGCTCGAGACCTTCCTGGATCTGCCAGACCATGCCCGATTGCTCGGGCTCGATCTCGGCACCAAGACGATCGGGCTCGCTTTGTCCGACGTCGAACGGCAGATCGCGACGCCTCTGGAGACGATCCGCCGGGTCAAGTTCGGGCTTGATGCGGCGGCCCTGCTCAAGATCGCACAGAGCCACGCCGTCGCGGGGCTGATCATCGGCCTGCCGCTCAACATGGATGGCTCGGAAGGGCCCCGCGTCCAGTCGACGCGCGCTTTTGTGCGCAATCTGGCACCGCTCACGCCGCTGCCGGTGGCCTATTGGGACGAGCGTATGTCGACCATGGCCGTCACCCGCACCTTGCTGTTCGCCGACGCCTCGCGCGCCAAGCGGGCCGAGGTCGTCGACAAGATGGCTGCCGCCTACATCCTGCAGGGTGCACTCGACAGGTTGATGCGCATGGAGCCGGGCGATACCGGACATGACGACGCCGCGCCGGATGAAGCCGACGCGTCGCGTTAGGCGGGCTAAAAAGCCTGATTCACTGCCCGAGGAGCCCGCGCTTGATCAGCTTCTTCTCGGCCTCGCGCTGGTTCTTGATGGCGCGCTTCTGGTCCTCGAGGCTCATGCCGGCGAGAGGATTGCTGTTCCCCCGACCCGGACCGGGACGTGCTCCGGGACCTTGATCATAGCCACGCCGGCCCTGATCGTAGCCACCGCGATCATCGCGGCGGTAACCATCGCGCCGCTCATAGCGGTCCCTGCGCTCGTAGCCGTCCCTGCGCTCGTAGCCGTTGCGCCGATCATAGTCGGGATCGCGGTCATAGCCGCGATAATACTGGGCCGAGGCCGACCCGGCCCCGCCAATGGCGGACACGACGAGGCCAAGGCAAAGCCATATCGCCTTGCGATCGTAAGACATCGAATTCCCCCAAATCATGTCGGCAGGCCCGGCCGGAAAGACCGGGTCTGTCTATGTGGTCAACGACCGCCGCGAGACGGATCGACCGTTCCGTTGCGTGAGCGATAGCCCGAGTCGTAGCCGCCTTGATAGTAGCGATAGCGCGGAGCGTAGACCGGCGCCTCATAGACCGGCTCCGGCTCGTAATAGATCGGGCGACGCGGGGCATAAACGGTATAGCCGTCGTCATAGCCGTCATAGGGATCAGCATAGGCCGGGCGGCTCGCGGCGATCGCCGCCGCGCCGAGAACACCAAGGCCGACCGCGCCGGCGATGGCCGCACCGCGCCCGCCATGCCAACCGCGACGATAGCCGCGATAATAGCTGTACTCGGCCGGGGCCGCATCGAGCCTCTGCGCATCGACCCGCAGGCGCGCCTCGCTTGCGAAGGCAGGCGTCACGAGCCCTGCACCTGCGATAGCCGCAGCCGTCACGCCCGCGATCAAAACACTCCTCTTGGAAGCCATGTTGGTATCTCCTGAGGTGGTCAGCAGCAGCATCCACAAGATGCCTGCGCCGGATTGAACACGGCCTGAACCAATCGCGGCAGTATTGCGGCGACAGCAGCCCGCCCATTCCTCTGCGCCCTTGTCCGGGCATCATCATCATGACAGGAGAATGGCCCGCCTTGACGATGCTCTCGGTCTCAACAACGAGCGTCTCGGCCGCTTGTTCCGATTCCGGGCGCCGCCAGCCCGCCGTGACCAGCTGCCGTCACCTGGATCCGCCCGCGACATGAGCCCGATGATCAACAGCCTCGTCGCCGTCTTCCTGGTGATCGCAACCGGTTGGGGTCTGAAGACCGCGGGCTTCGTCACGGCGGCGCATTGGAGCGGCGTCGAGCGCCTGACCTATCAGGTGCTGTTCCCCGCGGTCGTGATCCATACCTTGGCTGTCGCCGATCTGAGCCGCCTGCCCGTGCTGGCAATGGGCCTGAGCCTGATCCTGACCATACTCTGCGTCGCCGCGGCTCTTCTGTTGAGCCGCCCCCTGCTGCGGCGTCTCGGGATTGAGGGCCCGGCCTTCACCTCGATCTTCCAGGGCTCGGTGCGCTGGAACACCTTTGTGGGCCTGGCGCTCGCCTCGGGGCTCCTTGGCCGCGACGGCGCGACGATGATGGCGATCGCGGTAGCGGCGATGATCCCGCTGCTGAACGTGATGTGCGTGATCGTGCTGGCGCGCTACGCCAACGGGCAGCCGATGAGCCCAGGCGCAACGCTGCGCTCGGTCGCGCTCAACCCTTTCATCTGGTCGTCGGCGCTGGGGCTCATCCTCAACCAGTTGCAGTGGCTGCTCCCGGTCGCGGTCGCGACCTATGTCGACATTCTGGGCCGCGCGGCGCTCGGCATCGGGCTGCTGGTGGTCGGGGCCGGGCTCGATCTGGGCCGCCTCGCCAAGCCCCGGCTCGCTCATGGCCTGGCCATCGCGCTCAAGCTCGTCGTCATGCCGGTGCTGGCCTGGACGCTCGCCCGGCAACTCGGCGTCTCGGGGCCTGCCCTGACGATGACGGTGGTCGCCGCCGCAGTCCCGACAGCCACGGCCGCCTATTTCCTGGCACGCGACCTCGGCGGCGACGCGCCGCTGATGGCCGAGATCACGACGATGCAGACTTTGCTCGCACTCGGCACCCTGCCGCTGGCCGTGCTCGTCCTCACCTGAGTGGTCTCCGTTACGTTTAGGACGTTACTATTCAATTTTACACGCATTGATTGCGTTTTTATAAGACGCCGCGAGTATGATTGGGGTCCAGATGTCGCGCGACGTCGCGCACATTGTCACGGGAGTTCAGCCCCATGATATCGCGAGGACGAGTTACCTTCCCACGCTCCGGCGGCGCCGCGCACGGCGGAGCTAGCGGCACCGCTTCCGCCTCGCCCGACGCGATTCTCACCGAAGAGCCGCAGCTCTCCGAATTGCAGCAGGCGACTGCGCTCTACATCGAGCGCATGAGCGCAGACATGCTCGGGATGGCGAAATCCGCCAGCCTGGAGAGCCTTGCCTATTTCCTGGACATGACGCGGCTCGAAGCATCCGTCCAGCTCAAGCGCGAGGCCGGCGCGACCTTGATGTGAACCTGCAAGGCAGAGGGCAAAGCCAGGTCAATCTTTATTAAACTACAGGTTGCATTCTAGCGCAATTGCACCCCATGGAGGCATAGACGTGACTGCAGTTGCCGAACCCAGCCAAGCCCTCCCTGGAACCCAGCCGCGCAAGGGCGGCGAAGCTTTGTCTCCCGTGGCCGCGGCACCGGCTGGCGCGATCGATGGCTGCGTCGCCCAGCAACGCCAGCTTCAGTTCGAGGTCTCGCACTATATCGAATTGCTGCTCATCGAACTCGGCACGATGGCGCGCGCCGCCGATCTACGGCATCTGGTCTATTTCCTCGAACTCACGCGCCAAGAAGCGAGCGACCAGATCAAGCGTTGCCGCCCCGATCACTAGAGCCGGATGACCTCAGGGCATCAGGCGCGTCAGCAGGCCGCCTGGCTGTCGTAAAACTGTGCCTGAGAGTTCCAGCTCCAAGAGCTCCCGGCTGACATCGCGAGCGGAACGGCCGCTGGCGCGCACGAGATCGTCGATCGAGATCGGCGCCGTACCAAGCAGATCGAGCAGATTGATGCCCTGATCGCCCGTCTCCGACGGCAAGACCTTGTCCTGCCAAGCCTTGTCCTGCCGAGCCGTCTCCGCCGGGAGCTCCGTCTTCGGCGCGGGCGTAATCCCTGGCAGATCGAGCTCGTCCCACAGCGCCTGAGGCGGAGCCTCTCCCGCGCCATCCCGCATCACGGCTCCGCCGCCAGGCCTCTGGTCGAACTCGACCAGCGGCAGCAACGCCTCGATGACGTGAGCGGCTTCCGCGCAAAGCGTCGCGCCCTCACGAATCAGGTGGTTGCCGCCCTCGGCGCGCGGATCGAGCGGCGAACCGGGAACCGCAAAAACCTGCCGGCCCTGCTCATTGGCGAAGCGCGCCGTGATCAGCGAGCCCGATTTGCGGGCCGCTTCGACCACCACTGTTCCCAATGACAGACCGGAGACGAGCCGGTTGCGGCGCGGAAAGTCGCGCCCACGCGGGGCCCAGCCCATCGGCATCTCGCTGATCCCGGCACCGGTCTCCAGAAGCCGCTGGAACAAGGGCTCATTCTGAGGCGGATAGACCTGGTCGAGACCGCCGGCCAGCACGGCGATCGTTCCGGTCTTGAGGCTCGCTTCATGGGCTGCGGTGTCGATGCCGCGCGCCAGCCCGGAGACCACGACGAAACCCGCCTCCCCAAGATCGCGCGCCAGCCTGGCTGTGAATTTCTGCCCGGCGGCGGAGGCGTTGCGCGAGCCGACGAGTGCAACGCAAGGCCGCAGCAGCGCGTCCGCAGCCCCGATCACCGCCAGCAAGGGCGGCGCCGAATCGATCGCCTGCAATGGCCTCGGATAGGCCGCCTCGCCCAGGGCGATCAAACGGCCGCCTTGATGCTGTAGAGCCGCGAACTCACGCTCGACCTCAGCCTCCGTGCAGAGCCGCAGCGTGCGGCCGGACTGCCGTGCGAGATCCGGCAAGGCTTCAAGCGCAGCGGCCGCGCCGCCGAAGCGGTTCATCAACGCGCGGAAGGTGCGTGGGCCGACGCTTTCACTGCGGATCAGTCTCAGCCAATCCAGGCGCTGGCGATCGGTGAGGGCGACGCCAGCCATGCCCGTTCAGTCCTTCTGGCCGATCTTGCCTTCGCGGCCGCCGAGCAGCCGCGCAATGTTCTCCCGGTGCATGCACCAGAGCAGCACGGTGAGCAGCGCCATTCCCACCGCCATCTGGTACTCATGCGCCCAGAACCAGAGCAGGAGCGGCGCCAGCACGCTCGCCAGCAGCGCCGAAACCGAGGAATATCGGCTGAGATAGGCGACGCTGAGCCAGATCGCGGCAAAAGTGACAGCAATCGGCCATTTCAGCCCGATCAGGATACCGAGATAGGTGGCGACGCCCTTGCCGCCCCGAAAGCGCAGCCAGACCGGGAAGAGATGGCCGAGAAACGCGCCGAACCCTGCCAGCAGGGCGGCGCTCTTGCCGCCGACCAGATAGGCGCCGAGCAGCACCGCCGCCGTGCCCTTGAGCATGTCGCCGGCCAACGTCAAGGCTGCGAGCTTCTTGTTGCCGGTGCGCAGCACATTGGTCGCGCCGATATTGCCCGAGCCGATGCTGCGCAGATCCGGCCCGCCCGACAGGCGCGTCAGGATGATCCCGAAGGGAATCGAGCCGAGCAGATAGCCTATGGCGAGGGCCGCACAGACAGAGGGCCATGACAGGCCCAAATTCATCCAGTCCGGCATGCCGCCCCTCTCGTCTCAGCCCACAATAGGAGCTTAGACCGCGTCGTCGTGATAGACCACCCTGCCCGCGACCAGCGTCGTGCGCACCAGCCCTTCGAGCTTGGCCTCGTCGAAAGGCGAGTTCTTGGCGCGCGATTTGAGCTTGCGCTTGTCGACGACATGCGGGGCATCGGGATCGAACAAGGCGAGATCAGCGGGCGCGCCCACCGCAAGCCGGCCGCCGGGCAGGCCCAGCAGATCGGCCGGCCGCACCGAGAGCGAAGCCAGCAGCGTGGCGAGGCCGATCTGCCCGGCATGGACCATGCGCAGGGCGGCCGGCAGCAAGGTCTCGATCCCGAGCGCTCCGTCGGCGGCTTCCGCAAAGGGCTGGCGCTTGGTCTCGACGTCCTGGGGATCATGATCGGACACCACGACGTCGATGACGCCCTCGGCCAGCGCCGCGACCATGGCCAGGCGGTCCTGCTCATGGCGCAGCGGCGGGGAGACCTTGCAGAAGGTGCGATAGTCCCCGACATCGTTCTCGTTCAGCGTCAGGTTGTTGATCGAGACGCCGCAGGTGACGCGCAGGCCCGACCCCTTGGCCCGGCGCACCAGTTCGACCGATTCCGCGCAGGAAATCATCGCCGCGTGGTAGCGCGAGCCGGTCGCCCGCGCGAGCCGGATGTCGCGCTCCAGCATCACGGTCTCGGCCTCGTGGGGGATGCCCGGCAGCCCCTTGCGGCTGGCGAATTCGCCCTCGTTCATGACGCCAGAACCGCGCAGATCGGGATCTTCGACATGGTTCATCAACAGCGCGTCGAAATCGCGGGCGTAAATCATCGCCCGGCGCAGCAATTGTGGATTGCGGACCGCCTTGGCGCCATCGCCGAACGCCACGGCACCGGCTTCCAGCAACAGGCCGAACTCGGTGATCTCCCTGCCCAGCATCCCCTTGGTCAGGGCGGCCGACGGCAGCACGTTGACGATGGCCTTGTCGCGGGCGCGGCGCTTGATGAAGTCGATGATTGCGGGATCGTCGATCGGCGGATCGGTATCGGGCCGGCAGACGACCGTGGTAACGCCGCCCGCAGCGGCGGCTTGCGAGCCGGTGCCGAGCGTTTCGCGGAATTCGGCCCCCGGCTCGCCGAGAAAGGCGCGCAGATCGACCAGCCCCGGCGTCAGAACCAGACCGCCCGCATCGATCAGATGCGTGCCTTCCGCGACGGCCGGGTGCGCGCCGCCCCAGACGACATCCGCGATCAGGCCCGACCGGATGAGGAGCGAACCGCGCTCGTCGCGCCCTGTCGCCGGATCGATGAGCCGGGCGTTGACGATCGCGATGTCCTGAAGTTCAGCCATGGTCGGTTCCATTCCTGCCGTCACGGCTCTGCCTGCGCGCGAAGGCATAAGTCCAGAAGCCTACCAGCCCCCAGAACGCCAGACATAAAGCGGCGCCCGCGACGACGATGAACCAGGTCCAGCCCGAGCGCGGCTCGACGTAGAGGAACCCGGTCGAGACGACGAGATAGAGCGCCACGAAGATGTATCGGACCCGGCGCATCAGCTTCAGCAGCAGGGCAAGGGCGAGGTCCACTGCGCTCAGCCATTCGGCAGGTGCTGGGCGAGCGCATCAAGTACGGCCATGCGGACGGCGACGCCCATCTCGACCTGTTCGCGGATCAAGGACTGTGCGCCGTCGGCGACCTCCGAGGAGATCTCGACACCGCGATTCATCGGGCCTGGATGCATTACGAGCGCGTTCGGCTGGGCCGCGTCGAGCTTCTCGCGGTCGAGGCCAAAATAGCGGAAGTACTCCTTTGGAGACGGCACGAACGCGCCATGCATGCGTTCGAGCTGCAGGCGCAACATCATTACGATGTCAGCGCCTTCCAACCCCTTCTTCATGTCGGTGAAGACCGTGACGCCCATGCGCTCGATGCCGGCCGGCAGCAGGGTCGAGGGTGCGATCAGACGGACTTTCGCGCCGAGCGCGTTCAAGAGGATGATGTTGGAGCGGGCGACGCGCGAATGCAGGATGTCGCCGCAGATCGCCACCGTCAGCCCGGCGATGCGGCCCTTGTTGCGGCGGATGGTGAGCGCGTCGAGAAGCGCCTGCGTCGGGTGCTCATGGGCGCCATCACCGGCATTGACCACCGAGCAATCGACTTTGCGGGCCAAGAGATTGACCGCACCGGCCGCATGATGGCGCACCACCAGGATATCGGGCCGCATCGCGTTCAGCGTCGCTGCGGTGTCGATCAGCGTCTCGCCCTTCTTCACCGAAGAGGAGGCGACCGACATGTTCATGACATCAGCGCCAAGGCGTTTGCCGGCGAGCTCGAAGGAGGCCTGCGTCCGGGTCGAGGGCTCGAAGAACAGGTTGATCTGGGTGCGGCCGCGCAGGGTCGCCGTCTTCTTTTCGACCTGCCGGGAGAGCGCGACATAGGTGTCGGCCCTGTCCAACAGCGCCTCGATGTCCAGATGGGACAACCCCTCGATGCCGAGGAGGTGGCGGTGCGGATAAAGCGGTGCTGGCGATGTCATTTGAAGCAGGGTGTTTAGGCGCGAGTCGTGACCTGCGCAAGGCACGGCTGCCACCGCGCCGCCTTTTTCCCAAGCAGCATCTCACTCGGCCTTCAACGCGTAGACATGCTCCTGCCCCGGGAACCGGCGCGCCTTGACCTCCTCGGCATAGGTCGAGACCGCCTGCCTCACCTCAGCGGCGAGATTGCCATAGGCTTTCACGAATTTAGGCACGCGCCCGGTCAGGCCGAGCATGTCGTCGAGGACGAGGATCTGGCCGTCACAAGCCGCGGACGCGCCGATGCCGATGGTGGGGATGCCGACCCCTTCGGTGATCTGCACAGCCAACGGTTCGGCGACGGCCTCGACCACCATCGCAAAGGCACCCGCCTGCGCGACCGCCTCGGCATCTGCGAGAATGGCCGGCCACTCGGCTTTGCTGCGGCCCTGCGCCTTGAAGCCGCCGAGCGTGTTGACCGCCTGCGGCGTCAGACCGACATGGCCCATCACGGGCACGCCGCGCTCGACCAGGAAGCGGATCGTCTGTGCCATGCGCGCGCCGCCCTCGAGCTTGACCGCGCCGCAGCCGGTCTCCTTGAGGATGCGGGCGGCGTTGCGCAAGGCCTGTTCGCGACTTTCCTCATAGCTGCCGAAGGGCATGTCGACCACGATGAGGGCTTGGCGCGTCGCGCGCATCACGGCCTGGCCATGCCGGATCATCATCTCCAGCGTCACCGGAACGGTGCTGTCGAGCCCGTAGACCACCATACCGAGCGAATCGCCGACCAGGATGAAATCGGCGACCTCGTCGACGATGCCCGCCATCGCAGCGGTATAGGCAGTCAGGGAGACGATCGGCTCGCCGGATTTGCGCGCCTGGATGTCCTGCGCGGTCCGGCGCTTGATCAAGCTGTGTACAGACACGATATCCTCCGCTCATCGTCGTCGAACGCCAGCGCCCCCGGTAAGGCCTCCACCCGTCCGGGCAAAGCATAATCGGCGTTTGACAGAGACAACGGCGTGAACCACTTTCGCGCGCCATTCCGAACCGCTATCAACGCGCCCTGCGCCAAGCTTCGCCAGGCAGGCACATAACGTGCTTTCCCTGTGCTTTGCCCGGCCCCGTCCTTTGCCCTTTGAGACTGAAACGCACCATGAAGCTCCTCGTCGTCGAGTCGCCGGCCAAGGCCAAGACGATCAACAAATATCTCGGCTCGGATTACGAGGTCATCGCCTCGTTCGGGCATATCCGCGACCTGCCCGCCAAGGACGGCTCCGTCGAGCCCGAGCAGGACTTCGCGATGAAGTGGGAGATCGAGGGGCGCGGCGCCAAGCAGGTCGCCGAGATCGTCAAGGCGCTGAAAGGCGCCGACAAGCTGATCCTCGCAACCGACCCGGACCGCGAGGGCGAGGCCATCTCCTGGCACGTGCTGGAAGCGCTGAACGCCAAGCGGGCGCTCAAGGGCATCCCCGTCGAGCGCGTCACCTTCAACGCCGTGACCAAGGACGCCGTGCAGAAGGCGCTCGCCAATCCGCGCCAGGTCGACCAGGCGCTGGTCGACGCTTATCTGGCGCGCCGGGCGCTCGACTATCTCGTCGGCTTCACCCTCTCCCCCGTGCTCTGGCGCAAATTGCCCGGCGCACGCTCGGCCGGCCGCGTCCAGTCGGTGGCGCTGCGCATCGTCTGCGACCGCGAGCGCGAGATCGAGGCCTTCCGGGCCCGCGAATACTGGTCGCTGGTGGCCACGCTCGCCACCAGCGCAGGCGGCGTCTTCGACGCACGGCTCGTCGGAGCCGACGGCAAGAAGATCACCCGGCTCGACATCGGCACGGGGGACGAGGCGCTCGCCTTCAAGGCGGCGCTGGAGACCGCCGCCTTCAGCGTGGCGAATGTCGAGGCCAAGCCCGTCAAGCGCCACCCCTATCCGCCCTTCCAGACCTCGACCTTGCAGCAAGAGGCCTCGCGCAAACTGGGCCTCGCCCCGGCGCGGACGATGCAACTGGCGCAGCGGCTCTATGAGGGCGTCGACATCGGCGGCGAGACGGTCGGCCTCATCACCTATATGCGAACCGACGGCGTCGACATGGACGGCTCGGCCATCACCGCCGCCCGGAGCGTCATCGGCAAGGAGTTCGGCGACGCCTATGTTCCCGAGGTGCCGCGCAAATACACGGTCAAGGCCAAGAACGCGCAGGAGGCCCATGAGGCGATCCGGCCGACCGATCTCGGGCGTCTCCCGGCCATGGTCGCGCGCCATCTCGAGCCCGAGCAGGCCAAACTCTACGAACTGATCTGGAAGCGCACCATCGCCAGCCAGATGGAATCGGCCTCGCTCGAACGCACCACGGTCGACATTGCCGCCAAGGTCGGCGCGCGCAATCTGGAACTGCGCGCCACCGGCCAGGTCGTGCTCTTCGACGGCTTCCTGACGCTCTATCAGGAGAGCCGCGACGATGAAGAGGACGAGGACTCGAAAAAGCTGCCGGCGATGAAGAATGGCGAGCCGCTTGAGAAGCGCGCCATCGCGGCCGACCAGCACTTCACGGAGCCGCCGCCGCGCTATTCGGAAGCCAGCCTCGTCAAGCGCATGGAAGAGCTCGGCATCGGCCGGCCCTCGACCTATGCCGCGACGCTGTCGACCCTGCGCGACCGCGAATATGTCCGCATCGACAAGAAGCGCCTCGTCCCCGAGGACAAGGGCATGCTGGTTACGGCGTTCCTGGAGAGCTTCTTCAAGCGCTATGTCGAGTTCGATTTCACGGCCAATCTCGAGGAGCAGCTCGACCGGGTCTCCAATGCCGAGATCGACTGGAAAGTGCTACTGCGCGAATTCTGGGAAGAGTTCACCAAATCGATCGGCGAGACCAAGGATCTGCGCGTCACCGAGGTACTGGAGGCGCTAAACGGCGTGCTCGGCGCCCATGTCTTCCCGGCGCGCGAGGATGGCAGCGATCCGCGCTCTTGCCAGGTCTGCGGCACCGGCACGCTCTCGCTCAAGCTCGGCAAGTTCGGCGCCTTCGTCGGCTGCTCGAACTATCCGGAATGCCGCTACACCCGGCCGCTGACCGTCTCCGCTGCTGACGGCGAAGCGACGGCCGAGGGCGGCCAGGGTGCGCCGGGCGTGCGCATCCTCGGCAAGGATCCGGTCACGGAGGTCGACGTCACGCTGCGTGATGGCCGCTTCGGGCCCTATATCCAGCTCGGCGAGGGTGAGAAGCCCAAGCGCTCCAGCCTGCCCAAGGGCATGAGCGCGGCCAGCGTGACGCTGGAGAAAGCCCTGGCGCTGCTGGCCCTGCCGAAGGAGGTCGCGAAGCATCCCGAGAGCGGCGAGCCGATCCTCGTCGGCATCGGCCGCTACGGGCCTTACGTCCAGCACGGCAAGACCTACGCCAATATCGACAAGGATGACGATATCCTCGAACTCGGCGGCAACCGCGCCATCGACCTGATCGTCGCCAAGGAGAGTGGCGGCGGCGGCAGCCGCTTCGGGCGTGGCGCAGCCGTGCCGGGGCGAGATCTCGGTGAGCACCCAGGCGGCGGCAAGCTCGTCGTCCGTGCCGGCAAATACGGCCCTTACGTCAACTGGGGCAAGGTCAATGCGACCCTGCCCAAGACGATGACGCAGGAGGCGATCACGCTCGAACAGGCGGTCGAACTCGTCAATGCCAAGGCCGAGGCCAGTGGCGTCAAGGGTGGCGGGAAGCCTAAAGCTGCGGCGAAGACGAAGGCTCCGGCCAAGGCTGCCGCGAAATCCTCGGCCAAGCCCAAGACGGCAGCAAAGGCCAAGGCGCCGGCCAAGGCAGCGGCTAAACCCAAAACCGCCGCTAAGGCCTGACCAGCCCGAGCCGTCATTCCGGGGCAGGCCGCAGGCCTGAGCCCGGAACCCAGAACCAATGACGATGATCAGAAAGGCGCCGGAAGGACCGCCCTTCTACTGTAACGGCATCGGTTCTGGGTTCCGGGCTCTTCGCTGCGCGAAGCCCCGGAATGACGGCCTGGCTTCCTTGCTGAACGCTAGCTACCGGCTCGCCACCACGACCAGGCGCTTCACTTCACCGCGCAGATAGGCGTGCAGGAACTTGTCGTAGTCTTTGAACGACACGCAGCCATTCGAATCGCCGTTGGGGCCCAGCAGATAAGTGTGGGTCAGGAGGCCGGCGCGGCCATGGATCGCGCCGCTGCCGCCGACGGGGTTCAGGCGCAGCGCCCGCACGCCGTGGAACAGTGCCTCGCGCTCGGTCAGATCATAGGTATGCGGCGGCGTGACGCCCTGCATCCGGACATGGGCGAAACGGGGGTCGTCCAGCTTGTCGCCGAGGCCTGAATGCGCCTCCAGACGATCGCCATTGGGCATGTAGACCGTGCGCGCGCTGATGTCGTAGATCGCGGTCGCCTGCGCCGAACCGATCATCGGCGCCGTGCCGGGGCTGAGCCGGCGTCCGCGTGAACGGTCGACGACATCATCTTCGGGCGCTGCGTAGGCGAGAGCAGGCCCGGCCGGCTGCGGTGGCACGCCGAAGAATTTTTCGAAGAATGAACGGTTGTCCGGCGCCTGCGCAGGCGCCGCCGCGACCTTGGGCCGGTGCGCCGGCTGGCGCAGCACGATGGCCGGCGGCTCGCGGGTCTGGGGAGGCTTGAGCTCCGAGGGCCGTGCGATCGGCCGCGGCGCGCCGGGCACGAGCCTGGGCGCTGCAGGGGTCTTGAGAATGTCCGACACCGACCCGGCCGAAGGAAGGGCGCCAGGCGCGATGCTTCCGGTCGTGTCCACGTCACGCGGGGTGACGGGAGCCGAGGCCGGAACAGCTGGTTGCGACAGGGTGGCCGGTGCGAGCGAAGCCGTCTGCAGCGGCGTGTTGGCGTGGAAACTCGCATCCAGCGGCGCGCTCCCCCCGAGAGTGGTGGGCGCAGGGCCGAGCTTGAACTCGGAATTCAGAAGATCTCTGTAAACTCTTGCTGTATCGCTCTTTTGCGGCGATGCAGCCGCTGTCTGCACAGACCTCGCCTCATGGGTCGCCGGCCTATCCTGCGATCCATCCATCGCCAGGAAACCAAGTGCGGTCGTCGCCGCGACGAAGGCAAGCTGGAGCAACACCTTGCGGCGCAGCCGGGCGCGAGAGCGCAACCTGACTGCACGCGGCTTGTAGCCTTGGTCCGACATCGGGGCGGCGCTCTCAACTCAACAACGCAACACGCCGCCTGCCCTAGCGAACGAAACCCAAAGCGGCCGGCTCTCCGCCGCGCTCGAACAGGAGCATCGGCCGAGAAAGGCGCTGATCGTCCATGCAGGGAAGCCAGCAACTCAACAGAGCTCAGTAAAATCCTGCGTGGTTAATTGCCGGTGAATCCAACGCGGCAATTTGCGACAAAAAAACGCGGCGGACCGATCCGGCCCGCCGCGCCCCATAGATTGCCGCGTTGAAACGCTCCCAGCCGCTCGGAGCAGGATGCGAAAAAGTGGAAACCGGCTTTTCACATCAATCCTGCTCTCACTTTCAGACGGGAGACGGATTCAGATTGCAGCTGGGATCACTCCGTGATTCCAGCTGCAATCATCCGGCTCTAGAGCGGCTTCAGCCCGGCCTCGATCTGCGCCCGCTTCGGCTCCAGGAAGGGCGGCAGAGCGAGCTTCTCACCCATCGTCTCGGCCGGCTCATCGGCAGAGAAGCCGGGCTCGTCAGTGGCGATCTCGATCAGGATGCCGTTCGGCTCGCGCAGATAAAGCGAGCGGAAATAGAAGCGGTCGACCTTGCCGCTATTGGGATAGCCGGCCGCCTTGAGCCGTTCCGCCCAGGCGTCGTAATCGGCAAAGGTCGGCGTGCGCAGCGCGAGATGATGCACGCCGCCGGCCCCTTCGCGCGCCTGCGGCGCATCGGGCTCGACCGCGACATGCAGTTCGGCTGCCGGACCACCCTCCCCGATCTTGAAGACATGGATCTCGCCGCTGGCATGAGCCGCGTCGCGATAGGACGCGATGCGTTCCAGTCCGAGAAGCTGGGTCAGCACGACCTCGGTGCGCTCGAGCTTCGGCACCGAGATGGTGACGGGCCCGAGCCCGCGAATCTGATGCGCGGCGGGAACCGGGCTCTTCCCCCAGACAACGAAGGGGATCTCGCCGCCATCCGCGAGCAATGTCAGGCGCTGGCCCTCCGGATCCTCGAAATCGAAGGCCTCGCGGCCATTGATCGCGCGGATGGCTGAAACCTTGACGCCGGCCTTGGTCAGACGCTCGCGCCACCATTCCAGCGACGCCTCATCGGCGACACGCAGGGAGGTGCGATTGATCGAATGCGTGCCACGCCGGGCCGGCGAGGCAGGCCAGTCGAAAAAGGTCAGATCCGATCCAGGCGAGCCGGCACCATCGGCATAGAACAGGTGATAGGCCGAGGTGTCGTCCTGGTTCACCGTCTTCTTGACCAGCCGCATGCCCAGCGTCTCGGCATAGAAGCGGCGATTGCCCGGCGCATCGGCCGAGATGGCGGTGACGTGGTGAATGCCGGTGAGCTTCATCTGGAACCTCATGATTGGGCGCAAGGCCGGATCGGCCCGCTGTCTGCGCTTGAGATAGCGCCCCGCGCCGCAAGCGGAAGCCCCCATCGCCCAATCCTAACCTTGCGCCGACGCAATCAACAGAGAGCAACGCCCTCTCCAGCACGCGCCTGCGCAAGCGAACTTTGCCGCGCTACGGAGTCGTCGTAGCCGGTGGGGCGGAGATTTGCGGAGCCGTAGCCTTGTCGGCAGGCGTCGCGGGCGTCGTGCAGTCCTGTGGCTTGGCCTTGCAATCATAGATCATGGTCGGCGCGGAGGACTGCCCGGAACTCCCGGCCGATGGCAGGATCATGTTCTGGCCTCTGTCGACCTGCGAGGGGTGCGTCGTCACCGGGCCGAGCCCGCCATTGGATTGCGGCGCGACGGCCCCGGGCGACTGCGGCGGCGTGACCGTCCCCTGGGCGAGCGCGGCGAAAGAACCGGTCGCGACGGCTATCGCGGCGACGAGCGAACGGGCAGTGGCGAGCATGTCGGTCCTTCTGGCTGGGACTGTGATGCTCAAGAAACAGGCGGACATACGGGATGTTCCCCCGCGCCTGGCTTCAAGCCGAGACCGCGTGGCGGCTCGGCTCTCTTGACTAGACCGAGACCGCGTGGCGGCTCGGCTTGGCTTTGAGCTTCAGCGCCTCGCTTTCCTCGCGCTCGCGTGGGGTGTTGCGCATGAGCTGGTCCTTGCCGGGCTGATATTGCAGCGGTTGGGCTATATCGACGCCATACCAGGCAGCGGCGCGCAGCACGAAGGAAGGATCGGCCAGATGCGGCCGGCCGAGCGCGACGAGGTCGGCCCGGCCTGAGGCGATGATGGTGTTGACCTGGTCGGCCGAGGTGATGTTGCCGACGCACATGGTCGCGACGCGAGCCTCATTGCGGATCTGGTCGGAGAACGGCATCTGGAACATGCGGCCATAGATCGGGCGGCTGTCGTTGACGGTCTGCCCGGTTGAGACGTCGACGAGGTCGCAGCCCTCCTCCGCGAAGGCCGTGGAGATCGCGATCATGTCCTGCGGGGTCACGCCGCCCGCCTTCCAGTCGGTCGCGGAGATGCGCACAGACATCGGCTTCTCGCGCGGCCAGGTCTCGCGCAGGGCGCGGAAGACCTCCAGGGGATAGCGCAGGCGGTTCTCGACCGAGCCGCCATAGTCATCCGTCCGGTGATTGGTCAGCGGCGAGAGGAAGCTCGCCAGCAGATAGCCATGGGCGCAGTGCAGCTCCAGCATGTCGAAGCCGGCGCGCTCGCCGCGCTGCGCTGCCGCGACGAACTCGGCCTTCACCCGGTCCATGTCGGAGCGGCTCATCTCGCCCGGGATCTGGCTCTCCGGATAATAGGGCAAGGGCGAGGCCGAGATGATCGGCCAGGCGCCCTCCTCCAGCGGCTTGTCCATGCCGTCCCACATCAATTTGGTCGCGCCCTTGCGCCCGGCATGGCCGAGCTGGAGGCAGAACTTCGCCGCCGAATTGGCATGGACGAAGTCGACGATCCGGGCCCAGGCGGCTTCCTGCGCGTCGGTATAGAGCCCGGCGCAGCCCGGCGTGATGCGCGCATCGGCCGCCACGCAGGTCATTTCGGTGAAGATGAGCCCGGGGCCGCCAATGGCGCGCGAGCCGTAATGCATCAGGTGCCAGTCATTGGGCAGGCCATCCTGCGCCGAATATTGGCACATCGGCGAGAGCACCATGCGGTTCTCGACCTGCATCTCGCGCAGCTTGAGCGGCTGGAAGGCCGGCGGCACGGGGGCGCCGTCCTTGCGGGTGCGGGCGAGCGGGCCGAGCTCCTGCGCGACCAGCTTGTCGATCGCCGCGACGAAACCCGGCGCGCGCAGAGCCAGATTGTCATAGGTGATCGCCTTGGAGCGCGTCATCAGGCCGAAGGCGAAGCGCAGCGGGTCGAAATCCCAGAAGCGGCGCAGCTGCTCGAACCAGACCAGCGAGACGTCGGCCGCGTGCTGGGTCTTCTCGACCTCCTCGCGGCGCGTGCGCTCGAACAATGCGAGCGCCTCGGTGACGTTCAATTGCGCCTTGCCGAAGGCCTTGTGCAGCGCGATCGCGTCTTCCATCGCGAGCTTGGTGCCAGAGCCGATCGAGAAATGCGCCGTCGCCTTGGCGTCGCCGATCAGGACGACGTTCTCCGAGACCCAGTTGCGACAGCGGATCATCGGAAAATTCCGCCAGAGCGAGCGATTGGTGACCAGCTTATGGCCCTGCAGCTCCTCGGCGAAGACGCCTTCGAGAAAGGCTGCCGATTCCGCTTCGTCCAGCTTGTCGAGCCCCGCCTTGGCGAAGGTCTCGGGATCGGTCTCCAGCACCCAGGTCGAGCGGCCGACCTCATATTGGTAGCAATGGGCGATGAAGAGCCCGAATTCGGTTTCCTTGAAGAAGAAGTTGAAGGCGTCGAAGGGGCGGGTCGATCCCATCCAGGTGAAGATGTTGGGCCGCAGGTCGGTCTCGGGCTGGAAGCGCTCGCGCCAACCCTCGCGGATTCGGCTGTTGATGCCGTCGGCGGCGACGACGAGGTCGTAATCGCGCTTCAGCGCCTCGATATCACTGGCCTCCTCACCGAAACGAAGATCGACGCCGAGCTCGCGGGCGCGAGCCTGCACCAGCATGAGCAGCGAGCGGCGCGAGCAGCCGCAGAAGCCGTTGCCGGAGACGCGGTGCACGCTCTCCTTGAAATGGATCTCGACATCGTCCCAGTATGCGAAATTGTCGCGGATCGCGGCATAGCTTGTCGCATCGGCCGCCTTGAAGGTGTCGAGCGTCTGGTCGGAGAAGACGACGCCGAAGCCGAAAGTGTCGTCGGGCTGGTTGCGCTCGAAGACCGTGACCTCGAGCTGCGGCCAGTCGCGCTTCATCAAGAGCGCGAAATAGAGCCCGGCGGGTCCGCCGCCAACGACCGCAATGCGCATCATGACCTCCGAAACATGGGCTGTAAAATTATTTTAGGTCTAAAATAATTTTATCTCAAGAGGCTCATTTCGTTCGCCGAAAAACCGAAGCGGCGGGAGGCGAACTTAATCATGTACCGCCGACATATGGTGGTTTTCGCACGATTTTGCCGCCTGCCTTCAACCCGATCAGAGCGCTTGCAAATTCCTTTAGACCTAAAATATATTACTCCATCAGGAGGTCGCTCAGGATGGCTCTGGCAGGACAGCATGCACTGGTGACAGGCGGTGGGCGCGGCATCGGCCGCGCCGTCGCAGCCGCTCTGAAGCGCGAGGGCGCCCGCGTCAGCATCATCGGGCGCGACGCGAAGGTTCTGCAAGAGGCGGTCGAAGCCGGTGATGCCGACGCGTTCATGCCCTGCGATATCCGCGACGAGGCAGCCACTGCCACCGCCGCCGCAGCCTTGGCGCAAACCCAGCCCTTCGACATCGTCATCGCCAATGCCGGCGCGGTCGAGACCGGGCCGTTCACGCGCAGCGATGCCGAGCGCTTCCGGCGCATGAGCGAGATCAACCTGATCGGAACGGTCAACGCCTTCCACGCGGCGCTGCCCGGCATGATGGAGCGTCGCAGCGGCCGCTTGATCGCGATCGCCTCGACCGCGGGGCATCGCGGCTACGCTTATGTCTCGGCCTATGCCGCCGCCAAACATGCCGTGATCGGCCTAGTGCGCTCGCTCGCGCTGGAAACGGCACGCGCCGGCGTCACGGTCAACGCGATCTGCCCCGGCTATACAGACACCGACATGGTCGCAGGCGGCATCAGCGCGATCACCGCCAAGACCGGCCTCTCGGACGAGCAGGCGCTGGCACAGCTGGTGAAGGATAATCCGCAGGGGCGTTTGATCGCGCCGCAAGAAGTCGCGGCAGCCGTGCTCTATCTCTGCGGGCCGGCCAGCCAATCCATCACCGGCCAATCGATCCTGATCAATGGCGGGGAGTTCTAGGCCATGGAAACGCCCTCTCCCAGCCTCGTGCTCGACCGCGAGACCAAGGCCAGCGAACGCCCCGGCGATCACAAGGACGAACTCAGGCTCTGGCTCAGACTGCTGACCTGCTCGACCCTGATCGAGACCGAGATCCGCAACCGCCTGCGTGAAGAGTTCAAGACGACGCTGCCACGCTTCGACCTGATGGCGCAGCTCGAGAAATCGACCACCGGGATGACCGTCGGCGAGGTCTCACAGCGATTGATGGTCTCGAACGGCAATGTCACCGCCGTCGTCGCCGGGCTCCTGGCCGATGGTCTCGTCGACAAGCGCGCCGCCGCACAGGACCGGCGCGTGCAGGTGCTGACGCTGACGGCGCAGGGACGCAAGGCCTTCAAGGCGATGGCCGAGCGGCATGAGGGCTGGATCGCGGAGCTTTTTGCCGGGCTCGATCACGCCGAGACCACTCAACTATTCCGGCTGCTCGGCCGCACCAAAACCTCCCTGCATGCGGCCATCGCGCAGCGCGCCAACGGAGACAAGGCATGAGCCTCGCCAACGCCACGACCTTGCCGCTGGCGGGTTTCACACCGGCGCATTTCGAGCTGAACGTCGCCGGCAAGGTCGCAACGGTGACGCTGAACCGACCTGAGAAGAAGAATCCGCTGACCTTCGCAAGCTACCGCGAGCTCACCGATTTCTTCCTGGCCGCACAGAAGGAAGAGGCCGTCAAGGCGATCGTCGTCACCGGCGCCGGCGGCAACTTCTCTTCAGGCGGCGATGTCTTCGAGATCATCGGGCCGCTGGTCGCGATGGAGACCAAGGAGCTTTTGAAGTTCACCCGCATGACCGGGGAGCTGGTCAAGGCGATGCGCGCCTGCCCGCAGCCGGTCATCGCCGCGATCGACGGCGTCTGCGCCGGCGCGGGTGCGATCATGGCTATGGCGTCCGATCTGCGGCTGGGCACGGCCGAAACCAAGATCGCCTTCCTGTTCAACCGCGTTGGCCTCGCCGGCTGCGACATGGGCGCCTGCGCAATGCTGCCGCGCATTGTCGGTCAGGGACGCGCAGCCGAATTGCTCTACACCGGCCGCGCGCTGAAGGGCGAGGAGGCCGAACGCTGGGGCTTCCTCAACCGGCTCGTGGCCAAGGAGAGCCTGCTCGGTGAAGCCCAGGCCCTGGCAGCCGAGCTCGCCGACGGGCCGACCTTCGCCAACGCCATGACCAAGCGCATGCTCGAAATGGAATGGGCAATGTCGGTCGAAAGCGCGATCGAGGCCGAGGCCGTGGCGCAGGCCTTGTGCATGCAGACCGAGGATTTCGCCCGCGCCTACCACGCCTTCGCCAACAAGCAGAAGCCGGTCTTCGAGGGGAATTGAGATGGCGGGCAGCGGCATTCTCGGCCAGGCGACCTCGGGTAATACGACTTTGGGCATGGCTATCTTGGGCGACACGCTCGACTGGCCCTTCTTCGAGGATCGCCATCGCCACTTCGCCGAGGTGCTTTCGGCCTGGGCCGACACCACCCTGCCCGGCCTGCCACATGACGATGTCGACGCCGGCTGCCGAGCCCGCGTCAAGGCGCTTGGCGAGGCGGGCTTCCTCAAGGCGGTCGTGCCGGCGGCTTTCGGCGGCCTGAGCGAGGCGCTCGATGTCCGTACGCTTTGCCTCGCTCGCGAGATTTTGGCGGCACGCGACGGGCTCGCCGATTTTGCCTTCGCCATGCAGGGGCTCGGCACGGGCTCGATCACGCTCGCGGGCTCGGAGGCGATGAAGCAGCGCATCCTGCCCGGAATCCGCGACGGCAACCGCATCGCCGCCTTTGCATTATCGGAAAAGGAGGCCGGCTCCGACGTCGCCGCAATGGCGACGACCGCGACGCCGGACGGCAACACGCATATCCGGATCGACGGCGAAAAGACCTGGATCTCGAATGGCGGGATCGCCGATCACTACGTCGTCTTCGCCCGAACGGCTGAGGCGCCCGGCGCGCGCGGGCTTTCCGCCTTCCTGGTCGAGGCCGACACGCCAGGTCTGAGCATTGCCGAGCGCATCGACGTGATCGCGCCGCACCCGCTCGCCACCTTGCGCTTCGACGCTTGCCGCATCCCGGTCGAGAACCGCATCGGCGGCCCCGGCGACGGCTTCAAGGTCGCGATGGCGACGCTCGACATCTTCCGCTCGACAGTCGGCGCGGCTGCACTCGGTTTCGCACGGCGGGCGCTGCACGAGACGGTCTCGCACGCCAATGGCCGAAAGCTGTTCGGCGGCACGCTCGGCGACCTGCAATTGTCGCAGGCCGCGATCGCCGACAGCGCAGCCGAGGTCGATGCCGCGGCGCTGCTGGTCTATCGCGCCGCCTGGACCAAGGATCGCGGCGCGCCCCGCGTCACCCGCGAGGCGGCACTCGCCAAGCTCGTCGCAACAGAGAACGCCCAGCGCGTCATCGACCGTGCCGTCCAGATCCATGGCGGGTTCGGTGTGACCAAGGGCGTCAAGGTGGAGGAATTGTACCGGGAAATCAGGGCCTTGCGCATTTATGAGGGCGCCAGCGAGGTCCAGAAGGTCGTGATCGCACGCGACCTGCTGAAGACACATGCCGAGAAGGCAGGGGAACGAGATGACAGCAACCGGATTCGCGAGATCGGGGCATGAGGACGGTTTCGCGCGGGACAACCTGCCGCCGCGCGACAACTGGCCCGATCTCAGGCTGACAGAAGCGGGGCTGACCTATCCGGAACGGCTCAACGTCGTCACGGAGCTGCTCGACCGCCATGTCTTCGAAGGGCGCGGCGGGCGGGCCGCGATCATCGCGAGCGATCTGCACCGGAGCTATGCCGATCTCGCCGAGCAGGTGAACCGCATCGCCAACGTGCTGACACGCGACCTCGGCATGATTACGGGCAATCGCGTGCTGCTGCGCGCCGCCAACACGCCGATGATGGTGGCGAGCTATCTCGCCGTGCTGAAGGCCGGCGGCGTCGTGGTCGCGACCATGCCGATGCTGCGCGCGGGTGAGCTGGTTTATCCGATCCGCAAAGCGAAGATTTCGCTGGCGCTGTGCGACCATCGCCTGCTCGCCGAGCTGGAGGCGGCGCAGGCCCAGGCGCCGGAGCTGACACGGATCGTGAGCTGGGGCGACGACGCGGCGGGCAGCCTCGACGCGCTGATGCGCCAGCCCGGCTATGAGAACTTCGCCGCCGCCGACACGGCGAGCGACGATGTCTGCCTGATCGGCTTCACCTCCGGCACGACCGGCGAGCCCAAGGGCACGATGCATTTCCAGCGCGACATCCTGGCAATCTGCGACTGCTATGGCGCCCGCGTGCTCAAGGCTTCTCCGGAGGACCGCTTCATCGGCTCGCCGCCGCTCGCCTTCACCTTCGGGCTCGGCGGACTCGTGCTCTTCCCGATGCGGATCGGCGCGGCGATGATCCTGCCGGAGAAGGCCGGCCCGCCCGACCTGATCGACGCGATCGAGCGTCACAAGGCCTCGGTCGTCTTCACCGCGCCGACGGCCTATCGCGCCATGCTCGACCGGCTCGACGGGCGCGACATCTCCAGCTTGCGCATCTGCGTCTCGGCCGGCGAGGCCCTGCCCAAGCCCACTTTCGAGGCTTGGGCCGCCAAGACCGGCCTGCCGCTGATGGACGGCATCGGCGCGACCGAGATGCTGCACATCTTCATCGGCGCACCGCGCGAAAAGATCAGGCCCGGCGCGACCGGTCTTCCCGTTCCCGGCTATGAGGCCAAGATCGTCGACGAGGCCGGTATCGAGTGCCCCGACGGCACGCCCGGCCGGCTCGCCGTGCGCGGCCCGACGGGTTGCCGCTATCTCGCCGATGCGCGCCAGGCCAGATATGTGCTGGACGGCTGGAACATCACCGGCGACACCTATCTGCGCGATGCGGACGGCTATTTCTGGTATCAAGCGCGCTCCGACGACATGATCATCTCGGCCGGCTACAACATCGCCGGCCCCGAGGTCGAAATCTGCCTGCTGACGCACCCTGCAGTCGCCGAATGCGGCGTCGTCGGCGCGCCCTGTCCGGATCGGGGGCAGATCGTCAAAGCCTATGTCGTGCTGCGCGAGGGCTTCCTCGGCGATGCCCGCCTCCTCAAGGAGTTGCAGGACCACGTGAAAGCGCATATCGCGCCCTATAAATACCCGCGCGCCGTCGCCTTTGTGGCGGCGCTGCCCAAAACCGCGACCGGCAAGCTGCAGCGCTTCGCATTGCGCGAGATCGCGCGCGGCGAGGCCTGACCCTTCTTCGAAACACGAGCCGGAACGGCCCAACCGAGGCGACACCATGTCGAGTGCTGCAATACAACGTGCCATTCTGCCGGAGGGCTGGCCCACGCCGCGCGGCTATGCGAACGGCATGGTCGCGGAAGGGCGCGTCCTGGTCACCGGCGGGCTCGTCGGCTGGGATGAGACCGGCGTCTTCGCACAGGGTTTCCTGCCGCAGCTTCGACAGACGCTGATCAACATCAAGGCCGTGGTCGAGGCCGGCGGCGGGCAAGTCGAGGATATCGTCCGGCTGACCTGGTACGTCACCGACATCGCTGCCTATCGCGCCAGCCTGAAGGAGATGGGACCGGTCTATCGCGACGTGCTCGGCCGGCATTTCCCCGCCATGGCCGTGGTGCAGGTGGTGGCGCTGGTCGAGCCGCAGGCCCTGATCGAGATCGAGGCGACCGCGGTCGTCGGCCGCTGAAGACCTGACCCATGACGGCCTGGCCCGGCGCGGCGATTATGTTTCCATATGTTTCGACACCTGCATTTCGAAAACAATCGAAACCAAGATCCTTCCCGCAATGGCACAGGCTTAGCAATCCGGCATGAGTTGCTCCTTGACTCTGTTTGCGCCGTCGACCGGCGGCAATCAGTGACGGAGACATTCCATGTCCAGCATAGGCAGCGTTGGCAGCTTTCGTCCGCCTCCGCAGAAACCACCCAGCTTCGACACGCTAGACAGCAACAGCAGCGGCTCGCTCAGCCTCGACGAGTTCCAGAGCGGAGCTCCCAAGGGCACTGACAGCGCCAAGAGCGAAGCGCTGTTCAAGGCGATGGACAGCGACAGCGACGGCTCGGTTACAAAGGCCGAATCGGATGCGTTCAAGGCCAAGGCCGAAAAGGCTGGCCAGCAACTGCAATCCTTCCTGTTCGGGCTTCAATCCGGCCAGACCGGCGCCGCCAGCGACAGCACGACGAGCGACAAGACCGATATCTTCTCACAAGTCGATGCGAATTCAGACGGCAACGTCACCAAGGACGAATTCACCAAAGCCTTCTCCATGGGCACGAGTGACTCGACCAGCGCCCTGGGCAAGCTCTTCGACGCGATCGACTCCAACTCCGACGGTTCGATCTCGAAGGACGAGACCAAGGCCTTCCAGGACACGCTCAAGGCCGCCGGACCGCCGCCGCCACCTCCGCAGGAGGCCTCCAGCGGGAGTTCCGACAATCAGGACATCTTCTCGCAACTCGATGCGAATTCCGATGGCAGCGTCGCCAAGGACGAATTCCTGAGCGCCCTGTCCTCCGACAAGACGGCTTCGAGCGACCTTCTGAGCAAGCTGTTCGATGCGATCGATTCCGACAAGAACGGGTCGATTTCCAAGGACGAGCAGACCGCCTTCCAGCAAGCATCGGACAAGCGCGGCCCACCGCCCCAGCCTCCGGCCGCGTTCGTCAACGCCTCGCAGAGCTATGGCAACGTCTATCAGCTGGGAACCTCGAGCTCCGCCACCAGCAGCTATTCGCAGGCGGCGTGATTCCTATCGCCTGATCAACTCCGGCCGGCAGAACGCCGGTCGGCGTCTCCTATCCAGCGTCTCTCAGATACCTGCGCCGTCCTGCAACGCCGAGCCTGCGCGCTCGCGCCAGAGCAGCGCATGCAGCCTGCGCAGCAGCGGCCGCAGGGCGATATCCCCGAGCGCCAGCACAGCTGATATGCCGACCCGCTCGGTTACCGCCCAGGCCGCCAGGAACAGCCCGGCCGTACTCAACAGCCGCCAGCTCACCGCAGCCAGCCATGAACGACGATCAGGCGTGCCGGAACGGCCGACAGTCCTGATGAGCGCCTGCCGCAGGCGCTCCAGCGCACCGGTCGCCGCGCCACCGGCCGAACCTTCGCCCGCAGCCGCCTCGACGAAACCGAAAGCAACCGTCTCGTTGCTGATCCGATCGATCAGGATGAAGCCGCCAAGCTCACGGTTCTCCTGGTAAGGCAGGGCGATGACGGGCTTGTCGAGCTTCAAGGTCACGAAGCCGATGCCGTTCATGCGCAGGCTCTGGGCCGGCACCGGACGGAAGCCTTCGATATCGATGCTGTGATGTAGCGCCTCGAGCGTCGCATTGGCGCTTTGGGTCGCGAGCTTGAGCAGGAATTGGCCGCCTTGCAGCAAGGCCCGTTCGCCGGTCCAAAGCAGGCACGCCTTCACTTCGCGGCTGACCGGCACAGACGAGGGCGCGGCGACGATGACATCGCCGCGCGAGACATCGACATCGTCTTCCAGCGTCACGGTCACGGCTTGGCCGACGGCAGCGTTGCTGGCCTCGCCTGCCGCGCCGATCAACCGGGCGATCCGGCTCGCGCGGCCTGAGGGCAGGACGGTCACGGCATCGCCGACGCGCGCACGTCCGCGGACGGCCAGGCCGGCATAGCCGCGGAAATCGAGATTGGGCCGGTTGACCCATTGCACCGGCAGCACGAAGCCCGCTTCGCCGTGCTGCTCCGGTGCGACCGCGATGGTTTCGAGCAAGGGCAACAGCGCCGGGCCGTCATGCCAGGGCATGGCGGGCGAGCGGCGCATCACATTCTCGCCGTCGCGCGCCGAGACCGGGATGAAGCGGACCGAGGCGAAGCCCAGCGACTTCGTCGCCTCGCGATAATCCTCGGCAATGCGGCGGAAGACGGTCTCGTCATAGCCGACGAGGTCCATCTTGTTCACCGCGACGACGACATGCCGGACCCCGACCAGCGAGACGATGAAGGAGTGTCGCCGCGTCTGCGGCAGCAACCCTTTGCGCGCGTCGATCAGGATGATGGCGAGATCGGCGGTCGAGGCGCCAGTCGCCATGTTGCGGGTATATTGCTCGTGGCCCGGCGTGTCGGCGACGATGAAGCTGCGCTTCTCCGTGGCGAAATAGCGATAGGCGACATCGATGGTGATGCCCTGCTCGCGCTCGGCCGACAGGCCGTCGACGAGCAAGGCGAAATCGGGCTGGGTTCCTTGCGTGCCGAATCTGCGGGAATCGGCGTCGAGCGTGTCGAGCTGATCATCGAGCACCGCACCGGCCTCATAGAGCATCCGGCCGATCAGCGTCGACTTGCCGTCATCGACCGAACCGCAGGTGATGAAGCGCAGCAGGGAATGCTGGCCCGAAGCCTCGAGCCCGGTCGAGTCATTTGCAGGAACCTGCCCGGCAGCCGGGCCTGACGACCGCTTCTCCTTGGCCAGCGCGGTCATCAGAAATAGCCTTCCTGCTTCTTCTGCTCCATCGAGCCCGCCCCGTCATGGTCGATGACGCGGCCCTGCCGCTCCGACGAGCGCGATGAGCGCATCTCGGCGATGATCTCGGTCAGGCTTGCCGCTTCGCTCTCGACCGCTCCCGTCAGCGGGTAGCAACCGAGCGTGCGGAAGCGGACCATGCGGCTCTCGACGACCTCGCCGGGCAGGAGCTCCATGCGCTCGTCATCGCGCATGATCCAGGTGCCGTCGCGCTTCACCACCGGGCGCGGAGCGGCGAAATAAAGCGGCACGACCGGGATATTCTCGAGCGCGATGTAGTCCCAGACGTCGCGCTCGGTCCAATTGGAGAGCGGAAACACGCGAAAACTCTCATCCTTGTGCTTGCGGGTGTTGAACAATTGCCAGGGCTCGGGTCGTTGGTTCTTCGGATCCCAGCGATGCTCAGGTGAGCGCAGGGAGAAGACGCGCTCCTTGGCGCGGCTCTTCTCTTCGTCGCGCCGGGCGCCGCCGAAGGCCGCGTCGAATCTGTGCAGGTCGAGCGCCTGTTTCAGGCCTTGCGTCTTCATCACATCGGTATGGATGCGCGAGCCCGAGGCGAAGGGACCGATGCCGGCCTTCACGCCCTCCTGGTTGACATGCACGATGAGATCGAGCCCGAGCCGAGCGGCGGTCTCGTCGCGGAAGGCGATCATCTCGCGGAACTTCCAAGTCGTATCGACATGGAGCAGCGGAAAAGGCGGCTTGGCCGGGTAGAATGCCTTCATGGCGAGATGCAGCAGGACAGCTGAATCCTTGCCGATCGAATAGAGCAGCACCGGCTTGTCGCAGGTCGCCACGACCTCGCGGATGATGAAGATCGCCTCGGCTTCGAGCTTCTGGAGATGGCTGAGCTGGATCATGCGCCGGCTCCCAGCGAGGCGGGCTTCGCCCGTGTCAACTTCCCGTCCGGCCCGACATGGAGCCCGCATTCCTTGGCGGCATCGTCCTCCCACCACCAGCGCCCGGCCCGCTCGGGCTCGCCGGGGCGGATGGCGCGCGTGCAGGGCTGGCAACCGATCGAGACGAAACCCTTCTCGTGCAGCGGGTTGAGCGGAACGCCATTCGCCTTAGCGAAGGCGAGCGTCCTGTCGCGCGACCAGTCGAGCAAGGGGCTGAGCTTGATAAGCCCCCTCGCCGCCTCGGCCTCGGCGAAGCGGACGCCGCCGCGCGCGGCCGACTGGTCGGCGCGCAGGCCGGTGATCCAGATGTCGGCACCGGCCAGCGCCCGTCCGAGCGGCTCCACCTTGCGAATGTCGCAGCAGGCCTTGCGCGCCTCGCGCGAGGTGTAGAAGCCGTCGAGGCCATGCGCGCTGACAAACCCCTCGACCGCATCATGGCGCGGGTAGAAGGGCAGGATCCTGACGCCGAAATGCGCCTCGGTCTCTTTCCAGAGCGCATGAACCTCTGGAAACAGCCGGTCGGTGTCGAGCGTCACGATCTCGACCGGAAGCCCGGCATCGATGATGAAATGGGTAAGGACCTGGTCCTCCAGGCCGAAGCTGGTCGTGAACACGAGACGACCGCGAGCCTCGGCCACGGCGCCAGTGAGCCGGGCGGCGACATCCGCCGCGCCGAACGCCTCGTTCAAGGTCTGGGCCCGTCGCTCCAGCGTCGCACCAGCGGCTGGGGCGTCCGAAGCGGTGATCTGACCGGGCAGACCCGGCGCATTCAAGAGATCGGCGGACATCGGTTTTCGCCAGGTGAAACGTTCGGTAAATCGAACGCTTCACCTAGTCCCGAAACCCTGAATGATCAATTCACAGGCAGTAGCGTGGTTTTTCTTATTTCACTTCAAAAGGAGAAAAACCTTTCCGCAGCGAGGCAGAGCGGCCCGTTTCCGCGGGGGAACAGCGGGCGGCTCACGCCCGTGTGCAGGCTCAGATGCCGCGCGTGGCCCCGCCGTCGATGCGGATCTTGGCGCCGGTGACATAGCTCGCCCGCGTGCTGGCCAGGAAGGCGACGACATCGGCGAATTCCTGCGCCGTGCCGTAGCGCCCGACCGGAATCGTCGCGCGCGAGGCCTTTGCCGCCTCGTCGGGCGTGATGCCGGAGCGGTCGGCGGCGGCCTTGTCGAGCTGGTCGACGCGCTCGGTATGGATGCGCCCGGGCAGGACGACATTCACCGTGACGCCTTGCGCGGCAACTTCCGCCGAGAGCGTCTTCGACCAGCCGATCACCGCAGAGCGGATGCCGTTCGACAGCGCCAGGCGCGGGATCGGCTGTTCCACGCCGGACGAGGCGATGGTGATGATGCGGCCAAAACCGCGCCCCGTCATGCCGGGCAGCAGGCCTTGCGCGAGGTGGAAGAGGTTGGCCGCCATCCCCTCGAAATGCTTCAGCCAGTCGTCGCGCTTGGCCTCGCGCGCTTCGGCCGGCGGCGGGCCGCCCGAATTGCCGATCAGGATGTCGACGCCCCCAGTGCCATTGAGCTCACCGAGAAACGCGTCGACGGCGGCGATATCCGACAGATCGAGGCTCGCGGCGGAGATGCGCCCTCGCACCTCTGCGGGACAGTCGGCGATCCAGGCGTTGGTCGCCGCGACGTTGCGCGCGGCCGCGATCACCGTCGCACCCTCTGCCGCGAGCGTCCGGGCGATGGCGGCGCCGAGGCCGCGGCTCGCGCCCAGCACCAGCGCGCGCTTGTCGTGAAGGCCGAGATCCATGATGTGCTCCGTCGGGTTTCCTGGGCGCACGAGTTCGCGTGCGGTCGGCTCGCTGATAGCGGCTCGGCCGCGCCAAGGGAATGGCCGCCTTCGCCGGGGCAGACAAGACGAGGACGCGTTGCGCGGGTGCGTGCTAGGTTGCGCTGGCGCGTGCTAGGTTGCGGCCGGCATCGCCTTTCGGCCAGATTGACAGACGGCATCGGCCAGCGGAAAATTGTGCGAAATCAAAATAACAGTGCGGTAATCGCACATTTTGGGAGGGGTATCATGCCGAAATCGACAGCCACCTTATCGCGCCGCGCCTTGCTGGCCCTGGGCGGCACGGCCCTCATGCTCGGCTCGGCACCAGCACAGGCGCAGGCACAACAGACCGTCAAGATCGGTCTGATTCTGCCGATGACCGGCCCCTTCGCCGGTGCGATCGGCCGCCAGATCGAGGCCGCAGCGAAGCTCTACATCGCCCAGAATGGAGCCAGCGTCGCGGGCAAGACGATTGAGCTGATCGTCAAGGACGATACCGGCACCCCCGACGTTACCCGCCGCATCGCGCAGGAGCTGCTGGTCAACGACAAGGTCTCCTTCCTGGCCGGTTTCGGACTGACCCCGCTCGCCTTCGCGGTCGCGCCGCTGGCGACGCAGTCGAAGACGCCGCAAATCGTCATGGCGGCAGGCACCTCCTCGATCACCGAACAATCCCCCTTCATCGTGCGAACCTCCTTCACCTTGCCGCAGGTGACGATCGGCATCGCCGACTGGGCCTCCAAGAACGGCATCAAGAAGGCGATGACGCTGGTCGCCGATTACGGCCCGGGCCTCGACGCCGAGAAGTCCTTCAAGGAGCGGCTGACGGCAGCCGGCGGCGAGATCACCGGCGAGATCCGAATCCCGCTGCGCAATCCCGATTTCTCGCCCTTCCTGCAGCGCGTCACGGACGCCAAACCCGATGCGCTGTTCGTCTTCGTGCCATCGGGCCTCGGCGTGCAGTTCATGAAGCAATTCGTCGAGCGTGGCCTGGACAAGTCCGGCATTCGGCTGATCGCGACCGGCGACGTCACCGATGACGAGTCGCTCGACAGCATGGGCGACGTCACGCTCGGCCTCGTCACCACGCATCACTATTCGGCGGCCCATCCCTCGCCCGAGAACAAGGCCTTCGTCGAGGCCTTCCGCAAGGCCGCCAATGTGCGGCCCAACTTCATGGCGGTGGGCGGCTGGGACGGCATGCACCTGATCTATGAGGCGCTGAAGAAGACCAATGGCGACACCGATGGCACCAAGCTGGTCGAGGCGATGAAGGGCATGAGCTGGATCAGTCCGCGTGGGCCGATCTCGATCGACCCCAAGACGCGCGACATCATCCAGAACGTCTATGTCCGCAAGGTCGAGAAGGTGAACGGCGAACTCTACAATGTTGAGTTCTCGACCTTCGAGGCCGTGCCAGACCCGGTGAAGGCCGCCAAGTGACAGCCTGACAGCGTTTCCCCAAGACGCTGTCATCCCGGACAAGCGGCACAGCCGCGCTGATCCGGGATCGATTCCCGAACCGTTCTGGAATGGATCCCGGATCAACGCGGAGTTTATCCTTGGGCCGATCGAAGATCGGACCCGAGGGCTGCGCCCGGGGTGACAGCCCCGAGTGAAATCGTCACGATACGGAGCCCTCCTTGCTGACCATCCTGTTCGACGGGATCGCCTATGGCATGCTGCTCTTCGTGCTGGCGGCGGGGCTGGCCGTGACGCTGGGATTGATGAACTTCGTCAACCTGGCGCATGGCGCCTTCGCCATGGCCGGCGGCTACGCCACCGTCATCCTGATGAACCGCTTCGGTGTGCCGTTCCTGCTTTGCCTGCCGCTCGCCTTCCTGTTCAGCGCGGCGTTGGGCTTCATCTTCGAGCGCTTGCTCTACCGGCACATGTATGAGCGCAGCCATCTCGACCAGGTGCTGTTCTCGATCGGTCTGGTTTTCATGTCGATCGCCGCGACCGACTATCTGATGGGCTCGCAGCAGCAGAACATCCATCTGCCGGCCTATCTGCAGGGCCGCGTCTTCATCGGCGGGGTCGGCATCGGCATCTACCGGCTCTTCATCGTGGTGCTCTGCGGCCTGATGGCGCTTGGCTTGCAATGGATGCTGGCGAAGACGCGCTTCGGCAGCCAGTTGCGCGCCGCCGTCGACGATCGGCGCGCGGCGCGCGGGCTCGGCATCCCGGTGGTCAAGGTCTTCGCCATTACCTTTGCCTTCGGTTCCGGGCTGGCGGGGCTGGGCGGCGCGCTCGGCGCCGAGATCGTCGGGCTCGATCCGACCTTCCCGCTCAAGTTCATGCTCTACTTTCTGATCGTGGTCACGGTTGGCGGCACGTCGAGCCTGACCGGGCCGCTGCTGGCAGCGCTCCTGCTCGGCGTCGCCGACGTGATGGGCAAATATCTCGTGCCGCAGCTGGGAGCCTTCATCATCTATGCGATCATGCTCGCGGTCCTGATGCTCAGGCCGCAGGGCCTGTTCGCGCGTGGGCGCTGAGATGCTCAGCAAACCTCCCAGCACCCAGCCACAAGGAACGCAAGCGCCCTCGCCCGCCGCGTTCCTGCAAGCGAAGGCAGCCTGGCGCTGGCCGGAAATCCTGTTCTGGATCAGCGCCTTCGGATTGATTCTTCTGATTCCGAATCGCCATCTCCTGCTCAACGAAATCGCGATCCTGGGGCTGTTCGCGCTCTCGCTGGACCTGATCCTGGGCTATGCCGGCATCGTCTCGCTCGGACATGCCGCCTTCTTCGGCGTCGGGGCCTATTCGGCGGGGCTGCTCGCCAAGCACGGCGTTTCCGAACCGGTGACCGGGCTCCTGCTGTCCGGGGCAGCGGCTGGCCTCGTCGGCTTCCTCGCCAGTTTCATGATCCTGCGCGGCACCGATCTGACCCGGCTGATGGTGACGCTTGGCGTCGCCTTGATCTTCCACGAACTCGCCAACCGGCTCGACTGGATCACCGGCGGCGCGGACGGCCTGCTCGGCATCGCGGTTGGCCCGATCCTGGGCCGCTTCGATTTCGATTTCGCCGGCACCACGGCCTATACCTACAGCCTGACCGCGACATTCCTGCTCTTCCTGCTGGCAAGGCGGATCGTGCATTCGCCTTTCGGCCTGTCGCTGAAGGCGCTCAAGGACAACCGCCTGCGCGCGGCAACGATCGGCATCGCGCCGAACCGGCGCATCATCGCGATCTACACATTGGCCGCCGTCTATGCCGGCATGGCAGGCGCCCTGCTGACCCAGACGACGCAGTTCGTCTCGCTGGAGGTGCTCGATTTCGCGCGCTCGGCCGATGCGCTGCTGGTGCTCGTCATCGGCGGCTCCGGCTATCTCTATGGCGGGTTGATCGGCGCGATCGCCTTCAAGCTGATGAAGGACACGCTCTCGGCGATGACGCCGGCCTATTGGATCTTCTGGATGGGCTTCATCCTGGTGATCCTTGTGCTGATCGGCCGCGAGCGCTTGATGGGCGCGCTGGCCAGACCTTTTGCCCCGCTGCTGCGGCTGCTGGGAGTGCGCCGGCCATGACGCCAGCTCTCCAGACACTTGCCCTCCAGACTCTCGCCCTCAGCAAATCCTTCGGCGGCTTCAAGGCCAATTCCGAGATCTCGCTCTGCGTCGCCAAGGGCGCGCGTCATGCGCTGATCGGCCCCAACGGCGCCGGTAAGACCACCTTCATCAACCTGCTCACGGGCGTGTTGCCGGCAACCTCCGGCGCAGTCCGGCTGCTGGACGAGGATGTGACGCGCGTCAGCCAGCAAGGCCGCGTCAAGCGCGGCATGGCGCGGACCTACCAGATCAACCAGCTTTTTGCCGATCTCACGCCGATCGAGACCGTCGGCCTCGCCATCGCCGAGCGCGAGGGAGCCGGTGCGCGCTGGTGGAGCCGCGTCGGCCAGAACAGCGCCGTCGTCGACGAGGCCGAGGCGCTGCTCACGCGCATGAAGCTCGGTGAGGTGATGATGTGGCGCACCGCGACACTGCCCTATGGCAAGCAGCGGCTGCTCGAAATCGCGCTCGCCATGGCCTGCAAGCCGAAGCTGCTCCTGCTCGACGAGCCGGCGGCCGGCGTGCCCGAGGATGAACGCCACGACGTGCTCGACAGTGTCGAGGCGTTGCCCGAAGACGTTACCGTCCTGCTGATCGAACACGACATGGAGCTGGTCTTCTCCTTCGCCGACCGGATCTCCGTCCTGGTCCAGGGCCAGCTCTTCGCGGAAGGCGGCGTCGAGGAGATTTCGACCGACCCGCGCGTAAAGGCCGTCTATCTCGGGGAGGACGCGCATGTCTGAGCCCCCAGACCTCTCCCACCAGGTAAGCCTCTCCCAAACAAGCCTCTCCCGAGCCATCTCCGACCTGCTCGAAATCGACGACCTCGTCGCCGGCTATCGCGAGGCGATCGTCATCAACGGGCTGTCACTGCGGCTCGCGGACGGCAAGGCGCTGGCGCTGCTGGGGCGCAACGGCACCGGCAAGACCACGCTGATCGACACGATCATAGGGCTGACCCGCCATATCTCGGGCCGCATCCGCTTCAAAGGCGAGGACATCACCCATCTGCCGCCCGAGAAGCGCGCGGCGATCGGCATCGGCTGGGTTCCCCAGGAGCGCAACATCTTCCGCTCGCTCACGGTCGAGGAGAACCTGACCGTTGTTCAACGCGGCACGGCCTGGACGGTCGCGCGCGCCTATGCATTGTTCCCGCGTCTCGGCGAGCGCCGCCGCAATCTCGGCAACCAGCTCTCCGGCGGCGAACAACAGATGCTGGCAGTCGCGCGCGCCTTGATGCTCGACCCCGCCCTGCTGCTGCTCGACGAGCCGCTGGAGGGCCTCGCCCCGATCATCGTCGATGAATTGCTGGCTGCGATCGCCCGGCTCAACCGCGAGGACGGGCTGACCACGATCCTGGTCGAGCAGAAGGCGCGCAAGATCCTGCCCTTCACCGACGAGGCGATCATCCTGGACCGGGGCGCCATCGTCTACGCCGCGCGCTCCCAAGCGCTTCTCGCTGACGAGACGGCCATGTCCGCCCATCTCGCCGTCGCCGAACGACCGGCCCGCTCGCGACGGTCGCCACCATCCCACAACTAGACCTGCCCACAACTAGACCTGCCCGCAACCCCGCCTGATCCGAGGACCAAGACCATGACGACCAGGACCAAGCCGCCCTTCCGCGCCGACATGGTCGGCAGCCTGCTGCGCACTGCCCCGCTCAAGCAGGCCCGCGAGAAGCACGCCGCCGGGACGCTTGACGATGCCGCCTTCAAGGCGATCGAGGACGCGGAGATCCGCAAGCTGATCGCCAGGCAGGAGGCGATCGGCCTGAAGGGCGTGACCGATGGCGAGTTCCGCCGCGCCTATTGGCATTTCGACTTCATGGAGGAGCTCGACGGCATCGAGGCGATCACCGCCGATTCAGGCATGAACTTCAAGGGCGGCGTCGGCATCGCCAAATCGCTGCGCATCGTCGGGAAAGTCGGCTTCAGCGGCCACCCGATGATCGAGCATTTCAAGTTCCTGCGGGACAATGTCTCTCCCGGCTCGACGCCGAAGATGACCATCCCCGGCCCGAGCATGCTGCACTACCGGGGCGGCCGGAAGATGATCAATATGGGCGTCTACCCGCAGATGGAGGCGTTCTACGGCGATGTCGGCACGGCCTATAACAAGGCCGTCCACGCCTTCTATGATGCCGGCTGCCGCTACCTGCAGCTCGACGACATCTCGTTTGCCTATCTCTGCGACCCCGACCAGCGCGAGATGCTGCGGGCCCGCGGCGACGACCCCGAGCACCAGCCCGAGATCTATGCCGGCATGGTGCGGGCCGCGCTCAAGGACAAGCCGGCCGACCTCGCCATCACCATGCATCTGTGCCGCGGCAATTTCCGTTCGACCTTCATCGCGTCCGGCGGCTACGAGCCGATCGCGGAACTCCTGTTCAACACCATGCCGGTCGACGGCTATTTCATGGAATGGGACAATGACCGCTCCGGCGGCTTCGAGCCCTTGCGCTTCCTGCCCAAGGGCAAGCATGTCGTGCTCGGCCTGGTGACCTCGAAAACCGGCGTGCTGGAGAGCAAGGACGATCTCAAGCGCCGCATCGACGAGGCCTCGAAATTCGTCGCGCTCGACCAGCTCTGCCTGTCCCCGCAATGCGGCTTCGCCTCGACAGAGGAAGGCAATACGCTGGCCGAGGACGAGCAGTGGCGGAAACTCGAACTGATCGTGGAGACGGCAGGCGAGATTTGGGGCTGAGCCCCATTCGACCGGCCTCGCGCTAACCATTATGGCGGGTTTCCGCCAGTATCCGCCTGGTGAACGCATCATGTGAACTGCGGTTCGCAATACATTCACCCCCCGCTGACGCAAGGACACGTTGCCTCTGGTAGTGAGTCATTAAGCCTGATCCAGGGAGGAGACGGGTATTCGGAGACCGGCGCGATCCGCGCCGGCTTTCGGGCGCCCGCGTCTCGCCTCGGAAACCGGCGAAACAACACCGTCTTGCCGGACGGGCCGAGGCTTCCGCGTTGCGCTCACTACGCTCCAAGACCACACGCCGTCGCACCGCTTCGCCGCGGCTGCCGCACGTCATGCTCCCGACGTCGTCGCCCGCGGTCCGGCCCAGGTCCGTGCCTACTAAGTCCGTGCTGGCGAATTTGCGCCAGCGTTGCCTGGTCGGCCAGGCCATGGCGCTGGTGCTGTGGAACGCTCCGGCCTTCGCGCAGAACATGATCACGCCCGATGGGCGGACGCAGACCAATGTCTCCGTCAGCGGCGCGACCACGACGATCACCACCCAGACGGTGTCCGGCAATGCCGGCTACAACTCGTTCTCGCGCTTCGAGCAAGCGGGCGGCACGACCGTCAACATGCACCTGCCGCAGAATACCGGCGCGCTGGTCAATATCGTCCGCAACGGCCCCGTCGTCGTCAACGGCATCCTGAATTCCTACAAGAACGGCCAGATCGGCGGGCACGTCTACTTCTCGGACTCCGCCGGCTTCACGGTCGGGCCGTCCGGAGTGATCAACACCGGACAATTGACGGTCAACACGCCGACGCGCGACTTCCTCGATCAGGTGATCAGCCCCAACGGCGTCGTCAACGAGACGATGGCGGCGAGGCTGAGAGCCAACGACATTCCGATCTCGCCCGACGGCGCGATCTCGATCGAGGGCCGCATCAACGCCAGACGCGGCGTGACGCTGCACGGCAATTCCGTCAGCGTCGCCGGGCAGATCACGGCCAATGCCGCTCCCGTCGATATCGGCGAACGCAGGCTGCGTCACCAGAGTGCCTTCGCGGCCAGCGTCAACACCTCCGGCATCCGCCATGGCGGCGCGATGGTGGCGCGGCGCGGCGGCGGCATCGAGATCGTCGCGGCGGGCACGGCGAGCATTTCAGGTTCCCTCAGCGCCAATGCGACGGCGCGGCGCTCCGCCGGCTCGATCGTGGTGCGCTCCGGCCGAGGCACGACGATCACCCAAACGGCGCGGTTGAGCGCACAGGGGGCCGCGCCCTCGGCCAGGCTTTCGCAGAACAGCGCCGCCTCGAGCCAAGCCGCCGTCAACACCGGCGACGGCGGCAAGATCTCGATCACCTCCGACGCCGCGATCTCGATCGCCAGCGGCGCGCGCTTTGAGGCCAACGCGGCGCAAGGCGTCGCCGGCAAGGGCGGCGAGATCAAGGTCTTCGCCGGGACCAATCTCGATGTCGAGAGTGGCGCGATCTTCAGGGGCAAGGGCGGCCTGACCGGCGATGGCGGCTTCACCGAACTCAGCGCGACGAAGACGGTCACGCTGGGCGCAGTCGATGTCGACCTCTCCTCCCGCTCGGGCAAGGCCGGCCTGCTCTATATCGATCCGACGGACCTGATCATCGGGACCGGCGGCAGCGCCAGCATGATCACCAACGGCACGGATGTGTCGTTGCAGGCGACCAACAGCATCACGATCGCTGCCGACGGCACCATCGACACGCGCCAGTTCAACCGATCCGCCAATGGCGGCGAGCTCTCGGCCGCGAACCCCTCAACCGGCAATTCCGGCGCGATCCTGCTGACTTCGCCCAACATCAGCGTGTTCGGCTCGCTGCTCGCCGGCGTCAGCACGGGCAGCGCCTTTACCGCCGGCGACGTCACGCTCGACGCGACGACATCGGATATCCGGATCGCCGGCATGGCCAGCGCGACCTCGACGATCGACATCCACGGCACGATCACGGGACGAGACATTCTGCTGAAGGCGGATGCGACCGCTGTCGCCTCCTATGCCGACGCTTCGGCCGGGCCACTGCTGGCGCTCGCGGCGCAGAGCGTGGGCGGCATCCTTTTTGGCCTGAACGGCGGCTATGTCGGCAGCCAGGTGCTGAGCCGCATCCGTGTCGTCGACGGCGCGACGATCGAGGCGACACGCGACGTCACCATCTCCGCCAAGGCCCGACAGGAGGCCTCGCTGCCCGCGATCACGCTCACCGGCGGAAATCCGTTCGCGGCTGCGGTGTCGATCGGTGAGATCATGGGAACGGTCACGGCCGACGTTGCGTCGGGCGCGACGATCAAGGTCGGCCGCAATCTCACCGTTAGCGCCGAGAACGACGTCAAGCTCGCCGTCTCGGCCGTCTCGATTTCGGTCGGCACAGGCCTGGTCGCCGCGACCGTCGCCTATGGCTTCGTCGATGTCACCACCGCGGCGAAGGTCCACTCCGGCGCGACGGTCACTGCCGGCGCGGGTGCCGGGACCGGCGCGGTCAGCATCACGGCCAAGAACACCAATTCCCTTTCGACCTCGTCGGCGGCCGTGGCTGCCTCGGGTGGCGTCGCCGGCATCGCCGTCGCCTATTCCGACTATAAGGCGGAGGCCGACGCGTTGCTCGGCGCCTCGCTTGGAACGAGCGCCAACAAGGTCCAGAACGTTACGGTCGAGGCGCTTTCCGATACGACGAAGAACGCCACGAGTTCATCGGCGACGACGGGCGACAATGTGCTGTTCAATGCCGGACCGGCCGGCTCGACCGTTTCCACCCTGCTGAGCAAGCTTCTGGGCAAGCTGTCCGAGGGATCCTCGAGCGTTCCCATCAAGGTCGGCAGCGCCGTCACCATCGCCAGCAGCGACCTGAGCGCCAGCGCCGCGATTGCAGCGGATTCGGGCGGAACCGGACCGTCGATCCAGGCCTCGGGCGACGTCGTGCTGGCGAGCCGCCAGCGCGATTTCGGTGTGCGTCTGATCGCCGACAGCTCAACCAATTCCAACTCGACGGACCCGACGGCGAGCAATCCCGAGGCGATGGTCTCGCTCTCCTTCGGCATCGCCGTCGGCAACTACAGCCACAACTCGACCGCCTCGGTGGGTTCGGGCGTGACGATCAACGCCAATCATATCGGCGTCGCCGCGCTCAGCGAGAACCCGATTTCCAACACCTGGACGAACTGGTCCGGACTCGGCGAGGTCTTCTCGCACATCAACGGCAATCTCGGCATCGTCAACAATATCCTGACCAGCTATGCAAACGCCGCCTCCTCTTCGAACGATCTCGGGCTTGCCGGCGCGGTCGATTATTTCCGCGTCAGCAATGACACCTCGGCCTATATCGCCAGCGGCGCGACGCTGAACCAGACCTCGGCGACGGGGGCCTGGTCGACGACGCTGGCTGGCAATTACCTGCAGAACTGGGCGAGCGCCGTCACCATCACCGCCGACACGGACCAGCACTCGGTCGATGTCGGCGGCAATTTCGGCTTTAAAGGCGGCGTCAATGGCGGCTCCGGCTCGGCGGTCGGCGGTTCGCTGATCGACATCGGCCGCAGCAGCAAGACCGTCGCCGCCGTCGCGGCGGGCGCGACGATCACGGCGACCGACCTCGCGGTGACCGCCAACACCTCCGACATCCTGTTCGCGATTGCGACGACGTCCGGGCGCTCGGCCGGCACGATCGCGCTCAACGGCATCGTCTCGGTCTCGGGCATCCAGAACCAGACGCTGGCCTCGATCAGCAACGCGGCGATCGTCACCGCCAATTCGATCGCGATCAAAGCCGAGCAGTCCGTCTCCGTCTTCGCGCTCAGCGGCGGCATCGTGCTCGGCGGCGGCAATGGTATCGGCGTGTCGGTGGCGGTGCTGGACGCGGGCTCGGTCACGCGCGCCTATGTCGGCGACAATTCCGACGATCTCACGGATGGGCGGCTCGCCGGCGTCGCGCCGCAGGGGCTGATCACGACGAACTCGATCGCTGTCGAGGCGGCGACGACCGGCCGCATCACGGCAGCCTCCGTCGCCGCGGCTGCCGCCGACGGTGCGGTCGCCACCACCTTGCCGCCCGGCACGAGCGAGGCGATCCGGAAAATTTCCGACGCCACCAACAAGCAGACCGGCAGCGGCCCCAGCCTCTCGGCCGCCGGCGCGGCCGCCGTCGCGCTGACGACGATGGGCACTTCGGCCTGGATCGACGGCGCCAGGCTGCAGCAGAAGGACAGCGCCGGACTGACCACCTCGGTCAGGGCGTTGAATTCGACGATCATCGAGGTCGGTGCCGGCGCGGCCGCTGCCAATCTCGCCAACACCTCGGGCGCAAGCGCCGCCATCGCCGGCGCCGTCGCCATCGGCATCCTCGACAACAGCACCGATGCTCGGATCAGTAGCTCGAGCCTGACCGGCGTCTACGACACCTCGGTGCAGGCGATCGCCGGAGGCCGCGCCACGATCGTCGGCGTCAGCCTCGCGGTCTCGGCCGGCGGCAACGGTGCAGCCGCGATCTCGGCCGCGGTCGGGCTCGTGACCAACCGCGTTTCGGCCTCGATCACCGATTCCGCCCTCAGCGCGATCTCTGGCCTGACGGTCTCCCGGCTCGCCAGCGTCAACGCCTACCAGACCACCGATATCGGCATCGGCGGCGGCTCGGCCTATCTCGGCGCGCAGTCCGGAATCGGGCTGTCGCTGAGCTATGCCGAGATCGGCGACCCTAGCGGGCAGGACGCTGTCAGCGCGACCATCCGCAACTCCAGTTTCGTCAATCTCAGCGGCCTGAACGTCGTCGCCTCGAATTCGAGCCGGATCGTCTCCGGCGCGGCCACCGTCGGCCTCGGCGGCAACGGCCTGTCGGGCGCCTTCGTCTTCAACAAGGTGACGCCGACGACGCGGGCCGAGATCTCGGGCACGGCCGGAGCGCCGGCGACGATCACGGTCGGCGGCGACGTCGTCGTCACCGCCGACAGCAGCCGTGACGCGACCTTCGACGCCATCATCACCGGCCGCCAGACCTTCTCCCAGGCCGATGCGGCACAGGTCGAATTCGACGGCTCCGTCGCCAATGGCGGCGATCCGAACCCGAACGGTGCCGCGATCGTGGCCATCACCGGCTCCGTGCAGGTCGGGCGCAACAATGTCGGCATCTCCTTCCTCAGCAACGAGGTGGCGCAGTCGCATATCGCCACGATCGACAACGTCATCCTGACCGCGACCGGCGATGTCTCGGTGCGGGCGCAGGATGGCGCCAGCATCACCGGCGTCGCGGTCGGGCTCGGCGGGGCAACCGGCCAGTTCGCCGGCGTCGCCTCGGTCGCCTTGCAGTCTGTCGACAACGTCGTGCGCGCCGGCATCACCGGCACGGGCACGATCGTCACGGCCCGAGACGTGAAGCTGAACGGCAGCACGACCGCGACGATCCGCGGCACGGCAGGCTCGCTCGGCCTCGGCTTCGGCTCGGCCGCGCTCGGCCTCTCCGTCGTTGAGAACAGCATTGAAAACAGCGTCAGTTCGACGATCGAGGATGCGCGGCTGCGCGCCTCGCGCGACCTCTTGGTCCAGAGCCAGTCGGCCGGCACGATCTCGACCTTGTCGATCGGCATCGCGATCTCGCGCCAGGTCGGCCTCGCCGGCTCGGTCGCCACCAGCAGCGTCGCGACCGACGTTGCCGCGACCGTGAAGCGCGCCGACATCATCGCCGAGAACAATGTCGGCGTGATCGCGACCAACCATGACGGCATCGCGGTCTCGGCCGGCGCGCTCGGCGCGGCCGGCGGCTCGCCCAGCGTCGCCGGCGGCCTCTCGATCGTGAACAACACGATCGGCGGCAGCACCATTGCCGCGATCAGCGAGAGCAGCTCCGTCGATGCGCGCGTCAACGGCACGGGGTCGCTGAGCTTCGCCAGCGGCGCGGTCGTCAGCCCGCCGAGCCTGTCCAGCCCGACCGGCCCCTCGACCAGCCTGCCCGACCTGGCTATGGCCCAGCGCAGCCTGCGCGGCCTGGCCGTGATCGCGACCTCGCAACAGGCGGTGATGGCCAATGCCGTGACGGCAGGCATCGCGGTCTACCCGATCAGCGGCGCGGTCGGCTATGTCACCATCCGCACCTCGCTCGGCGGAACCACCTCGGCCACCATCGACGGCAGCACGATCGACACGCGGCTGAACGGCGGCCAGAACCCGACCGCGATCGTGGTCGACGCCGCCAGCCATTCCTATGCCGGCAGCTACATCGTCGTCGGCGCGATCGGCGGCGCGGCCGGAGCGGGCGCCGACGCGCAGACCACGCTGAAGCGGCAGACGAGCGCGGCGCTGACGAACTCGACGACGGGCACGATCGCGACCAGCCAGGCCGGGCTCGGCGGCGTCGGCGCGGTCGAGGTCGCGGCGGTGTCCTCGCAAGCCTCGACCGGCAAGACGATCGGCTTTTCGGCTGGTATTGCCGGCGCGGCAGCGACCGGTCTCGTCAACAGTTTCGAGGCGGTCACGACCGCGAATGTCGACCAGGGCATCCTCAACGCGGCCTCGCTGCGCGTCACCGCCGACAGCACGAACGGCTTCTACGGTGTCGCCGGCGTCGGCTCCGGCGGCGGCGTCGCGCTCGGCAGCGCCTTCGTCGTGGCGCGCAGCATGAGCACGACGCTGGCGACCATCGGCGGCGGCGCCAACGTCACGACGCTCAACCTGAACGGCCGGCTCGACGTGCTGGCGACCAGCACAAACACCTTCACCGCGCTGGCGGCCGGCGGCTCGGCCGCGGGTCTGGTCGGCATCGCCGGCATGGTCAACCTGATCGACGTCGCCAATACGACTCGAGCCGGGCTCTACGGCGTCGCATCGAGGCAGGCGCCCACGCCGATCCAGAATCTGGCCGGCCAGAGCATCGACGGTTCGCTCAACGTGATCGCGCGCGAGACCACGACGATCACACCGGAGACCGGCGTGGCCGCCATCGGCGGCGCCGGCATCGGCCTCGGTTCCGCGACCAATGTCGCGAGCCTCGACTCGAGCGTGCTCGCAGACCTCTCCGGCAGCACGATCTCGACGACCGGTGCGGTCGTGGTCCAGGCCGTGAGCGACCGCAGCGTCGACGCCAACGCCTTCACCATCGGCCAGGGCGGCTCGATCGGACTCGGCGCGGCCGTCAATGTCATCTCGGTCGGCACGGGTGCGCCGGCCGGCGCGGATCTCAATATCAACGGCGACGGCACGCTCTCGCGCGTCAACCAGCTCACCGCCGTCGATCCTGGCTTCATGCTGAGCACCAGCGGGCTTGCAACCTATCGCACCCTGCGCGGTGCCTATGCCTCGGGCGCGACCGACGACCAGCTGCGCTCCACGGCCGATGCCGAATATCTGGCGCTGATCCAGAACGGCACCGTCGTCAACGGCGTGCTGACTCTGACCACCAGCGGCGTGCAGGCCCTGCGCTCCAACGCCGCCATCGCGCTCTTCCTGCCGACCGCGACCGACAGCCAAGTCCGCGACTATGCGGCGGCGCGCTACACCGCGCTGAAGGCCGCCAATCTGCAATATGTCATCGGCGACGCCGGCCTGAACTCCTATCGGCAGGTTCTCGAGGTTTCGACGCCGAACCTCACCGACGCGCAGGTCAAGATCGCCGCCGACACAGCCTATGCCACGCTGCTGGCCAACGGCGTCCCGGTGAACGGGCTCTATTCGCTGCGCGGGTCGGGCCAGGCCGTCTACCAGGCCGCTGCCGATGCCGAGCTCGGCCGGACGGCGACCTTCAGCGAAGTGAGCAGCTACGCCGCCTCGCAATATGCCTGGTTCACCAGCAACCGCGCCCGCACGGCGACGCCGAGTGCGATCAGCGCCACGGCCCTGCTCGATTCGACCGGGGCCCAGACCGGCGCGACCGCGCTCGGCGGGTCGATCACGGCCAGCTCGGTCTCGGTCACCTCGACCTCGAAGACCTCGACCGAGAACACCGCGCTCGGCATCGGCATCGGCGGCGTCGGCGTCGGCGCCGCACTCGGCTACACCACGGTCGCCGACAATGTCAGCGCCCAACTCGACCAGGCGACGGTGACGACGGGTTCGATCACGGTCAATGCCTCGGCCATCGATGGCGCCGGGGGCGTGGCCTCCAGGATCGACGTCAAGGCCGGCGCGGGCTCAGGCACGGCTTCCGCCGGCGCGGCAGTGGCGCAGGGCGCGGTTTCGAACACCATTACGGCCCGGCTCGGCGGCACGCTCACGGTCACCGGCGCGACGACGGTCGTCACGACGGCGACGCAAGGCTCGCGCGCCGACGCGCTCGGCGCGGCGGCGGCCGGCGGCGGCGCGCTCGGCATCTCGATCGCCAATAGCAGCCTCGACGGCACGGCGACGTCGAATGTCGCGGCCAACACCACGCTCTCGGGCGGAACATCGCTCACCGTCGATGCCAGCAGCGCCGGCATCTCCTATGCCTCGGCGACCGCCGGCGCGGGCGGTTTGCTGGTGGCCGGCACGGGTGCCGACGCGCGCGCCAGCGATTCCTCGCGCGTCGAGGCCCATCTCGGCGACAACGCCAGCGTCAATGTCGGGACCGGGGCGATCCGCGTGACCGCGACCGCGACGCCCGACGCCAAGGCAGCCGCCTATGGCGTCTCGGTGACCGGCGGGCTCGCCGTAGGCGCGGCGATCTCGCGCGCCACCACCAACCAAACCGTGATCGCGGCGATGGATGGCGGAGCCGCCGCCCAGCGTGCGCTCACCGCCGGCAGCCTCTCGATCCTGGCGACCAGCACGATCTTCGGCACGCCCGTGACCTCGATCGGCGGCTCGCCCGGCGCGACCAGCGAGTTCAGCCGCGGCGGCACCGGAGCTGCCGCCTGGTCCTTCTCCGGCTCTGGATCCTATTATGCCAGCGCGGTCGGCTCGGACGCGAAGGCCGTCAACACCTCGACGGTCAGCGCCTCGGCGGGCAACAATGTCCGGCTGCCGGCCGGTACAGTCGCGATCAACGCGACCAATACAACGCGCCAGATCGCCTCGGCGACCGGCTTCTCGATCGCCGGCAAATACGCGATCGGCGCCGTGCTGGCCAATGCGAGCTCGACGGCCACGACGAGCGCGACGCTCGGCGACGACGCCCGCCTGCTGGGCAACAGCGCCACGAGCTTCAGCCTGATCGCAGCCGGCAGCGACACGCAGATCGCCAGCGCCACATCGGGCAATGGCGGACTGATCGCCGGTGCCGGCGCCTCGGCCGACACCGCCAATACCGCCACGGTCACGGCCGGCATCGGCGCGCGTACGCAGATCGGCGCCAACACCATCCTGGTCAATGCGAGCCACACCGACCAATACGCCAACCGGGTCGATGCGACGCAAGCCGCTGCGCTGGGCGCCAGCGCGTCGCTCGCCAGTCACGACGCGACCTCCCACGTGGTGGTCGACATCGGCGCGGCCACCATCTTCGCCGCGCTCGGCAACGGTACGAAAGGCTGCTACGTCACCACCTGCGTCCAGGGCATAGAGCTCGAAAGCCGCAACATCTTCACCCAGCTCGCGCTCGGCGACACGATCAGCGCCGGTGCGGGTGGCGGCATCAACGGCGTCGGCGCGAAATCGACGATTGACGTGGACGGCTGGTCGAAAGTCTTGATCGGCGACAACGCCAACTTCTCCAGCGGCTTCAACGCGGTCAATTCACCCGGCCCGATCTCGATCCAGGCGATCACTGAACTGACCGCCAACGACACGGTGACGCTGACCACCGGCGGCGCGCTGCAGGGCGCCGGCGTCACCTCGCAATACCGCGCCCGCGATGTCGACAACGAGGTCACGCTCGGAACAGGGGTCACGCTGACCTCGGCCGGCACGATCAATATCGGCACCTACACCACCGCGACGGTCAAGACGAACGCGCTCGTCACGACCTATGGTCTCGCCGCCGTCGGCGTCGCCGAGGCCGATACCGACATCATCACCAACCAGACCGTCACGATCGGCGCCAACAGCACGCTGACCGGACTCGACAACGTCAACGTCACCGCCGGGCGCGACGCCTCGGGCCTGTTCATGACCTCGATCTCCGGCGACGCCACGGCGATCGGCTATGTGCGCGGTGTGATCGCGGTGCCCAACGCCGATGCCTCGACCGACCTGCAGAACCGGGCGCGGCTGAACGTCAATACCGGCGCGGCGCTGCTCAGCGCCCAGAACGTCACGCTCGGCGCCTATAACGGCATGGTGACGCCCAATGCCGACGGCGCCGGCCACGGCTTCCAGCTCTATTTCATCCCGGTGACGCAGCGCAACGAGACTCCGGGCGCATCGGCGACATCGACGGTGGTGATGAACGGCCGCGCCGTCGGCGGCGTCTTCCACGAGCAGGAGATCACCATCGGCTGCGGCACGGGCGGCCTGTCGATCTGCGACCTCAACGCGACGCCGGACGTCTATGTGAAGGCCGGCGGCGCGCCGGTCGTCGTCACCCGCGACGACGCGTTCGACGCCGTGGCCTATGTCCGCGCCAACTACACCACGACCAACGGCACGATCGACGACACCGCCGTCGCCGACACGCTGGTCGGCGGCATCTCCTCGGGGCTGGTGCGGGCCTACCGGATCAGCCAGCTCTATGCGGCCGGCGGCAATGTCTTCGTCAATGGCGACACCATCCAGGGCAATGGCACGCTGACCGCTAATGGCGGGCCGACGATCAAGGTCGTCAACAACAGCGCCGCCTATCTGATCCTCGACGGCGGCGCCTATATCCCCGACCTCTCGACCGGGCAGATCCTGTTCACCGGCGCGGCGCAAGGCCAGGCCGGGCTGACGCAGACCCGCTTCAACGCCAACGGCACGGCGAGCGTCATCATCAGCAACGCCTATACCCGCGACGATATCGGCGGCTACGGGCCGGCGCTGCTGATCGCCGACGACATCAGCAATCTCGGCGGCCTGGTCTCGATCAACAACACGCAGGGCTCGTTCGGCTTCTCGGGCCAGCGCATCGACTCGCTGCAGTTCAACGTCACGGTGCCCAACGGCGCGGTCGCGGTTGCGTCGAACGGTCCCAACGGCATGTACAATGCCGGCGCGTCGCCGCAGGCGGAATGGGGCGCGGCGATCACCTATCCCGGCGCCACGCCCGGTGCGCCGTCGCAGAGCTACGTCATCAACGACACCGTCAACGCGATTGCCAACACGCTGTATTTCGGCAACGGCGCCAGCCTGAACTACAACCTCTACCACCGTATCGAGGATGGCGGGAATCCGGGACTGCGCTACAGCACCATCATGTACGGCAACTGCATCGGCTATGGCTCGACCGGCTATAACTGCCAGGGCGGCTATGATTTCGGCAACGGCATCTACTTCGCCCAGATCCCGATCGTACCGAAATACTACCAAAGCGACACGGTCCAGGCGCAAGGCAGCGGCGCACAGATCTACGGCGCGCAGGTCGCGATCAAGGCGACCGTGATCAACGTCAACGCCTCGATCGAGGCCGGTCGGGTCACCAACCAGTCGGTCGTTCTGGGCGAGAACCTGATCCAGGCGCTCGGCTTCGCGATCTTCAACTACAACTACTATGGCGCCGGCTCGCCCCTGGTCGATCTCACCAACGATACGCGCCTGCTCAATTACGGCAGCGCGGCCGGCTCCTACAGCGTCCTCAACAGCGGCGACAAGCGGATCCCCGTCACCTACGACATCCGCACCGGCCAGCTCAATATCAGCGACGTCAACGCCTCCTCGGGCGGCGGCTCTGTGCTGCTCGACGGCCAGATCATCAGCACCAACGTACTCGGCCAGATCAAGATCAATGGCGGCTTCGGCCATGTCGACATCGTCAACAACAGCGGCCTGGAGCTCGTCACCAACCGGATCAACACCGGCACGGCCGCCGGCGCCAATGCCAGCACGAGCAAGATCACGATCATCGATCGGCTGAAGCCGGCCGCCGAGAACACCACGGTCTACGTCTACACGCCGGGCTCCGGCATCGCGAAATACATCACCGACAATGGGCGCCAGCCGATCCTGAGCGGCGCGAACGCCACTCAGCCCGTGCAGTTCATCGCCGGCGACCGCACAAATTACGACACCAAGGACGGCATGCGCTACGAGTGGACGCAGCAGCTGTTCGTCCACAAGGACGGTCTCGTCAGCGGCGATCCGAACCAACAGGGCGTGTGGCGCTATAATTCGGGCTCGGCCAACAATCCCTGGGTGTATGTCCCGGCGCCGGCGACCGGCGTCTGGGGCGACGGCACCTCATCGGGGCCGGACTATTGGAACGCGACGACCGGGGCGCAGGGCCGCGTCGTCTATAACCAGAACTACGCCAGCAGCAGCCCCGTCTTCTACCAGACGCTGCAGGGCGGCGTCATCGAGGTCTCGAACGCGCAGCAAACCTACGAGGGCTGCAATGGCGGCACTCCTAGCTTCTGCAGCCGCGACTTCCGCCAGGTCGACGGCTCGACCGCCAACACCTTCTGGAACTACAACCACGTCAGGGACGCCTGGCTCCAGGTCACCGCCTCAGTCAAGGCGGACTACGATTTCGGGATCAGCTTCGCCGGCAATGCCAGCGGCCAGCTCAACATCACCTCGAACCAGTCGATCCGCCTGCAGGGCAACATCGTCAATCCGAGCGGCGCCGCCTTTATTACCGCGACCGCCGGCAGCATCACGCAAGCGCCGCAGACCAATATTCTGTCGCAGAACCTGACGATCAGCGGGCGCGACGCGCTCGGCTCCACCGCCGCGCCGATCGATGTCTCGCTGACCGAGGGCGGTATCATCGCCGCCTATTCCGGCGCCGGCGGCATCAACCTGAACATCGATTCCGCCGCCAAGGTCTGGCGCTTCAACGCCGATCTCGACGCGGCCTCCGGCCGCTATGGCGACATCAACATCCGCGCCACCGGCGGGCTCGAGGTTTCGCAATTCGCGCCGGCCGACTTCACCCATGTGCTCGGCAACAACATCAACATCACCAGCCTCAACGGCGCGGTCGGCGGCATCAATACTCCGCTGCGCATGCAGGCCATGGCAACGACGCTGGCCAATGGCAGCCAGAGCGGCGGCGTGGTCAACATCTCGGCGCAGGGCGATATCGGCATCAAGCAGCTCTCGGGCAATCTCCGCGTCGGCCAGATCGCCAGCACCGGCGGCAATGTCCGCGTCGACGTGGTCGACGGCACGCTCAAGGCAGCCAACGCCCAGACCGCAGCGCAGTCGCTCTCGACCGAGCAGCTCTCGACGATCAAGAGCAAGCTCAAGCTAACCCAGGCCGACGGCGCCGATGCCGCTGCGCTTGCCAGCGTCGCTGCGTTCGAGCGCAACGTCACCCAGACCTACACGCTCTATTCCAGCCTGATCCGCAACGGCAGCGTCACCAACGGCGTCTTCACGCTCGACGCCGCCGCCACCGCGCTCTACCAGCCGCTCGCCGACGCTGCCGGGATGACCGTCCCGGCCTATGTGGCAGACCGCTATGCGAACTACGCGAGCGTATTCGAGAAGGCCTATGGCGCGAACTGGAACACGCTGGCGCGCTTCCAGGAGAACACGCTCGAAAGCAATTTCAACTTCACCACCGTCTCGCCGGGCGCCGTGAGCGGGCTCGCCTCCTCCATCACCGCCAACGCCGTCTGGCAAACCGGCCAGCTCGTCGCCGCGATCGACCAGGCGGCGCTGCAGCCGGCCTCGGGTGTCGTCGGCAACGGCACGGCGATCATCGTCGGCCGCGATGTGAGCCTGAACATCGGCGGCAGCATCGGCTCGCTGGCGCCCGACGTCACCATCGGCCTCGACACCATCCGCGACGGCACGCTGACGACGAGCCAGCTCCAGACGCTTGCGGTCGCGACCACACCAGGCTCGGTCAAGCTCTTCGGCACGAACGGAAGCGGCCAGCGCGTCGCGGTCTCCGATATCAACGCCGTGCCCATCGGCGTGACACTGACCTCGGTCGACATCAGCCAGACCGCGCCGCTCTTCATCAGCGCGACCGGCACATTCTCCGGCTCGGCCCAGGGCGACATCTATGTCCAGGCGACGACCGGCGCGCAGTCGGGCGGCGGTTCGCTCAACCTCGGACGCGTCACCGCCACCGGCGCGATCAACCTGCAGGCGCCGCAGGGGATCACCGTCGCGACTGCGCCGAACAGCACGACGCCGCTCAACGCGGTCCAGATTCAGGCCGGGACCGACTTGGTGCTAACCGGAGCCGGCGGCGGCATCGGCTCGGCAGCGACGCCGCTGACCTATCAGATCGGCGGCCGGCTGGTCTCGGCCTCGGCCGGCGCGGGCGACGCCTATCTCGTCGCCGCAGCCGGCAACGCCCAGATCGGCCGCATCTTCGCCTCCGGCACGGCCTCGCTCACCGCAGCCAGCGGCTCGATCCAGAGTTATCTGCCGGGCGTCGCGATCTCGGCTTCCAACATCGTGCTCAACGCGACCGGCAATGTCGGCAGCGCCGTCACGGCATTCGCGGTCCAGGCCGCCGGCGATGGCGAGGTCTCCGGCCAGATCGGCGGCTCGGCCACGCTCTCGACACCGACGCTCGCCAGCCAATCCGCCGTCGCGCTGCGGATCGGCGCTCTGACAGCCGCTGGCGGGCTCTCGCTCGCCGCCGACGCCGAGGTGCGGATCCTGCGCAATCTGTCGGCGACCACCGGGCCGCTCGCCATCACGGCCGGCGCGATCAGCATGGCGGCTGGCGCGACCGTGCAATCGGGCGGGCAGATCACGCTCGCCTCGCTCAGCGATGTGACGCTCGGACGGGTCACGAGCATGCTTATCGCCCCCGCCGGCACCGCCTCCATCGCCGTTTCGGCCGCAGGAGCCATCGCCGGCAATGGCGACAGCGTCGTCAATCTCGGCGCTGGCCAGGCCGGCGGCGTCATCGCGCTCAATGCCGGCAGCGGCATCGGCAGCAGCCTGGCGCCGGTGAGCTTCGACGCACCGAGCCTGTCGGCCCGCAGCCTGCAGGGCGGCGTCTATCTCAAGACCGCCACGACGACGCGTGTCACGGCGCTGACGGCCGATACCGGCCCCGCCAGCCTGCTCGCGACAGGCAATCTCACGGTCGATGCGCTGGCGAGCGGCGGCGCGGCAAGCGTGATCTCGACAGCCGGGATGCTGGCGATCGGCACCCTGGCCTCGGGCGGCGCCACAACCCTGAGCGCCGCGAATGCGCTCGGCGTGACATCGGCGACGACGACCGCAGGCGATCTCACCCTGGTATCGACGTCGGGCGGCATCAACGCCACCACCTTGCATGCGGCTGGCGCGGCCACGCTCACCGCTCCCGGCGCGATCAGCGTCGCGACGCTGACCAGCGGCGGCGGCACGAATGCGACATCGTCGGCCGGGACACTCGACGTCACCACGCTTACCGCGGGAGGATCGAGCACGCTCGCCGCCTCCGGCACTGTTAGGCTTGGGTCGGCGCGGACCACCGCCGGGGATCTCTCTGTCTCCTCGACAATCGCCGGGATCACGGCCGCCACGCTCGATGCGGCGCGAAATGCGACGCTGACCGCTGCCGGCGCCATCGCGATCACGACCTCGCTCACGACGGGCGGCACGGCCTCCGTCACCTCATCCGGCGGCGCGCTGAACCTTGCGGCTGTGACATCGGGAGCAGCAACGACACTCGGCGGCGCAACGGCTGTCACGCTGGGAACGGTGCGGACCGTCACGGGCGACCTCTCGGTAGCCTCCACAACTGCCGGCATCACCGCGACCACGCTCGACGCCGCCAACGCTGCAACCCTCACCGCTCCAGGTGCGATCAGCGTCACGGCGCTGACCAGCGGCGGCGGCACGAGCGCGACCTCGTCGAGCAGCACGCTTGGCGTCACAACGCTCACGGCCGGCGGAACCACGACACTCGCAGCCTCCAGCACGGTCACGCTCGGTTCTGCGCGGACGACGACGGGAGATCTTTCGGTCTCCTCCACCACCGCCGGCATCACCGCCACCACGCTCGACACCGATGGGGCTGTCACCCTCACCGCCCCCGGCGCCATCATCGTTGCGACGCTGACCAGCGGCAGCGATGCAACCGCGACCTCATCAGGCGGGACGCTCGATATCACCGCGCTTACGGCTGGCGAAACCGCGACGCTTTCGGCCTTCGGCGCTGTCACGCTCGGTTCCGCGCAGACCGCCGCCGGAGATATCCTGGCTTCCTCGACAAATGCTGGGATCACGGCCGCCGCGCTCAATGCAGCTGGAAAAGCGGCCCTGACTGCTGCCGGGGCGATCTCGATCACGACCTCACTGACGACCGGTGGCACCGCGTCCATCACCTCGTCGGGCGGATCTCTCGACCTTGTGGCGCTGACATCCGGCGGCACGGCCACACTCAGCGGCGCCACAACCGTCACGCTAGGGACGGTGCGGACGACGACCGGCGATCTGACCGTCTCCTCGGCAACCGCCGGGATCACCGCGACCACGCTCGATGCGGCCGGAGCTGCCGCGCTCACCGCTCCAGGCGCGGTCACTGTCGCGACACTGACGAGCGGCAGTGGCACGACCGCCACCTCCTCGGGCGGAGCGCTCGGAATTACAACGCTCACGGCTGGAGGAACGACGACGCTCGCGGCCTTCGGTACTGTCACGCTCGGCTCGGCTCAGACGACCGTCGGGGACCTCTTCATCTCCTCGACGAATGCCGGGATTGCCGCCGCCACGCTCAATGTTGCCCGAAATGCGACATTGACTGCCACTGGGGCGATCACGGTCACGACATCGTTCACCACCGGAGGCACGGCGTCCGTCACCTCGTCCGGCGGGGCGCTCGATCTCGCGGCGCTGACGTCGGGCGGTACAGCCACGCTCAGCGGGGCGACAACCGTCACCTTGGGAACCGCCCGGACGACAGCCGGCGATCTGTCCGTCTCCTCGACCAGCGGCAGCATCGCCGCGACCACGCTCGATGCGGCCGGTACGGCAACACTCGCCGCCGCGGGTGCGATCAGCGTCACGACGCTGACCAGCAGCAATGGTACGAGCGCGACCTCTTCGGGCAGCACGCTCGACATCACCACGCTCACGGCCGGAGGGACAACGACGCTCGCTGCCTCCCGCACTGTCACCCTCGGCTCCGCTCAGACCACCAGTGGCGATCTTTCCGTCTCCTCGACCGCCGCCGGGATCACGGCAGCCACGCTCAACGTGGCTCGAAACGCTACCCTGACCGCTGCCGGGGCGATCTCGATCACGACATCGCTCACCACCGGCGGCACGGTGTCCGTCACCTCTTCGACCGGATCGCTCGACCTCGCGGCCGTGACATCGGGAGGCGCAGCCACGCTCAGCGGCGCGACTGCCGTCACGCTGGGAACGGTGCAGACGACCGCCGGCGATCTTGCCGTGTCCTCGACCAATGCCGGCATCTCGGCCGCGACCCTGGTTTCGGCAGCCGGGCTGGATCTGGCCGCCTTCGGCGACATTTCCGGGACGACGCTGACAAGCGGCGACCACGCCAGCATCCATTCGGCAACGGGCAGGCTGACAATCGCGACACTGAACGCAGGCGCAACCGCAACTCTGCAGGCCGCCGGCGCCATTGCGCTGGGCACGGCAACCACGACGGCGGGAGACCTCCTCGCGACATCGACGGGCGGCCGCCTGACCGCCACGACCCTCCAGGCCTTCGGTTCGACAGTCCTGAGCGCGGCCACGCTGCACGTCGACACGACCACGAGCGGCAGCGACGCCACAGCGACCACCCAGATCGGCTCCCTGGAAATCGGCTCGCTCACCAGCGGCGGCGTCACACATCTGGATGCAGCTGGCGCGCTCGCCGTTTCGAGCTTGAATGCCGGCAGCGCAGCCACGCTCTCTTCGCGGAATGCGACGATAGACCTGGCGACCGCGACGACAGGCGACACCGCCGAGCTCTCGGCTGCTGGCGCGATCAGCCTGGGCACGTTCACGACACGGGCCGGCGATATCGTCGCGACATCGCTCACTGCCGGCATCACGGCGACCTCGCTGGAGGCGGCAGGCGCAATCATGCTCGATGCGGCAGGCGCGATCATCGTGGAGACGGCGAGCAGCGGGAGCGGGACGACTGCTTCGTCGCACGCCGGGTTGACGATCGGCACGCTTGCAACCGGCGGCGATGCCACGCTCACCGCAGCGAACATGCTGACCCTCACCAGTGTGACGAGCTCGGGCAACCTATCGCTGCGTTCGACGGCAGACGGCATCACCGCGCAGACCCTGCGCGCCAACGGCCGCGCCGATCTCGTAGCGGCCAGGACCGTGACGATCAACGACCTGCGCAGCGGCGGCGGAACTGCCATCTCCGGCGATGTCATTGCCCTCACCTCGCTCACCGCAGGCGAAAGCACGAATCTGAATGGTCGCGGCGCGGTCACGCTCGGCAGCGTGCTGACGCAGTCGGGCGACCTCTCCGTCGTATCCGAATTCGGCACGATCCGCGCCGGAACGCTCGATGCCTCGGGCGCGCTCCTGCTGCAGGCGCCCGGCGCCCTTACCGTCGGCATCGCACGCAGCGCCGGCTCCGTCACAGCCACGTCCTCGGGCGCGGGCATCGATATCCAGACGCTTGTCGCTCACGACGACGTAACGCTCACGGCCGCAGAGGCCTTGCGTTTTGAAAGCCTGACGGCAGGCGGGTCGCTCCTGCTGAACTCGACCCGTGCCGGCGTCATCATCACGACCGCGCAAGCCGGTGAGAACATCGCCATCTCCGGGCAGGCGATCAGGTTCGGCGCACTCGACGCCGGCCGCTCCGCCAGCCTCGCCAGCGCCGGCGATATCGACGGAGATACCATCGTCGCCACCGACGCCCTCCTCGCGCGGGCAGGCCTCGGCGGCAGCGGCTCGATCCGGCTCGGCATTGGCGCGGCGCGCAACGCGGCGTTCTCCGCGCCCGACGATGTCCGCCTCGGCCGCTTCGGCGCGGGCGACAGCATCACTATCCTGGGCACGGATATCGCCTCCAGCATCGTGCAGTTGCCTGGCGGCTCAGGCGCTCCGCTCGTGCTCGATATTGCAGGTCTGCGGGAACGGACTGCGAGGTCCGCCGCCCTTACGATCGACGCATTGCGCTTCCGCGCCAACCGGATAGACGTTACGGATGCTGTCATAACGACGAGCGCCAGCCGCTTCGATCTAGCAGCCAATTTCGTTCCGGGAGCTCTGCGCTTGACCACCCCCGGAATGACCGTCCTGGCCAATAACCGCAGCATCGCTCCGGTTCGCGGTTTCGATGTGCAGCTCTACCAGAAGGACCGGACCTTCTTCATCTCCGTCAACGGCAGCCAATTGTCGTCGAACGCCTATGTCGTGCAGTTCGACAGCAATATTGCGAATGTCGATACCGCGGATGGCGTCTCGCTGGTGCGCGATATGGCGCGGCTCAGCGTCGTCGCGCCGATGGGGCCGAGCTTCGGCGAGATCGCGCGCGGCTTCGCCTTGGGCGCTGACGGCCGCTGGCGCAGCCCCGATCCCGAGACGACCGCCAGCCTCGGTGAAGGCAGTGGTCCGCGAGTGAATCTCGGCCAGTTCGGAAGCGGCGAGGCTCAGCCTTGACGCGATATCCTTGCGGGCAGCGCCGGCGCGAGGCCGGCCGCGCTTTCGCTCCGCTCCTGGTCGCCTTGCTTGGACTGGGTCTTCCGAGCCTCGCCCTGGCGCAGATCGTGCCCCGCACGATCGAGACGGAAGCCGAGCGCCAGCGCCTGGAGATCGAACGTCAGACGGCCCCGCCGCGCCAGAGCGGTCCCGGCGTCGTGGCGCCGCCGCCCCTGCCGAAACTGAGCTTTCCCTCGGGCGGGACGACGATCGTCCTGAAGCGCATCGACTTCGACAGATCCGCCTTCCTGAGCGCGGCGGAGCTCGATGCGCTGCGCGCCCGCTATCTCGGCCGCAAGGTCGATCTGGCCGAGATCGGCAAGCTCGTCCAGGAGGTCAACGATCTCTACGCCGAGAAGGGGCAAGTCACCGCCAGCGCCATCCTGCCGCCGCAGAAGCTCGATGGCGGCGTGCTCAAGGTCGGGCTGATCGAGGGCCGCGTCGGCAAGGTCAGCGTCACCGGCGCGATTCAGACCTGGCCGTGGTATCTCCAGTCGCAGATATCCACCGTTCCGCAGAGCGTGGTCGATACGCCGACCTTGAATCGCCAGGTCTCGATCTTCAACCGCCTCAACGAGGTCCAGTTGCGGGCTCAGCTGCGGGCCGGCGGCGAGTTCGGCCTGACCGACATAGAATTGGCGGCGACCGAGCCGCCGCGCAACCTCGCCCAGATCTCCTATGACAACCAGGCGGTGAAATCGACCGGCCGCTATCAAGGCGTGTTGTTCCTGAAGCATCACGGCCTGCTCGGCCTCGACGACAGGCTGATCTTCTATGGTTCGCGGTCGCGCGGCAGCATCCTCGGAAGCGGCAGCTACAGCATCCCGGTCTCGCCCTTCGGCACGCGGCTGAGCATCAGCTACACGCGCTCGGCCTTCCATATCGTGACCGGAGCGATCAAGGAGCTGCGGCCGGAGGGCATCTCGGAAAGCCGCGCGCTCAACCTCTCACAGCCCATTTTCGCAACCGATGCAGTACTGTTGCAGGCCGTAGCGAGCATCGGCAGCGGAATCAGCAGCAGCAAGCAGATCGACATCACGACGGCGCATAGCAGCAACACCAAGGCGTCCGGCGGGCTTTCGCTCACCGTGACGCTGCCGGGCTTCATGCACACGACCTCCCCGACGCTCTCCCGGGTCGATTTTGAAGACAAGATCGGCCAGGCCAAGCGCAATCTGACGCTCTGGACCGGGAACACCTCGACGGTCCTGCGCATAAACGACGATATCTACGCCTCACTCATTGGCGCGTGGCAGTATACGAACGACAAGCAGCTTCCTGGCGACCAGATCTTCCAGATCGGCGGCCCGACTACGGTGCGCGGCTACCCGATCGGCGCCGCCTTCGGCGATTCAGGGTTTTACGGCCAGGCCGAGCTGCATTACGCGCTGCCCGAGCCGTTGAAGACGCTGGACGCCTTCGTGTTTCTCGATCACGGCATCACCTACGGCACAGTGCCTGCGAGCATGCGCGCGACCTCCGTCGGCGCCGGCCTCGCCTGGCGGCCGACCGATTGGGCGACGCTGGAAGGCGGCATCGCGCGCCCGCTGGAGCGGGTCTCGGCGGCGCAGCGCGACCACGAGCTCTATTTCCGACTAACCTTGCGAAAAAACATCTAGATCAGTAACTCAGATCGTGACGACGAAACGCCGCCGGCTGTTCGCTAATGCGAAGCTTCAGGCCGGCGTCACGCTCCAAGGCCATCACGAGAACCCGTCCCGTCTCTCCAGGATAAGAGCCGCACCATGGCGCCATTGCCCCTCTTCTATACGAGCATCGTCGTACTCGATCGCAATATCCACCGCGATGCGCGGATCGCTCCGGCGGAGCGGGGTTACGCCTTCGCGGCCGGCAGCCATGTCGTGCCGGCGCTGATGGCGGAATTCGTGCTCGGCTGCCGCGACATGCCGATCCTGTTCCTGGAAGAGGCCGGCAGCGTCTCCCCCTTGTTCATGGTCGGCATGCGCAGCGGCGAGAACGATTTCATCGACGCCAGCGGACGCTGGAACGGCGTACATGCGCCGGCCTATCTGCGCCGCTACCCGTTCATCGGCGGCGAGGTTTCGCAGGAGCAGCAGGTGATCTGCCTTGATGGCGGCTATACCGGCCTGCAGGACCAGTCTGGCGAGCGCCTTTTCAGCGAGGCCGGCGAGCCAGGCGAAATGCTGCAACGCGCCATCACCTTTGTGGGGGAATATGCCGATGCGGCCAAGGCGACAGGCGTCTTCACCGCCGAGCTGAAAGCGCTCGACCTGTTCCAGACGGTCAATGTCGATATCCGCTCGCCCACAGGCGTGAGTTCGAGCTTCAGCGGCTTCCTCGCCGTCAGCGAGGAGCGCTTCAACGCCTTGCCCGACGACGTTCTGGCCAATCTGCGCCGCAAGGGCTATCTCGCACCGATCTATGCCCACCTGATCAGCCTGGGGAATTTCGGCGCGCTCGGTGACCGCGCAGGAGCCCGCGCCACAGCTGCGGCGGCCGCGGAAGCCGCCTGACCGCCGCGCGCGTCAGGCCGGAGCCAGCGCGTCCTCGGCCAGGACACAGCGCACCACGCGCCCCTCGCCCAACGTCACGACCGGCGGCAAGGCGGCGCGGCAGCGCTCCTGGGCGTGCTTGCAACGCGGCGCGAAGGAGCAGGAGGCCGGCGGTTCGTTCAAGGCCGGCGGCGCGCCGGGGATAGCCTCCAGCCGCTCACCTTTCCTGGCGCCGTGCAAATTCGCCGCAAGCAAACCCTTGGTATAGGGGTGCTGCGGATTGCGGATCAGTTCGCGCACCGTGCCGGTCTCGACGATCTGACCGGCATACATCACCGCGAGCCGGTCCGAGACCTCGACCGCGACACCGATATCGTGGGTGACGAAGATCACGCCCATGCCGAGGTCGCGCTGGAGCTGGCGCAACAGCAGCAGGATCTGGATCTGCACGGTGGCGTCGAGCGCCGTCGTCGGCTCGTCGGCGAGCAGCAGCTTGGGACGGGCGGCGAGTGCGAGCGCGATCATGGCGCGCTGGCGCATGCCGCCCGACATCTCATGCGGATAGGCCTTGAGCCTTCGCTCCGGCGAGGGAATGCGGACAAGCTCGAGCAGTTCGAGCGCGCGCGCCATCGCGGCCTTCCTGCCGATCTTCTCATGCCGGACGATCGCCTCGGCGATCTGCTCGCCGATCGTATAGACCGGGTCCAGCGCCAGCATCGGGTCCTGGAAGATCATCGAGGTGACGCGGCCGCGATAATCGGAGAGGTCCTGCGGGTTCAGCGCCAGCACGTCACGGCCATCGACCTGGACCGTGCCGCCGATATCGGTGCGGCTCTCGGGCAGGAGCCGCAGCAGCGTCTTCAGCGTGACGCTCTTGCCCGAGCCGGATTCGCCGAGGATACCCAGCACCTTGCCAGGCTCCAGCGTCAAGGAGACGCCGTTGACGGCATGGACGTTCTGCGTGCCACGGAAGCGGACGGTGAGGTTCTCGATAGCGACGAGAGGCTGGGCGACGAGCGGGGCGGTCACGCAGCCTCCTCCAGCTTGGGCGCACGGCTATGGCCGGAGCCGGCGACCTCCATATGGCAGGCAACCTGCCGCGTGCCCTCGCCCGCCGTCGCGAGCACGGGCTTGACCTTGGCACAGACGGTCTGGGCCTGCGGGCAGCGCGGATGGAAACGGCAACCATCGGGCGGATTGATCGGGTTGGGCGGATCGCCGGCGAGCGGCGCCTCCATCGTGCGGTTGTCCGGGTCCATGGAAGGCATCGCCGAGAGCAGCGCGCGGGTATAGGGATGGCGCGGATCGTCATAGAGCTCGTCGACCGGGCCGATCTCGACCACCTCGCCGAGATACATCACCATGACGCGGTCGCTGATGAAGCGCACGACGTTGAGGTCGTGGCTGATGAAGATGTAGGTCAGGCCGAACTCCTCGCGCAGATCGGCGAGCAGGTTCAGCACCTGCGCCTCGACCGATTTGTCGAGCGCCGAGACCGCCTCGTCGAGGATGACGAGTCGCGGGCCCAGTGCGAGCGCGCGCGCAATGTTGACGCGCTGGCGCTGCCCGCCGGACAGCTCATGGGGGTAGCGCGCGGCGAAGCGTGCGGGATCGAGCCCAACGCGAACCAGGAGATCGCGGGCGCGCAGGATCGCGGCCTGTTTCGAGACGCCATGCACCGTCGGCCCGAAGGCGATCGAATCCTCGATGGTCAGCCGTGGATTGAGCGAGGCGTAGCTGTCCTGGAAGACCATCTGGGCCTGGCGACGATATTCCTTCAGGCTGAGCGAGAGCCCGCCGACGATCTCGCCGTCGAACAGCATCTCGCCCTTGTCCTGGGCGATGAGCTGCATCACCACGCGTGCCGTCGTCGATTTGCCGCAGCCGGATTCGCCGACGACGCCGAGCGTCTCGCCCTTGAGCACGGCAAAATCGACGCCATCGACGGCGCGCACCACCGCGCCGCGGCCGAGCGGGAAATGCTTGGTCAGGGTCCGCGCCTCGAGCAGCGGTGTTCCGGCGCCGCCGCGGTCGCGTTCGTCCAGGGTCGGGTTCTCAGCCATGATCAGCCCTTCACATCCATCGCCGAGCGCAAGCCGTCCGAGAGCAGGTTGAACGAGATCGAGGTGATGAAGATCGCCGCGCCCGGCAGGGCCGCCACCCAGGGCTGGACATAGATCGCGGTGCGCAGCGTGTTCAGCATAAGCCCCCATTCCGGCGTCGGCGGCTTGGTGCCGAGCCCCAGGAACGACAGGCCCGAGGCCAGGATCATCGAGACCGAGATCAGGCTGGTCGCATAGACGAAGATCGGCCCCAGCACATTGCCGAGCACATGCACGCGGATGATCGTGAAGGCCCCGGCTCCGCTGGCGCGCGCGGCCTCGACATAGTCCATGCCGCGCACCTGCGTCGTCACGCTCTCGGCGATGCGCGCGATCGGCGGGATGAAGACGATGGTCAGCGACAGCAGCGAATTGGCGATGCCGGCCCCCATGGCGCCGGAAAGCGCGATCGCCAGCAGCACGGAGGGGAAGGCGTAGAACACATCGACCGTGCGCATGGTGATGGTGTTGAACTTGCCGCCGAAGAAGCCGGCGGCGACGCCGATCAGCGAGCCGAAGATAAAGGCGATGAAGACCGGCACCACGCCCATGAAGAGCGAGAGCCTGGCGCCGAAGATCAATCGCGAGAGCATGTCGCGGCCAAGCTCGTCGGCGCCGAGCGGATAGCCCGGCGTGCCGATCGGGCGCAGCCGCCGGAGCATCGAGGAGCGCGTCGGGTCGGCCGGCGCGATATAGTCGGCGAAGACCGCCATCAGGATGATCAGCAGGACGACGATGCCGGCGCCGACCGCGACCTTGTCGGTCTTGAAGCGCCTGAACACACCGGCCCAATAGCCCGGCGATTTGGCAAGCGGAGTGACGACGGGCGTGGCGGCCTCGGTGAGCGTGGTCATCTCAGCGCCTCCGCACGCGCGGATCGAGCAGCCCTTGCAGGATGTCGACGAGCAGGTTCAGGCCCACGAAGAACATCGCAAGCACCAGGATCGTGCCCTGCAGCAGCGGCAGATCGCGCTGGAAGATGGCATTGCCGAGCAGGAAGCCGGTGCCGGGCCAGGAGAACACGGTCTCGATCAGGATAGAGCCGCCGAGCAGATAGCCAAGCTGGAGCCCCATCACGGCAAGCGCTGTAGGGGCCGCATTCTTCACGACATGCTTGAACACGCCGAAATCCATCAACCCCTTGGCGCGAAGGGCCGGGACGAATTCCTGGTTCAGGATGTCGGCGACCAACGCGCGCACGGTGCGCGCGATGATGCCCATCGGGATCACCGACATCGTGATGGCGGGCAGGATCATGTAGCTGACATGCTCCCAATCCCAGATCCAGGCGGCCGAACCGCCCGGCCCCGCCCCGCCCGGCGGCAGCCAGCCGAGCTGCACCGAGAACACGATCACCATCACCATGCCGAGCCAGTAATGCGGCACGGAGACGCCGAGCACCGCCAGCATCGAGGCGAATTTGTCGAGGAGGGAGCCGCGGAAATAGCCCGCGACGAAGCCGAAGAACGAGCCGAGCAGGAAGCCGATCACCGTCGCCAGCACGGCGATCAGCAGCGTGTTGCCGACCGCGCGCCAGACCTCCGCCGCAACCGGGCGGCCGGTGGCGATCGAGGTGCCGAGATCGCCTTGCAGCGCCTTCAACAGCCAGAGGCCGAACTGGATCGGCAGCGGCCGGTCGAAACCGTAGATCTTGCGCAACTCGTCCTGCATCGCCTGCGAAGCGTCCGGTGGCAGCACCGCAGTCAGCGGATCGCCGGGCGCGATATGGACGAGCAGGAAGCAGAACACGCTGACGCCGAACGCGACCGGAAGGACATAGAGGATACGCTTGGCGAGATAGCTCAGCATGGGGTTGCCACAGCCCAACCTGACAACAATCCGACTCCGCGGCCGTCATGCTCGCCCTTGTAGCGAGCATCCACGTCTTGAACACAGGTCTCGACCAGCGAAGACGTGGATGGTCGGGACAAGCCCGACCATGACGGATGACCGACATATGTCGGTCTCCGTCGAGACTTGCCCGACCATGACGGCTTCTGTCGTGCTGTCTCCGCGGCGATGCGAGCCATTCTCCGCCTCACTTCGTCATCGTGATCGGCGAGAAGTCCTGGAACCAGTTCTGGGCCTGAATGAAGCCCTTCACCTTGGGGCTCAAGGCGCGCGGGTTGACGTCATGCGTCACCATCAGGAACAGCGCCTCGTCGACATATTTCTCATGGATTTTCTGCAGCACCTTGGTCTGCTCGGCCGGATCGAAGGTGTTGCGGACCTGCTCGAAGAGCTTGTCCATCTCGGGGTCGCAGTAATAACCCCAATTGGTGCCCGCCGGCGGCTGCAGATTGCACTGCAGATGCCGAATCAGGCCGGTGAAGGGATCCTGGATGAAATATGTGTAGTTCATGCCCGTCGCCTGGCGCGACGATTCATGCTTGGCGCCGGCGCGCCAGATGTTGATCAGCGTGTTCCATTCGACAACCTCGAAATCGATCTTGATTCCGACCTCGGCGAGGTTCTGCTGGACGAACTCGTTCATCGGCAGAGGCTGCATCTGGCCGGAGCCGGAGGGCGCGATCAGGATCTTGGTCTGCACCGGCTTGGCAGGCGAATAGCCGGCCTCGGCGAGCAGCTTCTTGGCGGCCTCGGGATCGTATTTCAGCTTGAAGGTGGGATTGCCGAACCATTGATGGCCGGGCGGATAGAAGCCCTCGGCCGGGATCATCATGCCGCCGAGCAATTCCTTCAGCCCCTCGCGGTCGACCGCCAGATTGGCCGCCTTGCGGATGCGGATGTCGTTCCAGGGCGAACCTTCGGCACGGGAGAGATGCCAGGTCCAGTTATGCGGATAGGCATTGGTGACGATCTGGAAACCGGCGCTCTTGAGCGAGGGCACGAGATCGGGCGACGGCGCCTCGATCCAGTCGACCTGCCCTGCCCTCAAGGCGGCGGCGCGGGCATTGGGCTCCGGCAGCGGCAGCAGCACGAGCTTGTCGAGCTTGGGCACGCGCGCCTTGTCCCAATAGCCGGGGAACGGCGAGAGCTCGGCGCGCTCGCGCGGCTGGAAGGCGGTGAGCTGCCAGGGGCCGGTGCCCGAAGGCGTCTTGGCGAAAGCGTCCCAGCTCTTGCCGAGCTTCTCCCACTGCGCCGGCGAGGACATCATGATCCAGGCGATCTGATAGGGCAGCGTCGCGTCCGGCGTCTTGGTGACGATCTCGACCTTGTATTTGTCGATCGCCTTGTAAGTCCCGACAGCCGGGATGCGCGAGCGGCCCTGTGCGGCCTGGCGCTGGTCGAATTGCGGGGCATCATTCTTCAGGAGCTTGTCGAGGTTCCAGATGACGGCGTCCGCAGTGAATTCCGAGCCGTCATGGAACTTCACGCCCTCGCGCAGCACAAAGGTCCATTTCGTCTTGTCGGCGGCATCGACGGTCCAGCTCGTGGCGAGGCCGGGCACCAGGTCGGAGGCCTTGTCGGCCTTGCTGAGGTCCCAGTTGATCAGCCCGTCATAGACCGTATAGCCCATGAAGCGCATGCCTTCGCCGCCCTGGTCGGTCTGGCCGGTGGTCAGCGGGATGTCGGAGGCCGTCATGCCGATCCGCAGCGTGCCCTGGGCGGAAGCCGATTGCGCCGCGAGCAGGAGCCCTGCGGCAAAAGACAAGGCGAGAGCGGAACGGATCATCGGCTAACTCCGAAATGGATGATTTCGAAGGAGCCTGAGCAAAGGCTGTGCCAGTAAGGCGTAGCGGAGCAACGCCATGCGCCGCCCCGATCTTTGCCGACGCAACAGCCATGCAAAGATTTGCCTAAAAAGTATGCAGGCGTAATTGCCTTTAAAATAGGCAAATTTCGGACTTAATGGAAATCCCGCGATTTCGGCAGGATACGGACATTGCGCGGATGGCGGCCGCGTGGGATCTGCGGAGGCAGGAGTTCGTCGGTCAGCATCGAGGCGCGCTCAGCGCGATGCGTATCCGAGAGCTTCAGAAGGTCGGCACTACGGTCGATCACGCGCTGCGCCATCAGATGCGTCACGCCTTCCGGGCTCTTCTGCACCCGGCCCTCGACCAGCAGCAGCCGCGCGCCCATGACCTCGCGGCGAAAGCGTTCGAACAACCTCGCCCAGAGCACGACATTGGTGATGCCGGTCTCATCCTCCAGCGTGATGAAGACCGCGTTGCCATTGCCCGGGCGCTGGCGCACCAGCACGACGCCGGCGGTGCGCGCCCAGGCGGCGTCCGGCTTCGCCTCGGTCTGCGCACAGCTCAACACCCCCTCCCGCCTGAAGAGCGGCCGCAGCATGCCCATCGGATGGCCCTTCAGCGAGAGACGCGCCGTCTGGTAGTCGGCGACGATGTGCTCGGGCAACGGCATGACGGGTAGCGCCATGGCGGGTTCTTCGCCCAGCTCATGCGCCTGCGCCGCCGCAAACAGAGGAAGCGCCTCGTCATCGGGCAGGCGGCGCACGGCCCAGAGCGCCTCGCGCCGGTCGAGCCCGAGCGAGCGGAAGGCATCGGCATCGGCGAGCAAGCGCATGGCGCGGGCCGGCAATCTGGCGCGGCGGGCGAGGTTTTCGACGTCGGCATAGCCTTCGCCGCGTGCCTTGGCGATGCGCAGTCCCCATTCCTCCTGGAAGCCGTCGATCTGGCGCAGGCCGAGGCGGAGCGCGAAGGTGTGAGGGGCAGTCGGTAATAGGCAGTCGGCAGTCGGGAACGACATCGATTTCGTTTCTTTCGACTGCCGACTGCCTATTACCGATTGCCGCTCCACCGCATTGTCCCAGCCACTGAAATTCACGTCGATGGCGCGCGCCTCCACGCCGCCATTCTCCTGCGCCTCGCGGACGATCTGCGCCGGCGCGTAAAACCCCATCGGCTGCGAATTCAGCAATGCGCAGGCGAAGATCGCCGGATGGTGGCATTTCAGCCAGGAGGAAATGTAGACCAGCTTGGCGAAGGAGGCAGCGTGGCTCTCGGGAAAGCCGTAACTGCCGAAGCCCTTGATCTGGTCGAAGCAGCGCTGGGCGAAATCACGCTCATAGCCGCGCCCGACCATGCGCCCGACCATCATCTCCTCGAACTGGCCGATCGTGCCGAGATTGCGGAAGGTCGCCATGGCGCGGCGCAGGCGATTGGCTTCAGGATCGCTGAATTTCGCCGCCACCATGGCGAGCTTCATCGCCTGCTCCTGAAAGAGCGGCACGCCGCAGGTCTTATCGAGCACTTCGACGAGTTCGTCGGGCGGGCCATGCTCGGGCGACGGTGAAGGATAGACCACCTCTTCCAGCCCCGCGCGCCGCTTGAGATAGGGGTGGACCATGTTGCCCTGGATCGGGCCGGGCCTGACGATCGCGACCTGGATGACGAGATCGTAGAAGACCCGCGGCTTCAGACGCGGCAGCATATTCATCTGCGCCCGGCTCTCAACCTGGAAGACGCCGAGCGATTTCCCCTCGCAGAGCATGTCGTAGGTCGCTTCGTCATCCTTGGGGACATCGGCCAGCCCCAAATCCTTGCCCTCATGCTCGCGCAGCAGGTCGAAGGCTTTGCGAATGCAGGTCAGCATGCCGAGCGCCAGCACATCGACCTTCATCAGGCGCAGCGCGTCGATGTCGTCCTTGTCCCATTCGATGAAGGTGCGGTCGTCCATCGCGGCATTGCCGATCGGCACCATCTCGTCGAGGCGGCCGCGCGCCAATACGAAGCCGCCGACATGCTGCGAGAGATGGCGCGGGAAGCCGAGCAGTCTGAGCGCAAAGCCGACTGCGCGCAGGATCGTCGGGTTCGTCGGATCGAGCCCAGCCTGGCGGACATGATTGGCGCCGATCTCGGTGCCCCAGCTGCCCCATTGCGTGTCGGCGAGCCGGGCGGTGACATCCTCGGTCAGGCCCAGCGCCTTGCCGACATCGCGGATGGCGCTGCGCGGCCGGTAATGGATCACGGTCGCGGCGATGCCGGCTCGGTGGCGGCCGTATTTCTCATAGATCCACTGGATCACCTCTTCGCGCCGCTCATGCTCGAAATCGACGTCGATATCGGGCGGCTCGCGCCGTTCCTCGGAGATGAAACGGGCGAAGAGCACGTCGTTCTCGGCCGGATCGACCGCCGTGATGCCGAGCACATAGCAGACGGCGGAATTGGCGGCCGAGCCCCGGCCCTGGCAGAGGATGCCCTCACTGTCGGCGAATTCGACGATCTGGCGGATGGTGAGGAAATAGCGGGCGTATTCGAGCTTCCCGATCAAGACGAGTTCCTGGTCGAGCAGCGCCTGCACTTTTTCGGGCACGCCATCGGGATAGCGCATCTGCGAGCGCTTGCGGACCAGCTCCGTAAGCCAGCCCTGCGCAGTCCAGCCCGGCGGCACCGGCTCGTCGGGATATTCATAGGTGAGTTCGCCCAGGTCGAACTCGATGCGCCCAAGCAGATGGCCGGTCTCCGCGATAGCATCGGGCGCGTCGCGGAAAAGCCGCGCCATCTCCTGCCCGGCCTTGAGGTGGCGCTCGGCATTGGCCTCGAGCATGCGGCCCGCCTGGTCGATGGCGACGCCCTCGCGGATGCAGGTCAGCAGATCCTGCAGGTCGCGCTGCTCGGGGGCATCGTAGAGCACGTCATTGGTGGCCAGCAGCGGCGTGCGGGTCGCAGCCGCAATCGACTTCAACCGGGCGAGGCGGCGGCGATCGTCGCCCTTGCGATGCATGCTGGCCGCCAGCCAGACCGCGCCGGGCGCGGCCTCGTCCAGCCGAGCGAGGAGCGCGGGCAGATCATCATGGCGCTTGCCCGGCATGACGACGAGCAGCAGGTCGCGCGCATCCGAGAGCAGATCGTCGAGATGCAGGATGCAATTGCCCTTTCGCGCCTTCAGATTGCCCTGGCTGAGCAGGCGGCAGAGCCTTCCCCAGCCGGCGCGATTGGCGGGGTAGACGACGATGTCGGGCGTGCCATCAGTGAAGACGAGCCGGCTGCCGACCGCGAGCTTGAAGGCCCGGGCCATGCTCTGGAGCTGCTCTCCGGTGAAGGGCAGATCGGCGAAGGTCGGGTTCTCGACCCAGATAAATTCGCCCGGACTGCCGCCTTCGCGGATCTTCTCGGGCTCTGGCAAACCATGCTCGCGCAGATAGGCAAGGGCGCTGAAGGCGCGCACCACGCCTGCGACCGTATTGCGGTCGGCGATGCCGATGCCGGCATGGCCAAGCAGCAGGGCGCTCAGCACCAGATTGGGACCGGGCGAGGCGCCGCGCAGGAAGGAAAAATTCGTTGCAACAACGAGTTCGGAGTAAGCGCTCAGAGACTGATTCATGCGAAAAGTCCGTGCAAGAACCAGCGCGGCATCTCGTTTTCGCGCTCATAGAGCCCGGCGCGGAAGAGCCAGAAGCGGCGCCCTTGCGCGTCCTCGACACGGTAATAGTCGCGCGCCGGCTCGGCTGGCCCATCGCGCCACCATTCCGGCGCGATGCGCTCGGGCCCCTCGGCGCGGGCGATCTCGTGCAGCACGCGCCGCCAGCGGAAACGCAAGGGCGGCCCGTCCGGCACCTCGGCCAAGGTCTCGATCGGCTGAGGCGGCTCGAAGAGCTGGAGCGGGCGCGTCGGCGGTTCATCAGGCTCGGGCGCGGGCCATGCGATCGCTGACGCGGGCGCGGCGACCGGAACCGCCCTCGCCTCGCGGCGCGGGTCATGCGTGTCCCGCGCGGCAAAACGCAACACACGGTCGCGGCCGAAACGAGTGACCAGGCGGTCGAGGAGCTCGGCCACCGCCTCGTCCTCGACGGCGCGCCCGTCCAGGCTGGGCTGATGCGTGTTCAGCGGCTCGCAGACCGGGATGGCGAGGCGGACCGCGTCGAAGCCGAAGCCCGGGTCAAGCGGGTCCGCCAGCGTGTCGATGCGTTCGCGGTAGAGCCTGAGGATGGCATCGGCGTCGCGCGAGGGACGGCCGGTCTCGATACCCAACCGCCTAACCGCGCCATCCGTGCGGAAGAGGCTGATCTCGAAGGCGCGCCCGCCCTCGCCACGCTGTTCCAACAGGCGGGCAGCCTCCGCGATCAAGCGCGTCACCACCGCCTCCAGCCCCTGCATGTCCAGCAGAGGCTCGGCGAAATGCCGCTCGACCATGCAAGCGGGCGCCGGGCGCAGCGGCGTGATCCGGACATCCTCCCGGCCCAGCGTACGCCTGAGCCGGATCGCCAGATCCTCACCGAAGCGGGCGGACAGGGCCATGGAGGGCCGCTCAGCCAAGTCACCCACCGATTTCAGCCCGGCCCGGGACAAGGCGATGACGGTCTCGGCGCCGATCTCCAATGCCGCGACCGGCAAGGGGCGGATCATAGCCTCGTCCTCGCCCGGCGGCACGATACCGCCCGCGCCGAAGCGGGAGAGCGCATGCGCCGCCTCCGGTGTCCCGGCGATCGCGCTGCGCTGATTGAGCCCGCCTGCCCGCAACCGCTCGGCGATCATGGCCCGAAGCGCCGCCTCGCCGCCGAAGAGATGGGCGCAGCCGGTGATGTCGAGCAACAGGCCATGAGGCGGGTCGAGCGCGACCAGCGGGGTGAAACGGTCGCAGAAGGCGGCCAGCCGCTCGATCAGGCGCTGATCGGCCTGCGGCTCGGCCTCGACCACCACGAGATCCGGAATCCGGGCGCGCGCATCGGCGAGCGTCAGCCCACGCGTGAGCCCGAGCCTGACGGCATTCTGGTCGCAATCGACCAGCCGGAGCGCGTTACGCACCGTCTCGACCACCACCAGCGGCGGCTCACCCCGCCCGCCGGAAGCCGGGACCCCGCGCTCCCTCCGCAGCCGGTCCGTCGGCAGGAAAGGAAACCAGAGGGCGAGATAGCGGCGCGGCATCCTGTGCTCTCCCCTGGTTGCCGGCTCTCTCATGGAAGGCAGGGTTTGCCTGGAAGGCGGGTCTCTCTTGGAAGGCAGATCTCTCATGAAAGGATTGTCGGTCACGGTCCCACTCCACACGCCACTCACGCTCGCCCAGGCCGCCGCGATCGCGCAGCAGCCTGAGACTGAATGCCGGATCGCCCGGCGCATTGGCCTCCAGGGCCCGCGACGGCAAAGCACGCACCAGCCAACGGGTCCGGGCGGCGCTGGCATCCTGCCGGGCGCTCGCACGCAGCAGCACCGTCGTGACGCCGGACGCCTCCGCCGCCAGCGCCAATCGCCGGCTCGCAGTCAGATCGAACAGGCGCGGCTCGCCCCAGGGCTCGATCAGCACCGCCCCCAGCGCCGAACAGCGCGCGGCCTCCGCGCCGGCCCGCAGCACATCCTGCGCATCGCGCGCCCGCACCAGAAGGATGCGCGCAGGGTCGAGGCCAAGCTCGGCCAGCCCCGGCGGGTGCAAACGCCCGGTCTCGGCATCGAGAACATCCTGCCTGACCCAGAGGACCTGGCGCATCTGCGCCGCCCGGATCGTCAGCCCCACGGCGAAACCCGTCGCCGCAGCGAGATCCGCCGTTCCCGGTGCGTAAACCTCATGCAGCGCCGCGCGCGCGATGCCTCCGCCCAGCGGCTCATCAAGAGCAGGCGCACCGAAGCTCACCCTCCCGACCGCAGCCGGCGCGGTGCGCAGCGCCGCTTCGGCAAGGCTGCGCCGCAGATCGGCCAAGGCGAGAGGGGCGGGTTTCGGGTTCATTGGAGCAATTGTTCTCTCTTTGTTCTTATATAGAACGTGCTCCACGCGAAGGCGAGTCGCTTGAATCAGGGACCGCGATGGAAGGCGCTTGTCCCGGTCATGTTTTTCGCCGGCCGTGCTTTCGGCTTTGCCTCGGCGCAGGCCCCCGCAGGTCCCCCGGCGCGCTGCGGCACATAAACTGCAATCGGAGCCATCATGCTGTTTACCGGCATGATGGCCGGACCGGCCGATCGCGTGACCGTCTTTCCCGATAGGCCGATACCGATGCCCACTAACAGCGCCTTCGATCTGATCTTCCGCCAGGCCCATCTCGGCGGCCATGATGGCCTCGTCGATATCGGCGTCAGCTCAGGCCGCATCGCCGCCATCGCGCCGCGGATCGTCGCGGATGCTCCCGAGATCGTCATCGACGGTCGCGCGGTGCTGCCGGGCTTCGTCGACAGCCATGTCCATCTCGACAAAGCCTGCCTGCTCGGCCGCTGCGGACATATTCGTGGCGGCCTGAAGGAGGCGATCAGCGCGGTCTCCGCGATGAAGCGCGATTTCACCGTCGAGGACGTCCATGCGCGCGGCGCACAGGTGCTGGAAAAGGCGATCACTAAGGGCACGACGCGAATGCGCACTCATCTCGAGGTCGATCCACGCGCGGGCCTGCGCAGCTTCGAGGCAATCAAGACGCTGAAGCGCGATTATGCCTGGGGGCTCGACCTCTCCATCTGCGTCTTCCCCCAGGAAGGGCTGATCAATGATCCCGGCACGGAGGAGCTATTGGTCGTGGCCCTGCGCGGCGGCGCGGATGTGCTGGGCGGCTGCCCCTATACCGACAGCGACCCGCATCTGCAGATCGAGCGGCTGTTCTGCCTGGCCGAACGTTTCGACCTCGATCTCGATTTCCACCTCGATTTCGATCTCGACCCGTCCTGGATGCATCTCGACGAGGTCTGTCGCCAGGCGCTGCGGCGCGGCTACCGGAACCGCGTCGCCATCGGCCATGTCACGAAACTCTCGACGCTGCCGCCCGATGCCTTCGCAAGGACGGCCGAACGCCTGGCCGAGGCCGGCATCGCGGTGACCGTTCTGCCGGCGACCGACCTCTATCTGATGGGCCGGGACGCGACACATAACGTGCCGCGCGGGCTGACCCCGGCGCATCGCCTGCTCGCCCATGGCGTCACCTGCTCGATCGCCACCAACAATGTGCTGAACCCGTTCACGCCCTTCGGCGACTGTTCGCTGCTGCGAATGGCAAACCTCTACGCCAATACCGCCCAGGTCGGGCCGGACGGGTTCAGCGCTTGCATCGATCTCGTCACCACGCTGCCGGCGCGATTGATGCGGCTCGATGATTACGGCATCGCGGTCGGTAACCCGGCCGATCTGATCGTACTGGATTCGGGAACAGTCACCGACGCGCTCGCCGAGATCGCCGAGCCGGTGCTGGGTTTCAAGAACGGCAGGCAAAGCTTTTCGCGCCCGGCGGCGAGCTTGAACAAGCCTTAGACCCGAGCGCCTTTCCCGGGAAAACCGATAAGCTCCAAGCGCTTCTACTCCCCGTCATCGCTTGGGTCGGTCATTGCTTGGGCGCAAGTGAATTGGGGTTGAAGGCCCCGCCGAAAGGCGAGGGATTGTTAGACGGCGGCGGCGCGGTCGGTGGCGCAGGCTGGGCCGGCGGCGCCAGCGAATTCGGATTGAACGCACCACCGAAGGGCGACGGGTTGTTCGATGGCGCCTGGGCGGGCGCCTGCGCCGGGGCCTGCTGCTGGATGCGGTTGCGCTGCTCCTGCATCAGCCTTTCCTGTACTTGCTGCTTCTCCTGCAGGATCGCGGCGCGGCAGAGATTGGCATCGACGCGGCTTGCCGACCAGGTGATGAAGCCCGTCACGCCGAGGAGCAAAACGAGGACCGCGCCCGGATGCGTCAGCAGGCGCGAGAGCGGGTTGGCGTAGAGCCGGGATTGGCCGGCCTTGCCGCTGCGCAGAAGCTCCTGGCGGCGGGTATGGGCCTCGCTGACCATCGCGCCGATCAGCGTCACCGCGATGATGATGACGGCAAGTGCCGAGAGCGAAGGGTCGGTGCCGAGCCTGACCTTCGAGGCCAGCGCCGTTGTGAAGGTGTTGCCGGACAGGATGGTGAAGACGGTGGTGTTGTAGTTCTCGAACGAGGCCAGGAAGGTGATGAAGGCGGCCGAGCCGAGCGCCGGCTTCATGAAGGGCAGCAGGATCCTACGGAAGGCCTGGCCCGGCGTCGCGCCAAGATCGAGCGCGGCTTCCGTCAGCGTCGGATCGAAGCGCTGAAGCCGGGCGTTGAGGACCAGCATGGCATAGGAGGCGATGAAGGCGACCTGCCCGAGCAGCGTCAGGAAGAAGCCGTTGTAGAAGACCGTATCGTAGCTGGCTCCCACCCCACGCCCGACGAAACTCCAGAAGACGATGGTCGAGATGCCGAGCACGACGCCGGGGATCAGGATCGGCGTGATCAGCACGGCGTAGAGCCCGGCCCGCAGGCGCGGGCCGATATCGGCGAGTGCAAGCGCGCCCGCCAGCCCGAACGGCACTGCGATCGCGACCACAGCGAGGCCGATCGCGAGGCTGGTCCACAGCCCGGTCATCAATCGCTCATTGCGCACCAGCACGCCGAACCAGTCGGTGGTGAAGCACTCCCACGGCACCACCCGGGGGAAGGCCGAGGAGTTGAAGGCCGTGATCACCATGATGATCAGCGGGCCGAACAGGAAGAGGAAGAACAACAGCGCGTAGCTGAACGCGAAGAGGCCGCCGCCTGAACCCCGCGTCATCGCCCGATCGCTCCGATCGAGACCTTGAAGACGCGCATCATCAGGAAGACGAAGGCGAGGCAAATAACGAGCAGGATGGTGGCGTAGGCGGAACCGCGCTGCCAGTCGCCGGCATCGTTGAACCATTGATAGATGATCTGGGTGAACCAGAGGTTCGACGGGCCGCCGAGGATCTGCGGAGCCGCCAGCGCCCCTGCCGTCAGCATGAAGACCATGGTCGCGCCCGACGCGATGCCGGGCTTGGCGACCGGCAGCACCACGCGCCAATGCACCCGCCACCAGCTCGCGCCCATGTCGCGCGCCGCCTCGATCTGGTTGCGATCGAGCGTCTCGACCGCATTGTAGATCGAGAACACCATCAGCAGGGTGTAGGTGTAGGCAAGCCCGGCATAGAGCGCGACATCGGCGCGGATGAAGTCGATCGGGCTCGACCACAGGCCCAGCGCCTGGCCGATGCCGTTGATGACGCCTGTCGCGCCGAACAGGATGCGGAAAGCGAAGGCACGCAGGATATCGTTGATCCAGAAGGGCACGATCAGGCCGATGACCATCATCCGCGCCGCGACGCCGGTGGCGGAATGGGCGAGGATGAAGGCGATCGGGTAGCAGATGACGATGTCGAGCAGGGTGACGATGACGGCGGCGATCAAGGTTTTGACCAGCACGCCGATGTCGAGCGTGTTCAGCGTGCCATTGCCGAACAGGAAATAGCTGTAGTTCTTCAAGGTGTAGACATCGGCCGGGCCGCCGATCTCGGGGCGCGGCAGGTTGTGGCGCAGCGAGACGTCGAACATCGCCAGTTGCGGCAGCACGATCAGGACCAGAACCCAGAACAGCACCGCCCCGCCGATGAAGACCGCGACGCCCAGGCCGTGTCGATCGGCAATGGTGCTCCAGAGTTGACGAAGCGCTGCCATGGCCTCAACCGCTCCGCGACGGATCGGCGGGAAGAACGGTCGCATGCTCGGGGCGAAACCAGACGCTGGCCACGCCGTCAGCTGCGAGCACCGGCCCGGAGGTATCGGCATTCATGCGGTAAAGCCTGAGATCGAGCCCGTTGGCGCTGAGGTAGAGCGTGCGGATCGAGCCCTCGAACTCCTCGTTGACGCGCCTGGCGGCGATCGCATTCGTCGCAGGAGCCGCATCGGCAAGGGCGAGCTGCTCGGGCCTGACGAACAAGGTGCAACGCTCGCCGGCCTGATAGTCGCGTCCGCCCGCCGACTGCCCGGTGAGCGGGCCGAGCGCGGTGTCGAGCGTCACCAATGCGCCTTGCTGGCTGATGACGGCGCCGGGAATCGCATTGGTCTCGCCGACGAATGAGGCGACGAAGGGGGTTTTGGGCCGGTTGTAGATCGTCTGCGGATCGCCGACCTGCTCGACCACGCCGGCATTCATCACCGCGACCTGGTCCGACATGGTCAGGGCCTCGCCCTGATCATGGGTGATGTAGATGAAGGTCAGGCCGACGCGCTGCTGGATGGCGCGCAATTCGGTGCGCATATGCTGGCGCAGCTTGAGGTCGAGCGCCGAGAGCGGCTCATCGAGCAGCAGGATGTCGGGCTCGGCAGCGAGTGCGCGGGCGATTGCGACACGCTGGCGCTGTCCGCCCGAGAGCTCATGCACCTTCTTGTCGCCGGTACCGGGCAGCGCGATCATCTCGAGCAGTTCATCGGCGCGCTTGCGGCGCTCCTTACGCCCGACGCCACGCACCTCGAGCGGAAAGGCGATGTTCTCCGCGACCGAGAGCAGCGGAAAGAGCGCGAGATTCTGGAAGATCAGCGCGGTCGGCCGCTTATTGGGGCCGACATTCCTCATATCCTTGCCGCCGATCAGCACGCGGCCCTCGCTCGGCTGGACGAAGCCCGAGATGCAGCGCAGCAAGGTGGTCTTGCCGCAGCCCGACGGCCCGAGGAACGAGAAGAATTCGCCGCCCTTGATCGAGAGATGAGCGTTCTCGACGGCCCTGTAGTTTCCGAAGCGGATCGATACGTGCTCGAGGACGACGTCCCTGGTGTTCATGCTGGTCCTGGATCGGAGGAGGCTTCGGACGGAGCGGCCTATTCGCCTGGCGAAATCATCGGTGTTTCACCGCGCCGTCATCCCGGACAAGCGGCGAAGCCGCGCCGATCCGGGATCCATTCCTGAACTGTTCCGGAATGGATCCCGGCTCTCCGCTTCGCTCCGGCTGGGATGACGGCGCGGTGATGGCAAAGGAAGTGCCAGCGTGAGAGTCCTCAGGCGCTCATGAACTTGTTGGTGAATTCCGAACGCTTGGAGGCATACCAGGGCGCCTCGGCCGGCCAGGGGTTCAGCTTGGCCAGCGAGTCGCCGGGATAAGCGTCGGCAAAGTTCTTGGCGTAGACCTCGCCGCCGAACTTGTCGGCGCCGACGACCGGCGAGTTGTAACCGTGGGTCTTGATCGCCTCGCCAGCGAGCTTGGCGTCGTAGCAGGCGTCGATGAAGGCGTAGATCTGATCGATGTTCTTGGCGCCGATCGGCAGGGAGAGCCCGTCGACCCAGGCCATCGCACCCTCGACCGGCGCGCGATACATCACCGGCTCGCCGGCGGTCTTGAGCGCGATCGGCGGCCCGTCCCAGGTCTGGCCGACGATGACGCCCTCATTGAGCAGGCCGTTCTTCTGCGCGTCGGCATCGTTCCAGACCAGCTTGATGTTCTTCTTCTTCTTGATCGCGACCTCGGTCAGCTTGGTCCAGACCTCCGTCATCTTCTCGGGTGTCTTGTACGCCTCCCAGACCGAGCCTGGCGCCAGTTCTCCGCGACGCTCCATGCCCAGACCCAGGCCGAGGATCATCGAATGGCCGCGCCCCATCGTCTTGCCGGCATTGGCGTCGTCCCAGACGTCGTAATAGCTCGGCGCAGTGCCGGCGGGCGTGAACTTGTCGGTGCGCCAGGAGACGCCCTCGGTGCCCCAGATATGCGGCAGCCAATGGCTGCCCTTTCCGGCGAAGTTCCAATGCGTCTCGCCCAGCGCCATGGCCGGGTTCACCTTATCGATCGCGACCTTCTTCATGTCGAAGGGCATCAACAGGCCGAGATCCTTCCAGAGCGGGCTGCGATTGACGGTCGGGGTGACGATGTCGAAGCCCTGCCCGTTCGACGCCTTCATCTTGTTGAGGATGTCGTCATTCGAGCCGATGCCGGTGAAATTGACCTTGATGCCGGTCTTCTCGGTGAAGCCCTTGACGAAGCTCTCGGGCAGATAGTCCGACCACATCATGATGTTGATCTCGCCCGAGGAGGCGAGAGCGCCGCGACTGATCAGCGCCGGCATGGCGACGCCTGCCATGGCGGCGAGTTTGAGGACGTCACGGCGGGCGAAGGCGGTTCCAGGCTTCTTGGACATCGTGATCCCCTGTGATTGCGTTGCGCTGCGTCTGCTTCTGATCGGAAGCCGGCTCCAAACCGGCGCACCCCTGAATTGTTATGGGGGAGAGGCAAGCAAGATTAGAGCCACAGGTCGAATTCTATGGGTCCAGCTTCTCCGACCATGGGCATGCCGCGCGATTGCGACAGGCCGGCGACACTGCGCCGGAACTTCAGGCGTCGAAAGACTTGGAGACCGGACCGCGACTGGAGAGATGCGTATAGGCCAGCGTCTGGTCGAGATGCCGCGCCCTCAGCGCGAGCAGCCTCTCCGCATAATGCAGCCTGACCGCGAGATGGGCCGGATCGGATGCAAGATCGCGCGTTTCGGCCGGGTCGTTCGTCAGGTCGAAGAGCAGCGCCGGCAAGCCGGCGAAATGGACGTATTTATAGGCCTCGTCGCGAATAACAGAGAGGTTGCAGGCATTGGAGCCGAGGCCGAAATGGCGCTCCGCCACACCATTCTCGATGTCGCGGAAATCGAACTCCCAGAAGGCCGCCTCGCGCCAGGAAGCAGGCGCCCGCCCCGCCAGGAACGGCAGCAGCGAGCGCCCGTCCTGATGGTTCAAGGGCGCTTGATCGAGCCGCTCGGCCAATGTCGGCATGATGTCGGCGGCCGAGGTGAACTGCTCGATCCTGCGGCCGGCATGCGCAGCTTGGGCGGGATCGCGGATCACCAGCGGGATATGGTAGCTGCCTTCAAAGAAGCCGCCCTTGCCGAGCAGCCAGTGGTCGCCGGCCATCTCACCATGGTCGGAGCAGAAGATGATGATGGTGTTCTGCCATTCGCCATTGCCGCGAAGCGCGGTGAAGATCCGGCCGAGCTGGGCGTCAACCTCGGCGATCATGCCGAAATAGACGGCGCGCAGCGTGGCGAGTTCCCCGGCGCTCCAGTCCTCGACGCGCCCGCTCGCACCCCGAACGAAGCCGGATTGCGTGTTCTGGGCGATCTGGAAGGCAAGATAAGGGTGGAGCGCCGCCTCGGCTGCGCGGTCGGGCGCGCGGACGAAATCTGGCCCGTCCCGCGCCGTGAACATCGTATTGTAGGGCGCCGGCACGACGAAGGGCGGATGCGGCCTCAGGAAGGAGAGATGCGCGAACCAGGGCGCATCCTGCTCAGAGCGCCAGCGCAGGAAGGCATCGGTCAGATAGGCAGTCTGGGTTTCGTCCCGGCCATAGGCCGGAGGCGCTGTGCCGACCGCGCCTCCCTGCCCCGCCGGCGCATGCACGTTCCGGTCGGTCGCCTTCTCGTGCCCACGCGAGCGGAGCCAGGACAGCCAGGGCTTTTCATGCTCGGGCAGCAATTCACGCACGGAAAAACCCGGCAGCACGCCCTCATAGGTCGTCAGATGCGGATCGCCCGGCGGCAGCGTCCGGGGATCGAGCGAAACGTCGGTGTAACCAAACAGCGTCGGGTCATAGCCCGCCCTCCGCCCCAGCCGGGCGAGGTTGTCGAAGCGATCGTCCAAGGGCGAACCATTGCGGCAGACGCGATGGTTCATCTGGTAAAGACCGGTATAGAGCGCCGCCCGTGCCGGCGAGCAGGGCGCGGCCCCGGCATAGTGCCGCGCGAACAGCACGCCCTCGGCTGCCAGCGCGTCGATATTCGGCGTCCGCACGCAAGGGTGGCCAACGGCCGAGAGACAGTCGCCGCGCCATTGGTCGGCGGTGATCAGGAGGAGGTTGGGCTTCATGCCGTCGCCATCACTCAGCGGTCGTCCTCCAGCCGGTCGATCAGGGCCGGCAATTCGGCGACGGTGCCGATGACATAATCCGCTCCGGCTGCGATCAGCTTGGCGGCAACACGTTCATGCAGCGCTTGACGCTGCGCAGGCGAGAGCGCGGCGAGTTCGTCCGGCGTCAGGCCAGCCTCATTGCCCGACAGGGTCAAACCGACCGTGATGCAGCCGGCCTCGACACCCTCGGCGATACCGGGCTCGGTATCGTCGACCTTGATCACAGCGGAAGCGGGATGGACCATCAGATCGAGGAAGCATTTATACATGCCGATCGCGGTCGGCCGACCCAGCGGCAGGTCGTCGGCGCAGACGAGATTGTCGGGCGCATAGCCCTGCGCGGCGGCCAGTGGCAGCACGCGCTGCATGATCGAGCGGGTATAGCCCGTGGTCGAGCCGATCTTCATGCCCTTGGCGCGGATATGATTGGCGGTTTCGAGCGCTCCGGGCACCAGCGTGCAGTAATTGCTCACCACCTCCTCATTGAGGGGAACGAAGAGCTTGTAGACGGCGTCGATCGCGGCCTCATCAGGTAGCGCACCCTGCGCGACCCGCCAGCCTTCGGCGATATGCGGCTCCGCCAGCATCGCGGCGATATGCGCGCGCTTGGGCAGGCCCATCGGCTTGCGAGCATCGGGGATCGTCACCGCGACGCCGAATTTGGCGAAGGTGTCGACGAACGCCCCCATCGGCGCAAAGGAACCGAAGTCGATCATGGTGCCGGCCCAATCGAACACCACCGCCTTGAATTTGCTCATGCCGAGATCACCCTTGCCGTCCGTAAAGTTCGTCGATGGTTTCCTCGCCGATCCCGAAGGCCGTCGAGGCGCCGCAGCCGCTGGTAACGACGACGATGCGGACCGCGTCCGATGGCTTGTCGGTGAAGCGCCAGCGGCCGGAAGCCGAAGCATAGGTGCCGATCCAGCGCTCGGTCACGGTTCGGCCTGGCAGATCGAGCACCGCATCGAATTCGTCGAGGATAAGCTGGTCGACCCCTTCGGACCCGAACGGGTCGGGCGTCGCGGCATAATGATGGCTGTCGCCGACGACCAGCGAGCCATCGGCCGACTGGGTCACGATCAGATGGATGCCGTTTTCGCGATGGGCCGCTAACTCGGCGTCCAAGCGCCGTTTCAACGGCTCGGCCTCAGGCAATTCGGCATAGCCGAGATAGCGGCCGAGCCCGAGATCGGACATCACCGCGGTCCCGAGGGCCACCGGCGTGGCAGGCCTGACGCGCATCATCTGCAGCTTGCAGCGGGTCACGCCATAGGCCGCGATCCGCTCCGGGAACAGCGCCGTGAATTCGTCGCCGGGGCAGATGATCACGGCTTCGGCCTCGATGACGCCGCCATCGGCAGTGATCAGGCGCGGCGCCTCGACCGCGACGACGCTCGTGCTCCAGCGGAATTCAACGCCATGACGCTCGGCAAGGAAGCGCGCGACCAGTGGCACCGCCTGGCGCGATTCCACGCGCACCTCATGGGGGCTGTACAAGGCAAAGCGCGCCGCCTCGGGCCTCAGGCAGGGCACATGCGAAAGCGCCTGCCCGGCGCTGAGGCGTTCGCAGCCCTCACCCATCTCGCTCGCCAGGAAGGCCTCGATCACGGCCTCCGACTCCGGCAGGCGCGCAGCCAGGACAAGCCCGCGCTGGAGGATGTCGATGCCTGCGGCAGCCGCGATCTCGACCCAGACGTCGCGGGCACGCCGGGCAAGGCTCCAGCAATCGCCGGCGCCCTGCCCCGTCACCGTGACGAAGCCGAAATTGCGCACCGAAGCGCCATTGGCCTGCGCATCGCGATCGATCACGACGACCCGCTTGCCGCGCTTGGCGGCTGCGAGCGCATGGCCGAGTCCGACGATACCGGCGCCGACGATGGCGAGATCGAAGGTCGCCATCACGCCTCCCGATGAACCTGGAAGCCGGCGAAGGATTGGCTCACCGGCATGATCTCGAGGCTATTGACGTTGACATGCGCGGGCTGCGTCGCGACCCAGAAGATCGTCTCGGCGATGTCGTGCGGCTGCAGCGCATTGGCGCCGCCATAGAGCGCGTCATAGGCCTTCTGGTCCCCGCCATTGCGCACCAGGGTGAATTCGCTCTCGCACAGACCGGGCTCGATCGAGGTCACGCGCACGCCCTTGCCGTGCAGATCGGAGCGCAGCCCCAGTGAGAGCTGCTGCACGAAGGCTTTCGTAGCGCCATAAACGTTGCCGCCGGAATAGGGCCAGTTCGCCGCGACCGAGGCGATGTTGACGATCGCGCCCTTGCGCTCGATCAGCACCGGCAGCAGGTGATGCGTCAGCGTCACGAGACCGGTGACATTGGTTCCGATCATCGTCTTCCAGTCGGAGAGCGCGGATTGCGGAGCCGGCTTGGTGCCGAGCGCGAGGCCGGCATTGTTGACCAGCACGTCGATGCCCTTGAAACCTTCGGGCAGGGCCGCGAGCGCCACCAGCATCGCCGCCTCGTCGGTGATGTCGAAGGCGGCGCCGTGGAAGGCCTCGCCGAGTTCGGCTTTCAGCGCGTCCAGCCGTTCAGCGCGCCGGCCCGTGCCGATGACCTGCCAGCCGGCCTGAACGAAGCGGCGCGCGGTCGCCGCCCCGAAGCCCGCCGTCGCACCCGAAATCAGAATCGTCTTGGCCATCGCCGTCCTCATGCGCCTTTCAGAACCTGCGCAGCTTTGCAGGAGGAACGCCCCCCGTGACAAGGCGATGACCTCGCGCCTTCGGCGCTGGACCTAACGAATGTCACGCCTGGCTCTACGATCAGCCCGGCCCGCGCGACTAAAGCAGCACGACCCAGAGGCGAACGCATTCAGGAGAGCGCGATGGACCAGCAGCCCCTCAACATGGACCACCACTGGCTCCCCTTCACCAACAACAAGCTGTTCCATGCCGAGCCGCAGCTCTTCGCCAAGGCCTCGGGCGTGCGCTACTGGACGCCGGAGGGCCGCGAGATCCTCGACGGCGCGTCGGGGCTGTTCTGCTGCGCCGCCGGCCATGGCCGGCGCGAAATCGCCGAGGCGGTGCACGCGCAATTGCTGGAGCTCGACTATTCCCCGCATTTCCAGCGGGCCGCGCCGATCTCCTTCGAGCTGGCCGAGCGGCTCTCCGGCATCCTGCCGAACGGCCTCGACCGGGTCTTCTTCGGCTCCTCGGGCTCGGAAGCCGTCGACACCGCGATGAAGATCTGCCTTGCCTATCACCGCGCCAAGGGCGAGGCCCAGCGCACGCGCTTCGTCTCGCGCGCCTGGGGCTATCACGGCGTCAATCTCGGCGGCACCTCGCTTGCCGGCATGGTCGGCAACCGCCGCGAATTCTCCAGCGTGACCTGCGACGTCGTGCATATGCGCCATACCTGGAGCGACGAGCAGCGCTTCACCCGCGGCCAGCCCGATGACGGCGCCTGGCTCGCCGACGATCTCGAAGAGCTCTGCAAGACCTATGGCGGAGAGACGATCGCGGCCGTCTTCGTCGAGCCGATCGCCGGCTCGATCGGCACCATCGTGCCGCCGAAAGGCTATCTCCAGCGCCTGCGCAGTATTGCCGACAAACATGGCATCCTGCTGGTTTTCGACGAGGTCATCACCGGCTTCGGCCGGACCGGCGCGGCCTTCGCCTCGCAGGAGTTCGGCGTGACGCCCGACGTGCTGACCATGGCCAAGGCGCTGACCAATGGCGCGATCCCGATGAGCGCGGTCGCAGTCAAGACCGAGATCCAGCAGGCCGTGATCGGCTCGATCAAGGCCGACCGGCCCGAACTGATGCATGGCTACACCTATTCCGCCCATCCGGTGGCCTGCGCGGCAGCCCTCGCCTCGCTGAACATCTACCGCGATGACGGCCTGTTCGCGCGCGGCCAGGCAATGTCCGATGCCTTCCTCGACGCCGTCTTCAGCTTGCGCAACCTGGCCCAGGTCCATGATCTGCGCGGCTATGGCATGATCTCGGGCATTCAGCTCACGCCCGGCAAGGCGCCCGGCGAAAAGGGCTCGCTCGTGCAGCGCCTGCTCTTCAAGGAGGGGCTGCACATCAAGGCGACCGGCGACGCGCTGATCTTCGCGCCGGCGCTGGTCACGACGGAAGACGAGATCGGCGCGATGACCGACATCCTGCGCAAGGTGCTGGGGCGCAGCGAGCTGATGGCGGCTTGAGGGACAGCGGCTTGGCACGGCGGCCTCAGAGCGGCCTCCCGACATCCCTCATCAGCCCGTCCAGCGCTTTCGCCAATTGCGCGATGCCCGGCGCAATCCTGTCCTGGGCGATTGCGCCATAACCCATGCGGATGCGGTTTCCCGGCCGGTTCTCGCTCAGATAATGCACGTCGCCGGCCTCGATCAGCACGCCGAACTGCGCAGCGCGCTGCTGGAGATCCTGCGCCCTGACGCCGCGCGGCAGCGTCAGCCAGAGGCCCGAGCCGCCTGTCGTCATGGTAACGTCGCAGCCGGGCAATTGCCGGTCGATCTCGCGCAGCATCAGCCCCCATCTGGCGGCGAGCTCCTTGCGCTGGCGGCGGATATGCGCGTCGTAATGGCCCTCGGCCAGGAACAACGCCATGGCGCGCTGGTCGAGCGCAGAGGGGTGGCGGTACATCAAGCGCCGCAGCGCCCGCAACTCGCGGATTAAAGCCGGCGCGGCAACGATGAAGCCAAGCCGTAGGCCCGGGAAGAGCGGTTTCGACAGGCTGCCGACATGCAGTACACGGCCTGACCGGTCGAAGCTCTTCAGCGAGGCGCGCTGCGCTCCGACGAAGTTGAGCTCGTGCTCGTAGTCGTCCTCGACGATCAGGAAATCGTGCCGCTCGGCCGCCGCGACCAGCGACAGACGGCGCTCCACGCTCATCGTCACATTGGTCGGCGACTGATGGCCAGGCGTGACATAGACGAGATCGGCGCCGGCCAGCGCCTCACTGATGCGCATGCCGTTGGCGTCGACCGGATGCGGCTCAAGCGTGGCACCCAGCGCCAGGAACATGTTGCGGGCATCGACATAACCCGGCTCCTCGATGGCGACGCGCGTGCCTGTCCCGCAGAGCAGCATGGCGATGAGGAAGAGCGCGTTCTGCGCCCCGACCGTGACGAGGATGCTGCCTGGATCCGCCCGGAAGCCGCGCTGCGGCAGCATGCGGCGCGTAATCTGCTCGATCAGGATCGGGTCGTCATTGTCGATCAGGTCGCCCATCCAGTCATGGCTGTGGCGAACCGTGCCTGCAAGCCTGACACAGTCGCGCCAGCGGCTGAGCGAGATCTTGTCGGGACTGAGCTGGCCGTAGACGAAGGGGTAGGGAAACTCGCGCCAGTTCGCCGGCTTGACGATATTGGCCTGCTCAACGAGCGGGCGGCGCAGGCGGCGGGCGAAATCCACCGGCTCGTCCGAGCGGAGCAGCGCCCTGCCCGCATGCTCGTCGACGGGCACGTTGAGCTGCTCGCGCAGATAACGGTCGTTGACGAAATAGCCGCGCCGATTGACCGCCTTGAGGTAACCGTCCTCGGCCAGCCGCTCATAGACCAGCGTGATCGTGTTGCGGGAGACGTTGAGCTTCCCGGCGAGGATACGGGAGGCGGGCAAAGGCTCGTGCAATGGCAGGCCGCCCGCCAGGATCGCAGCGACGAGCCGCTCCTGGATCTGGCTCTGCAGCCCCTTCTGCGGATCAAGCGGGCTCGTCAGGACAAATTGCAGCATGACTTACTGGCAAAAACGGTCCCGTCGCTAAGATCCTGCCGCCAAGCACGAAACATGCCGCCCATCTGCGCAGGACGCATTCGACGCTGGCTTTGCCGGCGTGCCACTATGCCGGAACGCCCAACCAGAGAGACGCTGATGTCCACGCCTGTATCGACACGCACGCCACCTTACCGCACCCAGAACTGGACCCTGACCAAGCCGACGGCGAAAGGCGGCCACGGCATCGTCGTGTCGCAGAACCGCGAGGCGGCCGAGGCCGGCGTCGCGATCCTGGAGGCCGGCGGCAATGCAGCCGATGCGGCGGTCGCGGCCTGCTTCGCGCTCGCCGCGGTGGAGCCCTGGAACAGCGGGCTCGGCGGCATCGGCTTCGCGCTGGTGTTGAAGGCGAACGAAACACGAGCGCAGGTCGTCGATTTCGGCCCCGTCGCACCGCGCCGCGCCGACCCGGCCGACTACCCCCTGACCGGCGAGATGAAGAAGGACCTCTTCACCTGGCCGGAGGTGGTGGGCGACGTGAACATTCACGGCCCACTCTCCTTCTGCATCCCCTCCTCGGTCGCGGGCTACGCCAAGCTGAAGGAGGCTTTCGGCACTGCGCTGCCGGTCGCGGATCTGCTGGCGCCGGCGATCGCGCTCGCCAAGCGCGGCCTCGCGCAGGACTGGTACACCACGCTCAAGGTCTCATCCTCGGCCGCGGTGCTGCGGCTCTATGAGGAGAGCGCCCGCATCTATCTGCCCGGCGGCCTGCCGCCGGTGCCGCCCTATCAAGGCATGCCGGGCTTCTTCCGGCTCGGCAATCTTGCGTCGACGCTGGAGCGTCTGGCCGAGGCAGGGCTGGATGATTTCTACCATGGCGAACTGGCAACCCGGCTCGCCGCCGACATCAAGGCGCTGGGCGGCGTGGTCGATGCGGAGGACCTTGCCAACTGCAAGGCGGTCCTGCGCGAGGCCCCGGTGATCGACTGGCGCGGCACGCATCTCCTGCACACCGCCGGCGGGCTGACCGCCGCGCCGACGCTCGCGGCCGTGGTCGAGGGCATGGCGGACAGCGCCCCCTCCTCGGAAGGCCCCGATGCCAACTGGTTCGCGACGCTGTCGCGGGTGATGCGCCAGGCCTATGCGAGCCGGCTCGAAGGGCTGGGCGCGGCGAAGGCCGCAACCGAACCCGGCGACACCTGCACGACGCATCTCACCGTCGTCGACGGCGAGGGCAATCTCGTTTCGGTGACGACGACGCTGCTCTCCTCGATGGGAAGTCGCGTCGTGCTGCCCGGCACCGGCGCGCTGATGAACAACGGCATGATGTGGTTCGATCCGCGCCCCGGCAGCGCCAATGCGATCGCGCCCGGAGCCAGGCCGCTTTGCAACATGTGCCCGGTCATCGTGACGCCGAAGGATGGCAGCTGGCCGCGCCTGGCGGCGGGCTCCTCGGGCGGTCGGCGGATTCTCGCCAGCGTCTACCAGATGCTGGCCTGGACGCTGGATTGCGGCATGGAGATCGAAGAGGCCGCCCATACCCCGCGCATCGACGTCTCCGGCCCCGACTCGACCAGCGCCGATTGCCGCCTGCCCGACGAGACGTTGGCGGCGCTGGAGGCAGCCGGTCCGCTGGCGGTGGTGGAGCACGGCGTGCTGCCGATCAACTTCGCCTGTCCCAACATAATCCGCGTCGGCAAGGACGGCGCGGAAGGCTGCAGCGACGTGATCTCGCCCTGGTCGGCGGCCGTGGCTGCTAAACACTGAGAACTGGGTCTCGCAGCTCCGAGACCCAAAATCCCAATCACCCCGGGCGATTTGCAGCCGCCCGGGGTTATGCTGGCGCTTCCGCGCCGATCACACGCGCTTCAGCCCCCAGGGGTAAGGCGCCGAGCCCGGCAGCATGCCGGTCAGGTTCTTGCGGTAGGCCGTCTTGATGACGAACTGGCCAAGCGGGATCGTGGCGCATTCCTCCAGCGCCAGCCGGCCGAGCGTGACCGCGACCTGCTTCTGCCTGGCTTCGTCAGGAGCGTAGAGCCATTCCTCGGCCAGTTCCTCGGCCTTGGCATTGGTCCACCAGCCGAACCAGCCCTTCTCGCCGGGACCGCGAACGAGATTCGACAGGGCCGGATTCCCCCAGCCGACCGCCGCGCCGGTGGTGTGGAAGATGCTCCAGCCGCCCTTCTCGACCGGCTCGCGGCTGTTGCGGCGCTGGATCACCGTGCCCCAGTCGCTCGCCGCGAACTCGACATTCATGCCGAGTTGCTTGAGCAACTCGTAGGTGACATCGCCGAGCGGACCGATATCGGGGAAGTCGGTCGGGTTGATGATGACGACCTTCTCGCCGTTATAGCCGGACTCCTTCAGCGCCACCTTGGCCTTGTCGAGGCTCTGCGGCATCAGGTCCTCGAGCTCGCCGGTGTAATAGGGTGTGCCGCGCCACCACAGGTTCCGGCAGACCTGCCAGACAGAGGTGTCGTCGCCCTGGCTGGCGCGCATATAGTCTTCCTGGTTCACCGCCATGCGCACGGCGGCGCGCACCTTGGGATTGTTGAAGGGTGGCTGGAGATGGTTCAGCCGCATGATCGAACCGCGGCCGTTCTTGTCGATGACCTCGCGGGTGATGTCGGGGCTTTTCGCAAGCAGGGGCTGAAGATCGGCGAGCGGACGTTCCCACCAGTCGATCTCGCCCTTGGCCAGCGCCGAGGCAGCGGTCGCCGGATCCGGCAAGATCGGCCACTCGATCCGCTTGAAATACGCGATCTTGCCGCCGGCATTGCGGCTTGGTGGCTCAGCTCGCGGCTTGTAGGCCTCGTTCTTCTCATAGACGACGCGGCTGCCGGAGACATATTCGCCGGCGACGAACTTGTAGGGGCCCGAGCCGACCATCTCGGTGACCTGCTTGGTCGCGTCGGTCTTGGCCAGGCGTTCGGGCATGATGAAGGGCGCGTTGTCGGCCTTGGCCAGGCAATCGAGCATCATCGGGAAGGGCCGGGTCAGCTTGATCTCCAGGGTGCGCTCATCGGGCGCGCCCCAGGCCTCGACCGCCTTGAGCAGCAACTGGCCGTAAGGATCGCGCTGGCCCCAGCGCTTCAGGCTCTCGATGCAGTCGGCGGGCCGAACCGGCTGGCCGTCATGGAAGGCAAGGCCTTCGCGCAGCTTGATCTTCCAGACCTTGCCGTCGGCCGAAACCTCATGCCCCTCAGCCATTTGCGGCTGCGGCTTCAGGTCGAGATCGCCGCCATAAAGCGTGTCGTAGACGTAGTAGGCGTGATTATTGGTGACGGTCGCGGTCGTCCAGATCGGATCGAGCGAGGTCAGGTTCGCCTGCGGCGCCATCTTGAGCACCGCCGGGCTCGACGATTGAGCCATGGCCTTGCGGGCCAGCGTTGGAGCAAACAGGGCGGCGGCTGCCGTGCCCTGCAGGAACTGACGGCGCTTCATATGGTCTCTCCCCATTTTATGGTCGGCCTTCGATGAAAACACTACGTCATTCCGGGGCTTGCCGCAGGCTTGAGCCCAAAATCCAGAAACTACAGCATTTTCGAGCGTAGTGGGCGCCGGTTCGCTCGAAAACGCTCCAGTCGAAGCCGAGGATGTTCGGGGTGTCCTTGAGCTTCGGCACCGCTTTCAATCTGGCGACGTCCGGTGTGGGGCGCGGCCAGCGGATCGTCGGCCAAAAGTGACTAGAGCGTCGCGGCGATAGCAAGCACCATGGCGCCGCACGAGCCCCCACATCAGCCGCGTCGACAAGGACGGCGCGGCAGGCTGCGCGACGCGACCTCGCTTTGGTCAGCGACGGTAGCGGTGAAACAGTAAGGGCCCGGAGCTTGGAGCCCCGAGCCCAAAATCTCGATCGCCTCGGATGGCTAGCTAGCGACCGTCTGGGACGACGTTAGCTCTTCCGCGCCGATCAGGCGCGCTTCAGGCCCCAGGGGTAAGGCGCCGAGCCTTTTAGCATGCCGGTCAGGTTCTTGCGATAAGCCGTCTGGATCATGAACCTGCCGAGCGGGACCGTCGCGGTCTCCTCGAGCGCGAGGCGGCCGAGCTGGGCGGCGGCCTTCTTCTGCGCGGCCTCGTCGGGCGCGTAGAGCCACTCCTCCGCCAGCGCCTCGGCCTTGGCGCTGTCATACCAGCCGAACCAGCCCTTCGCCCCCTGCCCGCGCACCAGGAAGGACTGCGCCGGGCTGGCCCAGGCCATGGTCGAGCCCGTGGTGTGGAAGATGCTCCAGCCGCCCTTCTCGACCGGCTCGCGGCTGTTGCGGCGCTGGATCACCGTGCCCCAGTCGCTTGCCACGAACTCGACATTCATGCCGAGCTGCTTGAGCAGTTCGGCGGTGACGTCGCCGAGCGGACCTATATCGGGGAAGTCGGTCGGGTTGATGATGACGACCTTCTCGCCGTTGTAGCCGGACTCCTTCAGCGCCGCCTTGGCCTTCTCCAGGCTCTGCGGCATCAGATCCTCATGCTCGCCGTCGTAATAGGGCGTGCCGCGCCACCAGAGATTGCGCGAGGTCTGCCAGAGCGACGTGTCATCGCCCTGGGCGGCGCGCATATAGTCTTCCTGGTTCACCGCCATGCGCACGGCGGCGCGCACCTTGGGATTGTTGAAGGGCGGCTGAAGGTGGTTCATGCGCATGATCGCGCCGCGCCCGGCCTCGTCCGTGACCTCGCGGACGACCTCCGGGACCTTCGCCAGCATCGGCTGGAGATCGGAAAGCGGGCGCTCCCACCAATCGATCTCGCCCTTGATCAGCGCATTCGCCGCCGTCGCGGGATCGGGCAGGATCTGCCATTCGATCCGCTTGAAATTCGCGACCTTGCCGCCAGCGCCGCGGCTCGGCGGTTCGGCACGGGGCTTATAGGCCTCGAACTTCTCGTAGACGACCTTGCTGCCCGAGACGAATTCGCCCGGCACGAAGCGATAAGGCCCAGAGCCGATCATTTCGGTGACCTGCTTGTTCGCATCGGTCACGGCCAGGCGCTCGGGCATGATGAAGAGGGGCGAGTCCGCCTTGGCGAGCAGGTCGAGCATCATCGGGAAAGGCCGCGTCAGCTTGATCTCGAAGCTGCGCTCGTCCAGCGCCGTCATGCTCTCGACCACCTTGGCCAGGAGCTGGGCGTACGAATCGCGTTGTGCCCAGCGCTTCAGGCTCTGGATGCAGTCGGCCGGCTTCACCGGCGTGCCGTCATGGAAGACGAGGCCTTCGCGCAGCTTGATCTTCCAGACCTTGCCGTCGGCCGAAATCTCATGCCCTTCAGCCATTTGCGGCTGGGGCTTCATGTCGAGGTCGTGGCCGTAAAGCGTGTCGTAAACGTAGTAGCCGTGATTATTGGTCACGGTCGCCGTCGTCCAGATCGGGTCGAGCGCCGTCAGATTGGCCTGCGGCGCGAATTTCAAGGTTGTCGCCGCCTGCGCGGAGGCACGCCCCGTCATGGCCGGTCCGGCCAATGTCAGGGCGGTCGCCCCCTTCAGGAATGTGCGACGCTTCATTGCTGTTACCCTCATTATGACTTGCAGCCTTGTGGATTTGGGCCGGCATAGACCGGCTTTGCTTAATCGAAGCCCAATAACCTCAATCGAAAACCAAATCTCAATCGAAGCCCAGGAATCCAGGGCTGTCGCTCAGCTTCGGCGCGGCCGCCAGTTTGGCGATGTCGGGCACCGGGCGCGCCGTCAGCGTATCGCCAGCCAAGGCTGCCTCGAGCGCGGCCGCCACCGCCAGCACCTTGGCGTCGCCGCCGCGCGGGCCGACGATCTGCAGGCCGAACGGCATGCCGTTGCGGTCGAGCCCGACCGGCAGCGAAATCGCGGGATGGCCGACATTGGTGACGGCATAGGCCATGGCGAGCCAGTGGAAATAGGTCCGGGTCGGCGTGCCGTCGATCTCGGCCGGGTAGAGCTCCGACCAGGGGCGCGGGCTCAAGGTGACGGCCGGCGAGAGAATGACGTCGTAATCCTCGAAGAAGCTCTGCCAGTTCTTGTAGAGCACGGTCTGCTGCTTCAAGGCGCGGGTGACGTCGAGCGCGCTGTAACGCAGCCCCTCCTCGACATTGGCGCGAACATTGGGGCCGACGAGTTCGGGCGTGTCGCGGACACGCTCATACATGCCGGCGAGGAAGGCAACCGAGCGCAGCACCTCGAAGGTCTCGTCGGCGCCGGTGCAATCGGGCGTCGCCGCCTCGACTTGTGCGAAGAGATGGCTGAAAGCGCCGGTCTTCTCGGCGAAGACCTCGCGGATATGACGCTCGGTCGGTGCGAATCCGAAATCCGGCGTCAGCGCGACCTTGAGCGAGGAGAGATCGATCGTTCCCGGCCTGGCGAAATCCTCAGGGCGGCGCACCGTCCTGCCATGGATCGTCGTGGCCAGTGGATCGGCCGCGTCATCCGAGACCATGGTCGAGAGCAGCAGGCACAGATCGGGCACGGTGCGCGCCATCGGCCCGAGCACGCTCAGCGGATTCCAGCCCAGCGGCCGCTTCTCGCTCGGCACCAGCCCCGGCGACGGCCTGAAGCCGACGATGCCGTTATAAGCCGCCGGGTTGCGCAGCGAGCCGCCAGTGTCGGAGCCGGTCGCGATCGGCACCATGTTCGTCGCCAGCGCGACGCCCGAGCCGCCCGATGAACCGGCGGCGCATTTGGAGGGGTCGAAGGGGTTGCCGGTCGCGCCATAGACGGCGTTGCGGGTGTTGGCGCCGGCACCCCATTCCGGTGTGTTGGTCTTGCCCAGAACGATCGCGCCGGCCTTGCGGGTGTTGGCGACGATCAATTGGTCTTCGGTCGGCACATGGTTCGCGAAGAGTTGGCTGCCATAGGTGGTGCGCAGGCCGGCAACGTTCTCGAGATCCTTCACGCCGAGCGGCAGCCCGTGCAGCGCGCCGAGCCGGTCGCCGCGCATCGTCGCCTCGTCGGCGAGCTTCGCCGCCTTGCGGGCGCGATCATCGTCACGCGCCACCATGGCGTTGACGGCCGGATCCACCGCATCGATGCGGGCGATGCAGCTTTCGAGCAGTTCGCTCGCCGACAGCTTCTTGGTTCCGATCAAGGCGCGAGCCTCTACGGCGCTGAGTTCACAGGGTTCAGTCAAGGGAAGGACCTCTCGTCAAAGACGGGCCGCGCAGGCAAGAGCCATGCCTGGGGTCCGCAACTATGACCTGCGAATCTCCGGCATGTCGCCCCCTGACGTGAGATGCCCCATGCATGCCGCGCATGCTCTTGCCTCCGTTTCTTGCATCGGGCCTGCAGCGGATCAGACACTGGGTCGCGGCCGATCCTACGGAGACAGATCGACATGGCACCGAAGCAGCACGTCAGACTCGCGGTCGATATCGGCGGCACCTTCACCGATGTGGTGCTGGAGACCGAGGCCGGGCGGATGACGCGCAAGGTGCTGACAACGCCGTCGCGACCGGAGGAAGGCGTGCTCGGCGGCATGCGATTGATCCTTTCGGATGCGCGGATGCACATGTCCGACATCGACGTCTTCGTCCATGGCACCACCCTGGCGACCAACGCGATCATCGAGCGCCGCGGCGCAAGAACCGCCCTGATCGCGACCGAGGGGTTTCGCGACATCATCGAGATCGGCACGGAAAGCCGCTACGACCAGTATGATCTCTCCATCGAGAAGCCGCGCCCGCTGGTGCAGCGCGCGCTGCGCTTCACGCTGCCCGAGCGTGTCGATGTGCACGGCAAGGTCCGCCTGCCGCTAGATGAGGCGGCGGTTGCCGCGCTCGTGCCGAAACTGAAGGCGGCCGGTGTCGAGAGCGTCGCCATCGCCTTCCTGCATTCCTATGCCAATGCCGAGCATGAGCGCCGCACCGGCGCGCTGCTGAAAGCTGCGATGCCCGAGCTCGGCATCACGCTCTCCAGCGAAGTCTGCCCAGAGGTGCGCGAATATGAACGCACCTCGACGGCCATCGCCAATGCCTATGTCCAGCCGCTGATGGCGGGCTATCTCGCCCGCATGGCCGAGGGGCTGGCGCAGGAGCAGTTCCGTGGCGCGATCTACCTGGTGACCTCGGGCGGCGGCCTGACCTCGATCGAGACCGCGCAGCGCTTCCCGGTGCGCCTGGTTGAATCCGGGCCCGCGGGCGGGGCGATCTTCGCCGCACTGACCGCAGCCCAGCTCGGCGAGAGCAAGGTGCTCTCCTTCGACATGGGCGGCACCACCGCCAAGATCTGCCTGATCGAGAAATTCGAACCGCAATCCTCGCGCATCTTCGAGGTCGACCGCGCCGCCCGCTTCCTGAAGGGTTCAGGGCTCCCGGTGCGCATTCCGGTGATCGAGATGGTCGAGATCGGCGCCGGCGGCGGCTCGATCGCCAGGATCGATGCGTTGAAGCGCGTCACGGTCGGCCCCGAGAGCGCCTCCTCCGAGCCCGGCCCCGCCTGCTATGGACGCGGCGGCGTGCATCCCGCCGTCACCGACGCCGATGTCGTGCTCGGCATGATCGACCCAGCCTCCTTCGCCGGCGGCACCATCCCGCTCGATCCGGACCTGTCGCGCAAGGCGCTGCTAGCCGATATCGGGGAGCCGCTCGGGCTCGATGCCGAAACCGCCGCCTATGCCGTGCATGAAATGGTCTGCGAGAACATGGCGAGCGCGGCCCGCGTGCATGCGGTCGAGCGCGGCGCGGTCGTCGGCGATCACACGCTGATCGCCTTCGGCGGGGCAGCTCCCCTGCATGCCGCGCGCGTGGCCGAGAAGATCGGCGTCAAGCGCGTCATCGTGCCGCCCAACGCCGGCGTCGGCTCGGCCGTCGGCTTCCTCGCCGCGCCGGTCTCCTACGAACTGGTCAGGAGCCGCCATGTCAGGCTCGATGCCTTCGACGGGGCGTTGGTCTCGGATCTTCTGGCGGAAATGGAGCAGGAAGCACGCGCTTTGGTCGAGCCCGGCGCACGCGGCGAACCCGTGATCGCGCGCCGCGTCGCCTTCATGCGCTATGTCGGCCAGGGCCATGAGATCACGGTGACATTGCCCTCCGGCGTGCTGGGCGAGCAGGACATCCCGGCGCTGCGGAGCGCTTTCGAGGCCGATTACGCCGCCCTGTTCGCACGGCCCATTCCCGGAGCCGCAATCGAAATCCTGAGCTGGTCGGTTCTGGTCACGACACAGCCGCCGAAGCCGGCAGTGGCGCCGCGCGTCGCGAGCTCGGCTGCACCGGAGGCTTCCGGTAGCCGCGCCTTCCATGACGGCAAGGCCGGCGCCAGCATCATGATCCCGCTCTACCGGCGCGAGACGATGATACCCGGCGCCTCGATCGCCGGCCCCGCCATCATCGCCGAGGACGAGACCTCGACCTTCGTGTCGATGAGCTTCGACGCGCATATCGACGCCATCGGCTGCATCGTGATGGACCGCAAAATTCTCGACCGCCAGATTCTCGACCGCAAAGCCGCGTGAGGAGAGATCAGATGAGCCAGACCGACAAGATCAGCCTGATCGATCTCCAGATCATGTGGAACCGCCTGATCGCGGTGGTGGAGGAACAGGGCCAGATCCTGATGCGCACCGCGTTTTCGCCGATCGTGCGCGAATGCGGCGACATCTCCGCCGGCGTCTTCGACCTGCAGGGCCGCATGCTGGCCCAGGGCGTCACCGGCACACCGGGCCATGTCAACTCCATGGCGGAATCGGTGAAGCACTTCATTCGCCATTTCCCGATCGAGACGATGAAAGAAGGCGACGCCTACATCACCAACGACCCCTGGATGGGCACCGGCCACCTCAACGACTTCGTCGTGACGACGCCTGCCTTCAGGAACGGCAAGCCGGTCGCGCTGTTCTCCTGCACCAGCCATCTGATGGATATCGGCGGCATCGGCTTCGGGCCCGACGCTACCGACGTCTTCATGGAGGGCTTGTATCTGCCGATGCTGAAGCTGATCGACGCCGGCAAGGTCGACCAGAACGTCATGGCGATCATCCGCGCCAATACGCGCCAGCCCGTCGATACCGAAGGCGACACCTATTCGCTCGCCGCCTGCAACGACATGGGCGCGAAACGCCTGGTCGAGATGATGGATGAGTTCGACATCGAGACGCTTGACGAGCTCGCCGACCATATCTGCGAGCGCTCACGCGAAGCCGTGCTGGCCGAGATCGCCAAGCTCCCGAAAGGCAGCTGGCGCAACGAGATGGTGGTCGACGGTTATGACGCACCGGTCACGCTCGCCGCCGAACTGACCATCTCGGATGACGGCATCCATGTCGATTTCACCGGCACCTCGCCGCAGGCGCAGCGCGGTATCAACGTGCCGCATTCCTACACCACCGCCTATACCGTCTTCGGGCTGGGCTGCGTCGTCGCCGCCCAAATCCCCAACAATGCCGGCTCATTGGGCCCGCTGACCGTTTCCGCGCCATCAGGCTCGATCCTGAACGCGCCCAAGCCGGCGGCCGTCTCCTCGCGCCATGTCATCGGCCAGATGCTGCCCGACGTCGTCTTCGGCTGCCTGCGCCAGGTCATCCCGGAGCGCGTGCCGGCCGAGGGCACCTCCTGCCTTTGGAATTTGAACGTGCGCGGCCGGACGCATGCCGGCGCGCAGGGCAATTACGGTTTCGCCATGGCCGTAACCAGCAATGGCGGTACCGGCGCACGCTTCGACAAGGACGGGCTCTCGGCCACGGCCTATCCCAGCGGCGTGCGCGGTACGCCGGTCGAGATCGCGGAGACGCAGACGCCCCTGATCTTCTGGAAGAAGGAGCTGCGCCCCGACAGCGGCGGCAATGGCCGCACCCGCGGCGGCCACGGCCAAATCATCGAGATCGAGAGCGGGGTCGACGCCTCCTTCGAGATCCTGGCGGCCTTCGACCGGATCGACCATCCGCCGCGCGGACGCGATGGCGGCGGCAACGGAGCCGCCGGCTATGTCGGGCTCAAATCCGGCAAGAAGCTCAAAGGCAAGGGCTTTCAGGAGATTCCGGCGGGAGACCGGCTGGTCGTCCTGACGCCGGGCGGCGCCGGCATAGGCAACCCGGCAGAACGCGACCCGGCCCTGCTGCGCCGCGACATTGAAGAAGAGCTGGTCAGCGCCAACTGACCCCGCCACCCCGGCCCCTGGTTGGCCGGGGATTTGCTTTCTGTCCCACCGACACACGACTTCACTGGAAGGGCTTACGGATCATGGCGGACCATCGCATCGCGCGGCGCGCGTTTCTGCTGGGAATGGGGTTGCTCGGCATGCTGGCTCAGCCTGCGGCCGCGCAAACCCAGCTCGACCTCTCGACCGTCTGGCCCGAAAGCAATTTCCACACGCAGAATGCCATGCGTTACGCCGAAGAGGTCAAGAAGGCGACGAATGGCAGCGTCGACATCCTGGTCAAGGCCGGCGGCCAGCTCGGCTTCAAGGGACCTGAGCATCTGCGCGCCGTGCGCGACGGCATCGTGCCGATGGCCGATATCCTCAACATCCAGCAGGTCGGCGACGAGCCCTTCATGGGCGTGGAAAGCGTGCCCTTCCTCGTCGGCACGCCCGAGGAACTCAAGGTCCTGCACAAATATGTGCGGCCCGAATACGACAAGATCGCCGAGCGCAACAACCAGAAGATCCTCTTCATCGTACCCTGGCCGACGCAATATCTGCAGCTCAAGGCCAAGGCGACCACGGTCGAGATGCTGAAGAACATCAAGATCCGCGTGCCCGACAAGAACGCCGTCGACATGCTCAACGCAGTCGGCATGTCGCCGGTCCTGATCCCCTGGGGCGAGACCGTGCCGGCGCTGGCCTCTGGCGTCGTCTCGGGCGTCTCGACCTCGGCGGTGTCGGGCGTCGACGGCAAATTCTGGGAGTTCCTGAAATACGTGCTGCCGACCAACCATGTCTGGTCGTCCGAGATGGTCACCATCAATCTCGACAGCTGGAAGAAGCTGAAGCCCGAGGAGCGCAAGGCGATGGAGGAGATCGCCACCAAGCTCGAGCCCGATTTCTGGGCGGCCTCGGTCAAAGCCGATACCGACAGCCTGAAGCGCCTGACCGAGGGCGGCATGGAAGTCGTGCCGGTGCCGGCACCGATGATGGCTGATCTGCGCGCCAAGACCGCCCCCCTGCTCGACGCCTTCCTCAAGCGCGTTCCCTCCGCCGACAAGCCGGTGAAGGCCTATCTCACCGAGATGAAGCGCGGCTCGTGACCAACGCCTCTCCCTCCGAACCGCCAAGGTTTGCCGAACCGCCAAGGTTTGCCGAACCGCCAAGGTTTGCCGAACCGCAAGCGGTCGCCGTTCCCGCCGCCCTGCGCGCCCTGCTCGACGGGATCGACCGGCTCAGCCGCCTCGACGGCTGGATCGGCGGCGGCTGCCTGCTGGCGCTGACATTGCTCATGCTGTGCGAGATCGGCACCCGCTTCCTGTCGAATTTCCTGCCCTTCTTCCCCGCCTCCATCCCGGTGGCGTGGGAGTATTCCTCTTATCTGATGGCGGCCTCCTTCACCTTCGGAGCGGCCATGACGCTACGCGCGGGAGGCCATGTCCGCGTCACCCTGCTGATCGGCAAGGCGCCGCCGGCTTTGCGGCGGCCGCTGGAGGTCCTGGCGGCGCTGCTCGGCTTCGCCTTCATGAGCTTCCTGACCTACGCGATGGTGCGCTTCGCCTGGGGCTCGTTCAGCCGGGGCCAGACCTCGGTCTCGAGCGACACGCCGGTCTGGTTTCCCCAGGCCGTGGTGACCTTCGGCATGCTGCTTTTGACCCTGCAGTACCTCGCGCGCGTCATCCAGGCCGCCCTGGGCCTGCCGCTGGAAGACCATTCGATGAAGGCCGCGTCGCCCGCGGACTGAGCAGCGCCTCACCACAGCGCCCTTCCCCTACTCAAGGACCGGTGCGCCGGTCGGGATCACACCCATGTCCATCGAAGTCATCGTCATGTTCGCGATCCTGTTCGGCCTGCTGGCCTGCGGGTTGTGGATCGGTCTGACGCTCGCGCTGACCGGCACGGTGCTGCTCTTCCTGTTTCGCTCGATGCCGCTCGACCGGCTCTTGCCGCAATATGCCTGGAACATCCTGACGACGCAGGAATTGCTGGCGCTGCCGCTCTTCATCCTGATGGGCGAATTGCTGTTCCGCACCCATCTGTCGCGCTCGTTGTTCAAGGGGCTCGCGCCCTGGGCCGGCTTGCTGCCCGGGCGCCTGCTGCATGTGAACATCTTCGGTTGCACGATCTTCGCGGCGATCTCCGGCTCGTCGGCGGCGACCACCCAGGTCGTCGGGCGCATCGCGCTCACCGAATTGCTCAAGCGCGGCTACTCGAAGGACATCGCCATCGGCTCGCTGGCGGGCGCCGGCACGCTCGGCTTCCTGATCCCGCCCTCCAACATCATGATCATCTATGGCGTGCTCGGCGACGTCTCGATCCTCAAGCTGTTCACCGCCGGCTTCCTGCCGGGCTTCCTGCTCGCCGGCACCTTCATGGCCTGGGTGATGATCCACACCACGCTGCGCGGCGACCTCGTGCCCCAGGCCGAGAACGATCTGCGCAATCTGAGCTGGCGCGAGCGCTTTTCCGCCCTGCGCGATCTGGCGCCGGCGCTGTTCCTGATCCTGTGCGTGCTCGGCTCGATGTATGGCGGCATCGCAACGCCGTCCGAGGCTGCCGCCGTCGGCGTGCTCGGCGCGGCACTCGTCACCGCCTTTCAGGGCTCGCTGAATTTCGAGGCGATCAAGGGCATCCTGATCGGCTCGGTGATCACCTGCTCGATGATCGCGCTGATCGTGCTGGGCGCCTCGATCCTGGGCAATGCCGCCGCCTTCCTTGGCATTCCCCAGGCGGTCGCCGCCTTCGTCAAGGGGCTCAACCTCACGCCCTTCATGCTGATCGTCGCGCTGATCGCTTTCTACATCGTGCTCGGCTGCTTCCTCGACGGCTTCTCGATGATCGTGATGACATTGCCGATCGTGCTGCCGATCGTGAAGCAGGCTGGGTTCGATCCGATCTGGTTCGGCGTCTTCATGGTGCTGGTGGTGGAGATGGCGCAGATCACGCCGCCTGTCGGCTTCAACCTGTTCGTGATCCAGGGTCTGACCGGGGACGGCCTCGGCTACATCGCCAAGGTGACCTTCCCCTATCTGGTCATCCTGATCCTGTTCACCCTGCTCTTGACGGTCTATCCCGAGATCGTGCTGTGGCTGCCGAAAGTGCTGGCCAGGTAAGCGCCCTCGCCCGGCCGGGCGGCCACTGGCTTCAATCGATCGCGATCATCACGTCGGACGCCTTGACCACGGCATAGGCCTGCTGCCCGACAGTGAGCTTGAGCTCCTCCACCGCTGCATTGGTGATCGCCGAGGTCACGATGGCGCCGCCGACATCGAGGCGGACATGGGCGGTCGTCGCGCCCTTGGTGATCTCGACGATCGTGCCTTTGAGCTGGTTGCGGGCGCTGATCTTCACGGGTTTTCTCCTGAAACGAACGGGCCGCTCGGCCCTGGCATAGGGTGGCAGATCAAGCTCACGGGAATGTTGGGCTCGACCTGTTGCAGCAGCCGTTATATTCAATCAAACAGAACGAAAGCAAACGCGACGAGGGTGAACGCAAATGACGACGAACCGCCGTTTTGTGATGGGCGTCGCTGCCGCGCTCCTGCTCGGTTTCTCCGCGAACATCGCCACCGCGCAGGCCCAGACCAAGGAACTCGTCATCTTCGCTGCCGCGAGCCTGAAGAACGCGCTCGACGAGGCCGCCGCAGCCTGGGTGAAGGAAACCGGTAAGCCGGCTCCAAAAATTTCCTATGCGGCCAGCAATGCGCTCGCCAAGCAGCTCGAACAGGGCGCCCCGGCCGATCTCTTCCTCTCGGCTGATCTCGACTGGATGGATTATGCGGCGAGCAAGAACCTGATCAAGCCGGAGACGCGGGTCAGCCTGCTGGCCAACCGGATCGTGCTGGTCGCGCCCTCGGATTCGACGGCAACAGTTGCGCTGACTTCCGGCGTCGACCTGAGCGCGGCGCTCGGCTCCGGCCGCCTCGCCATGGGCAATGTCGAGTCGGTGCCGGCCGGCAAATACGGCAAGGCGGCGCTAGAGAAGCTCGGCGGCTGGGACAAGGTCAAGGACAAGATCGCGCAGGCGGACAATGTCCGCGCTGCCCTGCTCCTGGTGTCGCGGGGCGAGGCGCCGCTCGGCATCGTCTACGCCACCGATGCCGCCGCCGACCCCAAGGTCAGGGTCGCGGCGATCTTCCCGGAGGATTCGCACCCGCCGATCATCTATCCCGTCGCGGTGACGAAGGACGCGACCAATCCTGACGCGCAAGGTTTCCTGACCTATCTGCGCGGGGCCGGGCCGAAGGCTGCCTTTGAGCACCAAGGCTTCACCGTGCTGAACAGGCCAGCCAACGCCTCGTGAGCGACTGGTTATCTCCCGAGGAATGGACGGCGGTCCGCCTGAGCCTGATCGTTGCGACGACCGCCATGTTCGCAAGCTTGCCGCTCGGGCTCGGCGTCGCCTTCCTGCTCGCGCGCGGTCGCTTCTGGGGCAAGTCGTTGCTCGATGCGGCCGTCCATCTGCCGTTGATCATGCCGCCCGTCGTGACCGGCTATCTGCTGCTGATTGGCTTTGGCCGGCGCGGGCCGATCGGGCAGTTCCTCTATGACTATTTCGGCATCGTGCTCTCCTTTCGCTGGACGGGCGCGGTGCTGGCCGCCGCGGTCATGGGCTTTCCCCTGATGGTGCGCGCCATCCGCCTCTCGATCGAGGCCGTCGACCGCAAGCTGGAGGACGCAGCCGGCACGCTTGGCGCCAGTCCCGCCTGGGTCTTTCTCGTCGTCACGCTGCCGCTTTGCCTGCCGGGTATCGTCGTCGGCATGATCTTGTGCTTCGCCAAGGCGATGGGCGAATTCGGCGCGACCATCACCTTCGTCTCCAACATCCCCGGGGAGACGCAGACCTTGCCCTCGGCGATCTACACCTTCACCCAAGTGCCCGGCGGCGAGGCCGGGGCGACGCGCCTGACGCTGATCTCGATCGCGATCTCGGTCGCGGCGCTCTTCGCCTCGGAATGGATGGCGCGCTTCGTCGGGCGCAGGATCGCAGTCGAATGAGCCCGCTCATCGAGATCGCGGTCGAGCACCATCTCGGCCAGTTCAAGCTCGACGCCAACTTCACCTCCAACGGGCGTCTGACGGCGCTGTTTGGCCGCTCGGGCTCCGGCAAGACCTCGCTCGTCAACGTCATCGGCGGCCTCATCCGTCCGGCGCGCGGGCGCGTCCTCGTCGACGGCGAGGTGCTGGTCGACACCAGGCACGGCGTTTTCGTGCCCAAGCACCGACGGCGGATCGGCTATGTCTTCCAGGAGGCGCGGCTCTTCCCCCATCTGACGGTGCGCCAGAACCTGCTGTTCGGGCGCTGGTTCGCGCCGCGCGAAGGGCGCGACAGCATCGCCTTTGAGACCGTGCTGGACCTGCTCGGGATCGGCCATCTGCTCGAGCGCAGGCCGGCCGGCCTGTCGGGCGGCGAGAAGCAGCGCATCGCGATCGGCCGTGCCTTGCTGGCCAATCCCCGGCTGCTGCTGATGGACGAGCCGCTGGCCTCGCTCGACGAGGCGCGCAAGGCGGAAATCCTGCCCTATATCGAGCGGCTGCGCGACGAGATCGGTATCCCCATCGTCTATGTCTCGCATTCGGTCGCGGAAGTGGCGCGGCTGGCGACGACGCTGGTCGTGGTCGATCAGGGCGCCATCAAGGCCTGCGGCCCGACGGCAGAGGTAATGTCACGGTTGGACGTCGCCGGCTTGTCGGGTGCGGCCGAGGCCGGCTCCATCCTGGAAGCGGAGATCGTCAACCACGATACCGAGTACCATCTGACCAGTCTGAGAACCCAGGCCGGCCTGTTGCAGGTTTCGCGCAGCGCCTTGCCGATCGGCGGGCATGTCCGGGTCCGCATTCTCGCCAGCGACGTCCTGATCAGCCTGACGCTGCCGACCGGCGTGAGCGCGCTCAACATCCTGCCGGGCACGATCGCCGAAATCGGCAGGACGCGCGGGGGCGCCGCAATCGAGCTCGTCATCGACTGCAATGGCGCGAGCCTGCTGGCGCGCCTGACCGCGAAATCCGTGGCGGCCCTGGCGCTGAGGCACGGCAGCCAAGTCTATGCTGTGATCAAGAGCGTTTCTGTCGAGACGAGTTGAGGCTCTGCCCCGCCGCGAGGCATGTGGCTCAGTCCGGGCTATATTCCTAGCGATACAGGGCTCGCCCCACTTGCTGAAAGGCAGTGTCGGCGCAGCTTGATCGGAAGCTGTCGGTGCGGTCCGGCAAAAACCTGTTTAGAGCATGTCCGCGTTTCTCCGAAACGCGGACATGCTCTAGCTCCTTGTTTTATCGCATTTTCTTCACGCGAACCGGTGTCCACTTCGCTTGAAAATGCTCTAGAACGGGTGGAAGCAACAGGACGCCGACATGCCCGAAACCGCCCGGCAAAAGCCCTCCGCTCTGATCAGCATCAGGATCGACCTCGTGCCGATCGGCAGGCTCGGGCCGGGCAAGGTCGAGCTCTTGGAGGCGATCGAGGCATCGGGTTCGATCTCGGGCGCCGGACGCGCCATGGCGATGTCCTATCGCCGGGCTTGGCTCCTGGTCGACAATCTCAACCGGATGTTTCGCCAGCCGCTCGTCGAGGCTGCGCCTGGCGGCGCCAAGGGCGGCGGCGCGCATCTGACGCCGATGGGTCGCGAGATCGTGGCGCATTACCGGGCCATCGAGAGCAAGGCCATGAAGGCGGCCGCCCTGCATATCGACGCCCTCCGGGATGCGGCAGCCGAGCCGACCTCCTAGTTTCCCGTTGGGTGTCAGCCACCCGGATGGCAAAGCGGTTGCATCAGAGGTGCTGCGATGGTGGCGACTAGCCCGCGCGAGCATAGAGGCGAGAGCGAAGCGATATGAATGACGGCCTGATTGCCTCGGACGCCATGCGCACGATCTCCGCGCCCGATGACCTGCGTTCGTTGCGGCGGCGCGAGGATCAGCGCTTTCTCACCGGCGCGGGCCGTTATCTCGACGACCAACCCGTCCCGGGCGAACTCTTCGCCGCCATGGTGCGCTCGCCGCATGCCCATGCCCGCATCCTCTCGATCGATACAGCGGCAGCCGCCGAGATGCCGGGCGTGCGTGGCATCTACACCGCCGACGATCTCGACGGGCTTCATCCCCTGCCCTGCTACATCGTGGTCAAGACCGTCGATCCGCTGATCGTGCCGCCACGCTTTCCGCTGGCGCGCGAGCGGGTGCGCCATGTCGGCGACCTCGTCGCCTTCGTCGTCGCCGAGAGCCGCGAGGCGGCGCGCGACGCCTGCGAGCAGGTCATCGTCGATTACGACATCCTGCCATCAGTGACGGAACTGCGCGGTGCGCTGGCCCCGGAGGCCGCGCAGATCTGGCCGGAAGCCCCGGGCAACCTCGCCTTCCGCTTCGAACGCGGCGACCGGGAGGCCGTCGCGAAGGCCTTTGCGCGCGCCGCCCATGTCGCCTCCTGCGACCTCGTCAATAATCGCATCGTGGCCGCTGCCATGGAGCCGCGCATCGCGCTCGGCCGCTTCGATCCGGCGAGCGAGGTCTACAGCCTGGCGATCAGCGGCGCCTCCGTGCACGCCATCCGCCGCGAGCTGGCTGAGGGCGTCTTCGGCCTGCCCCTCGACAGGATCGAAGTCTCCTGCCCCGATGTCGGCGGCGGCTTCGGCATGAAGAACGTCACCTATCCCGAATATGCCCTGGTGCTGTGGGCGGCGCGCAGGCTTGCGCGGCCGGTGCACTGGACGGCCGACCGCCTCGACGAATTCACCAGCGGCGTGCATGGCCGCGACAACCTCACCAAGGCGCGGCTCGCGCTCGACGCCAAGGGCCGTTTCCTGGCGCTGGCGGTCGAGACCCTCGGCAATCTCGGCGCCTATGTCTCCTCGCTCGGCCCGGGAAGTTCGACGAATTCACCATCGACCGCGATGGGCGGGCTCTACGACATCCCGGCCATGACGATGGATGTACGCGGCGTCTTCACCAACACGGCGCCGATCGACGCCTATCGCGGGGCCGGCAAGCCGGAGGCCAACTATCTGCTGGAGCGCCTGATCGATACGGCGGCACATCAGCTCGCGATCGATCCGGCGGAACTGCGCCGGCGCAACTTCATCCGACGCTTTCCCCATCGCAGCGCCTTCGGCAGCGTGATCGATTGCGGCACGTTCGCAGAAAATCTCGACCGGGTTCTGGCGGCAGCCGACCGGGCCGGCTTCGCCAAGCGCAAGCGCGAGGCGAAGAAGCGCGGCAAGCTGCGCGGCTTCGGCATCGGCTGCTTTCTGGAGACGTCGCGCGGCCAGCCCAATGAAGAGGCCTGGCTGAGCGTGCGGCGCGACGGTGCGATCGACATGGCGGTCGGCACGCAATCCAACGGCCAGGGCCATGAGACCAGCTTCGCGCAGGTCGCAGCGCAGCGGCTGGGATTGCCCGTCGAGACCTTCCGGCTGGTGCAGGGCGACACCGCCCTGGTGCCGCGCGGCGGCGGCCATGGCGGGGCGCGCTCCCTGCATATGGGCGGGACGGCATTGCTCATGGCGGCAGACGATCTGATCGCCAGGGCGCTCCCCGTCGCGGCGCAATTGCTGCAGGTCGGGGCGGGCGAGCTGGCCTTCGGCGATGGCCGCTTTCGCACCGTTGCAGGGGCCGACGGCCTGGCGAAGGAGGTCGATCTCTTCACGGTTGCCCGGCATGTCGCGGAGAACACCGGCACGGCCCTAAGCAGCCATGGCGACAATATCTGCGACGTCATCACCTTTCCCAACGGCGCGCAGGTCGCCGAGGTCGAGATCGATCCGCAAACGGGAGCCGTATCGCTGGAGCGCTATGTCGCCGTCGACGACTACGGCCAGCTGGTCAATCCGCTGCTGACGGAAGCCCAAGTCCATGGCGGGCTGGCGCAAGGCATCGGGCAGGCGCTGCTCGAGGAAGCGGTCTACGATCCCGATTCCGGCCAGCTGCTCAGCGCGACCTTCATGGACTACGCGATGCCGCGCGCCGACGACATTCCGTTCTTCGATTTGGAAATGGTCGAGGTGCCGACGAAAGCCAATCCTCTGGGCGCGAAAGGCTCGGGCCAGGCCGGCTGCATCGGCGCGCCGCAAACGGTGATGAACGCTGTCCTCGACGCGCTGCGCCCGCTTGGCGTGACGCATCTCGACATGCCCGCAACCCCTGCCCGCGTCTGGCGGGCGATCAAGGATGCGCAGGCGGCCCGAAAGCCTTAGAAACGGCCCCCTGCGATAGAACCACGCCGTCATTCCGGGGCAGGCCGCAGGCTTGAGCCCGGAACCCAGAACCGATACGGCTCTTCGCCAGGCTTTGATATCAGAGGCTTCTTTGGAACCCGCATCGGTTCTGGGTTCCAGGCTCGCCGCTTCGCGGCGCCCCGGAATGACGGCGTGTTACAGAGCCAAGACGATATACGCTAAGCCATCACCAGCCCGCCATCGACATGGAGCGTCTGCCCGGTGACGAAGCCGCTCCAGTCCGAGGCGAGGAAGAGCACGGGGCCGGTGATGTCCTCGGGCGTCGCGATCCGGCGCAGCGGCGTCTGGGTGATGAGAGCGTCCCTCACCTCCTCCTTGGTCGCGCGGCTGGCATCGGTCGGATAGACCAGCCCCGGCGCGACGCAATTGACCCGGATCCCCAGGGGACCGAGCTCGGCGGCAAGGGTCCGGCTGAAGCCGATCAGGGCCGATTTCGCCGTGGTGTAGTCGTGATAGGGAATGCTTGGACGCGCGACGAGATCGCTCGTCATGTTGACGATGCTGCCCCTCAGCCGCTGCTTCATCAAGGGCAGCACGGCGTGGCAGATGTTGTAGGTCGCTTTCAGCGCGCCATCGAATTGCGTCTGATAGGCCGACCACGGCGTGTCCCAGAAGCGCGTCCGGTCGTCGGGATCGAAGACATAGGGCGCAAAAGCGTTGTTGACGACTGCGTCGACCTTGCCGACCTCATCGGCGATACGGGCCATCATCGCCTCGACCTGCGCTTCCGAAGTCACATCGGCTGCGATCGCCAGGGCCTGCCCGCCCAGCGCCCGGCAGGCTTCGACGACCTGCAGCGCCGCCGCCTCATTGCTGAGATAGTTGACGATGACTAGCCCGCCCTCGGCGGCGAAGGCTTTTGCCAGCGCCGCCCCGATGCCCCGGCTCGCGCCCGTGACGATGATGCTCCTGTCGCGGAAATTCATGGCGTGCCGTCCTATGGGATCAGGTCGGATTTGACGACCTGCCCGATATCGATCGGCCTGGCGATCAGGCCGAGCTGCCTGAAGGTATCGGCTCCCTTCTGCATCGGCTCGGGGTCGAAATGGCCCAGCCCCTTGCTGTCGGTGGTCGGGGAGACGGTGGAGAGGTTGCGCAGCTTGATGATCTCCAGGTTGAGCGCCTCGTCGCGGCCGTTGATGGCGCGGGTGACGGCGATCTTCGCAGCCTCCTCGGGCTTGGCGATCATCCAGGCGGCGCTGTCGCGATAAGCGGCGAGAAAGCGCTTCAGCAGCGGCTTCTTCGCCTCATAGGTCGCCTGCGTCACCACGAAGATGTCACTGGGCAGGTTGAGATGGTCCTTGACCTCGATGACGTCGACCTCGGGCAGGCCCTTCATCCGGCCGACCAGCAGGCCCGTATCGGTCGCGGCGGTGGCGTCGACCTGCCCCTGGATCAGCGGCGCGAAGTTCAGCAGCCCCGTGACCTCGATGGTGACGTCGTTCTCGGTCAGGCCGACCTGCTGCAGCAGCACCTGCAGGTTCTGGCGCGTGCCGCTCGACAGGCTGTAGACGCCGATGCGCTTGCCCTTGAGGTCCGCCGGTCCCTTGATGCCGGCGCTCTTGGGCGCGACCACGTTGAAGACGTTCTGCGGATAGATGTTGTAGATCGCCACCAGCTTCTCGCCCTTGTCGAGGGCGAGATAGAGCGAGGCCGGATCGGTGAAGGCGATGTCGGCCTTGCCGGTCAGCATGGTCTGGATGGCGGAGCCGCCGCCCGTACCCGGCACGTAATCCAGCGCGATCCCCTTCGCCTTGAAGAAACCCTTGTCGGGTTCGGCGAGCAGGTTGGTGATCTCGCTGATCGGCTGGCTCCAGCCGGCGACGGTGACCGTGTCCAGGGTTTGCGCCCGGCTGGCACTGCCCAACATGGCCGAGAAGGCCAGCGCCAGGGCTATGCAGCGACGTGAGGGGCTGAACATGGACTATCCTTTCAGATGATGGCGAAGCAGCAGGCTCTCGAGCCAGGTCGCAGCCTGGTAGAACAACATGCCCATGAGCGTGATCACGATGAAGAGCGCGAACATCAGGCCTGAATCCATCACGCTCTGGGCGGCGATGATGGAAGCGCCGAGCCCTGCCCTGCCCCCGATGAACTCACCGACGACAGCGCCAACCAGCGCCAGCACGACCGCGACGCGGACGCCCGCCATGATCACCGGCAAGGCGCTCGGCAGTTTCAGGCGCAGCAAGGTCTGGAGACGCGTGGCGCCCAGCATGCGGAACAGTTCGCGGCGCGCCGGATCGACCTGGGCCAGGCCGGTCACGGTGTTCTCCATCAGCGGGAAGAAGCAGATCAGGGCGGTGATCACGACCGTCGAGGTCATGCCGAAGCCGAACCAGATGATGAAGAGCGGGCCGAGCGCGAGCTTGGGCACAACCTGGCTGGCAACGATATAGGGATGCAGCAGGCGGCGCAGGAACCCGACCTCCGCCAGCACGATCCCGGCCGCGAGCCCGACCGCGCAGCCCAAAGTGAGGCCAAGCGCCATCTCGGTCGCCGTGATCCGCAGATGCGGCAGCAGGCGCCCGCTGGCGATCTCGCTCCACAGCGTCGCCAGCACGACTGAGGGCGGCGGCACGATCAGCGCCGGCACGCCGGCCAGGCGGCAATAGAGCTCCCACCCGCCGAGCAGGACCAGCAGCAGCAAAGCCGAAGAGAGGCGCGCGATCATGGTGGCGGTCATGGCGCCAGATCCATCGCCTGTCGCAACTCGCGGCAGAGCGCGTTGAAGGCCTGGCCGTAGCGCAATTCGCGTTGGCGCGGCCGGGGCAGGTCCACGGCAATCTGATGGTGCAAACGCCCCGCCGCCATCACCGCGACGCGATCGGCCAGATAGACGGCCTCGGTGATGTCATGGGTCACGAACAGCACTGTCGTTTCGTGCAGGGCGCAGAGCCTCAGGAGGTCGTCCTGCAATTCCTCGCGGGTCAGCGCGTCGAGCGCGGCGAACGGCTCGTCGAGCAGCAGCACGGCTGGCTGGGTGACGAGCGCGCGCGCGACCGCGACGCGGCTCTGCTGCCCGCCCGACAATTCGCTGGGATGGCGCTGCGCATAACCGTCCAGCGAAACCAGTTTCAGCAGATCGAGCGCAGCCTCGCGGTCCGCCGCACGGGGGCGACGCTTCAGCGAGATCGGCAAGAGCACGTTGTCGAGCACGCTCGCCCAGTCCAGCAAGGTCGGGGCCTGGAAGACGAAGCCGATCTGCGACCCCGGCTCGCGCAAGGCGGCGCCATCGATCCTGACGATCCCCTCATCGGGCAGGAGCAGACCGGCGGCGAGCTTCAGCAGGGTCGTCTTGCCGCAGCCGCTGCGCCCAACCAGGCAATGGATCGCGCCGCGCGGGATCGTCCAGTCGACATGATCGACGATCGCGGGCCAGACGCCATAGCCGTAGCTCGCCCGGTCGATGGCGACGAAGCCTTCGCTGTGCGGCTCAATCGACATAAGGCGCGAACCCGTCCGCGGCAGCTTCCGCCGCATGCTCGATTTCGGTCATGGTGACGAGGTCGAGCAGATTGAAGCGCCCGTCATTATGCCAGCCGGCCTCGGGTGCAGTCATCGCGCCGAGCGCGCAAATGCGCGTCACGCCGACCTGCCCGAGCAGACCGGCGAGCCGGAACAGCTCCTCGGGCTCCGCCGCGATCCCGGCGCTTTGGAGAAAGGACCGGAAGGGGGCGATCAGGCCGACGACATCGTCGAGCTTGTCGACGGCGACGATGGAGAGCGTCCGATTCAGGCCACTGGGAGCCAGCGCCTGCGCGTCCTCGACATGGACGATGCTCCAGTTGTCGGAAGCGTCGCCCAGGAGGTCGCGATTGCCGTTAAAGGCGCGAAGCTCCTGCGCGCTGCGCCAGGAGGCGACGCCGGCAGCCTCCTCGATCGAGAGCGCGCGGCGCGGATGCTTGCGGGCGAAGCTCGCCAGTTCATGGGCGACATAGGCGGAGAATTCGCGCGGCGAGACGCGCCCGCCGCGCTCGACGAAAAGCATCTGCGGGGAATAGCAGCCCTGCTGATCGTAGCGCATCACGTCATAGGCGGCCTGACGGGCGAGCCCACCCGCCTTGCGCGTATCCAGCGCTGTGCGCGCGACCATGCCGAAGCCGATCTTGTGGCCATGCGGCAGATAGCGGGCGGTGACGGGCGCGCGATCCCGGATCGCCTTCAGCGCATCATTGCCGCCATAGGCGACAATGGCATCGGCCCGCGCCAGCCAGACGCGCTCGCCGGCCTCGTCGCCGCCCTTCCACCACACCACGGCGAGGCATTCGCCCAGGCGCGGGTCGATCTCGGCGAGGATGCGGGCGAACCAGCCTGCCAGCAGAGGCTCGGCGGTGGCGACCTTGCCGATGCTCCCGGCCTTGACCAGCAGGCCCGATATCAGGCTCCAGAGCGGCAGGCCCGGAACATTGCCGGCCCAGACATGCAGCACGAGGTCCGGCCCGAACGCCTTGGCGAAGCCGCCCTTCGGCCTGGGCTGGAAATCGTCGAGGATCTGCGGATCAGCGAAATCCTCGGCCAGGAAGCGTTTGAGCTGCGGCTGCCGGAAGGTCTTCAGATAACCGGTCAGGCCGAGCCGGATCATCTCGGGATCATAGCCCGTCACGATCGGCAGCAGTCTTTCGGCCTTTTGCCGCCAGGGATCGTTGCGATCGAGCAAGCGCGCGATCGCCTGGTCGATGATCGCGGTGATCTCGGCGATGCGCAGGGTCTTGAGATAGGCGCGGGCATTGTCGCGCACGCGCCGCGCCAGCGCTGTGGCTTGCGCTTCGCTCAGCACGGGCACGCGGACCTCCGCCGCCTCGCCCCAAGCGCTGAAGTGAAGCGTCTTCCACTCCACCTCGCCGGCCGACAGGCCGGGCAGATGCCCCGCGAACTCGGTCATCACCTCAGCCACGAGCCGCTTTCAGGAATTCCTCGACCGCCACGGAGCAGCCCTTGGAATCGGCGCCATCGACGCGGCCCAACAGGCGGAAGCCGCCGGGGACGACGACGCCGGCATCCTCGGTCAGGATCGCCGAGACCGAATTGAAATGGGCGAGATCGTGATGGACCAGGACGCCTGTCTCGCCTGCGGGCAGATCCTGCCCCGTCAGCGGGTTCACCACCCTGCTGCGGATCCAGTGCGGGCCCGACTTCACCGGCGGGCAGGTCTCATTGCCCCAATCGTAGAACTGGGTGCTGAGCTCGGTCATGCCGTACATGTTGATGCAGCGATCCCGGGGCACGCCGAGCGCAGCCGACAGAGCGTCGTAGAACTCGTCCGCCGCCAATTCGCGCGACTGCCCCTTGAAGCCTCCAGTGTCGAGGATGCGGCTGCCCGGCGGCAGCGCAAAGCGCCGGCCCTGCCGCTGCAGTTCGTCGAGCAGATGCACGAAGCTGTAGCTGGCGCCCAGCAGCGCATAAGGCTCCTCGCCAGCCTCGGCGCGCTCCAGCGTCGCGAGCAGGCGCGCGGTGGCGAGGCCCGCCCCGTCGATGAAGCCTTCGCTGTCGGGCGTCCCGCATTCGCGCCGCGCCAGAGCGAGGTAATGCGCCAGCGAGGAATTCGGCATCGCCTGCTCGTCGGGGAACAGAATACCCATGCGAATCCGGTCCAGCCCCTGCATCCTGTTCCGCCCCTGCATGAAGCGCTGCCGGAAGTTCAGGATCATCGAGCGGTCATAGACGGCCAGCGTCGGGTGATAGCTGCGTCCCCGCTGCCCGCCGCGGGTCGTGCCGCTCGTCATGAAGACGTGCTCGATCCCCTCCGTGGGGCGGCAGCTCAGCGTCAGATCCTTGAATGCGTCGATCGGAACGGCGGGAATGTCGCGCCAGCTCCGGACGGAAAGCGGCGTCCTGCCTCTCGCCGCGGCGAAGCGGCGATAGGGCTGATTGTTCTCGAACTGATAGGCGAAGATGCGCTGCGCCAGCCGGTCGAAATCCTCGTCCGTCACTTCTTCCCTGTCGAAGAACTCCAGCAGGGCCGCAATGATCTGCGCTTCCGTCACGTCCATGCACACCTTCCGAGACATCAAGGCGCAATCCGGCACGTTTCCGGTCCGCGACCCGCTGTCCGGCCAATGGCGCGAGCATGGAAAAGGGGCGGCTTGCCACCCAATGTCCCGCATCCCTACGCCGGTATGAGCCGGATCAGGTTCGGAGGGTCACCGCGTTGCTCGAAACGGGTTCGAGCCGGCGGAATCTCAGCCTCCTAGCGAGGCCCCCCTGGGAACGGCCGCACCATGACGGCGGCAGCGCGGCCATGTCAAGAATGTGACATGGCGGCAGCTCACTATCGCGGCCTGACCTTAGCTCGTCTGGCTTTGAACGCGCGGCTGCGGCAGGCTGGTGATGATCGCTCCCGCCACGACGAGCAATCCGGGCAGGACGATGCTCTCGCTCAGCATCTCCTTGAAGACGACATAGCCGATGAGCGTCAGGAACGGCACGCGCAGCGTGTCGGCGGCGCAGAGCTGCAGCGCGGAGCCATGACGCGACGCATTCGCGAGCGCCGTCTGCGTGACGAAACCGGCAAGCATCAGCACAGCAACCGCCAGCGAAACGCCGAGCACGTCCTCGATATGGAGGTCGCGGGACTGGGCGGCCCCCCCCGCATCGAGGCCGATGAAGAGGGCGCACAGATAGACCGGAAGCTGCACGGCATGCATGACGAACACGATCAGGACAACGCTCTTGCTCTCGGCCAGCCGGACCAGCATCAAATTTGTGACCGTCAGCAGAGCGACTGCACCGACCGGGATCAGCAGGCGCGGATCATGCCACACGCCCTGCGAGAACAGCAGATAGGCGCTTCCAACGGCGATGAGCGACAATCCCAGGCAGGCGACGGGCCCCGGGATCAAGCCCGCGACGACGAGGCCCAGCAGCGCCGCGAAGAGCGGTCCCGAGAACTCGATCGTCGCGATGAATCCCAGGGGAAGATTGGCCAGGCTCCAGATCAGCGCCAAGGACCCGATCAGATGAATCAGGCTGCGCTGGATATGATAGCCGAACTGCATGCCAGCCAGTTGGTGCAGGGCCGGCTTGCTTCTGAAAACGAAGAATCCGGCGAGGATGAGCGAGCCGGCGGAGCGGATCGCCGCGATCTCGACGATGCGGAAGGAATGCGACAGATAGCGAATGGCTATCGCCACGGCGATATAGGCCAGGAAATAGGCCAGCATCCAAACCGAGAATGCCAGGAAACGGCGCTTCAACCAGTCCATGGAATACCCAGAAGCATTCGCTCCAGGATGGCCATCCTCACCGGCAAGGACAATTTGACCTGTCGAAAATAGCCCGCATTCGGCAACGCGTCGCATGACACGTCCAGCTCGGAGAAACGCGGGAGGGGGTTCAGGATCAGGGTGTCGGATTTCGCATCGAGAATCTTCTTGGCGGTCAGCGTGAAGGGTTCGGTCTCGGTTTCCTTGTCGACGGCTTCGCTCCCCAGAGACGCGTGCGCGAAGCGGCTCATATCCTGCATCTGAATGATCAGGACGTCATGGTCCAGAGTGTCCCTGACGTCATGAACGAAGGAGACCTTGCAGCCCAGGCTCGCCAGCAGAGCAATGGCTTCGCGCATCGGCGGATTGATCGGCACGCCCGGCAGGGAGCAAAGCGTGAAGCGCCGGGGCGGCGAGAGGCGCAGCATTTTCACGAAGGACAGGGCAAAGCGTGCACGCGTATCGCTCGACAAGGCAATCGACAGGTCTTTGACGTCCCCGCGCAATTTGTGGATGGCGAAGAGATCGATCAAAGCCTGGGTCGGGTGCTCGTCAGCACCGTTGCCGGCATTAATGACCGGCAGATAGCTCAACCGCCCAACCTGATATGGCAGGCTCTCGGTATGCGAGCGCACCACGATCAGGTCGCTATAGGCCTCGACGGTGCGGATATGATCGTCGAGCGTTTCGCCCGTCGCGCTGCCCATCCGGCTGCGATCGGTATCGTAAACGTCGAGCGATTGGTGACCCAGGCGCAAGGCCGCGGCCTGAAAGCCCAGCCGCGTCCGTGTGCTGCGCTGGTCGAACAGGGTCGCGATCACCTTTGGCCGCCGCCTTATGAGATGAAGCCGGCCCGGCTGGTCGCCGGGCGTATCCTCTTCATTCTCTTCCGCCAAGAGGCGCTCGGCGCGCGCGAGGATATCATCGAGATCGTCGCGCGATACGGAATCGGCGCCAAGCAGGTCCTTGCCGCTCGGATAGTTCGGCCTCTGCATGGCGCGCTCCCGTTCCGGCTCTATTACCGCGGGGACGCTCAAGCAACTTCTGGCCGCTTCCTCACGGCAACCGCAGCAGGCGCCGTGAGGTTTCCGACAAGGCTCATCCTGTCGGAGGCCACGCGATCCTTGATGATGGCGAGCAAAGCCTCGTCGGACATCGGTTTCGCGAGGATGAATCCCTGTATCCCATGCAAGCTGAAACGGCGCATCACGGCAAGCTGCGCCGCCGTTTCGATGCCCTCGACGATGATCGACAGCCCAAGCTTATGAGCCAGGTCCGTGATCGCGGTCATCAGCGCGTTCACCTTGACCGACGAATCGATCTCGTGGCTGAAGGTCTTGTCGATCTTGATGATGTCGATCGGCAGTTTGGCCAGATAGCTCAGGGACGAGTATCCGGTCCCGAAATCGTCGAGCGCGATCCTGACGCCCATGGCTCGCAGCTTTTTCAAGCTCTCGATGATGTGCGGCGCGTCCTCGATGAGCGTCGATTCGGTGATCTCGAGCGTCAGGCGGCGCGGCGGCAGGCCCGACTTGCGCAGGATGGCGGCGACGATCGCGACGAGGTCGTGATCGCTCTCGAACTGCCGCGCGGAGACGTTGACGCTGACGCCGACATTGCGCGGCCAGGCCAGGGCGGTGCGCACTGCGGTTTCGATCGCCCATGTCCCCAGCACCTTGATCAAGCCGGTGCGCTCGGCCACGGGAACGAAGGCCGCGGGGCTGACCACCCCGCGCCGCGGATGATCCCAGCGCAGCAGCGCCTCGACCAGCGTGACGCTGCCGGAGCGAGGGTTGTAGATCGGCTGGTAGACGAGCTGGAATTGCCCGGCGCGGATCGCGTCCCGTAGATCGACCTCGAAGGCCAGGTGCTCATCGTGCTCGACGCTCAGCTGCGGCGTATAGACGACCAAATGGTTCCGGCCATCCGATTTGGCCTTGTAGAGTGCGATGTCGGCACGCTTGAGGGCTTGTTCGACAGCCAGGCCAGCCTCGGCAACGACGATGCCGACGCTGACGGTCGCGGCGATGCTGCGTCCCTTGATCCGCCTCTGGGAGCCGATCCGCGTCAGGATACGGCGCGCAAGCTCGACTGCCCCAGTGCTCCCGCGCGACGTGACGATCATGAACTCGTCGCCGCCCATCCGCGCCGCGATATCGCCAGAGCCAAGGCAAGACGCCAGGGTTTCGCTGATCGAGAGCAGCAATGCGTCCCCGACATCATGCCCATAGGTGTCGTTGATGCTTTTGAAGTCATCGACATCGACGGACAAGAGCGCGGTATCTTGTTTGCGTGCCAGCTGGTTCTCGATCTTGAGCAGAATCGAGCGCCGGTTGTCCAGATTCGTCAGCGTGTCGCGATTGGCCAGGATCTCGAGCTCCTCCATCGTGCGATGGCGCGACACGAACATCTCGTGAATGATCTGCGTGCTGGAGAAGGTCAGAATCGTCGTCAGCGCGACCGTCAGCGCTATCATGACATAGGCCGGCTCCAAGGTCGCGGCCAATGCGACGGTGAAAGGGGCGCCGGAGATCAGGACCTGGATCTTCGTGATCAAGGGGCGCGAGGTGTTGCGCCCCGATATCCCCGCCAGATAGCCGATCGATTGCGCGATCGCCAGAACGGCGACCGGCTGGCTCGGATAGCGCCACAGGGCGTAGCAGCTGAATCCGGCGATGAGCGTGGCCGTTCCCCAGGCTCCGATCATCGCAAGCCGCTCGAAGCGGGCCGCATCGAAGGGTGCGCCGGCTACGGCTTGAGCCCGCTCATATAGCCTGTGGGACGCAAACCGGAACAATCCGAGGCAAGCCATCAGGATGGCCAGGCCATAGAACACGAGATCATGGCCAGCGAGCAGGCCCGCTCCCAGCATGACGATGGTAACCGTGATCGAACCGACAAGAATAGGCCCGGGCGTGGCGTAGAGCGCCGCGACCAGCTGGGCATTCATCGTATCCTGATCTTCGGGGAGCCGTGCTGCCTCAGCAACATTATTTGTGCTTCTGGACATAGGATACACTCGGCTCAGAGCCAGTTTCGACCCAGCTCACATAATTTTGGCTCCTGTCGAAGCCTCCTGGAGAGCATCTGCCTTCAAGGTTGAATAAATCCTAAGATTCCCGGCCTTAATTCGCGGGGCGTGGGTGCTAGAGCGGGGTTACGCTGTCCGGGAGGCGCCCGATGCCGGAACGACCTCTTGGTCTCGCCCCAACAGAGCCAATGCTTTCGCTTGGGCGGGATGGACGGCGCGCGCGAATCCGAGATGCTCGCGCAGCGTCCGGCCGCTCCAGGCCAGCCGCCCTGCGGCTCGCGCATTGGCCCTGCGGTCCCAAGAGCCGGATCCGATCAGGTCGGATCCGGCTCTGATTATGTGATAGAGAGCGCGTTATCCGATCAGGTTGCAGCACAACATGATCGCCGCGTGCTCTAAGGCTCGGTCTCAGCGCTTCAGGATCTCGGATGAACATCGATCTCAACGCGGATGTCGGCGAAAGCTTCGGTCCCTGGACCATGGGGGACGACGCGGCGATGTTCGACATCGTCACCACGGCCAATGTCGCATGCGGTTTTCATGCCGGCGACCCCGAGATCATGCGAAAGACCGCCGAGCTCGCGCGCGACAAGCATGTCGCGATCGGCGCCCATCCCGGCTTTGCCGATCTGATCGGCTTCGGCCGACGCCGCCTACCGGGCCTGACCGAGCGGGAGGTCGAGAACCTTGTCGCCTATCAGGTCGGCGCGTTCAAAGCGGTAGCAGTGCTGACCGACTATCCGATGACCCATGTGAAGACGCATGGCGCGCTCGGCAACATCTGCAACGACGACGATGCGCTGGCGCTCGCCGTCGCACGCGGCATCAAGGCGGCCGACCCCGACGCGCTCTTTCTGGTGATGCCGGGGATGGCGACGGAACGGGCGGCCGAAAAGCTCGGCCTGGCCTATTTCCGGGAGATCTATGCCGACCGGACCTATGATGACAGCTTCAACCTGACGGATCGCGCCAAGCCCGGTGCGGTGATCCATGATCCCGAAGAGGCGTGCCGGCATGTCATGCGCATGCTCGATGCCGGCGCGGTCGTGTCGGTGACCGGCAAGACGCTCAGGGTCGGCATCGATTCGATCTGCGTGCATGGCGATAATCCCCATGCCGTCGCCCTCGCCCGCACACTGCGCGACAAGCTCGAAGCGGCGGGTGTGACGGTGGCGCGCCACACCGCATCCTGACCCTCAAACGCCACGTGCTTCCGTCGCGCTGGTGACCCCGCCGATCAGGTTGAGCGCGAGCAGCCTTTCGCTCGTCAGCGGTGCGGCCAGCGGGACGAGCGCGGAGGCAAGGCCCTCGATCATGGCCTGAAGCCCGCGCGCCGCCTCGATTGCCTGCTCGAAGGTCACAATCTCGAAACACACAGGCTCTCCCGGCGGGATCTGCGCGAAGCCGCCGATATCGGCGCTGATGATGGTCGCGATCTTGGGGTAGCCGCCGGTGGTCTGGCGGTCGCGCAGCAGCACGATCGGCCGGCCGTCGCCCGGCACCTGGATCGAGCCATCGACGATGCCGTCCGAGACGATGTTGTAGCCGCCGCGATGCGGCAGCGTCGGCCCGTCCAGGCGCACGCCCATCCGGTCGGCCTGTCCGCTGAGGCGGTAGCCGCCCCCGGTCAGAATCGCCAAGGCCTCGTCGCTGAAATGATCGTCCTGCGGGCCGGGCAAGATGCGGATCGGCCCCGTCTCGCCGCGGGGACGCTCGGGCAGGCAGAGCAGCCCCGCGTCGCGCCCGCCCGACGTGGCCGGAATACGGGCGCCGACCGTGAGCGGTTCGCCGCCGATACCGGAGCGGCGATGCATCGAATGGCTGCCCATGTCCGGCGCGGTCGCGATGCCACCCTCTACGCCGAGATAGGCATAGGCCGCACCTGGCGCGGGGCGCGCCACGACTGTGCCGCCGTCAGTGACGCGCACCGCGGTGAAGGGAGCGACCTGGCGACCATCGACCTCAAGCGTGCAAGCCGGACCGGCAAGCGCGATCGTGATGTCGCCCTCGGCCGTCAAACGGACACCGCCCGGGCCGAGCTCCAGCGCCGCGGCGCCGGCCTCGGCTGCCACGAGCAGGTTCGCCGCCGCCAGATGGAAGCGATCCATCGCGCCCGCAGGCGAGACACCGAAACGCTGATAGCCGAAGCGGCCGCGATCCTGGATCGAGGTCGCGGGTCCGCAGGCCTTGACGATGAGCGCACTCATGGCGCCTCGCAACGGGCGACGGGGGCCCCGGAGGCCGCCAGCGCATCGAGCCCGGCCCATTCATCCGGGGCAATGCGCTCGAAACGAATCTCATCGCCCGGCGCATAGGTGAAGACCGGGTCGCGCCCCGGCATGAAGCCGCGCGCCGGCGTTCGGCCGATCATATGCCAGCCGCTCGGCCCCTCGACGGTGGAAATGGCGCCCTGCGCCCCACCGATGGAGACCGACTGCGCCGGCGTCTTCATGCGCGGTTCGAGCCGGCGCGGAGTGGCGAGCACCGGGTCGAGCCCGCTGAGATAGGCAAAGCCCGGCATGAAGCCGATCATCGCGACGACATAGGTCGCGGCCGCATGGCGCGTGACCAGCGCCTCCCCGCTGATGCCGTGGCGCGCCGCCAGATCGTCGAGGTCCATGCCGAAATCGCCGCCATAGACAACCGGCACGCGCCAGCGCCGCACCTTGCCGCCTGCCGCGACCGGCTTCTCGCTGAGAGCGAGAATGCGCTCCGACAAGGACCGGACATCAGTGCGGAGAGGGTCGAGATGGATCAGGAGAGAGCGGTAGGTCGGCACGGTCTCGAGCAGGCCGGCCTGCGGCTCGGCAGCGAGCGCCGCATCGAGCGCCAGCACGCGCGCATTGACGGCGGGATCGATCGCATCCCCGAATTCGACCGAGATGGCGGCGTCGCCGCAACGCAACAGGCGGGGATGGGGCAAGGTCTCGATCGTCATCCGTCTCTCGCAAAGCCTAGAGCATTTCCGCGTTTCTCCGAATCGCGGGAATGCTCTACCTCCTTGTTTTATCGCATTTTCTTCGCGCGAACCGGCGTCCACTTCGCTCGAAAATGCTCTAGCGGCCAAACCACGCCACGCGACGCCCGGCTGAGAGCCTCGGCAATTGTCATGCACTGATGCTGCCCGGTTCAAGGCAAAACCGCATCAGGATGCGCGCAGCGACCGCGAGATCCTGAATCGCCATTGATTCACGCGGATTGTGGCTGCCATGCGCGTTGCGGATGAAGATCATCGCGGTCGGCACGCCGTGATTGGCGAAGATCGCCGCGTCATGGCCGGCTCCGCAGGCCATTTGCGGAAAGGCGAGCCCCTCCGCCTCGGCCATTCCTGTCAGGCGCATGGCGAGGCGCTCATCCATCAAGGCGGGCTCGGTGCCTGAAAGCGGCCCAAGATCGATCGAGACGCCGCGGCGCCGGGCGATCTGCGCCGCGATGTCGCGCATGAGATCGGGCGCGCGCGCCAGCAAGGCGGGCGAGCGGCTGCGCAGGTCGATCGAAAGGTCCACGCGCCCGGCGACCTTGCTGAAGGCGTGTTCCGCCGGGTCGGTTGCAAGCTGTCCGACGGTGATCGTGAGGTCTTCGCCCTCGGCTTCCAGATCGCACCAGAGCTCATCGAGCCGGAGCGTGAGTTCGGCCGCGGCCAAAGCGGCGTCGCGCCGCAACGCGCGCGGCGTGGCGCCGGAATGGGCATATTCACCCCGGCAGATGACATGGCGAAACCGCGCCGAGCCCCGGATGCCGGTGACGATCGCGGCCGGCGCGCCCTGCGCCAGCAGGACAGGTCCCTGCTCGATATGCGGCTCGATGAAGGCCCCTATCTCCGCAGGGGCGAGGACGCCCTGTCCCGCGCGCAAAGCGTCGAGATCCGCACCGGCCTCCAGCATGTGGTCCGCCAGGCTGCGGTTGTCGTCGCTGCGCTTGACCTGATCAAGTTCAGCCGCCGCGAGCGCCCCGAACGCGGCACGGCTGCCTATATAGGAGGCATTGAACCAGGCGCTTTCCTCAGCCCGGATTACGGTCAGAACAATGTCGCGCGGCGGCACGGTCCCTGCCCGGACGATCCCGGCGAGGACAGCAAGGCTGGCGAGGACGCCGGCGGCGCCGTCGAAATTGCCGCCATTCGGCACGGAGTCGAGGTGCGAGCCGATCATGATCGCAGGCTCGCGGGTCCGGCCCCGCAAGGTCGCATAGAGGTTGAGCGCCGGATCGCGCCGCAGCGTCAGCCCAAGACGCGCAGCCTCGCGCGCGATGATGTCATGGGCGATCGCCTCGCCGGGACCATAGGAGGCGCGCGTGATCCCCTCAGTGCCGCCAGTCCTCGCGCTCAGCTCATCGAACAGCCGCTCCGCCAACGCGATATCGGGCTCAGCCGGCAGCGATGACGACTCCGATTGAAACGCCGTCACAGGCGCGCCAGCCGCGCGACGATGCTGGCGCGCACGGCATCAAGATGGTCGCGCATCGCTTGCGCCGCCTTCTCACCGTCGCTCTCGGCGAGTGCTTGGACGATCGCGAGATGTTCGCGGCAGGTATCGGTGAAGCGTTCAGGCAGGCTGCGCAGGTCGAACATCAATGTCTGCCGGCGCAGATTGCGCACGATCGCGGCGAGCCGGGAATTGCCGGCCGCATCGGCTATGGCGCTGTGCAGCATGTCGTCAGCGCCCCGGACTTCGGTGCGATCGGGCGTTTCGCCCGCCTGCGAATGGGCCAGCAGCGCCTCGAAACGCGCTCGCAGCGTCACCAGCAGCTCCGGCGCGACCCGGCCGGCGGCGATGCGTGCGGCTTCCGGCTCGAGCAGGCGACGCACGCCGAGATTCTCGGCGAACTCCTCGATGCGCATGGTCGCGACCTGCACGCCACGCGCGCCCAGGCGGACGATCAGACCCTCGCTCTCCAGGATCAGCAGCGCATCGCGCAGCGGCGTGCGCGACATGGCGAGCTGCTCGGCCAGCCTGCGCTCGGTAAAGAAGGCGCCGGGCTTGGCCTCCCCCGACATGATCATGTCGAGCACGGCCTCATAGGCCTGGGCGGCCAGACTCTTCTCCGGCTCGGCGAAGGCGCCGGCGGATGCCTGTGCCTTGGCGGTTTTGCGGGAGCGGCTGGCGGTCGAGGCCGCTTTCTGTGCAGATGTGTCCAAGCTCTGTGCATTCCAGTGGTTGACGATTGGTATACCACCTCGTAGCGTGACTGCAAGCAAGCTTCGTCGGTGACCTCTGACTATCTTGCCCTGACGATCTTGCGGCGGAGACGGATATGGCTTTTACCGGCGCCCCCACCTTGCCTTTTTCGCGTGAGGAACACCTCGAACGCCAGGGCCGCCTGCGGCAGACGCTGAAGGCGCGCGGCTTCGACGCCATGCTCGTCTTCGCCCAGGAGAGCCATTACTGGCTGACCGGCTACGACACCGGCGGCTCGGTCTTCTTCCAGTGCTCGGTGGTGACGGCCGATGAGCGCCCCATCGTCTTGCTGACGCGCCGCCCCGACCTGCTCCAGGCGCGCCAGACCTCGACGATGGAGGACATCCGGATCTGGTGGGACGCCGAGGACGCCAATCCGGCGCGCGATCTCAAGGGCATCCTCGAAGAGCTCGGGCTCAAGGGCGCCAACATCGCCGTCGAGCTCAACACGCATGGCCTGACCGGCTGGAATCTCTGGCGGCTGCAGAAGACGCTCGACGGCTTCTGCAGGCTCGACAATGACGACCACCTGATCCGCAAATTGCGCCTGGTGAAGTCGCCCGCCGAAATCGACTACATGCGCCAGGCCGGCAAGCTGCTCGATAAATCGCTCGAAGTGGTGATCGAAACCGCCAGGCCCGGCGTGATGGATTCCTCGCTGACGGCGGCCTATCTCAAGGTCGTGCTGGAGGGTGGCGGCGACATGCCGCCCAATGCGCCCCTGTTCAATTCGGGCCAGCGCGCGGTCTATGGCCGTGGCGTCTCCATGCCGCGCCGGCTGGAGGCGGTCGACCAGATCATCGTCGAATACCCGGTCGCCTATCGCCGCTATTGCTGCAAGACCGAGTGGACGATCCTGATGGGCCGCGCCAGCGACCAGCAGAAGCACATGTACGAGACGGCGCGGACCACGATGGACCGGATGACCGAGATCGCGCGGCCCGGCACCACCCTGGGCGAGATCTTCGACGTCCATGCCGACGGCCTCGACAAGGGCGGCTTCGCGGCGCACCGTTTCGGCGCGACCGGCTACTCGGTCGGCTGCACCTGGGCGCCGACCAGCATGGACGTGCCGCCGATGATCTATTCCGGCAACCCGACCATCTGCCAGCCCGGCATGACGCTGTTCTACCACGTCATGATCGGCGACAGCGACACCGGCTACGCCATGGGCGTCGGCCATACGCTGCTCGTCACCGAGGGCGCGCCTGAGATCCTGACCGGCCTGCCCGACGCTCTCACCGAAGTCCTCTGAGGGGAAGACCCATGACGCAGCTTCCGATCACACGCCGCAGCGCTCTCGCGGGCCTCGCCGCGACGACCGCTCTGCCCGATCTTTCCTTCGCGCAAGGCGCGCCCAAGAGCGTCGGTACGCCCAAGAGCGGCGGCACGCTGAAGATCAGCCATCCGACCCGCGTCGCCTCGCTGAACGTGCTGCAAATCTCCGGCCCGGCCGAGTATCTCGCAGTCGACATGCTCTATTCCGGCCTGACCCGGATGGGCCCCGACATGCGAGCGCAGCCCGATCTCGCGCTCGAATGGAGCGCTGACGCCGATGCCAAGAGCTTCGTCTTCAAGCTCAGGCCCAACGTCAGCTTCCATGACGGCAAGCCCTTCACCGCCGAGGACGTCGTCGCCACGATCAAGACGATCCAGGACCCCAAGAGCGCCTCGCCTGCCCGCACGGTGCTGAGCATGATCGGCGATGTCGCGGCGGTCGATCCGCTGACGGTGAAGTTCACGCTCACCTCGTCTTATGCTGACCTGCCGATCTCGCTCGCCCATGCCAATGCGCGCATTGTCTCGGCCGAGACGCTGAAAGGCCCGCTGACCGCGCTCGACACCAAGGCCAACGGCACCGGCCCATTCAAGCAGGAGAGCTTCGACAGCGCCCGCTTGCTGAAGCTGGTCAAGAACCCGGCCTATCATCAGCCCGGCAAACCCTATCTCGACGCGGTCGAGATGCATCTCTTCCCCGATCTCGCCGCCGAGACCCAGAACTACCTGTCGGGTGCCGTCGACGCGATGCTCGAGGTTCAGCAGGCCGACTTCAAGCGCATCTCGACGGCGCCGGGCAGCGTCGGCGTGCGCACGCCGTCAGGGCGCTTCGTCAATGTCGTGATGCGGCAGGACCAGAAGCCCTTCGACGATGTCCGCGTGCGCCGAGCGATGGCGATGGCGGTCGACCGGCCGACGCTGGTCGACATCATCCTGGAAGGCTATGGCCGCCCTGCCGGCGACAATGTGATCTCGCCCGGCTATCGCTATCTGCTCGAGACCACGGCGCCGAAATACGACCCGGCCGCAGCAAAGAAGCTGCTCGCGGAAGCCGGCTATCCCAATGGGCTCAAGATCCCGCTGATCTGCTCGAACCGCCCGGCCATCCGCTCGCAGGTCGGCATCGCGATCAAGGAGATGGCCAAGCCCGCCGGCTTCGACATCGACGTGCAGACCATGCCGCACGACACCTATCTCGCCAATGTCTGGATGAAGGGGCAGTTCTATATCGGCTATTGGGGCATGCAATCGACCGAGGACCAGGCCTTTACCCTGCTGTTCACGACTGACGCCGCCTTCGCCGACACAGCCTGGAACAGCAAGGAATTCGACGCGCTCGTCGCCAAGGGCCGCGCCACGATCGACGACGCCGAGCGGCGCAAGATCTATGCGGAGGCCCAGGCGCTGATGGTACGCGACGTGCCCAGCGTCATCCCCTTCTTCCAGGATGTGCTGACGGCCAACCGTTCGTATGTGAAGAACTGGGTCGGCCACCCGCTCGCGCGCTATTTCTTCGTCGAGAACGTCTGGCTCGACAAGGCGTGATGCGACCATGAGCGCGGCGTATCTTCTCAGACGGCTCGCCGCGATCCTCATCGTTCTGCTGATCGTCTCGCTGACCGTGTTCTCGATCACGCAGATCCTGCCCGGCAACGCGGCGGTGATGATCCTGGGCGAATACGCCACGCCCGCGCAATTGCAGGCGCTGGAGCTAAAGCTCGGCCTCGATCAGCCCTGGTATGTCCAGTACTGGCGCTGGTTCTCCGGCATGCTGAGCGGCGACTGGGGCGTCTCGATGCGCCTGTCGCAGCCGGTCGCGGCGTTGATCGGCGAAGCGTTCTGGCGCTCGGCGGCGCTTGCCCTGGCCTCGCTAGCGACCGTGACCCTGATCGCCATCCCGCTCGGCATTCTGGCGGCGCTGAAGCGCGGCACGATTGTCGACCTCGTCATCGGCCTCTTCGCCTATATCGGGACGGCGGTACCCGAATTCGTCACGGCGACCCTGCTCCTGGTTTTCCTGGCCGGCCCCGATCGCGGCTTTCTGCCGGCAGGCGGCTTCGCGCCGCTTTCGGAGGGCCTGGGCGCAGCCCTGTCCCATGTCGTCCTGCCGGCCGCGACGCTCTCCCTGATCCTGACCGCGCATATCGCCCGGCAGGTGCGCAGCGAGATGTCCGACGTGCTGTCGAGCGACTATATCCGCGCCGCGCGCCTGAAAGGCCTCTCCGAGCGCTCGGTCGTGCTGCGCCATGCGCTGCGCAACGCGATGGCGCCGGCAGTCGCGGTGATCTCGCTCGATATCGGCTATCTGCTCGGCGGCATCCTGGTGGTCGAGGAAGTCTTCGCCTGGCCGGGGCTGGGGCGGCTCATCATCTACGCGCTACAGAACCGCGACCTGCCGGTGATCCAGGCGGCGACGCTCGTGCTCGCCTTTACCTATGCGCTCTCCAACCTCGTCTCCGACATCGTCATCGCCAGGCTCGACCCGCGGGTGCGTTATGCGTGACCTGCTGCGACATCCAACCGGGCTCGCCGGTGCCGTGCTTCTGGCGCTCATCGCCGTGATGACGATCTTCGGTCCGCTGATCGCGCCCTATGACCCGCAGCAATTCCACCCGCTGTCGCGGCTCCAGGGGCCCTCAGTCGCGTACTGGCTCGGCACGGACCAGTTCGGCCGCGATATCCTCTCGCGCATTCTCAACGGCGCCCGCTCGACCATTCTGTTCGGGCTCGGCGCGACCATGGCCGGCGTCGCAGCCGGCGGCGCGATCGGCCTGATCGCGGGAGCTATCGGAGGCGCTGTCGACAGCCTGATCATGCGCCTGCTCGACGGGCTGCTCGCCGTGCCGGACCTGCTCTTCACCTTGCTGATCGTCACGGTGCTGGGCGGCGGCTCGGGCCACGCCATGCTCGCTGTCGCCATTGCCTTCATGCCGGGGCTGGCGCGCATCGCACGCAGCACGGTGCTTTCGGTGCGTACCCGCGAATTCGTTCTGGCGGCGCAGGCGCGGGGCGAGTCCCCCGTCTATGTCATCGCCTGCGAGATCATGCCCAACACCATCGCCCCGATCATCGTCGAGGCGACGATCCGGGTCTCCTTCGCGATCATGCTCGGCGCGACGCTGGGCTTCCTCGGGCTCGGCGCCCAGCCCCCCTCGACCGAATGGGGCCTGATGATCGCCGAGGCGCGGCAATACATGTTCCGCAATCCGATCTGCGTCGCGGCTCCCGGCGTCGCCATCGCGCTCGCAGCACTCGGCTTCAACCTGCTCGGGGACGCCTTGCGCGATCTCACCGACCCGCGCGGGCGGCGGTGACGGCGTGACAATGAATACAGCCATTGCCTCCGCGCGCCCCGACGCCCGCCCTGCCCTGGAGGCGCGCGCTTATTCGCTGGCCTATGAGACGCCGGACGGCCTGGTCCAGGCGCTGAAATCCATCGATATCAGCATTCCGCGCGGCAAGACGCTCGGCCTCGTCGGCGAGTCCGGTTCTGGCAAGACCTCGCTCGCCTGGGCGATCATGCGCTATCTGCCGCGCAATGCGCGCGAACTCGGCGGCGAGCTGCTGCTGGCCGGCGAGAGCCTGCGCGCCACCTCAAAAAGCCAAATCGCCGATATTCGCGGGGCGCGCATCGGCATGGTGTTCCAGGATCCGAGCACCTCGCTGAACCCGACGCTGACACTCGGGGAACAGCTTGCCGAGACCCTGATCCGCCACCGCAAGATGAGCAAGGCGCAGGCCTTCAGCGAGGGCGAAGCTTTGCTCGCGCGCACCGGCATCACCCGTCCGGCTGCGATGATGAAGCGCTATCCGCATGAGGCCTCGGGCGGCGAGAAGCAGCGCGTCGTGATCGCGACCGCCTTCGCCTGCGACCCCGAATGCATCCTGTTCGACGAGCCGACGACGGCGCTCGACACCATCACCTCGCGCCAGATCCTCGACATCTTCCAAAGGCTTCAGCAGGATACCGGGGTCGCCGCGCTCTATATCTCGCATGACCTCGCACTGGTCTCGCGCATCGCCCATGACGTGGCAGTGATCCATCGCGGCGAGATCGTCGAACGCGGCGCGACCGCGACGCTCTTCCGCAATCCGCAGCACGACTACACCCGCGCGCTGATCGCCGCGGCGCCGCGCCCCGACATCAGGCTCTCCGGCCCGGCACCGGACACTGCAGCTCCGACCGTGCTTGCGACGCAAGACCTGACCGTGCGCTATGGCGGCCGCTCGCTGCTGCAAAAGCTTATGGGCCGCGGCGAGGCCGCCGTCGAAGGCGCGCGCAAGATCGATCTCGATATCCGCGAGGGCGAGGTTCTCGGCATCGTCGGCGAATCCGGTTCCGGCAAATCGACCATCGCGCGGGCCATCGCCGGCATCGTCGATTTCAGCGGTACGATCAGCTTCGACGGCCACGTCGTCCAGGAACGCGGAGCGATCAGCCGCAGCTATCGCCGCGCGGCGCAGATCATCTTCCAGAACCCGGATGCCTCCCTCAATCCGCGTCAGCGCGTCGGTGAGATCATCGCACGCCCCTTGAAGCTCTATGGCCTCGCCAAGGGCGGCGCTATCGAGGCGCGCGTCGCGGAATTGCTGGCGCAGGTCAGGCTGCCGGCCGAGTTCGCCGGGCGCTATCCGCATCAATTGTCCGGCGGCGAGAAGCAGCGCGTCGCGATCGCGCGCGCCTTCGCGGCGAGGCCGAAACTGGTGATCTGCGACGAGATCACCTCCTCGCTCGACGTCTCGGTGCAGGCCGCCGTGGCGCGCCTGCTCGTCGATCTCCAGGCGGAATCAAAGGCCTCATGCCTGTTCATCACGCATGATCTCAACCTCGTGCGCCAACTCGCTCACCGCATCGCCGTGGTCTATCGCGGCGACCTCGTCGATCTGTTCGAGGCTGCCGATTTCGATGCGCAGAAGCGCCATCCCTATACGCGCGCGCTGCTCGAGGCGATGCCTCCCCCGATCCACCCTTGAGACAGGAGATGGCGATGCAAGAGATGGCGATGCAAGAGGTATCCGCCACCACCGGCAGCGGCCGGGCCATCACCTTGCGCTTCGAGAAGGCCGAGCACGACGCCAGGCTCGCCGCCACGCGCGCGGAGCTGAAGCGGCGGAATCTCTCGGCGCTGCTCGTCTTCGCGCAGGAGAGCCACTACTACCTCACCGGCTTCGACACGGCCGGCTATGTCTTCTTCCAGGTCGGGATCATCACCGCCGACGAGCGCCCCACGGTGCTGCTGACCCGCCGGCCCGATCTGCGCCAGGCCCAGGTCGCCTCGCTCTATGACGATGTCAGGATCTGGCTCAACGCCGAGGGCGCGCGCCCGGCCTTCGAGATGAAGGCGATCCTGGAGGAGCTCGGCCTGAAGGGTTCGCGCATCGGCGTCGAATTCGCGACCTATGGCCTGACCGGCGCCAATAGCCGCGAGGTCGAGGCGGCGCTCAGCGGCTTCGCCGAGGTCGTCGACGGCTCCGACATCGTGCGCCGGCAGCGGCTGGTCAAATCCCCGGCCGAGCTCGTCTATATCCGCCGTGCGGGCGAGCTTGCGGACGCAGCCGTGCTCGCCATGGCCGGGAAGGCAAGGCCCGGCGTGCTCGACAGCGTGCCGACGGCAGCCGGCGTTGCGGCGATGCTGGAGGGCGGCGGCGACATGCCGGCCGGCGGCCCGCTGGTGAATTCCGGCCCGCGCGCGCTCTATGGCCGCGGCGTCGCCGGGCCGCGCATGCTGGAAGAGACCGACCAGCTCATGATCGAGCTCGGCGCCTCCTATTGCCGCTACAATGTCTGCATCGAGCACACTCTGGTGCTGGGCCAGCTCGACCCGCGCCAGCAGGCGCAGCACGAGGTCGCTTGCGAGGCGATGCGGCAGGTGCTCGACGCCGCGCGTCCCGGGCGCGAACTGGGAACGCTCGACGACATCCATCGTCGCGTCCTCGACGAGGCTGGCTTCGGCCTGGAGCGCTTCTCGGCCTGCGGCTACGCGCTCGGCTGCACCTATCGCCCGACCTGGATGGACGTGCCGCCGATGATCTATTCCGGCAACCCGCTGGTGATGGAGGCCGACATGGTCTTCTTCGTCCACATCATGATCCCCGATACGCGCACGGGGCTCGCCGCCGGCGTCGGCCAGACATTCGCCCTGCGCGAGAACGGCCCGCCCGAGGTCTTCAGCACGATCCCGCTCGCGCTGCTGCAGGGATGAATTCAGCGTCTTGGGCATCATCGCCGGCGCACTAGGCGTCTTGGACTCCTGGGATTTCCACAGGCGCTGATGCGCGATTCAAGGCTGTCTCTTGGAGGCAGCCAACCCGTAGCTTTGCGCAATGCTGGCGACCGCACGGATCGACAGGAGATGATGCCCATTGCCCAGCGGGCTTTGAGTGTATCATTTTGCTCAGCTCAAACGGCCTTTTGCCGCACAAGCGACGAGATGGTCGACGACATAGCGTACCCTGGGGCGGAGTTGCGCCTGCCGCGGCCAAACCGCATGGATTTCGACCGGCGTGCAAGCATGGTCTGTCAGCACTGCGCGCAGCAGTCCTGCCTTGAGCTGATCTCGCACCATCGAGATGGGCAATTGCACGAGGCCAAGCCCGCTGACCGCGGCACTCACCATCGCGTCTCCATCGCTCAGTTGATATGTCGGCGGCACCACCACCCGCCTTTCGATACTATTCTCGCGCATGAACCAGACGGTCGGCGGCCCTTTCGGCAAGCCTACGATACAGCGATGAGAGCGAACATCGGTGAGGGTCTTCGGTTCGCCATGGGCGTCGAGATAACCGGGCGAAGCGCAGATCACCCGCTCCTGCTTAGCGAGGTGACGCGCGATCAGGTGGCTGCTGTCTCTTAGTGCGCCGAAGCGGATCGCGAGATCGACATCATCCTGCAACAAGTCGCTGGTCGCCTCCGTGAAGGTCAGGCTCAACGTCAGATCGGGGTGAGGCCTGATCAGCTCAACGAGGATCGGCAAGATCACGCGTCGGCCGAACACTACCGGCATGTCAACGTGAAGCCGTCCACTCAAGATCTGATTGTTTGAAGCCAATGCGGATTGCGCGGCAACGACCTCGTCGATCGCCGCCGAGCAAGCCGCCAGATAGGCTTCCCCGTCCGCCGTCAGGCGGGTCAATCGGGTCGTTCGATGGAACAGCATGACGCCAAGGCGTTGCTCCAGACGGCTGACAGCCTTGCCCACCGCTGACTTGGTCAGGCCGAGCCGTTCCGCGGCGAGCGTAAAGCTCCCCGAACGCGCGGCGGCAACAAACACGCTTACACCGGAAAGGGGATCCTGATCGGGCAACGGTATCCTCTTGGTCTACTCATAGTCGCTTTTGAGCGCCTTTATCAGCTCAGGATCTACACTAAATGTCCAGACAGGCGGCCGCGCCCCGGCGCTGCGCAGCTGAACGCCATTCATTAGGAGAAACGCATGCCCGTCGTTCGCGTCAGCTGGTTCGAAGGCAAGGACCATGCGCAGAAGGCAAAGGTCGCCGCCGAGATTACCGAGAGCATCGTTCGCAACACGCAGACCGATCCCCAATACATCTATGTGATCTTCGAGGATGTGAAGGCCAGCGACTGGGCCGGTGCAGGCTCCCTCTTTGGCCACCCCCCTGCCGACGCTGCCGAGGCATCGTAGCCTGCAACCTGCTTCGCAACTGTCCGGCTGCTTCCCCTCGCACAGCGCTGGGCAGCCTCGTCCATGACAACGAGATCAACATGCGCAAACCAATCACGGGAGCCTTGTTCGGCCTGGTTTTCGCGCTGGCGCCGCACGGCCTGCGTGCGGCGCCAGCGATCGAGGTTCTGGGCAAGGATTTTATCTTCCCGAACAAGCTCGACGGACTCCCGGAAAAACTGTCGGACTTCGCCGGTCTGCAGATCAACTCCTTCGCGACAAGCGACGGAGCGAAGCTCTCCTATTGGGAGGCAGGACGAGGCAGTCCGCTGATTTTCGTGCCTGGTTGGGGAGCCAACGGCGCCGAATACATCAATGTCATGTACCTGCTCTCCCAGCATCACCGCGTGATCGTTCTCGACCCTCGCAACCAGGGCCTGTCACAGCGCGTGCCCTTCGGCTCCCGAATCTCTCGGTTCGCCATGGATCTCCGGGAGCTCGGCGAACATCTCAGGCTTGCGTCAGCAGATTACGTCGGCTGGTCGATGGGTGCATCAGTCATGTGGAGCTACATTGATCTCTTCGGCACGAAGGCGATCCGCAAGGCGGTGTTCGTCGACGAACCCGTCTCAATCTATTCGCACCAGGATTGGACCGAGCAGGAGCGCCTCGATGCGGGAGGTACGACGACATCGCCGGAACGCATGGTCGCAGGTTTCACCGGCCGCGGACCTTTGAACAATCTGGTCACCGACATGAAGCCGCTGCTGCGCTCACAGTTGAAGGATTCGCCTCATTTCGTGAATTCGGAGAGCTTCGCCAATGCGTTCATCAAGAACGATCCCGAGGCGATGGGCCGGGTGCTGTTCGATCATACGACGAATGACTGGCGCGACGTCGTCCGCCACAAGGTCGATGTGCCGGTAGCGATCTTCTCGGGCGAAGAGAGCAACAACCTGCCGAGCCAGCGCTGGGCTCAATCCGTGATCCCGAACGCCCAGCTCTACGTCTACACCGCCGCCGAGCAGGGCGACCACTTCCTGATGTTCAAGAACCCACTGAAGTTCGCCAAGGACCTCCGGTCCTTCTTGGAGCGCTGACGCATGAACAGCATGATCATCGTTGCCAAATATGGCTTCGCCGCAACGCTGCTGCTCGGCGCCATCTCCGCTTCCATCGCGAAGAATGCGTCCGCCGTCGCCAGCGACTTCCGGCTGTCGGGGGTATCGCTTCGGCAGAGCGATTTCCGGGGAGCGCCGGCTTTCGAGCTGACGATGCCGTCATCGGCCTATCAGGATCCGACCAAGGAATCGCTCAGCGACAGAAACTTCATGGCCTGGCTGCCGGTCGATTTCAGCGATGGCACGATCGAGGTCGATGTCGCCAGCGAGCTCGCGCCCGACGCCCCGAATTATGCGAGGGGGTTCGTCGGCCTCACCTTCCGGATCGATGAAGCCAGTCGATTCGAAAGCGTCTATTTGAGGCCGACCAATAGCATTGCCGACGATCAAGCGCGGCGGAACCACTCGGTGCAGTACGTCGCTTATCCGGCCTTCCGGTTTGACCGGCTGCGCCGGGAAGCTCCCGAGACATATGAAACCTATGCCGATATCGCGACCGGCCGCTGGATTCATATGAAGCTCGTCGTCTCCGGAACCCGGGCTCAGCTTTATCTCGACGGCCATCCGCGGCCGGCGTTCGTCGTCAACGATCTGAAGCTCGGATCGACCCAGCGTGGCGGAGTTGGGGTTTGGCTCGAATCCGGCACGATTGCTCACTTCCGCAATTTGCGTATCAGCTCCTCCAACTGATCGACTTTCGCAGAACGGTACGATCGGCAAATCATGCGCTCACCCCAATCCATGCGGCCAAGCGGCCGGCAGTTCCTCTCGCCGACAGCCGTGCGCTGCTGCTCGGTTCTGCGAGCGCGGCCCGCCCGAGGTCTTCAGCACGATCCCGCTCGCGTTGCTCCAGGGATGAATCCAGCGTCTCGCGGATCATTGGCCGGCGCACAAAAGCGCAGGTACGCGGAAAAAACCTGGCTAGCCATGCGTTCAGAGCATAGCGGCGCTCGCAATTGGCTCTCTCATTCGAATTGGTCTCAGTGCAAACTGCAGCATCTTCGGGCGCCGCAACGTTCGATCGCAAGCGAAAAGCAGGCTCACCATGCGCTCATCTGAGGTGGCACAGCCGAACCGCAGGCAGTTCCTGTCCTCGACGGCGATTGCCCTGCTGCTTGGTTCGACGGGACGAGGCCTTGGCGAGACGATCGCAGGCAGCCCTCCCTGGAAGCCTTTTGACGCCAGCCCGCCGCAGACGCTGGGCTCGGGCACTTGGTATTTCCTGACGCCCGACGAAGTTCGCACGGTGGGCGCGATCACCGAGCGGCTGATCCCGGCGGACGAGCTGAGCATCAGCGGCAAGGATGCCGGCTGCGTCGAATTCATCGACCGCCAGCTCGCCGGCAGCTACGGCTCGTCCGAGCGGCTCTATATGAAGGGGCCGTTCCAGCCCGGCACGCCCGAACAGGGCGACCAGTTCCCGCTCGACCCGCGCCAGCGCTATCGGCTGGGGCTCGCCAGCCTCCAGGCGCATTGCCGCGAGACCTATCAGAAGGCCTTCGCCGATCTGCCGCCCGAGCAGCGCGACCAGGTCCTGACCCAACTTCAGACCGGCGCGATCACGCTGAAGGATGTCGACGCCAAGGCCTTCTTCGCGCTCGTCCTGCAGAACACCATGGAAGGCTTCTTCGCCGACCCGATCTATGGCGGCAACAAGGAGATGGTGTCGTGGAGGATGCTCGGCTTCCCCGGCGCGCGCTACGATTACCGCGACTACATCGACAAGCATAACCAGAAGCTCGATTTACCCCCGCTCAGCATTGCCGGGCGGTCCGAATGGCGCGTGAAGGATTGAGCCATGGCCACGAAACTTCCCTCGACGGATGTGGTCGTGGTCGGGCTCGGCTGGGCCGGATCGATCATCGCCAATGAACTGACCGACCAGGGGCTCGAGGTCGTCGCCTTCGAGCGCGGCCCCTGGCGCGAGACGGCGCGCGATTTCAACATCGCCTCCGCTCCGGACGAGCTGCGCTACAGCCAGCGCCAGGAGCTGATGCTCCAGACCGCCCAGAACACCGTCACGGCGCGCAACACCCCGTCGCAGACGGCGCTGCCGATGCGCAGCTGGGGCTCGTTCCACCCCGGCAACGGCACGGGCGGCGCCGGCAACCACTGGGCCGGCATCACCTTCCGGTTCCAGCCGGAGGAGTTCCGACTGAAATCCCATCTCACCGAGAAATACGGCGCCGGCGCCATTCCAGCTGAGCTCACCCTGCAGGATTGGGGCACGGACTGGAGCGAGATGGAGCCGTTCTACACGGCGTTCGACCAGCTTGCCGGGCTCTCCGGGCGGGCCGGCAACCTCAAGGGGCAGATCCGCGAGGGCGGCAACCCGTTCGAGGGGCCGCGCTCAGAGGAGTATCCGACCGGCCCGATGCGCCAGCCCTATGGCCCGACCCTGTTCGCCCAGGCCGCGAAGGATCTAGGCTACAAGCCCTTCCCGGTACCCTCGGCGCTAATCTCCGAGGCCTATACGAACTCGCTCGGCATCACGATGGGGCCGTGCACCTTCTGCGGCTTCTGCACCAATTACGGCTGCGCCAACTATTCCAAGGCGAGCGCGATCACCACCATCCTGCCGGTGCTGACGCGAAAATCCAATTTCCGGGCACAGACCAATTCCGAGGTGCTGCGGGTGACGCTCGACGCCACCGGCAAGCGCGCCACCGGTGTCGTCTATGTCGACACCTCCGGCAAGGAATGGGAGCAGCCGGCCGATCTCGTCATCGTCACCGCCTTCACCTTCGAGAATGTGCGATTGATGCTGCTCTCGGGCGTCGGCACGCCCTATGACCCAGAAACCCAGACGGGCACGACCGGGCGCAACTACGCCTACCAGACCGCCAACAGCGTCCAGCTCTTCTTCGACGACAAGAACTTCAACCCCTTCATCGGCGCGGGTGCGCTCGGCATGGGGATCGACGATTTCAACAACGACAATTTCGACCATTCCGGCCTAGGCTTCTTCGGCGGCGGCAGCATCCGCGTCACGCCGATCGGCGCGGCCCCGATCGGCTATCGGCCGACGCCGCCCGGCACGCCGCTCTGGGGCTCGAACTGGAAGCGCCAGACGGTCAAGAACTACCTCAGCTCCATGTCGATCGGCTGCGAGGCCTCGAGCTATACGACGCGCACCAACTACCTCTCGCTCGACCCGACCTATACCGACCGGCTCGGGCGGCCGCTGCTGCGCATCACCTTCGACTTCTCGCAGAACGACCTGAAGATGTCGCAATACTGCACCGACAAGGTCGCCGGCATCGCCAAGGCGATGAACCCGCGCCAGCAGGTTGCCCATCCCATGACCGGGCACTGGAACACCGGCCCCTACCAGTCCTCGCATGTGGTCGGCGGCTTCGTCATGGGCGCGGATCCCAAGACGAGCGCGGTCAACAAATATCTGCAGAGCTGGGATGTGCCCAATCTCTTCGTGGTCGGCGCCTCGGCCTTCCCGCAGAACCCCGGCTACAACCCGACGGGAACCGTCGGCGCACTCGCCTTCAAGGCGGCCGACGCCATCCGCCGGCTCTATCTCAAGAACCCCGGCCCCCTGGTGAGCGCATGAGGATGCCCGTTTCCAAACGGCTCGGCGGGGCCGCGTTTGCCGCGCTGGTCGTCGCCGCCATCCCGGTCGGCGCACAGGTCACCGGCGACGCCGCCTTCTCGCAGGTCGAGAAGGGGCGCGACCTCGCCGTTCTGGGCGACTGCGCCGCCTGCCATACGGCGCCCGGCTTGCCGCCTTTCGCCGGGGGCGTCGTGCTGCAGACACCCTTCGGCAATCTCGTCGCCCCCAACATCACACCCGATATCGAGACCGGGGTCGGCCGTTTGTCGCTCCAGGACTTCCAGAGCGTGATGTCGAAGGGCATCGGCAAGGGCGGCTATCACCTTTACGGCGCCATGCCCTTCACCGCCTATACCAAGGTGTCGGCGCAGGATAATGCGGCGATCTGGGCCTATCTGCAGACGCTGGAACCGGTGAAGAACAAGATCGAGCCGAACCAGCTGCCCTTCCCGTTCAACATCCGCGCCAGCCTGATCGGCTGGAACCTGCTCAACTTCACGCAAGGCGAATTCAAGCCTGACCCGAAGCAGTCGCCCGACTGGAATCGGGGCGCCTATATCGTCGAGGGGTTGGGCCATTGCGGCACCTGCCACACGCCCAAGAACCTGATCGGCGGCGACAAAAACAGCCAGTTCCTCGAAGGCGCGACGCTGCAGGGCTGGTTCGCGCCCAACATCACCGCCGACCCGCATAAGGGCATCGGCGCCTGGAGCGAGGACGAGATCGTCCAATATCTGAAGACCGGCGCCAATCGCTTCGACATCGCCTCGGGCCCGATGGCCGAGGTGGTCGAGAAATCCTCACAGCATTGGAGCGAGGCCGATCTGAAGGCCGTGGCGGTCTACCTCAAGGCGGGCCGCAACGGCGAAGCCAAGGCGCCCGCGCCCTTGCCCGCCGGCGACAAGCTGATGGCGGCCGGACAAGCGGTCTTCGCCGATCGCTGCATGGGCTGCCATGTCGCGACCGGAGCTGGCGTGCCGAAACTGTTCCCGCGCCTGGCCCAAGCGCCGCTGGTGAATTCGGACGACCCGACAACCTTGATCCGCGTCGTGCTCGCCGGAAGCCGGGCCGGCACCACGAGAGCGGCCTCAACGGGACCGGCCATGCCCTCCTTCGCCTGGAATCTCAGCGACCAGGACGTCGCCGCCGTCCTCACCTATGTCCGCAACAGCTGGGGCAATGCCGCCCCGGCCGTCTCGGCCAAGGACGTGGCTTCGTTGCGGACCAGCCTGCAGCCCTGACGGGACGGCTCGCTTCCATCACCCGCGCCGTCATTCCGGACAAGCCGCGTCAGCGGCGCAGATCCGGAATCCATCGGAGGCCACCGAACTCTACGATGGATTCCGGGTCCTCGCGGAGCCTGTCCTTGGGCCGATCGAAGATCGGACCCGAGGGCTGCGCCCGGAATGACAGCGCGTGGGTGGTCAAGACAGAGCCACTAATATCAGCGGGGCATTTCAGGTCAGGCTCTCAGGATGAGGGCTGGAGTTTCCAGCCAGGCTCTCCGTCCAGGAGCTCCCGCACCAGCGGCATGACCTTCATGCCGTAGAGTTCGATGCTGCGCATCAGCCGGTCATGGGGCAAGGAGCCGGCGCTGTATTTCAACTGGAAGCGCGAAACGCCAAGCGCTTTCACCGTGTTCGCGATCTTCCGCGCCACGGTTTCGGGGCTTCCAACATAAAGCGAGCCGCGATCGGCCTCCTGATCGAACTCGGCGCGATTCATCGGCCCCCAACCGCGCTCGGCGCCGATCCGGTCCCGCATGCGCTTGAAGTCCGGCCAGAGCTCCTCCCGCGCCTGCGCGTCGCTGTCGGCGACATAGCCGGGCGAGTGCACACCGATGGGCTGGACCGGCCGGCCCATCTGGCTGAAGGCGCGGTTGTAGAGCTCGACATAGGGTTTGAAGCGCAAGGGATCGCCGCCGATGATCGCCAGCATCATCGGCAATTCGTATCTGGCCGCGCGCACCACGGATTCGGGGCTGCCGCCGACGCCGACCCAGGTCTTGAGGGTTCCCGTCTCGATCGGCGGGAAGACACGCTGGTCGGTGAGCGAGGCGCGCGTGGTCCCGCTCCACGTCACCGCCTTCTTGGCGATGAGCTCGGCGAAGAGGTCGAGCTTCTCCTCGAACAGCGTCTGGTACTGGTCGAGCTCGAAGCCGAACAGCGGAAAGGACTCGGTGAAGGAGCCGCGCCCGAGGATGATTTCGGCACGCCCTTTCGCCACGGCGTCGAGCGTCGCGAAGCGCTGGAAGACCCGGACCGGGTCATCGGACGAGAGCACGGTCACGGCGGAGCCGAGCTTGATCCGGCTGGTTCGCGCCGCGATCGCCGCCAGAACCATTTCGGGCGTGGAGACCGCAAAATCCTCGCGGTGATGCTCGCCGATGCCGAAGAAATCGACGCCCACCTCGTCGGCCAGGACACCTTCCGCCACGACATTGCGAATGACCGCCGCATGGGACAGCAGGACGCCGTCTGGCCCCGTTGTCACATCGCCGAAGGTGTCGAGGCCAAATTCGAGGGCCGGTGTCATGGCATCATCCTTCCGCGGCGCGTCCAGTCGTCCCGCGGCTTGGCGCGTGGATCATTGCGTTAGCTAGTCACGCGTGCCGCGCCGCGCCAGCCGCGCTCGGCGCTGGAGCAGAATGCAAAAAAGCGGGAACCAGTTTTTCGCATCGACCCTGCTCTCACTCTTGATGAGAGGCCGATTCAGATTTCAGATGGGACCATTGTGTGGTCCCATCTGAAATCATCCGGCTTGAGGAGATGACGATGAGCGAAGGATACATGTCCGGCTTCGGCAACAGCTTCGAGACCGAGGCCCTGCCCCATGCCCTGCCGGTCGGCCGCAACTCGCCGCAGCGCGCCAATTACGGGCTCTATGCCGAACAGCTCAGCGGTTCGGCCTTCACCGCCCCGCGCGTCAACAATGAGCGCTCCTGGCTCTACCGCATCCGCCCGAGCGTGAAGCATTCGGGCCGCTACAAGAAGATAGACAAGGGTGCGATCCGCTCCGCGCCGAATGCGGGCGAGTCGGAGTTGCCGATCGGCCAGTTACGCTGGGGGCCGGTGCCGATCCCCGCGGGCGAGCGCGACTTCATCAGCGGGCTCTTCACCATCACGACGGCCGGCGATGTCGAGGCGCAAAGCGGCATGGCCGCCCATCTGCTGCTGGTGAACCGCTCGATGCGCGACAGCTATTTCTTCAATGCCGACGGCGAGTTCCTGATCGTCGCGCAGGAAGGCAGCCTGCGCTTCCACACCGAATTCGGCGTCATCGCAATCGAGCCCGGCGAGGTCTGCATCATCCCGCGCGGCGTGATCTTCCGCTGCGAACTCGCAGGCGCCACCGCCCGCGCCTATGTCTGCGAGAATTATGGCGGTGTCTTCACCTTGCCCAATCGCGGCCCGATCGGTGCCAATTGCCTCGCCAATGCGCGCGACTTCCTCACCCCCGTCGCAAGCTATGAGGACAGGGAAACGCCAAGCCGCCTGACCGTGAAATGGTGCGGCGAGCTCTATCGGACAGAGATCGGCCAATCGCCGCTCGACGTCGTCGCCTGGCACGGTAATTACGCGCCTTACAAATATGACCTGCGCCGCTATTCGCCCGTCGGCGCGATCTCCTTCGACCATCCCGACCCGTCGATCTTCACCGTCATGACCTCGCCCAGCGAAAGCGAGGGCACCGCCAATATCGATTTCGTCATCTTCCCCGAACGCTGGGCGGTGGCGGAGAACACCTTCCGCCCGCCCTGGTACCATCGCAACATCATGTCGGAGTTCATGGGGCTGATCTACGGCGTCTATGACGCCAAGCCTGAAGGCTTCACGCCCGGCGGCTTCAGCCTGCACAACATGATGCTGCCGCACGGGCCCGACGCCAGCGCCTTCGAGCATGCCAGCACCGGCGAGCAGAAGCCGGTCAAGCTCACCAATACGCTGGCCTTCATGTTCGAGAGCCGCTTCCCGCAGAAGCTGACGAAGTTCGCCTCCGAACTCGCGACCTTGCAGAGCAACTACATCGAGTGCTGGGATGGGCTGAAGAAGCGCTTCGACCCGACGAAGATCACGCCGGATTGGTGAGGATCGGCACGCTGCTGCCTGCCCTATGGGGATGCATCGGCGGCGCGCTCGTGATCTGATCCCCGTGGCGGGCCGCTGCGGGGGAGCGATGATGACAGTTTGGTTGACGGGCGCGCTGAGCCTGGCGCTGGGCGGCGTTCTGGTCGTCGGGCTGGTGATCTGGCCAGCCCATCGCCGCCTGCAGCGGGCCGAGTACATTCGCAACTACAGCTGGCCGCCGGGCCTGCTCGACAAGCTTGCGGCCCATCATCATCCCAGCTTTACCCGCAAGGAGACGGCCCTCGTCGCCCAGGGCCTGCGGCAGTTCTTTCTCGCCTATCTCAACAGCGGGCAGCGATATGTCGCCATGCCCTCGCAGGTGGCGGACGATCTGTGGCACGAGTTCATCCTCTACACCCGCGCCTATCAGGATTTTTGCCGTCAGGCTTTCGGCGGGTTTCTGCACCATACGCCGGCGGTCGCTCTGGCTGAGGGCCGCAAGCAGGACAATACCGGCCTGCGCCGTGTCTGGCTCCTGTGCTGTCGCGAGGATGGCATCAATCCCGCGAACCCGTCGCGGCTGCCGCTGCTCTTCGCGCTGGACGTGAAGCTGAACATTCCCGGCGGCTATCGCTACTATCCCGATTGCGCGCAACTGCGCCGCAACGGCGATGCCGGCTCGCAATGCGGCGGCGACTTTTCCGACAGCTCTTATGACGGCGGGACAGACGGTCTCAGCGACAGCAGTGACAGCAGCGGGTCGGATAGCGACAGCGGCAGTGACGGAGGCGGAGGCGATGGCGGAGGTTGCGGCGGCGGTGGCGGGGATTAGTTGTTCCTCCAGCCGCCGGCATTGCCACGGTCGGCCAAACCATGCGGGACGGAACGCGAAATCCAGCTGCCGCCACAACGTGAAAGAACCGTAATGCGCCGGTGAGATCGCGGGCACCTCGGAAGGCCTATTTTTTCGAGGATGGGTCGCATATGGGCGGCCCGGCCAACGGAGAGTTCCGATGTCGGATCTTGCTGAGCCTTTCCCCAATCGGCGTCGCCGGCGCCTGCTCGCTTCGGTTGCCGGCCTTGCGCTCGTTGCCTCGGGCGCCCTCGGCGGTGCGATGATCGCTTATACGAATCCGGCGCGCGCCGCAGCGGTCGTGACCTCGGACCTGCAGGCGCAGGCCGTGCCGTCCTTTTCCCCCATTGTGGAGCGCGTGAAGCCCGCCGTGGTCTCGGTGCGGGTCCTGATCGATAACCTGGCCGACAACGGCAGCGAGGTCTCCCACGAGCTCGACAAGCTGCCGCCTCAGCTCAAGGAGCTGTTCAAGCGGCTCGAACAGAATGGCGGCGCGCAGCCCCGGCAGGCGCCCCGGCAAGGCATGGCGCAGGGCTCCGGCTTCTTCGTCTCGGCGGATGGCTATGTCGTCACCAACAACCATGTCGTCGAGCACGGCAAGGTCGTCACCGTCACGACGGAAGACGGCAAGGTGCTCGAGGCCAAGGTCATCGGCACCGATCCGAAGACCGATCTCGCACTGCTGAAGGTGCTCGCGCCGGGTGACTACCCTTATGTCTCGCTGGCCAGGGACACGCCGAAGGTCGGCGACTGGGTCGTGGCGATCGGCAATCCGTTCGGGCTCGGCGGCACCGTCACCTCCGGAATCGTCTCCGCGCGCGGCCGCGACATCGGCAATGGGCCCTATGACGATTTCCTGCAGATCGATGCCCCGATCAACAAGGGCAATTCCGGCGGGCCGACCTTCAACCTCAAAGGCGAGGTCGTCGGCGTCAACACCGCGATCTATTCGCCGTCGGGAGGCAGCGTCGGCCTGGCTTTCGCCATTCCCGCCGACACGGTCTCTACGGTCGTCGCAGCCCTTCAACAAGGCGGCGCCGTTCAGCGTGGCTATCTCGGCGTGCAGATCCAGCCGGTGACGCGCGACATCGCCGACAGCCTCGGCCTCGACGACGCCTCGGGAGCGCTGGTCGACAGCGCCCTGCCCGGCACGCCGGCGGCGGATGCGGGGGTCAAGTCGGGCGACGTGATCACCAAGCTCAACGGCCAGCCCGTCAAGGACGATCGCGACCTGACGCGCCGTGTCGGCGCGCTGAAACCAGGCGACAAGGCGGAGATCGCCGTTCTGCGCTCAGGCAAGGAGCTGGCCCTGAACGTGGCGCTCGCCCCGCTGAAGACAGAGAAGGTCGCTGAAGTCATCGCGGAGCCGCATGGCGGCGCCTCCGTCCTCGGCGTCCTGCTCGCTCCGGCCAAGCCATCGCATGCGAACTCATCTCACGCCAAGTCATCCAATGGCGCCGCCGAACAAGGTGTCACGATCGCCCGCGTCGACCCCAACGGCCCGGCTGCGAGCAAGGGGCTGAGCAAGGGCGACGTGATCCTCGAAGTCGCCGGCAGGAGCGTCACTCAGCCGGCCGAGGTCAAGGCCGGCATCGCGAGCGCCGCTCAGGACGGCAAGAAGGCTGTCCTGCTGAAGATCAAGACAGCACAAGGCGCGCTGTTCATGGCCTTCCCGCTGCCCAAAGCTTGAGGCGACTGAAAAAGGCCTGAGGCTACTGAAAATCTCCAGGCGGATGTTCAACTCGGTCGGCCATCCGCCTGGAAAGTTTGTGGAATTCAACCGTGGCCATGCCTGCTCGGGCTGGTCTGTTCGGGCGTGAAGCCGAAACAGCCCATCTGCTCGAGATTGGCCGCGCCCTGGTTCGCCATCTTCTGACAGAACAGCAGACGCGCGCAGTCATCCGCGATATTGGTCCAGCCCTGTCCGGGAATGCCCGAGGGCATCTTGTAGGCGCAGGCCGCTTCCCAGGGCGCGCTGGCTTGCGCCGGCGTCATGAAGGATAAGGCGGCGAAACCCGCGACGATGATAAAATGACGCATGACGTTACCTCCAAAAGAGGGAACGCCTGAACGGGAGCGCAATCTCGGCCGCGATCGCAATTTCCGACCGAAGCCGCAGCGCCTCTGCGTTCCTCACCCTGAGAGATAAGCTGCGCCGCAGGCGTTTCAATTCCCTAAGCGCGCGAAAACGCATGCCGGAACAATCACTTCCGCCACTCGTTCATATATGAATCATAACATGCCGGCCAGGCGGCCGCTCACGGCGGCATTTGAGATCGTGGTGCTCAGAACTGCCTTGGCGCCGCAGGCTTTGGAGCCCGCGTCCAGCCGCCGCCCAGGGCCTGGAACAGGCTCGTCGCCGCCTGGAAGCGCGTCAGGCGGACTTGCGCCAAATTGTCCTCGGCCGTGAAGAAGGTCTGCTGAACTTGAAGCACGCTGACCAGATTGACGGTGCCGCCGCGTAGCTGCGCTTCAGCCACCTCAAAGGCCCGGCGCGAGCTGGCCACGACCTCACCCTGCAAACGCTCCTGCAAGCTCGTCTGCTGAAGTGCAATGAGGGCCTTCTCGACATCGGTGAAGGCCGATAGGACCGCCTTGCGATAGGCCTGCAGGTTTTCGAGCTGGGCCCCTTGCGCCTGCTCCAGCTGGCTCTTCAGCAGATTGCCGTCGAGGATCGGCTGGGTCAGGCCGGCCGCGAGGGTGTAATACCACGCACCGGGCCCGAACAAGGACGACAGCGCCTTGCTCTGAAAGCCGGTATTGGCCGTCAATTGGATTTGCGGGAAGAAGGCGGCGCGCGCCGACTCGACGCTGAAATTGGAGGCGGCGAGTTGCGCCTCCGCCTGCATGACGTCAGGCCGCTGCCGCAAGAGCTCCGAGGGAATGCCCGGCGTGACGCGCGGCACCGCGAGGCTGGCGAGGCTTCCGCCGCCCACCGTGAACTTCGCCGGCGCCCGTGCGACCAGCAAGGCGAGCGTGGCGCTGTTCTGGCGCAAGGTGATTTCCAGCGGGGGGATCGAGGCCCGCTGGGTCGCGACCAAGGTCTCCTGCTGCGACACTTCGAGCTGCGATGCGGTTCCCGCTGTGAACTGCTGCTTGATCAGGGTGAGGATGCGCTCGGCCGAGGCCGCGTTGCGGCGCGCGATGCGCAGGCGGTCCTGCGCCGTCAGGAGCTCGAAATAGGTGTTGGCGACGGTCGCGGTCGCGGTCAGCGCCACCACGTCGCGGTTATAGCGCGCCGCGGTCGCATTTTCCTCCGCCGCATAGAGCGTCGCGCGGTTCTTGCCCCAGAAATCGATCATGTAGCTCGCCGTGAGGCCGGCGTTGAACTGCGAGGTCGAGCGCGAGCTTGCGCTGCTGCCGCTCGACGAGTTTGCCGAGCGCAGCCGCTCGGCGGTTCCGGTCCCAGTCAGTGAAGGCAGCAGGGGCGCGCCCGCGATACCGGCCTGCGCGTCGGCCTGGAGGATCTGGGCCACGGCCACGGCGATGTCGAGATTGGCGGCCTGCGCATTCTCGATCAAGCGCGTCAGTTCGCTCGAGCGAAAGCCGCGCCACCAATCGAGCGCCGGCACGGCGCTGTCGGGCGCGCGCGGCCCGGCACGATAGCTCGCCGGCACCTCGAGATTGGCGTCGGGCCGCTCGGTGCCGAGGATGCAGCCGGACAGTCCCATCCCGATCACGATGAGCGCGGCGAGCGGCGCGAGGCGAGGCATGACGCCGATCTTCGGAGCGGAAACAGCCGGCCCGAACGCAACATCATCACGCATTCCGCACCTCGCCCGCACTTGCGTCCGCCGCACCAGAATGCCGTTCACGGCTGCAAGGTTCGGGTTCGATCATCGTCTTCGTATAGCATCTGGCCGGCCGCAAGCAGCCCTCTTGCTGCCCTTGCAAGCCTTGTTGTCCTTGGAAATCTTGCCGTCTCTGGAAGAATGCCCCGCTCATGAGGCCGCACCCGGTGAAGCCGGCGTTTTGCCGGTGTTTTTCAAGCGCTCGCACCAGGCGCGGAACCTGTCGGCGTAGAGATAGATCACCGGGGTCGTATAGAGCGTCAGGACCTGGCTCAGGATGAGACCGCCGACGATCGCGATGCCGAGCGGCTGCCTGAGCTCACTGCCCTCCCCCAGGCCGATCGCGAGCGGCAAGGCGCCGAGCATCGCCGCCATGGTCGTCATCATGATTGGACGGAAGCGCAGCAGGCACGCCTCATGGATCGCGTCAAAGGCGGACAGGCCGCGCGTACGCTGGGCGTCGAGCGCGAAGTCGATCATCATGATCGCGTTCTTCTTGACGATGCCGATCAGCAGGATGACGCCGATGAGCGCCATGATGCTGAACTCCGTGTTGAACGCCATCAATGCGAGCAGAGCCCCCACACCGGCAGACGGCAAGGTCGAAAGGATCGTCAGCGGGTGGACATAGCTCTCATAGAGCACGCCGAGCACCAGATAGATCGTGATCAGGGCGGCAAGGATGAGATAAGGCTGGTTGCTCAGCGAGGCCTGGAAGGCCCGGGCCGTGCCCTGGAAGCTGCCGCGGATCGTGGCGGGCACGCCGATGCGGTTCATCGTCGCCTCGATCGTCTCGACCGCCGCGCTCAACGAGACGTCCGGCGGCAGGTTGAACGAGATGGTGCTGGCGACGAACAGGCCCTGATGATTGACCGATAAGGGGGTCGAGGCCTGCTCGAACCGCGCCAGCGTCGATAGCGGCACCATGGTTTCGCTGGAAGTGCTGACCGCCGACCCGCTCGAGGCGGTGCCGCGCCCGGTCTGGCCAATGGAATTGGTCGCAAGGTTGCGGGCGGCATTGGCGCTGGCCGAGCTCGCCGAGGCCGACTTCCCCGCCGCCACCGTTCCCGAGACCGCATTGGTCGCAAGCGAGCCGCCGACCGATCCGCCGGAGGTGCTGATATAGACGTTTTTCAGCGTCTCCGGATTCTGCCAGAAGCGCGGCGCGACCTCCATGATCACATGATATTGGTTGCGCGCGACGAAGATCGTCGAGACCTGGCGCTGGCCGAAGGCGTCGTAGAGCGTGTTGTTGATCTGGCTCATCGAGATGCCCAGGCGGGTAGCCGTGTCGCGATCGACGACGAGGTTGGATTGGAGCCCCTTGTTCTGCTGGTCACTGTTGACGTCGGCGAGATTGGGCTGCCCCTGCAGCGCGGCCGTGATCTTCGGGGCCCATTCATAGAGTTCTTCGAGGGTCGAGCCCTGCAGCGTGTATTGATATTGCGCGTTGCCGGCGCGGCCGCCGACGCGGATGTCCTGCACGGCCTGCAGGAACAGGGTTGCGCCGGGCACCGCCGAGAGCTCCCGCCGCAGACGGGCGATCACCTGGTCCGCCGAGATCTTGCGCTCGGCCATGGGCTTCAGCGACATGAAGACATTGCCGGAATTGGTCTGCCCGCCGCCGGTGAAGCCCACGGTGGTGTCAACAGCCGGATCCTGCCGGACGATGGCGACGAACTGCGCGAGCTTCTGCTGCATCAGCTGGAAGGAGATGCTCTGGTCGGCCTGGATCGCGCCGACGATCCGCCCGGTGTCCTGCTGCGGAAAGAAGCCTTTCGGGATGATGTCGTAGAGATAGACGTTCAGGCCCAGGACCGAAGCGAAGATCAGCATGATCGCGCGGGGATGGCGCAGCGCCAAAGAGAGGCTGCTCCGGTAGCCGTCGAGCATCCATTCGAAGACCCGCTCGCTGCCGCGATAGAGCCGCCCATGGCGCTCGCCGGTCTCCTTGCGCAGCAGGACCGCGCACATCATCGGCGTCGTCGCCAGCGAGACCGCCAGCGAGATCATGATCGCCAGCGAGGTCGTCATCGCGAATTCGCGGAACAGGCGTCCGACGATGCCGCCCATCAGCAGGATGGGGATGAAGACGGCGACGAGCGACAGGCTCATCGACAGGACGGTGAAGCCGACTTCCTGGGCGCCTTTGAGGGCAGCGTCGCGCGGCTCCATGCCGTCCTCGATATGGCGCGTGATGTTCTCCAGCACCACGATGCAGTCGTCGACGACGAAGCCGGTCGCGACGGTGAGCGCCATCAGCGACAGGTTGTTGAGGCTGTAGCCCATCAGCCACATGGCCGCGAATGTCGCGATCAGCGACACCGAGACGGCCACGATCGGAACCAGCGTCGCGCGCCAGTCCCGCAGGAAGAGGAAGACCACCGCGATGACGAGCAGGATCGCGATCACCAGGGTTCGCTCGACGTCGTGCAGGGAGGCGCGGATGGTCGTCGATCGATCGACAGCCGGCTCGATGTCGATTGCCGGCGAGACGGAGGCGCGCAAGGTCGGCAACAGCGCCTTCACACGGTCGACCACGCCGATGATGTTCGCATTCGGCTGCCTGAACAGGATGACGAGAACGCTGGGCTTGCCATTGGCGAGGCCCGAATTGCGCAGGTTCTCGACGGAATCCACCACCTCGCCGACATCAGAGAGGCGCACCGGGGCCCCGTTGCGATAGGCGATCGTCAGCGATCTGTACTGCGCCGCCTTCTCCGCCTGATCGCTGGCATAGATCTGATAGCGCCGGTCGCCGACATCGATCGCGCCCTTCGGGCTATGGGCATTGGCGCTGGCGATCGCGGCGCGGACATCCTCCAGGCCGATGCCGTATTTGTAGAGCGCCTGGGGGATGAGCTCGACACGCACGGCCGGTAACGAACCGCCGCCGACGACGGCCTCGCCGATGCCTTCGACCTGCGACAATTTCTGCGCCAGCACGGTCGATGCCGCGTCGTAGAGCGCCCCGCGCGTCAGCGTGTCCGAGGTCAAGGTGAGGATGAGGATCGGGGCGTCGGCGGGATTGACCTTGCGATAGGTCGGATTGGCCCGCAGGCTCGTCGGCAGGTCGGCGCGGGCAGCATTGATCGCCGCCTGCACGTCGCGCGCCGCGCCGTTGATGTCGCGATTGAGCCCGAATTGCAGGGTGATGCGCGCCGATCCGACGCTGCTCGACGAGGTCATCTCCGAGACGTCGGCGATCTGCCCGAGATGGCGTTCGAGCGGGCTCGCGACCGTCGTCGCGACATCCTGCGGGCTGCCGCCAGGCAAGGACGCCTGCACCGAGATCGTCGGGAAATCGACCTCCGGCAGCGGCGAGACCGGAAGCTGGAAGAAGGCGACTGCGCCCGCCGCTGCCAGCCAGAAGGTCAGCAGCGTCGTGGCGACGGGGCGGCGGATGAAGACGCTGGACAGGCTCATCGCCTAGCTCGTCTCTCGTGCCGGGCTGATGCCGGGCTCGCGCCCGGCAAAACGCACCGCGAGGCGGTCGAACCAGAGATAGATCACCGGCGTCGTGAACAGGGTCAGGACCTGGCTGACCAGCAGGCCGCCGACGATGGAGATGCCGAGCGGATGCCTGAGCTCCGAGCCGGCGCCGGTTCCCAGCATCAGCGGCAGCGCGCCCAGCACCGCCGCCATCGTGGTCATCAGGATCGGCCGGAAACGCAGCAGGCAGGCCTGGTAGATCGCCTCGCGCGGCGTCTTGCCCTCGTTCCGCTCGGCGTCGAGCGCGAAGTCGATCATCATGATCGCATTCTTCTTCACGATGCCGATCAGCAGGATGATGCCGATGATCGCGACGATCGTGAGCTCCTGCCCGGCTGCCATCAGCGCCAGGAGCGCGCCGATGCCCGCCGATGGCAGGGTCGAGAGGATCGTCAGCGGATGGATGAAACTCTCATAGAGGACGCCCAGCACGATATAGACCGTCACGATCGCCGCCAGGATCAGCCAGATCTGGTTCGAGAGCGAGGATTGGAAGGCCTGGGCCGCGCCCTGGAAGGTGCTGACCACGCTTTCGGGCAGGCCGATCTCGGCCTGCGCCTGCTTGATCGCGGTCACGGCCTCGCCGAGCGAGGCGCCCGGCGCCAGGTTGAACGAGACCGTGGCGGACGGGAACTGGCCGAGATGCGAGACCTGGAGCGGCGCCGTGCCTTCGCGGATCCTCGCGACCACGTCGAGCGGCACCGGTCCCCCGCCGACCGAGGACGGCAGATGGATCGCCGAGAGCGAGCGTAGCGACTTCTGGAGCTGCGGATCGGCCTCGAGGATGACGCGGTACTGGTTGGAGTTGGTGAAGATCGTCGAGACGATACGCTGCCCGAAGGAGTCGTAGAGCGCGTTGTCGATCGTCGCCGGCGTGATGCCGAAGCGCGCCGCCTGGTCGCGGTCGATATCGACGAAGACGGCGAGCCCGCGGGCCGAGATGTCGCTCGCGACATCGGCCAGTTGCGGAAGCTCCTTCAGCTTGTCGACCAGCTTGGGCGTCCATTCGGCAAGCTGGTCGGCGCTCGCATCCTGCAGAATGAATTGATACTGCATCCGGCTGACGGTGCCTTCGACGGTCAGGTCCTGCACCGGCTGCATGTAGAGCGTGATACCCGGAAGAGAGGCCGTGCGCTCCTGCAGGCGCTGCATCACCGCAGCGATGTTGGAGGTCCGCTCCTCATGCGACTTGAGATTGATCAGGATGCGGCCGCTGTTGAGCGTGCTGTTGGTTCCGTCCACGCCGATGAAGGAGGACAGGCTCTCGACATCGGGATCCTTCAGGATCTCGCTCGCCAGCGCCTGCTGCCGCTTGGCCATCGCGGCGTAGGACACCGATTGCGGCGCCTCCGAGATCGCCTGGATGACGCCGGTGTCCTGCAGCGGGAAGAAGCCTTTCGGGATGGTCACGTAGAGCAGGCCCGTCAGCCCGAAGGTCGCCAGGGCCACCAGCAGCACCAAGGTCTGGCGATCGAGCACCCAGTTCAGCATGCGGGCATAGACCGCGATGATGCCGTCGAAGGCTTCGCGGCTCCAGCGCTGGAAGCCGTTCTCATGGGTCTCGGTCGCTGCCTTCAGCAGCTTCGCGCAGGCCATCGGCACCAGGGTCAGCGAGACCACGGCGGAGATCAGGATCGTCACGGCAAGCGTGATCGCAAACTCCCGGAACAACCGGCCGACGACATCGCCCATGAACAGCAGCGGGATCAGCACCGCGATCAGCGACACCGTCAGCGAGATGATGGTGAAGCCGATCTGCTCCGAACCGCGCAAGGCGGCGTGAAGCGGCGTGTCGCCCTCCTCGATATAGCGCGAGATGTTCTCGATCACGACGATGGCGTCGTCGACGACGAAACCGGTCGAGATGGTCAGTGCCATCAAGGTCAGGTTGTTGAGGCTGAAGCCGCTCAGGTACATCACACCCAGCGTGCCGACGAGCGACAGCGGAACCGACAGGCTCGGGATCAGCGTCGCGCGCGTGCTGCGCAGGAAGACGAAGATCACCAGCACGACGAGAACCACCGCCAGCGTCAATTCGTATTCCACATCCCGCACCGAGGCGCGGATGGTGATGGTGCGGTCGGTGAGTACGGCCATGTCGATCGCGGCCGGCAGCGACGCCTTGAGCTGCGGCAGGAGCGCCTTGATGCCCTCCACGACAGAGATGACATTGGCGCCGGGCTGCCGCTGGATATTCAGGATGATGGCCGGCGCCGCATTCATCCAGGCGCCGAGCTTGTCGTTTTCCGAACCGTCGGCGACCTCGCCGATGTCGCTGAGCCGGACGGCCGCCCCGTTCTTGTAGGCGACGATCAGCGATCTGTAGCCATTGGCGGTGCGAATCTGGTCGTTGGCGTTGATCGTCGAGGCGCGCAAGGGGCCGTCGAAGCTGCCCTTGGGCGTGTTGACATTGGCGGTGCCGAGCGTGCTGCGCAAATCGTCGATGTTCAGGCCATAGGCGGCGAGCTTGCGGATATCGGCGCGGATGCGCACTGCCGGCCGCTGCCCCCCGCTGATGCTGACCAGCCCGACGCCCGGGAGCTGGGAGATCTTCTGTGCCAGCCGCGTATCGGCGAAGTCCTGCACCTGCGTCAGCGGCATGGTCGCCGAGGTCAGCCCCAGGGTCAGGATCGGCGCATCGGCCGGGTTGACCTTGGCGTAGATCGGCGGCGCCGGCAGGTCCGAGGGCAACAGGTTCCCGGCGGCGTTGATCGCGGCCTGGACCTCCTGCTCCGCGACGTCGAGCGTGATGTTGAGCCCGAACTGCAAGGTGATGACGGATGCGCCACCGGAGCTGACCGAGCTCATCTGGTTGAGGTTCGGCATCTGGCCGAACTGGACCTCGAGCGGCGCCGTGACCGAAGAGGTCATCACATCCGGGCTCGCGCCCGGATAGAAGGTCTGAACCTGGATGGTCGGGTAGTCGACTTCAGGCAGGGCCGCGACCGGCAGGAAGCGGAAAGCCAGGATGCCCGACAGCATGATCGCGACCATCAGCAATGTGGTCGCGACCGGCCGCAGGATGAAGGGCCGCGACGGGCTCATGGCTGGCGGCCGCCGTTCTGCCGCCGCCTGCCGCCTGCCGGTTGTTCTGGCTGCGCCGGGCCCGCACCGCTTTCCGAGCGCACGCTGATCTTCGCGCCGTCGCGCAGCTTGTCGGCGCCGTCGATGACGATGGCGTCGCCCGGGTTCAGCCCCGAACGGACCTCGACATGCTCGCCATCGCTGATCCCGAGCTCGACCTTGCGGACGGAAACGGTGGCGTCGGCATTGACGAGATAGACGAAGGTTCCCGGCACCCCGCGCTGCACGCCGGCCGTCGGCATCAGCGTGACGTCCTTATGCGTATCGACCAGCAGGCGGATATTCACGAACTGGTTCGGATAGAGCGTCCTGCCCTCATTCCCGAACTGTGCGCGCAGCTTGATTGTTCCTGTGGTGGAATCGATCTGGCTGTCGAAGGTCTGCAGGACGCCCTCGGCGATCTTCTTGGCGCCGGCGCGGTCGAAAGCCGTGACCGGCAGCGTCGCACCGCTCCTCAACCGCGCCGAGATCGCCTGCAGATTATCCTCCGGCATCGTGAAGAGGACGCTGATCGGCGCCAGTTGGGTGATCACCACGAGGCCGTTGGTGTCCCCGGGGGTGACGTAATTGCCCTGATCGACCTGGCGCAGGCCGACGCGGCCATCCGCCGGCGCGACGATCCGGCAATATTGCAGATTGACCTCGGCCGCGTTGACCTGGGCGCGGTCGGCGGCCACCGTTCCCTCATACTGGGCGACCAGCGCGGTCTGGGTATCGAGCGTCTGGCGGGAAACGGCGTTCTGGGCGGAGAGGCCCTGATAGCGCGCCATATCGACCTGCGCGCCCTTGAGCAGGGCTTCGTCGCGCGCCAATTGCCCCTTCATCTGCGCCAGGACCGCCTCATAGGGGCGCGTGTCGATCTCGGCGAGCAGATCGCCCTTCTTGACGTCCTGGCCTTCCTTGAAATCGATCCGGACCAGTTGCCCGCTGATCTGCGAGCGGACCGTGACGGTCGCGAGCGAGGAGACGGTTCCCAGCGCGTCGAGATTGATCGCGATATCGCCCTTCCTAACGATTTCCGGCACGATCGACATCGGCACGGCCGTGCGGCCGCCGCGCCCCGGCGGCGGCGCCTCGGCGGCTTGTCGCCGGCTCCACCAGAGCGCGCCGCCGGCAACGAGCAGGAGGAGCAGCCAGATGACGGGCGAGCGCAGGCGCGATCTCCGCACGGGCACTGCGGGCGCCTCGCTGTCGGGGGGCAGCTTCGGGAACACAGGCTTCTGGTTCATCGACGCACCGTCACTGTTTCGATCTCCACTGCGACGATACACCAGTCGGGCAAACGCCGAGCGTCCATCCCGCTTTTGCTGGCGCTGGCCTTAGAGCATTGCGCGAAAAAGTAGGCACCGGTTTTTCGCATGAGCAATGCTCTAAACTTTTAGAATCGATCATGCTTCTCGCATTCGGACGCTTCCGTTCGAATGCGACATGATCTGGGCCGAATCCGCACACGCCAACCTAGCCACAGATGTGGCTTTTTCCCGTCCTATCCATGGGCCACCATGGAATACCGTCAAGACCGGTCGATCGTGCCCTATCAGCCATGCACACCGGAATTCCACACCGAGTTTTTCTGCCCCGATGCGAGGTGACCCTGATGACGACGCGAGAGCCCATCCTTCACCCCGTGCGGATAAGCGAGCTCCGGCCGACCCAGATGACGGTCGGCCTGCGCGAGGTCGAAGCCAAACGCCGGCTCTGGCGCGAGAAGCACGGCGTGCATGCGCAGGAATTCCTGGGCAGGCACATGATCCCGGTGCTCAAGGGCCCCAAGGAACGCTTCTACATCCTCGACCATCATCACCTGGCGCGCGCGCTTGACGAGGAAGGCGTCGAGGAGGTGCTCGTCAATGTGGTGTCTAATCTGTCGAGCCTGACCAGGCAGAGCTTCTGGACGTTCTGCGAACACCGCGCCTGGACCCATCCCTACGACACCGAGGGCGTGCGCCGCAGCGTCGACGACATTCCCAAGCGGATCGCCGACCTCAAGGACGACCCCTACCGGTCACTCGCCGGAGAGCTCCGGCGCGCCGGCGGCTTCGCCAAGGATGTGACGCCGTTCTCCGAGTTCCTCTGGGCCGATTTCCTGCGGCGGCGCATCTCGCGCAAGCGCGTCGTGAGCGCATTCGAAGCAGCGGTGGTCAAGGCACTCGATCTGGCAAGGAGCCAGGAGGCGAATTACCTGCCGGGATGGTGCGGTCCCATAGAGGGCTAGCCATTGGCGCGATCCGGAGCTGCCGGACGAAGGCTATCCCGGGGCGCATGGCGCGAGGCGGCACTGCGATGAGGCAATCCAATACGGCTCTCGATTGGCTCGGACACAGGCTGGCCCGCGTGCTGCTGCGCGAGACGCCCGGCCAGGAGCTCTTCATCCCGTCGGATCCGGATGCGCTGCGGCGCACGCTGCGGCCGGGCGATGTCGTGCTGGTCGCCGGCTCCAGCACGATCGCAACGGCGGTCAAATACCTGACGCAGTCGACCTGGTCGCATGCCGCGCTTTATGTCGGGGACGTGCTTGGGGCGCCCGATGACGGCAGCGAGCGCCACAACTTGATCGAAGTCGTCCTCGATGCGGGTTGCAGGTCGGCTCCACTCTCGAGCCTGGCGCGGTTTCACACCCGCATCTGCCGGCCCGTCGGGTTGATCGAGAGCGATCGCGACGAACTGATCAACTTCATGATCTCGCGCCTCGGCATCCGCTATGACATGCGCAACATCGTCGACCTTGCCCGCTATCTGCTGCCGACACCGCCCATCCCCTCACGCTGGCGGCGACGCATGATCGCGCTGGGATCGGGAGAGCCGACCCGGGCGATCTGCTCGACGCTGCTCGCTGAGGCGTTCGGGCGCATCGGCTACCCCATCCTGCCACGCATCGAGCAGGGCGCAGCGGTCAAGCGCGGCATCAGCAGCTGGCGCCGTCAGGAACTCTTGCATATCCGGCACCACAGCCTCTATGCGCCCGCCGATTTCGACATCTCGCCCTATTTCGAGATCGTCAAGCCAACCATCGTGGAGGGCTTCAACTACAAGGGCCTGACCTGGGCGGACGGGCCTTGAGGCCGGTTTTCCGCCACACCTCAATGGTCGTTTCGGAGCACGATCATGCACAATAGGTAAATACCACTGTACTGGGCGTCAACGCTGGAGGGGGCATGTCTGTCCTATTCCTATCCAGGCATGCCACGCCTCGCGCCAAGACTTGTCATTCAAGAGCGCATCTGTGATCTTGAGATAAGATATTTGCCGTAACGCCGGCAATCGAATGCTGGTGAGTTTCGGAGAACGCGAACCCCAGACGGTTCCGGGGCGGGACTTTCATCACCACCAGCCCTCTAAGCGGAGGTTGTCATGAAAGCTCATTTCATCGGTGGCGGCATTGGGTCGCTTGCGGGCGCCGCCTTCCTGATCCGTGACGGCGGTGTCGTCGGCAGCGATATCACCATCTATGAAGGTTTGTCGCTGGTCGGCGGCAGCCTCGACGGCACCAGGCTGGCGGACCACGCTTATTCCCTACGCGGCGGTCGCATGCTGACCACGGATCACTACGAGTGCACCTGGGACCTGCTGAAGGGCATCCCGTCAATCGATAATCCCAGCAAGACCGTCTACGAGGAAACCGTCGCCTTCAACGAGGAGCAAAAGGCGCATTCGCAGGCGCGCCTCATCGATCACAACTGCTTCAAGATCGACGTTTCGACCATGGGCTTCACCATGCAGGACCGCATCGAACTGGTCAGGCTTGCCGAGACATCGGAGGAGGAGCTGGGCGCAAGCCGCATCACCGATTGGCTCTCGCCGCCATTCTTCCAGACCAATTTCTGGTGCATGTGGCAGACCACTTTCGCTTTTCAGACTTGGCACAGCGCCGTGGAACTGAAGCGCTATCTGCATCGCTTCATAAACGAGTTCCCGCGCATCGAAACGCTGGGTGGCGTCAAGCGGACCGTCTACAACCAGTTCGACGCAATCGTGCGCCCATTGCTGGAGTGGCTTCAGCAAAAGGGCGTCCGCTTCGAGAACGGTGTGCGCGTCACCGACATGGAGCTGATCGACGAGGCCGGCAAGCTGCGCGTCGCCGGCCTCTCTCTGAGCCGTGACGGCAAGCTGGAATCGCTGACGGTGAAGGATGGCGATCTGGTGTTTTTCCAGAATGGTTCGATGACCGACGCCACCAGCCTGGGTACGATGACCAGCCCGCCGAAGCGTTTGACCAAGGCCGACAGCCATGGCTGGGAGCTTTGGGAAAAGATCGCAGCCGACCGGCCGGAATTCGGCAATCCCGCCGTCTTCAACAGCTCGATTCCCGAATCCTACTGGGAATCCTTCACAGTCACCTGCAGCACCCCTGCCTTCTTCGACAAGATGGAGCGGTTCTCAGGTAACCGAGCCGGCACCGGCGGCCTCGTGACGTTCAAGGATTCGAACTGGTTGATGTCGGTGGTGCTCTACCACCAGCCACATTTCATCGATCAGCCAGCCAATCTGCAGGTACTCTGGGGCTATGCGCTCCATCCGGACCGGGTCGGAGATTTCGTGCCGAAGCCGATGTCGGCATGCAGCGGCGCCGAAATCCTGCGTGAATTATGCGGGCATCTCAATTTCGATCCCAGCGTCTTCGATGGCGCGACCTGTATCCCCTGCAACCTGCCCTACATCACCAGCATGTTCATGCCCCGCGCCAAGGGCGACCGGCCGCTTCCGGTGCCGAAAAATTCGAAGAACCTGGCCTTCATCAGCCAATTCGTCGAAATTCCGGACGACGTGGTCTTCACCGTGGAATATTCGATCCGGGTGGCGCAGACGGCGGTCTATCAGCTCCTGGGGTTGGATCAGCAGATCCCGCCGATCACCCGGCACGACAGATCGATCAAGGTCATTGTCGAGACGATCGAAAAGGCCTTCGCCTAGCTCCTTGTTTTATCGCATTTTCTTCACGCGAACCGGTATCCACTTGCCGAGAGAAGCGTGTCAGCAGCAATCTGCGGTCTACGCCTTCAGCAACGGTTCCTCGGCAACAATCTGGGCGACGAAATCCATGACCGCGCGCACCGGCCTCGAATTGCGCAGGTCGCGGTGGACGACGAGCCAGATATCGCGCGAGAAGGACGGCGCGTTTCTATCGATCCTGACGAGATCGGAATCAGCCTCGCCCAGGAAGCAGGGCAGACCGGCGACGCCGACCCCGGCCCGCACTGCTATCAGGTGCTCGCTGATATAGTTCAATTCGCAAACAATCGGGCGATCGCCCGCAATGCCGAGCAGCCATTGCTGCTGAGGCATGTCGGTGAAGGCCTGGTCGAAGGCGATGAATTGCCAACGCTCAGGCGCAGCGAGATCGCCATACGAGCGGTGGGCGTAGAGGCCGAAAGGCATCGCACCGATCTTCCGCGTGACACTGCCAGCCTCGTCGGGTCGCACCAGCCGAACGGCGACATCCGCTTCCCGACGGCTCAGCGAAACCTGCTCGCCTTGCGCCGCGAGCGACAGCCGGATGTCGGGATGCTCGTCATGGAAGCGTGCGAGATGGCGAGCCAGCAGTGGCGCGACAAGGACAGGAGGCGCGCTGACCGCGACGCGGCCGACGAGCGGCGCATGCGCGGCCTTTGCCAGCCGGGCGATGCCGTCTGCGCTGGCCTCCATCGTGAGGGCGCGCTCGCGCACGGCTTCCCCGATAGCCGTCAGACGGCAGGATCGCGGCAGCCGGTCGACCAGACGGGTGTCGAGCGCCATTTCGAGCGCTGCGAGCCGCCGGCTCACTGTCGCATGATCAACCTTCAGCTTGCGTGCCGCTCCTGAGAGCGTGCCGCATTCGGCCACAGCCAGAAAATGGCGGATGTCTTCCCAATCGGTCATCTGTGCGAATTCTCAAGGATCGCTGGCAGATATACCGAATTTTTGCGGAGAGCGCGCGGGCATAGTTTGGGGACCGAAACCGGCCGGCTAGCCACGATGGCCAGATGACGCCAATGGCAGAGCCGACACGGTATCCAGGAGAACGAAGCATCATGTCAGGTCAACGTTTTGGGGTCGGCATTGTTGGCTTGCAGCCAGGCCGGAGCTGGGCTGCAAGATCCCATGTGCCGGCGTTGCGCGCGCTCTCAGACAGCTTCGAGATCGTAGGCGTCGCCAATTCGAGCAGGGCGAGCGCCGAAGCCGCCATTGCCGAGACCGGGCTTTCCCGTGCCTTCGACACTGTCGCGGAGCTGGTCGCCGCGCCGGAGGTCGATATCGTGACCGTCGCCGTAAAGGTGCCCCCTCACTTCGAGATCGTGAAAGCGGCCATTGCAGCAGGCAAACACGTTTATTGCGAATGGCCGCTCGGCAATGGCCTGGCCGAGGCAGAGGAGATGGCCGCGCTGGCGGAGGCAAAAGGCATTCTGGGTGTCGTCGGCACACAGGCACCGTTTGCGCCGGAAATCGCATATCTGAAGCAGCTTATCGCGGACGGCTTCGTCGGCGAGGTGCTGTCGACCACGCTTGTCGCTTGGGGCGGCGCCCTGCAGGGCGGAGGCAGCATTCCCGACAAGAAAACCTATGGCTATCTGCTGGATCGCAGCAATGGCGCCACCATGCTGACGATCCCGGTGGGCCATACGCTGGCAGCGCTTACGAGCGTGCTCGGGCCCGTCAGGGAGGTTTCGGCGGCGCTGGCGACGCGGCGCCCAACCGCGCTTGTGGTCGACACTGGCGAGATCATGCCCGTATCCGCCCCCGACCAGGTCCTCATCTCCGGGATGCTGACCCGTGGCGTGCCTGTCTCGCTGCATTATCGCGGCGGCGAACCGCGCGATGGCGATGGCCTGTTCTGGGAGATCAACGGAACAAAGGGCGACATCCGGGTCTCAGGCCCGTCCGGTCACACACAGATGGTGCAGCTTGCCCTCAAAGGGATCAGGGGCGAGGAGAAGGCATTCCGGCCCATCGAGGTGCCAGCCTCATATCGCGCCGGCTGGCCGGAAGCTGTCGAGCCGGGCAATGTCGCGCATGTCTATGCCGGAATGGCTCATGATTTGCGACACGGCACGCGCACGACACCGCGTTTTGATGATGCCGTGGCTGTGCATCGTGTCATTGACGCCATCGAGCGCGCCGCCGAGAGCGGAAGGCGCGTATCCCTTTAGAGTGTTTTCGAGCGAAGTTGACACCGGTGCGCGTAAAGAAAACGCGTCAAAACAAAGATCTAGAGCAATTGAACGATCCAGCTGGATCGGAAATTGCTCTAGGGCCCGGAACCATAAACTGGCGGAAACTGGCTGGTGACGGCCCAAAGTACCGAAATCGATGCACGATAGTGATTGAGGCTAATCTCACTTTTCATTTTTTCGCGCTGCCTTGTTGAAAGCGCTCCGCGACACCGTCAATCTGAACCCAATGATGTTTCGCTTGCTCAAAGATGGATCGAGAAGGAGCCGGGTATTGCGGGTCTGCCAGCGCGCCGACAGCAACGCCGATGAACCCCGGCAAATTGTCGGCCTTCCAATAGACCGTCGATCCACAATTCGGGCAAAAGAAATTGTGAACCTTCCCACCGCTTGCGGCCGAGCGCGTAAATTCCCGCTGGTCTCCTGAAATGGTTATAGGTTCGGCGGGATAGAAGGCGCCAACGCCGAACGGGCCACCGCTCCTGCGTTGGCAATCGAGACAGTGGCAGACAACAACCTGTCTCGACGCCTCCGGAAGCGTCAGTGTCAGGGCACCGCAACTGCATTGCGCACGCGCCATTGGAGAACCTCCAGTTTTTTTGGAAGGTTACGAATCTTGCGCCCAAGAATCCCACAACGAGCGCTGTATCCGCCGCCACGCCTCAATGGTCGTTCCAGAACTGGGTCATGCACCAATAGGTGAAGGCCGAGGTCCAGCCGATGAAGACGAGGCCCGAAAGCCCCTCGACGCCCGTGAACAGGCGCAGCGGCCCGTAGAGGAACGTCTCGTTGCTCCCGAGCGCCGCATAGGATTCGAACGAAACATAGAGGGATTGCTTGAACGAGCCGGGAATCCCGGCCCCGAATATCTGCGTCCGGGCGCTGATGGAGAGCACCCACAGCATGAGCGCGAACAAGCTGATCTGAACGACATGGCTGCCGAGCGCGCCGGCGACGACGTAGATGATCCTCTGTCGCGGCGCGATCGAGAGTTTGGGCGCGCTGCAGGAGAGCAGCCGCAGCAACTCGTAATGCACCAGCATGCAGGCCAGGGCGCAAAGGGCGGAACCGATCGGAAATACAAGCATGGGCACATCCTGGCTGTCACAGGCATGTCGTCGGCCGTCGCCCCCGGCGCGGTTTGCTTGTCTCAACCGATTGCGGCTCGGGCATGGTGCTTAGAAGGCATGAGCCTTCGCGCCGGCCCGTTACGGCGGGGGCGAAAACGCCCCCGCCGCGGGATGACCGTTCTCAGGCCGCCTCGTAGCCGACAGTGCCCTTGATCTCGAGGAACTCCTCGAGACCGAAGCCGGCATATTCGCGGCCATTGCCGGACTGCTTGTAGCCGCCGAAGGGCGCACCTGCGTCCCAGGCCGGGTAGTTGATGTAGACATTGCCGCTGCGCATCTTGGCCGCGACCTTGCGGGCGCGATCGAGCGAGCCGGACTGGACATAGGAGGCGAGGCCGTAAGGCGTGTCGTTCGCCCGCTCGATCACCTCATCCTCGCTGCCATAGGGCAGGATCGAGAGCACGGGGCCAAAGATCTCCTCGCGCGCGATCGCCATCTCATCGGTGACATTGGCGAAAACGGTCGGGCGAACATAGTAGCCGCGATTGAGGCCCTCCGGCCGGCCGGAGCCGCCAGTGACGAGATCGGCGCCTTCCTTGATGCCGGCCTCGATGAGCTTCTGGATCTTGTTGTACTGGACCTCGCTGACCACCGGCCCGAGGAAGACGCCGTCAGCCGAGGGTGCGCCGACCTTGAGCGGCTCGGCCGTCGCCTTGGCGATCGCCACCGCCTGATCATGCAGCGCCGCGGGTACGAACATCCGCGTCGGTGCATTGCAGGACTGGCCGGAGTTGCGCATGACGCTTTCGACGCCGAGCTTCACCGACTTCTGCAGGTCGGCATCGTCCAGGATGATGTTGGCCGACTTGCCGCCGAGCTCCTGATGCACGCGCTTGACCGTATCGGCCGCGGCCTTGGCGACGAGGATGCCGGCGCGGGTCGAACCGGTGAAGGAGACCATGTCGACGCCCGGATGGCGCGAGATCGCCTCGCCGACCGTCGGCCCGTCGCCATTGACGAGGTTGAACACGCCCTTCGGCACCCCGGCCTCATGCATCACTTCCGCGAAGATGATGGCGTTGATCGGAGCGATCTCGCTGGGCTTCAGCACCATGGTGCAGCCGGCGGCAAGCGCGGGCGCGACCTTGCACATGATCTGGTTCAGCGGCCAGTTCCACGGCGTGATCATGCCGACGACGCCGATCGGCTCCTTGGCGATCAGGGTCGTGCCGCGCAGCTCCTCGAATTCGAAGGTCTCCAGCGTCTCGATCATCTTCGCCAGATGAGCGGTGCCCATGCCGGCCTGCGCCCGGTGGGCCAGTTCCTTCGGCGCGCCCATTTCGCGCGAGAGCGCGTCGGCGATATCCGCATAGCGCGCCTTATAGGCCTCGGCCAGGCGGCGCATCAGCGCCAGGCGCTCGGCACGCGAGGTCGCGGCAAAGGCCGGGAAGGCCGCGCGGGCGGCAGCGACCGCCTTGTCGACATCGGCTTGCTCGCCGAGCGCGATCGTGGCGAAGGCTTCCTCCGTCGAGGGATCGATCACGTCGAGCGTCCTGTTCCCCGAGGGCGCCACCCACTGACCATCGATGTAGAATTGCAAGGCGTGCGACATGATGCGTTCTCCGAAGGCTGATCTCAGCAGGGGACTATTCCCGACCGCCCGGAACCGCCCGCGCCGGCAATGATTGCAGGCGGGCGGGACAGGCGACCGGTCGGTCTGGTCTCGACAGCTTGGCGTTCCTCACGACCAAACGATGGCGCGCGGTTCGATCCCGCCAGTCGAAACGACGAGGATCGGTCCACGGTTTGTCCGCACGCGCTTCGCGCTGTGTTCCGACGGTTACAACGATAGGCGGATGCCGGATGGTTGTCACGGCCGGATCGGCCCGGATTCAGGCATGGCCCCATGCCGCCATGTCAGGGCGCGATCGAGGCGCTCGCCGCGAGATAGATCGCGGCGATGGCTTCGATGCCGGCCTGATCGGCTACGTCGAACCGGGCTGGATGCGGGCTGTCGAGGTCGATCACCCCGATCACCTTGCCGTCGCGGAGCAAGGGCACGACCAGTTCGGAGCGGGAAGCCGCATCGCAGGCGATATGGCCGGGAAAGGCGTGGACATCCTCGACCAGCATCGACTGCCGGCGCTCGACCGCAGCACCGCAAACACCGCGCCCGACCGGAATGCGCACACAAGCCGGCTTGCCCTGGAACGGCCCGAGCACGAGCTCGCCGTCGCGCATGATGTAGAAGCCGGCCCAGTTGAGGCCCGGCATCATCTGGAACAGCAGCGCCGAGGTGTTGGCGGCGTTGGCGATCGCATCGCCCTCCCCGGCCAGCAGAGCCTCGAGCTGCTGCGACAATTCGCGATAGAATTCCGCCTTGTCGTCCGTCGCGATCGCGAGCACTTCGAACATCGCCATTCCTCATCGAGATGTCCTGGATGTGGGCATCCTGCCGGCCCCTCCTAACATGTCGTACGCCGCCGCGACCATCGGTCCCGCTCGCCGCTTGGACATCTCCCCGGGGCATCTCCAATGCGCAGGAATCGGGTGGAGGACGATGCCTTCGGCCCCTATCTCCAGGACCAGCAATAGGAGCTGACAGGAGAAAGCCATGCGCGACATCATCCGCTTTGCATGGGGCAAAAGCACCCTGGGCGACTTTCTGGTCGCGGTCTCGACCAAGGGCCTGGTCGCCTTCGAATTCGCTAGCCAGCGCCCGGCCGTGGAGGAAGCGCTGCATGGGCGCTTCCCGGGCGCAGAGATCGTCAGCGACGAAAATGGTCTGGCCGAGCTCGTTGGCGCGATGGCGCAATTGGTCGAGCAGCCGGGCCTCGCGCCGGACATCCCGCTCGATCTGCGCGGAACGCCCTACGAGATCGGCGTCTGGCATATGCTCCGGGATATCCCGATGGGTGAGACCACCCATTACGGAGCCTTGGCTGCGCGGCTCGACACGCGCGATGCCCGCGACGTCACCAAGGCGATCGCCGCCAACCCGATCGCGATCCTGGTGCCCTGCCACCGCGTCCTTAGGAAGGACGGCTCGATCTCAGGCTATCGCTGGGGCGTCTATCGCAAGAAGGCGCTGCTGCAGCGCGAGAAAGAGGCTGTCGCGCGATATGCGACGGCGTGGCGGGAAGCGGAGCGTGGCGTTCCGCCAGCCGCCTGAGTTGTGCGGATCAAGGGTGCATACGCACCCTCGTCCCCCTGCCCCGAGCCCGGTCAGCTCGCATCTGCATTCCTGCATGCGCAGGACGCCGCCATAGCCGCACGCAAAAATCCCGGCTGTCATGGCCTGGGGACGACGGCAATCACCAAGGTCGTGTCACGGCTCCTCGACCAATTCCTGGTGCGCCGGCGCGCCTTGCAGGCGACGAGCGACCTCAACGCGACGCTGGCCTCGCGGAGCCATTAGGTTGGGCGGCTGGCCACAGAACCATCATAAGGCGTCTTTCTCGGGCTGGCCCCGAGAAACTCGTGACCAGAGTGCTCTGGTTTACGAGATGGTCGGGTCAAGCCCGACCATGACGCGCTTCGGATTCCGGGCCTCCGCTTCGGTCGCCCAGGATGACGCCGTGGTTCCGAGCGCAGATGACGCGCGCTAGTAGCCGCGCTGTCGATCGATCAGGCCGATCGGCTCCTGGCCCGCTCGCAGCAAGTCGAGATTCCTGAGGATGACCTCCACGGAGGTTCCCGGCTGCGCCGAGCTCGCAATGTGCGGCGTCAGCAGGATGCGCGGATGCGTCCACATCGGGTGATAGGGCGGTAGCGGCTCGGGATCGGTCACGTCGAGCACCGCGCCGGAAATCTGCCCGCTATCCAGCGCCGCCAGCAGGGCGTCCTGATCGAGATGCCCGCCGCGCCCGACATTCACGAGCATGGCGCCATGCGGCAACTTGGAGAAGAGCTCACCGTTCAGGATGCCCTGGGTCTCCGCCGTCAATGGCAGGAGGCAGACCAGGATATCGCTGCGGCCGAGGAAGGCGTCGAACTCACCCTCCCCGGAAAAGGTCTCGATGCCTTCGATCTCATGCCGCGACCGGCTCCAGCCGGCGACCTTGAAGCCGGCATAAGCCAGCTTCTTGCACGCCAGGCTGCCCAACTGGCCAAGCCCGAGCACGCCCACCCGCCTGCTCCCCGCCATCTCGGGCAGCAAAGGATTCCAGAGCCCGCGCTGCTGCTGGTCCATATGGGTCAGGACATCGCAATGCAGGGACAGCACCGCCGTCGTGACGAACTCGGCCATGATCTGCGGCACGCTCGGGTCGAGCATCCTGACGACCTTGACGTTTGGCGGCACCAGATCGAGGTTCAACTGGTCAACGCCCGCGCCGACCGAAAACAGCACCTCGAGATTGGGATAGCCGGTCGCGATGTCGTCGGGCGGCAGCCAGACCGCCATGTATTTGACCAGCGCGGGATCGCCGACATCCGGCCAGATCCGAAACGGCAGATCGGGCTCGCGCTCCTCGAAGACGGCCTTCCAGTGATTGCCGCGCACAGCCTCGGATTTGTACAGAAAGATCATAGTTTTCCTCGCGCTACGGTATGTTCCTCAGAGCGTTTTCGAGCGAAGTGGGCACCGGGTCGCGTGAAGAAAACGCATCAAAACAAACGCTAGAGCCGTCTCCGATCCAGTTGGATCGGAGACGGCTCTAGCGTCCCGGGAAGGCTCTGTCTTGTATGCAATGATGGTCCGTGTCGACATCGCTCCGGCAGGTGCTGCCAACAGATTCAGCAGCGGCGCAGATCGGCCAGATTGCGCGCGCCGAGCATGCCCATCGTCACATTGAGTTCATGGGTCAGGAGATCGAGGACGCGCCCTGCCCCATCCGCGCCGCCGATCGCGACGCCATAGAGCGTCGCACGACCGATCAGGACGCCGCTTGCGCCCAGCGCCAGGAAGCGGGCGATATCGGCGCCGCGGCGCACGCCGCTATCGGCCAGGATCTCCATGCGGCCCCCGATCGCCGCGACGATGGCGGGCAGGACCTCGATCGGGCCGGGCGCGCAGTCGAGATTGCGCGCGCCATGGTTCGAGACCACGATCGCATCGACGCCACGGGAGAGCGCGGTCAACGCATCGTCGACGCGCAAGATGCCCTTGAGGATGAGCTTGCCCTTCCAGCGCTGGCGCAGCAGGCGGACATCGTCCCAGGTCACGTCGGTGGCGAGGTTCAGCTCGTCGGAGAGCGAGCTCCGCCCGAGTTTGGTGCGGAACTCCTCGGGATAATGTGCGTAGGTCGGCACGCCCGAGGCGAGCAGCGAACGCAGCATCACGGACGCCGTCCAGCGCGGATGCAGCATCAGATCGATGCCGGCGCGCGCCGAGGCCTTGAGCGGAATGCCGAAGCCGTTGCGCAGATTATATTCGCGGTTGGGCCCGACGGCCGTATCGACCGTCAGCACCAGCGTTTCCGCCCCGGCCGCCCAGGCGCGGTCGATGAGCGCCAGCGTGCGCTGCCGGTTCTTCCAGACATAGAGCTGGAACCAGAGCTTTGCGCCGGATTCCGCCGCGATGCGCTCGACCAAGGTGATCGACTGCGTCGAGACGCAGAAAGGGATGCCGGCGCGCGCCGCTGCCTTGGCGAGCGCGATCTCGCCATCATGCCAGACCAGCCCCGCCATGGCAGTGGGCGCAATCACCAGCGGAAGCGGCTGCGAATGGCCAAGAATTTCCGCCTTGAGCGAACGCTGCGACACGTCGACGAGAACCGAAGGCGCGAGCCGGATCGCATCGAGCTGCTGCCGGTTGCCGGAGATCGAGAGCTCGTCCTCGCTGCCGCGGTCGATATATTCGAACAGGCCATGCGGCAGACGCCGCTTGGCGGCCCGGCGTACGTCCTCGACATTCAGGAGGTGGGCGAAGGCGGGCTTGGTCATCGCGGCAGCTTGACGCCGATGCCCGCAATGCGCGCCTTGGCGACGACCAGATGCACAAGCGCGAGATCGGCGAGCGCAAAACCACGGAAGCAGAAGAACGAACGGCGCCCGGCCGCGACCGGATGCGACGCGTCAGCAAGCTCGACGAGATCGTGCTGAAAGCGGACGGTCGTCACCGGCTGTCCGTCGACATCATAGGGCGCGCTCGACTGGGCGAGACTGTCGGTCACGAGCACGTCGAAGGCAGGCAGCGTTTCAGGACGCCAGCTGCGGCCGATATCGACAGCCGAGGCGAAGGCGACCGGCTTCATCCTGTTGGCATCGAGGAAGGGCCGCAGCCCCGGCGCGCCGGGCACCATCGAGATCACGATGTCGCTTTGCGCCAGCAGCAGATCCGCATCGTCGACGACCTCCGCCGTGAGGCCGCGGACGGAGGCGGCTTCGGCGAGACTTTCGGCCGAGGCGCGGCTACGGCTGAACAACAACGCAGAGGTGAGAGCTGGATAGAGATCGAGGAACGCCGCAAGATGGGCTTGCGCCTGCAGCCCGCAGCCGATGAAACCGATCGTGCGCGGCGCCGGCGGAGCGAGCCTGGACGCAGCAGCAGCCGACAAGGCAGCGGTGCGGATCAACGTGATCTCGTCGCCGTCGAGCACCGCGATCGGCGCGCCACTCACATAATCGCTGACGCAGATCAGCGCATTGATGCCCGGTACCGGGCTTTTGGGCGGCACGGGCGCCATCGACACCCATTTCAGCGTGGCGATGGATTGCGCCGAGGAGGCGGCCGTCATCGCCTGGAAGCCATGGCCGGGGCCGAGACCCAGCGCGCTCTTCGGCAGGCTCTGGTTCAGCCCGGCGGCATGGTCGCGGAAGGCCTGCAATACGGCCTCGCGCGCCTCCGACGGCGCAATGGCAAGCGCCTGGACGTCGCCGCGCGAGAGATAGAGCAGATCGTTGCTCATCAGCCGAACCTCTTTGCCGAATAAGGAGACGGATCGAAGGGCGGGATGCGCCCGTCGATCAGCGCCGCGACCAGCTTCGCCGTGGCCGGAGCCTGGATCAGCCCGGTATGGGCATGGCCAAAGGCGTGGACCACATCGCGGCATGCCGAGGCCGCCCCGATACAGGGCAGCCCGTCCGGCGTCGAGGGGCGATGGCCCATCCAGCGGTCGATCTCGGCGCGCTCGAACCGCTCGGCGAGCGCGGGAAACATGGCGCGGGCGAAGCCGAGCAGGATATCGGCGCGGCGCCAATCCGGCGGCGTCGAGACAGCCGCAAGCTCGACCTGCCCCGCGAGCCTGAGGCCCTGCGGCGTCGAAACCACGCCCATCTTGCCGTCGGACGGCATCAGCCCGGCGCTAAGCTCCACACCCGGATCGGGGATCACGACGTGATAGCCGCGCTCCGAGATCAATGGCACGGCGTCGCCGGCGCGGCGGGCGAGATCGCGCGAACCGATACCCGCGGCAATCACGGCGCGATCGCAGGCAACGGGACCGTGATCGGTCTCCACCGCGCGCAAGCGGCCATTGGTGATGCTGAAGCCTGTCGCGCGGGCCGCGACGCGCGTCGCCCCGCGATGCAGCGCCAGTTCGGCCAGGGCCCGGCAATAGGCGCCGGGATCGGCGACCTGGCCGCCATCGTCGAGTCTGGCGCCAAAGCGATAGGCTGCCCCGAGCTGCGGCAGCAGGCGGCGCAATTCACCCTCTTCGATCTGCGAGGAGCGCACGCCAAGGGCAGCACGCATCTCCCATTCGCGGGCTTCCGCCAGGAACTCGGTGCGATCGCGATAGACGAAGATCAGCCCCTCCCTGCGGATCAATTGCGGCACGCCGGCCTCCTGCGCCAAGGCGGCGTGGTCGGTGACCGTGTCCTTGCAGAGCGGGTAGCGCGCCGCGACGCAGACCTCGATCTGCGCCCAGCTGCGCCCGGCGAGGACGAAGCGGAGGAGCCAGCCGGCGAGCCCGGGCAGGTCGCGCCAGCGGATCACGAAGGGGCCGGTCGGGTCGAGCAGGAAGCCTGGAATTTTGCGCCAGAGGCCGGGAACGGAGATCGGCATGATCGAGGCCGGGCTAAGCCAGGTGCCGTTGCCATAGGAGGCCCCCTGCCGGCCGCCGGGCTCCTCGGGCTCGATCAGAACGACCCTGTGCCCGCCGCGCTGGATCTCCAGCGCCGCGCAGAGGCCAATGATGCCGGCGCCGATGACGGCGACGGTCTGGGAAGCCTCACGCGCCATCGCCCTGGTCCGCTCAGCCGCGATTGTGGAAATGGCTCAGGAAGGCGCGGGTCGCGTCCTGCACCGGGTTCTCGATGACCTCGCGCGCCGGCCCTTCCTCGACGATCACGCCGTCGCGCATGAAGATGACGCGGTCGGCGACCTCGCGCGCGAAGCCCATCTCGTGGGTGACGATGATCATGGTCATGCCCTCGGCGGCGAGATCGCGCATCACGCCCAAGACCTCGCCGACGAGCTCGGGATCAAGCGCCGAGGTCGCCTCGTCGAACAGCATCACCTCCGGCTCCATGGCGAGCGCGCGGGCAATCGCGACGCGCTGCTTCTGGCCGCCCGAGAGCTTGTTGGGGAAGACATCGACCTTGTCGCTCAGGCCGACCTTGGCGAGCAAACGGCGCGCCAGCGCCTGCGCCTCGGCTTTGGGCATGTTCTTCACCGAGAGCGGCCCCTCCATGACGTTCTGGAGGACGCTCATATGCGGGAACAGGTTGAAGTGCTGGAACACCATGCCGGTGTTGGAGCGGAAGCGGGCCTGCTCGCGCACGCCCGGCAGCTTCGAGCTGTCGCCGAAGGAGAAGCTGCTCTCACCGATCCGGATCTTGCCACCTTCGGGGATCACCAGCAGGTTCAGGCAGCGCAGCAGGGTCGACTTGCCCGAGCCGGAGGGGCCGATCAGCGCGACCACCGCGCCTGGCTCGACGGTGAGGTTGATATCGCGCAGCACGGTCAGGGAGCCGAAGCTCTTGCGCAGGCCGGAGACCTCGATCTTGGGGTTCATCGTCGTGGCCTCAGTTGCTCTGCGCGAGTTGCTTTTCCGCGCGCTTGACGATCGCCGTCAGCGGCAGAAGCACGACGACATAGATGACTGCGATCAGGGTGTAGGTCTCGAGCGCGCGATAGGTGTCCATCGCCACGATCTGGCCCTGATAGAGCAGGTCCGGCACCGCCAGCACCGAGACCAGCGAGGTGTTCTTGAACTGGATGATCGACTGGTTCATCAGCGGCGGGATCATGCGCTTGATCGCCTGAGGCAGCACGATGCGGCGCATCACGCGGGCTGGCGTCATGCCCAGCGCGAGCCCGGCCTCCGACTGCCCGGGCTCGATCGAGACGATGCCGCCGCGGATCACCTCGGCGTAGAACGATCCGCCATAGAGCGAGAGGGTCACGATCGCGGCGGGAAGCGCGTCGAGCTTGATGCCGGTCATGATCGGCAGGGCATAATAGAACCACAGCAGCAGCACGAGCAGCGGCGTCAGCCGGAACATCTCGATATAGGCCCAGGAGAGCCAGCGCAGCACCGGCGAGCGCGAGATCTGGGCGATGCCGGCGACGAGCCCGACGGCCATGCCGAGGATGACGATCGCGATCGTCAAGCCAATCGTCACCGCGGTTCCGGCCAGGAACAGCCAGCGATAGCCCCAGACGATGTCGAAATGCCACTGATACATTCTGTCCCTCCTCCGGGAGGTTATTGGCGCCGCGGCCTCTGCCAGGCGGAAGCTACGACGCGAAGGCTCCGGGCCTGAGCCCGGAGCCGGTGGTCGAAAGGCTTCAGAATGTGACGCCCGGAGGGATGTCGTCGAGCGACAGATCGACCTTGGCGAGGCTCGCGACCACTGCCTCACGGACGATGCCGAGGCCGCGCGAATAGGTGATCCAGATCGAGACGAAATCGCGCCAGGTCTTGTCGGATTCGCGGCGGAAGCCGGCATTGGAGGTCGAGCCGAACAGAGGCTGCGGGACCACGACCTTGCCGAGCCCGGCATCGCGCTTCACCGCCCGAACGCCGCCCATCCAGAAGATGCACTGGGCGTCGACGCGGCCGCTGCGCAGGGCAAGCGTCGCTTCATCGATCGATTTGAAGCGCACGATCTGCGCCTTGGGGCAGAGCCGGCCAGCGACCTGGTCATGGGCCGAGCCGACATCGACCGAGATCTTGACCTTGGGGTCGTTGAGCTCGGCCCAGGTCTTGGGCTCGAAACCCGGGCGCGCGATCACGACGAGAGCGCTGTCATAGACCGTGCCCGAGAAATCGATCGCCATGGCGCGCTTGGGCGTCGGGTTCAGGCCGAACATGATGTCGATCTTGTCGGCCTGCAGGTCGAGGATCGCATTGCCCCAGGTCGTCTCGACCAGTTCGAGCTGCACGTCCATATCTGCGGCGAGCGCCGAGCCGATATCGTAGAACTGGCCGGCCCATTTGCCCGTCGCCTGGTCCTTCATGAACCAGGGCGCGCCAGCGGCAACCGCGCCGAGACGCAGCTTCTTGGTGGCGAGGATGCGGTCGAAGGTGTTCTGCGACGCGCTCTGGGCGCTGGCGCTGCTGGACGCCAGCGACAGCGCGGTGGCTGCCACGGCGCCGGCGCCGATCAGGCCGGCGAGATCCCTGCGTGCAATCATGTCGATTCTCCCGATTGTTGAAAACAAGCCTCGTAACCGATGAGGCAGGCACCCGCTTGCGTTGGCGGGCCTCCGTCCTGCGCCCCCCTCATCGAAGGCGACAGCGGATCGTCCCCCGGCTTCCTCACACGGGCTTGCCCGTGAGGAGAACGCCGGGGTTCATCAGATTCTGCGGGTCGAACAACGCCTTGACCCGCCCCATCAATTCGTAGCGGAGCGGGTCGGCAAGACGCTCCAACTCCTCGGTGAGCTTGCGGCCGACACCGTGCTCGGCGCTAAAGGTGCCCTGAAAAACCGCAGCCGCATCATGGATCGCCCGCTCGACCTCGAGCGCAAAGGCATCCTCATCCTCCAGGCTGTTCCAGAATTCGCGCTGGAACATCAGGATGTAATGCACATTGCCGTCGCCGAGATGGCAGACGACCTGCGTCACCGCCTGCGGAAAGCGCTCGGCGGCGACCTTGTCGGCCGCCGCGATGAAGGCGGCAGCGTCCGAGGTCCGCACCGCAACGTCATGGACGATGCCGATGCCTTCCTTCTTGTTCGCCTCCGAGACGGAATGGCGGACATGCCAGAAATCGGCGGCCTGCTGTTCGGACGTCGCCACGATCGCATCGATGATGCCGCCGCTCTCCAAGGCAGCGCCCAGCACCTCTTCCAGGATCGCATTCAGCGCGGTCGTGGCGTCCTCGCTGCCGAGCTCGATGAGCAGCGACCAGGCCGGGATCTCGGCGAAGGGAATGCGCGCCCGCTCCTCATGCCGGCGCACCAGTTCGAACTGCGAGGCCGAGACCAATTCGAAGGCCTGGATATAGGATCCGGCGCGACCCTGCAGCGCCGTCAGCAGCGAAACCGCCGCCGCCGGATCGGCGACCGAAACCCAGGCGTGGGCCGTGTTCGGCGTCTGGGGATGGAGCCGGAGCGCCGCCCCGGTGATGATGCCGAGCGTACCTTCCGCGCCGATGAAAAGATGGCGCAGCATATAGCCAGTATTGTCTTTGCGCAGGCCCGCGAGATCGGTGAGCACGCGCCCGTCGGCGAGCACGATCTCGAGCCCGGCGACGAGATCGCGCATCGGCCCGTAGCGGACGACGCCGGTCCCGCCGGCATTGGTCGAGATCAGGCCGCCGATCTGGGCGCTGCCTTCGCTGCCGAGATGCAGCGGGAACTGGCGCCCTGCCCTCACGGCCGCCTCATGGAGATCCCCGAGGACGACGCCGGCATCGACGGTGGCGATCCCCGTCGCCTGGTCGAGCGCGCGGATGCGGTTGAGCCGGCGCAGCGAGAGCACGACCCCAATCTTGCCGGGCCGGTCGCTCTCCGGCACAGCGCCGAAGCACAGCCCGGTATTGCCGCCGACCGGGAAGACCGGCTGGCCCTCAGAGGCGCAGAGCGCGACCACGGCGGAAACCTCCGCCGTGGTCGCCGGGGAAACCACGCAGAGTGCCTGCCCGCGCCGACGCTGGCGCCAATCGGTGAGCCAGGGCTCCATCTCACCGGGAGCGGTGATCAGGCCCTTGTCTCCGACGATGGCGCGCAACTGCTCGAGCACGACAGGGCCCTTCTGGATCAGGCGAGGTTGACGGCTTTGGCGCCTTGCGCGGCGACCTTCAGCTTCGCCAGCGTCTCCGGGCTCGGGCCCAGCAGCGGCAGGCGCACGCCGCCGACAGGCATGCCGGCGAGCTCCATATAGGTCTTCAGCGGGCCGGGATTGGTCTCGATATAGATCGCGTCGGTGACCGGATCGATCTTGTCTTGAAGCTTGAGGGCCTCCTTGAGCTTGCCCTCGCGAGCCAGCTCGAAGATCTCGATCCAGATCTTCGGATAGATCGTGGCGGAGGCGAGAACACCGCCTTTGGCGCCGAGCGCGATATGGGTGGCGAAGAGCGGCTCCTCGCCGCTCAGGATCGCGATCTTGTCGCCGGCATATTTCACCGTGCGGATGAAGTCCGGCATGTCATAGGAGGAGTACTTCATGCCGATGATCGAGCCGTCCTCGGCCATGGCCTGGACCGTGTCGGCGAAGGCCGCGACCGTGGTGCGGCGCGGGATCTGATAGAGCATCACCGGCAGGTCGAGTGCGTCGCGATAGCGGCGGAAATAGGCGCGCATGCCTTCTTGCGTGCCCGGAGCGTAATAAGGCGTCACCGTCATCACCGCGGCGGCGCCGGCGGCGGCGAAGTCCCGGCCGGCCTCCAGCGCGTCCTCGAAGCCGGTCGAGAGCACGCCAGGGATCACCGGCTTGCCGTCAGCCGCCTCGACGCAAGCCGCGACGATGTTGCGGCGCTCGCTGCGGGAAAAGGCGGGATACTCGCCGGTGCCGCCGATCGGCACGATGCCCTGGGCTCCGGCCGCGAGCTGGAAGCGAACGAGCGCCTGCAACCCCTTGATATCGACGGCTCCGTCCTGCGTCAGCGGGGTGACGATCGCGGTGTAGAGGCCGCTCAAATGATCTTGCGTGAGTGTCATCCGACTTGATCCTTGCGCCTAGCTCTGCCGCCTTCGCATCCGGAACCGGCGCCGTGCCGGGCCCGGAGAAGTTTTGCCGGCGCGCTGTCGGAAACGCAGCCTCATCGACGATCCGGCACCTGTCAACACGAAAATAGAAAAATGTCTTATACGACATTTTATGTCGGAAGCGGGCAGACAGCACGCTTCCCTTGGCCTATGCTGGCGACTATGAGGTGCTCTCACTGGTTGCACTGGATCGCTGAGGGAGAAACAGCATGCCGGAAATCTCGCTGGCTGAACGGGGCGATGCCGTTCGCGAAGCCACCGAGTATGGCGAGCGCGATTCCGCCCGGACCGGGGATGACCTCAGATCCGCGGTCGATATCGGCGCCCACCTGCTGAAGCTGCGCAAGAGCCGCGGGTTGACGCTGCAAGAGGTCAGCACGCTGACCGGTGTCTCGGCATCGGCGTTCTCGAAGATCGAACGCAACGAGTTGTCGCCGACGATCTCGACCATGCAGAGGATCGCGCAGGGGCTCGGCGTCGAACTCGTCACCCTGCTGACCGACCAGGACAACAGCGTCGGCGCCTTCGGCGGCCGGCGCAGCATCAGCCGTGCCGGCGCGGGCAGCCGGCACACGACCGGCACCTGCAACAATGTGCTGCTCTGCGCCGACCTGAAGAACAAGCGCGCCACCCCGATCTTGACCACGGTGACGGCGCGCTCCCCCGACGAATATCCGGCCTGGGCCAAGTCGGAGGCGGAGATCTTCGTGATGGTGCAGGAAGGCACGCTGGTCGTGCACAGCCGCCTCTACGAGCCGCTGGAACTGAACAAGGGCGACTCGGTCTATTACGACGCCACGACCGAGCACACCTGGACCTCGAAGGGCCCCACCAATGCCGTGGTGCTCTGGGTTCTCGTCGACCTCTGAGGTGAGCGTGCGGTGCGGTTTCCTCCGCGCCCGCTCCCGGCCAGCCCCGACCGCGCTGCCGCGTTCGCGCCGGCATGCGGCTGGCGCACGCCCGCCATCCCATCACGCACGCGAAAAATCCTATTCGCCTGCGCGCTGCCAGCGGAAGCTGGGGGATAGGCTCTGGAGGCTGCAATGGGTTATCGGGTCGGCGTCGATATCGGCGGATCATTCACGGATTTCGCGCTGTTCGACGAGAATACGCAGAGCCTCAAGACGCTGAAGGTGTTCTCACGGCCAGATGAGCCGGGCGCGGAGGTGCTCGAAGGCGTCAGGCTCGTCGGCGAACGCTATGGCATCAAGCCCGGCGACATCACCTATTTCACCCATGGCACAACCGTGGGCATCAACACGGTGATCCAGCGCAAGGGGCTGAAGCTCGCCTTGTTCACCACCGAGCATTTCCGGGACGTGCTGGAGGTCGCCCGCCTCAAGATCCCGAACATGTACAATCTGCTCTCGAAGCGGCCGGAGCCGCTGATACCGCGCGACCGCGTCTTCGGCATCGTGGGCCGCATGAAGGCTGATGGGAGCGAGGAAACCGCGCTCGACGAGGCCAGCGTCGCCCGCGCCGTGGCCGGCGCCCAGGCGGCAGGTGCGGAGGGCATCGTCGTCTCGCTGCTGCACTCCTATCGCAATGCCGGCCATGAGCGCGCCGTCAAGGCGCTCGTCGAGCGCCTGGCGCCCGAGATCCCGGTCTTTCTCTCCAGCGAAACCTGGCCGATCATCCGCGAATATGAGCGCACCATCACGGCGGCGATCGGCGCCTATGTGCAGCCGCGCGTCGCGCATTATCTCGGCTCGCTGCAGGTCGCGTTGAAGAATGCCGGCGTCACGGTCGACCCGCGCCTGACCAAGTCGAATGGCGGCGTGATGACCGCCGAGCAGGGCAAGAGCGAGTGCGTGCAGATGATCCTGTCCGGCACGGCCTCGGGCGTGATCGGCGCGGCTTATGTCGCGGAGGTCTGCGGCATCAAGCACTGCATGAGCCTCGACATCGGCGGCACCTCGGCGGATGTCGCGATCATCATCGACGGCCAGCCGCAATATGGCGTCGGCGAGCAGATCGGCGAGTTCCAGATCCACATCCCATCCGTCTCGGTGAGCTCGATCGGCGAAGGCGGCGGCTCGATCGCCTGGGTCGATGCGCAAGGCGTGCTCAAGGTCGGGCCCGAAAGCGCCGGCTCGCGGCCCGGACCGGCCTGCTATGGCCGCGGCGGCACGCGCGCCACGATCACCGACGCTTTTGCCGCGCTCGGCCTCGTCGGTCTTTCGGAGATCGGCTATTCCGCCGTGACGATCGACCGCAACAAGGCCCGCGCGGTTGTCGGCGCGCTCGCTGAAAAGCTCGGCCGCAGCATCGAGGAGACGGCGGAGGCTATCATCCGCATCGCCGTCTCCGGAATGTATTCGGATGTCAGCGCGCTGGTCTCGCGTTTCGGGATCGACCCGCGCGATTTCTCCTGCCTCGCCTTCGGCGGAGCCGGCCCGATGATGGCCTGTTTCCTCGCCCGCGAACTCAACATGCGCGAGACGGTGGTGCCGCCGACGCCGGGCGTGCTCTCGGCGCTGGGCGGCCTGATCGCCGACATCAAGAGCGACTTCATCAAGACGCTCTATGCCGATCTCGCCCCGGCTACCGGCGCGATCATCCGCGACGAGTTCGAGGCCTTGAAGGTGAAGGCGCTCTCCTGGCTGCATGTCGACCAGAGCTATTCTGGCGAACACCAGCTGACCTATTCAGCCGAGATGCGCTATCGCGGCCAGTCCTTCGAACTCGACACGCCGCTCGACGCCACAGCCGTCGCCGCGGGAGACACGAAAGCGCTCGCCGCCGCCTTCCATGCCGAGCATGAGCGCGTCTATGGCCATGCCGATCCCACCGCCGCCGTTCAGGTGATCTCGCTGCGCCTCGTGATCTCAGGCAAGACCACCAAACCGGAGTTTCGCCGCGTTGAGGCCGTCTCCGAACCTGCGACGCCGCTCAGCCATGCCGAGGCCTGGCTCGACGGGGCCTATCGCTCCATCGCGGTGTTCAACCGCAACGACCTCAAGCCCGGCCAGCGCTTCGCCGGTCCCGCCGTCATAACCCAGGACGACTGCACCACGATCGTGCCGCCCGGCCTGACTGTGCGCGTCGATGAATACGCCAACCTTCGTATCGTTTCGGAGATCGCACCGTGAAGCTCGACAACACCACGCTGCAGGTTCTCGCCAATTACTGCGCGGCTGCCGCCGAGAGCATGGGCTGGACGCTGATGCGCACCGCCTATTCGACCTTCGTGAAGGAGACGGAGGATTTTTCCTGCCAGGTCCTGACCCGGGACGGGCTGACCGTCGCCTCGCCCAAGACGTTTGGGGCGACCTGGTACACCGGCCTGGACTATGGCGGCGTGATCTCGCTCTTCGATTATGAGGAGGGCGATATCTACGTCACCAGCGATCCCTATACCGGCAATGTCGCGACGCATACGCCCGACCTACACATGTGGAAGCCGGTCTTCCGCGACGGCGAGATCGTCGCCTTTGTCGGCAACCACATCCACAACACCGATGTCGGCGGCGCCGTGCCGGCGACACTCTCGCGCACCCTGACCGAGATACAGCAGGAGGGCCTGCGGATTCCGCCGATGCGGTTGATGCGCGGCGGCGTGCTGAACCAGGATCTGCTCGCCATCATCGCCCATAACGTGCGGCTGCCCGAGCAGAACTGGGGCGATCTCAACGCCCAGATCGCCTGCATCAATGTCGGCGAGCGCAAGATCCACGAAATCCTCGACCGTTTCGGCAAGGATGACTTCATCGCCGGGCTCGACCAGTTGCTCGACTATGCCGAGAGCCAGGCGCGCGCCGTGATCGCGCAGATTCCCGATGGCGAGTATTTCTTCGCCGACTATGCCGACGAGGACCAGACGGGCGGCTATCCCGTGCGCGTCGCGGTGACGCTCAAGGTCCATGGCGATACGCTGACGGTCGATTTCACCGGCAGCGATCCCCAGCTCGCCTCCTCGCTCAACATGCCCACTGGCGGCAAGGAGCGCCATTCGCTGGTGACGGTCGGGACGGTCTATGCGCTCTACTGCCTGGACCCGACGATGATGCTGAATGCCGGGTTGATGCGCCCGACGCGGGCCGTCCTGCCCGAGGGCACGGTCGTGAACGCGGTCAAGCCGGCGGCTGTGGGCATGCGCAGCCTGCTCTGCAACCTGGCGCAGACGGTCACCATCGGCGCCTTCTGCCGCGCCGTGCCGGAGCGGCTGCCGGCCTCGCCGGGCAGCGCCGTCAGCATCATGAACGTCAAGACCAGCACCAGATCCGGCCAGCCGATCATGGCCTCGATCGGCCCGGTCGGCGGCGGCGCCGGTGGCAGCGCCTTCGGAGACGGAGCCGAAGGCAGCGGCGCCAACCTCTCCTTCCTGAAGAACACGCCCGTCGAGATCAGCGAGGCGGAAATCCCGATCAAGATCCGCCGCTACGGGCTGGTGCCGGACTCCGGCGGCCCTGGCCGTCGCCGGGGCGGTACCGGGCTGGAGATGGAGTTCCAGCTCGACGCGCCGCAATCCCTGGTGACCGCGCGCAACCGCGACCGCTCGGTCTTCTCGGCCTGGGGGCTGGTCGGCGGGCGTTCGGGCGCCGTCTCGCGCTTCATCAAGAATCCCGGCACGCCGAAGGCGGTCGATCTCGGCTCGCAGGACATCGTCCCCTGCGATCCCGGCGACATCATCCTGATCCAGGGACCGGGCGCCGGCGGCTACGGCTCGCCCCTGGAACGCCCGGTGGCTGACGTCCTGACCGATGTGAAGCGCGGCCTGGTCTCGGCGGAGCGGGCGCGCCTCGACTACGGCGTCGTCATCGGCCCGGATTTCGCGCTCGATGACGCCGCCACCGTCACGCTCCGCGCGCAGATGGCGGGAGAGGCCGACAGCGCGGAGTTCGGCTACGGGCCAGGTCGCATCGCCTTCGAGAAGGTCTGGACGCGCGGTCGCTACGCGGCGCTCACGCGCATCCTCGCGGAGGTGCCGGTGACCTGGCGCTATTTCGTCAAGCACCAGATCTTCCACGTCATCAAGAACCCGCCCGCGGAGGGCGGGCAAGGCGCGGCCGATGTCTACCGCGCCTATGAGGATGTCGTAGCGCGCTTCACGGATCTGCCGCACGTGGCTCCCGAGGCTGCGCGCGCAATGGCCTGATGGCTTTGCCGGGGCGGGCCCCTCGCCCCGGCCAAGCTCAGGCCACGGAAGCGCTTTCACGCTCTGGCAGGCTGCGCGCCGAGAAATCGCAGCAGTCCTGCGCGATGGCGGCCACCCGGGCTGCGAGCGGCGACAGGTCCCGGGCGCGGTGCACCGCGAAATAGCGGATCGGGGGAATGGCGGGCTCCGTCCTGATCACGCGCAGAAGACCGCTCCTGATCTCGGGCGCGAAATAGCTCGCGGTCAGGAAGGTGACGCCCAGCCCCGAGGCCGCGAGCCCAGCGAGCACGTTCAGGCTGTTGCACTGGACGACACGGTTGATCTGCAGGCCGTTCGCCACCGCCCAGTCGAGCACCAGCCGCTGCAGGCCGGAGCCCTGCGTCTGGCTCAGGATCGGATATTTCGCCATCTCGCCCAGCGGGATGCAGTCCTCTGCCGGGCCGAACCCCGGCGCCGAGACCCATTCGAGCTGAACCGCCTGCAGCGGCACCGCCGTCAGGTCGGGCGTCTGCGGCGGATCGAGCCCGATCACGAGATCGAGTTCGTTCGTGGTCAATTTGCCGAACAGGTCGATGCTCGCCGCAACCTCCGGCACCGGGACGAGGTTCGGGTAGTCTCGCTTCATCGCGACGACGAGCTTCGGCAGCCAGGTCAGCGCGACGAGCTCGGTGGCGCCGAAGCGGAAGGGACCCGAAAAGCTCGCCGGGCCGCTGGCCTCTTCACGGAAGCGCAATTCCAGCGCCAGCATCTGCGCCGCGATCGGCAGGCTCGCCTCGCCGGCCCGGGTCAAGCGCAAGGCATGGCTCGCGCGGTCGAACAGCGGCCCATTGGTGACGGCTTCGAGCTCCAGGATCCGTTTCGAGATCGTGGACTGAGCCAGGTTGAGGCGCTGCGCCGCTTCGGTGAAGCCGCCCAGCGTCGCAGTCCAATAGAAAGCCTCGAGCTGCTTCAGGCTGGCCGGCATGGCAGGACCTTAGAAAAAAGGGACCTCGAAATCGCGCGCGACAGCCCTTCTTCATCATGAAGAAAAGCGATCGTGGTCGCGAATAATATTCGCTTTCTGTCATTATTGCGACGTCACATATTGGTTGTCGTCGAAACCATTTGTCTGACGCAGGTTCAAAACCATGCCGCTGATCGGCCACCGCACCAACCCGAGCGCGCCTGCCGTTCCGGCCGCCATTCTCGACGCTTTTCGCGGCGCGGCCGTCGCGGTCATTTCCGACAATATGAACCGGCTGCACGGCACGAAGAGCCTCAAGCCCTATCATCGCTCCGGCCATCTGGTCGGCACTGCGGTGACGGTGAAGACGCGGCCCGGCGACAACCAGACCCTGCACAAGGCTTATGAATTCCTGCGCCCCGGCGACGTGCTGGTCGTCGATGGCGGCGGCGACGAGATCCAGGCGCTCGTCGGCGAGATCATGATGAGCCGCGCCAAGGCGATGGGCGTCGCCGGCTTCGTCATCGACGGAGCGATCCGCGATGTCGCGGCCTTCGTCGAGGCCGGGTTCCCCTGCTATGCGCGCAGCGTCACCCACCGCGGCCCCTACAAGACGGGGCCCGGCGAGATCAACGTGCCGGTCGCGATCGACGGCATGGTGGTGATGCCGGGCGATGTCGTGGTCGGCGACGCGGACGGCATCGTGACCTTCGACCGCGCCGATGCCGAGGAATTGCTGGCGCTGGTGCGCGCGCAGGAAGCACGCGAAGCCCAGGCGCTCACCGACATCACTGAGGGCCGCCTCGACAAGCCCTATACCGGGATCGTCGAAAAGGCCGCCTCATGACCGTCTCCGCCATCCCGCTCTCGGCGCGCGTCCAGCGCATCAAGCCTTCGCCGAGCATGGTCGCGCGCATGCGCGCCCAGGAGTTGCGGGCGCAGGGCCGCGACATCATCGACCTCACCACCGGCGAGCCCGATTTCGACACGCCCTTGCACATCCAGCAGGCTGCGACCGCCGCGATGGCGGCCGGAGAGACCCGCTATTCCCCGGTCAACGGCACGCTGCGACTGCGCAAGGCGATCGCCGCGAAGTTCGAGCGCGAAAACGGCGTCAGCTACCCGCTCGACCAGATCGTCGTCGGCAGCGGCGCCAAGCAGATCATCTTCAACGCGCTCGCAGCGACACTGGGCGAAGGCGACGAGGTCATCGTGCCCGCGCCCTATTGGGTGTCCTATCCCGACATGGTGCTGGCCTGCGACGGCACGCCGGTCATCGTGGCCTGCGGTGAGAACTCCGGCTTCAAGCTGACGCCGGAGGCGCTTGAAGCCGCGATCACGCCGAAGACGCGCTGGCTGCTGCTGAACACGCCCTCGAACCCGACAGGCGCCTTCTATTCGGCAGCCGAGATGACGACGCTGACCGAGGTGCTGCTGCGCCATCCGCATGTGGCGCTGATGACCGACGACATCTACGAGCATATCCGCTTCGACGGCGGCGAGCCGGTCTGCCCCGTGGCGATCGCGCCCGGGCTGCGTGAGCGCACGCTCCTGGTCAACGGCGTCTCCAAGACCTACGCCATGACCGGCTTCCGTATCGGCTATGGCGCCGGCCCGAAAGCGCTGGTGACGGCGATGAACGTCATCCAGTCGCAGACCACCTCGGCGGCGGCGGCCCCGAGCATGGCCGCGGCTGCAGCCGCGCTCGAAGGCGACCAGAGCTTCGTCGGTGAAGCCCGCCTCGCCTATCGCGCCCGCCGTGACCGGGCGGTCGAATTGCTCAATGCGATCGACGGCATTACCTGCCTCACGCCCGACGGCGCCTTCTATGTCTACCCGTCCTGCGCCGGGCTGATCGGCAGGAGGACGGCTGAGGGCCACGAACTGAAGAGCGATCTCGATGTCGCGCTCTATTTCCTGGAGGAGGCCGGCGTCGCCATGCTCGATGGTTCGGCCTATGGGCTATCGCCCTATCTGCGCCTGTCGATCGCGACATCTCTCGACGCGATCGAGGAGGCCTGCGCGCGGATGAAGCGCGCCAGCGACGCACTGCAACGATCATAAAAACAGGGGACTAGACCATGAAGCTGCTTTCGATCCCGGGCCTTGCCGCCCTTGCCACCCTTGCCGCCCTTCTCGCCGGCACCGCCGTGACTGCGGCCAAGGCCGACCAGCTCGCCGACATCAAGGCGCGCGGAAAGCTGATCTGCGGCACGCTCGGCACGGCCGAGCCCTTCTCCTTCCAGCACCCGCAGACCCGCCAGATCGTCGGCTACGACGTCGACATCTGCCAGAAGGTCGCGGATTCGCTCGGCGTGACGCTCGAATTGAAGCCGATCGCGGTAGAGGCCCGCATTCCCGAGCTGACGCAGGGCCGCGTCGATATTCTCGCCGCCAATCTCGGCTACACGCCCGAGCGCGCTCAGCAGATCGACTTCTCCTATTCCTATTTCGTCAGCCAGCAGAAGCTGATGGTCACCAAGGAATCGGGCATCACCACGCTCGACAAGCTCGCCGGCAAGAAGGTCACGGCGCTCAAGGGCTCCTCCTCCGAGCAGGGCGTGCGTCGCCTGATCCCGACGGCGGAGACGGTGACCTTCCAGGACACCTCCTCGGCCTATCTCGCTTTGGTCCAGGACAAGGTCGACGCCTTCTGCGCCTCCGAATTGATCCTGGTGAAGCTGCGCCAGCAGAGCCAGGCCAAGACGCCGATGGTGGTGATCGAGAAGTCGCTCTTCGTCGAGCCCTGGGGCCTGGGCCTGCGTCGAGGCGAAACCGCCTTCAAGGACCACGTCAACGGCGTCCTGACGAAGCTCGCCAGCTCCGGTGAGATCGACACGGTCTTCTCGAAATGGCTGGGCGCCGGCACGGCCTTCGACATCAAGCGCGATTTCCCGATCGAAGAGATCAAGGGCTGAAGGCCTCAGAGGCTGTTCGGAAACTCCCTGAGCCCTCATCCTGAGGAGCCGCGCAGCGGCGTCTCGAAGGATGAGGGCTCGAATTTCCAAATGGGCTCTAAGGCCTTGCTGCCAGGGGGCGGTGCGCGATGGGATATGTCTTCGACCTGCGTGGCGTGCTCAGCGGCCAGTATCTCGACTGGTTCGTGATCGGCGTCGCCACCACGCTCGCCTTGACCTGTGTCGCCTGGTGCCTTGCCATGGCGATGGGGATCATCCTGACCCTGATCAGGATGATCCCGCTGCCGCCGCTCGGCTGGTTCGTTGCGCTCTATGTCGAGTATCACCGCAACGTGCCGCTGCTGGTGCAAATCCTCATCTGGTATTTCGGCGTCCCCTCGCTGCTGCCGCGCCCGGCCCGGCAATGGATCAACGCCCATCACGGCGAGTTCCTGCTGGCAGCGATCGCACTCGGGCTCGCCTCGGCGGCCTATATCGCCGAGGATATTCGCAGCGGCATCCGCTCGATCCCCAAGGCTCAATATGAGGCGGCGCGCTCGATCGGCTTCGGCTATCTCGGCGCCATGGGCTATGTCGTGCTGCCCCAGGCGATGCGGATCGCGATCCCGCCCTTGATCAACCAGACCCTGCTGCTGTTCAAGAACACCAGCCTCGCCATGGCGATCGGCGTGGGTGAACTGACCTACCGCACGCGCGAGGTCGAGAGCTACACCTTCAAGACTTTTGAGGCCTTCGCGGTCGCCACCGTGATCTATCTCCTGATCTCCTTCGGCATCATGGCGCTCGGTTCCTATTCGGATCGCCGCCTCAAGCTCGAGACACGCTGATGCTGGAGATCCTCGAGAACAACTGGCTGCTCTTCCTCGTCGGCCAATACCCGCACGGGCCGATCGGCGGCCTGACCATGACGCTGTTCATGGCTGCGACGGCTCTTGCCCTGTGCTTTCCCTTCGCCATCGCGCTGGCGCTTGCCCGGCTCAGCCCCTATCGCTGGCTGCGCCTGCCGGCGACCGCGATCGTGCATACGGTGCGCGGCCTGCCGCTGATCATGTTCATTTTCTGGACCTATTTCGTCTCGCCGCTGGTGATCGGGCGCGCGATCGGCGGGGTCGAGACGCTCATCATCGCGCTGGTGGTCTATGAGGCGGCCTATCTCTCGGAGATCATCCGCGCCGGCATCGAGGGCCTGCCGGCAGGCCAGGTCGAGGCCGCCAAGTCGCTCGGGCTGCGCTATTGGCCGACCACCTTCAAGGTCGTGCTGCCGCAGGCGCTGCACAACATGCTGCCGAGCATGGTCAGCCAGTTCGTCTCGACCATCAAGGAAACCTCGCTCGGCTACGTCATCAGCGCCCATGAGGTGACCTTCGCGGCGAGCCAGGTGAACAACGTGCTGCTGACCCAACCCTTCGAGGTCTATGGCATCCTGGCCCTGACCTATTTCGTGCTGTGCTTCGCCTTGACCTCGCTCGCCCGCTTCATCGAGCGGCGCACCTCGTCGGGGCGCGGCGGCGCGCCTGGCGTCATCGTCGCGGCATGAGGCAAACCATGATCCGGTTCGAGAATGTCGATAAATGGTTCGGGCCGATGCAGGCGCTCACTGGTGTCTCCGGCGAGGTCGGTCGCGGCGAGGTCAAGGTGCTGGTCGGCCCCTCCGGCTCCGGCAAATCGACCCTGATCCGCACGGTGACACGGCTGGAGACGATCCAGGGCGGCCGCGTCCTGGTCGACGGCACCGACATCGCCTCCCGCGGCGTCGACATCAATCGCTTGCGCCAGCGCGTCGGCTTCGTCTTCCAGGCCTACAACCTGTTCCCGCATCTCTCCGCGATCGGCAACATCACGCTCGGCCTGACCAAGCTGCGCGGGATGGGCAAGGCGGAAGCGCGCGAACGGGGCCTGGCCGAACTCGCCCGCGTCGGACTGGCCGAGAAGGCCGATGAGATGCCTGGCCGGCTGTCTGGCGGCCAGCGCCAGCGTGTCGCCATCGCCCGCTCGCTCGCCATGGATCCGCAGGTCATGCTGTTCGACGAGCCGACCTCGGCGCTCGATCCGGAAATGGTCGGCGAAGTCCTCGCCGCGATGAAGCAGCTCGCCGCCAGCGGCATGACCATGATCTGCGTCACCCATGAGATGGGTTTTGCGCGCGAGGTCGCCGACGAGATCTGGTTCATGGAGCGCGGCGCGGTGCTCGAGCGCGGCAAGCCTGCCGAGCTCACCAGCACATCCGCGCATTCCCGCCTCCAAGCCTTCCTCGCCTCCACCCGCCATGGCGGCAGCGCGGCGTGACGACGAGCGATTGCGGCTGAATGGACTGGCGGTCCTTCAGCTGCGGCGAACGGAATGTTGAAGACAAGATTGGCGTGGGGGTAGGATCAGTCTCTTGATGCCAGAGACAAAAAAGGGGGAAGTGCCGTGCAGCGCCTGACCGCCAAGGATTTTCCGCAAGAGCTGCTTGAGCTCTACGATTTTTATGCTCACGGAAAAATTACCAAGCGCGAATTCTTGGATCGCGCCGGCAAATTCGCCGTGGGCAGCATGACGGCCGCCTCAATTCTGGCCACGATGAGCCCCGACTATGCGCTTGCGCAACAAATCTCGTTCACCGATCCCGATATCGTCGCCAGCTATATCACCTACCCCTCTCCGAAGGGCCATGGCGATGTGCGAGGCTACTGGGTAGCCCCGACGAAAGCCACCAGCCGCGTCCCCGCGGTGGTGGTCGTGCACGAGAACCGTGGCTTGAACCCTTATATCGAGGATGTCGCCCGCCGGATCGCAAAGGCCGGCTTCATTGCCCTAGCTCCAGACGGGCTGAGCTCCGTCGGCGGCTATCCCGGCAATGACGACAAGGGCCGCCAGCTGCAGCAGCAGGTCAGTCCGGAGAAGCTGATGAACGACTTCTTCGCAGCCATCGAATTCCTTATGAAGAGCGATCAAACCACCGGCAAGGTCGGCATCACGGGCTTCTGCTATGGTGGTGGCGTGGCCAATGCGGCCGCCGTCGCTTATCCGGAGCTTGGCGCCGCTGTGCCGTTCTATGGTCGCCAGCCCCGCGCCGAGGATGTGGCACGCATCAAGGCACCGCTCCTGATCCATTATGGTGAGCTCGACACCGGCATCAATGCGGGCTGGCCAGCCTATGAAACGGCACTGAAGGCGGGCGGCAAGACCTATGAAGCCTACATCTATCCTGGCGCCAATCACGGCTTCCACAACGACTCGACCCCGCGCTATGACGAGACGAACGCCAAGTTGGCCTGGGACCGGACGATAGGCTGGTTCAAGCGCTACCTTACCTGAGCGGGAGGCCGGCTCCATCTCGCATGAGCCCTTCGACAGCAGCTGCCCGACATGGACATCATGAGCGCCTGAGGGAAGACGGCGAGATCTGGTTCATGGAGCGCGGCGCTGTGCTTGAGCGCGCGTGACGGCGATCATGGGCGGGCCGACGGCTCGTGGCGATCGGTCTTGAGGCCAGCATCGGCTCTGACGGCTCCCAAATTGCTAGCGTCCTGCCCCCCTGCGCCGATATGCAGGTACGCCCGTGATCGACGGCCCCAAGAGCGACTGCCCAAGAGCGAAACATGACCGCGACAGATATCTCCCGCATCCCCAACAAGACGCTTCCCACCAAATCGGCCGTGGCGGTCTACCATCTGCCGGGCGGGGGCGGCTTCCTCTGGGCGGTCGCGACCTCGCCTGACCGCACGCAGGACATCAAGGCGCAAACGCTGGGCGCGTTGGGCGTCATCGAGGTTTATCTCAGGGATGCGGGCCTCGACCGCACGCGCATCGTCAAGGCGGAGATCGTGGTGACCGATCACGACAACAAGCCGGCTTTCGACGAAGCCTGGTCGAGCTGGATGCCGGCCGGTTACGGGCCCGTGCGCTCCTTCGTGCAGTCGGTGATGCCCGAAGGCGACCTGATCGAGATCATCATCACGGCCGCCCTGCTCCCGCCCACTCCGGAGCAGCAGGCAGGCGGGGATGCCCGCTAGAGCCGGATGATTTCAGACGGGGTCACTTCGTGATCCCGCCTGAAATCTGAATCCGTCTCTCATCAAGGAGTTAGAGCAGGATCAATGCGAAAAACCGGTGCCCACTTTTTCGCATCCTGCTCTAGAGCCATATAGGGGCCCGCCGATCAAGCCAGTATCTCGGTTGCGGGGGCGACTGTGCCCCCGCCTGCCTCGATTGTCGCGCGGACGGTTCGCGCGAGTTGCGTAGAGCCCGGCGTGTCGCTGTGCACCAGGATGGATCTCGCGCGTATTGTGAGGCGCTTACCCTCGATCGTCGTCACCGTGCCGCCGTCGAGAAATTGCCGCACCCGTGCGGCGACCGCATCCGGCGAGGTGATCACCGAATTCGGCAGCTTGCGCGAGACCAGCTCGCCGCGCTCGTCATAAGCCCTGTCGGCGAGGAACAGCGTCAGGACGCGCAGGCCTGCGCGCTCCGCCGCACGCTCCACCTCCGTATCCGGCATCGAGAAGACGATGAGGTCGCGGTCGATGGCGGCGATGGCGCGCGCGAGCACATCCGCGACGTCCCTGTCGGCGGTCGCCATGTTCCCGAGCGCGGCGTGATAGCTGACATGGGTCACCTTGTGACCCGCGGCCGCTGCGATGCCCTGCAAGGCGCCGATCTGATAGACGAGGTGCTTCTCCAGCTCGGCGCTGTCCATCTGGATGATGCGGCGGCCGAAGCCCATCAGATCCGGCAGGCCCGGATGGGCGCCGATGCCGACCTTGCGCGCCTTGGCCGCCCGCACGGTGCGATCCATGATGACCGGGTCGCCGGCATGGAAGCCGCAGGCGACATTGGCCGAGGAGACGATCTCCATCAGCGCTTCGTCATCGCCGATCCTGTAGGGCCCAAAGCCCTCGCCCATGTCGGAATTGAGGTCGATCTTCATCTTCGTTGTCCTCGTTCTCCTGGCCCCGCCGCCATCGCTAGGTGGCTAGCGTGGCCGTTGCCGGTAGAGCTCGACCACCCGGCGGATCTGCGCGAGATAGGTGTCCACGGGCGCCATCGCGGCGACGGCATCGTCATAGGTCGTGTCGACGAAGCGGATGGAGCTACCGATCCGGGCCTGCGCCAGGCGCCAGAGATCGGCCTCGACGACGCCGGCGATCTTCGGGTAGCCGCCCGCGGTGTTCGCATCGCTGAGCTGGATGATAGGCTCTCCGGAAGGCGGCACCTGGACCACGCCGGCGACGATGCCGTAGGAGCGCATCTCGACGCGGGATGCGAGCTTCAGGGGCTCGCCGCCCAGCCGGTAGCCGGCGCGGTCGCTCTGATGGGTGATCTTCCAGGCCGTCCGCCAGAAGCGCTGGCGGGCTTCCTGCGGGAAGAGTTCGTATTCGCCCGCGCGCAGCACCCTGATCGGCAATGTATCGTCGCTAGAGTCGGTCTCGCCGGAAGCGCCCGGCGGCAGCGCCATGTCGGCGGGCTCGGCCCCGAATTCGTCAGGCCCCAGCCGCGCTGGCCCGCCGACTCCACCTGCCGTTCTCAGGACATCGCCCTTCGCCAAGGCTCGTCCCATGAAGCCGCCGAATTCGCTGCGCAGATGCGTGCTGCGGGAGCCGAGTATGACGGGTACGTCGACTCCGCCGGCAAGCGTCAGATAGCTGCGCGCGCCTTTCTTGGGCGGATGCAGCTTCAGCACCTGCCCGGCTTTCGCAGGGGTGGTCCACCAGGGCGGCAGCAGGCGCCCGTCCAATGTCGCGGTGCAGTCCGCCCCGGTCACGGCGAAGGCGGTGTCGACCTGGAAGCGCAGCTCGAACGGAAAGGTCTGGATTTCGATGCCGGCCGCATCATCGGGGTTCCCGAGCAGGATATTGCCGACCGTCAGGGCGAGCGGGTCCATCACCCCGGAGGTGCCGACGCCGAGATGGCGGGAGCCGAAGCGCCCGAGATCCTGCACCGTGTTGAGCGCGAAGGTGGAGAGAACCTCGATCACGGCTCGTCTCTCTCAATGGTGAAGCGAACAATGTCGCCAGGCGCCAGCAGGGCGGGAGTGTCACGCGCCAGATCGAACATCGACACCGCGGTGAAGCCGATCGCGTTCCAGCCATTGGGCCCGGTCGAGACCGAGACCCCGGCCTGCATGCCGCCGATCGTCACCGTGCCCGCCAGCATGCGCAGGGACGGCACGGTCTTGCGCGGCATGAAGATCTTGGGATCGAGACCGTGCAGATAGCCGAAACCCGGCGAGCTGCCGAGGCAGCAGACAGTGTAGGTGCCACTGCTGTGGATGCGGATGACCTCCTCCCGTGGCAGGCCCGAATAGGCGCAGACGGCGGCGAGGTCCGAGCCGAGCTCGCCGCCATAGATGACCGGGATTTCGATCACACGGCTGGCCAGCTGCTTTGGCGGCAGGCGTCGCCAGGCCTCGGCAAGCGCGCGCCGGCAGGCCTGGAGATCGCGCGGCGGCTCGGCGAAGATCAGCATCAGATTGGTGACGCCGGGAACCACTTCCACCACGCCGGACCAGGTAGCCACCTCATCCGCCAGCGCCAGGATGCGCCTCTGCTGCCGCAGGTCGAACGCGCCCGGCGCCTCGATGATGAGCGCGCGCGTTCCGATATTGCTGAGCTTGGGCAGCTCCTCGGTCGGCGCGGGCGGCGCCTCGTCCGCTGCGGCGGCGATCGTCAGGTCCAGCGACACGGAAACGGCATCTCCAGAACGAAACGGCCCAGGCGGCGGCGCTGCCCCGGCCGGGCTTGTCGGGCATCGCCTTGCTTTGCGCTGCGGAGCGATGGAACGGCCAAGACCCAATGCTTATGCGGGCATCGCGGCGCGCTCTGGGGCGCGCCGGCATGGCGGAAGCGCATCATGCGATCAGCCATTAGGCAGGACATGGTTGCTCGATGCGTCCCACCGGGCGATGACCTTGTCACCGGGAGCGAAGGAACTGGCGCCTTCGCTGGTCCGGTTTTGCTGATAGGCGATGATCTCGGAGCCGCCCGGCAGCTTCAGGTAATAGTGATTGATGAAGCCGCGATAGACGACCTGATCGATGGTCGCGACGACGCTGTTGGGCACCTCCGTCCGGGGCGCTCCATTGCCCAGAGGCTCGACGACGATGGCCTCGGGACGCACGGAAACGGTCGCCTCCCGAGCCTCATTGGACAGCCCGTCCACGAGCAGGCCGAAGCCCTCCGCGACAGCGACCAGCGCCCCTGCCCCGTCGCGCGTCTCGATCTTGCCGCTGAACAGGTTCGATGCGCCAAGGAAGGTCGCGACGAAGCGTGAAGCCGGCTTCTGATAGATTTCTGTGGCGCCGCCAACCTGCTCCAGCCGTCCATCACGCATCACGACGATGCGGTCAGCCATCGTCAGCGCCTCGTCCTGGTCGTGGGTCACCATGACCGTGGTGAGCCCGAGACGGCGCTGGAGTGCGCGCAGCTCCACCTGCATGCTCTCCCGCAGCCCCTTGTCCAGTGCGCCGAGCGGCTCGTCGAGCAGGAGCATGGCGGGCTCGATGACCAGAGCGCGAGCGAGCGCGACGCGCTGCTGCTGTCCACCCGAGAGCTGGCTCGGGAAGCGGTCGCTGAACTTGCCGAGCTGGACGAGGTCGAGCGCCCCGGTCACGCGCTTGCCGGCATCGGCCTTGCCGACGCCGCGCATGTCGAGACCGAAGGCGATGTTCTCGGCCACGGTCATATGCGGGAACAGCGCATAGTTCTGGAAGAGCATGCCGATATTGCGCTTGTGCACCGGCACGCGCGTCACGCGCTGTTCATTGATGAAGATCTCGCCGGAGCTGGGCTGGACCAGCCCGGCGATCATGCGCAGGCATGTCGTCTTGCCGCAGCCGCTGGGGCCAAGCAGCGCGACCATGCTGCCCGGCTCGATGGCGAGCGACACGTCCTCGACCGCAACCACCCGATGATAGTGCTTGTTGAGCTTTTCCAGCCGGACATTCGCGGATTTCATCTGGGCCATGTCAGCTGCTGAAGACCTGGTTGTAGCGTTCCAGCAGGCCGGCACGCTTGGGAATGATGAAGTTCCAGTCCGGCGTGAACAGGCCCATCTCGTCCATCTTGGTGTCGGGATAGGCGAGGTATTTGGCGACCTCCGGCTTGAAGTTGATCCCGGCCACCGAGGGCGCGCCAAAAGTCTGCGAGGAGAGCATCTCCAGCACGGCAGGATCGAGCATGCGGTTGATGAAAGCCGCGCCGAGTTCGGGCTCGGGGGCATTCTTGACCAGCGTCAGGCTGTTGATGCCGGTGAAGGAGCCTTCCTTCAGCGGCGCCATGTCGAGCGGCACGCCCTTGGCCGCATGCGGATAGATCGATTTGGAGTAGTCGATACCGCCGATATCGGCCTGTCCCTGCGCCACCATCAGGACGAGCGCCTCGCTGTCATAGATCGTCAGCACGTTCGGCTTGAGCTGGGCGAGCTTGTCCCAGCCCTGATCGATCAGATACTGCGCTTCCTTGAGCGGCTTGCCGGTCGCCAGCGCCGTCGCGACGATGAGCATGAGCACGCTCTGCGTGTTCTTGGGCGTGTTGAGCAGGATGCGCTTGCGGTATTTCGGATCGAAGATCTGCTCGTAGCTCGTCAGGCCGGTCGTCTTCTGCGGGTTGATGAACATGCCCGCGCTCGAGATATTGAAGCCGACGCCGTAGCTGTCCTCGAACAGGAAGCGCTTGTAGACCTTGGCGAGATTGGGAATCTTCGCCGGGTCGAGCTTGTCGATCAGCTCCTCCTGCTTAGCCTGCGGCACGCCGACATCGTCCATCATCATGACGCTGAATTTCGGCGTGGCGCGCGTCGCCCGCAGCGCGGCGATGTTGGACAGGGTCGCGCCCTCGATCGTGAAGACGCGGCACTTATGCTCCTTCTCGAAGGCCGGGATGACCTCCTTCTGGACGAGCTTGCCGAGGGCTGAGTTGTAGACACCGATATGGAGCTGCTTCTCCTGGGCATGGGCCCGGGTGACGATCGTCGGCATGACGATGGCGCTGGCGGCAGCGGATGCGATGAGCGTTCTGCGATCGATTGTCATGGTTCTGCATTCCCCTTTTTTATTGGTGATGAACGGGTCGGCCTCGTCAGTGAACTCCAGTGTCCGGTCAGATCGCGACCGCGCGGCGCAGCCCCACGAGGCGCTCCAGGATCAGCACGCCGACCACCGCGAGCAGGATGATGATCGTCGACATCGCCGGCACCGACGGGTCGAAGACGTTCACCAGCTGACGCATCAGGACGAGCGGGACCGGGCTGTATTCGGAGTTCGCCAGCCACATCGAGATCGGATAGTTGTCGAAAGAGACCATGAAGGCGAAGAGCGAGCCCGCCGCCACTCCAGGCGCGATCTGGGGCAAGGTGACGCGCCAGAAGGTCTTCATCCTGCTCGCTCCGAGCGTGCGCGCCGCCTCCTCCAGATTGATGTCCATGAGCTGGAGGCTGCTGACCACCGTCCGGACCACATAAGGCGCGGTGACGACGATGTGGCCGATCAACAGGTTCAACCGGGCATCGCCCGAACCGAAGCTGGAGAGCAGCTGCAGCAGGGCGAGTCCGGTCACGAGCGCTGGAAAGACCAGCGGCGAGAGCACCAGGCTCTTGAGGAAGGACTGCCCGAGAAAGCTGCCGCGCACGAGGGCGAAGGCGGCCGGGACGCCCAGCAGAAGCGAACCCATCGTCGTGCTGAAGGCGAGCACGGCGCTGAGCTGGAGCGCATCCAGGAAATCGCGATCCTGCAGGACCTTGGCGTACCAGCTCAGGGTGAAGCCCTGCGGCGGAAAGGTCACGAAATAACTGTCCGAGACCGAGACCGACATCACGACCAGGAGCGGGGCAAGGATGAAGATCATCATCGCGGCGGTGACGCAGTAGAGCACCCAGGCTCCGACGCCTTCGAGACGGCCGCTCATGAGGCGATCCTCCGGAAGCGGCGCCCTTCGAGGATGCGCATGGACAAGGCGTTGATCGCGAAGACCACGATGACGAGCACGACCGCGATCGTGGCGCCGAAGGGCCAGTCATAGACGACGAAGATCTGCTGCTCGATCAGGTTGCCGAGCATCGTCGATGAGGTGCCACCGAGCAGGACGGGGATGACGAAGGAGCCCGCGGTCAGCGAGAAGACCAGCGTGAAGCCCGCGACGAGCCCCGGAATGCTCAGAGGCAGTGTCACCCGCGCGAAAACCTTCCACCAGGGCGCGCCGAGCATCCTGGCCGCATCCTCCAGATTGGGATCGATCTTGCCGAGCGCCGAGGCCAGCGGCAGCACCATCATCGGGAAGAAGACGTGCAGCGAGCCGATGACGACCGCCGTCTTGGTATAGAGCAGCTCCAGCGGCTCGTTGATGATGTGAAGCGTCAGGAGCAGCCAGTTGAGCAATCCGGTCGGCGTGTTGACCAGGATGAGCTGCCAGCCATAGGCGCGGACGACGACGCTGACGATTAGCGGTGCGATCACGATCAGGCTGATCACGCGGTTCACGATCGCGTTGCTTTTGACCATCACGATGGCGACCGGATAGGCCATCACGATGGCGACGATCGAGGTGACGAAGGCGATCTGCAGCGTATTCCAGAACACCCTCAGATAGAGATCGATCTCGGCGATATGCACATAGTGCGACAGGGTGAAAGGCCGCCCGATGATGCCTTTCGCGTCCTGCGAGAGGAAGCTGTAAAACAGCAGATTGGCGGCCGGGTAGAAGAAGAAGATCGACAGGAAGGCCAGCATCGGCAGGGCCAGGAAGCCGACGGACAAAGTGAGGCGCCAAGGCGAGCGCTCATCAAGGTCGCCTGGCGCTTGCGCGGTCGTTTGCGCGACATCTGTCATTCCGGAGCAGTCTCCTGAGTCAACGGATCGTCGTGGTGTCTCTAGTCGTTCCAAACGCTCGAACCGGCACCTCGCGGCCCGTCAACGGTCTTCACTGAGCCGGCGAACCTGCCGCGGAGATCATCGGCAGCATCTGGCCGAACCTCCGCCGCCGATGGCTGTGTCCCCTGGCTGCCGATAAGCGGCTCGCCCCTGCATCTTGTTTTTATCCGCGTCCCTCGAACCCGGATAAGACAAACTTCGTTTAGGGTCATCGGCCCTGCTTATGACCGTGCCATGCCGGGATGATGAGGATCTGAGCGTGTTGGCAACGAAAGCGGCATAGCCAGCCCGGTATGGCGACTTGTGACCGACCTCTTGGGTAAAGCAGGTCATGCAAGCCACGGCCTTGCCGCCGGGCGGCTGTATACCCGGACGGCGGCCGCGCCATAGGCAAGCGCTATGACGTCAGAACGAACCCGTCTTAGCGGCGCGTCGCCTCGCGCCCTATCCTCACAGCGGTCCAAGGGCCGCGAGGCCGGCCTGTCGGCGCATGCGCGCTCGGGTCCCAGTGAGGTGAAATCTCGATGTTCGAAGCCGCCGACCGCATCAAAACTGTCAAGATTTCCGCATCCGCGGCCATGACGGACCGGGCCCGTGAGTTGCGCGCCCAGGGCGTGAAGATCATCAGCCTGTCATCGGGCGAACCGGATTTCGCCACGCCCGCCCATGCGATCGAGGCGGCTTACAACGCGGCCCTGGCCGGCGACACCAAATACCCGCCCCAGGACGGCACGAAGGCGCTGAAGGCCGCGGTCCAGCGCAAGTTCAAGCGCGACAACAGGCTCGACTACGAACTGGACGAGATCCTGATCGGCAATGGCGGCAAGCAGATCATCTTCGACGCCATCATGGCGACCTGCAATCCCGGCGACGAGGTGGTGATCCCCGCCCCCGGCTGGATCAGCTATGCCGACATGGTCATGGTCGCGCAGGCGACGCCGGTGGCGGTACCCTGCCCCGAGAACAACCAGTTCAAGCTGCGGCCTGAGGATCTGGAAGCGGCGATCACGCCCGGGACGAAATGGCTGATCCTGAACTTTCCGAACAACCCGACAGGCGCGGCCTGTTCGCGCGCCGAGATGCAGGCCCTCGCCGATGTCCTGCTGCGCCACCCCCATGTCGCCGTCCTGACCGACGATATGTATGAGCACCTGATCTATGACGGCTTCGAATTCTGCACCCTCGCCGAAGTCGAGCCGCGCCTGAAGGAGCGGGTGCTGACGGTCAACGGCGCCTCAAAGGCCTATGCGATGACGGGCTGGCGCGTCGGCTTCTGCGGCGGCCCAAAATCCCTCATCGCCCTGATGAACAACATGCAGGGCCAGGCGACCAACGGCATCTGCACGCTCGCCCAGGCTGCCGCGATCGCAGCCCTGGACGGCCCGCAGGATCTGCTGGCCGAGCGCGCCGAGATCTATCGCGAGCGGCGCGATTTCGTGGTCGAGCAGCTCAACCAGGCGGCCGGCGTCCTCTGCCACAAGCCGGAAGGGGCCTTCTATGTCTTCCCCAACATCGCGGGCTGCATCGGCCGGACCAGCAAGGGCGGGCGTAAGATCGAGACCGACACCGATTTCGTCTTCGCTCTCCTCCAGGAACAGCATGTCGCGACCGTGCAGGGCTCGGCCTATGGAATGAGCCCCTATTTCCGTGTGTCCTATGCGACCGACATGGAGAGTCTGCGCGAAGGCTGCCGCCGCATCCAGGAGTTCTGCAGCGGGCTGCGCTGATTTCGGGCCGCAGTCGCCGCGACCCGGCTAGCGCGCGCCGCCCGGGTGCGAACGCCTATCGAATCCGGAACAGCAGCGATCCGAAACCGACCAAATCGCCAGCTGCCGCCAGGATCTGCTCGACACGACCGTCGCGCGGCGCGGTGACCGGGGCATAGACCGGCCCGGTCCGGATCAAAGCGAGGATGTCGCCGGAGCAGACGCTGTCTCCAACGCGCACGAACGCCTTTTCGCGCGCGGGATGGCGATCCTGGAACTGGCCGGGGCCCCGGGCCGCCACGATCTCCGTCGCGTCGTCCCGCCGCCGCTCCGAGCTGCCGGACGGCTCGACAGCGGACGGCTCGCCGGCTTCAGCCGAGCCCGCATCGCGCTGCAGCCTCAACCGCAGGCCATGCTCGGGTCCTTCGATCTCGATGGAATCGAGGCCGGCCTCCTCCAGCCAGCGCAGCAATTGTTCGATCTCGGCGATCTCCATCATGGCCGCCCCGCCCGCTGACGCAGCGCCAGTCGCTTTTCCAGAAAGTGAATATCGACCCCGCCGGCGACGAAATCCGCGTCCTCCAGGATCTCGCGATGGAGCGGGATATTGGTGCTGATCCCTTCGACCTTCATCTCGGACAAGGCGATCCGGGCGCGGATCAACGCCTCCTCCCGCGTCGCGCCATGGACGATCAGTTTGGCGATCAGGGAATCGTAATGGGGCGGCACGACATAGTCCGCGACGACATGGGAATCGAGGCGCACGCCGATCCCGCCGGGCAGATCCCAGCGCGTGACGCGGCCGGGAGAGGCTGAAAAACTCTCCGGATCCTCGGCGTTGATCCGGCATTCGATCGCATGCCCGGACAGCTTGATCTCCGCCTGCGTCAGGGCCAGGCGCTCGCCGCGCGCGACGCGGATCTGCTCGCAGACGAGATCGAGCCCGGTCGTCATCTCAGTTACAGGATGTTCGACCTGAAGCCGCGTGTTCATCTCGATGAAATAGAAGGCCTCGTCCTCATAGAGGAACTCGAAGGTGCCGACCCCGCGATAGCCGATCCGACGGCAGGCCTCGACGCAGGCCTCCCCGATCCGCGCGATCAGATCACGCGCGATGCCCGGCGCCGGGGCCTCCTCGACGACCTTCTGATTGCGGCGCTGCAGGGAGCAGTCGCGGTCGCCCAGCCACAGCGCCGTGCCATGCTGATCGCACAGCACCTGGATCTCGACATGACGGGGGTGCTGGAGGAATTTCTCGATATAGATCTCGGGGTTGGCGAAGGCGCGCTGCGCCTCCTCGCGGGTCACGGCGATGGCTTCCGCAAGCTCACCGGGCACGCGCACGACGCGCATGCCGCGCCCGCCGCCGCCGCCGGCCGCCTTGACGATGACGGGGTAGCCGATCTCCGCGGCAATGGCGGCGATCTCCCCGGCATCGTCCGGCAAGGCGGTGTCGGGTCCAGGGACGCAAGGAACACCGGCCTCGCGCATGGCCCGTTTGGCGGCGACCTTGTCGCCCATGATGCGGATGGAGGCGGCCGTCGGACCGATGAAGCTCAAGCCGGCGGCTTCGACCTGCTCGGCGAAGCCCGCATTCTCCGAGAGAAAGCCGTAACCCGGGTGGATCGCCTGCGCGCCGGTCGCTTCGGCTGCAAGCAGGAGCGCTGCAGGGCTGAGATAGCTGAGGCGTGCCGCGGCGGGGCCGATGCAGATGGCCTGATCGGCAAGAGCGACATAGCGGGCGTCGCGATCGGCCTCGGAATGGGCAACGATCGTCTTCAGCCCGAGCGCTCGGCAGGCGCGCTGGATGCGCAGCGCGATCTCGCCACGATTGGCGATCAGGACATTATCGAACATGCGCCAGCCCCGACCGGGCGGCCAAGCTGCGTCGCCTGCTGCTCCCGCCCATCACGGAGCGATCCGCAGTAAGGGGCGTCCGGCCTCGATCTCCTGCCCGCTCTCGACGAGGATTTCGACGACCGTTCCAGCTACGTCCGAACCGATCGTGTTGAACGTCTTCATGGCCTCGATGATGCAGAGCTTCTGGCCCGGCGCGACCACTTGGCCGATCTCCACGAATGGCGCTGAATCGGGCGAAGGCGCGCGATGGAAGATGCCGAACATCGGCGCGACGACGATGTGGCCGTCCGTCTCGCTCGGGACGTCCACCGCGCCGCCCAGGCGCCGGAATTCTGCCGCCGGGTCATGTCGTGGCTCGGTGGGACCAGCCGCTGCAGGCACCGCGAAGGGAGGCGACGATCTGCAGATGCGGACGCGCTCACCCGCTTCCGTGATCTCCAATTCGGAAATCCGCGAGCGTGAGACCAGATCGATCAGCGCCTTCAGCCTGGCGAGTTCCATCCCGGGACCGTGGTCTTTCAATGAGGTAAGAGCTGGCCGCAGTTAGGCCGACGCCGGGTTGCTCTTGGCGAAATTCAGGCCACCGACCACCTGCATGGTCGGCAGCACTTCCATGAAGCTGACATTCATGCGCGCCGGCGATCCAACCGCGAAGGCGATCGAATCCGCTATGTCCTCGGGCTGCAGCGCCTCATAGCCCTCGTAGAAGCGCTTCTGGGCCGCGACGGGATCGCCGAGCAGACGCGCGAAAACCTCCGTCTCGACGCGGGCCGGGGAGATCTCGGTCACGCGCACCCGCGAACCGTAGAGATGCGTCCGCAGCTGCTTCGACAGCGCGTGAACGCCGGCCTTGGTCGCGTGATAGACGGTGTTGCCACCGGGGAAGGCGTAATGCGCGGCGATCGAGGTGATGTTGACGACATGGCCGCGATTGCGCTCCAGCATGCCGGGAACGAACAGGCGGGTCAGATGCAGCACGCCGCGCAGATTGACGTCGATGAGGGAATCCACATCGGCCGCGGAGGTGTTCAGGATGTCGCCCTGCCGCGATTGGCCGGCATTGTTGATGAGGACGTCGATGGCGAGCTCGGAAGCAAGCGCGGTGATGTCGTCGACCGAGCTGACATCCAGGGCATGCGGCAGGCAGCCGGTCTCGTCGGCCAGCGCCTTGAGTCGCTGCGCATCGCGCGCCAGCGCATGCACCTCGAGCCCCTCCTTGCGCAGGCGCCTGACCGTGGCCGCGCCGATGCCCGACGAAGCCCCTGTGACCAGGGCGGTCCGATAATCTGAAAAGGCCACTTGCGTACGGTCCCGTGCTCGGCCCGCGCCATGCGGGCTCTCGACATCAAGCTAGGATCGCCATGGGGCCTTGAACACAACCAATTCGCTCTGAGGCCATAAGCCAGGGCGATGACCCGATCCCAGGAAAGGCAGGAGTTATTTCGCCGCGTCTTTCTTTGCTGCCGAGAGCCGACCCGACAAGACCGCCTGCGTCGCGATCTCGAACAGGATGCCGCGGATGGCGACGGCCGCCTCCGACAGCGGGATCAAATCGGACACGCATAGCGAGACGGTGTCCTCGATCTTCGGTGATGCGATCTGGCGGATCACGGAGCGTCCCGGCACGACAACCTGGTTCGCAACCGACCAGGGCAGGATCGTGGCTCCGGCGCCTTCGCTGACCGCATCGCGAAGCGTGCCGAGCGACTCAATCTCCGCGACGAGGCGCGGATCGTGACGAATACCTGCAAAGGCCGCATCGACAGCCTTGCGGACGAAATTCACCCTGCTGGGGAGCATCAACGGCATGTCGACGAGCTCGCCCAGGGACATCGGCTCGTCCGGGTTTCCCGGCAGAGGCACCGCCAGCGGCGCAACAAGGACGAATTCCTCGACCAGAAGCGGCTGGAAACTGAGCCCGCGCATCGGCCCGGCGCCATGCATGACCGCCATATCCAACCGCCCGGTCATGATCAGTTCGCTGAAGGGGCCGCCGAACCCCTCATTGATGTGCAGCAGGATGTCGGGATGCTTTTCGCGCGCCGCCGTCAGCAGGCTCAGGGACAAGGTCGAGCCGGCGCTATAGGGCGCAAGCCCGACCGAGACCGCGCCGCTCAGAGTCGTCGCGGCGCGCTTGACGTCGTTCTCGGCGTGCTCGAGCTGCTTCAGGATCGTGCGCGCATGCCGATAGAGCACGAGCCCGGCCTCCGTCGGCGTGACGCCCTGCTGGCTGCGGATCAGGAGCTTCTGCTTGAAGTGGTTTTCCAGGCTGACCAGTTGCTGGCTCAGCGCGGGCTGGGCGATGTTGAGCGCCGCAGCCGCCCTCGTCAGGCTGCCGGTGTCGACGATCTTCAGGAACGATTTCAGGCGTCGCGTATCCACTGAACCTCACCCCGCCGGAGCGCCGTCAAATCTGCCTTGCCGGAAGCATCTAGGGGGAAGGGCGCGGAGGCCGCAAGCGACCCGCCCTCGCCGGCCCCGCCATAGGCGGCGCTTATGGCGCCAGATGCAGATCATCTTGGCCGCCACCGCTCGACCGGACCTAGACTTCGGCGGTCTGCGCACGGATCCAACGCTGCGCCCGAGATGGAGAGATCGAGCCATGCTGGAACCTGCAGGCCGTGTGGTCATGGTGTCGGGAGCCTCGCGCGGCATCGGGCGCGCCGTCACTGAGCGGCTGCTGAACCGCGGCTTCAGGGTTTCGTCCGGCATGCGCAGTCCCGACCCGGCGCTCGCTGGCGAAAACGAACTGGTCCACCGCTACGACGCCGAGGAAGCCGGCTCCGCGGAAGCCTGGGTCGCGGCCACGCTGGAACGCTTCGGGCAGATCGATGCCCTGGTGAACGCCGCCGGTATCAACCCGAAGGTCAGGGTTTCCGACGAGGGCGAAGACCTCCTCGACGAGATGTGGCGGATCAATGTGAAGGGACCGCTGCGCGTCATTCGGGCGGCTTTGCCGCATCTGGCCGTGTGCGGTCATGGCCGCGTCGTCAATCTCGGCTCGCTCTCCAGCAAGCGCGTCGCCTCGAATGTCGGCTATGCCATGACCAAATTCGCGGTCGCGGCGCTGACGCATGGCGTCCGACGCGAGGGGCGCGATGCCGGCATCCGCGCCACCGTGATCTGCCCGGGCTATGTCGCAACCGACATGACGCTCAAGGACGACGAGATTCCGCGACATGAGATGACCCAGCCGGGCGATCTCGCCGAACTCGTCGAGACCTTGCTGCGCCTGCCCAACAATGCCGCGGTTTCGGAATTGCTGGTGCATTGTCAGTACGAACCGATGCTGTGACGCGGCGTCTGCGGCGATCGTAACCTCCCTGTCGCGTTTCCCTCCCGCTTGTCGCATCGTCGGGGGATACGTTGCGGGGGTGAAGCGCACTTGGACACGAAACGTCTCGAAGCTTTCCTGAAGGTCGTCGATCTCGGCAGCGTCACGCGCGCGGCCAATGTGCTCAATGTCGCGCAGCCGGCCCTGAGCCAGCAGATCGCCAGCCTCGAGGTGGAGTTCAAGAAGCAGCTCCTGATCCGCAGCACGCGCGGGGTGACGCCCACCGAAGCCGGCCAGATCCTCTACCGCTATGCGCAGATGGTCCAACGGCAGATCGAGGAGGCGCGGCGCAGCATCCTTGACTCCGGCGCCGCGGTCTCCGGCAATGTCACGGTCGGCCTTGCGCCGCTGAGCACCGCGAGCCTGATCGCGCCGGCGCTCCTGCGCGAGGTGCGCAGCCGCTTTCCCGGCATCGTTTTGAACATCTTCGACAGTTTCGGCGTGACCCTGAGCGAAATGACGCTGAAGGGCCGCATGGACATGGCCGTGCTCTATGGCGACACGCCCGTGCGCGGGCTCAGCTACACGCCGTTGTTCGACGAGCCGTTCTATCTCGTGGCGCCGCCTGCCTTCGATCTCGGCGGCGCGAGCGAAACAGCGATCTCCGTGTCCGAGCTCGCGAAGATCGACCTGGTGCTCCCGGCGCGCGAATCCTATCTGCGTCAGGCCGTCGAACGGGCCTGCAGCGAGGCGGGCGTGCGGGCGCGCGTCGTGGCCGAGATCCACGCGCTGCCGACGCTGGCGACCGCCGTTCTCGAAGGCATGGCCGCAACGGTCCTGCCATGGCCGATCGCGAGTACGCTGCTGGTCGGCATGAAGCCGGTCATCCGCCGCATCGCATCGGCCAGCGCCTCGCTGCCGATGTCGCTCGGCATTCCCGACAATGTCGCGCTGTCGGATGCCGCCTTTGCGGTTTACGGCGTCCTCAACGAACAGATCCAGGCGTTGAAGGCGCGCTGGCCCGCGGACCATCGCCAATCCCTATGAGGGTCACGCAATAATCTATTGGCGCGGTCCCAAATCCGCTCCTCCTAGAGCATTTCCGCGTTTCTCCGAATCGCAAAAATGCCCTAGCCCCTTATTTTAACCCGTTTTCTTCATGCGAACCGGTGTCCACTTCGCTCGAAAACGCTCTAGTGGCTGTTAGCCGAATGTCTTGCAGCTGTCGAAGGCGCTTGTTCGATCAGGCGGCGCGACGGGGCGCCGCTTCAGGCGGCGTGCCGTCTTTGATGGCACCTTTGATCTGGTCCCGCAGTTCAGGCGTATCCTGATGCCCGTGCACGGCGATGGCATGCTGCACGGCCACCTCCAGGAGTTCGCCCTCGCTATCGGCGGTAATCGCGACCGAGCACTTCATCTCGCTCGGGAATTCGCGGCAGTCGATGAATTTGCGTCCCACGGCATCCTCCTCAATTGGAAGATATCAAGCCCCCTTCCATTACATCAGGTCGAATGGAAGCGGCTTGATTCACGCTACACTTACGCAGGGGAATTGACAATTTATGACAACAACGGACGTTGCTCAATTTGCTCCGGACCAAGCACAGCTGCTGGTTGTTTAAGCATTCACTTCCGATGCGGCCAAGGCGTTATTGCGCCATGAAGACGCGGCGCTAGAACCGTTTCCGATCAAATTGGATCGCCAGATAGCTCCATCTCATTGTTTTAACGCGCATTCTTCACGCGAACCGTTGCCCACTTCGCTCGAAAACGCTCAAGCCGTTGCGGAGTTCGTCTGGCGAGATCCGGACATCCAATCGGACATCCCCCAGAAGACCCAAGAGACCCTAGGGCGGCGGGCGGCAATCGCCCTCACCTGGCTCGCGACCAGCCGGCCACGTCCCACAACTCGCTGTCCCAGGGGTTCATTGAGACCCCGTTGAGCGACTTGGCCGCGCCCGAGATATTGCCGCGATGGACGAGCGGGATCACCGTATAGGACTGCACCAGCATGTCGTTCATCTTGCGCGCGAGTTCGGCTCGCGCAGTGATGCCATCCGTCTTCCGCAAGCTCTGCGACACAGCATCGTAATCCTGCGAGCAATAGCGCGGCATGTTGCTGCCCTGCCATTGTGTGACCGGAGACGGGATCGCTGCGCAGGTCCATTTGTTCAGGTAGGATTCCTGGTCGAGGCCCTTCGAGTTGTCGGTGTACATCTCGATGTCGGCGTAGAACTTCTGCCGCGTGTCCGGGTTGCCGGCATCGCCGCCGAAGAAGACCGAGCCGCTGACATTGCGGAGATCGACGCTGACGCCGAGGACCTTCCAGTACTCCTTCAGCATGGCCTGGGTGTCCTGCCGCACCCCGCTGGTCGAGGTCAGGAAGGACAGCTTCAGCTTCTGTCCGCCCTTTTCGCGGATGCCGTCAGAGCCGGGCTTCCATCCCGCCTCGTCCAGCAAAGCCTTGGCCGCTGCGGCATTGGGCGTCAGGCAGCCATCATTGGCCGTCGAGACATATTGCGCGGGCGCCGGCACGGCATTGCAGGTCGCTTTGCCCTGATCACCATAGAGAACCTCCGCGATCTCGGCCCGGTCGATGGCAAGGGACAGCGCCTTGCGCACGCGGATATCGCTCAGGATCTTGTTCGGGCCGCCCGCCACAGTCGAGCGCTTGTCACCCAGATCCGATCCGGGATCGGTCAGATTCAGGAACAGGTATTCGACCATCGAGCCAAAGGCCGTCACCGGCCGCGCCTTGCCCGCCGAGGTCAGTTTCGCCAGGACGTCGGGCGCCAGCTGCAGGTTCCAGGCGTAGTCGGTTTCGCCCGTCTCGAAGACGGCCCGTGCGGCGGACATCGCGTCGCCCCCGCCCTTGATCGTCACGCCCGAGAAATGCGGCTTGTCGGCTTCGCGGTAGGCCGGGTTCAGCGCGTAGACGACGACGTCGTTCGGCTTGAAGTCCTTGACCTTGTAGGGGCCGGTGCCGATCGGCGCGAAATTCTGCGCGGTGCAAGAGGCGATCTTGGCGCCCATGCACTCCTTGAACTGCGCTTCCTGCAGGATCGGCGTGGTCGAGCTGACGAAGGGCACATAGGGATAAGGCGTCGGCTGCGCGAACCGGATCTCGATGGTCAGATCGTCCTTGGCCACCACGTCCTTGATCCCGTCGAAGGCGTTCGAGGCCGCGCAGCCTGCGCCCGGGGCAGTGCAGTATGTCCAGGTGAAGACCACGTCCTTCGCGGTGAAGGCGCTGCCATCAGACCATTTGACGCCGGCACGCAGCTTCCAGGTGATCATCGTCATGTCGGCCAGGATGCCGCCATTCTCCTTCGTCGGGATCTCGGCCGCCAGCAGGGGCACCAGCGTGCCCTGCGGATCGAATCGCGCGAGCGGCTCGACCACCAGGGCCGCGGCATCGACCTCCTTGCCGATCCCCGAGAGATAGGGGTTCAGCGTGGACGCTGCCTGCCAGTAGAAGATCTTCAGATCCCCGTCCGAACCCCGCTCCGCCTGCGCGGCAAAGGGCAGCAGCGCAAGCGCGGCCGTGGTCAGGAACTTTGCTGTGGTCGAGAACTTGGCCATGCTCATTCCGTTCTCTCCTGTTGCCGGCCCGATTCGCCTGCTGGGCTCCCAAGCGAGGGGCATTCCGACGCGCATTGCTTGTTGTAACATACTGTGCAAGAGGCTTGATTTAAGTCAATATGTAATAAAGAATACAGGAATGGCCGCACCGCCCCTTTTCGACAGGATTCGCAGCGAAGCCCGGTCGACGGCCGAGCGGAAGGTCGCCTCGGTCTTGCTCGAAGGCTACCCGACGCGCGCGCTTACGACGGTCGAGGTGTTGGCAAAACAGGCCTCGGTCAGTGCACCGACGGTGCTGCGCTTCCTCACCAAGATCGGCTTCTCGCGCTTCGCCGATTTCCAGGCCGCGGCGATCGCCGATGTCGAACGCCAGCTCGGCTCGCCTCTGAACAATATCCGCTCGGAAGCACCGGCTGAGACACCCCACCATATCTACCAGCGCACCCTGCTGATGCAGGCCGAGGCGCTGCAGCTCGCAGCCGCCCAGGCGATGCCGGCGGAATTCGATGCGATCGTCGACCTGCTGGTGTCCCCCCGGGCGACGATCAAACTGCTGGGCGGGCGCTACAGCCAGAACCTCGCGCAGCGGCTGGCGACGCAGCTTGGCCAGCTGCGGCCCAGCGTCGTCTTCACCCCCCTCACCCTGGGCTTCGCCTATGACACGCTTGTCGATGCCGGACCGCAGGACGTCTTCGTGATCTTCGACTACCGCCGCTACCAGAGCGAGCTCCTGACCTTCGCGCGCGGCGTACGGCAAAGCGGCGCGCGCCTTTGCCTGTTCACCGACACCTGGCGTTCGCCCATCGCCGAACATGCCGATGCGGTGCTGACCTCGCCCGACGCCTCGACCTCGCCCTTCGGCTCGCGCGTCGTTGTCACCGCCCAGATCGAGGCGATTGTCGCCGCCATCAGCCTGCGCTGTCGCGATTCAAGCCGCGACCGGCTCGCCCGGATCGAGGAACTGCGCAACCTCGGCGCAACCGAGCCGTCCAAGGAGAGCTGACCTCCCGTGAATGCTGACCTGCCGTGAATGCTGACCTGCCATGAATTCTGACTTGCCATGAATGCCAATCCGCCGATCCTGCTGAACCCGGACGGTCGCTTGCCCGGGGTGATCGCAGTCGACCATGCCGGCCGCTCGGTCCCGCCCGGGCTCGGCGAGCTCGGCCTCACCCCGGCCTGGCGCGACAGCCACTATTTCTGCGATCTGGGCGTGGCGGAACTCGCCCGTGAGCTTGCTGCACGGATCGACGTGCCGATCGTGCTCTGCGACGTCAGCCGCCTCGTGATCGACGTGAACCGCTGGGTCGATGATCCCCGCTCGATCGCCTCGGCGCTCGAAGGCACGCCGATCACAGCCAATGCCGCCTTGTCCCCGGCCGAAAGGGAGGCCCGGCAGGAGGCCGTGTTCTGGCCCTATCACAAGCTGCTGGGTGCGATCTGGGAGCGCCAGACCGCGCGCCATCCGCGCCCCTTTCTCTTCGCACTGCACAGCTGCACGCGCATTTTCCAGGGCCAGCACCGCCCCTGGGATGGCGGCACGATCTGGCATGACGACGACACCTTGTCGCGCCACCTGCTTGATCATCTCGGAAAGGAAGACGGCCTCGTCCTGGGCGACAACCAGCCCTATTCCGGCCGCAACGGCGTCTTCTCGGTCGACTGGCACAGCTATGGCTCGGGCCTGCCGGCCTGCGGTTTCGAGGTGACGAACGACCTTCTGGAAACCGGGCCTGACCGCGCGCGCTGGGCCGGCCGTCTGGCCGGCGCGCTGACAGCCGCCATCGATAGCGGAGTTGCCGCGTGACCCGGTTTTCCGCCGAGCCCCCCTATGCGCTGACCGCCGTCCCTGCCCCGGCGACCGAGCGCCTCGCCGGCACGCGCGATGTCGATATGCTCCTGGTCGGCGGCGGTTATGGCGGCCTGCTGACCGCGATCGAACTGGCCGAGGCCGGGGCCCGCGTCGCGGTGATCGAGGCGCGCGATATCGGCGCCGGAGGATCCGGGCGCAACCACGGCCAATGCATCCCGGTGTTTGGCTATCTCGATCCCGCGACGCTGCCCGAAAAGGGCGTTGGGCTCCTCGCCGAGGCCGGGGCCCGGGTCTTCGAGCGGATCGCGCGCCACGGCCTGCGCTGCGAGGCGGTCCAGAAGGGCACGCTCAGCGCCGCCTATAACGACCGGACGCTGGCGACGACCCGGGCGGCACAGGCGAAATACGCAGGCTACGGCAAGACCGAGCGCTATCTCGATGCCGAGGAGGTCGCCGGGCTGACCGGCACCCGCGCCTTCCTGGGCGGGTGGGTCCACCGCGAGGGCGGCCATCTCAATCCGCTCGGCTATGCGCGCGAACTGGCGCGGCTTGCGCTCTCACTTGGGGTCGAGGTCTTCACCGACAGCCCGATGACAGGTTTCTCGCGCCGCGACGGTCGCTGGTGCATCCGCACCCCCGAGGGCGAAATCCGCGCCAAGACCGTCGGCCTGACGACCGACGCCTATTCCACGGCCGCTATCCCCGGCGCGGTGACGCAGGGCTTCTTCCCGCTGACGAGCTACGCCGTGGCAAGCCGCCCACTGACGCCCGAGGAACGCGCGAGCGTCATGCCGTCGGGCATGAATTTCGGCGATACCCATCACGACCCGATGTTCTTCCGCATCGACGCCTCCGGGCGGATCATCACCGGCGGCTTGCAGGAACCCGGTCGCGGCAGCCGCTTCGACTATACCGCAGCCTTCATGACCCGCCGCCTGTCGCGTATCTGGCCTGCGCTCGCGGGGCTGGACTGGGACTTCATGTGGACCGGCACCGTCAGCATGGCGCTCGACCAGACGCCCTCGATCCAGCGCCTCGACGACGGGCTCTGGGCGCTTTCCGGCTGGTCCGGCCGGGGCGTACCGACCTCGGCCGCTCTGGCCTGCGCCTTCGCCCGTACCCTTGAAGATCCCGCAGCGGGGCTTGCCTGGTGGCCCCAGCGGCAACCGCCGCGGGTCGTCGCCCGCGCGCTGCTCGGGCGGATGGTGCAGTTGTGCCGTGGCCCGTTCAACCAATTGCGTGACCGGATGGAGGGCTGAAGGCCCTCCCCACGGCGCGCCGCCCGGCTCAGAGGCCTTTTGGAAACCTCGCGAGCCCTCATCCTGCGGAGCGCTCCTCAGAGGCCGACCTGAAATGAAGCCATTGATTTCAAGGGCTCTGTCTTGATCACCTCTGCGCCGTCATCCTGGGCGAAGCGAAGCTTCGTCCCGGGATCCATCGTAAAGTTCCGGAGCCCTCCGATGGATCCCGGAGCTGCGCCGCTGCGCGGCTTGTCCAGGATGACGGCGCGGGTGATAGCGCGCGATCGGAAGCCTTTGAGATCGCTCGGTTCATTTCAGGCCAGGCTCTCAGGATGAGGGCTGGAGTTTCAAAACGGTCCTTCAGCGCCCGCGAATCCGCGGATCCATCGCGTCGCGCAATCCATCGCCGATGTAATTGACCGACAGCACCGTCAGCGAGATCGCGATGCCGGGCAGGATCGCCCGCATCGGATAGAGCTGGATCTGATCGACCGCATCGTAAAGCAGGCGCCCCCAGGTCGGGAAATCCGGTGGAAAGCCGAGCCCAAGGAAGGACAGCGAGCTTTCGGTCATGATTGCGCTCGCGATCCCGAGCGTGGCCGAAACCAGGATCGGCGACAGCACATTGGGCAGGATGTGGCGCAGGATCATCTTAGCCCGCTGCGTGCCGATCGAGCGGGCGGCAAGGATGAATTCGCGTTCCTTCAAGGTCAGAACCTCGCCCCGCACCAGGCGCGCCGTGTGCATCCAGCTGGTTCCGCCAATGGAAGTGACGATCAGCAGGAATATCCCCGTCTCGGCGCCAAGCCATTGCGACAGCGGCTCGCGGAAGAGCATCGACATGACGAGGAGCAATGGCAGCAGCGGGAGCGCCAGGAACAGATCGGTCAATCGCATCAGGATCCCGTCGAGCCCGCGCAGGAACCCCGCGCAAACCCCCACCAGCGTGCCCAGCAGCAGCGCTAGCCCCATCGCCGTCAGCCCGACCGTCAGCGAGACCCGCCCGCCCGCGATCAATCGCGCCAACATGTCGCGCCCAAGCTGGTCGGTGCCAAGCGGATGCTCCAGCGACGGGCCCTTGTTGCGCAGCCGCATCGCCAGCGCAGTCGGGTCGAGCTGCCACAGCCAGGGGCCGGCGATGACTGCCAGCAGGATCGCCCCCAGGATCACTACGCCAATCACCGCACCGCGATGGCTGCGGAAGCGGCGCCAGACATCGCGCGCCTGGCTCGAGCGCCGGCGGGCAGCGGGCGCGGCAGCCTCAGTCATAGAGGATCCCCGCTCAGTCATAGCGGATCCTCGGATCCAGAACGCCGTACAGGATATCGGCGACCAGGTTGAACAGCACGATCAGCACCGCGAAGATGAAGGTCAGGGTCTGCACCATCGGCACGTCATTCGCCTGGATCGACGAGATCAGCAGCTCACCGATCCCATTCACCTTGAAGACCTGCTCGGTGATGATGGCGCCGCCGAAGATCTGCGGCACACCCATCGCGATGACGGTCACGACCGGGATCATCGAGTTTCTGAGCACATGGACCAGCACCACGACCCTTTCGCTCAGGCCGTTGGCACGAGCGGTGCGGACGTAGTCCTGCCGCAAATTGTCGAGCATCGAGGCCCGCATGAACCGGCTGATCTGGCTGGCATTGTAGAGCGCCAGCACCATCACCGGCAGAACCATCTGACGCAATTGCATCAGGAAGCTGTTCCAGTCGGTGACCTTCAGCGTCGTGTCGTAGAGCGAGGGAAACCAGTGCAGCTCGACCGAGAAGATCACGATCAGCACGACCCCGGTGAAGAAGGTAGGCACGGAGAAGCCGATCATCGCCAGGAAGGTGCCAAGCTGGTCGAACCAGCTGTGCTGCCGATAGGCCGAGAGGATGCCGATCGGCAGCGCAATCGCGATCCCCACCACATAAGCCAGGCCCACGACCCACAGCGTCTGCGGCAGGCGCAGCGCGATGATATCGGCAACGGGCGCGCGCGACTGCCAGGACACCACACGCTGGCTGTCGCCAGCCAGATTCAGCCCGAAGAAGGTGTCGAAGACATGCAGCGGCTCGATCCAGAAGAACTGCTTGAGCCACAGCAGGTAGCGCAGCATCAGCGGATCGCCGAGGCCAAGCGACTGGCGCATCTTCTCCTTCACCTCGGGCGGAATCGTCAGCGGTAATTGCGCCATCGGATCGCCGGGCGCGAGGCCGAGAAGCAGGAAGATGGCCAGGCTGATCAGCAGAAGCGTCGGAATCGCCACCAGCAGCCGGCGCAGCGTGTATTGGAACATCCGGAGAGCCTCAGCCGCGCATGCGGCGGGCGCAGTCGCCGGCAGCGCCGCATGTGAGGTTCTGATCCATCCTGAAGGCACCTGTCGCGATCGCCGGAATATGTAAAATACATTGCAAGCATGCCACGCCGCAGTCAATATGTAACAAATAGTACTTTTATTCGAGACGGGCCCGCACCCCGCCGGATGCTCTGCCCCGGCTGCTGCGCCGCCTTCGAGCCTGGGATGGCCGGGCAAGAGGCTGTTAAGGACTATGCCCGGGAGGTTTGATGTTCGATACGTCCCTTGCCCCGCAAGCATCCGGCCCGACGCCGCCCGGTCCACTCGTTTCGATCGCGGGCCTGCGCGTCGCGTTCGAGACCGATGCCGGGCCCGTCCTCGGCGTGCGCGACGTCAGTTTCGACATCGCGCCCGGGGAATGCGTCTGCGTGGTCGGCGAATCCGGTTCGGGCAAGTCGGTCTCGGCGCTGTCGCTGATGCGGCTTGTCGAATTCGGCGGCGGCCGGATCGCCGGAGGGGAATTGCGCTTTCGGCAGGCCGACGGGCGCGTGATCGACCTCGCCCAAACCGACCAGGCCACGATGCGCGCGATCCGGGGCGGCCAGATCGGCATGGTCTTCCAGGAGCCAATGACGGCGCTCAATCCCGTCTTCACGATCGGGCGCCAGCTTGTCGAGGTGATCCTGACGCATCGGCGCATCCCGACGGCTGCGGCGCGCGCCCGCGCGCTCGACCTGCTGACGCAGATGCAGATCAGCGAGCCCGAGCGCCGCCTGAAGCAATATCCGCATGAATTATCGGGCGGCATGCGCCAGCGCGTCGTGATCGCCATGGCGATGGCCTGCGAGCCGCGCCTGCTGATCTGCGATGAGCCGACGACGGCGCTCGACGTGACGATCCAGGCCGAGATCCTCGCTCTGATCGACAAATTGAAGCGCGAGACGGGAACGGCCGTGCTGTTCATCACCCACGACATGGCCGTGGTCGCGCAGATGGCCGATCGGGTCGTGGTGATGTATCGCGGCGACAAGGTCGAGGACGGCCCGGTCGAGGCGATCTTCTCCGACCCGCAACACCCTTATACGCGCGCGCTGCTGGCCGCCGTGCCCAGGCTAGGCGAGATGCGCGGCACGACCTGCCCGGCACCAATGCGCGGCATCGCGACCGGCGATGCCCCCCGCGCAGCGGCCGCCGCGCCCGTCGCGACAGCTGCGGGGACGGAAGCTGCGCCGCTGCTCGAAGTGCGCCATCTGTGCACCCGCTTCCCCGTCCAGAAGGGGCTGCTGCGCCGGACCATCGCCAATGTCCACGCGGTCGAGGATGTGAGCTTCACCATCGACCGCGGCCAGACGCTCAGCCTCGTCGGCGAGTCAGGCTGCGGCAAGTCGACCTGCGGCCGCTCGATCCTGCGTCTCATCCAACCCTTGTCGGGCGAGGTGGTGCTGGACGGGCAGGACGTGCTGGCCCAGTCGAGGCAGGGGATGCACGCGCTGCGCCGGAAGATGCAGATGATCTTCCAGGATCCCTATGCGAGCCTCGACCCGCGGATGCGGCTGTTCGACCAGGTGGCGGAGCCCCTGCTTAATTACGAGCGGCTGTCGGGACAGGCCCTGCAGCGACGCGTGGCGGAGCTGTTCGAGCGCGTGCGCCTGCCCGCCGGCTTCATCGAGCTTTACCCGCATGAGCTTTCGGGCGGCCAGCGCCAGCGCATCGCCATCGCCCGCGCGCTTGCCCTCAACCCGAAGCTGATCATCGCCGATGAGGCGGTATCGGCGCTGGATGTCTCGGTGCAGGCGCAGGTGCTGAACCTGCTGATGGAGCTGCAGGCGGATCTGGGAATTTCCTGCCTGTTCATCAGCCACGACATGTCCGTGGTCGAGCGGGTCAGCCATCGCGTCGCGGTGATGTATCTCGGCCGGATCGTCGAGATCGGCCCGCGCGCCGCAATCTTCGAGACCCCGCAGCACCCCTATACCCGGGCTCTCCTGTCTGCGGTTCCGATCGCCGATCCTGCGCGACGGACGACCCGCAGCCTGACCGGTCACCCGGTCCTAAGCTCGCCCATCCATCCCGCCGATCACGTTGCCGCGCCATCGCGATACACCGAAGTCGCGCCCGGTCATCTGGTGCTCATCCCAGCTGAATAGGCGCTTGGAGCATTTTCTGATTTTCGTTGGTTTTCAGCCAGCTGCTCCTGCCATGAAAAGGTGGCGTCGCAATGCAGATGAAACTGAGAACGACCTGTGCTCCGGAGCATCGTGATATTCGAGCCGTCTATTGATCGCGTAACCGATAGCCCATCCGAACCGACTGGGCCGACATGGTACCTGATGTGAGCGCGACCCGCCGCCCAAGCACCACCGGTCTGCGCCGATTCCTGGACCTCCAGCAGCAGCGCGATTGGATGCAGGGCAAGACGATCCTGCGCGACGCCGATGAGCGCTCGGAGTCGCTCGAACTGCGTCTCAAATACGTCGCGCGGTTCGAGAAATTGCTGCGCCGGCCTCAGGCACAAGAGGTCCTGGACATTCTCCGGCAATATGGCCGCAACTGCATCCCGATCCCGCGCCGGACCGAGCGGCATTACTGGTCGGTTTCCTGTCTGCCGTCGACACCGGGCAAGGCGCTCATTCGCGTCAATGCGAGCTGGATGGAGCTTTTCTCTCTCTATGCGGATGGCGAGGGCATCCGCGCGCTATTTCTGGTGCATCTTTCCGATTTCACCAGGGACCATTCGCTCGATCAGGGCCAGGTGGATGACGCTTTCCTCGAGCGCTGCGTGATGACGCCGGAAGACGTCAGCTATGTCTTCCCCCGCGGCGAGGACATTTTCGGCATCAAAGTCCGCGGCCTCGCCTCGATCGACAAATTCCTCGCGGCGCCCCGCTCGTTGCAGGCTATCCGGGCGTTCAACCTGACGCATATGAACCGGGGCCGGAACGCCTATCAGGCAAGCCACTGCTACAGCCTGGCTGACCACATGATGAGTGGTCACGTGGGCTGAGCGGAGACAGCTCGAATCCTTGATTGTGAAATGGCGCCTTTCCAGCTGAAGCCGGCAAACGGACCAGTCAACGAGCCGAAGACAATTTCGCTACCGTGATCGCCGACTAGATCAGCATCAGGCGTCGTTTGAAGCCATGAGGGCGTGTATTGAGGCGGTGAAGCTGCCGGACCTCAAGCCCAAATCTGAGGGTACTGCTACAAGGACGCCTTGAGACGCGCGAAGGTGCCTAGGGATGTCGTACAGGCGCTCGGCGGATGGGCCGGCCACGTCAAAGCGGCAAGATCTGAGAGAGGCAGTACGTGGTCTCAATGGTCACGGAAACCAGGCCATGTTACCAATTGACTGATGCCGATCGAATTCGTGCAGCGCGAATATCTCCCCTGTGAATTTCGATGAACAATGGAGGACACTATGCGTATGATGCTAAAGGTGTCTATCCCGGTAGAGGCCGGCAACAGGAGCGTTGTCGATGGCACTCTACGGAAGACCGTGAAGGCTTTTATGTTGGAATTCGAACCTGAGGCCGCATATTTCGTGGCAGATGCCGGATTGCGTACGGGATATTTCTTTTTTGATCTTGCTAAATCGACCGACATCCCATCCGTGGCTGAAGCATTCTTTCTGAACCTCAATGCCGCCATCGAACTTACGCCAGCGATGAACGCGGCGGATATGGAGGCTGGCATTGAGAAGGCGATGAAGGGCCGCTGATCCTCTCGTTCAGCGACGGGTAAACGGCCCATGGCGTCTTGTTCTGCTCCGGGTCCGAAGCGGCCCTTTAAGGCATGCCGCGCTCAGATAGTTTGGGTCGGATGTTTGGGCCACAAAATCCGGCAGCCTACATAAGAACGTGCCGCCCCAATTCCCCCGTGGCCCCTCGCGTTTCCTGTAGGGCGCATCACGTATCCGCCACCGCGCTCTACGGCAGCGTAAACGACCACCGTTCCAGATGGTGCGTGGCAATGGCGAAGCGTGTCGCCTTTCCAGACCTCAAGGCCGCCGGCGACATCATGAAGCCCCGTACCTTCGTGGACTGGAGTGATGAAGAGCTTGGCATGGGGATGTTCGTTGAAGAGTTCCCCGTCGAAGCGCTGAGGATTTCGTTCATCGTATCGCGGACCTGAAGGCCAAAGCCTACACGCGAGGCTAGGGCACTCTCTCTTACTTCCTCGACATCACTCCGGCGATGATCGCGAACTACCAGCAGGCCCGCAGGTAAGCGCACAGTCGACGTGCGCCCTCAAACCGACTTCGGGGGGACATGGCTGGGGGATATCGTGGGGGATACCCTCGATTTAACGCTCTCAATATCTTTTGTTTTTCAATGCCTTAACACCCCTATCGGAGTGTGGCGCGACCTACGGGAGTCGAACCCGTCTCCCCAGCGTGAAAGGCTGGTGTCCTAACCGATAGACGAAGGTCGCGGGCCTCTGAATCGACGGCTGCCCGTCGAGAAGCGGGGCGAGGTATAGTGGCAGGGCGCGCCCTCTGCAAGCACCAGTTTGACGATATCCGGGGAAAGTCTGGAGCGACCTGCCGCCACCGTTCTTGCCCCTAAAGCATCAGACCAAATATCCTATTGGTCTGATGCTTTAGGTTTTTATCTTGCATCGGCTTGTCCCGAAAACCGGTTCCCACTGGGGCCGCTGCTCTAAACCACGACGATCAGCCCGGGCGCGCCATGTCGAGGACGCGCAGCTCGGCGCTCTCGCGGCCGCCCCAGCGGTTCAGCGTCAGCGTCGCGGCGAGATGGACGCTCTCGCCACGCGCCGCCAGCAAGGCGCGCCCCAGCGGCTCCTGCGCCACACGGAAGGCAATGCCGCCCACGGTCGCGCCATCGCCGCTCTTGAGCTTGATGCGGACATGGCCACCGCTGCCGATCTCGACAGCCTCGACCAGGCGATGCGCGGGAAAGACGAAAACCGGCTCGGGACTGCCCGCGCCGAAAGGCCCCGCCTTGTCGATCTCGGCGAGCAGGCGCGGATTGGCGCCGCCCGCGCTCAGCGCCGCATCGATCAGCAGCGCCTCGGCTTCGCCCGCCGCCGCGACCTGCATCGCCAGCCGCTCGGCCAGGAACGCCTGGAAGGCGGAAGCCTGCCCGGCAGCCAGCGTCACGCCGGCCGCCATCGCATGGCCGCCGCCCTTGACCGCAAGCCCGGCCTCGACCGCCTCGCGCACGGCGCGGCCGAGATCGACGCCGGCGACCGAACGGCCCGACCCCGTCGCGCCGCCCTCCCCGTTCAAAGCGAGCGCGAAGGCCGGGCGCCGGAAGCGCTCCTTCAGCCTTGCCGCGACGAGGCCGACGATGCCGGGGTGCCAATCGGCGGAGGCCGCCATCAGCACGGGCTGGTCGGGCAGGCTCATCAGCGCATGATCGGCCTGCGCGGTGGCTTCCAGCACCGCCTGCCGCTCGATCTCCTGACGTTCCTGGTTCAGCCGGTTGAGTTCGGTCGCGATGCTGCGCGCCTCGATCTCGTCCTCGGTCAGCAGGAGCCTCGCGCCCAGCGCCGCATCGCCGATGCGGCCACCGGCATTGATGCGCGGGCCGAGCAGGAAGCCGAGATGCCAAGGTTGCACCGGGCCATCGAGGCCCGCAACATCCATCAGCGCAGCCAGTCCGGGGCGCGTCCGCCCCCGCAATATGGCGATGCCCTGGCGCACGAAGGCGCGGTTCAAGCCCTTGAGCGGCACGACATCGGCCACAGTCGCCAGCGCCACGAGATCGAGCGCCGCCAGCAGATCGGGCTCACCCTCCGCCCGCCCCGCCCAGAAGCCCTGCCGGCGCAGCGTCCGGCTGAGGGCGACGAGCGTCAGGAAGACGACACCGGCCGCGCAGAGATGGCCGAGCCCGGAGAGATCGTCCTGCCGGTTGGGATTGACCAGCGCGGCGACGGGCGGAAGCAATTCGGGCGCCTGATGGTGATCGAGGACGACGACATCGAGCCCGAGCCTTTGCGCCTCGGCCAATGGCTCATGGCTGGTCGTGCCGCAATCGACCGTGACCAGCAACGTCGCGCCTTCGCCTGCCAATGTGCGGATGGCATCGCTGTTGGGGCCATAGCCCTCGATCAAGCGGTCGGGGATATGGATGCGCGGCTGCGCCCCGGCCTGGCGCAGGAAGCCCGCGAGCAAGGCCGCCGAGCAGGCGCCGTCGACATCATAGTCGCCGAAGATCGCGACCTTCTCGCGCCGCTGCGCCGCCTCGGCGAGACGGGCGGCGGCGGCTTCCATATCGGTCAATGTCGCGGGATCGGGCAGGAGGTCGCGCAGGCGGGGCTCGAGGAAGCGCAAGGCCTCATTGGGCTCGACGCCGCGCCCGGCGAGCAGGCGCGACAAGGTATCGGGAATGCCTTCGAGCTGCGCCAGGGCCTCGGCGCGGCCGAGCCCCGCGGCGTCCAGCCTGTCGCGCCAGGGCCGGCCGAGCACGGAGTGGGACACGCCGAGGAAAAGGCGCTGGGGAATGAGACTCATGATCTGAGGGGGTCGCGCAGGCGCGCGCATTCGTCAACCACTACCTGCCTTGCCGGCGCTTGGGCGATCGCCATACTGCGCGGCAAGCAGCCAGGAAAGGGCAGCAGGCGTGGGGCAGGACGCGGACGTCATCATCATCGGAGCCGGCCTCGCCGGGCTCGTGGCCGCGACAGAGCTCACCGACGCCGGCCGCAACGTCATCCTGCTCGATCAGGAGCCCGAGCAATCGCTCGGCGGGCAGGCCTTCTGGTCGCTCGGCGGATTGTTCATGGTCGACACGCCCGAGCAGCGCCGCCTGCGCATTCGCGATTCGCGCGAACTCGCGGCGCAGGACTGGTTCGGTTCAGCCGGGTTCGACCGCCCCGAGGACGACTGGCCGCGCAGATGGGCGCAGGCCTATCTCGATTTCGCTTCGGGCGAGAAACGCGCCTGGCTGCACGAGATGGGCATGCGCTGGTTCCCCGTCGTCGGCTGGGCCGAGCGCGGCGGCTACCTCGCCAGCGGCCACGGCAATTCAGTACCGCGCTTCCATGTCACCTGGGGCACTGGGCCGGGCGTGCTGGAGCCGTTCCTGCGCCGCTTGAAGGAGGCGCAGGCGCGTGGCCTGGTCGAGCTGCGCTTTCGCCACCGCGTCACCGCGCTGTCGCGCAGCGCCGGCGCGGTCGACGGCGTCGCGGGCGAGATCCTGGAGGCGAGCCCGGTCGAGCGCGGGACGAAGAGCTCGCGCGGCGCGGTCGGGGCTTTCGCGCTCAAGGCGCAGGCCGTGATCGTCACCTCCGGCGGCATCGGCGGCAATCACGATCTCGTCCGGGCGAGCTGGCCGCAGCGCTTGGGTACTCCGCCTGAGCGCCTGCTCTCGGGCGTGCCCGACCATGTCGACGGTGCGATGCTGGCCATCGCGGAGGCAAGCGGGGGCCGGCTGATCAATGGCGACCGGATGTGGCACTATGTCGAGGGCATCGCCAATTGGGCGCCGATCTGGCCGCGACACGGCATCCGCATCCTGCCCGGCCCCTCCTCGCTCTGGTTCGATGCGCGCGGCAACCGCCTGCCGGTGCCATTGTTTCCCGGCTTCGACACGCTCGGCACGCTCGAGCACATCATGAAAACGGGCTACGACTATTCCTGGTTCGTGCTCAACCGCAGCATCATCGCCAAGGAATTCGCGCTTTCGGGCTCCGAGCAGAATCCCGACCTGACCGGGAAGAGCTGGCGCCAGGTGCTGGGACGGGCCGGCGGCGGCGTGCCGGGACCCGTCCAGGCCTTCATGGACAACGGCGAGGATTTCATCGTCGAGACCGATTTTTCCCGGCTGGTCGCGCGCATGAATGCGCTTGCCGGCGAGACGCTGATCGATGAGGCGCAGCTTCGGGCCGAGATCGAGGCGCGCGACCGCACGCTCGACAACCCCTTCGGCAAGGATCTGCAGGTCACGGCGCTGCGCGGCGCCCGCGCCTATCTCGGCGACCGCCTGATCCGGACCGCAAAACCGCATCGCATCCTCGACCCGGCGCATGGCCCGCTGATCGCCGTCAGGCTCAATATCCTGACCCGCAAATCATTGGGCGGGCTGATGACGGATTTATCCGCGCGTGTGCTGGATGGGGCTGGCGAGCCGGTGCCCGGGCTCTACGCGGCCGGAGAAGCTGCCGGCTTCGGCGGCGGCGGCCTGCATGGCTATCGCGCGCTCGAAGGCACCTTCCTCGGCGGCTGCCTGTTCTCCGGCCGGATTGCCGGGCGCGCCGCGGCGCAGGCGGTGGGATAGAGCATGTTGTTCTAGCTCGGAACCACGCCGTCATTCCGGGGCTACGCCCCCGGGTCCGACCTTTGGTCGGCCCAAGGATAAACTCCGCGTAGAGCCCGGGATCTGAGGCGCGTCATGGTCGGGGTTGACCCGACCATCTCATAAACCAGAGCACTCTGGTCATGAGATTCTCGGGGCAAGCCCGAGAATGACGGCAAGGCTCGGGGAACCCTTCTCCCCTGGCGGGAGAAGGTGGCTCGGCGAAGCCGAGACGGATGAGGGGGCGCTGTGACCTCACCAATTGGCCTGAACACGACGCCAACCGGACAGGGCACGGCGCCCCCTCATCCGGCGCTGCGCGCCACCTTCTCCCGCCAGGGGAGAAGGGAAAAAAAGCGCGTCATTCTCGGGCGGAGCGAGGCGCAGAGCCCCGAGAATGACGCTCTAGGATGGATCGCTTCCCGGCTGCCGCTTCGCTCGCCTCACTTGCCCTGCCAATGCGGCGCGCGCTTGCCGAGGAAGGCTTCCATGCCCTCGCGGAAATCGGCGCTCATATAGCACATCAGGACTAGGTCATCGCCCTGCGGGTGGCCATTGGCCTTGGCGATGCGGCGCAGCGCTTCCTTGGTCGCGCGCATCGTCAAGGGCGCATGGCCGGCGATCGTCGTCGCCAGTTCGCGCATCCGCACGAGGAGCGCGGCATGGTCGGCGACGAGCTCGTTATAGAGCCCGATGCGCTGCCCCTCCTCAGCCTCGATCAAGCGCGCGGTGAAGACGATATCCTTGACGCGGGCCGGGCCGAGCAGCGTCGCAAGCCTGGCGTAGTTGCTCATCGACAGGCAATTGCCGAGCGTGCGCGCCACCGGAAAGCCGAAGCGGGCCGATTGTGTCGCGATCCGGATGTCGCAGGCGCAGGCAATGCTGGCACCGCCGCCCGTGACCGCGCCCGAGATCGCAGCGATGGTCGGGATCGGGCAGCTTTCGATCGCCGTGATGATGCGGTCGATCCGGCTCTCATAGGCCAGCGCATCGTCAGGCGTATTGAAGGCTCGAAACTGCGTGATGTCGGTGCCGGCGGCAAAAGCCTTCTCGCCCGCGCCGGTGAAGACGAGCACTTTCGGGTCGCCATGGCCGGGAAGATCGCCACAGATCGCGGCGAGCCGCTCATACATCGCGAAGGTCAGCGCGTTGCGGGCCTGGGGGCGGTTGAGCGTGATCGTGCCGATGCCGTCCGCGACGGTGTAGAGAATCTCGTCGTCCATGCTCTCTAACCCCTTCTCCCCGTTTTATCGCATTGTCTTCACGCGAACCGGCGTCCACTTCGCTCGAAAATGCTCTAGATCGCGCCACTATCCCTCAAACGCGTGATCGCCGCCTCGTCATAGCCGAGCTCGCCCAGGATCTCGGCATTGTGCTCGCCGGCTTCGGGCGTCGGCGTCTGCACAGAGGCTGGCGTGCGCGACAGGCCGACCGGCTCGCCGATGACACGGAAATCGCCGATCACCGGATGCGAAACCGGTTGCGCGATGCCCAGATGCTGGACCTGGGGATCGTCGAACATTGCGTCGACTGCGTAGATCGGCCCGGCCGGCACGGCCGCCGCCTCGAAGGCTGCCAGCCAATGGGCGCTGTCCTGCGTGGCCAGGATCCCCTCGATCAGCACGCGCAATTCGGGCCTCGCTTTGAGCCGCTTCTCCATATTGTCGTAGCGCGGATCGGTCGCGAGGTCGGGGCGGTCGATCGCCCTGCAGAAGGAGCGCCAATGCCCTTCCGCGCCGACGCCGATATTGATGTGGCCGTCGCGCGTCGCATAGACGCCCATCGGCGTCGAATAGGGATGGTCGTTGCCGGCCTGCGGCGGCACCAGGCCTTCGACCAGGAAGCGCGCCGCCTGGAAATCCATCATCGCGATCTGGGCTTCGAGCAGCGAGGTCTGGACCCATTGGCCCTTGCCGGAGACCGCGCGCTCCTGCAGCGCCACCAATGCGCCGATCGCGCCATAAAGCCCGGCAGCGGAATCGGCGACCGCGATGCCGGCGCGCACCGGCCCCTGGCCGGGCAGACCGGTCACCGACATCATTCCGCCCATGCCCTGGGCGATCTGGTCGAAGCCCGCGCGCGTCCGGTAAGGCCCGCTCTGGCCGAAGCCTGAGATCGAGACCAGGATCAGGCGCGGATTGAGCGCGTGCAGCGTCTCGAAATCGAGGCCGAGCCGCTCCTTCACATCGGGCCGGAAGTTCTCGACCAGGAGGTCGGCGCTCTCGATCAGCTTGCGCAGGACCGCCGCGCCGCCTTCCGTCTTCAGATTGAGCGTCAGCGAGCGCTTGTTGCGATGCAGGTTCTGCATGTCATAGCCATGCCGCGGCCCGCTCATGTTCTCGTTGGGGTCGAAGCCCGGCGGGCTCTCGACCTTGATCACATCGGCGCCGAAATCCGCGAAGACGCGCACGCAGGTCGGCCCCGCCCGGACGCGCGAGAGATCGAGCACGCGGAGGCGGTTGAGCGCTGAAGACGGCGTCGGGCGCGGCATGGCTCTCCACAGCAATTTGACGATCTGGTCAGATCGTCAAATTGCTGTGTCCCTTTGTTTTAACGCGTTGTCTTCACGCGAACCGGCGTCCATTTCGCTCGCGAACGCGCCAGGTTGGATGAGGCTCTCGCCTCTCAGGCTCAATCCAGCTTGAACTTCTCGAACTGACGGTGCTCGCCATAGATCCGGCGCACGGTGCCGGTGATCGAGCGATAGACGATCGTCTCGGTCTCGATGACGTCCTTGCCGAACCTGACGCCCTTCAGCATGCCGCCATTGGTGACGCCTGTGGCGCAGACGATGGTGTCGCCCGAGGCCATCTCCTCCATGCTGTATTTCCGGTTCGGATCGGTGATGCCCATGGTGAGGGCACGGGCGCGCTTCTCCTCGGTGTCGAGGATGAGTCGGCCCTGCATCTGGCCGCCGACGCAACGCAGCGCGGCCGCCGCCAGCACGCCCTCGGGCGCGCCGCCGATGCCGAGATAGAGGTCGATACCGGTCTTATCCGGCTCGGTGCAGTAGATCACGCCGGCGACGTCGCCATCGGTGATCAGGCGGATCGAGCAGCCGGTCTTGCGGACCTCCTCGATCAACTTGGCATGGCGCGGGCGGTCCATGATCAGGGTCGAGATCTCGCTCGGCTTGACGCCCTTGGCCTTGGCCAGCGCATGGATGTTGTCGGTCGCGGACGCGTCGAGATCGACCACGCCGCGGGCATAGCCCGGGCCGATCGCGATCTTGTTCATGTAGACGTCGGGCGCATTGAGCAGCTTGCCGGCCTCGGCCATCGCCATCACGGCGATGGAATCGGGCATGTCCTTGGCGCAGAGCGTCGTGCCCTCGAGCGGATCGACGGCGATGTGGACCTTGGGGCCCTGCCTGGTGCCGACCTTCTCGCCGATGAAGAGCATCGGCGCCTCGTCGCGCTCACCCTCACCGATGACGATCTCACCGTCGATCGGCAGGCGGTTGAGCTCGCGGCGCATGGCGTCGACCGCCGCCTGGTCCGCCGCCTTCTCATTGCCGTGCCCGCGCAGGCGCGCGGCCGAGACGGCGGCGCGCTCGGTGACGCGGACCAACTCCATCGAGAGATAACGCTCGATGATCTGGTTCGGGGAAATACGGAGATCTTCGGACATGGATGGCTCCCTATGGGCAGTCGGCAATCGGCAATGGGCGGTCGGGCGTGGCTATTGCCGACCGCCGATCGCCTACTCCCGCTCTATACGGATGACTTGCGGCGGTTCCGCGATATGGCCGTCGGCAGAAACCTTCTCCAGCGCTGCCCGGATCGCGGATTCGCTGGTGGCGTAAGTGATGAGTACGACCGGGACCGGCGCGCCGGAACGCCCGGAGGGGTCGCGCGCGGCAGCGCTCTCCGAACGGCGCTGGACGATGCTTTCGAGCGAGATGTCGGCTTCAGCCATGCGGGTCGCGATCGCGGCCGCGGCGCCGGGATGGTCGAGCACGGCAAGCCGGACGTAGTAGCCGCCCTCATGCCGCTGCATCGGTGCGCGGGTCGGCGTTTCCAACCGCGCCACAGGCAGGCCGAAGGGCAGGCCCGCCGTGCCGCGCGCGACATCGGCGATATCGGCGACGACGGCCGAGGCCGTCGGGTCGCCGCCCGCGCCGGGGCCGACCAGGGTGATCTCGCGGACCGCGTCGGCGTCGATGGTGACGGCATTGGTCACGCCCATCACCTGCGCGATGGCGGAGGATTTCGGCACCATGGTCGGGTGCACGCGTTGTTCGATGCCGGTCTTGGTGCGCTCGGCGACGCCGAGCAGCTTGATCCGGTAGCCGAGTTCGTCGGCCATCTTCAGATCGAGCGGGGCAATCGAGGAAATGCCTTCGACATGAATCGCTTCGGCGTCGATCCTTGTCCCGAATGCGAGGCTGGTCAGGATGGCGAGCTTATGGGCGGTATCGTAGCCCTCGACATCGAAGGTCGGGTCGGCTTCGGCATAACCCAGGCGCTGGGCGTCAGCGAGGCAGGCCTCGAAGGTCAGCCCCTCCATCTCCATGCGCGAGAGGATGTAGTTGCAGGTGCCGTTCAGGATGCCATAGAGCCGCGTGACATTGTTGCCCGACAAAGCCTCGCGCAGTGTCTTCACCACCGGGATGCCGCCTGCGGACGAGGCCTCGAAGGCCAACGCCACGCCCTGCTCCTCGGCGAGCGTCGCCAGCGCCACGCCGTGATGGGCGAGCAGCGCCTTGTTGGCCGTGACGACCGATTTGCCTGAGGCGAGCGCGGCCTCGACCGCAGCCTTGGCCGGGCCGTCCGAGCCGCCGATGAGCTCGACCAGGCAGTCGATCTCCGAGGATTTCGCCAGCGCGACGGGATCGTCGAACCAGGTCAGGCCGGCAAGATCGACGCCGCGATCCCGCGTCCTGTCGCGCGCCGAGACGGCGGTGACGCGAATGGCGCGGCCGCAGCGGGCGGCAAGCGCGTTCTCCTGCCGGCGCAGGATGCGCAGCACGGAGGCTCCAACGGTGCCAAGCCCGGCAAGGCCGATGCGAAGCGGCGAGGATTGTGGCGAGGAAGGCGCGAGGGTCATATGGCGCGGGGTCGCATGAGGGGAGGCGCGAGTCAACGGCGCAGCTTGGGATGACCGGCCATTCACGCCGGCTCGAGCGCTTTGACCATGAAGATGCTCAACGGGTCGTTGGCATAGGAACCGAACGGTCCGCACTGCTTGAATCCGATGCGCCGGTAGAGCCCCAAGGCCTCATCCGACTTGACGCCCGTCTCCAGGAAGATCTGCCGGACACCCTCCTGAGCCGCGGCAGCCTCGATCGCCTGGACGAGCCGGAAGCCGACGCCCTGCCCTCTCGAAGCGGGATCGACGAACAGGCGCTTCATTTCAGCCGAGCCGGGGAAGACGGCGTAGCCGCCGCATCCCAGCGCCTTGCCGTCCGCCCTTGCGACGAAGAACCGAATATTATCCGCCAGCAGCGCGCTCAGGGGCGATCCGACCCGGTTCTGCGATGGGTAGAGCGTCGAGGAGCGCTCATCAGCCTGCCTGAGGAAATCAACGACGCTCGGCTGATCCGGGTTTTCTCGCTGAACCACGATCGTCACAGGACGTTCTCCATACGCGGGCGCTCACTCGAAGCGGCAGACCACCTCGGCTGCAATCCGCTTCACCTTCTTCTCGGTGAAGCTCAGATGGATCCGCAGCAGGTTGTTGCCGAAGGCCGTGGCCTTGATCGTCCGCAGCGCCTCCACCGAGGCGCCGTCCCAGGCGGTCGAGTTCTCGATCATGGGGCGCCAGAACCAGGGCTTGGGCGGCACGATGGTCACGCTCTCCAGAACCTGTTCGGCCTGTGCCTGTTCAGTGCCCAGGGGGATATAGCGGGCGACGATCTCGGTGGCGTCCCGGCCGCAATCGCGCGCAACCGTTGCGGCCAGCACATCGGCGACCAGCGGCGAATCCGTCTCGGGCAGGCGCCCGCGCGAATAATCATAAGTGGCGACGAGGCTGATCAACGCGAACAGGCCGAAGCCGATGCCGATCAAACGGCCTTTGCTGAACATCTCGCGTGCCTCAGTCCCAAGATCACGTTTCTCGCATTCGGGCGGAATCGTCCGAATGCGAGAAACGTGATCGATTCTAAAAGCTTAGAGCATTGCCCTAGCCGGACGAGAATGTCCGCCGCCAAGGGGTTCCCATGTTTGGGCTGCGCGGTCCAGTCCCGCTTCGCCATATCTCACCCGCGCGTCATCCCGGACAAGCGGCTTCAGCCGCGCCGATCCGGGATCCATTCCGGAACGCCAATCGGGAAAGCTCAGGAATGGATCCCGGATCTCCGCTTCGCTGCGTCCGGGATGACAATGCGGATGGGATAAGCGGCGGCTCCACCCTCACCCGGCCTTCGGCATCTGGATGACGTTGTGCAGGGTCTGGTCCGCCGTCTTGAGGAAGCGGCCGATATTGCGGGCCGCCTGGCGGATGCGCTGTTCGTTCTCGACGATGGCGATGCGGACGAAATCGTCGCCATGCTCGCCAAAGCCGATGCCCGGCGCGACCGCGACCTCGGCTTTCTCGATCAAGAGCTTCGAGAACTCCAGCGAGCCGAGATGGCGGAACTTCTCCGGAATCGGCACCCAGGCGAACATCGAGGCCTGCGGCACGGGCACCTCCCAGCCGGCTTTGCCGAAACTCTCGACCAGCGCGTCGCGGCGCTTGCGATAGATCTCGCGCATCTCGCGGATGCAATCGTCGGGGCCGTTCAGAGCCGCCGCCGCCGCGACCTGGATCGGCGTATAGGCGCCGTAGTCGAGATAGGATTTTACGCGTGCGAGCGCAGCCAGCAGCCGCTCATTACCGACGGCGAAGCCCATGCGCCAGCCTGCCATCGAGAAGGTTTTCGACATCGAAGTGAACTCGACCGCCACATCCATCGCACCCGGCACCTGCAGCATCGAGGGCGGCGGATTGTTGTCGTCGAAATAGACCTCGGCATAAGCAAGGTCGGAAAGCAGGATCAGCTCGTGCTTCTTCGCGAAGGCGACGAGATCACGGTAAAAATCGAGCGAGGCGGTGAAGGCCGTCGGATTCGCGGGATAGCAGGTGACGAGCGCGATCGGCTTCGGCACGGAATGGATGATCGCCCGCTCCAGCGCCGGGAAGAACGCCGGCGTCGGCTCGGCCGGCACCGAGCGGATGACGCCACCCGCCATCAGGAAGCCGAAGGCGTGGATCGGGTAGCTCGGATTGGGCACCAGCACGACATCGCCCGGGCCGGTGATGGCCTGCGCCATATTAGCGAAGCCTTCCTTGGAGCCGAGCGTCGCGACGACCTGCGTCTCCGGGTCCAGCTTCACGCCGAAGCGCCGCTCATAATAATGCGCCTGGGCACGGCGCAGGCCGCCGATGCCCTTGGAGGCCGAATAGCGGTCGGTGCGCGGCTTGCCGGCGGTCTCGACCAGCTTCTCGATGACATGCCTGGGGGCCGGCAGGTCAGGATTGCCCATGCCGAGATCGACGATGTCGACGCCCTTGGCGCGTTCGGCTGCCTTGATCTTGTTGACCTGTTCGAAGACGTAGGGCGGCAAGCGCTTGATGCGGTGAAAATCGGCCATATCGAACAGATCCCTCGCCAGGACGGCGGACTACGGCATCGGACCGAATATCGTATTCGGTCCGATGCCGTAGTCCTTATGATTTTGCATCGGCTTCTTCCGAAAACCGGACTCCACTTTTCGGGCCGATGCTCCAATGATGCGCGCAAGTCATAATCCTTGCGCCAAGGGTGCTTAGCACCGCATCTTCGGTCTTGGCAGCCCTAAAAACGCAAGAATCGATCGAACGCTCGGGAAAAGCCGGTTTTCCCGGCGCCGATGCCGGCTCAGTTCGTCGGCAGCGCCGCAGCAGGAGCCGGCGCCGGCAAGGCCTTGCCGAGCGAGACCGCCTGGGAACCTGCCGCATCATTGGACATTCGCCTGGCCTCGAGCTGGCTCTCGATCTGCTTGAACTCGGCGCGCGGCTTGCACGGGTCGGTCGGCTTCCGATCAGGCACCGGAGCCGCGAAACGGGCAGCCTGCCCCGTCGGCGTATAGGCTGGCGGTGGGGTCGGACCGGGACATAAGGGATTGACGGCGACCGTCTTGTTGATCGGGATATAGGCCGGATCGGCAGGGCGGCTCTGCTGCACGAAGCTCTTGGGCTCTTGCGGGGTCGTGGCGATTCCGGCGACTTCGGCCACCGTCTTGACCGGCCCCTCGCCCGCGCAGCCTGCCAGCGACAGGGCAATCACGGCCGGCCCCAGCAGCATGATCATCGATTTCATCATGGGCGGGTCGAAGAGCATGAGCAGTTCCGGCGCATTGTCGATTTTTGTTTGTCAATCATATCAGCTACGTCCTTAATGGGACCAAAATGGGGAGTGTTAAGCTGCCCCGCAGAATAAAGCGACGGGAGAAGACGCGCCATGAATCGGCCAAAGGACGACAAGCCGAGACTGGACGCCGGATCGCCCGATGCCGCGCCGGAGACCCTAGCGCCCGACTTCGATCAATTCACGCAGAATATGGGCCGCCTGGTCGAGGAATACGGCAAGGTCACCGCAGCCTATCTGAAGCCGATCGAGCGTGGCGAGGCCAAGCCGGCTGCGACCGAAGAGGTCAGCGAGATGGTCAAGACGCTCAGTCGCGTCGCCGAGCGCTGGGTCAGCGATCCCCGCAAGATCATCGAGGCGCAGGCCTCGATCACCGCCGATTTCCTCAGCCTGTGGAGCGCCACGCTGAAGCGCGTCAGCGGCGAGGCAACCGAGCCCGTGGCCCAGCCTGACAAGCGCGACGCGCGCTTCAACGACCCCGACTGGTCGGCGCATCCGATGTTCGATTTCGTCAAGCAGGCCTATCTCATCGGCTCGCGCTGGGCCGAGGACGTGGTCGAGCGCACCGAGGACATCGACCCGCATACGCGCGAGAAGGCGCGTTTCTACGTCAAGCAGATCGCCGGCGCGCTCTCACCCTCGAACTTCGTCGCGACCAATCCGGAATTGCTGCGCGAGACCCTGCGGCAGAACGGCGACAATCTCGTGCGCGGCATGAAGATGCTGGCCGAGGACATCGAGGCCGGCAAGGGCGAACTCAAGATCCGCCAGTCGGACGCGCATGCCTTCGAGGTCGGCGTCAACATCGCCACCACGCCGGGCAAGGTGATCTTCCGCAACGAGATCATGGAGCTGATCCAGTACGCGCCCGCGACCGAGCAGGTGCTGAAGCGCCCGCTCCTGATCGTGCCGCCCTGGATCAACAAGTTCTACATCCTCGACCTCAACGCCGAGAAGAGCTTCATCCGCTGGTGCGTATCGCAGGGGCTGACGGTTTTCTGCATCTCCTGGGTCAATCCCGACGAGCGCCACGCCAACAAGGATTTCGAGAGCTATATGCGCGAGGGCGTCTTTGCAGCGCTCGACGCCATCGAGCAGGCGACGGGCGAGAAGCGCGTCACCACGATCGGCTACTGCGTCGGCGGCACGCTGCTCGGCGTCTCGCTGGCCTATATGGCGGCCACCCGGGACAAGCGCATCGACAGCGCCACCTTCTTCACCACGCAGGTGGATTTCTCCAAGGCCGGCGAATTATCCGTCTTCGTCGACGAGGACCAGATTCGCGCGGTCGAGGAGAAGATGGCCAAGAGCGGCTATCTCGACGGCTCGCGCATGGCCGGTGCCTTCAACATGCTGCGGCCCAACGACCTGATCTGGTCCTATGCGATCAACAACTACCTCAAGGGCAAGGCCCCGACCGCCTTCGACCTGCTCTACTGGAACGCCGATTCGACCCGGATGCCGGCCGCCAACCACTCCTTCTACCTGCGCAGCTGCTATCTCGAGAACAAGCTCTCAAAGGGCGAGATGCGCATCGGAGGCAAGGCGCTCGACCTGAAGAAGGTGACGATCCCGGTCTATAACCTGGCCGCGCGCGAGGACCATATCGCCCCGGCGCCGTCGGTCTTCCTCGGCTCGCAATGCTTCGGCGGCCCGGTCGATTACGTCGTGGCGGGTTCGGGTCACATCGCCGGCGTGGTCAACCCGCCCGCCAAGGTCAAATATCAGTACTGGACCGGCGGCCCGGCTCTGGGGCGCTACGAGGATTGGATCGCAGCGGCCACCGAGCATCCCGGCTCCTGGTGGCCGCACTGGTTCGCCTGGATCGAGGCGCAGGCGCCAAAGCGCGTCCCGGCGCGCCAGCCCGGCGACGGCAAGCTGCCGGCGTTGGAGGATGCGCCCGGCAGCTATGTGAAGATGAAGGCGTAGCGCCCCTCACCCGAGCGACATCACATCCATCTGCTCGAGAGCCATCATCTCCTGCTCCGTCAGAACGAGGTCGCGGGCAGCGACGTTCTGTTCGAGATGCGTCAGGGATGACGTACCCGGGATCAGGATTGTCGCAGGCGATCTCTGCAGCAGCCATGCCAGCGCGACCTGCCCCGACGTTGCGCCGGTGCGCACCGAGATCTGTTTCACCGCCGCCGACTTGGCCAATGTGCCGGCCCCGAGCGGGTAGAAGGCGATGAAGCCGATCCCGTGCCGCTCGCAGTATTCCAGAACGTCGTGGTGGCGGCGATCGGCCAGATTGTAGCGGTTCTGGACGGTAGCGACCTCGACGACCGATCGCGCTCGCTCGATCTGCTCAATCCCGACCTCGGACAGGCCGATATGGCGAATCTTGCCTTCGTTCCGCAAGGTGAGGAACACCGCCATCGTGTCCTCGATCGGAATCGCCGGATCGATCCGGTGGAGTTGATAGAGGTCGATGCACTCAAGGCCCAGATCGCGCAGGCTGCCTTCGACGGCCCGGCGGATATGCGCGGCGCGGCCATTCATAGAGATGCCAGGATTGTCCGGCGTCGCCGGGCCGCTGCGAACCATCCCGCCTTTCGTGCCGATCACCAGCCCCGGCTCGTAGGGAACCAGCGTGTCCCTGATCAGCCTCTCATTGTCGCCGGGGCCATAGACGTCGGCGGTGTCGATGAAATCGATTCCCAGTTCGACCGCGCGGCGCAAGACGGCGGCCGCTTCAGCCGGTTTCTCCGGCGGTCCCCAGACGCCGGGGCCAGTCAGGCGCATTGCGCCAAATCCCATGCGATGCACCGGCAGATCACCGCCGATCCGAAAGATCTCGTTCGTCATCTCGTCACCTCTGCACCTGCCGAGGCAGATGCTGTAAGTGTGGACCATACTCCATGGTCAAGAGACGGATCGTGCTGATCTCCGAATTTGCGCGGGCGACCGGGCTGACAACCGACACGGTGCGCTTCTATGTCCGCCTCGGGCTTCTCCGCCCCGGTGCGGGCACAAAGGGCGGTCGCCATGCGTATCAGGTCTTCGCCGAAAGCGACGTGAGCGCCGTCGAACTCATTCGCCTGTCCCGGGCCGCCGGACTGTCCCTCAAGGAGATCGCGGCCCTGGGTGCCGAGCGCCGCGCCGGACGCATGACGTCCGAGCGGAGGATCGAAATCGTCAGCGCGCAGATCGACAAGCTCGAGGCCAAGGCAGCTGATTTGAAAGCGATGGCCGACTATTTGAGAGCTAAGCGCACATGGCTCGTCAGCGGCGAACAAGGCGCGGAGCCGACCTAGCGCGGGCTCCGATCCAGCTGGATCATTTAAGTGCTCCAAGTCATTGTTTTGACGCGCTTTCCCCGCGCAAACGCTTCGCGTTTGTCGCGTGGGAACCGGTACCCCACTTCGCTCGAAGACGCCCTAGGTGTTTTCGCCGGCGCATATCGCTTTTCGCCGGAGCGGATAAGTTGTGACCACGATACCCTAGCGCCTAGCAATGGGCGGAGGTTTCCCATGCCGAGGTTTCCCATGCGCTGCGCCCTGCTCACGCTCATTGCGGTCTTGTTCGCCTGTTCGGTGCAGGCTGCCGACCCCGTGCTGGCGCCAAGCGGCACGCTGCGCGTTGCCTATATCGGTACGAACGTCGCGCAGGCTCGCCTCGACCCGGCAACCGGCACAATTTCGGGTGTGATCGCCGACATCACGCGCGAGCTCGGCCGCCGGGCGGACGTGCCGGTCAACATCACGCCCCTCCCGACGGCCGCCGCCGTGCTCGAGGCAGTCCGAAGCGGTCAGGTCGACATTGGATTTGTCGCTCCAAACCCGGCGCGCACCGGCATTGTGCTCTACTCCCGGACGTACATGCTGGTGCAGCAGAGCGCGCTTGTGAGTGCGGATTCCCCGCTCCGCTCCGTGAAGGAGCTTGACCGACCCGCTCAGGTGATTGGAGTGAACACCGATGACAGTGTCGGCGTCTGGCTGAAAGGGTGGCTCGCCGCAGCGAAGCTGCGAGAGACGCCCGACTATACCTTGCGAGATGGCGTCCAGTGGCTTCGGACCGGGGACGTGATTGCCTTCGCGGGCGGGCGACAGCGGCTCGCCAGCGCGACGCACGGCGTTCCCGGCCTGCGAATGCTCGACGACAATTTTTACGGAGTGCCGCAAGCCGTGGCCGTGCCACTCGATCATCAGGACCGGCTTCAGCTGATCAACGCGGCCCTCGGCGAGATGCGCTCAAGCGGCTTTCTGGCGTGCTCCGTCGCGCGCAGCGGCATCGATGGTCTTGCGGTTGCTCCGGCCGATACGCAGGAACCGTGACCGTAACAATCTCCAGAGGGCGCGGCGCGACATTTCTTGTGTAGCCGGGCCGCCGCTATGAGCGCTGCCCGTCCGCAGAGATGCCTTCACAGCCCCGCGCTCGCCCCAAGCTTCACAAACAAAAAAAGCCGGCCCCAAGGCCGGCTTTTCCATTGTGCGGAAGCTCCGCTCAGTTCTTGCGGACGACCGGGCGCACCGGGACCGTCTCGGCGGGGTCGTCCCAGCGATAGGTCAAGCCGACCGAGGCGACGTGGATGAAGGGCTTGGCCTCGGCGGTGTAGAACACGGCGGCCTGCTGCGGATGCGTGCCGGTGTAGTTCACGCTCGCCTTCTTCACATCGATATAGGTGTAGCCGAGATCGAGCTTCAGCTTGTCCGTGACCTGATAGCTCAGACCGGCCGAGAGCCAGAGGCGGTCATTGTCGGCGATGAAGATCGTGCGGTTGCGGTCGTTCACGGCCGAAAGCTCGTAGCCGACACCGGCGCGCAGCGTCAGCGCGCTGCTATACTTGTATTCCGCGCCCAGCGAGAAATACCAAGCATCGTCATATTGGAAGTTCAGGCTCGTGACGGGCACGCCGCCCAGCTTGCTGACGATCGGAATGTTGCGGAAGCGGCTCCAGTTCGTCCATTCCACGCCGGCATGGACCTGCCACTGGTCGTTCAGCACCTGCGAAACGCCGAGCACGACCGAATCGGGCAGGTTGAGGTTGGCCTTGACCGGAATGACCGCAAGCGGCGTGCGGAACGTGCCCTCGAGCGTCTGGCGCACCTCCGAGCGATAGGCAAGGCCGATCGAGGTCCCCTGGAACGGCGTCAGGGTAAAACCGAAGCGGTAGCCGAAATCGATCGTATCGCCTTCGAGGATCACCGGTGCCGCCGTCGGGCCGATGCCCGAGGCCTGCTTCAGCGCGGCATTGAAGTACTGGACCTGCAGCGCGGCGCCGACCGAGAGCCAGTCGTTCACCTTATAGCCGACGGTCGGCGAGACGTTAATCGTCTGCACCTTGGCCGAGCGGCCATAGACCTGTCCGGCATTGACCTGCTGGTCGGGCTTGGAGCGCAGGCCATAGGGCGCGCCGGTGGTCACGCCGAGCCAGAAGCGGTCGGTAAGCTGCCAGGCGCTGTAGGAGGCCGGGATGAAGGCGCCGTCGCCGCCGAGATTGCCGGTACCGTTCTGGATCGGGCTCAGCGGCCCGAGGGGCGAACCCAGGCGTGTCGGCGCAGTCGGCTGATAATCGGCATTCGCGTTGAGATAGGTGAAGTTCCAGTTGCTGTTGCGGCCGGGGAACATGGTGATCGTGGCCGGGTTCCAGGCCATCGACCCCATGCCGATGCCACCCGAGGCAGCGCCGGCATAGGCCATGCCGAGCCCTTCGGCGCTCTGGCCGCTGCGGATGGCGAAGGAGCTGGCAGACGCCGAGCCGGCCGCGAGAAGAGCAGCTGCCGAAACGGTTGCCGCGGCGATGAGGCGAACGGAGCTCTTCATCCTATTCCATCCCTTTGATTGCGTCTTTCGAGGTCGAAGCGCCTCGCTGACACCACCATGACGCGAGGCCGGTTTCGCCGCAATCCCGCCGCAAGCGCCCTGAAAACGCCGCAACTTCGCTTGTTTCCGATGCGGCATGCCGGAAAGCCGGCAAAAACCCGCCGATTTCTCGCATCGTCGCGAAGCAGCACGGACAAAACGATCGTTTACATGCGAACTATCGCCGATTTCGACGCACCCGGCTAAAATCCATGCAAGGCAGCCCGATTGCCGGGCTTGTTGCTTTCGCGGGATACGTTGCATCGGCGCAACAATCTCATGGCTATCCAGACGCAGCCGCGTCATGCGCGGGAACTCACTTGTCATTGCGCGCCCCATCCGCTCAGGTGCGCGCCACCCGACTTAGATCGATTGAAACAGGGGGAAACACAATGAAACTGCTGCGATACGGCGCATTCGGCCAGGAAAAACCGGCGCTTCTCGACGCCAAGGGCGGCCTGCGCGACCTCTCCAGCGTGATTCCGGATCTCGCCGGCAAGACGCTCGGCTCGGCCTCGCTCGCCAAGCTCAAGGCGCTCGATCCCGAATCGCTGCCGCTCGTTCAGGGCTCGCCGCGAATCGGCGCCTGCGTCGGCGACGTGCATAATTTCATCGCCGTCGGCCTCAACTTCGCCGATCACGCCGCCGAGACCGGCGCCGCGATCCCCAAGGAGCCGATCCTGTTCAACAAGGCGCCGAACTGCATCGTCGGCCCCTATGACGACGTGATGATCCCGAAGGCCTCGGTGAAGACCGACTGGGAGGTCGAGCTCGCCATCGTCATCGGCGACGGCGGCTCCTATATCGACGAAAAGGACGCCATGGCCGCAATCGCCGGCTTCTGCGTCTGCAACGACGTCTCGGAGCGCGAGTTCCAGGCCGAGCGCGGCGGGCAATGGGCAAAAGGCAAGGGCTGCCCGACCTTCGGGCCGCTCGGCCCCTGGCTGGTGACCCCCGACGAGATCGCCGACGTGCAGAATCTCGGCATGTGGCTCGAGGTCGATGGCGAGCGCGTCCAGAACGGCTCGACCAAGACGATGATCTTCGGCGCCGCCTATCTGGTGCATTACATCAGCCAGTTCATGCGGCTGGATGCCGGCGACGTCATCACCACCGGCACGCCCCCCGGCGTCGGCCTCGGCTTCAAGCCGCCGCGCTTCCTGAAGGGCGGCGAGGTCGTCACGCTCGGCATCGACGGGCTGGGCACGCAGAAGCAGAACTTCGTGCCGTTCAAGGCTTCCTGAGAGCTTAAAAAAAACGCCACCATGGCCGCTTGACCCGGTCATGGTGGCGTAAGCTTCAACCGGCGAACGGCCCTCTCTGCCATGAGAGCCCACCGGAAGCGGTCCGCCGGAGTGACGACGCCCCTAACTGCAGCCGACCGGCCGCATATGTTTCCAGAGATTTCACGCCGTCGCGATCCGCGCACCCCCCAAATGGGGGCATAGCGGTTTATCCTGCCGCCTCGGCAGTCAGCCGAGCTTGGCCGCGCCCTGAAGCATGCCGACGAGGTCCGACTGGCGGTGAACCCCCGTCTTGGCGAGGACGCGCTTGAGCGTCGTGCGCGCGGTCCCCTCCGTCACGCCCAGTCGCTGCGCCGCCTGCCGGGGCGCATGCCCGGCGGCGATCATCGCCGCGAGCTTCGCCTCCGCCGGCGTCAGGTCGAACAGGCCCTCGATGAGATCGGCGCCGAGAACGCGATGGGGCAGCACCGGCGTCGCGACCAGGATCGCGCTCGCCAGCGTAAACACGTCGCGCGCCCGGCCTGTCACGGGCGAGAGATGCACGACAATGGGCGGGTGCCCCTGCCCTGCCGGGATCGCGATCGACCGCACCGCCGCGTCATGAGCCTGATAGGCGAGCGCCGCCATGGCCGTCTCCAGCATGCGGTCGGCGGCGGCGTCGACGATCCCGAGCCGCGCCGGCCGGTCGCGAAAGACCGCCGGCATCAGCGCGCTCAGCAGGCTGTTGCTGCTGAGAATGCGCCCGCCCGGCCCCAGCACGGCGCCAGGCAAACCCATCATTTCGAGCGCCTGGGCGGCAGCCCTCGCCCGCTCCAGGCCGAGACGCCGCGCGAGCAGGCCGGCGCGGGCGAAATGCGGCCGCAAGCGGTTGAGCGAGGCGACCGCCTCGGGCTCCACCGTGCCTTCGTCGAAACCGCGCTCGCAATGGACGACGATCACATCGCCCGAGGGGCAGGTAATCGCCGTCGCCGCGGCCGAGCCATAGCCTGACGGGATCAGCATCTCCTGATAGAGCGGCTCGGTGGCGATCTCGTCAGCCGTGAACACATCCGTATCGGTGATGAAGCCCGCATGCCGGCAGGCAAGAAGCCGCAAACTGCGCTGGTTCACCGGCACGGGCAGGCGCAGCATGATGTCGTTATAGGTATTCTCGAAGGCCGCGCTCGACGCCGTCAGGCGCGCCTCTCCATCCAGTATCGTGCCGAACAGCGCCTCACGGCAGCCGGCAACCTCGGCCGTCGCCCGCAAGACCTCCGGCCATCCCTCCGAGACGATGGCCGCCTCATAGATGCGGTCGATCAATTGGTTTTCCGGGGACACGGCCGTCGGCAAGAACTCTTCCTTTCGCCGCGCCTTCGCGGCGCGCATCTGCCATTATGGTACGACGCGCCCGCGGAAACGGCCTTGTGTTAGGACAGGCCTCTCTTCACGTTTCCGTGAAGGCTCGATATCAGCCCTCAGCGAGCCCCAGCATCAGCCGGATGTTCTGCACCGCCGCACCCGACGCGCCCTTGCCGAGGTTGTCGAGTTTGGCGACCAGAACCGCCTGCCCCAGCGCGTCATCGCCGAAGACGCGCAGTTCCAGCCGGTTGGTGTCGTTGAGCGATTCCGGCTCCAGCTTGCCACCGGCCTGGGCGCTCGGCACGACGCTGACATAGGTCGAGCCGGCATAGTGCGCCGCCAGAGCAGCCTCGAGCGCGGCGGTCGTCGGCTTGCCCGGCAGCATGTCGAGATGCAGCGGAATCGAGACCAGCATGCCCTGCCGGAAATTCCCGACCGAGGGCACGAAGATCGGCCGCCGCGTCAGGCGCGAATAGAGCTGCAATTCCGGCAGGTGCTTGTGATGGAGCCCAAGCCCGTAGAGCTCGAAGGCCGGAGCAGCGCCGGCCTCATAGGCTTCGATCATGCTCTTGCCACCGCCGGAATAGCCCGACACCGCATTGACGGTGACGGGGTGGTCCTGCGCCAACAGGCCGGCATCGACCAGCGGCCGCAGCAGCGCGATCGCGCCGGTCGGATAGCAGCCGGGATTGGAGACGCGATTGGCGTTGGCGATCTTCTCGGCATGGCCGGGCGCCATCTCGGCGAAGCCATAGACCCAGTCCGGCGCAACGCGATGGGCCGTCGCCGCATCGACGATCTTGGGCGCATCCCCACCCAGCTCGTCGGCGAGCGCGACCGATTCCCTGGCCGCATCATCGGGCAGGCAGAGCACGACGAGATCGACGCCCGCCATCATCTCCTTGCGCGCGGCGGGATCCTTGCGCTTGTCGGCAGCGATGCTCTTGACCACGACCTCGGGCACGGCCGCGAGCCTGTCGCGGATGCCGAGCCCCGTGGTGCCGGCCTCGCCGTCGATGAAGATGGATTTCAGGTTCTGGCTCATCTGGACCCCCGATGGGTGCGAAAGCAGGTTGTTTCGTCGGCTTCAGACATAAAAAAACCGCGCTCATGGCGCGGTCGCGGACAATCGGACTAACAGCCGAGCGTCATCGCGGTCGCGCAGGGGCGGCCATGGTCGGGCGACGTCGGATCGGGTTCGTGATCATGGAGAGGGATATGATGGAGGGAGGCTGCGCTGTCAATCTCGACGCAGGCCAACGCTCCACCGCCATGGTCGGGCTTGTCCCGACCATCCACGTCTTCGTCCGGCAAGCGTCGTGTTCAAGACGTGGATGCTCGGCACAAGGCCGAGCATGACGAGAGGGCCTATCTCAATGATTTGAATCGGTTGCGCCGCAGTGCTGCCAAACCGATTCAACCGCATCATCCCATCTTCTTCAGCGCCAGCGCCTGGATGTAATGCTGCGCCACGGCCGCGCCGGCGATTGCGGTCGCATCGGCATGGTCATAGGGCGGCGAGACCTCGACCACGTCCATGCCGCGGAAATCGAGATCGCGGATGCCCCAGACCATGCCCAGCCCCTGCGCCGCGGAAAGCCCGCCCGCCACCGGCGTGCCGGTGCCCGGCGCGAAGGCGGGGTCGAGCCCGTCAATGTCGAAGGTGAGATAGGCCGGGCCCTGCCCCACCCGCTGCCTGATGCGCGCGACCACGCCGTCCACGCCCAGCGTCTGCGCCTCGTAACCGTCGATGACCGCGATGCTGCAATCGCGCGGCGCGACCGTGCGGATGCCGATCTGGATCGAGCGCTCGACATCGATCAGCCCCTCGCGCACCGCCTCAAGCACGAAGGTGCCGTGGCTGATCGCGCCGACGCCGTCATCCCAGGTGTCTTGATGCGCATCGAACTGCACCAGAGCGAGCTTGCCATGGCGGGCGACATGGGCGCGCAGCAGCGGCAAGGTGATGAAATGGTCGCCGCCGAGCGTGACGAGATGGGCGCCGCTGGCGATGATCTTCGCCGCCCCCTCCTCGATCGCCTTGGCGCAGCCCTGGAGATCGCTGCGCGGCAGCAGGCAATCGCCGTAATCGACAGCCGAGAGATGCTCGAACGGGTCGATACGCGAGGGATATTGCGCGTCGCCGTCGAAGATCGCGCTGACGCGGCGCAGGGCTTGCGGGCCGAAGCGCGTGCCCGGCCGGTTCGAGACGGCAAGGTCGAAGGGCACGCCCCAGATCACCAGGTCGCAGCCGGTGACATCCTTGCTGTAGCGGCGGCGCATGAAGGAGAGCGCGCCGGCATAGGTCGGGTCATGCGCGGCCCCGCGCCTGTCGCCGGTGAAGGCGTGGTCGATCGTCGGGGTGTCGGCGGGTTCGGTCATGTCAGCGATCTCGAAAGGGCTCAGCGGCGCGGGCCGGCAAGCCAGACATAGAGGCACCAGGGCAGGATCAGCGCGAGCGCGGAAAGCACCAGCCGCAGCGTCGTCCAGGCGATCGGATAGTCCAGCGCTCGGCCATTGAGCTCCGGCACGCCATGGATCATCCCGAGCGCGATGGCCGGCGCCAGAAAGATCACCAGCGCGCTGCCGATGCGCCGGCCGCGCGATGCATCCTCGCGCGACAGCGCAAGCAGAGCGGGCACGGCAATCATGCCGAAGGCGATCAGGACGAGCAGGACGCGCATGGAGTTCCGAAACGGCGGTTCGAGTTTGAGGATTTAGCACGACCCGCTTGCGGCTCCAGCCGCTGCGGCAAGGTTCCGCAGCCGAATCTGTCGTTTCCAGCAGGTTTACCGCTGGGAGCGCCGCTCGTGCTTCGAGATCGACGCTCCGCCAGCGCAGGTGTAGAACCACCTCGCCCTCTTGCCGGATCAGCTTCATGCCTCACGACGCCTACCCCGACAGCCTGATCCGCGACATCCTCAAGAGCGTGAAGCGCATCGCGCTGGTGGGAGCCTCCAGCAATGAGGCGCGTCCGAGCTGGATCGTGACGAAATACCTGCTCGATCGCGGCTATGACGTGATCCCCGTCAATCCGGGGCTCGCTGGACAGACGCTGCTGGGCAAGACCGTCTATGGCTCACTCAAGGACGTCCCCGGAGCGATCGACATGGTCGAGATCTTCCGCAATTCGGAAGCAGCCGGACCGATCACCGACGAGGCTCTGACGCTCGATCCTCTGCCCAAGGTGATCTGGATGCAGCTTTCGGTGCGCAATGACGAGGCCGCCGCGCGGGCCGAGGCAAAGGGCGTCACCGTGATCATGAATCGCTGCCCCAAGATCGAATATGGCCGGCTCTCCGGCGAGATCGGCTGGCAGGGCGTCAATTCGCGGATACTCTCCTCGAAGAAGCCGGTGCTCGCCGGCAAGGGTTTTCAGAAGCTGACGATCCATCGGCCGGGGACGTGAGGCCATGGTGATTTTGCTTGTAACCACCGGGTCATCCCGGACAAGCGGCTGAAAGCCGCGCCGATCCGGGATCCATTCCGGAGCATTCATTGGCTGAGGCTCAGGAATGGATCCCGGGTCTGCGCTTCGCTTCGCCCGGGATGACCTTGCGTTTAAGTGCCGAAGGTTGGACCGCGGAGGCGATGCGATGCGCGAGCTCTCCACCACCTGCTGCATCGCCGGCGGCGGCCCGGCCGGGATGATGCTCGGCTTCCTGCTGGCGCGTGCCGGCGTCGATGTCGTCGTGCTGGAAAAGCATGCCGATTTCCTGCGCGATTTCCGCGGCGACACCATCCACCCCTCGACGCTGCAAGTGATGCACGAGCTCGGCCTGCTCGAGGATTTCCTCAAGCTGCCGCACACCAAGACCCGCGAGCTCGCCATCCGCTTCGGCGACGAGACCATTCAGTTCGTCGATTTCACGCATCTGCCGGTCGTGGCTCCTTATGTCGCGATGATGCCGCAATGGGATTTCCTCGACTTCCTGGCCGACAGGGGCCGCGAGCAGGCGCGCTTCACCTTGCTGATGACTGCGAAGGCCGAGGGGTTGATCGAGGAGGACGGCCGGATCACCGGCCTCACCGGCACGGCCGATGGCGGCCCGCTCAGCATCCGCGCCGATCTCGTCGTTGCGGCCGATGGGCGCCATTCCGATATCCGGGCGGCGTCCGGCCTGAAAAGCCTCGACATCGGCGCACCGATGGACGTCCTCTGGTTCAGGCTGCCGCGCGAGGCAAGCGACCCCGGCCAGACCGGCGGCCAGGTCGCCAATGGCCGCCTGCTCGTCACGCTGGACCGGGGCGATTACTGGCAATGCGCCTTCGTCATTCCCAAGGGCAAGCTCGAGGATCTGCGCGCAGCAGGGCTGCCGGCCTTCCGCGAGACAATCGTGGCGCTGGCGCCCTGGTTCGCCGACCGGATCGAGACGATCACGAACTGGAACGACGTCAAGCTGCTGACGGTCGCCGTCGACCGGCTCGAGAGATGGTGGCGCCCCGGCCTCATCTGCATCGGCGACGCAGCGCATGCGATGTCGCCGATCGGCGGCGTTGGGGTCAATCTCGCGGTGCAGGACGCGGTTGCGGCGGCCAATCGCCTCGCCGCGCCCTTGCGCGAGAAGCGGCTCACCGATGCCGATCTCGCAGCCGTGCAGGAGCGCCGGGAGTTCCCGACCAGGGCGACGCAACGCATCCAGGTCCTGGCGCAAAACCGCATCATCTCGCCGCTCCTGGCGCGCGCCGACAGCGATGCGCCGCTCGGGCCGCCCTTCCTCGTCAAGCTGTTCGGTTGGTTCCCGATGTTGCGCCGCATCCCGGCGCGCATCGTCGGCCTCGGCATCCGGCCCGAGCATATCGGGCCGCAGCTCGCAGCCCGCCCCTGAGCACCTGGCCCCTGAATTGACGCCATCGCGACCGTTCTTTAAAACGAACGCATCGTCTCGAATTCAGAAGTTTTCAGGGAGCACGCCATGACCGACCGCGCACCGGGTTTCCACACGCTTGCCATCCATGCGGGCGCGGCCCCTGACGCAGCCACCGGCGCGCGCGCCACGCCAATCTACCAGACCACCAGCTTCGTCTTCGACGATGTCGACCACGCCGCCTCGCTCTTCGGTCTGCAGGCCTTCGGCAATATCTACAGCCGCATCGGCAACCCGACCAATGCAGTGCTGGAGGAGCGCGTGGCTGCGCTCGAAGGCGGCACGGCGGCACTCGCCGTCGCCTCGGGCCATGCCGCCGAGTTCCTGACCTTCCACGCGCTGCTGCAGCCCGGCGACGAGTTCGTCGCCGCCAAGAAGCTCTATGGCGGCTCGATCAACCAGTTCAACCACTCCTACAAGAACTTCGGCTGGGGCGTGATCTGGGCCGATTCCGACGATCTTGAGAGCTTTGCCGCGGCGGTGACGCCCAAGACCAAGGCGATCTTCATCGAATCGATCGCCAATCCCGGCGGCGTCGTGGTCGACATCGCCGGCATCGCGGCCATCGCCAAAAAGCACAACATCCCGCTGATCGTCGACAACACGATGGCGAGCCCCTATCTGATCCGCCCCTTCGAGCATGGCGCCGACATCGTCGTGCACTCCGCCACCAAGTTCCTCGGCGGGCACGGTAATTCCGTCGGCGGCATCATCGTCGATGGCGGCTCGTTCAACTGGGTCGGCGACGACCGATACCCGATGCTGTCCAAGCCCCGGCCGGAGTATAACGGCATGGTGCTGGGCGAGACCTTCGGTAATTTCGCCTTCGCCATCGCAACCCGTGTGCTCGGCCTGCGCGACATGGGTCCGGCGCTCTCGCCCTTCAACGCCTTCCTGATCCTGACCGGCATCGAGACCCTGCCGCTGCGCATGCAGCGCCATTGCGAGAACGCGCTGGCGGTCGCCAAACACCTGTCGAGCCATCCGGCAGTGGAATGGGTCAGCTATGCCAGCCTGCCCGGCAATAAATATTACGAGCTCGCCCAGCGCTACTCGCCCAAGGGCGGCGGCGCGGTCATGACCATCGGCCTCAAGGGCGGCTACGAGGCCGGCGTCAAGCTGGTCACGGACCTCAAGCTGTTCTCGCATCTCGCCAATATCGGCGACACCCGCTCGCTGGTGATCCACCCGGCCTCGACCACCCACCGCCAGCTCACCGACGCGCAGAAGACGGCGTCCGGCGCCGGACCGGAGGTGGTGCGGCTCTCGATCGGGCTGGAGGATGTCGCCGATCTGATCGACGATCTCGATCAGGCGCTGGCCTAACCGTCATTGCGAGGAGCATAGCGACGAAGCAATCCAGGAGGGCGTCGAGCGCTGCCGCTCCTGGATTGCTTCGCTACGCTCGCAATGACGACACGGCGCGCGCAGCCCCCTCCGTCCGCGTCAGATGCACCACGCCCATGGCGAGCACAGTGAAGCCGAGCGCCTGATGCGCCAGCCCCGCCCAGAGCGGCACGACGAGCAGCAAGGTCACGATGCCGAGCGCCGATTGCGCCAGGACGAGGCCCGTGATTGCGGTGGCGCGCTTGGCCGCGCCCGAGCCCGGCATGACGCGGCGCAGCCAGAGCATGTGCCAGAGCGCGACCGCGAGCAGGAGATAGGCGCCGAGGCGGTGGTTGAACTGCACCAGGGCGACATTGTCGACGAAATTCTCCCAGAACGGGTTCTGCGCGAACAGCATCGAGGCCGGCGGCACGAGCGCGCCGTCCATCAACGGCCAGGTGTTGAGGGTGAAGCCCGCCCGCGCCCCAGCCACAAGCCCGCCGAGCGCGATCTGCAGGAAGAGCAGCGCCAGGAGCAGCCAGGCCACAGCGCGCGCCCGCGCCGGCTCGACGCGCCGCAGCGGTGTCAATGAGGTCGCAAAAGCGATGACCGAGGCGAAGAACAACCCGGCGAAGGTGAGATGCAGCGTCAGTTTCACCGGCGCGACGGCGACCATGCCGGGCTCCAACCCCGAAGCCACCATGATCCAGCCGATTGCCCCTTGCAGGCCCAGCAGCAGGCCCATGCCGAAGAGGGTGAACGTCCGCCGCCAGGGCAGCAGGCGGCGCAGCGCCACGACCAGGAAACCGGCGAGATAGACCAGTCCGATGAAGCGGCCAAGCTGGCGGTGGCCCCATTCCCACCAATAGATGAACTTGAACTCACCGATCGCCATGCCGGCATTGAGGAGCTGGTATTGGGGGCTCGCGCGATATTTCTCGAACTCGGCCGCCCAGGCGGCCTGCGAGAGCGGCGGCAATGCGCCGGTGATCGGCTTCCATTCGGTGATCGAGAGGCCCGAGCCCGTCAACCGCGTCGCGCCGCCGACGATGACCATGACAAAGACGAGCGCGGCGACGATCCAGAGCCAACGGCGGATGCCAGCAAAGCTTGTATCGCTGCGGGTCTCGGAAACAGGCTGGTCCAGGGCGATCGTCACGGAAGTTGCGCCTTCGCTCGTCAATGCCGCGCTTCACAATCAGGCGCGCGGGTGACAGATAGACCCGCAAGATAGACCCGACAACGCCCGCATTGCCGCAGCCGACGGTGTGCGCGGCCGGAGACGAAGCATGACCCAGAGCCACCGAAAGCTGATCGGCACCGTCGCGATCCTCGTCTTCGTCTGCGTCTACGCACTCGTCGCCATGGCGCTGGCGCAGGGCCGCATCACCGAGGCGCCGAAGCTGGTGCAGACGATCGCCTATATCGCGCTCGGCCTCGCCTGGGTCCTGCCGCTTCTGCCGCTGATCCGCTGGATGGAGCGTAAGGACGAGAGGTGAAGGGCGGTCGTCATTCTCGGATCCGAGGGCAGCACCCGAGACTGAGGGAAAGGGCGCGGGGAACCCCTCTCCTGTAAGGAGAGGGGCAGGGGTGAGGTGTCGGCCCCTGGACCAGTTGCGTAACGCCCTCACAGCGAAGCAGCGGTGAGGCCACGGCCAAAGCGTCAAACGGCCTACACCTCACCCAACCCTCTCCTTACAGGAGAGGGCTCCCGCGCCTGCTGGTTTTCGAGCAGAGGCACACTACCCCACATTCACCCGCCGCCCCCGGTTCCACAGCAGAAACGGCTGACCCGAGAGTAGCCCTCGCACCGCCTCACAGATCTGAGGCAAACCGTTGAGCGAAACGCGCGGCAAGAGCCGATCGAGATTTTCGGCGCGAGCTGGAACGCCTCTATCTACTTAAGTAAAAATACAGCATCACCGCATACGGGATCCCTGTAAAATAAATCCCGATCTTTCTATTAAATTTAAATATAATTCCGGCCAATATAAACATGCCGTAAGTCGGCGCTATCGCGGGATCGTCGTGAACATGAGGCATGTTTGCTGACATGGACGCGATGAACAGGAATGGGGCGACCAGTAAAAGCCCAAATATCTTAGCGAGAACGACCTGATACGTCGTCTCACTCGTATAGAATAAGAGCCATCCACCAGCGAACAACACAGCCGGTATGATCACGAGTCCCAAAAAATAACCACTCACAGCATCATCCCCGCCAAGCTACCCCACATTCACCCGCCGTCCCCGGTTCCACAGCAGAAGCGGCAGGCCGGAGAGCAGCGCCCGCACCGCCTCCTCGCTCTGGTGCAAACCGTTGAGCGAAACGCGCGGCAAGGCGTGGAGATGGTGCGCATGCGCGTCGAAGAGATGGCCCGGCCGCGTCGTCACGGCGCTCGCGAACCCCGCCTTCCCCGCCATCTTGAATTCGCGGGGTCCCGCCGAACCGGGATCGCCGACCGGGTAGGCGAAATGGCGGATGGGGATGCCGAGCTCCGCCTCGAGCCGCGCCTTGCTCTCGACGATCTCGCTGCGGGCGACCTCGGCCTCGTGTTTCGCCAGCATCGGGTGACTGAGCGTATGGGCACCGATCGTCACGCCGGGCGCGCCCGAGACAGCGCGCAGCGTCTCCCAGGGCAGGCAATCGCGCTCAGTGAGCGCAGCGGCATCGACGCCCGCCTGTTGCGCCAGGGCGGAAATCGCAGAGAGCAGAATCGCTTCCGGCTGTTTGCGCAGACGCCAGTAGAGCGCGGTGAAGGCGTGCAGCTTCTCAGTGTCGGTTTCGGTGCGAGCGGCAAAGCCGCCATCGGGCAGCTCCACCGCGATGCACGGCAGGACGCGGATCGCCTCCTCCAGCTCCAGCCACCAGAGCCGTGCGCTGCGGTCGGCGAAGCCGGGCGTCACGAACAGCGTCCAGGGCGCCTCATGCTTCGCCAGCACCGGCCAGGCATGGTCGAGATTGTCGCGATAGCCGTCGTCGAAGGTCAGCGCGACGAAGAAACGGCTCTGCCTGTTGCTGGTCAGGCGCGCCACAGCCTCATCGAGCGAGACGACGTCATAACCCTCGCCCCTGATCAGCGTCAGGGTCAGGTCGAGAAACTCCGGCGTGATCTCCAGCAGGCGGTTGGGCTGGAATCCCGCGGGAGAAGCCGGCCGGACATGGTGCAAAGTCAGGATCACGCCCGCGCCTTGCGCAAAGCCCCTGCCCCAGCGATCCGCGCGCGTCAGCGCGATCGCCTTGAACACGGCCGAGAAGGCTTTGTGGCGCAGGTTCATCGCTTATCCCTCGAGCATTCTCGCGTTCCTCCGAATCGCGGGAATGCTCTACTTCCTTGTCTCATCGCATCGTCTTCACGCGAACCGGTGTCCACTTTGCTCGAAAATGCTCTAGAGCCGGATGATTTCACACGGGATCACAAAGTGATCCCGTGTGAAATCTGAATCCGTCTCTCATCAAAGAGTTAGAGCCGGATCGATTGCGAAAAACCGCTTCCCACTTTTTCGCATCCTGCTCTAGCAACCGCTCGGTAACGCTGTTCACCGATCTCGCGGCCAGCTCACGCGAGCTTGACCGGACTGTTCACAATAGCGGGTTAAAAGGGCGCATCATTTGCCCGCAGAGGCCGCTTGAGCATGTCCGCACTCGCCGAACGCCCTTCGGCCCTGTCTCTCACGGAGAACCACAGCGCGCTTGGCGCCCGGCCCTGGCGCTCGCTCGCGGTCTCCTCCGATATCGCCGCGATCGAAGCCGATTGGCGCGCGCTGGAGGCGCATGCGCTGGTGACGCCCTATCAGGCCTATGGCTGGGTGCAGCCCTTCACCGAGACGGTCGGAGCGGCCCATGGCATGGATTTCCGCTATGCCGTGCTGCGCGACGCGCTGGCCCAGCCGATCGCGATCCTGCCGCTGGTCATCATGCGCCGCAACGGCATCCGCTTCGCCGAATTCATCGGCGGCAAGCACGCCAATTATCATATGGGCCTCTACGCGCCCGATTTTGCCGCAGCCCTCGATGCCGAAACGACGCGCCGGATGCTCGACGAGATCGGGGCGGCGATCGGCGGGCTCGACGCTTTCGTCTTCGTCAACCAGCCGACGCTGTGGCAGGGCGTGGCGAACCCGACGGCCCGGCTCGCAGCCGGGCCGAGCCCGAGCGGCGCCTATAAGCTCGCGCTCACGCCAGGCGATTCCGACGGTGCGCTGCGGCGCGCCATGAGCAGCCACGCGCATAAGAAGCTCAAGAACAAGCGCAACCGCTTCGCCAGCTTCGGCGCGTCGCGACTGGTCAAGGCGGAGAGCCAGGGCGAGATCGCCAGCGTGATCGACGCCTTCCTGATCCAGAAGGCCGCGCGCTTCAGGGCCATGGGCGTGCCCGATCCTTTCGCCGATCCGGCGATGCGCTCCTTCCTGCAGCGCGCCGCCGCGACGGGCGGCGCGGTCGCGCCTGCGCTCGAACTCTATTCGCTCGATGTCGAGGGCCATTCGGTCGCGACCTATGTCGGCGCGGTACAGGGCCAGCGCTTCTCCGGGATGGCGACCTCCTTCGACATGGACAGCGAGATCGCCAAGACCAGCCCCGGCGAGATCCTGCTGGTCGATCTGATCAAGCTGAAAGGCCATGCCGGCATCAGCGTCTTCGATCTCGGCGTCGGCGAAGCGCGCTACAAGACGACGATCTGCGACGATCGCGACGAACTGGTCGACACCTTCCTGCCGCTCACAATGAAGGGACGCGCCTTCGCCAGCGTGGCCCGGGCCAAGCGCGCGCTCAAGCGCCGGGTCAAAAGCTCGCCGATGCTGCTGAAACTGGCGCAGCGCGCCTCGGGCTGGCTGAACCGGGGCCGCAGCGCCAGCGAGGAATAGGCCTCAGGCCGGTTCCTCGTCATGCTGGCGCATCATCGCCATCGCCCCGGCGAAGTTGACGGGCGGCGCGTCGAGCACGAGCGCAACCGGCGCCTTCGTCAGATCCGAGAGGCGATAGGCCGCCTCGACCGCGTGGCCGTTGCCGACCTGGCCGGCCATGACCAGCCCGCCCTGGGCGCGCCCGGCGATCGGCGCCAGAACGGCGCTGTCATCGCTTGAGGCTGCCGCCACCAGCACCCAGTCATAGGTCTCGCAGAGCGCATCCAGCGCGACCTCGACAAGGTGAGGTGCCGCCAGCACCGCGTCGCGGCCGGCATGGCCGGGCCCGATGCGATGCAGCCGCGAGCCCTCGGCGCGCGTGATGATATCGGAGAACAGCGCCTCGCCGGCGAGCAGCTCCGAGAAGCCGGGCTGGCTGAGATCCTCGTCGACGACGAGATCGACGATGATGCAGCGGCAGCGCTGGGACAACAGTTCGGCCAGGTCGCGGGCCGTCGTCGCGCCGTCACCGCCGCCATCCAGCACCACGACCATCGGGGCCATGCCGCGCGGCGGCTCGTCGATCCGCTCGGCGAGATCGGCCAGCGTCTCTTCCGGCCGCTCGAGGTCGAGCGTGATCTGGCCGAGCCGGCCGCCATGGGTGAGCAGCCCCGCGACGCGCTCGCGACGCGGATCGGTGCGAGCGGTCGTGCCGCCGCCGACCCAACCCGGAGCGCGCTGCGGCTTGCCGGACGGCGCACCGGCCTGCCCGCTGAGCAATTCGCGCGAGGCGACCGCGGCCAGCGCGATCATGAAGGTCGCCAGCGTCGCCACAACCATGGTCGGGATCTTCTTGGGGAAGGACGGCTCGGTCGGCTCCACGGCGCGCGAGATGATGCGGGCATCGGCCGGTGCAGCGTTCTGGGTGTCGCGCGCCATCGCCTCGCGGTAGCGCTGCATATACTGCTCGAGCTGGTCGCGCAGCGTGCGGGCCTCGCGCTCCAGGGCGCGCAGCTGCACCTCGCTGTCATTGGCGCTGGAAACGTTCTTCTTCTGGCCATCGAGGGCGGCGGTGAAGCTCTCGACACGCTGGCCGGCGATCTTGGCCTCGTTCTCAAGGGTGCGTACGGCACGCTCGGAGGCAGCACGGAGCTGACCCTCGAGATCGGCAAGCTGGGCGTTCAATTCCTTGATCCGCGGATGCTCGGAGAGAAGGTTGCGCGATTCGAGCGCGATCTGGGCGCGCAGGTTGACGCGCTGCTCGATCAGGCGGCGCACCAGTTCGTTATTTGCGACATCGGGAATTTCGAAGGTACGCCCCTGCTTGATCGCGTCGCGGATCAGGCCGGCCTTGGCTTGCGCCTCGGCCTGCTGGCTGCGGGCGGCAGAAAGCTGAGCCGAGAGGTCGGTGAGCTGCTGGGAGGTGATCGTGGTGTTGTTGGCGCCAACCAGCAGGCCATTGCGGGAGCGGTATTCCTCGACCTTGGCCTCGGCCTCGGCAAGGCGTTTGCGCAAGGGCTCGATCGTGGTCGAGAGCCAGGAGGAGGCGCTGCGCGCCGTGTCCTGCTTCGCCGCCTCCTGCGTCTCCAGATAGGTGCTGGCGATCGTATTGGCCCCCTTGGCCGCGAGCTCGGGATCGCGCGAAGTGAACTCGACCGAGACGATGCGCGAGCGACCGACGGGATAGACCAGCAAGCGGTCATAATATTTCTCGAGGACGCGCTCTTCCGGCGACCGATCGGCCGGATGGCCGCCGATTCCGATCATCACGCCGATCTTCTTCAGCGCGCTCAGCGCGCCTGCGCCCGCATCGAACTCGGAATTGCCGACAAGGCCGATGCGCTTGATCGCCTCGCGCGCCAGGTCACGCGACATGATGACCTGGACCTGGCTCTGCACGCCTTCGCTGTCGAATTGCTGGCCCGAGCTCTCGCCGGTGCTCTGCCCCGGCCGCGTATAGAAGCTGTCGCGGTTCTCCAGAAGGATGCGTGCCTCGCCGGTGTAGCGGGCAGGGACGAGGTTGACCGCGACGAAGGACAGGCCGAGCGCCGCCACCGTCGGGGCGATGATCCAGAGCTTGCGATGCTTGATCGCCGCCCACAGCGCCGGCAGATCGAGCATGTCGCCGCGCGCCTCGCCGGCATCACGCCCATAGTTTTCGGTTCGTGCCTGGCTTTCGGCTCGCGCTTGGCTCTCGGTCTGAGCGGTCATGACGCTTCCCTTCACGGACACTTCGCGGCGCTCTGGAGAGAACGCGATCACCATCAAAGCTCAGTAAGGTTAGTGCCGAGTTAAAGCCGGCAACTGGCAGACAGACCTTGTTCATCATCAGATTTTCTTAACCATATCAGCCTAATCCTGACCTCAGTTTCCGCATGGGTATCGCTCGCGATGAGTCGCCATCTCGTCCCTCTCGTTCTGGCCGTCGCCATGACCGCGACCGCTTGCACACCACGCTATGTCGACGCCGATTACGCCGTCGCCCAGCCGAGCGGCCCTTATCGGCTCGCCAGTGGCGACCGCCTCCGCATCATCGTCTTTGGGCAGGATAATCTCTCGAACATCTACGCGGTCGACGGCGCTGGCCGCATCTCGATGCCATTGATCGATACGATCGAGGCGCAAGGGCACACCACCCAGCAGCTCGAAAAGGCGATCGAGGGCCGGCTGCGGCGCGGCTATCTGCGCGAGCCCAAGGTTTCGGTCGAGGTCGACACCTACCGCCCGTTCTTCGTTCTGGGCGAAGTCTCCAATTCCGGCCAGTTTCCTTACGTCAACGGCATGACGGTGCAGACGGCGGTCGCAATCGCCGGCGGCTTCACGCCGCGCGGGCAACGCACCTCGGCCGAGGTGACGCGGCAGGTCGACGGCCAGTTGATCACCGCGACGGTGCCGATCACCTATTCCGTCCAGCCGGGCGATACGATCGTCATCAAGGAACGCTGGTTCTGATCCGTCCGGAGCGCTTCCGATGACGGACAGCCCGCAGGCGCAGCCGCTGCGTATTCTCCACGTCTTCCGCGCGCCGCTCGGCGGCCTGTTTCGGCATGTGCTCGATCTCGCGCGCGGCCAGGTCGAGCGCGGGCACCATGTCGGCATCTTCTGCGACGCCACCACGGGCGGCGCCCGCGCCGACGAGGTCTTCCGCGAGCTCTCGCCCCAGCTTTCGCTCGGCGTGACCCGCGTGCCGATGTCGCGCTATCCGAGCTTGGCCGACGCGAAGGCGCAGATGAGCGAGATCTCGATCCGCAAGGCGCTGAGGCCCGACATCGTCCATTGCCACGGTTCGAAGGGCGGCGTGTATGGGCGCATTCCCGCCCTATTCAGCCCGGGCCGGAACTATGCCACGGCCTATACGCCCCATGGCGGCAGCTTCAACTACAAGCCCGGCGGGACCGAGCATAAGATCTATATGGCCGTCGAGCGATTGCTCGAAGGCGCGACCGATATGTTCCTGTTCGAGAGCCGCTTCATCGCCGGGCGCTTCGAAGCCTATGTCGGGCACATGCCGCGAACCGACCACCGCATCGTGCTGAACGGCATCTCCGAGGCCGAGTTCGAGCCGATCGACCATTCCCAGGCGGCGTTCGACCTCCTCTATCTCGGTGAATTGCGCTCGGCCAAAGGCGTCGACACGCTGATCGACGCGCTTGCTTTGCTGAAGAGCCAGCACGCGCTGACGCCGCGCATCCTGATCGTCGGCTCGGGGCCGGACGAGGCCGAGCTGCGCAAGATGACGATCGATCGCGGCATCGCAGAGCAATGCGTCTTCGAGCCGCCGGGACCGATCCGTAGGGCGCTCTCAAAAGCCCGTGTAATGGTGATCCCGTCGCGGGCGGAATCGCTGCCCTATGTCATCCTGGAGGCGGCAGCCGCGGCCCAGCCCTTGATCTCGACCGATGTCGGCGGCATCAACGAAATCTACGGCCCACGCCACAGGCACCGCTTGATCCCCGCCAACGATCCAGTCGTCCTCGCCGATGCGATCAAGGCGATACTCACCACCCCCGATACCGAGCGACAGGCGCAAGCTGCGGATCTCGCCGGGCATGTGCGCGAAAATTTCTCTCTCGACGCCATGGTCGACGGCGTTATCGCCGCCTATCGCGACGCGATGGCCGCCCGCGTCACAGCAGCTTGAGCGCCACGACGCCGGCAATGACGAGCGCGATCCCGGCCCAACCGGAGGGGCGGATGCGCTGGCCGAAGGCGAGCATGCCGACGATCGCGGTGATCACCAACCCGGCCCCACCCCAGACGGCATAGGCGACGGACAGGTCCATGCCCTTGATCGCCTGAGCCAGGGCCGCGAAGGCGCCGACCACCAGCAGGATGCCGACGCCGCCGGCGAGCCAGCGCTTCATGCCGTCGGAGAGCTTGAGCAGATAGGTGCCGGAGACTTCGAGCAGGACCGCCAGCGCCAGCCAGGCGATCGCGAGGCCTTGCGGCAGAAGAGGGGCGGTCATGCCAGCCTCCCCTCAAACTCCTCCGCCTCGCCGCCGACGCCACGCTCGAGCAGCACGATGCCAGTGATGATGGCGCAGAGCGCCACGATCCGCGTCGGCGTGAGGTGCTCGCCGAAGAGCAGATGCCCGGCGGCGGCGATGCCGACGATGCCGAGCCCCTCCCAGACCGCATAGGCGACGGCCAGCGGAATGACGCGCAGCGCCACGCTCAGCAGAGTGAAGGACAGGCCGATCAGGATGAGCGGCAGGAGGGTGACCATGAACGGCGCCGAGACGACCGACTTCAACGCGGCCGTCGCGACGATCTCGACGGCGATGGCCGCGAGCAGAACCAACCAATGAAAAGACATGTTGCACACGGGCGAAGCCGGCGCTGGACGTCGCGGGGGCGACGCAAGGCAGCTAGGCAAAAGTTCGAGTTTTGAAAGACGGTATCCGGATTGAAAGCCTTCAGCGGGAACACCGCGAAAGCAGCACAGCGGCATCGCGACAACGGCCGAAAGCCGTTCTCATAATCCGCTCAGAAATGTGCTTCTCAGACACTCATCGCGGTCAGATATGCCCGCAACGTTGCTTTTTGTCAACTTAAAATAACTTTTCAAGGACAAAAACCATAGAAAACAGCAGCCCAAGTCCCGGATTAATACCTTGACGGGCCAAGCGAAAATCGCCCTTTTCGATTTCGCGTTTTTGTGGGGCTCAAAACCGCCGGAACGGAGCTTGCCGACGCGGCGTTTCCAGCCAAATTCCTTGCGAATCCTCCGCAAGAACCACGGGTCCGATTAAGCCTTCCGTGAACATTTTCCGCTAGACGCAAGGTAAGAAGACCGGAAGCCTCGGCTTGCCGGCCGGACCGGGATGGCTTGTCATGGGCGCTTTTGATGTTCGCGATCTGATCAAGGTCGACGCGGCCACGGCTGCGACCTCCGAGATGTTCGGCCCCTCCAAGAGCGGCGCGACGCGCGCCTTCCACCCGCTGGCCGAGCGCATCGCCGCGATGCCGGTCAAGCCGACGCTCTCGCCCGTGATGATCGAGGGCTTCGTCCGGCTCTTCGACGTGCTGGCCGTCTTCGGCGTGGGCGGGCTGGTCTACTGGCTCTATGTGGCGGGCAATATCGACAACGCCCTGCCCTACCAGATCACGATTCCGGCGCTGGCGATCGGGGCGCTCGCCTCCTTTCAGGCGCTGCAGCTCTACCATGTCGGCGCGCTCAGAAATTTCGTCGCCATGGCGGTCAGGCTCGCGACCGGCTGGACAACCTTGTTCATGATCGCGCTGGCGGCCTTCTTCTTCCTCAAGATCGGCGACCAGGTCTCACGCATCTGGCTGGTCGGGTTCTATGCTGGCGGCCTTGCCGCGCTGCTCGGCGAGCGGCTGGTCGTGACGCTGAGCGTGCGCCAGCTCACGCGTTCGGGCCGGCTGGAGCGGCGCACGGCGATCGTCGGCGGCGGCGAAGCGGGCGAGGCGCTGATCCACGCGCTGGAAGCGCAGCGGGACACCGGCTTGCGCGTCTGCGGCGTCTTCGACGACCGCAATGACGACCGTTCGCCCGATCTCGTTGCCGGCTATCCCAAGCTCGGCACGATCGACGATCTCGTCGAATTCGCGCGCCGCACCAAGCTCGACCTGGTGATCTTCACCCTGCCGATCTCGGCCGAGGCGCGGCTGCTCACCATGCTGCGCAAGCTCTGGGTGCTGCCGATCGACATCCGCCTCTCCGCGCATATGTCGAAGCTCCGGTTCCGGCCGCGCTCCTATTCCTATATCGGCGCCGTGCCCGTGCTCGACGTGTTCGACCGGCCGATCGCCGACTGGGACATCGTCGTCAAATTCGTCTTCGACAAGATCGTCGGCACGCTCGCCCTGATCGCGCTCTCGCCGGTGATGCTCGCGACCGCAATCGCGATCAAACTCGATTCGAAGGGGCCGGTTCTGTTCAGGCAGAAGCGCTACGGCTTCAACAACGAGCTGATCGAAGTCCTCAAATTCCGCTCGCTCTACCATGAGATGAGCGATTTCGCCGCCGCCAAGCAGGTCACCAAGGACGATCCGCGCGTCACCCGCGTCGGCCGCTTCATCCGCAAGACCTCGATCGACGAGTTGCCACAGCTCATCAACGTCATCCTGAAGGGCGATCTCTCACTGGTGGGGCCGCGCCCGCATGCGATCCACGCCACCGCCTCGAACCGCGCCTATGAGCAGGTCGTCGACGGCTACTTCGCCCGCCACAAGGTCAAGCCCGGCATCACTGGCTGGGCCCAGGTCAACGGCTGGCGCGGCGAGACCGACACCGAGGACAAGATTCAGCGCCGCGTCGAGCACGACCTCTATTACATCGAGAACTGGTCGGTGCTGCTCGACCTCTACATCCTGGTGAAGACGCCGCTCTCGCTGCTGACCAAGAACGAGAACGCCTATTGAGCGCGCTCGCCGATCGCGCCGGGACTGCTGCTGGCCGTAGCGGCGGCCTGCGGATTTCCTATGCCGCGATCAAGCGCGGCGCGCTCTGGCTGCTGACTGCGTCGAGCGGCTTCGCATTGATCGAGCCCTCGCCCTACGAAGTGATTTTCCTGCTGGCCGTCTTCGCCTTCACGCTGACGGGCATCCGCTTCTCGCAGAAGCTGGTGCCCTTCCTGAGCCTGCTGCTGCTCTACAATATCGGCGGCGCGTTCTCGCTCATTCCCTGGATGGACGAGCCGACTTCGGTGCGCTTCACCGCAGTCTCGGTCTATCTGATGATCACTGCGATCTTCCTGGCCGCCATCATGACCGACGATACCATCGCGCGGCTGGAGACGCTGCGGCGCGGCTATCTCTTCGCCGCCTGGTGCGCCGGACTTGCCGGCACTCTCGGCTATTTCGACATTGCGGGCCTTGGCGACGTCTTCACGCTCTATGGCCGCGCCTCGGGCACGTTCAAGGACCCGAACGTGCTCGGCCCCTTCCTGGTGCTGCCAATCATCTTCGCCCTGCAACATGTCCTGATTGGCCGGCTCGGGCTGATGCGCGGCTTCCTGGTCATGAGCGTGCCGCTTCTCGCCTTGTTCCTGTCGTTCTCGCGCGGCGCCTGGGGCAATCTCGCCGCCTCGGCCGTGCTGATGGTGCTGTTGACCTTCCTGACCTCACCCAGCGCTTCACGGCGCATGCGCATTGTCTTCCTGACCGCCGCAGCACTCGTTCTCGTGGTGATGGCGTTGCTCATCGCATTGTCCTTCGAGGACATCCGTAGCGTCTTCGAGGTCCGCGCCAGCCTGGACCAGAGCTACGACCAGGGTGTCACCGGGCGCTTCGGCAGCCAATTGCGCTCGATCCCGCTGCTACTCGGCGAGCCCAACGGCTTCGGGCCGCTGCGGTTTCGCTGGATCTTCCCTGAGGATCCGCACAACGTCTACATCAACGCCTTCGCCTCCTATGGCTGGCTCGGCGGCTGCGCCTGGCTCGCCCTGATGGTGGCGACCTGCTATGTCGGCTGGGCGCTCGTGTTCAGGCGTACCCCCTGGCAGAACCACGCCATCGCGCTCTGGTCAGTGCTGTTCATCACGATCCTGCAAGGCGTGCAGATCGACACAGACCACTGGCGCCATCTCTATCTGATGCTCGGGCTAATCTGGGGGCTGGCGGCGCTGCCGACGCCGAATCCCGATGCATCGCGAGCGCGCGCCGCTCAGACCCTGTCCTTGCGCACCACGACATAGGCGTAGGTCGTCACGAAATCCCAGCCGGTCTTCGCCGCCAGCGCGTTGAAGACATGGTCGGCCTGCTTCAGCCCGGGCATGCGGTCGAAATAGCCGTGCCCCCAGAAGTGCTGGATATGGACGTCGCGGAAGCCGGCGCGGTTCAGCATCGGCCCGAGCTGACGCTTGCTGCCCCGGCACCAGTCGTAAAAGGCCGGGAATTTCGGATCGCCGCCGCCATCACGCCGCGCCGGATAAAGCGCGTGCACGATCGCACGCGAGAGCTTCTCGGGCAGGATGTGGTTGATCGCGAAAACCGGCGCCCACAGCGTCGGGAAGAAGGCGAGCGCGACGCCGCCCGGCGCCAGCAGGGCATGGATGTTGGTCCAGGCGCGCTCGACGTCATGGACATGCTCGAAGACCATGCGCGAGACCATGAGGTCATAGCCGCCGCGCGTGACATCCGGCTCGGAGAGATCGCCGGCAATGTCGAATCGCGCCGTCCTGAGGCCGGCCGGCGTCAGCGCCAGCTCGCCCGCATCGATGTCGTTGACGATGAGGTCGATGCCGTGGCGCGCCGCCTGGGCGGTCGAGAACAGCGGATCGCGCCCGCCGCCGATCTCGCAGACACGGCGCAGGCCGAACTGACGGGAAAGATCGAGAATCGTCGATTCGTAATGGTCCCAGGCCCATTGCGAATGCCAGTCCGGGGCGAGATCGCGGAAGAAGCTCTCGATCGAGCCCAGCGGCTTCGCAGGGGCCGGCACGGAGACCTTGCTCCGCTCCACTGTGGCTGTCGCCAGTGACATGGTCATCTCCGCCCGAAGGACCCCCGTCCCAGCGATACGATGCGGAAACAGGCCCCGGCCCGCAACCAAAGCCTTAATCGAGGGTTAACAGCCACCCCGCCGCCACGTCTCGCTTCGGGGCAATCAAACGCTCCTTTCACGGAGTCACCGACAATGTGTCGAAGCGCATTGCATCCACGGCAACGCGACACTATAAGCCGAGCCGTCGGAGCGTAGCGCAGCCCGGTTAGCGCACTTGTCTGGGGGACAAGGGGTCGGAGGTTCGAATCCTCTCGCTCCGACCATTTTTCTCTACTGTCGATGAAATCGCAGCCGACCGCCGCCCTGCGCGCTATCGGCCAGATCGCCTGCCAGGCGGCCACTCCCCAAGCTTCGCGACAGAGAGACCGGCAGGATGGCGCTGGGCGCTTCTGCTCCCCCCAGCTCGCTCATCTTGTCTCTGAAACGCACCCTTATTCCGGACAAACCGCATAAGCGGTGATTCCAAGGACACCGGGAATCGCCTGAGCGCCGCGATGCCCCAGCCCAGGCGGCAACACCCAGCCGGGATCGCGCCTACGGCATAATGACGTTGACCTTGCGCTCGGCCTGGGCGCTCAGGGAGGCCGGCGTGCTGACGAACTCGGGCACGATCTTGAATTTCGGCATCGCCCGGCCGGAGAATTCGGTCAGGAGCTTGATGCGTTCGCGATCCCGGCTCGACACCAGCCGCGTTCCCTGCAGATCGTCGAAATCCGCCAATCGCCGCGAGGTCCTGCCGCCGGCGTAGACCAGCACCTTGTTCGGCAGGACAACGATGTCACCGCGGCGCAAGGTCGGATCGGTGAGATACCAGTCGGGATTGCTGACGGGGTCGATCGAGACCTGCAGATACCGCTTGGAATCGCCGTCATCGTCCATCGAGACGCGCGGGATCTTCGGTTTCGATGTCGGCTTCTTCGTCGGCCGGATCGTCATCTCCAGCGGCGCAATCTCTTGCCGCTGCGGAACAGGGGCGCCGAACAGCATTTCGAGCAAGCCGGCCTGCGCCTGCGACGCCGTGAGTGCAGACAAGGCCGAGACCAGGCCAATCAACAGAGACCGAGCACGCAACTGCATTGAACGGACACCGAGGTTGCTTGAATCTGAAATGTTTCACCTGTCGCCTTCTTGTTGAGGCGAGGTAATCACTCATACCGAACTTGGTCAGCCAGCGCCAGCCGTCTCGGCGTGATTGGTTAAACTAAATGCATATTTCACAGTACGTCTTGAGCAAATGCTCTCAGAATAGACAAACGCCGAGCCTTCAACCGCGGACTTCCAGCGCGACCATGCATAATCCGCCTCCCGCGGCCCAAGGCGCGCCAATCGACTATGGTTCCCTTTCAGCGGCCTCCAACGGCAAATCTGCTTACCTGGCGGCGCTGGCCGGCAAGTTATCCACAAGCCCGGCTAATCTTCCTTGCGTTCGCCCCAGCTCTACCCCAACGTCAGCGCTGTCGCGTGGCCGGTGATGTACTCATGCATGCTTTCTCGCGTTCGGTGGAAAATCAGGTCTCGAGTCAGAGCGCCATCCTGCTGCGGGCGCTTGTCGTGATCGTCTTCGCCACGATCATCATCCTGCCATTGCTCGATTGATCGCCCGGCGGCTTATCGCCCGGTGCCTTATCGCCCGGAGCCTTGCCGAGCATGCGGATAATCCCGGCTCGTATCCGCCCCATTTCACGCGTAGGCTGCCTGTGACGGACGCGACGTGACATAGGGGAAGAAGCAATGGCAGGGGAAGATCGCGGACCACGCGCCTGGCACGACGTGCACAGCGTTCAGGAAGCACCGCGCGAAAAGCAGAAATCGAGCGGGCGGATCGCGGCCGAGGAGGCTGCCTCCCGCAAGAAGATCGAGGCGCTGAAGGCACTCAGGCTGGCGAAGCAGGCGGCCGAGCCGCCGGCTCCTCCTGTCGTGAAGGCCAAGCCCGCCAAGCGCAAGGCTACCGCAGAGGCGTGAGCACCCACTCTGGATCAGGCTAGAGGTTGTTATGGACTCTGGGGTTGATTTGACGCCGGTGATTTTGCGCGAATGCCAGGAGTTCGAGGACGCAAACCTTCCGGTTTGCTACGAAGAACGACGCCGCAGTCGCGCAAAAGCGCCGCGCCCTGCGGGTGAGGTGAAAACGGCGGAGCTGCAGCGTCGCATCGCTTGCCGATACCGATGGTATCGCCCGCGCAATGCTCCTCCCATCTCCACCGTTTTGACCTCATCAAATCCGCCCCAGAGGCCCTAACAACCTCCTGAATCTCAAGCCTGATCCAGCCAGCCCCGCAGCAGGCCGACATCGCCTTGCGACAGGCCATGGCCCGTCGGCAAGATGCGGTGGTCGACCAGCGCTCCGCCTGCAGACAGGGTTTGCGCCAGGCGCTCCGCATCCTCGGCTGGAATGATCGGATCGAGCGCACCCGACAGGATCAGAACCCGCTTGCCGGCGAGATCGGCTTTGGGCGGCTTCCGGAAAGGCGACATGGCGCGAACCAGCGCAGCTCCGGCCAGAACCTCCGGGCGCAGCAGCAAGAGGCTGGCCGCAATGTTGGCGCCATTGGAGAAGCCGAGCGCAACCGGCGCCGGCAGATCGTAGCGCTTGCGGGCTTCCGCGACGAAATCCGCCAGCTCATGCGTGCGCGCGGTGAGGTCGGCCTCGTCGAAGACGCCCTCCGCCAAGCGCCGGAAGAAGCGCGGCATCGCCCCTTCCAAGACCTTGCCGCGCGGCGAGAGCAGGCTCGCGCCGGGCGCGACCATGCGCCCGAGCGGCAGCAGGTCGTGCTCATTGCCGCCTGTGCCATGGAGCAGCAGCAGCGGCGGGCGCGATGCCTCAGTGCCCGGCTCGAAGACGTGAATGAAATCCGTGGTCGCGACAGCGTCCATCATGGTTCTCCTATTTGTAAGCGGCGTGGCCCGCCCTGCCCGGCTCGAAAGCCAGGCAGGGCGGCATGGTGTCAGCCGAGTTGCCTGCCCGGCTCGAAAGCCAGGCAGGGCGGCATGATGCCAGCCGAGTTGCCTGCCCGGCTCGAAGGCCCGGCAGGGCGGTGCGATCTCAGCCGAGTTCCGGCAGCAGCGCCTCGATGCGCGCCCGCTGCGTCTCGAGCCCGGCGGGGAGCTTCAGCGCCTGGCCGAGCGTCGCCGCCGGTTCGTCGACGGCAAAGCCTGGCGCATCGGTCGCGATCTCGAAGAGAACGCGACCGGGCTCGCGGAAGTAGACGGAGCGGAAATAGTTCCGGTCCCGCTGCTCGGTCGTGCGGATGCCATGGTTCTCCGCGAGGCGGCGCACCATTTCCTCCTGCGCTGCATCGTCTGCGGCGCGGAAGGCGACATGGTGGACCGAGCCTGCACCCTGCCGGGCCGGCAGGAAGCCGCCGGCGACCCGCAGATCCACGATCGTGCCAAGGGCCGCGCCCTCCGCCCGGTAGCGGATCAGCGTGTCCTCACGCCCGATCTCCTTGAATCCGAGCACGTCGCCCAGGATCGCGGCGGTGGGCGCAGCGTCTTCGAGCAGCAGGCTGACGCTATGGAAACCGCGGATCGCATGTTCGGCTGGAACATCGCCGCCGTCCCAGGCCGCCTCACGCTCGATACCGGGCAGACCGACCAGCGCCAGCCGCATCCCGTCGGGATCGCGGAAGGCCAGCACGCTCTCACCGAAGCGCTTCACCGGCACATCATGGGGCACACCGTGTTCAATGAAGCGATGCGCCCAATAGCCGATCGCGCCTTCGGGAACCCGGAACACCGTCTCCTGCGTCTCGCCGACACCGAGCCTGCCGGGCGCGGCATGCTCCCAGGGGAAGAAGGTCAGGATGGTGCCGGGCGCACCGGCTACATCGCCGTAATAGAGGTGATAGGTGCCGGGATCGTCGAAATTGACGGTCTTCTTGACCAGGCGCAGGCCGAGCACCCGACCATAGAAGTCGAGATTGCGGCGCGCCGGGCCGGAAATCGCGGTGACGTGGTGGATGCCGTTGATCTGCATGATGACAACTCCTCCCAAAACGGGCCGAGGAGCGGGTGCTCCGTTGGCTCCAAAGATTGGTCGGGCGAGCTCAAAGCGCCAGGGCGAATAGATTGCACTGTCGCAATGTCGATCTTGGTATCTCACAATTTGCATTGCGAACCGGCCGGGTCAATCTTTTGGGCAGAGGCCAGCCCGGCCCCATCGGAGATTGCCCCCATGATCGACAACCGCCTCGCTCCCTATGGTGCTCTCGGCCTGCGCATCGCGCTCGGCCTGATGTTCATCGCTCACGCCTATCTCAAGCTCGTGATCTTCACTCCGGCAGGCTTCGCCGGCTTCCTCGGCCAGGTCGGCCTGCCCGCCTTCCTCGCCTGGCCGATCATGCTGGCCGAGCTTTTCGGCGGCCTCGCCATCCTGACCGGCTTCTATGGCCGCTATGTCTCGATCCTGCTGCTGCCGGTCCTGCTCGGTGCCCTGATGGTCCATGCCCCCAATGGCTGGGTCTTCAACGCCCCCAATGGCGGCTGGGAATATCCCGCCTTCCTGGCGCTGGCCGCGCTGGCCCATGGCCTGATCGGCGATGGCGCGCTGGCCCTGAAGCCCGCCCGCCTGAGCTGGAACGGCGCGACCGCCACGGCCTGAGCCACGTTCAAGACGTCTACCCCACGCTCCTTCGCCGTCATCTTGGCCGCAGCGCCTTGATGGCGGCGAAGCCATGTCCGAGAGTGCGCGCATGAACACGACCGCCAAGAATACGACTGCCAAGAATACGGCCGCAAAGACCCTGGCCTGGGACGACTTTCGATTGATCAAGGCGATCGCGGATACGCGCGCGCTACCGGCGGCCGCCACGGTGCTCGGCTTGAACCATTCGACGGTGTTCCGCCGACTCGGGCAGATCGAGGAGGCACTCGGCCTCAAGCTGTTCGAGCGCCATCGCAGCGGCTATGTCGCGACGCCCGCCGGCGACGAGATGGCAACACTCGCCGAGCGTGTCGACGAGGACATCACCGCCTTTGCCCGCCGACTCGCCGGGCAGGAGATCAAGCCCGCCGGCGAATTGCGCGTCACCACCAACGACACGCTGCTGGTCGACCTGCTGACGCCGGTCTTCGCCGCCTTCCTCGGGCAGTGCCCCGATATCCGGCTCGACATCCTGCTCGGCAACCAGGCGCTGAACCTGTCCAAGCGCGACGCGGATGTCGCGATCCGTGCGACCGACAACCCGCCCGAGACCCTCGTCGGCCGCCGTGCCGCCCGCATCGCCTGGGCACTCTATGGCCGCATCGCCGATTTCCCGGAAGCTGCCGATATCTCGATCGAGAGCCTGTGGGCCCGCAACTGGATCTCGCTCGGCGACCAGTTCACGGCGCTGAAGGCTGTGCGCTATCTGAACCAGCATGTCGCGCCGGAGCGTATCGTCTACAAGGTCAACACCGTGCTGGGCCTGGCGGAAGCGGTCGAGGCGGGCATCGGCATCGGCTTTGTGCCCTGCTTCATCGCCGATACGAGACCGGGGCTGACGCGGCTGGCGGCGCCCGACCCGGGCTTTGCCGCCGATCTCTGGCTCCTGACCCATCCCGACCTGCGGCATTCGCCCAGGGTCAGGCTGTTCATGGATTTCATCGCCGGCGAGCTCGGCCGGATGAAACCGCTGATCGAGGGCGACAAGGCGATCTCGCCCCGGCAAGGTTGAGGCCGGGCGGCGTGCCCGCCGCCTCCACCAGGGTTTCATCGATCGCCAGCTGGGTTAGAGCAGTTTCCGACCCAATTAGATCGGAAACTGCTCTAGCTCTTTGTTTTAACGCGTTTTCTTCACGCTAACCGGTATCCACTTCGCTCGAAAACGCTCTGGAGTATCGCCATGGACATGATCATCCCTCTCCTGATCGGCATGACCTTGATCTGGCTGATCGGCCGCGGCACGCCCTGGAACGCCAAGCTCGTGACCTTGGCAGTGACGCTCCTCATCATTGTGCTGATTGTCGCGCTGGAGCGTGGCGGCTATTGGCCCCAGGCCTTCCACAGGCGCTGATCGTTGCACAGGCGCTGATGAGGCCATCAACGCCTGTGCGCTCGCCGGCCCGGGCCGCATCCGTTCAGGAGATGAGCTTCAGGCCGACGATGCCCGCGACGATCAGGCCGATGCAGGCAAGACGCAGCGCGCCCGCCGGCTCGCCCAGGAGGACGATGCCGAGCACGGCCGTGCCGATCGTGCCGACACCGGTCCAGATCGCATAGGCCGTGCCGAGCGGCAGGCTCTTCAGCGCAAGCCCGAGCAGGCCCAGGCTCACCACCATGCTGGCGAGCGTCAGCACGCTGGGAACCAGCCGCGTGAAGCCTTGCGTGTATTTGAGACCAATCGCCCAGCCGACTTCGAACAGGCCCGCGACGAAGAGATAGAGCCAAGCCACAATGGCGCTCCTGTGCAGAAAGGGCGAGGTCGTCCACGCCTGATGATGGGAGAGGCTTTCGCCGAGGTCGTCCTCGGCACCGATCTATAGCGCGGCCTCCGAATATCAAGCCGACGCCACGGCATGGCCTTATGCGCGATAAACACAGCTTCTTTACACGGAGAGGTTGTCGCCCGGCGGCGATGACGTTAGGCCAGCCCGCATTACTGGCTGGGGGCTAAAACATTGAATTTCCGAATTTTCGTGGTGGCCGCGATCGCGGGCGCCCTGGGTGGTTGCGCGACCGTAACGCGCGGCACGACCGATCAAATCACCGTCAACAGCATACCGCCCGAAGCCGAGGCTCGGACATCGCTCGGACATGCCTGTCCGGCGACACCCTGCACCTGGGAGGTCAGCCGCAAAGCCGAGTTCACCGTCAGTTTCAGCAAGCGTGGCTATGAAGACATGCAGATCCCGGTTGCGACACGCGTCGCAGGAGCCGGCGCAGCCGGTTTTGCCGGCAACGTCCTGATCGGCGGACTCGTCGGAATGGGTGTCGATGCGGCCACAGGCTCGACGCTGGAACACTATCCCAGCCCGGTCCTCGCCACATTGGTGCCGTTGCACAAATCCGGCGCTGCGGGTCGCTCCGACAGGCGACGCGGCGCCTCCTCGCACCGCCGCGAAGTCGACAGGCCGCACCCGAAAGAAGAGCCGCCCGTCACCTGATCGACGCTAGAGCATTTTCGAGCGAAGTGGACACCGGTTCGCGTGAAGAAAATGCGATAAAATAATGAGGTAGAGCGCGCGTTAGCCGATCAGGTCGATCCGACCTGATCGGAAACTGCTCCAGCCGCGTCAGGCGCCGTCGGGAACAGGCTGAGGCGCCAGGGCGCTGCGCAGGATGCGCTTGCATTCGCCGAGCTCGGCCAGAACCGCGGCGAGCAGCGTCAGATCGTCGAGGCCTTCGGGCGGGATCGGACGCGAATGCTGGGGCGCGAAGTTCTGGGGCGCGAACGCCTGATGCGGCTCGCCCTCCTGCGGGTAGGCGGCCGTGGCATGGACCGCCCCGGCATCGCCCTGCATCGCTGTCGCTGGCGCGGATGCCCGCTCCGGCCCCGGCGGGCCGACCGGCGCGCCTCGGCCGATGGCCTGGACATGGCGCGGCCCCTGCTCCTTGAGGATGCGCTGCAGCCCCTTGATGGTGTAGCCCTCGCCGTAGAGCAGACGGCGAATGCCCTTCAGCAGCGCGACGTCGTCGGGACGATAATAGCGCCGCCCGCCGCCGCGCTTGAGCGGCTTGATCTGCGTGAAGCGCGTTTCCCAGAAACGCAGCACATGTTGAGGAATATCGAGGTCTTCTGCGACCTCGCTGATCGTCCGGAAGGCATCTGCGCTCTTGGTGTCCATTTCGGCCTCATCGCCGGTGTGGAACTCCAGGCTCACTCGTCTTCGCCCTCACCCAACTGTCCGTTGATGCGCGCCTTCATCACATTCGAAGGCTTGAACACCATAACACGACGCGGCTCGATCGGGACTTCGACTCCCGTCTTCGGATTACGCCCGATTCGCTCGCCCTTGTCTCGCACGACGAAGGATCCGAAAGAGGATAACTTCACGTTCTCGCCGCGCGCGACCGCGTCACAGATTTCGTCCAGCACCGCCTCGACGAGCTTCGACGACTCCGTCCGCGACAGACCGATCTTCTGATAGACAGCCTCGCACAGATCGGCGCGAGTAACCGTTTGCCCCGCCATTCATATCCTCCAAGGCGTTATGTCGGCCAGCGGGCATGCCGCCTGCCCTTCGCCAATATGGATGGCGGACGCTAGGCGTCCCGGCTGCGCCGGTCAATCCTCGAACACCCGCCAACTCACCCAAATTTTGGAAATTTGTTAGAAAAACCAAGTAAATCCGTCATAATTCGACGGGTTTCCTGCGCCGTGCTTCACCACCGGATCAAGGCAGACCCCCAGGTGAAACCGCCACCCATGGCCTCGATCAGGACGAGCTGTCCGCGCTTGATGCGGCCGTCGTGATGCGCCTCGGCAAGCGCCAGCGGAATCGAGGCCGCCGAGGTGTTGCCATGCCGGTCGACGGTGACGACGACGCGCTCATGGCCGATGCCCAGCTTGTGGGCGGTGGCGTCGATGATGCGACGGTTGGCCTGATGCGGCACGAACCAGTCGATATCGGCGCCAGTCAGCCCCGTCTCCTCGAAGGTGTGCCGAACCGTCTCCGCCAGATTGACGACGGCGTGGCGGAAAACCTCCTTGCCCTCCATGCGCAGGAAGCCGACGGTCTTAGTCGAACCCGCGCCGCCATCCACATAGAGCTTGTCCTTGTAGCGGCCATCCGAGCGGATATGGGTCGCCAGCACGCCGCGATCGGCGAGCGTGCCCTCGCCGGGACCTGCCTTCAGCACGACCGCGCCGGCGCCGTCGCCGAAGAGGACGCAAGTGGTGCGGTCCTCCCAGTCGAGGATGCGCGAGAAGGTCTCCGCACCGATGACGAGCGCAGCCTTGGCGGCGCCCGTGGTCAGGAACTTGTCGGCCGTCGCGAGCGCGAAGACGAAGCCCGAGCAGACCGCCTGGAGATCGAAGGCTGCGCCGCCATTGATGCCGAGCGCGGCCTGGATCTGTGTCGCGGTCGCGGGAAAGGTGTGATCGGGCGTCGCGGTCGCGACGATGATCAGATCGATCTCGGAGGCGTCCATGCCGGCGTCGGCGAGCGCAGCCTGCGCCGCCTTCAGGCCCAGCACCGAGGTCGCCTCGTCATCGGCCGCGATATGGCGCTGTCGGATGCCGGTGCGCTGCACGATCCACTCATCGGTCGTGTCGACGCGCTGTGCCAGCTCGGCGTTGGTGACGATGCGTTGCGGCAGATAGGAGCCGCAACCGCACAGAATGGAGCGCAGAATGGACAAGAAAGCTGTTCCCTATTCGGCGGTGGCGGCCTGCTGCGCCGCCGCCTCCGGCCGCGCAGTCGCGGCCACCATCTCGCGGACCTTCGCCATCAGGTTCTCGCGAGCCATTTCATAGCCCAGTTCGGCGGCGCTGGCGAAGCCAATGGCGTCGGTGCCGCCATGGCTCTTGATGACGATGCCCTCGAGCCCCAGGAAGACGCCGCCATTGACCTTGCGCGGATCCATCTTGTCCCTGAGCGCGGCAAAGGCGCTGCGCGCGAAGAGATAGCCGATCTTGGCCATCAGCGAATGGCTCATCGCCGCACGCAGATAGGAGGCGATCTGGCGGGCGGTGCCCTCTGCCGTCTTCAGCGCGATATTGCCGGTGAAGCCCTCGGTGACCACGACATCGACCGTGCCCTTGCCGAGGTCGTCGCCCTCGACAAAGCCGTGATAGGCCAGATGCGGCAGGTTGCTCTCGCGCAGAATGCGGCCGGCTTCCTTCACCGCCTCGACGCCCTTGATCTCCTCGACGCCGACATTGAGCAGGCCGACCGTCGGGCGGTCGATATCGAAGACGACGCGGGCCATGGCCGCGCCCATCACCGCGAGATCGACGAGGTGGCGGGCATCCGCGCCGATCGTCGCACCGACATCGAGCACGACGCTCTCGCCGCGCACGGTCGGCCACAGGCATGCGATCGCCGGGCGGTCGACCTGCGGCATCGACTTGAGGCAGAATTTCGACATCGCCATCAACGCGCCGGTGTTGCCGGCCGAGATCGTGACATCGGCCTCGCCGGTCTTGGTCGCATCGATGGCACGCCACATCGAGGATTTATAGCGGCCATAGCGCAGCGCCTGGCTCGGCTTGTCGTCCATTTTCACCGACACATCCGTGTGGTGGAAGGTGGTGACCGCCTTGAGCCTGGGATGCGCGTCGAGCAACGGCATGACCTGCGTCTCGTCGCCGAAGATCACGAAGCGCGCATCGGGACGCCGCTCCAGCGTCAGGGCGGCGCCGGGAATGACCACGGATGGGCCGTGGTCTCCGCCCATCGCATCGAGCGCGATTGTAACCGGACGTGTCATGAGGTGATGGTGGATCCTGGGAGCGGCCGCCCTTCTTGTGGAGGCAGCGCGTTGCGGGCCGGACAATAGCGACTTGAGCCGCCGCTGCAAGCCGCCGCGAAGGCTGCTGCCCGCCTCATTGTTCGCGTTTCAGCTTGGCCAGAACCGCAAAAGGCGATTCGATGCCAGGCTCGGCCGGCGCCACATCGAAACTCACGCCAGGCTTGCGCGGATAGGGATCGAGCGCCAGCGCCAAGAATTCCAGCGTGACCGCCCCCAGATCGATGACGCCGTCGACGATGGGCTCCGGCGGGTCGGCCTCGTTCAGCCTGACCTCGATGTCGATCTCGCCTTCATCGCCGGCATCGCCGCGCCTCGCCGCGATCCGCGCCTCGTCCTCGGGGGCGAAATCGAGCTTCATCGGAACCTTGATCTCGACCGGGAAGGACTCGAGCGTAACCACGCAGATCTGGTGCGCCTTCGCCTGGATCGCGCCCTCGAGCTTGACCTTCTCGCCATTGCGCGAAAGCGTGTAATGCGCCTCCAGCGCCTCCAGCGAAGCCAGGCCGAGTTCGGCGGCGATGCGAGGCAGCGCCTCTGCCGGTGCGGAGACGGTGACGTTGCCGGGGCGCAGCTTGATGCCCTCAACACGGACGGGATGGCTCAGGGGCAAAATCTTCTCCGGATCAGGCGACATGGCTACGTTCCAGCTGCGCCAGGGCCGGGAACAGCTCGGGCTCGTTCAGGATCGCTTCAAGCGTGCGGGCCGCCAGCCCTGCCTGCGCCCGCCTCATATAGTCCGCCAGGATTGCGGCCCCCTCGCCCTGGCTCGCATTGCGGCGCAGCGCCTCGGTCAGCGCCTCCGGCTCCGCCGAGACAAGTGCGGCCTCATAGGCCTTGATCCGGCCGAAGAAGCTCTGGGCGATCTTCTTCATCCGCTTGGGTACCGCGATATCGCTGATGCCGCCATTGCGGAAACCAAGTTCGAGATAGGAAAAGCAGGCATCGACGAAGTCCTGCGCCAGATCGGCGGCCGGCGCCGGCAATTCGCGCAGGCGGTGCAGCACCAGGAAGGTGTGCAGCGTCAGCGATTCGAAGCGCCCCTCGAATGTGTCGGGAATGCCGCCTTCGATATAGAAAGCCGGCCGCCGCGACGCCTCGGCGACGCGCGCGAACAAGGCGTTCACCGGTGCGAGCCGGGCTTCACGCTTGCCGAATAGGCCGAACATTACGCAGCCATCTCCTTGCTAAGGTCCCAAGCGGGTCCTTGCCTTGCCAAAGCCATGCTCGGGCGTTACGCCAAGCCTTACCCATTTGACAAGCGGCTTGGGCCTTTCGCCCTTGACGCCACGGCCTGGATTTGAGTCCCAATGACCCTCACCAATCGCCGCGCCGCCCTGCTCGGCATCCTTGCGACATCGTCCCTGGCATTGGCGGGCTGCGGCCCGGACGCCGGCGGTTTCATGCTCCCGACCTCTGCGGGCCTCAATGAGGAATACACGCGCGGCTTCGTCATGGATGACGCGCTCATCGCCCAGGTCAAGCCGGGCATGGACGTGCAGGCCGTGCTGACGGCGCTCGGCACGCCCTCGACCACCTCCACGGTCGGCAACCGGACCTTCTACTACATCAGCCAGACGGTGCGCCGGCGCTTCCAGTTCCAGGATCTGAGCGTGGTCGACCAGAAGGTGCTGGTGATCTATTTCAACAAGGCCTTCAAGGTCGAGCGCATCGCCAATTACGGCCTGCAGGACGGTGTGCCCTTCGACTTCATCAGCCGCACCACCCCGACCGGCGGCGAGGAGCAGAGCTTCCTGCGCAACCTCTTCAAGGGCGTCACCAGGTTCACGCCATTCGGCACGTGACCGTTCAAACGGCTTGGCGAAACACAAAACCCGCGGCTCACGCCGCGGGTTTTTCTTTGAGCGCGGGCTCGCTGTGCTCAGGCGCGAACCGCTAGCTTGCGCTCGGGAAACGTCATCGCCGCGACGCCGAGCACGACCAAAGCGAGCCCCGTCCAGGCTGTCGGGCTCAAGCTCTCGCCCAGGAACAGGATGCCGATGGCGACCCCGATCGGTACGCGCAGATAGGACACGGCCGTGGTCCCGACCGCGCCGAGCGTGCGGATCAGGCGGAAATAGATCGCGAAAGCGAGCGCCGTCGAGAACACCGCAAGTGCAAGCAACGCCATCAGCGAGTCCCGGGAGGGCGTCAGCGTCCAGGGCCGGTCGATGACAAGCGCGAATGGCAGCAGCACGGCAGCGCCCATCAGCATCGAGCCGGCCGCCGGCAGGAGCGGGTCCATGCCGCCGAAATTCCGGCCAAACAGAGCGGCGCAAGCGTAACATACGGTCGCCAGCACGATCGCCAATTGCGGCACGACGGCGCTGCCCAGCCCGGCGAAGGCCTGAACACCGACGATCAGGCTGATCCCGGCCACGCCCGCCAGCACGCCGAGCGCCTTGCGCGCGTCCGGACGCTTGCCCGGCGCCAGCGCCAGCCCGATCAGGAAAACGAAGACGGGCGTGGTTCCGTTCAGGATCGAGGCGAGGCCAGCATCGACGCTGCGTTCGGCCCAGGCGATCAGCGTGAAGGGCACGACGCTGTTAAGGCAGGCCTGCACCAGGAAACGCCGCCAGCTTGCAGAATCGCGCGGCAGCTTCACACCCCGCCAGCGGATGATGGCGAGCAGGATCGCACCGGCGATCAGCGTGCGCGCCGCGATCAGGGTCAGGGGCGGGATCGTCTCCACGCCGATCTTGATGAAGCTGTAGGAGCCGCCCCAGAGCGTGGCGAGAACCAGCAGCAGGCCGAGTTCGGTGGCACGATTCGCCTCCGCAGCAGGGGTGGTCAGGGCTTGTGTCGTCATGGCGCTCTCCTTGGTTGGAAGGACCATGTCACAGCCGACATCCCAGAACTTGCAGGAACGCTACGGTTGCGACCGTAGCTTCGCAGGTTGTTTCAAGGGATCCGCGTCTTGATTCAACTGATGGCCGCAAGTCTTTGCCGAACAATGGAAAACCCCGCGGATCGCTCCGCGGGGTCCATCTCATTGCGCGACACGCAGCCGCTCAGGAATGCGCCAGGATCGCCAGCAGCAGCAATGCGATGATGTTGGTGATCTTGATCGCCGGGTTCACGGCGGGGCCCGCCGTGTCCTTGTAGGGGTCGCCGACGGTGTCGCCGGTCACCGAGGCCTTGTGCGCCTCGGAGCCCTTCATGTGGCGCACGCCGTCCTTGTCGACGAAGCCGTCCTCGAAGGACTTCTTGGCGTTGTCCCAGGCGCCGCCGCCCGAGGTCATGGAGATGGCCACAAAAATGCCGGTGACGATGACGCCCATCAGCATGGCGCCGACGGAGGCAAAGGCCTGGTTCTTTCCGGCAATGGCGTTGATCGCGAAGAAGGTCACGATCGGCGCGAGCACCGGCAGCAGCGAAGGCACGATCATTTCCTTGATCGCGGCCTTGGTCAGCATATCGACGGCGCGGCCGTAATCAGGCCGCTCGGTGCCGTCCATGATGCCGGGCTTCTCCTTGAACTGACGCCTGACCTCCTCCACCACCGAGCCGGCGGCGCGGCCGACCGCGGTCATGCCCATGCCGGCGAAGAGGAAGGGGATCAGGCCGCCGAGCAGCAGGCCGACGACGACATAGGGGTTCGACAGCGAGAAATCGACAGTGACGCCCTTGAAGTACTGGAACGTCGTCGAGCCCGCCTTGTTGGCTTCTCCGATGAAGAAGTTGAGATCGGAGGTGTAGGCGGCAAACAGCACCAGGGCGCCGAGGCCGGCGGAGCCGATCGCATAACCCTTGGTGATCGCCTTGGTGGTGTTGCCCACCGCATCGAGCGCGTCGGTGGAGTGGCGCACCTCCTTGGGCAGGCCCGCCATTTCGGCGATGCCGCCGGCATTGTCGGTGACCGGGCCGAAGGCGTCGAGCGCCACGACCACGCCCGCGAGCGCCAGCATGGCCGTGGTGGCGATGGCGATGCCGAACAAGCCGGCCAGGCCATAGGCGACGATGATGCCGGCGATGATCACGATGGTCGGCAGCGCGGTCGATTCCAAGGAGACCGCAAGGCCCTGGATGACGTTGGTGCCGTGGCCGGTAACCGAGGCCTGCGCGATCGAGACGACCGGGCGCTTGCCGGTGCCGGTGTAGTATTCGGTGATGACGACGATGAGCAGCGTTACCGCCAGGCCGACCAGCGCGCAGCCGAAGAGGCCGCCCGAGGTGAAGGTGACGCCCTGCACCGTGGTGAACGAGGCCGAGAAGCCGCCGAACATCAGGTAGTTGACCGCCGCAATCGCGCCGATCGAGAGCACGCCGGCCGCGATGAAGCCCTTGTAGAGCGCGCCCATGATCGACTGGTTGGCGCCGAGCTTGACGAAGAAGGTGCCGATGATCGAGGTGACGATGCAGGATGCGCCGATCGCCATCGGGTAGAGCATCATGGTGCCCAGCGTCGCCTGTCCCGCGAAGAAGATCGCGGCCAGCACCATGGTGGCGACCAGCGTCACCGCATAGGTCTCGAACAGGTCTGCCGCCATGCCGGCGCAATCGCCGACATTGTCGCCGACATTGTCGGCAATGGTGGCAGGGTTGCGCGGATCATCCTCCGGGATTCCGGCCTCGACCTTGCCGACGAGGTCGGCGCCGACATCGGCGCCCTTGGTGAAGATGCCGCCGCCGAGGCGGGCGAAGATCGAGATCAGCGAGGCGCCGAAACCGAGCGCGACGAGCGAGTCGATGACGGTGCGGCTCGATGGGGTGAAGCCGAGGAACGAGGTCAGGACGCCGTAATAGACCGCGACGCCGAGCAGCGCGAGCCCCGCCACCAGCATGCCGGTGACGGCGCCCGCCTTGAAGGCGACGTCGAGGCCGTCGCCCAGCGACTGCATCGCCGCCTGCGCCGTGCGGACATTGGCCCGGACGGAGACGTTCATGCCGATGAATCCGGCGAGGCCCGAAAGCACCGCGCCGATCAGGAAGCCGATCGCGACCCATTGCCCGAGCAGATAGGCGAGCACCGCGAAGAGCACGATGCCGACGAGCGCGATGGTCATGTATTGGCGCTTGAGATAGGCCTGCGCGCCCTCGGCCACCGCAGCGGAAATCTCCTGCATGCGCTGGTTGCCGGCATCGCGCTTCATCACGTCGCCATAGGCCCAGACGCCATATGCGATCGAAAGCGCACTTAAAACGATGATAATCAGTAGAGCTGACATTCGGTTTCCTGACCTTGAGCTTTCGACCCGCGGAGAGGCTTTGCGCTCCCCTTAACGTTCTTGGACGCCTGACTCGTGAAAATGCGGGCCCGAGAAAATCGCGCCCGCATGCGCCTCGTCAGTGTCAGCCAAATTTGTGCCAAGTTTCGAACAGAATCGCAAACACGGCGATAGGACTTTCGCCGTGTAAACGGGTGGTTTTGGATCGACGCTGCGATGGCCTGCCGAATGCCGATGTGCTAGATTGTGTACATTCAAACACAGGCGGCCGCGGATGAGCAGCACGACCATGACGATCCGCCTCTCCAAGGAGGTGAAGGATGGCCTCGGAAGGATCGCCTCAGCGACACGCCGGACGAACTCCTATCTCGCGGCCGAGGCGATCGAAGCCTATGTCGCCCGCGAGAGCGCGATCATCGACGGCGTGCGTGACGGCCTCGCCGACATGCAGGCGGGCCGGGTGGTGTCCCATGACGAGGCCATCGCGCGCCTTGAGAAAACGATAGCGGCGGCGGAACGGATCAAGGCATGAGCCGAAGCGTCGAGTGGCCCGCCAGCGCCCTCGATGATTTCAACGCGACGATCAGCTTCATCGCACGAGACAATCCGCATGCGGCCCGCCGCGTGGCGGCGGCCATCGACGACGCCGCGCGGACGCTGGCAGAGATGCCGACGGGGCGCCCCGGGCGCGTTGGCGCCACCTATGAACGGACGATCCCTCGCCTGCCCTATATGATCGCATATGCGATCCCCGAGACCTCGCGCCTCGTCATCCTGCGCGTGATCCACAATGCCCGCGATTGGCCGGAAGAGAGCTGGCCAGCGGAATAAAGGCGCGAGCGCCGCTACAGCGCGACGTCGCGATTGACGTTCTTGTAGAGCAGATAGCAGGCGTCGCCGAAGCCGGCCGGGTAGAATTGCTGCGGGCAGTAACCGCCCATCCAGATGAAATCCTGCGCCCAGATCTCGTGCCACTCCGTGCCGAGGAAATAGAGCCCCTGCCCTTCCAGCATGTAGAGCCCGTGCTCCATCACATGGGTTTCGACATCGGGGAAGCATGTGCCCGGCTTGAACCACATCAGGTTCATCTCAAAGTCGAAGCGCATGTCGCCATAGGGCAGCAGGAACTGGAAGCCGCGCCCCTCGAGCCCGGTATGGTTGGTGACCGGCACGGCGTCGCGATGCGAGATGATCGGTTCCGGCGCGGGCAGGTCGATCGCTTCAAAGCGCTTGCGCAAGGCCAGCACCCGTGCCGGCTCCGGCCCCTCATTGCGCAACGAGAAGGCAACTCCGGCCGGGACATAGGCGAAGCCACCTGACGTCAAGGCCTGGGCGGGGCCGCCAGCGATCGCAAAACCCACCTGCCCGGACAGGACATAGTAGAAATGCTGGATACCGTCCTCGCGGAAGGGCTGGCGCGTACCGCCGCCGGGCTCGATCTCCAGCACATATTGCGCGAAGCGCGCGCCCATGACCGGGGCGGTCAGGATGCGGCCGATGGTGCGCTCGAATTGCGGCAGGCGGCTGACCAGCACGCCCTCGGGCGGCATGAAGGCATAGTTCGGACGGACCACACCGCGATTATGGCCGATCGCTCCGGGAGGAATATGACCGGCGGCGACGGGAAACTGGTGGGGACGCATCATTCTTCTCCAAATCGACAGCTGTCACGCAGCCGCAAAGATCTGACCGGCAAGGATCAGACCCGCATGGATCAGGCCGGCACGGCCCGGCGCGACAGCCCCTGCCAGGCGACCAGCGCCAGCGCGATCGCGACCGGCGGGAAGACGAGCCAGTTGACGCTGTTCCAGCCGCCCGCGTTGAGCAGGCCTCCCGACGAGAAGGAGGCGATGGCGACCGAGCCGAAGACCAGGAAATCGTTGGCAGCCTGGACCTTCACCCGTTCCTCCGGCCGGTAGCAGTCGGTGACCAGGGCAGTCGCGCCGATGAAGCCGAAATTCCAGCCAAGGCCAAGCAGGACCAGTGCGCCCCAGAAATGCGCCACGCTCAGGCCGGTCAGCCCGACGATCGCGGCCAGCGCCGTCAGCATGAGCCCGATCGCGGTGATCTTCTCCTTGCCGAACCGGGCGATCAGCCTGCCGGTAAAGAAGCTCGGCCCGAACATCGAGAGCACATGCCACTGGATGCCGAGTGCGGCATCGCCGACCGAGTGGCCGCAGGCGACCATGGCGAGCGGGGCTGCCGTCATGACGAAGCTCATCAGGCCGTAGGCGACGAGCGCGGCCGTGACCGAGGCGATGAAGCGCGGCTGGCGCATGATCTCGCCGAGCGGGCGGCCACCGGTCCTAGCGGCAGCGGCGACCGGCGGCGCGCGCAACCGCATCACCACCAGCATGGCGATCAGCGCCAGACAGCCTTGCGCCAGGAAACTGGCGGCGAAAGGCGCTGATGGCGTCAGATCGCGCGTCCAATAGACCGATTGCGGGCCGATGATGCCCGCCGCGATGCCGCCGACCATCACCCAGGAGATGGCGCGCGGCTTGAAGCTTTCGCTCGCCGTGTCGGCGGCAGCGAAGCGGTAGCTCTGGACGAAGGAGCCGTAGAGGCCGCAGGTGAAGGTGCCGAGGCAGAACAGCCAGAACAGGCGTTCGGTCGCGCCTGCAGCCGCAAGGCTTCCGCCGGCCGCGCCGATCAGCGTGCCGATGAGGTAACCGCCGCGCCGGCCGAGCCGGCGCATCAGCATGGCGGCTGGAATGACGCCCGTGGCGATGCCGAGCTGCAGCAGGCTGACCGGTACGGTGGCGAAGGTCTTGTCGGCGACGAGGCTTGCCCCGACGATGCCGCCCAGCGAGATCACGATCGCCGGATTGGCGCCACCGAGCGCCTGCGCACAGGCCAGCACCAGGGTATTGCGCTTGGCGAGAGCGTCGCCGTCATTGAGGGGAACGTGCTGGTTCATCGATGGCGCCGCCCTAACCGAGGCGGCGCTTGCAACGGCCACCTTTAAAAATGAGCGAAGGAGCCCTGCGCGAAGCTTCGCGCCCTGCCCTTTTCGCGATAGTTCACCGCGCCTTGGTCCGTCACCCGGCCGATCGCGACGAGCGCGATGCCCGCAGCCTCCGCCGCAACGATCAGGGAAAGATATTCTCTTTCAGATGCCGTGCAGAGAATTTCGTAATCGTCCCCGCCCGTCCACGCCAGTTCCGCCAGAGCGGGATCGGCCATGATCGCGGCGCGGGCCGCAGCCGAGAGCGGAACCGTGTCGAGATCGATCTCGGCGCCTGCTTTCGAGGCTTTGAGCAGCTTGGCGAGGTCGCCGACGAGCCCATCGGACACATCCATCGCCGCCGAAGCATGGAGCTGCAGCGCAGCCGCCAGCGCCAGCCGCGGTTGCGGATGCAGATAGCGGTCGGCAAGGAAATGGCGATGCTCCTCGCTGACGCGGGCAACCCAGCCTGGCTTGCCCGACCCATGCGCTGAGAGCCCATGCGCCGAGAATCCATGTGCCTGGAGTCCGAGCGCCCCGTCACCGATCGTGCCGGAGACCAGGATGACGTCGCCGGGCCTGGCGCCCGAGCGCGGCACCATCCGGCCGGCTGGAACGCTGCCGAAGGCGGTGATCGAGAGGATCAAGGGACCTGGCGTCGAGACCGTGTCGCCACCGATAAGCGGGCAGGCCCCCTCTCCCGCGATCCGGGCGAGCCCCTGCGCGAAGTCCGCGAGCCAGGCTTCGGTCCAGCCATGCGGCAAAGCCAGGCTCAACACGAAGCCTTCGGGCCTGGCACCCTTGGCTGCGAGGTCCGACAGGTTCACGGCGAGCGCCTTGCGCGCGATCGAGGCCGCGGGGTCGTCGGCGAAGAAATGCACACCGGCGACCAGCGCGTCGGTCGTCACTACCGTCTCATAACCGCGCGCCGGCCTGAGCAATCCGGCATCATCGACGAGGCCGAGCCCGCCCGCTCCCGCGATAGGCGCGAAATAACGGGCGATCAATTCGAATTCGCCGGGGCGTTCGGGAGCGCCGGCCATGACGGGCTCAGGCCGTCGCCGCGTCGAATTCGTCGGCGCGGAAGTCGCGGGCCATCTTGTCGAGCACGGCGTTGATCATGCCGATCTCCTCGCCCTCATAGAAGGCGCGCGCGACAGCGACGTATTCCGAGATCACGGCGCGCGCCGGCACATCCTTGCGGAAGGCGAGCTCATAGGCGCCGGCGCGCAGCACGGCGCGCACCACCGCCTCGACGCGCTTCAGCGGCCAGCCGGCGGCAAGCACATCGTCGACCGAGCGATCGACCAGCCGCTGCTCACGGACCACGCCGCCGAGCAGATCGCGGAAGAAAGCGAGCTCGGCCTTGGGCAATTCGATCTCCTCGACCTCCTTGCCGATCCAGAAGGCCTCGAACTCGGCCATGGCCTCGATCACGCCGCGCCCGCCGATTTCCATCTCGTAGAGCGCCTGCACGACGGAAAGCCGCGCGCCTCGTCGCATCTCGGCCCGGCTCATTTGGATTGCTCCGCCAGGGAGCGCTTGTAGCGCAGCACGGCAAGCGCGGCTTCAGCCGCGCCGCCGCCCTTGTCCATCTCGGAGCGGTTGGCGCGCGCCCAGGCCTGCGCCTCGTTCTCGACGGTCAGGATGCCGTTGCCGAGCGGCAGAGCGAAGGCCACGGAGATGTCCATCAAGGCGCGCGAGCTTTCGCCGGCGACGATGTCGTAATGGCCGGTCTCGCCGCGAATGACGGTGCCCAGCGCCACAACCGCCTCATAGGGGTCGACGGCCTCATCAGCAGCGCGCAGGCCGATGATGATGGCGGAGGGAATTTCGAGCGCGCCCGGCACGGTGACGACGTCGACGCGGCAATCGGCCTTGTCGAGCACGGCAAGAGCGCCTTCGAGCAATTCGTCGGCAAGCTTGTCGTAGAAACGCGCCTCGATCACGAGCACGCGCGCACCGTCCAGCGAGACGGCAGGAGTTGCGGCCTTGTCGGCCGAGATTTGCCGGGGTCCGGCCATGGTTCTTGATCCTCTTGAAGGCGAAGAGCGCCTGGCGCGAAAAGCCCAAAGCACTCACAGCCCTCAACCTGAGGAGCCGTTTCGTCAGAAATGGCGTCTCGAAGGATGGTCCAGTACGCTCTGGAGCATCCTTCGAGACGCCGCTGCGCGGCTCCTCAGGATGAGGGCTGTGTTGAGACCGGCTCTTAGCCCTGCGGGCGCGCCTCTGCAAGCCGCGCGGCATAGCGCGCCATCAGATCGACCTCGAGATGGATGGGATCGCCCGCCTTGCGCTGCCCCCAGGTGGTGACGCTGAAGGAGTGCGGAATCAGCAGCACGGTGAAGACATCGTCCTCGACGCTGTTGACGGTGAGTGAGGTGCCGTCGAGGCAGATCGAGCCCTTGGTCGCGATGAAGGGGGCGAGCCCTTGCGGCGCGCGGATATGGAAACGCGCGGTTGCGCCCCATTGTTCGTCGGGATTGGCCTCAATCGGATCGATCTTCAGGATCGTGGCGACGCCATCGACATGGCCGGTGACGAGGTGGCCGCCGAGCTCGTCGCCGACCTTGAGCGAGCGTTCGAGATTGATCCGCGTGCCGGGCGCCCAGTTGCCGACCAGCGTCTTGGAAAGCGTCTCCGCCGCAGCCTCGACCTGGAAGATGCAGCCGGGCTCGCCATCGCTGCGCGGCCGCAGGCCCGTGACCGTCAGGCAGACGCCGGCGCAGGCGATCGAAGCACCGATCTCGATGCCGGCTGCGTCATAGGGGCTGGCGATGGCAAGCCGTTTCAGGCTGGGGCCCTTGGCCTCAGCTTCCACGACGGTGCCGATGGCGGTGACGATGCCGGTGAACATCAGAAAACCCTCGTGAAATGCTCGAAATGGTCGTGGCCGATCAGGCCGCTATCGGCAAGGCGATAGAGATCGGGATTTGCCAGCATCGCCGCAAGGCCCGGACGCACGGCGACGATGCCGGGGTGGCCCAGCAATTTCGGAGAGGTCGAGACAATGACCTCATCGGCAAAACCGGCAAGGGCGAGTTTCTCGCCAATGGTCGGCCCACCCTCGGAAAAGACGCGGTTGATGCCGCGCGCTCCCAGCAATTGGAGCATCTCAGCCAGATCGAGATGGCCATCCGCACCGGCAGAGACGCGCATGACCTCGACGCCGGCCGCAACCAACGCCCGCTCGCGCTCGATGGGAGCAGCCTCCGTCGCCACGACCCAGACCGGCACTTCGCCCGCTGTGGCGACGAGCTGGGACGACAGCGGCAGCCGAAGCTGCGAATCCAGCACGACCCTGATTGGCGAGCGTCCAGCCATGCCGGGCAGGCGCACGGTCAGCAGCGGATCGTCGATGAGCACCGAGCCGATGCCGAGCATGATCGCATCGTAATGCGCCCGCTGGAGATGGACCCAGGCCGACGCCGCAGGGCAGGACACAGCTATGCGCGAGCCCTCCGCCCCGCCAGCATAGCCATCCCTGGTGCGGGCGACCTTGAACGTCACCATGGGGCGTCCCTGCGTCAGCCGCAGCACATAGCCGCGATGGGTCCGTTGAGCCTCGGCCTCCAGCACGCCCGTGGTGACGCTGATGCCCGCTGTCCGCAGCAATGCGAAACCGAGCCCGCGAAAACGCGGATTGGGATCGGCCATGGCCGCCACGACGCGCTTCACGCCGGCCAGGATCGTACGCTCGACGCAAGGCGTCGCGGCGCGGATGGTGCGATGCGAACAGGGTTCGAGCGTGACATAGAGCGTGCCGCCCGCCGCGGCGTTCGGCCCGGCGCGGTCGAAGGCGTTCGCCTCGCCATGCGGCCGGCCGCCGGGCTGAGTGTGGCCGCGGGCCACGATCACGGGACCATCCGCTGTATCCTGGGTGACGATGGCGCCGACGCAAGGATTGGTCGCGGTCGTGCCTTGCCCGCGCGCGCCGAAATCCAGCGCCTGACGCATGAAGGCGCGGTCGATCGCAGCCTGGTCAGTCATCGTTGCGGGCAGGCGGCGGCGCGCTCGCGCCGTCCTCGTCATCGGCGCTGAGCTGGCCCAGGATCTCCTCGAAATCGCGGGCTTCGCGGAAGTTGCGGTAGACCGAGGCGAAACGGACATAGGCGACATCGTCGAGCGATTTCAGCCCTTCCATCACCAGTTCGCCGACGGTCGAGCTCGGGATTTCGCCCTCGCCTGAGCTTTCGAGCTGGCGCACGATGCCGTTGACCATGCGCTCGATCCGCTCCGGCGCGACCGGGCGCTTGCGCAGCGCGACCTCGATCGAGGTCTGCAATTTGTCGCGATCGAAGGCGGTGCGCCGGCCCGAGCGCTTGACCACGACGAGCTCGCGCAGCTGCACGCGCTCGAAGGTGGTGAAGCGCCCACCGCAATCGGGGCAAACGCGACGACGACGAATCGAGGCGTGGTCGTCGGTTGGACGGGAATCCTTCACCTGCGTGTCGAGGGAGCCGCAATAGGGACAGCGCATGGCGGCCTCTTTCTTTCGTCAGCCCTAGAGCACGCGCCGATCAGGTTGCGCTGCAACCTGATCGGATAATGCGTTCTCTATCAAATAATGAGAGCCGGATCCGATCAGGTCGACCCGACCTGATCGGATCCGGCTCTAGCGCGACCTCAATAGATCGGGAAGCGCGCGGTGAGTTCGTGCGCCTTGGCCTTGACGGTCTCTTCGACCGCGCCGTTGCCGGCTTCGCCATTGACGGCCAGACCGTCCAGAACCTCGGCGATCAGCTCGCCGACGCGCTTGAATTCGGCGACGCCGAAGCCGCGCGAGGTCGCAGCCGGCGTGCCCAGGCGGATGCCCGAGGTCACCATCGGCTTCTCCGGATCGAAGGGGATGCCGTTCTTGTTGCAGGTGATGTGGGCGCGGCCGAGAGCGGCCTCGGCCGCCTTGCCGGTGATCTTCTTGGAGCGCAGATCGACCAGCATCAGATGGTTGTCGGTGCCGCCGGTGACGAGGTCGAAACCCTTGCTCTTCAGCGTCTCGGCCAGCGCCTTGGCGTTGGCGACGACGGCGCGGGCGTAGATCTTGAACTCTGGCTGCAGCGCCTCCTGGAAGGAGACCGCCTTGGCCGCAATGACATGCATCAAGGGTCCGCCCTGGATGCCGGGGAAGACGGCCGAGTTGATCTTCTTGGCGATCGCCTCGTCATTGGTCAGCACCATGCCGCCGCGCGGGCCGCGCAGGGTCTTGTGCGTGGTGGTGGTGACGACATGGGCGTGCGGGAATGGCGAGGGATGCGCGCCACCCGCCACCAGCCCGGCGAAATGGGCGATATCGACCATGAAATAGGCGCCGACCTTATCGGCAATCTCACGGAAGCGGGCGAAGTCCCAGTGCCGGGCATAAGCCGAGCCGCCGGCAATGATCAGCTTCGGCTTGTTCTCGACGGCCAGGCGCTCCATCGCATCGTAATCGATGGTCTGGTCGACGACGCAGACGCCATAGGGCACGACCTTGAACCACTTGCCGGACTGGTTGACCGGGGCGCCATGAGTGAGATGGCCGCCGGCGGCCAGGTCGAGACCCATGAAGGTGTCGCCGGGCTGCAGCAGCGCCATGAACACGGCCTGGTTGGCCTGGCTGCCGGAGTTGGGCTGGACATTGGCGAACCCGCAATCGAACAGCCGGCAGGCGCGCTCGATCGCGAGTTTCTCGGCGATGTCGACGAACTGGCAGCCGCCATAATAGCGCCGGCCGACATAGCCCTCGGCGTATTTATTGGTCATCACCGAGCCCTGCGCTTCCAGCACGGCGCGCGAGACGATGTTCTCCGAGGCGATGAGCTCGATCTCGTCGCGTTGGCGACCGAGCTCGAGCTCGATGGCGCGGGCGATCTCGGGGTCGCTATCGGCAAGCGAGGCAGCGAAGAAGGAGTTCGAGAGATGCTTGTCGCTCGCGGCTTCGGTCATATCCGGCTCCTGCTGTAATAAGGTGGCCGCTCACGGCCCGGTCCCGTTGCGGCGTCCCGTATCATGGGGTGGAAATCTGTCCAAGCGATAGATGGTGCGGCTAACAGGATGGCCCATCGCGGCCCCGGGAATGTCAGCGCCGCCGCGCCGGCTTCAGCCCTCTCCCGGCCTCCCCAAGGGAAGGGTGCGTGACGAGCGTCCCCTGCGAGGCCGATTTCAGGAGCCCGCGGAAGGTCGGGCATTCCAGATGCGTCGGCGCGGGGCAATCGGCGATATGGCGCAGCATGTCGCGCAGAGCGCTGAGATCGACGATCTGGCGCTGCAATTCGTCCGCCTTTGCATGAAACTGGGCCCGGGGAAGATCGGGCTGCCCGTTCTGTCCGAACATGCCGGCGATCTCGACCAGCGAGAAGCCCGCCGCCTTGCTGAGGCCGATGAGCGACAATCTCAGGAGCACGTCAGCATCGAATTGCCGGCGCAGTCCGCGCCGCCCGAGCGAACCGATCAGGCCGATCTCCTCGTAATAGCGCAGCGTCGAGGCCGGCACGCCCGAGCGTTGCGCCACCTCCCCGATATCCAGAATCGGCATGCTTGACCTCAAGTTGACTTGAACTTGTAGGCTCTCCCGAACGCTGGATTTCAGCAAGAGGAAAAAGCCATGCAGGATTGTCGTGCCACGCCGTCGAACCCGATTTGGCGGGATCCGCGCACTGTTGCGCTGCTGATGGCGGCATCGCTCACCACGATGGCCAATGCCACGATCAGCCCGGCCCTGCCCGGGCTCGAGCGGCTGTTCTCGGGCGATCCGAACGCCGCGATCCTGACGCGGCTGCTGGTGCCGGCGCCATCCCTCAGCGTCGCCCTCTGCGCGCCGCTCGCCGGCCTGGTGGCCGACCGGTTCGGACGGCGCGCGATGCTGCTCTCCGGCACGATCCTGTTCGTGATCGCCGGCTGCGCCGGCCTCGTCCTGCCCGATCTCCCGACGATCTTCGCCAGCCGCCTCGTGCTCGGTATCGCGGTCGCCCTGATCATGACGGCGCAAACCGCCCTGGTCGGAGACTATTTCACGGGAAAGGACCGCAACGCACTGACGGGCCTGCAGATTTCGGCGCGCAATTTCGGCGGCCTTATCTTCATCTCGCTTGCGGGCTGGGCAGCAGTGCTCTCGCCGCGCCTGCCTTTCGCCATCTATGGCCTCGCCGCCGCCTTCCTGCCGCTGATGTGGATCGCAATCGTCGATCCGCCCCGACCAACGCAGTCCCTCAGCGCCAAGCCGGCGAACGGTGCCGAAGGGCACGCGCCCTGGCGCGTGCGCCTGGCCTTGCTGGTTTTCTTGCAGGCGCTGACCAACTTGATCTTCTTCGTCATGCCGACCCAATTGTCGTTCTTCCTGGACGAGCGAGGCTACAACAGCGCGGCCATGACCGGCGCGGCGCTGGGCATCCTGATGCTGTCGGGCGGCGGTTTTGCGCTGCTCTACTCGCGGATCCAGCACGCGATCGGCCATATCGGCATTTTCGCCATGGGCTATGCCGCGATGGCGCTCGGCTTCCTGCTGCTGCCCTTGGCCATGACGGCCTCCCACTCCTTCGCGGCAACCGCGGCGATCGGTGCGGGCTACGCTCTGGTCTCGCCCGGCTTCATCGCGCTGGCGCTGGGTCTCGCTCCGCTCCGGCGCAGAGGGCTGGCAGGCGGGCTGCTGACCGCCTCCGTCTTCATCGGCCAGTTCTGTTCGCCGCTCCTGAGCACGCCGCTGATCGCGCGCTACGGCTTTGACGGGCTGTTCCACGGCGCCGCCTTGCTCCTCCTGGCCATGACAATCGCGGCGGGAGCGGCAGGAGTGCTAAGCTGGCTGCGCCTGCGGTCGGCTCTCACATCGCAGCGGATCCCGGTTTCGCCGCGATCATCATTGCCATGAGGAGCGCGGTCGACGATCGGCCGGCATGCGGCGAGCCTGTGCCGCGGTGGCGGCGCGATCCAACGGCGGTGCGGGGTGACATGAGCGCGCGCACCCTTCAGAAAGGTAGACCGCAGAGCCCCGAGCAGGATGCGAAAAGTGGGAACCGGTTTTTCGCATTGATCCTGCTCTCACTCCTAGATGAGAGCCGCACGATCGTGACCCCGGACAAAGCCCACAGCTCTTCCGCGCCCGCCCGGCGCTCCCCGCTGAGCGCCTTTCTCGCGAGCGAAGCGGCAGGCGGTGTCCTGCTGATGGCGGTAGCAGCGCTTGCCCTCGTCATCGCCAACTCCCCGGCTGCGCCGGCTTATTTCGGCGTCCTCTCCGCCTATGTCGGCGGCTTGAGCGTGCTGCACTGGGTCAACGACGCGCTGATGGCCGTGTTCTTCCTGCTCGTCGGACTGGAGATCAAGCGCGAGTTTCTGGAGGGGCAGCTCTCTTCCTGGTCGCGCAGGGCCCTGCCCGGCATCGCGGCGCTGGGCGGCATGGTCGTCCCGGCTCTGATCTATCTCGCTTTGACGCGTGGCGATGCCATCGCGATGCGCGGCTGGGCCATTCCCGCCGCGACCGACATCGCCTTCGCGCTCGGCGTCCTGGCCCTGCTCGGCCCGCGCGTGCCCGTCTCACTCAAGATCTTCCTGACGGCGCTGGCGATCCTCGACGATCTCGGCGCGGTCGCGATCATCGCGCTGTTTTATACCAGCGACCTGTCGCTGCCGATGCTGGGGTTGGCGGCTCTCTGCATCGCCGGACTCATTGTGCTCAACCGCCTGAACGTGACGCGCCTGCCGGTCTATCTCACTATTGGCGCCCTGCTCTGGTTCTTCGTGCTGAAATCGGGCATCCACGCCACGCTGGCAGGCGTCGCCCTGGCGCTCACCATCCCGATCGGCGACGGCTCCGACAGCGACGAGCCCGAGCATTCGCCGCTGCATAGGCTCGAGCACGGCCTGCACCCTTGGGTGTCCTATCTGATCGTGCCGATCTTCGGCTTCGCCAATGCCGGCGTCTCTTTCACGGGGATGACGCCAGCGAGCGCGCTGGCCCCAGTGCCGCTGGGCATCGCGCTCGGCCTCTTCCTCGGCAAGCAGATCGGCGTCTTCGGCTTCGCCTGGGCCGCCGTGAAGGCCGGGCTCGGCGCGATGCCGGCCAAGGCAAATCTCGCGCAGCTCTACGGCGTCGCCCTGCTCTGCGGCATCGGCTTCACCATGAGCCTGTTCATCGGGGCGCTGGCCTTCCCCGGCAACCCCGAACTCGGCGACGCCACCAAGATCGGCGTACTGCTCGGCTCGGTCATTTCGGCGCTGGCGGGAGCCTTCGTGCTCAAGCTCGCGGGGCAGCGTAAGGCAGCCATCTAGAGCATTTCCGCGTTTCTCCGAATCGCAGAAATGCCCTATCCCCTTGTTTTAACGCGTTTTCTTCACGCGAACCGGTGTCCACTTCGCTCGAAAACGCTCTAGATCATGCTTCATTGACGCGGAAACACGCCGTCATTCCGTGCCAAGACTATAGGCCCGCACAAACCGGCGGCGCCTTACGAACAAAAAGGCCCCGGACTGTTGGGTCCGGGGCTTTCAGATCAGGAAAGGCGATCTCTCAGGCGCTATGACCTTCAGATATCCTGGCCTCAGATATCTTGGCCTCAGATGTCCTTGTCGCCGCTAAGCTGCGCCACCGGGGCCGGTGCGAGACCGTCCTTGTTGTAGATGTCGTCGCGGAACTGCACGCCGCCATCGGGCGTCGCCCAGGCGGTGACATAGACCCAGTAGCACGGCACCGGGGTGCTAATGCGGGCATTGATGCGCTCGCCCGATGCGATCGTGGCGTCGATCTTGGCGCGATCCCAGCCGGGGGTATCCTTGAGCAGCCAGGCGACATAGTCGCGCACGTTCTGGACGCGCATGCAGCCGGATGAGACGAAGCGGAAATCGTCGCCGAAGATGCCCTTCGCCGGCGTGTCATGCATATAGACGCCGTAGGGGCTTGGAATATTGATGCGGACGACGCCGAGCGAATTGAAGTCGCCGCCGGGATCCTGCCGGAAGGTGTAGCGCGTCGCCTCGTCGGAGTTCCAGTTGACCTGCGAGGGCTGGATCTCGCCATTGGGGCCGATGATGCGGATCTTGTTCTCAGCCAGATAGCCCGGCTCCTTGCGCATCTTCGGGATCAGGTCCTTGCGGATGATCGAAGCCGGCACGGTCCAGGTCGGGTTGAAGTTGACCTCGGGGATCTTGGTCTGGAGCAGCGGCGACTGCCGGTCGATCTTGCCGACGCCGGCGGCATGGCGGGTCGCAACGACGCCGTTCTCGACCGTCTCGACCAGCGCGGCCGGGATATTGGCCACGACATAGCGGTTGCCGAGATTGCCCGACCAGGTGCGCAGCCGGACCACATTGGTCTCGAGCTGGCGAATGCGCCGGTCGATCGGCACGTTGAGCGCCGCCACCGTCGCGCGGTTGATGGCGCCGGTGGTGGAAAGGCCGACCCGCGACTGGAAGTTGCGCACGCCAGCCTCGACATAGGAGTCATAGACGTTGCTGGTGCCGGCATTGGAGTCGAGATCGCCGGTGATCACCAGGCGCTGCCGCAGCGCGACGACGCCGGGACCGCTCGAGCCGACGCTCATCTTGTCACCGAGCTGGAGCATCGGCCAACCGCCGCGGGATGCGAGATCGCGATAGGCGACGATCGCAGCTTCGGTCGCCTGCAGCGATTCCGGCGAGAGCATCGGGGTATGGGAACGGGCGACCGCGTTGCGCGCCCCGGAATCATAGTTCTGACGCCATTCCGCCTGCTGGGCGAAGGCTGGCAAGGCTGCGGTCGTCGCAGCGCCCGAAAGCAACGCGAGCACGGTCTCGCGGCGGGTCAGGCTCAAATTCGACATCGTATCCCTCATCCTCATCACGGCCCGGACCAACCCTGGACACAGCGCAAGCGCATCACAGAAGCCGCCCGCCATCGGCGAGCGCCGGTTCTATGAACTACGCTCCCTTACCACGGTTAACGTCTTGTGATGAGCGAGGCATTTTTAGGGCATGGCCACATTCCGCGCCATGCATGACCAGTATTCGGCGAAGAGGATCGAACGCCGTGTCCCCCGTGCAACAGATCGGGCGCAACAGATCGGGCTGCGCTGGGCGGCTCCGGCACGGTCGAGGCCGGAGCGATGGAGGCGATCAGGCGCGCAAACGGCCCTGGAAGGGCCGCCTGGCCGCATTTTTCAGAGCTTGTAGCGGATCTGGTCGGTCCAGAAACGCTCCAGCCGGAGTAGCGCGTTGTTCATGCGCTCGAAGTCGTCCGAGGCGATGCCGCCGATCTGCTCGACCGTCTGAACATGCTTGTCGTAGACGCCCTTCACGAGATTGTGCACTTCCGTGCCCTTCTCGGTGAGGCTGATCCGGACCGAGCGCCGGTCGATCCGCGAGCGGGCATGGTGCAGATAGCCCAGCTCGACCAGCTTCTTGACGTTGTAGGAGACATTCGAGCCGAGATAGTAGCCGCGCGTCCTGAGTTCGCTGGCGCTCAGCTCGGCATCACCGATATTGTAGAGCAGCAGTGCCTGGACGCTGTTGACGTCATCACGGTTGCGGCGCTCGAACTCATCCTTGATGACGTCGAGCAGGCGGCGATGCAGCCGCTCCACTAGGGTGAGGGACTCAAGGTAGAGAGGCTTCACCTTGAGATCAACATCGCCGGCCGCGGCAACAACCGCAGTCTTTACGCTCGCTTTCATGGTATATCTCGCCTGTTGTCTATCGGCCGAGATTTTTCTCCCGGTCCGCTTCTGAAGAACACCATAGGCGGCACGAATGAAAACGAGTTTAAATATCAGGATGAATCAGAGATTTAGCCGTTTCGGTGAATCCAAAGTGAAGCCAGAAACGCTTAAGCTAAAGCGTTTGTTACCATGACTCGACGGAGTCGATGCGTTGGCCAGGCATCAGCCCGAAAAGTGGGAACCGGTTTTCGGGGCAAGCCGAGGCAGGATCAAAGCGGGGTCAGGAGTTCTCGCTCTCGGCGAGCCAGGTCGCCAGGAAATAGGCCAGGACCAGCGCGACATAGGTGCCGATCATCGGCGTCGTCATCGGCAGGAGCCGCGGGAAGAAGAAGCCGAGCAGGAGCTGGCTGATCGCCGCCAACAGCCAGAGCACGCCCCCCCATGTGCTGGTCAGCCAGAGGCCGACGGCAGCGACAAGGTCGATCACCGCGAAATAGACGATGATCGCCTGGAAGCTGAGCAGCCTCGCTTCGAACGGCATCTCCTCGATGCCCACGCCGAAGATCACGGCCCAGGCGAGCAACCCCTTGGCCATCCAGGCCACCGAGAGCAGGCGCAGGAGCCAGACGAGCACGAGGCGCCAGCGCGTCGGCCGAGCGCGCACGCCCGCCACCGACGTCGCTTGCGCGCCGAGCATCGGCTCGCCATCGCCGCCCAAACCCATCCTCAGGATTCCAGCACAAGTTCGTCCGCGCCGAGCGGCGCGAAATAGGCCTCGATCGCAGATGGCGAGACCGCCTCCAGCGAAGCCGGCTCCCAGACCGGCGCATGGTCCTTGTCGACCACGACCGCGCGCACACCTTCATAGAAGTCATGGCCGCGCACGATGCGCGAGACGATGCGGAACTCGGTCTGCATCGCCTGGGCGAAGTCGAGAGCAGCCCCGCGCCGCATCTGCTCGAAGGCGAGCGCGATGCTGGTCGGTGATTTGGTGGCAAGCGTCTGCTGGACCTTGGCGGCGAATGCGCTGCCGCCCGCGGCGGCGGCAGCCAGCTTCGCGCCGATCGCGGCGAGGTCCGGGGCGCCGAAGCAGTCGGCGATGAGCGCCCGGTCAGCCACGAGCTTGGCCGGGCCCGGATCGGAGGCGAAGCCGGCGAGGATCTCATCGAGCGCGCCAGGCTTCGTCAACGCATCCGCCAGTTCGGCCATCCCTGCGCTCGGCACGGCGTGGGTGGCGAGGTCGAACGCCAGCGCATCGGCCGCGCCGACGCGATCGCCCGTCAGCGCCAGATAGATGCCGCTCGCACCCGGCAGTCGCGGCAGCGCGTAGGTCGCCCCGACATCGGGGAAGAAGCCGATGCCGACCTCCGGCATGGCAAAGAGATAGCGCTCGCCGGCGATGCGATGGCTGCCATGCAGCGAGATGCCGACACCGCCGCCCATGACGATGCCGTCGATCAGGGAGACATAGGGCTTTGGATAGCTCTTGATGCGGGCGTTGAGGATGTATTCCTCGCGCCAGAAGGTCAGCATCTCGGCATAGCGCCCTTCACGACCGAGGTCGTGCAGATGCCTGATATCGCCGCCGGCGGAGAAGGCCTTCTCGCTGACGCTCGTCACTACGACGCGCGTCACCTGCGGATCGCGCTCCCAGGCATCGAGCGCATGAGCGAGCTTGCGCACCATGCCGAGGCTCAGCGCGTTCAGCGCCTTGGGGCGATTGAGGACGACGACGCCGGCCGCGCCGCGCACCTCGCAGATGATCTCGGCGTCCTGCGACATGCGGCAGTCATCCCTTGCGCGTTTCGCGGCGGTTCTGGGCTGCGCCGGGCGGGCTTGTCAACGCGCAGCCGCGCCCGGTGCATCTGGGCCTTGCGGCCACCACCCTGTTTTGGAACCGTTCCGATGTGCTAAAGTCTGGTGAAATAGAACATCCCGCGATCTGCGGGGCGGAGAGAATTTCCATGGCATTCCGGGTTGTGCAGCCGTTTCCCGCTCCGCAGGCGCGGCAGGACGAGGCGTCCGCGCAAAGGACCGACTCGCTTGGGCTGACGCGGCGCATGCGGCGCAACCGCAAGGCGGATTGGTCGCGCCGGTTGGTGCGCGAGACCGTGCTGACCACCAATGACCTGATCTGGCCGCTGTTCCTGATCGATTCGTCGCAGGCGCGCAGCGCTATCGCCTGGATGCCGGGTGTCGACCGGCTCAACATCGAGGAGGCGGTGCGCCAGGCCGCTCACGCGGCAAGCCTCGGCATTCCCGCGATCGCGCCCTTCCCCTTCGTCGAGAAGAGCCTGCGCGACGCGACCGCGACCGAGGCGCTGAACACGCGCAATCTGATGTGCCGCGCCGTGCGCGCGATCAAGGCGGAGGTGCCGCAGATCGGCATCATCTGCGATGCGGCGCTCGACCCCTACACCTCCCACGGCCATGACGGCGTGATGGAGGGCGAGAGGATCCTGAACGACGCCAGCGTCCACATCCTGACGCAGCAGGCGCTGGCGCTGGCTGATGCCGGCGCCGATGTGATCGCTCCCTCCGACATGATGGATGGACGCGTCGCCGCGATCCGCGCCGCACTCGACGCCTCCGGCCATGAGGAGGTGCAGATCATGGCCTATGCGGCGAAATACGCCTCGGCCTTTTACGGCCCGTTCCGCGACGCGATCGGCACCAACGCCACATTGATCGGCGACAAGCGCACCTATCAGATGGATCCGGCCAATTCCGACGAGGCGATCGCCGAAGTCGCGCTCGATCTCGAAGAAGGCGCCGACATGGTGATGATCAAGCCAGGCCTGCCCTATCTCGACATCATCGCGAGGGTGAAGGACCATTTCCGCGTGCCGACCTTCGCCTATCAGGTGTCGGGCGAGTACGCGATGATCATGGCCGCCTCCCTGAATGGCTGGCTCGATGGCGACAAGGCGATGCTGGAGAGCCTGACGGCCTTCAAGCGCGCGGGGGCAGACGGGGTGCTGACCTATTTCGCGCCGCGGGTGGCGGAGATCCTGAAGGCCGGCGCGTAAGGCTGGGAGTGTCATCCCGTGCGCATTGCGGCGCGAAGTGCCGCGATGCAGACACGGGACCGTCACCAGAACAGGCCACCTTCTCGCCACACGGTCCCGCATCTGCGCAGCAGCACTGCGTGTCGCAGCGCGTGCGGGATGGCACCGGCAGCTGGCCTGCTCTAGGCCTTTGTTTTGATGCGTTTTCTTCACGCGAACCGGTTTCCACTTCGCTTGAAAACGCTCTAGCGTGGCGCGACATGCGCCCTTTCCTCCTGCCGATTCTGCTCGTCCCGATTCTGCTCGCCCTGGCCCTCGCCGGCTGCAGCGAGAGCTTTGACACGGACCAGCAGCGCCTCTGCCGGGAGGCGATCCCGCCGCTGAACCCGCCTGGCACGGAGATCGCGATCGACGGTACCGCCGCAGGCCCGCGCGCCAACGCGCTGCGCATCCTCTACCGGGCTCAGACCGGGAGCGGCGCTGCCCGGCGCCGCAGCATCGACTGCCTCTTCGCCGGCGAGGGCACGGGCCTGCAGCGCGGCGCCCTGATCGGCATCGCCTCCGACGGCCAGCCGATGAGCGACGCCAGCTTCTATCTGCTGCGGCGCTTTTATCTCGAGGACCGGGCCGAGCCGCCGATCGACCCCGGAGCGCCGCGCGCAGAGGATCTGCCGCAGATCGCACCCGCTTTGGCCTATGGCCTGCAGCAGGGCCTGAGCGCCCTGCCCTCGGCCGCGATCTACACGCTGCTCGCTTCGGCCTATGCGCTGATCTACGGGCTGACCGGGCGCATCATCCTGAGCTTCGGCGAGTTCGCGGCGCTGGGTGCATTGGCGAGCGTGGTCGGGGTCGCGCTGATCCTGTCATTGTCGGTGTCGACGCCGGCCTCGGGGCTCGCCATCGCCTTTGCAGTCGCGATCGCCGTCTGCGCCTTTCATGGCTTCGCCATGGGGCGCTTCATCCTGCGCCCGCTCGCACGCGCCACGGGCCAGCAGATGCTGATCGCCACGATCGGGCTTGCCATCGCGCTGTCGGAATATCTGCGGCTTGCGCAGGGGCCGGAACTGCGCTGGCTGCCACCGGTCTTCAACGAACCCTGGTCCCTGGCCAGGGCGGGCAGCTTCATCGTCACGGTAACGCCGCTGGGCCTCGTCCTGGCCGTCGTCGGCCTGGCGGCCGCGCTTGGCCTCGTGCTGCTGATCAGGCTCTCGGCCTATGGCCGGGCCTGGCGCGCGGTCTCGGACGACGCCCGCACGGCTGCCTTGTTCGGGGTCGACGCGCGCGCCGTGCACGACAAGGCGTTGATCCTGGCCTGCGCCGCCTGCGGCATCGCCGGCGTGACCGTGACCGCTGTCTATGGCGGCATGGGGTTTGCCGGCGGTTTCACCCTGGGGCTGAAGGCGCTGGTCGCGGCTATTCTCGGCGGGATCGGCTCCGTCGCGGGCGCGGCGCTCGGCGGAATTTGCATCGCGATCTTCGAGGTGGTCTGGTCCTCGACCATGCCGCTCGAACAACGCGACATCGCCGTCTACGCCCTGCTCGCCGTGGTGCTGATCCTGCGGCCCGGCGGCTTTTTCGGCGATGGTGCGCTGGCGCCACGAGATGTCTGAACGGAGCACGCGCATGACCCTGCAGGCAAAGCCGAACGAGCCCTTCGCGATCACGCCCGAAGATATAGAGGCGGCGGCAAGGCGCATCGAGGGCCATGTCCTGCGCACGCCGCTGGTGCCGGCGCCGCGCCTCTCCGAACTCACCGGCGCAACCATCCTGGTCAAGCACGAGAACATGCAGGCGACGGCCTCCTTCAAGGAGCGCGGCGCGGTCAACAAGCTGCTCAGCCTCGACGAAGACGAGACCGCGCGCGGCGTCATCGCCATGTCGGCGGGCAACCACGCCCAGGCGGTCGCCTATCATGCGCGCCGCTTCGGCATCCCGGCGACGATCGTGATGCCCGAGACGACGCCCTTGGTGAAGGTTGAGAACACGCGCTCGCATGGCGCACGCGTCGTGCTCTTCGGCGAGACGCTCTACGAATCCGCGCAAAGGGCGCGCGAACTGGCGAATGCCGAGGGCCTTGTCTTCGTCCACCCCTATGACGACCCCGCGGTGATGGCAGGCCAGGGCACGATCGCCCAGGAGATGCTCGACGACGACCCCGATCTCGACGTGCTGATCATCCCGCTCGGCGGCGGCGGGCTGATGGCGGGCAATGCGGTGGCCGCCAAGGCACTCAAGCCCGAGATCGAGCTGATCGGCGTGGAAGCGGCGCTCTACCCCTCCTTCTTCAACGCCGTGAACGCCGAGGATCTGGCGATCGGTGGCGCGACATTGGCCGAGGGCATCGCGGTCAAGACGGTGGGCGTGCAGACGCTGCCGATCGTCTCCAGCCTGGTGTCCGACATCGTCCTGGTCGGCGAGGATCTGATCGAGCGCGCCGTCAACGCCTATGCCTGCCTGCAGCACACGCTGGCCGAAGGCGCGGGCGCAGCCGGCCTCGCCGCCATGCTGAAGGAGCCGCAGCGCTATGCCGGCCGCAAGGTCGGGCTCGTGCTCTGCGGCGGCAATATCGACACCCGCCTGCTGGCGGCGATCATGGTGCGCGAATTGGAGCGCGAGGACCGCATCGTCGCCTTCCGCCTCACCACCAGCGACCGGCCGGGCCTGCTCGGCAAGGTCGCGAGCCTGCTCGGCGACCAGGGAGCCAATATCCTGGAGGTCAGCCATGGCCGGCTCTTCCTCGACGTTCCCGCCAAGGGCGTGACGCTCGACGTCACCGTGGAGACGCGCGGAGCCGCACATTCGCAGGCGATCGAAGCGATGCTGCGCGCCAACGGCTTCGCGCCGCATCGGGTTTTGCCGCGTGGTCTTGCGGAACCGGGACGCTGATCAAACATTGTGGGGAACGGCGCGGCCTTTTTCGGTTTCCCCCCGCGCCCGGAACAGGACGACCCTTTCGATGAGCGACCCGCGCTACAGCCAATCTCCGATCACGCCGATCGATCCGCGCCCGTTCCAGGACGTCAGCGGCGTGCTGAGCTCGCGGCTCTTCGCCTGGATCGGCGATATCATCATCCTGTTCTTCCTGGGCTGGCTCATCATCGTGCTGCTCGGGATCCTGGGCATCGTCACCTTTGGCGCGACCTGGCTCCTGATCCCGATCGCGACCGTCGCAACCGCGCTCGGCTATGCCGCACTGACGATCGGCGGCCCACGCCAGGCGACCTGGGGCATGCGCATGGCGGGGCTCAAGGTCGAGACCGCCAATGGCGGGCGGCCCGATGGGGTGGCCGCGGCGGTGCATGCGCTGCTGTTTTATGTCGCGGCCGGAACGGTCGCGCTGTGGCTGCTCGATATCGGCTGCGGCTTCGTGCGCGCCGACCGGCGCTTCGGGCATGACCTGCTGACGGGGCTGGTCGTCGTGCGCGGCTGAGCGCGCTTCACAGCGTTTTCGAGCGAAGTGGGCACCGGTTCGCGTGAAGAAAACGCGTTAAAACAATGATGTAGAGCAATTGAACGATCCAACTCGATCGGAAATTGCTCTAGAAGCGGTATCGTCAGAAACGGTATCGCAGGAGCCGGCCCAGTCTCGCCATGGGCGCAATCGCGCTGAAGACGCCGACCGCCAGGCGTGCCGGCCATGACATCCTGGCGATCTGCCGCGGATCGTAGCCGTCTGGATCATAGGCCATCAATTCGGTCATCAGCTTCAGGCGCGGAATCTGCGCCTCGAATTCACGCCGGTCGTCGAGCGCCCAATGCAACGTCGCGCCAGTCGCCTGGACCGAAGGCTGGTGCGCGATGAACCAGAGACCGAGCCGGCTATAGCCGTCGAAGGCCAGCTCGCCGCTCGTGACGTGCTCCGTCAATCGGCGGAGCAGGCGCGGCACCTCCTCCTCGGCGAGATAGGGCAAAAGCCCTTCGGCGAGGATCAGCGCCGGGCGGTCCGTCGGCACCGCACCGAGCCAGGCCGGGTCAGTCACCGAGGCGCCGATCAGGCTGTAGCCTTCACGAGCCGGATAGAGGCGCCGGCGCAATGCGACGACCTCGGGATAATCGACATCGAACCAGCCGATACCCGGCGGCGGGTCGATCCGGAAGATCCGGCTGTCCAGCCCGCAGCCGAGATGCAGCACGGTCGCATTGGGATAGTGCGCGATGAAATCGCGGGTCCAGCCGTCGAGGATATGTGCGCGCATCGCCACGCCGATCATCAGGTCGCGGTCGATCTTCAGCTTCGCGAAGTCATAATCGATCTTGCTGACGGCCTCTGCAGCGAAGCGGTCCTGCAGCAGGGAATCCGGCAGAAGGCTCTCTCCGGCCTTGCTGTAGAGCGTGATGAGGAGGGTTTCCTTCTCCTCGGTCAGCGTGACTTTCTCGATTGTCATCGCGATCACCTCGCGGTCAGGGCGGCCTGCACGGGGCCGAGGACAAGGATGGCCCCCTGCCAGGCACGACGCAACCATGAGGCGAGCAGAGCGGCCTCCCACCGGCGCGCTGCACATCCAGGCTGTGGATGGCCCGTGCCGGACGGCAAAATCGCTTCGCGGTCGTTCCCTGGCATGCTCTCGTATTGCAGTTCGGCATGGGGCTCATATCGGAATGGCGCAGTTCGTCGCGGCGATCGATCGCTTCATCCAGGCAAGCGTCGATGCGGCCCGCTGGCTGGCGCTGCCCCTGGTCGCGATCCTGTTCCTGCAATGGCCGCTGCGCGATCTGGTGAAGGCCTGGTCGCGCGAGGCCAATGATCTCGGGCAGTGCCTGTTTGCGCTCTATGTCGCGGTCGCCGTGACCGCAGCGACGCGCGCGGGCCGGCATCTCGCGGCCGATACGCTGGCGCATCACTTCGCGCCCAGAACGCGCGCATGCCTTGGCCGCGCGCTGGGGCTGCTTGCCCTGGCGCCCTGGGCCGTCTTCATCCTGGTAACCGGCTTCTCGGCTCTCCTCAGCACGCTGGCGCAGCTCGAAGCTTTTCCCGACACCAGCAACCCCGGCTATTTCCTGGTCAAGGCCTCCGCCTCGCTCCTGGCCCTGCTGGTGCTGCTTCAGGCCATCGCCGACATTCTGCGCGACACCCCGGCCTCCGGGGCGCAGGAGCCGTGACGCCCATCCTCGGCCTGCTCATGCTGCTCGGCGTCGCGCTTGGCGCCGTCGCCACCGGCCTGCCTGTCTGGGGCATCCTGATCGGCGTCGCCAATCTGGGTGCGGCCCTGGCCATGCTGACAGGCGCAATCGAGCCCGGCATCTTCTTTGCCCTGCCCAATCGTGTCGTCGGCCTGCTCGAATCCGACCTGCTCCAGGCATTGCCGCTCTTCGCCGCTATGGGTGCGTTGCTCAACCGGCTGCCGCTGGCCGACACGCTGTTTCGCGCGGGCCTGGGCGTATCGGGCGGCCGCCCTACCGGCGCTCCGGCGGCGGCTCTCATGCTCGGCGCCGTGCTGGGGCCGATGAACGGCTCGGTCAGCGCAAATGCGATCGCGCTCACCCGCTCGGTCGAACCGGGGCTGACGCAGCGCCATGTCAGACCAGCGGACCGGATCGCGCTGATTGCGGTCGCAAGCACGCTGGGCGTGCTGGTGCCGCCCTCGCTGGTGCTCATCCTGCTCGGCGATGCGATGATGGCCGCTCACACCATCGCGCTGAACAGCACGGGCCGTATCGCGCGGATCGTCAACACGCAGGATGTGTTTCGCGGTGCCATGCTGCCGGCCGCGCTCTTCCTGGGCGCCTGCCTCGTCATCGCGACGGTTCGCAGCCTGCGGACGCGCGGCACCAGCACGCTGCGCGAGCGCCTGAGCCTGCGCGACTGGATCACCGCCGGAGCGACGCTCTGCTTCATCGCAACGCTGCTCGCCGGCGTCGCCAGCGGCGCCTTCTACGCGGTCGAGGCGGCGGCCATGGGCGCAGTCGGGCTCTGCCTTGCCGGCTGGCTCGGCGGCGGGCTGGACGGCGCGCGCCTGCGCGGCGCACTCGACGACACCATCGCAATGACGGGCGCGTTGCTGGCCCTGCTGATCGCCGCCACGACCTTCACGCTTGTTTTCCGCATTCTTGGCAGCGACAAGCTGATCGCGTCCTGGATGAGCGCCGCCCCGGGTGGGACGCTCGGAATCGTGCTGCTTGGGCTTGGCATCATCGCGCTCGCCGCCTTCGTGCTCGACGCTTTCGAGATCATCTTCGTGCTGATCCCGATCATCATGCCGCCGATGCTGATGCGGGCCGATGACGCCGTCTGGGTCGCGGTGCTGACCCTGCTCGTGCTGCAGACGAGCTTTCTGCTGCCGCCGCTCGGCTATGCGCTGATGATGACGCGCAGCGCCGCCAGCGCCCGCGCGCCGCTAGGCGCGATAGCGAAAAGCCTCGCGCCCTTCCTGATCGCACAGATGCTGATCGTCGTGGCCGTCCTCACCTGGCCCGCGCTGACGCATCCGGGCGGATCCAGCCAGGCTGTCGCCACGCAGCCGACCGCCTCGGAGGCCGATATCCAGCAGCGCTTCCAGCAGATGATGCCGCCACCGCTCGAGGTGCCGGATCTGGGGCCGCCCAAACTCTGAGCTGAAGCGTCCCGCAACCTGGCCGAAAGGCTTGGCCCGGCCATCGGCATCCACGCGCAACGTTGCCATTTCCACCGAGCCGGACCATGATCTAGAATTCGCGGTCATCAGCAGCAGGTTCGAAGGTTCGAGACGTGACGCGCCCGTTGCGGGATGCCCCGCAATTTTACCTGACGTCGCCGACCACGTGCCCCTATTTGCCGGGGCGCGAAGAGCGCAAGGTGTTCACGCATCTCGTGGGCGCACGCGCACGCGACCTGAACGACGTGCTGAGCCAGGGCGGCTTCCGGCGCTCGCAGAGCATCGCCTATCGCCCGGCTTGCGAGACCTGCCGGGCCTGTGTCTCGGTGCGGGTCTGCGTGGACGACTTCCATCCGTCGCGCGGCTTCCGCAAGGTGGCCTCGCGCAACAGCGACCTGATCGGCCAGGTGCTGCCGCCGCAGCCGCGCTCCGAGCACTATTCCCTGTTCCGCTCCTATCTCGACGAACGCCACCCCGAAGGCGGCATGGCGACGATGTCGGCGCTCGACTTCGCGATGATGGTCGAGGACAGCCATGTCGAGACGTCGCTGATCGAGTACCGTCGACGCGGTCCCGATAGCGGCCTCACCGGCCGCGGCCAGGGCGATCTCTTCGCGATGGCGCTGACCGACACGCTGAGCGACGGGCTCTCGATGGTCTATTCGGTGTTCGACCCCAATCTGGAGGCGCGCTCGCTCGGCACCTTCATGGTGCTCGACCATATCGAGCGCGCCCGCAAGCTCGGCCTGCCTTATGTCTATCTCGGATACTGGGTCGAGGGCTCGCCCAAGATGGCCTACAAGGCGCGCTTCCTGCCGCAGGAGCGACTGACGCCATTGGGCTGGGAACGCGTCGGCTAATTCCCGGCTAAACCGATTGAAACGCATTCGCGTCGCGCGAAAAACGCGCTTGCGGCAGCCCTGCCCTGCCCGCACTCTGACGCCAACCGGTCCGGGCGACGCCATCGTCGCATGCAGAGACCAAGGCGGAGGAAACATGAGCGAAGATCTGACCCTGCGGCTCGAGCGCTGCTACACCGGCATCATCCATGACGTGATGCGCGCCATGGGACTGACCGATTTCACCTTGCCGCCGGAACTGCGCCCGCTCCTGCCCGGAACCAAGCTGGCGGGGCCCGCCTTCACCGTCGAAGGCAAGACCGGCGAGTTCGACGCGCATGAGACCCTGCTCGGCTGGACCGGCCTGCTCTCGGCCGCCAGGCCCGGCCATGTCTGGGTCTGCCAGCCCAACACCGAGGAGGTTGCGCTGATGGGCGAGCTCTCGGCCGAGACGCTGAAGAACAAGGGCGTGCGCGGCTGCGTCATCGACGGCCTCTCACGCGACACCGAATTCATGATCGAGATGGGCTTCCAGGCCTATTTCAAGGCCTATACGCCGCGCGACATCGTCGGTGTCTGGTTGCCCAAGACGATCGACGAACCGATCAAGATCGGCACAGTCTGGATCCGGCCGGGCGACTACATCCTCGGCGACCGCGACGGCGTGGTGCGGATTCCCATCGAGGTGATCGAAGAGGTTCTGGACAAGTCCGAAGCCGCGATCTCGACCGAGAACAAGGTCCGTACCGCGATCCTGGCCGGTACCGACCCGCAAGCCGCCTATCTGCAGTTCGGCAAATTCTGATGAGCGCGCCAGTTCCAGTAAGCACGCATGATCCGCGCCTGATCCTGCTCGATCCGCGCGACAACGTCTTCGTCGCGCGGATGCGGCTGCCGGCTGGCGAGGCGATCGAGACCGGCGCCGGCAAGGCAGCCCTCGACCGCGACATTCCGCTCGCCCACAAGATCGCGCGGCGGGCGATCGCGCCCGGCGAGAAGATCCTGAAATACGGCGCGCCGATCGGCGTCGCCACGGTCGCGATCGCTGCGGGTTGCCATGTCCATGTCCAGAACATGAAGAGCGACTACACGCCGACCTATCATCTGGAAGACGAACGCAAGGAAGACGAACACAAGACGGGGATGAACGCATGACCGAGCTTGCCGGCTATCTGCGCTCCGACGGGCGCAAGGGCATCCGCAACACCGTCGCGGTCGCCTATCTCGTCGAATGCGCGCACCATGTCGCCCGCGAAATCGCCCTGCCCTGGCGCGAGAACGATGTCCACGTCATCGGCTTTCCCGGCTGCTATCCCAACGCCTATGCCGAAAAGATGATGGAGCGGCTCTGCACCCACCCCAATGTCGGAGCGGTGCTGATGGTCTCGCTCGGCTGCGAGAGCTTCAACAAATATGCGCTGGAGCGCGTCGTCGCGGCCTCGGGCCGGCCGGTGAAGACGATCATCATCCAGGGCACCGGCGGCACCCGCGCCTCGATCAAGGAGGGGCGCGCCTGGGTCGAGACGCAGCGCGCCGTGCTCGACCGGCAGGAAACGGTGCCGATGGCGGTCTCCGAGCTCATCGTCGGCACGGTTTGCGGCGGCTCTGACGGCACCTCCGGCATTACCGGCAACCCGGCGGCGGGCCGGGCCTTCGACCAGCTCATCACCGAGGGGGCCGCCTGCATCTTCGAGGAGACCGGCGAACTCATCGGCTGTGAACACATCATGGCGGCGCGCGCGATCACGCCCGAGCTCGGCCAGATCCTGGAGCAGTCCGTCGCCAAGGCGGCGCGCTATTACGCGACGCTGGGCTATGGCTCCTTTGCCGCCGGCAATGCCGAGGGCGGGCTCTCGACCATCGAAGAAAAATCGATGGGCGCCTATGCCAAATCAGGCGCTTCCGCCATTTCCGGCCTGCTCAAGCCCGGCGACATCCCGCCGCGTGGCGGACTCTATCTGCTCGATGTCGTGCCCGACGGCGAGGTGCGCTTCGGCTTCCCCAACATCAACGACAATGCCGAGATCGCGGAATTGATCGCCTGCGGCGCGCATTGCGTGCTGTTCGTGACGGGGCGCGGCTCGGTCGTCGGCTCGGCGATCTCGCCGGTGGTGAAGATCTGCGCCAATCCCGAGACCTATCGGCGCATGGCGGACGACATGGATGTCGATGCCGGGCGCATTCTCGAAGGGCGAGCCGGGCTCGATCAGGTCGGCACGGAAATCCGCGATCTCGTGGTCGCATTGGGCCAGGGCGCGCGGACCAAGTCCGAGGAACTCGGGCATCAGGAATTCATCCTGACCTATAAGAGCTTCGAGCCGCTGGGCCCGTCCTGCCTGCCGACCGGCTGACAGCGCCTGCCCCTCGCCGGAGCCATTCCCGCTCCAGCTGGGTCGGGAATGGCTCCGGCCTTTCATTTTAACGCGTTTTCTTCACGCGAACCGGCGTCCACTTCGCTCGAGAACGCTCCAACCGCCGCGGCGACAGGTTTTGTTCACGCCAATATCGGGCAATTGTTGCGTGGCGGGCGCCTTGAGCCACAATGAGGCAAGCTTCGCGCAAGCTTGGCATGCTCTGGTAACGGCTTGGAGGCGTCATGCTGGACTCCGTGTACAAACTTGCTAGCGAGACCTCGGCGGAGTCGCGGCGTCGCCTGCTCCACGTGGTCACGAAGCTGTTTTTCTACGATCCTGACCCGACGGTGACGTCGAAGTATCACTATGGCGAGATCGCACTCTCGTCGCTGGGGCACATCGACCGGCGCGCACGCCAGACCTATGCTGATGAGGTCGCGGCTGAACCGAACCTGCCGCGCAGCGTCGCCAATGCCCTGGCCGGCGACTCCGATAGCGAGGTTGCGCGCCTTGTTCTGCGGCTTTCGCCGGTCCTGACCGATCGCGACCTCGCCTCCATTGCCCTGAACCAATCGCAGGAGCATCTCACCGCGATCGCCGAACGGGCGCGCTTGTCGGAAAGGGTGACCGATATCCTGGTCGAGCGCGGCGACAACGGCGTACTGAAGACGGTCGGCGGCAATGAGGGCGCGCAATTCTCCGACAACGGTTTCGACCACCTGCTGGAGCGCGGCCGCGAAGAGCCCGAGATCCACCGGACGGTCGCGATCCGTTCGGATCTTACCCAGGAGCGGGCCGAGCGCGTGATGCGCATCCTTGCCGAGCTCGGCGGTGAAGACGCGGGCGGCGCCAATGCAGATAGCGAGGCCGGCGCCGTCGCGCAGCAGGCTCGCCAGCAACGGCTCGAAGTGACCGGCCTTCTGACGGATCTGGCGGCGAAGACGCGCCTGCTGGACGACGTGCTGCTCATGCTCGCGGAGGAAGACCGCGCCTATCATCTCGCCCAGGTCATCGCCCGGGAATCCGAGATCGCGGTCGAGCACGCGCTGCGAACCCTGTTGCGCCGGGACGCCAACGGCATCGCCTTGGCCTGCCGTGCGCTGGATGTCGGCTATCCCGCCTTTGCGGCGATCCTGGCCCTGCGAGCGAGACGGTTGATGTTCGCCAACAAGCGCGTCGAGGACGATCTGCGTCACTACGCCCAGATCGACTCGGCCGCGGCCGAGCGCGGCATGCGTTTCATCCGCATGAAGGCCAAGCTCTCGGGCGACGCGCCGGGCAAGACGATCGAGATTCAAACCGATACAAGGCGGCTGGCTTAAATGCCCCCTGGAATAAAGCCAATAATTTCAATGGCTCTGTCTTGATCACCGACGCACCGTCATTCCGGGCATAGCGAAGCGGAGACCCGGAATCCATCGTAGAGTTCCGGAGCCCTCCGATGGATTCCGGATCTGCGCCGCTGACGCGGCTTGTCCGGAATGACGGCGCGGATGATGGCAGGCGATCGCCTGGATCGGCGATTGACCAAACGGATAACCCGCCTTAGCCGGTGGATATGGATGGGTTGATCGACAGGATCAGGCTGGGACGCGGCGCGGTTGCGCTGGTCCTGGCCTATGCGCTCATCCTGCAAGGCGTGCTCTATGCGATCGGGGCGGGTCTTGCCGCCTCGCCGGCCAACACGCTGACGCATGTTCTCTGCACGCCGGGCTCCACGGTAACGCAAGAGATTCCGGGCACCCCGGCTCCGACGCCCGATTGCTGCGTCATGGGCTGCGCCTCGATCGCGGGCGCACTGCCTGCACCCGATGCCATCGCCCTGCCCGCACGAATCAAGCGCTTTGCTGCGGTGGAAACGGCAGAGCGCCCCCAGAGCGCGCCGTTGCGCGCAGCGCTCCTCTACCCCCTGGGCGCACGTGCTCCACCCGTCCTGAGCTGAACCCACCCGTTCTTCTCCAGCTCAGGACCCTTGCCATGACCACCGTTTCCACGGCGGAGGCTGCGCCCATGCGCGCCGCCGACCGCGCCGCATCCTTCTATCGTGCCGTCTGGCGCTGGCATTTCTATGCCGGGCTGATGACGCTTCCCTTCCTCATCCTGCTCGCGGTGACGGGCGGGCTCTATCTCTTCCACCATGATCTCGACAGGCTGATCCATCGCGATCTGAAACAGGTCGAGCGGCGGGCGGAGGCGCCTCGAAAGCCGAGCGAGATCCTCGCCAGCGCGCTCGCAGCGATCCCGGGGCGAGCGGTGAAATACGCCGCGCCCGAAACCGACCGCGCCTCGGCCGAGGTGACGATCCGTGATGCCACGGGTGCGCGACAGGTCGCCTATGTCGACCCATACGATGCCCGCGTGCTCGGCACGCTCAGCGACCGGGGGACCGTGATGTGGGTGGTGCGGCAGCTGCACAGCCTGGCCTATTTCGGGCCAGTCGCGAATGGCGTGATCGAGATCGTCGGCGGCTGGTCGATCCTGCTGGTCGCGACCGGCATCTATCTGTGGTGGCCGCGCAGGGGCGGCGGAGGCGTGATCACGGTACGGGGACAGCCGCGCCAGCGCGTGTTCTGGCGCGATCTGCATGCGGTGACCGGCATTTTCGCCGGGGTCTTCGTCGTCTTTCTCGCGATCTCAGGCATGCCCTGGTCGGTGTTCTGGGGCGCCAAGGTCAATGAATGGGCCAATGGCAACAATTTCGGCTATCCGGCCGGCGTGCGTGTCGCAGTGCCGATGTCGGACGATCACCTGCGTCAGCATGGCCCGACGGCCTGGTCGCTCGAACAGGCGAAGCTGCCGGAATCGAACGCAAATCCCGGGCAGGCGATTGGCCTCGACGCCGCCATTGCGCGCTTCGATGCGCTCCACCTCGCATCGGGATATGCCGTGAACCTGCCGGCCGGTCCGAAGGGCGTCTATACCGGCTCGGTCTATCCCGACGACCTCTCGCGCCAACGCGTGGTCCATCTCGACCAGTATAGCGGCGAGCCGCTGATCGATATGGGCTACGCCGATTACGGCCCCTTCGGCAAGGCACTCGAATGGGGCATCAACGTCCATATGGGCCAGGAATTCGGGCTGGCCAACCAGCTCCTGATGCTCGCCGCCTGCGTCGCGATCATCCTGCTGTCGGCCTCGGCGGGCGTGATGTGGTGGAAGCGCCGCCCTGCAGGGCGCCTCGGCGTGCCGCCGCTGCCGGCCCGGCCGGGAACGCTCTACGGTGTCTTCGCCATCCTGGCGATCGGCGGCGCGCTCTTCCCGCTCGTCGGCGCATCGCTGATCGTGATGCTGATCCTCGATCGCGTGCCCTCGAGGGCAATAACAACTTAAGATTGCAAAACAGCTCTTCTCGCGATCATTGCGCGAGAAGAGCTTGGCAAACGCACGGAGAACTCATCGAATTCTCGGCAATACTCGGGAAAAGTGTGATCCATTTTAAGAGTAAAGCAAGTGCTGCACGGCATTGTGCCGAAACATCAATTGCCCCGAGGCTCCGATGCTGCGCTCCCTGACCCAGATGCCAGCCGACATGTCGTCGGATTCGCGCCGGCAACTGCTGAACGCCGTCACGGACCTCTTCCTGCTCGACGACGAACCGACGGAGCTCGCCAAGGAGCATTACGGCAAGATCGCATTGCACGCGTTGCCCCGCCTCGAAAACGATCACCGCAAGGACTATGCCGAGCAGGTCGCGGAGATGGAGACCCTGCCGCGCGAGGTCGCGACCTCGCTGGCCGGCGACCCCGACAGCGAGGTCGCGCGCCTTGTGCTGAAGCTCTCGCCGGTGCTGACCGACGCCGACCTCGCCGCCATCGCCGTCAGCCAGTCGCAGCGCCACCTCGCCGCCATCGCCGAACGCAGCCGGCTGTCGGAGAGCGTGACCGACATCCTGGTCGAACGCGGCGACCGGGTCGTACTCGAGACCGTCAGCAGCAATGAGGGCGCCGACCTCTCCGATCAGGGCTTCGAGCGCCTGATCGAACGTAGCGCCGGCGATGCGGGAATCGGTCTTGCCCTCTCGACGCGCTCCAATCTCAGCCCCGGCCGGGCCGACCGCGTGATGCGCATCGTCGAGGAGCTCAGCGACGAAAACGGGCTCTGGTCCAAGCCCAGCGACGAGGCCGTGACGCTTGCGCGGCAGGCGCGCCAGCATCGGCTGGAAGTGAAGCTGCTGCTGGTCGATCTCGTCGCGAACAGGCGCGCGCTCGACGACGTCGTCACCATGCTCGCCGAAGAGGACCGCGCCTATCACCTGGCGCAGGTCTTCGCGCAGATCGGCGAGATCAGCATCGAGCAGGCCTTGCGAATCCTGATGCAGCGCGATGTCAGCGGCATCGCCGTGCTGTGCCGCGCCCTGAATCTCGGTGCGCTCGCTTTCGAGGCGATCCTGACCCTGCGCGCGCAGCGCCTGCTCTTCGCCAGGAAGGCCGCCGAAGACGACCTGAAGAGCTATATGCAACTCGATTCGGCAACGGCGGAGCGCACTCTGCGCTTCCTCAAGCTCAAGATGAAACTGGCCTGAGCCGCGGCCGGCAGGCGACCCGCCACAAAACCGCGACAATCGCCACCCTTTCTGCTAGGTGTTCCACGGTTGGTCGCGAGGATGCCTTCGACGTGAGATGTTCGCTTCTCTCCGGCGCGTTATGCGCGGTCACCTTGAGCGCGGCGAGCGCCCAGGCGCAGGTCTTCCTGCCTTACAGCACGTTCGACTCTCTGCCCTCCTTCGCCTGGTCGGAACCGACGCTCGCGCCAGGCGGCGTGAAGTGGGAGGGTAACTATGCCCGCATCTCCAGCGGCTTCCAGGTGACGAGCTCGAAGCGGCTTGGCACCTCGGCCGGCCCGACCTTCGGGCTCGAAGCCGGGACGATGCGGCGCGACGGCAATTTCGTCTATGGCATCGTCGGCGCGCTGCAATATATGCCCGCGATCGGCGGCTACGGCACGCCGAGCTTCGGCAATGTCGCCTATACCCGCGACTTCGCCGGCGCCTTCCAGATCAAGGCCGGCGTGCTCGCGACGCCCGACGTCCTGCTCTACACCAAGGTCGGCATGTCGGCGGCCAATGAGACGCTGCGCTTCGGAGGCTCGCCCTGGTCGGCCCCGTTCTCGCGCTCGGATATCGCACTCAGGCCCGAGGCCTATGTCGGCGCCGAATGGGCGGTGACGAACAATCTGACGCTGGGGCTCGAAGTCGGCGTCGTCGGGCAGGCGATCCGCTGAGATTGTGATTCAAGCGGTTGCGGAACTGATTCCGCAGACGGGCGCAAGCGATTGAAGCCCCTCGAATTTCGAGGAAAAACGCGGGGAACCCCTCTCCTGCATCGAAGTCGGGTTTACCCGACTTCGACACTTTGAGTGCTGCACTCGGGCGGGCCCGAGTTCAGTGAGAGGGGCAGGGGTGAGGTGTCGGCCCCTGGACCAGTTGCGTGATGTCCTCACAGCGAAGCAGCGGTGAGGTCACAGCCAAAGCGTCAAACGGCCGACCCCTCACCCTGCCCTCTCCCTACGGGAGAGGGTTCCCCGCGGTTCCTCGCGTCGTCTTCTACCCCCCAAACTTGTTGTTCTTGGCGAAGCCTTTTGGCGGCAAGCGGCCGGATTCGCCGCGGTGGCCGAGCCATTCCATCAGCTCGCTCTGCGCCACCGTCCAGGTCCGGCCCGAGGTGTCGCGCCAGGTCAAGCCGTCCGCCAGCTTGAAGACCTTGGCGTCGGAGACGCCGCCGTCCTTGTAGCGCTGCAGGCGCACGCCCTTGCCGCGCGACATCTCGGCCACTTCCGAAATCGGGAAGCAGTTGAGCTTGCGGTTCTCGCCGATGATCGCGACATGGTCGCCCTCCGCCGGCACGGCAAGCAGGGCGGAAACCGGCGTCTCGACATTGAGCACCTGGCGGCCCTTGCGGGTGTTGGCCACGACATCATCGGTCGAGGCGACGAAGCCGCGCCCATCCGTCGTCACCATCAGAAGCTTCAGCCCCGGCCGATACGGGAAGGCCGAGACGATCTCGGCGGTCTCCTCCAGCTCGATCATCAGGCGGATCGGATCACCGAAGCCGCGCCCGCCGGGAAGCTTGGACGCCTCCAGCGTGAAGACCTTGCCGTTCGAGGCCAGCACCAGGAGCTTGGCCGTCGTCTCCGTGAAGAAGGCCGTCTTCAGCCCGTCATCACCCTTGAAGGTCAACGTCGACTGATCCTGGACATGGCCCTTGAGCGCCCGGATCCAGCCCTTCTTCGAGATCACCACCGTCACCGGCTCGCGCTCGACCATGGCCTGGGTCAGGTCAACATCGGTCGTGTCGGGCATATCGGCGAAGGAGGTGCGGCGCTTTCCGATCGCGGTCTCGGGGCCGAAGAGCTTCTTCACCTCGCGGATGTCGTGCTGGATGAGCTTCCACTGGATCGGCTCCGATCCCAACAGCTCCTCGATCTGGCTCTTCTCCTTGGTCAATTCGTCGAGCTCGGTCTTGAGCTGCATCTCCTCGAGCTTGCGCAGCGAACGCAGCCGGGTGTCGAGAATCGCGTTGGCCTGGAGCTCGGAGAGCTCGAAGAAACGCATCAGCTCGACCTTGGGCTCATCCTCCTCGCGGATGATCTTGATGACGCGGTCGAGGTCGAGATAGACGATCAAGAGGCCGCGCAGGATCTCCAGGCGCTTGTCGATCTGGCCGAGCCGGAAGCGCGAGCGGCGCAACAGCACCTCGCGGCGATGGTCGAGCCAGGCACGCAGGGCTTCGTTGAGGCCGAGCACGCGCGGCACCAGCCCGCCGGTCAGCACGTTCATGTTCATCGAGATGCGCGCCTCCAGCTCCGAGAGCCGGAAGAGCGATTCCATCATCAGATTGGGATCGACATTGCGGGCACGCGGCTCGATGACGACGCGGATGTCTTCGGCCGACTCGTCGCGCAGATCCGCGACCAATGGCAGCTTCTTGTCGTTGAGCAGCTCGGCGATCTTCTCGATCAGCCGGCCCTTCTGGACCATGTAGGGAATCTCGGTGACGACGACCTGCCAGGCGCCGCGCTCCAGATCCTCCTTGACCCAGCGCGCCCGGGTGCGGAAAGCGCCGCGCCCGGTGCGATAGGTTTCGGCCATTGAGGCCCGGGTCTCGACGATGATGCCGCCAGTGGGAAAATCAGGCCCCTGCACGAAGGTCATCAACTGTTCGGAGGACGTCTGCGGGTGCTGGATCAGATAGAGCGCCGCGTCGCAGAGTTCGGCGGCGTTATGCGGCGGGATCGAGGTCGCCATGCCGACCGCGATGCCTTGCGAACCATTGGCGAGCAGGTTCGGGAAGGCGGCGGGGAGGACGATGGGCTCCTCGTCCTCCCCGTTGTAAGTCTCGCGGAAATCGACCGCGTCCTCCTCGATACCGTCGAGCAGGAGGCGCGCGACCTCGGTCATGCGCGCTTCGGTGTAGCGATAGGCGGCAGCGTTATCGCCGTCGATATTGCCGAAATTGCCCTGCCCATCGACGAGCGGGTAGCGCTGGGCGAAATCCTGGGCGAGGCGCACCAGCGCGTCATAGACCGACTGGTCGCCATGCGGGTGGAACTTACCGATGACGTCGCCGACGATGCGGGCGCATTTCTTGTGGACCTGGCCGGGGTCGAGCCGGAGCAGCCGCATGGCGTGCAGGATGCGGCGATGGACCGGCTTCAGGCCGTCGCGCACATCCGGCAGGGCGCGCTGCGTGATGGTGGAGAGCGCATAGGCGAGATAGCGCTCTTCCAGCGCCGTCTTCAGATCGATGCGCTCGGATTCGTCCTCCGGCGGCGGCTCGACAGGCTTGCCCATGGGAATACCTTACCAACTCTCAGTGCGATCCACTCCACAGCCCTCATCCTGGGGAGCCGCGCAAGCGGCGTCTCGAAGGATGTTCCAGAAGGCGCTGGCTGGAGCATCCTTCGAGACGCACTCCCGCGGAGTGCTCCTCAGGATGAGGGCTGAGGGAAACGGCGCGAATCACTTCGCATGACGATGCCGGCTGCGTATAGCTTTCGCCAAGCGGACAAGCCCGCAAACGCGGAAAAATCAGTGGATTTTCGTCGCCAGCTCGACCAGTCGCGCCCGCTCGGCCGGCTCAGTCAGGCCACGCGGCTCGTAGAGATGGCGGCGCAGGAAGAAGCCGGTCAGCGCGAAGCCCGCCGCGATGTCGGCCGCAGTCGGCGCGCGAGCGCCCTGCCCCTCCCAGAGGAAGGCTGGAAGCGCGAGCAGGCGATCGCGATAGGGCTCGGCCGCCCGGCTGCTGACCGCCTTGCCGGATTTCGGCGAGACATGGCTGAGATCGTCCATCGCCCCCGTCACCGCGCAGCGCGTGAGATCGAGGCCAAATCCCAGCTCCGACAACATCGCCACCTCGAAACGCACCACCAGCGCCGGCGCCAGGCGCGGTTCGTCGAGATGCTGGATCAGGACGGCGAGCCCCTCATGCAGCGCCGGGTGGGGATCGCGCTCCGGCAATAGGCGCAGCAGCGCCGCGACCGTTGCCAGCCCATAGAGCGCGACCGGCGCCTCGATCAGGCGCGCCGCATGCGATTTCAGCAGTTCGACCTTGTACTCGCCGAGATGTTCGTCGAGCCGCGCTCGCCAGGTCAGCGAGACGGCGTTGCCGGGCTGGAGCGAGGCCTGCGCCTTGGACGAGCGGCCGCCGCGCACGAGGCCGAGATGGCGGCCGTGCGCGAGCGTCATCACCTCCAGGATCACGGAGCTTTCGCCATGCTGGCGCTGCCCGATGATCGTGCCTTCGTCGGTCCATTCCATCGGGGCAGTTAGAGCCAAGCGCGGGCGAGTTTCCAGCATTTCCGTGCGCAGCCCTGGCCATGACAGGAGCCTGCGCCTTGCGCCGCGGGCTCGACGCCATTGCCGCGACGCATGCCCGGCCAATTGCCCGTGATCGGCGCCTCAGGCATTGCGGATGCTCAATCGGGCTAGAGCAGGATCAATGCGAAAAAGTGGGACCGGTTTTTCGCATTGATCCTGCTCTAACTCTTTAGATGAGAGACAGATTCAGATTTCAGCTGGGATCACTTGGTGATCCCGGCTGAAATCATCCGGCTCTTGCCCCGTCATAGCTTGAGGACCGATCATGGATCTCGATCTCGCTTCACGAACCGCTCTCGTCACCGGGGCAAGCTCGGGCATCGGCGCCGGTATCGCCCGCGTGCTCGCCGGAGAAGGCGCCCATGTCACTGTCACGGCACGGCGCGGCGAGCTTCTGGACAAGCTCGTGCAGGAGATCACGGCTGCCGGCGCGCGGCCTCCGGCGATCGTGCTCGGCGACGTCACCAATGCCGGCGACGTCGCCCGCATCGTCAGCGAGGCGACCGCAGCGCTCGGCCGGATCGACATCCTCGTCAACGCGGCCGGCGGCTCGCGCCCGATCACCACGGACGCAGCGGATGCGGCCTGGGACGAGGCCTTTGCGCTGAATTTCACTGCAGCCCGCCGCTTGACCGAAGCCGTGCTGCCGGCGATGCGGGCGCGGCGCTGGGGCCGGATCGTCAATATCAGCGGCTCCATGGAGCCGCGCAGCCTGAATGCGGCGAGCGCGGCCAAGGCCGCGCTGCATCTCTGGGCGAAAGGCCTGGCCGGCGACGTCGCGGCTGACGGCGTTACCGTCAACACAATCCCGCCCGGCCGGATCAACAGCGAGCAGATCCTCAACCGGCTGCACCCGACCGAGGAGGCGCGGCAGGCCTTCATCGCCAGGAACATCCCGATCGGCTATTTCGGCGAGCCCGAGGATATCGGGCATCTCGTGGCCTTCCTGGCCTCCCCGCAGGCGCGCTACATCACTGGGGCGGTGATCCCCGTCGATGGCGGGATGCGCTATTCCGCCCATTGATGCCTAGTCGCGCCGTCAGCGCGCTGCGACCGCATAGCGCTCCGCCGGACGGGCGTTTGAAAAGTTCGGGTCATGGCGCGGCGCGCCGCGGCTTCGAGGCTGACACCGTCGCGGAGGTGTGAAGGCCTCCGAGCTGACGCATGGCGCTTTCTACCACTTCGCAGCCAAGGATGATCTGATCGCGGAGGCCTTCGCGCATCTCCTGCTGCCGACGCCGGAAAACGACCTACCCGACGACACGCTCAACCCGGCTGATCACCCGCTTCTCGCGCAGTTCGCTGATGATGGCGCTGAGATGCTTCAGGTCCCAGACCGTCAGATCGATCGTCACATCGGTGAAGTCCGGGTTCGGACGCACCATCGAGACCGCGTCGATATTGCCGTCATGCTCGGCGATCGTCGTGGTGATCTGGGCGAGCGAGCCGGGCTCGTTGATCGAGTTCAGCTTGATGCGGGCCGGAAAGCGCTGCGGCGCCTTGTCGTCGAGATCCCAGCGCACATCGAGCCAGCGCTCGGGCTCGTTGTCGAAGGCGGCGAGCGCCGTCGACTGGATCGGGTAGATCGTCACCCCCTCGCCCGGCGTCAGGATGCCGACGATGCGGTCTCCCGGCACCGCACCGCCATCGGGCGCGAAACGCACCGGCAGATCGCCGCCGAGCCCACGGATCGGGATGGCGGTGCTGTCGGCATCGGGCGCCTCGCCCGGCAGCTTGAATTTGAGGTTGTCGCCCTTGCGCAGCTCGAACCAGCCCTTGCCGTTGCCGGTGCTCGCGCCGGCCGATTTCGCCTCGGGCGCGCCGCGCTTTTCGAGCTCGAGATCGGGATAGACCGCCTTGACCACGTCGCCGGAATACATCTCGCCGCGCCCGACGGCCGCCAGCACATCATCAACCGCGGTGCGGGCAAGCCGCTTCAGCGAGGCTTTCAGCTTGTCGTCGGAGAACGGCCGCTCGGCGCGGGTGAAGGCGCGCTCCAGAATCTGGCGGCCAAGCCCGGCATATTGCCGGCGCACGGCCGCGCGCGTGGCGCGGCGGATGGCGGCGCGGGCCTTGCCGGTGACAACGAGCGATTCCCAGGCCGCTGGCGGCGCCTGCCCCTCGGCGCGGGTGATCTCGACCTCGTCGCCATTTTGCAGCTCGGTCAGGAGCGGGGCGATGCGGCCGTTGATCTTGGCGCCGACCGCGCTGTTGCCGACATCGGTGTGGACGGCATAGGCGAAATCGATCGGCGTCGCGCCGCGCGGCAAAGCGATCAAGCGGCCCTTGGGCGTGAAGCAGAAGACCTGGTCGTGGAAGAGTTCGAGCTTGGTGTGCTCGAGGAACTCCTCCGGGCTGTCGCCCTCGGCCAGCAGATCGACCGTGCGCCGGAGCCATTGATAGGCCCGGCTCTCATCGGCGAACTGGGTCAATTCGGTGGTGCGACCGTCCTTGTAATGCGCATGCGCAGCGATGCCGAATTCGGCGATGCGATCCATGGTGTCGGTGCGGATCTGCAGTTCGACGCGGCTATGGCCCGGACCGACCACGGTGGTGTGGATCGAGCGGTAGTCGTTCTGCTTGGGTGTCGAGATGTAGTCCTTGTAGCGGCCCGGCACCATCGGCCAGGTCATGTGCACGATGCCGAGCACGCGGTAGCAATCCTCCGGCGAATCCACGATCACGCGAAAGCCGAAGATGTCGGAGAGCTGCTCGAAGGAGACGGATTTGCGCTCCATCTTCTTCCAGATCGAATAGGGCCGCTTGCGCCGCCCTGAGACCTGCGCCTGGATGCCGCGCGCGGCGAGCTTCTCCTTCAGATCCTTCTCGATGATGCCGATGACCTTGCCCTCGCGCTCGGTCACCTCCTCCAGCCGCTTGGTGACGGTGGCATGCGCCTCGGGCTTGATGTGGCGGAAAGCCAGCTCCTCGAGCTCCTCGCGCAGCTCCTGCATGCCCATGCGCCCGGCGAGCGGAGCGTAGATCTCGGCGGTTTCCTCGGCGATGCGCAGGCGCTTCTCGGGCGCGACGAAATGCAAGGTGCGCATGTTGTGGAGCCGGTCGGCGAGCTTGACCAGCAGCACGCGGACATCGTCGACGATGGCGAGCAGGAGCTTGCGGAAATTCTCGCCCTGCGCTGCCTTCTTGGAGACGAGGTCGAGTTTCTTGATCTTGGTCAGCCCGTCCACCAGCCGGCGGATATCGGGCCCGAATATGCTCTCGATCTCTTCGAGCGTGGCGGCGGTATCCTCGACCGTGTCGTGCAGGACGGCTGCGACGATGGTCGCATCGTCGAGCTTGAGATCGGTCAGGAGCGCTGCGACTTCCAGCGGGTGGGCGAAGAACGGATCGCCCGAGGCGCGTTTCTGCGTGCCGTGCGCCCGCATGGCGTAGACATAGGCCCGGTTGAGCAGGTCTTCGTCGGTATTGGGGTTGTAGCTCCTGACCCGGTCAACGAGCTCGTATTGCCGCATCATGCCCATGCGGGCCCTCTGTATCTGCTTAGCGAGACTGCCTGCCTGCTTTTCATTCGATCAATCAATATCGGCGCGGGCGATGAAGGCGGCAAGGCGGATTCCTGTGAGACCGGCATGAAAAAGCCCGGCAAGGCCGGGCTTTAGCAAACGCAATGAAGATTTTGCGTGACGATCAGTCCTCGTCGTCGGCGCTCTCGGTCGGCGGCACGAGTCCGTCAAGGCCGCGGAGCAGGTCGTCCTCGCTCATGCGGTCGAACTGGACCTCGGAATCGGGCGTCGAGGCGTTCGGCACCGAGTGCGTGAGCAGCGGCACGGTCTCGGCCTCCGGCTCGTCGACCTCGACATGCTTCTGCAGCGAGTGGATCAGGTCTTCCTTCAGATCCTCGGGCTTCAGCTTCTCGTCGGCGATCTCGCGCAGCGCGACGACCGGGTTCTTGTCGTTGTCGCGGGGAACCAGAATCGACGATCCGGACTGGATCATCCGCGCGCGGTGGCTGGCGAGCAGCACCAGCTCGAAGCGGTTGTCGACCTTGTCGATGCAGTCTTCAACGGTTACGCGAGCCATGGCGCGGCTCCTTCTGATCTTAGCGATGCAGGGGAAGATGATGTGGCCCGGCCATACAGCCAATGAGCGCCGATTGCAAGATTTTGCGAGAGCAGGGTGCGAAAAAGCGGGAACCGTTTTTTCGCACCCTGCTCTCACTTTTAGATAAGAGCCCGCCCGTCCGGCTTTCGCCTCAGCCGCCGCGCATCCGCCTGACCATGTCGTCGAGGCTGGGCTCGCGCGCATCCGCGCCAAGCGCATGCCCGCCCGCCATCGTCGGCAATTCATGCTTGTCGAGCTGGGCGAAGCGCAGCCGCATCGTCGTGGCGACGCCTTCGCCGAAGGCAATCGCCTCGCGATTGCCGATCGAGGACAGGAAGTTGATCGTGCTCGCGGACGCGTCCGAGATCGCCGAGCGAATGATCTGCTGGTCGCGCTCGTTCGACAGGCGCATCGCGAAGATCGTCGAGCATTGCGACAGGATCGTCGGATCGAGTTCGCCGGGCCGCTGCGTCACGACGCCGAGATAGCAGCCATATTTGCGGCCTTCCTTGGCGATGCGGGCGATGGCCTGCCGTGTCGGCGTGAAGCCGAGCGTCGGGTCGGACGGCACATAGCGATGCGCCTCCTCGCACAGAACGAGGACTTCATAGGCACCGTGGCTCGCCACCGCGAGGTCGAAGGCCAGGCGCGACAGCACCGAGGCAACGGCATTGACGACCTCGGACGGCAGGCCGGCAAGCTGGAAGGCGGTGATCGGCCGCCCGTAATGCGGCACGCGGAAGATCTGGCTGACGATCGGCGCCATCGTCTCGATCATGTTGGCGCGGGCGAACATGAAACGGTAGCGCGGATCCTTGTGGAGCGCCTCGAGGCGCACTCTCAGCGAGCGTAGCGAGGCCCGCGGCCAGCGCAATTCATGCAGGCCGATCAGTTCGTCGATGACCGCGAAGGCGTCCTTCATCCTGTAGGGTGTCGGCAAGTCGAAGGTGTTGCCCGTCGCCTCCCCCAGGTCGCGCGGGCCGCCCATGTCAAGCGGGCGCTTGAGCAGCGTTGTGCCGAGATCACGCGCGATATCCAGTGCGGTGGGCGCACGATAACGTTCGCGCGCCGCGGCGATGACCTCGCGCAGGATGTCGGCTTCCTCATCGAGCTGCGGGCGGCCGCGGAAAACAACATCGCCGAGTTCTTCCAGCCTGAACATCCAGAACGGCAGATCGAGCCCCTCGCTGTCGATCGTCAGCGCCTTGTCGGGAAAGGCATGGGCGTATTCGTTGTGCGGATCGAGGATCAGCACGCGCAGGCGCGGACGGGCGGCCACCGCCTTGCGCAGCAGCAGGGAGACCGCGCTCGACTTGCCGACGCCGGTCGTGCCGAGAACGGCGAAATGGCGCGACAGCATGTCCTCGATGCAGACAGTCGCGGGGATGCTCGAATCCTGCGTCAGATGGCCGATGGATACGCCCGAGCGCGCGCCCAGATCGTGAACCAGAGCGAGATCGCCCGCGCGGATGCGATGGGCGATGGCGCCGATCGGCGGATAGCTGCTGATGCCGCTCTGGAAGCGCGGCGCCTCGCCATCGATGTCCGAGACTTCGCCCAGGAGTTCGACCTGGACATGAATGGCGTTGTCGGAGGTCTCGTCCCAGACCGTCTTGACCGCAGACATCTCGTAGACAAGCCCGACGGTGCGGGTATGTCCCAGGCCGATCGAGATCATCTTGCCGATCGTCCAGGAATCGGGCCCGATTGCGCTCGCTCCGGAAACCATGCTCGCGATCGTCGCGCGCGAGCCGTCGCAGGACACGACGCGGCCCAACGCGCGATCGGGCGGCTGGTTGGCGTCGCGCCGGTCGGCCGCGACATCGGTTCCGAACTGTACGGTCTTTACTGCAAGCTGCACGCCCACGGCTGCCTTTTCGCTGGTCTGATTGGATTGTGACCGTAACCCCGGCTCTTTACGATTGCCTTTAACGGGCAATGGCGCGCGAGCTGCGCTTGCGGATGCGGTTACCAAATCGCCAACAAGAGCAGCGGCATCGGACTCATCAGCGAAACTGGCCGCGCCGATCACATTCCTTGCCTTGAGCCCCGGGCCCCTCGCGTCTATGCACGCGCGATAAGAGCGAGGGACGGCGATGACGACGAACCGACTGCGGCTGGGCGTGAACATCGATCACGTCGCGACGGTGCGCAATGCCCGCGGCGGCGCCCTGCCCGATCCGGTGCGCGCCGCGCATCTCGCCATTGCCGCTGGAGCCGACGGAATCACTGCGCATCTGCGCGAGGATCGCCGCCATATCCGCGATGCCGACATCGAACGGCTGATGGCCGAGCTGACCAAACCGTTGAATTTCGAGATGGCGGCGACCGACGAGATGGTGGCGCTGGCGGAACGCCTGAAGCCGCACGCGGCCTGTCTCGTGCCGGAGAAGCGCGAGGAGCGCACCACCGAAGGCGGGCTCGACATTGTCGGCCAGCGCGCCGCGCTGACCCCACAAATCGCTCGCCTCAAGGCGGCGGGCTGCCGCGTCTCGCTCTTCATCGAGGCCGACGAGGCGCCGATCGCGATGGCCGCCGAGCTCGGCGCGCCGGTCGTCGAGCTGCATACCGGCAGCTGGTGCCATGCCGTCCAGGATGGCGAGACGGCCAAGGCGGAAGTCGAGTTCCAGCGTCTCGCCGAGGGAGCGGCCCTTGGCGCAACGCTCGGGCTCGAAGTCCATGCCGGGCATGGGCTCGACTATGAGACTGCCCGCATTCTTGCCGGCGTGCCGGGCTTCGTCGAATTCAACATCGGCCATTTCCTCGTCGGCGAAGCGATCTTCATCGGCTTCGAACAGGCGATTGCGCGGATGCGGCAGGCGATGGACCAGGGTCGCGCCGGCATCTGAGCCAAACGACGCCGCGACACAGAGCGCCCTGACATCCTTCGGGGATTGAGAAAGCAAAAACGATGACCGATCGGGACCGGCAGAACCTCACGATCATCCCGCCGAGCCATCCCTTGCGCGGCCGCGTCGCCCCGCCTGGGTCGAAGTCGATCACGAATCGCGCCTTGCTGCTGGCTTCCCTGGCGAAGGGAACCAGCCATCTCACAGGCGCGCTCAAGAGCGATGACACGCGCTACATGGCCGAAGCCCTGCGCGCCATGGGGGTCACGATCGCGGAGCCCGACGAGACGAGCTTCACTGTGACTGGAGACGGCCGGTTGCGGGAGCCTGCCGCACCGCTCTTCCTCGGCAATGCTGGCACCGCGACGCGTTTTCTGGCAGCGGCCGCGGCCCTGGTCGACGGGCAGGTCGTGATCGATGGCGACGAGCATATGCGCAAGCGGCCGATCAAGCCGCTCCTGATCGCGCTGCGCTCGCTAGGCATCGACGCGACCTCAGAGACCGGTTGTCCGCCTGTCACGATTCGCGGCACGGGCGGTTTCGAGGCTGGTCGCGTCGAGATCGATGGCGGCCTTTCCAGCCAGTATGTGTCTGCGCTCCTGATGATGGCCGCCTGCGGCTCCGGCCCTGTCGATGTCGTGCTTGCCGGCGACGACATCGGCGCACGCGGCTATATCGAGCTGACGCTCGCGGCGATGAAGGCCTTCGGCGCGCATATCGACCGCCCCAGCGCCTCCAGTTGGCGGGTCGCGCCGACCGGCTACCGCGCGGTGGATTTCGCGATCGAACCCGATGCCTCGGCGGCAACCTATCTCTGGGCAGCCGAAGCGCTGACCGGCGGTGCGATCGATCTCGGAATCGCGGCCGAGGCCTTCACGCAGCCCGATGCCCGGGCTTACGACATCATTGCCAGCTTCCCTCGCCTTCCCGCGATCATCGACGGATCGCAGATGCAGGATGCCGTGCCGACACTGGCAGTGCTCGCCGCTTTCAACGAGACGCCGGTGCGCTTCACCGGCATCGGCAATCTCCGCGTCAAGGAATGCGATCGGGTGGCTGCGCTCGCCGCCGGCCTGTCCCGGATCTTGCCCGGCCTCGGCCGTGAAGAGGGCGACGATCTGCTCGTGGCGTCCGACCCGACACTGGCCGGGCGGACTTTGCCGGCATCGATCGACACTTATGCCGATCACCGCATCGCGATGAGCTTTGCTCTGGCCGGATTGAAGCTGCACGGCATCACCATCCTGGATGCGGGCTGCGTCGCCAAGACCTATCCCGATTATTGGCAGGCTCTCGGTTCGCTCGGCGTCGCCTTTGACGGCCAGGCCCGCTGACGACAGCCAAGCCCCCGCTTTCCACTTGCCGGCGTCTCTCATCTAAGCGTGAGAGCAGCATCCATGTGAAAAACCGGTTTCCCCTTTCTCGCATCCTGCTCTAAATCCGGGACATGATCCTCGGCATCGGCTCCGACCTCTGCGACATCACCCGCATCGAGCAATCGCTTTCGCGGTTCGGCGAGCGCTTCACCCACCGCGTCTTCACCGAGGGCGAGCGCCTGAAATCGGATCGGCGCGCGACGCGGGCCGCCTCCTATGCGCGCCGCTTCGCCGCGAAGGAAGCCTGCTCCAAGGCGCTTGGAACCGGGATACGCGCCGGCGTGTTCTGGCGCGACATGGAGGTCATCAATCTCCCCGGCGGGCGGCCGACATTGCGCCTGACCGGCGGCGCGGCCGAGCGGCTCCTGGCGATGACACCGCCGGGCCATGAGGCGGTCATCCATGTCTCGCTGACCGACGACCCGCCAATGGCCCAGGCGTTCGTGGTGATCGAGGCCCGTGCGAAGGCCGTGAACTCCGCCTGAAAGGACGCCGATGCCGCCGTCTTCACAAACGGAAGCGCTAGGCGCCAAGGAGGCGGGCGCCAGGCGCAATTTCCACGATCAGGCCGGATATTGCCGCGAGCTCGGCTCGCCCTTCACAGCCGAGCTCTGCGATTTGCTGGGCAGCCGCCTCGACCATTCCAGCCGTTTCGGCCGGCGCGTGCTGGGCTGGCCAGGCAATGCCCGGGCCGATGCGCGAGAGCCGGATGATTTCAGCTGGGATCACAAAGTGATCTCAGCTGAAATCTGAATCCGTCTCTCATCTAAAAGTGAGAGCAGGATCAATGCGAAAAACCGGTTCCCACTTTTTCGCATCCTGCTCTTGCGCTGCGGGTAGCGGGCGCCTTCAACGCGTTGGCGCGGAGCGGACGGGTTCCGGCATTGCAGGAGGCCTATCCGCCGAAGCAGAGCGATCGCGAAGCGCTCTGGCTCGCCTTGGCGCGGACGATCGTCAGCCATGACGCCTTCCTGCACGATTATCTCGACAGCGCTCCGCAGACCAACGAAGTCCGGCGCAGCTCCGCCCTGCTCGGCGGCGGGCTGATCATCGCGCGCGAATTCGGCCTGCCGCTGAGCCTGCTCGAGATTGGCGCGAGCGCCGGGCTCAATCTCGGCTTCGAGCAGTATCATTACGAACTGGGAACAGCCGCTTACGGCCAGGCAGACTCCGCTGTCGTTATCCGCAGCGAATGGCGCGGCGGCCCGCCCAAGCTTGCGACGCCGCTCGCGGTCGCGAGGCGGCGCGCCTGCGACCTCAACCCGCTCGACGCGTCCTCGGACCGCGACCGGCAGCGGGTGCTGTCCTATATCTGGCCGGACCAGAGCGCGCGGGTGGAGACGACGGAAGCCGCCTTCGATTTCGCCGCCGGGATGCCGTGGCGGGTCGAGCAGGCGGATGCGGCAGCCGAGAGGTTGTTATGGACTCTGGGGCCGATGTGATGAGGTCAAAACGGCGGAGATGGGAGGAGCATTGCGCCGGCGATACCATCGGTATCGGCAAGCGATGCGACGCTGCAGCTCCGGCGTTTTCACCTCACCCGAAGGGCGCGGCGCTTTTGCGCGACTGCGGCGTCGTTCTTCGTAGCAAACCGGTAGGTTTGCGTCCTCGAACTCCTGGCATTCGCGCAAAATCGCCAGCGTCAAATCAGCCCCAGAGTCCATAACAACCTCTAGGTCGAGGCGCGTCTCGCGGAACCAACCGAAGCGGGCCTGACGCGCGTGCTGATGCACAGCATCATGTGGCAATACCTGCCGGAGAGGACGAAACAGCGCATCACGGTTGCAATGCAGAAGGCTGGCGAAGCCGCCAGCCTGGAACGTCCCCTCGCCTGGCTCCGCATGGAGGCCGATGGCGGGAAAGAGGGCGCCGCCGTGACGCTGACCACCTGGCCGAACGGCACGGAGCGCGAGATCGCTCGGGCCGATTTCCACGGCCGCTGGGTGGCGTGGTCCTGAGGCCCAGAGCATTGCGCGAAAAAGTGGGTACCGGTTTTCGGAGCAAGCTGATGCAGAACCAAAGCCCTACAGCATCAGTCCGAATGCGATACTCGGTCTGATGCTGTAGAGGCGTCAGGGCCAGCCGCTCGTCACTTCTCGTCGTTCAACCAGCGATAGAGGATACCGCCGAAGGCGCCGCCGAGGATCGGCGCGACCCAGAACAGCCAGAGCTGGGACAAAGCCCATCCGCCGACGAACAAGGCCGGGCCCGTGCTGCGCGCCGGGTTCACCGAAGTGTTGGTCACCGGGATGCTGACCAGATGGATCAGCGTCAGGGCCAGGCCGATCGCGAGCGGTGCGAAGCCGGCGGGAGCCTGCTTGCTGGTCGCGCCAAAGATCACGAAAAGAAAGACCGCCGTCAGGACGAATTCCGCCACCAGAGCCGCGACCAGGCTGTACTTGCCGGGCGAGTGGTCGGCATAGCCGTTGGAGGCGAAGCCCTTCGAGACATCGAAGCCCGGCGCGCCGCTGGCGATCACGTAGAGAAGTGCAGCCGCCGCGATCGCGCCGATCACCTGGGCCACGACATAGGGCGGGATCTGGCTTGCCGGGAAACGCCCACCGGCCGCGAGCCCGACCGTGACGGCGGGGTTGAAATGGCCGCCGGAGATATGGCCGACCGCATAGGCCATGGTGACGACAGTGAGGCCGAAGGCCAGCGAGACACCGAGCAGCCCGATTCCGACCTGCGGAAATCCGGCGGCGATGACGGCGCTGCCGCAGCCCGCAAATGTCAGCCAGAAAGTGCCTATCGCCTCAGCGACATACTTCTTCGTGTTCATAGCATTTCCCCCAAGAATCAATGCCCAGCATGCTGCATCCTAGGGTTGGTGCGGTCAATCGACGCAGTTACGCCCCAGCCCTGCGTCAAAAGCGGAGTTTGAACTTCCCGAGCCGTGCTGCGTTGCAGCAGGAGCCGACCCGTAATTTGTCGCTTCACAGGGGTGTGAATGGACCTAGCCGCGACAATGAACCAAGCCGCGACGTGGAGCCAGGCCGCGACTTGGCTCAGCATGCCGCTTTCGCTTCTGCCGCCCTGGCTGATCAGCCTTGGGGCCTTCACCCTTGCGGTGGCGCTTGCCCTGCTGGCGCATAGGACTGCCTTCGCCGTCCTGACGCGGCTCGTCAGCGGGATGGACCTGTTCTGGCGCTCCCTCGTCTCGCGCACGCACGGGCCGACACGTTTCGCCGTGATCACGGTCGCGCTCGGCTTTGCCGCGAGCGTCTCCCCGCTGAGCGAGGGGCAGGCAGTCCTGATCCGCCAGGTCCTGCTGGTCTGCTTCGTGGCGCTGGTGGGCTGGATCGCCAAGACCGCGCTGCATGTCTGGACGACGGTCTATCTACGCCGCTTCAAGCTCGATGCCGACGACAATCTCCTGGCGCGCAAGCATGTGACGCAGACCCGCATCCTCCAGCGTGTCGGCGACATCACAATCGTGATCGTCGCGCTCTCGGCCGCGCTGATGACCTTCGACGGCGTCAGGCAATACGGGGTCAGCCTGCTCGCTTCGGCGGGCGCTGCCGGCATCGTCGTCGGCCTGGCGCTCCAACCCGTCTTGAAGAACATCTTCGCCGGCATCCAGCTCGCCGTGACGCAACCGATCCGCATCGACGATGCGCTGCTGGTCGAGGGCGAATGGGGCAATGTCGAGGAGATCACCTCGACCTATGTCGTCATGCGGCTCTGGGACTGGCGCCGGATGATCCTGCCGCTGAGCTATTTCATCGAGAAGCCGTTCCAGAACTGGACGCGCGACAATGCCGCGCTGATCGGCACGGTGATGCTCTATCTCGACTACGAGACGCCGATCGACGTGCTGCGCGCCAAGGTCGAGGAGATCGCCAACGGCTCGAAGCTGTGGGACCGGCGCGTGGTCAATGTGCAGGTGACGGACTTCCGGCAATCGACGATGGAGGTCCGCATCCTGGTCAGCGCCGGCACCTCGCCACGCGCCTTCGATCTGCGCTGCGAGGTGCGCGAGAAGCTGATCGCCTTCTTGCAGCGCGAGCATCCCCGCTCGCTGCCACGGCTGCGCGCCGAGGCCAGATCGATCGAGCCTCCTGCTCCCGCCAATGCAGTAATCGCGAGGCACGCCGCCGAATAGCCGTTATTGGCTCTCAATGCGCGCTGGCAGACTTGCAGGGCCTCGGTGGCCGCCGTTGTCCGTAGCGCAACATTCCGCTAGACCGCGCATTGCAAGCCGAACCAGGAGCGCCCGCGTGGCCAACGACGCCGACATCAAGAGCAAAGCGGCCCGAGACAAGGGCGCCAAGGAGGAAGGCGGCGTTCTCGAGACGATCAAGGTCGTCGTCCAGGCGCTGCTGATCGCGCTCGTCATCCGCACGCTGCTGTTCCAGCCCTTCAACATTCCGTCGGGCTCGTTGATCCCGACCTTGCTGATCGGCGACTACCTGTTCGTCTCGAAATATACCTATGGCTACTCCAAGCATTCGGTTCCGTTCAGCCCGCCGCTGTTCGACGGACGCGTCTGGGCAGCCGAGCCCAAGCGCGGCGACATCGCCGTGTTCAAGCTGCCGAGCGACAATTCCACCGACTACATCAAGCGCGTGATCGGCCTGCCGGGCGACCGCATCCAGATGATCGACGGCATCCTGCACATCAATAATGTGCCGGTGAAGCGCGAGCGCATCGCCGACTACGTCACCACCGATAACTGGGGCCGCAGCACGCCGGTCATTCAGTATCGCGAGACCTTGCCCAACGGTGTCAGCCACGAGATCATCGAGCGCGAGGGCGACACCGGCACCTTCGACAACACCCCCGTCTTCCTGGTGCCGCCGGGGCATTTCTTCATGATGGGTGACAACCGCGACAATTCGCTCGACTCGCGCGACCGCAGCGTCGGCTTCGTGCCTTTCGAGAACTTCGTCGGCCGCGCCGAGATCATCTTCTTCTCGATCGAGGACGGCGCCTCGGCCTGGCGCGTCTGGGAATGGCCCTGGACGGTTCGCTGGAACCGCCTGTTCAGCGCGATCAAGTGAGCAAGCCGGGAGAAGGCGGGCGCAAGGCGCCGGACCTGGCGAAGCTGGAGACAGCGCTCGGCCATGTCTTCGCCGATCGCGCCCTGCTGGCCACGGCGCTGACCCATATGAGCGCCGACGGGCCGCGCCTGGGCAGCTATCAGCGCCTGGAGTTCCTCGGCGACCGCGTCCTGGGCCTGAGCGTCGCCGACATGCTGTTTCGGCGTTACCCTCTCGCCGAGGAAGGCGACATGTCGCGCCGGCTGGCCGATCTCGTGCGCAAGGAGACCTGCGCCGAGGTGGCGCTGGCCTGGGATCTGGGCCAATTCATGCGGCTCGGCGAGGGCGAGATCCTCGGCGGGGCGCGCAAGAACAAGGCGATCCTCGCCGATGCCTGCGAGGCGATCATCGGGGCGGTGTTCATCGATGGCGGCTACGAGGCGGCGCGCGGTCTCGTCGAGCGCGCCTTCGGCGAGCGCCTGCTGAAGCCGGTCCGCCCCTTGCGCGACGCCAAGACGGCGCTGCAGGAATGGGCGCAGGGCCAGGGCTACCCGACGCCGACCTATAGCGAACGCGGCCGTACGGGACCGGACCACGCCCCGGTCTTCCGCGTCGCCGTACGCATCACCGGCCTGGACGACGCCGAAGCACAGGGCCCGTCCAAGCGGCTGGCCGAGCAGGCGGCGGCGGAGGCCTTCCTGAGGCGCGACGGCCTCTGGAGCGAAACCATGGAGAGCGACAATGGCTGAGGCGGGACCATCCCCCCAGGAGAAATCTCTCCAAGAGACCCGGCCCACACGCTGCGGGTTTGTGGCGCTGATCGGCGCGCCTAATGCCGGCAAGTCGACGCTGCTCAACCAGCTCGTCGGCGCAAAGGTCTCGATCGTCTCGCGCAAGGTGCAGACGACGCGCACGCAGGTGCGCGGCATCGCGCTGTCGGGCGTGGCGCAGGTGATCTTCGTCGACACGCCCGGTATCTTCGCGCCCAAGCGCCGGCTCGACCGCGCCATGGTGACGAGCGCCTGGGGCGGCGCGACCGATGCCGACCTGATCGGCGTGCTGATCGATGTCGAGCGCTTCGACAATGAGGAGAACACCCGCCTGCTGGAGAAGCTCGCCGAGCTGAAACAGCCGAAGTTCCTGATCCTCAACAAGATCGACCTGGTGGCGAAGGAAAAGCTGCTCCAGATCACCACCCAGGTGAACGAGCTGGGCCGGTTCGAGGCCACCTTCATGATCGCGGCGCTGACCGGCTACGGCGTCAAGGATGTCCTGACCTGGCTGGAAACACGGCTGCCGCTCGGCCCCTGGCTCTACCCGGAAGACCAGATCTCGGATGCGCCTTTGCGCTTCCTCGCCGCCGAGATCACGCGCGAAAAGATCTTCGAGCGACTGCATGACGAGCTGCCCTATCGCTCCACGGTCGAGACCGAGAGCTGGCAGCAGAGGCCCGACGGCTCCGTACGCATCGAGCAGACGATCTATGTCGAGCGCGAGGGCCAGCGCAAGATCGTGCTCGGCGAAGGTGGCCAGACCATCAAGGCGATTGGCCAGAAGGCGCGCGTCGAGATTTCCGAAGCCGCCGAGGCCAAGGTGCATCTCTTCCTGTTCGTGAAGGTACGGGAGAACTGGAGCGACGACCCGGAGCGCTATCGCGAGATGGGGCTGGAGTTCCCCAAGGGCTGAGGCTCCTAGAGCCGTTCAGATCCAATTGGATCGGAAACGGCTCTAGCTCTTTGTTTTAACGCGTTTTCTTCACGCGAACCGGTGTCCACTTCGCTCGAAAACGCTCCAGGCCTCACCGCCCGCGGAAGGCCGCCGCCAGCTCCCTGACGAAGGCATGCCCCTTCGGCGTCGCGACGTTGCTGCGCAGGATCACCTCGGAACTGCCGAGTTCGGGCAGCCCCCACTGCGGCCCGACATCGACCGCGCCTTGCGGCGCGATCCGCGCGGCCAGGGGCGATACGCCGAGCCCGCCCATGACGGCGGCGAACACCGCCGCCATCCCACCGCCGATGAAAGCCTCGCGCCAGGCGATGCCGGCACGGTCGAGCACCTCAGTTCCGTGCCGCCGCAAGCCGCATTCCGCCATCAGCGAGACGACTGGTAAGGGCTCGCCCGGCTGGCGCAGCAATGTGGGCGCAGCGAACCAGCCAAAGGTATCGCGCCGCAGCACCTCCCCCGTCCGGCCCGGGCCAAAGCGGCGCAGCACCACGACATCGAGCTCGCCGCGCTCGAAAGCGTCCTCCATTACGGCCGAGGCCGCGATGCGCAGGCTGATCAGCCAGCGCGGATCATGGCCCGCAAGCCGGGCGAGCAGGACCGGCACATCGGGGCCGACCGCCTGCTCACTGATGCCGATTGCGATGCGCTCGCGCGCATCCGAAAAAGCCTCGCGCGCCCGCTCATGCGCCGCCATCAGATCGCGCGCGGCGGGCAGGAAGCGCTCACCCTCGGCGGTCAATCGCACCAGGCGCGGATGCCGCTGCAGCAAAAGGCGACCGAGCGTCTCCTCCAGGCGCTTCACCCGGACGCTGACGAGGGATTGCGTCGTGCCTAACGCCTGCGCCGCACGAGTGAAGCTGCGGAATTCGGCGGCGCCGAGGAAGGCGGCGACGGCGTCGATATCGAGGGTGGAACTCATATCATCATGAATCCGTATCTTTGATATACATATCAATACGGTTTTCAGAATTTAACGGCAAGCCTAGCTTCCTGTCACGGCGCAACTGCGTCGCCTGCACAGGAACCAGAGCCATGCCCCTGATCCGTATTTCCATGAGACGCGGCCGCCCGGCCTCCGAGCCCTCCGCCATTGTCGATGGCGTCTACCGTGCCCTGCGCGAGACCTTCGAGGTCCCCGAGAACGACCTCTTCGCCCTGATCAATCAGCATGAGGGCGACGAATTCGTCTATAATGCGAATTATTTCGGCTTTGCGCGCTCGGATGCGCTGGTGATCATCCAGATCACCGTCAACAACTCGCGCGGCGTCACGCAGAAGAAAGCGCTGTTCGCCAAGATAGCCGAAAACCTGCGCCGCGAGCCGGGGCTGCGCCCCGACGACATCTTCATCAACCTGGTCGAAACGGCGCGCGAGAACTGGTCTTTCGGAGCCGGCATCGCGCAATATGTGTGAAGCTAGAGCATTGCGCGAAAAAGTGGGCACCGGTTTTTCGCATGAGCAATGCTCTAAACTCCAGGAATCGATCACGTTTTTTCGCATTCGGACGGAACCGTCCGAATGCGCCGTGATCTTATGCGCGGACGCGCCTTGCAACCGCGCCCGATCCGACGCAAAGACGCGCGGGGTTTTTTCAGCGAGGCGCGAGCGATGACCGACGACGACGTTCTGGCCGAATTCCGTGATGCCGGTGCGCTGCTCGACGGGCATTTCATCCTGTCCTCGGGCCGGCGTAGCGCGGTCTACCTGCAGAAGATGTTCATCTTCCAGGATCCGGTGCGGACGGAGCGGCTGTGCAAGGCGCTCGCCGCCAAGATCGAAGCCGCTTTCGGGACGGTCGACTACGTCGTCTCGCCGGCGGTGGGTGGCATCGTGCCGGGTTACGAGACAGCGCGTCATCTGAAGGCCAAGGCGATCTTCGTCGAGCGCGAGGACGGCCAGTTCAAGCTGCGGCGCAGCTTCTCGATCCCGAAGGGCGCGCGCGTCGTCATGGTCGAGGACATCGTCACGACCGGCCTCTCCTCGCGCGAATGCCTGGCCTCGATCGCCAATGAACCCGGCACGATCCTGGGCGCGGCCTGTCTGGTCGATCGCTCGGCCGGCCGCGCCGATCTCGGCGTCCAACTGGTCAGCCTGATGAAGCTCGATGTTCCCGACTACGCGCCCGATGCGCTGCCGCCGGAGCTTGCCGCCATTCCCGCGGTGAAGCCGGGAAGCCGCGGCTTGAGCGCCTGATATTGCGCCTCGCCGGACTGCGGCGAGACGCCACATGACAGATTATAAATTGCCGGCAAATTAGCCCTTATTCGACATTGTTAGACCGCGATTTATTTCGATTCTGAGCATTCAAAGACATTTCAGGCAGGAGTGATTGCCATGGCAGCCGACCCGCGTATCGCGCTTTTCATCGACGGCGCCAATCTCTACGCGACCTCCAAGCAGCTCGGCTTCGACATGGATTATCGCCGCCTGCTCAAGGAGTTCCAGGGGCGCGGCAACCTGATCCGCGCCTTCTATTTCACCACGCTTGTGGAGAGCGAAGAGTATTCCTCGATCCGCCCGCTGGTCGACTGGCTCGACTACAATGGCTACCGCGTCATCACCAAGGCGGCCAAGGAATTCACCGACGCCACTGGCCGCCGCCGGGTGAAGGGCAATATGGACATCGAGCTGGCGATCGAGATGCTCGAGCTCGCGCCGCATCTCGACCAGATCTACCTCTTCTCGGGCGATGGCGATTTCCGCCCCCTGGTCGAGGCGGTGCAGCGCAAGGGCGTAAAGGTCTCCGTCGTCTCCACGATCGCGACCAACCCACCGATGGTCTCCGACGAACTGCGCCGGCAATGCGACGATTTCCTCGATCTCGCTCAATTGATGCAGAAGATTGGGCGCGACCCGTCGGAGCGCTCCGCGCGCGGGCCAAGCGCGCCTGGCACACCGGGAAACCCGGGCCTGGAGCGGCGCTACGGCATCCGCCAGGGCGACGAGGCCGTCGAGGGGTGAGCTGTTTCCGCCTGATGGCAGACGGTGGGCTTCCCCTCGCCTGCCGGTCTCGCTGGGAAACTCACCGTCATCCCGGACAAGCCGCGAAGCGGCGCTGATCCGGGATCCATCATAGGGCTCGACAGTGCTCTACGATGGATTCCGGGTCTCCGCTTCGCTGCGCCCGGAATGACGGCGCGGATGGCAGTTTTGATCGAGCAAGAATTCGGCTGCGCCTTCACCCGCCCGTCTTCATGATCCGGGCCTTGTCGCGGTTCCAGTCGCGGTTCTTTTCGGTCTCGCGCTTGTCGTGCAGCTTCTTGCCGCGCCCCAGGCCGAGCTCGACCTTCGCCCGGCCCTTCTCGTTGAAATAGACCTTCAGCGGAATCACCGTGTAGCCGTCGCGCTGGATGGCGCCCATCAGCTTGTTGATCTGGCGACGGTGCAGCAGGAGCTTCCGCGGCCGGCGGACATTATGGTTGAAGCGATTGGCTTCGAGATATTCCGGGATATGGGCGTTGAACAGGAAGAGCTCCGTGCCCATCGGCCCGGCATAGCTCTCACCGATCGTCGCCCTGCCGCCGCGCAGCGATTTGATCTCGGTGCCCTGCAGGGCGATGCCGGCCTCGAGCGTCTCGATGATCTCGTAATTATAGCGCGCCTTGCGGTTGTCGGCGGCGAGCTTGTAGCGATCAGGATCGGGCTTGTTCATGGGAACTCCGGCAGTGGGCAGTCGGCAGTGGGCAGTAGGGCCGCGCCCCTCGACTGCCTACTGCCGATTGCCCCTATCTGGGAAACTCCGGCAGTCGGCAGTAGGGTTCGCGAAGGCCCACGACTGCCTATTGCCCACTGCCGACTGCCCTACTTAAGCATTCAGGAGCCCGGCGAACACCATGGCGTCGCGAATGACCTTGCCCGTCGGGGCCGTCACCGGCAGCAGCGGCAGGCGCAGCTCTTCCTCGATGCGGCCGAGCAGCTTCAGCCCGTGCTTGGCGCCGGCCAGACCCGGTTCCTTGAAGACGGCGTCGTGCAGCGGCACGAGCCGGTCCTGGAGCTTCAGCGCACCGGCATAATCGCCCTTGAGCGCCGCCACCATCAGATCGGCGCAAAGCTTGGGCGCGACATTGGCGACGACCGAGATGCAGCCATGGCCGCCGGCCGCCATATAGGCCAGCGCCGTCATGTCCTCGCCCGAGAGCTGGATAAAGTCGGCCCCCATGGCGTGGCGCTGCTGCGAGACGCGGGCGAGATTGGCGGTAGCGTCCTTGACCCCGGCGATGTTCTTCAGCTCGTAGAGCCGCGTCATGGTCTCGACCGACATGTCGACCACCGAGCGCGGCGGGATGTTGTAGATGATGATCGGGATGCCGACCGCATCGTTCACCGCCTTGAAGTGCTGATACATGCCCTCCTGGGTCGGCTTGTTGTAATAGGGCGTCACCACCAGCACGGCATCGGCGCCGGCCTTCTCGGCATGGATGGCGAGGTCGATCGCCTCATGCGTGTTGTTGGATCCCGCGCCCGCGATCACCGGAACACGGCGCTTCGCTTGCGCGACCACGATCTCGACGACGCGCTTATGCTCGTCATGGGACAGCGTCGGGCTCTCGCCGGTGGTGCCAACGGGCACGAGGCCCGAGCTGCCGCTCTCGATTTGCCATTCGACCAGCGCGCGCAGCGCCTCCTCGTCGATCTTGCCGGCTTTGAACGGCGTCACCAGCGCGGGCAGCGAACCGGTGAAGGCAGTGTGCTTGGTCATGAGCGCGGCGTCCTGACGCGGAAGTCCAATCGAAGGGCCGCCAGACATAAACCCTCAGCCGCCGCAGGCAAAGCCGGCAACCCATCAAAAAGCGTGGTCCTCATGGTTAAGGCTTCATAAACCACCAGCGCCCACCATCGCAGGTCAAGCGCCCCTTCAAGGAGCCTGCGATGGCCTCGCCTCTCGCCTGCCAGCGCTCTGTCCGCAAGCGTCTGGCCTGGCTGATCCTTCCGGCCCTGTTCCCCGCGACGGTGGTGCTGGCCGGCGACGATGGCGAGCAGCGCGCGCAACAGCCGCGCCTGCTTGCAATCGATGTCGAGACCACGGCCGCGCTACCGCCCTACCCAGATGCGCAATTGCGGTTCGATCACGTCGCATTCGGACGTCTCCGTCCGAATGCGAAAAACGTGATCGATTCTATTAGTTTAGAACATTGCTCCCACGAAAAACCGGTACCCCCTTTTTCGTGCAATGCTCTAGAGGCCGGCGCCGGCCTGGATGCCGTGAAGGCGGCTGTCGCCGCCTATCGGCGCGGCGCACTGGCCGAGGGCGACGCGATCTCAGCCGCAATCGACGACAGCACGGCAAGGGCCCTGCTCGAATGGGTCGCGATCCGCTCAGGCGCCAACGCGATCCCGTTCTCGCGCCTCAACGCCTTTCTGCGGGCCTACCCCAACTATCCCGCCACGACGCAGTTCCGTCGCCGTGCCGAGGAGGCGCTGATCGCGGAGAAGAAGGACGCGGCCACGATCCGCGCCTTCTTCTATGCGCAGCGGCCGGTCGGGCCGGCCGGGCGCGTGGCGCTGGCGCTGGCGCTCAAGACGGAAGGGCGGATGGATGACGCGACCGCACTGATCCGCCAGGCCTGGCGGCAGGACCATCTCGGCCAGCCGCTGGAGACCCTGGTGCTCGCCGAATTCGGCGACATCCTCACCCGCGACGACCACAGGCTGCGCACCGAGCGCTATCTCTTCCGCGAGAACACCATGGCGGCGCTGCGCAATGCCGCCCGCGTATCGGCTGACTACGTCACGCTTGCCCGGGTCAGGCTTGCCAGCGCCCGCGAAAGGCGCCCGCTTTCGGCATCCCTGATCGCCTCCGTGCCTGCCTCGCTGAAGGGCGACATCTCGTTTGCCTTCCTGCAGGCGCAGCAGGCGAGACGAGCGGACAAGCCGGTCGAGGCCGCCAAGGCGCTCAGCCATGTTCCGCGCGACCCCAATCTGCTCGGCGATGGCGATGAATGGTGGACGGAGCGCCGCCTGATCGCGCGCAAGCTGCTCGACGCCGGTGATGCCGCAAAGGCTTACGAGGTCGTAGCCGGGCATGGTGCGGAAAGCACCGTCGCGCGCATCGACGCCGAATGGCATGCCGGCTTCATCGCCCTGCGCTTCCGCAACGATGCCGCGACTGCGCTGAAGCATTTCGTCGAGGCTGGCAAGCTGGCGGAGACGCCGATCTCGGTTGCGCGCGCCGCCTATTGGGAGGGCCGCGCCGCCGAGACGCTGGGCAAGGAGGAGCTATCGCGCATTGCCTATGAGCGCGCCGCCGAACACCCCATTGCCTATTACGGCCAGCTCGCCCGCGCCCGACTCGGCTTACCCGATCTGCCATTGCGTCGCTCGGCTTCAGCGGCGCTTGGCCTCCTGCCGGGGCATCAGGGCGTAGAATTGCTCTATCGGATCGGCGCGCGCGACCTCGCCACGATCATGCTCGGCGACCTCGCGCAACGGCTCTACACCACGCCCGCACTGGAGGCCGTGGCGGCGCTCGCCAGGCGCGAGGGCGATGCGCGGTCGCTGCTCGCGATCGGCAAGCAGGCCCTGCAGCGCGGCTTTCCGCTCGACGCAGCCGCGTTTCCGACCTTCGGCGTGCCGGATTTTCCGGTGCTGGGCGATCCGATGGAGCGCGCCATCGTCCACGCCATCGCCCGCCAGGAGAGCGCCTTCGACCCCGCGGCGGAATCGCAGGCCGGCGCGCGTGGATTGATGCAGATGATGCCCGCGACCGCGCGCGAAACGGCAAGGCGGGCCAACCTGCCCTTCGACTGGCCGCGCCTGGGGCGCGACGCGCTCTATTCGGCCCAGATGGGCGCGGCCCATCTCAATGACCTGCTCAAGGACTGGCGCGGCTCCTATATCCTGACCTTCGCGGCCTATAATGCCGGATCGGGCAATGTGAAGAAATGGATCGCCGCCTATGGTGATCCGCGCGATCCGGAGGTCGACGCCGTCGACTGGGTCGAGCGCATCCCGTTCCAGGAGACGCGCAACTATGTGCAGCGGGTGATGGAGAACCTGCAGGTCTACCGCCAGCGGCTCGACCAGCGCACCGCCTATCTGATCGATTACGACCTGAAGCGCGGCGGCAGGCGAAACGAGTAGCAGCTCCGCCTATACCCGCTTGCGTGCGATGCAGGCGCCCCAGAACAGGCTGGAGAAGAACCAGTTCGGCGCATCGAACCCCGCCTCGTCGAGCAGACCAGCGACTTCGGCCTCCGAGCGCGGCGGGTCAGCGCCCTGCAGGATCTTGCCGAGCTTCGCCTGGATCTCTTGGGGGGCTGCGCCAAACATGCGCCAGCGCTCGCCCCAGGCTGCCAGCAGGAGCGGCTCGCTCGCATAGGCATAGCGATTTCCCGCGAGGATCAAGGGCGCGCCCGGCTTCAGCCGCGCGGCGACAGCATCGAGGATATCGCGCTTGTTGGCATCGCCAGGCAAATGGTGCAGCACGCCGATCAGCGTGGCGGCGTCGAAGCGCGGCTCCAGAGGCAGATCCTCGACATAGCCGAGACGCATCTCGGTTCGCTCCAGAAGGTCGTGCTCGCGCAGCCTCGCAAACGCCAGGTCCAGCATGGGCTGCGACGGATCGACGGCGGTGAAGCGCCATTGCGGCTCCAGCACGCCGGCGGAAACGATCTCCTGCGCCCCGCCGCCTGCGCCCACGACCAGCACTTGCGCCGCCCTGCCCGGTCCCAGCGTCGCCGCGAGCATGCAGGCGGAGAGTTCATGGCAGGCGTCGTAGCCGGCCAGCGCGATGCGGCTCTGGACCTGATATTCAGCGGCCCGGCTGGGATCGAATTTTTGCGTCGATTCGGGCGGTGGCGTCGTCATCGTTTCGTCCGGCGGGTTGGAGCGGCACCCGGCATCGCGCGCTTGCCGAACCGGCGCAAGGCCGGCCGGCGCATGTCTCCCGAGCGTTTGAGCGAAAGGGAATCCGTGATTAGCTGGCGATGACCGGGCCCGCCTAACTGATCGACTATGACTTGAAGCGCGGCGGCAGGCGGGATTAAGTCGTTCGCTGCTTTCGCTTCCACCATCAGTGCGGGTCATCCCGGGCGACCGCAGGGAGACCCGGGATCCATGCCTGAACCTCTCCGAACCAGCGTTCCGGCATGGATCCCGGATCTCCGCTTCGCTGCGTCCGGGATGACGCGCGGGTTTTGGTCGACAGTAAGCTATCGTGGACTCCGCATGCCCACCGACACCGACTTCACCCCCCTCTTCATCAGCGCCCGCGACGGGCTCAAGCTGCATGCGCGCGATTATGGCCCCCTCGCCTCGCGAGCTTTGCCTGTGGTCTGCCTGCCGGGTTTTGCCCGCACCGCCGCCGATTTCCACGAGCTTGCGCTCGCTCTTTCGCAGGATGCGGAGAAGCCGCGACGGGTGCTGGCACTCGATTATCGCGGGCGTGGCCTGTCGGCTTACGACAAGAACTGGAAGAACTACGACATCCGGGTCGAGCTTGACGATCTGATGCAGGTGCTGACGGCCGCCGGCATCGAGAACGCCGTCTTCGTCGGGACCTCGCGCGGCGGGCTCCTGACCATGGCGCTGGCGGCGGCGCGGCCGACTGTGATCAAGGGCGCCGTGCTCAACGATGTCGGCCCGGTGATCGACGCGCGCGGCCTGCTCAGGATCCGGGGCTATGTCGGAAAGCTGCCGCTGCCGCGCAGCTTCAGCGAAGGAGCCGAAATCCTCAAGCGCCTCTCGGACCAGCAGTTTCCGCTCTTCGGCGAGGCGGAGTGGGAGATGATGGCGCGTCGAACCTGGACCGAGCGTGATGGCCGGCTCGTGCCCGACTACGACCCCAATCTGATGAAGGTCCTGGAGGAGCTCGATCTCGAAGCGCCGCTGCCGGTGCTGTGGAATTATTTCGCCGGGCTGAACGGCGTGCCACTGCTGGCGATCCGCGGCGAAAACTCGGATCTTCTGGCCGAGAAGACCCTCAAGGAGATGGGCGAACGCCATCCCGACTGCGAGATATTCGTCGCGCCGGGACAGGGCCATGCCCCGCTGCTCGGCCCCAGGGACATGGTTCGGCGGATCGGGAAACTGATCAACCGGGCCGAGCGGCTGGCGGCTTGAGCGAACCTCGCGGCAGAACCCTCTCCTGTAAGGAGAGGGCAGGGTGAGGTGTCGGCCGTTATCCGGAGGGGACGAGCCCTCACCGCCGCGCGCGATTGGCTTTGCGCTTTACTGGTCGAGGGGCCGACACCTCATCCCTGCCCTTCTCACTGAACTCGGGCTTGCCCGAGTTCAGCACTCAGAGTGTCGAAGTCGGGTAGACCCGACTTCGATGCAGGAGAAGGGTTCCCCGCGCCCATTTTGAATGGCGACGGAGCCTCGCGGATGCGGGTGGCGGCGAGCGAACGGAAGCCGTTGATATCGCTCGATGGATTTCAGAGAAGCCCCTGAGTGCGTCAGCTTCCCGGCGGCGTCCGCCCAGCCTTCACCGCCCGCGAATGCGCGGTCTCGCCGCCATGGCTGAGGATATCGGCATCCTCGCGCCAGTTCTCCGCGAGCCCCTTGCCCGGGACACCGGCGAAGGCCGAGATATAGCGCATCTCCGGATCGCGCAGCGCCGCGATCTGGTCGAAATGCCAGATGCCGAGACGGTTGAGATCAGCCGCAATGGCGGAGCCGATCCCCTTGATCAGCGTGAGATCATCGGCCTTGCCGTCGCGGGCTTGCGTCAGGAGGTTCTTCGGCCGCTCGCCCTCGAAGCTGTCATCGGATAGCGGCGCGACATTGCCCTGACCATGCGAACCGTCGTCGCGGGAGGAGGAGACCTCGCCTGCCTTCACCCGCTTGGCGAACGCGGTCTCGGCGCCCTGCGCCAACGCCTTGGCCTGCGCGACCCAATCCTCGCGCTCTATCCGGCCGGGAAAGGCGAGATAGCTGCCGACCCATTCGATGTTTCGCGCGCTCCAGGCGGCGATCTGGTCGAAATGCCAGATGCCGAGGCCGTGCAACCGCCCCTCATTCTGCCGGCCGATGCCCTTGATCAGTTTGAGGTCGTCGGGGCTTTCGTTGCGCGCGGCGGCGATGCCGGCGGGGCGCTCTCCGGGAATGGCGTCCTCGCCCTCGACCTTCGGCACACCCTTATTGGCCTCGCGGGTCGATTTGATGCCCGTCAGGACCGTCTTGCCATCGTCAGTCTTGCCATCGTCCGTCTTGCCATCATCGACAACCGATTTCGTGGGCAAGACAAGCGTCGCGTCGTCCGGCGTCGGCACGGGCGCGACATTCGCACCGCCGAGCTTGGGCATATCGACCTTGGGCATCTCGCCAAGATCGCGCGGGGTTGCCGCCACGGTAGCCCGCGGCTCCCGCGCCGAGCGCAGGACACTGGCAAGCACGCAGCCCGCGACATAGATCGCGATGAAGAGCAGCGCGCTTTCGAGCCACAGCGCCAGCACGCCGTTCAGCGTCTGCGACCAGGTCAAGGCGGCGACCACGAGCCAGACACCCAGGAGATAGCTCAGCTTGCGGTTCCAGAGCTTGCCACCGTCATAGCTGATCCAGCCCATGACGAGGCCGAGCGCGAAGGCCGCGAGCAGGAACCAGACGAATTGCGAGGCGAGATACAGCATGTCGGTGCCCTAGATCACGTCGCCTTCGGACGGAATCGTCCGAAGGCGAAAAACGTGATCGATTCCTGGAGTTTAGAGCATTGCTCTTGCGAAAAACCGGTACCCACTCTTTCGCGCAATGCTCTATCAGCCTCTACTTCGCGACCGTGAACTGAACACGCCGGTTCATCACCCGCGCATCCGCGGAGCCGTGCGGCACCAGCGGTCTTTCCGTGCCGAAGCCGGCAACAGTCAATTGAGCCGGGTCGATGCCGCGCCGGACAAGTTCGTCGCGCACGCGCAAGGCTCGGCGCTCGGACAGGTCGAGATTGTTGAAGCCTCGCCATTCGCCGTCCCTATTGGCGTGCCCCTCGATAACGACGCGCGAGGCCGGGCACTGCTTCAGGATGGCGAAGGCCTCTGCGATGACCCGCTCGGTCGTGGGATCGAGCAGGACCACCGCCGTGCCCTGGGCGAACAGCACGGTGTTGCGCTTGGTCAAGGCGTCCAGATCGTTCTGGCAGGTGTTGGGCGGGTCGATGACGCAGCCCGTCTGGCGCAAGCCGACGGAGGCGGAAACCTTGAGAGGCCCCTCCGCTGTGGCCGCGCTGGTTTCAACCTCGCTCTTTATCAGGTCGCGGCAGGTCAGACCCTGGATCACGGCGCCGTCTTCGCTGAGGCTGGCCGAGCCGAGATCGAGCCGCAGCAGGTTGACCAGCGCGACATGCGCCGCAGCGCTGAAGCCCGCGGGGGCGCCCGGCAGGAGCGTCGCCGAATCGCTGACCTTGCCGCGCAGCGACGACGCCTCGACCAGCGCCAGCAGATCCTCGCGGGCGTGCGCATCAGGCAGATATCCCGCGATTGAGACGCCGGACCTATCGACGGTGAGCCGCAAACCATAGGGCCGGACCGCAAAGGCGCCCGCAGCGGTCCCTGCCTTGAGGCTGAGGCCGGCCGGCATCGACTGCCGGGCCAGCGCCGCCTCCAGCGCGCGCAAGCCCGCCTCATCCGCGACCTCGCCGGACAAAGCGAGTTCCGAACGGTCGAGCGAAACCGTGCCGCGCGTCATATTGCCCAGAAGCTCGAAGGCGAAGCGCGTCGCGGACGCGTAGTCCGGCGTCGCCACGAGGTTGGGCTCCACTGTCGTGCGATCATCGAGCGAGCCCGCATTCGCCAGACCGGACGCCGTGCGCAAGGCCGCGCGGGCGGCCTCATCGCGCACCAGGCCGGTGACGACCAGGCCTTGCTCGGTCTTCTCAGCCTGCCAGCGCAATATGACGGGAGCCGAAGCCACCACGGCAGGCGCAGCGGTCGCAGGCTGGCTCGATCCTTGTCCCGCCCCTTGTGCCGTCCTTTGGTTGGCGTCGGCGGCCGAGCCTGCCGGCGCGTTTGCCGGCGGCGAGCTTGTCGCCCCGGGCGCCAGTGTGGGCTCGGCCGGAGCGGGAAGCGCCGGGACCGGAAGTGGCGCAGGCGGGCACGCGATCGTCGCCCTGGCGACGGAATCGGGCCCATCGAGCTGGGCGATGAGTAATCGCAAGGCCTGGCAGGCCTCGAAATTGTCGGGGCCCGCGCCGATCAATTCATACGCATCTCCAATGAGTTCGGCCTTTCCGTTACGCAGGCGGGCGAGATCGCCGATCGCGCGCGTCGCCTTGGCGAGAAACGCGGCAGGCGCGCCGAGCGCCGGCGAGGTCAGATCGTTGAGCGGCGTCGGCTCGGGAAAGTTGCGGCGCAGCAGCGCCTGGAGCTGACGCCGGATATCCTCGGACGGATAAGAACCGGTGACCGTCACGGAACCATCGGCCGCGTGTTCCGCGCTCCAGCGATAGGGCGTGATCACCGGCGGCTCGAGCGCGCAATCGACGGGCTGGAAACCACCCTTCGCCAGATTTGGTATGGCGTTCTTCAGCGCCAGGAAGGCGTCAGGCGTATCGGCACTGCCCTCGATGCAGAAGCGGCCATCATCCAGCGCGACCTTGCCGGAAGACAGCTTCGGCAATTCCGCAAGCATGGTCCTGGTCATGTCGGCAAAGCCGACCGGGGCGCCGAAGGCGAGGCTCTGGCGATCCTCGATCCGCAGGCCGGGCAGAGCAGCGCTGGCCGCCGCGACATTGGCCGTGGCCGTAGCTTCATCGGGCACGGAGCCGCTAAGCGTGACCAAGCCGCCCTGGCGCGTCGCCGACCAGCTATAAGGTCGCTGCGCCACAGCCTGCGACAAGCCGCCGAGCGCTCGGCGCACGCCGAATTCCGAACGAAGCTGGGCCATGGCCTTGGCTGCGCCATCGGCGGAGAGCGCCTCGCCGCCGATCGAGACGTCGCGGCCGACGACCTGGGCCACGATCGGCCGCGCGCCGGGCGCCTGCCCCGCCGCCGAAGTTGCGGCCAGCATCGCGCGGTTGCCGACATCGTGCTGAATGGCATCGTCGAGAGCGAGGTTGCCCATGCCCCAGAGCAAGGCGAGCGGCGCCAAACCCCAAAGCCAACGCAGCGGTTGCCCCATCCTCGAAATCCCCGCAGCCAGCTTGGACCAGCACGCCTCAGTTGCGCACGGTCACCTTGCCGTGAAGTCAGGCTGGATCACGGGGTTCTGTCAAGCATCTTGCCGTAACCCACGGTAGATCATGATCTTTCGCATTCGGACGCTTCCGTCTGAATGCGAAAGATCATGATCGCTCCTGGAGTTGAGAGCAGGATCAACGCGAAAAACCGGTGCCCACTTTTTCGATCCAGCTCTGGCAAACAAAAAAAGCCCCGGGTTTCCCCGGGGCTTCTCGACTAAGATCGGAGAGCCGATCAGAAGTCGCGCTGGATGCGCAGACGACCCTGGAAGGTGTCGTCGGACTTGATCGTGCGAGCCAGAGCCTGGTCCGCAGTGTAGGCGGTGACGCGCTGCTTCGCATCGATACGGGCGTAGAGAACTTCCACACCGATGTCGAGGCCGGCAACCGGCGACCAGATCAGGTTGGTGCCGACGCGGATTTCGCGCGGATCGAGACCCGAAACAGCCGCGCTGTAGTCCAGCTTGGAGTACGAACCATAGACACCCTGGCGGATCGTGGGGGTCCAGTAGTGCAGCAGACCTGCGGTCAGGGCGTAGCCCTTGGTCAGGTGAGCCTTGCCGATCGCGTCGAGCGCGACGTCAGAGTTGGAGATCGAGATGCGGCCAGCGCGGCTGGTCGAGCCCCAGGTCGAACCGGTGCCCACGCCGCCGTAGCCGAGGTAGGACAGGCCACCTTCAGCGTAAGCAGCCTGCAACCAGAGATAGTCGCCAGCGGCGAGCATCGGCAGGTTGATCTTGACGCCGCCCTGAACGGCGAAGCCGTACTGGTCGTCGTTCGACAGGTTGGTGCCGGAACCGAAGCCGGTGGTGCCGATCGGGCCAGTCGTGCCGCGCTGAAGAAGAGCGCCCGACAGCTGAGCGGAGCCCCAGCCCTGGGTGATGTTGATGTTACCAACAACGTCCGGGATGGTCTGGCCGCCGAGGGTCGCGGTCGAAACGCCGGCAATGTTGGTGGTGATGCCACCGACCTGCTCACGCTCCGAGCGATCTTCCAACGACACCGTCGCCGAGATGCCCGAACCGAAGGTCGCGGTGTAGGCGATCAGGTTCAGAGCCTGGTCCGAACCGCGGATGACGCCGAAGTTCAGGTCGTCAGCGTAGAAGTCGAAGAACGACTGAGCGCGACCAGCGGTGATCGGGCCGAACTGGACAAAGGCCTTGTCGAGGTTCCAGGTGAACTGGCCGTTGCCGGTACCGGGCACACCAGAAGCGCCGCCACGAGCAGCACCGGCGGACACGCCGTTGCCGTTGAAGGACTGGCCGTAGACGCCGTTCGAGTTGGTCATCTCGAAGCGGACGAAGGTGCGCAGCGTGCCATAGGCAGTCGCGGTGCGGGCGTCGATGTTGACACGACCGCGAGCGCGGAAGCCGTAGCCGTCCTGAGCACGCGTCCAACGCTCGGCAACGCCGTATTCAGCGCGAACACGACCACCGACGCGCAGGCAGGTTTCCGTGCCCGGGATGTAGAAGAAGCCCGCGCCGTAGGTGGAGCAGACACGAACGTATTCGACCGGAGCGGCCTTCCGCGAGGGAAGATCGGCGGCCTGAGCCCCGGCAACCGCGGCGATACCGGCGGCAGAACCGAGGAGGAGGCTCTTAACGAGCTTCATTGGTAACCTCCAAAATGAGTTTCGAGACCCTCGGGCTTCGGTTCGCCTTTTCGGCAGCAGGCCCCAGGAGACCCAACCGCCAGCTTACCTATTCCCGGCCTTTCGCCCGCGTCCCTGAACCATTCAGAGGCGAAGACGAAAAACAGCGACCGGGAATGTCCCGACGCAGGTTCACCATACGAATGCCGGATTGCCGATCAACCTCGATCACGCCGCCGAGAGGTCCGGGGGGGTGCTTTGGAACCCGGTGTTGCAGGAGCGCCACGCTTTGAGGGCCGAAATTTACCAGCTCTTAACCGCGCTCGCCCGGATCGGCCTTTCAGCGGGTCTTCGCGGGCAGAATCGCATTCCCGGTGGCGGCGAGGCCATTCGGGGAGGGCTGGCGGTGATTCCCGGTCGTGAGGGCCAGCGCCCTCTTCCCTTCTCCGCTGGAGTCTCGTTGGCCGAGACAGGCGCGGGGAACCCTCTCCCGGAGGGAGAGGGCAGGGTGAGGGGTCGGCCGTTTGAAGCTTCGGCTGAGGCCTCACCGCTGCTCTATCGTCATCAACTCACTTGCCGTGAGTTGATGACGGCAATGTCGTCAGGCAACTGGTCCAGGGGCCTACACCTCACCCCTGCCCCTCTCCTTACAGGAGAGGGGTTCCCCGCGCCCTCTCAGCCTCGTTCAGAGGAAGCTCGAAACCCGCCCGCCGCTCAATATTCCCATTCCGCCCCAACACCGACCGAGGCAGAGCCGTCCGCCCCGGTCTCGGCCTGGACCTTCAGGCGGCGGGTGACGTCGATTCCGATCGAGACGCCGCTATCCTCGGGCTTGGCGCCGGCCTTCACGCCGATCGAGACGTTGTTGCCGATATAGCGGGAGGCGCCCACCGTCGGCCCGCCTGCCCCGACCTGGATGTCGAGATTGTCGACGCCGAGCGATTTGCGCAGCCGCTCGAAGGAATCGTCGCCGCCGCCTCCGGCGAACTGGGCGGCCGTCTGCGCAAGCTGCAGCGCCTGGAAGGCAGAGAGCGAGCCCGAGGCGCGGGCGAACAGGATGCGCGACAAAACCTCGTCCTGCGGCAGCTCGGGCTGCGAGGTGAAGGCGAAGGCCGGCTGGTCGGCCGGGCCCGTGATCAGGATCTTGGCCGTGACGTCCGATGCGCGCGTCTCGGCGACGAAATCGAGATCGGGAATCGTGCCGCCGGTGAAGCTCAAGCGGCCACGGCTGAAATCAAGGCGCTGGCTCAGCACGCTCAAGCGGCCGCGCCTGAGATCGAAGCCGCCATCGAGCGCGGGAGCGGCCAGCGAGCCACCGACGCGAATCTCTCCGCCGAGTTCGGCGTCGATGCCGCGCCCCCGGATGAAGACGCGATTCGGCGCAGAGACGACGAGCGCCAGCGCAGCGTCAAAAGCGGGCGCCGGCCGGCCCCTGCCCTTCGCGGAGGGCCGTGCCTTGCGGGCAGCTGTTAGGCGCGCGGCCGCCGTGCCCGTCGCCTTGATGTGCTTGATGCCGTCCACCGGCCGCAGCGAGGCCGGCAACCGATCCGGCACCGCGACATCGAGCGAGACGACATCGACCCGCCCACCGATGCGCGGGCGCTGCGCCAGCGGCCCCGCGATATCGAGACCGAGATCGGCGACGACTGTCACGATACCATTGGCGACGAGCTGGGCGCGCTGGCCCTGGATGCGCAATTGGCCGGGAAAGCCGGCCGCCGGATCGAGCCTGACCTGCCCGCTGGCCGAGAGCGTGCCGCCATTGGCGGTACCGGCGACGGCGCGCTCGATCGTCAGGTTCTCGCCGGCCGCCACGATGCGCGCTTCGATCCCGGTCAGGCGCATGCCCTGCAAGGCGTCGGTGAAGCTGCCCTTGGCAAAGGTCGCCGTGCCGCTGAGGCGCGGGGCCGCGGCCGTCCCGGCGGCGCGCATGTCGAGCATCATCGCCCCCGTCAGCCTCTGGCCCTGCGCTGCAATCATCGGATTGGCGAGCGCGGCATCGACCGTGCCCTGCGCCGCGAGATCGAGCGCACCAGTGCTACCTAGCGGCGCGGAGCCGCGCAGGCTCAGATTCGCGAGCTTTCCGGCGTTCAGCGCCGCATTGACGCTGGTGTGATTGCCATCGAGCTGGCCATTGCCGTCGATCGCGATCGGCGGCAGGCCGGCACTGCGGGTTTCCGGCGTCGCCAATCCCGCGATGCGCAGCTGCCAGGGGCCTGCCAGCGCACCCGGCCGGCCCTTCACCTGTGCCTGCGCATTGAGCGTTCCCGCCAGATCCAGATTGGGAGCAGCGATGCGGGCGGCCGAAAGCGGCACGTCGCGGGCGGTGAGGCGCAGGTCGAGCGTCTCGCCGGCGCGCCCATCCAGCGTCAGGCGGCCGCGATCGATCGCCAGCGCCAGGCCGGCGATCTCGACGCCGCCGGCCGGGAAGCTGAGCGTGGCCGGCTGGCTGAGCGCGATGCGCCGCCCGTCGCGGCGCGCCTCAAAAGAGGCCAGTTCCAATCGCAGCGGCTCGACTGGGACGAGCCGGCCCGCCCCGTTCAGAGAAAAGCCGCGTGCAGCGGCGCTCAAGGTGAAGGCACTGGCCTCGGGCGCGCCCTTCGAATCGAAGCGGATCGAGCTCACCGGCTCGCCGGCCAGGACAGCCCTGTCGATCGCAAGCGCGGCATCGAGCTGCGGTTTGCCGAACACGTCACGGGCCGCAGCCGTCGCATCGAGCTTGTCGATCAGGAGCGAAGGGCCGGCGAGCTTCGCTGCCCGCGCGGTCAGATCGAGATTCTGCCGACCCTCGACCACCGCCAGCGCGATATCGGCGTCGAGCTGGCCGCCGAGCTTGGTCAGGGCCAGCGCCGAGAGATCGTCGAGATTGCGCGCAGCGAGCGTCAACCGGCCGGCGGCGCGGCTGGCGGGATCGAGCGTCAGCGCGCCGTTCAGCCTGACCGAGCCGATGCCGAGATCGAGGCTCGAGAGGTTCCAGCCATCGCCGGGCGTACGCGCCAGCCGGACGCGGCCGGTGGCGGGCTTGGCGTCGACTTCGCCATCGAGCGCGAGCGTCGTGTCGAGCGCGCCTTGCAGATCGCGGATCGTGGCGTCGATCACCAGGCGCGGGATCGGCCGGGCGAGCGCGCTGGCGTTGGTGACGGCGATGCGGGCCGTGGCGTCGAGCTTGTCGAGCGAGCCGGTCAGTTGCGCTGTCGCCTCGCCGCGACCGGACAGACGCGGATCGGCGCGCTTCAGATCGGGCAGCGCCAGGGCAACGCGCAGATCCGAGCGCTCGCGCCCGACCCCGCCATCGGCGGTCAGGGCTGCATGCTGCCCGGTGACGCGCAGGCCCGTAACCGTGACATCGGAGGCGAGCGCCCTGATCTGGCCGGCCAACGCCAGATTGCCGGCCAGCAGGCGGTCGAGCACGGCCTCGCCCGTGGCGAGCTCAGCGGCACGCCCGTTCAGCACCACGCCATAGGCGTTTGTGCGCGGCGTCGCGTCGAGATCGGCCGTGACATCGGCGCGGCCCGCCAATGCCCGCCCGGCAAAGCCGCTCAGCCGCGACAAATCGGGCAGGAGCAGCTTTGCTTGGCCGAGCATGCGGGCCTGGCCGAGCTTGCCCTTGTAATCGACCTCGACGCCCGACATGGCCAAGCGCAATGTCTCGAAATCGGCGGTCGCATCGTCATTACTGGCGCCGCGCAAGCTGAAAACGACGCGCTCGCCGACGATGCGCGCAAGCTTGGGGTCGGCCAGCGCGACGCCCGTCGCCTCGCCATCGGAGACCAGCGCTATCCTCGTTCCCGCCTCGCCGATCGTGCCGGTCGGTGTCGCGGTGAAGCGGGCGGCGAGCTTGCCGAGCGTCCCCGTCGGGAGCTTGGCGTCCTGCGCATCCAATGTCGCGACGATGCGCGGGCCCGCGACCGGGCCGTTAACCGTCGCCTCGAAAGCGAGCTTGCCGATCTCGGCGCCCGAGGACACCGTGCGGCTACCGGCATTGGGGCGGGCAGTGGCGGTGAGGCGCAGATCGACCGTCCGGTCGGGAGCATAGCGCCCGAGCACATCGAGCCGGGCGAGCGCCGAGACCAGCGCCAGATTGCGGATATCGACGCCGCCATCGTCGCTGAAGCCGACCGCACCATCGAGCCGCGTCGAGCCGGCGAAGACCGGCGCGGCTGGAGCCGGCATCAGCCCCTCGATGCGCGCATCGAGCGCCAGGGTGAGGTCACGCTCCGCGCCGACGCGGGCAAGATTGGCCGAGCCTTGCGCACCGATGGTCTCGCCGGCGGTGAAGACTAGGTTGGAGCGGAAGGCGTCGAGCGGGCCATCGCCATTGAGGTCGAGCTTGACCGGCGGCTGGCCCGGCAGCCCCGCGACATGGGCGATCAGCCCGCCCTCCGGCTCGTCGATCTTCGCCGCGAGCTGGAGGCGGGTCGATTGCGGGATGAAGCCGAGCCGCACGGTGAACTCGCCAGCCCGGTCGAGCCGGCGCGCCTCGAGCCTGAGATCGAGCCCCTCCGCCGGCGCGCCCAGCGTCGCCGAGCCGGTCGCGCCCAGGCGCGCCGCCGTGCCGAGGACCGGCTCGCCAAGCGAAAGTTCGCCGAGTTGAAAAGCGGTAATGATCACCTTGAGCGGCAGTTCCGGCAGAATCGGCTGATCGTTGGCGGGCGCCGCTCCCGGCTGCGGCACGGGCTTGCGCAGGATCTCGAGCTTGCCGATCTCGAGCCGGTTCACCTCTAGCCGCCTCAGAAGCAGCGCCGTGCGGGTCCAGATCAAGCGGGCACGGTCGAGCCGGAGCCAGGGGCCGTCACGATCGGACAGCACGATGTCGCGGATCGTGACGTCGGAAGACAGCGCGCCGTCGACCGCACCGATCGAGACCTGGCTGGTGTCGCTCGACAGCGCTCGCGAGATCAGGTCGGCGACGACGCCGCGATCGCTCTGGGCGTTCTGGGCGAAGCCGGCGAAATGGGCCGAGGCGAGCAGGACCACGCCAAGGACGAGGGCCGAGAGCGCCAGGCGCGGAAGGGTCAGGAGGCGCGCCATCAGAAGGCCTGCCCGATGCTGATATAGACCGCGACCGGCTTGTCGCCCTTGCGCGGGTTGAGGGGGGCTGCGACGTCGAGCCTGATCGGGCCGATCGGCGTGTAATAACGCAGGCCGAGGCCAGCCGAATATTGCAGCTCCTGCTTGAAGTTCGGGAGGCTGGATTCGAAGGCCATGCCAGCGTCGAAGAAGGGTACCAGGCCGATCGTGTCGGTGACCTTGATGCGGGCCTCGACCGAGGCCTCGAAAAGGCTGCGCCCGCCGGTCAATTGCCCGAGCGGCCCGAGCGGCGAGAGCGAGCGATAGGCATAGCCGCGCACCGAGCCGCCGCCGCCGGCATAGAAGCGCCGCGTCGCGGGAATCTCGTCGAGCTTCTCGCCGGCGATCGAGCCCAGGCCGACGCGGCCGGCGAGCACATAGCGTGCATCCTCGTCGAGCGCGTAATAGCCGGAGACCGCCGCCTTCGACTGCACGACATTGACGGTGGAGCCGAGGAAGCTCGGATAGGGCGTGACCGAGGCGGTGGCGCGGATGCCGCGCGTCGCATCGAGCAGGCTGTCGGTCGAATCGTATTTCACCGAGAGCGGAAGGCCGACCAGCGTGTAGTCGACCTGCCCCAGCACATCGCTGGTCTGGCCGCGCTCGACCTCCAGCCCGGCCTGGACCGAGAAGGTGTCGCTGAAGCGCTGGCGGATCGCCGTCGTCACATTGGCGTAGCGGGCGGTATAGCCGCCATAGCGGTTGGTGCCGACGCGCTCGCGAGCGCCGGTGCCGTCGACGAGCCAGTCATAGCGCGTGCCCCACAGCGCCGGCTTCATGAAGCTGACCGCGAAACGCCCACCGAGATCGGAGCGCTCGAAATCGCCGAAGCTGCTGATCTTGGTGCCGTCGATGCGCGGCGCCAGAAAGATATCGCCTTCGAGGCGCAGCCGCTCCGCCCCGCCGAACAGGTTGCGATGCTCCCAATAGGTCTTCACCGCCGGGCCATCGATGGTGGAATAGCGAGCGGAGAAGCCGATCAAGCGTTTGGGCCGCTCGGTGACATCGACGAAAACAGGCAGATTGCCGGTGGCATCGAGCTTGTCCGCCTCGCGGATGCGCACCGAGCCGATGGCGGGAATTGTCGCGACTGATTTGCGCGTATCCGCCAGCGCCTTGGGCGAATAGGGGTCGCCGGGTTCGAGATAGATGAAGGAGCGCACCACGGCGGGCGGGATATCCCCCGTCTCGCCGATCGTGACGGCACCGAAGCCAGCAAGCGGGCCGGGCTCGACGACATAGGTCACATCCATGATACGCGCGGCATGGTCGACCACGGGCCGCATCTCGACCACCTTGGCGAGCGGGCGCGACTGGTTGCGCAGATGGTCGACGAGCGCGGCCTGCGCCGCGCGCAGCGCGCCCGAGGTCGCGGCATCGCCGGGCTTGAGCTTGGAGACCTTGGTCGGGTCGGCGATGACCGGCGTGCCCTCCCCGCGCTCGACGACGGCGATATTGCGCAGGCCGAAGACCGGGCCGGGCTGGACACGGACCGAGATCGGGACCGGTTCGCGATTGCGATGCGCCTCGGCGGCGCGCACCAGGGCCGCGCCGGGCTCCACGCCCGGCTTCAGCGCGACGCCGTCGACGGCGATCGTGAGCTCGGCGTTGAAATAGCCCTGCGACCAGAGCGCATCGACCAGTGGGTTGAGATCGGCGGCCATGCGCCGCGCCAAAGTCTCACCATCAGGCGGCGCGTCCTGGCGCAAGCGATAAAGCAGCGAGGCGTCCTGCAGGGTGCGCGTCAGTGCCTTGGCGTCAGCGGCATCCCCAAGATCGAAGCTGAGCTGATAGGGCAGCGTGCTCGTGCTGACCGCTGGAGGCTGCTCCTTGGAACCGAACAGGCCGAAGACGTCCAGCGACGAGACATCGAAAGCTTCAGCCGGCGTCGGCTGTCCACCAAGCATCGCGGCGAAAGCACAGACGCCTCCACCCGCGACATTGCGGGACATTCTCCGCCACAACCGCATCCGCCCTCCGAACGACGCCACCAACACGCAACGAATAAGGTCGAACTGTGTTCCGAACATGATGGAAACATTGCCGATGATCTGGTGCTCATCGGCAATGTCCTGAGTTTAAAGCCTAACGCAGCTCAGAGATCCTAACGCAGCGTCAGAGATACTGCCGCCAGCGGGCTCAACTTCGTCACGATCTCGCCTTTTCCGGGCGAGAGCACGCCGCCGCAGAGGCTACCGGTGGTGACGATCTGGCCGGTGCGCAAACCGCCCAGGACATCCTGCTTGCGGTTGGCCCAGGCGAGGAAGGGCGCCATCGGATCGCCATTCGCATGCACCGCCGGCTTGTCATAGATCGTGACGCCGTTGAGCGAGATGAAGCAGCCGAGCGCGGTCGGGTCGTCGAGCGTCTTGATGTCGAGCTCGGGGCCGATCAGATAACCGCCATGGCCGAGCGCATCGGCCAGCCAGAGTGCGAAGGGAACACCCGTCCAGTTGGCGAGGCGGCTCTCGACGATCTCGATGCCGAGATAGGCCTTGTCGCAATGGCCGAGCAGTTCGGCGCGCGAATAGGGCTGGTTCGGGCGGAACGGCACGTCGCTGGTGAGCCGCAGGGCGATCTCGATCTCGACGCGCAATTCGGCGCCGATCGCGCCCTCATAGACGTCGCCGGGCTTGAGATAAGGGCCAGGCATAATGCCCGCGACCGGCAGGCCGTCCTCGGCGATGGCAACCTTCCAGCCGGCTTCCGGCTGCTTCAGCAGCTTGGCGATCTCGGCCTGCACGCCCAACCCTTCGCTGAACGAGGCCGGCACGGGCTGGCTCGCCATCTCGATCAGGCTCTTGCCACGGCGGGCGGCGACCAGCGCATCGCGCAAGGTTTCGGTCGTGGTCGGCATTGCGTCTCTTCCCTGTCGGCGTCTTGACGATCATGTCTCGCCCATGGTGCACGGGCGGCAGCGCGCTTGCCAAGCTGCTACAGCAGCAGGAGCCCCCTGGACAACCCGCATGGCGGCATCACCCTCCTGCCATGTGCTGACGGACCGCCATGGCGGTGCTGATCTCCGCTCTGCCAAAAGGGAGGAAACGACCATGACAGCTTCTGGGAACGACCGACGCATCGACTATGTCGAATTCAACGTCGCCGACCTCGCGCGGGCGCGCGCCCTCTACGAGAAGGCTTTCGGCTGGAGGATGACCGATTACGGGCCGGAATACTGCGCCTTCACTGACGGCCAGCTCGAAGGCGGCTTCACCACGCAAGCGACGCCGAATCCGGGCGGGCCGCTGGTCATCCTCTATGCCGACGACCTTGCCGCGACGCAGGCCGGCATCGAGGCGGCGGGCGGGCGCATCGTCAAGCCGGTCTTCGATTTCCCCGGCGGCCGGCGCTTCCATTTCGTCGATCCCGACGGGTATGAGCTGGCGGTCTGGTCGAAGGCCTGAGGCTGCAGTTCCCCTGCGTCAGGCAATGCAGACCTGTCGAAATTTCAAGGGCATAGCCCCTTGCTTCTGATAGTATCACCCCCGTGAATTTGGGAGGCGGTCGATGCGCATTATCGTGCAGTTGCTTTCAGCCTATGTCGCCTGGCTCAGCAAGGAGCTTCTGGTGACGCCGGATCTCATCACGAAAGACCGGCGAGGCAACCTGCCCCCGCCCTCCGGCGGTATCGGGGCGTTTTGAATTAGCCTCGGCGAGGCCCTTGTCGTCATTGCGAGCGTAGCGAAGCAATCCAGAAGGTCTTGCTCGGCCGCTCCTGGATTGCTTCGCTACGCTCGCAATGACGGGAAGAGTGGCCCGCCTCATTTCCCCCAGCGCAGCGCCAGCGGGTTCAACTCGCGCGCCAGTTCGGTCAGGCCCTTGCGGGACGAGCGGCGGCGTTGTCACTGGATGCGCGGTCGCAGCGCGGCCAAAAGACGTTCGTAGACTTGCAAATCCTCCTGCGAGAAGCAGCAGAAGGTGGCCTCCCGTAGCTGGGTTTTCCCGCGAAGCTCTGAGGCGACGACCTCGATTGCCAGCTGCGCGGCGAGTTCGATCGGATAACCGTAGATGCCTGTGCTGATACTCGGGAACGCGATCGTCCGAATATCGTTCATTGCCGCGATCGCAAGCGAACGACGATAGCAGGACGCGAGTAGATCCGGTTCGCCATGCTCGCCGCCACGCCAGACGGGCCCAACGGTATGAATGATGAATTTTGCCGGCAGGCGGTAGCCTCTGGTCAGCTTGGCATCCCCGGTCTTGCAGCCGCCGAGCAACCGGCATTCGTGGACAAGGTCGGGGCCGGCAGCCCTGTGAATGGCTCCGTCCACGCCGCCACCGCCAAGCAATGATGAGTTGGCTGCATTCACGATCGCGTCGACGTCGAGTGTGGTTATGTCTGCGCGAACGGCGCGGAGCACGACAGGACTTTCGGAGCTTTCCGATTCAGGCATGACGGCCATTGCCCCTCCGACGACGATAGCTCCCCCTTCATACGGTGCGCGGAGCACCTCTGCCACGCAAGCGGCGGACGAGACCGCCGATCAGCGGCATGAACAACAGCGCAAGACCGATCGTCATCAGCGTCGCGACCAGCGGGTTCGACCAGAAGATCCTGAGCGAGCCCTGGCTGAAGATCATCGACTGCCGGAAGGCGTCCTCGGCCTTGTCGCCGATGACCATGGCGAGCACGAGCGGCGCGATCGGATAGTCGAGCTTCTTGAAGACATAACCGACAAGGCCGAAGACCAGCGCCAGCCAGATGTCGAACTCCTTGCTCGCGGCGGTGTAGGCGCCGATGAAGCAGATCACCACGATCACCGGCCCGATGATCGAGAACGGGATGCGCAGGATCGAGGCGAAGAGCGGCACGGTCGCCAGCACCACGATGACCGCGACGACATTGCCAAGATACATCGAGGCGATCAGGCCCCAGACGAAATCCGGCCGGTCGGTGAACAGCGTCGGGCCGGGGTTGAGCCCCCAGATCATCAAGCCGCCCATCATCACGGCGGCCGTCGCGGAGCCTGGAATGCCGAGCGCCAGCATCGGCAGCATCGCCGCCGAGCCTGCCGCATGGTCGGCCGTTTCGGGCGCGATCACGCCCTCGGGATCGCCCTTGCCGAAGGTCTCGGGATGGCGCGAGGAGCGCTTGGCCATGGCATAGCTCATGAAGGAGGCGGCTGTGGGTCCACCCGGCGTGATGCCCATCCAGATGCCGATCAGGCTCGAACGCAGCAGCGCCACCCAGTAGCGCGGCAGCTTGGCGGCGGTCGTCAGCACATCGCCGATGCGCACCTTGGCGGCAACGCCATCGAATTTCAGGCCCTCCTCCATCGTCAGCAGCAATTCGCCGATGCCGAACAGGCCGATCACCGCGATCAGGAAGCTGACGCCAGCAAGCAGGACGTCGAAATCATAGGTCAGCCGGACATTGCCGGAGACTGAGTCCATGCCGACGGCCGCAAGCGTGAAGCCGATACCCATCGAGACGATGGTCTTCAGCGGCGAGGCGCCGCCGAGCCCGATGAAGCTGGCGAAGGTCATGAAATAGACCGCGAAATATTCGGGCGACGAGAAGCGCAACGCGAATTTCGCGACCCAGCCCGAAAGCAGCGTGATCAGGATGACGCCGGCAAGCGCCCCGAAGCCGGCCGAGAGGAAGGCGAAGGCAAGCGCCTCGGTCGCCTTGCCCTGCTTGGCCATGGGGTGGCCGTCAAAGGTCGTCGCGACGGAGGACGGCTCGCCTGGAATGTTGAACAGGATCGAGGTGGTCGAGCCGCCAAACAGCGCGCCCCAATAGAGCGAGGTCAGAAGGATGATGGCCGAGACCGGGTCCATCGAGAACGTCAGCGGCAGGAGCAGCGACACGCCATTGGGCGCGCCCAGCCCCGGCAGGACGCCGACGAGCACGCCCAGCAGCACGCCGGCGAACATCAGCAGGATGTGGTGGGTCGTGAGCGCGACCGAAAAGCCGTGCATCAGGTTGGCGATGTTTTCCATGGCTTACGGCACCGTTTTCCGTTGCGAGCCGATCACAGGCCGATGAGGGGCTCGAGCGGGCCTTTGAGCAGCCCGATCTGGAAGAATTTCTCGAGCGCGAGATAGAAGAAGGCAGCGGTTCCCAGCGCCGTCACCAGCGTCGCAGGCCAGCCATAGCGGCCCTGGAAACGCATGGTGAAGACGAGATAGAGGATTGTCGCCGCATACATGCCGAGCGTGACGCTGAGGATGACGAAGCCCGCCATCGGCAGCAGGAACGAACCGACGCGCCTGGCCTGCTCATGGTCGAGGACGCTCTTGCGCAAGGCCAGGTCGCCGGCAAATTGCTTGCCGACCGTCAGCCCCAGCGTGCCGAGGCTCGCCAGCGCGACGAGCGCGCCGACATAGAAGGGAAACGCGCCCGGCTGCGGACCCGAGGAATCCCAGCCGATGCCGAATTCGAGTGCGCCTTTGACGATGACGAGACCGAACGCCATGGTCGCCACAGCGGTGACGGTCTCGGCCCAGAAGCGGGTGATCATTGGCGCGGGCTCCTTGTTGTGTATGGCCCTGGAACCACTGTCGTCATCCCGGGCGCAGCGAAGCGAAGACCCGGGATCCATTCCGGCGCGCTGTTCGGTGAGGCTCGGGCATGGATCCCGGGTCTCCCTGCGGTCGCCCGGGATGACGGCGTAACGTTTCAATGACGGCCGGGCGCTGCCGCCCTACTTCACCACCCAGCCTTCGCTCTCGAAGACCTTGCGACTGGCGGTGTCGTCCTTGGCGACGAAATCGGCGAGCTCCTTGCCCTTCATGAAGCGGCTGGTCTGCGCCGTGCGGGTGACGAATTCCTGCCATTCCGGCGTCTTGCTGACCTTTTCCAGGAGGTCGGCATAGAAGGCGACCGCGTCAGCGGGAACCTCGGCCGGCAGCCAGACGGTGCGCGGCATCTGGAAGGTCTCCAGCGGCAGGCCGGCTTCCTTGCAGGTCGGGATGTCGCCCCAGCCCTTGCCCTCGAAGACGGGGTCGCTCTTGGCGAGCCGCACCGGCGAGAAGACGCAAAGCGGCTTCACCTGGCCGGCCTTCCACTGGCCGATATTCTCATTGGGATTGTTGACGTTGGAATCGATATGGCCGCCGGCAAGCTGCACCGCTGCGGCGCTGCCGCCCTGGAACGGCACATAAATCCATTTCACGCCCGCCGCTTCCTGGATCATCGAGGTCAGCGTCTGGTCGGTGTCCTTGGACTGGCTGCCGCCCATCTTGAAGCCCAGGGGCTTGGCCTTGACCGCATCGAGATAGCTCTTGGCGTCGGCATAGGGCGCGCTGCCATTGACCCAGAGCAGGAACTCGTCGAGCGCCAGCGCCGCAACCGGCGTCAGGTCGCTGAATTTGTAGCCGAGCTTGGCGACGTAAGGCAAAAGATAGGCGTTGTTGGTGCCGAAGATGACGCGGTTGGGATCGCCCTTGCCGCCCTTGCCGTAGACATAGCCTTCAGCGCCGGAGCCGCCGCCCTTGTTCACCACGACAATCGGCTGGTCGATCAGCTTGTGCTTGGTGACGATAGACTGGATGACGCGGGCAAAATTATCGGTGCCGCCGCCAGCGCCCGAGGTCACGACGAACTCGATGGGCTTGGTCGGCTGCCATGCCTGCGCCGCGCTGATCCCGCCAAGTGCGAGGGCGCCCGCGAGCGCGGCCGTGATGCTGAACGATTTCATATGCTTCTCCCTGATGTCTGGTTCTTTCGGGGCGGCTCTTGAGGCGGCCGCCCTCGATGGAATGCTGTTGTCTAAAAGCCGTGGCCTCGTCAGGCTGCGGTTCCTTCAGGCTGCGGTCTCGTCAGGCTGCGGCTTTGGCCCTCGCCTTTCCGTCCTGCGCCATCTTGATGGCGAGCGAGAGCGCGGCGCGGGTGGCGCCGAGATTGGCGATGCCCTTGCCCGCGATCTCATAGGCCGTGCCATGGGCGGGCGTGCAGATCGGGAAGGGAAAGCCACCGATCAGGGTGACGCCACGGTCGAAGCCGATCAGCTTCATCGCGATCTGACCCTGGTCGTGATACATCGTCAAAACAGCGTCGAAATCGCCGTTCTTCGCGCGCAGGAACACGGTGTCGGAGGGGAACGGCCCTTCGACGGTGAAGCCTTGCGCCTTGGCCGCCTTGACCGCCGGCTCGATCGTCTCGATCTCGTCGCGACCGAAATTGCCGCCATCCCCGGCATGGGGATTGATGCCCGCGACCGCGATGCGCGGCGGGTTGAAGCCGGCGGCGCGCAGATTGGCATCGGCCAGCGTCAAGGCCCGCAGGATGCGCTCCTGGGTGATGTTCTGCGCGACCTCGGACAATGGAATATGCGAGGTGACGCGGGCGTTCCAGAGCTTATCCAGGATGTTGAACTCGCTCGCCGCGCCCTCGAAGCCGATCGCATCGCGCACGAAGCGGATCTCGTCGTCATAGCCGGGATAGGCGAAGCGCATCGCGGCCTTGTTGAAGGGCGTGAAGAAGACCGCATCGGCCTGCCCCGAGGCCGCGAATTGCAGCGCGCGGCGGAAATTCCCGGTCGCGGCCTTGCCGCCGGCAAGCGTCGCCTTGCCGCGCTCCAGATCGGCCGGATCGTGATTGGCGAGATCGATGAAGATGGGAGCGTCCGAGCCCACGGGAATGGCGTCGCCGTCGCGGATCAACTGGACAGCCGGATCGACCTTGCCATCCTGCGCCCCGAGATCGAGCAGGCGCTTGTCGCCGAACACGACATAGCGGGCGGCGTGACGCAGATCAGGCTCGACCAGGATACGGGCGGTGAGTTCAGGGCTGATGCCGGAGGGGTCACCCATCGCGACCGCGATCACCGGCAGCGCGCCATTCGCACGGCTTTCCATGAGATAGTCTCCAGCTTCGTCTTGTTGGGCCGGGGGTAGAGCGATTTTCGATCCAATTGGGTCGGAAATTGCTCTAGCCCTTTGTTTAGACGTGTTTTCTTGACGCGAACCGGTATCCACTTCGCTCGAAAACGCTCTAGCACGCTCCCTCTTTCGCAGCAAGTATGCTGTATGCAGCATATTCTCCTTGCTGTAGACAGACATCGAAAGGCGCGAACCGGCCCGGCCGGATGACGGCGCCGGTTCTGGAAGTTGAGAGCGTTGCTCCTGCGAAAAACCGGTACCCACTTTTTCGCGCAATGCTCCGGGGAGAAGAGACGACGATGAATTTCCACGCGCATTACGCCGCCATCACGCAGCCGATCGAGACCTGCCTGATTGGTAGCGGCGGCTTTGGCCGCAGCTACCTTGCCCAGGCGCGCCGCATCCGCTTGGTCAATGCGCGCATCGCCGTCGACATGACGGCGGAAGCGGCCGGGCGCGCCTTTGCTGCGGCCGGAATCGCGGCCAGCGAGATCGCGCTCTGCGAGACGGCGGCTGAAGCGCGCGCGGCCTGGGCGGCGGGCCGCCATGTCGCAGCGGGACGGCTGGAGACAGTGATCGACCTGCCCTTCGCCATGCTGGTCGAGGCGACGGGCGGCCCCGAGGCTGCGACCCGCCACAGCCTGATGGCGATCGAGGCCGGCAAACATGTCGCGCTCGTCTCCAAGGAGGCCGACAGCGTCGTCGGGCCCGGTCTTGCCCGCCTCGCCCGCGACAAGGGCGTGGTCGTCACCCCCGTCGACGGCGACCAGCCCAGCCTGCTGATCGCGCTGGTGAGCTGGGCCGAGATTCTGGGGCTGGAGCTGATCGCGGCGGGCAAATCGAGCGAATATGACTTCGTCTTCGACGCGGCGACCGGGTCCGTCGCCTGCAATGGCGTGACCAGGCTGCTGCCGGAACTGCGCGAGCACTGGCTGCCGGGCGAGCGCTCGATCGTCGCCACTTCTGCTGAACGCGCGCGCATCCTCGGCCAGGCCTTTCCGCTCCGGGCCGTGCCGGATCTCTGCGAGATGACGCTCGTCGCCAACGCGACCGATCTTGCCGCCGACACCGCCGCTTTCCATGCCCCGCCGGCGCGTATCCCGGAGATAGCCGATCTGTTTTCGCAGGAGACACAGGGCGGCCTGCTTTCGGGGACGCGGCGAATCGACGTCTTCCATCATCTGCGCCTGGCCGAGGAGGCGAGCTTCGCCGGTGGCGTCTTCGTCGTCGTCGCCTGCGAGAATGCCGAGACCTGGGAGATGCTCGCCGGCAAGGGGCATGTCGTCAGCCGCAAGGCTAAGACCGCGATGCTGTATCTACCGCGCCATCTGCTGGGGGTGGAGGTCGCCACTTCCATCCTCGACGCAGCCGGCCTCGGCCGCTCCGGCTATGGCGACGATTACCGCCCACGACAGGACCTCGTCGCCGTGGCGCAGCGCGATCTCGCGGCCGGCACGGTGCTGACCATGGGCGGGCACCATCACAGCATCGAGGGCGTCGGCGCAGAGGTCCGTCCTGCCGCTGCCCTCGCCGCGGACCGCCCTGCCCCGTTCTATCTGGCCGCCGACCGCAAGCTCGTGGCCCCCGTCAAGGCCGGCCAGGCGATCGCGCTGGGCGACGTCGACATCGCCGCGGATTCAGGCTTGCTCGCGATGCGCCGGCGGCAGGATGCCCTGTTCGCGGACAAGGCAGATTTCGCGGACAAGGCAGGAGATGCCGGTTTGACAGCGCAGGGAGGCCATGCCGTAAACGGCGCGAGCACAGGAGCAATGGCAGCACGATGAGCGAAGCGGTGGCCGAGTATCCGAGGATCACGCGCCGCACCTTGCATGAGGAGGTGCTGGAGCGCCTTCGCGACATGATCATCGAAGGCCGGCTCGAACCCGGCCAGCGCATCAATGAGGGCCAGGTCGGCGCGCAGCTCGGGGTTTCGCGCACGCCGTTGCGCGAGGCGATCAAGACGCTCGCCAGCGAAGGGCTCGTCGAGATCCTGCCCGCCAAGGGCGCGATCGTGCGCAAATTCACCGCCAAGGATCTCGCGCAGATCCTGCAGGTGCTGAAGACGCTGGAACAGCTCGGCGGCCGCATGGCCTGCGAGCTGGCCAGCGATGCGACGATTCAAGCGATCAACGTGCTGCACGAGCGGATGCTGGCGCTCTACAAATCCAACAACCGGCTCGAATATTTCAAGCTCAACCAGGCGATCCACAGCGCCATCGTTGCGGCCTCGGGAAACCCCGTGCTGATGGAGATGCATGAGACGCTGCAGGCCCGGATCAAGCGCTTGCGCTTCATCGGCAATGAAGGGCCACAGAAATGGGCCGGCGCCGTCGCCGAGCATGAGGAGATGATGGCGGCGCTGCTGAAGCGCGATGCAGACGCGCTGCTCGACGTCATCGGCCGGCATATGGAATCGACCAGGCTGCGCGTCGCCGACGTGTTCTGATCGGGCAGTAGCCAGCTTCCCCCGGCAGTGGCGGAGCGCGGACCGTCTTCGCGTCCGAAGCAAGTCCGACTTAAGCCCATTCGACGCCCCGCCCGCATCGATGCTAACACCAACCCACCATGCGCATCGCGGTGCTCTCCGACATCCATGCCAATCGCGAAGCTCTGGAAGCGGTGCTCGATGTTGTCGAGGAGCTGGCGCCGGACCAGATCGTCGTCCTTGGCGATCTGGTCGGTTACGGGCCCGATCCCGAATTTGCGATCGAGACAGTGGCGCGGCTCGTCTCCGACGGCGCGCTCTGCGTGCTCGGCAACCATGACGAGGCCGCGCGCTCCGACAGGGACAGGCTGACGCCGAATGCGCGCGAAGCGATACGCTGGACCCGCACGCGGCTGAACGACGACCACCGCGCCTTCCTTGCGGCGCTGCCGCTGTCGATCACGCGCTTCGGCTGCCAATGGGTCCATGCCAGCGCCTACCGGCCCGAGAGCTGGGACTATATCTCCGATCCCGAAGCGGCGATGCGCTGCCTGGCGGCGAGCACGGAGCCCCTGATCTGCTGCGGGCACACGCACCGACCGACCGTGTTCTACAGCCATCCGAACCGGCGACCGACGATGTTCGTCCCACGCGACGAAATCGCCGCGCCGCTGTTGGCGCGGCACCGGCATGTCATCGTCACAGGGGCCGTCGGCCAACCGCGCGACGGCAACCCAGCGGCGTGCTTTGCGCTGCTGGATCTGGAAGAGGCCAGCGTGACGATGCGGCGCGTGCCCTATGACAGCGAGGCGACAGCGGCCAAGATCAAGACGCTCGGCCTCTCCAGCTGGCTGGGTCTGCGCCTGCTGATCGGCCGATGAGGAGGGAGGACACCGTGGAACGACCCAAGACTGTCTCCGAAATCAAGACTGTCTCCGAAATCAAGACCGGCTCCAAGATCAAGACCGGCTCCGAGATCGACGGCTTCGAACTGATCGAGCAGCTCCCCTCCGGCGGCATGGCGTCGCTGTGGCGGGCGCGGCACGCGGATTTCGATTTTCCCCTCATCCTCAAGATCCCGTTCCTCGATCCCGGGCAGGACGTTTCGGTGATCATCGGCTACGAGGTCGAGGAGATGATCCTGAAGCGGCTCTCCGGCTCGCATGTGCCGCGCTTCATCGCCTCCGGCGATCTCGCCGAGCTGCCCTATCTCGCCATGGAATTCGTCGCGGGCGTGAGCCTGGCGAAACGCACTGAGGCCGCACCGCTTCCCGTCGAAGAGGTGGTGCGGATCGGCATCGCGATCGGCACGGCGCTCACGGACCTCCATCGCCAGAGCGTCGTCCATCTCGACCTCAAGCCGCAGAACGTGATCCTGGCAGAACGCGGCGCGGTGCTGCTGGATTTCGGCCTGGCGCGACACGCTGATCTGCCGGACCTGCTCGGCGAGGAAAGCGCGGTGCCGATGGGCACGCCCGCCTATATCGCCCCCGAACAGGTGCTGGGCGACCGGACCGACCCCGCCAGCGATCTCTTCGCGCTCGGCTGCATGCTTTATCAGCTTGCGACGGGCGAGGAGCCCTTTGGAAGGCCCTCGACCACCGCCGGCATGAAGCGGCGCCTCTATCATGCGCCACGCCCCATGCGCGCGATCAGGCCCGACATTCCGGCCTGGCTCGAAGCGATCGTGGCGCGCTGCCTCGAGGTCGATCGTAGCCGGCGTTACGCCGACGCCGCCAAGCTCATCTTCGATCTGCGCAACCCCGACCAGGTCGTGCTGCCACGCTCAAACCGCGCCAGACCAGGCGGAATTCTCGGCTGGCTGAAGCAGCTGTTCGACCGCCCCAGCGAGGCGGCACTGGTTGGAACGGCGGCGGAAGGCAGCCGCCGGGCCGGACCTTCGATCGTGCTCACCGCCGTCGATTTGTCGGATGGAGCCACCCCGTTGGCGGCGGCGATATTGGCCGAGACGCAGCGGCTTCTCGCGGCGCGGCCGGATTCCTGGCTCGCCTGCCTGACCGTGATCAAGACGGATCTGGTCAAGGAAACCCAATACGCCGACTCCAAGGGCAACTCGATCTACGTGAAGCGGCTGGTCGCGCTGAAAGACTGGGCGCGGCCACTGCATCTGAGCGAGGAGCGTGTCAGCTATCACGTCATCGAGGCGGTGAGCGCCGCCGATGCGGTGCTGCGCTATGCCGAGCACAACCAGATCGACCACATTGTCATCGGCGCCCGCTCCTCTTCGGCGCTGCGCCGCCATCTCGGCAGTGTTTCGACCAAGGTCGTCGCGGAGGCGCATTGCTCGGTCTCGGTCGTGCGGATCAAGGGCGCGGCCGGCGAGCAAGACGAGACCCGGCCGACCCAGCGCGCCTGAATCGGCCTCGGGCACCCCAGCGCTGATGCACACGCGCGAGACGCTGCGGGCCCGAATCAAGCGTTGCGCTTCATCGGCAATGAAGGCCCACAGAAATGGGCCGGCGCCGACGTCGTTGAATCAGCCGTTTGCCCGGCCCCATTCTCGGCGGCTTGCTGGTCGGCGTGGCCGAGAGCGTCGGCCCGGAACTATGCAGCCCTGGTTTCGATGCGCCGGGCAAATCCAATCTTGCGGTTTTGCAGCGGCACCGACAAGGATGTGCACGCTTTCGTGTCGTTGATCATCGTCATGCCGGTGACGCCATCCGACGTCCCTGGCATCGAAGCGAGAGTGAAGGCGTGAGCGCGCCACTGCTTCGGGAGACGAGCATGCAGCAGCCTGATCGCTATTTGATGGCCGGCGTGATGGGCTACCCCATCATGCATTCGCGCTCGCCCGTGCTGCATAATTATTGGCTGCGGGAGCATGGCCTGAGTGGCGTTTATGTCCCGCTTGCGGTGAAACCGGAGGGGCTGGCGGCGGCGTTGCGGGCGCTACCCGCCCTCGGCTTTTCCGGCTGCAACCTGACGATGCCCCTCAAGGAGCTGGCGCTGTCCATCGTCGATCGTGTCTCTCCCATCGCGCGCCAGATCGGCGCCATGAATTGCGTCATCGTCGCCCCGGACGGAAGTCTCGAAGGACACAATTTTGAAGCGTTCGGATACGCTGAGTCGCTTGCACAGGAAGTGCCGGGCTGGACGGCGGATGCGGGGCCGGTGATCGTCATCGGCGCAGGCGGCGGCGCACGGGCTGTCATCGCCGGCCTTGCTGATCGTGGCGCCACGGATATTCGCGTCTGCAATCGCTCCTCGGCGCGGGCCGAGCAGCTTGCGGCGGAATTCGGTGTGAAGGTTCTGTCCTGGGATCGGCGGCACGATGCCATCGCGGAGGCCGCCCTCCTCGTCAACACGACCAATCAGGGCATGGGCAAGGAGCAGGCGCTCGATCTTGACCTCGCCAAGCTGCCTTCATCGACCGTCGTCTCGGACCTGATCTACGTGCCCCGGGAAACGCCGCTGCTCGCCGCGGCGCGCGCGCGGGGCAACCGCACTGTGAATGGTCTTGGGATGTTGCTCAATCAGGCGCGGCCGGCGTTCAAGAATTGGTTCGGCGTCATGCCCGAGATCACGCCGGGCCTGCGCGCCGCCATCGAGGCGACGCTCTGAGGCAAGAGCAGGATGCGAAAAAGTGGGAACCGGTTTTTCGCATTGATCCTGCTCTAACTCTTAGTTGAGAGACGGATTCAGATTTCAGATGGGATCACTTGGTGATCCCAGCTGAAATCATCCGGCTCTTGTCACGCGCCGAATTGGAACAGGCGCATCGGCGTATCCCACAGCAGCTTGGCTCGGTCTGCGGCACGCGGAAACAGCAGATCGACCATCTGCAGCAACGGCCCGTAATCCAGCCGCTCCGGCGCGCGAAGATGTGGCCAGTCGGAGGCCCACATGCAGCCATCGAGGCTGTACGCTTCGACCAGCGCCTCTATGAAAGGCCAGACATCGCGGTGCGGAAAGCGCTCCTGCGAGAACTTGGCGAAGCCGGAGAGTTTGACGAAGCATCGTCCGCCGGCGCCAAGGCGGCATAGCGCGGCAAACCCCGGCTGTTTCAGCCCATCGGCAATGATCGGCCTCCCGCAATGGTCGATGAGGATTCTCACGGCGCGATCCTCGATATGCGGCAGCAAGCCGAGAAACTGATCGCCTTCCGTCTGAATCTGCAGATACATGCCGAGCGCTTCGAGATGGCCGATCAGCGGACCGATGTCGGCATAGTATTCGACGCTGTGATAGGTCGCGTTGATGGCGATCCCGACTATCCCCATCGCCTGCAGGGCCATGAGCGTTTCTCGATCGCACGTGTTTGGCACGACCGCGATGCCTTTATAGCTGCCATTGCCGCGTCTGATCGCGTCCAGCAGGCAGCGATTGTCGTTTCCGTAGCCGGAGTTCGGGCCGACGATGAGGCAATGTTCGACGCCGTAGAAATTGCGGACAGCCGCCAATTGCTCTGCGGTGCCGATCTCCTGACCCGATGGCTGGTATTTTACATCCGGCGCGTAAGGGAACCGCGCAGGGTCCAGGACGTGGACGTGGCAGTCGATCTTGCGTTCTGCAAATGCACTCATGCCGATCACACCCGTTTTGCGGAACACTTATCGGCAAAAGCCATCCCATAACCAGTATCGCATCGTCTTCACGCGAACCGGTGTCCACTTCGCTCGAAAATGCACTAGAGCCGGATCAATGCGAAAAACCGGTTCCCACTTTTTCGCATCCTGCTCTACCCCCAGCGCAGCGCAGCCGTGTGGACCGGCGCGTCCCAGAGCTGGATCAGGCTGTCGTCCAGCGCAGTCACGGTCAGGGAACAGCCGGCCATGTCCAGAGAGGTGACATAGGAGCCGACCAGCCCGCGGGCGATGGGCAAACCACGCCCCGTCATGATGCGCCTTGCGGCATTGGCCATCAGGTAGAGCTCCATGCTCGGCGTACCACCGAAGCCATTGACCAGGAGCAGGCAGGGCGTGCCACGCGCCGGCGCCAGGTCGTCGAGGATCGCGCCCATCATCTCGTCGGCTATGGCGTCGGCGGAGGCGAGCTTCACGCGCCGCCGGCCCGGCTCGCCATGGATACCGACGCCGATCTCCATCTCGTCGTCGCCCAGCGTGAAGGTCGGCTTGCCAGCCGCAGGCACTGTACAGGAGCTCAGCGCCACGCCCATTGAGCGGGTGCGCCGATTGACCTCGTCGCCGAGTGCCTTCAACGCATTCAGGTCGCGGCGCTGCTCGGCTGCCGCGCCCACCATCTTCTCGACGATCATCGTGCCGGCGACGCCACGTCGGCCGGTTGACCAGGTCGATTTTGGGACGGCCACGTCGTCATCGGTGACGACCGTCGCGATTTTCCCCTCGGCCATCTCGGCCGCCATCTCGAAATTCATGACATCGCCTTCGTAGTTCTTGACGATGAAGAGCGAGCCGGCGCCGGTCTCGACGGCAGTCAACGCGGCCAGCATCTGGTCAGGCGTCGGCGAGGTGAAGACCTGCCCCGGGCAGGCCGCATCGAGCATGCCGAGGCCGACAAAGCCGGCGTGAAGTGGCTCATGGCCGGAACCGCCACCCGAGATCAGCGCCACCTTGCCGTCCGTCAGTGTCTTGCGTCGGACGAATTTCTCGTCTTCAGCGAGGACGAGGATATCACCATGGATGACTTCCAGTCCCTGAAGGCTCTCCGACAGGATGCTGTCGACCGCGTTGATCAGCTTCTTCATGGGCTTCCCCTCGGTGTTTCGGCTTCTTCATCGTCATTGGTTGCAATGAGCGACACCAGGCCGCGCGCGACCCCCAGCACGATGTGGTCGGCGCGCGCATTCAGGTCGGGGCTACCGAAATCCGGCAATTCAATCACCAGCCGGCGCATGGGACGTTCGGTATCGACCACCTCCAGGCGCCCCGGATGCGCGGCCTGATAGGCGTTCAGGAAGGCCTGCCGTTCCGGCGGCGCAAAATGGCAGACGTGGAAGATCGTCTCCAGATGCTGGACCGGCACGGGCGTGGCATAGGCGGGGTTGATGATCTGCGAAATGAAGCTGCGGTTCTTGCCGATGGCTTCGGCGAGGCGCTGTCTGGTGCCGGAGGGGCGGTTTTCGATGACCGCGCGCAGGATCGCCTTGTAGGTGGCCAGCGGCGATGTGTCGGTCGGGATCGTTTCGGGGCTGGTCATGCACTCGGCTTCCGCTCGGATAGGTCGACGTCGCGGATCGCTGCCTTTGTCTGCGCCAGCAAACCGGGAGAGACCGACACGGCCCGGACGCCTGCCCGCAGCAGCGATGCGATGGCGCGCGGATCGCCCCCGGCATCGCCGCAGAGACTGACCTCGCGACCGACTTCGGTACCATGTCTGGCGACATGGCCGATCATGGCGAGCACGCCGGGATGCAGGACATCGGCGTAGGTCGCGACCTCCGAGCCATCGCGAGCGGCCGCTGTGGCGTATTGCGTCAGGTCGTTGGAGCCGATCGAGAAGAAGGCGGCGTCGAAGCCTGCAATCGCCATGGCCGCGGCTGGCACCTCGACCATGATGCCGAGCGCAGGGGGGCTATGAGCCACGCCTTCGGCCGCGAGTTCAGCCAGAACGGCGTCGAGCAGCGCCCGCGCCTGCTCCAGCTCCTGCGCCATCGTCACCATGGGCAGCATGATCTTGAGCGGCCCCAGAGCCGCCGCGCGAGCCAGCGCCCGCAGCTGCACGCGGAAGATCTCGGGATGGCGCAGCGACAACCTGATGCCGCGCAGGCCCAGGAAGGGATTGGTCTCGCCAGCAATAGTGTAGCCGGAAATCGGCTTGTCGCCGCCGGCATCGAGGGTGCGGATCGTGACCGGTCGGCCGGCGGCCCAGCGCAGCAGCCCGGCATAACTCTCGAACTGACGCGCCTCGTCACGCAGGGCGTGTTCGACGAGGAATTCGGTGCGCGTCAGGCCGATGCCATCGCAGGCCTCGGCAGGCAAATCGGCGAGATCGGCCAGGCCGGCGACATTGATCATCACAGCGATGCGGGTTCCGTCGCGGGTCAGCGCAGGCTCGTCCCTGCGGGCTTCCGCCTCGCTCCGCGAGCGTCCAAGCTCGTCCGCCTGCCGTCTTGCCCGCTCGATGCTCTCGTTGGACGGGCCGGTCAGCACGAGCCCTTCCAGCCCGTCGACGATCACGGTGCCGGAGACGGCCTGCCATTCCGAGCCGATGCCGACCACCATCGGCACGCCGCGCCCGCGCGCCAGCATGGCGACATGGCTGGACGGGCTCCCCGCGCCGAGCACGATCCCGCCGCCCTGCGACCAGTCGATACCGAGGAAGGCCGATGGCGGCAGGTCCTCTCCCACGATGACGGCGCCGCCCGGCGCCTGCGTCAATTCCGGCAAGCCGAAGAGATGGCGCAGCACGCGGTCGCAGATATCGGCGAGATCGGCCGAACGGGCTCGGAAATACAAATCGTCGGAGATTTCATATCCGGCGATCTCCTCCGCCATGGCCTGTCGCCACGCCATATCCGCGGGCATGCCACGGTCGATCGCGGCATAGGCGCTCTCGGTCAGGGCATCATCCTCGAGCAGCGCCACCTGAAAGCCGACGATGTCGGCGGCCTCGCCTTTGAGGCTCCCGGCCAGAGCCGTGACAGCCTGCAGGGAGGCGGCGACCGCGTCCGCCAGCGCCTGTTTTTCACTCGCGACGGTCCCCTTCACGCGCCTGAGCTCACCGACCGCCCGAAACGTCACGGCCGGCCCGAAGGCGAGCCCGCTGGAGGCGGCAAGGCCAGGTAGACGCCGTTCCATCACCGCTCACTCCTCGTCGAACTTGCGGGCGACGATCTCGACCAGCGCGGCCAGCGCGGCCGGTGCGTCTTCGCCGCTGGCCTTGAAATGCAGCATCTCGCCCTGTGACGCCTTGACCCGCATGATTTTCACCGGGCTCTTGGCGTCGGTCCATGGACCAGCCGCACTGGTGGCCACCTCGATGCGCGAGCCGAAGCGCTTGGCGGTCTGGGTCAGCTTCACCGAGGGCCGGGCATGGAGCCCGACCTTGTTGGTGAGCAGGACACTGGCCGTCACCTCCTGCATGCCGACATTCCCTTCGTTGCTTTGGCCGACGCAGCGTTCATGCCGACATGAGCTCCTCGGCAGTCGCCTGCACCACCGCCAGCGGCGAGCCGCCCGAGGCTTCAGTGGCAGCCATCACCGCACCTTCGACGATCGGTGCATTACAGATGACGATGCGTTCGCGCCGCTCTTCCGGCATCATTTCCACCGCCATCTCGCTATTGGTCTCGGCTCCGCCGAGATCGACCAGGATGGCGACGCCGGCTTCCGACCAGGCCTTGTCGATAGCCGCCATGATGGCGGCGACATCCGTGCCAAGCCCACCCTCGGCATTGCCTCCCACCGAGGCGAGCAGAACATTGTCGCCGACCATCTGGCGAACCATATCGGCCGCGCCTTCTGCCACCTTGGCCGAGTGCGACACGATGACGATGCCGACATTTTTGCTGGCTGGCATGCTTTCAGCCTCCGATGGCGTTGCAGATTGCCGTAGCGAGAAGCGCCGACGAGCGCGCGCCGGGGTCCATATGGCCGATCGAGCGATCGCCCAGGAACGAGGCGCGTCCGCGAACCGCCTTGAGCGGCGCCGTCGCCTCGGCCGCTCCGGTTGCGACCGCCGGCAGGCGCGAGGCGAGATCGGCCCCGCCCTCGGCAAGCGCGGCCTGCAGGGGGCCGAGCACATCGAGCATCGTCTTCTGGCCGAGTTCGGACTTGCCCCGCGTCTTCACCGCCTCGATTGCGGCAGCCAGCGCCCGCGCCAGATCCGCGATCGTCGGCTCCGGCGGCAACTCCTTGCCGAGCGCCATGAACAGCGTGCCGTAGAGCGGCCCCGATGCGCCGCCGACCTTCATGACCAGCGTCGTGCCGATCGTCTTCAGGGCGTCGGGCAATGGCTTGGCTGCGATCGCGTCGGCTTCCGCCAGCACGGCCTCGAAACCGCGCTTCATGTTCAGGCCGTGATCGCCGTCGCCGATCGCCTGATCGAGCACGGTCAGCTCCTCGGCATGCGCCAGGATCGCGTCGGCCATCGCCGTGATCAGATGCTTCTTCAGCGCGTGGTCCATGCTTCACCTCACCCGCTGGCCGTGCGCATCGAAGAAGAGTGGTCGATGCAGGCTCACAGACACGTCGTCGCCGACGCTCAGGCCCTCGTCGGGATCCACGAGGCTGACGATCTGCTGCTGATTCACATCGATATGCAGGTGGTTCTGGTCGCCGAGCCGCTCGATCCAGTTGACCCTGCCCGTCACCGAGCCATTGCTGGCCCTGGCGATGGCGAGATGTTCGGTGCGCATGCCGATGGTGGCCGCAGCCGCCGGCGCGTCGATCTCGGGGAAGAGCGCCCGCGGCACCAGATTGATGCCCGGACTGCCAAGGCGGGTCGCAACATAGATGTCGGCGGGATCTTCATAGATGCTGCGCGGCGAGCCGATCTGCACGAGCCGGCCCTGATGGATCACGCCGATGCGCGAGGCCAGCGTCATCGCCTCGGTCTGGTCATGGGTGACGTAGAGCATGGTCGCGCCCAGATCCTGCTGGATACGCTTCAGTTCGATGCGCAGTTCCGAGCGCAGCTTGGCGTCGAGCGAGGAGAGCGGCTCGTCCATCAGATAGATCGCCGGGCGGCGCACCAGGGCACGGCCGATTGCGACGCGCTGCATCTGCCCGCCGGAAAGCTGCGTCGCGCGGTTGCCCAGCTTGTCCTCGATCCGCAGCAGCCGCGCCACCTCGCGCACAGTGCGCTTGATCTCGTCCTCGGGCGTGCGCCGCGTCGGCGAGCGCAACGGGAAGGCGAGATTGTCGAAGACGCTCAAATGCGGATAGAGCGAATATTGCTGGAAGACGAAGGTCACGTCGCGGGCCGCCGGCGGCAGGCCGGTGACATCGACGCCGCCGATGAAGACCCGGCCGTCATCTGGCGTCTCCAGCCCGGCGACGAGGCGCAAGGTCGTCGTCTTGCCCGCTCCGGTCGGCCCCAGCAGCACGACGAATTCGCCGTCAGTGATGGTGAGCGAGACATCGTCCACCGCCTTCACCGCGCCAAAGCGCTTCGAAACCTGCGTCAGCGCGATCTCAGCCATGGGCTCGCCTCGCAGTGCTGGCCTCATGCAGCGCGGAGCGGATGACCTTGCCGGTCGCCGCATCGAACAGCGAGAGCCGCTCCGGCTTGAAGGAGAGGCTGACCCGGTCGCCAGCCGCCGCCCTCAGATGGGCTGGCAGCCGGACCTTGAGCATGCCGCGCGGGGTGGTGACGGTCACGATCTGGTTGGTGCCGAGATATTCGGCGCCGAAGATCTCGCCGGGCAAGGCGCCGCCCTGCCGCCCGGGATCGCCGATGACGACCTGCTCCGGTCGAACCCCCAGCGCCAGCGGCCCAAGCGCGCGGGTCTCGCGCAGTTCGGGCAGCGGAATGACGGCGGCATCGATGGTGACCGCAGTCGAGCCTGCCGTTGCCGTTCCCTCGAAATGGATGAAGTTCATCGCGGGCGAGCCGATGAAATCGCCGACGAACATTGAGGTCGGGTGGTCATAGATGTCCTGGGGCGGGCCAAGCTGCTCGATCACGCCCTCATTCATCACCGCGATCTTGTCGGCCATCGACATGGCCTCGAGCTGGTCATGGGTGACATAGACCGTCGTCGCCTTCAGCCGGTCGTGCAGCGCGCGCAGCTCGCCGCACATCAGATGGCGGAACTCGGCGTCGAGCGCGCCCAGCGGCTCGTCCATCATGAAGGCCTTGGGCTCGCGCACGATGGCGCGCCCGAGCGCGACCCGCTGCCGGTCGCCGCCCGAGAGGCCCGAGACCGGTTTGTCGAGGAGATGCTCGATCCGCAAGGTCTTCGCAGCGTCCTCGACCCGCCGCCTGGTTTCGGCCTTCGGCACACCCATCGAGACCAGGGGAAAGGAGATGTTCTTGCGCACGTTCATATGCGGGTAGAGCGCGAAGAGCTGGAACACCATGGCGATGTCGCGCTCGCGGGCGCGCTTGAAGGTGACGTCCTCGCCGTCGAGCCGGATCGACCCCGCGGAGGGGAGTTCGAGCCCTGCCACCATCCGCAAGGTCGTGGTCTTGCCGCAGCCCGAGGGACCGAGCAGGCAGAAGAAATCACCGTCCTCGACCGTGAAGCTCGTATCCCGCACCGCGGTGAAGGATCCGAACCGTTTCACCAGATTGTCGACCCGGATCTCTGCCATGGTTCACTCCGGAAACTTGGTGACGAAAGTGAACATGACGACGCCGATGAGCGTGGTGACGAAGGAATAGCCGTAGAGCGTCAGCGAGAAGGGCTGCAGCAACATCAGCACGCCGGCCGCGATCAGCACCGTGGCCAAGGTCTCCATCGGCCCGCGCCGAAGCAGCTTCGGCCAGCGCGATCGAGACGCTCCGTCCGATTGGCGGGAATGGCTGGCATGCAGATTCATTTGCGCACCGCCCCAAAGGTGATGCCGCGCAGCAGGTGTTTGCGCAGCAGCACCGTGAAAACCAGGATCGGAATCAGGAACAGCGTCGTCCCGGCCGCCACCGCCGGCCAGTCCTGTCCGCCCTCGCCGATGATGATCGGGATGAAGGGCGGGGCAGTCTGGGCAGTGCCGGAGGTCAGGAGCACGGCGAAGGCATATTCGTTCCAAGCGAAGATCAGGCAGAAGATCGCGGTCGCGACGATGCCGGTCGTGGCCTGCGGCAGCACGACCTTCCGGAAGGCCTGCAGCCGCGTATAGCCGTCGATCATGGCGGCTTCCTCGTATTCGCGCGGGATCTCGTCGATGAAGCCCTTGAGCAGCCAGACGGCGAGCGAAACATTGACCGAGGTGTAGAGCAGGATCATGCCGAGCCGCGTGTCGGAGAGACCAAGCTCGCGGTACATCAGGAAGATCGGGATCGCGACGGCGATCGGCGGCATCATCCGCGTCGACAGGATGAAGAAGAGCAGATCGTCCTTCAAAGGCACCTTGAAGCGCGAGAAGGCATAGGCAGCGCAGGTGCCCAGGCCCACCGAGAGCAGGGTCGAGCCGAAGGCGATGATCAGCGAGTTGAGGAAGCGGGGCACATAATTGGACGGGCCGACGACGACCATGCTGCGCGAGCGTGTGATCTCTTCGCAGGCCGAGTTCGCCGGCGGGAGCGAGGCGAGATAATCCGCGGTCTGGCGCGAGCGCGTGTTGAAGAGATTGCAATAGCCTTCGATCGAGGGCTCGAAATGCACGAACGGCACGACCTTGGGCGGGTAAGAGATCGAGTCCGGCGGCGTCTTGATGCTGGTCAGGCCGATCCAGACCAGCGGCACGAGGGCCACCAGCGCGTAGAGCACCACGATCGCGCCGGCGAGCAGCTTGACCCGGCCGCTTGGCGCGACGACGGAATGGGCGGTGGAGGTCGCGCCGCTCATCGTGCCTTCACCTTGTTCAAGGCCTTCACATAGATGTTCGCCAGCCCGAACACGGCGACGAACAGGATGATCGCGAAGGCGGAGGAATAGCCGGTGCGCCAGGCCTCGAAGGCGGCGCGCTTGAGCGTGATCGAGGCGAGTTCGGTGGTCGAGCCCGGCCCGCCCGAGGTCAGCAGGTTGACCATGTCGAACATCTTGAAGTTCTCGATGCCGCGGAACAGCACCGCCAGCATGATGAAGGGCAGGCACATCGGCAGCGTGATCGAGATGAATTGGCGCCAGTTGCTGGCGCGGTCGACCTCGGCTGCCTCGTAGATGTAGTTCGGGATCGAGCGGAGCCCTGCCAGGCAGATCAGCATCACATAAGGCGTCCACATCCAGGTATCGACGATGATGATCGCCCAGGGGCTCAGGGTGACGTCGCCCAGCATCTGGAAGGAGGACGGCGCAAGCCCGGAGAAGAACGAGACGACGTAATTGAACAGGCCGATCTGCGGCTGGTAGAGGAAGGTCCAGAAATTGCCGACGACGGCAGGCGACAGCATCATCGGGATCAGGATCAGCGTGGTCCAGAAGCCATGGCCACGGAACTTACGGTCAATCAGATAGGCCAGAGAAAAGCCGATCACGGTCTGCAGCAGGATCGTCCAGAAGACGAAATGCGCGGTGGCCTGCATACGCTGCCAGATCTCCGGGTCCGACAGGATGGCCTGGTAGTGCTCGAGCCCGACATTGCGCAGCGGCGCATTGGGGCGGTTGGCGCGGTAATTCGTGAAGGAGAGCTGGATCGTCCAGATCAACGGGAAGAGGTTGATCGCGAGCAGCAGGACCATCGTCGGCGCGATGAAGAGCCAGGCGATCGTCGTGTCGGAGAGGCCCCTGACGCGGTGGGCGATCGGGGCATCGGGTGCGTGCATCCTCGCGCTCCTGAGGCCGGTGATGTCGCTCGCATTCATGACTCGGCACCGTTTCAAGGCAAAGTCGGGGACTGGCTGCGCCTGCTCATGCGAGGCGCAGCCTTTGGCTCGGGCGAACAGGCAGCCGGCAGCTCAGAGCTTGCCGTCTTCCTTGAAGACCTTGGTCCAATCCTGGATCAGCAGATCGAGCGCCTGCTTGGCCGTGCCCTTATCCGCCACGACATAGTCGTGGATGCGCGCCTGCATCGCTTGGAGGAGCTGGGCGTAGGACGGCTCGGCCCAGAAATCGACGACTTCCCCCATGGCGACGAGGAAATCGGCGGCAAATGGCGCCGATTTGGGGAAGGCCGCATCGTTCAGCACACCCTTATGGCAGGTGTAGCCGCCGAGCTCCCACCACTTCTTCTGCACCTCGAGCGAGGCGAACCATTTGATATAGGCAAGCGCTTCGGCCTGGTTGGCCGAGTACGACACCACCGAGAGCCCCTGTCCGCCGAGCTGCGAGCCTTTGACGACCTCGCCCGGATTGACAAAAAAGCCGATCTTGTCGCCGCCGACATTGGGATCCTTGAACAGGCCGGGGAAAAAGGCGAACCAGTTCATCTGCATCGCGACCTGGCCGGATTTGAAGGCGTCGAGGCCCTCCTGCATATAGGCGTTCGAGTAGCCCGGCGGCGTGCAGCACTTGAACAGCGATTTATAGAATTCGAGCCCCTTCACGGCGCCCTCGGAATTGACGAAGCCGGCCATGGCGTAAGGCTTCTTCGGATCCTCATATTTGAAACCGAAGGGATAGAGCGCGTTGGCGACGCCCATGGTGATGCCTTCCGAGCCGCGCTCGGTGAAGATCGCGGCGCCATAGACCTTCTTGCCGTCGACGTCGCGACCCTGGAAGAACTCGGCGACCTGCTTCAGCTCGGTCTGGGTCTTTGGCACAGCAAGATCGCGGTTATACTTGGCCTTGAACTCGGCCTGCAGCGCCGGCTTGGCGAACCAGTCCTTGCGGTAGGTCCAGCCGAGCGCGTCGCCCATTGCCGGGAGCGCCCAGTAATTCGGGGTGTTCTTCGGCCATTCGGCATAGCCGGTGACAGTCGCCGGCATGAAGTCATCGATCTTGATGCCTTCCTTGGCGAAGAAATCGTTCAGCTTCACATAATGCTTGTTCTCGGCCGAGCCGCCGATCCATTGCGAGTCGCCGATGATCAGGTCGCAGAGCTTGCCCTTGGAGTTGAGCTCGTTGAGCATGCGGTCGGCGAAGTTCGGCCAGGGCACGAACTCGAACTTCATGGCGATATTGGTTTTGGCGGTGAAGTCCTTGGAGAGTTCCACCAGCGCATTCGCCGGATCCCAGGCCGCCCAGCACAACGTCAATGATTTGCCTTGCGCCTGAGCTGCAGTCGCAGCCAACGCCGTGCTCCCGGCTATGGTCGCGGCAAGCATCCATGTTCTGATCATGTTCATGTTCTTGGCCTCCCTTGGCATGCCGTCACCAGCCGTCATTGGGGTGACGGGTGAACCTGCGCGACCGCGAAGGGCACAGCCAAATGAAGGGGCACGGCCGACGCGGGACGTTTCCTCACGCCGCCTCGGAACGAGCCGTCCAAGTTCAGCGATTTGTTTAGCGAATATCAATTCACTAAACATGTCAAGCGCCGCGGATTGCGGATAAAACACTGCAATGCAGCAACTTATGCCGCATCGCACAAGTTTAGCGACTGCTTGAATATGATCAGGCCAGAGCCGCGTGACCAAGCCGAGATCGTCATCGGCCGGCATAGGGAATCGACTAGGCTGCGCGTCGCCGAGGTGTTTTGAGGGGCGGATGCTCGCAAACAGCGAACGGAAGATGTCGCGCTACGGTTTTCCCGCGACGTAACCGTAGAAATTGCCAAGGAAATCGCCGACCGGCAGTGTCTTGCCGCCGTGCGGGATCTGATACTCGCCATCGCCCCAGGTGAAGACCTTGAGCTTGACCGTGCCGTTCGACCGATCGATCAGCGACCGCTGAACGGCCCAATGCTCGGCGGTGGTCGAGCTTTTCGACTAGTCCTTCTAGCTCAGGATGTTCGCGCCGATGAAGAGGCAAATGCGGTAGCCGTCCGCATAGAGCCGATTGGCATCGTCGATTTCGCTGAGGCCCATGCTGGCGATGATGTTGCCGTCCTGCTCGACTTTGGAATAGCCGGCGCGCCGGAACCAGTCCGCCAGTTCGCCAGGCAAGGTGATGCCGGCGAATTCCTTGTCGGCGTTGTCATAGTCCAAGAACCAGTTCTCGGAATCGCGGATGCTGGCCATGGTCATCCAGTCGACATGATCCATCGTCGGCGGCGGTCGATAGGTCCGCACGTCCTGGTCCGGTGCGATCTCCAGCCGGTTCAGCTTCGCCCGCCCCTTCTCGTAGAGGTCGATGGCGAAACGGGCATAAGCGGCGGGGTTGTCGGCCGCTTCGCTGAACAGCAGCGCGGCCGGCCCGCACAGGCTCGCCTGGTCCTGCTTGATCAAGCCCGGATTGGCGATCCGCATCAGCAGCCCAACGCCGACCTCGTTTCGATCCAGAGAGGGAAAGCGGCTCGATCCCGGGCGTTCGAGAAAATCGCAGACTATGCCGGCCGCAAAGAGTTGCCGATCCGTCTCCAGCCTGTAGGGTCCCTTGCCGGCCGCCGTCTTGCGGATCGCATTGACGAGCGTCGTCAGCATGCTCTTGGAACGCTGCTGCAGGCTCTTCGCGACGGCCAGGATCGTCGCCAGGTCGTTGATCTCGTCGGGCGTGATAACGCCGTCGCTGAGCGTGCGGCGAATGATGTTGACGACATCGGAATGGCTGAGCGTCATGTCGCCGTCCAAACCGGCATTCAACGATTTCGACACGGTCCTGGTCGTGATCGCGTCCCATTGCCCCGGTTTTTTGGGCGGTGCGGGTGGCGGACGCAATGCCAACCCCTCCAATTGCGTCAACACCGGCCCGTTCGGTTCGACAAAGCCCCTCTGCCTGAGCTGGGGATATCGTTTCTCGAAGCTCAGGATAGCTTGGTACAGCGCGTCGCTAGCAAACCCGCCGATGATACGTCCGCCCAAGGCTCCCCCGGTTCCACCATCGGCGATCGGGATATGGTTCAGCAGGGCGATCACGACCTCCTGGTCGCTCTTCCAGTTCTGGCAGTTGGCGCCAGTGCTGACATGCCGTCCGACGCGACCTCGAAGTGGCATGAAAGCCTCCTTCGCAGAGCGAGCTGACCAATAGGATAGCCTCATCCCGAGCAGCCTGCCGCATCGTAATGACAGGTGTCATCGATAGCAACGACGCCTCGTTACCACGACGCCTACAATTGAAGCGCAACGCGATCGTCGGCCGACCTGTGCTCGAAGCGTCTGCTATCGGCTTACCCAGCGCTTCGAGGGCTCGTCGAGATCCTGCCGGCCAAGGGCGCGAAGAATCTCTGCTTAGGACGCCTGCGACCTCGTGCACCAGCCCTACCAGCCGGCATGAACATCCGCCATGCCCGAGCCCTCTGTTTCGGCCATGCGTTCATCCTGAACGAGGTGAGACCGAACCCGGCTTGATTCCGGCGCTTCGTCAAGCCTGGTCGCAACTTGGCAAGTCCATATGGGAGGCCTGCCACTTCTCGCCCGGCCGTCGCCAGTGGCTGTGCCGCGATTTGGCGACCCGGTCTTTCAGGTGAGGTTCTAATGCGAAGCCATCGACCTGCGCAAAGTCAATTTATACCCCCCCCCACAGGTTGTAATAATCAACTTTCGATTGAATTTTTACGATGCATTAACCATCCCGTTCTAACCTTCATCGGTAGGAATCTATTATCGTAAGTATCGAAAGAGATTTCACCATGATCTTGCCAAAAATCGCCATCGCTGCGTTTTTTTGCGCGGTGTGTTCGTCTCCTTCTAGGGCTGCAACGGCAGTCGGGAACTTTCAAGTACAGATTAATATACAGACCGCATGCGTCGTTGCGAGCGCGACGGACCTTAATTTCGGCAATGTCGGCGTCCTCGCTGCCAATATCGACACGACGAGCACAATCTCCGTCCAGTGCACGAACACGACGCCCTATACGATCGGCCTCAACCAAGGCGTGAACGGCGCGAGCGTCACGACACGTCAGATGAGCGGCACCGGGGGACTGGTGAACTACTCGTTGTTTCGCGACGCCAGCCGGACACTGAACTGGGGCACGACGATCGGAACTGATACGGTCGCGGGAACCGGAAACGGCTCCGGACAGAGCTTCACGGTCTATGGCCGGGTGCCTGTCCAGACCACGCCGGGCCCCGCACTCTATTCCGACACGATCACGGTGACGGTCACCTATTGAAGGGCAACCCCGCCGCCGCGTGAGCCGCGGCATCGCAGCAGAACTCAACGCAACCGATCGCTTCGCAATGATGGAGGCCGCCGAGCGGGTCGCCCGGCAGATTCTTGCGCCCAGTTCGAAAGGAAACACGCGATGAAGACCATGTCTGCCCTCGTCGTCCTGGCGGCCAGCCTCGCGGGGCAGGCGAGCGCCGCCTCGCTGCAGGTCGCGCCGGTGCTGCTCGATCTGCCCGCGCCAGCGACCACCGCCACGATCACGCTGCGAAACACCGATGTCGAGCCGATCACCGCGCAGCTCCGAATCTTCCGTTGGATACAGGATAATGGTGTAGAGCGGCTCGAACCGACCAACGATGTCGTCGCCAGCCCGCCCTTGGTCGATCTGCGTTCACGCCAGGACTACACGGTGCGCGTGATCCGTGTTGCCAGCCGGCCGCCGGACAAGGAGGAGGCCTACCGGCTCGTCATCGACGAGTTGCCCAAACCCAAGCGCGCCTCGGGGACCGTTGCGCTGGTCACGCGCCATCTCGTCCCCGTCTTCTTCACGGGAAAGTCGGCCTCGCCTCCCGCCATAAGCTGGAGCGCCGGTCAGCACGGCCGGGGCATCACGCTGGCTGCCGTCAACAGCGGCGACACCCGCGTTCGCCTGGCCGCCGTAACCCTGCGCGATGCGTCGGGACAGGTGCTGTCGGCGAGCAAAGGGCTGCTCGGGTATTCCCTCGGCAGGTCTTCGATGCGGTGGGATATCGCCGCGCCGGCGCGCCCGACGAAATCCGGTGCAAGCGTCACCATCTCCGGCATGACCGAAACTGGTCCGTTCAATGCAACATTCCCCGTGCAAACGGCACGGTAGGGCGTTGGCGGTGCTTCTGCTGATGCTCGGTCATGCCTGCTGGGCTGCGGAAGGGCGAGCCGGCGATGGCCGCCCCGAACGCGACTTGCATCTCGACGTCCTCCTCGACGGGCAGGCGATCGGGCTGATCGGAGCCTTTCACCAGGGCGGGAACGGCGAGGTCTCGGCCCGCCGCAAGGAACTCGAGGAACTTGGCATCAGGGTGCCCCAGGCATTCAAGCGGGATGAGGATGTGCCCCTCTCCGCGATCCCCGCTTTGACCTATCGCTATGATGAGGCGGCCCAGAGGATCGATATCCAACTGCCGCAGGCGGGTCGGCTGCCCAAGACCTATGACGCGGCAGCCAGGGACGTCCCTTCGCCGACGGCCGGTTCTGCCGGGACCGGCGCCGTGCTGAACTACACACTGTTCGGCAGTTCCGAGGGTAAGCAATTCAGCAGTTTCTGGCGCTATCCCAGTCTTTCGGCGAGCCTCGATGCGCGTGTCTTTAGCCCGTTCGGCGTGCTGTCACAGACGGGCATCGTCAGCGACCAGTCGCCGGGCGGCGGGCGCACAGAGGTGCTGCGGCTGGAAACGAGCTGGAGCTATTCCGATCCGGGCACCATGCTGACTTACCGTGCCGGCGACATGATCTCGGGCGGCCTGGCCTGGACCCGGCCGATCCGCATGGGCGGACTGCAGGTCCAGCGCAATTTCGGGTTGCGGCCGGACCTGATCACCTTGCCCCTGCCCAGCGTCACCGGCAGCGCAGCCGTTCCCTCGACCGTCGATGTCTTCGTCAACGGCACCAAGACGATCTCCCAGGATGTCGGCAGCGGTCCGTTCCGCATCACCAACATCCCGATCCTGTCGGGAAACGGCAATGCGAATGTCGTCGTGCGGGATGCGTCGGGCCAGCAGACCGAGGCGAACCTGCCCTTCATCGTCTCGAGCAAGCTGCTGCGCCCAGGCCTGTTCGACTTCTCCGCCGAGATCGGCGCGCCCCGGCTGCAATACGGGCTGCGGTCGAGCATTTATGGCGGCGACATCGCCGGCTCCGGTAGCGCCCGCTACGGGCTCAGCGACAATGTCACGGTGCTGGCGCATGCCGAGGCGACGCACGGGCTGGGCACGGCGAGCCTCGGGGGCGTGCTCGGTCTCGGCCAGTTCGGCCTTATCAGCGCGGCCGGAGCGGGCAGTTGGCAGGGTGGCGCGACGGGCGGCCAGGCGTATCTTTCCTTTGAGACGCAGCTCTGGGGTGTCTCATTCCTGGCCTCATCGCAGCGGAGCCTCGGCGCATATCGCGACCTCGCCTCGGTCACGGTGCCGCCGGTCGCCGACCTTTCCGGCGCGAACGGCGTGGCGGGCTATGTCGCGATGGCTGGAACCTTGGCAGCGGACGCTGTCACATGGGGGCGCCTCCTGCTGCCGCCGCGCGCGCTCGACCGGCTCTCGGTCGGCTTTCCCGCGCCCATGCTGGGCGGCGGCATCAGCTTCGGCTTCGCGCATGTGAAGCCGGCTGTCGGACGCTCGAACCGCGTCGTCAATGCAAGCTATACCCGTGCGCTGCCGGGCAGCGGGTCGTTCTACGCGACGGTTTTCACCGATCTGGATGATCGCCGCTCGGCCGGCATTTTCGCCGGCTTGTCCTTCCCCTTCGGCGCCGACATCACCGCGTCGACAGGCACGAGCCGCTCCGGCGCAAATTGGGCGCTCGCCGCCGATGTCAGCAAGCCGCTCCGGCAGGAGGTTGGCAGTGTCGGCTGGCGCGTGCGCGATGTCGAGGGCCAGGGCGGCCAGCAGCGACGCTCGGCATCGCTCGCCTATCGCGGCAATTATGGCCAGATCGAAGCCGGCGTGACGCAGGCCGGCGATCGGCTCTCGGGAACGGCCCAGCTCGACGGTTCCATCGCGCTGGCCGGCAGCGATCTGTTTCTGGGCAATCGCATCGACGATGCCTTCGCGGTTGCCAAGGCGGGAGCTCCCGACGTTGATGTCCTTTACGAGAACCGCGTCGTCGCGCGCACCAACGCCAGCGGCAACGCGCTGATTCCGACCTTGCGATCCTACCAGTCCAACAAGGTTTCGATCGACCCTCGCGGGCTCCCCGTGACCTCGCTCGCCGAGACGACGCTGGAGGTCCTGGCCCCGACAGATCGCGCCGGGGTCGTGGTCGATTTCGGCGTCAGATCAGCCTCGAACGCGGCGATCGTCATCCTGCATGGCGCCGACGGCAAGCCGCTCCGGGCAGGTCTGAGCGGCGCGCTTCAGCCCGGGCTGCGCGGGACGGCGGCGGCACCCGAATTCGTCGTTGGCTATGACGGGCGCGCCTTCGTCGAGAATCTAGGGCCCGGCAACGACATCGTGGTCCAGCTCGATAAGGGCGAATGCCGGGCCCATTTTTCCTTTGAACCGCGTCAAGCCACGCAGGTCACGCTAGGGCCCGTGTCATGTCGGTAAGACGCTTCTTCCGGCGTTGTCTGGCCCTGCCGGCAATCGCCGTGCTGGCCCTGCTGTCGATCGAGGCTCCGGCTGCGGCGCAGTCCTGCTCGCTGAGCATCACGCCGCTGGCCTTCGGCGATATCGACGTGACCGCCAATGCGCAGGTGGATGCCAGCGCGACGGCGACGGTATCGTGTACTGGGCTCGCGTTCTCGACGGTCGGGGTCTGTCTCGACCTCGGGCCGGGTTCGGGTGGCGGCACCAGCGCCGCCAATCGCTTCATGCTGAATGGTGCCGACCAGCTTCGCTATGGGCTCTTCAGCGATGCTTCCGCCGGATCGCCATGGGGCTCCGGTGCCTGGCCGGGGGGAAGCGCCTCGCCGGTGGGCTTCAATATCGTCCTGTCGGCAGGCGGCAGCGGCAGCCGCAGCCAGACGATCTTTGGCCGCGTCTACAGCGGCCAGGCGACCGTCGCCCCGCTCTCCTATTCCAGCAGCTTCACCGGAACCGATGCGCGGATCCGCTATGGGCTTCTATCCTTCCTGCTCGGGTGCAACCTGCTGACGAACTCGCAGACGACGAGCTTCGCGGTCACGGCCAATGTGCCCGCGACCTGCCGCGTCACCACCAACAATCTGAGCTTCGGCTCATTTGGCGTCCTCAGCGCCCAGCATGATGCGAGCACGACGCTGGCTCCGACTTGCACCAATGGGACGTCGTACCAGATCGGCCTCGATGGCGGCCTCTCGGGGGCGACCAACCCGACCTTGCGGCGCATGACCAAGGGAGCCGAGATCGTAACATACGGTCTCTATCGGAACGCGGCCCGAACACAGGCCTTTGGCCAGACGCTGGGTAGCGATACGCTTTCGGCAACAGGAAACGGGGTGGCCCAGACTGCAACGGTCTATGGGCGCGTGCCTGTACAAGCGACCCCGTCGCCCGGGCTCTACAGCGACACGATTGTCGTGTCGGTGACCTATTGAACTCGAAGACGCCTCATGGCGCCGAAACTTCGAAATCCACCAAGATAAAAGCGCCATCGACATCTCCGACCGCCGGCCCGGAAGCAGACGTTCCCGATGTCGGCAACGGGCCAATTCCGGGGGGCAGACGCCCCATCAGCAACCTCGGCTAAGGTCGGGGCGAGAAGCTCAGACTCGAACATCGTCCTGCTTGACTCCACCCTCGCCCTCCCCTCCGCTTGCGCAAAAGCCAAGAACCTTCGAGGGAAACGCCATTCATGCTGACCTTGCGCCAGATCGAGGTGATCCGCGCCATCATGATCACCGGCACGATCTCGGGCGCGGCAAAACTCCTCAACGTCTCGGCGCCCGGCATCAGCCGCCTGATGAAGCACACCGAGCGCACGCTCAGGCTCAAGCTGTTCGAGCGTCGGCATGGGCGCTATGTGCCTACCCCTGAGGCCAACGACATCTTCGAGCAGATCAACGGCGTCTATAAGAAGGTCGACGACCTGCATTACACGCTCGCCCGCATCGAGCGCGGCGGCGGCATCGAGCTCCGGATCGGCTCGGTGCCGAGCATCTGCCATGTCATGGTGCCGCGCGCAATCGAGCGGCTGCGGCGCAAGCATCCCGACCTCAGGCTCGACATCAACATTCTGAAGATCGAGGAGGCGCTCGACTATCTCCTGCTCGGCAAGGGCGAGATCGCGGCGATGAGCTACAAGCTCGACCATCCCGGCATCGATTTCGTGCCATTGAGCCAGGGCGAATTGCTCTGCATCGTACCAGACGGCCACGAACTCGCCGGGCGTCAATCGATCTCCGCCGCTGAGATCGTGCAGCACCCCCTGATCGGCATCGACCCCAACGACCCTTATGGCCGGGTCATGGCCGAGATCTTCAAGCAGCAGGGCCTCGCCTATGACATGGTCATCAAGGCGCGCTTCGGCACGACGGTGTGCTCGCTGGTGCGTGCCGGGCTCGGCATCGCCGTGATCGACCAGTTCACCGTGGCGCATGGCTCGATGCAAGGCATCACCACGATCCCGATCGCCGAGCCGACGCGGTTCCAGACCTATGTCGCCGTGAAGAACGACAAGGCGCCCTCGCTCTATGCCGAAACCTTTGTGGCGCTGCTGCGCGAGGAGATGAACGCGGTGGTGACGCCGCGCGCACAATTGGCCGCCCAATCCTCGCTGCCGAAAATAACATCAGGTTAGGTAATGGCGATGGATTGGTTATCGCGTTATCCCGTCAAATCGGGCTATGTGACGCTCGGCAACGCTCGCTGAGATGACGAGCGAGCCGCGAGGGACGGATATGCCGGCTTTTCCCATAGCCAACCGCACGAAGCGCGTGCTGCTCGGGCTGATCGGCTCGCCGATCTCGCATTCCGCCGCGCCCGCGATGCACGAGGCTGCGGCTGGTGCCGCCGGCTTCGAGCTGCATTACCACCTCATCGACATCGCAGGCGCCAAAGAGGCCGATCTCGCGGTGATCCTGGACGGCGTACGCCGGCTCGGCTTTTCCGGCCTCAACATCACCTTCCCCTACAAGGAAGCGGTCATCCCGCTGCTCGACGCGCTTGCGCCCGAGGCCGCAGCCATGGGCGCGGTCAACACCGTGGTCGTGCGGGACGGCCTGCTCACGGGCTACAACACCGATGCCAGCGGCTTCGCCACGGCCTATCGCGCGCTGAAGCGCAGGGATGGCGACGCGCCCGTCGCGATCATCGGAACCGGCGGTGTCGGCAAGGCCATCGGCTTCGCGCTCGCCTCCTGCGGCGTCAAGACACTGCGCCTGTTCGATCTCGACCCGGCCAAATCCGCGGCTCTGGCGGCGCAGCTTGGCCAGCACGCAACCGTAGAGATAGCGGCGAGCGTGGAGGCCGCCGTCAGCGGTGCGGCGGGCATCGTCAACGGCACGCCGATCGGCATGCTGCCGAACCGCGACACGCCCGTCCCCGCCGGGCTCATCGACAGATCCCAGTGGGTTGCGGACGCGGTCTATCATCCGCTCTGGACACCGCTGCTGAAAGCCGCTCAAAGCGCCGGCGCAACGGTGATGACGGGGCGCGAGCTCAGCATCAACCAGGCCATCGACGCCTTCGCGCTGTTTACGGGCCAGGCGCCATCGCATAGCGCGATCGCCCAGGCCTTCGACGAAACCCTGGCGGCGCAGGAGGCCACGCACCGCGCAGCCTGACGACGACCCGCATCCTGAAGACGACCCGAAGAACCGGGCGAGACACAAGACCAAACCGATCGGAGGAGACGACACCATGAAGAGGCATTGGATCATCGCAGCGGTGCTGACGGCGGGCCTTGGCCTGCCGGCGCTGGCACAGGACAAGGTCAAGCTCGTCGACGTGATCGAGCTCTCGGGCCCGGGCGCGACCTCGGGCACCAACTGGAAGAGCGGCGTCGATCTTGCCGTCGCCGAGATCAACGCCAAGGGCGGCATTCTCGGCAAGCAGATCGAGATCGTGCATTACGATACCCAGAGCAATCCCGGGAACACCCGGGCCGCCGTGCAGCGCGCCATTGATGAGGGCACCTATGCGGTGCTCGGCCCGGTCTTCTCCGGCCCGATCGGCGCCTCCATGCAGATCGCCCAGCGCGCCGAAATTGCCCAGATCGTCGGTGGCGAGGCGGCCGGCCTGACCAAGCAGGGCAATCAGTATCTGTTCCGGACCTCGCTCAGCCAGACTGCAGCGATGCCCAAGATCGCCAATTACCTGAAGAACACCGTGAAGGCAGGTTCCGTCGCCGTCGTCTGGGTCAATAACGATTTCGGCAAGGGCGGGCGCGACGCCATCATTCCCGAGCTTGAAAAGGCCGGCATCAAGGTCGCCGTCGATGTCGCCACCGAACAGGGCCAGGCCGATTTCGCCGCCGACGCGATCAAGATCAAGAACGCCAATGCCGACGCCGTCTTCGTCTATTTGAACGAGGAGGAGAGCGCCCGCTTCCTGCGCGCTGCCAAGCAGCAGGGCATCGCCAAGCCGATGATCGGCGAGACCACCCTGCTCGGCGCCAAGGTGATCGAGCTCGCGGGCGAAGCCGCCAACGGCGTCAAGGGCCATGTCGGGCTCTCGATCGAGGCGCCGATCCCGGCCTTCCAGGAGTTCGGCAAGAAGTTCATCGCCAAATTCAACTACACCCCCGACCATAACGGCCTGAAGGGTTATATGGCCGTCTACATGGTCAAATGGGCGACCGAGAAGCAGAAGAAGTTCGACAAGAAGGGCGTCGCCGACACGCTGCGCGGCGCGACGATCAAGCCCTCCGAGGAGCCCGGGATCCTGATGGAGACCACGATCGAGCAGAACGGCGACCTCGACCGCGAAAGCTTCCTCGCCGAGGTGATCAACGGCAAGCAGGTGATCACCTCCACCTTGCCGAAGCTCAAGCCGTAAGGCGCGAGCGCGCTCCCGTCATTGCGAGCGCAGCGAAGCAATCCAGGAGCGGCAGCGCTCCGCCTCCCCCTGGATTGCTTCGTCGCTTCGCTCCTCGCAATGACGGTGAGGGCGACGAGCCTGCCTTCATCCAGAGATGGTCGGGTCAGGCCCGACCATGACGCTCCATCGCAGGGCACCAAGCCATGGCCGAATTCATCGCCTATCTCATCGCCGGCATCGCAACGGGCGCGATCTATGCGCTCGCCGCCATCGGCTTCACGCTGGTCTGGCAGACCTCGCAGACGATCAACTTCGCCCAGGGCGAGTTCGTCATGCTGCCGGCCGTGCTCGTCCTGCTCGCTATCAAGCTGTTCGGCGCGCCGATCTGGTTGGGCGCGCTGATCGGCATCGCCGCCTTCATCCTAATCTTCGGCGTCGGCTTCAAGCTCACCGTGGTCGATCCGATGATCAAGCATGGCGTGCTGCCGCTGGCCATCGCGACCATGGCGCTGTCGATCATCATGAAGGAAGGCGCCAAGGACGGCTTTTCGGCCGAGGCGCAGAACTTCCCCTCCTTCGTGCCCTCGCAAACCATCCAGGTCTTCGGCGCCTCGATCTCGCTGCAGCATCTGGCGATCATCGCGGTGGCCTTCGCGGTCATCGGCGCGCTGCAATGGTTCGTCGGCGGAACCCGCCTCGGCCGCCAGATGCAGGCGACCGCACAGAACCCGACGGTCGCGCGCATCCTCGGCATCCCGGTCGAGCGCATGGTGCTGCTGACCTTCGTCATCAACGCCGCGCTCGCCGTCGTCGCCTCCGTGCTGATCTCGCCGATCTATCTGGCGAAGTTCTCCAATGGCGAGGTCATCGGCCTGTTCGCCTTCATCGCGGCGATCGTCGGCGGCTTCAACCAGGTCCGCGGCGCGCTCGTCGGCGGGCTGATCGTCGGCATCGTCGACAGCATGGCCGCCGCCTACATCTCGACGCAGTACCGGCTTGCCGTGCCGCTCGTCCTGCTCGTCGTCGTCATCCTGCTCAAGCCGGAAGGCCTGATGGGCCGCAAAGAGGAGCGCCGCGTATGACCGCGCCCGCAACGCATGAGAGCCTGCCGCAGCGCAGCCGCCTCTCCCTGCCCGCTTTCGTCGATGGTTCGCTGCTCACGCTGATGGCGGGCGCCGTCATCCTCTGGTTTGCCCCGGTCGGCATGGGCCGCTACGGCACCTATGTGCTCTCGCTCTGGCTGGTGATGAGCGTGGCGGTGATGGGCCTGAACCTGACGCTGGGCTATGCCGGGTTGAAGTCGCTCGCCCAAGCCGCCTTCATGGGGTTGGGGGCCTACACGACGGCGATCCTGACCACGAAATACGGCGTCTCCTGGTATGCCGCCTTCGCTCTGTCGGGCCTGCTGACCTTCGCGGTCGGCCTCGTGCTCGGCTTCCCGGCGCTGAGGGTCAAGGCGCATTACCTCGCCTTCGTCACGCTCGCCTTCTCGACGCTGATCTGGCTGATCATGCGCAATGAGCAATGGCTCACCGGTGGCGTCTTCGGCATCGCCAACATCAACCGGCCGGAGTTCTTCGGCATCAAGCTGTTCGGCGCGCTCGAATTCCACCGCTTCGTCGTCGTCGTGACCTTCATCCTCGCGGTCGTGCTGTGGTGGATGATCCGCAGCCCCTGGGGTCGCGCCTTCACCGCCTTGCGCGAAAATCCGATCCGTGCCGCGAGCCTGGGCGTCGATACCCGCACCTATACCCTGCTCGCCTTCGCCATCGGCTCGGCCTATGCGGGCTTTGCCGGTGCGCTCTACGCCCCGCTGGTCGAGTTCATCGACCCCTCGCCCTTCTCGCTGTCGCAGAGCTTCTTCCTGCTGCTGATGGTGGTCGCGGGCGGCTCGGGCTATCTGCTTGGCCCCTTCATCGGCGCGCTGCTCGGCGTCGTTCTGCCGGAATGGCTGCGCTTTGCCGGTTCGCTCTATCTCATCATCTTCGCCACCATCGTCATGCTGCTGCTGATCGCCTGCCCGCAAGGGGTGAGCGGGCTGCTGGAGCGCGGCTGGGCGAAGGTTAGCGGCAAGACGGGAGCGCGCTGATGGCCCAGGTTCTCGAAGCCAACAAGGTCATTGAAGCCAACAAGGTTCTGGAAGTCACCAACCTGCACAAGGCGTTCGGCGGCATCAAGGCCGTCAACGGGGTCTCCTTCTCGGTGAATGAGGGCGAGATCCTCGGCATCATCGGCCCCAATGGCTGCGGCAAGTCGACCCTGTTCAACTGCATCCTCGGCCAGCTTGAGCCGACCGAAGGCTCGGTCAAGCTCGACGGCCGGGACGTCACCAATCTGCGTCCCTCCGAGCTCAACCGGCGCGGCGTCAGCCGCACCTTCCAGCTGCTGCAGGTCTTCCCCGAGCTCTCGGTGCGCGAGAACCTGATCCTCGCCGGCCAGGAGCATGAGGGCTCGATGCTGTCGCGCTTCTTCGGGGCGCGCGACGCTGGGCTGTCCAAGAAGGCCGACCAGATGATCAGCTTCTTCAAGCTCGGCCATCTCATCGACGAGAAGGCGGGCGGGCTCTCCTACGGCCAGCAGAAGCTGCTCGACGCAGCGATGGCCTTCATGGCCGGCCCGCGCCTCGTGCTGCTCGACGAGCCGGCTGGCGGCGTCAACCTGACCATGCTGGGCGACCTGAAGGAGCGACTGCGCGCCATCAACGCCGAACAGGGTGCAACCTTCGTGGTGATCGAGCACAACATGGATTTCGTCATGTCGCTGTGCTCGCGAGTGATCGTGCTGGCCGAAGGCAAGGTGCTGGCCGAGGGCACGCCGGCTGAGGTCAGGGCCAACCCGGCGGTCATCGAAGCCTATCTGGGGCATTGAGGAGAGCGTCATGAGCACACCCATCCTCGAACTCGACGGCGTGGTCGGCGGCTACGGCGCCATGACCATCCTGAACGGCACGACCTTCAAGATCCCGCGCGCCGCGATCACCACCGTGATCGGCCCCAACGGCGCCGGCAAATCGACCGTGTTCAAGGCGATCTTCGGCCTGCTCAAGGTGCGCGAAGGCCAGATCCGGCTGGAGGGAGCCGACATCACCAACTGGAACCAGCGCAAGCTGCTGGAAGCCGGCATCTGCTATGTGCCGCAGGGACGCAACATCTTCCCCGAGCTCTCGGTGCGCCACAATATCGAGCTGGGCGCCGTCGCCGCCGGCTCCCATATCACCGACATGCCCAAGCGCCTGGAGGCCGCACTCGACCGCTTTCCGGCCTTGCGCCGCAAAGCGGACAACCAGGCCTCGACACTCTCGGGCGGCGAGCAGAAGCAGCTCGAGATCGTGCGCGGCCTCCTGCTCGATCCCAAGCTGGTGCTGATCGACGAACCCTCGATCGGCCTCTCCCCGATGATGGTGCAGGAGACTTTTGCGATTCTCATGGAGCTTCGGTCGAAAGGCGTGACGATCCTGATGGTCGAGCAGAACGCCCGCTCGGCGCTGGAGATTTCCGATGAAGGGCTGGTGCTCGAACTCGGCCAGACCCGGATGCAGGGACCGGCGGCCGAGATCCTCGCCGATCCGCGCGTCGGCCAGTTGTTCCTGGGCGGCGCCATGACGGAGGCGGCATGATGGCGAGCCCTCTCCGTCATGGTCGGGCTTGTCCCGGCCATCCACGTCTTCCCTCGTCGAAGGCAGTGTCCAAGACGTGGATGCTCGGCACAAGGCCGAGCATGACGGGAAGAACGCTCCGATCGAGATATCTCGCATGAGCGCCAAGCTGAACATCGCCCTCATCGGCGCGGGCCTCATCGGGCGCGCCCATCTGCAGCGCCTCGACGCGTCCCCCGACTGCGCCTGCGCTGCGATCTGCGATCCGACGGACGCAGCCAGGGCGCTCGCGGCGGAACGCGGCACGCCCTGGTTTGCCTCGCCCGAGGCGATGCTGGCGGCGATGACGCCCGATGGCGCGATCATCGCCACGCCCAACGTCTTGCATGTGCCGGGCGCGCTCGCCTGCCTGGAAGCCGGCGTCCCGGTGCTGGTCGAGAAGCCGCTGGCCGAGAGCGTGGCTTCAGCGCAGAAGCTGGTCGAGGCACAGGCGCGCACCGGCATACCGGTCCTCGCCGGCCATCACCGCCGCCATAACCCGATCGTCAAGGCGGCGCGCAAGATCGTGCAGGACGGCGGCATCGGCCGACTGGTGGCGATCAACTCGCTGTTCCTGATCCGCAAGCCCGACGATTATTTCGACGTCGCCTGGCGGCGCGAAGCCGGGGGCGGCCCGGTGCTGATCAACCTGATCCACGACATCGACAATCTGCGCTTCATCTGCGGCGAGATCGACGCGGTGCAGGCCATGCATTCGAACGCCACGCGCGGCTTTGCCGTGGAGGACACCGCCGCCCTCACCTTCCGCTTCACCAATGGCGCGCTCGGCACGGCGACCGTCTCCGACGCCACGCCCGCGCCCTGGAGCTGGGAGCTCTCATCGGGCGAGAACAAAGCCTATCCCCAGCGCGACGGGCATTGCTACCTGATCGCCGGCAGCGAGGGCTCGCTATCGCTGCCGAAGCTCGAGCTCTGGCGCTATGAGGGCAAGCAGGGCTGGTGGGAGCCTTTGCTGCGGGAAAGCCGCGCTGTCGCTCCCGTCGAGCCCCTGGCCGAGCAGCTCCGGCATTTCTGCGCCGTGATCCGCGGCACGGAGCAGCCCATCACCAGCGCCGCTGATGCCGCCCGCACGCTTGCGGTCGTCGAGGCCATCAGTGAGGCTGCGCGGCGTGGATGTCTCGTCACCATCGACCACCAGGCAAGGGCGCAAGCGGCATGAACCCGACCTCAATCGCGACCGTCTCGCTCAGCGGCGATCTCACGGAGAAGCTACAGGCCATCGCCGCGGCCGGGTTCGACGCGGTCGAGGTCTTCGAGAACGATTTCCTGACCTTTGACGGCAGCCCGCGCGATGTCGGCAAGATGATCGCCGATCTCGGCCTGACGATCTCTGCCTTCCAGCCCTTCCGCGACTTCGAGGGCATGCCCGAGCCGCTGCGGGCGCGAACCTTCGCCCGGGCCGAGCGCAAATTCGCGATCATGAACGAGCTCGGAGCCGAGCTGATGCTGATCTGCTCGAACGTCTCGCCGCAATCGCTCGGCGGCATCGACCGGGCGGCCACCGATCTGCGCGAACTCGGCGAGCTCGCGGCGAAATTCGGCGTGCGCGTCGGCTTCGAGGCCCTGGCCTGGGGTCGCCATGTCAACGACTATCGCGACGCCTGGGAGATCGTGCGCCGCGCCGATCACGAGCGCATCGGGCTGATCCTCGATTCCTTTCACACGCTGGCGCGCAAATCGCCGCTGGAGCCGATCGCCTCGATCCCCGGCGATCGCATCTTCCTCGTCCAGCTCGCCGATGCGCCGAGGCTCGACATGGACGTGCTGAGCTGGAGCCGGCATTTCCGCTGCTTTCCCGGCCAGGGCGACCTTGCCGTCGCCGACTTCGTCAAAGCGGTCGAAGCGACGGGCTATTCCGGGCCGCTCTCGCACGAGATCTTCAACGACCAGTTCCGGGCCGGCTCGGCCCGCCGGCTCGCAACCGACGGCATGCGCTCGCTGATCGCGCTCGCCGACCAGACGGCGCCGCATCTGCCGCCGCGCGCGCATGTCGAGGGCGTAGAGTTCCTCGAATTCGCGCTGGACGAGGATACGGCTGCCGATCTCGCAGCTTTATTCAAGGCTCTGGGCTTCCAGCAAACCGGCACGCATCGCAGCAAGATGGTGACGCGCTGGAGCCAGGGCGGCATCAACCTCGTGCTCAACACCGAGAAGGACGGCTTCGCTCAGTCGCATGCGATCATGCATGGCCCCGGCGTCTGCGCGATCTGCCTGCGCGTCGACGATGTCGAGCAGACCATGGCCCGGGCGCGGGATCTGAAGATCACGGCCTTCGAGCAGCCCGTCGGCCCCGGCGAGATGCATATCCCAGCCATTCGCGGCGTCGGCGGCTCATTGATCTATTTTACTCAAGCCACCGGCGAACTCGCCCATATCTGGGAGAAGGATTTTGTCGCCAGGCCCGATGCCGCCGCGCCTGCGCCCGCCCTCCTGCAAAGCGTCGATCACATCTCCCAGTCGATGGACTATGAGGAGATGCTGTCCTGGCTGCTGTTCTACACCTCGCTCTTCCATCTCGAGCGTATCCCACAAACCGCGATCGCCGATCCCGCCGGCCTCGTCGAGAGCCGGCCGATCGTCAGCGCCGACGGCTCATTGCGCTTCGTGCTCAACGGCTCGCAGGCGACGCGGACCCTGTCCTCACGCTTCGTCTCCGAGCATTTCGGCTCAGGCGTGCAGCATATCGCCTTCAGCGCGCCCGACATCTTCGCGGCGGTGACGGCGATGCGGGCCGCGGGCCTCTCCTTCCTCGACATCCCCGAGAACTACTACGAGGACCTGGAGGCCCGGCACGGGCTCGATCCGGACTTCATCGACGCCTTGCGCGAGCACCACATCCTCTATGACCGCGACGGCGAGGCCGAGTTCCTGCAGGTCTACACCCATGTCTTCGCGCAGCGCTTCTTCTTCGAGATCGTCGAGCGGCGCGGGGGCTATGCCGGCTTCGGCGCGGTGAACGCAGCCGTCCGCCTCGCCTCGCAGGCAAGAGAGGCGCGGCCTGTGACGGTGCCGCGGCCCTTGAGGGAGGGCTGAGCGTCGTCCGGCACGTGCGGCACCTAGTGCCCAAGGGCGTGCCCAAGACCCCTTCGCTCTATCCGGCATAAGCGAAAGCTGGGGCAGGAGACGTCCCCCAGGGCGTGCAAACTGATTCAAGCGATCGCGCCAAGCGCCTGTGATCGTTCCAATTTCAGGAATCGCCCCGGCCGGTGCATGCCGCTGCGCCAGGCCTGCGCTGGCCATCGTTTGTGGGCGGCGCTACCAACGTCGGCAAGGCCTCAGCGACCGGCCAGGAACCGAGAAACCCAGCGATGGATTTGCGCCAGCTTCGCTATTTCACCGCGATCGTCGAACAGGGCTCGTTCTCGAAGGCCGCCACCAAGCTGCGCGTGGCGCAGCCGGCGCTGAGCCAGCATCTGCGCCATATGGAAGACGAGCTCGGCGTCGCGCTGCTGCATCGCGGCACCCGCGGCGTGCTGCCGACGGAGGCCGGCGAGCGGCTCCTGCTGCGCGCCCGGGCGATCCTGGCGGAGTTCGCCGAATTGCGCGACAGCGTCCGCGGCGAGACCGCCGCACCCGGCGGCGAGGTCCGCATCGGCCTGCCCGGCACGGTCAGCGAACAGTTCAGCGTGCCCCTGATCCAGGCGGCGCGCGAGCGCTATCCTGCCGTGCGCATCCGCATCGCCGAGGCGATGAGCGGCTTCGTGCTCGACTGGCTGCGCCGGGGCGAGGTCGATCTCGCCGTGATCTATACGATCTCGGACCCCAAGGGGCTCGGCATCCATCATATCCTGACCGAGGAGTTGTGCCTGTTCGGCCCGCCCACGCTCGATGCGGTGAAGACGCCGCCCGGCGGCACGGTGACGCTCTCCGAGGCAGCGGCTGTCGACCTCATCCTGCCCGGGATCGGCCACGGCCTGCGCGACCAGATCGACGAGGCGGCGCTAAGCGTCGGCGCCGCGATCCAGCCCGCGATCGAGATCGAATCCTATACGCAGATCAAGCGGCTGGCCGAGCGCGGCCTGGGCTACAGCATCCTGCCGCGCATGGCGGTCCGCGCGCAGGAGAAGGCTGGTCTCTTCCAGACCTGGCGCATCGCGCAGCCCTCGCTCTACCGCAAGGTCTATCTCGCCTATTCGACCGAACGGCCGATACCGGCGGCTGCGCGCGCCATCGGCCAATTGTCCTGGGAGATCCTGCGCGGGCTCGTCAGCGACGAGAGCTGGACGGCGACGCTGGGCGAAGATGACGATCCACCCGCCTTATATGGCTGATCGCGTTTTCGTCTTTGACAGGCGCCGGCGGCCGCCCGAATTTCGCAATCGAGAGCCAAGCCGTCATTGCGAGCGCAGCGAAGCAATCCAGGAGCGGCAGTACATTACGTCCTCCTGGATTGCTTCGTCGCTTCGCTCCTCGCAATGACGGCGGGTCGAACCGCAGGCCAGACACTGCAAAATCCGAGGAAACGCGCCTTGAAAATCCGTGCCGCCGTCCTGAATGCCAGCCCCGTCGCGGCGCCCTATGCGCTGAGCAAGCCGATGTCGATCGAGGAGGTCGAGCTCGCGCCGCCCGGCACCGGCGAGGTGCTGGTCAGGGTGCGCGCGGCGGGCTTATGCCACTCCGACCTCTCGGTGATCGACGGCAACCGCCCTCGCCCCGTCCCCATGGTGCTCGGCCATGAAGCGGCGGGCGAGGTGGTCGAGACCGGTCCGGGCGTGCAGGACCTCAAGCAGGGCGACCGCGTCATCATGGTCTTCGTGCCATCCTGCGGGCATTGCTCGCCTTGCAGCGAGGGCCGCCCTGCCCTGTGCGAGCCCGGCAACGCCGCCAACGGCATCGGTGAACTGATTGGCGGCGGGCGAAGGCTCTCCGCCAACGGCCGGCCTGTACATCACCATGTCGGCGTCTCCGCCTTTGCCGAGTATGCCGTGATCTCGCGCCATTCGCTGGTGAAGATCGAGGCCGACATCCCCCATGAGATCGCGGCCTTATTCGGCTGTGCCGTGCTGACCGGCGTCGGCGCAGCGGTGAACACAGCAAAGATCCGCGCCGGCGAGACGGTCGCCGTCGTCGGCCTCGGCGGGGTGGGCCTGAGCGCGCTGATGGGGGCGGCAGCCTGCGGCGCCTCGCGCGTCATCGCCGTCGATCTTGCCGAGGACAAGCTTGCAATCGCGCGCGAATTGGGCGCGACGGACACGTTCAATGCCGGCGATCCCGGCGTGGTCGAGGCAATCCGGGCAGCGACCAAGGGCGGCGTCGATCATGGGCTGGAGATGGCGGGCTCGGTCAAGGCGCTCGACCTTGCCTATCAGATCACCAGGCGCGGCGGCACGACCACCACCGCCGGACTCGCCAACCCGGCGCATACGCTCTCGCTCGCGCCGGTCAGGCTCGTCGGCGAGGAGCGCACGCTGAAGGGTTCTTATGTGGGCTCCTGCATCCCCGTGCGCGACATCCCGCGCTTCATCGAGCTTTACCTGCGCGGCAAGCTGCCGGTCGACAAGCTCTTGACCAGCACCAGCGGGCTCGATGGCATCAATGAAGGCTTTGACGCGCTGAACGAGGGGCGCACCATCCGGCACGTCATCCGTATGTGAGCGGGTTGACGACCGGTGGCGGGCCGACCGGCACCTTAAGATGGTGCAGGCGCAGGGGCTGGCGCAGCAGATAGCCGTGCGCGCCCCGCTCCGAGAGCGTCTCGAACCGGGCCAGCATCTTCTCCAGCGCCTCCCTGGCGCGCCCCCGGCGCGTCGCATCGACCCCGACGGCGCGCTCGATGAAGGCCGAGGCGTCGGAAAACGCCTCGACGCGGTCGTACTCCATGCGCCGGCACTCACCCAGGATGCCGCGCCGCCCAGCGCGGATGATCGCGTCCTGTGCGGCCTGGCGCACCGTCGTCTCGTCCTCGATCAGCCGCAGCGCATCGAAGAACGTGCCCTCGGACAAGGGCTCGATGACGACGACGCTGCCGCCCTTGCCGACAACGCGGGCCGCCTCTTCCAGAGCTAGCAGCATGTTGGGCACCGGCAGATGGTGCAGGCTGTTGAGGAAGATCGCGACATGGACGGTCGCATCGTTGAAGGGCAGGTGCTCGGCGCCGGCCTTCTGCACATAGGCTGTTGGCACCGCACGGCGTGCCGCCTCGACCGCCGTCTCATCGATGTCGACCCCGGCGACACGCGCGCCGCGTTCGGCGAGGCCCTGCATGAGATGGCCGCCACCGCAGCCGATGTCGAGCATGCGCCGCCCCTGCAACGGTGCGAAGAGGCTTTCGAGGATATCGAGGGTATCGCCTACGGGTCGATTCATGTTCTGCGATGGTTGCGCTGACGGCGAGCCGGCGCAAGGTCGCGTTTTCCGACCCTGCGCCGCCGCTCTCGCCGTTTAGTAGTCCTCGCCTTCGATCCGCAAGCCTCTCCGCCGGCTTAGAGCAGGATGCGAAAAAGTGGGAACCGGTTTTTCGCATTGGTCCTGCTCTCACTTTTAGATGAGAGACGGATTCAGATTTCAAACGGAGTCACTTTGTGACTCCGTTTGAAATCATCCGGCTCTAGAGCAATTTCCGATCCAGTTGGATCGCTCAATTGATCCAGATCATCGCTTTAACGCGTCTTCCTCGCGCGAAGCGATCTCCACTTCGCTCGAAAACGCTCTACGGCATCGGCTTCTTCCGAAAACCGGATTCCACCTTTCGGGCCGATGCTCTAGCCGTGCTTGTGCACGATCGTCTTGGTGACCGCGAACTCCTCCAGCGCGATGAAGCCCTTCTCGCGGCCATGGCCGCTCTTGCCGGTGCCGCCGAAGGGCAGTTCGATGCCACCGCCGGCGCCATAGCCGTTGATGAAGACCTGGCCGGCCCGGACGCGCCGCGAGACACGCTGCTGGCGGCCACCATCCTTGGTCCAGACCGCGGCGACGAGGCCGTAATCGGTTGAATTGGCCAGCTTGATGGCATCCTCTTCATCTTCGAAGGAGAAGGCGGACAGCACCGGCCCGAAGACCTCCTCCTGCTCCAGCCGGTTGCCGCGCGGCACCTGGCCGAACAGGGTCGGCGTGACGAAGAAGCCGCCATTGGGCACGCCCTGGGCGATCTGCCCCTCGGCCAGCACCGGGATGCCCTGCTCGCGCGCCTGGTCGATGAAGCTCTGTACGCGGCCGCGCTGCTTGGCGTTGATCACCGGGCCGCAATCGAGATCCATCTCCGGCGTGCCGGCGCGCAGCTTCGAAAACTGCTGGGCGACCGCGCCGACGAACGCGTCATAGACGCTCTTCTGCACCAGCACGCGGCTGCCGGCCGAGCAGGTCTGCCCGGTGTTCTGGACGATGGCCTTGCAGACGATCGGCACCGCGGCATCGAAATCGGCGTCGTCAAAGACGATCTGGGGCGATTTGCCGCCGAGTTCGAGCGTGCAGGGGATCAGGTGGTCGGCGCAGGCGTGCTGCACCATCTTGCCGACTTCGGGCGAGCCGGTGAAGGACATGAAGGCGATGCCCGGATGCGAGGAGAGCGCCGCGCCGGCCTCATGGCCGCGCCCCGCGACGATGTTGATCGCGCCGTCGGGAAAGCCGACCTCGCTCGCGAGTTCGGCAAGGCGGAAGGCCGTGGCGCAGGCATCCTCGGCCGGCTTCAGCACGACCGCATTGCCCATGGCGAGCGAGGCGGTGAGCGAGCGGCCGAACATCTGCGCCGGATAGTTCCAGGGCAGGATATGGCCGGTGACGCCATGCGGCTCATGCACCACGCTGACGCTGTAGCCGTTCAGGAATGGAATGACGTGGCCATGCACCTTGTCGGCGGCGCCGCCATAGAACTCGAAATAGCGCGCGGTCGCGTCGATATCGGCCCTAGCCTGCGCCATCGGCTTGCCGGTGTCGCGCGCCTCGAGCCTGGCCAGCTCCTCGAAATGGTCCTGCAGCCTGAGCCCGAGCTTCGAGATCAATCGACCGCGCTCGGCTGCCGTCAATTTACCCCAAGCGCCCTCGAAGGCGGCGTGGGCAGCCTTGACCGCGGCGTCGATGTCGGCCGCGTTGCCGCAAGCGATGCGGGCGAATTCCTCGCCCGTCGCCGGCGCCAGCTTGGCGATGGTTTCACCCGTCTGGCCAGCGACATAGCGGCCGTTGATGAAGTGCTGATTCATGCGGTTCCTCCAGAGAATCGAGGTCGCCCGGCGGCCGACAGGGCAGCGCCGGATGTCGCGGCCAAATTCGTCGCGACCATCCGATCCCTTCCCCGTCCCTTGTGTTGAAGCAGGCCTGACCGGCCGCGTGCGATCGTGAATGCAGCGGTGCACCAGCGACACGCGGCCTGCAAGAGCGATAAAGCGGCGGGGCCATGCCGATAATGGATGAAGCGACAGGCGTCTGGTTTTCGCTATGCCCCCCATCGGAAAACACGATTTGACCTCGGCACGCCGGAGATGCCTGTTTCCGCCCGACGACGAGGATGAACGGCGTGATGATGGCAGACGCTCTCGAGGGAATTCTGGTGGTGGCGCTGGAGCAGGCGGTCGCCGTGCCGACCGCGACCTGCAAGCTCGCCGATGCGGGCGCGCGTGTCATCAAGCTGGAGCGCGCCGAGGGCGATTTCGCGCGCGGCTATGACGACTACGCCTTGGGCCTCTCCTCCTATTTCGTCTGGATCAATCGCGGCAAGGAATCCTGCCGGGTCGACCTGAAGCAGCAGGACGACCGCGCCATGGTCGAGGCCATGCTGGCTGAAGCCGACGTCTTCATCCAGAATCTCGCGCCGGGCGCGACGACGCGTCTGGGCCTGGGCGCCGCCGAATTGCGCCAGCGCTATCCCAGGCTGATCACCTGCGACGTCTCCGGCTACGCGCCCGGCACGCCGCATCACAGCCGCAAGGCCTATGACCTCCTGATACAGGCGGAATCGGGTCTTTCGGCCATCACCGGGACCGAGGATTCCGGCCCCTCCCGCATCGGCGTCTCGATCGCCGACATTGCAACGGGACAAGCCGCCTATGCGGCGATCCTGGAAGCGCTGCTGCGGCGGGCGCGGACCGGCCAGGGCTCGGCGATCCAGCTCTCGCTGTTCGACACGCTCGGCGACCTGATGAACGTGCCTTATCTGACGCGCCGCTATGGCGGCATCGAGCCGCCGCGCGTCGGTCTTGCTCATCCCTCGATCGCTCCCTATGGCGTCTTCACTACTGCCGACGGCAACATCCTGATCTCGATCCAGAGCGAACGCGAATGGCAGATCCTGGCTCGCGAGGTGCTGGGCAGCGAGGCGCTGGCGACGGAGCCGCGTTACGCCAGCAATGTGCTGCGCGTGCGCGAGCGCAAGGCGCTCGATGCGGCGATCGGGGCGATCCTGAGCGCGCGGCCCTTCGCCGAGGTCGCCGCCGCGCTCGACCGCCACGCCATCGCCTATGGCACGGTCTCCAGCGTCGGTGACCTGATCACGCATGTCGCGGCGACGACGCTCACGGTGGAGACGCCGGCCGGCCCCATCGAGGTGTTGGCGCCGCCGGTGATCGTCGATGGCGAGCGCATCGCGATGCGGCGCGTGCCGGCGCTCGGCGAGCATGACGAGGCGTTGCGGGCCGAGTTCACTCCCAAAGCCATCGCTTCCCCGGCCTGACCCCTCCCTCGACGAAACAAGAAGCGCTTCGATGCAAGACGCAGATCACACCGATATCCGCGACGCCGTCGCGAAACTCTGCGCCGGCTTTCCCGGCGAATACTGGCGCAAGCTCGATCGCGAGATGGCCTATCCGACGGAGTTCGTCGCTGCGCTGACGCAAAGCGGTTTCCTCTCGGCGCTGATCCCGGAGGAGTATGGTGGCGCGGGCCTCTCGCTCTCGGCCGCCACCGTGATCATGGAGGAGATCCAGCGCCAGGGCTGCAATGGTGCGGCCTGCCATGCGCAGATGTACATCATGGGCACGCTGCTCAGGCACGGCTCATCTGAACAGAAGCAGAGCTACCTGCCCAGGATCGCCTCGGGTGAATTGCGCTTGCAGGCCTTCGGCGTCACCGAACCGACGAGCGGCACCGACACGACCTCGCTGCGCACGACAGCGCGGCGCGAGGGTGACCATTACATCGTCAACGGACAGAAGATCTGGACGAGCCGGGCGGCGCAATCGGACCTGATGCTGCTGCTCGCCCGCACCACGCCGCGCGAGCAGGTCACCAAGCGCACCGAAGGTCTCTCCGTCTTCGTGCTCGACATGCGCGAGGCCTTGAAGGCCGGCCTGACCATCGCGCCGATCCGTACGATGATGAACCATGCCACCACCGAGGTGTTCTTCGACAATGTCCGCGTGCCCACGGAAAATCTGATCGGCGAGGAGGGCAAGGGTTTCCGCTACATCCTGTCGGGTATGAACGCCGAGCGTATCCTGATCGCCGCCGAATGCGTCGGCGATGCGAAATGGTTCATCGAGAAGGCCTCCGGCTACGCCAGGGAGCGCCAGGTCTTCGGCCGGCCGATCGGCCAGAACCAGGGCGTCCAATTCCCGATCGCCAGGGCTTACGCCAATATGCGTGCCGCCGAGCTGATGGTGCGCGAGGCGGTCAGGCTCTATGAGGCCGGCGAAAACTGCGGGGCGGAAGCCAATATGGCCAAGATGCTGGCGGCGGACGCGTCTTTTGAGGCGGCCAATGCCTGCATCCAGACCCATGGCGGCTTCGGCTTCGCCGAGGAATACGACATCGAACGCAAGTTCCGCGAGACCCGCCTCTACCAGGTCGCGCCAATCTCGACCAATCTGATCCTGTCCTATCTTTCCGAGCATGTGCTGGGCATGCCCAGGTCATACTGAAACCCATTTGAGGAAAAGGCGCGGGGAACCCCTCTCCTGTAAGGAGAGGGGCAGGGGTGAGGTGTAGGCCAGATATCGTTGGCTTGAACCGTCCGCGGTGAGACCGTCGCTTGGCTGGTCAAAGGGCCGACCCCTCACCCTGCCCTCTCCCTACGGGAGAGGGTTCCCCGCGCCCGTACATCTAAGGACGCGCTATGAACATCACCCATCTCAAATCCTGGATCGGCAAGTCGGAGGAGGCGACCGACCTCGTCACGCCGCGCCTCGTGCAGAGTTTTGCTGCAACCTTCGCGCCTCACCTGGCTCCCCATGCGCAGGGAAATGCGCCGCTCGCCCTGCATTGGTGCCTCGCGCCGCCGATCTCGCCGATGAGCGCGATCGGCAACGATGGCCATGCCGCCAAGGGTGAATTCCTGCCGCCCGTGCCGCTGCCTCGCCGGATGTGGGCCGGCGGGACGATCGAGACGCTGTCTCCCCTGCGCGAAGGCGATTGGGTGACGCGCCGCTCGACGATCGGCGATATCAGCTTCAAGGAAGGCCGCACCGGGCCGCTCTGCTTCGTCGCGGTCGATCATGAGATCGTCACGGAGCGCGGCGTGGCGCTGCGCGAGCGCCACAACATCGTCTATCGCGAGGCGGCCAGAGCGGGCGATCCGGCAGCGCCTGCGCCTGCCGCAGTCGAGCCGGAAGCCGCCGATCTCGTCTGGGAGGTCGCGTCGAGCCCGGTCTTCCTGTTCCGCTACTCCGCGATCACCTTCAACGGCCACCGCATCCATTACGACCTGCCCTATGTGACGAAGGAGGAAGGCTATGCCGGCCTCGTCGTGCATGGTCCGATCCAGGCGACGCTGATGCTCAACATCATCGCGACGCTCTCGGGCGGCGAACCGATCATGCTCGATTATCGCGGCGTCAGCCCATTGATCGCGGGCGAGCCCTTCAAGGTGAAGGCCCGGCGGCTGCCCGATGGCGCGATCAAGGCCTGGACGGAGGGCGCGGATGGGCGCCTGCGCATGGAAGGCGTCAGCCGGGCGGGCTGAAGCGCTTCGGAATCTGCCCTGAAATGAGGCCACTGATTTCAATGGCTCAGCCTTAATTACCTCCCCGCCGTCATTCCGGACGCAGCGAAGCGGAGATCCGGAATCCATCGTAGAGCTCAGTGGCCTCCGATGGATTCCGGAGCTGCGCCGCTGACGCGGCTTGTCCGGAATGACGGCGCGGGTGATGGCAAGCGATCGGAGGCCCTTGATATCGCTCGATTCATGTCAGGCCAGCCTCTCAGGATGGCGGAATGAAGGGCTGGGAGATCTCCTGGAACACCGGCAGAGCCTCGTGCCGGGCGCCATGAGCGGCAAGCGCCGGATATTGCGCCCAGGAGACCAGTCCCGGATGCGCCTCACCCAGAAAGCGCAGCGCGACCGCAACGGCGATATCGGCATGGCCGATCCCGCCACTGAGCCAATAGTCGCCCGGCCTGCCCTGGCGATCGGCTTCGAGGGCATCGAGAACGGCGAGGATCTGGCCACGACATCTATCAGCCCAGAGATCCGAGATCTCCCGGTGCAGCCGCTGCTCGTAGAACAGGCTGACGGCCTTGTCGGCGAGCCCCATGGCGAGCGCCGCGACCCTCACAGCGCGATGCCGGGCCGGCTCCTGCCGCGGAAACAGCGCCTGCTCAGCCGGCACGAGACTGTCGAGAAAATCGATCGCGCTCGGGCTGTCGACCAGTACCTCGCCATCATCCAGCACCAGCGTCGGCACGCGCATCAGAGGGTTATAGCTGCGGATCTTGTCGGCGTCTGCGAAGACCGACCAGGGCCGATGCTCGAAGGGCAGATCGTAGAGCTTCAACGCGATGGCGACACGCCTCACGAAGGGGGAATCATACTGGCCAATCAGGATCATCGCGCGCCTTGCCGAATTGCCGCCTTCCGATGGGAACAGCGTCATCTTCCACGTGTCACGCATGCGCCGCAATGCTAGCCTTTCGTCCGCCCAACGCGATCAGGAGCCAGCCATGTCACGCGAAACCCAGTTCACCCGCCGTGACACGCTGAAGGCCGGAGCGGCGATAGCCGCGAGCGCCGCCTTGCCCGCCACCGCCCAGGCCCAAGTCCCTGCCCAAGCCCCGGCGCGGCTGAAACTGCGCCTGCTCGAGACGACCGATCTGCACGTCAATGTCGTGCCTTACGACTATTTCCGCGATGCTGCCGACGACACGGTCGGGCTCGCCAAGACCGCGAACCTGATCAAGGCGGCCCAGGGCGAGGTCAAGAACAGCATGCTGTTCGACAATGGCGACTTCCTGCAGGGTTCATCGCTCGGCGACTACATCGCCTACAAGAAGGGGCTGAAGGCCGGCGACACCCACCCCATGCTCGCCGCCATGAACGCCCTGCCCTATACTTGCGGCACCTTCGGCAATCACGAGTTCAATTACGGGCTCGAATTCCTCGACAACGGCATCGCCAAGGCCGAGTTCCCGCTGGTCTGCGCCAATATCGAGATGACCAGCGGCTATCCGCTGGTCGACCCCTGGCGATTGTTCGAGCAAAGCTTCGAAGACGAAACCGGCAACCAGCACGTCCTCAAGATCGGCGTGATCGGCTTCGTGCCGCCGCAGATCATGCAATGGGACAAGGCCAATCTCGACGGCAAGCTGGTCGCGGGCGACATCGTCAATGCAGCCACGAAGCATCTGCCGGAGCTGCTGAAGGCCACGCCCGACATCGTCGTGGCGCTTTGCCATTCCGGCATCGCCGGTGGCGAGCGCAAGGGCATGGAGGAGAACGCGGCGCTGCACCTGGCCAAGCTCGACGGCATCGACGTCGTCATGACCGGCCACCAGCATCTGGTCTTCCCTGGCGGCAAGGCCTTCGACGGCATTGCCGGCGTCGACAACGTCAAGGGCTCGCTACATGGCAAGCCGGCCTGCCAACCCGGCTTCTGGGGCTCGCATCTGGGCATCATCGACCTCGATCTCGAAAAGCGCGGCGAGCGCTGGCAGATCGCCGATTTCAAGGTCGAGCCGCGGCCGATCTACGAGCGCACGCCCGTCCGCAAGATCGTGCCCAAGGCCACTGCCGAGGCCGCTATTCTCGCCGCCGTCAAGACCGACCACGAGGCGACGCTGAGCTATATGCGTGAGCCGGTGGGCGCGACCTTGAGCCCGATCAACAGCTTCTTCGCGCTGGTCACCGACGATCCCTCGATCCAGATCGTCACCGACGCCCAGGCGGCCTATGCCAAGGGGCTGATGGCGCAGACGCCGATGAAGGCGCTGCCGATCCTCTCGGCGGCCGCGCCGTTCAAATCCGGCGGGCGGGCGGGGCCGGCCTTCTTCACCGACATTCCCGCCGGGCCGTTGGCGCTGAAGAACATCGCCGACATCTATCTCTACCCAAACACCGTGCAGATCGTGAAAATCACCGGCGCGCAGGTGCGCGAGTGGCTGGAGCGCTCGGCCGGCATCTTCAACCGCATCGATCCCACCCGGACCGAGGAGCAGCCGCTGATCAACCAGGGCTTCCCGGCCTTCAATTTCGACGTGATCGACGGCGTGACCTATCACATCGACGTCACCAAGGCCTCGCGCTATGACGGCGACGGCAAGCTCATAGCGCCCGACGCCCACCGCATCGTCGACCTCGCCTTCCAGGGCAAGCCGATCGACGAAGCGGCCGAGTTCCTCGTCGTCACCAATAATTACCGCGCCTCGGGCGGCGGCAATTTCCCCGGCACCAAGACGACCGTGGTGCTGGAAGCGCCCGACCTCAACCGCGACGTGGTCGTGCGCTACATCCTGGAGAAGAAGACGATCGATCCCAAGGCCGATGGCAACTGGGCGATCGCGCCCTTGCCGGCCAGCGTCAACGCCACCTTCGTCACCTCGCCGGCGGCCGGCGGAAAGCTGCCGGCAGGGCTGAAGGCGGAGGCCGTTGGCGATGGCAGCGAGGGCTTTGCGAAGTGGCGGTTGAGGGGCTGAGCGTGCGGGCTTTTGCCGCCGCGCTTTCGTTCTGCCTGCCTCTCGCAGCGACCTGTGCGGCCCAGCAGCCCGAGGTGCTCGGTTGCATTGGCCCTTTCGGCCGCACCGCCAACGAGGCGGCGCTGATCAAGGCGTTCGGACAGCAGAATGTCGCGCGCGCCGAGATCGATGTCGGCGAGGGCATGACCGAAGCGGGAACGATCGTCTATCCGCGCGACCCGAAACGGCGTCTCCAGGTGCTCTGGCACGACAGCAAGGCGCGCAGCCGGCCTGCCTCGATCGATATCCCGCGGGGCGCCATCTGGCGCATCGATGTGCCCGGCGCCCAGCCTCCGATCCGCCAGGGCATGACGCTTGCCGAGGTGGAAGCCGCGAATGGCCGCCCCTTCGAGATTCTGGGCTTCGGCTGGGACCGGGGCGGCCATGCCGGCGACTGGAAAGGCGGCCGCCTCGCCAAGCCCGACGGCGGCTGCGAATTGTCGCTCCGGTTCGATCCCGAGCCCGGATTCCTGGCCATGGAGGCGATTTCGGGCGACAGGCCGTTCAGTTCGGCCGACGCAAGGATGCGGGCGGTGAAGCCGGTCGTCGTCGAGGTCCGGCTGAACTGGCCGTGAGACTGGGTTAGGTCAAGGACTTGTAAGCCCAAGGACTTCTGCGCCCAAGGACTTCTGCACCCAACCACTTGCCGCATCTCCTGCGAGCCAGCATGCTCTCGAAAAAATCGGGAGGACCACATGCTGCGGATAATCTTGGCCATCATGACGCTTCTATCGGGACTGGCGGGCGACGCCATGGCGCAATCGGGCGCTCTTGCCTGGAAGACGAGCTGGGTCGCCTCGGCGCAGGGCCCCTACCCCATCGGGAACCCTTCGGCCCAGCCCGACCAGCGCTTCGCCTTTCCCGATCCGGCTGCCGGCGCGAACGATCAGAGCTTTCGCCTGATCCTGCGCCCGAGCCTGTGGGGGCGCCAGGCCAGGATCCGCCTGACGAATGCCTTCGGCACGCGGCCTGTGACCTTCGATGATGTCCATATCGGGCTCCAGCTCGGCTCGGCCGCGCTTGTTCCCGGCAGCAACCGGCCCGCGACCTTCGCCGGCAAAGCCTCCTTGACGCTGGAGCCGGGCGCGTTTGCCTGGAGCGACCCGGTCGAGCTGCCCTTCGCGAGCGATCCGGCCTCGCCGCTGCTGCAGGGCCGCAAGCTCGCGGTCTCCGTGCATGTCGCGGGCGAAAGCGGCCCGATGACCTGGCATGCCAAGGCGCTGCAGACGTCCTATGTCACCGCGCCGCGCACTGGGGCCAAAGGCGCAGACGAAGGCGAGGACGCCTTCATCCATCCCACCGCCTCCTGGTTCTTCGTCGATGCGCTCGACATGCAGGCGCCGGCCGACACGCCGGTGGTGGTCGCCTTCGGCGATTCGATCACGGACGGCACGGCCTCGACCATGAACGGCGACGATCGCTGGCCCGACGTGCTGGCGCGCAGCCTCTCCCGACATTTCGGCGTAAACCGCGTCGCCGTGGTGAATGCCGGCATCGGCGGCAACCAGATCGCGGGACCGGCCGAGTATTCGCCGGCCAAGCCCTTTCCGGGCGGCCCGGCCGCCGTCCAGCGGCTGGAGCGCGACGTGCTCTCGCTCTCGGGCGTCACCAGCCTGATCTGGCTGGAAGGCATCAATGATTTCAGCAAGAACGGCAACACAGCGACTGAACCCGTTCAGAACGCCATGCGCGACGGCATCGCCAGGCTGCGGGCACGCGGCATCCGCATGGTGGGAGCGACGGTCATATCCGCCCTCGGCAGTACGAGCGCGGCCCATGGCCACCCCGAGCAGGACGAGAAGCGCAAGGCCCTGAACGCCTTCATCCGCAGCCCCGGCAGCTTCGACGCCGTGGTCGATTTCGACGCGGCGACGCTCGATCCCGCGAGCGGCGGCCTCAAACCCGCCTTCGTGCCGGAAGCGACGACGGGCGGGCCGGGCGACAAGCTCCACCCCAATCGCACGGGCTACCAGGCTATGGGCTTCGCCATCGATCCCGCAGTGGTCGTGCCGGGGTTGAAGCGGCAGCCATAGCCCCCTCAGTCAAGGCCGCGGCTGGGCGCGGCAACATGAGCAAAGTTTAACTTTCAAAGCATGGCCGCCCAACTTAGTTTGGAACAATTCCAAATTATCAAGGCGGCCTGCTTCATGACGTTAGCTTCACCCAAGATCGAGACATCACCGGCCTATGACCGCGTCGCGCGCGGGCTGCACTGGTCGATGGCGCTGCTGATCGTCGTCACCTTCATTCTCGGCCTTGTCGTCGACGCCTTTCCCAAGAGCTGGGAGAGCGGCATCGTCGAGACCCACAAGGTGATCGGCATCGCCATCCTGGCCCTGGTCCTGGTGCGGATCTTTTGGCGGCAAGGCCATCGCCCAGCGCCCTCGAACGAGCTTTCGCCGCTGGTCGAACGCGCCTCCGAGCTTGGCCATTTCGGCCTCTACGCGCTGATGCTCGCTGTGCCGGCGATCGGCCTAGGCTATGCGATCATGCGCGGACAAGGGCTGAATTTCGGCCTCTTCGCAATCCCGCCTTTCGCACTGCCCGTCGACCGCGCGCTATCCCGCCCCGTCCGCGAAATCCACGAATGGGCGGCCTATGCGTTGATCGGATTAGCCGCCGTGCATGCGCTGGCGGCGCTCTGGCACCATCTCGTCCGCAAGGATGGCGTGCTGCGCCGGATGCTGCCGTAAGCGAAGGCGAGACGTCCCCGCCCGGAGACGACGGGGGCGTCAAACACCGCCCGCGACATTGGCCGCAGCCATCAGGCGCATCCGGGTCAGCCTGCCCCGGCTCTCGACCAGGGCATCGGCGAGGGCGGCCGCCGGGCCGCGCAGGACGCGCGCCGAGCCGACCACCACGAACTCGACCTGGCCGAGCGCCGGCAGACCGCTGGCGGCCGATATGTCGGTGAGGCCCTGCGGCATCAGCCGGCGCGAATGCGGCATCACGCCAAGACCGGCGAAGACAGCGGCACCGAGCCCGCTCAGGCTGCCCGAGGTGCAGGCGATGCGCCAGGAACGGCCGGCCCGATCAAGCGTCGCGATGGCGATCTCGCGGGTGACGCTGGGCGGCGGATAAAGCACGAGCGGCACAGGCTGCTCCGGATCGAGCCCCTGCCCTGCCCCGACCCAGGCGAGATCGTCACGCAGCACCGAGCGGCCACGGCCATCACCCTCGCGGCGCTTGCAGAAGATCAGGTCGAGCGCACCGTGATCCAGCGTCTCATAGAGCGTCTCGCTCAACCCCACGGTCAGTTCGAGATCGACGAGGGGATGGCCACGCACGAAATCGCGCAGCAAATCGGGCAGGCCCGAGAGCACGAAATCCTCCGAGGCGCCGAAACGCAGCCTCTCGCGCGTCTTGGCGCCGGTGAAGTAGCCCCTGGCCTGCGCATCGGCATCGAGGATGCGGCGGGCGAAGCCCAGCATCGCATCGCCGTCCACGGTGGTTTCCAGCGAATGCGTGTCGCGGTTCAGGAGCCTGTGGCCGGCCGCCGCCTCCAAGCGCCGGACATGGTGGCTGACGGTCGGCTGGCCGAGATTGAGGCGCGTGGCGGCCCGGGTGAACCCGCCCTCCTCCACCACCGCGATGAAGCTGCGCAGCAGGACAGGGTCGAAAGGGTGCGGCATGGCCATCGCCTTCATTGCGAAACGCAATGACAATTAGCATATAGCGCGGCGTTCCGTCATAGGCGGGAATGCGCGATATAGCGGCTCCCAATCAAGGAGTGCTCCCGATGCGATCCCTGCTCGCCCGCTTCGCGCCAGACCCCTACATCATGGCGCTGCTCGGCACGGTCGCCTTCGCCTCCATCCTGCCGGCCCATGGCGAGGGCGCCCATGTCGTCGGCCTCGTCACCAATCTCGCCATCGGCCTGCTGTTCTTCCTCTATGGAACGCGGCTCGCGCCCAGCGCGGCGCTGGAGGGTTTGCGCCATTGGCGGCTGCACAGCGTCGTGCTGGCGGCGACCTTCCTCGCCTTCCCGGCGATCGCCCTGCTCCTGCGCCTGCTGATGCCGTCCCTGCTGACGCCCGGCCTGTGGACGGGATTGATCTTCCTCTCGGTACTGCCGTCCACCGTGCAGTCCTCGATCGCCTTCACTTCGATCGCCGGCGGCAATGTGCCGGCGGCGCTGTGCGCGGCCTCGGCCTCCAACCTCATCGGCATCGTGATCACGCCGCTGCTGGCAGCGCTGCTCCTGACCACGCAGGGGCACGGTTTCCAGGCCGGCGCCGTCGGCGACATCCTGGTCCAGCTGCTGCTGCCCTTCGCCGCCGGCCAGCTGCTGCGGCCCTGGATCGGCGGCTGGATCGCCAGCCATAAGCGCATGCTCGGCTTCGTCGATCGCGGCTCGATCCTGCTCGTCGTCTACACCGCCTTCAGCGAGGGCGTGACCCAGGGCATCTGGTATCAGCTCGATCTGGAGCAGCTCGGCGCGCTCGTCCTGGTCAATGTGCTGCTGCTGGCGATCGTGCTCACCGGCACCCGCCTGCTCTCACGCGCGCTCGGCTTCTCCCGGCCCGACGAGATCACCATCGTCTTCTGCGGCTCGAAGAAGAGCCTGGCGAGCGGCCTGCCGATGGCGAGCATCCTCTTCGCCGGCCAATCGGTCGGCTTGATCGTGCTACCGCTGATGCTGTTCCACCAGATCCAGCTGATCGCCTGCGCCGTGCTGGCGAAGCGCTATGCGAAGGCGAACTCGCCGACGTCTGCCCTGACAGGCAGCGAGGCGGCGGCGCGAAGCTGAGGCGTCAAGGAGCCTCTTTCGGAGGCTGCGCCGGAAAAGAAACCGGCTCCAGCCGCCTCACCCCTCCACCAGCCTGCGCGCGATGACCTGCGCCTGGATTTCCGCCGCGCCCTCGAAGATGTTGAGGATGCGCGCATCGCAGAGCACGCGGCTGATCGGGTATTCCAGCGCGAAACCGTTGCCGCCATGGATCTGCAGCGCGTTGTCGGCCGCGGCCCAGGCGACGCGGGCGCCCAACAGCTTGGCCATGCCGGCCTCGAGATCGCAGCGGCGCTCGGCGTCCTTCTCGCGGGCGGCGAAATAGGTCAGCTGGCGAGCGATCAGGATCTCGACCGCCATCATGGCGAGCTTGTCGGCGACGCGCGGGAAGGCGATCAAGGGCTTGCCGAACTGGATGCGATCCTGGGCGTATTTCAGGCCGAGATCGAAGGCCGATTGGGCGACGCCGACGGCCCGCGCCGCCGTCTGGATGCGGGCGGCCTCGAAAGTCTGCATGAGCTGCTTGAAGCCCTGCCCTTCGACGCCGCCGAGCAGGTTTTCCGCCTTGACCTCGAAACCGTCGAAGGCGAGTTCGTATTCCTTCATGCCGCGATAGCCGAGCACCTCGATCTCGCCGCCGGTCAGGCCTGCAACCGGGAACGGGTCTTCGTCGGTCCCGCGCGGCTTCTCGGCAATCAGCATGGAAAGCCCGCGATAGCCGGCCGCATCCGGATCGGTGCGCACCAGCAGCGTCATGATGTCGGCGCGGACGGGATGGGTGATCCAGGTCTTGTTGCCGAAGACCTTCCAGACAGCCGCATCGCCCTCACCATGCTTCACAGCCTTGGTGCGCAGGCTGGCAAGGTCCGAGCCGGTGTTGGGTTCGGTGAAGACAGCAGTCGGCAGCACCTCGCCGGCGGCGAGCTTGGGCAGCCATTTCTGCTTCTGTGCGTCCGTGCCGCCGCAGAGGATGAGCTCGGCCGCGATCTCGGAACGCGTACCGAGCGAACCGACGCCGATATAGCCGCGAGACAACTCCTCCGAGACGACGCACATCGAGACCTTGGAGAGGCCCATGCCGCCGAATTCCTCGGGGATGGTCAGGCCGAAGACGCCGAGCTCGGCCATTTTCTCGACTACCGGCATCGGGATGTAGTCGTTCTCAAGGTGCCATTCATGGGCATGGGGCGTCACCTCGGCGGCGCAGAAGCGGCGCATCTCGCTGCGGATCGCTTCCAGCGTCTCGTCGAGGCCGGGATCGCCGACACTGATCAGGCCATGATCCTGGCTGAACAGCGAAACGAGGCGGGCGCGGTTCTCAGGCGTATTGCCTGCCGCGATCAGCGTCTCGGCGGCATCCGAGCGGGCAGCCGTAATCGCCTTGGCCGGGAGCCCGAGCGCGCCGAGCCGCACGATCTCACCCTGGCTCATCGGGATGCCACCGAAGATCTGGGCGGCATATTCGCCGGCGCCGATGCGGATGGCGTAGTCCTCGGTCGCGCCGTAGCGCCCCTCGGCCTCCAGGCGCTCGCCATAGGCCTTCATCTCGCGCAGCGCCATGACATAGGTCGCAAGCCAGGAGAGACCGTGAGCGGCGTGCTGTTCGGCTTCGAGCTTCGCTGAGGAAATCTTGCCGTCGCTCGTGACCTTCTGGCGCACGGCCGCGATCGCCTGCTCCAGCAGCGTCTCGAAGCCAGGCAGGGCCGCGGCGATCAGGCTGATCGCGCTGTCTCGCGCCTCGGATGCAGCGGCGGCGTTCGCGCTCATGATTTCTCTCCCTTTGTTGCGACGCAGCATAGGGCGAGTTTTCGAAAATCAGAAATGCCTCTTTGGGCGAAAGGCCGCGCCCGCCCCGGCTATTTGCGGCTCGCCAGCACGACGCCCGCGACCGTCACCACCATGCCGGCGATCTGCACCGGCGACAGCGACTCGCCGAAGAGAATCCAAGCCTCGACCGCAACCGTCGGCGGCACGAGATAGAGGAAAGTAGCGGTGCGCGAGACCGCGCCGCGCCGGATCATCAGCAGATAGAGCCCGATGCCGCCAAGCGAGAGCGCCAGCACCGACCAGGCCAGCACCAGGATCATGGTGAGGTTCCACGCGATGCGCATCGGCTCCAGCGCATAGGCGAAGGGCAGCGTCACGACGAAGGCGGTGGCATATTGCACGGCCGTGACCGTGCGCAGATCGCCGGAGACGATGCGGGCCTTCTGATAGAAGGAGCCGAAGGTCACCGCGAACATGCCCAGGACATTGATCGCGACCGGCAGCAGCACGGCCCAGAGCACGGCCGGATCGACGCCGACGATCTTGGGCTCCAGCACCAGCGCGATGCCAACAAAGCCGCACAGGATGCCGGCCCAGCGCACAGGCGAGATACGCTCGCCGACCAGCATGGGCGCAAACAGCGCGGTCAGGATCGGCTGGAGGCCCGCGATCAGGCCCGAAATGCCGGCCGGCAAGCCATGGCGAACCGCCCACCAGACGCCGCCGAGATAGGCCGCATGCAGCAGGACGCCGGTGACGACGCAGTCGATGATGGCGCGCCGCCCCTTGGGCCAGGGCGCGCGCAGCAGGAGGGAAAGCCCCGCAAGCAGCACGCCGGCACAGGCAAAGCGCACGGCCAGGAAAGTCAGCGGATCCGCATAGAGCGCCGAATAGCCGGCGACGATCCAGCCTGACGACCAGAGGAAGGTGAAGATGACGGGCGTAAACCGCAGGAACAGGGGGGAAGAGAGCATCGGAACCGGCTTTCGGATGCCAGCCTGATAAAGCGGACCGCCCGGCCTGTCGCCCCATGCGGACGCGCATAAGCCATGTGCGGGCTGATGCACCTCGCTATCGGACCCGACGATGAAGCCGGCACGGTCTCAACCGGGGGCAAATCCTTTGCAATTCATTAACTTGATTGACTCCGCCAAAATCCAGCCGAACAGTGTGGATTGCTCCAGGCGCGAGGGATAAACGACCCGATGACAGAGTCTCTAGCCGCGCCCCTCATCGTGCCTGTCCCCGCCCGCCGCTCCTCGCTTCTGCGCACCATCATCGCCACCAATATCGGCGCGGTGTTCGAGTGGTACGACCTCGTGCTCTACGCGATGTTCGTGGTGACGCTGTCGAAGCTGTTCTTCCCGACCGGCGACCCCGCCGTCAGCGTGCTGCTCAGTCTGGGCACCTTTGCCAGCGCCTGGCTGGTGCGGCCACTCGGCGCGATCGTCATCGGCGCCTATGCCGACCGCGCGGGACGCAAGCCGGCGCTCATCCTCTCAGCCGGGCTGATGATGCTCGGTACCCTGATCACGGCCATATTGCCCGGCTACGCGACGATCGGGCTTGCGGCCCCCATCCTGCTGCTGCTCGCCCGCATGATCCAGGGCTTCTCGGCCGGCGGGGAATTCGGCAGCGCCACCGCCATGCTGATCGAGCAGGACCCGAGCCGCCGTGGTTTCTATGGCGCGACGCAATGGGCGAGCTCGGGCTTTGCCGTGTTCATCGCCTCGATGTTCGCCTACCTCATCAACGCCTCCCTCACGCCCGAGCAGGTCATGTCCTGGGGCTGGCGCGTGCCCTTCCTGTTTGGCCTGCTGATCGGCCCCGTCGCCTGGTACATCCGCCAACGCGTCGATGAATCGGCCGAGTTCGAGAAGGCCGAACAAAGCCCCGTGCCGCTGGCCGAAGTCATGACGCATGACAAGCTGCGCGTCCTGGCGGGCGCGGGCATCGTCGCGGCCGGCGCGGCGGGCAGCTTCATGAACACCTATATGCCGACCTTCGCCACGACCAAGCTCGGCCTCGATCCGTCCGTCGCGCTGATCGGCACGATCTTCGCCGGCCTGATCAACTCGACCATGCCGTTCTTCTTTGGCCATCTCTCGGACCGCGTCGGCCGCATCCCGCTGATGGGTACGTTTGCCGTGCTTGGCCTGGTGATGACCTATCCGATGTTCCAGTGGCTCGTCGCCAGCCCCAGCGTCGGCACGCTCATCGCCATCCAGGCCATGCTCGCGCTGGTGCTCTATTGCGGCTACTACGCCACTGCTCCGGCGCTGCTCTCGGAACTCTACCAGACCCGTCGCCGCGTCACCGGCATCTCGATCAGCTATGTGCTCGGCCAGCTCCTGTTCGGTGGGGTCACGCCGCTCGTCGTCGGCTTCATCGTCGGCCGCACCGGCAATCCGACCGATGCCGGCCTCTACCTGACCGCGATCATCTTCATCAGCCTGGTGAGCCTTTGGGGCTGCCGGCGCCTGGGCGTGCGGTAAGACCGCGGGGCGGCCCGAGACACACACCGGACCGTCCCATACAGCGCAGCTGCAGGGCTTGGAGAAGCAGAACCTGGCCTCAGCCTGTCTTCGCGCTCTGCTTTTGGCCGGTTCGTCTCCAGGCCTCCATCGCCAGCAGCAGAGCCAGCGGCCAGACCATCGGGCGGAACATGAAATGGGCGTGGACGATGGTGTGGTGCACGAAGGCCAGATACCAGCCCGGCATGATCGCGCAGGCGGCCAGCAGCGCCCCTGCCCTCATGCGCTCCACCGCTTCTGAACAGCGCCGGAGCAGCAGCCCCTGACGCAGGGCGAGCAGCAAGGGGATGATCGCCACCAGCAGAAGCCCCAGCTCGAGCGAGCCAAAGGCCAGAAACTGCGAGAAATAGAAGACCTTCGACAGGGCATAAAGGTAGCTGAACAGAAAGCTCGACCTGATCGCCTCCGGGCCGATCCCGAAACGAGCCAGCCTCGCGGCATTATCGGGCGCCACCGCCCAGCCTCCGCTGCTCATATGGGCGCCGATCTGGCGGCTGAAGAGGTCCAACTCCGGCAGCCCCCAGATCGCCGCCACGACCGCCATCTTGACGACGAAGCAGAGGATGATCGCCGCCGTGAAGGAGACGGCTCCGACACACAGCCTGCGCCACATCACGCGCAGATCGGCGGCATCGTCGAAGATCACTACCGCAAAGATCAAGATGAGGCCGCTGGGACTTCCGCCGGTCAGGAACTCAAACATCGCGGTCAATGCACCGAACAGGGCGGCAGCGGTCGCGAAGCCGGGTTCCGCCAATGCCGATGGCGGGCGCAGATAGAAGAACAGCAGGAAGCCGACCATGACGATGTCAGCGGGCGCGAAGGAGAGCGACCAGCCGAAAACCGGCAGCGCATACAATAGCAGCAATGTCAGCGCCAGGGCGGCATAGGCGCGGTCCCGTCCAGCCGCTCCCGGCCGGCGCATGGCATTGCGCAGCGCCAGAAGCACCAGCGCGACGAGGCCCGCCACGAGCAGGATCAGCAGCAGATTCGTCGCATCGGCGAAGGGCAGAACCGCCAGGAGGAGCTTGGCCAGAACCCAGTCGCCATGCAGATAGCGATGATAATAGCCCATTGGCACATCAGCGGCCGGCTCCATCGCCAAAGCGAGATCGCGGCACTGCACATAAGGCGGATAGCCCGGCGGTGCTTCTCCGGACCAGGGTGCATCCAGGCTCGGCACGCGCGGCGACAGCGCCCGGCGAAAGAGGCCTCCCTCCTGCGGCAGCACGAGCATCGACAGGATCAGGCAATCGTTGAAATTATGGATGGAGACAGGCTTGGCCCGCGCGAATGGCAAGGCGACGTCGCGCGCCAATGCACCGGAGGCGACCGCCTCTGCGACACGGCCGCGATAATGCGGCTGATCAACCAACGCGCTTGCAAGGCTCGCTGCGTAGAATGTCAGCAGGGTCGCGATGACGACGAGCAGGATGCGCAAGGCCAATGCCAGCGCAGGCGCTCGCTTCGGATCGATCGCCCTGCCCGGCTCCGATCGCGCGCCATTACGCCCCTGTGCCGAGACGGCAGGAAGCCGCCCGGACAAGCCGGTTCCAAGGTCGCCACTCAATGTCGTTCAACTCCCGGCCGCTCAACTCCCGACCGTTCTGCTTCCGGACCCTGAAACCAGATAACAACACGCAACATGACAGCCCCGAAAATGCGCCGTTTCGACGCCATTCAGCGCCATGTGCAAGGGCAAAACGCGATCAGCTCATCATGGTTCTCGTGACCCGGCGCAGGAACATGCCCCGTGCGGAAACGAGGAGTTGGTCCGTCGGCCTCGATGCTGTCGGCGAACTCTCGCCCCCACCAACCAGCGCTCATCATGCTCACCAGGACTGCAACTCCCCCGACCCTTCGCAGCGATGGCAGCCCGATACAACACGCCAGCCCTGCGCGTGACGTCCAAAATGGAATCGAAATGTTTCTGCCGGCGACCGGCCATGCCATCCAGAGATGTCCGGCGTCGCTTGCGATCGCAGTACTGATCCCTTGCCACAACGAGGCGCTGACGATCGCTGCCGTGGTGCGGAGCTTCCGGGAGAGCCTGCCGGGGGCCGCGATCTATGTCTACGACAACAATTCCAGCGACGGTACGGCCGAAGCCGCGCGACAAGCGGGAGCAATCGTCCGCGGCGAACGCCGGCAGGGCAAGGGTTATGTCGTGCGGCGCATGTTCAGCGACGTCGAGGCCGATATCTATCTGCTGGTCGATGGCGATGCGACCTATGAGGCGGAAGCCGCGCCAAGGCTCGTGGCGGAACTCCTCGCCGGCCCCTACGACAAGGTCAACGGCGCGCGGGTCCATCACCGGCACGACGCCTATCGCCGCGGCCATGTGCTCGGCAACAGGGTTTTGACCGGCCTCGTCTCGCGGATATTCGGCGCCCATAGCCGCGACATGCTGTCAGGCTACAAGGTGCTCTCGCGCCGCTTCGTGAAATCCTTCCCCGCCACCAGCAACGGCTTCGAAATCGAGACCGAATTGCTGGTCCATGCGCTCGATCTCGACGTGCCGATGTCCGAGATCGAAACGCTCTACAAGGAACGGCCCGCCGGCTCGGAGAGCAAGCTCTCGACCTTCAAGGACGGTTTCCGGATCTTCGGCTTGATCCTGCATCTGGTGCGCGATCTGCTGCCGCTCCAGTTCTTCACTCTCATCGGCACGCTCTTCGTACTATCCTCGATCGGGCTCGGCGTTCCCGTGATCCTCGCCTTCATCGAGACGGGCTGGGTCATGCGCCTGCCGACCGCCGTTCTCTCCGTCGGATTGATGATCGCGGGCCTGCTCGCCTTCGTGACCGGATTGATTCTCGACAGCGTCGCGCGGGGACGGCGCGAGAAAAAGCTCATCGCCTATCTCGGCCATCCGGCAGCCGGCGGCTGAGGCGATGCCGTCCAAGCTGCCCGGACGCTTCCCGCGCTTCCTCGGCGTCGGAGCCCTCGGCTTCCTCGTCGATGGCGGGGTCTTCGCCATCGCCATCGAGAGGCTGATGCTCGGCCCGGTCACGGCGCGGGTTCTGTCGTTTCTAGCCGCCGCGGCGTTCACCTGGGCGCTGAACCGCCGGTTCACCTTCGCCGACCGCGCCTCCAGCCGGCCCGCCGCCGAGCTTGGCCGCTACACGCTCTCGAGCCTCGCAGCCGGCGCCGTCAATCTGACGGCCTACACGGCCATCGTCCTGACTCTCGGCTCAGCCAGGCCAATTCCCTATCTCGCGCTCGCAGCCGGCGTTGGCGCCGGCCTGATGATCAATTTCGTGCTCTATGACCGCGTCGTCTTTCGCAAGAACGCGGAGAGATAGCCTCACCCCGCCAGCGCCTCGGCCACATCCTCATAGGTCCGCAGGCCCGTGCGCGGCGCTGTCACCAGCACCGCCATATTGCCCGGCGCATGCTCGTTCTTCCACATCTTCTGATGGGCGAGCGGAATCTTGTCCCAGGGGAAGACCTCGGACATGCAAGGGTCGACGCGGCGGTCGAGCACGAACTGGTTCGCCGCGCTCGCCTGTTTGAGATGGGCGAAATGCGAGCCCTGCACGCGCTTCTGCCGCATCCAGACATAGCGGGCGTCGAAGGTTATGTTGAAGCCCGAGGTGCCGGCGCAGAACACGATCATGCCGCCGCGCTTGGCGACGAGACAGGAGACCGGGAAAGTCGCCTCGCCGGGATGCTCGAAGACGATGTCGACATCCTTCTTGCCCGTGATGTCCCAGATCGCCTTGCCGAACTTGCGCGCCTCCTTGGTCCAGTCGTTGTATTCGGGGCTGTTGACCTTGGGCATCTGGCCCCAGCAATTGAAATCCTTGCGGTTGATCACGCCCTTGGCGCCAAGGCCAAGCACGTAGTCGCGCTTGCTCTCGTCGGAGATCACGCCGATCGGGTTGGCGCCGGACGCCGCACAAAGCTGAACGCCGAAGACGCCAAGGCCGCCCGACGCGCCCCAGATCAGCACATTGTCGCCGGGCTTGATGGTGTGGGGCGCATGGCCGAAGAGCATGCGATAGGCCGTCGCCAGCGTCAGCGTGTAGCAGGCGGCCTCCTCCCAGGCCAAATGCTTCGGCTTCTGCATCAGTTGGCGCGACTGCACCCGGCAGAACTGGGCGAAGGAGCCGTCCGGCGTCTCGTAACCCCAGATGCGCTGGGATGAGGAGAACATCGGGTCGCCGCCATTGCACTCCTCGTCGTCGCCGTCATCCTGGTTGCAATGGACGATGACCTCGTCGCCGACCTTCCAGCGCTTCACCTTGGTGCCGACAGCCCAGACGATGCCGGAGCAGTCCGAACCCGCGACATGCAGCGAGCCCTTGTGGACGTCGAAAGGGGAGATCGGCTGGCCTAGCCCGGCCCAGATGCCGTTATAGTTGACGCCGCCGGCCATCACGAGCAGCAGCACCTCCTCCTCGCCGATCGTCCAGGTCGGGATCACCTCGATCTGGAAACTCTCGATCGGCGGGCCGTGGCGCTCGCGCCGGATCGTCCAGGCGTACATGCTGGCCGGCACATGGCCGAGCGGCGGCAGTTCGTTCAGTTCGTAGAGATCCTTGAGCGCGGCCTGCGGCTTGGACATCGTCGTCTCCCTGTTCTTGTTCGCCGGCGGCTTATCGCGCGCGCTCGACTGCTCCCTTGGCTAGGCAGGCGATGATGCCGCGTCATGCTGCGCTGCGCCATCCCCCTAAGGAATTATACCGCAGCGCAAAAACAGCCCGCATATTCACCGGCGTCCGCCGCTTGCCGCATGCTGGCATCGGACCGATGCTGCAGATCTTTGATTTGGCATCGGCTTGTCCCGAAAACCGGTTCCCACTTTTCGGGCCGATGCTCTAGCATCGGCCGTCCGCCAACAGGATTCGCCGCGATGCGCGCTTATTTTCTGATGCTCGGCCTGCCCGATATGGCGACGCCGCAAATGGCCGTCCTGATCGCCGTCATCGTCGCCGCGGCCTTCGCGCTGGCCTGGATCGCTGACGCCATTCTCGGCGATGGTTGTTTCGGCGTTTTCTTCAACGCCGTGATCCTGCTCATCGGCGCGACCATCGGCGCGCTGATCTGGAAGCGGCTGGGCTATGCGATCGGCACCAGCCCGCAGGCGACGGCCGCCATCGTCTCCGCCGGCGCGGGCATGGTGTTGCTGCTGATAGGCGGTGTGCTGCGACGCTGGATCTGAGATCCTGCCCCGCGCCGCTCAGGCCGGCTTGTAAGCCGCCAGCATATAGTTGACATTGGTGTCGCGCGCGGCCGACCAGCGGTCGGCAAGCGGGTTGTAGACCACGCCGGTGCTCTCGCCGAGATCGAGCCCGCCGGCCTCGATCGCCGCGCCAAGCTCGTCGGGCGTCACGAATTTGTTCCAGTCATGCGTGCCGCGCGGCAGCCAGCGCAGCACATATTCCGCACCGACGATGGCGAGCGCATAGGATTTCAATGTGCGGTTCAGCGTCGCCATCACCAGAAGACCACCGGGCTTCACCGCCTGGCAGCAAGCGGTGACGAAGGCCTCGACATCGGCGACATGCTCGACGACCTCCATCGCCAGCACGATGTCGAAGGTCCTACCCTCCGCTACCAGCGCCTCGATCGTCTCCTGGCGATAATCGATCGCAAGCCCGCTCTTCCCGGCATGGGCGCGGGCGACGGTGACATTGGTCGGCGCCGGATCGAGCCCGGTCACCTTCGCGCCCAGCCGCGCCAGGGGCTCGGAAAGCACGCCGCCGCCGCAGCCTATGTCGACCAGGGTCAGGCCGTCCAGCGCCGTCAGCGTCCTGGAATCGCGCGAGAACCGCGCACAGGCCAGGTCGCGAACGAAGCCCAATCGCACCGGATTGAACTTGTGCAGCACCGCCATGGGCCCCTTCGGGTCCCACCAGGTCTTGGCGATGGCCTCGAAACGCGCGACCTCGGCAGGATCGATCGTCGAGCCGTCGCGCTGAGCCGTCGCCGCCATGGCCTTATTCCTTCCTGATCAAAAGCTGGTCCGCATCGCATTGACAGTCCGGCCGCCGCCCGTCATCTACACCGGCCTCGCGTAGGGCGCGAGGGTGACCTTTCGTCCCGGCTCGTTCGGGACTGTTGATCTGAGAGCCTCTGGACCGCCATGGCCCGTCTGGTGATGAAATTCGGCGGAACCTCCGTCGCCACTGTCGAGCGCATCAAGAACGCCGCACGCCATGTGAAACGCGAGTTCGACGCCGGCCATGAGGTCGCGGTCGTGGTCTCGGCGATGTCCGGCAAGACCAATGAATTGGTCGGCTGGTGCAAAGAAGCCTCGGCGCTCCATGACCAGGCCGAATACGATGTCGTCGTCGCCTCGGGCGAGCAGGTGACCTCGGGCCTGATGGCGATCGTGCTGCAGCAGCTCGGCCTGCCCGCGCGCTCCTGGCAGGGCTGGCAGATCCCGATCTACGGCTCGGATGCGCATGGCTCCTCGCGCATCGAGGCAGTCGAGCCCGCCGGCATCGTCGCTGGCTTCGACCGCAATCGCGAGATCGCCGTCTGCTCCGGCTTCCAGGGCGTGCACGCCCAGAGCAACCGTATCGTCACGCTCGGGCGCGGCGGCTCGGACACCAGCGCGGTCGCGCTCGCAGCCGGGTTGAAGGCCGATCGCTGCGACATCTACACCGATGTCGACGGCGTCTACACTACCGACCCGCGCGTCGTGCCCAAGGCCCGGCGCATGGACAAGGTCTCCTTCGAGGAGATGCTGGAGATGGCCTCGCTCGGCTCCAAGGTGCTGCAGGTCCGCTCGGTCGAGATCGCCATGGTCCAGCGCGTGCCGACCTATGTGCGCTCCTCCTTCGACGACCCCGACAATCCGAAATCTGGTACTCTTATCTGCGACGAGGACGACATCGTGGAACAGCAGATCGTCACCGGCATCGCGTTTTCGCGCGACGAAGCCCAGATCACGCTCCGGCGCGTCGCCGACAAGCCCGGCGTGGCGGCGGCGATCTTCGGCCCGCTCGCCGATGCCAACATCAATGTCGACATGATCATCCAGGTCGTCTCCGACGACCAGGCGACGACCGACATCACCTTCACCGTGCCGACCGCCGATTTCGAGCGGGCGCGCACGCTGCTGGAGAGCCGGCACGACCAGATCGCCTATCAGTCGCTGCAGGGCGCGACCGATGTGGTGAAGATCTCGGCGATCGGCGTGGGCATGCGCAGCCATGCCGGCGTCGCCGCGCGCGCCTTCCGGGCGCTGGCCGAGAAGGGCATCAACATCCGCGCGATCACGACATCCGAGATCAAGTTCTCGGTGCTGATCGACGCCGCCTATACCGAGCTTGCGGTGCGCACGCTGCACTCGCTCTACGGGCTCGACGCCGCGTAAGGCGCTAGGGCCTTTACGGCGCCGGGGCGAGCTGGTTCTAACCGGCTGCGTCTGCGTCGTTCTGATGCAGCGCGAAGCCGTTTGCATCCGGCTCACCCAGCTCAGGGCGCAGCCGCATGCTCGGGATCAGGTAATCGCCGCCGTTCTGCCGCCGAAACGGGATCGGCGGGATGGAGCCAAGCGTGCGCATCCGCTCGCGCAGGCGCTCGGCCACTGCCGCGACCCCAGCCTCGTCGAGACGATCGACCCTGTAGGCCACGAAGGGCGGCAGCACGTCATAGCCCGGGTAGTACAGGATGCCGTGATTGATCGGGAACAGCAGGTCGTCGATCGGGCCGTTGATGCCGCGATCCGAATAATGCTCCTCCCAGCCGCCGGCGGTCACCAGCAGCATGGCGCGCTTTCCCGCGAGGGTGCCCTCGCCATAGCGGTCGCCCCAGCGCGTGTCGCTGTGCTCGCCGACGCCATAGGCGAAGCCATAGGCATAGACCCGGTCGACCCAGCCCTTCAGGATCGCCGGCATGGTGAACCACCAGAGCGGGAACTGCAGGATCAGCGTGTCGGCCCAGAGCAGCTTCTCCTGCTCGGCCTTGACGTCGGCGGTGAGAGAATCGTCGGCGAAAGCCTCTCCGGAGGCGGCCGCCGGCTTGAGCCGCGCGTCGGGCGCCAGGGCGGGGAAATCGGCGCGGTCGATCTCGGATTTCCAGCCATCGGCATAGAGATCCGACACCCGCACCTCATGGCCCTGGGCCTCGAGCTCCTTGATGGCGACGTCGCGCAGCACGCCGTTGAGCGAACGTGGCTCGGGATGAGCGGAGACAAGCAGGATTTTCATGGGTCGACGATCCGGTGATGGGTTGATTGGTATTCAAGTAGCCAGAGCCCATACGATCCGTTAGATGTCGGCAATGCATAAGATTGTGCCATATAATGGATAGATCTGACGTCACGCTCGAACGCATGCGCAGCTTCGTCCGCGTCGCCGAGCGCGGCAGCCTGTCGGCGGTCGCGCGCGAGCTCGGGGTCGGGCAGTCGACGATCACCCGGCATCTGCGCGAGCTCGAGGACGCCGTCGGCGTGCCGCTTCTCAGCAGGACCACCCGGCGCGTCACGATGACCGACGAAGGCGGCCGCTACTATGCCGACTGCGTCCAGATCCTGCGCCTGGTCGAGCAGGCCGGCGACGAGGCACGCGGCACGCGCGGCGCACCAGCCGGCACGATCCGGATCTCCTGCACCGCCGCTTTCGGGGTCTTGCACACCAGCCGGTTGATCTTCGCCTTTCAGGATCGTTATCCCGAGATCGGGGTCGATCTCAGCCTCACCGACGAACGCGTCGACCTTGTCCGGGAAGGCGTCGACATCGCGCTGCGCCTGGGTCCGCTCAGCGACAGCTCCATGAAGCTCAGGGCTCTCGGCCAGTGCCGCCGCCTGCTGGTGGCGGCGCCGGATTATTTGGCCGCGCGCGGGAGGCCGACGATCCCGCAGGATCTCTCCGGCCATGAAGGCATCCGGATGTCGAATGTGGCGGGCAGCGACACGCTGACCCTGCAAGGGCCGGACGGCGCGCGCCATGTCGTGCCCCTCAATGGGCGCTTCCGGGTCGACCATGGGCTTGCCGCGCGCGAGGCTCTGGCAGCCGGGCGCGGCATCGGCCCGACCCATCAATGGCTGGTCGGCGATCTCCTGGCGGACGGACGGCTCGAGGCGATCCTGCCCGACTACGCGCTGCCTTTCGTGCCGCTGAGCCTGCTGATCGTGCCCGAGCGCTCAGGCATTGCCCGGGTCCGGCTACTGGTCGATTTCCTCGCCCAGCAGATCAGCGGCATTCCGGGGATCGAAGCGCCGCGGCCCTAGGATTTCCGCTGGGGGCTCCAGGTTCATTCATAGGCACGACGCAGCTTAAAATACGTGCAGGCAAGCTCCGAGATTCATTAAGATTTTGATGGGATTGTCTTAAGGGGGCAAACGTTCAGGCTGCAGCATTCCTTGGACCGCAATCCGAAGACCGATTCATCGGGAGTGAAGCCTGTCGCCATCACCGGCACTGCTGTCGAGCGTCTCCTGCTTGCATCCGGCGTCGACGACCAGGCCCGCGCCATCGCCCGCTCCCTGCTGCCGGCGCTCACCGCCAAGGCCGGCGCTGCCTGCCACGCCTATTGCGACCATCTCGAACGCTCTGTCGCCGACATGAAGCCCCATGTCGCCCAGCACCGGCAGGCGGTCGTCCAGGCCGAGGAACAGCATCTCCAGACCTTGTTCGGCGGCGAGTTCGGCGAGGACTACGTCGCGTCCCTGAACAAGGCGGCCCTGACCGAGTTCGGCGACGCCCTGGGCATCCGCACGCGGCTCGGCACGACGCTGCGCCTGATCGATCCGCTTTTCAAGGAAATCGGCCGCCGCCGGCGCTTCGGCAGCCGCAAGGCGATCGAGGAATGCGCAGCCCTGACCCGGCTGATCCTCTGTGACGCCATCGCCGCGACCTCCTGCCATCAGCGGGCGAGCCGCATCAACCTGACGCAGCGCGAGAACCAACTCCATCTGGCCGCCTCGTCCTTCCAGAACAACATCGTCCAGCTCTCGGAGAGCCTGAAGACGGCCGCGACCACCTTGAGAAACTACGCCGCGACCAGCCATTACCGCAGCGGCCAGGCGGACCGGGAAGCCACGCTTGCGGAGGATGCCGCGCGCGACTGCACCCAGCGCATCACCAGCACGGTGACGGCGACGAATGATCTGGTGCAGGCGCTCGACCATGTCAGCAGCGAGGCGCAGCAAAGCTTCTCGATCACCGGCCAGGCCGTCGCCGATACGCGCGAGGTCACCTCGTCGATCGCCGTACTGGCGGAGGCTGCCAGCCGCATCGGCTCGATCGTGACCCTGATCCAGCAGATCGCGACCAAGACCAATCTGCTTGCCTTGAACGCCACCATCGAGGCGGCGCGCGCCGGCGAGGCCGGCAAGGGTTTCGCGGTCGTCGCCGGCGAGGTCAAATCGCTGGCGCACCAAACCGCCAGCGCCACCGCCGAGATTTCGACGCAGATCGCGCAGGTGCAGTCGGCGACCGAATCCTGCGTCACCCATGTGAACTCGATCAGCCTGACCATCGCTCGGCTGGAGGAATCGTCTGCCTCGATCGCCCAGACGGTCCAGCAGCAATCGGCCGCCACGAACGAGATGGCCGTCAACACGCAGGAAGCCGCCACCCGGACGCAGGAAGGCCTGCTCTCGGCCCAGGCCGCGCGGATGTCGATCGGCGACGTCACCAAGATGTCGATCGAGCTCGACAGCGCCGCCGTCCAGGTCGAGGCCTCGGCCGGGATGATCAGCGACCTCGTCACGCATTTCCTGTCGAACCTGCGTGCAGCCTGAGGCTATCCTCCCAAGCTGTACTAAAACGCTCCGGCTCGGCCGGCCGGCCACAATGCCCACAGCGCCAAGGCGGCACACCCTACCCAAAGCGCGACGATGACAGCGGCCGCCATGCGACTGGCGGGCCGCTCGGCACGCGCGTCCGCCGCAGCTCTAAACTCGGCCATGAGGTCGGCCGGAACCAGGCGCACGGCAAGCAGGATGCCGAGTGGCACCAGAATCAGATCGTCCAGATAACCGATAACCGGAATGAAGTCGGGGACGAGGTCGATGGGCGATAGCGCGTAGGCGGCGACGGTTGCGCAGAGCGCCTTCGCATACCAGGGGACGCGAGGGTCGCGTGCCGCGATCCAGAGCGCGACAACGTCCCGCTTGATGCTTCTCGCCCAGCGCTTGGCTCCGCCCAGCAATGTCTCATTCTCATTGGATCCCGACGTCATCTCCAGACCTTTACGTGCTGTTCTCTCCAGGCTTCATTGGCATCGCGGGCGGTCTCTGTCGGATCGACCAGGGCGATTCTCGCCCTGCACGGCGAAGACGTCCTGAGCATAGGTTTCAAGCCCCCCATGATCGAGAGCGACTACGACTACATCATCATCGGTGCGGGCTCGGCCGGCGCGGTGCTGGCCGCGCGGTTGAGCGAGAATCCGGCGGTCCGCGTGCTGCTGCTCGAAGCGGGGCGCGATTTCCGCACGGCGGAGACGCCGCAGCATATCCGCATCCCCAATCCGATGCGTGCAATCGCCGACGACGATTATCGCTGGCCACAGCTGATGGCACGGCGGACCGAGCGGCAGGAGCCCAAGCTGCTCTGGCGCGGGCGGGCTGTCGGCGGCTCATCGACCATCAACGGGCAGATCGCCATTCGCGGCGTGCCGGATGATTTCGAGCGCTGGGCGGCGCAAGGCTGCACCGGTTGGGGCTGGGCCGATGTCCTGCCCTCTTTCAACCGGCTCGAAACCGATGTGAATTTCGGCGCTGCGCCCTGGCATGGCGATAGCGGGCCAATCCCGGTCTATCGCGCGCCCGAGGCGCAATGGGGGCGGGTCGACCGCGCGCTGAAGGACGCTTCGCTGGCTCTCGGCTATGGCTGGTGCGAGGACCACAACGCGCCGGAAGGCACGGGCGCCTCGCCCTACGCGATCAACAGCAGCAATGGCATCCGCGTCTCGACCAATGACGGCTATCTGGAGCCGGCGCGCGGGCGCGCCAACCTGACCATCATCGGCAATGCCCTGGTCTCCCGGCTCAAGGTCGAGGGCAACCGGCCGCATATCGGCGGTGTCGAGGTGCGCATCAACGGCGAGAGCCTCTCGCCGCGCGCCACCCGCGAGGTCATTCTCTGTGCGGGGGCGATCCATTCGCCCGCCATCCTGCAGCGCTCAGGCATCGGCCCGGCCACGCTATCGGCTTCGCTCGGCATCCCCGTCATCGCCGATCTGCCTGTCGGCGAGAACCTGCTCGACCACCCGATCATGCCGCTGTTCCTGCGCCTCAGGGAGACCGCGATGGTCGACACGCCGATGCACCGCCACACCAATTGCTGCCTGCGCTACGGCTCTGGCCTCGGCGGCGCGGGCGACAACGACATGATCGTGATCGCCGGCAACCTCGCCTCCTTCGGCGGCGGCGACCTCACGCTCGGGCGGCTCGCCGTCTCCGTCTACCAGGCCTTCAGCCAGGGCCGCGTCCGCATCACCACGGCGGATCCGGGCATCGACCCGCAAGTGGATGAGCGCATGCTGTCCGACGAACGCGACCTGATCCGCATGCGCGACGGCATGCGCCGAGCCGAAGCGCTGGCCGCGACGGAGGCGGTGAAGGCCATCGCCTCACGCGTCGAATACGGGCTGTCTGGACGCTCGATCGATGAGCCGTTCGATGCGGCAGAGCTCGACGCCTGGCTGTTCGAGGAATGCTCGGACGCGCAGCACGCCAGCGGCACCTGCCGGATGGGCGCGGCAGGCGATTCCCGCAGTGTCGTCGACCCGCATTGCCGCGTGATCGGCTGCACGGGCCTGCGGGTGATCGACGCCTCGATCATGCCGGAGGTGGTGCGCGCCAATACGCATCTGAGCACGGTGATGATCGCCGAGAAGATGGCGGCAGAGATCGGCGGCGCCGGACGCTGAAATCCGGCTTGCGCCGATCGTCGCGTTGACCTCCCCCTCCGGCCTCACGATGATGCCGGCCATGACGACCGGCCCAACCTCCGCCACCCTGGAATTCGACCCCGCCCGGCTTGACGCCTTCCTGCGCTCCGCCCTGCCCGGCCGCGTCGGCGGGCAGATGAACCTGGAGCGGATCAGCGGCGGCCAATCGAACCCGACATTCTTCCTGTCCTATCCGGAGGCCGGCACGCGGCTGGTGCTGCGCAAGAAGCCGCCGGGGCCATTGCTGCCTTCGGCGCATGCGGTCGACCGCGAATACCGCATCCTCAAGGCGCTGGCGGGCTCAGCCGTGCCCGTGCCGCCGGTGCTGCTGCTGCATGAGCAGGATGATGTCGTCGGCACGCCCTTCTATCTGATGGAGCGGCTGGAGGGCCGCGTCTTCCACGACACCGCGCTGCCCGGCGTTTCCACCGATGATCGCCGCGCCATGTATTTCGCCATGGCCGAGACGCTGGCCGCACTGCATGCTTTCGATTGGCAGGCGGCCGGGCTCACCGATTTCGGCAAGCCCGGGAACTATTATGCCCGCCAGCTCAGGCGCTGGGGCGGACAATGGCGCGAGACCAAGACGCGCAGCATCCCGGCGATCGACCGCGCCATCGAATGGCTGAGCGAGCATCTCGACGAGAGTGCGGAGACGACGATCGTCCATGGCGATTTCCGGCTCGGCAATCTGATGTTCGCGCCCGACCGGCCGAGCATCGTCGCCGTGCTGGACTGGGAACTCGCGACGCTCGGGCACCCGCTCTCGGACGTCGCTTTCTCTTGCCTGCCCTGGCATTCGACGCCGGCGATGTATGCCGGCATCGTCGGGCTCGATCGCGCGGCGCTCGGCATCCCGACGCAGGCCGAATATCTTGAGCGCTATTGCGCCGCCGCAGGGCGCGCCAGCGGGCCCGGGCGCTTCCACCTCGCCTTCTCGCTGTTCCGTTTCGCCGTCATTCTCGACGGCATCGCGGCGCGCGCGAAATCGGGCAATGCGGCGGCGGAGAATGCGGTCGCAGTCGGCGCGATGGCGGAGAGTTTCGCACTGCGGGCCGACGCCGTGATCAACGACAAGAACAGTGAGACAGTACAGGAGAAAGCGCGGGGAACCCCTCTCCTGTAAGGAGAGGGGCAGGGGTGAGGTGTAGGCCGTTCGACCAGTTGCATGACGACCTTGCCGTCATTGCGAGCGTAGCGAAGCAATCCAGGAGGGCTCGCTCTACGTCCTCTGGATTGCTTCGCTACGCTCGCAATGACGAGGGAGCAGCCGTCAGGGCACGGCCTAAGCGTCCAATGGCCGACGCCTCACCCTGCCCTCTCCCACCAATCTCGGGCTTGCCCGAAATTGGCAGCTAGAGTGGCCCAAGTCGGAAACATCCGACTTGGGTTGAAGAGGGTCCCCGCGCCTCGCCTTCTTTCGGTCGAGCAAGTACAGGCAAACGAGGAAGCACCATGGATTTCGCCTATTCCGACAAGGTCGAGGCCCTGCGGGCAAAGCTCCAGGATTTCATGGATGCCCATGTCCAGCCGGCCGATGCCGCCTGGAAGCATGAGGTTGAGGCCGGGCGCTATCCCATCGCGCTGATCGACGGCTTGAAGGCCAAGGCGAAGGCCGCCGGCCTGTGGAACCTGTTCCTGCCCGCCTTAAAGCCGGATGAGCCCGGCACAAGGCTGAGCAATCTCGAATATGCGCCGCTCGCCGAGATCATGGGGCGGATCTACTGGTCCTCGGAGGTGTTCAACTGCAACGCACCCGACACCGGGAACATGGAAATCCTGCACATGTTCGCAACGGCGGAGCAGCGACAGCGCTGGCTCGTGCCACTGATGAATGGCGAGATCCGCTCCTGCGTCGGCATCACCGAGCCCGGCGTCGCCTCATCGGACCCGACCAATTTGCAGACCACGATCATCCGCGACGGCGACGACTATGTCATCACCGGCCGGAAATGGTGGACGACCGGGGCGCTGCATCCCAACGTCAAATTCTGCATCGTGATGGGGCTCTCGGATACGCGCCCCGAGGCCGATCCACATAAGCGCCACTCGATGGTGATCGTGCCGATGGATGCGCCCGGCCTCACCGTGATGCGCAACCTGCCGCTGCTGAACCATTTCTCTCCGGAAGGACATACCGAGACCGATTTTACCCAAGTCCGCGTGCCCGCCGCCAATATCCTGGGCGAGGAAGGCGCGGGCTTCGCGCTGGCGCAGGCGCGGCTAGGCCCGGGGCGCATCCACCATTGCATGCGCTCGATCGGCCAGTGCGAGGTCGCGCTCGAGCTGATGATCGAGCGCGCGCTGCAGCGAAAAGCCTTCAGCCGCCAGCTCGCCGACTATGCCAATGTGCAGGACTGGATCGCGGAAGGGCGCATGGAGATCGACCAGGCCCGGCTGCTCTGCCTGCGTGCAGCCTGGATGATGGACAGCCATGGCAACAAGGCCGCGCGTGTCGAGGTTTCGGCCATCAAGGTCGCCGCGACCCGGCTCCAGACTCGGATCGCCGACCGCGCCATGCAGGTCTTCGGCGCCGGCGGGCTCTCCAACGACACGCCGCTCGCCTTCATCTATTCTTGGGGCCGGGCGCTGCGCTTCATCGACGGCCCCGACGAGGTGCATCTGCGCACCATCGCCCGCGCCGAGATTAGGAAGCGCCAGGGCGCCAACCGCTCGACCTTCGCCGAGCAGGGCGTCAAGGCGCCCTATCAGAAGCCTGCCGCCGAATAGGCGCTGGAGCCCTGCGCGGAAAAGTGGGCACCGATCTTCGCATCAAGAAAATACGTCAGAACAGAGAGCTAAGCATGCTGTCTTGGCGTTGAACCACGCCGTCATCCCGGACAAGCCGCGTAGCGGCGCCGATCCGGGATGACGCGGCGTTTCCGAGAATAAACAGCACTTAGAACGAGGCTTGCGCCGGCCAGCACCTTGCTTTATATTTCTGTTATGACAGAAATTACAGACACGAGAGAAGAACTCCCTGAACCGCTCGAGGCCTTCATCCTGCAATGGGGCGATCTCGGCGGACAATGGGGCGTCAACCGCTCGATCAGCCAGATCCATGCCTTCCTCTATCTGGCCGAGCGGCCGCTCACCGCCGAGGACATCGCCGAGAGCCTCGACATGGCCCGTTCCAACGTCTCCAACTCGATCAAGGAATTACTCGGCTGGAACCTGATCCGGCGCGTGCCGATGCGGCAGGACCGGCGCGACCATTTCGAGGCCGAGACCAATGTCTGGGAGATCGCGGCGCGCATCGCGGCTGGCCGCAAGCAGCGCGAGATCGACCCGGCGCTGACGGCGCTACGCAATTGCGTCGAGAAGGCGGAACACGACCCGAAGGTCACTCCGGTCGCGCGCCAGCGCCTGCACGACATGCTGGAGTTCACCGCTGCGCTCGACCGCTGGTACGGCCAGATGCTGTCGATCCCGCAGGGCAAGCGCGACATGCTGATCCGGCTGGGATCGAAGATCGCCTCCTTCCTCCCCGGGGGAAAGAGCTGAAACGAGCAGCCCTGGAGCGTTTTCGAGCGAAGCGGTCACCGGTTCGCGTGAAGACAACGCGTTGCAACAAGGAGCTGGAGCAAGCCACGATGTCGGCTCAAGCACATAGGCAGATGGAAGAGCCCGCCGGGCCTGCCACGACGCCCGCCCTCACCGATCTGCGCTTCCGCGCCCTGCTGGGCACCCGGTCATGGAGCGAACTTCCAGCCGACGTCCAGCACCGCTTCTCCAAGCGCTTGAGCGGCAATGCGGCTGCGACCTATGTCGGGCGCATCACCGAGCTGCGCATGAACCGGGCCGGGCGCATCCTGTCCCAAGTGCTGCGCCTGATCGGCGCGCCCTTGCCGATCTGCTTGGATACGGACGTCGCCAGCGTTGTCACCGTAACCGAGGATGCCAGGACCGGCGGCCAGGTCTGGACCCGGCTCTACGCCAAGCAGGCCGGCTTTCCGCAGGTCATCCATTCCGCCAAGCGCTTCTCCGGCCCGACCGGGCTGGAGGAGTATATCGGCTTCGGCATCGCGATGGCGCTGACTCTCCATGTCGAAGGCGGGACGCTGCTGTTCCGCAGCGCCGGCTACAACCTCCAGCTTGGCCGCTTCCGACTGCCCTTGCCTGCCTGGCTCTCGCCCGGCGCGCTGACCGTCAGCCATGCCGAGACCGGCCCCGGCGCCTTCGCCTTCACGCTGCATCTTGCCCACCCGCTCTTTGGCGAATTGCTTGATCAGACCGGCCATTACCGGGACCAGCATTGATGAGCAGGCCTCCCGGAAACACCCCGCCGATCTGGCTCTATGACGGCGTCTGCGTGCTCTGCTCGGGCGGCGTGCGCTATACGCTGAAGCACGAGCGCAACGACGCGATGCGCTTCGTCGCGATCCAGTCGCGGGAAGGGCGTGAACTGGCGCGCGCGCATGGCATCGACGCGGACGATCCCGAAAGCTTCCTGTTCGTCGAGAACGGCATCGCCTTGCCGAAATCCGACGGCGTGCTCGCTTTGATCAGGCATCTCGACGGGCCGGCGCGGCTGCTCCTTGCTGGGCGGATTCTGCCACGCGCCCTGCGCGACTGGCTTTATGACCGCGTCGCGCGCAACCGCTACCGCCTGTTCGGCCGGAAAGCCTCCTGTGAGATGCCCGATCCGGCCCAACGCCACCGCTTCAGCCTGCCCGAGGCATCATGACGACCAAGCGCGTGCTCCTGATCGGCGGAACCGGCGTCTTCGGGCAAAGGCTCGCCCGGCATCTCGCCGGCATGGATGGGCTCGACCTCACCATCACCTCGCGCAACGAGGCCAAGGCGCGTGTGCTCGCCGACAGCATCGCGACTGTCGCGACAACGACGGTCCAAGGCATCGGCCTCGACCATCGGCGCGATCTCGACGCCGCTTTGGCTAAACTCTCGCCCTGGCTCGTCATCGATGCTTCCGGGCCGTTCCAGGGAGCGAGTTATGATGTTCCGCGCGCTGCGCTAACCGCCGGCGCCCATGTCGTCGATCTCGCCGATGCGCGCGACTACATCCTCGGTTTCGGCCCGGCGCTGGACAGCCTCGCCCACGAGCGCGGGCTCGTCGCGCTCGCCGGCGCGAGCTCGACGCCGGCCTTGTCCTGCGCTGCCGTGACGGCGCTGACCGAAGGCTGGCGGCGCATCGACACGCTCGACATCACGATCACGCCCGGCGGGCGCAGCGAGGTCGGCGAGGCGGTCATCGCCGCGATCCTGAGCTATGCCGGCAGGTCGATCCCGATCTGGCGCGAAGGCGAACTTCAGGAGACGTATGGCTGGGTCGACGGGCGGCGGGTGACGATGCCTAGGCTCGGTTCGCGCCGGGTCGCAGCCGTCGAGACGGTCGATGCGCAATGGCTGGGCCTGAGGCTCGATGTGCGCTCGCGCATCGCCTTCCAGGCCGGCCTCGAATCGCCGATCGAGCAGTTCGGCATCGGCATGCTGGCACGATTGCGCCGGGTCGGCTGGCTCGGAGAACTGAAGCCATTGATCCCCGCCTTGCTGGCCGGGCGCAAGCTGACGCGGCTACCGACCTCCGATCGTGGCGGCATGCTGGTCGAGGCGACGGGGCTCGATGCGAACGGCCAATTGCGGACGGCGCGCTGGTCCCTGCTGGCCGAACAAGGCCAAGGGCCGCAAGTCCCGACGCTGCCGACTGCAGCCGCATTGCGCGCCTTGCTCGCAGGGCAGATCGCGCCCGGAGCGCGGCCGGCAGCCGGTGCATTGACGCTCGCCGCCATCGAGGCCGAAATGACGCCCTACGCGATCAGCACGCATAGCGAGACGACAAGCCATGACGAGGCGGTCTTCGAAGCCGCTCTCGGCAAGGCCACCTTTGCGGCGCTGGCCGCGCCGCTCCAGGCCTTACATGGCCGGAACGGCCCGGCGGTCTGGCGTGGCCGTTCCGAGATCGAGACCGGCAGCGGCTTCATCGCCCGGCTGCTGCGCAAGGTCGTCGGCCAGCCACCGGCCGGCCGCGACATCCCGCTTACCTTCTCCATCGAGCGCATCGCCTCCCCCTCCGGCCCTGCCGAGATCTGGACGCGAAACTTCGGCGGGGCGCGGTTCTCATCGCGGCTCTCGACGGATGCCAAGGGCGAACTTTGGGAAACGTTCGGGCCTCTCTCCTTCAGGCTAGGCCTTGCCGCGCGCGGCGGCGGGATCGAGCTTCCGGTCGCGACGATGCGTTGCCTGGGCCTGCCCCTGCCCTCATTCCTGCAGCCGAAATCGGAAGCGCGGGAATATGCCGACGCTGAGGGGCGCTTCCACTTCGACGTGAAGCTGACGCTGCCCTTCATCGGCCTGCTGACGCACTACAAGGGCTGGCTGCTGCCCGCCAGAGGCCATTTAGACTCTGACGAGGGACGGATTGAGCGTCTTGATGGCGCTTGACGAAGCTGGACACAGCCCGCATGCTTAGCCAGCGTCAGATATTAAGATTTGTTTCTAAGAGTAATCACCCGCGCCAATTGTTAAAACCTTCAGCTTCCCGCCGAGGAGCCGCGACATGACAAAGAAATTACCCCCTGCGGCTTACATCATTATCGCGATGGTGCTGGGCATTATTGTTGGGTATATGATCTTCTCTAATTTCCCCGACAGGAAGAGCGCATCGGATATCGCTGGCTATATCTCGATCATGTCGGACATATTCCTGCGACTGATCAAGATGCTGATCGCACCACTGGTGTTTTCGACCTTGGTCGTCGGCATCGCGCATATGGGCGACGCGGCATCTGTCGGACGGGTGTTCGGCAAGGCGCTGGGCTGGTTCGTCACGGCATCGCTGGTTTCCCTGGTGCTGGGCCTTATTCTGGCCAATCTGCTGCAGCCCGGACATAACCTGGGTCTGCCGCTGCCGGACATTGGCGCATCGGCCAATCTCGCCACTTCGAAGTTTACCTTGAAGGATTTCGTGGCGCACCTCGTGCCGAAGTCGTTCGCGGAGGCGATGGCGAACAACGAGATCCTGCAAATCGTTGTGTTCTCGATGTTCTTTGGCGTCGCGCTTGCCGCTCTGGGTGAGAAGGGCAAGCTGATCGTCGAGGGCATCGACCAGCTTGCGCATGTCATGCTCAAGATCACGGGCTACGTGATGAAGCTGGCACCGCTTGCTGTATTCGCTGCCATGGCCGCGACGGTTGCCGTCAACGGCCTCGAGATCCTGCTGAAGTTTGCGGTGTTCATGGGTGATTTCTATCTGGGACTGTTTATCCTGTGGGGTCTATTGGTCCTGGCTGGTTACATGTTCCTTGGCCCAAGAGTGCTCAAGCTGCTGGTATTGATCAAGGAAGCCTTCATGCTGTCCTTTGCGACAGCCAGCTCCGAGGCTGCCTATCCCAAGATCCTCGACGCCCTCGACCGTTTCGGCGTGAAACGGAAGATCTCGAGCTTTGTCATGCCGATGGGATACTCGTTCAATCTCGACGGCTCGATGATGTACTGCACCTTTGCTACCCTGTTCATCGCGCAGGCCTACAATATCCCGCTGACATTGGGCACGCAGATCACGATGTTGCTGATCTTGATGATGACCTCGAAGGGCATGGCCGGGGTGCCGCGCGCATCACTCGTGGTGATCGCAGCGACGCTCAATCAGTTCAACATCCCCGAAGCCGGATTGTTGCTGATCCTTGGCGTCGATACCTTCCTCGATATGGGTCGTTCAGCGACCAACGCGGTCGGAAATTCGATCGCGACCGCGGTCGTCGCCAAATGGGAAGGAGAGTTGCTGCCGGAGAACGAGGCCGAGGCATTTGCCCACTCGCTCGACGCGGCGCTACCCGCTGCGGTGCCCGCGTGAGACCCCGTGATCACGTTTCCGCATGGGCTGCCGAGATTTGGGCCGCTGCGATTGCCATGATCACGAGATCTCTCGCGGCTCTCGCATTGGTTTGGCTTGCGCTCGCACCGGGCCAGGTCCTGGCCCAGAGTGATCCGGCGACGGCCCTGACGGGTGTTCTCAAATCGGCGCGCGATTCAGGTTTTGTGACGATCGGCTACCGCGAGAGCTCGATTCCGTTTTCCTATCTGTCGGCTGGCAAGGAGCCGGTGGGCTACTCCATCGAGATATGCCGGGCGCTGGTGGAAGCGATCGGTCGTGAGGTCGATCGCGATCTCAGCCTGAAATTTGTGCCCGTGACGTCCGAGACCCGGATCGAGGCTGTCGTCACAGGCAAAATCGACCTCGAATGCGGATCGACGACAAGCAATATCGAGCGGCAAAAGGTGGTGAGCTTCTCGCCCACCATGTTCGTCTCCGGCACCAAGCTGATGGTGAAGGTCAATTCGCCGGTGCGCTCGTTCCGCGATCTGAAGGACAAGACCGTGGTGGTGACGGCTGGAACCACCAACGAAAAGGCGATGCACGACCTGTCCGAAAAGTTCAAACTCGACATAAAACTGCTCGTCGCGCCGGAGCACGGCCAATCATTCGCCGAGATCGTCGGCGGCAAGGCAGAGGCGTTCGCCCTCGATGATGTGCTGCTTTATGGCCTGATTGCCCAGAACAAGGCGAAGAACGCTTTCACTGTGCTGGGCGACTTCCTGTCTTACGACCCTTATGGCATCATGTTCCGCAAGGGCGATGCGCCGCTGGCCAAAGTCGTTGCCGAAGCCTTTCACCAGTTGGCGGAGGATGGCGATCTCGACCGCCTCTACAAACGTTGGTTCCTGCAACGGCTTCCAGGCGGTGACAGCATCGATCTACCGATGAGCCCGCAGCTGAATACGATTTTCCGGTCTCTCGCGCTCAAGCCGGAGTGATCGATCGCGTCGAAGACGCGTGCGCATCCTGAGGATCCGCGAAGCGGCGTCTCGAAGGATGCTCCAGGAGTTCAGGATGGGGCTGCAGTTTCCACGGGCTAAGGCCGTGACCTCATCGTCAATTCGCGTCGTTGAACTTCTGGTACCAACGCTGCGCCTCGGCCTCATCCTTGGCGACGCCCTCTCCGACATTGTACATGTCGCCGAGCGCGTTCATTGCGGTCGGGAAGCCCTGCTCCGCCGCCTTGCGGTACCAGAGAAGCGCCTGGGCCTTGTCCTGGCGGGTACCGTTTCCGCTTCGATACATATCGCCAATATAGGATTGGGCCCGGGCATATCCGCGCTCCGCGGACAGGCGATACCATTTGAACGCCTCGGCTCGGTTTGGCGTAACCCCAGATCCTTGCAGATAGAGATCGCCGATATGGGCCGGGGCGGCATTGTCGCCCTTGTCGGACTGGGCGCGCCATAATCTCAGCGCGGTCGCATAGTCGTCGCGCTGATAGGCATCCCAGGCGTCATCGGCATGAGACACAGCCGCCGAGCAGATGAGCAGCCCAATCGCCAAACCAACACCAGGCAGCCGCATCTCCGCTCCCGCGCCATTCCAGGCGGTCTCGATACAAGAGCCGGATGATTTCAGCTGGGCTCACGAAATGAGCCCAGCTGAAATCTGAATCCGTCTCTCATCTCAAAGTGAGAGCAGGATCGATTGCGAAAAACCGGTACCCACTTTTCCGCATCCTGCTCTCGCCGACGGCAATATCGAAACCACCTTATTCCGCCAGCCAGGATCCCGGCCCATCGGATCCTCGGCCAGCGTCCGGCTTACGCCCCTCCCCGTCGGATCTCACTCCGCCGGAGCCGGATGGGCGTGCGCTGCGGCCTCTCCCAGCTTCTTCTTCCGCGAGAACAGCCAGTCGAGCCCGTTCGAGAGCCGCTCCATGTAGAGAAACAGCACCGGGGTGATGAACAGCGTCAGCACCTGCGAGATCATCAACCCGCCGACCACGGCGATGCCGAGCGGCTGGCGCAATTCGGCGCTGGCGCCGGCGCCGAGCGCGATCGGCAGCGTGCCCATCAGTGCCGCGAGCGTCGTCATCAGGATCGGCCGGAACCGCATCACGCAGGCCTGGTGGATCGATTCCTGCGGCGTCTTGCCCTCGCGCTTCAGCACGAGCGCGACGTCGATCATCATGATCGCGTTCTTCTTGACGATGCCGATCAGCATCAGAAGGCCGATGATGGCGATGACCGAGAGATCGAGCCCGAAGAGCCGGAGCGCGCCCAGCGCGCCGATCGCGGCCGAGGGTAGCCCGGTCAGGATCGTCAGCGGGTGGATGAAGCTCTCATAGAGGATGCCGAGCACGATATAGATCGTCAGGATCGCGCCCGCGATCAGCAGGCCCTGATTGGCGAGCGAATCCTGGAAGGTCTTGGCCGTGCCGGCCAATGTCGTCGAGAGCGATTTCGGCAGGTTGATCTCGGTCTTCAGCGCCTCGATCTTGGTGACGCTGTCGCCGAGCGCGACGCCTGCCGGCAGGTTGTAGGAGATCGTCACGGCCGGAAGCTGGCCGAGTTGGTTGACGGTGAGCAGGCCCGTCGTGCGCTCGACGCGCGCGAAGGCGCTGAGCGGCACCAGATTGCCATTGCTGGCGCGGATGCGGATCTGGTCGAGCTTGTCGGCCGACCAGCCGCCCTTGGGATCGAACTCGACGATGACCTGATAGCTGTCGCCGGTGGTGTAGATGGTCGAAACCTGACGCACGCCGAAGCCTGAATAGAGCGTTGAGCGCAGGATGTCGGAGCCGATCTTGAGCTGGTTGGCCTTGTCGCGGTCGATCACCAGCGTCGCTTCCGCGGCACTGTTCTGCAGATCGGTGGTGACGTCGATGAAAGTCGAAGGATCACGCCCCATCGCATCGGCGAGCTTCACCGACCACTCGTTCATCAGGCCCTGGTCGAGCCCCTGCACGACGAGCTGGTACTGGCTCTTTGAGGCGCGCGCGCCGATGTTGAGGTTCTGGACCGGCGTCATATAGGCGGTGATGCCGGCAATCGGCGCGAGATCGCGGCGCAGGCCGGCAAGCACCGTCTGCAGCGGAGGCCGCTCATTTTGCGGCTTGAGCTCGACGAAGAGACGGCCGGCATTGAGGGCGCCGGCGCTGCCGTTGCTGCCGCCGACCGTAGAAGCGACATGGGCGACGAAAGGCGAGCGGCTGAACACATCCGCCACCTGCGCCTGCAACTCCCTCATGGCCGGGAAGGAGACGTCCTGGCGCGCCTCGGTCGCGACCTGGAGCTGGCCGATATCCTCCTGCGGGAAGAAGCCCTTGGGCGCGGTCTGGAGCAGCCAGACACTGAGAGCAAGCGTGCCGAAGAAGGCGAGCAGCATCACCGGCTGGAAACGCAGGCACACCGTCAGCGCCCGGTCGTAGCCGCGCAGGATGCCGTCGAACCCGGCCTCGAGCACACGCCCGAAAGCATTCTCCTTATGGTGTTCCGAATAGCCGCTCAGCAGGCGCGAGCACAGCATCGGCGTCAGCGTCAGCGAGACGAAGGCCGAGGCCAGGATCGAGACCGTCACGACCACGGCGAATTCGTTGAAGATGCGCCCGATGACGCCGCCCATCAGCAGCACGGGGATGAAGACCGCGACCAGCGAGAGCGAGATCGAGATGATGGTGAAGCCGATCTCGCCCGCACCCTTGAGCGCCGCCTCATAGGCCGGGATCCCGTCCTCCTCCATATGGCGGACGATGTTCTCCAGCATCACGATAGCGTCGTCGACGACGAGGCCGACGGAGAGCGTCAGGCCGAGCAGCGAGATGTTGTCGATCGAGAAGCCGAAGGCATACATCGCCGCAAGCGTCGCGATGATCGAGATCGGCACCGCCACGGCGGGGATGAAGGTCGCGGCGACGCGGCGCAGGAAGGCGAAGATCACCATCACCACGAGGCCGATCGTCAGCAGCAAGGTGAACTGGACATCGTCCACCGCCATGCGGATCGAGACGGAGCGGTCGTTCAGCAGGGACAGCGAAGCCGCAGCCGGCAGTTGCTCCGAAAAGGCCGGTAGCATCGCCTTGACCTTGTCGACGACCTCGACGGTGTTGGCGTCAGGCTGGCGCTGCACGGCGAGAACCACCGCGGGCACGCCGTCATAGGCACTCGCTGTCAGCGAATTCTCGACGGAGTCGATGACCTTGGCGACATCGCCCAGGCGCACCGGCTTGCCGTTGCGCGTGGCGATGATGACGTTGGCGAACTGCGCAGCGTCGGCGAGCTGCGTGCGAGCCTGGATGGTGAGCTGCTGGCTGCTGTTCTGCAGCGTACCGACCGGCGTGTTGGCGTTGGTCGCGGTGATCGCCGCCTGCAGATCGTCGACGCCGATGCCGCGCGCAGCCAGCGCGATCGGGTCGATCTGGATGCGGACTGCGTATTTCTGGCTGCCGAAGATCAGAACCTGCGCGACGCCGTCGACCGTCGAGAGCGCCGGCGAGATGACCTGCTGGGCAAAGGCGTCGAGCTGCGAGAGCGGCACGACATCGCTCTTCAGCGCCAGCAGGATGATCGGCGCGTCAGCCGGGTTCACCTTGCGATAGCTCGGCGGCGTCGTCATCTCGAGCGGGAGCTGCTTCTGGGCGCGCGTGATGGCGGCCTGCACGTCGGCGGCGGCCGCGTCGATATTGCGGTTCAGCACGAACTGGATCGCGATCGAGGTCGACCCCTGGGCGTTCGTCGTGGCAATCGAATCGATGCCGGCGATGGTGGCGAACTGCTTGACGAGTGGTGTCGCAACCGAGGTCGCCATGGTGTCGGGCGAGGCGCCGGGCAATTGCGCCGAGACGTTCACGACCGGGAATTCCGCCCGGGGCAGGGCCGCCACCGGCAGGAAGCGATAGGCGAACAGCCCCGCCAGCACGAGCGAGACCGACATCAGGATCGTCGCCACCGGGTGGCGGATGCAGAAGCCGGAGATGTTCACGACTTGGCTCCCTGCGCGATCGGCGTGCCCTGCGAAGCCGGATCGGCCGGCGCGCCGTCCTTGGCGGCGCGCTCACGAATGCGCACACCGGTCTTGAGCCGCATCTGGCCGTCTGTGACGACGCGCTCGCCGGGCTCGAGGCCCTCGCTCAGCGCCGTTCGGTCGCCATCGCTCAGTGCGACCTTGATCTGGCGCAACTCGGCCGTCTGGTCGGCCTTGGCGACATAGACATAGGCGCCCTTCTGGCCAGTCTGGACGGCGACGGTGGGAACGACCGTCGTACCTATCAGGGTGTCGGCGGCGATCTCGACATCGACATACTGGCCGGGCCAGAGCGCGAGGTCGTCATTGCTGAAGGAGGCCTTGGCCGTGATCGTGCCCGAAGTCATGTCGACAGTGGAATCGACGAAGTTCAGGATTCCCTGGGCCGGCGGCTTGCCGGAATCGGGCACGCTGGCCGTCACGGGAATGGCGCGGCCGGAACCGAGAGCCCGCTGCAGCACCGACAGGTCGCGCTCGGGCAAGGTGAAGGTGACCCGCAGCGGCTTCATCTGGGTCAAGGTGACGAGGCCGAGACCGGTGCTGTTGGCGCCGACGAGATTACCCGGGGTGACCTGGACCGCGCCGGCGCGGCCGTCGATCGGCGCCAGGATGCGGGTGTAGCCGAGCTTGAGCTTGTCGGCGTCGAGCGTCGCCTTGTCGGAGAGGATGGTCGCGGCGGCTGAGCGCTCGTCGGCCGTCGCCTGATCGACCGATTGCTGCGTGCCGGCATTCTTGAGGAGCAGTTGCTGATAGCGTGCGAGATCGGCCTCGGTGCGCTTGTGGACCGCCTGATCGCGGGCGATCGCCGCCTCGTCCTTCTCGATCTGCGCTTTGAGGTCGCGGTCGTCGAGGGTGAAGAGCAGGTCGCCGGCCTTGACGAACTGGCCGTCGACGACGTGCTGTTCCATGAGCTGGCTGTCGAGCCGCGACTTCACCACGACGCTGGCCGGTGTCTCGACGAAGCCGATGGCGCGCTTGCGCACGGGCATGTTGGCCCGCTCGGCCTGCGCCGTCACCACGGCGACAGGAGCGCCCTCGCCGCTGCGCCCGGCACGGGCCGCACGCGCGCCCTCACCAGGATCGACGGCGCCGCGAGACGTCGTGAACCAGGCGCCGGTCGAAACCGCGACCGCGGCCAGGAAAGCAATCGAGAGAAGGGTCTTACGCTGCATCGGTGAGTGGCTCCGGGGGATCAAGCGGCGTTGTCGGCGAGGTCCGCCGCAAGCTGTGTCAGGCGTTCTTGTTTCTGCAGGCGGATGCGTTCGCTCACTGCGGCAAGCGTCTCCAGCGTCGTCATGATCGCCGCCTCATCGACGCCATCCAGCACTTCGCCAGCGATTTCGCCGCGCACCGTGTCGAGATCATCGACCAGCGCGCGTCCATCGGGCGTCAGATGCAGGAGGTAGGCGCGTCGATCGTTCGGATCTGGCCGGCGTTCGACCAATTTCTGTTGCTCCAGCCGGTCGAGCAGCCGCCCCACCGAGATCGGCTGGACGTCGAGCTGCTCGGCCAAAGCGGCCTGGTTGAGGCCTTCCTGCCGGCGCAGGCGCCCGAGTACGCCCCATTGCGCGCGGGTCGTGCCGTGCAGACGCGCGCGCTGATCGACATAGGCCCGCAGCAGCCGCGCGGTCTCGACCAGTTGGAACGTCAATTCACGCTTCAGGGGGCGCTTCATCTGCCGTGCCTCGGATATCATAAGCCTGCTTATGATATGGGCGGCGATTGCGGCAATTTCTGGATCGCCTTCGCAGTTGCACAATTTCCTGAGCGCAATCTGGCGTTGGCCGCCGGACCGCGCTTTTGCGCGCTCAGACCTTCGCTTCCTGCTCCATCGAGGCGCCGCGCAGGCCGCCGGGAACGCAGAGTTTTGGGTAGAGCCGGGTCATTTCGATGATCAGGAATTTCACCGGCACGTCGAAGAAGGCGCCGTGATCGGCGATATAAGCCATGAATTCGCGGCCCTGCCCGTCGAAACTCTGGAGGAGCGCGTCATGTCGGCCGTCGAAAAACAGCGGCGCGACGCCGAGCTTCGCACACAGGCTCGCATTGAAGGTCGGCGAGACTTTCAGCCAGCGGCCGCCGAGAAAAACCTCGGTATAGCCGTGATAGGCGAAGATATTGGTGCCGACGGCCTCCAGCAGGCGCGGCGTCGCGAGATGGTTCATGACGTCGGCGAGGCCGATTCGCGCCGGGATGCCGAGCGCGCGGCAAAGCGCGGCGTAGAGCGCCGCCTTGCCGACGCAATAGCCCGTGCCGGCCGCGAGCACGGCGCTCGCACGATAGCTGTCGGGGTCGAGATAGTCGCGATAGGGATCGTAGCGGATTTCGTCCCGCACCGCAGCATAGAGCAGCCGCGCCTGGGCTGCCGGCTCGGCAACGCTCACTGTCAGCCGCTGCGCCTGCGCGATCACATCTGGGTGATCGCTGTCGATGAATTCGGCCGGGCTCGTGAAGAGCACGCGGTGGCTGTCCTGCATCGCTTTCATGCCCCGCGCTCGAGGTGACGCGCGAAGCCTAGCACTACAGTGGCCGCCCCGCGACGGCAGCGTGGTGCGAACCTCTACACAGCCTTCAGGCCACCGCCGCGGCCGGCGCTTGATTGCCGTCGTCGCGCGCCTCGAGCGCGGCCATCGCCGCCATGACGCCGCCGCTGCGATGCGGCACGCCGGCCGCCGCCAACCCCATCTCGACGCCCGACAGCGCGCCCAGCAGCATGAGCTCGTTGCATTCGCCGAGATGGCCGATGCGGAAGACCTTGTCCGCGACCTTGCCGAGCCCGGAGCCGAGCGAGATGTTGTATTTCTCCAGCGTGATCTTGCGGTAGCGGTCGGCGCTGTGGCTCGGCGGCATCATCACGGCGGTCAGCACCGGCGACTGCTCGGCCGGGTTTTCGCAGAGCACCTCCAGCCCCCAGGCCTTGACGGCGGCGCGCGTCGCGGCGGCGAGGCGCTGATGCCGGGCGAAGACAGTGTCCAGCCCCTCCTCCTGCAGCATCGCGAGCGCCTCGCGCAGGCCATAGAGCAGGTTCGTCGCCGGGGTGTAGGGGAAGAAGCCGTTGGCGTTGATCTTCACCATCTCCTGCCAGTCCCAATAGGAGCGCGGCAGCGTGTTGGTTTTCGAGGCCGCCATCGCCTTCTCGGAGACCGCGTTGAAGCTCAAGCCCGGCGGCAGCATCAGCCCCTTCTGCGAGCCGGAGACGGTGACGTCGACCTGCCATTCGTCATGGCGGTAATCGACCGAGGCGAGCGAGGAGATGGTGTCGACCATGAACAGGGCCGGATGGCCGGCAGTGTCGATCGCCTTGCGTATCTCGGCAATGCGGCTCGTCGAGCCGGTCGAAGTCTCGTTATGGACCACCATCACGGCCTTGATGGTGTGCGCCTTGTCCGCGACGAGCCTGGCCTCGATCGCCGCCGGATCGGCCCCGCGCCGCCAATCGCCCGGGATGAAATCGACATTGACGCCGAAGCGCGCCGCGATCTGGCGCCAAAGCGTGGCGAAATGGCCGGTCTCCGCCATCAGCACCGTATCGCCTGATGAAAGCGTGTTGACGATCGCCGCCTCCCAGGCGCCGGTGCCCGAGGATGGATAGATCACCACCGGCTGCCCAGTCTTGAAGACGGCCTTGCAGCCCTCCAGCACCGTCTTGCCGAGCCTGGCGAATTCGGCGCTGCGATGGTCGATGATCGGCATGTCCATGGCGCGCAAGACGCGATCGGGGATCGGGCTCGGCCCCGGAATATGCAGGAAATGTCGACCCTGCTGCGTTGCCATGGCGTGTCCTCCTTAGCGCGTGTTCTTGGTGCGCATTTCGACTGCGCGTTCTCCGTAGCCGATTTTTTGCATTCATTTTTTGAGAATGCAATCGTCAATCGGAACTCAAACTAGACGCTCATCACCTCGACAGCCAGCCACGCTTGGCGTACCCAATGGCCATGGCGAGTACAATTCCGGACCTGAAAATCATGGAGATTCCGGCAACCAAGCTGCGCGACACGCCCGCCATCGAGGCACCCCGGGCGGCGGTCTCGCTGCATGACGGGCTGGTGGCGGCGCTGCGCGACTACATCGTCGAGGGCAATCTCGCCGATGGCGCGCGCATTCCCGAGCGCCTGCTCTGCGACCGTTTCGGCATCTCGCGCACGCCCTTGCGCGAGGCGCTGAAAGTGCTCGCCGCCGAAGGGCTGATCGACCTGCTGCCGAACCGTGGCGCGCGCGTGCGCGCGTTGAGTGCTGAGGATCTGCGCGAGCTCTTCGACGTGATGGGCGGGCTGGAGGCACTGGCCGGACGCCTGGCCTGCGAGCGGATTTCGGATGCGGACGTGGCTGAAATCGAGCAAACACACCATGAAATGTACCGTTTCTACCTGCGCCGCGAGATGCATGGCTACTTCCAGTGCAACCAGGCGATCCATCGCATGATCGTCGAGGCGGCCGGCAATGCGACGCTGAGCGCGACCTATGCCAGCTTCGCCGGACGCATCCGCCGCGTGCGCTATTCAGCCAATCTCGCCAAGGAGCGCGATCGCTGGGGCGAGGCGATGCGGGAGCATGAAGCGATTCTGGACGCACTGCGCCGGCGCGCCGGCGGCGAACTCAGCGACATCCTGTTCCAGCACCTGCGCAACAAGCGCAAGGCGGCGCAATCGCAAACCGCCCCCGATCCGGCGGACGCCTGAGCCAACCGCATCGGCGTTCTGGACACCGCAAAGCGGCGCCGCCCTGCAGCTTGTCCGGGATGACAACGAAGGCCACGGCGCCCAGTATCGCGCGCATACCTTCCAATATCGATTTAATATTGAATGCAGATTTTTTTGGTTCTAGGCTCCCCTTACGACGCCGTCAGAGCGCGACTAAGGGAGGTTGAGGATCATGAAGCAGCTGGCGCTGGTGCTCGGCGACAGGGCCGAGGACTCGTTTCGCCAGGCGCTGCTCGGCTCGGGCGGCAGCCTCAAGGTCTTCGCCGCCAACGGGCTCGTGACGACGCTGGTCGGGCTGGCGCTGCTCCTGCTGCTCTGGGGGCCGGTCATGGACGGGATCGGCGCCCTGCGGCGACGCGGCCAGCCAGCCAAACCCGCCGAGGCGGCGGAATGACGCGACCATGAACCAGACCGCCACGACCGCAGCCCATTCCCGCAATCTCGGCCTCGAGCGCCGTCTCACGCAGACGCTGGAAGGCGAGGTGCGCTTCGACGCCTTCACGCGCGGCCGCTATGCCACCGACGCCTCGATCTACCAGATCATTCCGCAGGGCGTGGTCTTCCCGAAATCGGAAGCCGATATCGCGGCAGCGCTGACGATCGCCGCCGAGCACGGCGTGCCGGTGATCGCGCGTGGTGGCGGCACCTCGCAGAACGGCCAGCCGATCGGCGATGCGCTGATCCTCGACATGAGCCGGCATTTCAACGCCATCCGCGATTATGATCCGGCCGCCCGCACGATCTCGGTCGCGCCCGGCCTCGTGCTGGAGGCGCTCAACGCGCATGTCAGGAAGGACGGGCTGTTCTTCCCCGTGGAGCCCTCGACCGCCAGCCGCTGCACCATCGGCGGGATGACCGGCAACAACTCCTCGGGTGCGCGCTCGCTGCGCTATGGCAAGACGGTCGACAATGTCATCGCCATGAAGGCGCTGTTCCATGACGGGGAACCCTTCGCACTGGGCGACGGTTTTGCCGGAGACAACCAGTCGATCAGGGCGCGCGATCTGATGACGCGGATGCTGGCGCTGGCCGACGGGCACCGGGCTGAGATCGAGGCGATCTTCCCCAAGGTGCAGCGCCGGGTCGGTGGCTATAATCTCGACGAGCTTCTGCCTGCCCGGCCGAACCTCTCGCATCTGCTGGTCGGCTCGGAGGGCACGCTCGCCATCACCACCGAGGCGACGCTGAAGCTCTCTCCGCTGCCAGCCCATCGCGTCATGGGCGTCTGCCATTTCCCGAGCTTCCGCTCGGCGATGGAGACGACGCGCCATATCGTGGCGCTCGGCCCGGTCGCGGTCGAGCTCGTCGACAATAATGTGCTCGTGCTGGGCGCCGACATTCCGCTTTTCGTGCGCACGCTCGCCGACATCACCAGGGGCCAGCCCAACTGCCTGCTGCTGGTCGAATTCGCCGGCGACGATCTCGCCGCGCTAAAGCACGACCTGAAGCGGCTCGACCAGTGCATGGCCGATTTCGGCTTCCCCGATGCGGTGGTGGAGGTGGTCGAGCCCGCCAGACAGAAGCCGGTCTGGGAGGTGCGCGAGGCCTGCCTCAACATCATGATGTCGATGAAGGGCGACGGAAAGCCGGTCTCCTTCATCGAGGATTGCGCCGTCCCGCTCGAACATCTCGCCGATTATACCGACGCCATCACCGCGCTGTTCGAGCGCCACGGCACGCGCGGCACCTGGTATGCCCATGCCTCGGTCGGCTGCCTGCATGTCCGCCCGATCCTGAACATGAAGGACGAGGCCGGGGTCAAGGCGATGCGCGGCATCGCCGAGGAGGCCTGCGAATTGGTGCGCCGGTTCAAGGGCTCCTATTCCGGCGAACATGGCGACGGCATCTCGCGCTCGGAATTCGTCGAGCCGATGTTCGGCGGCCCCCTCACCCGCGCCTTCGAGCAGGTCAAGGACGGCTTCGATCCCGATAACCGCTTGAACCCCGGCAAGATCGTACGCCCGCTCAGGATGGACAACCGCAGCCTGATGCGCTTCGCGCCCGGCTACGCCACGCCGATTCCGGCCGAGACAGCGCTCGACTGGTCCGACTGGGGCGGGCTCGGCGGCGCCGTCGAGATGTGCAACAATAACGGCACCTGCCGGAAGATGACGGGTGGCACGATGTGCCCCTCCTGGCGCGCCACGCAGGACGAGACGCATCTGACGCGCGGGCGGGCGAACAGCTTAAGGCTCGCCATCTCCGGCCAGCTCGGGCCGGACGCCTTCACCTCGCCGGAGATGAAGGAGACGCTCGATCTCTGCGTCTCCTGCAAGGGCTGCAAGCGCGACTGCCCGACAGGCGTCGACATGGCGCGGATGAAGATCGAGTTCCTGCACCATTATCACCAGCACCATGGCCTGCCGCTGAAGGAGCGCCTGATCGCCTTTCTGCCGCGCTATGCGCCCTATGCGGCAAAGCTCGCCCCGCTGATGAACCTGCGCGACCGCATTCCGCTGCTGGCGCGGCTGAGCGAGCGCTGGCTCGGCTTCAGCGCGCGGCGCTCGCTGCCGGTCTGGCGCAGGCCCTGGGCGCAAACCGGCCGAATTGCGACGCCGGGCGACGTGAAAGGCGACGGCCGCGACATCGTGCTCTTCGGCGACAGCTTCAACCGCTATTTCGAGCGCGAGAATCTCGAAGCCGCCGAGCGCGTGCTGGCGGCCGGCGGCTATCGCCTGCACAAGGTCGAGCCCAGGGATGGCGGCAGGCCGCTCTGCTGCGGGCGCACTTTCCTATCGGCCGGGCTCGTCGACGAGGCGCGCATCGAGGCGAAACGCACCCTCGAAGCGCTCGCGCCTTTCGTCGCCAAGGGCGCGCGCATCGTCGGGCTTGAACCCTCCTGCCTGCTGACTTTCCGCGACGAATTCGGCGCAATTCTGCCCAGGGCCGAAGTCGAGCCGGTGGCGAGCGCCGCCTTCCTGCTCGAAGAGCTGCTCGCCGCCGACCTCAAGGCGGGGACAACCACCCTGCCCCTCAAGGACCAGGCCGGCCGCATCGCGCATCTGCACGGCCACTGCCATCAGAAGGCTTTCGCGGCAATGGGTGCGGTCGAGGCGACCTTGCGCGCCATTCCCGGCCTCGATGTCCGCCCGATCGAATCGAGCTGCTGCGGCATGTCGGGCGCCTTCGGCTATGGCGCGGCGACGATCGACGTCTCCTTCGCCATGGGCGAGCTCGCCTTGCTGCCGGCCGTGCGCAAGGCCGGCGCGGGCGATCTCATCGTCGCCGACGGCACGAGCTGCCGCCACCAGATTCATGATGGCGCGCGCCGCGAAGCGATGCATGTCGTGCGCGTGCTGGCCGAGGCGCTGGAGGACAAAGCCGACAAGACCGGCTGATCAACGACCCGGCAAACGGGCGATCCAACGGGAGGAACGACCATGCTGGGACGATATTTCTGGGCAGCGCGATGGCGCGCGGTTTCACGGCAAATGCGGATAGGGGCATGGCGAAGGATTATTTTTTAGCGAGCGGCCGCTGGGACAATGTCGTGCTGGTGATCGATCTCGACACTGCGCTCGACCCTGCCAATGACGGCACGCCGAAGGCGGTGGTGAACCGCCTGCGCGTCACGCCCGATATCGTGGTCGACGGCAAGACGGTAATTTCGAGCGGTCAGCCGATCAGTATCGCGATCGCTCCCGACAACAAGCGCGCCTATGTCGTCAACCATTCCGGCCGGACGAAGCCGGAGCTGGCGGCCGCCTTCCAGCACGGCCACGCCGGCACCGTCACGGTCATCGACCTGGTGAAGGCGCTCGATCCCGCAAGCAACGACACGCTCGCCGCCGTCGCGGGCTATATCGAGACGGAAGGCTTTGGGCCGACCGGCTTTGCCATAGCGGCGGACGGCAAGCATGCGGTGCTCGCCCATGCCGAGCGCGAAGGCGACGAGGATGGCGGCCGGCATCTCAGCATCGTCGATCTCGCCACCAACAGAGTGATCCGTAGGGTCGAACTGGCCTATGGCAAGCCGGGCTTCCCCTGCCCGCCCGATCCGGTGCCGCATCGCGCGCCGGACCCGAAATTCGGCTGCTTCCCCGACACCAATGGCGTGACGATCAGCCCGCTCGGCGGCGGCACGATCTTCGGGGCCAATGGCGGCACCGACGACATCACGGTGATGAGCCTGCAGAAGGCGATCGCCGGCGAGGCCGGCGCGGAGCTCGCGCGCATCCCGGTGCAAGCCGGCGGCTTCGGCATCTCGGTGAGCCCCGACGGCAAGCTGGTGGCGCATGCCTCCCGCGAAAGCGCACAGACCGACATCCCCGGCAACACGGTCTCGATCATCGATGTCGAGAAGGCCTTGGCCGATCCCGCCAAGGCCGAGGTCGCGCGCGTCCTGGTCGGCACCGACGACAAGGCCACGCCGACCCGGCCTTTCGTGGCCGCCTTCCTGCCGGACTGCAAGCGCATCCTGTCCACGCATTTCCGCGCCAACAACATCGACATCATCGATGTCGCCAAGGCGATCGCGGGTGGGCCCGCGACGATCCGGCGGGTCGAATTGAAGACGCCGGGCGGCGAGCCCTCGCGCCCGCGCGGCATCGCGATCACGCCCGACGGCAAATACGCCGCCATCACCGGCGCACCCAAGGGCAAGCCGAACTCCAGCATCGTCTGGATCGTCGATCTCGCCAGCTATGAGGTGAAGGGCCGTGTCACCGAAATCGGCAATGAAAGCTACATGATCGGCGCGTTCCAGGCGCCGTAATCCTGGCTCCGTAGTCCTTTTCGACGTCCGGACAGGCGGCGCACGGCCGATCGCGCCTTTGCGCTTGCCGTATTCTGCGATCCCGGCCACATGTCAGAGGCTTCCAAGAGCAGGATGCGAAAAAGTGGAAACCGGTTTTTCGCATCCTGCTCTCACTTTTTGATGAGAGACGGATTCAGATTACAGCTGGATCACTCTGTGATCCCAGCTGTAATCATCCGGCTCTAGAATTCCACCAGAGCGCCTCATGCTGGCCCCGCACGACCCATATGGTTTCCTGGAGAATGGCGGCGAAATCGGCGCGCTCATCGCGCAATTCGACTGGTCGCGGACGCCATTGGGGCCGATCGAAACCTGGCCGCAGAGCCTGCGCACCACGACGGCGCTGGCGCTCAGCTCGCCGCTGCCGGTGATGCTGCTGTGGGGGCGCGACGGCACGCTGATCTACAATGACGGCTATGCCGCCTTTGCCGGCAAGCGCCACCCTGCCCTGCTCGGCGCCAAGGTGCTGGAGGGCTGGCCGGAAGCGGCCGAACTCAACGCCCGGGTCCTCGACACCGTGCTCGCCGGCAACACGCTCTCGCTGCGCGAACAGCGCCTCGCTTTGAACCGCCGCGGCGTGCCGGAGGATTGCTGGCTCGACCTCGACTATATGCCGATCCTCGGCGAGGACGGTCGCCCGGCCGGCGTCTTCGCCCTGGTCATCGAGACCACCGAGCGTGTCCGCACCGAACAGCGGCTCAAGATCGCGCAGGAGGCCAGCGGCGTCGGCGTCTTCGAATGGTATCCCGAAAGCGGCCTGCTCGACGTCTCCGACGAATATCGTCGCATTTGGGGCATGCCGCCGGACGTGCAGGTCACCGATGATCTGCTCGTCAGCCTGCTGCATCCCGATGACCGCGCCCTCTCGGGGTCGCCGCGCCTGACCGGGGCCAATCCCCTCGCCTATGTGGAATATCGCCGCTTCGACCCCGCCACTGGAGAGATCCGCTGGATCGCGCGACAGGGCGAGGCGGTCTCGACGCCCGAGAGCGGGCAGCGCCGTTTCGTCGGCGTCTGCTTCGACATCACGCCGCGCAAGGCGGCCGAGGACGCGCTGCGCGCCAGCGAGGCGCGCTGGCGCAATCTGTTCGAGCAGATGCAGGAGGGGTTCTTCATCGCCGAGGCGGTGCGCGACGCCGCCGGGACGATGGTCGATTTCCGCTTCGTCGAGATGAACCCCGCCTTTGAGGCGCGCACCGATGTCAGGATGGCCGATGCGATCGGCCGCAATGTCAGTGAGATCATCCCGAACCTGCCGCCGGAGCTGATCACGACCTATGCCATCGTGCTCGAGACCGGCAAGCCGGCGCGCTACGAGATCAATGTCCCATCGATGAAGCATCGCTGGTTCGAGGCGCGGGCAAGGCGCATCGGGCCGGACCGCTTCTCGGTGCTGTTCCTCGACATCACCGGCCGCAAGCGGGCGGAAGCCGCGCTCAGGGAAAGCGAGGCGCGCTTCCGCACGCTTTCGCAATCCATGCCGAACCATGTCTGGACCGCCAGGCCCGACGGCCAGCTCGACTGGTTCAACGAGCGCATCTACGCCTTCACCGGAGCAGCCCCTGGCACGCTCGACGGCGAGGCCTGGATGGCGATGGTCCATCCCGAGGATGTGGCGAGCGCTGCCGCCTCCTGGGAGAATGCCCGGCGCGACGGGATACCCTACGAGACCGAATTCAGGCTTCGCCGCCAGGACGGCACGTTTCGCTGGCACATCGCCCGTGCGGTGCCCGCCCATGACGAGCGCGGCGCGATCACGCGCTGGGTCGGCACCAACACCGACATCGACGCGCAGAAGACGGCGGAAGCCGCGCTCGCGGACCTCGCCGATACGCTGGAGGAGCGCGTCGCCGCCCGCACCGCCGAACTCGCCAAGGCCGAGGAGGCGCTGCGCCACAGCCAGAAGATGGAAGCCATCGGCAATCTGACCGGCGGCATCGCCCATGACTTCAACAATCTGCTGCAGGTGATCAGCGGCAACCTGCAATTGCTGTCGCGGGAAATCGCTGGCGACGAGAAAGCCGAAAAGCGCGTCGACAACGCCATGGCGGGCGTCGCGCGCGGCTCCAAGCTCGCAGCCCAACTGCTCGCCTTCGGCCGCCGCCAGCCGCTGGAGCCCAAGGTCGTCAATGTCGGCCGCCTGATCCGCGATATGGACGACCTGCTGCGGCGCACTTTGGGCGACGCGATCGAGATCGAGAGCATCATCGTCGGCGGGCTGTGGCACACGCTGGTCGACCCGGCCAATGTCGAGAATGCCATCCTCAACCTCGCGATCAACTCGCGCGACGCCATGGATGGCCAGGGCCGATTGACGATCGAGGCCGGCAACGCCTTCCTCGACGACGCCTATAGCGGCGCCCATCGCGACGTCGCTGCGGGGCAATATGTCCAGATCTCGGTCACCGACACCGGCTCGGGCATGAGCCGCGAGGTGATGGACCAGATCTTCGAGCCGTTCTTCTCGACCAAGCCGCAGGGCAAGGGCACCGGTCTCGGCTTGTCCATGGTCTATGGCTTCGTCAAGCAGTCCGGCGGCCATGTGAAGGTCTATAGCGAGCCCGGGCGGGGCACGACGATCAAGCTCTATCTGCCGCGCTCGCTCCAGACTGAGGACATGCTGGTCGAGAAGGACGCAGGCCCGGTCACCGGCGGCAGCGAGACCATCCTCGTCGTCGAGGATGACGAGGCGGTGCGCGAGACCGTGATCGCGCTATTGGGCGAGCTCGGCTATCGCGTGCTGAAGGCGCCCGACGCCCAGAGCGCGCTCGCGGTCGTCGAGAGCGGGGTCGCGATCGACCTGCTCTTCACCGATGTCGTCATGCCGGGCCCGCTGAAGAGCCCGGATCTGGCGCGCAAGGCCAAGGAGCGGCTGCCCCAGCTCAGCGTGCTGTTCACCTCCGGCTATACCGAGAACTCGATCGTCCATGGCGGGCGACTCGACGAGGGCGTCAACCTGCTCTCGAAGCCCTATGGGCGCGAGGCGTTGGCGCGGAAGATCCGCCAGGTTCTGGTGCAGGACGGCAAGACGCCGTCCTATGAGACCGTCCGGCCCCAGCCGAAAAGCGCAGCGCAGAAGGCGGCGTTGCAGGCTGCGGCCGCCCCGGTGCCGGAGCCGGCGCGCCGGAGCAACCTGACCGTGCTCGTCTGCGAGGACGACGCCATCATCCGCATGGACACCGCCGACATGGTCCAGGATCTCGGCCATGTCGCCCTCGAGGCGGAGAACGGGCTGAAAGCGCTCGAGATCGCGACGGGTCGCAATGTCGACATCCTGCTGACGGATATCGGCCTGCCCGATATTTCGGGCAGCGAACTGGCGCACCGCTTACGCGCATTGAAGCCCGAGCTCGCCATCATCTTCGCCACGGGCCGCGACCAGGTCGAGGGTTTCGAAGGCGCGGCCCGCACCGCGCTGCTGAGAAAGCCCTATCGGCTGCACGCGCTGGAGAAGATCCTCGGCTCGATCCTGGATTGAGAAGCGCCTCCCGCCGCCTTCCGGACCGGGCTGTCACTTGCGTTTGCAGCGCCCGCCGCGTGCAGGCTTGCGCATGGCCAGGCATGCTGCGCTGCGGCTAGACTTGGCGGAGACACAGACGAACTTGCCCATTCCAAACCCTGCCCATTCCAAACCCTGCCCATTCAAGGCGAACCGACCACGATGAGCCAGCTCTTCAGCCCCTACACGCTCGGCGAACTCACCCTCGCCAATCGCATCGTCATTGCCCCGATGTGCCAGTATTCGGCCGAGGACGGCCGCGCGACCGACTGGCACATCATCCATCTCGGTCATCTCGCCTTGTCGGGAGCCGGGCTGCTCTTTCTGGAAGCGACGGCAGTCGAGCCGGAAGGCCGGATCAGCCCGTTCGATCTCGGCCTCTGGTCGGATGAGACCGAAGCCGCGCTGGCCAAGGTGCTCGCCGCCGTGCGTGCGCATTCGCAGATGCCGATCGGCATCCAGCTCGGCCATGCCGGCCGCAAGGCCTCGGTGGCACAGCCCTGGGCGGGCGGCGGCCAACTCGGCCTCGACCAGGGCGGCTGGCAGACGGTCGCCCCGTCGACTGTCGCCTTCGAAGGCCACGCCCGGGCTCCCCACGCCCTGACGGCCGATGAGATCGCCCGGCTCGTCGAGAGCTTCGCGCTTGCCGCCAAGCGCTCGGTCAGGCTCGGCCTCGATGCGATCGAGCTCCACGGGGCCCATGGCTATCTGCTGCACCAGTTCCTCTCGCCGCTCTCCAACCGGCGCGAGGACGCCTATGGCGGCTCGCTGGAGAACCGCATGCGCTTCCCGCTCGCGGTGTTCGAGGCGGTCAAGGCGGCGGTGCCGTCTTCCCTTCCCGTCGGCATCCGCGTCTCCGGCACGGATTGGGTCGAGGGCGGCTGGAATATCGAGCAGACGATCACCTTCGCCACCGCCTTGCAGGCGCGCGGCTGCAGCTTCATCGACGTCTCGGGCGGCGGCCTTTCAGCCGCGCAGAAAATCCCGCTCGGCCCGAGCTACCAGGTTCCGTTGGCGCGTGCCGTGAAGCAGGCGACAGGCCTGCCGACCATCGCGGTCGGGCTGATCACGGAAGCCGACCAGGCCGAGGCGATCATCGGCACGGGCGACGCCGACTTCGTCGCGCTGGCGCGTGGCATGCTCTATGACCCACGCTGGCCCTGGCACGCCGCCGCCCAGCTCGGCGCAACCGTGAAGCCGCCCTCGCAATATCTGCGCTCCCAGCCGCGCCAATACAAAAGCCTGTTCGGGTAAGTCACGACGACCTGAAACCAAACACGCCGTCATCCCGGGCGACCGCAGGGAGACCCGGGATCCATTCCTGAACCTACTCAAAGAAGGCTCAGGAATGGATCCCGGATCTGCGCCGCTTACGCGGCTTGTCCGGGATGACGGCGTATCGTTATTCAGTTCCCAAGAGCATCCGATCGCTCCCAGCTCAAAGACAACGGACACACATGACCGCCTATTCCGAGCTTGCCAATCATTTCGGCCGCATCGCCGCGCTGTCCAACGCCATCGGCATCCTGAGCTGGGACAATGCCGCGATGATGCCGACCGGCGCCGCCGCTACGCGGGCCGAGAGCATGGCCCTGCTCGACGTGCTGCGCCATGGCATGGTGGTCGAGCCGCGCATCGGCGACTGGCTGGGCGCGGCCGAGGCCGATGACGGGCTCGGTCCCTGGGAGCGCGCCAATCTGCGCGAGATCAGGCGGCTCTGGACGGTTCAGACTGCGCTGCCGGCCGATCTGGTGGAGGCGTCGAGCAAGGCGATCTCGGTCTGCGAGATGCGCTGGCGGCAGGCACGCACGGACTCTGATTTCGCCGGGCTCCTGCCGTTCCTGAGCGAGGTCTTGAACCTGCAGCGCCAGATCGGCCAGGCGAAGGGCGAAAAGCTCGGCCTTTCCCCCTATGACGCGCTCTTGAACGACTACGAGCCCGGCGGGCGCTCGGAGAAGATCGACGCCTTGTTCGACGATCTCGCCAGCTTCCTGCCTGGCTTCACGCAGGAGGTCCTGGCGCTCCAGGCACGCCGGCCCAAAACGCCGGAGCCGCAGGGCCCGTTCGCGATCGAGAAGCAGCGGGCGCTCGGCCTCAAGATGATGGCGGCGCTGGGCTATGATTTCGAGCGCGGCCGGCTTGACGTGTCGACGCACCCGTTCTGCGGCGGGGCCGACAATGATGTCCGCATCACCACGCGCTATGACGAGAGCGATTTCGCCAAGGCCTTGATGGGCGTGCTGCACGAGACCGGCCATGCGCTTTACGAGCAGGGCCGGCCGCAAGCCTATATGAGCCAGCCTGTCGGTCAGGCGCGCGGCATGAGCCTGCATGAAAGCCAGTCACTCCTGGTCGAGATGCAGGCCTGCCGCTCCGCCCCGTTCATCCGCTTCGCCGCGCCCTTGATGCGCGAGGCTTTTGGCGGCTCGGGCCCGGCCTGGGAGCAGGAGGCCCTGCTGGCGCGCTACACCAAGGTCGAGGCCGGCTTCATCCGCGTCGACGCCGACGAGGTGACCTATCCGGCCCATGTCATCCTGCGCTACCGGCTGGAGAAGGCGCTGATCGCCGACGAGATGCCGCTCTCGGAACTGCCCTTCGCCTGGAACGCCGGCATGAAGGCGCTGCTTGGCGTAACCCCGCCCGACGACCGCCGTGGCTGCCTGCAGGACGTGCATTGGCCGAGCGGCGGCTGGGGCTATTTCCCGACCTATACGCTGGGCGCGATGACGGCGGCGCAGATTTTCGAGGCCGCCTGCAAGGCCGAGCCCGAGATCCTGCCTTCGATCGGGCGCGGCGACTTCTCGCCTCTGGTCGGCTGGCTGCGCAGCCATATCCATAGCCAGGGCAGCCTCTACGAGACCGACGAACTGCTGACGCGCGCCACCGGCCGCCCGCTCGACGCCGGCGTGTTCAAGGCGCATCTGCGCCGGCGCTATGGCACGGCGGCTGCGTAGCTCGCGCTCAAGCAACGCCCCGTCATCCTGGGCGAGCAAAGCTCGTCCCGGGATCCATCGGAGGACTCCGGAGCCCTCCGATGAATCCCGGAGCTGCGCGGCTTCGCCGCTTGTCCAGGATGACGCGGTAGTTCCGAGAACAGACAGGCTAAGTCAGCCCAGATCTCCGGCAAGCACCGGCATCGGAAACCCGCCGAACGCCTGCTCATAGGCCGCCCCCAGCGCCAGCAGGCGATCATCGGCGCCTTGCGGCCCGATCAGCTGGAAGCCGATCGGCATACCGTCCCGGTCCGGCCTCGCCGGCAAGGTCAGCCCCGGCAATCCCAGCGCATTGGCGAAGGCGGTGAAGACCGCGTGGCCGCGCGGGCCGACCGATTGGCCGTCGATCACATCGGGGTGCGTCTGCCCGACCGGCCAGGGCTGCGCCGCCGTCGCCGGCATCAGCAGCAGGTCGAAGCGGGAGAAGAGCGCCTCGAACGCCTCACCGGCTGCCTCGAGCGTCCGCAGCATGCCGAGATAGTCGCTGGCCGAGTGGTTGCGGCCGCGTTCGGCCATGGCGGCGATCCCGGGCTGTACGGGTGCGTCCCGCCCGAGCTTGAGATGCGCGTCGAGCAGCCAGGCCACACCGGCTTCGCTGACGATCGACCAGATCGCGTTGACCGGCTCGGCCAGGGTGAAATCACCCAGGCGCTCGACGGCATGGCCGAGCCCGGCGAAGCGCTCGGCCGCCCCGGCGACGCTGGCAGCGATCGCCGGATCGACCGGTGCCTCGCCAAAGCGAGGGATGAAGGCGATCCGCTGAGCAACGGGTGGCGTGGACACCTCCCCTGTGCCGGCGATGATGCGCAGCATCGCGCGGACGTCGCCGACACAGCGCCCGACCGGCCCTACCACCTCGAAAGCGTCGAGGATCGCGGGAAAGCCATGCCGGCGCGGCACCAGCCCGCGCGAGGGCTTGAGGCCGACCAGCCCCGCATGCGCCGCCGGCCGGCGGATCGAGCCGCCGCCATCGGTGCACAGCGCTAGCGGCCCGATACCCGATGCCACGGCCGCAACCGCCCCGCCGCTCGACCCGCCAGGCGTGAGGCCCGGGTTCCACGGATTGCGCGTCGGGCCGAAGAGCGCGTTGTCGGTGACGCCCTGCACGGTGAATTCCGGCACATTGGTCTTGCCGAGGATGACGGCCCCTGCCGCGCGCAGACGGGCGACCGGCGTCTCGTCGCGCTCCGGCACGAAATCGGCGTAGCAAGCGCTACCCCAGGTGCTGCGCAGGCCAGCGGTCAGGATGTTGTCCTTGATCGTCAGCGGGACGCCGTCGAGGAGCCCGAGCGCTTCGCCACGGGCCCAGCGGCCGGCGCTGGCCCGCGCCGCCGCCTGCGCGCCCGCCCGGTCGAGCGTGACGACGGCGTTGAGACGCGGATTGACGGCGTCATGGCGCGCCAGAACCGCTTCCAGCGCCTGGACCGGCGTGGCGCTATCCGCTGCGAAAGCCTGCGCGAGTTGCCCGGCGCTCAGGGCCCAGAGTGGCTGGTCGCTCATTGGAAACGCGCTCCGCAATTATCATGTCCGCTTGCATCATGCCCGCATGGTGCCCGGCTGGGAAACGCCGATATTCCAACCGCTAAGCCATGGCTGCTCATCCGACAACGGGCTTGAAACGAAGAGCAATTAGGATTTTAATCAAGCACCCGCTAAGGGCAATGTCAGGGAGAACGCAATGCTGAGGACTTTGATCGTCGCATCCGCTTCCGCCATCGCTGTCGCATCCGTCTTCGCCACGCCGGCCTCGGCGCTGACGATGAAGGAATGCAGCGCGAAGTATCAGGATGCCAAGAAGGCCAATACGCTGAAGGGCCAGAAGTGGAACGATTTCCGCAAGGCTCAATGCGGCGACGACGACGCCTCCGACAACGATGCCGCAGCAGCAGTCACTGACCCCGCACCGGCGCCAGCGGCTACGCCCGCCGCGACGGCACCCGGGCAAAAGCCGGCGGCAGCGCCCGCACGCGCCAAGGCTGCGGTCTTCCCCAAGGTCGTCGCGCCGAAATACTCCGAGGAATCGCCCGGCAAGGCCCGGCTCAAGACCTGCGTCGACCAGTACAACGCCAACAAGGTCGCCAATGCCAATGGCGAGCTGAAATGGATCGAGAAGGGCGGCGGCTACTGGAGCCAGTGCAACACCAAGCTCAAGAGCTGAGTTCAGTCACTGCACGAAACATCGCAGCCCCGGATCATATCCGGGGCTGAAGCTTTACGGCGGCACGCGGAGAGCCCCGCGCTCAGGAATCTACCTGCCTACACGCAAAAACGCGGCTATTGGGTCGCGTAGATCCGCTCGCCCACCCGGATGAAATGGGTGGGGTCGTTGGGCTCGCCATTGATGCGCGTCTCGTAATGCAGATGCGGGCCCGTCGAGCGCCCGGTGCTGCCGACCAGCCCGACCACCGTGCCGAGCGCGACGGGCTGGCCCACCGTGACGTTGATCGCCGACAAATGGCCGTAGCGCGTGGTGATGCCGTTGCCATGATCGATGATGACGAGATTGCCGTAGCCGCCGCCGACACCTGCCGTCTGCACCACGCCTGATCCTCCGGCATGGACGGGAACGCCGATCGGCGAGCGGAAATCCGTGCCGGCATGGAAGCGTGCCTCGCCGGTGAACGGATCGGAGCGCGTGCCGTAGGAACTCGTCATCAACCCGGCGCTGCCCGGGATCGGCCGGAAGAACGGCACGGCGTTCGCCGCCGTCCTGAGCCGGCCCAGGACCGAAAGCGTGCGCCTGATCTGCGCGACATTGCTCTCGAACGGGCCGCCGCCGAAATCCTTGGTCTCCGGCAGCAGATCGGCGACCTGGCCACGCACGAGCGCAGCGGTGGGCACGAATTTCTCGGCGTCGAGCCCGACCTCGGAGAAAGCCGAACGCAATTGCAGCAGGGTCGATTGCGAGCGCTGCGTCAGGCCGTTGAGCGAACCCAGCTGCACCTTCTCGAAACGGTCGATCGCATGTTCGAGATAGGTCACGCGCTCGGGCGCGGGATAGCTCGGATCGAGGATGGTGAAGGTCGATTGAGGCGCCGCGCGCTGCACCGAAGCCGCCTTGATCGGCGCCCCGCCAGCCTCGCCGAACTTCACCGGACTCGCGCCGTCGGGCAGGCGGGTCTGGTCGGCCAGCGCGGTCAGCATCGCCTGGCGCGCCTCAAGCGCCGCCTGGCGCAGCATCAGATCGGCGATACGCCCCTCGACGCCGTCACGCTCCAATCGGGTCTGCCGGGCGAACCGGTCGAGCTGGGTACGGAAGACCACGAGCTTCTGCTCATAGGCGAATTGCATGTCGCTCTGCTGCGCGACGAGGCGCGCCGAAAGCTTGTCGCCGAAGATCAGGGCGCTGGTCGCGATCGCGGCCCAGCCGGCCAGCAGCGCAAAGGCGACGAGCACAAGCGCGATCGTCGCCGGCCCGACTGTCATGGTCCAGCGCGGGCGGCCCGGCCGCGAAAGCTTTACCGCCTTGTCGCGCTTGCCGGCCTTGTCCGATTTGCCGTCGCCCTCGGTCGCGGGTTCGGCCTTGCGCAGCTGCGCCTGGGCCTTCGCCTCGGCGGCAGCAACCTTTGCCTCGGCGGCAGCCCTTGCCTCCGCGGCCTTTGCCGCCTTCATCCGGGCAGCAACGCGCTCGGCCGCTGTCTGCGGTTTGGCTGGGGCGGAACTCAAGGCCGGGCTCCTCCAAGCATGTCCTGGAAAACGGCGCGCGCGATTCTCTGCCGAGCCTGACGAAAGTCAACGCCGCAACGACACTTCAGATCGGCAGCCCCACCACCTGCCGAAAGGGAGGTGGAGTCCATTTCCTTACGCGGGAGAATCTTTGACTTTACACAACGCAAAGGCATTTTGCCGCAATAGCCTCGCCAAGATACCGACGATTGTCGATTCGGAGCACGAATTGTCAATCGATTGCGTAATTGACATGACACGCGTCCCGTTGAAACACTCCAAGCCAGCAATGTTTCTCTAGGTCCGCCCGTGTCATCACCTTGCGACATCACCGTGTTTCCCAGCATGCGAGGCATCCCGGAGCGGCGAGATCAGGCGCTCCGACACCAGGCATAAGGACCGGGCCACGCGCAAAACCGAGAGGCGCGTCAGATATACGAATGAATTCAGAGCGTTACAGGAGATGCCCCCTGAATGGACTTGATTCTCTGAACAGCCTTGGCCTCTCATCGCCTTCCGCCGCAAGGAGCCCTGCCATGACCGCGACCCTGCCTCCCGAACAATCCGCCCTCGACCGCGAGATTCTCGACGAATTGTTCGAGATCGTGCCAGACGAGTGGGACGCTTTCCTGCTTTCGGTCGAGCCGCGCAAACTCGACGGCGATGGGCAGATCGTCACCATCGTCAACCCGGACATCGCCGGGGCGGAAATCCCGGCGACAGAGGCGATCCGCGTCTGCATCGCCAAGCTTGCGGCCTTCTTCGCCCGCGAAAAGCGCAGCTGGGAGCGCCTGACCTATGCCGCCTTCGCCGACGAGGCCGGCACCTGGCGCGTCAAGATCACCGCACCGCTGCCGCCCCCCACGGCGCCGGCCGGATGAGCGCACTGGGACCGGCCGTGGTCAAGATTAGGCACGCGGTGCTTTCGTGCTTGTTCCGCCCCATTGCGCCACGTTACGATGCGTGAGCGTGGCCGAAACACAGTTTGCCGGCGGCGTGACGAAGCGGGATGCGCCGCTCACGCCTTGATCTGGAATCATGACGATGGCTCGAAGGCTCGGCGATGTCTTGGAACAGTAAGGTCGTCTGGGGCGAAGGACTTTTTCTGCGGCCGCATCATCTGCAGCAGGCGGATCGCTATCTCGAAAACCTCGTCGATGCGCGCACGCGCTTCATCACGCCTTATCCCTGGGGCTTCTCGACTCTCGAGATCGACCGCGACCTCGCCCAGCAGAGCCGCTTCGGCCTGCGCCGCGCGGCCGGCATCCTGCCCGACGGCACGCCCTTCGATATTCCCGCCCACAGCCCCCTGCCCGCTCCCATCGATGTGCCGGACGCCGCCGCCAAGCAGCTGCTCTGGCTGACCATGCCGGTCGCGGCGGCCAATACGCGCGAGGTCGACGAGCCGACGAGCGCCACCGCCAGCCGCTATGTCACCGCCAGTGAGACACTGATCGACTCGACTGCCGCCATGCGCGTCGAGGAGGAGATCGACGTCGCCTATCCCCGGCTCGGCTTCGATCTGCGCAAGACCGCCAAACCCGGCTATGTCAGCATGCCCGTCGCCCGCATCGTCGAGGTGCGCGACAAGACCATCGTCTTCGACGACAAATTCATCCCGCCGGTGCTGATCGCTTCGGCCTATCCTGCGATCGACGGCTGGATCGACCGCGCCATCGGCTGGATCGAGGCCAAGCTAGAGGAGTTGGCGCGCTATGCGGCGGATCCGACCGCCGGCGGCGGCCTGCAGAGCGCCGATTTCTTCGTGCTGCAATTGCTCAACCGGCACCTGCCGGTGCTGCAGCATTTCCGGCATTCGCGCTATATCCATCCCGAGCGGCTCTATGAGGAGTTCGTGCGGATGGTCGGCGAACTCGCGACCTTCGCCACGCCGGAGCGCCGGGCGCGGACCTATCCACGCTACGACCACGACAATCTCGAACTCGTCTTCGAGCCGATCCTGCGCGACCTGCAGGATTTCCTCAGCGCCAGGCTCGGCCGCCGCGCCATCCGGCTCGAACTGATCGAGCGCGCGCCCAACGCCTTCGTCTCGACGATCCGCGACCGCAGCCTGTTCCGCAACGCCAATTTCGTGCTGGAAGTCGCGGCGCGCCGCCCCCTGATCGAGATCCAGCTGCAATTCCCGCAGCTCTTCAAGATCGGCCCGAACACGAAGATGAACGACATCGTTAACGCTCATCTGCCGGGCGTCGGCCTCAATCACATTCCGACCCCGCCACCGCAGATCCGCGCGGTCGCCGACCATGTCTACTTCCTGCTGGACAAGAACTCGCCACTCTGGCCTGAATTCAGCACGGCAAACGCGATCGGCCTGCATTTCTCGGGCGACTGGCCGGAACTGCAGCTCGATCTCTGGGCGATCCTCGGAGACAGGCGATGACCGAGCCCAAAGACCCGTTCGAACCTGCCTACAACCCCAATGAGCGCACGGTCGTGCGGCCCAATCCCGGTGGCAGGCGCCCGGTCGCCCCGAGCCCGCCCAGCTCGCAGCCCGAGCAGCCGGGCCCGTTCACGCCTTCGGCCTACCCGCCCCCGCCCGCCTCCTACCACCCGGCCTCGGGCTACCAGCCGCCGCCGAGCTACCCGCAGGCAGACCCCAACGCCGCCGCGCAGGACGCCTGGGCCGATGCGCCGGGCCAGAGCTATCCGCAGCCAGCCCCGCCGCCCTACCAGCCGCCGCCGGCGCAGAGCTACGCTCCCCCGCCCCAATCCGCGCCGCAGCCGCAACCACCAGGCTCCGTGCCACAGGTCGCGCCGCGCGAGATGCCGGTGGCGCCCAATGCAAATCCGATCATGAGCGCGGCCGCGCCGATCCTCTCGATCCTCGGGCGCCTGCGCGTGGCCCTGGCCTATGCCTCGTTCAGCCAGTTGATGGACCAGGTCGCGGGCGCGATCCAGCGCTTCGAGGCCGACGTCACCGGCGCCGGCATCGGCCAGGACCAGGCCAAGCAGGCGAAGTACACGCTCTGCGCCACCGCCGACGACATCGTCCAGAACATCCCCGCGCAGGATCGCCAGCTCTGGACGCAGTACAGCATGCTGAGCCGCTTCTTCGGCGAGCGCACCGGCGGCATCCGCTTCTTCGAGGAGCTAGACCGGGCCAAGCAGGACCCGATCCTGAACTACAACGTGCTGGAGCTGCAGCATGCCTGCCTGGCGCTGGGCTTCCAGGGTGTGCACCGGACCTCGGCCGGCGGCCAGGCGACCTTGCAGACGATCCAGCGCAATCTCTACGAGACGCTGCGGCGCGTGAAGCAGCGCGTCAATCAGGAGCTTTCGCCGCGCTGGCAGGGCCAGGACATGGCGGCACGCGGCACGACCGTGCGCATCCCGTTCTGGGCGATGGCGTCGCTTGCGGGCGTCCTGCTGCTTGCCATGTACCTGACCCTGCGCTCGCTCCTGAGCTCCGGCAGCGACGCGGTGATCGACGATGTCGGGCGCATCTTCCCGACGACCGACGTCTCGATCGAGCGGCGCGTCGTGCAGCCGGTGAAGCCCACGCCTCCGCCGCCGATCAAGACGACGCAGCTCGAACGCATCCGCGCGGCGCTGGCGACCGAGATCGGCGAGCAGAAGCTGGCGGTGGATTCCGTCTCGACCGGCATCATCGTGCGCGTCAACAGCTTCGCCTCCTTCGAGCCCGGCAAGGCGACGGTGATCGACGCCTTCCGGCCGCTCGCCAAGCGCATCGCGCAGACGCTGGAGAAGGAGCCCGGCCAGATCAAGGTCACCGGCCATTCCGACAACACGCCGATCAAGACCGTGCGCTTCGCCAACAACTACGAATTGTCGGTCGAGCGTGCCAAGGCCGTCGGAGCCCTCCTCACGGAGGATCTCAGCGACAAGAAGCGCATCCTCGCCGACGGCAAGGGCGACACCGCCCCCATCGCCTCGAACGATACGATCGAAGGTCGCGCGCGCAACCGGCGCGTCGACGTGCAGATCCCGCATGAACGCTGAGCTGAGGCGGAGGCGCTCATGACCCTGGCCATCTGGTTGCGCATCATCATCAGCCTGATCGGGCTTGCCGCCTTCGGCGCGCTGGTCTGGTTCGCCAGCCCGTTGATCTCGATTGCCGGGATCTATCCGTTCGATTCCGAATGGGTGCGCTTCGCCATCATCGCGGTGGTGTCGCTCATCGTGCTCGGCCTGCTGGTCTGGGGTATCATCCGGCGCAGGCGCGAGGCGGCGGCGCTGGAGCAGGGCCTGGCCGATGCCGCCGTCGACGAAGGCGATGGCGACGTGCTCGGCGAGCGCATGGCGGACGCGCTGCTGACGCTGAAGAAATCCGCCGGCTCGAGCGCCAACTATCTCTACGAGCTGCCCTGGTATGTGCTGATCGGCCCGCCGGGCTCCGGCAAGACCACGGCTCTGGTCAATTCGGGGCTGAAATTCCCGCTCGCCAAGGGCGGCGCGCCCTCTGCCGTCGCCGGCGTCGGCGGCACGCGCTATTGCGACTGGTGGTTCACCGACGACGCCGTGCTGATCGACACGGCCGGCCGCTACACCACGCAGGATTCCGACGCCTCGGCCGACCGCAAGAGCTGGCTCTCGTTCCTCGACCTGCTCAAGAAAAACCGGCCGAACCAGCCGATCAACGGCGTCATGCTGGCGATCAGCATCGAGGATGTGCTGACCGCGTCGCCCGCCGAACTCAACGCCCATTCCGATGCGATCCGGGCGCGATTGACCGAGTTGCACGACAATCTCAAGGTCGATTTCCCGGTCTATGCGCTGTTCACCAAGATGGACCTCGTCTCCGGGTTCATGGAGTATTTCCAGCATCTGAACGAGGCCTCGCGGCGCGTGGTCTGGGGTCATACCTTCCAGACCGACGACAAGACGCTGAACATGATCAGCGAGGTGCCCGACGAGTTCGACGCGCTGGTGGAGCGCCTCAATTCCGAATTGCCTGACCGGCTCCAGGAGGAGCCAACGCCCAATGCGCGCGTGCAGATCTTCGGCTTCCCGACCCAGATGGCGGCGGTGAAGACCCCGATCATCGAGTTCCTCAACCGCATCTTCGAGCCGACGCGCTATCATTCGCGCGCGACCCTGCGCGGCTTCTATTTCACCTCGGGCACACAGCAGGGCACACCGATCGACCAGCTGATCGGTGCGATGGCGCGCAATTTCGGCGCGAACCAGGTCGCCGCCGCCGCAATGTCGGGCTCTGGCAAGAGCTTCTTCCTCACCGATCTGATCACCAAGGTGGTGATCGGCGAATCCGCCTGGGTCTCGACCGACCGCAGGGCGGTGCGCCGCGCCTTCGCCTTGAAGGCGGCCGCCTATAGCCTACTCGCTTTGGTGACGCTGGGCGGGGCGGCGGCGTGGTGGACGAGCTACAATCGCAACGTCAATCTGATTGCCGAGACCAACGACCAAACCAAGACCTTCGTGGCGACCGCGGCCCCGATCATCCAGGAGCCGACCGTCGCCGATCGCGATCTGGAGAAGATCGTGCCGCTGCTCGATGCGCTGCGCGCCCTGCCCGCCGGCTATGCGCAGGAGGGCGTCTCGCCGCCGGTGCAGGCGACTTTCGGCCTGAGCCAGTGGGACCGGATCGGCTCGTCCTCGGAGGCTGTCTACAAGACCGGGCTGGAGCGCCTGCTGCGCTCGCGCCTGATCTTCCGCATGGAAGAGCTGATCGAGGCCAATCGCTCGCGGCCCGATTTCATCTACGAGGCGCTCAAGGTCTATCTCATCCTCGGCGGCCGCCAGAAGATGGACGAGGATCTGATCCTGCTGTGGATGCGGCGCGACTGGGTCGACAATCTCTATCAGGGTGCCGCCAATGCGCGCCTGCGCGAGGAGCTCAGCCAACACCTGACGGCGATGCTGCGCCTGCCCGATTCCGGCGGTGCCGGCACGTTGACGCTCAACGAGCCATTGATCGAGGAGGCGCAGAAGACGCTGGCGCGGTTGAGCCTGGCCGAGCGCGCCTATCAATTGCTGCGCGTCCAGGCGCGCGCCTCACCGGGCAAGCCCGACTGGACGGCCGCCGCCAAGGGCGGCGCCGACGCCAAGCTCGTCTTCGAAGGGCCCCGCGGCGGCGAGCTCGAGAATGTCCGCGTCCCGTTCTTCTATACCTATGCCGGCTTCCATGAGGGCTTCATCGGCCGCCTGCGCGACGTCGCCAAGCAGATCGAGGAGGAGCGCTGGGTGCTGGGCACGGCCGGCGACCAGACCGCCGTCTCGGATCAGTACGAGGCGCTGCCGCGCGCCTTGCTGGAGCTCTACGCCAAGGATTTCATCGCCTCCTGGCAGAGCACCATGGCAGCACTGCGCTTCCGGCCACTGCTCGCCAACAAGCCGCAATATCCGGCGCTGAGCGCGGCGTCGGCCGTCACCTCGCCGCTGAAGCAGGTGCTGGAATCGATCCGCGACGAGACCAAGCTCACCCGCGAGCGCCCGGCGCCGGCCGGGCAGACCGCGACGCAATCGGCAGGCGGCTCTTTGAGCCAGGCCCAGCAGGCGCAGAACCTGGCGCAGCGGCTCGGCGTCAATACGGGCAGCGCCTCGACAACGCTCTCGCGCATGGATATCGCGCTCAAGGCGATGGAAAAGCCCAACACCGCCAGCGGCGAACAGGCTCCGGGCGCGACCATCGAGGCGGCCTTCAGGCCGTTCCACCAATTATTCGAAGGCGAGCAGGGCCGCCGGCCGATCGACCAGGTGCTGCTCGCCTTCTCCGAGGTGAACCAGAATCTGCGTCTGCTCGCGACCAACCCGGCGCTGGCGCCGCAGGTCAACGCTACCTTGCCCGGGCAGATCCAGACCTTGCGCAACAGCGCCAACCTGATCCCGCAGCCCTTTTCCGGCCTGATCCAGACCGCCGCCACGAGCTTCGAGAATGAACTGACCGGCAGTTCGGTCTCGCAGCTCCTGCAGGACCTGCGCTCGCAGGTCACCGCGACCTGCAACCTGATCGTCACCAACCGCTACCCCTTTGCGCGCGGCAGCGACCGCGACGTGCCGCTGGCCGATTTCGGCCGGCTCTTCGGCACGGGCGGCATCATGGACAAATTCTACACCACCAATCTCGCGCCGCTGGTCGACACGTCCAAGCCCGAATGGGCCTTCAAGCAGAACATCAGCGTGGCGCGCTCACTGCCGCCCGCCGCGCTCAAGGAGTTCCAGCGCGCCGCCGACATCAAGGACGCGTTCTTCGGCACCGGCGGCAACATGCCCTCCTTCACCATGGCGATCACGCCGCAGCCGGCGGCGAGCTCAGGCTCCGCGCCGACGATCAAGCTCGACATCAGCGGCGTCGCCGTGGTGGCGCAGGCTGGCGGCGGACCGACGCCGGTGGTCTGGCCGGGGCCCGCCGGGCTCGACCGCACGGTGATTTCGAGCCAGACCACGAGCACGGGGCTGTTTGGCGGCGTGACCAGCAGCCCACCCGTCTTCGGACCGGAGAAGCGCGGCCCCTGGGCCTTCTTCCGCTTCCTCGATCTCGGCTCGGTGACGAAGCGCGGCGAGGCCTTGGTCGCCAGCTACTCCGTCGGCGGCCAGTCGATTTCCTACCAGATCAATGTATCGTCCCTGAAGAACCCGCTGACATTGCCGGCTCTGCGGGAATTCAAATGTCCGGGAGGCTGAGGCAGGATGCACTGCGCCCTTTTCGGCAAGCTACCGGCCAAGCGCGATTTCATCGCGGTGAACATGCCGCGCGAACTCCTGCGCTTCTGGGAGATCTGGCTGCAGGGCGGCATGGCGGCCAGCATCCAGGCCCTCGGGCCAGGCTGGAAGGAGGCCTATCTCAGCGCGCCGATCTGGCGCTTCTGGCTCGGCCGCTCGCATCTCGGCAGCGAGGTGCTCGGCGCCTTCATGCCCTCGCTCGACGGCGTCGGCCGCTATTTCCCGCTCGCTGTCCTGGCGATGGCGCCCGAAGGCCAGGCCTTCGCAGCGCCGACCGAGAACGCGCAGGCTGCCTGGTTCGAGAGCGCGGAAGCCTTCCTGCTCGATACGCTGGAGCCAGACGCTGCCTATGAGGCGACGCTGGCCGCGCTCGAAAGCCTGCCCTTGCCCGAGAGCGTCGCGCGCGACACGCAGCCTGCGATCGTCGCCGCCAATCGGGGGCTGCTCGGCGTGAGCGACGACGCCGCGACCGAGATCCCGGCCTTGCTGGCGCGGCTCGAACGATCGGACAAGGCCGCCCGCCAGGCGGCCGGCTCCTGGTGGTGGAGCATCGGAGGCGATAGGTTTCCGGCGCTTGCGCTTTGTGCCGAGCGGCTGCCGGAGGCACAGCATTTCACGCTGCTGCTGACGGGCCCGGCCGCCAGTCCGGAAAGCGGCGGCAATGACGAGAGCGGCGAGAGCGCACAACCGGCCAGGATCGGAGTCGAGCCCTGATGGACAGCACCCTTCCGCCCCCGTCCATGCGCGCGAGCAACGATCCGCTCGCCATGCTTGCCGGCGCGCTCAACCAGCAGGCCAGCTTCCGCTTCGAAACCGGAGCGACCACCCATGTCGGCAAGGTGCGCAGCGAGAACGAGGACAGCTACATCGTTCACACTGACGCCGGCCTCTGGTGCGTCGCCGACGGCATGGGCGGCTATGAGGCCGGCAAGCTCGCCTCCTCCACCGTCGTCGAGGCGCTGCGCACGATCGGCCAGGCGGCCTCCGCGGCGGATCTTCTCGCGCGGTTCCAGGACCGGGTGCTGCAGGCCAATATCGGCCTGCGCAAGGCGGGCGAGGAACGTGGTCTTGCCACCTTCGGCACCACCGTCGTCGCGCTCCTGATCTATGAGCGCTTCTTCGCCTGCTGCTGGGCCGGCGACAGCCGGACCTACTGCGTCAGGCAAGGCCGGCTGTCGCAGATCTCGCGCGACCATACTGAGGTGCAGGATCTCGTCGACCAGGGGCAATTGACCCCGGAGGAGGCCAAGCGCTGGCCGGGGCGCAACATCATCACGCGCGCCATCGGCGTGAACGACCTTCCCGATCTCGACCTCATTCAAGGCGTGGTGGAAGAGGGGGACGTTTTCGTGCTATGCAGCGACGGCCTGACCGGTCATGTCTCGGATACCGAGATCCTGGCCGGCGTGGCCGGGCGCGCGCCGCAGGCGGCCTGCGACCATCTGGTCGAGCTCACTCTTGCGCGCGGCGCGAGCGACAACGTCACGGTGATCGTCGTGGCCTGCGAGCCGAAGGACGCGGAAGCGCCAGTCCCCCCCTCGCCGGCCAGAAGCGACGCCGACGGGCGCGAGGCCTGAAGCGATGCGGCGGAATGAAACAGGGATGACGGAGATACGGCGGCGTTGCCGCCGCCTTGTCCGCGCCCTGTCGGCCGCCAGCTCCGGCGAAGGCCGTGCGCCATGAGCGACAACGGCGCCACCGTCATCATCCCCCGCGCCCGCGTCGCCGTCGGTACGACGCTGAACGGGATCTATCGGATCGACCACCCCATCGCCGCCGGCGGCATGGGCGAGATCTATAAGGGCTACGCCATCCAGACCGGCGATGCGGTGGCGATCAAGATGATCCGCTCCGATCTCGCCGAGAACGAGAGCGCCCTCGCCCTGTTCCGCAAGGAAGCCTCCTCGCTGCACAACCTGCAGCACGAGGCGATCGTGCGCTATTACCTGTTCTCGATCGACCCGCAGCTCGGCCGCGCCTATCTCGCGATGGAGTTCGTCGACGGGACCTCGCTGAAGGACCATCTCGTCCGCGGACCATTGTCCTTCGAGGATACCTGCATCCTGCAGCAACGGATCGCCTCGGGGCTGCATTCGGCGCACAAGCTCGGCATCATCCATCGCGACGTCGCCCCCGACAACGTCATCCTGCCCGGCGCCGACGTGGCCTTGGCCAAGATCCTCGATTTCGGCATCGCGCGCTCGACGCGGGCCGGCGAGCAGACGATCATCGGCAGCGGCTTCGCCGGCAAGTACAACTATGTCTCGCCGGAGCAGCTCGGCCTGTTCGGCGGCGACGTCACCCCGAAATCGGACATCTACAGCTTCGGCCTGGTCCTGGCGGAGTGCCTTCAGGGCCGCCCCATCGACATGAACGGCTCGCAGGTCGAGGTCATCGACAAACGCCGTGTCGTGCCCGACCTGTCGAAGATCGATCCGCGCTTCCGGCCGCTGCTCGAAAAGATGCTGCAGCCCCTGCCGGAGAACCGCCCGGCGACGATGGCGGAGGTCGCGGCCTGGCAGCCTGCCGTGGGCAAGCCGGCCAAAGCGACGACGGGCGGCGGCAGCAGCAAGACGGGCATGGCGATCGCAGCCGGGCTCAGTGCCGTCGCTCTGCTCGGCGGCGGGCTTTATTTCGGCACCGACCTGCTGAAGGGCGGCAGTAGCCCTGCCCAGATCGCCAGTACCGGCCCGGCGCGCCTGGCCGATGAGGAGGCGCTTGCCGCCCAGGCTGCGCGCCGCACCGCCGAAGATGCACGAGCCCGGCAGACCCAGGAGCGCGCCGAGCAGGAGCGCGCCCTGCAGGAGAAGGCCGCGAGCGAGAAGCTGGCGCGCGAGCGCGAGCTCGAAGAGACGCGTCGCCAGGCAGAGGCAAAGGCTGCCGACGACGCCCGCAGACTGGCGGAAGCCAGGGCGGCCGAGGAGGCACGCCGGGTCGCTGAGGCCAAAGCCGCCGAAGAGCGCCGTGTCGCGGAGGCGAAAGCCACTGAGGATGCCCGCCGCGCAGCCGAAGCCAAGGCCGCAGAGGATGCGCGCAAGCTCGCAGAGGCGAAGGCCGCAGAAGATGCGCGCCGTGCGGCGGAGGCCAAGGCCGCAGACGATGCACGCAAAGTCGCAGAGGCGAAGGCGGTCGAGGACGCGCGCCGTGCGGCAGAAGCGAAGGCCGCAGAAGAGCGCCGCGTCGCAGAGGCGAAAGCCGCCGAGGAAGCCCGCAAGCTGGCGGAGGCCAAAGCTGCGGAGGAACGCCGGGTCGCCGCCGAGGTGAGAGCGGCTGAGGATGCACGCAAGCTCGCTGAAGCCAAGACCGCCGACGACGTGCGCCGCCTGACCGAGGCGAAGGTCGCCGAGGATCGCAGGCTCGCAGCCGAGGCAAAGGTCGCGGAAGCCAAGGCCACCGAGGAAGCGCGCCGCGCGGCCGACGCCAAGGCCGCCGAGGACCGTCGTATCGCAGCGGAAGCGAAAGCGGCCGAGGACGCCCGCAAGCTCGCCGAGGCCATGGCCGCAGAGGAGGCGCGCAAGCAGGTCCTCGCCAAGGCAGCCGAGGACAAGCGCCTCGCAGCGGAAGCGAAAGCGGCAGAGGATGCCCGCAAGCTCGCCGAGAGCAAGGCCGCGGAGGAGGCCCGCAAGCAGGCTCTCGTCAAGGCGGCCGAAGACAAGCGCCTCGCGGCTGAAGCGAAAGCGGCTGAAGACGCCCGCAAGCTCGCCGAGGCCAAGGCTGAGGAGGAGACCCGCAAGCAGGCTCTCGCCAAGGCTGCCGAGGAACGCCGCCTCGCCGCGGAAGCGAAGGCGGCGGAGAACGCCCGCAAGCTCGCCGAGGCCAAGGCAGAGGAAGACGCGCGCAAGCAGGCCCAGGCCGCCAAGCTCGCCGAGGAGCGCCGGCAGGCGGCTGAAGCCAAGGCGGCCGAGGAAGCCCGCAAAATCGCCGAGGCCAAGGCCGCCGAAGAGGCCCGCAAGCAGGCCCAGGCGAAGGCGATCGAGGATAAGCGCCTCGCCGCAGAGGCCAAGACGGCTGAAGACGCGCGCAAAATCGCGGAGGCCAAGGCCTCGGAGGAAGCGCGCAAACAGACCGAGCTTCAGGCTGCAGAGGCGCACCGCGTCGCCGAGGAGCAAAGCGCCAGGGCGGCTGCCGACGCGGAGGCCAACCGTGTCGCCGCCTTACGCGCCGACGAGGAGGCAAAGCGCAAGATCGACAGCGCCACCGCGGAAACGCGGGCCACCGCGGAGGATGCGCAGATCACCGAGCGCCAGCGCATCGCGCTTGAACAGGCGCAGGCGCGCTGGCTGACTGAGGAGGCCGAGGCCATGCGCCGCGCCGGGGTGACCGCGCCGCGCCAATCCATCGAAGAGGTCGAGCAGCGCAACGCCGCCGCCCAGGACCAGGGCATGCAGGTTGCCCTGGCAGACCCCAGCCAGCTCGCCCCCAAGCCATTGGCCGATGCGCGGCCACCGCGCCCGGTCCCGACCGACCCTGCAGCGCTGACGCGCGAAACGCAGGAGGAATTGACGCGGATCGGCTGCTATGCCGGCCGGATCAGCGGCAATCTCAATGTTGCGACGCGGGAAGCGCTGCGCATCTACCGCCAGCGCATCGGCGCGGCCCCCGAACCGGCTGCGATCACGCCCGAGCAACTGCTCGATCTGCGCGAGCGGCCTGCCCCGACCTGCCCCCCGACGAATGTCGCCCCTGCGCCGGGCAAGCAGGCCCCTGCCCTCGTGCGTCGCCCGCAGCGCACTGAGCCGGTGCAGCGCGCCCAGCAACCCCAGCGCGAGCGCGCCGCCGAAAGCAAGCCGGCTCGGGCCGCGCCGGCCGCCGCAGCGGCGCCCGCGGCAGCAGCACCCAGGCGCGTCACGCCAGGTCTCGGATTGGGCTTCTAGGGCCCCATCTGTTTGGACTAGGGCCCCATCTGTTTGGAATCGCCAGCCACTCTCGGCACCGTGCCACCGCTCGACCTCGCGCAGCGGTTAGACCATTCGATATGATGAAACCTCTGCGTATGCCTCCTTCGCTCCTAGAGCATTTCCGCGTTTCTCCGAATCGCGGAAATGCTCTAGCTCCTTGTTTTATCGCGTTTTCTTCACGCGAACCGGTGTCCACTTCGCTCGAAAATGCTCTAGCAGGAGAAGGGCTATCACTCCCGCATTCCAGCCTTGGCGAGGCCTTCAAGCAAGGTCGGCGTATGCGCGAATTTGGCGAGACGCTGGCGCAGCAGCCCGAGGCACATATGCGGCGCAACCTGGCGCTGGCGTTCCAGCACCGGCTGCGCGAGTTCGATCCGGCCGAGATGGCCGTAGACGCTGGCCACGCAGTTATAGGTGCTCGACCATTCGGGGAATTCCGTCAGGGCTTGCAAGAGCGGCTGAAGCGCCTCCTCGAAGCGCCGCGCGGCCAGCAGGGCGAAGCCGAAAATCAAGCTATAGAAGCCTGAAAACGTGCCAACCGGGTTAAGCCTGCGAGCGCGCTCGGCCTCGCTGACCGCCTCGTCGAAATGACCGGCACGTATCAGCATCCAGGCGAACATGGCGCGGCCGAGCGCAAAATTCGGCACAACTTCCATGGTGCGCCGCGCTTCGGCGATGGCCTCGCCATGGCGCCCCTCGGCGCCAAGCACGAAGGCATAAGTCATGCAGGACCAGGGCTCGTCCGGATCGAGGCGTTTCGCCGTAAAGGCGTGCTCGATGATGGCAGCCCCAACATCGGCGTCACGATACCAGCCGCATTGCACGCCGATCATCATGGCCCAGGAGATGAACGCGTGGGCCCGCGCGTAATCCGGCTCGATCTCCAGCGCCTGGCGCAGGAGTTCCATGGCCTCGTAGGCATCGGCTCGCCGCAAGCGGTTGATCAGGGTCCAGGCCCGCATCGCCAGGCCCCAGGCCTCGGGCCGGTCGTGGCGCATCTGAGCCCGGTAGCCCTCCTCGGCATAAATGCTGGGCTCGATGGCCGCCACGACGCGCTCGGTGATCTCATCCTGAAGCGCAAAAATATCGTCCATCGGGCGGTCGTAGCGGTCGGCCCAGATATGGCGGCCGCTCTCGGCCTCGATGAGCTGAACATTGAGGCGCATCCGGGTTCCCGACGTGCGGACGCTGCCCTCCAGCACGTAGCGAACGCCAAGCTCCCGGCCGACATCGCGGATATCCACGGCCCGGCCCTTATAGGCAAAGCTCGAATTGCGCGCGATGACGAAGAGCCAGCGCAGGCGTGAGAGCGCCGTGGTGATATCCTCGACCAGCCCGTCGGCGAAATAATCCTGTTCGGGGTCGCCGCCCATATTGTCGAAGGGCAGCAGGGCGATGGACGGCTTCTCGGGCAGGGCCAAGGCCGGCTTCACGGCAGGCTCGGACGCCGCAGAAGCGGGCAAGACATCGTGCGCGACAGGCGGCGCATGTTCCTGGACCTCCGCCACGAAACGAAAGCCCTTGCGCGGCACGGTGCGGATGACGCTTTGCGCCTCGCCGCTGTCGCCGACCGCCTTGCGGGCGGCATTCATGCGGGTGGTCAGGGACGATTCCGCGACGATGCGGCCATGCCAGACGCTATCGAGCACCTCGTCCTTGCTCACCATGCGGTCCCGATTGCGCAGGAGATAGAGCAGGAGATCGAAAACCTGCGGCTCGATCGCGACCGGCGATCCGGCCCGGCTCAACTCGCGCCGACCGGCGTCGAGGACATGCTCGCCGAAGACAAACCGCATTGGTGCTCCCCGGCCCGCCAGACCGATCTGTCTTAAGAAACAAACAAGGGATTCTTAAGGGAAAAGCAAGCGGCTCTTCAAGCGAGGCGCCAGCCTCTCCGGCATGGTCCTTTCATCGGACGCGGCAATCACGCCGGTCCAGACCCCAAGGAGACCACCATGTTCACCAAAGCCCTCGTCACCGCCGCCGCCCTCACCGCCCTGGTCGCCGCTGCCGCCCCCGCACAGGCTGGCGTGAAGATGAACAGCCTCGCCACCAATGGCATCAAGCTGAACAGCCTCGCCAGCAACGGCTTCGTCCTCAATGGCTTCGTTCTGAACGGCCTCTACACCAATAGCCTCGCCGCCAACGGCATCTGGCCGAACACCCTCGCCCTCAACGGCCGGAGCATCCAGGGTGTCCGCCTCAACGGCTTCGTGGTCAACGGCATTGCCGCCAGCGCGCCTTCCGAAGGCCGCGTGCTCGGCATCGAACTGCCGGCGACGATCTCGCAGCGCTAAGCCGGACGGACGCCAGTTGGGCGGGGCGGCGAGGACGTTCGCCGACCCCGCTATCATTCTTCCGATCCGAGGAGTTCGCCATGCCCGTCAAAACCCTGATCGCCGCCATCTTCCTCTTCGGCATCACTTCCGCCAGCGCAGCGCAGCCCGCCCCGCTGGTCGAGGCCGAGGGCACACAGTTGCGCGTCACCCTGGCGGATGGCCGCGTGCTGCATTCGCCGGAACTGATCGGCGCGACATTGCTGATCGCCACCGCCGATGGCGGCGCGGTGCGGGCGCGGCTCGACGCGCTCGAAGCCGATCCGGACGACAAAACCGGCAAGGTCTGGCTGCACAGTTTCAGCGCGCAGGACAAGGACGGCGCCTGGCAACCGCTCTGCATGCCCGGCCCCGATAAGCGCCAGCAGGGCTTTCCGCTGGCTGGACGAGCGCGAGCCGACGGCTCGGTCGCCGCCGCGCCATCGACCGAGCTGGAGCTGGTCTGCACCAGCGGCGCGCGCGGCAAATGCGTGCGCTTCGGCTATCACCCCTGGGAAAACGCGCGCGATGGCAGCCCCATGCTGCCGCTCTACAACGCCTGCATGCGCATGGTGCGCGCCGATTACGGCGGCAACGATCATCCCTATACCCGCAACGGCATGACGATCGACATCTATGACGATCTCGACGTCCAGAAGCTGGACGCCGGCGAAGCGATGCCGTTCGAGGCGGGCTGGTCGGAACAGGGCGCGGTCTGCCTCGCTCACCCACGCGTGCCGGAGAATGGTTCGCTCGCCGATATCGCCAGCGCCAATCCGCACCTCGCCGGCCATCTCGGTCCCGAGGCCTGCACGGAGGAGAAGGCGCGCGCGCTCGGCGCGGTGCTGTTCAACCGCTCTGCTGCAAGCCGCTAGTTCGAGCATCGTGACAGCATCATTCTGCGCCCGCATCGCCTATGCTGCGGAAAATCGAGGAGGACGTGATGGAACAGCCGATCCAAGCGCATAACCACAAGCCGGCCATGGTCTGGAGCGCGGGCGGCGTCGATTACGACGCGATCAGCCGCGGCATCGCGGATTCGATCGAGCATTGCGTGCTGCGCCTCGACCCGAAGCCGGGCGAGCACATCCTCGACCTGGCGACCGGCACGGGCTGGACCTCCCGCGCCGTGACCCGGCGCGGGGCCCGCGTCACCGGCGCCGATATTGCCGCCGACCTTCTGGCCGCGGCCAGGGCGCGAGCCGCGGCGGAGAAACTTGATATCGACTATCAACTCGGCGACGCCGAACACCTGCCTTTCGCCGACGGCGCCTTCGACGCGGTAATCTCGACCTGCGGGGTGATGTTCGCCAGCAGGCAGGAGGCCGCCGCCGCCGAACTTGCGCGGGTCTGCCGCAAGGGCGGCCGCATCGCCCTGACGACCTGGCTCGCCGACAGCAATCTGTTCAAGATGTTCCAGGTGATGAAGGCCTATATGCCGCCGCCGCCCGATCCGGCCCCGCCATCGCCCTTCGCCTGGGGCCGCACCGAGCGGATATCCGAGTTGCTCGGCCGTGACTTCGACCTCAAATTCGAAAAGGGCGTCTCCTATTATCGCGAGCCCAGCGGCGAAGCGGCCTGGAACACCTTCGTGACCGGCTACGGCCCGACCAAGTCGCTAGCCGCCAGCCTGGACGAGGGCCGCCGCGCGGAACTGCGCCGGGACTTCATAGCGTTCCACGACAGTTTCCCGACTGAACTCGGCATCTGCGTGCCGCGCGAATATTGGGTAACGGTGGGAGTCCGGAAATAAGGCGCTATTTGCGCCTCGGACGGGCTCGATCCGCCGAAAGCGGGCAGCACTTTAGGTGCAGTCGATAAATCCCATTGAACGGTAAAGGCTGGGGACCAGCGCCGAGGACGTAGAGCTCCAGCCCATAACCTTACACAATCACGCTGGTATCCCCACTGAACTACCTTCCATCCGACCGACGGACTTGGCAGAGCGGCCAATGCATCCGCCTTTCTCGCCTCGCACGGCCATCGTCTCCGCAAATTGCTGCAAAACGCTTCGCAAAGATTCTCAGGTGATGATGAGAAATATGTCTACGCTATAGCCCTCTAAAAACGACACTCGAACGATTATCGTAAATATTTGACCCAAGTAGAATTTCTGACTTTTCAACTTTCCAATCGTATTTTGAGGTTGGGAGGAAAGCCAATCTCCAAGTCTTCGCATCAGATTGTGGAACGTCGTACACCCTCGGTCGTCCAGTGGAGGGCCCCCCGCCTGGCATCGGTCGCTGCGCGGGATGGTTTGCTGCGGTCGATGCTCAAGGCACCCTGGCGTCGAGCGTGGGATACATCACCACACTTTCCTGCGCGGTCGGTTCGTTCCGGCAGCCGATAAAAACGGCGGGTTCACTGCCCCGGTTCACAGCGACATGCGGTACATTCGCAGGAATGAACAGGTAATCGCCGGCGTGCGCGACATCGCAATGCTGGAGTTTGTCGCCGGTCCACAGCTCCACATTATCGCCGCTGAGCAGCAGGAACGCAGATTCATGGAACTCGTGGACATGCGCCTTCGTACGCCCCTCTGGAGGAAGCGTCACTTTGCCGAACCAGATCATCTGGGAGCCGATCGTTTCGGCGCTCACCGCGGGGAAATAATCAGAACCCTGTTCGGCGCGGTAGCCGCTGCCGGTCTTAACAACGCAGCCCTTGGTCAGGCGGCTCGCCGTGCTCTTCGACGGATCGACTTTGGTCATCGTAGTCATGGGCAACTCCCTCGGATTGCTGCATGACCGCTTGATCTCGGCATGCTCGGCGCGCAGGATCATTAGGGGCGTAACCAAAGTCCCGAAGGGGGCGCCGAAAAGTCCCGAAATCTTCCAAATCTGCTAAATTCAACCGCATGCATGGGAAAAGCATTGCCTTCGGACCTTGCGTCTTCGACTTGAACCGCGGAACGCTGCTGCGCGAGGGGAGCCCGGTCGCGGTCGGACACAAGGGATTGCTGCTGCTGACGGCGCTGCTGCGCAAGCCGGGCCAGACCGTCACCAAGCCCGAGTTGATGGATGCGGCTTGGCCTGAAATGGCTGTCGAGGAGAGCAACCTTTCCGTTCAGATCGCCGCGCTGCGGAAGCTCCTGGGTCCTGCGCCGGATGGTGGGGAGTGGATCGCGACGGTTCCGCGCGTCGGCTATCGATTTACAGGGCCGCTCAGCAACGCCGATCAAGTTGCGCAAAAGCCCGGTGAACGCCAGGAGGGGTTCGCTCGCAAGCCGACCATCCTCGTCCTGCCATTCAAGAACATCGGTGGCGATCATACGCAGGATTATCTCGTTGACGGGATCACCGAGGACATCATCGTCGCGCTGACGCGATTCCGGTGGTTCTCGGTCCTCGCACGCAATTCCAGCTTCGCCTTCAAGGGCAGGCCTGTTGATCCTGCGACGCTCCGGACCAATCTGAGCGAGGAGCTTGGCATCCGCTACGTGGTCGAAGGAAGCGTGCGCAAGTCCGATCAGCGAGCCCGCATTGCCGCCCAGCTTATCGAAGTCGGCTCAGCGTCTCATGTCTGGGCTGAACGATATGATCTCGAACTGACCGAGCTGTTCGCCATTCAAGACGAGATTGCGGAGCGCATCGCCGGCGCCCTCGAGCCCGAACTGCTCAAGACGGAGTCTGTCCTTGCTGCGGCGCGCCACACCGGCAATATGACCGCGTGGGATCTTGTGCGCCGCGGAACCTGGCACTTTCATCACGTGACGTGCGAAAATCACTTCAAGGCCCGAGAGCTGTTTCGGCAAGCATGCACCCTCGATCCCGAATTGCCGGAAGCGCATCTTTGGATCGGCCGCGTCAACGCAGGCATCGTGGCCTACGGCTGGAGCCACGCACCGACCGACGATATCGACGAAGGAGCAGCGGCGGCGCTCGCCGCCATTCGGCTTGACGAGAAAAACCCCTATTCCCACTACGCTCTCGCGATCGTGAGCGTCTATGGGAATGCACTCGATCGTGCGATCGCCGCGGCCGAGCGCGCGATCGAGCTCACTCCGAGCTTCGCGCTGGGGCATCTTGTGCTCGGCATGGCGCGCCTCTTCAGTGGCGGTGCATCTGAGGCGGTGCCGCCCCTTGAGCGCGGTCTCAGGCTCAATCCGTATGATCCGCAAAATTTCGTCTGGCTCAATGTCCTTGCGTTCGCACACCTGTTTTCGGGTTATCCTAATCGGGCACTCGATTCAGCGCTCAGAGCACAGAAGGTCAGCCCGGCATGGCGGCCGATTTTCGAGACGCTTGCGGTCTGCTATGTTGCGCTCGGCCGCAGAGAGGAAGCCCGGAGAACAGCCACCGAAATGAGTAAGCTTGACAAGCCAGCAGGAGATGCGCTGGCGCCGCTGTTGACGAGCAATCCGCATTGGCAAGAACAAAGGCTCGCTTATCTGCGAGACGCTGGCCTGGAGGGATAGATTGCAGCGGGTGCATGCCCCCGGCCGGCTCGTCTTTGTCGTGAAGGAGCACGATGGCTCGGAGGCGAACCGGTGAGAAAACGCTTGGATGAGATGTTCTCCGAGAGAGTGTTGGGCGCCACTCCTCTCTCTCTACCAGCGGAAATCGTAGACGCCGGGGCGGGCCAAACCCCACCATGCCACCCTGAGCGATTCGAACTTTTTGCCGCCTAGCGCCGCCGCTACTGCGCTTTTCCCCTTCTCGCTAATTCTCCGATTTTTCTCGGGCGTAGTCCCGGCCCCCATCGGCGACAAATTTCGGTGTTGGCGCGGTGAAAATGGAAAATTGGCGCGCTCGGAACGATTCGAACGCTCGATCTTGGCCCACGAAAGGCAGTCACGCGGGCTCTGCTCCGGCTTGCGAGGGAGCCTCCTGGAGCATCCTTCGAGACGCGCCTTACGGCGCTCCTCTGGATGAGGACTCGCGGAATTTCCAAACGGGGTCTGAGCCCGGAATGACATGGGGCGCTCAAACGCAATCGAGCGACGCAAGTCTTGCGCCGCTCGCATCATTCGCTTGCCGATGGCGTCCGTCGTGGGCCGTTCAGTAGACCGTGCCGAGCCAGATGAGGCTGGGCCGCGCGGAGAATGAAGTATAGCCCTCGGCACGACGCGGCGGGCGGGCCGGCTCGGCATAAGCCACGCGCTGGAGCACCGGAGCGGTGCGGGCCGGTTTGGCCGAGGCCGCGCGCACGCTCTGGGGACGCGTCGCCGCGTTACGCACAGGCGGCAGCGGCGCTACTACCAGATGCGGCTCTTCTTGCACTTCCGCGACCAGAAAAGCGCCGGGAACGATGACGTCCTGCGCCAATGCAGGCGTCAGCCCGCTGAGTGCGAGCGCCGTTCCGAAAGCCATGGATCGCGCAGTCGAAAGGCCGAAGGTCATCACCTAGCTCCATTCTGCATCAAGGCACCATATCATGATTGTGCCAATGCGCCAACATCCGGAAGGTTCCACGAAAGGGGTGAAGAATGTCCGAATGCTATCGGAACAACCGGATCTAAGCCCGTTTCAGGTCATTTCTGGCGTTCTCCCCGCCCCCGCCGTCTCCGCGTCCCGCCTCAGCCCGGGCGGCGCTGCAGCAGCTTCAAGCCATGGTCGATGCAGGTCGTCAGCCTGGCGCGGCGCTCTTGAGTCGCGTTCCGGGCCAGGGCGATCAGGACTGCCGCGCGGATCGCCTTGGCCGTCAGATGCGGCGGGGCCATCACTGGAGCGTGGGGATTGTCGGCCATATCGCCGCCGGACCAGGCCGCTCCCAGCGCAAGCCAGGTGCTGGCGTCGGCGCGCAGGCTGGCAAAGCCGATGCGCAACGCCTCGATCCGGCGCGACTGCTGCGGATCCTTGACCCAGAGTTCAGCCGCCTGGAAAGCCCGGTTCTGCTCGATCTGCTGGCGCTCGCGTTCATCGGCGAGCCCGCGCACGCAGGAGCAACCCCACCAGACCGCCTCCCGCCTGGGCAGGAGATAGGCGCAGAAGCTGATCGCGTCCTCCGGCGTCTTGCTGTCGATCAGCCCGACGAGGAAATCGCGCGGGGTGGCGTCGCTGGGAGCAGCCTCGATATCCTCTCCGGCAGTCGGAAAGGCCTCGAAGACATCGCGCGCAGTGAGAAAGCGGTCTTGGCGCATGGCGTCAGTTGATCTTCACCAGGCCGCCCGTGATCGTCAGGCTCGCATGGCCCTTGAGCTGCGTCGTCGTGCCCGACATGTCGAGATCCGCCTTGGCCTCGACCTTGATGTTGAGCGACGTCAACGTGATGCTCGAGCCGTCCATGACGATCGTCGAATCGCCCACCTTGAGCGTGATCTTCTGGCCCGCCTTGATCAGGATTTCCTGGCTGACGTCGACGACCTGGTTGCCGGTCTCGACCTTGAGATTGTCGTCGCCCTTCTTCAGGGTGATGTTGCGCGAGGCGTCGCCTTTCTCGCTTGAAAAATCCTCGCCGATATTACGGGTCTCGGTGTCCCGGATCAGCGTGTCGAGAAATTTCTCGGCGCGGAACTCGACCTTTTCGGCCTTCTTGGTGTCGTCGAAGGTCAGCTGGTTATAGCCATTGCTGCCTGTCGTCGTGTCCGATTTGATGCCGTTGATGTTCTTGCTGGCCTTGGTGCCGAACGGCATCTTGTGCTTGCCGTTATAGACGGTGCCGACGACCAGCGGGCGGTCGATGTCGCCCTCCAGGAATTCGACGATCACCTCCTGGTCGATGCGCGGGATGAAGGAACCGCCCCAGGAATCCCCGGCCCAGAGCTGCGCGACGCGGACCCGGTAGAGATGCTCGTCGTCGCGATCCCAATGGAACTTGACGAGGATGCGGCCCTGATCGTCGACGTCGATCTCCTCGCCCTTCTCGCCGACGACGCGCGCCGTCTGCGGGCCGAAGATCGTCGGTTTGTCCGTGAGCTGCGGCGGCTTGAACGGCCGGTCGGCGAGCTGGAACTCGTATTGCCCGGAATACTCGTGTCCGCCGCCATCCGAGCCGGAGCGATAGGACTGCAGCGAGACGAAGGAATGCGTCGCCCTGACGACGAGGAACTGCTTGTTCTCGCTGTCGGCGCTGTGGCGCTGCAGCGTGGTCAAGCCGCCGGGATAGAGCGTCGCGGCGTCGCCCGAGGCGATCCGGCGCCGGTCCGAAGCCTGCTCCGATTCGAGCCTGACCTTGGCAAGCGTCTTGCCGTCGCCATTCTCCAGGTAGCGGCCGGGATAGTCGTAAACCTCCAGCGTGGAATGCTGGTAGGCCTCCGAGGTCTGCTCCTCCGCCTGCATGTCCGCGTCGGGCTTTTCGTAATTATAGTCGCGGAAAGTGATCTTGCCGGTGCGGAAACGGCGCTCGACCATCCAATGCTCGAGATGCTCGACCTCGCGCCGGTTGTTGGTGTCCAGCGGCAGGAAGGGAATGGTTTCGGTGCCCTGGATCGGCTTGTGCGACGAGGCCTGATCGGCCAGCACCAGCCGATGAGTCCCGGCCTCGTGCTCGAAGTAGTAGCAGATGCCGTACTCCTCCATCAGCCTGCTGACGAAGGCGAGATTCGTCTCCCGGTACTGAACGCAATATTCGAGTTGCGGATAGGATTTGATGTCGAGCCTGAGCTCGCCGAGCTGCCCGTCGCGCAGGACCTTCTCAATGATCTTGTCGACCGTCTGGTTGTGGAAGATCTTGCAATTGGCGGTCTGCCCCAGCAGCCAGAGCCAGGGCCGCAACGTCAGGCGATAGAGATAGAAATCCTCCTGCATGCCGAGCCATTGCGCCTCGACCAGGATACCGCTGAAGTAGCGCTTCTTCTTGCGAACGACGACGGTGCCGTCGTATTCGACGACATTGATCTCAAGATGGCATTGCTGGCCGAGCGCAGCGTCGAAATCCAGGTTGTCCTTCGCGCTCAAGGCCTCGATGCGGTATTCGAACAGCTCGCTCAGGCCTTCATTGGCGTCGAGCCGCCGGAAGGCCAGAACATCGCCGCCGAACGGCGTCTTCAGGATCGCGGGTCGGTTGGCCTGACTAAGTTCTCGGCTCATGTCGGCTCGCATGTCCAATATGGCGGTCGCTAACCAGGCGAAACCTATAGTCCGCCGGCATCACGGTCTAGCACAGAGACCGGCTGACCAAAAGCAAGCCGACATTTCCGCCAATTCAACCGGTACGACACCGCAATTCAGCCTGGTTCTTAGCCGGGTCGCAATTGATCTCGATCCACCATAAAGCCAGGCGATCATTGTAAGATCGCGCAACGCATGGGAAACAAGGCGTTCATGGACGCCTTGTCACATACCGACGCTACGGCATGATTCAAGAACGCCGGCACGCCAGGAATGCGGGATGAGGGACATGGATCGGGGAACATCGAGATGACAGCGGACCTCGCCACGACCCTGAGCGAAGCGATCGAGGAGGACGCCCCCTGCGGCCCCGATCTCGACCTCGCCTATGACCCCGATTACAGCCTGTTCGTCGCGCGGGCGGAGGGCCTGCTGCCGGAGAAATCCTTCTTCGACTTCGACCGGACCAAGAACGACCTGGCGAAAGAAAGCAGCGCCGTCGAGACCCTCCTGGGGCGCACCCGCGATCTGCGCCTGCTCGTCCTGCTCGCGAAGCTGCGCATCCTCAACCGCGATCTCGGCGGCTTCGTCGCGGCCCTGACGGCGATGACGGCCTTGCTGCGCACGCGCTGGGAGCACGTCCACCCCGCCGCCGAGGAAGGCGATTTCAGCCTGCGCATCGTGGTCATCGAGTCGCTCGACGATACGACCAGCATCATCATGCCCTTGCTGCACGCCCCCTTGACCGTCAGCCGGCGCATCGGCGCGGTCAACTATCGGATGGTCCAGATCGCGAGGGGCGAGGCCACCGCCCGCGAGGGCGAGCCGGCGCCGGATCTGCAAGCCGTGGAAACAGCCTTCAGCGACGGCGACATGGCGGGGCTGGCCCAGAACCGCGACCTCGTCGTCGCTGCCACAGCCGCGCTGGCCGAGATGGAAGCCTGCGTCGAGGAGCAGAACGCCGGCAGCCTCAGCCTCGGAAAACTCAAGCCCACGCTCGACAAGATCGGGGCCGAGCTCGACGGCGCCATCCTCAAGCGCGACCCGGGCGCCGCGCTGGCGCCGCAGGCCGCCGGCGGCGCGGAGGCGAACGGCGCAGCCCCGGATGCGGCCGGCCCCACGCCCTCCATCCCGCTCGACACGCCGGCCGGCATCCGCCGCGCCTTGCTCGGCGCCGAGCTCTATTTCCGGACCTGCGAACCGTCGAGCCCGGCGCTCCTGCTGGTCGCCCAGGCGCGCCAGCTCGTCGGCAAGGGGCTCGCTGAAAGCGTTCAGCTCCTGGTCCCCGACCATGCCAGCGATGCGACCATCAATGTCGGCGGCCGCATGGTCTTCGACCTGCCGATCGAGCGCCTGGCCACATTGATCGAGGCCGGGCCCGATGGCGAAACTGTTGACGCAGAAGCCGATCCGCCCGCCGCAGGCAGCCGGCGCGAGGCGCTCGACATCCTTCAGCAGGTCGCCACGCATCTGCGCGTGCGGGAGCCCTCGAGCGCCATTCCGTTACTGTGCGAGCGTGCTCGTGCGATGGCCGAACGCGATTTCATGTCACTTTTAAGAGAAATGCTACCGGAACGTGCATTTCGAAATCTCGACGAAAGTTGATCATGGAGTTGACCTTACGGCCGTTTTGAAATGTAGTGTTTCTGCTTCATTTCCGCAGCGAAGCAGCCTCGGGGGTTGACATGTCCGACAGCGGCCAGAAGTTCATCCGACGCAACCGAGCGCCTCGGGTTCATATCAGTTACGATGACCCTTACGATGCCAATCGTAAGATCGAGATTCCGTTTGTCATGGGTGTGATGTCGGATCTGTCCGGAAACTATGCCGGCGCAGAAAAACCCGACGTGGCGGATCGCGGGTTCCTCGACATCGACATGGACAACTTCGAGAACCGCATGGCGGCGATCGAGCCTGGCGTCACCTTCCGGGTCGACAACAAGCTCGGCGACACGCCATCGGGCGAAAAGCTCCAGGTCGCGCTGCGGTTCTCGAAGATGGCCGATTTCAGCCCCGCCGCGGTGGCGCGCCAGGTGCCGGCCGTCGCCAAGCTGCTGGAGGCGCGCGAGCAGCTCGCCAACCTCAAGAGCTACATGGACGGGAAAGCGGGCGCGGAAGCCAAGCTGCGTGAACTGCTGAGCGACCCGAAACTGATGGCCGCGCTGAGCGAGCGCGCCAAACCAGCCTCCGAAGACGAGAAATCCTAAGCACGCCCAAATCCTAGGCACGCCCACAATCCTGAGCACGCCTACGACGCGCCACTTCGCTTTTTGGAACGGTCATCATGGCTACCGAGCTCAAATCCGCTACCCAAACCGGGCAGACCGAAACGCGCGATGTCGATGAGTTCGCCTCGCTGCTGAAGCAGAGCTTCAAGCCGCGCAGCGAACGCGCCGCGACCGAGGTCGAGAATGCCGTCTCGACGCTGGTCCAGCAGGCGCTGGCCGATCAGTCGCTGGTCAAGGACGACGTTCTCGACACGATCGAGGAGATGATCGCGCAACTCGACAAGAAGCTCTCCGAGCAGGTCAACGCGATCATCCACGCGCCGGAATTTCAGCAGATCGAGAGCGCCTGGCGCGGGCTGAACTACCTGATCATGAATTCGGAGACTGACGTTCAGCTCAAGATCCGCGTGATGAACATCTCGAAGAACGAGCTGTCGCGCACGCTGAAGCTCTATCCCGGCGCGAAATGGGACCAGAGCCCGCTGTTCAAGAAGGTCTATGAGCATGAGTTCGGCCAGCTCGGCGGCGAACCCTATGGCTGCCTGATCGGCGACTACTATTTCAGCCACCTGCCGCAGGACGTGCAGCTGCTGCGCGACATCAGCAAGGTCGCGGCCTCCGCGCATGCGCCCTTCTTCGCGGCCGCAGGCCCGACATTGATGGGCATGGATTCCTGGAACGAGCTCGCCAATCCGCGCGATCTCGGCAAGATCTTCGACACGCCCGACTATGCCGCCTGGCGCTCGCTGCGCGATTCCGACGATTCCTGCTACGCCGGCCTGTGCATGCCGCGTGTGCTGTCACGCCTGCCCTATGGCGCGAAATCCGACCCTGTCGAGGAATTCGGCTTCGAGGAGGAAACCGACGGCCATACCGGCTCGAACTATGCCTGGATGAACGCCTCCTATGCGATGGCGGTGAACATCAACCGGGCCTTCAAGGAATGGGGCTGGTGCACGCGCATTCGCGGCGTCCAGTCGGGCGGCGAAGTCATCAACCTGCCGACCCATACCTTCCCGAGCGATGATGGCGGCGTCGACCTGAAATGCCCCACCGAAATCGCGATCAGCGACCGGCGCGAGGCCGAGCTCGCCAAGGCCGGGCTGATCCCGCTGATCCACCGCAAGAATTCCGACAAGGCAGCCTTCATCGGCGCGCAATCGCTCTACAAGCCGAAGAAATACGACAACAACGTCGATGCGACGGCGTCGTCAAACCTTCGCTCCCGCCTGCCATACATGTTCGCGGTCTCGCGTTTCGCGCATTACCTGAAATGCATGGTGCGCGACAAGGTCGGCTCGACGATGGAGCAGGAGCAGCTCACCGTCTGGCTGCAGGAATGGATCAACCAATATGTCGATGGCGCACCAGCGACCTCGACCGAACAAACGAAGGCGCGCAAGCCGCTGGCGGCAGCCAGCGTCCAGATTCGCCCGGACGAGGAAAACCCAGGTTACTACTCGGCGCGCTTCCTGTTGCGGCCGCACTACCAGCTCGAGGGCATGGATGTGAGCCTCAGCCTGGTGTCGCGGCTCCCGCAGAAGTCCTGAGAGGCCGTCTGAACTCGGATTGCTCCAGGTAGCGTGGCTGCAACGACAGCCTCTCTACCGGGGTTGGGAGTGGCACCGGAAGCCCGGGCGGGCAACGGCGCCTAGTCTGCACTGGCAATGGAGAATCCACTATGGCAGCCGAAGACATCCACCTGAAGCTCGAATCGCCGTCAGTCGAAGGCGACAGCACCGTCAAAGGGCATGAAAAGGAGCTCGCGCTCCAATCCTGGAGCTTCGGTGCAAGCCAGAGCGCCTCGATGCATGAGGCGACCGGTGGCGGCAAAGGCAAATCCTCCTTCGGGGACGTGCAATGCTTCATGAGGGCGGACACCGCCTCCGTCACCCTGCTGCAGTTCCTGGCGAAAGGCACCCATATCGGCAAGGGCACGCTGATCCAGCGCAAGGCCGGCGACAAGCCGCTCGATTTCGTCACGCTGATCATGGAAGAGATCATCGTCAGCAATGTCAGTTTGAGCGGCTCAGGTGATGAGGCCACCGTGTCCTTCGCGCTGAATTTCGCCAAATTCGAGTACAAGTTCGCGGCGCAGGACGCCAAGGGCAACAAGGGCAAGGAGCCCTCGTTCAAATACGACATCGCCAAGGTCGACGCGGCGTAATCAGCGGCGGCGGTCTGCAGCACCAGCCCTCGGGTCAGCGGTGTCGCGGCCTTTTGCAGCCGCGCGAGATCACGGCGGCCGCGCTCCGCGCGGCTTCCGCCTGTGCTTGGCTTGCGGAGTAGGCGATGAGTCGCAAGAAATCGGTCAGCCTGCGGATTCCGCTGATGTCGGCCTTCCGCGCCGGAGCGGAGGCAAAGGATGCCAGAAAGGCTGTCGATCTGCGTGACGAGGCCGGTGAGCGCGTCTTGGCTGGCCGTCTCGTGACCGGCCGGGCCGCGATCTCGGAGAGCCGATTGCGCAGCGAGTTGTCGCGCGATCTCGGCACTCTGCTGAACACCGTGAACCTGGAATCGTCCTTCGATCTCGGCTCCAACGAAGCCGTTCGCCGGTCGATCCTCAATTACGGCCTGCCCGACATCGCCCATCGCACGATCGACGAGGCGGGCATCGAGAATATCGACCAGGAGATCAAGGACGCGCTGCTGCTCTTCGAGCCGCGGCTTGTCCGGCAATCGCTGCATGTCGAGCGCGACAAGTCGATCGCCGTGCATGAACTGGCGGTCCGCTTCATCGTGCGCGCCGACATGGTGGCGGACCCGGTCAATGTTCCCGTCGAGTTCTTCGCCGAGATGCAGGCGGGCTCGGGCAAGATCATGGTCAGCCGCCTCTAGAGCGTTTTCGAGCGAAGTGGATACCGGTTCGCGTGAAGAAAACGCGTAAAAACAAAAGACTAAGGCAGCGCGCCCTGTCCATTCAGGTTACCTCGGCAGACGAGTTCGTTTCGACCTTCGGGAATACGCCCATGACGACCCCAGACATCATCCCGGCCCGCTCCGGCGCTCATCGCAGCATGAGGGCATGATGTCGCCCAGGGATCGGCTTCCGCGTTTCGATACGACACTCTAGCCGCCATGGATCGCGAATTCCTCGACCTCTACAATCGCGAACTGGACCTGCTCTACCAGCAGGCCAAGGAGTTCGGCGACGAATATCCCGGCATTGCCGACCGCCTCGGCGGCCTGGTGCGCGACCGCATCGACCCGATGGTGTCGGGACTGCTGGAGGGCACCGCCTTTCTCGCGGCGCGCGTGCAGCTCAAGCTGAAGCATGAATTCCCGGAATTCACCTCCAATCTGCTCGAGCAGCTGGTGCCGAATTATCTGGCGCCGACACCGTCCTGCATCCTGGCGCGCTTTCAGCCCGCCTTCGGCGACACGGCGCTGCGCGAAGGCAAAGCCATCGCGAAGGGCAGCTATATCGACGCGACCTATCAGCAGCGCGGCCGCCGTGTCGCCTGCCGCTATCGGCTCGCCTCCGACGTCACGCTCTGGCCCTTCGAGATCACCGGCGCGGAGTATTTCGCGACGCCCGCCGCCTTGCAGGGCCTTGGCATCCCGATCGACCGGCGGGCGCTGGCGGGCCTGCGCATCGGCCTGACCCACCGCACCACGCCGCGCCGCGACGACGAGCCTTCCGACACTGAAGCCAAGGCGAAGCCCGAATGCTGGTTCTCCGGCACGAAGCTCGAGACCCTGCCCTTCTATCTCACCGGCGCGGAACCGGATGCCCACGCCCTCTATGAGCACGTCATGGCGCGCTGCATCGGCGTGTTCCTGCGCTATCTCGATCCGTTCGGCGATCCGGTCGCCGTGCCCTTGCCGCAGGATTGCCTGCGGCAGATCGGCATGGAGGAGGAAGAGGCGCTGCTGCCGCATGATGCCCGGATCTTCCGGGGCTTCGACCTGCTGCGCGAATATTTCATGTTCCCGCGCAAATTCCTCGGCTTCACGCTGGGCGGGCTGAAAGCCGTCCGCCAGTCGCTCGCGGCGCGCAATATCGAGATCGTCATGGTCTTCGACGAGGCGAGCCCGCGGCTCGGCAGCATCGTCGATGGCAACACCTTCTCGCTCTACACGAGCCCTGCGGTGAACCTGTTCGAGATGGGCACCGACCGCATTCCGATGAAGACCAATGTCCACGAGCACCATGTCGTGCCGGACCGCAGCCGCTATCTCGAATTCGAACCGCACCGCATCGTCGAGGTCTTCGCGCATTTCGCCGGCGGGCGGGAGAAGGTGCCGGTGCGCCCGCTCTATTCCTCCTCGCTCGAAAGCGGCGATGAATCCGGGCTGTTCTACACCATCCGCCGCCTGCCCCGGCGCCGCTCGATCGAGGAGAAGCAGCGCGGCGCGGCTTCAGACTATATCGGCACGGACATGTTCATCTCGCTGACGGAAAAGCCGGGCACGGATCTGGCAGCGCGCGTCGTCGAGCTCAGCATCCGCGCCTTCTGCAGTAACCGGCATCTGGCCGAGCAGTTGCCGGTCGGCAGCAGCGGCGCCGATTTCCGCCTGCCCGAGGACCAGACGCTCGACATCGTCTGCGTGGCGGGGCCGACGGCGCCGCGCGAGCCCGTCGCCTCCTATCTGCGCAGCCGCGGCGAGACCGCCCATACCGGGACCGTGACCTGGCGATTGATCAACATGCTCAGCCTCAACCATCTCGGCCTGCTCGAGCGCGGCGGCGGCAAGGACGGGCGGGCGCTGCGCGAGACGCTCGCCCTCTTCGCCGACCTCGCGGACGCCGCCACCGAACGGCGCATCCGCGGGACGCGTTCGCTCGACAGCCGCCCTGTGGTCAGGCGCGTGCGCCATCGCGCGGGGCTCGGCGCAGCGCGCGGCACGGAGGTCACCGTGACCCTGGACGAGAAGGCCTTCGAGGGCTCGGGCGCCTTCCTGCTGGGAGCCATCCTCGACCGCTTCTTCGCCGAATATGCCGGCATGAACCACTTCACCCAGACCGTGATCCGCACGGTCGAGCGCGGCGAGATCGCGCGCTGGCCGCCCCGCGCCGGATCGAGGAGGGTGCTGTGAGCTTCCTCGAGGACCTGACCCAGGAGCCCTGGCGCTTCGATTTCTACGAGACGCTGCGGCGGCTGGAGCGCGCCAATCCCAAGCAGCCCCGCATCGGCAATTCCAGCGCGACGCGCGAGGACTATGTCGCGCTGGGCCAGGACCCCTATATGGATTTCCCGGCCTCGACCCTGGCCAAGGCCGGGGCGGACGCGACCGGGCGCATGCGCATCCTGGTCAAGTTCCTCGGCCTGCTCGGCCCGCAGGGTGCCCTGCCCTATGCCACGACCGAGGAAGCCCATGGCTGGCTGCTCGCCGGCGACGACGCCTTTCCGCGCTTTCTCGACCTGTTTCAGAACCGCTTCCTGCAATTGTTTTTCCGCAGCTGGGCCGATGCCAGGCCTGTGGCCCAGCATGACAGCCTCGACCATGACCGCTTCTTCGATTTCGTCGGCTCCGGCATCGGACTGGGCAGCGCGCCCTATCGCGGGCTCGACGCCACGCCGGACGCGCTGAAGGCCGGCTTTTCCGGCCTGCTCGGCGCGCAGGCGAAATCGGCGGCGCGCCTGCGCGGCTTTCTCGAGGGGATGTTCAACCTCAAGGTCGAGATCGATGAATTCGTCGGCATGAAGATCGAATTCGAGGAAAGTGACCGCTCCAGCCTCGGCGGCCGCCATGCCCGGCTCGGCGTCGACATGCTGATCGGCGCCGGCGTCTTCAGCATCGAGGACAAGATCGTGGTGCGGCTGCATACGGCCGATCTCGACGAATACCGGCGCTTCCTGCCGAGCGGCGACATCTGCCAGGCCCTGAACGACGCGATCTTCTTCGTCGTCGGCCACGAGATCACCTGGGATATCGAGCTCGCCATCCCCGCCAGCAAGGTCGAACCGATGCGCCTGTCGCGCTCGGGCCAGCTCGGCTGGACCTCATGGCTCTCACCGAAGCGCGATGTCGATGCCAGCGAGATCCGTTGCGATGCGCGCTTCCAGCCGGGGCAAAAGACCGCCCCACAGCCGAAAAAACCGCCGAAAACCAACAAGACGAAGGGGCCGTCATGAGCGAGATCAGTCTGGAGGCCATTACCGGCAAGCTCAATCGCCTGGGCTACGACGCCTTCATCCAGGCGCTGCGCGCAGCCAAACGCAGCGGCAACCGCAATGTCGAGGTGGCGCACTGGCTGCTGCATCTGCTCCAGAACGACAAATCCGACATCGCGATCACCATCGACCATTACAAGCTCGACCGCGCCCGCATGCTCGCCGAGATCGGCGCGGTCGTGAACGGCTTCAAGCGCAACGAGACCGAGATGCCCGGCGTCTCGAACCAGGTCACCGACCTGCTCGATCGCGGCTGGCACTATGCGACGCTGTTCTTCGGCGAGACCCAGATCCGCTCCGGCCATGTCCTGGTCGCGGCGCTGAAATCGCTCGATGTCCGCCGCGCCCTGGTCGACGCCTCCAAGGAATTCGCGAAAATCCCGGTCGACACGCTGGCCGGCGAGTACCGCACCGTCTGGGCCCAGTCGGACGAGGAATCGCTGCAGCCGATGGACGGTTCGGGATTGCGCGCGGCCGGTACGCCGGGCGCGGAGGCCGCGCCCGGAGCCAAGGGCTCGACCGCTCTCGACCGCTTCTCGATCGATCTCACCGCCAAGGCGGCCTCGGGGACGATGGACCCGATCACCGGCCGCGACGACGAGATCCGCCAGATCATCGACGTGCTGATGCGCCGGCGCCAGAACAACCCGATCCTCACCGGCGAGGCCGGCGTCGGCAAGACCGCCGTGGTCGAGGGCTTTGCCCAGCGCATCGCCTCGGGTGACGTGCCGCCGCCCTTGCGCGGCGTCAGGCTGTGCTCGCTCGATATCGGCCTGATGCAGGCCGGCGCCTCGATGAAGGGCGAGTTCGAGCAGCGCCTGCGCTCGGTCATCGACGAAGTGCAGTCCTCGCCGACACCGGTGATCCTGTTCATCGACGAGGCGCATACGCTGATCGGCGCAGGCGGGGCCGCCGGCACGGGCGATGCCGCCAACCTGCTGAAACCGGCTCTGGCGCGCGGCACCTTGCGCACCATCGCGGCGACGACCTGGGCCGAGTACCGGCTCTATTTCGAGAAGGATCCGGCGCTGACCCGGCGCTTCCAGCCCGTGCAGATCGACGAGCCCGACATCGCTCGCTGCTGCACCATGCTGCGCGGCATTCTGGGGCCGATGGAGAAGCACCATGGCGTGCGCATCTCGGATGCGGCGATCGTCGCGGCGGTGAGCCTGTCGCATCGCTACATCCCGGCGCGGCAATTGCCCGACAAGGCGGTGAGCCTGCTCGACACGGCCTGCGCCCGCGTCGCGATCAGCCAGACCACGACGCCGGCCTCGATCGAGGATACGCGCATCACTATTGCCGCGCTCGACAAGGAAAAGACCGCGCTGGAGACCGATCGCGACATCGGCACCGACGCGAGCGAGCGTCTCGCCGAGATTGCGACCGAGACCGCGACGCTGCAGGAGAAGCTGGCGAAGCTCGAAGCCGAATGGGCCTCGGAGAAGGCGATCGTCGACGAGATCAAGGCGCTGCGCGAGAAGATTGCCAAGGCCGCAGCTGACAAGGCAGCAGCAGCCAAGGCAGCTCCCGCCGCCGGCTCGGACGCGGCCAGCGACGACGCAGCCAATGACGACGCAGCACCCGCCGCCGCACCGATCGGCGAGGATGCGGAAGCGGCTCCCCCCGATGCAGAAGCCGATTTCGCCGCGCTGAAGGACAGGAACGCCTCGCTCGAAGCCTTGAACCCCGACGAGCGCAAGATCTACGCCCATGTCGACGAGCAGGCTGTCGCGGCGATCGTTTCGGACTGGACCGGCATTCCGGTCGGCCGGATGGTCAAGGACGAGATCGAGACCATCCTCAACCTGGCCGAGACCTTGAACAAGCGCGTCGTCGGCCAGGCCCATGGGCTGGCGATGATCGCCAAGCGCATCGAGACCAACCGCGCCAAGCTCGACAACCCCAATAAGCCGATCGGCGTGTTCATGCTCTGCGGGCCCTCAGGCGTCGGCAAGACCGAGACGGCGCTGGCGCTGGCGGAGGCGCTCTATGGCGGCGAGCAGAACATCATCACCATCAATATGAGCGAGTTCCAGGAGGCGCACACGGTCTCGACGCTGAAGGGCGCACCTCCCGGCTATGTCGGCTATGGCGAGGGCGGCCGCTTGACCGAAGCCGTACGCCGCAAGCCCTATTCGGTGGTGCTGCTCGACGAAGTCGAGAAGGCGCACCCGGATGTGCACGAGCTGTTCTTCCAGGTCTTCGACAAGGGCCAGATGGAGGACGGCACCGGCCGCCGGATCGATTTCAAGAACACGCTGATCATCCTGACCTCGAATGTCGGCACCGATGTGATCATGGACATGGCGCGCGACCCGTCAGCCAAGCCCGACGCCGAGACGCTTTCGGCGGCGCTGCGCCCGTCGCTGCTGCAGGTCTTCCCGCCGGCCCTGATCGGCCGCATCGTCACGATCCCCTATTACCCGCTCTCGCCCGACATGCTGGGCGGCATCGTGCGCCTCCAGCTCGACCGCATCGGCAAGCGCATCCGCGAGAACCACAACGCCGCTTTCATCTATGACGACGCGGTGGTCGCGCATATCGTCTCGCGCTGCAACGACCCGGATTCCGGCGGCCGCATGATCGACAACATCATCACCAACACGCTGCTGCCGGCGCTCTCGCGCGCCTTCCTCAACAAGGCGATCGAGAAAACCGAGGTGAAGAGCGCCAAGGTCGCGATCGCGGACGGGCAGTTCGCCTATGAGGTCGCGTAGAGCCGTGGTTCGAATAAAAGCGCCCAGCGTCGGTTGGAAATGCCCTCATCCTGAGGAGCTGGCCTGAAATGAACCCAAAGATTTCAATGGCTCTGTCTTCGCCACCGACGCGCCGTCATCCTGGGCGAAGCGAAGCTTCGACCCGGGATCCATCGTAGAGCTCCGGAGCCCTCCGATGGATCCGGAGCTGCGCCGCTTCGCGGCTTGTCCAGGATGACGGCGCGGGGATGTCGAGCGATCGGAAGTCTCCGATATCGCTCGGTTCATTTCAGGTCAGACTCTGAGGAGGCATTCCCCGGGGAATACCTCCTCAGGAAAAGGCTATCGGACATTTCAAACGGGCGCTCAGCCGCCGATGATCACAGTCGGGCAGCCCATCATGATCTTGTTGGGCGGCCCGAGCGCCTCGACGATGGTGTCGCCCATGCGGCAGGCCGGCAAGCCGTTGATCATCACGGTCGTCGAGCCATCGACAACGACGCCGGGTCCATGCGGCGGGATCGGCAAGGGCGTGGCGCAGATATGGATGTCGACCCCGCCACCGCCTGCTGCCGCACCGGTGATCGTCGCGCTCATCGCGGCGGACGCCGCTGTCTTGGCGGCCTCCTCGGCCGCAACCGCTGCCGCTGCGCCCGGGGTGGGGGCGGCAGCGACCGTCGCCGCTTTCGCCGCGGCGAGCGTGGTGTCCGACGCCTGCTTTGCGGCCTGCACAGCGGCCGCACCGGCCCCGCCGATGCCGCGCCAGGCCGGCAGGCCGCCAATCAGGACATTGGCGCTGCCCGGCCCCGGTTGCAGGACCGGCGGCAGCGGGTGCAGCACGGGATCGGTTATACGGGCAGCCGGTCCGGTCGGCATGGCCTATCCCTCCGCAAGATGACGCAGGGGAATCCTAGATCCTGCGTGGTAAACCCACAAGGCTGCTCGGGAGCCCGTTGGACATTCCAGCCCTCATCCTGAGGAGCCGCGCAGCGGCGTCTCGAAGGATGAGGGCTGGAGTTTAGGATGGGGTTGGAGTTTCCAAACCGGCTGCTCAGGAGCGCAGCTTGCTCGCCAACCTGTCGTAGCATTCCGAAAAATACAGCATGAAGGCATCGACCAGGCCGTTGTCGTGGCGCTCGGTCTTGGCCTTCCAGCGCGTGACGAAATGGTCCCAGAGCTTGGCCTTGCGCGAGCCCATCAGGCCGCCGAGCCCGCCTTCCTTGTCCGTCGCGGCCTCGATGACGGTGGGATCCAGATCTTCCACCACCATTTTCAACGCCTGCTGCATGGCGGAGTAGGTGTTCATCTGGTGGGTCTTCAGATCCTTGAAGCTGTCTTCGAGCGCCCGCCTGGCGTCGAGATAGCTCGTCGTGCTGGGCCCGAACATGATCCGCAGCGCGTCCTCGACGGTCGGCGAGAATTTCAACGGGTTGTTCTCCAGCGCCTGGATCATGGTCTGGTTGGTGCTGCGCACGAGGCCCTTGGTCTCGGCCCGCGCCTGCAGCATCTGCTTGACGTTCTCGCAAGTGATCCTGAGCAGCAGGCCGGCAAGCTCGGCCATCTCCTCGGGCGAGCGGCGGTTGAAGATGTCCTCGCTGACGCCAGCGCCGCGCGCCATCCTCGCTGCGAGCTGATTGCCGATCTGCGCCTGGGCCGAAGTCTGGGCCGACGGAGCCTTGACCGGGGTCGGCGGAGCGGCCGGCGGCGGCTCGGGTGCCGTGGCGACAGCGGCAGCCGGGCGCGCGGCCTTGGCCGCCAGGATCGCGGCCGGCGGCGAGGTCATGTAGCCGCCCAACGGCACGGGCTCGGGCGAAGGCTGAGCCGGCTCGGGCGCATCGGGAATGGGGTGGATCGACCAGTCGCCGCGTGGCGCCGGCAGCGGCGCGGTCATCGGCGGCAAGGCTTCGAAGCCCGGCACTTCGGCATTCGGCGCCGGCGGCGGAACAGGGGGAGGCGCGGCGGGGGCAGCGCTCCGGTCCGGCGGCAGCCAGGCCGGTTCGTTGCGGCGCGCCGGCTCATCGATATCCGGGATATCGACATACCAGTTCATCAGGTCGTTCTGCTCAGTCGCCGGGCGCGGTGGCCTGAGCTCGGAGGCCGGGATCGGCGGCTCTGTCGAGGCGCTGTCCCACATCTCCTCCGGCCGCGAGAAGGACGGCGCGGCAGCCTCGGGGGCGGTGTCCGACGCACCTTCGCTGTCGACGCTCGCCCCGATAATGTAGTGGCCGATCTCGAGCCGGTCGCCATCCTTGAGGCGGTGTGGCCCCGACATGCGCAATTCGCTGCCATTGACGAAGGTGCCGTTGCTCGACACGTCGTGCAGCCAATAGGCGCCGTCGCGGAAACGCACCTCGCAGTGCCGGCTGGAGACGATCCGGCCAGGGTCGGGCAAGGTCCAGTCGAGATACTGGTCGCGGCCGATATCAAGCCCGCGCTGGCCCTTGATGGTGATCTGGAGCGGGCCGCCATCGGGCAGCCGGTCCACGTTCTGTATCGACAGCGTAAGCGACGGCACGCGCAGTTTCCCGTTCACACAAAGCCCGGACGTAATCCTACGCAAGTATCGTACGGCTCGACGCGAAAATCATAGTGCGACGTAAGGAAAGGTCAAAGAATCCTTACGTCCAAGGCAAGCATCGCGACGGCAAGCATCGGGATGGCCAGATCGGATGGCCGACTTGCCGTCATTGCGAGCGCAGCGAAGCAATCCAGGGGGACGTCGAGCTCTGCCGCCCCTGGATTGCTTCGCTGCGCTCGCAATGACGATGGAGCAGCAGTGAGGTCACGGCCACAGCGCCGAACGGCAGCCCTCTCACCCTGCCCTCTCCCTTCGGGCAAGGCTGCGCACTTAGCCCTCAGCCCTCATCCTGAGGAGCGCTTCCGCAGGAAGCGCGTCTCGAAGGATGATCCAGGAGGCTCTGGAACCATCTGGAACATCCTTCGAGACGCCGCTGACGCGGTTCCTCAGGATAAGGGCTCACGTGACCAAATCGGGTCTTGGCCCCACGCACAGCGGTCTTCCGCGCCGATATTAAGATGTCACAAGCCACTTGTGAAATCTCACAAACCATTCCAGATTGCCGACATGCTCGACACCTCCTCCCCCTTCGCCCCGTCTGTGACCCTGCCCGCCGCCGAGGCGCGGATGGATGTCGCGACCCGGCGTTTGCGCAAGGCGGTGATCGCCTGCGAACTCGCACCGGGCGATTTCATCCACGAGGCTGCCCTGGTCGAGCGCTTCAGCCTCGGCCGGGCCGGCATCCGCGTCGCGCTGACCGCCTTGTCGGGCGAGGGCTTCGTCAGCCGGCACGCCAGGCAGGGCTGGCGCATCGCTCCGGTGGACGGCGCGCTGATCGAGGCGATGCTGGATGGCCGCCGCAGGCTCGAGCCGTCGCTCGCGGCGCAGCGCCTCAACGGACAGGCGCGCGACCTGCTGATTTCGCTGCTCGGCGTGATGGAATCGGTCTTTGGCCGTAGCGAGCCCGCCGCCCTGGCGACGGCGCGCCTGGCCGAGCGGCAATTGCGTGATCTGCTCGTCATCAGCGCCGGCGCCTTCACCCGGCGCTGGCTCGGCGAGATCTGGGACCACACCGACCGCATCCTGCGCCTGCTCGAGCTCGCGGGCCACCCCGTCGCGCCGCCCGATCGGCGCGCGCTGGCGGCAGCGCTGATCGCGGGCGATGCGGACGCTGCCCGCTTCGCGATCACGCAGGAGAACGAGCGCTTCGCCAATGCCCTCGCCCATGGCTTCATGGCGATGTCGGCTCGCCTGGCGCAGCCGGCGGCCCGCTCGGCGCGCCGGCGCACGGCGCGGTCCGCGACCGCAACCACGGACACTCCGATCCCTCTCCCGATCCCCCTCTCGAAGGAGCAGCAGTGATGAGCATTCTCTCGCGGACCACTCATGTCGCGGCCGCCTTGGCCGCCGTGCTCGCGCTCGGTGCTGCTCCGGCCCAGGCCTCGAAGGAGCGGCTCGTCGTCGACCTCGTCAACGAGCCGTCTTCGCTCGATCCGCAGGTGCAGTGGAACCCCGACAGCTACTATGTCTACCGCAATATCTTCGACAATCTCGTCACCCGCGACGACAAGGGCGAGATCGTCCCGCAGGTGGCCACCAGCTGGAAGTACCTCTCCGACACGGAAATCGAGTTCGAGCTGCGGCCCGACATCACCTTCCATGACGGCTCGAAGCTGACGGCGGATGACGTCGCCTACAGCGTCAAGCGCATCACCGATCCGAAATTCGGCAGCCCGCAGCTCGGCCAGTTCGACAAGATTACCGATGCGACCGCGCTCTCGCCGACCAAGATCAAGCTCACCACCAACGGCGCCTATCCCGCCCTGCTCGCCCAGCTGGTCAAACTCTCGATCGTGCCCAAGGCCATCGTCGAGGCGGTCGGCAAGGACGCCTTCAACCTGAAACCCGTCGGCAGCGGGCCCTATAAATTCGAAAACTGGCAGCGCGGCGTGCAGGTCTCGCTTGTGCGCAATGACGCCTATTGGGGCGACAAAGGCCCCTTCCCGGCCGTGATCTTCCGCGCCGTGCCGGACGGGGCGACGCGGCTCGCCAATCTGCAGGCCGGGACCAGCGATCTCGGTGTGACGCTCGATTCAGACCAGGCCGGCCAGCTCAAATCCGCGACCAAGGCCAAGGCCCTGATCGGCCTGACCGAGCGCGTCGCCTATCTGCGCCTCAACACGGTCAAGCCGCCCTTCGACAACGTCAAGCTCAGGCTGGCGGCGGCCTATGCCATCGACAAGGAAGGGCTGGTCGACGGCCTGCTCGGCGGCTTCGACAAGCCGGTCTCGCAATTGCTGACGCCGGCGAGCTTCGGCTGGATCGAGGGCCTCAAAGGACCGGGCTACGACCTCGCCAAGGCCAAGGCGCTCGTCGCTGAGGCCGGCCCGGCGGCGAAGGCCGAGATCGAGCTCTCGACCTCGCCGGTCTTCGACCAGCGCATCGTCCAGGCGATCCAGCAGCAGCTCAACGATGCCGGCCTCAACGTCAAGATCGCGATGTCGGACATGGCGAGCTACCTCAAGCGCTCGCAGGCGGGGCCGGAGGCGACCTCGACGCTGAGCTTCGGTCGCTGGTCCTGCGCCTGCCAGGATGCCGACGGCGTGCTCTTCCCGCTGATCCACAAGAGCAGCGGCTGGTCGGCTTATCGCAACCCCAAGGCCGACAGCCTGCTCGAAGAGGCGCGCCAGACGCTCGACAAGGACAAGCGGCTTGCCGCCTATAAACAGGTCCACGAGATCATCGCCGCGGAAGCCCCGCTGGTGCCGCTCTACCAGGCGGCGGTGATCTACGGCGCGACCAAGAACCTGCAGTTCAAGCCGACGCCGAATGAAAGCATGTTCCTCAACCGCATGAGCTGGACGGACTGAGGTATCGTGCAAGGCTTCCTGCTCAGGCGTGCCGGACAGGCGCTCGCCACCATCATCGGGGTGGTGACGCTGATCTTCTTCGTCCAGCGCCTGACCGGCGACCCGACCTATCTGTTGGTGCCGGAGACGGCGACCAAGGCCGATGTCGACGCGCTGCGCCATGCCATGGGCTTCGACCGGCCGCTGCTGATCCAGTATCTCGACTTCCTGGCCGATCTCGCCCGCTTCGACCTCGGCCAGTCCGTCGTGCAGCGCGTGCCGGTGATGACGATCATCGCCTCGCGCCTGCCCTATACGCTGATGCTGGCGGCGGGCGCGCTTCTCGTCGCCTGCGGCATCGGCGTGCCGATCGGCATCCTGCTTGCGGTGTTCCGCGACAAGCCGATCGCCAAGCTCGCGGCCGGTTTCGTGCTCGCGGCCCAGAGCATGCCGACCTTCTGGAGCGGCATCCTGATGATCCTGGTCTTCTCGGTGCTGCTCGGCTGGCTGCCGCCCTCCTCGACCGGCGACCTCTCGCATCTGGTGATGCCGTCCTTCGCGCTCGGCCTGCTCTCGATGGCGACCTTCGCGCGCATCACGCGCTCGGCCCTGCTCGACGAATTGTCGAAGGATTATGCCCGCACCGCCCGCTCGCGCGGCGTCCGCACCGGGCGCCTGCTCCTCCGCCACATCGCCCGCAACGCCTCGATCCCGCTGATCACGGTCGCGGCGCTCGAAATCTCGAACCTGCTCGCCGGCGCCGTCATCGTCGAAACGGTCTTCGCCTGGCCCGGCATCGGGCAGGTCACCGTGCAGGCGATCCTGGCGCGCGATTTCATGATCGTGCAGGGCGTCGTGCTGATGGGCGCCTTCGTCACCGTGGCGCTGAACCTGATCTCGGACCTACTCTACAGCCTGGTCGATCCGCGCATCGTGCTGGATGGCGGGCGATGAGCGCTGTTGCTGCCTCGCCTGCGCGCCGCAAGCGCCAGCTCTGGCGCTGGTGGCCGCTGGCGATCGTCGCTCTGGTGGCACTGGCTGCGATCCTGGCGCCCTGGCTCGCGCCCTATGACCCCAATGCCCAGAACCTGGTCGGCCGCCTGAAGCCGCCCGGCACGGTCTCGCGCAGCTTCCATTACTGGCTCGGCAGCGACGAGCTCGGCCGCGATCTGCTCAGCCGCATCATCCATGGCGCGCGCGTCTCGCTGATCGTCGCCTTCGCCTCGGTCATCCTGTCGGGCACGGTCGGCACCACGCTCGGCATGATCGCGGGCTACCGGCGCGGCTGGATCGAGGTCGCGGTGATGCGCGTCGTCGACGTCTTCCTCTCGATCCCAGCCGTGCTGCTGGCAATCATCACCGTCGCGGTGCTGGGGCCGAGCCTCGTCAATGTCGTCCTGGTGCTCGCCTTGACGCGCTGGCCGCGCTACGCCCGCGTCGCCTACAGCCAGACGCTCTCGATCGCGACCATGCCTTATGTCCGGCTTGCGGCGCTGATGGGCGCCAGCGCGCCGCGCGTCCTCTTCCGCCATCTCCTGCCCAATATCATCGGCGCGGTTTCTGTCGTCGCGACGCTCGAATTCGGGCTGATGGTGCTGTTCGAGGCCGGGCTCTCCTTCCTGGGCCTGGGCGTCCAGCCGCCGACAGCGAGCTGGGGCGCGATGCTCTCGACGGGCCGCAACTACGTCGCCACCGCCTGGTGGGTCGCGACCCTTCCGGGGCTTTGCCTGTTCGTGCTCGTGCTTGCCGTCAACCTGACCGGCGACGCCGTGCGCGACCGCCTCGACCCCCGTTTCCGCTGAGCATGATGCCGTGCAGCTCCTGATTTCAATCGCAATGGCCGTTGATCAAACCGTGCCGTCGTCCCGGGCGGAGCCCTCGGGTCCGATCTTCGATCGGCCCAAGGATAAACTCCGCGTAGACCCGGGATCCATTCCGGAACGCTTCAGGAATGGATCCCGGGTCTCCCTCCGGTCGCCCGGGACGACGGCGCGGTTGTATTTTCCGTCACGCCTATGAGGATCATGACCATGTTCGACGACATCAAGGGAAAGCGCGCGCTCGTCACCGGCGCCTGCGGCGTGATCGGGCGCTGGATCGCGCAGACGTTGCACGAGGCCGGAGCGACGCTGGCTCTGACCGATGCGAAAGCCGGCGAGCTCGACGCCTTGGCTGCCTCGCTTGACCTCGGTCCCGACAGCTTCACCAAGCCCGCCGACCTGACCGACGAGGCCTCGATCAAGGCGCTTGCCGCCGAGATCGGCCAGCGCTGGGGGGCGGTCGATATCCTCGTCAACAATGCCGGGATCTATCCCAGCGGCTTCCTGCTCGACACCTCGACGGAGGAGTTCGACCGGATCTTCTCGGTCAATCTGCGCGCGCCCTTCATCCTGACCCGCGAGATCGCGACGCAGATGGTGCGCAAGGGCGTCAAGGGCTCGATCATCAACATCTCCTCGGGCGCCTCGCGCAAGATGCGCCGCACGGCCGCGGTCTATTCCACCTCCAAGACGGCACTCGACCGATTGACCAAGGGTTTCGGCGTCGAGCTCGCCGAATACGGCATCCGCTCGAATGCGCTCGAACCGGGCTTCGCCGCCGGCAGCAAGGTCAGCGGACTGACCGACGCGCATATCCAGAGCACGATCTCGCAGATCCCGCTCGGCCGGCCATCCTCGCGCGAGGATGTCGGCAACGCCCTGCTCTACCTCGCCAGCGATCTGTCATCCTATGTCACCGGCGCAACACTGACGGTCGATGGCGGCAATTCAATCGGCTCGCTCGCGGTCCATCAGGACAAGAAGAGCGCGCTTTGAAGGAGGCGTCGATGACCCCAGCGACCTTCCCCCGCGCCGCCTATGAATGGCCTGCCGGCAAGACCAGCGCCTTCTGCTTCAGCATCGATGTCGATGCCGAAAGCCCTTATCAGTGGAACCTCGCTGCCGACGCCCCCGCCACGCTCGGGCAGATCGAGCAGCGGCTGTTCGGCCCGCGCATCGGCATCTGGCGCATCCTCGATCTGCTCGACCGCTACAGCGTCAAAGCGACGATGTTCGTGCCGGGCCTGGTGGCGAAAAACCATCCCGAATTGCTGCCGGCCTTCGTCGAACGCGGCCATGAGATCGGCCTGCACGGCTATTTCCATGAGATCGCGACCGAGGCCGGTCCGGATGAATTCGCCCGCGCGCTCGATGAATCGCTTGCCTTGTTCAAAGCCCAAGCCGGTATCGTGCCGAAGGGCTTCCGCTCGCCGGCCTGGGAGATGACGCCGGCCATGCTGGCGGAGGTGAAGCGGCGCGGGCTCTATGATTCCTCGCTGATGGGCTTCGACCATCCCTATACGATCGACGGCGTGACCCAGGTGCCGGTGCTCTGGGCGGTCGATGACGCGATCTATTTCCGCTTCACCGGCAGCCCGACAGACCGCGCCCCGCCCTCCCCGCAAGGCGGCGTCCTCGAGGCCTGGCTCGACGAATGGCAGGTGCTGCATCGCGAGGGCCGGATGATGATGCTGACGATCCATGACTGGATCTCCGGCCGCGCCGGCCGGGTCCGGATGCTGGAAAAGCTGCTCGACGCCGTCACCACCTCGGACGGCGTCTGGATCGCGACCGTCGGCGATCTCGCCGCCCATCATGCCGCGAGCAGCAATGCCGAGCGCTTCAGCGTGCCGCTGCGGCTGCCCGAGCCCAGCGGCCCGCTCCGCTTCAAGGCCCCGCGCTGATGCAGACCTTCACCGTCCAGAGGCCCGCCGTCCATTCGCCCCATGGGCTTGTCGCCGCACAGAACCGTCATGCGGCCGAGGCCGGAGCCGCGGTGCTCTCGCGCGGCGGCAATGCGATGGATGCCGCCGTCGTCACGGCGCTGGTGCTGAGCACCGTCGAGCCCTGGCTGTCTGGGGTCGGCGGCGGCGGCTTTCTCGTCCATGCCGATGGCGCGACCGGCGCCACCGAGACGCTCGACTTCAATGTCCGCGCTGCGGCCGGGCTAGATCCGGCCGATTATCCGCTGACCGATGGCCAGAGCGGCAACTGGTTCGCCTGGCCGGCAGTCGTCGACGAGCGCAACGTCTCGGGCTATGGCGCGATCTGCGTGCCCGGCGCGATCGCGGGCTTTGCGGCGGCGCTCGCACGCCATGGCACGCTCTCCTGGGAAGAGGCGCTGCAGCCGGTGATCGAACATGCCGAGCGCGGGCTGGAGATCGACTGGTTCGCAGCGCTCTGCATCGCGATCGACACGGCCGGCCTCTCCCGCGATCCGGCTGCGGCGGCGCTGCTATTGGATAACGGGCACCCGCCCAAGGCCGGGGCCGATACGCGACGGTTCAAGCCGATGGCGCGCAAGGCCGCATTGCTGCGACGGCTGGCCAAGGCCGGCGCGCGCGATTTCTACGAGGGCGAGAGTGCCCGCATGATCGCGGCCGATCTCGAAGCCGGCGGCTCGCCGATCCGCGCCAGTGACCTTGCCGCCTATGAGGTCGCCTGGGCGCCGGCGCTCGCCGGCCGCTATCGCGATTTCGACATCGCGGCACTGCCCGGCCTGAGCGGCGGGCCGAGCTTTCTCGACGCAGCCAACCGGCTCGAAAACGGCCCGCTCTCGCGCGCGACCACGCCGGCCCAGACCGCCCTGCTTTATGCCAGCGCGATCCGCGAGGCTTATGCGACGCGCCTGACCACGCTCGGCCATGCCGCGACACCGCAAGCCGGCTGCACCTCCCATGTCAGCGTGGTCGATCGCAACGGCACCATGGTCTCGCTGACCAACACGCTGCTCTCGCGCTTCGGGGCCAAGGTCGCGCTGCCCAATGCCGGCATCTTCATGAACAACGGCATGATGTGGTTCGATCCCCGTCCCGGCCAGCCCAACAGCATCGCGGCCGGCCAAAAGCCGCTCGCCAATATGTGCCCGCTGGTGCTGAGCCAAAACGGCCGCCCGGTGCTCGCCATCGGGGCAGCGGGCGGGCGCACCATCTTCCCGACGGTGCTGCAATTGATCTCCGGCCTTGCCGATTTCGGCCTCTCGCTCGAGGAGGCCTTCCATCGCCCGCGCATTGACGCCTCGACGCCGTGCATCAAGATCGATGCGCGTGCCGAGGCCGATGTCGCCGCGACCGTCGCCACCGCCTTCCCGGTCGAAATCGTCGAGGACACGCTCTATCCGGTGAATTTCTCGATTCCCTCGGCCGTGATGGCCGCCCCCACGGGCGGTTTCATCGGCATGGCTCATCCGACCAGCCCCTGGGCCGCCGTGGTCGCAGCGACGGCATGATGACGACCGACGCTCACGTCCTGGCGATCGACGATCTCGTCATCGAGATCGACGGCAACCGCATCGTCGACCATGTCTCGCTTGCGGTCGGCTCCGGCCGCATCCTCGCCATCGTCGGCGAATCCGGCTGCGGCAAGAGCCTGACGGCCCTGTCGGTGCTCGGCCTGCTGCCGAAGGCGGCACGGATCAAGCAGGGCGCGATCCGATTGAACGGGCGCGACCTGACCGGCCTGGGCGAGGCCGCTCTGTCGCAGGTGCGGGGCAATGAAGCGACGATCATCTTCCAGGAGCCGGTCGCCTCGCTGAACCCGCTGATGCGCGTCGGCGAGCAGGTCGAGGAGGCGTTGATCCTGCACCGCGGACTTTCGGGGAAGGCCGCGCGCGCGGAAGCCATCGCGATGATGACCCGTGTCGGCATTCCCGATGCGGAGCGGCGGGCGCGGCAATATCCCTTCGAGCTCTCCGGCGGCATGTGCCAGCGCATCATGATCGCCTCGGCCCTGATCTGCCGCCCGGCCCTGCTGATCGCCGACGAGCCGACGACGGCGCTCGACGTGACGATCCAGGCGCAGATCCTCGATCTGATGCGCCGCCTGCGCGAGGAGGTCGGCACCGCGATCGTGCTGATCACCCATGACATGGGTGTCGTCGCCGATCTCGCCGACGATGTCTGCGTGATGTATGGCGGCCGCATCGTCGAGAGCGGACCGGTCGAGCCGATCTTCGCCGCGCCGCGCCACCCCTATACCAAGCTGCTGCTGGCGACGATCCCGACCTTGCAGGGCCAGCGCAAGGCGATTTTGCGCACCATCGAGGGCATGGTGCCGAGCGCCGGCGCCTGGCCCGATGGCTGCCGCTTCCGCTCGCGCTGCCCGCTCGCCGACGAGGCCTGCCTTGAGGCGCCGCCCTTGGCGCTGGTCGAGGCCAGAGCATTTTCGAGCGAAGTGGACACCGGTTCGCGTGAAGACAATGCGATAAAACAAGAAAGCAGAGCATTTCCGCGCTTCGGAGAAACGCGGACATGCTCTAGCCATGCCGCCGCCTGCTGGCACTCGGCCCGCGTCGAGGCCTTGGCATGAGCGCGCCGCTGCTGCAGGTCCGCGACCTCAAGGTCCATTTCAAGCTGCGCCAGGGCGTCGGCGCGCGCGGCGGCGTGGTCAAGGCGGTGGACGGCGTCTCCTTCGACGTCCATGCCGGGCGCACGCTCGCGCTGGTCGGCGAATCCGGCTGCGGCAAGTCGACCACCGCCTATGCCGTGATCGGGCTGGAGCAGGCGACAGGCGGCACGATCCTGTTCGACGGGCGCGACGTCACCGGGCTCAAAGGCCGCGACCGGGCGGCCTTGGCGCAGGAGATCCAGATCGTCTTCCAGGACCCCAGCGCCGCGCTCGACCCAAAGATGAGCATCAGCGACAGCATCGCCGAGCCGCTCGCCATCGCCGGCTGGTCGCGAAACGACCGGCGCAGGCGGGTGATCGAACTGCTCGACCGGGTCGGCTTGCCCGCAGCCTTCAGCGAGCGCCTGCCGAGCGCGCTCTCGGGCGGCCAGCGCCAGCGCGTCGTCATCGCCCGCGCGCTTGCCTTGTCGCCACGCCTCCTGATCCTCGACGAGCCGGTCTCGGCGCTCGACGTCTCGATCCGCTCGCAGGTGCTGAATCTGCTATTGGAGCTGCAACGCGAGCTCGATCTCGCTTATCTCTTCATCTCGCATGATCTCTCGGTGGTGCGGCACGTCGCCGACGAGGCGATGGTGCTCTATCTCGGCACGGTCGCGGAAAGCGGGCCGATCGACGCGATGTTCGAGGCGCCGCGGCACCCCTATACCCAGGCGCTGCTCTCGGCGATCCCGCTGCCGGACCCGGTCCTGCAGCGCCGCAGGGAAAAGATCATCCTGACCGGCGACCTGCCGAGCCCGCTCTCGCCGCCGCCGGGCTGTCCCTTCATCAGCCGCTGCCCGATCCGCGTCGATATCTGCGCAACAATGCGCCCTGCCCTGAAAGACGCGCAATCTGGAACCCAGGCCGCCTGCTTCGTCCGGGCGGCGTAAGCGTCCCGATATCGCTTCTCCCCGGAACCACCCGGTCATCCTGGGCGACCGGAGGTCGTCCCGGGATCCATCGTAGAGCCAGCCCCGTCAAAGGATGGGCCTCCGATGGATCCCGGCGCTCCGCTTCGCTACGGCCAGGATGACGGCGTGGTTCCGAGGATAAACAGCAAGGCCCGGTCGCAACGCCCGACGCTATCCTTCATCGTCACGCATGCGCGATCCAGCCGCGCCATGTGAAGGCGGCAAAGAACAGCGCCACATCCGCAAACCCGGCCTCGCGCAGGATCGCTTCGTCCTGCTCCGGACTGAGCATGCTCACGCTGGTGTCGACCGCGGTTCGGGCCGCATTCGCCTGGTCTGGGTCGACGCCCGACGTGATCGCGAAAGCCGCATAGCGCGACAACCAGAGCGCCCTCCCGTCTTGCCCCTGCGGAAAACTGCCATGGGCCACTACGAGCGGCGCGCCCGGCTTGAGCCGGCGCCGCATGTCGCTCGCCGTCCGCCGCCGCTCGTCGGAAGCGAGGAAATGCAGCGTCAGCAAGCAGGTCGCCGCGTCGAAAGGCCCTGGCGGTGCATCCTCGATATAGCCCTGAACCAGCTCCACGCGTGCGCCCAGCGGACCCAGCGTATGGGCTGCCAGCCCCAGCATTTCCGCGGATGGATCGACACCGACGAAGCTCCATTCCGGATGCGCCTCCGCCAGAGCCTTCAGTTCCAGCCCACCGCCTGCCCCCAGGACGAGAACCCTGGCATCTCGCGGCGCGCGCTCCGCGAGCAGGATCCCCGTCATGCGGTGAAGATCGGCAAGGCCAGGCACATAGCGACGGGGACCGTCCACATAGCGGGCGACGCGCTCGGGATCGGAGAAGACCTCCAAGAAGTGCTGGGCGCCATCCTTAACCGGCATGATCGATCTCCGTTCGGGATAAGCCCGGGCGCGCAGTCAGACGGGCGTGAAAATCGGCGCTGAGCGCTGCGAGCGTGACGCCGCCAAGGCGGGACAGCAGAAGCGCCTCCGCCTCTCGAAAGGCCGTGTCGAGCGCCGCATTCACGGCCTGTTCGACAAGGCAGCCCGGCGCCTCCGTGCGGTTGCCCATCGCCAGGAGCGTGGGGCGGCCAAGCGCATCATAGATATCGCGCAGCGTGATCTCGGCCAGATCCCGCGCCAGCGTCCAACCGCCGCCATGCCCCTTCTCGGAGCGCACATAGCCCTGCTCGCGCAAGCCGGCCATGACCCTGCGGACCACGACCGGATTGGTGCCCATCGCTCTTGCCAGCACCTCCGAGGTCACCAGGCCATCATGTTCCGCCATGTGTAGCAGCACATGGAGCACACCGGATAGTCGACTGTCACGCTTCATGTAACTTCAAATAGTGCGTGATATGGCAATCGTCAACGGCTGCAGCGAACATGCCCTGCCCGGCAGTTGGCGGATGCCCGCTCCTACGAGGCGACTTCCGCCGCCACCATCCGGTCCAGGTTCTGGTTCAGGTGCCGCATCAAACCGATCAAGCTTGCGACCTCGTCGTCGCTGAAGCCGGCCAAGGCAGCCTCGCTGCCTTCCTTCAAGGCCTCGCGTGCCATGGGGAGCTTTGCCAGGGCAGCCTCGGTCAGCGAGACAAGGCTGCTGCGGCCATCATTCGGATCGGGCGTACGCTGGATCAGCCCGTCACGCTCCATCCGCGCCAGCATTTGCGCCATCGACGGCTGCTCGATCCTTGCAAACAGCGTCAGGTCCTTTTGCGACATCGCCGAGCCGTCCCTCAGAAGATAGAGCACCGGCAATTGGCCGGCGCTGAATCCAAGAGCCTTTATCCGGCGTTCGGCGAGCCGCGCGAAGCTGCGGGATGCCATGTTGATGAGGGGCGCAGGCGTCGCGAACAGGTCCCAATCGGTCATGGCCTTCTCATTTGCATTGGCACCTATGTTTATCTATATAGCTACCTATATAAATCAGCATGAGAACCCTGTCCATGATCCAAATCCCCCGCATCGCCATCATCGGCGCCGGGCCCGGCGGCCTGATGCTGGCCCGCCTCCTCCATCTCGACGGAATTCCTACGGCCCTGTTCGAGCGGGACGCGCATGCGCTGGCACGGGCGCAAGGCGGAACGCTCGATCTTCACGCCGATTCAGGCCAGCTCGCGCTTGAACGCGCCGGCTTGACGGACGGGTTTCGGTTGATCGCGCGCTACGAAGACCAGGGCAGCCGCGTCTACGACAAGACAGGTGCATTGCTGTTCGCCGATGACAAGGCTGCCGACGGCGACCGGCCGGAGGTCGACCGGACCGCGCTTCGCGAGCTCCTGCTGGCTTCGCTGCCGGCCGGGTCCATCCGCTGGGATCATGTTTTGCGCGAGGTGCAGGCGCGTGAGGATGGCGCCTATGATCTCGTCTTCGACGACGAGACCGTCGGCCCCTTCGATCTCGTCGTCGGCGCCGACGGCGCCTGGTCCCGCGTTCGCCCTCTGGTTTCGGCCTACAAGCCGCAATATTCCGGCCTGACCTTCATCGAATTCGGCATCGACGCGGTCGACGAGCGGCACCCGGCACTGTCCCGCCTGGTCGGGCGTGGCAAGGCCGACATCCAGGGCGATGGCCGGGCCTTGATCGTCCAGCGAAACGGCGACGCCCATCTGCGGGGCTATGCGATCTTCCGCGTGCCCCCGGACTGGGCGACGACGACATTCGACTTCGCCTCGCCGGCCTCGGCTCGCGCCCGCCTCGCCGCCGAATTCGAGGGCTGGGCGCCGGAGGTGCTCGATCTCATTTGGGCCAGCAACGACCAGATCGTTCCCCGGCCGATCCATGCAATGCCGGTCGGCCACCACTGGCCCAACCGGGCTGGCATAACCCTCATCGGCGATGCCGCCCATGTCATGTCGCCCTTCGGAGGTGAAGGCGTGAACGCCGCCATGCTCGATGCGGCCGAGCTTGCACGCCACCTCATCGAAGACGGGAACTGGAAGAACGCCGTGCGAGCCTACGAAACCGCGATGTTCGCGCGCCTCGTGGAGCCCGCCGAACAGGCGGCAGAGGCCGCAGCAACCGAGTTCTCGCATATCGGGCTCGAACTCACCCTGCGACATTTGGCAGGACACGTCCGCCTCCGCCGCGAAGGCGCCGGACCGAGCTGAGAGTGGCCGCGCAGCGAGCGGCTGCCATGGCGCGGAAGCGATGGAGACGTCCGAGAGCCATTTCGAACGCATGGTGAGCGCCATGGATTGGCCTGTCGCCAAGCTGCATGCCGCACTCCCGCCACCACTTTTCCCTGCAGAACACGACACAACCGCCCCCCGACCGCTCGCGCTGAAGGCAGCTCACACAGACAGGTCAAAAGTTCAGGCACTGTTGCGCAGCATTGCAGCAGGCCAGGCGCTTGCCTTCTCTCCCCTTCGATTGCATCACTGGATACAGTGATGCAATCGAGCGCCGCCGTCCTTGGCGGCGCTCTCGCAGGGAGCCGGTCCATGAGCTTTGGACGGACATCTTCGGCCGCCACGGCGCAGGAGGAGGCCTATCTCGCGATTCTCCAGGCCATCCGCGTCGGGCGTTATCAGCCGGGCGAGCGGCTAATCCCGGAGACGATCGCGCAGGAACTGGCGATGAGCCGCATGCCGGTGCGCGAGGCGTTCCAGCGCCTCGCCAATGAAGGGCTCGTCATGATCCGGCCCAACCGCGGCTGTGTGGTGTCCGGCCTGACCATCGATGAGATCTTCGAGAGCTTCGAGATCCGCTCGGTGCTCGAGGGGCTGGCGGTCCGCCTCGCCATGCCGCGCGTCGATGCCGCGGTTCTGGCCGAACTCGACAGCTTCATGCAGCGGATGGAACGCAGCGGCGAGGCCGGCGGCGGCGATTGGCTGAGCCATCACCAGGCCTTCCACGAATATATCTGCAGACTCAGCGGCCGGCCGAAGCTCGTGCGGCAAATCTCGGCGCTGCATATCGCCGTCGAGCCCTATATGCGCGTCTGGCTCCACCATATCGACCGGCCGCGCACCGCCACCCAGACCCAGCATGTCGTGGTCGACGCTATGAAGACGGGCGATGCCGCCTTCGCGGAGCAGACCATGCGCGACCATGTGATGCGCACGGCGCAAAGGCTCGCCGAGTTCCTGCGCAGCGGCAATCTCGCGACCGGCACGCCGCGCCGCGCCGGCCAGGCGGCTTCGAGCGCAGTGCAGCTGCCTTAGCCACATATCGGGAGGGGCTCGCCAAGGCGATCCGATTTCAGGCGCGACAAGGGCCCGCAGCGGCCTGCACGCCGAGCACAAGACATCAACTACAGGGGAATGACATGGACAGACGCCAGTTTCTGAAAGCCTCCGCCGCTGCAACCTTCCTGCCTGCGGCGCCGCATGTCGCGCTTGCGCAGGACGCCAAAACCCTGCGTTTCGTGCCCTATTCCGATGTCGCGATCATCGATCCGATCTGGACGACCGGCTATTCGACGCGCACCCATGCGCTCCTGGTCTGGGACACGCTCTATGGGCTCGACGAGACCCTGCAGCCGCAGCCGCAGATGGTCGAAGGCCATGTCGTCGATGATGACGGCAAGCGCTGGACCCTGACGCTGCGGCCGGGCCTGGTCTTCCATGACGGAGCCAAGGTGCTGGCGCGCGACGCCGTCGCCTCGATCAAGCGCTGGGGCGCGCGCGATGCCTTCGGCCAGGCGCTGATGGCGGTGACCGACGAGCTCTCGGCACCTGACGACCGCACCATCGTCTTCCGGCTGAGGAAGCCGTTCCCGCTGCTGCCGGCGGCCTTGGCGCGCCCGAGCGCGCTCGTCGCCGCGATCATGCCCGAGCGCCTGGCCGAGACCGACCCGTTCAAGCAGATCCCGGAGGCGATCGGGTCTGGCCCGTTCCGCTATGTCAAGGAAGAGCGCGTTTCGGGCGCTCGCCATGTCTATGCCCGTCATCAGGGCTATGTGCCGCGTCCCAGCGGCACGCCGAGCTTCACGGCGGGGCCGCGCACGCCCTATCTCGATCGCATCGAGTTCAACGTCATGCCGGACGCTGCGACCGCGGTCTCAGCGCTCCAGACCGGAGCCGTGGACTGGATCGAGCAGCCGTTGATCGACCTGCTGCCGCTGCTGCGGAAGGATCCCAACATCGTCGTCGAGGTCAAGGATGCGAGCGGCATGGCCGGCCAACTGCGCCTCAACCATAGCCAGGCGCCGTTCAACAACCCGGCCATCCGACGCGTGATCCTCAAGGCTCTCGACCAGCAGGCCTGCATGGACGCGGTCTGCGGCGGCGATCCCAAGGTAGAGCGCAGCAGCATGGGTTTCTTTCCCAGCAACTCGCCGATGGCGTCGGACGCCGTGGCGTCGGCACTGAAAGGGCCGAAGGATTTCGGAAAGCTCAAGCAGGAGCTGACCGACGCGGGCTATAAGGGCGAGCGCATCGTCTTCCTCGCGGCCCAGGACGTGCCGCGCATCTCGCTGGTTTGCGATGTTGCGGCCGACGCCTTGCGTCAGATCGGTGCGAATGTCGACTTCGTCGCGGCCGATTGGGGCACGGTCCTGCAGCGCATCACCAATCGCACCCCGATCGAGCAAGGTGGCTGGAGCTGCTACGTCACCTACTGGTCGGGACTCGATCTCGGCTCGCCGGCGACGAGCTCGCCCTTGCGCGGCAATGGTCCAAAAGCTGGCCCCGGCTGGCCCGAAAGCCCGCAGATCGAGGCGCTGCGCGCCCGCTGGCTCGAGGCGGCAACTCTGGCAGAGCAGAAAGCGATCGCCCGCGAGATCGAACTGCAGGCGATGCAGGATGTGCCCTATGTCCCGGCCGGGCAGTATTTCCAGCCCGTCGCCTATCGCAAGAACTTGACCGGCATGCTGAACGGCGTTCCCGTCTTCACCAATCTGCGCAAGGGCTGACAACGCAGGCCCGGAGGGCAGCTACGCTGCCTTCCGGGCGAGCCCGTCATGATGAACCCACCGCCGTCGGCGTCGATGCCTACGGCCAACCAAGATCAGGCCTGCCATGCGTGACTTCGAGCTTCCCGGACGTTCCCTCGCCATCGGCCGCGAGGCCATGGCCGCCACCTCGCATCCGGCGGCGACGCTCGTCGCCATCGACATCCTGCGCGCCGGCGGCAATGCGGTCGATGCGGCCGTCGGCGCCTGCGCCGTGCAATGCGTGGTCGAGGCGGGTTCGACCGGCATCGGCGGCGACTGCTTCGCCCTGATCTCGAAGGGCGGCAGCACCGATATCCGCGGCTATAACGGCTCGGGCCGCACACCCGCCGCCGCCACGCTCGACTGGTACCGCGCGGCTGGAATCACCACGATCGAACGGCGCTCCCCCCATGCCGTGACGGTGCCGGGCGCCGTCGACGCCTGGACGCGACTGGTCAAGGATCACGGCCGAATGCCGCTTGCCGAGATCCTGCAGCCGGCGGTCAAGCTCGCCCGCGACGGTTACGCGATCACGCCGCGCGTCGCCTATGATCTCGGCAACCAGCGCGACCTGCTGCGGCAGGATGCCAACGCAGCCGCGACCTTCCTGGTCAATGGCGAGGCGCCGGCTGCCGGCACGGTCCAGCACCAGCCCCAGCTGGCAGCGACGCTGGAGGCGATCGGCCGCGAGGGGCGGGACGCGTTTTATCGCGGCGAGATCGCCGCCGAGACCGTGGACTATCTCAGGGCGGCGGGAGGCCTGCATACGCTGGAGGATTTCGCCACGGCAGAGGGCGAATACGTCACGCCGATCAGCACGCAGTTCCGCGGCCGCACCGTTTATGAAATCCCGCCCAACGGCCAGGGCATCGTCGCCCTGATGATCATGAAGATCCTTGAGCGCTTCACGCCGAAGCCCGACCCGCTCACTGTCGAGAACCTGCATATCGAGGTCGAGGCAACGCGTCTGGCCTATGCCGCGCGCGACCAGTTCGTCGCCGACATGGCGCTCAGTCCTGTGCCGGTCGACTATCTGCTCTCGGACGCGCTTGCCGATGAACTTGCCGCCCGGATCGACCCGGCGCGCGCGACCGCGCCGCTGCCTGCCCTGACAGGCGGAGCCGAGCATCGCGACACGGTCTACATTTCCGTCGTCGACAAGGACCGCAATGCGGTCAGCTTCATCAACTCGATCTTCCATCCCTATGGCAGCGGGTTGCTGACGCCGAAATCGGGTGTGCTGCTCCATAATCGCGGCCAGAGCTTCGTGCTCGAACAGGGCCATCCGAACGCGGTCGGCCCGCGCAAGCGCCCGATGCACACGATCATCCCCGCCATGCTCGCGCAGGATGGCCGGGTCTGCCTCTCCTTCGGCGTGATGGGTGGGCATTACCAGGCGATGGGCCATGCCCATTTCCTGTCGAAGCTGTTCGACCACGGCCTCGACCTGCAAAGTGCGATCGACCTGCCGCGCCTGTTCCCGCTGCCGGGCACCGCAACCGTCGAGCTCGAAGGCCGGCTGCTGGCCTCCTGCGGATCCGCGCTCGAAAGCCGGGGCTTCAAGGTTCAGCCGGCCAAGACGCCGATCGGCGGCGCCCAGGCGATCTGGATCGATTGGGAGAACGGCACGCTGCTCGGCGGCTCCGACCCGCGCAAGGACGGCTGCGCGCTCGGTATCTGATCAGGAGCAGCCGGAGGCAGGTAATCGACCTGGCGTGCCCGGATGGCTCAACACAGGGTGAGCCCCGGGCACGATGCAGGACTGTAAGCATAACGAACTGGCGTGAGATCAAGGACATGGCGGGCCGCGCGGGAACCCATTTCAAAGTCGGCACTATCAGGAGCTGCCACTAGCTTCGGCCAAGGGCTTCACCGATCAGGGCTGAATCGAGATAACGTGACGGATCGCTGAGGGTCCGCCCAGCGGCCGCGTAGGTCGAGCGCAGGCGCAGGACCGTGCGGAGACCCTCGATGTCGATCGCTGCGTCGCGCTTGATGCCGCGCTCGGGATGGGTGAGCCGGGCATGGATCCTCTGCGCCAGTTCCGGCGACGTGCCCTGCACGCGCTCGCGCAGAATCGCGATCGCCTCGTCCTTGCTTGCCGGGTCGACGAGCCAGGCCACCGAGGCGTGAAAGGCGCGCACGAACGCCTTGGCCGTGTCCCGGTTTTCGGCGAGCCAGGCGTGGCGCGCCATGCCGCAAATGCCCTGATAGGGGCCGATCAGCGCGTGCATCTCGGCCAGCCGCACCGAGCCGGCGCTCTCCGCGATCAGGTCGAGCGGCGAATTGAGCAGGGTGGCGGTCTGTTTCTGTTCGCGCAGGGCCGCCAGCCGCTGGGCTCCACCGCCGACGGCGACGAACTTGACCTCGTCGGCCCCGATGCCCGATTTCATCAAGGCGTCGCGCAGCACGAAGGCGAATCCCGTCGTCAGCGCGTCGACCGACAGCTCCTTGCCCTTGAGGTCGTTGACGGACTTTGTCCCCGGCACCGCCATCAGCGAGAGCATGCCGTCATCGACGCCCATGAAGGCCACGAAATCGGCGGGCCCCGGCAACTGCGCCTCGCCCTGGTCCTCGACATAGGCGACGACGTTGTCGATCGCGGTCAGGGCGACGTCGAACTTACCGCTGAAGACGTCCGCCGCCATCTGGCGCGAGTTCGGCGTGATCTCGAGTGACGCCTGGAGCCTCTCCGCCGCGAAGAAGCTCTTCTGCTGGCCGATCCAGATCGGCCAGTTCGATGCGCCGGCGAAGGCCACGAGCCTGATCGGTCTTGCGTCCTGTGCCGGCGCGCCGGCGCAGCCGAGCATGGCTGCACCAGCGGCGAGAGCGGCACGGCGTGTGAAGCCCCATTCCGTTGTCATTGGCGTTCTCCCTGGCTTTCGTTGACCGTGCGGTCAGCGGGCGTGATCGTCCCGCCGGGTTACGTCCCACGCATCTCCCTGCTCGCCGGCACCTTTACAGGCCGCAAGCGGCTCAGCCGCCGACCGACGCTATGAGCTTGCCGTAGCGCTCGGCATCGCCGCGCAGTTCCGCATCGAAGGCGTCGGGCGTCGAGGTCGTGATCTCGACGCCTAGCGCCGCGAAGCGCCCGACGGTTGCGGGATCGGCCATGACCTCGGTGACGTCCCTGCCGATCTGGCCGATGATTGGGCGCGACAAGGCCGCGGGTGCGAGCAGTCCGAACCAGCTATCGTAGACGAAGCTCGGCAGCCCTGCCTCCGCGAAGGTCGGCACATCCGGGAGCTGCGGGAGGCGCGACGCCCCTGTGACGGCCAGCGCGCGCAGCTGGCCGGACTGGATCAGGTCGCCGCCGACAGTGAAGAAGGTGAAGGCCATGGCGGTATCGCCACGCATCACGCTGATCTGCGATTCCGGCTGGCCGCGATGCGGTACCAGCACCATCTGCGTGTTGGTCAGTTGCTTGAACAGTTCGGCGGCGATTCCCGTTGTACTTCCGACGCCGGCCGAGCCGTAGCTCAGATCGCCGGGCTTTGCTCTGGCGGTCGCTATGAACTCGGCCAATGTCCTGAAGGGTGCATTGGGCGGCACGATCAGGAGCAAGGGCGTGGTCGCAACCCGACCGATCCCAGCGAAATCCTTGACCGGGTCGAAGCCGACATTCTTGTTGACGACGCCGATAACGCTGTGACCGTTCGAAGTCAGCAGGAGTTGCGAACCATCGGCCGGGCCGCGCGAGACGCTGCTGGTCCCGGCGATACCCGGCCTGTTCTCGACGATCACCTGTTGCTTCCATTTCGGCGAAAGCCTCTCGGCGACCGCGCGCGCGAGGATGTCGGTCATGCTGCCGGCTGAGAATGGCACGACGAGCCGCACGAGGTGATTGGGATAGCTCTGGGCGAGAGCGCTGCGGGCGCCAAGCACTGTACCGGCAGCAAGGCCGGCTCGGATGATGAACTGACGGCGATCCATCGACGTTCCTCCCAGTGGACAAGCCGGGCCTTCAGCCTCTGGCGGTGTTGGGCAGCGGCATGGCGAGCAGAACCGTGGCCGGGCGTTTGGTCTCGTTGCGCAAGGAGCGCATTTCGTTGGGGGCGATGCGGCAGGAATCCCAGATCCCGAGCATGACGACACCGTCCGGCGTCTCGAAGGTCACTTCGCCTTCGAGCACGAGGTAGAATTTCTCCTCCGGAGAGGCCGAAGGGGCGATGCCACCGCCCGGCAGGATCTGGCTCATTCCCAGCCACATCACGTCGGCAGGCCCGGCCTCGCGGCCCTGCAGCCGGAACATCCGCATGTCGCTGTGGCCAGGCGCCTCGTAGCGCGGGGCATCGTTCAGTCGCACGACATGCATGGCGATCATCCGTTCGGCAGGAGGACGAGGCGGTCGCGCGAGGAACCGAGCACCGCGATATAGGCGTCACGAGCGCGCTCGAGCGGATAGGTCGCGCCGGGAGGGATCGGGAACGGTCGCAGGGCGCCGGTGGCGAAGCCCGGAACGAGGTCGCGCAGGATGTCGGCGGTAGCGATCGAGGACAGGGATAGGGTGTCGACGCCGACATAAGTGTGCCGGCCGCGATAGAAGGAGAAGATGTCGAACGGAACCGTCTGCTTCAGGGCGGCGATGAAAATCTGCCGGCCGAGGATCGCGAGCGCTTTCGTGCCGGCCTCGTAGTAGGGCTCGCCGACCGTGTTGTAGACGATGTCGGCGCCCTTGCCGTCGGTGAGTTCGCGGACCGTCCCGGCGACGTCCTCCCGACTTGAATTGATCACCGTGACGACGCCTTGGGCGTGGCCGGCATAGGGTTCATCCTTGCGGACCACGCCTATGACACGTGCGCCCTGCCAGGAGGCGATTTGCGCCGCTGCCTGACCGACCTTCCCGTTCAACCCAAGAATCAGGACCGTCTCGCCGGGTTTCGGCATTCCGCAACGGCGAAAGCCCTCCTGCGCGGTGACGAAGGGAACACCGATGCCGGCCGCCTCGGCAAGGGTGATCCCGGCCGGCTTCTCGATCAACGCGTCCGCCTCGACCACGAGATGGGACGCGTGAGTGCCGTCGCGCCGTATGCCGAGGTCACCGGAGGAGCCGAACACCTCCTTGCCGATCAGAGCGGCCGGCCCGTCAACGACGATGCCCGCGAAATCGCGACCAGGTGTGCGTGGGAAGATGGCATAGGGCATCATCCCGATCGCGGCCTTGGCGTCGGACGGATTCACAGCCGCCGCCCTGATCTCGACAATCGCGTCGCCAGCGTTGGCAAGTGCCAGCGAGCGCCGCTCGATCACAGGCGCGACCGCCTCGATCCCATCGGCCTTGGCCGGCAGCCGGACAGTCGTCGCCATGATCGAGGTCATCTTCGCCGGTGCGTTCATTTCCAATCTCTCGCTTGCCTGCGTGTCATGCGGGCGTCCGTCCCGGCTCGGACCCGGCCAAGGGAAGGTCGAAGAGCGCCCGCGCCTGTGCCGGCGTCGCGATCTGGGCGCCGAGTTGTTCGATGATCAGCCGCGCCTTTTCGACCATTGCGGCGTTTGAAGGCGCGAGCGTGCCGCGGTCGACGTAGACAGCGTCCTCGAGCCCGGTACGGGCATGACCGCCGGCCAGCACCGATTGAGCGACCATCGGAAAGGTCGAGCGGCCGATCCCGATTGCGGTGAAATGGGCGCCGGCCGGCAGCAGGCCGCGCGCGTAGAGCACGGTCTCGGGCGAGGGCTGAAAGCCGTATTTCACGCCCATCACGAAGGAGGTGAGCGCCGGCCCCGTCAGGGTGCCGTCGGCCAGCAGATCATGCAGCAAGGCGATGTCGCCGGAGTCGAACAGTTCGATCTCGGGCTTCACGCCGGCCTCGCGGATGACCTTGGCCATGCGCCGGACATTGCCGGGCGTGTTGATGACGACCTGCCCGCCCGAATTCATCGTGTTGAGGTCGAGCGTGCAGATGTCGGGCCTCAGCGCCGCGATATGGGCGACACGCTGCTCCGGATTCATCAGCGTCGTGCCGGCGGCTGCGATCTTGGGATCGTCCTGCGAGGGCACGAAGCGCCCGCCCGGACCGGTCGTGATGTTCAAGATCAGCGCGCGGTCGCGTGCTCGGATGCGCGCGACGACGTCCTGATAGTACTCCAGTTTCATCGACGGCGCGCCGGTGCCGGGTTCGCGGACGTGGATGTGGGCGACCGCCGCCCCTGCCTCCGCCGCTCCCAGGCAAGCGTCGGCGATCTCCTCGGGCGTGACCGGCAGATGCGGGGTCTGATCGGGACGCGTCAGGTTTCCGGTGACCGCGCAGGTGATGACGACCTTATCGAGCATGGTGCGCATCGTCATCGCCTCACAACGCCCTGCCGCCGTCGACGATCAGGATCGATCCGGTCGAATAGGTCAGATGCGTCGCGCAGGCCGCGATGGCGCGCGCGACGTCTTCGGCGGTCGCAACGCGCCTCAGCGGTATTGTCGTGGCAACCTTCTCCAGGGCCGCCGCATCGCGCCCCGGCACGAAATCGGTCGCGACGACGCCCGGCGAAACCGACATCATCCGGATCGCCGGGGCCAGGGCTCGCGCCAGCGACTTCGTCATCGTGTCGATGCCGGCCTTGATCGCGGCATAGGCGAGGTTGGAGCCCACGCCATTCAGCCCCGCGATCGAGGAGACGTTGACCACGAGCCCGTCGCCGGATGTCTTCAGCAGCGGTGCGAAGGCGCGGATCGCGGCGAACTGGCCGCGCCAGTTCACTTTGAACATATCGTCGATGAATTCGTCGGTCAGCGCATCGAGATCGGCAATCGGAATCGGCTTCGTGTAGCCGGCGCTGTTGACGAGGATGTCGCAGCGCCCGAGCGTGTCCGTGACATCAGCCGCGAGCGCGACCAGTGTTGCGCTGTCCTCGACGGTAGAGTGCCGCGCCATGTGGCCGGAGCCCGGGAGGCCGGCGATGACGGCCCTCGCCGCAGCCTCGTCGGAGCGCCAGGTCACGACCAGTGTCGCGCCCTCGGCCGCGAGCGCCCTGGCCGCTGCCGCGCCGATGCCGCCCGATCCGCCGATGACCACCGCGACCTTGCCGGAGAGAATTTGCGTCATCGGACCTGACTCACTTGATCGGAGGCTGCGGAAGCACGGCTTCGCCCGGCTCCATCACGAAGGTGTAGGCGAGGCTGAACCACTCGCCCGCGACATCGGCAGCCGGCGCCGGCCCCGCTCCCTTGCGGAAATCGCCAATCAGCGCCTGCGTCACGCCGAAGACGACGTCGCTTTCGAGATGCTCGTCGTCGTCGACGAAGACCTGGGTTATCAGCGTCTTGAAGCCGGGCTTGAAGGCCAGCACATGCAGATGCGCCGGGCGATAGGGATGGCGCTTCTGCGCCGCCAGCATCTCGCCGGTCGGCCCATGGGTCGGCACGGGATAGCCGGCAGGCTTGACGGTGCGGAAGGCGAAGCGCCCCTCCGCGTCGGTCTTGAAGACACCGCGCAGGTTCATGTCGGCCTGGGTCTCGTCCTGGTTTTCGTACATGCCGGCGGGCGAGGCCTGCCAGACATCAACCCGCACGCCCGCAAGCGGCAGGCCATGCGCATCGCGGATCCGGCAATCGACGAAGAGCGGTGGACCCGGCGTCGGCGAACGAACGATAGAGCCGCCATTCTCGGTCAGCGGCGCATTCGCCCGCCAGAACGGGCCGAGTAAGGCCGCGGCCGTTTCGGTCGCGCCGTTCTGGCCGTTGTTCAGCAGGCAGACCAGCGTCGACAGGCCGAGCGCGTCCGAAAACAGAACCCCCTCGTTGTGGCTGTCGTTCGTGGCCTGGCCGATGCGGTTGAGCATGTCGATCGCATATTCGTATTCGGCCTCGGTCAGCCGAACCTCACGTGCGAAGGCGTGCAGATGGCGGATGAAGGCGGCCATGACATTGCGCAGCCGTGCATCTTCGGCTCCGTCCATGGCGACGAGCACCGCCTCGGTCACATCCTCCTGACGCGCAATGATCATCGAGCCTCCACTCCATCGAAACGACGGCCGGCTCCGGCTTCCCCATGAAGGGGCCGGCCATCCCATTGCACCGACTATGCATGCGCAATCGATTGTGCAATCGATTGCGCATGCATAGTTGGCGCGATTGCCGCCGTCAAGCGCAGCGGCTACAAGCGCGACATGGCGGGGTTGACGACAATCAAGGACGTGGCGCGCGAGGTCGGTGTTCACCCCTCGACGGTCTCGCGCGCGCTCGATCCGTCTCAGCGCGACCGGCTCGGCCCATCGATCGTGCAGCGCGTCCTCGAGGCGGTGGAGCGGCTCGGATACCGGCCCGATACGGCGGCGGCCAGCTTGCGTAGTGGGCGCTCCCATCTCGTCGGCATCATCGTTCCCGACATCGCCAATCCGGTATTCTCGCCGATCATCAGCGGGCTCGAGCGGGTGCTGGCCGCGCGTGGTTACGCCCTGATCGTCGTCGACCAGCCGCCGGACCGGCCCATCCAGCCCGACATCCTGCAGATGCTGGTCGCCCGCCGCGTCGACGGACTCGTCCTCGCCAATGTTTCGCTTAAGGACGATGCCGTCGAGCGGTGCCTGCGCTGGCAGGTGCCAGTGGTGCTGGTCAACCGCGCCGAGACGGCCCCGCGCGTCCCCTCTGTGGTTTCCGACGATATTGAAGGCATGCGGCTCGCTGTCGAGCATCTGGTTGGGCTCGGCCATCGCGCCATCGTCCATGTCGCGGGCCCGCAATCGCTCTCGACCGGCTCGCTGCGCCGTCGCGGCTTCATCGAGGCGATGGCAGCGGCCGGTCTCCCGGTTGGCAGCGACGCCATCGTGGAAGCGACGGCTTTTACCCGTGAAGCCGGGCTGCCGGCCGCCCGTGAGCTCCTGCAACGGCGCCCGGACACGACGGCCGTCGTTGCAGCCAACGACCTGCTGGCGCTAGGCGTCTACGAAGCACTGCGCGAACAGGGCCGGCGCTGCCCGGATGACGTCTCGGTGATCGGTCACAACGACATGCCCCTCGTCGACATGGTGAGCCCTTCACTCTCCACGATCCGCATCAGCCATCGCGAGATGGGTGAGCGCACCGGCCAGCTATTGCTCGACATCATCACCGGCGCCCGAGACGCGATCACGCAGATCGTGACCCAACCCGAGCTGGTAGTGCGTGGCTCGAGCGTGCCGCCAAGCCGCTGACGCCTCAAATCGGCCAGGGGCAAGCCCGGCGCGGTTTGTATCAACTGAAGGGCCGGTGGCCGGTTTTGACCATGATGCTCGTGGCGTTGAAATGGTCGTCGAACGATCCCAGCTCGAATTCGCGCCCTGATCGGGCGGTACCCGCAATCGAGCCGTTTGGGTCGAGCTACGCCGCGCGCGAAGCAAGGATCGCGTGAAGCGCGTCGGGGCTAAGTCGGGTCGTCGCCGTCGACGGCAGCACGTTCAAGGCGGTCAACACCCACGACAGGAACGTCGCCGCCTACGAATTCAAGAAGCGCCTGGAGCAGGTGGCCGACCACATCGCCCGCTATCTGTGCGAACAGATGCGGTGGCTCCAATCCATGGAAGCCAAGGTCGCGGCCTCGCCGGGCAGCCGGGTCGCGCTGGCCGATCGTTGCGAGGCCCCTCCCCGTGTGCCCCCACTCAAGCTTGGCCGCGAAGATCGTCCAGCGGGAGGCTCTCAATCCTGCCGCTGACGCCGCGCAAACAGAAGCCGGCAATCGATTTCGCCGGGTTTTGACGCTCCACATCCGTGGACAGGCTGTCCGAGGCCAAAGGGCCGACCACCCCCTCGAAGAGCGACCCGACGATACAGGCCGCGGAGGCCTGGACATCCTGCGCCGGAAACTCGCTATCGCGTATGCCTTGTTCGATGATCATCTCGAAAACCCGCGCAAGTTTTCGCCGGTATGTGAGGCGAGCGGCTTCGATTTCAGGCTCGACGGGCTCTGCCACGAGCGCATATTCTTCGCTCGCGAGACAAGAGGTACCGACATATCGAAGGGATGGCCAGCTGAGCGACGCTGTTCGCGAGAGACGCTTTCCGATCCCCTGGCTTCGGAAAGCGTCTCAAGGTCATTGTCTTAGCGCGTTTTCTTCACGCGAACCGGTGTCCACTTCGCTCGAAAACGCTCTGGAGCAGTTCCCGATCCAATTGGATCTGGAACTGCTCCATTTCTTTGCTTGAACGCGTTTCCTTCACGCGAACCGGTGTCCACTTCGCTCGAAAACGCTCTGGCGTTATCCTGCGAGCAAGCCGGCCAGCTGGGTCATTCCGATACGGAGAAACGGGTCGGAATGGACGTAGAAATACTGCACGCCCTTGTCTCGCCAGAACGGCAGTTCATCCGCCGTTGCCAATGTGCCGGCCACCTTGCCCGCCCCCCGGATTGCCTTGACAGCCTCGGCGACCTTGTCGACGACCGCCTGCGGGCGCGGCTGGCCGAAAGACGGCGCGGGCGGATAGCCCATGTTCTGCGAGAGATCTCCCGGGCCGATGAAGAAGACGTCGATCCCCTCGACGGCGAGCAGCGCATCGATGCCCTCGATCGCCTCCAAGGTCTCGATCATGCCGACAACGAGCCGCTTCTCGTGATCAGCAAAGCAGCCATAGCGAACGGCATCGACCACGCCGCGCGCCTGCTCGGCCGTATCGATCATCGGCACCATCAGCCCGTCCGCGCCTGCGTTGAGATAGCGGATCAGGAGCGAGCGCTGGTGGCAATCCGGCCGTACGATCGCGGCACCGCCCGCGCCCCGGATCGCCTGGGCGGTGAGGCGGACATCCTCGAAGCTCCAGGTGCCGTGCTCGCAATCGAGAAAGATCGCATCAGCGCCCAGCTCGGTCAGCCTGACGGCATGGCCGGGGGAGAGATGATGTGTCGTCAGCATGCTGACGCATTCGCCCCGGCTCAATTTGCCGCGCAGCTTCGCTCCGTTCATCGTCTTGTCCTCGGTCTCAGCGCTTGGGCTTGTCAGGCGTGTCGTCGGGCGCGCCGACCCAGCGCGCGGTCTCGATATCGGCGGAGGTGTCGCGCATCCGCGTCGGGCAGATGTGCAGTTCGGGGATCATCGCGCCGGGCTGAAGGCTGGCGCAGAGAAGCACGGCGCGCGCCACGTCATGGGCGTCGAGCATGATGGCGCGTTCTTCCGCCAGCGGCGGCCGGGCCCGGTTGTTCATGATCGGCGTATCGGTTTCACCCGGCAGGATCGTCGTCGCGCGGATGCCCTGGTTGCGATAGGTGTTGTGCAGGAAGCCCATGAAGTTCTTCACGCCGGCCTTGGCCGCGCCATAGGCCGCTCCGCCCAGCAGATTGGGATTGAGCGCCGCCAGCGACGAAACCGTGATGATGGTGCCTTCGCCGCGCGCGATCATCGCCGGCAGCACCGCCTGCGTCAGCGAGAACACCGCGGTCAGGTTGACGTTCAGCGTTGCGTTCCACTCCTCTTCGGACAGGAAGCGGGCATTCAGGACCTTGCTGGCGCTGCCGGCATTGTTGACGAGAATATCGATCGGCCCGAGCTCGGCCTCGATGGCCGCGACAGTCGCGACGATGGCACTGCGGTCGGCGATATCGAGAGTGCGACTGACCGCCTGCCCGCCATTGTCCACGATCAGCTTGGCGACCTCATCGAGCGGACCGGCTCGCCGCCCAGTCAGCACCACGGTTGCCCCCTCGCGCGCCAGCAGGATGGCGCTCTCACGCCCGATCCCGGTGCCGGCCCCCGTGACGAGCGCGATCTTGCCCTTGAGCAGTGCCATGGTCTCTCCCTACTCGCCCTACTCAGCCGCCGCCGCGAAGGCTTTGCCGTAGATACGTCGCGTTGCATCGGGGCTGACAAGCCCCTCCGCAAGATCCAGCGCGATCAGCTCGACTGAGCGCGCCGCAGCGCGTCCCCAGCCGCCGCCTCCCGGCGTCTCGACCTCGAGGCGATCGCCCGTCTGGAGGACCACCTTGCCTTTCGGAAACTGCGCCTCGCCATTCTTGGCGACCTTGCCGGGCGTGCCCGACTGTCCGTCCACGACGCCAAAGCAAGGGTGGCGCACGCGCTCGGTCGCGAGATAGATGTTCATCGGCGCCTTGGCGCGATTGCGCAGAATGACGCGCTGGCCGAGCCCGCCGCGATGCTGCCCTGCCCCGCCTGAATCCGCGATCAGCTCCTTGCACTCCGTCAGCACCGGTACCGCGATCTCGAACATCTCGATCGCCGTGACCTTGCAGTTGGAGGGGAAGCTCAGCGTATCCAGGCCGTCCAGTTCGGCTCGCGCACCCTGGCCGCCATGGAAGTTCTGGACCGAGCCATATTGCGAACCGTCATCGCGCCGGCCGACACAATTGGCCGCCCAGATCGGCGCCCCTCCGCTGTCGCCCATGACCTTGTCGGGGACGATGCCCTCCAGCGCCTTGAAGATCAGCGATGGGATGACGTGGCCGATGAGATTGCGGGAGTTGCCCGCCGTCCAGGCTTCGGGGTTGAGAATCGAGCCGAGCGGCGCCTCGTCCGTGACCGGCGTGATGCAGCCCTCATTATTGGGCGTCTCGGGATCGAGCAGGCATTTCAGCGCATAGACGGAGTGGGCATAGCGGTAGTTGGTGCGGCAGTTGATGGAGTGCAGCACCTGGTCGGACGTGCCGGTGTAGTCGACATGGATCGTCTCGTCGGCAACGATGACGGCGGCCTTCAGCGTGATGTCGTCATGGTATCCGTCGAGGAGGACTTCAGCCTCATAGCGGCCATTGGGCCAGGCGCGGATCGCCTTGCGCATCTGGGCTTCCGAGCGCGAATGGATCGCGTCGGCGAGACCATCGACCTCGTCGAGGCCGTATTCGTCGAGGAATTTCACGAGCTCGCGGCCCATGACGTTGTTGGCCGCGACCATGGATTCCAGATCGCCCAGCACTTCGGTGGGAAGCCGCACGGACGCTGCGATGATGTCGAGGACGTCCTGGTTGGGCACACCGGCGCGGTGCAGCTTCACGATCGGGAAGCGGATGCCTTCCTCATAGATGTCGCTGGCTTCCGAATGCAGCGGCGCGCCCCCGATATCGGGCAGATGCGCGATCGAGCCGGCATAGGCGACGATCTTTCCGTTCTTGAAGATCGGCGTGATCATCGTGACGTCGGGCAGATGGCCGGTGCCGATCTCGGGATCGTTGGTGGCGAGCACATCGCCGTCCTGCAACGTCTCGGGCGGGAATTTCGGCAGGAAATAGCTCTGTGCGGCAACCGGCAGCGAGGTGATGAAGACTGGGATCGACCAGGTGCACTGGGCCAGCGCCCGCCCGCGACTGTCGAGCAGCACGGTGACGTAGTCGTGGTTCTCGCGCACGATCGGCGAAAAGGCGGTGCGCCCCAACACCGTATCGGCCTGGTCGGCGATGAAGATCAGGCGATTCCACATCACCTGGAGATTGATCGGATCGTTGAAATCCGTGGCGGCTTTGGCCGTCGAGGTTTTGGACATCGAGATCTTGGACATCGGAATCGTCCTCAGAGAATGTTGATGACGAGGTTGCCATGCGCATCGACATGGGCTGTCCCGCTCGGGCCGATGACGGCTGTCGACTCGCGCTGCTCGACGATGGCGGGACCTTTCACGGGTTCGTCGACCGGCAGGCTGTAATGGTCGTAGACGGGGGTCTCGACGGCAGCGCCCAGTTCCTGGAAATAGACGTCGCGCCGGCCCTTCAGGGCCTCTGCCGCCGTCGTGCCATGAGGGCGCGTGACCTTGCCCTTCCGCCCTCCGGCCCGCAAACGCCAGGTGATCACCTCAAGGCCGGCATTGACGGTGCGGCCGAAGAGCTCGCGATAGAGCGTGGTAAAATTGGCCGTGAGCTGCGCCAGGAAATCCTCCTGCGGCAGGTCGAGTTCGGGCAGCGCGACCGTGATCTCGTGGCCCTGGCCGACATAGCGCATGTCCACGGTATAGCGGTTCTCGATGGTTTCCTTGGGCACGCCGGCAGCCGACACGACCTCGGCCCCCTGAGCCGCGAGGCCACCGAGCAGCCGGCGCATCTGCGCCGCATCCCAAGCCGCCAGGCCCATCGGGAAGCTCGCGGACAGGTCGACGGCGACGGGAGCGATGATCAGGCCGATCGCGGAGGTCACGCCCGCTCCCGTCGGGCAGATGATGCGCTTGATGCCGAGCTTGCGAGCGATGCCATAGGCATGGACGGGCCCGGCGCCGCCGAAGGCGACCATGGGCAGGGAGCGGGGATCGACGCCGAGATCGGTCGCATGCATCGCAGCCGCCTTGCTCATCGACTCGTTGACGAGGTCATGGATGCCCCAGGCGCAGCGCGTGACGCCCACACCGAGATCAGCGGCCAGGCGCGCCATCGCATCATGGGCGGCCTGTTTCGAGACCTTGAACGAGCCGCCGACGAAGGATTCCGTCCCCATATAGCCGAGCAGGATGTCGGCGTCGGTGACGGTCGGCTCGATGCCGCCGCGCTGATAGGCGGCCGGCCCCGGCAAGGCGCCCGCCGAGCGCGGGCCGACATCGAGCAATCCAAGCGGATTCTTGACGGCAATCGAGCCGCCACCCGCGCCGATCTCGATCATCTGGATCGACTGGATCTTGAGGGGGAAGCCGGAACCCTTCCGGAAACGCTGGTAATGCGCGACTTCGAGATCGGTGCCGACCGTGGGCTCGCCATTGGGGATCAGGCACAGCTTGGCGGTGGTGCCGCCCATGTCGAAGGAGAGCACACTGCCCTCCCCGGCAATGCGGCCAAACTCGGCGGCAGCGACAGCTCCGGCAGCAGGGCCGGACTCGATCAGGCGCACAGGCAGCTCGGCTGCGCGCTGGCTGGGAACCAGGCCGCCCGAGGAGGTCATCCACAGCACCTGCCGATCGATGCCCTTCCCAGCGAATTCGCGCTGGAGATGGGCGACATGGCCGGCCATCTGGGGCCGCGTATAGGCGTTGACCACCGTCGTCGAGGCACGGTCGAACTCGCGCACCTCTGGGCAGACCTCAGAGGAGAGCGAAACGAAGATATCGGGATATTCGTCCTTCAGCAGGGCAGCGACCCGCTGCTCATGCGCCGGGTATTTGTAGGCGTGAAGCAGGCAGACCGCGACCGAGCGAACTCCCTTTTCGCGCAGCCGCCCGGCGATCTCGCGCACGACATCTTCATCCAGCTCGGTGACGATCTCACCATCGGCCGCGATGCGCTCGCGGGCGCCGAAACTGTTGGCGCGGCTTACCAGCGGGTCGGGATAGCGCAGGTTGAGATCGTAGAGATCGTAGCGACCCTCGTTGCGGATGCGCAGCATATCCTGAAAGCCGGCGGTCGCGACGAAGCCGGTCTCGACGCCCTTGCGCTCCAGCACGGCATTGGTGACGACCGTCGTGGCGCCCAGGACCTGCAGCTTGGCCGTATCGATAACCTCGCCGAACGCCTCCAGCAGCTCGGTGACGCCCTGAACCACGGCCTCGGCCGGGTTCAACGGCGTGCTCAGCACCTTATGCAGATGCACCTCGCCTGCATCGTCGAGCAGCGCGAAATCGGTGAAGGTTCCACCGGTGTCGAATGCCAGCTTGGCCATGATGTCCTCTGAGCCTGCCTTGCGGAGGTCGCGGAGGTTGCGGCCAGCGAACCGACCGCTAAGCCCTTCACCGCGACGACACAGGAAGGGTAGAGCCAGCCACGCGCAACTGGCCAACAGGACTGCGGTCTGCCGCTATAGGCTTTGTTTATGGCGCGGCGTTTATGGCACGACGCTTATGGTGCGACGTTTATAGCGCACTCTGGGAACGCCCGGCCTCGCCAGCCGATTTCAACCCGAGGGGCGCCTCCCGGATCAAGGCCTGAACGATTTCGATCAGCACGGAGCGCGCTGCAATCGCGGGCTCCGACATCGGCAGATGGTCGGACACGCAAAGGGAAACCGTAGCCGTCATCGCGGGCCGTATCAGTGGTCGGACATCGGCGCCGCGAAAGCCTGCGGCGCTGGCTGCCACAGATCCCGGCAGGATCGTCGACCCCAGACCGTCCATGACGGCTGCGACCAGCGACGAGACTGATTCGATCTCGGCGGAGACACGCGGCGCGACACGAGCGCGCGCCAGCGACTCATCGATCATCTGGCGCAGGAAATGGCCTCGGCTCGGCAGTAGCAGGTCGACCTCGGCCAGAGCCGAGAGCGGGAGTGCCTCACCTTCAACCGTCCCGATGGCTGCGCCCGGCGGCGACACCAGGACAAGCTCCTCCCGGAACAACGGGTGCAGGACGACGCCCTTGATCGGCCTCGATCCATAGATGACCGCCATATCCATCTTGCCGGTCATGATCAGCTCGCTCAGGACATGGCCGAAGCTGTCATTGATATGGACGACGATGTCGGGGTAGCGCGTCTTCATCGCCTTGAGCAGCGGCAGCGACAGTGCACTCGACGCCGAATAGGTGGCGAGCCCGATCGAGACACGGCCTGCGACCGAGCGCGAGGATTGTTCGATATCGATCCGCGCCTGCTCGACCTGTTTCAGCAGCAGCTGGGCATGGCGGTAAAGGATCAGCCCGGCTTCGGTCGGCGCGATGCCATGATTGCTGCGGATGAGGAGCTTGTGCTTGAAATGGCTCTCCAGCGCGGCGATCTGCTGGGAGAGTGCCGGCTGAGCCGTGCGCAGCATGCCAGCGGCGCGAGACACGCTACCGGCATCCACCACCTTCACGAAGCTCTTCAACTTCTTGAAATCGACACTCATCGACCTGGCCGCCTCCACAGGTCGCGAGGTTAGGTTATTCCCCGGCGACGCGAAACCGACCGGCTGCACCGCCGTCAGTGCTGCACGTCCGTCTCGCCGCGCATCCTACCTGTCATGAAGAGCTCGCCGAGCTCGTCATGGCTGATCTCGGTGGGCTTGCCATCCCAGATCACCTTGCCCAGCCGCAGGATGACGGCGCGCTGCGCCACCTCCATCGCCTTCTTGGTGTTCTGCTCGACGAGCAGGATGGTTTGGCCCATCGCATTGATGCGCAGCAATTCGTCGAAAACGATGCCGATCGCGGCCGGGGACAATCCGACCGACGGCTCATCGACCAGCAGGATGCGCGGGCGCTGGAGCACAGCCATCGCCACCTCCAGAAGCTGCTGCTCGCCGCCCGACATATTGCCGGCGAGCGTCGCGCGGCGCTTCCTGAGGATCGGGAAGAGCTCGTAGACATAGTCGCGATCGGCCTTCACCTTGGCGTCGCGCAGGGTATAGGCGGCCATCTGCAGGTTCTCGTCGATCGTCATGAGCGGGAAATTGCAGCGGCCCTGGGGCACCAAGGAAACGCCTTGCGCCAGGATCTCGCGCGAGGCCAGCCCGGCAATGTCCCGGCCCTGCCAGCGTATGGCGCCCCCCTTGATGGTCGTCATGCCATAGAGCGTCTTGAGCAGGGTCGATTTGCCCGCGCCGTTGGGGCCCAGGAGCGCGACGAACTGGCCCTGCGGTACGTCGAGATCGACGCCGTTGAGAATGTCCAGCGAGCCATAGCCGGCACGCAGGCCCGCAATCGAAAGACTGGTCTCAGCCACCGAGATAGGCCTCCCGAACCGCCTGGTTGCGCATGATCTCGGCCGGCGTACCCTCAGCGAGCTTACGCCCCTGGTCGAGCACGGCGACGCGCTGGCAAATGCTGGTGATGACGTCGATGTTGTGCTCGATCACCAGGAAGCTGACGCCGAGCTGTTCATTGGCGTAGCGGATCGCCTCGACGACGCGCTCGATCAGCTTGGGATTGATCCCCGCCATCGGCTCGTCGAGCAGGATCAATTTGGGCTCGGGCATCAGCATCGAGGCGAACTGGATCAGTTTCTGCTGGCCACCCGAGAGATTGCCCGCCGGCTGGGTTCGGACATCCCAGAGCCCCGACAGCCTGATGAGTTCGCGCGCACGCTGGCGCAGGCCGTCGACCCGGGCGCGCGAACGGGCACCGAACCCGAAGGTCGAGGCCACGCTCGGGAAGGTGAACATCTGGCCGGCGATGACGAGGTTCTCCTCGATATCGAGCGCACCGAAGGTGACCGTCTTCTGGAACGACCGCAGCATGCGGCCTTCCCGGGCAATGCGATTCAACGACCAGCCGGTGATGTCTTGCCCATCGAGCTTGACCGAGCCGGCATTGGGGCGAGCAAGGCCGGATGTGCAGTCGAAGAAGGTCGACTTACCCGAGCCATTGGGTCCGATCAGCCCGCAGATCTCGCCGCGATGGACCTGCAGATCGACACCGTCCACGGCTCGGATCGCACCATAGGATTTGCTGAGGCCAGTGATGTCCAGGATCGGTAGACCGGTCATGAGCGCCCCCTGAGCATGGTCCAGAAGCGGGTGATCAGCGGCGCAAAGCCCTTGGGGAACCAGAAGACCAGCGCCAGCAGGCAGAAGCCGTAGGCCACCATCCGCAGCTCGGGAGCGATACGAAGCGCCTCGGACAGACCGACGAAGAGCAGGCTCCCGAAGACGACACCCGAAATCGTGCCCGGCCCGCCGCCGAGCACGATGATCAGCATCAGCGTCGAATTCGACATCTGGAATGTCAGCGGGCTGACCACGGTCAGATAATGCGCGTAGACGCTGCCGCCGAACCCGGCGAAGGTCGCGCTGATCATGAAGACGACCAGCTTGTAGCGCCAGGTCGGCACGCCGACGGACTCCGCCAGCGTCTCGTTCTCGCGGATCGCCACCATGTTGCGGCCGGCCGGCGAGGTGACGATCAGCCAGACGACGAAGGTCGCCAGGGCGGCGATGGCAAGCACGAGATAGTAGAACCCGACCGTCCCCGAAACCGCGAAGGAGGCCGGTCCGAGCGCGAAATAGGGCTTGGGGATGGCCGACAGCCCCATGTCGCCGCGGGTCAGGCTGATCCAGTTCTTGGCGACCGCCTGTCCGATGATGACGAAGCCGAGCGTGCACATCACGAATGAGGTCGAGCGCAACCTGAGAGCCGGGATGCCAAGCGGCAGCGCAAGCACCCCGGCAACGAGGCCGGCGCCGAACAGGTTGACGTAGAACGGCGTGCCCCAATGCACCGCCATCAGGGCGGAGACATAGGCGCCGACGCCGAAGAAGGCGGCCTGTGCGAGCGAAAGCAGGCCGGTATAGCCGACGAGCAGATTGAGCCCATGGGCCGGCAGCAAGAAGATCAGCGAGATGATCACCGCATGCAGCGCGTAATTGCCAAGCAGAAGCGGTGCGCAACAGGCCAGGACGACAACGGCGAGCCCGAAGGGCAGCCTCAGGTCGCGGCCAGGCAGCGGAAGCGAGCTCTCGTTCAGCGACATGGTCGATCCTCGGACAGATTGGCTGGGGGCCGCCAGAGCAGGATGCGAAAAGTGGGAACCGGTTTTCGCATTGATCCTGCTCTAACTCTTTGATGAGAGACGGATTCAGACTTCAGATGGGATCACTCCGTGATTCCGTCTTAAGTCATCCGGCTCTAGGTCAGTAACGGGCTTGGGCGGAGAACAGCCCGTGCGGGCGCCACATCAACACGAGCATCAGCGTGGCGAAGCCGACCGTGTCGCGAAACTGCAGGCCGACATAGGTGGCGACCAGGCTCTCAGCGATGCCCAGGATCATCGCGGCGAAGAAGGTGCCACGGACATTTCCAAGGCCGCCCATGATGATGATCGGCAGTGTCTTGAAAGTGATCAGTTCGCCCATGCCGCCATAGACACTGACATTGACCGGGGCGGTCAGCACCCCTGACAGGCCAGCGAGCGCCGCCCCCAGGACGAAGGTCCTCACCACGACCTTGCGGACATCGATGCCCACCACGGCGCAGCACTCGACATTCTGCGACACGGCACGCATCGCCTTGCCCATGCGGCTATAGGTGACTAGGAGCTCGAGCCCGAAGAAGACCAGCACGGCGACCGCGATGATCAGCAGGCGCTGCTCGGCGAGCGATACGCCCAGAATGGTGACGGGCTCGATATAGCCGCCTTCGAAGAACTTGTAGCCACCGCCGAAGAGCAGGATGACGCTGTTCTGAAGGATGAGCGCGATGCCCAGCGTCGCCAAGACGCCAGCCTCGGCCGGCGCCCCGACCATGCGCCGCATCACGAACTGCCCGATGACCAATGCAACGAAGGCCGTGGCGATGACGCCGGCGACGATGGCGACCGGATAGGGCAGGTCGAAATACTCGATCGCGACCCAGGCCCCGAAGGTGCCGACCATGTAATATTCGCCATGGGCGAAATTGATCGCCCGCAGGACGCCAAAGATCATCGTCATGCCGACGGCGACCAGGGCGTAGACGGCCCCGGTGACGATGCCGTTGACGATCTGCTCTGAGATTTGGAACAGCATCCCGCCCTCCCCTTAAGCCCGCGCGCTTACCCCCGCGCCATTGCGTCCGCGGGACGGTCAGCGCGGATAGTCGATATCGGCGGAATAGGCGCCCTTGACCACCGGCTTGCCGTCCTCGATCTGCAACAGGATCATCGGCAGCTTCGCCTGGTTGTGGTCGTCGAAGGTCACTTCGCCGACGGCGCTGTCATATTTGATCTTGGCGAGCGCATCGCGGACCTTGGCGCGGTCGGTGCTCTTGGCCGCCTCGACCGCCTTGCCGAGCAGGTTGACGGTCTCCCAATGGACATAAGCGTGGTTGTTGGGCGCCTCGCGATATTCGGCCGTGAACCGGGCCACGAAACCCTTGCTCTTGGGGCTGTCCCAGCCCGGCAGCCAGGCCGCGGCCTCGACGGCACCTTCGAGCGCCTTCGGCGCCGACTTGATCGTCTTCTCGGTGTTGAACTCACCATTGCCGATCAGCGGCACCTTGCCGGCGAGCCCGACCTCGGTCATCTGCCGCGCCACGATCGGCGTGGTGTCGGCAAGGCCGTACATGATGATCGCCTGAGCGCCGGAATCGCGGATCTTGGCCAGCACGCTGCGGAAATCGACCTCGCCTTCCTTGTAGTAGTCCTCGCTCAGGATCTGGCCCTTGAACCGTGGCAGGTACTTCTTGGTGAACTCGATCGCCGAGCGGCCATAATCGCTGTCGACCGAGAGCACGGCGAATTTGGTGAAGCCGCGCTTCTCGGCGGCATATTGCGCGACGATCAGGGCGCGGTTCTCATCGGTCGGGTAGTTGCGGAAGCTCCATTTGAAGCCGCCGACGCCCGCCGCATACGTAATCTTGGGGTTCGACGAAGCCGCGTTGATCAGCAGGACGCCGGCATCTTCGACGACGGGCTGCATCGCCAGCGTCACGGAGCTCGACACGTCGCCGATCAGGAAATCGACCTTGTCCTGGTCGATCAGGCGCCGTGTCGCCGAGACGCCCTCGACCGGCGTGCCCTGGCTGTCGGCGGAGAAGACCTGGATCTTGCGGCCATCGATGCCGCCGGCCGCGTTGATGTCCTTGGCGGCAAGCTGCGCGCCGCGCAGCGAGAAGGCGCCGTAGCGGGCATTGGGGCCGCTCATCGGCGCGACGATGCCGAGGCGGATGCTGCTGTCCTGCGCCAGCGCGGAGGTCTCGAAGGCAGGCGCGCCGGCAAGGCAGAAGGCCGATGCGAGAAGGCAGAAGGCCCTGCGGTGAACTGTGTTGGCCATGATCGACTCCGTTCCCTGATCGTGTTCCGCGATCGCGTCGCGGTTAGCCGGAACCGGCTTCGTCGCATGCACGCAACGATCCGACCCGATCGGGCGCGATTTGCAGGCCCGATGGGAGAAAATTCTAGGTTCGGCGGACTCGCTCTGGGAACCACAACTGCATTCTGCCGCCATAGCGTTTCTTTATGGCGCGACATGGCGCGACGATAAATCGTAAGGGGCCGCGTCGCGCGCGACGGCCCCTCCGGCGTCGATACGAGCTTCCACCAAGCAAGGGGATGCCCGTTCACGCGCGAGCCAGGCTCGCGCCCTGCCCCATAGCGGGTGTCGAAGAGGCCCGCTTTCGCTAACGCACGGCAAACTGGCTTGGGGTTGGAGGGTTGGAGTACCCCATCTCATAGCGTCCGAGGCGATTGTTCGACGATCGCAAGGACGCAGCCGGATCGGTTCAGGTTGAAATCGCCCGTCGCCAGGGTCAGCCCGTGGCGATGGCGGTTTCGATCGCGTCCGACATGATCGCCAGGCCGCGGTCGATCTCGGCCTCCGAGACCGTCAGGGGCGGCGCGATCCGGAAGACGCCTCCCATGCCGGGCAGCTTGACGATGTTCATGCTGAGGCCCTGGCGCATGGCCTCTTCCATGATCCTGGCCCCGAGCTCGAAGCCCGGCGCCTTGCTCTGCCGATCGGTCACGATCTCGAGCCCGAGAAGGAGACCGCGGCCGCGCACGTCCCCGACGCATTCGAACTTCTGCTGAAGAGACAGGAGTCCATTACGGAGCCGCTGCCCGCGCGCGATGGCCTGCTCGACCAGGCCGTCGCGTTCGACCACGTCGAGGACCGTCACGCCGACGGCGGCCGGGAGCGGATCGGAGACATGGGTCGTGTAGAACAGGAAGCCGCGCTCGTGCGCCTTCTCCTCGATCGCCTGTGAGGTCATCACCGCCGCGAGCGGCAGGCCGGCGCCGAGCGTTTTCGACAGCGTCAGAATGTCGGGCGTGACGCCGTCGCGCTGGAACGCGAACATGTGGCCGGTCCGGGCGATCCCGGTCTGGGCCTCGTCGAGGATCAGCAACATGCCCCGCTCCTCGCATTTGCGCTTGAGCGCAGCGAGATAACCGAGCGGGAGCTCGAGGATGCCGCCGCTCGACAAGATCGGTTCGGCGATGAACGCCGCGAGGTTGCCGGTCGACTGCCTGTCGATCAGCGCGAAGGCGTCGTCGAGTTCGGCCTGCCAATCATTGGAGCCGTCGGGATGCGTGAAGCGCGGGCGGTACGAGTTCGGCGCTGGGATGACGAAGGAGCCGGCAGCGACCGGTCCATAGCCCCGCCTGCCGGCGCTATAGGTTGCCGCAGCCGCTGCTCCCGTCATGCCGTGCCAGCTCTGTGCGAAGGCGACGACCTCATGTCCACCGGTCACCAGCTTCGCCATGCGAATGGCGGCTTCGTTCGATTCCGCCCCGGTGGTGAGGAGCTGCACCCGGTCGAGACCGGGAGCGAGCGCGGCAAGACGTGAAGCCAGATCGACGACCGGGCGCGACAGCATCCCGCTGAAGAGATGCGCCACGGATCGCATCTGCCGGTCCACCGTCGCGACGATGTCGGGATGGGTATGGCCGAGGACGGCGCTCATCTGGCCTGAGGTGAAGTCCAGGATGGCGCGATCATCGGCGTCGTAGACAAAACTGCCCTCGGCCCGCTCGACGATGATCGCTTCGAAATCGGGCCCATAGCGTGTCAGATGCGTGTTTGCGGCGGCCCAGAAGGTGGGATCGGCGTTCAGCGACATGGGACACCTCGGAAGCGGGAGTGTCCGAAGGCTAGTTGCGCCTGTTGCACTGCGCAAATTGATACTCTTTCAATCCGATATCGATTAAATTGATGGCATGCGCACGCTCGACCTCGCCTTGCTCAGGAACTTCGCCGTCATCGCCCGCACGGGCTCGATCAGCGTCGCCTCAACGCAGGTCGGGCGGACGCAATCGGCGTTGAGCATGCAGATGCAGCGCCTGGAAGCGCTGACAGGCCAGGCTCTCCTGCACCGCAGCGGCTCGGGCGTGCGCCTGACCACAGCGGGAGACAAGCTGCTCGCCCATGCCGAATTCCTTTTGGCCAGGCATGACGAGATCCTCGCCGACATGCGCGGAACCGGCCTCAAGGGCTCGGTCAGCTTCGGCTGTCCCGAGGATTACTCGATCGCGTTTCTGCCGGATCTGCTGCGGGAGTTTTGTGCCCTGCATCCCGATGTCGAGCTGCGCATGGTCTGTGCGCCGACCTCGGAACTGCGCCCGCTGCTGCATCGGCGGCAGATCGAGATGGCGCTGGTCTCCCTCCCCGACCCGGCTGGCGCCGAGGTCATCCGGAGAGAAAACTTCGTCTGGGTCGCAAACGCAGCCGAGCCGGACATCCTTGACCAGGCCGTCCTGCCATTGGCGCTGTCGGCCCCCATGACGCTGGACTATCGCGCGGCCTGCGACGCCATGGAGGCCGCTGGCCGTCGCTACAGGGTGGCTTTTGCCAGCAACAGCCTGGCTGGTCTCATCGCCATTGCCCGGTCAGGTCACGCCATCAGCGTCCTGACGCAAACCGCGGTTCCGCCGGATCTGCACATCGTCTCGGCGGGATTGCCGGCGCTTCCCGCGATCGGGATTGCGCTGGAGTTCGCGGAGCTTAGGCCATCATCCGCCGCAAGAGCCTTGGGCGACCACATCGCGGCCGTGCTGCCTACCCTTGCAGGCGATGCGCGCCCGATATCCCGCACCGGATCTCCGTCTCCGGCCTGGCGCGGACTATAAAGGCAGACGTCAACGGGGAGCTCTGCGCGCCAGTTATATCAATAAAATCAGATGCATAAGCAGAATAAAACCGCAGACAATTCGGGAGCGGCTTCGGACGTGCAGCGTTCACCGGGGCGACGGCACGCCGACGCTCATTGTTTTAACGCATTTTCTTCACGCGAACCGGTATCCACTTCGCTCGAAAACGCTCCAGTGTCAGGACAAGTTGGAGGCAAGCGATCGCTGGCCGGCCTGCAACGCGTCGATGCTTCCGGTACCCGCAGTTCCTCGTCCAAGAGTGAACCGCCGCCCGATGTTCGCGGCTGAGGGCCCGCCTTCGGAGAGCCCTCCATTTTGGCGAACGAAACCCGTGCGTTGACGCGAGCGGCTCACCCGGCACGCGATGCTGCGCCGCGGACCGCACTGTTGACGGCGGTGTCTTCAGCCTTGGCGGGCGAGCCGAATTGCGCAAAGCACTTATGCGGCCGATGCGAATCTCCCGCGAATTCTCATCACAGAATTGCCTTCTTTCTTAAGCAAAGGCCGCCATCCTTCAGCAGCCTTCCCGCGATCTCGCAACCCGCAAGGCGGACCATGACCATGTGGTTTCGGCTATGACGACCTTTGCCTCCGTCGCGACATGGACTCTCGGTGTCGCTCTGTTCGCCGGAACCCTGGCAGGTTCTGCCCAGGCCGATCAGCTCGTGGCCAGGACCCGCGGGCCGGCCTCGCCACCGCCGGCATTCCTGACATTCTGCGCCAACTACCCGGCGGAATGCCGCCGGTCCGGCGCCCTGACTCGGCAGGTTCTGCTGACACCGGAACACCAGCGCGACCTTCAGGAGATCAATGCGCGGGTGAACTCCACGATATCCGAGGTATCCGACTGGGATCATTATGGCCGCGAGGATGTCTGGATCATCCCGACCGACGGGCGGGGTGATTGCGAGGATTTCGCGCTGCTGAAGCGCAAGCTGCTGATCGAGCGTGGCTGGCCATCGTCGACCCTGTTGATCGCGGTCGTCGCCACGCCCGCCGGCGAGGGGCACGCGGTGCTGATGGTGACGACCTCCGAGGGGGATCTCATTCTCGACAACAAGACCTCCCGCGTCCTGCCTTGGTCGCAAACCGGATACCTGTTCTTCACCCGCATGTCGCAAGCCAATCCGCGCGCCTGGGAGTCGATCGATGGCGGTACGATCAGCGTAACCGCTGCAACACGGCGCCCGCATGGGCCCTGAGCGGCCTGATCGTCGAGAATGCCTGTTTCGGGAAGCCGGACATCTGATGACATGCTCGCCTTGGTCTGCGTCGGCTGCCGGCCGAGGCTGTGATCAACGTGCGTGATTGGAATGCGTGATCCGGTCAGGCCCCCAGCCTGACCGGATGCAGTTGCGGCTTTCAGCCATGGCCGCCGCCGCCCTGGCCGCCACCACCTTGGCCACCGCCACCCTGGCCGCCACCGCCCTGGCCGCCGCCACCTTGGCCACCGCCACCATGGCCGCTGCCACCTTGGCCACCACCACCGTGACCGCCGCCACCTTGGCCGCCACCGCCCTGGCCGCCGCCACCTTGGCCACCGCCACCGTGACCGCCGCCGCCCTGGCCGCCGCCACCTTGGCCACCGCCACCTTGGCCACCACCACCGTGACCGCCGCCGCCCTGGCCGCCGCCACCTTGGCCACCGCCACCCTGGCCGCCGCCGCCCTGGCCACCACCACCTTGGCCACCGCCACCGTGGCCGCCGTCGCCATGGCCGCCGCCACCTTGGCCACCGCCACCGTGGCCGCCACCGCCGTGACCACCGCCACCATGGCCGCCGCCGCCATGACCGCCGCCACCTTTGCCGCCGCCATCGTGACCGCCACCGCCGTGACCACCGCCACCTTGACCACCGCCACCATGGCCGCCGTCGCCGTGGTCACCGCCACCGTGGTCACCGCCACCGTGACCGCCGCCGCCATGGCCGCCACCACCTTTGCCACCGCCACCGTGACCGCCGCCGCCATGGCCGCCACCACCTTGACCACCGCCACCGTGGCCGCCGTCGCCATGGCCGCCGCCGCCATGACCGCCGCCACCATGGCCGCCGCCACCATGGCCGCCGTCGCCGTGGTCACCGCCACCGTGACCGCCGCCGCCATGGCCGCCACCACCTTTGCCACCGCCATCGTGGCCGCCGTCGCCATGGCCGCCGCCACCTTTGCCACCGCCATCGTGACCGCCGCCGCCATGGCCGCC
>NZ_FOQV01000004.1:395000-398174 GCF_900113835.1 Allobosea sp. OK403 | reverse complement strand
TTGGGAGGTGGGGCCTATACAGCGGCCATCGAGACGGCAACGCCGCTGGCGCCGCCGCCTCCCGCGCTTCATTGAGACCTTTGGGCTTTGTAGCCGAGCAATCGGTACGCAGCCCTGTCTTTTGAGTAGTGCCGCTGTTTGAAAACTGAAGACAGAAAGAGAAACGTGGACGGCGGAGTTCTTGCGGACTTAGCTTAGGCTAAGTCGAACGAGACTTCGGTGTGCTGCGTTTTACAAGAGCCATCGCTGATGATTTGGGTGAAAGCCTGGGTCGTCAAGCAATGACTCCGTCAATACGCAGCGATTGCCGGAACAAACTCAGTATACAATCTGAGAGTTTGATCCTGGCTCAGAGCGAACGCTGGCGGCAGGCTTAACACATGCAAGTCGAACGGGCACTTCGGTGCTAGTGGCAGACGGGTGAGTAACACGTGGGAACGTACCTTTCGGTTCGGAATAATTCAGGGAAACTTGGACTAATACCGGATACGCCCTTCGGGGGAAAGATTTATCGCCGATAGATCGGCCCGCGTCTGATTAGCTAGTTGGTGAGGTAATGGCTCACCAAGGCGACGATCAGTAGCTGGTCTGAGAGGATGATCAGCCACATTGGGACTGAGACACGGCCCAAACTCCTACGGGAGGCAGCAGTGGGGAATATTGGACAATGGGCGCAAGCCTGATCCAGCCATGCCGCGTGAGTGATGAAGGCCTTAGGGTTGTAAAGCTCTTTTGTCCGGGAAGATAATGACTGTACCGGAAGAATAAGCCCCGGCTAACTTCGTGCCAGCAGCCGCGGTAATACGAAGGGGGCTAGCGTTGCTCGGAATCACTGGGCGTAAAGGGCGCGTAGGCGGACTTTTAAGTCGGGGGTGAAAGCCCAGGGCTCAACCCTGGAATTGCCTTCGATACTGAGAGTCTTGAGTTCGGAAGAGGTTGGTGGAACTGCGAGTGTAGAGGTGAAATTCGTAGATATTCGCAAGAACACCAGTGGCGAAGGCGGCCAACTGGTCCGATACTGACGCTGAGGCGCGAAAGCGTGGGGAGCAAACAGGATTAGATACCCTGGTAGTCCACGCCGTAAACGATGAATGCCAGCCGTTGGGGTGCATGCACCTCAGTGGCGCAGCTAACGCTTTAAGCATTCCGCCTGGGGAGTACGGTCGCAAGATTAAAACTCAAAGGAATTGACGGGGGCCCGCACAAGCGGTGGAGCATGTGGTTTAATTCGAAGCAACGCGCAGAACCTTACCAGCTTTTGACATGTCCGGTTTGAGGAACAGAGATGTACCTCTTCAGTTCGGCTGGCCGGAACACAGGTGCTGCATGGCTGTCGTCAGCTCGTGTCGTGAGATGTTGGGTTAAGTCCCGCAACGAGCGCAACCCTCGCCCCTAGTTGCCATCATTCAGTTGGGAACTCTAGGGGGACTGCCGGTGATAAGCCGCGAGGAAGGTGGGGATGACGTCAAGTCCTCATGGCCCTTACAGGCTGGGCTACACACGTGCTACAATGGCGGTGACAATGGGCAGCGAAGGAGCGATCCGGTGCTAATCCCAAAAAGCCGTCTCAGTTCAGATTGCACTCTGCAACTCGAGTGCATGAAGGTGGAATCGCTAGTAATCGTGGATCAGCATGCCACGGTGAATACGTTCCCGGGCCTTGTACACACCGCCCGTCACACCATGGGAGTTGGGTTTACCCGAAGGCGTCGCGCTAACCGCAAGGAGGCAGGCGACCACGGTAGGCTCAGCGACTGGGGTGAAGTCGTAACAAGGTAGCCGTAGGGGAACCTGCGGCTGGATCACCTCCTTTCTAAGGTCGGATCTTATCGGCTAGATTATCCTTCTGGATGGTCGAAACCCTTTGATCCCCTTTGAACAAAGAGGCCAAATCAGGCCTCGACATGCGGAACTTCGCCGTCTTCGTTTCTCTTTCTTTTCCGGGCGAATACGCTGGATTGATCAGGCATTTGGTCTGATCTCCGCGTATTCTGGGCCAACGCATGGTCTTTGGCCGGGCCGCAGATGTCATGTCTGTGGTTTTAGCCTTGGGCCTGTAGCTCAGTTGGTTAGAGCGCGCGCTTGATAAGCGTGAGGTCGGAGGTTCAAATCCTCCCAGGCCCACCAGGATCGATCGGTCACGAGCCGAAGGCTCGCAAGGCCGACCGGCCGCCGCGCCTCATGGCGCGTTACCAACGCAAAAGGGGCCATAGCTCAGTTGGGAGAGCGGTAGCTTTGCAAGCTTCAGGTCGTCGGTTCGATCCCGTCTGGCTCCACCAGCTCTTTGGCTTGTCCAAGATACCGGCCCGGAAATTCAGGTTTTGCTGATTGCTGCATTTATGCGGCGATAAGTAACGCTGTTTGTCATTGTGAAGAGGGAATAGATTTGCGGACGTCGCTACCCAGCGACATTCGATGTGCGGAAACCATCTGCGCTCGTCTTACGCGGGTCTATTCGGCAAGCAAAAATGGTCTTTCCGATCATTGTCTTGCAGATGTAAATCTGCGGACATCGATCATGAGAACGATCAAGTGCCTTAAGAGCATTCGGTGGATGCCTTGGCGCTGAGAGGCGATGAAGGACGTGATACGCTGCGATAAGCCGTGGGGAGCTGCGAATGAGCTTTGATCCGCGGATTTCCGAATGGGGAAACCCACCTTCGACAATTCGTATTGTGACCGCAGAGGTGAGCGCAAGCTTGCAGCTGTTGTTGCACTACGAATTGTCACATGAAGGTATTGAACTCTGAATACATAGGGGTTCAAAGCTAACCCAGGGAACTGAAACATCTAAGTACCTGGAGGAAAGGACATCAACGAGACTCCGTTAGTAGTGGCGAGCGAACGCGGACCAGGCCAGTGCCTGACTGTAAGTTACCGGAAGTGGTTGGGAAACCACGCATTAATGGGTGATAGCCCCGTACGGATCTGCGAACAGTTGGGACATGAGTAAGGCGGGACACGTGAAATCCTGTCTGAACGTGGGGGGACCACCCTCCAAGCCTAAGTACTCCTCAGCGACCGATAGTGAACAAGTACCGTGAGGGAAAGGTGAAAAGCACCCCGACGAGGGGAGTGAAATAGCACCTGAAACCGAATGCTTACAAACAGTGGGAGCTCAAGGTTCGTCCTGGGTGACCGCGTACCTTTTGTATAATGGGTCAGCGACTTAAT
>NZ_FOQV01000004.1:0-390000 GCF_900113835.1 Allobosea sp. OK403 | reverse complement strand
TCCCAGTCGCTGGTCGTCGAACGGCCGAGGCCGGGAGCGCGGAAGCCGAGCGCGGGGCCGGCATATTCGATGGCCAGCGCCAGCGCCCAGAGCCCGAAGCGCATCTGGCCATCAGCCGATCCCCCCGTGATCCAGAACAGCCCGGACAGGCTAAGCCAGAGTGTGATGCGCTGAAAATTGCGGAAATTCGCCGGGCTATGAGCTCTCAGGCTCAGCATGGTGAAGATGCTGCGCCCGAGCTGCATCGCCACATAGGCGCAGGCGAAGATCAGGCCGCGCCCCTCGAAGGCTTCCGGCAGGGAGGTCGAGAGAATCAGGCCGGCGAACATCAATGCGAACAGCATCAACCGCACCGGCGTCGTCTCGGGGTCGAGCCAGTTGGTCACCCAGCTCGTATAGACCCAGACCCACCACACCGCGCCGAGCAGCAGCACCGCCTGGGCGAGGCCGAGCGGCGAAAAATGCTCCAGCAGCGTGTGCGAGATCTGAGTGATCGCGAAGACGAAGACGAGATCGAAGAACAGCTCGACGAACGAGACCTTGTTGTGCTGATGCGCGACGCGTTCGCGCAGCAGCGTCCGTCCCCCATGGTCCTGCGTCATGCCGCCCTCATCCCCTCGCGGTAGAGTAAGGCCCCGTTGGGGAAGACGTCGACCCCCCCCTCGTCAAGAGCGCGCCGTCATCCCGGACAAGCCGCACAGCGGCGCAGATCCGGGATCCATTCCTGAACCTTGTCTGGATAAGCTCAGGAATGGATCCCGGGTCTCCGCTTCGCTACGCCCGGGATGACGGCGTGTTTTGATGAGGGCGTCGACGCTGAAGCTCAGCCTCAGTGCCGGAAGTGGCGGTGTCCGGTGAAGACCATGGCGAGGCCGGCCTCATCGGCGGCCTTGATGACTTCGTCATCACGCAGCGAGCCGCCGGGCTGGATCACCGCCGTCGCGCCGGCCTCGGCTGCCGCCAGCAGGCCGTCGGCGAAGGGGAAGAAGGCGTCGGAGGCGACGACCGAGCCCTTGGCCAGGCTCTCGCTCGAACCCAGCGCCTTGGCAGCCTCGCCCGCCTTCCAGGCCGCGATGCGTGAGGAATCGACCCGGCTCATCTGGCCGGCGCCGATGCCGACGGTCGCGCCGTCCTTGACGTAGACGATGGCGTTCGACTTGACATGCTTGGCGACGCGGAAGGCGAAGCGCAGATCGGCGAGCTCGGCCTCGCTCGGCTGGCGCTTGGTGACGACCTTGAGTTCCATGTCGTCGACGACGGCATTGTCGCGGGCCTGGGCGAGGAAGCCGCCCGAGACGGTGCGCAGGGACAGGCCGGTGGCGCGCGGGTTCGACAAGCCGCCCGTCAGCAGCAAGCGCAGGTTCTTCTTGCCGGCGATGACCGCGATCGCCTCCTCATCGGCGTCGGGCGCGATGATCACTTCGGTGAGGATCTTGACGATGTCGCGGGCGGTTGCCCCGTCCAGCGTGCGGTTGAAGGCGATGATGCCGCCAAAGGCCGAGACGGGGTCGCAGGCCAGGGCGCGGGCATAGGCCTCGCTGAGCGTGGCGCCGGTCGCGACGCCGCAAGGGTTGGCGTGCTTGATGATGGCGCAGGCGGCCAAGATCGCCGGGTCGAATTCCGAGACGCATTCGAAGGCGGCGTCGGTATCGTTGATGTTGTTGTAGGAGAGCTGCTTGCCCTGCAGCTGGCGCGCGGTCGCGACGCCGGGACGCTGTTCCGGGGTGCGGTAGAACGCTGCCCATTGATGGGGATTCTCGCCATAGCGCATCGTCTCGGCGAGCGCGCCGCCGAGCGCACGATAGGCCGGCGCCGTGTCGCCGAGCTCATTGGCGAACCAGTTCGAGATCGCCGCATCATAGGCGCCGGTGCGGGCATAGGCCTTCTGAGCGAGCTTGCGGCGCAGCGTCAGCGTGGTCGCGCCCTTATGGGCCTCGAGATCGCTCAGGACGGCGGCGTAATCGGCCGGCTCGACCACGACAGCGACGTCGTTGTGGTTCTTGGCGGCGGCGCGGATCATCGCCGGCCCGCCGATATCGATGTTCTCGATGCAGTCGTCATAAGGCTTGCCGGCCGCGACCGTCGCCTCGAAGGGGTAGAGATTGACGACGAGCAGGTCGATCGGCGCAATGCCGTGGCCGAGCATCGAGGCCTGGTGCTCGGGATGGGAGCGAATGGCGAGCAGGCCGCCATGCACCTTCGGGTGCAGCGTCTTGACGCGCCCGTCCATCATCTCGGGAAAGCCGGTCAGGTCCGAGACATCGGTCACGGGCAGGCCGGCTTCGGCGATCGCCTTGGCGGTGCCGCCGGTCGAGACCAGGGCAATGCCGAGGCGGTTCAGGGCGCGGGCGAAATCGATCAGCCCGGTTTTGTCGGAGACGGAAAGGAGGGCGCGTTCGACGCGGCGAAGCTCTGTCGGCATCTGGGTTCAGTCCGGTGCTGGCTTAAAAAACTGTTGCGCGCGAGCTATCATGCTGCAGCGCGCAAAGCAAAACTCGTTGCCGTGAAGGCTCAGGCCTCAGCCGGCGGGTCGAGCGGCAATTCGACCGGAGCCGGCTCGCTGCGGAGGCGCGCGCTGCGCGGCGGGGCGGCGCTGACGCGGCTGAAACGCCAGATGATCCGCGGCGTCGCCACGGCGTCGAAATCGATGCAGAGCTGTTCGGTGCGGCGCCCGCCATCGGCTGAGGCGAGGAAGATGCTCTCCTCGATCGTCACGCGCAGGCCACCGGCGTCGAAGGCCCAGACCTCGCCGGAGGGCAACGCCAGCAGCGCGCCCTCGCCCTCGCGGATCAGGCTCGGCTTGACGCCGGGATGGAGATGGAAGCGCGCCACCGCCGACAGCGTATCGCGCTCGGCGGACAAGGCGATCTCGTCCTCGCCAGTGAGCGATGCGCCGTCCTTGGTGAGCATCAGCCGGCGCGTATGCACGGCGCCCAGGCTGCGGCGATAGCCGTCATGGCTTGCGACCCATTCCGGGCCGGCTTGCGTGTCCTGGCGCGCGACTCGCACATCCTGCGGGCCGGCGATGATCCGCCGTTCGCCGAGCACCAGCCCGAAGGTCGCGCTGGAGCGCTCGTCGAGGGTGAGTGTCGAATGCGCTGCAGTACTGCGCATGGCGAGGCGCAATTCCGGCGGGCCGAAGCGGCTCGTGCCGCAATTGACGACGATGCGCTGACCGCCGCTGGAGAACTCGAAGGCGAGACAGCCGGCATGTGCCTCGATCGACTGCGCGCCACGCGGCGCCGCACCGGCATCGACGACGACGATGCTGCGGTCTCCCGACAGCCGGCTGTAGCCGGAATAGGCCGCCTGCTCGATCGGCCGGGCGCGGGCGTCGTCATAGGCGGCAAGCGTCGCCATCAGATCGGGCGGTGTCGTGCCCATGCCGTTGAACAAAGCGAGCGCGCCGTCGCCATGCCGGAACAGCCTGAGATGCGGCATCATCCGCTCGATCGCCATCAGCACGCCGCGCGGCGGCTCCAGCCCGCGCGCCGCGAAGGTCTCGCGCAGCGGCAGGAGATCGAGCAGAAGCTCGATCAGTTGCCGGGGATTGCGGCTGAGATGCCCGCCATCGGGCAGAATCTGGTGATCGAGCTCGTCGGAGAGCGCCAGATCATAGCGTCGACGGCGCGCATCCTGGCCATCCAGGCAAATCGTCGCGAAGGAGACCGCGGTCAGGCATTGCAGCCTGGCCACCCCGTCGACCGCGCCGGCCAGCGCCAAAGTCAGCCGGTCGGTCAGGCGCGAGATATGGCGCAGGAAGCGCTCATAGAAGGCGTGGTCGGCGCCTTCGAGCAGCAGCGGCGAATGCGACAGAAAGGAGATCAATCGCCTCGCCGCGACGTGGGGGCGGCGCGAGACCTCGTTGCGGTAGCGTTTCCTGGCAATGAAATCCTCGACCAAAGCGCGCGCATTGGCGCGTGCAATCGCGGTGTCGGCGGAGCGCATATGGCGCAGCCAGCCGAAGCCGTGCAGCGCCTCGGCCCAGGCATCGCTCGGCGCTACGCAATCGAAGGGCGATTCGCCATGGGTGCGCAAGGTGCGGCCGGCGAAGGCGTAATAGCCGGAATAGATGTCGCCTGCCGTCGTCGGGTCGGCGGTGCGCAAATCATGCGGTGCAAACAACAGCCGCGTCGCGGGGGCTCTGCCGAACGGCCAAGCCTTGCGCGCCACGCCGACGAGATGGCCACGGGTCCGCCGCGCCGCCCGTCCGATCGCAGCCCGGGCAAGTCCTCGTCGCTCAGACCAGCCGCTCAATGCCCACGCCGCCCCGTACCCGCGCATGGCGTCCCACCATGCGAATCTCGGCTCCGTCATAGAGCATGATGCCGAAAAGGGGAAACCGGTCTTCGGCCGGCATCATGCTCTAAGCTTTTGATAAGAGGCGGATTCAGGCATCAAACAGAATCGCTTGGCGCATCTATTTGACGTCATCCGTCTCCCGCCTGATCAGGCGGCATGCATAAAATCCCGCCCATCCCGATAAACGTGGACCGTCATGTTTCAGCTGGTGCGGCAGGGTCCGCAGATCGCCGTGACGGTCGATCGCGCCCTCGACACCGCCGATCTCATCGGCTGTGATGGGCGAGCGCTTGAAATCGGGATTCTCCGCCAGGAAAACCTCGATCTGCTGCTCGCCCTCCTGCGGTTCGAGCGAGCAGGTGCAGTAGATCAGGCGTCCGCCGGGCTTGGTCAGGCGCGCGGCGGCTTCCAGCAGGCGCGCTTGCAATGCGGCGAGCTTGTCGCGGTCTTCCGGCGTCTTGGTCCAGGCAACGTCGGGATGCCGACGGATCGTGCCGGTGGCGCTGCAGGGCGCGTCGAGCAGAACCGCGTCGAAGGGCTCTGCCTGCCAGAGTGCCGCGTCCTTGGTGACGATCTCGGCGGAGAGCCCGAGTCGCTCCAGATTGGCCCTGAGGCGGCGCAGGCGTGGCCCCGAACGATCGACGGCGGTGACATGGGCGCCTGCCGCGGCGAGCTGGGCGGTCTTGCCGCCAGGCGCGGCGCAGAGATCGGCGATGCGCTCACCGGGCTTGGGCGCCAGCAGGCGAACCGGCAGGGCGGCTGCGGCGTCCTGCACCCACCAGGCGCCTTCATCGAAGCCGGGCAGGCCGGTGATGCTCTGGCGTTCGCGTAGCCGGACCGAGCCGGTTGGCAGCAGGAGCCCGTCGAGCTTCTCGGCCCAGCCGGCCGCGTCATCCTTCACGCTGATGTCGAGCGGCGGTTCGTCGCGATGGCTGGCGGCGATGGCGGCGGCGGTCTCTTCGCCATAGTTCTCGATCCAGCTCTCGGCGAGCCATTCCGGCGTGTCGAGGAACGGGTCGAGCGCCTCGCCGAGGATGGCATCGCGTTCGCGGGCGAGCCGGCGCAGCAGAGCGTTGCCGAGCGAGACATAGCGCGAGGAGCGCGCATCCTCATGGAGATGGCGGATGGCGAGATCGACGGCGGCATGGTCGGGCACGTCGAGGAAGAGGATCTGGGCTGCCGCAGCGACGAGGATCGGCTCGAAGGGGCCTGAATTGCGCGGGCTGCCGCGTTCGAGCCTGGCATTGATCGCATGCTGGATCGTGCCGAGCCGGCGGAAGGCGGTGATCGCGATGGCGCGCGCCAGAGCGGCGTCGGCGGCATCGAGCCCGAATGTCGGCGCGAGCCGCTCATAGGTCTCGTCCAGCGCGAGCCGGGCCTTGAGCACCTCGTCGATCAGCGTCGCCGCGAGGCGCCGCGCCGGCAGGCCCGGCACGGGCTCGCCTGTCTGCGCTGCGGTCTCGTTCAGTTCCGGGTTCACATCTGCTTGCTTGGCCATGTCAGCCCCAGGGACCGGGTGTGCGGTCGCTGTTCCAGGGGCTCTGGCTGGCCTGGCTGGTGAAGCCACTGGTGGTGGCACCAACGCCCATTGTGCCGAGGCCTTTGGCGCGGGCCTGCTCCATCAGTGCGGCGATGCGATTGCCGGTGTCGGGGTGGGTCGAAAACAGGGAATCCATGCCGCGTCCGCTCAGGGGATTGATGATGAACATGTGCGCCGTAGCAGGCTTCGCCTCCGCCGTCTCGTTGGGAATATGCGCGACGCCTCCCGCGATCTTGGCCAGAGCGTCCGCCAGCCAGACCGGATTGCCGGCGATTTCGCCGCCGAGCCGGTCGGCCTCGTATTCGCGCGAACGCGAGATCGCCATCTGGATCACCATGGCGGCAAGCGGCGCGAGCACCGAAATCAGGATCTGGACGATGAACCCAGGGCGGTTCTCGCGTGAGCCGAAGAACATGCCGAAAGTCGTGAGCGAGGAGATCGCGCCGGCCATGGTCGCGGTGATCGTCATGGTCAGCGTGTCGTGGTTCTTGATGTGGGCGAGCTCATGCGCCATCACGCCGGCCAGCTCCTCATAAGTGAGCGTGCGCAGGATGCCCGTCGTTGCGGCAACGGCAGCGTTCTGCGGATTGCGGCCGGTGGCGAAGGCGTTGGGCTGGTCCTCCTGGATCAGATAAACGCGCGGCATCGGCATGTTGGCGCGGGCGGCGAGGTCGCGGACCATACCGTAGAGCTCGGGCGCGCTCGCCTCATCGACCTCCTGCGCATTATGGGCGGCGAGCGCCAGCCTGTCGGAATTCCAGTAGCTGAAAAGATTGGTCGCAGCCGCGATGGCGAGCGCCACCAGCATGCCGCCCGGGCCGCCCAGCAGATAGCCGACCACGGCGAAGAGCGCGGTGAGGCCAGCCATCAGCATGAAGGTGCGGACGTAGTTCATCAAGGCTCCCTTGCAGATCATGCGGGCAGAGGCGCTGCGCCCCTCCCGCGATGCGGATTTCCGCCTTATGTGGTGAAGTGGATGCCGATCCTGCAAGAGTTGATGCTGTAAGAGATGATGCCGCCAATGACCGAAAAGCCCGTCGAGCAGCTCCCCGCCACCGCGCAGGACGCCGCGCCTGCCAAGCCGCTTTCGCCGGCGGCGCAGCGCGCCCTTGCCGAAGCGCAGGCGCGGCGCGCCGAGATCGACGCCCATGCGGCTGAAGTCGCGCGGGACAAGGAGATCAATGGCCGCGGCGGCCTGGAGCCGGCGCGCTACAATGATTGGGAGGTGAAGGGGATCGCGAGCGATTTCTGAGAGATTATGGTCGCTTATTCAGATATTTCTGTAAGTTTTGATGCTAGAGTTGTCATGAAATACCGGACGTGATTCAAAGCAATAAACGCTTGTTCTTCACTGTATTCAACCCTGTTGTGGGAGACGAAATTTCGCCAACCGTCTTTAAAATAAACTAATTCCTTCGCGGCTTCCGATAAGAATTTTAATCTCTCACTACGCGCTGAGCCTTTTGGCAATTGTTTCGTTTCTATTTTTATGTTTGATTCTATTTTCTCGATGATGTTTTGCCAATTTTCATACTCAAAATTCGCGTTAACATCATTTGCCATCGCTCGAAGTCCATATTCTAGCACTCGCATCAGATGAAATACGCTGGCTGTATTATGGCCGAGGGCCCAAAGATCCACGGCGCAATATACATCCTTCTTTGTTGAGGGGAATTTCGATACGGTATCCGCCCAATCAACGGCCCAGTTTTTGAAAATCGTTTTCTTTTGGTCTGGATATCTATAAATTAACTGAGATTTATACCCTTCATCCATTGTCTCTCTTAATACTCTGATCTCTGTCGATATTTCACGGTGCGAAATTTTATTTTTGAGTTTCTTTGATATTATTTTGATTCTGGCGTGGGCGGGTCCCATTTCGAATTCATCAGATACCTTTGTCGCTATATTCATCCAACCGGATATTCTCTCAATTTCTTCCTGGTTTAGATTTGAAGAAGCTGCCCGTTCGCCGACTAAGTCGTCGTTTCTGATGACTTGCTCGAGTGTTAACTGTGATGCGAGAGAAACGATGGCTGGCACATAGCAATTAAACATCTCTATCTATCCCGTAAAAGACGTATTGCCGCTAGAATTGCATGATATATACCCTATTTGAAAATGCTTCAATTGGTGACGATCGCAGTTGCTTGCCAAGCTCGCCAGCTCCGTTCAAACAGTCGGAGACTCAAGACTGGGACGGTTCCGTATGAACAGCGACGACAAGCGTCTCGCCGCGTTGCGGCGGCTTTTGACCGAGGCGCATCAGAAGCTCGGGCTCAAGCTCGGCTTCCGGCTCTGGGACGGCTCGCATGTGCCGGCTGACTGGCCGCAGAACGGGCTGGGCATCGCCATCCGCGACGCCGGCGTCGTCGCCGCGCTGCTGCGCAAGCCCAAGCTCGACACGCTGCTGAACCTCCACGTCACCGACCGGATTTCCCTGCTCAACGGCTCGATCTTCGATCTCGCGGCGGCGCGGCCGGAGGGCAAGGTCGGCAGGCTGGCGCGCGGCATTTCGAAGGCGGCCGCCTTCGATGTCGTCCGTCGCTTCCTGTTTGCGCCGGGCGAAGCGCCGAGCGCTGTGGCCCATATCAAGGGCGATGAGATCGCCCGAGATGGCGCGCCCGCCACCAACAAGGCCAATATCGCCTATCATTACGACGTCTCGAACGCCTTCTACCGGCTCTTCCTCGATGAGGAGATGGTCTACACCTGCGCCTATTTCACGGAGGATCATGGCGATCTCGACCGTGCCCAGCGCGACAAGCTCGACATGATCTGCCGCAAGCTGCGGCTGAAGCCCGGCGACCGCTTTCTCGATATCGGCTGCGGCTGGGGCGCGCTGATCTGCCATGCCGCGCAGCATTACGGCGTCGAGGCGCATGGCGTGACGCTGGCCGAGGAGCAGCTGGCCCTGGCGCGCGAGAAGGTGGCGCGGCTCGGCCTCGAGGGGAAGGTCACGCTCCATCTCAAGGATTTCACCCAGATGGAGGGCGAGTTCGACAAGATCTCTTCGATCGGCATGTTCGAGCATGTCGGCATCGCCAACCACCCGACCTATTTCAAGGCGGTGAACCGGCTCTTGCGCCCGCGCGGCTTGTATCTGCACCACACGATCTCGCGCCGCGCCAAGAAGACCGAGAAGGCCTTCAACAAGATGCCGGCGGAATACCGCGCCCTGGTGCGCTACATCTTCCCCGGCGGCGAGCTCGACCATCTCGGTATGTCGATCGCCAATCTCGAGCGAAACGGCTTCGAGGTGCATGATGTCGAGGGTTGGCGCGAGCACTACCAGCGCACGACGCGGCTCTGGTGGGAGCGGCTGGAAGCCCGCAAGGCCGAAGCCGAGGCCGAGATCGGCCCCGAGCGCACCCGGATGTGGCTGCTTTATCTCGCCGGCTGCTCGCTGGCGTTCGAGCGCGGCGGCGCGCTGGTCAACCAGACGCTGGCCTCCAAGCGCCGCAAGGGCGCCTCTGGTCTGCCGCTGACGCGTGAGGATCTGTATCGGCAGTAGGTCGTGGGCAATAGGCAGTCGGGTCTCACGACTGCCGACTGCCCAATGCCGACTGCCGGAATTTCACTTCTTCACGAAGAGATCCAGCTTTCCGTAATGCTCGGCCAGCAGATAGTAGAAGGTCAGGCGCGACTTGGTCTTGTCGGCCTTCATATGCTCGCATGTCGCCTTGATCGAGGCATCGAGATCGGCGGTCTTGAGGCCGAGCTTCTTCTTCAGGAAATTCTCGCGAACGCGATCCAGCTCGGCTGGATCGGAGCAGGCGACGTAGCGCGTATCGGGCTTGCCCATGACGAGGGCGTAGGATTTCGACATTCCGGCAAAAGCCGCCTCATTCAGCGGCTTCTTGGCGAATTTCTTGACGTCAGCGAGATGATCCATCTGTAGCCCCTTGTGAGCCCGGCGCTTGCGCGCTTGGCGTGTCTGATGTCGAGCAAGGAAACGTTAACGCGCTTTTTTGTCGCAGGCGAGGGGCGAAAAAGCCGCGACAGGGCTTTTTCCATGTTGCGCCGCATCAATCATGCATCTCTCGTTCTGCGTGGGCGATATGTCTGTTGTCGCTCCAGGACGGGTTGAGGTGTGGCTCCCGGAATGCTGCGATGCAATGCGCATGAACTCGGCGCATGAACCGGAGATTGCAGACCGATGAAGCCGACGATCCTGATGGCACCACGCATGCCTGCGCGCCTCGTCGAGCGTTTGCAGGAGCGCTATGTGCTGCTGGGCCCGATGGAGCGTTCCGCGCCTGACGCCCTGCCGGAGGGAGCCGAGGCGGCGCAGGCGCTGCTCACCATGGGATCGCTGACGACCGACGCCGCGCTGATCGACGCGCTGCCGAAGCTCGGATTGATCTCCTGCTACGGCACTGGCATCGAAGGCGTTGACCGGGCCTGTGCGAAGGCGCGCGGCATCAAGCTGAGCAACGCCGCCGACGCCAATGCGACGAGCGTCGCCGAATTCGCCATGGGCCTGCTGCTGGCCTCGGCCCGCCGGATCGGCGCTGCCGAGCGTTTCGTGCGGGCCGGGCTCTGGCAGGGCAATTCGGTCCAGCGCATGCCCAATGTGCCGGGTTTGGCGGGGCGCAAGCTCGGAATCTATGGGCTAGGCGCCATCGGCGCCCGCATCGCCAGCCGCGCGGCCGCCTTCGACATGACGATCGGCTATCACAACCGCTCGCAGCGGCCGGAGCTGCCCTATCTCTATCATGACAGCCTGCTCGGGCTCGCAAGCTGGGCCGATGTGCTGATCGTGGCGGTGCGCGCCAGCATCGAGACCCGCCACGCCATCAATGCGCAAGTGCTGCGCGCGCTCGGACCGGAGGGTCATCTCATCAATATCTCGCGCGGCATCGCGGTCGATGAGGAGGCCCTGTGCGAGGCCCTGGAGACCAATCTGATCGCGGGTGCGGCGCTGGATGTCTATGAGCACGAGCCGCAGGTACCGGACCGGCTCAAAGTGCTCGAGAACGTCGTGCTGACGCCGCATATCGCCGCCAATGCGGAATCGGCGCAGATTGCCCAGCAGGATCTGCTGCTTGGCAATCTGGAGGCCTATTTCGCGGGCAAGCCGCTGCTCTCGCCGGTCGCGCTGTAAGGCGTTTTAGAGCATCGCGCGAAAAAATGGGTACCGGTTTTTCGCAAGAGCGATGCTCTCGCCCTTTTTTGGAAAAGATCACGTCGCATTCGGACGGAGCCGTCCGAATGCGACGTGATCTACGGCAGGACGACGACGGGCGTGCCCATGCGGACGCGCTCGTAGAGATCGACGACATCCTCGTTATGCATGCGAAAGCAGCCATAGGAGGCGAAGGTGCCGATCGTATTGGGCATATTGGTGCCGTGGATCGCATATTCGCCGCCCGGCCCGAGCCCGATGACGCGCGCGCCCATCGGGTTGCGCGGTGAGCCGCCGGGAATGACGTCGGGCAGGCGCGGATTGTCGCGCTTGACCGAGGCGGGCGGGCTCCAGGCCGGATCGACCTGCAATTCCTCGACATATTTGACGCCACGCCATTGCTTGCCGGCCTTGCCGACGGCGATCTGGTAACGGATCGCGGTGCCCGGCGCGTTGACGAAATAGAGCCGGCGCTCGGCCGTGCGGATCACGATCGTGCCGGGCAGGTAGCGCGCATCGGGCGCCTCGACGAGTTCGCGCGCCAGCACCGGCCGGCCGGCGAAGACGATGAAGAGCAGCGACATCGCCGCGGCGAAGAGCAGGTCGATCGGTGTATGGCGTCTGGTCACGATTGAACCTCCCGCAATCCAGGTTGCGGCAGATCTCGCGCGGCGCCGGTGAATCAGCGGTTGAGCGATATGGTGAAGCCTGGATTCAGGATGAATCGCGGGTGAATTGCCTGGATCCCGCGACTTGCAAGCCGACTGGAACCTCAGCTCTCATCCTGAGGAGCCGCGAAGCGGCGTCTCGAAGGATGTTCCAGCTTGCAGGGGAGCCTCCTGGAGCATCCTTCGAGACGCGCTCCTGCGGAGCGCTCCTCAGGATGAGGGCTCATGGCAGTCCTGAGCCGTCTTTTAGCTTCGCAACGCCTTCATCCGCTCAAGCGCGGCATCGATGTCGCTTTCCGACAGCGCCAGGCCGAAGCCGAAACGCAGCACGTCGCCCCGGTGGTCGGTGGCGATACCGAGCTTCGCCAATGCGGCCTCAAACGCGCCGGCGGCCGGCGTCCTGTAGGCCAGGAAATTGCCGTGACCGGCGGGGTCGTGCAGTGGCGTGATCAGCGCGGTGCGCGCGAGCCCGGGGAGGTCCAGCGTATCGAGCCCGGCGAGGAAGCGCTGCATCAGGGCAATCGCATGCGCGTGGATGGGCGCCGCGTCGAGAGCCTCCGCCTGCATCCAGTCGAGCACGGCGCGCATGCGATAGAGGCCGGACGGGTCGAAGGTCGCGCCGAGGAAGCGTCCGCCGTCAGCGGGATAGCCGACCGTGCTGCCGGGAGGTGCAGCGAGCGCTCCGAAGGCGGCAAACCAGCCGGTGTCGCGTGGGCGCGGGCCAAAGCCCGGCGGGCAGTGCATGAAGCAGCTGCCCTCGCCGGCCATGGCGTATTTGTAGCCGCCCGCGATGTAGAAAGCGCGGTTGGCGATGGCGGCGAGGTTTGTCGGCAAAGCGAGGTAGCCGTGATAGCCGTCGAGGGCGATGAAGGTCTCGGGTGAGGGCACGGCATCGACGAGAGCGGCGAGATCGCCGCTGGTCGCGCCGGAATTGAACAGGACCTGGCTGAGATAGATCAGGTCGTGCCCGCCGGCTGCGATCGCTGCCTTGAGGCGCTCATGCAGGCTCGCCAAGGGTTCGGCGGGGATGTCGTCCAGCACGATCAGCCCCTCTTCGGCCAGCCGCGTGAGCTGCCGCCGCGCGGTGTGGAACTCCGCCCTGGTGGTCAATATGCGGGGCAGCCCGCCCTCCGGTAGGCAGGAGAGCAGGCGGCGCAGGAATTCATGCGTGTTGGGCGCAAAGGCGATCGTCGCCGGATCGGGCAAGGCGAGATGCCGGGCGATGCCGGCCTGGACTGCCGGAATGACCTCGCCGAAGACGCAATCCCATTTATCGCCGGCGCGCTGCGCCGCATCGAGCCACGCCATCCCCTGCGCTGCGAAGGTGACGTCGGGCCAGTCATGATGGCTGTGCGCGGCGAGGTTGATGCGTTCAGGAGCGGCGCCGCGAAAGCGCGAGAAGTGGCGCGTCCAGTCCCCGGCCCCTACCATCAGGCCGCCCCGTAGCTGAAGCCCATGCGCCGGCGCAGGGCGTCGGGCAGGGCCGGCAGGTCGCGTGGGCCGAGCAGATAGGTCGAGAGGTGGAAGAGATCGATGAAGATGCGGTGCTTCTCCGCCGTCGCCTTGAGATAGCCGGAGCCCGATGAGCCGCCGGTACCGGGCCTGACGCCGATCATGCGCTCGACCATCAAGGCATGGCGCAGGCGCCAGAGCGTCAGGCTCTCGTCGATGTCCATCAGCGCCTGCAGCAGCCGGAAGGGCAGCTGCAGCACCGGCATGTCGCGATAGAGCGAGATGAACAAGGCCGCCTCGATGGCGCGGGCCGACATCCGCCAGGTCGAGGTCGTGGCGTCGGGCTCGAACAGCGCCCGGAAGCGGGCGAGCGCCTGCTCGATCGCGGCCGCGTCGGCCTGCCGCTGCGGCTCGGGCAAAGCGGGGTCTGCGCTGATGCTGGTGGCGTCGCGCCGCAACGCGGCGATCACTGCAGCCCGGTAACTCTCGCGAAAGCTGTAGTCGCCCAGCGCCACGAAGGGCGTGCGCGCCAGCCAGGCGTCGAGCTGGGAGAGCAGCGAGGGATTTGTGTCCGCGCTCAGCTTGTCGCGGTCCTCGGGCGCGAGCCGCTCGCGCATGCTTTGCTCGTCGATGCGGATGCGGGCGTCGTCATGCAGGCCGAGCCGCGCCTCGATCAATCGGAACTGCACGGACTGGAAGCCCGAGGCCGGTGTCAGCAGGTCTCGGAATTCGAGGAAGCCTGCCGGCGTCATCGTTTCCAACACGTCGAGCTGCCCGACCAGCAGCTTCAGGATCTCATGGATGCGGCTGAGCCCGGCATTGATGCGGCCGAGATGCTCGTCGGCGACCGTGCTCGCCGCGAAATCGGCCTGGATCCGGTCGAGCTCGTGCAGGATCTGCCGGAACCAAAGCTCATAGGCCTGGTGGACGATGATGAAGAGCATCTCGTCATGCGCCGGCGCGCCGGTCTTCAGGCTTTCCGGCTCCTGGCAGGAGAGCAGCCGGTCGACCTGGAGATAGCTGCCATAGGACAGTCTGCGGGTCGCTTCCGACATGATCCAGTCCCGATTCCGGAGCTCCAATATTTTAAGCTTAAAATGATGGAGCCGCGCGATCAAGGCGGACTCGACGGCATGATGGCTCCCGCCTCGCGGATTCGTGACAGCCACATGGGGCGAAGCGCTGCCCCATCCTGCCCGCCCGCTGACAGGTTCTGGCAGCGCTGGGTACTAAACTTGGCGCAGGGCTGTCTCATGGAACGGGCGCGTCGCGCCGGCGTTGCCTGCACGAGACGTGAAGCCGGCGAGGATTGGCCGGGAGGATTTGCGATGACTGCACGCGCCATGACTTTGTCCACTCCCACAGCCTCCGTGGCTGATTTCACGCGCTTCAGCACGCTGCAGGATTGGCGGCGGCAGATCGCCGATCTTTACGCCGAGGTGAGGGCGCTGCCGCCGCAGGACGGCTGGCAGCGTTGGCGGGCGGCGCGCGACCGGCTGTTTCGCGAGCATCCGCAATCGCCCTTGACGGGGAAGGGCCGTGCCGAATTCACCGGCATCGCCTGCTTTCCCTATGATCCGGCCCTGCGTTTCGAGGTTGGCCTCGTGCCTGCCGTCGATCGCGAGGCGATTCCGGTCGAGGCCGGCAAGGATGGGCTGATGAGGCTCGTTCCCTATGCGCTGACCGAGGGGTTGGCGGGGCCGCTGGGCCGGGATCTGACGCTGTACTGGATCGCAGGCTATGGCGGCGGCACCTTCCTGCCCTTCGGCGATGCGAGCAATGGCTGCGACACATTCGCCGGTGGCCGCTATCTGCTCGACACGATCAAGAGCGCCGATCTCGGCGCCACGCCGGACGGCCGGCTGATCCTCGATTTCAATTTCGCCTATTACCCGTCCTGCGCCTATTCCGAAGCCTGGGTCTGCCCGCTCTCTCCGCACGAGAACCGCCTTGCCGTGCCGATTGGCGCCGGCGAGCGTGATCGCATCGATTGAATCGGTCATCGGGGCCGGCTGCGAAGGAGGCTTGGGAGCTCGGCCTGGGCATGGCGACAGGCCTGGTCGTTTTGTTTCCAGGGGATGATGACGCTAGGGGAGATTTCGCCAAATTTCGCCGGGGAGTGCTCATTTTCTGGAATTTTTCCAAACAAAACAGCTTGGTTTGCCTAACGCTGCGTCAAATTGCGCCATTTTTTGGCCACGGACTTGACGGAGAGCCCTGTTCCCTCTGAGGCGTGCTCCGTGGTCATTCGCCCGCATAAGACTTCGTTAACCATGAAGGCGCACCGTGTCTCGGGCAGAGCTGTGTTCCGTGATCAGACCTCCTGATCCGCTGGCGGCTGCGTCCTCTCGTCGTGACCTCCGGGAAGCCAGCGGCGATGACCTGTCCGATATCCCGAGCATGGACGTGGATATGGCCGCGCATCTGATCCTCGAGCGGACGGCGTTCCCGGTCGGCGTTGCGCCGTCGGCGCCGGTTACGCCTGCCGAGGAGATCGCGGCAGAAGGCTCGGCCGCTGCACGGGCCGGATTGGCCTCGGGGCTGATGCTGGCCCTGCGCTTCGTCCAGGCACGCTTTCTCTCCGTCTGGGGCCTGCTTGCGGCCGCGGCCTTGTGCCCGGCGCAGGTTTTCGCCGATTTCGCGGTGTTTTCAGCGCTCGCCAATTTCGTCTCGATCGCGACGCTGCTGCGTTTCGAGGCGGTGTTCTTCCAGAGCAGCGACCAGGACAGGCTGGCGCGGGCGTTCCGGCTGGCGCTTGCGGCAGGGGGCGCGTTCCTCACTGTGGCCGCGCTGGGCATCGCTGTGGCGGGCGCTGCCGGCTGGGTGGTCGCGACCTATGGGGCCTTGTTCCTGGTGTCGCTGGCCGGGCGGGCGGTGATCCGGCTCGTCTCCTCGGAGGCGACGGCGGAAGGGGATTTCGCTGCGATCGGCAACAGCAATGTCGTTCAGGCGCTGGTCCAGCCCGGCATGATGGTCCTGCTGATCTGGCCGCTGGGCGCGACCTCGGTCGCGCTGTTTGCAGCCGACGCGATCGGCCATGTCGTCTCGGCCTGCTATCTGGTCTGGCGCCGGCGCGCGGCGCTGGCGGGTCTGGTACGGCGCGAAGTCTGGTCGCGGCTCGAGCTGAGGGAATCGGCGAGCCGCTGGCGCACCGCACCGCGTTTCCTCTTGCCCTCCGCACTCCTGTCCTTCGGCTTCATGGTGGCGCCGCTGCTCGCCCTGCCTTATGCGAGCAACCCGCTGCTGGCCGCCCATGTCGCGCTGGCGATGCGCCTGCTCGAGGTGCCGACCCAGATGTTCTCCGCGGTCTCGGTGCCGCTCGTGTTGTCGAGCCTGCGTGCGCGCGCCGCCGAGAGCCGGCAAGCCTGGGTCCGTTTCGTGACGCTTGGCCTGATGGTCGCGGCGGCGGCGCTGTTCGCCGCCATCGCCCTCGTCGCCATGGGCGCCGATGTCGTGCTCGACGGCACGCAATGGGAGGGCGTCGGCGAGACCGTTGCGATCATGGCGCTGTTCTATGGCGGCATCGCGCTGGTCACGCCCTTGCACGAAATCGCCTCGCTCTCGCGCTCTCCGCGCCGCCAGGTTCTCACCAACGCCATCGCGCTTCTGGCGGCGGGGCTCGTCATGGCCTGGTTCGGTACCTTGTCGCTGGCGCTGCTCGGGGCGATCGGCCTGGTCTCGCTGGCGCGGATGCTGGCGCATGTCCAGTTCGCCTGGACACGCTTCGGCGTGGACGGGTTTGCCGTCGCACGGGGATGAGTAATTCCAAGAGTTGAGAGCATTGCTCCTCGCGAAAAAAGCGGTACCCGCCTTTCCTCGCAAGTGCTCTATCTTCTTGTTTTATCGCATTTTCTTTACGCGGACCGGTGTCCACTTCGCTCGAAAATGCTCCAGGCGCTCTATTCCCGCCGGATCAGCCTGTCGGCGATCAGCGAGGACAGGAAGCCCGGCTTGAAGTCGCGCTCCAGCCGCTCGGGGTCGTAGTCTTTCGCGACCCAGTCGAGGAAGGGCATGCCCTTGGCGTGGCCCTCGCGGCGATAGGTCTCGAAGAAAGCGTCGAGAATCCCGGTCTTGGCGAAGCGGAAATGACCGTAGCGCAGGGAAAGCTGGCGGGTCGCTTCCTCAAGCGGCCGCTCCTCATGGATCAGCAGATAGAGCGCCGCGAAGAAGCCGGCGCGGTCGGCGCCCGATTTGCAATGCACCAGCGCGGGCTCCGTCAGCCCGGCGAAGAAGGCCTTGGCGCCCAGGATGGTCTCGCGTTCGGGCGCGCCGCGCGAGCGCAGGACGAAATCGACGAGGGTGATGCCGTGGCGCTCGCAAGCCTCGCGCTGCAATGGCCAGGAGCCATGCTCGCGCCCGCCGCGCAGATTGACGATGGTCTTGACGCCCTCGCGAGCGAATTTCGCGATCTGACCCGGCGCAGGCTGGGCCGCGCGCCAGAGCTGTGGCGTAACGCGATGGGCGTTGAGATAGGCGAGACGGAAGATGCCGTGATCGACCAGCAGCATATTAGCCCAGGCGCGCAGGCGGTCGGCCTTGCCACTTATCGGCCGGTCCCAGCGCGCGATACGGGCCATGCGGCGCGCATAACGATCCTCGTCGGGGCGCAGGCGGTTCAGCAAGGGCAGGCCTCGCGGGAGCTGGTTTGATCCATCTTCATAGCGCGCCCGATACCAGTGCCGGGCCCGCGGTGCAAATGAGAGGGCGGCTGCGCCGCGCGGTCTGGCCTGGAGTGCCGCGCGACCTTGGGTGCATGGAGCGTCTCGGCGAGAGAACAGGATCGACGCGAAAAACCGGTTCCCACTTTTTCGCATCCTGCTCTAGGGATGGGCGATGGCCACACCCTCTTCCGCGCGATGGATCACCGAGGTGACACTGACCCGCCCGGCCGTCGAGGCGCTGGCGGCGGAAGGGCCGGCGCTGCTTGTCGGTTGCGATATCGAGGGCGTCGATCTCGCCGGCCTCAGCCTGGCCGGCTGGGTTTTTGAACGCTGCCTGCTGCGCCGGACCAGCTTCAAGGGCGCCCGCCTCGACGGCTCCAGCTGGTCGGGCTGTCGGGGCGCTTTCGCCGATTTCAGCAGCAGCACCCTGACCGAAGCGGTCTTTCAAGCCGGGGACTTTAACAATGCGAGCTTTCGACGCTCGCTGCTGGCCTCCGCGGCTTTCCGGAGCTGCAAGCTCACGGGAGCGGACATGTCCGAGGCCAAGACATTGGGTGCGATCTTCGAGGAGACGCTGCTGGTTGCCGCGAAGCTGCCGGGTTTCTCCTTCCGGAAGATGCGGCTGCAGCGGCTCGATCTTGGCCAGGCCGATCTCAGGAAAGCCGATTTTCGCGACGCGGTGCTGGAGGATTGCAGCCTGCGCGACGCCAATCTGACCGGGGCCCGTTTTGAGGGGGCCGATTTGCGCGGCGCGGATCTCGGCGGCTTGCGGCTCGGCGATGCCGCGTTGTTCCGGGGCGCGACGATTTCACGGCAGCAGGCCGGGCAGATGCTGGCCGAACTCGGCCTCAAGGTGAGCTGAGCCGGACCCGGCTTTTAATCTTAACTTGGACTTTTGCGTCCAAACACGCATAAGACCCGCCAGTTTCCATCGCCACAGGTCAAGACTTATGCGCCTCGACGCCATTTCCATCGGCAAGAATCCTCCCGACGAAGTCAACGTCGTCATCGAAGTGGCGATCGGCGGCGAGCCGATCAAATACGAGATGGACAAGGAGGCCGGAACGCTCTTCGTCGACCGCTTCCTCTATACGCCGATGCGCTATCCCGGGAATTACGGCTTCATTCCGCATACGCTGTCCGAGGATGGCGATCCTTGCGACGTGCTGGTCGCCAACACCCGCCCGCTGATCCCCGGCTCCTATATCGCCGTGCGGCCGATCGGCGTGATGATGATGGAGGACGAGGGCGGCGGCGACGAGAAGATCATCGCCGTGCCGGTGCCCAAGCTGACCAAGCGCTACGAGAACGTGCACAACTACACCGATCTGCCGAAGATCACGCTCGACCAGATCCAGCACTTCTTCGAGCACTACAAGGATCTCGAGCCCGGCAAATGGGTGAAGCTCACCGGCTGGGGCGACGCCGCCAAGGCCAAGCAGCTCATCCTCGAGGCGATCGATCGGGCCAAGGCGGCGAAGAAGTAACCCCTCCGTCCGTCATGGTCGCCCTTGTGGCGACCATCCACGTCTTCGCTGATCGAGCTTGGTGTTCGAGACGTGGATGCTCGGGACAAGCCCGAGCATGACGGTGTGGATCAGGCCCCGATCGCCTCGCCCAGCGCCACCACGCGCTTGGCCATCTCGGCATGCAGCCGCTCGACCATGCGGCCGTCGAGCTGGAGCGCGCCCTTGTCGGCGTTCTCCGGCTGGTCGAAGGCGGCGATGATCGCCCTCGCCCGCGAGAGTTCGACGTCGTCGGGCGCGAAGACCGCGTTGGCGGTTGCGACCTGCCCGGGATGGATCAGCGTCTTGCCGTCAAAGCCGAGATCGCGGCCCTGCTCGCATTCCGCCGTGAAGCCGGCCTCGTCCTTGAGGTCGTTATAGACGCCGTCGATGATGTCGATGCCATAGGCGCGGGCGGCGAGGATCGCCGTCGTCAGCCAGGGCAGCATCGGCGCGCGGCCGGGCACGAAGCGGGCGCGCGTCTCCTTGGCGAGGTCGTTGGTGCCCATCACGAAACAGGCCAGCCGCGTCCGGCGGTCCTGCACCGCGCGCGCGATGCGCTCGGCGTCGAGGACGGCGAGCGGGGTCTCGATCATCGCCCAGACGCGGATCTCGGGGGCGGCCCAAAGGCCGTCGAGCAAGGTGCCGATCTGCTGCAGGGTTTCGGGCGAGGAGACCTTTGGGACCAGGATGGCGTCGGGCTTGGCCTCTGCGGCGGCGGCAAGATCGGCGGCAAACCAGGGCGTGTCGAGGCCGTTGATACGGATCACGAGCTCGCGCCGGCCATAGCCGCCGGCCTTTACGGCGGCGCAGACCTGGGCGCGGGCTATCTCCTTGGCGTCGGGCGCGACGGCGTCTTCGAGGTCGAGGATCAGGGCATCGGCGGCGATCTCGCGGGCCTTTTCGAGCGCGCGGGCGTTGGAGCCGGGCATGTAGAGGACGCTGCGGCGTGGGCGGATTGTGGTCATGGCAATCTCTCAAATCTAACGCGGGACTCGCGCGAAAGGCCGGTTATCGCTGTTTCGCATCCAGCTCGGGCGGCATTGTCGCCACTCTTCGCTGCACTGCACACTAGACGCGACGCACTTGCAACGTCAGTTCTGCAAAAGGCGGATGCGGGAGGGCGCGCGGATGGCGTGGATCGCTGGGGTGGATGGCTGCAAGGCGGGTTGGATCGCGGCGCTCATTGACACCGCCGCCCAAGAGCCTCCTTCGCTGCGCGTGGTTTCAAATCTGGCCGATCTGCTTGCCGGCGAAAACCCGCCGGCGCTCCTGGCCGTGGATATGCCGATCGGGCTGCCGGACCGGGTTTCCGGCGCGGGGCGCGGGCCCGAGCGCCTCGTCAGGCCATTGCTGGGCGAGCGGCAATCCTCGGTGTTCTCGATCCCAGCGCGGTCTGCCGTCTATTGCGCGGATTATCGCGAGGCCTGCCGGTTGGCGCTCGAAACCTCCGAGCCGCCACGAAAGGTCTCCAAGCAGGGCTTCCATCTGTTTCCGCGGATCCGCGAGATCGACACCCTGCTCAGGACGGAGCCCGCGCTGCGGGAGCGCCTGTTCGAGGTCCATCCCGAACTCGCCTTCCGCACCATGCGCGGCGCGCCGCTGACGCAGCCCAAGAAGATCAAAAGCGTGATCAATCCCCTCGGCATGGCCGAGCGTCGGGCGCTTCTGATCGCGGCGGGGCTGCCGGCTGCGATCGTCGAGGCGCGTCCGCCGAAAGGCGCTGCCGCCGATGACGCTCTCGATGCGCTTGCCGCTTTGGTCGTCGCCCAGCACATCCTGGCCGGGCGTGGAGCGCCCTTTCCCGATCCGCCGGGACGCGATAGCCATGGGCTCCCCATCGCGATCTGGACCTTTGCGCCCGAGCGCCTGCCTTCATAGGATTCCGTCATGACCGATCGACCCGTGCCGCGCCCGATGATCGAGGCGGCTGCAGAACGCATTGCCGGCCATGCCCGCGTCACGCCGGTGATGCGGCTCGGGGCCGGCGCTTTCGGCTCGCCGGCGGCAATCTCGCTGAAGCTCGAATGCCTGCAGCATGCCGGCTCGTTCAAGACGCGCGGCGCCTTCAACAACCTGCTTTCGCTGCCGGTGCCAGTGGCGGGCGTCGCGGCTGCCTCGGGCGGCAATCACGGAGCGGCGGTGGCCTATGCGGCGCGCGAGCGCGGCGTCAAGGCGACGATCTTCGTGCCCGAGATCTCGCCTGCGGCCAAGATCGAGGCGATCCGCCGCTTTGGCGCGGAGGTCGTCATCGGCGGCGCGCAATATGACGACGCACAGGCAGCCTGCGACCGTTTCGTCGCGGAAACCGGCGCGCTCAAGATCCATCCCTTCGCGGCGAAGGAAACCATCGCCGGCCAGGGCACGCTCGGGCGCGAATGGCAGCTCCAGGAGCCCGATCTCGACACCGTTCTGGTCGCGGTTGGCGGCGGCGGTTTGATTTCGGGCATCGCCGCCTGGTTCGCCGGGAGCAAGGTCAAGGTCGTCGGTGTCGAGCCCGCCGGCTCGCGCGCCTTGCAGGCGGCGCTGGAAGCGAAGGGACCGGTCGAGGTCAAGGTCGCCTCGGTTGCGGCCGATTCGCTGGGCGCGCGCAATGTCGGCCCGCTGGTCTATGAGGTCTGCAAGGATACGGTCGACCATGTCGTGCTGGTGCCCGACGAGGCGATCACCCAGGCGCAGGGCACGCTCTGGCGCGATTTCCGGCTGGCGGTGGAGCCCGGCGGGGCGGCGGCGCTGGGCGCGCTGCTCTGCGGCGCCTATAAGCCGGCGCCCGGCGAGCGGCTCGGCGTGCTGGTCTGCGGGGCGAATGTCGATTTGGCGAAGCTTGGCGCGCTGGTGGGGTGATGAACAGGGCGCGGGGAACCCCTCTCCTGCATCGAAGTCGGGTTTACCCGACTTCGACATTCTGAGTGCTGAACTCGGGCGAGCCCGAGTTCAGTGAGAGGGGCAGGGGTGAGGTGTCGGCCCCTGGACCAGTTGCGTACACCCTCACAGCGAAGCAGCGGTGAGGTCACAGCCAAAGCGTCAAACGGCCTACACCTCACCCAACCCTCTCCTTACAGGAGAGGGCTCCCGCGCCCGGTTTCTCTCGTCGGACGGCTTGGGACTGGACGGCTCGCCATGCGGCGGCGCACACTCTGCCAAGCCCATTCAAGCGTGAGCCCCATGTCAGAGCCCGTCGCGAAAACCAATTCCGGCCGCTTCTTCGAGGATTTCAGCCTCGGCGAGACCATCGTGCATGCGACGCCGCGCACAATCACGAGCGGCGACGCCTCGCTCTACACGGCGCTTTATGGCCCGCGCTTCGCGGTGCAATCCTCCGATGCCTTCGCCAAGGCGCTGGGCTATCCCGCTGCTCCGATCGACGATCTCCTCGTCTTCCACATCGTCTTCGGCAAGACGGTGCCCGACATCTCGCTGAACGCGATCGCCAATCTCGGCTATGCCGATGGCCGCTTCCTGAGGCCGGTCTTTCCCGGCGATACGCTCTCGACCACCTCGGAGGTGATCGGGCTGAAGCAGGCCTCGGCCGGCGACGCCGGCATCGTCTATGTCCGCTCCATCGGCCGCAACCAGCGGGCCGAGATCGTGCTGAGCTATGCGCGCTGGGTCTTGGTGCGCAAGCGTCGGCCCGGCACGCCGGCCCATGCCGAGCAGGTGCCGGAGCTGCCCAAGGTGGTGCTGCCGGAGGAGCTCGGCCAGGGCTGCCCGGCGATCGAGCTCTCGGCCTATGACGACGCCTTGGCCGGCTCGCCCTTCCGCTGGGGCGCTTATGCGGCCGGCGAGCAGATCGACCATGTCGACGGCGTGACGGTGGAGGAGGCCGAGCACCAGATCGCGACCCGGCTCTACCAGAACACCGCGAAGGTGCATTTCGACGCCTATGGCGCGCGCGAGAGCCGCTTCGGCAAGCGGCTGATCTATGGCGGCCATGTCATCAGCCTGGCGCGGGCCTTGTCCTTCAACGGCCTGGGCAACGCCTTCCACATCGCCGCGATCAATGGCGGGCGCCATGTCTCGCCGCTCTTCGCGGGCGATACCGTCTTCGCCTGGAGCCAGGTGCTGGAAGCGGCCGAACTGCCTGATCGCAGCGATGTCGGCGCGCTGCGGCTGCGCCTGATCGCGACGAAGAACCGGCCCTGCGGCGAGTTTCCGCTCAAGCATGGCGATCAGTACGACGACGGCATCATCCTCGACTTCGATTATTGGGCGCTGCTGCCGCGCTGAGGCTTTGCGTCCATGTGGGCGTTTGCCCGGCGTGCAGGCTTTACGGCTCCATGGAATGAGGGCTAGGAGAGTCGCGACGCGTCGCGCCGAGCAAAAAGTTACAGATTTCAGTTTCTGTAACTTCGTATCCCGCATGCCGCATTGCAGCGCGGGACCGGTTTCGTTACAGAGCCAATCACTCTAGAACGATCCCAAATGGATAAACGCCCGCTGATGGGCGGCAGAGTCGGAGAGTGAATTTGGCCGAGGTCAAACAGGCGGCGCGCCCGCTTTCGCCGCATCTGCAGATTTACCGCTGGTCCTGGACCATGGCGATGTCGATCGCGCATCGTGTCACCGGCTGCGCGCTCTATGCCGGCACCGTGCTGATCGCGGCCTGGCTCGTGGCTGCCGCTTCGGGGCCTGCCGCCTTCGAGACCGCCCAGGCGATCGCCGGCTCGATCCTCGGACGGCTGGTGCTGTTCGGCTACTCCTTCGCGCTGCTGCACCACATGGTCGGGGGCCTCAGGCATTTCGTCTGGGATATGGGCTATGGCTATGAGCCGCAGACCCGGATGAATATGGCGAAATACAGCGTCGTCGTTTCGGGCGGGCTTACTCTGCTCGTCTGGATCCTCGCCTACGCCCTGCGTTGAGGAGCATCACCATGCAGTCCAACTCCTCCATGCGTACCCCGCTCGGCCGCGTTCGCGGTCTGGGTTCCGCCAAATCCGGCACCGGCCATTTCTGGCTCCAGCGCGTCACGGCTGTGGCCAATGTCGTGCTGACGGTGATCTTCCTCGGCATCGTGATCTCGCTCTTCGGCAAGCCCTATCCGGCTGCGATGGCGACGCTGTCGCATCCGCTGGTCGCGATCCTGATGCTGCTCTTCGTCGTTTCGGGCGTGGTGCATATGCGGCTCGGCATGCAGGTCGTCATCGAGGATTACATCCATGGCGAGGGCTTCAAGATCGCCGCCGTGATGGCCAACACCTTCTTCGCGATCGCGATCGGCGCCGCTTGCGTCTTCGCGGTGCTGAAGCTCTCGTTTGGAGGCTGATCCGATGGCGATCACCAAAGCCCGTTCGACCGCGACCTATGCCGGTCAGGCCTATCCGATCACCGACCACACCTTCGACGTCGTCGTGGTGGGCGCCGGCGGCGCCGGCCTTCGCGCCACCGTCGGCTGTTCGCAGGCCGGCCTGCGCACGGCCTGCATCTCGAAAGTCTTCCCGACGCGCTCGCACACCGTCGCGGCCCAGGGCGGCGTCGCCGCCTCGCTTGGTAATATGGGCAAGGACACCTGGCAGTGGCACATGTACGACACCGTCAAGGGGTCGGACTGGCTCGGCGACCAGGATGCGATCGAATATCTCGTCCGCAATGCGCCGGCCGCGGTCTATGAGCTCGAGCATTGGGGTGTGCCGTTCTCTCGCACCGAGAGCGGCAAGATCTATCAGCGGCCTTTCGGCGGCATGACCACCGAATTCGGCGAGGGCCCGCCGGCCCAGCGCACCTGCGCCGCCGCCGACCGCACCGGCCACGCTATGCTGCACACGCTCTATGGCCAGGCGCTGCGCTACAACACCGAGTTCTTCATCGAATATTTCGCCATCGACCTGATCATGGACGAGGACGGCCATTGCCGCGGCGTGATCGCGCTGAAGCTTGATGACGGCACGATCCATCGCTTCCGTTCGCAGCAGACGATCCTGGCGACGGGCGGCTATGGCCGCGCCTATTTCTCGGCGACCTCGGCCCATACCTGCACCGGCGACGGCGGCGGCATGGTGCTGCGCGCCGGCCTGCCCCTGCAGGACATGGAGTTCGTGCAGTTCCACCCGACCGGCATCTATGGCGCGGGTTGCCTGATCACCGAGGGTGCGCGCGGCGAGGGCGGCTATCTGACCAATTCCGAAGGCGAGCGCTTCATGGAGCGCTACGCGCCTAGCGCCAAGGACCTTGCCTCGCGTGACGTCGTCTCACGCTCGATGACCATGGAGATCCGTGGCGGGCGCGGCGTCGGCAAGAACAAGGACCACATCTACCTGCATCTCGACCATCTCGACCCGAAGATCCTGCATGAGCGCCTGCCGGGTATTTCCGAGAGCGCAAAAATCTTCGCCGGTGTGGATGTGACGCGCGAGCCGATCCCGGTCCTGCCGACGGTGCATTACAACATGGGCGGCATCCCGACGAACTTCCACGGCGAGGTGCTGACCAAGGTCGACGGCAATCCCGACACGGTGGTGCCGGGCCTGATGGCGATCGGCGAGGCGGCCTGCGTCTCCGTGCACGGCGCCAACCGTCTTGGCTCCAACTCGCTGATCGACCTCGTCGTCTTCGGCCGCGCCGCGGGCTTGCGCTGCGCCGAGACCGTGACGGCTGGCGAGAAGCAGCCGGAACTGCCGAAGAACTCGGCCGATCTCGCGCTGATCCGCCTGGACAAGTACCGCAACGCCTCGGGCGGCACCTCGACCGCCGAATTGCGCGGGCGCATGCAGAAGACCATGCAGGACAACTGCGCGGTCTACCGCACCGGCGAGACGCTGGAAGAGGGCCACAAGCTGATCCACGAGGTCTGGGGCGGCATCACCGACATCGCCACCACCGACCGTTCGCTGATCTGGAATTCCGATCTCGTCGAGACGCTGGAATTCGACAATCTGATCACCCAGGCCGTGGTGACGATGGATTCGGCGCTGAACCGTCCGGAAAGCCGCGGCGCGCATGCCCGCGAGGACTATCCGAACCGCGACGACAAGGACTGGATGAAGCACACCCTGTCCTGGATCGACGATGAGAAGCGCAGCGTGACGCTCGATGAGCGCCCGGTGCATACCTACACGCTCTCGAACGACATCGAGTACATCAAGCCCAAAGCGCGGGTGTATTGAGGACTGTTTGGTAAAATGGCCGAATTCAATCTCCCGCAGAACTCCCGCCTGACCGAGGGCAAGGCCTGGCCGAAGCCGGCCGGCGCCGCGAAGCTGACCGAGTTCAAGGTCTATCGCTGGAACCCCGATACCGGCGAGAACCCGCGCACCGACACCTATTTCGTCGACCGCGAGGATTGCGGGCCGATGGTTCTGGATGCGCTGATCTGGATCAAGTCCAAGATCGACCCGACGCTGACCTTCCGGCGCTCCTGCCGCGAGGGCATCTGCGGTTCCTGCGCCATGAACATGGACGGCAAGAACGGCCTCGCCTGCACCACCGGCATCGACGAATGCGCCGGGCATGGCAAGAGCGCGGGCAAGGTCGCGATCTACCCGCTGCCGCATATGCCGGTGATCAAGGACCTCGTCCCTGACCTGACCCGCTTCTACGCCCAGCACGCCTCGATCGAGCCCTGGCTCAAGACGACGACGCCGGCGCCGGAGAAGGAGTGGAAGCAGGCCAAGGACGATCGCGAGAAGCTCGATGGGCTCTATGAGTGCATCCTCTGCGCCTGCTGCTCGACCTCCTGCCCGAGCTATTGGTGGAATGGCGACCGCTATCTCGGCCCAGCCGCCCTGCTGCAGGCCTATCGCTGGCTGATCGACTCGCGCGACGAATCGACCGGCGAGCGCCTCGACAATCTGGAAGACCCCTTCCGGCTCTATCGCTGCCACACCATCATGAACTGCGCCAATGCCTGCCCGAAGGGCCTGAACCCCGCCAAGGCGATCGCGGAAGTGAAGAGGATGATGGTGGCGCGCCAAGTTTAACGCCGAGCGTTTCCGATACCTCGACCAACGCCAGCCTTCGGGCTGGCGTTTTTCGTTGGCGCTATCCGTGTGGCGTTGTTGGAGCGCGCGGGGAACCCTTCTCCCGGATGGGAGAAGGGCAGGGATGAGGGTGTGCCGCTGATTATTGAGGTGCCACTTTGCCACTGCGCCGGCTTCACCCGAACGCACAGGAGCCGATACGGAGCCGCTTTAGCGATCTGGTTGTCTGGCCTGCCCTCACCCCTGCCCCTCTCCCATCCGGGAGAGGGGTTCCCCGCGCATATCCGATGCGTCTGGGTAAGCCCGACCCTGAAGCCGTCAGGCGATATACCGCCCCGGCGCGAACGGCTTGGGATCAGCCGGCGGCGTCTCGCCGCAGATCAGGGCGGCGATGATCTCGCCCGTGATCGGGCCGGTGGAGAAGCCGATATGCTGGTTGCCGAAGGCGAGCCAGAGGCCGGGATGGCGCGGCGCTTCCCCGATCATCGGCAGTGAATCCGGCAGGGTCGGCCGGCAGCCGCGCCAGGTCTCGCCGACGACTGCTTCGAGCGGAAAAGCCTCGCGGGCACTCACGGTCGCCTGGTCGATCTGGCGGTGGTTGTCGGGCGCATCGCGCAGGCTGAGATCGACGCCGCTGGTGATGCGGTAGCCTTGTTCCATCGGCGCCATGAAATAGGCTCCGTCGACGTCAAAGACCGGCCGCGACAGGGCAGCGCCGGCCTCGGGCCGCAGATGGCGGTGGTAGCCGCACTCGACATCGAGCCTGGAGTTCAAGCCAAGCGGCGAGAGCAGGTCGCCGCTCCAGGGCCCGAGCGCAAGGATGGCGAGATCGGCCTCGTAGGCTCCCTTGTCGGTCTGCGCCTGCCAGCCATCGCCCTTGCGCTTGAGCGTGCGGATTTCGGCCTGCTCGACCCTGCCGCCGCGCTGGGCGAAGAGCGCCGCATATGCGGCGGTGACGGCGCCGGGCGAATCGACCGAAGCGTTGGAGGGCGTCAGCAAACCGGCCGGGAAGATCGGCTTCAGCGCGGGCTCCAGCGCCGAGATGCCCTGGCGGTCGAGCACCTCCGAGGCGATGCCGTGTTGCTTCAGGAAATCATGCTCGGCCTGGGCCGCAGTATGGCCGTCCTCGCCGCGCCAGAGTTTCAGCGTGCCGGTCTCGCGCAGGCGGTGCGAGACGCCCGCGGCCGCCATCAACTCGCGATGGCGGGCGACCGTGCTCGCCGTCAGCGAATCCAGGGCGGCGATGCGGGCGGCGGCCTGCGAGGGCCGCGCTTCCCAAAGGAAGCGCAGGAGCCAGCCGGGCCGCGTCAGCGCGCGGCGCCAGTCGAGATTGAGCGCCGGATGGCTGTTGCCGAGATAGCCCGTCAGCTTCGACCAGAGGCCGGGATTGTTCAGCGGCACGATCGAGGAGCGCGCCAGCACGCCGGCATTGCCGTAGGAGGTCTCCTGGCCAGGCGCACGCCGGTCGAGCAGCGTCACGGTGAAGCCGCGCTTCTGGAGGCTAAGCGCGCAGGAGACGCCGACCATGCCGGCGCCGAGGACGATGACATTGCGATTCACGATAGAATCCGGCGATTCATGACAGGATTTGGCGTTTCACGACAGGATCCGGCGGTTCATGACAGGATTGGCGCCGTCTCTGCAGGCTGTTTCAGCCAATGGTCGAGGAAGCCGTCGAGCCAGGCCCGGATGGCGGGGTCGTACTGATACCAGCCTTCGAGATGCAGATGGCGCAATTGCGCGCCGGGCATCAGCGTGCGCTCATGGCCGCGGATCGACCAGCGGCACATCATCGCCGGGGTGACCTCGGGGTGGAATTGGATGCCGTAGACCTTGCTCCCGGCCCGGATCGCCTGAACCGGAAAATCGCCGCCGGTGGCGAGGCATTCGGCGCCGCTGGGACAATCGAAGCCGTCACGGTGCCATTGATAGACGGTTCCAGGCCAGGCGAAGCCGGCCTCATTCGCATGGCAGTGCCCGGCCTGCGTCTGGTCGAGCCGATAATAGCCCACTTCGGCGCGGCCCTCGCCATGGGTATAGACCCTGGCCCCGAGATGGCGCGCCATCATCTGGGCGCCGAGGCAGATGCCGAGGAAGGGCGCATCCTCCTTCAGGCAGGTGCCGATCCAGTCGATCTCGGTCTTGATGAAATCGTCGGAATCATTGGCCCCCATCGGCCCGCCAAAAATCACTGCGCCGGCATGGCCGCGCATTGTTGCGGGCAGCGGGTCGCCATAGCGCGGCTTGCGGATGTCGAGCGCATGGCCGCGCGCCTGCAACAGGCGGCCGACGCGACCAGGCGTCGAATGCTCCTGGTGCAGCACGATGAGGACCGGTTTGGGAGCCGGCAGGGTGCGCCGGGCTGCGAGCGGCGAGCGTGTGGGGCGGGCGGCACGGAAACGAAGGGACTGATCGTTCATCGCGAGGTTTTCGGTCGCTGGCGCGCGGTCAGAGAAGGAAGATATGCGCACTGCCATGCCATATCCGGAGAATGCGGTTCCAATCGGGACGAGGCAAGCAAATTGTAAGCCATGTCCGGCATGGGACGGTGGCGATCAGGGCATGACGCCGGCCGGTCGTCGCCGTCAATGTAAATGGGCTTGACATTGCGGGTGCCCTTAGGCAATTGAGAATGAACGTTCATTCTCATTTGATCGACATACCGTGACATCAATCGCTGCCCCGCCCCCGATTGGTGCTCTCTCGGAGCGCCATATCCGTATTCTCGACGCTGCCGAGAGCGTTTTTGCGCGCGCTGGCTTCCATGCCGCGACGATGCATGACGTCGCGGTCGAGGCCGGGATGAGCCCAGGCAATCTCTATCGCTATTTCGCCTCCAAGGACGCGATCATCGCCGGCATGGCCGAGCGCGATCGAGCCCAGATCGCAGCCGACTTCACCGATCTCGACCCGGCCAGGGGCGCGGTGCTCGACCAGCTCGAGGCGCTCGGCCGGCGCCATATGACCCAGAAGCCGCGCGAGAAGGCGGTCATCGCCCTGCAGATCTGGGCCGAAGCCGCGCGCAATCCGGCGATGGCCAGCATGTGCGCCGATATCGACGAGACGGTGATCGGCGGGCTCGTCGCCGCCATCGCTGGCGCCAAGGCGAGCGGCGAACTGCCAGCCAATCTCGACGATGCCCGCTTCCTTCAGGCGATCTTCATGATGGCCGACGGCTTCTTCTGCCGGCGCGCGGTCGATCCGCAATTCGACGCTGCTGCGGGGGCGGAGACCCTGTTTGCCGCCATGCGCGGGCTGGCGCAGGTGCTGCTGCTGCCCGAGCCGGACGAGGCCAGGCCATGACCGTCGCCTCCGCCATGATCAAACCCGTTTCCGCTGCGAAAGTGTGCCGAATGTCCCGTCTTCTCTCCGTTTCGCTGCTGGCGCTCGCTCTTGGCTTGGCTGCGCCGCTGCAGGCGCAGGCACAGGCGCAGACTTCGGCTCAGCCGGCGCCTGGCGCGGGGCCATCCGTTACGATCACCAAGGCGAAGACCAGCGAGATCGTCCAGAGCGTCGTCGTGTCCGGCTCGATGATCGCACGCGACGAGGTTCTGGTCTCGCCGGAACTCGACGGCGTGCAGGTCGTCGAGTTGGTGGCCGAGGAAGGCGACAAGGTCGCGGCCGGCCAGGTGCTGGCGCGGCTCTCGCGGGTGACGCTCGAGGTGCAGAAGGCCCAGAACGACGCGCAGATCGCCCGTGCCGAGGCGGCCATCGCCCAGTCCAACGCCCAGATCGTCGAGGCGCAGGCCAATCTCGTCGCCGCCAACAACAATTTCGACCGGACCAAGGCGCTGCGCAGCACCGGCAACGTCTCGAACGAAACCTATGATCAACGCGACGCCGCCGCCCGCGCAGGCGAGGCCAAACTGAATTCGTCGCGGCAGGCGCTGGCGATCTCGACCGCCGATCTCGCGCTGGCGAAGGCCCAGGGGCGCGACATCGAGGTCAAGCTGGGCCGCACCGAGATCAGGGCGCCGACGGCGGGCATCATCAGCAAGCGTTATGCAAGGCTCGGCGCGATGGTGGCGATGGCCGCGGCCGACCCGCTGTTCCGCATCATCGCCGATGGCGCGATCGAGCTTCAAGCGGATGTCGCCGAGGTCGAATTGCCGGGCCTCAAGCTTGGCCAGCCGGTGGCGGTGACGCCGGCGGGCGCGAGCGTGGCCCTGGCGGGCGAGATCCGTTTGATCGCGCCCGAGGTCGACAAGCAGTCGCGGCTCGGCCGTGTGCGCGTCGCGCTCAAAGGCAATCCGCCGGTCGCGATCGGCTCCTTCGCGCGCGGTTTGATCGAGACCGGCCGCAAGAACGCGGTGACGCTGCCCTTGTCGGCGATCACCTATGCCCGCTCGGGCGCGACGGTGCAGAGCGTCAGCGACGGCAAGGTGACGACCAAGAAGGTCCAGCTCGGCCTGGCCGGCGATGGCCGCGCCGAGATCGTCTCCGGCATTGCCGACGGCGAGAGCGTCGTGGCGCGGGCCGGCACCTTCGTGCGTGACGGCGACGTCATTACGCCGGTCGCGACGAACTGACGGGCAGGAGCACATTCCCGTGAACATCAATTTCTCCGCCTGGTCGATCCGAAAGCCGGTTCCCGCGATCCTGCTCTTCGTCGTGCTCTGCGTGCTCGGGCTGCTCTCCTTCTCGAAGCTGCCGGTGACGCGCTTTCCCAATATCGACGTGCCGCTGGTCTCGGTCACGGTGACCCAGTCGGGCGCCGCGCCTGCCGAACTGGAGAGCCAGGTCAGCAAGCGTGTCGAGGACGCGGTCGCCAACATCACCGGCGTCAAGCATGTGATGTCGACGCTGACCGACGGCTCCTCGGTTTCGGTGATCGAGTTCCGGCTCGAAACCAACACCGACCGCGCCGTCAACGACGTCAAGGACGCCATCGCCAAGATCAGGGCCGACCTGCCGCGCACCATCGACGAGCCGATTATCCAGCGCATCGATGTCGAGGGCCAGTCGATCATGACCTTCGGCGCTTCGTCGCCCGGCATGACGCTGGAGCAGATCTCCTGGCATGTCGACGATGTCGTCGCGCGTGAATTGCAGGGCCTCAAGGGCGTCGGCCGGATCGATCGCTTCGGCGGCGTCGATCGCGAGATCCGCATCTCGCTCGATCCCGACCGCTTGCTGGCGCTGGGCACCACGGCAGGCGAGGTCAACCGCCAGATCCGCGCCACCAATGTCGACCTCGCCGGCGGGCGCGGCGAGGTCGGCGGTCAGGAGCAGGCGATCCGCACGCTCGCCAGCGCGCGCACCGTGGCGGAGCTCGCCGAATCCAAGATCACGCTGACAGGCGGCCGCGAGGTGCGGTTGAAGGAGCTTGGCCGCGTCGAGGATTCGAATTCCGAGCCGCGCTCCTTCGGCCGGCTCGACAAGGTGCCGGTCGTCTCCTTTGCGGTGTTCCGCTCGAAGGGTTCGAGCGAATTATCGGTCAAGGATGTCGTCGCGGCGCGCATCGCCGAGCTCAACAAGCGCTACCCCGACATCGTGATCAAACCGATCGACGACGCCGTCGCCTATACCTACGGCAACTACAAGGCGGCGATGGAGACGCTGATCGAGGGCGCGGCGCTGGCCGTGCTCGTCGTCTTCCTGTTCCTGCGCAACTGGCGCGCCACGCTGATCACGGCGATCGCGCTGCCGCTCTCGGCCATCCCGACCTTCTGGGCGATGGAGCTGATGGGCTTTTCGCTCAACCTCGTCAGCCTGCTCGGCATCACGCTGGTCACCGGCATCCTGGTCGATGACGCCATCGTCGAGATCGAGAACATCGTCCGGCATATGAAGATGGGCAAATCGCCCTACCGCGCCGCGATGGAGGCGGCCGACGAGATCGGGCTCGCCGTCATCGCGATCACGCTGACGATCGTGGCGATCTTCGCGCCGGTCTCGTTCATGGGCGGCGTGGCCGGCCAGTATTTCCGCCAGTTCGGCCTCACCGTCGCGGTCGCGGTGCTGTTCTCGCTGCTGGTCGCGCGGCTGATCACGCCGATGATGGCGGCCTATCTGATGAAGCCGGTGAAGCATGTCGACGCCAAGGACGGCATCGTGATGGGGACCTATGTCGGCCTGCTGCGCGGCACGCTGGCGCGGCGCGAAGTTCCGCTGCTGCCGCGCTTCGATGGTTCGGGCCGCTGGCGTAAGCTGCCGGTCAACATGGCCTATGTCACGCTGCTGATCGGCTTTGGCTTCCTGTTCGCCTCGATCCAGGCGACGTCGCTGCTGCCGACCGGCTTCATTCCCGACGAGGACACCTCGCGTGTGGTCGCCAGCGTCGAACTGCCGCCGGGCTCGACGCTGGAGGATACCCGCGTCGCGACCGACCTGATCGTCGACCGCCTGCGCACGATTCCCGAGGTGACGCAGGTCTTCGTGCTCGGCGGCTCCTCGCCGACCGGCCAGCGCGAGGTCCGCCGCGCCGCCGTGACGATCAAGCTCCTGCCCAAGGCCGAGCGCAAGGCGCGCCAGAAGGACCTCAAGGTCGTCATCGCCCAGAAACTCGCCGGCGTGCCCGACACCCGCGCCTGGTATGTCAATGAGCGCGGCGAGCGCGAGATGGCCTTCTCGATCCTGTCCAAGGACGGGGCGGCGCTCAATGAGGCGGTGGCGCGGATCGAAAGCCGGATGCGCAAGATCGACGGCTATCTCAATGTCGCGACCTCGGGCTCGCTCAGCCGGCCGGAACTGCGCGTCACGCCCAAGCTCGAACAGGCCGCCAATCTCGGGGTCACCCCGGAATCGATCTCGGAGGCGGTGCGCGTCGCCACCATCGGCGATGTCGGGGCCAATCTCGCCAAGTTCAACGCCGGCGACCGTTTGGTGCCGATCCGCGTCCAGCTCGACGAAGCCGCCCGCGCCGATATCCGCAACATCGCGGCCCTGCGCGTCACCAATGCAAATGGCGTCTCGATCCCGCTGACGGCGGTGGCCGAGATCGGCTTCGGCGAGGGGCCGAGCTCGATCGACCGCTATGACCGCGTCCGCCGGGCCGCGATCGGCGCCGATCTCAAGCGCGGCTTCGAGCTCGGCACGGCGCAGGACACCTTCCTGGAGATCGTCAAGGAGGTCGGCCTGCCCGCGGGCGTGCGCATCGCTACGACCGGCGACGCCGAGATCCAGGGCGAGGTGGTGCAGGGCTTCATCACCGCGATGACAACCGGCCTGATGCTGGTGCTGGCGGTGCTGATCCTGCTCTTCGGCTCGGTCTTCCAGCCGATCACGATCCTGCTCTCGCTGCCGCTCTCCTTCGGCGGCGTGGTCATCGCCCTGCTCGCCACCGACAAGCCGGTCTCGATGCCGGTCTATATCGGCCTGCTTATGCTGATGGGCATCGTCACCAAGAACGCGATCATGCTGGTCGATTTCGCGGTCGAGGAGATGGCACGCGGCAAGGACCGTCGCACCGCGCTACTGGAGGCCGGCCGCAAGCGCGCCCGGCCGATCGTGATGACGACGATTGCGATGGCGGCGGGCATGATGCCCTCGGCCTATGGCGTCGGCGACGGCGGCGAATTCCGCGCGCCGATGGCGATCGCAGTGATCGGCGGCCTGATCGTCTCGACCGTGCTCTCGCTCGTCTTCGTGCCGTCCTTCTATGCGGTGATGGACGACCTCTCGCGCCTGACCTCCTGGTCCTTCAGCCGCTTCTTCAGCAAGCCTGAGGATGAGAGCGCCTGGGAGAGCATCGACGAACACGCGACGCCGGGCGAAGCGAGCGCCAAGGCGATGGCCAAGCTGCCGCCGCCGCGACTGGCGGCGGAGTGAAGGGGCGGGCTTTCGCCCGCCTCGCGGCTAGAGCCGGATGATTTCAGACGGAGTCACAAAGTGTCTCCGTCTGAAATCTGAATCCGTCTCTCATCTAGGAGTTAGAGCAGGATCAATGCGAAAAACCGGTTCCCACTTTTTCGCATCCTGCTCTAGCGCCTGTTGTTCTGGCTCGGAACCACGCCGTCATCCTGGGCTTCACGCAGCCGCGCGGTTCATCGAAGGTGAAGCCCAGCGCGCCAACTGCGTCGTTGAAGAGGCTGGTATCAAGCCGGGCTGACAAGAGCCTCCTTCGATTTGGCTGAGAAGGGTTGCCCTGGTCCGCTTGGAGAGGCGGCCCAATGTCAGAAAGTGGGGCAGCGGTGTCGTCATATTCCTGTGAGATGGCGCGGAAGCCAAAGCGCGAGTTCGGGCCAGGCAAGCAGCAGCGCGATCAGCACAAATGGGGCGACCAGGAACGGCAAGACGCCGCGATACATCGCTCCCAGGCTGATCTGCGGCGCCTGCGAGCGGATGACGAAGAGGTTCATCCCCACTGGCGGATGGATCAGGCCGATCTCGACGACGATCACCAGCAAGACGCCGAACCAGATCGGGTCGTAGCCCGTCGAGAGCACGAGCGGCAGCAGCACCGGCACCGTCACCAGCACCATGCCGATCCCTTCGAGGAAGCAGCCGAGGAAGACGTAGAAGGCGACGAGCAGCAGCATGACCGCGAGCGGCGGCAGCCCGACCGCATCGATGCTCCGGACCACGGACTGGGCCATGCCGGTCTGAACGACGAAATAGGAGAAGATCGTCGATCCCAGCACGATCAGGACGAGATTGGCGGTGATCCGCGTCGTCTCGGTGAAGGCGGTGCTGACGTCGCCGCGCTTGAAGCCGCGCCGCAGGAGCCCGAGCAGAAGCGCGCCGAAGGCGCCGACCGCGGCGGCCTCCGTCGGGCTGAACCAGCCGAGATAGATGCCGCCGAAGGTGACCGCGAACAGCAGGACGACGTCCCAGATCGAAAGCACGAGGCGGAACGACTGAGCCCGCCCCTCCGTCGGCAGCTTCGGCGCCGCCTCCGGCCTGAGCCACACCCAGAACGCGACGGTGGCGAGATAGAGCGCGGTCAGAACGAGGCCGGGAATCAGGGCGGCTGCGAACAGCTTGATGATCGAGAGCTGCGCGATGATGCCGTAGATCATCAGGATCAGCGAAGGCGGAATCAGGATGCCGAGCGTCCCACCGGCCGCGACGACACCGGCGGCCAGCGCCGGCGAATAGCCCGCCTTCAGCATTTGCGGGATCGAGATCCGGCTCATCGTCGCGGCCGTCGCCAGCGACGAGCCGCAGACCGCACCGAAGGCCGCCGAGGCGCCGACCGCCGCCATCGCGAGCGAGCCGCGCATGCCGGCGAAGACGGCGTTGCTTGCGCGGAAGAGGTCGCCGGAGAGGCCGGCCATGGTTGCGAGCGTCCCCATCAGCGTGAACAGCGGCAGCACGGAAAGCGCATAGGCCGAAGACAATTCGAGCGGCACCGCCCCGAAGACAAGCCGCGCCTTGGCGAAACCATCGATAGCAGCGTAGCCGACGAAGCCGACGAGGCCGAGCGCCACGGCGACGGGTATGCGGGCGAGGATCATGCCGACCAGCGTCGCCATGCCGATCAGGCCGATGGAGGTCGCGCTCATGGGGTAGCCTCCTCATGGCGATGGAGGGCATGGGGCTGCGTCTCTTTGCCTGGCTGCCACAGGGCGGCCTTCAGCTGAGAGCCGACCCGGCGCAGGACGACGAGCATGGACACGACGAGGGCAACTTCGATCGCCAGCAGCAAGGTCCAGATAGGCACCGGAAGATCGGGCTTCTGGTCGCCGAAGCGATAGGCGTCGGCCAGCGGCTGCAAAAGGGTGGCGGCCAAGAGACTGAGGAAAGCTAGCGTCGCAACCTCGCCGATCAGGATCAGGAACCCGAGTCGGCGCGGGCTGAGCATGGCGTCGAAGACATCGACCTTGATCTGCTCGTCGCGCCGGAAGCACTCCGGCAGGGCAAGGAAGGCGACGAGCACCAGCGTGACCTCGACGAGATCGAGCGTGCCGTGGATCGGCGTGTTGAAGGCGAGCCGCCCGCCGATGTCGAGCATCGTCCAGAACAGCATCACGGCGAGCGCAATCGCACCGCAGTGGGTGAGAATGCGGACGGGATCGAACCGCGGACCCGCGCCGCCGCTCATTGGGTTCCGCCCACGGCCGCGCGCAGCCGCTCGTAGAAATCGCGCGCCTTGGCGTTCTTCGCCTCGGCCTTGGCCAGGAAGGTGGCGGCGATGGGCTTGGTCCTCTCCTCGAAGGTGGCGCGCTCGGCCGGCGTCAGATCGACGATCTCGACATTGGCCGCACGCAGATACTTCTCACCGTCATCCTCGGCCGCGTCGTAGAGCGCACCGATCTTGCGCGCGGCCTCCGGTCCCGTGGTTTCATCGATGATCTTGCGCAGATCTTCCGGGAGAGACTTGTAGCGCTCGGCATTCATGACCAGCGCGAAGGTGCCTGCGGACGCCTTCACCGGAGTCACCGACTTCATGCTCTCGGCCATCTGGAAGGACTTGGCTGCCTCGTAATTGAACAGCATGCCGGTGATGGTGCCCTTGGCCAGCGCGTCGGAAAGCTCCGCTGGCGTGACCGCTGCGGGGCTGCCGCCCCAGACTTCGATCATCGCGGACGCGATCGGCCCGTTGTGCCTGATACGCAGGCCGCGCATCGCGGCAGGGTCGCGCACGGCGCCGCGGTTGAAGAACAGGCTCACCGTCGGCGTGGCGATAAAGTAGAGCAGCTTCGTGCCCTCATGCTCGGCGGCGAGATCGGCGGCCATCCCGGTCACGATCGCGGAGGCCTCGGCAGTACTGATCGCTTTGGAGGCAGAGCCTTCACCGCGATTGAAGACGTAAGGGATCTGGGTGAGTTCCGTGAGCGGGAAGCGCCCCGGCAGCGCACCGTGCAGGAAGAAGGAGATATCGGCGACGCCGGTGCGGGCGAGGTCGTATTGCCGCGGCATCGGTCCCATCTGCGCGGCGGGGAAGATCGTGAGCTTGAGCCGCCCGCCTGAACGCTTGGCAAGATCATCGCCCCACTCTTCGAGCTTCTTGTGAAGCTGGTGGTTGGGAGGCAGGTAATGCGAGACCTTGAGCTCGATGGTCTGCGCGATAGCCCCCGCCGCCGAGAGAGACAGGCCGAACAGGGCGCACAGCAGGGCGTCCGCCATTCCTCGTATCATCGTTTCCTCCCCGGTTCTTTTGTCGTTGGTCTTCTATGCGGCCGTAGCAGATTCCGGTGCGACCGCTCCCTTTTCGATCGCCCCGGTGACGCGCGCGAGCAGTCCCGCGGCATCAGCGGGCAGGGCATCGCCGCGCCAGGCGACGTGTTGGTCCGGCCGTATCAGCGCGAACCGCGCAGCGTAGCGCGCAGGCAAGCGCCGGTCGCCCGGTGCGAGAACCGTCAGCGGAACTCCGAGGTGCTCGGCCGCAGCTGCGAAGCCTGCCGCCTGCTGCGTCTCACCTGCCGTGACGAGCAGCGTGAATCCGGAGCCGAAATGGTCGTAGAGCGACGAGCCGTCGTTCAGCCACAGATGCGGAGCGAGGCAGCCGGGATGAGCCGAGGGCACATAGAGCATGAAATGTTCCGGCGGCGGCTCGCTGCCATCCGGCACGATGATGGGCGAATCCGCGTAGCGGGAGCCCAGCACGATGCCGAGCGTCCTGAATTCGCGCAGCTTGGTCGCCTCGATGATCTCGCCGACCTCGCGGCGCGTCGCCTCGCCAAGCGGCCCGGAATCCTCCAGACCCGGCCGGACGAGCTGATTGCCGAGCACGCCGTAATTGATCACCGCTTCCGCGATGGTGCGCTCATGCACCGGGCGCCGCTCCGCCTCGTAGCTCGCCAGCAGTTCCGGCGCGCCCCAGCCCTGGAGCACGGCGGCCAGCTTCCAGCCGAGATCGACCGCATCGCCGATGCCCATGTTCATGCCGAAGCCGCCGAAGGGCGGGTGGAGATGGCAGGCGTCGCCGGCAAGGAAGACGCGCCCCTTCTCGTAACGATCCGCAACCAGCTTGTGCGCGACCCAAGGGTCCTTGCTGACGATCTCGATCTCGAGGTCGTGGAGGCCGGTGCCCTGGCGGATCAGGGCGACGGGATCGACGCTCGCCGGATCGATGTCGTTGGCGAGCTTGGTGACCATGAAGAACCACAGCCCCTGCCCATCCATCGGCCCGAGCAGCGAAGGCAGCTCCTCGTTGATCATCCAGTACATGATCGCCTCGCCATGCGCGTGGCGGCTGGCGAGGTTGGGAGCGCGGAAGATGATGTTGTAGTTGCGCGAATAGGCCCTGTCGCCGGTCATTGTCGCGCCGATGGCGTCGCGAACCAGGCTGCGCGCTCCGTCGGCGCCGATGAGGTAGGCACTCCCGACGCGGCGCACGGCCCCCGTCGAAAGGTCCTTGAGCTCGCTCGTCACACCGCCGCCATCCTGCGTGAAGGAGGCAAGTTCGGTGCTGAAGCTAATGGTCACGCCCGGCAGCGAGGCCGCATGCTCGCGCAGAACCTCCTCCAGCACATATTGCGGCACCCACTGGGCGGATTCGGAATAGAGGTCATTGCGCGCCGGGCTGCCATTCAACGCGTTCTCGAAACGCGCGAGCCTGGGGCCCGTCATCCGCGTGGCAAAGACGACGTTCGAGGGATAGTCGCGCGGCATCGGCGAGACCTCGCGCAGCCTGTCGGCGATCCCCCAACGGCGCAGATGCTCGCGCGTGCGGACATTCGTCGTCTTCGCGCGCGGCGCGTAGCCGACCCGGTCGTTACGCTCGACCACAAGGCAGCGCACGCCGCGGCGGCCGAGTTCGATGGCGGCGGCGAGCCCCACGGGGCCAGCGCCGGCGATCAGCACGTCGATCAGGTTGCCACTGTCTTTCACCGCACGTCCCCTTTCGTCCTGCTCCGCGATGCCCGCCCGGTCAGGCGGCGGTCTGGGCGGCGGCTTCCTGAGCGATGGGATTGACCAGCAGGCCGATGCCCTCGACCTCGACCTCGCAGACATCGCCAGGCTTCATGAAGAGCGGCGGCTTGCGCGCGCCGCCGACGCCCGCCGGCGTCCCGGTGACGATGACATCGCCCGGCTCCAGACTGATCGCCTCGCTGATGATCGCGATCAGGCTCGCCACATCGAAGACCATTGTGTCGGTCGAGGCGCTCTGAACGGTCTGGCCGTTGAGGCGGGTCTCGAGCTTCAGCCCCTTGGCGCCTGGAGGCAGTTCGTCGGCGGTGATCAGAGCCGGGCCGAAGGCACCCGTGCTGTCGAAGTTCTTGCCGACCGTCCATTGCGGCGACTTGAACTGGTACTCGCGCACCGAACCCTCGTTGAAGACGGCATAGCCGGCGACGAGATCGAGCGCGGTGGCCTTCGGCACATATTTGCCGTGCCTGCCGATCACTGCGGCGATCTCCCCTTCATAGTCGAGCTGGTCCGAGAGGTTCGGCCGGATCATCGGCGCCCGATGACCGATCAGCGTCGTGGAGAAGCGGCCGAAGAGCGTCGGATAATCCGGCTGCTTGAAGCCGCTCTCGGCCGAATGATCGGCATAGTTGAGGCCGACGCAGATGATCTTGCCTGGGCGCGGCAACACCGGCAGGAAGGTTGCCCGCTCCGGGTCGAGCACTGCCGAGGCAGGTGCCTTGTCGAGCGCGGCTGCGACGGCTGCCCGCGCCACTTCACCGCCTTCGACGAAGGCGAGCATGGTTTCCGGCAGGCCGGGGCCGGCCACTGAGAGATCGACGAGATCCTGGCCGCGATAGACCGCGAGCCGGGCCTTGCCCTCGCGGGAGATGGTGGCGAGACGCATCGAAGGCACTCCTTCTGAAACATGTAGCGGCCGTAGCAGGGCCAGCCGGGGTCGGCTTGTGGTCAGGTTTCGCCGAAGAGCACGGACAGGCGCCGCTCCGTGAAGCGCCATGCTCTGTCCGCGTCCTTGCGGTAGCGGTCGTCGTATTCGCAGATCAGGAACGGCGTGGCTGAGCCCGGCCCCGGCCCGTCATGACGGTAGAGCGTCAACACGACGCATCCGCGCGCTGTCTCCGGCGAGATCGGCTCGATCAGGATATTGCTCTGGACGTGGCGCGAGCGCCGGTCGCGCATCGCGGCACGCTCGGCTCCCCAATTCGCGATGGCGGCACGCCCGAGCTTATCCGGACCGATGCCGTAGAGCGCCGCGTCCTGTGTGAACAGCTCCCCGATGCGGTCGGATTCGCCATGGTCGATCAGCCAGGCGTGGCGCTGGATCAGATCCTCGATCGCCACGCGATCCTCGAGGGTAAGCCGGAGCGTCATCGCCGACGAGCCGCCGCCGCGCCGTCAGATCGGCAGGCCGAGATCGGGCGGCGCGCCGGCCGGCTCGTAGTCGCCTTTGCGCATTCCGACGTGCAGCGCGTCGAAGCCCGCACCATCCTTATGGGCCCGATAGACGCGCTCGGGATCGAAGAAGGTCCCGATCGGATTGGCCTTGAAGTCGGGCGAGGTCCGCATCCACGCGCTGGACTGCTTCCAGTCGCCATAGCTGTCGCATTGCAGCTCGACGAAATTGCCCTCGGGATCGCGATAGTAGAGCGAGATCGTCATGCCGTGGTCGAGGCAGAAGGCCGGCGCGATGCCCTCGTCGCGCAGCCGGGCATAGGACGACATCAGATCGTCGAAGCTCTCATACTCGAAGGCGCTGTGGTGCATGCCGTTATGGCTGCGCTTGTCGGGATCGTCGCCGAGCCCGGGCGCCGACAGGAAGGCGACGCGGTGATTGGCCGCGTCATTCGTGGTCCAGGCATTGTTCGCATCCTGGAAATTCGGTGTGGCGCCGACCACCCGGCCGTACCAGGCGACCATTTCCACGAGCCGGCTGGTCTTGAACGTGACGTGATGGAAGGCGGGCTTGATGATGTCCATGCGTTCCTCCTGCGGCGCCATTCTTCCGGTGAGGGCGTGGCGCCTGCGTTTTCGGTGGAACAGAGCTAGCGGATAGGGATATACCTGAACAGATGACAAGAATGCCAAAGCGATAGCGGTTCGGCATCACTTCGATATTCTTCGTAATGGAGGCCGCGCCGTGAAGCTTCATCACTTCGAGGAGGTCGTCGCGATCGCCGAGCGCGGCAGCGTCCGGGCAGCGTCGCGCCATTTGCGGCTCGCGCAGCCGGCGCTGACGCGCAGCCTCGCCATGCTGGAGCGCGAGCTGGGAGCGCCCTTGTTCGAACGGCGCGCGCGCGGCGTCGTCGCCACGCCTCTGGGCCAGGCCTTCATCGCCCGCGCGCGCTCGATCCTGTCGGAGATCCGGCGCACGCGCGAGGAAATGGAACAGCTACGCGGGGCCGGCACCGGCACCGTGACGGTCGGCCTGTCGATCGCCGCGCATCTGGCGCTGCTGCCATCGAGCCTGCGGCCCTTCCGGGCGCGCTATCCGAACATCAAGCTGCATATCATCGAGGGCTTCTATCCCACGCTCGAAACACGGCTGCGGGACGGCTCGGTCGATTTCTACATCGGCCCGGAAGGCGGGGCGCAGGCCGTCCCGGAGCTCAGCCTCGAGGTGCTCTTCCAGAACCGCCGCGTCGTGCTCTGCCGGGCCGGGCATCCGCTGGCAGGCGCGACTTCCCTGCGCGAGCTTGCGGGACAGGACTGGGTGACGACGTCGATCACGGCCGACGACGGCGCCGAGATCAACGCCTTCTTTGCAGGCCATGACCTGCCCGCGCCCCATCTGGCCGTACGCAGCCAGTCCGCGCTCACCTTGCTGACCTGCCTCGCCAACAGCGATCTGCTCGCGATGGTGCCGGGCCAGTGGCAGGATTTCGAGATGACGGGGCAAGCCCTGACTACGATCAAGATCATGGAGGAGCTGACCGCGCCGGCGCTCGTGGTGGTACGGCGGGCCGATCTGCCGCTAACGCCGGCGGCGCTGCATCTTCTCGATCTGATGCGACGGGCAACGTTGCGGCTCGAACCGTTCGGAGGGGGCCGATCGTCTGAGGCGCAACTGCAGAATGCGCTGCCCAGGGGCGAGGCTGATCCTGCTGTTTAGCGTCTGATCGCCAGGGGCCTGTCAATAGGTTTGGGCTGGGTCGCAAATGTCCGGCTCCCGACAGCGGAGGTTGGATTGCTGCCCGGAAGCGAACGTCGGCTCAACGGCATCTATAAGATCGCTTTTGACCCATAGCCGCCCTTCAAAAAAAGCGCGCGAGTATGTGGCAGACATGAGAGATCGGCCTGTCGGGCGTTTGGTTCCGGTTGCTCATCGGACAGGGCGTGATTGGCGCGTGTGTGCTCGTATGGTTCTTCGTGCGGCTTTTCAGAGGTCGCATGAGCCTTCGGGATATGCGCGACAAGTCGTGGTGGTGGATTTGAATCTATGCCGGCTCGCCTAAGCACTTCAGAGCGTCATTCTCGGGCTTGCGCGCCCTGAGAATCTCATGACCAGAGCGCTCTGGTTTACGAGATGGTCGGGTCAAGCCTGACCATGACGCGCTTCGGACCGGAGCTCCGCGCCACCTTCCAATTCGGGAGAAGGGAAGAGGGCGTCGCGGCTGCAGTGAAAAGGTGAGGGGATGATTTTAAACTTGCCCCCGCCTCCGCCCCTGCTGGGGCATCTCAAGGCGCGCCCAGACCACCGCCGGACGCATTCCCCCCTTTCGCCACGGCTCTCGTTCTCCCAGCGAAGATGTCCTAGGCTTCCGTCACCTGTCCGGCAGCTGGAAGCACCACGATGACGACGTTGACCGCCCCGATCTCCGAGGCTCCGCTGGAAGAGGGTTTCCGGCCGCACACCTCGCATTGGGGTGTGTTCTCGGCGCGGATGAAGGATGGCGAGCTGGAGGTCAGGCCCCATGCCGGCGATCCCGATCCCAACGAAATCATCCAGAATTTTCCGGGCGCGCTGCGCCACCGCGCCCGCATCGCGCAGCCGATGGTGCGCCGGGGCTGGCTGGAGAACGGGCCGGGACCCGATGAGCGCCGCGGCCGCGACGAATATGTGCCGATGTCGTGGAGCGCCGTGCTCGACAAGCTTGCGGGCGAACTCAGGCGGGTGCGCGACGATTTCGGCCCGGGCGCGATCTTCGGCGGCTCCTATGGCTGGTCCAGCGCCGGGCGCTTCCACCATGCCCAAAGCCAGGTCCATCGTTTCCTCAACACCTCGACCGGCGGCTATGTGAAGTCGGTCAACAGCTACTCCTCGGGCGCCTCTTCCGTCCTCGTGCCGCATATCATCGGCGACTACGAGGATCTGGTGAAGCGCAACGTCTCCTGGGAGCAGATCGCTGAGCACAGCGAGATCGTGCTCGCCTTTGGCGGCATGGCGCTGAAGAACAGCATGGTCACGGGCGGCGGCAGCAGCAAGCATGTCGAGCGCGGCGCGATGCAGCGCGCCCATGAGCGGGGCTGCGACTTCGTACTGGTCGGCCCGCTGCGCGGCGATCTGCCGGAGGAAGCCGGCGCCGAATGGCTCTCCAGCATCCCGGGCACCGACACGGCGCTGATGATGGCGCTGGTCCACAGCCTCGTCGTCGCGGGGCTGCACGACCGCGATTTCCTGGAGCGCTACACTGTCGGCTGGCCGGTCTTCGAGGATTATCTGTTGGGTAAGGCCGACGGACAGCCCAAGGATGCCGCCTGGGCCGCCGCCATCACCGGCGTGTCGGCGCAGGCGATCACGGCGCTGGCCAGGCGGCTGCATGGCAAGCGCGCGCTGATCGTCGTGGCGCATGCGCTGCAGCGGGCCGAGCATGGCGAGCAGCCGGTCTGGATGGGCATGGTGCTGGCGGCCGCGCTCGGCCAGATCGGCCTGCCGGGCGGCGGCTATGGCTATGCGCTGGGTGCGATCGGTTATTACGGCCGGCGCTACAACGCCGTGCCGATGCCGACCCTGCCGCAGGGGCGCAATGCCGTCACCGACTTCATTCCGGTGGCGCGCATCTCGGACATGCTGCTGAACCCCGGCGCGAGCTATCGCTATAACGGCCAGACCCGGACCTATCCGCAGATCAAGCTGGTCTACTGGGCCGGCGGCAATCCGTTCCATCATCACCAGGACCTGAACCGGCTGAAGCAGGCTTTCGCCAGGCTCGACACGCTCGTCGTCCACGAACTGGCCTGGACGGCGACGGCCCGCCACGCCGACATCGTCCTGCCCTGCACGATGACGCTGGAGCGCGAGGACATCGGCGGCAATGCCAATGATCCGCTGCTCGTGCCGATGCGGCCCGTGATCGCTCCTTATGGCGAGGCGCGCGACGACTACGCGATCTTCGCCGATCTCGCCGAGCGGCTGGGCACGGCCCAGGCCTTCACCGAGGGCCGTACGGTCCGGCAATGGCTCGAGCATCTCTATGAGCCGACGCGGGCCGCACTCGCCGAGGCCGGCCTGCCGGCGCCGAGCTTTGCCGAGTTCCAGGCGAGCGAGGGCTACGACATGCCCCAGCAGGCCGATGATGGCGGGCGCCTGCGGGCCTTTCGCACCGACCCGGTAGCGCATCCACTGCCGACGCCGAGCGGCAAGCTGGAGATCTTCTCGCAGAGGATCGCGAGCTTCGGCGAGGCGGATTGTCCTGGCCATCCGACCTGGCTAGGAGACACCAATGTGCCCGACGCGGCCTCGCCCGTCGTCCTCGTCGCCAACCAGCCGCGCACGCGGCTGCACAGCCAGTTCGACTTCGGCGGCCACAGTAGCGGCGCCAAGCATCGCGGCCGCGAGGTCGCGCGCATGCATCCGCAGGATGCGGCCGAGCGCGGCATCGCTGACGGCGACATCATCCGCATCTTCAACGAGCGCGGCGCCTGCCTGGCCGGCGTCCATGTCACCGACGGCATCCGCCTGGGCGTGGTCCAGCTGCCGACCGGCGCCTGGTACGATCCGGTCGATCCCGAGGAGGACAAGCCGCTCTGCGTCCACGGCAATCCCAACGTCCTGACCCGGGATGTCGGCACCTCGGCGCTGGCGCAGGGCTGTACGGGACAATTGACCACTGTCCAGGTCGAGCGCTTCGACGGCAACCTGCCGCCGATCCAGGCTTATGATCCGCCGGTTCGGCGGCCTTCGTGAGACGGGCTTCGTGAGCGGTTGATCGGCGAAGCGGGCGCGATTCAGCCGCGCCGCACCAGCAGCACCGCCGCCAGGATCGCGACGCCGCCAAAGGCCTGCGCCGGCGAGGGCTGCTCGCCGAAGATCGCCCAGGCGGCGAGCACGCTGACGAGCGCCGGCCAGACCATGACGAGGGAGGCGGCGCTGGCGCCGTAGCTGCCGAGCGAGAGTGTGATCAGGCCCTGGCCGAGCGCATGCGAGACCAGGCCGAGCGCGATCACCGCAAGCCAGCCCTGCAGGCTCGCCGGGATGATGGTCTCGCCGAGCGCGAGCGCGGCTGCGAGGCAGAAGACGGCGCAGAGCGCGCTGGAGATCAGGCCGATCCGGCCGGCATCGGCCCGCTCGCGGGCGCGGCGCACGGCGAGGATATAGCCGGCATAGGAGAAGGCCGCGCCGGTCGCCAGCATGTCGCCGAAGAGCCCGCCGGGCGAGGCGGCGCTGGGGGCGCCGATGAATTTCGGCAGCACCAGCATCAGCGCGCCGCCAAGCGCCAGCGCAAGCGCGCCGAGGATGCGCTGCGTCGGCTTCTCCCCGAGCAGGAGCCAGCCGCCGAGCACGACCGCGACCGGCGAGAGATTGCCGAGCAGCGAGGCGTTGGCGATCGTGGTGTGGCCAAGCGCTGCGTTGTAGAGCACCACGTCGATCGCGAAGGTGAGACCGGCGAGCGCGATCGGGATGAGCGCGCCGGGACGCACCGCGCCCGAGACCGCCTTGCGCTGCTCCAGCGCCGTCCAGAGTGCGAGCACGGGCAGTGCGAACAGCATGCGCCAGAAGCCGCCGGCGGCCGGGCCGACATCGGCCAGGCGCATGAAGACGCCGGAAAAGCCGATGCAGGTCGCGCCGGTGAGCAGCGCAACGAACATCGCCAGCGCCGGGGTGGCAGGGCGAGGCATGACGAGAGCGGGCGTGGACATCTGGCGACTTCCTGAGCAATCGCCCGCGATATAGCCAACTTCCATCAATCGGAAAAACGGATTATTCTGATTTAACCATTCTTAAAAGCGATCGATGGAGAGGCCTGTGACAGGCAGGCAGCCATGATTGGGAGGACGCCATGACCGCGCATTTTGATCTCGCCGCGCTCGACATGCTGGTCGCGGTCGCCGAGACCGGCGGCTTCACCGCCGCGAGCGCCCGGCTCGGCCGCACGCAATCGGCGATCTCGGTACGCATCCAGGATCTCGAGAGCCAGATCGGCCATCGTCTGCTTGAGCGTTCGCGCCGGGGCGTGACGCCGACCGATGCGGGCGAGCGATTGATCGCGCATGCCCGCCGGCTTCTGACGATCGAGCGTGAGGCGCTGGCCGATCTCGGCGGCGCGTCGGCCTCGGGGCGGCTGCGTATCGGCATTCCCGATGATTACATGGACGCATACTTACGCCCGCTGATCGCGCGTTTCGCGGCCGAACACCCCAAGGTCGAGCTCGAATTGCGCTGCGATCTCTCGAAGCGGATCGAGCCGGCGCTGGCGGCCGGCGAATTCGACCTCGCCGTGGTGACGCAGGATCCCAACCGGCCGATCGGCGAGGTCTTGCGGCGCGAGGCGATGATCTGGGTCGCGGGGCGCGGCCATCGCCCGGAGCTGCAGGAGGTGCTGCCGCTGGCGCTGTTCTCGGAGGGCTGCCGGGCGCGCCCGCGCATCCTCTCGGCGCTGGGCGCGGCGGGCAAGGCGCACCGGCTGGTGTTCTCCTGCTCGCACACCTCGGGCATGCTCTCGGCTGTTGAGGCGGGGTTTTGCGTCACGGCCCTGACCGAGAGCGCGATTCCTCCGAGCCTGCGGCGCCTGGGTCCGGCAGAGGACCTGCCGCCTCTGTTCGATCTCTCGGTCGGCCTGATCATCGGGCCGCAGCCGGGGCTCGCGGCAAGGCGCTTCGCCGACGCGCTACGCGACGAAATGGCCGCGCCGCGGCTGGCGGCATAGGCGTGGCGGGATTGCCCCGCAGGGCGCATCAGCCTAAAGCCAAGGCCACACGCGCTTTCCCCCGTCATCCTGGGCGTAGCGAAGCGAAGACCCGGGATCCATCATAGGGCTCCGGAGCTTTACGATGGATCCCGGATCTGCGCGGCTTCGCCGCTTGTCCAGGATGACGCGGCGCCTTTCTTTTCCCAGTTCGCAGAACGATTTCGAATCCCATGAAATTCCTCGACCAAGCAAAAATCTATGTGAAGGCGGGCGATGGCGGCGCGGGCTGCGTCTCCTTCCGGCGCGAAAAATTCATCGAGTTCGGCGGGCCCAATGGCGGCGATGGCGGGCGCGGCGGCGATGTCGTGATCGAATGCGTGCAAGGCCTCAACACGCTGATCGACTTCCGCTTCCAGCAGCATTTCAAGGCCAAGATCGGCGGGCACGGCATGGGCGCCGACCGGCATGGCGCCAATGGCGAAGTGAAGGTGCTGAAGGTGCCGCCGGGCACGCAGATCTTCGACGAGGACGGCGAAACGCTGATCGCCGACCTGACGCAGGCCGGACAGCGCTTCGTTTTGTGCAAGGGCGGCAATGGCGGCTTCGGCAATGCCTATTTCAAGACCGCGACCAACCAGGCCCCGCGCCATGCCAATCCGGGCCTGATCGGCGAGGAACGCTGGGTCTGGCTGCGGCTGAAGCTGATCGCCGATGCCGGGCTGATCGGCCTGCCGAATGCCGGCAAATCGACTTTCCTTGCCACGGTGACTGCGGCCAAGCCCAAGATCGCCGATTACCCCTTCACCACCCTGCATCCGGGCCTCGGCGTGGTGCGGGTCGACGGGCGCGAGATGGTGCTCGCCGATATTCCCGGCCTGATCGAGGGTGCGCATGAAGGCCATGGCCTCGGCGACCGGTTCCTCGGCCATGTCGAGCGTTGCCGCGTGTTGCTGCATCTTGTCGAAGGCACCAGCGAACATGCGGGCAAGGCCTACAAGACCGTGCGGCAGGAGCTCAGCCTCTATGGTGAAGGCCTGGACGAGAAGCCCGAGATCGTGGCGCTGTCCAAGGTCGATGCGCTCAGCCCCGAATTGCTCAAGGAGCAGGTGGCGCGGTTGAAGCGGGCCTGCAAGCGCATGCCGATCATTCTGTCCTCGGCCTCGGGCGAGGGCGTCGAAGCGGCGCTGCGGGCGCTGTTTGCGATCGTCGACGAGGCGCGCAAGGACGAGGCGCGCGAGAACGCTCCTGTCGAGGAGACCGGCTGGCGGCCGTGATCGCTCTCATCGAAGAGTGAGAACAGGATGATTTCAGATGGGATCACGCAGTGATCCGATCTGAAATCTGAATCCGTCTCTCATTTGAGAGTGAGAGCAGGATCAATGCGAAAAACCGGTTCCCACTTTTTCGCATCCTGCTCTATCCGGTGACAGAATTGCGAACCGCCGTTCCCAAGATGGCGGCGGCCCTTGCGCAAGGGCATGGCGTCGCGGCAATAGTGTTTCCAACGAAATCTCTGGAAACGCCGCGACATGAAGCACCTCACTTCCCCGACCGTGTTGCTGGCGCTGATCTGTGCCGGCTCGGCTTTCGCCCAGGCGCAACGCAGCCCGGCTGCGGCCCAAGGGCAACAGCGGCCGGCGGCAGCGGCTCCCGCGCCCGGCGGCGTTTCGCAGCCCGACAACACCACCGCGACCTATGGCGACTGGACGCATCGCTGCCAGCAGGGCGTCGGCACACGCATCTGCGAGGTCGTGCAGACCTTGCAGGTCCAGGGGCAGCAGGGTCCGGTCGCGCTCGTCGCGGTCGGTCGGCCGATCAAGACCGAGCCCTATAAGCTCGTCGTGCAGGTCGCGCCGAATGTGACGCTGGGCCCCAATGCCGGCGTGCGTGTCGCGCTGGGCGAGAAGGACGAGGGCACGCTGGCTGCGTTCTCGCGCTGCATTCCCGGCGGCTGCTTCGCCGAGGTTGCGATGAGCGATGATCTGCTGAAGCGCTGGCGCGGCTATTCGGAAGGCGGGCAATTGCGCTTCCAGGACGCGGCGAACCGGCCGGTGACGCTGCCCTTCTCCTTCCGTGGCTTCCAGGCGGCGGCCGACGCGCTGGCACGGGAGCCGTGAGCGCCTGAATCGCTTCGCAGGGAACCATCCCGTCATCCTGGGCGACCGAAGGTCGGCCCGGGATAACGACGTGGTTCAGTGAAGAACTTCGCCCCGAAGGGCTACGCTAGATCGTTTTTCACACGGCTTGCGGCGTCATTGCGAGGAGCAAAGCGACGAAGCAATCCAGGAGGTCTCGCTAGACGGCCCTGGATTGCTTCGCTGCGCTCGCAATGACGGGACAGCTTTAATGGAAAACGCGCTGACGCGTCAGCTCTCGACGAATTGCAGCCGGTGCAGTCGGGCATAGCTGCCGTCGCGCGCCAGCAGGGCGTCATGGCTGCCGGTCTCGACGATCTTGCCTTCGTCCAGCACGACGATGAGGTCGGCCTCGCGCACGGTCGAGAGACGGTGAGCGATCACCAGCGTGGTGCGGTTCTGCATCAGGCGGGCCAGCGCCTGCTGGACGAGCCGCTCGGATTCGGTGTCGAGCGCGCTGGTCGCCTCGTCGAGCAGCAGGATCGGCGCGTCCTTCAGGATGGCGCGGGCGATCGCGATGCGCTGGCGCTCGCCACCCGAAAGCTTCGAGCCGCGCTCGCCGACCTGGCTGTCATAGCCCTCCGGCATCGCCATGATGAAGTCATGCGCGGCGGCGCCCTTGGCGGCGGCGACGATCTCGTCTTCGGTCGCGTTGGGCCGGCCGAAGCTGATATTGGCGCGCACCGTATCGTCGAACAGCACGACATCCTGGCTGACCACGCCGATCTGGCTGCGCAGGCTGGCGAGCGAGAGGTCGCGCAGATCCTGCCCGTCGATCTCGACGCGGCCCTCGCTGGGGTCGTAGAGCCGCGGCACCAAAGCGAGCAAGGTCGATTTGCCGGAGCCGGAGCGGCCGACCAGCGCGGTCATCTTGCCGCCCTGGACGACAAGGTCGATGCCCTCCAGCGCCCGCGCATCGTCGCGATAGCGGAAGCGCAGCCCCCTGAAGGCGATCTCGCCGGCCTCGACCACAAGCGGTCTGGCGTCGGGGCGCTGCGTGATCACCGGCTTCTCGTCGATCAGGGCATAATAGCGCTTCAGCGAGGCGCCGGCCTCCTGGACGATGGCGTTGAGGTTGCCGAGCGAGCGCATCGGTTGCGCTGCCAGCAGCAGCGCCGAGACATAGCCGGTAAAATCGCCGACCGTCGAGCCGCCCGAGGTGATGCGCACGCCGATCGCGGCGAGCACGCCTGCGACCGCCATGCCGCCCGCGACCTCGAGCAACGGATCGAGCCGGCCGCGCGCATTGGCCGACTTCATCTTGACAGCGCGGATCGATTCGAAGGCGGCGGCCGCGCGCGCCTTGAGGTAGGGCTCGAGCGAATCGGTCTTGGCGGCGCGCGCGCCCTGCAGGCTCTCGGTGACGAGGCTCGCCATCACGCCGGTCTGTTCCTGCTGCGATACCGCCATGCGGCGCAGCTTCTTGCCGATGCGGCCGATCGGCCGCGCCACGATCGGCGCGATCAGCAGCACGACCAAGGTCATCTGCCAGTCGATCCAGAGCAGGGCGCCGACGAGCGCGATCGCGGTCAGCACGTCGCGCACGGCGATGTTGACGAGCCGCGTCAGCGCCTCCTTGACGAAGGTGAAGTCGGTGGTGAAGCGCTGCGTGAGGGAGGCGGGATTCTCTTTTTGAAGCTGGGCGAGGTCGGCGTCGATCAGATGCGCGTAGAGCTGCGTCTGCATGTCGGCCTCGATGCGGCTGACGACGCTGTTGGTCATCACGGTCTGCGTCAGCAGGGAGAAGCCCTTGATCGCGGTGACGATGACGACGACGATCGCGACGGCGTTGACGACGCCGATCTCGAAGTCGATCGATTTCGAGACGAGGCGCTCCATCCGGCGCACGAAGCCGGTCGCCTCGGCGCTGAGCGGGTCAGCGAAGGCGTCGAACGCCGCCTTGATCAGCAGTGGATAGAAGCTCGTCGTCGCGGCGATCACGACCACGAGGCCCATGATCATCGCCATTTGCGGCAGATAGGTTTTGCCCTGCTCGCGCCAGACGCGGGCGAAAAGCGCGAAAGTGTCGTCGGTAACGCGGCCGATCTTCATGGCGCGGGGCCTATCACGACGCTGGCGCAAGCGCTACCGGGCTTCGTGTTTCCGAAGGATTCGGGCCTCGCAAGGCAGGCACGCGCAGCGAGGTCTTGCTCCAGACACGAAGCTGGCGTCCGATAGCCACAACCGATTCAGGAGATTGCGACAGCCCATGCCCTTGCATCCGCCGGCCCAAGCCGGCCAGAGATTCAGCGAGATCGACACCCCTGCTTTGGTGCTCGACCTCGATGCCTTCGAACGCAACCTCGTCGCCATGGCGGCCTATACGCAGGCCCATGGCATTCGCCTGAGGCCGCACGCCAAGACGCATAAGAGCCCCGAGATCGCCTTGCGCCAGATCGCCCATGGCGCCGTCGGGCAATGCTGCCAGAAGGTCTCGGAGGCCGAGATTCTGGTCGCGGGCGGCGTGCAGGACGTGCTGGTTTCCAATGAGGTTGCGGGTGCCGCCAAGCTCGACCGGCTGGCGCAGCTCGCCCGCAGCGCCAAGATCAGCCTCTGTGTCGACCATCTCGATGGCGTGCGCGAAGCTGCGGAAGCTGCCGCGCGCCATGATGTCGTGTTCGATGTCCTGGTCGAGATCGATGTCGGCGGCCGGCGCTGCGGCGTCGCGCCCGGCGAGGCGGCGGTCAGGATCGCCGAGGCGGTCTCGCGCAGCAACACTTTGCGCTTCGGGGGCCTGCAGGCCTATCACGGCACGGCCCAGCATATGCGCTCGATCGACGAGCGGCGCGAGGCGATTGAGCGCGCCGGCCTCTCGGCCCGCAACACGGTCGAACGCCTGGCCCAGGCCGGCCTGAGCTGCGGCGTCGTCAGCGGGGCCGGCACCGGCACCTATGAGATCGAGACCGGATCGGGCATCTGGAACGAGATCCAGGCCGGCTCCTACATCTTCATGGACGCCGATTACGCCCGCAACCGGCAGGCGGACGGCACGCCGTTCCGCGCCTTCGAGCATGCGCTCTTCATCCTCACCGGGGTGATGAGCAAGCCGGTGCCCGACCGCGCCATCGTCGATGCCGGGCACAAGGCGGCAGCGATCGATTCCGGCATGCCGATGCCGTTCCGGCGCGAGGGCGCGGTCTACACGAAACCCTCCGACGAGCATGGCGTGCTGACCGGCGACCCGATCGCGCTGCCGCATCGCGGCGAGCATATCCTGCTCGTGCCCGGTCATTGCGACCCGACGGTGAACCTGCACGACTGGTATGTCTGCGTGCGCGGGATGCACGGGCCTGACGCCCATGTCGAGGCGCTCTGGCCGGTGGCGGCGCGCGGCGCATTGACCTGAACGCCTCCCGGCGCATGCGATGCTCGCCGAACTCGCGCTCAGGCTGATCACACCGGCCGGGCGGATGACGCGGCGGCTGGGGCTAGTGTCGGAGAGCACGGCGCTGTGGGCGCGCGGCTTTCGCCACCGCAAGGCCTGGGCTGCGCATCATAGGCGCTGCCGCGCCGTGGTGGCGGATGTGGTCGCGGCACTGCCATCCCGGTGCTGCGTCGTCGTGCTCGGTTCGGGGCTGATGCGTGACGTGCCGCTCGACCTGCTCTGCACCAGCTTTGCGCGCGTGCTTTTGGTCGACGCGGTGCATCTGCCGCCGGTCAGGCTGCGCATGGCCTTTCGCCGCAAGGTCACGCTGCTGACGCGTGATCTCAGCGGCGTGATGGGCTGGCTCGCCGGGGAGCGCGAGCGACGGATAGACCCCGTTGCTGATCTCGTCACGGATGCGGGCATCGATCTCGTGATTTCGGCCAATCTGCTCTCGCAGCTCGCCTGGCCGGTGGAGGATTGGCTGGAGGAGAATCCGGAGCGTGCTGCCGCATTTCCGGCCGATCTGCCAGCACGCTGCATCGCCTGGCATCTCGACGATCTCGCGCGCTTTCAGGGGAGCGTCGTCCTGCTCAGCGATGTCGAGATGGTCGAGCGCGACAGGGCCGGAGCGGTGATCGAGAGGCTCGATTTGATGCGCGGCGTCGTGCTCCCCGAGCCGGATGAGAGCTGGGACTGGCCGGTCTCGCCATTCGGGGAGACCGGGCGGGACCGGGAGGCGGTGCATCGGGTCGGCGCCTGGCGGAATTTTGGGAAGTGGCGCGAAAGCCCGGCCGGCCGCTGCCCGCCCTCGCTCAGCGATTCAGCCTGACCTCGCCGCTCTGCGCCAGATCATAGCCGCCGAGTTCGCGCGCCCTTGCCGGCATGTCGGGCCTGCGCATCCAGGCGAGCAGGGTTTGCGTCGCCGGTTCGAAATAGGTCCGGCGGCGCATCACCAGATCGACATGCTCCCAGACCAGCGGCAGGAAATCGAGGCCGAAGGCGGCAGCGATGGCGCGCGAGGCGACGCCGCAATCGGCGCGGCCGGTGCGGATCGCCAGGGCCAGGTCCTGGCCGGTGGCGCAGATGCCCTCGGCCATGACCATGCGGCCGTCGGGGACGCCGTCGCGCGCCATCAGGCTCGTCAGCAGCAGTTGCGCGCCGGCGCCCTGCTGGCGGCGGGCGAAACGGGCACGCCTTTCGACAGCCGAGGCGATGCCGGTAAGGGCGAGCGGATTGCCGGGCGCCGTCAGCAAGCCCTGCTCGCGCCGGGCGAAACCGATCACCACCGCGTCGAACAGGCCGGGCTCGGCCCGGATCGCGGCCAGGTTGGCTGCGTCATCATCGGGTGTGGCATGGAGATGGATCGCGGCGATGGCGACCTCGCCGCGCGTCAGCCGGTCGAGCCCGGCCCGTGAGCCTTCCGCCAACAGCGCCAGACCGCAGCCGGAATCGCGCACGGCGACCTCGAGCAATGAATCCTGGCTGCCGCCGATAATCGGCGGCGGGTTTGAGGGCTGCATGCCCTCGGGCCGCGCCAGCCCGGCCTCGAGCCAGCGGTCGAGCGCCGTACGCGGGAACAGCCATTTGCCGCTGACCTTGGTGCAGGGCACGGCGCCATTGGCAACGAGCTCGTAGAGCTTGCGCTCCTTGAGCCGCAGATAGGCGGCGGCCTCCTCGGTGGTCAGATAAATCCGATCCTGCATTTGGCTGCGCTGGGCTGTTCTTGTTCCAAGATTGGCAATTAGTCGCATTGAACTCTAGAAATCACAAGTGTCTGCAGGCGCTGGCTGTTGGCAGGCTTATGCTTTCGGGCAGATCTGGGCGTTCAGGCAGGTCTGGCTTTCGGGGGAGCGCGACGGACGGTGGACTTCGCGGCGATCTTCAAGGCGGCCTTCGCGCTGGTGGTCGGGCTCGATCCCGGTTTCCTGGCGATTGTGGGCCTGTCGCTCAGGGTGACGCTGACCGCCGTGCTGATCGCGGGGCTGATCGGCCTGCCGCTCGGAGCGGCCCTGGCGCTGGCGCGCTTTCCCGGCCGCTCGGTCGTCATCGTCTGCCTCAATGCGCTGATGGGCCTGCCGCCGGTCGTGGCCGGGCTTTTCGTCTTCCTGCTGCTCTCCCGCTCGGGCCCGCTCGGCCCGCTCGGGCTGCTGTTCACGCCGACCGCGATGATCGCGGCTCAGGTGATCCTGGTCCTGCCGATCGTGATCGCGCTGACACGCCAGACGGTCGAGGATCTCTGGAGCGAGTATCGCGACCATCTGCGTTCGGTCGGGCTGGAGGGAATGCGCGCGATCCCGACCCTGCTCTTCGATGGGCGCTTTGCGCTGGCGACCGCGCTGCTCGCCGGCTTCGGCCGGGCGAGCGCCGAGGTCGGCGCGGTGCTGATCGTCGGTGGCAACATCGCCGGTTACACCCGCACCATGACGACGACGATCACGCTGGAGACCTCCAAAGGCGACCTGCCGTTGGCGCTGGGGCTCGGGCTTGTGCTGATCGCGCTGACGCTGGCGATCAATGCGGTCGCCTTCGGGGCGAGCCGCATCGGCGCCCGCTATGCTGGATGAGCATGATGCGTGACGTGACCTCGATTCTGCCGCTCAGCCTCGAGAGCATCTCCTTCCTCGGGGAGGGGCGCAGATTGGTCGATGCGGTCAGCCTCGTCGTGCCTGCGGGCGGGGTCACCGTGCTGCTCGGGCCCAATGGCGCCGGCAAGTCGCTGATGCTCAGGCTCTGCCACGGCCTGCTGACGCCGAGCGAGGGCCACGTGCATTGGGCGGCGAGCGCGACCGGGCGCGCGAAACGCCACGCCATGGTGTTCCAGAAGCCGATCATGCTGCGCCGCTCGGTCGAGGCCAATATCGATCATGCGCTGGCGGCGGCGGGCGTCGCGCGCATGGAGCGGCGCGAACGCGCTCAGGCCGCGCTGCGGCGCTTTGGCCTGTCTGAGCGCGCGAGGCAGCCGGCGCGGTTGCTCTCGGGCGGCGAGCAGCAGCGCCTCGCCATCGCTCGTGCCTGGAGTTTGAGGCCCGAACTGCTCTTCCTGGACGAGCCGACCTCGCAGCTCGATCCCGCCGCGACGTGGCAGATCGAGGAGTTGCTGACCGGCCTCGTGGCGGAGGGCATCACGGTCTTGATGTCGACGCATGATCTCGGCCAGGCGAAGCGGCTGGCCGATCGCGTGCTGTTCCTGCATCGGGGCCGGTTGGTCGAGGATTCCCTCGCCGCGTACTTCTTCGCCGAGCCGCAGACGATCGAGGCCCGCGCTTTCCTCGCCGGGGAATTGCTCTGGTGAGACGCTCTTCCCGAGAAACCGATTGCTGCCAAAACCAGAAACCCCAGGAGACGACCATGATGAGGAGACGACTATGATCGCGACCAGACGCCTCTTGCTCATTGCGGGCTTCTCGGCCGCCTTTGCCGGCCTTGCGCTCGCCCAGACCACCACAGTCGCGCCACCGGCGGCGGCGGGCACGCGCTTCATCACGGTCTCCTCGACGACCTCGACGCAGGATTCCGGGCTGTTCGGGCATATCCTGCCCTTGTTCCAGGCCAGGACCGGCATCGAGGTGCGGGTGGTGTCGCAAGGCACCGGCCAGGCGCTCGACACCGCGCGGCGCGGCGATGCCGATGTCGTCTTCGTCCATGCCAAGGCGCAGGAGGAGAAGTTCCTGGCTGAGGGTTTCGCGCTCGAGCGCAAGCCGGTGATGTACAATGACTTCGTCCTGATCGGCCCGAAGAGCGACCCGGCCGGTGTCGCCGGCACGAAGGACATTGTCGCTGCGCTGAAGGCGATCCAGGAAAAGGGCGCGCCCTTCGTCTCGCGCGGCGACAAATCCGGCACCCACTCCGCCGAACTGGCGCTCTGGAAGGTTGCCGGCATCGATCTCGATCAGAAGAAGGGCTCCTGGTATCGCGATATCGGCCAGGGCATGGGGGCTGCGCTCAACACGGCTGGCGGCATGGCCGCCTATGTGCTCTCCGATCGCGGCACCTGGATCTCGTTCAAGAACCGCGGCGATCTCGTCATTGCGGTCGAGGGCGACCGGCGTCTGTTCAACCAATATGGCGTCATGGCGGTCAACCCGGCCAAGCACCCGCATGTGAAGGTCAATGACGGCCAGGCCTTCGTGAACTGGCTCATCAGCCCGGAAGGCCAGAAGGCGATCGCCGACTACAAGATCGACGGCCAGCAATTATTCTTCCCGAATGCGACGCAGGCGGGAGCCTGAGCCGATGCGCCGTCTGATTCTTGCCGCCCTGTTCGGGCTCTCCTGCTCCGTCGCGCAGGCAGAGCAACCCGTGCTGCTCCACGCCGCCGGCAGCCTGCGCAATGCGCTGACCGAAGTCGCCCAGGCCTTCGAGGCGACGGCCAAGCTGCCGGTCAAGACCAGCTTCGGACCCTCCGGCCTGTTGCGCGAGAACCTGTCCGGGGGCCAGGCGGCTGAGGTCTTCGCTTCCGCCAATATGAGCCATCCGCTCGCCCTGACGCAGGAGGGCAAGGCCGGTCCCGTCGTGCTCTTCGCCCGCAACGAGACCTGCGCCTTTGCCCGCACCGGGCTGGAGGTGACGACGCAGACGCTGCTGGCGCGCATGCTCGATCCTGCGATCAAGCTCGGCACCTCGACGCCGAAGGCCGATCCGTCCGGGGACTATGCCTGGCAGATCTTCGCCAAGGCCGAGGCGCTGCAGCCGGGCGCCAAGGCGGCCCTGGAGGCCAAGGCGCTCCAGCTCGTCGGCGGTCCCAACAGCGCGCCGACTCCGGCCGACAGGAACGGCACGGGCCATCTGCTGGCGACCGGGGCGGCCGATCTCTTCCTGGGCTATTGCACCAATGCCTTGCCGATCGCGCGCGAACAGCCGGGCCAGCGCATGGTCAGGCTGCCGCCGGCGCTGGCCGTGGGCGCCGATTACGGGATGACCGTGATGAACGGCGCCTCGAACAATGCCTACCGATTGGCGATGTTCATCCTGTCGCCTGAGGGGCAGCGCATCCTTGCCAAGCACGGCTTCACCGCTCCGACCGCGCCGCGCGAGGGCAGTTGACGGCGATGGCTGCGGCCCTTCCGCCGATCCGGCTCCTGGCCGCGGGCAGTTTGCGCGCGGCGTTGGGCGAGGCCGCGGCGGTGTTCGAAGCCAGGACCGGACTGGCGGTCGAACTGGTCTGCGGCGCGTCGGGCCTGCTGAAGGAGCGGATCGCCCAGGGCGAGGCGGCCGATCTCTTCGCCTCGGCTGATCTGGGCAACCCCGAAGCGCTGGCGAAAGCGGGGCTGGCGGGGCCGGTCGTGCTGTTCGCGCGCAACGAGCTTTGTGTCTTCGCGCGGCCGGAGGTTGCGGTGTCTCCTGAGACCCTGCTGGCGCGCATGCTCGATCCGGCGATCAAGCTCGGCACCTCGACGCCGAAGGCCGATCCCTCCGGCGACTACGCCTTCCAAGTTTTCGCCCGCGCCGAGGCCTTGCAAGCCGGAGCGAAGGCGAGGCTGGAGGCCAAGGCGCTGCAACTGACCGGCGGGCCGGCGAGCATCGCGGCCCCCTCCGGCGTCAATGTCTACGGTCACAAGTTGGCGACGGGGGCGGCCGATCTGTTCCTGGCCTATCGCACCAATGCCGAGGCGATCGCGCGAGAACAGCCCGGCCTCCAGCTGGTGCGCTTGCCGGCCGCGCTGTCGGTGGGAGCCGATTACGGCCTGACCGTGATGGCGAAGGCCTCGCCAAATGCCGGGCGGCTCGCCATGTTCATCCTCTCGCGGGCCGGGCAGGAGATCCTGGCGAAGCATGGCTTCGCAGCGCCGACCCTGCCGCGCGACACGAACTGAACGGAGCAAGCGCGGATGGATTGGCAGGCGACGCGACCGGGCGAGACATCCGCGCCCCTGCCCGAGAGGCAGGATGCGCATCTCGTCTTCATCGGCCGGATTCGCACGCCTTTCGCGACGCGCGACCAGTGCCCGCGCCAGGGCGACAGCGAGAACGGTCCGGAATGCCGCGTCGAGATCGACGCGCCCTGGCATGCGGCCTTGATGGGGATCGCGGCCTTCGCTCATCTCGACCTGCTCTATTGGATGCATGAGGCGCGGCGCGACCTCGTGACCCAGACACCGCGCGGGGCGGAGCCGCTCGGCACCTTCGCCCTGCGCTCGCCGGTGCGGCCCAATCCGATCGCGCTGTCGCGGGTGCGGCTGCTGCGTGTCGAGGACGGTACGTTGATCGTACGCGGGCTCGACTGCCTCGACGGTACGCCCCTGCTCGATGTGAAGCCGAACCGCTGCGCCCAGTCGCCAGCGCAGGAGCATCGCCATGCCGCATCCTGACCGCCGCCTGGTTCTGGCCGGGCTTGCCACGCTCGCGATTCCGCGGGGGGCCTGGGCGGCCGCCATCCGCGACGGGGCCGGCCGCGAGATCGCGATTCCGGCCAGGGTCGAGCGCGTCTTCCCCGCCGGGCCGCCGGCCGCGATCCAGCTCTATACGCTGGCGCCGGACCTGTTGCTGGGCTGGCCGCGCGCCAACGGGCCGGAGGAGCTGCCCTTTCTGCTGCCGGATATCGGCAACAAGCCGCAGATCGGCCGCATCACCGGACGTGGCAATAGCGCCAATCTGGAGGCGGTGCTGACGCTGAAGCCCGACCTCATTGTCGATGCCGGCTCGACCGGGCGCAGCTATGTCGAACTCGCCGAGCGTGTGCAGGGCCAGACCGGCATTCCCTATGCGCTGCTCGACGGGCGCTTCGAGGCTACCCCTGCGAGCTACCGCATCCTCGGCCAACTCACCGGGCGCATGGAGCGGGCCGAGACGCTGGCGCGCTGGTGCGAGACCGCCATGACGGTGATCAGGGGCCGCGTCGCGACGATTCCCGCCGAACAGCGCCCTTCCGTCTATTACGCGCGCGGGCCGCGCGGGCTCGAGACCGGGCTGGGCGGTTCGATCAATGTGGAGACGCTGAGCTTTGTGGGCGCGCGCAATGTCGCCGCCGAGCAGCCCGGCAATGGCTTGGCGCAAGTCTCGGGCCTGGCGCAAGTCTCGCTCGAACAGGTCATGGCCTGGGATCCGGAGGTGATCGTCACCATCGATCCCGGCTTTGCCGTGAGCGTGCATACGGATCCGGGCTGGGCGAGCATCCGGGCGGTGAAGGCGGGGCGGGTGCATCTCTCGCCGAAATTGCCCTTCGGCTGGGTCGATTTCCCGCCCTCGGTCAACCGCATGGTCGGCCTGTGGTGGCTGGCGAAGCTGCTCTACCCGGCCCAGTTCCCCGAGGATATCCGCGTCATCGCGCGCGACTTCCACACGCTGTTCTATCAGGTCACGCCGAGCGAGGCGCAGCTCGACCTGATCCTGTCGGGACGGGGGTAAGGTCGTGTTTCCCCGCCCACTGGATCCGTCCTGACGCCATGCCGCCATCCTCCCTTCGCGGAAACGCCATCGCGCTTGGCCTGCTCGGCGTTGCGGTGCTGCTCGCTTTCGGGCTCGGGCGCTTCCCTGTCGGGCCCGCCGAGCTGGCGCGTCTCGTCTGGGCGGGCTTGACCGGCCAGCCCTCGGGCCTGTCGCCGCAGATCGAGGCCGTGATCTGGAATATTCGCGGGCCGCGCGTGGTGGCGGCCGTGCTCTGCGGGGCGGCGCTGGCGGTCGCGGGCACGGCCTTCCAGGGGCTGTTCCGCAATCCGCTGGTCTCGCCCGATATCCTGGGCGCGTCCTCCGGTGCAGCGTTGGGGGCGGTCGTCGGGATCTATTTTTCGCTGGGTCTGTTCGCGATCCAGCTTGCGGCCTTCACGGGCGGGCTGGTCGCGGTCGGCGCTGTCTATGCGATCGGCTCGACGATCCGGCGCGGCGATCCAGTGCTGGCTCTGGTGCTGACCGGCGTCGTCGTCGGCTCGCTCCTGGGGGCCGGCATCGGATTGGTGAAATACTGGGCCGATCCATACAACCAACTGCCCGCCATGACCTTCTGGCTGCTCGGCAGCCTCGCCGGCACGGCCAGGCCGGACCTCGTTCCGCTGCTCGGCCCGGTGTTGCTGGGCACGGCCGTGCTCGTCGCCCTGCGCTGGCGGATGAACGTGATGTCGCTGCCGGAGGAGGAGGCGCGCGCGCTCGGGCTCGATACCGGCCCCTTGCGCATCGCGATCGTAGCGGCGGCAACGCTGGTGACGGCGGCAAGCGTCGCGGCGGCCGGCATCATCGGCTGGGTCGGGCTCGTCGTGCCGCATCTGGCGCGCTTCCTGGTCGGCCCTGATTTCGGCAAGCTCCTGCCGACGGCGGCGCTCCTCGGTGCCGGCTATCTCCTGATCATAGACACGCTGGCGCGCACCGCAGCCCCGGTCGAGACGCCGCTCGGCATCCTCACCGCCGTGATCGGCACGCCCTTCTTCATCTGGCTGCTGGCTTCGGCGCGCGGAGGCTGGTCGTGAGCCTGAGCGCGGCCGACCTCGCCTATGGCTACCCTGAGCGCCGGATCGGCCGCGATATCGGCCTCGATCTGAAGGCAGGCGAGGTCCTGGCGCTGCTCGGCCCCAATGGCGGCGGCAAGACGACGCTGCTCAAGACCCTGCTCGGCCTGCTGCCGCCCCATGGCGGAACGCTGACACTCGACGGCCGGCCGCTGGCGGCGCTTTCGGTCAATCAGCGGGCGCGGGCGCTGGGCTATGTGCCCCAGGCCCATGCCGGCACCTTTGCCTTCACGGTGTTCTTGGTGGTGCTGATGGGGCGCACCGCGCATGGCGGGCTGCTTGCCGCGCCGTCCAGCCATGACCGCGAGGTGGCGCGAGCCATGCTGGAGCGGCTCGGTATCGCGAAGCTGGCGCAGCGCCCCTATACCCAGATCTCGGGCGGCGAACGCCAGCTCGTGCTGATCGCCCGCGCGCTGGCGCAGGAGCCGGCCTATGTCATCCTGGACGAGCCGACGGCGAGCCTGGATTTCGGCAATCAGGGCAAGGTGATGAGCCAGATCAGGCAGCTCGCGGCTGAGGGACTCGGCGTGCTCTTCACGACGCATGATCCCAACCAGGCGCTGGCCCATGCCGACCGGGTGATGCTGCTGCGCGAGGGGGAGGCGATCGCGACGGGCGCAGCCGCCGCGATGCTGACGCCGGAGCGGTTGGCTGAACTCTACGGGGTCGCGATCGAGACCGTGCAAGGCACGGACGGGCGGGTCGCGTTCCTGCCGGGATAAGTGGCTAGATCTGCCCACTCATCCCTTCATGTAATCATGGATCTTCCGGCCGAAGGGCAAGGTAAGGTCGGCGATGAAATGGTGCGCGCCGATGACTTTTCGCACCGGCAGATCGGCGACCGGCGCGTTGACATGCGGGATCAGATGGAGACGGCCGGGGCCGATCCAGGAGCCCTTCACCGTGATGTCGGTGAGGTTCAGCGCCACGAGCTGGCAGATCTCGGGTTCGCCATCGACGCCGGGGATGATCTTGAGGTTGACCTGCGTCTTGGTCAGCATCGCCGTGGTCTTGACGCCGTTGCCGGCCAGGCTCTCATGCTTGTAGCCCATCGTGCCCATGGCGACCTGCTGGCCGGCATATTCGAGCGTGCCGGTGAGCGTGTCCTTGACCACTTCCAGCCTGGGATGGGCGTATTTCTTGGGAAAGCCCCAGATCTCGCGGCCGGCCGCGATCGGCGGTTCGTCGTCGAGATACATCTGCGAGACGAAGGAGACCTCCTCCTCGCCGAATTTGCAGGGGATGACGATACCGCTCTCGGTGTAGCTGCCGAAACCGGAGGAATCGGGCATCTTGATCCATTCATAGCTGACGATCGGCGTCGCCAACGGCATCAAGGGCTCAGGCAATTGATGGCGGATCGCTTCGGGGTCGGTCTCGTAGCTGATGACCATGTATTCGCGGTCGACGAAGCGGTAGGGCCCGGCCGGGTAGCTCGGCCCGGCCAGCGGCATCGATGGCAGATCGAGGATGTCCTTGCGATTCATGACGATGTCGCCCCTTGGATCAGGTCGCTTCTAAAAGTTGAGAGCCTTGCGCGAAAAACCAGTACCCGCTTTTTCGTGCAAGGCTCGAGCCTATTCGGCGGTCCAGCCGCCATCGATCGGTAGGATGACGCCGGTGATCGATTTCGCGGCGTCCGAGGCGAGGAAGACGGCAAGCGCCGCAACCTCCTCGCTGGTGACGAATTGCTTGGTCGGCTGGGCGTGCAGCAAGACGTCGTTGATGACCTGTTCCTTGGTGAGACCGCGCGCCGCCATGGTCTCAGGTATCTGCTTCTCGACCAGCGGCGTCCAGACATAGCCGGGGCAGATCGCGTTCGCCGTGACGCCGAAGGTCGCGGCCTCGAGCGCGACCGTCTTGGTCAGACCGGCGATGCCGTGCTTGGCAGCGACATAGGCGGATTTGAACGGCGAGGCAACGAGCGCATGGGCCGAGGCCGTGTTGATGATGCGGCCCCATTTACGCGCCTTCATGCCCGGAAGCGCGGCGCGGATGGCGTGGAATGCGGCCGAGAGGTTGATCGCGATGATCGCGTCCCACTTCTCGACGGGGAAGTCCTCGATCGGCGAGACGAACTGGATGCCGGCATTATTGACCAGGATGTCGACCGCGCCGAACTCGCTTTCGGCATCGGTGATCATCGCGGCGATGGCGCCGCCATGCGACATGTCGGCGGGGGAATAGCGCGCCACGACGCCGAAATCGGCCTCGATGCCGGCGCGTTCCTTCTCGATGTCGTCGGGCGCGCCGAAACCGTTGATGACGATGTTGGCGCCTTCGGCCGCGTAGGCGCGGGCGATGGCGAGGCCGATTCCGGAGGTCGAGCCGGTGACGACGGCGGTCTTGCCCTTCAGCATGCTGCTCTCTCCCTCTAAAATCCGGACCGGTTCGCCGGTGCTTGCTGCGCCGCAAAATCCGTGCCTGAGGCGTGACGGGGGAAGCTGACGCGGCGATGAAGCTTGCCTGACGGGACGATGACAGCGCCTTGCGGGATGATGACCGTGTTTTGGCGTCATATCGCTGTCACTTGATATCGCTGTCTCCTAAAGCCGGATGATTTTAGATGGGCTCACGAAGTGATCCCATCTAAAATCATCCGGCTCTCATCTAAGAGTGAGAGCAGGATCGATTGCGAAAAAACGGTGCCTATTTTTTCGCATCCTGCTCTGGCGACATCGGCATTATCATTGTTGCAGTGCGATCAGCCTGAGGACATCCGCGCCATGAACGCTCCTCCTTCCGTCTCCCTCTCGGAAAGCCGCTATCTCGGCTGGCGGCCCGAGCGCTGCGACCGCGTCGCGCTCGTGCTCCAGGGCGGCGGGGCGCTCGGCGCCTATCAGGCCGGGGTCTATCAGGCACTGCACGAGGCCGATATCGAGCCGGACTGGGTCTCGGGCGTCTCGATCGGTGCAATCAATTCTGCCTTGATCGCCGGCAATCCACGCGAGCGCCGGCTGGAGCGGCTCAGGGCCTTCTGGGACCGCATCACCGATCGCAAGGTCTGGTGGTTCACGCCGGAGGGCGACATCTACCGCCAGGCGCGCAACGCGACCTCGTCCTTCTTCACGACCATGCTGGGCCAGCCCGGCTTCTTCGAGCCACGCGCGACAAGCCCGCTCTTCGCGGCAGCCGGCGCGAGTGACGCGACCAGCTTCTACGACACCAAGCCCCTGCGCGAGACTCTGCTGGAGCTGGTCGATTTCGAATTGATCAACCGCAAGGCGGTCAGGTTCTCGGTCGGGGCGGTCAATGCGGCCTCGGGCAATTTCGTCTATTTCGACAACGCGCAGGAGGCGATCGGGCCCGAGCATGTGATGGCGTCGGGGGCGCTGCCACCGGCCTTTCCGACCGTGCAGATCGGCACCGAGCAATACTGGGATGGCGGCCTCGTCTCCAATACGCCGCTGCAGCATCTTCTGGCCCAGGACGACACGCTGAACTCGCTGATCTTCCAGGTTGATCTGTTTTCGGCGCGCGGCGCGTTGCCGCGAACGATGCAGGACGTGATGGGCCGGCAGAAGGACATCACCTATTCCTCGCGCACGCGCCTGACGACCGACCTGTTCGCGCTGATCCAGAACTGGAAGAAGAAGACGCATCAGGCACTCTCGAAAGTGCCTGATGACAGCCTGAGCGATGAGGAGCGGACGCTGCGCGACGAGCTCGCGCTGATGCCCGAGCACACCATCCTGCAACTGATCTACCAGCAGAAATCCTATGAGGGCCACGCCAAGGATTACGAGTTCTCGCGCACCTCGATGCAGGAACACTGGAAGTCAGGCTATGAGGACACCAAGCAGACGCTGACCCGCAAGGACTGGCTGACGATCCCGCCCGACGGCGCCGGAATCGTGGCGCATGACGTGCACAGGGATTTCGAGCGACGGTAAAGTTGCTGTCCTGGCTCGGAACCACGCCGTCATCCTAGACAAGCGGCGAAGCCGCGCAGATCCGGGATCCATCGTAGAGTTCCGGAGCCCTCCGATGGATCCCGGGACGCCCTTCGGGCGCCCGGGATGACGCAGTGGCTCTGAGTATAAGGCTGTAGTCGTCAGGCCATCTTTGCCGCCACCGGCAGGCGGGCGCGCACCACGGCGCCGATCGCCGCCAGCGCGGCGGCGGTGAGCAGCGCGCCGAGCGTGAGATACCAGCCGACGGCCGACAGCCCGTAATTGCTGGCGAGCCAGGTCGCGATATAGGGAGCCAGCGACGCGCCGACGATGCCGCCGAGATTGAAGGTCAGCGAGGCGCCGGTATAGCGCACGGCGGTGGGAAAGAGCTCCGCCAGCGCGGTGCCGAGCGGGCCATAGGTGAAGCCCATCAAGCCGAAGCCGAGCACGAAGAACAGCGTGATCGCGGTGAGGTTGCCGGGAATGAACAGCGGCGTGAACAGGAAGCCGTAAGCGGCGATCGCCAGCGTGGTCCAGAACAGCACCCGGCGATTGCCGAAGCGGTCGGCGAGCAGGGCCGAGAGCGGGATCGCCAGCCCGAAGAAGACGACGCCGACCATCTGCACCGGCAGGAACTGCCCGCGCGCATAGCCCAGCGCCGTAGTGCCCCAGCTCAGCGAGAATACCGTCATCAGGTAGAACAGCACGAAGGTCGCCAGGGCCGCGATGGTGCCGAGCAGGAGATGGGCCTTGTGCTGCGACACCACGGCGACGATCGGCATGCGGACGCGCTCATGCTTGTCGATCGCCTTCTGGAACTCGGGCGTCTCGGTCAGGCGCAGCCGGACATAGAGCCCGACGAAGACCAGAAGCGCACTGGCGAGGAAAGGAATGCGCCAGCCGAAAGCATAGAACTGCGCGTCGCTGAGCAGGTCGGTCAGCAAAAGGAAGCTGCCGGTGGCGCAGATGAAGCCGATCGGCGCGCCGAGCTGCGGGAACATGCCGTACCAGGCCTGCTTGCCGGGAGGGGCGTTCTCGGTGGCGAGCAGCACGGCTCCGCCCCATTCGCCGCCGAGCCCGAGGCCCTGGCCGAGACGGCACAGCGCCAGCAGCAGCGGAGCCAGGACGCCGACGCTGGTGTAGGTCGGCAGCAAGCCGATCAAGACCGTCGAGAGGCCCATCGTCATCAGGGCAGCGACCAGCGTGGCCTTGCGCCCGATCCTGTCGCCGAAATGCCCGAAGATCGCCGCGCCGATCGGCCGCGCGAAGAAGGCGATCGCGAAGGTGGCCAGCGATTGCAGCATCGCCGAGGTCGCGTCCCCCCCGGGGAAGAACAGCTTCGGGAACACCAGCACGGCGGCGGTGGCGTAGATATAGAAGTCGAAGAACTCGATCGTCGTGCCGATAAGGCTGGCGAAGAGAATGCGGGCCGGCGAATTGGCGGCAGGAGCGGCAAGGGGGGACGACACGGGACAGCTTTCGATGATCGAGCTTGCGAAGCTGGCGGCCATAGCGGAAAGCCGATTTGCAATCAATGCGTCAGACGCATGACTGCCGTCATATAATTGCGTCGCTATGCTGTCTCTGCATCACTTCATTGCCGATAGCCGCTCCCGTCTCAGGCGCCTTTGCCCAATTCCACCGGGACCGAGAAGGAGCGCTTCACTTGCCCGAGCGCGAAGCTCGATTCGATCGAGGCGACATTGTCGAGCCGGGTCAGCTTGTCCTTGAGGAAGCGCTCATAGGCGGCGAGGTCGCTGACGATGATGCGCAGCAGGTAGTCGCGCGGGCCGGTCATCAGATAGCAATCGGCGACCTCGGGCCAACGGGCGACGGTGGCGGCGAAGCGGTCGAGCTCCTCCTCGCGCTGGCGCTCGAGCTTGATCGAAGCGAAGACCGAGACCGGCAGGCCGAGCTTGTCCTGGTCGACGACGGCGACATAGCCCTTGATCACGCCGGCCTCCTCCAGCATCCGGACCCGCCGCGCGCAGGGGCTTGGCGAGAGCCCGACCTTGCCGGCGAGATCCTGAATGCTCATGCGCCCGTCGGCCTGGAGCGCCTGGACGATGCGGCGGTCGATGTCGTCTAGTCTGTGCTCTGGCATGGTCTCTCGCTTTCAGGCCCAGGATTAGCGGAAACCGCCAATTGGGGAAGCCGCAGCTCATGTCTTTAGCTGCCAACGCTGCGGAAACCATGCATGATCACGGCCTCTTTTGGAGGCACATGCATGTCCGATCCGCGCCTGCCCGTTCTTGCCGAGCTGGAAAAGAAGATCCTCTGGCTCGCCTCCTGGACGATCCATAACGCCAATCACCTCCGCGCCAGCGAGGACGGCATGAAGGTCGGCGGGCATCAGGCCTCCTCGGCCTCGCTCGCGACGATCATGACAGCGCTTTATCTCGGCGTGCTCAGGCCGCAGGACCGGGTCGCGGTGAAGCCGCATGCCTCACCGATCTTCCACGCCATCAATTATCTGATGGGGCTGCAGACGCGCGAGAAGCTGGAGAATTTCCGTGGCTACAAGGGCGCGCAGAGCTATCCCTCGCGCACCAAGGATATCGACGATGTCGATTTCTCGACCGGCTCGGTCGGTCTGGGCGTCGCGCAGACGCTGTTTTCCTCGCTGGTGCAGGACTACGTCAAGGCGCATGGCTGGGGCGAGAAGCGCCAGGACGGCCGCATGGTCGCGCTGATCGGCGATGCCGAGCTCGATGAAGGCAACATCTTCGAGGCCCTGATGGAGGGCTGGAAGCACGGCCTGCGCAACACCTGGTGGGTGATCGACTATAACCGCCAGTCGCTCGACGCGGTCATCCGCGAAGGGCTCTATGACCGCTTCGAGCAGATGTTCAAGAATTTCGGCTGGGACGTCGTCACGCTGAAATACGGCTCGCTGCAGCAGGCGGCCTTCAAGGAGAAGGGCGGCGAGCGGCTGAAGGCCTGGATCGATTCCTGCCCGAACCAGCTCTATTCCGCCCTGACCTTCCAGGGCGGGGCGGCCTGGCGCAAGCGACTGATGGACGATCTCGGTGATCAGGGGCCGGTCACCAAGCTGATCGAGAGCCGCTCCGACGCCGAATTGTCCAGGCTGATGTGCAATCTCGGCGGCCATGACCTGCCCTCGATCCTCGAAGCCTTCGAGGCGATCGACCATGACCGGCCGGTCTGTTTCCTGGCCTATACCGTCAAGGGTTTCGGGTTGCCGCTCGCCGGGCACAAGGACAACCATGCCGGGCTGATGACCAAGGACCAGATGGAGGGCTTCAAGACCGCAAATGCGGTCCGGCCCGGTCATGAATGGGATCTGTTCGAGGGGCTGAACCTGCCCGAGAACGAGCTTCGCGCCTTCCTCGACAAGGTGCCCTTCTTCTCGGAGGGCCGGCGCCGCAAGAGTGCGCCGAAATTGCCGGTGCCCGAGACGCTGGAGGCCGGCATCCAGGCGGTGATGTCCACCCAGATGGGCTTCGGCAAGATCCTGGACGACCTCGCCAAGCGCGGCGGGCCATTGGCTGACCGCATCGTCACGACCGCGCCCGACGTCACCGTTTCGACCAATCTCGGGCCCTGGGTCAACCGGCGCGGCCTGTTCGCCAGGGCGGAGATGGCCGACACCTTCAAGGATGAGCGCATCCCCTCGATGCAGAAATGGGAGTTCTCGCCCAAGGGCCAGCATATCGAGCTGGGCATCGCCGAGATGAACCTGTTCATCAACCTCTCGGCGCTGGGCCTGTCGCATTCGATCTTCGGCGAGCGCCTGATCCCGATCGGCACGCTCTACGACCCGTTCATCTCGCGCGGCCTCGATGCGTTGAACTATGCCTGCTACCAGGATGCCCGCTTCATGGTGGTGGCGACGCCGTCTGGCGTCACGCTCGCGCCCGAGGGCGGTGCGCATCAGTCGATCGCCACGCCCCTGATCGGGATGAGCCAGGATGGGCTTTGCGCCTTCGAGCCGGCTTTCGTCGACGAGCTTTCGGTGATGATGCGCTGGTCCTTCGACTATCTGCAGAGGGATGGTGAGGGTGACCCCAATGAGCGGACCTGGCTGCGCGACGAGACCGGCGGCTCGGTCTATTTGAGGCTCTCGACGCTGCAGCTCGAGCAGCCGAAGCGAGCGATGACGCCGGAGCTCGAGCACGCAATCATCGACGGCGCCTATTGGCTGCGTAAGCCCGGGCCCAATGCCTCGGTGGTGGTCGCCTATACCGGCGCTGTCGCAGCGGAGGCGATCGAGGCCGTCGGGCTGCTCGGTGAGGACCGGCGCGATGTCGGCCTGCTCGCGATCACCTCGGCCGATCGGCTCAATGCCGGCTGGCAGGCGGCGGAGCGGGCGCGCCAGCGCGGCAACCAGCAGGCGACGAGCCATATCGAGCGTTTGCTCGGGGAGCTGTCCCGCGATTGCGGCATCGTCTCGGTGCTGGACGGGCATCCGGCGACGCTAGCCTGGCTCGGCAGCGTGCATGGCCACAAGCAGAAGGCGCTGGGCGTCGAGCATTTCGGCCAGACCGGCACGGTCGCCGACCTCTACCGCCATTTCGGCATCGATGCGAATGCGATCGTGCATGCGGCGCAAGCGGCGGCTCCGGGCCGGCCGGTGCGCTATCTGAAGGCGCTGCCGTAAGCATCAGACGTCATTCTCGGGCGGCGCATGGCGCCGACCCGAGAATCTCATGACAACAAGATGCTGGTTTTCGAGATGGTCGGGTCAAGCCCGATCATGACGATCGCGCTCAGAAACGCGGGGTCGAGAAGCTGTTGGCGAACGGGTTGACGCCGGAGCCGATGCGGCCCGGCAAGGTGCCCTCGCCGTAGAATTCACCGGTGCTGGCATAGACCGGCGTGGCGGCGAAATGCTGGCTGGCGTAATTGTTCATCGAGCCGACCGGCACGACGTTGCCGAGGTCGAAATAACTGCGCTTCTGCACGGTGATGCGCAGCGGGCCGCGGCGATTCTGCGCCTCGGCGATCGTCGTCGCGACGGTCAGCGCCACGAGCGAGAGGCCGAAGCCGGCGGCGAAACGCTGGAAGGAACGCATGACGAAAGGTCTCCTGAGGCGACGGGCAGCGGGGCATCGGTCACGATGCGGGATGACGTGACGATACTCCCTCGTAGTTAACGGTTTTGTTCGCCTTCGCCAGAGGTAACGCACGCGAAAGTGAGATTTTGCGTCTCCAGCTATTTCAAGCGCCAGTTTGGGAAACAGAGCCCCCGGCTCGACGAGCAGCGCGGCGGCGTCTCGAAGGCCGCTTCAGAGCGCGCTGGAACATCCCTGGCGACGCGGACTTCGCCCGCTCCTCAGGATGAGGGCTTCACGCGTTTTAGAAGGCGATCGTCAGCGCCTTGCTGCCGTCTTCAGCGCGGGGGCGGAGCCGTCGGCGTCGAGCCAGGAGGCTTTGCGGCCGGTGGCCGAGAGGCGCGGCGGCGCGCAGGCCGCCTGGCGGGCGAGCTCGGTGCGGGAGAAGGCCGAGCGCAGGGCCTTGTCCTCGCCGGCGGCGAGCAGGTCGATCCGGTCGATCAGGCAAACGAGCTGCTGGCGGTCGGCCGGTCGGCCGGGCGCGCCGCACCACCAGCCGCTGAAGCCGAGCGGCAAGTCGCCCGCGCTCTTCATGTCACCGGGACTCTTGCGGAAGGCGATGCAGGGGCGGCTGGCGTCGCCGTCGCTCAGCGTCGTATCGGCGGTCTCGACCGTGCCGAAGCGGGTCTCGATCGAGCTCGGAACGCCGCTGCGCTGGATCGACATGCCGCGCTCGGAGGCCTCGCGCACCAAAGCGATGACGAAGGGCTGGGGCCGCGGCTCGTTGTTATGGGTGACGAGCAGGCGCAATCGCAGATGCGGCTTGTCGGCATCAAAAGCGCCGAAGCTCAGCGTGTCCTGGCGGCGGGCGCCGTCCTGGCTGCGCATCGCCTCATAAGCCGGCTGCTGGCGGTCGAGCTCGGGCGATTCCAGGCCGAACATCGCGATCGGCCGGGCGATCTTGAGCCAGTTGTCGCCAGTGAGCGCCTGCTGGCGCGGCTCGAGGAGCACGTCGCGGACCGGGCGGCTCTCGCTGGCGGCGGGAATCGTCAGGCTGGCGAGGCGCGGCTCGCTGTCACTGGCGGCCGACAAGGCGGTGATGAGGCTTGCCGTCAGGCCGATGCCGGTCAGGGCGGCAAGCCCGCGCCAGACCAGTCCGCCCGTTAGACCCAGGCCGCGACGGCCGAAAATGGCAAGGGCGCCGCGCAGCAGCATGGCAAAGCCGGTTTCGATCGCGTCGGCGCAGCGGATCAGCGCGGCGACCCCGTCGAAGCGCGCAAGATCGAAGCGCACAAGGCGAGGCCTGCTGCGATCGACCGCGGCGGAGGCGACCCGACCGGTGGCCTTGGCGGCGGCAGCGATCGCTGGCCAATGCGAGCGGAGCCTGCCGAGCAAGAGCGATGCGAGATGACGCGACACGACCGAAACTCACCCTGGTGGTTAGTGGCCGCGTCGTGTGCGCGGCTCGTCTTCACCCGCGCGGAGACTGGCCGGGTGGAAGTCAGCGCCGAGTTACCGCCAGCGGGCAATCGGCGAACAGCGTAAATCCGAGGTCAAGGAGCAGGGTTAACAGCGGGGGACGTTGACTTTTGGCCGCCTTGGGTGTTTTGACTGAGCGCAAGGCGCGTGGGGAAACCCGCCTTGCGCCGACGCGAAGCCTTCAGCCCTTTGGGATTGGCCCTGTGAACGTCCGTCAGACGACGAAACGCACGACCAAAACGACGACCGGTAAAACGGTTACGTCGCGCTGACCTTCGCCTCGGTTCCGGGTTCTCCCCCCCGGCGGGGATAATCGCTGAACCTGCCTCACATCATCGAGCGGGCCGGCATCCCGGGGGAGACCAAACCGGTTTCATCCAAAAGGACCATCACAATGAGCTTCAAGGTCGCGATTGTCGGCGCCACGGGTAATGTGGGCCATGAGATGCTCGATATCCTGGCCGAGCGGGCTTTCCCGGTTAGCGAGGTCGTAGCGCTCGCCTCTTCCCGGTCTATCGGCACCGAGGTCTCCTTCGGCGACAAGGTCCTGAAGGTGAAGGCGCTGGAGCATTACGACTTTTCCGACACCGATATCTGCCTGATGTCGGCCGGCGGCGAGGTCTCCAAGGAATGGTCGCCCAAGATTGGCGCGCAGGGCTGCGTCGTCATCGACAACTCCTCGGCCTGGCGCATGCATCCCGACGTGCCGCTGATCGTGCCGGAGGTGAACGCGGCGGCTGCGGCAGGCTTCACCAAGATGAACATCATCGCCAATCCGAACTGCTCGACCGCCCAGCTCGTCGTCGCCCTGAAGCCGCTGCACGACAAGTATGGGATCAAGCGCGTCGTCGTCTCGACCTATCAGTCAGTCTCCGGCGCCGGCAAGGAGGCGATGGACGAGCTCTTCAACCAGACGCGCTCGATCTTCGCCGCGGGCGAGATGACCACGAAGAAGTTCCCCAAGCGCATCGCCTTCAACCTCATCCCGCAGATCGACGTCTTCATGGAAGACGGCTTCACCAAGGAAGAGTGGAAGATGATGGCGGAGACCAAGAAGATCCTCGATCCGAAGATCAAGCTGACCGCGACCTGCGTGCGCGTGCCGGTCTTCATCAGCCATTCCGAGAGCGTCAACATCGAGTGCGAGAAGCCGATCACGGCCGATGAGGCGCGTGAGGTGCTGCGCACCGCTCCCGGCATCCTCGTCATCGATAAGCACGAGCCCGGCGGCTACATCACCCCGCATGAGGCGGCCGGTGAGGACGCGACCTATATCTCGCGCATCCGCGAGGACAACACGGTCGAGAACGGCCTCGCCTTCTGGTGCGTCTCCGACAATCTGCGCAAGGGCGCGGCGCTGAACGCGGTGCAGATCGCCGAGGTGCTGATCAACCGCAAGCTGATCCAGCCACGCAAGCAGGCGGCGTGAAGCGAGGCGCGATCATCTGCTGATCGAGGCGGGCCGCAAGCCCGCCTTTTTCATGAGGTGCCGTTTGAGACTTGAGCCTCATCCTGAGGAGCCGCGAAGCAGCGTCTCGAAGGATGCTCCAGATGGTTCAGGAGCCTCTAAGAACATCCTTCGAGACGCCATTCCTATAGGAATGGCTCCTCAGGATGAGGGCTGTCGGAAATCTCGAACGGTTCCTGGGATCGCCGGGCGCGGCCATGCATGGTCGCCGTTCGATCTTTGCGCAACGCGCGGCCGATCAAATCGATTAGCGTCGCTTTTCAATCCTGCGCGTCGATGATTTGCCAAACGCTCCCCACCCAGAACCGACACCTTTGCCGCCTGTGACGGCGGCGTTGCCGCCGCGCCGCGACAATGCCTTTCGCGGCATCGGGCTGATCCTGCTGTCGACCTTCTTCCTGACGGCGTCGGACGTGGTCTCGAAGCTGCTCACCACAACGGTGCCGCCCCTGCAGATCACCTGGCTGCGCTACGGTGTCTTCACCGTGATCATGCTCGCCATCGTGGCGCGCAGCGGCGGCCTGGAGCGCTTGCGGACGCGCAAGCCGATGCTGCAATTCCTGCGCGGCCTTGGAGTCACAGGCTCCTCGATCCTGTTTGTGATCGGGCTCAAATATCTGCCGATCGCCGACGCCACGGCGACGAGCTTCATCGCGCCCTTGTTCGTCACGGCCTTGTCGATCCCGATCCTGGGCGAAACCATCGGCTGGCGGCGCTGGACCGCGACGCTGGTCGGGCTGCTCGGCGTGCTGATCGTGGTGCGGCCGGGCGGGACCGGCTTCCAGCTTGCCTCGCTGCTGCCGGTCGTCTCGGCCTCGACCTGGGCCTTCGCGCTGATCGTGACCCGCATGATGAGCAGGACCGAGAGCCCGCTGACGACCTTGGCCTATTCGGCGATGATCGGCTTTGCGATCGTCAGCGTGGTGATGCCCTTCGCCTGGCAGCCCTTGACGGCGGAGATGGTCTGGCTCGGCGTCTTCATCGGCGCTTCCTCGACGGTCGGCCACTGGCTGGTGGTGCAGGCCTTCCGCCATGCCGACGCTTCGCTGCTGGCGCCGTTCTCCTATATGCAATTGCTCTGGGCCGCGATCTTCGGCTTTTTCCTGTTCGCCGTTCTGCCCGACATCTGGACGCTGGTCGGGGCGGTGATCATCGCGGGGTCGGGCCTCTACACCGCGCATCGCGAGCGCATCAAGGCGCGGCTGCTGAGCGCCTGAGACAGGAGCGTTTCCGGCATCCTGCTCGCCCTGGGGTGCGCGTTTTCGCAGCGAGACGCGGGGTTAGGCAGATGACGTACGGTCCTGTAATATGTGGGGCCGGCGTGAAAAGCGGGCACCCACTCTCAAGGACAGTCTCGATGCCATCTGCTTTCATCCGCACCATTCTGACGGCCGCTTGCCTCATTGCATCTCCGCTATTCGCGGAAGCCAAGACCTATTCGATCCCCGACCCCAATCCGGTCGCGGTGATCACGCTGCCCGATGATTGGGAGTCGAGCGAGATCGACAAGGGCGTCCAGTCGACCTCGGATGATGAGACCGTCTATGTCTCCGTCGAGGTCACCGAGCTCAAGGATGCAGCGCAGGCGATCGCCGACGCGGTCAAATGGCTGAAGAGCAAGGATGTCGTCATCGACCAGGCGAGCCAGGAGCAGAGCCTTTCTCGATCAACGGCCTCGAAGGTGTCCAGGTCAAATGGAACGGCAAGGACGAGGACGGCCCGACCCATGTCAGCCTGACCCTGCTGCAAGTGACCGATAGCAAGGGCCTCGTCCTGACCTATTGGGCTTCGCCCGAAGGCGAGACCGAGAATCTCAAGGACCTCTCCAGCATCATCAATAGCCTCAAGGGCCTGAAGTAACGGGGAGCTGCAGGGCGCCGAGAGCCGGATGATTTCAGACGGGGTCACTTCGTGATCCCGTCTGAAATCTGAATCCGTCTCTCATCAAGGAGTTAGAGCAGGATCAATGCGAAAAACCGGTTCCCACTTTTTCGCATCCTGCTCTAGGCGTCCCCCAGGCTCAGGCCTCGATGCGTTCATCACGCATCGAGGCTTCCGGCCCGCCCCGGCGCTGAAGCTGGTCGCGCGACGAAACGTAATTGGCGATGGCGTGCTCCAGGCGCCGCACGCCCTCGGTGATGACCTCCGGTGAGCTCCGGGTGAAGTTGACCCGCATCGCGAAGCGATCCTGGCCGGTGAAATCGAAGACGCTGCTCGGAACGAAGGCGACCTTCTCCTCGACCGCGAAGCGATAGAGCTCGTCAGTGTCGATCGTCTGGTTCCTGGCCCGCATCCAGACGAACATGCCGCCGACCGGCACCTCCCATTCGAACCAGTCGCTCAGGCGCATGGCCGCCTCATTGCACAAGGCGTCGCGCCGCTCGCGGTAGAGCGGGACGATCGTCTTGGCGTGCTCGCTGTCGAAATCCTGTTCGAGCAGTTCGAGCGTGATCGCCTGGGTCAGCATGCTGCTGCTGAGATCGGTCGCCTGTTTTGCGAGCGTCAACGCCTGGATCATGCTGGGTTCGGCGATGATCCAGCCCACGCGCAGGCCCGGGACCAGGCTCTTGGAGACGGTGCCGAGATAGATCACCGGGCCGTCATAGGTGCGCGAATGCCGCGCGACATAATGGCCAAGGATGCTCTGGCCGGGCGGCCCGTCCAATTGGATCGTCCTGTAGGGATCGTCCTCGACGAGCCATGTGCCGGCAGTCAGCACCTTGTCGAGCAGGGCAGCGCGGCGCTCCTGCGAAACCAGCACCCCGGTCGGGTTGGAATAGTTCGGCACGGCATAGACGAATTTGGCCCGGGAGAGAGCGGCCTCGAAGCCCGGTTCCCGCAGATCCCAGTCGAGCTTGTGATACAGCGGTGCGCGCGGGCGCCAGGCGTCGAGCGCGCCGAGATAGGTCGGCGATTGCGCGACGATCAGATCGCCGGGATCGAGCAGCACCTTGCCGATCAGGTCGAGGCCCTGCATCGAGCCGCTGGTCAGCAGCACGTTCTCAGGCGTGAAGCGCCCGCCTGTCTCGGCCGAGATGCGCGCCGCGATCAGCCGGCGCAGGGCGGGAAAGCCCTCGATCGCACCATATTCCAGAACCGCCGGCCCGTGCCGCTCGAGCGCGCGCTGCGTCGCGGATTGGATCGCTGCGAGTGGGTAGAGCTCCGCCGCGGGCAGGCCGCCGGCGAGGCTCACCACATCGGGGCGGCCGCCAAAGGCGAGAAATTGCTGGGAGATATTGTTGCTCGTCTTGAGCCATTGCGCGCAGCCCGGACGATTTCCGGCCGCCGGGCTTCTCGAGATCGTCATATCCAGCTGCTCCAGCTCTTTGGTTTAACGCGTTTTCTCCGCGCAAACGCTTCGCGTTTGTCGCGAGGGAACCGGTGTCCACTTCGCTCGAAAACGCTCCAGCTCGACAGACAATAGCGGTCGTGTTCGGAGAGAGTCCGTGCAATGTTTCGCGTAATCGCCTCGCGATGGAGCATTAGTCGCTCGAATTCTGGTCTAGTGGAGTGAAAAACCCTCATGATCGAGTTGGACCAGATCGATCGCAAGATCCTGGCCGCGCTCCAGGCCGATGGACGGATCTCGAATCTGGAGCTTGCCGAGCAGGTCGGGCTGTCGCCGACGCCTTGCAGCCGGCGCATCAAGCGGCTCGAAGAAACCGGCGTAATCGAGGGCTATGCGGCGCGGATCAGCCCGGCGGCGCTCGGCTTCGGCATCTGCGTGATGGTGAGCGTGCGGCTCGCCAAGCAAAGCCCGGATGCGGCGAGCCAGTTCCTGGCCGCGATCCAGGGACGGCCGGAGATCACGGAATGCCTGCTGGTGACCGGCAATGTCGATTATCTGTTGCGGGTCTGGGTCAAGGATATCGAAGCGCTCAGGAGCTTCATCACCGAGGCGCTGCAATCGATCCCCTGCGTCGCCGAAACCTCGACGATGGTCATCCTGGAAGCGACGACCTCGAACCGGCTTCTGTCGGTGCCTGGCAAGGCCAGGCTCAGGACATAGCTTCGCGCGCCATTGCCGAGGTCACGGACCTGTCCGCCCCGCAATCGCCGAGAGGTCTGTCGCCGGATCGAGGGGCAGGCCAGCGGCTTTTCGCTCGGAGTAGCGGTCGATCAACTGGCCCGCATGCGGCCGCAGCAGCACCGTGAAGCGGACCAGCTCCTCCATCACGTCGACGATGCGGTCGTAATAGCTCGATGGTTTCATGCGTCCGGTCTCGTCGAATTCCTGGAAGGCTTTTGCGACGCTTGACTGGTTGGGGATCGTCACCATCCGCATCCAGCGGCCGAGCAGGCGCAGCGTGTTGACGCTGTTGAAGGATTGCGAACCGGCCGAGACCTGCATGACCGCGAGCGTGCGCCCTTGCGTCGGCCGAATCCCGCCCATGTTCAGCGGCAGATGGTCGATCTGTGCCTTCATAACGCCGGTGATCTGGCCGTGCCGCTCGGGGCTGCACCAGACCTGACCCTCCGACCAGATCGCGTGTTCGCGCAGCTCATGGACGGCGGGATGATCGTCGCCCTTGTTCTGGTCGGGCAAGGGCAGGTCGGAGGGATCGAAGATACGCGTCTGCGCGCCGAAGAACTGGAGCAGCCGTGCAGCCTCCTCCACGCACAGCCGCGAATAGGAGCGTTCACGCAACGAGCCATAGAGCAACAGGATGCGCGGTGCTGGGTCGTCTTGGCCCAATCCGAGCGCAGGCCGCTCCCGCGCATAGCGCCGCTCAAGCGCCGGAAGATGCGCCGGGCCGGACAGGATGCGCAGGCGTTTCATGCCCTCGCGCCCGCCAGCTCCGCTCCGGAAAACCAGCGGCGGCCGAGCCAGAGCGCGACATGGACGAGCAGGACGAGGACCGGCACCTCGACCAGGGGGCCGATCACGGCAGCAAAAGCGACCGGTGAGGCGAGGCCGAAGCTCGAGATCGCGACGGCGATCGCCAGCTCGAAATTATTGCCCGAGGCGGTGAAGGCGACGGCCGCGGTGCGGGGATAGTCGGCCTCGATCCACTTGCCCATGGCGAAGCTGATCAGGAACTGCAGCACGAAATACAGCGCCAGCGGGATTGCGATCCGCACCGCATCGAAAGGCAGGCGCACCAGATCTCCGCCCTTCAGGCTGAACATCGCGACGATGGTGAACAGCAGAGCGGCCAGCGTGATCGGCCCGATGCGCGGCAGGAAGGTGTCCTCGTACCATTCCTGGCCGCGGCGCGCGGTCAGGATGCGCCGCGTCAGGTAACCGGCCAGGAAGGGGATGCCGAGATAGATCGCAACCGCTTGCGCGATCGTCCAGAAGCTGACCGCGACGATGCTGCCCTCCAGCCCGAACAGCGGCGGCAGGACGCTGAGGAAGAACCAGGCGTAGACGCTGAAGAACAGGATCTGGAAGAGCGAGTTGAAGGCGACGAGCCCGGCGACATATTGGTTGTCGCCCTTGGCGAGCTGGTTCCAGACCAGCACCATGGCGATGCAGCGCGCGAGTCCGATCAGGATCAACCCGGTCATGTAATGCGGCTGATCGCGCAGGAAGATCACCGCCAGCGCGAACATCAGGACGGGGCCGATCAGCCAGTTCTGGACCAGCGACAGCGCCAAGACGCGCTTGTCGGCGAATATGGCGGGTAATTCCTCATAGCGGACGCGCGCCAGCGGCGGGTACATCATCAGGATCAGGCCGATCGCGATCGGGACGTTGGTCGTGCCGATCGAGAGGCTCTCGAGCGCGGCGGGCAGGCCGGTGAAGACCGTGCCGAGGGCGATGCCGAGCGCCATTGCCGCAAAAATCCAAAGCGTCAGGTAGCGATCGAGGACAGAGAGCCTTTCGGGCGCAGGTGCGGTCGTCATGCCGAAATCCTCGTTCCGGTCTCGTCGATGACGTGCTCGCCATCCTCCTTGGCGAAAGCGCCCTGCTGAGGCGCGGGCAGCAGGTCCAGAACGGCTTCCGAGGGCCGGCAGAGCCTGACGCCGAGCGGTGAAACGACCAGCGGCCGGTTGATCAGAATGGGATGCGTCATCATCGCGTCGATAAGCGCATCGTCGGGCAAAGACATGTCGCCAAGGCCGAGCTCGGCATAGGGCGTGCCCTTCTCGCGCAGCAGATCGCGCGGCGCCATGCCGGCGCGAGCGATCAACTGGACTAGCAATGCCCTTACTGGGGGCGTCTTCAGATATTCGACGACATGCGGCTCGATCTCGGCATTGCGGATCATTGCCAGCGTGTTGCGCGAGGTGCCGCAGGCCGGGTTGTGGTAGATGACGATGTCGGTGCTCATGCGGGTCCCACTCAGCAGCACGGGGTCAGTTCGGCGATCAACGGCGCGCAGAGCTCGGGTTTTCCGGCGCAGCAATCCTTGACGAGGAAGAGGGTCAGCGCGCGCAAGCCATCGAGATCGGCGCGGTAGACGATCGAGCGGCTGCGCCTTTCCGACCTGACGAGCCCTGCGCGCGACAGCACCGCCAGATGCGCCGACATGGTGTTCTGCGGCACCTCGAGAAGGCGGGCGACCTCGCCGGCGGCCAGGCCTGCGGGCTCATGGCGAACCAGCAGGCGGAAGCTGTCGAGGCGGGTCGTCTGCGCCAAGGCGCCGAGCGCGGTGATGGCTGTCTCGGATTCCATATATCCAGATTAATGGATATATATGATTATGCAAGCCCAGCGTTTTGCGAATGACGGCCGTCACGATTCGCCGATGCAGGCTTGCTGCCGCCGCCCTTGCCTGACGCCCTGCCGGTCATGCTAGCCTCGGCGGCTTGCAGGAGGGCGGAATGGACAGCGCATCACAATCGGCGAAAGAGGCTTTCGAGGCTGCCCTTGGCACGCTGCGAACGGCGCTCGCCCATGTCGCCAATGGCGATATCGGACCGATCAAGGCGTTCTATTCGCATCGCGACGACGCGACCAGCTTCTATGGCTGGGGCGGATATGAGAAGGGTTGGGACGAGGTCTCGCGGCGCTGGGACTGGGCGGCGGAACGCTTCAAGGGCGGCACGGTCAGCCACAGGAACATCACCACCGTGGTGGGGGCCGATCTCGCCTACACGACCGATATCGAGACCTTTAGCGTCAAAATGTCGGGCATGGAGCAGCCGACGCAATGGTCGAACCGGGTCACCCATGTGTTCCGATTCGAGGATGGCGGCTGGCGCCTGCTGCACCGGCATGCGAACCGGCTCGAGGACCAGTACGAGCCGTCGAAGCGGTTGGAGGCGCGTTAGGCCGCTTTCCGCACCGCTTGAATCGTCATTGCGAGGAGCGTCAGCGACGAAGCAATCCAGGAGGTTTCGCTCGACGTCCCCTGGATTGCTTCGTTGCACTCGCAATGACGGCGTGGCTCCGAGCCAGGACACCAGGCGGTGGCGGGCGGATGTCAGCGCTCGTCGAGCGCCCCGTCGGTCAGGTGAAATAGGGCGCGAGGTTCGCCCGGATGCGGTCCAGCACCGTCGCGCCGGAAAGATCGGGCGTGAAGCTCTTGCCCGTGATCATTTCATAGGCCTGGATATAGACGCGCGAGGTCTGTTCGACGAGCGCGGCGGGGATCGCCGGGATCGGGTCCTTGTAAGGATCGCAGCGCGCTGCGACCCAGGCGCGGACGAAGTCCTTGTCGAAGCTGACCGGTCGCGTTCCCTCTGCCAGGCTCTTCTCATAGCTGTCGGCGACCCAGTAGCGGCTGCTGTCGGGGGTGTGGATCTCGTCGGCGAGGATGATGGCGCCGGTCTTGTCGGTGCCGAATTCGTATTTCGTATCGACGAGGATCAGGCCGCGCTCGGCGGCGCGGGCCTGGCCGCGCGCGAACAGCGCCAGCGCATAGCGCGAGACGGTGTCCCATTGTTCCTGGCTCAACAATCCCTGCGACAGAATCTCGGCACCCGACAAGGGCTCGTCATGGCCGCCGTCGAAGGCCTTGCTGGTCGGGGTGATGATGGCCTCGGGCAGCTTTTCGTTGTCGCGCAGGCCGTCGGGCAGGCGCATGCCGTACATTTCGCGCTCGCCGTTCCTGTACTTTGTCAGGATCGAGGTGCTGGTCGTGCCGGCGAGATAGCCGCGCACGACGATCTCGACCGGGAGGATATCGAGCCTGGTGCCGATCACGACATTGGGGTCGGGATAGGCAAGCACATGGTTGGGGCAGATATCGGCGGTTTCCTCGAACCAGTAGCGCGCCGTCTGGGTCAGCACCTGCCCCTTGAACGGGATGGCGGTCAGGATCAGGTCGAAGGCGCTCAGGCGGTCGGTCGCGATGATGATACGACGGCCATCGGGCAGATCGTAATTCTCGCGGACCTTGCCGTTGTAACGGTTCGGCAGTTCCGGAATGAACGCATCTGACAGAACGCGGGAATCGCTCATCGGGGGTCTTTCGCTGGAGCGCTTTATCTTAGTGCGTTTTCTTCGCGCGAACCGGTGACCACTTCGCTCGAAAACGCTCTAGGCTTGCAACCGCTTAAAATCGCGCAAGCCTGCCGGGTCAAGCGGGATCGTCGGATATCAGGGGCCCGGTGGGCGATGGCTTGTCATGATGTTGGGATCCGGCCGATCGTCCACCCTCGCCGTCATCCCGGACAAGCGGCGTAAGCCGCGCCGATCCGGGATCCATTCCTGAAGCGTTCCGGCATGGATCCCGGGTCTCCGCTCCGCTGCGCCCGGGATGACGGCGCATTTCATGTTTGCGTATCCGGTTTCGGGATGATCGCGCTCATGGCGGCCACGGGGCACCGCCTATGCGCGGGAGCCCGTCTTGGCCGGCTTCCGCGCATAGCGGGCGAGGAACATCGTGACGGCCGAGGCGACGACGCGCTTGATCTCGGCCTCGGGGGCGGGGCTGCGCTTGGCGTTGAACAGGCGCGGGCGCACCAGGGTCGACTGGCAGAGATCGAGGAACTGCACGGCCGCGAGCTCGGTGTCGTCGATGTCGAGCACGCCCTTCTCGACCTGGCGGGCAAGGTAACCCGCCAGGCATTGGGTGCCGTATCCAGGGCCGCGCTCGTAGAACTCCTTGCCGAGATCGGGCATGCGCTCGGCAACGCCGAGCACGATGCGGTGGGCGCTGACGGCGAAATCGCCGACCAGCATGCGCGCCAGCCCCTCGCCGAAGCCCGCCAGCCCATGGGCGAGATCGAGATCGCTATTCAAGATCTCGTAAAGGCCGCGCTTCTGCGCCTCGCGCTCGCGCTCGATCAGGGCGACGAAGAGATGCTCCTTATCCTGGAAATAGACATAGAGCGTGCTCTTGGAGACATTCGCGGCGGCGGCGATGTCGCTCACGCTCGCTGCATCGAAGCCGTGCGCCGTGAAGACCTCAAGCGCGCCGTCCAAGATCTGGCGGCGCTTGTCGGGGTCTGCTCCCGCGATGCGCCGATTTCGCGATGTCGGCTTAACCGCCTGCTCAAGTGTTTCGCTCATACTGTCCATCCGGCGCCTCTCGGCCGCCCCTGAAAAAAGAATCGAACCAACTGGTTCGATTTCTCTTGATATGCGCCATCGATGGCGTTATTTCAACCGAAATCGAACCTGTCGGTTCGAATTGAATTTCGCCAGGATGCTTCCATGTCCGCCGAGACCATCACCGACCAGCGTCGCGACCGGCTCAAGCTGGTCGACCCCGCGATGGATACCACGCAGCCCGCCCATGCCCGCCAGCCCGGCGAGGCTGTGCCCCAGGACGCGGCGGAGACGGCCGTGGCGCCGAAAGCGAAGCGCGGCGGGGTGCGCCGGGCCGGCCTGATGCTGCTGGCGACGGCGGTGGTGGGTGTCGGAGCCTGGTACGGCGTCGACTGGTGGAAGAATGGCCGGTTCATCGTCTCGACCGACGATGCCTATGTCGGCGCCGAAATGGCGACGATCTCGGCCAAGCTCGCGGCCAATATCGCGACGGTCTCCGTGGTGCAGAACCAGGAGGTCAAGGCCGGCCAGCCGCTGGTGGCGCTCGACGATGGCGACTGGCGCCTTGCGCTCGACAGCGCCAAGGCCAAGAGCGCGACGGCCACAGCGACACTGTTGCGCATCGACAGCCAGATCGAGGCCGGCCGCGCCGCGCTGGTGCAGGCGCGGGCCCAGCAGACTTCGGCCGAGGCGGCCGTCACCCGCACGGCTGCCGATTTCGATCGTGCCAGCAGCCTTGCCGCCAAATCCTACGGTTCGCAGGCCACGCTCGACGCCGCCAGGGCGGCGCGCGACCAGGCTGTCGCCTCTCTGGCGAGCGCCAAGGCCGGCGTCGTGCAGGCTGACGCCAATGTCGAGGTGCTGAAGGCGCAGAGCGTCGAGGCGGCTCGTCAGGCCGACGAACTCAAGGTGGCCGAGCAGAAAGCTGCGCGCGACCTCACCTTCACCAAGATCGCCGCGCCGATCGACGGCCTCGTCGCCAACACCAATGTCCAGCTCGGCGATCTCGTCAGCGCCGGCAAGCGCCTGATGTCGATCGTCCCGCTCGACCAGGTCTATGTCGATGCGAATTTCAAGGAGACGCAGGTCGGCCCGCTGAAGATCGGCGACAAGGCCTCGATCACGGTCGACGCACTCCCCGGCCAGGTCTTTGAGGGCAAGGTCAGCGGTATCGCCGGCGGCACGGGCTCGGTCTTCACGCTGCTGCCGCCCGACAATGCGACAGGCAACTTCACCAAGATCGTCCAGCGTGTGCCGGTGCGCATAGCGCTTGCGCCGGAATCGGCCGGCAGGCATGTCCTGCGCCCGGGCATGTCCGTCGTGGTGAGCATCGATCCGCGGCCTGCCTCGCAGCGCTGAGGCATCGGTTCGAAATATCTCGAGCCCTCATCCTGAGGAGCCATTTCATCAGAAATGGTGTCTCGCAGGATGGTCCAGCGCCCCCTGGAACATCATTCGGGACGCGCCTTCGGCGCTCCTCAGGATGAGGGCTCGAGTTCCCGGAGCCGGATGATTTCAGATGGGCTCACACAGTGATCCCATCTGAAATCATCCGGCTCTCATCTAAAAGTGAGAGCAGGATCAATGCGAAAAACCGGTTCCCACTTTTTCGCATCCTGCTCTCGTCTATTGTTTTAACGCGTTTTCTTCACGCGAACCGGTATCCACTTCGCTCGAAAACGCTCTAGCATTCGCCGAGCGAATTGAAAGGCGGGCCGCCATGGCCACCGCGACGCTGACCAGTCCAGCCGGCGCGCCTCCGAAGGAGGACGCCATTCCGAGGCGGCGGATCTTTGCCTTCATCGCCATGGTCTTCGGCATGTTCATGGCGATCCTGGACATCCAGATCGTCTCGGCCTCGCTCGCCGAGATCCAGGCCGGCCTGTCCGCCTCCTCGGACGAGATCGCCTGGGTCCAGACCGCCTATTTGATCGCCGAAGTGATCATGATCCCGCTCTCGGGCTATCTGAGCCGCGCCTTCTCGACGCGGGTGTTCTTCTCGATCGCGGCCGCCGGCTTCACGATTTCGAGCGTGCTTTGCGCGACGTCGTCCTCGATCAACGAGATGATCCTGTGGCGCGCCGTCCAGGGCTTCATCGGCGGCGGCATGATCCCCGGCGTGTTCGCCGCAGCCTTCACCATCTTCCCACCGTCCAAGCGGCCGATCGTCTCGCCGATCATCGGGCTCGTGGCGACGCTCGCCCCGACGATCGGGCCGACCGTCGGCGGCTATCTCAGCCATGCCTTCTCCTGGCACTGGCTCTTCCTGGTCAATGTCGTGCCGGGCATCTGCGTCTCGATCGCGGCCTGGACATTGATTGATTTCGACAAGCCGCAGGCCGGGCTGCTGAAGCGCTTCGACTGGCTCGGTCTGATCGGCATGGCCTCCTTCCTCGGCAGCCTCGAATATGTGCTGGAGGAAGGCACGCGGCTCGACTGGTTCGAGAGCCATGAGATCGTGTTCTTCTCCTTCGTCATGGTCGCCGGCGCGGTCCTGTTCTTCTGGCGGGCGCTGACGCGGGACGACCCGCTGGTCGATCTCTACGCCTTCGCAAACCGCAACTTCGCCTTCGGCTCGCTGTTCTCCTTCTGCATGGGCATCGGGCTGTACGGGCTGACCTATCTCTACCCGGTCTATCTCGGGCGCATCCGCGGCTATGACGCGCTGATGATCGGTGAGACGATGTTCGTCACCGGCCTGTGCATGTTCCTGACCGCGCCGATTGCCGGGCGACTCTCGACCAAGCTCGACCCGCGCGTGATGATGATGATCGGCTTCGGCGGTTTTGCGCTGGGAACCTATATCGCCTCTGCCATCACGGCGGATTGGGATTTCTACGAGTTGCTTGTGCCGCAGATCCTGCGCGGCTGCTCGCTGATGCTGTGCATGGTGCCGATCAACAATCTCGCGCTCGGCACCTTGTCGCCGCATCAGCTCAAGAATGCCTCGGGCCTCTACAACCTGACCCGTAATCTCGGCGGCGCTGTCGGCCTGGCCCTGATCAACACGGTGTTGAATACGCGCACTGACCTGCACATCACGCGGCTGCATGAGATGGTCGCCGCGGGTCGCCAGATCGCCGAGGAGAACATCGCGGCGCTGACGCAGCGTTTTTCCGATTTCGGCGACGCCGCCCAGTCGATGGCATTGGCCCTGATCAACCAGCGCGCCCATAAGCAGGCGCTGATCATGGCCTTCGGCGACGTCTTCCTCGGGCTGACCCTGATCTTCGGCGTGCTCGTGCTGATGGCGCTGTTCATGAGCAAGCCGCCCAAGGCCGCACCGGCCGGCGGCGGCGGGGGGCATTGAGGGGGCGCCGTCATCCCGGGCTCGGCCCTTCGGGCCGCCCCGGAATGACGGCGGAGATCGCGCGGATCGTCCTTGCCTGATGCGTCATGTCGCACTTGCTCAGATTGACATTTCTCTGCCGCTCGGACAAATATAACAACAATATCAGTAGTTTAGATGTTTTCTAAACTGCGAGGCCGGTCAGCCGGCATTGTCGGAAGGCGTTATTCATGAGTGTTTTGCCTGCGAAGGACCTGGGTCAGCCCCGCATTGCCGCGGACCATATCCCGTGGCCGCAGAAAAGCCCGACCTCCTGCCCGATCAGCGCGGTGAAGGCGCGCCTGCGCACCGCAGGTCTGCGGCCGACGCGCCAGCGCATGGCCTTGGGCTGGCTGCTTTTCGCCAAGGGCGACCGCCATGTCAGTGCCGAGATGCTCTATGAGGAGGCGATCCGCGCCCGCGAGCCGCTCTCGCTTGCCACCGTCTACAACACGCTGCGCCAGTTCTCGGAAGCCGGGCTGCTGCGCCAGGTCTCGGTCTCGGGTCCGAAGACCTTCTTCGACACCAATGTCTCCGAGCACCACCATTTCTACAATGAGGACGACGAGACGGTCGTCGACATCCCGGGTTCGACGATTCAGGTCGCCGGTCTGCCGCAGGCGCCCGAAGGCATGGAGATCTCCTCGGTCGAGGTCATCGTGCGGCTGCGCCGCGCCGATGGCGAGGACATCGAGACGCGCATGACTGGGGGCCGCCACGCGTGATCGTCTGCTCCTGCAACGTCCTGTCGTGCCGGCAGATCAAGGGCACGATCGCTCCTGATGGCAGTGGCCCGGCGACGGCGAACCAGGCCTATGACTGCCTTGGCTGCAGCGCGAGCTGTGGTGGTTGCGCCCGGCAGGTCCGCGCGATCCTGGCCGAGGCGCGCGCCGCCTGCATGAGCCAGTGCGGCTCCTGCGCCAGCCGCGACATCGAATGCGCCGTGCATGTCTCCATCGGCCAGATGATGGGTGGGCTGGAGATCGCCAGCGACCGCGTCGCGGCCTGAATCGCCCGCGCGGAAAAGCGCTTTCGCGTGACTTGCGGCCTTTCCTTCTACAAAAGCTCCAGTTACATTAGATCGTTCTAATGTAACGCTGAGGAACTCCGCCATGAAGGGTGACAAGAAGGTCATCGAATATCTCAATAAGGGGCTTCGCTCGGAGCTCACTGCTATCAACCAGTATTGGCTGCATTACCGGATTCTCGATAATTGGGGTCTGAAGGAGATGGCCAAGACTTGGAAGAAGGAGTCGATCGAGGAGATGGTCCATGCCGACCGCTTTGTCGACCGCATCCTCTTCCTCGAAGGCTTCCCGAACATGCAGACGCTGGATGCGCTGCGGATCGGTGAGACCGTCCCCGAAGTGATCGAGTGCGATCTCAAGGCCGAGATCGAGGCGCGCGCGCTCTATCAGGAAGCGGCGAAGTATTGCCGTGAGGTCGGCGATTACCCCTCCGAGGAGCTGTTCAAGGCGCTGATGAAGGATGAGGAAGGTCATATCGACTTCCTGGAGACGCAGCTCGAACTGATCGGGCGCATCGGACTGGAACTCTACACCCAGAAGCATGTCGGCGGGCTCGACGAGGCCCACTGAGCCTTCGTTCTTTCCAGGCACGCGATCCCGCGCCGGATCCGCCATGCGGGTCCGGCGTTCCTGCGTTTGGGGTTAGCGCTCTTGGTCCGGCCTTCCAGGGGAGGGAGCGGTCCCGGGGACTGGCTTTCATCATGTCCGGGCCGGCATGCCGGACAAGCCGCGTTGATGGGCGAGGGGCGCGCGACCGTCTGATCCTGAGCTTGCCTACGGGCTCGCCAGCGCCCGGGCGCCGTGGCAGAAGGCGGCCAATGCGGCGCAAGCGGAGGTCTGGTCATGGCGGCGACGGTGATCGCGGTAAGCGCGGCTTTGGGGCATGCCTTCAGCAAGCCGAACCTGCCTTCGATCCGCCTGCTTGCCGGCCTCGGCGTCGAAGGCGACGCTCATTGCGGCGAGACGGTGAAGCATCGCTCGCGCGTCGCGGTCGACCCGACGCAGCCTAATCTGCGCCAGGTCCATCTGCTCCAGGCCGAATTGCTCGACGAATTGAACGCGGCGGGTTTCGACGTCGCACCCGGGCAGATGGGCGAGAACCTGCTGACGCGCGGGCTCGATCTGCTCGGCCTGCCGGTCGGGACGCGACTGCGGCTGGGAGCTGACGCGCTCGTCGAGATCACCGGCTTGCGCAATCCCTGCGCTCAGATCGAGGCGTTCCGGCCAAAGCTTCTCGCCGCCGTGCTCGGCCGCGACGAAAACGGCAAGCTCATTCGCAAGGCCGGCATCATGGGGATCGTGCTGGCAGGTGGCGAGATCCGCCCTGGCGATGCGGTGGGCGTCACATTGCCAGCGCAGCCGCACCGGGCGCTGGAGCGGGTCTGAGCGTCTCAACAACTCCAAGGACCGCCACACATGCTCTGAAACACGCCGTCATCCCGGGCGGTCGGAGGTCGTCCCGGGATCCATCATAGGGCGCCGTCCATGCCCTATGACGGATCCCGGATCTGCACGGCTTCGCCGCTTGCCCGGGATGACGGCGCGGTTCCGAGCCAGATCAAGCCTGTGACCAAAAAAAAGCCCGCCGGCGCGACCCGGCGAGCTTGGATATCTATCGAGTCATCGCCTCAGATGAAGCTGACATTGGCCGCTTCGGGGCCTTTCTTGCCGGCGCGGATCGAGAAGCGCACGCGCTGCCCGTCCATGGGCGGCTGCAAGCCACTGCGGCCGAGCGATGAGACGTGCAGGAACACGTCCGGCCCGCCCTTGTCGGGGGCGATGAAGCCAAACCCGCGATCCGAGTTGAAGAACTTCACGGCGCCGTCGAACGGGCCTTCCATCGGGCCGCTGTCGCGGCTGGCGAAGCCGCCGCGATCACCGCCTCGGTCGTTGTAGCCACCGCCACCACCATAGCCGCCACGATCGCCACCGCGATCATTGTAGCCACCGCCACCATATCCACCGCCGCCGCCGAAATCGTCACGCGGCGGGCGCGGTGAGAAGGGGCGGGGCGCGCGGTCGGAGCGAGGCGTCGCCGGCTGCGCGGTCGAGGCGTCGATTTCGTGAACGGCAACGACCTGCAGGCCGCGCCGGCCTTCGCCGAGATCGGCGATGATCGTCGCGCCGGGCTGAAGGTCCTGCTGGTCGAGCGGGCCGAGGGCCGAAACATGCAGGAAGACGTCGCCGGAGCCGTCGGCCGGCGAGGCAAAGCCGAACCCCTTTTCAGGGTCGAACCATTTGACCTTGGCTTCGATATTCTCGTGGGTGACGAAAGGCTGGGCAGCGGGAGGCTTGCGACGATCGAACATGGAGCTTCAAGAATGCGGTGATCGGAAGGCAGCAATCTAGCGCAAGCCAGCCCGGCCGTCATCGGGGGCGCGAGAGGAATTTATCGCGCCCAAAGTCGCATCCATTTACCCGCGCGAAGCTGCTCGCGCGAGGCTCTCAGCCTGGTTCGTCGCAGCGGATCATCTGAACCTTTTTCGGCATCTCCCCGACCGCCGGGACGAATTGCCCGGTCGCCGGATCGAGCAGCATCAGCACGCCGGTGGCGACCGCGAAATAGGCACCGTGCAATTGCAGGCGGCCCTTGCCTTCCAAAATCTGCACGCAAGGGAAGGTGCGCAGATTGATGAGCGATTGCTGGATCGAGGCAAGCGAGAGCCGCTCGACATAATCCTCGAAACTCTCATTGCGGCCGCGCCCGCCGGTGCGCTGCGCGGCGGGGCCGATCAGCGTGATCCATCTGCCGATGAAGTCGCCGGGCGAGAGCGGGCCTTGCGTATCGTCGGCGAAGGCGCGGATGCCGCCGCAGCGGCCATGGCCGAGCACAACGATATGCTCGACCTTGAGCGCCTGCACGGCGTATTCGAGCGCAGCCGAAGTGCCGTGGAGCTGGTCGTCGGGCGAAAACGGCGGCACCAGATTGGCGACGTTGCGGGCGACGAACATCTCGCCAGGGCGTGCGTCGAAGATAATCTCGGGCGAGACGCGCGAATCGCAGCAGCCGATCAGCATGATCTTCGGCGTCTGCCCGCTATCGGCGAGCTCCTCGTAGCGGCTCTTCTCGCGGTCGAAACGGTCGTCGAGGAAGGCGCGATAACCTTCGGTCAGGCGCTCGGGGAATAGGGGCGCTGGTTTGTCCATGCCCCTCTCGAACAGGATGCGGGGGCTTTCGTCAAGCGCATGTTGCGTCGCAGCGTTGGGCGGAAACCGGTCATCCGGCTGCGAGAAATGCCTCCAGCCGCGCCAGAAGCACCGCCGAATCGCCCTCCAGGAGCACGGTCTTCAAGCGGGCCGAGGCGCCCGCGACCAGCCTCACCCGCGAGCGCGGCAGGCCCATGAGCTTGGCCAGGAACGCGACCAGCGCTGCATTGGCCTCGCCATCGCTGGGTGCGGCGCGGACCCTGATCTTCAGGACCTCGCGCCCATCGGCCATGGGTTCGACGCCGTCGAGCCCATCGCGCCCGCCGCGCGGCGTCAGCCTGACGGAGAGGATGAGGCCGTCCTGCGATGCGCGCCAGGCCGGCACGCAAACCCCGGCTCTAGAAGACGGCGGGGTAGATGTAGCGGACGATAACGCTCTGGATGAAGAAGATCAGCAGCAGGAGGATGATCGGCGAGATGTCGATGCCGCCGAGATTGGGCAGGCGTTCGCGGATCGGCCGCAGCGCCGGCTCGGTGATCTTGTAGAGCGAATCCCAGACTGTCGCGACGAACTGGTTGCGCGTGTTGACGACATTGAATGCAATCAGCCAGCTCAGCACGGCCGATGCGATCAGGAGCCATGTGTAGATGTTCAAGGCGAGCATCACCACATCGAGAACGGCACGCATCGGCATTCCTCTTGAGAATTCAGTGTTGACCGGCAGCGCGATGCTTCCGCCGACCCCGCGACGACGTCATGGGCGAAGTCGTGATGCGGGTGATTGACATCCACGCGACGCACGGCCTAGAAGGCCAGCGCCTTGGGGCTGTAGCTCAGATGGGAGAGCGCTGCAATCGCACTGCAGAGGTCAGGGGTTCGATTCCCCTCAGCTCCACCAGGCTTTTCTCGTAGATCGTTGAAAGGCCTGGTGGATATCCAGGCAGCGGCGCAGGCGGCAGGCCGCGCCGCGTGGGCCAGACTCTCGCCCAATGCTTTGGCTCGGCCGTGTTTCATTGCTGGCAAGCGCGAATGGCGCTGTATTTCCCGATCGTCGATGGTGTCGCGACGGGTAATGCCGCTCTGTGCAAGCAGGTTTCTCCCGCATCAGCCAGACTGCATTGGTCGGCAGAGTTTTCGGACACTAAAGATGCCGACTTCTCTATGAGGCCTTGCTTCTGCCTTGATACGGGGCAATATTGCCATATAATTTCTCAAGTCTAGGGTCGAAGAATGTCCGACGATAGCGAAGCGCTTATTGGCCTCTCGGCGATGGTCGTTGCGGCCTATGTCGCGCATAACAATGTTCCGCGCGCCGATCTGCCCGGCTTGATCGCGAGCACCCATGCTGCCCTGGCCGGTCTCGGCGAGGAGCCGGCTGCCGCGCCCGCAGGGCCGCTCGTGCCGGCGGTGCCGATCAAGAAGTCGGTGACGCCCGACGCCATCATCTGCCTGGAGGATGGCAAGGCGTTCAAGTCGATGAAGCGGCATCTCGGCGTCTCCTACGGCATGACGCCGGCCGAGTACCGCACGAAATGGGGCCTGCCGGCGGATTATCCGATGGTCGCGCCGAACTATGCCGAAGCGCGTTCCGCTCTGGCCAAGACGATGGGCCTCGGCCGCAAGGCCGCCGCAGCGCGTTCCGCCCAGCCGGCCCGTCGCAGCAAGAAGGTCCCAGCCTGACCGGCGGCTTTCGCGGGAGGCCGCGAAAGCCTGTTGTCGCATACGGACGCCGCGCTCTTCGCGCGGCGTTTTGTTTTGAAGGGCTGCGGCTCCGGCCTGCTCCGACTCTAGGCGGTGCGCGCTTGCCTGTTCACGTGCGGGCACAGTAGCTCTTGGTATGCCAGCTCTTGGGCGCACGCCTGTTTCCGATCGCCGCGCCGCCAACCCATTCGGGCTCTTCCGCCGCCATGATCATCCGTCAGTTGATCTATCTCGATGCGCTGGCCCGCGAGAAGCATTTCCGCCGGGCGGCCGAGGCCTGCCATGTTTCGCAGCCGACCTTGTCGGCGGCCATCGTCCAGCTCGAGGAGGAGCTCGGCGTGCTGATCGTCGAGCGCGGACGGCGCTTCCAGGGGTTGACCAAGGAGGGCGAGGTCGTGCTCGCCCATGCAAGGCGCATCCTTGCCGAAGCCGATCTGATGAAGGAATCGATCGCGGAACTGAAGGAGGGCGTCAGTGGCCGCATCAGGCTGGGCGCGATCCCGACCGCCTTGCCGATGATCGCCCATATCACCGCGCCGTTCTCCTCGCGCTATCCGGCGGTCTCCTTGACAGTCTTGTCGCTGACTTCGCACGAGATCCAGGATCGCATCGACAATTTCGAGCTCGATGTCGGCTTGACCTATCTCGACAATGAGCCGCTCGACCGGGTGATCTCAAAGCCGATCTACCAGGAATCCTATGTGCTGCTGACGCGAGAGGATGGCCCGCTCGGCGGCTATGAGACGATCTCCTGGGCGGAAGCCGGTGAGCTCAAGCTCTGCCTGCTGACTTCCGATATGCAGAACCGGCGTATCATCGACGGCATCTTCCGCTCGGTCGGGCTTGCTCCGAGGCCGGCGATCGAGACCAATTCGATCTTCAATCTGTGCTCGCATGCCGGCATTCAGGGCGTCTCCAGCATCGTCTCGCTGCAGTTGCTGGAGTTCTTCGGCGTGCCCCTGGGCACCAAGGCCCTGCCGCTGGTCGAACCCGAGGCGCAGCGCACGATCGGCCTGATCGTCGCCGACCGCCAGCCCTTCGCGCCGCTGGCCAGGAACCTCTTGATGATGTCGCGGCCGGTGCCCGAGGCGGCTCTGCCGCGGCGACCGATCGTGCGATAGCTGGGGCCTATCGTTTTCCGCCGATGAAACGATGCCTGTGCCGCAGAATGAGGTGATAAGCCAAGATTATCGCAAGCCGATTGAGAATGGCGCCCCTCTCTAAGGGTCGGCTGAGCGATTTTTGATAGCTAAAAACTATCATTCAGTTGAAACAAACGATTTGAAATCATTCCAGTATGGACCACCATTCACCAAAAGCGATCGTCGGGTGAACCGCGTCGAATGGAGGAATGATGGCCGGATACCCCGCCTGGGACCAGGATAGCGCGCGCTCGATCATTGCCGGCCTTGCGCATCTCGAAGGCGCGACGCTGCCGATCCTGCACGCGCTGCAGGAGGAGTTCGGCCATGTCGACCCGCAGGCGGTGCCCTTGATCGCCGAGGCTCTGAACCTGTCGCGCGCCGAAATCCATGGCACGATCTCGTTCTATCACGACTTCCGGACCGCCCCGCCGCCTCGGCGCGTGATCAAGCTCTGCCGCGCCGAGGCCTGCCAGGCACTGGGCTGCGAGGCGCTGGTTACGGCGCTGGCGCGTGAGCACGGCATCGCGGTCGATGATCATGAGGCTGGGGCGGATGTCGCGGTCGAGACGGTCTATTGCCTCGGCAATTGCGCGCTGGGACCCGCCGCGCTGGTCGATGGCGAACTGATCGGCCGCGTCGATGCCGGCCGGCTCGCTGAGCTCTGCGGCCCCCATGCGGGAGCGCGCGCATGAGCCAATCTCCTGTCAAAATCTTTGCCCCTGTCAAAATCTTCGTGCCGATCGATGCCGCCGCCCTGTCGGTGGGGGCCGAGGGCGTCGCACAGGCGATCTTTCGCGAGGCGCAGGTGCGCGGCGACGCGATCGAACTCGTCCGCAACGGATCGCGCGGCATGCTCTGGCTGGAGCCCTTGGTCGAGGTCGTGACCGCGGAGGGGCGTATCGCCTATGGCCCGGTCGCGGCGAGGGATGTTGCGGGCCTGTTCGAGGCGGGGTTCCTCTCCGGTGGCGCCCATGCGCTGCGATTGGGCGCCACCGAAGAACTCGACTGGATGAAGCGCCAGCAGCGCCTGACTTTTGCGCGCATCGGCGTCATCGACCCGCTCTCGCTTGCCGATTATCGCGCCCATGGCGGCCTGGCCGGACTCAAAGCTGCGCTGGCGATGACCGGCGGGGCGATCGTCGAGACGGTGAAGGCCTCAGGGTTGCGCGGGCGCGGCGGGGCGGGCTTCTCGACCGGCATCAAATGGAAGACGGTGCACGACGCGCAGGCGGAGCAGAAATACATCGTCTGCAATGCCGACGAAGGCGACAGCGGCACCTTCGCCGACCGGATGCTGATGGAGGGCGACCCCTTCCTGCTGGTCGAGGGCATGGCGATCGCCGCCGTCGCGGTCGGCGCGACCAAGGGCTTCATCTATCTGCGCTCGGAATATCCGCATGCGCATCGCACCTTGCAACGCGCCATCCTGAAGGCGGAGAGCGCCGGCATCCTGGGCGATTCCGTGCTGGGCTCAGGCCATGCCTTCCATCTTGAAGTGCGATTGGGGGCCGGCGCCTATATCTGCGGCGAGGAGACCTCGCTGCTCGAAAGCCTGGAGGGCAAGCGCGCGCTGGTGCGGGCCAAGCCGCCGCTGCCGGCCCTGCAAGGGCTCTTCGGCAAGCCGACCGTCGTCAACAATGTGCTCTCCTTCGCGGCCGTGCCCTGGATTCTCCAGCATGGCGCAAAGGCTTATGCCGATTACGGCATGGGCCGCTCGCGCGGGACCTTGCCGGTGCAGCTCGGCGGCAATGTCCGGCGCGGCGGGTTGATCGAGCTCGCCTTCGGTATCTCACTGCGCGAGATCATCGAGGATATGGGCGGCGGCACATTGTCGGGCCGGCCGATCCGCGCCGTGCAGGTCGGCGGGCCGCTGGGCGCTTACCTTACGGCGGGTCAGCTCGACGTCGCCATGGATTACGAAGCGCTGGCCGCGATGAAAGCCATGCTCGGCCATGGCGGCATCGTCGTCTTCGACGACACGGTCGACATGGCCAGGCAAGCCCGCTTCGCCTTCGCCTTCTGCGCCAAGGAATCCTGCGGCAAGTGCACGCCCTGCCGCATCGGCGCGGTGCGCGGCGTCGAGGTGATGGACCGCATCATCGCCGGCACCGAACGCCCGAAGAACATCGCGGTCCTGCGCGATCTCAACCGTCTGATGACCGATGCTTCGCTCTGCGCCATGGGCGGCTTGACCCCGATGCCGGTGATGAGCGCGCTGAACCATTTTTCCGAGGATTTCGACCGGCCGGTCCCAGCCCTGGCCGCCGAATGAGGAGCCTGTCATGAGCCTGATCAAGGAGATCGATTTCGGCACGCCGATCCGCGTTTCCGAAAAACAGGTCACGCTGACGATCGACGGGCAGAGCGTCACGGTCCCGGCCGGCACCTCGGTGATGGCGGCTGCGATGAGCGTCGGGACCAAGATCCCCAAGCTCTGCGCCACCGATATGCTCGAGCCCTTCGGCTCCTGCCGGCTCTGTCTCGTCGAGATCGAGGGCCGGCGCGGCACGCCCTCCTCCTGCACCACCCCGGCCGAGGAGGGCATGGTCGTTCGCACGCAGACCGAGCAGCTCTCGACCCTGCGCAAGGGCGTGATGGAGCTCTACATCTCCGACCATCCGTTGGATTGCCTGACCTGCTCGGCCAATGGCGATTGCGAATTGCAGGACATGGCGGGCGCGGTCGGCCTGCGCGAGGTGCGCTATGGCTATGAGGGCGAGAACCATGTCTTCGCCAGGACGGCGGACGGCCTCGCCAATGAGAACTGGTTGGCCAAGGACACCTCCAATCCTTATTTCACCTATGACCCGACGAAATGCATCGTCTGCAATCGCTGCGTGCGCGCCTGCGAGGAGGTGCAAGGCACCTTCGCGCTGACCATCACCGGCCGCGGCTTCGATTCGCGCGTTGCGCCGGGGCCGACCGACTTCCTGGGTTCCGAATGTGTCTCCTGCGGCGCCTGCGTGCAGGCCTGCCCAACGGCGACGCTGATGGAGAACAGCGTCATCCAGATGGGCCAGCCCGAGCATTCCAAGGTCACGACCTGCGCCTATTGCGGCGTCGGCTGCTCGTTCAAGGCCGAGATGCAGGGCGACAAGGTCGTCCGCATGGTGCCCTACAAGGACGGCAAGGCCAATGAGGGCCATTCCTGCGTCAAGGGCCGTTTCGCCTGGGGTTATGCGACCCATAAGGACCGCATCACCAAGCCGATGATCCGGGAGAAGATCACCGATCCCTGGCGCGAAGTGTCATGGGAGGAGGCGATCAACCATGCGGCTTCCGAGTTCAAGCGCATCCAGTCGCGCTATGGCCGGGAATCGCTTGGCGCCATCACCTCGTCGCGCTGCACCAATGAGGAGGTCTTCCTCGTTCAGAAGCTGGTGCGCGCCGGCTTCCGCAACAACAATGTCGATACCTGCGCCCGCGTCTGCCATTCGCCGACCGGCTACGGCCTGAAGACGACGCTGGGCACCTCGGCGGGCACACAGGATTTCAAATCGGTCGCCAAGGCCGACGTCATCCTGGTGATCGGCGCCAATCCGACCGACGGCCATCCCGTCTTCGCCTCGCGGATGAAGAAGCGCCTGCGCCAGGGCGCCAAGCTCATCGTCGCCGATCCGCGCCGGATCGACATGGTGAAGTCGCCCCATATCAAGGCGGAACACCATCTCCAGCTCCTGCCCGGCACCAATGTCGCGCTGATCAACGCGCTCAGTCATGTCGTCGTGACCGAGGGCCTGATCGCCGAGGACTATGTCCGCGAGCGCTGCGACCTGGCCGATTTCGAGATCTGGGCCCGCTTCATCGCGCAGGCGCACAACTCGCCCGAGGCGAGCGAGGAGTTCACCGGCGTCCCGGCCGCCGATGTCCGCGCTGCGGCGCGGCTCTACGCCACCGCCGATAATAGTGCGATCTTCTATGGGCTTGGCGTCACCGAGCACAGCCAGGGCTCGACCATGGTGATGGGCATGGCCAATCTCGCCATGGCGACCGGCAATATCGGGCGCGACGGCGTCGGCATCAATCCGCTGCGCGGCCAGAACAACGTCCAGGGTGCCTGCGACATGGGCTCCTTCCCGCATGAGTTCACCGGCTACCGCCATGTCTCGGACGATGCGACGCGCCAGATCTTCGAGATGATGTGGGGCGTGCCGCTCGATGTGGAGCCGGGCCTGCGCATCCCCAACATGCTCGACGAGGCGGTCGGCGGCACCTTCAAGGCGCTCTATGTCCAGGGCGAGGACATCGCCCAGTCCGACCCCAACACGCAGCATGTCACCGCCGGGCTGTCTGCGATGGAATGTGTCGTGGTGCAGGATCTCTTCCTGAACGAGACGGCGAAATACGCCCATGTCTTCCTGCCGGGCTCCTCCTTCCTGGAGAAGGACGGCACCTTCACCAATGCCGAGCGCCGCATCAACCGCGTCCGGCAAGTGATGGCGCCGCTCTCGGGCAAGGCGGAATGGCAGGTCACGATCGATTTCGCCCGGGCGCTCGGCTATGAGATGGCCTATGCGCATCCCAGCGAGATCATGGACGAGGTCGCGCGGCTGACGCCGAGCTTCGCCGGGGTGAGCTATGACAAGCTCGACAAGCTCGGCTCGGTGCAATGGCCCTGCAATGAGAAGGCCCCGACCGGCACGCCCCTGATGCATGTCGACCGCTTCGTGCGCGGCAAGGGCAAGTTCATGATCACCGAATTCGTGCCCACCGAGGAGCGCACCGGGGCGCGCTTCCCGCTGATCCTGACGACGGGGCGCATCCTCTCGCAATATAATGTCGGCGCACAGACGCGGCGCACCGCCAACTCCGCCTGGCATGACGAGGACGTGCTGGAGATCCACCCCTTCGACGCCGAGAATCGCGGCATCAAATCTGGCGATCTCGTCGCGCTCGCCAGCCGCTCCGGCGACATCTCCCTGCGCGCCGAGGTCTCGGAGCGGATGCAGCCGGGCGTGGTCTACACGACCTTCCACCATGCCGAGACCGGCGCCAATGTCATCACCACGGATTTCTCGGATTGGGCGACCAATTGCCCGGAATACAAGGTGACGGCGGTCGAGGTCAGGCGGACGAATTATTATTCGCAGTGGCAGGAGCGCAATCGCGAGGAAGACATCTCGCTGCGCCGGATCGCGGGGCGTTTGCCCGATGCCGCGGAATAGCCCGCCCGCCCAGCCGCCGGCCTCTTGCGCCGTGCCGACCGAGCGGGTCCGCTTCGATGGCGGCCTGGGCCTCGCAGTGAGCGCCGAGGTCGCTGTCGAGGCACCGGTCAGCATCGTCTATGGCAACCTGCCCTATGCGGTGATGATGGCGACGCCGTCGGATCTTGAGGATTTCGTCGCCGGCTTCAGCCTGACCGAGGGCATCGTCACCGGCATCGACGAGATCAGAGCCATCAGGGTCCAGCCGCAGCCGGACGGCATCGTCGTCACCGTCGATCTCGCGCCCGGCCGTTTCCGCGAGCATCTGGCGCGGCGCCGCAATCTCTCGGGCCGGACCTCATGCGGGCTCTGCGGCGTCGAGACGCTGAGCGAACTGCCGATGGCACGGGCGGGAGCGCGGGAGGGGCAACCGATCGCGCGCAGCACCATCCATGCGGCCCTGGCGAGCCTTGAGCGTCACCAGCCCTTGAACCGGCTCACCCATGCCGTCCATGCCGCCGTCTGGTGCGATGCGACGGGTGCGATCCTGGCGGCGCGCGAGGATGTCGGCCGGCACAACGCGCTCGACAAATTGATCGGCGCGCGTTTGCGCGCTGGCCACGAGGCCAGCAGTGGTTTCGTGCTCGTCACCAGCCGCGCCTCCTTCGAGATGGTCGAGAAGGCGGCGATCTTCGGGGCCGGCACGCTGGTCTCGATCTCGGCACCGACCTCGCTCGCGATCGAGCGGGCGAAGCGGCTCGGCTTGAATCTCGTCTGCGTCGCCCGTGACGATGGCTGCATCGTCTTCGCCGGAGCGTTGGCGCCTGAACTGGAGACGCAAGCACGATGAGCGAGGCTGCGTTGCCGACGAGCGAGGCGCGGGACGCCCATAAGGCCGAGCAGTGCGAGAAGCTCGCGCGCATGGCCGGGCAGATCGCCGATTTCTTCAAATCCTATCCCGACGCGCAGGCGGTGCCCGCCATCGCCGACCACATCAACCAGTTCTGGAGCCGGCGCATGCGTGAGGATTTCCTCGCCGCGTTCACCAGCGATTCCCAGGAGCTCCAACCCCTTGTACGGCGCGCCTTGGCGCTGATCAGGCCGGCGCGGGGCGGATAGCGGAGCAGAGCGCGCCTGAAAAAGGCGTGCACAACGCGATTTCAACGAGCCGGGAGCAACCCGGCCCGATTAGAGAATCTTGGGGAAAAGGGAACTGACATGAGCATCGCACAGGATATCGGGCAGGTTTCGCTTGCTCCGGGTCTGCTGGACCGGGAGCGGATCATCGCGAAGGCCGGCTTCAACCGCTGGCTGGTGCCGCCGGCGGCGCTTTGCATCCATCTCTGCATCGGCATGGCCTATGGCTTCAGCGTGTTCTGGCTGCCGCTCAGCCAGGCCATCGGCGTCTCCAAGCCGGTCGCTTGTGCGGCCGATGTCGGGCTGATCGGCTCGCTCTTCACCACGGCCTGCGACTGGAAGGTCGCCGATCTCGGCTGGATGTACACGCTGTTCTTCGTGCTGCTCGGCTCCTCGGCGGCGATCTGGGGCGGCTGGCTCGAGCGCGTTGGCCCGCGCCGGGCGGGCTTCGTCTCGGCGCTGTGCTGGTGCGGCGGTCTCCTGATCTCGGCGCTCGGCGTCTACACCCACCAGCTCTGGCTGATGTGGCTGGGTTCGGGCGTCATCGGCGGCATCGGGCTGGGCCTCGGCTACATCTCGCCGGTCTCGACCCTGGTGAAATGGTTCCCCGACCGGCGCGGCATGGCGACCGGCATGGCGATCATGGGTTTCGGCGGCGGCGCGATGATCGGCTCGCCCTTGGCCGACATCCTGATGAACGCCTTCAAGACCCCGACCTCGGTTGGCGTCTGGCAGACCTTCGTGGTGATGGCGGCGATCTACTTCGTCTTCATGATGGCTGGCGCCTTCGGTTACCGCATCCCGCCTTCGGGCTGGCGCCCGGATGGCTGGACCCCGCCCGCGACCCAGAATGCGATGATCACCTCTGGCCATGTCCATCTCAAGGACGCGCATAAGACGCCGCAGTTCTGGCTGATCTGGGCCGTGCTCTGCCTCAACGTTTCGGCCGGCATCGGCGTGCTCGGCATGGCCTCGCCGATGCTGCAGGAGATCTTCGCCGGCTCCCTGATCGGCAAGCCGGAGATCGGGTTTGCCGCACTCGACGCCGAACAGAAGAAGCAGATCGCCACGATCGCCGCGGCCTTCGTCGGCCTGCTCTCGCTGTTCAATATCGCGGGCCGCTTCTTCTGGGCCTCGCTCTCGGACAAGCTCGGCCGCAAGCTGACCTATGCGACCTTCTTCGGCCTGGGCATCGTGCTCTATGGGCTCTCGCCCTGGGCCGCCCATGCCGGCTCGCTGGCGCTGTTCGTCGCCTTCTTCTGCATCATCCTGTCGATGTATGGCGGGGGCTTTGCCACCGTGCCGGCCTATCTCGCCGACATGTTCGGCACCCAGTTCGTCGGCGCGATCCATGGCCGTTTGCTGACGGCGTGGTCGACGGCGGGCATCATCGGGCCGGTCGTGGTCAACTATATCCGCGAGGCGCAGATCAATGCCGGCGTGCCGCGTGCGCAGGTCTATGACCGGACGATGTATATCCTCGCCGGCATGCTGGTGGCGGGTTTCATCGCCAATCTGCTCGTCCGACCGGTGGTGCAGAAATGGTTCATGAGGGATGCGGAGGTCGCAGCTCTCCAGGCCAAGACCGCCAGCGCCGCGGCGAGCGGCCCGCATGGCTCCTTCGGCATCGGCAAGGGCGGCTTCGACGGCACGGCGCTGCTCGCCTGGGCCGTTGTCGGCATTCCGCTGGCCTGGGGCGTCTGGATCACCTTGTCCAAATCGCTGGCGTTGTTCCGCTGAGAGAGCCGCAGCAGTGAGGATACCGGGGCCCGCATCATCCGATGCGGGCCTTTTTCTTGGGCGCTTTCTTGGGCGCTTTCCCGGGCGATTTTGGTGGGCCCCCGGGGAGGCCCGCGATTTCGCGGGTTGACAGAAAGGTAATGTTATAATGTAACGAAATTGCTCCACAATCACCTGAGTCCATCATGCCTCCCACCTCGCTCCTGACCGACCGCCGCCTGCCGGTGACCGTGCTCTCCGGCTTCCTCGGGGCCGGCAAGACCACCTTGCTCAACCACATCCTCAATAATCGCGAGGGCAAGCGCGTCGCGGTCATCGTCAACGATATGAGCGAGGTCAACATCGACGCCGATCTCGTGCGCGAGGGTGGCGCGGATCTGTCCAAGACCGACGAAAAGCTCGTCGAGATGAGCAATGGCTGCATTTGCTGCACCTTGCGCGACGACCTCCTGAGCGAGGTACGCCGGCTCGCGGCCGAGAACCGCTTCGACTACCTGCTGATCGAAGGCACCGGCATCGCCGAGCCGTTGCCGATCGCCGCGACCTTCTCCTTCCGCGACGAGGACGACCGCTCGCTCGACGATGTCGCGCGGCTCGACACGATGGTGACAGTGGTCGACGCCATCAACCTGCTTGCCGATTACGATAGCCGCGATTTCCTCGGCGACCGCGGCGAGACCGCCGGCGCGGGCGATGCGCGCACGCTGGTCGACCTCCTGGTCGAGCAGATCGAATTCGCCGATGTCGTGGTGATCAACAAGGCCGGCGAGGTCTCGGCCGGGGAGCGCGACAGAGTTCGCCGCGTCGTGCGCGGGCTCAATGCGGATGCCCGGATCGTCGAGGCCGATTTCGGCCGGGTGGCGCTCGACCAACTGCTGAACACGCGCCTGTTCAACGAGGAGAAGGCGCAAACGCATCCGCTCTGGCACAAGGAGCTGTTCGGCTTCCGCGACCATGTGCCGGAAACCGAGGAATACGGCATCCGCTCCTTCGTCTACCGAGCGCGGCGGCCGTTCCATCCGCGCCAGCTGCACGCGCTGATGAATAATCGCTTTGCCGGCGTGATCCGCGCCAAGGGGCATTTCTGGCTGGCGACGCGGCCGCATTGGGTCGGCGAATATTCGCTCGCCGGGCGGATCACGCGCACCGAGGGGCTGGGCAGCTGGTGGGCGGCGGTGCCGAAGGAGCGCTGGCCGCGCTCAGAGGAGTTCGCCTCGCTGATGCGCCGCCACTGGTCGGAGCTCTGGGGCGACCGCCGGCAGGAGCTGGTCTTCATCGGCGGGCCGGAGATGTACGAGGCCGCGATCCGTGCGGCGCTCGATGCCTGCCTGACTGGAAGTTCCACGACAGGCCTCTCGAAAGCGCTGCTCGCGCTCGACGACCCGTTCCCCGCCTGGGACCGGCAGGCGGCCTGAGCTTCCTCCCGCCGCCTCGGGCGGCGGCATAGCCCCCTTTCACAGCGGATCTTCCCATGACCATCGACCTTGCAGCGGCGCGGCGCGCCGGCATTCTCCGTGCCGGCGTCGCGCTTGGCGCCATCATTGCGACCGGCGCCTTGGCACAAACGGCCATCGAACTGCCCGAGATCACGGTGACGGCGCCAAGCCCGATCCAGCCGCGCAGCCTGCCCGATGCCGCGGCTGCGCCGAATGGCGAGGCGGTTGCGGTCAACCGCAGCTTCTCCTCGGTCACCTTCCTCACCGCCGGCGAACTTCTGCGCAATGGCGGCCGCACGCTCGGCGACCAGCTCGCCAATCAGCCGGGCATCACCAATTCCGGCTTCGCGCCGGGCGCAGCCGACCGCCCGATCATTCGCGGCCTCGATAATTTCCGCGTCCGCATCCAGGAAAACGGCATCGGCTCGCAGGATGTCTCCGATCTCGGCGAGGATCACGGCGTGCCGATCGATCCGCTGGCGGCGCAGCGCGTCGAGGTGATTCGCGGGCCGGGCACCTTGCGCTATGGTTCGCAGGCGATCGGCGGCGTCGTCAGCGTCGACAACAACCGCATCCCGTCATTCCTGATCGCGCCGGGCTTCCATGCCGAGACGCGCTCCTCGGTCTCCTCGGTCGATCGCGGCATCGAGAATTCGGGGCTGATCGATGCGCGCTCGGGCCAGTTCGTCGTCCATGGCGACATCTATCATCGCAATGCCGAGGATTATCACATCCCCGGCGGCACCCAGTTCAACAGCTATGTCCGCTCCGACGGCCAGGCGATCGGCGGTTCCTATTTTCTGCCCGATAATCGCGGCTTCATCGGTGTCTCGCTGTCGCATTTCACCAGCCTCTACGGCATTCCCGGCGCCGATGCGCGGGCGACGCGCACCCGCATCGACCTCGAACAGACAAAACTCGCGGGCAAGGGCGAGTTCCAGATCGATGGCGGCTTCATCGATACCTTGCGCTTCTGGGTCGGCGGGTCCGTCTACAAGCATCAGGAGCAGGGGCTGAACGATGGCGGCGGCTTCGAGACCGCCGCTACGTTCAAGAATCGCGAGATCGAAGGGCGCGTCGAGGCGCAGCTCAAGCCGCTCGAAACCGGCATCGGCCGCCTGACCTCGGCCTTCGGCCTGCAACTTGGCCGCCAGGAGATCGGCACCTCCGGAGAAGCTGGTGGTTTGCTGCCGCCAGCCGACACCAACAGCGCCGGCATCTACAATTTCAATGAATTGCAGCTGCTACCCGGCACCAAGCTGCAGGCCGCTGGCCGCATCGACTATGTCGACGTCAAGGGTACTGCGACGAACTTTCCGGCCGGCTATCTGCCTGGTTTCACCGAGGGCATCGACCCCGAGACTGGCGCGGCGACGCAAGTTGCGACGGCGGACGATCCGACTTCCTCGGCACGGCGCCGCCGCTTCAGGCCGGTGAGCGCCAGCCTCGGTCTGCTTCAGGATCTGCCCTTCGGCTTCACCGGCAGCCTGACCGGCTCCTATACGGAGCGCGCGCCCAAGGCTTCCGAACTGTTCTCGCGCGGCGCGCATGATGCGCCCGGCACCTTCGAGATCGGTGATCCCAATCTGAAGAAGGAGACCGCCAAGACGGTCGAATTGGGCCTGCGCCGCACGGCCGGTCCCTGGCGCTTCGACGCCTCGCTCTATGCGACACGCTATGAGGGCTTCATCTATCGCCGCGTCACCGGCCTGCGCTGCGACAATGATTTCGCCAGTTGCGGCACGGGCAACGCATTGACGCAGGTGGTCTACACCCAGCGCAACGCCAGCTTCCTCGGCGGAGAACTCAAGACGCAATACGATCTCTTCGAGATCGGCCTGAACGTCTTCGGGGTCGAGGGGCAATACGACATCGTTCGGGCGAGATTCTCCGGCGACGAGAATGTGCCGCGTATTCCGCCTCAACGCCTCGGCGGTGGGCTGTTCTGGCGCGGCGGCGATGCCTGGTTCGCTAGGGTCAACCTGATCCACGCGTTCTCGCAGAAGCGGATCGCGCCCGAGGAGACGCCGACCAGCGGCTACAACCTGCTCAACGCCGAGCTCAGCTACAAGGTCAAGCTCAAGGACGGGCCGCTCGGGCCGATCGAGCTCACCGCCGGCGTCAACGGCACCAATCTGCTCAACGAGACGATCCGCAACGCGGTGTCCTTCCGCAAGGACGATGTGGTGGCGCCCGGGCGCGGCGTGCGCGCCTTCCTGAGCGCGAAGTTCTGAAGGGGTGGCGAGCGCCGGATCGCGTCTTGTGCGGCGCAAGGCGGTGTGCTTCCTTGGCGGGGTCGGTTCTCGAAAGAGATCAAAAGGGAATCCGGTGAGCGCGCGCAAGCGCGCGATTCCGGAGCTGCCCCCGCAACTGTCAGCGGCGAGCGACGTTCGATCATGCCACTGGGCTTGCCCCGGGAAGGCCGAACGAAGCTTGGACCCGCGAGCCAGGAGACCTGCCGACGTCGTGAAGCCATGCAACCGGGCGGGGTGCCCCGGAAGGAGCTCTGATGACGGTCGCTCACTTGCGCGCTCTGGTCGCGCAACCGGGTTCGAACGGCGCCGAAGCACCGGCCGCGTCCCATCCATGGGAAGCCGCCGGTGACGGATGTCGAATGCTGCCCCCCTAGACACCGAGGCTATCGCCTCCGGAGGAACGGATTTCGGCCTGACGGACGAAATCCGCTCCTGTCGGACGAGACGTGCCGCGATCGTCGCTCTCTCCCCAGACCACAGGATCCGCTCCGACGCGGAACTGGCGGGCTGGGCGCGAATGATCGCGCCGGGCAGCGTGGTGACCGCGTGCGCGCTGCGTGCGGCTCAAGGACGATCCTTCATCCTTTGCGCCCGCGAGCCGGGCTGATCCTTTCCCATCGGAGATTGCCGCCATGAATCTGACGACGATGTCGCGCCGCGCCCTGATCAGGCTGGCCTCGGTCCTGCCTGTCATAGCCCTGTTCGGCTCGGCGTCCCTGGCCCAGCAGGGCGAGCCTGTCCTGCGCGTGGTCGCGCCCTGGGAGTACACCTCGAACGACCCGGCCGATATCGGCTATATCCTGACCCGCCTCGGAGTTGCGGAGACGCTGGTGCAGGTCGAGCCGGAAGGCCAGCTGGTCGGCGGCATCGCTGAAAGCTGGTCGGTCTCCGAGGACAAGTTGAGCTGGCGCTTCAAGCTGCGCGCGGGGCTGAGCTTCCATGACGGAAGCCCGGTGACGGCGCAGGCCGTGGCGGCCAGCCTGAAGCAGTCCTTCATCGGCGAGAGCCTTTCGGCCGTGCCGCTCGACAGCGTGTCCGTCGATGGCGCCGACGTGGTGATCCGCACCAGCACCCCCTTCAGCGTGCTGCCGGCTTTCCTGTGCGATTACGCGTCGATCGTGCTCGCGCCTTCCGCTTACGGCACTGACGGCAAGGTCATCAAGATCGTCGCGACCGGGCCCTATAAGCTCACCGCGATCGACGGCAAGACGACGCTGGAGCTCGACCGCTTCGAAGGCTATGCGCGGCCCAGGCCCGCCATCGCCAAGCTGCGCTACATGGCGGTGGTCAATGGCGACACCCGCGCCAATATCGCGATCGCTGGGGACGCCGACCTCGTCTATACGCTCAGCCCCATCGCGACGCCGCGGATCAATGCCGCCGGCCAGATGAAGGTCGAGAGCCTGACCATTCCGCGGGTTCGCGCGCTGTTCTTCGACAGCGGGTTGCCGCAATTTTCCGATTTTCGCGTCCGCCGCGCCATCGCCATGACTGTGGATCGCGACGGCATCGCCAAGGCGATCCTGCGCCATCCGGATTCGAGTGCCTCACAGCTCCTGCCGCCGATCATGACGGGCTGGTATCGCCAGGGTCTGCCCGCCATCGCCCATGATCCCGCGGCGGCGCGCAAGCTGCTCGACGAGGCCGGCTGGATCGCGGCAGGCGACGGTATCCGCGTCAAGGACGGCGTCCGCCTCGCGGCCAAGCTCCTGACGCTGGTTAACCGGCCGGAGCTGCCGGTCATGGCATCAGCCATCCAGGCGCAATTGCGTGGGATCGGCATGGAGGTCGTGATCGAGGTTGGTCCCGGCAACAGCGTTCCCGCCGCGATCAAGGACGGGACCATGCAGTTCACGCTCGTCTCGCGCACCTATGTCAATGTGCCGGAGCCAATCGCGACGATCATCCCCGACTTCACGCGCGAGCGCTCGGTCTGGGGGACGGTACGCTGGGATGGCCGGGATCAGGTCAAGGCCCTGACGGAGGCCTATCTCGCGAGCTTCGACGACGCCCGCAAGGACGAGCTGCGTGGGCAGATCATCGCCCTGCTGCATGACCAGATGCCCGTCGTCCCGGTCTCCTGGAGCGAACACAGCGTCGCGGTATCCGGGCGGATCAAGAATGTCGCGATCGACCCCTATGAGATGCGCTACCTCGTCGAACGGATGGCCTGGAAGTGAGGCCGGCGCTGACGCTGCTCGGGTCGCGCGCTGCGCAGGCCGCGCTGACGGCCTGGCTCTTGGCGACGCTGTGCTTCGGCTTCATCCATGCCTTGCCCGGCGACATGGCGCTGCGCATCGCCGCGGCCCGCGTCGGCGATGAGCGGGTGACGGTCGAGACGACTGAGCGCATCCGCCGCGAGGAGGGGCTCGACCGGCCATTGGCCGTGCAATACGCCGCCTGGCTCAGCCGCGTCGCGACCGGCGATCTCGGCCAATCACTGGTCTCGCGCCAGCCGGTGCGACAGGAGATCGCCTATCACGGCCGCTTCACGCTCGGCCTGGGCGCTCTCGGCTGGCTGGTCTCCTATCTTATCGCCCTGCCGCTTGGCATTGCCTGCGGTTTTGCGCCGGGGGGATGGCTCGACCGTGTAACGACGGGCATCGCGGTCGCGCTTGCCTCGCTGCCGAGCTTCCTCGTCGGCATCGGCCTGATCTCGGTCTTCGCGCTCAGCCTGCGCTGGCTGCCGCCGGCGGGCTACCGGACAGGTGCGCATATGGTCCTGCCGGCCTTGACGCTGGCGCTGGGCCTGGCGGCCTTCTCGGTCAGGATCATCCGCAATGCGGTGGTCGAGGTGCGCGGCGCCTTCTACATGACCTTCGCGCGGATCAGGGGGCGCTCGGCCGCATCGGCCTTCCGCCATCACGGCGTGCGCAATGCGGCGATCCCGGTTGCGACTTTTGCGGCCCTGCAATTCGCCTACATGGTCGACGGCTTCGTCGTGGTCGAGATGCTGTTCAACTATCCCGGGTTGGGCGAATTGCTGGTCAAGGCGCTGCTCGCCCGCGACGTGCCGGTGGTGATGGGCGCAGGGCTGGTGATCGGGCTGGTTTATGCGGGCGTCAACCTCCTGGCCGATCTCGCTTGCCTTGCCCTCGACCCGCGCCAGGCTGCGAGGTTTCCGGCATGAGCGGGCAGGCGGTTTCCGAACGCATCAGGACGAGGGCTGAGAGAGGGGATCGGCTGAAGGCCGGTCTCGCCTTGCCGCTTGTCCTGCTGGCTGCCGTGGCTGGGCTCGCGCTGTTTGGGCCATTGCTGTCGCCGCATGATCCCACAGCGCAGGATCTGCTGCATGCGCTCGAAGGACCCTCGCTCGCGCATCCGCTAGGCACAGACCATGTCGGGCGCGACGTGTTCGCGCGGCTGGCGCATGGGGCGGGCCGCTCGCTGGGGATCGCGCTCGCCTGCGTCGGTGCCGCCACGGGGCTCGGCCTCGGGCTCGGCCTGATCGCTGCCTATGCCGGGCGCTGGAGCGACATGGCGATCATGCGTCTCGCCGATCTGATGCTGGCTTTTCCCGGCATCCTGCTGGCGCTGGTGATCTCCGGCTTTCTCGGCGGCGGCGTGCTGCCGATGCTGATCGGCATCAAATTGACGCTGTGGCCGCAATTCGCCCGGATGGCGCGCGCCATCGCGCAGGGCGAGCTCAAGGAACCGCATGTCGAGGCGGCGCGACTGGCGGGTTTCCCGGCCCGCACCCTGCTGATCCGCCACGTCCTGCCCGCCGTGCTGCGCCAGACCACGACGCTGGCGACGCTGGGGCTGGGGGCCGCGATCATGTCGATCTCGGCGCTCGGCTTCCTGGGGCTGGGTCTGCAGCCGCCAACGCCGGAATGGGGCGCGATGATCAGCGAACTCCTGCCTTACATCTCGGAGGCGCCGGTGCAGATGGCGGCGCCTTGCCTGGCGATCTTCATCTCCGTGCTCGGCGCGACCCTGCTCGGGCAGGTGCTGTCGGAGCCCGATTCCGGCCAGGAGGCCGAACGATGAGCCCGCCCGCCCTCATCATCCGCGGTCTCGCCATTCGCGAAGGCCATGGCGCATTGGTGGTCGCGGGCGTCGATCTCGAGGTCGAGGCCGGCGGGACGCTGGTCCTGATCGGCGAGACCGGCAGCGGCAAGAGCCTGATCGCCCAGGCGGTGATGGGCCTCCTGCCGCAGGGGTTCGCGGCAAGCGGGACGATCGCGATCAACGGCCATGCGCCGGTCGATGCCGGGCAGGCCGGGCTCCTGCGGCTGTTCTGGTCGCGCGAGACCATGCTGCTGCCGCAGGAGCCGCGCGCGGCGCTCGATCCGACGATGCGCATCGGCCGCCAGCTCTTCGAGAGGACGCGGCAAAATGATGCCGTGGCGGCGCTGCAGGCCGTCGGGCTCGCGCCGGAGATCGCGCAGGCCTATCCGCCGATGCTGTCGGGCGGCATGGCGCAGCGCGTGCTCGTCGCCTCCGTCCTGGTCGGGCGCGCGCCGCTGCTGATCGCCGACGAGCCGAGCAAGGGGCTCGATTCCGAAAGGCTCGGCCAGACGCGCGATCTCCTGCTCTCGCTTGGGCAGGCCGGGCGCGCGCTCCTGGTGATCACGCATGACATCGCGCTAGCGCGCGCGCTCGGCGGGCGGCTTGCGGTGCTGCGCGAAGGCCGCATCGTCGAGCAGGGCGAGAGCGCGGCCGTCTTCGCAGCGCCGCGCCAGAGCTATACCCGCGCCTGGATCGAGGCCGATCCGTCGCGCTGGCGGCCGAGCCTGCGCTGCTGCGCGGTCGATGCTCCGGTGCTTGCCGGCCATGGCCTGCGTTTCGGCTTCCGGGACCGGCCGGCGCTGTTCGAGGGGCTCGACATCCATGTCCCGCGCGGTGGCGTGCTCGCGCTCACCGGCCCCAGCGGCTGCGGCAAGACCACGCTCGGCAACATCCTGCTCGGGCTGCAGGCGCCCGATGCCGGCCAGGTGAGCTGGGCCGGCTGCGACCCTTATCGCGATCGCGCGGCGCTGAAGCGCCTGCGTCGCCGCTACCAGAAGCTGCATCAGGATCCCGCCAGCGTCTTCCTGCCCGGCCGCAGCACCGGCCTGCAGCTCGCCGACCTCAAGGAGGTCGCGCCCGAGCTCGATCTCGCCCGCGATCTGCCGCCCCTGCTCGAGCGGCTGCGGCTTGATCCGCGATTGCTGCGGCGCCAGGCCGGGGAGGTCTCGGGCGGGGAAGCGCAAAGGCTGGCGCTGGCGCGCATCCTGCTGATGAAGCCGGAGCTGATCGTCGCCGACGAGCCGACCTCGCGGCTCGATCCGTTGGTCCAGCGCGAGACGATCGCGCTGCTGCGGGAGATCGTTGCGGGCGAGGGGGTCGGACTTGTGCTGATCGGGCATGACCGGGCCCTGCTGGCGGCGACGGCCGACGATGTGATCACGATCGGGCGTTGAATTCGGCAGTACGCCTCTTGCATTGTGCGCTGCAACATACGATCTAACGCTCAAGTTAGGGAAGACACGCCTCCTGGTCGGTAGCGCAGCGATTTCGCGCTGTTACAGGAGATGACATTGGCAAGTTCCAAAAAGGCCGGCGCTGTGACCGGCCATGGTGAAATCCGTCGGCTTTGGCCCACGGAACGCGACATCTTCACCGCCCATCTGCTCCGGCTCGACGCGGTGACGCGGCGCGAGCGCTTCGGCACGGCCGTGAACGACGATTTCCTCGTCAACTATGCTGCGACGACCTTCGGCGTCGGCGGGCTGGTCTATGCCTATATCGAAGAGGGCGAGGTTCGCGGCGCGGCCGAATTGCGCGGGCTGGAGGACATTGTCACCCAGACCGGTGAGGCCGCCTTCAGCGTCGAGAAGGCCTGGCGCCGGCGCGGGCTCGGCGAGCAATTGTTCAGCCGCCTGATCACGGCCGGACGCAATCGCGGCATCCGCACGCTCTACATGACCTGCCTGCCGGAAAATGCGGCGATGCGTCGTCTCGCGCGCAAGTTCGAGGCCGATCTCGTCGGCGGCTACAACGACGTCGAGGGCTCGATCGCGACCGGCGGACCGACGCCCTTCACCATCCTCGACGAGGCCTTCGACAACGCCAAGGGCTTTGCCACGCTGGCGCTCTCGTTGCAGCGCAAATTCTGGCCGCAGGCGCTGTTCGGACGCTCCTCGCGCGCCTGACCGGCTCGCGCCGCCAGAGCGCTTTTAAATCGTCATTGCGAGGAGCGTCAGCGACGAAGCAATCCAGGAGGGCTTGCTCGACGGCCCCTGGATTGCTTCGCGGAGCTTGTACTCGGGCTTGCCGAAGGCAAGACCCGGGTGCTCGCAATGACGGGTCAAGGCGAAGTCCGAATATCGGCTAGACCTAGCGGTTGAGCGAGAGCGCGGCGCCCGATTTCGTCACGGCGCCATTCATGGCGCCGCCATCGGAGGCGCGCAGGCGCGCGACCACCGAGCCGCCCTGCTGATAGAGATAGACCTCGCCGTCGCGATAGTCCCAGGCGGTGACCTTCTGCAGGTCGCGATTGGCGCAGCCGGCTGCATTGGCGCGGTAGAGGTCGAGCGCGGGCGCGCTCGAGAGCTGGACCTTGCAGGAACTGCCGGTGGCTTCGCGCGCCGTCCAGTTGCCGACGACGCCATCGCGCGACGAAACCGCGCCGCGTGCCGGGCCGGCTCCGCCGCCGAGGGTGGCGACCTGGCCGCCGCCGCCACGCAGGGCCGGCACCTCGCCGGGCTGGGCGGATGGCGGAGCCGCGCTCACGGGAGCGCCAGCATTGGGGTTGTAGTAGGGGTCCTGCGGCGGCGGCAAGGCGCCGGGCGAGGCCGGCGCAGAGGCGACCGGATAGCCGCCCGGCGGGGGCAGGGGCTCCGAGGTCACGGGCGCGGAGCTGATCGGCGGCGCCGATTGCAGCGGCGGCGGGTCGTAGGTCGGCATGCCCGATCGGCCGGGGCCGTCGAGGGTGAAACGCTGCGAGCCCGCGCAGGCGGTCAAGGCGAGCAGGGGCACGAGGCCGACGGCCTTGAGGAGCATGGCCGCGCCTGCGGTGCGAGGCCTGCCTGCGGTCTTGGTGGTCATGCGGCGTTCCGTCCGATCATCATTCTGCACGTCCCGTCTCCGATCATGGCCACGCCGGCTGAACATGGCATGAGCAGGACGTCGTCGCGTCCCTTTTACAGCATCAGACCGAATATCGTATTCGGTCTGATGCTGTAAAACTTTGATTATGCATCGGCTTGCCCCGGACAGCGGGAACCGGTTCGGGGGCCAAGCCGATGGTCTAGAGCGGGGCCGGCTGCTTGCGAACCCGCGACGTGCGCTCTGGTTCCAGGCCCGCTCGCAAGGCATAGTCTTGCCGCCTGCCTGGAGACCTTTGCCATGAAGCCGCTCGCGCCGTCCACGATCGCCAAACCCTTCGCCCGCTACAGCCATGGCGTCGAATTGCCGGCCGGCCAGCGGCTTGTCTTCTGCTCGGGCCAGCTCGGCGTCGCCCCGGACGGGACGGTTCCAGAGGATGTCCGCGCCCAGGCCGATCTCTGCTTCTCCAATATCGCGGCGATCCTTGGTGAAGCCGGTATGACGCTGGCCGATATCGTGCGCATCAACGCCTATGTCACCGACCGCGCCCATATGAAGGGCTATATGGAATCGCGCGACGCTCATGTCGGTTCGCCGCCGCCGGCCTCGACGCTGATGATCGTCTCGGGTTTCACGCTGCCGGCGTTCAAGGTCGAGATCGAGGTCGTTGCAGCAGCTTCGGACGGGTGAGAGCGGCCGCGCGGGGCGCGGTCGAGAGATTCCGGGGCGGGATACCCGCACGCGCCGGGAATCAGCTATTGCAGGCTTGGACGGAACAAGCGGGGCATCATGGATATCGAGACCAAGAGCGACAGCGCCAATAAGCGCATGAACAGCCTCGTCGCGGTGACGGTGGTCATCCTGTCGGTGTTCACCGCTGTCTCCAAGATCAAGGACGACAATATCGTCCAGGCCATCCAGACGGCCAAGGCCGATTCGGTCGATAGCTGGAACGAATATCAGGCGGCGCGGATGAAGCTGCACATCGTCGAGGCGGCCAATCAGACGATCCGCCTCACGGCGAACCTGCCTGGTCTCGATGCGCAGGCCGTCGCGACGGAGCAGAAGCGCAACGACGAGGCGATCGCCGGTTACGACGCCTCGTCCAAGACGCTGTTCGAAAAAGCGAAGGGGCTGGAGGCCTCGATCGAGAAGCTCAATTTCCAGGACGACCAGTTCGACATCTCCGATGCGCTGATCTCGATCGCCATCGCGGCCGCGGCGGTCGCGGCCTTGACCGAGAGCTGGATGCTGCTGTGCCTTGCCTGGGTGTCGGGCGGCACCGGCATCGTGATGGGGCTGGCGGGTTTCCTCGGCTGGGGTCTGCATCCGGACTGGCTGGTCAAGCTGCTGACCTGATCCTCAGAGTCTGGCCGATAATGTGAGCGCGCCGCTAACGCGGCTTGTCCGGGATGACGGCGCGTTTTTCCTTGATGTTCAAGCTTATGAAAACAGCGGCATCACTATCGGCCAGCCCAGTTCCTTGTTTTGACGCGTTTTCGAGCGAACCGGTATCCGCTTCGCTCGAAAACGCTCTGGGCCTCAGCTTTCCGCCTGCCAGGGATAGCTCCAGGTTTCCGTCAAGGTCTTCTCGCCGCTCTTCAGGAAGGCGCGCATCTCCGCGACCTGGCCGGGCTCGACGACGATGTCGATGAAGGCGCGGAAGCCTTGCGTCTTGGGGTTGGGCACGATGAAGGCGCGGTCGATGCGGCCATAGGCGATCGAGGGCACGATCTCGACCTTGTCGGGCTGGCGCAGATGGTATTCGAGGTCGCCGCCGGCGAAATCGACAATGAAGCGGCGGGCGCCCTCGGTGACCGGTTCGCCCGAGCCGAGCGCCTTGGGCTTGGCCTGATAGGTGTTGATGATGCGCCCGCCGGGATGCAGATCGGCTGAATCGAGCATCGCGGTCAGCTTGTAGCCGAAGGAGAATTCGCGGCCGGGTTCGAGCGGCGTCTTCGGGGCCCAGAGCGCGACGACATTGTCGTTGGTCTCGTCGGTCGTCGGCAGTTCGACCAGTTCGACGACGCCCTCGCCCCAATCGCCCAGCGGCTCGATCCAATAGGACGGCCGCAATTCATAGCTCAGGTCGAGATCCTGATAGTGCTCGAAGACGCGGTCGCGCTGCATCAGGCCGAAGCCGCGCACATTGCGCTCGACGAAGGAGGAGACCGCCTGCTGGCGCGGATTGCGCAGCGGCCGCCAGATCCATTCGCCGGTGCCGGAATGGATCATCAGCCCGTCGGAATCATGCAGCTCGGTGCGGAAATCGTCATGGAAGCGGCGGTCATTCTCGCCGGTGAAGAACATCGAGGTCAAAGGCGCGAGGCCGAGCTTCTCGATGGGCTTGCGCGGGAACAGGGTGACGGCGATGTCGACCACGCTGTCGACATCCGGATAGATGTGGAAGCGATAGGCGCCGGTGACGGAGGCCGAATCGAGCAGGGCGTAGACCGTGATGCGCTCGGCATTGGCGGTGGGCGCCTCGACCCAGAACTCCCGGAACATCGGGAACTCCTCGCCGCCGGGCACGCCCGCGCCGATGGTCAGCCCGCGCGCGGAGAGGCCATAGCGCTGCTCGCGGCCAAGCACCCGGAAATAGCTCGCGCCGATGAAGGAGATCAATTCGTCCAGCACGCGCGGGTCGTTCAGCGCGTAGTGCAGCCGGAAGCCGGCGAAGCCGAGATTGACCGGCAGCGGCTTCTCGAACTTGACCTTGCCGTAATCGAACAGGCTGGCGGAGTAGGGCACCGGCGTCGGCACGCCGTCGCGCACCACATTGACCACCACCGGCCGGGTGAACAGGAAGCCGGGATGGAACATCTGCATCCGGAACGGCGAGCCGTTCTGCGCCAGCAGCGCCCGGTCGGGCCGGAAGCGGATATCGCGCCATGAATCGAAGTCGAGCTTCGAGAGCGGTTCTGGCAGCGTCGGGCCGGGCTCGTAGGGAACGCCGGAGATCTCGCGGGCGCGGCGCACCACCTCGTCGAAGCCGAAGCGCGGCTGCGGCGGCGCGGGGGCGGGCTGCTGCGGCTCGGGCTGCTGGGCCAGCAAGGCGGAGGGCGCCGCTGAGAGGCTCAAAACGGCGGCGAGGCCTGCCAGGATCTGGCGGCGGTCGGTCTGGATCATGTGACGCGGAAACCCTATCGCGATTGCCCGTGAAGGCATGTCGAGACAGTGACTTAGGCGATGAATTGGGGCCGGTCTAGGGCACAGGCGCGGCAGCTTGCGGTGCCGCGCGCCGTTGACATGCCGCAGGCGGAATGCCCCGATCTCCATGCAGCTCTCGCGCTCCGGTCTGAAGCTGCACCCGTTCGGAAGCCGCACCCGCTTCTGCGAGAAGCGGGCCTGAGTCCTTTGCCGGCAGGACGGACGCGGTCCGCTGGCCGCGTTCGTCAAAAAATCCGCGGCGCAAAAATCCACGGCGAGGGGGCAAAAAAAACTTGTAGTCGCGGTCCGCAATCCGTATATCGCGTTCACCCAATTCGCACGTGCCTGTGGCCGCGTGTCAGTCGGTGGGCATCCGGACAAGAGGCCGGACAGCCGCCAGGTGTTGGAGACGGATGGAGGGGGATGGATATCCCCTCAAATCACGCTCCCGGTTCCTCCCAAGGGAACTGTCACCGAACAGCGACTGGCAGCCGGAGGCGAAACCGGCGAACCCCGAATCTCCACGGGGGACGCAGCTTAAAGCAACGACGGAACGGGCTTTTTTTGGTCTCGCTGGTCCTCCAAAGACCAGCACCGAAGAGGCTTGTCCTTCATTGCCGGGCGTGCGGGGTCTCCCCAAGCGACGGTTATCAGAGTCCGAACTTAGTTGTTCGGCTGTTCTTGGCGTCTCCATCGCGCCTTGAATCGCCGACGGCTTAGCCGGCTTCATGTCGCATCGGCGCCGCCTGCGCCGGAGGAGCAGCGTCTCATGACCGAGCGCATCCGTGAATTCCTTCGCACCCGCCGTGAGGATGGGCCTTGCGTCGTCATCGACCTCGATGTCGTGCGCGAGAACTATCATGCCTTCTCGCGGGCTCTCCCCGACACGCGCGTGTTCTACGCCGTGAAGGCGAATCCCGCGCCGGAAGTGCTCGGGCTCTTGGCCAAGCTCGGCTCCTGCTTCGACTGCGCCTCGGTCGTCGAGATCGAGCTCGCGCTCGCGGCCGGCGCGACCGCCAACCGCATCTCCTTCGGCAACACGATCAAGAAGGAGCGCGACGTCGTGCGCGCCATGGAGCTCGGCGTGCGCCTCTTCGCCGTCGACTGCACGGCCGAGGTCGACAAGGTCTCCCGTTCGGCCGAGAAGGTCGGCGTGGCGGATGCGCGCATCTTCTGCCGCATCCTCTGCGACGGCGCCGGTGCCGACTGGCCGCTCTCGCGCAAGTTCGGCTGCGTGCCCGAAATGGCCGCGGACGTGCTCGAGCACGGCCATCGCCTGGGCCTGACCGCCTACGGCATCTCGTTCCATGTCGGCTCGCAGCAGGCGAATGTGAACGCCTGGGATTCCGCCCTGGCCTCGGCCTCGGCGGTCTTCAAGGAATGCGCCACCCGCGGTCTCTCGCTGTCGATGGTCAATCTCGGCGGCGGCTTCCCGGCGCGCTACCTGAAGCCGATTCCGGGCGTGCCGTCCTATGGCGATGCGATCTTCCGGGCGCTGTCGAAGCATTTCGGCAACCAACTGCCCGAGACGATCATCGAGCCGGGCCGCGGCATGGTCGGTGAGGCCGGGCTGATCGAGGCGGAGGTCGTGCTGATCTCGAAGAAGGCCGAGAGCGACGATGTGCGCTGGGTCTATCTCGACATCGGCAAGTTCAACGGTCTCGCCGAGACCATGGACGAGGCGATCCGCTACCCGATCCGCACTGCCCGCGACGGCGATGCGACGGTGCCTTGCGTGCTCGCTGGCCCCACCTGCGATTCGGTCGACGTCATGTACGAGAAGACGCCGTACATGCTGCCGTTCAGCCTGGAGATCGGCGATCGCGTGCTGATCGAGGGCACGGGCGCCTATACGACGACCTATTCGGCCGTCGCCTTCAACGGCTTCCCGCCGCTGAGGCAATACGTCATCTGACGCAGAGCATGATGCCGAAAAGTGGGAACCGGTTTTCGGACCACATCATGCACCTGAACTAGGGGCGCGTATCCCGCGCCCCTCACCAATCGGGTCCGGCGAAGCGCCCTGCCATGAGCGGCAGGCCGCCCAGCGATTTCGGGCGGAGCGTCCGCGCCTCCAGAAGGGAGCGTCGCGGCCGTGGCTCCCGCCGGACCCTCTATCCCACATCGTTTGCCATTTGTGGCCGCGTTCGCGCGGCGCCGGGAAGGTCTGCGCAACCTTGGTTGTCTTGCAGGCGCTCCGGCCGGAGGTGCGTCATGATCACGATCCGCGAGGAAATCCCCTCCGATGTCGCGGCCCGCGAGGCCCTGCTCGATCTGTGCCTCGGCGAGCGCCGGGCGGCGAAGTCGAGCGAGCGCCTGCGCGAGGGCCGGCTGCCGGCCCAGGGTCTCGCCCTGATCGCCGAGCGCGACGGCGTCGTCGTCGCGACCGTGCGGCTCTGGCATGTCGAGGCCGACGGTGTCCCGGTGCTGCTGCTCGGCCCGCTGGCCGTCGCGCCTGAGCTCCAGGGCGAGGGCGTCGGCAAGGCGATGATGCGGGAAGTGATCTGGCGCACGGCCTGCCGTGGACATGGCGCGATCCTGCTCGTCGGCGACGCGCCCTATTACGAGCGCTTCGGCTTTTCCGCCGCGCTGACGCGCGATCTCGCCATGCCGGGCCCGGTGGAGCGCGAGCGCTTCCTCGCACTCGAATTGCGCGACGGCGCGCTCGCCGGCGCCAGGGGCATGCTGGCTGCGACGGGGCGTCTGGACACCGCGCCGGTCCTGGCCGTGCCGGTCTTGGCGGAGCCGATCCGGCGCGCTGCCTGAAAATAAGCCACTTGGACCCGGCCTTTGGCCGGGTCTGTCATGGTTTCGTCATTGATCTGTAGCGGCTTCGTCGCCCGTCGCCGCCATGACCCCCGCCAAAGGTGGGATGATGGCGGACGCGGTACTTGTGACGGGAATGGCAACGCAGTGGCGGGTCGCGAAATGGCGGCCGCGGCGCACGACCCTGCTCGCCTTCGCGATGCTTTCGCCCTCGCTGCTGTTCCTGGCGCTGTTCACCTATTGGCCGGTGGTCGAGGTGGCCTGGCAGGCGCTGCACAACCAGCAGAAGATCGGCGGCCCGCAGGTCTATGTCGGGCTCGACAACTTCCTCAAGCTCTTCGGCGACGCGGCCTTCCGCAAGGCGCTGGCCAACAACCTGGTCTATGCCTTCGGTACGGTGGTCCCGAGCCTCGTCCTGGCGCTCGGCTTCGCCATGGCGCTGGCCAAGTCGAACCGGGTCAATACGCTGCTGCGGGCGCTGTTCTTCCTGCCGGTGCTGATCCCGCTGGTCGCTGCGGCCTCGATCTTCCTGTTCCTGTTCCTGCCCAATGTCGGGCTGCTCGATTACCACCTCGCCAAGCTCGCCTTGAGCGGGCCGAACTGGCTCGGCGATCCCGATGTCGCGCTCTACTCGATCATGGGCCTGACGATCTGGAAGAATGCCGGCTACTACATGCTGTTCTTCCTGGCGGGCCTCCAGGCCGTGCCGGCGGACGCCTATGAGGCGGCGATCCTCGACGGCGCCGGCCCCTGGCAGCGCCTGCGCTACATCACGCTGCCCTATCTCAAGCCGACGATCGGCTTCGTGCTGGTCATCGGCCTGCTCAATGTGGTGACGCAGGTCGACCATGTCTTCGTGCTGACCAAGGGCGGGCCGTCGGATTCGACCAATCTCCTGCTGTTCTATGTCTATCAGCAGGCGGTCGAGAGCTATGACGCCGGCCGCGCCGCGGCGGGCACGCTGGTGATGCTGGCGCTGCTGCTTGCCATCACCGCCTCCTCGCTGCGCACGCTCGAACGCTCCTTCGGGGAGCGCGAGGCATGAGCGTCGCCAATCGCGAGATCTCGCCCAGGCTCGGCTATGGCGCGACGCTCGCCATCGCGGCGCTCTGGATGGTGCCCTTCATCTGGATGCTGGTCGCGGCCTTCAATCCCGAGAGCATGGGGGCCGGCATGGCCTCTTTGGTGCCGCGCTACATCCCGACGCTGGCCAATTTCGCCGAGGCCTGGAGCTCGGCCGATTTCCCGCGCTACACGCTGAACACCATGATCATCAGCTTCGGCATCCTCGCCGTCCAGCTCGTCACGGTGACATTAGCCGGCTATGTCTTCGCGCGGATCGAGTTTCCCGGCCGCACGCTCTGCTTCTATCTCTTCCTGCTCCAGCTCATGCTCGCGCCGGTCGTGCTGATGGTGCCCAATCTGGTGATGGTCGCCAAGCTCGGGCTCTACGACACGCTGCTTGGCGTGATGGCGCCCTATTTCGCCTCGGCCTTCGGCACCTTCCTGATGCGCCAGGCCTTCAAGGTGATCCCGCGCGAGCTCGAGGATGCGGCGCTGATCGACGGCGCCAATGTCTGGCAGCGCATCGGCTTCATCTATCTGCCCCTGGCGAAGCCCTCGCTGATCGCCTTCTCGATCGTCTCCGTCACCGCGCATTGGAACGAGTTCCTCTGGCCGCTGATGGTGATCAATTCGCCTGATCTGCGCCCGCTCACCGTCGGGCTCGCGACCTTCACGCGCGGCGCCGAGGGCGCGCAGGCCTGGGGCGTCATCGCGGCCGGCACGCTCATGGTGAGCGCGCCGCTGCTGATCGCCTTTGCGCTGTTCCAGCGCGCCTTCGTCAATTCCTTCGTCTCATCCGGTATCAAGTAAAAGGTAGCCAACATGACGACCACCCGTCGCTCCGTCCTCGCAGGCGCGGCCTTCGCCGCGAGCTTCGCGCTCTCTCCGGCTTTCGCGCAGGCTCCCACCGAGATTGAATTGTTCTTCCCGGTTCCGGTCGACGGGCAGCTCGCCCGCGACATGGCCACCATGATCAAGGAGTTCAACGAGACGCATCCCGCGATCAAGGCGACGCCGGTCTATACCGGCAGCTATGACGAGACGCTGATCAAGACCCGCGCCGCGATGAAGGCCGGCAAGCCGCCGGCGGCGGCGATCATGTCAGCGAACTTCCTGCTCGATCTCAAGATCGAGGGCGAGATCCAGAAGCTCGACGATCTGGTCAAGGCCGACGGCAAGAGCAATGACGAGTTCATGGGCCAGTTCTTCCCGGCGCTCTACGGCAACGCCGTGATCGACCGCTCGGTCTATGGCGTGCCCTTCCACAATTCGACGCCGCTGCTCTACATCAATGCCGAGCATTTCAAGGAAGCCGGCCTCGATCCGGAAAACCCGCCCAAGACCTGGGAGGAGTTCGCCGAGGCCGCCAAGAAGCTGACCAAGCGCGAGGGCGACCGCGTCACCCGCTGGGGCGTGATGGCGCCGTCGAATTACGACACCGGCGGCTGGCTGCTGCAGGCGCTGACCTATTCCAATGGCGGGCGCTGGTTCAATCTCGATTATGCGGGCGAGGTCTATTACGACGCGCCCTCGACGCTGGGCGCCCTGACCTTCTGGTCGGACCTCGTCACCAAGCAGAAGGCGCATCCGCCCGGCGTGCAGGCCGGCGGCGCGGTCTCGGCCGCCTTCCTCTCCGGCCAGACCTCGATGATGCTGCAGTCGACGGGTTCGCTGACCTATATCCGCAGCAATGCGAAGTTCCCTTACAAGGTCGCCTTCGTGCCGAAGAACGTTCGCAACCAGGTGCCGATCGGCGGCGCTTCGCTGGTGATCCCGACCGGCGTCGAGGAGGCCCGCAAGAAGGCGGCCTGGACGCTGATCACCTGGATGACGGCACCCGAGAAGTCCGGCTGGTGGAGCCGCGCCACCGGCTATTTCGCGCCCAATATGAAGGCCTATGACCTGCCCGACATGAAGGCCTTCATGGCGAAGAACCCCGATGCGCAGGTGGCGGTCGACCAGCTCGCCTTCGCCAAGCCGTGGTTCGCGACCTACAAGACCGTCCCCGTCCGCAAGGCGATCGAGGACGAATTGCAGGCGGTGCTCTCCGGCAAGAAGTCGCCGAAGGAGGCGCTGGTCGCGGCGCAGAAGACCGCCGACGAGGTCATGCGGCCTTATGTCGAGCAGACCGCGCTGAAGCTGCCGACGAACTGAGCTCGGTCTTCCCGCGCACAACTGTCATGCTCGCCCTTGTGGCGAGCATCCACGTCTTGAACACCACCCTCGGCAGATGAAGACGTGGATGGTCGGGACAAGCCCGACCATGACGGCGGATCTGCCATCTCAGAGACCAGCCATGCTCATCGCCCATATCACCGACCTGCATATCCGCCCGCGCGGCAAGCCGGCCTATCGCGTCTCCGAGACCAATGCGCTGACCGAACGCGCGCTCGATGCGGTAGCCGCCTTACGGCCGCGCCCCGACGTCCTCGTCATCACCGGGGACCTGACGGATTGCGGGCTGGCCGAGGAATATGAGTTGCTGCAGAGCTTGCTGAGCCGGCTCGACATGCCGATTCTGCTGCTGCCGGGCAATCATGATCGTCGCGAGACGCTGCTCGCCGGGCTGAAGCTCGATCCGCACACCGTGCGCGATGGCGGCTTCATCCAGTTCGTCGCCGATCTCGGGCCGATGCGCCTGATCGGCTTGGACACGCTGGTGCCGGGGCAGAGCTTTGGCGGGCTCTGCTCGGCGCGGCTTGCCGTGCTCGAACGGGCGCTCGCCGAGGCGAACGGCAAGCCGGTGGCGATCTTCATGCACCATCCGCCCTTCGATTGCGGCATCGCGCATATGGATGCCATCCGCCTGCTCGAGGGCGCGGCGGATTTCGCCGCCATCGTCGCGCGCCATCCCAATGTCGAGCGCATCGTCTGCGGCCATCACCACCGGCCGATCGTGACGCGCTTTGCCGGCACCATCGCGCAGATCGCGCCCAGCGTGACGCATCAGGTGACGCTCGATCTGAGCGATGACGGTGCGGCGACTTTCCATATGGAGCCGGCGGCCTATCTGCTGCATAGCTGGCGCGAGGGCGCGGGCTTCGTCAGTCACACGGCTTATGTCGAGCGTTTCGCGGGGCCTTATCCCTTCGTGCTCGATGCCGATTATCCCGGAGCCCATTAGAGCAGGATGCGAAAAAGTGGGAACCGGTTTTTCGTATCCGGCTCTCGCAAAGCCGGCCTGTCATGATTTGACTCAAGGCGCGCTTCCCCCCTACGAGCCGGCGATGGCCATGCACGGCCATTTCCACCAACGACGCGTAATCGCGAAGGAGACAACCCGAGAATGAGCAACTGGCCTGTACACGGAAAGATCACCGGCCCGATCGTGATGATCGGCTTCGGCTCCATCGGCCGCGGCACGCTGCCGCTGATCGAGCGGCATTTCGAGTACGACCGGTCGCGCTTCGTGGTGATCGCGCCCGATGATGCTGATCGTGACCTGCTCGACGAGCGTGGCATCCGCTTCATCCAGGAGGCGGTGACGCAGGACAACTACAAGACGCTGCTGGAGCCGCTGCTCACGATCGGCGGCGGCCAGGGCTTCTGCGTCAACCTGTCGGTCGATACCGGCTCGCTCGACATCATGCAGTTCTGCTCCGATCTCGGCGCCCTCTATATCGACACCGTCAACGAGCCCTGGCTCGGTTTCTATTTCGACCACAGCAAGGGCGCGGCCGAGCGCTCCAACTATGCGCTGCGCGAGGCGACGATCGGCGCCAAGCATGCCCGCCCGGCCGGCACGACCACGGCGGTTTCCTGCTGCGGGGCGAACCCCGGCATGGTCTCCTGGTTCGTCAAGCAGGGCCTGCTCAACATCGCCGCCGATCTTGGCCTGCAGACGCCCGAACCCAAGACCCGCGAGGAGTGGGGCAAGCTCGCCCAGCAGGTCGGCGTCAAGGGCATCCACATTGCCGAGCGCGATACGCAGCGCGCCAAGCACCCCAAGCCGCGTGGCGTCTTCGTCAACACCTGGTCGGTCGAGGGCTTCGTCTCCGAGGGCATGCAGCCGGCCGAGCTCGGCTGGGGCACGCATGAGACCTGGATGCCGGAGAACGGCCGCGAGCATGAGGTCGGCTGCAAGGCCGCGATCTACCTGCTCCAGCCCGGCGCCAACACCCGCGTCCGGAGCTGGTGCCCGACGCCGGGGCCGCAATACGGCTTCCTGGTGACCCATAACGAGTCGATCTCGATCGCGGATTATTTCACCGTGCGCGACGAGGCGGGCAAGCCGGTCTACCGGCCGACCTGCCATTACGCCTATCACCCGGCCAATGACGCCGTGCTCTCGCTGCACGAGATGTTCGGCAATGCAGGGCAGGTGCAGGAGGAGCAGCACATCCTCGAGGAGGACGAGATCGTCGACGGCATCGACGAGCTCGGCGTGCTGCTCTACGGCCATGGCAAGAATGCCTATTGGTATGGCTCGCAGCTCTCCGTCGAGGAGACGCGCCGGATCGCTCCTTACCAGAACGCCACGGGCATGCAGGTGACCTCGGCCGTGCTCGCCGGCATGGTCTGGGCGCTGGAAAACCCGAATGCCGGCATCGTCGAGGCCGACGAGATGGACTTCCGCCGCTGCCTCGAGGTGCAATTGCCCTATCTCGGGCCGGTCACCGGCGCCTATACCGACTGGACGCCGCTCGACAACCGCCCGGGCTTCTTCCCCGAGGATATCGACGAGAGCGATCCCTGGCAGTTCCGCAACATCCTGGTGCGGTGAGGGATGTCATTCCGGGGCAGGCGCGCAGCGCCTGAACCCGGAACCCACGACCGGGCTCGCGATCGAGGCCGGTCGACATCGTACCCCGTCATGGGTTCCGGGTTCGGCCCTCCGGGCCGCCCCGGAATGACATGCGCCCTACAGTCCGCGTTTCACGTTGACGCCGGCCAGCAGCACCCCGCCGGCCAGGAAGAAGGCGATCAGTACGGCGAGGCCCGCGCGCTGGCTGTCGAAGATCGTCGTCGCCAGCGCCACCAGCGTCGGCCCCAGGAAGGATGTGACCTTCCCCGAGAGCGCAAACAGCCCGAAGAACTCGCCGACGCGGCCTTCGGGCGCGATCCGCGCCATCAGGCTGCGCGAGGAGGCCTGCAAGGGGCCGGCGACGAGGCCGATCAGCAGGCCGAGGCCAAGATAGACCCGCTCCGGCAGCGAGGCGAAGAGGCCGTCGCCTGCAGTGGCGGGAGCGGCAGGGATGACGAAGAGGATATGGTCGAGCCCGAGCGAGAGGATGCCGAGGCAGGCGAGCAGCAGGCAGGCGATCGCGCCCAGCACCACGGGCTTGCCGCCGATCGCATCGTCGAGTTTGCCGCCGAGCCAGGCGCCGAGCGTGCCGGTGACGGTGAGCAGGATGCCGAAGATGCCGAGCTCGATGGTCTGCCAGCCGAAGACGCCGGCGGCGTAGATGCCGCCAAAGGCGAAGAGCGCTACCAGCGCATCCTGATAGATCATATTGGCGAGCAGGAAGCGGCCGAGCGAGGGCAGGCGCGGCAATTCGGCGAGCGTCGCCTTCAGCCGGCCGACGCCGCCCTTGGCCGCTTCGCCAAGCCGCATGCCAGTCTTGGCCGAATCCGGCGTCAGCCAGAACATCGGCGCGACGAAGATGATGAACCAGAGCGCGGTCAGCGGTCCGGAGAAGCGGTCGCCCTCGCGGGCGGCGGCGTCGAGACCCAGGATCGGCGTCAGCCCTGCCAGGGTCTTGCCGGTCTGCGGGTCGGCGGCAAGCAAGGCGAGCGTGATCGCCAGGGACAGCAGGCCGCCGAGATAGCCGATCGCCCAGCCGGTGCCCGAGAGCCAGCCCAGCCGCTCCGGCGGCACCAGCCGCGTCATCATCGCATTGTTGAAGGTGGTGGCGAATTCGGCGCCGATCGTGGCGATGACGAAGCCTGCAAGCGCGATCGGCACCGCCGAGCTAGAGCCCGGCACAGCAAACCAGAGCATGCCGGAGCCCAGCACCAGCAGCGCCCCGAAAGTCGCGATCCAGGGTTTGCGCGGGCCGGTGCGGTCGGCGATGCCGCCGAGCAGCGGCGAGAGCAGGGCGATGCAGAAGCCGGCAAAGCCGGTCGCATAGCCCCAGAGCGCCTGGCCCTCGATCGGGTCCGAGGCCAGCGCCGCCGCGAAGAAGGGCGCGAAGACGAAGGTCGTGATCAGGGTGAAGAAGGGTTGGGCCGCCCAATCGAAGAACAGCCAGGCCGTGACGGCGCGGCGGGGCGGATAGCTGATGGGCTGCGCATCCGCGCTCTTGACGGCCAGGTTCACTGCAGCGTGGTCTCCGGGGCGCCGCCGCCGCGCGCGATCTCGATCTCGGTGATCGCGACCAGCACCTCGGCGCGGTTCTTCAGGCTGGGCGCCTCCAGCAGCGCCTGTTTTTCGCGCGGGCCGAAGGGGCACATCATCGAGAGCGCGTTGACCAGGGCCTCGTTGGGCGCCTCGTTGACGCCTTTCCAGTCGATCTTGAGCTCATTGGCCTTGGCGAAGGCGCGCAGCGCCTTGAGCAGGCCGTTGCGATCGACCTCGTCCTCGCCGGCCCGGGCGGTGAAGTCGATCAGGAAATCATCATAGGAGATCCGGGCCTGGCGATAGGCCGTGCTGACCGAGAGCTCCTCGACGATCCGGAAGCGGCTGATGCCGGTCAGCGTCAGCACATAGCGGTCGTCGCCGGTCTCGGCGAATTGCGTGATCCGCCCGAGGCAGCCGACCTGGAGCAGGCCGGGCTCGCCGGTCTGGCGACCGGTCTCGGGCTCGGGCTGGATCATGCCGATGACGCGATGCGTGCGGATCGCGTCATCGACCATGGCGAGGTAGCGCGGCTCGAAGATATTGAGCGGCATCTGTCCGCGCGGCAGGAGCAGGGCGCCGGCCAGCGGGAAGACAGGGATCACCAGCGGGCAATCCTCGGCTCCGTTGTAGACGGCATTCATGCCCATCTGCGGTGGCTCCTTGAGCTTTATGAGAACAGCAGGGTCGAGAGCTTGCGGCGCCCGGCCTGGCTGTTCTCGTCCATCGGGCCCCAGGCCTCGAAGAACTGCAGCAGCTGCTTGCGCGCGCCATCGTCGTTCCAGGCCCTATTGGCCTTGATGATGGCGATCAGATGATCGACCGCCTCCTCGCGCCGGTCGCGGGCGTTGAGCGCCACGGCGAGGTCGAAACGGGCCTGATGATCCTTGGGGTTGGCCGCGACCTTGGCTTCCAGTTCGGCGGTGTCGCCGAGCGAGGCGGCCTGTTCGGCGAGCTCGATCGCGGCGCGGACCGTGGCGATCGCCGGGTCGGCCGCCTTGTCTTCCGGCACCATGGCCAGGATGCCTTTGGCGCCTTCGAGATCGCCGATCTCGAGATGCAGCCGGGCGAGGCCGGCGATGGCGGCGAGATTCTCCGGCTCAAGTTCAAGCACCCCGGCATAGAGTTCGCTCGCACCGGCGCTGTCACCGGCCTCTGCGGCGGCCTGGGCGGCGGCGATCAGCTCCTCGGCCTCGCCCGGCCCCACCGGCCCGACCAGTTTCTCGATGAAGGCCTTGACCTGGCTTTCCGGCTGGGCGCCCATGAACCCGTCGATCGGCTGGCCCTGCTTGAAGGCGATCACGGCGGGAATCGACTGGATGCCGAGCTGGCCGGGGATCTGCGGATGCTCGTCGATGTTCATCTTGACGAGCTTGACCTTGCCCTTGGCGTCCTTGACCGCCTTCTCGATGATCGGGGTCAATTGCTTGCAGGGGCCGCACCAGGGCGCCCAGAAATCGACGAGCACGGGCTGCGTCATCGATTCGGTCACGACATCCTGGCGGAACGCTTGCGTCGTGGTGTCCTTGATCAGGCCGGGTTGTTCGGTCGCATCGCCATTGACCAGCATGGGTCGTCCTTCGTCGCTATCAGATCGTCGGAATTAGAGCATTGCGCGAAAAAGTGGGTACCGGTTTTTCGCTGGAGCAATGCTCTTAAATTTTAGCCTCGGACCGGGCCATCGCCGCAATCCCGCCCATAGATGGGGAGGATGACCCGTTCTGTCCATCGGGAGTGCAGGAGCAGGATGCGAAAAAGTGGAAACCGGTTTTCGCATTGATCCTGCTCTCACGCGTTTGATTTCATCCGAAATCAGCGGGCTCCAGCGTCTGATGGCTTTAGAGCCCGTTCTCGATCTGACTGAACCGTCATTGCGAGCGCAGCGAAGCAATCCAGGAACGGCAGAGCTCTACGTCCTCCTGGATTGCTTCGCTGCGCTCGCAATGACGGTCTGTGTTTCACTCAGATCGAAAACCGCTCACACTTGGTGCCGGTTTGGACACTCGAGCCCTCATCCTGAGGAGCCGCGCAGCGGCGTCTCGAAGGATGGAAGCCGAGGAATTGTCCAAACAGTGCCTTACGGGGAACCACGCCATCATTCCGGGCTCAGGCCTGTGTCCTGCCCCGGACTGGCGGCGTGGTTCGAGCTGTCATCATCCGGCACCGGCAAATCGACGATCATCGGCTCATGGCCGGTGCCGCGCAGGAAGGCGAGCATGTCGTCGCGGCCGATTCGCAGCGTCGCGGTGTTGATCAGCGGGTGGAAATTCATCGCCTCGCCGGTCATCAGATTGGCGTCGAGCACCATGGTGACCGCCTTGGCGCGGTCGTTGATCACGGCAAAGGCGGTGACCGAGCCCGGGGTGACGCCGAGCGTCTCCAGCAGCAATTGCGCCGAGCCGAAGGAGAGCCGCCCGCTCGCGCCGATCACCTCATGCAGGCGCTTCAGGTCGATGCGGGCGTTCTCGCGCGCCGAGACCAGGAAGAGCCGGCCCTTCTTATCCCTGAGGAACAGGTTCTTGGAGTGCAGGCCCGGAACCTTGCCGCGTAGCGCCGCCGATTCCTCGACCGTGAACACGGCCTGGTGCTCGAGCCGGTGGAAGGACAGGCCCTGGGCTAAGAGATGGGCGCAGAGTTCGTCTGGCGTCAGGGGGTGCATCACGGCCTCGCTGCGACTGGCGCTTTCCAGCTCAGCGACCACATGAGCGATTGCGCCAGCGGCGTCCACAGCCCGACAGGCAACCCGGCCTTGCGCAGGCCTTCGCCGACCCAGACATTGCAACTGCGCAACAGCCAGAAGCGATCGCGCCCGCGCAGGAACGCATCGCCCAGGCCGTGGCTGAGCCCGTCCAGCACGATCGGCGCCCGCTCAGGCCCATATTGCAGGCTCTGCTCGATATGATCGACGAAGGCCCGGTAGCCGGCTTGCGTGATGGTGAGGCTGACAAGGTTCGGCCCGGCCCGGATGGCTGCGACCGGCTGCACATGCACGACCGAGGCGTCGAAGGCGGCAGCCTTCAGGAGCAGGGGCAGTGAAAGATCGGTGAGCGCGCCGAGTTCGGTATAGGCGCTCTGCGAACCCCAGCCGAAGGCGATCATCGGCGCGTCCGCCGATTCGCGGGTGATCGGGGATGCCTCAAGCAGCGGCCGCCAGTCCCTGGTCGCGGTGACTGATGGCAGCAGGATGTCGGTATGGAAGCCGTTGGTCGCGACGTGGATCGTCACGGCATCGCCTGGGGACGGTTGTGCGCCCGGGCCATAGGGCAGCGCGCCGAGAAACAAAGCCAATCCCGCTGCGAGCATAAGGGCGAGCAGGCCGAGCAACAGGTTTCGCACAGCGCGAAGCGGCACCTTCAAGCCTTTTCCCGTTCGGCCGAAGGCCGCATTTACCGTCATGATCTCAATGGTTTACTCGTGCGTCGCGCAGGGTCGTTAGGGCGCGGCGCGGTTCTTATTCGAGGTCATGCGCGAAGATTTGCAACAAGAGGCTTGCACTGGCTCCGGCTTTGAGGCAATAAGCCGGCCTCGCGCCGGAAACGACGCGACCATGTCCGGACGCGGGAGTAGCTCAGGGGTAGAGCACAACCTTGCCAAGGTTGGGGTCGAGGGTTCGAATCCCTTCTCCCGCTCCAGGACATCTTAGCACTGCAGACTGCCAAAGGCGCTGGGTTTCCCGGCGCTTTTTGCGTTTTGGGGCTCGGGGGCGTTCGCCACCTTTCCGAGATGCCTCGAAAGTCCGTGGTTGCATGGGCCGCTTCGCGCCGAGAGCTGCCATTGGCTGACTGCCCAATAGCGGACGTTTGGCTTCACGCCCAGGACAGTCGGTCTGAGTTTGAGCCAAGTCGCACGGCGGACGTCAGCCTTCGCAAACTGGCCTATAGCGTCACCGTTCCAAGCGCCTATGCAATTGCATCGCTGCACGCATCAAGGCCCGAAACGTGCTTGAGGAGCGCAGAGCCTGGATCAGCTCTACCTCTAAGTCTCGTAGCGAAGCAGGGGATGCCTCGTCACCTTGGAGCAAGCGCTCGGCCTTGGCTTTGAGTTTCCTCGATAGCGGCGCTTTGCCGGCCATTACCTTCGATAGATGCCCTTGGTCGATACCCAAGGCTGCCGCCAACTCGACCTGTGTCAGGGCGCCGTTTCGCTGACGCGCTTTCAGAGCCGCGATAATCGAGTCGTCCTTGTCTCTCATATGTATTACATATATGCTTTCCATATCGGAGGGCAATGCCATGCGTCGTCGTTGTTATGCACCCGAGGACGAGGTCGTCCCTGGCGTGCGGTATGGCCGCCAGGAATGGGTTCCGACACCGGCGTTTTGGGCTGCGATAGCCGACCTCGAAGGCGACGAAGTGGACGATTACGTCAGTCCGAAGGGAACGCCGCTAGCGGAGGACCTCGCATTCTGTCTCCTGGGCGGATACGGGGTGAAGATGGAGCTCAATCGCGCTGCTTGGGAACGGCTAGACAAGGCTGGAGCGCTGCAAGCGGGCGATGTGCCGAGCGCGGCCGATTTCGAGGCATTGCTCAGCGAGCCACTCATCGTGAATGGCAGACTGCAGAAGTATCGCTATCCAAAACAGAGAGCCGGACGGCTGCATGTCGCGCTCAAATCTGTTCGGGACACCCCGCCCGACACGAGTCATCCGATCGCGTTTCGCAACAGGATGATGGAGTTGCCCGGTATTGGACCCAAAACGGCGTCCTGGATCGTTAGGAACCATGTCGGCAGTGACGAGGTGGCCATTCTGGACGTGCATGTCCTGCGTGCCGGCACGATGATTGGGCTCTTCCCGGACGCATATCGGCTTCCGCGCGATTACGAGACTTTGGAGCGCAAGTTTCTCGACTTCGCACTGGCTCTGCAGGTCAGGGCGTCGGTCCTCGATGCTATCATGTGGCGAGAAATGCGCATTCTGTTCAGTTGACTATTTCTTGGGCTCCTTCGACGGGTATGATCTCGTGGGGGGTGATTCTATGTCCGGCAAGAAAACGCCTGCGCGAAAATCGTCTACGGCCAGCAATAGCGGTGGGGCACCTTCGGCAAGTTCGAACGTCGATCAGTGTGATCTGCTGATCGATGTCGATCTTGAAGGCGTTCGTCTCCCCCGCCTGGCGCGAGCGAAGATGAACGATCTGCTCCAGATCGTACTGGCAGCCGAAGGCCAATTCCCGACGGTTGTTTGCGTAGACGACGAAGGGGAGATCCTGGGCTCCTTGTCTGCATTCTTGAACTTGGCGCTGCTGATCAGGTGCCTTCGGGCCGGTGTAAAATACCAAGTCTTCGTCACTCAGCTTCGACCGGGCGGTTGCCACGTGGTCGGAGGCCGGGCGGTCTGATGATCATCGCAGGCGGCCTTTACCGCGAGGAGTGCATCCGTCCCGCTTGGTCGCGCATATTCGGCTCTGGAGGTAGGGCCGCCGCCGCTGTTTCGAAGCTGTCGCCCGGCACGCGACTCCTCGCCTATGCTTGCGAGCAATGGGCTGAGGACGCGGAGCACTCGATGGCCGCCTTCGGGGTGACAGCCGCGATTCACCGCATCCGCGAAGATATTGCCTTCCACTATCTGCACCCACTCTCGCCCGCCGAACTCTCAGGCGCTCCCGATGGCCGCTATAGCTCGCTGCAAGTCACAGGGGACACGGTGCTGCGATTTGGCTTCGTGGAGGGTGATGCATTGGTCGACGCCAAACGTGCGATCTTCGATCCTCAAAATCCAGACGAAACTCTTGGCTTCAGGGACAACGGTTCCAAGGCCGAAATCCTGGCGATCGTGCTAAACGAGGTGGAGCTTAAGTTGGCGATGGGTGACGCTGGCGAAAATGGCGTTCGCGGATTGATGCAGCATTCCGAGGCATCGGTCGTGGTGGTCAAGCGTGGGCCGCGCGGAGCAACGGTGTTCGCCGCAGGCTGTATTGCGGACGTTCCAGCTTATGCAGGGGATTCGGTCTTCAAAATCGGATCAGGGGACGTCTTCAGCGCGGTTTTCGCTCAACGCTGGGGCGAGGCGAACGAAGACCCGGTTGTGGCGGCTGACACGGCGTCCCGCGCCGTCTCGCGTTATGTGGAGACGCGCAACACACAGGTGGATCTTTCCCAACTGACCGCGGCCGCACCAAGAAAACTGCCCAATCCGGCGAACAAGATCTATCTGGCAGCTCCCTTTTTCACCTTGGCGCAGCGCTGGATGGTCGAGGAAGCACGCAGGTGCCTCTTGACCCTCGGCGCTAGCGTCTTTTCGCCAATCCATGACGTCGGGTCGCAGGGGGATGCTAGTTACATCGCCAAGCGCGACCTTGAGGGGTTGGAGCAATGCGCGGTCGTGCTCGCGCTTGTGGATGGCGAAGATGCCGGAACCCTGTTTGAGGTCGGCCACGCACGTCGGCACGGCATACCCGTGGTGGCGCTGGCTGAATCTCCGCGTCCGGAGAGCCTTACCATGCTGCAAGGTACTGGTTGCTCGATCGTATCGGACTTCTCAACTGCCCTCTATCAAGCGGTCTGGGAGACGGCCCGATGAAGGCGCTCCTGATGTCCGGCGGCCTGGATTCTGCGGCGTTGGCGCATTGGCTGCGCCCGGGCATCTGTGTAACGATCGACTACGGGCAGATCTCTGCCAAGGGAGAGATGGCTGCATCTGCCGCCCTATGCACAGCGATGAAACTCGCGCATCGCTTTATTACCATCGACCTCTCCCCTCTCGGTTCAGGCTCTATGGCGGATCGCCCCGTGGCCGCAGGAGCAGCGGCCCCCGAGTTCTGGCCATATAGGAACCAGATGCTTATCACCCTCGCCGCTATGATGCTGATGCCCGAAGGCGTTACAGAGATCATGGTCGGGGCTGTTTCCACCGATCGCCATGCCGATGGCAAAGCGCCCTTCTTCCGCGCCATCGATCGCGCACTGTCACTTCAGGAGGGCGGAGTTCGTGTCACTGCACCGGCACGCCATCTTTCGACGCCGTCGTTGCTGCGCAAGTCAGCTTTCCCCTACGACCTCATCGGCCTGACGTTCTCCTGCCACGTCCACGAGTTCGCTTGCGGCCAATGCAGCGGGTGCCTGAAGCATCGCGAATGCGTTGATGTCGTCTATTCCAGCGCAAAAAGGCGGGCGACCTGATGGGAGGGTACGCACCTGATCAGATTAAGAAGTCCAAGGGCGGCGCTGCACCACCTACGGTCGTTGGCGATGGGTGCGATCTCGAATTCCAGACTGATCTGGTGGGGGTGCAATCCATCGTCAGCGCCGAGCTCAACAAGGGCTGCGTTCTCCTGGTCAGCCTCCGCGCTCAAGGGCATATAAGAAGCGTCGTCTGCGAAACCACGGGTGGGGCGGTGGTTGGTACGCTGGCCGCATTCCGCGGTTTGTCCCAACTGATGGGTTGCCTGGAACAAGGCGTCGCCTATGTCGCCCTCATCGAGGAGGCATCCTTCTCTAGGTGCGCGGTCAAGGTGTTTCGTCAATGATCTCAGTTGCTGGGGGCGTCTATGCCGAACGCTGCCAATATCCGGCCTGGAACCAGATTTACGGTTCCGGGCTCAGGGCTGCGATCGCAGTCAGCTCGGTATCTAGTGCAGTTCGCTTGACCGCTTACGTGCCCCGCGAATGGATGGCAGACGTCGAATCAACCTTGGCCAGCTTCGGAGTTAGCGGGGATCTTCGCGCGTCTGAGCATCCGATGACGTTCGAATATCTGCATGCATTCTATCGAAAAACCTCCCCTGAGCCGCCGCCGAAACCCTATCCCGAGCTTTCGGTGCAAGACGAGGTGGTACTGCGGTTCGGCATGATGGAAGGCGATGCCCATGTCACAGGCGACAGGGTGGTCTACGATCCACAGTCCCAGAATGCGTCGTTTTATTCGAATGGATCTACCGCTGGTTCCTTGGCGATGATTGTGGGAGGTTGGGAACTGCCGGGGACGGCAGCCGCTCACGCCAAACGAAGGTCAGAGGGGAAGCCGGAAAGTCTTATGCCCGACGAGGGCACTCTCCTGAACGCCATAGTCGCTCTACGTGATCTTCCGCAGCCACCGCAGATAGTTTTGGTCAAAGACGGCTTGGGCGGCCTAACTGTATTTCAAGGGGATCAGCCGGTCAAAATCCCGAGCTACGCGGCTGAAAGCTTCTTCAGAATTGGCTCTGGCGATGTGACCGCGGTCGCGTTCGCCCATGCTTGGGGCGAACTGCATTGGGACCCGGTCGCGGCAGCAGACTATGCCGCCCGGTGCACCGCACATTTCGTGGAGGGCCCCCGCCTTCCTCTCCCTCGCGCGGTTGAAGTGAGCAGCCGGAAGCCGAGCACGGCTCGCCGCGGCGAGATCCGTATCGTCGGGCTGGGTGATTTCGAACAGCAGACGCTGGTGCTCATGACAAGAGATTGGTTGAGTTATCTCGGCGGTATCGTCAAGCATGTGACATTTGGATTGGATGATCTCGGTTCCAGTATTCATGAAGGCGTCGACCTCCTGTTAGTCGGATCCCGGTGTACGGAATGGGAACTCGAAGGCGCAGCCAGGGTGGGTCTTCAGCCAACAGTGGTCTTCTGGCCCTCCTCCCGGGCAGATTCTTCAAGACGGCACTTTCCGGATGCGGTGGTGGCCCGAGACTATGCAACTGCGCTCTATCACGTCATGAGAAGCCCGGAACGATGAGACCGCCTCCGCTTACGGGTGGCCCCGGGGAGGCGCCTTTGCGCGCCAACCGCTCAACAACGTCGGGTCAATCCCCCGAGGATTTCATTCGGGAGGCTCATGATCGATGGATCGAATTCATCGAGTTCATCGACGCACGCGCTCATACGCGATGGGTGTTTAGGGGCAGCGCATCACGTAGTCATCTGTTCATGCCTTCTGTAGGGCGCAGGCTCGACGCCTATTCTCGCTTGAACGAAGAGCGACTCTTTCGCGCGTTCCAGAGATCTGCGGACACGATGGTGGCTTCCCGTCCAATGTCTGACTGGGATTGGTTGGCCGTCGCGCAGCACCACGGTCTGCCAACACGTTTGTTGGATTGGTCCACCAATCCACTGGTCGCCTGCTTCTTCGCCGTGGCGAGCCTTCCCGTGGACGAAGACGCCATAGTGCACGCCTATAGCATTCCCGACGATGACATCATTGACCCGAAAAAAATCGAAGACCCATTCTCAATCGACCGCGTGATGTTCTTGCTGCCGTCAAAATCTGTCAGCCGCATCGTGAACCAACGCGGGCTGTTCTCCGCGCATAATCAACCCAACCTGCCTTGGGTCTCACCGAAGATGAATGAATTCATTATACCCAAGACGATGCGGGCGCGGTTTCGGCGCGGATTGTTCAAAATGGGCATCGACCACAGCCACATCTATCCCGACCTGGGCGGCCTGTGCGAGACTCTCAAGTGGCGATACGAAGCCGGCATCGGCATCGGCGATCCTATGATCGGGTGATGGGATGGACGAGTTGAAAGCCCTTCGAGAGGCTATCGTCGCAGCCGTAAAGGCTACCGACCTTGAGCAGACGGAAGCCTGGCAGGAACTGTCGGCGCTGTCGTCGAATACACACGTCGATACGTTCGAAACCTTCGACGACGAGGTCCGGATCAACGGCCAGCGTTTCGAAGGCCCTCTGACATGGCACGTCACGCTCCAATATGGGCAACACGCGTCCGAGGACGAACTAGTCATCTCGGATAGCTTCCCCGGGAGTTTCGAAGGCCGTCTTGAGAACGGCACGCCCGTGATCGAGCGCATGCTGGCCGACGTTTCATCCTTCTATAGATAGCTCCCGTGTAAATTGGTCCGCCCTCAATTATGCTGTACTTATATCTTTCATATACCGGAGTTTCCGGTATTGAATTGGATGATTATGTATTTTGATCTCGAATTGATCGAGATGCACGATGACTAATTCTCGACCTTTATGGGATGGATCTAAGCGCCATTTTCTTCCGCGGGCGGTAGAATGCACGCGCTGCAACAAGTACGAGAATTTGATGCCACTCGGTGAAATTCAAAGGCCGCGGAGTGGAGGCTAATTGGCGCCCTCTCATCTGCGGAAAAGGGCCAAGAAGCTGATGCCTATCGCTGCAGAAGAAAGGCAGCTAACCTATCTCTAGTTGTAGATGCTGCTGGCCTGAGAGACGCGTTTCCATGGTGCAATGCCACATAATCAGTAATGACGACGAGGAAGCAGCGAAGGTCCTGGCGCCCTACATCCAATCCGGCAATCTGAATTTCCTCATTGGGTCGGGGGCCTCCCTCCCGGCGATCAAAACAGCTGGCAATATCGAAAAGACATTGGACGAGCTGATCAAGAAGGGAAAGAAGGCGGAAGCCGACCGAGAAATGGTCGATTTCATCGAGGCGATCGGAGAAACGTACAAACAGCTCGTGAACGACACCATTTATTCCAACGAACTTGACGAGACAATTAATAATTACGGCCGCTTCATTTCGATCGTAGATCAAATTCTTTTCTTTCGCAAAAACGAGATATTGCCTCGCCAAGCTACGATCTATTCGACAAATTACGACACGTTCATCGAGTTTGCCGTCAGCAATTCACCCAGTATCATTATCAACGATGGCTTTGACCGCACCTCCGGTCAATCGGACAGCTTCGCGTTCGCCCCAGAAAGATATTTCGACAGGACCTACCGCGCGAGCTCCCTTTATGCCCGACGAGTTGAGATCCCGACCATTAACCTCATCAAACCACACGGGTCGCTGAACTGGGCGAAGAAGGGATCCAATCTTGTCTACAAGGCAAGCGCTGTTCCGCCGCTAACACCGGCTGAAAAGGCAAATTCAGCCAAAGTTTCTGAATACCTCAGCAAACATTTTCTGATTATGCCGCACTTTGGAAAATTCCATGAGACCCTCATGGAAAGAGTCTATTATGATCTGCTTCGCCTTTTCTCCAAATCGATGGAACAAGAGAATGCCATCCTGATGGCGTTCGGGTTCTCCTTTAGCGACGAGCATATCCTGGACATTACGAAAAGAACGCTCAGAAACCCGACATCTCAGTTGATCATTTTCGCTTATAGCCACGACGACATCGCTTCTTACCAAGCCAAGTTCGAGAAGCACCGAAACGTTAGCATCATTGGCCCCCAAGCTGGCATTAATATCAGCTTTCTGCGGCTGAATAACATCCTCTCCGCGGTCCTGCCGGAGATGCAGAATGGCTGACCGGCCGGACCGCCTTCAAAAGGAAGCGGTGCTTCGGGTCGGCGAAGTCTCGGCTGTGACCGGCCGGAAGGTTTTCATCTCCGTTGATCGCGACAAGAATCTTTCAGAGCTGTTTTTCGACGGCGACGTTATCAGGAATATTGGTGTCGGGAGTTATGTCGACATCCGAAAAGGCTTCTTGAGTCTGATAGGCAAGGTTGAGGGCGAAAACGCTCAGACAGACGACAAGCGGCCTAGCCAGCTAGCGTATATGAACGGCCAGCGGTTCCTATCCGTATCTCTGGTGGGCTTCCTCGACCGAAAGGGCGAGTTCTTCGGAGGCACAAAGGAGCTTCCGCTTGTCGGCAATGAGGCATTTCTTCTCACCAAAGAGAAGGTCCACCAGGTCCATAATCTCCTGCAAAATGGAGGAATCGCGCTGGAAATCGCGCGGTCGGAGTATGAGGGATACGACATTTCTCTCCCCGTTGACGGGTTGATGAACAGCCACATTGCCATCTTCGGAAACACCGGCAGCGGAAAGTCGAACACCCTCGCGATGATCTATCAGGAGTTCATCGCAAAGATGCGAGATCGCAACGCTGACGCGTTCCAAGCGAACTGCCGCATCGTCCTGTTTGATTTCAACAACGAGTACACTCGGGATAACTGCCTCACCCAGCACAAACGGGTGTTCAATCTGAGCACTAGAAACGACAACGGGGACAAAATCCCGCTCGGCGCCGGCGGCTTCAACGATATCGAGATCGTCAGCATTCTCGCCGATGCGACGGAAAAGACCCAAAAGCCGTTCCTAAAGCGGGCTCTCAAGCTTCAGCAGCAGGTGAACGACGCAGGCGGTCCTGTGCAGTATCTCCGGGGCATAGTGCGTCGTCAGGTCACCCAGGTCTTACAGATGTCGGATAAGATTCGAGCCGATCTGCTGCTCGACTATCTCCGGCAGGTGCTACCTGAGGCGAACGCTGCTGGGGAGGCCATCGAGCTCGCCGAAGACCTCGAATGGCACAACAACCAGTCCGAATTCCGGCTTCGAGGGCAGCAGGTCTATCTTCGGTCCACCCCGGATCGGATCACGGACACGATTGCTTATCAGACGGTGGATTTGCTTGAGCTCGCGGACGACGATATCAAAAATCTGATAATGCTGTGCTACGTCCAGTTGATTTCTGACGTCCTGGCAAATCGCGCTCAGAACGAGCACATCGCGCCTGCCATCAACAAGCTCAAGAGCAAGCAAGGCGATATTCGGAAGATTTTTGACCCCGCCCCGGCGGCAAACCTCTTCACGTCGAATGTCTTGGTATTTGCCCTGAGCGACATCAACCTGGAGATGAAGAAGACAGTCCCGCTGCTGGTCGCCAAGAAAATCTACGAGGATCATAAGCGGATCGGCGGCAGCCGTTCGCTGAATATCGTAATTGACGAAGCGCACAATATTCTGTCGCGGGAGTCCTTCCGGGAATCTGAGAGCTGGAAGGACTATCGCCTTGAGACTTTCGAGGAGATCATCAAGGAAGGTCGCAAGTTCGGCGTCTTCGTCACGATTTCGAGCCAGAGGCCCAACGACATCTCTCACACCATCACGTCCCAGGCCCACAACTATTTTATTCACCGGCTGATCAATCAGAAGGACCTCCAGTCGATCGCGAGCGCGGTGTCCTACATCGACAAGCTGACGGAAGAATCGATCCCGACCCTGCCAACCGGCACCTGCATTTTCAGCGGCATGGCAGGGCAGATGCCGTTGAAGCTAGCTGTTAAGCCGCTCGATGATCATTTGCGGCCCAAGAGTGAGACAGTGAAGTTCGTCGAACTGGTCCCGGCGGTCGGCTAGGCAGATGGGTCAATGCGCGAGCTGATGAAGCACGCAGCTCCCCGTTCAAAAGAGAGAGCTGCAAAACGGCCAGATCTCCAAGAGCGGCCGCACTGCCGGCTGACCTGCCCGAAAGCAAACTTGTCGATGGTTTGCAATGGGCCAATCTCAGTCGTATCGGGCTCCTATTGCAATGCCGCTCGTTCGGCCGCCCGCATACCGGAAACCCCAAAACCAGCCATCCCACCTAATAATGAAACGTCCAGAGCAGGCTTTCGCTCAGCCCCTTCAGCGCCTCGACGGCATCCGGGCGCTCGCGGGCGAGCGTGGTGATCAGCGCGTCGGCGACGGCGAAGGCGGCGGTCGGCGAGTTCGGCAGGAAGCTGTTGCGGGCCGGGGCGAAGAAGGTCATGTCGGCCAGCGGCACCAGCGGTGATGATGGCCCGTCGGTCAAAGCGAGCAGGACGGCGCCGCGCTTTTTGGCGAATTTGGCGAGCTCGAGCGTGTTGCGCGAATAGCGCGGCAGCGAGATCGCGATGACGACGTCCTCCGGACCGGCCGAGAGCATATGGCGGACGGCGCGTTCCGGCCCGCCGCGCGAGGAGGCGAAGACGACATCGGCGTCGAGATAGAGCGCAAGCCCGTCCTCCAGGAAGGCGCCGACATAGTAGCTCGCGCCGGAGCCGACGATGAAGAGGCGGCGTGCCTTCAAGAGCAGGGCGATGGCGCGGTTGACCGTTTCCTCCTCCAGCGTCGCGATCGCCTCGTCGAGATTATTGGCCTCGCGCTGCAGGGTCGTCGCCATGGTGGCAAAGACCGAGCCCGCCGTGGCGCGGGCATCGGCGAGACCTTCCACCGGCCCCATCGCGACCTTGAGCGCCGCCGACAGGGCGCCGCGGAAATCGCCGTAATTGCGGTAGCCCAGGGCCCGGACGAAGCGGGTCACGGTCGCGGTCGAGGTGCCGCTCTTTTCGGCCAGCCCCTCGATCGTGACGGTGGCGGAATCGAGCGGGCTCTGCAGCACGAAATCGGCCGCCTTGCGATGGCCCTCGCTGAGCGAGGGGTAGATCTGGGCGATGCGGTTGGCGAGATCCGTCGTCGGCTTCAGGGCGCGTGACATGGCTCTCCTGCTGGACTTGGCTTGCCCACCGATTGACGTCGGATTATTTTCATGTTTCCTAACTCGTGAAAATAAGGCTGTCAAAAAACGACTGGCTCAGGGAACGGAGACCAAGACTATGCGTCAGCGCGCGCTCACCACCATCCTGCTCGGCGCCACCCTGATGAGCGCCAATATGCTCAGCGCTCCTGCCATGGCGCAGACGCTGCGCATCGCGCTGGCTTCCGAGCCGACTGCCGTCGACCCGCATTATCACGATCTCACCCCCAACAACGCGCTCGCGATGCATCTCTTCGACGGGCTCGTGCTGCAGGATGAGAAGCAGGCGCTCAAGCCCGGCCTTGCCGCGTCCTGGGAGAATGACGGCCGGAATCGCTGGACCTTCAAGCTGCGCCAGGGCGTGACGTTCACGAACGGCAAGCCCTTCACCGCCGAGGACGTGGTCTTCACCTTCTGCCGCACACTCAAGAACGAGACCAAGGTCTCCGGTTCCTTCGCCGACATCACCGGCAATTTCGCCTCGGTCGAGACACCCGATGCGCACACGCTCGTCATCAACACGACCGAGCCCGAGCCGCTGCTGCCGACCCTGCTCTCGGGCCTGCCGATCCTTTCGGCCTCCATCGTCGAGCATGGCCCGATCAGCTACGACGTCGCCAAGAATTGCGGCGTCACCGGCCCGTGGCCGACGGTCAATAATTTCAACGACGGCACGGCCGCGATCGGCACCGGGCCCTACAAGCTGAAGTCCTATGTCCGTGGCTCGGCGATCGAGCTCGAGCGCAATCCGACCTATTGGGGCCCTGCCGAGCCCTGGGCCACTGTGCGCTTCCTGCCGGTGACAAATGCCGGCCCGCGGCTGGCCGGCCTGCTCGCCGGCGATTACGACGTGATCGAGAACCCCGCCGCGCGCGATCTCGCCCGGATCAAGGGCGACAAGCGCTTCGGCCATGTCATCACGCCCTCGACCCGGGTGATCTATTTCCAGCTCGACGTCGCCCGCGACGAGAGCCCCTTCGTCAAGGCGCCGGACGGCAAGAATCCGCTGAAGGATGCGCGCGTCCGCAAGGCGATGTCGCTTGCGATCGACCGCGACGCCATCGTCAAGCGCATCATGGATGGTGCGGCCGAGCCGGCCTACCAGTACCTGCCGACCGGCATGTCCGGCACGCTGGCGAACCCGCCCAAGCTTGCCTATGACCCGGCTGCTGCCAAGAAGCTGCTGGCCGAGGCCGGCTACCCCAACGGCTTCCAGCTCACGCTGTCCTCGACCAATGACCGCTACATCAATGACAGCCAGATCACCCAGGCTGTCGCGCAATACCTGACCCAGATCGGCATCAAGACCGAGGTCGATGCGATGACGCGGGCGATCTATTTCCCGCGCCGCGCCAAGAAGGAATTCAGCGTCGCGCTTGGCGGCTGGGGCTCGGGCACCGGCGAGGCCGCTTCCTTCCTGCGCCAGTGGCCGCCGACCCCCAATGAGGCCAAGACGCTCGGCGGCTCGAATTATGGCGGCTACAAGAACGACGCGTTCGACAAGGTGATCCGCGCCGCGGTGACGACGCTCGACGACACGAAGCGCGCCGAATTGCTGCAGCAGGCGATGACGCTCGTCCTCAACGACGGCGCCTTCATCCCGCTCCACTTCGAAAGCGGCATCTGGGCCTTCAAGTCCGAATTGGCGGTCGCCGGCCGCGCGGACCAGTACATGCTCGCCATGTCGGTGAAGCCGGCGAAGTAAGCCGGCGATCTCCTTTTCGAGGTTCGGCATGACCGCTTATGTCCTGCAGCGATTGATCCAGAGCGTGCTCGTGCTGCTCGCGGTCTCGGTCGTGGTCTTCTTCGCCGTCTACGGCATCGGCGACCCGATCGAGCTCCTGGTCTCGCCGCAGGTCAGCGATGCCGAACGCCAGGCGCTGATCCGGCGGCTCGGGCTCGATCTGCCGGTCTGGCTGCAATACCTGACCTTCATGGGCAACGCCGTGAAGGGCGATCTCGGCAGCTCCTTCGTCCATGGCGTGCCGGCGCTGCAACTGATCCTGGCGCGATTGCCTGCGACCTTCGAGCTGGTGCTGCTGGCGATGACGCTGGCGCTCACGGCCGGTATTCCGCTCGGGCTGATGGTCGGCCTCAACCCCGACAGCCGGCGCGCCCGCATCGTCATGGCCGGCACCGTGCTCGGCTTCTCCTTGCCGAGCTTCTGGAAGGGCATGATGCTGATCCTGCTCTTTGCCGTGCTGCTCGGCTGGCTGCCGACGGCCGGGCGCGGCGAGACGGTCTCGCTGCTTGGCCTTAAGACCAGCCTGCTGACGCTCGACGGGCTCAGGCACATCGCCTTGCCCGCGCTCAACCTGGCGATCCCGAACCTCGCGCTGATCGTGCGCTTGGTTGCGGCGGGCACCGCGGAGACGATGACGCAGGACTATGTGAAATATGCCCGCGCCAAGGGCGTGCGGCCCCGGCGCATCGTCAACCGGCATGTGCTGCGCAACATCCTGATCCCGGTCGTCACCGTGGTCGGCGTCGAGTTCGGCAGCCTCGTCGCGTTCTCGACCATCACCGAGACCGTCTTCGCCTGGCCGGGCATGGGCAAGCTCCTGATCGACTCGGTCTACCAGCTCGACCGGCCCGTGGTCGTCGCCTATGTCCTGCTGGCGACGCTGCTCTTCGTCACCGTCAACTTCCTGGTCGATGTGCTCTATGCCGCGCTCGACCCGCGGGTGAAGCTTGCGGGAGAGCAGGCATGAGCGTGGATACGCCCCGCCTCGCCGGCCCGGTGCAGGCCGATACGCCCTTGCGTGAAAAGGTGCTGCGCCGGCTGCGCAACCGGCCGACGACGCGCGGCGCCGTGATCCTGCTCGGCATCATGGTGCTGCTCGCTTTGCTCGCGCCGGTGATCGCGCCGCAGAACCCGCATGATCTCGGCGCGCTCAGCGTGATGGACAACCGATTGGCGCCGGGCGAGCAGGGCATGGCCGGCTTCACCTATTGGCTCGGCAGCGATGCCCAGGGTCGCGACATGTTCAGCGCCATCCTCTACGGCCTGCGCACCAGCCTGCTGGTCGGCCTGGCCTCGACGATCGGCGCGCTTTCGATCGGCATCCTCGCCGGGCTCACTGCTGCGCAGTTCGGCGGCGCGGTCGACGCCGTGATCATGCGTATCGTCGATTTCATGCTCGGCTTTCCCTCGATCCTGGTCGCGCTCGTGCTGCTGGCCTCGATCGGGCGCGGCGTCGACAAGGTCATCCTCGCCATCGTCTTGGTGCAATGGGCGCAATATGCCCGCCTGATGCGGGCGGCGGCGCTGGTCGAGCGGCGCAAGGAGTATATCGAGGCCGCCGTCAATTTCGGCCTGCCGACCCGGCACATCATGCTGGCGCATCTGCTGCCGAACTCGGTCGGCGCCGTGCTCGTCGTCGCCAGCATCAGCATCGCTTCGGCGATCACGCTGGAGGCGACACTGTCCTTCCTCGGCGTCGGCGTGCCGGTGACGCAGCCTTCGCTCGGCCTGCTCATCGCCAATGGCTTCGAGTTCCTGCTCTCCGGCGAATACTGGATCGCCGTCTTCCCCGGTATCGCGCTGGTGCTGCTGATCATGTCGCTCAATCTCGTCGGCGACCGCCTGCGCCGCAGCTTCAACGTGCGCGCATGAGCTTCGACGTGGACATGAGCGAAACCCCTCTTCTGTCCGTGCGCGGCCTCAAGACCGTGTTCCATGCGCAGGACGGCGCCTGGCCGGCAGTGGACGGCGTCGATTTCCACGTCGCCAAGGGCGAGGTGCTCGGCCTTGTCGGCGAATCCGGCTCGGGCAAGTCGGTGACCGGCTTCTCGCTGGTGCAACTGATCGACCCGCCGGGCGAGGTCGTCGCCGGTGAGATCCTGTTCGAGGGCGAGGATCTGCGCGCCGCCTCCGAGGAGCGCCTGCGCCAATTGCGCGGCGACCGGATCGCGATGATCTTCCAGGACCCGCTGATGACGCTGAACCCGGTGCTCAGCATCGGCGAGCAGATGAGCGAGGCCGTCCTCGAGCATCGCGATTGCAGCCGCAGCGAGGCGCTCAGCAGGGCGGCACAAGCGCTGGCGCGGGTCGGTATCTCCTCGCCGGAAACCCGGTTGAAGCAGTTCCCGCATGAATTCTCCGGCGGCATGCGCCAGCGCGTGGCGATCGCGACCGCGCTCCTCAACGACCCCGACCTGATCATCGCGGACGAGCCGACGACTGCGCTCGACGTCACCATCCAGGCGCAGATCCTCTACGAGGTGCAGAAGCTCTCGCGCGAGACCGGCTGCGCGGTGATCTGGATCACGCATGACCTTGCCGTGGTCGCCGAACTCGCCGACCGGGTGGCGGTGATGTATGCCGGGCGCATCGTCGAGATCGGCGATGTCGAGACCGTGCTCGACCGGCCGCGCCACCCCTATACACTCGGCCTGCTCAATTCCTCGGCCAGCATGGTCGAGCCGGGCGAACCCCTGCACCAGATCGACGGCGTCGCGCCGCGCATCGATTCGCGCCCCTCCGGCTGCCCGTTCCGGCCACGTTGCGAGCGGGCTCTGCCCGTCTGCGCCGAGAGCGATCCGCAGCCGCAGGCCTATGACGGCCGCACCCTGCGCTGCCACAACCCCGCGGCGGAGCAGGTGGCGGCATGAGCGAGCCCCTGTTCGAGCTGCGCGGCATCAGCAAATACTTCCGCGGCAAGGCCAATATCGCCGAGCGCATCCTGACCGCGCTCGGCCGGCACGCGCCGCCCGCGACCCTCAAGGCGGTCGACGGCGTCGATCTCAGCATCGCTAAGGGCGAGGTGCTCGGCCTTGTCGGCGAATCCGGCTGCGGCAAGTCGACCCTGGCGCGCATCGCCACCGGCATCCTGCCGCCGAGCGGGGGCGAGGTGTTCTACAAGGGCCGCTCAGCGGCCGGCCTCAAGGGCAAGGAGCGGCTCGATTATCTGCTCAAGGTGCAGATGATCTTCCAGGACCCTTACGCCTCGCTCGATCCGCGGATGCGGGTGAGCCGCATCGTCGGCGAGGCGCTTGCGGTCCATAAGCTCGTGCCGAAGGCCGAGCTCGATGGCGCGGTCGACCAGGCGCTCTCCGAAGTCGGGCTCGATCTCGCCTATCGCGAGCGCTATCCGCACCAGTTCTCCGGTGGCCAGCGCCAGCGCATCGGCATTGCCCGGGCGCTCGCGGTGAAGCCCGATTTCCTGGTCTGCGACGAGCCGGTCTCGGCGCTCGACGTCTCGATCCAGGCGCAGGTGATCAACCTGTTCATGGATGTGCGCGCGCGCCACGGGCTGACCTATCTCTTCGTCAGCCATGATCTCGGCCTGGTCCGCCATATCAGCGACCGCGTCGCGATCATGTATCTCGGCCGCATCGTCGAGATCGGCAGCGCGACCGCGATCTTCGCCGAGCCGGCGCATCCCTATAGCGCGGCGCTGATCAAGGCGATCCCCTCGGCGGCGCGACGCAAGAGCAGCTTCCAGCCGCTGAAGGGCGAATTGCCGTCGCCGCTCGCCCCGCCTCCGGGCTGCCCCTTCCACCCACGCTGCGAGCACGCCATGGCTGTTTGCCGCGAGGTCCGCCCGGACCTCGTCGAGATCGCGCCCGGCCGCAGCGCCGCCTGCCACCTGCACACCACAGGGAAAGCCGCATGACCACGCTTGTTCTCGATCCGCAGGAGGGGCGCAGCACCCTGCCTTTCATCGACGCCCGCCACCCGCAGCGGCCGTTGCAGGTCAACTTCTACCGTCCGGCGCGCCATCGCCCCCAGGACGAGGTCGTTTTCGTCCAGCATGGCATGCTGCGCAATGGCGACGACTATCGCGACTTCTGGATCGAGGCCGCCGAGAAGCACAATTTGCTGATCGTCGCCCCGACCTTCGGCAACGACCATTTCCCGAAGGCGGAAGGCTATAATAATGGCCTCGTCATCGGCGAAGACGGCGCCATCGCCGCTGCGCAGGACTGGCTCTATGCCGTGCCCGCCCGCGTGCTGGCGGCGCTGCGCCAGGCCGGCGTGACCACGCGCGACACCGTCAGGCTGTTTGGCCATTCCGCCGGCGGCCAGTTCGTCCACCGCCTGCTGGCGACGCAAGCGCAGACGCCGTTCGAGACGGTCTTTGCCGCGAATTCGGGCTGGTACACGCTGCCGACGCTGGAGCGGCGCTTTCCGGAGGGCCTCGACGGGCTTGGCCTCGGCGAGGCGGAGCTGGCGCGCTGGCTGGCCTGGCCGATGGTGATCTTCGCCGGCGACCAGGACATCGTCACCAGCGATCCCAACCTGCCGGCCCAAGTCGAGGCCCTGGCGCAGGGGCCGATGCGCTATGCGCGGGCGCATTTCGCCCTCGACTTCGCAAGGGCGGAGGCGGCGCGGCGCGGTCTTCCCTGTAACTGGTCGCTGATCACCGTGCCCGGCATCGGCCATGACGGGGCGGCGATGTCGCGCGCCGCCGCGGCTTACTGGTTCGAGGGCCGGATTCCGACGGTCGAGGAGTTGAAGCCGGAGGCATCGACGGTGGCCTGAGGTTTTGCGCTCGCGGGCAGGCCTATCCCGAGACTATCCCTGCGCCCGAGCTCGTCGCCGCGCTGCGGACGGATCGAACGTCCTCGAAGAACGGCGTGTTCGGGCAGAATGACGGGCCGCGGGCTGCAGAGCCGGTCTCCTCAAGCCAGCGTTCGCATTGCTGCGATGCGGCGCACCAGAGGCAACGGCGGCCAGCCGCTGTGAAGGACCGGCCGCTGAGAGCGGCAAGCCCGGGATCGACGCCGATACGCTCCATCATCGTGCCCATCAGGCGCGCCCGCCGCGCGACCCGACCTCTCAACCATCCCCGCATTTTCGCATCCTTCGCATTCAGTGCCTTGGTCGACACGGCCTTGCCAGGCACGATCCCGGTCCCGTCACAGGCCAATGCCTCCGGGGCCCAGGTTGCGGCGACCATGATGCAGAGCAACGCGCATTTTGCATTGCGCCAGCGCAAACTGCGGGACGCTCGGGCTTTTTGTCTTAACGCGTTTTCTTCACGCGAACCGGTAGCCACTTCGCTGGAAAACGCAGCTAGTGCCCCAGGCGGGGCTGGGTCAGAACGCGCCAATACGCCAGTGCGAAGCCCAGAAATGCCCCCGCCCAGGCAAGGCCGGCGACATGCAGCAGGCCCAGGCTCCAGGCGGGATGGAGCGAAGCGCAGATCCGGGCCAGCGCCGCAAGAACGACCAGGGCATAGAAGGCCTGGACCGCGCGGCTCGCGGCAAGGGGCCGCCCGGTGTGTGCGAGGCTTGCCCGGGACATGACTGCGAGCGTCATGGTGCCGACGGCGCCACCGGTCCAGGCATGGATGCCCGCGGTTGCCGATCCGAAGCCGAGCGACGCCAGGCCGAGCAGCATGAAGCCCAGCGGCACGAACGCATAGGCGACGTGAAGGATGAGCACCAGCGGGTCCCGCCAGGTCCGGTATCCGGCCCAGCGCGCAAGCCGCACGGCCTGAAGGACGCCCGCCACAAACAGGGCCGCACCCGTCGTAGGCGCCTCCGGAACCGCGATCCAGGCGAGGAGGGCCGCCCCGGCGCAGATCATCGAGGCGATGTCGAATCGCCCGAAGGATGCAGGCAATCGTCCGGGGTTCTCCCGGGCCAGCCAGTTGCGCGTGAAGCTCGGCACGATTCGGCCTCCGACCAGCATCACCAGCAGGATGGTCGCAGCGATGCCAAGCCGGACGCCATAATCGGAGGCGCCGTACAGATGGGCTTCCAAATGGAACATCGCGTTGCCGCCCAATAGCAGACCCAGGACAACCAGCACCTTCAGGTTCCGCCAGTTTCTTCCGACGATGATCTCGCGCCCGGCCGCCCCGGCGACAAGGAGCAGGAAGGAAAGGTCGATCGTGGCGGCGGGAAGCCAACCGATCCAGGCAGAGCCGGTCACGGCGACACGGCCAAGAATCCAGGCTGCGACGAGAACCAGCAGCGGCTTGCCTTGCAAGGGCAACCGCCCTGTCCAATTGGGGATCGCGGTCAGGAGGAAGCCCGTCACCACGGCCGGGAGATAGCCGTAGAGCATCTCGTGGATGTGCCAGTCGCGATGCGAAAAGAGGGTCGCGATTTCAAGCTCGCCATAGAACATCGGCAGCCATGCCAGAATGGCCAGGCCGGCATAGATCGAGCCCAGGAGGAAGAACGGGCGGAAGCCGTAGGAGAGGAGCGCAGGGCCGACATATTCGCGCAGGCGTGGAATCGGAGCCATCACCGGCTTCCTTCATGGACGAGGACAATCTCGACGAGATCCAGGGCGGGCAGGCAGCCGCAACGGGGCGTCGCGGCGGCACAGCGTCTGCGATGAGCGCTTACTTCGCCGCGACGGTCATGGTGGCCAGCTTGTCGAAGAGTGCCGCAAAGACCTGTTTCGCCTTGCCGGGATGGCTTGCGGCCTTGGCCAGATCAAGATTGGGCGCGTCGCCCACGACGACCATCGCGACCATGCCCATCCCGTAATGCGGCTTGCATTTGTAGCCGTAGACGCCGGGCTTATCGAAGGTGATGGCGAGCTCTTCATTGACCTTGCCGACGAACGCCTTCGCGCCTTCCGGCAGCATCGTCTCGACGGTCTCGACGTTATGGCCCTTGTCCACAGCCACGAATTTCACGGTGTCGCCAGGGGCGATCTTCACCAGCGCCGGCTCGAAGACCATGACGCCTTCGGTGCCCTTGTTGAGCATCCGGACCTGGACCTCGGCTGCCTGTGCCATGCCGGTCAGTCCAAGGGCCGCAGCGACGGTCCCGAGCATCATCGCCTTGCGCATTGTCGTCTCCTGTTGCGATGCAAAAATCGCGAACCGCATCGAGGCTCTTGGGGGAGGTGATACTCCTGGCCCTCGGGCTGCTGTTTGCTGCCGCGCAAAGAGAGCCGCTTTTGTGTGGGACGGCCCGGTCGCGTCCTGTTTGCGCAGCAATAAGCCAGGCCGGAAAATCCGCTTCGGTTGCGTCAGGACGAACCTGGCTGCTGTTTGCGACAGCGGCTGTCCCAGCTATTGTCACTGTTGCCCTGCCAATCCGGCCTTGCCGGATCGAGCCCGCATCGGCGAGACCAGCCGCGGGCGCTGGCGTCCGTCCAGATCCGTGAAGACGTTAGCTTACACCCTGCTTCGGAGTGCTCGTCATGGCCAGCGTCGACCGGACCGTTATTGCCGACCTGCCGCTGTTTGCCGGTCTCGCGCCAGAGCAACTCGACGAATTGCTGCGCGAGGCGCAGTCCGTGCGCTACCCGAAGGGAACGACTGTCTTTCAGCAGGACGCTGAGGCGCACTCGTTTTTCGTGCTGCTCCACGGACATCTGCGCGTCTACAAACTCACGCCGGACGGGCAGCAGGTGGTGGTGCGGTTCGTTTCCGCCGGCGAAGTGTTCGGGGTCGCGATGGCCATCGGGCGGACGACTTATCCCGCCACCGCCGTCGCGGTCGTCGACAGCATCGCGCTGGTGTGGCCGTCCGTCGCCTGGCCCCGCCTCATCGCCAAGCATCCGACCCTCGCCGTCAACACGCTCCAGACCGTCGGCAGCCGGTTGCAGGATGCCCATGCACGCGTTGTCGAGATGTCGACCGAGCAGGTCGAGCGGCGGATCGCACATGCCTTGCTGCGCTTGGCGCAGCAGTCTGGACGCAAGGTGGAGGCTGGCGTGCAGATCGATTTCCCGATCTCGCGTCAGGACGTCGCCGAGATGACGGGCACCACTTTGCATACGGTCAGCCGGGTCCTGAGCGCGTGGGAGGACCGAGGCTTCGTCGCAAGCGGGCGTCAGAAGATCACGATTCTCGAGCCGCACCGGCTGTTCGTACTGGCCGAGGGCGGCCTGCCATAGGCTTCGGCTGCCGTGATGTCCCGCCTCCGCGCGTCGGAGGCTGACGGACGTCACTGCCGCGCAGCGACCGTCCGGAGATCGGCCAGGACTTGGCCGCGGTCTGCGCCGTGCTCCCGGCATGCGTCATCGATGGTGTGAAAGCAGGCGATCGGGCAGCCGACGCAATGCATCTTGTGATCGAGGAAGATCCGGATGGTTGCCGGCCATCGCCGCATGACCTCGTCGACAAGCGTCGTGAACTCGATGGGCATGGCCGCCTCCTTCCGTAAATCTGGCATGGCGGATGCTGCGTCCTTGGGGCCCGGCGATCGTTGCGCCGGCACAAATCCGCCAAGGGTGAGGCCGGCGGCCCTGCAAAGGTTCGGTCGTTCTGTTTGCGCGGCCGCAAAGAGGGATGGCGAAGCTGCGGGCATTGTCCAAGCCTCCAGCCCGGATGCAGACCAGCCATGAGCCCAACAGCGAAGCCGCCCCTCGATCCAGATCTGCTGGAATGCCTTGTTGGAGTCATGGATCCCGAGATCGGTCTGAGCGTGGTCGATCTCGGGCTCGTCTACCGCGCGACCCGCGACGAGAGCGGGATCGACGTGGCCCTCACATTGACCAGCCCGGCCTGCCCGCTCGGGGAGATGATACTCGAAGATGCGCGCGAACGGCTGGCCAGCCGGTTCCCGGATGCCGCGCGCATCGCACTCGATCTGGTCTGGCATCCGACCTGGAGCCCGGACCTGATCACCGACCGAGGCCGAAGACTGCTGGGACATCAACCGAAGGAAGCTGCCTGATGAGCGTCCGCAATGCGTCCGAAACCGTCATCGACGTGCGCCAGATCCTGCCGCGCATGAGCCGTCACCCGCTGATCTTCGCCACCTTCGGTCAGCTTGAGCCAAGCGACGCCCTGGTCCTGGTCAATGATCATGATCCCTGGCCGCTGCTCTACCAATTCAACGTCCGCCATCCCGGGGCGTTCATGTGGCGCTACGAGGAGGAGGGGCCTGATGTCTGGCGTGTCCGTATCACCCGCGCGGCCTGATCAGGCGGCAAGGCGCCTGCACAGCCGTCTCGCGGTCCGGGCGCCGCTGCTCGTACTGGCCGCTGTCGCCTTGCTGACGGGTCTCTGCGGTGGCTTTGGGCGGCTCGGACTGAACCTTCCCCACACAGCGTCCTTGGCCGAATTGCACGGACCGCTGCTGGTGTCGGGCCTCTTCGGCACATTGATCAGCCTCGAGCGGGCCGTCGCGATCAATCGCGGCTGGGCTTATTGCGCGCCAGCGCTTTCAGGGCTGGGAACGCTCGCTCTCCTGGCGGGAGCGCCGATTCCGGTTGGCGCCGGCGCCTATGCGCTCGCGGCGGGATCCCTCGCGGCGGGATCGCTCGTGATCACCATCCGCCAGCCGGCGCTGTTCACGGGAACGCTCCTCGTCGGCGCCCTGGCCTGGCTCGCCGGAAACCTGCTCTGGGCTACGGGCCGGCCGATAGCAGACGTCGTCGGATGGTGGCTCGCCTTTCTGGTTTTGACCATCGCCGCCGAGCGCCTGGAGCTCAGCCGCCTGGTGGCGCCGAAATGGGGCGGCGAGGCGCTCTTCCTCTTCGCGCTCGGCATGCTCCTCGTCGGAGCGCAGAACGGCGTCATGACCGGGAGTGGCTCAACCCTGTTCGGCATGGCCCTGCTGAGCATCACAGTCTGGCTGCTGCGACACGACATCGCCTGGCTGAGCATTCGCCGAACCGGGCAGACGCGATTCATGGCGGCCTGCATGCTCGCGGGCTATGTCTGGCTTGCGGTGGCCGGGGTCGCCCTGATTGCCGGCCGGCCGGGAACCACCATGTTCGGGTATGATATCGCCCTGCACGCGATCCTGATCGGCTTTGTTCTCTCGATGGTGTTCGGGCACGCCCTCATCATCCTTCCTGCAGTCGTGCGCCTGCGTTTGCGCTATACGCCGGCGCTGTATGCCCCGTTGTTCCTGCTGCATGGAGCCGTCGCCCTACGCGTGGGCTCCGGGCTTGCGGAATGGGAGGTTGGCCGGGCGTCCAGCGGCGCCCTGACCGCGCTGGCCCTCTTCGGTTTCGCCCTCGCGCTGCTGCTCCCCTCGCGGCACCCTCGCGCTTCTGTGGTCGAAGTGGTGGAGCCCGCCCCATGACCGCGCTCCCCCGTTCAATCTGCGGACAAGCCGCACTCCGCGAGGCCCCGATTCCGTTTTCCGGGCGCCCGGCATGGGGAGACTGTGATGATTGAGGTGACGCCTGCCTCATCGCAGGGTTTGGAGGCGCCACCCACAGCTGCAGGCGTGATCCAGCGCGTGCGCGGAATCGTTCAGGGGCTGGAGCTCGATTGCGAGTGCCGGAGCAAACTCGACAGCGCCCTGCTGCGGTTCGAGGCGTTGGAGGATCGGCGTCAGCTCCGGCGGCTCATCCTCGACGCCCGCCACCAGACGGAGCGCATCGCCGCACTGCTTGATCTCGCCCGCGAACTCGACGAACTCCCGATGGATGAGCCGGACCTGAGTGTGTTCGAGGAGGTCGCCCTGCTGTTTGAAGGCATCGAGGAGGCAGCTGCGCGCGGCGCAGCGGATATGCGGGCGGCACGGGAGGTCCGGAGACCGGACGAGACCGCCCCGGAGTGAACCGCGCGCGGGCCTGATCGAACCCGTGAACACAACATTTGCAAAGCCGCGATCAGCCTGTTAAACGTTTTACTGTAAAACGTTTAACAGGCTGTGGACCGCATGTCGGAGAGGCGCGTCACGATCAAGGATGTTGCGGCGCGCGCGGGCGTTTCGATCGCCACCGTGTCGAATGTCTTCAGTGGCAACAAGCCGGTGAATGCCGATCTGCAGGAGCGCGTGCAGAAGGCGGCTCGCGAATTGTCCTATCAGGTCGACCGCGCGGCCTCGCAGCTGCGCTCGGGCCAGGCCAAGGTCGTCGGCGTGCTCGTGCCCGATCTCGACGACGTGTTCTTCACCTCGCTCGTCTCGCAGCTCGAAGTCATGGCGCAGAAGGACGGCTACGACATCATCGTCGCCAGTTCGCGCGACGACATCGGGCTGGAACAGTCGCGCTTGCGGACGCTGCTGGCCTGGCGTCCCTCGGGCCTGATCGTCGTACCCTGTTCGGATGCCGTCCCCGCCGGGCTGGACAGCGAGTTCGCGCGCCTGCCGATGGTTTTTGCCGACCGCGTGCCGCCGGACGGGTCGATCGTCGACACGGTTGCGATCGATAATTGCGAGGCCGGCGAAATCGCCGCCCGCCATCTGCTGGAGCTGGGCCACCGCGACATCGTCGTCGCGGCCTCAAACCTGGCGATTTCCCCGATCCGGGAGCGCGTCCGCGGCGCCTCCGCGCTGATCCGTGCGAGACTGGGGGCCGACCCCACTGTGATCGAGCTCGGATCGAATGCGGAGCGCGGCACGGAGGCCTTCGCGCACTGGCTCGAGCGGCATAAGCGGCCGAGCGCGGTCATCGCCCTGACCAATGTCACCACGCTCAGCACATTGTCGGCCCTTGCGCGGCTGCGCATCGATATCCCCGATCCGGTCTCCGTCGTCGGCTTCGACGACTATCCCTGGATGAGCGCGCGCAAGACCGGCCTCACCGCGATCCGTCAGCCGATCGCCGAGATCGCCGCCGCGGCCTGGGAGCGGCTGCGCCGGCGCATGTCCGGCGATGCCTCGCCGCCATTGGGCAGCGTTCTGCAGACCAGCCTGCAGGTGCGCGATTCCGTGCGCGATCTTTCGCCCGCCGCCAAGGACGACGCCGGTAGCCACACTCTGACGCAGGACCAGGAGACGAAGACCGCGGCGGCGAACGCCGTGCACTGAAAGACAATTGCGACCTGATCACCGGGCCGACAGAGCCCGGATCAAGAGAGTTCTGGAGGAAATAGTGCAGCTTCGAACAACGGCACGGCTCCTGCCGCTGCTAGCGCCGGTGCATCTGCTCATCCTGAGCGTGATCGTGCTGCCGTCGCTTTATGTGGTCTGGCTCAGCCTGAACATGTCGAGCTTCGGCCAGGCGCCGAGCTTCGTCGGGCTGCAGAACTATGTTCGCGTCCTTGCCGATCCCGCCTTTCACCGCGCCTTGCTGAACACGGTCGTGCTCGTCGTCGTCGCGGTCCATTTCGAACTCGCTGTTGGACTCGGCATGGCGCTGCTGTTCGCGAGCGGCCTGCCGTTTCGACGCTTCCTGCTCGTCGCGGTGCTGGCGCCTTACGCGGTGAGCGAGGTCACCGCCGTAGTGATGTGGCGCTTCCTGTTCGATCCCGATGCCGGGCCGATCACGCTGGCGCTGCGCGCGCTCAACCTGCCGACGCTGGATTGGTCGTTCGAGCCGTCGCATGCGATGACCCTGATCGGGCTCCTGACGATCTGGCTGCACCTGCCCTTCACCTTCGTCATCGTCTACGCGGCGCGCCTCGCCATCCCCGCCGAACTCTATGAGGCGGCCAGGATCGACGGCGCGACGCGCTGGCAGGCCTTCCGGCGCGTGACGCTGCCGCTGCTTGCGCCCGCGATGCTGATCGCGCTGCTGTTCCGCTACATCTTCGCCTTCCGCCTGTTCTCGGAGGCCTGGCTGCTGACGAAAGGCGGTCCGGCGCGCTCAACCGAGGTCGTGGCGATCTACCTCTACCAGGAGGCTTTCAGCTTCAACGCCTTCGGCTCGGCCGCCGCGACCGCCTGGATCATGGTCGTGATCTCGCTCCTGCTGGCGGGGGCCTATGTCCTGCTGCTCAGGCGGGGAGGGCTTGCTCATGCGCATTGAGCGCTGGCTCATCGGGCTGGGCAAGGCGATCGCGGTCGCAGCGATCCTGCTCTGGTCGCTGTTCCCGATCCTGTTCATCGCCGTCTCCTCGCTGAAGCCGGGGCAGGACATCTTCGCGGTGCCGCCGAAATGGCTCTTCACCCCGACGCTGAAGCATTATGTCGAGCTGTGGCGCTCCTGGGGCGTCTTCTTCGAGGCCTTGCTCAACAGCCTGCTGATCACGGTGGGCGCGACGCTGCTCGCGATCGTCGCCAGCACCTGCGCGGGTTATGTCTATTCCCGTCATTCCGGGCGCTGGTTCGGCGCCAGCATCGCCGGGCTGATCATCGTGCGCCTGATCCCGCCGATCGTGGTGACGCTGCCGCTGTTCCCGATCGTCAACGCGCTCGGCCTCAACGACACGCATCTCGTGCTGATCCTGCTCTATGCGAGCTTCTTCGTGTCGCTCGGCACGGTGCTGATGCGCACCTTCATGGACCAGATCCCGCGCGAGCTCGACGAGGCGGCCGCCATCGACGGCGCCAGCCGCCTGACGATCCTGCGCAAGGTGATCGTGCCGCTGGCGATGCCGGGCGTGCTGGCGGTCGCGGTCTTCGTGATCGTGTTTTCCTGGAACGAGTTCCTCTTCGCCTTCGTCTTCACGGCCACGCGCGCCAAGACGGCGCCGCTCGTCATCTCCGAGATGATCGGCTCCATCGATGGCGTGGATTGGGGGATCCTGTTTGCGGCCTCGACCGTGCAGCTCGTGCCCGTCCTGCTCTTCGTCGTCTTCATGAACCGCTACCTCGTGGCCGGCCTCACCGCCGGTTCGACGAAGGGGTAGCCAACCATAAAAGGGAGGAAACCATGTCGAAGCAGCCTGAAACGACACTGACCCGCAGAACCTTCGTCGCCGGCACCATCGGCGCGGCAGCCGCGTTCTCGGCCCGGCCGGTGCTCGCCGCCGGCAAGATGCTGAACGTGCTCAGTCACAAGGTCCACCAGACCGTGCTGGGCTCCGGCGAAGGCGATCTGCTGAAGGGCTGGCTCAAGGCCAAGGACGCGGAGATCGCCTTCACGACCTTCGATTCCAACCCGTTGCAGGACCGGCTCTTCCGCGAGGCCAGCCTGAAGGAGACCGAGTACGGCGTCGGTTATCTCATCGACAACCGTCCGACATCGCAGATCGCGGCGCTGTTCGAGCCGCTGGAGCCCTATCAGAAGCAGGATGCGATCGAGGACTTCGCAGACATCGCGCCCGGTCTCGTGCAGGGCATGACGGTCGATGGCAAGCTGATCGGCATTCCCGTCCGCCATGCCACGCAGGGCCTGTTCTACAATGAGGCGCTGCTGGAGGAGGCGGGCATCTCTGCACCGCCGACCACGCTGGAAGAGCTGATCGAGCAGGCCAAGAAGACGAGCTTCACCTCCAAGGCCGGCACGCCGGTCACCGGCATGGTGCTCGCGAGCGATCTGGCGGTCTTCCCGGTGATGTTCGCGCGCGCCTATGGCGGGGATTTCGTCAGCTCCGATTTCAAGCTTGTCCCCAATCGCGAGGCGATGGAAAGCGGCCTTGCGGCGCTGCGGGGCATGTTCGAGGCCGGCAGCCTGCCGCGCAGCTATGCGACGACCAAGAACGACGATCAGGTGACGTGGCTGCAGCAAGGTCGGGCTGCCTTCACCATCCTGCCCTTCGCGCGCGGTGCGCAGCTCAACAACCCGGAGCAGAGCAAGTATCCGGGCAAGATCAAGGCGGTCGAATTCCCCGGCTCGGCTGCGATCAAGGGCAAGGTACCGATGGCTTCCGTCGTCGAGGCCTGGGCGATGGCGATCCCCCGGAACGCTAGGGATAAGGCGCTGGCCTGGAGCTTCATCAAGGAAGTCTCGAGCAAGCGCGTGACGCTGGGCATGGCGATCAACGGTAATGGGCCGGTGCGCGTCTCGACCTATGCCGATGCAGGGCTGAAGGCGAAGAACGCGCTCGCCGCCGTCGAGGCCAAGGTCCTGGCGACGGCGCGCGGAGCCTTCCCGCCATTTCCCGAGGCGGCGCGCGCCCAGGCGACCTTCCTCGAGGAGGTTCAGCTCGCCGTTCTCGGGCGCAAGCCCGTCAAGGACGCGGTCTCCGCCATCATCGAGCGCGTCAAGCCGATGATGCCGGCCTGATCCGACCGATAACGGTCGGCGCTACGGCGCCGGCCTCAACCCAATCAATCGACTCAATGCCAGTGGAAGGAAATCGCCTCATGTCCATGACCGGGGTTCGCTTCATCGAGGAGCCGGCGCGCTCCATCCCCGTCTCGGCCGAATATGACGTGCTCGTCGTCGGCGGCGGGCCATCGGGCCTCACCGCCGCGCTCGCCGCCGCCGAGGACGGCTTGCGCGTCGGGCTGATCGAGAGTCGCAGCTTCGTCGGCGGCAATATGACGATCGGCCTGCCGGTGCTGGGCTTCCTCGGCCAGAAGGGCAACCAGATCATCGACGGGCTGCCGCAGAAATTCATCGAACGCCTGCGCCGGGAGCGTGACGGTGCAAGCGAGCATCGGCCCTGTCCGCTGCATATGGGCATCACGCTGGTCGAGCCCGAAGCGGTCAAGACCGTGGCGCTGGAGATGCTGATCGAGGCCGGCGTCGATGTGCTGTTCTACACCTTCTTTGCCGGCGCGCTGGTCGAGAACGACATTATCCGCGGCGTCGTCACCGAGAGCAAAACCGGCCGTACCGCCATCCTCGCCAAGGTCGTGATCGACTGCAGCGGCGATGCGGACGTTGCCTATAGCGCCGGCGTGCCGACCGAAAAGGGCAATGCCGATGGCGGCATGCAGCCGCCGACGCTGATGTTCTGCCTCGCCGGCGTCGACACCGACGCGCTGCGCATGAGCATCGCCAATGCTCCGCCGGAGGCACGCACCTATCTCACCGATTTCATTCCCGCCGAGTATTTCGGCCAGAATCAGCAGTTCATCGTCGTCGGCATGCGCGAACTCATCGCCAAGGCCAAGGCCGAGCGCGGCCTGGCGATCCCCAATGAGCGCACGATCATCATCACCGGCCTGAAGAAGGGTGAGGTCTGGATCAACATGACCCGGGTCAAGGGCACCGACGGCACCAATGCCCGCAGCCTGACCAAGGGCGAGATCGAGGGCCGTGCCCAGATCGACGACATCGTGACCTATCTCATCAACTACGTGCCGGGCTTCGAGAAGGCCTATTTCACCAAGACGGCGCCCTTCCTCGGCATCCGCGAGACGCGCCGCATCCTCGGCCAATATGTGATGACGCAGGAGGATGTGCTGGCCTGCACGCATTTCGACGATGCGATCGCCGTCGCCAGCTATCCGATCGACATCCACCGACCCTCGGATGACGGCTGCACCTTAATCTGGTGCGGCGACTGCTACGATATCCCGTATCGGTCGCTGGTTCCCCAGAAGATCGGCAATTTGCTGGTCGCCGGCCGCAGCATCTCGGCCACGCATGAGGCCATGGGCGCGATCCGCGTCATGGCGACCTGCATGGCGATGGGCGAGGCCGCCGGGCGCGCCGCCAAGATTTCGGTGCGCGGCAACCGCCCGCCGGCCGATATCGATGTTGAGGAGCTGCGCCGCCAGCAGCTCGACCATGGCGTCTATCTGCGCAACCCCGACGGCAGCCGCGCCGGACCGCCGAACCGGGCCGCAGCCTGATGATCGGGCGGGCAGCGATGGTGGCGGACACTCAGCGTCATTCCGGGCTCAGGCCTGCGGCCTGCCCCGGAATGACGGCGTGGTTCCATCGGCATGACGCCTCATTTCATCATGGGAAAACTTGCAACGCGAGAGGCCCGCATTGCTCCGCTGACGGGATCGTCAATCCATGAGCACCCATTTCATTGGCATCGACGTCGGCACCGGCAGCGCCCGTGCCGGCATCTTCGACCGCAACGGGCGCATGCTCGCGACGGGCAAGCGCGACATCGCGCTCTATCAGGACGGGCCGGATATCGCGGAACAATCGAGCGCGGATATCTGGCGCGCCGTCTGCGCCAGCGTGCGCGCGGCGATGGCGCAAGCGAAGCTCGCGCCCGAGGCCATCGCCGGCGTCGGTTTCGATGCGACATGCTCGCTGGTCGTGCTCGGACAGAACGGGGCATCGCTGCCTGTCGGCGCCCATGGCGATGCGAGCCGCGACATCATCGTCTGGATGGACCACCGCGCCCTCGCTCAAGCTGACCGCATCAACCGCATCAATCATCCGGTGCTCGCCTATGTCGGCGGCACGATCTCGCCCGAAATGGAAACGCCGAAGCTGCTCTGGCTCAAGGAGCATCTGCCGGAGAGCTATGAGGCGGCCTGGCAGTTCTTCGACCTCGCCGACTTCCTGACCTGGCGGGCGAGCGGCTCATTGGCCCGCTCGGTCTGCACGGTCACCTGCAAATGGACCTATCTGGCGCATGAGGCGCGCTGGGACGCCGGCTACTTTCACCAGATCGGGCTCGGCGATCTGGCGGAGCAGGGTTTTGCGCGCATCGGCAGCGAGATCGTTCCCGGTGGCACGGCCTTGGGCCAAGGCCTGACAGCGCAGGCCGCAGCCGATCTCGGTTTGAAGCCGGGCACGGCGGTTGCGGCCGGGCTGATCGATGCGCATGCCGGCGGTCTCGGCTCGGTCGGCGTCCGCTCCGAACACGGTACGGCGTTGACCCGCATGGCCTATGTCTTCGGCACCTCGGCCTGCACCATGGCGAGCAGCCGTGAACCGATCTTCATCCCGGGCGTCTGGGGGCCCTATTTCTCGGCGATGGCGCCGGGGCTCTGGCTCAGCGAAGGCGGCCAATCCGGCGCCGGCGCGGCGATCGAGCAGTTGATCGGCTTCCATCCGGCCACACCCGAGGCGCAGCGCCTGGCCGCGCAAGAGGGTCTTTCGCTGCCTGCCTGGCTGGCAGACCGCGCGGCTGCAGGGAGCGAGGACCTCTCCGATGCCGTGCGATTGGCGGAAGGTCTCGTCGTCGTGCCCGATTTCCTCGGCAATCGCTCGCCCCATGCCGATCCGCAGGCGCGCGCCCTGATCGCCGGTCTTGGCATGGAGCGCGACCTCGACCATCTCCTCGCGCTCTATGTCGCGGGGCTCACGGGCATCGGCTACGGGCTGCGGCAGATTCTCAGAGCCAGCCGCGCCCGGGGTGCCACGATCGAAGCGATCGTGCTCAGCGGCGGCGCGGGCCGCCATCCGCTGATCCGGCAAGTGCTGGCCGACTGCGCCGGCTTGCCCGTGCTCGTGCCTGACGATGTCGACCCTGTCCTGCTGGGCGCGGCGATGCTCGGTGCAGCCGCGGCCGGCGCCTTCCCTGATCTCGCCAAGGTCATGACCGCGATGGCCCCGGCTGCGAGCGCCTTCACGCCAGCAGGCGGCGCTATCGCTGCGCTGCACGACAGGCGTTTTGCCGCCTTCGACCATTTGCAGGACGCCGCGCGCGTGGCGCGCGACCTGATGCACCCAACCGACCATCACGCAGTATCGGAGTCGACGCCGTGACGCAGCAACTGGCCGGAAAAACCGCCGCGATCACGGGCGCCGCCTCGGGTATCGGGCTTGCCTGCGCAAAGCGCCTGCTCGCCGCCGGAGCCTGCGTCGTTCTGGTCGATCGCGATGAAGCAGCGCTGGCTCGCGCGTGCGGTCCGCTCAGTGCGGCGGCGATACCGCTCGTCGTCGATCTGACCGATGCCGCTTCGGTCGCCGGCATGATGCCGCAGATTCTCGCAAGGACCGGCCAGCTGGACATCTTTCACGCCAATGCCGGCTCCTATGTCGGCGGGCCGGTCTGCGATGGCGATCCCGATGCCTGGGACCGGATGCTGAATCTCAACGTCAACGCCACCTTCCGCAGCATCCACGCCGTGTTGCCGCATATGATCGCGCGCAAGACCGGCGACATCATCGTCACGAGTTCGGTCGCGGGCGTCGTCCCGGTGGTGTGGGAGCCGATCTACACCGCCTCCAAGCACGCGGTGCAGGCCTTCGTTCACACCGTCCGCCGTCAGGTCATCCCGCACGGCCTGCGTGTCGGCGCTGTCCTGCCCGGCCCGGTCGTGACGGCGCTGATCGCGGACTGGCCGCGCGAAAAGCTCGAAGCCGAGCGCGCCGCCGGCGGCCTGATCGAAGCCGAGGAGGTGGCGGAAGCCGTCTTCTTCATGCTCAGCCGGCCCCGCAACGTCACGATCCGCGATCTCGTGATCCTGCCGCAAAGCACGGATCTTTAGAGCATTTTCTTCACGCCCGGCGATGCCAGCCTGTCCGCCATGCGGATCAGATCGGCAAGCGTCGCGGCCTTCATCTTGCGCATGGCCTGGCCACGGTGGACCTTCACCGTGATCTCGCTGAGGTTGAGCTCGGCTGCGATCTGCTTGTTGAGGCGGCCCTGGACGACGAACGCCATCACATCCCTCTCGCGCATCGACAGCGTCTCGAAGCAGGCCTTGATCTCGGCCAGGGCCGCCTCTCCGGCGCGCCTCTCGCGATCGCTGTCGATGGCGGCGCGGATCGCGTCGAGCAGGTCCTGCTCGCGAAAGGGTTTCAGCAGGAATTCGACGGCACCGGCCTTGATGGCGCGCACGGCCATCGGCACATCGCCATGGCCGGTCAGAAAGATGACCGGCAGGGGATCGCGCAATTTTGCCAGCTCCGCCTGGAAATCCATGCCGCTGGGCCCAGGCATCCTGACGTCGAGAACCAGGCAGGACGGCTGGTCGGGGCGATGAACCAGTGCGAATTCCCGGACCGATGCGAAGCACGCAACCGCATAGCCTACGGACCGGAGCAGGCTGTCGAGCCCGTCCCGCACGGAGGGATCGTCGTCGATGACGAAGACGGTCGGGGTCTCCTGGCTCATGGCCCTAGGCTGTCCTCGTCATGTTCAGCGGGAGCGTGAAGCCGAACACCATGCCGCGCGGATGGTTGAGCGCGGCATAGATCGTGCCGCCGTGAGCCTCGACGATCGAGCGGCTGATCGCCAGCCCCATGCCCATGCCGCCGGGCTTGGTCGTGTAGAAGGCCTCGAAGACCTGCGCGATCGCCATTGGCGCGAGGCTGATGCCGGTGTCGCGAACGCTCACCGTGATCTTGCTGGCATCGGAAGCCGCGCTGACGAGCAGGTCACGCGGGCCGGTCTCGAGGCCACCCATCGTCTCGGCGGCGTTGACCACGAGGTTGAGGACGACCTGTTGCAGCTGGACACGGTCGACCAGAGGACGCGGAAGGTCGGTGCCGTAATCGGTGCGCAGCACGACGCGGTTCCGGCGGATCTCGGCCCGTGCCAGAACCAGGGCCTCGTCGATCAGTTGGACGAGGTCGACCCTGTCGCGCGAGGGCGGAGATTTGCTGACGAGGCGGCGGACGCGGCCGATGACCTCGCCGGCACGATCGGCATCGGTCACGACGCGGCCGAGCGCGCGTCTTGCCTCGTCGGGAGAGGGGGGCGATGCGTCGAGCCAGCGCAAGGCGGCATGCCCATTGGCGACGATGCCGGCAAGCGGCTGGCTGACCTCATGGGCGATCGAGGCTGTGAGTTCCCCCATGGTCGTGACGCGCGCCATATGGGCCAGATCCGCCAGGGCCTGCCGGGCGCGAGCCTCGGTTGTCTCATTCCTGATCGCGAGAAAGGTCGTCGTTGCGATGGCGAGCAGGCTCAAGGCGCCGTTCACCAGGCCAGATTGACGGTCGCCATGCGTGGTGAGGACATAGCTCACGACCGTGAGGACGGCGCATCCGATACCGATGCTCGCGACGAAACGCGTCCGGCCGGACTGTGCTGCGATCAGGATGACCGCGACATAGAGGACAGCAAAGGCGATCTCCCGATCCGTGACGGTGTCGGCCGCGAAGATGGCGGCGATGAACAGCGAAAGCCCCAGCCAGAGCAAGGGCCTCTCGATCGGGAACGTCAGCCTCTTGCGTCTCATGCGCCGACCTCTGCACCGACCCCGGCGAACCTGCCTTCGATCGATACCTTAGCTGATGAGACGGTCTGTCTCGACGTCGGGCTGCGATTTTCGGCAGCGGTCACTCGACCATCGCTTCCGCTCGCCAACGGGCGGCCGTGACGATCGGCTCCAGGCTCAGTCGCCCGACGATCTGCTCCAGGGCCGTGTCCTGACGGCGATCGGCGGTCACGCTGGCCGAGACCTCGACACGGTCGGTGTCCTCGATGTTCCGGCTGTCGAGGGCATGGAGGTGGAGAGATGCATGATCGATCCCCTTAAGCAGCAGCGCTCTGACATGGGCTTCGCCTTCGCTATGGCAGATCGCCGTCACCGCATAGCGCACGACGAGTTCTGTGGTCCCCATCGGCTGTCGCGCGATCAGGCGGATTAGGGGACGCAGCGCGAGGTTGACCAGGATAACGAAACCGGTCGCCAGCAGCGCATGTAGCGGAAACCCGATGCCGGCAACGAGACCCACCGCGGCGGAGCACCACAGGGTCGCCGCCGTGTTCAGGCCGCGGACGTTGAGCCCCTCCTTGAAGATGACACCCGCACCCAGGAAGCCGATGCCGGAAACGACCTGCGCCGCCACTCGCGTCGGGCTGGCGTCTCCCGGAACGAGGCCGGCGAACATGACGAAGATGGCCGAGCCCAGCGCGACAAGCGTGTTGGTGCGCAGTCCAGCAAGCCGCTGACGCCATTGCCGCTCGAACCCGATCAGGGCGCCGAGCGCGAAAGCCGTCCCGAGGTTGAGCGCCGCCTGCTCAAGGCCGATGATCATGGTCGCTCCGGATATCATCCCTGTCGTCGGTCCATTTCCGGTTCCGCATCAGCGTGAGGCTGTAACGGCTCAGCCGGTCCGAGATATGCAGGAGCCTGCGGGTCGTTCGCGGCGCAAACCAGCCGTCGAAATACAGGCGCGAGATAAGCCGCAACATGTGTTTCGACAGCCAAAGCAGCCCCCTCACCACGGGCCAGAACAACCGCGTCCCGACGAGCAGTCGCACCAGCCGCGATGGAGGCCGGGACGGCACGCGGCGATGGCCGGTCGTTGCAGCCAGCCGCAGCCGGCGCGATTCCAGCCAGACGCGAAGGAGGTCTTGGTCCTTCCTCATGGTGCACCTGATGTCGCGAGGCATGGGCTCCCCATCGCGAACCGGCTTCGAGGCCGATCCGCGGTGGGGCGATCATCGCGCTGGTTGCCGGGTTCAGTCGGGATCGTCGAGCGTGAACAGGTCGGCCTGCTCGTCATAGGCGAAGTACTCGGCATAGCGCGCCCAGTTCGTGACCGCCTTCAGGGTCGTGGCGGCGTAGTCTTCCGACATGTGATCCTCGAGCTCGTCGCGGAAACGCCGCGCCGGGGCGCGATGGCTCGGCCGCTCGTCGAGCACGCGGCGGATATGGGCGGCGAGCGGGACGTAAGTCGCCAGATGCTGCGAGAAGAGGCGCTTGCGCTCGTCGACGTCGCCGTCGGCGAAGCGCAGGCCTGGCGCCGTGAGCTTGATGTCGCCGCCCTCCAGATCGGCGAAGCGCAGGAGCTGGAGCGTTTCCGCAACCGGGAAGAGGTCATCGATCTCAAGATGCAGCTCGGCTGCTAGCGGCGGCAAATCGGCCTCGCCCTTGTACGGATCGGCCGCGATCGCCTCGATCATGCCGGCCATCAGATTGGTCGAGACGCGCGGCAGCGACATGGAGATGCCGGTGCCGGGGAAAAGGCCCTCGCGGACCGGTGCGCCCGACCTGGCGGTCATGCGGGCATAGATGTCCTCGACCAGCATGCGGAAAGCCGGGTCGAGCCGGTTGCGGGGCTGGGGCATATCGACCTTGATCTCGGCGATCACCCGCCCGGGGTTCGAGCCGAAGATCAGGATGCGATCGCACATCAGCACCGCCTCCTCGATGTTGTGGGTCACCATTAGGATGGCCTCGATCGGCATCCGTCCCTCGCACCAGAGGTCGAGCAGGTCAGTGCGCAAGGTCTCCGCCGTCAGCACGTCGAGCGCCGAGAACGGCTCGTCCATCAGCAGCACCTTGGGATGGACGACGAGCGCACGCGCCAGGCCGACGCGCTGGCGCATGCCGCCTGAAAGCTCCTTGGGGTAGGCGCTCTCGAAGCCGTCGAGGCCGATCAGGTCGATCGCCGCGAGCGCACGCTTGCGCCGCTCGGCCGGGACCACGCCCTGCGCTTCCAGCCCGAGCTCGACATTCTCCAGCACGGTCAGCCAGGGGAACAGCGCAAAGCTCTGGAAGACCACGGCGACACCCGAGGTCGGTCCAGTCACCGGTTTGCCCTGAAAGGTGACGGTGCCGCTGCTCGGCGCGATCAGGCCGGCGATGGCGCGAAGCAGGGTCGACTTGCCCGAGCCGGAGCGGCCGAGCAGGCCGACGATCTCGGCGGGCCTGAGCTCGACATCGACCTTGTCGAGCACGATGAGCGAGCCCGATGCGCCCTTGTCGTAGGTTTGGCAGATCTGGGCAGCGCTGACGAGCGGCGCGGTCTTGGCAGCCCGGGTGATGACGGTGGCATCCATGGTGCGATCCTCCAGCGGAAGGGGTCAGTCGAGACGCAGGCGACGTTCCGCGAAGACATAGAGCGGGCGCCAGAGCGTGCGGTTGAACAGGGTGACGAAGAGCGACATCACGGCGATGCCCAGGACGACGCGGGGGAAATCGCCCGCCTCGGTCGCCTTGGCGATGTAGGAGCCGAGACCATAGGCCTCGAGCTTGGTGTCGCCCCAGCTCACGACCTCGGCGACGATGCTGGCGTTCCACGAGCCACCCGATGCCGTCAGCGCCCCGGTGACGTAATAGGGGAAGATTCCCGGCAGCATGACGCGGCGCCACCATGTCCAGGAGCGCAGCTGATAGACCGAGGCGACCTCGCGCAGATCGGTCGGGAAGGCGCTCGCGCCTGCGATCACGTTAAACAGGATGTACCATTGCGTGCCGAGCACCATCAGCGGCGAGAGCCAGATGTCGGGGTTCGCGCCGGTTGCGACGATGGCGACGACCGCGAAGGGAAACAGCACATTGGCGGGGAAAGCCGCCAGGAACTGCGCGATTGGCTGGACGCGCTCGGCCACGGCCGGCCGCAGGCCGATCCAGACGCCCAGCGGCACCCAGATCAGGCTGGCCACGGCGATGAGCACGATGACCCTGAGCAGAGTGACGAGGCCGCGGCCCAAGGGATCCCAGATATCGGATAGAGACAAGCTCTGGCCGACATAGGACACGGCCGTCCAGGCACCCCAGGCGCCGATGGCGATGATCAGGCCGAGCCAGGCATAGTCGATTGCCCGCGTGGTCGCCTGTGCGTCTTGCCTCGGCGCCGGGGCGGCGCGATGCGTGTGTGACAGCCGCACCAGCAGGAGCCGGTTCCAGAGCCAGGCGAATGGACCCGACAGATATTTGAGCAGATGCGTGCGCCGGATCAGCCCATAGACCCAGGAGCGCGGCTTCTGCTGGCCGGCCGTCTGCTCGAAGCGGAACTTGTCGGCCCAGGCGACGATGGGGCGGAACAGGAGCTGGTCATACAGGCCGATCACAATCGCCATGGCCAGCACTGCCCAGGCAATGGCGGCGAAGTCCTGCTCCTTGATGGCGAGTGCGAGCCAGGAGCCCAGCCCCGGCAATTGGACGGTCGTGTCACCCACCGTGATGGCCTCGGAGGCGACTACGAAGAACCAGCCGCCCGACATCGACATCATCGTGTTCCAGACCAGGCCCGGCGCCGCAAAGGGAGCCTCCAGGCGCCAGAAGCGCTGCCAGGACGAGAGGCCAAAGCCACGGCTGACCTCGTCGAGATCACGCGGCACGGTCCTGAGCGATTGGTAGAAGGAAAAGGCCATGTTCCAGGCCTGGCTGGTGAAGATCGCAAAGATCGCGGCGCATTCGGCCCCGAGTTGGCTGCCCGGGAACAGGCCCATGAAGAAGGTGACGGTGAAGGTCAGGAAGCCGAGCACCGGCACCGACTGCAGGATGTCGAGCGCCGGAATGATGATCATCTCGGCGCGACGGCTCTTGGCGGCGAGCGTTGCGACGACGAAGGTGAAGATCAGCGAGGCGATGATCGCCGCGAACATCCTGAGCGTTGTGCGGAGTGCATATTCCGGCAGCAGGATCGGATCGAGCGCGACCGGGCTGGTGGCAAGCCCCTCCAGCGGCGAGCGCATCCCGGCGCCGCCATGGAACGCCAGCACGGCGACCGCCGCGAGCAGCGAGAAGGCGGCCAGATCATAGATATTGGGCAGGATGCGGTTGCGGGTGAGCGCGGCCAGCGCGCTGGGAGCGCCCCGGTCATTTGTGGGAAACACCATGGGTCACCTCGGGCTTCTGTTGCCGGGCGGGGGATTTTGCCGCCGCGATTTCGCATGCAAAGGGCGCTCGGCTCGATCAGGCGGCTCAAGCCGCCCGGCCGTTCCAGTCGTCGCTATGTCGGGCTGCTTCGAGGGAACCGCTCTCCTGGCTGGACCAGCGGCATTCCAAGCGACCGGCTGTGTTGAGACGCCATATCGCGACCGGTGTCGGACGCCGTGCGGGATGCAGGCGAACGACCACGCAGGGGTTCTTGCTGAAGCCGATGCCGTCGGCTCGACCCTGGTTGGAAAGAGCCGCCTGGCTGCGGAAGAGAATGACGTTGCTCATGGTTCACCTCCTCGGATCGCCTGCTGCCCTGCCTGCAGGCCAGCATCGGGCACGATCCATGCTGACGGCATGACCTCTCGCCCACGGCCGGGAGCCATGGCGATCGATCGCTTGGGTCTTCATCCTGGTGAAGGTCTGGACCGGTTGTTGTTAAGTCTCTTCGAACCGCGAGCGCGGTGAAGACATGCCCTCTGTGCTCGCCGCGGCATCTCCGGTCAATCGGACCATGGGGTCGTGAAATATACGATGGTATAGGCGGCGAGTCCGACAGGTCCTCGTAGCCCAGACCGAGCCTGCGTCTTTGCGAGGAACCGTACCTGGGCAGCCGGTGCTCCAAAGTCCTGGGATCTCGGCTATTCCAACCCGGAATGTTCGCGCGTGCCGCGGCTCCCGATGGGCGATTCAGGGGTGGGCGCCTTGGCGCTGCCAGCGTCTTGGGCGGCCAATTTCCGGTTAGGTATCCATGGCTTACTGAGTTATGGTAATTTCGCTGCTCGACAATGGCTGGGGTTCACAAGTGATGCTGCGGACAGGTATCGTATTGCTCGCCTTGGCGGTTGCCATGCCGGCCGGCGCACGTGAGATCGTTGCCTATAAGGGCGAGGCGGCACCGGGCGCGATCGTCATCAAGACCAAGGAACGGCGTTTATACTTGGTGCAGGGCGATGGCACGGCCATCCGCTACCAGGTTGCGGTCGGGAAGGCCTCCAAGCAATGGCTTGGTGAGGTGCTGGTCGAGGGCAAGCATGTCGAGCCCGCCTGGTCGCCGCCCGACGAGATCAAGCGCGACAACCCAAAGCTTCCCGACGTCATCCCGGGGGGCTCGCCGCGTAACCCGATGGGCGCACGTGCGCTGACGCTGTCTGGTGGCGGACAATATGCGATCCATGGCACCAATCGGCCGGATTCGATCGGCACCTTTGCGTCCTATGGCTGCTTTCGGATGTTCAACGACGACATCGTTGATCTGTTCGAACGCGTCTCAGTCGGAACCCCGGTCCTGGTCCTGCGCTGATCGCCAGAGCGTTTTCGAGCGATTTGGACGCCGGTTCGCGTGAAGAAAACGCGTTAAAACGAAGCGCTGGATCGTTGCTCTAGACGAGCTTACGCGCTGCCATGACATGGCAGCGCGCGAAGACCGGAAGCGTCTCGCTTATTGAACGCGGTGGGCCGAATAGGCCGAGTCCGTAACCTTGCTGCTGTTGAGAGACCGCAAGCTGGCGATGTAGTCGGCCGGATAGAGCAGGGTGTTGTTGGGCGCTTGCAATCCCATGAAGGTCGCGACTTCGCCGACCCATCTGTTGCAGTTATAAAACACCGCATGCCAGGCCGGGGAGGTCTTTTGCTTGTTCCTGATATAGGCCGCGACGCGACGATACTGAGCCTCATTCAGGGGAACCCTGAAGCGCGCCGAGATGTATTCGTCTTCCATGTCGCCGTCGCTGGGGCCGGTTTCAGACGGGACCGGCAAAACATGTCCGACTGACCAAAGCTGCGGCCCTTCGCCCGCCGGGTGTAGCCCGGCGACCTGATCGGCCGTGACCTGGCCGATCTGGCCTTTGGCGTTCAGCCGGCCATAGACGAGAAAGGTGTGGCCATAGCTGAGAGCGTAGCGCGACCGAAATTCCACGTAATATTGGTCGGTCCGCTGGCTCGCTTCCCGTCGCGAGACGCGATGCCGGGTCCCGCTGACGGCCGGGGCGTCCTGCGTGGCGGTCATCTGATTGTCGTCGGGAGGCGCGTAGCGATCCTGCGCCTGGGTCGGGAGCGGCCCGAGGCCGCAGAACATACCCGCAACACAGGCTATAGAGGCCCAAGCACGCGTTTGTCGGGTCAGATCAAGCCACACCGCATAACTCCTGCTTTCGCGAGGAACGTATATCGGCACAGCGATCGCTGTCGCCGTATCATCGAATGACCGGGGTCATCTCAAATCCAGAGTAAGAAAACGGCCGGCCGGACCGGCCGTTTTCTATTGAGCTGGAACTAGCCCTTCGTCACGATCGGTGCAGAAGATGGCGGGGGGGCTTTGCCTTTGCCCTTGCCTATGGTTGCACATCCTCCGACGCCCATCAGCGCAACAGACACGGTCAACACCAGAAGCTTTTTCATTGGTTCGCCCTCGTTGAGAACAGTCTAACTATGGATGATAGAAGTTCGACTACTAGTGCGGATGCGCAACACCATGCCCATTTCCCGTGCCGAACAACGGTCGTGAGGCACAGGGCAGAGTATTCCAGATATCGCGTGCGTTTTCAATCACCTAAGCCGTATGAGACTAAAGTGCTCTGATTTATGGTTTCCGATGAGGCTTAACAGGCTACCCTGCAGCGATGGCTGCATACGCCTCAAAACGTGGTGAGAGCGGTTATGTTCCCTAGCTGATTCTCGGCACGACGCGGCCCGTGCGCGCCATGTAGTCAGCGTATTCCGCTCCGAAGGCGTCGAGCATCAGGCGTTCCTCTTGTGCAACGCGAAAGGAATACAAAATGCCGAAACCGACCAGGCCCGACAGGCCGGCGATAAGGTTAGGCAGCAGCAAAGCTTGTGCGATCGCCCAGAGCCAGAAGGCCGAATACATGGGATGCCGGACATAGCGGTACACGCCTTCGGTCACGAGGCGATGGCTCTCGCGCAGATCCAGCGACACCGACCAGTTGCGGCCGAGTGCGCGGTGCGTGAGATGGAACAGGACCAGGGACGCAATCGCGATCGCGGCACCGATCCAGGCCAGCAGCGGCTGGAACTGATAATTCGCAAAGCGCGGAAACCCGGTTGCGACATAGATGAAGGGCAGGAGCCCGAGCCCGGTGAAGGAGATCGTCAGCAACGCGATCTCGCGCGCGCCACGCGCGCTGCGGGAAATCGGCGTGCGCCGCGAGCGCCGTTCATGCGGAATCCGGATGACATACCAGCCGACGGCAAGCAGGACGTAGATCGCCTTCGCGATGGTCGGGGTCATGGCTTTGCGGCCTCTGTCGGATGTGTGCCTGTCTCGTTCGAGAGGGTTGGGTCGAGAACTCTGCCCTCGGCATCGAATGCGTGCATGGCGCCTTCCTTCGATCTGGCTTGCCGTTCCGCATCGAGCGGTCCGCAGGTGAACATGAAATAGTCGTAGGGCGCGCGCCGGTCGTTACCCCTGACGAACTGGCAATGCATCCGGTACCAGTTCCGGCGAATGCGGGGGTAGCGTGCCGGATCGAGCATGCGCCTGATGCTGACGCTGCGAATGAGCGGCGAGTCCGTCTTGGCGAGGCCCATCAACGGCAGGGGGTCGCTGCGATAGAAGTTCATGACGTCGGAGCGCGCCTGGTAATCGACCCAGAACAGGGCGGGGACGGCGCTCACGCGCGCGATGGCGGCGCGAAGCCGGCTTGCCCCTCGATGCAGCCCGATCTTGAGCGTCGAGGAGCCGGCGGAGAGGAACACGATGCGGGGGCCGCTGCCTTGCCGCGTCAATCCTGCCGTGACGGCGCGATCGATCAGGTCGATGGCGAGCACGGCTCCGAGGCTATGCCCGACGACGAGGATTTCATCGACTGCGTCACCTCGCGCCGCCTTGACGATGTCGGCCGCCACGCGTTGCAAGCGCTGGTCAAGAACGGCATCGCCGCGACGGATGTAGCGGCGTGAGAAAATCCAGTCGTCGAGGAGCAGCCCGAGATAGAGCCAGCGCTGCGCTGCTTGAAACAGCAGCAGGAAAACGCCGATGCCGACCCCGATTCCGATCGTGCTGGAGCCGGTCGAGCGCGCCAGCGCCAGCCCTCCAGCCAAAGCGAGCAAGGTCAAGACCGCCAGGATCAGGAAGGGATAGAGAAAGAACATCGCGTAGCGCCAGCTGGCGCGCAGATATCCCCAGAAGGCTCCAGCCAGGATGAAATCGAAGAAGGACAACAGCCCGCCGGGAAGGCGTCGCCACATCGGTGCGGCGCCGGTCGTCGCGATCACGTCATCCCAGCGGACCAGGCAGAATTCCGTCTCGACCCGCCAATCGGCACCGCTCGTCTGCACCTGCCAGGTCGCCATATCCTCGCCGATGGCTGGTTCCGAATGCGTGGCGGCGGCCGCCCAGACGCGTTCGAAGCGCCGCAGCTCCCTGACGAACCGACCATGTACAATCTCCGGGCGCGCATGGTCGTACCCGCCAATGTGATAGACTCGGCGCCTGAAGATCTTCGCGTCCATCATCCCCGGTTGCCCCGTCTCCAATGCGTTTTCCGTCCCAATTTTTTGTTACTGGATAGCCTGTGCTTGCACCAGCAAGCCCCCGTCAAGCGGGTAAACGCATGTGGGTGGCCCAGGCGAGGTGATCTGGAAACGCAGTTCTGGTCGTGAGGAGGCGTCAAAAACAGGGCGCTGACGGGGGCTATCGGAGATGGACGGCGGTTATCCCCGGCCTCCGCGATAGCCGAGCCCCCGCGATATGTCGTCCGCGGCCTCGACGACTTGCTCGGCAACCAAAGCAATCATGTCCGAGGTCAGGCGGGTCGACGGCCCCGAGATCCCGATGGCCGCCTCGACCACGCCGTCGGCGCGCCTGATCGGTGCCGCCAGCCCATAGACGGCGCCACGCCATTCCCCGAGATTGACGGCATAGCCCTGCAAACGGATCGCCGAGAGTTCGTGCCGGAGAGCCTCGAGGCTGTTGACGGTCTTCGGCGTGAAGACGGCGAGATTCCGCCCGATCGCTTCGATGATGTGCGAGGGCTGAAACGCCAGAATCGCCTTCCCGATGGCAACCGCATGGGCCGGGGCCTTGCCGCCGACCTCCGAACTGGCGTGGAGAAGCTCGGGACTGTCGATCTTGTCGATATAGATCACGTCCGCTCCGGTCAGGACGGAGAGGTGCACGGTTTCGCGTGTCCGCAAGGCGAGCTCCGAGAGGTGGCGCTGCGCCTCCCGCTTCAGGTCGAGCCGGGACAGCAGGCCGACCCCCAATCCCCATAGTTTCAAGGATAGCCCATAGCGCCCCGTGGCCGGCTCGCGCGCGAGATATCCTGCAAATTCGAAGGCTTCGAGTGCGCTTTGAACGTTGCTTTCGTTCAATTCCGTCTGCATCGCCAAATCTTCGACGCTCCTCGGCCGAGCGCTCTTGGCCAAGGCTTCAAGAACCATCAGGCCGTTTTGAAGTGTCGTGTCCATCGGTCGGGTTACGAACTCTCAAAATGCCACGGCATTCCAGATCTGGGGACGCAATCTCCGTACTCGGGCTTGGCTGAATTCTCGCTTGGAACTTACCACAGCGACACTGCGAAACCTGCCCGAAGCGAGAGTGAAGAGCAAGTGGAGAGACCTGGCGTTGCTGGCTCCATTGCGGCCCAGCGAGCGCTCTGGCGCGGTGCTGCTTAGAACGCAGAGAGAGCTCGGAATGCGGTGCGACAAGCCCGGCCTCGGCCCGGAATCGGACCGTCTGTCACTTCAGATAGTCGAGCAGGTTGAGCGACTGGATCTTAGCCAATGCCACATAGGATGCCTGCAGCTGTAGGACGAGAGCTGGGCAGCGACGGCGGCGATGTCGACATCCTTCACGTTGCTGATCAGCCCGGAGGCGAAGTCCTGGTAGTTGGTCTGCGTCGCCGAAGCGCGTTCGAGCGTTGTGGCATTGACCAAGAGCCGCCCTTGCACGGCCGAGACCCCATCGACCGCGGAGACAGTCGCTCACCCCTGCCCCTCCCACTGAACTCGGACCTGCCCGAGTTCAGCACTCAAAATGTCGAAGTCGGGTAGACCCGACTTCGATGCAGGAGAGGGCTTCCCCGCGCCTTGGCTGCATCAGCTTGCCCCGAAAGCCGATTCCCAGTTCGAGTCGATGCGATAATTTTGGCTCTAGCTCCGGCGCATCAGGATCATCTTCTCCTGCGTCATGTCGCGCATGGTGAAGGGGATGCCGCCGGTGGCGTAGCCGGATTCGCGGCGGCCGGCGAAGGGCATCCAGTCGGTGCGGAAGGTCGTCGGATCATTGATCATGACGGCCGAGGCATCGAGCCGGTTGGCGGCGCGCAAGGCGATGTCGATGTCCTGCGCGAAGATGCTGGCCTGGAAGGCGACCGGCAGGGAATTGGCCCGGGCGATCGCCTCGTCGAGATCGCGATAGCGGTAGATCGCGACGGCCGGCCCGAAGATCTCCTCCCGCGAGATGCGTGCGTCCTCGGAGGGATCGACCAGGACGGTCGGCTCCAGCGTCGTCTCGGAGAGCCGCTTGCCGCCGGTCAGCAGCTTGGCGCCGCCCTTCACCGCCTCGTCGATCCAGGAGGCGACGCGGTCGGCTTCCTTCGGCGTGATCAGCGGGCCGACTTCGGTGTCCTTCAGCACGGGATCCCCGGTGCGCAGCTTCTTCACCCGTGCGACGAGATGCTCGGTGAAGTCGTTGACGATGGAATCATGCACATAGATGCGCTGCGTCGAGACGCAGACCTGGCCGGCATGGTAGTAGCCGCCCTTCACGATCGGTTCGATGATCGCTTCGAGATTGGCGCTCTTGTCGACGATCGCAGGCGCGACGCCGCCATGCTCCAGCGCCGAGCGCGCGCCATGCGCCAGCTTGCTGTGGAGATACCAGCCGACCTTGGCCGAACCGATAAAGCTGAGGAAGGCGATACGCGGATCGGTCGCGAGTTTTTCGGCAAGCTCGGTCGTCTCGGGGACGAAGCTCTGGCACCAGGCCTCCGGCAAACCGGCCTCATGCACGAGCGCGACGAAGTCGAGACATGACAGCGGCGTCGTGCCCGCCGGCTTGATGATGACCGGACAGCCCGTGGCGATCGCGGGGGCGACTTGATGCACGATCAGGTTCAGCGGGTGGTTGAAGGCCGAGATCGCGGCGACGATGCCGATCGGCTCCTTGGTGGTGAAGGCCCAGCGATCGACTGCGGCCGGCGACAGCCCCATCGGGATCTCGCGGCCACTGAGGTTGCGCAATTCGTCGGCGGCGTTCTGCACGCCGTCGATGGCGCGCGTGACCTCTACGATCGCGTCCGGCAGGGGCTTGCCGCCTTCGCGCGCGATCTGCAAAGCGAGATGGTCGCGCTTGCCCGCGATCAGCCCGGCGAGGCGACGCAGGATTGCCATCCGCTCATGGGGCTTGAGCCAGCCATCGCGGTTGCGGAAGACGCGCTCGGCCGCCTGGAGCTTGGCTTCCAGTGCGGCCGCGTCGTCAGTCGCGATCTCGGTGATCGACGCGCGGTCGAAGGCCTGTACGACCTGCAGCATGGTTTTTCTCCCGGTCAGGCGAGCTGGATGTCGGGGCTGCGGTTGCGCAATTCCTCGACGAGCACGCGGGTGTTTTCGGAATAGTCGATCGGCACCTCGACGAGATGGACGCCGCCCCCAGTGAAGGCGGCCTCCAGCGTCGGCACGAGCTCTTCGACCGCCGTCACCCGCGAGCCCTTCGCGCCATAGGCTTGCGCATAGCGGACGAAGTCCGGGTTGCCGAAGGTCATCCCGAAATCCGGGAAGCTGTCGACGGCCTGCTTCCAGCGGATCATGCCATAGGCGTTGTCGCTCAGGATGACGACGACGAGGTTCAAGCCGAGCCGGACCGCCGTCTCCATCTCCTGCGAGTTCATCATGAAGCCGCCATCGCCGCACACCGCCATGACGCGTCGTTCGGGATAGAGCAGCGCCGCCATCATTGCCGAGGGCAGCCCCGCGCCCATCGTCGCCAGCGCATTGTCGAGCAGCAGCGTGTTGGCGACATGGGTGCGGTAGTTCCGGGCGAACCAGATCTTGTACATGCCATTGTCGAGGCAAACGACGCCGTCCTCCGGCATGACCTGGCGGATATCGTGGACGATGCGCTGCGGCGTGACCGGGAAGCGATCCTCCTCGGCGCGATCATTGATCCGGGCGAGAATCGTCTGGCGCAGCTCCAGCATCGAGGGGTCGGCCGCGAGCTTGCCTTCGAGCCGGTCGGCAAGCGCGGTCACGGTCGCGCCGATATCGCCGATGACCTCGGCGTCGGGATGGTAGACCTGTTCGACATTGGCCGATTGGTAGCCGATATGGACGACCTTCGATCCGCCAGCGCTCTTCATCAGGAACGGCGGCTTCTCGACCGTGTCATGGCCGATCGAGATGATTAGGTCCGCCTTGTCGACAGCGAGATGGACATAGTCGCGCTCGGACAGGGCGGCGGTGCCCATATAGAGATTCGAGCCGCCGGTGACGGCGCCCTTGCCCATCTGCGTGTTGAAGAAGGGCAGGCCCGTGCGCCTGACGAAGGACGACAAGGCCTCGACGAGGCGTGGCCGGTTGCCCGCCGCGCCGATCATGACGAGTGGGTGCTTGGCGGCCAAGATCATTTCGGCCGCGCGGTCGAGCGCGGTGGCTTGAGCGATCGGGCGCTCCAGCGGGTGGACCGGAATGACCGAGGCGTCCGCAATCTCCTCGGCTGCGACATCCTCGGGCAATTCGAGATGGACCGGCCCCGGCCTCTCCTCCATCGCGACGCGGAAGGCGTCGCGCACCACGGATGGGATGCTGGCGACGCTGACGATCTGCCGCGTCATCTTGGTCAATGGCTTCATCGAGGCGACGACATCGACGATCTGGAAGCGCGCCTGCTTGGCGGTCATGATCGCCTTCTGGCCGGTGATCAGGATCATCGGCATGGCGCCGAGATGGGCATAGGCCGCTCCGGTGGAGAAGTTGAGCGCGCCAGGTCCCAGCGTCGCGATGCAGACGCCGGGTTTGCCGGTCAGGCGGCCATGGGTCGCAGCCATGAAGGCTGCCGCCTGCTCATGCCGCGTCAGGATCAGCTTGATGCTGGAGGTGCGAAGCGACTCGACGACATCGAGGTTCTCCTCGCCCGGCACACCGAAAATGCGGTCGACGCCCTCGTTCTCGAGCGCTTCAACCAAGAGGTCGGAGCCCTTCTTCATCACTGGCCGCCTTTCGCTGGAAGATTGCCTCACCGGGCGACTAGGCTAGGCCGTTGCGGCGCGGACGGAAAGCGGAGCTGGGAAGGGCTGCCATGCGGCGCGCCGGATTGCGCGAGGACGGCGCGCCTACCAAGAGAGGGCGGCATCGCTTCTAGGCTCTGCCATGTCGTCATTGGCCGCGAGGTTCGGCCGTGAGGTTGGGCCTTGCGGCTGGGCCCTGCCTGCCGTAACCGGAAATTCCCTTCCGCCGACGATCCCCAGCCATGGCCGCCTCGATTTCAGACCGTTACTCCGCCCTGGTCGAAGCGGGCGCCATCGAGCGCGATCCGGCGCAGGTCGCCGTGGTCAGGCGCCTGGCGGCGCTGGCCGAGACCCTGGGCGCGCGCCGCCTGGGCAGGAAGAGCAGTGCGCTCGGCTGGCTGCTCGGCGGCAAGCAGACTTCGACGGAGGCTCCCAAGGGGCTCTACATCTGGGGTTCGGTCGGGCGCGGCAAGACCATGCTGATGGACATGTTCTATGACGCAGCGCCGGTGCCGAAGCGCCGGCGCGTGCATTTCCACGAATTCCTGGCCGACGTGCATTCGCGCATCTTTGCCTACCGGCAGAAGCTCAAGGCCGGCGAGGTCAAGGAGCCCGATCCGATCGCCCCCATCGCGGCTGAGTTGGCGGCCGAGGCGAGCCTGCTCTGCTTCGACGAGTTCACGGTCACCGACATCGCCGATGCGATGATCCTCGGGCGGCTGTTCACGGCGCTGTTCGCGGCCGGCGTCGTCGTCGTCGCGACCTCGAATGTCGAGCCGTCGCGGCTCTATGAGGGCGGGCTCAACCGGGCGCTGTTCCTGCCTTTCGTCGCGTTGCTGACCGAGAAGGTCGAGGTGCTCAGGCTCGATGCGCGCACCGATTTCCGTTTGGAGAAGCTCGGCGGTGCGCCGACCTATCACGTTCCGGCCGATGCGGCGGCGAAGGCTGCGCTCGACGAGGCGTTCCGGCGCGTCTCCGGCGCGGCGCATGGCGTGCCTGTGACGCTGTCGATCAACGGCCATGAGATGCGGATTCCGCAGGCGGCCGGCGGCGTGGCGCGGGCGAGCTTTTCCGACCTTTGCAGCCAGGCCTATGGCGCCTCCGATTATATCGCGCTGGCGCAGCGCTTCCACACGCTGGTGCTCGAAGACATCCCGGTGCTGGAGCGAGACCGGCGCAACGAGGCCAAGCGTTTCATCATCCTGATCGACACGCTCTATGAGCACCACGTCAAGCTCGTCACTTCGGCGGCGGCCGAGCCGCACGAACTCTACAAGGACGGCAATGGCCGCGAGGCCTTCGAGTTCGACCGAACGGTCTCGCGATTGATCGAGATGCGCTCCGACGACTATCTCGCCTTGCCGCATGGCCGCGCCGATTCCGCCGCGAGCGGCGATAGCGGCGGATTGGTGGAAACCTGAGCCATGCCGACACGCGAGCCGAGCGAGACCCGCATCCTCTCGGTCGCCAGCGAGCATCTGCGCCAGTTCGGGCTGAAGCGCTTCACCGTCGTGGCGGTGGCGGAGGAGGCGGGCATGACGCATGCCAATGTCTACCGCTACTTCCCGTCGCGCGGGGCGCTGATCGATGCGGTCGTCGATGTCTGGCTGAAGACGACCGAGCGGCGGCTTGCCGACATTGCCGATGGACCCGACCCCGCCGCCGACAAGCTCGAACGGTTGATCCTGGCGCTGGCCAAGGGCAATCGCGATCTGCTGAGCGAGGATCCGCATCTCTTCGCCGCGCTCTCGCAGGCGGTCGCCAAGCGCCATGCGATCAGCCGGCGCAACCGCACCCGCGTCCGTGCGCTGTTCGAGCGGGTCATCGACGAGGGCATCGCGTCGGGCGCCTTCGAGCCGCGCGACCGCGACCGCGCCATCGCCTTCGTCATCGACGCCACGCACCGCTTCATCCATCCGGCAGCGCTGGCGCTCGAGGCGGATGTGCCTCAGGCCTCTGTCGATGCGCGCCTGGCCACGCTGATCCGCGTCGCGCTGCGGGTGCTGGAGACCGGGATCATCTGAAAAATCTTGTGACAAATTACAAATTATGTAAATTGTCATTGTCCGTTTTCTTGGCGTTGGACAGGGCGGCCCCATTTTCGCCCGGTGCAAGTGCTTGAAATCAGGTCGATTGGTCGGTTGGGCCCCAAACTGGCGCGCTTCGAGGCTGGTCTCCACCCCCGCAAAGGACAGGGTTGCGGCAAAAGCCCGGTTTGGGCCAAAGAAACCCACGGTTTCGGCCGGCCACCGGCCTCCCGCAGCACCTAAGGACAAGGACTAGGATATGGCCCGCAAGAAGATTGCCCTCATCGGCGCCGGCCAGATCGGCGGAACGCTCGCGCACCTGGCCGGTCTGAAGGAACTGGGCGACGTCGTCATGTTCGACATCGCCGAGGGCATCCCGCAAGGCAAGGGCCTCGACATCGCCGAATCCGCGCCGGTCGATGGCTTCGATGCGAGCTATACCGGCACGCAGTCCTATGAGGACATCAAGGGCGCTGACGTGATCATCGTCACCGCCGGCGTGCCGCGCAAGCCGGGCATGAGCCGCGACGACCTGATCGGCATCAACCTCAAGGTGATGAAATCGGTCGGCGAGGGCATCAAGCAATACGCCCCCAAGGCCTTCGTCATCTGCATCACCAACCCGCTCGACGCTATGGTCTGGGCGCTGCAGAAGTTCTCCGGCCTCAAGCCCAACATGATCTGCGGCATGGCCGGCGTGCTCGACAGCGCCCGCTTCCGCCACTTCCTCGCCGACGAGTTCAAGGTCTCGGTCAAGGACGTCTCGGCCTTCGTGCTCGGCGGCCATGGCGATGACATGGTGCCGCTCGTCCGCTACTCGGGCGTTGCCGGCATCCCGCTGCCCGACCTCGTCAAGATGAAGTGGACCACCCAGGAGCGCCTCGACGCCATCGTCGAGCGCACCCGCAAGGGCGGCGGCGAGATCGTCAACCTGCTCAAGACCGGCTCGGCCTTCTATGCGCCCGCGGCGTCCGCGATCGCGATGGCCGAGAGCTATCTCAAGGACCAGAAGCGCGTCCTGCCGGCGGCTGCCGCGCTCAAGGGCCAGTACGGCGTCAAGGACATGTTCGTCGGCGTGCCGGTGGTGATCGGCGCCAAGGGCGTCGAGAAGGTCGTCAAGATCCGCCTCAACGGTGCCGAGAAGGCGATGCTGGAGAAGTCGGTAGCTTCGGTCCAGACCCTCATCGACGCCTGCAAGGCTGTCGATCCGTCATTGGCGTGACATAAGGGCAGTCGGCAATAGGCAGTCGGCAGTCGTGAAAATGGCACCGGCTCGCTTCGCTACTGCCGACTGCCTATTGCCGACTGCCAAAATAACCTTCGCTTCAGGGAAACCGAGCACATGAACATCCACGAATATCAGGGCAAGGCGGTTCTCAAGGAGTTCGGCGCGCCGGTCTCCGCCGGTTTTCCGGCGCTGACGGTCGCTGAGGCCGTCGAGGCCGCCAAGAAGCTGCCCGGACCGCTTTATGTGGTGAAGAGCCAGATCCACGCCGGCGGCCGCGGCAAGGGCAAGTTCAAGGAACTCGGCCCTGACGCCAAGGGCGGCGTGCGGCTGGCCAAGTCGGTCGCCGAGGTCGAGAGCCACGCCAAGGAAATGCTCGGCAACACGCTGGTGACCGCGCAGACCGGCGAAGCCGGCAAGCAGGTCAACCGCCTCTATATCGAGGACGGCTCGGATATCGAGAAGGAGTTCTACCTCTCGGCCCTGGTCGATCGGGAAACCTCGCGCGTCGCCTTCGTGATCTCGACTGAAGGCGGCATGGACATCGAGGCCGTCGCCCATGACACGCCGGAGAAGATCGAGACCTTCTCGGTCGATCCCGCCACCGGCATCATGCCCCATCACGGCCGCACCATGGCGCGGATCCTGGGTCTCTCCGGCGATCTCGCCAAGCAGGCCGGCACGGTGCTGGGCCAGATCTACACGGCGTTCGTGTCCAAGGACATGGACATGCTGGAGATCAACCCGCTGATCGTGACGACGCAGGGCCAGATCAAGTGCCTGGACGCCAAGATCTCCTTCGACTCGAACTCGCTCTACCGTCACCCCGAGATCGTGGCGCTGCGCGACACGACCGAGGAGGACGACAAGGAGATCGAGGCCTCGAAGTATGACCTTGCCTATATCGCGCTCGACGGCACGATCGGCTGCATGGTCAACGGCGCGGGCCTCGCCATGGCGACGCTCGACATCATCAAGCTCTATGGCGAGGAGCCGGCGAACTTCCTCGATGTCGGCGGCGGCGCCACGGAAGAGAAGGTCACCGCGGCCTTCAAGATCATCACCGCCGATCCGCAGGTGAAGGGCATTCTGGTCAACATCTTCGGCGGCATCATGAAGTGCGACGTCATCGCGCGCGGCGTCATCGCCGCGGTGAAGGCGGTCGGCCTTCAGGTTCCGCTGGTGGTGCGCCTCGAGGGCACCAATGTGCAGGAAGGCAAGGACATCATCTCCTCGTCGGGCCTGAACGTCATTCCCGCCGATGATCTCGACGATGCCGCCCAGAAGATCGTGGCTGCGATCAAGAAGGCCTGAGGAGAAACCATGTCCATCCTGATCGACAAGAACACCAAGGTCATCTGCCAGGGCTTCACCGGCAAGAACGGCACCTTCCATTCCGAGCAGGCGATCGCCTATGGCACGCAGATGGTCGGCGGCACTTCGCCGGGCAAGGGCGGTTCGCTCCATCTCGGCCTGCCGGTCTTCGACACCGTCTTCGAGGCCAAGCAGAAGACCGGCGCCACGGCCTCCGTCGTCTATGTCCCGCCTCCGGGCGCGGCGGATGCGATCTGCGAGGCGATCGACGCCGAGATCCCGCTGATCATCTGCATCACCGAGGGCATTCCGGTGCTCGACATGGTGCGCGTCAAGCGCTCGCTCTCCGGCTCCAAGTCGCGCCTGATCGGGCCGAATTGCCCCGGCGTCGTCACGGCGGGCGAGAGCAAGATCGGCATCATGCCGGCCAACATCTTCAAGCCGGGCTCTGTGGGCATCGTCTCGCGCTCGGGCACACTGACCTATGAGGCGGTGTTCCAGACCACCCGCGAGGGCCTGGGCCAGACCACGGCCGTCGGCATCGGCGGCGACCCGGTCAAGGGCACCGAGTTCATCGACATGCTGGAGATGTTCCTGGCCGACGAGCACACCAAGTCGATCGTGATGATCGGCGAGATCGGTGGCTCGGCGGAAGAGGACGCGGCGCAGTTCATCAAGGACGAAGCCAAGCGTGGCCGCAAGAAGCCGATGGTCGGCTTCATCGCCGGCCGCACGGCTCCTCCCGGACGTCGCATGGGCCATGCCGGCGCGATCATCTCGGGCGGCAAGGGCGGCGCGGAAGACAAGATCGCGGCCATGGAAGCGGCCGGCATCCGGGTCTCGCCCTCGCCGGCGCGCCTTGGAAAGACCTTGGTCGACGTGTTGAAGGGCTGAGGCGCGCAGGCTTTTCGGAGCGCGTCATGGTCGGGCTTGGCCCGACCATGACGTCCCGGGGGGGCGCGACGCAACAACGACATGAGATGCTCGGGTCAAGCCCGAGCATGACGAAGCGGTAGGCAGGAAAAGGCAGGAAGACCATGGCTCGCCAGGACATCAACGAGGCTCTCGCCCAGACGGGTTTCCTCTATGGCGGCAACGCAGCCTATATCGAGGATCTCTACGCCCGCTATCAGGCCGATCCGAAATCGGTCGATGAGCAGTGGCAGGGTTTCTTCGCGGGCTTAAAGGATGAAGGCTCGGCCATCATCCAGAACGCCAAGGGCGCCTCCTGGAAGAAGCCGAACTGGCCGGTTCCTGCCAATGGCGAGCTCGTCTCGGCGCTCGACGGCAACTGGGCCGTGGTCGAGAAGGTCGTTTCCGACAAGCTCGGCGCCAAGGCCAAGGCCGCCGGCGCCGCCTTGAGCGCGTCCGACGTGCAGCAGGCGACGCGCGATTCCGTGCGCGCCATCATGCTGATCCGCGCCTACCGCATGCGCGGCCATCTCCACGCCAAGCTCGATCCGCTCGGCATCGAGCAGGCCCGGGATCCCGAGGAGTTCTCGCCGGCCGCCTTCGGCTTCACCGAGGCCGATCTCGACCGTAAGATCTTCATCGACAACGTGCTCGGCATGGAGTTCGCCACGATCCGCGAGATGACCGCGATCCTGCAGCGCACCTATTGCAGCACGGTGGGCATCGAGTTCATGCACATCTCCGATCCGGAGCAGAAGGCATGGCTGCAGGAGCGGATCGAGGGGCCCGACAAGGAGATCGCCTTCACCCGCGAGGGCAAGAAGGCGATCCTGAACAAGCTCGTCGAGGCCGAGGGCTTCGAGAAGTTCATCGACCTGAAATACACCGGCACCAAGCGTTTCGGCCTCGATGGGGCTGAATCGTTGATCCCGGCGCTGGAGCAGATCATCAAGCGCGGCGGCGCGCTCGGTGTGCGCGACATCGTCTTCGGCATGGCCCATCGCGGCCGCCTCAACGTGCTGACCCAGGTTCTGGGCAAGCCGCACCGCGCGCTGTTCCACGAGTTCAAGGGCGGCTCCTTCGCGCCTGACGACGTCGAGGGCTCTGGCGACGTGAAGTACCATCTCGGTGCCTCCAGCGACCGCGAGTTCGACGGCAACAACGTCCACGTCTCGCTGACCGCCAACCCGTCGCATCTCGAGATCGTCGACCCCGTCGTGCTCGGCAAGGTCCGCGCCAAGCAGGACCAGTTCGGCGATGTCGTCGAGCGCTCCAAGGTGCTGCCGCTCCTGCTGCATGGCGACGCCGCCTTCGCCGGCCAGGGCGTGGTGGCGGAATGCCTGGGCCTGTCCGGTCTGAAGGGCCACCGCACCGGTGGTTCCGTGCATTTCATCATCAACAACCAGATCGGCTTCACCACCTATCCGCGTTATTCGCGCTCCTCGCCCTATCCGTCCGATGTGGCCAAGATGGTCGAGGCTCCGGTCTTCCATGTGAATGGCGACGATCCGGAAGCCGTCGTTTTCGCCGCCAAGATCGCGATCGAGTTCCGGCAGAAGTTCCACAAGCCGGTCGTGGTCGATATGTTCTGCTATCGCCGCTTCGGCCATAACGAGGGCGACGAGCCGGGCTTCACCCAGCCGCTGATGTACCGCAAGATCCGCGGCCACAAGACGACGCTGGAGCTCTATTCCGCCAAGCTCGAGGCCGAGGGCGTGATCCAGCCCGGCGAGATCGACGAGGCGCGCGCTGCCTGGAAGGCCAAGCTCGAGATCGAGTTCGATGCGGGCCAGGCCTTCAAGCCGAACAAGGCCGACTGGCTCGATGGCCGCTGGGCCGGCATGAAGGCGATCCGCGCCGACGAGGACGATCCGCGTCGCGGCGCGACCGGCGTTCCTGCCGCGGTTCTCAAGGAGATCACCGAGAAGATCACGGCGACCCCGCCCGGCTTCAACGTCCACAAGACGATCCAGCGCTTCCTCGACAACCGCCGCAAGGCGGTCGAGACCGGGCAGGGCATTGACTGGGCGACTGCCGAGTCGCTGGCCTTCGGCTCGCTCCTGCTCGACGGCAATCCGGTCCGGCTCTCGGGCCAGGATTGCGAGCGCGGCACCTTCAGCCAACGCCATTCCGTGCTGATCGACCAGGAGACCGAGGCGCGCCACACCTCGCTGAACCATATCCGCGAGGGTCAGTCGCGCTATGAGGTCATCAACTCGATGCTCTCGGAAGAGGCGGTGCTCGGCTTCGAATACGGCTACACGCTGTCGGAGCCGAATGCCCTGACCTGCTGGGAAGCGCAGTTCGGCGACTTCGCCAATGGTGCGCAGGTGCTGTTCGACCAGTTCATCTCGTCGGGCGAGCGGAAATGGCTGCGCATGTCGGGCCTCGTCTGCCTGCTGCCGCATGGCTATGAGGGCCAGGGGCCGGAGCATTCCTCGGCACGCCTGGAGCGTTTCCTGCAGATGTGCGCGGAAGACAACATGCAGGTGGCGAACTGCTCGACGCCGGCGAGCTATTTCCACATCCTGCGCCGCCAGCTGAAGCGCGACTTCCGCAAGCCGCTGATCCTGATGACGCCGAAGTCGCTGCTGCGCCACAAGCGCTGCGTCTCCGACCTCGCCGAGCTCGCCGAAGGCTCGACCTTCCATCGCGTGCTGCATGACGATGCCGAGCGCGGCCGCTCGACCACCAAGCTGGTCAAGGACGCCAAGATCCGCCGCGTCGTGCTGTGCACCGGCAAGGTCTATTTCGACCTGCTGGAAGAGCGCGAGAAGCGCGGCATCGAGGACGTCTATCTGATGCGCGTCGAGCAGCTCTATCCGTTCCCGCTGAAGTCGCTGGCGCAGGAGCTGGCGCGCTTCAAGGGCGCCGACGTGGTCTGGTGCCAGGAGGAGCCGAAGAACATGGGCTCCTGGACCTTCGTCGAACCCTATCTCGAATGGGTGCTGGGCCATGCCGGGGTGAAGTCGAAGCGGCCGCGGTATGTCGGACGCCCGGCATCGGCGGCAACGGCGACCGGCCTGATGTCCAAGCACCTCGCACAGCTCAACGCGTTCCTGGACGAAGCCTTCGCGGCCTGACCCCAGTAGCGCCCTTCACGACACGCCAGACAAAGACACCAACAGAGGCCTGACATGGCGACCGAAATCCGCGTACCCACCCTCGGCGAATCCGTCTCCGAGGCCACGATCGGCAAGTGGTTCAAGAAGCCGGGCGACGCGGTGAAGGCCGATGAGCCTTTGGTCGAGCTGGAGACTGACAAGGTCACGCTCGAGGTCAACGCGCCGGCGGCCGGCGTGCTCGGCGAGATCGTCGCCAAGGAAGGCGACACCGTCGGCGTCAGTGCGCTGCTCGGCATGATCACGGCTGGCGACGGCAAGGCCGCCGCTCCGGCCCCCGCCGCCGCTGCTCCTGCCGCCGAGGCGCCCAAGCCTGCTCCCGCTGCGGCTGCGCCTGTCGCAGCGACGAAGGCCGCCGATTCAGGTCCTGCCGTCAGCCGTCTCGCGGCTGAGAGCGGCGTCGACCCGGCGAATGTCGCAGCGACCGGCAAGGACGGCCGCGTCACCAAGGGCGACATGCTGGTCGCGATCGCGGCGGGTTCCGCGGCTCCTGCGCCCGCTGCCCCAGCTGCGCCGATCCAGCTTCGCGCCCCGTCGGCTCCCGACGACGCCTCGCGCGAAGAGCGCGTCAAGATGACCAAGCTGCGCCAGACCATCGCGCGCCGCCTCAAGGAAGCTCAGGCCACGGCGGCAATGCTGACCACCTTCAATGAGGTGGACATGTCGGCGGTGATGGCACTGCGCAACCAGTACAAGGATGTCTTCGAGAAGAAGCATGGCGTGAAGCTCGGCTTCATGGGCTTCTTCGTGAAGGCCTGCGTGCAGGCGCTGAAGGAGATCCCCTCCGTCAATGCCGAGATCGACGGCACCGACATCGTCTACAAGAACTATTATCATATCGCGGTCGCCGTCGGCACCGATAAGGGCCTGGTTGTGCCGGTGGTGCGCGACGCCGACCAGCTTTCGATCGCGGGTGTCGAGAAGGCGATCGGCGCGCTCGGCAAGAAGGCGCGCGACGGCGCCCTCAAGATCGAGGACATGCAGGGCGGCACCTTCACCATCTCCAATGGCGGCGTCTACGGCTCGCTGATGTCGACGCCGATCCTGAACGCGCCGCAATCGGCGATCCTGGGCATGCACAAGATCCAGGAGCGCCCGATGGTCGTCGGCGGCCAGATCGTGATCCGGCCGATGATGTATCTGGCGGTCTCCTATGATCACCGCATCATCGACGGCAAGGAGGCGGTGACCTTCCTCGTCCGCATCAAGGAAGCGCTGGAGGATCCGGCGCGCCTCGTACTCGACCTCTGAGACTGCGAGCCCATGCTCTTCCTGATCGTCGCGAGCGTCGCGCTCCTCTTCGTCCATATCGGAGCGCAGGCGATCGCGGCGACAAGCGAGCTTGGCTCGGACTGGAATGCCGGGCCGCGCGATGAAGGGGTGAGCCCGCAAGGCGTCATCGCCGGGCGGGCCGAGCGGGCGCTGCGCAACTATGTCGAGACCTATGCGGCTTTCGCGATCCTGGCTGCGACCCTGGTCGCGAGCGGACGTGGGGACGGGATAGGCCTTGTGGGAAGCGCGGTCTGGTTTGCGGCCCGCATCGTCTATCTGCCGCTCTATCTGGCCGGCATCCGATATTGGCGCAGCCTGGTCTGGCTCGTCGCCACGGTAGGGCTGGCATCGATGGCGGCGCGCCTGCTGATCTGAGCCGCAGGGAGATCGAACATGGCCTTCGGACCCAATCCCCCTCCGATCCAGCCGCATCTCTGCGTGAAGGGCGGCATCGAGGCGATTGCCTTCTATGAGAAGGCTTTTGGCGCGCGGTGCACATTCAAGGCCATGGCCGATGATGGCGCGCGCGTGATGCATGCCAATCTCGCGCTCTTCGGCAGCGAGATCATGCTGCATGACGAGTTTCCGGAGTTCGGCGGCGATCTGCTCGCGCCACCGAGCCGGGGCGGCGCGAGCATGGCCATCAACATCAACCTGTCGGCACCCGCCGATGTCGATGCGGCGCTGGCGCGCGCCGAGGCGGCCGGCGCCCATGTCGTCATGCCGGCGGGCGACGTCTTCTGGGGTGCGCGCTATGCCCGCATCCTCGACCCGTTCGGCCATATCTGGTCCTTCAATGCGCCACTGGCGCAACACTCATAAGTCAGACCGAAAGAGAGACCATGTCCTACGATCTCGTCGTCATCGGAACCGGCCCCGGCGGCTATGTCTGCGCCATTCGCGCTGCCCAGCTCGGCCTCAAGGTCGCCGTGGTGGAGAAGCGCAAGACCCATGGCGGCACCTGCCTGAATGTCGGCTGCATCCCGTCCAAGGCGCTGCTGCATGCCTCGGAGATGTTCGAGGAAGCGAGCCACACCTTCCCGAGCCTCGGCATCACGGTCGGCACGCCCAAGCTCGATCTCAAGCAGATGCTGGTCCACAAGCAGGAGACGGTGGACGCCAACGTCAACGGCGTCGCCTTCCTGCTGAAGAAGAACAAGATCGAGCCCTTCCACGGCACGGCCTCGATCCCGGCGGCCGGCAAGGTCGTCGTCACCGCCGAGGACGGCAAGACGCAGGAGCTCGAGACCAAGGCGATCGTCATCGCGACGGGCTCGGAATCCACCAATCTTCCCGGCGTGACCGTCGATGAGAAGGTCGTCGTGACCTCGACCGGCGCGCTCGAACTGACCGCCGTTCCCAAGGAACTGGTCGTGGTCGGCGCCGGCGTGATCGGGCTCGAGATCGGCTCGGTCTGGAGCCGTCTCGGCGCCAAGGTCACCGTGGTCGAATATCTCGACCGCATCCTGCCCGGCATGGATGGCGAGATCGCCAAGCAGTTCCAGCGCATCCTGGAGAAGCAGGGCTTCACCTTCCAGCTCAGCGCCAAGGTCACCAAGGTCGAGACGGCCAAGAAGGGCGCGACCGTCACCGTCGAGCCCGCCGCGGGCGGCGAGGCCAAGACGCTTTCGGCCGATATCGTGCTGGTCGCGATCGGCCGCCGCCCGAACACCGACGGGCTCGGCCTGGAAGCGGCCGGCGTCGCGACCGAGCGCGGCCGCGTCATCATCGACGATCATTTCAAGACCAATGTCGCCGGCATCTACGCCATCGGCGACGTGGTGCGCGGCCCGATGCTCGCCCATAAGGCCGAGGATGAGGGCATGGCGGTCGCCGAGATCATCGCCGGCAAGGCGGGCCATGTGAATTACGACGCCATTCCCGGCATCGTCTACACGGCTCCCGAGGTCGCCGCGATCGGCAAGACCGAGGAAGAGCTCAAGGCCGCTAGCGTCGCCTACAAGGTTGGCAAATTCCCCTTCACGGCCAATGGCCGGGCGCGCGCCATGCGTCATACCGAAGGCTTTGTGAAGTTCCTGGCGGATGCCGCGACGGACCGCGTGCTCGGCTGCCACATCATCGGCCCCCATGCAGGCGATCTGATCGCCGAGGTTACGGTGCTGATGGAGTTCGGCGGCTCGGCCGAGGACCTCGCCCGCACCTGCCATGCGCATCCGACGCTGGCCGAGGCGGTCAAGGAAGCCGCGCTCGCCGTGGACAAGCGTCAGATCCATATGTGAGGGGGCGGCTGACGCTGTCATTCCCGGGCTGGGCATCGCGCGGACCCGGGAAGCTCTCGCAGGAAAAAGCGGCTTGAGATGGTCGGGGCAAGCCCGACCATGACGCCTGCGAGGACTTAGCCCCGCCTTGCCCTGAACGCCGTCAGCGTGTTGCGCAGCAGGCAGGCGATCGTCATCGGGCCGACGCCGCCCGGTACGGGCGTGATCGCGCCGGCGACATCGACTGCTTCGGCAAAATCGACATCGCCCACCAGCTTGCCGTCGGGCGTGCGGTTGATGCCGACATCGATCACGGTCGCGCCCGGCTTGATCCAGTCGCCCCTAACGAAATGCGGCCGGCCGACGGCGGCCACGACGATATCGGCGCGGCGCACCACGGCGGCGAGGTCGCGCGTGCGGGAATGGGCGATCGTCACGGTGCAATCGGCCTGCAGCAGCAATTGCGCCACGGGGCGGCCGACAAGCTCGGAGCGGCCGATTACGACGGCCTCCAGCCCCGCAAGCGTCGGCAGCGCCCGCCGCAGCAGCAGCATGCAGCCGAGCGGCGTGCAGGGCACGAGGCCGTTCTTACCGCCGGCGAGCTTGCCGGCATTGATCGGATGCAGGCCGTCGACATCCTTGGCGGGATCGATGGCGTCGATGATCGTGCCGGTGTCGATATGCTTGGGCAGCGGCAATTGCACCAGGATGCCGTCGACCGCATCGTCGGCGTTCAGGCTGGCGATCTTGGCCAGGAGCTCGGCCTCGCTTGTCTCCGTGGGCAGGCGATGTGCGACCGAGTTCATGCCGATCTCGGCGGCGAGCTTTTCCTTCGAGGCGACATAGACACGGCTTGCCGGATCCTCGCCGACGAGCACGACATGCAGGCCGGGCGCGAGGCCGCGCTCCGCCTTGATCGCCGCGACCTCGCGGCCGATTTCGGCTCGTAGCGCGGCGGCTGCCGCTTTGCCATCGATGATGCGCGCCTGATCCGGCATGGTCTGACACTCCTCGTCTCGTCCGCGAGCCGTCCTCATGCGCGATCAGCTCGGTTGCGACAAGCCCGGATGCGACGCCGTCTTGGTTGCACGCGTCATTGCGGGCCGGTATCGATCGCTGCGTAGGGCAAGGCCGAGCGGGAGAGATGACGACGTGACCAGCGGTTTTGCTTCCCTGCCCGGCACAGCCTCCTTTCGCCTGACCAATGCCCGCGCGCCGCTCTGCCTGCTCGACGGTGCTTCGCTCGCGGCCGATCGCGACGGGTTGGCGAAGGTCGATCTCGGCGTCGAGCATGGCCGTATCGTCTCGATCCTGCCGGCGGGAACCGAACCGCTGGAGGCAAGCGCCAGTTTCGATCTCGACGGCGGCATCGTGCTGCCGCGTCTCGTCGACTGCCATGTCCATCTCGACAAGGGCCATATCTGGCCGCGTCGGCGCAATCCCGACGGCAGCTTCATGGGCGCGCTGAGCAATGTCCTGATCGATCGCGAGGCGAATTGGTCGGCGGGCGATGTGCGGGCGCGAATGGAATTCGGCCTGCGCTGCGCATTCGCTCATGGCACGGCGGCGATGCGGACGCATCTCGACTCGCTCGGCAAGCAGATCGGCATTTCCTGGCCGGTCTTCGCCGAGCTTAGAGCGGAATGGGCTGGTCGCATCGCATTGCAGGCATCGCCGCTGTTCGGCATCCAGTTCGCGCTCGAGCCCGGGCATATGCGGGCGGTGACGGCCGCGGTGAAGGCCCATGGCGACGGCATCTTCGGCTGCGTCAGCTATATGATCCCGGAACTCGATGCGGCGCTCGACATCGTCTTCCGCACGGCGATCGAGAACGGCTTCGACCTCGATTTCCATGTCGACGAGACCAATGATCCGCAGGCGCGTTCGCTGGAGAACATTGCGGATGCGGCGATCCGCCATGGCTTCGCGGGTAAGATCCTGTGCGGGCATTGCTGCTCGCTTGCCGTGCAGCAGCCCGATGACGAGGCGCGCATCATCGCCAAGGTCAGGGAGGCAGGGATCAGCGTGGTCTCGCTGCCGATGTGCAACATGTATCTGCAGGATCGCGCGGCCGGCCGCACGCCGCGCTGGCGCGGGGTCACGGCGCTGCATGAATTGAAGGCGGCGGGCGTGCCGGTGATGATTGCCTCCGACAACACCCGCGACCCGTTCTATGCCTATGGCGACCTCGACCTGATCGAGGTGCTGCGGGAGGGCACGCGCATCCTCCAGCTCGATCACTCCGGAACCGATTGGGCGAATGCGGTGGCGCGGACGCCGGCCGCGATCATGGGCACTACCGGCGCCGGCGTGCTCTCGCCCGGTGGAGCGGCCGACCTGATCCTGACCCGGGCCCGTGACTGGACCGAGTTCTTTGCCCGCCCCCAGACCGACCGGACCGTGCTGGTGCATGGCCGCGCGATCGACACGACGCTGCCTGACCATCGCGAGCTCGATTACCTGATGGGGAGCGCGCATTCGTGATGCGTCGCGGGTTCTCACAACCTCTCCGTCATCCCGGGCTTGACCCGGGATCCATCGGAGGCCGCTCCGCCCTACGATGGATCCCGGATCTCCGCGGAGTTTATCCTTGGGCCGATCGAAGATCGGACCCGAGGGCTCCGGCCAGGATGACGGTGGAGGTTCGTGTGGCAGTTCACACTGCGACGGAGCTCCGCCTCGCATGACCGCCCGCTACGACATCGCCGCGTTGAAGGCCCGCCTCGGCGGCATCCGCAGCGAGGACAACCCGGCGCTGGTGAAGCAGAAGAGCCGCGACTTCTTCTGGTACTCGCCGGTGCTGAAGCGCCAGCTCGACCATGTCACGGCCGACATCTTGCTGTCGCCGACGAGCGAGGCAGAGGTGCTGGAGGTGCTCACTGCGGCGCATGCGCTGGGCATTCCCGTCACGCCACGTGGCACCGGCACGGGCAATTACGGCCAGGCCATGCCGCTCTCGGGCGGCGTGCTGCTTGATCTCTCCGGCTTCAACAAGGTCAAGGCGATCGCGCCCGGCCGCTATGTCGCCGAGCCCGGTGCGATCATGGCGCGGATCGATGACGAGACGCGCAAGCATTCGCGCCAGGAGCTCAGGCTCCATCCCTCGACCTATCAGACCGCCTCGATCGGCGGCTTCATCGCCGGCGGCTCGGGCGGCGTCGGCTCGATCAAATGGGGCGGATTGCGCGACTGGGGCAACATCATCGCGCTCAAGGTCGCGACGATGGAGGCCTCTCCGCGCATTCTGGAGCTGAGCGGCGAGGATCTGCACAAGGTCGCTCATGCCTATGGCACCAACGGCATCATCACCGAGGTCGAGATGCCATTGGCGCCGGCTTACGACTGGGTCGATGTCATCCTCGGCTTCGGCAGTTTGCGAGCTGCGACGGAGTTCGCCAATGAGCTGGGTGAGCAGGACGGGCTGGCGCTGAAGAACCTTGCCGTCGTCGCTGCGCCGGCTCCTCATGATTATTTCCTGCGGCACAGGAAATTCCTGCCGCGAGACCGCCATCTCGTCATCGTCATGGCGGCCGATTTCGCGGTCGACTCGCTGCTGGCTTATGCGAGGCGTTTCAGAGGCGCCGAACTGCTGATGCGTTCGGACACGCTCTCCCCGGAGGAGGCGAAGGGCCTGCCGCCCGCCTATGAGCTTGGTTGGAACCACACCACGCTCAGGGCGCTGCGCGTCGACCCCGCTATCACCTATCTCCAGGTGCTCTACCCGTTTCCTGATCAGGTCGAGCTGGTCGAGGCGATCCATGCGCGCTTCGGCGATGAAGTGCTCTGCCATCTTGAATTCGTTCGCTTCGACGGCAAGATCACCTGCTTCGGGCTGCCCTTGGTGCGCTTCACCACAGAAGAGCGGCTGGAGGAGATCATGGCGATCCATGAGGCGATGGGCGCGCCGATCTTCAACCCGCATCGCTACACGCTGGAGGAGGGCGGCATGAAGCAGACCGACGAAGCCCAGCTCGCCTTCAAGCGGCAGGCCGATCCGCAAGGGCTGCTCAACCCCGGCAAGATGATCGCCTGGGAAGATCCGGCTTACGATTACGCGTCGGGCAAGACCTTCCTGTTCCGCAGCCTGTCCGAAGCGGGGGTGGGCTGAAGATGCGCGTGCTCGTGCTCTACGCCCATCCCGATCCGGAGAGTTATGGCGCGGCGCTGCACGAGACGGTGGTGGCGAGCCTGCGTGCGGCGGGGCACGAGGTCGACGATTGCGATCTCTATGCCGAGGGTTTTGACGCCGTTCTGAGTCGGGCCGAGCGCGTGGGCTATCATGACCTCGCCAGCAACACGCGTCCTGTTGCCGGCTATGTCGAGCGGCTGCAACGGGCGCAGGCGCTGGTGCTGTGCTTTCCGGTCTGGAATTTCGGCTATCCGGCGATCCTGAAGGGGTTCTTCGACAGGGTTTTCCTGCCCGGCATCTCGTTCAAGCTGGTCGACGGCAAGGTCAGGCCCAATCTCTGGAACATCCGCAAGCTTGTGGCGGTGACGACCTATGGCGGGACGCGCTGGCGCGCGCTGCTGATGGGCGATCCTCCGCGTAAGCTGGTCAAGCGAGTGCTGCGCGCGGTCTGCCACCCCGGCGTGCGGCCGCTCTATCTGGCGCATTACGACATGAACCGCGCGACGCCGGAGAGCCGTAAGGCATTTTTAGACCGGGTTCGTGCTAATATCCTCCAGCTGTGAAGTATCTGTCTCACCCACGTCATCAGCGCGTCATGATCGCGGGCGATCTGAGAGCCGGCGAACGATCGCCGAAACCATTAGCAAGGACCGGCTCATGACCAAGTCGCTGGAGAAAAGCGTCGGCCGTGCCCTGCTCGTGACCGCACGGTTGCATCGGGCGCGGATGGGCGAGCGGCTGAACGCACTTGGCCTGTTCCCGGGCCAGGAGCAGGCGCTGAAGGCGCTGATGCCCGCGCCGATGACGATGGGCGAGCTTGCGACCCTGCTCCGGGTCAAGCCGCCGACGGTTTCCAAGACGATCGGCCGGCTTTCGTTGCAGGGGCTCGTCACCCGCGAAGGCGGCAGCCGCGACGGACGCCTTGTCCAGGTCGCGCTGACCGAACTCGGCCAGAAGACCGCCGCGACGCTGGATGCGGTCTGGAACCAGGTCGAGGACGAATTGCTCGAACGTCTCGACGCGAAGGAGCGCAAGCAGCTGCGCAAGCTTCTCCGCAAAGCCGCCAAAGGATTGTCGAAAGCCGGCGTCGAGATCGAGGATAGCGATGTCGATGGCGACGAGGCCGACAGCGACGGCTGATACGCGCATGGACTGCATGCAGCCATCGACTGGCTCGAGGCCGTAAAACGGTTAAATCTGCCTCTGGCATTCTGCCAGCGCATGACGGAACCTTTCTTGGCGGCCCATCCCCACACTCCGGAAACCAGCCGCACGCGGCTGGCCGCGATCGCGCTGATGTGTGGGGCGGTGTTGTGCTTCGCCATGCTCGACGCCAGTGCGAAATGGCTGTCGGCCTCGATGGATCCGGTGCAGGTGGTGTTCGCCCGCTATGCCGGCAGCATGGCGCTGGTCTGCCTGCTGCTCAATCCGTGGAGCCATCCCGGTATCCTGCGGACGCAACGACCCTGGCTCCAGGCGGTCCGCTCGCTGCTGCTGCTGGGCTCGACGATGCTGAACTTCATCGCGGTCAAATATCTCCAGCTTGCCGAGACCGTCTCGATCATGTTCGCCGGGCCCCTCCTGGTAGCGCTGGTCTCCGGCCCGCTTCTGGGGGAATGGCCGGGCCCGCGCCGGCTTGTTGCCATTGGCGTCGGTTTTCTCGGCGTGCTGGTGATCACCCGGCCGGGCTTCGGCGGGATGCATCCCGCCGCCCTGCTCAGCGTCCTCGGCTGCGTCTGCTACTCGTTCTATTCGCTGGCGACGCGCAAGCTTGCCGCTTTCGATCCGCCGGAGACGACGATGGTCTATTCGGGCGTCGCCGGCACGCTGGCCATGCTGCCATTGATCCCGTTCTTCTGGACGATGCCGCAAAGCCCGCTGGTCTGGTTGCTGATGTTCGCGACCGGGGTGCTCGGCGGCTTCGGCCATTGGCTCCTGATCCTGGCGCATCGGCTTGCGCCCGCAACGGTGCTTGCACCCTTCATCTATTCGCAGATCGTCTGGATGATCGCGCTCGGCTGGTTTGCCTTCGACCAGTGGCCGGACCGCTGGACCTTCATCGGCGCTGGCATCGTCATCGCCTCGGGGCTGTATCTGCTTTACCGGGAGCGGGTCAGGCATGTGCCCGAAGGCTCGGCGCGGCTGGATTGAGTTGGCCGGAATCGCCCGGAACCGGTGACGTGATCCTGGGCGACCGAAGGTCGTCCCAGGATCCATCGTAGAGCGCAGTTTCCCTAGGATGGATCCCGGATCTGCGCCGCGGAGCCTGTCCTTGGGCCGGCCAAAGGCCGGCCCCGAGGGCGGCTTGTCCAGGATGACGGCGCGGTTCCGAGGCAAAACAACAGGCTGACAGGCCTTGCGACCTGCCCCGGAACGGCGGTTCGGTTCACACCGAGACCTGCGTGCCGACCTCGACGACGCGGCCGGTCGGGATCTGGAAGAAGCTTGTGGCGTCGGTCGCACTCTTGGTCAGGCTGATGAAGAGCTTGTCCTGCCAGATCGGCATGCCCGATTGCGGCGAGGCCTTGATCGAGCGGCGCGACAGGAAGAACGAGGTCGACATGATGTCGAACTTGAAGCCCTGCTTGCGCAGCACGGCGAGCCCCTTGGGGATGTTGGGGCTCTCCATATAGCCGTAGACCATCTCGACGCGCCAAAAATCGTCGGTGATCCGCGAGAGCCTGACACGCTCCTCCTCGGCGACGCGGGGCGTGTCGGCCGAGCGCACGGTCAGGATGACATTGCGCTCATGCAGCACCTTGTTGTGCTTGAGGTTGTGCAGCAGCGAGGCGGGCGCCGTCTCGGGATCGCTGGTCAGGAACACCGCCATGCCCTTGACGCGCACGGGCGGGCTTTTGGACAGCATGCCGACGAGTTCGAGCAGCGGCACGTCGGTCTTGCGCGTCTTGTCGAACAGGATCTTGGTGCCGCGCACCCAGGTCCACATCATGACGACGAGCACGATCGCCAGCAGCACCGGCATGTAGCCGCCGCTGAACAGCTTGAGCAGGTTGGCCGCGAAGAAGGCGATGTCGATGACCAGGAAGGGCACGATCAGCGCCAGCGTCGCGATCAGGCTCCAGCCCCAGTTGCGGCGGATGACGATGAAGGCGAGCAGCGAACTCACCACCATGGTGCCGAACACAGCGATGCCATAGGCGTGCGACAGGTTCGACGAGGTCTTGAAGGCCCAGACCAGGAGCAGCACGACGACCAGCAGCATCCAGTTGATGCGCGGGATGTAGATCTGCCCGGATGTGTGCTCCGAGGTGTGCCGGATTTCCAGCCGCGGCAGCAGGCCGAGCTGGATCGCCTGACGCGTCAGGGAGAAGGCGCCGGTGATCACCGCCTGGCTGGCGATGATGGTCGCGATCGTCGCCAGGATGACGAGCGGCAGGATCAGGAAGTCCGGCGCGAGCTTGTAGAACGGATTGTCGATCGCGGACGGATCCGACAGGATGAGCGCGCCCTGGCCGAGATAGTTCAGCCAGAGCGAGGGAAACACCAGCCAGATCCAGGCGCTCTGGATCGGCCCGCGGCCGAAATGGCCCATATCGGCGTAGAGCGCCTCAGCACCCGTGACGGCCAGGCAGACGGAGCCGAGCACGGCCAGCGACACGGTGGGATGGTCGACGAAGAAGCGCAGGCCGTAATAGGGGTTCACCGAGGCGAGCACGCTCAGTTCGTCGGCGATGTGATAGATGCCCAGGCCCGCCAGCGCCGCGAACCAGACCAGCATGACGGGGCCGAAGAAATTCGCGACCTTTTCGGTGCCGCCGCTCTGCACCATGAACAGGACGATCAGGATGATCGAGGCGATCCAGATCACATAGTCGTCGAGCACCGGCGTCACCAGCTTGATGCCCTCGACAGCCGAGAGCACCGAGATCGCCGGCGTGATGACCGCGTCGCCATAGAACAGCGCCGCACCCGCCATTCCCAAAAACAGCACGAAGCCGCCGCGCATGCGGCCCAGGCCGCGCTGGGCCAGGGCGACCAGTGTCAGGATGCCGCCTTCGCCATTATTGTCGGCCCGCATCAGCAGCAGCACGTATTTCAGCGTTACCACGATGACGAGCGACCACAGGATCAGCGACAGCACGCCGATGACGATGTCGCGCGGCACCGGCGTGTCGGCTGCGGCATTGGTCAGCGCGCCATGGGCCGCGGTCGCGGCCAGAACCGTCTCGCGCAGGGCGTAGAGCGGGCTCGTGCCGATGTCGCCATAGACGACGCCGAGCGCCCCCAGCGCCAGGACCGCGAAGCTGTTGGTCGAATGGCCGTGCTTGCTCGCGCTGCCAAGACTTGCGCTGCCATGACCATCATCGAGGCCGAAACGGGAATCCTCCGGCCGTGTGGTCGGTGGATTCGGCTGATCATGCCCCATCAGGGATCTCCGCGAGCGCTGCGGTGCAGCGAAAGGCCGGGGCGTCTAACACAAGCAGGCCGGCGCGCAAAGGCGCGCCGGTTCGATCTCACTGCGCGGCATCGCTCAGTCCACCATAGCGCCGCGCGATATAGCCATCGACCATCGTCTTGAATTCGGCGGCGATGGCGGGGCCGCGCAGGGTCGTGACCTTGCGGCCATCGACGAAAACGGGGGCAACCGGCGCCTCGCCCGTACCCGGCAGCGAGATGCCGATATCGGCATGTTTGGACTCGCCGGGTCCGTTGACGATGCACCCCATCACAGCGACGTTCAGTGTCTCGACGCCGGGATAGCGCGTCTTCCATTCCGGCATGGAAGTCGAAATCCAGCTCTGGATGTCCCGCGCCAGCTCTTGGAACACCGTCGAGGTGGTGCGGCCGCAGCCGGGGCAGGCCGCAACCAGCGGCACGAAGGCGCGGAAGCCCATGGTCTGGAGCAGCTCCTGCGCGGCCTTGACCTCGAGCGTGCGGTCGCCGCCGGGCTCAGGCGTCAGCGAGAAGCGGATCGTGTCGCCGATGCCCTCCTGCAGCAGGATGCCGAGCGCAGTTGAGGAGGCGACGAGGCCCTTCGAGCCCATGCCGGCTTCGGTGAGGCCGAGATGGATGGCGTAGTCGGCCCGGTTCGCCAGCATGCGGTAGACCGCGATCAGGTCCTGCACGCCCGAGACCTTGGCCGAAAGGATGATGCGGTCCCGGCCTAATCCAATCTCCTCGGCGCGCTGCGCGGAGAGGAGAGCGGACTGCACCATCGCCTCGCGCATCACGGCGCGGGCGTCGAGCGGGGTGGCCGAGACGGCGTTCTCGTCCATCAGGACGGTCAGCAATTCCTGGTCGAGCGAGCCCCAGTTCGCGCCAATGCGCACGGCCTTGCCGTGCTCGATCGCGAGCTCGACGATCTGGCCGAACTGCCGGTCCTTCTTGTCCTTGAAGCCGACATTGCCGGGATTGATGCGGTACTTCGCCAGCGCCTCGGCGCAGGCGGGATGGTCGCTCAGCAGCTTGTGGCCGATATAGTGGAAATCGCCGACGAGCGGCACATCGATGCCGATGCGGTCGAGCCGCTCCCGAATATGCGGAACTGCGGCGGCGGCCTCGTCGCGGTCGACCGTGATGCGGACGAGTTCCGATCCCTGCCGGGCCAGCGCCGCGACCTGCGCGATCGTGCCCGCGATATCGGCGGTGTCGGTGTTGGTCATCGATTGTACGACGATCGGCGCCCCGCCGCCGACGGTGACGGAGCCGACCTGGACCGGCACGGTCGGCCAACGCGGCTGTGGTCCGGCCTGATCGGGAAGGCAGGGAGGCGACACGCGCTCGTTCATCCTTGAACGCTCCGGCAATGCTCGCAGCGGCCGACGATCTCGACCACCTGATGCGAGGGGGAAAATTGTCGCGTCTGCGCGATCGCCGCCACGGCTTTCTTCATGGCGGGCGAGGAATCCTCGTCGACGCCGCCGCAGGCCTCGCAGATCAGGAAGGCGACGACCTCGTCGGCGCCATGGCCGTGCAGGCAGGCGATATAGGCGTTGCGCGAGGAGAGCCGGTGGACGAAGCCCTGCTCGACCAGAAAATCGAGCGCGCGATAGATCGAGATCGGCGCAAGACGACGCCCGCCGGCCGGCGAGATGCGGTCGGCCAGATCATAGGCCCCGACGGGGCGGTGGTCGGCATGCAGTGCCTCCAGCGCCTTGCGGCGGATCGGCGTCAGCCTGAGACCGCGCTCACGGCAGAGCTGCTCGGCCCGGGCCAGGGCCTGGGCTGCGTGATTGCGATGGTCATGCGCATGCCGGCAGATTGCATCGTCAGCGCCGTCATGATCGTGTGCGTGTGGCTGCATTTTGGTCATGTTGCGTTGCAATAGGTCATCGGGCGACGCGCCGCGACCTTTTCCGGTCACTGACATATCGCCCGCTCGGCACCGAACCTAAGCATTTCTATCCTCAATGTCAGGAGCCTTGACGTTCATGTTCCTCAAAGACCGCTGCGCCGTAATCACCGGCTCGACCTCCGGCATCGGCCTCGCCTATGCCCACGCGCTTGCCAAGGAAGGCGCGAATCTCGTCATCAACGGCATCCTGCCCGCTGACGACGCCGAAAAGCTCCGTTCCGGGCTCGAGAGCGAGTTCGGCGTCAAGGTGCTGTTCTCGCCCGCCGACATGACCAAGCCCGACCAGATCGCCGGCATGATCGCCCAGGCGGAGGCCGCCTTCGGGGCGGTCGACATCCTCGTCAACAATGCCGGCATCCAGCATGTCGCCCCGATCGAGGAATTCCCGATCGAGACCTGGGACATGATCATCGCGATCAACCTGACCTCGGCCTTCCACACCATCCGCGCGGCGCTGCCGAAAATGAAGGCGAAGGGCTGGGGCCGGATCATCAACACGGCCTCGGCGCATGCCTTCGTCGCCTCGCCTTTCAAGTCGGCCTATGTCTCAGCCAAGCACGGCATCGCCGGCCTGACCAAGACGGTGGCGTTGGAAACCGCGACCAGCGGCATCACCGTGAACGCGATCGCGCCGGGCTATGTCTGGACGCCGCTCGTCGAGAAGCAGATTCCCGACACGATGAAGGCGCGCAACATGACCAAGGAGCAGGTCATCAACGACGTGCTGCTGACGGCGCAGCCGACCAAGGAGTTCGTCACGGTCGAGCAGGTCGCGGCGCTTGCGGTCTTCCTGTGCACGGATGCGGCAAAGTCGATCACCGGTACGATCTTGCCGATAGATGGCGGCTGGACCGCGGCGTGACCGGTCGGCGCAGGGGCAGCTCGGCGCGGGTCAAGGGGCTCGCCGGCCCCAAGGCCGAGAAGACCGTCTCGCTGGCACTCCAGGGCGGAGGCGCGCATGGCGCCTTCACCTGGGGCGTGCTCGACGCGATCCTGGAGGATGGGCGTCTGGCGATCGAGGCGCTGTCGGGCACCAGCGCCGGCGCGATGAACGCCGTCGTGCTGAGCGAGGGCTGGCTCGAAGGCGGCCCGGAAGGTGCGCGCGCCAAGCTCGAAAGCTTCTGGCGGGCGATCAGTGTCGACGGCAAATATGGCGGCTCGGAGCGCTCGCTGATCGACACCATGCTTGGCGCCTGGGGGCGGAACGGCACGCCGCCCGGCATGATCTGGTTCGAATTGTTCTCGAAGGTCGCGAGCCCCTACGACGTCAACCCGCTCAACATCAACCCGCTGCGCGGCGTCATCGCCGACCTGATCGATTTCGAGAAGGTCCGCGCCAGCCAGGACGTCAAGCTCTTCATCGCCGCGACCAATGTCCGCACCGGCAAGATCAAGGTCTTCACCGGCGCGGAATTGAGCCCCGATCATCTGATGGCCTCGGCTTGCCTGCCGATGCTGTTCCAGGCCGTAGAGATCGAAGGCGAGGCCTATTGGGACGGCGGCTATATGGGCAATCCGGCGCTGTTCCCGCTGTTCTACGAGGCCCATTGCGACGACATCATGCTGGTGCAGATCAACCCGCTGCAGCGCAAGGAACTGCCTACCAATGCCCGTGCGATCCAGGATCGGCTGAACGAGATCACCTTCAACGCCTCGCTCCTGCGCGAATTGCGCGCGATCGACTTCGTCAACAAGCTCGTCGACGGGGGCAAGCTGCCGACCGACGAGTACAAGCGCGTGCTGATGCACCGGATCGATGGCGGGCCGCCATTGGCGCAGCTGACCTCTTCCTCGCGGATGAATGCGGACTGGGACTTCCTGCTGCGCCTGCGCGACATGGGCAGGGCGGCGGCGAAGCGCTGGCTCAAGCGCAATTACGAGGCGATTGGCAAGGCCGGCACGCTCGACCTCAAGGAGGCGATCTCGTAATCCTAGCGGCAATGACGGAGAGGGTGCCGTACCTCCGCTACTCTTGCGAAAGCCTGGCCAAACGGGCAATCACCTTCCGAAGCCGTTTCGAGAGACAGAGATTTCCATGACCAAGCTGATCGTCACCGCCGGCCCCTTCACCTTCGAGGGCAAGCTCGAACTCGAAAACGCTCCCAAGACCTGCGCAGCCTTCCTCCGGCACATGCCGTTCGAGAGCAAGATCGTGCATGTGCGCTGGAGCGGCGAGGGCGTCTGGATGCCGCTCGGCGAGCTCGACTTCGGCGTCGGCTATGAAAATCACACCAGCTACCCGGCACCCGGCCAGATCATCCTCTATCCCGGCGGCATCAGCGAGACCGAGATCCTGCTTGCCTATGGCGGCGTGCATTTCGCCAGCAAGATGGGCCAGCTCGCCGGCAACCACTTCATCACGCTGACCTCGGGACTGGAAAACCTCTACACGCTCGGCCGCAAGACGCTGTGGGAAGGCGCGCAGGAGATCAAGTTCGCGCTGGCTTGAGGCGGCCTGCGCTTTCTCGCTGCTCCTGACTGAACCCTCGCCGTCATTCCGGACAAGCGGCGAAGCCGCGCAGATCCGGAATCCATCGGAGGGCTCCGGAACTCTACGATGGATTCCTGATCTGCGCTTCGCTGCGTCCGGAATGACGGCGAGGAGACCTTAGGCGCTGCGCCGCAGGCGGCAGAATCTTGCGCAGGCGCGCCCAAAATTAGCGCGGCGTCCGCATTGCTCGGCTGTCCTAACGCGGCCATGATTTCGTTCCGGGAGGAACGAAATCATGGCCGCGTTGCCGAAAGCCGACATGGTCCTGCAGAACGGCCCTGTCTTTCTCGGTTTAAGAGAAGGATATGCTACGGCGGTGGCGCTCTGGGCCGGCAAGGTGCTCGCGACCGGCACACCCGCCGAGATCGCGCCGCTGATCGGCCCCGCCACCAAAGTGATCGAGCTTGCCGGCCGGACGGCGACACCGGGCCTCTATGAGGCGCACCTGCATCTGCTGCCGCTCGGGCTGACCATGCTGGAGCTCGATATCCGGCCCCGCTTCGTGCGCACGCTCGATGGCCTGCTCGAGATGATCGCGAAGCGCGCCGCCGAGGTGAAGCCGGGCGAATGGATCCTGGCGCGCGGCTACGACCAGTTCGAGCTCGACGTGAAGCGCCATCCGCATCGCACCGAGCTCGACAAGGCCGCGCCGAACAACCCCGTCTATATCGTGCGCGCCTGCGGCCATCTCTCGGTCGCCAATTCGATGGCCCTGAAGATTGCGGGCATCACCGAGACGACGCCGGTGCCGCCGGGCGGCGCGATCGAGCAGGTCAACGGCTCATTGACCGGCCTGATGGCCGAGAACGGCCGCGACCCGATCAAGGCCGTAATCCCGGACCCAACCGATGAGGAGCTGGTCGAGGCGATCGAGCGTGCCGGGCGCTATTGCAACTCTTTCGGCATCACCAGCGTGATGGATGCAGCCGTCGGCATCCGTTCCTATTACCGCGAGGTCGCGGCCTATCGCACGGCGCAGCGCACGGGCCGCCTGCCGGTGCGCACCAATATGTGCCTGCTCGGCGGCCATAACGGCATCGTCGAGCAATGCTTCACTGACGGGCTGGTGACGGGTGCCGGCGACGACTGGCTCAGCGTCGGCCCGGTCAAGATCTTCACCGATGGTTCGGCCGGGGGGCGCACGGCGGCGATGAGCGAGCCCTATCTCGGTGAGCCCGAGACCAGGGGCATCTTCTGCCTGACCGACCCAGAGATGGACGCGCTGACGCGCGATTATCACGCCAGGGGCTATCAGCTCGCGGTTCATGCCATTGGCGACGCCGCGATCGAGCAGACGCTGAACGCGATGGAGGCGGGGCTCAACGACCATCCCGATCCCGACCGGCGCCACCGCATCGAGCATTGCGGCTTCAACTCGCCCGAGCAGATCGCGCGCATGGCCAGGCTCGGCATCGAGCCGGTGCCGCAGCCGGTCTTCATCTATGATTTCGGCGATCTCTACCTCTCGGTGCTCGACGAGAAGCGCGCCAGTGAGAGCTATCCGATGCGCGACTGGATCACGGCCGGGCTGAAGCCCGCGGCCTCCTCCGATGCGCCGGTCTGCGACGCGAATATCTGGCCCAACATCTACACCATGCTGACCCGCAAGAGCTCGCGCGGGACGGTGATCGGCGGCGACCAGGCCCTGACGATCGGCGAGGTGATCGCCGCCTACACCGATTTCGGCGCCTATGTGAACCGCGCCGAAACCCATCGCGGCCGTTTGCTGCCGGGCATGGCGGCGGATGTCGCCGTATTCTCGCGCGACCTTTCCAAGGCAACGCCGGAACAGCTCTTGCACGAGACCCGCTGCGACCTGACGATCATCGAGGGCAAGGTGGTGTACGAGGCGGAGGCGTGATGGCATCGTCATTGCGAGCACCCGGGTCTTGCCTTCGGCAAGCCCGAGTACAGGCTCAGCGAAGCAATCCAGGATGGCGTAGAGCCCGGCCGCCCCTGGATTGCTTCGTCGCTTCGCTCCTCGCAATGACGCGGGGCGCTCGTCGATGCTGAACCACATCGCTCAGCGCCTCGCCCTTTCGGTGCCGGTGCTGTTCGGCGTGCTGCTCTTCGGTTTCCTGCTGCTGCAACTCGTCCCCTCGGATCCCGCCGCAATCATCGCCGGGCCGATGGCGAGCCCCGAGCTGGTCGCGCAGATCCGGCAGGATATGGGGCTCGATCGGCCGATCATCATTCAGTTCGCGATCTATATGGCGCGCGTGCTGCAGGGCGATCTCGGCGTCTCGTTGATCTCGAACACCCGCGTCACGACGGAACTGGCCGAGGCGATCGGCCCGACCGCCGAGCTGATGTTCGCCTGCCTGGTCTGGGCCGTGCCGCTGGGCATCGCGCTGGGGACGATCGCTGCGGTCTATCGCGGGCGCCTGCTCGACCGATTGGTGATCGCGATCTCGGTCGCCGGCGTCTCGACGCCGGTGTTCTTCATCGGGCTGATCCTGATGCAGTATATCGGCTACCACTGGGAGCTTTTGCCGTTCATCGGACGTGGTGGGCCGCTCTGGAGCCTGGAGGGGCTGGCCTCGATCGTGCTGCCGGCGCTGACGCTCGGGCTGGTTTTCATCGGGCCGATCGCGCGGATGACGCGGACCGCAGCGCTCGAAGTGCTGAGCGCCGATCATGTCCGCACAGCCCGCGCCAAGGGATTGGCCGAGCGCACCGTCATCCTCCAGCATGTGCTGCGCAACGCCTTGATCCCGGTGGTGACGCTGATCGGCCTTCAGGCCGGCTATCTGCTCGGCGGTGCGGTCGTCACCGAGACGATTTATTCCTGGCCGGGCGTCGGGCGGCTCGCGGTCGGGGCGATCCTGGCGAGCGATTTTCCCCTGGCGCAAGGCGCGATCCTGGTGCTGGCTCTGGCCTTCCTGGTGATCAACCTGATCGTCGACATGCTCTATGCCGTGCTCGATCCGAGGGTCGAGAGCCATGGCTGATCTGACGACCCAGGCCGCGCCGGTGACGGTGCAACGGAGCTGGCTCTCGCCGATCTGGCGGCGGATCCTTGGCGACAAGCTCGCCTTAGTGGCAGCGATCATCCTCCTGGTGATTGTGCTCGCGGCGCTGTTTGCGCCCTGGCTTGCGCCCTTCGACCCCTATGAGACGACGCGCCGCCCCTTCATCCCGCCGCGCTGGAGCGAGGGCTCGCTGCCGCAATACTGGCTCGGCACAGACGGGCAGGGGCGCGACATGCTCTCGCGCCTGCTCTACGGGACGCGATTGACGCTGGTGATGGGGCTGGCCTCGATCGTCCTCGGCGGCGGGCTCGGTGCGATGCTGGGCCTGCTCGGCGCCTTCTATCGGCGGCTCGATCCTTATGTGATGCGCTCGGCCGACATCCTTTTGTCCTTCCCCGCCATCCTGCTGGGGTTGGCGCTCGCCGCCGTCGTCGGCCCCGGACTCACGGCCATCGTGATCGCGCTCTCGATCGCCACCGTGCCGGATGTCGCGCGCATCACCCGCAGCGCCGCGATCGTGGTGATGGGGCAGGACTATATGGAGGCCGGCCGCGCGCTCGGCCTGCCGGACAGGACGCTGATCTGGCGCTATCTGGCGCTGAACTGCATTTCGCCGGTCTTCGTCTTCATGACGCTGCGCTTCGGCCAGATCATCCTGATCGGGGCGGCGCTGTCCTTCCTGGGGTTGGGCGTGCGCCCGCCCGAGGCGGAGCTCGGCATGATGGCCTCGCTCGGGCGCGACGCCTTGTTCTTTGCGCCGCATATCTCGCTGCTGCCGAGCCTCACGATCATCGCGATCGTGCTCTGCGTGAACCTGCTCGGCGATGCGCTGCGCGATCTGCTCGATCCGCGCATGCGGAACATGTGAGGCGCGCCACCGACACTGAATTCATAACAAAGGGGACAAAGATCGTGAGAGAGCTGAAATCCATCGTCATGGGGGCCTTCCTCGGCCTCGCTGCCTTTGCCGGCCCGGCGCTCGCGCAAGGCTCCAATGCCAGCCTCACCATCGTGCGCGAGGTCGACAGCGACCGCTATGATCCGCATCGCTCGACGGCGCGCTCGGCCTCCGAAGTCCTCTTCATGATGGCCGACACGCTGGTCTCGCTCGACCACGACATGGCGACGATCAAGCCCGGCCTCGCCAACTCCTGGACGATGGCGCCCGACGGCAAGACCTACACCTTCAAGCTGCGCAATGACGTCTCCTTCTGCGACGGCAAGAAGCTTACGGCGCAGGATGTGGTCTATTCGATCAAGCGCTGGATCGATCCCGCGACGCGCTCGCCCGTGGCCTGGCGCGCCGGCAAGATCGAGGACATCGTCGCGACCGACGATTACACGGTCGAATACAAGCTCAAGGCGCCGTTCTCGGAATTGCTCTACCAGCTCACCCAGAGCTTCGCGGTGATCATCGACAAGGCCAATGTCGAGGCGCTCGGCGCCGATTTCGGGGTCAAGGGCTTCAACGGCACAGGCCCTTATTGCTGGGGTGACTGGAAGCCGCGCAACGAGTTCCGGCTGAAACGCCACGCCGCCTATAAATGGGGCCCGCCGATCTATCAGAACACCGGACCGGCGCAGATCGAGGAGATCGTCTGGCGCATCGTGCCGGAGGACAACACCCGCCTGGCTGCGGTGATGACCGGCCAGACCCAGGTGACGCAGTACGTGCCCTATTCCGGCATGGCTCAGATGCGCGCCAACAAGAATCTCAGGATCGTCGAGTCGAAGGAGGCGTTCTGGACCTATTTCGTCGGTTTCAAGATCGACAAGGAGGGTGTCAGCGATCCGGCCGTGCGCAAGGCGATGGTGATGGCCGTCGATCAGAAGGCGATCGCCGAGAACCTCTATTTCGGCGAGGTCGAGCCGGCCTACAGCTATATCTCGACCGAGGCGCTGGACTGGAACAAGGCGCTGACGCCGAAGCTGATCAAGACGGATGTCGCCGAGGCCAACAGGATTCTCGACGCGGCGGGTTGGGTGAAGGGGCCTGACGGCTTCCGCATGAAGGACGGCAAGAAGCTCTCGCCGATCGTCTATGGCTTCACCGGCTCGACCTGGCAGAAGCTGATGGAGGCGATCCAGGGCGATCTGCGCAAGATCGGCGTCGATCTCAGGGTCCAGCTCTTCGATGCCACCATCGCCTGGGGCAAGATGGCGACGCAGGAGTTCGACATGTTCGGGATGAGCTTCCCCTACATCTCGGCCGGCGATGCGCTGAACCTGTATTTCCCCTCGGCCAATGCGCCGACACCCAACCGGATGAACTGGAAGGACCCGGCGACGGACGAATTGCTCACCAAGGGCATCACCGCGCTGAACGACGCCGACCGCGCGGCCGCCTATGGCGAGGTTCTGACGAAGGTGCATGAGGCGGCGGTCTGGCTGCCGCTCTATCACGAGCCGATGAAGATCGCGGCCTCGGCAAGGCTCGCCCCCTTCAAGGCCCACAACATCTATGGTTGCGGGCTGTATAAGGGGCTGGATCTGAAGTTCGTCAGGTAAGCCATCGAACAATGAAGCGCGGGGAACCCCTCTCCCGGAGGGAGAGGGGCAGGGGTGAGGGGTCGGCCCCTCGACCAGTCGAGTGGAAACCCAACCGCGTGCCGGAGTAGGCCAGCGATTTCTGGCCGACCCCTCACCCTGCCCTCTCCCTACGGGAGAGGGTTCCCCGCGCCTGCCCATGCAAGGCCGCGACACCTAGCCGGAGCCCAGCCCATGCCGATCACCCTCATCCGCAACGCCAGCTGGATCGTCGCTTACGACGCCAAGGCCAAGGGCCATGTCTATCTGCGCGACGGCGATGTCGCTTATGAGGGCGACCGCATCCTGCAGGTCGGCGGAAGCTATAAGGGCAAGGCCGATACGACGATCGACGGGCGCGGCAAGATGGTCATGCCGGGTCTCGTCAACATCCACTCGCACCCCTCCTCGGAGGCGATGTGCAAGGGCTGGAACGACGAGCTCGGCAGCGCGAAAATGTATGGCACGGCGCTCTACGAGTTCATGCCGCTGTTCCGCTGTGACGCTGCAGGCGTCAAGCCCTGCGCGCAGGTGACTTATTCCGAATTGCTGATGTCGGGCGTCACCACGCTGGTCGACATGTCCGCCGCCTGGGACGGCTGGTTCGAGACCTTCAAGGCCTCGGGCCTTCGCGCTGTGTTTGCGCCGATGTATCGCTCGGCGCGCTGGTACACCGATAACGGCCATCTCGCGAAATATGAGTGGGACGCCAAGGCCGGCGAGAAGGCGATGGCGCAGGCCATGAAGCTGCTGGACCAGGTTGCGGCCGACGCAACGGGCAGGCTTTCCGGCATGGTCTCGCCCTCGCAGATCGACACCTGCACGCCCGAACTGATCCAGGCAAGCTATGAGGAGGCGGAGACGCGAAAAATCCCCTTCCAGGTCCATGCCGCCCAGAGCGTGGTCGAATTCCATGAGATCACGCGCCGGCATGGCATGACGCCGGTGGAGTGGCTGGAGGAACTTGACGTGCTCGGGCCGTTCTCGATCATCGGCCACGGCATCTTCCTCGACCATCACTCCTCGGTGAAATGGCCGGCGACCGATGATATGGGCGCGCTGGTCGAGACCGGCACCAATGTCGCGCATTGCCCAATCGTGTTCCAGCGCCGCGGCATCGCGATGCAGAGTTTCGGGCAATATGTCGCTGCCGGCATCAATGTCGGCATCGGCACCGACACCTATCCCCACCACATGCTGGAGGAATTGCGCGCGGTCTGCATCGGCTCGCGCATGATGGCCGAGGACGTCTATGACGTGCGCACCTCGGACGCCTTCAACGCAGCGACGCTGGGCAGCGCCAAGGCGCTCGGCCGCGACGATATCGGCCGGCTCGCCAAGGGCGCGAAAGCCGACATCGTGCTGGTCGATGTCACCCATCCGATGATGCGCCCGCTGCGCGATCCGCTTCGCAGCCTGATCTATGCGGCGGGCGAGCGGGCGGTGACGACCGTGATCGTCGACGGCGTCACGGTGGTCGAGAACGGCAAGGTGCTGACCATGGACTATGCCGGCGCCGCCGCCGAACTGGAGGAGGCGCAGCGCCGGGCCGAGCCCAACGTCAAGGGTCTCGACTGGGCCAAGCGAGACCATCTCGAGATCTCGCCGCTGACCTTTCCCGCTGGCCGGGGCTGAGTGCAGGCGCTTGCCCGGCGGCGCGGTTCGGGTGAGGCGCTAAACCGGTTGTTTGTCCGCGGAGGCCTCGCCATTCGCGGGAGGCGCGCCGCATAGCGCCAGCATGGCGCGGGCGATTTCCGCCTCGCCCATGATCGTCAGGCTCGCGCCGCATCTGGTCAGATGCTCGACTGCCGCGTCGGAATGGGCGCGGGCGACGATCGGCAATGCGGGATTGTCGCGTCGCGCCTGTTCGCAGACCTGGCCGGCCTCGAAGCTCTCGGGAATGGCGACGAAGAGCCGGCGTGCCCGCGCCAGGCCGGCGGCCGCCAGAACGCCTGGATCGGCGGCGTTGCCGACGAGCACCTCGGCGCCCTGCTCCCTGGCTGCGGCGATGGCTTCGGGCTGTTCCTCGATGACGAGCAGGGTCTCGCCATGCGCCACCAGGCCTGCTCCCAGGAGCGCGCCGACACGGCCATAGCCGACGACGACCATGTGATCGCTCAAGCTGGTCGGGACGATGTCGCGCTCGGGTTCCGGTTCGGGCTCCGGCTTGGCGGCGCTCGGCTTGGGCTTGGCCGGGTTCGTCTCCGTGGCAAAGCGCTCGATGATCGCAAACAGCACCGGGTTGAGCAGGATCGAGAGGATCGCGCCCGCCAGGATCAGGTCACGGCCCTGTTCGGGCAGGATCGCCAGCGAGACGCCCAGGCCAGCCAGAATGAAGGAGAACTCGCCGATCTGCGCCAGCGACGCCGAAATGGTCAAGGCGACTGCATTCGAGCGGCCAAAGGCACGCACGATCAGCCAGGCGGCGAGTGATTTGCCGAACAGGATGATGGCGAGTGTCGCCAGCAAAGGCAGCGGCGCGCGCAGCAGGATGCCTGGGTCGAACAGCATGCCGACGGAGACGAAGAACAGCACCGCGAAAGCGTCGCGCAGCGGCAGCGATTCCTCGGCGGCGCGCTGGCTCAATGGCGATTCATTCAAGATCATGCCGGCGAAGAAGGCGCCGAGCGCGAAAGAGACGCCGAACAGGCTTGCCGCCATGAAAGCGACGCCGAGCGCCAGCGCCAGCACCGCGAGCCTGAACAGCTCGCGCGAGCCGGTATGGGCGACCCAATGCAGCACCCAGGGGATGACGCGCCGCCCGACGATGAGCATGAAGGCGATGAAGGCCACGACCTTGGCGAGCGTCAGCCCCAGCACGCCCCAGAGGCCGAGGTCGAACTGCCCGGAGAGGGGTACGGGCGTGCCGGGCCTGGCGCCGTTCAGGGCGTCGGCGATGGTCGGGATCAGGACGAGCGCCAGCACCATGGCGAGGTCTTCGACGATCAGCCAGCCGACCGCGATCTTGCCCTTCTCGGTCTGGACCAGCCGGCGCTCCTGGAGTGCGCGCAGCAGCACGACGGTGCTGGCGACAGAGAGCGCGAGCCCGAAGACGAGACCCGCGACCCAGCCCCAGCCGAGCGAAAGCCCCAGGCCCAGGCCGAGCAAGGTCGCCACCGCGATCTGGACGAGAGCGCCGGGGACCGCGATGGTTTTGACCGAGAGCAGGTCCTTCAGCGAGAAATGCAGGCCGACGCCGAACATCAGCAGGATGACGCCGATCTCGGCCAGTTCGTTGGCGAGGCCTTGATCAGCGACGAAACCGGGCGTGAAGGGCCCGACCGCGACGCCGGCGAGGAGATAGCCGACCAGGGGAGAGAAGCGCAGCTTCTGAGCAAGTGCTCCGAAGATGAAGGCGAGGCACAGGCCCGCTACGAGAATGGCGATCAGCGGGCCAGGATGCATCAGGTCTCCAGAAGGCGGGCAGGATTACGGAAGGCGGAAGGATTACGGAAGGCAGATGGTGGCTCGATAGAGCACTCGAAGCATGGCGTCTGGGTCGCGCAATTTCAACCTTGAGGCGGTCTTTTCAGAGCGCTTTCGGCGAGGCGATGTGGTGTTTCCGCCAGGCGGCCGTCGTCGTGGCCGGTGGCCTCAGGTCTTCGGCTTGTCCAGCAGGACGCGGCCCTGCTTCTCGACGCCGAGCTTCAGAGTCTCGGCGAAGGTCGCCAGCACCCAGGGCAGCATCATCTCGACGCGCACCAGCGTCTCCTCGACGGTGAGGCTGCCCCGCACCGTATAGCCCAGTGCCGCCACGCCGAAATCCAGCGTGCCGTCGCGCCATTCCTCCTCGACGAGCTGCATCTTCACCATGCCGAGCTTGTCGCGGATGCGGTCGACGCCGCCACGGATGCGCGCCAGCGCGGCCTCGCGGCCGAGCTCATGGGAAATCGTGATGCTGACGGGCTTGGCCATGGGATTCGCAGTCGAAGGGAGCGCCGACGGACACGGCCACAGCAGGAGCGCCGGAGTTCCGGCGGCCCCGCGCGCGATCGCGTCGGGATGAAGGATAGGCCGCGAAGACTGGGCGGGCCAGAGAAGAGTGGGCTCAGAGGCTGCGCTCGTTCAGCGCCCTCTGGCCATGCTCGGTGACGAGCCAGCGCCCGCCTAACGGCTCGACGAGGCCGCGATCCTTCAGCACGACCAGCATGTCATCATCGAAGATGAAATGAGTGGTCTGCTCGTCGATGCTCTCGAGGGCGATCCATTCCGGGTCTGACATCACGCCAGGGCGGGCGATCTGGAGGTGCTGTGTTTGCATAAGCGTCTCCTTCTCGATCGGGATCATTGCTCGATTGGGATCGATGATGCTGAATCCCATCCAATCTTGGCGCTGTCATGACCGAGTGCGGTCCGAAACAAGCCTTTGCCGGCAACGCTTTGCGCGTCGCCCGCGTCGACGTGAAGGGGCTGGCGAAGGGCGGAAACCGGGCGCTGGTGCATGGGGTTCTTTCCGCGGGCGGAACTCTCGGATCGCTGCCTCGTTCATTGGGCTTGGATCTGTGTACGCAAGGAGGTTCGCAATGGCGACCATGAACAAGTTTCCGCCCGACGTGCCGAAAGGCTGGGATGAAGCCGGCGACGAGATCGACAATGCGACCAGCGGCCTGCGCGCCAAGGCCGCCGACGTTGCCGACAAGGCGACGGAGACGGTCAGGGGCGGCTACTCCCGCGCCAAGGACGCCTTGACGGATCTCGATCCGATCGAGACCGCCCGCGATGGCGGCCAGGCGGTGATACGCGCGGTCGAGCGCAATCCCGTCGTTGCGTTCGGGCTGGGTGCGCTGGGTATCGGATTGATCGCCTGGGCGAGCCTGCGCTCGCCTCCCACGTCGCGCTGGGAGCGCTATCAGCCCGATTTCGACAGGCTGCGTGGCCTGCTCGGCGATTACGGCAAGGATGCCGCCAAGTCGGGCGAGGGCGCGTTGAAGAGCAGCCAGCAATGGCTGAACGCCTATGGTGGCGATGCGCGCGACTATGCCGGCTATGGCGGCCGGCTGATCGCGCAGCGGGCTCAGAAGGAGCCGATCGCGGCGTTGCTGGGGATCGGGCTGGCGGTCTATGCGCTCGGATCGTTGCTGGGTTCGTCGAGCAGCGATCCGGCTCCTGTGCGCAAGCGCACCGCACCGAAGCGCTGACGACCCGGCCTCGATCACGTCGCATTAGGACGGAACCGTCCGAATGCGAAAAACGTAATCGATTCTAAAAGTTGAGAGCATTGCTCATGCGAAAAACCGGTCCCCACTTTTCGCGCAATGCTCTTGTGGCCACGAAAAACCCCGCAGCCTTTCGGCCGCGGGGTTTTGTTTTTCACATCGACAAGCCTGTCAGATCAGGCGGACTCGTCGTTGTTCATCAATACCAGCCGTAGCCGCGACGGCCATAATAGCCTCGGCCGTAGTAGGAGCGATTGTCAGCGGCAACGAGCGCGCCTCCGACGACGCCGGCGGCGACGCCGGCCGCAACAGCGCTGCTGGCTTCGGAGTTGGCGCGGCGGTTCTCGGTGTAGTTGGCCGAGCGGCACTGCTGATAGGCGCGGGTGCCAGGACGGAATCCTTGCGACTCGCAGGTGATTTCGGCGTCGACCAGCGATTCCTGTCGCGTCTGGCAGCCAGCAACTACAGCGGCCAGGGCGCCAACGATGAGAAGGGTACGCATCAATTTTTCCTTTTCAGCCTCCCAATGGAGAAAGGACTTAAAATACACGCGCCGTTGCAGGTCAAGAACAACCGCGCCTGTTGGTTTAAGCCGGTCCGATCGTCATGGGAATACTGCGCTGCCTTGAGGGTGCCTTTGTTTAGCCGACCTTGCGCCCAGGTTTCTCGACGACCTTGCCCGAGCGGGTGAGGCTGGCGATTTCCAGGGCCGGCATCCCGGATTTCTCGGCGATGGCGCGGTCCTGCTCCATGATGGCGTCGCGCGCCGGCTCGTCGCCGTCCAGGCCGCCGAGCAGTGCGGTCGGCACCCGTCGGTTGGAGCGGCGCGAGCCATCGGTATAGACGACGTCGAACATCACAAATTCGGCATCGAGCGGCTTCGATTTCTTGCGGGCCATGATCGGGTCCTTTCGGAAAATGGACGGGCCGCGCGATGCGGCGGCTAAAGTCCCAATGTCTGAAACCGTCTCTCACCGAAGGTGAAAGCTGGATCTATGCGAAAAAACGGTTCCCACTTTTCGCATCCTGCTCCAGGCGCGGCGGCGGGTGGCGCGCGGCCTCTGCAGGTGTCGCGCGACGCCTAGACCATGGTTCGCGCCGATGCAATGCGACATGCCGGCCGGGTTCTACGGTGGGCGCGGCCGGGATGGGCGAAATTTGCGCCGCCGCGCCGAAGATGCGGGCATGATCGGTGCTGGTCGCGCTTGTGGGCAGCGCGGCTGAAGGCTTAGGTCAGCCGCCATCGCATGCAAACCGTGTGCGTGACCAAGCAGCGTAAGGGGCGTTTCTTGAGAGTTCTGATCTTCGGCGGGGTCGGTTTCGTCGGGCTCAACATCGCGGAAGCGATGTTGGCGAAAGGCGACGACGTTGTTGTGTTCGACCGCATGGCGTTGCCTGCCGACATCGGGAAGGCCTTTTCCCGGCTACCGGGGCGCCTGACCGCCGTCCAGGGGAACGTCACCGACAAGATGGCGATTGCCGAGGTGGTGCAGCCCGGCGTGGACGTCGTCATCATGGGTGCTGCGATCACCGCCGGAGCGGCGCGCGATGCGCGCGATCCGGAAACGATTCTGCAGGTCAATCTGCTCGCTCAGGTGCCGATCCTGGAGGCGGCGCGGGCTGCGGGTGTCCGGCGCGTCATCAATCTGAGTTCGGCTGCTGCTTATGGGGCGGCCGGAGAGCGCTATCCGGAGCTCGACGAGGAGACGCCGGGCGATCCGGTCAGCCTCTATGCCATCAGCAAATGGGCGAGCGAGCGCGTCGGCGGGCGGCTGGCCGATCTCTGGGGGCTCGATCTGGTCTCCTTGCGGCTCAGCGGCGTCTTCGGTCCCTGGGAGCGTGCGACGGGCGTGCGCGACACACTGAGTCCGCAAAGCCAGATCCTCACTGCTGCCGAGAAGGACGAGCCCGCGATCCTGCCCCGACCGGGCCTGCGCGACTGGATCTACGCGCCCGATCTCGCCGAGGCGGTGCGGATCGTGGCGGGCGCGCCGGTCTTGCGTCATCGGCTCTACAACATTTCGACGGCGCGGCGCTTCGCGGCTCTCGAGTGGGGGCAGGCGCTGGCGGCCAATTTTCCTGGTTTCATCTGCCGCCTGGCTGAGCCCGGCGAGGCGGCGACGATCGATCTGCATGGACCGGGCGACCGCGCGCCGCTTTCCACTTCGCGGATGAGGGAGGAATTCGGCTGGGCTGCCGCAATCGGTGTGGCCGAGTCGGCGAATGCACTGGCCGCCTGGTGGCGGGGGCATGGCCGGGGGCTTGGCCGATGACGGGGCTTGCGATGAAAGGACTTGGACGATGAGGCTTGGGCGATGAAGCTTGAGGGAAAGGTCGCGCTGCTGACCGGCGGCGGCTCGGGAATCGGGAGGGCGAGCGCGCTGCTCTTTGCCCGCGAAGGCGCGCGCGTCGCGGTCGTCGATCGCGACACTGATGCGGCGCAGGCGACGGTGGCGCTGATCATCGAGGCCGGCGGGCAGGCTTGCGCTCATATCGGCGATGTCGGCTTGCCGGGCTTCGCCGATGGCGTCGCGGAGCAGGTGCTCGCGCGCTTCGGCCGTATCGATATTCTGGTGACGGCGGCCGGCTTTTCCTGTGGCGGCACGGTGACGACGACAGCGCCCGAGGATTGGGACGCCGTCTTCCGCGCCAATGTCGGGGGCACCTTCCTCTTCGCCAAGGCGGTAATCCCGGCGATGCAGCGGCAGGGTGGCGGGGCGATCGTGACGTTCGCCTCGCAACTGGCTCTGGCCGGTGGGCGCGGCAACAGTGCCTATATCGCCGCTAAGGGGGCGATCCTCAGCCTGACCCGGACGATGGCGCTGGACTATGCCGCCGACGGCATCCGCGTGAACGCGATCGCTCCGGGCGCGATCGACACGCCGATGCTGCGGCGCAGTTTTGCCCGCCATGCCGAGCCCGAGCCGCTGCGCGAGGCCTCGCGCAACCGCCATGCGATGAAGCGCTTCGGCCGCGCCGAAGAGGTGGCGGAAGCCGCGCTCTATCTCGCCGGCGACGCCGCGTCCTTCAGCACCGGGACCACGCTGGTGGTCGATGGCGGCTGGCTTGCCGCGTGAGCGGTTTCCGGCATGATCACTGCGTGGGATGTTGCCATGAAGCATGACGGATTATCGGTTCTCGCGAGCCGCATCGCCGGCGATCTCGCCCGCACCGCCCATCCCAGCGCGCCGTGGCTCGAGCCGGTTCCGGGGCCGGACGGCAAGCCGGCCTATGACGTGATCGTGGTCGGGGGCGGCCAGTCGGGGCTGGCGACAGCCTTCGGCCTGCAGCGCTCGCAAGTCACCAACATCCTGGTGCTCGACAAGGCGGCTGCCGGGCAGGAAGGGCCATGGCGCTCCTATGCGCGCATGCACACGCTGCGCAGCCCGAAGGATTTCACCGGCCCCGATCTCGATGTGCCGAGCCTGACCTACCAATCCTGGCACGAGGCCAAATTCGGTGTCGAAAGCTGGGATGAGCTGGTGTTGATCCCGAAAGGCCTCTGGGCGGATTATCTCGGCTGGTTTCGCCATGTCGTCGGCATCCCCGTCCGCAACGAGGCGGAGGTGGTCGATATCGCCCCCGCCGGCGGGCTGCTGGCCGTGACGCTGCGCTGCGGTGGCAGGGCCGAGACGCTGCATGCCCGTAAGATCGTGCTCGCAACCGGGCAGGAGAGCCTGGGCGACTGGACCGTGCCGGCGCCGCTCATGGCGTTGCCGGCCTCACGCTGCGTGCATTGCGCCGAGTCGATCGACTTCGCCGCGCTTGCGGGCAAGCGTGTTGCGGTGATCGGGGCCGGCGCGTCGGCTTTCGACAATGCCGCGACAGCGCTGGAGGCTGGGGCGGCGCAGGTGCATCTGCTCTGCCGTCGGTCGCAGGCGCAAGTGATCCAGCCCTATCGCTGGCTGACCTTTCGCGGCTTCCTGCGCCATCTCAGCGACCTCGACGATGCCTGGCGCTGGCGTTTCATGAGCGCCGTCCTGGCGCTGCGGGAGGGGTTTCCGCAAGCGACCTATGACCGCTGCGCCCGCCACGACACCTTTTCCCTGCATCTCGGCGCGCCCGCTCTGAGCGCGATCGACGCGCCCGGCGGTGTCGAGATCGCGACGCCGCAGGGCTCGCTTACGGTCGATTTCGTCATCGCAGCTGCCGGTATCGAGATCGATCTCTCCGTGCGGCCGGAGCTTGCCGGTTTCGCAGGCAACATCGCCTCCTGGGCCGACCGCTATGCGCCACCGACAGCCGAGCGCGACGAGCGGCTCGGCCGCTTCCCCTATCTCGCCGATGATTACGCGCTGACCGAGCGCGTGCCGGGTGCGACGCCCTGGATCGGCGACATCCATCTCTTCACCATTGCCTCGACGATGAGCTTCGGGGCGTCCGGTTCCTCGATCAACGCGATGACCACGGCGGTGCCCAAGCTCGTCTCAGGTATCACACGCGGGCTGTTTCGCGCTGATGTCGAGCGGCACTGGGCCTCGTTCCAGGCCTATGACGTGCCCCAAGCCGTGCTGCGGTGATCCTTTCTCGGGTGGAAGGGAAAGGATGCTTCCCGCCTCGGGCGGGAGGGGAGATGATGCGCTCCATGGCACCACGCTTGCATCCGGTTCCGCAAGAGCAGGATGCGAAAAAGTGGGCACCGGCTTTTCGCTTTGATCCTGCTCTCACTCTTTAGATGAGAGACGGATTCAGATTTCAGATGGGATCATTTTATGGTCCCATCTGAAATCATCCGGCTCTCGGAACCAACCTGACGACTGCGCCGATGAAGAGGGAAACGACTATGACGATCGTGCGGACGGGCTGGCTTGCAGCCGCGCTCTTGACCTCGACTGCGCTTCTGGCCTCGCCGGCGCTGGCGCAGACACGTGCCGAGACGCTGCGCCATGTCACTGGCGCGGCCATCAACACGCTCGACCCCAATATTCCAGGCTCGACCCGCGAGGCCTTCGGCCTGAGCCTCCTGACCTATGACCGGCTGCTCTCCTTCGGCAGGAAGCAGCTCAACGGCAAATGGGTGTTCGATCTCGACAGCATCCGCGGCGAATTGGCCGAAAGCTACACCGTCAGCCCCGACGGGCTGAAGATCACCTTCAATCTGCGCAAGGACGCGAAGTTCCACGATGGAACGCCGGTGACGGCCGAGGATGTGAAATGGTCGCTCGACCGTGAGGTCAGCGCCAATGTCCTAGGCAAGGGCCAATTGCTGACCGGCTCACTGACCAGCCCGGACCAGTTCAAGATCATCGACGCCCACACCTTCGAGGTCACGCTGCCCAAGCCCGACAAACTGGCCTTGGCGAACCTTGCCGTGGTCTACCCCGTGATCATCAATTCGAAGCTGGCGAAGTCGCATGCGACGGCTGAGGACCCCTGGGCGCTGAACTGGCTCAAGGACAACACGGCTGGCTCCGGCGCCTACATCATCGAAAGCTACAAGCCGGGCGAGACCACGATCCTGCGCCGCAATCCGGACTGGAATCGCGGCTCGGCCGATAAGCCGGCGAGCTTCAAGCGCATCATCACCCAGACCGTGCCGGAAGCCGCCACGCGCGCCAATCTGGTCGAGAAGGGCGATGCCGACATCGTCATCGACCTGCAGGCGACCGATGCCGCCGACTTGGAGAAGAAGGGCAAGCTCAAGGTCGTCTCGACGCCTCAGTACAATTCGATCACCTTCGTCTCGTTCAACAACCAGATGCCGCCCTTCGACAAGATCGAGGTCCGGCGCGCCATCGCCGCGGCGCTGCCCTATGACGACATGTTCAAGGCGGCCTTGTTCGGGCGCGGGGCGCCGCTCTATGGCGCGAACTGGCCTGACGGCAAGGCGCCGACCGGCGAGGTCTTCCCGATCCCGCAGCCGCTGAAGACCGACCTCGCCGAGGCCAAGAAGCAGCTTGCCGCGGCCGGCCTCCCCGACGGCTTCTCGACCACCTTCTCCTTCAATGTCGGCCAGGCCGGCACGGCCGAGCCGATGGCGGCGCTGCTCAAGGAATCGCTCGGCAAGGTTGGCATCAAGGTCGACATCCAGAAGCTGCCGGACGCGCAGATGTCGACGCTGATCAACGAGAAGAAGGTGCCGTTCTTCACTGAGGGCATCGTCGCCTGGCTGCCCTCGATGGATTACTTCTACCGCAACTTCTATATCGGCCCGATCCGCTGGAACTACGCCTCGCTCGACGACGCCAAGATCACGGAATGGGCGCAGGCTGCCCGCTTCGAGGCCGATAAGGCGAAATACGCAAGCTATGGCAAGGATCTGAACACGCGCCATTTCGAACTGATGCCGCAGATCCCGCTCTGGCAGCCGGCGCAGGACGCGGTGATGGCGTCGTCGATCGACGGCTATGTCTACCAGTTCCACCGGCAGATCGATTTCCGCGATCTGAGCCGGAAGTGACCTCTGACGGTTTGGTGTGAACCCGTCGGTCGTCCCGGGCGTAGCGCAGCGAAGACCCGGGACCCACGCCGGAACGCTTTCCGGCTATGCTCCGGAATGGGTCCCGGATCGGAGCGGCTTCGCCGCTTGTCCGGGACGACATTGCGGATGTGAGTGAGCAGAAATCGGAATGTCCCAGCTCTCCATCACGGCCAAGCGCGCGGGCTGGCGGTTCGCCTCGTCACTGCCGGCGCTGTTCGGCGTGCTCGTCTTCACCTTCCTGCTGATGCGGGTGCTGCCGGGCGATCCGGCGGTGTTCTTTGCCTCGGGCCCGACTGCGGGCAAGGAGGAGATCGAGACGATCCGCAAGCAGATGGGGCTCGACAAGCCCGTGCCCGAGCAGCTCCTGCGCTATCTCGGCGATATCGGCACGGGCAATCTCGGGCGCTCGCTGACCACGGGCCAGCCGGTGCTGAGCGATCTGAAGTCGCGGCTGCCGGCTTCGCTCGAGCTCACCTTCTCCGCGCTCCTGATCGCGCTGGTCACGGCGGTGCCGCTTGGCGTCGCGGCCGCGCTGAAGCAAGGTTCGGGCATCGACCATATCGTGCGCTTCATCTGCGCGCTCGGCGTCTGCGTGCCGACCTTCGTCTCCGGGCTGCTGCTGATCTATGTTTTCTACTACCTGCTCGGCTTCGCGCCCGATCCGACGGGACGGGTCGACATCTTCACCTCGCCGCCACCCTTGGTGACGGGCTTCCTGCTGATCGATTTCGCGCTGGCCGGCGATTGGGAAGGCTGGCGCGCGGCTGCAAGCCAGCTCGTGCTGCCGGCCTTCACCATGGCGCTCTTCGTGGTCGCGCCGCTGGCGCGGATCACGCGTGCGGCGATGCTGGCCTCGCTCGGCAGCGATTTCCTCCGAACCGCGCGTTCGCTTGGCCTGTCGCGGCGCAAGGTCATCGTCACCTACGCCTTGCGGAACGCGCTTTTGCCGGTGCTGACCATCGCGGGCATCGTGTTCTCGACCATGCTGGGGGCGAATGTGCTGGTCGAGAAGGTGTTCTCCTGGCCGGGCGTCGCCTCCTATGCGCTGGACGCGCTGCTCTCCTCGGACTACGCGCCGGTACAAGGTTTCGTGCTGCTGATGGCGTCGATCTTCGTCCTGGTGAACCTGACGGTGGATGTGCTCTACGGCATCGCCGATCCGAGGGTGTCGGTCGAATGATGGCTTGCACCCACACCCGTCTTTCCGGGGCGCGCCGAAGGTGCGAGCCCGGAACCCACGACCGGGTGTGTCGCAGCTCCCCGTCATTGCGAGGAGCGTCAGCGACGAAGCAATCCAGGGGCGGCAGCGCTCGACGTCCCCCTGGATTGCTTCGCTGCGCTCGCAATGACGGAATAGCCTCACCCGGTCGTGGGTTCCGGGCTCGCGCCTTCGGCGCGCCCCGGAATGACGGAGGAGCGAACCTATGACCTCCGCGACCCTGCGCCACACCGTCTGGATCCTGCGCGGCAACCCGGTCACGGCTTTCGCGGCGGCCGGCGCATTTGCGCTCTGCGTGCTCGCCGTCATCGGGCCGTGGATCGTGCCTTATGATCCGGTCGCCTCTGACGTGCCCAACGCCCTGTTGCCGCCGAGCGCGAAATACTGGGCCGGCACCGACCAGCTCGGCCGCGACGTCTTCAGCCGCTTGATCGTGGCGGCGGGGCTGGATCTCGCGATCGCAGCTTCGGCGGTGACGCTCTCCTTCGTCATCGGGGCGGTCATCGGGGCGCTCTGCGGCTATGCCGGAGGGCGGCTCGATCGCTATGTCGGGCGCTTCGTCGATGTGCTGATGGCGTTTCCACTGTTCGTGCTCGCCATGGCGATGGTGGCGGCGCTGGGCAACCGGGTCGAGAACATCGTCATCGCGACCGCGATCATCAACTTGCCTTTCTATATCCGCTTCGCCCGTGCCGAGGTGAATGTTCGGCGCAATGCCGGCTGGGTCGAGGCGGCGCGCGCCTGCGGCGACAGCCATGTCTCGGTCGTGCTGCGCTTTCTCTTGCCCAATGTGCTGCCGGCAATGGCGGTGCAGGTCTCGCTCAATCTCGGCTGGGCGATCCTGAACGCGGCGGGGCTTTCCTTCATCGGGCTCGGCGTCTCCGCGCCGACGCCGGAATGGGGCATCATGGTCGCGGAGGGCGCACGCTTCATCTCGACCGGGAAATGGTGGCTCGTCGCGTTTCCAGGGCTGGCGCTGATGCTGACCGTGCTCTGCTTCAACCTGCTGGGCGACGGGTTGCGCGACATCCTCGACCCGCGCATGCGGACGTGAACATGATCTCATGCAGGAACCTCTCCGTCATTCCGGGGCGGCCCGAAGGGTCGAGCCCGGAACCCAGAACCTCAGGTCTCGAACGGGAATGACGGGACGTGCTTCGCCTCTTGTTCATCCGTCATCGGTTCTGGGTTCCGGGCTCATCGCGGAGTTTATCCTTGGGCCGACCAAAGGTCGGACCCGAGAGCGATGCCCCGGAATGACGAAGAGGTTCCGAGCTCCGGGCGCGAGACGATGGTGACGGCGACTGCAAGCGAGCCCTTGCTCGCCATCGACGATCTGCATGTGCGTTTCTCGACCCGTAGCGGAACCGTTGAGGCTGTGCGCGGCGTCAGCCTCTCCGTTGCCGCCGGCGAGACGCTGGGCATCGTCGGCGAGAGCGGCTCGGGCAAATCGGTGACGGCGTTCGCGATCACGCGATTGCTCGACGCGGCCGGTCGCATCTCGCAAGGCAGCATCCGCTTCAAGGGGCAGGACATCAGCAAGGCCTCGTCGAAGCAATTGCGCTCCCTGCATGGCGCGGCGATTTCGATGATCTTCCAGAACCCGCGCGGCGCGCTGAACCCGATCCGCAGCGTTGGCCGGCAGATCGCGGATGCGATCATGGCGCATGAGCCCATCTCGGCGAGCGAGGGGCGGGCGCGGGCGCTCGACCTGCTCAAGGCGGTGTTGATCCGCGATCCGGAAAAGCGGCTCGACGCCTACCCGCATGAGCTCTCGGGCGGCATGTGCCAGCGCGTGATGATCGCGATGGCGATCGCCTGCGAGCCGGCCCTGCTGATCGCCGACGAGCCGACGACGGGGCTCGACGTCACCACGCAGAAGACGGTGATGGACCTCGTCGCCCGCATCACGGCCGAGCGTGGCATGGCGATGATCCTGATCACGCATGATCTCGGACTCGCCTCGCGCTATTGCCAGCGCGCCGTGGTGATGGAGCGGGGCCAGGTCGTCGAACAGGCCGCGCCCGCGACGCTCTTCAGCGCGCCGCAGCACCCCTACACCAAGCGCCTCGTCGCCGCCTCGCCGACCGCGACCTCGACGATCGCCGATCTGGCGCCGGAAGGCGCCAGTGCCGTGCCGGCCGTCGAACTCTTCCGCCCCAAGCCCGCCCCCGGCACGCCGCTGCTGCTCGAAGTCCAGAAACTGGTGAAGCGCTATGATGGCGGCGTCACGGCGGTCGACGACGTCTCCTTCAGCATTGCGGCCGGCGAAAGTCTGGGCCTGGTCGGGGAATCGGGCTCGGGCAAGAGCACGATCTCGCGCATGATCTGCCGATTGATCGACCCGAGCGAAGGCGAGATCCTGTTCGATGGCCGTGCGATCGGTTCGCTGCCGGCGCGCGATTTCCATCGCAGCGAATTCCGCAGGGATATCCAGATCGTCTTTCAGGATCCGACCGACAGCCTCAATCCGCGCTTCAACGCCTTCGATTGCATTGCCCATCCGTTGCGCCGCCTGCTCGGCATGAAGAATGGGTCAGCGCTGACGGGGCGAGTCAGCGAATGCGCCGAGCGCGCCGGTTTGCCGAGCGAATTGCTGGAGCGCCTTCCGCACCAGCTCTCCGGCGGCCAGAAGGCGCGCGTCGGCATCGCGCGCGCCATCGCCTGCCGGCCGCGCCTGCTTGTGCTCGACGAGCCGACGGCGGCGCTCGATGTCTCGGTCCAGGCGGTGATCCTGCAATTGCTCGACCGTTTGCGCCGTGAGGACGGGCTGGCGCTGCTCTTCGTCAGCCATGACCTCAACGTGGTCAGGATGATGTGCGAGCGCACTGTCGTGCTGCAGAACGGGCGTGTGGTCGAACAGGGCGAAAGCCGCACCTTGTTCAGCGCGCCTGCAACCGCCTATGCGCGCGAATTGCTCGATGCGGTGCTTCATCTCGGCGGCCCGACGGCGCGAATGCCTGAGCCTGCCTGAAGCAGGCGGTTGGCTTTCTCGCGGCCGGGCCTTGAAAATACGGCAATAGCGGGGATCATGGCGGCGGGGGCGTTGCGCGCCCTTGTTTTAGAGCAATGTCCGGCCCAGCTGGATCGGACGTTGCCCTCGTCTTTTGTTTTAACGCGTTTTCTTCGCGCGAACCGGTGCCCACTTCGCTCAAAAACGCTCTAAGGATAGGCCCGATGCTGCGTTCCCTTCTGTTTTTGCCCCTGCTCGCGCTTTCGGCCTGCGTGATCCCGAACTCGCGCTCGAATACGGTGGTCGTCACCGATACCAAGAGCGTCGTCGAGAACTGCAAGAAGCTCGGCGAGCTTGAAGGCGCATCGCCATTGGGCAAGGTGCTGCTCAGGGATCAGGCGCGCGATGCGGCCTTGGCGCGGTTGAAGGCCGGCGGCGCGGAATTGGGCGCGACCCATGTCGAATCCTCCGTCGCCGACATCAAGTGGAAAGGCCCGAGCACGGCGGGCACTGCATATAAATGCGGTACTTAGAGCAATTGTTTTGACGCGTTTTCTTCACGCGAGCCGGTGCCCAGCTCGCTCGAAAACGCTTTCGGGAAAAGACGCCCCCGCCCGGAGGCGGAGGCGCGTGGTTAGAAGTTTCTGGCTCCGTCGCTGAGGTCTTGTCGGTCGATCAGCCCTTGGCGGCGGTGACCACGACCTCGATCAGCGTGGTGCCGCCGAGATCGGCGACGCCGACGGTGGCGCGGGTCGGCAGGCCTTCGCCGAAGAAAGCGGTCCAGACCGGGTCCATCTCCTTCTTCATCGACAGGTCCGTGACGAAGATCGTCGCGGCGACGATCGCTGTCCGGTCGAGGCCGACCTCGCCGAGATAGCCCTCGATCTTGGTCAGGATGTTCTGGGTCTGCGGTCCCATCGATTGGGTCGTGTCATCGGCGGTGGTGCCGCCGACGAAGACCAAGCCACCGGTCTGGACGACGCGGTTCTGGATCGGCGTGCGGATGGAACGGGTGATCGTCATGGTCTTTCTCCGGGTTGAAAAGAGGTCAGTGGGGGGCTGAGGCTGTGAAGCGGGCAATGTCGAGCCCGTCGATGGGCACGTTGCTGTGGCCGGTCGCGATGATTTCGGCCATCACGGCGCCGGCGCCCGGCCCGAGCTGGAAGCCATGGGCTGAGAAGCCGAACTGGTGGTAGACGCCCTCATGCTTGGCGCTGGGCCCAAAGCAGGGCAGATCGTCGGGCATGCGCGCCTCGATCCCGGCCCAGGCGCGCAGGATCGGCGCTCCGCGCATGATCGGGAACAGGTCCCAGACCGTCTTCGCATTGGTCGCGAGCTTGCCCCAGTCGAGGATCGTCCTGTTCTCATCGCGGATGGCGCGGCCGAGATAGCCGCCGCCGATCAGGACGGTGCCGTTGCCGAATTGCTTGAAGGAGAGCTTTCGGCCGCGCAGGATCACGACCGGCTTGATGAAGGCCGGCATCGGTGCAGTGATCATCAGCATCGGTGCGATCACCTCCAGCGGCACGGGCTCACCGAGATCGGCGGCGATGCGGTCGGCCCAGGCGCCGGCGGCGTTGACGATGCGGGGGCTGAGGAAATCGCCGGCATCGGTGACGACGCGCCAGTTTGCGCCGTCGCGCTCGACTTTCGTGACCTTGACGCCTTCGCGGATCGTCGCGCCCATTTCGGAGGCCTTGCGCTTGAAGGCCTGCGTCGCGCGCAGCGGAATGGCGGCACCGTCGCGGCGTGAGATCACGCCGCCGGGGCAGGTTTCGGAGACGGCCGGGACGATCTCGCGCAGCTCCCTGGCGTCGATCATTTCCTCATGATGGAAGCCGCGCAGGTTGAGATCCTCGACGCGGGCGCGGCAACCGGCGAGATCGGCCTCGTTTTCCGCGACCAGCACCTGGCCGTCCGAGGTGAAGCCGCAATCATCGTCGACGAGCTCGGCGATCCCATGCCAGATCGCCATGGAGGTGTTGGAGAGCGGGATCTCCGCGACATGGCGCGCGAGCTGGCGCACGCCGCCGGCATTGACGCCCGAGGCATGGCGGCCGGCATGGTCCTTCTCGATCAGGATGACCGAGAGGCCACGCAAGGCGCAGTGCAGCGCGGTCGAGCAGCCATGGATGCCGCCGCCGATGACGATGACATCCGCGCTGCGGCGCTCTGCGCTCACCGAACCACCGCTTTGACGGCCGCCTCGCTCTGCGGCAGCGAGGCGAGCTCGGCCAGCGTCACCGGCTTCACCGGCGGGCGCAGGCGGTAATAGCCGACCTCGGCGGGAGTCGTGCCGCGCGTCTCGGCGATCAGCTCGACCACGGTCGGCCCGCAAAGCCGCCCCTGACAGGGACCCATGCCGCAGCGCAGGAAGGCCTTCATCTGATTGGGACCGGTGACGCCGAGACGCTTGGCGGCATCGCGCACCTGCCCGGCCGTGACCTCCTCGCAGCGGCAGATGATGGTGTCGTCCACGATTGGTGCGAGGAATTGCGCGGCCGGCTTGTAGAGCAGGTCGAGAAAGCGGCGGCCGCGCAGTGTGCGCGAGAGGGCGGCGCGGACCGGGGCTGCGTGATCGTCTCGTTCCGGGATGGTGATGCGGCCAAGCCGCCTGGCTGTGTCGAGTGCTGCGATCTCGCCACGCAGCGCCGCGCTCTCGGCCCCGCCGATGCCGGCGCCGTCGCCGGCGATCGCGATGCCTGGGACGGACGAGGCGAGCCAATCGTCGATTTGCGGCACCCAGCAATGCTGGACCGGATCGAAATCATGCGCGCAGCCGGCGGCATTGGAGAGGTTGACGCTCGGAATGACGCCCTGATGCAGCAAGAGCGTGTCGCAGGCGATGCTCTGCGAGGCGCCGCCGCGCTCGAAGCGGATGGCGGAGAGCTGGCCGGAGCCTTCAACCGTGAGGCTGGTGACGCCGCCGAGGAAGCGCAGGCTGCGGCGCGCCTTCACCATCAGCCTGAGCCCCTTGGCGAGATAGGGTGAGCGCAGAAAGTCCGGCAGCGCACCGAGTGCGGCCGGCCAGTTGCGCCGGGGCGTGGTGTCGAGGACGGCGACGATCTCGGCGCCGGCAGCGGCGAGCTGACCCGCCAGGAGATAGAGCAACGGCCCGCAGCCGGCGATCACGGTGCGGCCCTTGGGGACGATCGCCGAACTCTTCAGCGCGATCTGCGCCGCGCCGGCCGTCATCACGCCGGGCAAGGTCCAGCCCGGAATCGGGAAGGGCCGCTCCTGCGCGCCGGTTGCCAGGATGACCTGTCCGGCAGTGATCAGCCGGGCGCGGCCATCGAGGGAGAGGCCGATTTCGAATGAGGATCCATCCGACTCCACATCGGGAGCGATCGACCAGACGGTGCAGCGCGCGGCATAGGCGGCTGCCGAACGTTTGAGGCGGGCGACGATGTCCAGGCCGCGCCAATAGTCCTGGCCGAGCACGGCGCGGTCCGAGACCGGCGTCGTCGTGATCGAACGGTAGATCTGGCCGCCCGGCGCCGGGTTCTCGTCGACGAGCAGCACGGAAAGCCCGAGCTCGCTCGCGCGTGCCGCGGCCGAGAGGCCGGCGGGGCCGGCGCCGACGACGGCGAGGTCGTAATGCTCGGCGAGTTGGCCGATTTCGGTGAGGGGCTTCATCCTTGCGTTTCCTCGGGCTGACGCCGGCCATGCTGGGTTTCGATCGTCATGCCGTCGCGCAGCGGCACCATGCAGCCTTGCCGGTTGCCGACGCCGTCGATGACCACGAGGCATTCGAAGCAGACGCCCATCAGGCAATAGGGCGCGCGCGGCGCGCCGGAGACTGGGGTCTCGCGGCAGATCGTGACGCCGTTCGCCAGCAGGGAGGCCGCGACCGTGTCACCGTCGCGGCCAATCAGCGGGCGGCCGTCGAAGCTGAAGCTGAGCGTGGCGGCGCTCTTGGCGTCCGACATGGGCCTAAACATGGAACCTCCGTGCGGAAAAGCTCGCGACCGCATCCGGCAGCACGCCGGAGAGAATGGCGGGGGCGAGCGTCAGGACATGGTTGGCGGCCAGCGTCACGCCGGAATGGCAGGTGACGACGAAGGCGCCCGGGCAGCTCTGCGACTGGTCGTAGATCGGGAAGCCGTCAGGGCTCATCACGCGCAGCGCCGACCAGGTCCTGACTACATTGAGCCCGGCAAGGCGTGGGAACATCCTGACCGCGCGCTCGGCCATGACCGAGAGAATCGGCTGGCCGACGACGGTGTCGAAGCCGCGATCCTCCTGGCTGTCGCCGATCATGACGCCGCCCTCATCGGTCTGGCGGACCGTCACCATTGGGTTGTGCAGGAAGGGCGCGGTCTTCTCGGTGACGATGATCTGGCCCTTGCTCGGCTTCACCGGCGCGTCGAGGCCGACCATGGGCGCGAGCCGAGCATTGCCGAGGCCGGCTGCGAGCACGACCTTGGCCGTAGCGATCTCGCCCCAGGGGCCATTGATGCGAAAGCCGCCATCACGCGGCGTGATGCTCTCGACCGGGCAGTTCGGTCGATAATCGACGCCGCGACGCACCGTCGCCTCGCGCAGCGCCCGGAACAGCTTGAGCGAGTTCACATGACCGTCGAGCGGGGAATAGATCGCGCCGACCACGTCCTTGCCGATATCGGGCAGACGCCGTTTCGTCTCGGCGTGGTCGAGGACTTCATAGGGGAAGTCGGTCAGCGTGGTTTGATTGTGCAGGCGATGCATCGCATCGACGCGCTTCCCGAGTTCGTCCTGCGACAGGCAGAGCATGAAGCCGCCGGGTTGGCTGTGGGCGACGTCGATACCGGTCTCTTCACCGAGGATGTTGGCAAGCCCGTGCCAGTCATCGGCCGAACGGCGCGACCACATCGCGTATTCCGGCATGCCGAAGCCTTTCGACTGCACCCAGACCAGCGCGAAATTGCCGCGCGAAGCCCGAAACGCCGCGTCGCCCTCGTCGAGGACGGTGACGCGCGCGCCGCTGCGGGCGAGCCCCAGCGCGATCGCGCCGCCGACCACGCCGCCGCCGATGACGACGACGTCAGGTTCCGTGTGATTGCTCTTGGACGACACGTGGGTTCAGCCTTTTCCGGTTCCGACGAACAGCCGGTCGAGCCCGAAAAGCCTGTCGAGCGCGATCAGGAGACCGGCGGTGAGGGCGATCAGGCAGGCCGAGACGGCTGCGATGAGAGGATCGATATTGTCCTGGATGTAGAGGAACATCCGGACGGGCAAGGTCACGGTCGCGGGCGAGGCGATGAAGACGGTCATCGTCACCTCGTCGAAGGAGTTGATCGCGGCCAGCAGCCAGCCCGAGACCACGCCGGGCAGGATCAAGGGCAGCGTCACCCTGCGGAACACTGTGGCATGGCCGGCGCCGAGCGAGATCGCCGCATGCTCGATGCGCTGGTCGATGCCATAGGAGGCGGCGAGCACAAGCCGGAGCGCGAAGGGCAGCACCACGATGATGTGGCTGAGCACCAGGCCGAGGAAGGTGCCGGACAGTCCGATCTGGGTGAAGAAGCGCAGGAAAGCGATGCCGAGCACGACATGGGGCACCATCAGGGGCGACATGAACAGCGTGGTCAGAGCCTCGCGCCCGGGAAAGCGGTGGCGGGCGATGGCGAGCGCGGCGGGCACGGCGAGCATGATCGCGACCGTCGAGGACAGGGCCGCGAGCCAAAGCGAGTCGCGGAAGGCGCGGATGAATTCGGGATAGTCGAAGATCGCCTTGAACCAGCGCAGGCTCGGGCCGCGCGTCGGCAGCGAGAGGTAGCCCTCCGGCGTGAAGGCGACGACGCAGACGATCAGCAGCGGCGCCAGCATGAAGATGACGAAAAGCGCGTGGAAGCAGAGCGCGAGCGGGCTGTTTTTCCTCATTTGAACATCCTGCTCATTCGAACACCTGTGCGTAGCGGCGTTCGATCAGCCGGTTGGAGCCGACGGTGATGGCGACGAGGGCTGCAAGCAGCAGCACCGCGACGGCCGCGCCGAGCGGCCAGTTCAACGTGTTCAGGAACTCGTCATAGGCAAGCGTGGAGGCGACCTTGAGCCGCCTTCCGCCGATGATCGCGGGCGAGGCGAAGGCGCTCGCCGCCAGCGCGAAGACGATGATGCCGCCAGACAGCATGCCCGGCACGATCTGCGGCAGGATCACGCGCCGCCAGATCGTCAGCCGGCCTGCTCCGAGCGAGAGCGCGGCATTCTCGATCTGCGGGTCGAGCCGCTGCAGCGAGGCCCAGACCGCGAGGATCATGAAAGGGATGAGGACGTGGATCAGCGCCACGACCACGCCCGTTTCAGTGAACATGAATTCGAGCGGAGCGCGGATCAGCCCCGCCGCCATCAGTCCTTGGTTGACGAGGCCGGTCGAGCCCAAGAGCAGCGCCCAGCCGAGCGTGCGCGCCACGACCGAGACCAGGAGCGGCCCGATGATGGCGAGTAGGCAGATGCCGCGCCAGGCCGGCGACATGCGGTTGAGAATATAGGCCTCCGGCACGCCGATCAGCATGCAAAACAGCGTCACCAGCACGGCAATCCGGAAGGTGCGCAGGAAGATCTCGAAGAAATAGGAATCGGTGAAGATCTCGTGGAAGTTCTTCAGCGTGAACTCCGGCACGATGCCCTTGTACTGGCCCCAATCGTAGAAGGAGAGCAGCACGGTCATCGCCAGGGGAATGACGACCAGGCCGAGGAAGACGAGCAGCGCCGGTCCCGTCAGCCAATAGGGTGTGGCGCGTTGCGAGAGGGCGCGATTCATCTCGCATCCCCCGGCGCAAGCAGCGCGGCGTCCGAGGGGGCGAAGCTCAGCGTCACGGTCTCGCCCTCGGCCGGGACGGGCTGGCCGTCATTATGGCGCATCAGGATGAGCGGGCCGGCTGCGCTGTCGGCCGTCAGCAGCCAATGCGCGCCCTGGAAGACCCGGCTCGTCACGCGCACCTCGAAGCCGGACGCGCCTGCTGCAGCCAGGCTGAGCCGCTCTGGCCGGACGGCGAGCTGGACCGGGCCTGCGCCCGCACCTGCGATCGGCAGCGAGAAGGCGCCGATGCTGACCGCGCCGCTGCCATCGCCCGTGCCACGCAGCACATTGGTCTTGCCGAGGAAGCTCGCAACGAAGGCGCTGGCAGGCTTGCCATAGACGGCGTCGGGTGCACCGATCTGCTCGACGCGGCCCTGGTTCATCAGCACGATCCGGTCCGATAGCGCCATCGCCTCGTGCTGGTCATGAGTAACGAGGATCGTCGTTGTGCCGATCGAGCGCTGGATCTGGCGCAATTCGCTCTGCATCTCCTCGCGCAGCTTGGCGTCGAGATTGGAGAGCGGCTCGTCGAGCAGGAGCAGGGCCGGCTTGATCACCAGAGCGCGGGCGAGTGCGACGCGCTGCTGCTGACCGCCCGACATGCGCCTGGGATAGCGATCAGCGAAGCCCTTCAGCCCGACCAGCGCCATCGCCTCCAGGGTGCGCGTCTCGCGCTCGGCCTTGTCGATCCCGCGCATCTCGAGTCCGAAGGCGATGTTCTGCGCCACCGTCATATGCGGGAACAGCGCATAGCTCTGGAAGACGATGCCGAGCCCGCGCTTGTTGGGCGGCACGGCAACGAGATCGCCGCCATCGAGCAGGATGCGGCCCCGGTCGACGGGCACGAAGCCGGCGATCATCTGCAAGGTCGTGGTCTTGCCGCAGCCGGAGGGGCCGAGCAGCGAGACGAACTCTCCGCGCTCGACCGAAAGGTCGAGCCCTTCGACGGCGACGGCGCTGCCGTAGGACTTGCCCAGCCCTTCGAGAACGAGATGCGACATTGGGTTCACTGACGTTTCAGAAAAGACTGGGGGAACTTTGCCGTCATCCCGAGCTTGACCCGGGATCCATACCGGAACGGTTCAGGCATGGATCCCGGATCTTCGCGGAGTCTATCCTTGGGCCGATCGAAGATCGGACCCGAGGGCTACGTCCGGGATGACGGAGAGGTTCAAGGGAGGGCGTGTTACCGCTCAACCTCGCGGTTCCAGCGCTTGGTCCATTCCTCGCGCTTGGCGTTGGCTATGTCCCAGTCGACCGCCTTGAGCTTCTTCACGTCCTCGCCATAGGGCAGGCCCTTCTGCTCCTCGGTTGTCAGCGTCACCGTGGTGTTGGCCGGGCCGAAGCCGGCTCCGGTCGCCATCACTTTCTGGATCGGCGGCGAGAGCATGAACTGGATGAAGGCGTTGGCCTCGGCCGCGTTCTTGGAGCCCTCGATCGGGCAGGCGGCAACGCCGAGCGCATAGCCGCCTTCCTTGGGATAGACGAACTCGACCGGGAAGCCGGTGTCGGCGAAGGCCTTGACGCGGCCCGAACCCCAGACGCCGAGCACGGCCTGCCCGTTCTGAAAGAGTTCGGTCATCTTCGCCGGCGAGGGCTCATAGGCGACGATGTTGGGGTTGATCTCGTCCTTGAAGGATTTGAAGCCGGGCTCGATGTTGCTCTCGCTGCCGCCGCCGAGCTGCGCGAAGGCGATGAGAGCGTGCAGGCCGTAGGTGTTGTTGATCGGTGGGACCACGATCTTCTTGCCATAGGTCTTGGCCTTGAGATCGTTCCAGGAGGTTGGCGCCGGCCACTTGTTCTCGTCGAAAATCTTCTTGTTGTAGAAAAGGCCGGTGCCGACGAGGCCGAGCCCCACGCCCTTGTTCGACTTGAACTTCATCACCGGCGCGACGTCCTTGTAGACGGGGCCGTCAGTCAGCGTGCCGCAGAAGCCGAGTGCCACAGCCTGATAGGCCGGGCCGTCATCGACGATGGCGACGTCGATCTGCTGGTTGCCTTTCTGCGCCTGCAGCTTGGCCAGCGTGTCGGTGGAGTTGCCGGCGACGTATTCGATCTTGACGTTGGCCTGCTTCTCGAAGGCCGGAATGACCTCCTTGCGCATCGTCTGCTCATAGGAGCCGCCATAGCCGGCGACGAACAGCGTCTTCTGCTGTGCCAGGGCCGCGCCGGCCGTGCCGAGCGCCGTCGTGGTCATCAACAGTCCTACCCAAGCGAATTTCATAGATGGGAATTTCATAGACCCCTCCTCATTTTTTGAGTGATGGCGGGAGGGTCTGCGACAGTTTCGACTTGGTCAAATCGAATGATTCGTTCAATCCATGCCGAAATGTTATGGTCTGTGGAGGGCTGGATCGTCACATGCTAAATCCGCGCCAGATCGAGGCTTTCCGCACCGTGATCGTCACCGGCGGCGTGACCGCGGCGTCGCGCGCGCTCCACATCACCCAGCCGGCGGTGACGCGGTTGATCCATGATCTGCAATATGCGCTCGGCCTGCGCCTGTTCGAGCGGCGCGGCACGCGCCTGGTCCCGACCAATGAGGCGCTCTCGCTCTATCGTGAGGTCGAGCGCCAGTTCGTCGGCCTGGAGCGTATCGAGAGCGCGGCGAAGAACCTGCGCGAAGGCCGCTCCGGGCGGCTGCGGATCGCGGCGCTGCCGACCTTCAATGTCGGATTCCTGCAGCGTATCGTCGGCGTTTTCCTCAAGGAAAAACCCGAAATCGAGCTCTCCATCTATGGCGGCATTTCGTCACAGGTCGTCGAGTGGGTCGCGAGCGGTTTCTGCGATATCGGCTTTGCACAGGGGCCGCTCGACTTCCCCAATATCGACGTCGAATGGCTGCCGCTGGTACAGAGCGTGGCGGTCATTCCGGCGGGTCACAGGCTGGCGGCGAAGGCTGTGCTGGGGCCGCGGGATTTCGTCGACGAACCCTTCGTCTCGCTCGAACAATCGACACAGACGCGCTATCGGATCGACGCGATATTCGCGACCGCGGGTGTCACCCGTTTGACGCGGGTCGAGACGCCTCTGTCGATGATCGCGTGTTCGCTGGTGGCGGCCGGTGCTGGGCTCTCGATCGTCGATCCGTTCACTGCAGCCGAGTATGATGGACGCGGTATCGTCGTGCGCCCTTTCGCGCCGGCGTTGAAATACGATATCGGCGTGGTCTGGGCGACCGGGCGCTTGCGTTCGGCGCTGGCGCTGGATCTCGCCGACAAGGTCCGCACGGCGATCGCCGAGCTCGCGCGCGATGCCGATGCCGGTTTCGCGGGACCGCCGCCCTTGGGCTTGCCTGCGTCCTGACCTGACGCGCTCCGCGCCATGCTCCGCGAGGCGGTCATTGCGCCGGTTCGTACTGCCGCAACGCGTCGCGGACGACCTGCAGGAAGCCGTCGACGAGGACATTGGCTTCGTGATGCGTCGGAAACAGCGCATTGCCCTCGAAAACGATCGCGGGCTTGAACGGGCGGAATGCGATCCCGGTATGCCGATAGTCGTCGGCGACGATCGGGTTGACGATGCCGATACCGAGGCCCTGCCCGACCAACGCGCAGATCGTCGCCCCGAACGGCGATTCCAGCGCGAGCTGGCGCTTGACGCCCAGCCTCTCGAAGACACGGTCGACGCGCGCCCGGGCGCCGTCCTCCACCGCCAGCGAGATGAAGGATTCTCCCTCCAGATCCTCGGGGACTATGACCTCGCGGCTTGCCAACTTATGCCCTGGCGGCAGCGCGCAATAGCCCGGCAAGCTGTAGAGATGGCGGACCTCGATCGAGGGCGAACCGACGATGTTGGCGACGAAGCCGATGTCGCAATAATGCGAGGACGACCAGCGCGTCACCGTCGCCTCGCTGCGCATCTGCAGCGAGATCGTCACATTCGGATAGCGCTCCTTGAAGATGCGGATGCAGCGCGGCACGAAGCCCAGCGCCACCGCCGGCATCGCCGCGATGCGCAGACGCCCGGTACCGAAGAAGCGGATGTCCTTGGCGGCTTGCGCCAGGTTCTCCAGGCCGAGGAAGCTGCGCTCGACCTCGCGGTAGAAGGTCAGCCCCTCGTCTGTTGGCGTCAGGCGGCCGGCCTTGCGCTCGAACAGCCGCAACTCGATCGAGGCTTCGAGTTCGGCGATCAAACGGCTGATGCTGGGTTGCGAGGTGTGCAGCTCCTGCGCGGCCGCCGTCATCGAGCCGCGCAGCATGATGAGGCGAAAAGCCTCGATCTGCCTCAGGTTCATGCAAGACCCCATATCAAGAATGAATAGCAACCCGAAAAAATGAGATTTGACCAGATGGGGAGGGACCTCAATACTTTTTACCAATGGTCATGCCCTCAGCCCAAGCCTTGGCCCCGGCTCGCAATCCGCGTTTGACTGGCCTTGCCTGTCTGCGCTGCGATCTGGCTTTGCCGGTCGCGACGCATGAGGGCGGCTGTCCGCGCTGCGCGCGCGACGGGCACGCTTCCAATCTGCGCTTGGTCTATGCACCGGATGAAGCGGCGCAGGCGACGACGATCGCGCTGCCATTTCCCGGGGCGCTCTCGCTGGGCGAGGGCGGAACACCATTGGTCGAGGTCCCGGAGCTTGCCGCGGCTGTCGGCGTCGGCCGGCTGTCGCTGAAGCTCGAATGGTGCAACCCGACCGGCTCGCACAAGGACCGGATGAGCGCGCAATTGCTGGCGCGGGCGCAGGATTCTGGCGCGCGGCTGGTCGTCGCCGCGTCCAGCGGCAATGGCGGCTTGTCGGTCGCGACTTACGCGGCGCGCGCCGGCCTCGCCGCCGAGATCGCGGCGACGGATGACCTGCCGGCCTCCTATCGCCGGGCGATCAGCGCCCATGGCGCCGGCATCGTGACTTTCGCCGACAGCCTGGAGCGCTGGCGCCATCTCGCCATTCGTGTGGCGGAAGGGGCGTTCGCCGCGACCAATTATCATCTGCCGGCGGTCGGGACCGACCCGTTCGGGATCGAGGGATACAAGACGGTCGCCGCCGAGATCGCCGCATCCGCCATGCCCGATCTCGTCGTCGTGCCCTGTTCGCGTGGCGATCTGCTCTCGGGCCTGTCGCTCGGCTTCGCGGAGATCGGGCGCGGCATGCCGAGGCTGGTGGCGGCCGAACCCTTCCCGCGGCTTTCGCGGGTGATGGCGGGCGAGGATTATCGCGGCGACTTTGCCGGCGAGACCGCGCAATTCTCGATCGCCGGGAGCACCGTCACCTGGCAGGCCGTCCAGGCTTTGCGAAGCAGTAGCGGCAGCGCCGTCCCGGTCGGCGATGATGCGGTACGCGCGGCTGGCGCAAGACTTGCGGCAATCGGCTTCCACGCCGAGCTGTCGGCGGCGGCGGCACTGGCTGCGCTCGCCGAATTGGCGCGGGACGGCTCGCTTGGCGGGCGCCACGCCGTGCTGATCCTGACCGGATCGGGCTTCAGGGATTTGACTGAGATGGCGGACGAAGATTTGGGCCTCCGCGATGCGGATGGCGCGGCGGGCCGGCCTCAGTCGGAACAGAATCAACAACAGGCCAAATGGCCCGATCAGAGGGATAACGGATGACCATGACGCAGTTTCAGAGCTGGATGCAGTTTCAGACTTTGCAGTCTCGCAGCCGGCGCCTGCCGGTGCTTTCGACGCTTGCGGCCCTTGCCGCAACTGTTTTGTCCTCGGGGCTCGCGAGTGCGCAGACCCTGCCGCCGCTGCCCGCGGCGATCAAGGCCGCAGGCGTGCTCAAGGCCGGCGTGCGCTGCGACCAGCCGCCTTATGGCTACAAGGACGAGACCGGCAAGTTCGCCGGCGTCGAGACCGAGATGGCGATCCAGATCGCCGCCTGGGCCTTCGGCTCGCCCGACAAGATCGAACTGACCTGTGTGACCGCGGAGAACCGCATTCCGCAGCTCTCCGGCAAGAAGGTCGATCTGCTGATCGCGACGCTTGGCGTCACGCCCGAGCGCGCCCGTGTCATCGACTTCTCGAAGCCCTATCGCTGGGGCGGCAGCGACATCCTCGTCGCCAAGGACAGCCCGATCAAGAAGCTCGACGATGTCGCCGGCAAGATCGTGATCATGCTGAAGGGCTCGACCCAGGCGAAATGGTTCGAGGACAATATGCCGAAGGTCGACAACCTCAGGCTGAATACGGCTTCCGACGCCTTGCAGTCGCTGAAGCAGGGGCGCGGCGATGCCTATACCCATGATGCGGCGACGCTGATCGTGATCGCGGCCAAGGACCCGACCCTGCGCCTCGTCGGGGAGCCCTTCGCGATTTCCGATGCCGCCATCGGCGTGCGCAAGAACGAGGCGGAATGGCTCGCCTATGTCGATGCCGCGCTCGACCGGATGAAGGCCGAGGGCCTCTACGCGAAATGGGTCGAGAAGTGGATCCCGGCCGATATCCGGCCCTTCTACACCGAGGCCTTCGAGAAGCCGAAGCCGACGGCACGCTGAGCCGCGATTGCCGGGGCGGCGTCGCCGCTCCGGCCATGTCTTCGTCGCGCAGGGGATATCCGCAGGATGGAATTCGACCTCGCCTATCTGATGGCGCAAGGGCCGGCGCTGATGCGCGGCCTGTGGCTGACCGTGCAGGTCAGCGCGATCTCCATCGTGCTGTCGATCGTCATCGGGTTGATGGGCGCAGCAGTCAGGGTGCTGAAGCTGCCAGTGCTGGACAAGCTCGTCATCGGTTACGTCGAGTTCATCCGCAACACGCCGCTGCTCGCCCAGCTCTTCTTCATCTTCTACGGGCTGCCGTCGATCGGTCTCAAGCTCTCGCTGTTCTGGTCGGGCGTGCTGAGCCTGACGCTTTGGGCCGGCGCTTATCAGGTCGAGAACATCCGCGGCGGGCTGGAGACGGTCGCGAAAGGCCTGCGCGAGGCAGCCTTTTCGCTGGGCCTGACACCCTGGCGCTTCTTCCGCCTGATCGCGGCGCCGATGGCGATCCGAGTCGGCCTGCCCTCGATGCTCAACACCTCGATCTCGCTGTTGAAGAACTCCTCCTATCTCCAGGCGATCGGGCTGGCCGAGCTCACCTATGTCGCGATCGACCGCATCTCGATGGATTTCCGCACGATCGAGATGTTCGTCGCGATCTGCGTGATCTATCTCGCGCTCGTCCTGGTGCTTTCCGTCTTCGCCAACCGTCTCGAGAACCGGCTGAACAAGCCGTTCCGGGTTTGAGGAGGCGGGCATGACACTCCTCGTCAAGAACCTGCCCTTCATCCTCCAGGGCATCGGCATGACCCTGGCGCTGGCGCTGGCGACGCTGCTGATCTCGACCGTGATCGCCTTCATCCTGGGCATCCTGGCGACCCTGCGCTTCCGCTGGCTGCGCTGGCTGGTCAAGGCCTATGTCGAACTGTTCCGCGACATCCCGCTGATCGTGAACATCTTCTTCGTCTTCTTCGTCGCGCCGCTGTTTGGCATGGAGCTGTCGCCTTTCGCGGCCGTCACGGTCGGCCTCTCGCTCTGGGGCAGTGCCAACGGCACCGAGATCGTGCGCGCCGGCTTCGCCTCGGTGTCCAGGCATCAGTGGCAAAGCGCAGCCGCGCTCGGGCTCAAGCCCTGGGAGGTCTATCTCTTCATCACCGGCCCGCAGGCGTTGCGCTCGATCCTGCCGCCCTTCGTCGGCTTGCTGACATTGCTCGTGCAGGCGACCTCGCTCGGCGCCCTCGTCGGCGTCAGCGAGTTCTTCAAGGTCGGGCAGATCATCGTCGAGCGCACCACGATGATGGAGGGCTGGAACCCGGCCTTCACCGTCTATGGCGCGGTGCTGCTGATCTATTTCGTGATCTGCTCGGCGCTGACCTGGTTTGGCCGCTGGCTCGAACGCCGCCTGAAGAACGACCAGCGCAGGCCTGCCTCGGCGGGCCCGCTGCTCGTGAAGCCGCTGACGCAGCTGCCCTGACTCTTTCCACACAAGACAATACCTGCCGCACAACAAGACAACGCCTGAGGATATCGCCATGGAATCGAAAGTCAGCCGCCGCTTGACCGAGACGGTCGCGCAGGAAGTCTGCGACCATATCTACGGGCCGCGCCTCGCCCGCGATTTCCGCGCCGTCTTCGGCTACATGACCGATCTCAATCAGGCCCATGTGCTGATGCTGGCGCGCTGCGGGCTGATCTCGCCTGATGCCGCCAGGACGCTCGCGGCCGGCCTGCTGCGCATGGAGGAGGAGGGGCCCGAGGTCGTCGAGCTCGATCCGCAGCGCGAGGATTCCTACTTCAATTACGAGGCCCATCTGATCAAGCTGATCGGCACGGATGCGGGCGGTCGCATGCATATCGCCCGCAGCCGCAACGATCTTACCGCCGGGCTCGATCGCTTACGCGCCCGCGATCTCCTGCTCGACGCCGGACAGGCTTTGCTCCAGGTCGAGGAGCACGCGCTCGACGGCGCCTTTCGCTTCCGCGACGCCGTGATGCCGGGCTACACCCATCTGCAGCCGGCCCAGCCCGTGACCTATGGCTTCTACCTCGCCGGCGTGGCGCAATCCTTCGAGCGCGATTTCGGCCGGCTCGCCGATGCCTGGGCGCGCACCAATATCAGCCCGCTCGGTGCAGGTGCGCTTGCCGGCACGACCTTCGCCATCGACCGGCATGCGGTCGCAGCCACGCTCGGCTTCGAGGGACTGATCGAGAACACGCTCGATGCGGTGGCGACCCGCGATTTCGGCCTCGAGATCCTGGCCGATCTCTCGCAGATCGCGATCGGCTGGAGCCGCGTCGCGCAGGATTATCACGTGCTGGTCTCGCATGAGTTCCAGACGATCGAATTCCCCGATCGCGTCACCGGCACCTCCAGCATCATGCCGCAGAAGAAGAACCCGGTCGTGCTGGAGCACCTCAAGGGCAAGGCTGGCCATCTGCTCGGGCTTTATGTCGCCTCTGCCACTGCGGTGAAAGGCACACATTTCACCAACACGATCGACGGCAACCGCGAGGGCATGCGCGGCGTCTGGGAAGCGGGCGAGGAAGCGCTGCGCTGCCTTGCCCTGTTCGACCTGATCATCGCCACCGGCCGACCCAACGCCGCCCTGATGAAGCGCCGCGTCACTGAGGATTTCGCTTCGGCGACGGACCTTGCCGATGTGCTGGTGCGCGACGCCGACCTCTCCTTCCGCGAGGCGCATCACATCGTCGGCGCCGTCGTGCGCGCGGCGATGGATCGCGGGCTCGCGGCTGATGGCATCACGACCGAAATGGTCGATGACGCGGCTCGCGACCAGATCGGCCGGCCGCTCGGCCTGTCGCCGGAGCTCGTGCGCGTCAGCCTGGACCCGACCGCAAGCGTCGCGGCCCGCATCCTGCCGGGCGGCCCGGCGCCTGAGGCCGTTGCGCGCTCGGTCGAGGCGGCCCAAGTGCGGCTGGAGACGCGCCGCGCCGACCTCGCCGGCAAGCGCAGCCGCTTGCAGCAGGCGCGCGAAGCCCTGAAGCGCGATATGCGCCAGCTTGCCTCATGAGCCAAGCCAGCCCGCTGATCTCGCTGAAAGGCATCGGCAAGCGCTTCGGTTCACATGCTGCGCTGCAGGGCATCGATCTCGATGTCGCGGCCGGCAGCGTCGTCGTGCTGATCGGTCCGAGCGGCTCGGGCAAGAGCACGCTGATCCGCTGCATCAACGGGCTGGTGCGTCCCGATGAGGGCTCGCTGACGGTCGCCGGCCGGGCTGTCGACATCCATGACGAGGGCGCCTGGCAGGGGCTGCGGACGCAAATCGGCATGGTCTTCCAGGACTATGCGCTGTTTCCGCATCTCACCATTCTGCGCAACATGACGCTGACGCCGCAGCGTCGCCGCAAGCTGCCGCGCGCGGTCGCGGAGGATGAGGCGCGCAAGCTGCTCGCGCGCATCGGCCTCGCCCATAAGGCCGATGACTATCCCTCGGCGCTGTCGGGCGGGCAGCAGCAGCGCATCGCCATCGTCAGGGCGCTCGCCATGCAGCCCATGGCGATCCTGTTCGACGAGCCGACCTCGGCGCTCGACCCAGAGACCATCAGCGGCGTGCTCGACGTGATGCGCGATCTCGCCCGCGACGGCACCACCATGGTCGTCGTCACCCATGAGATGGGCTTTGCCCGCGAGGTCGCCGACCGTGTCGTCTTCATGGCCGATGGCCGCATCGTCGAGCAGGGGCCGCCCGCCGAATTCTTCGCCAATCCACGACACGAGCGCAGCCGCGCCTTCCTGTCCAACATCAGATCTTTTGGGGAGGCGAACCATGCCTGACCAGACTACCATGCCTGACCAGACCGGCGTGCTGGCGCCGAACTTCACCACCGATCCCTATTGGTGGGATGCGGCTCCGCCCGAGTCAGCGCGCGATCCCTTGCCGACGCAGACCGACGTGCTCGTCGTCGGCTCCGGCTATTGCGGGCTTTCGGCTGCAGCCGAGCTTGCGCGCAACGGCGTCGACGTGACCGTGGTCGATGCCGAGGAATTGGGGGCGGGCGCCTCGACGCGCTCCGGCGGCATGGTCTCCAGCGGCCAGAAGCTCGTCATCGGCGGCGCGATCAAGGGCGTCGATGCAGCGCGGATGGAGCGGCTGCTGGAGGATTCGCTCGCCTCCTACGATCATCTCAAGACATTGATCCGCGAGCAGGGGCTCGATGCCGATCTCGCCGTGCTCGGGCGCTATTTCGGTGCGCATGTGCCCAGCCATTACGACCGCTTGCGCCGTCAGGGCGAACTCCTGGCGAAGCATACCGGCGTCACCGTCCACGACATCCCCAAGGCCCGCCAGCACGAGATCACCGCGACGGATTTCTATCATGGCGGCATCGTCATCGACGATTATGGCGGGCTTCATCCGGCGAAATACCACCGCGCGCTGCGCCACCTCGCCGCCGCCAATGGCGCGACCCTGCGTTCGCATGCTCCAGTCCTGAAGGTCGGCCCGGCCGAGGGCGGTTTCCACATGGTCGAGACCGGTCGCGGCATGATCCGCGCCCGCAACGTCTTCTTCGGCACGAATGGCTACACCGACAAGGCGCAGCCTTATCTGCAGAAGCGCATCGTGCCGGTGCGCAGCTATCAGATCGCGACCGAGCCGCTGCCGCCCGAGCTCATGGCCGAGATCAATCCCGGCCGGCGCATGATCACCGACAGCAAGCGCGAGTTGATCTATAGCCGCCCCTCGCCGGACGGCACGCGCATCCTCTTCGGCAGCCGGCCGGGCATGTTCAGCATGGCGGAGCGCGAGGCGGCACTGAGCCTCCATGCGATGATGCTGAAGGTCTGGCCGCAACTCGCGGGCTACAAGGTCACGCATTGCTGGAGCGGCAAGGTCGGCATGACCGCCGACAAGATCGCCCATATGGGCCGCCGCGACGGCGTCGATTTCGCCATTGGCTGCAACGGCAACGGCGTCGCACTGATGAGCTATCTCGGCCATCAATCGGCGCTGAAGCTGCTGGGCCGGCAGAACCGGGCCTGTGCCTTCGATGATCCGGCCTTCCCGCAGGTGCCGCTCTATAACGGCACGCCCTGGTTCCTGCCGATCGTCAGCGGCTGGTATCATCTGCAGGACGCGATCGACCGGCGCATGGCGCGGTTTTAGACCGCAAACCGGCTCTCAGAGCCATTTGGAGACACCGGCCCCCGTCCTGAGGAACGCCGCAGGCGTAAGTCTCGAAGGATGAGGGCTCGCGGCGTTTCAAACAGCCTTTCAGATGTGGATGGCGTGACCCAGCGCCATCAAGGCCGCTTCCTGCACGGCTTCGCCAAGCGTCGGATGGGCGTGGATCGTGCCGGCGATGTCCTCCAGCGTCGCGCCCATCTCGATGGCGAGGCCGAAGGTCGAGGACAGCTCCGAGACGCCCTGGCCGACCGCCTGGATGCCGAGCACCAGCTGCGTCTGCGCCTGCGCGACGATGCGGACAAAACCCTGCTCTCCATGGCGAGTCATGGCTCGCCCATTGGCTGCGAACGGGAATTTCCCGGTCTTGATCTCGAGCCCGGCCTTGCTGGCCTCCTCCGGCGAGGGCCCGACCGAGACGATCTCGGGGTCGGTGAAGCAGACCGCCGGAATGCAGCGCTTGTCCCAGGCGCGCGGCAGCCCGGCGGCGATCTCGGCCACCATCTCGCCCTGGGCCATGGCGCGATGCGCAAGCATCGGCTCGCCGGTGACGTCGCCGATGGCATGGATGCCGCGCATCGAGGTCTCGCAGCGCTCGCCGATGCGGATGAAGCGGCCATCCATGTCGAGCACGAGTTCCTCGAGGCCGAGCCCGTTGGTGACCGGCGCCCGGCCGACCGTGACGAGGACCTGGTCGGCTTCGATGCGCTTTTCTTCACCCGCAGCGGTTTCGATGAGCACCGCGTCGCCCTTTGGCGTCATGCCGCGGGCTTTCGCGCCGAGCAGGACCTCGACGCCGAGGCTGGCGAGGTGCTTGGCGACGGGCGTAGTCAGTTCGGCGTCATAGAGCGGCAGGATGCTTGCCTGAGCCTCGACGACCGTGACTTTCGTGCCGAGCTTGGCGAAGGCGGTGCCGAGTTCCAGCCCGATATAGCCGCCGCCGACCACGGCGAGCCGCTTGGGAACCTCGGTCAGCGCCAGCGCGCCGGTCGAGGAGATGACATTGCCGCCGAAGGGCAGGAAGGGCAGTTCGACCGGAGCCGACCCCGTCGCGATCACGATCGTCTCGGCCTTGATCGTTCGCGGCCCGGTCTCGGTCTCGACGATGACGGTCTTGCCGTCGCGGAAGCGGGCGCGGCCATGGACGATCTTGACCTTGGACTTGCGCAGAAGCGCGGCGACGCCGTTGTTGAGGCGCTGGACGATACCGTCCTTCCAAGCCACGGCCTGCTTCAGGTCGAGCTTGGGAGCCGAGGCCGTGAGGCCGAAGGGGGTCTTGCCGGCGGCGGCATGGGCTGCCTTCTCGAATTCCTCGGCGACATGGATCATCGCCTTGGACGGAATGCAGCCGACATTCAGGCAGCTGCCGCCGAGCTTGGTGCTCTCGACGATGACGGTGTCGAGGCCGAGCTGGCCGGCGCGGATGGCGCAGACATAGCCGCCGGGACCGGCGCCGATGACGAGCAGCTTGCAGGTGATTTCTGTCATGGCCTGTTCTCCACCTGCACTCGAACTGTTTTGCACCTGAACCACAGGGTCGTCCCGGACGCAGCGAAGCGGAGATCCGGGACCCATGCCTGAGCATAGTTCGGCAATGCTCCGGCATGGGTCCCGGGTCGAGCTGCGCCCGCCCGGGACGACGCGGAGGTTCTTGCGCGTCGTCCGGACACTTCAGACATCGATGAACAGCGTGGCCGGATTCTCCAGCAGCTCCTTGAGGCGCTGCACGAAGACGGCGGCGTCCCAGCCATCGACGACGCGGTGGTCGAAGCTCGACGACAGGTTCATCATCTTGCGCGGCACGAAGGTGGTGCCGTCCCAGACCGGTCGGATCATCATCTTGTTGACGCCGACGATCGCGACTTCCGGATGGTTGATCACCGGTGTCGTCGCGATGCCGCCGAGCGCGCCGAGCGAGGTGATGGTGATGGTCGAGCCGGTGAGCTCGTCACGCGTCGCGGTGCCGTCCCGCGCCCGCTCAGTGATGCGGTTGAGTTCGATGCCGCAGCCCCAGATGTCGCGCGCCTCGGCATGCTTGACCACCGGCACCATCAGCCCCGTCGGCGTCTGCGTCGCGATGCCGATATGGATGCCGGCATGCTGGTGGATGACGCCGGCATCGTCGTCATAGAGCGCGTTGAGGTTCGGCTGCTCCGAGATCGCCTTCACCATCGCTCGCATCAGGAAAGGCAGCAAGGTCAGCTTCGGGCGTTCGGGCGCAGGCTTTTTGTTCAACGTCGCGCGCAAATCCTCGAGCGGGGTGACGTTGATCTCCTCGACGATGGTGATGTGCGGGATGCGCGATTTCGACAGCGCCATCTTCTCGGCGATCTTGCGCCTGAGGCCGACGACCTTGATGTCGGTGACGGCACTCTTCTGGGACAGGCCAGGCGCGCGCTCGGCCTCGGGGCCGCGCAGCAGGAACGCGTCGAGATCCTCATGCAGGATGCGCCCGGCGGGGCCTGTGCCGGAGAGCTGGCGCAGATCGATGCCGGCCTCGCGCGCTTTCAGGCGTACGGCCGGCGAAGCGAGCGGCTTTTCGCCGGGCGCGCGACGCGGCGCGGGGTCTTGAGCGGTCGCCTGGACCACGCCGCGCGTCGGCTTTGGCACCGTCATCGCCTTGGGCGGCTCGACGGTTGGTGCGGGTTTTTGTGCTTCGGTTTTAGGCGCTTCGGCTTTCGCAGCCGGGGCTTCGGCCGCTGCGACTGGCTTTGAGGCGGGCTTGGGTGCTTCCTTGGGCGCTTCGGGCTCGGCCGCTGGCTCCTCCGCCCCGGCTGCGCCCGCGACCTTGAGCTTCACCAGGGCCGAGCCGATTGCGACGGTGTCGCCGATTTCGGCGCCGATCCAGGTGACCTCCCCGTCGACGGGGGAGGGGATCTCCACCGTTGCCTTGTCGGTCATCACGGCGGCGAGCAGGTCGTCCTCGCGGATGATGTCGCCGATTTTGACGTGCCATTCGACCAGTTCCGCTTCGGCGATGCCCTCGCCGACATCGGGCAGCTTGATGATGCGCTCGGCCATCAGCGGCTCTCCATGATCTGGCGAAGGGCCGCCCCGACGCGGGCCGGGCCGGGGAAGTAGTCCCATTCCTGGGCGTGCGGATAGGGCGTATCCCAGCCGGTGACGCGCATGATCGGCGCTTCGAGATGGTAGAAGCAGTGCTCCTGAACCAGCGCGGTCAGCTCCGCGCCAAATCCCGATGTCAGCGTCGCCTCATGCAGCACGATGCAGCGGCCGGTCTTCTGGACCGAGGCCAGGATCGCGTCGAGGTCGAGCGGCAGCAGCGTGCGCAGGTCGATCACCTCTGCATCGATGCCGCTCTCCTCGACGGCGGCGAGCGCGACATGGACCATGGTGCCATAGGTCACGATGGTGACGGCTGCGCCCTCGCGGCGGATCGCGGCCTTGCCGAGCGGCAGGGCGAAATGCCCGTCGGGCACCTCGCCCAGATCATGCTTCGACCAGGGCGTTACCGGCCGGTCGTGATGGCCGTCGAAGGGGCCGTTATAGAGCCGCTTCGGCTCGAGGAAGATCACGGGATCCGGATCCTCGATCGCCGCGATCAGCAGGCCCTTGGCGTCATAGGGGTTGGACGGCACCACGGTCTTCAGGCCCGAGACATGGGTGAAGAGCGCTTCGGGGCTCTGGCTGTGGGTCTGCCCGCCGAAGATGCCGCCGCCGGTCGGCATGCGGATGACCAACGGGCAGGTAAAATCGCCGGCCGAGCGGTAGCGCAGCCGCGCCGCTTCCGAGACGATCTGGTCATAGGCCGGATACATGTAGTCGGCGAACTGGATCTCGACGCAGGGGCGCAGCCCATAGGCCGCCATGCCGATGGCGGTGCCGACGATGCCGGCCTCGCTGATCGGCGCGTCAAAACAGCGATTGACGCCGTATTTCTGCTGTAGCCCATGGGTGCAGCGGAAGACGCCGCCGAAGAAGCCGACATCCTCGCCATAGACCACGACATTCTCGTCGCGCCCCATCGAAACATCCAGGCCTGAGCGGATCGCCTCGATCATCGTCATCCGGGCCATTAGACGAGACCTCCGTCGGTGAGGCGGCGGGAGCATTTCGTCATGGTCGGCCTTGTGCCGACCATCCACGTCTTCCCTAGGCGAATGTGGCGTTCAAGACGTGGATGCTCGCCACAAGGGCGAGCATGACGGCGAGGGAGACGACGCGAAGCAACCATCTCACACCCCGATCTGCTGGCGCTGCCGGCGCAGATGCGGCGGCAATTCGGCGTAGACATCCTCGAACATGTCGCGGGCCGAGGGTTTCGAGCCGGAATGCAAGGTGCCGAAGCTCTCGGCCTCCTTCTGCGCGGCGATGACGGTTTCCAGGATCTCGGCCTCGGTCTGCTTGTGGCGCTCCTCCGACCAGGCCCCCGCTGCGATGAGGTGGTTCTTCAAGCGGATCAGCGGATCGCCCAGCGGCCAGCCATCCGATTCATGCTTCGGCCTGTAAGCGGACGGGTCGTCAGAGGTTGAATGCGCGCCGGCGCGATAGGTCACGTATTCGATCAGCGTCGGTCCGAGATTGCGCCGCGCCCGTTCGATCGCCCATTGCGCGACGGCGTAGACCGCGAGGTAGTCATTGCCGTCGACCCGCAGCGCCGGGATGCCGAAGCCGAGGCCGCGCGCCGCGAAGGTGCCGGAGCCACCGCGCGCGATGCCCTGGAAGGTCGAGATCGCCCACTGGTTGTTGACGACGTTGAGGACGATGGGCGCCTTGTAGGTCGAGGCGAAGACGAGCGCGGCGTGGAAGTCGGATTCCGCCGTCGAACCGTCTCCGACCCAGGCGGCCGCGATCCTGGTGTCGCCCTTGATGGCCGAGGCCATGGCCCAGCCGACGGCCTGGACGAACTGGGTGGTGAGGTTGCCCGAGATCGAGAAGAAGCCGTGCTCTTTTGATGAATACATCACCGGCAATTGCCGGCCCTTCAGCGGGTCGCGCTCATTCGAGTAGATCTGGCACATCATGTCGACGAGCGGGTAGTCGTGGGCGATCAGCAGCCCAGCCTGGCGATAGGTCGGGAAGTTCATGTCGCCGGGCGAGAGCGCGATGCGGAAGGCGCAGCTCACGGCCTCCTCGCCGGTGTGCTGCATGTAGAAGGAGGTCTTGCCCTGGCGCTGGGCCATCTGCATGCGGGCGTCGAAGCTGCGCAGCGTCATCATATGGCGCAGGCCGCGGATCAACTCGTCATGGCCGAGCTCCGGAACCCAGGGACCGACAGCCTGGCCCTCGCGATCGAGCACGCGGATGATCGAATAGGCGAGGTCGCGGATCTCCTTGGGGTCGACATCGACCGGCGGGCGGCGCACCGAACCTGCCTCCGGAATCACGACATTGGAGAAATCGGGCTTGCCGCCGGGTCGGCTCGCCGGCTCGGGCACATGGAAATGCAAGGGTGCCTGCGAACTGGGCGTTTGCGAACTCATGGTCGCACTCCTGCAGGGGCGGGCACCAAGCCTCGCCGCCGGTCTCGGGTCAGATCAAACGCCCGCTCACGGCCGATGTCCACGGCGACCGGCGCGACGCGGCGGCGTGGCGCGGGCATGGCGAGCGGGATGGGCTGAACGGATGAGACGACAGCGCAAAACGCGGCTTCGGCAGCGCTGCCGGCCGGTTCCTTGATCACGATCCGCCTCTGCGTGCGCTTCGTCACCGCTCTCTCCCTTGGACAAAAGGCTAGCCCGTCCCAGGAAAAGAAACCTCCCGTAAATACCTGTGTTATGGCATTCTAGCGGAATGATCTTCTGTAAATTGCGATTCTGACAGAATGGATTCCCGATGGCTGCGAAACCCAAACGTCCTGACGATCTCGACGCCATCGACAGGCGGATCCTGTCGGCGCTGCGGGCCGATGGGCGCCTGACCACGCAGGCGCTGGCCGAGAAGGTCGGGCTTTCGCCCTCGCCCTGCTGGACGCGGGTCAAGCGGCTCGAGGAGAGCGGCGTCATCGAGAACTATGTCGCGGTGCTCAACCACGGCGCGCTCGGGCTCAGCAACACCGTCTTCGTCGAGGTGACGCTCGACAAGCATGACGACAAGGTGCTCGACCTGTTCGGCGAGGCGCTGGCGCGGACGCCCGAGGTCATCGAGGCCTATCTCGTCACCGGCGACTATGATTTTCTGGTCAAGGTCGTGGTCAGCGGCACCGACCATTACGAGCGCTTCCTGCGCGAAACGCTTTATCGCCTGCCCGGCATTAGGCAGACGCGGACGACCTTCGGATTGAGGGCGCTGAAGCGCGCCATCTCGGTCGACCCGCTGCAGATGCGCTGAGCGCTGTTTGGAAACTCCGCTTCGATCCGGGATGACGGCGCGCGTCATGGTCGGGCTTGACCCGACCATCTCTGATTTCAGCCAGCTGGTCGTGAGATTCTCGGGGCAAGCCCGAGAATGACGCCCTACGATGGATTCCGGATCTGCGCCGCTAACGCGGCTTGTCCGGAATGACGGCGCGGGGGATTCAAGCGATCGGAAGCCCTCAAGATGAGGGCTCAGGACGTGTCCAAACAGTCTCCGAACAGGTCGGGGCGGCTTACGCCCATTCGCCTCGTCTGAAGACCGGCACCGCGCTGCCGTCGGCGCTGAGGCCGTCGATGTCGATCTGGTCCGAGCCAATCATCCAGTCGATATGAATGAAGCTCTTATTGCCGCCCTGCTCGGCGATCTGCTCCGGTGTCAGCTTCGCGCCGTCGATGAAGCATTTCGAATAGCACTGGCCGAGCGCGATATGGCAGGCGGCGTTCTCGTCGAAGAGCGTGTTGAAGAACAGCAGCCCGCTTTTCGAGATCGGCGAGGAATGCGGCACCAGGGCGACCTCGCCGAGGCGGCGCGAGCCGTCATCGGTATCGAGCACCTTGTTCAGGACCTCCTCGCCGCGCGTGGCCTTGGCCTCGACGATGCGGCCTTCCTCGAAGCGCACCGCGATATTGTCGATCAGCGTGCCCTGATAGGAGAGCGGCTTGGTGCTGGAGACATGACCCTGGACGCGCCGGGCATGAGGCGTGGTGAAGACCTCTTCGGTGGGGATATTGGCGTTGCAGGTGACGCCGTTCTTGGCGGTGGAGGAGCCGCCCTGCCATTCATGGCCGTCGGCCAGCCCAACCGTCAGATCCGTGCCGGGCCCGCGGAAGCGAAGCGCCTGGAAGCGCTGCCCGTTGAGCCATTCCCTGCGGCTGCGCAGCGCGGCGTTATGGGCAGTCCATGCCGCGATCGGATCGTCGAGATCGACCCGCGAGGCCGCGAAGATGGCGTCGGCGAGCTTGGCGACAGCGATCTCCTCAGCATCATCGGGAAAGACCTGCCTGGCCCAGGAGGCGCTGGGATAGGCGAGGATGTTCCAGTTGATGTCGAAGCCGGTGATCTTCTCCAGGGCCGGGCGATAGGCGATGGAGTTGGCCTTGCTGGCGCGCGAGACCTTGGCTGCGTCCTCGCCCGAGAGCAGCATCGGATTGTCGCCGACGACGGCGAGCCGCGCCGTATTGTTGGCGAAGGCTTTTGCCACGCCCTCATGGAGCCAGCCGGCGGCACGGTCGAAGCTCTCATCGGGCGCGAAGCGGTAGCGCGCCAGCGTGATCTCCTCATCCGAGAAGATCGGCGTCACGAGGCCGGCGCCGGCCTTGTAGGCATGCTCGGCGATGCGGCGCACCAGCGGCAGCGCGGCGATCGGCGCCGTCAGGAACAGATCCTGGCCAGGCTGCAGATTGAGCCCGACCCGGATGGCGACTTCGGCGAGCTTGTCGAGCTTCACGGGGTCGATCGCGGGAGAGGTGGCGGGCTGGTGCAAGGTCATGGGAGATGGTCCGGCTCAGATTCGGGCAAGGCGCCCATTGCTCGCGGAAATCGCCGCCGGGTCAACCTCGCCGAGCCCCGGCCGGTGGCTGAAAGGCGGCGCTGCGATGAAAAGCGCGTGAGCGCCGGATCAAGCACCTTGCTGATGCGTTGCGCCTTCGGCCACCTGAAGCGCGGTGCGATGACCATCGAAACGGAAGCGCAAGGCCGGGCGGCGGAACCGCTGAAGGCTCTGGCGACGGATGAAAAACGGGAGGCGCGGCATGAGGACAACAATAGCTGGGCGGAGCGAGGCACAATGAGGCTGAGGCCTGCACTGGTGCTGTCGCTGACGATGGCGCTGCTCGCCGCGCTTCCAGCGACTGCGCAGCTTGTCGGGACGCCAGGCAATGGCCCGCTCACGCCCGATGGTCCTCGGCGCGGTCTCGGTCCGCCCTCGATCACCGATAATGTGCCCGATCTCCGATTGCACTCGGATGGAGGCGGCATTCCCGGTGCGGGGCCGCCGATCGATTACGGCCGCCGCGACATCGGCCCCTATGGGCGCCCGCAATCGCTGGGGTATTTCGGCGCCGAGACAAACCAAGCTCCGCGGCTCGGTCGTCGCTGCCAGAGCGAGCGAAGGGTTTGCGTTCTGGCGAGCCCAGCGCCTGTCGGAACCGGATGCTCATGTCGTATGCCGACTGGCGGGCGGGCGCGGGGCCAGGTTGTTCGATAAGACCGAGCGCGCCGCTTGCAGAAGCCGAGCAGCGGACTATCTCTCATCCAAAGGGGTCACTTGGCGGAGGGATATGATGCTCCACGAGAGACTGAGGGAGTTCCGGTGCAAATCGGTCGAGAAAGCGCGCGAAGCGGGCATTCCGGCCTATTTCCTCGATGAGTCCGACGGCGTTTTGCGTGTCCTGCCGGACGGCAGGAAAGAGCGCATTCTGGTCAGCGAAGGGCTGCCGGTCGTTCTACCGGTAGGCAAGATACAATTTCGGCAGGTCAACCCAAGCTGAGGGTCTTCTAAGCTGATGGTCTTGGGCCGATAGCAGCGTTCCGTGCACGATTGCATCAGGCGCCGTCGCGGGTCTCCCGCGGCGGTGCAGCTTCACTGACCGAGAGAGGCCGCCCCATCGGGGCCGTGAGCGAAGCGAACTGGTGTGAGATCAAATAAGTGGCGGACAGGGAGGGATTTGAACCCCCGATACCCTTGCGGGTATGCCGCATTTCGAGTGCGGTGCATTCGACCACTCTGCCACCTGTCCGCGGTCGCACTTCGTCGAAGCGGGCTGGTTACTACACGCCACATCGGGCGGAGACAAGCCTTGGCAACGTCATAAATCGGCAAGCTCGGCATGCTTTTGCTTGACCTCGCCTAGTCCAAGGACTATCGAGCCTCGTCCGGCGTGGGGAAACCCGCGCCCGATCTCTTTTGGCGTTCTGGTTTCGCGTTTCGCGTGCCGCACCCGACAGAGCAAACCAAACCACGCAACCGACTGCCAAAAAGCTGTCCCGCGTGCGCCTCCTCCGGGGGCCATGACAGGGCAGGGCTGAACATGGAGAACAATGATGTTCGCAGTCATCAAAACCGGCGGCAAGCAGTTCCGCGTCGCCGCGAACGATGAAATCACCATCGCCAAGCTCGTTGGAGAGCCTGGCGACACCGTCGCCTTCGGCGAGGTGTTGATGCTGACCGATGGCGAGAAGTCGACCGTCGGCGCGCCCTTCCTCGGCGACATCACCGTCGCCGGCGAGATCGTCAAGCAGGCGCGCGGCGAGAAGGTCATCGCCTTCAAGAAGCGCCGCCGCCAGAACTCGAAGCGCAAGCGCGGCTTCCGTGCCGAGCTGACGATCGTGCGCATCACCGACATTCTCACCGGCGGCAAGAAGCCGGAGATGAAGAAGGGCGATGCTTCCGCCGTGGCTTTGAAGGCTGCTTCGCCCGCGACCAAGGGCAAGGCCGAGCCGAAGGCCGCCAAGAGCGCTGCCAAGGCCGAGGGCCTCGACGCTTCGAACCTCTCGCTGATCTCGGGCGTCGGCCCGACCATCGAGAAGAAGCTGCGCGCTGCCGGCATCACCTCCTGGAACGACATCGCCGCCTGGAGCGAGGCCGATGTCGCCAAGTGGGACGAGGAGCTGAAGCTCCGCGGCCGCGCCACCCGCGAAGAATGGGTCGAGCAGGCCAAGGAACTCCTGGCCGGCAAGCCCCCGCGGGCCAAGGCGGATCAGGCCGAACTGGCGTCCGGCGAGGATTACTGACAGCTCCTGTCAGGCATCCCCGCAGTTTCATCTCCGAACCCGGTGGCTTTTGCCGCCGATTCGGGTTAAGCAGGCTACAGAGTTTTTGAGGTAGGGCGTTATGGCTCACAAAAAGGCAGGCGGTTCGTCCCGCAACGGTCGCGACTCCGAAAGCAAACGCCTCGGCGTGAAGCGCTTCGGCGACCAGGCGGTCGTTCCCGGCAACATCATCATCCGCCAGCGCGGAACCAAATGGCACGCGGGCGTGAATGTCGGCATGGGCAAGGATCATACCTTGTTCGCGCTCACGTCCGGCCGCGTCCGATTCATTACGAAGCTCGGCCGAGCTTTCGTGAACGTAGTCCCGGCCCAACAGGCCGCAGAATAAACGGCGGATAGGGAATTTCCTCGATCCGCCGGTTCCACCGAACCGGATCGGATCAAGGGTCTAAACCCTAAGCGGGTTTCCCGAAGGTCAAGGAAAAGGGGAGGTGGGACAAAATCCCAGCTCCTTTTTTCGTTTGCGCCGACGGAGAGACCGATGTTCCCCGAATTGACCCGCGACGATGTCTTCCGGCTCGAGACCCGCCGTCTCTGGCTGCGCTGGACCCGCATGGCCGATGCGTCCGCCATCCTGCGTCTCGCGGGGGAGAAAGCCGTGGCCGAGATGACGGCCGCGATTCCGCATCCCTACCCGGTCGATGCGGTCGAGCCTTTCATTTTCGCGATGCGCAAGGGCAATGCGCTGGGTGAGCATCTCGTGCTGGCGATCACACCGCGCGCCAAGCCCAACGAGCTGATCGGCATGATCGGCGCGCATAAGCAGGCGACGGGCATCCCCTTCATCGGCTACTGGCTCGGCACCCCGCATTGGGGCAAGGGCTTTGCGACGGAGGCTGTGCAGGCGCTGATCGACACGCTGTTCACGCTTGTCGACGTGCCGGCGATCGATGCCGACACGCGCGTCATCAACCCGGCGTCGCGCCGCGTGCTGGAGAAGTCTGGCTTCCGGCAGGAGGGCTCTTTCCTCAAGTCGCTGCCGGCGCGCGGCGGGCTCTTCCCCTGCGAGCAGTTCCGGCTCGACCGTTCGACCTGGTCGGCGCTGAAGAGCTGGGGTTCGAGCGGCTGGGCGCATGCGCCCGACCTCTTGCCCGAGGTCGAGGCGGCATCCGGCGAGCCCTGCCCGGCATGATCTGCCATTCTCGGGCAGGGCCTTGCGGCCCCGCGTCTATGGCGGGCTACCGTCATTGCGAGCGAAGCGAAGCAATCCAGTATCGTAGAGCGCTACCCCCTGGATTGCTTCGTCGCTATGCTCCTCGCAATGACGGGAAGGCTTAGGCAAGCTCGTCGTACAAATCTCGCCAAGTGGGATTTATTGCCTCTATCAAGGCCAGTTTCCTTGCACGGGAACCGGCCTTGATCTGCTTTTCCCGAGCGATTGCTTCATCCATCCGCTCGTAGCGTTCATACCAGACGAGCAATTTGCAGCCGTAGCGCCTGGTGAAGCCCGGCACGACTCCGGTCCGATGCTGCCAGGCGCGTTCGCCGAGCTGGCTCGTGACGCCGACATAGAGCGTGCCATTGCGCCGGCTCGCCATGATGTAGACGCTCGGCTCGCGCATTGCCTCCAAGCCTCAACGAAGGAAGACGCATGGCACCGCCACATCGTCATTGCGAGGAGCATAGCGACGAAGCAATCCAGGGAAATGCAGCGCTCTACGCCACTGGATTGCTTCGCTACGCTCGCAATGACGCAGAGGTGCTATCTCACGAAGTTTCCGCCCAGTTCGTCCTCGATATGGATGCGGATGATCTCCTCGAAGCTCGATTCGGCGGTGAAGCCGAGCGCGGTCGCACGCTGCGGATCGAAATTGCGCGGCCAGCCGGCGACGATGCCGTCGATCACCGGATCGGGCACGCGCCTGATGCGTGCCACGACATTGTCACCCGCGACCTTGCGCAGTGCCTCGATCTGTTCGGCGACGGTGCAGGAATAACCGGGCATGGTCAGGTTGCGGCGCGGGCCGATCGCGCTTGTATCCATCGTCGCGGCGTGAACCAGGAAGCCGACAGCCGAGCGCGGCGAGGCGTGCCAATGGCGCACCTGGTCGGAGACCGGCAGCACGGCGTCGATGCCGTTGAGCGGTTCGCGGAGGATGTTGGAGAAGAAGCCCGAAGCCGCCTTATTGGGCGAGCCCGGCCTGACGCAGATCGTCGGGAAGCGGATGCCGACACCGTCGAAGAAGCCGCGGCGGCTATAGTCGGAAAGCAGCAATTCGCAGATCGCCTTCTGCGTACCGTAGCTCGTCAGGGGCGTGGTGAAGAACTCGTCTTCGATCTTGTCGTGGAAGGGCGCGCCGAACACGGCGACCGAGGAGGTGAAGACCAGGCGCGGCTTGTAGCCGTCGCCGGCCTTGCGGATCGCCTCGAAGAGATGGCGCGTGCCGTCGAGATTGATGCGGTAACCCTTGTCGAAATCGGCCTCGGCCTCGCCGGAGACGACGGCGGCGAGATGCACGATCAGCTCCGGGCGCGAGGCGATCAACCCTTCGGCCTCGCCCTCATTGGCGAGGTCGGAGACCACAGCGTCGAAGATGAAGGGGCAGGCCGCAGGCGCAGTCGCGGCGACGACGTCCTGCGCCGTGACCTTGTCGATCGGCTTGCCGCCGAGCTCACCGCTATGGGCCAGGCGTTCGATGAATTTGCGGCCGACCATGCCGGCGCCGCCGAGAACGAGAATATGCATTGGGGTTCCTCTGGTGGTGAATGGATTCAGTTGGGCAGGCGGCCGCCGAGGTCATCCTCGATATGAACGCGGATGATCTCGTCAAAATCGCGTTCGGCCCGGAAACCTAGCGCCGTCGCACGGGCCGTATCGAAACGGGCCGGCCAGCCGGCGACGATATCGGTCACTGTCTTGTCGGGCGCGCGGCGGATCAGCTTTACCGCCTTGTCGCCCGCGACGCGGCGCAGTGCTTCGATCTGCTCTCCAACGGTGACGCAGACGCCGGGCATCGACAGGTTGATCCGCGGTCCCAGTGCCTCGCGTGTGAGCCCGGCTGCATGGATGAGGAAGCCGACCGCCGAGCGCGGGCTGGCATGGGTGAAGAGGGTGTCGTCGGCGACCGGAAGCAGGGCCTCCACGCCCTGCAATGGCTCGCGAATGATGCCGGAGAAGAAGCCGCCCGCCGAAGCATTGGGCTTGCCTGGTCGCACGACGATGGAGGGGAAGCGGATACCGACGCCGTCGAGGAAGCCTCGACGCGCGTAATCGGCCAGCAGCAATTCGCCGATCGCCTTCTGCGTACCGTAGCTCGTCAGCGGCGTGACGTGGAATTCGTCAGGAATCGCAGTTGGATAGGGCGCGCCGAAGACGCCGCTCGACGTGGTGAAGACGAGTTTCGGCACATAGGCCCTGCCGCCTTCATGGCGAATGGCTTCGAGGAGTGCGCGGGTGCCGTCGAGATTGACGCGGTAGCCCTTGTCGAAATCGCGCTCCGCTTCGCCCGAGATGATCGCCGCGAGATGGAAGATCAGATCCGGTCGCGGCGCGATCAATGCCGCGGCGGTGGCGGGATCGGCGAAATCTTCAGTGCGCGCCTCGACGCGGCCAGCGAGTTCGGGAGGCAGGGCGGGAGACAGAGAAGGCGGGACGACATCGGTCAGCGTCAGCCGACTGATGCTGCGCCCGGCGACCTGCCCCTCGCGCGCGAGGCGTTCGGTGAGCTTGCGGCCGACCATGCCGGCCGCACCGGTAACGAGGACATGCATGGCTTCCCCTCGAGACTTCCTCTGCGGATGGCCTGCGTTGATCGCAGTTGCCCGATTTTGGGGGCGCAGGCCTGACAGCCTGCGCCCGCATTCTGTGCCTCAGAGCGCGAAGCCGCCATCGGCGAGATGGATCTGACCCGTGGTGTAGCTCGCCTCGTCGGAAGCGAGATAGACCGCAAGCCAGGCGATCTCCTCGGCCGTGCCGAGCCGGCCCATAGGCTGGCGATCGATGAAGGCCTGGCGGGCTGCGGCCTCGCTGGTCTTGGTCAGCGCAGCCAGATCCTTGATGCGGTGATCGAGCGAGGGCGACTGGATGGTGCCCGGGCAGATCGCGTTCGAGCGAATGCCCTTCTTGATATAGTCGGCCGCCACCGCCTTGGTCAGGCCGATCACGGCTGCCTTGGTCGCACCATAGACATAGCGGTTCGGGATGCCGCGCACTGAGCCGGCGCCCGAGGCGATGTTGACGATCGAGCCCTTGCCGGCGGCGAGCATGCCGGGAACGAAGGCCTTGATCGTGCGGTGCATCGACTTGACGTTGAGGTCGAAGGAGAACTCCCAGGCCTTGTCGTCGCATTCCAGGATCGTGCCGTGATGCACGAAGCCGGCCGCGTTGACGAGGATGTCGATGGTGCCGATCTTCTCGGCGAAGGCCTCGACCGCCTTGGTCGAGAGCACGTCGAGCTTGCGCTTCTTCGCCTTCGGAATGCCCTCCAGCAAGGCGACATCCTTGTCGGTCGCATAAACCGTAGCGCCCTCGGCGACGAAGGCTTCGGCGATCGCGCGGCCGATGCCCTGTCCCGCCGCGGTGACGACCGCGACCTTGCCCTTCAAACGTCCTGCCATGGTATTTCGTCCCTGTTCAGCCGGCTTTTTGCAGTTGCTTGCGCATGTGAGTGAGCCGCCGGTCGGCCAACTCCTGATGATGGGTGATCACGTAGCCGAGCCGCTCATACCAGCTGATGCGCTGGATCAGCTTGGCGTGGGTGTAGAGATGGACCGCGTCGAATTGCAGCGCCCGGGCGCGTTCATCGGCAAAGTCCATCAAGGCGCGGCCAAGCTTGCGCCCGGCCGCTTCGGGCGCGACCGCGATGCTCCAGAGCGTGAACTTGCCGTCCTCGATCTCAAGCACGAGCGCAGCCTCGAGCCCGCTTGCGCCATCAGTCAGCCAGACTTCGTGTTCGGCGACGACCTGGGCGTAATCGGCGATGCGCGGCAGCGAAGGCACGCCGATAATGCTTTCATTGGGCGTGTAGGCTGCGTTCTTCAGCGCCAGGATTGCCGGAATATCGTTCGTGGTGGCTCGGCGCAGCGGGACTGTGCCGGCGAGCGCCATCGGCTGATTGAAGGCGGCAAGGGAGAGCTTCTGCGCGCCGTTCGCGTCGAAATTCTCCGGCGCGAGCCAGCGCCGGAAGCCTTGCGCGCGGGCCGGCCATTCGCTGTCGAGGATCGAGAACCAGGCGGTGTCACGATTCCTGCCCTTGACCACCATGTGCTGGCGGAACAGCCCCTCATAGTGGAAGCCGAAGCGCAAGGCGGCGCGCTTGGAGGGCTCGTTCAGATTGTTGCACTTCCATTCGAAGCGGCGATAGCCGAGCGAGAAGCCGTATTCGCCGCAGAGATAAATCGCCTCGGTGGCGACGCGCGTCTTCTGCAAGACCGGCGAATAGGTGATGTAGCCGACTTCGAAGACGCCGTGCTCGGGACGAATCTCCATCAACCAGAGATGGCCCTTGGCCTTGCCGTCCGCCTTGTCGATGACCGCGAAGGGCACGATGCCGGCCTTGCTCGCCATCATCTCGAGCAATTCGCGATAGCTCTCGCGCGATTGCGGCGGATGGGCCGGCATCCAGTCCCAGATGTGGTCGTGGCCCTGGTTCACCGCCCAGATGTCGTCGAGATGGCGGGCGGAATCGATCGGCTCCAGTCGGCAATACTGGCCTTCGAGTACCTTGGCGGGCGGGAAGGGTGGGGCCTTCCAGTCGAGCGGCGTCGTCATGGTTGGGTCGTCTCCCGCCAGCCGTTCAAATCCGTCGTCACCGTCCAGCCCGCGCCGAGTTCCGCGCGGATCGCCTCGGCTAGGGCTATGCCCGCGGCCTCCCAGGCCAATTGTTCGACGGCGTCGGGAAAGCGCGAGCGGGCTTCGTTGTCCTCTTCGTAGATGGCATCGAAGGCATCCATCCAGGCCTCCAGCCTGTCCGCAAGGTCCTCGGACAGGCCGATATCCTCGGCATCGACCGGTTTGCGCTTGCCCTTGACGTCGAGCGTCCAAAGGCCGCTCAGGCCGAGCCAGGCCGGTGCGATCAACAGCGTGCCGCTCACGAATGCGCCTTCAGGTCGCGCGCCTTCAGATCGGCGGTGAAGAACGGGTTCAGCGGCGCGGAGGGGCCGTTGCCGGCAAATCCCTTGAAGCTGCCCTCGTCGCGGATCAGACGGGTCGCCTCGATAAAGGCGGCCCAGGCTGCGCGCGCCAGAGCTCCGCCGATCGAGATGCGGCGGATGCCGAGTGCGGCGATCTCCGGCACGGTGAGGCCGAAATCACCATAGATCAACTGGTTGACCGGCTTGCCACCGGCAGCCGCGACGATCGTCGCAATCTGTTCCTTCGTCTTCGGGCCGGGCGCATAGAGCACGTCGGCGCCGGCCTCGGCATAGGCTGCGATGCGCCGCGCCGCTTCGTTCAGCGCATCGGGGTGGCCGGTGAGGAAGCATTCGGCCCGCGCCGTCAGCACGACCCCGGAGCCGGTCTCGTCGACGGCGCGCCGCGCCGCCTTGATGCGCTCGACCGCCAGCTCGAACGGGTAGAGCGGTTCATCCGGCCGGCCGGTCGCATCCTCGATCGAGAGGCCGGCTACTCCGGTCGCGATGCAGAGCTTGGTGTTGGCCGCGACGCCGTCGGGCGTATCGGCATAGCCGTTCTCGAAATCGGCATTGACCGGCAAATCCGGCACCGCCTTCACCATCTCGCCGATATGGGCGAGCATCATGTCGCGCGGCACGTCCTGGTCGGCGCGGCCTTGCGTGAAGGCGAAGCCCGCGCTCGTCGTCGCCAGCGCCTTGAAGTCCTGGCCACGCAGCCAGCGTGCCGAGCCGAGATCCCATGGGTTGGGCATCACGAAGCAACCGGCCTCGTGCAGCTTGCGAAAGGCGTCGACCTGAGGGGAGTAGGCCATTTTAAATCGTTTCAAATCGGCTTGTTCTTCGGGGGGCCATACTGTCCGGCAAGAGCGCTCTTGTCAGCCCTTCCTTTCATGCGCAAGCGCTCGCCCCGAATGCGCCTCAGGCATGAGCTTCAATAGGCGAGGATCAGATTATAGACGCTGCGTTCGAGCACCGGTCCGCTCAGGCGGTTCGCGATCGATTTGAGAGCTGTCGTCAGCTTGGCGCCATCGGTTCCGCTCATTATCGCCGCGGCGTGCCTGACCGAGGCGGCCGGATCGGGTGCGAAGGCGGGGTGAGGCGCGGTCTCCTGCGAGCCTCCGATGCGCAGCGCGGCGATGCCACTTTGTCCGATCAGGGCGGACAGGGCCGCGATATCGTCCTGAATGCCGTCCTCCGGCGCGGCCCAGCGCAGAAAGCCGAGATGGCTGCCGCAGCCGGTGCCGAAGTGGGCGCGCTCGCGATAGACGAAGCGCCGGAAATCGCCCATCAGCGGGCGCATGAGGCGCGAGGCCGGCGTCGGGTTCGCCAGCAGATGGCGATATTCGGGGGTTTCCAGCGCGTCGGGACTGTCGAGATCGTAGAGCGTCAGGAAGCGGCGCTCCTGTCCGCGTCCGCGCACGAAGCGCCGGCCGCCAAGGAAGCCGGGCATGGTCAAGCGCTCCGGCACATGCTCGAAGCTGTGCCAGGCTTCGTACTCTGCGAGCGCCGCCGGCTCGACCGAGTTGGCGATGACGAGGAAGCCGGCTCCGCGCCAGCCCATGCCAGGCCCGTTCGTGGTCATGGCCGCAGCATGATCTTGGAGGCGGATCGGTTCTTGGCGCGCGCGAAGGCAGCCGGCGCCTCCGCCAGCGCGACCTCTTCCGTGATCATGTGGGAGATGCGCGCACTATGCGCGGCGAGGTACCCGAGCACGCGCGGCCATGTCGCCAGGGGCGCGCGATAGGAGCCGCGGATCTGCTGGTGGCGCCTGACCAGGGTCGTCAGATCCACAGTGGCCGGGTTGGCATGGATGCCGCAGATCGTCAGCACCCCGCGCAGAGCGAGCAGGTCGAGCGCCTCGCCGACAAGCGTCGGCACGCCGGCGGCCTCGATGATCCGGTCATAGGACAATGGCAAGCCGGCCCGTTCCAGGCCTTTGCGCAGCGAGGTGCCGACCGTGTCGAGCGTATCGCTAAAGCCCATTTCGCGCAGGGTCGCCAGGCGCGCGGCGTCGTCATGTCCGGCGATGACGATGCGGCTGGCGCCGGCCGCCTCGGCGAAGAGCGCGATGCCTTGGCCGATCGTGCCGGGGCCGATGATGAGCACGCTGTCGCCTGGCCTCACTCCGGCGGTATCGACAGCCTCGGCCGAGACGGTCATCGGCTCGGTCAAGGCGGCGAGCGCGTCGGAGAGTGTCTCGGGCACTGGCACGCAGTTCTCGGCAGGCACGCAGGCGAGAGCGGCGAAACCGCCGTCGCGCATGATGCCGATGCCGCGCCGCGTGACGCAATCCTCCGCCCGTCCGTTGCGGCAGCGCTCGCATTGGCCGCAGACGACGGAGGGCCGGATGACGACCCGATCGCCGAGGCGCAGATTCGAGACAGCCTCGCCCAGTCGGGCCACCTTGCCGGCGAATTCATGGCCCATCGTCACCGGCATCGCCTGCGCCATTGCGGCATAGCCGGCGGTCCAGTCGGCGATGTGAAGGTCGGTGCCGCAGATGCCTGCCGCCGCAACCGCGACGACGATTTCGTCAGGCCCAAGCGCGGCCGGTTCGGGAACATCGCACAGGGCAATCCCCGGTTCGGGCACGAGTTTTCGAAGCGCTAGCATGCCCCTATCCCTGTCGAAATCGCTCTAGGCCTTTGTTTTAACGCGTTTTCTTCGCGCGAACCGGTATCGACTTCGCTCAAAAACGCTCTACTCGCCCTTGATACCGGCCGCCTTGATCACGCCGGCCCAGGTCTGCGCATCCCTAGCCATGAAGCTTGCGAGCGCCTCGGTGGTGTCGGGCGCAGGTTCCGCGCCGATCTCGATCAGCCGGGCGGCGATCTCCGGCTTGGCAAGGGCGCCGTTCACCGCCGCGTTGAGGGTCGCGACCACGGCGGGCGGCGTGTTCTTCGGCGCGACCAGCGCGACCCAGGCGGAGAGGTCGTAACCGGCATAGCCCTGCTCGGCGACGGTCGGGACATCGGGCAGCAGGCTTGTCCGCTTGGCCGTGGTGACGCCGAGCGCCCGCAAGGTGCCGGCCTTCACATGAGCGGAGGCGCCAGCCAGCGTCGAGAACATCACGTCGATATTGCCGCTCATCGCATCGGTCAGGGCCGGGGCCTCGCCGCGATAGGCGACATGCAGGACCGGAGCACCGGAGACGAGTCCGAAGACCTCGCCGGCGAGATGCGCCACGGTGTTGGCGCCGCCCGAGCCGAAGGTGATCGGCGTGCCGCGCGTTTTGCCCAGCGCCTCGAGTTCCTTCATCGTCCTGGCCGGCAGTTTCAGGCCCGAGGTCACCACGAAGGGCAGCTTTGCGATCATCGCCACGGGGACGAGATCGGTCTTCCAGTCGAAGGGCAGGCTGGTGCGCAGCGCCGGGTTGATCACCATGGTGGTGGGCGCGGCGAGCAGCGTGTAGCCGTCGGGCTCGGCCTTGGCGACGGCCTGCGAGCCCAGCACCGTGCCGGCGCCGCCGCGATTCTCGATGAGGAGGCGCTGCTTGAGGATGTCGCCGGCGGCTTCCGCCACGACGCGCACCACGACATCGACACCACCGCCGGCTGCGAAGGGCACGATCAATTGCATCACGCGCGTGGGGTAGGCCTGCGCCAAAGCGGGCCGCGCGGTCGCGCTCGCCAGGATCGCCAGGGCGCCGGTCAGGGCCGCGCGGCGTGAGATCGTGTCGCCCCCATGAGCGCCGTCGCGTTCGGTCATGATCATCCTCCCCCGGATAGGTTCTGTTTTTTTGCTAGAGCGATTTCCGATCTGATGGGATCGTTCAATTGCTCTAGCTCTTTGTGTTAACGCGTTTTCTTCATGCGAACCGGCGTCCAGTTCGCTCGAAAACGCTCTCCCGGCGAGAAAGCCAGCGATGGCGAGTTGCTGCAAGCGCGAAATCTGGAGTGCGCTATAGCCTCAGGCTATGGTTGCGCGCTGAGTTCTGCCGCCTGTTGCCGCAAAGCCATCTCGAAATGCTGCATCAGCTGGCTCCGCGCTCGCTCGATCGGCCGATGCAGATAGATGTCGTAGGGCGGGGGATGGTCGAGCCGCCTGACCGCGACCCGGTTCCGGTCGGCTGCGAGCGCGCTGAATGCATCGACGATTGCGACGCCGATTCCGGCTTCCGCCAGGCCGATCGCGGTTTCGGCGAAACGCGCGACATGGGTGCGCGTCGGCGTGATGCCGCCCGCCCGCAAGACGGCGTCGACTGCAAGACCATGCACGGAATGCGGCTCGAACACGATGATCGGCCGGTCAATCAGGCAGGACGGTGCCAGCGGGCCGTCGCCGGCCGGTAGCCAGTCCCTTGGGGCGACCGCCATGACCGGAGCCTTGGCGACAGGCACGCTGCGGATGCCGGCATGCAGGATCGGGAACAGGGTCACGGCGCATTCGCCCTGGCCCGAGAGCAGATAGTCCATCACCTGGCTGACGAAGAGGATATCGACATGCAGGCTCAGCCCCGGATGCTCCTTCAGCAGATCGGCTGTGGCGAGCGGGACCAGGAGCCGCCCGACGCTGGGCGAGGCACCCAGGCGCAGCGAGCCGCCATCGGCGCGGGTGATGCGCAATGCGCGGGCGAGCGCGCCTTCCATCTGCTCGAAGGCGAGATCGACCTCGCCGAGCAGCCGATGCGCTTCCGCCGTCGGCACAAGCCGGCCGCCATGCCGGTCGAAGAGGGCAAGCGCGCAAACGTCCTCGATGCGCCGGATCGTCTTGGTCACAGTCGGCTGGGCGATGCGCAGCTCCCGGGCGGCACCGACCACGGTGCGGCAGCGCATCAGCGCCCGGAACACCTCGATCTGGCGCAGAGTGAGCTGCATGGTTCCGCGCTCCTGCGCCTGTCGCCGTCATTGCGAGGAGGCGAAGCCGACGAAGCAATCCAGGGGAGTACGTGATTCCAGGATTGCTTCGCGGAGCCTGTGCTCGGGCTTGCCGAAGGCAAGACCCGGGTGCTCGCAATGACGAGGATAGCGTTCGGTACGTGCTCGTGCGTCAGTGGTTGTCGCGCGGCACGCCGAACTTCTTGTGGATCTTCTGGTACTTGACCGCTGGCTTCAGCACCATGCCCTCGGAAAGCTCGCCGACAATCTTGCGCTGGATCTCCTGCCAGGGGGTCTGGCTCTTGGGGTATTTGTAGCCGCCGGCAGCCTTCAACGCGGCACGGCGTTCCTCGAGCTCCTTGTCGGAGATCAGGATGTCGGCGCTGCGCTTGTTGAGGTCGATGCGGACCTTGTCGCCGGTCCTAAGCAAGGCAAGCCCGCCGCCGGTCGCCGCTTCCGGCGAGGCGTTCAGGATCGAGGGCGAGCCGGAGGTGCCCGATTGCCGCCCGTCGCCGACGCAGGCGAGCGCGGTGACGCCCTTCTTGATCAGGTAATCCGGCGGCCGCATGTTCACGACCTCGGCCGCGCCGGGATAGCCGATCGGCCCGACGCCGCGGATGAACAGGATCGAGTGCTCGTCGATCGCGAGCGCCGGGTCGTCGATGCGGTGGTGGTAATCCTCCGGCCCGTCGAAGACGATCGCCTTGCCCTCGAAGGCGTTGGGGTCCTTCGGGTTCTCGAGATAGCGCTTGCGGAATTCCGGCGTGATCACGCTGGTCTTCATGATGGCGGAATCGAACAGATTGCCGCGCAGATTGAGGAAGCCGGACTGGGCCTTCATCGGCTCGTCATAGGCCTTGATGACGCGACGATCCTCGGCGAAGAAGCCCTCGCAATTTTCGGCCAGCGTCTTGCCATTGGCGGTGATGGCGGGCTTGATCTTGCCCTTGGCGACGAGTTCGGCGACCACGGCGGGCACGCCGCCGGCGCGGTAATAATCCTCGCCGAGATATTCGCCGGCCGGCTGCAGGTTCACCAGCAGCGGGATATCATAGCCGACTGCCGTCCAATCCTCGTTGTCGAGGGGGACGCCGATATGTTTGGCGATGGCGTTGACGCTGATCGGCGCGTTGGTCGAGCCGCCAATGGCCGAGTTGACCACGATCGCGTTCTCAAAGGCTTCGCGGGTCATGATCTTGGACGGGATCAAATTCTCCCAGACCATGTCGACGATGCGAAGGCCGGTGAGATAGGCCATCTCATAGCGGTCGCGGTAAGGCGCGGGGATCGCGGCCGCGCCGGGCAGCGTCATGCCGAGGGCCTCGGCGATCGAGTTCATCGTTGTCGCCGTGCCCATGGTGTTGCAGTGGCCGGCGGAGGGAGCCGAGGAGGCAACCAGATCGACGAAGCCCTTATAGTCGATCTCGCCGGCCGCCATCATCTGGCGTGCCTTCCAGACGATCGTGCCCGAGCCGGTGCGCTCGCCGCGGAAATTGCCGTTCAGCATCGGGCCGCCGGGCAGGGCGATCGCCGGGATGTCGACGGTCGCCGCCGCCATCAGCTGGGCTGGTGTGGTCTTGTCGCAGCCGGTCGTCAGCACGACGCCGTCGAGCGGGTAGCCGTAGAGGATCTCGACGAGGCTGAGATATTGCAGGTTGCGGTCGAGGCTTGCGGTCGGACGCTTGCAGGTTTCCTGAATCGGGTGGATCGGAAATTCGAAGGGCACGCCGCCGCGCTCGCGGATGCCGTCGCGAACGCGATGGGCGAGCTCTATATGATGGCGGTTGCAGGGCGCGATGTCGGAGCCGGTCTGGGCGATGCCGATAATCGGGCGGCCGGACTGCAATTCGTCGCGCGACAAGCCGAAATTCATGGTGCGCTCGATATAGAGCGCCGTCATGTCGGCATTGGCGGGATTGTCGAACCAGGCCTTCGAGCGCAGCTGTTCGGGCTTGATCTTGCGGACCGGCTTCTTGCCGGCAGGTGCTTTGGCCATCCTCGTATTTTCCTCTCGCGCGGCGCGGCGCTGATGGCCGCTTGCCGGTCTCTTTAAAACGATTTGAGACACGCAACTTTGCCGATGATCCGCGGCGCGGCAAGAGGCCTGGACGCAGATAATCATACTATTGGGCATTGCTGCATACAGCATGCAGTAATGCTCGCCAATGCCGGAGGCTCGATCTCGTGCACGCGCAGGAAAGGCCCGGCGGCCCAGCGTGACAAGTGTCAGGCGTACGGGGGCGGGCCAGCGACTGGCGCAATCCCGAGGCTCGCATGCGCCACTTGCATCGCGTGCGGCTTTGCGGCCAAGACAAGGCCAAGGCCCCGAGGAGAGCGGGCCGCATCGACCTCGATCTGTCCAAGAGCAGGATGCGAAAAAGTGGGAACCGGTTTTTCGCATTGATCCTGCTCCGGCTCTAAGGAAACGCCGTCATGACGCTCCATGTCGTCCCGTCCTTCGCCCGCATCGGCGAGGAGAACGCCTTCGCCGTGCTGGCGCGCGCGACCGAATTGCAGCGCCAGGGCAAGGACATCATCAATCTCGGCATCGGTCAGCCCGATTTCCCGACGCCCGACCATATCGTCGAGGCGGCGGTGAAGGCTTTGCGCGATGGGCATCACGGCTATACGCCGGCCAATGGCATCCTGCCCCTGCGCGAGGCGGTTGCGGCCGATCTGCACAAGCGCTTCCAGGTCGAGGTCTCGCCGGAAGCGGTGATGATCGTGCCGGGCGGCAAGGTCACCATGTTCATGGCGATCCTGATGTTCGGCGAGCCCGGCGCCGAGATCCTCTATCCCGATCCCGGCTTCCCGATCTATCGCTCGATGATCGAATATACCGGGGCGACGCCGATTCCGGTGCCGATCCGCGAGGAGAACGGTTTTGCCTTCTCGGCGGAGGAGACGCTCTCGCTGATCACGCCGAAGACGCGGCTCCTGATCATCAACTCGCCGGCGAACCCGACTGGCGGCGTCACCCCGAAAGCGGAAGTCGACAAGCTGGTCGCCGGGCTGGCTGATTTCCCCGATGTCGCGGTGATGTCGGACGAGATCTACGACCAGATGCTCTATGACGGCGAGAAGCATGTCTGCCTGTTGAGTTATCCGGACATTCGCGATCGACTGATCCTGCTGAACGGCTGGTCGAAGACCTATGCCATGACCGGCTGGCGCATGGGCTTCTCGGTCTGGCCCAAGCCGCTTTACGAGAATGCCCGCAAGCTCGCGGTGAACTCTCATTCCTGCGTCAACGCTCCCGCGCAATGGGCTGGGCTTGCGGCCCTGACCGGCCCGCAGGATGCAGTCCACATGATGCTGGCCGAGTTCGATCGGCGCCGGAAGGCCGTGGTCAAGGGGCTGAACGCCTTGCCCGACGTCTCCTGCGCCGTGCCGAAGGGCGCGTTCTACGCCTTCCCGAATGTATCCAAGACCGGCTGGAAGGCGAAGAAGCTGGCTTCGGCGCTGCTGGAGGAGGCCGGCGTCGCCACCATCGGCGGGCCCGATTTCGGCGTCCATGGCGAGGGCTATATCAGGCTGTCCTATGCGAACTCGCTGGAGAATATCGAGCGGGCGCTGGTGCGGATGGACGAGTTCCTCAATAGCGCGAAGGCGATCTGAGCATGATCACCTGCTATCTGCGCTATATCGTCGACCTCTATCAGCTGCCGGCCTTCGAGGCCTATGGCAAGCTCTGGATCCGGCTCGTCGAGAAATTCGGCGGCAAGCACCACGGCTATTTCATGCCGTCGGAGGGCGTCTCCAATGTGGCGCTGGCAATGTTCAGCTTCCCATCGCTGGCGGCCTACGAGGACTATCGCAAGCGCTCCTTCGACGATCCCGAATGCCAGGCTGCCTTCGCGATGAACGAGAAGGACCGCTTCATCCTCAGCTATGAGCGCTCCTTCTTCAGGCCCGTCTTCGAGGACGACCAGGGCGTGCGCCGCGCGCCTTGAGTTCAGCGGGGCGATGCAAGATATCAGCTCGCGCCCGGACGTCCTGAGCGCTGACTGCTGCGTCGCTTCCCGAAGACCACCGAACGCTCGCGGTTGCGGGCCGGAGCCTGGCCGCATGAGCTATCTCTATCTCGCGATCGCCATCGTCAGCGAGGTCATCGGCACCTCGGCGCTGAAGGCGTCGAACGAGTTCACGCGGTTGGTGCCCTCGCTGATCACCGTGATCGCCTTCGCCAGCGCCTTCTACTTCCTGTCGCTGACCTTGCGCACGATCCCGGTCGGCATCGCCTATGCGATCTGGTCCGGCGTCGGCATCGTGCTGATCAGCCTGATCGCGCTCGTGCTGTTCGGCCAGAAACTCGATGCCCCGGCGATGATCGGCATGGCCATGATCGTCGCCGGGGTGATCGTCATCAACCTGTTCTCGGAAACCGCGGCCCACTGAGCCGCCAGCCGTCAATGCGAGGAGCGCGAGAGCAGGATGCGAAAAAGTGGAAACCGGTTTTTCGCATTGATCCGGCTCCCCACCCTTAGTTGGAAGACGGATTCAGATTTCAGATGGGATCACTTGGTGATTCCATCTGAAATCATCCGACTCTCGTGGCGAAGCCGTTCGGGGCGCCACGCGCACCGGAGGGTCGGTTCGCTGAGCTGAGGGCGCTCACTCCGCGGCCAGAGGCTGTCGCCTGACGCGCCCGGGTACCAGCCGCACCTTGCGTGGCGCCGCCAGCCAGATCGCTGCCGCCGAGACGAAGCAGCAGGCGATCGCCAGCAGGAAAGCCAGGCGGTAGCTGCCGGTCGCATCGTGAATCGTGCCAGCCAGCCAGGGCCCGACCGCGCCGCCGCCGAGCAGTGCCACGGTGACTGTCCCGAAGATCGCCCCGAAATGTGGCCCTTCGAAAATTTCGGCGACGATCGCGCCCATCACCGAGGCGAGTGCGTAACCCAGGAAACCCTGCGCGATCGCCATCACATAGAGCAGGACGGGCGACGGCCTGTGCTCCAGCGCGATCAGCGCGGCATAGCAGATGGCGAAGCCCAGGCAGCCCACCATCCAGATCCATTCGCGGCCGATGCGATCGGACAGGGCGCCGAGGCCGATCTGACCGGGGATGGCGACGGCGCTGACCAGTCCGAGTGCCCAGGCAGCCGTGAGTGGGGTGAAGCCGACCTCGATCAGGTATTTGGTCTGATGGACCTGCACGGCATACCAGGCGACCAGCGCGCAGAAATAACCGAGCATGATCCACCAGAGGCGCGCGGTGCGCAGCGCCCGCGCCAGCGTCCATTCGATGGCGACCCAGGCCGGATCGGCCACAGCCGCCGCACGCCGCGCCGCGCCGGTTCCAGCCGAGCCGGTCTCGCCATCGGGGAGGAGGCCGAGATTCTGGGGTCTGCGGCGGACCAGCAGATTGAGTGGGCCGAGCAGAAAAAGCACGAGCAGGCCCATGATCCAGCAGGCGGCGCGCCAGCCCTCCCGGCTGATGATCGATTGCAGCCAGGGCAAGAGCAGCACCGCACCGACACCGACGCCGGAAAAGGCGATGCTGATCGCAAAGGCCCGGCGGCGCACGAACCAATTCGGCAGGAACAGCGACTGTGCCGAAAAGCTCATCAGATTGGCGCCGCAGCCGACCAGGACGCCGAGCGTCAGGTAGAGGTGCCAGGCGGCGCTGATCGCGGGCGCGACCAGCATGCCTGCTGCCAGCATCGCCACGCCCGTCTCGATCACGACGCGCGGGCCATGCTTGTCCATGATGCGGCCGACAAATGTGCTGGTCGCGGCCGAAAGCAGGAAGCCAAACGAGAAGGCACCCGAAGCCAGCCCGCGATCCCAGCCGAACTCGTCGATCAGTGGTGGCAGCAGCAGCGAGAACGCCGTGCGCGCGCTGACGGCCACCGCCACGGTGACGAAGGCGATGCCGATGATGAGCCAGCCATAGTAGAATGGCAGGCGCGCCGACCAATGCGGGGAGGGGGGCTGCATATCGCATAGGTCGGCTGGGCACGCCGGATGGTCAATCCGTGCTCGGCGCACCTCGGGTCTGCGTCGGCTCTCATCAAAAAGTTAGAGCAGGTTTGGTGCGAAAAACCGGTTCCCACTTTTTCGCATCCTGCTCTAGACCTTCGCGGCGCTCGCCGCCGCATCGATATTCGCGACCAGCTCGGCGTCGAGCCCGAGCGAGCCCGCGAGCCCGGCGAGGAAGTCCTTCTCCCTGGCCGTGTCGGGATTGATGGCGATGCGCGCCGCTGTATAGATCTGCGCCGCCAATTCGGGGCTGGTTGCGCCCTCGACCAAGGTGTCGACCGAGGCTGGATGCGCCATCTCATTGGCTAGCCAGTCATTGGCCTCGGGATCGAAGCCAGCTTCGCGCAGGCCGCCGAGGATGGTCCTGCGCTCGTCTTCGTCGATTGCCCCGTCGGCGGCGGCCGCCGCGATCATCGCGCGGATGAAGATCAGCGCCGTCGCCTCGTTTGCCGCTGCGGGCTCGAAGCCGGTGCCGGCAGGAGCGGGCTGGACCGGCTCCTGCGTGTCGAGCAGCGGCTTGCCGGCCTGATGATTCTGATAGGCCTTGTAGGCCAGCCCGCCGATCAGAGCGAGGCCGCCCAGCCTGGCGGCGGAGCCGACGACGGCCCGCCCCGCCGAGGAACCGAAGACCAGCGCGCCGAGCCCACCCAGCACAGCCGTCGCCATGGCCGGGTTGGCGTTGAACATGCCCTTGGCCTGTTCGAGCAGCTGGTCCGGCGTCTTGCCACCGGAGATCTGGCTCAGGATGTCGCTGGCCTTTTGCTGTGCGCCAGTCTGCTGTGCGGCGTCCTGCACGCCTTGCGTCGCCTGCCCGAAGACGCTGCCGACGAGTCCACCCAGGCCTCCTGCCAGACCCCCAGCGCTGCCGGCCTGCTGCGCCAGGTTGCCGAGCACGGCGCCGAGGCCCCCGGTCTGTCCTCCTTGCTGGCCGGCCTGGCCGCCGGCGCTGACGAGCGCATCGAGAAGTGATTTCGCGTTGAACATGGTCGGCTCCTTCGCAAGGCTTTGGTCGACATCGTCATTCAGCCTGCACGCAAGCCAGGGCCCACACAACGGCTAGAAGAGTGAGAGCAGGATCAATGCGAAAAACCGGTTTCCGCTTTCTCGGATCCTGCTCTGGGCACGCCATGCGAAGGAAGAATGACGACATCAAGGCCCCGGCAGCGGCAGCAGGCCAGGCTCCTTCAGGGTCTCCAGCGCGATTTCGGAGCGCAGGCGCGCCACGCTCTCATGCGGCATCAGGATCTCGTTGATGAAGCGCGACAATTCCTTGAGGTCGCCGACCGCGACCTTGAGCAGGTAATCCGCTTCCCCTGTCAGGGCATGGGCCTCGAGGATTGCCGGCGTCAACCGGACCAGATCGCGGAAGCGCCGCGCATTGTCGCGCGAATGCGTGTTGAGTGCGACATGGATGAAGACGGTGATGCTGAGCCCGATGGCGGAGGGCTCGATCAAAGCGCGGTAACCGCGGATCGTGCCGTCCTGCTCCAGCCTCTGTCGCCGCCGCGAAATCTGGCTTGCGGAGAGGCCGACCTTCTCGGCCAGGGCGCCGTTGGTCAGCGATGCGTCCTGCTGGAGTGCGTCGAGCAGGCGCCAGTCGAAGCTGTCGAGATTGGGCGGTGTTTGCATCATGCCCCTCCAATACGCGCATTCTGTGCGCAATCTGCGCTGATGCAAGCGCCTTTGCACGCTTTGTGCTGTGTTCACGCGCAAGGATGATGGCAGGCAATCTGGAGGAGAATGTCCATGGGTCCGTTTCCGTTCGATGCTGCCCCGCCCGCCATCTCCGAGGCCAATCCGATGGGAACGGATGGCTTCGAATTCGTCGAATACGCTCATCCCGAGCCGGAGAAGCTGGGCGAGCTGTTCGAGAGGATGGGGTTCACGCGGGTCGCGCAGCACCGCTCCAAGAAGGTAACGCTCTACCGCCAAGGCGACGTCAATTTCGTCGTCAATGCCGAACCGAACTCATTCGCCCAGCGCTTTGCGGTCGAGCACGGCCCTTGCGCCTGCGCCATGGCCTTCCGCGTCGTCGACGCCAAACATGCCTTCGAGCGCGCGGTCTCGCTCGGTGCCGAGCCCTATGAGAGCAAGGTCGGCCCCGGCGAGCTGGCGATCCCGGCGGTGAAGGGCATCGGCGGCTCGATTCTCTATTTCGTCGATCGCTATGGCGAGAAGGGGTCGATCTGGGATGTCGATTTCGAGTGGCTCGGCGAGCGCGATCCTCATCCCGAGCAGGCCGGGCTGTATTATCTCGACCACCTGACCCACAACGTCCATCGCGGTCGCATGGACCATTGGGCCGGCTGGTACGGCAAGCTGTTCAATTTCCGCGAGATTCGCTTCTTCAACATCGAAGGCAAATTGACCGGGCTGATCTCGCGGGCCCTGACCTCGCCCTGCGGCAAGATCCGCATCCCGATCAACGAGTCGCTCGACGACAAGAGCCAGATCGAGGAATATCTGCGCCAGTACAAGGGTGAAGGCATCCAGCATGTCGCGATGGGCGCGCGCGATATCTACGCCACCGTCGAGCAGCTGCGCCGCAACGCGCTGCCCTTCATGCCGGCTCCCCCTGAGACCTATTACGAGAAGGTCGATGCGCGTGTGCCGAGCCATGGCGAGCCGGTCGAGCGGCTGAAGGCGAACGGCATCCTGATCGATGGCGAGGGTGCGGTCGCTCTCGGCGAGAAGGAGGGCCGCATGAGCAAGGTCCTGCTGCAGATTTTCTCCGGCACGGTGCTCGGGCCGATCTTCTTCGAGTTCATCCAGCGCAAGGGCGATGACGGCTTCGGCGAAGGCAATTTCCGGGCTTTGTTTGAATCGATCGAGGAGGACCAGATCCGGCGTGGCGTGCTCACTGCTCCGCAGGCGGCCGAATAACGGGCGCTCGCCATAGTGCCGGGGTGGATGGCCGGCGTTGCCGGCTTGTCCGCTATGCAAAATCGGCGTAACGGCTGGCCTCATGTGCCGGGACAGGCGCGCTCGGAGGGACGGTCATGACGACGGCAACTGCTGAAACTCTGCGCGGCCATCAAGGTCCCTGGTGGACCCATCTTTACGTGCAGGTTCTGACGGCGATCACGATCGGCGTCCTGCTCGGGCATTTCTACCCGCAGACCGGCGAGGCGATGAAGCCGTTCGGCGACGCCTTCATCAAGGCGATCAAGATGATCATCGCGCCGATCATCTTCCTCACGGTCGTCCATGGCGTCGCCTCGATGGACGACATGAAGAAGGTCGGCCGGGTCGGCCTCAAGGCGCTGCTCTATTTCGAATTGGTCACGACGCTGGCGCTCGTCGTCGGCCTCGTCGTGATCAATCTCTGGAAGCCGGGCGTCGGGATGAATGTCGACGTCAACACGATCAACACCTCGGGCATCGCCGCTTTCACGGCCAAGGCGCACGACCAGAGCACCGTCGCCTTCCTGATGGCGATCATCCCCGAGACGGTGGTCGGGGCCTTCGCCAATGGCGAGATCCTGCAGGTTCTGTTCTTCGCCCTGCTCTTCGCCTTCGGCCTGCAGATGATCGGCGAGCGCGGCAAGCCGGTGCTGAAATTCGTCGATGACATCTCGCTGGTCTTCTTCAAGATAGTCGGCATCATCATGAAGGCGGCGCCGATCGGCGCCTTCGGCGCAATGGCCTTCACCATCGGCAAGTTCGGTGTCGGCACGTTGCTCTCGCTCGGCAGCTTCATGGCGGCCTTCTACACCACCTGCCTGATCTTCATCTTCCTGGTGCTGGGCACGATCGCGCGGCTGACCGGCTTCTCGATCATCAAGTTCATCGCCTATATCAAGGAAGAGCTCCTGATCGTGCTCGGTACTTCGTCGTCCGAGAGCGTGCTGCCGCGCATGATCGCCAAGATGAGCCATCTCGGCTGCAAGGAGAGCGTCGTCGGGCTCGTCATCCCGACCGGCTATTCCTTCAATCTCGACGGCACCTGCATCTACCTGACCATGGCCGCGATCTTCCTGGCGCAGGCGACCAATATCGACCTGACGCTTTCGCAGGAGATCGGCATCATCGCCGTGCTGCTGCTGACCTCGAAGGGGGCGGCCGGCGTCACCGGCTCGGGCTTCATCGTGCTGGCGGCGACGCTAGCCTCGGTCGGCCATATCCCTGTGGCCTCGATCGCGCTGATCCTCGGCATCGATCGCTTCATGTCGGAGGCGCGGGCGCTGACCAACCTGATCGGTAACGGCGTCGCCACCATCGTGGTCTCGAAATGGGAGAACGCGCTCGACGAGAAGCGCATGCACGCGATCTTGGACAAGGAGACCGGGTTCGACGCCGAGGGCGAGCCGGCGCGAACTGCGGTCTGAGATACGGCGACGAAGCTCTTTCGCGGAACGCGCGCCAGCTCGTATTCAGCCGGCGCGTGTTCTGCTATTATCGGAGCGCGATGGGTTTGGAGTGAAAAGCCATGCCGCGCCTCAAGGTCCTGAGCAGAGAGACGAGAACGCTCCAGATCATGTACCACATCGACCTGGCTGTCGGTCGAGGCTGCCCCAACAGGCGGGGCGACGTCCTGCTCGTCCAGTTCTTCATCCGGCTGCTTCAGGACCAGCCGCAGAAGTTCGATGGCGAACAGTACAATTTCATTCCGGGCAGCGGCAGACAACTCAGGATCGACGGCATCTGCGGCGAAGAGACGATTCGGCATATCGCCCATTTCAAGCAGGAACACGATAGAGGAGGGGCAGTCGGCGAGCAGGCGATGCTGAAGGATCAGCGCATCGACCCGATGCTGGCGTCAAATCCCTTCGGCCTGCGGACCGGGCATGTCCTTTCGATCCTGAGATTGAATCAGGACGTCGCGGAATCGATTGGCGCCGAGCGCTTTCGAAAGCTCTATGCGGAGCGGCTTTTTCCGCAAGAACTGAAGAACGAGTTCTTCATCTGAGTGCTAGAGTATTTCCGCGTTTCTCCGAATCGCGAAAATGTTCTAGATTCTTGTTTTAACGCATTTTCTTCACATGAACCGGTGTCCACTTCGCTTGAAAACGCTCTCGAGCACTGCGCGACATATGGGTACCGGTTTCTCGCGCGAGCAATGCTCCAAGCTTTTAGACGTGATCTAGGGCAGCCTGCGCATCATCAAGGGTGCGCCGACGGCCGGGTCCTTGCGCCATTGTCCGCTCTCGAAGACGAGATCGAGGCTATGGCCCTTGCGCGCGACCAAAGTGAGCCGACCCGCCGCATAGCGCCAGCCGGCGGGATCGAAGATCGTCAGTCCGGTATCCTGGCACGGCCCTTCCAAAGCGGCAGGCGCACGGTCCGGCGGGCCGGGCCTCAGGACGAGCTTGCAGGCTTCGCGGTTCTGCTGGCGCATCACTGAATAGCGGCCGGGCAAGCTGTCGGCGGCTGGCGCGCGCGCCGGATCGATAGCGGTCGGCCGCTGGGCCGCGACCGCGGCCGACTCGGCCGGGTTCGACGGGGCGCGGCGAGCCGCGCGCGGGTAACCCTTGGGGTCGAGCCAATATTGCTGCCCGTCCGCCGTCTTGCCCTGCAGCCCGGCCTCAGGACCTGTCCGGACGAAGGCGAGCACGGTCTTGCCGGAGCTGTCGTCAAGGCGCGGGGCGCCCTCGGGCGTGACGGTCCAGGCGGCGACCTGGTCGAGCAGTGGGAGCGCCCGGCGGCAGGTCGCGGGAAAGCGCACCTGCCGGCCGTTGCCGGCAGGCTCGATGCCGAGCGTGATGGTGCATTTGCGGGATGCGCCGACCCGTTCGATATCCCAGGCGCCCAGCAGCGGGCGAAGGCTGTCGGGCGCCTTGTCGGCGCCGCGCGGAGGCGCCGGGGTCTGAGCGTGAGGGGCGGCTGCGAACGCGATCAGGCCTGCCGCAAGTAGCGGCAGGCCACGCGTCCCGTGAGATTTGCGCTGCAAGCTCAGGCCTTCGTCCATGGCGTCTCGGAAACCGGCGTGAGCGGTCCCTTGCCATCGAACCATGAAAACAGATTGTCGACCAGAAGCTGGCCCATCTGTTCGCGGGTATGGACCGAGGCCGAGCCGACATGGGGCAAGAGCACGGCATGCTCAATCGCGATAAGCTCCGCCGGCACGCGCGGCTCGTCCTCGAAGACGTCGAGGCCAGCCGACAGGATCGTCTTGTTCTGCAGCGCCTCGATCAGCGCCTTCTCGTCGATGACGGTGCCACGCCCGACATTGACGACGATGCCGTTGGGGCCGAGCGCCTTCAGCACCTCGGCATTGATGATGTGATGGGTCGAGGCGCCGCCCGGCGCGACCGAGACCAGGGTGTCGACATCCGCCGCCATTTCGACCAGCGAGGGGTAGTAGCGATAGGGCACATCCGCCTGGCGGGAGCGGCCGTGATAGGCGATCGGCACGCCGAAGGCCTCGAGCCGGTGCGCGACCGCCTTGCCGATGCGGCCGAGGCCGACGATGCCGATCGAGCGCTTGCGCAGCGAGGTCGTCAGCGGATAGGCGCCCTTCAGCCATTTGCCTTCGCGCAGATAGCGGTCAACCTGCGGCAATTGCCGGATCGTCGAAAGCAGCAGGCCGATGGTCAGGTCTGCGACCTCGTCGGAGAGAACGTCGGGGGTGTTGGAGACGACGAGGCCGCGTTTGCCGGCCTCCGTCGCATCGACATTGTCGTAGCCGACGCCGAAATTCGCGATCATCTCCAGCTTGGGCAGGGCGTCGAACAGCGCGCCGTCGATCCGGATATGGCCGCCGCCGGCGATGCCGCGTACCCGCTCGCCGACCTCGCGCAGGAAAGCGGCCTTGTCCTCGGCCTTCCAGAGCTCGTGGACGGTGAAGCGCGCCTTCAGCTGGTCGGCGGCATAGGCCATCAGCGGGCCCGTCATGATGATCTCGGTTGCGTTGGGCCGTGTCATGGCGTGCGTTTCCATCGTCTGGGTGAGAATGGGAGAAAACTTGATTCGGCGAATCTGAATCGATTAGATTGCGGCGTCGAGCGCTTCCGCGCGCAACTGCTGCTCATCTCTACACGCCCCGCGACGCGGGAAAAGCGCTGATGGGCGCATATGTAGTATGACTTATTCACGCGATTTTGTGGGTTTGCACGCTGCTGTTCGGCCCAAGAAAGGCCAGCGTCGAGTTCAGGGCGTCGATCACCAGCGCCGTCATGCGCGAGGCTGCAAGGTCACCGTCGCGCTGTATCACAGCCTCCAGCACCCGCTCGTGATCGACAAGCGATTCGACGAAGTAATTGCGGTCATCGGTCGATTTGAGCAGCAGCGTCCATTGAATCGCCGCGGTGACGACGCTCGTCAGGCATTGCAGGGCGGAGTTCTGTGTCGCGGCGAAAATTGCCTCGTGGAAGGCGAGATCGGCCCGGATCGTCGCCTCGGCATAGGGCGGATTGTCGGTCATGCCGCGATAGGCGGCCTCGATGCGCGCGAGGTCGGCGGGAGAGCGGCGGATCGCGGCGAGCCGCGCGGCGCTCGGCTCGACGAAACGGCGCAACTCGAAGAGATCGCGGATGAATTTCTCGTTTGGATCGGCTTTGAAATGCCAGGACAGGACATCGGGATCGAGCAGGTTCCAGCTTTCGCGCGGCGCGACGCGGGTGCCGCTTTTCGGCCGGGACTCGACCAGCCCCTTGGCGGTGAGAATTTTGACGGCCTCGCGATAGGCGGTACGCGAGACCGAAATCTCGGAGCGCAGCGCGTCCTCATTGGGCAAGAGCTCGCCAGCTTTGAAGGTTCCGGAGATGATGGCGACAGCGAGTTTCTGCGCGACCTGCCCGAACAGGCGGTCGGCGTTCAAGGTCGTCGGCCGCGAAAAATCGCGCACCCGCATCGTCTTGGCGTTCCTTCCGCATTGCAACAAAGCGCGCCGGGAAACCCGGCGCCTTCACTGCGCTTCCGGCGCTTGACACGCCTGTCCGTATCGTATGACTTTATCGCAGATGAATTTGGACGCAACAGGCGTAGCCTGGACTGCGGCCATTGGCATCGATCGGTCACAAGAAGCCGATAGAGCAAGCGGCGTGGAACGCTCGGGCCTTAGCCCGGACGGCACCATGTCCTCGGGGAAGCAAGTCCAAAGGAAGGCTCAAATGGCCTCAGTCCAGATTGCCGACGTGCGCAAGGCCTATGGCACGACGCAAGTCATCCATGGCGTCGACATCGACATCAGCGATGGCGAATTCGTCATCCTGGTCGGTCCGTCCGGCTGCGGAAAGTCCACTTTGCTGCGCATGATCGCGGGGCTGGAGAACATCTCCGGCGGCGAAATCCGCATCGGCCCGCGCGTCGTCAACGACGTGCCGCCGAAAGAGCGCGATATCGCCATGGTGTTCCAGAATTATGCGCTCTATCCGCATATGACGGTGGCCGACAATATGGCCTTCTCGATGAAGCTCCGCAAAGCCCCGAAGGCCGAGATCGACGAGCGCGTCGGCAAGGCGGCGGGGATTCTCGGGCTCGACAAATTGCTCGATCGTTATCCGCGCCAGCTCTCGGGTGGCCAGCGCCAGCGCGTCGCCATGGGCCGCGCCATCGTGCGCGATCCGCAAGTCTTCCTGTTCGACGAGCCGCTCTCCAATCTCGACGCCAAGCTGCGCGTGCAGATGCGTACCGAGATCAAGGAGCTGCATCAGCGCCTGAAGACCACCACGGTCTATGTCACCCACGACCAGATCGAGGCCATGACCATGGCCGACAAGATCGTCGTGATGCATGACGGCATCGTCGAGCAGATGGGCGCCCCGCTCGATCTCTACGACAAGCCCAACAACCTCTTCGTCGCCGCCTTCATCGGCTCTCCCTCGATGAATCTGCTGAAGGGCACGATCAAGCCCGAGGGCTTCGTGACCGAAGGCGGCGTCACCTGGCCGATCGGCAAGCACCCGGCGGATTCGAACGGCAAGGCCGCGGTCTACGGTATCCGGCCCGAGCATTTCCGGCTCGATCCCAACGGCCTGAAGGCGGAGGTCGTGGTCATCGAGCCGACCGGTTCGGAGACGCAGGTGGTGGTGCGCTGCGGCGGGCAGGAACTGACCTGCGTCTTCCGCGAGCGGATCGATGCCAAGCCCGGCGAGAACATCGGCATCACGCCCGACACCAATGTGACGCATCTCTTCGATGCGGCGACAGGTAAGCGGATCGACTGAGCCCGGCTTCACGAAGCCGACAGCAACGGTCACGCGATCAGGAGAGACGATAACGAGACATCAAGCCCGACCCGTTCCCTAGCGAACGGGCGGGCCGACAGGAAAACCGGATGGTCCGGTTCAAGGCGGCCGAAAAAGAGCTGCCGGACCCAAATCCCCAGGGAGGATGACGATGAATTTCGATCGCAGATCGCTGATCAAAGGCGGTGCGGCGCTGGGCCTTGGCGCCAGTACGAACCTGCTCGACTACGCCAAGGCCTGGGCGCAGGCCTCGCCATTCAAGGCGGAACCCAACGCCAAGATCAACCTGATGCGCTGGAAGCGCTTCGTCGAGGCCGAGGACGTCGAGTTCATGAAGCTCGTCGCGGCTTTCGAGGCAGCGACCGGCGCCAAGATCACCGTCACCAATGAATCCTATGACGATCTGCAGCCAAAGGCTTCGGTCGTTGCCAATACCGGGCAGGGGCTCGACCTTGTCTGGGGGCTCTATTCGCTGCCGCATCTGTTTCCGCAGAAGTGCCTCGACCTCACCGATGTCTCGAAATATCTCGGCGAGAAGCATGGCGGCTGGTTCCCCTCGGCGGAGGCCTACGGCAAGCTCGGCAACAAGTGGATCGGCATTCCGATCGCTGCCAGCGGTGGCCTGATGAACTACCGCATCTCCTCAATGGAGAAGGCCGGCTTCAAGGAGTTCCCGAAGGACCATGCGGGCTTCCTGGAGCTCTGCAAGGCGCTGAAGGCCAATAACACCCCGGCAGGCTTCGCCTTCGGCCATGCCTCGGGCGACGCCAACACCTGGCTGCACTGGTTGCTCTGGTCGCATGGCGGTTATCTCGTCGACAAGAACGACAAGGTGATCATCAACTCGCCCGAGACCGCCAAGGCGCTCGAATACGCCAAGGCGCTGTATCCGACCTTCATCCCCGGCACGGCCTCCTGGAACGATTCCTCGAACAACAAGGCCTTCGTGGCAGGCGACCTGCACCTGACCGCTAACGGCATCTCGATCTATGTCACGGCGAAGAAGGACAATCCCGCCGTCGCCGCGGATATGAATCACGCCTATCTGCCGGTGGGTCCGGTCGGCAAGCCGACCGAATTGCATCTGCCCTTCACGATGCTCGCCTTCCAGTTCACCAAGGTGCCGAATGCCTGCAAGGCCTTCATCGCCTTCATGCTGGATGCGCCGCAATACAATCCCTGGATCGGCGCGGCGCAGGGCTATCTGTCGCATTTCCTCGGCGAGTACGACGCCAACCCGGTCTGGACGGCCGACCCCAAGACCACGCCTTACCGCGATGTCGCCAAGCGCACGCTGACGCCTGCGGGTCTCGGCACGCTGGGTGAGAAGGCGGCGTCCGCGATCGCGGATTTCATCGTGGTCGACATGTTCGCGAACTACGCGACTGGCCGCGAAGACCTCAAGGGCGCCATCGCCGGCGCCGAGCGGCAGGCCAAGCGAATCTATCGCTGATCCGGGAGGTTCGATGGCGGCCCGTCTCCAGCGGGCCGCCTTTCGCTCCCAGATGCGCATTCCGGCCCGCGGGCCGGCCCACGCCGCGTTTTTTGAACATGGAAGCGTGATGGTGAATTCGGCAATCGACATGACCGGGAATCCGGGCAGGCGCCAAAGCGAGCGAACGCTTTGGGCGAAGCTGCAAGGCAACCGGAATTGGCTCGGCTTCTGGTATATGCTGCCGGCTATCGGCATCCTGGTGCTGTTCCTCGCCTATCCGCTGTTCCTCGGCGTCTGGCTGTCCTTTACCGACACCAAGATCGGCCGGGCTGGCGAATTCATCGGCTTCGAGAACTATGAATGGCTGTGGGACGACAGCGTCTTCTGGGTGTCCGTCTTCAACACGCTACTCTACACAATCGTCGCCAGCGCGGCGAAGTTCGGCATCGGCCTCTACCTCGCCTTGCTGCTCAACAAGCGCCTGCCGTTCAAGGCCCTGATCCGCGCGCTGGTGCTGATCCCCTTCATCGTGCCGACGGTGCTTTCTGCCATCGCCTTCTGGTGGATCTACGATTCGCAGTTCTCGATCCTGTCCTGGTCGCTGCGCAAGCTCGGCTGGATCAGCGCCAATATCGATTTCCTCGGCGATCCCTGGAATGCGCGCTGGTCGACGATCTTCGCCAATGTCTGGCGCGGCGTGCCCTTCATCGCGATCACCCTGCTGGCCGGCCTGCAGACCGTCTCGCCCTCGCTCTACGAGGCGGCGACGCTTGACGGCGCCACGCCCTGGCAGCGCTTCCGGCACATCACCTATCCGCTGCTGACGCCGATCATCGCGGTGGTGATGACCTTCTCGGTGCTGTTCACCTTCACCGATTTCCAGCTGATCTGGGCGCTGACCCGGGGCGGGCCGGTCAATGCGACGCATCTGATGGCGACCTTGTCCTATCAGCGCGCGATCATCGCCGGGCAGCTTGGCGAGGGCGCAGCGATCTCGACGGCGATGATCCCCTTCCTGCTCGCGGCGATCGGCATCGCCTGGTACGGGCTCCAGACACGCAAATGGCAGCAGGGCGGCAGCAATGACTAGCATCGACGCCGGCCGCCGCGCCGATACCACCGACCACAGTGATGGGATGGCCTATCTCGAGACGGTGCCGAGCCGCGTCGTCACGACCTATATCCCCCTGTTGCTGATCCTCATCGTGCTGCTGTTCCCGTTCTACTGGATGGCGTTGACCGCCATCAAACCGAACGATCAGCTGATCGACATGGACAAGGTCAGCCCGTTCTGGACCTGGAATCCGACCTTCCAGCACATCCACAAGCTGCTGTTCGAGAGCGACTATCCGCGCTGGCTCTGGAACACGATGTTCATCGCCAGCTGCGCCACCTTCATCTCGCTGGTCGCCAGCGTGCTCGCGGCTTACGCGATCGTGCGGCTGCGCTTCAGGGGCGCGCAGACCGTCGGCGCGCTGATCTTCCTGGCCTATCTCGTGCCGCCCTCGATCCTGTTCATTCCGTTGGCGACGGTGATCTACAAGGTCGGCCTGTTCGACTCGCCGCTGGCGCTGATCCTGGTCTATCCGACCATCCTGATCCCGTTCTCGACCTGGCTCCTGATGGGCTATTTCAAGACCATTCCTTTCGAGCTCGAGGAATGCGCCCTGATCGACGGAGCGAGCCGCTGGCAGATCCTGACCAAGATCGTTCTGCCGCTGGCGATCCCGGGACTGATCTCGGCCTTCATCTTCTCGTTCACGCTGTGCTGGAACGAGTTCATCTACGCGCTGACCTTCCTGTCCTCGACGCAGAACAAGACGGTGCCGGTGGCGATCGTCAACGAGTTCGTCGATGGCGACATCTATCGTTGGGGCTCGCTGATGGCCGGGGCGCTGGTAGGCTCCTTGCCTCTGGTCATCCTCTACGCCTTCTTCGTCGAGCATTACGTGTCAGCGATGACCGGGGCGGTGAAGGAGTAGCCTTCAGCGAGGGTGGTCTTTTTACATGATCCCCGCGCCGTCATCCCGGCCGAAGCGGCGAAGCCGCGCCGAGCCGGGATCCATTCCGGAACGTCGATCGGATAGGCTCAGGAATGGATCCCGGGTCTGCGCTTCGCTCGGGATGACGCCAGCATAGGATATAGCGAGCAGATGCCGACCATCCCCAATTCCATCGCCTTCATCGGGCTCGGCGCCATGGGCGCGCCGATGGCCGAGAATCTCGTCAAACGGCAGTTCCGCGTCACCGGCTTCGATATGCGCGAAAGCGCGCGCGAGGCGCTGGCGGCCGCCGGCGGGCATGCCGCCGACAGCGCCAAGGCCGCGGCTGCCGGCGCCGAGGCGCTGGTGCTGATGGTGGTGAACGCCGCCCAGGCGCGCGCGGTCCTGTTCGAGGCCGGCGCGCTTGCCGCGCTCAGCGACGGTGCGGTCGTCATGCTGATGGCGACCTGCCCGCCCGGCGAAGTCGAGGCGATCGCGGCCGAGGTCGTCAGATCCGGCCGGCATTTCGTCGATTCACCGGTTTCGGGCGGCGTGGTCGGGGCAAGGGCCGCGACGCTCTCGATCATGGTCGGCGCGCCGCAGGAGAGCTTCGACAAGGCCAGGCCCGTGCTCGACGCGATGGGCGATAAGGTCTTCCATGTCGGTGAGAGGCCGGGGCAAGGCGCGACGGTGAAGACGGTCAACCAGCTGCTCTGCGGCGTGCATATCGCGGTCGCCGCCGAAGCGCTGTCGCTCGCGGAGAAGGCCGGAATCGACGGGCGCGTGCTGTTCGAGATCATGGGCGGCTCTGCGGCATCCTCCTGGATGCTCAGGGATCGCGGCCCGCGCATGCATGAGCCCGATCCGACTGTCGCCAGCGCCGTCGACATCTTCGTCAAGGATCTCGGCATCGTGCTCGATGCCGGGCGCGCCGCCAAGACGGCGCTGCCGCTGGCGGCCGCCGCCCACCAGATGTTCCTGGCGGCCTCGGGGCTTGGCCATGGCGCACGCGACGATTCGCAGGTGGTGCGGGCCTATCGTGCGCTCAACGCCAAGCCTGCGAATGATCCGTGAAGCCAGGCTCAGCGCCGGGGCGGAGCGGTCGTGGCGCGCAGCACGAGCTCCGGCGTCAGCAGCAGGCGCCGCGTCGGGGCGTCGGGCTCGGCGATACGCTTGATCAGGAATTCCGCGGATTTGTGGCCCATCTCGTCCTGAAAATTCCTGATCGTCGTCAGGGCCGGATACCACTGCGCCGCCTCCTGAACGTCGTCGCAGCCGATCAGCGAGAAATCGACGCCCGCCTCCAGGCCGCGATGGCGCAAGCCCATCATGGCGCCAAAGGCGGTCAGGTCGTTGAAGCAGACGGCGGCGGTCGGCGGGTCGTCGACGTCGAGGACCGCCTGGATGCCCTTGAGGCCGTTCTCGCGCGTGCCATAGGCGGAATAGACGATGGCCGGGTCGAGCGGCATGTCGTGTCGCGCCAGCGTCCCGCAATAGCCGGCATAACGGTTGCGACCGGTCGAGATGCTCTGGCTCTCGCCGAGAAAGGCGATGCGGCGGTGGCCGAGCGCGATCAGATGCTCCATCGCCAGAACCGTACCCTGGCGGTCGTCGGAGCCGACGAAATCGAGATCGAGCCCGATGATCTCGCGCGAGAGCTGGACGAGCGGCACGCCGGCCGCGATCAGATGGTTGAAGGCCTCGGGCGTGCTGCCCCCGGCCGCGCAGATGATCATCCCGTCGGGGCGGTATTCCTTCAGCGTGGAGAGCACGCGGTCCTGGCGTTCCAGGCTCTCGGCATAGGTGCCGAGCAGGATCGAGCGGCCATGAGCGGTGGCCGTCTCCTCGATCGCGGCCAGCAATTCGGCGAAATACGGGTTGGTGATGTCGTGGAAGCCGACGCCCAGGATGTTGGTGCGGTCGGTCCGCAAGGAGGCGGCGCTGCGATTATAGCTGTAGCCCATCTCGCGGGCGATCTGCTGGACGCGTGTGCGGGTCGCTTCCGCGACCAGGGGCGAGCCGCGCAAGGCCAGCGAGACCGTCGCGGTCGAGACCGAGAGACGGTCGGCGATGATCTGCAGGGTGACGCGCCCGCGACCGTTGAGGACTGCCGGCGGGTTTGCGGTCCTGCCGGGGGGCGTCGTCTCGGGCGGGGGGCCTTTGCCGGTCATGCGCGCTTCTCCGGAAGCGGAATCAAGACCTCACAGCCTGTCCTGGGCCCGGCCATTCCGTCACTCGATGATGTCATTCTCATAGAAACAGGAGAAATTGAAGATGAGCGCAAGCAAAGAGTCCATCGGTTTCATCGGCGTCGGCCTGATGGGCCAGGGCATGGCCCGCAATCTGGTGGATAAGGGCTTCCCACTGACCGTGATGGGCCACCGCAACCGCAAGCCGGTGGAGGCGCTGGTCGCGGCCGGCGCGAAGGAGGCCAGAACGCCGAAGCAACTGGCGGAGAACGCGACGATCATCTTCCTGTGCGTCACCGGCTCGGCCCAGGTCGAGGCGGTGGTGAACGGCCCCGACGGCATTGCGGCCGGAGCCAGGCCCGGGACTGTGATCGTTGATTGCTCGACCTCCGATCCGGGCGTCACGGTTCGGCTTGCGGCCGAGCTGGAAGCGAAGGGCCTGCATCTGGCGGACGCACCGCTCGGCGGCACGCCGGCCCAAGCGGCGCTCGGACAGCTCTCGGCGATGGTCGGCGCCGCGCCTGAGGTGTTCGCGCGGATCAAGCTGGCCTGCGAGGCCTGGGCGCAAAAGGTCGTGCATCTCGGTCCGGTCGGCGACGGCCACAAGATGAAGCTGCTCAACAACTTCCTCTCGATGGGCTATGCCGCGATCTACTCGGAGGCGCTGACGCTGGCGCAGAAGATCGGCATCACGCCGCAGACCTTCGACAGCGTCTTGCGTGGCAGCCGGATGGATTGCGGCTTCTACCAGACCTTCATGCAATATGTGCTGGAGCGCGACCGCGACGCGCACAAGTTCACGCTGGTCAATGCGCTGAAGGATGTCCGCTATCTCGAGAGCGTCGCGAATGCGGCGGGCGTGCCCAACCCGGTCGGCAATGCGGTGAAGAACGCGTTTGCCTCGGCGGTCGCTGCCGGGAAGGGCGAGGATTACGTGCCGATGCTGTCGGACTGGGTCGCCTCGCAGAACGGCATCTCGCTGGCCGGGAAGGGCTGAGCGCTTAGCTCGAAAGCATGCGCCTCAGGAGAAGTATCATCCGCGCCGTCATCCCGGACACAGCCCCCAGGTCCGATCTTCGATCGGCCCAAGGATAAACTCCGCGGAGATCCGGGATCCATGCCGGAGCGCGCTGCCTGGTTAGGCTCCGGCATGGATCCCGGGTCGGCGCGGCGGAGCCTGTCCTTGGGCCGGCCAAAGGCCGGACCCGAGGGCCGCTTGCCCGGGATGACGCAGTGTTTCCGAGGAAACCTGTCAGGGCTTCGCGAGAAGGGCAGCAAGGCGCTCCGACAAACCCTTGCTTCCAACGGGCGGCGGCAAGGCGAGATCTCCCGCTGCCGGTTTGTCGAAGCCGCCAGCCAGCGCCGCCAGAACGGCCTTCGCCCCGGTCTCGACCGAGCAGAGAACGGGGATGTCGACGAGGGGCTGGACGCGCGCCGCCAACCCCGCGAGCCCCGCACCGCCGAGAATGACCGCGCCGGCGCCGTCGCGCTGCGCAGTCTTGCGGCAAGCCGTAGCAAGAAGCGCGATCGAACCTTCCGGATCGCGCGCGATGTCGGCGCCTGTCGGGGCAACTGTCTCGACAGCGGCCAGGCGCTCGCCGAGCCCGAGCATCGCGACGAATTCGTGCAGGATCGGACCCCAACGCTCGCCACCGGTGACGATCGAGAAGCGGCCGGCCTTTTGCGCGGCGGCCTTGCAGCTCGCCTCGGCCATGCCGATGACGGGAATGGGCGCGAGCTCCTTCAGCGCGAACAGGCCGGGATCGCCGAAGCAGGCGAGATAGACCGCGTCGCAGCCCTCGCCATGCTCGGCATAGGCCTCGAGCGCGGCATGGGCGGCGATCGCGCCGGCGCTGCGGCTGGCGATGTACTGCGCTCCAAACCGCCCGGTAGCGGCTTTCAGGGAGACGCCTGCCGGCAGATGTGGAGTGACGACGCGAACGACCAGATCGGTCATCTCCGGCATCGTGTTCGGATTGATCAGGAGGATGCGCAAGAGGGCCTCGGAACCGAAAGCCGGCTGTGGTGCGCTTCAACCGAGAAGAAGCGAACCGGCTTTTCGATGAATTAGCCGATTGGGCGCAGGTTTTAAAGGACACATCGTTGGCGCGGCCCAAGCCGTCCTCACCGCAAGACGGCGCGCATCTGGACGGAGGCCGTAGCGCACACGCTCTATTGCGGCCTGCCCGACAACGACAGGCTGCGCGATATCGAGCACCGTTCGGGCAAGACGTCCGTCATGATGCGCGGGTTCAACGTCGACATGAATCAGGTTAACGGCTCGGGCGACAACTCTCCGAACAGGCGCGGCCATTGCTACAGATGGAAGACATCCGCATCGCCATCGACGGCGAGACAGCGCTGCTGGAATCGCGGGATCAGGGATATTCCGTCGTGGATGCGTCGAATTTCTGGGAGCGACCAGCGATGTCCGGTGTGCTCCGTGATGTGCGCGAGAAACTAGACGAGTACGACTGGCTGGAAAGCCGTTCTCGTGAGGTATTAAATCGCTCATGTGATCAAGATAGTTTGTCGGCCGGAGTATCCGGCTTCGAAGCAAACCCGTACCGATAGAAACTAACTGCATCGTGCGTGTGTTGCTTCGTCTTCCTCTCGAAACGAAAAAAAGCACACTCGACAGCACCATGTTCTTGCGCAAACATTCCCATAATACTTCTACCTGTGTCCTGCCACTCCTTGGGATCCGGCGGTGTCTTTGCCAAATGGCATGCCAAGACAAAAATACGATTCCCGACAGGAAATTTTGTTATTAAAACATCCTGGCCCTTAAGAGGCTCTCCGCGCCTAAATCGGCGTATGCGACGCTCAAAATCCGCGAGCGCAGGCGGAAGTTGATTGAGGATAACGTTTATCATATCGAACCGATGCCGCTGACTAATATTGGCATACAGCTCTCTAGCGATGCTTACCCAAAGTGGTGATAGTGAAACACCAAGAATCTCAAAATCGCTTCTGTTCTTGCGTGCAATTTTGGATTGGCGGACTGGGCTATCCGCGTCGTGAAATATGACTTTAGCGCCATCGAAGATGGAATTGTCGAACCACATTCCATTCGTTAGATAGACGGACAGCAAGTCTTGCTCATCTCCGTCAAAATCTAACATTTCTTCTATTGTTGATCTGCGCGTCAAATAATGCTGAAATGATACTTCTGTATCCAGGTGTTTGGCAATCATTTCAAGTTCGCCTAACGAAATGACTGGAGCCCACGCCGTTTCTTTCGTTATTAATCCAAGTTCTTTTAGGTAATAATTTGCGCTAGTAAGTGCGATAAAATGTTCGAAGCAAATACTAAATCGAAATACGACCTTAGGCCTATCGAGGTAAAAATGTATCTCTTCACCTGTTTTTTGCATAAAAAATTTTGCAGTTTCTTTGTACGTGTCCAGATAATTTTGAAGTCTCCAAGCCTGTAAGCCAGGTTCAATAAAGAGTTCCTTAAAGTTCTTATTAAGGCTCAACATCCCGCCTCGGCGTGCGGCATCGTTTATACGGCCGGATTTTGCTTCGAAGACAAATACAAAATTTCCAAGTAGGGCTACTACATCATTCTCCCAATTTTGACCGGTTTCAGGATCTGTCCATGTGACACTTTCGTAGACTGTGGCGTTTGGCATCGCCTTCCGCACAATACCAGCAATCGCCGCCTCAAGGTAATCCGCCCTAGCCTTCTCGTACGCACCTTCAAGAATTTCGTGTCCCTTCATCGCTTTTTCGGCGATTAAGAACGGAAAAGAAAAAATAAGCTGAGGAGATGCGTTAAATATGTCTCCGTTTTCTAGTCTTATATACGGTTGCCTCCATATAGGGTTGTCCAAATATATATGCTGTGGGTTTGAGTTGGAGAGATCTCCCCGGCTGAGTGACATTTTGTACAAAGCCTCAGAAATTTCTCTTGAAAATCCTGAATCAACGTCCTCTTTCTTCACCGTGAAAACCCAAGGATAGGCAAGCTCAGACATTTGAAAGGCTGCGTTGCGGAGACTTTCAATGTCAGTGAACCGGCTGTTTCTGTCTCTCCAAGCCATACTGGCTGTTGGGTATGCCGAGCAGAAGAAGGTAATCGCTTCTTGCAATTCTTCCATAGAACTTGTGGATAATAGTTTTCTGATATACCTACAAAAAATATGGAACTGCTCCGCAACGATGTCTGACATCCTGATCATCGCTGTAAATAAATCGGACAGGCGATATCCCAGGTCTTTAATAGATCGCTTATCAATAATTCGCAATATTTTGGACAAATGCAAAATGCAATCTTCGCGCGAAAATAGATTTCTATAATATAGTGTTTGAATTCGCGCTCTGCTTGCTACCATTTGTTCTATATCAGACGAGGTCGAATTCGATTTTTGCATTCGCACGAATGAATGAATATGCCGACCCACTAGAGGCCAATAACGCAGTAAATTTGATGGCGATGAGGGGACGCGGCGAATAGGGCCGCCATACATCAGGATTAGCGCTTGAGTTATTTCTACTTCAGGCTGCTCAAGGCGGTGCGCCATTTCGCTGGGAGGGCCCTGCTCCGTAAGAAAACGTGCTGCTGTACGAGCCAGCACTACGAATGGATCGCGTGCCTTTAGAAACTCAATCAAGCGATCTCTCGAAGAATAAAATTCAGTCTGCCACTGCTCCGGTGATAAATCCTCTGCGCCAAGTAAATCTTTTAACGTGGATGCATCTAAAGTGGTGTAGCCAGGTAACGCTTTCTCTATATCTGTCATTGTATCGCTTTTCGTTGAGTTATTGCTCTGCAGAATAACGATCGAATTGGGGGGCGGTCTTATTGGGCGGCGGTCTTAAGGGCTTCCTCGTTCATTGCGAGCCGTAAATGGGAGCGGCCTCACCAATATTTTTTACTTTTGACGGCTCGGCATTCGGCACGGCCGTCAGTTTGCTACAGTCAGGGCATGGAAAGCGGTGCGCGACCCGTCTGGAAAGCGCCTCAATGATTTTTGCATTGAATTCGGTGGTAATCGATCGCTCCTACCAATCTATGCAAGCGTAGGTTGATGAGGTTGCGCTTTCGCCGTCAACTCAAAATGTTGAGCGCCTTCAACATCGCGATGGTGTTTTCAGGGTCGGCCGTTCTCGCTGAACGAACGATAGAGTTGGTCGGGCGAAACGCCCGCATCTTTCGCGATCTGCGCCTTACCTCTGGCTCGCGCAACCATGCCGAGGGCGTGCGCCATGTATCCGGTATCTTCCGACGCGAACGCTTCCGCCATGAAGGCCGCAATGGCTTCATCGGAAGCAAGCCCCTCTGCGGGGTCGAAGATGGTCAGTTTTTCGGCCATGTCATTCGGTAATGGATGCGCCGTTCGCTGATGCCCCTGCCGAGGTGCTCAACATCGCCCACGTGCCCATACGCCAGCGGTCAAGCCGCACGAAGATCACGCTTCGGGCGCTAGGCGACTGACCCATGTGCGTGAAAGCGTCTATCGACCGCTCAAATCTCCATGCCCTTCAATATGTTGGGAGGCATGAAAATGGCAGGAAAAGCTGTGGTGCCCCTGGCCGGAATCGAACCAGCACTCCTTGCGGAACTCGATTTTGAGTCGAGCGCGTCTACCAATTCCGCCACAGGGGCCCTTGCAGGCGGGCGGGACTATAGCGATCGAACGCGCGCGGTCAATGCGTCTGCTGCGTCGCGCGAAATTGCATATGACCCTGCGCAAACGCATGGACGAGTGAACAGCGCCACCACTACAGCATCGGACCGAACATCGTATTCGGTCCGATGCTGTAGCTCTTTGATGTTGCATCCGCTTCCTCGGAAAACCGCATTCCACTTTTCGGGCCGATGCTCTACTAAACCCGCCATGATCAAGCGCCTCTATGAATGGACCATGTCCCTCGCCGCCCGGCCGCGCGCCGAGCTCTGGCTCGCCGTGGTCGCCTTCGTCGAGAGTTCGTTCTTTCTGATCCCCGCCGATGTGCTGTTTGTGCCGATGGCGCTGGCCCGGCCGACCCGGGCCTATCGATTGGCCCTGATTGCGACGGTTTTCTCGGTGCTCGGTGGCATCGCGGGCTATGCGCTCGGCTATTACGCCTTTGAAGCGCTGGCGCGGCCGGTGCTCGCCTTCTACGGCAAGCTCGGCGCATTCGAGGCGCTGCGCGCCTGTGCCGGGCCCGACACCACGCTGATCCTGCTGACGACCTCGGGGCTGGCGCATCTGCCGCCGATCAAGGTGGTGACGATCCTGGCCGGAGCGGTGCATATCGGCCTTGGCTTCTTCATCCTGTCCTGTGTGCTGGCGCGCGGCGCGCGCTTCTTCGCGCTTGCCTTCCTGCTGCGCCGTTTCGGCGAGACGATCCGCCATTTCATCGAACGTCGCTTGAAAGTGATCGCTGTCGTCGCGGCTGCAGTGCTGATTGCGCTTTATTTCGGCCTCAAGCTGGTTGCAGGTTCGGGGCAGCTTCTCTCCTGCTGAGCGCCTTGCCATGACAAGTTCGACCCTCGACCGACCCAGCGCCGATAGCTCGGTCTCGCCGGCCCGCGTGATTCTCCTGATCGGGCTCGGCTGCCTCGCTTTGATCGCGGGCGCCTGGTTCTTCGAGCTGGTCCTGGGCCTGCAGCCCTGCAAGCTCTGCCTCGAGCAGCGCCTGCCGCATTACGCCGCGATCGGGCTCGCCACCGCGGGGCTGGTGCTGGCGCGTTCGCTTCGGCTGCAATGGCTGGTGCTGCTCGGGCTTGCTGGATTGATGGCGTGGAGCACCTGGCTCGGTTTCCACCATGCCGGCGTCGAATGGGGCTGGTTCGCCGGTCCCACCGATTGCGCCGGCGCTGCGCCGACCGCTGTCGGCGTGCAGGATTTCATGAAGCAGCTGCAGACGGTGAAGGTCGTCTCCTGCACGGAAGCCGCCTGGCGCTTCCTGGGCCTGTCGCTCGCCGGCTGGAACGCGCTTGCTTCGCTCGTGCTGCTGGTCGCAGCCTTGTTTGGGCTGGCGCGGGCACGGAGCGCCTGAGGCGCTCCGTGGCACTAGGCTTGAATTGGGACGGCGCTCAGGCGGCTGCGGCCTGCCAGCCCTGGCCGAGTTCTTCGCTGACGACATTCACCCAGTAGCGAACGCCGTCAGGGATGATGGCGTCGTTGAAATCATAGCGCGGCGTATGCAATCCGGCGAAGGAGCCGTCCGCCGCGACGCCATTGCCGATCCGCATGAAGGCGCCGGGCTTGACCTCCATCATCTCGGCGAAGTCCTCGCCGCCGGTGCCGGGCCTGATCGCACCATTCACATTGGCCGCTCCGACCGAACTGGTCGCCGCCGCGACCGCGACCGCGACCTGGTCGGGCTGGTTGAGCAGGGCGCGCGGTCCGCGATGATAGGACGCCTCGGCGGTGCAGCCCCAGGCTTGGGCGGTGGCCTCGGCGAGCTCGGCGATGCGGCGTTCGATCAAAGCGCGGATCTCGGGCGAATAGCTGCGGGCCGTGCCGCCGATCCTCAGTTCCGACGGAACCACATTGGAGGCTTCCGTCGAGCCGGAATGGATATAGCCGACGCTGATCACGGCGGTGTCGAGCGGCGGGACGTTGCGGCCGACGATGCCCTGCAGGCCGAGCACGAAATGGGCCTGGGCATAGGTGATGTCGGTGGAGAGATGCGGCTGAGAGCCGCCATGACCGCCGACGCCGCGGAAGGTCACGGCCCAGCTGTCGGCTGCGGCCAGCATCGGGCCGTTGCAGGTGCCGAAATGCGCGACGGGCATGCCCGGCGTGTTGTGCAGGCCGTAGATCGCGTCGCAGGGAAAGCGCTCGAACAGCCCGTCCTTCAGCATTGCGACCGCCCCGCCACGGCCTTCCTCGGCCGGCTGGAAGATCAGGTGCAGCGTGCCGCCGAAATCGGGATGGGCGGCGAGATAGCCTGCGGCGCCCAACAGCATCGTGGTGTGGCCGTCATGACCGCAAGCATGCATCTTGCCAGGATATTGCGAAGCGTAGGGGAGGCCGGTCTCCTCGTTCAGCGCGAGGCAGTCCATGTCGGCGCGTAAGCCCACGGCACGCTGGCCGGCTCTGCGGCCCCGGATGACGCCGACGACGCCGGTGCCGCCGATACCCTCGGTGACCTCCACGCCCCATTCGCGCAGCTTGGCTGCGACCAGTGCGGCGGTGCGATGCTCCTCCAGGCCAAGCTCCGGATGGGCATGGATATCGCGCCTGATCGCGGTCAGTTCCGCATGGTGCTGATCGAGCCACTGGTCCAGAGCGGTCTTGTGGTCCAGGACAGTCTTGGTCATCGTCATCCTCGGCTTGATCAGCGGCGTCCGCGCGCCTGATTGTGCCGTGGATACAAGACGTTGCCTGGCCAGCCGTCAAGCCGGCTCACGGCTCCAGCTCGGAATCCCAGTAGAGATAATCCAGCCAGCTCTCATGCAGGTAATTCGGCGGGAAGAGCTTGCCGTTGCGGTGCAAATCATTGACCGTCGGCGCGTAGGGCTTCTGCGTCGGGAACATCTCGATCGCCGCCGGCATCTTGTCACCCTTGCGCAGATTGCAGGGCGAGCAGGCCGCAACGACGTTCTCCCAGGTGGTGAGGCCGCCTCTGGAGCGCGGCACGACATGGTCGAAGGTCAGATCCTCGCGCGAGGTGCAGTACTGGCAGGAGAAGCGGTCGCGCAGGAATACGTTGAAGCGCGTGAAGGCCGGCGTCCGCGACGGCTTGATATAGGTCTTCAGCGAGACGACCGAGGGTAGCTTCATGTTGAAGCTCGGGCTGCGCACCACGGTGTCGTATTCGGAGACGATGTTGACGCGATCCATGAAGACCGCCTTGATCGCGTCCTGCCAGCTCCACAGCGATAGGGGATAATAGCTCAGAGGCCGGAAATCGGCATTGAGCACGAGTGCCGGACAACCGTCCGGCGACGCCATCGGATGCATCACATGCGCCGTCAAACCCGCCGCACCTCCGCTAATCGGAACGGGACGAATCCCGTCACATGATCAATGTAAGCGCGAGACGACAGGAATGTGAAGAGGATGCGGCGTTAAGGCAGTCGGCAATAGGCAGTCGGCAGTGGCGAAGACGCGTAACGGAGACGATTGTTGCCGGCGCGGCGCGTCCCGGAAAAGGCGAAAGCCTCCCCGCGCGCGCCTTACATCGCGATTGCCGACTGCCTATTGCCGACTGCCCAATGCATCCTCAGCGCGTCGGAACCGGCTTCTCGCCGCGATAATCGTAGAAACCGCGCTTGGTCTTGCGGCCGAGCCAGCCGGCCTCGACATATTTCACCAGGAGCGGGCAGGGGCGGTATTTCGAGTCGGCGAGCCCGTCATGCAGCACCTGCATCACCGACAGGCAGGTGTCGAGGCCGATGAAGTCGGCAAGCTGGAGCGGGCCCATCGGATGATTCGCGCCGAGCTTCATCGCAGTGTCGATCGCCTCGACCGAGCCGACACCCTCATAGAGCGTGTAGACGGCCTCGTTGATCATCGGCAGCAGGATGCGGTTGACGATGAAGGCCGGGAAGTCCTCTGAGACCGAGACGGTCTTGTGCAGCTTGCCGACGAATTCCTTGGCGAGCTCGAAGGTCTGGTCGTCGGTGGCGATGCCGCGAATCAGCTCGACGAGCTGCATCAGCGGCACGGGATTCATGAAATGGATGCCGATGAAGCGCTCGGGCCGGTCCGTTGCCGCCGCCAGTCGCGTAATCGAGATCGAGGAGGTGTTGGAGGCCAGCATCGTCTCCGGCTTGATATGCTGGCAGACGGCGGTGAAGATCTTGCGCTTGGTTTCCTCGCTCTCGGTCGCGGCCTCGATGATGAGGTCGCAATCGCCAAGCCCCGACAGTTGCGGCGCGGCGAGGATCTTGGCCATGGCGTCGCGGCGAATCTCGTCACCGATCGCACCCTTGGCGACCTGGCGCGCCATGTTGCCGTCGATGGTGGCGAGCGCCGCCTTGATCCGGTCCTCGGCGAGATCGTGCAGCCGGACCTCGAACCCGGCCACGGCCGCGACATGGGCGATACCGTTCCCCATCTGGCCTGCGCCGATGATGCCGATCGTCCTGATCGCCCTGTCCGACATGGTCTGATCCATCTTTGGTGGCACCGCTTTCACTTCGAAAGCCGGTGCGGGCCGCCTTGACGGCAGCCCGGTTGTCATGTGTTGGCCGGCGCCAGCCTGGTCGCCGGCTTCCCTGTCAATCTACTTGATCAATCGATTTGCCGCGCCTGCTATTTGCCGAGCTTGGCAAGCTCGGCTTCAAGCTCGGGCATGATCGTGAAGAGATCGCCAACGAGGCCGTAATCGGCGATCTGGAAGATCGGCGCTTCCTCGTCCTTGTTGATGGCGACGATGACCTTGGAGTCCTTCATGCCGGCGAGATGCTGGATCGCACCGGAAATGCCGACCGCGACATAGAGGTCGGGCGCCACGACCTTGCCGGTCTGGCCGACCTGCCAGTCATTGGGGGCGTAGCCGGCATCGACCGCGGCGCGCGAGGCGCCCATGGCCGCGCCCAGCCTGTCGGCGACGGGCTCGATCACCTTGGTGAAGTTCTCCGCCGAGGCGAGCGCGCGCCCGCCCGAGACGATGATCTTGGCCGAGGCGAGCTCGGGACGATCGGATTTGGCGACCTCCTCGCCCTTGAAGCTGGAAACGCCGGGATCGCCCACGGCGGAGATGGTCTCGACGCTGGCCGAGCCGCCTTCGCCAGCCGCCTGGAAGGAGGCGGTGCGGATCGTCATCAGCTTCTTGGCTTCGGAGGACTGCACCGTCTGGATGGCGTTGCCGGCATAGACCGGGCGCTCGAAGGTGTCGGGCGAGACGATCTTCATCACATCCGAGATCTGCATCACGTCGAGCAAGGCGGCGACGCGGGGCAGCACGTTCTTGCCACCGGTCGTCGAGGGCGCGACGACGGCGTCATAGCCCTCGGCGAGCTTGGCGACGAGAGCGGCGAGCGGCTCGGCAAGGCCGTGGCCGTAGATCGCGGCATCGGCTAGGAGCACCTTCTCGACGCCGTCGAGCTTGGCTGCCGCATCGGCCGCGCCCTTGGCGCCTTCACCTGCGACGAGGATATGGACGGGAGCGCCCAGCGCCTTGGCGGCGGTCAGCGCCTTGGCGGTGGCGTCCTTGATGGTGGCGTTGTCGTGTTCTGCAATCAGCAGCGTGGCCATCACAGCACTCCCGCTTCGTTCTTGAGCTTGGAAACCAGTTCGGCGACGGAGCCGACCTTGACGCCGGCCGAGCGGCCCGCCGGTTCACGCGTGTTCAGCACCTTGAGACGGGGGGCGACATCGACGCCCAGCGCCTCGGCCGAGGTCTCGTCGAGCGGCTTCTTCTTGGCCTTCATGATGTTGGGCAGCGAGGCGTAGCGCGGCTCGTTAAGGCGCAGATCCGTGGTGACGATCGCCGGCAGCTTGAGCGAAACCGTCTGCAGGCCGCCATCGACCTCGCGGGTGACGTCGACCGTCTCCGCCTCGAGCGCGACCTTCGAGGCGAAGGTCCCCTGCGGCCAACCGAGCAGGGCCGCCAGCATCTGGCCGGTCTGGTTGCAATCGTCGTCGATCGCCTGCTTGCCGAGGATGACGAGCTGCGGGCTCTCCTGCTCGACCAGTTTCTTCAGGAGCTTGGCCACCGCCAGCGGCTCGACCACGCCGTCGACTTTGACCAGGATGCCGCGATCGGCGCCCATGGCGAGCCCGGTGCGGATCGTCTCGGCGGCCTGCGCCGGACCGATCGAGACCACGACGACCTCGGTTGCCTTGCCGGCTTCGCGCAGCCGCAGCGCCTCTTCGACCGCGATCTCGTCGAACGGATTCATCGACATTTTCACATTGGCAAGCTCGACGCCCGAGCCGTCCGCCTTCACGCGGATCTTCACGTTGTAGTCAACCACCCGCTTCACGGGCACAAGGATCTTCATCGTCAAATCACCGTTCGGGAGAGATCAGTTGCGGGGCCGCGCCGCGTCAATCGGCGGGAAGGCGGCATCGCGGCTCTCGGCTGGAATGCGGAGGGACCGTAACGACGCCCGTTTGCGCTTGTCAACGCCGCAGGCGGGGCGTGCGAGAGCCGTCTTCACTTGCGTACCGGGCGGCCGAACAGCGCCACGCCGCGATGGATGAAGATCGGCGTCAGCGCCGCACCAGTGCCGAGCCCGCCGAGATGAGCCCACCAGCCGACATGGCCTTGCGGATCGAGAATCGCCGAGACGATCTGAAACAGGATCCAGCCACTGAGCGCATAGAGCGCCGTGATGTGCAGCGGGATCCAGTTGAAAGCCAGGCCCCAGATCCGGACGCGCGGATAGAGCATCAGATAGGAGACGATCACGCCAGAGATCGCACCGGATGCGCCGATCAATGGCTGGTCCGAGGCGGGGTTCATCAAGGCGTGTGTCAGCGAGCCGGCGAGCCCGCAGATAAAGAAGAACAGCAGGAAGCGCAGATGCCCCATCGCATCCTCGACATTGTCGCCGAAGACCCAGAGGAACAGCATATTGCCGCTGAGATGGGCGAAGCTGGCATGCAGCAGGATGTTGCTGAACAAGGTCAGCCAGACCGGCGCCTGCAGCAGATCAGTGGGCAGTTGCGCCGTGCCGAACAGCACAGATGGGATCAGCCCGAAGCCGGCTGCGACCGCGATCTGGGCGGGCTCGCTTCCGCGCAGCCACATCAGCAGGAAGAGGCCTATGCAGGTTATGACCAGGCCATAGGTAACGTAGGGTGCGCGCATGAAGCGCAGCGGGACGCCATCATGCAGCGGCACGAACATGGATGCGTCCTATCAAGCGCCGCAGCGGGTTTCGTTGCTGCGGGATTCTTGTGAAAAACCGGCTTCGATTTTTTCGCATCGTGCCTCTAGAGCATTTCCGCGTTTCTCCGAATCGCGGAAATGCTCTACCTCCTTGTTTTATCGCATTTTCTTCACGCGAACCGGTATCCACTTCGCTCGAAAATGCTCTAGCGATTCTGGCCCGGCACCCAGAGTACGTCGCCCCGCGCCTTGGCATTGAGGAAGCGGGAGGCGACGAAGAGGAAATCGGAGAGGCGGTTGATGTATTTCAGGGCGGGTCCGGCCACGGCCTCGCCCTGGGCGAGTTCGACCATCAATCGCTCGGCGCGGCGGCTCACGGTCCGTGCGAGGTGAAGATGAGTGGCGGCTGGTGTGCCGCCAGGCAGAACGAAGGAGCGCAGCGGCTCCAGAGTGGCGTTAAGCTGGTCGATCTCGGCCTCGACCCGGTCGACCTGGATCTGCGCGATGCGCAGCGGCTCGAAGGCGAGTTTCGTGCCGGTGTCGGGCGTCGAGAGGTCGGCTCCGAGGTCGAACAGGTCGTTGCTGATGCGGCCGAGCATGGCGTCGACAGCGGCGTCCTCGGCTGCCGCGTGCAGCCGGGCCATGCCGATGCAGGCATTGGTCTCGTCCACCGTGCCATAAGCGGCGACCCGCAGGTCGAATTTCGGCCGGCGCGGCCCGGTGGTGAGGCCCGTTGTGCCGTCGTCGCCGGTGCGGGTGTAGATGCGGTTGAGCTTGACCATCGACGCGTTATAGCGCGACGCTGACCGAGCGAAAGGGCCTGCATGCGGCAATCGCGCCGCTAGATCACGTCGCATTCGGACGGAACCGTCCGAATGGGAAAAAACGCGATCGATTCCTAGAGTTCAGAGCATTGCTCTAGCGAAAAACCGGTGCCCAGTTTCTCGCGCAATGCTCTGGCCATTCTCAGAAGGTGTAGCCGAGCTTGGCGCCGAAATTGGCCGGGCCGCGCGGCTTGTCGCGGTCGGAGCAGCCGGCCGTGCTGAAATGCTCCAGCGTCGCGACCAGGCTCCAGCGGTCGTTGAGCCGCAGGCCGAGCGCGGCGGCTTCGCGCGAACCGCTGTTGCAGCCGACATTGAGGCGGTTCTCGGGAACGACCACGCCGGTCTTGCCGTCATTGAGGGCGGCGCCCAGGCTGGCCTCGACGAAGACCGCCTTGGTCAGGTCGACGGTCCAGGTCGCGCCGGCATAGGCATAGCGCGTGCCGTTGAAATTGATGCTCGAACCGAGATGGAAGCGCGGCACGAAGGCTGCGGAGAAGCGGTCGTTCAAGGTCGCGACGCGTGGCGTGACGACCTCGCCGCTGAAGTTGAGCAGGCCGCTTTCGCGCCCGCTCGGATTGGCGGCGGCGGCGCCGATGCGCGCTTCCCATGAGAGCGAGGGCGTCTCGGTCGCAGGAGCGTAGCTGGAAACACCGGCCGGGAGAGGCTGAGACTGCGCCCAAGCGGGGGCGGCTGCCATCATTCCGGCGAGGACCAACAATGCAACGCGAACCATGGGGGACTTTTCTTGTTGTCGGCGGAACGGCGTTAGTGAAGCGCAGAGACTCGTGTCCGGAATATGGCAGTATTGCGGCAAAGGTCGTGTCGGAGCCGCGCCAGCCGAGACGAAATTCTGCAAAATCAATCGCTTAGAGAAAGGCAAACAAAGCGGGGATAGCTTCGGGCGCGACGGCCGTATCAGCCGCTGCGCCACCACATGATGCCGAGGATGACGAGGATCGCGATGAACTGCAGGACCACCCTGAGCCGCATCAGGTTCTGCGACGTGCTGGGGCTGCCGCCGCGCAGCATGTTGGCCAAGCCGAGCAAGAGGACGATCGCAACAGCGCCGACCGCGACGGGAACGAGAGAGGCGGATAGGTTCATGGCCCATGATCTAGTGCGCGGCAGGCCACTTGGCCAGCCGCCTCAGAGCCGGAATCTGAATCCGGCTCTGATCTATGAGTTAGAGCAGGATGCGAAAAACCGGTTCCCACTTTTTCGCATCCTGCTCTAGCGATAGCGCCGCTGCACGATGAGATGGGCTGCGACCGTCAGCACGATCGTGGCGGTCATCAGGATGAAGGAGATCGCGCCGCCGAAGGGCCAGTTGTTCTGCTGTGCGAACTGGCCATAGACCAGCGGGCCCATCATCTGGAATTTCGGCCCGCCAAGCAGCACCGGCGTGGCATAGGCGTTCATCGCCAGGATGAAGGTCAGGATCGTGCCGGCCAGGATGCCGGGCAGGGCGAGCGGCCAGAGCACGCGGCGAAACATTGCTGCGGGGCCGGCGCCAAGGCTGAAGGCGGCCTCCTCGACGTTGCGGGGAATGCCCTCGATCACGCTCTGCAGCGTCAGCACCATGAAGGGCAGGTTGACCGCGACGATGCCGATCAGCACGGCGTTTTCGGTGTACATGATCTCGAGCGGATGGTTGATCAGACCCAGCCCCATCAGCGAGGCGTTGAGTGCGCCCTTGCTGCCGAAGGCGGTCATCCAGCCCGCCGCGCGCACTGCATTGCCGACGAAGAGCGGCAGCACGACGAGCATGATCAGCAGGTTCTTGAAGCGGCTTTCCATGCGCGCCAGCACATAGGCCAGCGGGAAGCCCATGATCAGGCAGGCGACCGTGCAGATCACCGCGACGCGCACCGTGCGCAGCAGCACGTTGAGGTAATAGCTGTCGGTGAAGAACTTGATGTAGTTCTCGATCGTCAGCCCATCGACCATGAACTGGCCGGGGATGAACTGGTTCAGCGAATAGCGGAACAGGATCGCGATCGGGCCCAGGAGCCCGATCGCAACGAAGATGGTTGCCGGCACGACAAGCGCGCCGGCAAGGCCGGTGCGGGCGCCAGCGACAGCCTCTGGAGCAGCAGTGCTCACGCCTTGAAGACCTTGTCCCACCACTCCTTCATGGCGGAATCGTTCTTGGCGAGGAAGGCGTAGTCGAGATCCTTGAGGCGCTTCTCTTCCTCGGGGGTGAAGCCGATGCGCTTCTGCAGATCGGGCGCGACATTGAGGCCGGTGACGGTGCCGTTATAGCCCATGTCGACGGCGAAGGCCTCCTGGGGTGCCTTCTCCAGCATCGCGTTCATATAGGCGTAGGCGTTGTCCTTGTTGGGCGCGTTCTTGGCGATGACGAAGCCCGAGACATAGGCCGGGATGCCCTCGACGGGCGAGACCGCCTCGCAAGGGATGCCGGCGTTCTGCCACTGCACGACGCGCGCCTTCCAGATCGCGCTGATGCCGATCTCCTCGTTCTTCATCGCGGCGGCGAAGGCCTCGTTGGTCGGGTAGACGCGCCCGCCCGCCTTCTTCACGGCGAGGAGAACCTCCTTGGCCTTGTCGAGGTCGTTCATGTCCTTGCCGCCGGTCGCGGCCATCGAGGCCGCGATGAAGATCGACTGGTACTGGATGTCGATGAAGCCGATCTTGTCGCCCCATTTCGGATCGAGCCAATCCTTGAAGCCGGTCGGCGCCGGCGTGATCAGCTTGGGATTGTAGATGACGACGTTGCCCGAATAGATGTGCCCGATGCCATAGGGGTATTTCATCGTCGGCAGCAGGTTCTTGGCGTTGGGAATCTTCGAGTAGTCGAGCTGCTCCAGGACGCCCGCCTCGTTCATCTCGAACATATTGGCGGCCGAGAGGCCCTGCACGTCGACGGTGCCGCGCGGCAGGCGCTTTTCAGCAGTCATCTTGGCGCGGCGCGGGGCGTCGCCCGCCTGGTCCTGCACGATCTCGATGCCCTTGGGCTTCAGGATCGGCTCGTCGATGTTCTTGGTCAGGAGGCGGGCATAGTCGCCGCCCCAGGTGCCGATCACGACCTTGCCGCCGGCTTGCGCAAAGGCATGGTGGCTCATGGCCGGGGCCAGCACTGCGGCGCCGGCCAGGCCCTTGATAACGGTCCGCCTATCGATCTTGGTCATGGTTGAAGTCCCCTGTTTTCGCCTGTTTGGTCAGGCTTCGCGCGGATAGACCAGCCCGGCGTCCTGCGCCCAACCGATCGTGATGGTCTCGCCCGGCTTCGGCTCGGCCACGCCGGCCCGGTTCGGGATCTGCAGCAGCATGCGGTCATGCTCGGACAGGCTGACATGGATGTCGAGCAGCGCGCCGAGATAGGAGGCGTGTTCGACCCTGGCCTCGTAATGATTGGGGCAACCCTGCGCCTCGCCGCCGACGGCGATCCGCTCGGGCCGCAAGGCGAGGGTGGCGGATCCCATGCCGGTCGCGGCTGTGCAGGCGATGTCGAGCCCGCCCTTGGTGCGGAAGCGGCCATTGCCCGCGATCTCGCCGTCGAGGAAGGCGCTGCGCCCGATGAAACCTGCGACGAAACGATCGGCGGGCTTCTCATAGAGCTCGCGCTGGGTGCCGATCTGGCGGACCTGGCCCTTTTCCATGACGACCAGCCGGTCGGCCATGGTCAGCGCCTCTTCCTGGTCATGCGTGACCATGATGGTGGTCAGGCCCAGCTTGCGCTGCAGGTCGCGGATCTCGACGCGGACCTCCTGCCGGAGCTTGGCATCGAGATTGGAGAGCGGTTCGTCGAGCAGGAGCACGTCTGGCTCCATGGCGAGTGCGCGCGCCAGGGCGACGCGCTGCTGCTGGCCGCCTGAGAGTTGGCGCGGATAGCGCCCATCGAAGCCGGTGAGCTGGACGAGCCGGAGCGCCTCGGTGACGCGCGTGCCGCGCTCGGCCTGCGCGACCTTGCGCATCTCCAGCCCGAAGGCGACGTTTTCCGCCACCGTCATATGGGGAAAGAGAGCGTAGCTCTGGAAAACCAGGCCGCAATTGCGCTTCCAGGGCGGCAGCGCCGTGACGTCGCGCTCGCCGATGCTGAGCTTGCCGGAGCTCGGCGGCACGAAGCCCGCGACCATGCGCAAGGTCGTGGTCTTGCCGCAGCCGGAGGGGCCGAGCAGGACGAGGAACTCGCCGTCGGCGATGTCGATGGTGACATCGTCGACGACGGTCAGGTCGCCATAGGATTTGCGGAGATGCTCGATCGAAAGCCGCGCCATTGTTTCAAACCACCCGGCTCAGCTTGACGTAACGATCCGTGACGACCATCGCCACGGCGATCAGGACGATCTGGATCAGCGAGGCCGCGGCCACGGTCGGATCGATCTTCCATTCCAAATATTGCAGGATCGCGATCGGCAGCGTGGTGCGCCCCGGTCCAACGAGAAACAGGCTCATTTCAAGATTGCCGAAAGAGGTGACGAAGCCGAACAGCCCGGCCGCGACGATGCCGGGTCGAATGCTCGGCAAGGTGACGCGCCAGAAGGTGGTGAGCGGGCCGGCGCCGAGATTCTGCGCGGCCTCCTCAATGGTGCGGTCGAAACCGGCGAGGCTTGCCGTGACGAGCCGGACGACCCAGGGAATGACCACGAGCGTATGCGCGGCGATCAGGCCGCCGAGCGAGCCCAGAACCGGCAGGCCCGTGGCGATCTCGGTCTCGATCTGGAAGACATAAAGCGCAGTGCCGAGCACGATGCCGGGCATCACCAGCGGCAGCAGCAGGAGCGTGTTGACGGCGGGGCCGAGCGTGATGTGGTGGCGCACCAGCGCCAGGCTTGCGGGCACGCCCAGCGCCAGCCCGATCAATGTCGCCAGCACGCCGACCTGGAGGCTGAGAATGAAGCCGTCGATGAATGGCTTGTTAGTGGCCGCGGCGGAGAACCATTTCAGCGAATAGCCCTCGGGCGGGAAGGAGGGGATCTCCTGCCGGAAGAAGGCGAGCCAGGTGACGAAGATCAGCGGCAGCAGGATGAAGCCGAGCGAGAGGCAGGCGGCTCCGTTGAGCGCGACACGACTGAGGCTCGGGCGGGCGGCGGCGCTCAAGCCGGCGCTCCGAGGCGAGGCCGAGCCGCTATGGGGGCTTGCTGTGCGGAGCTTGCCGCAAGCTGTCTCTCTTGCACGCGTGCCTGGCCTGCCACCACCTTATCCCGCCTCCCGATCCAAACCGGCCGCAAGCTGCGGTTCCACTTACAAACAGTCAAGATTGTCTTTCTCTATCCGTCGCATCGTTTGTCCCTATTCGTTGCGAGCGGACATCACGCTTCCCGGAGCGGTTTCCGATCCGATTGGATCGGAAACCGCTCCGGCTCTTTGTTCTGACGCGTTTTCTTCACGCGAACCGATACCCACTTCGCTCGAAAACGCTCTAGCCTCAATGCAGCGTGTTCTTGTGGAACGCGCCGCCCTTCATGATCATCGCCAGGTGCTTGCCCTGTTCCTGGAAGAGTCCGAGGTTCTTCAGCGGGTCGCCATCGACAAGGATCATGTCGGCGAAGGCTCCAGCACGGAGCGTGCCAAGCTTGCCCTCCATGCGCAAAAGCTGCGCGCCGATCGTCGTTGCCGAGCGAATGATCTCGATGGGGGAGAGCACCTCGCTGCGCAGCAGGAATTCCCTGGACTGCTCGACCTGGAGCTGGCCGAGCAGGTCGCTGCCATAGGCAACAGGCACGCCGGCGCGCTTGCAGATCTCGAGCGAGCGCAGGCCGCCATCGATGACGAGATCGTTCTTGGCGAGCATGTCGCTGTTCATGCCGAATTCGGCGGCGCGTTCCTTCATCGCATAGTAGGCGACGAGGTTCGCGGTCAGGAACATGCCATTCTCGGCCATCAGCTTGGCCGAGGCGTCGTCGATCAGATTGCCGTGCTCGATGGCGCGGACGCCGCATTGGGCTGCACGCGTGATTGCCTCGGGCGTATAGGCATGGGCGCAGACATAACGGCCGAAGGCCTTGGCTTCCTCGACCGCCGTCTTCACCTCATCGACGCTGAACTGCATGGAATCGAGCGGGTCGTAGGGTGAGGCGACGCCGCCCGACATCATGATCTTGATGTGGTCGGCGCCGAGCCGCATCTGCTCGCGCACCGACTTCTTCACCGAGGAGACGCCGTCGGAGACGTTCATGGTGTAGGCCATGGCGTTGCAGCAATGGCAGCGCGCGCCGAAATCGGTGCGCCGGCGCGGGTCGCTATGGCCGCCGGTCGGGCCGATTGCCGCACCGGCGATGAACAGGCGCGGAGCCGCGACATCGCCCTTGTCGACCGCTTCCTTGATACCCCAGTCAGCGCCGCCGGTGTCGCGCACGGTGGTGAAGCCGCGGTCGATCATGCCCTTCATCAGGCGGACGGCGCGCGCCGTCATCAGCGTCAGCGGCATGCTCTCCATGGCGCGGATATAGACTTCGGAGAGGAAGACATGGACATGGCTGTCAATCAGGCCCGGCATCAGCGTGCGGCCGCCGCAATCGATCACATCGGCATTCGCGGCCTTGATCGGCTTGTCCTGGAGTTCGCGGATCGTCTCGCCATCGACCAGGAGTTCGTAGCCTCGGCGCAGCTCGCCATGATCGGGTTCGAGCAGGGCGAAATTCTTGAAGTGCAGCGCCATCGCAAAATCCTTCCCTAGAGCCGGATGATTTCAGATGGGCTCACGAAGTGATCCCATCTGAAATCATCCGGCTCTCGCCAAAGAGTTAGAGCAGGACCAATGCGAAAAACCGGTTCCCACTTTTTCGCATCCTGCTCTAGGAGCGCGCGCACGAAGCGCCGTCCTCCTCCGATGGCTGATATATTGAGAAGTTTACTCCGGCCTGTCTACGCACTTGCGATGAGTCGTGACGGCGGTTTTTGCAGGACGGGCCGGCTCCTAGCCATGGCTGCCGGCAGGCAGGCACTCCCGAGCATTCTCAGCTTGCTTTTGCGATCGGGCCGGGCTCGGGTGCGCGCTTGGAGTTGATCGGTTTTGCACGCTTGCGCAAAGCGGGATGGGCCTGTCAGCTCACCACAGCGGCGTTTTGCGCCAGGATTCTGCCGCGGACCGGCATCGAGAGATCGTCGGCGAGTGCGCGGGCGACGGCCGGCAGGCCGTCGAGCAGGCTCGGGACGAAGGCCTGGGAGGGCGGCACGCGTTTGGGCAAGGCATGCAATGCGGCGGCCATCACCAGCGGGTCGCGCGCGCCCTCGCCGTTCTGCGCCGGATCATGCAGGACATCGATCAGCTTCAGATGGTCGGCGCGCTCGGCGCGGATCGCCTGTTCGAGCCGCGGCTTGACGCGCGGCACGATCAGCGCCGGTTTGTCGAAGGAGAGGATCTCGCAGAAGGTGTTGTAACCGCCCATCGCGACGACGCAGTGGGCGCGGTTCATCAGCAATTCGAGGCGCGGCTCGAAACCGAGGCTTTCCAGCTTCGGAATACGGGCGATGCGCTCGGCGAATTCCTTGCGGCGCTCGCGCGACATGAAGGGACCGAACACGATCAGCGCCGGCAAGGCGATAGTCGGGTCGGCCTCGTAGGCGGAGATCACCCAGTCGATCACGCCGGCCCCGTCGCCGCCGCCGCCGGGCGTCACCAGGATGAATGGCCCCTTGGTGATGCGCGGATAGCGGTTGGGTGGCATTGGGCTCGGCACGGCGCGCTTGAGATAGCCGGTATAGCGGATCTTGTCGGCGAAGAGGTGCTGGTTCGGCAAGCCGGCAAGCGGCTGGTAGATGCTCTCCAGCCCATAGACGAAGATGTCGTCATAGACCTGTTCCAGCGCTTCGATCGCTCCGGTATGGCGCCATTCCTCATAGAGCTTCGTCGGCTCGTCGAGCACGTCGCGCAGGCCGAGCACGATGCGCGCGCCGCGCCGGCGCAGGACTTCGAGCGCCGGGATCAATTCGCCGCGCAGGCCGACCGGCTCCTTGTCGACGATGACCACGTCGGGATCGAAGGAGAGCACGACCTGTTTGATGATGTCGGTGCGCAGACGGATCGTGTCGGTGAGGTCGAGATTGAGATGATGAGGCCCATAACGGCCGTCGCTCTGCTTCTCGACGCCGGGGATGCGGACATAGTCGACGCCGTCACCGAACTGGAAGCTCGAGATCACCGACGAGCCGGAGACGATGATCACTGATATATGAGGATAGTTGGCCACGAGCGAATTGGCGATCGCCCGGCAGCGCCGGATATGGCCAAGGCCGAAGGTGTCGTGGCTGTAGATCAGGACGCGCGGCGCATGGGGGTCTCGCGGCGCGCGCTCGACGCCGGGGAGGTCGACGACGTTGAAAGACATGACTGCGTCGTCCTCCGCAGAAAGGCCAGACGACCCCCGTGGAGAGGACGAACGCACCCGGGAATGCAAGATAGGATCATAGCGTGGCGTCCGCTTCGATCCAAGTCCGCTCTTCAGGGCAACGAACGCCCCAAGCCGGAGTGCCGCATTTATGCGGCACTCCGGTCCGAAAACAACCGCTCCGGATCGGTGGTCACGATAACGGGATGCGCCGTGAGCGTCGCAAGCAGGGTTTGCAAGGCGGCCCAGGCGGTCTCGTCATGGTCACGGTGGTGCAGCAGCAGGCCGAGCGTGTCTGTGCCCTCCAGTTGCTGGCGCCGCGCCGCGAGCTGGTCGCGGATCTCCAAGGCCAGGGCCTGCAAGGAGCGGCCGATCCGCCCGCCATGCCAGTCCATCACGTCGATGTCGCTGTTGACCAGAGCCGGGCCGTCGCCGCCGAGCCCGAAGCCGCGAAAGCAGGACAGGCCGGTGAGGCCGAATTCCGGCAGAACCCGTGCCAGAGCGGGGTCGATGCGGTTCCAGGGCGGCACGAAGACGGGCAGCACGGAGGCCCCGAGCAGATCACCGAGCCGCTGCCGTCCGGCCGCGATATCGGCCGCAGCCTCAGCGCGCGGGCGTTCGGCGCCGAATTCGGATTTCTTCATACCCGCGGTGGCGTGGTTCTGGTGCCTGCAGCCATGTTGGCAAGGCAAGAGCGAGGGGGCCGCCCGCAGCGCCGCGGCCAGAGCCGGCTCGGCCAGAAGCGGGATGACGGCCAGGAGCACGGGCAAGGCGAAGCGCTCGCTCAAGCCGGCGAGACGGTCGAGCGCCGGGCAGGGGGCGACAGCGTCGTCATCGCGCAGCCAGAGTCGGATGGGCCTGTCGGCCTCGTTCCAGCAATCGAGCTCGGCGAGAAGTTCGTCCAGGGATGTATCGCTCATGGCATCGCCCTTTGGCGAGCCGATGCGATGCGCGCAAAGCCTTGTGCCAGGATGGCGCTGGCCGTCTCCAAGGTGCGCTCGCTCCTGACGAAGGCTGCGGCGGCGCGGCTCATTCTGGCGCGCAGGGCCGGGTCTGCGAGCAGCCGAGACAGCGCCAGAGCGAGTGCCGCTTCGTCGTTCTCTGGTGCGAGGAAGGCGGTTTCATCCGGCTTGACGGTGTCGGGCACGCCGCCACTGGCGAAGGCGATGACGGGGAGGCTGGCGGCTTGCGCCTCCAGATAGACCAGCCCATAGGCCTCGCCGAGACCGGGCCAGATGAAGATGTCGTGGCTTGCGAGTTCAGCCGCGACCTGGTCATGGGCGAGCGCCCCCAGCCAGGTGACGCGGCCCGGCGGCAAAGCGGCGAAAGCCTGCTCGACCTCGCTGCGCAACGGCCCGTCTCCGATCACGGTCAATGTCCAGGGCTTGTCGGCGAGCTGCAGCAATGTGCGCGCCAAAGCGAGGTAGCTCTCATGTTTCACGCCGGCGCGCATCATTGCGACGGTGACGAGGCGTGGCGGGCCGGGTTGCGGCTTTGGCTGCGGCGCGTCGGCATCGAGCGCGATGAAGGGTGGGAAGGCGAGGAACTGCGTGCGCGCTCCGCACCAGAACTCGACACCCATCCGGTCGCGTTCTGTGAAGCAGAGATGCAAATCGGCGGCCCCGAAGCTGGCGCGCGCCAGCGCGACATGCTGCGCCCATTCCCCCTTGGCGCGGCGCTCCGAACCGCTCGCTTCCGCGACGACATAGGGGATCGAGAGATGCTCGGAGATGGCGGGCCCGAGCAGATCAGGCGCCTTGTAGTAGCTGTGATAGGTGAACCAGAGGTCGGGAGGCGCTGCTCCCGCGCGCCAACTGGCGGCAAGAGCTTCGATCTTCGCCACCGCCTGGGTGCGGTGGCGTTCCAGCAGGCCGGGATCCGACGTCTTCATGTAGGAGCGCGCATCGCGCACGGGCTCGACGACATGGCCGAGCCGTTCCAGGGCGGTTGCGATCTGCCGCGCCATGCGCCTGTCGCCGGAGATGCGGCCGTCCTCGAAGGCGTTGAGCGGCGTATGGAAGGCGATGCGCACCGCGTGGTGCTCCGCGTGCTGCTCTGCGGGCTTGCGCTCAGCGATAGGGATCGGCCGCGTCGCGCAGGCCATCGCCGAGGAAGTTGAAGGCCAGGATGATCAGGATCACCGGGACGACCGGATAGAGCAACCAGGGATACAGCGCCACCACATTGATGTTCTGCGCCTCGTTCAGCATCACGCCCCAGCTGGTGATGGGTGGGCGCAGGCCCAGACCCAGGAAGCTCAGCGCCGTCTCGCCCAGGATCGTCCTGGGAATGGTGATCGTTGCCGAGGCGATGAGATGGCTCATGAAGCCGGGCACGAGATGCAGGCCGATGATGCGGGCGGGCTTGGCGCCCATCAATTGTGCCGCGACGACATAATCCTCCTCGCGCAGCGAAAGCAGTTTTGAGCGCACGGCGCGGGCCAGACCCGTCCAGTCCATCAGGCCGAGGATGACGGTGATGCCGAAATAGACCAGCAGCGGGCTCCAGGAAGGCGGCATGATCGAGGCCAGCGCCAGCCAGAGCGGGATATGCGGCAGCGACTGCACGATCTCGATGATGCGCTGGACGATGAGATCGACCTTGCCGCCGTAATAGCCGGCGATGCCGCCGATGATGACGCCGAGCACGAAGGAGACGAAGACGCCGAGCAGTCCGATCGAAAGCGAGATGCGCCCGCCATAGAGAATGCGCGAGAACATATCGCGGCCGAGCCGGTCCGAGCCGAGCAGGAAGAGCGTGCCGCCTTCCGGAGGGCAGGTCAGATGCAGGCTGCCCGGGATTACTCCCCAGAAATCATAGGCGTCACCCCGGCAGAAGAAGCGCAGCCTCTGCGGGCGGGTGGTGTCGACATCATATTCGCGCTTCAGGTTCTCCATGTTGAGGCGCTGCGTGTAGGGGTAGACGAACGGGCCGATGAGGCTGCCCTGATGGAACAGGTGCACCTCCTGGCGCGGCGCGCGGATGAAGTCGGTGTTGCGCGTCGTGTAGTCGTAAGGCGCGAGGAACTCGCAGATCGCGACCATGGTGTAGATCGTCAGAATGACGACGCCGGAGATCACCGCGAGCTTGTGCTTGCGAAACTTCCACCACATCAACTGCCATTGCGAAGCGAGATAGACCCGCTCCTGCTCGGGCGTCATCTTCTCGACCGCGTAGGGCTCGAAGGGGGCGGTCGAGGCGGTGTGCGGCAGGGGCGCGCCGTCTGCGGGAAGAGCGCTCACTTGGTCGCCGTGCCTTGCAGCCGGATCCGTGGATCGAGGATCGCGAGCGAGATGTCGGAGATCAGCACACCGATCACGGTCAGGAAGGACAGGAACATCAGGAAGGAGCCGGCGAGATACATGTCCTGGCTCTGCAAGGCCCGGATCAGGAGCGGTCCTGTGGTCTGGAGCGAGAGCACGATCGCGACGATCTCGGCGCCCGAGACGATCGAGGGCAGGATGTCGCCGATATCGGAGACGAAGAAGTTGAGCGACATGCGCAGCGGGTATTTGCGTAGCGCCTTGCCCGGCGGCAACCCCTTGGCGCGCGCGGTGACGAAATACTGCTTCTGCAATTCGTCGAGCAGGTTTGCCCTGACGGCGCGGATCATGCCGGCGGTGCCGCCTGCCCCGATGATGATCACCGGAATCCAGAGATGTTCGAGGATCGACCAAAGCTTGGCCCAGCTCATCGGCTGATTGAGATATTGCGGGTCGACGAGCCCGCCGATCGAGGTCCCGAACCAGACATTCGCCGCGTACATGAACACCAGCGCCAGCAGGAAATGCGGGATCGCCAGACCGATCAGCCCCAAGAAGGTCAATCCGTAGTCACCCCAGCTATATTGATGCGTCGCCGAATAGATCCCGATTGGGAAGGCGATCAGCCAGGTGACGATGATGGTGACGAAGGAGACCACCATCGTCAGCATCAGGCGGTCGCCGACGATCTCGCGGACCGGGCGCTGATACTCGAAGGAGTAGCCCATATCGCCCTGGAGAAGGCCGGTGACCCACCAGAAATAGCGTTCGACCGGCGGCTTGTCGAAGCCGTACTCCTTCTTCAGGAACTCGATGCGGCTGAGATCGGCCTTCTCACCCTGTGCCTGCATCTCGGCGGCGAGCGTCTCGAAATAATCGCCTTCGGGCAGGTTGATGACGGTGAAGATCAGCGCGCTGGTGACGAGCAGCGTCGGGATCATCACCAGGATGCGCTTGAGGATGTATTGCAGCAGCATGCTCAGACCTGCGCCTTGCTCGGGTCGAACCAGAAGGTGTCGGGCATATAGCGGCCGAAGAAGGCGCCGGGCTCGAAGCTGTAGAGCCCCTTGTCGGGCACATTGCGCAGGGTCCGCGCGACCACGATCGGCTGCAACGTGCCGTTTATGACGCCGATGGTGAAGAGTTGCTCGGCGTTGATCCTGAGCATGTCGCGCCAGATCTGCCGGCGCTGCTCATGCGTCGCGCTGCGGCGCCAGGCGTGATAGAGCCTGACGAGTTCCTTGACCTCGGGCATGTCGGGTTCCTCGCCCTCGCGGCCGCTGCTCTCCAGGAACTGGCCCCAGCGCGGCCAGTTGAACTGCGAGGCCGATGTGGGCGCCAGCGCATCGGGCTCCATCTCGGGGGCGACCAGGGCGTTATCCATGCCGACCCAGGCGGACATGATGGTCTGGCCTGCCAGGATGCGGCGACGGAAGACGTCGCGCTGCGTCGAGCGCGGATAGATCTTGACCCCGACCGCGACCAGATCCTGCTTGATCAGGTCGAGGATGTCGGTCTCCTCGGTGCTTTCGCCGGAGGTCTCGACGGTGAATTCGAGGCGGCGCCCATCCGGCAGCAGGCGAATGCCTTCGAGATCGCGCTTCACCAGTCCGATCTCGTCGAGCAGACGGTTGGCCAGGGCCTTGTCCTGCTCCATCCATAAACCTGCCGAACTGGCGTCGTAGAGCGGGCTTTCCGGCAACGCAGTGTTGCCGCTCTCCTTGGCGAGGCCGAAGAAGATGACCTTGTTGACGTCCTTGCGGTTGATCGCCACCGAGAGCGCGCGGCGATAGCGGACATCGCGGTTGAGGTCGCGCCAGACCGGGTCGATCGCGTTGAGGTTCGGCATCAATGCGAACCAAGCGCCTTCCGCCCGCTTCCACAGCTTGATGTCGATGTTCATCCGCTTCGAGGCATCCTTGAGGAAGGTGTAGTTGTCGAAGCGGATATAGCGGGCCTGCAGATCGCTTTCGCCAGCGGCGGCCTTGGCCGGGATCAGCGAGTTGGTGCCGATCGTCAGCGTGACCTGGTCGATATAGGGCAGTTGCAAACCGTTCTGGTCGATGCGGTGGAAATAGGCGTTGCGCTGGAAGGTGAACTGCTCGGCTGGCAGCGGCGTGGTGTTGCGCCAGGGATCGAGCGTCGGCAGCTCAGGGTTCTCTGGCCGGTACATCCGCGACATGCGCTCATGCAGCGAACCCCAGTCCTTTATGCGTGCGGTCTTGATGCGCGAGGCGAGCGTGGCCTTGTCGGCATAGCGCTCGTGGAACTGCTTCAGATAGGCCGAGGGCATGTAGATATAGGCCGGCTGTGCGCCTGCGAGCGAAGGCAGGAAGACCGGGTTCGGCGCGTCCCAGCTATAGCGGATCTCGGTCGGCGACAGCACCTCGACGGTCGGCGTCTTGCCGGCCGCGATCAGCGCCTGGGACGGCCCGCCCGGCGAAAGCCGCTTGTTGTTGGCGACATCCTCCCACCAGTAGCGGAAATCCTCGGTGGTGAAGGGCGAGCCGTCCGACCAGCGATGGCCGGCGCGCAGTTTCAGCGTAAAGATGCGCCCATCCTCGACATCGAAACCCGCGAGGATATCGCTGGCGAGCTCGAGATTGTCGTCATAGACGATGAGGCGGGCATAACCGTAGATCGTCATCATGCGGATGTCACGCTGGTCGCCCATCAACATACGCATCGTACCGCCATGGCGGCCGGCTTCGCGTCCGTCTCCGGACACCATGATGATGCGGGGAGAGGTCGGCGCGCGCTGGACGACGGGCGGCAACGTGCCATCCGCGACCTGCTTGGTGAAGAAGGGGCTGTCGACCAGTGTTGGCGGCGTCTGTGGCTGGCCGAGCGCCAGGCGCGGCAGGCCCACTGCTGCGATGGCGGCCGAACCGAGCGCGAGGGACGCCCGACGCGTGGGCTTGCGCGGAAAGCCGTTCATCAGGCCACCTCCCTGACGGATGCGCCGGCCTGCGCGAGAACGAAATGCCCGTCGCCGAGCGGCAGATGCGCCAGCGCCGGGCCGTTCTCTTCCTGCCTGAAGGCAGGTGCCCAATGCGTGGAGTCGGAGGCGCCGCCGGGCGCGACCAGCTTGAAGTTGAGCTTGCGATCGAGATCGGCGAAAGGCACCGATTTGAGCAGCGCCTTGGTGTAGGGATGCACCGGCTTGGTGAACAGCGCGTGGCGCGGGGCGATCTCGACGATACGGCCATTGGCCATCACGGCGATGCGGTCGGCCATGTAGTTCACCACCGCGAGATTGTGCGAGATGAACAGGAAGGTCAGGCCACGCTCGGCCTGCAAATCCTTGAGCAGGTTGAGGATCTGGGCCTGCACGGAGACGTCGAGCGCCGAAACCGGTTCGTCGCAGATGATCAGATCGGGATCGAGCGCGAGCGCGCGAGCGATGCCGATACGCTGGCGCTGGCCGCCGGAAAAGGAATGCGGATAGCGGTTGAGGAAGCGCGGATCGAGACCGACATCTTCCATCAGCGCCCTGACGCGGGCGGTCTGCTCGGCCCCTTCACCACGGTCGTGGACGACCAGCGGCTCGCGCAGGATGTTCATCACGGTCATGCGCGGGGACAGTGACGAGACCGGATCCTGGAAGATCATCTGGACCCTCGGCCGGAAGGCGCGCAGCGCCTCGCCCTGCAGCCCCAGCACATCGGTGCAGGTCCGGCCATCGTCGAAAATGATCTTGCCCTCGTTGGGCGTCACTGCCCGCATGATGATCTTGCTGACGGTGGTCTTGCCGCAGCCGCTTTCGCCGACGAGGCCAAGGCATTCGCCGCGCCTGATGTCGAAGCTCACATCATCGACCGCGACGACGGTCGAGAGCGTGCCCTTGCCGAAGAACTTCCGCGAGCCGGTCGTGTAGGTCTTGCGCAGATTGCTCACGCTGAGCAGCGGGGCCGCATTCTTCGGCGCGGCGGGCCTTGGTGCGACGACGGGGCGGGTCCTTGCCTCGCGCAAGGCGACGAGGCGCTCGCCCTCCTGCATGTCGAAATGCGGCGAGGCCTTGAGCAGGGCCTTGAGATAGGGGTGGCGCGGCCGGCGGAAGATATCCTCGACCGGGCCGCTTTCCATGATCTCGCCATGGTAGATCACCACGACCTCATCGGCCATGTTGGCGACGACGCCGAGATCATGGGTGATCAGCAGGATCGCCATGCCCATCTCGGCCTGGAGATCGCGCATCAGGTCGAGCACCTGAGCCTGGATGGTGACGTCGAGCGCCGTCGTCGGCTCGTCGGCGATGAGCAGGGCCGGCTGGCAGATCAGCGCCATGGCGAGCATGGCGCGCTGGCGCAGGCCGCCCGAAAGCTCGAACGGGTAGAAACCGAAGGCGCGATGCGGGTCCTTGAAGCCGACGCGCTTCAGCATGACCTCGATCAGTTCGCGCGCCTGCGCCTTGGGCGTCGGCCGGTGCAGCTGCAGCGCTTCCTCGATCTGGTTGCCGATGGTGTGCACCGGCGAGAGCGAGGACATCGGCTCCTGGAAGATCATGCCGATGCGCCCGCCGCGCAGCGCCCGGATCTCGCGTCCTTCCGAGGGCAGTCCGGCGATGTCGATCGAGGTGCCGGGCGTCAGCGGATCGCGGAACAGGATCTCGCCGCCCGTGATCGCCCCGGCGCGGGGCAGCAGCCCCATGATCGCCTGCGAGATCACCGATTTGCCGGAACCGGACTCGCCGACGAGCGCGACGGTCTTGCCGGGCGGCACGCGCAGACTGACGCCCTTCACGACATCGCGAGCAAGCCCGTGAATGGTGAAGCCGATGCGTAGATCGCTGACCCGCAGGATATCCATACGTCACTAACGCCGATTGGCTTTCGATGTTGCCTTACGTCCAAGTGCAATCACTAGACGTTGAAAGAGCCGTATTGCCAATGGCTTTCGACACAAGTTCATTCGGCGGGACATTGCCCGGAACGGATGACGTCCGTGCAACGCGGCCCACGCCGGAAATCGTCGAAGGTCAGGCTCCAGTTCTGCGGGTTGGGCGCGCGGTAGGGGCCGAACTTGAAGTACTGGTTCTTGTCGAGACCGGGTCCGCTATGGCCGATATGGCCTTTGACGGTGCCGACGTGCACGCCATTGGCGATGATTTCGACATGCCCATTGCCGGCCGGCCCCGGGCTCGAGCGGAAGACGAAGTCGATCCAGCCCTTCCGGCCGGAAGGCAGATCGGCATGGCGTGTCACCATGATGCCTGGCGCACAGGAATCGAAATACGCCGGGTAGTTCGCGGGCGCCATACCGCTCTCGATCGCGACGAGGGCTCGCGTCTGGTGCGCCGCCTGGCGGTTCACGGCCAGGGCTTCGCCGGGAAGGCAACCATTCGGCCGAGCCGCGCCGCCGATCGGAAACGCCTCGATCATGTCGGTTTCGACGGTGACGCCGAGATGGCCCTCATAGAGCCTGAGCGCCAGAAAGGGTGAGTAGTCGCCCTTGGCTCCGGGAATGATCTCGCGCTTCCACTGGGCCATGACATAACGGCCGTCATCCTGTGGCAGCGGATCGTCCATGAACATGGCAAAGCCGTACCAGACCGTCTGGTTATAACCGGCGAGCACCTCGGGCGTTTCCCAGACCTCGGCGCGTTCGCTGCATCGCCTCTGCAACGGCGGACAGGCAGGCTTGACCGAAAGCGTCAGCGCGCTGTGGCCGGTCATGACGTTGCGGCTCTGGAAGGTGACGCTGCCGTCGCGCTGTTCAGGGTTGTTCTTGTAATACAGGCCGCCTTCAGGCGCGAACCGGCCGGCCTCGAAATCGTCCCTCAGGATGAGTTGAGCCGGGTCGCTGCTGCTATTGGCCAGCGCCGACCGGCCCATGCCGCCAAGCGCGAGCGTGAGGCATAGCAGCCGGCACGCCCGGTCGATCGAACCCAGTCTCATCGAGATCCTCCACGGGTCGTGATCGAAACATGACAGCATTGCCGGGGCAAGCGCTGGCTGCGTGGCCCGCCCGCATTGCACTGCGGCCGAGGCTGACCACATATGGGGGGCAGAAGATGAGAAGACGGGCGCGGCCCGCCGGACAGGATCGCCGTTGGAGACCAACCTCTTCCGTTATGTCTGGCAGAAGAGCCGCGGCGATCAGATCATCGTCCTGCTCATCATCCTCGTCTCGATCGCCTTCTATTGGGCGTCGTTCGATGTGCCCAAGCGCATCGTCAACGATGCAATCCAGGGCGGCGCTTTCAAGAACGGCAAGACCACCGCGACGCTGCTGGAGTTCACGCTGCACATGCCGAGCTGGCTTGGCGGCGCCAGCTACAAGCTGTTCGAGGGCTTCCAGGTCGGCCAGCTTGGGCTGTTGTTCGGGCTGAGCGGATATTTCCTGGCGCTGGTGCTGATCAACGGCGCGTTCAAATACGTCATCAACCTGCGTAAGGGCATTCTCGGCGAGCGCATGCTCAGGCGCATGCGCTACGACCTGTTCAGCCAGCTCATGCGCTTCCCGCCCGAGGAGATCCGCGCGGTCAAGCCCGCTGAGGTCGCCAGCATGATCAAGGACGAGGTCGAGCCGATCGGCGGCTTCGTCGGCGAGGCCTTCATCCAGCCCGTCTTCCTGCTGAGCCAGGCGCTGACGGCGCTGGTCTTCATCATGGCGCAGAGCATGTGGCTCGGCTCGATTGCGCTCGTGATCGTGCTGCTGCAGGCGATCATCATCCCGATCCTGCGCAAGGAGCAGCTCAGGCTCGGCCGCCAGCGCCAGATCGAGTCGCGCCAGCTCGCTGGACGCATCGGCGAGATCGTCGACGCCGGGCCGACGATCCAGGGTCATGGTGCGACGAATTATGTGCAGTCGGACATCGCCGGCCGGCTGGGGAAGCTCTTCGACATCCGCTACGCGCTCTACAAACGCAAATTCGCAGTCAAGTTCCTGAACAACCTCCTGGCCCAGATCACGCCATTCTTCTTCTATGCGGTGGGTGGCTTCTTCGCGCTGCAGGGCAGGCTCGACATCGGCCAGCTCGTGGCCGTCATCGCCGCCTATCGCGACCTGCCGCCCCCGATCAAGGAGCTGATCGACTGGGACCAGCAGCGCAACGACGTCACGATCAAATACGAACAGGTCATCGCCCAGTTCAACACCGACGAGGCGGTCGTGCTGGACGAGGCAGACGGGGTGAAGCCCCTGCCGGAGACGGGGCAGATCCGGCTCGAGGCCGTGCAGATGCTCGATAATCGCGGCCAGCCCTTGCTGTCGCCCTTGACGCTGCGCCTGCAGCGGCCGGGCACGGTCGCGGTCATCGGCCCCCATGGCGGGGCGCGCGAGGTCCTGGGCCGCATCCTTGGGCGTCAGGCCATGGCCTATTCCGGGCGGGTCATGATCGATGCGAACAACCTCGCGCGGATGTCGGTCGAGCGCGCGAGCCACATGATCGGCTATGCCGGCAACGAGGCCGAGATCATCGCCGGCACGCTGCGCGACAACATCCTGCTGCCGCTGAAGCGACGCCGGCCGAGCCTGAGGCCGACCGGCAAGGTCAGCCAGGAGGATCACCGCGTCTTCATGGAGTCGATCCGCTCCGGCAACACGCCGTTCTCCTTCACCGCCGACTGGACCGATTACGAGGGCGCTGGGGTGAGCGATGCCGCCTCGCTTGAGGAGCATATCAAGGATGTGCTCGAGGTGCTGGGCTGCGCCGAGGACGTTTATGAGCTTGGCCTCGACGGCAAGGTGCAGGCCTCTCTGAACGAGAATGCCAAGGAGCAGATCGTCCTGGCGCGGGCCGCCGTTGCGGAAGAGCTCGGCCGCAGCAAGCTCGCCGGGCTGATCGAGACCTTCGACCCGCAGCGCTACAACGCCAATGCGACTGTCGCCGAGAACCTGATCTTCGGCGCGCGGCGGACGCCACGCTTCGCCAACGAGACACTGCTGTTCGAGCCTTATGCCCATGCCATCCTGGCGGCGGAGACGTTGGTCGCGCCGCTGATCGAGGTCGGCTCACGCATCGTGGCGACGGTGGTCGAGATCTTCGAAGGCCTGCCGCAGGGCCACGCTCTGTTCGAGCGCTACTCCTTCAGCGCGGGCTTCGGCATGGAGCGACTGACCGAACTGTCCGCGACCTTGAATAAGCAGGACATGCGCGCGCCGCTCGATTCCGAGACGGAGCGCGATCTGCTTGCGCTCGCGCTCGGCTATATCGAGCCGAAACACCGGCTGAACCTGCTCGACGACCGGCTGCGGCGGCGGATCATGCGGGCCAGGGCGAGCTTCAAGGCTCACCTGCCGGCAGATGCCGTCCATGACGTCGACTTTTACGATCCCGGCAAGGTGATGCTGGGCGCGAGCCTGCGCGACAATCTGATGTTCGGCCGCATCGGCTACGGCATCGCCGATGCGCGTAAGAAGGTCGCGGGAATCGTGCGGGCCGCATTGGCGCGGGCGGGCCTCGATGGCGAGCTCTACCGGATCGGCCTCAACACCGATTGCGGCATTCGCGGGCGCTTCCTGCCCGGGCGTCTCAAGCTTGCGGTGCCTCTGGCGCAGGCCCTGATCAAGGCGCCGCAGATCGCAGTGCTAGATGTTGCGGCACTGGTCGCGACCAGCCCGGAGCCCGAGGCGCTGATCGCCCGGCTGCGCGAACATTGCGCCGGCATGACACTGTTCCTTCTTCTTGGGGATGCTAGTCTTTCAGCGGGGATCTCGCCGCGGATCGTGTTCAGCGGACCGTCTGGCGTGATTGAGGACGATGACCGGGACGGCGAGGACGAAGTCGCGGCAGAGGTGCCGCTGCGTCAAGGCGCCGAACGGCTGGAGGCGCGACCATGACGCTCGAAACCGACATCACATGCCTGCGAAGGCTGCCGCTGTTTCGTTCGCTTCCCGGGCCCCGGCTGAAGCTCGTCGCGCTGATGGGCGAGCGTCTGCATTTCGATGCGGGAGCGCGGATCATTGCCGAAGGAGAGATGCCGGAAGGCGTCTATGTCGTTCTGGAAGGCGAGGTCGAGATTTCGCATGAACGGAGCGACGGGCGCAGCAAGCGCTTCTTGCTGGCCTCGGGCAGCATTATCGGCGACGTGCCGATCCTCTGCGGCCAGTCCTATGTCGGCGAGGTCACCGCCAAGAGCGATGTCAGCACGCTGCGATTGCCGAAGGATCTGTTCTTCGAATTGCTCGAAACGATCCCCGATTTCAGCATAGCCCTGTCGCGCGATCTTGCCGCGCGGCTGTATCGCCTGGCCGATTTCGTGCTGCACAACGAGAAAGTCCATTGATGAGGCGGGTAGCGGCATGAGTTTGCCCTCGACGGCAGGTGCCAACAGGCAAGGCGCGGGTTTCGGAGCAGGCATGGACCAGGTCTCGTCCTGGAGTCGTGACATCCGCTTCGCATCGGGCATGGTGCTGCTCGCTTTCGCGGCGACGCATTTCCTCAACCACGCCTCCGGCATCGCAGGGCTTGAGGTGATGGAGGCCGTGCAGAACTGGCGCTACGGGTTCTGGCATTCCTGGCCGGGTACGGTCGCGCTCTATGCCGCGCTGATCGTGCATCCGCTGTTTGCGCTGCTGCGGGTGGCGCAGCGCCGCACCTTCAAGATGCCGGCGCGTGAAATGCTGCAGATCGGCCTCGGCCTCATGATCCCGCTCTTCCTCGTCGATCATATCGTCGGGACGCGGGTGATGGGCACGTTCTTCAATCTCGACGAGAGCTATCACGCGGTGCTGCGCCGCTTGTGGCCGAACCTGGCGCTTTCGCAAAGCATCCTGCTGCTGCTGGTCTGGACGCATGGCATCATCGGCCTGCATTTTTCGCTGCGCTCGCGCGAGAGCTATCAGCGTTGGCGCGACCCATTCATGCTTGCCGCGATCCTGCTGCCGATTTTGGCGCTGATCGGTTTTGCCGTTGCGGCGCGTGAGGCCGGGCATATGGAATTGCCGCCCGAGACCTATTCGGACGCAGCGGTCGCTATGTTCAACCAGAATGTGACCTGGGCGAAGAGGGCGTTCTATGGCCTCGTCGGCTGCTTCGTCGGCTTCGTCGCAATCCGCGAGATCAGGGTTCGCACCACCCGCCACATCACCGTGCGCTTCGTCGGTCATGGGGTGCGCAAGCTCACGCCGGGGCTGACCGTGCTGGAGATGTTCCGGCGCTTCGGCATCCCGCATGCGGCGCTCTGCGGCGGCAGGGCGCGCTGCGCGACCTGCCGTGTGCTGGTGCTCGACGGTGGCGACAAGCTGCCGCCGCCCGGACCGAACGAGGCCAGGCTGCTGCGCCGAATTGCTGCGCCGGATCGTGTCCGCCTGGCTTGCCAGATCAGGCCGAAGGATGATCTGCAGGTCCAGATCCTGCTGGCCTCGCGGCTGGGCGCTGCCGCGCGCGCGACCGAGCCCGAGGCGACGGCCGGCAAGCGCGGGCTGACCGTAGTCGTGGCTGATCTGCGCGCCTTCTCGGCCTTGTCGGAGCGGCAATTGCCGCAGGAGTTGATCGGTCTGCTCAACCGCTTCTTTGACGAGATGGCGCAGGCCATCGCCGCTCATGGCGGGCGGATCGATGCCTTTTATGGCGATGGCTTCATGGCGGTGTTCGGGTTGGAGGGCACGCCAGCGCGTGCCGCCCAGGCCGCGATCAGCGCGGCCGGGGACATCGTGCGCGCCGTCGAGGCGCTGAATCGCGAATTCGGAGCGGCGTTGCCCTTACCGCTACGGATCGGCATCGGCATCCATACCGGCCAGGCCATCATCGGCGCCGTCGAGAGTGAGAGCCTCGGCCGGCGCGAGATCACGGTCGGCGAGACGGTGATGATCGCAAGCCAGCTCGAATCGGCGACGCGGCGCGTGCTGTCCGATCTCGTCGTGTCGGAAGAGACGATCCGCGTCACTGGCCGGGGCTATCGCGGCACGACACCGTTGAAGATCTCGATCAAGGGCCGCGAGAAGCCGCTGACCGCCTATGGCTTCGCCAGCGTTCCGGAACTGGCCGAACGCGACGGCGATGATCAGGAGGCGGCTCCCGCCATCGAGACAGATTCGACAGGATTGCAGGAGTCGGCCGCTGCCCCCGATGCATCGGCCATGGAGGCCGCCAGCGAGCACGAGCCCTTGTCCGGGGCGGGTACACTGCAGGAGGAAGCCGCGCCCGCGCCGCAGCCCCCCGTGAAGCGAGGTCGCCGGTCCAAGGCCGGCACATCGACCGCAGCGGAGAACACCAAGAAGTCACCGATCTGAGCTCGCGGGGGCGGCTGGCCTTTGCGCCCGGGCTTGCCTATGGTCCCGCCGATTTTGGCTCGCTTTGACAGAGACGGCATGACCCAGGAGCCCTCGGAGGCCTTTCACGACATCCTGCGCGGTGTCGCGGCGCTGACGCGCAATCCCGTGGCCGCCGACATCGCGCGGCTCTATGGCAAGGGCGCGCCGGCTGATCTCTCGATCGCCGTCAACCACAAGCAGATCGCCTCGAAGCAATGGCTGGTCGAGACGCTGGCCGAGACCTTGCCGCGTCCCGACGGCCCCGTCTGGGTGCTTGGCGCCTGGTATGGCGTGCTCGGTGCGCTGCTGCTGGAAGAGCCGCGGTTGGCGATCAGCGAGGTTGTGAGCCTCGATATCGATCCGGGCTGCGCCACTGTCGCCGAGACGCTGAATCATCGCCATGTCGCGGCCAAGCGTTTTCGCGCAATCACCGCCGACATGACCGACCTCGATTTCGCGACGCAAGAGAAGCGGCCCGGCCTCGTCATCAATACGAGTTGCGAGCATCTCGACGATGTGCCGGCCTGGCTGGCGACCTTGCCGGCAGGCATGCCCCTGCTGCTGCAATCGAACGATTATTTTCGCGAGCCCGATCACCGCAGCTGCGTCGCTTCGCTCGATGCGTTCCGGGAGCAGGCGAACCTATCCGAGACTTGGTTCGCTGGCGCGCTGCCGACGAAGAACTATACGCGCTTCATGCTGATCGGCGCGCGATGAGCACCGCGCCCGAGCCGGTCGTCGCGATCGCGATGAAGGGCTATCCGCGCCTGTCGGAAACCTTCATCGCCCAGGAGTTGCTCGGGCTGCAGCAGCGTGGCCTGCCTTTCGCGATCTGGTCGTTGCGTCATCCGACCGATGCCGATCGCCATCTGATGCACAAGCAGATCACGGCGCCGGTGACTTATCTGCCGGAATATCTGCATGACGATCCCCACCGCGTTTTGCGCGGCGCCTTGAGCGCGCTGCGACGGCTGGGGGTGCTCAGGCTCGCCGCGGTCTTCCTGCGCGACCTTGCTCGCGATCCGACGCGCAACCGCCTGCGCCGGCTCGGCCAGGCCTGTGTGATGGCGCATGAATTGCCGATGAGCGTCCGCCATCTGCATGTCCATTATCTGCACACGCCGGCTTCTGTGATCCGTTATGTGGCGTTGCTGCGCCGGCTGAGCTGGTCGTTCTCGGCCCATGCCAAGGATATCTGGACGACGCCGGACTGGGAGAAGCGCGAGAAGATCGCGGCTGCGGCCTGGGGCGTGACCTGCACGCGCGATGGCCATGCCGAGCTTGCGCGCCTCGGCGACCGGGCCGACAAGGTCGCGCTGGTCTATCACGGGCTCGACCTTGCCCGCTTTCCGAGCCCGCCTTTACGCCCGCTGCGCGATGGCAGCGACCCGGCCGATCCGGTGCGCTTCGTCACCATTGGCCGTGCGGTCGAGAAGAAGGGCTTCGACGATCTGCTGGCGGCGCTGGCGCGTTTGCCGGCCACGCTGCATTGGCGTTTGACCCATATCGGCGGCGGCGAGAAACTGAAGGGGCTGAAAATACTGGCCGAGGTGCTCGGGTTGTCGGAGCGCGTCATCTGGGCCGGGCCGCAGGCGCAAGCTGCGGTCGTCGCGTCCTTGCGCGAGGCTGATCTCTTCGTGCTGCCGTCAAAGCAGGCCGACAATGGCGACCGCGACGGCTTGCCTAATGTCGTGATGGAAGCGGCGAGCCAGGCGCTGCCGATCGTCGCGACGGATTTCGCCGGCATTCCCGAATTCGTCAGCGATGGTGTCGAGGGTCTGCTGGTTGCGCCGGGCGACGTCGCTGCGCTGGCACAGGCCATGGCTGAGCTTGCGATGGCACCGGAACGGCGTGCGGCGCTGGGCGCTGCGGCGCATGCAAGGCTGACCCAGGATTTTTCGGCTGCAGCCGGGCTCGACCGCATTCATCAGAAGCTGCTGAGTACGCTTCGATCAGGCGGGCGCGGTTGATGCCACGCATCCTGATCGCCGTGACGCATCTCCTGGGCAGCGGCCATCTCGTGCGGGCGCGGCATCTGGCGCGGGCGCTGGCAGGGGCTGGGCATGAGGTGACGCTGGCGAGCGGCGGCATGACTTTGGCAGCGCGACAAGGCGAGCCCTTCGCTTTCGTGCAGCTTCCTCCGGTCAAGGTCGAGGGCGTCGATTTCCGCAATCTGCTCGACGAGGCCGGGCAGCCGATCGATTCGGAACGTCGCGCGATGCGGCAAGCGATGCTGAGCGGTCTCGCAATGTCGCTGCGGCCCGATGTCGTCGTCACCGAGCATTTCCCGTTCGGGCGGCGCCAACTCGCCAGCGAGTTCATGGGGTTGATTGCCGCTGCAAAGGCGGCGAATCCGCAGGTTCTGGTGCTGTCCTCTATCCGTGACGTGCTGGTCGCCCCGCGCGCCGACCGGGTCGCCGAAGCGGAGCGGCGCATCGCCAGCGATTTCGATGGCGTGCTGGTGCATGGCGATGCCGCCTTCCTGCCGCTGGAGGCGTCCTGGCCGGCCTCGCCGGAATTGGTTGGACGGCTGCATTACACGGGTTATCTGGCTGAGCCGTCATTGCGAGCGGAGCGAAGCAATCCAGCGTCTTGCTCTGCGCCTCCTGGATTGCTTCGCTGCGCTCGCAATGACGAGGAGGCGGAAATCATCGTCTCCGGCGGCGGCTCGGCGGCTGCGCTGCCGCTGTTTGAGCTCTGCGTCGCTGCCGCCGGCTTGCTTGGCCCGGCACGAGGCTGGCGCATCCTCGTCGGGCGAGGCGTATCCGAGGCAGCGTTCGACCGCCTGCGGGATTCAGCGCCCGCTCATGTGACCGTGGAATGGGCGCGGCCGGATTTTCCGGCGCTGCTTGCGGGTTGTGCGTTGTCGATCAGCCAGGCTGGCTACAATACGGTGCTTGATCTCGTGGCGGCTGGCCGGCCGGCGATCGTCGTGCCGTTCGACGCCGGCAACGAGACCGAGCAGGCGATACGAGCGGAGGCGATGGAACGGGCGGGGCTGGCGCGTTGCCTGCGCCTTGATGATGAAGCGCCGCTCACGCCGGGGCTCATGGCGCAGGCTGTCGAATCCGCATTGCGAAACGCCCCCGCGCCAGGCGTGACGATCGACCGCAGCGGAGGGGAAGCGGTTTGCGGCATCTTGGCGCGGCTTCTCGATAAGCGGCGCTAGCCCGTTTCTTCGTATGGGTGGACCCTTCTGGCACGTCCATTGCGAATCCGACATGTCTGCCGGGAATTCCCGCCCCGGCGGTTTGCGAATTGCCGCTGCCGGTCTTTCGCTTTAGTTAGACAGCGTACGCCTCCCTTTTCGGTCGGCTCTTGGGACAACCGGTCCTCTCCCGGACCTGTCCCATGCCCGGAGACAAGCCAGATGACGATGACGACCGCCCAAGGCCTTCCCGACATGAAGTTGTCGGTGCGTCAGACCTTCGGGATTGATTCAGACCTCGAAGTGCCGGCCTATTCCAAGGTGGAGGCGCATGTTCCCGATTTCGATCCGGATTACCGCTTCGACCGCGACACCACGATCGCGATCCTGGCCGGCTTTGCGCATAACCGCCGCGTGATGATCTCGGGCTATCACGGCACCGGCAAATCGACCCATATCGAGCAGGTTGCCGCTCGCCTGAACTGGCCCTGCGTGCGCGTCAACCTCGACAGCCACGTCTCCCGGCTCGATCTCGTCGGCAAGGACGCGATCGTGCTGAAGGAAGGCAAGCAGATCACCGAGTTCCAGGACGGCATCCTGCCCTGGGCCCTGCAGAACAACATCGCGCTGGTCTTCGACGAATATGACGCCGGCCGCCCCGATGTGATGTTCGTGATCCAGCGCGTGCTCGAGCAGTCCGGCAAGCTGACGCTGCTCGATCAGAAGCGCGTCATCCGCCCGCATCCCTGCTTCCGCCTCTTCGCCACCGCCAATACGGTCGGCCTCGGCGACACGTCGGGCCTCTATCACGGCACGCAGCAGATCAACCAGGGCCAGATGGACCGCTGGTCGATCGTGACCACGCTGAACTACCTGCCCCATGACAACGAAGTCGCGATCGTGCTCGCCAAATCGAAGCACTATCAGGCCTCGCCGGAGGGCAAGGACATCGTCAACAAGATGGTCCGCGTCGCCGATCTCACCCGCAACGCTTTCATGAACGGCGATCTCTCGACCGTGATGAGCCCGCGTACCGTGATCACCTGGGCCGAGAACGCCGCGATCTTCGGCGATGTCGGCTTCGCCTTCCGGGTGACGTTCCTGAACAAATGCGACGAGATGGAGCGCACGCTGGTGGCCGAGTTCTTCCAGCGCTCCTTCGGCAAGGAGCTGCCGGAGAGCGCGGTGAACGTGGTCCTCAGCTAAAAGGACGACATGAGATGGCGAGCGCACGCTACGACGGCGGTTGCCATTGCGGCCGTGTCGCCTTCACGGTCGAGACCGATCTCGACCGGACGATCACCTGTAACTGCTCCTATTGTCAGAAGCGGGGCTCGGTGTTGGCTTTCTCGCCTGCGGGGGCCTTCAGCCTCGGCAAGGGCGAGGATGCGCTGACCGAGTACCGCTTCAACACGGGCAAGATCCAGCATCTGTTCTGCGAGACCTGCGGTGTCGAATCCTTCGCGCGTGGCGCCTTGCCGGACGGAACACAGACGGTGGCGGTCAATGTGCGCTGCTTGAGCGGCGTTGAGCCGGCCGAGCTGCAGCCGACATTGTATGATGGGCGTTCGCGCTAGGAGTGAAGATGGTCGCGATCGTCGTCGAACCGGACCAGGACGAGACGCGCACCGCGGTTCTGCGCGGCCTGTCCGCTTTTAACGAGGCGAAGATCGGCCCGCGTAATACGAAGCCGCTTGCGATCAGCCTGCGCGACGAGAGCGGGGCGATTGTCGGCGGGCTCATCGGCGAGCTGAAATGGGAGTGGCTTCATGTCGACCTGCTCTGGGTCGATGGGAGCCGTCGCGGCGCCGGCTTTGGTGAGGCGCTGGTGGCGCAAGCTGAACAGACCGCGCGGGACCATGGCGCGCGCGGCGTCTATCTGAGCACGATGAGCCTTCAGGCGCCGGATTTCTATCCTCGGCTGGGCTATCGCGAATGCGGCCGGATGGAGGACTATCCGGTAGCCGGTCATCGCATTCATCACTTCACGAAGGCGCTATGAGCATCTCCAATCGCAAGCCCGGCCAGACCAAGGAAGCGCCAGCGGAGCCGCTGAAGCGCGCGATTTCGGGCGCGATGAAGGCGATCGCGCGCAGGCCCGAGATGGAGATCGTCTTCGCGGCCGACAAACCCTCGCTCGTCGGCGAGCGCGCCCGCCTGCCCGAGCCGCCGCGCAAGCTCACCGCCCAGGATGTCGCGATCCTGCGCGGCCATGCCGATTCGATGGCGCTGAGGCTCGCCTGTCATGACGCGACCGTGCATCGCCGCGCCGCGCCCGAGGGCGATGCGGCGCGCGCCGTGTTCGATGCCGTCGAGCAGTCGCGCGTCGAATGCGTCGGTTCGCGCCGGATGAGCGGCATGGCCGGCAACATCACCGCCATGCTGGAGGACCGCTACCATCGCGGCGGGCGCTATGAGGAGATCACCGACCGCGCCGACGCGCCGCTGGAGGATGCGCTCGCCTTGATGGTGCGTGAGCGCCTGACGGGGCTGAAGCCGCCCAAGGCTGCCGAGAAGCTGGTCGATCTCTGGCGCGAGCAGATCGAGGCCAAGGCCGGGGCCGATCTCGACCGTCTGGCGAAATCCGTCGAGGATCAGCGCGCCTTCGCCCGCACCGTGCGCGACATGCTGGCCTCGCTCGACATGGCCGAGCAGACCAGCCAGGGCCAGGACGACGAGCAGGACGAGGACAATCAGGACCAGTCCTCCGACGAACAGCAGCAGCAAGACGGCGAGGCCGAGCAGGAGAGCCAGGGCGAGCGTTCCGAGGTCGAGGTCAGCGACGACGCGACCGAGGAACTGCAGGAGGGCGCCTCGGAGGCGACCGACGCGCCGGCCGGCGACTGGGAGGACGAGGACGAGAATTCCGAGTCCGAGGAAGCCGGCGAGGCGCCGCGTCCGCGCGAGGGCAAGCCGAACGATCGCCCGGTGACGGACTACAAGGCCTATACGCAGAAATTCGACGAGGTCGTCACGGCCGAGGAGCTCTGCGACGCCGAGGAGCTGACGCGGCTGCGTGCCTATCTCGACAAGCAGCTCGCGCATCTCCAGGGCGTGGTCGCGCGCCTCGCGAACCGGCTCCAGCGCCGGCTGATGGCGCAGCAGAACCGCTCCTGGCAGTTCGACCTGGAGGAAGGCGCGCTCGACCCCGCCCGCCTGCCACGCATCATCATCGATCCCTACCAGCCGCTCTCCTTCCGGCAGGAATCGGACGTGAATTTCCGCGATACGGTGGTGACGCTGCTGATCGACAATTCCGGCTCGATGCGCGGCCGACCGATCACGGTCGCGGCGACCTGCGCCGATATCCTGGCGCGCACGCTGGAGCGCTGTGGCGTCAAGGTCGAGCTTTTGGGCTTCACCACGCGGGCCTGGAAAGGCGGGCTTTCGCGCGAAGCCTGGCTGCAATCGGGCAAGCCGGCGGCTCCCGGCCGCCTCAACGACCTGCGCCACATCATCTACAAGGCGGCGGATGCGCCCTGGCGGCGGGCGCGCAAGAATCTCGGGCTGATGATGCGCGAGGGCCTGCTCAAGGAGAATATCGACGGCGAGGCGCTGGACTGGGCGCATAAGCGCCTGCTGGCGCGGCCCGAGCAGCGCAAGATCCTGATGGTGATCTCGGATGGCGCGCCGGTCGACGACTCCACGCTTTCGGTCAATGCCGGCAATTATCTCGAGCGGCATCTGCGCCATGTCATCGCCGAGATCGAGACGCGTTCGCCCGTCGAGCTGATCGCCATCGGCATCGGCCATGACGTCACGCGCTATTACCGCCGCGCCGTCACCATCGTCGATGCCGAGGAGCTCGGCGGCGTCATGACCGAGAAGCTGGCGGAGCTCTTCGAGGAGGATGCCGGACTCTCGACCAAGTCACGCGGGTCGCGGCGGCTGCAGTGAGGATCACCCGCAACGTCTGCGAGGCAGGCGCGGGGAACCCTCTCCCGAAGGGAGAGGGCAGGGTGAGGGGTCGGCCGTTTGACGCCTTGGCCGCGACCCCACCGCTGCGGCACTGTGACGTCGGCACTACACTGGTCCAGGGGCCTACACCTCACCCCTGCCCCTCTCCTTACAGGAGAGGGGTTCCCCGCGCCTTTTCAGGATACGGCGGCAACGGCCTATGCGTCTGACGCGCCGTCGCGCCTTGGCTGGACTCGCCGCACTCGGCCTGGCTCCGCCCGCGCTCGCCCAATCCTCCGAACAGACCCGCATTCCGATCATGATCTCGGCGCGCCCGATCAAGGCGTTCGAGCCTCGCAGCCCCGAGAAGGCACGTTTCGGCCAGTTGAACTTCCGCGGCGGGCTCGTCCTGAGCGGAAATCATCCGCGCTTCGGCGGCTTTTCCGGGCTATGGCGTTCTCCCGACGGGACCGAGCTCGTCTCCATCACGGATAATGGCTTTTGGCTGATGGCGAAGCCGCGCTCGCAAGGCGGCCGTATCGTTGCGCTCGATGCGGCGGAGCTCGCGCCTATCCTGGGAGCTTCGGGCAAGCCGCTGCATCGCTCGCGCTATTTCGATACGGAGAGCCTGACGATCGCGGATGGCGTCGCCTATATCGGCGTCGAGCGGACGCAGGACATCCTGCGCTTCGACTGGGCGAAAGAAGGCGTCGCTGCGCGCGCCCGCATCGTACCGGTGCCGCGCGAGGTCAAGCGCCTGCCGAGCAATCGCGGGCTGGAGGCGATCGGCATCGCGCCAACCGGCCATCCGCTTGCGGGCGCGCTTGTCGCCATCGCCGAGCGCTCGGGTGGTGAGAATGAACCGACGCTCGGCATCATCCTCGGCGGCCGGCAGCCGGGCCTGTTCCAGCTCGTGCGCCATGACGGCTTCGACATCACCGATCTCGCCTTCCTGCCCGGCGGCGACATGCTGGTGCTGGAGCGCTGGTATCGGCCGCTGCGCGGCGTCGGCATGCGCATCCGCCGGATCGCGGGGGCAGGCATCAAGTCGGGCGCCGTGCTCGACGGCCCCTATCTGATCGAGGCCGATCTCGGCCAGGAGATCGATAATATGGAGGGCTTGTCCGTCCATCTGGAGCAGGGCAAGACGATCCTGACCCTGATCTCGGACGATAATTTCTCGTTCCTGCAGCGGACGATCCTGCTGGAATTCGAGCTGGTCTGAGGTGCGCTGCCCGAAAGTGGCCACAGCCGTCATTGCGAGCGGAGCGAAGCAATCCAGCATCGCAGAGCGCTACGGCCCCTGGATTGCTTCGCTCCGCTCGCAATGACGATGAGCCTAGCCCAAACGAAAAAAGCGGCCTCGCGGCCGCTTCATTCATGCCGAAAAGAAAGTCCGCTCAGGCGGTGGCGAGCTTCTTCTCGATGTCGCGCTTCAGGGTCAGGGCGCCAGCCGAAAGGTCGGAGGCCGGAGCCTTGACCAGGAAGGCGTCGAGGCCGCCGCGATGGTCGACCGTGCGCAGGGCATTGGCCGAGACGCGCAGACGAACCGAACGGCCCAGCGCATCCGACTGCAGCGTGACCTGCACGAGGTTGGGACGGAAAACCGTCTTGGTCTTGCGGTTCGAGTGGCTGACGAGGTGCCCGGTCAGGGTACCTTTCCCGGTCAGTTCGCAACGGCGGGCCATGTCATCGTTCCTTGCTGCAACCGGTTCGCTCAAACAAAAATGCCGACACGCGACGTGCCGGACATGAGCACCGGAAGTCAAATTGAAGTCGCGGTTCCATAGCCAAGGCAGGCGGCCGCGTCAAGGAGAACTCGCCGATATCGGCGCGTTGCGGCCGACGGCGACGGGAGAGAGAGGTCGGACTGGCGCGCGGCTCGCCAAATGCCGCGAAACAGGTCACGATTCAGACCGATTCGCAGTGCATTGCAAACCATACCCCAAGCTCGGAGGAAACGGATGAAACCCGCCATCGCGCCGTCCCTGGCCGGGTTGTCCCTTGTCGCGATGCTGGTGGCCGCCGGCCTGCCGGCGCAGGCAGCTTCGCTCGACGCGAAATACCAGGTCTCGCTGCTGGGACTGACGCTTGGCACGGCAAATCTCAGCGGTGGCGTCGATTCCAGTGGCTACAAGCTCGATATCGTGGCGAAGCTGACCGGATTGGTCGGTGGCTTCACCGGCGGGCGCGGCTCGGGCGCTGCGACCGGCAATATCAATGGCGGCAAGCCGATGCCGGCGACCTTCGCGATCAGCTCCGCCAGCTCCAGCGAGAGCCGGACTGTGCGCATGGCGCTCGGTGGCGGCAATGTCCAAGCGATCGAGATCGTTCCGCCGATCGACTTCAAGCCGGACCGCGTCCCCCTGACCGACGGCCACAAGCGCAATATCCTGGATCCGCTCAGTGCCTTCCTGATGCCTGTCGATGGCAAGGGCGGCAGCGCGAGCGCCTGCAACCGCACGCTGCCGATCTTCGACGGGGCGGCCCGCTATGACATCAAGATGAGCTATGCCGGCTCCCGCGAGGTCAAGCTGGACGGTTATGGTGGCCCGGTCGCGATCTGCCAGGTGCGCTATGTGCCGATCGCCGGCCACAGGGCGCTGCGGCCCAGCACCAAGTTCATGGCCGAGAACAAGGACATCAGCGTCTGGCTCGCACCGGTGGCGGGGACGAATGTGATGGTCCCGGTGCGCATTTCGGTGAAGACGATGATCGGCACCGCCGTGGTCGAAGCCTCGAGCTTCAGGGTCGATCCGGGTGTGACGGCGAGCACCGCCGGAGATTGAGGCTAGAGCAGGATGCGAAAAAGTGGGAACCGGTTTTTCGCGCCGATCCTGCTCTAACTTCTTGATGAGAGACGGATTCAGATTTCAGATGGGATCACTTTGTGATGCCATCTGAAATCATCCGGCTCTCGGCGCGCTGCGTTCGAGCGAACGCGCTCCGGCCGCGCCTGTGGAGAACCGACGCCGCAAGGGCGTCATGCTCCGCAGCCGATTGCGGCGGCGACGAAGCCGGCGCTACTTTGAGGTTACTGCCTGGGCCAGAAAGACGCCATGACCAGCGATTTCACCGCTCCGCCGGGTCTGCGCCATCGCCAGATCGTCGTTCGCGACACCACGCTGCATGTCGCCGAGATCGGCGATGGCCCGCCTGTCCTGCTGCTGCATGGCTGGCCGGAGTTCTGGGCGACCTGGCTGCCGCTGATCAATCGTCTGCATGGCGAGTTCCGATTGATCGCGCCCGATCTGCGCGGTTTTGGCGACAGCGCCAAGACGGCGGGGCCCCGCAGCGATGTCGGCGCCAATTGCCATGCCGACGATATGGCGGCGCTGCTGCATGCGCTGGATCTCGATTCGGTCGGCGTCGTCGGCCATGATGTCGGAGCCTATGCGGCACAGGCACTGGCGCGCCGGCATCCGCAAGCGGTCGAGCGATTGCTGTTCTTCAATTGCCCCACAGCGAGCGTCGGTGGGCGTTGGGTCCATGACGGGCATGTCAACGAGGTCTGGTACCAGGCGTTCCAGCAGCTTGGTCTGGCCGAGGCGCTGGTGGGGTTGAGCCGCGAGGCCTGCTCGCTCTATCTCGGGCATTTCCTGACGCATTGGTGCCACCGCAAGGACGCCTTCGAGCCGGCCTTTGAGCTCTGGGTCGATAATTTCATGAAGCCGGGCAATCTGCGCGGCGGGTTCGACTGGTATCGCAGCCAGAACGCGCTGCGGCTGGCGGCGATCGACGGCCACGCACCGCCATCCGTGCGGATCCACCAGCCGACGCGGGTGCATTGGGGCCGGCATGATCCGATCCTGAAATCGGAATGGGCGGCTTTCGTGCCGGAGCATTTCGACGAGGCCAAGGTCACGTTCTGCGAGAGCGCCGGGCATTTTGTGCATGTCGAGGCGGCGGACGAGGCGGCCGAGGTGTTCGTCGACGTCTTCGGCTGATCACGACAAGCCGAATGCGATGGCGATCTTGACCATCGTTATGGCGCGCCCTCTCGTTTCGGCGCGGGAAAGACTTAAATAGCGAGGGCGCGATGCGGCCCGGAGCCGCATCAGGAGCGCGAGAGGACGGACGATGCCGATGGTTCGATTCCAGATAGGGTGGTCGCGTTTGCCTGAGCCGCGATATCTTGCCGGGAACGAAACCGGATTCAGGCCGAGTCAGCGATTCGGGCTTGCTTCGTTCAGGACTCGTTCTATCCCCTGATGCCACGTCGTCGCCCTGAGGCTACCCGGCGCAGCCGCGTGCCGGATGGTGGGGGCGGGCGGTCACGATCGGTCGCGTTTTGATTTCAGCTCGTCCCTTGCCTCGCTCCGTCCGTGCAAACGGCGTCACCGCGGTTCTCGGCCCCACCAACACCGGCAAGACGCATCTCGCGATCGAGCGGATGGTGGCGCATCCGACAGGCATGATCGGCTTGCCGCTCCGGCTGCTGGCGCGCGAGGTCTACAGCCGCGTGGTCGAGAAGGTCGGCGCTGAGGCTGTCGCGCTCGTCACTGGTGAGGAGAAGATCAAGCCGGAGCGGCCGCGCTTCTGGGTCTGCACGGTTGAAGCGATGCCGCGCGATCTCGCGGTCGATTTTGTCGCGATCGACGAGATCCAGCTCGCCGCCGATCTTGATCGCGGCCATGTCTTCACCGACCGGCTCCTGAACCGGCGCGGCCGGGCCGAGACCATGCTGATCGGGGCCGGCACGATGAAGCCGCTGATCGAGCAGCTCATCCCCGGCGTCAACGTCGTCACGCGTCCGCGCCTGTCGCAATTGCTGTTCGCCGGCGACCGCAAGATCACAAGGCTGCCGCCGCGCTCGGCCATCGTCGCTTTCTCGGTCGAGGAGGTCTACGCCATCGCCGAGCTGATCCGCCGGCAGAAGGGCGGCGCGGCCGTGGTGCTGGGGGCATTGTCGCCGCGGACGCGCAATGCGCAGGTCGAGATCTACCAGTCGGGCGATGTCGACTATCTCGTCGCGACCGACGCGATCGGCATGGGCCTCAATCTCGATGTCGACCATATCGCCTTCGCAGCGGACAAGAAGTTCGACGGCCATCATTTCCGCAAGCTCAACCCGGCGGAATTCGGCCAGATCGGGGGGCGGGCGGGGCGGCATCTGCGCGATGGCACCTTCGGCACCAGCGGACGTTGCCCGCCCTTCGAGGCTGATCTCGTCGATGCGATCGAGAACCATCGCTTCGAACCGGTTCGGCAGTTGCAGTGGCGCAACACCGATCTCGACCAGCGTTCGATCGAGAGTTTGCTCGACAGCCTCAATATCCAGCCTTCGGAGCAGGGGCTGACGCGGGCGCTGATCGCCGAGGACATGACGACGCTGGAAATCCTAGCGAAAGACCCGGACGTCAAGGCGCTGGCTCAGGGGCGTCCCGCGGTCGAGCGGCTCTGGGAGGTCTGCGGACTGCCCGATTACCGCAAGATCGCGCCGATGCAGCACGCGGACCTCGCGACGACGCTTTATCTGCGCCTGATGCGCCATGGCCGGCTCGATCTGGACTGGTATCACGCCCAGCTTTCGGCGCTCGATCGCACAGATGGCGAGATCGATACGCTGTCGGCCCGCATCGCGCAGGTGCGAACCTGGACCTTCGTCGCCAACCGTCCCGACTGGTTGCCTGATCCTGAGCATTGGCAGGGGGTGGCGCGTCTTGTAGAGGACAAGCTGTCGGACGCTTTGCACGAGAGGCTTGCCAGCCGTTTTGTGGATCGGCGCACGAGTGTGCTGATGCGTCGTTTGCGGGAGAATACCATGTTGGAGGCTGAGGTCACCACGGCGGGCGATGTGCTCGTCGAGGGCCAGCACGTCGGAATGCTGCAGGGGTTTCGCTTCACGGCGGACCCGAAGGCCGGCGGGCCGGAGGCGAAAGCCCTGAATATGGCTGCGATGAAGGCGCTCGCCAGCGAGATCGAAGCGCGTGCCGCGCGTGTCGTTCTGGCCGGCGACGATGCTTTCGTGTTGTCGCATGACGGTTTGCTGCGTTGGGTCGGCGAGCCGGTGGCGCGCCTGGTCGCGGGCGAGAAGGCGATCGAGCCGCGCCTGCGCCTGTTGGTCGAGGAACATCTGACGGGGCCGGCGCGCGAGCAGGTCGAGACGCGCCTGACGCTCTGGCTGAAGAATCACGTCACCCGCCTGCTCGGCGCGCTGCTGTTGCTGGAGGACGCGACGACGCTGACCGGCATCGCGCGCGGCATCGCTTATCAAGTCGCCGAATCGCTCGGCGTGCTCGAGCGCACCAAGGTCGGCGAGGAGATGAAGGCGCTCGACCAGGAGGGCCGTGCCGCCTTGCGCCAGCTGGGCATCCGTTTCGGCGCATTCCATCTTTATGTGCCGGCGCTGCTGAAGCCGGCACCGCGGGCGCTCGCGGCCCAGCTCTGGGCCCTGAAGCACGGTTCGCCGGAGATGAGCGGGCTCGACGACATTGCTCACTTGGCGGCCTCGGGCCGGACCTCGTTTGCGGTCGACAAGGCGGTTCCCAAAGGGCTCTATCGCGCCGCCGGCTATCGCGTCTGCGGCGAGCGCGCCGTGCGCGTCGATATCCTGGAGCGCCTGGCCGATCTGATCCGGCCGGCGATCGCCTATCGCCCGGGCCTCACCCAAGGCACGCCGCCGACTGGCGCCGCCGACCAGGACGGTTTCGTCGCCACCGGCGCGATGACCTCGCTCGTCGGCTGTGCGGGCGAGGATTTCGCTTCGATCCTGCGCTCGCTCGGCTATGTCTCGGTCAAGCGTCCGGGCCCGGCCATCACCGTGCCGTTGGCCGCGCCGCCAGTGCCGAAGCCGGAGCCGGTCAAGGTCGATGAGGCTGTTGTCGCCACTGAGACTGCCGAGCAACCGGCGGAGGGCGTGGTCTCCGACGAGCCCGCTTCTGTCGCTGAGGATGTGGCGTCCGTATCCGAAGTGACGGAGGCCGTTACGTCCCTTCCAGCGGAAACCAAAGTGGCGCCGGCTCCCGAGCCGGAACCCGTGGCCGTTCCCGCTGATCTGATGTCGGCCTTGCCGGCTGCCGCCGAGGAGCCGGCCGCGCAAGCGCCAGCGGACGCTGCTGCCGAGGCCACCGAGCTGGCTGCGACCGCAACGCCTGCGCCAGCAGCCGAGCCGGAATTGATCGAGGTCTGGCGGCCGCATCGCCACCAGGGCGGACGCAGGCCCGAACCGGCTGGCCGTGGCGCTCCGCGCGACGGCGCCCCCGGCGAACGTCAACCCGGTGGCCGTCGTGGCGACAGGCCCAACCGCGGCGGGCGGCCCGATGACAGGCGGCGGGAGGGAGGGCAGGATCGCCCGGCGGCGGCCGTCGCTGCGGAGGCTGCACCCGTTGCGCCGCGCCCGGAGCGGGGACCTCGGCGCGACGATGCGCCGCGCCAGGGGCAGCCGCCACGCGCCGGGCGTCCCGAGCAGGGTCGCGGCCCACGGCCCGAGTTCAAGCGCGATCAGCGGCCGGGCGGGCCGCGCCGCGAGGATCGCGGTGGCGAGCGCTTCCAGCAGCCGCAGCGCCCGAGGCCGGCCGAGCGCGAGCCGGATCCGGATTCGCCCTTCGCCAAGCTTGCAGCGCTCAAGGCCCAGCTCGAGGGGCGCAAGACCTGAGCGGGCGATTCCAGAGCATTTTCGAGCGAAGTGGACACCGGTTCGCGTGAAGACAATGCGATAAAACAAGGAGGCAGAGTATTTCCGCGAGTCCGAGACACGCGGAAATGCTCTGAGATCACCACGCTGAACGGAAAGGCGGCCCTTGCGGCAGGATCGGCAACGCCTCGACAAATGGCTCTGGTTCGCGCGTTTCGCCAGGACGCGCCCGGTCGCGGTGCGCCTGGTCGAGGATGGGCATGTCAGGGTCGAGGGGCGCAGGATCGAGAACGCTGCGCATGGGCTCAAGCTTGGCGACGTGCTGACCCTGGCGCTGCCGCATGCCACGCTTGTCGTGCGGGTGCTGGAGCTGGGCACGCGGCGCGGTCCTTACGAGGAGGCGCGGCTGCTTTACGAGCCGTTGAACGGCGCGGCGCGCGACGATCCGTCGCTTGCCGAGGGGAAGTCGGGCGGTTAAGCTGGATATTCATTTGTGTACATATGAATGTCGCCGGGCGGGCCTTGGGAATTTCCATCTCCGCACGGCGCTCCAGGAAGAAGTTCCTGCTGTCAAATGGGCTGAAAACGGCCTTGAAACCCGCGCCCTTCGGCGCTTTATGAGGCGGCCGCGCGCGGACGAAGAAGGACGGACGACATGACCTATGTGGTCACCGAGAACTGCATCAAGTGCAAGTACATGGATTGCGTCGAGGTCTGTCCGGTCGACTGCTTCTATGAGGGCGAGAACATGCTCGTCATTCATCCCGACGAATGCATCGATTGCGGCGTCTGCGAGCCGGAATGCCCGGCCGAGGCGATCAAGCCCGACACCGAACCGGGGCTCGAGAGCTGGCTGCAGCTCAACTCGAAATATGCCTCGTCCTGGCCCAACATCACCCAGAAGAAGGACGCGCCTGCGGATGCGAAAGCCTTCGACGGGGTGGCCGGCAAGCTTGATGAACATTTCTCGCCCAATCCCGGCGAGGGCGACTGAATCTGCCGTTAGGTGAACAGGGGCAAGTGCCGACTTGCTTGGCTGCATTGCGAGCCGAGCCGAGGCTAAAACGCGTTTACCTTTGATTCGGCGTGTTTTTTGTGCTATGCATATCAGCACAGTCGAATTCGTTCCGCATGCCCCTGCGAGGTTTTCACGAACGGGGCGCCCCCTTCGCTACGAACGATCCCAGCTCCCGGTGCGTTGCCGGAGCGAAGTCGTCCGTTGTCTTTGGGTGCGTATGAAACGGTCGGCTGAGGGACGCGTGAGGCATTTGGACCGATCCTGATGATCGGTCCGTTCGCATCAGGCAGAGCGCCTCCGGTCATCCCGTCCGGAGGCGGACAACGTCAAGCCCGCGTCAAGCGGTCCGGTCAGGAGTCGTAACGGCATGTCCATGGTGAAGAAAGCTGTTGTGCGCCTAGGTTTCAAGACGGGCGAGTTCGTCGTCTACCCGTCTCATGGCGTCGGCCAGATCACGGCGATCGAGGAGCAGGAAGTCGCGGGTTTCAAGCTCGAGCTCTTCGTCGTCAGCTTCGCCAAGGATAAGATGACCCTGCGCGTTCCGACGGCCAAGGCCGCCAGCGTCGGCCTGCGCAAGCTCGCCGATGCGGAGAGCGTCACCAAGGCCCTGACCACGCTGACCGGCCGCGCGCGCATCAAGCGCACCATGTGGTCGCGCCGGGCGCAGGAATACGAGGCCAAGATCAATTCGGGCGATCTCGTCGCGATCGCCGAGGTCGTGCGCGATCTCTATCGCTCCGAGGCGCAGCCCGAGCAGTCCTACTCCGAGCGCCAGCTCTATGAGGCGGCCGTCGATCGCATGACCCGCGAGATCGCCGTCGTCGACGACGTCACCGAGACCGAGGCCCTGAAGAAGATCGAGGCCCAGCTCGCCAAATCGCCGCGCCGCGCCGCCAAGGGCGAGGCGGCCGAGGCTGAAGCCGAGATCGAAGGCGACAATGACGACATCCAGGAAGAAGCCGCCTGAGGCTCCTTCCCCTGTGAGTTACGAGAAACCCGGCGGGCAACCGCCGGGTTTTTCGTTTCGGCGGGTTTTTCGTTTCGGATTGTGTCGGCACGGGTGCGGCCGCGCGGCCCCCGGCTCTCATCTAAGAGATCGTTAGGAAACTCCAGCCCTCATCCTGAGGAGCCTGGCCTCAAATGAAGCCAATGATATCAATGGCTCCGTCTCGATCACGTTCGCGCCGTCATCCTGGGCGAAGCGAAGCTTCGTCCCGGGATCCATCGTAGAGTTCCGGAGCCCTCCGATGGATCCCGGAGCTGCGCCGCTGACGCGGCTTGTCCAGGATGACGGCGCGGGTGATAGCGAGCGATCGGAAGCCCTTGATATCGCTTAGTTCATTTCAGGTCAGGCTCTGAAGAGCCGCGTAAGCCCTCTCAGAATGAGGGCTCGGGCGGTTTCTAAAGCGCCTGCTCTATTCCGCGACGATCTTGTAGCGCTGCCCGGGCGTCAGCGGGCCGCTGCGATCCAGCCCGTTCAGGACCAGGAAGAGCTCCTGCGCGCGGTCCAGGCTGGGCATGCGCGCGGCCATGGTGGCAGCGGTGTCGCCGGCCGAGGCGGTGACGATGTGGATCTGCATCGGCCTGGCTGCCTGCGCTTCCGCCGCTGTCAGGGCGCGGAAGCTTTCGATTACGGCACGCATCGGCCGCTCCGGGTCGTTTGCGCCCTTCGCTGCCAGGATGAAGCGATAGACCCGCCCGCCGGCCTGGATCGCGGCGAGCCTGAACGTCCAGTCGGTGCCCCTGCCGGTGGTGATGACGGCGGGCTGGCCGGCGACGTCGAGGGTCTCGACCGCGCCGGTCTCGACGCCGTCGATCCAGCCCGAGGTGACATAGGCTTCCAGCGTCTGGCCCGATTTCAGGCTGACGGAATCGAAGCGCAGCGCCTGGTTGCCGTTGGTGCTGACGCCGATCACCATGTCGCGTGCCGACTCCAGGCTGAAGCCGTCCGGGGCGGTGAAGGCGATGCGCAACGCGCTGTTGAGATAGCGCTTGCCGCGCACAACGCCGTCGCGCGGGTCGTCGCCATAGGCGATGCCGTCGATCGCGGCGAGCCAGCGGGCGGCGTCGCGCTCGCCAATGCCCGGCGCGCCGATCTGGCGGGCGCCGGCGGTCACGGCGGCCACGCGCTCGGGCGTCTGGGGATGGCTGGAGAGAATGTCGAGCCGCTTGTCCTCGGCGCTCTGGCCCTGGCCGGCATTGCGGAAGGCGGTGTTGCGGCCGAGTGCCGCGAGGAAGCGGCCGGCGCCATAGGGGTCGTAGCCGGCGCGCGAGATGTTGCGCACGCTGATCTGGTCGGCGGTCAGCTCCTGCTGGCGCGAGAAGCGCGCCAGCGAGAGCTTCGAGCCCGCCTGTACCGCCGCGCCCGCGGCGGGATCCTTCAGCACCTGCGAGACGACCTGGCTGACCAGGGCGGATTCAAGCTCCTTCTCGGCGCGCTCGACCGCGTGCTGCGCCGTGACATGGGCGATCTCATGGGCGAGCACCGAGGCTATCTCGGCGGTGTCGTTGGCGAGCGCCAGCAGACCGCGCGTCACATAGAGCCGGCCATTGGGTAGGGCAAACGCGTTCACCACCGGCGAATTCAGGATGGTGATCTCATAGGCGCCGATCTGGCCCTCGCTCGCCTTGGCCAGCCGCTGGACCACCTCGTCGAGCGCGGCGCGGGCGTTGGGGGAGCGATACTCGCCGCCGAAGGCCGTCAGCAGCCGCTGATGCTCGCTGTCCGAGGCGCGCTGGATCGCGTTGACGCGCGGCGCCAGCTCGCCGCCGGTGGTCTGCTGCGGCAGCAATGCGCTCTGGTCGTTGGTGCAAGCCACGAGAAAGGCCGCCACGAGCAGCGCTGCCGGCAAGGCCAGCGCGATGAGCCGCTTGGGAAGAGCGCGGTATGCGTGTCGCCAGAACGCCAGCATGCTGTCAGTCGATCAGCTCCAGGGCGGCGGCCGAAGACGCCTCGAGCAGGGTGCCATCTTGTCCCGATAGCACACCGCGTGCCCGCACGCGTTTACCGGTCAGACCGCTCGCGGTCCAGCCGGAAGCCTGGAGTTCGCGCCATTGCGTGCGCGACAGCATGATCGCGCCGGCCTCGGCGCGTCGCCTTGAAAAATTCAGATAGGTGCGTTGCGCCCGCTCGCCCACGGAAGCCACCCGTCCCTCTACCGCCACGAAGCGCCCCGCTTGCGCCTTCAAGGCGGCAATATCGTGACCATCGATGGCATCTCCGACCAAATCGGGCTTCGCTGGCGCCGGGCCGCGCGCTGAAGAGGGGCGCGCAGTCGGTGTCGCGCCGCAATCGGGAAAGGCCGCTTCCGGCAAGCGTTGCCCGGCGCCATTGCGCAACAGCGCGGCGGCAAGGTTCGTCGGTTCCGAACCTGGGGCCTCGGCGGGCGCAAACAGTCGCGCCGGCAAGCGGCCCCAGCGGTCGCTCCCGGCCAGGACGACGAGCTTCAGCTCGCGCTCGCGCCACTGGCCGATTTCGCCGGCGAAGCGCGCCGCTTCCACGGCGTTCTGGCGCGGCGCGATGCCGACGAGCCGCAAACTGCGGCCATCCGCCAGGATGGGGTCGCCGGCCGCATCGACGCCGGCCAGGCGCACGCTCGGCGCATCCGCCGGCAGCTGCGTGCAGGGCCCGGCAGCGCCGGCCGCGCTGAAAGGCGCCGCCACAACGACAAAAACGACGAGAAGAGGCTTCACCGGCATGGCGATTATGCTACACGGTTTCGCGTGCGTCCCGGTAGCTCAGCAGGATAGAGCAACGGTTTCCTAAACCGTAGGTCAGGGGTTCGAATCCCTTCCGGGACGCCATTTTCCCCAGCTTCGACCATGTCCAGCCTGTCCTGGCGAGTATGACCCTTGACGACTCAGGCCTTGCTGCGGCATCCCCCGCCGCTCGAATGCGGAGGCGGTTATGCGGGTGTGGGTTGTTGCGGGCATGCTGGCTTTGGCCGGCGCGGCAAGCGCTCAGGACGGGGCACGCGTCGTTACTCTCGCGAAGATTAGGGACCATCGAGCCGCCGGAGAGTTCATCCGGGTCGAGAATGTCACGATCGTGCGGTTCTCGACATCCAAGGGCGGCGTGGCGAGCGACGCCACGGGCAGCGTTCGCTTCGATGACATCGGCATGCCGCCGCGGACGATCAGCCATCTCGAACGCTATTGCAGCGGTGCCCATCCGGGCCAGGATCGTGGCGAATGCCGCGGTGCGCTTGAGTTCACGATCAATCCGCGCGACGGCTATCGCGGCAGTTTCACGATCAGCGACGCCGATTTCATCCCGGAGAATTGAGCCGCTGCATCGGGCTTTGCATCGGTCACGTCGCCTTCGGACGTTCTGCCCGAAGGTGAGAAACGTTATCGATTCTACGAGTTTAGAGCATTACTCCAGCGAAAAACCAGTACCCAGTTTTTCGCGCAATGCTCTATCAGCCGCCGACCTTGAACGAGTAGGTCGCCCCCACGCCGAACGTCACCTGGTCGCGCTGGCCCAGCACGCGCACGATCGGAGAGGTGTCGGCGGAATCGAGAAGCCGCTCATATTTGACGAAGGTTCTCGTGCTCCAGACCGGGGACCAGTCATAGTCGAGCGCGGCGCCGACGCCGGCTGATTTGAGGCCGCCATTGGGGCGGTACGCCGTCAGCCAGCCATTCGCCGCCGCTTCTCCTGCGCTGACGCCGAAATTCTTGCGCATGAAGGCCTTGTCGCCCAGCGAAAGCCGCGGTCCGCCCGAAAGCGTGAAGGCGCCGAACTTCTCGACCCAATCGGCCGAGAGATCGGCGACGATGCCGTGATGGCCGTGGAAGCCCTGGCGGATCTCGATGCGGGTGCGCAGGCGGTCCTGGATCGGCCAGAACTCGGCGAAAGCGCCGGCCTCGATCGTCCAGGGCACGTCCCTCAGGCCGGTGAGCTTGACGTCCGCGCCGCTGTAGCGGCCGGCGCGGAAGCTGGCGACAGGGCCGAAGCTGAAGGTCTTGGTCTCGAAAAGCGCGTAGTCGAGCCCGTCATCGGGGCTGCTGAAACTGGCGGCCTCGCCGGCGCGGCGCCAGCTGATCGAGGGCATGCCGGAAAAGCCCGCCTTGCTCGCCCCGTCATATTTCGGGCCGATCTGGCCGGTGCCGCCGAGCGAGATGATCCAGCCGGAAGCGGGTTCGGGATTGAGGACCGGGGTTGCGGGATCCGCCGCCTGCGCGCTGCTGATCGCGGCGCAGAGGCCAGCCAGTAGGGCCATCGGCAATGTTGAACGAGCCAAGCGGAAAACTCCCGTAACACTTCGCGAAGCACATGACACATCGGCGCCCTCAGGCCAATGCCCTCCCTCGCATGGGGGCTCATTCGGCGACGCGGCGATTGACCTTGATGTCGAGCTTCTTGATGCGATGCCAGAGGCTGCGTTCGGCGATCCCCAGCAGTTGCGCCGCCAGGACCTGCTTGCCGTCGGTGCGGCGCAAGGCCTCGATGATGAAGCGCCGTTCGATGTGCTCGAGCTCGGCGTCGAGATCATGGGGCAGATCGTCGAGCTCGCGCTGGCGTGTCGGCACGTCGAACAGGTCGCGCGGCAGATCGGGCGCATCGATCGTCGGCGATTTGGCGACGATGACGGCCCGCTCGACACAGTTCTGCAGCTCGCGGATGTTGCCGGGCCAGGAATAGGCGCTCATTGCCGAGAGCGCGCCGGGCGTGAAGCCGATGACACGCTTGCCGACGCTCTCGGCCAGCTGGCGCAGGAAATGCGCGGCCAGGATCGCGATGTCCTCGCGCCGCTCGCGCAGGGCCGGCAGCTGGATCGGGAAGACATTGAGGCGGTAATAGAGATCCTCGCGGAACTGGTTCGTCGCCACCGCCTGCCGCAGATCCTTATGGGTCGCAGTAATGATGCGGACATCGACGGTCTGGCTCTGATTGCCGCCGACGGGCTCGAAGCTGCGCTCCTGGATGACGCGCAGCAGCTTGGCCTGGATCGCGATCGGCATATCGCCGATCTCGTCGAGAAACAGCGTGCCGCCATCGGCGGCGGCAAAACGCCCGACCCGGTTGGCGAGCGCGCCGGTGAAGGCGCCCTTGACGTGGCCGAACAGCTCGCTTTCCAGCAAAGCCTCGGGGATCGCCGCGCAATTGACCGCGATGAAAGGGCGCTTGCGCCTGGGGCTATTGAAGTGGATGGCGCGCGCCACGACTTCCTTGCCGGTCCCGCTCTCGCCATTGAGCATCACCGTCGCGCGCGTCTCGCACACTTCGGTGACCTGCTCGATCACCCTGCGAAAGGGCGGGCTATTTCCGATCAGGTTCTCGAAACTGTAGCGGCCCTCGAGCTCGGTGCGCAGGCGCTCATTGTCGCGCACGACCTCGCTGAGACGCAGCGCCCGGCCGATCGTCGCCGCGACGTCGTCGATCTCGAAGGGCTTTGCGATGTAGTCGAAAGCGCCTTCCTTGACGAGCTCGACAGCGTCGCGGACGGCGGCGAAAGCCGTGATCATCACCACCGGGATGTCGGGCCAGCGCCGGCGTACCTCGCGCATCAGGGTCCGGCCATCCATGCCCGGCAGGCGCAGATCGGTGAGAACGAGGTCGATCCGCTCCCGGTCCAGGATCGCGAGCGCGTCCGTGGCGCTTTCGGCGGCGATGGCGCGATAGCCGAAATCCTCCAGCGCGGCGGTCAACACGTCGGCGAGGCGGGTCTCGTCATCGACGACCAGGATCGTATGCGTCATGAGGGCACCCTCGCATCGGCCTTCCCCGCATCGGTCTTGGGCGGGCTGCCGGGCAGGGCATTGGGCGGGGCGACGGGCAAGGCGATGGTGAAGGAGGCTCCTTGCCCTTCCTTGCTCGTACAATGCGCGGTGCCGCCATGGGCGGCGGCGACGGACTGCACCTTGGCGAGGCCCAGGCCCGTGCCCTTGGCCTTGGTGGTGAAGAACGGGTTGAAGATCTGGCCGATGATGGCGGGGGGAATGCCTGGTCCGCTATCGGAAATCGTCAGCGAGGCCTGGGTGTCGTCGACGGCGAGGCTTGCGGTGATCGTGCCGCCCGAGGACATCGCATCCATGGCGTTGAGCATAAGATTGAGGCAGGCTTGGTGGAGTTGGTCGGGGTCGCCCGAAATCAGCACGCCATTGCTCTCGTCCCGGATGTCGAGGGCGATATGGCGCTTGGCCAGCTCCGGCGCGGCGAAGGATGCGACCCGGTCGATCACGGAGCGCAGCAGGAACACCGATTTGCTCGGTTCCTTGGGCTGGGCGAAGTCGAGGAAATCGCGCACCAGCGTCTCGATGCGGCGGACCTCGTCGATGATGTAGCCGAGCATGCGATCCTCGGAGGGGCCGAGCTTGGCGCGGTTGCGCACCACCTCGGTCGAGGTCTTGATGATGCCGAGCGGGTTGCGCACCTCATGCGCGATCACCATCGCTGCTTGTCCCAGCGCCGAGAAGCGGTCGCGCTGGCGCAGTTCGGCCTCCAGGGCCTGAACCTTGCCGAGCTGTTCGGCCATGATGTTGAAGCCGGTCGCCAACTCCGCGATTTCGCGGCCACCCTGGGCTGGCACACGCTGCTTGTAGTCGCCTGCCGTGATCGCCCTGACGCCGCGCGTCAAGGCTCGCAGTGGCTTGACCAGGATGCCCGACATCGCGACGCCGACGATGATGGCGAGCGCGGAGCCGAACAGGAAGATGCCGACGAAAAGCCGCCAGCGGCCGATCTGCTCGAAGAACCCGGCCCGGCTCGTCAGCCCGATGAAGGCGACCGCGACGAGCTTGCCGTCGATACCGCGAAAGCCGGTATAGACCGCCCGATAGGCCCCTTCATCGGCCTGGTTGTCGAAGATCGTCTTGGCGCCGGCTTCGAGCTTGTCGTGGATCGCCTGGGGAATCGGTTTGGCCGCGGCGGCTGAATGGGTCAGCAGGATCGGTTCGAAGCCATTGCCGGTGTCGGCGAAGAGCCTGACATCGAGCGATGTCACGACCTTGATGCCGCCGAGATACTGGTCGTCGAGCCAGGTGCCGACGAGGACGTTTGCGGGCTTGCCGAGCAGCTTCACCGTCTGGACGGCGCCGGCCATGATATAGTGGCGGCCCTCGGTCTCGATCTTGAAGATGCCCTGTACCGTCTGCGTTGGCAGCGCGTCCGCGGAGATGGTGCGCGAGCTATAGAGCATTTCGTGTTCGTCGCTGTAGATCGCGATCAGATCGTAGCCAACCGAACTCAGGACGGCGAGATCCTTTTCGATGATCGCAGGATGCTGCAGCTCGTCTTCCGTCGTGCTTTCGATGCGCTGTGCGACCACGCTCGCGACGCGCTGCGCCTCGAGCGTCGCTTCGCGCACCTCCAGCTTGAAGTAGCGGGAGGTTTCACCCAGCCATTGCTCGACATTGCTCTCGAACGCGTTCGAGATCAGCCGTGCGGCGACATAGGCCGAAGCCAGCATCGCCGGCACGCTGACCAGCAGAAAGCCGATCACGAGCCGCAGTCTCAATGTCGTCATGCGGCCCCGCATCATGAGACGATCATCCCGCGCTAGAGCAGTTTCCGATCCGATCGGATCGTCCAACTGCTCTAGCTATTTGTTTTAACGCGTTTTCTTCACGCGAACCGGTACCCACTTCGCTCGAAAACGCTCTAGCTGCGCTGGCTGCGTGCTGGAAAAGCGGCAAGGCGCGCCGCCTCATGGACGCCTCGTCCAGATGTCGTCGTCGCAAATGAGCCCGCCCATCACGCACCCCTTGATCGAAAGCGTCGTCTTCGATTTCAGCTCCAGCGTGGTCTTGTAGCTGCGACCGTCCTCGGGGTTATAGCCGTCTCCGCTGAATGTGGCAGCAGCGGGATCGGGCTTGAAGCCGCTGAGCACGCGCAGGCCGAGAAGCGAGCGCTCCCGGTTTGCGGGGTCGGGGTTGGCGGCATCGACGCGCGGTTGCTTGAGCCAGACGATCGTGCCGCACAGGGCCGCGCCGCAGCGGGCGATCTCGATCTCGGACTCGCCGTCGGAATCGCGCCAGCGGCCGAGGATGTCGGTCAGCGAGTCCGCCATGGCTATTGGCGCGAAGAGCAAGGTGGCGACGACGCTCCAGGCGAGGGAGTGAGCTCTACGCATGGTCCTCATCCGTTTCTCCCGATCCCAGTAGAAGAACGCCCGCGATGATCGTGGCGATTCCGCCAGCCTGCACCAGGTTGATGCGCTCGCCGAGCACCGCCCAGGCGAGCAGCGGCACGGTGACATAGGCCAGGCCGGTCATCGGGAAGGCCCGGCTCAGTGGCGTGGTCCGCAGGATGATCATCCAGACGACGAAGGTGCCGCCATAGCCGAGCGCCGCCAGCCAGACGCCTGGCAGGGTCAGGGCCCGGGAGATCATCGCCAGTCCGAAATCGAGATCGGCGAGCCCGTCCGCCCCCCATTTGAAGGCGAGCTGCGTGCCCGTGTCGAGCGCGATGAACAGCGTCCAGATCACGATTGCGCGCCAGGGCACACCGGTCGATGGCATTTCGGTCGCGCTCATGGTGACACCTGCGCGTGCTGTTGGAGGCGATGGGCTTTCAGATCAGGATCGAGCCTGTCGAAGGCGATATAGGGGCTGATCGATCGCAGGACCCAGTTGAGCACGCCTTGCCGGTGCCGGAAGAAGATCACCGACGGCACGAGCCGGCTGCCGAAGCGCAGTTTCGAGGCATAGGCGGTCTGCCCGCTCTGCAGCCGGCTGATGCCATGAGCGAGGCAGTATCGGACATTCGTCATCCAGCTCAGCGCGTAGAGATTGTGCTCGCGCGCCAGCGGGTAGCGCATGCCGAGAAACTTATCGATGACGCGCTCGCGCTCGATCAGCAGCAGGTTGAAGGCTGCAAGCGTCGTTCCGACCCAGTAGAGGACGAACAGCGCCCGTTCGCCCAGCGCTGCGGTGATCCCGGAAAAGTAGCCCGGCGGCAGCTTTTCGAGATCGCCATAGTCGAGGCCGCTTTCGGCGCGGGTGGATTCGTAGAGCGCGACGATCTCGGCTTCGATGTCGGCGATCGAGTGGCGCATCTCGATCCTGACATTCCCGGCCTTGGCGAGCTTGCGGCGGATATCCTTGCGCGTCGCGGCCGAGAGCGTGGCGAGATAATCGGCCTCGCTGGCGAAGGGCAGATCGAGGACCGCGACCGGCAGGCTGCCGAGGCGAATGAAGCCATCACCCTTCAGGATGTCCTGGAAGGCTTCTGCATCGTCCGGGGCGAGATCCTTCCAGGCGATGATGTGGACGCCCTCATCGCGGCCATGGGCGTCGATCGCCTCCCGCAAGGCAAGCCGGGCCTGTTGCCGCGCCTGCGCGTCGAGCTCGGGCGACAGACCGATATGGCAACGCTCCGCATAGGGCGACCCGATGCACAGGACCCGCAGTGCAACAAGCCGCGGCGCATGCCGGAACAGATAATCGCCGAGCGCGCGCAAAGGCCCCTGCAATGGCGTGTCCAGCCGGTAGTCGATCAGGAAGAAGGGTGCGACCGCGATCGTCTCGCCATCGCGCTCGACAGAGGCCGCGGAGGTGACGAGTTCCGCGCCGCTCGCCAGCGCGGCGTTTTCGCAGGCGGTGTAATAGGCATGGTTTTCCGCCTCGCCTGGGAAACAGGCGTCCCAGGCGTCCGCACGAATCTCGGCGACGCGGCTGGCGATATGCGTGCGCAACGTATTCATTCGGCGGCGACGGCGCAGGCGCTGGCGCCTTCCCTGGCGGCGAAGGCAGCCGCGAGGCGCTGTGCAAGGCCCAGGCTCCGCTCGACGACGACGTCGTTCTGTCGGTCGATCGTGACGAGATGGTAGCAGTCGTCGAGCACCACCGTGTCGACGATTCCGCCGAGATGGCGCTGGATATGGACAGCGTTGGACAGGCTTGCGACGTCATCTTCGCGTGCATGCACGATGAGAGCCGGCTGCTTGATCGTGCCCATGCTGCGGCGGGTTTCCTTGATCAGCCCCCACATCTGCTTGACCGCGCCCGACGGCGTTCCGAGCAGGCCGGCGACGGCGCTGTCGCCGCGCCCCATCGCATGCACGATCATGGCGCGGATGCGTGGATCCTTGATGCCGTAGGGCTCGCGCTCGACGAAGCGGAAGCGGCGGCCCATCGGCGTGTCGATCAGCAGCTTGAGCAGGAAGCTGTACCAGGGGATAGACCAACCATCATACCACAGCGTCGGCGCATAGAGCGCCAGGCCATCGATATCCTGCGGGCGCTTGGCGGCGATGTACATCGCCATCACCGCGCCCATCGACAGGCCGCCGATGATGATCGTGTCGCATTGTGTCTTCATGCGGTCGAGCGCGGTCTCGACGCTGGCGACCCAGTCCTGCCAGTTCGTCGCGAGCAGATCGGCCTCGCTGCCGCAATGGCCGGCGAGCTGCGGACAATGCACGGTATGGCCGCCGGTCCTGTGCAGGGCCCGGGCGACGAGGCGCAATTCCACCGGTGTCCCGCCCAGGCCATGGATGAGCAGGAAACCTGTGCGGTTGCCGGTGAAGCGGAGGCTGTGATCAGCGAGGGGCACGGTCGCTCCGTCAGGCTGTGCGGGCGACGACGACGACGCCCAGGGTGATCAGGATCGCGCCGAGCCATTGCAGACGGCTGACGGATTCCTTGAGGAAGACATGGCTGGCGAGCGTCACGCCCAGGAAATTCAGGCTGGCGATCGGGAAAGCGATGGAGAGCGGAACTTCCGCGAGGATGCGCAGCCAGACGAAGATCTCGACGATGTAGATCAGGACGCCGCCCGCGACCCAGGCCGAGCAGAGCAGCGCCATGGCGAGTTCGCGACCCTGGACCTCGGGCAGGTTGTCGGCGCCGCGCTTGAGGCAAAGCTGCCCCGCGACGTCGCAGATCACGGAGAAGGCGAACCAGAGGATCAGGGACAGGCTCATGACAGCACTCGCTCGAAACAATCCAGCAGGGCGGCATTGACCTGCGCATTGACCGCGAGATCATCCACTGAAGGCTGGAAGCGTGGCGGATGGTCGAAATAGGCCAATGTCGCCCGCAAGGGGTCGGAGAAGACGGCTGCCGAATAGTCGCCGCAGACGTCGATCCCGAGCACCTCGCACTGCGCGGCCAGCCGCTCGACAGCCAGGAGCAGCCGGGCGAGCGGCATGTCGCCCTGATCCCAGTTGGTCACGGCGTCGCTGCGGCCGAGCACATCCTTGTCGATGGTGATCCAGATGGCCTTCGTCGGCAGCCCGTCGATCATCTCGTCGAGAAAGCCGTCCCAGCGCTCATCGGCGAGATTGCGCCAATGCAGGTGGCCGCGATCCTGGCGATGGGACGGCCCGTCGCGATAGCGGCCCCAGATGCGGGACGGCGCGTGGCGCCAAGGGTAGAGCTCGATGCGCCCCTGCGACAGGGCCGGCAGGTTGGCGAACTGCAATTCGGGACGGACGAGGTCGCCGCTGCAAGGGCCCAGCGTCACCACGCGCCTGACATGGGGCAGCTCCAGCGCCCGGTTGACCCAGGCGCCGCAATTGAAGGTCGGCGGAAAGCGCACCCAGTCGGGGTGGTTGTCGAAATGGATCACGCTGACATCGCGCCTGACATCGGCAAGCAGGCCTGCCGTCAGGTGGTGGAAATCGCCGGAGCCGTAAAAGGTCACGGAAGGATCGTCGCCGGGCGCCGCGCTGTCGCGCAGGCGCCCGGTGAATTTGTCCATCGCGGCGCGGGTGGCGAGAATCCGCAGCGAGGAGGCAAGATCGGCGGCATCGATGCGGGTGGCGGCTCCCGCATCGATGCGCCGGCGCAGCGGCTCCTGAGCCGCCACGCTGCCGTCGAGATCGATCACGCGCAATCGCAAGGCCGCCTCCAGGGATGTCAGGCGTTTGCGACGCGGGTGAAGAGCTGGTCGAGCAGCTTGATCGCCAGATCGATCTCGGCGTGGCTCATGGTGAGGGCGGGAGCCAGCGTAATGACGTTCTTGTGGTAGCCGCCGATGTCGAGAACGAGGCCGTAGCGTTTCCCATCCGTCTCGAGATCCGCCTTCATGCCCTCGTCGCACATCAGGTCGACCAGCCGCTTCGACGGCGTGTAGCTGTCATGGGGCTCGCAGATCTCGATGCGCAGCGCCATGCCGAGGCCGTCGACGTCGCCGACGATCTTGTGGTTGCGCTTGAGCTCTTCCAGGCCCCGGAGGAAATAGGCGCCCTTCTCCATCACCATGGTCTCGTAATCGTCCTCGGCCATCATCTTCATGGCCTCAAGCGCGACCGCGGTGCCCAGCGGATTGGCGTTGAAGGTCGAATGCGTCGAGCCCGGCGGGAAGATCGTCGGGTTGATCAGCTTTTCCTTGGCCCAGATGCCCGAGAGCGGGTTGAGCCCGTTGGTCACGGCCTTGCCGAAGACGATCACGTCCGGTGTCACGCCGAAATGCTCGATCGACCACAATTTTCCGGTACGGTAGAAGCCCATCTGGATCTCGTCGACGACCATCAGGATGCCGTGGTCGTCGAGCACCTTCTTCAGCCCGATGAAGAAGTTCTTCGGCGGGATGACGTAACCGCCGGTACCCTGCAGCGGCTCGACATAGAAGGCTGCGTATTCGGCCTGACCGGTCTTGGGATCCCAGACGCCGTTATATTCGCTCTCGAAGAGACGGGCGAACTGCTGCACGCAGTGCTCGCCATACTCCTCCTTGCTCATGCCCTTGGGTCCCCGGAAATGGTAGGGGAACGGGATGAAATGCGCGCGCTCGCCGAAATGGCCGAAGCGGCGGCGATAGCGGTAGGACGAGGTGATCGCCGAGGCGCCGAGCGTGCGGCCATGATAGCCGCCCTCGAAGGCGAACATCAGGCTCTTGCCGTTGCTGGCATTGCGCACGAGCTTGAGGGAATCCTCGACAGCCTGGGCACCGCCGACATTGAAGTGGACACGGCCCTTCTCGCCGAATTTGGCTTCCGCATCCTGCGCGATCAGCGCGGCGAGCTCGATCTTCTCGCGATGCAGATACTGGCTGGCGACCTGCGGCAGCGTGTCGATCTGGCGCTTCAGCGCATTGTTCAGGCGGGGATTGGCGTAGCCGAAATTGACGGCCGAGTACCACATCTGCAGGTCGAGGAAGCGGTTGCCCTCATCGTCGAACATGAAGGAGCCTTCGCAGCCCGAAAAGATCTTGGGGAACTGCGTATAGTGGACCGTGTCGCCATGGGAGCAATACTGCGCCTCGAGCGCGAGCAGGCGAGCCTGTTCCTCCTTGTGCGAGAGAGGCGCGGGCGCCGCCTGGGGAGCGGGCGTATCGAGCAAAGCGTAGCCGTCAGCCATTGATCGTATCCTTCGTCAATTCGCGCGCCTGGCCGCTCCTGGCGGTGGTGCACAGCAGATCCTCCAGCAGGCCGACGGCCTGGGAGAAGTCGGTGAAGGGGTGGTGGGGAAGCCCCTGGTCGCGGCAATGAGTGATCAGACCCTTCTTCGCGAAAACGAGATCGGCCTGGCCCGCGACGCAGTGGTCGGACTTGCCGTCGCCGACGAGCAGGGTCAGCGGCCGGTGGAGGCTATCAGTGACGGCGCATTTGCAAGTGCCGCTGTCGCAGCCGCCGGTCGTGGAAGCGTAAGGCGAGGTCAGCTGCCAGCGGCCTTCGCCGGCATAGTCGAGATGGTTGGCGACGATCGGCAGGAAGCCGAGGCCGGCGCGGTTCAGCACGGCCCTGATCGTCCGGTCAAGCCCGTCCGAGACGACGGTGACGGGGATGTCATGGCGCATGCAGAGCCGAACGAAGGCGGGGAAATCCCAGTCGATCGCGATATCCGCGATGAAGCTGTCGAGCATCCCCGGCGAGACCCGCAGCATCTCGACCTGCCGTTTCATGCACTCGCGGGACCCGATCTTGCCGTCGATCCAGTCCTGTTCGACCTCCTGCCAGGCCGGCGCGGCGAAGCGCTCGAGGATCTGATCCGTGGTATCCCGACACGAGATCGTGCCGTCGAAATCGACGATGGCCTGCCATTCCATTGCTGACGCCCGATCCAAATTGTTGACGGCGGCGTTAGCGCAAGGGGTGTGCCAGCAATCAGTATGTTGATTTAATTACATATTTTCCGATTTTCTGAATGGTTTGATCTCCCTGTCTTGGAGCCGCCATCAAAAAATGGAGCTTCTTCCCGCCCGTTCATAGGTCCCGAAGGCTTCGGATCAGCGGGCGCGGCAGCAAAGCCTTTTCCGCGGCTTCAAGCCGGAAAGCGCTATATCGGCCCTCAAAATGCAGGATATGGCGGAAATTTCCGATGCCGGCGCGGCAAGAGCCTGCCGGCGGTCGGCTTGCTGGCTTGTCTGGGATCGTCTGGCACGTTTCCTGCGGCAGGACGGGCTCACGCGCCACGTTTCACCTGTGCGAGAGCTGCTCCACGGGCTCAAGGGATCGCCGATGCTCCGAATTCTCCAGGCGGTCCTGTCGCGGCTCGTCATCCACGGCACGCTGCATGTCGTCCTGCCCGATGGCCGCGGGTTCAGCTGTGGCGACGGTTCCGGCGCGCCGGTGCAGATCCGCTTTGCCGACAGAATGGCCTTGTGGGCCTTCCTGCTTGATCCCGAGATGAAGCTCGGCGAGCTGTTCATGGAGCGGCGGCTCCTGGTCGAGCAGGGCTCGATCCATGGTTTTCTGGTCCTGATCCTGTCGGGAGCGCGCGGACAGCCTGCCAGCCTGCTGGAACGGGCGCTCGATCATGGCCGCTTCCTGCTGCGGCACCTCACCACGCGCAATACGCGAGATCGTTCGCGCGAGAACGTCGCGCATCACTATGATCTCGACGACCGGCTTTACGCACTCTTCCTCGACGCGGATTGGCAATATTCCTGCGCCTATTTCGAGAACCCGGAGCAGAGCCTCGACGACGCCCAGCTGGCGAAGAAGCGGCACATTGCGGCCAAGCTCCTGGTCGAGCCGGAGCATCGCGTCCTCGACATCGGCTGCGGCTGGGGCGGCATGTGCCTGTACCTGACGGAAACCGCGCGTGCCCGCGAGGCTTTGGGCGTGACGCTGTCGCATGAGCAGCTCGCGGTCGCCAATCAGCGGGCGCAGCGTTCCGGGGCCGGCGAACGGGCGCGCTTCGCATTGCAGGATTATCGCGATGTCGCCGGCGTCTTCGAGCGCATCGTCTCGGTGGGCATGTTCGAGCACATCGGCCCGCGCTTCTACCTGGCCTTCTTCGAGACCTGCCGGCGCCTGCTGAGCGAGGACGGCGTGATGCTGCTCCACACGATCGGCTGCTCGGACGGGCCCAATCATCCCAATCCCTGGCTGAACCGCTACATCTTCCCCGGCGGCTATCTGCCGGCCCTGTCGGAAATCCTGCCCGCCGCCGAGAAGGCGGGGCTCATCGTCACCGATGTCGAGGTGCTGCGATTGCACTATGCCAAGACATTGCAGGCCTGGCGCGAGCGCTTCATGGCGCGTCGCGAGGAGGCGCTCGCGCTCTATGACGAACGCTTCTGCCTGATGTGGGAATTCTATCTGGCGATGAGCCAGGCCGCCTTCGAACATCAGGACGTCGTCGTCTTCCAACTCCAGATCGTGCGCCATCAAGAGGCTGTTCCCTTGACGCGCGATTATATCGACGAGCGCAAGGCGGCCCTGCGGACGGCCGAGGTGGCGGCGGATATGATGAAAAAGCCGTCGAACCTGGCTCCCGCGGCCTGATTTCGCTCCGTCTCTCATCCAAGAGTTAGAGCAGGATCAATGCGAAAAACCGGTCCCCACTTTTTCGCATCCTGCTCTAGGGGAAACCGACCAGCCGCCGAACATTGAAAGTCTGGTGAAAGCTTGGCGGGTTAACGGTCGGTCAGTCGCGCTTCAGGCAATCCTCTCGACGACAAAGAGGAATTGGGGCGCGCGAGGAAAAACGAACCAAGGAGCCTGGCCCATGCGCGCCCGTATTCTCACGACATCTCTCGCTTTCGCAGCCCTGCTCGCCGGAGCCAGCGCCGTGCTCGCGGCCGACAAGGTCACCATCATGGTGGGCGGCTATGAGAAGCAGATCTATCTGCCCGCCAAGCTCGCCGAGAGCCTGGGCTACTTCAAGGATGAAGGGCTCGAGGTCGAATTGCTGAACGAGGCAGCCGGCGTCGATGCGGAAAACGAGATGCTCGCCGGCGCCGTCCAGGGCGTCGTCGGCTTCTACGATCATTGCGTCGACCTGCAGGCCAAGGGCAAGTTCGTGATGTCGGTTGTCCAGTTCAGCCGGGCACCGGGCGAGGTCGAGCTGGTTTCGAGCAAATACCCGGACGTGAAGTCGATGGCCGATCTCAAAGGCAAGAATCTCGGCGTCACCGGGCTCGGCTCCTCCACCAACTTCCTGACGCAGTATCTGATGATGAAGTCGGGCGTGAAGCTCGGTGATTTCACCTCGTTGCCCGTCGGGGCAGGCACGACCTTCATCGCCGCCATGCAGCAAGACAAGATCCAGGCGGGCATGACGACGGAGCCGACGATCTCGCGCCTGCTGGCGACGGGGGAGGCTCGCGTGCTGGTCGATATGCGCACAGTCGAGAAGACCACCGAAGCGCTTGGCGGCACCTATCCGGCGGCCTCGCTCTACATGCAGACGGCCTGGATCGAAAAGAACAAGCCCCTCGTCCAGAAGCTTGCCAATGCCTTCGTCAAGACGCTGAAATATATCGACACGCATAGCGCCGCCGACATCGCCGACAAAATGCCGAAGGACTATTACGCCGGCAACAAGGACGCTTACGTCAAGGCGCTCGCCGATGGGAAGGCGATGTTCACCTCCGACGGCGTGATGCCCGCCGGCGGGCCCGAGACGGTCCTCGCCGTGCTCTCTGGCTTCTCGAAGAACATCAAGGGCAAGCAGATCGACCTGTCCAAGACCTACACGACAGAGTTCGTGAAGAACGCCAAATAGCGGCTATTCGCATGCTAGATCACGTTGCATTCGGACGGTTCCGTCCAAATGCAACGTGATCGGTTCTAAAAGTTGAGAGCGTTGCTCCTGCGAAAAACCGGTACCCACTTTTTCGCGCAATGCTCCAGGGGCGGCGCGCCGCCCCTAACTCTCCTGTCTCGAAACCAAAGAACGCCGCGAAGCCGGCGAAGGAGGACGCATGTCCGCGACGGACCCGAATGAGAGCCCGGCGATCGAGCTGATCAATGTCAGCCGGCGCTTCATCACCCCCGACGGCAAGTCGATGACGGCGATCCGCGATTTCAACATGAGTGTGGCGCGCGGCGAGTTCGTCGCCGTTGTCGGCCCCACCGGCTGCGGCAAGTCGACGACGCTGAACCTCGTCACGGGCCTGGCCAGCCCGTCGAGCGGCGAGGTCCGCCTGTTCGGCGGGCCGGTCAACGGTATCGACCCGCGCATTGGCTTTGCCTTCCAGACCGATGCACTCTTTCCCTGGCGCAGCGTCATCGACAATGTCGTCGCCGGCCCGCTGTTCCGCGGCAAGCCGCGCGAGGAGGCCTATGCCAAGGCGCGCGAATGGCTGGCGCGCGTCCATCTGACCGGCCATGAGAGCAAATATCCGCACCAGCTCTCCGGTGGCATGCGCAAGCGTGTCTCGCTGGCGCAGACCTTCATCAACGAGCCGCAGATCCTGCTGATGGACGAGCCTTTCTCCGCGCTCGATGTGCAGACGCGCGTGGTGATGCATGATGTGCTGCTCGACCTCTGGTCGGAAGCCAAGGCCTCGGTCGTCTTCGTCACGCATGATCTCGAGGAGGCGATCGCGCTCGCCGACAAGGTCTATGTGCTGACCTCGGGGCCGGCCACGGTGAAATCGGTCTATCCCGTTCACCTGCCGCGCCCGCGCGTCGTCAGCGAGATCCGCTATCAGGAGGATTTCATCGCCCTGTCCAAGACGATCTGGGACGACCTCCGCGACGAGGTCACGCGTGGCGCCGCGCGCGACGAAGCCCGCGCAGCCTGAGGAGATAAGGACATGACCGACACAGCCATCGCCTCAGGCGCCATCTTCCGCGCCGGCACCTCGGATGCCGAGATCGAAGCCGCGGCCGCCAAGGCCTCCCGCCACCGCAAGCACATGGTGCTGTTCTGGCGCTGGGCCATTCTTGCCGCCATCCTCGGCGGCTGGGAGATCGCCTCCCGCACCGCGATCATCGACGAGTTCTTCTTCTCGAGCCCCAGCGCGATCTATGAGCGCCTGGTCGAATGGATCACGGAGGGCACCTCGGAAGGCCCGCTCTGGTTCCATCTCTGGGTGACGATGGAGGAATCGCTGATCGGCTTTGCGACCGGCTCGATCGCCGGCATCGTGGTCGGCATCGCGCTTGGCCGCAATCGCATGCTCGCCGACATCTTCTCGATCTACATCAAGGTGATCAATTCGATCCCGCGCGTGGTGCTGGCGCCGATCTTCATCATGATCTTCGGGCTCGGCCTCGCTTCCAAGGTCGCGCTCTCCTTCGTGATGGTGTTCTTCGTCGTCTTCGCCAACGCCTTCCAGGGCGTGCGCGAGGCCGACCGGAACCTGATGGCCAATGCCCAGATCCTGGGCGCCAAGGGCTGGCAATTGACGCGCTCGGTGGTGATCCCCTCGGCGATGAGCTGGATCTTCGCCTCGCTCCATGTCAGCTTCGGCTTCGCCATCGTCGGTGCCATCGTCGGCGAGTTCGTCGGGGCGCGCTACGGCGTCGGCCTCCTGATCAACATCGCCAAGGGCTCCTTCGACGCGGCCGGCATGTATGCGGCGATCGTCATCATCATGGTCGTGGCGCTTGCTGCCGAATATCTGATGACCTGGGTCGAGAACAGCCTCGCGGCCTGGCGTCCGGCGCCGCTGCAAGACAACCAGTAAAACAGGACAACCAGTAAGATGTGTATTGCCGGCGGGCTCTTCCTCAGCTCGTCGGCAATATGATTTCGGCGTGCAGGCCGGGCGGCGGCGTGCGTTCCGACAAGATGATGCGGCCGTCATGGGCGGCCACGATCTCGCGCACGATCGCAAGCCCCAGCCCGGTTCCGTCCGTGCCCGAGGACAGCCGGTAGAAGCGCTCGAACACGCGCTCGCGCTCGGCTTCCGGGATGCCTGGGCCATTATCCTCGATGCTGAGATGGATCTCGCCCGGCTCCCGCGTCAGGCGCACGCTGACGGCTCCGCCCTCGGGCGTGTAGCGCAATGCGTTTTCGACCAGATTGGCCACCATCTCCCGCAGCAGCGTAACATGGCCCTGCAGTTCCAGGCCGGTCACGTCGCCCTCGAAGGAGAGGTCTATGCTCCGGTCGAAGGCGAGCATGGCGCGGCTTTCGAGCGCGGCCCGGGTGATCCCGGCGAAGTCGACCGCCTCCTTGCGCATCGCCGCACCGCCGGGCTCCGCCCGTGCCAGCACCAGGAGCTGGTTGACGACGCGCGTCATGGCGTCGAGCCCGCCATCGATCGCGAACAAGGCCTCGGTCTTGGCCGTTGCCTCGTTCTCGCGCAGCCCGACGGTGGCTTGCGTCTTCAGCACGGCGAGCGGAGTACGCAACTGATGCGAGGCGTCGGCGACGAAGCGCCGTTGCAGCGTGATATAGGTCTGGATGCGCGCGAAAGCGTGGTTCAGCGCGTCGATCAGCGGCTTCAACTCGGTCTGGAGGTTCTCGGCGGCCAGGGGTCGAAGCGAGCCGGGATCGCGGGCGACGAGCTCGCTGCGCAGGCGCAGCAGCGGCGCCAGGCCCCTGTGAAGACCAAACAGCGCCAGTAGCGCCGCGATCCCGACGAGAAGCGTCTGATCGCGCAGCGATCTCAGCCAGAGTTCGGTGACGAGCCGGTCGCGGCCGCGCAAGCTCGTGGCGACCACGACGAGCGCGTTTCCGCCCGCCGACTTCGAGACGACAGGTTGGGACATCGCGACCGCCCGGATGTCCTCGACGCGAAACCGCGCCTCGAAATAGACCGGCTGGAGGTCGGTGGGTGGTCGCGGCGGTATCGCGACGTCGGGGAAGCCGGCGATCAATTCTCCCGAGGGCGCCATGACACGGTAGATCACATGGTCCCGGTCGGGCGAGGCGAACATCTCCAGCGCGGAGGGCGGGATCAGCGCCTCGACGCTGCCCTCATTGTCCTTCACCTGCTCTGCGATGACGCGGGCCGAGGCCAGCAAGGTACGGTCGGTGATCAGATTGGCGGTCGCGACCGCGCTGCGATGGGTTGTCCAGACATTGAATGCGACCACGCCGGCCAGCGGAATCAGCAGCCAGGCGAGCAATTCGCCGCGCAGAGTCCTAGAGCAGGATGCGAAGAAGTGGGAGCCGGTTTTTCGCATCGATCCTGCTCTCATTCTTTGGTGAGAGCCGGATGATTTCAGATGGGATCACCAAGTGATCCCATCTGAAATCATCCGGCTCTAGGCATCCTGCTTCCTCAGCGCATAGCCGAGGCCGCGCAAGGTGCCGATCGCGACGCCTTGGCCCTCGAGTTTCTTGCGGACGCGGTGGACATAGATCTCGATCGCGTTCGAGCTGGCATCGTCGTCGAGGCCAAACACGGTTTCGCTCAGGGTCGCTTTCGACACGACGCGGCCGGAGGCCAGGATGAGCGTTTCCAGCACCGCATGCTCGCGCTGCGTCAAGGACAGGACTTCGCCGGCCAGCAGGAACTGGCGCGTATTGGTCTCCAGTTCGAGCGCACCGAAGACGACGCGCAGGCTCTTGTCGTTTTGCCGGCGACGCAATTGCGCGCGAATGCGCGCCTCCAGCTCGTCGGGGTCGAACGGCTTGACGAGGTAGTCGTCGGCACCGGCGTCGAGCCCGGCGATGCGGCTGGTGACGGCGTCGTTGGCGGTCAGGATGATGACGGGCGTCAGGCCGCGGCGGCTCCTGAAACGCTGCAGCACTTCGAGCCCGGTCATTTGCGGCAGGCCCATATCGAGGATGATCACGTCGTAGTGCTGCGTCGACAGCGCCGCATCGGCGTCCGCACCGTCATGGACGCAATCGACGACATAGCGGCTCTTGCGCAGCAAACGGCCGAGCCAGTCCGAAAGCTCGCGATTATCCTCGACCAGTAAAATGCGCATCTGCCATCGCTGCCCGGGCGGTAGTGCTCCTTATGTTCCAAAAGCCGGGTGAGGGCAAAGCCAGGGCCGGTACGAGCCTGCCGCGCGAGCGTGACCGAGGGCTGTCGCCAATTTTCGACCAAAGCGCGCCTCATGCGGCTGTGCTCTCGCCATCACGCGGCGCTTTGCGCCCGGTGCTGTTGCGGCAACAGGAAGGGCAGGCCCGGCGCCGGCGCGCGGCTGAGCGAGAGGTCGACCTTGAAGACCTGGCGCAGCAGCGCGTCGTCCAGCGTCGCGGCGGGGGCGCCGCGGGCGACGATGCGGCCCTGATCCATGATGACGAGCTCGTCGGCATAGGTCACGGCAAGGTTGAGGTCGTGCAGCACGATCAGCATGGCGACGCCACGGCTGGCCAGGCTGCGGGCCATGTCCAGAAGCGCGAGCTGATGGCAGAGGTCGAGGCTGGCGATCGGCTCGTCGAGGAAGAGTGCTTGGGATGGCCCGGCTCCGCGCCCGGCCTCGAGCTGGCAGAGCGCGCGGGCGAACTGCACCCGCTGCTGTTCGCCGCCCGAGAGGGTCTGGTAGCTGCGCGCGGCGAGGTCGAGCACGCCGGCTGCGCTCAGGGCCTGACCGATCAGAGCTTCGCGCTGGCCACGCGACAGGCGGCGGCCGACGCCGTCGACGCCCAGCCGTGCGACCTCGTAGACGGTGAAGGGAAAGGCGAGCCTGGTCTGCTGCGCCATCACGGCGCGCCGCGAGGCAAGCCGCCAGCCCGGCACCGCAGCGAGCGCCTCGCCATCGAAGGATATTCTGCCTGCGCTCGGATGCAGTTCGCCGGTCAGGAGCTTCAACAGCGTCGATTTTCCCGCGCCGTTGGGGCCGACCAGAATGGTCGTGCGGCCTGGGCGCAGCTCAAGCGAGGCCTGATCGACGAGCTTGCGCCGGCCGATCGCGAAGCTCACGCCCTCGCAGGCGATGAGCGCGGGGCCGTGCTCGTCAGAGGTCGACATGGTTTGCCCGGCGCAGGAGAAGCCAGAGGAAGAACGGCGCACCGACCGCTGCGGTGACGATGCCGATGGGCAATTCCGCCGGGGCTACGATCAGGCGCGCGGCGATGTCTGCCCCGACCAGCAGGGTTGCGCCGCCAAGCGCCGAGAGCGGCAGCAGCAGACGATGATCAGGCCCGATGGCGAGCCGGATCAGATGCGGCACGACGATGCCGACGAAGCCGATGACGCCGGCTGTGGCGACGCTTGCACCAACGGCGAGTGCGACGAGCAGGATGGCGAGCCCCTTGATGCGTTGCACCGGCAGGCCGAGATGGTAGGCCTCCGCCTCGCCCAGCATCAGGGCGTTGAGCCCGCGCGCGAGCAGGGGCACTGCGAAGAGCAGAGGCAGCACGATCGGCGCGACGATGACGAGCTTGGCCCAGCTCGCCCCGCCGAGACTGCCGAGCGACCAGAAGGTCAGGTCGCGCAATTGCCGGTCGTCCGAGATAAAGGCGAGCAGGCCCGTGAGCGAGCCCGCAAGCGCGCCAAGCGCGACGCCGGCGAGCAGCATGGTCGCGGTCGAGGTGCGGCCCTGGCGCGTCGCGATCAGGTAGAGCGCCAATGTCGAGACCAGGCCGCCGCAGAAGGCGCCGACGGGCAGGGCGGCGAGGGGCAATTTGAAGCCGGTGCCGGCGAGGAGGCGGTCGCCCAGGACGATGGTCGCCGCGGCGGCGAGCCCCGCTCCGGCCGAGACGCCGACGAGGCCGGGGTCGGCGAGCGGATTACGGAACAGGCCCTGCATCAGCGCGCCTGAGATGGCGAGCGCCGCGCCGATCAGCATCGCGAGCAGCACGCGGGGCAGGCGGATGTTGAGCATGACCAGCGCGTCGCGCCCGGCAAGCAACTCGTCCTGGCCGGAGAGCTTGGCCATCAGAATCTCGGCAACGCGGGCCGGCGCGATCTGGACCGCGCCCTGACCGGTCGCGACGATCGCGAGCACGAGGCAGAGCAAGGTCACGCCGACGACCGCGAGGGCCGCCTGTCGCCTGCGGCCGGCCGCGAAAGCTGCAAGCGACGACAGGGCGGCGAGCTCGCCGGGACGGGCGGCAAGCGTCATGGTGCAGCCGCCGTGTTCAGCGGCGGGATCACGGCGTTGGGATAGAGCGCGGCCATGAGGTCGCGGGCGGCCGCCGGCGTGCGCGGGCCAAAGCCGAGCAGATAGAGGCCGTCCATGACGATATGGGCGCGGTGCGCCGCCGCCGGCGTCTGGGAGAAGGCGGGCAAGGCGAACAGCGCCTCGGTCGCCGTGTCGTGGTTGCCGCTGTTGCGCATCATCAGGATGGCCTCGGGCGCAGCTGCGATGATCGCCTCGTCGGTCATCGGCTTGTAGCCCTCGACCGCAGCCGCCGCATTGATGCCGCCGGCGAGATCGATGATCGCGTCCGCCGAACTGTTGCGCCCGCCGACCATTATGCGGCCATTCTGCAGTGAGAGCACGAAGAGCACCCGTCGCTTAGCCGGCAAAGTCGTGCGTAGCGTCGCCAGTTCGTCGAAGCGCGCCTTGGTCTGCGCCGCGAGCCGGCGCGCGGGCACGACCGCGCCGGCGACCGCGCCGATCGCCTCGATCTTGGTGACGACGCCCTCGGCGCTGGTGTCGTCGGGAATTCGTGCCAGGCGCACGCCTGCTTCGTTCAGCAGCGAGATCGCATCCGGCGGGCCGGCGCTGGTGATCGCCATGACGAGCGAAGGCTTGAGCGAGAGCACGCCTTCAGCCGAGAGGGCCCGGACATAGCCGATATCGGGTTTGTCCTTCAGCGCCTCGGCCGGGAACTGGCTGGTCGAGTCGACGCCCACAAGCCTGTCCTGGAGACCCAGGGCATAGAGCACCTCGGTGATTACGCCGCCGGCGGCGACGATGCGCTCGGGCGTCTGCGCGAAGCTGCGGGTGACGAAGGAGGCGGGGCTCGTCAGATCGATGGCGGCGATCAGCGTCAAGGCGAGGGCTGCGCCGAGTTCGCGCCGATTGAGGCGGCGAGCCGCCGGGGCGAGCAGGGCGTTGCGGCCGGCCATGAGATCATCTCCGTCAGGTGTTGATTGTCTCGCCCCGGCATTCGAGGCAAGTATTCGTTCTTTTTAATTCGTCTAAATTGGATTATGTTTCGGCGTTGTTGACGGAGATATTCGGTTTTACTACAGAGGGTCAAGAGCGGCTTGCCGGGCACGGTAGCCGCTGAACGCTTGTCGGCGAGGCGCATCCGGCGTCAGCCAGCGAGAGCGTTTTCGAGCGAAGTGGACACCGGTTCGCTTGAAAATGCTCAAACAGAACCACTCAAGCCAGCTCATCCGCCAGCCAAGTCAGGACAAATCCCATGTTCATCGCCATGAACCGCTTCAAGGTCGCCAAGGGAGAGGAGGCTGCCTTCGAGGCGGTCTGGTCGTCGCGCAAGACGCGCCTCGACGAGATGGCGGGCTTCCTCGGCTTCCATCTGCTGAAGGGCCCGGAGAAGGCGGATCACACCCTCTATTCCTCGCATACCAGCTGGGCCTCGAAGGAGGATTTCACGGCCTGGACCAAGTCCGAGCAATTCCGCGAATCCCATCGCAATGCCGGCCAGCCGCGGGAGACGCCGATGTATCTCGGTCATCCCGAGTTCGAGGGCTTCGAGACGGTGCTGAGCGAAAGCAATCCGCATCGGCCTCGCCAGGCGGCCGAGTGAGGGGAGGCGGTATGTCGATCTCGCAGGTGATCCCGCTGGCTGGCCAGGAACCGCTGGCGACCGACCCGATGGCGCGTGTCAGGCAGATGCTGGCGGCCAAGCCCGACGGCGTCATCGAGGCGATCGCCCGCGAGGTCGGCGTACCGACGCTTGCCGTGCTGGAGGAGACGCCACTGGGGCAGCGGACGGCGATCGCGCCTGAGCGCTTCGAGGCGCTCTGGCAGGACCTCTCGAACTGGGGGAGCGTGCTCTTCATCGTCCACACGCCCGATATCGTGCTGGAATGCGAAGGCACGCTGCCAGTCGGCTCCTTCGGCCATGGCTATTACAACATCCATGGCGACAGCCCGATCGGTGGCCATATCAAGGCCGAGAATTGCCGCGCGATCTATCTGGTCGACCGGCTTTTCCACGGGCGTCGGTCCTGTTCGGTGCAGTTCTTCAATGGCGGGGGCGAGGCGATGTTCAAGGTCTTCGTTCGGCGCGATACGAGCCGAGTGCTGATCGCCGAGCAGGTCACATTGTTCGAGGCGCTGAAGACCCGCTTCGCCTGACAGCCGGCGCAGCGGCCGCGCGCCGGAGCATTGATCCTGCTCCAGGCGAGGTGGCTGTTTAGCGTTTGGTAGGACATCCATGCGTTCCTCATGAGCTTGGTGTCGGAGCGGACCCGGTCGACGGGGCTGCCAATGAGGCGTCGCTGCTTGAGCCGATCGATCTTCGTCCTCGCGCTTGCGCTGTTCGCATGGCCCATGCCGGCGACCGCCTTTTGGCAGCGCTCGCATATCGGAGCCTGCAAGGGGGCGCGGAATGCCGCCGAATGGAATCGGCTGCAATGCTGGATCTTCGCGCCGGTCTATGAGTGGCCCATCCCCGAGGCGCGGGTTGATGCGCGTTATTGGCCACGCGACATGCCGCGCTGGCGCAAATAGGCCGCCTATTTCCCTAACGTTCTGACGCTCGACCTGCGCGGCGGGACATGGCACCGTTCGTATCGATCGCCGTGGTGAGCACGGCGCATGACGATCCTGGCGGCACGGATGCAGCGTCGGTCCTTTCTCTGTGGGTTGGCCTCCCTCACCGCGGGCTTCGCGTCGTCGTTCACCGAGGCGGCCGAACGCATGCGGCTTGCCGCCTTCATGATCGGCTTGCCGCTCGATCATCCGATCGTGCTGGCGCGGCTGGGTCTCCTGAAGCGCCTGATGGTGCAGCGCGGCTGGGTCGAAGGGCAGAATATTCGCTACCTCGTCCGCTCGTCCAACTCCGATCCGCAGACCCTGGCGACGACGGCGAGGGACCTGGTCGGCGAAACGCCCGACGTCATCGTCGCCGGCTCCAGCACCGAGACGGCTGCCGTCCTGGCCGCGACGCGCACGATACCGGTGTTGTTCTCGACGGCGTCCGATCCGCTCGGGAGCGGTTTCGTGCGTTCGCTCGAGCGCCCGGAAGGCAATGCGACCGGCTTCAGCAACAATGAGCCGTCGATGGCGGCGAAATGGGTCGATCTGCTGCGCGAGATTGCGCCCGCGACCGTGCGGATCGGCGTCATCTACAATCCGGTGTCCGCGGCTGCCGGAGGCGTGACCTATGTCGAGCATCTGCGCTGGAGCGCAAAAGAGGTCGGGATGTCACTGGTCAGCGCCCCGGTCGCGACCATGAGCGAGATCGAGCCAGCCCTTGCCGAACTCGCCGCGCAACCGGGCACGGGACTGTTTTTTCCGCCGGACAGCTTCACCTTCCGGAATGCCCGGGCGATCGCGCCGCTGGTGGCGAAGTACCGGATGCCGACGATGTACCCTTACGAGACCTTCGTCGAGGCAGGCGGGCTGATGTCCTATACCGGCGGTCGCGACGAATCCGATCTGGTCATGGCGAGCTATATCGACCTGATCTTTCGTGGCGCGAACGTCGCCGAGCTTCCCGTCCAGTTTTCGCGCAGCTTCGAGCTGGTGATCAATGAGAAGGCGGCGACGGCGCTGGGATTGACGATCCCGCTTTCGCTGCGCGTGCGCGCCTCGCGGATCGTGTCATGAGAAGGATCATCGACGCGGCCAGGCGCGGGCCGCGCGGCGCGCTCGCCCGCAAATATGCGGTGTTCGTCGGCTTCGCGATCAGCCTCGCCCTGGGCATCAATGGCATCGTCGGCACGATCTTCGCTTTCTCCGACCAGCGGGCGCTGGTGGCGCGTGTCCAGCAGGAGCAAGCGCAGGCGGCGGCGCAGCGCATCAGCGGATTTGTCGGTGATATCGCGCGGCAGCTCGATTGGGTTTCGCTGAACAGCTCGGGCGCCCTTGCCCTCGAAGAACTTCATCTCGATGGGCTGCGCCTGCTGCGGCAGGCCCCGGCGATCCTCGATCTCAGGCGAACCGACGCCGAGGGGCGCGAATTGCTGGCCTTGTCGCGCACCGGCCGCGACCGCATCGGCGCGGAGACGGACCTGTCCAGTGATCCGATCGTTCAGGCGATCTTGGCTCAGGGCAACTTCCGCAGCGATGTCGAATTCCGGCGCGGCTCCGAGCCTTATCTGCTGTTGGGAAAGCGGGTGACCGAAACGAAAGGCGGCGTGGTCCTGGCGACGGTCAATCTGACCTTCATCAAAGAGCTCGTCTCGCAGATGAAGGTCGGCGTGGAAGGCCGGGCCTATGTCGTCGACCGCACCGGCCGGCTGATCGCGCATCCCGATCTCCGCTTCGTCCTGAGAGGCACGAATCTGCTGCCGCTCCTGCGAGCCTATCCGCGGCCGGACATCCAAGGGGCGATGCTGCCCGGCAGCAGCCTGTCGACACGCGATATCGAGGGGCGGGCTGTCCTGTCGGTCGTCGCGCCCGTGCCGAATCTCGATTGGAGCGTCATCGTCGATCTGCCGCAAAGCGAGGCTTATGCGCCGATCTATGCTTCGATCCAGCGCTCGCTGATCATCCTCGCCGGGGCGCTGCTCGTCACCGTGGTGACCAGCATCCTGCTCAGCGGGCGCCTGGTTGCGCCGGTCCGGGCGCTGACCGAAGGCGCCGCACGGATTGGCGAGGGCCAGCTCGACGAGCGCATCGACATTCGCACCGGCGACGAGCTCCAGGAACTCGGGGACCAGTTCAACCTGATGGCTGAGCGCTTGCAGGAAAGCCGGAGCATCCTGGAGGACAAGGTGTCCCAGCGCACGGCCGCCCTCGCCAAGGCGCTCGACCAGGCATCGGCCGGGCAGCGCGCCGCCGAACAGGCGCGCGAATTGGCCGAGGAGGCGACGAAAGCCAAATCCCGCTTCCTCGCGGTGGTTGGGCACGACATCCGCACGCCCTTGTCAGGTGTGCTCGGCGTGCTCGAAATCCTCGACCGCAAGCGCATGAGCCAGCGCGACCGGCGGCTGGTCGAAATGGCGGCGACCTCCGGCGAGACGCTGATCGACCTTGCCAATGCGACGCTCGACCTTTCCAGGCTGGAGGCGGGCACTGAGAGCCTGGAGAAGCGTGATTACGAGCCGGGCCCCCTGCTCGCGGCGGCCATCGCGCTGATGCGGCCGGCAGCCGAGCGCAAGGGTCTCGCGCTGCGCCTCAGTATCGAGCCCGTCGACAGGGCGAGGCTCAACGGCGATCCTGGCAAGATCAACCGGATCGTGCAGAACCTTCTGCGCAATGCGATCAGCTTCACCGATGCCGGCGAGATCGAGGTTGGCGCCGCCCTGGAGCCGGCCGACGACGTATCGGGGCCGATGCTGGTGATCGCGGTGCACGATACCGGCATCGGCATCGATCCCGCCATGCAGCGCCGCATCTTCCAGGATTTCGTGCAGGTCGATCCCGAAACCGGGCGACGCTCCGGTGGGGTCGGTCTGGGCCTGGCGATCTGCACCAAGCTTGCGAATCTGATGGGTGGCTCGATCTCGGTCCTCAGCGAAGTCGGGGCCGGCAGCACCTTCTGGGTCAGGTTGCCGGCTGCTGCCGCAACGAGCGCTGTGCATTTGTCGCATGCGGAGACGACCGAGGCGCCGCTTGTCGTACTCGTCGTCGATGACGAGCCGGTTACGCGGGAGGTGGCGCGGATCATGATCACCAAGGCCGGGCACCGCGTGCTGACAGCCAGCTCCGGCGAGGCTGCGCTGGCGCTGCTGGCATCGAAGCGCGTCGACCTCGTGCTGCTCGACATGCACATGACCGGTATGGACGGCATCGAGACGGCTGCCGCGATCCGTGCCATCCCGGAGATCGCCTGCCCGACGATCGTGGCGCTGACCGCCGATGTGTCGCCGGAGACGATGCGCCGGCTTCTCGCGGCGGGCCTGACCACAATCGTGCCCAAGCCCGCGACGTCCGCGGCCTTGCGGCAGGTGCTGACGCGCAACGCGCGTAGGCCGGGCCGTCTGGCGAATGCGAACCTGTCTTCGGACCACCCCGTCGACGACGCCTTCCTCGACGAGCAGGCGCTGCTGGTGGGAGCCGAGCGGATGGTGCGCCTCGTTGCACTGTTCCAGACAGTCTCGGAGGATCTGCTGGAGCAGCTTGGCCGGGCGACCGAGCAGGGCGACCGCAAGGCGCTGGAGCGGGCGGCGCATCAGTTCGCAAGTTCGGCCAGCGCGCTGGGCCTAGGCCAGGCTGTGACCATCGCATCGACGATCGAGGCCGAGGCTCGTGTTGCATCCATGCAGGTCATGGTGCAGGCCGTGGCCGATCTGGAGCGGGCGCGCAGCGAGGCGCTGGCGGCGCTTGCATCGCGAAGCGCGACGGTTGTGAAGGGCCTCTCGGAGGATCAGGCGTTACGGTCGGCGAAGATGCCGAGCTTGTAGCCGATGCCGCTGACTGTTGCGATCACCCCCGGATCGCCGGCCCCCGTCAGCTTGCGCCGCAGCCGCGCCACGAGCGCGTCGACGGTGCGGGCGTCGACCTCGCCATGGCGGTTGCTGACGACCTCGATCAGGTAGTCACGGCTGAGCGGCCGGCCATTGCTGTCGACGAGCGCTGCGAGCAGGTCGAACTCGCCTCGTGTCAGGCGGATCGGATCGCCGTTGACCGTCGCCAGCTCGCGCCGCAGCAGGTCGATCATGAAGGGACCGAAGGTGATCGTGGTGCTGCGCCGCGCCGTATCGCGCTCGATCTTGCGACGGCGCAGCAGCGAGCGCGTCCGCGCCAGCAGATCGCGCAGATTGACCGGCTTGGTGACGTAGTGATCGCCTGCGAGCTCGAGCCCGACGATCCGGTCGATGTCGGTGTCGCGGCGCGTAACGAAGATGATGCCCGCGTCGGAAAAGCCCTGGAGCTCCTTGGCCAGGTCGAACCCGTCGCCATCAGGCAGGACGACATCGAGGAAGATCAGTTCGGGCTTGACCCGACGCACCACCCTGCGTGCCTCGGCGACGCTCTCGGCCTCCTCGACCCTGAAGCCCTGGTCGGCGAAATAGCCCGAGATCATGGCGCGCGTCACGGGATCGTCCTCGACGATGACGAGGCGTTCGCGATTCGCCGCTGCCGTTTCGCTCGTCGCGTTCATGCCCGAAGCGCACCTGTCAGATCAGATCCGGCCCGAAGCACCGGTCGTATGCGCCGAACCCCCCGGCGTGCCTGTACGATCCATCTGTCCGACGGGCTTTGCAAGGCGATGCGCGCGGGCGACGTGAATGCCGGTTCACGAAAGGGAGACATCTTGCTGGGAGAGCAGAGGTCTCTGGAGAGCGCGCTTGGCGCGGATATTCGCAGGCACCGGCAGGTAGACGTTAATCATGGCAAGCAATAGCGCCGCGTTGCGCTTTGTTTCTGCACTGGGATTTAGGATTTCTCACAGAAGAAAGCCTCGCCCGAATAGTGGAGATCTGGCTGGGCCTTGTGGCTGCGCGTCTTTGGCTCGCCGTCGGGCAGACTCTTGACGGAAGAGAAGGGTGACATGGCTTTCAAGGCGATGATCAGGGCAATGAGGCCGCATCATTGGCTGAAGAACGGGCTCGTCTTCATCCCGATCCTGCTGAATCACGACGTTTTCGATCTGGAGGCGCTCGGACAGGGACTCGTCGCCTTCATCTCCTTCAGCCTGATGGCCTCGTCGATCTATCTCCTCAACGACATCGTCGACGTCGAGGCTGATCGCCGGCATCCGACGAAATGCAAGCGTCCGCTCGCCGCCGGCGAGATCACCGCGCACCAGGCTTATATGGTGGTGCCCGCCTTGCTGGCCGGCGCTTTCGCCCTGTCCCTGCTGCTGCCGCAGCCCCGGCTTTTCGTGCTGGCGTTGACGGCCTATCTCGGTCTCGCTTTGGCCTATCTCTTCGTGCTCAAGCGCAAGCTCCTGGTCGATGTGCTGGGGCTGGCGGCGCTGCACACGTTGCGCATCCTGGCCGGCAATGCCGCCGCCGGGATCCCGCTCTCGTCATGGCTGCTTGCCTTCTCGATGTTCCTGTTCCTGAGCCTGGCGCTGGTGAAGCGTTATGCCGAGCTCAGGATCACGCAGGACCAGTCGGGGCTGAAAAAAGCCGGGCGCGGCTATCATGCCGAGGATATCGAGGCGCTCTCGCAGCTCGGCATGGCCTCGGGCTGCACCTGCGCCCTGATCCTGGCGCTCTATGTCGACAGCGCCGCGGTGAAGCAGCTCTACCGTCACCCGGAGCTGATCTGGCTGATCTGCCCGATCGTTCTCTACCAGATGTCGCGGGTCTGGTTCCTGGCCAGGCGCGGCCTGATGCCGGATGATCCGCTCGTCTTCATGATCCGCGACTGGCGCAGCCAGCTGACGGGTTCGCTGGTCCTGCTGATCATGGTTGCGGCGACGTTCCTGCCGTGAGCGAGATCCTGCTATGAGCGAGATTCTGCCGGAGTGCCGCTCCTGGGGTGGGCTCGTCGCTCGCGACACCGCGATCGTCGCGGCCGAGCCGTGGATTACCGCGCCGTCGCGGTATCGGGCGCCGGCCCTGGCCTACGGCAATGGCCGCTCCTATGGCGATTCCTGCCTGAACGATGGCGGCGCGCTCATTCTCGGCCGCAGCCTCGACCGAATCCTCGCCTTCGACCGCGTGAGCGGCCTCCTGACCTGCGAGGCGGGCGTGCTGCTCGACGATGTGCTGAAGCTTACGGTTCAGGCCGGCTGGTTTCCGCCGGTGACGCCCGGCACCGCATTCGTCACGATCGCCGGTGCGCTGGCCAATGACGTCCATGGCAAGAACCACCATCGCGCCGGCACTTTCGGCCGGCATGTGCGCGCCTTCGAACTGATCCGCTCGGATGGCAGCCGCCTGACCTGTGCGCCCGACCTGAACGGCGAGCTCTTCGCGGCGACCATCGGCGGCTTTGGCTTGACCGGCCTGATCACGCAAGTGACGCTGCAATTGATGCCGGTCGCCTCCGTCGAAATGCAGCAGGAGGTGCTGCATTTCGACGGGCTCGACCGCTTCTTCGCGATCGCGGCCGAATCGGATGCGAGCCATGACTACACCGTCGCCTGGATCGACTCGCTGGCGAGTGGCGCGAAATTCGGCCGCGGCGTCTTCTTCCGGGCCAATCATGCAAGGGGGGGCGATGCACCGCTCGCGCGCGCGAAGCGGCCACTGCCGTTCCCGATCAGGCCGCCGATCCCGCTGATCAACGGGCTGACCTTGCGCGCCTTCAATGCGCTCTACCGGGCGGCGCAACCCTCGTCGCCTGAGCCGCGGCGCATTCCCTATCGGCCGTTCTTCTATCCGCTCGATCGTGTCGCCAACTGGAACCGCGCCTATGGACCCAAGGGCCTGCGCCAGTTCCAATGCGCGGTGCCGATGGCCCATGCCCGCGAGGCGGTGGAGGTGATGCTGAGGCGCACGCTGGCGGCGGGTGAGGCTTCGTTCCTGACCGTGCTCAAGCTCTTCGGCGATCTGCCGTCGCCCGGCTTGATGTCGTTCCCGATCGCGGGGGCGACCCTGACGCTCGACTTTCCCAATCGCGGGGCGCGCACGGAGGCGCTGCTGGCGGAGCTCGACCGGATCACGATCGAAGCCGGCGGACGCGTGAATCCCTATAAGGATGCGCGCATGTCGCCGGCGACATTCGAGGCTTCCTTCCCGGATTGGCGGGAGTTTGCGCGCCATATCGATCCGGGGTTCTCGTCGAGCTTCTGGCGACGGGTGACGGCGGGTTGAGCGTCACGACGGTGAAGACCCGAGACGCTGCCATCATCTGAGCCCTCATCCTGAGGAGCGCTCCGCAGGAGCGCGTCTCGAAGGATGCTTCAGCGATCTCGGGAGCCTCCTGGAGCATCCTTCGAGACGGCCGCTGACGCGGCCTTCTCAGGATGAGGGCTGAGGAGATGCAAAAAATCTTCGTCTCCCTTTGAACCTCCCACGCTCCCGCTGCGACCAAGGATCATGGAGGGCGAATGGTTCGCCCCCGACTGGACCTCGGGAGATACCATCATGACCCGCTTCAAGAAGACCGCGACCGCCGCTCTGGCCGCTCTCACCCTCTCCACCGCCATTCTCGCCGGCGCGGGCAGCGCGCAGGCCTATCCGCGCCATCGTGGCTGGGGCGTCGGGGCCGGCATTGTCGGAGCGCTCGCCGTCGGCGGCCTGCTCGCGGCCTCCGCCAACCGCGCCTATGCCGAGCCCGTCTATGAGGATGATGCTCCGGTGCGCCGCTGCGAGATGGTCGAGCGCGTCAACCGCTTCGGCGAAGTCGTCGGCTATCGCAAGGTCTGCTCGCTCTACTGAGCGGCAAGCGTGGCCCGTATCGATCCGGCCCCTCGGCACCCCCGAGGGGCCGGATGGCGTTTGCAAGGACAAGATGCGCTGCGAGAGCAGGAACAATGCAAGAACCGGTGCCCACTTTTTCGCATCCTGCTCGAGAGCCGGATGATTTCAGATGGGGTCCCAGAGTGATCCCATCTGAAATCTGAATCCGTGTCTCATCTAAGAGTGAGAGCAGGAACAATGCAAAAACCGGTGCCCACTTTCTCGCATCCTGCTCTATGGAGCGAGCCGGATGGCTTCGCTGCGCGCCTTTTCCGTCAGCAAGGCTGCGTCCTCCGGCAGGAGATAACGCTTCGCCACCAGCGCATCGGCTGCCGTCTTCACCGTTTCGGCATAGGCGTGCGGCGTCGGGTAGCGCTCTTCGATCGAGAGGCGCGGGTCGCCGGTATCGAGGCGCTCCTGCCTGGTGCGGGCGAAGGGCACGAAGCTGCCCTGGAAGATGCAGAAGCCGTCCTCGAAGCGGTCCTTCCGGAACAGGTTCCAGCCGGTATAGGTGCCGATCGGCACGGCGGTGACGACATTGTTGATGCCGGCGAGATCGATGCCGTCGGCGTCGACCTGCGGTACCAGCACACCATAGCTGCCGGGCTTCGCGTGCGGCGGCTCCACGCTGATGACGCCCATGCCGTCGGCGGCGTTGTAACCCTTGCCGAAATCGAGCGGATGCAGCGGATTGGTCGCGCCAAGATAGCGCAGGGCCGGGCGCACGACATTGCCATAGCTATTGGCGGGGATCGTTGGGAAGCGGACGAGATCCGGCGTCACCAGCGTACCGTCGGCGATGCGCGGCACGGCGGAAGGCGGCGGAGCGATGCCATCCCGGACCCAGCCTGTCAGCGCGGTGAGCAAGGCGCGCATCGTCCAGTTATGCGGGTTGGGATTGGCCTGCTGCTGGCATTGGCCGAAGGGCGCAGCCGTCGGCAGTGGCAGGGGCGGCGGGCTGTGCTGGGTCGAGGCCATGATGTAGGTGCGGACATTGGCCGGATCGGGAATGTCGCGCAGGCCCAGCGGATCGGTCAGGCCGAGCGACTGGCGCGCCTCCCAGATCTCCAGCGCCGTCGCGGCATGGAAGATCAACGGGCAGGCGCCGTCCCTGCGGCAACGGTCGAGAATGCCCTGCCGCCGCCCGGTCAGCGGGTCCTGGACGCGGGCGTAGTTGAACGGGAAATCATAGGCCGGATAGAGGTGGTCGATCTGTTGGCCCCAGGCGCGGCCAGGCTGGGCGAAGCGCAGCGAGAGCGGCATCAACCCGCCGCCGATATGCGGCAGCGCCGCGTCATAGGCTTTCCGGCCAGCCTCGTCCCGGTTGAAGCCGAGCTGCAGGAAGGAGCGGATGAAGCGGCCCGATTGCGAGGTGCCCATCACCATCGCCTTCTGGCTGCGCCTGCCGATCGGGTTGAGCGTGCCGGCCTGGTCGGCCTTGGCGTCGCGCAGGAAGACGGCGAGGTCGCGCGCGGCGGCGTAGCCGAGGCCGAGCACGGTCGGATCCTTGGCGCGATAGATCAGCTCGTAGAGCCGCCCGGGTTGGAAGCCGGCGGGCAGGCAGATCGCCTTGGCGTCGGGCTTGACCGCTCCGTCCGCGGCGCAGTTGCCGAAGCTCCATTCGCTGTTGGGCACCGCCGTGCGCGGTGCATTCTCGCGGGTGCGCACCGTCAGCGTCGGCAGGAAGCCGTCGGGCAAGGGCGCGCGGTTGTCGGTGCTGACGGTCGGATAGGAATCATGCGTCATGCCTGTGAACCAGCCGCTCGACAGGTTCTGGGTCTTGGCGGCGTCCGTCACCACGAATTCGGCGCGGACGAGGCCGGTGACGGGCGAGCCGTCCGGGTTGCGCGCCACAGGCGCCTGCATGGTCATGCGGTTGTTGCCGGGCAGCAGATCGGCCTGCCAGCCGAACCAGATCATGCTGTAGCCCTGTCGCTGGAGGAAGCCGTCGCCGGGTTTGGCGAGCGCGTTCATTTCGGCGACCGTGCCGGTGTTGAGATTGAAGGGCTGGAGCAGCCCCTTATTGCCGCGGTTTGGGATGTTGAAGAGCAGGATGCCGTTGCCCGTGCCCTCGTCCTTCGGCCTGAGGATGTCGATGTCGGTCGTGTATTCGACCATGCCGTGGGCATTGCGCGGGGCAAGCGCGAGGTCTTGGATGCGGGCATTGGCCGGGTTCTTCGGATCGACCTCGCCGAAGGCCTTGCCGGTGATGCGCTCATAGGCGCCGACGGCGCCGAAGGATTGGCCACCGAAGGCAGGTTCGGTTTTGGCGATCTCGATGCGGGTAATCTTGGCCTTCGCCGGCTGCGAGGCCGAAAGCGCGCAGGCAACCAGCATGGCTGCCGCAATAAAGCGACGGATCATCTCGACTTCCTCCAGGACGCCGATCCTGGTTCAGCCGGATCGGTCGAAGTCCGAAGGTTAGGAGCGCATCGGCGTTGCCGCAAATACCCTGATGCTGCAGGGCTTCGATCTTGCGTCGGCTTGTCCCGAAAACCGGTTCCACCTTTTCGGGCCGATGCTCCGAGATTTCCGCAGACGGGCCGTCGGGAGACGATCCCGGCTTCAGCTCGTCGCGTGACAGACGGCCTCGAGATTCCAGCCTTCAGGAGCGATGACGAAGGCGGCGTAGTAGCTCGGCCCGTAATGCAGTCGCAGCCCAGGCGCGCCATTGTCGCGTCCGCCGGCCAAGAGCGCCGCAGCGTGGAAGGCATCGACCGCGGTGCGCGTCGGTGCATTGAGGGCGAGGTGGAAACCCGGCCCAGGCGAGGCGGTTCGCGGCCGCAGTTTCAGCGCCAAGAGGTCGCCGCCGCCGGGCGGCCCATAGCCGGCGGCATCGGGAGCGGTCCAGACGCGCTGGAGGCCGAGCGGGGCGAGGGCCGCATCATAGAAGGCGATGGCGGTGGTGAGATCGCGGACGCCGAAGGAGAGATGGCCGAGCATGAAGCGCTCCTGTTTCGGCAATCCTTGGTTTCGGCAATCCTTGCCTTGAGCTTCCGTCAGCGCATGTCAGCGGCTGCCGTAAGAAAAGAATTCCGCGCGAACGGAAAAGGGCCGGCGAACCGGCCCTTCGCAGCATAACGGGTGGCGGCTGGCCTCAGCCCTTCGCCACTGCGACCTTGCGCAGATAGTCAGTGACGATCTTGGTGATGCCGCGCGAAAGCAAATCGTCGAGCGCCGCGACGAATTCGTCGCATTGCTCGCGGGTGACGATCAGCGGCGGCTCCAGGCGGATGACATTGCGGTTGTACTCGGTGAAGGCGACGAGCATATCGTAATCCTTCAGCAAGAGCGCGCCGATGAAGCCGCAGAGCGAGCCTTTCAGCTTGTCGTCGAGCAATGCGACCATGTGCTTGAGGCCAAACGGCATGGTCTCGCTGATGTCGTTGAACTCGATGCCGATCATCAGGCCGCGCCCGCGGATCTCCTTGAGCAGGCTCGGATGCTTCGCGCGCAGGCCGTTGAGCTTCTCGATGAGATAGTCGCCCTGGCGCTGGGCGTTGCCCATGAGGTCTTCCTCATAGAGCACGTTCAGCGCCTCGATCGCCGAGATGCAGGCCTCGCCCATGCCGCCGAAGGTGGCCTGGGCGTGGATCAGCGCGGTCTTGGGCTTGCCGTAAGCCTTCATGTAGATTTCGCGGCGCGCGATCATCGCGCCCATCGCCGCCTTGGAGCCGCCAAGCGCCTTGGCGAGTGCGGTCACGTCCGGCACGACGCCGTCACGCTCGAAGGCGAAGAACTGGCCGGTGCGGCCGAGACCGCACTGGACCTCGTCGGCGACCCAGAGCACGCCATGTTTGTCGCAAAGCGCGCGCAGCTCGCGCCAGAAGCCCACCGGCGCCTCGACGATGCCGCCGCCGCCCTGGATCGTCTCCATCACGACGATGCCGATCGCAGGATCGCTCTCCAGGGCCAGGCGCACGGCTTCGATGTCGCCGAAGGGCACCTTCACCCGGTTCTCGACCAGCTTGAACTGCGACTGGTAGAGCGTGGAATCCGTGACCGAGAGCACGCCCTTGGTCTTGCCGTGGAAGGAGTTCGCCGCGTGCAGGATTTTCGAGCGCGCCGGTCCCTGCGCCTGCTCGGCGACCTTCAGCGCCGCCTCCATCGCCTCCGAGCCGGTCGAGCCGAGGAAGACCATGTCGAGATCGCCGGGCGCGATCGCGGCGAGGTTGGCCGCTAGCGCCGAGGCGTATTGCGACATGAAGGCCATGCAGATCTCATGGCGGTTCTCGTCCTGGAATTTCTGCCGCGCCGCGACGATGCGCGGGTGGTTGTGACCGAAGGCGACCGAGCAGAAGCCGCCGAAGAAATCGAGGATCTTGCGGCCATCACGGGTGATGTAATGCATGCCCTGGGCGCTATCGACGATGATCTTGTCGAAGCCGAGCAGTTTCAGGAAATGCACCTGGCCGGGATTGACATGGGCGGTGAAGAGTTCGCGCACGGTCGTGGCGTCGAGCTGCTTGGCCTCCTCGACGCTGTAGAGTTTCGGGCGAGCCGGCGCAGCGTCGGTCTTGAAAGCGGGCATGCTCATGCTGCGAGGCTCCTCTGCGCCTGATTCCGGATGTCTTTGCTCTTGCGGTATTCGGTGTAGGCGGCGAGCAGCATGTCCTCGTCGCGGTGCTTGGGCGTCCAGCCGAGCTCGCGCTTGGCCTTGGAGGTGTCGAGAATGCAGATCTCGTCGGCGATCATGTACTGCTCCGGATCCATGATCGGCAGGTTGATCCAGTCGAGCGTGTTCAGCGTCAGCTTGACCAGCGGCGCCGGCGTCGGCAGCAGGATCGATTTCGAACCGGCATGCGCGATAAGATCGCCGAGCAGCTTCTTCACCGGCGGCGGATCGTCCGAGCCGAGATTATAGGCGCTGTTGGGGAAGCCGGCCTTCCAGGCCGCTATGCAGGCGCTGGCGCAGTCGAACACCGAGATGAACTGATAGGGGTTGTTGCCCGAGCCGATCATCGGCACCGGCAGGTTCAGGTCGATCAGCGTGAACAGCTTGACCAGGATGCCGAGCCGGCCCGGCCCGATGATCAGGCGCGGCCGGAAGATCGGGATCTGGAAGCCTTTTTCGCGATAGCTCTGCGCCAGCGTCTCGGTGGCGAGCTTGCTCTCGCCATATTCGCCGAGCGGCTTGGCGGGATGGGTCTCGTCCTGCGGCACGGTGACGGAATGGCCGTAGATCATGTCCGTGGTGAAGTGGACGAGCTTGTTGGCGCCGTTCTTCTCCATCCAGGCCAGGATATTGGCGGTGCCGTGATAGTTCACCGGCCAGAAGAAATCGTGGCGCTCCTTGCGGGTCACGATGGGCGAAAGCATCTTGGCCGAGAGGTTGTAGACGAGGTCGTCCTTGGCGAGCGGGATGGCGCTCACGCTCTCGGCGCTGGTCACATCGATCTGCTGGAACGGCACCTTGGCGTAGTGCCCATGGCCGCTCTTGACGATGTCGGCGACCAGCACCTCCTCGCCCATGGCCGCCAGATCCGCGGCCAGATGCGAGCCGACGAAACCGTCTCCGCCGATGATGATATGTTTCATGGGTTCAGGTCTTCCGGACGAGAGCATTTTCGAGCGAAGTGGACACCGTTCGCTGAAAGAAAATGCGTTAAAACAATGCCTTGGAGCAATTGAGCGATCCGGCTGGATCGGAAATTGCTCTCAGGTCAGCGCGGCAGGCGCGGCGGAGTACGGACCGGCACCGGGACCGGCCGCAGCACGGGTTTTGGTTCCAGCAGCGTGCCGAGACGAAGGAAGAGGCGTGCGATCAGATCCATGTCGGTCCCTCAGCTCTGTGCGATGAAAATGGTGCCCAGCACGATCAGTCCGATGCCAGCAATGCGGGCAGGGCTCAGATCCTCCTGGAAGAAGAAATAGGCGTAAATCGCGACCACGACGTAGGCGAGGCTCAGGAACGGATAGGCGTAGCTGATCTGAACCTTCGACAGCACGATGAGATGCGAGGCCATGCTGACCACGAAGGTGCACAGGCCGAAGAAGACGAAAGGGTTGAAGACGACGCGCAGGACCGTGGCGATCAGCCCGTCACGGCCGGGGTCGAGTTGACCCAGGCCGGTCATGCCGCGCTTGAGCATGAGTTGAGCTGCGGCGTTGGTCAGCACCGTGAACAGGATCAGGGGAATATAGGAGTTCATCGGGCGATCAAGTTTTCCGCGTGGTCGATGGACCTCTGGATGACGCAGAAATTACTTCAAACACCTTACATTGCGGTCCTTACTTCCGCGTAACGTTAAGACGATCCTGCCGGAATCTCATAAAGTCGGAATGACTTCACTTCGCGCCCGCAAGCGGCGCTCGCGCGAGCGCAAGGCCTTGGCCCGCCGTTTGCTACTCATGGCTGGGATCACCGGCCCGTTCGACGCGTTCGACGCCACCGGCCGCCTGACCAAAGGCCGCGTAACGCTGGCTCGACCGATATTCAGCACCGCCAAGGAGGACGCAGACCATGAAGCGCGAAGAACTCACCGAGAAGATCCTCGACATCAAGCGCGAGAAGGGCTGGAGCTGGAAATACATCACCGCGGAAATCGGCGGCATGTCGGAGGTGCTGATCGTCGGCGCGCTCCTGGGCCAGATGAAGCTGGTCAAGCCTCTGGCGGAGAAGGCTGCAGCTCTGTTCGGCCTCACCGAGAACGAGAAGCGGATGCTCAATGAGGTGCCCTATCGCGGCACGGGTACGCCGATGCCGCCAACCGACCCCCTGATCTATCGCTTCTACGAGATGGTGATGGTCAACGGCCCGGCCTGGAAGGCGTTGATCGAGGAAGAATTCGGCGACGGCATCATGTCGGCGATCGACTTCGACATCGAGTTCGAGCGTGAGCCGAACCCGAAGGGCGACCGCGTCAAAATCGCGATGTCGGGCAAGTTCCTGCCGTATAAATATTACGGCAACGAGCAGGGCATTCCCGATTACGGCGTCAAGGAGGCGTAGCCTGCCGGTTTATGGCACCGTGCGGGAGATGGCAGTGGGCGTTCGAGGAGTGCGCGAATATTGTTATAGTATAACAATCTCGACTTCATGAAGGCGCATGTAGTAATCGTACTGTCACATGCGCTTCCTAACGGTCGCCGGCGGATATCGAACGGGTTCGAGCGGAGACGGACATGCGCGCGCAAAAATGGCTGATGACGATCCTGGCGACAGGGCTTGCCGGGGCCACTCCCGCGCTGTCTCAGACGATCTATCCGATCAACCGGGCTGAAATCCTCGAGGGCTCGCGCTTTGATTTCAAGGTCGAGTTCCCGAACGCGCCGACCTCGGCCGATGTGGCGGTCACGATCAACGGCAAGCCCGCGGCCGAAGTCTTCGGCAAGCCGACCGCCTTCACCCAGAACGAGGAAGGCCAGAAGCATTCGGCGCTGTGGTTGCGTGGCGCGACGCTGCCGGCCGGCAACTACGTCGTCGAGGCGACGCAAGGGGCCAACAAGGCGACGGTGAAATGGGAGGTCTTCGCGACGGCCCAGCCGCGCCGGGCCAAGAACGTCATCCTGTTCATCGGCGATGGCATGTCGGTGGCGCATCGCACCGCGGCGCGGATCATGTCCAAGGGTTGGGAAGAGGGTCGCTTCAATGGCGAGCTCGCCATCGACGACATGCCGAACATGGCGCTGATCTCGACCTCGGGCAGCGATTCCGTCGTCACCGACAGTGCCAACAGCGCCCATGCCTACACCACGGGCCACAAATCCTGCGTCAACGCGCTCGGCGTCTACTGCGCCAAGAACGCGCTGACGCTGGACCACCCCAAGGTCGAGACCATCTCGGAGCTGATCAAGCGCCGCAACACGATGACGGTCGGCGTCGTCACCAATGCCGAGATCGAGGATGCGACGCCCGCCGCCATGGTCGCCCATACCCGCCGGCGCTCGGATTACAACGACATCGTCAAGATGTTCTACGATGTGAAGCCGGACGTGATCATGGGCGGCGGCTCGCCGAATTTCCTGCCCAGGACGACGCCGGGCTCCAAGCGCACCGACGATCTCGACTTCATCGCCCAGTTCAAGACCGCCGGCTACACGATCGCCACGACCAAGACCGAGATGAACGCGGCCGCCGCTGCCGGCACCAAGAAGCTGCTCGGCCTCTACAACACCAGCAATGTCGACGGCGCCTTCGATCTGCGCCTCGCCAAGAAGGGCAGCATTGCCAAGTTCCCCGACCAGCCCGACGTCGCCGAGCAGACCAAGGCTGCGATCGACATGCTGAAGAGCAATGAGGACGGCTTCTTCCTGATGGTGGAGTCCGGCCGCATCGACAAATACAGCCACTCGCTCGATTGGGAGCGGGCCGTGTTCGACACGATCATGCTCGACAACGCCGTCAAGATCGCCAAGGATTTCGCCGGTGAGCGCAACGACACGCTGATCATCGTCGTGCCTGACCACACCCATGCGGTCTCGCTCGTCGGCACCTATGACGACGAGCGCCCGGGCCAGCTCCTGCGCGACAAGCTCGGCACCTATGCCGATGCCAAGGCGCCGAATTACGGTCCGCTCGACGCCGATGGCTATCCGACCAATGTCAACACCTCGCGTCGCCTCGCCGTGGTCTTCGGCACCTATCCCGACACCTGCGATACCGGTCGCCCCTTCATGGATGGCGAGCGCGTTCCGGCGGTGAAGAGCGCCGACGGCAAGACCAATGTCGCCAACGAAGCCGATTGCACCGGACCGCTGGCGACGCGCAAGGTCGGCAACCTGCCCTTCGATGCGAATTCCGGCGTGCATTCCGGCGACGACGGCATCTTGACCGCGATGGGCCCGGGCGCCGAGAAATTCCGTGGCCACAAGCCCAACACCTATGTCTTCCGTGTGATGGCGGAGGCGCTGGCGCTGGGCGGCAAGTGAAGCCGGGCGGCAAGTGAGCCTGTCCTGATCCGAGGCAAATGATCCGTGCAGCAACCGATCCTCCTCGCAAGACTATCCCGTCGCGGGCTCCTTCAGGGGCTCGCGACGCTCGCGCTTTGCGAAGCGGTCCGCGCAGATGAGCCCGCGACGATCAGTTTCGACGGGCTCTACAAATCCTTCGGCGTACTCGGCTTCCAGTTCTCGGATCGCGCCACGAGCATGCGCGGGCAGGAGGTGCGCATGCTCGGCTACATGGCGCCGCCGCTGAAGCCCGAAAGCCATTTCTTCGTGCTGACGCGCGAGCCCCTGGCGATCTGCCCGTTCTGCCAGTCCGATGCCGACTGGCCGGTCGACATCGTCGTGGTCTTCATGAAGGCGGTGACGCCGATGGTCAGCGCCGGGCAGAAGGTCGCCGTCTCCGGCCGTCTCGAAATCGGTTCCGCGATCGATGCCGAGACCGGCTTCGTCAGCCAGATCAGACTCGTCGATGCCAGCTTTCACGTCGCTTGAACGGCAGCCGGCGGCCGCGGCGCGGGCGCTGCAGTTGACCGGAGTCAGGCTCGACCATCGCGGCGGCGATGGCCGGCCGTTCCGGGTGCTCGATCTCGCCGGCCTGGCAATTCCAGCCGGCGCGCGCGTTGGGCTGCGCGGTGCGTCGGGCTCGGGCAAGACCTCGCTCCTGCATCTCGTCGCCGGGCTGATCCGGCCCGATGCCGGTTCGGTCAGCTGGGGCGACATGGTCGTCTCGGACCTGTCGGTCGGCGCCCGCGACCGCTGGCGCCAGGCGACGCTGGGCTTTGTCTTCCAGGATTTTCACCTGATCCCCGAGCTCGACGTCGCGGCGAACATCACCTTGCCCCTGACCTTCTCGCGGTGGCGGATCGGGCCGGCCGAACATGAGCGGGCGGCGATGCTCGCTGCCCGGATGGGGCTGACCGATCTCAGGCGCAAGGCGGCTGTGCTCTCGCGCGGCGAGCAGCAGCGCGTGGCGATCGCGCGCGCGGTGCTGCTCCAGCCGGCGCTGATCCTCGCTGACGAGCCGACAGCCAGTCTCGACGCAGCCCATGCCGCCGAGGTCGGAGCGCTCCTGGTCGAGGTCGCGACCGAAACCGGCGCGACCCTGATCTGCGCCTCGCATGATACGGCGCTGCTGGCGCGGATGGACCGGCGCATCGAACTTGCAACCTCGTCCGTCCCGCCGATCGAGAGCGCGGCATGAACCCGTTTCCGATGGTCTGGGCCGATATCCGGGCCCTGCGCTGGACGGCGCTGGCGATCATCGTGCTGGTGGCGCTCGCGGTCGCTGTCGGGGTGGCGATCGGGGCGCAGGAGCGGGCCTTGCGGCGCAGTTCGGCGGCCGCGGCCGAGGATTTCGACCTGCTGATCGGCGCGCCGGGCAGCCAGACGCAATTGCTGATGTCGGCGGTCTATCTCCAGCCGGATGCGGTGCCGCTGATGGACGGGCGCTTGCTCAACACGTTGGCGCAGGATGAGCGCGTCGCCGGCGTCGCGCCGATCGCCTTCGGCGACGTCAGCAAGGGCTATGTGATCGTGGGCACCACGGCGGCCTTCGCCGGCCGCTGGGGGCGGCTCGCGCCATCGCAGGGTCGGCTCTTCCAGAAGGAGGGTGAGGCGGTGCTGGGGGCCGATGTCAGCTATGGCCTCGGCGACAGCATCGCGCCGTCGCATGGCATCCTCGGCGCAACCGCGCGTCCGGGTGTGGCGCATGAGGACGAGGCCGGCCATCGCCATGCCGGTCACGATTATGTCGCGGTCGGGCGCTTGCCGCGCCTCGGCTCGCCCTGGGACCGGGCGATCCTGGTGCCGGTCGAGAGCGTCTGGGAGATCCATGGCCTCGCCAATGGCCACGCAGCGGATGACGGGCGGATCGGGCTGCCCTTCGACGGGCCGCGGATTCCCGGCGTGCCGGCCCTGGTCGTCAAGCCGCGCAGCGTCGCCGGGGCCTATGCCTTGCGGGCGCAGTATCGCCAGGGCGGCACGATGGCGTTCTTTCCTGCCGAGGTCCTGGTCACGCTCTACCGCGCACTCGGCGATGTCCGCAGTGTTCTGGTCGCAGCCTCCTTCCTCAATGCGCTGCTGATCCTGGCGGCGGTCCTGCTGCTCTTGATCGCGGTCGCGGGCCTGCGGCGGCGGCGCTATGCGATCCTGCGGGCGCTGGGGGCGCCGCGTGGCTATGTGTTGCTGGTCGTCTGGTTGGGCATGGCCGGGCTGATCGGCGCGGGCTGCGTCGCGGGCCTGCTGGCCGGCGTGGTGCTGACGACCGCGCTGTCGGGCGTCATCGCCGGGCAGACCGGATTGCAGCTCGTCTTCGCGATCGAGAGCCAGGAGATCGTCTTCGTGGCGGCGCTGCTTCTCGTCGGCAGCGCGATCACGCTGGTGCCGGCGCTGATGTCCTATCGCGCTCCGGCGGTCGCCGGCCTGCGCGATTGAGCTTGCCTGCCCGCACGCTGCTGTCGCGCTCTGACATCGAGGCGTCTAGTCTTGCACGCAACCCGAGCGTGGTGCGCAGCATGCCTCTCCCCAATCGCGTCAGACCCGATGGCAGCCTCTTCGCCGATCCGGCGCGCGGCCTGTTCTACGGCAATCGCGGCGGGCGTTTCCATGACCCGCAGTCGCACGCCGTGCCGACGCGGCTATATGCGAACCGGCAATGGCTCTGCTGCGTGCTCTCCTTCAAAGGGCGCAGCCGGAAGGTCTGGGGGCAGGGCTATACCGAGCTGTTCTTCTGCGATGAGGTGACCGCGCTCGCCGCCGGCCACCGGCCCTGCATGGAATGCCGCCGCGCAGATGCGCTGCGCTATCGCGCGGCATTGGTAAGCGGGCTCGGCTTGAGCGAGACGCCGCACTTTCCGGCAATCGACCATAGGCTCGATGCGGAGCGGCGCGTCGGCCGCGCGAAGCGCCTGCACCAGCTGGAGGCAGACGCATTGCCCGATGGCGCAATGCTCGCGAGTGAAGCGGGGTTCCTGGCTCTCAAGGGCGATGCGGGGCTGCTCTGGTCACCGGCGGGCTATATCGCGCGCCGGCCCCGCCCGAGTGGAGTAGCCGCAGTCCTGACGCCTCCGGCGACGCTGAGTGCGTTGATGAACGGCTATCAACCGAGCTGGCATCCCAGCGTCACAGCGTTCGCCTGAAACCGCGCGAACCCGATTGCCAGCCTCCTGCCCCAAGGGCAACGTGCCGTGGCCGAGCCTGGAGGGCTTGCCGGTTTCCGCCTGCCGAGATCTGCCGGCTCTAGAGCAATGCTCTAGACTTTTAGAATCGATCACGTCGCATTCGGACGATTCCGTCCGAATGCGACGTGATCTAGGCGCTGGGGAGATAGTGATGCTGCCAAACATGATCCGGGCTTTCACCGTTGCCGCTGTGATGGCCACCATGCCGGCCCTGGCGGGTCCGCTCACCCTCACCGCGGCCGACCCCGTTGCGACCGTGACGATCCCCGAGGAATGGTCGGGCAAGAAGATCGCGCGCGGGCTCGAGATCAAGACGCCCGATGAGGAGGTCTATCTCTGGTTCGAGCTGATCGCACCCGGCGAGATGGACAGCGTTCAGAAGGAACATGACCGCTATTTCCAGAAGGAGGGCGTCACGGTCACCGGCGCGTCCGCGACGAAGAAATCCGAGATCAACGGCCGGGCCTGGTCCTTCACCGAACTTGCCGCAACCAACAAGGACGGCCCCTCGATCATCCGCTACGTCGCGATCAATCCGAATGTGGCGAGCGGCAAGATCATCCTGATGACCTATTGGGCCTCGCCGGAAGGCGACAAGACCCATGACGCCGCCATGTCCAAGCTGATCGAGGGCATCAGCTTCAAATAGCGCGCCCTTCCGGCTTCCTGGGATTGAGGAACCTTTCGCGCCATGGGGGCGTTGCCCCAGCATGGTTTGTTCGAGTGAGGTTTTTCAATGCGTTCGATTGTCTTGTGGCTGCTTGGGGTGCCGATTCCGCTGATCATCCTGCTCTGGTTCTTCATGCGCTGAAGCGGAAAGCCGCTTCACATTTGCAATGGCCGGGCCTCGCTCCGGCCATTGCCATGTCGGGCTCCTGACAGAGCCTGTCAGGCGTAGATGCTTTCCCGGTTGCGCGCGGCGCGCATGCCCGCAGCATCGCAACATGAGGTGATCTCGCCTATATGCCGCCCATGCAGCCGATCATTTCCGTTACCAACCTGTCGAAGACCTACAAATCGGGCTTCAGCGCGCTCAAGGGCGTCGACCTGTCGATCCGGCGCGGCGAGATCTTCGCGTTGCTCGGGCCCAATGGCGCCGGCAAGACCACGCTGATCAGCATCATCTGTGGGCTGGTCAACCCCAGCAGCGGGCAGGTGCTGGCCGACGGGCACGACATCGTCACCGATTATCGCGCCGCACGCGCCAAGATCGGCCTCGTGCCGCAGGAGCTGACGACGGACGCTTTCGAGACCGTCTGGAGCACAGTCAACTTCAGCCGGGGCCTGTTCGGCAAGCGCCGGGACCCGGCTCTGGTCGAGCAGGTGCTGAAGGACCTGACGCTCTGGGACAAACGCGACACGCAGATCCGGATGCTGTCAGGCGGGATGAAGCGGCGCGTGCTGATCGCCAAGGCGCTCGCGCATGAACCGCAGATCCTGTTCTTGGACGAACCGACGGCGGGCGTTGATGTCGAGCTGCGCCAGGATATGTGGAAGCTCGTGCGCGGGCTCCAGGAGCGCGGGGTCACCATCATCCTGACGACGCATTACATCGAAGAGGCCGAGGAGATGGCCGACCGGATCGGCGTCATCAGCAAGGGCGAGATCATCCTCGTCGAGGAAAAAGCCGAGCTGATGCGCAAGCTCGGGCGCAAGCAATTGACCCTGTCCCTGCAGGAGCCGCTGGCTTCCGTGCCGCCTGCGCTGGCGAGCTACAACCTGGCGCTGGAGGCTGAGGGCAACGAGCTCGTCTACACCTACGACACCAAGGCCGAGCGCACCGGGATCACGGCCCTGCTGCAGGACCTCAGCCAGGCCAACATCCGCTTCAAGGACCTGCACACCAGCCAGAGTTCGCTCGAAGACATCTTCGTCAGCCTGGTGAGGGACCGTCGATGACCGCGGCAATCGTCAACTGGCACGCCATCCGCGCGATCTATCTGTTCGAGATGGCGCGGACCTGGCGCACGCCGCTGCAGAGTATCGTCTCGCCGGTGATCTCGACCTCGCTCTATTTCATCGTCTTCGGCGGAGCGATCGGCTCGCATATGCCGGTGATCGGCGGCGTGCCTTACGGCGCCTTCATCGTGCCCGGGCTGATCATGCTCTCGCTGCTGACGCAGAGCATCGCCAATGCCTCTTTCGCGATCTATTTCCCGAAATTCACCGGCACGATCTACGAACTGCTCTCGGCCCCGGTCGCCTGGTGGGAAGCCGTAATGGCTTATGTCGGAGCAGCCGCGACGAAGTCGATCCTGCTCGGGCTGATCATCCTGCTGACGGCCTCCTTCTTCGTGCCCGAGATCAGGATCGAGCATCCGCTCTTCATGCTGCTCTTCCTGGCGCTGACCGCGACCACCTTCAGCCTGTTCGGCTTCATCATCGGCATCTGGGCCGACGGTTTCGAACGCTTGCAGGTGGTGCCGCTTCTGATCGTGACGCCGCTGACCTTCCTCGGCGGCTCGTTCTATTCGATCGACATGCTGCCGGGCTTCTGGCGCACGGTCGCGCTGTTCAATCCGGTCGTCTACCTGATCAGCGGCTTCCGCTGGAGTTTCTACGGCGTCGCCGATGTCGGCCTTGGAGTCAGCCTGGGGATGACGCTGGTCTTCCTCGCGGCCTGCATCGCCGTCGTCGGCTGGATCTTCCGCACCGGCTATCGCCTGAAGAACTGAAGCCCCCCACAGCATCAGGCCGAATATCCCGTCGGCCTGATGCTGTGGGGCTGTGATTCTGCATCGGCTTGTCCCGAAAACCGGCTCCCACTTTCTCGCGCAATGCTCTCGATCGCGTCGCCTTCGGACGGAAACGTCCGAAGGCGAGAAACGTGATCGATTCCAAGAGTTGAGAGCATTGCTCCTGCGAAAAACCGGCAACCACTTTTTCGCGCAATGCTCTTGGGGCGGCCCGCCGATCAGGCCGCGCGCACATCCCTGAAGAAGGTCTCGACTGCGCCGCGCAGATCCTGCGCCTCGCGCGCCAGTTTCTCGGCGGTGGCCAGGACCTGGCTCGCCGAAGCCGTCGCCGATTCGGACGCCGCTGTGACCTGCTCCATCTGGTTGGCGACGTTGGCCGTGCTGCCGGCCGTTGCCTGGGCGCTGCCGGCGATCTCGGAGGTCGCGATCCGCTGCTGGATGGTGGCACCGGCGATGGCGACGGTATGCTGCGCAACCTCGCTCATGACGGCCGCGATCGTCTCGATGCTGATGACGGCGTCCTGCGTCTCGCGCTCGAAGGCGCCGATCTGTGCAGCGATCTCGTCGGTCGCCTGCGCGGTCCGGCTCGCCAGCAACTTGACCTCTCCGGCCACGACGCTGAAGCCGCGTCCCGCTTCGCCGGCGCGGGCGGCCTCGATGGTGGCGTTGAGTGCGAGCAGATTGGTCTGGGCGGCGATGTCGCGGATCAGCCCGATCACCTTGGCGATATTGCTCGCTGCCTGTGCCAGATTGGCGACATTGGTACTCGCTGCCTCAGCGTCCTGCGCCGCATTGGTGACAACGCTGTTGGCCTTGTCGACGCGCTCGGCGATTTCCGCGATCGAGGCCGAGAGCTCCTCTGAGGCCGCGGCGACGGCGCGGACGCTGTCGGAAGCATCGAGCGAGGCGCTGCGCGCGCCGCCGGCCTGTGCGGTTGCGTCCGTGGCGATGGCCGAGAGCGTGCGCGCGGTTGCCTCCATCTCGCGGGAGCTGGCGCGCACCGTGTCGAGCACGGCCTCGATCCTGACGTCGAAATCGGCGATCAATTGCTCGCGCCTGGCCTGCCGACCCGCCCTGGCGGCCTCGGAGGTGCGCGCATCGGCTTCGAGCGAATCTCGCGCCCGGGCGTTGTCGCGAAACACGACGACGGCGCGCGCCATGCTGCCGATCTCGTCCTGCCGAGAGGTCGAGGGAATGGCGTCGACGGGTTCGGAAAAGGCCAGGCGCTGCATCGTCTTGGCGAGGAGGCGCAGCGGTTTTGCCACCCGCCAGCGCACGACGATGAGAGTGAGGGCAAGGCCAAGCGAGATGACGAGCGTACCGATCAGGATCTGCGTGCGGATGCTGCTCTTCTGGAGCTCGCTGAGCTTGCTGTCGATTGCGGCGCTGTCGGCGCCGCTGAGCGCCGCGAGGCGCTTGAGAGCTGCGTTCAAGGCCAGTCGATTGGCCCGGTTGCTTTCGTTGTTGGTGAGCTCGTTGACTGCAGCCGGACCGGATAGGCGTCCCTGGCGCACGGCTTCCTCACGGAGGAGGGCGAAGGCCTCGACCTGGACCGCGACCTCGCGGAACGCCGCCTCGTCATCGGGTTTGACGTGCTGGCGCCAATCCGCGAGCAGTCGGCGGATATCGGCGAGCTCGGCCATCAGGGGCTGAGCGAATTGCTCGGCGTCCTGCGTGTCGCGGCTCATGATCATGCCGCGCGTTTCCATGACGACGGCATTGACGAGACCGTTCATGCGTTCGGCCATCAGGACCCTGCGCGAGGCCGCCTGCATCTCGTCCGTCATCGCGGCATAGCGGCTGAGCGTCTGGACGCCGATGAAGATGGTGAGCGCAGCCGCCAGCGCCAGCAAGGCCACGCTTGCGAAAATCTGGTTGGCGATCTTGCGCAAGGCGACCATCCATAGGCGCTGTCTCCCGTTCGCCGGGCCGGTGCGCAAAGCCTGACCCGGGAGCCCCGCATAGTGGCGAGGAATGATTAAGAGCCTCTAACAAAACCCACCTTCGGCGCCGGGAATTCGGTCATGCGCGGCGTCGCGTCGCTTGCCGATGCCAGTGGTATCGGCTTCGCACCGCTTCTGGCGGAACGGCTGACTTGCCGACGTCGAGGCCCCTCCAGGTTTTTGTTAGAGGCTCTAAGCCGAGGTAATTGCCGGCCGCTTTGGGACGGGCTGATTGACTTCCCGGGCCTCATCCTGTTCTCACACGGCCATGACCGACATTCAGACCATCGAGGCGGCCGCGACGACCGCCCCTCATGCGCGCCGGCGCACCTTCGCCATCATCTCGCATCCGGACGCGGGCAAGACCACGCTGACCGAAAAGCTGCTCTATTTCGGTGGTGCGATCCAGCTCGCCGGCGAGGTGCGCGCCAAGGCCGGCCGCCGTCAGACCTCCTCCGACTGGATGAAGATCGAGCGCCAGCGCGGCATTTCGGTCGTGACCTCGGTGATGACGTTCGAATATGGCGGGCATGTCTTCAACCTGCTGGACACGCCGGGCCACGAGGACTTCTCCGAGGACACCTACCGCACCCTGACCGCGGTCGATTCCGCCGTGATGGTGATCGACGCGGCCAAGGGCATCGAGGCGCGCACCAAGAAGCTGTTCGAGGTCTGCCGGTTGCGCGACATTCCGATCGTTACCTTCATCAACAAGGTCGACCGCGAGACCCGCGACCTGTTCGACCTGATCGCCGAGATCGAGACCACTTTGGCGCTCGATGTCGCGCCGATGACCTGGCCCGTCGGGCGCGGGCGCGAATTCGTCGGCACCTATGATCTCAAGGCCAATACCTTCCGCCGCAACCAGAAGGGCGACGAGACCACACAGGACCTGGCGGTCTCGGGGCCTGACGATCCGCTTTTCGATACCTTGCTGCCCAACGGCGCGGCCGAGACCTGGCGCGAAGAGGTCTTCCTCGCTGCAGAGGGGCTCAAGCCGTTCGATCTGGAGTCGTTCCGCGAGGGCCATCTCACACCGGTCTATTTCGGCGCGGCGCTGCGCGATTACGGCGTGCGCGATCTGATCGATGCACTCGGAGCCTATGCGCCGAGCCCGCGCGCGCAGATCGCCGACAAGCGCGCGATCGAGGCGGACGAGCCGAAGATGACCGGCTTCGTCTTCAAGATCCAAGCGAACATGGACCCCAACCACCGCGACCGCATCGCCTTCATGCGCGTCTGCTCGGGCAAGCTCTCGCGCGGCATGAAGGCGAAGCTGGTGCGCACCGGCAAGCCGATGCCGCTGAACGCACCGCAATTCTTCTTCGCCCGCGACCGCTCGATCGCGGAGGAGGCCTATGCGGGCGACATCGTCGGCCTGCCCAACCACGGCACCTTGCGCATCGGCGATACGCTGACAGAGGGCGAGGACGTCGTCTTCAAGGGCGTGCCGAGCTTCGCTCCGGAAATCCTGCGTCGCGTCAAGCTGAAGGACGCGATGAAGGCCAAGAAGCTGCGCGAGGCGCTTCAGCAGATGGCCGAAGAAGGCGTCGTCCAGCTCTTCCTGCCGCATGATGGCGCGCCGGCGATCGTCGGCGTGGTCGGCGCATTGCAGCTCGACGTGCTCAAGGAGCGCATGGACGTCGAATATTCGCTGCCGGTCGATTTCGAGCCTTGCCAGTTCTCGATCGCGCGCTGGGTCTCGTCCGACGACAAGGCGGCGCTGCAGAAATTCGTCTCGCTGAAGCCGTCCTCGATGGCCGACGATCTCGACGGCGACCCGGTCTTCATGGCGTCCAGCCAGTTCACCTTGAAATACGACGCCGAACGCGCGCCGGAGGTGAGCTTTTCCGATGTGAAGGACTATCAGAAGGTGGCGAAGGCGTAGAGATCCCTCGTGAATTCTACTGGCGAGGCCGCCTGACGCGATCGTCTGCGCTTCCGGTGCTCACGTACCAATGTACGCTCCGCTCCGGTTCTCGACGATCACGTCAGCCGACTCACGCCAGCGAATTCTCGAACGATCTCTGAGGTTGGCGGCTTTTCAAGATCATCCCGCCCGGTTGCCCGAGACCACCGCCAGCGCGGCGCTCGTGAATTCTACCGGCGAGGCCGCCTGACGCGACCGTCTGCGCTTCCGGGGTTCACGTACCGATATACGCTCCGCTCCGGTTCTCGACGGTCACGTCAGCCGACTCACGCCAGCGAATCCTCGAACGATCTCTGAGGTTGGCGGCTTTTCAAGCTCACCCCGCGCGATTGCCCGAGACCACCGCCAGCGCCGCAATGAAGCGGTCGAGATCGGCTTCCATGATGTAGGGCGCCGGTGAGATCCGGATGGTGTTGCCCTTGGCGACGCCGCCGCGCCGCACCGTCATCACCTTGTGCTGGTCGCGCAGCGCCGCGACGATCGCGTTCGTCTCGGCCGGCGAGCGCTTGCCGGTCAGCGCGAAGGAGGTGATGCCGGCAACCATGGTGGAATCGTCGGGCGTCTGGATCTCGACACCCTTCAGCTCGCGCGCCTTGTCGACCCAGTAATTGCGCAGGTGGCGATAGCGCGCCTCCTTGGCCTGCGGGCCGATCTCGCGATGCAAGGCCAGCGCGGTCGGGACGGTGAGCTGGGCGGCGAAGTTCGGCGTGCCGGTGTGGATGCGCGAGCGGACATCGTCGGCCTTGAAATCCTCATCGGCCATATAGGGATCGATATCGGCCAGCCGCTCGCGGGCGATATAGAGCATGCCGACACCGAGCGGCGCGCCGATCCATTTATGCAGGTTGAAGCCGATGAAATCGATGCCGAGATCCTTGGCCTGGAAGTCGATCTGGCCCCAGCTATGGGCGGCATCGAGGATAACGTCGACGCCGCGCGCCTTGGCCATGGCGGCGAGTTCCTTGACTGGCATCATCAGCCCGGTGCGGTGGCTGATATGGGTCAGGAGAAGCAGCCTGGTCTTCGGGTTGGCTTTCAGCGCGGCGTCATAAGCGTCGAGCACGGCCTGACGGGTGGCGGGCTCGGGGATGTCGAATTTGGCGACCGCGACCCCGCGCCGGTCCTTCAGCCAGTTCATGGCGTATTGCATCGAATCATAGTCGAGATCGGCATAGAGCACGGTGTCGCCGGGTTTCAGCTTGTTGTAGCCCGAGATCAGCGCCTGCAGCGCCTCGGTCGCGCCGCGCGTCAGCGCGATCTCTTCCCTGGCCAGGCCGAGGAAGGCGGCCAGCGGTGCGCGGACATCGTCGAGATCCTGCCCGATCCTGGTGCGGGCATAGACCGTGTTCTCGAAATTCACGAAGTCGATCAGGCGCTTGTACTCGGCCTTCACCGGCTCGGCCATGATGCCCCAATAGCCGTTCTCGAGATTCACCATGTCGGGGGTGACGCTGTAGAGGTCGCGTACCGCGCCCCAGTAGCCGGCGTCGCTGCCGAGTTTCACTGTCGGCAGGGCAGGCAGGTTACGAGCGGCAGCCGGCAGGGCCAGTGCTGCGGCCCCCAGGCCCAGCAAGAGTGCGCGGCGGCTGGTTTCAAGCTTCTGGCCCGACATGGTCGATCTCCTTGCGATGGTCGGGCTGGGCTAGCGCTGCCCTGTTTCAGGCCTGTGACGGTGCTCCGAGGTCCCGGCGCGGACCTCGCCGCCCCATGGATGTGTGCCCAACATGCAACAGCGAGATTCCATCGGCTGTGGGCGCGGCTCGATTTTGATCCGGATCAATTCCCGCGGGAGCGATTTGGCGCTGATGGGTCATGTGCCTGGCGACGAACTCCTTGCGATCGCGGGCCGTCTCGCCTTGGGGGCCCGTCATGAAGTCTGTCGTGTTACGCACTTGCCTGTCTGCATTCCTGCTTGGCTCTAGCGCGATCTGTGGCGTTCAAGCCGCCGATCTGCCTTCATCCAAGAGCGCGCCGCTGGCTCCGACCATGACGGTGTGGAACCCCTGGATGATCCGCGGCCGGGCTCTCGTCGTCATGCCCCAGGAAAGCGCAAAGCTCAGCATCGGTGGCGTCAGGGTGCCCGGAGCGGATGTCAGCATCTCGACTTCGGTCGTGCCGGAACTCGACATCAGCTATTTCTTCACGAAGAACATCGCCGTCGAACTGGTCCTCGGCGTGACCCCGCATAATGTGAAGGGCGCCGGTGCGCTTGCGGGGGCTCGCATCGGTTCGGCCTGGCTGCTGCCGCCGACGCTGATGCTGCAGTATCACTTCACCGATTTCGGCGTGTTCAAACCTTATGTCGGCGTCGGCGTGAACTACACCATGTTCTTCAATGAGAAGGCCAAAGGCGGCTTCACCAGCTTCAACTTGCAAGACACGTTCGGCCTCGCCCTGCAGGGCGGCATCGACATCATGCTGGACCAGCATTGGGGCCTGAATCTCGACGTGAAGAAGATCTTCCTCGAGCCGAAGGTCAAGGTGAATGCCGGTCTCGTGACCGGCAAGGTCAAGATCGATCCCTGGCTGTTCGGCGCCGGCATCACCTACAAGTTCTGACTTTGCGGGGGGCAGTTATCCCTGCCCCTCCTGTTCACACGACGATATTGGCTCCCTTGTCCGCAGGGGAGCCAATCATGTCGATGAGACAGCTACCAGCGGGGTGGTTCTTGTCGCGTCGAGATAGACCGGCCGGCTGGCCGTGACGCCGCCGCGCCTCACGCCTTCCCAGAGATCCGCGATCAAGAACGGGGCGTCGTGTTCAGGCGTGCCCGGCTTTCAGCGCCTGGTCGAGGTCGGCGTAGAGGTCCTCGACATCCTCAATGCCGGTCGAGAGTCTAAGCAGATCGGTGGGGCAAGGCGAGCCCGCGCCCTCGATCGAGGCGCGATGCTCGATCAGGCTCTCGACGCCGCCGAGCGATGTGGCGCGCTTGTAGAGCTCGACATGAGCCGCCGCCTTGATCGCCGCAGCTTCGCCGCCCGTCACCTGCACCGAGAGCATGAAGCCGAAGCCGCCTTCCATCTGGCGCGCGGCGATGTCGTGACCGGGGTGCTGCGGCAGGCCGGGATAGAGCACGCGCGC
>NZ_FOQV01000006.1:191733-290781 GCF_900113835.1 Allobosea sp. OK403 | reverse complement strand
GCGTCATGGCCGATGGTCTTGTCGCCATTGTCCAGCGCAACCTTCGCCGAACCCTTGGTGATCGGGATGTCGTCGCCCGGGAAATCGTACTTCGACAGAAGCTCGCGGATCTCCATCTCGACCAGCTCGAGCAGCTCGGCGTCGTCGACCAGGTCGACCTTGTTCATGAACACCACCAGCGCGGGAACGCCGACCTGGCGCGCCAGCAGGATGTGCTCGCGGGTCTGCGGCATCGGGCCATCAGCAGCCGACACGACCAGGATCGCGCCGTCCATCTGCGCGGCACCCGTGATCATGTTCTTCACATAGTCGGCGTGGCCGGGGCAGTCGACGTGCGCATAGTGACGCGCAGCCGTCTCGTACTCGACGTGAGCCGTCGAGATCGTGATGCCGCGGGCCTTCTCTTCCGGCGCCTTGTCGATCTGGTCATATGCCGTGAACGTGGCACCGCCCGACTCGGCCAGAATCTTCGTGATCGCTGCCGTCAAAGACGTCTTGCCATGGTCGACGTGACCAATCGTTCCAATGTTGCAATGCGGCTTCGTGCGCGCGAATTTCTCTTTGGCCATGACACCTGTTTCCTGACAACGGCCCTACGAGGCCTGAAAAGCGCGGTCGCATTAGGGGTTTTTGGTGGAGGATGCAAGTTGCGGCTTCGCCACCGGCAAGCCTTCCGGGGCCGTATCACGAGGGCGATAGCCGCAGAGCTAGCCCAGCACGCCGCAGCGACCGCCGATACGCTTCAGCAAATGCGCCGTCACGGGGAAGCCATTGGATGGCGTGCTCACAATATCGCGGGCATCTGGATCATCGCGCCGCGAGAACGGCCAGGACGACAGCGATTAGGAAATAGCTGGCAAAGCCCAGATGCTGCGCCACCCAGCCGGCGCCGAGACCACCGGCCATGCTGACGACGGCGTCCACGCCTTGCAGCAGCGTGAAATCGATCCCGGCCTGGCGCGGATCGGTGCTAAGGCATAGGTCCGCTCTCGGCGGCATCCTCAGCGCCCAATTCGCCGCGGCCAAGAGTCCGCCTTCGCGCGATAGCGCTCAGCCGCCGAACACCCGCCGATACCGCGTCACCACATCCGCCGCGCCCGAGACCTTCTCGGGATTGTCCGAGAGCTTCACCGCCGGGCGGCCATTGGCCTTGCTCACCTTGCAGACCAGCGACATCGGGTCGAGGTCGCGCGAACCGTCCGGCGAGCAGCCGACGAGGTCGTTGGTAAGGTCGGTGCCCCAACCGAAGGCCATGCGGACCTTGCCGTCGAAATGGTGGTAGACGCGCTCGATCGCGGAAACGTCGAGCCCGTCGGAGAAGACCAGCAGCTTCTCCCTGGGATCGCGGCCCTTGCTGCGCCACCACGCCATGATCTCCTCGCCGGCCGGGATCGGCGGGGCGGAATCGGGCCGGAAGCCGGTCCAGTCGGCGACCCAGTCGGGCGCGTGCCGCAGGAAGCTCGTGGTGCCGAAGGCATCGGGCAAGGCGATCAGGAGATTGCCGCCATAGACCTGGCGCCATTCATCGAGCACGCGATAGGGCGCGCGCAGCAACTCATCATCGCTTTCGGCCAGCGCAGCCAGCACCATCGGCAGTTCATGCGCGTTGGTGCCGATCGCCTCCAGGTCGTTGTCCATCGCCAGCAGCACGTTGGAGGTGCCGCTGAAGGCCGGCCCCAGGCCCTCCTTCAATGCCTCGACGCACCAGCGCTGCCAGAGATGGCCGTGGCGCCGGCGCGTGCCGAAATCGGAGAGGCGCAGATTCGGCAGCTTCTGCAGCCGGTCGACCTTGTCCCACATCTTCGCCTTGGCGCGGGCATAGAGCACATCCAGCGAGAAACGCTTCTGGCCGACCATGACACGACGGGCGCGCAATTCGTTGATGATCGCGAGCGCCGGAACCTCCCACATCGTCGTATGCGTCCAGGGTCCCTCGAAATGCAGTTCGAACTGCCCGTCGACGCGGCGCAGATCGTATTCGGGCAGGCGGAAGTCCGCGAGCCAGGTGATGAAATCCGGCGAGAACATTTGCGTCTTGCCGTAGAAGCTGTTGCCCGCCAGCCAGATCAATTCCTTCTTCGAGAAGCGGACCTCGCGCGCATGGTCGAGCTGGGCGCGCAACTCGGCCTCGTCGACGATATCGGCGAGCCGGATGTGCTTCGAGCGGTTGATCAGCGAGAACGTGACCTGCACCTCCGGATGGAAGGCCCGGATCATCTGCAGCATCAGGAGCTTGTAGAAATCGGTGTCGAGCAGGCTGCGGATGATCGGATCAAGCCGCCAGCCATGATTATAGGTACGCGACGCGATATCGGTGACGGTCATGGCGGGGCCGCGGGGTCCGTGATGCTCAAAGGGCAGCACATGACTAGGCGAGGTCGCGCCTTTTTGACAATCGTCTTGCGTCGGGACGCGCCGACGGGCGCGCATGCCCCGTCGGCAGATGAGGCGCTTGTCTCGACCCCGCGAAGCGGAAACAGTCGCGGCAAATCAAAAGACGGCCTCAGGGAGAGACGATGACATCGAACGGCAGCATCGCCGGCAGGCGCGCCTATGGCTGAGAGCGCCAGCCACGGCATCCCCCAAGCCAACTTGCCCCACGTCAACTTGCCCAATGTCAGCCTCGCCGAACGGGCCTGGCGCATCCGCCGCAACGCCCTGCGCATGGGCGAGGTCCAGGGCCAAGGCTATATCGCCCAGGCGCTCGGTGTCGCCGATGTGCTCGCAGTCTCGTATTTCCACGCTCTGACCTATCGCCCGCATGAGCCGGAATGGGAGGGGCGCGACCGCTTCCTGCTCTCGATCGGGCACTATGCGATTGCGCTCTATGCCGCGCTGATCGAGGCCGGGATCATCCCTGAGGATGAGCTTGAAACCTATGGCGGCGACGACAGCCGGCTGCCGATGTCGGGCATGGCGGCCTATACGCCGGGCATGGAGATCACCGGCGGCTCGCTCGGCCATGGGCTCGGCATCGCTGTCGGCATGGCCCTGGGCCTGAAGCGCAAGGCGTCGAAGAGCTTCGTCTACAACCTGTTCTCCGATGGCGAACTCGATGAGGGCTCGACCTGGGAGGCCGCCATGGCGGCAGGTTCCCACAAGCTCGACAACGTGATCGGCATCGTCGACGTCAACAACATGCAGGCCGACGGCCCCTCGACGCAGGTGATGAATTTCGAGCCGCTGGCTCCGAAATTCGAGGCCTTCGGCTGGCAGGTCCAGCGCGTCGACGGCAACGACCTCGCGGCGCTGGTTGAGGCCTTTGACGCGGCGCGCCACAGCGAGGCGAAGAAGCCCCGCATCATCATCTGCGACACCAGGATGGCCAAGGGCGTGCCCTTCCTCGAGGAGCGCGAGCGCAATCATTTCCTGCGCGTCGAACCGGAGGAATGGGTCGAGGCTCTGGCCATTCTCGATGCAGGGAGGCCGGCATGAGGCCCTCGAAATACCAACGCCCCGCCCATCTCGACAATCCGGCGCTCGGCGGCACGCGGCTCACCACCTCGGCGATGATCGCCTCGATCGCAGGGCCGGACCAGCGCACCAAGGCAGCGCCGTTCGGCCACGCCTTGGTCGAACTCGCCAGGACACGGCCCGACATCGTCGGCGTCACCGCCGACCTGAGCAAATACACCGATCTGCATCTCTTCGCGAAGGCCTATCCCGACCGCTTCTACCAGATGGGCATGGCCGAGCAGGTAATGATCTCGACGGCGGCAGGGCTGGCGCGCGAGGGTTTCACGCCCTTTGCCACGACCTATGCGGTCTTCGCGGCGCGGCGCGCCTACGACTTCATCTTCATGGCGATCGCGGAGGAGAACCTCAACGTCAAGATCGTCTGCGCCTTGCCCGGCCTGACCACGGGCTACGGCCCGAGCCATCAGGCAACCGAAGACATAGCGATCTTTCGCGGCATGCCGAACCTGACCATCATCGACCCTTGCGACGCCCATGAGATCGAGCAGGCGGTCCCCGCGATCGCGGCGCATCGGGGGCCGGTCTATATGCGGCTCTTGCGCGGCAATGTCCCGCTCGTGCTCGACGAATACGGCTACCGTTTCGAACTCGGCAAGGCCAAGACGATCCGTGACGGCCGCGACGTGCTGATCATCTCGTCCGGCTTGATGACGATGCGGGCCCTGGAGGCCGCCAAGCGGCTCGAGGCCGACCGCATCGATGTCGCGGTGCTGCATGTGCCGACGATCAAGCCGCTCGATGTCGAGACGATCGAGCGCGAGGCTGCCCGCACCGGCCGTATGGTGATCGTGGCCGAGAACCATTCGGTCGTCGGCGGCCTTGGCGAGGCGGTGGCGGGCGTTCTGATGCGCGCCGGCATCCATCCCCCGTCCTTCCGCCAGATCGCCCTGCCCGACGCCTTCCTCGATGCAGGCGCACTGCCGACGCTGCACGACCGCTACGGCATCTCGACCGACGCGATGGTCGCGAGCATCAAGAGCTGGCTCTGACGAACCAAGCCGTGATGGCCTCGCTTCGCTCGCAATAACGGGAGCTGCGTTGACAGGCTCGGCCAACTCGGCAAGGAGCAAGCCTCGTCGGCGCGCTCGCATGCGCCGCGTTGTCGGGAGCCGGGATTGAGCGCGACATCACAAGCGGCGCAGAGTTTCATCGACCGCGTCCATAGCCGGGAGGTCGTGCTCGGCATCGTCGGCCTCGGCTATGTCGGCATCCCGCTGGCGCTGGCAGCGCTGCGCCGGGGCATCAAGGTCGTCGGTTTCGACATCGACCAGCCGCGCGTCGATCAGATCAATGCCGGCAAGGAGACGATCAAGCACATCCCGATGGAGCTGATCGTCGAGGGCCTGAAGACGCAGCGCTTCGCCGCCACGACGGATTTCGACCGGTTGGCCGAGCCCGATGCCCTGCTGATCTGCGTGCCGACGCCGCTCTCGCGCCATCGCGAGCCCGATCTCTCCTATGTCCGCCAGACCACGGAAGCGATCGCCCGGCGCCTGCGGCCGGGCCAGTTGATCGTGCTGGAATCGACTACCTATCCCGGCACCACCGATGAATTGATGCGCCCGATCCTGGAGACCGTTACCGGCGTCAAGAGCGGACGGGACTTCTTCCTCGCCTATTCGCCCGAGCGCGAGGACCCCGGCAATGGCGAGTTCGGCACCTCCGACATCCCCAAGGTCGTCGGCGGCGACGGCCCCGATGCACTCGCCATGGCCGATGCGCTCTACGCCGCGCTCGTGGTCAAGACCGTGCCAGTCTCCTCGACCGCGACCGCCGAGGCGGTGAAGCTGACCGAGAACATCTTCCGCGCCGTCAACATCGCGCTCGTCAACGAGCTGAAGCAGGTCTACGCCGCGATGGGCATCGACATCTGGGAGGTGATCGACGCCGCCAAGACGAAACCCTTCGGCTACATGCCGTTCTATCCGGGACCGGGCCTTGGGGGGCACTGCATCCCGATCGACCCGTTCTACCTGACCTGGAAGGCACGCGAATTCGACGTCACGACGCGCTTCATCGAGCTCGCCGGCCAGATCAACACCGATATGCCCTATCGCGTCGTCGACCGGCTGGCGGAGCTTGTGGACACGCAGCTCGGCCGCGGCTTCAGCGGTGCGCGCATCCTCGTCCTCGGCATCGCCTACAAGAAGAACATCGAGGACATGCGCGAGAGCCCTGCCCTCAAGCTGATCGAATTGATCGAGGCACGCGGCGCGAGCGCCGCCTATCACGATCCGCATATCGCCGAGATCCGGCCGACGCGGAAGCATGGCGGCCTGACCGCCCGCAAGAGCCAGGCTCTGAGCGCCGAGACGCTTGCCGCCTTCGACGCCGTGCTGATCGCGACGGACCATGACGATGTCGATTACGGCCTCGTCGTCCGCCATGCCAAACTCGTGGTGGATACCCGCAACGCCTGCGCCCGGCATGGGCTTGCGGCCAAGACCATCTTCAAGGCCTGATGCGACGATGAATAGCACTGAGCCAGCTTACGATCTCGCCGTCATCGGCGGTGGCATCAATGGTTGCGGCATCGCCCGCGACGCAGCCGGGCGCGGCGCCTCGGTCGTGCTGTTCGAGAAGGACGACCTTGCCAGCGCCACCTCCTCGGCCTCGACCAAGCTGATCCATGGCGGCCTGCGCTATCTCGAGCATTACGAGTTCCGGCTGGTGCGCGAAGCCCTGATGGAGCGCGAGCGGCTCTGGCGGCTCGCGCCGCATATCATCCGGCCGCTGCGCTTCGTGCTGCCGCATCATGCCGGCCTGCGCCCCGCCTGGCTGCTCCGGCTCGGGCTTTTCCTCTACGACCATATCGGCGGACGAAAGCTCCTGCCGGCGACGAAGACACTCGATCTTGCTCATGATCCTGCCGGCCGGCCGCTCAAGGACGACCATGCGCGGGCTTTCGAATATTCCGATTGCTGGGTCGAGGATTCCCGCCTCGTCGTGCTGAACGCGGCTGATGCAGCCACTAAGGGAGCGGCGATCCACACTCGGACAAAGGTCGTCTCTGCCGATCGCGACGGCGACCTCTGGCGGATCGTCAGCGAAAGCGAAGCCGGCCGCGTCACTGTGACCGCCAAGGCACTGGTCAACGCCGCCGGCCCCTGGGTCGGCGAGGTCCTGGGCGGCGTCGTGCGCTCGAACACCAAGGCCGCCGTCCGCATGGTCCAGGGCAGCCATATCGTCGTGCCCAAGCTCTACGAGCACGACCGCTGCTACATCTTCCAGAACGCCGATGGCCGTATCATCTTCGCCATCCCCTATGAGCGCGACTTCACCCTGATCGGCACCACGGACAGCGACTACAAGGGCGATCCTGCCCAGGCCAAGGCGACGCCCGAGGAGATCGATTATCTCTGCGCCGCCGCAAGCGAGTATTTTCGTGCGCCCGTCACGCCCGAGCAGGTGGTCTGGACCTATTCCGGCGTGCGCCCGCTCTATGACGACGGCGCTTCCAAGGCGCAGGAAGCGACGCGCGACTATGTTCTGACGCTCGACGCACCCGAGGGCGAAGCCCCGCTGCTCTCGGTCTTCGGCGGCAAGATCACGACCTATCGCCGCCTCGCCGAAGCGGCTCTGGACAAGCTCGCCCCGCATGCCGGCTGGGCCGGCCGGCCCGCCTGGACCGTCAACGGCACATTGCCCGGCGGCGATTTCCCGGTGACCGGCTTCGAGGCGCTGGTCAACGAGATCGCCGCCGCCTATCCCTGGCTGGTGCGATCGACCGTGACGCGGCTGGCGCGCGCCTATGGCACGAAGGCGCGCGAGATTCTCGCCGGCGCGCAAGGCATGAGCGATCTCGGCCGCCATTTCGGCGCCGATCTCTATGAGCGCGAGCTGCGCTATCTGATCCGCGCCGAATGGGCCAAGCGCGGCGCGGACGTGCTCTGGCGGCGCGGCAAGCTGGGCTTGCGCCTCTCGGAGGAGGAGCGCGCGGCGCTGGACGCCTTCATGCTGGCCGAGGCGACGATGACCGAGCCGGCAGCCTGAAGGCATCGAGGCTCGATGGCGGCTCAGCCTACCTTGCGCGCCAGCACGAAGAGCGCAGCGGCGGCAAGCGCCGACAGGGCGACGAGAAGCAAGGTGCTCGGCATCAACCCCGCCCGCTCGATCAGGATGGCAAAGGCCAGCGGAGCGGCGGCTTTCACCGCAAGCCCCGGCGCCGAAAGCTTACCCAGCATCGCGCCATATCCGGCTGGGCCGAAGAGCTGCAGCGGCACGGTTCCACGTACGATCGAGCTCAGGCCCAGGCTGACGCCATAGGCGATGGCGAAGAGCCCGGAAAGCGTCGCAGTCGTATTGCCGCTCATGAGCATGAGGAGGCCGAACGGCATCAGCGCAGCTGAAGCCCAGGCCGTGGTGACAGGGTCGAGCGCGGTGCCGAAGAGCATCTCGGCCAGACGGCCGGCAACCTGCGAAGGGCCGACCATCGCGCCGATGCCGACAGCGAGCCCGGCGCTCAGGCCCAGCCCCTGCAGCATCGTCAGCATATGCACCGACATGGCCGAGACGACGAAGCCCTGCAGCGAAAAGGCCAGCGCAAGCAGCATGAAGGCACGTCGTCGCGCCTCGCCTTCGAGATAACCATCCTGCGGTGCAGTCACCGCAGCGGTTACGGGCGTCATAACCGGCGGGCGATGCGGGCGCCCGGGCAGCAGGAACAGATGCAGTGGCACGCAGAGCACGAACTGCAGCACGGCATAAACCCGGTAGATCTCGCGCCAGTCGAACCCGTTCAGCAGGGCTGTCGTCAGCGGCCAGAACAGCGTCGAGGCGAAGCCGCCGATCAAGGTAAGCTGGCTGATGGCGCGCCGCGCCCCACCGCCCTTCGCCTGCGTCAGGGCGGTGAAGGCGGCGTCGTACAGCACCATGGTCGAGACGAGCTCGAGCGCGATCATGGCGGCGAAATAGCCGATCGGCCCGCGTGCTTCCGCCAGCGCCAGCAGCGAAAGACCAGCCAGGCCCGAACCCAGGCTCATGATCATGCGGGTGCCATGCTGGTCGATCAGACGGCCCACGAGCGGTGCGATCAGCCCGCCGGCCAGCAAGCCGGCAGCAAAGCCGCCATAGGTCCATTCCGGAGCCCAGCCGAAGCTTGCCGTCATGCCCGGCGCGAGCACGGCGAAGGCATAGTACAGGCAGCCATAGCCGACGACCTGGGTAACGCCGAGGGCGATGATAAGAGACAGCTCTCTTCCCCCGGACGGAGCGGGCGACGGCAGCAAGGAGCGCGACATCAGGCTTCGGCCACCTCATGAGTGGCATTGCGAACCGGCGCGCCTCCACAGCCACAACCAGCTTCGCCCGAGGCTTTCGCCCGGGCATCATCCGCGCAGCAGGCATCGACTGCCGCGGGAGCTGGGCCGCCGCAACATCCGGAGTCGGCCACGATCGGGCCGCCCGGCCTCGTGCTGCAAACGCCGGTCTCAGGCAGCACGAGCTCGACGCGCCGCGCCGCCGCGTGATCGCCCGCAATCTCGGCTACGATCGAGCGGACCTGCTCATGGCCGGTGGCCAGCAGGAAAGTCGGCGCCCGCCCATAAACCTTCATGCCGGCAATGTAGAAGCCGGGCTCGGGATGGGCGAGTTCAACCGCGCCATGCGGACGCACCGTGCCGCAGGAATGCGCGTTGGGATCGATCAGAGGCGCAAGGGCCGGTGGACATTCCAGGGCCGGATCGAGTTGGACCCTGAGTTCACGCAGCAAAGCGAGATCGGGCCGGAACCCGGTCGCGACGATCAACTCGTCGACCGTCACATGGCGTCCGCCGCCATTGGCCGCCGCTAGAGCGTTTTCGAGCGAAGTGGATACCGGTTCGCGTGAAGAAAACGCGTTAAAACAATGATCTAGAGTAATTGAACGATCCAACCGGATCGGAAATTGCTCTAGATGCAGACCCGCCTCCATCCGTTCGATCCGATCGAGCTGAAAGCCAGTCTCGACGCCGATCAAGCCTCGCTCGACGAGCTTTGCGATGCGCGTGCCCAGTTCGCCCCGCGCGGTCAATTGATCGGCCGCCCCACCGCCAAAGGCCTTGGACAGCAGGGCGCCGCGATAAAGCCAGACGATCCGGGTTTCAGGCACGCGCTCCTGCAGATCGGCGAGCGCGATCAGCGTCCCGATGGCGGAATGTCCTCCGCCCAGAACCGCAACCCGCTTACCGGCATGGCGCGTCCGTGCATCGCCCAGCACATCGGGCATGCCGTAGCTGATCGCGGCAGCGGCCTCGCGCTCACCCAGCGCCGTTAGCCCACCCGGGCCGGCCGGATTGGGCGAGAACCATGTGCCGGAGGCGTCGATCACGGCGTCCGCCAGCAGGGTCTGCTCGCCGGCTCCACTGCCATAGCGCAGAGCAAAAGGCGCGGATTCGCGCCCAGCTGTCCTGACCTTGTCGAAGCCGGAGCGGGTCACGGAGAGCACGCGCGCATTGAAATGGATCGCATCGCGCAGCGCCGTGCGTTGCGCCAAGGGCGCAAGATAACGATCGATCAGCTCGCCGCCGGTCGGGTATCCGCCGGGACCTGGATGGCTCCAGCCGGATGCGATGAGCAGCCGTTCCGCCGCGCCATCGATGTTGAAAGCCCAGGGCGAGAACATCGGCACATGCGCCCAGTGCCGCATGGCATGCCCGACCGCACTGCCCTGCTCCAGCACGACCGGCTTCAGGCCGCGTTCAGTGGCATGGGCCGCAGCCGCCAGGCCAACCGGACCTGCCCCGATGATCGCAATGGTCTTGATCGCCACCATCTCATGATCCTCAAATTCTGGAATAACCGAAATATCGGGCAGAGAAATCAGGCCGCATCCTGCTCGTTTGGTCGGCACCGGCTCTCAACGCAGCATTCGGCCACAAGGAACTGCAGCAACGCATTCATCAGGTCGAAATTGGCCCGGCAGATCAGCGTGGTGCCGTCGCGCTCCTGGCTGACGAGTCCCACGATGATCAGCGTCTTGAGGTGATGCGACAGGGTCGAGGCTGCGATCTCGAGCCGCTGCTGGCACTGGCCGACCGAGAGCCCGTCATGGCCAGCGCGGACCAGCAGGCGGAAGAGCGACAGCCGGGTCGGATTGCCCAAGGCTTCGAGTCTGGCGGCAGCGTCTTGCGTGTTCATGCAAGCACGATGCTTCAGGCTCGGCGGTCGGTCAATCTGTATTTCCGGAATTATAGAATAATAAGGTTTCCCTGCAGGCGGCCCCAGGCTGCGCTATCGGCAGCGCTATGCCAGCACGCTCTGATCCGCGAGATGGACGAGCCTGCCGCCGGCGATCGTCGCGACGACGCGCGGCTGAGGCCCCTCGGCGACCAGGATGAGATCGGCGCGCTTGCCGGGCGCGATCACACCGCGATCATGCAGTCCCAGCGCCTGCGCCGGCGCTTGCGAGACCAGCTTCCAGGCTTCCGCAAACACCGCCGCCCCCTTGCGCGCCAGGACGAACGGGGCCAGCGCCAGCGCCGGGTAATAATAGTCCGAGGCCAGGATCGTGCAGAGCCCCTGGCGCACCATGTCCTCGGCCCCGGGACAGCCAAGATGCGAGCCGCCGCGCACGACATTGGGCGCGCCGAACACGATCGCCTCGCCATGGGCGGCAGCTTCCCGCGCCGTCGCGACATCGATCGGGAATTCGGCGACGCGCACGCCGAGCGAGCGATACCAGGCCCGCATCTGCGGCGTCATGTCGTCATGCGACAAGGTCGGCACGCCAGCCTCCAGCGCCGCCTGCGCCAGCCGCGAAACCGAGCCCGCAACCTCGTCGCGGCGGGAATAGACCGCCTCGGCCAGCATCATGAAATCGGCAGAAGACAGCCCGGTGCGTTCGACCATCTTGGCGACCTTGCCCGGACGGACGCCCTCCTTCAGCAGGCCCTCGGTATGGTCGTTGAAGGCGAGCACGCCGACCTTGCCGGTCGCGAGCCAGTCGAGGATCTCGGCCTCGGCATCGAGATTGAAGGTCTCATGGCGCAGATGGAAGCGGGTGTCTGCGCCGAGCTCGGGGGCGAGGCGCGCCATCGCCTCGATCAGCGAGCGCGCATTGTCGGCGCCGCGCAGGCCCGGCTCCCAGGACCAGGTCACGCCATGGAAGGCGGTCGTGATACCGCTCGCCAGCATGGCGCGATCGGTGTCGCGCAAGGCGAGATCGATATCGAAGGAGACGCCGGGACGCGGCATGATGTGGCGCTCGAAAGCGTCGCCATGGCAATCGACGATGCCCGGCAGCACGAGCAGGCCGGACGCGTCGAGCCGCAAGGCACCGGCAGGAGCAGGTGCGCCCGCCTCCGCGATCCGACCGCCCTCTACGACGATGTCGGCTTGGACCAGGTCCTCAAGCAGCGCCCTGCCACCCGCGATCACGATCGACATTTCATTCCTCTCGGCCAGCGCGACGAATCGGCGCGAACGCCCCGCGATGAAAGTGATGCATGACGATGCGATGACAGCGAGCCCCGCTTGGCAATGCCGCATCGGGGCCGCGCCATCTCGGCTTGCCCTGTGCCTCATATGCCGGCGAGAGGCTTGTGTCGGCGAGAGGCTTGGGCAAGAACCGCGCGCCACGGTCGGCGAAACGGTTCACCGCCAGACCGCTACGGAGCGAAAACCAATGAGTGACGTGAAACCGCCGCGCATCGCCATCACCTACTGCACCCAGTGCAACTGGCTGCTGCGTTCGGCCTGGATGGCGCAGGAGCTGCTTCATACCTTCGGTCCTGATCTCGGCGAAGTCGCCTTGCGGCCGGGCTCAGGCGGCAGCTTCCAGATCCATTATGACGACGTGCTGATCTGGGACCGCGTCGCCGATGACGGCTTTCCCGACGTCAAGACGCTGAAGCAGCGCGTCCGCGACCGGCTCGACCCCAGCCGCGACCTCGGCCATCTCGACCGGGCCGCGCAGTAGAGCGTTTTCGAGCGAAGTGGATACCGGTTCGCGTGAAGAAAACGCGTTAAAACAAAGAGCTAGAGCGTTGCGCGAAAAACTGGGTACCAGTTTTTCGCAAGAGTAATGCTCTCAGCTTTTAGAATCGCTCGCGCCTCACGCGCTCTTCGCCACCGCCTCGATCTTATCGATGCCGCCGAGCTTGGGCGCGAATGAGGTCCAGACCTTGCGCGCGCCTTCCTCCCAGGCCGGCAGGTCCTGCGGCTGCACGACCTTGCCGCCTTCCGCTGCCGCTTTCGCCATCGAGGCGTCTTCATCGGCAACGATCAGATCGTCGAAATAGCCGACGCCCTCCGCGGCGGCAGCCGCCAGCGCCGCCTTGTCATCGGCTGAAAGTCCCTTCCAGAACGCGGCCGAGACATAGATCACGCCCGAGGCCCAGATATGCCCGGTCTCGATCAGATACGGCACGACCTCGTACAGCTTGAAGCCGACATAGGCCGATTTGGTCAGGTCCATGCAATCGACCACACCGGTCTTCAGCGCGTTATAGGTCTCAGGGATCGGGATCGGCGTCGGATAAGCGCCGAGCCCCGACCAGAGTTCCGTGTGCAGCGGGCTCTGGATCACGCGGATGCGCTTGCCCTTGATGCCCGCGGGCGTGGTGATCGGCTCCTTGGCAAGGAGATGACGCGCGCCGTAATTGATGAAGCCGAGCACGACAAAGCCCTGCCCCTCGAACTTACCCTTGAGCTCGTCGCCGAGCGGCCCTGCCAGCACACGCTTGAGATGGCCCCGATCGCGGAACAGGAAAGGCAGATCGAGGATCTGGCTGTCGGGAACCCAGCCCGACAAGGCCGAGATCGTCGAGAGCGAAGCCTGGACCGAACCCAGCCGGACACCCTCGGCGACCTCCTTCTCGCCGCCCAGCGCCGCATTGCCGACGATGCGCAGGTCGAAGCGGCCGGGCGCAGTCCGGTTCAGAATCTCGGCGATCTTCCGCCAGACCCTGGTCTCGGGCTTGTCCTCGCCGAAGAGCGAGGCGACCGTCACGGGCCGGCCGGCGGCATGGGCCGTATGGGTGGACAGCAGCGCGGGTGCGGCCAACAGGCCAGCCGTGATCTCGCGGCGGGTCGGCGACATCAGAACAACTCCTTGAAGGATGGTGGAAGCGAGGGCCAGGCGGCCGCCCCCAGGCACAGCACAGCAAGCGCGATCAGAAGCGTCGCCAGCAGCGGCAGGACGGCCCGAAAGACGGCCCCTGCCGGAACGCGAGTGATGCCGCTGACGACATAGACCAGAATGCCCAGCGGCGGGGTCAGACCATGGATCATCAGGTTGACCACGAGGATGACGCCGAACTGGATCGGATCGAGCCCGGCTGAGATCGCAACGGGCAGGAGCAGCGGGGCCAGCAGCAGGATCGCCGCGCCGATATCGAGGAAAAGCCCGGCCACCAGCAGGACGAGATTGGCGAGCAGCATCACCGCATAGGGGCCACCGCCAAGCGCCGTCACCAGCCCCGCCATCTGGTCGGAAACCCGATCGACCGCGAGCAGGAAGGCGAAGGGCGCCGATGCCCCGATCAGCATGCCCACGGCCGCCGCTTCCGTCGCCGATTTGCGCAAGGCGCCGAAGACCGTGCCGATATTGAGACTGCGCAGCGCCAGGCAGGCGATAAGCGCATAAGCCACCGCTAGCGCCGAAGCCTCGGTAACGGTGACGACACCGAAGCGGATGCCGACCACGACGACGACGCCAAGCCCGATCGCCGGCAGCGCACCGATGAAGCTCTTCGCCCTCTCCTGCCCGCTGGCCTTGGGCGCAGCATCGACCACTTCGCGCACGCTGAGATGGATACCGATCGCCAGCGCCAGCGCCAGGACCCCGCCGGCAACGAAGCCGCCGACCAGAAGCGAGCCGACCGACAGATTGGTCGCCGTCGCCAGGATCAGGAAGGCGATCGAAGGCGGGATGATGTTGTCGAGCATCGAGACGCCGGCCACGATCGCCGCCGCATGGGCCGGCGGGTAACCGCGCGCGATCAGGGCCGGTGCCATCACCTTGGCGCCGAAGGCGGCGTTGGCCACAGAGGAGCCCGACGCGCCCGAAAACAGCACGCTCGACATCAGTGTCGTCTGCGCCAGCCCCACCCGCCAATGCCCGACCAGCGAGGCGGCAAAGCGCACCAGCCGCTCGGCCAATCCTCCCGCCGTCAGCAACTCGCCGGCGAGCAGGAAGAACGGGATCGCCAGCAGCAGGAATTTCGAGACGCCCGACACTGTGTTCTGGACGATGGCCGGCTCGGGCAAGAGCCCGCCAAAGGCGCCGCTGAGCGAAACGCCGGCTAGCAGCGCATAGGGCAGCGGCGCGCCCAGGATCAAGCCGAGCCCGGCGAGCGAGGCCGCGACCAGGCTCGGCGTTTCCACGAAGAATCCCGTGACGCTCTGCGCCGCCAGATAAAAACCGATGCCGAGAACCAGCGAAGCCAGGGCCGCCGGCCAGGAATGATCCAGTGCGGCCCGCCACAGCACGACGACAACGGTCAGCCCGCCGCCCAGCGCGAAGGCGGCGAATCGCAAGCTTTCCGGCAGGCCGAGAACAGTCGAGCTGCCGCCGACGAGCGCCACGACACTGGCGCCGCCGAGGGCGAGCACGAGCGAGCCATGGACCGCGACCGCATCGGCGAAGACCGAAGCCAGGCGCTGCGCCCCAGCGGGCAACAGGCGCACGATCACGTCGAGCCGCATCGCCAGCGCGCTGGTCGCGGCCAAGGGCGCACCAACGGCGACCAGGGCCACGTTCAGCCAGATCGCCAATTCGTCGGACCAGACGAATCCACCGCCAAACACATAGCGGCGCAGCACCGCGGCCATCACCACGGCGAAGAGTACCGCGAGGATGATGGCTCCCAGCCATTCCAGCCCCGTGACGAGGCAAGACAGCCCGCGCTCGGCCTGACGGCGCAGCGGAGGCTTCGGAACCAACGATGATGTCGCAAGGCTCGTCATGGCGCTAACGCAGTGGCGAGAATGCGCGCGGACGCAAGAGGCGGCTGCACATTCCTAGAAAACCAAGCGGGGCTGCGGCGCGAAACCCTGGCCCGCGCAGCTCCGCATCGATCGTGCGGCAGAGATGTTCACCAGCATTGCCGCACCGCGCGCCCTCGAGATCTTGGGAAGGCCGCCCCATGTCAAAACTGCAGGCACATTAGGGAGAAAGCCGGGCGGGTCCAGAGGCGCGGCTCAAAAACGATAAATCTCTGGAGAACCGACTGCTTCGAGAAAATGCGCCCGAAAGCGGAGCGGAAACGACAGTCAATCTTCTCGCCGCCTTGCCGCGGCTCGGGCATGCGGGGAATTCTCGCGCGAGCGAATTCCGGGGTGGCCCAATCCAGGCTCAAGCGGATGATGCTTTGGGAAGGCTGGAGCGGGTGGAGGGAATCGAACCCTCGTATTCAGCTTGGAAGGCTGCTGCTCTACCATTGAGCTACACCCGCATCGCCGGACCGGAATCGACGATGAATGAAGCGATGTCAAGATGCCGGGGCGCAGTGTCGGAAACCGACCGGCTCCCGACGGCCCAAAGCGCGCCGTAACCGCTTCGTCTTGCCGTTGTCGGGCAGGAAAGGATGGTGGGGGAAGCAGGACTCGAACCTGCGAAGGCATAGCCAGCGGATTTACAGTCCGCCCCCTTTGCCGCTCGGGACATTCCCCCGCCCGCGCCTGTTGCGGTTGAACCGCAGGCGACCGCCTGTGTCACTTGCGTGACGGGCGACAGGCGCGGCCGGACTTATGGTGACCGGGCCTCAGTGTGTCAACCCTCCGTCTCCAACCGAATGTCGCATTGCACCGATCCGTGCGGCGACCATGTCCGCGCGCGCCTCGACGGTCCCGAAGGGAAGTCTCGTCAGCGCATAGCCATGCTCGCGATAAACCGCGAGCATGGCGTCATGGGTGCGCCGCGCCTCGTCAAAATCCTGCCGGCGCTCGGCGTCATTCTCGAAGATGTCGCGCCAGGGCGGCGCGATGAAGACCTCGGTGGCATAGCGGAACCGCTCGATCGCCCGGATAAAATGCGCCGGCACCGGCACGCCGCATAGCCGCAGATAACCGGCGATGTCAGGGATTCCACGATCAAACACGACGTTGGCACCGCGATCCACTGCCGCCTGATAAGCCTGCATGTCGAAGCCGAGCATCAATTCGGCGAAGAGCTCACGATTCGCCCAGGGCAGGCCGGCGCCATCGATTGCGACCTGGTCGCGGATGATCGCGCGCCCGGCCTCGGGCGAGATCGCGATGCCGCGTGCCGCCAACGCCGCAAGCAGCGTCGTCTTGCCAGAACCCGGGCCGCCGGTGACGATGATCAGGCGCTCGCTTGCATCCGTCATCGATAATGTCTCCTTCTTGCATTGAGTTTCGTCTGGATCGTGCCGCCGTGGCTCCTCGGCACTGGTCAAGCGGCGCGTGTCATGGCACGGCACAGATCCGCCCCCTGGAGACCGATGATGCCTGCGCCGTTCCGCCCCAAGCCGGGAAGACCCGCTGGCCACCATGCCGGCGGCCGCCGGCCGCACCACTCCGACGGGCCGCCGCCGCATCGCCCCGGCGATATCGACGAGGCCGTGCTCTATGGTGTCCATCCCGTCATCGAGGCTTTGCGCAATCCCAAGCGCCGCCATCGCCGCCTGCTCGCCACCGAGAACGCGCTGAAGCGGTTGACCGAGGAGATCGGCGAACTGCCGCTGCAGGCCGAGCTCGTTCGCCCATCCGAGATCGACCGGCTGCTGACGCCCGATTCGGTGCATCAGGGACTTTATCTCGTCTGCGATCCCCTGCCCTCGCCCGATCTCGACAGCCTGCCCGACGATGCGGTCGTCCTGGCGCTCGACCAGATCACCGACCCGCACAATGTCGGTGCGATCCTGCGCTCGGCTGCCGCCTTCGCGGCGGCGGCGGTGATCGTCACCATCCGCCATTCCCCGGCCGCGACCGGTGTGCTGGCGAAATCGGCCTCGGGCGCGCTCGAGCATGTGCCGCTGATCGCCGTGCGCAATCTCGGCGATGCGCTCGACGAACTCGGCAAGCGCGGCTTCCTGCGCATCGGTTTTGATTCAGACGGCGAGATCGCCTTCGACGATGTCGAACTCCGTCGCCCGCTCGTCATGGTGATGGGCGCAGAGGGCAAGGGCCTGCGCCAGCGCAGCCGCGATCTCTGCGATCATGTGGCGCGGCTCGAGGTGCCGGGCACGATCACCAGCCTCAACGTCTCGAACGCGACCGCGATTGCGCTCTACGCCGCCAGCCGGCGGCGCTGAGGCGGTCCCAGCTCGACCGGCGCACGACCGGCGAGGAACCCTCGGCCTCAGTGCGCTCGTTCCGGCGGGAGCATGATCGTGCCGACGGCCGACCGGGGCCCCTCCCGCCAAAGGTCGTAAGCCTAAAGATGCAAGACCATCTGCCTGATTGCACTGCGTAATTCGTGCGCGCATTGCTTCGGTCAGTCCGGAAATGGGGGGCCTTTGGCCTCAGTCCGGCGACATGGGGCTACGCTTCGCAAGAAAACGAGCCGCGTGCAATCGCGCAGTCCGGATTTTCCGACTGTCGGGCAACGAGCAGGGGAGAACGCCATGAGCATGGCAGCACAGACATCGGGGGCCGCGACGCCGCGCCCGATGACCAAGGAAGAACGCAAGGTCATCATCGCCTCATCGGCCGGCACAGTCTTCGAATGGTATGATTTCTATCTGGCCGGCTCGCTCGCCGCCAACATCGCGCAGACCTTCGTTCCGGGTACCAACGACACGGCGAAGTTCATCTTCGTCCTCTTCGGTTTCGCCGCCGGTTTCGCGGTGCGCCCCTTCGGTGCGCTGTTCTTCGGCCGCCTCGGCGACCTGATCGGCCGCAAATACACCTTCCTCGTCACCATGACCGTCATGGGCCTGGCGACCTTCGTCGTCGGCTTGCTGCCGAGCTTCGAATCGATCGGCTATCTCGCGCCAACCGCCTTCATCATCTGCCGCCTGCTCCAGGGCCTGGCGCTCGGCGGCGAATATGGTGGCGCCGCGACCTATGTCGCCGAGCACGCCCCGCAAAGCCGGCGCGGCTTCTACACCTCTTGGATCCAGACAACAGCGACCGTCGGCCTGATGCTGTCGCTGATCGTCATCCTGGTCCTGCGGCTCAGCATGTCGCCTGAGGCCTTCGCGGCCTGGGGTTGGCGCGTTCCGTTCCTGGTTTCGATCCTGCTGCTGGGCGTCTCGATCTGGATCCGCCTCCAGCTCGCCGAATCGCCGGCCTTCGTGAAGATGAAGGAAGAGGGCACCGGCTCGAAGGCCCCGCTCAGCGAGGCTTTCGGCACCTGGTCCAACGCCAAGATCGGCCTGATCGCGCTCTTTGGTGGCACCGCCGGCCAGGCCGTCGTCTGGTACACAGGACAGTTCTACGCCCTGTTCTTCATGACCCAGACGCTGAAGATCGACGGCACCACCGCCAACCTCCTGATCGCACTCTCGCTGCTGGCAGGCACGCCGTTCTTCATCTTCTTCGGCTGGCTTTCCGATAAGATCGGCCGCAAGCCGATTCTGCTCGCCGGCTGCCTGATCGCCGCGATCAGCTATTTCCCGCTGTTCACGATGCTGGCCAAGACCGCCAATCCAAAGCTGATCAGCGCGACCGAGACGGTGAAGCTCGTGCTCACCGCCGATCCCGCCAAGTGCGGCTCGCTGTTCGACCCGGTCGGCGTGCGCAACTTCACCGAGCCCTGCGACACTCTGCGCCGGACGCTCGCGACCAACTCGATCCACTACGACCTCGTCAACGGTCCCGCCGGCTCGGCTTTGGCGGCGACGATCAACGGCACGGCGGCGCCGTCGGCAGCCGCTGATCTGGTCACGGCGGCACAGGCTGCGGGTTATCCCAAGGCCGGCGATCCGACCATCCTGAAGACGCCGTCGTTCGGCGAGATGTTCAGCAGCGCCCGCGCATTGCAGGCCGCCGGTATCCTGTTCATCCTCGTTATCTTCGTGACGATGGTCTACGGGCCGATCGCAGCCCTGCTGGTCGAACTCTTCCCGACCCGCATCCGCTACACCGGCATGTCGCTGCCCTATCATATCGGCAATGGCTGGTTCGGCGGCTTCCTGCCTCCGACGGCCTTCGCCATCGTGGCGGCCAGCGGCAACATCTTCTCGGGCCTGTGGTATCCGATCATTGTCGCGATGATGACCTTCGTCATCGGCCTCCTGCTGCTGCCGGAGACCAAGGATCGCGACATCTACAAGTCGTAAACCCGCCAGCAACGGCCCTGATGCGAAGCCCCGCCCTCGTGGCGGGGCTTTTCTTTTGGCATGGACCGCCCGATCTTGCTCTCGGCGCGATCGACTGGTAACCGCATGCCCTGTGATCGGACGCCGGTTTAGCTCAGCGGTAGAGCAGCGGTTTTGTAAACCGAAGGTCGGGGGTTCAATCCCCTCAACCGGCACCAGTCACGATCGGGGCCTCGATGCAGGCGGCCTGCATTTTGCTGGCGATGACACGGGAAGACGACGCAGGAAGCCGACACCGGGAGCCGAAGCGAGGCTGCTCCCGGCGGCACGCATCGTAGGGAACCGCCTGGACGAGGATGATGGACACTCGACCGGAACATCTACTGGCGCTGGCCGAACGCTGCGAGGAGGCGAGCAAGCCCGACCGTATGCTCGACGCCGAGATCTACGAAGCGCTGGGCTACACCGTCCGGCGCAAGCCCACCAATCTGGTCAGCCGACGCGCGCCTGCGGGCGGCATTTACCAACAGGGATCGCTGTGGAAGACGCTGGGCACCGTCTCCGGCGACATCGAGGTCGCCGTCGGGCTGTTGCGCCAGAAGGCCCCGGAATGGGGCTGGAGCCTGCAATGCATGACCGGCGAGAACACCGCAGCCTTCCAGGCTCTGGTCGCCGAATGCACCGGCAACGGCGTGATGGGGTCGCTCGCGCTGTGCGCGGCGATGCTGCGGGCCTTCGCGCGGCAGGACGATTACACGCCCCGGCAACGCCCCTCCTCGAAGCCTTGAGCACTCAATCTGAATCCGTCTCTCATCTAAGAGCTGGAGCAGGATCGATTGCGAAAAACCGGGTGCCACTTTTTCGCATCCCGCTCTAGCCGCGCCTCTGGGCAGGGCGCCGCCGTTCACGGAAACTTGACCCCACGCAGCCAAGGCGCTGTTGAACCTGCCACATCGGTCTTTAGGGTCCAACGAGGCTGAACCGAGCCGAGCCAAGGGGGAGAAATGTCCATGATGAAATTCGAGCCATCGCGCCGCGCCGTTCTCGCCGGCGCAGGCGCGCTCGCCGCAGCCACGACTTTCGACCTGCCCGCCGGCCCCCGTCCGGCCCAAGCGCAAGGAGCCCCAGTGAACCAGGCCCCCGGATTCTATCGTTACAAGATCGGCGACGTCACGCTGACCGCCATCAATGACGGCTTCGGCAAGCGGCCGCTCGAAGGCTTCGTCAGGAACGCCGAGCTCGCCGACGTCAAGAAGGCGATGGAGCAGGCATTCCTGCCCGCAGACGCGCTGAACATCACCTTCACCACGCTCGCCATCGAGAGCGCCGGCAAGCTGACCTTGATCGACACCGGCAACGGTGATTCCGGCGCGCCGACATCGGGCACCTGGATGGCCAACTTCAAGGCTGCCGGCTTCGATCCCAAGAACGTCTCGACCGTGGTCTTCAGCCATTTCCATGGCGACCACATCAACGGCTTCCGCCTGAAGGACGGCAGCACCGTCTTCCCGAATGCCGAGGTGATGGTGCCGGCAGCCGAGTGGGCCTTCTGGATGGATGACGCCAAGATGAGCGCAGCGCCCGAAGGCCTGAAGGGCGCGTTCGCCGGCGTCCGCCGCGTCTTTTCGCCCATCGCCAAGGATGTGAAGCAGTTCGAGAGCGGCAAGGAGATCCTGCCGGGCCTGACCGCGATCGCCGCGCCCGGCCATACGCCGGGGCACACCACCTTCGCGCTGAGCTCCGGCTCGGGCAAGCTGATGATCATGTCCGACACCACCAACCACCCGGCGCTGTTCGTGCGCAACCCGGATTGGTCGGCCGTCTTCGACATGGACGGGCCGCAAGCGGCGGCGACGCGCCGCAAACTGCTCGACATGGTCTCGGCCGACAAGATGCAGGTCGCGTTCTACCACGCCCCCTTCCCCGCTACGGGCTACATCGCCAAGGCCGGCAATGGCTTCGAGATGGTGCCGGTGCAGTGGAGCGCTGCGATCTGACAAGCGCTTTCCGCGCCGATCATCCGAAAGGCCGGGGCCAAGAGCGTTTTCGAGCGAAGTGGCACCGGTTCGCGTGAAGAAAACGCGTCAAAACAAGGAGCTAGAGCTGTTGAACGATCCAACCGGATCGGAAACTGCTCTAGCCCCGGCCTTTTTTGTTGGCGCGCTCTCGCAGGCCTCACTCCGGCCATGCTAAGCACGGCTCGGCTCCCATGCGGAGCGCCGTCAGGACATGCGATGACCGCGCGTTTCACCGCCATCTCCTTCATCGCCAGCGAGACGCCGGAGGCGCAGGCCGCGCTCGCCAAGCTGGTCGACCGCTATGGCAACGCCGATCCAGCGACGGCCGATGTCGTCGTCGCGCTCGGCGGCGACGGGCTGATGCTGCAGGTGCTGCACCGCTTTCTCGGCACCGGCAAGCCGATCTACGGCATGAACCGCGGCTCCGTCGGCTTCCTGATGAACGAGTTTCGCGAGCGCGGCCTGACGAAGAAGCTAGAAGCAGCGCGCCGCAGCGTGGTGCATCCGCTCGCCATGCATGCCCTCGACCAGGACGGCACAGAAGTCGAAGCCAAGGCGATCAACGAGGTCTCGCTGCTGCGCCGCTCCTATCAGGCCGCCAAATTACGTATCTCCGTCGACGGACAGGTCCGCCTCGACGAGCTCGTTGCCGACGGCGTGCTGCTGGCGACGCCGGCGGGCTCGACCGCCTACAATCTCTCGGCCAACGGCCCGATCCTGCCGCTCGACGCGCCGCTGCTCGCCTTGACCCCGATCTCTGCATTCCGGCCCAGGCGCTGGCGCGGCGCGCTCCTGCCCGAGCACGCCAAGGTCATGATCGAGGTGCTGGAGGCGGGCAAGCGGCCTGTCAGCGCCGTCGCCGACCATACCCAGATCGAGAACGTCGTCTCGGTCTCGATAGCGATCGACCGCAGCATCGATCTCGTCATGCTGCACGATCCCGGCCACAGCCTGGACGAGCGGATCCTGCGCGAGCAGTTCGGATATTGAGGAGCGAGCTCAAGCTTGCGAGGTGCAGAGGCGCTCTTCGGTCTCTTCCGCCAGCTCGGTAACCTGCTCTGTCCCACGCCCGAGAAAGACGAAGACGACGATCGCGGTGACGACAGTGATGGCGCAGAGCACCAGGAGGAGCGTGGTGAAGGCGGCGCCATAGCCCTGAAGCAACATCACATGACCAATCTGCGGCAACGCAGCCGTTGCGCCCGCCAGATCGCCGGTGACGAGACGTTGCGCGGCCGGGCCCGCGTTCGCCACGGCGCCACCCGCCGTCAGATGCCCCGCTGTCAGGGCCGAGAGCACGGCGCTGACCACAGCCAGCGCCACGCCCTCGCCAGCGACGCGGGTAGTGCTGAAGATGCCGGTCGCCATGCCCGCGCGCTCCTTGGGCACGACGCTGACGGCAAGCCCGTCCATCAGCCCCCAGGGCAGGCTGATGCCGATACCGATCAGTGCCATCGGCAGGACGACGCCCAGGATCTCGCCACCGACCGACATCCGGCTCAGCCAGAACAGGCCGAGAGCGGCGATCAGAAGCCCAACGCCGCAGATCGTTGCCGGTGAGAACCAGCGCGTCAGCAGGCCAGCTGCGATCGGCAGCACAAGCAGCGGCGCCGACAAGGCGATCATCAGACGGCCGGCCGCGATCTCGCTCAGGCCCTCGATGCCGATGAAGCGCACCGGCAGCAGGATCAGCAACACCACGAAGGCATAGGCTGGTGCTGCCGCCAGCAATTGCACGCCGACGAAGCGTGGATAGCGGAACAGGGTCAGGTCCAGCATCGGCCGGGCGACGCGCCGCTCGATCACGCCGAAGGCAACGAACAGCGCAACGGCACCGGCCAGCAGGCCCATCACGGTCGGCTCAGCCCAGCCGCGCTCGGGCGCCAGCAGCACGCCATAGGTGAAGAGCGCAAGCGCCAGGGTGAAGCTGATTGCGCCCCGCCAATCGAGTCCGCCCGCCTCCGGATCACGCGATTCCCGGAGAGCGCGCATGCCGAGTACGAAGGCCAGCACCGCCAGCACAACCACGAGCCCAAAAATGCTGCGCCAGCCGAAGGCATCGATCATCAGGCCCGACGCAATCGGCCCGAAGGCAAGGCCGACGCCAAAACTGGTGCCGACGATGCTGAAGGCACGGATGCGTGCCGGCCCGTCGAACTCCTGGGCAAGAGCCGCCATGCCGCTCGAAAAGGCGGCTGCCGCCGCCACACCCTGAGCTGCGCGCCCCAGATCGAACCAGAGGATATCGGGCGCAACGGCGAGCGCCATCGAGAGCACGGCGAATGCGCCGACGCCGACGAGGAAGATGCGCTTGCGGCCATAGGCATCGGCGAGCGCGCCTGCCACCATCAGGCTCGATCCGAAGGTCAACATGAAGGCATTGGTGACCCAGTTGAGCGCGATCGGACTGCCCCCGAGCGCCCGACCGATGGCGGGGAGCGCCACGGCCGGCCCGGTGAAGGTCAGCGGCATCGCCGCGGCGGCAAGGCAGACGGAGAAAAGCACGCGCGCTTGTTGGGCCATGTTCGGCCGCGGGGTGGTTTGCGTCATGGCTATGATTGCCCTGTTCGGTATCCGGCGGGATGGCCGGCTTGCAGCGGCCGAGGCTCGCTTTCCGTTCGAAACAGGATAATCGTGAGGTAATGGCAGCCAATGGGCCATCTGATCCGATATAAGCGGAACAGAACGCTCGAATGACCGTACGCTCCGAAAGGGCCGAGCATGGATTCGCTGACGGGTCTGATGGCCTTCGTGCGCACCGCCGATCTTGGCAGCTTCGTCGCGGCGGGCCGCGTGCTCGGGCTGTCGGCCTCGGCGGTCGGCAAGGCCGTGACCAAGCTTGAGCAGCAACTCGCAATCCGGCTGTTCCAGCGCTCGACGCGCAGCCTGCGGCTGACCGAGGAGGGGCGCGCCTTCCACGAGCGCTGCCGGCGCATTCTCGACGATCTCGACGACGCCCGCGCGATGCTCGCCCGCACAATCGAGGTGCCGCGCGGTCGGCTGCGCGTCAGCACGCCGATCGTCAGCTATCATCTGCTGCTGCCGGTGCTGCCTGAGTTCATAATGCGCTATCCCGAGATCGAGATCGATCTCGATTTCAACGACCGCATCGTCGACCTGATCGATGAGGGCGTCGATGTTGCGATCCGCAGCGGCGTCCTGCCGGATTCGCGCCTGATGGCGCGCAGCTTACGCCCCTTCCAGATGCTGCTCTGCGCCGCGCCGGCCTATCTGGAACGCCACGGCATACCGGAATGCCCGCGCGATCTCGACCGGCATCTCGGCATCCGCTTCCGCTATCCCAATAGCGGCAAGGTCCAGCCCTGGCCGCTGACCCTGCCTGCCGGAGAGCCGGAACTGCGCGCGCGCACGGTCATGACCTGCAACAATATGGAGGCCCTGCGCGGCGCCACCATCGCCGGCCTCGGCATCGGCTGCATGCCGGATTTTCTGGCACGCGAGCCGCTGGCGAACGGCAGGTTGCGGACCCTGCTCAACGACCGGATCGACGGTCCCGGCCAGTTCAGCCTGATCTGGCCCTCGAACCGCAACCTTTCGCCAAAGGTCCGGGTCTTCGTCGATTTCGTCGGCGACAGGCTGTTCGCGGCGCGGTGCGAGAACCCGGCAGAGGCCTATCGCGCTTTCTAAGCAGATTCCGGAAAAGTGTCCCACGGTTTTCCGAAAAGAATCTGCGACAAATCAAAGACCTAAGCAGAACATTCGTTGGCGTGCCAAGGAATGTTCTGCTTAGAGCGTTCTCGAGCGAAGTGGACACCGGTTCGCGTGGAGAAAGCGCGCTAAAGCGAGAGCTGGATATCTCCGGCTGGTGCAGGGTCGCAGCACGCGCAGAGGGCTTCACAAGCTCGCTCGGGAGCCCGCACAAACCAAGCTCTCACGCCGCGTGGCGCAAATCGCCGATTTCGAGTTCGATCAGCAGCGCCGGATCCGCCTCGACGAACAGCGCCAGCGCTGCATCGTCGGCAAGCGAGTCGGCCATGGCGCGGGCTTCCTCGCGTGCCGCTTCGGAATCCATCCGCCGCAGCAGCCCCATCAGCGCGTCGTTGTCAGGGCCCTCCAGCGTCTCGCAGGCAATCAGCACCTCACGCAGGATCACCCGATCAATACCGCGCCCATTGCCGCCCGCATCGAAGCCGCGCAGGTTCAGTGCGGTGATCGCTGCCGTAAAGGCAGGCTGCAGCGCGCACGGTAAGCCGGCTTTGCGATAGAGCGCCTTGAGGCCCGTGCCGCGCCGGTCGCGCAGCAATGCCGCCACACGCTGCTGCGGCAACTCCGAGAGCATGACGAAAGCGGCCTCGGCCAGCGCCGGCTCGCCGCTCAGGAGCGAGCGCAGCATCAGGCCCGGCGTCAATCTGCCATCGGCGCGCAGCACCTCGACGATCGCTGGCGCATCGCTGGCTTCGCCGCCCGCGGCGAGCGCAACCGCAACGCGCTCTGTCGCTTCGCGGGTGAGCCGCGCGCTGCGCTCCGGCGTCAGCCAGCCGCAATCGGTCACGAAGCTCATCAACGTGTCGGACACCATCGTCGCGATCATCTGCCTGAGCCCCCCCGGCAGATCGTCGCGGGCGAGCAGCGCCTCGCGCAACGGCCCGCAGGCGCCAGCGCGCTCGACCATGCGTTCCAGCGAGAAATCGGGAATGTCGGCAGTCGGATTTCCGGCAAGCGTCACCAGCGCCTCATCTCCGCCGACCTCCGCAAGAGCCGCAGCGACGGAGGCTGCGAGATTGGGTCTGAGCGCGATGGCGCGCTGGGCCAGGTCGTCGCCGACCGCTGCGGCGTCGACCAGATCGGCCTCCGTCAGCACCGGCGAATGGGCTAGCACCAGGGCCGCGACATCGCTCTGTTCGGCGATCAGGCACAGTACCAGCGTGCGCGGCGCCAGCGCCGAGGCCGCCATCTCTTCGGCGATGGCGCGCCGCACCAGCGGCGAAGGATCGTCGACCAGCGAAATCAATGCCGTCTCCGCCTCGCGCCGGTCCTCGTCGGCCATGCCTGAGCGCAGATAGGCGCCAGCCAGTGCTGCGGCGCCGGAAGCCCGCGCCTCGGCATTCGCCGTGCGGGCCCAGAGCAGGAAGCGACGGACGATCACGAGCGCGCTCGCGGAAGCATGAAGGAGGACAGGTCGAGCGGCGCGCGCCTTTGCCTGGATACGGGCTTGGCCTGGGCGGCCGCCGCAGGCTGCGTCAGCTCGACCGGCCGCGACGGCGGTAGGGGCGCATTGACGGCCCGCATCGGCGCGGTCGACGCATTGGTCGTTGCCTGTGCCGGGGCCGCTTGAGCAGACGAGGTATCGCTCTGCGTCTGCGTCTGGCGCGGGAAGTAGCGATCGGCCGGATCGAGCGAAGCCAAGCGTGTCGTAGCGTCCATCCTGGGCGTGGTCCAGAGATTGGCGACGGCTTTCGAGACCGGCTCGCGTGAACCCTCGGTCGAGAACAGCCCGATCAGTCCCTTGGCACGCCCTGGCGCGAGCGCAGCCGCGATCGGTACGGGCTGGTCGACGCCCTGCCCCGCAGCCCCGGCCGCAGTGCCGGAGGCAGCAGCGGCAGCAGCCGTCGAGGCCGCCAGCTGCGTGCTGGCATGGCTCGCCGAGAGCACGCCATAAACCTCCTGCACCGAGCGTGCCCGCCCAGTCTTGTCATAGAACAGGCCGCGATTGGCCGCGGCGGCATCGGGAAAATCCTTGGCGGCGGTGCGTGTCGGGTCGCTGGCGGCGGCCTTGATCAGGTCGGACGCCCCACGTGCGCCGAGCACATGGGCGATGTAGAGTTCCCCGGCCTGCGGCTGCCGGCCGAGCACTGAAGCGAGCTGGTCACTGTTCTTCTGCGTCAACGCGCCGGCCATCACGGCGGCAACCTGCGGGTCGTTGCGGAGCTGCAATATCTTTTCGCGCGCTGCGGGGTCCGCCACCGTCAGGCGGCCGTCGCTGCCTTCGCTGATCGCGTTGGCATAGCCCGAGAGCCCCTGTTTTGGCCCCTCCTGCTTGACCATAGACAGCCAGGTCTGCTCGATGAACTGGAACAACCCGGTCGCGCTCGAGGTCTTGGCCTTGGCGTCGGGCTCCAGCGACGATTCGCGCTGGGCCGTCTTGAGGAGGTAGTCGAAGCCAGCGCCCGTCTTCTGCGCGCCCTCGCGAATGGCGTTCACGACCGGGTTGGCGGCTGGGGCTTCGCTGGTCTGCGGCGTGGTGAACAGGAACATTGAGTGTCTCGGGCGCGAGGCTGCCGCCAAGGCGCTCCCGCGATATCGCCGAGCGCCTGTGGAGACTGGACCGATTATGGTAAGCGAACCGTTAAAGTGAGGAATCGCCGAGCCGGCTCACCGGCGCGATTCGAGCTCGTGGAGAAGCGTCGATGACCGAGGTCAAACGTCACAAGCGCGGCGGGATCTATTTCGAGGACTTCCATGTCGGCGCGGTCATCGAGCACGGCCTGACGCGGACAGTGACGCAGATGGACAACATGCTGTTCTCCAACATGACGCTGAACCCGCAACCGCTTCATATCGATGCGCATTTCTGCGCGACCGAGACCGAATGGGGCAAGCCGCTGATGAACTCGCTCTTCACGCTCGGGCTGATGATCGGCATCTCGGTCAACGACACCACGGTCGGCACCACGATCGGCAATCTCGGCATGACCGACGTGACCTTCCCCGCCCCGCTCTTCGAGGGCGACACGATCAACTGCACCACCGAGATCGTGGCCAAGCGCGAGTCGCGCTCGCGGCCCGATGCTGGCATCGTCGAGTTCCAGCACAAGGCCTACAAGCAGGACGGCACGCTGGTCGCGCAATGCCGCCGCCAGGCCTTCATGCGCCGGCGGCCCGCGCCCGCCACGATCGCGGTCTGAGCTGATGCGCTCGCTCCTGTTCGTGCCTGGCGACAGCCCGAAGAAGCAGCAGAAGGGCCTGGAGAGCGGCGCCGACGCGCTGATCCTCGACCTCGAGGATTCCGTTGCGCTCGATGCCAAGCCGCAGGCGCGGGAGATCGCGCTGGCCTTCCTGAAGGCCGCCCACGCCCTGCCCAGACGCCCGCGCCTGATCGTGCGGGTCAACGCGCTGTCGACCGGGCTGACCCAGGCCGATCTCGACGCCGTAATGCAAGGCGCCCCCGACGCGATCATGCTGCCCAAATCCGAGGGCGGCATCGATGTCGGCCATCTTGCTGCCCGCATCGCTGTGCGCGAGGCGGAGAACGACCTGCCCGACGGCGCGACCAAGATCATCCCGATCGCCACCGAGACCGGCAAGGGCATCTTCGGCCTGGGCAGCTATGCCGGCGCGAGCCACCGCCTCGACGGCCTGACCTGGGGGGCGGAGGATCTCTCGGCCGATCTCGGGGCCGAAGCCAATCGCCTGAGCGACGGCTCCTATGCCGATCCCTATCGTCTCGCCCGTTCGCTCACCCTCTTCGCCGCCGCCGCCGCGCAGGTCGACGCGATCGACACCGTCTTCACCAATTTCCGCGACGATGCCGGCTTCCGCGCCGAATGCATCGCGGCGCGGCGCGACGGTTTCACCGGCAAGATGGCGATCCACCCGGCGCAGGTCGCCGCCGCCAACGAGGTCTTCTCGCCCGCCCCCGCCGAACTCACCAAGGCCGAGGCGATCATCGCGCTGTTCGCCGCTAATCCCGGCCTCGGCGTGATCGGGCTCGACGGCGAAATGCTCGATCGACCTCACCTCGTCAGAGCCCAGCGATTGAAGGCGCGCGCTGACAAATTGATCGAATAAATCGCCACAGGCGATTCCAATGACTGAATTTATTCCGGGATCGTTTCCGTTCACTGCGTCTCGATGCGCCGGCAGGCCCGCATCGTCGAGGACAGGCAATCCTGCGCCTTGCGCGCCCGGTCGAGCTCGAAGACCAGCCAGACCCCGGCGCCGAGCACGAGCAGGATGACGATGATCCCGAGCAGGTTCACCGTGGTTTTCCAGTCGTCGTCCGGTTCGCTCGGCTGCGGCAAGGCCCCTCCTTGGATCACGTCGGATTCAGATGATTCCGTCCGAACCCGACGTGATCGCTTCTAACAGTCTAGAGCAATACTCACGCGAAAAACCGGTACCCGCTTTTTGCGCAGCGCTCTAGCCGCCAGACGGGCGGATAATCGAGAACAGGTGGTCGACCTCAGCATAGTCGGCGTAGCCGCAGCGCGCGATCGGGTTGGCTGCGGCAGTGTCGAAGCGGCCACCGCGAACATAGGCGTCGTCCATGAAGATGCCGACGACCTGCCCCAGCACCATCCAGCGCGGGACCAGCTTGCCATCGAGGTCGATGAGCTGCTGCACCGAAAGCAGCTTGCATTCCAGCGCCGCCGGGCTGCCCGCCACGCGCGGTGGTTTGACGAATTTGGAAGCGGCCATCTCCAACCCGGCATGGGTGTATTCGCTCTGGCCCGCAGGCAACGGAGCCGAGGTCAGGTTCATCTGCTGCGCCAAAGCCTTGGTGACGAGCGAGCAGGTGAATTCGCCGGTCTCCTCGATGAAGGAGACGGCGTCCTTCTTGTCCTCGGAGCCGAACATCACGATGTGCGGTCGCGACGAGACCGCGTTGAAGAAGCTGTAGGGCGAGAGATTGACCTCGCCCTTGGCGTTCAGCGCCGTGATCCAGCCGATCGGCCGCGGAGTGACGATCGCCTTGAACGGATCATGCGGCAGCCCGTGATCCTGCAACGCGGTCGAATAGATCATGACGCGTCATGCTCCAAAATGGCTGACGATGTCGGCAAGGACCGGCCGCTCGCGATCGGCGGGTGCTGCGGTCGGCGTGCCGATATGGATGAAGCCGGCGATGCGCTCGTCAGTGCCAAGCCCGAGCGCGGTCAGCACAGTGCGATCGAACGAGAACCAGTTGGTCAGCCAGGATGAGCCGAACCCCATCGCATGGGCGGCGACCAGCATGTTCATGCAGACCGCGCCGGCCGAGAGTTCCTGCTCCCATTCCGGGATCTTCACATGCGGCTTGGCGGTGGAGACGACGGCGACGATCACCGGCGCTTGCAGCAGGCGGTTGCGCTCGAAGGCGACCTTCTCGCCATCGGCCTCCGGATGCTTCGCCTTGAAGGCCTCCGCCACGATCTCGGCCGCCTTGTCGCGTCCCGTGCCGGAAAAGACGATGAAGCGCCACGGCGCGAGTTTGCCATGGTCGGGCACGCGCGCACCGATGGTCAGGATATCGCCAAGCTGGCTCTCGTCGGGCCCGGGCGCGGTCAGGAATTGCGGTGGCACCGAGCGGCGCAGCTTGAGCAGGGCGAGCGTATCGGTCATGAAGCATCCAGGCGCGAGTTGAGGCCGCCGGAACGGAGAGCCGGCAGCGCAAGGTCTCCTGAACTAGTGGTTCGCCATGATGAGGACAAGCAAACCTGCTCTGACACGCATGCAGGGATGCCGAGGGCCATGAGCATGTTTCAATTCGAGGGGTTCCAGACAGGCGCGCGGCTGGCCGGGCGCGTGCTCGCTCTGACGCTGGCCTTGTCCGCGAATCCTGTATTCGCGCAATCGCCGCAGATCGCTCCGTTCGCACCAGGCGATACCGGTGTCGGCGTCGCCACCGCCCCCGCTTCGCTGACGCTCGGTGCACAGTTCTCTGGCGACCGTAAGCCGATCCGCTCCGGCCTGGTCTGGCGCGTCCTGAGCGAGACGGCCGACGGTTCGCCGCCGCGCATCGTCGCACGTTCGAACGAGGCCCAGCCCGTTTTCATGCTCGACCCCGGCACCTATCTGCTGCACGCCGCCTATGGCTTCGCCAGCGGCACCAAGCGCATCACGCTCGGGCCCCAGGGCCTGCGCGACCAGATCTCGATCAGTGCCGGCGGATTGTCGCTGGCGGGCTCGATTGGCGACAATCCGATTGCCGCGAACCAGCTCAACTTCTCGGTCTTCGTCCCGCTCCAGGGCAATTCGGAAGGGCGTCTCGTCGTCTCCAACGCCAAGGCCGGCGAGCTGATCCGCTTGCCGGAGGGCACCTATCACGTCGTTTCGACCTATGGCGATTCGAACGCGATCCAGCGCGCCGATGTGAAGGTCGAGTCGGGCAAGGTCACGGACGCCACCTTGCACCACCGCGCCGCACGGGTGACGCTGAAGCTGGTCGCATCGCCCGGCGGCGAGGCTTTTGCCGGCACCGCCTTCAGCGTGCTGACGCCCGGCGGCGACGTCATCCGCGAGGCGATCGGCGCCTTTCCGCAAGTCGTCCTGGCGGAAGGCGACTATGTGCTGATCGCCAGGCAGGAAGGCCAGGTCCATTCGCGCGATTTCAAGGTGGAGACGGGCCTCGACCGCGATATCGAAGTGCTATCGCGCTAAGATCACGTTTTTCCGCGCAATGCTCTGAGGTCGAGCCAATCTCAATTGGTCGGGCGGGACTTGTCTGGAAAGTCCGACTTCTCCCCGGTCAATCCGCTGACAAGGCCGTCGGCCATGCGGATCGCCAGGCAACGATAGCTGGAATCGACCATGTGCAGGCCATCCATGCCGACCAGCTCCTCCGCGGAGAACTGCTTCGACCTCGCCCAATTCCGCATCATTGCATAGCGCGGGAAGATCGAGACCGCGTGCTCCTGCGCGGTCTTGGCCAGGACGGCGCGGTAGTCCTCATATTTCGGATAGCGATCCTCGCGCGGTAGCCATTGCAGGTCCATCACGACCATGTCGATGCCGGCCTCGTGGACCTTCCTGATGCCCTTGCGCAGGATCTTGGCGAGCTTCTCCTCGCCGACATCGCGGACCACGTCGTTGACCACCGTCTGCCAGATGACGATCGAGGGTTTCTCCTCGATCACGTCGGCATCCATGCGCAACAGCATGTCGTAGGCCGACTGGCCGCCGACACCCTTGTTGATGACCTTGACCTCGGCATTGGGAAGGCGCCGCTTCAGCTCCGCTTCCAGCACCGCGGGATAGCTCTTGTCGGTGGCACTGGCGCCGGAACCCGCCGTCGCCGACGAGCCGAGTGCGACGACCGTCACCGAGCCGGTCTCCTGCAGCACCTTCCTGGCCGCCGGCAGCTCCGGCAGGAAAGACTGCTGCGCCGCGCCGTGGCGACAGCGTAAATCGGTGATCGTACCTGCCGGCATCGGCCCGGCAAGGACTGGACCGGCAAACAGCAACGATATCAGCGTTGCGGCCCCGACGCGCCGAGCGTGAGGGCCGGTTTCGCGGGCGCATTGCGAGACGATGCCGAATGATGCCAAGAGAGGAAAACCCCTAACCCGATCAATATCGTAACGCCGATGGCGCAAACGAGCAACTGAACGCCCAAAGCGAAGGCGGTTTCCGCCAGGATGACCTGGCCGATGATCGCGAGCACGATGCCGGCGCAGAAAACCTCGAGCGAATGCCGGCCGATCCCTGCAAGAAGGCGCGCGCCGGATGACTTCAGTACAGCCGAGCCAGCCGGCACGAAGCGGACCACCAGCCAGGCCAGCGCCGCGACATGGAGCACCCGCTCCCAGCCGAGATTGGTCTTGTCCATCCCCAGCTGCACGGTGTCGATCCAGTCATTCATCGCGGCGATGCCGAATGGGTTGCCCGAAGCGGTTTTGACGATCACGGCAAAGGCGAGATAGCCCGCCGCCGCGATATCGAGCGGCCTCAGACGTGGAGCGACAACGCCGAGCTGCCGGCTCCGGCCGATCACCACGCCCATGGTGAAGAGGAACTGCCAGGCGAAGGGATTGAAGAACCAGCCGGCCGAGCCCGTATTGGGCAGGTTCAGCTCGAGGAAAACCGCGCCCTGCCAGAGCGCCGCCGAGAGGATGAGCGTCAGGGCCGGGCTGAGGCGGACGCCAAGATGGATCAGCGGGAACAATGCCAGCAGCGCGACGTAGAGCGGCAGGATATCGAGATAGTTCGGCTGGTATTGCAGCGTCAGCGCGTGGAGCAAGGCTGTCGGCGTGTCGCTGAAGAAGGGCTGAATGTTGATCGTCTCGATATAGAGCGGGTTTTGCGTGCGCGTGACTGCCGCAGCGACGACGCCGCAGACGATCAGGAAAACCGCGATATGGGCGATGTAGAGCGTCCGCAGCCGCAAGGCGATCCTGCGGATGCCGAATGCCAGCCCATGCCGGTCGATCAATGAGCCATAGGCCAGGGCCGCCGAGACGCCTGCCAGCAGCACGAAGGCGTCGGCTGCGTCCGAGAAGCCGAAATTATGCGGCGTGTAGCCCGCGAGAACATTGCCGGGCATGTGGTTGATGAAGATGACCAGCAGCGCCAGGCCGCGGATGATGTCGATGCGCGCATCACGGCCGGGCTGGGGACGCGCCGCCGCAGCGTGCCGCCCAAAAGCCAGAAAGCGCCCGAAAGCCAACGCTTGCGACACGGGATGCTCCTCCAAGCAATCCACGGCGGGGGTTGGCTCCCCCACCGCAACATGAACGTTCCTTGCTCATGCCGTTCATCTGGTGTTCATATTAAGGCGAAGCCATCACCCAGTCAGCAGATATGCGATCACATCCGCGTGTCAGCGGTGTGGCCGATTTCGAATTGGGGATATACGAGGCTCGCCGCGGGGCCGGGCGCGGCGGCTGGCTCAGTAGGGCGGTTCGGCGTGAACGAGCTTGCCGTCGATCAGCAGGCGCTTGATCGCGGCTTCGCCGGAGGGCGACACCGCTGCCACGACCTCGATGCGCCGGCGCTCTGTGAGCTCGATCGCGCGGCCAGCGCCTTGCGGCACGAAATAGCTTTCGAGCCCATAGGCCACACGCAAACTGCGCCGCTCCTGCGAGCAGTCCATGGCGCCACTCTCATTGGTGCCGCAGGCGTTGATGCCGACGACGTGCCCCGTGATCACCGGCTCCGTTGCCGTGCCCGCCGGCCGGCTCCTGGAGAGGGCGACGGCGCGCGCAAAACCATCCGGCCCCGGCGCGAGCCGGACATGGACGGTCTCGCCGCGCTGGAAGTCGCTCTCGCCGCCAAGTTTTGCCGGGTCGAGCGTGCTGATCTCATAGCCGAGCACGACATAGTCGCCCCGGAACAGGTCGCGCGGATCGACCGGCACCGTCCGCAGCCTAACCTCGGTTCCCGAGCGCAAGATGCCGGCCCTGCTCTCGACGAGCGCGAGCAGCACGCCGCACAAGGCGAGAATGGCCAGAAGCGCGCGCCAGAGCAGCGGCACGCGGTCGACGAGGCGGTCGGCGCTTGCGATACGCATCAGCGCGCCTCCGCCGGGGGGCTCAGCCGCGCAAACAGCTTGCGCGCACCGCCCGCCAGGGCGAGCAGCAGGGCGCCCGCCACCAGGAAGAACACGGACTGGTCGAGCAGCGTGCCGATGGTCTGGCCAAGCAGGATCAGGATGGCGAGGCCAAACAGGGCCGAGCCTGCCAGCATGATCCGTCGGACCCCGCCCGAGACGCCGGCGACCACGAAGCCGATCGCGGCGATGAGGATCAGGCCGGCGACGACGGCCTTGCCCGGCAGCCCGACGACATGCCCGCTCCAGAACACCAGCGGCACGATCAGCGCGGTCAGCAGCGCGATTGCCAGCGGCAGGGCAAAGCGCCTTTCGCGCGCCAGCGCCAGAAGCGCCGCGATCGCCGGAACGGCAAGGCCATAGGCGAGATAGTTCAACCAAACTGCGCTGCCGGCGCGCGATTCCGAGGCGTCGAGAATGCGGATCAGCTCGACGCTGAGCACGGCCATCAAGGCAAGCAGCCCCCAGGGCAGGCAGCAGGTCAGCAGCGCCGGCCCGCCGCGATCGAGCGCGACTGCGCCGAGCACGACATAGACGGCCGCGAAGCCAAGCGCGTAGGCGAGCAGGCCATAGTCGAAGCGGCCATAGAGCCAGTCGCCCGGCAGCAGCGCGAGCCACAGCGCCAGCGCCAGCACGGCGGCATGGTGGACCAAGCGGTTCGTGCGGCCATGCGCAAGCCAGAGCGCCGGCAGATAAAGCACGAAGAAGGGCAGATGCAGCGCCCCGCGGCTCTCCTCCCAACGTCCCGTGCTCCACGCCGCCATCGCGACGAAGGCGATGATGAGCGCGCCGTTGGAGCGCAGCAGCAGCGCGACGAGCAGCGCTCCGATCGCGACCAGGGACGCACCGGCGGGCCAATCGGCCGGGAGATGGTACATCTGGCCGATGAGCGCGATGCCGGCGCCGAAGATCAGCGTGCCGCAGGTCGAGGCCGCATCGGCGCCCAGCGCCGAGCCGCGAGCCTGCAGCCTTGCCCCGATGCCGAGCGCAGCCGCAAGACCAACCAGGATCATGCCGAGCTTCACCAGCCGGGGCATCTCCTCCCAGTTCGCCGCCACAAAAGCCACGACGCTGGAAGCGATCAGGAGGCCGCCGAACATGCCAAGCAAGGCCGGCAGCTTGAAGCCGCCCTCGCGGGCGAGCGATTGGCGGATGGAGGCCGCGCTCTCGGCGGGGAGAAGTCCCTCCCCGACCCAGCGGATCAGGTCGGCATCGAGTCGCTTACGGTAGGAGCCAGTCAACATGCCGGCAATCTGGCATGTGGGGGAGGCTTTTGGCGAGAGGGGCTGTCGTTTCATCCCGTCATTGCGAGCGAAACGAAGCAATCCAGAAGCGGCGAACTCTACGTTCCTCTGGATTGCTTCTTCGCTACGCTCCTCGCAATGACGAAGGAGGCCACTCAGGCCATAGCCGCCCTCTGAGCCTTGAGCCGCTTCAGGTCCGGCGGCATCGCCTCGTCGCTCAGCGCCTCCAGCATCGCGTCGAGCGTCATCACGTTTTGCGCTTGGCTGCCGAGTCGGCGGATCGTCACCGTCCTCTCCTCCGCCTCGCGCTTGCCGACGGCCAGGATCACCGGGACCTTGGCCAGCGAATGCTCGCGCACCTTGTAGCTGATCTTCTCGTTGCGAAGATCAGCGCGCGCCCTGAGGCCCGCATTCATGCAGGCGATCGTGACCTGCTCGGCATAGGCGTCGGCCTCCGAGGTGATCGGGCAGACCAGGATCTGCTCGGGCGCGAGCCAGAGCGGGAAATGCCCGGCATGATGCTCGATCAGGATACCGGCGAAGCGCTCCAGCGAGCCGCAAATGGCGCGGTGGACCATGCTCGGCGTCTTCTTCTCGCCATCCGAGCCGATATAGAAGGCCCCGAAGCGCTCCGGCAGGTTGAAGTCGACCTGCGTGGTGCCGCATTGCCAGTCACGGCCGATGGCGTCACGCAGGACATACTCGAATTTCGGCCCGTAGAAGGCGCCCTCGCCCGGATTGATCTCGGTCTTGATCCGGTTACCGGACTGCGCCGCGATCTCCACCAAGACGCGGTTCATCACGTCCTCGGCATGGTCCCACATCGCATCCGTCCCGACGCGCTTGTCCGGCCGTGTCGAGAGCTTGATGACGAGATCGTCGGTAAAACCGAAATCGGCATAGACCGAGAGGATCAGCTCGTTGATCTTCAGGCACTCCGCCGCGAGATGATCTTCCGCGCAGAAGATATGCGCGTCGTCCTGGGTGAAGCCGCGCACGCGCATCAGCCCATGCAAGGCGCCCGACGGCTCATAGCGATGCACCGCCCCGAATTCGGCAAGCCGGATCGGCAGGTCGCGATAGCTCTTCAGCCCATGCTTGAAGATCTGGACATGGCCAGGGCAGTTCATCGGCTTCAGCGCGAAGACCTTCTGGTCGCGCGTCGGGTCGTTGGGGTTCTCGAACGCGCTCGCCGATTTCACCGCGAACATGTTGTCCTGGTACCAGCCCCAGTGGCCAGACGTCTCCCAGAGCGACTTGTCGAGGATCTGCGGCGCGTTGACCTCTTCATAGTCGGCAGCAAGCCGCCGGCGCATATAGGTCAGGATTTCCTGGAACAGCCGCCAGCCCTTGGAGTGCCAGAACACGACGCCCGGCCCCTCCTCCTGGAAGTGGAACAGGTTCATCTCGCGGCCGAGCTTGCGGTGGTCGCGCTTCTCCGCCTCCTCGATCTGCTTGAGATGGGCGTCGAGCTCCTCCTGCTTGGCGAAGGCGGTGCCGTAGATGCGCGTCAGCATGGCGTTGTTGCTGTCGCCGCGCCAATAGGCGCCGGCCACCTTCATCAGCTTGAAGGCATTGCCGACCTTGCCGACAGAGGTCATGTGCGGGCCGCGGCAGAGGTCGATCCAGTCGCCTTGCGCATACATCTTCAGCGTCTGGTCGGCCGGAATCGCGTCGACCAGCTCGACCTTGTAGGCCTCGCCCTTCTCCTTGAAGAAGGCCTTGGCCTTGTCGCGGCTCCACTCGTCCTTGGTGAAGGGCGCGTCGCGCGCGATGATCTCGCGCATCTTCTTCTCGATCGGCTCGAAATCCTCCGGCGTGAAGGGCTCGTTGCGGGCGAAATCGTAGAAGAAGCCACCCTCGATCACCGGGCCGATCGTAACCTGCGTGCCGGGGTAGAGCGCCTGCACGGCCTCCGCCAGGACGTGGGCGCAGTCATGGCGGATGAGCTCGAGCGCGCGCGGATCCTCGCGGGTCAAGAACTCGATCTTCGAGTCCTTCTCGATCGGGTCGCCGAGATCGACGACCACGCCATCGAGCGCCATCGCGACGGTGCGCTTCAGCAGGGAGGGGGAAATGCCGCCGGCGATCGCCTTTCCGGTGATGCCGGAGGGGAATTCGCGCTTGGCGCCATCGGGAAATGTCAGGGAAATCGTCATCGATCGGACTCCTGCTCACTCGGGGATACGAACCCCGTAAGCGAAGATGGGCTGCGATCCGCCGGAAAGGGCGGCCGCGCGACGCCGTTCCATGTCGGACCATCGCGCCGCCTGCCTATACAATGCGCTGGGCGTCCGCAATGCACGCGACGCGCCCTTGGCTAGCCTCTCTTGCAACCGCCCTTGCAACCCTGCAGATGTTAACTTAGCGTCATTCGCCTGCCGCGATCATGGTCTTCATCATGGCCGAGCCTCAAGCCCCGATCCTTCGCAATGTCGGCCCCTTCCCCTTCACCTGGGTCGGCGATCTGCTGCGTGTCATCTATGCCTGCCGGGTGTCCGTGATCGGCGTCGTGCTCGGGTTTCTGCTGCTGACGCGGGTGCCGCAAGCGCGGGATCTGTTCCTCGTCTTCAGCGGCTCGGCCATCGCCGAAGGCGCGGATTATTCCCGCAACTTCGAGATGTTCCTGCGCTGGTTGGTCTATTTCGTCGTCCATGTCCTGGCCTGGAGTGCGATGGTGCAGGCCTCGGCCGAGGATCTGCTTGGCAGCGACGCCTGGTTGATCGGCCCGGCGCGCAAGCTCACCGCACTCGACATGGAGATCTATGAGCGGCGCTTCCGCTGGATCGTCATCGCCCTGCCCTATCTTCTCGCCCTGTCCACCTTCGGGCTCGTCGCCTGGGGCTATCACCTCGCCTTGGCCGACCTGCCGAGCGCCACGAGCGGCTCGCTCTCCAAATCGGCCGCGATCATTCGCAGCGGCTCGCTCGGTTTCTATCTGGCGCTGACCTGCGGCATCGCCATGCACGCCCTTCTGTGGCTGCGCAATCTCAGCGAGATCCGGCAGGGCGAGATGCATCCGGGCTTCCGCGTCGCCGGGCACCCGCCCGGCGACGCCTTGGAACGGCGAGCAGTCCGTCTGCATGCCAATGCCTGGCTCGGATTGGGCCTCCTCCTCCTCATGCTCTCGGCGATCTGGGGTGGCCGTGTCGTGGAGGCCTTTTCCGGCGTCTATCTCGTCCCCATCCTGCTCGGCGCCTGGATTCCGCTGTTCTCCAAGATCGGTACGCTCAGCCAGCGAACGCGCTTCCCCTTCACGCTGCTGATCCTCGGGCTGTGGCTCTTCGCGGCAAGCCACTGGGGCCATTCGAACCGCGTGATGCGCGCCGAAGACGAGCCGCGTGCCGGAATGGGCTTCGATACCGCGATCGCGGCCTGGAAAGGTGCCAACTGCCGCGGCCCGGATGCCTGCCCGCGCCCGATCCTGGTGACGATCGCCGGCGGGGCCTCGCGCGCCGCATTCTTCGGCGCCACCGTGCTCGGCGAACTCCTCGACAACCCTTGCCTCGAACCCGGACGCGACTGCGAGCAGCCGGGCGCGCCCACGCCGCTTCTCGGCCAGCGCGTCTTCGCGATCTCGGGCGTGTCGGGCGGCTCGCTCGGCGCCGTGCAGACGCTGGCAGCGATGAACGACGCGATCACCGGCCCACAGCAACGCCCCGCCCCACCCTGCCGCGTCAAGGAGCCGGACCAGTATTTCAAGACGCCCAACCCCGAGAGCTGGCGCGACTGCCTGCAGACGCTGGCGAGCGGCGACTTCCTGTCCAAGACCGTCCTTGCGCTGGTGACGAGCGAGCCCTTCCTGGCGCTGGAACCGCTGATCGGTCGGCTGTGGCCGCGCGGCTATTTTCTCGACCGCGCCGCGATCCTCGAGCAAACTTGGATCGACGCCTACCGGACGGCCCTGAACAATCCGCAGGGGACCGCCGGAGCGAAAGCGGGGCTCGGTGGCCCGTTCAGCGAACTCGGCCGAACCAAACGGAACGGCAAGTCCTGGCTGCCGCTCCTGCTGCTCAACGCCACCTCGCAGGACAGCGGCAAGCGTGTTCTCGCCAGCCAGCTCAACGGGGATTTCGGCACCGCTCGCCTCTTCGTCGACGCTTTCGAGGCCGATCGCTTCCTCGGATTGCGGCCCGCCGACCCAGCCGCGGCCTGCGCCGTCGCACGTTTCGATGGGCGCGATCTGACTGTTGCGAGCGCGGCCCTGCTCAGCGCACGCTTCCCGATCGTCTCTCCCGCCGGGCACCTCTCGCCGGATTGCCGGACGGGCCTGCGCATCGTCGACGGCGGCTATTTCGAGAATGACGGCGCGACGACCACTAATGAAATCGCGATCGCGCTGCGCAATGCCGGTCTCACCCCTGTCGTACTTCACATCGCCAACGAGCCGGTCGACCAGATCGTCGATCCGGAACGCGACAAGCATCCCTTGCTGCGCAAGGATTCATGGTTGGCGCTCCTCGCCACACCATTCGACACCGTGCTCGCCACCCGCGAGGCGAGAGGCGCCTATGCGCTTGCAACGCTGCGCGCCTCGGTCGGCCTCGAGAATTTCGTCGATTTCCTCGTCTATGGCGAACCGAAGCAAGACGCCAAGGACGCGATGCCGAAGGTAGACGGCGTGAGCGGCTTCCTCTCCAACTCGCAGAGCTCGCTCAAGCATGAGTGCTTCGAGCGCACGACCAAGGATGTGAGCGGAGCCACATCAGCACTCAAGCAGGTCTCGATGAGCTGGTGGCTGTCGAAGCCGGTTCAGGAATATCTCGATCGGCAGACCTATGTCCGGCGCAATTGCGATGCGCTGCTGCAGGTGCGGCGCTGGCTCGAAGAGAAGGTGGTTCCAAGTCGCGCCGCCGGCGAGATGGCTCCCGCCGCCGCTCCGCTCAAGGCCCCGGATCGTTGACGCCGCGCCAGCGGCCATAGCGCCAGGGCCGGTACCAGGTCGCGTCCGGCGGCAATTCCTCGCAGACGAGATCGATGCCGCTGGTACCGTAAGGATTGCAGCGGCAGATCCGGGCAAAGCCGACCCAGCCGCCGCGCCACAGCCCGTGGCGCTGGATCGCCTCGTCGGTATAAGCCGAGCAGCTTGGCCAGTGTCGGCAATGCCGCCCGACCAGCAGCGACAGGCTGAGCTGGTAACCCCGGATCAGCCCATGCGCGGCGCGGCGCGGCAGGCGCGCGACTATCCGGGCGGCTGACGACCGGCCGGCTGAAAGCCTTTGTTCAGCAGGCTCGTGCGAATTTGGCTCCGTCGGCTGTTTCCGGTAGTCCGTCACTTGGTCCGCTTTTCTCAAAACGACGACACATGAATCACGCTCAGCGCTTTCGTTACGCCATCGCCGGCCTCGGCCTGTCCCTGGGGCTCGGCTTCGCCATGCCCGCCACCGCCCAACAGCGTGCCTATCTGATCTGGCTCGATCCGGGAAAGATCGACGTCGCCAAGATCATCGGCCTGCCGCCGGCCCAGAATTCGCCCGAAAACAAGGCCGAGTTCGACCGCGTATTGCAAATCTCCTCGACCCGGACGCCCGAGCGCGAGAAGGCCGCGATCGCCGATCAGTACCAGACCCTCAACCGCTTCCTCGACGGCATCGACCAGAGCTATGTCGACGCTACGCATCGCGAGATGCGGCTCCTGTTCAAGGAGGCGCAGGTCGAGGCCAGCATCGTGCTGCTCAGCGTCCGCCGCCTGACCAGCCGGCAAAGGCCCTTCACGGTCTGGAACAAGGTCAGGATCAAGCCCTGCCCCGGCGGCCGTCCCGAAGGCACCTCCTTCCCGTCCGGCCATGCCGCCACCGCCGCGCTCTATGCCGAATTGCTGTCCGAGGCCGTGCCCGAGCTCGCCGCAAAATTCGAGGAGCGGGTCAAGAGCTATGACGAGAGCCGGCTCGTCTGCGGCTTCCATTATCCCTCCGATCTCACCGCCGGCGACAAGGCCGGGCGCGCTATCGCCAAGGCGCTCCTGGCGGAGCGTGCCTTCCGCACCCGCTTCGACGAGACGCGCCCCGAAATCAGGAAGGCGTTTGGCCTGAGCTGAAGCGCCTTCAAGCAAAGTGCGCACCGGTTCGCTTGAAGACAACGCGTCGGAAATGAAAGCCTATTCGGCCGCCTGCTGCCGCCGCGCTTCGATCTGGCCGATCGCGTCCACCACCGCGTCGAAGGTCAGCATGGTCGAGGCATGGCGCGCCTTGTAGTCACGCACCGGCACGAGCACGGACAGATCGCTCCATTTCCCGCTCGGCGGCTCGGCATTCTCCTTCAGGATGGCCCGCGCCTGCTCGCGAACGCGGCGCAGTTCGTCGGCCGTGGAACCCACGACATGACGCGCCATGATCGAGGACGAGGCCTGTCCGAGCGCGCAGGCCTTCACCTCATGCCCGAAGGCAGTGACGACATCGCCCTCCATGCTGACATCGACTGTCACCGTCGAGCCGCATAGCTTGGAATGCGCCCTGGCGGTGGCATCGGGAGCCGGCAGCCTTTCCAGCAGCGGAATATTGCCTGCAAGTTCGAGGATCCGCTTGTTATAGACGTCGCTCAGCATATCTCGGTCTCCACCGGGGTCTGGAGTGACCGGTGCATCCACCCAATATAGGGTGGATCATCAGCGGGCGGGAGAGCGTGCAAGCGCATCCTGCCACAGGAGTGGAACTTGTCGCAGCCCCGTGCTCCGGTCTTTGGCCGGCCCAGCCGCGGGACATGTCATCGTAAACGGGAGGCACCACATGAACCCTGTGGTTAAGTCCTTGTCCGTCGAGCGGGTGCTCAGCCCCTCTGCAGACAAGTTTCTGATCAAGAAGCCGACGCAGGAACAGGCCGAGGAAGCGGTGCGCACGCTGATCCTCTGGGCCGGTGACGATCCCTCGCGCGAAGGCCTCACGGACACGCCGCGCCGCGTCACCAAGGCCTATCGGGAATTCTACAAGGGCTATCACGAGGACGCGCACGAGGTTCTCGAACGCGTCTTTGAGGAGGTCGAGGGCTACAAGGACATGGTCCTGGTGCGCGACATCCCGTTTTATTCGCATTGCGAGCACCACATGGTGCCCTTCGTCGGCAAGGCGCATATCGGCTACTACCCGTCCAAGGGCGTGGTCGGCCTGTCCAAGCTCGCCCGCATCGTCGACGTCTATGCGCGCCGCCTGCAGACGCAGGAGACGATGACAGCGCAGATCGCTCAGGTCATCGACAAGGTGCTGAAGCCCCGCGGCGTCGCCGTGCTGATCGAGGCCGAGCATATGTGCATGTCGATGCGCGGCGTGCAGAAGCAGGGCTCCTCGACCATGACGACGCAATATACCGGCGTCTTCAAGGATCCCGCCGAACAGGTCCGCTTCTTCACCATGGTCAAGTCGCCTGGTCTATAGGCCGGGCAGAAGGCAGATTGGCAGCGCTTGCCTGCATCCCTACAAGGGCGCGTCAAGTCGACGCGCCCTTTGCCCTTCCGGAGCCCCCATGAGCCTCTTCCCGGTCGCCACGGACAAACAAGCCCTCGAGGAGGGCGACGCGCTCAGCCCCCGCTTCGACGCGAACGGCCTCGTCACCTGCGTCACGACCGACGCGGTGACGGGCGAATTGCTGATGGTCGCGCATATGAACGCCGAGGCCTTGCAGCGCAGCATCGAAACCGGCGAGGCTTGGTATTGGTCGCGCTCGCGCAAGGAGCTCTGGCATAAGGGCGCGACTTCAGGGCAGATTCAGACGATCGTCGAAATGCGGGTCGATTGCGACCAGGACGCGGTCTGGCTCAAGGTCAACGTCGCCGGCGATGGCGGCTGCTGCCATACCGGGCGGCATTCCTGCTTCTACCGGCGCCAGCCACTGGGCCGCGACGTACAGCGGGGCACCGGCTTCCGGCCGCTTGCATTCGCCTGAAACCGTCTCTCATCCAGGAGTGAGAGCAGGATGAGCCGCGGCGGTGGTGATCCTTTCACCAAGCCTTCATGTTTTCGACAAAAGCCGCAGATATCCGCAAGGGTCAGCCGGCCCTATTCATGATTCCCTCATCCTCGCCTGCGACTCTGTTCCTCCCGCGGGGGATCGGGTCCATGTTGTGGGATGACATCGCCAAGCATGCCTTTGGGCTAGGCGGAGGTGGAGCCACGATGAACGACATGACCATCGCGGCGCCGCCACGACGCGGCAGGCCTCGGATCGGGCTTGCGCTCGGTGGCGGAGCGGCGCGCGGCTGGGCCCATATCGGCGTGATTCAGGCGCTGACGGAGGCCGGCTATCGCCCCGACGTGATCGCGGGAACCTCGATCGGCGCCGTCGTTGGCGGCTGCTTCGCCGCCGGCAAGCTCACGGAGCTGTCGGACTTCGCGATCAGCCTGACCAAGCGTCGTGTCGTCGGGCTGATGGATTTTCATATCGGCGGGGCCGGGCTCATCGCCGGCGGGCGGCTCAAGCGGCTCCTGGAGCGCGACCTCACCGACACCCGCATCGAGGCGCTGCCGGTGCGTTTCGTGGCGATTGCCACCGAACTCGGCTCTGGCCACGAGATCTGGCTGACGCATGGCCCGCTGGTCGAGGCGCTGCGTGCCTCCTATGCCCTGCCCGGCGTCTTCGACCCCGTGAAGCTCAGCGGGCGCTGGCTGATGGACGGCGCGCTGGTCAACCCGGTGCCGGTTACGGCCGCGCGCGCGATGGGCGCCGACGTCGTCATCTGCGTCAATCTCAACAGCGATCTCACCGGACGCGGCACCACCATCCAGAGCCACGCGGCCGAACCCGATCCCGAGCCCGAACTCGATACGCCGCCGACATCGCGCTGGTTCGGCGGCATCACCGGTGCGGCCAAGCGTGTGCGCGGCATGGTCGGCCGCCCCAGCAGCGATCGGCCTGGGCTCGCCGGCGTCATGATCGACGCCTTCAACATCACGCAGGACCGGATCTCGCGCTCGCGTCTCGCCGGCGACCCGCCCGATGTGATGATCGGCCCAAAGCTCGGCCGCATCGGCCTATTCGATTTCCACCGCGCCGACGAGGCCTTCGAACTCGGCCGCCAGGCCACCCAGCGCGTCCTGGACGAGATCGAGGCCATGGTCGGCAGCCGCACGGCCAGCGTCGACTAAGCTGGTTGCGCCCCTAGCTTCAGGCCATCGCAATATAATCGCGCATCGCGCGGCTCTCCGCCTCGATCTCGGCGACGCGGTGCTTCACGACGTCGCCGATCGAGACGATGCCGGCGATCTTGCCGTTCTCGACGATCGGGACATGCCGGAACCGGCCCGACGTCATCATCTCCATCAGTTCGTCCATGCTGGTCTGCGGCCGGCAGGTCACGACCTTGGCGGTCATCGCCCGCGAGACCGGCATCTCCAGTGCCGCCGCACCGTTCGCGCCGAGCGCGCGGATGATGTCACGCTCCGACAGGATGCCGACGAGTGCGCCGTCCGCGCCCGTCACCACCACCGCGCCGATGCGCTTTTCGCTGAGGGTACGCACGGCTTCGGCCAATGTGCGGTGCGGTTGCACCGAGATCACATCATGGCCCTTGTCACCGAGAAGTTGAGCGACGTTCATAGAAACGATCCTCCTTTTTCAGGTGGCGCCGTTGACCGGCACGCGTTCAGCGGGACTGGAGTCCGGCCGCTGACGGATCGACTCGCCAAGGAGGCAGTTCCAAGTCCTTCGCAATGACGTAAGTGTGAGGGAAGACCGGGGCGCAGGCAAGGCTCCTTTGGCCATCGAGCAGGATGCGAAAAGTGGAAACCGGTTTTTCGCTATCGATCCTGCTCTGACTTTTTAGATGAGAGCATCGGCCCGAAAAGTGGGAACCGGTTTTCGGAACAAGCCGATGCAGAACCAAAGCCCTAGCCGCGTTAGGTTTTGACCGCGCCTTTGTCCAGAAGCGGAAACAGCAGCAGGCCGACGAGGAAGCCGCCGATATGGGCCTCCCAGGCGATGCTGGTCTCCTCGCCGAAGATCGGCACGAGCCCGGAACCGAACAGGATGTTGGTGACGAACCAGATTCCGATGAACAGGAGCGCCCGCGAATTGCGCCAGATCTGGCCGATGCGCTCGGCGGGGATTGCCTTGACGACCGCGTCATCTCCGAGCGCCCCAAAGCGCAGGCCAGGGGCGAAGACGAAGCGCGCGGCCGCCGCGGTGGCGCCGGCGACTCCAGCCGAGGCGCCCACCAGCGGCAGCACGTCGAGATCGCGCGACCACCAGTGCAGCAGCGCGCCGCCGATGGTCGACAGGCCCATCAGATTGAGGAAGCGTCCTGTACCGAGTCGGCGCGCGACCGGGCTGCCGAAAGCTGCGAGCCAGACGACGTTCGAGATCAGATGCACCCAGGAGCCGTGCAACAGGCCGTAGCTGAGCAGCGTCCAGAGCTTTGGGCCGCCATCGGCCAGAAGCAGCCGGGCGAGGCCGAGCCGGTCGGCGAGATCCTGCCCCTGCAGCGACAGCGCCAACGCGCTCAGGACCTCCTCCAGCCGGTCGGGCGCGAACCAGATGGTCAATCGCGCCGGCACGAAGGCGAACCAGGACATCACCAAGTAGTCGTTATAGTCGGACAGCAAGCCGCGCCCGGCCTGGATCAGCGCCAGCAGCGCCACCAGCCAGATAATGACGGCGGGAAGGTTCAGGATCGGCTCGCGCCCGGGAGGGGCGCCAGGACCGGAGGATGTGTCCGACATGCAGGCCAACCCTTGCCGATGGCGCAGGCCGACGCAAGCCTGCGCACGTAAACGCGAACGCCCGGAGACATAAAAAAGGGAGAGCCTCGCGGCTCTCCCTCCTCCAGGCTGCGACCGGTGCAGGCCGTTAAAGCCTGCGCCGGGGTCACTTCCCCTCCGCCCCCGCGGAGCCGTTAAAATTTATGATACATTCTAACGAGTTATCCACAATCCTAAGCTTTCATTAACCTTAACCGACCCCTGCGCAGGCCGCCCCGCCCCCGGCATGGCAAGACGGCATGCCGACTGCGTCCTCGATTCCCGTGAGGACCCGATTGTCCTTCCTCCTGACGCTTGTGGCCCATCGCGGCACGCAAGCCGTGCCGGAGGGGGACGACAGGCAGCATTGGACGCGCAATGAAGAATACGAGCACCCGACTGGTCCACGAATATTGGGACGCGTTGCGCGGCGACCGCGCCGCCCCCGAACGTGGCGAGATCGAACCCGGCGCGCTGCGACATGCGCTGGCCGATACCTTCGTGCTGGAAAACGAACCGATCGGCCCGGTTTTCCGGCTGGCGGGGACGCGGCTCTGCGCCCTCATCGGCAACGAACTGCGCGGCCGCGCCTTCACCGCGCTGTGGCCCGATGTCGAATCGCAAGGCGAGATGCGCCGTCTCGTCCAGACCGTGATGGACGAGACGGCTGGCGCCGTCGCCGGACTCTCGGGTGAGACGAAGACCGGCGCACCGGTCTATCTCGAACTTTTGCTGCTGCCCCTGCGCTATCGCGGCCGGACCCATGCGCGCGTGCTGGGCGCGCTGTCGCCGGCGGTCACGCCCGCCTGGCTCGGCCTCGACACATTGGCCGCGATGCGCATGATCTCGCTGCGCATGCTCTGGCCGCCCGTTCCATCCCAGCGCGCCTCAGAGCCGCCGATGCGCGCGGGGCCGCCAAAATTGATGGTCCTTCCCGGCGGCAGACTCTGAAAGCCTAACCAAGCGTTAACCCGAACGCGACTAGGGTCAGCCGGAATCAGGCTGGTCCCATTGATGTTGAGCGCATTGCAAACGCCCCGTACGGTCTCCCGTGCTGCCGAGCGCAGGCGGCACTATCGTATGAAGGTCGTTCTGCTGGGTCGCTACATGCTGCCCAACCGCATGGAATACCCCTGCCAGTCGGTCGACATCTCGCCCGGAGGCCTGCATCTTGCCGCGCCAGCCAAGGCGGCGCCGGGTGATCGCGTCATCGTCTATCTGGAGCATCTCGGCCGCATCGAGGGCGTCGCCGTACGCACCACGATGGAGGGCTTCGCGATGACCATCACCGCAACCAGCCGTAAACGCGAGAAATTCACCGCCCAGCTCACCTGGCTCGCCAATCGCGACGAATTGGGCCTGCCCGAAGATCGCCGCCACGAGCGCATCGTGCCGCGCAATCCGCGCTCGATCCTGACGATGGAGGACGGCATCGAGCATGTCGTGCGCATCATCGACATCTCGCTGTCGGGCACGGCCTTCTCGACCGATCTCGATCTGCCCATGGGCATGCCGGTGAAGATCGGTTCGACGCCCGCCAAGATCGTGCGCCGCTTCGACGGCGGTTTTGCCGCCGAATTCCGCTTCCCGCTCTCGGCGGACCTGCTCGACGAGAATCTCGAGCTCTAGAACACAGCGCCCCGGTGCGGGCCGCAGCCTGAACAGCGCGTTCCACGGCCACGCCTCGGCGGCAAACTGCATAGCCGGCTCTTGCGCGACGCGCAGACTACGACCAAAGCAGTGACCCGTATCACTGGGACGCCGCGACGCCTTGGTCACCGCCTATCGACTCATCATCTTCGACTTCGACGGAACCCTCGCCGACACCTACCCCTGGTTCGTGGGGGTGATGAACGGCGTCGCCGATCGTTACCGCTTTCGTCGCGTCGCGGCGCATGAGGTCGATACGCTGAGAGGCCAGAGCGCGCGGCAGGTCATTGCCCATCTTGGCGTTGCGAGCTGGAAGCTGCCCTTCATTGCCCGCCATATCCGTAGCCTTGCCGCCCGCGACAGCGAGCAGATCCCGCTCTTCGACGGCATTCACGCCATGCTGCTCAGGCTGAAGCAGGAGGGCTATGTGCTCGCCATCGCGAGCTCCAACTCCGAGCGCAATATCCGGCGCACATTGGGGCCCGAGACCGCGGCCTTGATCACGCATTATGCCTGCGGAGCGGGTTTGTTCGGCAAGGCGACGAAGTTCAGGCGGCTGGCGAAGGAGGCCCACATCCCGCATCGGCAATGCATCTGCATCGGCGACGAGATCAGGGATGCCGAGGCCGCCCGCGAGGCCGGCATGGCCTTCGGCGCCGTCGCCTGGGGCTTCACCAACGCCGACGCACTGCAGGCGCAGCGGCCGGCCTCCCTGTTCAGGCATCTCGACGAGATCGTCGCCGGTCTCTGCCTCGCTCCGGGCGCTGAAGCGCGCTGATCGGCGACATCAGCTCCCGATCGGCAGGCAAGCGCCATGGCGGAACCGGCATCCGCGAAACACTTCGCTAAAGTTAATCAAACCTGGATGCGTTAGCGGGCATCTCATAGTTAATGCGCGCTAAAGCCAGCGCTCACATTTCTTACCTTCCCATTTTGGGTCGATTTATACTGACTTTCATACCAAGCCCGGAACGGCGAAATACATAAATTTGCTTGTTTTCATTTCAATCGAAATCCATCCGCACTGAGCATGGTCATCCCCGGGACAAGGAAAGGGGACATCATGCTTTCAATTCACCGCAACTTTATCGGATCGGCGCTGGTCGCTCTGGTCATTGGCACCGGCGCGACGCAGGTTAAGGCCCAGTCGCCCGGCGGCATTCCGGTCGCGAGCCTGCCGATTTCTGCCTCGGGCGAGGCGCGTGCGCCCTATGCCTGGACCGACTTCTGCAAGCGCGTGCCGTCGGAATGCCGGGTCAACACCAGCGAGCCCGAGCGCGTCGAGATGACGGCGAAGCTGTGGAAGACCGTCGTTGCGGTCAACGGCAAGATCAATCGCGAGATCGAGCCGGTGACCGATCAGGAGCATTGGGGCGTCGTCGACCACTGGGACATCCCCGATGACGGCAAGGGCGACTGCGAGGACTATGCACTGCTGAAGCGCAAGCGCCTGGCCGAGGCCGGCATTCCGCGCCGCGCCATGCTGATGACGGTCGTGATCGACGAGGAGAACGCCGGCCATGCCGTGCTGATGATCCGCACCGATCGCGGCGACTTCATTCTCGACAACAAGCGCAACGCCATCCTGCCCTGGAACCAGACGGGCTATGTCTATGTGAAGCGCGAATCCCAGTACCAGACGGGCTGGACCTCGCTCGGCGGCGCCCAGACGCCGACCGTCGCCTCGGTGCGCTGACACCCGTTCATCACGCGAGCGCCCTGCTGCGGGCGCTGCAACACCCTCTTGGAGACTCGCTTGCGGCCTTGCACCGCAGTTGGTCTCCCATCTGACGGCGAGGCTCGGTCACGTCCCCACCCGTCCCCCAAGACTGGGTTTCGCCATAGGGCCGGTTCCTCTTCCCCGGGGAACCGGCCCGATCCTTTTTCGGGCTCAGAGCAGAATGCGAAGAACCGGGCGCCGGCTATTCGCATCCTGGCCTCACCCTTGGATCAGAGACGGATTCTGATCTCAGATGGGATCATCCGGCTCAGCCGAGGCGTTGCAGCCCGGCCGCGAACTGCTTCCAGCGCGCGACATAGCCCCGCGCCGAGGCGGTGATGCCGGCAGCGGCCGCCGCATCGAGCGTCCTAACAGCCCGCGCCGGCGAGCCGACAATCAGCGAATTGTCGGGAAACTCCTTGCCTTCCGTTACCAGCGCATTGGCGCCGACGAGGCAGTTGGTGCCGATCCTGGCGCCGTTCAGCACCGTCGCCCCCATGCCCACCAGGCTGTTCTCGCCGATGATGCAGCCATGCAGGATGGCGCGATGGCCAATCGTGCAGCCTGCGCCAACACGCAGCGGAAAACCCATATCGGTGTGCAGCACGCAGCCTTCCTGGATATTGCTGCCCGCGCCGATCTCGATCCATTCATTGTCGCCGCGCAAGACCGCGCCGAACCAGATGCCGACCTCGGCGCCGATCCTGACCCGGCCGATCAGATGCGCCTCGGGTGCGAGCCACCAGTCACCTTCGGGCGGGGTTTCCGGGGCGGTTCCGTCAAGCGAGTAGAGCGCCATGGGCCAATATCCTTCCAGGACCTGCCATGCAGGCAGGATCTGCATGCAGGATTGCAGGCCCGGCCAGCCTTCCGTCAAGCGCCGCCGAGAAGATGCAGCAGGTCGAGCACCACGCGTCCCGAGGCCATGCTCCAGAGCGAGGCGATCATGCTCGCCAGCATGACGAAGATGAAGGGCCGCCCCTCGATACGTCGGCCGCGCACGGTGTTGCGCAGGATCAGGAAGGGTGCGCTGAAGACGACAACGGGAACGCTCGCGACCGCCGCCAATCCACCGGCCTGCAGCAAGCGGAAATCGGCGCGCTGCGTCGTGAACAACTCGAACGCGCTGGCAAGCAAACCGGCAAAGGCGAAGCCGATGAACAGCGCCTGCAGCGCATCATAGGCAGCGGGCTCGATCGACAAGGGCGGGCACTCCGAACCGGACCCTTCCACCTTGGCGCATGGTTTACGAACTGTGAAGAAAACTCATAAGCAATGGTTAACCGGCCGCCGCCACGTCACTCGCGCGCCCAGCAACGCGCCGCCGCCCGCGCGATCATGGTTTACGCTCCCTTAAGCGGCCTCTGCTTCACTGAACCTCATCGATCCATCCGTCTCCCGTCAGGGAGAGCACGATGTCGTCCGGAAACCTGTCCCAGCTTTCCGGCGTCAGGCTCAGAAGGCCCCGCACGTGACCGCGTTCCTGTCCCAAGAGCATTCCGCCCAATTGGCCGCCGATCTCGCGGCCATGGTCCGCTCGCGCCTGAGGCGGCCTCCGCCGCCGCTGCCGCGCGCCGATTCCGCACTGGTGAAGGCCGCCTTCGCAATCATGCTGCTTGGCGCGGCTGCGACCGGCCTTGGCCTCTACGCCACTCATAGGGGACGCGAGACGGGGACGACGCTCCAGCCCGCCCGCATCGGCGACAGCGTGCTGATGGTGCCGCAGGACCTGACCGGCGCCGAGGCCGATGATTCGAGCCGCCTCGTCGGCATGGTGCGCCTCAGGCTGGGCTGGCCCGATCTCGGCCCGGCCCAGAACCGCACCCGACTGCTGGTGACGCTGAGCCCGCCCGACAAGGTCAACGAGCCGGCGACGCAACTTGCCGTCTATGCCCGTTTCCTGACGCCGACAGTCTGGTCCAATCCCGGTGGGCTCGTGGTGCGCGGCTTCCGCAAAGGCTCGCCCTATGAGGGCGACGAACTCTATGTCTCCGTGCCCGACGGGCGCGGCTTCGCGGCGCGCTGCCCGCTCGACACCGCAGCAGGCGCCTCGCTCGACGAGCTCTGCCGGGTGACGTTTCGCCACCGCGGCATCGACGTCAACATCCGCTTCCCGCGCCGGATCATCGCCGATTGGGAGCTGATGATCGGCGGCGTCCGCCGCACCATCGACGGCATGCTGCGCTGAGCACTTTTTAGGCACGCCGCAAGCCGGTCTCGAGGTGCGCTCCGGTGAGTCGGCTGGCGCGGATTTCGAGAACCGGAGCGGAGCGGACTTTTCGTCCGTGAGCACCGGAAGCGCAGAAAACCGCGTCAGACGGCCTCCGGAGTAGCGCTTCGGGGCCGGCGGCTCAGTCCTCGAGATCGACGTCGAGGATTGCCATGGTGAAGTTGAACGAGCGATCGCCGTCCTCGTCATCGACATGGATGATGCCGATGAACTCCTCGGCCAGATAAACTTCGGCTGAATCGTTCTTCTTCATGCGCGCCCGCACGCTGATCGCATGGTTGGCGAAGGTGCGGCGCAGGTAGCCTTCGAGCTTGGCGAGTTCTGTCTTGTCCACGGTATCGGTCCTTATCGGTTGCCGGGACGGATGCCATGGCGGGGCCGGAAGGGCAAGCCGGAAGGCTGTGGAGCCGCAGATCGACGGCTCCCCTGCTCGTCATCGCGAGTGCCGCCCTCCCATTCCCGCATGGCCACCGTCGCCCGGCGCCTGCACGCGCCGGCGCGATCTGCAATAGTGGGCACTCCCTTCGCTCATGATGGATCTCCCCATGACGCCGTGGCTGCCTGCCGCCCTCGCCTATGTCTCCAGCTGGCTCGAATTCCAGCTTCGCCATCACGACCAGCCGGGCTGCTCCATCGCCATAGCCAACGGACAGGAGATCGTTCTGGAAGCCGCCTTCGGCAAGGCGGATATCGCCACCGGCGAGGCGCTGACGCCGCGCCACGGCTTCCGCATCGCCTCGCACTCGAAGAGCTTCACCTCCGCCGGCATCCTGCGCCTGGTCGAAGCCGGCCGCCTTCGCCTCGACGACAAGGCGGGCAGCTTCGTGCCCGGCCTCCATCCCGAGGTCGCGACGGTGACGCTGGCGCAGCTCCTCTCCAACAGCGCCGGCCTGACGCGCGACGGCCCTGACAACGGCCAGTTCTTCGACCGCAAGCCCTATTGTGACAAAGCCGAACTGCTCGCCGACCTGGCATTGCCGCCCATCCTGCCCGCCTCGCAGCGCCTCAAATATTCCAATCACGGCTTCGGCCTGCTCGGCCTGGTGATCGAGGCGGTGACGGGCGAGCCCTATGCCGACTGGATCGCCAGGGAGGTCGTAGCAGCAGTCGGGCTTGCCGAAACCAGGCCCGATATCGGCCTCTGGACCGGCCCGATGGCCCGGGGACACAGCCCGAAATGGCCGCTCGGACATCGCGTCGTCGTACCCGGCGACAACCCTTGCCAGGCGATGATTTCGGCAGCCGGCTTCGTCGCCACGGCCGCCGATGTCGCGCGCTATTTCGCGCAGCTCTCGCCAAAGGCCGAGCGCAGCATCCTCTCCCCCCTCAATCGCCGCGAGATGAGTCGCCGGCTCTGGACCGACGAGGAAAGCAGCCTCGGTCGCCATTACGGGCTCGGCACCATCTCCGGTGGCGAGGGCGACTGGGCCTGGTTCGGCCATTCCGGCGGCTTCCAGGGCTTCATCACCCGCACCATTGTCCTGCCGGAGCAGGATCTGACGATCTCCGTGCTGACCAACGCCATCGACGGCCTCGCCCATCCCTGGCTCGACGGCATCGTCCAGATTCTCAAGCGCTTCCAGGAGCTCGGCGCACCCTCGGCCGCGACCAAGGAATGGGCCGGCCGCTGGTGGACGATCTGGAATCCCGGCGACCTCGTGCCCTTCGCCGACAAGGTACTGGTTGCCAACCCGACGCTGTTCAGCCCGTTCCTCGATGCCGGAGAGATCGCGATCGAAGCGCCCGATCGCGGCCGCATCATCAAAGCCTCCTCCTTCAACAGCCCCGGCGAAACGGCGCGGCTGGTGCGCGACGATACAGGCCGCATCGAGTCGGTCTGGCTCGGCGGCTCGCATGTCGTCTCGGAGGCAGCGCTGAAAGCCGAGATGCTCGCGCGCTACCAGAGCGGCAAAGCCTAGCACTTTTGCCGCCTTGGCTCGGGCTCGTCGCCGGAACGATCACGAACCGACGAGCCCGAGCTGGGGGCTCGACGCCTCGGCGCGGCCGCGGCGCGGAATGCGACCTGCCCCGCGCGCATTCCAGCCGGCCGCGACGGCGTGGCGCATGGCGCGCGCCATCCGAACCGGATCGTTCGCCCTGGCGATCGCGGTGTTGAGCAGCACGGCGCTCGCGCCGCATTCCATCGCGATGGCGGCGTCCGACGCCGTGCCCAGCCCGGCATCGACGATCACGGGAACGGCCGAGCGCGCGCAGATCAGTTCGAGATTGGCAGGGTTGGCGACCCCCATGCCGGAGCCGATCAGCGAGCCCATCGGCATCACGGCGGCTGCGCCGAGATCGGCGAGACGCGCGCAAACCACCGGATCGTCATTGCAATAGGGCAGCACGACGAAGCCCATCTCGACCAGCTGGCGCGTCGCCTCCAGCAACTCCCCGACATCGGGATAGAGCGTCTCGCGGTCGCCGATGACTTCGAGCTTGATCCAGTTGGTTCCAAGCGCCTCGCGAGCGAGCTCCGCGGTCAGGACGGCGTCACGCGCCGTCTCGCAGCCGGCGGTGTTGGGCAGGAAGCGGTAGCTGGACAAGAGCTGCGCCGTATCGGAGCCATGGCCCGCCAGCGAAATCCGGCGCAGCGACAGGGTCACGATCTCCGCGCCGCTGGCGGCGACCGCATCCACCATGATGCGCTGGTTGGGATAGCCGGCCGTCCCGATCAGCAGGCGGGAGCTGAATTGCGTTCCGGCCAGGATGAAGGGCTGTTCCGCAACGGTCATCTCAACCTCCTTGAAAGGCGCGAATGATTTCGACGCGGTCACCGGACGCCAGACGCGTGACCTGCCATTGCGACTGCTTCACCACCATCCCGTTCAGCGCGATGGCGAAGCCCTGCGGGCCCGGCAGATCGAGCTCGGCCGTGCGCTCCCGCCAGAGCGCCAGCAGATCCACCGCCGCGCTATCGTGATCGCGTCCATTGACGATGAGCTTCATGCCACTGCCTCCTGTGCTGAAAAGCGCTCCGGTCCGAAGGATGCGGCCGGCCCTGTGATGCCTCCCTCGGTGATGAGCTGCGAGATCGCCGCCGCGGTGACGGGGGCCAGCAGATAGCCGTTGCGATGGTGGCCCGTGGCGAGGAGCAGGCCTGGAATCCGGGTCTCACCGAGGATCGGGGCGTCGTCGGCGCTGGTGGGGCGGAAGCCCGACCAGATCGCGGCGATCGGCAGATCCTCGATGCCGGGCAGGACGCGCCGCGCGCCTTCAAGCAGCGCGTAGACGCCGCCAGCGGTCACGGCATCGTCGAAGCCGCACTCCTCCATGGTCGCGCCGACGATCAGCGTGCCGTCGCTCTTGGGGGCGAGATGGACCTGGTCGGTCCAGACCATGCGCGAAAGGATCGGCCGGCGCGGCGGGCATGCCAGCGCCAGCGACTGCCCCTTGAGTGGCCGCAATGGCAGGGAGAGCTCCGCTATCTCGGTCCAGGCCCCACCGGCAGCGACGACGATTCCGGCCTTCACCGGCCCTTGCTTTGTCGTGACGCCCACGGCGCGCCCAGCTTGCAGCCAAGGCGTTGCCGCCAAGCCTTCGAGCAGGATGCCGCCACGTTCGATGAAGGCTTGGCGCAGGGCCGCGATCACCCTGACCGGGTCGACCTGATGATCGCCGGGACAATGGATGCCGGCCACGACGGAGGGCCTCAGGCCGGGCTCGAGGCTTCGGGAGGCGGCACCGTCGAGCCACTCCGTCGCGAGTCCGGCCCGCCGCTGCATCTCATGGCGGAAACGCAGCCGCGCCACCTCGTCGCGCGTCGTGGCGACAAGCAGGACGCCATCCCTGCGATAGTCGATATCGAGCCCGCCATCGGCCGATAATTCGGCGGCAAAGCCGGGCCAGAGGCGCTGGCTCTCCAGCGCGAGCGCGACATGCTCCTCGCCGCCGGGCTCGAATTCGGCGGCCGCCGCCAGCATTCCGGTCGCAGCGAGGCTCGCGCCCTGGCCGATCGTGCCGCGCTCGAAAAGTGCGACCCGCAGGCCAGCGCACAGCAGGCGCCAGCCGGTCATCAGGCCGATCACGCCACCGCCGATGATGGCGACATCCGTCGAGGTCGGCGGCGCCGGAGCATCGGGCGGAGTGGCCTGCTGGTGGCGCAAACTGGTGTCGGGTGGGCCTCTCATCGCAAACTCCTCGCCGCGACGGGGGGCGAGGATATCTGCGGCCTTGCGGGCCGCCGGCTTCAAGCCGGGAAATCCATCCCTCCGCCGGTATGAACCGGATCAGGTTCGAAGGATTTCCGCGCGCTTGTCCGGGTTTCCCGGTCTGCCAGCGGTGTCTCAGCCCCTTGCCGGGGATCTCCCTGGAATGACGACGACTGTGAAAGCTCGGTAGCCGATGGTCAAGTGCTTCGGGGCGCCGGCCCTCACCGGGTGAAGTGCAACGCGCGAAAGCGCCCACGCAATACCGTCACATCCTTGCTCACCGCTTCTCTCGGCTGCGCGCCGTTCAGGCCCTTCCTCGACGCCCGCGAGATCGCGATCGAGGCTCCCAATCGCGGCCGCATCGCCAAGGCCTCCTCCTTCAACAGCCCCAGCGAGGCGGCGCGGCCGGTGTGCGACGGTACAGACTGCGTCGAGTCGGTCTGGCTCGGTGGGCCGCATGTTGTCTCGGAGGCAGCGCTGAGGGTGGAGATGCTCGCGCGTTGCGCAAGCGGCGCAAAGCCGTGACAGCGAGCTGCTACCGGAGCAGCACTCCGCTCGTCCTCGGCAAGAAGTCCGCCGTTCACGCGAGACCGAGCTAATCCTGCGCGGTCGGACGGATAACGATATCGCCCACATCGACATTGGCGGGCTGTTCAATGGCAAACGCGATGCCGCGCGCAATCGCTTCTGGCGGAATCGCGATCCTGTCTCGTTTTGCGATCACGGCTGCTTTGCTGCCCGGATCCTTTATGGTTTCAGCAAAATCCGTGTGAACGAAGCCCGGCGAAACGCCTGTTACACGCAGCTTGTCTCCAGCCTCCTGGCGCAGAGCCTCCGAGATGGTGCGCACAGCGTTCTTCGTTCCGGCGTAGACACCTTGCTGCGGCACGATCCTGAGCCCGGCCGTCGAGAGGACGGTGACGAAATGCCCGAAGCCCTGCTTGCGGAAAACAGGCAGCGTTGCGGCAACGCCATACAGAAAACCCTTGAGATTGACGTCGATCATCTCCTCCCACTCATCGACGCATAGATCGTCGAAGAACGAGATCGGCCCCACGCCGGCATTGCTCACGAGAACGTCGAGCTTGCCGTGTCGATCACAAGCAAGAGCGACGAGGCTGGCAAGGTCATCGCGCCGCCTGACGTCCGTGACTGTATAGATCGCCTCCCCGCCCGCTGCCGTGATGCGCGCGGCAAGTGCTTCAAGCCGATCCGCCCGGCGCGCACCGAGGACCAGCTTCGCGCCGCGCCCGGCAAGCAGGAGCGCGGTTGCTTCCCCGATGCCGCTGCTTGCGCCCGTAATGGCAACGACCTTGTCCGTAATGTCCGACATGATTGTCTCCCTTTCCGGGATTCATTGCAGCCGGGCAGCGGATGATCTATGCGCAACACGCCATGAAATCGTCGCCATCCTCCAGTTCTGTGGTGGACCCGTTATCCGAGGCCCTCTCCTTGCTCGATATGCGGAGCGCTCGCTGCACCCGCCTCGAAGCGGGCGGCGCGTGGGCGTTACAGTTTCCCGCGAAACCTGCCCTGAAATTCGTCGCGGTTCTGCGCGGGCAATGCTGGATCACGCTCCAAGACGAACAGCCGTACCAGCTCGAAGCGGGCGACACCTTTCTGCTGACGAACGCACCGCCCTATGTGATCGCCAATGACCCACGGAAGCTGCCAGAAGATGGGATTGCGCTGTTCGACTGGGCGCATTCCGACGTCGCTCATCACGGCGGCGCCGAGACAGTGTTGCTCGGCGGAGCCTTCGTTTTTCACGCCGGCAACGCACAACTCCTGCTCGATGCCCTGCCTCCGCTGATTCACATCCCGGCTCAGGATCCGGCCGCGGCGGTCCTCCGCGGCACGCTCGAGATTCTCGACGGGGAAATCCGGTCCTCGCGGATCGGCTCATCCCTGATAACGCATCGCCTGGCCGATATTTTGCTCGTCCAAGCCCTTCGCGGCTATGTGGCGCTTCACGGCAATGACGGCACCGGGTGGATCGGCGCGCTCGCCGACCGAAGAATTGGAGCGGCCCTCAATTTGATGCATGGCGATGTCGGCCGCCAATGGACCGTCAGCGAGCTCGCTTCGGCCGTCGGCATGTCACGATCCGGCTTTGCGCTCCGCTTCAAGGATTTGGTCGGCACCTCACCGCTCGACTATCTGCTGCGCTGGCGCATGCAGGTCGCCCGCGAAGCGCTGCGCCGAAACGAAGGCTCAGTGGCGAGCCTGGCAGCGCAGCTCGGTTACGCATCAGAAAGCGCATTCGGCAACGCATTCAAGCGCGTCCTTGGACGGGCGCCAAAGCGATACTGGTCCAGCAGCGTCCCGGCAGCGGTCGCGGCTACCGGGACTTGAGGAGAGCGACAATGGGTCGAGAGCCGGCGCCTTGCATGAGCCCGTCGCGCGCCCCCCTCACCGCATGAAGTGCAACGCGCGGAAGCGCCCACGGAACGCCGTGACATCCTTCGCCACCGCTTCCGCCGGCCGCGAGCCGTTCAGCCCCTCGGCGATGTAACCGGCCAATTCGGGCATGTCGGCGGGCGTCATGCCGAAGCGCACGATCTCGGGCGTGCCGAGCCTGAGCCCGTTCACGTCTCCAGTCACCTCTGGCAGGGGCAGGCCGATGCCACAGCTCAGGATGTTGACGGCGCGCAGCGTCTTGGCCGCTGCCTGGCCGCCGCCATAGCTGTGAGCCTCGATGGCGAATTGATGTGAGGTCGTAAGGCCGCGATCACGTGCGAAGACCGGCACCTGCCGCTCGACCAGCGCCTCGCCCAGCGCCTTGGCCGTCTCGGCCATCATCTGTGCGTAAGCACGACCATGCGCCTTCCAGTCGAGCAGCGTGATCGCCAGCGAGGCCGATTTCGCCGCGTCGAAATTCGCGGTCAGGCCCGGATAGGCAATCGCGTCGAGCCGCTTGGCGATATCGGCGTCGTTGGTGACGATCAGGCCCGAGGGCGGTCCGCCCAGGCTCTTATAGGTGCTCATCGTCATCAGATGAGCCCCCTCCTCCAGCGGCTGCTGCCAGCCATGGCCAGCGATCATGCCCGACATATGCGCGGCGTCGAACAGCACGATCGCGCCGATTTCGTCGGCGATCGCGCGGATCTCGCGGATCGGATGGGCGAAGAGGTTGAGGCTGCCGCCGATCGAGATCAGCTTGGGCCTCAACCGCAAGGCATCCTCACGCAGGCGTGCAAGGTCGACGGTGTAGTTCACCGGATCGACCGGGGCGGGATGCGTAACGATGCCGTAAAGCCCGGCCGCACCGGCGCCATGATGCGTGACATGGCCGCCGATCGCGCCCGGCGGCGCGATGATGCAATCGCCGGGCCTGGCCGCGACCATGAAGGCGTAGAGATTGGCGATGGCGCCGGAGGGCACGCGGATCTCGGCATATTTTGCGCCAAAGACCTCGGCGGCGAGTTCGGCGGCGATGATCTCGATCTTTTCGATCGCCTCCAGCCCCATCTCGTATTTGTCACCGGGATATCCGAGCGAGGGCCGGGCGCCGAGCCCCGCCGCAAGCACGGCCTCGGCCTTGGGGTTCATCACATTGGTCGCGGGATTGAGGTTGATGCAGTCGCGCTCATGGATGTTGCGGTTCTCGACCGTCAGCGCCGCGATCCGCGCCTCGACCGCGTCGAGCGACTGGCCGGCCGTCTCAGCGGCGATGCCGAGCACGTAATCCTCGCTCGCCTGCGGAACCCAGTCGCGCCTGCCCAGAGCCGTCATCGATCGTTCCTCCTCGCGGCAATTCCGCATGATGCGAGGGATATGACCGGTTTGCGCCGCGCCGCGCAAACGAGTAATCCTCGCTCGCAGGCAGAGAAAATCTCAGCCTAAGAGATGGCCTCTTATGCCCGTCAAACCACCGCGCCCTCGCCTGCCCTCCCTCAACGCCTTGCGGGCTTTCGAGGCGGCGGCGCGCTGCGAGAGCTTCGTCAAGGCAGCCGAAGAGCTCGGCGTCACGGCCGGCGCGGTGACGCAGCAGATCCGGCAGTTGGAGGCCTGGCTCGGCTTCCCGCTGTTCCGCCGCCTCGCCCAGGGGGTGGAACTCACAGAGGGAGCGCGCAACGCCCTGCCCAAGCTGACGCGCGGCTTCGACACGCTGGGACAAGCTGTGCAGGACTTACGCGCAGGGCAGGACTTGCGCGCCGGGCATGAGGACCGCGCACTGACCATCGCCGCCCTGCCCTGCATCGCCCAGCTCTGGCTCTCGCCGCGCCTGGCCGCACTGCAGGCGGCGTTTCCCGGACTGCATATCTCCGTCTCGGCGATGGAGCAGCCGCCGGATCCACGCCGCGAGCCGCATGATCTGGCACTGTTTTATCTCAGCCCCGAGGCGCGCCCCGTCGATGCGCTGACGCTGGGCCCGGACATGCTCCTGCCGGTCTGCGCGCCTGCACTCGCGCACACGCTCACAAGCGTCGGTGATCTGGCGCGCGCGACCTTGTTGCATGACGCTGTCTGGCGGGAGGATTGGCGGCGCTGGCTCGCCTTCACCGGGGGCATCGGGACGATCGACCCGACCCGCGGCCCCTCCTTCTCGCTCTACAGCCTGGCGCTCGACGCCGCGCTCTCCGGCTCCGGCGTGCTGATGGGCCGGATGAGCCTGATCGCGCCGCATCTGCGCGACGGCAGGCTCATCGCCCCCTTCAAGGACGCGATGCCGACCGGCGACGCGCTGACGCTCGTCCTGAACTCACAAGCAAGCGCGCATGGCAGCCGGCGCGAGATCGCGCTCGATCTGCTCGAAACGCAGGCACAACCGGCTCAGATCGCGCTGCCGCAATCCCCGGCCAGGATCTGATCCATCGAGCGCGACGGCTCGGCGCAGCCGGCCTCGCCGACGACCTTGGCCGGTACGCCGGCGACTGTCTTGTTGCGCGGCACGGCCTGCAGCACGACCGAGCCCGCCGCGACGCGTGCGCATTGGCCGATCTCGATATTGCCGAGGATCTTGGCGCCGGCGCCGATCAGCACGCCCTTGCGGATCTTGGGATGGCGGTCGCCGCCCTGCTTGCCGGTTCCGCCCAGTGTCACGTCCTGCAGCATCGAGACATCGTCCTCGATCACCGTGGTCTCGCCGACGACGAGGCCGGTGGCATGGTCGAGGAAGATGCCCTTGCCGATCTTCGCAGCCGGGTTGATGTCAGTCTGGAACACTTCCGACGAGCGGCTCTGCAGATAAAGCGCGAAATCGCGCCGCCCCTGCCGGTGCAGCCAATGAGCGAGGCGATGCGCCTGCAAGGCGTGGAAGCCCTTGAAGAACAGCACCGGCTCCAGCACCCGGTAGCAGGCCGGGTCGCGGTCCATCACCGCGAGCGCATCGGCCCGTATGCCCAGGCTGATCTCCGGATCGGCGGCGAGCGCCTCTTCGAAAGCCTGAGCGATCAGATCGGCGGGGACCGCCACATGCCCGAGGCGCGTCGCGACACGGTGACTGACCGCCGCCTCGAAGCTCGGCTGGTTCAGCACGGAGGCCATAATCAAACCTGCGAGCGACGGCTCGGCTGCGACGGCCTCTTCGGCCTCGCGCCGCAGCCTGGCCCAGACTGGATCGACACGGTCGAGCCCGGTCGCGGGATCGCGTGCTTCTATGACGGAGCGCCCAGACGGCATGATCATTCTCCGATGGAGACGTACGACGAATTCAAACTCTAGCACATTGCGGTGGTGGACCGCCAAACGCGAAAACGCGGAAGGGTCAGATCGGCCCCGCACCCGCTTGAATCAAGACCGCAGCCTCCCGGCGCAAAACCCTGACGGGACTCTGCTTTCCCGCCCACCGACCCACCAATTCAGACGCGCGCCAAGAAATCCAGCACCGCCTGTTTGTGGCTCTTGTCGCCGACGGCGAGATTGTGGTCGCGGCCCTCGATGTCGAACGCTTCGGCATTCGGGATCAGCGTCGCAAGCTCCGGCCCGGAGCCAGCGACATCATCCTTCGTGCCGACGCTGACCAGGGTCGGCGCCGCGATCTGCCCGACCTGCGCGGCAGTCAATGTCTGGCGCGAGCCCCTGATACAGGCGGCCAGCGCCCTGAGATCGCTCTTGGTCGCCTCGGCGAAAGCGCGGAACATCCGCTGCATCGGGTCGGTCAGGACATCGAGCGAGGGCGCCTCCATGGCATCCGCAATGCCCAGCGGCAGGCCGACGCCCTCGACCAGATGGATGCCGAGCCCGCCCAGCAGCAGCGCCCGCAGGCGATCTGGATGCGCCAGCGCCAGATGCGCCGAGATCCGCGCCCCCATCGAATAGCCCATCACCGCCGCGCGGGCGATGTCGAGATGGTCCATCAGGCGGCGCACATCTTCGGCCATGATCTGCGAGGAATAGGCGGCCGGCTCATAGAGCTTCTCGCTCTGGCCATGGCCGCGATTGTCGAGCGCGACGACGCGGTATCCAGCATGGGTCAGCGTCTTCGTCCATTGGGTGTTGACCCAGTTGACCATGTGGCTGGAGCCGAAGCCGTGCACGAGCATCATCGTCTCGCCACGCGCAACCTCGCTCGTCGGCGCGAGATCGATATAGGCGAGATTGACTCCGTCGGATGAGAAACTCTGCATGATCGCGATCGCTTGGGCCGTTGGCGTTGCCCTCTCCCTGCCATGCAGCCGCTGCTTTGGGTAGCGGGCCTGACGCCGCTTGCCTATGAAGACGGATATGAGCACTGCCGACCCCAGCCCGACACCGACCGTCGCCCGCCCCCGCTTCGCGTTCATCGATCTGGCGCGCGGCATCGCCCTGCTGGCGATGTTCGTCTTCCACTTCACCTATGACCTCGCCTATTTCGAGCTGATCGACGTCGACACCCCGCTCGAGCCGGGCTGGCACTGGTTCGCCCGCTCGATCGCCGCAAGCTTCCTGATGCTGGTGGGCGTCAGCCTCGTGCTCGCGACCCGCAACGGGCTGAACCGCCAAGTCTATCTAAACCGCCACGCCTATCTGAAGCGCCTCGCCATGGTCGCGGGCGCGGCCGCGCTGGTGACGGTCGGCACCTGGTTCGCCATGCCCGACTACTTCATCTTCTTCGGCATCCTGCATCAGGTCACGCTGGCGAGCGTCATCGCCCTGCCCTTCCTGTGGCTGCCGACACTTGCCGTCGCGCTGGCCGCGCTCATCGTCTTTGCCGTGCCGTATCTGGCGGCGCCGTATCTGACTGTCCATCCCGTCCTCGACCAATCGTGGCTGCTCTGGCTCGGACTGGCCCAGGAGGTTCCAGCCAGCGCCGATTTCGTGCCTGTTTTCCCCTGGTTCGGCTGGGTTCTGACCGGGATCGTGCTGGCGCGACTGGCTCTGCCGCGTCTCGCGCCATCGCGCCTCGCCGGCTGGCGGCCGCGCGCTTTGCCCGCGCAGGTCGTCGCCTGGGGCGGCCGCAACAGCCTGCTGGTCTATCTCGTGCACCAGCCGCTCTTCATCGGGGCACTCATGCTGGCGACGCAGTTTGCGATCGCGCGGCCCTCGGACGAAAAGCCCTTCATGCAGTCCTGCGAGCGTAGCTGCATGCAAGGAGCGCGCGACGCCGACGCCTGTCGGGCGCATTGCGGCTGCACGGTCGACGCGATCAAGCGCGAGGATCTCTGGCGAAAAGTACTTGAGAATGCGCTCAGCCCCGAGGAGCGCAGCCGCGTCTCGGCTCTCGCCAAGGCTTGCTTTCGCTGATCCCGCGACACCGCGATATCGCCCTGAGGCAATCGCGCACTGGCGCGGGCCGGCGGCGCGCGCTAGTTTGCGCGCCAGCATCACTGCAAGATCTTCGATTCACTACAAGACATCCCATTCGCAGAGCGACGATCATGGCCGAGACGGGCATTCCGCATTTCCACAATGATTCCGGCGTGGCCGTGATCCATGTCGGCGCGCATGAGTTCATGTGCATCGGCGCCAAGCCGCCCTTCGACCATCCCCATGTCTTCCTCGACATGGGCTCCGACCACGAGATCATCTGCCCCTATTGCTCGACGCTGTTCAAATATGATGCGTCGCTGAAGGGGGGCGCCTGCACCCCGCCCGAATGCGCGCATCACGAAACCTCGCAAGCGGCATGACGATGAGCCTGGTCCGCACGGTCACCGGCGCGGTTCTGTTGTTGGCGACGCTTCTCGCCGGCTGCCAATCGGTGTCCCAGGAGACCGCGCCGCGCCTCGGCGGCAAGGCCGAGCCCTATGCCCGCAGCTGGGCCGAGCCGGGTTCGCCCCGCCCGGACCTGCCGCCCGATCGCGACGGCCGCAACAACAAGGACTAGAGCGTTTTCGAGCGAAGTGGACACCGGTTCGCGTGAAGAAAACGCGACAGAACAAAGAACGAGAGACGTTTCGGTCCGCCTACCCATACAGCTTCAGCCGGATATCCCGTGCCAACTCCCCATATCCTGATCGCCGGCGCCGGGATCGGCGGTCTGACGGCCGCCATCGCGCTCGCCCGGCGCGGTATCGCGGTGACGCTGGCTGAGAAGCGCACAGGCTTCGGCGAGACCGGCGCCGGCCTGCAATTATCGCCCAATGCCGGGCGGGTGCTCGCAGCTCTCGATCTCGGCTTCGCGATGAAGCGCGTCGGCGTCACGGCCGACAGGCTCGTCATCCGGCGCTGGCGGAACGGCGCCGAAATCGCCAGCATGCCGATGACGGTCGCCTCGGCGGACGTGCCCTTTCGCGTGCTGAAGCGCTCCGATCTGCACATGCTGCTGCTCGACGCAGCCCGCCAACTCCCCAATATCCGCCTCGTCGTCGGCCGGGGCCTGCAGGAGATCGCCCAGACCCAGGACGGCATCACTGCGACCCTGGTCAGCGATGCCGGGCAGGTCGAGACCGTGCAGGCGCTCGGCGCGGTCGGCGCGGACGGGCTCTGGTCCCGGCTCAGAGAACTCAGCGGCGACACCGCGCCGCCCACCTTCACCGGCTTCGAGGCCTGGCGTACCGTTGTCCCGGCCGGCAGCGACAAGCCCCCAGCCGAAATCACGCTTCATCTCGGTGCAGGCCGCCATGCCGTGCACTATCCGGTCGCGAACAGGCGCGAGATCAATCTCGTCGTCGTCAGGGAAGCCAAGGAGGCACGCGAAGGCTGGAGCCGCGAAGGTGATGCGCGCCTGCTGGCGAGCCATCTCGCGGGCGCTGCTCCCGATCTGCTTCGCCTCGCCGGTGGGGCGGGCCCATGGCAGGTCTGGTCGCTGTTCGACAGAACCCCGGCCGTGATGGCGCAGGGCCGTATCGCCCTGCTCGGCGACGCCGCTCATCCTGTGCTGCCCTTCTTCGCCCAGGGCGCGGCGCTGGCGATCGAGGACGCGGCCGTGTTGGCGCATGAACTGGTAACGCATCTGGAGCGCGACGGCGCCTCCGGCGTGCCGGCAGCGATGGCAACCTATGCCAAGGCCCGCGCCGAGCGCGTCGCCCGCGTCCAGGCGACCAGCCGCAGCAATGGCCGTGCCTACCATCTCGGCCGGCCCTGGAGTCTTGGCCGCGACCTGGTGATGCGCCGGCTCGGCCCCGACGGCATGCGCCGGCGCTACGACTGGCTCTATGACTGGCGCGCCCCTATCTGAGCCCGCTGCGGCGTTCGGCCGCCCTGCCCCTGCGACAGCCGCCCTCGTCTTCGCCGCATTTCGTCCCTATCTCTCGTCCTCGATCAATCGGACGAGGGCCAGATGATCCGCGTCAATCTCTATGAACAGCTTGGTGGCCGCCCCCAGCGCGGGCCGCGTTGGATGACATGGCTCGCCATGGCGGCGAGCCTGGTTGTCGGCGTCACCCTGTTCCTGCTCGCAGCCAGTCTCGCATTGATCCTGATCCCGGTCGTCATGATCGTCGGGGGGATCGCCGCCTGGCGTTTGCGCAATCGACTGAAGGCAGCCGGTTTCGGGCGACCCGATCCCTTCGCCGCGCAGAAACGGCCGGCGGAGCGCGTCGACGTCATCGACGCCGAGTACCGCATCATCGAGCCCGGCGAGCCGCCGCGCCGCTGAAGCTCGAGCGTGTTCGAGCGAAGTGGATACCGGTTCGCGTGAAGAAAACGCGTTAAAACAAAGGTCTAGAGCAATTGAACGGTCCAATTGGATCGAAAATTGCTCTAGATCGGTTTCAGTTCACCATCGAGCGGCGGCGTTCCGTTGTCCGGCTGGAGCTGGAGAGTCGAACCAAACCGCCAAACCTGATGGCAAACGAGGCCGGAGGCATTCCCCCAGCAGAGGGTATCGTTCTTCACCGACCAGCGCAGTTCCTGTCGCCGTCCCATCGAAACGCTCTTCAGCTGGCGGTTTGCGTGGAATTCATAGCGCCAGTGTACGCCGTCTCCGAACTCCTTGCCGGATATCAGGCGTTCGATCGCGCTTCCACGAAGCCGTTTTAAGCCCTTGAGATCAGGACGCTCCTCGGCCTGAGCCACCAGCACCGGCAAACCGGCCAATCCTCCCAGGAGAAGCCGTTTGAGCATCAGACACCTGCCAGGCGCGTGATGATCACGCCCGCAGTGGCGCAAGCTGCCAGCGTCGGGATCATCCCGATCTTGAAGCGCAGCATCGCCACCATGGCAGCCGCCGAGAGCAGCGCCGCGCGCCAATCCAGCGAGGCCAGCACGGGCCAGTCGGGGCTGGCGAACAGCAGCTCGATCCGGCGCACCTCCCTGAACAGGACATGCAGGCCGAACCAGAGCGCGAGATTCATGATCACGCCGACGACCGCAGCCGTGATCGTGCTCAATGCCGCCGACAGCGCCTTGTTGCCGCGCAGCGCCTCGACGTAAGGCGCGCCCAGGAAAATCCAGAGGAAACAGGGCGCAAAGGTCACCCACAGCGTCAAGAGCGCCCCGAGCCCGCCCGCAAGCAGCGGCGGCAGGCTGCCCGGCGCGCGGAAACCGGCGAGGAAGCCGACGAATTGCAGCACCAGGATCAGGGGCCCGGGCGTCGTCTCGGCGAGGCCGAGCCCATCGACCATCTCACCGGCGACGAGCCAGCCATAGGTCTCGACCGCCGCCTGCGCGACATAGGCCAGTACCGCATAGGCGCCGCCGAAGGTGACGACCGCCATGGTGCTGAAGAACGTCCCCAGATGCGTCCAGACGCTCGCGCCCCCCGTCATCAGCCAGAGCAGGAACACCGGCCCGAGCCAGAGCGGCAGCCAGATGGCCAGGACCCGCAGCGCCTTGCCTGCCGACGGACGCACATGCGCCATCTCGCCGCGCGCGAACATCTGGTCGACAAGCCCGACGACATCGGGCCCCGATGCGCCATGCCCTGCGCCGGCTCCGAACAGATCGGGCCGGATGCGATGGCCGAGCCAGCCGACCAGCCCCGCCGCCAGGATGATCAGCGGAAACGGCGTCTTGAACAGAAAGATCGCAATGAAGGCTGCGATCGCGACCGCCACCATGGCGCGGTTCTTCAGCGCCCGCCGGCTGATCCGCAAACCCGCCTCGATCACCACGGCAAGCACCGCGGCCTTCACCCCGAAGAAGATCCCGTCGACGAGCGGAACCTGCCGGTAGAGCACATAGAGCGTGCTGAGCCCGAGCATCACCAGCGCGCCGGGGATGATGAACAGCAGGCCGGCGATGAGCCCGCCCAGCGTGCGATGCATCAGCCAGCCGATATAGACGGCAAGCTGCTGCGCCTCCGGGCCCGGCAGGAGCATGCAGTAATTGAGCGCATGCAGGAAACGCTGCTCGCCGATCCAGCGCCGCTCCTCGACCAGCTCCTTATGCATCAGGGCGATCTGCCCGGCCGGCCCGCCGAAGGAGAGCAGGCCGATCTTCGCCCAGACGCGGGTGGCCTCCGAGAGCGTCGGCATGGCGGGCGCCGTTTCGACCGAAGCCATGGTTGTCGCGATCGTCATCACCGCCCCCTCAGATCTTGGCCGAGCTCGCGGGCCAGTTATGGCTTTCCTCGCTCGCATCGCGGCACCAGCGATAGAACGCGTCGTAAAGCAGCATGCCGGCCTCCAGTTGCGCGAGATCATCCTTGAACATGCGCGACAGGCCCAGCGAGGCCGCAAGCAGCCCCGCCGCCTGCGGCGCGAGATCGAGCTCTGCCGTATCGGCCGCCCGCACGATCGTTGCCAGTCTGTCGAGCGGCGGGCTCGCCAGGCCAAACTCCTCGATCATGACGTCGAAGCTGCAGCGCGCGCCGCGATGGCTCCAGAACACGCCGTCGATATCGAAGGGCGTCGCGCCGAAACGGTCGGCCACATCAGCGACCTCCGACGGTGAGACGAACAGGAAGACCGCATCGCGATCGACGAAGCGCCGGATCAGCCAGGGGCAGGCGATGCGGTCGACCTTCGGCCTGGTCCGCGTCACCCAGACGGTGTGGCCGGCAGCATTGCGCGGCGGAATCTTGTTCGGCGCCACCAACATCCCGCCGGCATCGCGCCAGGCCTCGAACCCACCCGCGAGATTTTCGGCCTCGACGCCCTCATGCCTCAGCCAGGCGGCAACGCCCTCGCTGAGCTTCAGACCGCGCTGGCAGGAGACCACGACGCGCCGGCCGGCATAGCCCCTGGCCCATTCCGCCACATCCGTGTGGCTGCGCCGTTCGGAGGCCGGCAGCAAACGCGGGTCGGCGTCGAAATCCTGTGGAATACGAACGTCGATGAGTGCCGGAGCGTCGGGCAAGCCGACGAGACGGGACAATTGGGCAGTGCTGATTTCGATGTTGGAAGACATGGCGTCCATCCTGAAGATAAGGAATCTGGACGCGAACCTTGGGCCGGAGCCTCACGGGGTCGTCGCGGTGAACCCCTTGAGGGCTTTAGACCACGACGCCGCAATCGCCGTCAACGCCCGTCTTATTCGATCCGGCTGACCAGCACCTTGTCGATCCGGCGCCCGTCGAGATCGACCACTTCGAAGCGCCAGTGGCCACGGTCGAAAAACTCTCCGACGTTGGGCAAGCGGTTGAGCTCGGCCAGGATGAAGCCCGCCACCGTCTGGAAATCGGCATCGCGCGGGATGTGGATGCCGAGCTCATGCGAGAACTCGTCGACCTGCATCCAGCCGGCGACCAGATAGGAGCCGTCGGCGCGCGTCACGATCGGCGGTTCGCTCTCCTCCTCCTCCTGGAAGGCGCCGATGATCGCCTCCAGCACGTCGCCGGGCGTGATGATGCCTTCGAAATGCCCGTACTCGTCGAAGACCAGCGCCATATGCACCTTGGAGGCACGGATATCGCGCAGGATCCGCAGCGCATTGGCCGTGTCCATCACCACCGGCGCCTCGTCGACGAGCTGACGCAGATCATGCGCCGCGCCGTCCGAGAGCAGATCGATCATATCCTTGACGATGATGACGCCGATGATCGAGTCCGGCTCGCCGTCCTGGACCGGCAAACGCGAGCGGCGCGTCGCGCGCAACTGAGCCCGGATCTCGTCAATGCTGTCGGCAAGATCGACCACCTCGACCTCACGGCGCGGTGTCATCAGCGCGCGCGCCGAACGATCGGCGAGCCGCATCACGCCCGAGATCATCTCGCGCTCATCGCGCTCCAGCACGCCGGCCGTCTCCGCCTCGGCGATGATGGTGCGGACCTCCTCCTCGGTGACCTTCTCCTCCGGCTCGCCCTTCTGGCCGAGCAAGCTCAGCACGGCGCGCCCCGAGAGATCGAGCAGAAAGACCAAGGGCGCGCCGATCTTGGAGAGAAACAGCATGGCGGGCGCCGCGCGCGCGGCGACGCGCTCAGGATCGCGCAAGGCGATCTGCTTGGGCACCAGCTCACCCAGGATCAGCGAGAGATAGGTGATCGCCACCACCACCGCACCGACGCCAAGCCCGTCCGAGGCCGCGCGCGACAGCCCCTGCTCCGCCAGCCAGTCGGCCAGCCGCGCGCCCAAGGTCGCGCCCGAGAAGGCACCCGAGAGCACGCCCACAAGCGTGATGCCGATCTGCACGGTCGAGAGGAAGCGGCCCGGATTCTCGGTCAGGCGGATCGCGATCGCCGCGCCCTTGTTGCCTTGATCGCTGAGAACCTTGAGCCTGGCTGGACGGGATGAGACGACGGCCAATTCGGACATGGACAGAAGACCGTTGATCACGGTCAATGCCACGACGATCAATATCTCGGTTAACAAAACCAGCCCGCGCCATGCAAAGCCGCACTCATCAGCGGCCTGCTTCAAAAGCCCTTATAGCGTATCGCGATTGCGTGGCGATGGGGCGCAGCAAAGATTCGCGAGCTCCGGTCGAAAGGCAGGATGGGCATGACCAGCAAGACAAGCGGACCGTGGCAGCCGGCCGCGAGCGAAACGACGCCCAGTGGCCAGCGCCTCTTCGCGCCTGCCACGCAGCGCAATCGCGACGCGATCCTTGCCGTGCTGCGCGATATGCTACCTGCGACCGGGCTCGTGCTGGAGATCGCCAGCGGCTCGGGCGAGCATGTCCTGCATTTTGCCAACGCCCTGCCCGGCCTCGCCTTCCAGCCCAGCGACCCCTCCTCCGAGGCGCTGGAGAGCATCAAGGCCTGGACGCAAGCCGCGCAGAATATCCGCCCGCCCTTGCTGATCGACGCGGCGGCCGACGACTGGCCGGTCGCGCACGCCGACGCGATCCTGTGCATCAACATGATCCATATCGCGCCCTGGGCGGCGGCGCAGGGCCTGGTCCGCCAGGCCGGGCGCATTCTGAAAGCCGGCGCCCCGCTCTATCTCTACGGCCCCTATCGCCGCCCCGGCCGCGCGCTCGAGCCCAGCAACGCCGCCTTCGACGCGAGCTTGCGCAGCCGCAACCCCGACTGGGGCCTGCGTGATCTCGACGAGGTCGCAGCATTGGCAAAGGAAGCGGGCTTCTCAGCGCCCGAGATCATCGAGATGCCGGCGAATAATCTGAGCGTGGTGTTTCGGAAGTTGTGACGCAGCCTTGCCGGCCATCTCGCCTTGATAGGATCTAATCGGGCGCCGTGCTGCGCCCCACTGCGAGCAACGGGGCGCCAGCCCCAACCATAATCCCGTCGCCATGAGCCGTGGAGGGCGTCAATCGGCGCGCCTGGCTTTCGGCCAAGGGCGGGGAGCGGACCTCCACGGGCCGGATCGACCGAAGCCTAGCCTTAGCGTTCCGTAGCCAAGCAGTTCATCGGGATCAGCCACTGGCGATGGCTGAGCGTTACGACGTTCCACACCATGCCAGGGGGTGCTTCGAGGAACCGCACCCGTCGTAGAGGCGGAGGAAACAAGGTGCAGCGGGCTCGTCAGGCGTTCGAAATCGCAGTTTCTAATTTAAGCCAGTTGCGAAACGCGAGCATCGCGGAGGACATCGAGCGCGACTGAAGCCATGTCAGCCAGTAGCTCCCGAGCGACACGGAGGTCGAAAAGGGACAGACGAGCCTTCCCGCTGCGATGTGGTTCTGGAACATGGCCGTGGGCACCAGGGCGACGCCGGCACCAGATGCCGCGACTTCGGCGAGCGCAAGGGAACTGTCGAACATAGGGCCTCTGCTATGCAGCGGTCCGGTACCGGCAGCGCTGGCCCAGCCCGACCATTCGTCAGAGCGATACGATCTCAACAAGACCTCGTCCTTGAGGTCGTTGGGGTGCTTTAGGCGAGCTGCGATGGCCGGTACGCAAACCGGGGCCATGGGAGCGTCGAAAACCTTCTCGGCAACGGTGGCGTGCCAGGCACCGCTGCCGAAGCGGATGGCGTAATCCAGCCCCTCGGCAGCGATGTCGACCCGATTATTGTTAGTCGACAGCCTGAGCTCCACCGAAGGATGCAACTCATGGAATGCCTTCAGCCTCGGCAGGAGCCATCCCAGAGCGAACGTGCTGACGCTGCCCACAACCAGCACCTCGCGCTTGGCGCCAGGCGCGAAGCGATCGAGCGTTTGCGCGATCAGGTCGAAGCTCTCCCGTAGCGTCGGCAGCAGGGATCGTCCTTCGTCGCTGAGTGCCAACCCCCGCGGCAGACGCCGGAAGAGCTCGACGGCGAGCCGGACCTCTAGCGACCTAACCTGTTGACTCACAGCCGCTTGGGTCACGCAGAGCTCGATGGCAGCCTTGGTGAAGCTCAGGTGCCTCGCCGAGGCCTCGAAGGCGCGCAGCGCGTTCAGCGGAAGAAGCGGTCGGTCCATTCAAAGCCTAAAGAAAATCTATTGGCTCGTTAGAGATATCGTCGTTTGTGCAGCGTCAAGTGACAACCGATGAAGAGCGCAGAGAGCCTTGGCTTTCCACACCCTTCAACGATGAGGAAGCGATGCGACGCCCCCTGCCTCTTACCGCGAGCTTGCTCGCGATATTCTTCATAGCCGGACTTGCCGCCCAGGCAGGCGAGGTAAAGGAAGAGCGACGCCTTTATGAGCCATCTTCGACGCATCTCGTCGAGGTCGAGACTCTCACCAAAACTCCGATCGACGCATTCAAACCGGACATCTTCACGGTGTCCGAGGGTCGAACAATTCCGTATCGTTTGCTCTCGCCATCCAAACACGGCCAGGCCAAATCGCCGCTTGTCGTTGCGCTGCATGCATCGGGCGCGGTCGGAACCGACAACGTCAGCCAAGTCGGACCGTTAATCCGGAGTTGGGCCATCCCGAAAATCGCGGACGATTTCCCGGCTTACGTCGTCGCGCCGCAATTCCCCACGCGTAGCGCGAACTATAGCGGCGAAGGCAGCAACCGGGTCGCCCACGCTGGAGAACACCTCGCCGATGTCCTGGCGCTGGTCGAGGACTTGAAGCGGCGCCTGCCGATCGATCCGCAGCGGGTCTATCTGGTCGGGTTCTCGATGGGAGCTTCGGCAGCGATGCTCGCGGCCGCTACCAAGCCGAAAGCGTTCGCGGGCGTCGTCGCCTTCTCGGGAGTGCCACCGCGGCGCAGTCTCGCGGCGAAAGCAGCGAAGGTCCCATTCCTGCTCGTGCACGGTACAAAGGATAAGGAGAACCCCTATGCCGCAAGCCGGTCGTGGGCGAGTGCGTTAGCGAAAGCGGGCAATTCGCCGACATTCGTGACCTATGAGGGCATGGATCATCGGCTTAGCCCGGACCAGTTTCTAGCGTTGGGCTGGCGCACATGGCTGTTCAATCAGCGACGGGGATCCTGACCGCAGAGGTTGATGACTGCATTGCCGGACAGGAGGAGGCGGCAACTACGGTTCGACCACAACACGCCGTAGCTCATGGCTCCGAGAGGTGCCGCCGCCGGCGAGACGTGAACCCGCACAGCCTTTCAACCGAGAGGCTTTAGCCGACGCAGCGGCAGCACAAAGCGTCCCGGACCGAAAGCGCAAAGTACGAGGAGCCCCCCTGCGATCGCCAGATCCTTCTCGAAATGCAGCAATTGATTGCCATCGGACAGGACATTGTGGAAGAGGCCCGCCGCGGCGATGCAAAACGCGGCCAGCGCCAACGCCGCATGGCGGCTGAACAGTCCCAGCACGAGCAGGATGCCGCCACCGAGTTCGATAACAAGAGCGCCAGGCAGCAGCCAGCCGGGAACGCCGAAGCGCTCCATATAGGCCACGGATGGGCCAAAATGCGTCAGCTTCATCCAGGATTCGTGCAGGAAAAGCGCAGCGAGCAGCCAGCGGCCCAGCAATGCCGCACTGTCTTGGATCATCGATCGTGTCATGGTCTCGTCCTTGCCAGATCTCGTCCTTGATAAGTCGCACCGGATCGGCCCCGAGACCGATCCGGGATGGCGTGATCGTCGGGTTCAGTTCGTCGGCGCAGCAGCAAGCGCCTTTTCGAGGTCCTCACGTTCCTCGCAACCCTGTGGACAGAGCTTGACCAGGGCCGCGAGATTGCCGCGCGCCTTGGCGATCTCGCCCATCTCGACATAAAGCTCGCCTTGATATTCCAGAGCGCCCTTGTGGCCGGGATCGAAGTCGAGCGCCTTGCGGTAATAGGTCAGCGCCGTCTTCTGGTCGCCGCTCTTGCGCAGGGAGAAGCCGAGCAGATTGTAGACATCGGCATGCTGGACGCCGGCATCGATCATGCCGTTCAGATCTGTGATCGCGGCTTTGAATTCCTTGGCCTTGATCGCCGATCTGACGGCGCTCAGGTCGGGGGCGCCCTTGGTCGGCGTGGTATCGACGGCGAATGCTGCAGTCGAGGCTGCGAGAGCGCCTGTGAAAACCGCGAATGCGAGTTTGCGGATCATGATTGTCTCCAGGATTGGGATCAGGAAGGTCTGGGTCGTGTTCGGCCTCGCCCCAGAGGGGCTCAGGCGATAGCGGGGGTGAAGGCGTAGCCCGCGCCGTCCTTGGCGAAGACCCCCTTGCCGGGGAACGGGAAATGCGCCCCGCAGATCGCCATCTTCTCGGCGATGACGCGATCGATCAGGGCGCGACGCGTCGCGACGGCCGTAACGCTGTCCTGATCATAGCTGCCCTGCCAATCCGGATGCGGTGCGAGCAGGGCCGGAACATAAGCGACATCGTTGGAGATCATCAGCTGCTCGTTGCCCGAGCTGACATGGAAAGCAGCGTGCCCAGGCGTATGGCCGGGCGTCCTGACCAGCCTGACGCCCGGCGCGACCTCGGGCTCGCCATCGACGAGTCTGAAGTTCTTCCAACCCGGGAAAACCGTATTGATCCTCTGCCCGAGCGCCTTGCGGGCATCGGGCAGCTTCTCGACGCGGCCGGGCTCGGTCCACCATTTGTATTCGGTTGCGGTGACGACGAGCTCGGCATTGGGAAACATGGGCGCGTTGGTGCCGCGATCCATCAGGCCAAAGATGTGGTCGGGATGGAAATGCGAGACGAGGATCGTGCCGATCCGGGCCGGATCGATGCCGGCCGCCGCCATGTTGGCGGCGAGCTTGGTAGCTGTGGGCTGCCATTGCCCTGCGCCAGAGCCGGCATCGACCATGACATAGCGTTCGCCGATCTTGAGCACGACGACGGTCAGCGGGATCGGCACGAAGGCCGTCGTCTGGCCCGCCTTGGCGAGCGCCTCCTTGGTCTCCTCGATCGAGGCATTCTTGATGAAGGCGGGGTCGTGCGGTTTTTCCCAGATGCCATCATAGAGCGCTGTGATCTCGATCGAACCGACCTTGTAGCGGTGAAAGCCGACGACCGGATCGGGGATGGTCTGGGCTTGGGCGGGCGCGACGAGATGCAGCGGCTTCGTCAATCCGAAGGCGGCGGCAAGCGAACTCGCGACAAGCGCTTCGCGGCGTGAGAGAAGGATCATCGAGCAACTCCCGGAGGTCTCAAGGCGAGCGCCGCAGTGGCGTCGCGCAGTCCAAGAGCCGGGGCCGACCCGATTTATTCCCGCGATCACGCAAAAGAGCGCGGGAATAAACCGGACGTGATCGGGATCATAGTGGAGAGCCGCTAGAGCAGGATGCGAAAAGTGGGAACCGGTTTTTCGCATCCTGCTCTAGCTCTTTGATGAGAACCAATCTCCGCAGCCCAAGGCAAACACGGGATCATGCCCATTCCGTCTCGTTTCGAGCAGTTGGCGTTGCCGCATCAGGAGGCGGCGTTCAGCCTGGCCTTCTGGCTGCTGAACTCGCGGGCCGATGCCGAGGATGTCGTACAGGAAGCGTTTTTGCGCGCCTTCCGCGCCTTTGACGGCTTTCGCGGCGAGGACATCCGGCCATGGCTCTTCGCCATTGTCCGCAATGCCGCCTACCGCACCCTCAACAACCGCCAGCGCACCGCGAACGTGATCTCCCTCGACGCCGCTTTTCACAGACGGGAGGGTGACACAGGAACCCCGCTCGATGTTGCCGCCGAGGGCCCCTCAGTGGAGGACGCGCTGATCCGCAAAGCGGAACGAGACCTCGTACGGCTCGCTCTGGCGGAACTGCCCACGGCCTTCCGCGAAGTCGTCGTGCTGCGCGAGATCGAGGGGCTCAGCTATCGCGAAATCTCCGAGATCACCGGCACGGCGGTTGGAACCGTGATGTCGCGGCTGTCGCGCGGCCGCCTGCTGCTGCGTCGGGCGCTTGCCCGCAAAACCGGGAAGGATTGCTCCCATGCCTTGTGACCGGCACGCTCATCTGCTGAGCGCCTATCTCGACAGGGAACTGCCGGATGACGAGCATGAAGCGCTTGCGCGCCATATCGCGGACTGCCCGGACTGCGCGACCCTTGTCTCCGATCTGCGTCAAACCAGCAGCGCTGTCGCCGGCCTCGGCCGAGAGCCTATGCCCGAAGGCCTCTCTCAGCGCCTCAGGCAGTCACTGGAGCAGGCATCGGACGCTTCAGCGCCGTCGCCGTCCCAGCGGCCCGTACCGGCCCTTTCCGCAGCGATCGTGCCGCGGCACTGGACGGCCTCGGCGCTTATGCGGCAGGCGGCCGTGCTCGTATTCGCATGTCTTCTGTCGGCGCTTGCGACATGGTGGTTCGTAACCGGATCTGCGCGCGATACGCTGCTCGCACGGGATCTGCTTTCGGCCCATCTGCGCTCGCTGCAGCAGGAAAGCCCGATCCAGGTCGCCTCCTCAGACGCTCACACAGTGAAGCCCTGGTTCGCCGGAAAGGTCGATTTCTCGCCCGAGGTCCGCGATCTCGCTGCACAAGGCTACCCGCTACTCGGCGGCCGGCTCGATACGATCGCCGGCAGGCGCGTCGGCGCGCTCGTCTACAAGCGCCGGCTCCACCTGATCAATGTTTTCGCCTGGGCCTCCGACGCCCCGGACACACCGCCAACCCTGACGATGCGCAATGGCTATAATCTGCTGAGCTGGATACGCGGGGGCGTTGTCTACACGGCCGTCTCCGACCTCGACGGAGACGAGCTCAAGCAGCTTTCCCAAATGCTCTGAGTGGTCGCTGAGGTGGTGGTGGTGCGGACGGCGGGGATCGAACCCGCACAGCCTTTCGGGCCGAGAGATTTTAAGTCTCTTGCGTCTACCAGTTTCGCCACGTCCGCCTGCCCGCAGGGGTAGCGGGCGCAGGCTCCCGGCGCAAGCCGCTCAAAGCGCTTCGGCGCAAGCCGTTCCAGACTCTTCGGCGCAAGCCATTCAGTGCCGGCGGGCGGGCTTGTACCATTCGACGCCGTCGGGATCGACATAGAGGCCCGGCGCGACATTGGAGCCGATGCTCTTCTGCTCCATCGGCACGCGCACCGTGTCGTCGCGGTCGCCGCGTTTCACGTAAGGTCCGCTGGCTTGCGTCGGGTGGCCGCGCCTGCTGCTGCGCGCCTCGGTCGGCCCGGACACGTTCTGCCGGCCCGCCACCTTGTCCTGAAGCTCCGTCACCGAACGCCCGGCGAAGGCGATCCGCCCGGATCCCTCGACCACCGGCAAGGCCCGCAAGGCAGCGCCCTCGCCCGTCAGGCGCACGCCGCTGAAGCGCGGCACATAGGTCGCGCCACCGCGCCCGAGCGTATCCCAGCCGCCGGTCGCGACCAATTGCGCGCCGCAGCGCTTATGGACCTGCTCGCAGGACGCGCGCGAGGCATAGCGCGGCGCCTTCTGCTCGAATTCGGCCCGCGCATTGCGGTAGGCGAACTCGCATTGCTCGGCGCTCAGCAGGCCGGCCTCGACGCATTCGTCGCGCCGCTCATAGACCGAATGAGTGCCTTGGACCGCGTTCTTGCCCTGGATCACGCTCTTGCCTTGCGCCGCAAGATCGGCGGGCGAACCCAGATAGAGCGCTGGGGCAAGTGCTGCGATGCGGATAGTGGAGAGGAGCGATGATGCGGAAATCGTGATCATGCGGTGCACCATAGCCAAGATTGTGGCTTCACAGCAGCGAACGGCGCGAGGCCGCAAGCTCGCGCGTCGCGCCATAATCGATCTTGCCATTGCCGAGCACCGGAATCACGGCGGTGACCAGGATCGCACGCGGCACCCATAATTCGGGAAAGCCCTGCGCCTTCGCCTCGTCCAGCAAGGCGCGCTTCTCGGCATCGGGCTTTTCGGTGACGAGGACGAGCTGCTCGCCCTTGCGCGCATCGGGCAGCGCCACCACGACATGGTTCTGCCCCGGCCACAGTCCCGCGATCATCGATTCGACCGCGGCAAGCGAGACCATCTCGCCCCCGAGCTTGGCGAAACGCTTGGCGCGGCCCTTGATCACCACGAAGCCGTCATCGATCGCGACGATGTCGCCGGTGTCGTGCCAGCCGCCCTCCGGCGGCACGATCTTGCCCGGCTCCTCGGCGCTGAGATAGCCGGCCATGACATTCGGGCCCCGCACGCAAAGCTTGCCGCCCTCGGTGATGCCCTCGACCGGATCGAGCCTCGCCTCGATGCCCGGCAGCAGACGCCCGACGCTGCCCTCGCGCATGGCCACGGGCGTGTTGCAGGCGAGCACGGGCGAGCATTCGGTGCAGCCATAGCCTTCCAGGATCGTGGTGCCGTAAGGCTCCCACATCCGGCGCGTCTCGGGCTTCACGCGCTCGGCGCCGGCGACGACATAGCGCACGCTCTTCAGGTCGTCGGGATCGGCAGCGCGCGCATAGCCTTGCAGGAAGGTGTCGGTCGCGAACAGGAAGCTGCAGCCCATCTCGCCGATCAGCCTGGGTACCTGCTTGTAGTGCAGCGGGCTCGGATAGAGCACGACCTTCATGCCCTGCAGCAGCGGCATCAGGAGCCCCGCCGTCAGCCCGAAGGAATGGAAAGCCGGCAGCGGGTTCATGACAATGTCGCGCTCGGACAGGAAGCCGGCGGCGAGCTGGAAGATCTGGCGGGCGTTCGAGACCAGATTGGCATGGGAGAGTACGACGCCTTTCGGCTTGCCTTCGGTGCCGGAGGTGAACAGCACCGCCGCCGCATCGTCTGGCTTGGCCTCGTAAGCGCGATGCGCGAGCCCGGGCGCGAGGCTGAGCAGCGCACCATAGGCCTTGTCGAGGCTGGTGATCTGCTTGCGGACCTCCTCGAGATAGATCACTCGCCGCCCCTCGCCCAAGGCCGCGATCTCGTCGTCGAGCTTGGCCTGGTCGATGAAACGGCGCGAGGTGATGATGGTCTTGAGCCCGGCAAGCTCGGCCGCCGCCCGCAGATTCTTCACGCCGGCGGTGAAGTTCAGCAACGCCGGCACGCGGCCGAAGGCGGAGAGCCCGAACAGCGTCACCACCATGCCCTGCATATTGGGCAGCAGCAGGCCGACGCGTTCACCGGCTTGCGTGACGCCTGCGAGCTTGCGCCCCAGCACCAGCGCGCCCAGCACAAGCCGCCCGAAGCTGATCGGCTGGCGCTCGGGATCCTCTAGCGCGATACGAGCCCGGCCATGACGAGTGCTCGCCTGGATCAGCGCACGGAACAGCGTGATCCGCGCCGCGGGCGCGTCGAAAGACAGGGCGTCGAATTCCGTGTCGGCCATGTTTGGCTCGGCTCCAGGCAGGCGTTTCCCTCAACGCCTACCTAGAGGTTGTTAGGGACTCTGGGAATGGTTTGATGAGGTCAAAACGACGGAGATGGGAGGAGTATTGCGCAGGCGATACCACCGGTATCGGCAAGCGATGCGACGCTGCAGCTCCGACGTTTTCACCTCACCCGCAGGGCGCGGCGCTTTTGCGCGACTGCGGCGTCGTTCTTCGTAGCAAACCGGAAGGTTTGCGTTCTCGAACTGTTTGCGTCCTCGAACTCCCGGCATTCGCGCAAAATCGCCAGCGTCAAATCATCCCCAGAGTCCCTAACAGCCTCTAGGGCTTTGGCGGCCGTTGCAATCAAAAGCGCTTGACCGTTGGCGCCGTCCCCCACTGCCCTCATCCTGAGAAGCCGCGAAAGCGGCGTCTCGAAGGATGGTCCAGGAGGCTCCCGAACCATCTGGGGCATCCTGCGAGACTAAGCCCGTGGCGCTCCTCAGGATGAGGGCCGTCGGGGGATGGAGGATGAAGGCTCGCGATATCCACCGTGCCCCATGTTTTCGTCGCATTGGTTTCACCGAACGGCCAGACGAATGACAGATCCCGACCGGATTTGGCCGCTAGCGTGGCTTCGTTAGCGGGAGACGACCTCTCCCGCTCCAGCCCCTCATGGAAAGGAGAGATCATGCGTAAGCTGATGATAATCGCCACCTGCCTGCCGCTCGCCTTCGCCGCCAGCGGCATTGCCCGCGCCCAAGAGGAGCTGCCTGCCCCGGCTCGGCCGCAAGCTCCCGGCAGCCAATCCGCTCCGGGCGTCAAGAGCGTGACCGTGCTCGACAAGGGCAATCTGCCGCCGGAGCTGCGGGCACAGGTCAATGCGCTCATCTCGCAGACCGACCGGAACGAATTGCAGGAGCTGCGCCAGGCCATCGATGCGATGCCGATGGCCTCCTCGGCGCTGAGGGCCAAGGGCCTCAGCTCGGCGCAAGTGATCGCCGCCGCCATCGACGATGACGGTGAATTGACCTTGGTCGCCGAAGAGCAGGTCTGACCGAAACCAGATCTGATCGAACCATGGAACCGACCGACGAGCGTGCGCCGCGCGCCCGTCACCTAACCTAACCGAAAGGACAGGATCATGAAGCTGACCGAAGCGCGCATCGACCACGCCCTGAACCAGTTGAACGCCCAAGTCCCAAGCACCCAGGCCCTGCCGGAGAACCACCCGATCACGGACCAGCTCAGCGATGTGTTCGGCGACCATACCTTCTTCTTCGACGCCGGCGGACTCACCATCATCGAACCGGCCAAGCCCGACGACGAAAGCCCTAGCCTGGGGCAAGTGATCAAGCTCGCCAGTTGGATCGATGACGCCCGGACCAAGCTCGCCCCGCACCCACCAGAATACACTGCAGTCGTGGTCGAGCTCGATCGGGCAGCGTGATCCGGGTCCGAGAGCTTGCGACCTGAGCACGGAACCACCCCGTCATTCCGGGGCTTCGCCCCTTGGGTCCGACCTTTGGTCGGCCCAAGGATAAACTCCGCGAAGAGCCCGGAACCCAGAACCGATGCGGGTTCCGGAAAGGCTCTCAGGCGTCGAAGCCTCCATGACCACGCATATCGGTTCTGGGTTCCGGGCTCAGGCCAGCGGCCTGCCCCGGAATGACGGGCGGTGAACGCAGCCGAAAACCTAACTGAAGGCACCGATCTCGTGCTGGATCGCGCCCGAGATCTCGCGCAGCAGGTCAAAGCAGGCCCGCATCGGCGCGAAGGCGCCGCGGTGCAGCGCTTCATAGGCCCGCCTTCGCGCAGTCCCGGCGGCACGCCGAAATCCAGTCCGGTCGCCGGATCGGAATTGAGCGGGACGATCTCGCCAAGCAGCGCTGGCGAGGCCGGACATCGAGCCGCAGGATGCGCTGGATCAGGGGATCGCGCGCCAAGCAGGCAGCGGCCACAGAGGCGCGGACCATCGACCGCGGCGCCTGAAAATACGGCTGCCCCGCTGCATCTCTTGTTTCAGATCAATGTTCGTTCCCCCAACCCCACGCAACCTATGCGTGGGGTTAGGAACGCTTATCGTGCAGCACGTCACAGGAATGCAGGGCAACTGCATCGCGAGGGAACGATCGTCGCAACTGTCTTCGGTGCAGCGGCGCCTGCTCGACGCCATGGCGCAGGCTCCGCTTCAGCGCTTTCGTCGCGGCTGGGCGCATGATCGCTTCGGTCCTTTCTTCAAGGAAGACTCGATCATCGCCTTGGCGAGACGCGACATGGTGAGGATTACCGCCTCGGGACGCTATGCGAAGCTTCGGAGCGAGCCGCCCGGCCAATCCCGGCAGAGCGCCGCTCCCGGCCTTGGCGATATCTAGAGCATTTCCGCATTTCTCCGAATGGCGGAAATGCTCTACCTCCTTGTTTTATCGCATTTTCTTCACGCGAACCGGTGTCCGCTTCGCTCGAAAATGCTCTAGAGCCGGATGATTTTAGACGGAGTCACAAAGTGACTCCGTCTAAAATCTGAATCCGTCTCTCATCAAGGAGTTAGAGCAGGATCAATGCGAAAAACCGGTTCCCACTTTTTCGCATCCTGCTCTAGCCGAAGGCACCGATCTCGTGCTGGATCGCGCCCGAGATCTCGCGCAGCAAATCGAAACAGGCCCGCATCGGCGCGAAGACGTCGCGATGCAGCGCTTCATAGGTCCCGCCTTCGCGCGGCCCCGGTGGCTCGCCGAAGTCCAGTCCGATCGTCGGATCGGGATTGAGCGGGAATATCTCGCCGAGCAGGAGCAGCGAGGCCGGAATGTCGAGCCGCAGGATGCGCTCGATCAGGGCCTCGCGCGTCAATCCGGCATGCGGTCGGAAATCCGGGATATGCGTGGCCGAAAGCCAGATCCGGTGCATCACTGCAAGCCGCAGCGCATGCAGCGCAACCAGCCTGACCGACATGCGCGGCGTGTCGCTCGCCACGGTCTGCAGCTTCAGCCAGTCCGATGAGAGCCGCCAGAACAGGCGCCTCAACGCCGGCGCGAGCTCGAGCCGCGCCAGCGCGTCGGCAACCGCGAGCAATTCGTCGCGCCGCCCCTCGCGCACCGTACGGCGCGCGCGGTCGAACCAGTTGCCGGGGTCGAGCGTGTCGAGATAGGCGCGCAGCACATCGAGATCGCTATTGGCCATCGCATGGCTGGCCAGGCTATAGGCGCGCTCGAAGCGGTCCGAACGCTCGCGCATGGCGCGAAACAGGTCGGGCGCGCGCCCGGCCGCCTGGCCGAGACCATGCACGCTGTTGGCGAGCCAGCCGAGCTGCTGCAGGATCGCGTTGTTGGGGATGGCGCGCAGTTCGCGCGGATGGCGGATACGGGTCGGCCCACCCGCATCGCTCTGCCGCGCCGCCGGGCGCGAACCGGTCTTGTCGAGCAGCGAGGGACCGAAGGTGCCGATCAGCGCGGCATAGCCGGGATCATCGACCAGCGCGGTCATCTCCTCGCGCACGGTCTGAAAGAACTCCGAGGCGAAATCCGGCTCCTGGTAGATCGGGTCAGCGGCCGCATCCTCGCCTTCGCCGAAGACGGCCTCGGCGATACGCCCAACGGTCGCCGCCGCGATCTGCCGCGTGCCGAACAGCAGATAGCCGTCGCTGCCCTGGAAGCTCGTCTCGCGCACCGTCGCGATGCCCGCTCGCTTGAAAGCCTGCCGCGCGAAAGCCGGATCGAGATAGGCCAGGCGATCGCTGAGGCTGCGCGGATGCGCGCCCCGCCCCGCCGACTCGCCATGGGTGTCGAAGATCACGAGCTCGATATCGCTCAGCCCGTAACGCGTCAGCAATTCGCAGATGCGAATGCGCAGACGCTCGACCCAGAAGGTCGCCGCGACCTGACCGATATAGCGCCCGGAATCGGAATAGCCGAACTGGATGCAAAGTCGGCCGTGCTGCTTGAGATAGTCGCGGAAATGCGGGCTACGCAGCGCCTCGTCGATGATGCGCGGCCCCTGTTCCAACGCATCCGAAGTCTCGAACAGCGGCGAGATCTCGACCTTGTCGGCGACGCCGAAGCGCTTCGCCAGCCAGAGCGCGCAGAGCAGCGTGTAGCCCGTCTCCGTTTCCGCTACGAGAAAGCGCACCGGGCGCGTTCCGTCGAGATGCTTCACGATCTGCGTGATCGTCATCATCATCCGCGCAGCCGAGGCGCGTTCGGCCGCGAGCGCGCCGAAATCGACCGCCGTCGGTTCGACCTTGCCGAGCAGGGCGTTCGCCGCGCTGAGGAAGGCGCGCCGCTGCGCCGGCAGGGCAGGTTCCTCGTCGAGCGGAATGACGCCGCGCATCGCATTGTGGAGCTGCGAGGCGTTGAGCCGGAAATGCGGCAGCGCGATCGAGACGCCGTGCGCCACGCAGCCCGCCTTGACCAGGCACAGCGCCATCGCGGTCTCGTCATCGGCTCGAGCCGCCGCGATGGCCCGATCGAGCGCCGCGATCAATCCGGAGGCCTCGGGCAAGGCCATCTCGCGCTCACCGACCAGAGCCAGGGCGAAGGCCTGCAGTGCGGTCAGCGCCGGTTGCGTACCGATCGGCGGCGCAAGTGCGAGCTGGCGCTCGACGGCGGCGAGTGCGGCTGACACCATCGCCCGCACCTCGGCAGTTGCAGCCACCTCCGGCAGCTTCTCCAGAATGCGCACGAACTGTCCGCGCTTGGATTCAAGCCGGTAGCGCAGCGTGTCCCACCAGCCGATATCGGTGCGACCATCCGTGTCGCAGCCGACCCAGGAGGCCAGGATCAAGGGCCGGGGCGCGAGCTCGTGCCAGCGCTCCGGCCAGCGCGAACGTGCCGCCGTCAGCAGCGCCGCATTCAAGCGGTCGAGCGCATCGCGGGCATGGCGCACGGCGAAACGCGCCTGTTCGAATTCATCCTGCAGCGTGATCGCGCCGTCGGGCCGGAAGGAGAGCGTCTCATTCTCGACCACAGCCGCTCCCGCCGCATCGCCCGAGGCGAGATCGGCCAGCGCATGTGCCAGCTTCCGGCTCATGCCGAAGGTCGGATGGGCCGTGAACACGGCGGCAAAGCGTGGCCAGGCGGTCGCAGTGCGGAAATGCGCGAAGGGCTCGGGCTCACCCTCGGCCGCGGCGGCCAGCCTCTCAGCCAGCACCAGCAGCGGCGCATCGCCATCATCCGTCAGCCCGACATAGGCTGCTATGCGCCCTGCCCGCTCGTACAAGGCCTCGCGGCCAAGATGGCGCGCGAGACCAAGCGCAGCATCCAATGTCAGCTCGCCGCGATCCATCCGCCGCGTCAGCCAGAGCGTGACCCTGAGCACGGGATTGCCGAACGGGTCTTCGCGCGCATCCTTGCGCGCCTGCTCGATTGCGCCCTGGAGCTCCAGCGCCAGCGCCGCCGATCCACCTTGCTCCTCCAGCCCATCCGTCATCGCCCGCTCTCCCTCACGGATGGAGCAGGCAAGTTTTGGACCTCGGATGCAAGATGCCTGGGATGCAAGACCAAGGCGAAGATCACGCCACGCGGGTCTCGCGGCAGGCGACCGGCAGCAGCCAGTCGATGGCGCGCGATGCGGGAACCGCCGGCGAGAACAGGAAGCCCTGGCCGAACGGGCAGCCCAGCGCCTTCAGCGCCTGCAATTGCGCCGCCGTCTCGATGCCTTCAGCGACGATGTCCATGCCCAGGCTCGCTCCCAGGTGCAGGATCGTCTCCAGGATGGCGCGATCCTGCGCCGAGCTGAGGAAACGCTGCACGAAGGATTTGTCGATCTTGATGACATCGATCGGATAGCTGCGCAGATGCACGAGCGAGGCGTAGCCCGTTCCGAAATCATCGAGCGCGACGCGCATGCCGCTCTGCTTCAGGCGCTCGAGGATGCGCTTCACCGGGCCGGATTCATCGTCGAGGAAGACGCCTTCGGTCACCTCGATCTCGATCATGCCGGGCGTCAGGCCCTGCTCGGCGACGCGCTCGATCAGCGTCTCCGCGAAATGATGGTCATGGAGCTGCGAGGCGCTGAGATTGATCGCAAGGCTGCCGAAATCGAAGCCGGCGCGATGCCAGAGCCCGGCCTGGCACAAGGCTTTCTCGACCACCCATTTGCCCAGCCGCGCCGAAAGGTCGGGATCGTTCAGGGCCGCCTGGAAGGCCCCCGCCGCGACCACCCGCCCATCGGGCATGCGCCGGCGCAAGAGCGCCTCGAAACCCGACAGGTTCTGGTCGCAGAGCCGCAGCTTAGGCTGATAATACAATTCAAGCTGGTTCTCGACCAGGGCGCGGCCGATATCCCGGACGGTCTCGAAGCGCCGCTCGCCCTCACTCTTCATCTGCGGATCGAAGACCCTGAACGTGTTCTTGCCGGCCGCCTTGGCTGCATAGAGCGCGATATCGGCATGGCTGAACAGCTCAGCCGAACTTGAAGCGTCGAAGCCTTGCGGGATCGCGATCCCCACCGACGCGCCAAGCTGGAAGACATGCGCGCCCCAGGCGATCGGGCGACGCAAGGCATCGAGGACGCGCTCGGTCAGAGCCTCGGCCGCCAGTCGATCGGCAGCTGTGCCCATCAGCACTGCGAACTCGTCGCCGCCGATCCGCGCCACCAATCGCGCCTCGGCACAGATGCCGCGCAGGCGCAGCGCGACCTGCTTCAGGCATTCGTCGCCGAGCCCATGGCCGAAGGTGTCGTTGACCTGCTTGAAGCCGTCGAGATCGACGAGCAGGAGCGGGCCGGCAGGCTCTCCCTTCTGGCCGGACAAGATCGCCTGGAACTGGCTGCGATTGGCGAGCCCGGTCATGAGGTCGATTTCCGCCAGGAACCGCGTCTTGTCCCAGAGCGCCCGCTCTTCGGTGATGTCCTGCTTCATGCCGAAGATGCGTACCGCGACACCGTTCTCGCTCTCGACATCGGCGGTGAGCCGCATCCAGCGCTCCTTGCCGAGCGCGGTCGTGATTTTGGCGTCGAGCGTGAATCCGCCCTGCTCGCTGATCGCCTTGCTGCGCAGGGTCTGCATCGCGATACGGGACTCCGGATCGTACATCTCGACGATTCTGAGCCGATCGAGCTTGGAGCCGCGCGGGAGCTCAAACAGATCGTAGACGGCGTCGGTCCAGCGCAAGGAATCGGCGTTGGTCAGATCACATTCCCAGACGCCGATTTTTGCAGCTTCGGAGGAGCGATCGAAGATCTTCTTGCTATGCGCCAGTTGCTCGTCGCGCTCGCGCAGGAGCCGGGATTTCTCCTCCACCTCCCGCTGCAACCGCTCGACCCGCTCCAGCAGGCAAGCCAGTTCGCCGTCGCGCTGAGCCGTGAAGACACGGGACTCGCGCCAGGCCGCGGAACGCGCCGGCTCGGGTTCCGGCAAGGGGTGGTCGCGCACGATCAGGCTCTTTCAACTGAGTATCCGCTCAGGACGCCATGCTAGTGCGCGGTCGATTAAGCCTTTGTTAGTTCCAATGGGACGGGCAGGCCTTGCGCTACTCCATCACCATCGCATGATCGTCGGCGGGAGCCTCCTCCCGCTTCGGGCTGCGCAGCAGGATGACCAGCGGGATCGCGGCCAGGCACAAGAGCATCAGCAGCTTGAAATCGTCGATATAGGCAATGACCGTGGCTTGCTTGGTGACCACCTCGTCGAGCGCGGCGCGGCCGGCGAGCTTCAGCGGATCCCAGGCCTGCTTGATCGCCGGATTCTCGAAGACGCGGTTATACGCGGTGACGTAGTTGGATATCTCCGCATGGTTCACCTGCGTGTTGCGGGTCAGGAGATAGGCGACGAAGGAAATGCCGACGCTGGAGCCGATATTGCGCGACAGGTTGTAGAGGCCCGTGCCGTCGCCACGGAACTGCGCCGGCAAGGTCGCGAAGGTCACCGTCGTCAACGGCACGAAGAGAAGGCCCAGCCCCGCGCCCTGGATGAAGCCCGTAACCATGATCGTGGTCTGCGAGACATCAGGCGTCCAGCCGGACATGTCGTACATCGCCCAGGCGCTGACGCCGAGGCCGGCCGTCAGCAGCAGGCGGATATCGACCTTGCCGATCAGGCGCCCGACGACGAACATGCAGACCATGGTGCCAAGCCCGCGCGGCCCCATGACGACGCCGGCGGTGACGACCGGATAGCCCATCAGCGTCTGCAGATAGGGCGTCATCAATGCCATCGAGGCGAGATAGGTGATGCCGACGACGAAAATGAAGATCAGGCCGACGCTGAAATTCCGGTCGAGGAACAGGCGCGGCTTGATGAACGAGTTCTGCGCCGTGAAGGTGTGAACCACGAGGATGTAGAAGGCGGCGGCGCAGACCGCGGCCTCGATGATGATCTCGCCGGAATCGAACCAGTCGAGCTGGGCGCCGCGATCGAGAAAGATCTGTAGCGAGGCGATGCCGAGGCTGAGCGCGCCGAAGCCGATCCAGTCGAGCTTCGCGACGGCGTTGGTGGCGGTTTCCTTGAGGTAGATCGCAACGCCCGTGAAGGCGAGCGCGCCGAGCGGCAGGTTGATGTAGAAGACCCAGCGCCAGGAGATGTTCTCGGTCAGCCAGCCGCCGATCACCGGGCCGAGCACCGGGCCGACCATCACCGAGACGCCAAACAACGCCATTGCCGAGCCGCGCTCCTCGGGCGTGTAGATATCGAGCAGGATGCCTTGGGAGATCGGAACCAGCGCCGCGCCGAAGAAGCCCTGCAGCAGGCGGAAGCCGACGATCTGCGACAGCGACTGCGCCGCGCCGCACAGCATCGAGGCCACGACGAAGCCGACGATCGCGGCCGAGAGCACGCGCTTGCGACCGAAGCGCGCAGCCAGGAAACCCGAGGGCGGCGTCATGATTGCGGCTGCGACGATATAGGAGGTCAGGACCCAGTTGATCTGGTCCGCGCTGGCCGAGACGCTGCCCTGGATATAGGGCAGCGCGACATTCGCGATCGTCGTGTCGAGCGCCTGCATGACCACGGAAAGGATCACGCAGGCGGTGATCGCACCGCGATTGGCGACGCGGACGAACGCCGGCGCGGCGGGATCAGCCATGGCGCGGCTCTGACTTTCCAAGCGGCCAAGACTTGCCAAACGGCCAGGAGACGAAGCTCGGCAGGCCGCGCGCATGGCCGGTGTCGATATCGAGCACCACGCTCATGCCGGCACGCAATTGCGGCTTGTCCGCCGGGGTTTCGATGCGCACGCGCATGGCGATGCGCTGGACGACCTTGACCCAGTTGCCGCTGGTGTTCTGGGCGGGCAGCAGCGAGAAGCTCGCCGCCGAGGCCGGGCTGATGCTGTCGACGACGCCGGTCCAGTCCTGGTCCGGATAGCTATCGACCGCGACCGTCGCCTTCTGCCCCGGGCGCACCCAGGTGAGTTCGGTTTCCTTCGGGCTCGCCTGGATCCAGACATGGTCGGTCGAGACCAGGCTGAAGGCGTTCGTCGCCGCAGCGAGATACTGCCCCTTCTGCAGGGAGGGCACATTCGTCACGATGCCGTCCATCGGCGCCCTGACCACAGTATGCGCCAATTGGCGGGCTGCCTCGCCGCGCGCGGCGACGGCATCCTTGTAGCGGGGGTGGTCGGTTGCAGGTGCTTCAGGATCGCCATTGAGATTGGCGGCGATCCCGGCCAGTTGGGTCTGGAGCAAGGCGAGCTTCTGGACCGCGCCGTCAAGATCATGCTTCGCCTGATCGAAGATCGCCTGCGAGGCATAGGACTTCGTCGCCAGATCCTGCTGGCGCTTGAACGCCACCGTATAGAAATCGATATCGATCTTCGCCTGAACGATCTGGCTCTGCACGCCCTTGTAGCTCGCCTGCAGCGCGGCAATGTCGTTCTTGACGATGCCGATCTGAGCATCCGCACGGTCGAGGGCGAGGCGGAACTGCTGGTCGTCGAGCGTGAACAGGACATCGCCGGCCTTCACGACCTGATTGTCGTGAACCCCGATATCGCTGACGATGCCGGCGACATCGGTCGAGAGGCCGACGATATCGGCCTGAACATAGGCGTTCTCGGTCGACATGACCTGCCCGCCGACAACATAGAAATAACCACCGACGACAAGCGCGATGGGCAACAGCGCAAACAACACCCGCCGCCGGGTCCCGGTCCGTTTCGCGGCGACGACCTTGCTGGCCGGCGCCTCCGCCTGAGGCGTCGCCTCGGCCGAGGGGGCGAGCTTGCTCGCAGCACGGCGGATCTCGGTCACGTTGCTGGCCGGCGTCGGTTCGTCATTGGCCTGGGATTCGGACTTCATGGCTGCTTCATCCATGGCTGGTCTGCTTTTCCGCCCGCGGCGTGCTGCTGCAGGCGGCGGTCAGATTCGATTTCATCGCTCCCAGAAGAGCGAGAAGATGTTCGCGCTCGGCATCCGAGATGTCGCCGAAGGCTTCCGCCCGGGTCATCTCGCCGATCCCGCGCATCTCGGCGAGCTTCGGCGCGGCCTTCTCGGTGAGGAAGAGCCGCCAGATCCGCCGGTCCGTCGCATGCGCGCGCCGCTCGACCAGGCCGCAGGCCTCGAGCTTGTCGACGATGCGCCCGAGCGTGATCGGCTCGACCTCCAGCAATTCGGCGAGCCCGCCCTGCTGAATGCCCTCATTATGGGTGAGATAGGCGAGCACCTGCCATTGCGAGCGCGTCAGGCCGAGGCTGCGCGCCCGGCCATGTTGCTCGAAACGCTTTCGCAGCAAACGCGCGACATCGTGCAGGAGGAAGCCGATCGAAGGAGGCGGATGCCCTGTCGGATCATTAGGCGTGCTGTTCATAGGCATGCTTATAATATTGACGCCTAGGACTTCCAACGGGCGCGATACGCTTTGTCGCAGACCACAGCGCAGGGCGGCCATGCCGCCAGGGCGGCGCGGCGGCGGCGTCATGCTCGGGCTTGTCCCGAGCATCCGCGTCTTGAATACAGGCCTTCATCAGCAAAGACGTGGATGGCCGCCACAAGGGCGACCATGACGACAAGGCGCAACGCCTTCATCCGCCACGCACGGACAGGACTATTCGGTCGGCAGCCTCAGCGGCGGCAATCTGCGCTGGACGGGAGACGACTGGATGATCGACGTGTTCGTCATCGAATAAGGGATGAGCTTGTCGATCAACTGCTCCAGCGCCTCGACAGTTTCGACATGGGCGCGAGCGATGAAGCAGTCTTCGCCGGTGATGCGGTCGCATTCAACGATCTCCGGAATCGCGCGCAGGATCTCCGTCACATTGTGAAGCTGGCCGGGAATCGGCCGGATACGGAGCCAGGCCGCAAGCGGCAGGCCAAGCGCCTTGGGATTGATCGTGACGGTGTAGCCCTCGATCACGCCGGCCTCCTCCAGCCGCCTGACCCTTTCAGACACGCTCGGCGAAGACAGCCCGACGAGACGCGCCAGCTCCGCAATGCTGATCCGCGCATCGGCGGCGAGCGCATCGAGCAGCCGGAGATCCGTCGGGTCCAGTCCGCCATTTTCATATCGAAGGCGCTTCATCGAAACCACCATGCACTTGTAAGGAAGAAGCTGAAATCCTCCTGGTATCAGGCCTTCAATCGAGCGATCCATCCTCTCATGATGACGACGAGGGAACAACTCGTGCCATCATCGAAGCTGACGCTCAACGGAGCCGCCGAAGCCGTCCCGCCTTATGCCTGGTTCGGGGTCAGTGCCGTTTTCCACTATCTCGGGCCGTCCTTCGCCGTGCTGCTCTTTCCAGCGGTTGGAGTTCTTGGCGTGGCGTGGTTCCGGATCGCCTCGGCAGCTCTCATCTTCGCGCCCTTCACCAAGCCATGGCGAACGATCCGGGAGGCCGACGCGAAGACGAGGCTGCTGCTGGTCGGCCTCGGCACCTGCCTAGCGGCCATGAACACGGCCTTCTATCTGGCTCTTGACCGCCTCCCCATGAGCCTCGTGGCAGCCATGGAGTTCGTCGGCACGATTGGCGTCGCCCTCTATGGGCTGCGCACGCGTCGCAACGCCCTGGCGCTGCTTCTGGCGATGCTCGGCGTCTTCATCATGATCGACTTGAAAGGGTCGACGGATGCGCTGGGGCTGCTCTGGGCAAGCCTGAACGGAGCACTTTTCGTGGGCTATATCGTTCTCGGCCACAAAGCGGCGGAAGATGGGGCGAATGGCGGCGTCGAGCGTCTTGGCGCCGCCATGGCCATCGCTTTCGTCATCCTCATGCCGATCGGCTTCAGCGAGGCGGCCAGGGCATTTGGCGCGATCAATCTGGTGCTTGCCGGCATCGCGGTCGGGCTATGCTCCTCAGTCATTCCCTACATAGCCGACCAGCTTGCGATGTCCCGTCTGCCGCGTCAGACTTTCGCGCTTTGCCTGGCGATCCTGCCTGCGACGGCGACCGTCATTGCGGCGATCGTCCTCGCCCAGATCCCAAGCCTGCAAGACATTCTCGGCGTGGCTTTGGTCATAGCTGGCGTTGCGGTCCACTCGCCGCCGAAGGCGAGCGAGGGATAGCCCGCCCTTGGTCAAGCGGTCGGGGGCGGACTAGGCAGGGCTTTGGGGCGAGGATAAACGGGAACGGGGCGGCGACCCCTTCTCCCCTCGCGGGAGAAGGGAAGAGGGCACGTCATTCTCGGACGCAGCGAAGCGAAGATCCGAGAATCTCAGGACCGGATGGCACTCGTTTCAAAGATGCTCGGGTCAAGCCCGAGCATGACGGCGGAACGCCTCAGAGCTGATCCTGATAGTCGGTCTTCAGCCCATGCTTGCGCGCTTGCTTCTCTAAGGCGAGCTCGATCAGGCGGCTCAGCAGCTCCCGGTAGGGCAGCCCGGAGGCCTCCATCATTTTGGGATACATGCTGATCGAGGTGAAGCCCGGCAAGGTGTTGATTTCGTTGAAGTAGAAATCGCCACCCCGGCGGTCGAGGAAGAAATCGACCCGCGCCAGGCCGCTGCATTCAAGTGCGACGAAGGCGTCATTCGCAAGCTGCCTGACCCGTTCCATCTGCGCCGCGTCGAGCTTGGCCGGCAGGTCGACGGTCGCGCCATCCTGATCGAGGTATTTGGCCTCGTAGGAATAAAATTCATGCTTGGGGTTGGCGTTGATCTCGCTCGCCACGCTCACGAACGGCGGCTCGCCCTCGAGCACCGCCACCTCGATCTCGCGGACATCGATGCCCTGCTCGACCAACACCTTGACGTCGTAGAGGAAGGCGTCGCGCAGCGCCGCATCCAGCGCGTCCCACTGCTTCACCTTATGCACGCCGACGCTCGAGCCCATATTGCAGGGTTTTACGAAGACAGGCAGCGTCAGCTTATCGCGCACGGCCTGAGCCCAGCGAGCCGGGTCGCGCTCATAGTCGCGCTTCGCCAGCGCCAGATAAGGCAGCACCGGCAATCCCGCGAACAAGGCCAGGCGCTTGGCGATGTCCTTGTCCATCCCGATCGCCGAACTCAGCACGCCGGAACCGACATAGGCGACGCCGGCAAGCTCGAGGACGCCCTGCACCGCGCCGTCCTCGTAGAGCGGACCGTGCATCACCGGGAAGACCACGTCGATTGGCCGCGGCGACGTGGCGGAACCGATCACGGGCAGAAGCGCAGCGCGCCCGTCGGCCTGAGGCGAGAGCCGCATTTCCGGGGCATCGCCGAAGATGGGCAGCGCCCGCCCCTTCGCCTCCTCGATGAGGCGCAGGTCGTTCCACTGCCACTTGCCCTGCTTGTCGATGCTGACCGGGACCACGTCGAAGCGGTCCCGGTCGAGATGCTGGATCACCGAGGCCGCCGATTGCAGCGAAACCTCATGTTCCCCGGATTTGCCCCCGTAGAGGACCGCGACTCGGATTTTCTCTTTCATGAGCAGCGTTCTAGCTTGTCGGATCGCGCCTGCAAATCGGGGCGTGCCAAGAGAGCCCGCTCCGGCCGCGCTCCGGGCAGCCCAGGCCGCGCGGCACCGTCATCGAGATCAGGCCGGAACAGAGAGGGTGAACCGATCGAGAGCCTGGTGACGTTGCTGAGCGACAGAACCAGCGCCGCGCTCTCGCGCATCGGCCGAATCCAAATAGTCAACCGGTCAGCAACCAGCGCTCAATTCACCTAAATGAGTAAAATATCGAAGGATGGCAGCATTATTTGCAGTTCGCTGCAATTTTTGTAGAATGACTTTCTAAGGAGTAGTTCAAAAGATATTATTTAAATTGACATTCCAGAATTTCTACCGGAACTAACCACAGTCGCAAACGGCGACGTGGGGGGAGGCTCTAAAGCCATGACAGCATTCTTGTTTTCTTCTGATGGCCGCATCGGACGAGGCAAATTCTGGTCCGCGATATTGTATTATATCGGCGCATCAATAATCGTAGGGTTGCTGCTGTTTGTTCTGTGGCAGATAATTCCGGGTGAAATCACTGCAGAAGGCAGCTACAACGTCACGGGCGCTAAATCTGTGCCCTACCTGATCATTGTCTTCGGCTATATAATTTTCTGCATTTGGTCCGGTATCTGCATCGGCGTGAAACGCTACCATGACCGCAACAAATCCGGCTGGTGGCTGCTCATTCAATTTGTCCCGCTGATCGGCGCCGCCTGGTATTTCATCGAGGCCGGATGCCTGCGCGGTACTGCAGGACCAAACCGGTTTGGTCCCGATCCTCTGGGCACGCCCGCAATCACGGCTTGACGGTCTGCGTCGACCGGGGCGGCGACCTAAGGAACAGCCGCCGCTCGATGACCGAGCGGCGGCTTTTTCATTCAGTACAAAGAAGGCTGCAGCACGAGAAAGCCGCAGCACAAAGAAGGCCACAGCGCGGAGGAGACCGGGATTTCGCGCCGACCGGCTCCGCGACGACGCCAACGACGTCCTTACCCCCGCTTGGGACTGTCCAGGCCGCGCTGCACCGCCGGCCGCGCCAGCCCGCGCTCGAGCCAGAGCGGCACCTGCTTCAGGCTGGCGTAATCGACGAGCTCGGCTGCGCCGTAGAAGCCGACGAGGTTGCGCACCCAGCCGAGCAAGGCGATGTCGGCGATGCTGTAGTCCTTGCCCATGATCCAGTCTCGGCCGGTGAGCCTGGTCTCCAGCACGCCGAGCAGGCGCTTGCTCTCATTGGCGTAGCGGTCGCGCGGGCGTTTATCCTCATAGTCCTTGCCGGCAAATTTGTGGAAGAAGCCGAGCTGGCCGAACATCGGCCCCACCGCCGCCATCTGGAAGAAGACCCATTGCAGGGTCTCGTAGCGCAGGCCCGCATCGCTCGGGATGAGCTTGCCGGTCTTCTCGGCGAGATAGACCAGGATCGCGCCCGACTCCCACAGTCCGAAAGGCTTTCCGCCCGGCCCATGAGGATCGATGATCGCCGGGATCTTGCCATTGGGGTTCAGCGACAGGAATTCCGGCCCCCAGGTCTCGTTCTTGCCGATATCGATCAGATGTGGCTCGTAGGGCAGTTCGAGTTCCTCCAGCGCGATCGAGACCTTCACGCCATTGGGCGTCGGCAGCGAATAGAGCTGGATACGGTCGGGATGCTGGGCCGGCCAGCGCTTGGTGATCGGGAAAGCGGAGAGATCGGTCATGGCACTGGCCCTTATCGAAGGAGCGACGCCGCTGCGAAGCGGCGCGGTTTCGCGGAAGCTAGAGGCCGGCATGCACCGCGCATAGAGGCATGGCTGCAAATGCGGCCATGCAGCCAAGGGGACTTGAACAAGGGGGCTTGAACAAGCTGGTGCGTGACGCGGCCATGCGCCGGGCTCGGGACCGCTCCATGGTGCGCGCCCTTGCAGCAAAGGCCGCTGTGCCGGCATAGCAGCGCCCCCCTTGCAGAGGCGCGAGACGCACGGCCTCCTCGGAAAGCACACCCCGTGAACCAGGCCGTTCCGCCGCCGAATCTCGCCACCGCCACGCGCCTCGCCACGCCCACCGGCCGGATGCCTTGGCTCGGCATCGCCTGCGGCCTGACGACCAGCCTGATCTGGGGTATCCAGGCCGTGGTCTCGCGCCAGTCGGTCGCCGACGGGTTGACGCCCGCCGACGTCACGATCCTGCGTTTTACCACCGCCGCCCTCCTGCTGCTGCCCTTCGCGTTGCGGCGCATGCGACCTTTCCCGATCGGGCGAATCGGCTGGCGCCGCGCCCTGGTGCTCACAGCGCTTGCCGGCGCGCCCTATTCGCTGGTGCTCATCGCCGGCGCTTCCTTTGCCCCCGCGCTGCACGCCTCGACCATCACGCCCGGGCTGATTCCGGTCTTCACCGCCGTCCTTGCCTATGCCCTGGCGGGCGAACGACCGGGCCGGATGAGGCTGACCGGGCTCGCGCTGGTGCTGGCGGGCGTCGGCGCCTTCTCCTGGCAGGCGCTCTCTTGGCAGTCCCTTGGTCATGTCCCCGCGCATGACAGCGCCTGGATCGGCGACCTGCTCTTCGTGCTCACCGCGATGATGTGGTCGTTGTTCGGGCTGCTGGCAAAACGCTGGGGCGCGGGCGCGATCGACGTCACCATCGCGACCTGCCTGCTCTCGCTGCTGTTCCTGCCAGTCGTTACCCTGACGCTGCCGATCCGGCTCGGCGAGGTCGCCTGGGAGGCGCTCGCCTTGCAAGCCTTCTATCAGGGCGCGCTGGTCGGCGTCGGGGCGCTGTTTCTCTACACGCGGACGGTGGCGCTGCTGGGAGCCGCGCGCGCGACCCTGTTCATGCCGTTGAACCCGGCAATCGCGGCGATCACTGGGGCGGTCCTGCTCGGCGAATGGCCCTCGGCGGCGGAAATCATCGGCATGCTGCTGGTCATCGCCGGCATGACCGTGGCGCTACGCTCGCGCGGCACGGCCTGATGCTTCAGCCCTTGTGGTCCTTGGCGATCGGCTCGACATAGGCGAGCCCCATATCCCAGGGGAAATAGATCCAGGTGTCCTGGCTGACCTCGGTGATGAAGGTGTCAACCGTCGGCACGCCGGCAGGCTTGGCGTAGACCGTGGCGAAGTGGGCGTTGGGCAGCATCTCGCGCACGACCCGGGCGGTCTTGCCGGTATCCGTCAAATCGTCGACGACGAGCACACCCTTGCCCTTGCCGTCGCCAATCGCCTTGATCGAGGGCGCGACATCCTTCAGCACCTTGAGCTCAGACTGGTTCTTGTAATCGTGATAGCTCGCGACGCAGACCGTCTCGATCAGGCGTAAGCCGAGCTCGCGGCAGATGATCGCTGCCGGCACGAGCCCGCCGCGCGTGATGCAGACGATGGCCTCGAAGGGCCCCTTCTCGGCCAATCGCCAGGCGAGCGCGCGCGCGTCGCGGTGGAACTGGTCCCAGGAAACGGGAAAGGCCTTGTTGGAGGTCGGTTCGGCCATGGCGCGGGCTCCGGGCTTCATCTGGCGCATATGGCGCCGCTCTCATCGCAAACCCTATCCCTGCCGTGCTGACAAGAGGCCGCCGCCCGCCATCCCCAGAAGGCCGGGATAGCGGGCGGCGGATCGCCTCTAAAATTCTGACCAGCCCTCGGCGCTGCCGCCGGCCACTGCCAGGCGGGGCCGCGCGCGCGAAGTGGGCATGGCGGCAGAAGAGGACTTGGAGGCAAGAGCGGGCACCGGCGCGCGGCGCTGGAGCTGCGGCGCAGCCCGCCTGATCTCGCCTGCAACCCGGGTCGCGAAATCCGCGCCGGCCTCCAGCGTGAAGGCCGCGACCATCGCGCTGAGCGCCGAGGTGTCTTGCTGGAGATCGCGCGCGACCTTGGCGCTCTGGTCGGCCAAGAGCGCGTTCTGCTGGGTCATTTCGTCCATATGCGCGACGGTGCGCGCCATCTCGTCAATGCCGTTGGCCTGCTCGATACTGGCCTGCGAGATCTCGCTGACGGTGGTTGAGACTTTCGAGGCGGCCGAGACGATCTCGCGCAGGGTCGTGCCGGCATCCTTGACGAGCTGCACGCCGGTCTGGATCTGCTGAGTCGAATTCGCGATCAGCGATTTGACGCCATTGGCGGATTCGCTGCAGCGCTTGGCGAGCGCCCGCACTTCGGAGGCGACCACGGCGAAGCCCCGGCCGGCATCGCCGGCACGGGCCGCCTCGACCGCCGCATTGAGCGCGAGCAGATTGGTCTGGAAGGCGATCTCGTCGATCATCGCGATGATCTCGGAAATGCTGGACGAGGCCTGCTCGATCCGCTCCATCGCACCGACGGCCTCGGTAACGATCGCCCCGCCGCGCACCGCGACCTGGCTCGCCTCCTCGCCGAGCGCCACGGCAGCGCGCGAATTGCCGGCGCTGTGCTTGACCGAGGCCGCGAGTTCCTCGGTCGTCGCCGCCGTTTCCTGCAGGCTGGAGGCGTTGGCCTCGGTCCGCTCCGCGAGCTGCGCGCTGTCCGAGGAGATGCTGGTCGAAGCCTCATCGATCCGGCCGGAAATCTCGCGGACGGAGGACACCACCGCGGCCATCGTGTCGATCAGATCGTTCACCCCGGCGCAGAGCTGGGCGATCTCGCCGCTCTTGCCCTCAAGCGAGACGCGCCCCGTCAGGTCCTTGTCCTTGGCGCGGGCGATCACCTCGCCGGTTTCGCGCACCGCCGCCTCGAGCTGCTGGCCCTTGAAGCTCGCCGTGATGTCGGTGGCGAATTTCACCACTTTATAGGGCTGCCCCTTGGCATCCATGATCGGATTGTAGCTCGCCTGAATCCAGATCTGATTTCCGGCCTTGCCGATGCGGCGGTATTGCGCGGCATCGTATTCGCCCCGCCCGAGGCGCTCCCAGAACTGGCGATAGGCAGGCGTTTCGCGCTCTGCGGGATCGACGAACATGGAATGATGCCGGCCGACCACCTCGGAGAGCGAGTAGCCGAGCACCGCCAGGAAATTCTCATTGGCGTGCAGCACCTTGCCCGTGAGATCGAACTCGATCACGGCCTGGGCTTTGTTGATCGCCTGCTGCTGGCCTTCCAGATCGGCGAGACGGTTCTTCTCCTGCGTGATGTCGGTCGCGAGCTTGACCACGCCGATCGGCTTGCCGCCGGCGCCGAGGATCGGGTTGTAGCTTGCCTGGATCCAAACCTCCTTGCCGCCCTTGCCGATGCGCAGATATTGCCCGCGCGAGAACTCGCCGCGGCCGAGATCGAGCCAGAACTGCTTGCAGGCCGGCGTCTCGCGCTCAGCGGGTGAGACGAACATGCTGTGGTGCTGGCCCTTGATCTCGGCCAGCGTGTAACCCAGCGTCGTCAGGAAATTCTCGTTTGCGTTCAGAACCTTGCCAGCGAGATCGAACTCGATCACCGCTTGCGAGCGGTTGATGGCATCGAGTTGGCCCGTGACATGGCGATTCGAAAACAGGCTGGAAAGGCGCGACATGGATCCCCCCTTGAGCTGCCCCCGGACACGCTCGCATGACAGGTTTCGGCGGCGGGATGCCGGCGAGAACCATCAGGAAAGGATCCAGAGGTTATGCAACTTAAGATTGTCGACATCCAGTTAATGCAACCTGTAGA
>NZ_FOQV01000006.1:0-191723 GCF_900113835.1 Allobosea sp. OK403 | reverse complement strand
CCCCCCCGAGAACCTATCGTTTATGCTCGGAACCTCTACGTCACCCGGACAAGCCGCCCTCGGGTTCGGCCTTCGGCCCGCCCAAGCAAGGCTCCGCGGCATAGCTGCGGGATCGATAGTGGAGCGCACAGCCCTCCGATGGATCCCAGGACACCCTTCGGGCGCCCAGGATGACGGGTGTGGTTCCGAGGGGGTACGCAGCCCTAGACCGCAAGCCTTGCGCGTTCGCTGTCGATCATCGCCAGGACCGCCGCAGTCGCGGCTGCGAGCTTTTCGGGGTCGCGCGAGCGTACAACGATGTTGGTGTCGGGGCCCGCTTCCGAGAAGAACGGGTATGAGCCGATCGAGACCTCGGGATGCGCCTTCGCCACCGCTGCCAGCGCCGTACCGATATCGCCCTCGCGCAAGCCGGCGCGCACCGTGTCAGATAGCATCCTGATCCCGGTCCTCAGCGTCGGCGCGACGACATCGAGCATCGCCTGCATGATCGAGGGCACGCCGGCCATGACATAGACATTGCCGATATTGAAACCCGGCGCCTTGGAGACCGAGTTGGCGATCAAATCCGCACCGGCCGGAATGCGTGCCATGCGCAAACGAGCCTCGTTGAGCTGGTCGGGCGGAAAGCGTTCCGACAGCATCGCGATGGCGCGCGGATCATGGTCGATCGAGACCCCAAAGGCCGCAGCTACCGAGTCGGCGGTGATGTCGTCATGCGTCGGGCCGATGCCGCCGGTGGTGAAGACATAGCTGAAGCGGGCCCGCAGCGCGTTCAGCGCCTGGACGATCTCATCCTGGATATCGGGCACCACGCGCACCTCGCGCAGATCGATGCCGATATTGGTGAGATACTCGGCGATATAGCCGATATTCTTGTCCTTGGTCCGGCCACTGAGGATCTCGTCGCCGATCACCAGGATCGCCGCGGTCACGGGCGTGGTTTCGCTGCTGGACGTCATGGCCGGTGCCTCTGGCTGGGCGGCCGGCAAAGCGCGGACGGCCGTTCTCCCCTACAGCTAGGGCCTCCCGCAGGCGGGCTCAAGCCGTCGCCCGCGCGCTACCCTCATGCGCGGCTTGGCCAAACTCAGGCTGTGGCGCGCTCGAAGACGAGGTTCAGCCGCGTCTGCGCCAGCACGCGATAGCCGCGCTGCGTCAAGAGCCCCACCAGATCCATCTGCCAGCGCTCGCGCGAATCCTCGATGATGATGAAGCTCGGCCAGAGCGCTTCCGGCGCGTCGCGCAGGAAGGGCTCGAGGATCAGATCCTCCGCACCCTCGACATCGAGCTTGACCGCGTCGAGCCGCTCATAGCCCTCGCTCTGGAGCAGAGCGAGCAGCGTCGTCGCCGGCACCTTGACCGTGGCGCCCGTGCTGGAGCGCAGAATGCGCACGCTCGACTCGCCCTTATTGGCCGGGTCGAGGAACAGCGTCAGCTCACCTGGCTTGTCGGCGAGCGCGCAAGCGATCGCCTTGACCGTGCCGAACGGGTTCTGTGCGATGTTGAAAGCGAGCCGCGCGAACACATCGGGCTGCGGCTCGACCGCGAGAATCCGGGCGCTCGGTCCCGCCTTCGCCGCGACGAACAAGGAGTAGGCGCCGATATTCGCGCCGATATCGATGAAGCGGAAGCCCTCGCGAATGCGACCGGCGAGCAGATCGCGCTCGCGCTGGTCGAAATATTGCGGCGTGAACAGCACGCGCTTCTCGCAGACATTGCCGTCCGGATAGAGCCGCATCTTCGCGCCGAGCGATTCGATGTCGACCGGCGCGCCGGCGAGCGAGCGCAATCCGAGGCGGCGCAGCGCATAGGCGGTCTTGCGGCCAAGGAAGCTGTCTGGAGCAGCCCGCGTCCAGCTGATGATGCGCGAGAGAACGCCGCGGGGTGCGAAGGCGCCGAAAGGCTTCGCCTCGGCTTGTGTCTGATCGGTGATGGCCATGGGGCGGCGTGATACACCCCATGTCGCGTGCGCGCCAGCCGGAACAGCTTTTGCTTCCATCCGCCTTCCGCCGGCCGGCCTGGCATCTCGCCCCGCCGCTCCGCAACCGGCGCTTCAATCACGGAGCCTATCGATGAGATTCCTCCCGACGCCTGCCTTGCCAACGCTTGCCTTGGCTCTAGGCCTGATCTGCTCTGCCTTGGCGAACCCCGCTGTGGCGCAAGAGGCGCGCTGGGACCTCATCAACGAATATCCGGCCTCGTCGCTGCCCGGCGAGGCGGACAGCTTCTTCGCCGAGGCGGTGAAGGCAAAGGTGCACGGAAAGCTCACGATCAACCCCATTCCCGACGCGAAATCGGGACTGCGTACGCGCGAGCAGCTGAAGGCGGTCTCGGACGGGCGCTTCGCCATGGCCAACAGCTTTGGCGGCGCGCTTGGCGAGGAGGCCCCGCTCTTCCTGCTCTCCTCCCTGCCCTTCATCACCGCTTCGACGGCGGATGCCAAGGCGCTCTATGACGCCGCCAAGCCGCTCTATGAGGTGCTCTTCGCGGCGCGCGGGCAGAAGCTGCTCTACATCTCGCCCTGGCCACCCTCGGGCATCTGGTCGGCCGCACCGCTGAAGGATCTTGCGGCGCTGAAGGCGTTGAAGATCAGAACCTATGACAAGACCGGGACAGAGGTGCTGGCGCAGGTCGCGGCAAGCGCCGGCATCGTCTCCTTCTCCGACCTCAACCCCAAGCTGGACTCCGGCGAGATCAACGCCGTGCTCTCCTCCGGCGATGGCGGGGCTGGCCGGCAATTATGGAAATACACCCGCAACTTCTCGGAGATTCTCTACGCCGTGCCCCTGAGCTTCGCCTCGGTCTCGCTCGACGCCTGGCGGACGCTCGATGCCGCGACGCAAGCCGCCGTCGAGGCCGCCGCCGCCGAAACCAGCGCGCATCAATGGCAGGCGATGAGCGGCCGCGTCGCGATCAACTACCTGCGCATGCGCGACAATGGCGTCACGATCGACGAGGCGCCGCCCAAGGAGGTGATGGACGCCTTGCGCGCCGCAGCCGCGCAATCCGTGGCGCAATGGAAAACCACGGCCGATCCAGCGGCGCAGCAAGTCCTAACGGACTTCCTGGCGCGCCCGCGCTGAACCCGCTTACAGGCTTTCGTGCAGAAGCCCCAGGGCCGACGCTGCAAAGACGCGCATATTGCCGATGCGGTCCCCGGAGCTGGTCTCGATCGTCCTGACCAATTCGACGGGCCCGGAAATCGCCAGGCAGCTATGGCCCGGCGCATCGCCATAGCTGTTGCCCGAAGGCCCGGAAGCTCCGGTTTCCGCCAGCCCCCAGCTCGCGCCGAAGCGCTCGCGCAATCGCCGCGCCAGCAGCAAGGCATAGGGCTCGCTGGCCGAGCGGATGCCCTCCATCTCCGCAAGCGAGATACCCATCAAGCCCTCGCGCGCCTGCCTGGTGTAGACGACGGCGCCGCTGACGAAGAAGGCGGATGCGCCGGCCTGGGCCAGGAGCGAGGCCGCGATCAGGCCGCCAGCCGAGGATTCAGCCACCGCCACGGTCTCGCCCCGCACCTTGAGACACGTCCCGATTTGCCCCGCCAGCTCCAACAATCCCTGCATGCCCGCTCCAATCCTTTTCGGCGCTGCGATCTTTCACCTGATGCCGGTTGCAGACCCAGCCCGAATGCGCCTCAAGCGACCCGGCCCGCACGGCAACCGTCTTGCACCATACGCCAAACCCAATAGATATGGTCGGCAAGGAGCCATAGCGTCACGATGACATTCGACGAAACCCTGGGACGGTCGCGCATGCGCGATCCGGTGATCAAGTTGCACGGCGCCGAGGCCTTCGCGGCCATGCACAAGGCCGGCCGATTGACCGCCGCGGGCCTCGACATGCTCGGCGACTACGTCAAGCCGGGCGTCACCACCCAGCGCCTCGACGATCTCGCCTTCCAGTTCGCAATGGACAACGGCGCCTATCCGGCAACCTTGTTCTATCGCGGCTACACCAAGTCGATCTGCACTTCGATCAACCATGTCGTCTGCCACGGCATCCCCGACGACAAGCCGTTGCGCGAGGGTGACATCCTCAACATCGACTACACATTGATCGTCGATGGCTGGCATGGCGATTCCAGCCGGATGTACGGCGTCGGCGAAATCTCGCGCAAGGCCGAGCGCCTGATCGAGATCACCTATGAGAGCCTGCTGCGCGGCATCAAGGCCGTGCGCGCCGGCGCAACCACAGGCGATATCGGCTTTGCCATCCAGCGTTACGCCGAAGGTGAGCGCTGTTCGGTGGTCCGGGATTTCTGCGGGCATGGCGTCGGCCAGGTCTTCCACGACGCACCCAACATCCTGCATTACGGCTCGCCCGGCGAAGGCCCGCAGCTCAAGGCCGGCATGATCTTCACCATCGAGCCGATGATCAATCTCGGCAAATCCGGGGTGAAAGTCCTCTCCGACGGCTGGACCGCCGTGACGCGCGACCGCTCGCTCTCGGCCCAGTTCGAGCACACCATCGGCGTCACCGAAACCGGCTGCGAGATCTTCACCCTGTCGCCGACCGGACGCGACAATCCACTCGCCCTGCGATGACGGCAGACGGCGGCAAGGTTTCAAACTGCGCCGCCCCGTCAGGCGCCCTCCCCGACGCCGTCCCGCATTATCACGGCCATCGCGAGCGCCTGCGCGCGCGCTTCCAGGATGCCGGCGCGGGCGCCCTGCCCGATTACGAATTGCTCGAACTGCTGCTCTTCCGCTCGATTCCGCAGCGCGACGTCAAGCCGCTCGCCAAGGACTTGATCCAGCGTTTCGGCTCCTTCGCCGAGGTGCTCTCAGCCCCATCCGCGCGGCTCACCGAGGTCAAGGGTGTCGGCGCGGGCGTCGCGCTCGACCTCAAGATCGTCGAGGCCGCGCTGACGCGCATGGCCAAGGGCGCGGTCGCCAAGCGCACCGTGCTCTCATCCTGGGCGGCCGTGCTCGATTATTGCCGCATGGCGATGGCCTTCTCCGAGCGCGAGCAGCTCCGCATCCTCTTTCTCGACAAGAAGAACGCGCTGATCGCCGACGAGCTGCAGCAGACCGGCACGGTCGACCACACGCCGGTCTATCCGCGCGAGGTCATGCGCCGGGCGCTGGAACTCTCGGCAACGGCGCTGATCCTCGTCCACAACCACCCCTCTGGCGACCCGGCGCCATCGCGGGCGGACATCCAGATAACCAAGGCGATCGTCGACATCGCAGCTCCGCTTGGCATCGCCGTGCATGACCACGTCATCGTCGGCAAGGACGGATACGCGAGTTTGAAGGAGCTGCGGCTGATCTGAGCGGCGACGCATCCCCCCAAAGGAACGAGCCGGTAGCGGATATTTTGCAGCGTCGGCAAAGGCGGCAGCAGGGCCGCAGAGCAACCGTTGCCGGAATAGGCGACCATGCTCATCGCCTATAATGGGCTGGCGCACAGGCCGTTTTTGAAGGAGACCTGTCGCTGCGCCGTATGCTGACTGCCGGATCTCCGCCTTGAGCCCACGATACTCAATCCTCGCCACCGCCTTGCTGGAGCAGATCGCTGCGGGGAAGCATCCGGTCGGCCATCTCCTGCCGTCCGAGCACGAACTCGCCGAGCTGCACGACGTCAGCCGCTCGACGGTGCGGGCCGCCCTGCTGCAATTGCAGAATCTCGGCGTCATCAGCCGACGCAGGGGGGCCGGCACACTGGTCGAAGCATCGCGTCCGACGGCCACGAGCGCGGCCTACAACCAATCGCTCGGGACGTTCGACGATCTCGTCCAATATGCGGATGCGACCGAGCGGCGCGTCCTGGAGATGGCCGACGTCGTGGCGGACGATGATCTCGCCCGGCGCCTGCAGTCGCGTCCAGGTCGACGCTGGCTCCATGTCTCGGCCATCCGGGTCAGGACCGACGACGACGCGGCCGCTCCGATCTGCTGGACTGACCTATATATCGACGGAGACTACGCCGCCTTGATGCGCCGGGAACTGCCCAGCTACCGCCATGCCGTCGCGGCCCTGATCGAGGAGCGGCATGGACGGCGGGTCAGCGAGATCAGGCAAACGATCCGCGCCGCCGGGCTGACAGACATGATCGCCCGCACGCTCGCGGCCGCGACGGGCGACCATGCGCTGGAGATCACGCGCCGCTATGTCGATGCCGCAGGCATCGCCTTCATCACGACGTTCAGCCTCCACCCTGGCGATCGCTTCGCCTATGAGATGCGGCTGCAGCGACGCGCGGCCAGCGGCGGCTAGAGCAGATTCCGATCCAATTGGATCGGTCAATGACTCCAGCTCCTTGTTTTAAAGCGCCCTTCTCGGATCGAAACAGGCCGGCGACGCTGCACAGCGAGCCCGGGTGCGATTGACAAGTCCTATAATGTTCGTACATTTATAAATGTACGAACATTATAGGACTTCGAGGAACGCTCGTGACCAGCACCGTCTTTGACTCACGGTTGTTCCGCGACATGTTCGGCACGGCCGAGATGCGCGCCATCTTCGACGATGCGGCACTGGTCGGCCGTTATGTCGAGACCGAGCGGGCACTGGCGCGGGCCCAGGCGCGCTGCGGCGTCATCCCCCGCGAAGCTGCAATCGCGATCGACCGCGCCGGACGGGAGTTCACGATCGATTTCGACCGTCTCCGGCGCGAGACCGAGATCGTCGGCTATCCGATCCTGCCATTGGTCCACCAACTCGCCGAGGCGGCCGGCGAGGCGGCCGGAGGCTTCGTCCATTGGGGCGCGACCACCCAGGACATCATGGATACGGCCAACGTGCTCCAGGTCAGGGCAGCGCTCGAACTCGTCGAACGCGACCTCGCCACCTTGGCGGGCATTCTCGCCGGCCTCGCCCGCAAGCATCGCGATACGCCGATGGCCGGGCGTACCCACCTGCAGCAGGCGCTGCCGATCACTTTCGGCTACAAGGCGGCGATCTGGCTCGCCGGAATCGAGCGCCATCGTGAGCGGCTGTCGCAATTGCGGCCGCGCGTTCTGGTCGGCGAATTCTCGGGCGCGGCCGGCACGCTTGCTTCGGTGGGTGCCGGTGGCCTCGAGATGCAGCGGTTGTTCTGCGAGGAGCTTGGGCTCGATCAGCCGGCGATCACCTGGCATGTCGCCCGCGACGGCCTGGCCGAGACGGTCGCGCTGCTCGGGCTGATCACCGGCTCTCTCGCCAAGATCGCGACCGACGTCATGCTGATGATGGCGACCGAATTCGGCGAGGTTTCCGAGCCCTTCGTGCCAGGGCGCGGCGCTTCCTCGACCATGCCGCAGAAACGCAATCCGATTTCCAGTGAGCTCATCCTCGCCGCGGCCAAAGCCGTGCGCCAGCACGTCGCGACCATGCTCGACGGCATGATCCACGATTTCGAGCGCGCCACCGGACCTTGGCACCTCGAATGGATAGCGCTGCCGGAAAGCTTTCTCCTGACCGGCTCGGCGCTCGCCAACGCGAACTTCATGCTGGGCGGCCTCGTGGTGCACGAGCAGCGCATGCGCGGGAATCTCGACATCACCGGCGGCCTGATCGTGGCCGAGGCGGTGATGATGGCTGCGGCGCCGAAGCTTGGACGGCAACATGCCCACGACGTCGTCTACGACGCGTGCCGCCAGGCGATCGAGGGCGGCGGCCGCCTGGCCGACATCCTGGCCGGCCGGCCCGAGGTCGTCGCCGCACTCGGCAGCCGCGAAGCAATCGAACGCTGCTGCGATCCGGCCAACTATCTCGGCCTCGCCGGCGAGATGGTCGACCGCGTGCTCGGCCAGGCGCCTGCCAGGCTGCCCGCCGCCTGAGCGGCCCCAATGCGATCCGTCATCAAGGCGCCGCAAGAGCGCCGCGACGCCAAGCTGTCACCTCACAGGGGAAACGACCATGAAAGCCACAACGCTGAGCCTCGCCGCCTGCCTTGCCTTTGCCGGCACGACAAGCCTCTCGGCACAGGATTTCCCGACCAAGCCCGTCACCATGGTAATGCCCTATGCCGCCGGCGGTCCCGGCGACACCATCACCCGCATCCTGGCGCAGGCGATGACCGGCAATCTGAAGCAGCAGGTCATGGTCGAGAACATCGCCGGCGCCGGCGGCACCATCGGCAGCCAGCGGGTCTCGGCCGCTGCACCTGACGGTCACATGCTGCTGCTGATCCATGTCAGCCAGGCGACCAATCCGTTCCTCTATCCAAACCTGAAATACGACGTCATGAAGGATTTCGAGCCCATCGGGCTCGTGGCCGAGCTGCCTTCGGTCTTCGTCGCGCGTAAGGACTTTCCGGCCAAGACCTTCGCCGAGATGGTCGCCTATGTGAAGGCGAACCCCGACAAGGCGACCTACGCCCATGCCGGCGTCGGCTCGGCCGCCCATCTGTGCGGTCTTCTGTTCGCCGAGGCGACAGGCATCAAACTGACGACCGTAGCCTATCGCGGCAGTGGGCCTGCCATGAACGATTTGATCGGTGGGCAGGTCGATTTCATCTGCGATCAGATCGTCAATGTCGTGCCGAATGTCGAGGCGGGCACGATCAAAGCCTATGCCGTCACCAGCAAGGAGGCGGCCAAGGCTTTGCCTGATCTCCCGACTGCCGACAAGGCCGGGCTGCCGGGCTTCGAACTCTCGGTCTGGTATGCGCTCTTCGCCTCCAAGGGCACGCCGAAACCGATCGTCGACAGGCTGACGGCGTCGCTCAATGCGGCGCTCAAGGAGCAGGACGTCAAGGACAGGCTCGCCAAGCTCGGCGCAGACACCGTCTCGCCCGAACGCGCGACACCCGATGCCCTGCGCAAGCATCTCCAGGCCGAACTCGACAAATGGGGGCCCATTATCAAGAAGGCCGGCGTCACCGGCCAGTGAGGCGTTCCGCAGACCGCCTGAAGGACCGTCCATGCGCATCACCGACATCCGCGACCTCGCCGTGCGCCTGCAAGGCGAGGTCGCCAACGCCGTCGTCAGTTTCGCCGAGCATGACGTCTCGCTGGTCGCAGTCGTCTCGGATGTGATCCGCAACGGCCGCCCAGTTGTCGGCTTTGCCTTCAACTCGATCGGTCGTTTCGCGCAGAGCGGCATCCTGCGTGAGCGCCTGATTCCCAGGCTCAAGGCGGCGGCGCCCGCAGACCTGCTCGACGCAGGCGGCTTGCGGTTCGATCCCGCAAAGATCGTGGCTGTCGCGATGCGCAATGAGAAGCCCGGCGGCCACGGTGACCGGGCAGGTGCGGTCGCAGCGCTCGAACTCGCAATCTGGGATCTCAACGCCAAGCTCTCAGATGAACCGGCCTGCCACACCATCGCGCGTGCCTTCGGGCGTGCCGGGCCGAAGGAGACGATGAGCGCCTATGCCGCTGGCGGCTACTATTATCCCAGCGACAGCGCGAGCCGGCTGCGCGACGAATTCGCCGCCTATCGCGATCTCGGCTTCACCGCCTTCAAGATGAAGATCGGCGGCGCCTCGCTGGCGCAGGATCTGGCGCGCGTCGAAGCGGCGCTGGAACTCGCAGGCGATGGCAGCGCGCTCGCGGTCGACGCCAATGGCCGCTTCGACCTCGACACCGCCCTCGCTTACGCCGACACGCTCACGCCTTACCGCCTGCGTTGGTACGAGGAGATCGGCGATCCGCTCGATTTCGACCTGAATCGCCACGTCGCCGAGCGCTATGACGGCGCGATAGCGACAGGTGAGAACTTGTTCTCGGCGGTCGATACGCAGAATCTCCTGCGCTTCGGCGGCATGCGCCGCGGCCGCGACGTCTTTCAGATGGACGCCGGCCTGAGCTATGGCTTGAGCGAATATGCTCGCATGATCGCGCTGATGGAGCGGCATGGCTTCGAGCCCTCCCAGGCGATCCCGCATGGCGGACATCTGCTCAACCTGCACATCGGGCTCGGTCTCGGTCTCGGCGGATGCGAATGCTATCCGGGCGTCTTCCAGCCCTTCGGTGGGTATCCGGCGGCCTGCATGCTGGGTGGCGGCGCAGTGCGTGCGCCAGATGCCCCGGGCTTCGGCCTCGAACAGAAGCCGGAGCTGCGACCGTACCTGGCCGCACTGTGTCCGCAAGCCTTCTGACGAATCCGGGATCCACCGCCATGCAGTTTCGCACCGAGTACGACGCCTTCGGTCCGGTCGAGATTCCGGCCGACCGCTATTGGGGCGCACAGACGCAGCGCGCGCTTGCGATCTTCGCCATCGGCGAGGAGCGCTTTCCGACCTGCCTCATCCATGCCTTCGGCGTCCAGAAGCTCGCCGCCACCCGCGCCAACCGCCGCCTCGGCGTGCTGCCGGACGACATCGCCGCGGCGATCGAAGCCGCGGCCGAGGAACTGCGGCAAGGCGAGTTCGACGCGCATTTTCCGCTGACGATCTGGCAGACCGGCTCGGGCACCCAGACCAACATGAACGCCAATGAGGTGCTGGCGAACCGCTCCAATGAGCGGCTTGGCCATGGCCTGGGCACGCGCACGCCGGTCCACCCCAACGATCACGTCAACCGCTCGCAATCCTCCAACGACAGCTTCCCGACGGTGATGCACATCGCGGCGGCCTTGGAACTGCGGGACAGGCTCGTCCCGGCGCTGACCCTGCTGCGCAACGAATTGCGGGCCAGCGCCGAACGTTTCGCCGGCTTCGTCAAGATCGGCCGGACACATTTGATGGACGCCGTGCCGATGACGATGGGACAGGGTTTCGACGCCTTCGCGCGACAGGTCGGACACGGCATCGACAGGGCCATGGCGACATGGCCGCGGCTCTGCCTGCTGTCGCAAGGTGGCACCGCCGTCGGCACCGGCCTCAATGCCCCGGCGAATTTCGATGCCGCCTTCTGCGAGGAGGCGAGCATGATCGCCGGGATCTCCTTCACGCCCAATCCCAGCAAGTTCGAGGGCATGGCAGCCCATGATGCGCTGGTCGAGGTCTCGGGCGCGCTCAACGTGCTGGCGGTTTCGCTGGCCAAGATCGCCAACGACATCCGCTGGCTCGGCTCGGGACCGCGCTGCGGCCTCGGCGAACTGGTGCTGCCCGACGACGGGCTGACCTCCTCGATCATGCCCGGCAAGCGCAATCCGACGATCGCAGAGGCGCTCCTCCAAGCGTGCTGGCAGGTCATCGGCAACCACGCGACGATCACGGCCGCCGGCGCGTCTGGCAATTTCGAGCTCAACGTCGCCAAGCCAGTCCTGATCTACAATCTGCTGCAATCGATCCGGCTGCTGGCAGACGGTGCGAGCATCTTCGCGACAAGCTTGGTTCGCGGGATAGAGGTCGACGCCGGCAGGCTGCACGCCAATGTCGAGCGCTCGCTGCTGCTGGCCACCGCACTCAATCCGGTGCTCGGCTACGATACCGTCGCGAAGATCACGGCGAAGGCGGTCGCGGACAACCTGACACCACGCCAGGCCACGATCGAACTCGGCTTGCTGTCGGGAGAAGAGTTCGACCGCTTGGTCGATGTCAGTACAAAGCTCGACAGTCCCAATGTCCTTCGTCATGGCGCAGGACACCGGCTGGCACGGACAACAAACTCCCGCTGTGAGCCTGGGCGGGAAGCCTCTATCATTGGATGCCTGCCGAACCGCTCAGATCGAGACAGATGACGACGTCGCAGAAGCTGGGATTTGATCTTTGGCAATTGGAGATCTTCCGAACGGTCGTCGCCACGGGTAGCCTGACAAAGGGCGCGCGGCGGGTCGGATTGACGCAATCGGCGGTGTCGCAGGTTGTGGCCAATCTCGAAAAAGCCATGGGTGTCACCCTGCTCGACCGCGACATCCGGCCCGTGCAGGCGACCGCGGCCGGCCGGCTGCTCATGGAAAAGGCGCATGACCTGCTGGAACAGGCCCGCGAGCTTGAGACGGCTGTCAAATCGTCCGCCCACCATGTGATCCCGACCTTGCGGATCTCGATGGTCGCCTCGCTGACCACGACGCTCGGGCCCGATTTCGTCCGGGAACTGGGCAAGAGCGTCAAACGCTGCTCGCTGTTTGCGAACATGCGGGGCATCAGCGAGGAACAGTTCCAGGCCCGCGAAATCGACATCCTCATCGGCGTCGATCTGCTCAGGGAAGTCGATGCGGCCATCACGATTCCGCTCATGATCGAGCCCTACGCCCTGGCGCTGCCTGCCGAATGGGACATCGAGGTCCGGTCTTTGGCCGATCTCAAAGGTCGCAATTTCATTCGCCATACCCATCGCACGAGCGCAGGCCGCCAGGTCGAACAGGTGATCCGGCAGTTGCGGCTGGAGTTTCCCCGCGAGTTCGAGAGCGATACGGCCGACACCATCGCAACCATGGTGTCGGCGGGGCTCGGCTGGTCGATCACCACGCCGCTGATGGCGCTGCAGACGAAGGAGCGCATGACCGGGGTGCGGCTGTTGCCGCTACCGGGCATCAAGATACGCCGGCGGATCGACCTTTATTCCCGGAAGTCCGAACTCGGCGCGATTCCGCAAGAGGTCGCCCATGTCCTTCACGTCCTGCTTCGGGACAAGATTGCGCCCAGCCTGCATGCCATCGCCCCGTGGATGGGCGATCAGTTCCACGTCTTCGAGCAGCCGCGCGGTTGACGTGCCGCCAAGGCAGCTTGCAAGGCAGCCTGCGGGGCAGCAATCCCGCAGGCCTGTAGCCGGTTACTTCAACGGCACTTCATTGATGGAAACCTCGGTGATCGCGCTGGGCTGCACCTCATATTTGGCGACGATCTTGCTGTAGGTCCCATCAGTCAGCATCGCCTTGAGTGCGCCTGCGACGGCGTCGCGCAAGGCGGCGTTCTTTTTCGCCACCCCGATGCCCTGATAGGTGATGGCGAAGGGGGTTCCGAGGAGCTTGTAGGTATCGGGGTCGAGCTTCATCAGATAGGGAAGGCTCTCATTGCCCTGGGCGCCGGCATCGATGCGGCCCTGTCGGAGCTGCGCCCGCGCATCGGCTGAACCTTCCGTCCCCAGCACCTTGATCGCAGGCTTGCCGGCCTTGACGCACCATTCCTGGCTCCAGGCATCGATGTCCTTGGGAAAGTTCGTGCGACGGCTCGCGCCGACCGTCTTGCCACAGAGGTCGGCGGCCTCCTTGAATTCGGCCGAACGCTTGTGCTGGACGAAAAACTGAACGCCGGACTTCATATAGTCGATGAAATCGACCGTCTCACGGCGGGCGGGGAGATCGTTCATCCCGCCGAGGATGAGATCGATCCGGTCGGTCGTGACCCCGCTGATCATCTGCTCGAAGCTGGTGTCCTGCCATTCGATCTTGATGCCCAGCTTTTCGCCGATGGCATTGCCGATCTCGATGTCGTAGCCGGTGAGCTGGTTGGTCGCCGGATCCTTGAACGTCACGGGCGGGTAGTTCGGCGTCGTGCCGATGACGATCTTCCCCGCGCTTTTATATGTCTCGGGCAGCGTCTGGGCATGAGCGGCGGCGGCGCTGAGCACCAGCAGGGCTCCTGTCGCGATGACGGCGAATTTCATTGTCCCACTCCTTTGTTGTCGTTGATGATCTCGAGGCAGCTCAGGCGCGCACCGCCAAGATGAAATCCTGGGTGCGCTTCTGACGTGGCGAGGACAGCAGGTCCCGGGCGAGGCCGACCTCGATGATCTCGCCCTGATCCATGAAGACGATGCGGTCGGCGACCTCGCGGGCGAAGCCGAGTTCGTGCGTCACCACGACCATGGTCATGCCGCTGGTGGCGAGGTCCTTCATCACGGAAAGGACGTCGCCGACGAGCTCCGGGTCGAGAGCCGAGGTCGGCTCGTCGAACAGCATGATCTCCGGCCGCATGGCGAGACCGCGCGCGATCGCCACACGCTGCTGCTGCCCGCCCGACAATTCGGATGGATAGGCGTTTTCCTTGTCGGCCAGCCCGACCTGGGCGAGCAACGCCCGGCCACGCGCCTGGGCCTGCTTCAACGGCTCGCCCAGGACCTGGACCGGGCCTTCCGTGACGTTTGCCAGCGCCGTGAAGTGCGGGAACAGGTTGAAGCGCTGGAAGACCATGCCCACGCATTGCCGCTGCCGGGCAATCTCGGCATCCGTCAGATGGTAGAGTTTGGTGCCTTCGCGGCGATAGCCGATCAGTTCCGCGTTGACCCAGATGGCGCCACCATCGATCTGTTCGAGCTGGTTGATACAGCGCAGAAGCGTGCTCTTGCCTGAGCCGGACGGGCCGATGATGCAGACGACTTCGCCGGCATCGACCTCCAGATTGACGCTCTTGAGAGCGTCGAAATCGCCGAAGCGCTTGCAGACGTCGATTGCCCGGACGATGGGACTGGTCGAGGTGGAGTTCATCGCGCGCCCCGTCACAAGCCGTGGCGGACGGCGGCGACGCCGCGCCCGAAATAGCGCTCGACGAAGCTCTGGCCGAAACTCAGCACCGAAACGATGACGAGGTACCAGATGCTCGCGACGATCAGGAGCTCGAGCACGCGGGAATTCGCGTAGTAGATCGTCTGCGCGGCATGGAGCATTTCCGAGTACTGGATCACGCTCGCCAGCGAGGTCAGCTTCACCATTCCGATGAACTCGTTGCCGACGGGCGGAACGATGACGCGCATCGCTTGCGGCATCACGATCCGCCTCAGCATCCGCAGGCGGGTCATGCCGATCGCCTGGGCCGCTTCGTACTGGCCGCGATCAACGGATAACAGGCCCGCTCGGACGACCTCGGATGTGTAGGCGCCCTGTTGGATGCCCAGGCCGAGCAATCCGGCGACGAACGGCGTCATCACATCGACCGTGCGCAGGTCGAAGAGACCGGGGAAAGCGATCCGGGGGAAGATCAGGGCCAGGTTGAACCAGATCAACAACTGCAGCAGCGCCGGCGCCCCGCGAAACAGCCAGACATAGAGCTTCGCCACGGTGCTCAGAACGGGGTTCTTCGAGAGGCGCATCACGGCGAAGATCACGCCGAGAACGGCACCCAGCAGCATCGCGCAGATTGCGAGCAGGATGGTGTTGGCAAGCCCGGTCATGATGGCCGGCGCCGTGAGGAACAGCCCGACATAGCGCCACTCGATATCGCCGACGGCAAAGGCCCGGATCAGCGCCGCCAGGACAGCGAGGATCAGGACGGTGGCGAGGATCCGACCGTAGTGTCGCGGGGGCACGATCGTGTAATGGGCGATCTTGTAAGCGTCGGCCGGCAAAGCGGATTGTGGAGCGGAGATCACGCTGACCCCGGTGAGATCCGTGTTGGAAGGCGGCATGCGTCATCCTCCCCTTCGGCGGTGGAGCCGCGCCTGCCGATGCAGCGCGTGGCTTGGCTCGAATCTGCGCGTCGTCGGTTTCATTGCGTTGTCCCCTCGGCCTTTTTTGCTCGGCGCTGATGCGTATGCGGCGTGCTGGGTCAAACGGCGCTTTACGCCGGGCGCGGGTTCGAGCTGGTGTTTTGGGACGACGCGGCGCCCGTATCCCCGAGATAGTCCAGGGCGCACATCACCTGCAGCTTGAGCACGGCGATGGCCTCGTCGATGGTGACGTGCTCGTCGTCGCGTCCCATGCTGATCGGCGAAGGGCCGCAGATGATCGCGGGGATCTTGCGCCAGCGCCAATAGCGCGTGTCGGTGCCCCCGAGGCTTGAAACAGGCGGCGCGTCATGCCCGAGCAGGGACTTGATGTTGTTGCGGAGAATGGTCGCCATTTCGCCGAACGGATCGGTCATGCTCGCGGGGTAGCTGTGGTCCTCGTTCACGACCATCTCGCAGCCATGCTCCAAAGCCAGCTTTTCGAGATCGCGCCGGATGACGTCGCGGTCGGAGCCGATCGGCACGCGGATGTCGAGATGCGTGCTGCAGCCGGTGGGAATCTGCGTCGCCTTCTGTCCGCCCTCGATGATGCCCACATTGACGGTGATGCGGCGCGCGATATCGCCTGCGCCCTTGCCGAGATTGGCGTCAGCCGCAGCGATTGTTTCAGGCGATGTCAGGACCGCGTCGATCTCGGGAGGCAATGTCGCGAGCTTGAGATGGTAGCGCTCATAGATCGCGGCGACGAGCTTACAGATCGCCTCGATTGGATTGGGCGCGCGATGCGGATAGCCGCCATGCCCTCCCGCGCTCCTGGCGGAAAGCTGGAAGCGCAGGGTTCCCTTCTCCGTGAAGCGCAGGTTGGCCAGCCCGCTGGGCTCGCCGTTGAGGCAACAATCCCCGGCGATTTCATCGGCGAACGCGTCGAACAGATACTTCGTGCCGTACCGTCCGCCGGACTGCTCGTCGGAGACGACCGTCAGGGTCAAGGCGCCGCTGAGGTGCTCGCTGTAAGGCTCGAGATAGCAATAGGTCAGGATCGAGGCGAGCGTGCCTGTCTTCATGTCGGAGGCGCCGCGGCCCATGATCTTGCCGTCGACGATCTCTGCATCCCACAAGCGTTCATTGGTGACGGGGAAGACGTCCATATGCCCGTTCAGGACGAGATGACGGCCTGGCCTGGGCGCATCCCAGCGGCCGATGATGTTGGGCATGTCCTCCCTGAGAGCGACAGTCCTGTGCGGGCTTCCAAATTCGTCGAGGATGCTGCGGACGAAATCGGCCGTCTCGCGCATGTCGCCTGGCGGGTTGACGCTTTTGATCTGAAGGAACCGCTGGAGCAAGGCGATGATCTCGTCGCGCCTTTCGTCGATCATCTGGCACAATTCGGATTTGATGGCCGCGACGTCTTTGGACATGGGAAACCTGCTTGCCGTAACGATCCCTGGGTGCCGGTCGAGCCGAGCGCCGTTCGAGTCATCAAATCACGGAGCTGGAAGGCTCAAAGATACTATAATAATATCTAATTCTAGCGATCGATATTACTAATGCCTTACCTTTGCAGGCTGGCGCCCAACCGCCGAAAGGCCGACAGTTCGGTGGTCCGAAAAGGGCATCGGACGAACCGCTCGGCAAGACGAGATTTATCTGGGGCGGTACAGACAGCGCGTATTTGAGAATCTCGGCACAGACCCTGGTCAGTCCGGCATCGGCGTCCAGGCGTCGCCGGAATCGCCGAAGGCCATCCAGCCGCCGTCGACGGAGAGAACCACGCCGGTGATGTAGGAGGCGGCCGGCGAACAGAGGAACCAGACAGCCTCGGCGATCTCGGCCGGCTCCGCCAACCGACCCATCGGCGTGCGCCGTTGGAGACTCGCCTGGTTGACGCGGCCGCTCGCGATCAGCTCCGCCACCAGCGCCGTCCTGACATAACCCGGCGCGACCGCGTTGACGCGGATGCCGAGGCCGGCCCATTCCACCGCCATCGACCGCGTCATCGCGGCGACGCCGGCCTTGGCGGCGCCATAGGCATTGCGACGCGGCAGGCCCGACAGCCCGGCGATCGAGGAGAGATTGACAATCGCGCCGCTGCCTTGAGCCAGCATGCCGCGCCCGACCTCGCGCGAAACGGCAAAGACACCCTGCAGGTTCACGCGCACGATCCGCTCGAAGGCGAGATGATCCTGATCGACCGTCGGCTTATGCGTGTCGGCGATCCCGGCATTGTTGACCAGCATGTCGATGCGCCCGTGCCGCGCCAGGATGGCGGCGATGCCGGAGGTCACGGAGCTTTCATCGGCGACATCCATGGCGAGCCCGTGATGGCAAGGCCCGATCGCGGCGGCCTTCGCGGCAGCCTTGCTCCCATCCAGATCCGCAATGACGACGGTGCAGCCCGCTTGCGCGAACCGTTCAGCGACGGCGAAGCCGATGCCGTCGGCTCCGCCGGTTACCACCGCCACTGGAGTTCCCGCCATTGCGCCCTCCCGGCTCAGTCATAGCCGGGGCGCGGGATCAGGTTCATCAACATGCGGCTATAGCCACCGTCGACTGTGATCTCCTGGCCGGTGATGTAGCTCGCTCGCGGGCTGGCCAGGAACAGCGCGGCATCCGCGATGTCCTGCGGCATCCCGATCCGGCCCGCCGGCACCACGGCGCTGCGACGCTCGCGCACGCCCGGCGCCACATAGAAATCCCGGCTCATCGGGGTCTCGACCATGCCGGGACTGACGACGTTGCTGCGGACACCCTCTCCCGCCCACTCGGTGGCAAGCTGGCGCGACAGCATCACGACGCCTGCTTTGCTGACGCTGTAGGCGCCGCTGCGGTCCTGCGGATGCGAACCGGCGATCGAAGCGACATGGACGATCGCGCCACGGCCTGCCGTCCGCATCTGTCGCCCGAAAGCCTGGGCGCAGAGCAGGTAGCCGGTCAGGTTGACGGCCAGCAAGGCGTTCCAGTCCGCCAGCGGAATGCTGGCGAGCGCGCCGGGCCGAAGCAGGCCCGCATTGTTGACGAGCACCGCGCAGGCGCCGTGCCGCTCGAAACTTTGAGCCGCAGCCTGTTCGATGGCAACCGGGTCCGTGATGTCGCAAGGCAGGGGCAGGACAGCTCCACCCACCATCTCCGAGACAGCGATTGCCGTATCCGCCAGGCCGGCTTCATCGCGATCGAGCAGGACAAGCCGCGCGCCCTGCCTTGCGAGGCTGAGGGCGATGGCGCGGCCTATGCCGCCCGAAGCGCCGGTGACGACACAGAGCACGCCGCCGAGGCCGAGCCATCCATCCACATCGGCACTCATCGCGGCGGCTCCCGATCGACACCGGCGAGATGCCGCCCGAGGATATAGCCGAAGGTCATGATCGGCCCGAGCGTGATGCCGGCACCGGGATAGTTCCCGCCCATCATGCTGGCGCGGTCATTGCCGACGGCGAACAGCCCTTCGACCGGCCTGCCATCCTCGCGCAGCACCTGGCCGCGGACATCGGTGTCGAGGCCATCGAAGGTTCCGAGATCGCCCATCACCAGCTTCACCGCATAGAACGGTCCCTGCTGGACAGGCGCGACGCAAGGGTTGGGCTTGTGCGACGGGTCGGCGAGATAGCGGTTGAAGGAGGTCGAGCCCTTGCCGAACTCAGGATCCTCCCCCTTCTCGGCCCCCGGATTGAAGGCGGCGACCGTGCGCTCGAGACCGCCTGGATCGATACCGGCCTGTCCGGCCAGTTCGGCGAGCGTCTTGCCGCTCAGAAGATAGCCGCTGCGCAGATAGCCGATCAGCGGCACCGGCGCCGGCTTCACATAGCCCAGCCCGTAGCGGCGGATCGTCCGGTGATCACAGATCAGCCAGGCCGCCGTCTCCGGCTCCTTCTCACAGGCCTTGATCATGGCGGCGCCGAAATCGTGATAGGATTCCGCCTCGTTGCAGAAGCGTCGGCCATGGCGATCGACCGCGATGATGCCGGCCTTGCAGCGGTCGAGCAGATGCGGAAACACGCCGCTGCGCCCGCCCGAAAGCGGCACCTTTGAGACCGGCATCCAGGCAGCCGCGTTGGGATAGCGCGCCTCGAAACGCCCGCCTGCGGTTTCCGCCAGACGAATGCCGTCGCCGGTATTGCCGGCCGGAGTGGGCGAGACGTGCTCTCCGCCGCGCGCGACATGCGGATAGGCTTGCCTCGTCCGCGCCGCGTCATGCGGGAAGCCGCCGCAGGCCAGCACCACGCCGCGCCGAGCCGTGATCCGCACGGCGCCTTCCGGGCACTGCAGTACGGCTCCGGTGACGCGCTCGTCTTCCTGGATGAGCTCCCTGGCAGGCGTCGAAGTCAGGATCGGGATACCGAGATCGAAGGCGGATTTCGCCAGTCGAGCAGCGAGAGCGTTGCCGCTCGTGATCATGACCCCGCGCCGGTAGAGCAGCAGGTCCTTGAGATGGAGAGCGAGCCGGCGCGCGACATAGGCCGCCGAGCTCAGTGAGCGCGTCACGTTGAAGAAATGCTTGAGGTCGGCATTCGACGAATTGAACATCATGCCGATGAAGGTGATCGTCGCGAGCGGCGGACGCAGGCGGGCGAGTTCCGGGCCCAGCACTGTCGCATCATAGGGTGCGGCCAGGACGGAGCGCCCGACATCGACCCCACCCGCCACCTTGGGGTGATAATCGGGATAGAGCGTCGGCACGAATTTCACCTGGGTTTCGCGCTCGAAGAACGCCAGCATCTCCGGGCCATGATCGAGAAAGGCCTCGATCACATCCTGGCGCGCGAAATTGCCGACCTCATTGCGCAGATAGGTCCGCACGGCCTCGCGGTCGTCACTATCGCCGGCGCGAGCCGCATGCTGGCTGCCGGGAATCCAGAGAACGCCGCCGGAAAAAGCCGTCGTGCCGCCGAAGAAGGGTTCCTTCTCCACGACGATGACATCGAGGCCGTGCTTGCGGGCGGTGATCGCAGTCGAGAGCCCGCCTGCCCCCGAGCCGATGACCAGCACGTCGCAGTTGCGCTCGGGTTGCGAAGTAGCCATGTCAGGCGCCTTTCATGCGGCGAGGATCGAGCGCGGCAACGCGTCCGAAAAGGCCCAGCCGGCAGCCGCCAGCGCCCGCGCCCCGTCGATCAGGCCGTTCAGCGGCTGGCCCGAGAGGATCTCCAGCGCCACGGGCCCGGTATAGCCAAGCTCCGCGAGGCGGGCGCCGATGGCGGCGAAATCGATATCGCCGGAGCCGATCGGATCATGACGCCATTGGCCGGTCGGGCTGTCGGAGACATGGACGATGCCGAGACGCGAGCCGAGCAGGCGCAGGCCCTCGACCGGGTCTTCGCCGATCGCGACCGCATTCGCGACGTCATAGATGACGGGGACATCATCCAGCCCCTCCTCGCGCAGAAAGCGGTCGATCGTGCCGGCATCCGCAAGCAGGCCCTGCGGGTGGTTCTCCAGGATGACGGCGATGCCCTGGCGGCGCGCTTCCTCGACGATGGCCAGGAAGGCCGGGCGGAACGTCTCCATCAGCCTTGCATTGGCATCGGCCAAAAGCGCATGCCCCCGGCCCGAGCCGACGCAGACCCAAGGCGCGCCGAGCTCGGCGCAGCGCATGGTCGCGCGGCGATAGGCATCGACGGCGAAGGCGACGACATCCGGCGAAGCGCTGGCGAGATTGATGTCGCTGCTGGCGAGATCCGCCGCGAGAAGCGTCATCCCGCTCCGATCGAGAATGCCCCGCAAACGCCGCGTCCTCTCGCCATCCTCGCGCCAGCTGTCGAAATGCGGCGGCGCGGCCATGAGCTGGATCTGCGAGAAGCCGGCTTGCGCGATCTGCTCGAACGCAGCCTCGGCGCTCTCCCGCCAGACGAAACCGAAGGTATGGGCGGCGAGCCTGAACATCTCACAGGCCCCCATCGCGGTAATAGGCGAAGGTGCGTTCGATCCCCTCGCGCAAGCTGGTCGAAGGCAGGCCGGGCAGGATTTCGCGCACGCTCCCCTCCACGATATCGGGAGCGGAGGGCATCAGCTCGCCTCCGCGCTTGATATCGGCGTTCGGGCGCAAGCGGCGCAGTTCGTCGATCACATCCTGCGGCGTGGCGAGCGTTCCGACGAGGTTGAAGACATGGGCGCCGTCAGGCTCGCGCAGCAGCGCCGCCTCATAGGCGGCCGCGACGTCGTCGACATAAACCAGGCCAGCCGCACCCTCATAGGGAAACACATAGCTCTCGCCGAGCGCCGCCGCGCGGCAGGCCAATGACGGCCCGGCGCTGAGGCCGCTCTCCCGCCCCGGCCCGTAGACGACATAGGGCCGGAAGCCGCTGCTCGCGAGGCGATGATCCTCCCAATAAGCCCGCGCGCAGCCTTCGCAAGCGAGCTTGAAGGCGCCGTAATGCGACACCGGAACCGGCGTGTGGCCATCCGCCGGGCCATAGACGCCGGCCGTGCTGGTATAGATCAGGTGGTCGATGCCATGGGCGAGCGCAGCCTCGAAGATGTTGAGCGTGCCGATCAGGTTGATCTGCGCACCGCGCACCGGATCGGCCTTGCAAGCCAGGGTCAGCACGCCGGCAAGATGGATGATCGCGTCGCAGCCCTCGGCGGCGCCGCGAACATCATCCGCACTGACGATGTCACCGATGCGCCATTCGCAGGCCTGCGCCGCCGCCTCGCCCGCGATCGCGACGAGGAGGCCGCGCTTCTCGCTCAGGTCGAAGATCCGGACGGCGTGACCGCCCGCGGCCAGGCGCCTGACGATCCAGGCGCCGAGGAAGCCCGCGCCGCCGGTGACGAGAATACGCATGACTGTCCTTTGGCTCAGCGGTTCATGCGGGCGTGTCGAAGAAGTTCGACGCGCCGCTGGCGCGGCGCGGCGCGAGCGTCGGCGTCACCATCATGGCGAGAGACAACTCGCGCGCAGCTTCGAGCAGGAGCGGCGAGAGGCTCAGCATCTTCTCTTCGGTGAGCCGGTTGTGCAGGCCGGCGATGACCACGGCGCCGATGACTTCGCCGGTCTGCGGCCTGCGGATCGGGGCGGCTGTCGCGTTCATCCAGGCCGAATAGGTCTGGACGACGAGGCTGAAGCCGCGCTGGCGCGCCTGCCGGATATAGCGCAGCAGCGCCGCCTTGGTCTGCGGCGCACGCGGACCGAATTCCTCGCGCGAGCCATAGCCCTGCTTCTCGACGAGGGCGAGCGCCTCCTCCTCCGGCAGGCAGGAGAGCCAGGCATGGCCGCTGGCCGAACAGGAAAGCCGGCCGACCTGGCCCATATCCGGATCGTAGCGCAGGCCGAATGGCGAACCCTGCGATTTGGCCACCCAGACGAGTTCTCGCCCATCGACCAAGGCAAGACGGACAAGTTCTCCCGCATCGCGGGCCAGCCGGTCGAGGATCGGCTGGGCGAAATCGGTGATGCCGCTGCCGGCGAGGAAGCTGAAAGCGAGCGAGGCGATCTTGGCGGTGAGCTGATAGGCGCCGAGCTGGCGCTCCTGGCGGACATAGCCCTGCTCGACCAGGCTCGTCAGCACGCGATGGGTGGCGCTGCGCGGAATGCCGAGCCGGTCGGCGATTTCGTAGAGCTGCAGGCCATGCGCGTGGGCTGCCAGCAGCTCCAGCACGCCGAGCGTCCGCTCGAGCAATCCGCTGGGGCCCGCTTCCTGCTCGGCGGCGGCTGGATCGTCGGTTTCGAGTCGCTTTGCCATGGGCTTATCCGGAGGTGAGGGCCACACGCCGGCCCGTCCGCGCTGCCTCGCTCACCGCAAGTGTCGCCCGTAACGTCCTCGTCGCGTCGGCCGCATCGATCAGAGGCGTGGTTTCGCCCCGCGCAACCTCGCACAGGTGACGCAACTGTTCGACGTATGGGCTGCCGCGCGTGACCGCAAGCGCATCCTGGGAGAGCGCGGCGAACCAGCTCTTCTCCCCCCGATAACGCCAGAGTTCGAGGCGCGGCAAAGTCAGCGACCCCAGCGTGCCGCTGATGAAATGCGAGTTCACCGGCGCCGGCTGCGGCGGGTAAGGCGGCAGTTCGCCCGAGCTGAGATCCCAGCTCCAGGGTGTGACCGCCGTATCCGACAGGCTGATCGTCACCAGCGCGCCATTGGTGAGTTGCAGGAGGACGGCCGCGGTATCCTCGACAGGAAAGCCGCGCACCGCGTTCGAGGTCACCGCCTGCACGGTTTCGATCTCGCCGCAGATGAAGCGGATCAGGTCGATCTCATGGATGAGGTTGATCAGGATTGGCCCGCCGCCAGGCTCGCGCCGCCAGGCCATCTCGAAATAAGGCTCCGGCTTGAAGAAGGTGTAGAGCACCGAGACATTGGTCAGCCGCCCGAGTTCGCCTGCCCCCACGAGTTCGCGGGCGCGGGCGATGATGGGGTTATGGCGCCGGTGGTGGCCGACAAGCACCGGCACGCCGGCCTTCGCGGAGGCCGCGGCAAGCGCTTCCCCTTCCTCGACCGTGCTCGCGACCGGCTTCTCGACCAGAACCGGCACCCCGGCGGCGATCGCATCGAGCGAGATCGGCAGATGGGTGTTGTTCGGCGTCGCGACGATCAGCGCATCGGGGCGTGCCTGCACCAGGAGCTGGCGGTGATCCGGGAACCAGGCAAGCCCCCTTTCCTCGCAGAAGCGCCGGCCAGCTTCCGTCGGGTCGGCGACCCCGGTCAGGCGGCAGAAATCCGTCTTGAGGATCACCTCGGCATGCATGCGCCCGATCGCGCCCGCACCGACGAGGCCAATTGAGAATTGCGGCATCGGTCTCTCCACTCCGCCGCATATGTCCTCCGCACCGGCTCCAGCGTCAAGCATTTTCAGAACTGGATTCCAGTTTTGAAAATAACACTGGAACTGGATTCCAATTATGTTACACGGACGGAGTTCGGTCCGCCTCGATGCGCGACTGGAGCCAATCAGAAAAACCGGATGCTGTGGGAGGACGATGTGAAGGACGATCAAACAAAGGGGCCGGTCATCGGTCGGCGCGGCCTGATCATGGGCGCGTCGTCCCTGGGCGCGACGGGCCTGGTCTCAGGCAAACTCGGCATGCCCTATATCGGCAACGCCGCCGCCGCCGAGCCGATCAAGATCGGCATGATCTGGGCCAAGACCGGCACGATCGTCGATCAGTCCGAATATCTCGCACAAGGCAGCCTGCTCGCCCTGGAGCAGCGCAACAACATGCTGCTCGGCCGGCCAGCCGAGATCGTCTGGCTCGATGAGCCCAACCCGCAAGGCGCACAGCAGAATGCGGAGCGCCTCGTCGGCGAGCACAAGGTCGTCGGCATCGTCGGAGGTGCGCTGAGCTCCTTTGCGCTCGCTATCTCGGCTGTCGCGAAGAAGGCGAAGATCCCCTACATCGCGGCCAATGCGGCGACAGGCGATCTCACCGGCAAGTCCTGCAACAAATACACCTTCCGCCTGCAGCCGCCGGTCGATGTCCATGCCCGCGTGCTCGCGCCCTACTGCGCCGATATCGGCAAGAAATGGTATCTGCTCACTGCGGCCTACGCTTTCGGCCAGGATATCAAACGCGCCTTCTCCGAATACGCCGCAGCCAATGGCTGCACGCTTGTCGGCGCCGATGAGGTGCCCGTCGGCACGCCGGACTACAGCTCCTTCATCCTCAAGATTCGCGCCGCCAAGCCGGATGTGGTGATCGGCGGCATTGCCGCAAGCGACCTGACCACGTTCCTGAAGCAGTGGAACGAGCTCGGCATGCGCGGCCGCATTCCCTTCGCCGAGATTTCTGTCGGCAATACCGATCTCTGGGGCGTCGGCCCCGAGGCCGCCGACGGGCTCTATACCCTGACCTGGTACTACAAGAACCCGAACAACCCGCCCGAAGAGCAGGCGATGGCGGCCGATTACGAGAAGAAATACAAGCGCCCGGCCGCCGACAAGACCTGGATGGGCTGGATGGGCATGAAGAACCTGCTCGACGCCATCGAACGCGCCAACTCGACCGAGCCCGCCAAGATCGTCGAGGCCCTGGAGGCATGGAGCGTCAAGCGCGGCGACATCGATTTCGGCTATCGCGCCTTCGACCACCAGATGGTCAGCCGCCTCCTGGTGGCCAGCATCAAGCCGAAGATCACCGACAAATGGGACTATTTCGACGTAAAGGCCGAGTTGCCGGCAACGCCGTCCGGTGTCGCGCGGGCCTTCGGCAACCAGGCCGAGAGCATCTGCAAGATGGATTCGCTCTGATCTGAGGAACCGATCGGTTCTACAAACGCGGCCCGGGCCTCGCCCGGGCCGGTCCCTGACGCGCGGCCTGGAGCGTTTTCGAGCGAAGTGGCCGCCGGTTCGCGTGAAGAAAACACAAAGAGCTAGAGCAATTTAACGATCCAATTGGATCGTTAAATTGCTCTAGCGCCGCTCTCCGCAGGATCCGTGCGCCATGCTCGATATGATCTTATCCCAGGCCGTCAATGGCCTGGTGCTGGGTTTCCTCTATGTGCTGATCGCGGTTGGGCTCTCGATCATCTTCGGGCTGCTCGGCATCGTGAATTTCGCCCATGGCGCCTTCTTCGCGATCGGCGCCTATCTCGCCCTCGTGCTCAACCGCGAATTCGGCTGGTGGGCGGCCCTTCTCGCCCCGCTGCTCACCGGAGCGCTCGGGGTGCTGGTCGAGATCGTGCTGATCCGGCGCCTCTACGGCAAGGAGCCCTTGCTCGGGCTGATCCTGACCTTCGCGCTGGCGCTGTTGTTCGAGTCGGTGCTGCGCATGATCTTCGGCGGCGCTCCGCTGCCCTTCGCCGCGCCGCGCTTCCTCTCGGGCTTCGTCGAATATGGCCCGATCCTGATCACCAAATACCGCATGTTCGTACTGGCCGTGACGGTGGCCGCGCTGATCGGGTTCTGGGCCTTCCTGACCTACACGCCATTCGGCCGGATCATCCGCGCCGGCTCGCGCGATGCCGAGATGGTCGGCCTTCTCGGCATCAACCTGCCCGTGGTGTTCAGCTTCGTCTTCGGCATCGGCTGCCTGCTGGCAGGTCTTGCGGGCATGCTGGCTGCGCCCCTCTGGACGGTGAACCCGACCATGGCGGCAGGCGCCATCATGCCGGCTTTCGTCATCGTGACGATCGGCGGCCTGGGCTCCTATGCGGGTGCGATCATCGCCGGTCTCCTCGTCGGCCTGACCACGGCCATGACCATCCAGTTCCAGCCTGAATGGTCGGGAGCGGCCATGTATGTCCTGATGGCGGCCATCCTGCTCGTGCGCCCTCGCGGCCTGTTCGGCGAAAAATGGGAGCGCTTCGAGTGAAGACCCAACAGCTTCTCCGCCACCCTGCTCTCTGGGCGGCGCTCGTCCTCTCCGGTCTCACCGTGCTCTGGCTCATGCTGGGGGCGCCCGTCGGCCTGATCACCCAGATCGCGATCTACACGCTCTACGGAATGGGCGTGAACCTGCTCGTCGGCTATACCGGCCTCGTGCCGTTCGGCGCCTCGGTCTTCTTCGGCTGCGCCAGCTATGCGCTCGCCTTCTTCGTGCTTGGCCGCGTCGCGACCGATGTCGTGGCGCTTGTCCTTGCGGTGCTGTTCTCGCTGGCGCTGGCGCTCGTCCTCGGCGCGCTGATCTTGCGTCGCAAGGGGCTTTATTTCTCGCTGTTGACGCTGGCCTGTTCGCAGATCGCCTTCGAGGTCGCGTTCAAATGGACAGCCGTCACCGGTGGCGAGAACGGCTTGCAGGGCGTCGAACGCCCGAGCTTCGTCTCGGATCTCGGCTTCCATTTCTTCGCCGTCGCGAGCGTCGTCGTCGCCATCGCGCTGTTGTGGCAGATCGCGCATTCGCCCTTCGGCCGCGCGCTGCAGGCCGTGCGCGACAATGAGCAGCGCGCCCGCAGCCTTGGCTACAATGTCTATCTGCTGCGGCTCGGCTCCTTCCTCCTGATGGCCGGCTTCGTCGGCTATGCCGGAGCTCTCCTCACGCTGCTGCTGCAGGGCGTCTACGCCAATAATCTGAGCTGGCAGCATGCCGGCGACGCCCTGCTGATGACCGTACTTGGCGGAGTGCACCATTTCCTCGGCCCGCTCTGGGGTGCGATCACCTTCATCATCATGGAGAACCGGCTTTCGGCCATCACCGAGAACTGGTGGCTGATCTTCGCGCCGATCCTGATCCTGTTCGCGCTGCTGTCGCCTGAGGGCATCCAGGGGCTGGTGCAACGGGCGCTGCGTCGCGAGCGCTGGACGCTGACGCGCAACACGATCCCGCCCCGCCCCGCCGTGATCGCGCCCTATGCAAGCGCAGCCCAGGCGATCGATCCGGACCGGCCGATCCTGGAGACGAAGAAGCTGAACAAGCGCTTCGGCAGCCTCGTCACCGCCCACGATATCGATTTCGAAGTGCGGCCCTTCGTGCTGCATTCGATCATCGGTCCCAACGGAGCCGGCAAGACGACCTTCTACAACATGCTGACCGGCGTGCTGCCGCCGAGCGGCGGCAAGGTCTTCTTCGAAGGCCGGGACATCACCAGGCTATCGATACATGCCCGCGCCCGGCTCGGCATCAGCCGCTCCTTCCAGATCCTGTCGGTTTTTCCCAATCTCAGCGTGTTCGAGAATGTCCGCATCGCCGTGCAGGCCCAGAAGATCGGCGCGCGCGGATTGCTGAACGACGCCCATGGCATCGACGCGATCAATGCGCGCAGCTGGTCGCTGCTGGATGCGGTCGGGCTCGCCGACAAGGCCGCCGCCCCTTGCGCGGACCTTCCCCATGGCGCCAAACGCCTGCTCGAGATCGCGGTGACGCTGGCGATCGAGTCCAAGTTGCTGCTGCTCGACGAGCCGCTGGCTGGCCTCGCCGAAGCCGACCGCATCATCGTTGCCGATCTCATCCGCCGGCTCGCAAAGAACCATGCGGTGCTGCTGATCGAGCACGACATCGACCGCGTGCTGGCGATCTCGGACCGCATCTCCGTGCTGCATCAGGGCCGGATCATCGCGGACGGCAAGCCGACCGAGGTGGCCAACAACCCGGAGGTCATCTCCGCCTATCTCGGCGCGGCCAGAAGCGCAGACCAGGCGGCGCCGGCCATCGAGCGCCGGGTCGGCGCGGCGACCGAAGCGCTGCTCGCGGCGCGCGATATCGCGGTCGGCTATGGCGGCAGCACCGTCCTCTCCGGCGTTAGCCTGGAGGTTCGCAAGGGCGAGGCCGTCGCGCTGCTCGGCCGCAACGGCGTCGGCAAGACAACGGCGTTGCGCGCGCTCACCGGCAGCCTGCCGCTCGATGCAGGGACGATCTCCTTCGCGGGAACGCAATTGGCGAAGCTGCGCCCCTTCGAGATCAACCGGCTCGGCATCTCGCTCGTACCGGAAGGGCGACGCCTCTTCCCCAACCTCACCGTCGTTGAGAACCTGCAGCTCGCAACGCGGCCAGGCGGAATGAATCTGGAGGAGATCTTCCAGCTCTTCCCCCGATTGCGCACGCGCCAGGGGGCCAAGGCCGAGAACCTGTCTGGCGGCGAACGGCAGATGGTCGCGATCGCCCGCGCCCTGATGGTGCCGAGCAAGCTCATCCTGCTCGACGAACCTTTTGAGGGACTGGCGCCGGCCGTCGTCAATGAAGTGATGGATGCGCTGGTGAAGCTGCGCGGACGGGTCGCGATGGTGATCGTCGAGCACCACGCCGAAACCGTGCTGCCGATCGTCGACCGCGCCTATGTCCTGGTCAACGGCCAGGTTGCCTTCGCCGGCGATGCCACCACGCTTGAAAAGGACCACGCCCTCCAGGCCCGCCTGCTCGGCGTCGTCCATGGCGAGAATCAGAATCCGCCAGCCCATGCGGCTGTCGTCTGAACACGGAGATCATGACCGCGATGGATTTCAACATCACCGGCGCAACGCGCCTCAATCTCATCATCGGCGATCCGATCGCCCAGGTGAAATCCCCGGCCGGCATGACGACGGCCTTCGCCGCGCGCGATCATGACGCCGTGGTGGCGCCCGTGCGGGTCTCGCCCGAGGACCTGAAGGATTTCCTGACGGTTGCGACCCGGCTGAAGAACCTCGACGGCATCATCGTGACCGTGCCGCATAAATTCGCCTGCCACGCGCATTGCAGCAGCGCGTCCGAGCGCGGCGATTTCCTCGGCGCGGTCAACATCATGCGCCGCCGCGAGGATGGTGGCTGGCATGGCGAGATGGTCGATGGGCTCGGTTTCGTCGGCGCGGTGAAGACTGCGGGCTACGATCCGTCCGGCAAGCGCGCACTCTTGATCGGCGCCGGTGGCGCGGGCTCCGCGATCGCGCTCGCCCTCGTCGATGCCGGTGTCCGCGAACTCGCCATCCATGACGCCGACACCACACGTCGCGACCGGTTGATCGAGCGGCTCAACGCCAGGAACAAGGCGAAGATCATCGCCGGCTCGCCTGACCCGACAGGCTTCGACCTCGTCGCCAATGCGACGCCCGCCGGGATGAAGCCGGGCGACGCTTTGCCGGTCGATGTCGCCAAGCTCTCGCCTTCCACCTTCGTCGGCTGCGTCGTCACCGTGCCGGCCGTGTCGCCGCTGATCGAGGCCGCCCGGAAGCTCGGTTGTCGGACCTCGACGGGAACCGAGATGTATCAGGCGCTGCAGACCGCGATGGTCGAATTCCTGCTCGCCGGCGAGAGGCTCGGCTGAGGAGGCCATCCATGTTTACGAGCATCGACGCCATTCCCGACAATGCCAGCTACGACATCATCGTCGTTGGCGCCGGCGGCGGCGGGCTGGCTGCTGCCGTCTTCGCGGCTATCGCCGGCAAATCCGTCCTCGTCGTCGAGCGGACGGAGTATGTCGGCGGCACCACCGCGCTTTCGGCGGCGACGACCTGGATCCCGAATTCGCTGCATGCGAGCAAGGTTGCGACCGATGACAGCTTCGAGAAGGCGGCCACCTTCCTGACCGGCGTCGTCGGCAACCGTTCCTCCGCAAGCCTGCGCGAAGCCTTTCTGAAGAGCGGCCCGGACGCGGTCGCGGCGCTGGAGGCGAAAACCGATGTCAGGTTCCGCCCCTACGCCACTCATCCGGACTATGAACAGCAGGTCGAGGGCGCGACGATGCGCGGACGGGCGCTCGAGCCCCTGCCCTTCGACGGCCGCGAGCTTGGCGACGACCTCGCCCGCATCCGCCCGCCGATCCCTGAATTCACCCTCTTCGGCGGCATGATGGTTGACCGCACGGATATCGGCCATCTGCTCGGTCTCAAGACATCCTGGAAATCCTTTCGGCACGCCGCCGCGATCCTGGGACGCTATGGCCTGGACCGGCTGAAGAGCCCGCGCGGCACACGACTCGTCATGGGCAATGCGCTGATCGGGCGGCTGCTGCTCTCCTTGAAGAAGCGTGGCGGCACGGTCCTGCTTGGAACCTCGGTCTCGCAATTCCTCTCCGGCCCGGATGGCGTTGCAGGCGTTGTGCTCGCGCAAGCCGGACAAACGCGAACGGTCGAGGCGCGCCATGGCGTGGTGCTCGCGGCAGGCGGCTTCAACCGGCACAAAACGCGCCGCGCGGAGCTGCTGGCTTCGCCCGCTCCCGATTTCAGCCCCGCCGCGCCCGGCCACACCGGCGAGATGCAGGACCTGGCGCTCGAGCTCGGCGCACGCCTCGGCGAAGGCAATCTCGACAATGCCTATTGGGCGCCGGTCTCGCTGCGGATGCGTCCCGACGGTTCGACAGCCGTCTTCCCGCATTTCGTGCTCGATCGCAGCAAGCCAGGCACCGTCTGCGTCGATCAGCACGGGCGCCGCTTCGTCAATGAATCGACCTCCTACCACCTCTTCGTCCGAGCAATGTTCGAGGCCAATCGCAATGCGCCGACGATCCCCTGCTTCATCATCACCGACGCCGTCGGCCTGAAGAGCTACGGGCTGGGCCAGGTCCGGATGGGCGCGAAGAGCCTCAAGCCCTATCTCGATGACGGCTATCTCATCGAAGGCGAGACGGTGGCCGCCCTCGCCGAAAAACTCAGCATGGAGCCGGCTATCCTCGAAACGACCATCGCCAACATGAACGGCTACGCCAGGACCGGGATCGACCCCGAATTCGGCCGCGGCGCCACCGCCTATCACCGCGCCAATGGCGATGCCTCGAAGGGCCCCAATCCGACGCTTGGGCCGATCGCGACAGCGCCCTTCTATGCGGTGAAGCTCGTGCCCGGCGATATCGGCGCGGCGACCGGCCTCGTCATCGACGAATGGGCTCGCGTGCTCGATGGCGAGAACCGGCCGATCGGCGGGCTTTATGCCTGCGGCAATGAAGCGAATTCGATCATGGGCGGTACCTATCCAGGTCCCGGCATCACGATCGGCCCCGCGCTCACCTTCGCCTACCGTGCGATCCAGCATGCGTTGGGCCAGCGCGACGCCGCAAAGGAACCGGCCTCGCATCGAGCCGAAGTCGCCTGATGAGCGGGCCCGACGAACTCTCCTGCGACCTCCTCGTCATTGGTTCGGGAGCCGGCGGATTGTCGGCGGCAGTCACGGCCGCCTGGCTCGGGCTCGACGTGATCGTCATCGAGAAGGAGGCCCAGTTCGGCGGCACCACCGCCTGGTCCGGCGGCTGGATGTGGATTCCGCGCAATCCGCACGCCCGGGCCGCCGGCATCGATGAGGATATCGAGGTGCCGCGCCGCTATCTGCGCAGCGAACTCGGCGACGGCTATGACGAAGACTTCGTCGCCATGCTGCTGGAGCAAGGACCGCGCATGGTCACTTTCTTCGAGCGCGAGACCAGCCTCGCCTTCATCGATGGCAACCGGATTCCGGATTTTCATGATCGCTCGGACGGTTCGGCGACGGGCGGCCGCTCGCTTTGCGCAGCGCCGATCGATGGGCGGATGCTGGGCCCTCGGATCAAGGATCTGCGTCCGCCGCTGGCCGAGGTCGCCCCCTTCGGCATGAGCATCGCCTCCGGAGCCGATTTGCAGCATTTCCTCAAGGCGACCCGCTCCCTGCCCTCCTTCCTCCATGTCCTGCGACGGCTCGGGCGGCAGGCCCTCGACCTGCTGCGCTATGGCCGCGGCATGCATCTGGTCAATGGCAACGCGCTCGTCGCCCGCCTGCTGAAATCAGCCGATGAGCTCGGCGTGCGCTTGATGGCCGGGACCCCGGCGGGCAACTTGATCCGCGAGGGAGACAAGGTCGTCGGCGTGGTCGCAACCACGGCTGGGCGGCCTCTCGCGATCCGCGCGAGGCGCGGCGTGGTGCTGGCGGCCGGCGGCTTCCCGCATGACACGGCGCGCAAGGCGGCGCTGTTTCCTCATGCGCCCACGGGACAGGAGCATTGGTCGGCCGCCCCGCTCGCCAATAGCGGCGACGGCATCCGGCTCGGCGAAGCGGCCGGTGGCCATGTTCAGGCCGGCCTCTCCGATGCCGGAGCCTGGGCGCCGGTCTCGCTCGTCCCGAAGGCCGATGGCGATGTCGGGCGCTTTCCCCATCTGATCGAGCGGGCCAAGCCCGGCCTCATCATGGTCCGCCGCGACGGGCGACGCTTCGTCAACGAAGCGGATTCCTATCACGACGTGATGAAGGCACTCTTTTCCGCGACGCCTCCTGGCGAGGCGGCCGAGGCCTGGTTGATCTGCGACCACGCCTTCCTGCGGCGCTACGGGCTTGGGCGCGTGCGACCGCGCCCCTTTCCGACCGGGCCCTGGCTCCGGAACGGCTATCTGCGCAAGGGACGTAGCCTTGACGCGCTCGCCCGCGCCTGCGGCATCGATCCGGCCGGGCTTGAGGCGACATTGGCCTCCTACAATCACGACGCCGAGCAGGGTCGCGACCCGCAATTCGGGCGCGGCGAAAGCCCCTATAACCGCATCCAGGGCGAGGCCTCGCATCAGCCCAATCCGTGCGTTGCGCCGATCGCGTCTGCGCCGTTCTACGCGGTGAGGATCGTGCCCGGGAGTCTGGGCACCTTCGCCGGCTTGAAGACGGATGCCCGCGCACATGTGCTCGACGCTACGGACCGACCGATTCCGGGCCTCTATGCCGTGGGCAACGACATGTCGAGCATGATGGCCGGGCGCTATCCCGCCGGCGGCATCACGCTCGGCCCGGCCATGACCTTCGGCTTCGTCGCAGCCCATGATGCTGCCGGCGTCCCGCTCGCCAACAACCGTTCCTGACTCCAGCGAAAGAGGCTTCCCATGCGCTACGAGATCGCAACCCTCACCGTAAAGCTCGGCAAGGCGGCCAGCGTCGTCGCCGGCATCGACGCCTATGTGAAGGCGCCCGAAGCCAAGGGAACGCTGCTCGGCTGCTGGACGAGCGAGATCGGCGCGCTCAACGAGATTTTCGTGCTGCGCGGCTTTGCGGACGACGCCGAACTCCAAGCCGAGCGCCTGCGCGCGCTCGACACGACGAACCCGTTCAGTGCCGGCGACGACATCGCCAGGCTGCAATTCGACAGCTACGCGCCCTTCCCCTTCCTGCCGCCGGTCCAGCCGGCCAAGCTCGGCAAGGTCTATGAGATCAGGACCTATAAGCTGAAGCATGGCGGCGTGCCGGCGACCATCGCCGCCTGGGAAGCCGCTGTGCCCGAGCGCGTAAAGCTTTCGCCGCTGGTCATCGCCATGCACGCGCTCGACGGGCCGCCGCGCTTTACCCATATCTGGCCATTCGCAAGTCTGGATGCGCGCGCCTCCGTTCGCGCCGATTCCGTCGCGAAGGGCATCTGGCCGCCGAAGGGCGGGCCGGAGTGGCTGACCGGCGAGATGCACTCGACGATCGCGCTACCCACAGCCATCTCCCCCCTGTCCTGACCGGCAACCTTGCAAGGACGGAAGCGCTATGATGCCGACACTTTCGCTCGCCTATCTCACGAGCATCCCGCTTGCTCCGCCGGACACCGTCTCGCTTGCCGCCGAACTCGGCTATGACGCAGTCGGCTTGCGCGCCTTGCCGGCAGCTCCCGGCGGCGATTTCAGCCGCCTCATCGAGGAGCCGGCGCTCCTGGCGGAAACGAAGCGGCGCATCGCGGATACCGGCGTTTCCGTCTTCGATGTCGAGATCGTCCGGCTCGCGGCCGACTTCAAGGTCGCGGCTTTCCGGCCCTTCCTGGATCTCTGCGGTGAACTCGGAGCCCGCGCGATCCTCGTCGCCGGAGACGATCCAGATGAGGCGAGGCTGACGGCCTCCTTCGCCAGCTTTTGCGCGGCGGCAGCACCCTATGGCCTGACCGGCGACCTGGAATTCATGCCCTGGACCAAGGTGCCCGATGCCCGCACCGCATTGCGGATCGTCACCAAGGCGGGCGAGGCCAATGGCCGCGTGCTGGTCGATGCTTTGCACGCCGGCCGCTCGCAGACGACGCTCGCCGATATCGCGGCGATCCCGGCCGAGCGCTTGAGCTATGCCCAGATCTGTGACGCGCCCGGCGCAATTCCGAAAACGGATGAAGGCCTGATCCACACCGCCCGCTGCGCGCGATTGCTGCCGGGTGAAGGCGGCATCGACCTCGTCGGCATCTTCTCCCAGCTGCCGCAGGAACTGCCGGTCAGCGTCGAGGTGCCGCATCTCGAACGCATGGCCGCGCTCGGCCATCGCGAATGGGCCCGCCAGGCGCTCGAGGCGACGAAAGCGATACTCGCTCAGCGCGATCAAGCCGTGGCGCGCGGTGCGAGCCTGCGCGAGGGAGCCAGCACATGAACGCAATCGACCTGCGCGGCAAGACAGCGCTCCTGACCGGCGGCTGCGGCGGCATCGGCCTTGCCGTGAACGAACGCATGCGCGCCTCGGGCGCGACGGTCGTAACCTGGGACCTGGCGGAGGCCGCCGACGACCGGGTCGACGTCACCGACGAGGAGGCTGTCGATGCCGCAATGGAGCGGTTTCTTGCCCGTCACGGCCATCTCGACATCCTGGTGAATTGTGCCGGCATCACCGGCCCGAACCAGCCCATCGAGCGCTACAGCCTGACGGATTGGCGCCGCACGCTCGACGTGAACCTGACCAGCACCTTCCTGTGCTGCCGCGCCGCCGTGTCGGCGATGCGGCAGCGGAATGCCGGGCGGATCGTCAACCTCGCCTCCATCGCAGGGAAGGAAGGCAATGCGATGATGACGGCCTATTCGGCGGCGAAGGGCGCGGTCATCGCACTCACCAAGGCGCTGGCCAAGGAACTGGCCGATACGGAGGTGCGCGTGAACTGTATCGCTCCAGCCGTGATCGCGACGGATCTGATCAAACAGATGTCGGCGGAGACCTATGCGACGGTCGTCGCCAAGATCCCGCTCGGCCGCCCGGGCCGTCCCGACGAGGTCGCAGCCCTGATCGCATGGCTGGCATCGGACGAATGCTCGTTCTCGACAGGAGCCTGTTTCGATCTCTCAGGCGGTCGAGCCACCTACTAAAGGTTTCCAGTGGTTGTCCGGCGGCGGACCCCAATCGTTCAGGACGCAGCTGTAGACGGCGCCCTCGTCGAAGGGATAGCGCGCCTCCATCTCGGGCGTCAGCGTCAGGCCGAGGCCCGGCGCGGTGGGGCGCAGCAGGCGGCCGTTTTCGATCCGCCCCTGATCGCCGATCATCTCGCGGCCGAGCGGGAAATCGAGCATGGGGAATTCCACCAGCCCGCCGCCCCCAGCAAAGGCGGCATGGTAGTTCGCCATGATCGCGGCTGCTCCGCCCCAGGCGTGCACGACGACGTCGATCTTGAGCGCGTCGGCGACCGCAAAGATCTCCATCACCGTGCTGACGCCGCCGATCACGGAGGCGTCGGGCTGGACGAAGGCATAGGCGCCGGCGCGCATGCGCTCGATCATCTCTTTCGGCGTCGTGATGATCTCGCCGCCGCAGACAGGCACGTCGATGCGCCGGCGCAGCTCGCGGAACGCCTCGGGATTGTCGGGGCCGACTGCCTCTTCGAGGAACAGCATGCGCTGGTCCGTCCTGGCGTGCACGGCCTCGACGAAGGCGACGGCATCGTCCACGGGCTGTGGTGGATCAGCCAGGTTCTGGCACATGTCGACGGCCACGCGAATGCCGCGCCTGGCCGATTCCTCCAGTGCCCAGACGGTGCGCCAGATGTCGCGCTTGAGCGAGCGGATCTTGTAGATGCCGATGCCCATCGCGCTCAGAAGGTCGAGCTCGCGGATGAACTGGTGCTTGGCATCGCAGCAGCCGCCGCTGCCATAGATCTGGATCGAGTCGCGTTTCGCGCCGCCGAGCAACTCATAGACGGGCACGCCGAGGCTCTTGCCCCTGGCGTCCTGCAAGGCGGCCTCGAACGCGCTGATGACATGGCGCGCCGCGCCCTGGAGCGACCAGTAATCGCACAGCGAGCGCAGATCCTTGACCCGCCGGGGAATGTCGAAGCCGTCCTTGCCCAGCATCAATGGCGTGCAGAGATCGACGATCGATTTGAAGACCAGCGGCGCGAACACGGCGAGATAACCTTCGCCGATGCCGGTCACGCCATTGTCCAGCGTCACCTCGACCATGCCGATCGTACGCTTCGGCCCGTTCGGGAAACAGGCCTTGATCTCGCGCTCATCCGCATCGGCATAGGGCGAACTCAAGAGGACGCAGCGAACTCTGGTGATCTCAGGCATCGGGCTCCCTCGTTTCGACCACGGCCACGGCAACACATGGCCGGGCTCAGCGCGCGTCCATGATCTCCGGCATCATGCGCCGGGCGATCGGCCTCAGCCGCTCGGCCTCGGCGGGGTCGATCCAGCGATATGGCCGGCGCAAGCGCGGACCAACGGGCGCCCAATTGCCGGTGGCGGCGAGCAGCTTGTCGAGGGCAGCGTTGGAATAGCCATGGTCGCGCCGGAACGGCAGGACATGCACGTCCATGAATTCGCAGATGCGCCGCTCGATCTCGCATGCCCCCGCGATGTCCGTCCGCATCATCTCGGTCCATAGCTGCGCGCCGCGCGGGCTGAGGCAAGCGACATTGGAGAAGGCCCCGGCCGCGACGCCGGCCTGAACCCCGGTCGCGAGATGGTGGCCCGGCACATACAGCGCCCAATCCCGCAGATGCTTGTCGGCCTGCGCGTACCAGTCGGCATCGCCGTCAGCGAGCTTGACGCCGACGACCGCGGGCACCTGCTTCAGCACGCCGGCCAGCGTGGCCGGTGACAGCACGCGCTTCGCATGCGGCGGATTGTAGAGCACGAGCGGGATGTCTCCCGCCGCCTCGGCCGCCATTTGCAGGAAGTCCACGGCCTCGGGATCGCTGACCGGCCACCAATCCGGCAGGATCACCTGGATTCCGTCGGGCGCATACGCAACCGCCCGGCGCAGCCGGTCGAGCGCCAGGCTCGGATCGGGCTGGCAGGCGCCGATGACAAAGGGTGTCCTCGACCGGCTGCAGTGCTCGGCCAGGATGCGCTGGATTGCGTCGAATTCGGCCTCGGTCTGGTTGCAGCACTCGCCGGCAGTGCCGTTCGAATAGATGCCGTCGACTTTGGCGGCGATCAGAGCGTCGATTTCATCCGCCAATCCGGACAGATCGATGGCGCCGTCGGGTTCGATCGGCAGCAGCAGCGTCGCCCAGTTGCCGCGCAATTTGCCCCACCTGCCCGCTCGTTCGAGCTTCCCGGCCATCGTCGTGTCCCGTCCCGTCGTCTTGTTGACTTAAGGGATATCCTACAAGTAAACATCAATCAACCAATGGACGGTGCCCGCCAGTGCTCGGAGAGGGCAACCCGCGCGCCACTAATGACGAGGTCGAAGGCCCGTGAACCGGACGATCAAGCCTCTGGTGAAACCGCAATCGCTGCACGCTTCGGTGCTCGAAAGCGTCAAGGCCTATATCGACGAGAGCGGCCTGCCTCCGGGCAGCCCGCTTCCGCCGGAAAACGACCTCGCCCAGCAGCTCGGCGTCAGTCGCAATTCGGTGCGCGAGGCGGTCAAGGCGCTGGAATCCGTCGGCATCGTCGAGACCAGGCGCGGTATCGGTATCTTCGTCAGCGACTTCTCCTTCGCCCCGCTGCTCGACAACCTCGCCTTCGGTCTGCGCGGCCGGCTCGATGATTTCGAGGAGCTCCTGACCATTCGCCGCGCGCTGGAAGGCGCGCTGATCGGCAGGACAGTGGAGGTGATCGGCGCCGACGACATCGCCGAACTGCGCGCCATCACAGCCCAGATGAAAGCCAGGGTCGATGCGGGCAAAAGCTTCCTGGAGGAGGACCGGCGCTTCCACCGCACCTTGTTCCGCTGCCAGAACAACCAGCTCCTGCTGAAGCTGCTCGACATTTTCTGGCAGGCCTTCGTCAAGGCTTCGGACTTCTTCAATCTCGAAAACCGCGATCCCGTCGCCACCTGGCGCGATCACCACGAGATCGTCGAAGCCGTCGCGGCACGCGACGCCGAGACGGCGCGCGAGCGCCTCGACCACCACTATCACGGCATCTCAAAAATAATAGCGGCCAGCAAGGCGAGCTAATGGGAGGTTACCATGACCATGAGGACCTATCGTAAGGCGCTGCTCGGCGCTGTGTTGCTGGCCGGCACGATGATGACGCCGGCTTTCGCCCAGATGAAGACGATCACCGGCGGCTTCGACGTCGGCCCCGGCGGCCTGCAGGGCAATTTCAACCCGATGACGGCGCCCGCCGGCTACACATGGCTGAGCACCTATTTCGAACCGTTGGTCACTTACGACGCCGGCCTGACCAAGCTCGTGCCGGCACTGGCTGCGAGCTGGGAGATCAGCCAGGATAAGCTGAGCTATACTTTCAAGCTGGCGGACGAGAGCTGGCATGACGGCCAGAAGTTCACTGCGGCCGATGTGAAGTTCACCATCGAGCTCAACAAGAATCCGAAGACCGCGAGCCTGCTGTCAGCGCGGCTGTCCGCGGTCGACAGTGTCGAGGCCAAGGACCCGCGCACCGTCGTCGTCAAGCTGTCGCGGCCCGACAACGCCCTGATTGTCAGCTTGACCAAGATGATGATCCTGCCGGCGCATGCGCTCGCCGCGATCGCGCCGGAGGACATGGCGAAGAATGCGATGTGGTCGACCAAGCCGATCGGCACCGGCCCGTTCAAATTCGTGCGCTACGAGACCGACCGCTTCGTCGAGCTCGCCGCCAACGAAACCTATCGCGGCGGCAAGCCCAAGGTCGACCGGCTGATCAATCGCTACTTCGCCAATGCGGCCGCCGCGATCTCGGCGCTGCGGGCCGGCGAGATCCAGTTCACCTATATCGAGTCCGACGACGTCCCGACCTTCAAGGGCAACAAGGACTACACCATTATCGAAGGCGCCTCCTACGTCGCCAACTATATCGGCTTCAACAACCAGATACCGCTCTGGAACGACATCCGCGTCCGCCAGGCGGTGATGCATGCGATCGACCGCAACACGATCATCGACAGCCTCTACAAGGGCGCGGCCAAGAAGGCCGATTGCGGCTATGTCGAGGGCAGCCTGATCCCGAAGGGTCTCGACGAATATGCCTATGACCCGGCCAAGGCGGCGAAGCTTCTCATGGAGGCCGGCTGGGACAAGATCAACGGCACCAAGCCGATCTCCTGGATCACCTATTACAACAACCCGCTCACTGCCAACGTCATGGCCGCGGTCCAGTCCATGCTCGCCCAGGTCGGCATCAACGTCGTGCCGCGCGCCTTGGATTCCGCGGGCTATAACGGCATCGTCATGTCCAGGACGCCGAACCCGGCCGATTTCCCGCTGGTCTATGCCGGCCTGCAGAATGGCCCCGATCCCGGAACGCTCAATCTCGGGCTGAACGAGAGCCAGATCCCGCCCGTCGGCCAGAACTTCCTGCAGATCAAGATCCCAGAGCTCAATGCCGCGCTGAACGCCGCCGTCGCCGAGACCGACCAGGCCAAGGCGACGACGAAATATCAGGACGTCTGCGCCGTCATGAACAAGACGCTGCCCTGGGGCACGATGTGGGTCGCCAACCGCTACGGCGTCGCCTCGGTCAAGCTCAAGGACTTCGTCTGGACGCCCGCGCCGGGCGGCGGGCCGTTCGCGGCCACGCCGGAGAAATGGTCGATCGCGCCCTGAGCTCCCCTCGACGACGGCGTAAACCATGCTTGGCTTCTATCTGAAACGGCTCACCGCCGGCTTGATGATGCTGATTGCGCTCAGCATCATGGTCTTCGTGCTGCTGCGCCTGGCGCCGGGCGACCCGATCGACGCCTATCTTAATCCGCTGGCCCCGCTGAGCCAGGTCGAGATGGATGCGCTGCGCCAACGGCTCGGGCTCGACCAGCCCTGGCCAGTGCAGTATCTCGCCTGGCTGCGCTCGGCGCTCAGTGGCGACCTCGGTTATTCGATCGACCGGGCTGGCGTGCGCGTGCTGCCGCTCCTGATCGAGCGCACCGGTCCGACGCTGCTGCTGATGCTGACCGGCCTGGCCATGGCGATCGTGCTGGGTATTGCGGCAGGCGTCGTCGGCGCGGTCAAGCGCAACTCCGCCATTGATGTCGGCCTCGGTGTGCTCGCCTTCCTCGTCATCTCGACCCCGGCCTTCCTCAAGGCCCTGCTCGGCCTCTATGTTTTTGCGGTGGTGCTGCGCTGGGCTCCCTCGGGCGGAATGCTGACGCCGGGCGCGCCCTTCTCGCTCACCGATCTGCTGGCTCACCTCACCCTGCCCGCTTCGCTGCTGGCGCTCGTCTATTCCGCGCTGTTCATGCGCTACATGCGCTCCTCGATGATCGAGGTGTTGAACCAGGATTATCTGCGCACGGCCCGAGCCAAGGGCGTCGGCGAATTCGCGGTGATCGTCAGGCATGCGCTGCGCAACGCCATCCTCCCCGTCATCACCCTGATCGGTTCGACCATCGGCATTGCCATCGGTGGCGCAATCTTCATCGAAAGCGTCTTCGACTGGCCCGGCATGGGGCTCCTGATGGTCAAGGCGGTCGAAACCCGCGACTACCCCGTGATCATGGGCGCGACGCTCTTGGTCGGCATCGGCGTCATCCTGGTCAATCTTCTGACCGACCTTGCCTATGCGGTGGTCGATCCGCGCATTCAGGTGAGCTGATGAGCGTGGACACACCCATGGCCGCAAGCGCGATTGCATCACAAAGCCGGAGCCGCAGCCCGCTGCAGCGCGCGCTCATGCGCTTCTTTCGCAATGGCGCGGCGATCGCAGGACTGCTCATCCTGGTGCCCGTGCTGCTCGCCGTGCTGACCTATCCGTTCTGGTGGCGCTATGCCCCCAACAGCATCGATCTGCGGGCGCTGAACTCCGGGCCCACAATGGCCCATTGGCTCGGCACCGATGGCGTCGGCCGCGACACCTTGGCCCGCCTGCTACAGGGCGGACGGATCTCGCTGCTGATCGCATCGGTCTCGGTGGCGATCTCGCTCCTCATCGGCTTTCTGGTCGGCGCGATCGCAGCCTTCGGCGGGCGCGTTCTCGACGGAACGATCATGCGTTTCGTCGATCTCGCCATGACGCTGCCACCGGTCATCCTGCTGCTGGTGCTCGCCTCGATCACCGGCACCGGCATCCTGCCGACGATCTTCGTGATCTCGCTCCTGTCCTGGCCGGTGCTGTCGCGCATGGTGCGGGCGCGCCTGCTGGAGCTTCGCGAACGCGATTTCGTCGTCGCCTCCCGCGGCTTCGGCGCCGGTCTCGGGCACCTGCTCTTTCGCCATGCCTTGCCGAACTCGCTCGACATCCTCGTGGTCTACGCCACCGTGCAGTTCGCCAATGCGATCCTCCTCGAAGCCGGCCTGTCCTTTCTCGGCATGGGCATCGTTCCGCCCGAAGCGAGCTGGGGCAATATGCTCAGGGCAGCGCGCTCGACCGTGGTGCTGGAGCTGCACCCCTCGCAATGGATGCCGGCGGGTGCCGCGCTCGTGGCCACCGTGCTCGCCATCAACTTCATCGGCGACGGCCTCCGCGACGCCTTCGATCCGCGCACAGGGCTTGAGTAATCCAAGCCTTGAGTAATCCAAGCAGAGAAAGCCTCAGTCCATGACACGTTTTCACGGTGTGGTTCCCCCGGTCGTCACCCCCCTGACCCTGGATTTCAAGGTCGACTACCCATCCTTCACCCGCGTGATCGAGCATCTGCTCGAGGGCGGCGTCGACGGCCTGTTCGTGCTGGGATCGACCAGCGAAGTCGTCTTCCACGGTGATGACGAGCGCGCGAAGATCATCGAACACGCCGTCAGGATCAACAATGGCCGCGTGCCGATCTTCGCCGGCGTGATCGACCCAACGACCGACCGCGTCATCCAGCATGCGAAGGTCGCGCAATCCGCCGGCGCCGACGCGCTGGTCGTGACCGCCCCGTTCTACACCCGCACCAGCCAGGCCGAGACCATCGACCATTTCCGCTATGTGCGTGAGGCGGTCGACCGCCCGGTGATCGCCTATGACATCCCCGTCTGCGTCCACATCAAGCTTGAGCGCAAGACAACCGTCACGCTTGCCCGTGAAGGCACCGTGGCAGGCCTGAAGGATTCCAGCGGGGACGACGGCAATTTTCGCTTCGTCAAACAGGACCTGGCGGACATCACCGATTTCTTCGCGATGACGGGGTCCGAGATCGTGGTCGACAATGCGGCGCTGATGGGCGCCCACGGTGTGGTACCGGGCCTCGCCAACGTCGACCCCAAGGGCTACGTCAAGCTTTGGCGGCTGACCCAGGCGGGCAAATGGGACGAGGCCCGCCTGGAGCAGGAACGGCTCTGCCGCCTGTTCGAGATGGTCTGGATCTCGCTCGGCCGCACCAGCGCCGGCTCGGCCGGCGTCGGCGCATTCAAGACGGCGATGCAACTTCTCGGCGTCATCGACACCAACACGATGGCCCGGCCGCAACGCTCCCTCAACGCCGAGGAAGCCGCGGCCATCAAAGCGATTCTCAAGCAGACCGGGCTTCTCGGCTAGAGCAGGATGCGAAAAAGTGGGAACCGGTTTTTCGCATTGATACTGCTCTCACTTTTGGTGAGAGACGGATTCAGATTTCAGATGGGATCACTTTGTGACCCCATCTGAAATCATCCGGCTCTCGCATCGGCCCGAAAAGTGGGAACCGGTTTTCGGGACAAGCCGATGCAAGATCAAAACCCGACAGACCTCGAAACAACGCCGTCGCTCTGAAGCAGTGGCTCGAAAGCAATCAGGCGGATCAGCCCTGATGCAGGCCGTACCGCAGCGGGCGATTCTCTCGAAGACCTGCTGCGGCCCAACTTGGTGCGACGCGCCTCATCCCTTTTGACGACTCGACAAGCGCACCGGCCACATCAACGCCGAAATTGCTCAAGGATTAGGCAGACGCCGACGCAGACCTGACCATGCGCCCCCTTCCCGAACGATCGTGAATAGGCATAGGCTGCCTGAAATGGGGAAAACACCTACGATGGTCGCGTTCGATGAAATGACCGGCTCCGGCTCCGATTTGCGGCCGGCCTATGCTGAGCTCGACCGCTGGCTGAAAGAAGCGCCGCCGGAAACGTTGGCGCTGCGGCGCAGCCAGGCCGAACTGTTCTTCCGCCGCATCGGCATCACCTTCGCCGTTTATGGCGACGAAGAGTCGACCGAGCGACTGATCCCCTTCGACATCATCCCCCGGGTCTTGACCAAGCCGGAATGGACCAAGCTGGAAGCGGGCCTGCGCCAGCGCGTGACCGCGCTGAACATGTTCCTGGCCGATGTCTACGGGCCGAAGGAATGCCTCAAGGCCGGGATCATCCCGCCCGACCTGGTCTATGGCAATGCCTGCTACCAGCTCGAAATGGTCGATTTCCAGGTGCCGCACGGCATCTACTGCCACATCGCCGGCATCGACGTGGTCCGGGTCGATGCCGACACCTTCTATGTGCTGGAGGACAATGCGCGCACGCCCTCAGGCGTCTCCTACATGATGGAGAACCGCGAGGTGATGCTCAGGCTCTTCCCGGAGCTCTTCGCCACGCATCGCGTTGCACCCGTCGACAACTATCCCGACCAGTTGCTGGCGACCCTGCGCTCGGTCGCGCCGCGCAGCGCGCCAAGCGACCCGTCGATCTGCCTGCTGACGCCCGGCCAGTTCAATTCGGCCTTCTACGAACACTCCTTCCTGGCCGACAAGCTCGGCGTTGAGCTGGTCGAGGGCTCGGACCTGCTGGTCAAGGACGACGTCGTCTATATGCGCACCACGCAGGGGCCCAAGCGGGTCGATGTGATCTACCGGCGCATCGACGACGACTTCATCGACCCGCTCGTCTTCCGCAGTGATTCCGTGCTCGGCGTGCCCGGGCTGATCGGCGCCTATAAGGCCGGCAATGTCACGCTGGCCAACGCGGTCGGCACCGGCGTCGCCGACGACAAGGCGGTCTACAGCTACATGCCCGAGATCGTGAAGTTCTTCACCGGCGAGGAGCCGATCCTGAAGAACGTGCCGACCTGGCGCTGCCGCGAGCCCGAGGCCAACGCCTATGTGCTCGACAATCTCGAGAAGCTCGTCGTCAAGGAGGTCAACGGCTCCGGCGGCTACGGCATGCTTGTCGGCCCCCACGCCAACAAGGCGCAGATCGAGACCTTCCGCAAGAAGCTGAAGGCGAGCCCTGAGGGCTTCATCGCCCAGCCCACGCTGGCCCTCTCGACCTGCCCGACCTTCGTGGCCTCGGGCGTGGCCCCACGCCATGTCGATTTGCGCCCCTATGTGCTCTCAGGCGCCAACGGCATCTCCTGCGTGCCCGGCGGCCTCACCCGCGTCGCGCTGAAGGAAGGCTCACTCGTCGTCAATTCCAGCCAGGGCGGCGGAACCAAAGACACCTGGGTGCTCGATGCATAACATCAATGGCGGCATTCATCCCGGACGGAACGCCGACGCACCGCGCCCCGCCACGAAAAGGCCCGAACTGACCATGCTCTCGCGTACAGCTGACAGCCTTTACTGGGTCTCCCGCTATGTCGAGCGGGCCGAGTATCTCGCCCGCATCCTCGATGCGACGACACGATTGACCAACCTGCCCCACGCCTATGGCGGCGCCGGCACGGAATGGCAGAGCGCGGTCTCGACCGCCGGCTGCGAGGAGGCCTTCGCCAAGGCCTATGGCGAGGCCAATGAGCGCAATGTCTGCGACTTCCTGACCTTCAACCCCGACAATCATTCCTCGATCCGCAACTGCCTGGCGCTCGCCCGCTCCAATGCGCGCGCGGTGCGCACCGCGCTGACCTCGGAGATGTGGGACGCGCTGAACGGCGCCTGGCTCGAACTGCAGCGCTTCGAGAAGAAGCGCATGGACCGCGAGGAGTTCGCCCGCTTCCTTGAATGGGTCAAGAACGTCTCGCTGGTCTTCGACGGCTCGGCCTACCGCACCATGCTGCGCGACGACGGCTATTGGTTCTCCAGGCTCGGCGTCTATGTCGAGCGCGCCGACAACACGGCGCGCATCCTCGACGTAAAATACCATGTCCTGCTGCCGGCCAATGAGCAGGTCGGCGGCTCGCTCGACTATTTCCAGTGGACCACCGTGCTGCGCGAGGTCTCGGCGCTGACCGCCTATCACTGGGTCTATCGCGAGGCGGTGAAGCCGCTGCTGATCGCAGACCTCCTGATCCTGAACCGACGCATGCCGCGCTCGCTGGCGAGCTGCTACGAGAACATCTCGCGCTTCCTCGACGCGCTCGGCGACGCCTATGGCCGTCAGGGCCCGGCCCAGCGCCAGGCGCGCAAGACTCTCGCCAACCTCAACAACACCCGCATCGACGACATCTTCCAGCACGGGCTGCACGAGTTCATCTCGGACTTCATCACCGAGAATAATCGCCTTGGAGGCACCATCATCGAGCAGTATCTGCAATGAAATTGGGCCTTGGGCTCGCTTCCAGCCGCTTGGCCCGCTAAAGAGAGGCCGTCCACGCCCCACCGCCCGAGACCCAGCGACGCCATGCGGATCCGGATTTCCCACTCGATCGCTTATGCTTATGCCGAGCCTGCCCGGCACATCACGCAGATCCTGCGGCTGACTCCGCGCGACCATGATGGCCAGCATGTCATGTCCTGGCGCATCGAGCCCACGGTCGATGGCCGCTTGCGCGCCGGACAGGACCCCCACGGTAACCTGATCCACACCTTCTCGGCCGATGGCCCGATCGCGACGCTGGCGATCCAGGTCAGTGGCCTGATCGAGACCACAGACCTCGCCGGCGTCGTGCGCGGCGGCATCGAGCGCGTTCCGCCCGAGGTCTTTCGCCGTGACACGCTGCTGAGCGCGCCAGATGAGGCGCTCCGCAGCTTCGCGCTGGAGACGACGCGCGAAGCAGGAACACCGCTTGCCAGGATGCACGCCCTGATGGACGCGCTGCACGAGGAGATGACCTGCCAGGAGCCTGCCGACCGCATCGGGATCGGCGCCGCAGCCGCCTTCGCGGCGCGCGAGGGCATCGCGCAGGATCTCGCCCATGTCTTCATGGCCTGCGCCCGCCATCTCGGCATGCCCGCGCGCTACGTCTCCGGCTATGTCGCCGAGAGCCAGTCCTTGCCCCATGCCAGCGGCGCCCATGCCTGGGCCGAGGTCCATCTCGACGATTATGGCTGGATCGGCTTCGATTGCGCCAACGGCCTGTGCCCGATCGACACCCATGTGCGCATCGCCTCGGGCCTCGACTATTCCGATGCCGCTCCGGTGCGCGGGGCGCGCAAGGGCGGCGACGGTGAGCGCCTCTCCGTGGTCGTCAGCGCGCGCCAGGCCGCCGGCTTCCAGGCCAACCAATGACGGAGCGGCCGGGCACATCCCGGCCAATCCCGCGACAAGGACCCGCCTCGTGACCTATTGCGCCGGAATCCTCGTGCAGGACGGGCTGGTGATGATCGCCGACACCCGTACCAATGCCGGGCTCGACGATGTCTCGACCTTCCGCAAGCTGCATGTCTTTTCCACGCCGAGCGAGCGCACCTTCGGCTTGATGACGGCGGGCAATCTCTCCGTGACCCAATCGGTGGTCAGCCTGCTGCATGAGGGGCTGGCCAATCCCGAAACCGGCGAGATGGACACCCTGCTCAACGCGACGACGATGTTCCGCGCCGCCCAGCTCGTCGGCCGCGCCATTCGCGCCGTCAGGGAGATGGATGGCGACGCCATGAAGGAAGCGGGCGTAAAGTTCGACGTCTCGATGCTGTTTGGCGGCCAGATCAAGGGCCAGCCGATGCGGCTCTTCATGGTCTATGGCGCCGGCAACTTCATCGAATGCGGGATGGACGCGCCCTTCCTCCAGATCGGCGAGCACAAATACGGCAAGCCGATCCTCGACCGCGCCGTGACCTACAAGACGCATCTCTACGACGCGCTCAAGGTCGGTCTGATCTCGATGGATTCGACGATGCGCTCCAATCTCGGCGTCGGCCTGCCGATCGACCTGATCGTGCTGCGTCGCGACGCCGCCGAGCCAGAGCTCAACCGCCGGATCGAAGCCGGCGAGCCCTATTTCCACGACCTGCGCGAACGCTGGTCGGCGGCGTTGCGCGCAGCCCACACCGCGATACCGCGCCCGCCCTATGGACCACCCTCCGGTTGAAAACCCCCAAGAATCCACGCGGGCGGCAACGGGATGTCAACGATCCCTTGGCATTCTGCATGTCCTGATGCCCTTTTCGGATAGCTGATGCGCGCGCCTGCCGTCGCGAAGATGACCAACGCGGACTCGTCGGCGCGGATGCTCAAGAGCACCGTGGCGACGCTCGGCTGTGCATTCCTGCTGGTCGTGTCCGCCCTGGCCGCCGTCGTGCTCGCGATCACCAGCGACGCCAATAAGCTCGAGGCGATACGCCAGCGCGACCGCATCGAGGCGGCGATCGACAGCCAGCTCAAGCTGCGCCGTTTGCGGCTCGACAGCCTCGCGGCGAGCGGGGAATTGCAGACCGCCCTCTCCGCGAGCGATGATCCGCTCTCGGCGCTCCAATCCGCTTTCACGCGCCTCAGCACGCGCTTCCTCGAATTCGACGGCGCTTATATCGTGACCGGCTCTGGCCGGGTTCTCGCCGGTGTCGAATCCGGCGTGCAGGCCGGCCAGACCGGCTATAACGGGTTGAAGCATTTCAGCCAGCGCATTCCCGGAGGCTCAGCCGCCTCGACGGCGCCCGCGACGACCATGGCCGAGCCGACGGTCAGCTTCATCATTCATGACGGCCAAGAGGCCATCGCCGTCCTGGTCGCCGATCTCGCGGCCGCGGCCACGCCGGCGGTCCCCCGCTGGCCCGGCAGTCTGAAGCTCGTCGGCTATCGGCGATTGACCAGCGCGGTGCTGCACGACATCAGCGATCGCTACCGTGTCGCCGATGTCCGCCTGACCGGGCGGATGCCTGAGGATTCGGTGTCGCGCCGCCAGATTCTGGCGCCCGACGGCGCCGTCAAGGCCTGGCTGACCTGGACGCCCGAACGCCCGGGCGACGCCATGCTGCGCCAGTTTTTCTGGGGCTTCGTCGCGGTTGGCCTGCTCTTCGCGGCGATCTTCGCCTATGTCATCCAGAGGTTGCGCGGCGCCGCGAGCCAGGTCGCGCTCAGGGAACGCCAGATCCAGCGCCTCGCGGGACAGGACGAGCTCTCGCTGCTGCCGAACCGGCGGACCTTCGACCTCAGGCTCGATCAGGAACTGGCGCAGCTCAGCCGCTCGGGCGCCAGCCTGGCGGTCATGCTGCTCGACCTCGACCGCTTCAAGGCCGTCAACGACACCTATGGCCACACCGCCGGCGACGAGCTGATCCGCCAGGTCGCCGACAGGCTCCTGGGCATCATGCGGCTGGGCGACACTGTGGCACGGCTTGGCGGCGACGAATTCGGCATCATCCAGACCAATATCCATGATCCGGCCGGCTGCGCCGCCCTTGGCGAACGCATCCTTGAGGCCCTGACCAAGCCTTTCACCATCTTCGGAGTGGAAACCTCGATCGGCTGCTCGATCGGCATCGCGCTCGCCCCGCAGGACGGCAGCGACCGAGGCTTGCTGCTCCGGCTCGCCGACACCGCGCTCTACCAATCCAAGAACGAAGGCCGGAACCGCTATTCCTTCTTCGAAGAGCACATGAACCGCTCACTGCAGCTCAAGCGCATGGTCGAGGAGGATCTGCGCAAGGCGATCATCGACGACCAGCTTGTGCTGCACTACCAGCCGCAGGTCTCGATCGACGGCTTGTCGATCATCGGTGTCGAGGCCCTGGTGCGCTGGCCGCATCCGGAGCACGGCCTGGTGCCGCCCTCCGAATTCGTCGGTATCGCCGAGGAGCGCGGCCTGATCGTGCCCCTGAGCGACTGGGTGCTGCGGCGCGCCTGCACGGAAGCCCTGCGCTGGGAGGGCGTCAAGCTCGCGGTCAACGTCTCGCCGATCCAGTTCCGCCACAAGGACTTCGTCGCCAACGTCATCGCCATCCTTGAGGAGACCGGCTTCGACCCGGCGCGTCTCGAACTGGAATTGACCGAGGGCGTCGTCGTCGAGGATGCCGATGCGGCGGAGGCCGCGATGATGGATCTGCGCAGCCACGGCGTCGGCCTCGCGCTGGACGATTTCGGCACCGGTTATTCGAGCCTGATCTATCTGCGCCGCTTCGCCTTCGACAAGATCAAGATCGATCGCTCCTTCCTGGAATACATGGAGACGACAGGAGAATCGGCGATCCTGGTCCACTCGATTGCTCATCTGGGTCGCGCGCTCGGCCTGCGCGTCTGCGCCGAGGGTGTCGAGACGGTTGAGCAGCACCGCTTCCTGCAGGCGATCGGCTGCCACGAATTGCAGGGTTTCCTGTTCTCGAAAGCCGTCTCGGCGGATGAGATCGATCGGCTCCTGGCGCAGGACGCGCCTTTTGCCGCCCGCCTTGCAGCGGCTTGATCCTTTAGAGCGCTTTCGAGCGAAGTGGACACCGGTTCGCGTGAAGAAAACGCTCAAACCAAAAAGCTGGAGCAATTGAACGATCCGGCTGGATCGGAGAATGCTCTAAAACAGCCCGGAAAGACCGCTGACGATCGCATAGGCGAAGCCGGCGCTGAGGATCAACCCGCCCGCGCCGATGACGGCGCCAGCGATGATGAACAACCCGTCGCGCTCGACGAGACCCAGGCCGACCAGGCAGACGGCGAGCCCAAGCGGGATCTGCCCGATGAAGGGCGCCGCAACGACGAGACCCAGCGCCAGCACGAGGATGATCAGCCCGAGCACCGGGGTCGCCAAGGCGCTGCCCAGGACGGTCAGGCGGGGCCGCGAAAAGCGCTCGAGCCGCGTCAATACCGGCACGGCGCGGGCCACGGCGCGGCTGAGTTCAGGCTTGCCGACGCTCTTGCCGAGCACCGCCTGCGGCAACCACGGCATGGCGCGGCCGGTCAGCATCTGCACCGCGACGAAGGCGAGCACCAGGCCGCAGACCAGCGGGATCGGCGGCGGCATTGGCAGGCAATTAGGCAGGCCGAGCAGGACCACGAGCAGCGCGTAGGTCCGATCCTTGAGCGCAGACATGATCGTGGCGACCCCGATGCGCTCTCCAGGCAGGGCGGCGAGCGCCGTCAGTAGTCCGGAAGTGCGCAATGGATATGACAATAGGACAAGGCCGGGCCGGGTCGGGAGCAGCGGCCTAGCATGCGCAAGCCCCGCGCAACAAGCGCGGCGACGCCGAGGGCAGGATGCAAAAAAAGGGGTTGTGGTGTTTTGCGCTCTGCCCGGGCGCGCGGGCCAGAGCAGGATGCGAAAAAGTGGAAACCGGCTTTTCGTGTCGATCCTGCTCTACTCTTGGATGAAATCCTCCGGCTCTCGGGCCTTCAATGCAGCGTCAGCACGCCGTTGACGTTGATGATTTCGGCCGGACGGATCAGGCGCGAATGCGCGACTGTGACCGAATGAAGCGGGCCTTCCAGCTCGCGCTTCCAGAAATCCAGAAAGTCGTGCAGCTGCGGGAAGCGCGGGGCGAGATCATATTGCTGCCAGATATAGGTCTGCAGCAATTTCGGGTGATCGGGCATGCGGTAGAGGATCGTCGCCGTCGTCAATCCGTATCCCGCCAACTGCCGGATGAAGTCCGCTGAAGCCATTGCCATCTCCCTTCGCCACGTCACGATGAAAGTTGAGCCGGTTAGATATAGGGTGCGCCCCTGTGGTTAACAAAAGCTTGCAAGCCTCCTGCCAAGCTTCTGCAGTCAGGGCATGCATCCGGCCATGCGCCGGGAGTGGCTGCGGTGACACCCTTTCTAAGATGCGAGCGCAGATCTGATATCGGTCTTGACGAAATCATCGCCGACGAAGAGCAGCGGGCAATCGTGCTGTCTGGCGACGGCATAGGCGAAACAGTCGCCGAAATTCAGCCCGGCCGGGTGGACGCCCCTGCCCCATATCTCATGCGCCGCAGCCGCGCGTCGTGCTTCCGCCAGCGTCACATCGACGACGGTAAAGCCGAAGCGATCGACCAAATAGGCCATCGCATCACCAAGCCCTCGCTTGCTCGCGACGATCAGCGCTTCGGTCAATGTTCCAGCCGAGATCACGACCTCGCCCGCGTGCTCCAAGGCCGCCATGCAGTCGCCCGCTCGAGGTTCGTCGAGAAGGATCGCCATCAGCGTGGAGGTGTCGACCGCGATCACTTCGGCAAGCCGTCCTCGTCATAGAGGAAGTCCTGGCTTCGGGCGGCGTCCGGCCCAGGCAATATCTTGCCGCGCGCCATCTCCTGGGCCGTCTCGATGACCCGCCGTCGCGCCGCGCTGTCAACAACTGGCTTCACAGGAACCAACCGAACCGCCGCCTGACCATGGCGGGTCAGAACCACCTCCTCGCCGGCCTCCGCGCGGCGGACGAGGTCGGTCAGTTGCCCTTTGGCCTCGCTGACGGAGATATTCATCGGCAAGCCTCTTCCTGCAACGCAGCTTCAATAATTTGGACCAATACATAGTCCAAATCAAGCCATCTCCCTATCCAACCAACGCCCGCAGCGCCTCCGGCGTATCGACATCCAGCGCGATCGCCGGATCGTCCAGCGGCACCTCGGCAACGGCCTCGCCGGCCTCGTCGAGCAGGCGCCTGGCGCCCTGATCGCCGTTCAAGCGCGCCACCGCCGGGAACAGCGCCCGGGCGAGTAGCACTGGATTGCCGCGCTGGCCGAGCAGTGTTGGCACCACCGCGAGCGCATCCGGCCTGTCGGCGAAGACTTCGGCCAACCTGTCGATCACTTGCGCGGTCACATTGGGCATGTCGCCGAGCGAAACCACAACGCCCGGCGCCGAGGCCGGCAATGCGGCAAGCCCAGCCTTCACCGAGCTGGCAAGGCCACTGGCGAAATCGGGATTATGGACGAGGCGAATATCGAGGCCGGCCAGCGCCGCGGCGACCTCCTTCTGCTGATGCCCCGTCACCACCAGGACAGGCCCGGCCCGCGACGCCAGTTGCGCCTCGACGGCGTGGCGCACCAGTGGCTTGCCGCGCACAGCCTGCAGCAGCTTGTTGGCCTCGCCCATCCGAGTCGAGCGACCGGCAGCGAGCACCATGCCGGCAACCGGTGCAGCCTCCGCATGGCCCGGAGCACGTGGCTGTGGCCGCGAGACGATCTCCATCAGGAGGCCGCCGACGCCCATCGCCTGAATATCGGCCTTGCGGACGGGAATGCCGGCAAGACTGCGCTGCAGCACCCAGTCGAAGCCGTTCTCCTTGGGCGAGCGGGCACAGCCGGGTGCGCCGATCACCGGCTTGCCGCCAAGCTCGCCGATCAGCAGCAGATTCCCAGGGTCGACCGGCATGCCGAGATGCTCGATCCGCCCACCGGCCGCGAGCAGCGCCTGCGGGATCACATCGCGCCGGTCGGTGATGGCCGAGGCCCCGAAGACGACGACGATGTCGGCCGGCCCCGCCGCCATCTTCGCAAGCGCCTGCGCCAATGGCGTAACCTCATGTGGCACGCGCCTGTCGGCGGACAGGCTTGCGCCGGCCGGCGTGAGCCGGTCAGCCATGATCCGCAGGGTCTTCTCGATGACCGAGGGCTTGAGGCCAGGCAGGAGCGTCGAGATCACCGCGACGGAGACCGGCCGATAGGCTGCGACCGAGATCGGCGCGCCAAAGATGGCCGCCAGCGCCTCGTCGACCAGGCTCCCGGCAAGGCCATAGGGGATGATCTTGACCGTGCCGACCATCTCGCCCGCGACGACAGGCTTCATCGCCGGCAAGGTCGCGGCAGTGATCGCCTCGTCGACCCGATTGAAGCGGTCGATCGCCGCGACATCGATCGTCAGCACGCCTGCTGTGGTCGCGAAGAGATTGACGCGGCCGGTGAAGGGGGTCTCGGTGACGATGCCTTGCCCCGCCAATGCAGCGGCCAGCTTCGCCGCCGCTGCATTCTCATCGATGTCGCCTGGCTCCAACCTGACGGCGACGAGCTCCGTCAGGCCGGCGGCGGCGAGCCTGCCTGCGTCCTCCGCGCTGATCGTCGCGCCCTTCCTTAAGATGACGTCGCCAGCGCGGACGGTGTGCGCGGCGATGCAGCCTGCAGCCTCGGTGATGGCGACGGGTCCGAATTTCATCTGGTTTGTGGCTCAGGCCGGTTTGCGGCGCGGACCGCGCAAGCTGCTGACGATTTCGGCCAGGATCGCGAGCGCAATCTCGGCCGGCGACACCGCGCCGATGTCGAGCCCGATCGGCGCATGGATGCGCCCGGTCGCGGTCTCATCGAAGCCCGCAGCCGCCAGCCGCTCGATGCGCCGGGCGTGCGTCTTCCGGCTGCCGAGCGCACCGACATAGAAGCAATCGGAGCGCAGGGCGGCCTCCAGCCCGGGATCGTCGACCTTGGGATCATGCGTCAGCGCGACGAAGGCCGTGTAGCCGTCGAGCCCGATCGTCGCGATCGCCTCGTCCGGCCATTCCGTTAGCAGGCGCACCCCGGGAAAGCGCTCAGGCGTGGCGAAGGCGGTACGCGGATCGATGATGACGAGGTCGAGGTCGAGCAGCTTCGCCATCGGCGCCATCGCCTGCGAGACATGGACGGCGCCGGTGATGACGATGCGCGGATGCGGCGCCTGCACGGTCAGGAAATACTGGGCCCCCTCAACCTCGACCATGGCGCTCTTGGCCATGCGCAACTGCTTGTCGAGCAGCTCTGCCAGAGGATCGGCGGCAATCTCGGCTGCCTTGACCAGCCGCTGCGCACCGCTTGCGATCGTGGTAACGAGCACGCTCGCCCGCCGCGCAGTGCGCTCGGCATTGAGCGCAGACAGGATCGAAAGTTCCATCGGCTCAGCCCTTATCGGTCGCGAGCTTCAGCCCGAGCCCGATCATCATCGAGCCACCGAGCCAGCGCCCGAAGGCGAAGCCGGCCTTCGTCTGCTTCATCGTCTTGATCACGGCGGACGCCCCCAGGACCGTGACGAAATCGGCTGAGGAAAAGGCGAAATTGACGATCGTGCCGAGGATCAGGAACTGCGCCCAGACCGGCAGGGAGCCGGCCGGATCGACGAATTGCGGCAGGAGCGCAATGAAGAACAGCGCAACCTTGGGGTTCAGCACCTCGACGATGAAGCTGTCGATCAAGGCGCGCTTGACCGTCTTGGCTGGCGTCACGAGAGCGTCGCCCTGGGCCAGCTTGGCGCGGATCATGCCGATGCCGAGCCAGACGAGATAGAACGCGCCCGCAAGCTTCACCGCGACATACAGCTCGGGCACATGCTTGAACACCGCCGACAGGCCGAAGGCGGCGGCAAAGACATGCAGATAGCAGCCGAGATGGATGCCGAGCATCGCCATGAAGCCGGCGCGGCGGCCATGCGAAATCGTCTGCGCCGCCGTATAGAGCAGCGCCGGCCCCGGGAAATAGGCGACCAGGATGGTCAGCGTCGCGAAGGCGACAAGGGTTTCCCAGGAGGCCATCAGTTCACTTTCTCAGCCACAATCCGCTCGACCAGAATCCGCTCGACATACACCCGAATCCGCCCGCCGCAGGAGAGCCCGACCTTCCAGGCAGTTTCGTCGGCAACGCCGAATTCGAGCGTACGGGCTTTCCCATCGCCGATGACCTCGGCCGCCTCCTCCACGACCGCACCCTCGACGCAACCGCCCGAGACCGAGCCCTGGAAATTGCCCTCGTCATCGATGACGAGATGCGAGCCGACCGGGCGCGGCGCCGAGCCCCAGGTCTCGATCACGGTGGCGAGCGCGACGCCGCGGCCCGACCTGGCCCAGGCTTCGGCGAGGCTGAGGATGTCCGTGTCGGTGCTGATCATGGCATGACCTTCGATCTCGCTATGACTTCAGACGCTTCCCGCCCTTGCGAGCGTAGAGGCTGGAAGACCTGCACCGATATCATGCCTCACCCGGCCTTCTTCAACCACTGGCGTGGATCGCTCTTCCGGTCTGCATCCGGCGACAGCGCTGCACAGAGATCGGCCATCGCGGCGAGATTGTGGATCGGTCGGAAGCTGTCGACATGGGGCAGCATCGCGCGGATGCCGCTGGCTCGCGCCTCGAAGGCCTCGAAGCGCAGCAGCGGGTTGAGCCAGACGAGCTGGCGGCAGGAGCGGTGCAGGCGGTCCATCTCGAAGGAGAGCTCCCCGTCGAGATGCCGCTCCAACCCGTCGGTGAACAGCAGAACAACCGCTCCGCCCGCCAGAACCCGGCGCGACCAGATCCGGTTGAACGTATGCAGCGCCGTCGAGATGCGCGTGCCGCCTTCCCAGTCGGGCGCTGCGCGCCCCGCCAGGGCCAGCGCATCATCGGGGTCGCGGGCGCGCAAGCTGCGCGTGACATTGGTCAGCCTTGTACCGAAAACGAAGGAATGCACCCGGTGGCGCTTCTCGGTGAGCGCATGCAGGAAATGCAGGAAGATGCGCGAATACTCCGCCATCGAGCCCGAGATATCGACCAGCGCGACGACCGGCGGATGCACCTCGGCGCGCTCGCGGAACGCCAGATCGATCGATCCGCCGCCGCCCCGCAGCGAGCGGCGAAAGGTCCGGCGCGGGTCGATGCGCGCACCCTGATGCGCCGCTTGGAAGCGCCGTGTCGGCACCCTGTCGTCGGGCAGGCTCAAGCCCGCGATCAGCTGTTTCGCCCGCGCGATCTCGGCCGCGCTCATCTGGGCGAAATCGCGCGATTTCAGTGTCTCGCGATCGGAAACTGTCATCTGCGCGCTGAGTTCGGTCAGCTCCCGCGGCGGCTCGTCATCCTCTCGCTTGGGCGGCGCGAAGGCCTCCGCTACCCGTAGCGCGCCGGCCTCTTCCTTCTGCGGCGTGCTGTCGCCGCCAGGCGAAACGGGCGACATCTGCGCCATCAATTTCTCGATCAGCGCCCGCCTGCGCCAGAACAGCCGGAAAGCCTGATCGTAGACGACGCTGTCCTCATGCTTCTTCACGAAGATCGCATGCAGAGCCCAATAGACGTCGTCGCGCGCGCCCAGCGCCCCTTCGGCCAGCGCCTCGACCGCCTCGACCACCGCACCGGGTCCGACGGGCACGCCGGCGATGCGCAGGGCTCGGGCGAAATAGGCGACGTTTTCGGGGAGCTTGCCAGTCATGGGTGAACCGCGACCGTCATGAAAGCCGCAACGCGCCCTTCCTTCTCCCGGATGGGAGAAGGTGGCGCGGAGCGCCGGATGAGGGCCTGCCATCGCTCAATCAGGCACCGTCCGGCCCTCACCCCTGCCCCTCTCCCACACGGGAGAAGGGTTCCCCGCGCCCTTTGACGCAATCGCGCGTGCCTCACTCCCCCACCTCGGTCATGAACACCTTCTGCACGACCTGCCATTTGCTATCGACCTTCAGGAAGGACAGCAAATCGGTGAAATAGCGCGGCGGCATCTGGCATTTGACCTTGACCAGCGCCAGCGTCGGCCCAACTAGATCGATGGTCAGGATATGGTCGCCGCGCGCCAGGCCGGCGGCTTTCGGAGATGGCCGGCTGCGCACCCACTCCAACCACTGGTCGCGCGGCAGGATCTTGATCGCGCCGTCCTCCTGCGCCGAGGTCAGCGCGCTGGTCGGATGGAAGACATGGGAGAGCTTGTCGACATCGCCCTCATAGAGCCCGTTGAGATAGGTCCAGGTCGCCGCCTCGATCGCCTTGAGATCATTGTACATGGTGTCCTCCTCCTCCGTCATGGTCTTGCATGTCCCGACCATCCACGTCTTGCGACGTGTCGGCCGGTTGAACGAAGGCGTAGATGGTCGACACAAGGTCGACCATGACGGTGAGCCCAACCTAGCCCCGCGCTTCCGCCTTCACCTGATCCAGCAGTTCCTTCACCTTCGAGCCCTGCATCGCCTGGATATCGTCCTGGTATTTCAGCAGCGCGCCCAGCGTGTCCGAGACCAGCGCGGGATCGAGCGCGACCGCGTCGAGCTCCACCAAAGCACTCGCCCAGTCGAGCGTCTCGGCGACACCGGGCGCCTTGAACAATTCCTCCTTGCGGATCGCCTGCACGAAGGAGACGACCTGCTTCGCCAGCTTGGCGGGAGCGCCTGGCGCGCGCGCCTTGAGGATGGCGAGCTCGCGGACGGCATCAGGGTAGCCGACCCAGTGATAGAGGCAGCGCCGCTTCAGCGCGTCATGGATCTCGCGGGTGCGGTTCGAGGTCAGGATCACGATCGGCGGCTCGGCCGCCTTGATCGTACCGAGCTCCGGAATCGTCACCTGCGAATCCGCCAGAACTTCGAGCAGGAAGGCCTCGAAAGCCTCGTCGGTACGGTCGAGCTCATCGATCAGCAGGATCGGCGCGCCACCCTCCTGCGGCTCCAGCGCCTGCAAGAGCGGACGCTTGACCAGATATTTCTCCGAGAAGATGTCGGCCTCAAGCCGGTCGCGATCGCCCGTCGCACCGCCCGCCTCGGCGAGCCTTATCGCCATCATCTGGCCGGCATAGTTCCATTCATAGACGGCCGAGGCGAGGTCGAGCCCCTCATAGCATTGCAGCCGGATCAACTTGCGCCCCAGCGCAGCCGAGAGCACTTTCGCGATCTCGGTCTTGCCGGTGCCGGCCTCGCCTTCCAGCAGCAGCGGCCGCTTCATCCTGAGCGCCAGGAACAGCACGGTCGCAAGCGAGCGGTCGGCGACATAGCCCTGCGATTGCAGGAGAGCCTGCGTCGCATCAATGGAATCCGGCAAGGCAGTCATCGCAAACTCTCATCATTCCCGGTTCAGGTGCGCCGGCCTGCCCGGAGCCCCCTGACGACAATCGTCCAGGTGTCCCGAGACCGGCGCGACCCCGACGGAATCGACGGAGGAGCGAACCCAGTAGCATCCCGACACCGCCGTCACCGCTGGCGAAGCGGCAACGACAATGGGAGACATCACATCATTTCGCGTAGATCAACACCTTGAACGTATTCGGATAAAACGTGTTGGCGTAATAGGGCGAAACGGTCGTCGTCACCTTCTTGGCATAGTCGGCCGAGCCCTCGGCCGTTACCGCGAAGATTTTCTTGCTCTTGGCGTCCAGCGCCAGCGAACGCACCCCGGCATGGGTGCCCAGAGCCTCGATCTGCCTGTAGGTATTGGCATCGACCTGTTCGAACACGTTCATGACGGCGTTGACGCCATTGGTCAGGAAGATCCGCTTCAGCTCCGCATCATAGGCGACGCCGTCGTTGCCGCCGCCCATCTCCTGCGAGAAGATCACCTTGCCGGTTTCGGAATCCATCACCGCGAAGGCAGGTTTGGCCTTGTCGCTGCCGCGGCAGCCCAGGAAGATGCGCTTGTTGACGGCATCCATCGCCAGGCTGTTGGCCTGGCCGCATCCGGAAGCGGGCCACTCCGCGGTGACCTTCATCTCCTTCATGTCGATGCGGTAGACCAGCTCCAGGTCGCGCGAGGCCATGAACAGGTTGCCCTTGCCGTCGCTGTCGGCATGCTCGGGCTTCTTGCTGGCGATCTTGATGACGCCGACCTTCTCGAGCGAGGGAGCCTGCAGGACGACAAGCTCCGTCCCATCCTTGCCAGCGGCCATGTTGACCAGGATCCGCTTCGAGACCGGATCGTAGTGGCTGGTGTCGAGTTCCTCGCCGAGCTTGATCGGCGCGCGCGCCTCCATCGTCGACATCTTGAACGGCGTGATCGATCCGTCCTCGTTATTGGAGAAGCCAAGATCGAATTCGGGCATCAGCGTCGCGCCGTTCGAGCTTTGCGTCGCGGTATTGTCGAGGGTCTTCAGCAACTTCCTGCCCGCGGTATCGAAGACCTGCAGGCCTTCCTTGCGATGGCCGATATAGAGCCGGCCAGACGCACCATCCAGGCTGATATAGTCCCAGGCCGCACCCTTGCCTTCGATCGTGGCAGAACTCTCGAGATGCCAGCCGTCGAAGGCGGAGGCCGGCAGAGCGAAGAACGTCACGAGGGCGGCCGCCCCCACGAAAGTGGCATATCTCATCGGCGCATCCCCTGGATTGGATCGATCGTTGCGATCCGTTTTTCGTCTCAGGGCGACGCCGAACGACATCGCCCTCGACAAAGCTCGATTATACTCGCCCTACTTGCCCGTCGCGCGCGCCACGGCTTCCTTCGCCATCACGCCGATCAGATGGGCGCGATATTCGGCATCGGCATGCATGTCGGCATTGATGCCCTTGGCCGAGGCTTTGAGGCCATCGAGCGATTTCGCGGTGAAGCGCGTCTTCAGAGCATCCTCGGCCTCGGGCCAGCGGAAGACGCCGCCCTCGCCCGCGCCCGTGACCGCGACGCGGACATCGGAGCCGCGCTTGGCGACGAAGACGCCGACCAGCGCATAGCGCGAGGCCGGATTGCGGAATTTCGCATAGGCCGCCTTGGAAGCCAGCGGGAAGGCGATCTTGGTGATGATCTCGCCCTCTTCCAGCGCCGTCTCGTAAAGGCCGGTGAAGAACTCGTCCGCCCCGATCTTGCGCTTGTTGGTGACGATCGTCGCCCCCAGCGCGAGGCAGGCTGCGGGATAGTCCGCCGCAGGGTCGTTATTGGCGACCGAACCGCCGATCGTGCCGCGATTGCGCACATGCGGATCGCCGATATGCGAGGCGAGATAGGCCAGGCCCGGAATGGCCTCCTGCACGAGTGGCGAGGCCGCGACCTCGGCATGGGTCGTCATCGCGCCGATCACGACATTGCGGCCCTTGCGTTCGATGCCCTTGAGATCGGCGCAGCCGCCGAGATCGACGAGTGCTCCCGGCGAAGCGAGACGCTGCTTCATCGTCGGCAGCAGCGTGTGCCCACCGGCGAGCAATTTGGCGTCCTCCTTCTTGGCGAGGAGACCGGCGGCCTGGCGCGCCGTGGCCGGGCGATGGAAGGTGAAGGCGTACATGGGCATGATCCCTTTCGAAACGTCGCAGGCGCTGGATAAGCGGATGGCAGCCACATGCCGCCATCCGCCTTCTCGATGCTTACTCGGCAGCCATTCTCTTGAGGCTCTTCTGCGCCGCGCGCCAGACCGCCTGGGGCGTCGCCGGCATGGCGATGTCCTCATGGCCGAGCGCGTCGGTGATGGCGTTGATCACGGCAGGTGGGGCAGCGATGGCGCCGGCCTCGCCGCACCCCTTGATGCCGAGCGGGTTGGACGGGCATGGCGTCACTGTCATGCCGACATCGAAGGATGGCAGATCGCCAGCGCGCGGCATGCAGTAATCCATGAAACTCGCGGTCACGAGCTGCCCATCACTATTGTACTTCGCCCCTTCCAGCAGCGCCTGCCCGACCCCCTGGGCGATGCCGCCATGGACCTGCCCCTCGACGATCATCGGGTTGATGACATTGCCGAAATCATCCACCGCCGCCCAGCGCTCGATACGGGTCGTGCCGGTGGCGGGGTCGATCTCGAGCTCACAGATATGGACGCCGGCCGGGAAGGTGAAGTTGGTCGGGTCGTAGAACGCCCCCTCCTTCAGCCCGGGCTCGAGATCCTGCCCGTTGAACTTGTGCGCGACATAGGCCTGCAGCGCGCAGGAGCCGAAATCGAGCGTCTTGTCCGTGCCCTTCACCTTGAAGTGCCCATCCGCGAAGTCGATATCGGCCTCGTCGGCCTCCAGCACATAGGCCGCGACCTTCTTGCCCTTGGCGATGACCTTGTCGACCGCCCTGAAGATCGCAGACATGCCGACCGCGCCGGAGCGCGAGCCATAGGTGCCCATGCCCATCTGCACCTTGTCGGTGTCGCCATGGACGATCGAAACGTTCTCGATCGGGATGCCCAGCTTGTCGGAGACGAGCTGGGCGAAGGTCGTCTCATGGCCCTGGCCATGGCTGTGAGAGCCGGTCAAAACCTCGACGGTGCCGATCGGATTGACCCTGACCTCCGCCGATTCCCACAGGCCGACACCTGCACCCAGCGACCCCACCGCGGCCGACGGCGCAATGCCGCAAGCCTCGATATAGGAGGAGAAGCCGATGCCACGCAGCTTGCCGTTGCGGGCTGAGTCGCGCTTGCGCTTGCCGACGCCCTTGTAGTCGATGATCTCCAGCGCTTTCTTCATCGCCGCGCCGTAATTACCGGCGTCGTACATCATGATCACCGGCGTCTGGTGCGGGAATTTCTTGATGTAGTTCTGCATCCGGAATTTTGCCGGATCCTTGCCGAGCTCGCGCGCCGCGACCTCGACCAGGCGCTCGACCACGAAGGTCGCCTCCGGCCGCCCCGCTCCGCGATAGGCGTCGACGGGGGCCGTGTTGGTGTAGACCGCATCGACCTCGGCATAGATCGCCGGGATATCGTAGGAGCCCGAGAGTAACGGCGCATAGAGATAGGTCGGCACCGACGAGGAGAAAGTCGAAAGATAGGCGCCGAGATTGGCGGTGGTCTTGACCCTGAGGCCCGTGATCTTGCCATCCGCATCGGTCGCGAGTTCGGCATGGGTGACATGGTCGCGGCCATGCGCGTCGGAGAGGAAGGCCTCGGAACGGTCCGACGTCCATTTCACCGGCCGGCCGACCTTTTTCGCCACCCAGACGCAGACCGTCTCCTCGGCATAGATGAAGATTTTCGAGCCGAAACCGCCCCCGACATCGGGCGCGATCACGCGCAGTTTGTTCTCGGGCGCGATGCCGATGAAGGCCGAGAGGACGAGGCGTGCAACATGCGGGTTCTGGCTCGTGGTGTAGAGCGTGAATGCCCCCTCACCCTGATCGTAATCGCCGACGGCCGCGCGCGGCTCCATAGGGTTGGGCACCAGCCGGTTGTTGACGATGTCGAGCTTCGTCACATGCTTGGCCGCCTTGAAGGCCTTCTCTGTCTCGTCCTTGTTGCCGAGATGCCAGTTGAACACCGTGTTGTCGGGCGCCTCCACATGGACCACCGTCTTGGCTTTGGCGGCGCTTGCGGTGTCGACCACGGCCGGCAGCACGCCGTAGTCGACGACGATCGCCTCGGACGCGTCGCGCGCCTGCGCCAGCGTCTCGGCGACGATCACGCAGACATGATCGCCGACATAGCGGACCTTGCCCTGGGCTAGGGCCGGATGGGCACCGGCGCGCATCGGCGAGCCATCCTTGTTGTGAATCATCCAGCCGCAGATCAGCCCGCCGACCTTATCGGCCGTGAGATCGTCGCCTGTGAAGATTCCAAGCACGCCGGGCATCTTGGCGGCGGCCTTGGTGTCGATCTTGTTGATGGTGGCGTGGGCGTGGGGCGAGCGCAGGAAATAGGCGTGGGCCTGGCCGGGGCGGTTGATGTCGTCGGTGTAGCGGCCCTGGCCGGTGATGAAGCGGTGGTCTTCCTTGCGGCGGACTGAGGCGCCGATTCCGGTGGCGGAGCTTGATTGAGAAGACATTGGTGTTCCCTCCTCGCAGCGCGCCTCTGGCGGGCACGTCATGGCATGAGAAAAAGCCCGCGCGGGATGGCGCGGGCGAAACGCCTTACTCTGCGGCCTGGCGGGCCGGCTTGGCTTTGCCGCCCATGGCCTCGGCCCCGGCTGCGATCGCCTTGACGATGTTGTGGTAGCCGGTGCAGCGGCAGATATTGCCGTCGAGATCCTCGCGGATCGTCTGCTCGTCGAGCGCATGACCGCGCCGATTCACGATATCGACGGCCGCCATGATCATGCCAGGCGTGCAATAGCCGCACTGAAGCCCGTGATGCTCGCGGAAAGCCTCCTGCATCGGATGCAGCGTACCGTTGACCGCCAGCCCCTCGATCGTCGTCACGGAAGCCCCCTCGAGCGACAGCGCCAGCGTCGTGCAGGACTTGATCGCCTTGCCGTCGACATGGACGACGCAGGCTCCGCACTGGCTGGTGTCGCAGCCGACATGCGTGCCCGTCAGGCGCAGGTTCTCGCGCAGGAACTGGACGAGCAAGGTGCGGGAATCGATTGTGCCGGTGACGGCTTTGCCGTTCACCGTCATCGAAACGGTGGCCATGGGGCATTCCTCCTGTGACCCGGGTCTGGCGCCCGGCTAAGACATCTCGAAGCCGTAGCGTAATCTCCCCTCGCGCGACCGCAATCGACGAAGAGCAGCTCTTCCTTGGAATAGCTCGAAATTGAATGTGGACCCGCATTTTTGCGCGGTCAAGCCGGGCACATCCAGACAAGGCAGGCTGTTTTGTACCGTTTCGCGGCGATTCATCGCGTTCGAGCGGTGCTCACCCAGAATTTGCGAAACCGCGTGCGTATGTCGCATTGCCGGAATTTTAACCGGGGCCACTCACCGTGCGTCAGCTCGTTGGAGCGCTTTTGCCGGCGGCGCGAGGGCCAATCTTGACATCGATTTCCGAACAGGTCGCACGCCGCCTGCACTCGACGGGCTATGGTGAGCAAAAGCGCACCGCGCTGCGGGGCTATCGCAAGCATGTCGATCTCGTCATCGAAGACATCGTCGCGAAGGCCTTCACCTACGGTCGCCAGATCCATCCCGGGCTGAAAGACAACATCACGCCGCTAAATGAGAACCTCTATGAGATCACGGGGCAGCACTTCAGGCTGATCTTTGAAGGTGATTTCGACGAGCGCTACTACAAATCTATGGAGCGCATGTGCATCCTGGAGCGCGCCGTCAAGGTCGGCACCCGTTCCCGCGTGTCGATCGCGGGGGCACTTTTCAGAGCGATCGCGACGAAGCCGCGCCTAGCCTCTCTGCTGTCTCCCAGACGTTTCGCGAGGGACATGGAGATCATCGAGAACGTCTTGGTCATGGACATCAATACCGCGATCACTCTGGATCATGCCCTTGAGGCTGCGGAGGCCAGGCATCGCCGCGACGCGCTCGACACCGCCGCGCATATGCTGAAATCACGGATCGGCACGCTCGATTCGACGATCAGCGGCGCAGTCGAGCAGTTCGTCGGCGCCACAGACGAGACCACGAGCGCGACAGCGTTCATCCGGACACAGGTCCTCGATGTCACGCGCGCCGCCGAAATGATGAGAGACCGCGCCCGCCAGACGGCAGCTGCGACCGAAGAGATGTCGGCCAATATCGGTGAAATCGGCCATCGCGCCCGTCAAAGCGTCGCCATCGCGACCCGCGCCGTCGGCGACGCGGAGGCGATGAACCACGCGATCACGCAATTGCGTGAATCGACCGCTAGCATCGGCTCGGTTCTCGGCCTGATCGCAGACATCGCCGCGCAGACCAATCTGCTTGCTCTCAATGCCACGATCGAGGCCGCCCGAGCGGGAGAAGCTGGACGCGGTTTCGCCGTCGTTGCCTCGGAGGTAAAGTCGCTGGCGACGCAGACAGCCAATGCGACGCGGGAGATCTCTCGCCAGATCACCGAATTCTCGGCGAACGCCGCAGCGTGCGGCCAGCATGCCGCCTCGATCAGCTCGACGATCGGCGAAATCCGGGGCGATTCCGAGGCGATATCCGACTCGGTCGCCCAGCAGAGCCTCGTCACCTCGGGCATAGCGCGCGACGCCTCGGATGTGGCCGGGTGTTCGGATGACACGATCGCCAGCGCCCAAGCCGTCGGCGACAGCCTGGAGACGACGACAAGGGCGATCGAACGCGCCACCCTCGTCGCTTCCCAGATCGCACTTCAAGTCGGCGCCGCGGAGGCCACCGTCAGCGAGGCGCTGACGGCGCTGAGACAGGTGTCCTGACGCGATCAGCCTTCGCTGACCGCTATGGGATGGAAGAACGCGCTCAGCCTTCGCTGACCGCTATGGGATGGAAGGACGCGCTCAGCCTTCGCTGACCGCTTTGGCGAAATTGGCGAAAAACTCGTCGGCGAGCTTCTTTGAGACCGAATCGATCAACCTTGCGCCGAGCTGCATCAGCTTGCCGCCGACCTGCGCCTCGACATCGTAGCGCAGCAGCGTCTGCCCGCCCTCGGCCACGCTGAGCGCGACCTTGGCGCCGCCCTTGGCGAAGCCGGCGATGCCGCCCTCGCCCTCGCCCTGGATACGATAGCCATTGGGCGGGTCGAGGTCGACGAGCTCGACCTTGCCTCGGAAGGTCGCCTTCACCGGCCCGAGCTTGACCTTCACGATCGCCGAGAAGTGGGTGTCGTCGTCCTTGGTCAGCTGATCGCAGCCGGGGATGCAGGCTTTGAGCACCTCCGCGTCATTCAGCTTGGCCCAGACCACATCCTTGGCAGCCGGCAAGGTGACCTCGCCATTCATCGTCATCGCCATGCCGCTACTCCCTCATTCCAAGATCAAGCCGACCCCGCCGCTGTTGCAGCCGGCCATGCCTCGGGTCTATCCAAGGCTCGGATCGGCTATCCATGAGCGGAAAGCCCCTCGCTGCACAAGGGGACAAAAGTGAACAGCGCCCAAGCTATGCCCGCCGCACCCCGGTCCGTGGACAGATGAGCGGCCCTCTCGGCCTGTACGGCGAGTTGTTCGCCGATGCGCAGATGGCAGCGCTGCTCGACGACTGCGCGGCGCTGCAAGGCATGCTGGATTTCGAGGCGGCGCTTGCCCGCGCGGAAGCCACCGCCGGCGTCATCCCCACAGAAGCCGCAGAAGCGATCGGCGCGCAATGCAAGGCGGAGTTCTACGACATCGCCGCCATCGGCAAGGCGGCGACACTGGCCGGCAATCCCGCGATCCCGCTGGTCAAGGCGTTGACGGCCCGCGTCGCTGCGATCGATCCTGAGGCCGCGAAATGGGCCCATTACGGCGCCACCAGCCAGGATGTGATCGATTCCGGCCATGCGCAGCAATATGGTGCTGCGTGGCGGCTGCTTCTGGAACGGGCCGCCCGTCTTGCGGACGCCCTCGCTGAGCTGACAAGGCGCCATCGCCACACGCCGATGATCGGCCGCACGTTCCTGCAGCACGCCGTGCCGATCTCCTTCGGCATCAAGGCGGCGAACTGGCTCGGCCCCGTCATCTCCTTCCATGACGACTTCATGATCTGTGGCCAGTCCGCGCATCAGCTCGGCGGAGCGGCAGGCACGCTGGCCTCGCTCGGCGAGCACGCCGAAGCCGTCCTTCAAGCCTTCGGCAGGACGATGCCTTCCATCGGCGCTGTCAACACGCCCTGGCACACGGAACGCCGGCGCCCGGCGCGAATCGCCGCCGGTCTCGGCATCTTCATGGGCCATCTCGGCAAGATGGCGCAGGACATCGCGCTGATGGCGCAAACCGAGATCGGTGAATTGGCCGAACCGGAAGCCCCCGGCAAGGGCGGCTCCTCCGCCATGCCGCATAAACGCAACCCGGTGCTGTGCACGCTGATCCTCGCCGCGGCCAAGCGCGCACCCGGCCTCGTCTCGACCATGCTCGCCACCATGCCGCAGGAGCACGAGCGCGCCATGGGCGGCTGGCACGCCGAATGGCGCACGATGGGGGAACTCTTCACCATTGCCGGCTCCGCCCTGAACCAGATGGTGACGCTGATCGAAGGGCTTCAGGTCTTCCCCGAGCGGATGCGGCAGAATCTCGAGCTCACCAATGGCCTGGTCATGGCTGAGCGCGTATCGCTCGCGCTTGCCGCCACCGTCGGCAGGGGCGAGGCGCATCATCTGCTTGAGGAGGCCAGTCGCATCTGCATCGCCAGCGGCCGTCATCTCAGAGACGTGCTCGCCCAGACCCCTGCCCTCGCCGGCAAGCTGGCGCCCGGCGAAATCGACAAGCTCTTCGACCCGACGACCTATCGCGGTGCGACCGATGCTATCATCGACCGCATCCTCGCTCTCTACGACGAGGAGCGGGAGCATATGGATTCCGATGGTTGAGCTCTCCGCCGAGGAACGCAGCATCGCCTCAGGCGCGCAAGGCGAAGGCGCTGCCATGGCGCTGCGCATCGTCACGGAGGCCGCCCGGCTGATGGGGGCGCCGAGGCTGATCCCGGTCGCCTCCGCCCATATCGACGGCGCGCTCTATCATGGCGATTCCGGCACGCTCTTCGCCGAAAGGCTGGTCGCGGGCGACGCCAGGGTCGCGGTGCGCGCCACCTTGAATGTCGGCGCCCTCGCGCCTGCCGGCTGCGCCGCGATCCGCCTGCCCGCGCATGAGCGCGACATGGCAGGGCGGATGATGCGTGCCTATGAGGCCATGGGCTGCGAGCCCTCCTGGACCTGCGCGCCCTATCAGGCGGGGCATCGCCCGGCCGTGGGCACGGATGTCGCCTGGGGCGAGTCCAACGCCGTCATCTTCTGCAATTCGGTGCTCGGCGCGCGCACCAACCGCTATGGCGATTTCCTCGACATCGCCTGCGCCATTGCCGGCTGCGCACCCGATTACGGCCTGCATCAGCCGGAGAACCGCATCGCCTCCCTGCTGATCGATGTCAGCGGCCTGTCACGGGCCCTACGCAGCTCGGATGTGTTTTATCCGGTGCTGGGTACCTATCTCGGCCGCGCCGCCGGCAATGCCGTCGCGGTCATCGAGGGCCTGCAAGGCTGCACCAATGAGGATCGACTGAAGGCGCTGGGCGCTGCCGCAGCCTCGGCCGGTGGCGTCGGGCTGTTCCATGTCGCGGGCGTGACGCCGGAAGCGCCCGATGCCGCAACCGCGCTCGGGCATGTCGCGCCGCGCGAGCATCTCGTTTTGACCCCACAGGAGTTGCAGGCGGCGCTGGCGCGGCTCTCGACTGCCGGTGCGACGCAGCGAATCGATGCTGTCGCGATCGGCTCGCCGCATCTCTCCCTGGCCGAGATCGCGGAAGTCGAGCGCCTGCTTGCCGGCCGCAAGCTCGCCGCGCCGCTCTATGCCAATACCGGCCGCCATGTGGTGGGACCGCTCGCCGCCAATGGCCGCCGCGCCGCGCTGGAAGCGGCGGGCGTGGTCTTCGTCGTCGATACCTGCGTCGTGGTCACGCCGATCCTGCCCGAAATCGATGGCGCGGTGCTGATGACCAATTCCGGCAAATTCGCGCATTATGCGCCGGGCAATACCGGCTATGCCGTGACCTATGGCTCGCTCTGCGAATGCGTCGAGAGCGCCGTCGCGGGCCACCTCGTCAGGGAGGCCCTGATATGGAGCTGACGGCTGAGATCCTGATCCCGGGCGAGGCGGTCTCTGCGCCATGCCTCGCGCTCACCGCCCCCATCAGCTTCTGGGGCGGCGTCGATCCCAGAACTGGCCTGATCATCGATGCGCGCCATCCGCAGCGCGGCGCGAGCATCGCCGGCACGGTGCTGGCATTGCCGGGCACGATCGGCTCCTCCTCGGCCTCGGCCGTGCTGCTGGAACTCGTCCATGCCGGCAAGGCCCCGGCCGCGATCCTGATGGACGCGCCCGACGCCATCCTCCTGCTCGGCATCATCGTCGCGCGCGAAATGGGCTGGCAAGCGCCGCCGGCGCTCCGGCTTCCAGCCGAGCAGCAGCAGGCTTTGGCCGGCCGGCGGCTCACGCTGTCTGCCAGCGGCGCGATCATCATCAACTGACAACGCGAGAGAAACGCCATGCCGATCGAGACCATCAGGGGCGAGCCCTTCAACATCAGGATTGACGGGCCAGCCGACGCGCCCGTGCTGCTGCTCTCGAACTCGCTCGGCACCAATCTCTCGATGTGGGATCCGCAGATCCCTGAATGGTCGAAGGCCTTCCGCGTCGTACGCTATGATTCACGCGGTCACGGCCAATCGACCGCAGCCGACAAACCCTATTCGATCACCATGCTCGGCGAGGACGCGCTGGCGATCCTCGATCATCTCGGCATCGCCAAGGCACATTGGTGCGGCCTCTCCAAGGGCGGCATGGTCGGCCAATGGCTCGCGACCCATGCCGGCAAGCGCCTCGACCGGGTGGTGCTGGCCAATACCGGCGCCCGCACGGGCTCGCCCGATCTCTGGAACACCCGCATCAAGTCCGTGCGCGCCAACGGAATGGCAGGACTGATCCAGCCGATCTTGGAGCGCTGGTTCAGCCAGGAATTTCGCCAGCGCGACAGCGAGACCGTGGCCAAGGTCAGCGAAATGCTCAGCACCACTCCGCCGCTCGGCTACGCCAATTGCTGCGCTGCGATCCGCGACATGGACCAGCGCGAGCCGATCCGCGCAATCACGAATCCAGTGCTCGTCATCATCGGCAAGGTCGACCCAGCAACGCCGCCTGCCGCCGGGCAGCTGATCGCCGGTTCCATCCATGGCGCGCAGACGGTCGAGCTCGACGCCGCCCATCTTTCCAATCTCGAGCAGCCCGCCGCCTTCACCAAGGCCGTGCTCGACTTCCTAACCGCCTGAGGTCGACTGCCATGGACGAGAAAACCCGTTACGACAACGGCATGAAGACCCGCCGGGCCGTACTGAGCGACGCCTATGTCGACAAGGCCAGCGCCGGCGTCACCGCCTTCAACGGCGAGTGGCAGGAGTTCATCACCCGCACCGCCTGGAACGACATCTGGAACCGGCCAGGCCTGGTGCGCCGGGAGCGCTCGATCATCGTGCTCTCGATCGCCTGTGCGCTCGGCGCCTGGGGCGAGTTCCGCATCCATGTCCGTGGTGCGCTCAATAACGGCATGACGAGGGACGAGATCAAGGAGGTGCTGATGCAGGCGGCGATCTATGCCGGCGTGCCTGCCGCCAACCACGCCTTCAAGGAAGCCGCCAGCGTCTTCGCCGAGATCGAGGCTGAGGCCAACAAGCCCTGAAGCGTAAGAGCGTTTTCGAGCGAAGTGGAAATCGGTTCGCGCGAAGAAAGCGCGTCAAAACAAAGACCTAGACGGACTCGAAGCGCCGGTTGCGATAGATCAGGCCGGCGCCCTGCCCCGCGCCGCCCAGCGCCAAGACCTCGCCGATGACGATGCGATGCGTCGCGATCTTCTGGATCGCGACAAGCCGGCAATCGAAGGCAGCGAGCGCCTGCTCCAGCACGGGCGCGCCACTCGCCAGCCTGCCCCAGCGCGCCGAGGCGAAACGCGCCTCGCCCTCGATGCCGCGACGCCCGGCAAACGTCTCGGCCAGGTCGGTGGAACCGCCCGGCAATGTATTGATGCAGAAGACGCCATTGGCCGCTATCGCCGCCAGAGTCCGGCTATTGGCCTCGATGCAGACCAGCACGGTCGGCGGCGCGTCCGAGACCGAGGCGACGGCGGTCGCGGTCAATCCGGCGCGGCCGTTCTGCCCCGCCGTCGTGACGATATGGGTCGGGCTCGCCAGCCGCGCCATGGCGTCGCGGAAGGCCTGCCCGTCGGCCGCTGGCGTCAGGCGCGGCGCCGCCTCAACGATCTTGGTCATTCGCCCAGCCTGCTCGCGTGAACTCTGGAGGTTGTTAGGGACTATGGGGACGATTTGATGAAGTCAAAACGCCGGAGATGGGAGGAGCTTTGCGCAGGCGATACCATCGGTATCGGCAAGCGATGCGACGCTGCCGCTCCGCCGCTTTCACCTCACCCGCAGGGCGCGGCGCCAAATCATCCCCATAGTCCCTAACAACCTCCAGCCCGTTGATGTAGGCGCACGCCCCCGCGAAAGCCAGTTCACGGAGCGACACACCGGCTCGTTCAAGCATGAGCCATCTTGATGAAGACAACGTGTTCGAGACCCCCGAAATGGCGATCACAGATGAGGCCCTCGCCGCTCCTGTCGAGCGCCGCGGCATAGGCAACCGCATGAGCCATGGGAGCGGACGGGTTCGACGCGGCCTCCGCAATCAAACTAGATATATCAGACGCACCCAAACTATGCCCGCATCGCTCCGCCCGAATGCTTTCAATCCCGCCCGAGCGCGCCGAGCAGGCCACGGCGAAAATGCAGCATCAGGGCGTCGCTCGCGATCATCGCGGCAGCAGGATCGGCCGTCGCGATCGCCTGCGCGAAGGCGACATGCAGATGCGCGGAGGGCACGAGGTCGTCCTGCCGCTCGAAATGATACCAGGCGCGTCGCATCAACGCCTGCAGCGGCTCGACCGCGCGCGTCGCATAGGGGCTGCGCGCAGCTGCCGCCACCATGCCGTTGAGCTCCGTGTCGATGCGCATGAAGGCGTTGACATCGCCAATTTCAGCCGCCGCGCGCATCGCCTTGGCCTGCTCGATAATCAGGATACGTTCGCGCGGGCTCGCCCGTTTGGCGGCATCGCCCGCGATCAATCGCTCTAGAACCTCGCGCGCATCGAGCGCCGCCATCACGTCGATGGCGTTGATGTCGGCTACGGCGACGCCCTTGCGCGGCAAGATCTCGACCAGCCCTTGCTGCGCCAGCCGGATCAGCGCCTCGCGCACTGGCGTGCGCCCGACGCCGACGAGGTCGATCAGCTGCGCCTCCGTCAGCACCGCGCCGGGACGCAGCGACAGGGTCACGATCGCTTCCTCGAGCCGGCGATAAGCCGTTTCCGACAGGCTGGGCGCCGCCGGCGGCGGAAGCGGGGCAAGCGCCTCCTCATCGGTGCGGGCATCGGGAGACGAGCGCAGGCTCATGCGCGCTCCGCCAGCCGACAAGACTGGATTGACGTGCGACCGAACATTGATATATCACCTATGTCGCTGAGAGCCGAAGCTCGCCTGTTTGCAATCTGCAAGCGAAACGGGCCGGCACGCAAGGAGCTTTGTGCCATGAGCCATTGGACCGGCGTTCTACCTGCGGTTACGACGAAATTCACCAGCGAGGACCGGCTCGACATCGCCGAGATGGAGCGATGCTTTTCTCTCCAGATCGAGGCTAGCGTGCACGGCCTGATCGTCTGCGGCTCGCTCGGCGAGGCCTCGACGCTGGACCCCGACGAGAAGATCGAGGTCCTGAAGACCGCCTTGCGCGTCGCCGGTGGCAAGGTGCCGGTGCTGCTGACGGTCTCGCAGGGCTCGACCAGGGCTTCCTGCAACCTCGCGGAAGCCGGCGCCAAGGCCGGTGCGGCCGGCTTCATGGTCTTGCCCGGCATCCCCTATAAATCCGAGCCGCACGAGACCGCAGCGCATTACCGGACCGTCGCCAGGGCCGGCGGCCTGCCGGTGATGATCTACAACAATCCGCCCGCCTATGGCGTCGATATCCCGCCCGCCATGCTGGCGGAGCTGGCCGACGAGCCGCTCTTCACAGCCATCAAGGAATCCTCCGACGACATCCGCCGCATCAGCGAGATCAAGTCGCTCTGCGGCGATCGTTTCAAGCTGCTGACCGGCGTCGACAACCTCGCCTTGGAAAGCCTGGCGATGGGCGCCGATGGCTGGGTCGCGGGGCTGGTCGTGGCCTATCCGCGCGAGACCGTCGCGATCTACGAACTTGCCAAGGCCGGGCGCATGAACGAGGCGATCGCGATCTATCGCTGGTTCCGCCCGCTGCTCGACCTCGACGTCTCGGCGAGACTCGTCCAGAACATCAAGCTGGTCGAGGCGCTGGTGATTGGCTCCAATGACCGCTGCCGCGCTCCGCGTCAGGCGCTGCAGGGCTCCGAACGTGCCCGCCTCACGGCGATCGTCAAGGCAGCCGAAACCACACGTCCGACGCTGCCGAGTTTCTAAAAGACCGGATACGCCATGGCCTTCGCCTGCACCCTCCCCGCCATCCCGACGCTCCAGCAGGATGACGAGACGATCCGGATCACACGCTGGGATTTCGAGCCCGGCGCCGTGACCGGCTGGCATACGCATGGCTGGCCCTATTTCGTGGTGATGCTGGTCGCGGGCACGCTGCGTATCCATGACGGCAAGACGGAAACCGATGTGCCACTGGCGCAGGGCCAGGCCTATATGCGCCCGGCCGGCGTCCAGCACGACGTCATGAACGGCTCCGCCCACCCGATCGCCTTCGTCGAGATCGAGGTGAAGCAGCCCGGCGCGCTGAAGGAATTGTCGCTGCCATGAAGGCCCTGTCGTGAAGATCGCCGTTATCGGCGCCGGCATCGTCGGCTGCGCCATCGCGCATGCCTTGCTCGACGAGGGCCACGAGGTCCTGATCCTCGACAAGGAAGGCCCCGCCTTCGGCCCCTCGCGCGGCAATGCCGGCTGGATGGCCCATACCGACATCCTGCCGATCGCCAGCCCCAAGAATCTGCGGCAGGTGCCGAAATTCCTGCTCGACCCGCTCGGGCCGCTCTCGATCCGCCCGGCCTATTTTCCCAAGCTCCTGCCCTGGCTCGTCCGCTTCGTGCTGGCGGCGCGGCCCGATGCCTATGAGCGTTCGATCCAGGGGCTCGCCGCCCTGCAGCAACTCGCCTTGCCGGCCTGGCTGGCGCGGGCCGAGAGCCTGAGCCTCAGCCGCCACATCCATCGCCAGGGCGGGCTCTATGTCTTCACCGACAAGGCGGCCTTCGACGAGGCCGGCCATGTCGCCAGGCGTCAGGCGGAGTTCGGCATCAAGGTCGAGATGATCGGCCCCGAGGAACTCAGCCAGTTCGAGCCGGCGCTGAAGCGGCGCTTCGCCGGCGCGGCCTTCCATCCCGACACCGCCCATATCAGCGATCCCTTGCAGTTGACGCTGGCCCTGTTCGAGGCGGCGCTGGCGCGCGGCGCGGTCTTCGAGAAGGCCGAAGTCAGCAACATCTCGATGGGCGAGCGCCCGTCCCTGATCGGCCCCGATGGCTGGCAGCGCGTCGTCGATCGCGCGGTGATCGCAGCGGGTGCCTGGTCGAAGCCGCTGGCGGCAGCGCTCGGCGATGCCGTCCCGCTCGACACCGAGCGCGGCTACAATGTCAGCTTTCCCGGCGTCACCGGCCTGACCTCGCGCCCGGTCGGTTTCGAGGGCCATGGCTTCGTCATGACGCCGTTGGAAAGCGGCTTGCGCATCGGCGGCGCCGTCGAGTTCGGCGGACTGAAGGCGGCGCCCAACCACGCCCGGACGCGCAGCCTCTACGACAAGGCGGCGAGCCTGGTCGACGGCCTGCCGCCCTTCGAGAGTGGCACGCTCTGGATGGGCTTCCGGCCTTCGCTGCCGGATTCATTGCCCGTGATCGGCGAAGCGAGCCGCAACCGCCACGTCGTCTACGCCTTCGGCCACGGCCATTACGGCATGACGCAGTCGACCGCGACGGCGGGCCTCGTCGCCGCGTCGATCGCCGGCCGCAAGCCCGCGATCGATCTCGCGCCCTTCAGTCCGCGCCGGTTCTGAAGGCGATGACGGCGGGCCCGATCTTCGGCATCGAGATGATGGCAGGCGCGAAAATCGCCTTCGCTCTCACAATCGAGCGCAACTGCCCGGCACCTGAATCAAGCTCTGAGCCGACGAGGCCAAGGCGATGATTCGAATCCTGTTTCTCGCCGGCTTCGCCTGCCTTGGCGGCTGCGCCAGCCTCCCGCCGCTTGCTTGTTCGCCGGGCCAGCAAGCGATGCTCGTCGCCGAACTGCTATTCGGCCGCAATATCGGCGACAGGCTCGGCGTCAGCGAGAAAGCCTTCGGGCGCTTCATCGACGAGGAGGTGACGCCGCGCTTCCCCGACGGGCTGACGATCCTTGCCGGGCAAGGGCAGTATCGCGATACCACGCGTGGCGTCCTTGTACGCGAGCAGGCAAAACTCCTCGTCATCGCCCTGAAGGACGAGCCCGAGGGGCGCGCCAAGCTCGCGGCCATCGCCGAAGCCTATAAGCAGCGTTTCAACCAGCAATCGGTCGGCACGATCCTGCGGCCGGCCTGCATATCCTTCTGAGTGGATGCCATGACGACCCACACCTTCTTCTGCGTCGACGGCCATACCTGCGGCAATCCGGTACGCCTCGTCGCCGGCGGCGGTCCTGCCCTGAAGGGCAGCACCATGGTCGAGAAGCGCGCGCATTTCCTGGCGGAATTCGACTGGATTCGCACCGGGCTGATGTTCGAGCCGCGCGGCCACGACATGATGTCGGGCGCAATCCTCTACCCGCCGACGCGCGAGGACGCCGACATCGCCTTCCTCTTCATCGAGACCTCGGGCTGCCTGCCGATGTGTGGCCATGGCACGATCGGCACCGTGACCATGGCGCTGGAGCGCGGACTGGTGACGCCGCGCCAGGAGGGCGTGCTGAAGATCGACACGCCCGCCGGCCTCGTCACCGCGACCTATGTCCGCAACGGCCCCTATGTCGACAGCGTCCGCATCACCAACATCGCCTCCTATCTGCATGCGACCGGCCTCTCCGCCGAGGTCGAGGGGCTGGGCGAGGTCAAGGTCGATGTCGCCTATGGCGGCAATTTCTACGCGATCGTCGATCCGCAAGCGGCGATCCGCGACATCGCGGATGTGAACCCCTCCGATCTGCTGCGCTGGAGCCCGAAGCTGCGCGCTGCCCTCAACGCGAAATACCAGTTCGTCCACCCCGAGAACCCGGCGATCAACGGCCTCTCCCACATCCTCTGGACCGGCGCACCGACGAAGCCCGAGGCGCATGCCCGCAACGCCGTGTTCTATGGCGACAAGGCGCTCGACCGCTCGCCCTGCGGCACCGGCACCTCCTCGCGCATGGCGCAATGGGCCGCGCAGGGAAAGCTCAAGGTCGGCGACGACTTCGTCCATGAGAGCATCATCGGCACGCTCTTCCGCGGCCGGGTCGAGGCGGCGGCGAAGGTCGGGCCCCATGACGCGATCATCCCGTCGATCGAGGGCTGGGCCCGGATGACCGGCTACAACACCATCTTCATCGACGACCGCGACCCGCTGGCGCATGGTTTCCAGCTCGCCGATCGCGCCTGAGGCGACAAAACCGCCCAATAGCATTGCGCAAAAAGCGGGTGCCGTTTTTTTTGCAAGAGCAATGCTCTCAACTCCAGGAATCGATCACGTTCTTCGTATTCGGACGGAACCGTCCGAACACGACGTGACCTTGCGTCAGGCGGCACGACCACGCTCCGTTGGACCCTGATTGGGTGCATAAAGATCATCCTAGACGGTTTTTCGCGCCCATTTCCGCCGCCTGTCGGGCCCAAATGCTCCCCGCGAAAATGCCCACCTCACAATCATCTTGCGCGAAATCGCCGCCGCGCCGCAGAGATGCTTGCACAAACAGCAGGCAAAACGTGCCAGATTGCTTTTGACAGAATTGTGGCCCGGCGCGATTGTCGAAGCCGCAAGCCGTTGGTAGCTCTGCGTAGCAATCGTATCCCGCATGCGTCGGCGTCATGCCGCCGAAAAGAACGGGAGCGGATGAGAGGGGTTAGGCGTCGTCAATGGAAGTGTTTCTCCAGCAGCTCATCAATGGGCTGACCCTGGGGTCGATCTACGGCCTCATCGCCATCGGCTACACGATGGTCTTCGGCATCATCGGCATGGTGAACTTCGCCCATGGCGACATCTTCATGCTGTCGGCCTTCATCGCGCTGATCTTCTTCATGCTGATCGCGTCCTGGTTCGGCGCCGGGCTGATCGTGGTGGCGCTCATCGTCGTGCTCGCACTGGCGATGTTCTTCACCTCGCTGTGGAACTGGGCGATCGAACGCGTCGCCTACCGGCCACTGCGCGGCTCCTTCCGCCTCGCGCCGCTGATCTCGGCGATCGGCATGTCGATCTTCCTGTCGAACTTCGTCCAGGTCGTGCAGGGCCCGCGCAACAAATCGACCGCGCCGATGCTGAACGACTCGATCACGCTCATCAACAGCGCGACCTACACAGTTCAGATTTCCTACAAGCAGATCGTCATCATCGTGACGACGGCGGTGCTGCTGGCGGCGTTCTGGTACATCGTCCAGAAGACGCCGCTCGGCCGGGCCCAGCGCGCCTGCGAGCAGGACCGCAAGATGGCCGCGCTCCTTGGCATCGACGTCGACCGCACGATCTCGATCACCTTCGTGATGGGCGCGGCGCTCGCAGCGGTCGCCGGCGTGATGTACCTCGTCCTCTACGGCGTGGTCTCATTCAATGACGGCTTCATCCCCGGCGTGAAGGCCTTCACCGCTGCCGTTCTCGGCGGTATCGGCTCTCTGCCCGGCGCCGTCATCGGCGGGCTGCTGATCGGGCTGATCGAGGTGATGTGGTCGGCCTATTTCACCATCGACTACAAGGACGTCGCGGCCTTCTGCATCCTCGCGATCGTGCTCGTCTTCATGCCCTCGGGCATCCTTGGCCGCCCCGAAGTCGAGAAAGTCTGACAGCCATGGCGACGACCATTTCGACGCCCGCAGTGCCTCCTCGCGACTTCAAGGCGGCGCTCAAGGAGGCCGGCTTTGCCGCCCTCGTCACCTTCGGCCTGTGCATCCCGATCATCGCCTGGGGCACCCGCCAGAACATGGAAAACGTGCTGGTGCTCGATCAGCGCTGGGAGGCCGTTGCCTGGGCAGTCGCCATCGTCTTCGTCGGGCGCTTCCTGGTGGTGCTGCGCCAACAGGGCAAGGCCGACCGGAAATCGCTGGTGCGTTTCCTGCCGCACGGCACCTTTGCTTTCTTCCAGCGCAACTCGCGTACCTTCTCGCTGTTCGGGCTCGGGTTCCTCATCACCTTCCCGATGATCGCGATCGGTCTGACCGGCTGGGGCGGCGCGCTGAAATGGATCGACAATTTCGGCGTCCAGATCCTGATCTACGTCATGCTCGGCTGGGGGCTAAACATCGTCGTAGGCCTCGCCGGACTGCTCGACCTCGGCTATGTCGCCTTCTATGCGGTCGGCGCCTATTCCTACGCGCTGCTGGCCAAGAATTTCGGCCTGTCATTCTGGCTCCTGCTGCCGCTCTCGGGGATCCTCGCCGCCTTCTGGGGCATGCTGCTCGGCTTTCCCGTGCTGCGCCTGCGCGGCGACTATCTCGCCATCGTCACGCTCGCCTTCGGCGAGATCATCCGTCTCGTCCTGATCAACTGGGTCGACTTTTCCAACGGCTATGCCGGCATTTCCGGCATTCCACGGCCGAGCTTCTTCGGCATCCCCTTCAATGCCAGCGACGAGGGCTTCGCGGCCGTGTTCGGGCTGGAATTCTCGCCGCTCTACCGAACGATCTTCCTGTATTACTTGATCCTGGCGCTCGCGCTCCTCACCGCCTTCGTCTCGCTACGGCTCAGACGATTACCGGTGGGTCGCGCCTGGGAAGCCCTGCGCGAGGACGAGATCGCCTGCCGCTCGCTCGGCATCAACACCACCAACACCAAGCTTACCGCCTTCTCGATCGGCGCCATGTTCGGCGGCTTCGCCGGCGCGTTCTTCTCGGCGCGGCAGGGCTTCATCTCGCCGGAATCCTTCGTCTTCATGGAATCGGCGATGGTGCTGGCAATCGTCGTGCTCGGCGGCATGGGCTCGCTCTGGGGCTGCGCCATCGCCGCGACCGCGATGATCGGCGGCACCGAACTGCTGCGCGAGCTCGACTGGCTGAAGGCGATCTTCGGCAATGATTTCGACCCGACCAAATACCGCATGCTGATCTTCGGCCTGGCCATGGTGGTGATCATGATCTGGAAGCCGCGCGGACTGATCTCGACGCGCGAGCCGACGGCCTTCCTCAAGGAAAAGAAGGCGATCTCGTCCGACATGGTCCAGGAGGGCCACGGCTGATGACTACTGCCCCGCTTCTCCAGGTCGAGCATGTCACCATGCGCTTCGGCGGCCTCACCGCCGTCAACGACCTCTCCTTCGAGGCCCGCAAGGGCGACATCACCGCGCTGATCGGCCCCAACGGGGCCGGCAAGACCACGGTCTTCAATTGCATCACCGGCTTTTATAAGCCTACCGAAGGTATGATGGCGCTGACGCATGACAGCGGCGCGAGCTATCTGCTCGAGCGGATGCCGGACTTCCGCATCTCCTGGAAGGCCAGGGTCGCCCGCACCTTCCAGAACATCCGCCTCTTCGGCGGCATGACCGTGCTGGAGAACCTTCTCGTCGCCCAGCACAACCCGCTGATGATCGCGTCGGGCTTCACCTTCCTCGGCGTGCTCGGCATCGGCGGCTACAAGGCGCGCGAGAAGGAAGCGATCGAGAAGGCCAAGTTCTGGCTGGACAAGATCAGGCTGACCGATCGCGCCGACGATCCCGCTGCCGATCTGCCCTATGGCGACCAGCGCCGCCTCGAGATCGCGCGCGCCATGTGCACCGAGCCGGTCCTGCTCTGCTTGGACGAACCGGCCGCCGGCCTCAACCCGCGCGAGAGCCATGACCTCAACGAGCTGCTGCTTTCGATCCGCAAGGATATCGGCACGGCGCTCCTGCTGATCGAGCACGACATGTCGGTGGTGATGGAGATTTCGGACCATGTAGTGGTGCTCGACTACGGCACCAAGATCGCCGATGGCACACCGGCGCAGGTCCAGGCCGATCCCAAGGTGATCGCCGCTTATCTCGGCGTCGACGACGACGAGGTCGCAGCCGTGGAAGCAGAGGTCGGACTGTGATGAGCGAAGCTCAGCCTCTTCTCACCGTACGCGGCGTCAAGACCTATTACGGCAAGATCATCGCTCTCAAGGGCGTCGACATCGATGTCCGCGCCGGCGAGATCGTCACCATGATCGGCGCCAACGGCGCCGGCAAATCCACCCTGATGATGACGATCTTCGGCAACCCGCAGGCGCGCGAAGGTACCGTCACCTATGAGGGGCGCGACATCACCAAGATGCCGAGCCACCTGATCGCAAGGCTGGGCATCGCTCAATCCCCAGAGGGACGACGCATCTTCCCGCGCATGACCGTCTACGAGAATCTGCAGATGGGCGCGGCCGTGCGCGACCTCGCCCATTTCGACGAGGATCTCGAAAAGATCTGCGTGCTCTTCCCGCGCATCAAGGAGCGGCTGCAGCAGCGCGGCGGCACGCTCTCGGGCGGCGAGCAGCAGATGGTGGCGATCGCGCGCGCCCTGATGGCCAGGCCCAAGCTCCTCCTGCTCGACGAGCCCTCGCTGGGGCTTGCCCCGCTGATCGTGAAGCAGATCTTCGAGGCGATCCGGGAGCTCAACAAGACGGAAGGGTTGACCGTCTTCCTGGTCGAGCAGAATGCCTTCCATGCGCTCAAGCTCGCCCATCGCGGCTATGTCATGGTCAACGGCGTCATCACCATGAGCGGCACGGGCCAGGAGCTGCTCGCCAATCCGCAGGTGCGCGCCGCCTATCTCGAAGGCGGGAGGCACTGACATGCAAGGCATCCTCTACGAAGAACCGACGCTCTGGCTGTTCCTGCTGGTCACGGTGGTGATGGGCGGCTGGCTCGCCTGGATGTCGGGCCGCGCGGTGGCCAAGGCATGGAAGCCGACTTTCCAGCTCGTGCTCTACATCCTGGTTCTCGGGCTCGCCGTGCGCTTCATCCATTTCGCGCTGTTCGAGGCGACGCTGCTGACGCTGCACTACTACATCGTCGATACCATCGTGCTGATGGCTTTCGGCTTCGCCGGCTGGCGCTACAACCGCGCCAGGCAGATGACGACCCAATATCGCTGGCTCTTCGAGCGCACCGGCCCATTCAGCTGGAAAGCGCGCGAAGGCGTGAAGATCAGGGCCGAAATAGCCTGAAAATGGCGACGAGCTTGACGCGTGACAGACCGTTGAAAAAGCGCAAGACTGCGTTTCACGGTAGCCGCGCGCGCCGAGACGGGCGGACCATCCAGCCCGTTCATAGTAATCACAGGGGAGTCTGATCTCATGAAGAAACTGCTGTTGAGCGGTATCGCGCTCGGCGCCGTCCTCGCCTTCTCCGGCGTGGCGAATGCACAGGTCAAGTTCGGCGTCGCCGGACCGATCACAGGCCCCAACGCCGCCTTCGGCGCCCAGCTGAAGAACGGTACCGAGCAGGCGATCGACGACATTAACGCGGCTGGCGGCATCTTGGGCCAGAAGATCGCGCTGTCGGTCGGCGACGATGTCTCCGATCCCAAGCAAGGCGTCTCCGTCGCCAACAAGTTCGTCGGCGACGGCGTCAAGTTCGTGATCGGTCACTTCAACTCCGGCGTCACCATGCCGGCCTCTGAAGTCTATGCCGAGAACGGCATCGCGATGATCTCGCCTTCGGCCACCAACCCGAAGATCACCGAGCGCGGCCTCTGGAACGTGTTCCGCACCTGCGGTCGCGACGACCAGCAGGGCGAGGTCGCGGCGGCCTATATCGCCAAGAACCTCAAAGGCAAGAAGATCGCCGTCGTCCACGACAAGACCACCTACGGCCAGGGCCTCGCCGACGAGACCCGCAAGGGCCTGACCAAGGCGGGCGTCAAGGACGTGCTTTATGAAGGCGTCAACGCCGGCGAGAAGGACTATTCGGCGCTGATCTCCAAGCTGAAGTCCGTCGGTGCCGACTACCTCTACTGGGGTGGCCTGCACACCGAAGGCGGCCTGATCGTGCGCCAGATGCGCGACCAGGGCCTGAAGACCGTGATGATCTCGGGCGACGGCATCACCACCGACGAGTTCGCCACGATCGGCGGCCCCGGCGTCGAAGGCACGCTGATGACCTTCCCGCCGGACCCGCAGAAGCGTCCTGAAGCTGCGGCCATCCTCAAGAAGTTCGAGGCCCGCAAGTTCAAGCCGGAGGCGTATACGCTCTATTCCTACGCCGCCGTGGAAATCTTGAAGCAGGCGGCCGAAGGCGCCAAGTCGCTCGATCCCAAGAAGGTCGCCGAGTACATGCGCTCGGGCAAGACCTTCAAGACCGTGATCGGCGACATCACCTACGACAAGAAGGGCGACATCACCCGCCCCGACTACACCATGTACACTTGGAAGAAGGGCGCCGACGGCAAGATCACCTATGTCGAGAATTGATCTCGACTAGCTGATCGCCATCGAGAGCAGGATGCGAAAAAGTGGAAGCCGGTTTTTCGCATTGATCCTGCTCTCACTTTCAGATGAGAGACGGATTCAGATTTCAGATGGGATCACTCTGTGACCCCATTTGAAATCATCCGGCTCTAGCGTGAAACGAGACCGCCCCGGAGCAATCCGGGGCGGTTTTGTTTTGGAGCTGTCCGAACCGGACATCCGCGTCATTGCGAGGAGCGAGGGCGACGAGCAATCCGGGGGCGTGGCAACCCAAGGGACTGTGTGAGACCTCCCGGATTGCGTCGCTCACGCGCGCAATGACGATTGAATCAGCTCCACAGCTGCTCAGCCCAAGCGCCTGAGAAAGCTTGCGAACTGCAGGAGCCCGTCCGGCCAGGGGCCGTGCCCGGAATCACTGTTGAGGTGGCCGCTGTCGCCGGCGTCGACGAAGGTCGCGCCCCAGGCTTCCGCCAGCGCCTTCGCCTCGTCCAGCGAACAATAGGGATCGGTCGCGCTGGCGATAACCGTGGCCGGAAAGGGCAGGGTCTCGCGCCGATGCACAGCGAACTCGGGTTCCATATCCGGTAGCGCGCGTTTCGCGGCCTCCGACGGCGGAGAGACCAGGAACGCCCCCGCGACCTCGCCGGGCTTCAGATGTTCGCCCGCATGCGCGACCGCGCTGACGCCGGCCGAATGCGCGACCAGCACCACGGGGCGCGTGGCAGCCCGCACCGCCTCGACGATGCGGCCAGCCCATTCCTCGCGCCGCGGCCTGAGCCAATCCGCCTGCTCGACACGACGCGCCGTCGGAAGCCTGGCCTCCCAGCGGCTCTGCCAATGATCAGGCCCGGACCCGGACCAGCCGGGGATGATGAGAATGTCGGCTTCGGAGGATTTCATGAAAGCTCAGATAGCGACGCTCGCGCGCTTGTCCAGACGTCGATTGCTCACGCCTCTCCAAACACCCGCGCGAAGATCGTGTCGACATGCTTGAAGTGATAGCCTTCGTCGAACATCGCCTCGAGTTCCGCGACCGACAGCTTCGCCGTTACCTCGGCATCCTTCTTGAGGTTGGTGAGGAAGTCCTCGCCATGCTCCCAGGTGCGCATCGCATTGCGCTGGACGAGGCTGTAGCTCTCCTCGCGGCTGGCGCCGGCCTGGGTCAGGGCCAGCAGCACGCGCTGCGAATTGTGCAGACCGCCAAGCCGGTCGAGGTTCTTGCGCATGTTCTGCGGGTAGATCAGCAGCTTGTCGACGACGCCAGTGAGCCGGGCGAGCGCGAAATCGAGCGTCACTGTGGCGTCGGGGCCGATCATGCGCTCGACGCTAGAATGCGAGATGTCGCGCTCATGCCAGAGCGCGACATTCTCCAGCGCCGGCACGACCATGCCGCGCACGAGGCGGGCAAGCCCGGTCAGGTTCTCGGTCAGCACGGGATTGCGCTTGTGCGGCATCGCCGAGGAGCCCTTCTGGCCGGGCGAGAAGAACTCCTCCGCCTCATAGACCTCGGTGCGCTGCAGATGCCGGATTTCGGTCGCAAGCCGCTCGACCGAGGAGGCGACGACGCCGAGCGTGGCGAAATACATCGCATGCCGGTCGCGCGGGATGACCTGGGTCGAGACCGGCTCGACGCTCAGCCCCATCTTTTCCGCGACATAGGCCTCCACGCTCGGATCGATATTGGCGAAGGTGCCGACCGCGCCCGAAATCGCACAGGTCGCGATCTCGGCCCGAGCCGCGACCAATCGGGCCTTGCAGCGGTCGAACTCGGCATAGGCTTGCGCCAGCTTCAGCCCGAAGGTCACCGGCTCGGCATGGATGCCGTGCGAACGGCCGATGGTCGGCGTCAGCTTGTGCTCGAAGGCGCGACGCTTGATCGCCGCAAGCAGCGCGTCGACATCCGCGATCAGCAGGTCGGTGGCGCGCGCGAGCTGCACCGAGAGCGTCGTGTCCAAAATGTCCGAGGAGGTCATGCCCTGATGGACGAAGCGGGCTTCCGGTCCGACGATCTCGGCCAGATGCGTGAGAAACGCGATGACGTCATGCTTGGTGACACGCTCGATCTCGTCGATGCGCGCGACATCGAAAGTCGCATCCTTGGCCTTGGCCCAGATCGTGGCCGCAGCCTCCTTTGGCACCACGCCGAGCTCGGCGAGCTTGTCGGTGGCGTGCGCCTCGATCTCGAACCAGATCCGGAAGCGGGTCTGCGGCTCCCAGATCGCGACCATCTCGGGGCGGGAATAGCGCGGGATCATGTTTGGTCTTGCCTTGTTGCCATGCCGTCATGCTCGGCCCTGTGCCGAGCATCCACGTCTTGAACAGTGACGAGGATGGCAGGCGGCAAAAGACGTGGATGGTCGGGACAAGCCCGACCATGACGGGTTGGTTCGGTTACGCAGTCGTCTCAATCAATCTCAAACCCATTGCCCGCGCGCAGCTTCAGCCGCCTTGCGGATCGCGGAGATATTGGCGGCATAGGCGGCAGGCCCGCCCTTGAACACGGCAGAACCCGCAACGAGAACATTCGCTCCAGCCTTTGCCACGAGCGGCGCGGTCTCAGGGCTAGCCCCGCCATCGATTTCGAGTGCGATCGGCCGCTCGCCGATCATCGCCCGCACCCGGGCGATCTTCTCGAGCACGGAGCGGATGAAACTCTGCCCGCCGAAGCCGGGATTGACCGTCATCAGCAGGATCAGGTCGAGATCGTCGAGCAGCGGCTCGACGGCACTTTCATGCGTGCCAGGATTGAGCACGATGCCAGCCTGCTTGCCGTGGCCGCGGATCGTCTGCAGCGTCCGGTGGGGATGCGGCCCGGCCTCGACATGGAAGGAAATGAGATCGGCGCCCGCTTTGGCAAAGGCTTCGACATAAGGATCGACCGGCGCGATCATCAGATGCACGTCGAAGAGCTTCTTGGTGCAGGGGCGGATCGCCTTCAGTACATCCGGCCCGAAGGTGATGTTGGGCACGAAATGCCCATCCATCACATCGCAATGGATCCAGTCGGCCCCCGCCTCGTCGATCGCGCGCACCTCCTCGCCCAGCTTCGAGAAATCGGCCGAGAGGATCGAGGGGGCGATGCGGATGGGAGCGCTCATGGCTGGCGGTTTAACGCCCGCGCGCCGCTCTCGCAATCGCCAAGGCCGTGAATTCAGCGCCGTGCCACAGGAACCGACAGGCGCCTGTCGGCTTCCGCGATCTCCTCGGCGGCCGCAGCGAAGGCGGGCCGGCGGTTCAATCGCGCGAACCAGTCGGCAAGGGCCGGATGGCGTGCCAGCGAAGGTCCGCCCAGGCGCAACGAGAACAGCACGCTCATGAATAGGGCAATATCGGCGACGCAGACGCTGGAGCCGAAGAATTCACGCCCCGCAAGACGCTCCTCGAGCTCGCAATAATGACCGGCCAGCACGTCCTCAGCGATCAGCGCGTCGGCATCCTGCGCGGCGCGGCGGTTCGCATCCGCCGCGCGGGGGCCGGTGCGGTGCATCAGGGGCTTCAAGCCCGCCAGCATGATCTCGTCGGCAAAGAGCTCATCGAGCCGGCAGCGTGCCCGCTCGGCCGGCGTTGCCGGAAACAGCGGCGGCTGCGGATAGGCCTCATCGAGATATTCGAGGATGATCGTCGAGTCGTAGAGCACAAGCCCGGCATCGCTCAGCACGGGCACCTGCGCCTTGGGGTTGAGCGCCAGCACCTCCGGGTGCTTGGGGTCGTAGCCCGTGGTTTGGTTGAAGGGCACCATGATGCGCTCAAAAGGCAGCGCCTTCTCTCGCAGCGCGATCTCGACCTTGCGGGAGAACAGGCTGAGCGGCCCGGAATAGAGCGTGATCATGACGGCGAGGCCCCGGTTACGATGGGGCGACCTTCGCAAAGCGAGCCGTCAGCTCACGGCAGGAGACTTTAAACCTCGGACTTCAGATCTCCGTGCGGCGAATACGCGCCGCGAGGCCGCGCAGCAACCAAGGCTGCAGATAGATCGGGAACTGCGCCAGGGCAAAGAACAGGAAAGTCGAGGGCGGCACGCCTGCTCCCAGCGCGGCGACGATCATGCCCATGTTCCGCTGGCCCGAGCCGTAGCCGACCATGAAGCGCTCCGAGGCCGGCAGGCGGCGCAGGGCGAGATAGGCCGTAAGCAGCCCGAAACCCGAAACCGCGAAGACGCAAGCCAGGAAGAGCAGCACGCGCTTGGGATCGTCGATCGCCGCCTGCGTGACGCCGTCCATCGCGGCGATGGCGAAGATGAAATACATCAGCACGCCAAAGCCATCGAGATTGGCCTTCATCCCCTTGATCCGCTCGACGCCGAGCCAGATCCGTAGGGCCGCCGCAACCGCCATGCCGCCGCCGACGAAGAGCAGAAGCCTGAACGCCAGGACCCAGCTGTCGAGCGGCACCGCAGCGCCCGCCAGCAATTCGACCAGGAAGGGTGCGACCACAGGGCTGATGATCGTGGTCAGGATGACGCAGGCGATGATCAGCGACGGCTCGAAGCCGTAGAGGATCGCGACCGCCGGCGACGACATGATCGGCGGCGCTGCGCCCATGATGGCGAGCCCCAGCAGGAGCCCCGGATCGAGCGCCTCCCGACCAAGCAGGAGGAAGGCCCCGCCGATCAGCAGGACCGGCGCCGCGACCAGCCAGAGACAGGAGAGGATGAGCTTGCCCGGCCGCCGCACAAGCCCGGCGATGATGCCGAGATCGGCCCGCATGAACACGATCGTGGTGAAGCAGAAGATGGTGATCGGCAGCACCGGGCGCGCCGCAGCCGAGAATTGCGGCAAGGCCAGTCCGAGGAAGATCGAGAGCGCGAAACCTTGCGTGCCATGACGGCCGAGCCAGGCCAAGGCGGCGGCGATTGAAGCGGCAAAACGCGAAAGCATGAAGGCCCGGCTTGGACTGGAAGGGCCGCGACACTCGCCGATCTGGCGTCTTGCGTCACCCGCCATCGCCGCAGGCCCGCCCTGCGTGCGCAGAAAATTGTGAGAGAAAGCCGGCAAAGCGAGGCAAACCCACCGCTTACCGCCGATTGGCGCAAATCTTGCGAAACTTTGGCTGCAAGGCCGCAAAAATGCGCCGTGGCGCTGACATCGCCCCGCAAACGGCTATTTTGCAGCGGTAAAGACTGGCAGGAGCACAAGATGCAGACGGATACCATCGTCCTCGGCGCAGGGATCGTCGGCATTTCGGTGGCGCTGCATTTGCAAAAGGCGGGCCGCTCCGTGCTGCTCGTCGACAAGCGCAGTCCGGGCCAGGAGACGAGCTACGGCAATGCCGGGCTGATCCAGCGCGAGGGCGTCTACCCATACGGTTTCCCGCATGATTTCGGCGCGCTCATCCGCTACGCGATGAACAACACCATCGACGCACATTACCATTGGAACGCGATCCCCAAGCTCGCGCCCTTCCTGTGGTCGTATTGGATGCATTCGCGCGCCTCTCAGCATGAGGCCATCGCCCATAAATATGCGACGCTGATCGAGCATTGCGTCAGCGAGCATGACGCGCTTGCGCAGGAAGCCGGCGCGACCAATCTGCTGCGCCGCAAGGGCTGGATGAAGGTGTTCCGCACCGCAGCCCAGCAGGACGCGCGCCTGGCGGAGGCCGCACGCTGGAACCGCGATTTCGGCCTGAACTACCGTGCGCTCGACGTCGCCACCTTGCGCAGCGAGGAGCCGCATCTCGACCAGAGCCTGATCGGCGGCCTGCACTGGACCGACCCGGTGACGGTGGTCGATCCGCTCGGCTTGTCCAAAGCCTATGTCGCGCGGTTCGAGGAGCTTGGCGGCAAGCTCGCGCTCGGTGACGCCGGCACGCTGGTGCAGGACGCCGCCGGCTGGAGCGTGACGCTCACTGATGGCACCAAGGCGCAGGCCAAGGACGCCGTCGTCGCGCTCGGCCCCTGGGCCGATGTGGTGACCACCAAGCTCGGCTACCATCTGCCGCTTGCGGTCAAGCGCGGCTACCACATGCATTACAAGGCGCAAGGCAACGCCGTGCTCAACCATCCGGTGCTCGACACCGAACGCGGCTATTTCCTCGCGCCGATGCTGCAGGGCATCCGCCTGACGACGGGTGCCGAATTCGCCGACCGCGATGCGCCCAAGACGCCGGTCCAGCTCGCCCGCGCCGAGCCAATCGCCAGGACGCTGTTCCCGCTTGGCGAGCGGGTCGATGCCGAGCCCTGGCTCGGCCGCCGACCCTGCACACCCGACATGATGCCGATCATCGGCCCCGCGCCGAAGCACAAGAACCTGTGGTTCTCGATCGGCCACGCCCATCACGGGCTGACGCTGGCGGCCGTCACGGGCCGGATGATCGCCGAGATGGTGACGGGCCAGAAGGTCTTCGTCGATCCGACGCCGTTCTCGGCTGCGCGATTCGGCTAGGCGGCGTCATCCCGTCTGCGCAGCAGCGTGAAACGCTGCTGCGCAGGACACGGGGCCGTGTGACGAGAGAGGACTCACTCTTATTTAAGAACGGTCCCGCATCTGCGCAGCAGCACTTCGTGCCGCAGCGCGTGCGGGATGACAGCCCTGCACCGCGCGCCCTCGCCTCGCGCTCCGCGACCTGCCACCATTGCTGCTGCTCTCGATTCCAGCTCAAGGTTGCGCCATGGCCCTCGCCGAAGCTCCCATTCAGGACAATGCCTACACTGCGGCGCTTGCGCTGCTCGACCGCGCGCCGATGATCGACGGCCATAACGACCTGCCCTATGTCATCAGGCTCGACCGTAACGCCAAGGGCGATGTGGCGGCCTATGATCTCGCCAGGGTGCATCCCGAGGTCGACACCGACATACCGCGCATGCGGGCCGGCAAGCTCGCCGGGCAGTTCTTCGCGGCCTATGTGCCGCCCAACCACCCCAAGCCCGCCGGCTTCGCGCTCGCCCAGATCGCGCTGATGCGCGACATCCTGAAACGACATTCGGACGCCTTCCGCCCCGGCCTCTCGGCCGCCGACGTCACCGCAGCCAAGGCCGAAGACAGGATCGCGCTGTTCATGACGATCGAGAACGGCTCGGCGCTCGACAACGAGCTCGATGCGCTCGACGCCTATTACGATCTCGGCGTCCGGCTGATGACGCTTTGCCACAACGGCACGCATGATTGGTGCGATTCCGCGACTGACGCCCCCAGGCACAACGGCCTCAGCGCCTTCGGCAAGGAGGTCATCGCGCGCATGAACAAGCTCGGCATGGTCGTCGACCTCGCCCATGTCTCGCCCAAGGTGATGCACGACACGCTCGACGTCACAAGCGCGCCGGTCGTCTGGTCGCATTCCAACGCGTTTTCGCTCTGCGACCACCCGCGCAACGTCCCCGATGACGTGCTCGACCGCGTCGCCGGCAATGGCGGCGTGGTGATGGCGACCTTCGTGCCCGATTTCATCAGCCAGGCCGCGCGCGACTGGCACCGCCCGGTCAAGGACCAGTACGGCAAGACGCCCGAAGGACTCGATTACGCCAAGGCGGAACAGGAGATCGAGCGCAAGGTCGGACCGCGCCCCAAAGCGACGCTGCCGCAATATTGCGACCATCTCGATTACCTCGCCAAGCGCATCGGCCACGACCATATCGGCGTCGGCTCGGACTTCTTCGGCTGGGTCAATCCCGATGGGCTCGAGGACACCACGGTCTTCCCCTCGCTGATCGCGGAATTGATCCGGCGCGGCTGGTCGGAAGACAACCTCGAAAAGCTTGCGGGCGGCAACACGCTGCGGGTCATCCGGGCAGTGGAGAAGGCTGCCGCTTGATTCGCAAGGCGGCGCTGAAAGCCATCGACCAGAGATTTCAGCGCCCCTGGATTGCGGGCGTGAAAGAATACGCCCGATGCGTGCGAAAATGAGCGATTCAACGCCCCGAAACCGTTGATTTCATTGATCCTTAACCGCCCTCGCTAACCATCTCGACCTGCAGTAGCAGCAGCTTGAGATGGCCATGATCAATTTGAACAATATCAAGATCGGTACGAAATTCGTCAGCGCCATCATCCTGATGGGGCTGATCGGGCTGGGCGCCTGCCTCTATGCAGGCCAGCAGATGAGACAGGTCGACACCGACTACTCCACCATGCTGGACACCCGCCCCAAGGCGATCCTCGCGGTTTCGCGCGCATCGCGTACGGCAAACGACCTGATCGCGCAGACCTACAAGATCATCGCCTACCCCGCCGGAGCGCCGGGAATCGCCGAGGCCAAGGCGCAAGGCGAAACCTCCTACAAGGCAACCCTCTCGCATCTCGATGCCGCGGCAGCCGCCATGCCGGAGCTGAAGGGTCGTTTCGAGGCCCTCGCCACGCAGGCGCGCGGCTTGAAGGCCTCCGTTGACCAGGCCATCCAGCTCGGAGAGCGGGATGAGAACGACAAAGCGCTGGCGGTGATGAGCACGCTGGACGGCAAGCTTCGCGAGCTCGTCAACGAGACCGTGACCTTCAGTACAACCCTGATCAAGGACCTCGACGCCAAGTCCAATGCGCTGACCGCTACGACCGAGCACACCATCATCGTCACGCTCGCCTCCAGCATCGCGGGGCTTCTGCTTGGGCTTATCGGCGCTGTCCTGATGTCGTCGCGCACCATCACGCGCCCCCTGGACCGCTTGAAGCTTGCGATGAGCGAACTCGCCGCCGGCAATTTCGACACGGCTGTCGAGGGGGAGGCCCGCAAGGACGAAGTCGGCGCCATGGCCAAGACCGTGCTCGTCTTCAAGCAGAACGGTCTCGAGATGCGGCGGCTGGAAGAGGAGACCGTGCAGTCCCGCACCGCCTCCGAGACACAGCGCCAGCAGATCGAGCGTGACCGCGCCGCCAATGCCCGCGAGCAGGAACGCCTCGCCGCTGAACAGAGCGAGGTCATGGATCTGCTCGCCGGCGGCCTCGACATGCTATCCAAGGGTGACCTGACCTGCCGGATCGATAGCGATGTCGCAGCCACCTATGAGAAGCTGCGCGACGATTTCAACACGGCCGTTGCCCGCCTCAGCGAGACTGTCTCGACGATCCAGGCCACCTCCACCGATGTCGGAAACTCGGCCCGCGAGATCAATATGGGGGCCGACGACCTGTCGAAGCGCACCGAGGAGCAGGCCTCCTCGCTCGAGGAAACGGCAGCCACCACGGAAGAGCTCGCAGCCTCGGTGAAGGCCTCGGCCCATTCCTCGAAACAGGCGGTCGCACTGGCCGAACAGGCGATGTCGGTCGCGGAAAAAGGCGGCGCCATCGTCACCGACGCGGTCGATGCGATGGCGCGGATCGAACTCGCCTCGAAGAAGATTTCGGACATCACCTCGGTGATCGACGAGATCGCCTTCCAGACCAATCTGCTGGCGCTCAACGCCGCGGTGGAAGCGGCTCGCGCTGGCGATGCCGGCAAGGGCTTTGCGGTCGTCGCCTCCGAGGTCCGCACGCTGGCGCAGCGCTCCGGCGACGCCGCCAAGGACATCACGGCATTGATCGGCGAATCCGGCCGCGAGGTCGAGCAGGGCGTGGCGCTGGTGCGCTCGGCCGGCGAGGCGCTCAACCAGATCGTCGAGGCCTCGCGCAAGGTTTCCGCGACCGTGACCGACATCTCGGCGGCTTCCGCCGAGCAGGCCAACGGCATCGACGAGATGAGCCAGACCGTGGCGCATATGGATGAGATGACCCAGCAGAATGCGGCGCTCGCCGAGGAAAGCGCGGCCTCGGCCACATCGCTGCTGAGCCAGATCCAGCGCCTCAACGGCCTGGTCGCGACCTTCCGGACCCATAGCAACTCGGCCAGCCAGCAGGCCCCGATGGTGCAGCCGCAGCGCCGCTACGCCGCCTGACCTCGAGCCGGCAGACCTCCCGGCAGGGATCGTTTGCTCAAAAGGCAGAGATCGCTTCTCAGAGCATTGCGCGAAAAAGTGGGTACCGGTTTTTTCGCAAGAGCAATGCTCTAAACTTTGAGAATCGATCACGTTTTTCGCATTCGGACGGAACCGTCCGAATGCGACGTGATCCAGAGATTGCTTGCCGAAGCTGCTCCATCCGTTAAGGGCTCGCTCTCTATTCGAGAGCGAGCCCTTTTCATGACTGGATCCGGCACAGACCGCACCCGCCCGCCGACCACGGCGCCGGCCCCGGTCATCATCCTGGTCGAACCGCAAATGGCCGAGAACATCGGCATGTGCGCCCGCGCCATGGCGAATTTCGGCCTGTCGGAGATGCGCCTCGTCGCGCCGCGCGACGGCTGGCCGACGGGCGGCGGCCTGAAGAAGGGCGCAACCTCCGCAGCCTCCGGCGCGACCCATATCCTGGAGAATGCCAGGCTCTTTCCAGACACCGCCTCGGCCATCGCCGATCTCAACCATGTGCTCGCCACCACCGCCCGCGAGCGCGGCCAGATGAAGCGCGTGGTCACGCCCTCCGAGGCGATGCCGCCGCTCACGGAGCGTGTCGGTGCGGGCGAGCGCGTCGGCATCCTGTTCGGGCGCGAGCGCATCGGCCTGACCAATGAAGAGATCAGCTTTGCCGACGCGATCCTGACCTTCCCGGTCAACCCGGCCTTCGCCTCGCTCAACCTGGCGCAGGCCGTGCTGCTCGCCGGCTATGAATGGTTCAAGGCGACCGGCGGCGAACCGCCCTTTCGCGAGAGCAACACCTCGCCGCCGGCGACGCGCGAGACGATCCTATCGATGTTCGATTATGTCGAGGGTGAGCTCGACATCTGCGGCTTCTTCCCGCCCGGCAAGAAGCCGGTGATGACCGCCAATCTGCGCGACATCCTGCACCGGCTGAGCCTGACCGAGCAGGAGGCGCGCACCTTGCGCGGCGTCTTCAAGTCGCTGGCCGAAGGACCGCGGCGGCTGCGCGTGCCGAAGCCGCTGGACGAGGGGGACGTCCCTTCTCCCCTCGGGGGAGAAGGTGGCAGCGCGAAGCGCTGACGGATGAGGGCAGAGCCTCAACCCAAGACAAGAAAAGGGCCGCTTGCCCAAGATGGGCAATCCAAGGTGCCAATGTCGGCAACAGCCGACATTGGTGCGGGAGAAGGAAAGCGCGTTCTCAGAACTGGTACTTCATCGTCGCCTTCACGGTGCGGCCGGGCTCGCTGTAGTAGTCACGGCCCTGAGGGCGCGAGAGCGGGACATTGACGGCATCGAAATACTTGCGGTCGAAGATGTTGTAGACGCCGACCTGCAATTCGAGATCCGCGACCTGCGGCAGCGGCCGCCACCACGCCGAAGCATTGAAGATCGCATAACCCGGCGCCTTGAAGCCGGTGCCCGCCGAAACCGTCGAAACGTCGTCACGCGCAGCCGCCAGCTTGGTCGAAACTTCGGCCCCCCAGACATCGGTGCCGTAAGCGATCGCGACGATGCCCTGCACCGGCGGGATCGAGTTCAGGAAGGTGTCGTTGTCCTTGTTCTTGCCGCGGGTATAGGCGAAGGAGCCGCGCACCAGCCAGTTCGGCATAAAGGCATACTGGCCGTTCGCTTCGAAACCCTGGATCTCCGCGCGGTTGATATTCTGGTAGCTGGTGATGCCCCCTTGCGGATACAGCCCACCAACGCCCGCCGCCTGGACCTGATAAGTCTCGATGAAATTGCGGTAGTTGGTGTGGAAATAGGTGATCGAGCCGCCGAGCTGCTTGTCGCCGAAGCGCAAGCCGAGATCGATGCCGTTGCCGACTTCAGGACGCAGATACGGATTGCCGGTGCGCAGATAGGTGGAGGTTCCGCCGAAGCGGCCATAGAGCTCGTCGGCCGTCGGCGCGCGGAAGGTCTTGGCCCATTGCGCGAAGACGGTGACGTCCTTCACCAGGGGCGCGTTCTTCAGGATATCGTATTCGAGCCGGAGGCGCGGCGACCAGCCCGTGTCGCTCGATGACGGCGGCAAACCGACCGGGCGCGAGCCGCCATTCGTGTAGGCCGGCGTATCCTGCGGCTTTTCCTCGTACCAGTCGAAGCGCACGCCGGGCGTGATGCGCAGGCGGTTATCGATCAGGCCGATCTCGTCATGCGCGTAAAGGCCGACGAGCTTTCCGTCGATCTTCGGCTGGTCGGCCTGGTTGGTGAAAAGGTTGTTGCAGGTGGCGAGCGCCCCCGTGAAGGCGCCCGACGCTGGACGCGCCGGGCAATTATCGACGCCGGCCGAGTACTGCTCCAGCGAGGTGCTGCGCAGCTCGGTGCCGAGCGTGACGCGGTGCGACAGCACGCCGGTCTGGAAGTTCTTCAGCAGATAGCCGTTGAAGCCGTAGGCATTCTCTTCGTTGGAATTATCGCGAGCATAGGGGCCGACGATGCTCGTGAAACGCCAGGCATTGGTGAGGTCGTCGCGCTTCAGCCGCTGCCAGTAGAGCGTCGCATGTGCCTCATCGATGAAGCCGCCGGGCTGCTTATAGTCATAGGTCAGCGAGACACGGTTGCGCTCGACATCCTCGCCGCTCTGATAGGCACCCGGACGGAAATTGCCGGTCAGCGAGACCGTGTTGTTCCGGACCTGGGTGCGATCCGCGCGCTTGAAGAACTCGGCGGTGAGGCCGAAGCGATGCTCGCCGACCTCCTGATAGATCTTGCCGAGGACATTGTACTGGCTGAAGTCGCTCGGATTCGGCGCCGTGCGCGTTGCACCGATGCTCTTGTTCGAGCCCTTGCTGTCGATCTCGTGGCCGTCGCGGAAGCCGCCTTGCAGCAGGACGGAGGTGTTGCCCATGCGGGCGGCGACCGCACCGCTGCCGAACCAGGCCCGGTCCGTGCTGTCATAGCCGGTCTTGGCGAGCGTGCCATAGGAACGGCCGTTGCGCAGCAGGTCCTCAGGGTCGAGCGTACGCACGGCGAGCGCGCCGCCGAGCGCGCCACCGCCCAGCGTGCTGGTGCCGCTGCCGCCGCGAAGCAGGTCGAGCGTCGAGAGCGAATCGAAATCGAAGGCGTTCTGGGCGCCGCGAGTGATGCGCGTGTCGATCAGGAAGGGTTGGCGAATGCCGTCGATCGTCGTCAGCACCCGGGCGCCGTCAAGGCCGCGGATGTTGAGCGAATTGTTCTGGCGGTTGAAGCTGATGCCGGCTTCGACGCGGTTCGCCAGATCCGTCAGATTCTGAACCTGCTCGCGGTCGAGTTCCTGGCGCGTCGTGCGCGTCGTGGTCGGCCCACTGAGAAGCGCACCTCCGGGCAGACTCTCACCCTGCACGTTGATCTGGTCGAGAACCACCGGACTGTCCGGATTGGTAGCGCCGGTAACGGGTTGCACGCGGCTTTGTTGCTGCGCATGGGCCGGCCCAGCCATCAAAGCCAACATCAAGCTTCCAAGCGCCACGCCCCCACGCAGTCTAGCGGAATAATCGCCCATCGCCCAAGTCCAGTCCTTGTCACCACAGCCCGGCGACATCGCCGCGCTATTGGAGATTAAAATTAATACAAACAAGGCCTTATACAATCGCACAAGGCAATAATCAGATATTTGCCGTATTTGTATCTGTCAATCTTTTGCAAAATCGCGACTAAACTATGGATTTATTCTAACGAACAACTGAAACGCCAACTCGACAGCCTCGAACGTGGCAACCTGCCCCTGCTGGGAAACGCTTCGCCACAATCCTCCCCTCCCGATCTCGTGATCGTCACAGCGCCGCCCCAAGCCAGCTTCCTATTGCAACGCACAAGCGCCGGAGCATCATGGCCAGGCGCCATCAGGGAACCACACATGCTCGATCGCCGGAGCCTCTTGACCGGAGCCAGCGCCATGGCGGCCACGCTTGCCGGAACCGGGCGCAATGCCTCGGCCGCCGATGTCGACGTCGTCATTATCGGCGCCGGCGCGGCCGGCATCGCCGCCGCCCATGGCCTGAAGGCGGCAGGCCGCAAGGCGATCCTGCTCGAAGCCCGCAACCGCATCGGCGGCCGCGCCTTCACCGACACCTCGCTCGGCCCCGCCTATGACGCCGGTGCGATGTATATCCACTGGGCCGAGCGCAACCCTTGGGTCCAGATCGCCCGCGAACTCGGCGTCGAAACACCGAACGAGCCCACGGGGGGCGGTTTCCAGGTCTTCGCCGATGGCAAGCCCATGCCGGAGACCGACCGGCTGAAGCGCCGCAGCGCTTTCGGGCAGATCGACCGCAGATTGGAGACCGTCGATCTGACCAAGCGCGATCTCTCGGTCGCCGAGCTGCTCGGCGATCTCGGCCCCGACATGGCCCCGATCGCCTCATCGGGCCTGCTGCTCTCGATCGGCGAGGAATCGGAGCGCATCTCGGCGCGCGACTACCAGCGGCTCTGGGCGGGCGACGACCTCATCGTGCCTTCGGGCTATGGCAATCTCGTCACGCGCTATGGCGCGGGCCTCGACATTCGCCTGAACGAGCCGGTCAGCACGATCGCCTGGGACGGGCCGGGCGTCGTCGTCACCAGCCCCTCCGGCAGCTTGCGGGCGAATGCCTGCATCGTCACGGTGCCCGTCGGCGTACTCAAGGCGGGTGCGATCCGCTTCACGCCCGAATTGCCGGCGACGACGCGCGACGCACTCTCCGGCATTGGCATGGGCGCACTGACCAAGATCGCGCTCAAGGTCGAGGGCGAGCGCTTCGGCGTGACTCCGGGCATGAGCTTCCTCGAGGCCGGATCGCCGAAGGCGCTGATGAATTTCGACCTGTTCCCCGACGATCAGGACATCGTCATCGGCTATTTCGGCGGCGACCATGCCCGCGAGCTGGCAAAGGCCGGGACAGTCGAGGCACAGGCCCATGTCACCGATCTGCTCTCGCAGATGCTCGGCGGGGATGTCCGCAAGGCGGTCAAGGCCTGCTCCTTCCCCGCCTGGTGGACCGACCCGTTCTCGCTCGGCTCCTATTCGGTCTGCCTGCCCGGGAAGGAGACGGCGCGCGACGCGCTGGCCCAGCCGGTCGGCGGGCGCATCTTCATCGCAGGCGAGGCGACGGCCGGCGGTGGAGCTATGACGGTCGGTGGCGCGACGCTGGCCGGGCAAGTGGCGGCCGCGGCGGTCGCACGGCTGAAGGCCTAGGGGTTTTAAGGACCATGCTCGCGACCGTTCAGAGCGCGAGCTCCCAGTTCTGGCCGACCAGATCCTGCCCGAAGGAGCGGTGCTTCTCCTCAGCCACCAGCATGAACCCCTCCGCGCGATAGATTGCGCGGGCTGCGTGCAGGATGTCGTTGGTCCACAGCACCATGCGCCCATAGCCAGCGGCGCGGGCGAAGCCGATCGCCTCCCGCACGAGGCCCTTGCCGAGGCCGAGCCCCCGCGCGCGCCTCTCGACCAGCACCAGCCGGAGCTTGGCCACCTCCTCCGTTTCCTCCACCACGAAGGCCGACCCCACCGGCGCGCCGTCCAACTCCGCGATGAAGCAGCGCTCCCGCTCCGGCTTGTAATCACGCAGGAACTTCGCCGCGATCTCGGCCACCAGCGCCTCGAAGCTGGCATCCCAGCCATACTCCTCAGCATAGAGCCGGCCGTGAGCCGAGATCACCCAGCCAATGTCGCCTGGCCGGTGCTGGCGGATGAGCGAGCACCCCGGCGCAGGTCGGGCTCCGGCGAGCAGGGCCTCGGACTGGTCGAGCGCATCAATCAGCCTGGCCTGCTCGGCCGGCGAAAGCCGGGTCACGATTGCCGCCGCCTGATCACGAGAGGCCGCATCGAGTGGCTGGAACGCCTCATGCCCCTTCTCCGTCAGCCGCAGGCGCAGCGCTCGCCCGTCCTGGAGCGAGCGTTCGCGCACCAGCCAGCCCGAGGCGGTGAGCCCCTTGAGGATGCGCGAGAGATAGGCGGGATCAAGTCCGAGCTCGCGCGCCAATTCGCTGGCAAGCCAGTCGTCGCGCTGCGCCAGTTCGTAGAGCACGCGCCCCTCGGTCAGCGCGAAGCCCGAACCGTGCAGGTTGCCTCCAAGCGCGCCGACCCAGCGGGTATGAAAGCGGTTGAAACGGCGGATCGCCGCGATCGCGGCCAGGTTCGCGCTATGCATGGGTTATCCTCCCTTGGGGAGGATCAACAAGAATAATGGACAGAGTCAACTAATTGTCGAAATCGGTCACACACCGGAACAGGGGTAGCGGACGCGCAATCTCGGCACCAGCAGCTCGGCCACGGTCTTGTCGCCGATCTCCGCACGCGGCAGCCTGACCAGATCCTTGATGACGTCCTTGTAGGCGTCCGGAGGCGGGCAGATCGCGCCCGCTCCGGCAAGGCCGAGGACGAAGCCCTCGGTAAAGGCCTGGCAGTTCGAGGCGATCCGTTCATTGGTCGCCGAACAGATGACGAAAAGCGGGCCGGCCTTCAGCTCGGCAGCTCTGACAGCCGGCGACGCGAGCAGCAGCGCCGAGCCGATCAAAAACCCAAAACCGCGCATCCTCGTCTCACTCCAATAGCTGACGGCGCCCCCAATCGCCAGCAGATAAGGACGCATGGATATGACTTCGGTGAGTCGGCGCGCAAGCCAGGCAAAGTCCAGTCGGGAGACGGCAACGCTGCGGGGACCCGATGCCAACAGCGCGAACGACCAAATCCGAGACAGTTTCGAAAGCGCCCCTTAACCCTTTCGCAACCCGCCTCTGGCGCAATCGTGGCCCAGCTCTCTCTCGGCAAGCCAGCCTTCTCAAGCGTTGCGTCATGCAGGTCGATCTTCTGGCCGGAACGGCCTATGGCACGGCAGCGATGCAGCTGCGCCAGCCCACCATCCTGGTTTTCGATTCCGGTCTGGGCGGGCTCACCGTCCTGGCCGAGATGACGCGCGCGCGTCCCGATGCCGGCATCGTCTACGCCGCCGACGATGCCGGCTTTCCCTATGGCCGACTCGACGAGTCGGCGCTGGTCGGGCGCGTGCTGAGCGTGATGGAACGGCTGGTCGAACGCTGCCACCCCGATCTTGTCGTCATCGCCTGCAACACCGCCTCGACCTTGGTGCTGCCCGCTTTGCGGGCGCGTTTCAGCATCCCCTTCGTCGGCACTGTCCCGGCGATCAAGCCGGCTGCCGAGCTGACACGCAGCCGCCTGATCTCGGTGCTGGCGACGCCGGGCACTGTCGCCCGCGACTACACCCGTGACCTGATCACAACCTATGCCGCGGCCTGCAAGGTCACGCTGGTCGGCGCGACACAGCTTGCCGGCCTCGCCGAAGCGGCGCTCAAGGGCGAGGCCATCGACGACGCAGCGGTCCTGGCCGAGATTGCACCCTGCTTCGTCGCCAGCGACGGCGCCCGTACCGATGTCGTCACACTGTCCTGCACCCATTACCCCTTGCTGATCGAGCGGATGCGGCGGCTCGCGCCCTGGCCGGTGAACTGGATCGATCCGGCCCCGGCGGTCGCCCGACGCGTCACCCAGCTCCTCGGGCCGGCTATGCCCCGGCTCGCGGAGGCTGCCGGTGAAGCGCCGGCGATCTTCACCAGCGGCGCCGGCATCAGCGGCCCGCTGCGCATCGCCTTGGCGGGCTATGGGCTGACCCAGGTCGCCATCGAGCCGATACCGCTTGCGAACTGACGCAGCATCATTGTCGGGTCGCTTGAGCCGAAAATGACGCTCCCGGTTTGACAAACCCGCTCCCGCATGGTTCTAAGCCGGCGTCGCGCGGGCCCAAAAGGCCCGCGTGGCTTTTTCCGCACCCGTGATCCGCTCTCCGGAGCCGGATCTGTCGCCCCGGAGATGGGGAGCAGGAGGGCGCGGTCCTCACTCGCGAACCTAGAGGACACGCGAAACATGACCAAGCGCCACGAGGCGAAGTACAAGATTGACCGCCGTCTCGGTCAGAACATTTGGGGCCGCCCGAAATCCCCGGTCAACCGCCGCGAATACGGCCCAGGCCAGCACGGCCAGCGCCGCAAGGGCAAGCCTTCCGATTTCGGCACGCAGCTGCGCGCCAAGCAGAAGCTCAAGGGCTATTACGGCTCGATCTCCGAGAAGCAGTTCCGCCGCTACTACGCCGAGGCGATCCGCCTCAAGGGCGATTCGGGCGAGAACCTGATCGGCCTGCTCGAGCGCCGCCTGGACGCCGTGATCTACCGCGCCAAGTTCGTGGCGACGGTCTTCGCCGCCCGCCAGTTCGTCAATCACGGCCATGTCACGGTCAACGGCAAGCGCGTCAACATCTCGTCCTACCAGGTCAAGCCGGGTGACGTGATTGCGGTCAAGGAGAGCTCGCGCCAGCTCGCCATCGTGATCGAAGCCGCCGCGCTGGCCGAACGCGATGTGCCCGACTACATCGAGGCCGACCACAACAAGTCGACCGCCACCTTCACCCGCACGCCGACCCTGACGGACGTGCCCTATGCGGTGCAGATGGAACCGAACCTGGTCATCGAGTTCTACTCGCGCTGATCGGTTTCGCAGAGCCGGGCCGCAAGCGCCTGGCGGGATTCACGAAAGGGCGGTTCGCGAGAGCCGCCCTTTCTGTTTTTTTTGTCCCCCTCACGGTTTTGGCGGGCGCTTCTTCGGCCGGGCTGTTGAGCCTTCGCTCCAGCCCGCCTACGCTCCCCGACGTGACCTCTATCCCTCCCGCTTGGACGCATCTTCAGCCCGGCTCTCTCAAGGCGCTCCTGGAGCCGCCCGGCAGGGTCCCGCAGGCTATCCGCCTCACGCCCTATAACGTCCCTGTCGAGGCCGCCCTTCAGGTCCCCATGGTCATCGCGGCACGGCTCCTGCTGGCGCTTGCTGTGGAGAAAGGCGGACTTGTCCTCACGCCTGCCGGAGCCCTGAAGCGTGTCGATGTCTGGCATGTCTTCGACAGGACGGAGTGGCCGGGGTACGACAAGGCCACCACCCTCGCGATGAACAAGGTCATCAACGAGCACGACGCCTACGGGGTCCTCTTCACAAGGATCGTGCTGCAAGCTGCGGGGTTCTTGAGGAAGCGTCTAGGAGTCCTGAAGGCGACCAAGGCAGGTAAAGCCCTGCTTGCCCCTGAAGCGGCCCCTGCCCTGCTGGCTGAACTGTTTGAAGCGGTATTCTGGAAGGTCAACCTTCAGGACTTCGACAACAACCCCATCGACTTTTGGCCGCAGCACCATATGGGCGTGATCCTCTGGAGTCTGTCGGTGACGGCGCATAGCTGGTCCAGCGCTGGCGGCCTGACGGAAGAATGCACGATCATGGACACGCTGGACAAGGTGCCGAGGCCCGACCTCCCCGAGTTCGCTATGGTGTCGAGGGTTCTGCGACCCCTCTCATGGTTGGGCCTTTTCGAGAACCGGAAGCAAAATGGGCACTCCGGCTGGGGGTTCGATGAGGATTTCCGGAAAGTGCCGCTATTCGGGCAGTTGGTGAGCTTTGGGGTGGAGATGAAGGGGACGGAAGGGGCTCGGCATTGAGACGCGAATGTCAGAGAAGGAGCGAGCCAGCGTGTAGGAACACTATGTTTCGAAGCACTTGGCGCGTCCTATTCGCGGCGCTCGCTAGCCTGCTTTTGAGCGCATGCAGCGAAGACTTTGGCTCTTATCGTTTCCGAGTCACGATTGAGGTTGAAACCCCTCGCGGTATGCGGAGTGGGTCATCCGTCTATGAAGTTCACTATAGCCGCTTCGGCGGTTCGGCTCACGCCGATCTACGGGGACAGGCTGTTGTCGTGGAGGTGGGCGACGGCCGCGAGTTGTTCGCCCTGTTGGCGCATGGGCCTACCGGGAGCAATACAGACGTATTCCCGTGGCTTCCTGTGTCCGCTTTGACCGGCGCAACTTGGGGATGGGCCAGTACCGAGGCATTGCAACGAGCGCCTCTCCCCGAAGGCAAAGTCGATTTGAGCGGACCTCTGATCCCCACGATAGCGTTTTCTACAGACGCTAGTGACCCCAAATCGTTTCAGGCAGTTATGCCGGAAAACCTATCGGCCATGCTGGGCTCGGGCTATCTTTTCAGACGAGCGACACTAGAAATCGTTCCGGCAGGCATTTGGCCTTTCAGGAATATGCCCCTGCATCGACCACTCTGGCTGGTCGGCGAGCCGATTACGCTCGATATCGCTCGAAAGTTACCCTGGCTCGATCTAAGGGGCGGCTACCTGAATGGAGGCTTCACCTGCAACCCCGGCTTACAAACCTGCTTGCACGACGGAAACTTTAGGCGACCGTGACCAGCCGACTTGAAACGGAGAGTTTCGCAACAGGTGACAAGCCAACCTCCGGATAATCGGCCGCCAAAATCTCTTGGCCCCCTTCTCCGGCCGTTTCCCGATTCCCTCCGTGGCCCCCTCGCGTTTGGTCGCCATCACGGGGCCCGCCGGGTCTGGAGAGGGATTAGGCGGTTTGCTGATCAGTACTGAGCCTTCTCAACTCTTCGATGCAGCTATCAAGCTCTGCGCTTAGCTTCTCGGCCGCTTGAAGGTCGAAGTTGATGAAGTTGTTCGGACGCCCCTCCTCTCCAGCATAGGCGTCTGCTATGATTTTCGCGCCGATATAGAGGCGGCCGTTTAGTCCCCGTTTGATACGCCATTGCAGATGAGCCCCCGGGGTCTGCCCCCGCACTGGCTGAGCCTCGACCAACACGTCACCGAGTACGGCGCTTAGCGATGGCGAATTGGAAACGGTTCTCTTGATCCAATCGAACAGGGTGGCTCCCCGAAAGCCAAAGGCGGCGGGCTATATCATAGCATGACCGGTTCATGGAGGGCTTCCTGCTGCTACGGGTTGGGGCGAGCAGGCCGTTACGGAGGCAGGCCGGTACTGGACTAGCCGGGAAGACTCGTGGGCGTCTACGGTACGAGTGCCAGCAGCAGCTCAACTGGAGCGTCGATCTTGCTAGACGCAATCGTTGGGCAGACGCTCCGTTTCCTTTGGTTCGTCATCGCGGAAATTGCCTGCTTCCTCACCGGCAAGGCTCTTGTGCGAGGCCTTACGTTTGGCAGACTGACCGTTGCCGGCTACCGCGAGACCAAGAAGCCGTTCGCATTTTATTGGCGAGAGGGGCCTCAGCTCGTTCTCAATAGCGGCATCGCTGTTTTGATTGGCGGAGCTTTCTGGATCGCTCTTTTCATCAGCGCCATTCATCTCCTTCGGTGATGGCGAGCGCCGTTCCACTGAAGCAGGCCCGAACGCCCATGTAGTAGCGCCAGCCATCCAGCTTATCGCTTGAGCGCCGGGTCAATACCGGCCCAGGCGGGATGCCCGGCCGGGCTCTCGTCCCAGAACAGGATGTCGTCGAACAGGATCGTCTGGGCTGTCTCGGGCAGCGCATCCCGATAAATGCCGAAGCGCGGCTGCGTATCGATCACCGGCGTGCCCTGCCGCGTCGCGCCATAGCGCGGATAGCCGAGAAGGCCGCGATAGACCGGGCAGGCGCGCCCGTCGAACCAGAGCCGCAGCAGGCTGTCGCCCTCCGCCCGGCCCGGCCTGATCAGCACATTGACACGATGCCAGCGCCCCGTCTCGACCGGCCAGTCGCCACAGAAGCGTTGCTGGCCGACGCTGTCGCCGCAGCCTTGCGTACCGGCGACCTTGGCCCGGAAGACCGGTGTCGTTCCATCAGAATCGACCTCGATCTTGAAGAGCGGATTGGCCGCGTCGCAGATCTCCTCGCCGCCCCTGCCCTTCTCGTAACGCGGATCGATGTTCTGCTTGATCTGCTGGATGACCGTCCGGTTCCGGCGCGACAGCCAGTCGCCATCGATCCGGAAGCTGAAGCTGTACCAGGTCGCGGCGTCGAAACGCACGACTTCATGGCGAAGCTGGACCTCGGCCCGCTCGGTCGGGATCGAACCGGGATTGGGATCATAACCGTCCCCCGGCTTGACCGTGATGCCCAGCGCATGCTGGCCACCAGCCGTCTCGACACAGCGGATCCGGCTGGAATGCACGGCGCTGTCGAGCTGCGAGGAGATCCGCCAATCCTGGCCGGAGATGCAGGATGTCTCGAAATCAGCAGCAAAGACCGGCTGCGCCCCGCCCGCCCGCACTGCCGCAGGCCAGAGCGGGATCGCAAGCATCAGCAGCATCGAACGAAGCAGAGCGCGCATCGCACCACCTTCGCAAAAGCCGGCCTAGAGCATTGCGCGAAAAAGTGGGTACGGGTTTTTCGCAAGAGCAATGCTCTCAACTCTTGGAACAGATCACGTCGCATTCGAACGGAAACGTCCGAATGCGACGTGATCTAGCGATACATTGGATGGACCGCCCTGGCCGCGCAATACCATGCACCGCCCCGGTCCAGGGCCGCGCAGCGCTCAGGCGGGCTCACAGATGCGAGCCGGCCTCGTCGCGAAAGCAATAGCAGCCGACGCAGAGGCAGCCGATCAGGATCGAGATCGCATAAGGCCCCAAGAGGCACAAAACGAAGACCGAGCCGATGAAGCTCCGCATTCCCCATGTCAACCATGTCGCCCTCATGGTCACCTCCTCGCAGTGGATTTACTGCCGAAACGTAAATGCAAAGCGATGAATTCAACTTAAACAAGTATGGTGAATCGCAGGTCCGTCGATTTTACCTGTTGTCAGCGATGTTCGCCTTCCCCTCCGCTGACAGTACCGCATAATTTTACCAGGCCTTGCCGGCCCTGATTCGGGAAAGGATGACTATGATGAAGACGCTGCTCGCTGCCCTCGCCTTGACCTGCCTCTCCAGCCTTGCCCAGGCGCAAAGCTGCGCGGTCCAGGCCGGAGACAAGAAACTCAACGGCGCCGCCAAGACCAGCTTCCTGACGAAATGCGAGAAGGATGCCGGCGCGGCTTGCGACAAGCAGGCGGCGGACAAGAAGCTCGCCGGCGCGGCCAAGGCCAGTTTCACCAAGAAGTGCGTCTCGGACGCCGCGGGCACCTGACAGGCGCCTATTTGAGCCTATGAAAAAGGGCGGCTCCGGAGAGCCGCCCTCGATGCATTGGTGCTGAAATCCGGTCAGCCGCGACGCTCGCGCCAATCGTCCCGCCAACGGCGCGGGCCACGATCATCATCGTCACGGCTACCACCGCGGCGCTCCTCGAAACGCTCGCGCATGCGCTGCATCATGCCGCGCCCCTCGGCCATCGATTCACGCACGGCACGGCGAACCACCGTCTTCTGCTCGTCGCTGAGCGTCGTCCAGAGCGGGCGGACGGCGTCGGCGAGTTCCTTGGTCCGCGTAGCGCGCTCGGCCTGACGGCCGGACATCATGTCGAGGCGCTCCATGATATCGGCATGGCGGAAGGTCTCGCGCTGCTCACGCATCGCCGCCCAGCCCTCGCGGCGCTTCTCGGCGCCCTTCTTGATGACGTTCTCGACGGCATCGAACAGCGGCACCTGCTCGGGCTTGAGTTTCATGTCAGTGCGCAGCTTGGTCAGGCGCTCGGTCAGGCGAGCCTGCATGCGCTCGGCCCGCTGCTCGCGGGATTCGCCGCGCCGGTCGTCACGCGAATCGCTACGCTCCTGCTGCGGACGATCGCGGTCGGAACCTCCGGCCGGCGGTAACGGCTGCGGCTGGGCCAGCGCAAGCGAGGCCGTGATGGCGGCAGCGGCCGAAGCTGCGATCAGGGCAATGCGTTTCATCTTGATCTCCCATGACACGAAACGAATATCTGGCACGAAACGAATATCGGGTCGCTGAGCGGGTCTCGAAGCCGGTTCACTATGGTCGCAAGGTGAGGCCGCGGGCGTGACCCGGCGATGGCGCAAGCATGAAAAGATCGTAATGTGGGCAGGCTCGGCACGGAAGTCCCGTTCTCCGACGAAAGCGTTTTCAGGCGAAATGGACACCGGCTTTCCTGATAAAAATGCGTTAAAACAACGACATAGATGAATTTCTGCCCAATTGGATTGAACAATGCCTCCGGCTTAAAGTCTGACCTTGATGCGCAATCTCATCACCGATGTCCGCGGCGTCCTCGTCGGCAATGCGCAGGACCCTCGAGCGGCGACCGGCGTCACGGTCGCCCTGTTCGAGCGCCCCTGCATAGCCTCGATCGCCGTACTCGGCGGCGCGCCCGGCACGCGCGACACTGCGCTGCTGGAGCCAGAGATGACGGTGGAGCATATCGACGCGATCGTGCTCTCGGGCGGCTCGGCCTGGGGGCTGGCTGCAGCCGATGGCGTGATGGCAGGGCTCGCCGCAAAGCAGCGCGGCTTTCAAATCGGCAGCCTGCGCGTGCCGCTCGTGCCGCAAGCGATCCTGTTCGATCTGCTCAATGGCGGCGAGAAGCCCTGGGCCAGGGATGGCGCAAGCGAGCCGCCCTACCGCGCGCTCGGCCGCGCCGCGCTCGATGCCTCGGCAGGTGATTTCACCCTCGGCACCGTGGGCGCGGGTTATGGCGCCAGCACCGTCAATCTCAAGGGCGGCCTCGGTTCCGCCAGCGCACAGACGGCGACGGGGCAGATCGTCGGGGCGCTGGTTGCCGTCAATGCAGTCGGCACGGCGACGATCGGCAAGGGCCCGCATTTCTGGGCCGCGCCCTATGAACAAGATGATGAGTTCGGCGGGCTCGGCTGGCCCGCCGCGATCACCCCCGCCGACAGCACGATCCGGTTCAAGGGTGGCCCCGGCCAGAACACCACGATAGCACTGGTCGCGACCGACGCCGCCTTGACCAAGGCCCAGGCCAAGCGGCTGGCGCTCGCAGCCCATGACGGCCTTGCCCGCGCCCTGAGGCCAGCCCATGGCGCGCTCGACGGCGATATCGTCTTCGCAGCGGCCACCGGCCATGCCGGCGCTCCGTCCGACGCCTTTGCGCTGACCGAGCTTTGCGCCGCAGCTGCCGACGTGCTGGCGCGCGCCGTCGCGCGCGGCGTCCATGCCGCGACCGCCCTGCCCTTTCCCGGCGCGAAGCCGGCCTGGCGCGACCTGTTCGGGAGCCGATAGCCCAAGCAGCACGCCTGCAGCCTCGAGGAGATACCAATGGCCAGCGTCAGATACCTTGTGAACGATGTGGATGAAGCCGTCGCGTTCTACAGGGACAAGCTGTCCTTCGTACTGAAGCAGCAGTTCGGCCCGGCCATGGCGATCCTGGAGAGCGAGGGCCTGACCTTGTGGCTTGCCGGTCCACTCGCATCCGCCTCCAGACCGATGCCGGATGGTCGCAAGCCGGAGCCAGGCGGCTGGAATCGCTTCGTCCTGGAGGTCAGTGACCTGCCAGCCCTGGTCGAAGGACTGGGCGCCCAGGGTGTGCAGTTCCGCAACGCCATCGTCGAGGGTCCAGGCGGCCGCCAGATCCTGTGCGAGGATCCCTCTGGTAATGTGATCGAGCTTTTCCAGCGCGCCTGACCGGCGGCGCGGTGATCAGCCTCACGCGCCCAAAGGAGCGTATTTATTTTCATATGCGCGCGGCGGATTTACGTCTTAGAAAGTCCGAGAACCACACAGTTCAATCACTGGTTGCAGTCCTACTGCCTGGGGGATCGCCTCACGGCAGTGCCATGCAACCGTCGGGAAAGGCTGTGGTATGCGTGAGATCGCCTTCGGCGCCGTCTTCAGCCTCGTCATGGCGATCGGAGTCTTTCTCACCGCCGCCTGGCCCGTACCGGGCCGCCCGGTCGCGGCCTATTTCCGGGCGGGAACATCGGCCGCGCAGGTCGCAGGCGCCGTCGCCCAGGCCGGCGGCAACCTGCTGCAGTTCGGCGCTACGCCTGCTCTCGTCATCAGCCTCGGCGACCGGCCCGACTACGCTGCCCAGCTCTACCAATCTGGCGCCTGGCTGGTGATCGACGGTGAACTGGCGCGCCTGTGCGCGAGTGAGGCCTGGCAGGCCCGGACATGACGGATGTCGAGCGGTTCAGGGCGCGTTTCGCCTATGTGATCATCGCCGTGCTCTGGAGCAACGCGGTGCTGCTGGCGCTTGCGAGCAGGTTGGGACGAGCCAACAATCCCGATCAGATCGTGGCTGCGGGCATCGCGCTTGCGGCGTTCACCACCCTGGTCTGGTGGGCTTGCGGCACCAGCTGGATAACCCGGCAGGTCAGCTCGATCACGTCGCTCGGCCAGGTCATGCTGCTGGTCTACACCTTCTCGGGACATCCCTATCAGTCCGACATGCACATGTATTTCTTCGCCATATTGGCGGTGCTCGCGGGCTGGCTCGACTGGCGGATTTTCGTCCCCGCCTCGCTTGCTGTCGCGGCGCATCATGCCGTGCTGAGCGTCGTCTATCCGCTCGGGGTCTTTCCCAATGGCAATAGTTTCGACCGCGTCCTGCTGCACGCCGTCATCGTCATCGTGCAGGCGCTGGCTCTGAGCTGGACCGTCTCCTCCCTCAGGGCCGCCCTGGAGACCTCGGAGGCCGAAAAGCAGGAGGCGACCGCAGCCAGGCGCGCGGCCGAGGACGCACGCCATGAGGCCGCCGCCATGACCCAGAAGGCCGCCCAGGAGCGCAAGACGATGCTCTATGAGGTCGCCGAGGATTTCGAGCACAAAATCGCCGGCATCGCCAAGGACGTGATCGCCTCGGTCAGGACCCTGCGCACAGCTTCGCAACAGATGCAGGCCGGAGCTTCCGAGGTGGCAGAACGGGCAGGCGCCGCCTTTCTGTCCTCGCACCACACCTCGTCGAATGTCGTCGCCATCACCAACGCCACCTCCGAGCTCGCGACCTCCTTCGGCGAAATCGACAAGCAGGTCGGCGAGACCACGCGCATCGTCGGCGCGACGACTTCCAAGGCCAAGACCGTGCTCGCCACGGTCAACCATCTCTCGACCAAGGCGGAGGATGTCGGCAACATCGTCGGCATGATCTCGACGATCGCGGAGCACACCAATCTGCTCGCGCTCAACGCCGCGATCGAAGCCGCGCGTTTCGGTCGGTCCGGCGGTGGTTTCACGGTCGTCGCGCAGGAGATCAAGACGCTCGCGAACCAGACTTCGCGGGCGACAGAAAAGATCCAGGGCCAGATCGAAGCGATCCGCAGCTCAAGCGAGGACGCCATCCGCGCCATCGACGCCATGAACACGACGATCGGCTCGCTGAACGAGGTCTCGGCCGCCGTCGCGACCGTAGTGGAACAGCAGAGCGCCGCGACCGCCGGGATCGCCAGCAACATCCAGGTCGCGGCCAAGGAAACCGTGTCGGCCTCCGGCAATATCGAAATCGTCAGCCGCATCGCCACCGAGACCGGCGCCGCCGCTGCCTTCGTCGCCGAATCGGCCGACAGGCTGGACCGGCAATCCGCCGATCTCGACCTCGAGGTCGCACAGTTCCTGGAGCGCATCCGCGAGGCCTGAGAAACGTCGCGAAGAGCGATTTTCGCAGCCCAGGAAATGCGCTCTCGTCTAAGAGTGAGAGCAGGATCAATGCGAAAAACCGGTTTCCACTTTTTCGCATCCTGCTCGAGAGCCGGATGATGTCATCTGGGATCACCAGGTGATCCCAGATGACATCTGAATCCGTCTCTCATCTAAGAGTGAGAGCAGGATCAATGCGAAAAACCGGTTTCCACTTTTTCGCATCCTGCTCTATGGGGCTGTCATGTCGACAGATGCCTTCCTTGCGCGTTTCGGCGCGCCCGGCGCAAGCCAGCCCGATCCCGTTGCCGCCGCGCAGAGCGCGATGCGCAACGCCCTGCCTCGCCGCTTCTATGAGCAGGCCGCCGTGCTGGAGCGCGATGGGCTGTTCCATGTCGCTCTCGACGGCAAGACAGCGCGTACCCCGGCGCGCAACCCGCTAGCAGTCACCTCCCGCCCCGCCGCCGAGGCACTGGCCGCCGAATGGCAGGCGCAGCTAGAGAAGATCGACCCCGCTCGCATGCCGCTGACGCGATTGGTCAATTCGGCACTCGACGGCGTCATCGACCAGCAGGAGGCCGTGCGCGCCGAGATCGTGCGCTATGCCGGCAGCGACGCGCTCTGCTACCGCGCGGCCGAGCCCGACACGCTGGTCGAGCGCCAGGACGCGACCTGGAATCCGATCATCGCCGGGATCGAAACCGCGATCGGGGCCCGTTTCGTGCTGGCCGAAGGCGTGACGTTCGCTGCCCAGCCCGCTGGCACACTGGAGGCCGTTGCTGCCCGCGTCACCGCGATCCCGGCGCCGCTCGCGCTCGCGGGCGCGCACAACGTCATGACGCTGACCGGCTCGACCATCTTGATGCTGGCGCTCGCCGACGGACAGCTTGATCCAGATGCGGTCTGGAACGCCGCCCATCTCGACGAGGACTATCAGATCGCGATCTGGGGCCAGGACGAAGACGCAGCTGAACGCCGCGTCATCCGCCGCAAGGAATTCGACGCGGCGGCGCTGTTGCTGATGCAAGGCTGAGAGCCCGGTCGTACCCGGCCTTGCACCAAAGCGGCAGGCGCCCCCGATGGACAGTCCGGCCTTCCCCCCTTAAGCCGGATAGGAACTTGGCTCGGCTCGCGGGGGCTCCATGAAAGACATTCTCGAACAGCTCGAAGACCGTCGCGACGGCGCGCGCAAGGGCGGCGGCGAGCGCCGGATCGAAGCGCAGCACAAGCGTGGCAAGCTGACCGCCCGCGAACGCATCGAACTCCTGCTCGATCGTGACTCCTTCGAGGAGTTCGACATGTTCGTGCAGCATCGCTGCGTCGATTTCGGCATGGAGAAGGGCGAGAAGATCCCCGGCGACGGCGTCGTCACCGGCTGGGGCACGGTCAATGGCCGCACCGTCTTCGTCTTCTCCAAGGACTTCACCGTCTTCGGCGGCTCGCTCTCCGAGACCCACGCCCAGAAGATCACAAAAATCCAGGACATGGCGCTGAAGATGCGCGCGCCGATCGTCGGCCTGTTCGATGCCGGCGGCGCCCGCATCCAGGAGGGCGTGGCGGCGCTCGGCGGCTATGGCGAGGTCTTCAAGCGCAATGTCGCGGCCTCGGGCGTGATCCCGCAAATCTCGGTGATCATGGGCCCCTGCGCCGGCGGCGACGTCTATTCGCCGGCGATGACCGACTTCATCTTCATGGTCCGCGACACCAGCTACATGTTCGTCACTGGCCCCGAGGTGGTGAAGACCGTCACCAACGAGACCGTGACCTCCGAGGAGCTCGGCGGCGCGAAAGTCCACACCACGAAATCCTCGGTCGCCGACGGCTCCTTCGAGAACGATGTCGAGGCGCTGCTGCAGGTGCGCCGGCTGATCGACTTCCTGCCCGCCAACAACACCGCAGGCGTGCCGGAATGGCCCTCCTTCGACGTGCCGGACCGCGTCGATATGAGCTTGGACACGCTGGTGCCGGACAATCCCAACAAGCCCTACGACATCAAGGAACTGATCCTGAAGACGCTCGACGAGGGCGATTTCTTCGAGATCCAGGCGGCCTATGCCGGCAACATCGTCACCGGTTTCGGCCGCATCGAGGGCCGCACCGTCGGCGTCGTCGCCAACCAGCCCATGGTGTTGGCCGGTGTGCTCGATTCCGACGCTTCACGGAAGGCCGCGCGCTTCGTGCGCTATTGCGACGCGTTCGAAATCCCGATCGTGACGCTGGTCGACGTGCCGGGCTTCCTGCCGGGCACGGCGCAGGAATATGGCGGGCTGATCAAGCATGGCGCAAAGCTGCTCTACGCCTATAGCGAGTGCACCGTGCCGCTGGTCACGGTCATCACCCGCAAGGCCTTTGGCGGCGCCTATGACGTGATGGCGTCAAAGCATATTGGCGCCGATGTGAACTATGCTTGGCCGACCGCGCAGATCGCGGTGATGGGCGCCAAGGGTGCCGTCGAGATCATCTTCCGCGGCGGCGATGCCGAGACGATCGCGCGCCAGACCAAGGAATATGAAGAGCGCTTCATGTCGCCCTTCGTGGCGGCCGAACGCGGCTATATCGACGAGGTCATCCTGCCGCATGGGACGCGCCGGCGCATCGCCCGCGCACTCGCAATGCTGCGCACCAAGAGCGTCGAGCGGCCCTGGCGCAAGCACGACAATATTCCGCTGTAACGGCGCGGTCTTATTCCCAGCGCCGGAACAGAACGCTCGCATTCACCCCGCCGAACCCAAATCCGTTCGAGATCGCATGCTCCATTGCAAGCGGTCTCGCATGCCTGGCCACAATATCCAGACCTTCCGCCATCTCGTCCGGGTGCTCCAGGTTGAGTGTCGGCGGCGCGATCTGGTCGCGCAAAGCCAGCACCGTGAAGATCGCTTCCAGCCCGCCAGCTGCGCCGAGCAGATGGCCCGTCGCCGATTTCGTTGCGCTGATCGCAATGCTCTTCTTGGTGCCGAAGACAGCCTTGATCGCTGCCAGTTCGCCGCGGTCACCGACTTGCGTCGAGGTCGAATGGGCGTTGAGGTGCTGGACGTCGCCGGGCCGAAGCCCGGCCTGTTTCAGCGCAATCTCCATGGCGCGGCGCGCACCTGAACCATCCTCGGGTCCGGAGGTGATGTGGTAGGCGTCGGCGCTGGTGCCATAGCCGGTGATCTCGGCCAGGATCTTGGCGCCTCGTGCCTGCGCATGCTCCAGCGCCTCGATCACCAGAAGACCGGCGCCCTCGCCCATAACGAAGCCGTCGCGGTCACGGTCGAACGGGCGCGAGGCCTTCTCGGGTTCTTCGCTGAAGCCCGTCGAGAGCGCACGCGCCGCCGCAAAACCACCGAGCGCGACGAGATCGATGCAGGCCTCGCTGCCGCCACAGAGTGCAATATCGGCCTCGCCGGAGCGGATCAGTCGCGCCGCATCGCCGATTGCCTGAACGCCCGCCGCGCAAGCGGTTACCGGCGCGCCGATCGGCCCCTTGAAGCCATGGTCGATCGAGACATGGCCAGCGGCGAGATTGACCAGGAAGGACGGAATCGTGAAGGGCGAGAGCCGGCGCACACCGCGAGCATCTGTGATGCGCACGGCCTCGGCGATCGCGGGGAAGCCGCCAATGCCCGAGGCAATCACCGTCGCGGTGCGCTCCTGCTCGGCTTCGCTCGCTGGGCGCCAATTCGCCTGGATCAGCGCCTCCTTCGCCGCGACCAGCGCGAACTGAATGAAGCGGTCCATCTTGCGCTGGTCCTTTGGCGCGATCGCACCGTCGGGATCGAAACCGCCCTCGCTGTCCTCCTCCTGCGATGGCACGGCGCCGGCGACCTTGGCCGGCAAACTCTCGACGATCGAATCCGGCAGACGACGCAGCCCGGAGCGGCCGGCAAGCAGGCGCTGCCAGGCCAGCTCGGTTCCGCAGCCAAGGGGCGAGACCACGCCCATACCGGTTACGACGACACGACGCATTTGAATGTCCTATTCGTTTTGGGAAGGCACGGCCGCGCGCATCGTCGCGATGGTGGCCAGGCGCTGGCGCATGCCAGGGCTCGCCTGCGGGCCGGCAACCACGGAGACAGTCTCAGGCGTGATCGGACGCAGGCTCGCGGCATCGAGCATGACCGCTTCGATCGGTCGTGCGGTCTCGCGCTCGGCCAGCACCAGCGCCGCGCCTTCGGGCGCCAGCTGCCGATTGCCGAACGCGACCATCGCGACGATCACGGGGAAGAAGTCCCTGCCCTTCGCGGTCAGCACGTATTCGTAGCGCTGCGGCCGCAGCTGATAGAGCCGCCGCTCGAACAGCCCGCTCTCGGTCAGATGCTTGAGCCGCCGCGCCAGCATGTTCGGCGCGATGCCGAGGCTGCGCTGGAATTCGTCGAAGCGCGTGAAACCCTGCAAGGCGTCGCGCAGGATCAGGATGCTCCACCATTCCCCGACGGTCTCGACCGTGCGGGCGCAGGGGCATTCGGCAAGCGGAACGAGCTTCGGTTGCATGGTGCGCCCGAGCTAAAGCAGTTACTATTCTTTTGCAAGTGATACGGCGCCATGCCTGTCTCTCACCTGCCTCAATCCAGCGTGCTCCTGAATCTCATCAGCGCGAGTCCGGCATAGGCGGGCACGAAAACGGAGAGCCAGAACACCTCGACGCCGACATCGTCGAGGCCCGCGCCCTTCAGCATGATCGCCCGGATGACCCGCAGGAAATGCGTCAGCGGGAACAGCTCGCCAATCGCCTGAGCCCAGCCCGGCATGCCGGCGAACGGAAACATGAAGCCTGAGAGCAGCAGCGATGGCAGGAAGAAGAAAAAGGTCAGCTGCATCGCCTGCAACTGCGTCCGCGCCATGGTCGAGATCGTGTAGCCGAGCAGGACGAGCGCCAGCACGAAAATCAACACACAAGTGAGCAGCAGCGGCAGGCTTCCCAGAAACGGCACGCCGAACAGCAGTTTCGCGGCGCTGAGCACGACCACCACCTGGACGCTGCCGACGGCGAGATAAGGCAAGACCTTGCCGAGCATGATCTCGGTCGGCGTCGCCGGCATAGCCAGCAGGTTCTCCATGGTGCCGCGCTCGATCTCGCGGGTGAGCGCCATCGAGGTCATCATCACCATCGTCATCTGCAGGATGACGCCGAGCAGACCGGGGACGATGTTGTACTGGGTGATGCCTTCGGGGTTGTAGCGCCGATGCACGATGAAGGAGAGCGCGCTCTGGCTCTGCTCGCGCACCGCCGCCTCATTGCCGAGGGCTCGGGTCAGGGCCCGGCCGGCGATGGTCTGCAGGGCTGAGACTGCGCCGCTCGACGCCGCTGGATCGGTCGCGTCGGCCTCGACCAGGATACGCGGCTCGTCGCCACGCTCGACCCGGGCGCCGAAATCGCTGGGAATGGTGACGAGGAAGGAGATCGCGCCGCGCGCCATCAGGCTTTCGGCCTCGGCCGCGCTCTCCGGCTGCCGGCCGAACCGGTAATAGCCCGAGACCTGCAGTGCGGCGACGACCGAACGGGTGTAGCGGTCCTGGCCGAGTGCCAGCACCGCCGCCGGTAAGCCCTTGGGGTCGTTATTGATGGCGTAGCCGAACAGGAGCAACTGCACGATCGGCACCGCGAGCATCATCGCGAAGGTGATGCGGTCGCGCCGCATCTGCACGAACTCCTTGGCGAGCACGGCGCCAAGCCGGCTGGGCGAGAATAGCGCGATCATGCCGCCCGCTCCTGCGCGCCGGTCATGAACTTGATGAAGACGTCCTCGAGGCTGGTCTCGCCCGGTTCGACCCCGATGCCCGCGTCGCCCTTAAGCGGCGCCAGCGCCGCCTCCAGCTTGCTCCGATCGGTGCCAACGACATGCAGGCTGGCACCGAAGGGAGCAATCTGCTCGACGCCATCGGCCACTGAGAGAGCCCGCATCTGCTCAGGCTTCAGCGCGCCATGGACGATATAGGTGACGAGACCGGAGCCGCGCACCACGTCCTCGACCGTCCCGGTCGCCAGCATGCGGCCATAGGCGATGTAGCCGATACGGTGGCAGCGCTCGGCCTCATCCATGTAATGGGTCGAAACCAGCACGGTGAGCCCATCCCCCGCGAGGCGATGAATCTCGTCCCAGAATTCGCGTCGCGCCTTGGGATCGACGCCGGCCGTCGGCTCGTCGAGCAGGAGCAGTTTCGGCTGGTGCATGATGCAGGCGGCGAGTGCCAGTCGCTGCTTCCAGCCGCCAGACAGCGTGCCGGCGAGCTGGTCCTTGCGCGAGGTCAGGCCAAGGCCATCGAGCGTCCGCGCCACCGCATCGTGCACAGGCTTCAGCTCGTAAAGCCGCGCGACGAAGGTCAGATTCTCCTCGATCGTGAGATCCTCGTAGAAGGAGAATTTCTGCGTCATATAGCCGACCTGGCGCTTGATCGCGGCGCTGTCGCGCCTGACATCGAGACCGAGCACCGTGCCCTCGCCGGCATCCGGCGTCAGCAGCCCGCAGATCAGCCGGATCGTCGTCGTCTTGCCCGAGCCGTTGGGGCCGAGGAAGCCAACGATCTCGCCCGTTGCAACCGTGAGATCGACATTGTCGACGACAGTGCGGGTGCCGAAGCGCTTGGTCAGCCCCTTGACCTCGATGACGTTCACCGTCGGCCTCGCAGCACGACATCGATGATCTGCCCCGGCTGAAGCTTCGCCGCCTGCGCGCCTTCCGGCCGGGCCTCGACCAGATAGACCAGCTTCTGTCGGGTCTCGGCCGAATAGATCACCGGCGGCGTGAATTCCGGCTCCTGCGCGACATAGGATACGGTGGCGGACAGACCGGACGGACAGCCGCTGCACCGGATATCGAGCTGCGTCCCGACACGGGTGCCGAACAGCAGCGCCTCCGGTACGTAGACCATCAGCTTGATCGCCCCATCCGGCAGGAAGGTCAGCACCGGCGCCGCCGGCCCCGCGAGTTCGCCAGGATAGCGCACGAGATCGGTGACGATCCCGGCCGCCGGCGCAACGAGCCTTCGCTGCAGCAGACGCCATTTCGCCTGGTCGAGAGCGGCCTGCGCCTGCGTCACCTGATTCTGCGCCGCCTTGATCTCCTCCTCGCGCGCCGGCAACCGGGCAACCGCGAGATTGGCTGCGCTCTGGCGTACATTTGCGGCCGCGACGTCGCGCGCCGTCTGCGCCTGGTCGAGATCGGCCTGGGTCGAGACGCCGCGGCGAAAAAGGTCCTGCCGCCGCTCCAGCGCCCGGTCGGCCTCGCGCTCCTGCGCCCTGGCAGAGGCCGCGCTCGCCTCGATCACCGCGATCTCCTCCGGCCGCCGGCCGCTGAGCAGATTGGCAAGTTGGGCCCTCGCCTGCACCAGCCGGGCATCGCTCTCGGCGACTGCATTTTGCGCATCATCGGTCTGCAGCACCGCGACGACCGCACCGGGTGCGACACGCTCGCCGCGCCTGACCGCGACGCTCTCGATCCGGGCGGTATCGATCGGGCCGAGGCGAACATATTCGCCCTCGACATAGCCGGCGATGCGCGTCGTCGGCTGCCCGCAGAGGGCGAGTGAGGCAGCGATGCCAAAAGAACAGATGAATTCAGCGATCATGGCTGTCCCTCCGACATGGCAGCGATGCTGGCCCGGACATTGGCGCGGATGACGGTGGCGATCGCCTCGCTCTCAGCCTCGCCGATGTCGCTCCAGCCCATGCGCCGCATCACGGCCGGCCGGGCCAGCCGGAAATAGAGCACTTGCCCGACCATCGCGAAGACGGCGAGCTTGGTCGCCTGCGCCTCGGCCTCGAGGCCGGTCGCAACAGCCCAGAGCGTGCAGAGACGGCCATGGACCGGGCCGACCAGCCCCTCATAGAGCGTCTCGAACGCCGAGGTCGGCTCCATCATCTCGCGCACGACGAAGCGGGCGATGGCCTCGCTCTCCGGCGCGCGTGCCGCGAAGGCCGTAACCCGGCTCACAACCGCAACCAAAAACTCCACCGCCGCCTCCGGCGAGAGCCCTTCCAGCGGCGGCATGGTCGCGGCGGCCCCGAAGACCCGCTCCTTCATCGTGGCGACGATGGCCGCGGCGCAGGCCTGGCGCAACCCGTCCTTGCTACCGAAATGATAGGCGATGCCGGCGCTGTTGACACCGGCCGCCTGCGCGATCTGGCGGATTGAGCTCGCATCAAAGCCGTGCCGCCCGAACAGGTCGAGCCCTGCGCGCATCAACGCTTCGCGAGCGCTTTGGTCGTTGCCGGAGGCTACTTTCATCTGACTCACCTAGCGCGGAACTTCAATTTAATCAATCGATTGATTAAACGCTCATGCGATACGCGGGCATCGGCCTGGCAAAGCCCACGCTCGACATGACTTGCGCGGGACAATGGTCTAAGGCGGCAGCCGGCCCCGGACCCGCCTTGCTCGATGCTCTTCAACTCCTTCGCTTTCCTGCTCGGCTTCCTGCCGCTCGCTCTTGGCCTGCATTGGCTCGCCGAGCGCTTCGCGCCGCAGTGGCGCTTGCCTGTGCTGGTGGCGCTGTCCTTCGCCTTCTACGGCTATTGGGACTGGCGCTTCGTGCCGTTGCTCGCGCTCTCGATCGGGCTGAACTGGCTCATCGCCGAGGCCTTCCAGCAGACCAAGGCGGGTGCGCTGATCACGCTGGCGATCGTCTTGAACCTCGCCGCGCTTGCGCTGTTCAAATACGTCAACTTCTTCGCCGATCTCGCCGGAATGATTCCAGGCCTTGCGACGTCAGGCCTTGCGACGCCGCGGCTCGATCTCGCGCTGCCGCTCGGCATCTCCTTCTTCACCTTCCACCATGTCATGTACCTGACCGATCTCAGGCGCGGCGAGGCGCCGCGCTACGATCTGGTGCGTTACGCGCTCTATATCGCCTTCTTTCCGCAGGTGCTGGCGGGGCCGCTGGTGCGCTGGCGCGAGATCATGCACCAGTTCGAGGAGCGGCCCTATCAGCGGCCGGATGCGGCCGAGCGGATCGCGCGCGGCCTGCTGCTGCTGACCGCCGGCCTCGCCAAGAAGGTGCTGCTCGGTGACCCGCTGGCCGAATACGCCAACCCGGTCTTCGCGGCCGCCGCCGTCGGCAAAATCGTCAGCATGGCGGAGGCCTGGCAAGGCACGCTCGCCTTCACCTTCCAGATCTATTTCGACTTTTCCGGCTACACCGACATGGCGCTCGGGCTGGCGCTGCTCTTCGGCATCGTGCTGCCGCAGAATTTCGAGGCACCCTATCGTTCGACGAGCATCCAGGATTTCTGGCGGCGCTGGCACATGACGCTGTCGCGCTTCCTGCGCGATTATCTCTATATCTGGCTCGGCGGTTCGCGGCATGGCCTCCCGACCCAGATCTGGGCGTTGTTTGCGACCATGGCGCTGGGAGGGCTCTGGCACGGTGCGGGGTTCACCTATGTCGCCTGGGGCGTCGCACATGGGCTCGCCCTGATCGTGGCGCTGCTTTGGCGGCGCGCCGAACTGCCGATGCCCCAGCCGCTCGGCTGGCTCCTGACCTTCATCTTCGTCATGCTGTGCTGGGTGCTCTTCCGCGCCACGAGTTTTGAGGCGGCATTGGCGATCTATAAGGGGCTGATCGGCCTGGCTCCAAAGGGGACGGGCTTCAAATGGCGCGCGCTGCTGCCGGCCGCCGCCTTCGCGATTCTCGGCCCGACGGCCTGGACGCTCGTACACCGGCTGCCCCCGATGCGCTGGATCGCGGTGATTGCGGCGCTCCTCTTCGTCATCGTCCTGTTCAAGATCGGCGACGATGCCAATTATGAATTCATCTACTTCCAGTTCTGAAGGCATCGCAGCGCTCCCGGCCGCGTCTCGGGCCAGCGAAAGAATCACGAGCCCAGACTGATTCTACGGCCATCCACATCCCTGCAGCCGTCTCAACGGGATCTGCCGAGGCGGGCGGCCTCCCGCCCAGGCGGCACCGCTTTGAAGCAAGGGCAAGAATCAGGGGCAGAAACACCCGTTTCGGCGCTCTATCGCCCAGTCGAGGCAATGTGTTGACGGAAGTGGTTGAAGACGCGCGGCGGTGATTGTTACTGCCCATGTCCCTCGCTATAAGGGCGCGAAATCGGCGGGCCTCCCACGGCAGAGTCGGTGGGCGCGCCGAGACGACCAACTCAGAGAGTGCGCCTATGTCGAAGCAAATCATTCTCGAAGCGGACTACAAACCCACCGATAGCGAGCCGTTCATGAACGAGCGGCAGCGCGAGTATTTCCGCGGCAAGCTTCTGTCCTGGAAGAACGAGATTCTGAAGGAAGCAAAAGAAACACTCGTCACTCTGCAGAGCGAAAGCGAGAACCACCCCGACATCGCCGACCGCGCCTCCTCCGAAACCGACCGCGCCATCGAGCTGCGCGCCCGCGATCGCCAGCGCAAGCTGATCGCCAAGATCGAATCCGCCATCGCCCGCATTGACGAGGGCTCGTATGGCTATTGCGAAGACACCGGCGAACCGATCTCTCTGAAGCGCCTCGAGGCCCGGCCGATCGCAACGCTCTCGCTGGAAGCGCAGGAACGTCACGAGCGCAATGAGCGTGTGTTCCGCGACGACTAAGCTAGAGGCTGTTCTGAACCATGGGGTCGATCTGACGCTGGCGATTTTGCGCGAATGCGAGGAGTTCGAGGACGCAAACCTTCCGGTTTGCTACGAAGAACGACACAGCAGTCGCACAAAAGCGCCGCGCCCTGCGGGTGAGGTGAAAACGGCGGAGCTGCAGCGCCGCATCGCTTGCCGATACGGACGTATCGGCGGCGCAATGCTCCTCCCATCTCCGTCGTTTTGACCTCATCACATCGGCTCCATGGTTCAGAACAGCCTCTAAGGCCTGCTTCGCAGCCCGAGGCCTTCCGCAACGCGCGGAGGGCCTTTTTTGTTTCGTGGGCAAAAGCCCCGCGCGGGAGGCGCGGGGCTTCTTTTTGGCCGCCAGCCTTGTGAGCTTGGGGAGCGTGGCGGGCGGCCGGGACGAGAGCAGGATGACGGAAAAGCGGGAAGCTGCTTCTCGTCATCCCGCTCTCACTTGGCGATAAGAGCCGGCGGCTCGGGAGAGACCGCCGGCCGGCCAGCGCGGGAATAAGCGGGGAGCGTTCCACGCCGGCCGGAACTTCGTGAGATCTGCGCGATGCCTTTAGAGCCTTGCGCGAAAAAGTGGGCACCGGTTTTTCGCATGAGCAATGCTCTAAACTTTTAGAATCGATCACGTTTTTTCGCATTCGGGCGGTTCCGCCCGAATGCGACGTGATCTAGAAGGGCAGCAGGATATCCATGACCTGCTGGCCATAGCGCGGCTGCTGGACATCGGTGAGCTGGCCGCGCCCGCCATAAGCGATCCGGGCCTGGGCGATCTTGGTCGAATCGATGGTGTTGTCCGATTCGATGTCCTCGGGCCGGATCACGCCGGCGACGATCAACTCGCGCACCTCGAAATTGACCCGGATCTCCTGCTTGCCCTCGACCACCAGATTGCCGTTGGGCAGGGCCTGCGTGACCACGGCGGCAACGTTCGTGGCCAGGGTCTCGGCGCGACGCACCGAGCCCACGCCCTCGCTCGAAGCGGTCGAATCGAGTTTCAGGAGCGAGCCGGCGGTGGCGCCATTGGGCAGACTCTTCTCGTAGCCGAGGATGTTGTCGGCGCCCGCGTCCTCGCCATTCTTGCGGCTGCGCTTGGTCGTGTTGTCGAGTTGGGCCTTGTCGGTGACCTTGACCTTGACCGTCACCAGATCGCCGACCACTCGAGCACGCTGATCCTTGAAGAAGGCGCGCGAGCCGGTGCGCCAGAGCGAGTTCGGCGCGAAAGAGGCGTGCTCCACCGCCGGCATCGGCATCTGCACGGGCTTGTAGCCCTTCACCGCCGTTGGATCTTCGATCGCGGAGAGGGCCGGCGCTTGGCCGACATTGGCGAGCCGGTCGGCCGCGCCGCAGGCGCTGAGAGCGACACTGAGGGCAAGGAGCCCGGAGAGTCTGACGAGAATGCGTGTGGTCATGATCAGGGTCCGCAACTGTCTGGATCAGGGTGCGCTGGCGACACGGCCGATGGCGGAGCTTTTGACGGAAACCCGCCCGGGCCCGCTGACCGTGCCCTGCAGCACGCGCTTGGATTGGGGATTGGTGACGGTGATGACATCGCCCATCGCGCCGGCCTCGCCGGACTTGCCGCGCATCGAGATGAGCAGGCCGGGCGCCTCGTAGACGATGGTGACGAGATCGCCCTTCCCGACGATCTCCTCGCGCTGCACGTCGCCGACGCGCAGCGGCATGCCGATAGCGAGCGCGCGTCGCGCCACCTTGTCGACGGCCGCCTTCGCCTCGCCGATGAGTTCGGTCGCCTGCCCGTCGCGCGGGCGGCGTTCGACGATAACATCGGCCACGCTCAACGTTTCCCCGCGAGCGATGTTACGGCGCGGCACCACGACCTCGATGGTGTCGACCATCTGGCCCGTGATGCGGATGGGCTTCAGGCGCATCGCCGCGCTGCCTGGCACGATCAGCCTCGCCTGCACACGGCGCGAGCGGGCGTCATAACCGAGATCGAGCACCGTAACGTCGCCGGTCAATTCGGGTTCGATCGCAATCGCCGGTGCACCGCCGTCGATCGCTAGCGCCAGCGCCCGGGCATCGACCCCGAAGCGCTCCTGGAGGCCTGTCTTCACCGCCGCCTCGAGATCGGACGCCATCAGGCGCCGCGCCGCGCGGGTCACGATCACCTGTGCGAAGCCATGGCTCTCGATGTCGCTGGCGTCGCGAATGATGCCAGCGGCACGCGCCGCCTCCATGATGCGGCTGACCTGAATCGTGCCGGTCTCGCCGAGTGCGGGTGCCCGGAAACCCGGGGTCGCGGCAGCCTCGCTCGGCAATCCCGAGAGCAGATCGCCGAAGCTGACGAGCTCGCTCGTAAGCGTGAGCTCCGGACGCAGGAAGGGCTTGCGCATCGGCGCCGGAGCCGCCGGCTGTTGCGGCGGCGGCGCGACGACAGCCGCGACGGCCCCGGCGCGAGCGGCTGGATGGGGCTGGGCCGCGAATGCCGTACCAGCCAGCGCGACAGTGGCGAGGAGGGTCGATAAGCGGATCATGGCACGCATCCTCAGGCCTAACCGCGGAACATCGACGTCGTCGCCGACATCATCTGGTCGGCGGCGGTGATGACCTTGGAGTTCATCTCATAGGCGCGCTGAGCCGCGATCAGGGTGGTGAGCTCGGTCACAGCCTGGACGTTGCCTTCTTCGAGATAGTTCTGCTGCAGCGTGCCGAAGCCCTCGCCACCGCCTGCGCCGTCGATCGCCGGCCCCGAGGCCGCCGTCTCGACGAACAGGTTGTCGCCGATCGATTCGAGACCGACCTTGTTGATGAAGCGGGTGAGCTGGAGCTGGCCCAGCGTCTGCGGCGCGGTCTGGCCGGGAAGCTGGACTTCGACCGTGCCCTGCGCGTTGATGCTGACGCTGGTTGCGTTGTTGGGAACCGTGATGCCAGGCTCGACTACGTAGCCGTCGCGGGTCACGAGCTGGCCCTGGGCGTCGAGGTCGAAGGAGCCGTCGCGCGTATAGGTCGTGCGGCCATCGGGCATGCGGATCTTGAAGAAGCCCTCGCCGCGGATGCCGACGTCGTACTCTTTTTCCGTCGACGACAGGTTGCCCTGGCTCATGACGCGCCCGGTCGACGTCGTCTTGACGCCGGAGCCGACGAAGGTGCCGGCCGGAACCATCGTGCTCTGATCGGAGGTGGCCGAGCCGGCGCGCCGGAAGTTCTCGTAGAGAAGATCCTGGAAATGCACGGTCTGGCGCTTGTAGCCAGTGGTGCGCACGTTGGCGATGTTGTTCGAGATGACCTGGACGTTGAGTTCCTGGGCCATCATGCCGGTGGCGGCTGTCTGCAGGGCGCGCATTGACTTGCTCCTTCCCCGGTTCAGGCTTGCTGATCGGCCAGGCGAGAAATCGCCTTGGTGCGCAGTTCATCGGTCTTGGTCATCATGTTGGCGATGCCCTGATAGGAGCGCTGGACCTCCATCAGACGGGTCATCTCGATGATGGCCTTCACATTCGAGCCCTCGATCGCGCCAGGCTCGAGCCTGGCCTGCGGTCCGGCCGGCAGCGGCGGCGTCGCCGAGGCGAACAGGTTGTTGCCCTCACTGCTCAGCGCGCGCGGATTGTCGAAGCGGACCTGCCTGAGCTTGCCGCGGACGCCCTGGTCGCTGGAGATGGTGCCATCGACGGCGATGCTGAAATTGCTTTCGGTGTTGCCGAAACGGATCGGACCGCCCTCGCCCAGCACCTGGTAGCCGCCTTGCGTCACGAGCTCGCCCTGCTGGTTCAGGCTCATCGAGCCCGCGCGGGTGTAGCGCTGGCCGTTCGGCGTCTGGACCACCAGGTAGTTGTTCTCGCGCAGCGCCACGTCGAGGGGGTTGCCGGTGCGCTCCAGCGCTCCCTGCGACAGGTCGATCGGCGTGCCCTTGTCGATGACATAGGAGAGCTTCCGGTCACCGCTCGGAAAGGTCTCGGCGCTGGCGACAGGCATGATGAATTCATTGAAGCGCGCCGAGCGCGACTTGAAGCCGTTCGTGCCGGTATTCGCCAGGTTGTTGGCGATGACATCCAGCTCGCGCGCCAAAGCCATTTGACGCGATAGGCCGACGAGAAGCGCGTTCTCCACGGCATAGTCTCCCGAATTGTCCCGCGATCGCTTCGACGCTCCCCAGCGCAGCCATCGCAGCACCACAGCCGCAAGCGCTGTGCCAACATGGTTAAGATCACCTAACCTACTGATTATTAATATATATCGTTGATTTTCGTGGCTTTGCTTGGCCCGGCAAATTCGGGGCTTCGGGCAGAAATGACCCGGCAAGATTTGCCGTCCTTAACGACACGTTAACCGTGATTGATCAGGGTAACCTCAGGGAGCAGGGCACCGATGCCGCGCGCGCCCAGCCCGAGGCGGTGCTGCGATGTCGAAGAAGACCGGAAAGACCGACGAAGAGAATGCCGAGGGCGGCGAAGCGTCCAAGCCCGGCAAGAAGAAGCTGATCATGATCCTCGGCGGCGTGCTGCTGCTCGCCGGGCTCGGCGGCGGCGGCTGGTTCTTCTTCCTGAGGCACCCCTCCCCGGAGCAGATCGCAGCGGCCGAGCATGCGAAGGCCGCCAAGAAGCCGGCGAGCTTCGTCGAGATGAGGGACATGATGATCGGCATCTCATCCGGCGGCCAGCAGGACCGCCAGCCGATCATCAAGGTCAAGGTCGTACTCGAGATCGCCGACGCCAAGGTCTCCGAGGAGATCAAGCCGCTGCTGCCACGCGTCGAGGACGCCTTCCAGGTGTTCATGCGCGAGTTGCGCCCGGCCGATCTGGAAGGCTCGGCTGGCATGTATCGCCTCAAGGAAGAATTGCTGCGGCGCGTCAACGTCACGGTCTATCCGGCCAAGATCGACGCGGTGCTGTTCAAGGAATTGCTGGTGCAGTGAGCCCTCCGGGCTTTCGCGCACCAGCAGGGATGACGACGAAGACATGAGCAACGACGACCTCGATCCAGCCGGCAAGCCCAAGAACGAGCCCCTCAGCCCGGAAGGGATGGCGGCCGAATGGGCGACCATGCCCGACATGCTGATGGAGGAAGGTGAGCAGGATGGCGGCACCGACCGCCTGATGTCGCAGGAAGAAATCGACACGATGCTCGGTTTCTCCATCGGCGACGACCGGGACGCCCGCAACGGCATCCAGGCCATCGTCGATTCCGGCTCGGTCGCCTATGAACGCCTACCGATGCTCGAGATCATCTTCGAGCGTCTCGTCCGCCTGCTCTCGACCAGCCTGCGCAACTTCTTCACCGACAATGTCGAGGTCTCGCTGGAAAGCATCCGCTCGGTGCGCTTTGGCGACTACATCAATTCGATCTCGCTGCCCGCCATGCTCTCAGTGTTCAAGGCCGAGGAGTGGGACAATTTCGGCCTGATCACGATCGAGTCCTCGCTGATCTATTCTGTGCTCGACACGATGTTCGGCGGCAAGCGCGGCCAGCCGGCGCCGCGCGTCGACGGCCGCCCCTTCACCTCGATCGAGATCAACATGCTCAAGCGCGTCATCGCGCTGATCCTGAGTGATGCCGAGGCCGCCTTCAAACCGCTTTCGCCCGTGCGATTCACGGTCGATCGCATCGAGTCCAATCCGCGCTTCGTCTCGATCTCCCGCCCCGCCAACGCCGCCATCCGCGTCGAGCTCAAATTCGACATGGAAGGCCGGGGCGGCTGCCTGCATCTGCTGCTGCCTTACGCCACGATCGAGCCGATCCGCGAATTGCTGCTCGAAAGCTTCATGGGTGAGAAGCTCGGGCGCGATGCGATCTGGGAAAACCATCTGGCGACCGAGGTCTGGCAGACCGACATCGCCGTGACCTGCGTGCTCCATGAGACGCAGATGCCGCTGAAGCGGGTGATGAAACTCGAGATCGGCGACACTTTGATGTTCGACGCCAGGCCCGATTCGACGGTCGCACTGCGCTGCGGCGACTTCATCGTCAGCGAGGGCCGGATCGGGCGCGTCGACGACAAGATCGCCGTTCAGGTCGTCAGCCCGCTGCGCCGCTCCAAGACCACGATCGCCGCCTTCGACAGCGCCACGAGCCATCTCGGTTCCCCCTCCTGACGCGGATACTCAGCAAGCCATGACGATCACCCTCATCGCCGATGCCCTCGTCGCAAGCCTCCTCGTCGCGACCATCATCACCTGCTACATGCTGGCCAAGCGCATCGAGCGGCTCAAGGCCGACGAAGGAGCCATGCGCCAGACCGTCGGCGCGCTGATCTCGGCGACCGACACCGCCGAGCGCGCCATCGCCGGGTTGAAGCTGACGCTGGGCGACTGCGACCGCACCCTGGCCGAGCGCCTGCGCACCGCCGAGCGCTACGCCGCAGACCTCGCCGCCCAGATCGAAGCCGGCCAGACCGTGATGGAGCGCATCTCGCAGATCGTCAGCGCCGCCACGCTGGTCGCGCCGAAAATCCCAGAGCCGTCAGCTCCCGAGCCCACCCCGATTTCGCGCATGACCAGCGCCGCCGAATCCGCGGCCGCCATCCGCACTCGCGCCGCCCGACGCCTGGAAGGCCAGGCCGCGTGATCGAAAGGCCCCGCCTCTTTCCGGCAGTGATTCTCGGCGCCATGGGTCTCCTGGCGCTGAAGCTGCTTGCCTGGACGGCGGAGCCCTATCCAGGAAAGGTGCCGGCAAGCGCGAGCGTCTTTTCCTCCGACAGCACCCAGCCAGTAAAGCCGGAGCCCCAGGTCTGGGGCCTCGCCAAGGTCATCGCCCAGGCGCATGCACCCGATGGCGCCCTGCGCGACCCGGAGACGACCGGCTCAGTCGACAAGCCTGACCCGAAGAAGGAGCAGGAGAAGGCCGAGGCGGAAGCCAAGGCCGATGCGGCGCGCGCCGCCAACCCCAACAACAAGGCCGGCATCGTCAACGGCACGACCAAGGTCACCTCTCCAGCTGAGCGCGCCATTCTCGAACGCCTCGGCGAGCGGCGCGAAGAGATCGATGCCCGGATTCGTGAATTGGAGATGCGCGAGCGCCTGCTCGACACCGCCGAGAAGAAGCTCGACGGCCGCGTCGGCGACCTGAAGCAGCTCGAAGACAAGGTCGACGGCCCCAAGCGCAAGCCTGCCGAGGACGAACTCAAGGCAATCAAGAATCTCGTGATCATGTACGAGACGATGAAGCCGAAGGACGCCGCGCGCGTCTTCGACCGCCTCGGCCTCGACGTGCTGCTGCCGGTTGTCCAGCAGATGAACCCGCGCAAGATGTCCGACGTGCTCGCCGCCATGGCGCCCGACCGGGCCGAGAAGCTGACGGTGGCCCTCGCCACCAGCGCGCGCGCGCCAGAGCGCAGTACGGCCGAGCTCACGCCCCTACCGGGCAACGAACTGCCGGCCATCGCGCCCGCTCCACGCCGGTAGTGCGTTTTCGAGCGAAGCAGATACCGGCTCTCGTGAAGAAAACGCGTTAAAACAAAGATCTAGAGTAATTGAACGATCCAATCGGATCGGAACTTGTTCTAGTCGCACCAGTCCGACGCAGCACCAGCGAGCAGCGTCCGCAGGCGGCATGCGTCCTCATACACCATGGTCAACAATGACTTAAGAACGCGCCATGGCCCTTCGGTCAGACCAAGCGCGGACCCGATGACGCTTGTCGCCAGCGGCCAGATCGGCTCATGGAACGAGATTGGCACAGGCCGGGGGCATGACGGCGCCAAGGTGTGGCCTGGCCATGTCATCCGCGTCCAAGGTGGCACCGCCAATTCCTGAAGCCCTCGAGACGAATCGGCCAAACCACGGCCCTAGGTCGGCCCCACACGCGCTTGAAAACCACGGGAAGATTCGCGCGGAACCCGCCACCCTTCCTTTAGAAAGAAGGTCGGACTTGACGCAACCGAGGATTGTAGTTTTTCTCACGAATGGTTGGGCAATAGAGGGCCGCCTTCATGAATTCGCAGACTACAGCGAGCGATAATCTGATTGCCGGCGTAGGCGACGGCGAGCCGGCCTACGAAAATCGAGCACTGCCAACGGATCAGGCCCCAGCAAAAACGCTTGTTCAAAAGCTGCTGAACGTCACGATAGTGCTGCTTTTCGTCAGCGCGACGATTTCATGGATCGGATTTCTTGGCTGGGCAGCCTGGCGTCTGCTGAACGTCAATCCTTGACCGGAGCGCGATCGACCAGTTCCAGGAAGACCGCAAAGCACGACAAATAGAAAATTCCGACGTAAATCAGCATCGCGTCCTCCAACCCAGCTCTTGTTTCGGATAGAACGCGACGCCCTACTGACCGGTTCGCAAGTATGGTTAATTTCTCGATAATTGCACCCGTTTTTTAGCCGGGACCACATGATTCTGGCTTTGCGAGCGCCAAGCCAGCGCGCGCAGCCGGCAGGTAAACCTAGATCGCGTGCGCGCTCGAAATCATCGCGTGGCTCGAGCCGTGCCATGGTCGAGCCTCGACAGCTCCCTGTTTCCCAAGCCCGCAATCCGGGCAAACCTTCTAAACGACTGTTTCACAAGGATATTATGCCGAGGCCACGTTAACCCGGCATTATCCTTGACAGGCTAGCGTCCAAAGCAGGCGGACTGCCGGGTCAGGCAGCTCCGGCCCGTTCATGTCGCGTTGCGTGAGTGCTCCGGTTTTGCGTGTCCCGCGTTCCCTTGCCTTCGGTATCGGGTTGGCTGCGCTCGCCATCGGCGCGGGCCTGTGCGAGCCCACGCTCGCCGCCAACGCCACCTTGCGCGGCCAGGAGATGCCGCCGGGCTTCGGCCGCCTCGCCCTGACCTTCGACGAACCGACGCCGACCCGCATCCGCGTCAATAATGGCGTGCTCGTGGTCGCCTTCGCCTCCCCGGTGAAGATCGACATCAACAAGATCGCCAAAGAGCTGCCGGAATACATCACCCTGGCGCGGCTCGATCCCGACGGACGCGGCATGCGCTTCGCGCTGCCCAAGACGTTCCGCGCCAATCTGATCGAGGCCGGCGACAAGGCCTTCATCGATCTCTTGCCCGAGAAATGGACCGGATTGCTGCCCGGCCCACCACCAGAAGTGATCGCCGAGATGGCGGAGCGCTTGAAGCAGGCCGAGGCCCGCGTCAAGGAAGCTGCCCGTCAGCCACGGCCCCAGAACAAGCCCTTGATCGTGCGCGGCGCCAAGCTGCCGACGCTGGAGCGCCTGATCTTCCAGGCCCCTCCTGGAACCGGTCTCAAGACTGCGCTGGAGGACGGCACGCTGAAGCTGACCCTCGACCAGCCGCTGACAGTCGAGCCCGCAGCCCTCAAGCACGCCTTGCCGGACGGCGTCGCGCTGCTCTCCCAGGAGACCGACGAGACCGCGACACGGCTTGAACTCTCGATTCCGAAGGACTGGCAGGTCAGGAACTTCCAGGACGAGGACGGGCTGACGGTCGATCTTCTGCGCCCCACCAAAACCACGGGGCCGACATTGGCGAGCCTGCCAGAGGGAATGGATGCGGCGGTGAAGGCCCCGCCGACACCCGCCTCCTTGCCGGCTGCGGCGGAGGCTTCCGCCGCCACTCCCGACCGCCAGCCCGCGACCGTTCCTGCGACTGTCGCCCCGCCGGTCATCGACCCGACACCCCAGCCGGTGAAGATCGAGGCGTCCGGCACCGCACAAGGCGGCCATATCGATTTCCGCTTCCCGCGCATGACCGGCGCGGCCGCCTTCGTCGACGCCGGGATCGTCACGCTCGTCTTCGACACGCGCGACACGATCAACCCGGCCGATTTCAAGACCATCCTGCCGCAACTCGTCGAAGACGCGACCGTAACCCGCGAGGGCAAGGTCACGCTGGTGCGTCTGCGAGTGCCGAGTCAGCAATTGACAAGGCTGATCGATGACGGGCCGACCTGGTCGCTGAGCCTCGGCGAGCAGCAGATGAAGACGGCGACCCCGATCGCCCCGCGCCGTGCGATCGACGAACGCGGCCAGACGATCATTGCCGTGCCGCTGTCTGGCATGACGGGGGTGCACTGGCTCGAGCCGGGCCCGTCCGGGACGCCGCTGGCTGTTGCCACGGCGTTCGGTCCGACGCGCATGACGGCCAAGCCCTATCAGTTCGTCGAATTCGACTTGCTCCAGACCGCTCATGGTCTTGCCGTCGCGCCCCGCGCCGACGATCTCGTGGTGCGCGCCGCGGCCGACCAGGCCCAGATCAGCCGCGGCAGTGGCTTGACGGTGACGCTCGACATAGCCGCCGATGCGCCGAGCGACACGAGCCAGACCGCGGCCGCCCAGCCGCCCCTGCTCGACCCCGAGCAATGGAACAGGCTGCACGTCGACACCGTGCGGGACGGCACGCGCGCGCTGCTGCGCGACGTCGCCGACGCCTCGCGCGGCCGCAAATCCGAGGCGCGCCTCGCCTTGGCCCGCTTCTACGCGGCCAATGGCCTGATGGCGGAAGCCAATGGTCCCCTGTCGGCAATGATGGCCGACGACCCGGCCATGCGGAACCAGCGCGAGCCGCTCTTCCTGAAGGGGCTGATCGCGGTGCGCATGCATCGCAATCAGGAGGCGATCACAGCCTTCGATGCCGGCCCGATCAAGGAGGATGTCGAAGCCGGGCTCTGGCGCGCTTTGCCGGAGCAGAGACTTGGACGCAACGCCCAGGCGCTCATCGGCTTTCGCCGCGCGGAGGCGATCCTCGATCGCTACCCACCGGAGCTCCAGGCCGAACTACGCTTCGCGAAGGCCCGCGCGGCATTGGCGATGCAGGACCTCACCGTCGCCGAGCGCGAGATCGAGAAACTCTCGAATCTGCCGCGCGACCTGGTGGACCCTGAGGAGCTCGCGCTCCTGCGCGCCATCCTCGACGATGTCGGCGGCCGGCCGGAAGCGGCGCTGAACGGCTACAAGCCCTTGTTCGACGCCCATAGCCGGCCTGTCGCCGCCGAGGCGCAATTGCGTGCGGTCAAGCTCGTGCAGGCCGAGAAGCGGCCGGACATGTCGTCCGACGAAGCCATCGCCCGCCTGGAGACCGTGTCGATCATCTGGCGCGGCGGCGATCTGGAGATCGAGGCGCTGGCCGAACTCGGTCGGCTCTATGCCGACCAACAGCGCTGGCGCGACGCCTTCATGGTCGCGCGCCGGGCAAATGAGAACTACCCCGACAACCCGCTGACGCGGCGCATGCATGACGAGACCGCCCAGCGCTTCGCCGAATTGTTCAGCGGGCGCAGCACCGAACAGCTGTCGCGCATCGAAGCGCTGGCCCTGTTCTACGATTTCAAGGAATTCCTGCCGATCGGCCGGCGCGGCGACGAAATCACCCGGCTCTTGGCCGACAGGCTGGTCGAGCTAGACCTGCTGGATCAGGCTGGCGAAATCCTGCGCTACCAGATCGAGAAGCGCCTGACCGGCGCGGCGCGCTCCACCGTCGCCACCAAGCTCGCCATGATTAGCCTGATGAACGGCAAGCCGGTCGAGGCGCTGCGCGCGCTCAACATGACGCGGCTGGTCGAACTGCCCGCCGACGTCAAGCGCGCCCGCCTGCTGCTCGAGGCCAAGGCATTGTCCGATTTGTCTCGCACCGACCAGGCGCTCGATTTGCTGGAAGCGGAGCGTGGGCCGGAGGTCGACCGTTTGCGCTCCGATATCTTCTGGACCGGCAAGCGCTGGCGGGAGGCCGGCGAGGCGCATGAACGCATGCTCGGCGAAAGCTGGCGCGGCACTGCGCCTCTCAGCGAAAGCGAGCGCGCCGACGTGATGCGCAGCGCGATTTCCTATGTCATGTCGAACGAAGCGCTCTCGCTGGACCGGCTGCGGGGCAAGTTCGCCGCCAAGATGGCGCAGAGCACGGATGCGCGCACCTTTGCCTTCGTCACCGGAGCCAGCCGCGCCAAGGCCTCCGACATCCGCGAGATGGCGCGCGCGGCGGCGGGCTCCGACACCTTGACCGACTTCATGACGGCCTACCGTGCCCGCTACCCGGGCTACTCCACCGCCGTGCGGCAGCGCCCCAGACCTGAGCAGCCCCCGGCCGATGGCCAGACCGGCGCTGCCGAAAGCGCGGCCCCGCCGCCCAAGCAAGGCTGAGCCCTATCCCGACCCGCCATAGCTCTTGACCAGCGAGCTCGCGACGAGCCCCCAACCGTCGACCAGCACGAAGAAGATCAGCTTGAACGGCAGCGCCACCGTCACCGGCGGCAGCATCATCATGCCGACCGACATCAGGATCGAGGCCACCACCAGGTCGATGATCAGGAAGGGTACAAACAGCAGGAAGCCGATCTCGAAGGCCCGGCGCAGTTCCGAGATCATGAAAGCCGGCACCAGCACCTGGATCTGGACGTCCTCGGGCCGCGCGGGAACCGGCTCGCGCGACATCTCCATGAACAACGCCAGATCCTTCTCGCGTACATTCTTGAGCATGAACGCCTTGAACGGCACGACCCCGCGATTATAGGCCTCCTGCGGCTGGATCTGGCCGGCGACCAGCGGTTCGATCGCCGTGCGATAAGCCTCGCGCAGCGTCGGCGTCATCACGAAGCCGGTCAGGAACAGCGCCAGCCCGATGATCACGGCATTCGGCGGGGCGGTCTGCGTGCCGAGCGCCGAGCGCAGCAACGACAGCACGACGGCGATGCGCGTGAACGATGTCACCATGACCAGGATCGACGGTGCGAGCGACAGCACCGTGATGACGGCGATGAGCTGGAGCGCGCGCTCGGCGACACCCCCGCCTTGCCCCAGGTCGAGCGAAAGCGTCTGCGCCCAGGCCGGAGCCACCAGCACCGGCAAGAGCGCGAATGCGCCCCATAGGGCGCGGCCGCCTCGCAGCGATCTCTCAAGGGTTCTTGTCAAGGTCACCCTGGCCGGAACAACGCCCGACTCAGTCGATCGGGCCGGCCAACGCTAGAGCCGGATGATGTCAGATGGAATCACAAAGTGATCCCATCTGACATCTGAATCCGTCTCTCATCAAAGAGTTAGAGCAGGATCTATGCGAAAAACCGGTGCCCACTTTTTCGCATCCTGCTCTAGAACCGGCCAGCGCGACGCGGCAACCGGGGACAGGGCGTCAGGCCCGCGCGCACGGACAATCCTGTTGATCGTGCCTGTTGATCGTGCCCGGGCCCACCTCGCAGAGGCTACGAGGCGGGCCTGTGTGACGTCAGGATTTGGGCTTGGGATCGCGGCCGAGCAGGCGCGCAAACTCCGCCTCGATCGCATCGACGGAGAACGGGTCGATGGCGGCAGGCTTCGGCTCGGGCGCAGCCTCGGGCTTGGGGTCAGGCTTGGGTTCAGGCTTGGGTTCAGGCTTGAAGGCGGGCTCCGGCTCGCTCGCCGGCTTCCTGGGCTCGGGCGCCGTGCTCGCCTCGTGCTTATGCTCCGGTACGGGCGCGGGTTCGGCAGGCTTGGTCGGAGCTTCGAGGAAGGAATCGTCGATGTCGTCGGAAGGAGCCTGCTCGGCCACGGCCGCAGGCTCGCTCTTGGCTGGGGCAGCCTTGACGGGTTCCCGCTCCATGACAGGCTCCGGCACGGGAGGCGCGGGCGGCGGCGCGACAGGAGCAGGTTTGGCCGTGACGGTGACGGCAGGCGCCTTGGGGACCACGCGCTCGGGCCTGAGGCCCAGGGCCATTTCGAGCTCGGCCTCGACATCGGCCGGCAACGGAATCGGCCGCCCTGCCGTTTCGGGCGGCGCGGGAGGAGTCGGTGTCGGCATCGCCGGCGCAATAAAGGGGGGCTCGACCACCGGCTCAACTGGCGGCTTGGGCTCGCTCTGAAGCCGCGGCGGCTCGGCAGGCGCATTCGCCGGACGGACGGCCGAGTGAGGCCGCTTCAGCGCCTCTTCCAATTGCTGCGCCATGCTGTCGAGTTCGACGGCGCTGGCAGACTGCGACGGGGAAAAATCACGCGTGAAGCTCGGCGGCTGAACCACCGGCGCCGGCATCTGGGTTGCGGCAGCCGCAAGGCTGGGCAGGACGACGGCAGCGGCAACGGCGGCAGGAGCCTCAGCCTGCGTCGCCCCCTGTTGCGCGGGGCGCGACGGCGCCCCCCCCGGGATCGACCGGATCGGCAACCGCTCCAGTGTGGGCTGCTCCTGGCGTGTGTCTTGGCGCACGGCCTCGGCCGGCGGCAGGGCCTCAAAGGCACCCGGCCGCTCAGTCGCCGGAACCTCCGTGGGAAGCGCCGTCGCCGCACGGCCGCCGCTGCGCAGAATATTGGTTTCGACCACGATGTCCGAGACACCGCCGATCATGATCAGGTGTTCGACATTGTCGCGCCGGATCAAAATGAGCTGACGCTGGCGGTCGAGATCGTGGATGTCGACGACGCCGAGACGCGGCTGGCGAGCGCGACCGCCGCCCTGCCCTCTCATTCTCAGACGGCCACCCTTGATCTGGCGCGCGAACAAGCCGAGCAGCGCCAGCAGAGCCAGGATGACGGCGAAAGCGATGATCCACTTTTGCCCGGTGGAAAGATCGAAGCCAAACAACGTCTGCAAGGTTTGCCTCATGAGCGACGGCGACGCCTTCGAGCGGCCGATGTTTCCGCCCAAGGTTCAACGCCTTGGCTATAGCATAACGCTTTTCTTATCGGGCAACATGGTGAACGCGTGGTTAACTGCTTCGCACAGCCAGGCCGATTTTAACCAGCCGTTAACCCTGCACCCGGCAATATTTACCCAGTGAGCGAAAGCCTCGCCGCGCAGCCGCCCCTCGGCGACGGCCGGCCCCAGGGTGACCGGAACGGAACGAGCGACCATGGCCGACACTGCTTTGGGCACCGGTGGAAACCTGATGCAGGCGCTGAAGACGCGCATGCACTGGCATCAATCGCGTCAGAAGCTACTGGCCGAGAACGTCGCCAATGCCGACAGCCCGGGCTTTCGCCCGCACGATTTGAAGGCGCCAGCGATCGCGCCCGGCCAGGCCGGCATCGTGATGGCGCAGACCAGCCCCAGTCATATGGGTCTCTCCGGCCAGCGTGGTGGCTTCGACAGCACGGGCGCCCAACGTTTCGAAATCACGCCGAACGGCAACGCGGTCAATCTCGAGGACGAGATGATGAAGGTCGCGCAGAACCAGTCGGACTACCAGCTCGCCGCCTCGCTCTACAGCAAGGGGCTGGGCCTGATGAAGATCGCGATCGGCAAGGGCCGGTGACCGGCGCGGCTATGGCGGGAGGCCAATCATGGATTTGATGAAGAGCATCGCGGTCGCGGCATCGGGCCTGCGCACCCAGTCCGGTCGCATGCGGGTGATCGCGGAGAATATGGCCAACGCCGATTCCGGGCCGGCCACGGCCGGAGCCGACCCCTATCGCCGCAAGATCCCGACCTTCCAGCGCCGTTTCGACCGCGACCTCGACGCGCAATTGGTCAATCTCGGCCGCGTCCAGCGCGACCAGAGCGCCTTCCGCACGAAATTCGAGCCGGGCAATCCGGTCGCCGATGCCTCGGGCAATGTCCGCATGCCCAATGTCGATACCCTGATCGAGACCGTGGACATGCGCGAGGCCCAGCGCAGCTACGAGGCCAACCTCAACCTGATTTCCTCCACGCGCCGGATGATCCAGCGCACCATCGACATCCTGCGCACCTGATCGCGCGGGCCGGAACAGGAACCCCAGCCATGGCCACACCCAGCTTCGCCGCGGGAGCCTACGCCTCGATCCAGGGGATGGGCGCGGGCAATCTCATGCGCAAGCCGCTCGCCGGCGCGACAGGCGCAGGCGACGGTCCGGATTTCTCGTCGCTGATCAGCAAGGCGCTCGAAGCCACCGCCGACGCCGGCAAGAAGAGCGACACGCAGACGGCCAATGTCGCCGCCGGCCGCTCCGATGTGGTCGACGTCGTGACCGCCGTCGCCGAAAGCGAGGCCGCAATCGAGACGCTCGTCGCCGTGCGCGACAAGATCATCGCGGCCTATGAAGAAATCATGCGGATGCCGGTCTGACGGCCGCCGCGTTTCAGGACGAGAAGCAATGACCTCTGGAGCCATCCTCGACGTCGCGCGCGACGGCATTTTCGTCTTCCTCAAGGCCGGTGGGCCGGTGATGGCGGTTGCCCTCATCGTCGGCCTCGCTGTCTCGCTGGTGCAGGCCCTCACGCAGATCCAGGAGCAGACGCTCGTCTACGTTCCGAAGATCCTCGCCGTTTTCGTGACGCTGATGGTGTTTCTTCCGTTCATGGGCGACGCGCTCGCAGGCTATATGGGGCGGGTCGCCGTCCGAATCGCCACGGGCGAATGAACCTGCCGCAGCTTTGCCCGGCCATGGTCGCCCATGGCCCCAGCGTGCGACGCACCGATCGGCGAAGAGGCCTGCCGCGCCCGATGCAGATCGCGATCCTGCCCGAGATCAGCGCCGTTTTCGTGCTTGTCTTCGCGCGGGTCGGAACCATGGTCATGCTGATGCCAGGCATCGGCGAGCGCTTCGTCTTTTCGCGGGCGCGGCTGTCGCTGGCCTTCTTCATTGCGCTGATGGTGGCGCCGATGGTCCGCCCGCTGCTGCGCGTGCCGAGCGACGTGGCCGGCGTCGTCGGCCTGCTCGCCAGCGAGGTGCTGATCGGCCTCGTCATCGGCCTCTGCTCGCGCTTCGTCATGGCCTGCCTGCAATCGGCAGGCGCGATCGTCGCGCAGACGATGGGGCTGGGCTTCGCCACGACGATCGACCCGACGGGCGGGCAGCAAAATCCCTCGGTCGGCAACCTGCTGACCATGCTCGGCATCACGCTCATCCTGACGACGGACCTGCATCATGTCGCTATCGTCGCGGTCCATGAGAGCTACCGCGTGCTGCCGCCCGGCGGCCTGCCCGACGTCAACGACATGCTGACCCTGGCTGTCCGCGCCGCCGCGCAAGGGTTTGCGCTCGCCGTGCAGATCTCGGCCCCCTTCATCGTCTTCGGGCTGCTGTTCAATCTGGGGCTGGGCGTGCTCGCGCGCATGATGCCGCAGCTCCAGGTCTTCTTTCTGGCCGTGCCGGCCTCGATCTTCGGCGGCATGGTCGTGCTCATCGCCGTCATCGGCGTCATGATGAGCGTCTTCCTCGACGATCTCGGCGTCTTCCTGCGCCAGTTCACCGGAAACTGAACGGCGATGTCAGACGAGGCCGACAACGAGGACAGAACAGAAGACCCGACCCAGCGAAAGCTGGATCAGGCGATCGAGAAGGGCGACGTCGCCCGCTCCAACGAAATCGGCACCTTCTTCGTGTTGTGCGGCTTCACCCTGGCGCTGCTCGTCGCCGCCGGCTGGTCGGCGAGGGACGCCGCGCTCTCGCTGCGCAGCTTCCTGATGAACGCCCACCAGGTGCCCTCCGACGGTACGTCCTTCATGAACGTCACCCGGCAGGGCGTCATGACCGGCTTTTCCGCGATCGGGCTGCCGCTTGCCTTCATCCTCTGCGCCGCACTCGCCGGCGCACTGATCCAGCACAGGCCGCTCTGGACCTTCGAGCCGCTGATGCCGAAGTTCAGTCGCATCTCGCCCATGGCCGGCGCCAAGCGCATGTTCGGCAAGGAAGCCTGGGTGAATTTCGCCAAGGGGCTCGCCAAGACCGGCCTCATTGGCATTGTGCTCTGGACCACGCTTTGGAACGAGCATGACCGGCTCGAGAGTTTTGCCCAGATGAACGTCTCGGCGCTGCTGCCGGCGACGCTGGCCTTGACGATCAAGCTCATGGCGAGCGCGCTCGCCCTGTTCGCGGTGATAGCAATCGGCGATTTCGGCTATCAGCGTTACTCCTGGTATCAGCGCCAGAAGATGACGAAGCAGGAGCTGAAGGACGAGTACAAGAACTCGGAAGGCAATCCCGAGGTCAAGGCGAAGCTGCGCCAGATCCGCGCGCAGCGCGTGCGCAAGCGCATGATGGCCGCCGTTCCCAAGGCGACCGTGATCATCACCAACCCGACCCACTTCGCCGTCGCGCTGCAATACGAACCCGGCATGGGCGCGCCGCTCTGCCTCGCCAAGGGCGTCGATGCGGTCGCGCTCAGGATCCGCGAGGTCGCAGGCCAGCACAGCGTGCCGATCATCGAGAACCCGCCTTTGGCACGCGCGCTTTACGCAACCGTCGAGATCGACGAAGAGATTCCTGTCGAACACTACAAGGCCGTCGCCGAAGTGATCGGTTACATCTTGCGCCTGAAGGGCCGGCGCGCCTAACTCGCAAGAACTTAACGCGCAAGACAGGCTGAGCGCGCATCGGCCGGTCGCAGGACCGCCGCTGCGGTGTTAATGGAACGGACCAAACCGCAATGAGCGGAACCACGGCGACCACGGCGATCGATCGCTCCGACAAGCCCGGCCATATCGGCGTCATCCTGCTCGTCGCGGGATTGCTCGTCGGCGCAGCGATCGCGCTCGGCTTCATCGCCAATGAATGGGCGCAGCCGCTGATCCTCGGATTGCTGGCGCTGCTCTCCGTCGTCGGCGTCTTCGGCCTCTTCGCCTTCGCCATCGGCCTCATCCAGTTTTCCGGCCGCGCCGCGCGCAACGACTTGACCAAGGCCATCGTCGACGGCGCCGAGGACGGCGTCGTCGTCACCGAGGGCGAGAACCGCATCGTCTATGCCAACGAGGCCTATCTCGCCTTGGCCGGGGCCCGCGGTGCCAGCGACATCCGCCCGGTCGAGCGCCTCTTCACCGGCCGCGCCGACGTCTCGGAGGCGATCTACCGCCTCGCCACCGCAGCGCGCGAGAACCGCCGCCTCATCGAGGAGGTCCGGCTCGAGCCCGCGCTCGACGGGCGCGGCGGCGTCGGCTGGTACCGCATCCGCGTCTCCTCCGTTCACCGCGACAGCAGGCCGGCCACGCTCTGGAGCGTTTCGGACGTAACGCCCGAGCGCGAGCGTCAGGAGAACGCCTTCCAAGAACTGCAGCACGCGATCGACTATCTCGACCATGCGCCAGCCGGTTTCGTCTCGATCGACGCCGATGGCGAGGTCTCCTATCTCAACGCCACCCTCTCCGGCTGGCTCGATTTCGATCTCGCCCGCTTCGGCTCCGGTGGCCTGCATCTCGACGACATCGCGACGCCCAACGCGGCGGCCCTCGTCCAGGCCATTCGCGGCCTGCCCGGCGATGTCCGCACCGAGGTGCTCGATGTCGACCTCAAGCGCCGCAACGGCGTGCCGCTGCCCGTCAGGCTCCATCATCAGGTAGCGTTCGGCAGCGATGGCCGCGCCGGCCCCTCACGCACGCTGGTTTTGAACCGCACCTCCGGCGAGGCTGGCTCCGACGGCCGCAGTGACGCCGAGGTCCGCTTCGCCCGCTTCTTCCACTCCACGCCGATGGCGATCGCCACCGTCGACAAGGCTGGTGCCATCCTGCGCTCCAACGCCGCCTTCACCCGATTGACGCAGGCCGGCCCCCAGCCGGCCGCGATCCAGGACCTGGTCACGCCGGGCACAGCCGAGCTGCAGCGCGCCTTGTCGGACGCGATGGAGGGCCGCGCCGATATCGCCCCGCTCGACGTCACGCTTGCGGGCGAGGACGGGCGCTCGGCCAGGCTCTACCTCTCGCCCGTGGCGGCCACGGAGGATGGCGACGGCGAGCGCGCCATCATCTACGCGCTGGAGACCACCGACGAGCGCAAGCTCAAGGACAATATGGACCAGGCCGGCAAGATGCAGGCGGTGGGCCAGCTCGCCGGCGGCATCGCGCATGACTTCAACAATGTGCTGCAGGTCATCATCAACGCCTCGGAGTTCCTGCTCGCCAGCCACCGGCCGACAGACCCCTCCTTCCCCGACATCATGCAGATCAAGCAGAACGCCTATCGCGCGGCGGCTCTTGTGCGGCAATTGCTCGCCTTCTCGCGCCGGCAGACACTGCGCCCGCAGGTGCTCGAACTTGGCGACGTGCTCTCCGATCTCTCGCTGATGCTGAAGCGCGTGGTCGCCGACAAGGTCGGGCTCGATGTCCGCCAGGGCCGCGACCTCTGGCCGGTCAAGGCTGATCTCGGCCAGCTCGAACAGGTCATCGTCAATCTCGCAGTCAACGCCCGCGACGCCATGCCCGATGGCGGCAAGCTGACGGTGCGCACCCGCAATGTCGCAGCCGCCGATGCAGCGGGCTTCGGCCATGCCGCCTTGCCGGCCGACGACTATGTGCTGCTCGAGGTTGAGGACACCGGCACCGGCATCTCGCCCGAGCATCTCGACAAGATCTTCGAGCCCTTCTTCACCACCAAGGAGGTTGGCAAGGGCACGGGCCTGGGCCTCTCCATGGTCTATGGCATCGTCAAGCAGACCGGCGGCTTCGTCTTCTGCGATTCCGCTGTCGGCCGGGGCACGACCTTCCGCATCTTCCTGCCCAGGCATGTGCCGAGTGCCGAGGAGATCGCCGCCGAAGCCGCCGCCAAGGAGGCGCCCAAGAAGCTCGCCGCCGATCACACCGGCGCCGGCGTCATCCTGCTGGTCGAGGACGAGGATGCGGTCCGCGCGCTCAACGCCCGCATGCTGGTCTCGCGCGGCTACACGGTCTACGAGGCCGCCTCGGGCGTCGAGGCGCTCGACACCTTCATAAAGCATGATGGCCGCATCGACCTCGTCGTCTCCGACGTGGTGATGCCGGAAATGGACGGCCCGACCCTGCTCGGCGAACTGCGCCAGCGCAACCCGGCGACCAAGGTTGTCTTCGTCTCCGGCTACGCCGAAGAGGCCTTCCGCAAGAACCTGCCCGAGGGCGAGGACTTCCAGTTCCTGCCAAAGCCCTTCACGATGAAGCAGCTGGTCGAAACGGTGAAGGCGGCGATGGGCTGAGAGGCCGTTTGACATGACCTTCAGTCCTCATCGGAGCTGAAGGTCGAGATTCCCGGCGATCTGCGGATTCGTCCCTGACTGAGGTCGTTGAGGCGACAGCGCAAATCGCCTCGCGCGATTTCAGCCTCCCGGCACCCTCTCATGCACGACGGCGGTCGGATCGGTATGGAGCCTGCGCCAGCCGGGCTTCCGATCGAGCAAGGCCACCAGCGGCTCGCTGGGTTCGAAGATCGTCCATTGCGCGTTCGAACGCGCCAGGGCGGCATCGAGCTCGGCGGGATCGGGTGAAACGAGCCGTTGATAGGCGAACATCGCCTCGTCGCCATACATATCCGCGCGACTGTCGATCAGCGGCTCGACCCCAATCCAGATGAGATAGCTGCCAAAGGCGTAGCCGTTGAGAACCGGTGTGCGCCGCAGGCTGTCGGGCACGGCAGCCATGGCCGTGATCGGCGCGGTGCGGCCGTCGCCGCGTGTGATCGGCATGGCCAGCCGCAAACCCGCTAGCACGACGAGCCCCGCCAACAGGCCTGCCGCCGCGGGCCCGGCGCCGCGCAAGCGCGCGCGCCCCAAGCCCTGCCCCGCCAAGCCCTGCTCCCCCAGACCCTGGCCCCCGAATGCCCGTCCCAGCGGCGCGGCCAGCACCAGTGAGCCGATGATGCCCAGCAACACCTGATGACGCCCCTGGCCGAACGACATGTGCACGAGCCCCAGCAACAGCAGCAGACGCATGACCGGGACCTTGACGGAATAGCGCATCGACACGAACAGAACCGCGAGAATGGCGATGGTGATCGGCTGAAGCCTAGCGAAGTCCACGGGCTGCCACTCGCCGATCAGCGTGATGCTCTTCATGGAGATGAGCTTGAAGGGAAAGAGCAGCCCCTCGATTCCCAGCGGCGTGACGAGCGACGCCGCGAGCGCGCCGATGCCAAACAGCGCCCAGCCGCGGACCACGCGCCAGCGCGACGCCACCGGCGCCTCCACCAGCGCCTCGAGCGCGAAAGGGCCGATCAAGGCGAGGCCGAAAGCATAGCCCCCATGGAGATTGGCCCAGAGGGTCATCAATGGCAGCAGCAGCAGGGATGGCGCACGGTCGTGGTCGCGCGCCTGCAGGAGGCCGATAGCCCAGGCGACGAGCACCGGCAAAGCCAGGATATGTGGGCGCGCGAGCAGGCCGCTCGCCACCAGCGACAGCACGAGCAGCAGGCAGCACGCCAAGGCGAGCCAGTCGAGATCGCGTGCGAGCCTCATTGCCAGCAACGCAAAGGCCGTGGCGATTGCCAAACCCGTCAGCAGGAGGACGCCGCGCCAATCGGCCAGCTGGAACGCCAGCGCCATCAGCACTTCCGCGAACCATTCATGCGGAACCCAGGGGCGCCCCGGAGACCAGGTCACGAACGGGTCGATCCGAGGCACGCTGCCATGGGCCAGGATCCATTGGCCGGCCTTCACATGCCACCAGGTGTCGCCGTCGCTCAAGACCGGCTCGGACAACGCCGTCATGCCGAACACGATCAGCGTGACAAGCGCGACAACCCACAGCACCGGGGCCTGCGATTTTGTCATGGTTAGCATTACCTTAATGAGACGGCGCCTGGTACTGAGGTTTTATTTAAAAGTCGTTATCCGTTACTTTTAACTGAATAGCGAAATTCGCAATCTACTACTGCTTCATCGTTGAGCGGGATTGCGCATGTCAAACGTCAGCACGCATTCGGGCAGGCCTCGGATTTCCCTCGTGATCTGCACGTTGGACGAGAGCCGGTCGATCGCCGGTGTCCTTGCGGAGACGCAAATCGCGCTGGCGGATCTGTCCTACGAAATCATCGTCGTCGATGATTCCGCCGACGACCGAACGGCAGCAGTGGTGCGCTCGCTGATCAGCCGGGATCCCCGCATCCGCCTCCTGAAGCGCCAGGGCGTGCGCGGCCTCGCCTCGGCCTGCATCGCCGGCTGGGATATCGCGCGCGGCGATATCCTGGGCGTGATGGACGGAGACGGGCAGCACGATGCCTCGCTCATCGCCGGCATGGTGGACAAACTGCAGGCCGAGCAGGCCGACATCGCCGTGGCGAGCCGCTTCCGGCCCGATACGCAGCTGGGCCTGTCGGGCTTCCGGCGTCTGCTGAGCACGGCCGGCGTCGGCCTGAGCCGGCTCGTCATCGGCGCCCACACCACCGATCCCCTTGCCGGCTTCTTCCTGCAGACACGCGCATGGTTCGAGCAAGCTCGCGCCGGCATGTCGGGCGTCGGCTTCAAGATTCTGGTCGACGTGCTCGCCTCGGGCCAGCGCGCGCCTAAGGTCGTCGAGGTATCGACCTCGCTGCGAGCCCGCATTGGCGGCGAGTCGAAGCTCGACCTGCGGATCATGTTCGAACTTGCCGCACAGCTCGTGGAAAAGCGCACGGGCAACCTCATCCCCAGCCGCTTCATCATGTTCGCCAGCGTCGGTGTAACCGGCCTCGTCGTGCACATGGCCGCGCTGGCCTTACTGCGTCATCTCGAGGTGACGCCGTTCTGGGTCGCCCAGGCGCTGGCGACCGCGACGGCAATGGCCTCGAATTTCACGCTCAACAATCTGCTGACCTTCCGCGATCTGCGCCTGACCGGGCGGGCTTGGTGGGGCGGCCTCGCCCGTTTCGCGATGGCCTGCGCCTCGGGCGCACTCATTGCCGAATTCATCGCGCTGACCGCCCTGCAGATGCAGACGAGCTGGCTGCTGGCCGGCGGCATGGGCGCCGCGGGCGCCGCCATCTGGAACTATTGGAGCTCGAGCCGGGCCGCCTGGGGCGTGCCGGCCCAGCGCCGCGATGCCGCCGCCGGCGTCGTCGTGGTCCAGCCCGGCCGGCCCTAGGCTCTGCACGGCTGATCCCGAGCGCTTGGCTTGCCGGCCCAGCGGCGGATCTTGCGCAATCGAACATCGTTTTGCGCTCAGAAGCGCCTGCCCTGCCGAGTGCGCCGGCCAAAAATAACCTCGAGCGTCAGCTCTCCGATCTTTGCACGCAAGGCCTTCACGTCGATCGTCAGAGCAACGCCCTCGGTCCTGGGATCTCAGCCCAAGCCCCCCGCAGCTCCCTCCAGAAGTTGGCTGCGCCATTGCGTGATCTGGTTGGGATGGACGTCAAACTCCTGAGCCAGTTCGGCTATCGTTTTCTCGCCTTTGATTGCTCCCAACGCCACCTTCGCCTTGAAAGCCGGCGTTGGTTCCCTCGCGGTCGCCTCGTCACAGTCTCTCCTGTCACGGCCATCATGCCGCCTCAGGCAAAAACCCCACTTATCCGCGCTGTTCAGATTTCCCGATTCAGCCCTTTCAGACGGGGTGTGGCTCCAATCACCTTCAAATTACCGAGTCGGTCGCTCGCCTCGACCCTCACAATTCCGCTAGATAAAATACCATGTAATGCGATGAAAATGTTACAGTTTTTTGTTTTTTTATCGAATATCAGCAAGGCGGGGCAAGGCTGGCGGGAATGACGATATGAATTGGGAGTCCGCATGGGACCATGCGCGCATCGGAGTTGGCATAGCCGCGGGGTATGTCCGTCGGAATCAGAAGCAGATAATCAGCTCATCCACCGGGAGCGACCCCAACAGAGGCAGTAATCGGTGGGTTGTATACGCCAATTATAGCCGTCAAGGGCGTGTTTTTGACTATGTTCTATATGCGCTGAAAGCGCTTTGCGATGAAGGCTTTCGGATTATTTTCGTCAGCAACTCCACCAATTTCGGGGCTTCGGAGGTCGCGACCGTTCAGCCATGGTGCGCCAAAATTATTCACCGCCGCAACGTAGGCTATGATTTCGGCGCATACAAAGACGGCATTTCGTCTATCGACGACTTTACAGCCATCGAAAATCTCATATTGATGAATGATAGTGTTTACGGACCCCTATTTCCGATCTCAGACACTATTGATAGAATGTCCATGCGAGACGTCGATATTTGGGGTCTGACTGACAGCTGGCAGCACGATTATCATCTACAATCTTATTTTCTGTGCTTTAATCGTAACGTTCTTGTATCTTCATTTTTTCGGGAATTCTGGCGCAAGATACCATTAATAAATTATAAGAAATCGGTAATTCGCGGACTTGAGATAGAGACAAGCCAAATGTTCTTGGATAACGGCTATAAATTGGCCGCGGCGTTTCCATATTACGCCTTGACCGACAGATTTATGGGACGCTTTCCTTTAGCGATTGACCCTAAAACAGCGCCATTTGAACTCGAGCTCGCAGAGCGATTGCGAACTCATTTCGCCACAGGCAGCACAGTCAATCCGACACATTTTTTTTGGGAAATGTTGATCAATGATTTCAGGTTTCCCTTCATCAAGGGAGAGTTAATTTCCAAAAATCCCGCCGCCATCTACGGCATCAATCGATGGTACGATAAAATTACAAAGCTAACCGACTATGATCCAGATATGATTATGGATCATCTGAAGTATTCCCAGAGACCTAGATTGTTTGGTAACCCTCCGGCGAAGGCCACGGTCAAGCTGCCCTGAGGTTCTCGGCGCAGTATCGCCAACTCCGGGGCAAAAGCTCGCAGAGACGGCTCTTCGGGGTCTCGGCGACGCGGGCGAGGACGTCCAGCAAGCCATGCTTGCGGATCGACGTATCGAGCCTGACAGTGCCGATGAGGCCGACATGACAGCGGCACGCGCGATACCGCGGCCAGATCCAGCGAAGAGCCAGGCCTTACAGCCGAGCGCGATGCCGTGGAGCGCCCACTCGGCGGCGTTGCCGTGAGGCAAACGCGGCCGTCGTCGAGGAGGCGGGCGAAGCCGTCCCAGCGCCGGAGCACATTAACTTCAGCCCTTCCTCAGCGCCAAACAAGGCGGCCCTCGCCGGAGCACACGTTGTTTGGATCAGGCATGAATTCTCATTCTAGAGCGTTTTCGAGCAAAGCGGACACCGGTTCGCGTGAAGAAAACGCGTTAAAACAAGGAAGTAGAGCATTTCCGCGATTCGGAGAAACACGGAAATACTCTAATTCGCAGCCGCTCAACAGTTACGCGTATCCCGGCATAAGAAAATAGATAATACTCATTTTCCAACATAGTTTCTCAGGATCGGCGTTTCATTATCCGGCCACATGGTGCTTCTAGAGCCAGGCAAATGGAAAATCACGTTCACGCTTCGGCGCGAGTTACGGCAGCTTTCCGAAACCCGAGAAACCGAATGCCAGGAATTATCGGAGCGGACAAGGACAACGGAGTTGCCAACGATCGGCATAACCTCCGCAAATACATCGCTTGGATTGGATGAATTCAGTATATTTATATGCCCGCCATTTTGAGGATTCCAGGATTCGTTAAAGTATAGAACATGAGTGACAATTTTCTCCCGCAGGTCGAGATGAGGTCCCATCCAAGCCCCCGTTCCATAGTGAATGGCATTAATCTCCATTGGTGCGTTCGATAGGTCGCATCCCGTAAGTTTGCCAACTGCGGATCGATAGGCGGGGGACAGCAAATCTGCGGCGAGTTCTTTCCATGCGGGGCTGAGGTGGTCAACGAGCGTACAGGTGTCGGCTCCCAAATGAACCAGCGACCGGGCGACATATTCGTAGCCTTTTTCTCCGTCATGCCCGGACACGGTCTTGAAATTGTCGCGTGGAAACGACGCTGCAAGCGCCGCAGCATTTCCAAAAGAGTACAATTTATCGACGAAAGCCCACTTGAAGGGCTCGGACGCGAGCACTTGTCGTTCGATTCTGGTTATCTCGAGCATTTGCAATCGCTCCGATCAATTGGCTCGTCATAGTCGTTAACGTGAGATGGCGGAGCACTTCACGTCCAAAAATCCGTCAACTTCAGCAAAGTTCTATTTCTCGACGAGATTCGGAACTGCTGAAGCTGATTTTTCGATGGTATCGCAGATTTGGCTTACCCATTCGAGCATTCCCGAATTGGCCGCACCGTATGTTCCGGTGGAAGAGCGAATCGCTGTTTGGCTGACATCATCCCAATATCGATCAAGACGCTCCTCGATTTCGACAATACGCACGTCCGTTCTGATGCCGCGCTTTAAAAGACGTTCGATGGATTTATCGTCGTCTACCGCACATAGGCCATCAAAACCTTTCAGCAGCTCAAATTTTCGGTCGCCTGGCACCGGCGAAAACGGCGCACGCAGCACCGGAACACCATAGCTGAGGCCGGTAATGCACGCGTGGAGGCTGGATGCGACCAAGAGTTGTGACCTACCGATAATTTCACTGATGAGCAGCGGGTGCAGCCAGCGCGGAGAGCTTGCGGTAGCGCCCTCAAAATACGGAAAAACCTCAGCTCTATCCCCATGGCACCAGCAAATTGGCAGAACTACGGCAGTTACGTCCGCAAAAGATCGCATAATACTTTCAATTGTCGAGCGATATGCTCCGATCGCTGAGTTGGCTTGAATAACGATATACCGACCTTCTAAATTGAGCGACTGTCGCCATTGAACATAATCGTCGCTGGGTTCATTGAGGGGCCAGAGGCGCGCCAGGGAAAAAGCTGTATCCGGAAGCGGGTGAACAGCCGCCTTTGGTGCCAACCTCGAAAGGTAGACCTGTGACGCGACATCGCGGACGCCGATAAAATAGCTCGCGACAAAAACTCTTTGTATGAGTTCAGTATACCATGGTGCGGGGGGGGATCCTGTCCATGCGCCTACCGCGTTCCAGAATACAGGTTTACCAATAGTCGCAGCGAGGACGGCAGGGACTAACCAATACGCTATTGGCACATTGATCCCGTAAGGAACATGAACCGGATAGTGTTTATCGAAACGAACAATCTGGCCACCGCCAATCAGAAGTGCCGACAGCGAGGGTACTATGTTGTGTGTTTCTTTGGTCGTAACGACCTGAAAGGGCCAAGAGGCGCTCGATTTGCTGTTCGGAGAAATGGCCCGGACACGAACGCGTTGGTCCCGCCGCGAAAGTGCGGCTTGGGCGATTAGCGGAAACAGCAGATCGCCATAATTTTCGACGTCAAATGTTCCGACAATTCCAACATCGATATTATTTATGTCGTCGATCGGCATCGATTTTGAGAAAACCCAAGCGAGTAGAATTTTGTGATGGGTAACATCACGACGTTCCAAGCACTACAAGCCGCCCCTCGTGCTTTTCGGGAACTCCCATGAAGAAAGTCGAAAGCGATAGGCGAACTAAGATCGCTCTGCGCTCCCAAACTACGACCATGATCGCCCAAAAGCGGAAGAAATCGAAATAGGAGATAACCGGCCTGGTCAAAAACGGAACAATTGAGCGGTTATCTCCATATCCCAGACGAGAACAAAAAAAGAACTTGTCCACGAGAACAAACCATGATCATATAACGTCATGGCGCGCATTGAGATGTGGTCGCGCCCCTGCCATAAGGAGCGCAACCCGTGAATCAGGCGAATCTCAAGCTCGTGGAAGGCTCCTCGATGGACAAGGCCAAGGCGCTGGACGCAGCGCTCTCGCAGATCGAACGCGCCTTCGGCAAGGGCTCGATCATGCGGCTGGGCAAGAACCAGCAGGCGATCGAGATTGAGACGATTTCGACGGGTTCGCTGGGCCTCGACATCGCGCTCGGCGTCGGCGGCCTGCCGCGCGGCCGCGTCATCGAGATCTACGGGCCTGAATCCTCCGGCAAGACGACGCTTGCGCTCCACACCATCGCCGAGGCCCAGAAGAAGGGCGGCGTCTGCGCCTTCGTCGACGCCGAGCATGCGCTCGATCCGGTCTATGCCCGCAAGCTCGGGGTCAATCTCGATGACCTCCTGATCTCGCAGCCCGACACCGGCGAACAGGCGCTGGAGATCACCGACACGCTGGTGCGCTCGGGTGCGATCGACGTGCTGGTGGTCGACTCGGTCGCCGCACTGACCCCGCGCGCCGAAATCGAGGGCGAGATGGGCGATGTCCAGCCCGGCCTGCAGGCCCGCCTGATGAGCCAGGCGCTGCGCAAGCTGACCGCCTCGATCTCGCGCTCGAACTGCATGGTCATCTTCATCAACCAGATCCGCATGAAGATCGGCGTGATGTATGGCTCGCCCGAGACCACGACCGGCGGCAACGCACTGAAGTTCTACGCCTCGGTGCGCCTCGACATCCGCCGCATCTCGACACTGAAGGACCGCGAGGAAGCGACCGGCAACCAGGTCCGCGTCAAGGTCGTGAAGAACAAGGTCGCCCCGCCCTTCAAGCAGGTCGAGTTCGACATCATGTTCGGTGAGGGCATCTCCAAGGTCGGCGAACTGGTCGATCTCGGCGTCAAGGCCGGCATGGTCGAAAAATCCGGCGCCTGGTTCTCCTTCGACAGCCAGCGCCTCGGCCAGGGCCGCGAGAACGCCAAGGCTTTCCTCAAGGCCAATCCGGATGTGGCGGCCAAGATCGAGGCTACGATCCGGCAGAATTCCGGCCTGGTCGCCGAGCGCATCCTCGACGAGGCAACCCCGACCGACGACGATCTCGACGAGGGGCAGGCCTGAACCCAGAGCAGGCTGCGAAAAACTGGTTGCCGGTTTTCGGGACAGCCGAGGCCAGATCAAAGCCCAGGCGAAACGGGGATCTCAGCGGGCGGCCGGTCGGGCCGCCCGTTTTCGTTTGCAGTCAAGGCTTTGGGGAAACATCTCGCGCTTTGGCTCTCTCGACAGGGGCAAGCCGCCTGCTAGAGCAGGATGTGAAAAAGTGGGAACCGGTTTTTCGCAATCGATCCTGCTCTCACTCTTAGATGAGAGACGGATTCAGATTTCAGATGGGATCACTTTTGTGATTCCATCTGAAATCATCCGGCTCTAGAACGCTGATGTCGCCGGGAAGCGCCCCGGCCCCGTCCTGAACCAGAGTTTCCAATTGCGATGAGCGGCGTCAACGAGATCCGGTCCACCTTCCTCGATTATTTCAAGTCGGCAGGCCATGAGGTTGTCGCCTCGAGCCCGCTCGTGCCTCGCAACGACCCGACGCTGATGTTCGCCAATTCGGGCATGGTGCAGTTCAAGAACGTCTTCACCGGCCAGGAAAAGCGCCCCTATGCTCGTGCCACCACGGCGCAGAAATGCGTGCGCGCCGGCGGCAAGCACAATGATCTCGACAATGTCGGCTACACCGCCCGCCACCACACCTTCTTCGAGATGCTGGGGAACTTCTCCTTCGGCGACTATTTCAAGGAACAGGCGATCACTCACGCCTGGACGCTGATCACGCGTGAATTCGGCCTGCCCAAGGAGAAGCTGACCGTCACCGTCTATTCCGAGGACGACGAGGCGCATGCGCTCTGGAAGAAAATCGCCGGGCTCCCGGATTCGCGGATCATCCGCATCCCGACCTCGGATAATTTCTGGCGCATGGGCGACACCGGCCCCTGCGGCCCCTGCTCCGAGATCTTCTACGACCATGGCGACCATATTCCCGGCGGCCCTCCGGGCTCGCCCGACGAGGATGGCGACCGCTTCATCGAGATCTGGAATCTCGTCTTCATGCAGTATGAAGAAGCAGCGGGCGGCATCAGGACTGACCTGCCGCGCCCCTCGATCGACACCGGCATGGGGCTGGAGCGCATCGCTGCCGTGCTCCAGGGCACGCATGACAATTATGCCATCGACCTGTTCGCGGCCCTGATCGGCGCCATCGCCGACCTGACCAACGTCCCCTCCGACGGGCCGATGAAGGCGAGCCACCGCGTCATTGCCGACCATCTGCGCTGCTCGGCCTTCCTGATCGCCGACGGCGTGCTGCCCTCGAATGAGGGCCGCGGCTATGTGCTGCGCCGGATCATGCGGCGCGGCATGCGCCATGCCCAATTGCTCGGCGCCAAGGAGCCGCTGCTCTACAAGCTCGTGCCGGTGCTGACGCGCGAGATGGGCCGCGCCTATCCCGAACTGCTGCGTGCCGAGAGCCTGATCTCCGAGACGCTGAAGCTCGAGGAGACGCGCTTCCGCACTACGCTGGCGCGCGGCCTGACGCTGCTTGACGACGCCGCCCGAGACCTGGTCGCCGGCCAGAGCCTGAAGGGCGATGTCGCCTTCACGCTCTACGACACCTATGGCTTCCCTCTCGATCTGACGCAGGACGCGCTGCGCGCGCGCGGCGTCTCGGTCGATACCGAGGGCTTTGATGCGGCAATGCAGCAGCAGAAGGCCAAGGCGCGCGCCGCCTGGGCCGGCACCGGCGAAGCCGCGACCGAAAAGCTCTGGTTCCCGCTGCGCGACCGCGTCGGCGCAACCGAGTTCCTCGGCTATGACACCGAGACCGCCGAGGGCGTGGTCACGGCGCTGATCCGCGACAATGCCGAGGTCGAGAGCCTGAAATCCGGCGAGAGCGGCTTCGTGATCGTCAACCAGACGCCCTTCTACGGCGAATCCGGCGGCCAGATCGGCGATGCCGGCACGATCCGCGCACCGGGCACGGTCGTCGAAGTCTCCGACGTCCAGAAGAAGCTCGGCGATGTCTTCGCTCACGCCGTCACGGTGAAGGAAGGCGAATTGAAGCGCGGCCAGCCGGTCGAGCTCCTGGTCGATCATGCCCGCCGCGGCGCGATCCGCGCCAACCATTCCGCGACCCATCTGCTGCATGAGGCGCTGCGCCTCGTGCTCGGCGACCATGTCGCCCAGAAGGGCTCGCTGGTCTCGCCCGAGCGTCTGCGTTTCGACTTCTCGCATCCCAAGCCGATCTCGGCGGAGGAGCTGCGCGAGGTCGAGGAGATCGCCAATGCGATCGTGCTGCGCAACGAGCCGGTGACGACCCGGTTGATGAGCGTCGACGAGGCGACCGCCTCGGGCGCGCGTGCGCTCTTCGGCGAGAAATATGGCGATGAAGTCCGCGTCGTCTCGATGGGAACGACGGCTGCGGACAAGCCATTCTCGATCGAGCTCTGCGGCGGCACCCATGCGACGCGCACCGGCGATATCGGCCTCGTCAGCGTTGTCGGCGAGAGCGCGGTGGCGGCAGGCGTGCGGCGCTTGGAGGCGATGACCGGAAACCATGCCCGCGCGCATTTGAACTCCGAATCCCGCTTGCTGCAGGGCCTCGCCAGCCTGCTGAAGGTTCCAGCCTCCGAGGCCGGAACCAGGCTTACCGCCCTGATCGAGGAGCGCCGCAAGCTCGACCGCGACCTGACCGAAGCGCGCAAGAAGCTCGCCATGGGCGGCGGTGGCGCAGCCGAGGACCCCATCCAGGAGATCGCCGGTGCGAAGCTGCTCGCGCGCGCCGTCAGCGGCGTCGAGATGAAGGATCTGAAGAGCCTGGCGGACGAAGCCAAGACGCGCGTCGGTTCCGGCGTCGTCGTCATCGTCGGCGTCGCCGAGGATGGCAAGGCCGGCGTGGTGGTTGGCGTCACCGAGGACATGACCGCCCGTTTCGACGCGGTGGCGCTGGTGCGCGCCGCCTCCGAACAGCTTGGCGGCAAGGGCGGTGGCGGCCGGCGCGACATGGCCCAGGCAGGCGGCCCCGACGGCGACAAGGCGCAGGCGGCGCTTGACGCCGTCGCCGCCGCGATGGGCTGAGGCGCCCCCGCTTGTTCCAGCGATGAGGTCACGGCGGCATATCCTGACGGGCCTCATCGTCCTGCTGGCGTCTTCGCCGGCGGGCTCGCAGACACGGCCTCGCGCGCCAGCTGGCCCGAGCCTGTCGGCCTCGCAAAACGTCATGGCCGGCTCGATGCTGAGCGTTGCCATCAGCAATGCGCCCGACAAGGCAAGGCTCGCCATCGCGCGGCCGGACGATGCCGCGACGCGCGCCATCATGGTCGCCGAACTGTCCGGCCGGCCCTCCGCAAGCCTGCAGACGCCCGGCGATGCGGGCTCCTACGAATTGCGATTGACCCAGGATCGCGACGGTGCACCGGTCATCCTGCTGCGCCAACCGCTCGTCACGACGCCGGCCAGCGCGACGCTCTCCGGACCCGCCCGCGTCGCGCGCGGCAATGGCCTGCCCGTGCGTGGCATCGGCCCCAATGGCGAGCAGGATCGCGTCGTCATCGTGCCGAAGGATGCCGCCGCGGACGCTGCAGGCCCCTCATTCTTCCCGGCGGAAAATAGCGAGGCGACCTTGGAGGCTCCCGAGACGCCGGGCGCTTACGAACTGCGCTATGTCATGCACGCGCCGCTGGCCGAACATCGCATCCTGGCGCGCCAGGAGATCACGGTCGAATAATACTGACGGCCTTCGGCGCTGAGCGATGGCGTTATTCGCTGCCGTCATTCCGGGCAGGCCGCAGGCCTGAGCCCGGAACCCAGAACCCAGAACCGATGCGGGTCGTCATGAAGCGAGCCGGCGCCCCGCTCCTTCTCAAGCAGCGACATCGCTTCCGGGTTCCGGGCTCGATCCTTCGGATCGCCCCGGAATGAAGGCCGAGCCTCAGCCATGAGCCGATCTCAAAGGCCGTTAGTATAAGCTCTCGCGCCCGCCCCCATCAGAGTTCGTGGTCGGGATGCTGGCGCGAACGATATCGGGCGATCTCGTCCGGCGGGATATCGTCCTCGGTGCTCGTGCCGGAAAGCCGGCAGAGATCGTCGAACCAGGGCATGCGGCCCTCGACGCCATAGGCCAGGGTCGGCGGATGGCCCGCCGGATCGTCGAGACTGCCGGCGGTGACCGAAATCCGGCCGCTGCCGCGATAGCTGAAGCTCAGCGGCGTGCCGCAGGACGAACAGAAGCCGCGCTCTGCCGCCTCGGAGGAAGCGAAGATGTTGGGCTGCCCTTTGATCCAGACGAGATCATCGAGCGCCGAGCTGGCGAAAGCGCCGAAATAGCCCCCGACAGCCTTCTGGCACATCCGGCAAAAGCAGATCGAGACTTTGGACGGCGGCTGTTCGAGCCGATAGCGCACCGCGCCGCATTGGCAGCCTCCGGTCACGGTCAGTGTCTTGGCCATAATGGGATCCCCACGAAAAAGCCCGGCCAATCTGGCCGGGCTTGAAAGTGGCGACAAGTCGCGCTGGCGCGTTTTCGAGCGAAGTGGACACCGGTTCGCGTGAAGAAAACGCGTTAAAATAAAGGGCAGGAGCTGTTGAACGATCCAATTGGATCGGAAACGGCTCTAACGCCTCAGGCAGTCATCGCCTTGCGCAGGTTGTCGCTGACCTTGTCGAGGAAGCCGGTGGTCGAGAGCCACTTCTGCTCCGCGCCGACCAGCAGCGCCAGGTCCTTGGTCATGTCGCCGGCCTCGACCGTGTCGACCGTGACCTTCTCCAGCAGGGTCGCGAACTTGGCGAGCTCGGCATTGCCGTCGAGCTTGGCGCGGTGGGCAAGGCCACGCGTCCAGGCGAAGATCGAGGCGATCGAGTTCGTCGAGGTCTCCTTGCCCTTCTGGTGCTCGCGATAATGGCGCGTCACCGTGCCGTGGGCAGCCTCGGCCTCGACGGTCTTGCCGTCCGGCGTCATCAGCACCGAGGTCATCAGGCCGAGTGAGCCGAAGCCCTGCGCGACGGTGTCGGACTGCACGTCGCCATCATAGTTCTTGCAGGCCCAGACATAACCGCCCGACCACTTCATCGCGGAGGCGACCATGTCGTCGATCAGGCGATGCTCATAGGTGATGCCGAGCTTGTCGAATTCGGCCTTGAACTCGGCCTGGTAGATCTCCTCGAAGATGTCCTTGAAGCGGCCATCATAGGTCTTGAGGATGGTGTTCTTGGTCGAGAGATAGACCGGGTATTTGCGGATCAGGCCGTAATTCAGCGAAGCGCGGGCGAAATCCCGGATCGAATCGTCGAGGTTGTACATCGCCATGGCAACGCCGGCGTCGGGAGCCTTGAAGACCTCCTTCTCGATCACCGCACCGTCCTCGCCGACGAACTTGATCGACAGCGTGCCCTTGCCGGGGAACTTGAAGTCGGTGGCGCGGTACTGATCGCCATAGGCGTGGCGGCCGATGACGATCGGCTGGGTCCAGCCCGGCACGAGGCGCGGCACGTTCTTGCAGATGATCGGCTCGCGGAAGATCACGCCGCCGAGGATGTTGCGGATCGTGCCGTTGGGCGACTTCCACATCGACTTCAGGTTGAATTCCTTCACACGGCCTTCATCGGGCGTGATCGTCGCGCATTTCACCGCAACGCCATGCTTCTTGGTGGCGTTGGCGGCGTCGATCGTGACCTGGTCGTCGGTGGCGTCGCGGTTCTCGACCGAGAGATCGTAATAATCCAGCTCGAGGTCGAGATAGGGGAAGATCAAGGTCTCCTTGATCTTCTGCCAGATGATGCGGGTCATCTCATCGCCGTCCATATCGACGACCGGGTTGGCGACCTTGATCTTGCTCATGTGATTTCGACCCCTGATGCTGGCCAGACTGGAACGTTTCCGGCCTGCAGCAAGCACGCGGCAGGCGGCTGCGCGCTTCCTAGCGGGTTCGGGGGCGAGGGGGAAGCACGGCTTTTGGGCGAATGCCTCGAAGTCGATGCTGCACTGCCGCAAAAATTGCACGGTCCCGTTCTAGCCTTGCTTGCTGATCGTCATCGCGCAGGGGCGACCACCATGCATCACCACCATCGCAGACTTCGCCTTGGCCCGCTCGCCTGGATGCGCACCGGCGTCGCTGGAGCCGCACTCGTCATGGCTGGCGCCGTACAGGCCGACGAGGGCCTGCCCTACAGCCCCCGTATCCCGATCCCCAAGCCGGCGCTCGATTTCGAAGCTCCCGGAGACGCGCTCGACCAAGGCCGGCAGGACAGCGTCAGTGACGCCAGCGCCGCCCTCCTCGAACCCGATCTGACCGGGCTCGCGGCACAGATCGCCACCTCGAACGCCCATGGCCAGGCCCGCGCGCCTATTCCCGTCGACATCATTCGCAAGGGCTTTGCCGCTCGCAGCACCATGGCCGGCGCGCTACCGGAACGCTCCGTCGGCTTCAAGCTCGGCGCCGATATTGCCTCGGTCTCCACCAGGCTGATCGCGCCTGGTGGAGATGAGCGAGGTCGCGACGCCCGAATCGACTGGCGGCTCGCCCGCCCGATCGCCAATGCCGGTCCGGGCTTTATCTGGACGATCTCGACGGGCGGCGGCAGCGGCGTCCTCGGCAATCCCGAGCAGAATGCCAATCTGCTGGTCGGCTATCGCCACCAGCTCTTCGAGCACCTGACCATGACCTCGCAAGTGAGCATGGGCGGCAATTATGTCTTCGCTCCCGGCGACGGCCCGCACTCGACCCTGGTGCCTGAAGTCAAGCTCTCGGCCAATCTCGCCGCCCTGGCCGACCTGCCCTGGGAGGCCTCCCTCGATGTCGCTTTGGCCCGGCAGATGCCGCTCGTCGCGAGCGATTTCGAGACGCGCGGCACCGCCATGCTGCGCCTGAAATACAATCTCGATTAATAAGACCCGCTCGATTAATAAGACCCGCTCGATTGACGAGCCCCTGCCCTGCCTTCCACGAGCTTCCCCCTTTGCGCCGGCCGCTTTAGCTTGACGCCGCCATGGACAGCTCATCTTCCAAATTCGCCCTCGTCACCGGCGGCACGCGCGGCATCGGCGCGGGAGCCGCGCTCACCCTTGCCCGGGCCGGCTACGAGGTTCTCGCCACCGGACTGACCTCAGAGGAGGTTGCGGTCGCCCCGCCCCATCCCGCGATCCGCCACACGCAGCTCGACGTCACCAGCGACGCACAGGTCGCAGGCATCGTTGCCTTGTGCCCGCGCCTCGACGCGCTGGTGAATTGTGCCGGCATGATCCAGCGCAACGGCAAGGAGTTCGAGATCGACGCCTTCCGCATGACGATCGAGGTCAACCTCAACGGCACGATGCGGATGTGCCTCGCGGCAAAGGACAAGCTGGCGGCGAAGGCACAGGGCAAGGCCGGCGGCGCGATCGTCAACATCGCCTCGATGCTGACCTTCCACGGCTCGGCCTATGCGCCGGGTTACTCCGCCTCCAAGGGCGCGATCGGCCAGCTCACCAAATCGCTGGCGGCGGCCTGGGCGACTGAGGGCATTCGCGTCAATGCGGTCGCCCCGGGCTGGATCGCAACCGAGCTGACGAAGCCGCTGGTCGAGGACGCCGCCCGCTCGGCGCCGATCCTGGCGCGCACACCGATGGGCCGCTGGGGCGAGCCCGGCGATGTCGGCGGCGCGATCGCCTTCCTGCTCTCGGACGCGGCGGCCTTCGTCACGGGCGCGATCCTGCCTGTCGATGGCGGCTATCTCGCGGTCTGAACAGCGCACGCAGCGCGACGACAAAAACACCAACCGGCGCAATAAGATGCCGGGCTTTGCGGAATCAGGTCGGCAGCGACTTGAATCAGGATGTCAGAACCGGAGAGACGCCATGAACAAGGTCAGCCCCATTCCCGTCATCGCCTCGGATGCCGAGCGCTGGACGCCCTATCGCCATCCCCAGCCCAAGGATTCCCCGCCTGAGCTGATCGTGCCGAACGTCATTCCCAGCGATGAACGCGTCTGGGTGCCGGTCGACGACAATGTCTGGTTCCGGCCGCTCTGCCTCTCCGTGACGCGCGGCTATTGGATGAACCTGCTGCGCGTGCGCCGCTCCGGCGTGCTCTCGCGCCACCGCCACCCCCAGCCGGTGCATGGCTATGTGCTGAAGGGCCAGTGGCGCTATCTCGAACATGACTGGGTCGCGACCGAAGGCGCCTATGTCTATGAGGCGCCAGGTGAGACCCACACGCTGGTGGTCGACCCGGAGACGGAGGAAATGATCACCATGTTCCAGGTCAATGGCGCGATGATCTATGTCGATCCCGACGGCAAATGCCTCGGCTATGACGACGTCTTCACCCGCCTCGACAAGTGCCGGGCGCATTATGCCAGCAACGGGCTTGGAGCGGATTACGCGGATCAGTTCATCCGCTGAGACGGCAAGCGCCTTAAACCTCCCGGTCATGCCGCAGGCCTGAGCCCGGAACCCATGGACACCCGCTAACCGTCATGGTCGGGCTTGTCCCGGCCATCCACGTCTTCGCTGGTCGAGGCCTGTGTTCAAGACGTGGATGCTCGCCACAAGGGCGAGCATGACGAACTGGAGACGCCTCGTGGTCACGGGGCCGGGCCCATGGCAGCGCCATGCCCCGGAATGACGGACCGCGAAAACTGCTACCGCCCGAGCTTGGCCAGCTCCACCGCCGCCCGCAATTCGATATGCGCCAGAACATCGTCCAGGCGCGGGTCGTCGGTCATCTCGCGCCGCAGCGAAAGCGTCGTCTTCAAATTCTCGAGCTCGGAGATCTGGACGCGGCCCGAGAGCAGCGCCGCCTTCAGCTTGTCGAGCCCGTCGAGCAGATCATGCCCGCGCTTGGCCTGGCGCTTCTTGCGTTCCAGGGGCTCTTCATAAGCCTGTACGGCAATGAGGGTCTCGAGCCCGCTGGTCGAGCTCACGGCCTGTCCGCGCGCTGAGGTCGCGGTTTCCTCGGTTGGAAGCGTGAACGCCGCCCCCCCGCTGCGCCGGGCGGTATTGGCCTGGCCGGCATTGGTGACGGGCGCGCGCTGGTCGATCCGGATCATGGCGGCCTCGCGAAATGGTGCCAGAAGACTAGGGCGTTGCGTGGTTAACAACCGGTAAACCACCCGGCAGAAACTGCCGGGCCGGCAGGAATGGCGGCAAGGATGCGCCACCCCCGACCATGCCACCAATTCCCAAAACATTGATAAACAATGGCTTTCGATTTGCCCGTAACTGGCACGGGGATCGCAGGGCATCAGCGCTATCCCTGCCCTCTTGCCGGTGCATTCATGTTTCGCCTGCCAGCCCTCCAGACCCTGCTGACACCCGTCGCGGCCCTGCTCGCGCTCGGCATCGTCATGGCGGCAGGGCCGGCGCAGGCGCTCTCCCGCATCAAGGACCTCGCCTCTGTCGAGGGCGTCCGCACCAACCAGATCCTGGGCTACGGCATCGTCGTCGGCCTCAACGGCACCGGCGACACGCTGAACAACGCCCCCTTCACCAAGCAGTCGCTCACCGCGATGCTGGAACGGCTCGGCGTCAATACGCGCGGCGCCAATATGCGCACCGCTAACGTCGCCGCCGTGATGGTGACCGCCAACCTGCCGCCCTTCGCCACGCAAGGCACGCGGCTCGACATCACGGTTTCGGCGCTGGGCGACGCCAAGTCGCTGCAGGGCGGCACGCTGCTGGCGACGCCGCTGCTCGGCGCCGATGGCGAGGTCTATGCGGTCTCGCAGGGGCCGGTCGCGATCGCCGGTTTCTCGGCCGAGGGCGAGGCAAGCAAGATCACCCGCGGCGTGCCGACTGTCGGGCGCATTGCCAATGGCGGCCTCGTCGAGCGCGAAATCGACTTCGCGCTGAACAAGCTCAAGACGCTGCGGCTCTCGCTGCGCAATCCCGATCTGACGACGGCGCGCCGGATGGCCGCCGCCATCAACGACTTCCTCGGCGGCGATGCGGCCGAGCCGACCGACCCCTCGACCATCGTGCTCCAGATCCCGGCGCGCTTCCAAGGCAACATGATCCGGATGCTCACCGATATCGAGCAGCTCAAGATCGAGCCCGACCAGCTCGCCCGCATCGTCATCGACGAGCGCTCCGGCATCATCGTGATGGGCAAGGATGTCCGTGTCTCCACCGTCGCCGTGGCGCAGGGCAACCTGACGGTCACGATCAGCGAGCAGGCGCAGGTCAGCCAGCCCGCCCCGCTCAGCAACGGCCAGACCACCGTGGTGCCGCGTTCCAACGTCAAGGTCGATACCGAAGGCGGCAACAAGCTGGCGCTCGTCCGCGAGAGCGTGACGCTGGCCGAGCTCGTCGACGGCCTCAATGCGCTCGGCATCGGCCCGCGCGACCTGATCTCCATTCTCCAGGCCATCAAGACGGCCGGCGCTCTCCAGGCAGAAATCGAGGTGATGTGATGACTGCTGCTCTTGCAATCCCCGCCGCAAAGCTGGCGCTGAATACCGCCGGCAGCGTTCTCGACAGCGTCAAGAACGCGCTCGACCCCGCCAAGGCCAAAGCCAAGAAGCAGGCCGACGACTTCGAGACCGTCTTCCTCGAACAGACCACGGAGCGTCTCCTCGCCACCCCCGAGGGCACCGAGGGCCCGCTCGGCGAGAACGGCACCGGCGGCGGCATCTATAAGTCGATGCTGAGCCAGCAATACGCCAAGCAGCTGCAGAAGGCCGGCGGCGTCGGCCTCTCCGACCAGATCATGCGCGACCTGCTCAAGGTCCAAGAACAAAGCAGCGGAGCGACGCATGTCGGTGGCTAAGCGCATTCTCGACGAGCGTCCGCGTATCTCGACGCCGCTCGAAGCCCGCGCGCTGATCGAAGCGGTGCTCGAGGCGCTCAGCGCCTTGTCTCATCTCGTCGGCGAGGAAACCGAACTCGTCCGCGCCGGGCGCCTGCCCGAGGCGATGACGCGCGAGCCGCGCAAGGCCGAGCTTGCCGGCATCTATATGCGCGGTGTCGAGCAGGTGAAGCTCAATGCGGTCGCACTGGCGCGGTTCGCCCCCGACCAGGTCACGCGGCTCAAGCTCGCCCATGTCGGCTTCCAGGCGCTGATCGACATCAACCAGCTCGTCCTGGCCACGGCCCGCGCCGTCTCGGAATCGATCGTGCGCGATCTCGCGAGCGATGCCGGCAAGCCCTCGCGCGCCGCCGGCTATGGCCCGGCCTCCACGGTCGGCGCCGGCGCCTTCGCGCGCCCCAATGCCGGGCCTCTGGTGGTTTCGCGGCGGCTCTGAAGCGGCTGCCACGTAAACCATCAATATTTACCTAATTCCCTAACGTCACGTTCAAGTTTGACTGCGATAGTTCGCAGCTGGCGCGGCATGTCCCGCGCCGGCCTTGCTACGGGACGCGGCGCATCGGCGCCGTGAGATGCTCCAGAAGGAGTGAAGCTATGGATCTTGGCAACGTACCGAGGGTAACGGGAGTAGCCGGCGTCAACATCATCCCGCGCTCCGACGTCGTCGCGGCCAAAGGCAGCGTCACGGTCGAGCTGCCGCCGGAGCAGACAGTCCAGTCGGCGGGCGAGGCCGTCCGGATCGAGATCCGGACGCAGGATCGCAAGACCCAGGCCAGCGCCGAGCGCGATGCGGCCAACCGCCAGGGCGAACAAGCCTCGCGCGACGTGATCGAGAGCCATCTCTATATCGAGCCGCTGACGCGCAGCCTTGTCCTGCAGAAGAGGAACCTGCAGACGGGCGAGACGACGGAGCAGGTGCCCGATGAGGCGACGCTGAAGCTGCGCGTCTACAACCGCCAGCTCGCCGAGCTGGCCCGCGAGGCCAGCGAGGCCGCGGCGCACACCGTCGAACGCACCGCCTGACCAGGCCGCCAGGAACAAGCCCGCTTTGAACCGCCCGCCTCCAAGCGGGCGGTTTTCGTTTGGACCCGACCGATGGGCCTCGATTCACGGTTCGAGCGGAATTGACGCCCCATTAACCACGCTCCGCCTTCAGCGCATTCCTGCACAATTCGACGGCAGAAATTTACCGCTTGTTACGAGCTGGCGGACGAGTGTCCCGGTGTCGCGGCCAGAATGATCGCGACGCCAGAAGGCATCATCCCAGAAGGGTACTAGTCACATGTCCACCATTTCGCTTTCCTCTGGCGTTCGCGCCGCCCTCGGCTCGCTCTCCTCGGTCAAGTCCGACGCCGCCCAGGCCCAGTACCGCCTCTCCACCGGCAAGAAGGTCAATTCTGCCGTTGACGATCCGGTCAACTTCTTCACCGCTGCCGGCCTGAATGACCGCGCCGGCCAGCTGACGAAGAACCTCGACGGCATCTCGAACGGCATCCAGACGATCACCGCTGCCTCGCAAGGCATCGACTCGATCACCAAGCTGGTGTCGTCGCTGCAGTCGACGATCAAGCAGGCGCAGGCCGACGCTGTCGCCAATCGTCCCGCCAAGGCCGGCACGGCTCTTTCGACCGCTGCCGAAACTGCCCTCAACAGCAAGAGCCTGAAGGACACGACCCTCGACAAGTCGCTGGCCGACGACAACGGCGCCACCGCCAACACGGCAACCGCCGCCTATGCTGGTAACCTTGGTATCGACACCTCGACCAACACCAACCTCGCCGTGACGATCTCGGCCGGCAACACGACCTATACCGCTGCCCTTTCCGCTACCGGTACGGTTCGTGACCTCGTCAACGAGATCAACAAGTCGGGTATCGCGACCGCCTCGGTCGACGACGCCGGCAAGCTCAACGTCACCGGCAACGGCTCCAACACGCTGAAGGTCGGTATCGGTTCGGGTACTTCAGCTGCGCTCGCTGCGACCGACTCGGCAGCCGGCACGCTCAACGTCTCCGCCGGCCTGCTCGTGGCGGATGCAACCACCGGCATTGCCGCCTCGGGCAACTCGACGGTCCGCTCCAACCTCGTCAACCAGTTCAACGATCTGACCAGCCAGATCGACCAGCTGGCCAAGGACGCGGGCTTCAACGGCAAGAACCTGCTCGCCGGCGACAAGCTGTCGATCGTGTTCAACGAAAAGACCGGGTCGCAGCAGTCCAAGCTCGACGTTCAGGGCTCGACGATCACCTCGGCGAACCTGGGCATCCAGCAGGCCAGCACAGCCACGGTCCCCCCGGCCGGCTCGTTCAACATCCAGGACGACTCGGCTCTGTCGACTGCCTCCGACAACCTGACCAACGTGCTGACCACTCTGCGTTCGACCTCGTCTTCGCTGGGCGCGAGCCTGTCGACGGTGCAGACCCGCCAGGACTTCACCAAGAACCTGTCGAACACCCTGACCGCCGGCGCCGACAACCTCGTCTCCGCCGACACCAACCAGGAAGCCGCCAACCTGCTTGCTTTGCAGACCCGCCAGCAGCTGTCGCAGACGGCCCTGTCGCTCTCGAACCAGGCCGACCAGGCGATCCTGCGTCTGTTCTGATCCTTCGTCCGCAGAAGCGGGCTTGCCCACAGAATGTGGGCCGAAGACAAGAGGCGGCGGAGCGAAAGCTCCGCCGCCTTTTCCATTTCTCTCCCCGAAACGCAGACTCGGACTAAGCGAACGAGAAACGTCCGGAAACACCGCGCTATTAACGTTTTGTTATCCTTAACAAAGCATTTTCGGTCCAGAGCAAACCACGCAAGCGCTGAATCGCGCTGTAGGGGACCGAACGATGGCCAATCCGATTCTCACCAGTGGCGTCAGGCAGAATCTTCTGACTCTCCAGCAGACCCGCGACCAGCAGTCCGTGATCCAGAACCGGCTCTCCACGGGCAAGAAGGTCAACTCGGCCATCGACAACCCGGTCAACTACTTCACTTCTCTGGGCCTGAGCGATCGATCCAGTGCGCTGACCGGCCTGTTGGACGGTATTTCCAACGGCATCCAGACGATTACAGCGGCCTCTCAGGGCGTGGACGCAATTGCCAAACTGGTTCAACAGCTCCAGTCAACCATCAAGCAAGCCCAGGCCGACGCCGCCGCCAACCGCCCGACCAAGGTCGGGACGGCTCTGGCAACGACAGTTGAAACAGTCGCCACGAACAAGAGCCTCAAGGATGTCACGCTCGACAAGGCACTGGTCGACAACGACGCCACTGCCACCAACAACGCCGCCGTCGGCAGCGGGACCTTGCCGGCAGGTTCGACAGCCAATGGTAACGTCGGCATCGCGTCTACGACCACCAACCTTGCTCTGACGATCACCGCCGGCAGCACGACATTCACGTCCACATCGCTTGGTCCGACCGCAACGGTTCGTGATCTCGTCAACGAGATCAATAAATCCGGCATTGCGACGGCATCGATCGACGATTCCGGCAAGCTCAACGTCACTGGCGCGGGCTCCAGCACCCTGAAGATCGGCGTCGGCGCCGGCACCAGTGCAGCTGCAGCCCTGACGGACGCACAGGCGGGCGGCCAGAATGCCTTGCTCGGCTTTGCGGCCGCAGACGCCACCACCGGCCTCTCAGCGACCGGTAACTCGACCGTTCGTTCGAACCTGATCAACCAGTTCAATGACCTAACCTCGCAAATCGATCAGCTGGCCAGGGACGCCGGGTTCAACGGCAAGAATCTGCTCGCCGGCGACAAGCTCTCGATCATCTTCAACGAGAAGACCGGCACCAACCAGGCCAAGCTCGACGTTCAGGGCCAGACGATCACCGCAGCCAATCTTGGTATCAGCCAGGCCGTCAGCGGCACGGCCGTGACCGGCCAGTTCAACATCCAGGACGATACCGAACTCAACAATATGGCCGACGTGCTGACGGGCGCCCTGACCTCCCTGCGTTCGACCTCATCGACGCTGGGCTCGAGCCTCTCGGTCGTCCAGACCCGCCAGGACTTCACCAAGAACCTGGCCAACACGCTGACGACCGGCGCCGACAACCTCGTCGCGGCCGACTCGAACGCCGAAGGCGCCAGCCTGCTGGCGCTCAACACGCGCCAGCAGCTCTCGCAGACGGCGCTCTCGCTCGCCAACCAGGCCGACCAGGGCGTGCTGCGGCTCTTCCAGTAAGAGCCCGGTCGCCCGACCGCCCTTCCCGCAGCCAGACGGCAGGACAGCTATGGCCCTCAAGGTCGAACTCAAGCCCAATGAGCGCATCATCATCGGCCAGGTGGTGATCCGCAACGACGAGCAGCGCACGCGCTTCTTCATCGATGGCGACGCGCCGATCCTGCGCGAGAAGGATATCCTCACCGCGGCCAGCGCCGATACGCCGGCCAAGAAGATCTACCTCGCCATCCAGCTCATGTACCTCGCGCAGGATCCGACGCGCGAGCACGACATCTATTTCGAGCTGGTGCGCGATTTCGTCCAGGCAGCACCAAGTTCTCTGTCGCATATTCATGAGATCAATAACCGCATCTTAAGTGGCGATCTGTACAAAGCCCTGAAGGCAGCAAAAAAGCTGATCGCCTACGAAGCGGAACTCATCGAGAATGCAACACGGGTTTAACGCGTACGCCTCCGCCGCCAAGACGGCCCAAGCCACCGTCTCCCCTCGCGAACTCGAAGCCTCCCTGCTGATCAAGGCCGCCATGCGGCTCCAGGCGATCGCCGATGACTGGACGGAGCGCGCGCGCGATCTCGACGAGGCCCTTCATTACAACCGCAAGCTCTGGACCCTGCTGGTCTCGGCTGTGATCGCCGAGGACAACCCACTGCCCGTCGGCATCAAGCAGAACATCCTCGCCCTGGCGAATTTCATCTTCAACCAGACCTTTCGCATTGCCGCCCAACCTGCTCCAGAAGCGCTCGGCGTGCTGATCAACATCAATCGCGACATCGCTGCGGGCCTGCGCGGCCGCTGAAGCGGCTCCTCAGGTCTTCTCCACCTCGCAGAAAACGAAACAGGCGTCGCCCCAACAAGGCGACGCCTGTTTTGTTTAGCGCCACGGCTCGCTCGAGCATGCTGTGCGTGCTCGGAAACTCGGCGTCATCCTGGGCGGAGCCCTCGCCCGATTTTCGATGGGCCCAAGGATAAACTCCACAGAGGCCCGGAACCCAGAACCGCTACGTGCCCTCGTGACACCAGCCGGCTACCCGTGCCTTCCCAAACAGCGATATCGGTTCGGGGTTCCGGGCTCGATCCTTCGGATCGCGTTGCGGTTACAGCGAAGGGCGCGGGGAACCCTTCTCCTGCATCGAAGTCGGGTTTACCCGACTTCGACACTTTGAGTGCTGATCTCGGGCATGCCCGAGGTCAGTGAGAAGGGCAGGGATGAGGTGTCGGCCCCTGGACCAGCGGGGTGCAGACCTCACCGCTGCTCAAGCGAGCCTTATGCGGGAAACGGCCGACCCCTCACCCTGCCCTCTCCCTACGGGAGAGGGTTCTCCGTCGAGGTTCCGCGCTCTGTCGGAAACGGGGACGAGTAAGGCTGTTATCCCCGAGCCCTGCCGTCATCCTGGGCGACCGAATGTCGTCCCGGCATCGATCGGAGCGCTCCAGAACTCTACGATGAATCCCGGGCCTCCGCTTCGCCACGCCCGGGATGACTCTATAGCTCCGAGCGAAGACGACCTTCTCTAGGCTCAGGACCTATTAAATTGGTTGCGGAGTGTGATGGCGGCTGATTCACTGGCGGTGCGAGGAGGCGCGGCCATGAGTGATCTGTTTTGGCTTTCGACGGCGCAGATGCGTCGGATTGAGCGGTATTTCCCGTTGTCCCACGGGGTTGCGCGGGTTGATGACCGCAGGGTGATCAGCGGGATCATCTTCGTGATCAGGAACGGCCTGCGCTGGCGCGACGCTCCCAAGGACTACGGCCCGCACAAGACGATCTACAACCGCTTCATCCGCTGGAGCCGGCTGGGCGTGTTCAACAAGATCTTCGCCGCGCTGGCGGCCACGGGCGGCAAGCCAGATCAGCTGATGATCGACGCCACCCACCTCAAGGCTCACCGGACGGCGGCCAGCCTGCTCAAAAAGGGGCTGTTCCCCGACGTATCCGCACCAAGGGCGGCTTGAACTCCAAGCTGCACGCTGTCTGCGATGGCTGTGGGCGACCGCTGGTCATGCTGCTCAGCGAGGGCCAGATGAGCGATTACAAGGGCGCCGCCCTCATGATCGACGCCCTCCCCAAGGCCAAGACCTTGCTCGGCGACAAGGGCTACGACGCCGACTGGTTCCGCCAGGCTCTGACCGAACGCGGGATCACGCCCTGCATCCCGCCAAAGGCCAACCGCAAAATCCAGATCGACTACGACAAGACCCTCTACCGTCAGCGACACAAAATCGAGAACATGTTCGGCCGCCTCAAAGACTGGCGCCGCATCCACACCCGCTATGATCGCTGCGCACACGCCTTCATGTCCGCCATCTGCATCGCTGCAACCGTCGTCTTCTGGCTCTAATCAATGAGTCCTGAGCCTAGGTCAGAGGTAGTTCGTCAAGTTGAGCTTCGACAGGATCGACGTCACCTGATAGCTCGCCTGCAATTGGTTCTGCAGCGCCAGGATCTGCGTGGCGACCTCTTCGGTCGTGACATTCTCGACGCCCGAAACAGCCGTCGTCAGATAATTCTTCGTGGTCTCGTTGCGATCCTTCGCCGCCGCCAGCGAACTCTGCGCCGTGCCCAGTTCGGTGATGATCTCGGCAGGCTTTTGCACGCTGCCGCCGAAACCGAGATTGTTGCTCACCCGCTCGGTCAGCGCGTCATAGCGCGCCTGCGAATTGGTGTCGGTCGCGGGAAAGGTCTCGATCGCGAGCGCGGCGAACTGGGCAAGGCCGACGCGGAAGGCCTCCTCATTGGCGCGCGCGCCGGTGCCCACGACCTGGTTCTTGTCGACCTGCACTGTCGCGGTGCTGCGGGCGGGGTCCGTGCCGTCATCGCCCTGATACCAGATCACCGTATTCGCCGCGGTCCCGGGCGCCGGAGCGCCGGTCGCGGTGTCGAAGGGCGGGCCCGGCACGCGCAATGGCGGGTTGGTGACGCTGCCATCGAAGAAGTTCTTGGCCGCGACCACCGTCGAGGCCGCCGACAGCGTCGTCGCGGCTTGCGTGCCCAGCGCGGCTGTGATCGAGGCGCGCAGATTGGCCGCCGTCGCATTGGCGTCAACGCCGATCTCGAAGCTGTCATTGGCATTGCCGGTCGTTCCGGTCGCTCGCGCCGTCAGGACCACATCCTGCTGCGTGCCGTCGGGCAGATTGAGCTTGATATGCAGGCTCTCGCCCGGCAGAGGCTGGCCGACGACATTGACGGCGATATCCGCCGGTGGGCCGGCATTATAGGTTGGCACCAGAGCGGCTGAATCCGTCGAGGTGCCGGCGAGCTTGAAGCCATAGGGCTGGGCCGGAATTTCCTCGGCGATCGTCGCCGTCGTGCCCGCCCCTGCCGCCGTCAGGCGTCCGAGGCCCGTGGTGCCGAGATCGGCTGTTTTGCGCTCCGAGACGAGCTGCTTCAATCCGGCGCGCCCTGCCCCGTCGCCATCCATCATCTCGGAATAGCTTACCGTCGGCTGCACGTCCGAAGTCCGTCCCGAGAACAGGTAGCGCCCGTTCACATTGGTGTTGAGCAGATCGAGCGTCTGCTTGAATTTTTCCTCGGCCAGGACCTGCGGCGCCGAGCGGCCGCTGGCGCTGGCGACATAGCTGTTCGAGCGCACATCGTTTTTGGTCTCGTTGGTCAGCGTCGCGAAATTCTGGACGGCCTGGGTCTGGAGGTTGAGATTGACGTCGGCGAGCTGGATGCCCGAGAGCCAGGAATCGATCGACGAGATCTTGGAGTTGAGGTCGAGGCTGGTGCCGCGCGCGATGCCGAGATCGCCATAGGTCTCGCTGCGCTTCTGCGTCGTGAGCTGGCGCTGCAGGTCGTCGAGCTGGCCGCGGGTCGAGACGAATTCATTCGGCTTGGCCGAGCGATAGGCGCCTGTACCATATGAGGTGATGGTCATCGTCTAGGTCCTCACACTCTCATCAGCACGTCCATCATCTCCTTGATGGTCGAGATGATGCGCGCATTGGCGGCGTAAGCGGTCTGGAGTTCGATCAGCGTCGACATTTCCTGGTCGACATTGACCTGAGAGGTGGCCTGGAAGCGGCTCTGCACCGAAGCCAGCGCGACCTGCTGGCCCTGATCGAGGCGCTTGGCCGTGTCCGCCGCCTGGCCGGTGGAGCTGACCACGCGCTGGACGAAGGAGGTGATGCTTTGGCTGCTGGTCGCGGTCGAGCCGTCGAAGCCCGTCGCATTGGTGAAGGCGCGCTGGCTCTGCGTCAGTCGCTGCAGCATGAGCTGCGGCCGCGTCGTGTCACCCGCCGCGGTCGTGGTGTCGTAAGCGACGAGTTTGGACCGGTCGGCGATCAGCGCCGGGTTGACCACGATCCGCCCGGCATAGCCGACGAGCTGGGAGCCGTTGTCATAGGAGCCGGTATAGGCGGCGTTGCCGCGCGCGCCATCGACGAAGAAGGGCAGCTCCGCCGCGCCGCCCGCCGAGGACAGCACCGAATTGGTCGGCCGCGCGGTCACGCCCAGGACATCGCGCGTGCCGGCCGCGCCGTCATCGAGGATGGTGAGCGTCGAGCCTGAGCCCGAAACGGTGAAGTTCGTGCCGACGGCAGCCTGGATCTGGGCCGCGACGGAGGCGGTGCCGCCGGAGAAATCGATGCCGACGACGCGGTTGTTGGCGTCCCCGCTGGCGGAGGCCGGCAGGGGCAGCGAAGAGGCCTGATCGACCCGCACGAAGGTGAAGCGCTGCGTCGTGCCGCCCGGCGTGACCTGATAGTCGAGCGTGACCGTATTGCCCGATTGCAGCCCGGTGAGATCGACATCGAAGCCGGTCGCGGCGCCCGACGTCGCCGCCGTGCCCTTGACCTCACGGTCCGACAGCGCGCTCGACATCTGCGCGGCGATCTCGTCGAGCTGCGCCTGGGCCTGGACCAGCGTCTTGTCGCGCAACTCGATATTGGCCGCGATCGCGCCGGAGCGGAACGTGCCATTGGCGATAGCATCCCGCGCATTGCCGGAGCTGTCGGTCATCGTGATGGTGCCGACGCCGCGCTTCGTCGGGTCCGAGCTCCACTGCGATCCCGCGCTTATTCCCTGATGCTCGTCGAAGGAAAAGGTCGCGGCGGGTCGGCCATCGAAGAGCTGCGTGCCCGAGCTGGTCGTGATGCTCAGCGACCCTTGCGCGTCTTCGGTGGTCTTGATGTCCACATACTGGGACAGCTCGGCGACGACCCGGTCGCGCTGGTCCTTGAGATCGGCCGTACCCGTATCATTCGGCTTGCCGACGATGCTGGCATTGATCGAGGTCAGCGAATTCAGCAGCGAGTTGACCTTGGTGACACCGTCGGCGATCCCGGCTTCAGCCTGCGAGCGCAAGCTCTGAACACCGTCGGAGAGCGTATTCAACTGCCCGGCGAGCTGATTGGCTGCGTCGAGAACGCCGGTGCGCAGGCTGTAAGACGACGGATCGTTCTGCAGCGACTGCAGCGAGCTGGTGAAATTGCTGTAGATTGAATCGAGCGCCGTCGTGCTGCCTGGCTGGCCGAAGAGCTGGTCGAGGTTCGACAGCGCATTGGAGCGCGTCGAGCTATAGGCAGCGCCGGATGTCGACTGCCAGAGCTGGCGCTGGACGATGACATCGAGCAGGCGCTGAACCGCGGTGCTGCCGGTGCTGACCGTATTGCCGGCCAGCGTGTCCGTGGTCGAGACCTGACGGCGGACATAGCCCGCCGTACCGGCATTGGAGACGTTTTGCGAAACGACGCCGATGCCGATCTGCGTGGCGTTGAGGCCGGCGACCGCAGTGTTCAGGGAAGTGGTGAGGCCCATCGTCAACTCCTGTCGTCACCCGCGGCCCTTCTGGGCCGCGTCAACTCCTTGCGAGACTTCAGCGGATGATGGCGAACACGTCGCGCAGCATGTCCTGCGCCGTGGTGATCACCTTGGTGTTGGCCGAATAAGCCTGCTGGGTGACGATCATCTTCGAGAATTCGTCGGCGATATCGGTGTTGGACTGCTCGACATTGCCGCCGATGAGCGTCGAGGTACCCAGGCCCACGATCGGCGCGCCGGACTCGATCGTCTCCGCGAAGGCGCCGCCATCCAGCCGCTTCAGGGCATTGCCGGCGTTGAAGCGAGCGGTCGCAATCTGCGCCAGCGCCTTGACCTGACCATTGCTGAAAGTGCCGACGACTTGCCCCGCAGCCGAGATCGAGACGCGGTCGAGCGTGCCGGCGGTGTAGCCGTCCTGGCGGATGCTGCGGGCATTGATCTCGCCGCTGACATCGCCATTCTGCGTCAGGCTGGCGCCGCCGTTGGTGGTGAGGTTGATCGGGTTCGCCGCCGAGCTGATCGTCGTGCCGGCAATCGTCATGGTCGGCAGCAGGATGTTGCCGCTCGCGGGCAACGTCATCTTGCCGGCTGTGTCGAACGTGACGTCCACATTGGCGTTGCGATAGGCCACCGTCGCGCCTGTGGCGCTGGTGTTTTCTGCGACGAACAGGTTCCAGGTGTCGGCAACGGCCGGCGGTCCAGCGGCTGCATTGGAGACCTTGGCCCAGCGCAGATCGACGCTCGTCGCCTTACCCAGTGAGTCGTAGACCGTTGCCGAGCCGCCTTGGATCGACTGGGCCAGGAAGTTGGTCAGGTCGGTGCCGATGACGACGCCGTTGCCGCCCGTGGTCGTCGAATGCGGATCCGATCCAGCAGTGTATGAGGCAGCCGGCTGAAGCAATTCGGAACCCGGGATGGTCTTGTCGGAGCGCGTCGTCGCCGGATAGGCCGGGATATTGGCGCTGTATTCGATCGAGGTCGTCGCCTTCGCCGGATATTGCTCCTGCGTGATGCGCAGCACCTGGGGGTCGCTGCCGATTACCTGCCCCGTGACCGTGTCGATCTTCTGGCCCTTCAGGAAATAGCCGGCGCCATTGACGAGATAGCCATTGGCGTCGAAATCGAAATCGCCGCGGCGGGTGTAGAGGTTTGAGTTGGAGAAGGTCGTGTTGCTGCCGAGGCCGCTCTGACGCTGGTCGACGACGAAGAAACCGTCGCCATTGATCGCCGCATTGGTGTCGATCTTGGTCGCCGAGAGATCGCCCTGAATCGTCGTGGTCGCCTGGCTGTAGGCCGCCACCGAGCCCGCGATCTGGCGGTTCAGCGCCGAATCGGGGATCAAGTCGGAGAAGGTCGTATCGACGCGCTTGAACCCGGCCGTCCGCGAGTTGGCGATGTTGCCGGAAATGTTCTCCAGCGCGTAGGACTGCGCCTGGAGACCCGACACCGCCGTCGTCAACGCACTGAAAACACCCATGGCAACCTCACCTCGACTGGCGCACGATCAGCGCCCCACAACATCGAGGCTTGATCTGCATGGCCTGTGCCATGGGTTTGGGCCTTATTCGTCAAAGACTTGGATGGTTTCGAAAGCGTAGCGCGGCGGTTTCGACCGGGCAAAACCGCCGCAGCCCGGCAAACTTTGCCGGGCTCAGCTCAGCTCTCCGCTCCAGTACTGCGCCAGCCCGACAAATCGCCGGCGACATCCGACAGGGATGGCGGCCGCGCCTCGACGAAAGGCAGCGGCCGGCAGACCGCCAGCGCCGCCAAGCCGATGCGGGCGGTCAAAAGCCCGTTCAGCACGCCTTCCCCCAGCTTGGCGGAGAGCCTGGCCGCAAGCCCCTGCCCCACCACCTGCTGGATCACGGCGTCGCCCGCCGCGATGCCGCCGGTGACGACGAGATGGCCCAGCACCTGCCGCGCCAGTCGCAACAGGCCGAGCGCGCCAGGCCTGCCGGCATAGATGCCGGCGATCGCGCGCAGCAGCCTGGCGCAGGCGACGAGCACGAAGACGATGTCGACCAGCGCGCGCGGGCTCACCGCCGTGACCAGCGAAACCCGCCGCGCGGCCTGCGCGATCTGCGCCTGGGCGGCGAGGTCGAGCGGCGCCATCAGACTGCGCTCGGCGATGGCGAGCACATCGCGCGCCGCGAAGAGTTGCGGCAGCGCCTCATCGAGCGCGGCACGGCCCTTCGCCGTTTCGGGGCGTGAAGCGTAAAGCGCCTTGAGATCGCCGGCGATCGCCTTGGCCTCATCGGTGCTGCCGCCCGCGAGAAGAGCCGTCGCACGCAGGCGCAGCGCCTCGACCTTGCGCTCGCGCAGGATGTCGCTGAGGACGCGGGCCAGCATCACCAGAAGCGCAAGCGCGGCGAAACCGGCGCAAACCAGCGCCGCATAGCCGAGCACCGGATTCTGCGTCATCAGCGCGGTGACGGTGTTTTCCACCCAGACTCCGACCGCGAGCGTCAGGAAGCCTGACAGGCCGGCGACGAACACGCTGCCCCAGGAGAAACGTCGCCGCGCCACGGGAGCTGCCGCCGGCTCGGCGGCGTCGAACGGCTCGCTCTCGGGCAGGATGGCGACATTGTCTTCCCGGATAACCCCCTCGCCGGCCGCCTCCAGCGGTTGCGGGTCGAGGCGGATCGCGCGCGGCGCCTTGCCCGTCATGACAGAAGCTCCATTAGACCGGCCTCCTTCATGCGAGCTTGTCCCCGATCAGGAATTCGAGCGCCCGATCGAGCCTAATCTGTGGCGGCGGCCGGGTCCGCCCGCCGGCATCGGGCGCGACCAGAGGCGGCCGGAAGCGTGGCGCGCGAATCTGCCAGCGAGCAGCTGGATCGAAGATCGCCTCGGGACGTTCCGGCAACTCGCCGGGAAAGATCGCCGCTTCCGCCACGCCGTCGAAGACCTCCCCGCCGATCTCCTCGCCTGCTTCCGGCACCCCGGCGATCGCGGGCAATTCGTCGCGCCCTTCCTTGATCCGGACCTCGCGCGTCGCGCGCACGGCGGCGAGCGCCATCGCCTCGACCCGCGCACCCGCCCCTTGCGCCCGGGAGGTCGCCCGCGCCACGAGATGCGACATCACTGCCGCCAAGCGGTCATGGCTGGCATGGTGGATATGGTCCGCCTTGGTCGCGGCGAAGAGCACCCGCTCGATCCGGGGTGCGAACCAGCTCGACAGCCAGGAATTGCGCCCGACCTGGAAAGCCGCCAGCGCCTGCCCCAGCGCCGTCTCCAGGTCGGCCAGGGCCGGCGCACCGGCATCGAGCGCAGCCAGGGCATCGACGAGCACGATCTGCCGGTCGAGACGGGCGAAATGATCGCGGAAGAACGGCGCCACGACGACGCGCTTATAGGCCTCGAAGCGCTCGGCCATCAGCCCGGCCAGCGTGCCGGGCAAAGGCTCGGTGTCATGCCCGAGATCGAGCGGCGCGAAGGTCAGCGCCGGCGAGCCCTCGAGATCGCCCGGCATCAGGAAGCGCCCCGGCGGCGTCACGGCGACCGCCTCGGGATCGGCCCGCAGCGCCGCGAGATAGGTCTTGAAGACGCTGCTCGCCGCTTCCGCCGCGAGCTCGTCGGCCGGCCCCGCCGGATCGCGCCCAGCCAGATCCGCAAGCCAGTCGGAGGCGAGAGCACGGCGATGCGGCTTGCGTGCATCGGCCACGGCCTGGGTCGACCAGGCCTTGTAGTCCTGGCCCATCAAGGCGAGATCGAGCAGCCATTCACCGGGATAGTCGACGATGTCGAGGGTCAGCGTCGCCGGTCCCTTGAACCAGCCGGCCGCGCGCTCATAGTCGATCTCGACGCGTAATTCGGAAATCCGCCGCGTCGATTCCGGCCAGCGCCGTTCGGGACCGTTCAGCGCGGCGCGATGCGCCTCATAGGGAAAGCGCGGAATATCGGGATCGGGCTGCGGTACCAGCCTGACCCGCGCGATCCGCCCCTCAGTCGCGGCTTTCAGCACCGGCAGCTTCGCACCCTCGATCAGGTTCTGGATCAACGCCGTGGTGAAGACGGTCTTGCCCGAGCGCGACAGGCCGGTGACGCCCAGCCGCAGGCGCGGTCGCGCCAGGCCAAGCAGGCTGTCGCCGAAGGCAAGCGCGGCGTTGCGGGCCTCGTCGAGATAGGAGGGCTGGCTCATGCTCCGAAATGGATTGGCATGCGAGGCAAGGCTGGAGTGGCCGTCGAGAGCCGAGGCGGAGCGGAGATCGTCCCGCGAGCACCGGAAGCGCAGATGGTCGCGTCAGGCGACCACCCCGGTGGATGGATCGAGCCATCCCTCACTCGTCCGGCCCCTCGCCTAGCGAAGCCGGCGTAACGAAACGGTCGAGCCGGCCGCCGCGCGGGCCGAGATCGCGCCAGTCCTCGATCGCGAAATCGAGCACGGCGAGCCCGCAGGTCGGATATTTCTGGCTCATCCGCGCCGAGGCGTAGCGGTCGCCATGGCCGGTCAGCATCGCGGCCAACTCCTCGAAGCCTGGATTGTGCCCGATCATCAGCAGCGTGCGTACGCCTGGCTCGACCTCCTGCGCGGTGTGCAGCAAGCGTTCCGTCTTGGCCTCGTAGATACGCGGCTCGACATGGCTCGGCGGCTTTTCCGGCAGCATCGCCGCCACCAGATCCCAGGTCTCCAGCGTGCGTCGGGACGGCGAGATCAGCACGAGGTCGGGCAGCAGCAACTCCTCGGCGAGATAGCGCCCCATCACCGGCGCCGCCTCGCGTCCGCGGGTCGCGAGCGGCCGCTCGCGATCGGCCACCCCGGTGGGCCAGTTCGACTTGGCATGGCGCAGAAGCATGAGGCGTCGCATCTGCGCAACCTAACCATCCGCAGGAAATTTTGCGAGAGGAGACGAAGCCTGCCGTTTACCTTCACCTCACCGGGCTGAACCGCCTTAGCGGCTCTCGCGCCGCGTCATGAAGGCGAGCTTCTCGAACAGCGAAACGTCCTGCTCGTTCTTGAGCAGCGCGCCATGCAGCGGTGGGATCAGTTTGCGCGGGTCGCGCTCGCGCAGCATCTCGGGCGTCATCTCCTCGGCGACGAGCAGCTTGAGCCAGTCGAGCAGTTCCGAGGTCGAAGGCTTCTTCTTGATGCCGGGAACCTCGCGCACCTCGAAGAACAGCTTCAGCGCCTCCTCCATCAACCGCTTCTTGATGCCGGGGAAATGCACCTCGACGATTGCCTGCATCGTCTCGGCATCGGGGAAGCGGATGTAATGGAAAAAGCAGCGCCGCAGGAAGGCGTCGGGCAATTCCTTCTCGTTGTTGGAGGTGATGATCATCACCGGCCGCCGCGCTGCCTTGATCGTCTCGCCGGTCTCGTAGACATGGAACTCCATGCGATCGAGCTCGAGCAGCAGGTCGTTGGGGAACTCGATATCGGCCTTGTCGATCTCGTCGATCAGCAGCACCGGGCGCTCAGCCGAGACGAAAGCCTCCCAGAGCTTGCCGCGCTTGATGTAGTTGGCGATGTCGGAGACGCGCGCATCGCCGAGCTGGCTGTCGCGCAGCCGGCTGACCGCATCATATTCATAGAGCCCCTGCTGCGCCTTAGTGGTCGATTTGATGTGCCAGGTGATCAATGGCGCGCCCAATGCTGCAGCAATCTCCTCCGCCAGCACCGTCTTGCCGGTGCCGGGTTCACCCTTGACCAGCAGCGGCCGCTCCAGCCGGATCGCGGCATTGACGGCAACCGTCAGATCCTCGGTCGCGACGTAATTATCAGTGCCTGCAAAACGCATCGTCGGTCCCTTTGAAAGATGCCGTAGACGCTAGCTCAGGATCGCCGAAACCGGAAACCCGCTTCCCGTGAAGTCCTTCATGAATCACGGGGCGTAACGCCGCATGCGCAAAGGGTAGAGGTTGTTAGGGACTATGGGGATGATTTGATGAGGTCAAAACGCCGGAGATGGGAGGAGCATTGCGCAGGCGATACCATCGGTATCGGCAAGCGATGCGACGCTGCAGCTCCGCCGTTTTCACCTCACCCGCAGGGCGCGCGTCAAATCATCCCCATAGTCCCTAACAGCCTCTGGTTCCTGCATGGATGCAGGCCTCCGACGGTTGTATTGCCGTCGCGTAACCCGCAAGCTCCCAGGCCTCTTCTCACCGCCGACTCGCAAGGACTGACGTGGCCGGAACTGTCGACCCTTCCGTCTATAAGGATGCCATCGTCGTGCTCGCCACGGCCGGCGTCATCGTGCCCTTCGCCAAGCGCTTCAAGGTCAACTCGGTCGTCGCCTTCATGGCTTGCGGCGCGCTGCTGGGGCCTTTCGGCCTCGGCGGGCTCGCCTCCTCGATTCCGCTATTGAGCAGCATCACCGTGGCGAAGGCCGAAGCCCTGGCGGGGCCGGCCGAACTCGGCGTCGCCTTCCTGCTCTTCGTCATCGGGCTCGAGCTGTCCTTCGAGCGCCTGATGACCATGCGCCGGCTTGTCTTCGGCCTCGGACTCGGCCAGGTCGCGCTCTCGGGCGGCGTCATCGGCGCGGTGGCCTACTGGCTCGGGCAACCGGCGGCAGCCGCGCTCATCATCGGCTTCGGCCTCGCCTTGTCATCGACCGCCATGGTGGTCGAGTTGCTCTCGGCCAAGCGCCGGATGACCTCGTCGGCCGGCCGCGCCAGCTTCGCCATCCTGCTCTGCCAGGACATCGCCGTCATTCCGCTGCTCTTCCTGGTCAGCGTGCTCGGTGCGCAAGCCGATGGCGGCTCCCTGCTGGCGGGTCTCGCCCAGGCCCTGGTCCAGGCCTTTGGGGCGATCGCCGCCATCGTGGTGATCGGCCGGCTGGCGCTGCGGCCGCTGTTTCGCCTGGTCGCCTCGACCGATTCGTCGGAGAGCTTCATGGCGGCGACACTGCTGATCGCGCTCGGAACCGGCCTGATCGCTGCAGCCGCCGGCCTGTCGATGGGGCTGGGCGCCTTCATCGCCGGCCTACTCCTGGCCGAGACGGAGTATCGCCGCGCCATAGAGGTCACGATCGAGCCGTTCAAATCGCTGCTGATCGGCGTGTTCTTCCTCACTGTCGGCATGGGCGTGAACCCGGCCGATCTCGCCGCCCATCCCCTCGCCATCCTGGGCATCGCGATCGGCCTGTTCGCGGCGAAATCCCTGCTCGTCTTCGGACTGGCGCGTCGCTTCAAGCTGTCACGCGCGACCGCGCTTGAAACAGCGATCATGATCGGACCCGGCGGCGAGTTCGCCTTCGTGCTGTTCGGCGGCGCCGTCTCGGCCAAGCTGCTCTCGCGGAATGCAGAGAGCCTCGTGCTGGCCGCCGTCTCGCTGACCATGGTCGTGCTGCCGCTCCTGGCCCGGCTGGCCCGGGCCTTGTCGCAGCGACTGGCCGTGCCCGCGATCCTGCCCGAAGAGGCCAAGGTGCTGCCGCCGGACGATCATTCGGCGCGCGCCATCGTCGTCGGCTGCGGCCGCGTCGGCCGTCTCGTCAGCGCAATGCTGGAGGAGCACCGCAAGCCCTATATCGCGATCGATTTCGACCCCGCTTTGGTCGCGACCCAGCGCCGTTCCGGCCGGCCCGTCTTCTATGGCGATTCGACCAATCTGGACTTCCTGCGTCTCAGCGGCCTCGACGAGGCGACCGCGCTGATCGTGACCATCGACAATCCGCGCGCCGTCGATGCCACCGTGCTGGCCGCGCGCACGCTCAAACCCGACCTGGTGATCGTCGCCCGCGCCCGCGACGCCAGCCATGCCCGCCATCTCTACCAGATCGGCGTCAACGATGCGGTTCCAGAGACGATCGAGGCGAGCCTGCAGCTCTCGGAGGCGGCTTTGGTCGGGCTCGGCGTGCCGATGGGCCTCGTCATCGCCTCGATCCATGAACGGCGCGACCAGTTCCGCACTGAACTCAAGCCCTCAGGCGCTCCGGCACAGGCCCTTCCACGGGACGCGCGCTCACGAAGGTTGTGACGCTCTGCAGGGGCGCGCAGGGCGGCTCGTTGCGCAGCGTCTGCCCCAACGGCTGCGCCACCCGCTGGATATGCCCGTAGAACTGCTCGGCGCTGCGGCGCCAGCTATAATGCGAGGCGAGCTCCAGGCACGTCTCGCGCGGGATGCGCAGCGCCGCCAGCGCCGCCGCCCGCAAATCCTCGCTCAGCACGGCAGCCCCACTGCCGGCGAAGACATCGCTCGGCCCCTGAACCGGGAAGGCCGCGACCGGAAGGCCGCTGGCCGCCGCCTCGAGCAGCACGATGCCGAAGGTGTCGGTCAGGCTCGGAAACACGAAGACGTCGGAGGAGGCGTAGATCGAGGCCAGGTCCTCGCCCTCGCGGGTGCCGAGGAAATGCGCGTCCGGATAAGCCCGCTGCAGATCGGCCCGCGCCGGCCCGTCGCCGATCACCACCTTGCTGCCGGGCAAGCGTAGCGAGAGGAAGGCCTCGAGGTTCTTCTCGACGGCGACGCGCCCGACGCTGAGGAAGATCGGCCGCGGCAGGTCGAGCACGCTCATCGGGCGCGGATGGAACAGCCCAAGATCGACGCCGCGCCCCCAGCGCACGATCTTCTCGAAGCCATGCTGCCTGAGCTCGGCCTCGACCGACGCCGTCGACACCATGATCGCCTCGGCCGGGCCATGGAACCGACGCAGGAAGCGGTAGCTCCAGCTCTCGGGAATGGGCCAGCGCGCCGCGACATATTGCGGGAAGCGCGTGTGGTAGCTCGTTGTGAAGGGCCGCTTCTGAGCCAGGCAGACGGCACGCGTCAGCCAGCCGATCGGCCCTTCCGTCGCGATGTGGATATGGTCCGGCTTGAACTCGGCGATCCGCGCAGCAACCGCCCGGCGCGTCGCCAGCGCGATCCTGATATCGGGATAGGTCGGCAAGCCGATCTGCCGGAACCCCTCCGGCGTCAGCACCTGCGGCGTCACGCCGAAAGCCGGCCCCGCCTCGAACATCCGCTCCAGCGACCTGACCACCCCGTTGATCTGGGGTCGCCAGGCATCCGTCGCGATCAGCAGGCGCATCACGCGGCCTCGACGAGCGCGGGGGCCGGCTCCGGGCGCACCTTGACGACGACCGGCACCGGCGCCTCGCCCTTCAGCCGGTATTGCGGCCAGCGGATCATCTCGAAGCGCCCGTCATGGTGCTCAATGAAGGCGGTACAGCTTTCGACCCAATCGCCGGTGTTGATATAGGTCAGCCCCTCGATCTCGCGATGCGCGGCGTGGTGGATATGCCCGCAGATCACGCCGTCGGCATGGTGCCGGCGCGCCTCGGCAGCCAGGCAGGTCTCGAACTCGCCGATATAGTTGACCGCATTCTTGACCTTGAGCTTGGCCCAGGCCGAGAGCGACCAATGCGGCAGATGCAGCCGGCGGCGCACCTTGTTGACGACGGTGTTGCAGGCGAGCGCGACCGTGTAGGCCCAGTCGCCCATCAGCGCGAGCCATTTGGCGTTGCGCACGACGAGGTCGAACAGATCGCCATGGATCACGAGCAGGCGCTTGCCGTCGGCGGTCTCGTGGATGATCTCGTCGACCAGGGTGATGCCGCCGAACTGCAGTCCGGCGAAGTCCCGCAGGAAATCGTCGTGATTGCCGGTGACGTAGATCAGCTTCGAGCCTTTGCGCACCTTGCGCAGCAGCTTCTGGATGACGTCGTTATGCGCCTGCGGGAAGTACCAGCCGCTCTTCAGCCGCCAGCCATCGATGATGTCGCCGACCAGATAGATCTGCGGCGCGTCATAGGCGCGCAGGAATTCCAGCACGAGATCGGCCTGTGCGCCGCGCGTGCCCAGATGCAGATCGGAGATGAAGATGCTGCGAACCTGCTTCGCCTCGTCATCGTCGCTCATGCCCGCTTGCCCGTTCCGTTGCGATGCTGTCGGCGTTTGGCTGATTTGCGTTGCGCTTTGATGACGGAACCAGCGATCCGTGCTCTGGCTCGCTTTCGAGGCAACTAGTTTCCGGAGAAAAATCATGGATCTTGGGATTTCCGGCCGCACGGCCATCGTCTGCGCCTCCAGCAAGGGTCTTGGCCGCGGCTGCGCGCAAGCGCTCGCCGAGGCTGGTTGCATCGTCGTGGTCAATGGCCGCGACGCGGCCACGCTCGAAGCCACCGCGAGCCAGATTCGTGCCAGCACCGGCGCGACGGTCATCGCCGTGGTGGCTGACGTTTCGACACGCGCGGGGCAGGACGCCTTGCTCGCAGCGGCTCCCGAGCCCGACATCCTGGTCAACAACAATGGCGGGCCTCCGCCGAAACCGTTTCGCGATGTGTCTCGCGAAGCGCTGCTCGAAGGCGTCATCCAGAACCTGGCGACGCCGCTGGAGCTGGTTCAGCGAGTCGTCGACGGCATGATCGCGCGGCGCTTCGGCCGCATCGTCAACATCACCTCGGCGAGCGTGCTGACGCCGCTGACGGGGCTCGACGTCTCCTCGGCGGCGCGCGCGGGGCTTACGGCCTTCCTCTCCGGTGTGGCGCGCGAGGTGGCCCATGCCAACGTCACCATCAACAATGTCCTGCCCGGATCCTTCGACACCGACCGGCTCAAGAGCGGAACGGCGCGAATGGCTGCCATCAAGGGCATGACGCCAGAGGACTTCGCCGCCACCCGCAAGGCCGAGATCCCTGCCAGGCGCTTCGGCACGGCCGAGGAATTCGGCAATGTCTGCGCCTTCCTCGCCAGCCAGCATGCCGGCTACATCACCGGCCAGAACCTGCTGATCGACGGCGGCGTGTTCAGGGGCAGTTTCTGAGCCGCCGCTCGGCCATCCCTCGATCGTCGAGACGAGGATGGCCGCCGACCGGCAGCCCATCAGGCCAGGACACCAGCGTCAGACAGGACATGGTCGTTGACGCCCCTTGGGCGGCTCGCTAACGGCCGCCCGGAAAATGCCCGGAAAGAACATCCACGGAGACTGGGAAATGCTCAAATATGCGATTGTATTCGGCAGCATATACTTGCTTTGCATCGTCGTTTCGGTTGCGGCTTCGAGCCTGCTGAATTTTGATCTGCCCTCTTCGATGGGCATCATCATTCTGATCGCCGCGCTCACCGCCCCCGTGCAAAGCTTCGTGAAAGACCATCAGCGTGTCTTCACCACGGGCGAGCGGGCGCTCTTCGCGGCCTGGATCGGCCTTGCCGTGGTCGTGCTCAATCTCTGCCTGGGCGTTGCGTTTCTTTACGGCACCGACGCCCTGCTCGGCGGGACGAACCCGATCAAGGCCATGCTCGCCCAGGCGGCAAGGAGCGGCATTTCCGCGCCTGTCGCCTTTCTCGCCATGGCCGCGATGTCCTTCGTGGTCAGCTGGATCGTCGCGTTCTTCTTCGCCGGCTTCTATGCGCGGCAAAGCCTGAAGCGCCTCGGAGTATCATAAGAGCGTTACGGCAAAGGCCGCGGAGACTCCCGCTCCCCGCCTATCGGGGTTGCAGAGTTGACGCTTTGAAGCGTGGGCTGGACATGGTCTAAGGGGAGCGGTCTTCTACAAGACCCTCCTCCCTGCCCTCCCTCCGCGCCGGTCCGTTGTCACCTCTCCTCGGCATTTGCCTCAAGCTCATCTCTGCCCTCGCCTTTACCTTGATGGCAGCCGGCGTGAAATCGATCGCGAGCCGTTATCCGACGGGCGAAATCGTCTTCGTGCGGTCCTTCTTCGCCCTGATTCCGCTGCTCACCTGGCTCGCCTGGCAAGGTGGCGTCGTCGCCTCGCTGAGGACCAGCAATCTGCGCGGCCATCTCAAGCGCGGCGTCATCGGCTCGACCGGCATGTTCTGCGGCTTCGCCTCGCTGCAGTTCCTGCCCCTCTCCGATTCGATCGCGATCGGCTATGCCGCGCCGCTCGCCGTCGTCGTGCTGGCCGCCGTCATCCTGAAGGAACGTGTGCGGATCTATCGCTGGAGCGCGGTCACGGTCGGCTTCATCGGCGTGCTGATCATGCTCTCGCCCTATATCACCGGCGTCGGCAAGGGGCTTGCCCCGGGGCCTGCCTTCGGCGCGGCGATCGGCCTGGCCGGCGCCTGCTGCTCGGCCTTCGCTTCGATCGAGGTTAGGCAATTGACCCGCAGCGAGGGCACCGGCGCGATCGTGTTCTATTTCATGCTGATGACCAGCGCGCTCGGGCTCTCCACAGCGATGTTCGGCTGGCACATGCCGAACCTGCAGGATGCGGCAATGATGCTGGCAATCGGCATCCTCGGCGGCCTCGGCCAGATCTTCCTCGTCCAGGCCTATCGCTATGGCGACGCCTCGCTGATCGCGCCCTTCGAATACTCGACCATGCTCTGGGCCGTCGCGATCGGCTGGTTCGTCTTCGGCGACTGGCCGGCGACCGCCGTGCTGATCGGCGCGGCGATCGTCATCACCTCCGGCATCTATGTGATCCTGCGCGAACAACAGCTCGGCCTGCTCAGGCGCGAGCAGCGCGAAGTCGGGTCGACGCGCACGACCTGACACAGGGGCGATCACGAGCTTCAGCTTGCCGCTTGCGTCAGGAACGGGCATTGTCCGCTCAGACAAACAATCGTTCGCCTCCGCAAACGACAGACAGGTAAGACGGTCAAAACGAATGGGCATCGAGACCAAGGAGCGCAGTGGCCGGGAGCTTGAATCCGGGGCCCAGATCGTCTCCGGGCAACTCGGAAAGACGATTCAGCGCCTGCGCAAGGCCTATAATCTCTCGCTCTCGGAACTCGCCGAGCAATCAGGCGTGGCAAAGTCGATCATCAGCCAGATCGAGCGCAACGAGACCAACCCGACGCTGGCGACGATCTGGCGGCTGTCGCAGGCACTCGACATCTCGATCGAGCGCGTGCTCTCCAGCGGCGAAGAAGAGCCCTTCATCGACAAGACCAGCCGCAGCGACACACCGATCCTGGTCTCCGAGGACGGCAAGCTCAGGCTCGCCATCATCGGCTGGATCAAGACCGTCGAATGGCTGCAATGGTACGAGATCCAGGCCGAGCCCGGCGGCGAGCTCGACTCGGAAGGCCATCAGCGCGGCTCGATCGAATCGCTCTCCGTCACCTCGGGCGAGTTCGAGGTCGAGGTCGGCGACATCATCCAGCGCGCCAAGGCCGGCGACACACTGCGCTATCGCTGCGACCGGCGCCACATCGTCCGCTGCGTCGGCGATCAGCCCGGCTCGGCGCTAATGGTGTGTATCCTCAAGGCGGCGGTGATGGAGTAAGTCGACACGACCCACTGTCGACAGAGCGCTTACCGGCTTTACTCGGATTTAGCGGCGATGCCTTGAAGCTCCCACAAGCTGCAATGCTAGCGCGGGCTCTCGAGAGGACACTATGGTGGAAAGCGCGAAGCCCTTTGTCCACGTCGTGTTCGGAATGTCAGCCGCCGGCAGCTTGCGTCAGGCTCTGGCCAAATTGGCGCTGGACCAAACCGTCCTCGGCTTGCCGGATGATCTCAGCTTCGGCCCCATCAATCCACCTGCGCACGATGTTCGCGACCAGTGGATCGAAGAGGTTCTCGGCTATGACGATTACGAGGAATATGGGCAGCGCGCCGAGATTTTCTGGAAACAGGCAACTGACACAGCCGTCACTCCCGTGGCGTGGGTTTGCCGGCGTTGCGCGTCCGAGTATTCAGGTTTTCTCGAATTTCTGTGGCGGATCGGCGACCAACACTTTCTGGTCATCGACATGACCGACTTTCAATTTCCCGCCAACCCTAACCGCCCCGGCTCCGGCTCGTGGATTACGTCGACATTCGGATTTGTCAGTGAGAATTACATCGTAAATTCTGGGATTATCGACACGCAGACGACGCTCGAAAAGCGTCAGATCGATGCTTATCGCGCGCTGTGGGCGCATCTGCGAACGGAGAACGCGCCCTTCCGTGTCGTCTCGGACGCCGGACTTCGATCAGCGCCGATCACCCATTTCGACGAGGCCATAAAGTCTTGCCTCACGCAGGATTGGCAAAAGTGCGCCCGGGTAATCCACGAAACAATGGGGATTCTCTTGGACGGCAACTTCCATCAATCCGGGAATCTGATCCTCGAATCGCGACTGAGAATGCTCGGAGCGCAGCACGCGGTCGAAATCAGAGGGGACGCCTCGGACTCACGGACAAGCGAGGCGCGCCTGCCGCCGCCGACCATTACCGCATAGAAAAAACGGCATTTCCCTCGCGCGATCGTCCTGCAGCTTTCAAAGAAAACGTCAGTTACTCTGAGCTGCAGCCGGCCTCGCCGGCCCCTGCACCGCCGGCAGTGACTTCAGATACTCCGCCATCGCCAGACGGTCGGCATCCGACAATTGCGCGATGTTGCGCACCACCGCCGCCATCGAGCCGCCGACGCTGTCGAAGCTCGGCGTGAAGCCGGTCTTGAGCAGTTCGGCGATCTCCTCCTTCGACCATTTGCCCAGGCCGTCCTCGGCCTGGGTGATGTTGGGCACCCAGCCCTTGCCTTCCGGGTCGGGCCCGCCGGCGAAGCGCGTCGCCTGGACGATGGCGCCGAGCGCGTTGCGGCTCGAATGGCATTCGGCGCAATGGCCCGGTCCGTTCACCAGATAGAAGCCGCGATTCCATTCCTCGCTCTTGCCCGGATCGGACTTGAACGAGGCACCGTCGAAGAAGAGCAGCTTCCAGCCGCCGACGACACGGCGGATGTTGAAGGGGAACCGCAACTCATGCGGCACGGCCTTGCCCTCGACCGGCGCGAGCGTGCGGATATAGGCGAAGAGATCGGCCAGCGCCTTGGGCGGGATCAGCCGGTAGGAGGTATAGGGGAAGGCCGGATAATAATGCTGCCCGGCTGGCGAGACGCCGGTCGCCATCGCATCGACGAAGTCCTTCACGCCCCAATTGCCGATGCCGTCGCGCGTATGCGGTGAGATGTTGGGGGCATGGAAGGTACCGAAGGGCGAGCCCAGCCCAAGCCCGCCGCCGAGCCTGAGCTTGTCGTCCTGGCCGGGCGTGGCGTGACAGGACGAGCAGCCGCCCGCAGCGAAGAGCAGCTTGCCGTTCTCGATGTCTGGCGCCGGCAGCGCGCCGATCTGCGGAGAAGACGAAACCACGCGCGGGTCGGTCAGCACATAGAAACCGGCAAGGCCAAGCGCCGCCAGCGCGACGAGGGTAACCAGCAGGCGGCGCAGCAGCAGCATTCTCATCCTCTCCCGAGATTGCGCGCAGTCTAGAGCGTTTTCGAGCGAAGTGGATACCGGTCCGCGTGAAGAAAACGCGTCAGAACAAAGAGCTAGAGCAATTGTCGATCCGATTGGATCGGCAATTGCTCTAGCTCAGAACCACGACCTCATCCCCGGCACGTCGCGAAGCAACGCCAACCCGGAATGAGGCCGTATGTTCAAGCACGACGATACGTTCTTGGTGGAACGCGCCACGCAGCAGAAAGCTCCGCCGGCCGCCGTCAAAAACCGGCGGCGCTCACTTCTTGATACGATAGGTCTCGTGGCAGGCGGCGCAGTTCTTGGTGACGGTGCCGAATGCGGTGCGGAACGAGGCGAGATCGGTGGTGGCAGTCGCCGCAGCCGCGGCATCATTTTCGAACTTGACCTGTAACGCCCTGAAGCCAGCCTGATCTTCCCAGATCTTCGGGCCGGCGGTGGTGTCGCCGTTCTTGGAGCTGTCGGGAAACAGCGTCTCCATCTTCTTGCCGGAGTCGACATAGGTCTTGAAGATGCCCTGGACCTTGGCGGCGTCGAACGCCTCCTCGCCCTTGGCGATCTTGGCGCCGAGCCCGGTGGCTCCACCGATCGCCTTCATCGTGGCCTTCCGTTCCACGACCGGATCGGATTGAGCCATGACGGCGGAAAAACCGAGCACCAGAACAGTGGCGGCAAGAGCAAAGCGGATCATGCGTCGTCATCCCCGAAGGCTTCCCGGCGCTCAGGATGACGCCGGTTAGAACCTTTCCAGATCACAACAGCCGAGCGCTGTCGCCAAGCCGGTCTCACGCGATTGGCATTTGCATTATAGCAAATACAATCTTGCATTAGCGCCAAACGACCTCAGGGTTCACCAAGTGATCCCCTGAGGCCTGAATCCGTCGCTCATCGAAGAGCGAGAGCCGGATCCAAACGAAAAACCGGCTCCCACTTCTTCGCAGCCCGCTCCTAGAGCGGATACCCGGCCTGCTTCAGCGCATTGAAGACCTTGATCGGGGTCGCCGGCATGTCGATCGCCCTGATGCCGGCCGCGCGATCGAGCGCGTCCACCATCGCATTCATCACGGCCGGGCAAGCTCCGATGGCGCCCGCCTCACCCGCGCCCTTCACACCCAACGCATTGGTGAGGCAGCGCACATTGCGCGTCTCGAAATGGAAGTTGGGCACGTCGACCGCACGTGGCAGGGCATAGTCCATGAAGGTCGCGGTCAGCATCTGCCCCTCGGCGTCGAAGCGGATCTCCTCCATCAGAGCCTGGCCAATACCTTGCGCCGCGCCGCCATGGACCTGCCCTTGCAGCATGATAGGGTTCAGGGTTACGCCGAAATCATCGACCACGACATAATTGAGGATCGCGGTCGCCCCGGTGCCGGGATCGACCTCCAATTCGCAGACATGAGTGCCGTTGGGATAGGTCGCCTCCGGCGGCTGCCAGCTCTGGTGAACCTTGAGCATGGCTGAGGTCGCTCCCGGCAGCGCAGCGATGGCGGCGAGGTCGAGCGCCTTGTCGGTGCCGACGACGCGCACCGCGCCATCGACGATCTCGAGATCGCCGACACCGGCCTCAAGCTTCTCCGAGGCGAGTTGCTTGAGATTGTCGGAGAGGATTGCGGTCGCCTTGTCGAGCGCTGCGCCGCCGACCGGGATCGAACGCGATCCGCCGGTGCCCGAGCCGGTCTCGACCTTGTCGGTATCGCCCTGGATGACGCGGATGCGGTCCATCGGAATGTCGAGATGCTGCGAGACCAGCTGCGAATAGGCGGTCTCATGCCCCTGCCCGTTCGACTGGGTGCCGATCAACACGGTCACCATGCCGTCCTTCTCGAGGATCACGGTCGAACTCTCTGGCCCGCCGCCACCGCAGGCTTCGATATAGCAGGCGAGGCCGATGCCGCGGATCTTGCCGGCCTTGGTCGAGGCCTTGAGGCGGCTCTTGAAGCCCTTCCAGTCCGCCACTTCCATGGCGCGGCGCATATGCCCCTCGAACTCGCCGGAATCATAGACCGGCCCGGTCTGGGTCTTGTGCGGCATCTCGCCCGGCTTGACGAAGTTGAGCACGCGCACGGCGTCGGGCGTCTTGCCGGTCTCGCGCGCGACCGCATCGACCAGCCGCTCGATCAGATAGGCCGCCTCGGGGCGGCCGGCGCCGCGATAGGCATCGACTGGCGTCGTATTCGTCAGCACGCCCCTGAAGCGCACATGGACGGCGGGAATGGCGTAGCAGCCCGGCGTCATCGTGGTCCCGACCCAGGGGATGAAGGGTCCGTACTGGGAAAGATAGGAGCCCATCTCGGCGGCGAGATCGACTTTGAGGGCGATGAACTTGCCCTTCTTGTCGAGCGCGACCGTCGCCGTGGCGAGATTGGCGCGACCATGGGTGTCGGCGAGGAAATGCTCGGTGCGGTCGGAGACCCAGCGCACCGGGCGCTTCAGCATCTCGGCAGCGACCATCGTCAGCGGGTATTCGCGATACATGAAGATCTTGGTGCCGAAGCCGCCGCCGACATCGGGCGTGACGACGCGGATGCGCTTGGGATCGACCTTCAGGATATAGCTCGCCAGGATGTCGCGCGTGCCATGGCTGCCCTGGCTGCCGAGCGTCAGGGTCCAGCGCTTCGTCTCCTTGTCGTATTCGGCGATGCAGGCACGCGTCTCCATATAATTGGAGGCGAGCCGGTTGTTGACGATGGTGACGGAGACGGTGCGGTCGGCCTTGGCGAAAGCCTCCTCGGTCTTGGCCTTGTCGCCCTGCTCGGCCTCGAAGGCGACATTGCCCGGCCGGTCCGGCCAGACCTGCGGCGCCTTGGGCTCCAGCGCAGCGGCGATACCGGTGATCGAGGGCAGCGTCTCCCAGGAGATGTCGATGGCCTCGGCCGCGTCGCGCGCCTGGTCGAGAGTCTCGGCGACGATGAAGGCGACCGCCTCGCCGACATGGCGCACGATGTCGGTCGGCAGCACCGGCACGGGCAACGGCACGACCGGCTCGCCCGAGATCGTCTTGATCAGACCCTTGCAGGGAATGCCGCCGAGATGGGCGACGTCCTCGCCCGTCAGGATCAGCTTCACGCCCTTCATCTTGCGCGCCGCGCTCTTGTCCCGGATCGTGAATTTGGCATGCGCATATTGCGAGCGCAGCACGAAGGCATGCAGCGCGCCCTCGACGGCCGTATCATCCGTGTAACGACCTGCGCCCGTGGTCAGGCGGTGATCCTCGACACGCCGCACGGGCTGGCCGAATCCGAATTTCATGGGACGCATGAGCCGATATCCTCAGATAAGTCGAATGAAAGACTGGCCTAGAAACGAAGCTCAGTCACCCCAGCACGCGACACGCCGGGATGCATGCAGCGCATCGCTCAGCGGGCGGTGCGGATCGCGGTCTCCGATAGCGAGACCATGGTGTTGTAGGAGCTGACGAGCCAGTTCGCGTCGCTGGCTGCACCGCGCCGGACATCGCCCTTGCCACGGCTGAGTTTGTCGCGAAAATCCCTCAGCCGGCCGAGCCAGGAACTCGCCTGGCTTTCGATGAAGGGCACGCCTTTGGGCTCGGTCTCCTTGAAGCGGTCCATCTCGCGCACCGCGCCGGCATAATCGGCCACGGCCGCGTCGAACGCCTTGAGGTCGACGATAGGCTTCTCATTGCTCGGCATCAGATCCATCACCCCCCGGGCGTTGATCATGACGTTGCGGACCTGCCAGCGCACCGAGCGACCTTCCCGCTGCTCGACGGCGGCGAGCTCGCGTTGATCGAGCCCTTTCTTGTAGACGCGCATCTGGGCATCGAGCGTCGCGCGCTCATCGAGGAAGGTTTTTGCGGCCGGCACCATCAACATGTGCAGGCTGCGCCCCTCGGCAGCGTTGTCGTCGCGATAATCCTTGCGCTCGTAATAGCGCTCCGCCCTGGTGATCAGCGGCGCAAGCTCCTGATAGGCCTTGATGTAGCGCCCGATCGTCTGGTCGATCTCCGGCAGCATCGGCGCGTGGGTCGCAGCCTCCTCGGCACGTTTGATCTCGCCGGCGACGTCGTAGAGGCTGTAGAGCCCGTAATCGATGTAGCGCTCCTTGCCGGTCGGCCCCTTCTTCATGTCGACCCAGCTCGCATAGCGCTCCCAGGACTGGATCGCGCGCAGTGTCCGGTTCATCAGGGCGGTATAGGCGTTGGACTTGGCGATGGCGGCCTGGAGGCCAGCCTCGTCAGCGGCTGGCGCGGCAGTTGTCGCCGCTCCCTGAGCCTGGGCGCCGGCAGGTGTCAGCGCCAGCAGCGCGCAGGCAAAGGCCGCGCTGCGGAGAAACAGGGAAATCGGCATGTCTGAATCCTCGTCATCCGCCAGGGCTCGAAGGCTGCAGGCCCGGTCAAGCCTTCAGTGCTCGACCGGCTCGCCTCGCATCGCCCAATCCTTGAAGCCGCCGAGATAATGGCTGTCGATGTCGAGCCCCGCCGATTGCGCGAATTCGAGCGCGCGCAGCGAGCGTACGCCGGCAGCGCAGGAGAAGATGACACGCTTGCCGGGCTCGTCGGGAATGGCGGCAGGATCGAATTGCGAGAGCGGCAGCGAGGTCGAGCCGGGAATATGGCCGGCGGCGAATTCATGCGGCTCGCGCACATCGACCACCAGGATCGACCCATCCGCAAGTCCGGCCTTGACGGCGTCGATATCGAGATCCTTCACGATCAAGGCGCATCTCCAGCTCAATCCAGCAGATTTACCAGATAGAGCGTGAGCGCCGGAATTGCCACCACGATGCCGAGCCGGATGCAGTCTTCCCGATCAATTCGCCGACGGCAGGTATCTTGACCGAACAGCTTGGCGCGCATCGATCTGGCGTAAACGGAACTCGGCGATCGCCGCCCGAAGACCCGGCTGAAACGATCCGCGCATATCCCCATGCAGGAAATTATGGAGAGCCAGCCGTTGGCTGGGCCTCGGCGCCGGTGCCCGCTCGGGGCGGGTTTTGCGGCTGCGCCTGGGGGACGCAGCCGGTCTTGGGATCCGTCGCCGGATCGAGCGGAACCTCGCTCAGGCCTGCGCCGGAATCCGTAGCACCCAGCCCGGCTGGATCAGGTCGGGGTTTTTCACCGGCGGCGTATTGGCCTTGACGATGTCGGTGTATTTGGCGCCCTGGCCCTTGCCGTAATGCTCTTCGGCAATCTTCCAGAGCGTGTCGCCCTTCTTGACCGTGTAGAACACGGCGGGAGCGGCTTCCTTGGTCACCGCGAGATCGGATTCGACCGAGGCGACCCCGGTCGTGTTCCCCAGCGCCAGGATGATCTTCTCGGCCTGCTCGGTCGAGACCGCCGTGCCCGAGACCTTCACCTTGTCGCCATCGATCGAGATCGCGACGTCGGACGGCAAGCCATGACCGGCCAGCTCTTTCTGCAACTCGTCCGCCGTGGCGGCCTTGGCTGGTGTCGAGCCGAAAATCTTCGCGCCCGCATCCTTGATGAAACTGAACAGACCCATGAGGCTTCTCCATCTGTTGGGGGGCATATCAAGCCCTCTCAGCATGATAAGTTCAAGACAGGCGTTGCATTTTTGCGCGAATACAACTCTTCCTTGCGTCACCCGACAGGCCCTTTTCGGCACAACTGCTCTGACGCGGCGGCCTCTTCCCCCCGTAATGACGGGCTGGCACAAGCGCCCCAGGACACCTGCCCCAGGACGCCTGCCCCAAGACACCTGCCCCAAGACACCAGCCCAGGACACCGACGGAGTTCCCCCGATGCTGACGCTCGCCCAGGCCCAGACCATTCTCGCAACCGCTCTCTCCTATGCCGAAAAGAGCGGCTTTAAGCCGCTCACCATCGCAGTTCTCGACGCGCGCGGCGCGCAGAAGGTCTTCGCGGCGCAGGACGGCACCAGCCTGAAGCGTGGTGAGATCGCACTCGGCAAGGCCCACGGCTCGATCGCGATGGGGCTCGGCTCGCGCGCCCTCCACAAGATGGCGCAGGAGCGGCCCTATTTCATCGAGGCGGCGACGCATGCGGTCGGCGGCTCGCTCGTGCCGGTGCCCGGTGGCGTGCTGATCCGCGACACGAACAACATGCTGCTCGGCGCGGTCGGCGTCTCCGGCGACACCTCGGACAATGACGAGGCGGCCGCCGTCGCCGGAATCACCGCTGCCGGGCTCAGGGCCGACACTGGCGCCTAGATCACGTCGCATTCGGACGGTTCCGTCCGAATGCGAAAAACGTGACCGGCTCCAAAAGTCGAGAGCATTGCTCTCGCGAAAACATGCGCCGAACCCAAAAACACTTGCCAGACGCCGCGCGAGGCATCATGTCACGCGCGGCGCTGTTCGGTTTGCCGAATTTTTGAACGCTTCAAAGGAAATGAGATGAGCGACGTGGCCGTTCCCGGTGAGGTCATCACCACGGATGTCGTGATAGTCGGCGCGGGTCCGTGCGGGTTGTTTGCGGTTTTCGAGCTGGGGTTGCTCGACATCAAGGCGCATCTGGTCGACATCCTGCCCAAGGTCGGCGGGCAATGCGCCGAGCTCTATCCGGAGAAGCCGATCTACGACATTCCGGGCTTTCCGATCGTCACCGGCCAGGGCCTGGTCGACAATCTCGTCGAGCAGATCAAGCCGTTTGGCCCGACCTTCCACTTGAACCAGATGATCGAGGCGCTGGAGCCGATCGGCACGGCAGACGCCCCGCGCTTCCGCGTCACCACCGATGCCGGCACGGTGTTCGAGACCAAGACCGTCATCGTCGCCGCCGGCGGCGGCTCGTTCCAGCCCAAGAAGCCGCCGATCCCCGGCATCGAGGCCTATGAGGGCAACGCGGTGTTCTATGCCGTGCGCAAGATGGAGGCCTTCCGCGGTCGCGACATCCTGATCGTCGGCGGCGGTGACTCAGCGCTCGACTGGACGCTCAACCTGCAGCCGATCGCCAAACGCGTCACGCTGATGCATCGCCGCGACGATTTCCGCGCCGCGCCCCATTCGGTCGAGCAGATGCGCGCGCTCGTCGCATCCGGCCAGATGGAGATGAAGCTCGGCCAGGTCACCAGCCTCAAGGGCGAAGGCTCGGCGCTCCAGGCCGCGATCTGCCGGGACAGCGAAGGTCAGACCTTCGAGATCGCCTGCGATACGCTTCTGCCCTTCTTCGGGCTGACCATGAAGCTCGGGCCGATCGCCGATTGGGGCCTCAATCTCCACGAGAACCTGATCCCGGCCGATACCGAGAAGTTCGAGACCTCGACGCCTGGCATCTTCGCCATCGGCGACATCAACACCTATCCCGGCAAGCTCAAGCTCATCCTCTCGGGCTTCCACGAGGCCGCGCTCGCCGCCCAAAAAGCCCATCGCTACGTCTATCCCGACAAGCGACTGACCTTCCAGTACACGACCTCCTCAACATCCCTCCA
>NZ_FOQV01000024.1 GCF_900113835.1 Allobosea sp. OK403 | reverse complement strand
ATCGCCGTCGCAAGAAAGCTCCTCACCGTCCTCAACGCCATGCTCAAAACTGACACAGCCTTCCAAGCATGACACACCAAACAACACAGTTGCCGATACCAGCGTCCGCGCCGTGGTGGAGGCGGGCTTTCACGCCGCCGGCCTGATCCCGCGAGCGGCCGGGGAGGCGACCTATATGATGACGGCTGTCGGAATGGTGCAGGCGGGGCTCGGCATCACGATCCTGCCGTCTTCGGCGCAGGAGATCCGTGCCGATCCGACATTGCAGGCGCGCGCGATCGAGGCCGTTGGTTTCGTCAGGCAGATCAGTCTCGTGAAGAAGAGCGGCCGAACGCTGTCTCCGCTCGCGGCCCTCTTCGTCCACCACTTCTGCGACATGACCGCCCGCTGACGGCGGTGTCGGCTGCAGGTCGTGTGTAAGGGGGCGGGTCAACATTTCGCTGGTCGTAGGACCAGGCCGGCAGCGCGCGGGCAATCTCGGCTGTCGCAGACCAGGCCGGGAGATCAGGCCAGGCCCGGCTTGCGGCGCATCTGGAGCAAGGTCTGATCCAGTCGGGTCGCTCAATGGCTCCAACTCTTTGTTTTGACGCGATTTCTTCATGCGAGCCGGTCTCCGTCCCGCGCGAAATCGCTCTCGGCAGGGGAACATTTATCGCCTCTTAACCCTGCCGGACTAGGCCTGTGGGCGGTCAGTAAATCTCCAAAACCTGCGGTATCCGATGCCTGAATTCGACGTTGACAGCCTGCCGCAGGATGCCGTTTCCGAGCGATTTCCTGGGTCCCGCATCGACCGGCCCCTCAATCCTGAGGCGCGCGACAAGGCCGGGATCAAGGCCTTGCCGGCTGTTCCGGTACCCAACAGGCTCAGGCGTGCAAACCCGGTCCTGAATCCGGCACCAGCGCAGGGGGGCCAACTGCAGGGGGGCCAAGCGCAAAGGGCTTTGGCCGGCCCTGCGGCGGTCACGGCATCCGTCGGCGGCGACAATCCGGCCGGGATTTCGCGATCGCAGCCGAGCCAGTCGAAGCGCAGCGAGGTGCGCTATTGGCGCACGCCGGACCGCCTGCTGAAGCAGCCGGCCGAGCCGGAAATGCTGCCCTCGGCGGTGCCGGAGGCCGATTACGCTCATCATGATGGCGAGGCCTTGCATGACGGCGAGGCCGAGGCCGCTGCGGCCCCAGTGCGGGATGCTGCGGCCCCAGCGGAGGATGGCGCTGCCTCGACGCCCTTCGCCTTGATCTCCGACCACGCCTTCTGGGAGCTCTTGCCGGAAAGCCGTCCGCAGGACGTCGAAGTCGAGCACCATGCCGACAAGACCGAGCCTGCTGTGGCCAGTACGGCGCCCTTCGGGCTCGCCGAGGCGGACCCTGTCGCGCCCCGAAAGGGCGTCGCTGTTCCCGTAACCCTGCCGGCAGCCGATCCCATGGAGCGCTGGACGAGCGCGAGCCAGGCCTACACTGTCAGCCTCAAGCTATCCTCGCGCTCATGGCCCGATGCCGGTGAGGGCAGGGCCACCGCGACCACATCACCTGTCACGTCACTCGCCGTCCCGCTTGCCGTGGACGTCTCACCTGTCCTCGACGCTTCACCTGCCGCCGACGCTGTCCCCGCTGCCGGCCGCGGGATCGTCGTCACGCGCAAGATGCGCGAAACCGGGGCGGAGCAGGCAGCCAAGCCTTCTCGCGTCGAGCCGTCTCGCATCGAGCCTTCCAGCATCAAGCTCGCTCGCAGCGAGCCTTCTCGCATCGAGCCCGCGCGCATCGAGCCTCCCCGCGTTGAGCCAACCCGCATCGTGCCGACCCGCCTTGTCGCGCAGGCGCTGTCGCAGCCGGTGCGGCCGGCGGCCTTCGAGCTGCCGCCGATCACGATTCTTGCCGAGCCGCCGCGGACCTTCGAGGCCACCGTTCCCACCGAAATCCTGCAGCAGAACGCCGGGTTTCTCGAGGGGGTGCTGGAGGATTTCAACGTCCGTGGCGAAATCGTCCAGGCCTGCCCCGGCCCTGTGGTGACGCTCTATGAGCTTGAGCCTGCGCCGGGCACGAAGTCGTCGCGAGTGATTGCGCTGGCCGACGACATCGCCCGCTCGATGAGCGCGATCGCGGCGCGCGTCGCCGTGGTCCAGGGCAAGAACGCCATCGGCATCGAACTGCCCAACGCCAAGCGCGAGACCGTCTTCCTGCGCGAATTGCTGGCGAGCCAGGATTTCGAGAGCTCCAAGCACAAGCTCGCTTTGGGCTTGGGGAAAACCATCGGCGGCGAGCCGGTGATCGTCGACCTCGCCCGCATGCCGCATCTGCTCGTCGCCGGCACCACCGGCTCGGGCAAGTCGGTGGCGATCAACACCATGATCCTGTCGCTGCTCTACCGGCTGAAGCCGGAGGAGTGCCGCCTGATCAT
>NZ_FOQV01000005.1:40795-322172 GCF_900113835.1 Allobosea sp. OK403 | reverse complement strand
TGGTCTGGAAGGCGATGTCGTCGATCACCCGGATGATGTCGGAGATCTTCTGCGAGGCGCTCTCGATGCGCGCCATTGCAGCGACCGCCTCAGTCGCGATCGTGCCGCCCGACTGCGCCGCCTGCATCGCTTCGGTTGCGATCGCGGCGGCCTGCCTGGAGGCCTGGGCCGAGGCCTTCACCGAGGCTGCGAGCTCCTCGGTCGTCGCCGCGGTCTCCTCCAGCGAGCTCGCCTGCTCTTCCGTGCGCTTCGACAGATCATCGGCGCCCATCGTGATCTCGCGCGCCGCCAAGCCGACATCCGCAGAGGTCGTCTGGATCGTGCGCACCGTCGAGGACAGGCGGTCGACGGTGGTGTTGAAGTCGTCGCGAAGCTGCTCATAGGCCGCCGGAACGGAAGCCTCGATGCGATGCGTCAGGTTGCCATAGGACAGTTCGGCGAGGCCGCGAGCCAGCTCCGTGACGACATTTTCCAGCTCCTTCGCCTGCTTGAGCTGCTGCTGCGCTCCCGCCAGGCGCTCGGCTTCGGTTGCGTGGCGGGTGTCTTCGATCAGGCGCGCTTGCGCGGCGGCAGCGGTTTCGAGCTCCGCCTTCTCGATCGCGGCGCTGCGCAGGACACCGACCGCATCGGCCATCGCCGCGATCTCGTCGCGGCTGCGGATGACGGGGATCGTCGTCTCGATATCGCCCGAGGCGAGCCGGTGCATCGCGGCCTTCAGGCTGCCGAGCGGCTTCATCATGCGGCGCAGGACCAGCAGCAGCACGGCGCCGCCCACCAGCGCGATCAGCAATCCGGCGATCACGTTCCCCCAGATCATCTCGTCGATCACGACCAGGAAATCGGCCTGCCTGATGCCGACGAACAGGATGCCGATGACCTGGTTGTTCGATTTCTGGATGATCGGCTCATAGATCGTGAAATAGGGCAGGCCCAGAATGTCGGCCGCGCCGGAATAGGTCTTTCGATCCTTGAACACGGCGTCATAGGCGGAACCTGCGGCCAGCTTGGTGCCGACGGCGCGCGAGCCATCGGGCTTCTGCACGTTGGTGGCAACGCGCACATCGCCCATGAAGACCGTCGCCACGCTGCCGGCCAGCGCCTTGACCTTGTCGACGGCAGCGAAATTGCCGTTCACCAGCTCATTGCCGAAATAGAGCTTGTCGCCCTCCAGCTTCGGCTCGCCCTTGGCGACGAGAATATCGCGCAGCAGGTTGATGTTGACGGAGAGGCTGGATTGCGCCCGCTCGCGCATCGCCTTGTCGGCCGCGTGGATCGACACCAGGACGGATGCGGCGACGGCCGCGCCCACGATGAGGACCCCGACGATAGCCAGGCGGGTCGCGATCGGCAGCCGAAATAGAAAGAGCTTCTTCATGAGGCGGCTCATTGTTGAATGGGCGGCGTGACACACCCAGGAACGCTTCAGCTTTGTCTATAATAATGAAAGGCTGCTTAATTTTAGGGTTCTTACCTCTCTCAACGCATAGGTTCGAAATTTTCGGCGTAGAGATGCGCAGGAGAAATCCCCTGTAAATGAATACATCAGAATATAACTTGGCGTAGCAATCAGTATTTCTTCGATCTGTGCATTTTACTGCAAACTACCAAAGGCCCATACCGGAACGCGGATTTCATCCTTCGAAACGCCGCGGTGCTGCTTCTCAGGATCGGGGCTCAGCGAGGTTTCCAGCCGAACCGTCGGAGCGGCGTGGCCTGATCAGTCTTCTGTGACGATAGTGTCATCGGACGGTCATCGGCCGATGCGTAGTTCGGCCGCCATGAGCGACGCTCCGACACATCATTTGACCCCGCAGGACGTCTCGCCCTCCGCGATCCCTCGCTCGGGCGGCACGACACCCCCTTCTACCCCGCTGCTGGCGCTGGAAGCCTTCACGGTCTCGTTCCGCAACGGCCATGGCGCGACCCGGGTCGTGCATGGCGTCGATCTCACGCTTGCACCGGGGGAAGCGCTCGGCATCGTCGGCGAATCCGGCTGCGGCAAGAGCGTCACCTGGCTTGCGGCCTTGCGGCTCCTCGGCAAGGGCGTCGCCACCTCGGGCAAGGTTCTGCTCTCGGGCCAGGACATCACGCATCTCGGCGAGCGCGAGATCGCGCGCATTCGCGGCGGCCGGATCGGCCTGATCTTCCAGGACCCGACGAGTTCGCTCAATCCGGTGCATCGCATCGGCACGCAGATCGGCGAGGCGCTGCGCCTGCATCGCGGCCTCTCCGGTGCGGCGGGACAGGCGGAAGCTTTGCGCCTGCTCGACCGTGTCGGCATCGCCGACGCGCCGCGCCGGCTGCGGCAGTACCCGCACGAATTGTCGGGCGGCATGAACCAGCGCGTGATGATCGCGATCGCGCTGGCCGGCGAGCCCGACGTGCTGGTCGCCGACGAGCCGACGACCGCACTCGACGCCACCATCCAGGCCCAGATCCTCGATCTCATCCGCGACATTCGCCGCGATACCGGCATGGGCCTCGTGCTGATCTCGCATGATCTCGGCGTCGTGGCCGATCTCTGCGACCGTGTCGCCGTCATGTATGCCGGCCGCGTCGTGGAAACCGCAGCGACCTCGGCGCTGCTGCATCAACCTCATCATCCCTATACGCGAGGGCTGCTGGCCGCCCTGCCGGAGCTGGAGGGGCCACGCCTGCGCCTGACGCCGGTGCCCGGCACGGTGCCCGCGCCCGATGCGATGCCGCCAGGCTGCGCCTTCGCGCCGCGCTGCATCTCGGCTGCCGCCATCTGCCAGGTCGCGCCGCCGCCGCTCGCCCCGGCGGGCGGCGTCCGCCAATCCGCCTGCCTGCGGCTCGATGCCTTGCCGCCCTGGCAAGGCAGCCCGGAGCAGCGGGCCTCGAGCCAGCGTGAGCAGCGCCTGGAAGAGCTTGTCGGGATGTCGTCATGAGCGCGCTTCTGACGGTGACGGATCTGGCGCGGCACTATCCCGCCGCTGGCGCGCGCGGCGAGCGGCGCCTGCTGCACGCCGTCGATAGGGTGAGCTTCTCGCTCGATGCCCGCCGCACGCTCGGCATCGTCGGCGAATCCGGCTGCGGCAAGTCGACGACGGCCAAGCTGGTGCTGGGCCTGCTCGCGGCCTCCTCCGGTCGGATCGATTTTGCCGGTGAGCCGGTCACAGCGGAGCGCGACGCGAGATGGCGCGCCATGCGCCGGTCCATGCAGATGGTCCCCCAGGACCCGCTGGCAGCGCTCGACCGGCGCCTGACGGTCGGCGAGCAGGTCGTCGAGCCGCTGCAGATCCACGATCTCGAAGCCGGCCCTGGGGCGCGGCAGGAGCGGGCGCTTTCGCTGTTCGAGGCTGTGGGGCTGCGTCCCGACCTGTTCGACCGCTATCCGCATGAATTATCGGGCGGCCAGCGCCAGCGCGTGGTGCTGGCGCGCGCGCTGGTGCTCGACCCCAGACTCGTGGTCTGCGACGAGCCGATCTCGGCTCTCGACGTCTCCGTCGCGGCGCAGGTCATCAACCTGTTGCAGGATCTGCAGGGGCGCTTCGGCATGGCCTATCTCTTCATCAGCCACGACCTCAAGGTGGTGCGCCAGATCGCCGACGAAGTCGCCGTGATGTATCTCGGCCGTATCGTCGAGCAGGGTCCGCCCGATGCCCTGTTCCATGCACCCGCCCATCCCTATACCGAGGCGCTGGTCTCGGCGGTGCCGACGCCCTGGCGGCGCATGCGCGAGCGCATCGTGCTGTCGGGCGATCCGCCCAACCCGGTCGACCGGCCCAGCGGCTGCGCCTTTCATCCGCGCTGCCCGCGCGCCATGGCGCTGTGCGCGACGGAGGCTCCGGCCCTGCGCCGCGTGGCGGATGGGCGGCTCGCCGCCTGCCATCTCGCGCCGGCCATCGACAGCCCGGTTGCCGTAGCCGCCTGAGTGCGTCAGGAACCGCTTCCATATCCTTCGGAGACAGACGATGGCGCAGAATGAGCAGGCCACTGCCGAGCGGGTGATCGTGGCGGTGTTCGACGGTCTCCGGCCCGATATGGTGACGCCCGAGCTGACGCCCAACATCCTGCGCCTGGCGGCGCGCGGCACCTGGTTTCGGCAGGCGCGCAGCGTCTTTCCCTCGCTGACGCGCGTCTGCACGAGCGCGATCGCCACCGGCGCGCCGCCGACCACGCATGGCATCGTCGGCAACGCCTTCTACCATTCCGCCGCCATGCCCGAGCATGTCTTCGACACCGGCCGGAGCGGCCATCTCCGCCGCGTCGAAGCTCATCATGGCGGGCGCCTCATCGATGTGGACAGCTTTGGTGACGTTCTCGCCCGCGCCGGGCGACAGCTCTGCGTGGTGCATACAGGTTCGCCCGGCTCGGCGCATTTCATCAACCCGCGCGCCCGCGACAACGGCCACTGGACCTTCTCGATGCATGGCGTCGACGGCACCCAGACGCCCCATGCCGTGGTGGAGGCGCTGGAGACGGTCGGCCCGCTGCCGGAGCGCGAAATGCCGCGCCTGGGCGAGTTGCGCTACGCGGCGCGATTGATGGTGGAGCATGTCTTGCCAGTGCTTGCGCCGGATGTGGCGCTGGTCTGGTTCAACGAGCCCGACACGACCTTTCACTACAAGGGCCTCGGCTCGCCTGAAGCCAGGGCCGGGCTGCAGGAAGCCGACAAGGCCTTCGGCGCCATACTGGACTGGGTCGACGCCCAGCCGGATGCAGAGCGCATCGCCGTGATCGTCGCATCCGATCACGGCCAGATCTCGACCTGCGCCATCCACCCGCTCTTCGACGACGCGCGTCAGGCGGGCTTTGCGGTCGCCCAACCCGACGCGTTCGACGGTGCGGCCTTCGTCGCCACCGGCGGCATCAGCGGCGAGATCCGCCGCCTCAATGGCGACCGCGACGGCGTTGAGCGGATCGCCCATTGGCTGATGCAGCAGCCGGCCGTCGGGCATGTCTTCTCGCCCGCGCGCAACGAGGTCGAGGGCGTGGTGGACAGCACCCTGTCCCTCGCGCTGATGGGCAACGGGCATGAGCGCCAGCCGGACCTCATGTTCATCCTGAAATCGGATCTCGCGACCGACCAATACGGCCTGCCCGGCCTGGGGACGATGACACCGGGCGACGTGCCGCTCGGCGGCGGCATGCATGGCGGCATCAATCCGCACGAACTCAACACCGTGCTCATCGTCGCAGCCGAGACGGCGGAGGGGCGCGGCTCCCTGTCCTCAGCGCCGGCCGGCATCATCGATATCGGCCCGACCGTGCTCGGCCTGCTCGGGATAGCGCCGGCGCAGACCATGCAGGGCCGCAACCTCGCCCGCCCCGCCCGCGAAGAAGCGCGCGTCACGCGCTATTCGGCCGGTCGCGGCGCTTTCAGCCAGCATGTCGACATCGTCGAGCAGGACGGCCGCCGCTTCATCCTGGGCGGCGGGCATTGAGGGCGCACGATCGACTTCCAATCGCCAGCCAGATCAAAAAGAAAAGGGCGGCCAAGCCGCCCTTTTCTTATATTTGTACCCTGCCTTCAGCTGCGGCCGAAGGACAGGTTGTCGGGTCGCAGATCCATGAAATAGAAGGTGTTCGGCCGCCAGGCGATCGCCTTCTTGATCGCGTAGGCCTCGCTCGGCTGGTAAAGGATCGTGGCCGGGGCCTCGTCCTCCCAGATGTCGAGCATCTCGGTGAAGAGGGCCTTGCGCTTCGCCGGATCGACCTCCGCCTCAAGCGCATTGCCCGCTTTGTTGAAGGCCCCCGCCGAGGTCCAGAACTTCGAGACCTGGACCTCGCCGGCCGGCCCCCAGGCCACCCAGATCGAGCCGAGCGGATCGGGCAGGCGGGTCGAATTCGACCAGTTGAAGATCTGCGAGCCGGCGCCGCGCAACTGGGCCGAGTTCTCGACGACCTGCAGCGAGGCGTTGAGGCCGACCGCCTTCCATTGCTCGACCAGAACCTGCGCAGATTCGAGCGCGTTGGTGTAGTAATTGGCCATCGTCCGATAGACGACCGGCTCGCCCTTGTAGCCCGCCTCCTTCAACAGCGCCTTCGCCCTCGCCGGGTCATAGGGCAGCTTGCGGCCCTCGACGAACATCTCGCCGTATTCGGGGAAATTGTGGCTGGCCGGCACTAGGGCCGTGCCCTGCCACAGCGTATCGACGAGCTTCTGGCGGTCGATGGAGCAGACCAGCGCCTGGCGGATGCGCTTGTCGGAGAGCAGCTTGTCCTGGTCGTTGAAGGCGAGCACATGCACGTTCGCCAGCACGACCGAGCGCACATCGATGTCCTTGTAGCCGCCGACGATGCTCATCTGGTCCGGCGGAATATTGGTGATGAGGTCGTAGTCACCCGCCACGAGGCCGGCGACGCGGGCGGCCAGTTCCGGCACGCGCTTGAAGATGACGCGTTTGGCCGAGGGCTTGGCCATGAAATAATCGTCGAAGGCCTCGAGCACGGTCGCGTCAGCGGCGCTGTGCGATACGACCCGGTAGGGGCCGGTCGCAACGGGCTTCCTCGAATAGGCCTCGAAGCCCATCGCCTCATAGGCGCGCTTGTTGACGATCCAGGCGCACCAGGAGGCGAGCCGCTGTTCCAGCAAAACGTCGGGCGTCCTGGTGCGGAAGCGCACGCTGTAGCGGTCGATCGGCTCGACGCTGGCCAGCACGCCGAAATAAGCCTTGCCGCCCGGGATCTGGGCCTTGTCGCCCCAAAGCCGCCCGTCGCGGAAGGTGTAGGCAACATCCTCGGAAGTGAGCTCATCGCCATTGTGGAACTTCACGCCCTGGCGCAGCGTGACGATCAATTCCTGCGGCGAGACACGCTCCCATTTTGTGGCGAGATGCGGCTTGAGCTCCGAGCCGCCGCCATCGGCCGTGCCGAGGAAATTGCGCCGGATCAAGGTGTCGAAGATCGAATAGGTGACGCGCGTGCCGACATTGGAGAGTTCGCGGGCCGGCTCCAGCGTCGCCGGCAGATCGGCGACAGCCACGGTGAAATTCGGCCGGGTCTCGCCGGCGGCAAAGCCCGGCTGGACGTTCAGCGCGATGGGGGTGGCGATCGCGCCTTCCAGGAAGCGGCGGCGGGATATCGTGATCCGGGGCATCGTGACCATTATGGATCCTTGGAACAGCCGGCGCGGCCAAGCCGACGAGGTCGGCGCGGCGACCGGCACCAGTGGAACGGCGAATGCGTGGCTTGCCTCAGCCAGGCGACAATCCGGTGACATCGGGGCGCCCAGTGAGGGCTTCGACCAGAAGGCGCGGATCGTCGAGCAGGACCGCGTCCGGCGACAGCGCAAGCAGCCGATCGAGCCCGTCACGATCGATGCGCCCGACCGGGAAAGGCGGATAGTTCGGCAAGGCCACCGAACGCGGCTGGCCGACCATGACCGCAAGCTTCAGGCCTTCGGCCCGAACCGCGGCGGCACGTTTTGCCGTAGCAGTGCCTTGCCATAGCCGGAACCAGTCTGCGCCGGCGGCGCGAGCCAGTGCAGCCGAGTCAGGATCGGCGGCGAAAGCGAGCAACGCGACCTCGCTCGTCCGGGCTCGCGCCGAGGCGATGAGATCGAGATCGCGCAGACCGAGCAGCGTGCGCCCGGCCGCGCCGGCCTGGCTCAGCTCCGCCAGGATGCGCGGCACGACGGCGCGCTCAGTCAGCTTCACGTCGAGCAGCAGCCCGAGTGGGTCCGAGGCCGCGATGGCGTCCTGCAGCGTCATCACCGCCGGCAAGAGGTTGCGGATGGTGGCGAGATCGACCTCCGCCACCGCACGGGGATCGCCGCAGAGGCGTTTCAGATCGGCATCGTGCAGGCAGACGAGCACGCCATCGACTGTCAGCCGCAGATCCGTCTCGACCATGTCGGCTCCTGCCGCCACTGCTGCCCGAAAGGCCTCGGCCGTATTCTCGGGCGCCAGCAGCGCCCCGCCGCGATGAGCGATGACGAGCGGGCGTCCCGAAGCCGGCGATTGTGCGGACAACATCATCCTGATCATCCCGCCCTTACGTCCGATCGACCGTGGGATCGAACCTGTCGCGCAGCCAGTCGCCGAACAGGCTCATCGACAGGGTCGTCAGGAAGATCGTCAGCCCGGGGAAGACGGCGATCCACCAGGCGTTGAGCAGATAGCGCCGCCCCTCGCCCAGCATCAGGCCGAGCGAGGTGCCCGGCGGCTGCACGCCGAGCCCCAGGAAGGAGAGCGAGGTTTCGAGCAGGATCGTGCCCGGAAAGTTCAGGGTCGCCTGCACCACCAGCGCCGCGACGATGTTGGGCAGGAGATGGCGCATGATCACCCGCACTGGCCGCGCGCCGAGCGCCTCCACCGCATTGATGTACTCGCTCTCCTGCTCGGAGACGACGAGGCCCCGAGCCAGCCTGGTATAGCGATCCCAGCCGTCGATGCTGACCAGGATGATGAAGAGCAGGATGTTGTTGCCGAAGAAGGCCAGCATCGTCAGGGCCAGGAACAGCGCCGGGATCGCCGCCTGCGCGTCGACCAGCATCATGATGCCCTGGTCGACGAGCCCCTTGAACCGCGCCGCCACAAAACCGAGCAGCGTGCCGAAGACCGCCCCGATCAAGGTGCCGAGCACCGCGATCAGGATCGAGGTGCGGATGGCGAAGATCAACCGGCTCAGGATATCACGCCCGAGCTGGTCGGTGCCGAGCCAATAGGTCATGCCGCCGCCCTCGGACAAAGGCGGGCGCAGACGCGCGGCGAGGTTCTGGGTGGTGAAGTGGATCGGCGCCAGCCAGTCGGCGAGCAGCGCGACGAGCACGGTGAGCAGGAGAAACGCCGCCGACGCTTTGACGATGGGTGACATCGCAACCCGCGCCGGGCGGGCGCGAAGCGCAGGCGGCGCGAGAGCCGCGCTGTCGAGACCCGTCGTCATGCCCGTGCTCCCCCAGCCTGCCGGAAGCCGCCCAAGCGGGGGTCGATCAGGATATGCAGGATATCGACGAGCAGGTTGGCGCAGATCATGATCACCGTGATGGTGAGGATCACGGCCTGCACCACGGCAAGATCACGCGTCGCCACCGAATCGACCAGCAAGCGGCCGACGCCGGGCCAGGCGAAGATCGTCTCGACCACGGCGCTGCCGGCGAGAATCCCGCCGATCTCGATACCGAGGAACATCAGGAGCGGCACCGACGCATTCGGCAAGGCGTGGCGGATGACGACGCCGAAGGGCATCACGCCACGCCCGCGCGCCGCGCGAATGAAGGGCTTGCCGAGCACCTCCAGCGTCGAGGTCCGTGCGAAACGGGCAAGCCGGCCCGCCAGCGGCAGCCCGAGCGTCACCATCGGTAGGATGAGATGGGCCGGAGTGTCCGACCCTGCCGAGGGCAGGACGCGCAGTTTCAGCGCAAACAGCAGGATCAGCAGGATGCCGAGAAAGAAGATCGGGATGGCATAGCCGAACACGGCCGAAGCCATAGCCAGCCTGTCGATAACGCTGTTGTGCCTCAGCGCCGCTAGCACGCCAAGCGGCAGGCCGACCAGCAGGGCCAGCAGGAGCGCGGATGTGCCGAGCAGCGCCGTCTTCGGCAGGGCCTCGAGTACCGCAGCGAAAGCCGGCCGGTCATCGGCGAAGGAGGCGCCGAAATCACCCCTGGCAGCGCTGAGCAGATAACGCAGATATTGCTGGTGGAGCGGCTGATCGAGACCCCAGAGGTCGCGGTAATAGGCGCGCACATCCGGCGGCGTGTCGATCGAGAGCATGATGTCGGCGGGGTCGCCCGCCAGACGCAGCGCGATGAAGACCGCCGAGACGCAGATGAGGAGCGTGAGGATGGCGCGCCCCGCGCGCAGGGCCAGGAACCGAAACATGCGTAAAACCGATCGACACGACCTCGTGACAAGCGGCGCATCTGCAAAGCCGGCGACGACAGATTGATGACGGTCGCGCGCTTTCCACCTCGATCAGGCGCAGGCGTACTCCGATCAGCCCGCGGCTCCCCATCGCTGCCGCCAGGCATTCCCTGCCAGCGCCGCGACGCAGTCGATCAGCGGAGTGGGAACTCCGGCCCTTCGGCCGAGCTCGGTGACCGCGCCTGCGATCGCACCCAATTCCAGCGGCCGGCCAGCCTCCATGTCCTGCAGCATCGAGGTCTTGACGCCGACCAGGGTGGGAGGAAGCTCCAGGCGCACCTCGAGATCGGGCCTGTCCTCGATGCCGAGCGCTGCGGCCACCGCAACGCATTCCGCCATGATCGACTTGGCGACGCTGCGGAGCGCGGGGTCGCCGATGATGGCGTCGATCGTCGCTCCCGTCAGCGCCGAGACCGGATTATAGGCGGCATTGCCGAGGAGTTTGTGCCAGACCGCGCCTCGGATGTCCGTGCTCGGCTCGGCGTCGATGCCGCCCGCCTTCAGGAACGCCACGACATCGGCAAGCCTCGCGCTCGTCGGCGCCAGCGGTTCGCCGATGACCAGGCGCTTGCGGCCGTTCCAGGCGATCCGGTTCGGCGCCGGGCGATTGGCGCCGACATAGACGACACAGCCGAGAATCTGGGTGGTCGGAAGCGCTGCCGCGATCGCGCCTTCGGGGTCGACAGAGGTCAATTTCCGATCGCCGAACCTCTCGTCCAGCCCATCCAGATACCACCATGGAATGCCGTTCAGCATCGGCAGCACGATCGTCTCGGGCCCGAGCAGAGGCGTCACCAGATCCAGGCCCGTCGGCCAGTCATGCGCCTTATAGCCGACCAGAACGAGATCCTGCACGCCGGCCGAGGACGGATCGGCCGTCGCGTTGACGGATAGCGTTTCGGCGGATGACGCGGTTTCGAGGGTCAGGCCGTCGGAGGCGAGCAGGGCCGCCGTCGCCGGGCGCGCCACGATGAGAGGGCGCTGCCCCGCCTTGGCCATATGCCAGGCGATGACGCCCCCGATCGCACCCGCACCGACAACCGCCACCCGCATGGTTCTGCTCCCGCTCCACAAATTGAGAGCGGACTATAAAGCGCCGAGACGGATGCAACAGTCTCGATCCCGTGCAGGTTGCCTACTTGATCATCACCGAGGGCAGCCAGGTCACGAGGCCCGGGAACAGGCAGCAGATGATCACCGCCAGGAACATCAGCACGACGAAAGGCATCGTGCCCCAGATGATGTCCGAGAGCGGGATGTCGGGGGCGATGTTCTTGATGACGAAGATGTTGAGGCCCACCGGCGGGTGGATCAATCCCATCTCCATCACGATGGTCATGACGACGCCGAACCAGATCAGGTCAAAGCCTGCGGCCTTGAGCGGCGGCAGCACGATCGGCGCCGTCATCAGGATGATCGAGACCGGCGGCAGGAAGAAGCCGAGCACGATGACGAAGAGCAGGATCGCCGCCAGCAGCACCCATTTCGACAAGGATAGCCCGATCACCCAGGCGGCCATCGCCTGGCTGATATGGAGATAGCTCATCACATAGGCATAGAGCAGCGACATGCCGATGATCATCAAGAGCATGGTCGATTCGCGCAGCGTGCCGGTGACGATCGGCATCAGCTTGGAGGGCCGCCAGATGCCGTACATCGCGCCGATGACGATCAGCGCCAGCACTGCGCCGACGCCGGCCGTCTCCGAGGGCGTCGCCCAGCCGGCATAGAGCACGACCATGACGCCGGCCAGGATCGAGACGAAGGGCGCGACCCAGGCAATCATCCTGAGCTTCTGACCGAGCGTGTAATGCTCCTCGGTCAGCAACGCCGAGCGGACGCCGGTCTCGGCTGCGATCGTCTGAGCCACCGCGAATTCCTTGCGGTAGCGCAGCACCGAATAGAGTGCGAACAGCGTGATCAGCAGCAGGCCCGGCCCGATGCCGGCGAGGAAGAGCTTGCCGAGCGAGACCTCGGCCGCGACTGCATAGAGCAGCATGGTGACCGAAGGCGGCAGCAGGATGCCGAGCGTGCCGCCGGCCGCGATAATGCCGGCGGCGAAACCGCCGGAATAGCCGCGCTGGCGCATCTCCGGGATGCCGGCCGAGCCGATCGCCGAACAGGTCGCCGGCGACGAGCCCGCCATGGCGGCGAAGAGACCGCAGGCGATGGTGTTGGCGACGCCGAGCCCGCCCGGAATCCGGTGCAGCCAGGCATGCAGGGCTGAATACAGGTCCTTGCCGGCGTTGGAGCGCCCGATCGCCGCGCCTTTCAGGATGAAGAGCGGGATCGCCAGGATGATGACGTTGGCGAGCTCCTCGTAGAAATTCTGCGCGATGGTATCGACCGAGGCCGACGGCATGAACAGCAGCATGAAGACGAGCGCGACGACGCCGAGCGCAAAGGCGATCGGCATGCCGGAGAACATCACGACGAGCGTCGCCACGAAATAGGCGATGCCGACCTGGGCCTGCGAAAGGCTCGTGACCAGCGGCCTGACCGGCCTCTCCCACATCAGCAGCGCCACCACAGCCAGGACGACGACGGCGAGAACCAGCAGCGAGCGCTGGCCGACCTGCAGCGCGACCTGCACGGCCAGCAGCGCCATGCCGAGGGTCAGCAGCGAATAGGGAATCCAGAGCGGCGGCCCCCAGGCCGAATGCGAGGTCTGGCCCTCATGCAACGCTTCCTGCAGCAGGCCTCCGGCCTTCCAGGCGAAGAACAGGCAGAAGGCCAGCACCACGGCATCGACCGTGGCGCGCCGGGCCGCGTTCAATCGCGGCGACAGCATATGGTCGAGGAAGTCGATGCCGATATGGCCACGCCGCTGCTGCACGGCGCCGGCCGAGAGGAACATCGCGCCGGCGACCAGGAAGATCGTGACCTCGTCCTGCCATTCGACGCCACGACCATAGAGATGGCCGGCGATGACGCCGAAGGTCAGGACCAGCGCGGCTGCAAGGAGCGCAACAGCCGAGAGCTTGAACAGCGTCTCGTTGACCGCGCCGATGACGGCGGCGATGCCGCCCGTCACCGGTGTCGAGGTCCGGATGTCGCTGGCGAGGATGGCGTCGTGCTGCAGGCCGCCCGCCATTTCAGGAAACCGCGCGAGCGAGCTTCAGAAGTTCGGCGGCTTCGGTCGATTTGGCCGCATAGTCCTTCCAGGCACTCTCCTCGGAGATCTTGCGCCAGGCAGCGAGGTTGGCGTCGGTCTGGTCGATGACCTGCACGCCCTTGGCGGCATAGACCTTGGCGACCTCCTCATCGTCCTTCTTGGCCTCGGCCGTGCCCCAGGCCTCCATCTCGGCGCCGACATCGAGCAGGGTCTTCTGCTGCTCGGGCTTCAGGCTGTCGAAGATCGCCTTGGACATCAGCATCGGTTCGAGCATGAACCAGAACGAGCCTTTGCGGGCCGCCGTCAGCGATTTCGACAATTCTTCCAGGCGGAACGAGATCAAGCTGGTCGAGGAGGTCACGGCGGCGTCGAGCGCGCCGGTCTGCATGCCGATATAGACCTCGTTCGACGGCATGGTCGACACCTGCGCGCCTGCGGCGGTGAACATCAGATCCATCTCGCGGCTGCCACCGCGGATCTTGATGCCCTTGACGTCGTCGGGGCCGCCGATCGTGCCCTTGCGCGAGGCGACACCGCCAGCCTGCCAGATCCAGGAGATGATCTTGATGCCCTTGTCCTCGACGATCTTGGTCAGCGCCTTGCCGACCTCCGAGGTCTTCCATTTCGCGCCCTGCTCATAGCTCGTGACCAGGCAGGGCATCAGCCCGAGATTGCAGGCGTGCAGCTCGCCGCCGGCATAGGCGATCGGGTAGAGCGACATGTCGAGCGCACCCTTGCGCATCGCCGAGAACTGCGCGTTCGTCTTCATCAGTGACGAGTTGGCGTAGACTTCGAATTTGAGCGAACCGGCCGTCCGCTTCTCGACCTCGCGCGCCATGATCCGGCACAGCCGATCGCGGAAATCGCCCTGGTCGATGCTGCCGCCGGGAAACTGGTGCGAGATCTTCAGCGTCGTCGCGCTCTGGGCGGAGCCCGGCCGGCTGAAGGTCAGGACGGCGGGAGCCGCGATGAGGCCGGACAGGACGTGGCGTCGGTCGAACTGCATGTCTTCCTCCCATGGAAGAGCCAAAGCGGTGAACCCCGCCTGCTGTTTTCGCTCGCCTTATACGGGCGTGCGTTCCCGCACATAGAGCATGCTTCAACGGCCGATGCCATCATGAGCGGCTAGACAGTTTGTCGGTTTTCCGGTTCGGCGGCAGCGATCGCCGCACGGGCCTGCTCCCACTGCATAGCGCGGAGATTGCGCCGGCCACCGAACTTCCCCGACACTCGCTGCCAGCGATCGCCCGACGGATGAGGAGAGGCCGGAATGCTGGATTGGACGCGCGCCAGGGCCGAGGCCTCGAGCATCACCGAGGCTTGGCGACGGGAAGGCGGACCCGGCGGGGCGGTCGTGATCTTCGACAGCAACGGCGTGCGCGAGGCGCTGAGCGGCGGCTTCGCGGTGATCGAGCACGGGCTCGCCTTCACCCCGGACACAACGAACCGCTTCGCCTCGATCAGCAAGCATATTCTGGCGACCCTGCTGCTGCAGGCGGACGTGCCCTTCGACGCCCCGCTCGGGACATGGCTTGCGGATCTGCCCGAGGCCTTCGCCCAGCTGCCGCTCGGCCGCGCGCTCGACATGACCGGCGCCTTGCCGGACATGATGGAGGTGTTCTGGCAGCGCGGCGTGCCCTACACCGCCAGCCTGAGCGCCAGCGAAATCCTCGCCGTGGCGCAACGCCTGCCGTCCCTGAATGGCGAGCCTGGGCTGGAGATGGCCTATTCCAACACCGGCTGGCGCCTCGGCCAGCTCGTGCTGCAGAAGCAGCTCGGGATCGATTATGCCGAGGCCGTCGACCGGCTGATGGCAGAATTCGACCTGCCGATCCGGTTTCCGCAGGATGAGACCGAGATCGTGCCCGGTCTCGCGACGGGATATTGGCGTGACGGCGAGAGCTGGCGGCGCGGCCGCTACGGCTTTCATTTCTCCGCTTCGGGCGGGATTGCCGGCAGTGCCGCGGGGCTGGCGCGCTGGGCCTCGGCCCTGCTCGCCGGGCGCGGCTCGCTGGCCGGCATGCTGGAGCGCCTGACTGCGCCGCGCGCCTTCACCGATGGCAGCAGCAGCGTCTATCGGCTCGGGCTGGTCTGCAACGCATTGGAGGATATCGCGCTTGTCGGCCATGGCGGCTCGCTGCCCGGCTATCGCAACCACTTCCTGATGGCGCCCGACCATGGCGTCGGCGTTGTCATACTGACCAATCGCGAAGAGGATGCGCTCTGGCTGAGCCTGAGCGTGCTTGCCGCGCTGCTGGGCCGGGACTTGCCCAGCCCCGCAACCGATGTGCCCACCGGCCTGTTCGCTGCCGAGAGCGGCCCGTTCTGGGCAGAGCTCGCGCCGGATTCGATCAGCTTCATGGGCGGCTATGAGCGCCTCGTCAGCGACGGCGACAACGGCCTGCGCAGCCTGCCCGCCTATCTCGACATCAGGCTCAGGCGAGCCGACACTGACACATTCGAAGGCAGGATCGGCGGCGTCCAGCGCCGCCTCGCACGCGTTCCCGCGGCGACGGCTCTCGACCAGCGGCTGGCAGGACGCTGGCGCGAGCGCATCTTCGGTGCGGAGATCCTGATCCGCCCGGACGCTACCGCCGTGATGCCCTGGGCGGGAGACGCCGGAACCGAAACCGTGCTCACCGCCCTGCCAGGCGGCCGGGCGCTCGCCGATCTGAGCCATGGCCCGTGGCGGCATCGGCCTTGTCTTTGCTTGCAACCGGACGGGTCGCTTCATCTCGCCAGCCACCGCGCCCGCGGCCTGCAGTTCGACCGCATTGCCGAACAAGGAGCCCGGTCATGAAACTCTCGCGTCTCGCCGCCCTGGCCATCTCGGCCGCCTGTCTTACCCTCCCCGCTCAGGCACAGCCGGCGCCCGGAAAAATCCTGCGCGTCGTACCGCATTCCGATCTCAAGAACCTCGACCCGGTCGCATCCTCGATCGTGATCACGCGCATGCATGGGCTGATGATCTACGAGACGCTGTTTGCCTGGGACGCCGGCCTTAATCCCAAGCCGCAGATGGTCGAGAGCTTTTCGACCTCCGACGATAAACTGACCTGGAGCTTTACGCTGCGCCCGGGCCTGAAATTCCATGACGGCCAGCCGGTGACGACGCGCGACGTCATTCCTTCGCTGAAGCGCTGGATGGCGCGCGACACGATCGGCGGCAAGCTCGGCGAATACACCGAGGGCATGCAGGCCATCGACGACAGGAGCTTCACGCTCAAGCTGAAGCGTCCGATGGCGCTGGTGCCGTTCGCGCTCGGCTCCGCCGTCGGCCAAATTCCGGCGATCATGCGCGAGAGCGACGCCACCAGCGACCCGATGAAGCCGATCTCCGAAACCATCGGCAGCGGGCCGTTCCGCTTCAACAAGGCGGAGTGGCGTAGCGGCGCCAAGGTCGTCTATGACCGCAACCCCGATTACGTGCCGCGCTCCGAGCCGGCGGACGGACTTTCGGGCGGACGCGTCGTCAAGGTCGACAGGGTCGAGTGGATGATCATGCCCGACCCGGCAACCGCGGCCGCGGCGCTGCAGACTGGCGAGATCGACATCTGGGAGCAGCCCAGTCAGGACCTCGTTCCGGTCATTTCGCGCGACAAGAATGTCAAGATAGAGCGCTACAACAACTTGGCGACCCAGGCGCTGCTGCGACCCAACCAGTTGCATCCGCCCTTCGACAATCCCAAGGCCCGCCTCGCGCTCGCCTACGCCACCGACCAGGCCGAATTCATGGCTGGCGGCTATGGCGACGAGGCATGGTGGAAACGCTGCAACTCCTATTTCATCTGCGGCAGCCCCGACGGCACCGAGGCCGGCGCTGAAATCTTCGGCAAGCCCGACCTCGCCAAGGCCAGGCAGCTTCTGGCGGAAAGCGGCTACAAGGGCGAAAAGCTCGTGCTCACTTCGAGCATGGATATTCCAGCGATCGGCCGCATGGCCGAAGTCGCCGCCGACAGCCTCAAGAAGGCTGGCTTCAATATCGACCTCCAGTTCTCCGACTGGGGCACGGTCACGACGCGCCAGCAGAATCGCGGCACCACCGATCAGGGCGGCTGGAACCTGTTCGTGACCACGGCCTCGGGCGCGACCATGCAATCGCCGCTGACCAATATCGGCACCAACATGGCCTGCGAGAAGGCCTGGGCCGGCTGGCCCTGCGATGCGGAAGCCGAGCGATTGCGCGGCGCCGTCGTCGATGCGCCCGACGACGCCAGCCGCAAGCTCGCGATCGAAATCCTGCATCGCCGGCTGGCCGAGGTGCAGCCTTATCGGGTGCTCGGCCAATTCGACCAGCCCTATGCCCGGCGCAGCAATGTCATGGGCGTGCTGAGCGCGCCCGTGATGCTGTTCTGGAACATCGAGAAGAACTGAAACGGCTCCTGAGTCCTGCCCCGCAAGAGCCGTCGCGTCTTCGGGCTCTTGCAGGGCACGCCCCATGGTTTTATATGCATGCAAGTAATTAGCATGCTATGTAATTGTCCATGACAACGAGCCGCCCCGCCTCCGAACTCGCCTTCGTGACCCGTCTCTCGACCGCCAGCCGGAAGATGCAGACCACGTTCGACAGCCTGCTCCGGCAAAAGGGGCTGACGCTGGCCCGTGCGCGGGCGCTGCTTCACATCGCCCGCAATCCCGGCGTGAACCAGAGCGAACTGGCGAAATTCCTCGCCATCGAAAGCCCAACTCTGGTCCGGCTGCTGGACGCCATGGAAAATCAGGGCTTCATTCAGCGTAGCGCCGTCGAAGGGGACCGGCGGGCCAAGCAATTGTCGTTGACCGAGTCCGCGCAAGGCGAACTCCGGCAGGTCGAGGAGCTCTCGCAGATCATCGGCGCCTTCATGCTGCGCGGCGTCGATGAGAAGGATCTGGCGGTGGCCACTCGCGTGCTCGGACGCGTCTTCGAGAACATCGAGGCGGCGATGGACGGGCATGTCGCGTCATGACGAACACAGCCGAAGGCACATCGCCCAGCCCTGCGCCGGCACCTGCCGCCGCAGTTGCAGCCTCGCCGCCCGACCCAACCCTGCAACGGAGCATCGCCTGCATCGGCGCCTCCGTCCTGCTCTGGACGACGCAGGGGCTGGGGATGAATTTCGTCGCCGGCAACACCGCCCAGATCCAGGGATCGCTCGGCGCGACACTGACCGAGACGAACTGGCTGATCGCCGCCTATATGGCGCCCAATGTCAGCCTGACCCTGATCCTGACCAAGATCCGCATCCAGTTCGGCTTGCGCCGCTTCGCGCTGCTGAGCCTGGGCGTCTTCGTCTTCGCCTCGATCCTGCACCTGTTCGTGCATGATCTGCGCGCGGCCGTGGCCATCCGCTTCCTCGCCGGCATCGCGAGCTCGCCGGTATCGACGCTGGGCTTCCTCTACATGCTCGAGGCCTTTCCGGCCTCGAAGAAGATGAGTTGGGGCCTGAGCCTGGCGCTGACCTGCACGGCGGCGACGCCGACGCTGGCGCGGCTGCTCGCGCCGGCGCTGCTCGATCTCGGCCAATGGCACGAACTCTACATGATGGAGATGGGGCTGGCGCTGCTTGCGGCGGCGGTGGTCTATCTCCTGCCATTGACGCCGATCGTGCACACCAAGGTGCTGCGCAAGCTCGATTTCGTCAGCTATCCGCTGATCGCATTGAGCTTCGGCCTGCTTGCCGTCGTGCTCGCGCTCGGGCGCTATTATTGGTGGCTCGAGGCGCCATGGCTCGGCTGGTGCCTGGCGGCCTCGCTGCTGTCGCTGGGCCTCGCGATCGCGATCGAGATGCAGCGCGAGACGCCGCTCTTGAACGTGCGCTGGCTGATGAGCCGCGAGATCCTGCATCTGGCCGCGATCATGCTGCTCTTCCGCCTCGTCCTGTCCGAGCAGACCGCGGGCGCGATCGGCCTGTTCCAGACGGTCGGCCTGCTCAACGAACAAAGCGCCGGGCTTTACGGCGCGATCCTGCTCGCCTCCGTGGCGGGTGGGCTGACTTGCGGCGCCTTGCTGAAGCCGGAGCGCATTCCGGCGCTGCATGGCCTTGCGCTGCTCTGCGTCTGTGTCGGCGCCTATCTCGACAGCCAGGCCACCAACCTGACGCGCCCGGCGAACATGTATTTCAGCCAGGGGTTGATCGCCTTCGGCGGAGCGTTGTTCCTGCCGCCTTCCTTGGCCACCGGGCTGTCGGTGGCGATGAAACGCGGGCCGGAATACATCACCAGCTTCATCGTCACCTTCCTGTTCACGCAAAGCATCGGCGGGCTGATGGGCTCGGCCTTCTTCACCAGCTTCGTCGTGCTGCGCGAACAGTTCCATTCCAGCTATCTGGTCGAGCGATTGACGCTGAGCGACCCGCTGGTCGTCGAGCGCGTCCGCCAGCTCGCAAGCTCCTATGGCAGGGTGCTGACCGACAGCCAATTGCTGAACGCGGAGGGGCTCGCTCTGCTCGCGCAACAGGCGACGCGAGAGGCCAATATCCTTGCCTATAACGACATCTTCCTGCTGATCTGCTGGATTTCCGGCTTCGCGCTCTGCACCCTGACCGTACATCTGCTTTATCTGAACCTCCGGCAGGCGATCGCAGACCGGCGATCCCTTGCCGCCGCCTAGAGCATTGCGCGAAAAAGTGGGTACCGGTTTTTCGCAATGAGCAATGCTCTCAACTCCTGGAATCGATCACGTCGCATTCGGACGGCTTCGCCCGAATGCGACGTGATCTAGAACCGAACCGCGCGATGTTGAAATCACTCCGCTCGCCCGCGACCCTGCTCGCCCTTCTCGTTGCCCTCTGCGGGGCGCTGCTTGTGCTCTATGCCTGGAAGCTGCCGCCCTTCCGCAACGCGGTGGAAACCACCGAGAACGCCTATGTGAAGGGTCAGGTCACGATCCTCAGCCCGCAGCTCGCCGGCTATGTGAAGACGGTGGCCGTGCAGGACTACCAGCTCGTCAAGGCCGGCGACCTGATCGTTCAGATCGACGACCGGATCTATGACCAGAAGGTCAAGCAGGCGCAGGCGCTGCTCGCCGGCCAGAAGGCCAATCTGGCCAATGCCGACCAGAGCGTCCGCTCGGCCCAGGCCAAGATCGGCTCGAGCGAGGCGCAGATCGCCAGCGCACAGGCGGCACTACGGACGGCAGAGGCCACGAGCGAGCGCATCAACCCGCTGCTGGAGAAAGGCATCGCGACCCAGGCCACCGCCGACCAGGCGACCCAGGCGCTCGACCAGGCTCGCGCCGGCCTGCGGCAGGCAGAGGCCGCGCTCGAAGTCTCGCGGCAGGATCTGCAGTCGATCGTCGTCAACCGGCAGTCATTGGAAGCGGGCGTGCAGAACGCCGAGGCCACAGTCCAGCTCGCCGAGATCGACCTGCAGAACACCCGCATCCTGGCGCCCCAGGATGGTCGGCTCGGCGAGATCGGCGTGCGTCTCGGGCAGTATGTCTCGGCTGGAACTCAGCTCACCTCGCTCGTGCCAGTGCGCAAATGGGTGATCGCGAACTTCAAGGAGACCCAGCTCTACGGCATGAAGCTCGGCCAGCCGGTGAGCTTCACCGTCGACGCCCTGCGCCACCAGACGCTGACAGGGCATATCCAGGAATTCTCGCCCGCGACCGGCTCCGAGTTCAGCGTGCTGAAGGCCGACAATGCGACCGGCAACTTCACCAAGATCGCCCAGCGCCTGCCGGTCCGCATCGCGATCGACGACAATCAACCCCTGGTCGCGCAGCTCGCGCCGGGCATGTCCGTCGTCGTCAGCATCGATACGGCGGCAGCCGCGGAGGGCGTGCCGGCCCTGCGCTGACGAGAGTTCGGTCCTGCGGTTCGAGCCCTTTTGTCGCGCTCGCGACCGGGCCGGCACAATTGCGATTATCGTTAACGGGTTTTTTGACGTTCCCGGGCGATTCTAATGACCCGATTCGCTCCAGCCGTCAGTTGCTCATGGGTCAAGTCCTGCAGTTCCGCCTTCCGCTTGCCGATGCCAGCGAGGCCCTCCCCGACATCGACTTGATCACGGCGGTCGATGTCGCCTTGCGCGACCTCGCCGATATCGCGCCCCATGTCGCGCTCGCTTCGGCGCGCGCCCAGCTCGCGGCCTGCCGCGAGATGCTCCAGGCCTGCTTCGACGCCGCCGTCGAGCCCCGCTGAGGACGCGTACTCGACCTCACGGGGAACCGCACTGCCCGCCTGACGTTTCCTCGCGAAGCGAAGAGCGAGGAGGGCATGCCATGCCACGCGGCGACAAATCCGCCTATACCGACAAGCAGAAGCGTAAAGCCGAGCATATCGAGGAGAGCTACGAGGAGCGCGGCGTCCCGCATGACGAGGCGCAGGCGCGCGCCTGGGCAACCGTCAACAAGGAGAGTGGCGGCGGCAACAAATCCGGCTCCGGCCGGGGCGTACCCGACATCAAGGTCTCGGCAAAACGAGGCGGGAAGATCGGCGGACAAGCCTCCGCCTCCCGGCCCGCAGCGGAACGCTCCGCTGCCGCGAAGAAAGCCGCCGAGACGCACAGGAAGCACGCTTCCTGAGCCCTAAGCCCGCGCTGCATGGAGCAGCGGCAGTGAAGCAATCCAGGCCAGGACTGCTGCACTTGCTATGACGGTCGCGGCGCCGGCTCAGCCGCCGATATTGAAGGCGGCGAGCGCCGCCATGTTGACGATGTCGCTATCCTTGGCGCCCAGCGGCACGATCTGCACGGGCTTGTCGAGGCCGACGATCAGCGGGCCGATCACGGTCGAGCCGCCGAGTTCCTGCAGCATCTTGGTCGAGATCGAGGCCGAGTGGAACGCCGGCATGACCAGCACATTGGCTGGACCGCTCAGGCGGCAGAACGGATACTGGCTCATCAGCTCGCGATTCAGCGCGACATCGGCGGCCATCTCGCCATCATACTCGAAATCGACGCGCTGGCCGTCGAGCAGCTTGACCGCCTCGCGAACCTTCTCCGAGCGCTCGCCGGCCGGATGGCCGAAGGTCGAGAAGGCGAGCATGGCGACCTTGGGCTCGTAGCCAAGGCGACGAGCGACGCCGGCGGCCTCGATCGCGATCTCGGCAAGCTGCTGCGCCGTCGGCATCTCGGTGATCGCGGTGTCGGCGACAAGCACGGTGCGCTCGCGCGAGAGCACGATCGAGACGCCGATCAGCCTGTGGCCGGGCCGATCGTCAATGACGCGGCGAACCTCCTCCAGCGCGATCGAGTAGTTGCGGGTCACGCCTGTGACCAGCGCATCGGCATCACCAAGCGCCACCATCGCGGCGGCGAAGTGGTTGCGATCCTGATTGATCAGGCGCAGGCAGTCGCGGAAGAGATAGCCCTGCCGCTGCAGCCGCTCATAGAGATATTGCGCATAGGCGCTGTTGCGGCGCGAGAGGCGGGCGTTCTGGACCGAGATGCCCTTGGCCTCGAGGTCGATGCCGAGGAGGGTCGCGGTCTCGTAGACGCGCTCCTCGCGCCCGACCAGGATGGCGTGGCCGAGCCCCTGGTTGACGAAGGACACTGCCGCGCGGATGACCTGTTCCTCCTCGCCCTCGGCGAAGACGACGCGCTTGGGATAGCGCCGGACGCGCTCGAAAATGCGGTTCAGCGTGCCGGCCACGGGATCGCGCCGCGCCGAAAGCTGCGCCTTATAGGCGGGGATATCGACGATCGGCTTGCCGGCGACGCCTGTCTCCATCGCAGCCTTGGCGACGGCGACGGGCACGACATGGATCAACCGCGGGTCGAACGGCACCGGGATGATGTATTCCTTGCCGTAGCGCGGCCGCGAACCCTGATAGGCGGCAGCGACCTCGTCGGGCACATCCTCGCGGGCGAGCGAGGCCAGCGCCTCAGCCGCAGCGATCTTCATCTCCATATTGATCGTCGTGGCGCGGACATCGAGCGCCCCGCGGAAGATGAAGGGGAAGCCGAGGACGTTGTTGACCTGGTTGGGATAGTCCGAGCGGCCCGTCGCCATGATCACGTCGTCGCGGATGGCGTGGACCTCCTCGGGCGTGATCTCCGGATCAGGGTTTGCCATGGCGAAGATGATCGGGTTGGGCGCCATCGAAGCCACCATCTCCGGCGTCACGGCGCCCTTCTGGCTGAGGCCGAGGAAGGCATCGGCGCCCTCCATCGCCTGGGCCAGGGTGCGCCGGTCGGTAATCGCCGCATGGGCCGATTTCCACTGGTTCATGCCCTCGGTGCGGCCCTGGTAGATCACGCCCTTGGTGTCGCAGAGGATGACGTTGTCGGGCTTGAAGCCCATCGCCTTGAGCAGTTCCGTGCAGGCGATCGAGGCTGCGCCGGCGCCGTTGATGACGAGGCGCGTCGATTTGACGTCGCGGCCCGTCAGGTCGAGCGCATTGATCAGGCCCGCGGCAGCGATGATCGCCGTGCCGTGCTGATCGTCATGGAAGACCGGGATATCCATCAATTCGCGCAGGCGCTGCTCGATGATGAAGCATTCCGGGGCCTTGATATCCTCCAGATTGATGCCGCCGAAGGACGGGCCGAGATAGCGCACCGCGTTGATGAAGGCGTCGGCGTCCTCGGTGTCGACCTCCAGATCGATCGAATCGACGTCGGCGAAGCGTTTGAACAGGACCGCCTTGCCTTCCATCACCGGCTTCGAGGCGAGCGCGCCGAGATTGCCGAGGCCGAGGATCGCGGTGCCGTTGGAGATCACGGCGACGAGATTGGCCCGCGCGGTATAGTCATAGGCCTTGGAGGGGTCTTCCGCGATTGCCAGCACCGGCACAGCGACGCCGGGCGAATAGGCCAGTGAGAGATCGCGCTGCGTCGCCATCGGCACGGTCGGGACGATCTCGAGCTTGCCCGGCCGCCCTTCCGAATGGAACAGCAGCGCCTCCTGATCAGTGAAGGTCGGACGGGCGCGTTTGATCGGCGGCTGGTCGTTCATGAACGTGTTCTTTTTTGTGAGCGTTTCCTGAAGGACGCGGACCATAGGCAAGCCTCCGCCCGCCCACAAGATACGCGCAACGATCGACGCTCATGCCGGCAAGGCGAAAATCTCGCGCGGCGGGGCGCTCAGTGCCGTCAGAGCCGGCCGCGCACGCTCTGCACGAAATCGCCGACATAGCGGTCGAGCGCCACGGTCTGCTCGTCGACCTTGCGGGCCGCCGCGACCACGCGCACCGCTGCGTCACCGGTAATACGCGCCTCATCGCCGACCGTGCCGACGCTGGCGGTGACGACGCTGGTGCTGCCGGCGACGGCCTGCGCATCGGCGGCGATGTTCGAGGCGATGTCGGCCTGCCGGCTGACGACGTTGGCAAGGATGCTGGAGGTCTGCTCGATCGAGGTCATCGTACCCTCGATATGTGCGACGGCATCCGACGCTGTGGCGGCTGCGCCGCGAATCTCCTGCAGCGTCTCGGCGATATCGCGTGTCGCCTTCTGGGTCTGCTCGGCCAGGTTCTTGACCTCGCCGGCAACGACCGCAAAGCCGCGCCCGGCCGCGCCTGCGCGTGCCGCCTCAATGGTCGCGTTCAGAGCGAGCAGATTTGTGCGGGCGGCGATGTCCTCGATGAAATCGAGCACCGCGCTGACCTTGTCGGCCGCCTCGGCGAGGCCGGCGACATCGCGGCGCGTCGAGCGCACATAGCTCGCCGCATCGCGCGCGGTCTGGTCGGCATGGGCGGTCTGGCGCGTCAGCTCGCGGATCGAGGCCTCGATCTCCTCGGCAGCGACGGCAACGCTGCCGACGCGCTGCGACGCGCCCTCGGCCTGCTGCGTGACGTCGGCCGCGCGCTGCGCCGTCTTGTTGGCGCTGCTCGCCATTTCGCTGGCGGCTTCGTGCATGCTGCGCACCGACTGCCCCATGCCCTGAAGAGCCTTGCCGACGGTGACCTCCAGCTGGACGGCGAGATCCTCGAGCGCCGCCTTGCGGCTGCTTTCGATGTCCTGACGGCGGCGCTCCAGCGTGCGCTCTGCGGTAACGTCGGTCAGGATGCCGTCCCAGCAGATCGAACCGTCTGCCAGGCGGCGGGCGGCCGCATCGGTACGCAGCCAGACGATCGAGCCGTCATCCTTCTGATGGCGAGCCTCGAAGCGCCACGGTGCGAGAGCATGTTCAGCGACGCTCCTGGCATTCTCCCTGGTCAGCACCTCGCGGTCCTCGGGCGCCATCCAGCGCAGCCAACTCGTCGGCTCGCGCTCAACCTGCTCGCGCGTGACGTCGAGCAGCTTTTCGATGCCGGTGCTGGCGAATTTGTAGCTGACCACGCCGTCGGGCTTGATGATCTTCTGGTAGAGCACGCCCGGCGTGTTCGCGGTGAAAGCCTCGAGCTGGCGCAGGGTCTCGACGCGCTGCTGGTCACTGGTCATGACATAGCCGACGAGGCAGGCGGCGAGCATGTTGATCGCCGTCGGCCCCAGGCCGGAGAAGAACGGGATCAGTCCCCAGGCTTCCGGAAACGGCACGAAGATCGAAATGATCAGCACCGGCATCCAGGCTGCGACGAGACCGATGAAGATCAGATCCGGCATCGTCGCGCCCCGACCCGCACGCCGCAGCCGCCATGCCAAAAAACCGCCGATGGCGCCGCAAAGCAGGATGCCGGCAACGCCGGGCACCGCCCCCTCGCCCCCCAGATAGAGGCGCACGCCGCTGATCACGACAGTCGAGATCACGGCCGAGATCGGTCCACCCAGCGGACCGGACAGGCCGGCTACGACGTTTCGGAAATCGAGCAGAACGCCGGGCTTGATCACGGTCGGGTCGAGCATGCTGGCGCAGCCGGCGGCGGCAAAGACGATCCCGACGATGATTTGGCGAAGCAGATGACGTTCACCGAGCCGCTGCGTCACCAGCGGCACGAAGACCGCCGCGATCAGGAGGTAGCTGAGGCCTCTGAACAGTTCGAACAGCATGGCGGTACGCACAACCAGGACGGGCGGGGGGAAGCTTCCGTCCCGTTACTTACGTCGGGCGCCATTGATAAATCATAAACCGTAGAGCGCCTTGGTCGCGATCGCCGAAAGCTCCACATCAAATTCCCCTTTACCGGGGATGGCGCGCATCCGTGAGGTTCCCAAGCCGAGACCGAATCGCTAGCGTTCGCCGCGCCATGCGTCATGCCCCCGCCCCCCTTTCCGAGCGAAACGACCCCAACCCCGTCACTCCGGCGGCGCCGAAGGACGAGGCCGCACGCGTCACGCCGATGATGGCGCAATATGTCGAGATCAAAGCGGCCAATCCCGACTGCCTGCTGTTCTACCGGATGGGCGATTTCTACGAATTGTTCTTCAGCGACGCCGAGATTGCCTCGCGCACGCTCGGGATCGTGCTGACCAAGCGCGGCAAGCATCAAGGCCACGACATCGCAATGTGCGGCGTCCCGGTAGAGCGTGCCGACGACTACCTCCAGAGACTGATCGCGGCCGGCCATCGCGTCGCCGTCTGCGAGCAGGTCGAGGATCCCGCCGAGGCCAAGAAGCGCGGCCCCAAATCCGTGGTGCGGCGCGACGTGGTGCGGCTCGTTACACCCGGCACCATCACCGAGGAGCGCCTGCTCGAACCCGGCCGCGCGAGCCTGCTGGTCGCGGTCGCACGCCGCAAGCTCAGCGACGACGGCGCGCTCTATGGGCTGGCGGCCATCGACATCTCGACCGGGGGCTTCAGCGTGATGGAGACGCCGCAGGAGCGGCTCGCAATCGAGTTCGCACGCCTCGAACCACGCGAGATCGTCTGCCCCGACGCGATCTATGACGACCCCGCGATGAAGGCGTTCTGGCGCGAGGTCAATGTGCCGGTGACGCCGCTGGCGCGCGAGGGGCTGGACGCGGCCTCGGCCGAGCGCAGGCTCAAGGAGTTCTTCGGCGTCGCCACGCTGGACGCCTTCGGCGCCTTCACGCGCGCCGAGATCGCGGCGGCGGGCGCCGCGCTCGCCTATGTCGAGCGCACGCAGTTCGGCGCGCGGCCGCCCTTGTCGCCGCCGGTGCGCGATGCCGGCGCCGGCACCATGCTGATCGACGCCGCGACGCGGACCAATCTCGAATTGACGCGCACCCTGTCGGGCGAGCGGACGGGAAGCCTGCTCGCCACCATCGACCGGACGGCGACACCGGGCGGCGCGCGCCTGCTCGCCGAGCGGCTAGCTGGACCGCTGACGGATACGGCCGCCATCGCCAATCGGCACGACGCCATCGCAGCACTCGTCGCCGACAGCGCCCTGCGCGAGGATCTTCAGCGCGCCCTCGCCCGCGTTCCCGACGTGGCGCGCGCGCTCGCCCGCCTCTCGCTCGACCGCGGCGGTCCGCGCGACCTCGCAGCGCTCGGGGCAGGCCTCACCGCCGCGCGCGAGATCGCAGCCCTGCTCGCCCGCCAGGCGACGCTGCCGCAGGATCTCGCCAATGCCGCCAGCGCGCTTGCGGCGACCGATCCGGCTCTCCCGACCCGGTTGACCGACACGCTGGCGGAGGAGCTCCCGCTCAACCGCCGCGACGGCCGCTTCGTCCGCGAGAGCTTCGACGCCGCCCTCGACGAATTGCGGCTGCTGCAGGTCGATTCCCGCAAGGTCATCGCGCAACTCCAAGCGCGCTACAGCGCCGAGACTGGCTGCCGGACGCTGCGGATCAAGCATAATTCCATGCTCGGCTACTTCGTCGAGGTGCCCCAGGCCGTCGGCGAAGATTTTCTGAGGGAGCCCTGGCGGGCGACCTTCGTGCACCGGCAGACGATGTCGGATGCGATGCGCTTCTCCTCGATCGAGCTTGGCGAACTCGAGGCCAAGATCGCTTCGGCCGCCGATCGCGCCTTGAAGCTTGAGCTCGGCATCTTCGCGGCCTTGTGCGAGGCGGTGCTGGCTCAGGCCGAGCCGATCAAGGCCGCAGCCGCCGCGCTCGCCGAGATCGACGTCTTCGCCGGGCTTGCGGAACTCGCCAGCCGTGAAGGCTGGAGCCGTCCGATCATCGACGACAGCGCCGCCTTCACCATCACAGGCGGACGCCATCCGGTCGTGGAAGCCGCGCTCAAGCGCGACGGCAAGCCCTTCGTCGCCAATGACAGCGAACTCTCGCCGCCTGGCGAGAGCAGCGGCGGTGGGCGCATCTGCCTGATCACGGGCCCGAACATGGCGGGTAAATCGACCTTCCTGCGCCAGAATGCGCTGATCGCGGTGCTGGCGCAGATGGGTTCATTCGTGCCTGCGGCCAGCGCCCATCTCGGCATCGTCGATCGGCTGTTCTCGCGCGTGGGTGCGGCCGACGATCTTGCGCGCGGACGCTCGACCTTCATGGTCGAGATGGTCGAAACCGCTGCGATCCTGAACCAGGCCGGGCCGCGCGCGCTCGTCATCCTCGACGAGATCGGGCGCGGTACCGCGACCTTCGACGGGCTCTCGATCGCCTGGGCAGCGATCGAGCATCTGCACGAGGTCAATCGCTGCCGCTCGCTGTTTGCGACCCATTATCACGAGCTCACCGCGCTCGGAGACCGGCTGGAGCGCGTCTCCAACGCGACCGTTCGCGTCACCGAATGGAATGGGGAGGTGATCTTCCTGCATGAGGTGGTGGCAGGCGCGGCCGACCGCTCCTACGGCATCCAGGTCGCCAAGCTCGCAGGCCTGCCGCTCGCCGTGGTCGAACGGGCACGCGCGATCCTCGGTGAACTGGAGAAGACCGAGCGCGAGAAGCCGGTCGCCTCGCTGGTCGACGACCTGCCTCTCTTCGCCGCGCCGGTCAGGCGGACTGCGCCTGTCGCAGCCGTTGCTGCGGTCGATGCGTTGCGCGAAGCGCTGAACGAGCTCGACCTCGACGAAATGACCCCACGCCAAGCGATGGAGGCACTGTACCGGCTGAAGGGGCTGAGGTGAGCCTCAGCCGAGGCGCCTGATGCTCGTGATCGCGCCGAAGCTCTTGGCCTGGATGCGGTCGCGGGCGGTGCGCAGCGGCTCGCGATAGACCGTCATCGTATAGGCGGTGGCGTGCAGCAGCGTCTCCGGGTCGGTCAGGATGCCGACATGGCCCTTCCAGAAGATGAGATCGCCGCGTTGCAGGCCCTGAAGGCTGTCATCGAAGGCAACGGGTTGGCCGAGCGACGCCTCCAGCATGTCGGAATCGCGCGGCGACCCGACGCCTGCCGCCTCGAGCGAGAGCTGCGTCAGCCCCGAGCAATCGAGCCCAAGGCTGGTCTTGCCGCCCCAGAGATAGGGCACATGCAGGAAGCGCTCGGCGACTGCGACAAAATCGGGTTCAAAGGCGTCGGTGGCGGACAGATGGGCGGCGAAGACATGCCCGCCATCGGCAAGCACGAGGAAGTCGCCGGCCTCTCCCGTGACCGTGACGCTTGCACCGAGCGACAAGGCCTCCAGCGGTGGCAATTTCATCGATGCGCCGGGATAAATGAAGGTCCGAAGCGCCGAGACGCGGTGCGTCGGCACGGGAGCGTCCAATCGCAACGCGTCGTCGGGCACGTAGCCGACATAGCCGTCGGAGGCGAGCTGGACCCAGGCCCAGCCTTCATGGCTCTCATAGACATCGACCAGCTCGCCCGACAACGCCTCGGTATCGAGGGGCGCATCGGGGCGCGGCTCGCGGCGCAGGGGCACAGAGGCCGCAACGACGCGCATCGACACGGGATCGACGAAAGCGCGCGCCTCGACCTGGCCCCGCAAGCGGCTGGCGGCGAGATCGAGGCGGGCAGGCGTGAGGCGGCGGTCGAGAATCAAGCTCATGGCAGCAATCTAGAGCATTTCCGCGTTTCTCCGAATCGCGGGAATGCTCTACCTCCTTGTTTTGTCGCATTTTCTTCACGCGAACCGGTGTCCACTTCGCTCGAAAATGCTCTAGCCGCGACCGGTTAACGCGCGAAGACCGCGGGCTTCAGCCACCGCCGAGCTCCCTCGCCCGCTCCGTCACCAGATCGGCCAGTTTCTCGACCGCGAGAGCGCCTGCCACAGTGCGCTGGATGATGACATTGCGGCGGTCGAACTCATCCCGCCGCCGGCTGACGAGGCCGAGCTTGCCCATGGTGTCGAGTGCACGCGTGATCACCGGCTTGGTGACGCCGAGCTGCGCGGCAAGCCCGCGCACGGTATGGGGCGGTAGTTCGAGATAGATCGTCAGCAGGATCGCGGTCTGGCGGGCCGAAAGATCGGCCTGCCCGTCGCGCACCAGATCGAGATGCACCTGCCGCCACAGTCTGAGCGCCTGCGAGGGCCTGATCTCCAAGGGCATGAATACGCGGATCCCGATCGTTACGGACCCGTATCATTATGCGCCTTCAGCCCGGGCGCAATCGCTGTCGCGCAAGAAGCTTAATCGACGCAAATGGCTTAACCGACAGGGTGAAGCTGCTTCAGCAGCGCATAGGTCAGGCGGGCGGCCTGGCACTCGCCCCCCTCCGGTCGACCGGGCTTGGCCGAGGGCGTCCAGCCATAGATGTCGAAATGGGCGTAGGACGCACTCTTCTCGACGAAGCGGTTCAAGAACAGGGCCGCCGTGACCGAGCCGGCGAAGCTGCCACCCGAGACATGATTGACGTCGGCGATCTTGGAATCGAGCAACCCGTCATAGGGCGGCCAGAGCGGCAGCCGCCAGACCGGATCATTCACCGCATTGCCGAGGCGGGCGATCTCGGCGGCCAACCCCTCGTCATGCGTATAGAAGGGCGGCAATTCCGGCCCGAGCGCGACGCGGGCCGCGCCCGTCAGCGTGGCGTAGTCGACCAGCAGCTCCGGCGCCTCCTCGTCTGCGAGCGCCAGCGCATCGGCCAGGATGAGCCGACCTTCCGCGTCGGTGTTGCCGATCTCGACCGTGATGCCCTTGCGGCTTTGCAGCACGTCGCCCGGCCGGAAGGCTGAGCCTGAGACGGCATTCTCGACCGCCGGCACGAGCAGGCGCAGGCGAACCGGAAGCTTCGCCAGCATGATCATGCGCGCAGCAGCAATCGCCGCGGCAGCCCCGCCCATATCCTTCTTCATCAGCAGCATGCCCGCCGACGGCTTGAGATCGAGGCCGCCAGTGTCGAAGGCGACACCCTTGCCCACAAGCGTGACCTTGGGATGGCTGGGATCGCCCCAGACCAGATCGACCAGACGCGGCGCACGCGCCGAAGCGCGGCCGACCGCATGGATCATCGGGAAATTCCTGGCCAGCAGATCGTCGCCGATGATGCTGGTGACCGTGGCGCCGCATTCCTCGCCGAGCGCGCGAATCGCCGCCTCGATCTCGGCAGGGCCCATGTCATTGGCCGGCGTATTGACGAGATCCCGCGCGAGCATGGCGGACGTCGCCACGACGCTCAGCTCCTCGCCATCGACTCCGTCGGGCAGAACGAGACGGGCCGTGGCGGAAGCGGGATTGCGGTAGCGGTCGAAGCGGTATCCCTGCAGCAGCCAAGCCAACACAGCCAAGCCGGCATCGCCGATCTCGCCCGACAGCACATAGTCGCCCGCTGGCAAGATCGCCGCGAGCCGGCCGGGCGCGAAAGGATCGCGGCGACGCGACTCGGGCGGCTCGACGCCGAGCAGGACAGCCGCAACCGCTCCCGAAGCATCCGGTACGGCAAGATGCTGGCCCGGCCGGGCGGCGAAGCCCTGAGCCTGCGCAAAGCGCCGGCTTTCCGGCGCCAAGGCTTCGAGCAGCATGGGCAACCCTGCTTTCGAGACAACATGAACCGGAATGGCCGAAGGCGAGGCGGAAACGAGAAGGCTGTGCACGGAGATGGACACCTGATCGGAAGCGAGCTCGGGAACCGGTCGCGAGGCTGTGGTTAAGAATGCATTAGGGTTAACGCTTTATCACCGGCGGGACCAGATTTTCCATTGTTGCGAGGCGATCCCGCCATGTCCGCCAGCTTTCCAGCGCCCCTGCTGGCCTCTCGCAGGCTTGTCCGCACCAGCCTTCTGGCTGCCGTCTGCCTCGCCGCACTTGCCGCGGCCGGCTGCCAAAGCCGCGGTGGCCTGGGCGATATCACAGGCTCGATCGGCCGCAGCGACACCCAGCCGCGCAGCCCGGCCGATTGGCAGGCGGAGAGCCAGCGTTGGGGCAAGCGCTACGACGCCAACCCCAAGGAGCGCGACGCCGCCTTCTACTATGCCCGTGCCTTGCGTGCGCTCGACCAGAATGCCCAGGCGCTGGCCGTGCTGCAGAGCGCGGTCCTGACCCATACCAATGATCTCGAAATGCTGGGGGCCTATGGCCGTTCTCTCGCCGATAATGGCCGGTTGAAAGAGGCCGACGAAGTGCTCTCCCGCGCGCATTCGCCGGAACGGCCGGATTGGCGCATTCTCTCGGCGCAGGGCACGGTCGCTGACCAGCTCGGCGAGCCCGAACGCGCGCAGCAACTTTACCAGGCGGCGCTCAAGCTCGCGCCAGGCGAACCGACCGTGATGTCCAATCTCGGCCTCTCCTTGGCGCTCTCGAAGCATTTGCCCGAAGCCGAACGGGTCTTGCGCGAGGCGGCCACCTCCAATCGCAGCGATGCGCGCGTGCGGCAAAACCTCGTCCTCGTGCTCGGCCTGCAGGGCCGCTTCGGCGAAGCCGAGACGCTGGCCCGGCAGGACCAGAGCCCCACGGAAGCCGCGGCCACGATCGCTTATCTCAAGCGCAGCGTCAGTCAGACGAATAGCTGGGACGTTCTGAGGGCCGGCGGCAGCAAGGGCAAGACAACCGCCCGCAAGCCGGAAGCACCGATGGGCGAAGCGCCCAAGGTCTGATTGCCGAGCTCCGGGAAATACGACCTAGGCTGGAGCAATCATGCTTCCGGTCGCGTTCGTAAGGCCTTCGGCTCGCGCCGAAGGCTCTCTCACTGCATTTTGAAGACCTGGATCATTGCCGGGGTCATGATGACGACGAACAGCACGGGCAGGAAGAACAGGATCATCGGCACGGTCAATTTGGGCGGCAGCGAAGCCGCCTTCTTCTCCGCCGCCATCATGCGCTGGTCACGACTCTCTTGGGAAAGCGTGCGCAGAGCCGTTCCAAGCGGCGTGCCGTAGCGCTCGGCCTGGATCAGAGCGGTTGAGACCGATTTGACGCTTTCAAGCCCGGTGCGTTGGGCCAGATTCTCATAGGCCTGCCGCCGCTCCGCCAGATAGGCCAGCTCGGCCGTGCACAGCGCGAACTCTTCAGCGAGCGGTACAGACTGCGCGCCGATCTCGCTGGCGACCTTGCGACAGGCGTGCTCCATCGACATGCCGGACTCGACACAGATCAACAGCAGGTCGAGAGCATCGGGAAAAGCGATCCTCATGGAAGCCTGGCGCTTGCCGATCTGGTTGGACAGGAAGATTTCCGGTGCCTTGATGCCGAGATAGGCGCCAGCGATCGCAATTCCGACCTTGACCATGAAGGGCTGGTCGAAATCGCCCAGGACGAAGACGTAGAACAAGGCGAACAGGAAGAGCCCGATCGGCGCCACCAGGCGAAAGAACAGGAAGCCGATTTCAGCCTGGGGGCCGCGATAGCCGGCCATCTGGAGCTGCAGCTTCGCCGTCTCTGTGCCCAACCAATCGCCGAGCTTAAATTGGTCGACGACCCGGCGCATATACTGTTTCGGCTCCTGGCGGAGCGTGACCTTGTCCTTCTGCCGGTTGAGCCTGTCGCGTTCGCGAGCGCGGATCTTCTCGCGTTCGCTGGCGACGCCCTTCATGCGCTTTTGCAGGCTGTTGCCTTCTGTCAGCGGGATCGCCAGCGTCAACACCGTCGCGGCGGCAGCGACTGCGACGAGCATGGACAACAGAAATTGTCCGTCGGCGAGCTTGTCTGCGATGAGAGCAATCATCCGCGCCGCCTCAAATGTTGAAGTTGATCATCTTGCGCATCACCAGACAGCCGATCAGCATCCAGACGCAGCCAGCGACCATTGCGACCTTGCCGGTCTGTGTGAGCCAGAGCAGTTCGATGTAGCGTGGGCTGGTCACGTAGACCAGGATCGCGACGACGGGCGGCAACGAGCCGATGATGCCGGCCGAGGCCTTGGCCTCCATCGAGACGGCTTGGATCTTGTCGCGCATCTTGCGACGTTCACGGATGACGCGCGAGAGGTTTCCGAGTGTCTCGGCGAGGTTGCCGCCGGTCTTCTGCTGAATCGCCAGCACGATGCCGAAGAAGTTCGTTTCAGCGCAAGGCATACGATCATAGAGCTTCGAGATGGCTTCCGTCAGCGGCAGGCCGAGCGCCTGGCTCTCGATGATCTGCCTGAACTCGCCCGCGACAGGCTCGGCAGCTTCTTGCGCGATGATCCGCAGACAATCGTTCAGAGGCAGCCCGGCCTTGATGCCGCGGACGATGACATCGAGCGCATTGGGGAATTCAGTCCCGAACTTCTTCAGCCGCTTCGTCTTGCAGCGCTTGATGTACCAGGCGGGCAGACCGAACCCACCCACGAACAGGCCGACGACGGCAAAGAGCGGCTTCCCGCTCGCCAGCAGCAAGGCCAGCGCGGTCACCACGGCCATGACCGCGCTGACGATGTAGTATTTCTTGCGTGTCCAGTTCAGCCCACCTTGCTGCAGGCGCGTTTCGAGGGAGAGCTTGTTGCGTGAGCTCTCGCGCTTCTCGATCTCCTTGAGGCTTTGAGCCACCTGGCCGCGCTTGGCCCGCATCTGCGTCTCGCGGTCGATACCGCGCGCCGCGACCGGGCTTGCGAACTCCTTGCGGCGCTTGTCCGCCCGGGCCTGCCCGCTGAGCAGCGGATAAAACAGCGCATAGACGACGCCCCCCGCGGCGAGGGTCGCAAGCACGATGACAGCGATGACGCTCTTGTCCATGGCGTGTTGCTCCGCTCAGATCGCGCTGTCAGGCCGCATCGGCCTCGCTGTGCCTTTCCAGCATGTCAATCGCTGCCGCGAGGCGCTGCTCCTCGCCATAATATCGAGCCCGCTCCCAGAAACGCGGTCGGCCGATGCCGGTGGCGCGATGGCGGCCGGTGAGCCGGCCGGCCGCGTCCTCACCCAGAATCTCGTAGGTCATCAGATCCTGGGTGATGATGACCTCGCCTTCCATGCCCATCACCTCGGTGATGTGGGTGATCCGGCGCGAGCCGTCGCGCAGGCGCTGGGCCTGAATGATGATGTCAACCGATGAGCAGATCATCTCGCGCAGCGTCTTCGACGGCAAGCTGAAGCCGCCCATGGTGATCATCGATTCGATACGGCTCAGGCATTCACGCGGCGTGTTGGCGTGCAGCGTGCCCATCGAGCCGTCATGGCCCGTATTCATCGCCTGGAGCAGGTCGAAAGCTTCGGGTCCGCGCACCTCGCCGACGATGATCCGCTCGGGCCGCATGCGCAGGCAGTTCTTGACGAGATCGCGCATGGTGACGGCGCCGGTGCCCTCGATATTGGGCGGGCGCGTTTCGAGGCGCACGACATGGGGCTGTTGCAGTTGCAGTTCGGCGGCGTCCTCGCAGGTGATCACCCGCTCATCGAGATCGATGTAATTGGTCAGACAGTTGAGCAGCGTCGTCTTGCCCGAACCGGTGCCGCCCGAGATGACGATGTTGCAGCGGACTTTGCCGATGATCTTCAGGATCTCGGCTCCCGGCGGCGAGATCGCGCCGAACCGCACGAGCTGGTCGAGCGTGAGCTTGTCTTTCTTGAACTTGCGGATCGTGAGCGCCGGCCCGTCGATCGCCAAGGGCGGCGCGATGACGTTGACGCGCGAGCCGTCGGCCAAGCGCGCGTCGCAGATCGGCGAGGATTCATCGACGCGTCGGCCCACCTGGCTGACGATGCGCTGGCAGATGTTCATCAGCTGCGCGTTGTCGCGGAAACGGATGTTGGTCAGCGTGATCTTGCCGGCGACTTCGATGAAGGTGCGCGTCGCACCATTGACCATGATGTCGGCGATGTCGTCGCGCGCCAGCAAGGGCTCGAGCGGGCCATAGCCGAGAACGTCATTGCAGATATCGTCGAGCAGTTCCTCCTGCTCGGCGATCGAGAGCACCACATTCTTCAGCGAGATGATCTCGTTGATGATGTCGCGGATTTCCTCCCGCGCCGATTCGCCATCGAGCTTGGCAAGCTGCGAGAGGTCGATCGCTTCGATCAACGCCCCGAAGATCATGCTCTTCATCTGATAATATTCGTCGGAGCGCGGCGTCTCGACCGGCACAGGCGGGGGCGGCGGGCTGCGCCGCGGATCACGTCCGGCGGTCTGGTCGAGCGTGCGCGCAAGCCCCGGCGCGGAAGCGCCCGCCTTCACGGTCAAGGCCTGCGGCGGATTTGCGCCGGCTGATCGCTTTCCGAACATCTCAACCCTCTTTCGCGGGCAAGGCGAGACCCCACCCAACCGAGCAGCCCATACTGGCGCTGATCGCGACGCACATCATCGTCAGGCCTTGCGGCGCGTCAGCTTGGCGACCAGCGGCTCGAACAGGCCGCGCTTGCCGCGCTTGGCCTCGCCGCGCCCGGTCAGCGCACTGGCGATCTGGATGAAGGCTTCGTTGACCTTGCCGTTGGCCTGGACCTCGGCGATCATCTGGCCGTTATTGGCGGCGGTGCCGAAGAGCTGCGCGTCGAAGGGAATCGAACTCAGCACCTCGACATTGAGCGCCTTGGCGAATTCGGACGCATCGATCTCGGGCCGCTTGGGCAGGCCGACCTGGTTCAGCACCAGCCTTGCACTGGAATCATTGGCGCGACCGGCGCGCATCAAATCGATCAGGTTCTTGGCATTGCGCAGCGAGGCGAGTTCGGGCGCAGCCACGATAACGATCTCATCTGCACTGATCAGGGCGCGCTTGACCCAGGCGCTCCAGACGTGGGGAACGTCAAGGACGACGCAGGGCACGCTGGCGCGCAGCAGATCGAAGAGCTGATCGAACGCATCCTCGGAGAGATCGCAGGTGCGATCCAGCACGGCCGGCGCCGCGAGCAGGGCCAGGTTCTCGCTACAGCGCGAAAGCAGACGGTCGAGGAAATTGGCGTCGAGACGTTCCGGCGCGAAGACGGCCTCCGCCACGCCCTGCGGCGGATCCTGGTTGAAATCCAGGCCCGCCGTGCCGAAGGCGATGTCGAGATCGACGATGACGGTCGAGGCGTCGAGATTGCGGGCGATCGCCCAGGCGACATTATGCGACACCGTCGAGGCGCCGACACCACCTTTGGCGCCCATCACCGCAATGATGCGGCCGAGATTGCGGGCGCCGGGCGCGACATAAAGCTCCGACAGCGTACGCAGGATATCGAGCGTGCCGAGCGGAGCGATCAGATACTCGCTGACGCCGCGACGAATGAGGTCGCGATAGAGTTGGACATCGTTGACATGCCCGACGACCACGACCTTGGTGCCGGCGTCGCAGGCTTCCGACAATGTCTCGAGATGGCGGACGAGCGTCGCGGGATCGGACACCGTCTCGACCACGATGACATTGGGGGTCGGGGCCGCGCGGAAAGCCTCGACAGCGGCCGCGGGACCGCCCATCTGGATGCGCGCATGCGCCTTGTCCATACGCCGGTCGGCGATGACGGCCTGCATCGTCGCAGCCACACCCGGCGTCTCGCAGAAAGCCTGCAAGGTGATGCGCGGAAGCGGGGCGATGATGATTTCGTTGCTCGGGGCTTCGACCTGCGTCTCGAAGGCCTGATCCTTGTCCATCAGGTTCCTCCGCCGACGGTGGTATTGATCTGCGGCGTCTGCTGCCGGTACTCGGTCGAGGGATCCTTGCCTTCACGCAGCTTCGTGATGGCGCCCATGCGCTTGGCGATGTCGGGACGGCCCTCGCTGCGGGCGCGGACGAGATCGATCGGATCGGCGACTTGCGCGGCAAACGTCGCCTGGGTGGCGCAGCCCAAATTCCAGTAAGGAGCGTTCGATGCGCTCGTCTTGAAGCTGGACAGGCCCGTATCCTCAGGCCATTGCCCGCAGGAATGCGGCAAGGCAGCCTGGAGAGAGGCGAAGGTGAGGCGGATCGGCGAAGCGAGACCGGGATCGTTGACCGAATAGGTTCGGACCGAGAGTGCGGCAGCCGAGACGCCACCGCGAGCCAGGGTCGCGCGGATGGCGTTGAGCGTGTCATGCGCCGCCATCTCGCGACGCATGCCCGTGGGAACCTCGGCAACGAGCCCGCCGTGCCCGGAGCGGCGATACTCCCGAGCAAAGTCGGCGACATCCTCCGCCTGCCTGGCATCGAGCCCACCACCGGCCCGGCCCACGAAAACGTCGAGCGAGCGCGGTGCGTCGCGCAGCACGATCGGGTGGCGCTCGCGCGTGTCGATCGGCGCAAGTGAGCCCGTGACATCGGCGTTCTTCGCGCACGCGCCAAGCGCGAGACCCGCCGCCAGGACGGCAGCGAGCCCACGCAACTGGCGAAGCCTGATATGCTGTGATCGAACCATCATGGTCCCGTCATTCCTCTCGCGCGATCGACGCCGTCAGTCGGCGATGAAGCCGACGCGGCCCTTGTAGGCTTGCGGCAATGGCCCGCTATTGGTGCCGTAGATCTTGTTCAGGCGGCCCAGCAGGATCGCTTGCGCGTCATGAGCCTCGACGAAGCCGTCATCGGGACGCTGAACCTGATTGGGCTCCATCGGCTTGGCGATATAGGGCGTCGCCGTGATCATCAGCTCGGTTTCCTCGCGCTGGTAGTCACGCGAGCGGAACATGGTGCCGATGATCGGAATGTTCATCAGCCCGGGAAAACCGTTGATCGACTGCTTCGTGACCCGCTGGATCAGGCCCGCCGTCGCCAAGGTGCCGCCCGATGGCAGCTCGACCGTCGTATCCGATTTGCGGACCCGGAAGGCGGGAGCGTTGACGGATTCCGAATTGGGGCCGCTGAAGCGGAGCTGGTTCTCGAAGTCGAGCTCAGTGACTTCGGTCGCGATGCGCATGCTGATCTTATTGTCGGACAGCACGATCGGCGTGAAGTTGAGCGCAACACCAATCGGCTTGTAGGTGACGCTGAGCGTACATTTGCCGCTGTCGCAGGTGTAGCCGCCCGGGACCGGCACCTCGCCGCCAGCCGTGAACTTGGCGCTCTCGCCGGAGATCGCAGTCACCGTGGGCTCCGCCAGAACCCGCGAGAGGCCGGCGCGCTCCAATGCGCGCAGGGTGAAGTTGGTCGAATTGCCGATACCGGCCGTCACTGCGGTCGCTGACAGCGACTGCGGCGAGAGCGGCAGCGGATTGTCGAGGCTCGGCGAGATCGAAAAATTGCCGAGCTTCCATTCGCCGGTCGAGTTGATGCCGAGCTGCTTGATCGCCTTGCGTGAGACTTCCGAGACCACGACCTTGACCATGACCTGATCGCGGCCACGGATCGTCAGCGAGTTGATGACGGCGCCCTTGGACGAGGAGAAGAGGCCACTCGACTGACCAACGAAAGCCGTGGCGATATCGACGGCTTGAGTGGCCTCCGAGGCATTGGCGACGTTGCCGACGAGCAGGATCGAATTGCCGGCGGGCTTGATATCGATCTGAGCCTTGGGAAGAGCGCTGCGCAGCGTCTGGCGGAGCACGTTGAGGTCGCGCCCGACCTCGATCTCGAGGGCGGAGATCTGCTTGCCCTCGGCATCGATGACGAACATCGAGGTCGAACCGTCGGCGATGCCGATGATGAAGAGTTTGCGCGCCGAGCGCACGACGGCGTTGGCGACCTTCGGATTGGCGACGAAGACCTCCTTGGCATCGCGGGGCAGTTCAACGACCAAAGAGCGCCCGATCGACAGATCGAGCTTGCGCGCGATGGCGTGGTCACTCGACCCGATGTTCAAGACCGGCGCAGGGCCGGTTGACTGAGCGCCTGCCGGCCCTGCCAGGAGGAGGGTGAGCGCCACCGAGGTGAAGATGCGTTCGACGGTCATGGTTTCACGCCTCTGGAGGTGACGCCGTAGCGCACAAGGGTCATGGCGCCGTCCTCGGAAGGCCTCGCGGCCTCGCCGACATCCTTCAAACTGCGTAGCGCGAGCGAGAGTGAACCGGTCTTTTGAGCCTGAGCGACGGTTTCAACCTGGCCTGGATCAACTTCCAGCGTCGCCGTCTCGCCGATGACAACCTTTTCGCCATTGCGCTCCTGGACATTCTGGCCGATCGCCAGGACGCGGACATTGCGCAGGATCGTCTCGCTGGAATAATTCTCACTGCGACTGCCCGTGCCCTCTTCCCGGTAGGTGCGGATGACATCGACATGGTCGTTGGGCAGGATGAAGCCGCCAGCTGTATTGGCGCCGCGGCTATCCGTACTGATCGCGATGGCGCGCTTGCCGGCCGGGAGCACCGCCGAGAGGAAGCCGGTGCCGTCGGTCTTGATCAGCTTCTCGCGCCGGATCGGCTCCGCGCCGAGTATTGCGTAGCGAGCGACCTGACCGATCAGCTCCTTCTCGGCCTCCGGCGCCTCGTCCTGGCGCACCACGCCAGCCGGCACGCTCGCTTGCGGCCAGTCGATCCAGCGCATGTCATTGGCCGATACCGTATTGCCGATCGGGATATCAGCGGCTGCCACGAGCACCGGTACAGTCGGCGCGGCCTGGATCTGAGCCACCGGCGCAGGAACATTCGCCGGGCGCTGCATGAGCAGGGCTGCGCCCAGTCCGGCGACCAGCGCCACGACGAGAATAATGATGCGGGCGGGACTCATTGCGACTGACCCTCAGCCAAACCGAGATGGCTTTCGGCAGGGATCGTGCGGTGAAAATCGTCAACTTATGGTTAATCGAGCGTGTATTTTTTTCCGGACACGGCGTCCGAACGACAGTGCGAACGCCGCTCAAACACCGATGGCAGCGCGCCAGAGATCGGTCTCGGGGAGGACGAAGAGCGCCGAGAAGGCAAGTGCGATGCCGTAGGGCACGCCTTCATTGGCGGCATGGAGCCGGCGCATCCATGGCCAGCCAGTCGCAATGGCCGGCAGCGGCCCGGAGCGGAGACTGAGAATGCCGAGTGTCAGGACGCCGCCCGCCATGCCCGCCAGCATCAGATAGGGCATCAACTGATCGAAGCCGAACCAGAGTGCTACGACGGCCGCAAACTTGGCATCACCACCACCGATCCAGCCGGCGGCGAACATGCCAAAGCACATGCTGAGAACAAGGCTGCCCGCCCCAAGATGCCAGCCGATCTGATTCCAGCTCAGACCGAGCAGGACGACGCAAAGTCCGAAACCAGCGAGCAGAATCAAGCAAAGTTGATTTGAAATCGTCATCGTCAAGAGATCGCTTACCGCGGCATAAGCCACGATAGCCGGGAAAATGACGAGCAATGTGATGAGCGAAAGCGACATCATATACGCCTCCCGAAAGCTAACATTGCTCGGTATAACCAGACAATTTCACTGATCTCTTAACCGACAGCGCGATATCTTGAAATAATAGTACCCCGGCTAAGCCGGGGCACTAGAGATAACCTTAGGCGAGATTTCGCCTTTGGCTGGTTTGCTCAGCCGTTGAGGCGCCCGGCGATGGCATTGAACTGCGACGACAGCTTGGTGCCGAGGGTGGTCATGCCAAGGATGGCGGCGACAGAAACCAGAGCCGCGATCAGGCCGTATTCGATGGCGGTCGCGCCGGACTCATCCTTGACGAAGCGAGCGAAGAGATTGGTCATGTTGGAACTCCTTTTGCACCACGGTTTGACTGCTGCCGTTGCTCTGAGCGGCTTCGGTCAGCGACACATGGACACTACCCCGCGCCCCTTGCTGATCAGTTAAGCCGAAAGAAGAATTCGCCCGTTTTCGGAGACATCATTTCGATGGTTAACGCTGAATTTATGAGATCATCTAGCGCTTATTTATAATCAATCTCAGTATTCGATTTTATTTTCACTCCCATGCATTCGCGAACAGGCTCCCTTTCTCCCATATCGCATCACCTCGCGCCAGATCGACTGAATTTCCATGAGGAAAACCCTCAATCGCAGCAGCTCCGAGTAATGATCTAAGCCTTCGGTGAACCCCCATTAGGGATTGATTCATCAATTTGCGCTTTGCTCCCGCTGTTGGAATCCTTGAGGCGTCAGCCATGTCCACTCTCGAACCGTCAGCGCCGCGTCGCCGGGCCCGCCTGTCGCGGACGCTGGCCGCGCTCATCGCGCTCGCCACACAGGCCGAAGTGGTAAACGCCGCGCCGCAGGCCGCCGCGCCTGAAACCGTGAACGTCCTGGTCGATCACGCGAAGGTAGTCCGGTTGCCGGAGAGAGCCCAGACCGTGATCGTCGGCAATCCCGGCATCGCCGATGTCTCGGTGCAGAAGAACGGCGTGATGGTCGTCACCGGCAAGAGCTTCGGCGTCACCAACCTGATCGCCCTCGACGCCGGCGGGGCGCTTCTGGCAGAATCCCTCGTGCGCGTGAGCGCGGCTTCCGATTCCATTCTGACCGTGCAACGCGGCCTGGAACGCGAATCCTATTCCTGCACGCCGATATGCCAGCCCTCTGTTCAGCTCGGCGACGCGCAAAAATATTTCGGTGAGGTCGGCGGCCAAACCACCATACGCAACAACCTGGCGGTCGGCACGAACCACTAGACGTGGAGTTGTGGACCAATCCACGCCTGCTCCGGCGACATAGCGAACAGCCATCAAGGTGAACGCCGGGCTAACGCCGCCAGCAAGGGCCTGCGTCCGGCCATAACGGATCCGAAATTCTTTTGACTTAAGACTGTGCTCGCCGAGATCGGCGGGTTTGTCCCGACGGTTGCCGGCACGACAAGTCGAGATTGTGCCTCGGTTTCACCTGCCCTGCGGTTTCCCGTGACACGCCAGTTGGACGCATGACGCTATGACGGGTCATCCGATCGAAACACCGGTCGAGCCTCAGCACCGGCCGCGCGGGATCCACCGCCTGCTGCAACGCTTCAGGCGCTCGCAGGATGGCGCCACGATCATCGAATTCGCCATGGTTGCGACGCCTTTCCTGATGCTGCTGGCGGCGATCTTCGAGACCGCACTGATGTTCTGGACCAGCCAGGCGCTCGAGGAGGGGGTCGGCCAAGCCTCGCGCGCATTGCTCACCGGCCAGTCCCAGACGCTCTACAAGGGCACTGCCAGCGCCAATGCGACAGCCTTCAAGAATGCGATCTGCGCCAATGCGCCAGTCCTGATCGATTGCACCAAGGTGACCATCGACGTCCGCAGCTACACCTCCTTCGCCAGCGCGAACACGGGCACGGCCGCCAGCAGCCCCGTGAGCAGCGGTGCCTTGAGCACGACCGGTTACGGTTACACGCAGCCGCTGCCCGGGCAGATCGTGGTCGTGCGGGCGGTGCTCGAATACAACCTGATCTTCACGCAATGGAGTTCGGCCCTTGCCAATATCGGCGCGGGCAAGCGCGCGATCGTGGCCTCCGCCACCTTCCGTGCCGAGCCTTTCGCTGTTCCTTCGAGCTGAGGCCGGATCATGTGGCGCACCTTATCCTTTCGCCGCAACCGGGCCGCCCTGCGCGGCCTGGCGCGGCGCTTCGCCCACAACCGCCGCGGCGTCGCCGCGGTCGAGTTCGCCTTCGTTCTCCCGGTCATGCTGACGGTCTATTTCGGCATCGTCGAGGTCGCGCAGGGCGTGATGATCGACCGCAAGATCACGGATTTGAACCGCGCCCTGGCAGACCTGACCGCCCAGGGCACGTCGATCTCAGACACCGAAATGAGCAATATCTTCGATGCCGCGCAGACGATCATGGCGCCGTTCACGAGCGTGGCGCCGAAAATGGCGATCGTCAGCGTCGTCATCGACAGCGGCGGCATTGCCAAGGTCTGCTGGAGCGCGCAGCGCAACTCGACCGTGCCGAAACGCGGAGACACGGTCACCCTGCCGGACAATCTCAAGATCGCCAGCACCTCGCTGATCATGGCGACGGCGAGCTATGACTTCACACCGCTGGTCGGCTATCTCGTGACCGGACCAATCACGATCGGCAACACCTCGATCTATATGCGCCCGCGCGTCGGCAAGACCGGCGGCACCGGCAACATAGAGCAGGTCGAGCGAGCCAGCGTCGCCATGTGCCCGCTCTACAACTGACGGCGAAGACTGCCCCCGGCTTGTCTGCCTCGCCCGTCAGATACTCTGGTTGTAGGCGCCGACCTCGGGGTTCTCGCGCAGCAGAGCGTCGATCGCGGCGAACATCTCGCGCATGCGCGCCTCGGAGACCGGACTCTCGCAGACGACGACGAGTTCGGGCTTGTTCGATGAGGCCCGGACCAGCCCCCAGGTGCCGTCCGTATTGACGACGCGGACGCCGTTCACGGTGATGACGTCGCGGATCGATTGGCCGGCGATGGACGCGCCCTGCGCCTGCAGGGCCTCGATGCGCTTCACGACGCGCTCGCCGACCTGATACTTGATCTCGTCGGCGCATTTGGCCGCCATGGTCGGCGTGCCCCAGGTCTTGGGCACGGCGGCATAGAGCTGCGACATCGACTTGCCCGGATTGCGGTCGAGCATGTCGATGACGGCAATCGCGGTGACGACGCCGTCGTCATAGCCGCGGCCGACAGGCGCGTTGAAGAAAAAATGGCCCGATTTCTCGAAGCCGGCCAACGCGTTCAGATCACGCACGCGCCGCTTGATGTAGGAGTGGCCGGTCTTCCAATAATCGGTCTTGACGCCGAGCCGCTGCAATTCGGGATCCGTGCTGAACAGGCCGGTCGACTTCACATCGACGACGAACTGCGCGCCGGGATGGAGCGCACCGAGATCGCGGGCCAGCATGACGCCGATCTTGTCGGCAAAGATCTCCTCGCCATGATTGTCCACGACACCGCAGCGATCGCCATCACCGTCGAAGCCAAGCGCAACATCGGCGCCATGCTGCTTCACGGCATCGGCCATGGCGTGCAGCATCTTCATGTCTTCGGGATTGGGGTTGTAGCGCGGGAAGGAATGGTCGGGCTCGACATCCATCGGCACGACCTCGCAGCCCAGCGCTTCCAGGATCTGCGGGGCGAAGGCGCCGGCCGTGCCGTTGCCGCAGGCAGCGATGACCTTGAGCTTGCGCGTGATCTTCGGGCGGCTCGTCAGGTCCTTGATGTAGAGCGCCGGGAAATCCGATACGAACTGATAGGAGCCACCGCCCGACAAGTCGAAATCGGCGGCGAGCACGATCTCCTTGAGCCTACCCATCTCCTCGGGACCAAAGGTGACGGGGCGGTCGCAGCCCATCTTCACCCCGGTCCAGCCATTGTCGTTATGCGAGGCGGTGACCATGGCGACGCAAGGCACATCGAGCGCGAACTGGGCGAAATAGGCCATCGGCGACATGGCGAGCCCGATATCATGGACCTTGCAGCCCGCCGCCATCAGGCCGGTGACGAGCGCCATCTTGATCGATGAGGAATAGCTGCGGAAATCATGACCGGTGACGATCTCCGGCTTCACGCCCAGGCGCTTGATCAGCGTGCCCAGCCCCATGCCGACGGCCTGGACGCCCATCAGGTTGAGCTCCGGCCCGAAGAACCAGCGCGCATCGTATTCGCGGAAGCCCGTCGGCTTCACCAGCGGCAGGGCTTCATATTCGAAGGTGTTCGGGACGAGCTCGGGCAGCGGCTTGGGGAACATCGGGGGCATCCGGGATGGAGAGGCGGGCCAGAGGCGCCACACATAGCCGATGGCGCCCATGATGGGAAACGCTTCAGCCTGAACCCCGCTGAAGGTTCAGCCGCGCAGAACCATTCTGCCGGTCTGGACCTCGTAGCCCTGCAGCTTGCCGAGAAAGGAGGTGCCGAGCAGGCTCATCGAGAGCGCGCCGTCCGGCAGCACGACCGCCTCGACATTGCGCACCAGGATATCGCCGAGCCGTACCTCGCGCAGATTGACGCGCGCACCCTTGACCACGCCATTGGCGGTGCTGAGGATCATCTTGTAGTCGCTGGGCCCGAGCTGGATGCCGAGCGCCCGGGCATCGCTCGCCGTCAGCGCGACCATACTCGCGCCGGTATCGACCATCATCTTGACGTGGTAATTGTCGATCGTCGGATGAACGACATAATGGCCGCGATAATCCGCGGCGACGGTCAGGGTCGGACGCTGCGGCGCGGTCTTTGGCGTCGCAGTCGGCCGGTTCCCGGCGGTGGCGACTGCCGCGACGGGCGGCGTACTAGCCTCAGTGAAGTCGGCGAGCCGCTCGCTATAGGACAGCGCGCTGTAGATCACGGACCCGGCAATGCCGAGAGCCCATATGATCGGCCTTTGCGCCATCGATGTCTGGCTCCGCCCCCAATTTACCTATGGAGAATGTGGCGCAATCCCTGCGGAAAGATGAAAAGCGTCGCTCGCATTGCGCGCGTTGCGGGGTCGATCCCGGCTTTGCGGGGAACAGACTTAACGCCGGGTTCCCGCCAGCTTTCATCAAGACTCAACAGAGCATCCTGCGGGGCTCAAAAGAAAGCCTGGCCGACCAGAACCTCGATCGCCTTCCGACGTGGCACGCTCGGCTGCGCGCCGGCCACCGTACAGGCAAGCGAGCCAGCGGCCAGCCCGCGCTGAAGCGCGCCCGAAAAGCCGCAAGCTGCGGCAAGCGCCGCAGCAAAGGCCCCTGTGAAACTGTCGCCAGCAGCAACCGTATCGACGACGTCGACCTGCGGCGCCGCGAGCCTGCGCCGGACGCCGCCCTGCCAGCCGACCACGCCGGCCGCGCCCAGCGTCACGACGCAGGCCAGCCCGCGCTCGGCGTCGATGCGCCGGGCAACCTCCTCGGGCTCGCCATCGGGCCAGCCCAGGGACTGCGCCAGAACCAGCGCCTCATGCTCGTTGACGATCAGGACGTCGAGACAGTCGAGCAGCGCCGCAGCGGGCGCACCGGCCGGGGCGAGGTTCAAGATGACACGCCCGCCGGCCCGCTTCATCGACCGCGCGGCGGCGATGCACTCCACCTCGGGCACTTCGCGCTGAAGCAGCAGCACGTCGCGCTCGCTCAGCGGCATGATGTCCAGCACGGCGCTGCGCGCGAACGCATTCGCGCCGGCCGCCACGACGATCTGGTTGGAGCCGGCCGCATCGACCGCGATGAAGGCAGCCCCCGTTGGCGCATCGACATGCGCGACATGGGCGAGATCGACCCCATCCGCCGCGAGCAGCGACAAGGCGATCTCGGCGAAACCATCGCGCCCAACCGCGCCCACAAGCGCGACCTCCGCCCCGGCGCGGCACGCGGCCAGCGCCTGATTGGCGCCCTTGCCACCGGGATGAAGCGCATAGCCCGGGCCGATCACGGTTTCACCTGCACCGGGCAGACGCTCGACCGGCGTGACGAGGTCGACATTCAAGGAACCAAAAACGACGATCATGACTTGTCCCAGGGCCGCCTTCGCGCGGAAGGCCTCAGGCCTCGAAGAACACCGTCTCACCCTCGCCTTGCAAGCGGATATCGAAGCGGAAAACACCATCCGCGCCGCGCTGGGCAATCAGCGTATCGCGCCGCCCGGCCGGCACCAGGGCCAGAACCGGATCGGAGGCGTTGCCCGGCTCGTCAGAGAAGTAGATCCGGGTCGCGAGCCTGACCAGCACGCCGCGCGCGAAGACCGAGATGCTGAGATGGGGCGCCTGCTGGGTCCCATCTGCTCCCTGCAGCGCGCCAGGCTTGACCGTCTCGAAGAAGAAACCGCCTTCCGCATTCGTCTCGGCGCGGCCGAAGCCGGTGAAGCCGACATTGCCGGCGGCATGGAAGCGCCCCTGCGGATCGGCCTGCCAAGTCTCGATCATGGCGTCGCTCACGGGCACGCCGTCGCCGTCGAAGACCGTGCCTTCGATGCGGATACGCTCGCCGGCCACGCCCTCGGCCGCGACCTGTTCGGTTGCAAGTTCCGGCCCGCCATAGGCGCGCGGCGTCAGCGCATAGGCGAAGAACGGGCCGATCGTCTGCGATGGGGTCAGCCCGGGCTTGGTCTCAGTGGTCACCTTGGTCTCAGTGGTCATGGGGCTCTTCCAGCGGCGTCGCATTGCGGCCGCGCAGGACGATGTCGAACTGATAGGCAAGCGCCCATTCCGGCTCGGTGGTCTCGATGTCGAAACGCGAGACCAGCCGGTCGCGAGCCCGCTCATCGGTGATCGACTGGAAGATCGGATCGTATTTGAACAGCGGATCCCCGGGAAAATACATCTGCGTGATCACACGCGAGAGGAAGCTCGGCCCGAATAGCGAGAAATGGATATGGGCCGGCCGCCAGGCATTGTGATGGTTGCGCCAGGGATAGGCGCCGGGCTTGACCGTGACGAAGCGATAGCGCCCCTGCGCATCGGTCAGAGCCCGGCCCGCGCCAGTGAAATTCGGATCGAGCGGGGCCGGATGCTGATCGCGGATATGGACATAGCGCCCGGCGGCATTGGCCTGCCAGATCTCGACCAGCGTATGCGGCACCGGCCGACCGTCCTCATCGAGTACGCGGCCGGTCACGATGATGCGCTCGCCCAGCGGCTCGCCCGCGTGCTGGCGCGTGAGGTCGGTGTCGCTCTCGTTGACGGCAACATGGCCGAAGACCGGCCCGGTCGTTTCCGACAGCGTGTGCGGCAGCAGGATCAGGGGCTGCGCCGGGGCGCGCTTCAAAGTGGATTTGTACTCGGGCGAAGCGTTGAGAGGGTGCGCCTTCAGGCTCTCGCGCGGATAGATCAGGCTCATGCCGCCACTCCGTGAGCTTGCTTGGTGCGGATGTGCAGATCGCGCAGCACCGCCAGTTCCTGCACTGACGCGGCGGGAGTCTCCGCCAACTCGGCCGTGAAGCGCAAGGGCCAGCCGCAGCCGGCCTGAACCTGCTCGCGCGTGACGCCCGGATGCAGCGAGACCACGGTCAGCTCCGAGGTCTCGGGATCCGGCTCCATCACGCAGAGATCGGTGATGATCTTGGTCGGCCCCTGCGTCTTCAGACCGAGCTTGGCGCGGTCGCCCTTGCCCGTGCCATGGCCGAAGGAGGTGATGAAGGGCAGCGTCTCGACGAAAGCGCGCGAGCCCATCGCCATGGTGATGAAAATCTGGCCGCAATGGATCGCGATCTCAGGCGCGCCACCGCCGCCGGGCAGACGCACTTTCGGCGCGTCATAGGGACCAACGACCGTGGTGTTGAGATTGGCGAAACGGTCGATCTGCGCGCCGCCAAGGAAACCGATGGTGATGCGTCCGCCCTGCAGCCAGTAGCGGAACATCTCCGGCACCGAGACGGTGGTCAGCGCGGTATCACAGAGCTCGCCATCGCCGATCGAGAGCGGCAGCACGGTCGGCCGCGTCGAGAGCGTGCCGGATTCGTAGATCAGCGTGATTTTCGGCGCATGGGTCAAACGCGCGAGGTTGCAGGCGGCCGAGGGCGCACCAATGCCGACGAAGCAGACATCCTCATTCGTCAGCAGCCGGGCGGCGGCGATCGTCATCATCTCGGTGGGGGTCGCGGTCATCATGATCCCTCACGCTGCCTGCCGGGACGGGCGGGCATGCTGTGCGAAGGCATCAGGCCCCTTTTCCAGCACATTCGCCTTGATCCAGGCCAAAAACGTCTCACGCTCACGGGCGATCTTGTCCCAGGCGATGTAGAAATCGTTGGCGCGCTTGTAGTAGCCCTGCGCGTAGGAGGGGTAAGCACCACCCGGGACATGGGCGATCGCGGTCACCGTCCAGGCCGGCAGGATCACGGCATTGGCATTGCGCGGGCCAAAATCATCGACGATCTCCTCGACCGTGACGAGCGAGCGCTTTGCTGCCAGCACCGCTTCCTTCTGCACGCCGACGATGCCCTCCAGCAGGACATTGCCCTCGCGATCGGCCTTGAGCGCATGGATGATCGCGGCATCGGGGCGGATCGCCGGCACCGTCGCCAGCACCTCCCCTGTATAGGGGCAGGTCACGGATTTGATCTTCGGATTGACCTTGGGCAGGTCGACGCCCTTGTAGCCGCGGAAGACAGCGAAGGGCAGGTTCGCGGCGCCCGCCTCATAGGCGTTGGCCATGGCTGCGTGGCTGTGCTCCTCGATATCGAGCTTGTGTGGCCAGCCATTCTCGACCGCGTCGCGGAAGCGGTGCAGCGAGCCGACGCCGGGATTGCCACCCCAGGAGAAGACGAGCTTCTCGGCGCAGCCCATCCCGATCATCTGATCATAGACCAGATCCGGCGTCATGCGGATCAGGGTCAGGCGCTTGCGGGTCTGGCGGATCGCCTCATGGCCCGCCGCATGCGGGATCAGATGGGTGAAACCTTCCATCGCGACGGAGCAGCCATCGCTCAGGACCGCCTCGACCCCTTGGGCAAGGGAGACGAATTCAGCCACCTTGACATCTCCTCATTATGTGCGTTAATCGCACAACGTTTTGATAATCGCACTTTACGGCGCGCAACAAAGACGGTCAAGCATGGCGAGCCAAGCATGACGAGTACAGCACCGGACCGCGACCATATGGCTGCCCTGGAAAAGGGGCTGGCGGTGATCGAATGTTTCGACGCGATCCATGACAAGCTCACCATCGCCGATGTCGCCCGAGCGACCGATCTGTCCCGCGCTGCCGCGCGGCGCTGCCTGCTGACGCTGACGAAGATCGGCTACGCGGAGTTCGACGGCAAGTTCTTCCGCTTGACGCCACGTGTGCTGCGTCTCGGCTATGCCTGGCTCGCCTCGACGGCGCTACCGCAGCTGGTTCAACCGTTCCTGGAGCGGCTCTCCGAAGAAACCCACGAATCCTCATCCGCCTCGCTGCTCGACGGGCATGAGATCGTCTACATCGCCCGCTCCGCACAAAGGCGGATCATGTCGGTGGGCCTCTCCGTCGGCAGCCGGCTGCCGGCCTTCTGCTCCTCGATGGGCCGCGTGCTGTTGGCGGCCCTGCCGCCAGAGGAGGCGCAGGCGCGCATTCTCGCAGGCAAGCCGCGCGCGCTTACGCCACGCACGGTCACCGAGATCGCGCAACTGATGCCGATCCTGGCGCGGGCGCAGGCGCAGGGCTATTGCCTCGTCGACCAGGAGCTCGAACTCGGCCTGGTCTCGCTGGCGATGCCGCTCGTCAATGCGCGCGGCGAGGTCGTTGCGGCCTTCAACCTGTCGGGTCAGGCGCAGCGCAACTCCGCCGAAGCGATGGCCGAGGCCTTTCTGCCGAAAATGCGCGCGATGCAGGCGATGCTGCAGCCGTTGATCAAATGAACCCAAGTGGTCAAATGAACCCAAGCGAGACCGCGATGCTGGAACTGTCGACCGGCCCCTTTACCGCCCGGATCGCCCCCGAGATCGGCGGGATTGTCACGGCGCTTGAATGGCGCGCTCCGGACGGACAACGACACAAGCTGTTGCATGCACCCGACGGGGCGGTGCCCACGACCGCACATTCCAACATGTTCGGCACATGGGCGATGGTGCCCTTCGCCAACCGCGCCTTCGATTGCCTGGTCGATGATGGCGAGCGCGCCTTCACTGTCCCGGCCAATGACCGCAGCGGCAACATCCACGGTTTCGGCCGGCAATCGGCCTGGAATGTCGTAGGAAAGACCCAAGGCCATACCGTGCTGGAGCACCGCCGGACGGAAGGCCCAGATCCCTATCGCTACCGTGCGACGCAGGACATCGCGCTCGACGACGCCGGTATGACCATAACGATGGCCGTCACCAACGAGGCCGATACGGCACTACCTTACGGAATCGGCCATCATCCCTGGTTTCCCTGCGCACCCGATACGCGGCTGGGTATGACCGCAACGGGCGCGCTCGTCTTCGGTGAGGCTTTTCGCGCAACGGGCTCGGCTCTGTTCAGCGATGGCGGCCCCTATGCGGACAAGCCGGTTTTCGCGAGGGAGCACGAGACCGCCTGGAGCTTGCTCGGTTGGAATGGCGTGGCGCGCATCGAGACGCCCTCGACGGGTCTCGCGATCACGCTGACCGCCAGCGAGAATTTCAGCTTCCCGGTGGTCTGGGCCCCGCTCGGTGCGGATTTCCTCTGCGTCGAGCCGCAAAGCCACGCGATCGGCTCACCGAGCGAAGCGGCAGCACGCGCCGTCTCGCCGCTGACGCGGCTTCAGCCGGGCGAGACGCTGGAAGGCTGGCTGCGGATCGTGCCGGAGACGCTGTGAGCCGGCAGCCGGGCGCAAGATCACGTCGCATTCGGACGGGTATGTCCGAATGCGAAAAACGTGATCGCTTCTAAAAATATAGAGCATTGCTCTTGCGAAAAACCGGTACCCACTTTTTCGCGCAATGCTCTAGCCGCTCAGCGCCAGCGCTGGTTGGGATAGTAGGGCTGATAGCCAAAAGCATCCACCGGCAGCGCCGGGCGCAGGAAGATCTGCTCGCGGGCGGCGTTCCAGCTCGGGGCCTTGCGGCTCTGTGCGACGGCGGCGCGCTCCCTGGCCTTCGCCTTGGCGAGCTTGGACTTGGCGCCGCCCGACGCCTTGGCGAATTGCGAGAGCCCGTCATCGGCCGCGCCGTTCAGCGCAATACGCGTCTGGCCGGCGCCATGCTTCTTGACCAGCGCGAAGAACTTCGCGGCATTGGCCGTATGAAGGCGGATGCAGCCATGCGAGGCCGGGCGACCGAGCGCGCCGACGGCATTGGTGCCATGGATCGCGTAACCGCCACGGAAGAACACCGCATAGGGCATGGCCCCGCCATATTTCCGCGAATACCAGTTCTTCTCCAGCCGGGTCGGCCGGTAGACGCCGTTGGGCGAGCGGAAGCCCTTGCGGCCCGAGGAGATCGCCCAGTTGTAAACCTCGCCATCGGTCGTCGTGACCTGCATGCGCTGGGCGGCGATATCGACCTTCACCGAGACGCCGGCTTGAGCCGTGGCGATGCCGGCAAACGATAGGAACAAGACGGCCAGGATGCCGAGGACGCGACGCATTACACCACTCCGAAAAACGCGACTGTTGGATCTTTCGGCATTGTCGGGCGCAAGGCTCCGCCGCCATTGCCTTCAGGAAACGCCGCAGCTGGCCCAGCTGTAAAGCGCAAAGACGAATTGTGGTTTCCACGATCCAGCAATGAGCCCTCCAGACCCGATGGACCTGCCTCGTGCGCAAGGTGAGCTTTTGACGGTGGCGCAAGGAGCCGGCAGCATGAGCGACCCGCCAACCGCCCGGACCTTGCCATGCCGTCACGATCGCCTTGCCACCTTGCTCGTCATCTCCTTGTCCTCAGCTTGCTCCTGCTACCCTTCGCGGCGCAGGAGGTCCGCGCCGTCGAGACCCTGAAAACCTCGGTCGGCGGAAGCGAGATCGCCGTCCATCTCTATGTCCCGGACGGGCAAGGCCCGTTTCCGGTGCTGATCCTGTCGCATGGCAGCCCACGCAACCCCTCGGCACGCGCGAAGGTCGGCGAGGCGACGCTGGCCGCCGTCGCCAAGACCTTCGTGGCGCGCGGCGTGCTCGTCGCCGTGCCGATCCGGCGCGGCTATGGCGGCGAGGGAAGCGGTTGGGCCGAGGGCTATGGCCGCTGCGAGAACGCGGACTATTATGGCGGCGGCCTGGCGACCGCCCAGGATATCCGCGCCGCCGCCAGCGCCGTGAGGGCCCGGCCCGACGCAGATCCGCGCCGGTTGGTCTATATGGGCGTCTCGGCCGGCGGCTGGGGCTCGATCGCAGCCGCAACTCACGGCGATTCAGGGCTGCTCGGCGTGGTCAACTTCGCTGGCGGACGCGGCTCGCGCGGCCCCAACGATGTCTGCTCGGAAGAGGCGCTGATCTCCGCAGCCGGTCGCTATGGCGGTTATGCCCGCACGCCGGAACTCTGGCTCTACAGCAGCAACGATCTCTTCTTCGGTCCCGACCTGGCCAAGCGCCTGTACTCGGCCTTCACCGCCGCAGGTGGAAAGGCGCGCTTTGTGTCCGCGCCGGCCTATGGCAGGGACGGCCATGGCTACATCAATGCCGTCGGCTCCTGGCGCGGCGAAGTCGAGGGATTTTTGCGCGGTATCAGCTTCATGCGCTGAAGTCCGCGCCCCGACGCCGGCAACTACAACATCGGCAGCGAACGCGGCTTCGGCCCGCATGGCAGGGCGGCATCGATACGGGCGATCTCGGCCTCACTCAGGCGCAGGGACAGCGCGCCCGCATTATCCTCGACATGGTTGACCCTGGCCGCTTTCGGGATAGCGAAGACCGAGGGCCGCCGCGTCAGGAAAGCCAGCGCGACCTGCCGGGCGCTCGCCCCATGCGTCGCCGCGATCTCCGCCAGGAGCTTGCCGCCGGCGCTGGTGGATGGCGGAAAATCGTTTTGCCCGAACGGGCTATAGGCGGTGACGGCGACACCGTTGCGCTCGCACCACGGGATCACGGCATGCTCGATCGCCCGCTCACGCAGATGGTACAGCACCTGATTGCAGGCAATGCGGCCTGGTCCTGCCACGTCGAGTGCCTCGTCGAGATCGTCGACATCGAAATTGCTGACGCCCCAGGATAGAATCTTGCCCTCCGCTCGCAGCGCCTCGAACGCGGCGAAGGTCTCCTCCAGCGGGTAGGAGCCGCGCCAATGCAGCAGGTAGCAGTCGAGCCGATCGGTCTTGAGGCGCCTGAGCGAGCGCTCGCAAGCACTGCGCGTCCCGGCTTTCGAGGCGTTGTGCGGCAGCACCTTCGAGACGAGGAAGACCTCATCGCGCCGCCCGGCGAGCGCCTCCGCGATGATCTCCTCGGAGCGGCCCGAGCCGTACATCTCGGCGGTGTCGACATGGCTCAGGCCGAGATCGAGCCCGCGCCGCAGAGCGGAGATCGCTCCCGCCTTGTCCGCGAGCTCGATATTCCAGGTGCCTTGGCCGATCCGCGCGATCTGCGGGCCATCCTGACCGAAACGATGTGCCATCAGCGCTCTCCTGCCTTCTCAGCGAATCTCGACCTCGAAATGGCCGTGACGCAGCTCTCCATCCGCATAGCGCACCCGTACCGCGAAGGCATCGTGGCCGCGATAATCGGGTGCCGAGGTGTATTCGAAGGCGAGAGAAGGGCCGACCTTGCCGTCGCAATGCCGGTAGGGGCCGGGCCCATAGGTCGCCGCGCCCCTGCGGGGCAGCATCCTCACCGTGCCGTGTCGAGGCGGCTGCGTCAGCGTGGCGGTCGGCCGCTTCACCGGCCGGCAACGCAGATCCATCGTCATATAAGTCTGCCGCATGACCGCCGGCTCGCCCGCCACGACCCGATCGATGCCGCCCGCCTCGGACAGCCTGCCATCGCCGGAGGTGACGCAGCCACCGAGCAAGCCACAAAGCAGGAGGAGACCGAGAGCGCTTTCGAACGAAGTGGACACCGGTTCGCGTGAGGACAACGCGTTAAAACAAAGAGCAGGAGCTGCTGAACGATCCAATGGAAACCGAAACGGCTCTAGCCTCGCCATTCCGGGGCCCCGCATGCTGTCTCCTTTCGGCCCGCACCAGCGCCGCAGCGCGCTCCACGAGCGCCTTTTACCTTGATCAGACCGGCGGCGTGCCATTGGCCGAGAGCACCTCGCCCGCCAGATAGAGCGAGCCGCAGATCAGAATGCGGGGCGGCGCCGACCAGCTCCGGCTGCCGATTTCGTGTAAAGCCTGCTCGACGGAGCCTGCGACCTCGGCCTTGAGCCCAGCCTCGCGCGCCAGGCTCGCCACCTCCTCGGCCGGGCGCGCCGCCAGCGTATTCTGGATCGGTACGGCGAAAAGCGTCTGCGCCAATCCCTTGAAATGACTGAGCGTCGCCTTGGCATCCTTGGTCGAGAGCAGGCCCGTGATCATCACCAGCGGGGCCGGATTGCGATCGGCGAGATCGGCCATCGCCTGGGCCAGGACACGCCCGCCATCGGGGTTGTGGCCGCCATCGAGCCAGAGTTCGGCGCGGGCGGGGATGAGCTCGGCAAGCTTGCCGCGCGCCAGCCGCTGCAGCCGCGCCGGCCAGTCGGCCTCCAGCATGCCCTGCTCGAAGGCCCGCGCCGGCAGGCCGCCATAGCCGGCAGCGCGCAGGGCGGCGATCGCCGTGCCGGCATTCACATGCTGGTGGCGCCCCGCGAGACGCGGCAAAGGCAGATCGAGCAGGCCGTCGCCATCCTCATAGACAAGGCGTCCACCATCCTCATGGACGTTGAAATCCTGCGCGCCTATCAGGATGCGCGAGGCGCCGACGCGCTCGGCCGTGGCCTCTAGCACAGCCGTCGGCTCAGGCTCCTGCGGCGCGATCACCGCCGGCGCGCCGCGCTTGAAGATGCCGGCCTTCTCGGCCGCGATCTTGGTCACGGTGTCGCCGAGATATTCGGCATGGTCGAGCGAGACCGGCGTTACCACCGTGCAGGCGGGGTGGGCGATGACATTGGTCGCATCGAAGCGGCCGCCCAGCCCGACTTCGAGCAGCACGACATCCGCCTTGTGCTCGGAAAACAGCAGCAAGGCCGCCGCAGCGGTGATCTCGAAGAAGGTGATGGCATCGCCGGCATTGATGCGCTCGCAGCGCTCCAGTGCCTCGACCAGCACAGCCTCGTCGACGAAACGCCCGCCGCCGGGCGCGCCGATGCGGATGCGCTCGTGGAAGCGGACCAGATGCGGCGAGGTGTAGACATGGACGCTGAGGCCCGCAGCCTCCAGGATCGCCCGCATGAAGGCGATGGTCGAGCCCTTGCCATTGGTACCGGCGACATGGATCACCGGCGGCAGCCGCTTCTGCGGATCGCCGAGGCGCTCCAGCAAGGTCAGGATGCGCCCGAGCGAGAGATCGATCAGCTTGGGATGCAGCGCGAGGAAGCGCGCCAGCAGCGTGTCGGACGACCCCATCTCGGTTCAGGGCCTCCCGCCCATGCGCGTCTTCAGACGGCCTCGGCGACCGGTAGCGGCGGCTTCATGACGCCATCCGGCGCGGGCTGCTTCGTCAGCAGCCGCCCGAGCCTTGCCAGCGTCGCCGGAATCTCATGGCGGTGCACCACCATATCGACCATGCCATGGTCCTTGAGGTATTCGGCGCGCTGAAAGCCATCCGGCAGTTTCTCGCGAATGGTCTGCTCGATCACGCGCGGACCGGCGAAGCCGATCAGCGCGCCGGGCTCGGCGATATGGATGTCGCCCAGCATCGCGTAGGAAGCCGTCACACCGCCCGTGGTCGGGTTGGTCAGAACCACGAAATAGGGCAGGCCGGCATTGCGCAGCATGCGCACCGCCACGGTGGTGCGGGGCAATTGCATGAGCGAGAGGATGCCCTCCTGCATACGGGCGCCGCCCGAGGCGGCGAAGACGACATAAGGCGTCTTCTTCTCGAGCGCGGTCTCGGCGCCCTTGATGAAGGCCTCGCCCGCCGCCATGCCGAGCGAGCCGCCCATGAAGTGGAAATCCTGCACGGCGAGCGTCATCGCCAGGCCCTGGACGCGGCCGTAACCGACCTTGAAGGCGTCGATCGCGCCGGTCTTGGCGCGGGCGTCCTTCAGCCGGTCGATATAGCGCTTCTCGTCGCGGAACTTCAGCGGGTCGATCGCGACCTCGGGCAGGGCGACGTCGAGCCATTTGCCCTCGTCGAAGGTCAGGCGCAGCCGGTCGGTCGCGGTGACCCGCATATGATGGTCGGAGCCGGGGATGACGAAGCCATTGGCCTCGACATCCTTGTGGAAGACCATCTGTCCGGAATCCGGGCATTTGATCCAGAGATTCTCCGGGCTCTCGCGCTTGAACAGCGTCTTGATCCGCGGCCGAACGACTTCGGAAATCCAGTTCATGGATTGGTCCTCAACTGTACTGGCAGGGTCAGGCGGCGGCCCTGGCGGCCGAGCGGACGCCGGCTGCGAGCTCGGCGACGAGCGAGGTGACAGCTGAAACCGTCTTTTCCGTGGCTTTGCCCTGAGCATCCAACGAAAGCCTGACGCGTTCGACCAACGACGAGCCGACGACGACGCCATCCGCGCCCTTGGCGATCGCGGCCGCATCAGCCGCCGTCTTGACGCCGAAACCGACGGCCACCGGCAGGTCGGTATGGCGCTTGATCCGCGCGACGGCTTCTCCGACCGCGTCGTAATTGGCGATGGAGCCGCCAGTGACGCCCGTCATCGAAACATAATAGACGAAGCCGGAGGTATTCTGCAGCACTTTCGGCAGGCGCTTGTCGTCCGTCGTCGGGGTGGCGAGGCGGATGAAGTTGACCCCCGCAGCCAGCGCCGGCAGGCAGAGCTCGGCATCCTCCTCGGGCGGCAGATCGACCACGATCAGACCATCGACGCCGGCCGCCTTCGCATCGCTCAGGAAGCGCTCGACGCCATAGACGTAGATCGGGTTGTAGTAGCCCATCAGCACGATCGGCGTGTCATGTTCAGCCGCGCGGAACGCCTCGACCATGGCGAGCGTCTTCTTCAAGGTCTGGCCGGCCTTGAGCGCGCGCTGCCCCGCAAGCTGGACCGGGATGCCATCGGCCATCGGATCGGTGAAGGGCACGCCGAGCTCAATGATGTCAGCGCCTGCCTCGGGCAGCGCATGGAGGATCGCGCTCGCGGTCTCGAAATCCGGGTCGCCAGCGGTGACAAAGGTCACCAGCGCGGCGCGCCCTTCGGCGGCGCAAGCGGCGAAACGGGTCTGGATGCGGGTCATGCCGGTCATTGTCATGGGCCTGCGGTTAGCATGACAGGCGCGGGCTGGCGAGAGGGGATGCGCCGGCCGAGCCTGAAGACCTCAAGCAATCGAAGCGCCACGATCGGCGAGGAGTTGGCGCAGGACGGAGCGATGGCAGCGCGCTTCCTGCTCGCAATAGCAGCCGACCGAGAAGCGTCCGCTATGGGAGAGCGAGGCGAGCAGATCGAGCGTGCGGCGCGGCGCCGGCTCCTCCATTTCGGCGCGGAAGGCGCGGACGAAGCCCTGCCATTCCGCCTCGCTCTCTGCGTTCAGTGCCGATTTCACCAGTTCGGGACTGGGTGAAAGCTCCGGAAACCAGACGTCGAACCAGTCATCGGCCGCATAGCGCTCCTTGCGGACGCCGCGCGGCGGTCGGCGCACGGTGCCGATCCGCGTGCCCTCATCGGGAAGGCGGGGCGTGCCGAGACGGACGATACGGATGCTCATGCGGCCTGAAATAGCATGCATTTCCCTGGCTGGAAAAGCGGGCCGGCATACGCAACCGCTGTCATTCCGGAACTGCGCGGCCTCGCCGTCCGTCCGGAATGGCGGCGTTCTCGCCCTGGAAAGACCTTACTTCTCGATGCGCCAGACGGTGCGCAGCGCGGCACTGACCGTGATCTCACCCGGCTCGACCTGGATCGGCGCGGCGCCCGCCGCCATGCGATAAGCCCGCACATCGCCCATCGGCCTGGAGGGAGGCTCGGCTTCCGCCTCGACGATCGAGACGAGCTCGCCCAGCTTCACGCCGAGCTTGCCGGCATAGAGCTCCGCACGAGCCCGCGCGCTCTCGGCCGCCTTGGCGCGCGCAGCATCCTTGGCCTTGCCCTCGTCGGCGAGGCCGAAGCTTATGCCGGACATGTCGTTGGCGCCGGCCGTGACCAGCGCATCGATCAAAGGCCCGGCCTTGGCGATGTCGCGCAGGATCACGGTGATGCCGGTGCGCGCCTCATAGCCGTCGATCCTGGGCGCCCGCGGCTGCGGCGAGGAGGATGCCGCAGCTTGCGTCAGGCGCGGCGTCAGCGCGACCTGGGAGGTCGAGAGATCGGCAGGCGCGACGCCCGCCGCCTTGACCGCCTCGACGAGCTTCGCCAGCGCCGGCGTGTTCTTGGCCATGGCCTCCGCCGCGGTCTTGCCTTCGCTGACCATGCCGGCCTGGATCGTCGCGAGATCCGGCTTCACCCGGACTTCGCCCTCGGTGCGGATGACGACGCCTTCGGCGGGGGCCGCGTCGCGGTTCTGAGCCTGCGCCTGGCCCGAAAGGGCCAGCATGGCCGCGAACAGGATCGCCTTCTTCATCATCTGTTCCTTCCTAGCAGTCCGGTGCAGCTCAGCGCGCCGCCAGAATCTCCGCCACTTGCGGGATATCCTTGTCGCCGCGCCCGGAGAGGTTGACCACCATCAGATGGTCCTGCGGCTTCTTCGGGGCGAGCTCGGCGACGCGCGCGAGCGCATGGGCCGACTCCAGCGCGGGAATGATGCCCTCCAGCTTCGAGATCAGCTGGAAAGCCTCCAGCGCTTCCTCGTCGGTGGCCGAAAGATAGCTCACCCGGCCGACATCATGCAGCCAGGAATGCTCGGGGCCGATGCCGGGATAGTCGAGCCCGGCCGAGATCGAATGCGCGTCCTTGATCTGGCCATCCGCGTCCATCAGCAGATAGGTACGGTTGCCATGCAGCACGCCCGGCGCGCCCCCGGTCAAGGAGGCGGCGTGAAGGCCGGTCGGGATGCCGTGGCCGGCCGCCTCGACGCCATAGATCTCGACGCTGGGATCGTCGAGGAAGGGATGGAACAGGCCCATCGCATTCGAGCCGCCGCCGATGCAGGCGATCAGCGAATCCGGCAGGCGGCCTTCCAGCTCCTGCATCTGCTCGCGCGTCTCCTTGCCGATGATCGACTGGAAATCGCGCACCATGGCGGGATAGGGATGCGGGCCAGCGACTGTGCCGATGCAGTAAAAGGTGTCGGCGACATTGGTGACCCAGTCGCGCAGCGCCTCGTTCATCGCGTCCTTGAGCGTCTTGGTGCCCGACTCGACCGGGACGACGGTCGCGCCCAGCATCTGCATGCGAAAGACGTTGGGCGCTTGGCGCGCGACATCGACCGCGCCCATATAGACGATGCATTCCAGGCCATAGCGGGCGCAGAGCGTGGCGGTCGCGACGCCGTGCTGACCGGCGCCGGTCTCGGCAATGATGCGCTTCTTGCCCATGCGCCGCGCCAGCAGGATCTGGCCGAGCACATTGTTGACCTTGTGCGAGCCGGTATGGTTCAGCTCCTCGCGCTTCAGATAGATTTTTGCGCCACCCGAGAGGCCAGAAGCCGCTGCCTTGTCGCGAAAATACTCGGTCAGGCGCTCAGCGTAATAGAGCGGCGAGGGCCGGCCGACATAATGCTTCAAACCATAGGCCGTCTCGGCATGATAGGCGGGGTCGGCCTTGGCCGCCTCATAGGCCTGTTCGAGCTCCAGGATCAGCGGCATCAGCGTCTCGGCGACGAAGCGGCCGCCGTACATCCCGAAGCGGCCGTTCTCGTCGGGGCCGGAGCGGTAGGTGTTCGGGGTATGGGGCGCGTTCATGTCCGGCTAGCCTCTATGGTCTCAAATTCTGTGCACCGGCCCGTGCCGCCGCGATGAAATCCCTGATCCGGCCGGCATCCTTGACGCCTGGCGCGGTTTCGACGCCCGAGGAGACATCGACCCCGGCGGGTCGCGTGATGCGGATCGCCTCGGCGACATTGGCCGGATCGAGCCCGCCCGATAACATGAAGCGCAAGCCGGGGTCGAGTTCGGCAAGCAGGCTCCAGTCGAAGGGCCGGCCATGACCGCCGGGATAGGCGGCATCCTTGGGCGGCTTGGCGTCGAGCAGGATGCGGTCGGCGACGCGGCGATGAGCTTCGACCGCCGCAAGATCCTCCGTGCCCTCGATACCCAGCGCCTTCATCACGGGCAGACCGGTCGCGGCCTTGAGGGCGCGCAGCTGCTCCGGCGTCTCCCGGCCATGCAGCTGCAGCCAGTCCGGTTTCACCGCTTCGACCAGGCTCATGGCCTGCGTCTCATCCCAATCGACGATCAGGGCCACGATCTCCGCCCGCCCCCGGGCCATGGCGGCCAGCGCTGTCGCCTGCTCGATCGTGACGAAGCGTGGGCTTTTGGGGTGGAAGTTGAGGCCGATCATGTCGGCGCCGGCGTCGAGCGCGACAGCCAGCGTCTCCGGCGTCGAGAGCCCGCAGATCTTCACGGCAAATCTATCGTTATGGTCGTTCATGGGCTCGCTCTAGCACGATCCGGGGCGCCGCCGCACTTGCGACATGATCGCCCGTGAGAGCATCCTGCATGGACGCAACGGAATGGGGCGGATCGATTGAGGATGGGGCGGCGCGGCTTTACGGCTCTGGCGGGGTTACTGGCGGTCTTTGGCGTCACGGCGTCCGTTTTCTACTTCGTCAGCCAGCCCAAGACACTGCGCCTGGCTGTTGGACCGCTGGGCTCGGAGGATGCGCGCATGGCGGCTGGCTTCGTCCAGGGGCTCAACCGCGAGAAATCGTCCCTTCGCATCCGGCTCGTGCTGACCGAAGGCTCGGAGGAAAGCGCCAAGAAGCTCGATGACGGCCTGGCCGATCTCGCGATCGTGCGCCCCGACATCGCGCTGCCCGCCCAAGGCGATACAGCCCTGATCACGCGTCGCTCCTTCCCCTTCATCATCACCACCAAGGCAAGCGGAATCGGGCGGATCGCCGATCTGCGCGGCCGCAGGATCGGCGTCCCGCGCAATCCGGCCGGGAATATAGTGCTCCTCCAGCGCGTCCTGGCACAATACGAAGTCAGACCCAGCGAGGTCGAGATCGTCGGGCTGGCCCCCGACGATCTCGTTCCCTTCGCCAGGGAAGGACGCATCGACGCCTTCTTCTCGATCAATGCCGTCGGCTCGCTGGCGAATAATGACGGCATCAACCGCCTCCGCTCCGCCTGGGGCGAGGATCCCGTGCTGATCCCGATCCGCGAGGCCGAGGCGATCAAGGCGCGCTACCGCTCGATCGAGACCGGAGAGATCGTGCGCGGCGCGCTCGGCGGCGATCCGCCCCGCCCTTCCGAGAACCTGCCGACGATCTCCGTCACCTCGCGCCTGATGGCCTCGCAGAATCTCGACGACACTCTCGTCGGCCAGGTGGTCAAGGAACTGCTGGCGCTGCGATTGACACTTGCAGCCGAGTTGCCCTCGATCCAGGGACTGGAGGCGCCCTCCACCGACAAGGATGCACCGCTCTCGGTCCATTCCGGCGCGGCCGCCTATATCGACGGCGAGCAGGAGACCTTCTTCGAGCGCTATGGCGATTGGTTCTATCTCGGCGTGATGGGCCTCTCCATGCTGGGCACCGGCGGCGCCGCGATTCTGGGCCAGGAAAGCGCGGCGCGCCGCCGCAGGGCGATGTCGGGGCTCGACGAATTGCTGGCGCTGCTGCCGGTGATCCGCACCTGTTCCGACGAGATCGAACTGGCGCGGCTCGACCACGAGGCCGACTCGATCCTGACGCGCGTGCTCAGCGATTTCGCCAAGGGCGACCTCGACGGTTCGGGGCTGGCCGCCTACCGGCTGGTGATGGATCAGGTCGGGCGCGCGGTCGCGGAGCGGCGCCTGGCGCTGGTCGATGCGTAGCGCACCGCCCTACGGCGTCAGGCCGAAAACCGGTTCCCACTTTTTCGCATCCTGCTCTTGCGCGTGAGCAAAGGTTGCCCAAACGGCCTTCAGCGTTTATGTGCAGCGCAGCGAATTCCAGTTTCCTCATGAACGGGCTGCGCCGGCAGGGCTTTGACCTGGCCGGCTTGCGGTCTTGAAACAAGGCCCTTACCCGCATGTCCATGCGCAATATCGCCATTATCGCCCACGTCGACCACGGCAAAACCACGCTTGTCGACAAGTTGCTGCAGCAGTCGGGCACCTACCGTGACAACCAGCGCGTGATCGAGCGCGTGATGGACTCCAACGAGCTCGAGAAGGAGCGCGGCATCACCATCCTGGCCAAGGCGACCTCGGTCGTCTGGAAGGATACGCGCATCAACATCGTCGACACCCCAGGCCACGCCGATTTCGGCGGCGAGGTCGAGCGCATCCTGAACATGGTCGACTCGGCCATCGTGCTGGTCGATGCGGCCGAGGGTCCGATGCCGCAGACCAAGTTCGTGGTCTCCAAGGCTTTGAAGCTCGGCCTGCGCCCGATCGTGGCGATCAACAAGGTCGACAAGCCCGACGCCCGCGTCACCGAAGTCATCAATGAGGTCTTCGACCTGTTTGCGGCGCTCGACGCCAGCGACGAGCAGCTCGACTTCCCGATCCTCTACGGTTCGGGCAAGCAGGGCTGGATGGCGCATGATCCCGCCGGCCCGCAGGATCAGGGCCTCGCCCCGATGTACGACCTCATCCTCAGCCATGTGCCGGAGCCGCGCATCGAGGAAGGCCCGTTCCGCATGCTCGGCACGCTGCTCGAAGCCAACCCCTATCTCGGCCGCATCATCACCGGCCGCGTCGTCTCGGGCTCGGCCAAGCCGAACCAGATGATCAAGGTGCTGTCGGGCGACGGCTCGCTGGTCGAAAGCGGCCGCATCACCAAGATCCTCGCCTTCCGTGGTCTCGAGCGCACGCCGATCGAGGAAGCCATCCCGGGCGATATCGTCTCCATCGCCGGCCTCGTGAAGGGCTCGGTCGCCGACACCTTCTGCGATCCCTCAGTCGAGACCGCGATCAAGGCGCAGCCGATCGATCCGCCGACCGTGTCGATGACCTTCATGGTCAATGATTCCCCGCTCGCCGGCACCGAGGGTGACAAAGTCACCACCCGCGTCATCCGCGACCGCCTGTTCAAGGAGGCCGAGGGCAATGTCGCGCTGAAGATCGAGGAAGCTGCCGACAAGGACAGCTACATCGTCTCCGGCCGCGGCGAATTGCAGCTCGCCATCCTGATCGAGCAGATGCGTCGCGAGGGTTTCGAGCTCGGCGTCTCGCGCCCGCGCGTCGTGCTGAAGCGCGACGAGGCCGGCCAGCTGCTGGAGCCGATCGAGGAGGTCATCATCGACGTCGACGAGGAGCATTCCGGCGTCGTCGTGCAGAAGATGTCGGAGCGCAAGGCCGATATGCTGGAGATGCGTCCCTCGGGCGGCAATCGCCTGCGGCTCGTGTTCCACGCCCCGACGCGCGGCCTGATCGGCTATCAGGGCGAATTGCTGACCGACACGCGCGGCACCGCGATCATGAACCGGCTGTTCCACGACTATCTGCCCTATAAGGGCGAGATCGGCGGGCGCCGCAACGGCGTTCTGATCGCGATGGAGACCGGCGAGGCCGTGGCCTACGCGCTGTGGAACCTTGAGGATCGCGGCCCGATGATGATCGAGCCCGGCTGGAAGGTCTATCAGGGCATGATCGTCGGCGAGCACACCCGCGAGAACGATCTCGAGGTGAATGTGCTCAAGGGCAAGAAGCTCACCAACATCCGCACCACCTCGAAGGACGAGGCGGTGCGCCTGACGCCGCCGATCCGGATGACGCTGGAGCGTTCGCTGGCCTGGATCGACGATGACGAGCTCGTCGAGGTGACGCCGAAGTCGATCCGCCTGCGCAAGGGCGTGCTCGACCCCAACGAGCGCAAGCGCTCGCAGAAGCAGAAGCAGGAAGTGGCCTGAAGCCCTGAGCTCCGCGTCACGCTCGGGCTCGACCCGACCGTACCCATCAAGCCCGGCTTCGTGCCGGGCATTTTTCTGAAGACGGCTTCCGGCATGCGAGTCTCGGGACAAGCCCGAGACTGACGATGAGCCGGGTTGCGCCCAGCGCGCTTGCCGGCTCGCTCCGGCTCTGGTCCCTTGCGTCCCTCATCACGAAGGACGTTTGCCATGCTCACCCGCAATCTCGGCCGCTCCGGCCTGCGTGTTTCGCTCGTCGGCCTCGGCTGCAACAATTTCGGCGGCCGCATCGATGACGAGGCGGCGCGCAAGGTCGTCGACGCCGCGATCGAGCACGGCATCACCTTGTTCGACACGGCCGATGTCTATGGCGCGCGCGGGGGCTCCGAGACGGCGCTTGGCCAGCTTCTTGGCCCACGGCGCAAGGACATCGTGCTCGCCAGCAAATTCGGCATGGACATGAACGATGCCGGCACGATGAAGGGCGGCTCGCGACGCTACATCATGTCGGCGGTCGAGGCTTCGCTGAAGCGCCTCAAGACCGACTGGCTCGACCTCTACCAGTTCCACCGCGCCGACCCGCTGACGCCGATCGACGAGACGCTGCGGGCGCTCGAAGACCTGATCCGCCAGGGCAAGGTGCGCTATATCGGCTGCTCCAACATGCCGGCCTGGCAGATGGCCAATGCGGAGTGGACGGCGCGCGATCTCGGCATCAACGGCTTTGCCTCCTGCCAGGACGAATACAGCCTGCTGGTGCGCGGCGCGGAAAAGGATCTGATTCCCGCCGCCCGCCATTTCGGCATGGGGCTTTTGCCCTATTTTCCGCTCGCGAACGGCTTGCTGACCGGCAAGTACAAGCGCAACGCGCCGATGCCGGAAGGCGCGCGCATGACCAGGGAATCGAAGCGTGCCGACGAGGTTCTGACCGACGTCAACTGGGAGAAGACCGAGAAGCTGACAGCCTTTTGCGAGGCGCGCGGCAAAACGCTGGTCGAGCTCGCCTTTTCCTGGCTCGCCGCGCAGCCCGTCGTTTCCAGCGTCATCGCGGGTGCGACCAAGCCCGAGCAGATCGCCGCCAACGTCAAGGCGGCCGAATGGGCGCTGACGGCCGAGGAGCTGGCCGAGATCGACACGATCACGAAGTAGCCCCGGAACCACAACGGAGAACCCCTCTCCTGCATCGAAGCCGGGTCTACCCGACTTCGACATTTTGAGTGCTGAACTCGGGCAGGCCCGAGTTCAGTGAGAGAGGCAGGGGTGAGGTGCTGGCCGTTCGACCAGTGAAGCACCTGCCGAACGGCGAAGTCGCGGTGAGGTCACGGCCAAAACGTCAAACGGCCGACCCCTCACCCTGCCCTCTCCCTCCGGGAGAGGGTTCCCCGCGCCTTTCTTTGCAAAGATGCTGCCACTCCTGACAGCTTCTTGCGAATCGGCGCGCGCACCCGATGGACCGCCCGGCGCGCGCCGCTTATGGTCCGCGCCATGAGCGAGACAGCCCCGAAGACCACCGCCCCCGACCTGAAGCCCGGCGACCACCTCTTCCTGGTCGACGGCTCGAACTTCATCTTCCGCGCCTATTTCCAGTCGATCAATCAGGACCGGAAATACAATGCGCGCTCCGACGGCCTGCCCTCCGGCGCGGTTCGGCTTTTCGCGACCAAAATGTTCCAGTTCGTCAAGGACGGCGTGCTCGGGGTGAAGCCGACCCATCTCGCCATCGTCTTCGACAAGACCGAGAACTCGTTCCGCAAGGCGCTCTACCCCGCCTATAAGGGCAACCGCTCAGAACCGCCGGCCGATCTGATCCCGCAATTCCCGCTGATGCGCGAGGCGGTACGCGCCTTCGGGCTGATCCCGGTCGAGCAGGATGTCTACGAGGCAGACGACCTGATCGCGACCTATGCCAGACAGGCGCGCGAGGCGGGTGCAGACGTGCTGATCGTCTCGGCCGACAAGGATCTGATGCAGCTCGTGGGGCCGGGCGTTGCGATGTACGACCCGGCCTCAGGCGACGCCAAGAAGGGCGCCGGCTTCCGGGCCGAACGTCGGATCGGCGAGCCCGAAGTGGTCGAGTATTTCGGCGTGATGCCGAACAGAGTGGTGGATGTGCAGGCGCTGGCCGGCGATGCGACCGACAATGTGCCCGGCGCTCCCGGCATCGGCATCAAGACGGCGGCCCAGCTCATCGGCGAATATGGCGACCTGGAGACACTGCTGGCACGGGCCGGCGAGATCAAGCAGCCCAAGCGCCGGGAGACCCTGACCAATCCCGAGGTGATCGAGAAGGTGCGCATCTCGCACAAGCTCGTGACGCTGGTCGACGACGTGAAGGTCGAGACGCCGCTCTCGCATCTGACGCTGGCCGACCCCGATCCCGCCAGGCTCGTCGCCTTCCTCAAGGCGATGGAGTTCACCACCATCACCAAGCGCGTCGCCGAGGCCTATGGGGCCGATGTCGCGGCGATCGACGCCGACGAGGCGCTGGCGCCAGGCGGCGCGCGCGCGGCAGAATTGAAGGCGCTCTATGTCGGCGCGGATGCGGGCGAGGGCGGCTTTGCGGCGCCCGCTGCGGCCTCTGACGCCGGCGCCGAACCCGCCAGCGCACAGCCATCGACCGGCGACGGCTGGATGAAGCCGTCCGACCTCGCAGTGGCCCGCAAGAACGAGGCGATCGCCGGAAAGATCGACCGCACGGCTTATGAATGCGTGCGCACGCTCGCCGATCTCGAACGCTGGATCGGATGGGCCTATGAGGCCGGCCATGTCGCGCTCGACACCGAGACCAATTCGCTCGACGCGATGCAGGCCGACCTTGTCGGCATCTCGCTTGCCGTCGCACCTGGGCGCGCCTGCTACATCCCGCTGCAGCATCGCGGCGGCACCGATCTGTTCGGCAGCGGCATGGTCGAGGGCCAGATTCCGCTCGACCAGGCGGTGGCGGCGCTCAAACCGCTGCTGGTCGATCCAGGCGTCCTGAAGATCGGCCAGAACCTGAAATACGACCTGCTGATTCTCGAACGGCACGGGCTTACCGTCGCCCCGATCGAGGACACCATGCTGATTTCCTATGCGCTCGACGCCGGCAACAACAATCACGGCATGGACCGGCTCTCCGAGCTGCATCTCGGCCATGAGACGATCCCGTTCTCGCAAGTCGCGGGCACTGGCAAGGCGCAAGTGACCTTCGACAAGATCGCGCTCGACAAGGCGACGGATTACGCCGCCGAGGATGCCGATGTGACGCTGCGGCTCTGGCGCGCGCTCAAGCCCAGGCTCGCGGCCGAAGGCAAGACCACCGTCTATGAGACGCTGGAGCGGCCGCTGATCGCCGTGCTCGCCCGGATGGAGCAGCGCGGCATCGCCATCGACCGGCAGATCCTGTCGCGGCTCTCGGGCGAATTCGCGCAATCGCTGGCCCGGCTGGAAGACGAGATCTACGAGGTGGCCGGCGAGAAATTCCTGATCGGCAGCCCAAAACAACTCGGCGACATCCTGTTCGGCAAGATGGGACTTTCCGGCGCCAAGAAGACCGCGACCGGGCAATGGGCGACCGGAGCCGGCGTGCTCGAGGAGCTCGCCGAGCAGGGCCATCCGCTGCCTTCGAAGATCCTGGAATGGCGCCAGCTCGCCAAGCTGAAATCGACCTATACCGACTCGCTGCCGACCTATCTGCACCCCCAGACCAACCGGGTGCACACCTCCTATGCGCTGGCGGCGACGACGACGGGCCGCCTCTCCTCCTCCGAGCCCAATCTGCAGAACATCCCGATCCGCACCGAGGCCGGCCGCAAGATCAGGACCGCCTTCGTCGCCGAAAAGGGCCACAAGCTGATCTCGGCCGATTACAGCCAGATCGAACTGCGCCTGCTCGCCCATATCGCCGACATCCCGCAGCTCCGGCAGGCCTTTGCCGACGGCATCGACATCCATGCGATGACGGCCTCGGAAATGTTCGGCGTGCCGGTCCAGGGCATGCCGAGCGAGGTGCGTCGCCGCGCCAAGGCGATCAATTTCGGCATCATCTACGGCATTTCGGCCTTCGGCCTCGCCAACCAGCTCGCCATCAGCCGCGAGGAGGCCGGCGCCTATATCCGGAAATATTTCGAACGGTTCCCGGGCATCCGCGACTATATGGACCAGACCAAGACCTTCGTGCGGGCCAACGGCCATGTCACGACGATCTTCGGCCGGGTCTGCCATTTCCCGGCTGTCGCCTCGAAGAACCCCTCCGAGCGCGCCTTCGTCGAGCGCCAGGCAATCAACGCGCCGATCCAGGGCTCGGCCGCCGACATCATCCGCCGGGCCATGATCCGGATGGAGGGCGCGCTCGCTGCCGCCAGGCTCGACGCCCGCATGCTGCTGCAGGTGCATGACGAACTCGTCTTCGAGGTGCCCGAAGCCCAGGTCGAGGCGACATTGCCGGTGGTCCGCCAGGTGATGGTGGATGCACCGCACCCGGCCGTGCAATTGCGCGTGCCCTTGCAGGTCGATGCGCGGGCCGCCAGCAACTGGGACGAGGCGCATTGAGGCGCCGACGCTCGACCCCGGAAAGCTGGACTCCAGAAACTTGGACTCCAGAAACTTGGACCGCAGGAACTTGAACCGCAGGAACCTTGCCTGCCAGTGCCGCGTTATAGATCTGACGCGCCGGGGGGCGCGCTTTGCGCGTTGGATATCGTCACATGCTCAGCTCGTCCGCCTGGAGACCGTTTCCGCGCTATATGGCGGAACCCGAGATCGAGGAGACCCAGGACGACGTCACGCCCTATGAGCATGACCTCATCGTCCGCTATGCCATTATCGGCATCTTCGTTATCTTGGCGACCACGACGCTCTATCTGATCAAGGTCATCGCCCTGCCGGTGACGGCGGGCGTCATCTTCGGCCTGGTCCTGGGACCGCTGGTCGACTGGCTGGTGCGCCGCGGCGTGCCGCAGCATCTGGCCGCAGCCATAGTGGTCCTGCTCGGGCTCAGCCTGATTCTCTTCGCGATCACCCTGCTCGCCGTGCCGATCGCCGGCTGGAGCGACCGGGCGCCCGCAATGATGGCGGCGCTGCAGGCCAAGCTCGCCGGCGTCTTCGTCTTCATGGACGAATTTAAGCGGGCCGCCGCCACGCTGACCGGCAAGAGCGGGGCGGAACTCAACGTCTCTCAAGGCAATCCGCTGCTCGATATCGCGGTGTCGTCTTCGACAGCGGCGGGCGGCCTGCTGATCTTCGTCGCGACAGTGTATTTCTGGCTGGCGACGCGGCGCCATCTCAAGGCGCGCGCGCTGCGGCTTTGCCTCGGGCGCGGCGCGCGGAAATCCGCCGGCGCCTTCTTCCAGGAAATCGAGACGCGGGTCGCGCGCTATTTCGGACTGGTGACGCTGATCAATCTCGGCATGGGCGTGATGACCCTGGCGATCGCTACGCTCGCAGGGTTGCCATTCCCCGTATTCTGGGGCGCGCTCGCCTTCCTGCTGAACTATCTCGCCTTCATCGGGCCGATCATCGTCACCGTGCTGCTGCTTGCTGGGGCTCTGCTGGACGCGCCGTCTCTCCTCGCCGCGATCTGGCCGGCAGCGGCGTATTTCGTGCTGCATCTGATCGAAGGCAATGTCGTGACTCCGGTTTTCGTTGGGCGCCGGCTCACCGTCTCGCCATTCCTGGTCTTCATCGGCTTCATCTTCTGGCTTTGGCTGTGGGGGCCGGTCGGTGCCGTGCTCTCGACTCCGATCCTGCTGGTGGCCATGGTGGCGCAGGAGGAATTTGCCGCATATCGCAAGGCGCAGCAGGCCGAGGCCACACCTCAGGACACGCCCCAGGAAGAGCCCACCCAGCAGCGAGTGGCGGGTATCGGCTAGAGCGTTTTCGAGCGAAGTGGCCACCGGTTCGCATGAGGAAAACACGTTAAGGCAAGGGGCGAGAGCGGTTGAACGATCCAACCGGATCGGAAACGGCTCTAGTCGGCTACAAGGAACCCGCGCGCCATGCGTGCGTTAGGTCACCAAGCTCCGGAGTCATTCGGAGCGCACCCATCCATTTACAGTATCGAGAGGGGGACATCAGACATGGCCAGCACCACTTCCGCGAAGCGCCAGGCGGCCTCGGCGGTCAAACGCGCCAAGGACGAAGCCGTCGCAGGCGCTGAGGATATCGCTGCTGATGCCCAGGCCTCCGCGCAGAAAGCCAGCCGCCGCGTCAAGCGCGAGACGAGCGAGCTCGAAGCCAGTCTGACGCGCAGCGCCGAGGATCTGGCGGCAACGGTCACCGAAAAGCTCCGCGCCGTGGGCGTCGACACCGACAGGATGGCCGACGTCGCCAAGGAACAGGTGACCGATCTGCAGCGCATCATCGCGCAGGAGATCCAGGAGCGGCCGCTACGCGCGCTCGGGGTGGCCGCGGCGGTCGGCCTGTTCGTCGGCTTCCTGTCGGCGCGATAAGCCATGCTCGGGGGGTTGGGAAGCTTCATCGCGTCGGAAGTCTCCGGCGCGGTCAAACGCAATGTCATCATCTACGGCCTGTACGGGTTTTCGGCCCTGCTTGTGCTGTGCGCGGCGGGCTATGCCCTGAACGCGCTGCACACCGTGCTGGCGCTGCGCTACGACCCGATTACGGCAAGCCTCTGGATCGCGGGAGGCCTGTTCTTCGCCGCCTTGCTGAGCCTGGGCGTCGCGACCTATGTCAAGAAGCGTCGGCGACCATCGCGGCCGCTGGCGACCACGGTATTGGCCGCAGCGCCAATCGCGGCCAAGCTGCTCGGATCGTCGCGCTTGGGCTGGCGCACGGCCGTCGTCGGAAGCGTCATCATCCTCGGCGCCCTGATCGGCAGGCAGTTCTTCAACCGTGGCGAGGACGACGAGGACGAGGCGTAACGGTCGGGGCCAGGCGCTGGAGCAATTGCCCTAGTCCCTTGTTTTGGTGCGTTTTCTTCACACGAACCGGTGTCCGCTTCGCTCGAAAGCGCTCCAAGGCGAATGCGGCGCGCGCTCGACCGCCCCTGTCTTTTTACATAGGGATTGCGGATTCCGTCCTGTATCACGGTATCCATGTCCACTGAGGTAAGGCCCCGCAGCCGCTTGGCGCTGCCCAGCATTCCAGCCCTAGGCGCCCGCCTGCGATCGGCCACGACGACGATCGTCGCGATCGGCGTCGTTGGCGTGGCGGTCATCCTGGCCGCCTGGATCAACGCGCAAGCGCGCGCCACGGCCGAGCGTGTTTCCCATTCGATCGAGATTCGTGAGCGCTCCGAGCGGTTCCTGGGCCATATGCGCGACGCCGAGACCGGACAGCGCGGCTATCTCCTGACCCATGATCCAGCCTATCTCAGCCCCTACACGAACGGCCGAGCCGCCGCCCTGCCGGAACTCGACGCTCTGACGCAACTCGTCGAAGGCGATGCCGCGCAGACCGAACGCGTCGCCAAGGCGCGCAGCGAGGCTATCGCCAAGCTGGACGAGCTCGACTCCACGATCGCACTCGTGCGGGCAGGCCAGTTTGATACGGCAGTCGCACGCGTGAAGGGAGGCAATGGCTTCTCGGTCATGGATGCGTTGCGCGGCACCGTGCAGCAGCTTCAGCTCGCCGAGAACATCCGCCTCGTCGCGCTCAATCGCGGCGAGGAGCGCAGGCGGCTTCTGGCCAGTATCGGCATCGTCGTCGCGCTGGCCGGACTTGCCTTCGCCGCCTGGCAGCAATTGCGCACGCGGCAGCGCCGCAGCACCCTGCTCGCCTCCAGCAACGCACAGCTCGAGCGGGTTGTGAGCGAGAGAACCCAGCAGCTCGAGAACGAGCGGCTGCGCATCGAGGCGCTGCTGCGTGACGTCAACCACCGCGTCGGCAACAACCTCGCAATGGTCTCAGCTCTGCTCAATGTCCAGAGCCGGCAGACGCGCGAGCCGGCCGTGCGCGACGCCCTTTCCCAAGCGCAGTCCCGCATCCAGGCGATCGCCGCCGGGCAACGTCGCCTGCGCCTCGACATCGAGACCGACGAGATCGACGCCCAGCCCTATATGGAGGATCTCCTCGCCGAGATCGGCAAGGCAGCCGAGGGCCGGCCGATCGAGATCGTATTGGAAATGGATTCGATCCGCCTGCCTGGGCGCGACGCGGTGTCCTTCGTCGTGATCGTCAACGAGCTCGTGACGAACGCGATCAAGCACGCCTTCCCCGACAATGCGCCGGGACGAATCGTCATCCGTTTCAGCGAGCATGACGAGGATGGAGCGACCACGCTTCTCCTGACGGTCGAAGATAACGGCGTCGGGTTGCCGGTGGTCGAGGCGGATACCAAGGGCCTGGGTCAGACGGTAATCACCAGCCTGTTGCGCAGCATGCGGGCAACGATGACGAGCGAGCCGCTTTCGCCCGGCTCCGAGCGCCCCGGCTCCAAGATCACGCTGACCTTCCCGAAACGGGATTGAGTGCGACCTGAGGGCCGGCCGTCAGAGCATTTTCCGATCCAGTTGGATTGGAAAATTATCTAAGTTATTGTTTTAACGTGATTTCTTCACGTGAACCGGCGCCCGCCTCGCTCGAAAACGCTCTAAGCCACCTTGATCGCGCTCGACACGAAGCTCGCGATCTCGCGCGTGGAAAAGGGTTTGCGCAGGAAGCGCACGTCACGCAGCGATTTGGGCACATCGTTGGGCGGCGAGCCCGAGACGAACGCGAAGGGCGTGCCGCTCTGGAGTAGGTTGGTGGCGACATCGAAGGTCTTGCCGCCGACGACATCGATATCGAGCAAGGCGCAGGACAGGTGCGACGCGGCCGCCAAATGCGCGCCGGCAACCGATTCGACGACGATCAACTCGGCGCTGTCACCAAACTGTTCCGCCACGGCTGCTTCGATGTCCATTGCGATGAACGGGTCGTCTTCGACGATCAGGATGCGGATATCGGACATCAATCCAGCCTCCCTTCCTCTGCTCTCTTGTCGTAACATGCCGAGAGAACGTCAGAATGCTTGCGATGTTCCGACAGCTTCCTCCGAACATGTTGGGAAATCGTCAAATGCGACTCAATTTGCAGCGATAAGGTTAGCGAATCGTAGCGAACCTTCAGAGGCGCCGGGTATTTGCGACCTCAGCGACCTCAGCGACGTCTGGACTTCGCCAGCGTCAGCTCGAATCCGGTCACGCCGATCGCCACGTTGATCCCGCGCGCGCCCTGAAGCGAAAGCGGCTGCAGGGTGACATCGCCGCTATTGCCGCCGACGAGCAGATTGCCGGAGCCGCCCGTCCCTGCGGAGCCGCCCACCGTCGCCCCGCCATAGCGGCCGGCAAGCGCGCCCAGCGGGGCCCGGGCATAAGGCCCGTAGACCCGCCAGGACATCGTGCTGCTGCGGATCGTGCCGAGATCGAGGCCGAAGTTCCTGACGACGCCGATATAGCGCTGCCCCGGGCCGCGGCGCGGCGTGAAGCGGCACTCCATCGGGCGTTGCGATGTCACCACCAGACCCAGCCCCGCGCCGACGCTGCAGTTGAGGCGCCCCGCCGGCGGGCCTGACTGGGCGAAGGCCGGAGCCTGGAATGCGAGCAGGCCCGCAGCCGCGGCAGCAAGGATCGCAACAGTTTGAAACCGAGGAAGCGGGGCAGCCATATTGAAACTCCTGACGATCGAATGACGCTGAAACGCCGCAAACGCTCCACAGTTCCTTATTAAACGGAACCTGACCGGAGGTGTTGCGTTAGACTTGGAATCGAGACGGAAAACCCACATGCTCGTCAACTTCCTCCAGGACGATGCGTCTGCCAAGGGACTAGCTTGGCGAGCCGAGGTGCGCATGCCGCCATTCTGGGAACTGGAAGAGCTGATCACGCAGGGCCATGACACCAGGACGGCTCTGGAGATCATCGCGATGCGGCGCTGCGAAGCGGAGAGGCAGCACCGCCAACTCGCTTGCGACATTGCCCCCCTCTCGCGCATTCCCGCTTGAAGCCAGCGGGTTCCAGATCTCTCCTGCTCTTCGATGAGAGACGGATTCATTGGCAAAACCGTGTCGACGGCGAACGGCGCGCCTGGATGTCCAGATGCAGGTGATTGGCATGGGCAGCATCCGCACCCGGCCCTATGCTGGTGGTGAAAGCGCCGCAGGCGGCCTGCCTCACAGCTAGGAGGAAGCGCTGCTGGACGGTATCCTCGGGCCGTTCGACGCTGACCTTCATGCCACCAGGCTCTCCCGCCAGGGCAAAGGCGAAGATATCGAGCGCCCGACCTGTCGCATGCTCGCTCAGCGGCCCGGTCGCCGCCCTGTTGCGACGCCGGCATTCCAGGCCGCCTCCGGCCCGCAGGCCAACCAGATCCCGGCCGAAATAGCCTTTCGCCAGCGGCTGAACGCTGATGGAGAGAAATTCAGCCGCCTTTGCCGCCATCTCGCAACTCAAGGTGACAGGCGGCTCGAAGACGACCGGCACGGATTCCATCTCGAGCGCCTCGACCAGGACGGGACTCTCGACGTGGCAGGCGGCATCCTGGGATTTGGCGGCGTCAGCATCGGCCGCACGAACGCGCATGCCATAAAGCGCCCGCAGCCCCGCCAGGCAAGCGGCGCCACTTTCGGGATTCGGCAGCTCCGCCGGGCGCGCGCCAGCGGGGAGCGCGGAGGGGTCGGCGGGCTTCGACGAAGGCAGCGACTGCTGCTGTGGGTGCAGATCAACCGGGCGCGGTGGCGGTAGGGCTCTGATCCCTGCCCCGCTTTGGCTGTCGTTTTCCGCGCCATGAACCTCCACGCCATGAACGCCGCCTGCCCAGATCGCCACGGCCACGACGCCCAAGGCGAGCCGGCCAACGCTTCGAAGCCACAGAGCATTGCGCGAAAAAGTGGGTACGGGTTTCTCGCTGGAGCAATGCTCTAAACTCCAGAAATCGATCACGTTTTTCGCATTCGGACGGTTCCGTCCGAATGCGACGTGATCGAGCGACGGATATGTCCGCGCCGCCCCGGATGACGCGCCTAACCCGGACAGGTTGCGGAGGGCTGTGATGCGCGGATTCAGCTGTCGAGGGCGGCAGCGCTGAGCACGGCCAGGACCGTGGTAGCGGCCAAAGCGAGCGACAGGGCTTCCGCCGTCAGCGCGCCTGCGGACACCACGCCACCAAACAGAACCATCGCCATCGAACCGCCCGTGATCAGGGCTGCAACAAACGTCGTCGCCATGGACCAAGACCTCCCGAAAGGCGGCCGGTTTGCTCCGGCCTGCCGTTGCGCGTAACGCCGGAGCGACCCACTGGTTCCCGCCTGGCTCATGCGTTCTGATCGGGCCGTCCATGCTTCCGGATAGGCTTGGCCGGCAGACCCGAGCAACGAAACAGGCCGGCGACATGGGAATGCCGCCGGCCTGGGATCGTGGCCACTGAGAGCCCGTTCAGGCTGCCTTGCGGCCGGCCCGGCGATCGAAGAACAGAGCCTGGCTGATCGCAGCCTTCACCGCCTCGGGCTGGAACGGCTTGGTGATCAGAAAGGCCGGCTCCGGCCGGTCACCGGTCAGCAGACGCTCGGGATAAGCGGTGATGAAGATCACCGGCACATCGATCGAGGACAGGATTTCGTTGACGGCGTCGAGGCCGGAGCTGCCATCGGCGAGCTGGATGTCGGCGAGGACGAGGCCGGGACGCTTCTTGGCGACGAGCGCGATCGCCTCGCGATGCGTGCGGGCGACGCCGGTCACGGTATGGCCGAGTTCCTCCACCATGGTCTCGATGTCGAGCGCGATGATCGGCTCGTCCTCGATGATCAGCACATCGGTCGCGACCTGCTCGGCGATCTCCTGACCTGCCGCTTGGATGAGGCCGGCGGCCTCGGACGCTGAAATATCCATGATCGTAGCGACCTCCTCGATCGAAAACCCCTCGACGGTGCGAAGCAGGAAGGCCTGGCGCGGCCGCGGCGTCAGCGCTTCGAGATTGCGCTCGGCCGAGGGCCGGTCGGGCTCGGCGGAGCCGGTGCTGGTGGCGTTGAGGCTGACCGAAGACCACAGCTTCAGAAACGTATGGTAGAGGCCCAGCCTGGGCTCGAACCCGCGCGGGAACGAAGAGGGATCGGCGACGAGCGCTTCAAGCATCGCGACGACATAGGCGTCTCCGCTCGCCTGCGTCCCGCTCAGCGCCCGGGCGAACCGGCGCAGATAAGGCAGATGCGGCGCAATTTCTTTCGCAATCGACATGCAAAGGTCCCTTGTAACAAGCCGAAAATGAGCACCTGCAGCGGCTTTCTGACAAGCAATTTATTTTTTGTTCTTCTTGGAACCTTTTCCGGCGAAGCCTGTTATCTGGCCGTATGAGTGCCGGCTTGGGCGGGCCGGCATGGTCAAGTGCGAGACCAGCTGGAAAAGCGGGCTCGCTTTCGTTGCGAGGGCTGACATGAACAATACGAGCGTCTCGATGACGGAATCCGGCGGGGGTAACAATGACGAGGTCGAACTGATCCTCGACCCCAGGGTGCAGGAATCGATCGGGCGGTCGCTGAAGGCGCATTACGACGATATCGTCAACGCGCCGGTGCCCGACAAATTCCTGGTGCTGCTCGCCCAGCTCGAAGCTCAGGAAACCCGCGCCGCTTCCGGGGACATGTCCGATGAGCGCCTCTGATTTCAAGGACGGGCTGATCAAGGAGATCCCGAATCTGCGCGCCTTCGCGGCCTCGCTGTCGGGCTCGATGCAGCTCGCCGACGATCTCGTGCAGGATACGCTGCTCAAGGCCTGGGGCAATTCGGAGAAATTCGAGCCCGGCACGAGCCTGCGCGCCTGGCTCTTCACGATCCTGCGCAACACCTATTACTCGCTCTACCGCAAGCGCGGGCGGGAGGTGCAGGACAGCGAGGGCACCTATGCCGAGCGCATGGCGACACATGGCAACCAGGAAAGCCATCTCGACCTCGCCGATTTCCGCAAGGCGCTCGCCAAGCTGCCCGAGGAACAGCGCGAAGTGCTGATCATGGTCGGCGCGACCGGGCTGTCCTATGAGGAAACCGCCGAAATCTGCGGCGTCGCCATCGGTACGATCAAGAGCCGGGTCAACCGCGCCCGGACGAAGCTGGCCGAACTGCTTTCGATCGGCGGACTCGACGATCTCGGGCCAGATCGCAAGAGCGCCGCCGCCATCCAAAGGGTCGGTTCCGAAATCGTCGGCCTCTGATGCGGCTGGCGCACTTCAAGACCGTCAGAGGGCGTCTGCTCGCGCTGCTGATCGGCATAGCGCTGCCAATCGCCGGCCTGACCGCGATCACCGCCGTCACCACCTACCAAACCGTCACCGCCGCGATCCGCACCTCCCAGATGCGCACGGCCGAGGACTACGCCGTGCGCACCCGCGTCTGGTATCGCGGCGCCTTGCGGTCGCTGCTCGCCGGCGGGTCCGCCTTGGCCCTGAACGGTCGCGAGAGCGGCGATTGTGGCAAGGTCGGCGGCCAGACGCTCGCGCGGGTCGCCGGCTATCGCGCCATCTATGTCCTGCCGCGGGGCGGCGACGCCTGCGCCTTCTCGCTCGATCCCGAGGTCAGCGCCGCCGATCTCGCTGCGGCAGCGGCACTATTGCAGGCAAAGCCCCCGGTCCAGAGCTGGGCCGGGACGGAGCTCGCCCGGGCGAGCTACGACCATGTGACGCTGGGCGGCAAGCGCTATCTTGCCGTCTACGCGCAAAGCGACGACACCGGCAGCCCGATGCGGGAAGGCCTGCTGCTGGTCGATCCGGAGTTACTGGACCAGGTCTTCGACCTCGGTGACGGCGAACCCGGGCTCGTCGTCGCCCTGGCCGGCCGCGGCGGCGACATCATCGTCTCGCGCGGCACCGCGCAGCCAGATGACGCGTCCTGGCTGCCGGCGCGGGACCTGGCATCGGCGGCCAAGGAGCCCTCGCAGGCGCAAAGTCGGGCCGGCGTCTCGCGCGTCTACGCCACCCGCATCGTCGCCGACCCCGATTTCTACATCGTCGCCAGCTTCGACGATGCGCTGGGGCAGGCGGCCCGAACACAGTTTCTGGTGCTGCTGCTGGCGCCGCTGCTGACGCTGGCTCTGCTCTGCGTGGTCTATCTGCGCGCGATCGACAAGCATTGCGTGCGCTGGCTGCGCGGTATCGAGGCAGCGGCCAGGACACGCTCGACCCTGACGACGGCACGCGCGGTGATCGCCGACGACATGCCAAGCGACATCCGCAGCGTCGCGGAAGCGTTCAACATCATGGTCGAGGAGCAGGAGGTCAGGCAGCGCAAGCTGCAGACGGCGCTCGACGACAACCGTTTCCTCGTTCGCGAACTGCATCACCGCGTAAAGAACAGCCTGCAGGTGGTGCAGAGCTATATCGGCCTGACCAAGCGCGACTACCGCGGCGAGGCGCGGATGGCCTTGGCCGACGCCGAATGCCGCGTTCACGTGCTCTCGGCCGCCTATCGCTTCACGCTTGCCGATGGTGAGATGCAGCCCGTGCGCATCGATCTCTTCGTCGACGACGTCGTGACGATGATCTCGAACCTGCTGCGCAGCCGCGACCAATGGGTCGCCAGCACCGTCGACACGCGCGCCTCGCTCTCGGTCGACCGGATCATCCCGCTCGGGTTCCTGATCGTCGATGTGATGTCGCGCGCGCTGCGCAGCACGCCGGGCGTCAGCATTCAGATCTCCGTCTCCGATATCGACGACGGGACGGTCGAGATCGCCATCGAGGCCGATCGCGAGATCGCCCATAGCGCGCCGCCCAAGCTCTTCGCCGGCCTCGTCACCCAGATCGAGGCAATTCAGGCGGGCGCGCCGGAAGGAGCGCGACTCGGCGCCTGGAGGGTCGCCCATTTCACCTAAAGTAACTGTTTTGACGCGTCTTCTTCACGCGAACCGGTGCCCACTTCGCTCGAAAATGCTCTAGAGCCTTGTTTTATCGCATTTTCTTCACGCGAACCGGCGTCCACTTCGCTTGAAAATGCTCTAGAGCCGGATGATTTCGGACGGGGTCACTTCGTGATCCCGCCTGAAATCTGAATCCGTCTCTCATCAAGGAGTTAGAGCAGGATCAATGCGAAAAACCGGTGCCCACTTTTTCGCATCCTGCTCTAGGGAGCGCCGCGCCATCAGGCCGGCTTGTCGATCGGTTCGATATTGACGCCGACGCTCAGCCCGAGGAACGAACCCGTCCCCCCGGTGAAACTGCCGGAGACCGGCGAGGCGTCCTCGGGCACGCGCGCGACAGCGACGCGCAGAAGCTGTCTGTCGGCGACGAGATCATTGGTCGGGTCGAACTCCACCCAGCCATCGCCGGGGATGAAGACATCGGCCCACGCATGGGTCAGGCCGATGCTGGAGACCAGCCCGGCCGCGTCGGGCGAGCGGTCGTGGATATAGCCCGTCACGAAACGCGAGGCGAAGCCCATGCGCCTGGCGAGCTCGATGAAGAGCCAGGCATAATCGCGGCAGGAGCCGGCCAGTGAGCGCAGCGTATCGGCAGGATGCTGCGTGCCTTCATCGAAGCGCACCGCATAACTCAGCCCGGTATAGATCGCATGAGCAAGGTCGCGCAGCAGATGCCCGGATCCATGGCCGATGCGGGCGCGAAAATCCGCCAGCCATTGGTCGAGCAAGCCGTCAGGGTCGGCGGCAGCGAGATCGAGATAGGGCTGGAGCACGGCGCGCTCCGCTTCGCTGTAGACGACGCCGGTCACGGCAGCGGAATTCTCGATCTCGGTGCGCAGCAGGGCCGAACCGAAGCGCTGGATCACCAGTTCGCTGACGATGTCGAGCGTATTGGCCGGCGCGTCGAAATTCGCGACCGCGACCGAATTGCCATAGGCGTCGTGCATCCAGCGCAGCCGCGCCCGCGGAGCGATCGACAGGGCCGTGTCGACCACCCGCAGATCGAAGGAATCGCGCGGGCGCAGCATCAGCCGATGCGGCCCGAATTGCACCGGGGCGGCATAGCGATAGGTCGTGGCGTGGCGGATGCGCAGATACATCGTGTTCCCCGTCGGCAAGCCCGCACCACAACCCGCGACGACCAAAAAACAAGCCGCCCGGAGGCGGCTCGAAGTGCGTCGCGCGAGGGAGCGCTAGGTTGTCAACGTGCAACCTTGAAAACAGTTCCCACCGCGAGAATAAATCGACTCAGCGGATGATCACCTTCGGGCCGCTCTCCAGCATGGCCTGCTGCGAGGTTGCGATGGCGCGCTTGGTGCGATCGACCACCTTCTGGCCGGAATCCACGGAAGCGACACGGATATCGGTGGGCTCATGGCGCTGGATCTTGGCCTGCGCGACCGTGCTCGAGCTTTGGTCGTCGGGGCGCTGCCAATCCGCGCCCATTGTCAGGCTGGCGACCGCCATGCCCATGAAACCAAAGAAGAGACCAGCGCGCTTGATGGGGGCAAGGCTGTCATTCAACATCTGTCTCTCCCAACGCCACAACCAGCCACCATCAGCCGGTTTATGCAGGAGTTAACGCAAGGATCGCCTCACAGTTCCATTTCGGCACGATCAGGGAGCGGACCGGCGGTCACGTCGACGTGAACCGCCTTCGCTCAAGCCGCGTCGTCATTGGCGGAGTTACGGCTGCGGAACAGCCGCCAGAGCGACTTGCCCAGTCGCCGGGAGCTCAGATGAGCGCCGGCGAGGCGCTTCTCCAGCGTGATCTTGCGGTCATGGAACTCCTCGAGACCGATCCGATGGCCGACGCTGATCACCGTGGCATGGGCGAGTTCGCCCTCGAACAAGCCCAACAATGTGTTCTGGCTATCCTCGTCCAGCGCCGAAGTCGCCTCGTCCATGATGACGATGTCGGGCTTCTGGATAAGGAGACGAGTGAAGGCGACGCGCTGACGCTCGCCGCCGGAGAGGATCTGATCCCAGCTGTCCTCGTCATCGAGGCGCTTGGCGAGATAAGCCAGCCCACAGCGCTTCAAGGCGGCGATGACGACGTCGTCGGGAACTGGCGCATCCGCTTGCGGGTAGAGCAGCACAGTGCGAAAGCTGCCCATCGGCAGATAGGGCTTCTGCGGCACGAAAGCGATCGACTTGCCACGCGGCACCTCGATCCTTCCAGAACCCCAGGGCCATAACCCCGCCAAGGCTCGGATCAGCGTGCTCTTGCCGGAGCCGCTTTCGCCGACGATCAGCACCTTCTCGCCCAACTCGATCACCACCGAGGCATCGGCGATCACCACGCGGCCATTGCTGTGGGCGATCGAGAGATTCTCGATATGGATCGCGCCATCCTCGCTCTCGCCGAGGCTGATCTGGGTTTCGCCTTCCATGATCGTGCCGACATCGAGCGCCTCCAGCGCCTCCTGGAGCTCATCGACGCGGGCCACGGAGGCGAACCACTCGGCCAGACGCACGATATTGTCGACGAACCAGATCAGGGCCGCTTGCACGGCGCCGAAGGCTGCGACGACCTGCATTACGGCGCCCAGCGTGACCTCGCCCGAAAGATATTTCGGCGCGATCAGCAGCAGCGGCACGATCGGAAACAGCGCGCCATTGGTGTTGAGCACCAGCGCGATGACGCCTTGCTGGCGGATGACACCCAACCAGGCCGCGACGACGCGGCCGTAATTCTCGCCCACGGAGGTCCGTTCGTCGGCGTCGCCGCGGATCAGCGCGATGCTCTCGGCGTTCTCACGCAGCCTTGTCATCTCGGCGCGAAACTGCGCCTCCGCCTCATTCTTCGCCGAGATCCGGCCGACCAGCGGCCGGCCGACAACATAGGCGGCGAACGAGGCGACGATCGCATAAAGGATCGCCGCAATCGCCATATAGCTCGGGATCACGATGTCCGCGCCACCGAACACGAAGCGGGCCGAGCCTGCGACGTGCCAGAGGATGGTGGCGAAGGTCGCGGCGGTGACGGCCGCGCTGATCAGGCCGATCGCGAATTCGACGAGCGGCTCGATGGCGAGGCGGACATCCTCCGCGATACGATATTCCGGCGCGCTCTGCTCCTTGGCGGTGAACTGCATCCGGTAATAGCGCTGGTCGGCGATCCACCAGCCGGCGATGCGGCGCGTCAGATTTTCACGCCAGCGCATCTGCAGCAGCATGCGGCTGATCACCAGCGCCGACAGCGTCAACGCCGAGACCGCGATGAGCAGCGGCAGCCAGGCGACCGTGCCCCAGACCGCCGCGACATCGCGCTTTTCAAGAGCGTCGAAGAACAACCGGTTCCAGGCATTGATTCCGACGGCGGTCGCGATCTGTGCCGCGACGAAGACGAGCACGAGGATTGTGAGCCCCCAGGCGCGCAGCCGCCTTTTGCCAATCCAGAATTTCAACGCCGTCGCGAAGAAGCGGCGCATACGCGAGCGTTGCGGGACACTCAGCGTGTCGGACATCCCCCGGCCACTCCAGAATCGTCACGGCACCATGACGGACGCTGATCCAAAACGTCCGGCCGCAGCGCAAGTTCCCCTGCCGCTCCATGCCTGCTGCGCCGCACGAGACGAGAACGCGTGCGAGAACACGTGCAAGACGGGAACAAGTGATTGGATGCCGGGTTGTCCTGTCCGGCCAGACGCGCATGCCGGCGGCCGTTGCGAGAGCGGATCAATCGAGACGATGGCGACAAGCGCGAATCAGAGCCGCATCGGCGTGCCCTGCCTGGCCTGCCCGCTCCGGCTCAAGCCGGCTTTCAAGGACAAGACCGACGACGAGGTCCGCTTCATTCAGTCGATGAAGATGGAGCATCGCCTGCTGCCGGCCGGCGCCGACATCATCCAACCCGGACAGGAGGACGCGGCGCTCTATACGCTCTTCTCGGGCTGGGCGTTCCGCTACAAATCCCTGCCCGACGGCCGGCGCCAGATCCTGAACTTCCTGCTGCCGGGAGACCTCGTCGGCTTGCAGGCCTCGCTGCTGAGCGCCGCTCAGCACGGTATCGAGGCTCTGACCGAGGTCGAGCTCTGCGCTTTTCCACGCAAGCGGGTCTGGGATCTGTTCGTGCGGATGCCGAGCCTGTCCTACGAGATCGCCTGGCTCGGCTCGCGCGAGGAGAGCCTGATCGACGAGAACCTGACCTCTGTCGGCCAGCGCAATGCCGCCGAGCGCATCGCGGCGCTGCTGATCTCGCTCCATCGCCGCGCCAACGCGCTTGGCCTGGTCAGCGAGAACAGCTTCCGGTTTCCGCTCTCGCAGCAGCAGCTCGCCGACGCGCTCGGCTTATCGCTCGTCCACACCAGCAAGACATGGGCGAAGCTGCGCCGGGCCGGCCTTTTTTCGATCTCGGGCGGGCGATTGACCTTGCTCAATCCGCGCCTGACCGCCCGCATGGCCTCGCTTTACGAACGGGAGCTCGAGCCGAGACCGCTGATCTGAGGGCACCTCCTGCCTCAACACGCAGCAGGTCCTCGTGCCCTCAAGGCTCTTGAACCCTATATGTCGGGCAGGTAACGTCATTATTTCGTCATGGTTGCCGCATGTTGCGTCAGCACTCGGGGTCAAATGTCTCAAACTCTCCACCATCGTCGCCCGCGCACCGGCTCTCTAGCTGCAAGGCTAGGCCAGTCGAGCATGGCCGTGCGCATCGAGGATGAGGTGCGCGTGACCGCTGCCGACCTCGTCGACAGCATGGCCGAGGCGCGCTTGAGGGTCGCCGCCGTCCGCTACAAGGTCGAAGGCGAGGTCCGCCAGAAGGCCGAGAAATTCAAGACCCATGTTTCCAGGGTTGCCGGCGAGGCCAAGTCGAAGCTGAGCGACGAAGCCCGTTTCATCAAGTCGTGGATCGACGATCCCGGCCGCACCGGCTCCGTGACGCCGTCCAGCCCGTTCCTGGCGCGGCGCATGGCGTCCTTCGTCGACCCCGCCATTCCCGGGCCGGTGATCGAGATCGGCCCCGGCACCGGGCCGGTGACCGAGGCGCTGATCGAACGCGGCATCAGCGAGGAACGGCTCATCCTGGTCGAATACAGCCCGGAATTCTGCGCGCTGCTGCGCCGGCGCTTTCCCCGTGCGACCGTGGTGGAGGGCGACGCCTATGCGCTTTCGACGACGCTGGCAGGCCATCTCCAGGAAAAGGCGATCGCCGTCGTCTCCAGCCTGCCCCTGTTCAATCGTCCGCCGGCGATGCGCAGCGCGCTCGCCAAGGACGCCTTCACCTTGCTGGTCGAGGGCGCGCCGCTGATCCAGTTCACCTATTCGGTGATCTCACCCGTGCCCCGCAAGGGCTCCGGGCTGAAGGCCTTCGCCTCGGATTGGGTCTTGCGCAATATCCCGCCCGCACGCGTCTGGGTCTATCGCCAGGCGACATAGGGCTCGGGAGGCGGCCCTCCGCGACGATCTGATCGCTCGGACACAAGCGTGCGTTCATTGCATCTGCGCAATCGTGACATCGCGTTTGGTGGACTTGGCGTTGCGGGTGCAACGGCATAGCCTCCGTGCCAGTCGCTCCCGACCGTCCTGATCCGACCGAGGCCGTCATGTCCGCACCCAAGATTCTCGTTTTTTCCGGCTCGTCGCGCCCCGGCTCGCTCAATGCGAAGCTCGCGGCCCTGGCGGCAAAGAAGCTCACGGCGGCGGGGGCGCAGGTCACGCTGATCTCGCTCGCCGATTATCCCTTGCCGCTGGTCGATGCGACGGGTTTCGGCCACGCGCCGCAGCCGGCCCATGATCTGCGTGCGCAGATCGATGCTCATGCCGGCCTGTTCATCGCCAGCCCCGAGTACAATGCGGGCTATGCGCCGGCGCTGAAGAACGCGCTGGACTGGGCGAGCGTCGCCAAGCCCGGAGCGCCCGCGACCGGGCTGGCCGGCAAGGTCGTAGCGCTCGGCGGCGCCTCGCCCGGCGCTCTGGGCGCCTATCGCGGTCTGACGCAGTTGCGCACCGTGCTCGAGCTCGGCTTCGGCGCGCTGCTGATCCCCGAGATGGTTGCCGTCGGCGGCGCCGACAAAGCCTTTGGCGAGGATGGCGAGATCATCGACGCCCGCACCAGCGGCTTCCTCGACGCGGCTCTGGAACGATTGATCAAGCTGTCCAGCCAGGCGGTCTGAGTCCGACCGTCGTCACTGCTCACGCTTGACCCACCCGGACGGCTCGGGCTTGTTGCGCCGGGACGGGCCGCAGGGTCGGCGGGGGTGGAAAGTGTGACGGACATAACCCGACTGGTCCGCGATATCGCCCGGGACATGGCGGCAGCCGAGGATCGCGGTGCGGTCGCGACCTATATCCCCCCTCTGGCGACGATCGACCCCAGCCGCTTCGGGCTCTGCATCGTCACAGCGGATGGCGCGGTCCATGCCGCGGGCGACGCCGAGGAGGCCTTCTCGATCCAGAGCGTCTCGAAGGTGTTCGCGCTGACGCAGGCGCTCGGCAAGGTCGGCGATACGCTCTGGCGTCGCGTCGGCCGCGAGCCGTCCGGCACGCCTTTCAACTCGATCGTCCAGCTCGAGCGCGAACAAGGCATTCCGCGCAACCCCTTCATCAATGCAGGTGCGCTGGTCGTCGCCGACATCAACCTCGCCGGCCATGAGCCGCGCGTGGCGATCGGCGAGTTGCTGCGCTTCGTGCGCTATCTCGCTGATGACGACATGATCACCATCGATGAGGCGGTGGCGCGCGCCGAACAGGCGACCGGATTCCGCAATGTCGCGCTCGCCAACTATATGAAGGCCTTCGGCAACATCGAGCACGCGCCGGAGCTGACGCTCGGCGTCTATTTCCATCAATGCGCCATCGCGATGACGTGCCGGCAGCTCGCCATGGCCGGGCGCTATCTGATGCATGGCGGGCTGTACCAGCCCGGCGGCGCGCGGGTCGTCTCGGCCCAGCGGGCGCGCCGCATCAACGCGCTGATGCTGACCTGCGGCCATTACGACGCCTCGGGCGACTTCGCCTTCCGCGTCGGATTGCCAGGGAAATCGGGTGTCGGCGGCGGAATTCTGGCAATCGCGCCCGGCAAGGCCTCGATCGCGGTCTGGTCGCCCGGGCTGAACGCCAATGGCAACTCCAAACTGGGCACGCTGGCGCTGGAGCGCGTGGCCGAAGCGACGGGCTGGTCGGTTTTCAGCGCGATGAGTTGAGGCCTCCAGCGCTCTATCCACCGCCGCCGCATAGCCTGCTCAATAGTTGATCCGTGAAACCGCCCGGAGTTCATCTGCGGTGGCCGTCGGAAATCCGAAGAACTCCAGATAGGCCGGGATTTGCTCGAACAGCATGTCGGTGCCGATCTGGAAGGCGCAGCCACGGGCGCGGGCCGCCGCCAGGAAGGGCGTGATCTCCTGCTTCATCACGACCTCGCCGACAAAGGTCGAGGGCGCGATGCGCTCGACGTCGACCGGCAACGGATCGCCCTCCTTCATGCCGAGCGGCGTTGCATTGACGACGATGTCGTAGCCGGCGGGGTCGTTGGAGCCGAGCGAGACCTTGAGCTTGGGATAATGGGCTCGCAGGCGCTCACTGAGCCCCTCCGCCATGGGGGTGTAGGCGTCGAACAGGGCAAGCTCGGCGACGCCGGCCTTGGCCAGCGAGGCCGCGATGGCGGAGCCGACGCCGCCCGCGCCGACCACGAGCGCGCGCGCGCCCAAGAGCGCGCGGCCCTTGCGCAGGACGCCGCGCACGAAGCCTTCGCCATCGAACATGTCGCCGATAAGCGATCCATCGGGACCAAGGCGGATCGCGTTGCAGGCGCCCGCGACCTTCGCCGTGGTCATGACCTCGTCCAGAAGCGCGATCGTCGTAACCTTGTGCGGCATGGTGACGAGCGCGCCATGAATGTTGGAGAGCCTGAACAGCGATTTGAGAAAGACGGCATAATCCTGCGCCTTGCAGCCCATCGGCACGACGACGGCATCAATGCCGTGCTGCTCGAAATAGGGATTGTAGATCATCGGCGCCTTGAAGGACTCGGTCGGGTAGCCGAGATGGGCGATGAGCTTCGTCGTGCCGCGTATCATGGTGAACTGGCTTTCATGGTCTTGCCTGGCCGAGGCCGCCTCCTCATCCCGTGATCGTCACGGCCGCGCCCGAGCGCGCGCTCTGCCCGATCGCGTCGAGGGTCAGGGCGATGTCGATGGATTCGGCGGGTGTCGCGCCGGTCCAATAGGCGGACCCTTGGGTCACGAGGCGCTGGAAGGATTCCGCTTCGGCCAGGAAGCCGTTGCCGGGCGCGACCTCGACGATCTCGGGGAGAGCGGCGATGGTGGCTCCACGCCGCAGCGTCAGGATCGGCGGGCCACCAGCCGGGGGATGGTTGAGATAGCTGGTCTCGATCGTCCCGGCGTCGCCGGCGATCAGGGCATGGCGGTGATAGGCCGTGGCGAAGCTGCAGGAGATCTGCGCCAGCGCGCCGCTCGGGAATTCCAATGAGGCCACAACGCTGAGATCGACGCCGGTCTCGCTCCAGCGAGCCATGGCGCTGACGCGTTCGGGTCGCTCGCCCGCGGCCAGCAGCGCGAGGCTGACGGCATAGCTGCCGGCATCGAGCAGCGCGCCACCGCCGACCTCCGGCTTCAGGCGGATATTGCTCGGGTCGGAAAAGGCGACGCCGAAGCTGGAACGGATCAACTGGACCTTGCCGATCGCGCCTTCCGCCAGCAATTCGCGCAACTTCAGGGTCTGCGGCTGGGCGCGATAGGGATAGGCCTCGACGAGATGGCGCCCGAGCCGCCTCGCAGCTTCGAACATGGCGCGCGCCTCGACTGCCGTCATCGCCAGCGGCTTTTCGCAGAGCACATGCTTGCCCGCCTCCATGGCCCGGATCGACCATTCCGCATGGAGCGAGTTCGGCAGCGGATTGTAGATCGCATCGATCTCCGGATCCGCGAGCAGGGCCTCATAGGAGCCGTGCGACCGCGGGATCCCGCATTCCTGTGCGAAGCGCTGCGCCTTGCCGGCATCGCGGCTCGCGACAGCCGCGACCGTTACGGTTCTGGAAGGCGCAACCCCGCTGGTGAAGGCGCGCGCGATGTTCGCCGCGCCCAGGACACCGATGCGCAGCGGCCGCGATCCCGTGTCATCCATGATGCATCTCCTCGAAGAGGTTGAGTTGTCCGGCCGCGAAAGCCGGATGCTTCAGTCGATCACGACCCTAGAGCAGGATGCGAAAAAGTGGACTCCGGTTTTCGCATCAATCCTGCTCTAACTCTTTGATAAGAGACGGATTCAGATTTCAGATAGGGTCACTTTGTGACCCTATCTGAAATCATCCGGCTCCAGCGCCCGTCGCGACATGTTCGGCATAGCGCTTGCCGATCAGGCCGCCTTCTCGTCGATCAATCGCGCGACCCGCTGCAAGGCGAGCGAATAGCCCTGCGTACCGAAGCCGGCGATGACGCCGTCGGCCCGCAACGAAACATAGGAATGATGCCGGAAGGCCTCGCGCTTATGCACGTTGGAGATGTGCACCTCGACGACAGGCGGCTCGAAGGTGTTGAGCGCATCGAGGATCGCAACCGAGGTGTGGGTGAAGGCCGCCGGGTTGATGACGATGCCGCCGGCCTCATCCCGCGCCGCGTGGATCCAGTCGATGATCTCGTATTCGCGGTTGCTCTGGTGGAAACGGAGGTCGAGCTTCAATTCGCCCGCAAGCTCGCGGCATTCGGCTTCGACATCAGCCAATGTGACATGGCCATAGATGTGCGGCTGGCGTTTACCGAGCAGGTTGAGATTGGGTCCGTTCAGGACATAGACGAGGCGGCTCATCATCGACTCCGGTTGCACCGCGCGGCTCTAATGCCCGCGTAGGATCTCGCCGAGAAACTGCTTGGTGCGGGCGTGGCTGGGGTTGCTGAAGAAGATCTCGGGCGGGGCCTCTTCAACGATCTCGCCTGAAGCCATGAAGATGACGCGGTCAGCGACCTGGCGGGCGAAACCCATCTCATGAGTGACGCAGATCATGGTCATGCCCTCCTCGGCGAGCGCGACCATGGTGTCGAGCACCTCCTTGACCATTTCGGGATCGAGCGCCGAGGTCGGCTCGTCGAAGAGCATCACCTTGGGACCCATGCAGAGCGCGCGCGCAATCGCAACGCGCTGCTGCTGACCGCCGGAGAGCTGGGCCGGGTATTTGTCGGCCTGTTCGAGGATCTTGACCCGGTCGAGCAGGCGGCGCGCATTGGCATCGGCGTCCTTCCGGCTCTGGCGCAGCGTGCGCATCGGGGCGAGCGTGCAGTTCTGCAGCACGGTCAGATGCGGAAATAGGTTGAAGTTCTGGAAGACCATGCCGACCTCGCGCCGGACGGCGTCGATCGTGCTGGAATCGTCACGGAGCGCGATGCCATCGACACGGATGGCGCCCTTCTCATAGGCTTCAAGATGGTTGATGCAGCGGATCAGGGTCGATTTACCCGACCCCGACGGCCCGCACAGGACGATCTTCTCGCCAGCGCGGACCGAGAGATTGATCCCGGTCAGGGCCTTGAACCCGCCATACCACTTCTCGACGCTCTCCATCACGATCATGGGCGTGTCCGTGGCGGCGGGCGTGGTCGTGGCATGGCTGGTCATGGCTGAGGGCTCCGGGTCGTTGGCGGGGGCGTCAGCTGACGACGAAGGAGACGCCTTCGAGGCTGGCGGGGAAGTTCGGCAGCGGCACCTTCATCCATTTCGCGTAGATCTTCGCGAGCTCGCCATTGCCCACGATCTTGTCGATGAAGGCGTTCGTCGCCGCATTGATCTCCTTCTCGCCGAGCCGCGTGCAAGCGCCGTTGTAGAGCCGGGTGAATTCGAGCTTGTCCTCGAAGCCGTCGGGCTTCTGCGCATTGAGGCGCTGGACATAGAACATGTTACCGCCGACGGCCTGGACCTGGCCCGAAAGCAGCGACTGGATGGTCGCGGCATCGTCGTCGAAGCGGCGGATCGTCGTGCCTTCCGGAGCATTCTTGGTGATCTGCGCGTCCTGGACACTGGCGCGCGGCACGCCGATGACGAGCTTGCCCATATCGGCATTGGCCTTCACCACGGTCGCCTTCGGCGCGACCAAAGTGATGTAGTTCGCGACATAGGGTTTGGAGAACTGCACCGCCTTGGCGCGCTCCGGCAGCATCGCCATGGTCGCAAACAGGATGTCGACGCGACCGGAGGTCAGCGCGGGAATGCGGTTGGCCACGGCAAGCGGCACGAATTCGACGGCGACGCCGAGCTCCCTAGCGAAGAGCTCGCCGACATCGGCGTCAAACCCTTCCTGCTTGCCGCTGGTGTTGACGAAGCCGAAGGGCGGGTTGTCGCCCTGGATGCCGATGACGAGCTTGCCCTTGCTCTTGATCTCGGCCGGCGTGATCGCCAGCGCGGGCCGGGTCAGCAGGGCAGGCGCGGCGATGGCGACCGAAGCGCCGAGCAGCAGGTGACGGCGGTTCAGCGTCGTGCGGGTCACATCAATCATGGTCTCTCTCCCTGGATTGGCTTCTTGTGGGGCAATCATCTTGAGTCGGGCGTTCATAGAGCGTCCTGCCGCCCCCCTCAGCGCGTGGCCGTGGCGAGGCGGCGTTCGAGCCAGGCGCCGTAGAGCGACAGCGGCCAGCACATGGCGAAGTAGAGAGCCCCAACGACGCCGAAGACGAGCAGGGGCTGGAAGATCTGGTTCGAGACGATGCTGCCGGCACGCGCCAATTCGGTGAAGCCGACGATGGCCGCCAGCGAGGTGCCTTTGATCAATTGCACCAGGAAGCCGATCGTCGCCGGCAGCGAGATGCGGATCGCCTGCGGCAGGATGACGTCCTTCATCCGCGAGACGTAGTTCAGGCTCAAAGCCTTGGCGGCCTCGGTCTGGCCGCGCGGCACCGCCTCGATCGAACCGCGCCAGATCTCGCCGAGATAGGCGCTGGCATGCAGCGTGAAGCCGATCGCGACCGCGACCCAGGCGTCGAGCTTCAATCCGACAAGCGCCAACCCGTAATAGACCACGAAAAGCTGCATCAGGAGCGGCGTGCCCTGGAACAGGCCGATATAGCTCGCTGCGGCGCGCTCCAGCGGGGCGATGCCCGAGGTCCGTGCCAGCGCGACGACGAGGCCGACAACGCCTCCGCCGACGAAGCCGATGGCCGACAGGGCCAGCGTCCATTTCAGGCCGGCGAGGAGGAAGAGGAATTCGTTGAGACCCATGACGCCCTCCCTCACTTGACCGGATAGCTGAGATAGCGCGACTGGATCAGCCCGAAGACCCGCATCAAGAGCCAGGACATGACGAGGTAGAACAGCGTCACCGCGCCATAGACCTCGAAGCTGCGGAAGCTGTCGGATTCGATCCTCTGGGCGACCGAGGTCAGTTCATAGGCCGCGATCGCCGAGGCCACGCTCGTGGTCAGGGTCAGCAGGATGAACTGGCTGGTGAGCGAGGGGTAGATCGCGCGCAGCGCCGGCTTCAGCACGATCAGGCGGAAGACCTGGGCCTTGTGCAGGCCGAGCGCGAGACCGGCCTCGATCTGGCCCTTGCCGATCGATTGCACGCCGCCGCGGATGATCTCGATCGCATAGGCACCGCCATTGATGCCGAGCGCGATGATCGCCGTTGGCGTCGGATCGAGCCGGATGCCGGCGAGCGGCAGGGCGAAATAGATGAAATAGATCTGGACCAGGAAAGGCGTGTTGCGGATCAGCTCGACGAAGGCGATGACGAACCAGCGCACCTGTCTGATGCCGGAATCGCGCAGCATCACGCCGCCGACCCCGATGATGATCGCCAGGATCATGCCGCCCAGGGCCAATCCGAGCGTGCCGAGACAGGCTGCCAGCAAGCTGGGCAGCCCGTCGATGACGGGCAAGAAGTCGAGCGTGTAGTTCACGGCGTTTTCCCTGGAGCGGCCGACCTTCTGAACGGGTCGGTCCGAGCATTATATCGTCTATTCCGGCACCTCTGATCGGGCGCCTTGGCGGGGTTCTCACGCTCGGAGCGCATTGCGCGCGTCCTGCCTGCGATAGCTCCGTGGATTCCAATTGTACTGGATAGTTCAATTGGTCAAGCGAAATTAACTGCCTGGTCCATTTACAGCCGCGCGCAGCACGCTAGGGTCGCGACCGATTTGGAACGCAGTGAGATGAATCGAATGGTGACCGCCCCGCCTTTGCTGGCGAAGCGCCGCAAATCGGCGAGCTGGACGCAGGATCCCGAAGGCGTGCGCCGCGACATTCTCGCGGTGGCGCGCGCCGAATTCGTGGAGAACGGCCTCAGCGGCGCCCGCGTCGACGAGATCGCGGCCAAGACCTCCAACAGCAAGCGGATGATCTACTATTATTTCGGCGACAAGGAGGGGCTCTACCGGGCCGTGCTGGAGGAGGCCTATGCCCGCATCCGCGCCTTCGAGCGCAGCCTGGATCTTGCAGCGCTGCCGCCGCGCGAGGCGATCGCCACGCTGACGGGTTTCACCTTCGATTACCACGCCGACAATCCGGATTTCGTCCGCCTCGTCATGGTCGAGAACATCCACCATGCCCGCCATCTCGCCACCTCCACCAAGATCAGCGTGCTGAATCTCTCGGCGATCGACATGATCCGCGAGGTCTATGAGCGCGGGCTGGCAGACGGCGCGTTCCGGGAGGGACTCGACCCGATCGACATCCACCTGACGATCAGCGCCCTGAGCTTCTACAACGTCTCGAACCAGGCCAGCATCCGCCAGGTCTTCGGCCATGACATGGCGGCCCCCGAGGCGCGCGAGCGCCGCCGCCGAAGCGCCATCGAAACCGTGCTGCGGATGGTCTGCCGCTGACGGAAAGTGATCTGGCGCCTGCGCCATCACCAAGCCGATCCAGCCAGGTCGCAGGCCGCGATCACCTTCATCGCGGCGTCGAAGACCGCCTGTGCATGCTCCAGCGCCTGGGCGCCGTGATTGGGCACCTCGACCGAGAGCGTCACATCGGCCGGGAGCTCGGCCAGCAGATTCTGCAATGGCAGGACGCCTTGCCCCGGCAATAATCGCCCGCCGCGCGCCTCCTGGATGATCGCCTCGACCGATAGGGGCCGCCCGGCGCCCGCATCGCAAAGCTGGGCGCTCCTGATGAGATGTGGCGGCATCTCCCGCAGTTCGGCCGGGCTTCCGCCGCCGCGCGCGAGATGCAGCGCATCGACGAGAACGCCGCCATTGGCGCGTTCGGCCTCCAGCACGACCCGCGCAGCATCCTGTATGGTCGCCACCTGCCGCCAGGGCATGTTTTCGAGATCGACGCCCAGGCCGAAGCCGGCCGCCAGATCGCAGAGCTCGGCGAAGTTGGCGACAAGCCGGCCATGCTCGGGATCGTCACCGCAGACGCTCAGCCGCTTCGCTCCGAGTTCGGCCGCGCTTTCGAGGACCCGCGCCAGGCCGGACGGCGAGAAGCTGCCGTCGATGACGACGAATTCGATATCATGGACGCGCAGGTCCGTATCCGCGAGCAAAGCCCGCATCGAGGCCATCAGCGCGCTGCCCGGCCGGATCTCGTAGAACGGGGCGCCCGGGAAAGCCGGGTGGAGCCGCAAACCCACGGTGGCGTAGCCGATCTCAGCGGCAAGCGCGACGAAATCGAGTGGCGCGACGTCGATCGTGGTGAAATGCGCGATCCCGAGCGGTGGCGGCGAGGCGGATGACAGCTGCATCGGATCGCGCCCCTCTCGGCTCAGGGCTGAAGCTGGTCGGACAGGCGGGCGCGCAGGTTGGTGCCGGTGCGCAGGATATGCTCGCGCAGCTTCTCGCAGGCGAAAGCCCCGTCGCGCGCCACCGCGCCCTGCGCGATCTCGCTGTGCTCGGCGGCGACATTGCGATCGCCACCCTGCGCCACCAGGAAAACCCGGCGATAACGATCATTCAGATTGTGCAGCATGGCGCAGAAATTCAGCAGCAGCGGCATGCCGCAACCCGCGATCAGCGTCATATGGAAGTCGCGATGGGCGTGCTCCCAGGCTTCCAACGTCGCCGGGTCGCCGGCGACCCGCTCGGTGCGGTTGAGACGGTGGAGCGCGCGCATGACGTCGCTCTCCCAGCTCAGATCGCCATGGGCGATGGCCGAGGAGAGCGCGAGACTCTCGAATTCGACCCGCAACCGAGTGATTTCCGCCAGATTGCTCAGCGAAACCGGCGCGACCGAATAGCCCTTGTTGTCGTGCAGTTCGACGAGGCCGACTGCGATCAGGCGGGCCAGCGCCTCGCGCAGCGGGCTCAGCGAGACATCAAGCTCGCGCCTGACCGCGTCGAGATTGATCTTGGTTCCAGGGCTCAGCTCACCCGACAGAATCGCCTCGCGCAGCCGGTCGACCAGACGCGATGCCTTGGTATTCTTGCTGTCGCGCGAGCCATGGGTCGGTGAGCCGGACATGGATGCGGGTTCCTCGGAAGCAGAGCTCCCAGCTCTGGCAAATCCAGCGCTCGACGCCAATGCATCGGCCGGCTCATCGGCGACAAAACTCATGCTGCCACCCCCTCTCAGCCACGCCGGTTCAACCATCGTTGATAGTTATTATAATCGATTATCCATGTCAACTACAGGGACCTGAATAGGCACGAAGGCTAACTCGCTTCGTCGACGCTCAGTAGGAACGCAGAAATTATCCTTTGGAATGAAGGTATTATCCGGAACGTCGGTGAGGCGCGCCTAGCAAACGCCAGTTTCCCGACTCCCACTCAGGCTCGTCCGAGTTGACAGATAATCGATTTTAATTGATGGAGAGCGGCAAGGAGGACGCCATGATCATCGAGAATCACCACGATGTGACGCGCGACGCACTGGCGGTGATGGCGCGCACGCAAAACCCGCGGCAGCGCGAAATCCTGACCTCGCTCGTGACCCATCTCCATGCCTTCATCCGCGACGTGCGCCTGACCGAAGTCGAGTTTCGCGAAGCCACCGCGCTCCTGAACGAGATCGGCAAGCTCACCAGCGACAGCCATAACGAGATGGTGCTGATGGCCGGCTCGCTCGGTGTCTCCTCCCTGGTCTGCCTGCTCAACAATGGCGATGGCGGCAACACCGAAACCTCGCAATCGCTGCTCGGTCCGTTCTGGCGATTGAACGCGCCGCATGTCAGGAATGGCGGCACGATCATTCGCTCGGATACGCCAGGCGATCCGCTGCTGGTGACGGCCCGCGTCGTCGATCAGGCCGGTGCGCCCATCGCTGGCGCCGAGGTCGATGTCTGGCACGCCTCGCCGGTCGGGCTTTACGAGAATCAGGATCCCGAACAGGCCGAGATGAACCTACGCGGCAAGTTCACCACCGATGCGGATGGCCGCTTCTGGTTCAGCACCGTGAAGATGGTCGGTTATCCGATCCCGACCAACGGCGTCGTCGGCCGGCTGCTGGCGGCGCAGGACCGACATCCCTATCGCCCGGCGCATCTGCATGCGCTGATCGTCAAGTCGGGCTTCAAGGTGCTGATCTCGCAGGTCTACGACCCCAAGGATCCGCATATCGACACCGACGTCCAGTTCGGCGTCACCAAGGCCCTGCTCGGCGATTATGTCCGCCATGACGAGCCGCACCCATCCGATGCCGGCATCGCCACGCCCTGGTACGCGCTGGATTACACCTATGTGATGGAGCCCGGCGAAACCGTGCTGCCGCGCCCGCCGATCAAGTAGCGAACCCACCCCCACATTCCGCAAGCCGGCCCGGCCAGAGCGTTTTCGAGCGAAGTGGCCACCGATTCGCGTGACGACGACCCGTAAAAGCAAAGAGCTGGAGCGATTGAACGATCCAATCGGACCGGACAATGCCCTGGCCGCACAGGAGACCATCATGCTGACCGAAGGCGAGCGCCAACAGGGCGCCGACGCATTGCTCCAGGCTGAGCGCACGCGCCAGGCGATTCCCCAACTCAGCAAGACCTATCCCGGCATCGAGATCGAGGACGCCTACCGCATCCAGGGTCTCTGGGCGCAGGCGCGAATCGCCAATGGCGCCCGCATGGTCGGGCACAAGATCGGCCTGACCTCGCGCGCCATGCAGATGGCGTCGAAGATGACGGAGCCCGATTATGGCTGCATCCTCGACGACGCGCTCTACAATGACGGCGCCCGGATCAAGGCCGGCGACTTCATCAAGCCGCGCCTGGAAGTCGAACTCGCTTTCGTCATGGGGCAGGACCTGGAAGGCCCGGGTGCGCGCATCTACGACGTCATGCGCGCCACGGAGATGGTGCTGCCGGCGCTCGAAATCATCGATTACCGCACCGAGGTTCCACGCGCGATCACCGACACCATCGCCGACAATGCGGCCTTCGGGGCGATCGTGGTCGGTGGACGGCCGATCCGCCCGATGGATGTCGATATCCGCTGGATCGGCGCGACGCTGTCGAAGAACGGCATCATCGAGGAATCCGGCGTCTCGGCCGCGATCATGGGCCACCCCGCCGCCGGCATTGCCTGGCTCGTCAACAAATTGCACGCTGTCGGAACGGGGTTGAGGAAAGGCGAGATCGTGCTCGCCGGCTCCTTCACCCGGCCGGTCGACATCGCAGCCGGCGACGTCATCCAAGCCGATTACGGTCCGCTCGGCGCCATCGGCGTCTCGTTCAGTTGAGGTTCGCCATGGAACTCCCGCCCAATCTCTTCAAGCGCGCTCTGAATGAGGGCCGCTCGCAGATCGGCCTGTGGTGCAGCCTGCCCGGCAGCTATGCGGCCGAAGCGGTCGCGGGCTCCGGCTTCGACTGGCTCCTGCTCGATACCGAGCATTCACCCGGCGATCCGCTGACCGTGCTGGCGCAGCTCCAGGCGGTCGCGCCCTATCCGGTCTCGGCGGTGGTGCGGCCAGCCAGCAACGACGTCGTGCTGATCAAGCGCTTGCTCGATTTCGGCGCGCAGACCCTGCTGATCCCCTATGTCCAGAATGCCGAGGAGGCGCGGGCCGCGGTCTCGGCGATGCGCTATCCGCCCGACGGCATCAGGGGCGTCTCGGGCGTGACGCGGGCGACCCGCTTCGGCCGCGTCGCGGATTACGGCCGACGCGCCCATGAGGAGCTCTGCCTGCTCGTGCAGATCGAGACCGACGAGGCGCTCGACCAATTGGAGGCGATCGCCTCGGTCGATGGCGTCGACGGCGTCTTCATCGGCCCGGCCGATCTGGCGGCGAGCCTCGGCCATGTCGGCCAGCCCGGCCACCCGGAGGTAAAGGCGCTGATCGAGAAGGCGATCGGCCGCATCAAGGCCTGCGGCAAGCCTGCCGGCATCCTGACGCCCGACAACGCCTTCGCCGCACGCTGCATCGAGCTCGGCACTACCTTCACCGCAGTGGGCGTCGATGCGGCGATGCTGGTCCGGGCGAGCGAAGCGCTCTGCGAGCAGTTCAAGCGCCCGCCTGGCGCGCGAGGCTGAAACGGAATCGCTTCTGCCTCGACATGAGAAGCAGCAGGTAAACGCGACTCTCCGTGTGAAAATTCACCCGGCTTACCCATGGGCTTGGCGGCCCATCGACCTGTGCATCACTGGCTTGCCAAAGCGCATCAGTGCCTCGATCGAATGACGCAGGCGAAGCCTGACTCGGCCCTTCATCGCCCGATATGGGACGAGCGGATAGCTGGCCGTCTCCGCTTGCATGCGCGCGGCGAGCGCGGGCAGTGGGCTTCTGCCTCAGGGAGATTACGAGGACATGCAGCCTCCGGCAGCCCCTTTTGAGCGGCAGCTCACGTCTTGGAAACAGGCCAGAACACAGCCATTTTGAATACATGGCCGCCACCGGATTGATCTCGCTCAATCCCAACCCAGGCCGATTACAGTATTACTGAAAAAGGTTCGAGACCGTGCGCTCGGCAGGACCGGCCGGACATGGCTGATTACTTGTCGCCAGGGTCGGCCGATTTCTTGGAAGCGCTCGGGCGCCCGTGAAGGAGAAAGATATGAAGCCGGCTGACTGGAGCTGCGACATCACCACGCGAACGGGTTTAACATTTCACCTGCGTCCGGCTCGTCTCGAAGACGAAGCAGGCCTGGCGGAGTTCTTCAGCCATGTCACGCCGGACGACCTGCGCTTTCGATTTCTCGCCAGTGTGCGCGAAGTGAGCCATGATCGCCTCGTCGCCATGACGCATATCGACCATCGGCAGACCGAGAACTTTCTCGCCTTTGCCGAAGACCGAAAGACGATCATCGCCACAGCCATGCTGGCTTGCGATCCCGCCTTGGAGAAAGGCGAGGTGGCGATCTCGATCCGCGCCGAATACAAGCACCGAGGCGTAGGCTGGGAGCTGCTTCGCCATGTTTCCAAATTTGCCGAGGCAAAAGGCGTCAAGACGATCGAGTCAGTGGAAAACCGCCAGAATCACGAGGCTATCGACCTCGAGCGGGAGCAAGGCTTCGTTGCGGTGAGCTATCCCGACGATGTGGCCCTGGTGCTGATCCGAAAGCAACTTAACCCTTCGGCAGGACTTGCAGACAGCACCATCGAACTCCCTCTGGCAGAGGCTAATTGAGTCGCCTGCGCTACCAGGCGCGATCTCCTTGCCGCATGGCCGGAGATCGCAGCCTTTGAGGGTGACTAGAGCATTTTCGAGCGAAGTGGACACCGGTTCGCGTGAAGAAAATGCGATAAAACAAATAGTTAGAGTATTTTCGCGATTCGGAGAAACGCGGAAATGCTCTAGGTCGACCGCGTAGGATCAACGCGGCTCAGGTATCGACCGTCGCGGTCAGGGCGTTGCTCTGGATGAACTCGCGACGCGGCTCCACGACATCGCCCATCAGCTTGACGAAGAGATCGTCAGCCTCGTCGTTCTGGTCGTTCTTGACGCGCAGCAGCGAGCGCGCTTCGCGGTCGAGCGTGGTTTCCCAGAGCTGTTCCGGGTTCATCTCGCCGAGGCCTTTGTAGCGCTGCAGCGAGACGCCCTTCTTGCCAATGGCAGTCACGGCGTCGAACAGGTCTGTCGGGCCATTGACGGCATGGTCATCGCCCTTGCGGCTGAGCAGGCCGGGCTTGGCATAGGCCTCCTGCAGCGAGGCGCTCGACGCATCGAGCTTGCGTGCCTCTGCGCTGGCGAGCAGGCCGGCATCGATCGCTGCGACCTGCTTCACGCCGCGCACCATACGCGAGAACAGGAAGCCGCCATCGGCGACCTTGCCCTCCCAGCCGCGCTCAAGATCGTCGGAGATCGCATCGAGACGCGCCGCAACGACGGCCGCCTTCTCGTTGGCCTGCGCTTCGCTGTCCTCGGAGAAGGGATGGAGCGCACCGGCGATCGCCATCTGCTCGACGACGCGGCGGTCATAACGCGAATGCAATTGCCCAAGGGTGAAGCGGATGCCGCGCGCCTCCTCGATCAGGCCGCGCAGATCGGAGCCGGCCCGCTCGGCGCTATCGCTCGTCTTGAAGACCGCGCCGTCGAGCGCGGTTTCGACGAGATAATCCTCAAGCGCGCGCTCATCCTTGAGATAGGTCTGCGATTTGCCGCGCGCCGCCTTGTAGAGCGGCGGCTGGGCGATGAAGAGATGCCCGCGCTCGATCACCTCCGGCATCTGCCGGTAGAAGAAGGTCAAGAGCAGGGTGCGAATGTGGGAGCCGTCCACGTCCGCGTCGGTCATGATGATGATCTTGTGGTAGCGCAGCTTCTCGATATTGAACTCTTCGCGAATGCCGGCACCGAGCGCAATGATCAGCGTGCCGACCTGCTCGGAGGAGAGCATCTTGTCGACGCGCGCCCGCTCGACATTGAGGATCTTGCCGCGCAAGGGCAGCACGGCCTGGTATTCGCGGGCCCGGCCCTGCTTGGCTGAGCCACCGGCCGAGTCACCCTCGACGATGAAGAGTTCGGATTTGGCTGGATCGCGTTCCTGGCAGTCGGCGAGTTTGCCCGGGAGTGAGGCGATGTCGAGCGCGCCCTTGCGGCGGGTGAGGTCGCGCGCCTTGCGGGCCGCCTCGCGCGCGGCTGCGGCTTCGGCGACCTTGCCGACGATCAGCCTGGCCTCGGGCGGGTGCTCTTCGAGCCAGGTCGAGAGCGCCTGGTTGACGACGTTCTCGACGACGGGGCGCACCTCCGAGGAGACCAGCTTGTCCTTGGTCTGCGACGAGAATTTCGGGTCGGGTACCTTGACCGAGACGATTGCGGTCAGACCCTCGCGGCAATCATCGCCGGTGAGCGCGACCTTCTCCTTCTTCAGGATGCCCGAGGTCTCGGCATAGCCGGTGATCTGGCGCGTCAGCGCGGCACGGAAGCCGGCGAGATGGGTGCCGCCGTCACGCTGCGGGATGTTGTTGGTGAAGCAGAGCACGTTCTCGTGGTAGCTGTCGTTCCACCACAGCGCGACATCGACGGTGATGCCATCCTTTTCGGCCGAGAGCATCACCGGCTTGGTGATGATCGCGGTCTTGGCCCGGTCGAGATAGCGCACGAAGGCCTCGACGCCGCCCTCATACATCAACTCCTCGCGCACCACCTCGGCATGGCGGGCGTCGGTCAGGACGATGCGGACGCCCGAATTCAGGAAGGCGAGCTCGCGCAAGCGATGTTCGAGCGTCTTGTAGTCGAACTCGATCATGGTGAAGGTTTCTTGGGACGGGGTGAAGGTCACCTCCGTGCCGCGCTTGTTGCCGGCCGGCCCCGCGACCGCGAGCGGTGCCACCGCATCGCCATGGCGGAACTCCATGAAATGCTCCTGGCCGCCGCGCCAGATGCGCAGCTTCAGCGAGACCGAGAGCGCGTTCACCACGGAGACGCCGACGCCGTGCAGGCCGCCCGAGACCTTGTAGGAGTTCTGGTCGAACTTACCGCCGGCATGGAGCTGGGTCATGATGACCTCGGCCGCCGAGATGCCTTCCTCGCTGTGGATATTGGTCGGGATGCCGCGGCCATTATCGGTGACGGTGACCGAGCCCTCGGCGTTCAGCGTGACGGTGACGAGGTCGGCATGGCCGGCCAGCGCCTCGTCGATCGCATTGTCGACCACCTCATAGACCATGTGATGCAGGCCCGAGCCGTCATCGGTGTCGCCGATATACATGCCAGGGCGCTTGCGCACCGCATCCAAGCCTTTGAGAACCTTGATAGAATCGGCGCCATAGGCGGCATCTTCAAGGTCGCGGGCAGCATCGCTCATGTCGTGGTCCTTCGGCGGAGGCGCGGGCATCCGCGATCGTCTTGATTCGTATGGCCGAATATAGGGGGTAATGACGGCTTTTTCACGCGTGTACGCGTGCGTGCGCGAGTCTTTGAGGCTATCAGCCCGCGAACCCCGCGATCGCCTCCAGGAAGGCCTCGCCATATTGCGCGAGCTTCCGCTCGCCGACGCCTTCGATCGCGCGCATCGCCTCGAGGCCGAGCGGCCGCTCGCGCGCCATCGCGATCAGGGTGCGGTCGGTGAAGATGATGTAGGCCGCGACGCCCTCCTCGCGGGCGATCGACAGGCGCAGCTGCCTGAGATGCTCGAACAACCCGGCCGTGCCCTCGTCGAGCCCGTCGGCGCGGGCCGCCTCGCGCCCGGCGCGGCGCGTACGGCGATCGGCATGGAGATCGGCCCGAAGCGCGATCGCCTCGCGACCGAACAGGATATCTTCGCCCCTCGGAGTCAGGCAGAAGCCGCCATGCTCGATGCTGGCCTCAGCCAGGGCACCGGCGGCGAAGAGTTTTCGCGTCAATGCGGTCCAGGCGCTCTTGGGCTTGTCCTGGCCGACACCGAAGGTCTTCAGCCCGTCATGGTTCTGGCGGCGGATGGTCTCGGACATGGTGCCGGTCAGGATGTCGGCGAGATGACCCGCGCCGAAGCGCTGGCCCGAGCGCGCCACCGCCGAGAGCAGCTTTCGCGCATCGAGCGTAGCATCGGTCAATTCGGCCTCGCCGCCGCAGAGATCACAGCGGATCGGCGCGTTACCATGGCGGCAGGTTTGCGTCTCCTCGCCGAAATAGGCGAGCAGCGCGCTCCTGCGGCAAAGCGCGGATTCGCACAGGTCGATCATGGCGTTCAGGCGCTTGTGCTCGATCCGGCGGCGCTCGTCCTCGACCGCCTTCTCGTCGATCTGGCGGCGGCGCAGCGCCATGTCCTCGATGCCGTAGAGGGTCAGCGTGTCGGCCGGCAGGCCATCGCGCCCGGCGCGGCCGATCTCCTGGTAATAGCTCTCGATCGAGCCCGGCATGTCGGCATGGACGACGAAGCGGACATCGGGCTTGTTGATGCCCATGCCGAAGGCGATGGTGGCGCAGACGACGACGCCGTCCTCCTGCAGGAAGATGTCCTGATTGCGGTTGCGCAGGCCCTGCTCCATGCCCGCATGATAGGGCAGCGCGTTGTAGCCCTTCTCGCGCAGGCCCTCGCTCAAACGCTCGGTGCGGCCACGCGAGGAGCAGTAGACGATGCCGCTGCCGCCACGATGGCGCGTCAGGAACTCGGCGATCTGGCGCTTGGGCTGGTCCTTGGGCGCGAAGGCGAGCTTCAGATTCGGGCGGTCGAAGGAGTGGATGACGCTGTGCGGCGGCTTGGGGAAGAGCTGCTGGGCGATGTCCTCACGCGTCTGCCGGTCGGCAGTCGCGGTCAGGGCCGTCACCGGCACGCCGCCCAAGGCCTCGCGCGCCTTGGCGAGCAGGCGGTATTCAGGGCGAAAATCATGGCCCCATTGCGAGACGCAATGCGCCTCGTCGATGGCGAGCCGGGTCACGCCGAGCCGGCGCAGGCGCGAGACCAGCCCCTCACCCGCCAAGCGCTCGGGCGAAACAAAGAGCAGACGCAGTTCGCCGGCATTGAGCTTGTTCCAGGCCTCGGCGGCCTCCGTTTCGCTGTTCATCGAATTGAGCGAGGCAGCGGCGACGCCGGCCCGCGTCAATTGCCCGACCTGGTCGCGCATCAGCGCGATCAATGGCGAGACCACCAGCGTCAAACCACCCGCGACCAGCGCCGGTAGCTGATAGCACATCGATTTGCCCGAACCCGTCGGCATCACGGCGAAGACGTCTTCGCCGGCAAGGGCGGCCGCGATCACCTCCCATTGGCCGGGACGGAATTCGTCATAGCCGAAGACGGATTTGAGGATCGCGCGGGCGTCTGATTCGCGGGATTGCGGCATGACCAGTGGTGTGCCCGACCGCCGCGCGGATTGCCAGCGTCAGGACTGCCCGGCCAACAGATGAAGCGCGGCCTTGCCGCATCCCGTCCCATCGCATTGCGTGGTCTGATCGATCAGACCGCTTCGCGCACGACCGCGTGATGCCTGTCGGCACGAACCTGCGCGACCTCGCCAAGGAAGACGGCGATCGAGCTTTCGAGTTCCTGGGCCAGTCGGGAGGTTGCTTTTATGCGTTCGTCAGTGTGGTAAGCAAGCGCCGCAGCCTCTCCGGCGAGCCCCTCGACCAGCGCCGCATGGCGGGCGATTGCATCGACCCCGAGCGACGAGGCTTCGGCCTGGGCGGCGATGGCTTCGATGCGCCCGGCCTGACCGGCTGCGGATTCGGCCACAAGGCGGGCGCTGGCCTGCATCGCTTGCATGGTGCTGCCGAGCTGGGCAACGGCTTCATCGATGGCGAGACTCGCGTTGACCACTTCGTCGATGCCCTGACGAATGGTCGCCGTCGCGCTGTTGGTCGCAGTCGCGAGGGATTTCACCTCAGCGGCGACAACCGCAAAGCCGCGCCCGGCCTCGCCCGCGCGCGCGGCCTCGATGGTGGCATTGAGCGCCAGCAGATTGGTTTGCGCCGCGAGATTACGGATCAGTTCGACCACGCTGCCGATACGGCCATTGGCCTGCCGGAGCATGGCGACATTGCTGGCAATCCCCTCGCAGCCCGCCCCGGCCTCATCCGCGGCCCGGCTGGACGTTGCGGTCTCGACCGTGATCTCGGCGCAGGACGCGCCGAAGGCACGCGTGGCGGAGACGATCTCGGCCACGGAGGCCGCGACCTGCTCGGGCTTGCGCTGGGTCTCGGCCACCGCCGACAGGGTTTCACCGGCCTTGGCCGACAGCTCGCTGGAGAACCCGGAAATGTCGCCCATGCTGACCTCGATCGCCGAGATGCGCTCGGCGATGCCGCTCCGAAATGCCTGTTCGACCAGCTTGAGGCGCTCGCCCGTCTGCAAGTCGATCGCCTCGTCGAAACGGGCGATCGAGTAGGCAATGTCGGTCAGCATCAATTTGCAGAACACGCGCAGCGCTTCGTCGACCGGCCCCCAGCGCCGCTTCCAGCGCGAGAAAATGACTGACAGAAAGTTCGAGAAATCCTCAAGGAAGAACAGCGGATAGTCCGCCAACGTGATGTCGTGCTGGTTGGCCCGGCTGACGATGCGCCGCTTGGCGGCAATGTAATCAGCATCGAATTGCAGAGCAAAAAGCAGCCGGTATTTGGCCTGTTCGTCACGATGGAGCTGGCGATCCTGGTTAAGCTTGTCGCGGCCGAAGGTCGACGTGTAAAGCTTCTCGATCGAGGCATCGAAATACGGCCCGAGGAGCGCGAGCAGACGGCTCGCAATCTCCTTCTCCGACGCAGAGAACATGTTCGGGGATGGCTGCATGGGCCATGATACTGGCACCGAATGGTTAACCGCCCATCAACCATGAGGCGCGGTCCCAGCCAGCATGACGATGGCTTTGCCGTATCCGCAGACAGGTCATAAGAGCATTTCCTCCACGCAAACCGGTGTCCACTTCGCTCGCAAATGCTCGAGAACTGAGATGTGCGCACGTCCCTGTAGGCGAGGACGTTCCCCAAAGCGCAATCATCCCAGAACGAGCAGAGCGATCGAACAGCTCAGCCGAAGAATCAATTGCCCGGGCGGATTCGCAAACAAACGTCTGCCCCGCGAAATGATGGCGTTATCCCATAACCGGTTGGCCAGCGACTCGCACAATTTGTGCTGCTGGTCTCGATCACGCCATGGGCAACGCCCGGCCGGCCTCAACTCTGATCCGCTGGGAACCACCCGGCAGGCCGATGAACAGCGCCGGGTCGGCGCCGGTCATCCAGACCTGGCAGCCGAGCGCGAGCAGGGCGTCATAGAGCGCCGCCCGCCGGCGCGGATCGAGATGGGCGGCGATCTCGTCCAGCAGCACAAGCGGGGCAATGCCGCTCATCGCCGCGACCAGCCTGGCATGGGCGAGCACGAGGCCGATCAGGAGCGCCTTCTGCTCGCCGGTGGAACCCAGCTCGGCGGGGATGTCCTTGGGCGCATGGCGGACTTCGAGATCCGAGGCCTGCGGCCCGATCAGCGTTCGCCCGGCGGCGCGGTCGCGGGCCCGGCCCTGGCGCAGCAAGGCCCGGTAGGCGTCCTCCGCATCGAGCGCCGGCAGCTGCGCCACCAGAGCGTCGAGTTCGCCCGCCAGCGCCAGCGCCGCATGGGGGAAGGGTGAGGCGTCGTCGCGGGTCTCGGCGATGATCGCGCTCAATCGCGCCACCGTCTCGGCGCGGGCGGCGGCGACCGCCACGCCGAGTTCGGCGACCTCGCGCTCGACGGCGTCGAGCCACTGCGTCTGATGCGGCGTCTCCTCGAGGATGCGGTTGCGCGAGCGCAGGGCGCGCTCCAGCGCGTTCGAGCGGGTCGCATGCGTCGGGTCGACCGCCAGCACCAGCCGATCGAGGAAGCGGCGGCGGTCGCCGGCGGCGCCTCTGAACAGCCCGTCGACATCCGGCGTCAGCCAGACCAGGCGCAGATGCTCGCTGAAGGCCAGCGCCGAGCCGACCGGGACACCATCTATGCGCGAGAGGCGGCTGCGTTTGCCCTCACCGTCGCGCTCGCTCAGCCCCATGCCCAGGCGCGGCCCGTCATCGGCGAGCGCGATCGAGACGGCAAAGGAGCTCGGTCCGCCCTGGCGCGCCATGTCGGCGAGATCGACGCGGCGCAGGCCGCGCCCGGGAGCGAACAGCGAAAGCGCCTCCAGCAGATTGGTCTTGCCTGCTCCGTTCTCGCCGACAAGCGCAACGATTTGGCCCTCGATCGTCAGATCGAGGGCCTCATAGGAACGGAAATCCTGGAGGATCAGGCGCGCGACGGCGGTCACGGCACCGAACGCTGGCTCGATCGCGTCGCATTCGGACGGCAGCGTCCGAATGCGAAGAACGTGATCGATTCTAAAAGCTTAGAGCATTGCGCATGCGAAAAACCGGTACCCACTTTTTCGCGCAAGGCTCTAAACCCGCATCGGCATCAGCACATAGAGCGCAGACGCGCCTTCGCGATCCTGGATCACGGTCGGCGAGCCGGGGTCGGCCAGCTTGAGCAGGGCCGTGTCGCCATCGAGCTGGGCGGCGATATCCATGAGATAGCGGGCATTGAAGCCGATATCGAGCGGGCTCGCATCATAATCGACCTCGATCTCCTCGGTCGCCGAGCCGGAATCGGGATTGGTGACCGAGAGCGTCATGCGGCCATCGGCCATGGAGAGCTTCACGGCCCGGCCGCGCTCGGAGGAGATCGTCGAGACACGGTCGACCGAGGCTGCGAAATCGCCCTTGTCGACGGTCAATCGCTTGTCGTTGCCGCTGGGGATGACGCGCTGATAATCCGGGAAGGTGCCGTCGATCAGCTTCGAGGTCAGCACCACGGCCTGGGTCGCGACGCGGATCTTGGTCGCGGACAATTCGATCGCCACTTCGGTCTCGCCATCCTCCAGCAGCTTCTGGATTTCGGAGACGGCCTTGCGCGGGATGATGACGCCCGGCATGCCGGCAGCGCCTGCAGGCGCTGCGGTGTCGACGCGGGCGAGGCGGTGGCCGTCAGTGGCGACCGCGCGCAGCAGGCTGCGGCCCTCGACATCGAGCGTGTGGAGATAGATGCCGTTCAGATAATAGCGCGTCTCCTCGGTCGAGATCGCGAACTGCGTCTTGTCGATCAGGCGCTTGAACTCGCCGGCCGGAAGCACGAAGCGATGCGCCATCTCACCGGCCGTGATGTCCGGGAAGTCGCTTTCCGGCAAGGTCTGGAGCTGGAAGCGCGAGCGACCCGAGCGCAAGGTCAGCCCGGTCTCGCCAGTCGTCTCGAGCGAGACCTGCGCGCCGTCGGGCAGCTTGCGGACGATATCGTACAGCGTATGGGCCGGGACGGTCGTCGCGCCGGGCTCGGCGACATCGGCGGCGATCGTTTCCACGACCTCGATATCGAGGTCGGTCGCCTTGAGCCTCAGGCCGGCCTCCGCTCCGCTGAGCAGCAGGTTCGACAGGATCGGGATCGTGTTGCGCCGCTCCACCACGCGATGCACGTGGCCCAGCGACTTCAGCAGCGTGGAACGTTCGACCGTGACCTTCATATCTCTTAGTCTTCTGGCGTGATTGCGCCCGGGCCAAGGAAGCGCGGGCGGCGGAATGGCCCGCGACATTGCCGGAGGCGCGCCACCGGCGCAAGGGCAGGCGCGCCGGCAATCACAATCAAAGCGGGCGGAGGGGCTTCAATGCCCGCGGCTCACTCCTGCAGCATGCGCTTCAAGAGATCGACCTCGTCATGGAGCATGCGATCCTCGGTGATCGCCTTCTCGATCTTGCGCACCGCATGCAGCACCGTGGTGTGGTCGCGCCCGCCGAAACGGCGGCCGATCTCGGGCAAGGAACGCGGGGTCAGCGCCTTGGAGAGATACATCGCGATCTGGCGCGGCTTCACCACCGCCGCCGTCCGCCGCTCCGAAAGGATATCGGCCCGGCTGACATTGTAGCGCGTCGCGACCAGCTTCTGGATGTCCTCGATCTTGACGCGGCGCGGCTCGCGGGTCCGCACCAGATCGCGGATCGCGGCCTCGGCCGTCTCCAGGGTGACCGCCTGGCCAGACAGCGTGGCATGGGCGAGCAAGCGGTTGGCGGCACCGTCGAGATCGCGGCCATTGGTGGCGACGACGCAAGCGACATAGGCGACGACATCGGGGTTGACGTGGAAATTCGGATGGGCGGCGTGCAGCGCCGCCAACCGGCCGCCGAGGATCTTGCCGCGCAGCGTCTCGTCGAGATCGCCGACCTCGACCACGAGTCCGCCGCCCAGGCGCGAGCGGATGCGCTCGTCCAGGGCCTCGAGGTCATTGGCGAGCCTGTCACCAGCCACGACGATCTGCTTGCCAGCGTCGATCAGCGCGTTGATCGTATGGCCGAATTCCTGCTGGATCGACTTGCCCTGGATGAACTGCACATCATCGACCACGAGCAGGTCGATGCCGCGCAGCTTCTCCTTGAAGGCGAGCGCGGTCTGCGATTTCAGCGCGGCGACGAAGCCGTACATGAACCGGTCGGCGGTGAAATAGGCGACGCGCTTGCCCTGGCGGCGCGCTTCCTGGGCGATTGCCTGCAGCAGATGCGTCTTGCCCAAGCCGACGCCGGCATGGAGGTAGAGCGGGTTGTAGGGCGTCGATCCGGCAGGAGCCGCAGCGATGCGCTCGGCAGCCGCGAAAGCGAGCTGGTTGGACTTGCCGACGATGAAATTCTCAAAGGTCAGGCGCCGGTCGAGCACCGTCCCGCAAGCGTCGACGATGTCGCGCTCGCACGGCGTCGCGGCCTCACCATGACGGACCTCGGCGGAAGCTGCTGCGGGCGTAGCCACCGCAGAGCGCGGACGCGCGGCGACCATCTCCCGCACCGGGGCCGGCGCACTGTCACGCGATACCTGGCGGACGGACAGGATGACACCATTCACGGCGCCGAGTTCGGCCTGGCAATTGACCTGAAGGCGCTCGGCGTAATGCGCCTCGAGCCAGCTCTTCAGAAAACGGGTCGGCACGGTCAGATAGGCGACGCTGTCGACGAGCCCGCCGATCTCGACGCGGGCGAACCAGCTCGAGAACACGTCCTCGCCAAGCTCCGCACGCAAGCGGCGGCGAACGCGGTCCCAGGCCTCCCCGAGCGAACCCTGCAGGGGGGCTATCGTCTCCGTGATCGTGGCCGCAACCAAAGGAAGCGGCGCCGCCACTGCCTCGATCGCTTCCACCGTCTCCTGCCGTTCAAACATGTGTGTTGCCCCATTCTTGAAAAAATTGGCGCGCGTGAGCGAGACCCGCCGCAATGCGGCAGCCTCGCCGGCGCTACTGTCCGGTCGATAGATCAGGCTTCCCGCGAACGCTGCGCGCTCGCAGGGGGCCTGCCTTCGCTCCTGTCGATTACGCTTGGAAAGCCCGCCGCGAGACGAGGCCGCACTTCATCTCAACCTGACAAGACAAAGAGCCGCATCCTCCAACCCCCCTTAGGTCGCGAGCCAAAACACCCTCATTTCTTATGAAAATCCCCGGTGGCCATTGCTGTCCGCCCGGCGATGAAATGACCTTACAGGGCGCTCTCGAAAGGGATCAACATCCCCTTCAGCCGGCTTCCGAGAGTCGAGGCCCGAAAGGGGTACCCTGACCTACCGGCATTCATCACGCAATTGGTTGTGGAACTTAAGATTTTCTTTACGGATGCCCCATGCCGCCGGAGGCGAATCTTTTTTTTCCAAATGCGCGATCCGCCCGGGGAGAGTCCGAGGGAATCCCGAGGACTAAATCCTTTGCCCGCTAAACTCATGAAAAATAAGCGCTTTCGCTGCGCGGTCAAAAGCGCCGAAGAGGCCGATTTTGCGCCCTCAGAGCGCCCCCGGAGTCAACCCCGCAAAGCCGTGGAAAGATTGCAGAATCCTGCTGACAAGCGATCCGAATCAATCATTCGCGCGTTGTAGCAGCCGGGTCACAGCCCGGTTTGCAGCCAACGAAAAAACCCGGCCTCACGGCCGGGTTTTTCAGTCGAAAATCCGCTCTGCAGAGTAGCGAAAATCAGGAGGCGAGAGCACCAACCCGATGCGCCAGGCGCGAGACCTTCCGGGACGCCGTATTCTTGTGAACGATGCCCTTCTGAGCAGCCCGCATGATCTCCGGCTGGGCAGCCTTCAGAGCGTCGGCAGCGGCGCTCTTGTCGCCGGAGGCGATCGCCTCCTCGACCTTGCGCAGGAAGGTGCGCATGCGCGAGCGGCGCGCCTTATTGACCTCGGTGCGACGCGCGATCTTGCGCGTGGCCTTCTTGGCCGACGTCGTATTGGCCATCGAAACGTCCTCGTTCTCATCGCGTCCGTTCGCCTCAGGCTATATGCCTGGCGGGGTCGGACCGCGACCGTGATGGAAAATGCGTGGGCGGCGGCCATTGCTTGCGCGGACCGTCGCGAGAGGCAGGCGTATAGTCGCTGCCGCGCCCGGCGTCAACGCCGGAATGCCCCGCGACCGCAGGTTTTAACCAGCCGGCGCGATGAAACGGGCAAAGCTCGCCAGATCGACGTTGCCGCCGCTCAAAATCACGCCGACGCGCTTGCCCGCGACCGGCACCGCACCGGTGAATGCGGCGGCGGCAGCCAGGCATCCGGTCGGCTCGACCACGAGCTTCATCCGCTCGGCGAAGAAACGCATCGCGTCGATCAGAGCGGCGTCGCTGACGGTGACGATGTCTTCGACCAGGGCCTGGATGATCGGAAAGGTGAGATCGCCCAGGAAGGCGGTCTGCGCGCCGTCGGCGATCGTCTTGGGCACCGCAATCTTGACGATCTTGCCGGAGCGGAAGGATTGCTGGCCGTCATTGCCGGCCTCGGGCTCGACGCCGAAGACACGGCAGCCCGGATTCAACGCCTTGGCGGCCAAAGCCGCTCCAGCCAGCAGGCCGCCGCCGCCGAGGCAGACCAGCAGGATGTCGAGGGGGCCGGCATCCTCGATAAGCTCCTTGGTCGCCGTGCCCTGCCCGGCGATGACATGAGGGTGGTCGTAGGGCGGGATCACCGTCAGGCCGCGCTCGGCCGCGAGCCTGCCGCCGATCACCAGGCGGTCCTGGCTGTAGCGGTCATAGCGCACGATCTCGCCGCCATAGGCCTGGGTCGCCTCGACCTTCGCCACCGGCGCATCCTCCGGCATGATGATCGTGGTGGGCACGCCGAGCAGCTTGCCCGCCAGCGCAATCGCCTGGGCGTGATTACCCGAGGAATAGGTCACGACGCCGGCGCGCTTCTGCTCCGGCGACAATGCGGCGATCGCATTATAGCCGCCGCGGAACTTGAAGGCGCCCATGCGCTGCAGGTTCTCGGCCTTGAAGACGAGGCTGGCGTCAGTGCGCCTGTTGGCGGTGGCCGAGGTCAGAACCGGGGTATGATGGGCGACGCCCCTGATGCGCACTGCTGCCGCCTCGACATCGGCATAGGTCGGCAGGGAGGGCTTGCTGGCGGCGGCGTCGGTCATGGAAGTGCATCCTGCGGCGTGATCGTCTCAACCCTATCTGCCAGCACAGGCAGCCAGGCTTCAAGTCAGAGACGGTGACATCAGCCATGCGTGGCGTTGATCAACGTGCAAGCCGCGATGCAAGCGGCCGGGAATCCGAGGCCCCCGGCAAGAGATGCGCGGATCAAGCCCGAGCCTGACGAGATCGCCGCTTCACCTGAAGAAAATCAGCGTCTGCAGCAGAAACAGCGGGATCAGGATCGCGCCTGACCAGAGCATGTAGCCGAAGAAGCTCGGCATCGCGACCTTCCGGTCCTTGGCGATGGCATAGACCATGAAGTTCGGCGCGTTGCCGATATAGCTGTTGGCGCCCATGAAGACCGCGCCGGCCGAGATCGCCGTCAGCGTCAGTGCACCCGTCGTCATCAACGCCTTGGGATCGCCGCCGGCGAGCTCGAAGAAGACGAGATAGGTCGGCGCGTTGTCGAGGAAAGAGGACAGCGCCCCGGTCAGCCAGAAATAGGCGATGTTGTTGGGCGTGCCATCGGCATGGCTGACCAGCGCGACCAGCGGCGCGAAGGCTCCGTTCCGGCCCGCCTGCAGCATTGCCAGCACCGGGATGATGCAGATGAAGATGCCGGCGAAGAGTTTCGCGACCTCCTTGATCGGCCCCCAGCTGAATTCATTGCCGGCGCGCACCGGACCCGGCGTCAGCTTCAGCGAAAGCCCCGCCAGCGCGAGCAGGATGACGTCGCGCGCCAGGTTCTGCCATTCCACCGCGATGCCGTGCACGGTGAAGGCGATGCCCGGCTTCCAGCCTGCCGACATCAGGATGGCGAGGATGACGCCGCCCAGCAGGGCAATGTTGATCTTGCCATAGAGCTTGATGTCGCGGTCCGGCGTCGGATCCTTGAGCGGCGGCAGGCCCTCCTCCTTGCGGTAGAACCAGCTGTCGAGCGCATAGAACAGCGCCAGCAGCACGATGACGGCAAAGCCGGTCTCCGGCAGCAGATGCGTGGTCGTCCAGAAGAAGCTCACCCCGCGCAGGAAGCCAAGGAACAGCGGCGGGTCGCCGAGCGGCGTCAGCGAGCCGCCGATATTCGAGACCAGGAAGATGAAGAACACGACGACATGGACGTTGAAGCGCCGCGCATCATTGGCGCGCAGGATCGGGCGGATCATGATGATCGAAGCGCCCGTGGTGCCGACGAAACTCGCCATCAGCGTGCCGATCGCCAGAAGGACCGTGTTGGTCGCGGGCGTGCCGTGCAGATTACCCATGATCAGGATGCCGCCGGCGATCGTGAACAGGGCGAAGAGCAGGATGATGAAGGGGATATAGTCGAGCAGCCCGGTATGGAGGAGCGCGCCCAGCGCCGGGTCGAAGCCGCGCGACAGAACCAGCGGCGCCAGCACCAGCACCGACCAGAAAGCAGCGAACTTGCCGTAGTTCCGCTCCCAGAAATGCGGAAACAGCACGGGGCCGAGCGCGATCGAGAGCAGCATGCCGGCGAAAGGCAGAGCCCAGGCCGCTCCCATCGTCGCGCCGCCGATATCGCCTGCGGCCAGCGCCGCGCTGGAGATCAGGCATAGCGCGAGCACCGCGCCGGTTCGTGTCAGAAAGCTCACTAAGGCCATCCCCCGCCCGCTTTTCGCGTGGTTGTCATCATCATCAATGCCTAGAGACTGTTATGGACTGTAGCTGGTTAGACGAGGAGCGAAAGCCTAGCAACCGAGGGCCAAATCAGTATAGGCCCGGTTGACGCAACGAGAGACGACGAGGGGATTTCGAGGATGCGAGCGCTTCTGCCAGTTCTGCTGGCCCTTATCTTCGTCCCGGCCCTGGCCAGTCCGGTCTTGGCCCAGGTCTCGGTCGCCGAGATCAGGGCCCAGATCTTCCTCGAACGCTCCGGCAAGCTCTCGGATAATCTCATTGGCGCCAACAAGTCGCTGCACAACACGGTCATCGGTGAGGGCGATGCCGGCGAGCCGGCAGATGCGGTTCTGGTGACATTGGTGTTCACCGGCGCAAAGAACACCAAATCCTCCGACAAGATCGCCCGCGACCTTGCCTCCATCACGGTCAAGCAGCGGACCAGGACCGGCGAGAAGACCCTGCTGCGGCGCGTTTATGGCGGGTTCCTGTTCGGCGAGAGCGGGCGCATCCACAAGGCCTTCCTGCTCGACAACGCGACCTGCGCGCCGCTCGATATCGAGGTCAAGGTCGGCCGCAGCGCCAAGAGCGCGAAGCTCGATTTCACCTGCGGCGAGTAGCCCGTCGTCATTCCGTGCCAGCCGCGGCACGGCGCGATGCCGTGCAGATGCGGGGCCGTCGTCAGGATGGGGCGCCCTCTCGTCTCGCGGTTCCGCATCCGCGCGAAGGCACTGCGCGCCGCAGCGCGTGCGGAATGACCCGCATTGGTCGATTGTTATGCCGGCATTCATCCCTGTAGAATAATCTCCTCCTAGCGGCATCCCGGCCGCGACCGATTCGGGACCGATCATGTGCCGTTTCCTTGCCTATTCAGGCGCGCCAGTCTTTCTTGAGGATCTCGTCGCGGCGCCCTGCCATTCGCTGATCCATCAGTCGCTCCATGCCGAGGAAACCAAGACCGGTACGAATGGCGACGGTTTCGGCGTCGGCTGGTATGGCGACAGGCGCGAGCCCGGGCTCTACCGGGAGGTCAGGCCCGCCTGGGCGGATGAAAACCTGCTCTCGATCGCGCGCCAGGTCCGCTCGCATCTGTTCTTCGCCCATGTCCGCGCCGCGACCGGCACTGCGACAACGCGGGCCAATTGCCACCCCTTCGCCCATGGCCACCACCTCTTCATGCATAACGGCCAGATCGGCGGCTACGGCCTGATCCGCCGCAAACTGGAGAGCCTGATTCCGGATGCGCTCTATGGCGTCCGCGTCGGCACGACCGATTCCGAGGCGATCTTCCTGCTCACCCTGGCCCGCATGGCCGAGGGAATGGCGCCTGGCGAAGCGCTGGCCTGGGCACTGGGCGAAGCGCTCGCCCTGATGCAGCAGGCCGGCATTCGCGAGCCCCTGCGCTGCGCTGCGGCGCTTGCCGATGGTGACAGCGTCCATGCCGTGCGCTGGTCCTCCGACCCCAAGCCGCCGACGCTCTATCTCTGCGACCGCGGCAACAGCGTCATCATCGCCTCCGAGCCGGTCGATGCCGCGCGCGATTGCTGGCAGGCGCTGCCGGCCAACACGCTGGTCACGGTGCGAACTGGCGCGGTCGTGCTGTCGCCCTTCGAGGTCGGGCTGAAGCAGGCCGCCTGAGGCGGAGATACCCGCCAAAGCGGGCTGTCTGCGTTCGAAACTAGGCCGGAAGCCTGACGATCCCATAGGGATTGAATTTGAATTCGTCCTCGTCATAGGTCGATGCGAATGACAGGCTCGCCTTGCGCTCGCGCAGCGTCGCCTCCAGCCCGCGCTTCGCGATCTCGTCGGCGACCTCGTCCATGAGCGCGACGACCGCCCGTTCGCTGCCCAGCGACTTCGGCGCATAGACCTCCGGCAGAGCGACGAGGTGAAAGCCGACGCTTTCCAGATAGCCCTTGGCCTCCAGCGGGCGTTTCGCGAAGGCCAGGCGGCAGATCCGGCCGAGCGCCAGCTTGTCGCCGGCTTCGCGTGCCATTTGCGCCTGCGCCGCCAGCTCCTGCCAGCGCGCCAGCCCATGCGCGATCCCGGCGCTTTCCCCTTTGACGGCCACCGCTCCGGCCTGGATGAGCCGTTGCACCAACAGCAAGGCGGTGGCGGAGGTCTCGACGGCCGTCTCGGCCGTCATTTGCGGCCCCATCACATAAAGCACCGAGCCATGCTCCGCGACGGCCCGCTCGTCCGAGGCCGTCCAGGCATTGGGCTGCACGCGGTCCCAGCACACCGCAAATGACCGCTCCATCCGGTCATCCGCCTCATCCTGGGAATAATCCGTGTCGATGCTGAAGCCCTTGGGCCCAGTGCCGATCACGTTGCGGGCGGCTTCGGACAACCGCGCCAGATCATGCGCGCGGCCGAGAAAACACAGGACATGGCGCGGCATGACGGAGGGTTGGGGCGTCGCGGGAATGGGCTTCGGTTCGCCGGCACGGGACGAGCCGCCCAGCGCCAGCGCGCCGATGAACCACATGAAGCCGCGACGAATGAGGCTCACATACATCTGATTTCTTGCATCTGATCTCTCGGAAGATGGGACGCACGTGGCGCCAGGCTGATGGTGCGATCCTGCCAAATCCCGCCGGCCCTGGGCAATCCCTTCCTGCTGCATGCAACCCCGATTGAGCACCAGGCCTTGCTGGAAACTCGGGCGCCGCATTCCGCTCAGAGGCTTGCGCTTCCCGTCTCGGCGCGCCACAGGCGAGGCGTCATGCGCGCCTTCGACACGAAGCTCCCCATCGATACCGTCTTGGACGAGCTCGCAGCCTCGCTGCGGGCGCGATCCAACGCCGTCCTCGTCGCGCCGCCCGGCGCGGGCAAGACCACGCGCGTGCCGCTCGCCTTGCTCGACGAGCCCTGGGCGAAGGGCGGCAAGCTGATCCTGCTGGAGCCGCGCCGGCTCGCAGCGCGCGGGGCCGCCAACCGCATGGCGCAGACGCTGGGCGAGCGCGTTGGCGAGACGGTCGGCCTGCGCGTCCGGCTCGGCTCCAGGATCGGCCCGAAAACCCGCATCGAGGTCGTCACCGAGGGCGTCTTCGCCCGGATGATCCTCGACGATCCCGGGCTCGACGGCGTAGCGGCCGTGCTCTTCGACGAGTTCCACGAACGCTCGCTCGATGCCGATTTCGGCCTGGCGCTGGCGCTCGATGCGCAGGCGGGCCTGCGCGAGGATCTGCGCATCCTAGTGATGTCGGCGACGCTCGACGGCGCCCGCGTCGCGCGACTGCTCGGCGAAGCACCGGTGATCGAGAGCCAGGGGCGGGCCTTTCCGGTCGAGACGCGCTATCGCGGCCGCGATCCGCTGAAGCGCATCGAGGACCAGGTCACGGAAGCCGTGCTTCTGGCACTGAACGAGCAGGCGGGCTCGCTGCTCGTCTTCCTGCCCGGGCAGGGCGAGATCCGTCGTGTCGAGGAGCGCCTGCGCGAGCGCATCCGCGAGGCTTCCGTCGAGATCACGCCGCTCTATGGCGCGCTCGACCAGGCCGAGCAGGACCGCGCCGTGCTGCCTGCGCCCAAGGGCCACCGCAAGGTCGTATTGGCGACCGCCATCGCCGAGACCTCGCTGACGATCGAGGGCGTGCGCGTGGTGATCGATTCAGGCCTTGCCCGCGTGCCGGTCTACGAGCCCGATATCGGCGTGACCCGATTGGAGACGCGCCGCGTCAGCCGCGCGGCGGCAGACCAGCGTCGCGGCCGCGCCGGGCGCACCGAGCCCGGCATCTGCTACCGGCTCTGGGAGGAGGCCGGCACCGGCGCGCTGGAGGCCTTCGCACGGCCCGAAATCCTCTCCGCCGACCTTGCCCCCCTGCTGCTCGATTGCGCCGCCTGGGGGGTGACCGACCCGACGAGCCTCGCCTTCCTCGATACGCCGCCCGCACCGGCCCTGAAGGAGGCGCGCGCCCTGCTGACGACGCTGCACGCGCTCGACGGCGATGGCCGCATCACGCCCGAGGGCAAGGCGCTCCAGGCGCTGCCCCTGCCGCCCCGGCTGGCGCGCATGGTCGTGGCAGCCGCGGGCTTCGGCCAGGCGAGCTCGGCCGCCGAGCTCGCCGCGCTGCTGGTCGAGCGTGGGTTGGGCGGCGATGCGATCGATCTGGCCGAGCGCCTGGAGCGTCTCGGTCGCGAGCGCGGCGGCCGCGCTGCGGATATGCGCCGGCTGGCCGAAGGCTGGGCGCGCGACGCGGAGAAAGCGAAACCGAAGCGGCGAGAGCTGGCACTGTCGCCGGGCCTTCTGCTGGCGCTGGCCTATCCTGACCGCATCGCCAGAGCACGCAGCGCGGGCTCCGGCCAGTACCTGCTCGCCAATGGCCGCGGCGCGGCGCTGGAGCCCTCCCAGCGGCTGGCGCGCGAGCCCTGGCTCGTGGTGGCGGAGGTGACCGGGGCCGCCCAGCAGGCGCGTATCATGGCGGCTGTGGCGATCACGGAGGCGGAGATCCTCTGGCTCGCGGGCGAGGGGCTCGCGCCTTTCACGATCGAGGAGCGCAGCGAGGTCACGTTCGAGCGGGCCGCGCGCGCGCTGCGTGTCCGCGCCGTCAGGCGCTATGGCGCGCTGCTGCTGGCCGAACGGCCCTTGCCGGTCGACGCGTCACTGGACAACGCCACGGCGCTGGCCGGGGGCATCGCAGCGCTCGGCATCGGGCTCCTGCCCTGGACAAAGGCGCAAGTGCAATTGCGCGAGCGCGTCGCTTTCCTGCGCACGGCGATGATGGCCTCGGGCGGCGACAATCCCTGGCCCGACCTGACGGATGAGGGCCTGGGGCTCGATGTCGCGACTTGGCTCGCGCCGCATCTTCTGGGGCGCTCATCGCTTGCGGCGATCCAGGCCTCCGATCTCGACGCGGCGCTGACCGAGCTTTTGCCCTGGGATCTGAAACGCCGGCTCGATGCCGAGGCTCCGACACATTTCGTCGCGCCGACGGGTTCCAACCTCGCGGTCGACTATGCCGCCGAGGCCGGCCCGACGATCTCGGTGCGGGTGCAGGAGCTCTTCGGGCTCGCCGTCCACCCGGCGCTGGCCGGCGGGCGCGTGCCGCTGGTGCTGGAATTGCTCTCGCCGGGGCACAAGCCCATCCAGATCACCCGAGACTTGCCTGGCTTCTGGCGCGGCTCATGGTCAGCGGTGAAGTCCGAGATGAAGGGCCGCTATCCGCGCCATCCCTGGCCGGATGATCCGGCCGCCGCTCCGCCGACGACAAGGGCGAAGCCGCGCGGGACTTGAGGCTCTGCCGTCATGCTCGCCCTTGTGGCGAGTATCCATGTCTTGAACACAAGCCTGGATCAGCGAAGACGTGGATGGTCGGGACAAGCCCGACCATGACGCAAGTCCGACCACGACGACGGAGTAGAATTCCCGCGTGTCGCTGTTCAATTCCCCATTCGGTCGCGCCATTGCCGCTCGCCTGCCAGGCAGTTCGGGTTCTGGCCCGTCGACTGCGCCTTCTGGACGAGCGCCTCGCCATCACGCGGCATCTCGGCGATCTCGCGCACCAGCTTGGTCCGCGTCGCATCGACGAATTGATGGCGCTCACGAATCGGGATCACGAAGGCGCCGATGCCGGTGACCACGCAGTCCTTGTAGTAGACGTCGAGGTTTTCGATATCGAAATAGCCCCCCTGCTTCAGCATGATCGGCAGGCCGTTGATGTTGATGCCCTTGGCGGCGGCTTCATCGCGTGCGCCGGTGACAGGGCGCCCGTCATTGTTGGCGCCGTCGCCGGAGATGTCGATGACCCGGCGCATCGCCGTAACGTTGGACTTTTCCAGAAGCGCCATGCCGAGGTCGATCGCCCCTGAGATCGAGGTGCGCCGGCCGCGCCGCGTCGGCGCCTCGCCCAGCTCCTCGGCGAAGGCCAGCGCCGATTGCGGCGTGTCGATGATCGTCCAGGACTTGACGATGTGCTGGAAGTCGGTGCCGGCCCATTCGAAATAGGTCACGGCGATCTTGCCGATCGCCCCCTTGGCGATGGCGTTATGCAGCTCCTTGGAGCGGAAGGCCTCGATATAGCCGTTTCGCTGCAAGGCGAGCTCGTCGATATCCATCGAATAGGACACGTCGAGCGCCAGGACGAGCGCGACATCGACCTCCTCAGTCGGTGCGGCGGGTTGCTGCGCCTTGGGCGCCGTACCGGTCAACAGACCCGCCGCCGTGAGACTCAAGAGACCGAACAGCCAACGCCGCATCGCCACCTCCGTCATCCTATCGTGACGGCAGTGTGCGCTTCGTATCAACTCCCGCCAAGGCCGAAAGCTGGGCAGGCTCAGTCGCTTATTATCGCATTCTCGTGACTTGGATTGGCGGGCGGATCGCCTGGAAAAGCTAAGAGCCTCCAGCAGAACCTGGAGGGCTCTCGACGCCAGCGCGACGGGCATCAACAATGCCGATCGCGGCCCCGGCCGCTTCCTCGATGGTCAGGGCCGAGGTGTCGAGCAGGACGGCGTCCTCCGCCAGCTTGAGGGGAGCGTCGCTGCGGCCGGAATCGCGCGCGTCGCGCCGGCGGATATCGGCCAGGATGCCTTCGAAAGTGGCAGGCTCGCCGCGTCCCGTCAGCTCGCGATGGCGGCGGGCGGCGCGCACTTCAGGCGTGGCGGTGACGAAGAGTTTCGCGCCCGCCTCCGGGCAGATCACCGTGCCGATATCGCGCCCGTCCAGCACCGCGCCGCCGGGTTGCCCGGCGAAGCGGCGCTGGCGCGCGATCAACCCGCTGCGCACGGCCGGCATCGCCGCGACAACGGAGGCTGCCTCGCCGATCTCGCGCCCGCGCAGGCTGTCATCGGGAAAGGCCGCTTCATCGAAGCTCGCGACGATCGCCGCGGCGGCATCCGCGTCCTGGATGTCGTGGCCCGCATCGAGCACGGCCCTGGCGACCATGCGGTAGAGCAGTCCGGTATCGAGATAGGGCAGGCCGTAATGCGCGGCGAGCCGGCGTGCCAGCGTGCCTTTGCCAGAGGCGGCCGGACCGTCGACCGCGATGACAAGCCGCTTCCGCCCGTCGTTCGAGCTCATGCGATGTCACCTCCAAGCCCATTCATCAGGGCGATGAAGCTCGGAAAGCTCGTCGCGATCATCGTGCCGTCATCGACCGTCATCGGTTTCCGCGTCGCCAGCCCCATCACCAGGAAGCTCATGGCGATGCGGTGGTCGAGATGGGTCGCGACCAGGCCTCCGCCAGCGACGCCGCCGCCACGCCCCTCGACGACGAGATCATCGCCTTCGATCGCGCAGGTGACGCCGGCGGCCTTCAGCCCGGCCTCGACGGCGGCCAGGCGATCGGATTCCTTGACGCGCAGCTCCTGCAGGCCGCGCATCCGCGTCGTGCCCGTGGCGAAGGAGGCCGCGACCGCCAGCACCGGATATTCGTCGATCATCGAGGGCGCGCGCTCGGGCGGAACCGTGACGCCCTTCAGGGCGCCGGCGCGCACGCGCAGCGTCGCGACCGCCTCGCCACCCTCATTCGCCTCGCTCTCGACGCTGATATCCGCGCCCATCTCGCGCAAAGTGGTCAAAAGCCCGCTGCGCAGCGGATTGGTCATCACGCTCTCGATCAGGATATCCGAGCCCGGCACGATCAGCGCCGCGACCAGCGGAAAGGCCGCCGAGGACGGGTCTGCAGGTACAACGATCGGCGCGGCCTGCAATTCGGGCTGGCCCTTGAGCACGATGCGCCGTCCATGAGCGCCATCCGGCGAAACCGAGACGTCCGCGCCGAAATGCCTCAGCATTGTCTCGGTATGGTCGCGCGTCGCCTCCGTTTCGATCACGGTCGTCTCGCCGGGAGCGGCCAGGCCCGCCAGCAGCACGGCGGACTTGATCTGCGCCGAGGCGACCGGCGTGCGATAGGTGATCGGCACAGCCTCCTTCGGCCCGCGCAGGGTCAGCGGCACGCGCCCGCCCTCCTCCTGCGCGACGATCGTCGTGCCCATCAATTCGAGCGGGTCGAGGATGCGCCGCATCGGGCGCTTGCGCAGCGAGGCATCGCCGTCGAAAACCGTGGTGATCGGGTGGGCGCCGCAGACGCCCATCATCAAGCGCGAGCCGGTGCCGGCATTGCCGAAATCGAGCACGCCGCCGGGTTCGCGCAAGCCACCGACGCCGACGCCGCGGACGCGCCAGCTGCCCGGCCTGTCATGATGGACAATCGCGCCGAGCGCGCGCGCAGCATCGGCCGTGCGCATCACGTCCTCGCCCTCGAGCAGGCCGCTGATCGTCGTCTCGCCGATGGCGAGCAGGCCGAAGATGAGCGAGCGATGCGAGATCGACTTGTCGCCAGGCACGCGCACGCGTCCCGCAAGTGGGCCCCTGCTGCGTGCGGTGACGGGGATCGGGGGCTGCGCGTGGGCCACTTTGGTCTCTGCCGGCTGGTCTGAGGGAAGCGCGGGCTGCCTAGCATGACCCTTAGCCAGGCGTCACGCGCGCCCCGGGGCGAAATCAACATTTGACAGGGGCGTCTGCCCCGACTAACGGACGCGCCTGCTTTTCAGAACATGAATGATTGAAGGTCCGACGCAGTGGCGAAACCGGAACTTGGCACTAAGCGCGTTTGCCCGACGACGGGCCGCAAATTCTACGACCTGAACAAGGATCCGATCGTCTCGCCCTATACCGGGCAGGCCTTCCCGCGTTCGATGTTCGAGCCCCAGGCGAAGGCGGCAGCCGTTGCCGCCAAGCCCGCCGATGACGAGGATGAGATCGAGGTCGCCGACGGCGCAGTCGAACTCGTTTCGCTCGACGAGGCCGATGCGGAAGCCACCGAGAAGGAAGCCGTCGTCACCAGCGAGGACGATATCGAAGTCGAGGACGACGACATCGCCCCCGAGGACGACACCTTCCTCGAGGAAGACGAGGAAGGTGATGACGACGTCGCCGACCTGATCGATGGCGACATCGAGGGCGACGAGGACGTCTGAGGATTCCGCCCTCTGGGCGGGGCTGTGAAGAAATGACGATTGCGCGACATTCTGCGCTTGAGTCTTCCGGCACTCCTGCCTATAGAGCGCTTCGTCGCTCGCAGCGGCGACAAGGACGGGACGGTCGATCACCGCAAAGGTGAGGAATGACCGCCCGGAAATATCCCGGCTGACCCCCAAATCAGCCGGCTAGCGTGGGGCCATAGCTCAGTTGGGAGAGCGCTTGAATGGCATTCAAGAGGTCGGCGGTTCGATTCCGCCTGGCTCCACCATCTCTTCTCCAAGCTGAATAGCTGGAACGCGGCGGGATTAGCCCGGTTCAACCGGGACTATCCCCGTCTTTACCCCCGACCGATCAGGATTGGCGACGGTTCCGACGAATCAGTCGGCAGCATGCTCCGCGACCGTGGCTAGTATCGGCCTGCGCGACACCGAGCTTTCGCCATAACCACTCGGGAAGTGGCTGAACGTCTTGTGCGGTTCGTACGGGGCGGTCACAAAATGACTTCCATAGTGCATGCGGAGCTCGCTGTTGGGGGGCGCCTTGGGTTTCTGGAGCAAGAAGGACACGCCGCCTCCCTCCCTGCCCAAGGAGTGGACCGCGGACCTATGGGACGAGTTCTCCCGCGAGAACCTTGCGACAAAGAGCTTCGTCGGCATAGACGCCATGGACACTGGGTGTGACATGGGCGACGCCGGTCGCCCCGCGGACATGAAGGTCCGATTTTTGGGGAGACTGGGCGCGGACGAGCAAAGTGCATTGAGGCAAATGCGGGTCCGCCTCGAGTTCAAGCCCATTTCCGAGCGCTTGCGCCTCGCCAGCCGGTTTGGTGAAGAGGCGATGGGTTATGGCCAGACGGCGGACGGAGGGATGTATAGGCCGCCCTGTCTGTATCTCCAGCTGTTTGGCACGGCACAACAGCAGCGGGCTCTGGAGGAGCTGTTTGTCCGGGCCAAGCTGCTGCGAATGCCGCACGTGGCCATGAACTTCTGGGGCACCGTCGTGGAGCCTTGGTGGGAGCCGCAAGCGACCTTCGTGCGTGTCTTCAGCCTCTCACGCGTGATCTTCGTCCAGAACCTCAGCTTGACCGGAGACGCGGAGGAGTCAGCCCTGTGGCTGTGAAGGATGATGCATCGCTGAAAGGCCACGCTGATCCCAGCTTTTATCCCCCACCCGATGAAATTGGTGACGGTTACCGGCGAATCAACCGGCATGCCGCGCGCCCTGCCGCCGCTGCTAGGTATCAGCCTGCGCGACGCCGAGCTTTCGCCGCAGCTGCGCTCGGTCCAGGCAGGAGACGTCATAGGTCACTTCGCGACCTTTGAATTCCTGATGAGTGGCGAGTTGTTGGGTCATGGAGCGCGTAATCTCGTCGATCCGCGCTTCGCAGGCTTCGACACTGGTGAAGCCCATCTCGCTGATTCGCGTTGCCATGCATGTCGGCTCCCCCGACACGCAGGCCATGATGACCATCGTAAAGGCGTCCATGACTTCACTCCCAAGATGGCTCTGTGCCGGGGGTGGCCTCTATCCGCTCAAAAGTGATGCATCATGGTTACCCGAGCCTTAAGAAGCCGCGCCGGGCATGAGGAGCAAATCGCGCGCCATCGCCGTCTTCACGGGGAGTGCCTGGCTGCGGCCGGAGCCGGATGCCAACCTGGGAGCCGGTTTTCGCATCCAGCTCTCAACTCTTGGGTGTGAGCTGGATGGCTCGTTGCCAGATGGCTCGTTCAATGACTCCCGCTCTTTGTTTTAGCGCGCCTTCTTCACGCGAACCGGCGTCCACTTCGCTCGAACACGCTCTGACGTCGGCGCAGCCGTCCGGCGCGCGCGCCTCCACCCGTCAGGTTGTCTCGCTCAAGCCGGTGGTTTGTCGCTGGTGGGCCCGAGCGAGCCGTGCCACCCCCACTGGCTCCGGGAGCTTCAGCGGGATCGGAATCAGCCGCGGCGTTTGCGTCGAGATGACGGCAGTCAAAGGCCCGGCCCTCCGAAAGGAGGCCGGGCCTTTTCTTGTTTCAGACTCCGAGGAGCATGCGGTGCGGCAAAATCTCAGCCGCCCATCGCCTTCGCGGCAGCGTCCATTGCCTTGGCCTTGGGATTGGCGGTGCAGTAGGATTTCATCTTCGTGTCGACCTCGGCCGCCATCTTGTCCGTCGCCGCATCGCCTGTCTTTGGCGTGGGGCCGGCGGATGCTGCCAGCTTGAGATAGTCGGCGCAGTTCATGTCGGGATCGGTCACCTGGGACATGGCTGCTGAGGCGCTCATGCAGATGAGCGTTGCCACGAGGATAGCGCGCATTGGGGTATCTCCAGAAAAAGATGCGGTGGTCAGGGCAGAAAGGTGAAGGTCGAAATCTCAGAGATCGACCTTGTGATTGGCCGAGAAAGCTGGCTTCGCAAGCAAGGCGGTAGCACGCGATCTGCAGCTTTCGTCTCGTGCGCTCTCCACAGATCTGACGCAACGGAATTCAGCAGGCGGGTTCGGTGACGGTTAATAGCGCGCCTGCGCCACGCAGCGCTGGCCGGGTTGGAAACGCGGGAAAGGGCGAGCGTCGGAGCGCTTGAGAGCGAAGTGGATACAGCTTCGCGTGAAGAAACGCGTCGAAACAAGGGGCTAGGGCAATTGAGCGATCCAGCTGGGTCGAACATTGGCCTAGAGCAGGATGCGAAAAAGTGGGAGCCGGTTTTTTGCATTAGATCCTGCTCTCACTTTTGATGAGAGACGGATTCAGATTTCAGCTGGGACCACTCCGTGATTCCAGCTGAAATCATCCGGCTCTAGGGGCTTGGGCAGGTCTCCGATTGCCCGTCCAACCCTTCGTGGCGACGCTCGAACGTCGCTTTCGTCACCCCATTCTCGCGGATGATCCGCACAATGTTGATGCCGTCGAAATCATCGCCGGCCCAAGCCGGCACCTGTTTGGGATCCCCGCTGTTGTTGCCGAGCAAGCTGCGGGTCAACTCCACGAGCTTTTTGTGTTCCCAGGCGACAAGGACGGTCGCGTTGCGATAGGCGGGGTCGTCCAGCGCCGTCTCCAGCTTCGATACCTGTTTGTAGCCGAAGCGGGTATCGACCAGCACGCCAGAGGCCTTGGAGACGGGTTCGACGATTTCCAGCGGTCGCAGGTAGTCGTATTTGACGCCCTTATCCTTCTTCCGATGGCTCGGATCAGAAGCGAAAATGGCATCGAGCTTGCCAAACTCGCGAGCCAGGACCGCTGGAAGCCGGATGGCGCGATTGCGGCCACGACAATCCAGTTGCCCCAGGCCCTCCGGCGGTTTTTCTCCGTGGCGGATGAGCACGATGGTTTCGGTCGTGGACGCCGCCAGCGCACAAGTGCTGCCGAGGCAGAGCGCGATGACCAAGGCCCGTATGGTTGGCTGTCTCATCTCAAACCTCGCTGGCTGGCAAAGTCGCCCCCATACGGTTTCCCCACTGCTTCAGCGCCGGCCGCGCTGATCGTCGCAGTCAGGGCCTGCGCCGCCGTCTGGTCCGCGCACGCCGGCGCCTGACGGCCTTCATCATCAGTGTCAGCATGGCGAGCAGCATATTCGACAACATTCGGTTCTGGAATTTCGCCCGGCATCCTCCCGATCGTCGAAGGCAGCCTTATGTCGAAAGGCTACATCGATGGCGGCACGTTTGAGGCAGCAGTCTGTGCGACCGCGGCGCTCGGCATGGCCGGTTCGAGCGATGTCCGATCCAGAATGTGGCGTGCCTTGTGAACCTGTTCCGGTTCTGCCGCGACTAACCGATCGGGCGTCGCGTTTGCGCAGCCTTGCCGCCCCGGTCCGTCCCCTCCCAGAGCATTGCGCGAAAAAGTGGGTACCGGTTTTTCGCGTGAGCAATGCTCTAAGCTTTTAGAATCGATCACGTTTCTCGCATTTGGACGGCATCGTCCGAATGCGACGTGATCGAGTGGTGGCCGGGGCGGCACCTGTCACAATCAGGCACTCTCGCCAGTCGAGGCCGGTTTGGACGCGTCTAACCCGCGGATGCCAGGCTTCGCGCGCAAATGAACATTTCTCGCCAGCGGACGTTCAACCCTTTTAAGTTTTAGCCAATCTGGGGAGCGTTTCATGGACCGTCGGACATTTGTGCAAGCAGCAATGGTTTCCGCTCTCCCCTCGGCAGCATTCGGACAAGGCGCACCGGCCGGGATTTCACCTGAACAGAAGCATGCTGCGGAAACCCTGGAAGCGAGCGCGATGTCGCTGGAGGCAAGCCATGCGGCTGCCACAAAGGCCGTCGATGCGAATGTCCGGCGATTTGCCCAGTTCGAGGCGGCGGAGCAAGACGTCGTGGCATCCGTGGTCAAGGCTGCCACCGGCATGTCGGAGACCGCACCTCCGCCCTTGAGTGCCGAGGCGAAAGCCATGGTCGAGATTCTGAAGGCGATGCCGTCCGGTCCGGAATTCGACAAGGCCTATGTGAAGGGGCAGGTCGAGGGACACCAGCGGCTCCTGCAAATTCAGGAGGTCTATCTGACCAACGGCAAGAATCAGACCCACCGCTCGATCGCGATGTTGATTCGCGGCCATGTCAAAGAGCACCTGGCTCAGCTGGAACTCATGCATAAGCTGCCGGCTTAGAGGCTGTTATGAGCTATGGGGTCGAAGGGTGATTGTCAGGCGGCCAGCCTGAGGCCTTCGACGCCGCGCTCTTGAACGCGGCTTCATGCGAACCGGTGTCCGCTTCGCTCGAAAGCGCCCTAATGCTTCATCTCAGCTCGGCTGAGGTTACGCTCGTAATCTTGAACCTCGCCGCGAAGCCTTTCCAGTTCGTCGCGCTCGGCCGTGTTCTCGGCGGATCCGGCAAGCTCCTGAATCCGCGTCATGGCCGCATTGTAGGACATCTCCGCTTGTCCCTCAGGCGCCAGTTTAACATTCGGTTTTGAATCGGCCATCGATGCCTCCAGCGGCGGTTCATGCCGTGCTGGTAACGCCGCGCCGGGCTTCACAGTTCCGCGCCTATGAGGCGGACATCCCTGGAAGATCCGCTTCTTCTCCAGGATAATGACGCAACGGCATGGTCCGTCAGTCGCCCGGGATGGCGTGAGGCGCCTGGAGTGATCGAAGCTTGCGCCGCGGGCCAGTTGGCTTCCCTATCGGCCCCCTGGCTCAGAACAGCCTCTAGAGATGCCGCAGCCACTCCGCCGCAGCTTCCGCCGGCGGCCGCTCGCTGTTGAAGGCGCCGACGAAGCTGCCGTCCTTGCCCATCAGATAGACCAGCGCGGTGTGGTCCATGGTATAGTCGCCATCCTTGAGCGGGACCTTCTTGGCATAGGCGCGATAGGCCTTGACCGTCGCGTCGATCGCCGCCTGGTCGCCGGTCAGTCCGACGATGCGCGGATCGAAGCTGCCGAGATAGCTCTTCAGGGTCTCCGGCGTGTCGCGTTCGGGATCGACGCTGATGAAGAGCGCGCGCAGCTTCTCGCCCTTGGGACCGGCGGCGCGCAGCATCTCCGAGATCTCGAACAGCTTGGTCGGGCAGATGTCGGGGCAATGGGTGAAGCCGAAGAAGACCAGGAAGGGCGCGCCGCGCAGCTCCTTGTCGGTCAGCGTCTTGCCGTCCGGGGTCGTCAGCGAGAACGGCCCGCCGACGCTCGCCGTTCCCGTCTGATTCTGCCGTGTCGGCGAAAAGGTGATGATCGCGGCTGCGGCGAGCGCGAGCGCCCCCAGAAGGAAGACGATCAGGGGCAGGATGAGGCGGCGTTGCACGGCGGACGATCCGGTTTCAGGGCGTTTGGATGGGGCTCAGAAGCAGGCGACGAGGGCGGCGATGAGACCGTCGGTAAAAAGCCGGTCGCCTTCGCGCCACCACAGCAGCAGCCCGGTCAAAAGCAGGCCGAGCGCGCCGCCGGCGAGCAGCAGGATGCCCGCGCGCGACGGCGGAGCCGTATCCTGCTGCGGATCGTCCTGCGCTTGCGTCATGGGCCAACTCATACCCCCGCGCAGCCGCGGCCGGAAGCGGCGTCCGTGACGCAGGTCATGAGCGCTGAGGGAGGGTTGGAGCGGGCGATCGGGATCGAACCGACGACATTCAGCTTGGGAAGCGGGGCTAAGCCTTTGATCTAACGTGCCCGCGTTCCCCAATAGGACAGCGACAAAACAGCCACAAGTGAGATTGGGGGCTGTCATTGCTAATGTCGGCTATGGGTCGGAAACAGACATTGCGCTTCCAGCATGCTATCTCCCGCGCCCCAAAAGACTTTCTCATGTGGGGTACGCATGGATGACGACAGCGAACACCGAGTGTCGGGTTTTTCGCCAATCGTGGAATTAAATGCTCTAGTCCCATGGGGCGATACGCCATCGGACATTGGCGACATCATAAACATATCATACGGAAGCGCGACGGGATGGAGGCTGATAATCTAATATTCGATTCGTCGTGATTCAAGTCTATGGGTCATTTTCAACAATATCACGAGTTTTAGATCTCAAGACGAGGGCGAGATATATTATTATTGGCGTATACGACACGACGAGGGCGTTCAGCCGGCTTTTGCCTGCGAGATTGATCGCAGTCCATACCTAAATGAAATAAATCTAGGTATAATGGGTCAGGTATCTCAAGCGCATCGACTTCGCCATTTCTTGATTGGCGGCCTTAACACCATTGTTGAAGTTATCGCTTTTGACCGCCCGAGCATCGCCCTCGCGAAGCCATGCCTTTCTTGAGCTAGTCCGCTATGGGTCGAAAGCGGCCCTTAACTCGCTCAGCGGATAAGACTGGCATGAGCAACGTAATTTTCTTGCAGTTTCCTACCGCACTCCTTGGTCGCTGGCGATCCGAAGACGATTACAACAGTGCGGAATACGAGATTGTCGTGGAGGGCGGTGGGCTCAAGATCACCGCCGTCGATGCCAATGACGGCGAGCATTTTGAGGTCTCCGGCGTTAAGTTCGACAGGGAGACGATCATGTTTGATACGCTGATGCCATCGACCGGCCGGATAGCGCATTTGGCTCTCAAAGCAATTCCGGGCTCGCAGCGTGCAACACTGACGCTGACATTCACCGACACGATAGAACTGACTAGGCCCGTGAGTGATGATCTGCTGCCAGGCCTGCGCGAAATCGGCTGGCGAAATTGGGACCCAATCGGTTTGCTCGCTGCCGGAGAGCAGTGGCATGAGAAGTCGTTCGCCGACGAATACGATGACTACCTTCGCAAGGTCGCAGCTGATTTTCGTGCGGGCGGATCACTTGCGCAAGCGGTCGAATATCTCCTTCGGATCGAGCGCGAACATATGGTGCTCGGCGTCCGCTCGGGTCAGGAAAAGCGAGCCGAGGCGACGGCGCAAGCAATCCAGCTCTACGTGGCAAGTTCCGCTCACGTCGAGGGCATGTACGATGGTTACGTCCCCGCTTCGGACTTTCTCGTCAAGGCCGCCAACGGCGAGGTGCCTCTTACCGGGACGGAGTTTGCCGAGCAGAATCTGCGCTTGCTAATTGGCTATACGAGCGACGCAGATACGTCGAACCGCGATTGGGCCACCCTGTTGTTGGCCGGGCTGGAGATAGACACACCCACAGTGCGAGAGGCGCTCTTGAAGGCGACCCAGGACTGTGATGCGTCCGTTCGTGCAGAGGCACTTCTTGGGCTGGCAGAGCGCGATTCGGTCTTAGCCCTCCCGCTTGTCTTGCGCGAGCTGGAGCGGAGTGAGTGTGGTTACGGCACGTTTCAGGCTGCCCATGCGATAGCCAACCCGTCGTTGCTTAGCGGGCTGCGCAAATGGTTGGGAAAGGGCTCTACCCCCTGGATCAACGACGAGATCAACGATGCCATTGCAGCGTGCGAAGCCGCGCTTGCCAGCAACTGATGATACATCTGCGACGGGTCGTGCGCGGGCACTAGCCGCGCGCGAGGGTTGGACTGCGGTAACACATCGAAATCATTTAACCCTGTCCCGTCAGATTCTGACGGCCAGCGAAGCCAAATGCGGGCAACCCGTTTAAATCAAAGGGATTTTGGAGCGGGCGATCGGGATCGAACCGACGACATTCAGCTTGGGAAGCTGACGTTCTACCACTGAACTACGCCCGCATGCCGGTTCGCGGGCAATGCGCCTGCCGCCGACATTGACCTCCATAGCGGGATCGTCGGCACGAGTCATCTCCCAATAAGGGCCAATGCACCATCTCGATTCGTGTGGGCATTGCCTGGCAAAGCGGCATCGTCGGTTCGCTGGGGCGATGAGGAGGCGGCGTTTCTTTTCCAAAACCCTCGATTTTCGCCAATAGCATCAGCCGCCTTTCGCATCACCCTGCCCGGAACGCTCAAAACGGCTGGCAGGGCATGGCGCACGGATTCCACTATCGCGATCTCGATAGGCTGCCGCTGACGACGAAGCGCGTCGGCGGCTGCTTCGCCTGCGAGGGAGCAGCATCGTGAGCGCGCGGGGCATCGGCGATCTCTGGCGCAGGCCTTATGCGCTGCTGCCGTTCCCGCCGCTGTTCTGGGCGGGGAATCTGCTCATCGGCCGGGCCTATGCCGGCGAATTGCCGCCCTTCGGGCTGACCTTCTGGCGCTGGGTGGTGGCGTCCTTATGCATTCTGCCCTTCGTCTGGCGCGAACTCGTCGCCAAGCGCCGGGACATCCTGGCGCATTGGCGCCTCATCGCCGCCATCAGCATCAGCGGCTTCGCCGGTTACCCGATCCTCAACTATGTCGCGTTGCAGACCACGCCGGCGGCCACCGCCGCGATGCTCAACTCCGCCTTGCCTTTGATGGTCCCGCTCTTCGCCTGGATCATCGCGCGCGATGTTCCGTCCCTACGGACGATCAGTGGCATCGTGATCTCCTTCATCGGCGTCGCCTGGATCATCGGCCAGGGCGACATCGCGGCGCTGGCCTCGCTCTCGGTCGGCGGCGGGGAAATCTTGGTCCTGCTCGCGGTCGCCGGCTACGCGCTCTATTCCGTCCTGCTGCGCTATCGGCCCAGGACCCTCTCCGACATGGCGTTCCTGGCGGTGATGTCGCTCGTGACCATGGTCCTGCTGCTGCCGTTCTGGATCGGCGAGGAGGCGTCGGGGCGGTCGCTGCCGTTCGAGCCTTACGCCGTCGCCTCGGTGCTGTTCATCGGCATATTCGCCTCGCTGGTCGGGGCTGCGTGCTGGAACCATTGCGTCGCGACGCTCGGGCCGACGCTGACCGGCGCGTCATTCCATCTGGTGGCGGTCTATTCGTCGGCGCTCGCCTTCCTTCTGCTCGGCGAGCCCGTCCGGGCTTTCCACCTCGTCGGCATCGCCTTGATTCTGCTCGGCTTCGCGATCGCGGTCCTGCCATTGCGCATGATCGGCTTCGGCCCGGCGCGCGAAACCTCAGCCAAGCCATGATCGATCCTTCCCCCGCTCAAGAGAGACCCCAGGCATGACGGTGTTCCGTTCCATCGACTTTTCCGGCCATGAGCAGATCGTCCATGTCTGCGATCCGGCGAGCGGCCTGCGCGCGATCATCGCGGTCCACAGCACGGCGCTCGGGCCGGCGATCGGCGGCTGCCGCATCCGCGCCTATGCCGACGAGACCGAGGCCCTGACCGATGTCCTGCGCCTCTCGCGCGGCATGAGCCTGAAAGCCGCCGTCGCGGGCGTGCCGTTCGGCGGCGGCAAGATGGTCGTGATGGCCGATCCGCGGCGCGACAAGACGCCGGCCTTGCTCCGGGCCGTGGGCGTGGCGGTCGCGCGGCTGGGCGGGCGCTACGTCACCGGCGAGGACCTCGGCACGACCGTCGCCGATATGGCCGAGATCGGCGCCGCCACCGACCATGTCCTCGGCCTGCCCGAGAGCCTTGGCGGCAGCGGCGATCCCTCGCCACGCACCGCGCTCGGCTGCTTCACCGGCATTGAAGCCAGCGTTCGCCATCGCCTCGGCCGGAGCGACCTCAAAGGCGTCCGCGTCGCCGTGCAGGGGCTCGGCAATGTCGGCTGGAATCTCTCCCGGCTGCTTGCCGAGGCGGGAGCCGAGCTCATCGTGAGCGATGTCCGCGAGGAGCTGGTGCAGGAGGCGGTCCGGGTCTTTCGCGCCAGGCCGGCCGATCCGCAGGCGATCCATGCCGTCGAAGCGGATGTCTTTTCCCCTTGCGCGCTGGGCGCGGTCATCAACGACATAACCTTGCCGGAGCTCAAGGTCTCGGTGGTCGCGGGCGCCGCCAACAACCAGCTCGCCGATGAGGTTCGCCACGATGCGATGCTGCGGGAGCGCGGCATCCTCTATGCGCCCGATTATGTGATCAATGGCGGCGGGATGATCCAGCTCGCGCTGGAGCGGATCGGCCTCGACCGGGCGGAGGCCGAGCGGCGCGTCCGCGCCATCGGCGAGACCTTGTCGGGAATCTACGAACTGGCGGACGAGGCGGGCATCCCGACGGCAGCCGCGGCGCGCAATGTCGCGCAGGAACGCCTGACATCGGCCAGGGCACGGGCGGCATGAGCGACCCGATGACGCCCGCCGCTTTGCTCCATCGCCTCGTCGCCTTCGACACGACCTCCCGCAACTCCAATCTGGAGCTCGTGGGCTGGGCGGCGGCCCTGCTCGAAACGGCCGGCGCCAGGATCCGGCTCACGCATGATGCCGGCGGCGCCAAGGCCAATCTGCTCGCCAGCTTCGGTCCGGATGTGCCTGGTGGGATCGTGCTCTCCGCCCATACCGATACGGTGCCAGTCGACGGCCAGAGCTGGAGCAGCAACCCTTTCGAATTGACGCCGCGCGACGGCCGCTTCTACGGGCGCGGCGCGACCGACATGAAGGGCTTCGTCGCCTGCTGCCTGGCTTTCGCGCCGCAATGGGGGCAGGCGCGATTGAAGCGCCCGGTTCACCTGGCCTTGAGCTATGATGAGGAGATCGGCTGCTTCGGCGTGCCGGGGCTCATCACCGATCTCGTCGCGAACCTGTCCAGGCCGGCCCTCGTCGTGGTCGGCGAACCCACGGGCATGCGCATCGGCGATCGCCATCGCGGCTATCTCGGCTTCCGGACGATTTTCCACGGCCATGCCGTGCATTCCGGCAATCCCGGCAAGGGAGTGAGCGCCATCGCGGCCGCGTCGCGGTTCGTCGGCCTTCTCGACGGGCACGGGGCTCACGACGCCGCGGGCGACGACCGGACGACGTTCAATGTCGGTCAGATCTCCGGCGGGACCGGCATCAACATCGTGCCGGGCCGCTGCGAGGTCCTCTGGGAGATAAGGCCGGCTGCGAGCGCCGACATCGCCGCATTGAGGAGCACGACCGAGGCGTTCATCGCGCGCGCGGCGCCGCCGGGCCTGCCGCCTGAAATCCGGGAAACCGTGACGATCCCGCCGCTGCGGCCGGAGGCGGACAATCCGGCGCTCGCGATCGCGCAGGAGCTCGGCGGCGCCTTGCCGCTGCTGGAGCTGCCCTTTGGAACCGAGGCCGGCTTCTTCCAGGCGGCGGGCATCCCGACGGTCGTTTGCGGCCCGGGCTCGATCGAGCAAGCGCATCAGGCGGATGAATGGATCGCGGCGGAACAGCTGGAGGAAGCGACCCGCTTCCTCGCTCGCACGACGCAATGGGCCGAGGCCTAAGGCAACACAAAAACAGCTTAAGGCAACACAAAAACAAGGGGATCTTCATGTCGGCAGAACAGATGCAAGCAGGCCTCGGGCAGTCCGGGCCGGTATCGGCGACCATGCGCGCCAAATCCCGTCGCGCCATCATCGCGGCGACGATCGGCAATATGCTCGAAACCTATGACTTCGCGGTCTATGGCTTCTTCGCGATCATCATCTCGCGGCTTTTCTTTCCCACTGGCGACGAGACGGTGTCACTGCTTCTCACGGTCGCGACCTTCGGCGTCGGCTTCTTCATGCGGCCCGTCGGCGCCATCGTGCTCGGCAGCATGGCCGATAGCAGGGGGCGCAAATTCGCGCTGTCGGTGACGATCCTGCTGATGGCGCTGGGCACCGCTATGATCGGTTTCGCGCCGACCTATGCCAGCATCGGCGCCTGGGCTCCCGCCATCATCGTGCTCGCGCGCCTGATCCAGGGCTTCTCGGCCGGGGGCGAAATCGGCGCCGCGACGGCTTTCCTGGTCGAGCACGCACCGCCCGGTCGCCGCGGCTTCTTCGCGAGCTGGCAGCAGGCCAGCCAGGCCTGCGCCCTGCTGCTCGGCTCGCTCTTGGGCGCCGCCATCACCGGCCTGCTCTCCCAGGAGGCGCTGGAGAGCTGGGGCTGGCGCATCCCCTTCCTGCTCGGCCTGCTGATCGGCCCCGTCGGCTTCTATATCCGCGCGCAGACCGAGGAAGCCGAGGAGTTCACGCAAGCCGCCGCCAAATTGCCCGGCTCGCCGCTGAGCGAGGCGCTGCGCTTCCATAAACGCAGCATCGCCACCGGCTTCGGCATCACGATCACCTGGACCGTCTGCACCTATTTCTTCCTGATCTACATGCCGACCTATGCGGTGCGCCAGCTTCACCTGCCGCAGAGCACGACCTTCCTGGCCAATGCGGTCAGCCTGGTCGTGCTGCTCGTGCTGGCGCCGGTCTTCGGCGCCTTGTCGGACCGCATCGGCCGCCGCCCGCTTCTGGTCGGTCCGGCGCTGGCCATCGTGGTTCTGACCTATCCCTTGCTCGCGCTCCTCAGCGCGTCGCCGACGCTATGGTCGCTGCTCGCCTTCCAGATCGTCTTCGCGACCCTGATCGCGGCCTTCACCGGAACCGCGCCGGCCGCGATCGCGGAAATATGCCCGGCGGAGATCCGTTCGACGGGCACCTCGATCGCCTACAATCTCGCCGTCACGATATTCGGCGGTTTTGCGCCGTTCATCGCGACCTGGCTCATCGCCAGGACCGGCAACGGCCTGTCGCCGGCCTGGTATGTGACTGCGGCGGTGGCGTTCAGTGCCGCGATCATCCTGGCGCTGCATGGCCGCCCGCGCGGAGCCTCCGAAAGCCGCGGGATGCCCGATCCGATCCTGGCTCCGGCCGGTCGCGAAGGCTGATTGCTCAAGGGCCGGGGGCGATAGCTCCCCGGCCCATTCAGCTGCGGGCGGCAGTGGCGAATTGCAGCGGGGTCAGGCCGTAGCAGCGCTTGAAGTGCCTGGTCAGGGCGCTCTGATCGTAGAAACCGCAATCGACCGCGACATCGGCGATGCCAGCGCCTTGGGCGAGGCGGCGGCAAGCCACGTCCAGGCGAAGCTGCGTGACATAGACATGGGGCGTCAGCCCCGTCGTCCGCTTGAACAGGCTGATGACCTGATACTGGGTCAGCGCCAGCACCTGGCTGAGGTCAGACAGGGACAGAGCCTCGTTCAGCCGCGCCCGGATCATCTCGAGGGCCGTCTTCAGCCTGACGCGATCGCGGGGCGCGGGCTCGATGCGGCCGCCGCCGCTGCCATAGCGCGCGAACAGCATCGCGAATGTCGAGATCATCAGCTCATTGGCCTGGAGCACGTCGCGCCCATCCTGGAGCACACCGTGCAACAGGAGGAAGCGCGAGATGAGGTCGAGATCGGCAAACAGGTTCCGGGTGAAATAGGGCACCGCATCGATGCCGAGCCCCCGCGCCACCTCATCGATCGCGGCTTGCTCGAGATAAAGCGAGCGGTAGCGCCATCTCCGGCTCGCTCCCATGCCGCCCGAATGCGGCTCGGCGGGGTTGAAGGCCAGCAAGGTTGAGGCGTTAGCCTGCTCGACGAGCCCCCTGCTCCTGACGACGGAGCCGCCGAACTCGGTCGCGGCAATGACGAAAGCCTCGTGGCGATGCGGGGCATAGTGCTGGGTCTGGAAGTCGGCACGCATCAGGCTCAGGCCATCCAGGCGGTGGTCCCGCCAGTAGTGGGCCACATTGAGTGGATCGATGCGCGCCATGGCAAAAACCCTCCTTGATCAATCCTTCGCCAGGATGTCCGCGGGCATCGCCATGGCAGGCTCAGCGCCCTGGACCATGCGCAGCAGCGCGTCGACGAGCTGTTGTATGAATGCCGGGTCCAGACGGCGCGTGCCGAGCAGGATTCGGAACCAGACGGCGCCCGAGAACAGGTCGATGATGAAGTCCGCGTTGTCGGGAAAGGCGATTTCCCCGCGCACAGCGGCTCGCTTCAGGATGGAGCGCAGAATCTCCCGGCGCGGCGCGACATAGGCGTCGTGCAACTGGCTGGCGAGACCGGGATCCGCCTGGGCCTCGGCGATCAGCCCCGAGAGGATGTTGCCGGCGGGCGTGTCCGCATAAAGCTCCGATAATCGCTGCAGGAGCCTCGTCAGATCGCTGGCCAGGCTGCCCGCATTCTCGGCCCCAAGGCCGGTGGGAACGAGCCGGCCATAGACCTCGATGAAGAGCGCGGCCTTGTTGGGCCACCAGCGATAGATCGTCTGCTTGCCGACGCCGGCCTGCGCGGCGATGTCCTCGATCCCTGCATGGCCGTAGCCGCGCCGGCCGGCGATGTCGGCGGCGGCCGCAAGCACGGCCTCATGGGACTGCGCCGATCGGCGGGGAGCGGTGATCGTGGCGGAGCTCATGTGCCAACGCTATGCGAGACGATACGTCTCGTCTAGAGCGTTACTCGCTGCCATGCATGCCTTTGACACCGCCATGGGCCGCGCTCAGGGCTCAGCACGATCATCCGCGTTCCCATAACCGGGACTAAAAAGCCGCGAAGATGTCCTGCTCCACACCGGCAACCGAGGCGATTCCAACCTTGCGCGGTTTGACAGCCCGGGCGCTCGGGCGCTATGGCTCATTCATAAAATAAAACACGTTCAAAATACTGAACGACGGGATGAGGCGACAGATGAGTGGGCGAGGCGCTGAGCGCATCCTCGAATTCATCGAATGGCTGGCGCGCCGCTACGAGCCGGCGACGCTTGCCGAGATCACGCAGGCGATGGCGGTGCCCAAGAGCAGTGCGCTGCTGCTGCTGCGCTCGCTGGTTTCGGCCGGCTATGTCCTGCGGCAGCCCGACGGGCTTTATGTGCTCATCCGCCTGCCGGGCGAGCCTTCTCCCGGGCAGCAGGGCTGGGGCACGATCCTGCGGGTCGTCGAACCCGTCCTGCGCGAAGCCGTCGATGCTGCCCGCGAGTCGGGCTTCATCGCCATCCTGACCGAAGGCAAGATCCGTTACCTCAACAAGCTCCTGCCCCTGCGCGAGATCCGCTACGACCGGGATATCTCGCATGCGCGCACCCTGCACGAGGTCGCCAGCGGCATCGTCCTGCTGGCGGGGATGAGCCAAGGCGAGCGCGAGGCCTATCTCGCCGGGCTCGATGAGGCGACGGCGGCCACCGTGCGGGCGCATGTCGAAGCCGCCAGGCGCGACGGCGCCTTCGTCAATCTCAAGGGCGTCGTCGAAGGCGCAGCCGGAATCGCGGCGCCGATCCTGTCGCAGGACGGCAGGGTCGTCGCCGCCCTCAACATCTCGGGACCGCGTGAGCGGATCGCGCAAGACCAAGAGCGCCTGAAGGCGCTGACCATCGCCGCCGCCGCGCAGGCAAGCCACGAGCTTGCGAAGCGCTCGGCGTTCTTTGCGAAAACCACAGGGAGAAACGACCGTGATCAAGGGCCTTCTGACTAGTTTGCTCGCTGCCGCCGCGCTAGTGGCCTCGCCCGGCATCGGCCTGGCGCAGGCGCCCGCCACGCCGAGCTATTATCCCGCCGATTACGGCGCGACGATCGAGGCATCGCGCAAGGAAAACGGGCTCGTCATCTATTCCAACATGGCGAACAACAACTGGAAGCCGGTGCTCGACGGCTTCCGCCAGGTCTATCCCTGGATCAAGGTCGAGACGCTCGATCTCGGCTCGGGCACCGTGCATTCGCGCTGGGAGGCCGAAGCCGGCAGCGGCGCGCGCACGGCCGATCTGCTGATCTCCGGCGCCAATGACCGCTGGGCCGCCTATGGCCTGGACGGGCGCATGCTCGACTACAGGAGCCCCGAGGCCGAGAAGGTGCCCGCCTTCGGCAAGCCCTATCCCGGCGTGTTCGTGGCCTCGTCCGATCCGCTGGTGCTGACCTACAACACGGTCCTTCTGAAGGAGGGCCAGCGGCCAACCGGCCTCGCCTCGCTCGCCAAGATGGCCGCAGCCGATCCCGGAACCTATAAGGGCCGGATCACCACCTATGATGCGGCGCGCAATTCCTTCGGCCTTGCGGCCTGGTGGCAGACCTTGCACGAGAAGGGCGATGCCGGTTGGACGGCCTTGCGCGCGATCGGGCCGATGATCCGCGGCGAGGTCTCGGGCGGGCCGATGAACGAGAAGATCGCGGCGGGCGAATATGTCGTCGGCATCGCGGTCTCCGGCATCACCATCTTCCCGCGCCTCGACGAGCCGGGCGGCAAGATCCTCGGCTTCGCCTTCCCCGATGACGGCACGCCGGTGATGCTGCGCGGCATGGGCATTCCAAAGCAGGCGGCCAACATCAATTCCGCCAAGCTGTTTCTCGATTTCCTGCTCAGCAACAAGGGCCAGACCCTGCTCGGCAAGGGCGGACTCGTGCCCTATCGCGAGGACGTGGCGGAGAGCGAGGTCCGCTACACCTATCAGGGCATCGCCCAGAAGGTCGGCGAGAAGAACATGATCGTCGTCGGCTTCGACAAGGCGCTGATCGAGCAAGCCAAGCCCTTCGTCGAGAAATGGAACGCCGCCATGCAGGGCCGCTGAGGCCGTCCGCACGCCGCAGCCGCAGCCGCCCCGGCGGCTGCGGCCACACTCTCCGATCACAAGGTTGCCGACCACAAGGTTGCCGATCACAAGGTTCGCCCCATCATGGATGCCGCCCTCGAGCGAACGGGCTTCGACCGTTCGCGCCTGATCTTCTGGAGCGTCGCCGCGCTGACGACGCTGCTCGTCATCGGACCGATCGCGCCGATCGCGATGCAAGCCTTCCTCAACAGGCCGCTCTATGACGCCTCGGCCACGCTGACCGCGGGCAATTTCGGCCGCCTGGTCACCGAGGCCGGCATCGGCGAGATCGCGCTCAACACGGTGATCTTCGCGGTTGTCTCGACCATCTTCGCCCAGGTCTTCGGGGCGCTCGCCGCGGTCGTGATCGGGCGCACCAACCTGCCGGGCAAAGGCTGGCTCGGCGAGATCCTGGTCTGGCCGCTCTTCGTCAGCCATCTCGTCATCGCCTTCGGCTGGCTCACCATGTACGGCCCCTCGGGCTACGTCACGCTGGCGGTCCGGAGCTGGACCGGCGTGACGCCGTGGGATCTCTATTCCCTCTCCGGCATGGGCGTCGTCGCCGGGCTGTCGCAGGCGCCGCTCGCCTATCTCATGTGCCTGGGCGCCGTCAGCAAGGCCGATGCGCAGCTCGAAGCGGCGGCGCGTTCGGTCGGAGCCGGTCCGTTCCGGGCGCTGTGGAGCGTGACCGTTCCGATGATGCGCCCGGCCCTGATCTATTCGACCGTGCTGAACTTCGTCGTCGCGATCGAGATGCTCTCGATCCCGCTCTTGTTCGGCGCTCCCAACAAGATCGAGACCATCACCAGCTTCCTCTATGACAAGGGCATCAACGCCGCCGTCCAGCCCGATTACGGCATCGTCGGTGCCGCCGCGCTGATCCTGCTCGCGATCGTCGCCTTCCTGGTCTGGCTCCAGGGCCGCCTCATGGTCGGCAGCAACCGCTTCGTTACCGTGCGCGGCAAGGCGAGCCGGCCCGCTCTGCTCGATCTCGGCCGCTGGCGCTGGATCGTCTTCGCGGCGGTGTTCGCCTATGTCTTCTTCACGATCGTCCTGGTCTTCGCCGGCACGCTGATGCGTGCGAGCGTCAGCTTCCTGACCCCGCTCGTGCCGTTCTGGACGCTGCTGACGACGAAGAATTTCGACCTGATCTTCCAGACACCGAACTATATGCGCTCGATCGGCAATTCGGTGCTGATCTCGCTGATCGGAGGCGTGATCGGTACCGTCCTGGTCGCGATCATCACGCTGGTCTCGCGCCGTTCCGAGTTCAAGGGCGCGCGCCCGCTCGAATACATCGCGCTGTTCCCGCGCTCGCTGCCCGGCATCATCGCCGGCCTTGGATTCTTCTATGCGGTGATCTGGGTGCCGGGGCTCGATGCGATCCGCGGCACGATCTGGATCCTGATCCTCGCCTTCATGGTGCGCTACATTCCGGTCGGCTTCGGCACGATCGCGCCGGCGCTGGCCCAGATCGGCGACGAGCTCGACCGCGGCGCGCGCATCTCCGGCGCCGATTGGTGGACGACGGTGACGCGGATCATCGCACCGCTGCTCAAGCCGGCGCTGTTCTCGACCTTCGCGCTGCTCTTCATCCACTTCTTCAAGGAGTATGTGACGGCCGTCTTCCTGTTCCAGCCCGGCTCCGAGATCATCGGTACGACCATGCTGCAGCTCTGGGCCCAGGGCGATAACGGCCCCGTCTCGGCTCTCGCGACCATCCAGGTCGTCATCACCGCCATCTTCGTGCTCGTCGCACGCCGCGTCCTGGGAGCCAAAATCTATGGCTGATCTCGTTCTCGACCGTCTCACCATCGCCTATGGCGACGTCAACGCCGTCGACGACATCTCGCTCACCGTCCCCTCCGGCGAGTTCCTGACGCTGCTCGGCCCTTCGGGCTGCGGCAAATCGACGACATTGTTTGCGATCTCGGGCCTGAATGAAGCGACCTCCGGCACGATCCGTATCGGCGACAAGGTCTTCTTCGACGGCGCCAAGGGCATTGCCGTGCCGCCGGAGGCGCGCAATATCGGCCTCGTCTTCCAGAGCTACGCGCTCTGGCCGCACAAGACGGTGGCGCAGAACCTCTCCTTCCCGCTGGAGCTGCGCAAGGTCGGCCGCGCTGAGCGCGACAGCCGCATCAAGGAAGGGCTCGATCTCGTCGAGATGGGCAAATATGCCGAGCGCTATCCCTTCGAACTCTCCGGCGGCCAGCAGCAGCGCGTCGCGCTGGCACGCGCCTTGGTCTACCGACCGCGGCTGCTGTTGCTGGACGAGCCCTTGTCCAATCTCGACGCCAAATTGCGTGAGCGGGCCCGCGTCTGGCTGCGCGAATTGCAGGAGCGCCTCAGCGTCACGACGATCTACGTCACTCACGACCAGTCAGAGGCGCTCGCGGTGTCCGATCGCATCGCGGTGATGAGCATGGGCAAGATCCAGCAACTGGGCACGCCGACCGACATTTATGAGCGCCCGGCCAACGCCTTCGTCGCCGATTTCATCGGCTCGGCGAACTTCATCGAGGCGGAGCTTGTCGGCCGCTCCGCCGGGCAGGCACAATTGCGGCTCGGCGACGGCACGCAGCTCGTCGCCAATTCCTGCCCCGACGCGGTCAGCGGCAAGCTCGTCCTGGCCGTCCGGCCCGAGCGCATCGAACTGACCGATGCTCCCGGCGCGAATGTGCTCGGGGCGCGGATCACGCACAGTTCCTATCTCGGCTCGGTCCATGAGCACGAGATGACCGGGCAAGGCTTCAGGCTTCGCGTTCAAACCAGCCGCGCGGCGAGCTCTCCCGAGGTGCTGATCCGCATCCCGCCGGAGGCGATCATGATCTTCCAGAATGGCCCCGAAGCGCTTTGAACAAGGGACCCGCTTTGAACAAGGGATCATCGCCATGCTGATGCGCAGCAAGCTCTTCGTCCCCGGCTCGCGGCCGGAATTGTTCGCCAAGGCAGCCGCCTCGGCAGCGGATTCGCTGTCCTTCGATCTGGAGGACGCCGTCGCCGAGGAACGCAAGGACGAAGCCCGGGCCCAGCTCGCGGCGTTCCTGCGCGCTCCCGAAGCCGCGCGCGGCAAGACCGTCGTCGTGCGCGTCAATGCGCTGGGCACCCGGCATTTCCAGGCGGATATGGCGGCGGTGGTCATGCCCAGCGTGCACCTCGTCAATCTGCCGATGGTCGAGGATGCCGAGACGGTGCGGGAAGCTGCCCAGTTGCTCGACACGCTTGATGCCGCGGCAGGTCGTGCCCAGCCCACCGGGCTGCTGGTCAATATCGAGACGCCGAAGGCCTTGCGCCGGGCGGCCGAACTCGCAACCGCCCATCCCCGCGTCGCCGGGCTCCAGATCGGCTATGCCGATCTGCTCGAACCGACCGGCATCGACCGGCGCGACGAGGCGGCGCTGGCGCATATCCGCATTGCCGTCCGCCTCGCCGCCGCTGAAGCCGGCGTTGCGGCCTATGACGGCGCCTTCGGCGGGGTCAATGACCCCGACGGATACCGCGCTGAGTGCGCGGCGGCCCGGCGCCATGGCTTCGCCGGCAAGAGCTGCATCCATCCGAGCCAGATCGCGATCGCCAATGAGAGCTTCATGCCCATGGCGGCCGAGATCGCCCGCGCCCGGACGATCCTGGCAGCAGCCGAGGAGGCGCAAGCCAAAGGCGTCGGCGCCTATCTGGTCGATGGCCAGATGATCGATGCGCCCTTCCTGATCCGCGCCCGCGCCATCGTCGCCCTGGCCGATGCGGCCGAACGTGCGCAAACCAAGCCGGACATCTGAGACATGAGCGAACTTCATCGCCGCGATTACGAGCCGGCCGCGAAAGGCAGCCTCGACGGTATCCGCATCCTCGATCTGTCGCGTCTCTTCGCCGGCAATGTGCTGACCCAGGTGCTCGGCGATTTCGGCGCCGAGGTGATCAAGGTCGAGCCGCCCGAGGGCGACACGCTGCGAGCCTGGAAGACCGAAGGCATCGAGACGCATTGGAAGGTCTATGCGCGCAACAAGAAGAGCCTGTGCCTCAACCTGCGCGACCCGCGCGCCTGCGCGCTGATCCGCGACCTCGTCCCAAGCGCCCAGATCCTGATCGAGAGCTTCCGGCCCGGTGTGCTGGAGAAGATGGGGCTCTCGCCGCAAGCGCTGCTCGCGATCAACCCCAGCCTCGTCATCATCCGCATCTCGGGCTGGGGTCAGGACGGGCCTTATGCGCAGCGCCCCGGCTTCGGCACGGTCATCGAGGGCGCCTCGGGCTTCGCCGCGATCAATGGCTTCGCCGATCGCGAGCCCGTGCTGCCGCCGATGTATCTCGCTGACGGCATCGCCGGGCTCTATGGCGTCTCGGCGGCGATGATCGCCTTGCGTGAGGTCGAGATCAATGGCGGCAAGGGGCAGGTCGTCGACCTGCCGCTGCTCGACCCGCTCTTTGCGATCCTGAGCCCGCAAGCCGCGAATTACCGCCTGACCGGCAAGGTCAAGCCGCGCACCGGCAGCCGCTCGACCAATTCCGCCCCGCGCAATGCCTATCGCTGCAGCGACGGTGCCTATGTCAGCCTGTCCGGCTCGATCCAGAAGATGACCGAGCGGCTCTTCCGCGCGATCGGCCGGCCGGACTTGATCGAGGACCCACGCTTTCACACCAACGCCGACCGATTGCGCCATGTCGAGGAGCTGGACGCCATCATCGGCGCCTTCATCGCGCAGCGAAGCCAGGCCGAGAACGTCGCCTTCTTCGAGAAGGCCGAGGTCACGATCGGCCCGATCTACGATACGCCGCAGATCATGACCGATCCGCATGTGATCGCCCGCGAACTCGTGGCTGATTATCCCGATGCGGAGATGGGCCAGTTGCCCATGCACCATGTCGTTCCGCGCTTGCTGGGCACGCCGGGCTCGATCCGCAGCCCGGCGCCGCGCCTGGGCGAGCACAACCGCGAGATCCTGGCCGGGCTCGGCCTGAGCGAGGACGCCTTGGCGGAATTGGCGCAGGCCGGCGTGCTCTGCAGCGGCTGATCCGACCCCATCAATAGTGCCAGACATGCAGATCCAGCAAGGACATCCAGAATGAATCAGACGCTGCTCCGTATCGCCGCTGTACTCCTTGCGTTGTCGCCAGTGCCGGTGCTCGCGCAATATCCGGACAGGCCGATCAAGATGGTCGTGCCCTATGCGGCCGGTGGCGGCGCGGACAGCACCGCCCGCATCGTCGGCCAGCAGATGAGCCAGGCGCTCGGCCAGCAGATCGTGATCGAGAACCGTCCGGGCGCCGGCGGCGTGATCGGCGCCGATTTCGTCGCCAAGGCTACCGCCGACGGCTACACGCTGCTCTTCGATGCCTCGGCCTTCGCCGCCAATCCGACCCTGCGCAAATTGCCCTTCGACCCCAAGGCGGATTTCATCCCGGTCTCGCTCGTCGTGATCGCGCCCAATATCCTCGTCGCCAGTCCCAAGGCGCCCTACAAGACGGTCGCGGAGCTGCTCGATTACGCGCGCAAGAACCCGGAGAAGGCGAGCTATGCCTCGGCCGGCGTGGGATCGGCCTCTCATCTGGCCGGCGAGGCGCTGAACCACGCTGCGGGTCTCAACATCGTGCATGTGCCCTATCGCGGCGGAGCACCGGCGCTCAACGATGTCATCGGCGACCGCGTCTCGCTCTATTTCGGCAATACGGCCTCCACGCTCGGCCAGGTCACCTCGGGCTCCGTGCGGGCGCTCGCCATCGGCTCCCCGAAGCGCTCGCCATTGCTGCCCGAGGTTCCCACGCTGATCGAAAGCGGCCTCAAGGATTTCGAGACGCAGGAATGGAACGGGCTCTTCGCGCCGAAGGGCACGCCGCCGGCCATCGTCGAACGCCTCTCGCGCGAAATCGTCGCCGCGGTCGCAAATCCGGAGATCAAGGCGAAGCTCGAAAAGCTCGGGCTCGAGCCGGTCGGCAACAAGCCAGACGCCTTCGCGCGCTTCCTGGATGACGAGATCGGCCGCACGGCCGCCACCGTCAAATCCCGCAACATCAAGATCGACTGAAAGCCGTCGATCACGCGGAGGAGCCGCCGATGGCGGATGATGGTCCGGTCCCCAACTCCGCAGGCATGGCGGCGCCTCGCTCCGCCGTGCCGGCCGGCGCGTGCGACGCGCATTGCCATATCCTGGATCCGCGCTTTCCGAGCCCGGATATGGCGAAGCCGACCGGCATGACGTTTGACGATTATCGGCTGCTGCAGGGGCGTCTCGGTACGCAGCGGGCGGTGGTCGTGCAGTCCAAATTCCATCGCCAGGACCATGCTTGCCTGCTCGACGCCTTGCACCGCTTCGGTGGGGCTGGTCGCGGCATCGGCGTGCTCGATCCCGGCGTCGGTGATGACGAGCTGAAGCGGCTCGACGCGGGCGGCGTACGCGGTCTGCGCTTCAGCGTCTGGAACCCGGCCGACACCGTCACGACCATCGCGATGATCGAGCCCTTGGCCCGGCGCATTGCCGATCTCGGCTGGCATGTGCAGCTTCACATGATGGGCGACCAGATCGTCGCGCATGCGGCGCTGCTCAAGCGCCTGCCATGCCCGATCGTCTTCGACCATATGGGGAGGCTGCCGCCGTCGCTCGGGCCGGAGCACGCAGCCTTCGCGGTGATCGGCGATCTGCTCGCCGCTGGCCGGGCCTGGGTCAAGCTCGCCGGCGCCTATCTCAATACGCAGATCGGCGCGCCGGATTACCCCGACGCCAGCAGGATCGCGCGCGCCTTCGTCGCTCTCGCGCCCGAGCGGCTCGTCTGGGGCAGCGACTGGCCGCATGTCACGGAGCCTGCCGGGCACAAGCCGGATGACGCCGTCCTGCTCGATCTCCTCGACGGCTGGTCCGGCGCAGAGGCGGTGCGGAGGCGCATCCTCGTCGATAATCCCGCAGAGCTATATGGTTTCGGCTGAGATCTCAGCCGTTTCGCTTCATACCCCGTCGAAACTGGACACGTACACGCCATGAGCAATGTCGGCTTCCGAATATTCCGAAGGATCAACCGCCCCGATCCGGGCCTGGTCCGAGCACTGGCCGTGATCCCGGTCGCCAACATCGCCGATGAGATGAACCGGCTGTTCTGCCTGGATGCCGCGATCCGGCCGTGGAACCGGGCGCTGATGGCGGGCTGTGCCTTCACGGTGCGGGCCCGGCCGGGCTGCAACCTCCTGGTCCACAAGGCGCTCGACATGGCCGCACCCGGCGATGTCGTGATCGTCGAGGATGGCGGCGATCTGACGACGGCGCTTGCCGGCGAGAACATGGTGCTCTGGGCGCGCAAGCGTGGCCTCGCCGGCCTCGTGATCGATGGCGCGATGCGCGATGTCGACGCCATCCGCGAGCTGGATTTTCCCGTCTATGCGCGCGGCGCCACGCCTCGCGGCCCGCATCGCAACGGGCCGGGCGAGATCAACGTGCCGATCTCCTGCGGCGGTGTCGTCGTCAATCCCGGCGATATCGTGCTCGGCGACGGTGACGGCGTCCTGATCGTTCCGCCGCGCGAGGCACAGGCCATCCTCGAGCGCGCCAAGGGCAAGCTCGCCAAGGAGCTCAAGACGCGCGAAAGCATCGCGGACGGCACATGGGACCGCTCGGCCTATGCGGACGAGGCCCTGGTGCGGATGGGCTGCGAAATCATCGACGCGGCGTTCGACCATAGCAGCTGATCACATGCAGACCCGGCCCTGTCTCTCGACAGGGCCGGCGTTGCGCAGGGCTTAGAGCATAATGGATTGGGATGGAAACGGTGCCGGTACGCTCTCTGTCCGCGGTCCTACCCTCCGCGTCATCCCGGACAAGCGGCGCAGCCGCGCAGCTCCGGGATCCATCATAGGGTTCGACAGCGCTCTACGATGGATCCCGGGACTGCGCTGCGCTTGCCCGGGATGACGCCGCGGTTCCGAGAAAAATCACCTCGCTCTGGCTGTCACACCGCGTTGGGCTGGCGGAAAGCCGCCTCCATCTCGCGCCGGACGCGCACGGCCTGGCTGTCGGGATCATAGACGACATCGTCCCATTTGATCCGCTGGCCCTCGGCGATCTCGGTCTTGAGCTTGACGTTGTGAGCCAGGCCCAGCGGCAGATAGCCCTCCTTCAGCGAGGCATCGGCCGGGGTCTGCTTGCCCCAGACGCAGAAGCCGCCTTCGCCGTCGAGCATCTCGCCGGGCGTCAGCTTGCGCTTGGCGGTGGCGACGACGTCGGAGTTGAAGCAGATCGGCGCGCCTGTCGATTCCTTGCGCAGCGCGGCTGAGGCGACCGAAATGCCGAGTTCCAGGCCGATCATATGGATCGGGCGATAGAGCGAGGCGTATTTGCCGGTCTTGTCGGGCAGCATGCTGTATTCGCGGAAGCACTCCTCGCTATAGGCGCTGTCGCTCTCGAAGACGACATAGGTGCCCATGACCAGCGAGTGCGGCACGTCGCTGCCGTCGCGATAGACCGAAGACGTCACCTCGGTGACGCCTTTGCGCTCCAATACGCCGCCATCCGCCTTGGGCTTGCAGATCTCGGCATGTTCGAAGCGCGTCGCCGGCGGGAAGGACAGGCCGTCGGCCTGCGAATGCAGCCCCGTGGCGTTGCAGACCGCCGTCATCTCGATGCCCGACTTCGTGCCGTCGACGAAGGAGTTGAACATCTTCGGATTGATCGAATTGCGATCCTTGATCTTCATGTATTTGTCGAGGATGTCCCAGACCGTGTCGGGCGTCGACTGGTGGTAGGTCGGGTGGTAGCGCGTGCCCTTGCCGGCGGAGACCACCTTGAAACCGGCGGCGCGAGCCCAGTCGACATGGTCGGCGATCAGGGCCGGCTGGTCGCCCCAGGCGAGCGAATAGACCACGCCGGCCTGCTTCGCCTTGCGCGCCAGGAGCGGCCCGGCGACGGCGTCGGCCTCGACATTGACCATGATGATATGCTTGCCGTGCTCGATCGCCTTGAGCGCGAAGCGGATGCCCGCGCCGGGGTCGCCCGTCGCCTCGATGATCACCTCGACGCCGGGATGCGTGATCAGCGCCTCGGCATTGTCGGTCACGATCGTTGAGCCGTTCTTGAGCGCGTCGTCGACAGAGGTCGCCGCATATTGCTGTTCAGGCCAGCAGCCGAGCTTGAGCTGCGAGCGGGCGCGGGTGGTGTTCAGATCGGCGACACCGACGAGATGCATGCCGTCGGTCGAGCGGACCTGCGACATGAACATCAGGCCGAACTTGCCCGCTCCGATCAGCCCGACGGTGACCGGCTTACCCGCGGCCTGACGCTCCAGCAGCATGCGATGCAGATTCATGACGTGTCCTCCAGAGCGTTTTCGAGCGAAGCGGATACCGGCTCGCGTGAAGAAAGCGCGTTAAAACAAAGGCCTAGAGCAATTGAGCGATCCAACTGGATCGGAAATTGCTCTAGGAGAGCAGATTTAACCGCGCCGGCCTCAACGCCGGATCGGGAGCGGTCTTTGGGAAAAGCGTCGCGAAGGCTCGGCCGGGAGAGACGCAGACAGCCGCCAGGGCCGTCGCCGGGCTTGAGGCGACATCCTCTTTGGTCATTGCGTTTCCCTGTCGAGCGGCGGGTTGTCGCGACCAAAGGTCAATATGCCCCGCCTTGCTACGACCTGGAGGTTAGGGAGCAGCCAGCATCGGGGCAATTCAGATTATCTGCGCCAACGATGTAGAACGGCTAAACTGTCGCGGCCTCAGTGTGCTGCAGCTGCGAACGCTCCCGCTCGGCCCGGAGCCAGTCGAGGAAGGTGCGGGTCTTGCGATGCCGCAGATGGTTATGCGGGCAGACGATCCATTGCGTCGCGACCATGATCTCGGGGGCATCGCGGACCGGGCGGATCAGGGAGCCGTCGGCAAGCTCGCGCCAGGCGAGCAATTCGCTTTCGAGCGCGATGCCCATGCCATTGGCGGCAGCATCGATCGCCATATGGCTGCGGTCGAAGAGAACGCGATGCCAGCGCCGCTCCGGCTCGACGCCGGCCTCGGCAAACCAGCGCGGCCATTGCATCTGCGATTTGACGGAGTGGATCAGGCGCTGCTCGGGCAGATCCGCGGCTGTGAGGCTGGCTGGCGCCAACAGCGAAGGCGAGCAGAGCGGGAAAAAGCGCTCCTTGCCGAGCCCCTCGATGAACAGGCCGGGCCAAACGCCTTCGCCATGCCTGATCTCGATATCGACGTTCTCCTTGCTGAAATCGGTCGGTTCATTGGTGCCGTCGAGCCGCAATTCGATATCCGGATTGGCGTCGACGAAGCTGTGGAGGCGCGGCAGGAGCCATTTGCTGGAGACGCTGGGCGCGGCCCGCACCGTCAGGGTCGTGGCCGAGCGGATGCCGCGCACATGCTGCGTCACATCGGCGATATGCTCGATCTCGCGCCCGACCATCTGGAAATAGCGCTCGCCGGCTTCGGTGAGCGTGATGTTGCGGCCGACCTTCAGGGTCAGCGCCGTTCCCAGATGCAGCTCCAGCGCCTGGATCTGCTGGCTGACCGCAGACGGCGTGACGCGCAGCTCCTCCGCGGCGCGCGAGACGCTGCCGGCGCGCGCCACCGCATGGAAGACGATGATCGAGCGGAACGGAATCTGCATCGCGAACCTTTAAGGTCAGCTAAAAGGACGCGAAATATAACTCAATTGTGCGCAGTGGCCAGCAATCTAGGCTGACGCTGCTGGAGACGGCCGCAAGGTCGGCGCCAGAAGGGAAAGCCTCCGTTCAGAGAGGCGTCAGGAACGCTGGATACCGGCCAAAGGTCGGACCGCCCAAGGAAGAGGACCGCTCGAACAGCCCCAATATCGCTGACCACGCGCAAGCTGAACACGCGCATGTCCCGCCGCGGGATGATGCCGGCGCCGCCATGCGCGCCGCCTGGCGCGACCGGCGCTCAGTCGGGACACGGCTTTCAGGCCAGGCGCAACCAGACACGAACAGGATACCGACGCGCATCAGCGACGCCGGAGACAAAATTCAGGAGGACCGTCCATGCCAGATCATCAGAAGCCTTCATCCGCGCCCCTATCGTCGCTAGGCGCGACGCTGACCCGGCGCAGCCTCCTCGCTGGTGCGGCCGCCATCCCGCTCGTCGCCATCCGCACCCGGCCGGCGCGCGCCGCCGAATTCGAGTACAAGCTCGCGACCGGGCAATCCCTGACGCAGCCGATCAACACCCGGCTGGGCGAGGCCGCGCTGCGCATCAAGGAGGCGAGCGGCGGCCGGATGGAGATCCGTTTCTTCCCCGCCTCGCAGCTCGGCTCCGATACCGATCTGCTGACGCAGATCCGGAGCGGCGGCGTTGATTTCCTCAACATCGCCGGCTCGGTGCTCTCCACCGTCGCACCGCTCGCGGGCATCGCCAATGTCGGCTTCGCCTTCGCCGATTACGGCCAGGTCTGGAAAGCGATGGATGGCGATCTCGGCAAGCTGATCGCGGCGCAAATCGAGAAGACCGGCGCGCTCGTCGTCGCCAAACCGGCCGACAACACCTTCCGGCAGATCACCTCCTCGGCCAAGCCGATCAAGACGCCGGCAGACCTCGCCGGCTATCGCATCCGCGTGCCGGTCTCGCCGATCTTCACCTCGCTGTTCAAATCGCTCGGCGCCAGCCCGACCTCGATCAACTTCAACGAGCTCTACACGGCGCTGCAGACCCGCCTCGTCGACGGCCAGGAAAACGGGCTCGTCACCATCGAGGCCGGCAAGATCTACGAGGTCCAGAAATACGTTTCCGAGACCAACCACATCTGGGATCCGTTCTTCATCCTCGGCAATCGCCGCTCGATGAGCGCTCTGCCCGATGATCTGAAGGCGATCGTCAAGCGCGAGCTCGACCGCGCCGCGCTGGAGCAGCGCGACGATACGACCAAGCTCAACACCACGCTGAAGGACCAGCTCATCGCCAAGGGACTGACCTTCGAGGCGGCCGACAAGGAGGCTTTCCGCAAGGGCCTCAGCGCGGCCGGCTTCTACAAGGAGTGGCGCGGCAAGTTCGGCGAGGATAACTGGAAGGCGCTCGAGGCTGTGGTCGGGGCGCTGGCATGAGCGCGGCGATCGGCGATCCCGACATGGTCGCACTCAACCCGGGGCGCAGCTCCGGGTTGATCGGGAGGATCGAGCGCGGCTTGCGCCTGCTCGTCGAAATCCCTGCCGCAGCGGTTGTCGTCGCCGAGGTGGTGATCCTGTTCCTCGGCATTCTCGCCCGCACCTTCCACCAGCCGCTGATCTGGTCGGACGAATTAGCCTCAATCCTGTTCCTCTGGCTCGCCATGCTGGGCAGCGCCATCGCCGTCCAGCGCGCCTCGCATATGCGATTGACCTTCTTCGTCTCGTTCCTCTCGCCGCGCGCCGAGGCCTGGGCGGCGACGCTCGCCGCCGGGGGCGTGGCGATCTTCCTCGCCCTGATCCTGCATCCGACCTGGGAATATATGGAAGACCAGTCCTTCGTTGAGACGCCGGCACTTGGCTGGCCCGGCACCATCCGCGCCGCCGCCATTCCGGTGGGCTGCCTGATCGCGCTGGCGAGCGTGCTCCTGAGCCTGGCGCGGCATTCCTGGCGCGATGTGCTCTCGGTTGCGGCGCTGTATGCGCTGATCGCCGGTGCGCTTTACCTCATCGGCCCCTCGCTGAAGGGGCTCGGCAACTGGAACCTGCTGATCTTCTTCGTCGGGCTGCTCGGGCTTGCCGTCATGGCGGGCGTGCCGATCGCCTTTTCCTTCTGCCTGGCGACGGCAGCCTTCCTGTTGATCACGACGCGGACGCCGCTGCTGGTCGTGGTCGGGCGCATCGACGAGGGTATGAGCTCGCTGATCCTGCTCGCTGTGCCGCTCTTCGTCTTGCTCGGTCAATTGGTCGAGGCGACCGGCATGGCGCGCGTCATGGTCGCCTTCCTGGCCTCGGTGCTCGGCCATGTCCGGGGCGGCATGTCCTATGTCATGCTGGGGGCGATGCTGCTGGTCTCGGGCATCTCGGGCTCGAAGACCGCCGACATGGCGGCGATCGCCCCGGTGCTGTTTCCGGAGATGCGCAAGCGCGGCATGAAGGATGGCGAGCTGGTCTCGCTGCTCGCAGCCTCCGGCGCGATGAGCGAGACGATCCCGCCCTCGATCGTGCTGATCGCGATCGCCTCGGTCACTGGCGTCTCGATCGCGGCGCTGTTCACGGCCGGCATCCTGCCAGCCTTGGTGCTGGCCTTCGTGCTGGCGCTGGTGGCGCGCTATCGCGCCGGCAAGGAGGAGGATGCCAGCGTCAAGATCGAGCGTGCGCCGATGTCGCTCGTGGCCAAGACGCTCTGGATCGCGATTCCCGCGCTGATCCTGCCCTTCCTGATCCGCAGCGCCGTGGTCGAAGGCGTCGCCACGGCCACAGAGGTCTCGACCATCGGCATCGCCTACAGCCTCGTATTGGGGTTGCTGATCTATCGCGGCGGCTTGGTCTGGCGGAATGCCTTGCCGATGCTGGTGCAGACGGCCTCGCTTTCGGGCGCGATCCTGTTCATCGTCGGCGCAGCCAGCGCCATGGCCTGGGCCTTGGCGCAATCGGGCTTCTCGCATGAACTCGCGGCCCGCATGGCCGGCGTGCCGGGTGGCGCCAATGGCTTCCTGCTGATCTCGGTGATCGCCTTCATCGTGCTCGGCAGCGTGCTGGAAGGCATTCCGGCGATCGTGCTGTTCGGGCCGCTGCTGTTCCCGATCGCCAAGCAGTTCGGCATCCACGAGGTGCATTACAGCATGGTCGTCATCCTCGCGATGGGGCTGGGGCTGTTCGCGCCGCCCTTCGGGCTTTGCTACTACGCCGCCTGCATCATCGGTGACGTGCCGCCCGACGCCGGCATGCGCCGCATCTGGATCTACCTGGCCTGGCTCTTCCTGGGCCTGCTGCTGATCACCTTCATCCCGTGGATCTCGATCGGGTTTCTGTGAGGGGATTGCCTGGTCCCCTCCATGCGGCGCCTCTGCCTGCCGGAGATATTCACGCGGGCGGCTGATGGAGCGCTTTCGAGCGAAGCGGAAGCCGGTTTGCGTGGAGAAATTGCTCTCACGCTTAGATGGGAGACACATTCGGATTTCAGATGGGACCACGCAATGATCCCATCTGAAATTATCCGGCTCTAGAAAAACTGCTTCGCGAGCTTCAGCCCCTGACCCTGATAGTTCGACTTTATCGACTGTCCATAGAGCTTGTCGGGGCGCTCGATCATGTTCTCGAAGACGATCGTGCCGACCCTCTGGCCATGGTCGAGCATGAACGGAACGTCGTGGCTCCGGATCTCGAGGACGATCTTGCTCTTGCCGGAGGAATCGGTGACCCGGCCGAAGAACGGGTCCAGGAAGCCGGCATAATGCACCCGCACTTCTCCAACCGCGGTGTCATAGGCGACCATCTCGGCCGCCTCGTTCTCGTTGATGACGATGTCCTCGAGCGAGGCCATGATGTAGAACTCGTCCGGGACCAGGACGAGTTCGCGCCGGCCCGGGCGGCATTTGATCGGCTCCCAGAAATCGTTCCGGTCGTATTCTGCGACCTTTTGCAGGTCGATCAGGCCGGTGGTCTTGCGGGCCCGGTACGCGATGACCCCGTCGGCTGCAGCGCCCTCCAGATCGATCGAAACGGAAATCGACCGGTTCGCCGGCTGCACTGCGTCGGAGGCGTGGTGGCGGAAACGCAACTGGCTCAGCGTGTCGCCGGCGCGCGCGATGATCGGAAACGAGCGCGGCACGACCTCCGCATAGAGCGGCCCGTCATAGCCCGCCGGGATCTCGTCGAAGGACGTGCCGCCATCGGCGATCAAGCGGACGAAGATGTCGAGGCGGCCGGACGAACTCTTGGGATTGGCGCGGGCGCTCGTATCCGCTCCCAGCGAGACGCGCTCCTGCAGCGGGATGATGTGGACGCAGTTGCGTTCGAGCACCTGCGGCTTGGACAGGTCGACCTCATGCGTCGCGAGATCCTTCAGCCTCTCCGAGACCGCTTTGCCCTTGCCCGGGAGGAAGCTGGTCGGAACCCTGAACGCCGTGGCGCCGAGCCGCAGATCGAGGCTCGCGGGCTGGATCAGATCCTCATGGATCGGAGAACTCGCGCGTATGGTCCCGTTCGCGATCGCCGAGCGAATGGTCTGCGAGGGCCAAATTCCGTAATTCATACTCAGATGTCCGATGAAGGGCTTGGCGAGAGCTTACAGCGAAAGCAAAGCGCATTCCGTGCTTCCGGCGCAGCCATCCACAGTGCTGTTTGGGTGTCCGGGCTGTTTTGGGCGTCTCGACGCGGCAAATCGGCGCTTGAACGCGCCAGCTGGGTCCTGGATCGGCATCGCCCGGCCTGGCTGCCGGTGCTGTGAACCGCTCCTTGGGCGTAGCTGCGGGCTTGCGCTTGCCGGTTCGGCCGCGTCAGGATTGACGCCGCCGCCGCCCGGTTCATAACAGGGGCCTCGCCCGCCGGCCACGATCGGGCCGCGCGGCGCCCGCGCCATCGAGGGAACCGTCACGATGTATCAAGCGGAGACGCATGGCGTGCGCGTGACCGCCGCGCCGAAATTCATGGAGGGGGAATCCTCACATGAGCAGCGCCGCTATTTCTGGGCCTATTCGATCGAGATCGTGAATCTGTCGCTTCAGACCGTGCAATTGATGACCCGGCACTGGTTCATCACCGATGGCCGTGGCGAGATTCATGAAGTGCGCGGCGACGGCGTCATCGGCCAGCAGCCGGTGCTGCGCCCGGGTGAAAGCTTCAGCTATACCTCCGGCTGCCCCTTGACGACGCCGGATGGCTCGATGAGCGGCTTTTACGCCATGCTTGGCGAGGACGGCGCGATCTTCGATGTCGTCGTGCCGCTCTTTCCGCTCGATTCGCCCTATGTGAAGAAGGTTCTGCATTGACTGCTTCCTCCCAGCCGACCGGGCAGCTTTACGCGCCGCTCGACATGCTCGCCCGCCTCGTCGCCTTCGACACGGTCAGCCATAAATCCAATCTCGATCTGATCGCCTTCGTCGAGGACTACCTCACCGGCTGGGGCGTTGCCTCCATACGCATCCCCAATGCGACCGGGGACAAGGCGGCGCTCTTCGCCACCATCGGCCCGCAGGATCGCGGTGGCGTCCTGCTGTCGGGCCATACCGATGTCGTGCCGGTCGAGGGCCAGGCCTGGAGCCGCGATCCGTTCACGCTGCATGTCGAGGGCGGCCGGGCCTATGGCCGTGGCGCCGTCGACATGAAGGGCTTCATTGCGCTGGCGTTGGCGCTGGTTCCGGATTTCCTCGCCGCCGATCTCAAGACACCGATCCATCTGTTCTTCTCCTATGACGAGGAGGTCACTTGCCTCGGCGTGGTCGACGGCATCGCGCGGATGGGTAAGGACTTGCCGCGCCCGCGCGCCGTCATCGTCGGCGAGCCGACCTCGCTCGACCTTGCCGACGCGCATAAGGGCATCCGCACCTTCTTCACCACGGTCACCGGTGTTGCGGCGCATTCGTCGAAACCGCATCTGGGCGCCAGCGCCGTCCATGCCGGTACACGACTGGCGGCCGGGCTGGTGGCGATGGCCGATGAGCGGGAAGGCAGGCTCGACCCGAGCGGCCGCTTCGACCCTCCCTACGACACCGTCCATGTCGGAAAATTCCATGGCGGCATCGCCCGCAACATCCTGGCCGATCGCTGCGACCTGTCCTGGGAGGTGCGCACCTTGCCAGGCTCGGATCCGGAGGATGTGCCGGCGCGCTTCAAGACCCTCTCGGACGAGGTTCTCGGCCGGATGCGCAAGACCGCGCCCTCGGCGACGATCGAGACGGTGATGAGCTCGGATGTGCCAGGCCTCGCGCCTGATCCGGGATCGGAAGCCGAGACGCTGGTGATGCGGCTCGCCGGCCGCAACAGCACCATCGCGGTCGCCTATGCCACCGAGGCAGGCCATTTCCAGCGCGCCGGCTTAGCTACCATCGTCTGCGGCCCAGGCTCGATCGACCAGGCCCATCAGCCCGACGAGTTCATCACGCTGGAGCAGTTCGCCGCCGGCGAGGCTTTCATGCGCAGGCTGCTGGCGGAATGCCGGGGGTAATCGAGCGTAGCGCTGAATGAAGGGGCGCGGGGAACCCTCTCCCGGAGGGAGAGGGCAGGGTGAGGGGTAGGCCGTTTGACGCTGTAGCAGTGCCCTCACCGCTGCTTCGCTGTGAGGTTTCCACGCAACTGGTCCGAGGGCCTACACCTCACCCCTACCCCTCTCCTTACAGGAGAGGGGTTCCCCGCGGTTCCAGCGCCTTACTCCGCCACCGGCAGCAGCCCCGCCTCGACCTCCGATGCCTCAAAAGTATAGCGCCGCGAGCAGAATTCGCAGGTCACGCCGAGCGTGCCGTCATCGGCGACCATCGCCTTGCGGTCCTCGGCTGAAAAGCCGCGCAGCATGCCGAGCACGCGCTCGCGTGAGCAGCGGCAGGCCTCCTGCACTGCGACCGGCTCGAAGACGCGCGCACCACGCTCATGGAACAGCCGGTAGAGCAGGCGCTCGCTCTCCAGCATCGGGTCGAGCAATTCATGGTCCTCGACCGTCTCGACCAATGAGCGCGCCTCGGCCCAGGAATCGTCGCTGATGCCGTCCGGATCGGTGTTGGTCAGGATGTCATGGCCTTCAGGCGCATCGCCGGGATGCAAATCCGCCGCGCGCAGCCGATCGGGCGAATGCGGCATGAACTGCACGAGCAATCCGCCGGCGCGCCATTCCCGGCCCGCGCCGGTGACGACGCTGCCGACGCCGAGCCGGATGCGGCTGGGAATCTGCTCCGACTGGCGGAAATACTGATGCGCCGCCTCTTCCAGACTCTGCCGGTTCAGAGCGACAACGCCCTGATAGCGCGTGGTCTGCGAGCCCTGGTCGACCGTCATGGCGAGATGGCCTTCGCCGAGCAGGTCGCCGGTGCTCAGATTGCCCGAGGCCACGGCCTGCTCCAGCTTGGCCTCGTCGATATGCGCGACGGCGCGATAGGTGTCGGGCGCGTTGAAATCGACGACCATCATCGAGATCGGCCCGTCGCTCTTGGTCTGGAGCTGGAAGCGGCCCTCGAATTTCAATGCCGTCCCAAGCAGCACGGTCAGCGCCGCCGCCTCGCCGAGCACGCGCGAGACCGGCTCGGGATAGTCGTGCCGGCCGAGAATGGTGTCGATCGAGGGGCCAAGCCGCACAACGCGGCCGCGCACATCGAGATCGGGCACGGTGAACGGCACCACCCGGTCGTCGAGCACGGCGACGCCGGCCCCCAGATCATCGGCCGCCATCAGGCGGAGACTCCGCCGAAGCACCAGGCCAGGATGCCCTTCTGCGCGTGCAGCCGGTTCTCGGCCTCGTCGAACACGGCCGATTGCGGCCCGTCCATCACGGAATCGGTGACCTCCTCGCCGCGGCTCGCCGGCAGGCAATGCATGAAGATCGCATCCTTCTCGGCGCGGTCGAGCAGGCGGTCATCGACCTGGTAGGGCCGCAGCAGATTGTGGCGCGTGCCTTCCTCGTCGCCCATCGAGACCCAGCAATCGGTGATGACGCAATCGGCGCCCTCGACCGCCGCTTCCGGCCGCGTCGTCAGCTTCACCCTGGCGCCCTGGTCGCGTGCCCAGTCGAGCAGTGCCGGTGGCGGCGCCAATTCCTCGGGCGTGGCGATGGCCAACTCGAAATCGAGCCGGCCGGCGGCATGGACCCAGGAGGTCAGGACATTGTTGGTGTCGCCGGTCCAGGCGATGCGCTTGCCCTTGATCGGGCCCTTGCGCTCCTCGAAGGTCATGACGTCGGCCATGACCTGGCAGGGATGCTGGCGCTTGGTCAGCCCGTTGATCACCGGCACGGTGGCGTATTTCGACATCTCGACCACGGAATCATGGTCGAGCATGCGGATCATGATCGCGTCGACATAGCGCGAGAGCACGCGGGCCGTATCAGCGATAGTCTCGCGCTCGCCGAGCTCGATCTCCTGGCCGGTCACCATCATCGGCGAGCCGCCGAGTTCGCGGATGCCGACATCGAAGGAGACGCGGGTGCGTAGGGAGGGCTGCTCGAAGATCATGGCAATGACCTTGCCTTCAAGCAAACGATCTCCGGCTGCATCGGGGGTGCGCCGGCGCGCCTTGATCTCTTCGCCGGCGCGCAGGATGGCGCGCAATTCCTTGGTCGAGAAATCGGAGATGTCGAGGAAATGGCGCGTCACGGGCGCTTCCTTCACGTCGTGGGTCATGGCAGGTCTTGGGTCATGGCAGGTCTTGGGTCATGGAAAGAGCGGGGCTTATTCGGCGGCGGGGCGCTTCAGCGTGGCCTCGACGCCGCGCGCAGCCTGGTCGAGCCGCGAGACCGCCTCGGAGACCTCGGCCTCGCTGATGATCAAGGGCGGCAGCAGGCGCACGACATTGTCGCCGGCGGCGACGACAAGCAGGCCGGCGGCCCGCGCTTCCGCGACGAAATCGGTGTTCGGTGTAATGAGCTTCAGCCCGAGCATCAGCCCCTCGCCCCGAATCTCCTCGATCACGTCGGGATGCTGGTCCTTGAGCTGGGCCAGCGACTGGCGCAGCCGCAGGCTGGTCTGCGCGACCTTTTCGATGAAGCCATCGCCGAGAATGACATCGAGCACGGCGTTGCCGACCGCCATGGCGAGCGGGTTGCCGCCAAAAGTGGTGCCATGCGTGCCGAGCGTCATGCCCGAGGCCGCCTCTTCGGTCGCCAGGCACGCGCCCATCGGGAAACCGCCGCCGATGCCCTTGGCGATCGACATGATGTCGGGCGCCACAGCGGCATGCTCATAGGAGAAGAACTTGCCGGTGCGGCCGACGCCAGTCTGGATCTCGTCGAAGATCAGCATCAGCCCGTGCTCGTCGCAGAGCTCGCGCAACTGCCGCAACATGCGCGGCGGCACTGAACGCAGGCCGCCTTCGCCCTGGATCGGCTCGATCATCAAGGCTGCGGTCTCCGGGCCGATCGCGGCCTTCAGCGCCTTTTCGTCGTCGAACGGCACCTGGTCGAAGCCGTCGACCTTGGGGCCGAAACCGTCGATGTATTTCTGCTGGCCGCCGGCGGCGATGGTCGCCAGCGTCCGGCCATGGAAGGCGCCCTCGAAGGTGATGATGCGATAGCGCTCGGGGTGGCCCTTCGCGGCATGGTACTTCCGCGCCATCTTGATGGCGCACTCATTCGCCTCGGCGCCTGAATTGGTGAAGAAGACGCGCTCCGCGAAGGTCGCCTCGCAGAGCCGGCGCGCCAGTTTCTCGCCATCGGGCATCGTGTAGAGGTTGGAGGTGTGCCAGATCTTGCCCGCCTGCTCGGTCAGGGCCTTGACCAGATGCGGATGGGCGTGGCCGAGCGAATTGACGGCGATGCCGGCGCCGAAATCGAGATAGCGCGTGCCGTCACGGGTGATCGCCCAGGCGCCTTCGCCACGCTCGAAGGCGACGGGGGCGCGGGCATAGGTCGGCAACAATACGGACGGGGCAGTGGAAACAGGAACGGCGGATGACATGGAGACGGTCCTCGCGACGGGGCGTATGAGAACGGAAGGGCGCTGAGCTTGAACGACAATCTGGGCGCGAGCCGGCATCTTGCCAGCATCATGCGACCCGACGGCGACGTTATCGTCGCAGCCAGTTCTTGATCTCTCGTCGCGCCGTCATCCGCATCGCAGGAGGACCCTGATCCGTCAAAAACATAAGCGCCGCCCAAAGGGGCGGCTCGACAAGGCCGACTATGCAAAAGCGGTCGGGCGCTGTCAATTGCGCCGCAAATGGATTCATGCCGCAACGTCAGCGTTGCCGAATGGATTCACTTGACGAGACATTCACGAATGGCCTGGGGAAAAGCCGTTTTCCGATTCGCTGACTCTTGTCGCCGAGTCCCGCCATCTTGTATGATCTCGTCAGTCAGATACGACATCTCGTGCGGCGTCCCCTGTACCGTCAGTTCCGGGTGTAACAGCTTCCGTTGAGCAACGGACGCTGCCGGTCATGGATTCCGTCATGAGCCACCCTAGTCCGGGCCCGCAAGGGGCTGGGCGGAGACGATAGGTGAAGCCGATGAACGAAGCCGGAGCATGGACGGAAGAACGCGTCGAGCTTCTCAAGAAGCTCTGGAGCGACGGCCTGAGCGCCAGCCAGATCGCGGGTGAGCTCGGCAGCGTCACGCGCAATGCCGTGATCGGAAAGGTCCACCGTCTCGGCCTGTCCGGCCGGGCCAAGAACCCCGCCGCGGCAAGCACGCCGCGCGCCAGTACGCCGCGCAAGGCGCCAACCCGCTCGCCGAGCCATCCGATGGCTGGCGGTCATGCCGGCATGACGCGCGGCAACACCGCGCTGGCTCCGCAATACGCCGCCGAGGCGGACGCTGAAGCCGAGCAGGAGACCGTCCTCTCCGAGGATGTGGTGGTGCCGTTCTCCGAACGCGTCACCATCATGGACCTGCGCGAATATATGTGCCGCTGGCCGATGGGTGATCCGACGACACCGGAATTCCGCTTCTGCGGCGGCCGTTCGCAGACCGGCATGCCTTATTGCACCTACCACTCGCGCATCGCCTACCAGCCGGCGGCGGACCGCAGGCGCGACCGCAGCAAGATGGCCGGACGGGGCTGAGGCCTGATGTCTTCGGGGATTTGAAAGGAGCCGGCCTTTGGGCCGGCTTTTTCTTTGAGAGCGATCGTGTTCTGGCAATTTGATCGAACTTGGCTCGGCAACCTTAAGTGGTGCGGCGTATTCTTGGCTCGTCCAGCGGAGCTGCCCGATGCCGTCCTTCCCGATCCTGTCATCTGTCATTCGCGCCGCTATGTGGCGTCGGTTTCCGCCGGCATTGCGAGAGCCGCATCCTGCGTCGGTTATCGCTCTCGCCTTACTGGCCAGCGGGGCCAGCGTCCTGCTCGAGCGTGTCTTAGGCGGCGAGGGCAGTTCGTTTCAGCTCTACGGCGTGAACTCGGCATTGCTTGGATCCGTCGTCACCATCGCCCTTGTCAGCCTGTTTGCTCCGTTTGGCCAACGATCGGCGGCCGTCGCCATCGTGCTGGGTCTCTCGATCCTGTCCGGCCTCGCGCTCTCCGGGCTGGTGCTGGCGGCGGCGCAGGTTTTTCCGGACGGCTCGGACACAGAATCATGGTTGCCGCTGATTTTCTGGATCGCGGTGATGATTTTGATCGTCGTATGGATGATCGGAGCGGTCGCAACCGTCCTGCGCAGCCTGGACCCCGGCACGGCACGGCGGCCAGTCCTTCGTTCCGTCGGCGTCCTGGTCGGCACCCTGATGGTGCTTGTGCTGCTTCCGTCCTGGCCGACTTTCGCCGGGAAGGATTTCAACAGCACAACGGCGAATATCTGGGAGCTGATTTCCGCGGCAACGGCGAGCAACGAGCCGCCTGCCAACTGGACCGCGCGGGAGGAATCCGCAGCGTCCATCGAGATGGCACAGCCAGCCCTGATGGAGAGCAAGATCGGTGGTCTTGCCGCGAGACGGGACGCCGAGCACAACATCTTTGTTCTCGGCATAGCCGGCTCCAACACCGAGACTGTGTTCGAGACCGAGATCAAGGCTTCGCTCGATGTTCTCAACCAGCGATTCAACACGCGGGATCGATCGATCCTCCTGGTGAATCCCAGAAAGGCCTTTCCCCGACTGGATCCGGTGGCATCGATTTCGAACATGTCCGTCGCACTGCGTGCCATCGGCCAGCGAATGGACAAGGATCGCGACATCCTGATTCTGGCGCTCACATCGCATGGCAGCAAAGCCGGCTTCGCGCTGAATTTCGGCTCCGTCGTGGATCGCACCCTTACGCCCTTCACGCTTCAGACGATGCTCGACATCGCCGGAATCAAGAACCGGATCATCATCGTCTCGGCCTGCTATTCCGGCGTCTTCGTGCCTGAACTGGCAGACGAGAATTCCGTGGTGATAACGGCCTCCTCCGCGACCACAAACTCCTTCGGCTGCTCGAATGAGCGCGACTGGACCTATTTCGGGGATGCCTTCTTCAACCAGGCCCTGAGAACGGCTCCGACGCTGTCCGCCGCCTTTGAACAAGCGAAGGCGCTGGTATCGGAATGGGAGAAGCGGGACGGGCTGACGCCGTCGCAGCCACAGATCCATGTTGGAGCGGCGATCAGCCAGCAATTCCCGATCGTCGGGACGCCGGAGAACGCGCCTGCCGCGCGCAGTGCGGCCGTCGTCGAGAACTAGCTTTTTGTTTTAACGCGTTTTCTTCACGTGAACCGGTGTCTACTCCGCTCGAAAACGCGCTAACGCGGCTTGCTAGGATGACGGCGCGTTGTGTGTTCGCATGCCGCGTTTGCGGGCTCTATGACTGAGCGGCCCCGGCCGACAGGCGCACAGCTTCGGAAATCTGCGAAAACTGCTTGGATAGCGGGCTCGTCTTGCGCCAGACCATGCCGATCGTGCGTGATGGCTGAGGTGGCTTGAAGCGTGTGACGGATACCGAAGCCGAGCGCGTCTCGACCGCCACGGCCATTTCCGGAAGCAAGGTGATCCCCAGACCCGCATCGACCATCTGCACCAGTGTCGACAGCGAGCTTGCATCCAGCAGATCGCGCGACTGCACCGCACGCGGGTTCTTGTTGCAGAATGAGAGGGCCTGCTCGCGAAAGCAGTGCCCTTCTTCCAGCAGCAGCAAACGCATTTCGCGAAGCGCTTCGGGGTTGGGAGCGGGTTTGCCCTCGTCCTCGCGCGGCCGGACGAGGACGAAGCTTTCCGTGAAGAGGGTGGTTTCAGTCAATGAAGGCTCCGATACCGGCAAGGCGACGATCGCCATGTCGAGCCGACCTTCATTCAGTTCCTGAACGAGCTTCGGCGTCAGCGTCTCCCTGACATGCAGGTCAAGGCCGTCATAGAGACGGTTCAGCTCGCCGATGAGGCTCGGCAGCAGATAGGGCGCGACCGTCGGTATCACGCCGATGCGCAGCCTCTCGACCAGCCCGCCGCGGGAGCTGCGCGCATAGTCTTCCAGCTCCTCGAGCGAACGCAGAATGTCCTTGCTGCGCAGGGCGATCTCCTCGCCGAAGCTCGTCAACCGAAGCTGGCGCCTGTCTCTCTCGAAGAGCTCGGCGCCGAGCTCTTCCTCGAAGGCCTTGATCTGCATGGACAGAGCCGGCTGGGAGATGGCGCAGCTCTCTGCCGCGCGCCCGAAATGACCGTGACGCGTCAGCGCCTCGAAATAGCGCAGCTGCTTCAGTGTCAGGTTCGTCATAATCTCAGCTTATCGCTACAATCAGAAAATCGGAATTAATATAATGAAGCTCCTTTGCTAAGAGGCTCTCAGCGGCGTTCCGCGCGTCCGACCCTCACTCGTCTAACAAGCCACGACATCGGATCGCATGCATGGGCACCGATCTGCTTGTCGAGAGAACCGCGCAACCGGCGTAACGTGAACTGGAGAGAAGCATGAATGCGAAGACTGAAGCGGGCGCGGGAAAATGCCCGGTCGCTCACGGGACCAGCGGCACCCAGAGCCGCGACTGGTGGCCCAATCAGCTGCGCGTCGATCTGCTGAACCAGCACTCGTCCAAATCCGACCCGCTGGACCAGGCCTTCGACTACCGCCGGGAATTCAGCAAGCTCGACTATGAGGAGCTGAAGAACGACCTGCGCAAGCTGATGACCGCCTCGCAGGACTGGTGGCCTGCCGATTTCGGCCATTACGGCCCCCAGTTCGTCCGCATGTCCTGGCACGCTGCCGGCACCTATCGCCTGAGCGACGGCCGTGGCGGCGGCGGTCGCGGCCAGCAGCGCTTCGCCCCGCTCAACAGCTGGCCGGACAACGTCAACATCGACAAGTCGCGCCGCCTGCTCTGGCCGATCAAGCAGAAATACGGGCAGAGGATTTCCTGGGCTGACCTGCTGATCCTCACCGGCAACGTCGCTCTGGAGACCATGGGCTTCCGCACCTTCGGCTTCGCCGCCGGCCGCGCCGATAGCTGGGAGCCCGATCAGGACGTCAACTGGGGGGCCGAGACCGCCTGGCTGACCCATCGCCCGCTCGACAAGTTTCCGGCCCCGCTCAGCGCCACCGAAATGGGCCTGATCTACGTCAACCCGGAGGGCCCGGGCGCCAATGGCGACCCGATCTCGGCCGCCCATTTCATCCGCGAGACCTTCGCCCGCATGGCGATGAACGACGAGGAGACCGTCGCGCTGATCGGCGGCGGCCATACCTTCGGCAAGACCCATGGCGCTGCGGCCGAGTCCCATAAGGGGCCCGATCCCGAAGCCGCCGATATCGAGGCGCAGGGCCTCGGCTGGGCCAGCAATTACGGCACCGGCCATGGCGCAGACGCCATCGGCAGCGGCATCGAAGTCACCTGGACACAGACGCCGGCGCAGTGGAGCAACCACTTCTTTGAGAACCTGTTCAAATTCGAATGGGTGCAGACCCGCAGCCCCGCCGGCGCGATCCAGTGGGAGGCCAAGGACGCCGAGGCCGTCATCCCCGACGCCCATGATCCGGCGAAGAAGCGCAAACCGACCATGCTGACGACCGACCTGTCGCTGCGTTTCGACCCGGCCTATGAGAAGATCTCGCGCCGCTTCCTGAACAATCCGCAGGCCTTCGCCGAGGCCTTCGCCCGCGCCTGGTTCAAGCTGACCCATCGCGATCTCGGCCCGCGCTCGCGCTATCTCGGGCCGGAAGTGCCGAGGGAGGAGCTGATCTGGCAGGATCCGGTGCCGGCCGTCGATCATCCCTTGGTCAATGACGCGGATGTCGCCGCGCTCAAGGCCAAGATCGCGGCCTCCGGCCTGACCGTGTCGGAACTCGTCGGCACGGCCTGGGCCTCGGCCTCGACCTTCCGCGGCGGCGACAAGCGCGGCGGCGCCAATGGCGCGCGCCTGCGCCTGGTTCCGCAGAAGGACTGGGAGGTCAACCAGCCCCAGCAGCTCGCTAGGGTGATCAGGGCGCTCGAGGACATCCAGATCGCCTTCAACAGGGAAGCGAGCGGCGGCAAGAAGATCTCGCTAGCCGACCTGATCGTGCTCGCCGGCAATGCCGGCGTCGAGCTGGCGGCGAAGGCCGCGGGCCACGACGTGACCGTGCCGTTTGCGCCCGGCCGCACCGACGCCTCGCAGGCGCAGACCGACATCCACTCCTTCGAGGTCATGGAGCCAGCCGCTGACGGCTTCCGCAACTACCAGACGGCGGCGCTCAAGGTTCCCGCCGAGGCGGCGCTGATCGACAAGGCGCAGTTGCTGACCCTGACCGCGCCGGAACTGACCGTGCTGATCGGCGGCCTGCGCGCGATCAACATCAATGCCGACGGCTCTGGCCACGGCGTCCTGACCGACCGGCCGGGCGCGCTGACCAACGACTTCTTCGTCAACCTGCTCGACATGGGGACGCAGTGGAAGGCGGTCTCCGAGGCCAAGGACGTGTTCGAGGGCACCGATCGCAAGAGCGGCGCTCCGAAATGGACCGGCACCCGTGTCGATCTCGTCTTCGGTTCGAACTCGGTGCTGCGCGCTTTGGCCGAGGTCTATGCCAGCTCGGACGCGCAGGAGAAGTTCGTGAAGGACTTCGTTGCGGCCTGGACCAAGGTAACGAACCTCGATCGCTTCGACCTGGTCTGATCCAGGCGGAAAAAGCCTTCAGCGGCCGTCCCTAGAGCGTTTTCGAGCGAAGTGGGCACCGGTTCGCGTGAAGAAAACGCGTTAAAACGAGGACCTAGGGCAATTGAACGATCCGATCGGATCGGAAATTGCCCTAGCGGCCGCTGAAGCTCTGCCCCCCGTGGGAACCAGAGAATGATGTCTTGATTTGGAAACACCGCCGTCATTCCGGAGCGGCCCGCAGGGCCGAGCCCGGGACCCCTTAATACGCGGCGTCTCCAGTTCGTAATGCTCGCCCTTGTGGCGAGTATCCACGCCTTGAACACGACCCTCGACCAGCGAAGAATCCTCGACCAGCGAAGACCTGGATGGTCGAGACAAGCCCGACCATGACGGATGACGTGGTGATCATGGGCTCAGGCCTGCGGCCTGCCCGGGAATGACGGCAGGGTTCCAGCCAAAATCATCAGGCTCCAAGGGTCGGCGTAGGTTTCAGCGCTGCCTTTGGCGGCCGCGACGTTCCAGCGCCCGGCTCCAACGCGACAGGCCGTAGCAGATCAGCCAGTAGATCCCGCCGGAGAAGAAATAGGCCTCCATGTTCATGCCGACCCAGTTCGGATCGGCGAGCGAGGCCTGGGCGATGCCGAGCAGATCGAGGATCGAGACCACCAGCACCAGCGTGGTGTTCTTCACCAGGGCGATGAACTCGTTCGTCATCGCCGGCAGCGAGATGCGCAGCGCCTGCGGCAGGATGATCAGCCCGGTCGCCTTCCAATAGGTCAGCCCGAGCGCTGTCGCCGCCTCGCGCTGGCCCGAGGGCAGCGCCTGCAGGCCGCCGCGCACCGCTTCCGCCATATAGGCCGCGATGACGAGGCCGAGCCCGATCACGGCACGCGCCAGCCTGTCGATGCCGACACCGCTCGGCAGGATCAAGGGCAGCAGCAGCGAGGCGAGGAAGATCACCGCGATGATCGGCACGCCGCGCCAGAATTCGATGAACAGGATGCTGACGAGGCGGATGACCTTGAGCTCGGATTGCCGCCCGAGTGCGAACAAAATGCCGAGCGGGATCGCGATCAGGCTGGAATAGACCGAGATGAACAGGGTCAGCATCAGCCCGCCCCATTCGCGCGTCTCGACCGGCCTCAGGCCGAAGCCCCCGGCCAGGAGCCAGATGCCGAGCGGCGGCAGGACGACCAGGGCAGACAGGCCCAGCCGCAATTGCAGGCGCTTGGGCGCGAAGACGATGGCCACGACCGAGAGCAGGAACAGGATGCCGGTCAGATCGATGCGCCAGCGCTCGTCGACGGGATAGAGCCCGTACATGAACTGGCCGAAACGGGCGCGGATGAAGACCCAGCAGGCGCCGCCGGCCGTGCAGTCGTTGCGCGACGTGCCCACCCAATTCGCATCGATCAAGGCCCAGCGCAGGAACGGCACCGCGATCCAGGCGATGCAGAACGCGATGACGAGCGTGCCGACAGCCGTAGCGGGCGTGCCGAACAGGCGCTTGCGCCAGAGCGGAAGCGTGGCTTCACTCATCGCGTCACCAGCGCGATCCGGGCATTGTACCAGTTCATCAAGGCCGAGACGGCCAGCCCGATGACGAGATAGACCGCCAGCGTCATGGCGATGATCTCGATCGCCTGGCCGGTGTTGTTCAGCGCCGAGCCCATGAACAGGCTGACCACGTCGGGATAGGCGATGGCCGCGCCGAAGGAGGAGTTCTTCAGCACGTTGAGATACTGGTTCGTCATCGGCGGCATCATCACCCGCAGCGCCTGAGGGATAGTGACGAAGCGCAGGATCTGCCCACGTCGCAGGCCCAGCGCCGAGGCGGCTTCGGTCTGACCATGCGGCACGGCCTGGATGCCGCCGCGCACGATCTCGGCGATGAAGCCTGCGGTATAGGTCACCAGCGCTGCCAAAAGCGCGACGAATTCCGGGATCACCACGAAGCCGCCGCGATAGTTGAAGCCGCGCAGGATGGGGATGTCCCAGCGCGTCGCGAGGCTGGCCCAGGCGATCGCGAGGATGGGGAGCACGATGACCAGCACGAGTCCGATAGCGACGACAGGCGCATCGCGGCCGGTGCGCTCCTTGCGCCTGCGCGCCCAGAACGCGACCAGCCACTGCGCCAGCCAGGCCAGCAGGATCGCGGCAAAGGCCCAGCGGAAATTAGCGGGCGCATCCGGCAGCGGGATCGTCAGCCCGCGATTATTGAGGAAGGCGATGCCGAAAACGCTCAGGCTGTCGCGTGGCGCCGGCAAAGCGGCGATCACGCCGAAATACCAGAACAGCACGAAGAACAGCAGCGGGATGTTGCGGACGAACTCGATATAGGCCCCAGCCAGCGTCGAAAGCAGCCAATGCGAGGACAACCTCGCGATGCCGAGCACGAAGCCGAGCAGCGTCGCCAGCACGATCGCGATCACCGTCACCAGCATGGTGTTGGCAACGCCGGCCCAGAACAGAGCGAGGATGTTGTCGGCCTGGGTGTAGCTCGTCAGCACAAAAGGCACGTCGATGCCCGAGGTGCGCCAGAGGAAATCGAAGCCCGAGGCGATGCCGGCCTTGACCATGTTCTGCGAGGCATTGCGCACGAAATAGACGGTCAGGACGACAAGTCCGGCGATGAGCGCGATCTGGTAGATCCAGTCGCGCACGCGCTTGTCGTTGATGAGGGCGAGGGCTCTGGTCACTGTGTCTCGGCTCGCAAGGTCTCTTCGTGAAACGCCGAGTCGTTCCGGGCGCAGCGAAGCGTAGACCCGGGACCCATGCCGGAACAGTTCAGGCATGGGTCCCGGATCGGCACCGCTACGCGGCTTGTCCGGGACGACGGCGCGTGTTCATGAATCCAGCGAGAAGCGGCAGAACCGCTCCGCTCTCACTGGAACGGCGGGGTGAAGAGCAGGCCGCCCTTGGTCCAGAGCTGGTTCTGGCCGCGCTCCAGCTTCAGCGTCGAGCCCTGGCCGACGGTGCGCTCGAAGCTCTCGCCGTAATTCCCGACCTGCTTGATGGCCTTGTACATCCAGTCGTCGGGCAGCCCCATCATCGCGCCGAAACCGCCTTCCGCGCCGAGCAGGCGGCGGACTTCGGTGTTCTTGGAATTGGCCTTCATCTCGTCGACATTGGCGGAGGTGATGCCGAGCGCCTCGGCGGCGATGGTGCCGTTCAGCACCCAGCGCACGATCAACTGCCAGCGCTCATCACCCCAGCGCGTCACCGGCCCCTGCGGATCGTTCGAGATCGGCTGGGTCAGGATGATGTGCTCATCGGGCACCTTGAGTTTGACGCGCTGGCCGGCGAGCGCGCCGACGCCGGCGGTATAGGCGTCGCAGCGGCCGGAATCATAAGCCGTGATGGCGTCGTCATTCTTCTGGAAATTGGTGATGGTGACCTTGAGGTTGCGTTCGCGGAACCAGTCGGCGGCGTTCTTCTCCTCGGTCGAGCCGGCGGCAACGCAGACCGAGGCGCCGTCGAGATCGGCCGCCGTTTTCACATTGGCCTTCTTGCGGACGATGAAGGTCTGGCCCTCGTAGAAATTGATGCCCTGGAAGTTGAGGCCCAGCGTCGCATTGCGCGAGAAGGTGATGGTCGAATTGCGTGCGAGCACGTCGACCTGGCCCGATTGCAGGATCGGCCAGCGCTGCTGCACCGAGGTCGGGGTGAACTTGACCTTGGTCGCGTCGCCCAGCACGGCCGCGGCCAGCGCCTTGCAATAGTCGACATCGAGGCCGGTCCACTCGCCCTTGTCATTGGCGAAGGAGAAGCCGGGCAGGCCGAGATGCACGCCGCATTCGATATTGCCGCGCGCCTTGATCGCATCGAGCGTCGGGCTCGGAGCCAGCTGCTGGGCATTGGCAAACGAAGCCCCTGCGGCCAGCAGTGCCGCGGCTAGAATTGTCGTCTTCATGATCGTCGCTCTCCCCGAAGCCGTGAGCGGCTTTCTGCGTTGAAGACGGGACTATGCAACAGACAGGGCGAGAGTGGTAGCGGGGGGCGCGATGACTGCTGCGGGTGGATGGCGGACTTCCCTTGTGGCAGGGCGGAGGTCCGGGTCGCGCCATAACCGGAGGTTGGCGCATTGCCCAAGAGCGGACGTTCGCATGCCTTGGGACGGCGACCGATGGCGCGCCCTTTTAGCGTGGTGCCGCTCATCCTGGCTCAAGCAGTTAGTTGGGCGGTTGGTGGCGCGAGGCGAAACATGCTCAGCCGAGTCGTGTTTGCGCACGAAACTGACGCGGCGTGACGCCGGTCATCCGGCGGAAAGCACGGCTGAAATGCGCCGGATCGGTGTAGCCGGAAGAAAAGGCGACGTCGATGATCTTGCAATCGGTGTCGCGCAAAAGCCTGCTCGCGTTCTCGTACCTGACAGTGTCGAGTAGGTCCGAATAGGACAAGCCAACATGAGCGAGCCTGCGTTGAAGCGTCCGCGTGCTGATACCCGCGATCTCGGCGACGTCGGCAAGAGCAGTTGTTCCCTCGTCGAGATAGGCCGGAAGCATCAGCTTGAGAAGGTCGACGATGGTGTAGGCGGACGGGCCGTCCTCATTGTCGCATGGCGGCGCAAACGAGGCGGCCGAACGGTTTGGCAGGCCGAGCAGCATGATCGGCACGCTGATCCAAGCGGCATGCTGGCCCGATAAAAACCGCACATTCGGCCAGCAGGATCGCGTCACAGGGCTTGGCCCATAAGACGATTCAAAGCCGATCGCCGCCGGCATCCAGTCGGACCCTGCGAATTGCCGGACGATGTAGACCGAGAAGATGTTCTGGATCCACTGCGCGTGTTTCAGCTGCAGGGGCCATGGCCCGGTGAGCCTGCTGCAGACCCGCACGTGATCCGTGTCATGTTCGATCCACATGCTCAGGATGGTGTCTTCCCCTGACGCCTCGCGGCAGGCGTGCCGGAGCGCGACGAGCAGCGTCGGTGAATGCGCGATGAAGGCCCGCGTCTTTTCCCGCATATGGGAGAATTGCAGGCGCCGGGCTGCGAGAAAGCCGAAATCCTCGATACCCTGGCTTCTCTGGGCGGTCTCGACGAAGCGCAGCGCCGGCAGAAGCGGCAGGTAGAGCTCGCTCTTCTCGGCCAGGGACGATGGCAGCCGCGACCTCTCCAGGAGCGTCTCCGTCGGCGCGCCGATATCGTCCAGGATGCTGACGAAGGGCAGCAGAAACTGGCCGCGCGTCAACGGGATGTCAGCCATCAAGTCCACCGTCATCACAGGATCAACACGTCCTCAGGCAGATCCCTGAATCGCCTGAGGAGTGCAGAATAGCCATTTGCGGGTGGCGTGAAATGGCAAGACCGACAACCCGCATATGCACCAAGTATTCAAAACAGAGCATGTCGGCTGAGCCGAAGGTGATCCGTCGCATGGAGCGTCCACTGCAGAAAACTTCCGTCTCACGGAATTCGGCAATGCGGCCTCCCTATTCGGAAATCCGGGACTTTCGCACCTTTTAGTTCTCATTCGGCGAGTGAGTGTCACCGCAAACCTCCAAATCCCACCTCGTGGGCCATTTGATCGCCATTGAATTGCTCGGCCATCCGCGGATGACCTCTGAGATTACAGATTGAGGAGTTGTTGAATGCTGTCGAGAATCAACCAACTGGCTGTGCTCTCGGCCTTCGCACTTGTTGGGCAAGGCATCGGCTTGACTGGTACCGGCGCTGCACTGGCGCAGGATGCGAATGCTGAGCTGGCGAAAAAGCTCAGTAATCCCGTGTCGTCGCTAATCAGCGTGCCTTTCCAATTCAACTACGACCGAGGCTTCGGACCGAACCGTGGCGACCGGAAAACGCTCGACATCCAACCCGTCATCCCGTTCTCGTTGAACGCGGACTGGAACATCATTTCCCGGACCATCGTCCCCGTCATCTGGCAGCACGATATTGCCGGCCCCTCCGGCTACCAGTCCGGGCTTGGGGACATCACGCAGAGCTTTTTCATTTCCCCAACACAGCCGACCGCCGGTGGGATCATCTGGGGCGCAGGTCCTGTCTTCCTCCTGCCGACGGCGACCGACGATCTGCTCGGAGGTGGCAAGTTCGGGACGGGTCTGACTGCCGTCGTTCTGAAGCAGGAAGGGTCATGGACGATCGGCGCACTTGCAAACCACATCTGGTCCGTTGCGGGGAAGGGAGACAGGTCCGACATCAGCGTGACCTACCTGCAGCCCTTCATCGCCTACAGGACATCGGACGCCTGGACGTTCACGCTCAATACTGAGAGCACCTACGACTGGAAGGCCGAACGATGGTCGGTGCCCATTAACGTCCAGGTTTCGAAGCTTATGAAATTTGGCGAGCAGCCGGTGAGTCTCACCGCAGGCGTGCGCTATTGGGCGGCCGCGCCAAAGAACGGGCCGCATGGCTGGGGCCCTCGTGTGGGGTTGACGTTCCTGTTTCCGACCTAGGTGCAGTTGGCGCTGCAACGCTGGTTCGGCCGCGCCGCGGTGAACTGACGATTCAGCAATTTGGTGCGCCGCCCCATGGGGAGGGAGCACAACCGGTCGCGATTGTCGCGAAATGGCAAGACGGGCAGGCTGCCCATGCACGAAATGCTCGCGACGACATTCGCCGGCCAATCGGGCCGCGATCACGTGCTGCAGCGAGCCGGAGCGCCCGCGCAGGTGCCGTTAGGCGGGTAAGGCAGGGGACAAGCAGCAATGTCAGGCGCAACGGCGCGCAATCTCGCCATCGGTTGGCTGTCGGCTGCGTTGTGCGGGCCCGCTTTGGCGTCCGATCTCCGGCAGCCTGCCGCGCCACCGGCGCCTGTCCTCGCATCGGCGCCGAGCTTCTCCGTCACCAGCTACATCTGGGCGACCGCGATCGACGGCAGGAGCGCGACGCTGCCGCCGCTGCCGCCCGCGGATATCAATCTGCGCTTCCGCGACGTGCTCAAGGAGTTGAACGGCGCGATGATGGCGTCCGCCGAGATGCGCATCGAGCGCTGGAGCTTCCTGGTCGACGGGCAGTTCTCGCAGGTGACGACGGGCGGCAATCTGCCCGGCCCCTTCTTCTCCGCGCTGAAGCTGCGCTCGCAGACCACGACCCTGCAGGGCTCGGCCTTCTATCGCGTCTATGAAGACACCGTTCTTGCGCTGGATGTGGGTGCTGGCGTCCGGTTCTGGAACCTCGACACCAAGCTCGAAATCCTGCCCGGCCTCGCCAATCTTCGCATCGACCACCGTCAATCGCAGATGTGGGCCGATCCGATCGTCGGCGCCCGGCTCGGCGTGAAGCTCGGCGGGCCGTGGAGTTTGACGGTAGCGGGCGACGTCGGGGGCTTCGGCGTCGGCTCGCGCCTGACTTGGCAGGCATTGGGCAGCGTCAACTACGCCTGGAGCGAAAACCTGACGCTGAAGGCCGGCTACCGGGCGCTCCATGTCGATTATCACAACGGCGGCTTCCTGTACGAGGTGACCCAGCACGGGCCCGCCGTCGCCGCAACATACCGGTTCTGACCGGGGCCTTGATGAGTTCGGCGATGTCGAAAGGAATGGGAATGTCGATGACCGCGAATGCGCTTCGGAGCGCTGGGGTTACCGCGCTTGCACTGCTCTCGCTCTGCGGGCAGGCCTTGGCACAGACGGGCGAAGCCCAGCCCAAGATCACCGACCCGCATTTCAAGATCGCTCCGGGCTATCTGAAGCGATCCGACCTGCCGAACAGCCTGATCCTGCTCGGCCCGCCACCCGAAGCAGGCTCGGCTGCTCTCGCCCGGGACGAGGAAGCGCGCAAGGCGACGCTTCCCTTGCGAAACACCGCGCGCTGGAACCTCGCCCGTACCGATGCCGATCTCGCCTTTCCGCAGGCTGCCGACAATTTCTCCTGCGCGCTGGGCGTGAAGATCGACAGCCGGCAGACGCCGCGCCTCTACGCGATGATGCAGAAGGTGCTGTCGGATTTCGGCCTCTCCACCTATGGCGTGAAGAACAAGTACAACCGGGTCCGCCCCTTCGTGGTTCACAACGAAGTGACCTGCCGGGCGGATCAGGAGGCCATTCTGCGGAATGACGGCTCCTATCCGTCAGGGCACACGGCCGCCGGCTGGGGCTGGGCCCTCGTCCTCGCGCAAATCAGCCCCGAGCACGCGGATGCGCTGCTCAAGCGCGGCATCGAGTTCGGGCAGAGCCGCGTGATCTGCGACGCGCATTGGCAGAGCGATGTCGATGCAGGCCGGATCATGGGCGCGGCGACCGTTGCGCGGCTGCAAACCGACCCGACCTTCCTCCCCGATCTCAAGGCCGCGAAGGCAGAAGTGAAGGCGGCGAAGGCGAAGCGGCCGCTCCCGGTATCCGAATGCGCCGCGGAGGCCGCTGCGCTGTCGGCGCAGTAACGACGAGCAAATGGATCAAAGACACCAATGAGGTACCGTTCGATGCGAATGATGTGGGTCTACAGCTTGAGTTTCCTCGTTCTCGCGCCGTGCGTGGCGTCCGCGCAACCGGTTGCGGTCAATGTCGACAACTTCAAGCGCGCCGAGTCCGATTTCTATATGGCCAAAACGGTCGATGCGGGCGCTCTCGGCAAGTTCGTCCATAACAGGACGCCGACGCCGATCGACAAGCAGCCCGTGGTTCGGATGAACCGGGATACGCTCTATTCTCAGGCGATCTTCGATCTCGACGCCGGCCCGGTGACCATCACCCTTCCAGACGCCGGCAAGCGCTTCGTCTCGATGCAGGTCATCAGCGAAGACCACTACACCCCGATGGTCGTCTACAAGCCGGGCCGCACGACGCTCACCAGAGATAAGGTCGGCACCCGCTATGTGTTCGTTGCGGTTCGTATCCTTGTCGATCCCAACGACACCAAGGACCTCGCGCAGGTTCACGCACTGCAGGATGCGCTAAAGGTGCAGCAGAAGTTAGTCGGCAAGTTCGAGGCCCCGAACTGGGACCTGGTTCAGCAAAAGAAGATCCGCGAGGCGCTGGAAACGCTCTCCGCTGCATCAGGCGACTTCAGCAACGCTTTCGGCCCGAAGGGGAAGGTCGATCCGGTCAAGCACCTGCTTGGCACAGCGTCCGGCTGGGGCGGCAACCCGGACAAGGACGCATCCTACCCCTCGGTGACCCCGGCCAAGAACGACGGCAGGACGGTCTACAAGCTCAGGCTCAAGGATGTTCCCGTCGACGCGTTCTGGTCGATCAGCGTCTACAACGACAAGGGCTTCTTCCAGAAGAACGATTACGACGCCTATTCGGTCAACAGCATCACTGGCACGAAGAGCACTGACGGCGCGATCGACATCCAGTTCGGCGGCTGCGACGGCAAGATCCCGAACTGCCTGCCGATCACGGAGGGGTGGAACTACACATTCCGGCTCTACCGACCCCGCGCCGCGTACCTGAACGGCACGTGGAAGCTGCCGGTGGCGCAGCCTGCATCGTAGACGGCATCAGCCTCGTCAGTTTGGTCTGGCAAGCAGCGGTAACTCGCCACCCAATCTTGCCGTTGGCCGAATGGTGGAACCAGCACGGCGGTCGCCCGCTGTTCCAGGGTCGTTACAGGTCCAACTACTCGGATCTGCCACTTGGCCCGAACCGGTCGTTACCAGAGTTGGCTATGAGCTAAATTCCCGACTCGCTAAGTTCGATTGACAATGTCCGAGATGGGTCGGGAGCGGACCCTTTGACCAGGCTGCACCGCCCCGCCCATCACCCCCCGAACACCGTGTTCAATTGGCTGCCGACCATGATGAAGGTGGTGCGCTTGGGCACCTCCTTGAGGCGGACCGCGTCGATATAGGTCATCGCCGAGCGCACCCACCCATCAATTCCGACATCGTGCCTTCGACCGGGCCGCGACAGGAATACCCGCGGCGTCCCAATTTGGCCGCCTCCGTCGCGAAGCCCGGGAATTCCGCGAATCTATTGGACGATGATCACTTTGCCGGTGATGGCGCCTTCCACGCTCTTTGCGTAGGCAAGCCCCACCCTCTTTGACGAAACGGGTTCATGTCCGGGGAACCATTCCCCGTATCTTGGCACGGAAACATCCAGGAGGCCGGGACTCACGACATTGATGCGAAGGCCGCGAGGCATCTCGATCGCCGCGCCAAGAACAAAGCCTCCAAGAGCGCCGTTTGCCGCCGCCGCGCCTGTTCCCATCCGGATGGGATCGCGATCGAGCACCCCACTTGTCAGCGTGAACGAGCCGCCATCGCTGACGCTCGCCAAACCTGCCAACACCAGATTCACCTGCCCCATGACCTTGTGGCGCAGGCCCAGCATGAATGTCTCTTCGGTGAACTCGGCAAGGGGGCCGAAATGGACGGTTCCCGCGGTCGAAATCACGGCATCGACCTTGCCGCATTTCGTGTACATGGCGTCAACCGAGCAGCGGTCAGCCATATCAACCTGAATATCGCCGCTCGACCGTCCGGCCCGGATGATGTCGTGGCGAGAGCCGAGCTCCTCACAGGCTGCCTTGCCGATATCGCCTTCAGCACCGACGACGATAATCCTCATGACGCCCTCTTCGCCAATTCGTCATATCGTTTGAGCTTGTAGGCGAGGAGTTCAGCGCAACGGTCCAAGGCAGCCCGGCGCTTTTCCAATTGCGCGGCGTGATCAAGAAGCACCGCCCTACGTTCGGACAGCGTTTCGTCTCCCTGCTGATAGAGCTGCGCAAAATAGCGCATCCGCTCCATGGGCATGCCCGTCTCGCGCAACGAGGACAGCAGAACAAGCCATTCTATATCTTCACCGGAGAAGGCTCTCCGCCTGTCGCTTCCTCGCCTGATTTTCGGAAGCAACCCCAATGTTTCATAGTAGCGGATGGTGTCGATGCTCAATCCGCTCGTAGATGCTGCTTCCGAAATACGCATATCCCTGCCCGTCGCCAAGCCAACCCCATGAGGCTAGCGAGCTGGAGTAGCTCCAGGTCAAGAGGGAAAGCGCTTCATTGGAGCTGACTGGGCTCGTCGCTTTAATCCCGACTGAAGCGACGGCAAATCGCCTGATCTCGCCCTCGCAGGCGCGATATGTGGCGACGCCGCCTACCGCCTCTTCCCCCTCGGCCCCTTCACCTCCGGCGTCTTTGCCCTGTTCTCCAGGTCGAGCTTGCGCCAGCGTGCCAGACGCTCAGGGTCGATCACGCCCTTGGCGACCGCCTCCTGAACCGCGCAGCCGGGCTCGTGCTCATGGGTGCAGTCGCGGAAGCGGCAGAGCGGGCTCAGTTCCGTGATCTCGGCGAACAGCGTTTCGAGACCAGAGGCTGCATCGCTGACATGGAGCGTGCGCATGCCCGGCGTATCAATCACCCAGCCGCCGCCGGCGATCGCATGCAGCGAGCGCGACGTCGTGGTGTGGCGCCCCTTGGCGTCGTGGGCGCGGATGTCGCCGGTCTGCTGCGGTTCGCCCTCGATGATGCCGGCAAGCGCGTTCACAAGCGTCGATTTGCCGACGCCGGACGAACCGACCAGCGCGAGGGTGCGGCCCTCGCCACACCAGGGCGCGAGCGCAGCCACCGCGTCAGGGCTGCGTGGATTGACGATTGCAACAGCCAGCCCGCGCTGCAGGGCGGCGGCCTGGTCGAGATAGGGCTGCACGTCCGGCACGAGATCGGCCTTGGTCAGCAGGATAACGGGATCGGCTCCGCTCTCATTGGCCAGCGCAAGATAGCGCTCCAGGCGCGCGACGTTGAAATCAGCATTGCAGGAGGTGACGATGAACAGCGTGTCGATATTGGCCCCGGCAAGCTGCGGCGTCATGCTGCCCTCGGTGCGCCGCGCCAGCACCGTCGCGCGCTCCAGCCGGCGCCGGAGCAGATGCGTGCCGGGCTCCACCAGAACCCAGTCACCCACCGTGAAGTCGCCCGTATTGGTATGGACCGGCAGTTCGAGCCTGATCGGCCCATCCGGCGTGATTGCGCTCATGCGGGCGCGGTGCACAGTGTCGATGCGCGCAGGCCGGAGGCCGGCGTCATCCGGCTCGCATTGATCTGCAAAGAAATCCGTCCAGCCCAGTGCCGCAAGTGACAGGGGTGCGGAGGCAGCATCGCCTTGCGTCACAATATCGCCCCACCGCTTGGCGTCCTCGTCATGGGCGACGATAGAGCGGGGTTTAGGCCGGCTTGCAAGCGCCGGAAGACGGAAAGTGCGCGTACTCCGTGTCGCAAGGGACGAGCTGGTTCGACGGGCGGCAGTCCGATGCAGCGTTCCAGAAAGCTGGAAGCCGCGCTGCGCCAGATGCGGACCTGCTAACCAGGCCTCATCCCCCGAACACCGTGTTCAGCTGGCTGCCGACCATGATGAAGGTGGTGCGCTTGGGCATTTCCTTCAGCCTGACCGCGCCGATATAGGTCATCGCCGAGCGCACCCCGCCCATCAATTCCGACATCGTGCCTTCGACCGGGCCGCGATAGGGCACCTCGACGGTCTTGCCCTCGGAGGCGCGGTATTTGGCGACGCCACCGGCATAGCGCTTCATCGCCGTGTCCGAAGACATGCCGTAGAAAGTCATGCCGACGGCGACCTTTTCGCCATCGCGCTCCTCATAGCGAATCTCGCCCTCGCATTCGTCATGGCCGGCGAGCATGCCGCCCAGCATGACGAAATCGGCGCCGGCGCCATAGGCTTTTGCGAGGTCGCCCGGCACGGTGCAGCCGCCATCGCCGCAGACCAGGCCCTTCAGCCCATGGGCCGCATCGGCGCATTCGATGATGGCCGAGAGCTGCGGATAGCCGACGCCGGTCATCTTGCGCGTGGTGCAGACCGAGCCCGGCCCGATGCCGACCTTGACGATATCGGCCCCGGCCAGGATCAGCGCTTCGGTCATGTCGCCGGTGACGACATTGCCGGCCATGATCGCGGCATCGGGAAAGGCGGCGCGCGTCGCCTTGACCGTGTCGACGAATTTCTCGGTGTAGCCATTGGCGACATCGAGGCAGATCTTGCTGATCGGCGCCTTCGCATGGACGGCCTTGAGCTTGTCATGGTCGCTCTCGGTGGTGCCCAGTGAATAGAAGGCGTTGGCGGATTGCGGCTCCTTGAAGAAGGCGATGAGCTCGTCGGCGCCGTAATGCTTGTGCAGGGCGACCATGGCGCCATGCTTGAGCAGCGCGCGGGCCATCGCCATGGTGCCGACCACATCCATATTGGCCGCGATCAGCGGAAAACCGCTCCATTCCGTGCCGGTATGGGCGAAGCGGAAGGTTCGGTTGACGTCGACATGGGCGCGGCTGCCCAGCGTCGAGCGCTTGGGCCTGATCAGCACGTCGCGGAAGTCGAGTTTTGGATCGTTCTCGATGCGCATGGGGCCTCCGACGGCAGCTCGGCGCACGCAGAGGGTCGCGTGCATCGATTCATAGCCGCTCGGGGCCGCGAGAGGCAATCCGCCGACCCCGTCATTGCGAGGAGCGCAGCGACGAAGCAATCCAGAGCCGTAGCGCTCGACATCCCCCTGGATTGCTTCAGCTCACGCTCGCAATGACGAGCCGGCTCACGCCACCAGGCTCTTCGCCAGCATACAATGCACGCCCTTGGAGCCGTTGACCGTCTGGGTCACGCGCAGATCGGCGGCGAGGCTGCACAGCATATAGGCCTCTTCGCGCGCGAGTTTCGTGCGCCCGACGATCAGCGCGATCATCTCGCGCAGCGCCTTCTGGGCGCAGATGTCCAGGTCGGGATCGATGCCCATGGTGATGTGGTGGGTCGGCGTCTCCGCGCGGGGCGTCGTGAAGGAGAGGTCCTCGCGCAGAATGAACTCGAAGGTGCCTTCGAGCGCGGTCTCGATCGCGGTGACGCAGACCTCGCCATCGCCCTGCGCGCCATGGCCGTCGCCGCAGGAGAACAGCCCGCCCTCGACGAAAACAGGCAGATAGAGCGTCGAGCCCGCGACCAGCTCCTTATTGTCGAGATTGCCGCCGAAGGCGCGCGGTATGAGCGAGGTCAACCGGCCCCAATGCGCCGGCGGCGCCGTGCCCATCACGCCGAAGAAGGGAGCGAGCGGCAGCTCCATGCCCCAGGGCAGATGCGCCAGATTGGTTTTCGCATCGAGCCCGATATGGATCAATTTATGCGTGTCGAACTCGTCGGGCAGCGTGCCCGAGAGCGGCTTGATCATGGTGTAGCCCCAGTCGGTGCGCAGCTTCACCTCGCGGATGCGCACCTCCAGCACCTGGCCGGGCCTGGCGCCCTTCACCGCGACCGGCCCGGTCAGGATATGGCCGGGCACCGAGCGGTCGGCCTTGGCATGGATCTCGTGGATTTCGGGCAGGACATGGAAGCCGGATTTCGGCTGCGCCTCCGCCGGACCGGTGACGGTGCGGATCGTGACGCTGTCACCGCTCTCGATCGCCAGCACGGGCTTGAGCGCGGCGTCGAAGAAGCCCCAATGGCAGGTCGAAAGGCCGGCCTCGAGCAGATGATGGGTCACGGGCGGCCTTTCCAAGGGGAGGTTTCAGGTCAGAGGCCGGGGCTAGGAGCCCGCGTCGGCTAGAGCCGGATGATTTCATATGGAATCACGGAGTGATCCCATATGAAATCTGAATCCGTCTCTCATCCAAGAGCGAGAGCAGGATCAATGCGAAAAACCGGTGCCCACTTTTTCGCGTCCTGCTCTTGCGTTCTTCCGGATGGTGTAGAGCGTCGCGCCGATGACGATGGCGGCGCCGATCCCGGTGGTCAATGCCGGGATTTCGGCGAAGAACACGAAGCCGGTGAAGCAGGACAGGATCAGCCGGGTGAAGTCGAGCGGCGCGAGCGCGGCCGCCTCGCCGACCTGATAGGCCCGCGTGAGCAGCCATTGTCCCGCGGTGCCGAACAGGCTGAGCACGACGAGCCAGAACCATTGCTCCGGGCTCGGCTGCGTCCAGAACCACCAGCACGGCGCGGCCAGCACCGCCATCAGCACGACGCCCTGATAGAGCAGGATGGTCTCGGTGCGCTCGGTCGCCGCCAGCATGCGCACGCTGACGGTGACGCCGGCGCCGAACAGCGCGCCGGCGACCGAGGCCAAGGCATAGATGTTGAGCCTGCCTGCGGAAGGATCGAGCATGATCATCACACCGGCGAAGCCGATAATGGTGGCGATCCAGCGCCGCGAATCCACCTTTTCCTTCAGCACGAGCACGGCGGCGATGGTGACGAAGAAGACCTGGCTGAAGCCGATCGCGGTCGCTTGCGCCAGCGGAATATGGATGACTGCCGAGAAGCCGCACAGCATCGAGGCGAGCGTGATGAGGCCACGCGTGATCTGAAGCCCGGGCCGTGTCGTTCGCATCAGCATCGGCAGCGCCGAGCCCGCGATCGCGACGATGACCAGGCTCATGATGATCTGGCGGATCATCAGGATCTCGATCAGCGGGATCGCGGCCCCGACATGCTTCATCGCGCCGACCATGACCGCGTAAACCAAGAGCGAGGACAGCATATAGACCGAGCCGCGCAGATTGGGGCTCGCAGTGAGCCAGCGATGGGCGAAGCCATGTCGCAGTCGGGCGATCCAGCCGCGCCGCGCGGGCGCCGCGACTTTGGATATCGAGCTGAGAACGATGGGTGGAGCCGCCTCCGGAGGCGGCGGCTCGTCGGCATGCAACGGACGGAACGAGGCGTCTACGGCGTCGTCATCGAAACCCGAACGGCCCTGCCGCCCGGTTAGTCGCTCTTCGCTCATCGCCCGAACCATCGGCCGCACTTTTTAGCGCGCGGCTCAGTTTCCATCCCCGATGCGAAACCATTGATGAAACGGGCATCTTCCGCCAGAGGCCCGGACACATGCCTGGGTTGTCCGCGGCGAGCCGGCCGATGCGTGGCGGCGGCAAGGATGGCGGCGGCAAGGATGGCGGCGGCAAGGATGGCATTCCGGCCCCGGTCTGTTGCGCCCATGCAAAGGCGTGTAGGAGGCCTCCATCTTCCGCGGGCGTGCGCCTGCATCACGCTTGCCGAGGTTCACGTCTTGCCAGGGTTCAAGTCGGACGTATGAGGGATCTGCTGTCGAGTCTGTCGGGAGGGCTTCGCGCGCTCGCGCCGGGGCGCTTGCCTTATCGGCGTTTCGCGTTGGCGCTGGTCCTTGGCGGTGTCGGCGGCTGGCTCTTCGTGCAGGGGCGGTTACCGCTGCCCTGGATGCTGGGCTCGATGGTGTTTTGCACGATCGCGGCCCTGCTGCGTGTGCCCGTCGCCGCGCCGCCGGTGATCCGACCGCCGATGACGATGGTGATCGGCGTCATGCTCGGCGCCGGCTTCAAGCCGGAGGTGATCGGCCAGATCCCCAACTGGCTGCCGACCATCGCCGGCCTCGTCCTGTTCATGTGCGCCTGCGGCTTTGCCTGCGTCGGCTATTTCCGCAAATTCGCGGGGTTCGACCCGGTCACCGCTTTCTTCGCCGGCATGCCGGGCGGCCTGGTCGAAATGGTCACGGTCGGTGAGGAAAAAGGCGGCGACGCCCGCATCATCGCGCTGATCCACTCCGCCCGCATCCTGCTGGTGGTGATGACGCTGCCCTTCATCGTGCAGTGGATCGGCGGCGTTCCGCTCGGCGGCACGCGGGTCGCGGGGCCGTCATTCCAGCAGACGCCGCTTTTCGCCGAAATCACCTTGCTCGCTTGCGGGCTCGCCGGCATCGTCGTCGGGCACTGGCTGAGATTGCCGGCGAAATTCCTGCTTGGGCCGATGCTGGTCAGCGCCGCGGTGCATCTGGCGGGGCTGAGCAACGCGGTTCCGCCTTTCGAGATCGTCAATGCGGCACAGCTCGTGCTCGGCGTCACCATCGGCTGCCGTTTCGTCGGCACGCCGCCGCGCATCATCCTGCGCGTGCTCATGCTCTCGGTCGGCTCGACGGTGCTCCTGCTGGCGCTGACCTTGAGCTTCGCCTGGCTGGTCGCACTGGTCTCGGTCCACGGCCATGTGCCGTTGATCCTGGCCTATTCGCCGGGTGGTCTCGCCGAGATGAGCCTGATCGCGCTGGCGCTGCACACCGAGGTCGCCTTCGTGGCAGCTCACCACATCATCCGCGTCTTCCTGGTGATGGTCTGCGCCGGCCCGCTCTTCGGCGTCATCATCGGACAACGCAAAACGGCTGATGGGCGAATGGCCAATGGCGAGTAGCGAATAGCTACGGTTTCATCGCGGGGATCGACGCTCGAACAACCGGGCACGCAGCATGCGCAGGACAAAGACCGGATTGCCGAGCACATAACGGCGCCAGAGCCGGCTGGGTTCCAGCCAGAGTCGGAAGAGCCATTCCAGCCTCAATTGGCGGAACGCCTCGGGTGCGCGCGGAACCTCGCCGGCCAGGAAATCGAACAGGGCGCCGACACCGGCCGCGACCGAACAATGCTGCGGTCCCAGCTTCTGCGAGATCCAGCGTTCCTGCCGTGGATTGCCCAAGGCGACCAGAAGCAGATCCGGCGGCGTGGCCTCCAGCTTCGCCAGTAGCGCGGCCTCCTCGCTGGGAGCGAAATAGCCATGGCTGAGCACGCTGAAGCGATGCTCGGGATATTGCAGGGACAGGCGCACGGAGGCGCGAGCGGCGATTCCGGGGCGCCCGCCGAGCAGGGCGACGCGCAGACGCCGCTTTCCCGTCGCGAGCAAGCCGGGGATGAAGTCCGTGCCGTTGAGATTGGCCGGGAAGCCGGTGCCATGCAGCAGCCAACCGCCGAGATCGACGCCGATCCCGTCGGCGAGGACCAGGAAGCCGGCCAAATCGCGGCGCAGCGCCTCGTCATGCGCCGCCAGGTTGACGAGATTGGCGTTGCAGAAGGCAAGTTTGAGATGCCGCTGGTTGACCATCGCGTCGTCGACTTCCGCAAGCGCAGCGGGGCGCGTCAGCACCGCGATCCCGATGCCGCCGATATCGCGCGTGGCGAAGCCCGGCTTGGCCGGAGCGTCCGCTTGGGTCGCGAGATGGAGGGACAGGGTGGCGGACACGGGTTCACGTCTTGCTCGATGGAACTGGAGCTTACGTCAGCGCCGATGGGGGCGATGGGTCAAGTTGAACCCAGCGGGAGGGTGAACGGCTTCTTCCTGCAATTGTAGCGTCCGGGTTAATTGAAAAGCGCCGCAAATCGAAGTTCTGTTTCGATCCGGCACGTTGTCGCTACGTTACTCACGTGATTACAACTAGGCGTTGAAAAACCTAACCTTTCCGAGTTGTGCGCTTCAGTTTGGCACGGCGGCCTGGCCGCTCGGCGATTGCTGGTATGGTTACTGAAATCTATCAGTTGGTATCCAATCTTAACGCGGCCCAGCTGAACGTGCCGCAGCTGGCGGCGCGTTCCCGGCTCGCTCCTCTCGAGCCGTTTCCGATCCAATCGGATCGCTCAACACCAGCCCTTTTGTTTTGACGCATCTTCGTCACGCGACCTGCTTCGCTCGAGAACGCATCTGTTCCAACCGCCGTCCCTGTTGCTGCCGAACCCGCACCTCCTGCGCGCGGGTCCTTACGTCGGGACGGGTTCACAAGCCGCGGCAGTCATGCAGGCGAGCCGGATGGCTCTCGTCTAAGAGCGAGAGCGGGATCAATGCGAAAAACCGGTTCCCACTTTTTCGCATCCTGCTCTAGGTTGCGGCACCACCGAGCCAGGGGCCGAAGATGAATCAAATCGATTTAAAGAACCGCGTCGCCATCGTCACCGGCGGAGCCCAGGGCATCGGCCGCGCCGTCGCCGAGCGTTTCGCCGCCAGCGGCGCCAAGGTCGCGATCTGGGATCTCGATGGCGATCTCGCGCGCAAGGCCGCGACCGAGATCGGCAGCGAGGCGACGGGCCTCGCCATCGACGTGACGGATGCGGCCGCCGTGAAGGCAGCGAGCGACGCGCTCGAGGCCAGACATGGCAGCGTCGACATCCTCGTCACCAGCGCCGGCATCGCCGGCCCCAACCTCAAGACCTGGGAATACCCGCTGGAGGAATGGGCGCGGGTCATGCGCCTCAATGTCGACGGCACGCTGCATTGCTGCCAGGCGGTGATCCCGGGGATGATCAAACGCAATTACGGCCGCCTCGTCCTGGTCGCCTCGATCGCCGGCAAGGAAGGCAATCCCAACGCCTCGGCCTATTCCGCCTCGAAGGCGGCGGTGATCGCGCTGACGAAGTCGCTCGGCAAGGAATTGGCGACGCAGGACATCGCGGTGAACTGCATCACCCCGGCCGCTGCCCGCACCCGCATCTTCGACCAGATGAGCGAGGAGCATATCGGCTACATGCTCGCCAAGATCCCGCGCGGGCGCTTCCTGCTGCCCGACGAGGTCGCCTCGATGGTCGCCTTCCTCGCCTCGGCCGAGAACAGCTTCACCACCGGCGGCGTTTTCGACCTTTCGGGCGGCCGGGCGACTTACTAAGCTTGATGACATGACTCAGATGCTTCCCTCCGCCGCCGTGCTCGGCGCGCGCGCCTTCGCTGCGCTTGCCGGCCTCAACCGTTTCACCGATGAGCCGGGCAAGCTGACGCGGCTTTATCTCTCGCCGGCGCACAGGCAGGCGGCCGAGTGGACCAAGGGCGCCATGGAGGTGGCCGGGCTGACCGCCTTCATCGACGCCGCCGGCTCCGTGCAGGGCCGGCGCGAGGGCGCGACGCCCGGCCTGCCGGCGGTGATGATCGGCTCGCATATCGACACGGTGAAGGATGGCGGGCGCTTCGACGGCAATCTCGGCGTCGTCGCCGGCATCCTGGCGGCGCAGGCCTTGCGGGATGCAGGCGTCGTCCTGCCCTTCGCGCTGGAGGTCGTGGCCTTCGGCGATGAAGAGAATGTCCGCTTCCCCACCCATCTCTCGACCTCTTCGGCGCTCGCCGGCGATCATGATCCAGCCTCGCTCGAGGCGCGCGATTCCGATGGAACGCGGCTCGCCGACGCGCTCGTCGCCTTCGGCGGCGATCCCTCCGCCGTCGCCAAACTGGCTCGCAAGCCCGGCTCGGTGAAGGCCTATCTCGAGGTCCATATCGAGCAGGGCCCGGTGCTCGAGGCGCAGAACGAGGCGGTCGGCATCGTCACCGCGATCAACGCGCAAAGCCGCGCGCGCATCCGCGTCACCGGCGAGGCCGGCCATGCCGGCACGGTGCCGATGAGCCTGCGCAAGGACGCGCTTGCCGCCAGCGCCGAGATGGTGCTGGCGCTGGAAGCGATCGCCGCCGCCCATGACCAGGCGGTCGGCACGGTGGGCGCATTGCGGCCCGACCCCGGCGCCACCAATGTCGTTCCCGGAGCCGTCGATTTCACGATCGATTTCCGCAGCCCCTCGAACGAGACGCTCGCGGCCATGGAGGCCGATATCTGCGCCCGCTTCGCCGAGATCGCGGCGCGCCGGGGCGTGACGATGACGCTGACGCCCTACGCCAAGGCCGAGGCCGTGCCGATGGACGAGAGGCTGCAGGAGGCATTTGCGGCAGGCATTGCCCGCACGGGCGCGAATCTGAACGCACGACGGTTGCCATCTGGGGCCGGTCATGACGCCATGACGATGGCGAAACTCTGCCCGGCTGCGATGCTGTTCGTCCGCAACGAGAAGGGCATCAGCCATTCGCCGCTGGAGAACATGACCGAGGCCGATGCCGGTATCGCGATCCGTGTGCTATTGGAGACGCTGCTGGATCTCGCGCGCCGGGAGGCTTGAGGCGCGATCGGGGCATTTCCCCCGCGACACCGCGTGCCATTTCCCGCTTGCGCCGGTTTGCGTAGGAGGTAGGCCGTCAGGAGGCTTCCGATGGACTACGAGAACTTCTTCCGCGCGGAGCTCGACGGGCTCCACAGGGAAGGCCGCTACCGGGTCTTCGCCGATCTCGAACGCCATGCCGGCCATTTTCCGCGCGCGACCTATCACGGCGCGCAGGGCCCGCGCGACGTCACCGTCTGGTGCTCGAACGACTATCTCGGCATGGGCCAGCATCCCGATGTGCTCGCCGCGATGCATGGCGCGCTCGATGGCTGCGGCGCGGGCGCCGGCGGCACGCGCAACATCGCCGGCACCAACCACCATCATGTGCTGCTGGAGCGCGAGCTTGCCGATCTGCACGGCAAGGAATCGGCCCTGCTGTTCAACTCCGGCTATATGTCGAACTGGGCTTCGCTCTCGACGCTCGCCTCGCGCATTCCCGGTTGCGTGGTCCTTACCGACGCGCTGAACCACGCCTCGATGATCGAGGGCATCCGCCATTCGCGCGCCGAGAAGCACGTCTTCGCCCATAACGATCCCGAGGATCTGCGCCGCAAGCTGAAGACGATCGACCCTGGTCGGCCCAAGCTGATCGCCTTCGAGTCGGTCTATTCGATGGATGGCGACATCGCGCCCATCGCCGCCTTCTGCGACATCGCCGACGAGTTCGGCGCCATGACCTATATCGACGAGGTCCACGCGGTCGGGCTCTATGGCCCGCGCGGCGGCGGCGTCAGCGAGCGTGAGAGCTTGAGCCATCGCCTGACCGTGATCGAGGGCACGCTTGCCAAGGGGTTCGGCATCATGGGCGGCTATATCGCCGCTTCCGCCGCGACCTGCGACTTCATCCGCAGCTTCGCCTCGGGCTTCATCTTCTCGACCTCATTGCCGCCGGCATTGGCGGCCGGTGCGCTGGCGTCGATCCGCCACCTCAAGCGGAGCCAGGCCGAGCGCCAGGGCCAGCAGGACCGCGTCGCCGCGCTGCGCGCCCGGCTCGACACTGTCGGCATCCCGCATCTGCCCAATCCCAGCCATATCGTGCCGGTGATGGTGGGCGACGCCGTGCTGTGCAAGCGGATCAGCGACGAATTGCTCGAGCGCTTCGACGTCTATGTCCAGCCGATCAATTACCCGACCGTGCCGCGCGGCACGGAGCGCCTGCGCATCACGCCCTCGCCGATGCATTCCGATGCCGATATCGACCATCTTGTCGGTGCGTTAACGGCGATCTGGAGCCAGGTCGGGTTGAAGCGCGCGGCGTGAGCTCAACGTCATTGCGAGCGTAGCGAAGCAATCCAGGAGGCGTAGAGCGCTGCCGCCTCTGGATTGCTTCGCTACGCTCGCAATGACGAGATTGGCCTCAGACCGTCGCCAGCGCCTGCTTGATATCCGCGATCAGGTCGTCGGGATGCTCGAGCCCGATCGAGAGCCGGATCATCCCATCGGTCACACCCATCGACGCCCGCACCTCGGGCGTGAAGCGTTGATGCGTCGTCGTGGCGGGATGGACGATCAGGCTCTTGGCGTCGCCGAGATTGTTGGAGATGCGGATCAGCTTCATCGCATTGAGCAGGCGGAAGGCCGCGTCCTTGCCGCTGGCGACCTCGAAGGCGATCAGCGTCGAGGGGCCGCTCATCTGCTTGGCGATGGTCGCGGCCTGGGGATGGTTCTTGTGGCCGGGGAAGATGACCTTGGACAGCTTCTCCTGGCCGGCCAGCCAGTCGGCGATGACAGCCGCGCTCTGCGCCTGCCTCCGCACACGCAGCGGCAGGGTCTCCAGCGCCTTCAGCATCACCCAGGCGTTGAAGGGCGACATCGCCGGGCCGGTCTGGCGCAGATAGGTCTGGATCTCGGTCTGGATGAGCTCTTCGGAGGCGAGCAGCAGCCCGCCGAGACAGCGTCCCTGGCCGTCGATATGCTTGGTGGCGGAATAGACCACGATGTCCGCGCCCAGCTCCAGCGGCCGCTGGAAGAGCGGCGTCGCGAAGACGTTGTCGACGACGAGCCTGGCGCCGACTTCCTTGGCGATCGCGGCCACAGCCGCGATGTCGATCACCTCCAGCGTCGGATTGGACGGACTCTCGAGGAAGAACACCTTGGTGTTGGGCCTGACCGCCTTGCGCCAGGCCTCGATGTCGGGCCCATTCACCAGCGTCGAGGCGACGCCGTAACGTGGCAGATGCTCCTCGACGACATAACGACAAGAGCCAAACAGCGCCTGCGCCGCCACGACATGGTCACCGGCGCGCACGAGCCCCATCACCGCGGCGGTGACCGCAGCCATGCCTGTCGCGGTGGCGCGGCAGGCCTCGGCGCCTTCAAAAGCGGCCATGCGCTGCTCCAGCATGGTCACGGTCGGATTGGAGAAGCGGGCATATTGGAAGCCCGGATCCTTGTTCAGGAAGCGCGCCTCGCATTGCTCCGCGCTGTCATAGACATGACCCTGCGTCAGGAACAGCGCCTCGGAGGTCTCGCCGAACTGCGAGCGCAAGGTGCCGGCATGGACCAGCCGCGTTTCGGGGTGCAGGCTCGCCGCACCGCCTTCTGAACCTGACATCACCGACACTCCGACCGTTCGTTATAACGGATACGGGGAATATCAGCTTCGCGATCGTTCGTAAAGACGAACGATTTTTCCTCTGAGGGGAACGTGACTGCGTCCGAGTCAGCGCTTCAGCCGGCCTGGCGGGGTCTCCCCAGCGGCACAAGGAAGCGGGTCAGGTCGTCCGTGACATAGTGCACATGTCCCGCCTCGATTGCGGTCTGCTCCCAGACCTCGCGGAAAGGATCGGGCGTGCGCGGAATGATCAGCACGGTCTTCATGCCCAGCGCGCTGGGAACGATGAGGTTCTTCTCGATATCCTCGAACATCGCGGCCCGCCCGGGGTCAACCGCATGCTTGGCGAGGAAGTTCTCATAGGTCGCCCGCTCGGGCTTGGGCAGGAAGCCGGCCTGGACGATATCGAAGATGTCCTCGAAATGATGCAGGATGCCAAGCTTGCCGGCGACGTTCTCGGCATGGCCGCGCGAGCCGTTGGTCAAGATCAGCTTGCGCCCGGGCAAGGCCGCGATCGCATCCCCCAGCGCCGGATCGGGATCGAGCAGGGTCAGGTCGATCTGGTGGGCGAAATCAAGGAAGTCGTCAGGATCGACGTCATGCTCCTCCATCAGCCCCTTCAGGGTCGTGCCGTAGCGCTCGTAATAGTAGCGGCGCAGCGCATGCGACGACAGGCCGTCGAGGCCGAAGAGTTCGAGCAGGAACAACGTGATCCGCTCGTTGACCTGCGGCCAGACCTTCGCTTCGTGCGAATACAGCGTGTTGTCGAGGTCGAAGACCCAGTGGTCGACATGCGCGAAGGCCTGCGGCTCGGGGGGGAGCGGGGTCGCGGCGGTGAATGTCGTGTTCTGGTTCATGGCTGGGGCATGTCATGTGGCGACGTCATCATGACATGCAAGACTCTTGCGAAGTTATTTCGACCGGGCTGCAACGGCTCTGCCGAGCGACCCGCGGGATCCCCTCTCCCGTGTGGGAGATGGGTAGGGGTGAGGGCAGGCCCGAAATAGTTAGGGCTCCCTACACCCGAACTGGCGCAGCGGATATCGCCAGCCTCATCCTGCAGCGTCCGGCCCTCACCCTGCCCTCTCCCACCAATCTCGGGCTTGCCCGAGATTGGCATAAACCGTGATCCAAGTCGGAAACATCCGACTTGGATTGGAGAGGGTTCCCCGCGCCCTATGAAGCAGAGCTCACCGCCGGATGATCGTGCCCGAGCCGGTATCGGTGAAGAGCTCGATCAGCGCCGCATGCGGCACCTTGCCGTCGAGGATCACGACCGCCTCGACGCCTTTTTCCAGCGCGTAGATGCAGGTCTCGATCTTCGGGATCATGCCGCCCGAGATCGTGCCGTCGGCGATCAACCTGCGGCATTCCTCCACCGTCAGCTCCGGGATGAGCTCCTTGTCCTTGTTCAGGACGCCAGGCACGTCGGTCAACAGCAGCAGGCGCTTGGCGTTGAGCGCGCCCGCGATCGCGCCAGCGAAGGTGTCGGCGTTGACATTATAGGTCTGGCCGTCGGCCGCCGAGCAGACCGGCGCGAGCACGGGGATGAGTTCGGCCTTCAGCACGGCGTCGAGCACCGTGGTGTCGACCTTGTCGGGTTCGCCGACGAAGCCGAGATCGAGGACTTCCTCGATCTTCGAATCCGGATCGACGATGGTGCGCGTCACCTTGCGGGCGGTGACCATGTTGCCGTCCTTGCCGCACAGCCCGATCGCCTTGCCGCCCTCGCGCGAGATGTAGCCGACGATCTCCTTGTTGACCGAACCGGCCAGGACCATCTCGACGATCTCGACCGTCGCCTGGTCGGTGACGCGCAGGCCCTGCTTGAATTCCGACTTGATGCCGAGCTTGGTCAGCATGCGCGCGATCTGCGGCCCGCCGCCATGGCAGACCACGGGCTTCACGCCCGACTGCTCCAGCAGCACGATGTCCTCGGCGAAATCCTCCGCCGTCGCGGCGTCGCCCATGGCGTTTCCGCCATATTTGATCACGACGACCTCTTGGTCGTAGCGCTGCATATGCGGCAGTGCGACGACCAGCAGGTCGGCCGATTGCGACGGTGTCAGAAGGGCGGGGTTGATCATCGGACAGGCTCCGCAAGCGCGCGCAAGACAGCCGCGCCGGTGCGCCTTCTAGAGCATCATGCGGAAAAGTGGAAACCGGTTTTCGACGGTCTCAATTGCGTGGCGCAAGTGCTGCGGCCACGGCCAGCCCGAGCCAGCCACCGAACATGAACCAGCCGCCGATCGGCGCGGCGCGCGGGAACAGGCCCTCGTTGAAAAAGCCCCGCCGCGTCAGGTCGGCCGCGAACAAGGCCGCGCCCAGGATCAGCCCAGAGATCGCCAGGCGCGCCACGAAATCGGTCAGGAAACCGGCCTTGCGGGCTGCGGTTGCGCCGAACACGGCAGGGGCGTGGAAGAGCAGGATCTGTCCGGCGGTCCCAACATTCTGCGTGCCGGTGACATGGGCAGCAGCTGCCAGCAATGCCACGCCGGCAAGGCCCATCAGGGCGGCGAGGGTGAGGTGAATCTTTGTGGCGGTCATCTCTCAGTCCTCAATCATCGTTTCCACAAAGACATCCGGATCCGCGCACAGTTCGCGCAGGATCTTGAAATGGTCCGTGTCTTGAACCCTAACGGGATCGAAGCCGTATTTTGTCAGTCTGAGCAGGCGCGCTCCCGGATAGGCCATGAGCATGGGCGAATGCGTCGCCATGATCACCTGGCAATGCCCGGCTCGATCCATGCGGCGCAGCAATTTCAGGAACTCAATCTGGCGCGCAGGCGACAGAGCGGATTCCGGTTCGTCGAAGATGAAGAGGCCTTGCTTTTGGCAACGTTCCTCGAAAAAGCGCAGAAAGCCCTCGCCATGCGAGTGCGAAAGGAAGTCAGGCGCAAGATACCCCGAGGACCGGGCAGCCTCATCGAGATAGCGGGCAACCGAGAAAAAGCTCTCGGCTCGAAAGAACCAGCCGTCGGTGATCTTCGGTAGCCAGCTTGCTTTCAAAGCCGAGGCAAGCTCGCCGCCCATGACCTCTGTGGCTTGCGAATGGTTGACTGGCCGGTAGCCTTTGCCACCGCCGGCTCCGTCGTAACCGGCGAGCGCCGCCACGCCCTCGAGCAAGGTCGATTTTCCGGTGCCATTCTCGCCTACAATGATCGTAATCGCCTTGTCGAAGGTAAGTTCGAAGTCGGTCTTCAAAAATGGCAGGCAGAACGGATATGCGGTCGGGTCTTCCACCGCGCTTTCATCGATCCAGATGCGTTTGAGGTAAGGAGGCGGCAAGCGAGTCGGGCGAGCTCTCATCCTGGGCCTCACTGGCGGTTGGCGCGCATCCTCGAGAAGCGCGTCGATGGCGTCATGTCGATGTCCGACCGCTGCTCGCGCGGTCTATTCCCGCTCCGCCAGCACGCGGCCCACGGCCGCCCGCAATTCCGGGATGCCGAGACCGCTCTCGCTGGAGGTCAGCAGCACCTCGGGGAAGGCGGCCGGGCGGCGCTTGATCTCGTCATAGGTCGCCTCGATCATGAACTGCTGGTCGGCCTTCTTGAGCGCGTCGCCCTTGGTCAGCACGACCTGGTAGGAGACGGCGGCCTTGTCGAGCGTCTCCAGCACCGCGCCGTCGACATCCTTGATGCCGTGCCGGGCGTCGATCAGCACATAGACGCGCATCAGGTTGGAGCGCCCGCGCAGATATTCATGGATCAGATTGGTCCAGGCCGCGACCTTGGCCCGGCCGACGGCGGCATAGCCATAGCCCGGCATGTCGACGATGGTCAGGCGCTCATCGGCGCCGACCTGGCGGAAGAAATTGAGCTGCTGGGTGCGGCCGGGCGTATGCGAGGTCCGTGCCAGCGCGTTGCGGCGGGTGACCGCGTTGATCAGGCTCGACTTGCCGACATTCGAGCGCCCGGCGAAGGCGATCTCCTGGCCGACCATGGGCGGCAGGTCGTCGACATGGGTCGAGGCCCAGACAAAGTCCCAGGGGCCCTCGAACAGCTTGCGCGCGCTTTCGATCTCATCGTCGCCATAAGGCGTGGTCAGGCTCGTCGTCATCGTGCTTGTCTACTCATCGTCCTTGCCTACACGGCCGCGCGCAGCGCGTCGATGTCAGCCGAGGCGATGACGCCGATATTGCGCGCGATTGTCTCAGGCTCCCAGTCCCACCAGCGGATGGAAAGCAACTGCGCCACAATCTCGGGCGCGAAGCGCATCTTCACGACGCGCCCGGGATTGCCGACCACGACGGCATAGGGCGGCACGTCGCGCGCGACCTGCGCCCGCGTGCCGATGATGGCGCCGTCGCCGACCGTGACGCCGGGCATGATCACAGCCTCGCGGCCGATCCAGACGTCGTTGCCGATGACGGTGTCGCCGCGAAAACCGGTGTTTTCACGGGTATAGCCAGGCGCGTTCTCGAAGCCGAACATGCCGAAGGGAAAGGTCGAGAAGCCGCCCATCGGATGGTTGGCGCCGTTCATGATGAACTGCGCGGCCTGGGCGATGGCGACGAATTTGCCGATGATCAGGCGGTCGCCGATGAAGTCGAAATGATAGCGCACGCAGCGCGCGACGAAATGCTCGGGCCCGCGCGAGTCGTCGTAATAGCTGTAGTCGCCGACCTCGATCAGCGGATTGTCGACGATCGCCTTGAGAAAGGCCGTTCCCTTCCAGCCGGGAATGGGATGTCGGGTCAGGGGATCGGGGAGGGGCATTTGGCTTCGCCAGGCAGTCGGGCTTGGGCAGTCGGCAGTCGATTTTTCCCTACTGCCGACTGCCCATTGCCGACTGCCTTACTTCTTGTTGCTGTTGGCCGGCTTGGTGGGAGCCGCGATCGCGGTGGCTGCCGCCGCTGGCGGCTTCTTGCCGAACAGGCCCTTGACGTTGTCGAACAGCTCGATCTTGGCGCCGTTCTTTTTCATGATGTAGCCCTGCTGGGTCACCGAGAGCAGGTTGTTCCAGCTCCAGTAGATCACCAGGCCGGCCGGGAACGAGCCGAGCAGGAAGGTGAAGAACACCGGCATCCAGGTGAACATCATCTTCTGCACCGGGTCCGGCGGCTCCGGGTTCATCTTCATCTGGATGAACATCGTGATGCCCATGAAGATCGGCCAGGCGCCGATATGCAGGAAGGTCGGCGAGGCGAAGGGCAGGAGTCCGAACAGGTTGACGATCGAGGTCGGATCCGGCGCGGCCAGATCCTTGATCCAGCCGAAGAACGGCGCATGCCGCATCTCGATGGTGATGAACAGGATCTTGTAGAGCGAGAAGAACACCGGGATCTGCAGCAGCACCGGCCAGCAGCCGGCGATCGGGTTGATCTTCTGCGTCTTGTACAGCTCCATCAGCGCCTGCTGCTGCTTCATCTTGTCGTCCGCATAGCGCTCGCGGATTGCGACCATCTCCGGCTGCACAGCCTTCATCTTCGCCATCGAGGCGTAGGATTTGCTCGCGAGCGGGAAGAACAGGCCCTTCAGCAGCAGCGTGACGCCCAGGATCGCGATGCCGAAATTGCCGACATGCTTGTAGATCCAGTCCATCACGAAAAACATCGGCTTGGTGATGAAGTAGAACCAGCCCCAGTCGATCAGCAGTTCGAAACGCTTGATGCCGAGGTTCTTCTCGTAGCCGTCGACCGCCGCGACTTCCTTGGCACCGGCGAAGAGATGCGCCTGGCTCGCCGCGCTCGCGCCCGGCGCAACAGTGACGGCCTCGCCGAGGAAATCGGCCTGATAGGTGCGCTGCGACCCGGTCTGGACCGAGGAGTAGCGGCCTTCATATTTGCGCGCCTGGTCGGGGGCGACCGCCGCGGCCCAATATTTGTCGGTGATGCCGACAAAGCCGCCGACGGCGTCCTTCCAGACCTTGCCATTGGCGCCGGGCGAGAGCAGCGGCTCCTTGTCGATCTTGTCGTAGGTGTATTCCTGCAGGCCCTGCTCGCCGAGATTGCCGATCAGGCCCTCATGCAGGACGTAGTAGCCGAGCGTCACCGGCTTGCCCTGGCGCACGACCTGGCCATAGGGGAAAAGCGAGACGGGCGCGCCGCCCTTGTTCTCGACCTGATCGTTGATCGTGAACATGGCGTTGTCGTCGATGGTGATGACGCGCTTGAACAGCAGGCCCTGGCCATTGTCCCAGGACAGCGTCAGCGGCGTGCCGGAACGCAGCACCGGCCCATCCGCGCTCCAGAGGGTCGAGGCGTTGGGCAGCGACACGGGCGCGCCGGGAGCAGCCACCCAGCCGAAATCGGAATAATAGGCATTGGGCCCGCCAAGCGGCGAGAGCAGGATGATGATGGCGCTGTTGGGATCGACCGTCTCGCGATAGGCCTTGAGCGAGACGTCGTCGATGCGCGCGCCGGTGAGCGCGATCGAACCGGCGATCTTGGCCGTCTCGATGCGCACGCGCGGGCTGCGGGCGAGCGCCTGCTCGCGGGTCTCGGAGGCCAGTGTCGCGGGCAGGGCCGCGGGGGCAGCCGTGCCGGCAGGCTGGCCGGGCACGGTCGAGGGGGCAGGCGTCGTGGCGGGCGAACCCGCGGGCGTGGATTGCGCCTGCTGGTTCTGCTGCGCGATCTGCTTCTGCTTCTCCATCTGCGGCACGCCGTAGAAGAACTGCCAGCCGAGCAGCACGACCACGGAGAGCGCGATCGCCAGAAGCAGGTTGCGGTTGTCTTCTTTCATCATGATCGGAAACAAATCTCGCTGACGCCCGACGGGGCTTAAGGTTTGGCGGTCGCGCTGCCGCTATCGGGCGCGCGTCGCTGGTCTTGCGGGGGCTTGCGGCCGGATCCGGCCGCAATGGGCTTGGCCGGACGGGGCTTGGCCGGCCGGGCGCGGTCGAGCGCGATCGAGAGATCGGCGACCAGGGCCTCGAAACCGGCGCTCAGCGTTTCAGTGCGCGCGATGATCACGACATCGCAGGCCCGCCCGGCCTGGGCGCCGAGCGCGAGCGCGGCGGCGGCGCGCAGACGGCGGCGGATGCGGTTGCGCTTGACGGCATTGCCGACCTTGCGCGAGGCGGTCAGCCCGAGGCGCAAGCCGTCGCGACCCACCTCCTCGGCAGCGTCGCGCACCTGCACCGTGAGCACCGACGAACGAAAACGGCGGCCGTGTTCGGCCGCCGCCAGGAATTGCTTGCGTTGGGTCAGACGGGCGAGGCGCATGGCGATTGGCCAGTCTTCCAGACAAGACGGCGCGCGAGGCTCACGCGCCGGCAGCTCAGGCCGAAAGCTTCTTGCGGCCGTGGGCGCGGCGGGCTGCGATGACCTTGCGGCCGCCGGCAGTCGCCATGCGGGCGCGGTAGCCGTGGCGGCGCTTGCGAACCAGCTTGCTGGGTTGATAAGTTCTCTTCACGATCCGTCTCCGGGGCCTTGTCAGCCCGGCGGTCGCGGCTTCCCTCGGGAAGCGTGACCATGCGAGCCTGTCATGCAAAAGGTTCTGCGCCGCCTACAAGGCTGCGCAAGTGGCGGGCTTATGGCGGATGGCTCCGTCCAAGTCAATGCCGAATGCCCGGCCGAATGTCCGGTTCGAGCGCGCCGGCCTGCGACCCTTCGTCCTTGGCGAAGGGCTGGGCGATCATTTCCTCGCGGCGCCTTGCCTGACGCTGACAACAAGGACGCCAAGGCAGCCGAACGTCAGCAGGGCCTCCACCAGCAAGGGCTGGCCGGGGAGGCCGAAGGCGACGAACGCGCAGAGGCCGACGACGGCGAGGATGGACACAGCGAGGCGCTCGTCATCGACGAACAGACCGGTGATCTCGCGCGCGATCAGGCGAAGGGCGTTCATCGGGCGATCTCCGGGGCAGTCTGGCGGATGAGGGCGGCAAGGCCGAGGCCAACGCCAAGGAAGATGGCGGCGAGGCCCAGGATGGCAAGATCGTGCCCAGGCCAGGTCGCGCCAAGCCCCTCGCCCGTCCAGTAGACGCCGAAGGCGGAGAGCATCACGCCGACGCCGAATTTGAGCGTGTTCTCGGGCACGCGCGCCAGCGGCTTGTGAACGATGGCGCCGAGGATCAGCACGAGCAGGCAGGCGGCAAGCGCCCCCAGGCTCGCCGGCCAGATCAGGTCGCGCCCGGCCCCGACGGCGATGACCACGAACACGACCTCGATGCCTTCGATCATCACGGCCTTGAAGGCGGTGAGGCCGGCCATCCAGTCGAGATGCCGGGCTTCGCGCTCGCGCTTTGCCGCAGCGGTGAGCGCATTCGTCTCCTTCGCAAAGGCTGCGAGCTCGTCATGCAGCGGGATGAAGCCGGCGGAACGCAGGATGGCCTTGCGCAGCCAGCGCAATCCGAACAGCAGCAGCAGGACGCCGATGAAGAGCTGCAGCCCTTGCAGCGGGATGCTGCCGAGCACGGGGCCGAGGACCAGCACCAGCAGAGCGAGCGCGGCAAGCGCGCAGGCGGTTCCGATCAGGGCCGGCCGCCAGCCGCGTACGGTTCCCACCGCAAGCACGATGGTGAAGGCCTCGACCACCTCGACGAGCGAGGCGAGGAAGGCGGCGGATATGGCGGGGGCGGCTGTCGTCCAGGTCATCGGCCAGGCCTTGCTTACAGGGGCGGCTGGCCGAGGGGTGGAAAGCCTGTCACAATGGCTCTCGCCCGGCGGTCAACTTGATCGCTTGTAAATGTAACAGCCGTAACATTCAAGAGGTTCCATGGCGTCGCTGGAGTGGCTGTTGCTGACCTATAAGATCCCAACCGAGCCGGCCCGCAAGCGCGTCTCGGTCTGGCGCAAGCTCAAGGGCATGGGTGCGGTCTATCTGCAGGGCGGCGTCTGCCTGTTGCCGAAGACGGACGATCATCTGCGGCGTCTGAAGGTGGTCGAGAATGAGATTGCCGAGGCCGAGGGCGAGGCACTGCTGCTGGCGACGGTCGGGCTCGACCAGAAGCAGCAGGAGAAGATCATCGGGCGCTTCAATGCCGACCGCGACGATGAGTACAAGGAGTTCGTCGAGAAATGCGTGGCCTTCGAGGCGGAGATCGCTGAGGAGACCCGAGTCTCGCATTTCACCTTCGCCGAGCTCGAGGAGAACGAGCAGGACCTGATGAAGTTCAAGAACTGGATCGAGAAGATCCGCAGGCTCGACTTCTACAAGGCCCCGCGCGCCGCCGAGGCGACCGAGCGCCTCGCCCGCTCCGAGGCCATCCTCGACGCCTACGCCCATAACGTCTTCGCGGCGCAGGAGGAGAACCGGCCCTCCGAGCCGCCCAGGTCGACTTGAACCAGGAAGTCGGCTTGAGCCGGGAACAGCGACAGGCGGGCTTGCGCTCGGGCGCGACATCCCCGATATAGCGCCCGGGAGGTTGGCGAGGGACGTCTCACTCGCCAACCGGGTCAGGTCCGGAAGGAAGCAGCCCTAACGAGACCGAACGGGTCTTCGTCCAGCCTCCCACCTCATGCATACGATCGGCATGCGGCCTGGCGGCGTGGTTGCGACATGTGCGACGCCCTTCAGGCCATCCGCGACAAGACCAGGCCTTGACCGTCACTAAGCGTTGACCGTCGCCTCGCGATTGGCGAAAGCAGTCTGATGACCGACGAGACCGACGCCGCCTCCACAGACGAACCTGGCTTTGCCGGCTTCGAACCGGCGCCTGCGCCCGCCCCGGCCGCGCCGACGCCTTACCGCGTGCTGGCCCGCAAATACCGCCCCGCCCATTTCGGCGACCTGATCGGCCAGGACGCGATGGTGCGCACGCTCACCAACGCCTTCAGCGCCGGCCGCATTCCCCAGGCCTGGATGCTGACCGGCGTGCGCGGCGTCGGCAAGACCACGACCGCCCGCATCCTGGCGCGCGCATTGAACTATCAGACCGAGGATGGCGGTGGCGCGCCGACGACCGACCTCACCCGTTTCGGCATCCACTGCAAGGACATCATCGAGGGCCGGCATATCGATGTGATGGAGATCGACGCCGCCTCCAATAACGGCGTCGACAATGTCCGCCAGATCAACGACGCAGTGCGCTACGCGCCGGTCTCGGCCCGCTACAAGGTCTACATCATCGACGAGGTGCACATGCTCTCGGCCGGTGCGTTCAACGCCTTCCTGAAGACGCTGGAGGAGCCGCCGCCGCATGCGCGCTTCATCTTCGCGACGACCGAGATCCGCAAGGTTCCGGTGACGGTGCTGTCGCGCTGCCAGCGCTTCGACCTGCGCCGTGTCGATGCGAGCCTGCTGGTGTCGCACCTCTCCGGCATCTGCAAGGCCGAGGGCGTCGATGCCGATGACGAGGCGCTGGCGGCCATCGCGCGCGCGGCCGAGGGCTCGGTGCGCGATTCGCTCTCGATCCTCGATCAGGCCATCGCCCATGCGGCGGGCCAGATCATGCTCGACGATGTCCGCTCCATGCTCGGCCTCGCCGACCGGGCTCGCATCATCGACCTGTTCGAGGTGGTGATGAAGGGCGACATCGCCGCCGCGCTCGGCGAACTTCGGGCGCAGTATGACGCTGGCGCCGATCCCGTCGTGGTGCTGACCGATCTCGCCGAATTCACCCATCTGGTGACGCGCCTCAAGCTCGTGCCCGAGGCGCTGAAGGACAACACGCTGAACCAGGCCGAGCGCCTGCGCGGCGGCGATTTCGCCCAGCGCCTGTCGATCCGCGTGCTGGCCCGGACCTGGCAATTGCTGCTCAAGGGCATCACCGAGGTGAAGCAGGCCGACAGGCCGGTGATGGCGGCCGAGATGGTGCTGGTGCGCCTCGCCCATGCCGCTGATCTGCCAACGCCGGACGAGGCCCTGCGGATGCTGCGCGACGGCTCCGGGGCGATGTCCGGCGGCAATGGCGCGCCCTCCTCCGCGCCACGCCCGCCCTCGGGCGGCGGCAACACGGCGCTCGCCGCGCGGCCGGTGCTCGCCAGCGCCAACCCGATGCCGGCTCCCGTGGCCGCCCCGCGCGCCATGGCCCAGCCGCTGGTGCAGGTGGCTTCGCTGGAGGATGTCGTGGCGCTCGCCTCGCAGCATCGCGACATCACGCTCAAGATCGCGCTGGAGCGCGATGTCCGCCCGGTGCGCTTCGAGCCGGGCCGAATCGAGTTCTCGGTGACCTCGGGCGCATCGCGCACGCTTGCCACCGACCTCTCTCGCAAGCTCAAGGAATGGACCGGCCAGACCTGGATGGTGGCGGTCGTCACCGCCGAGGGCGGCGCGACCCTGCGCGAGCAGGCCGAGGCCGAGAAGGACCGGCGCGAGAGCGACGCGGCCTCGCATCCGGCGGTCAGGGCGGTGCTCGAGCGCTTTCCGGGCGCGCGCATCGTCGATGTCCGCGATCCGCGCGCCGCGGCCTCCGAGACGCCTGCCGCGGCGTCCTCCGAGGATGATTATCTGCCCGAGGCCGAGCCGCTCTTCGACGATAGCGAGCCGGATTTCGACGGCATCGATTTCTGATTTTCCAATATCCGGTTTCCAGAGGCAGTCAGGGACTACGGGAGAAGCGACCATGCGCGACATGATGGGCCTGATGAAGCAGGCGCAGCAGATGCAGCAGAAGATGGCCGATGTTCAGGCCGAGCTCGACACGATCGAAGTCGAGGGCGCAGCCGGCGGCGGAATGGTGAGCGTCACCATGACGGCCAAGGGCGCGGTCAAGGCTGTGAAGATCGACCCCGCTTTGATGCTCGCCGATGAGCGCGAGATCCTGGAAGACCTGATCGTCGCCGCCTGCAGCGATGCGCGCAGCCGCTCCGAGCGGGTGATGCAGGAGCGCATGGCCGAGATCACCAAGGGCCTGCCGATCCCGCCCGGCATGAAGCTGTTCTGAGGTTCAGCCTCGCATGTCCCGCGCCATCGCCGGCCCCGAGATCGAGCGCCTGATCCAGCTCCTGGCCAAATTGCCGGGGCTGGGGCCGCGTTCGGCCCGGCGCGCGGCGCTGCACCTCGTCAAGAAGCGCGAGCAATTGCTCGGCCCGCTCTCGGAAGCCATGGCGGTCGCCCGCGAGCGCATCGTCGTCTGCTCGAGCTGCGGCAATATCGACACCAGCGACCCCTGCTCGCTCTGCCGCGACCCGCGCCGCGACGATGGGCAGATCGTGGTGGTCGCCGATATCGCCGATCTCTGGGCGCTGGAGCGCTCGGGCGCGGTCCAGGGGCGTTATCACGTGCTGGGCGGGATTCTGTCGGCGCTGGACGGCGTCAGGCCCGAGCATCTGACGCTCGATGCGCTGGTGGCGCGCGCCTCCGACCCGGCGGTCAAGGAAATCATCCTGGCGCTCAACGCCACGGTCGACGGCCAGACCACGGCGCATTTCGTCACCGACCTTCTGGCCCATCTGCCGGTCAAGGTGACCAAGCTCGCCCATGGCGTGCCGGTGGGCGGCGAGCTCGACTATCTCGACGACGGCACGCTCGCCGCAGCGATTAGGCAGCGTACGGGTTTCTAGGGCACGCCCGGACGATGCCTGCTCAGAACTTGTAGGCGAGGCTCGCCCGCACGGTATGGGTCTTCGCCTCCTGCTCGCTGGCGAGGCCCAGCGCGGAGTTCCGGGCAGTGGGGTCGAACTTGCCGTAATCGGTGTAGCGGTATTCCGCGCCCAGGATCAGGTTGCTGGTCAAGGCATAGTTCACGCCGCCGCCGAGCGTCCAGCCGGCCCTGGAAACCTGCGTGCTCCCGCCGAGGCCGGAGATGGGATCGTAGGATCTGAGATTGAATTCGGTGAAGGCCGCGCCGCCCGTGCCGTAGATCATCACGGTGTCGAAAGCGTAGCCGATGCGGGCGCGCAGCGAGGCCTGCCAGTCGCGCTGGCTGCGTCCGAGACTGAAGCCGCCACGCTCCTGCAAGGCTTCGAGATCGCCTTCGAGGCCGAGCACGATCGAGTCGAACTGAACATTCAGGCCGGCCTGCCCGCCGCCGAGCGCGCTTCCGGGCGTATCACGGAAGGCGCCGGCATAACCCAGCCCGGTGGTGGAGAGCTGCCTGATCTTGTCCGAACCCCAGGAATAGCCGCCCTGCGCGCCAAGATAGAAGCCGGTCCAGGAGTAGAAGCTCGGCAAGGCCGGCGCGGGCGGCAGTTGCTTGCCCGAAGACAGATCGGCAGCCATGGCGGCGGCGCTGCCGGTCAGGATCAGCAGGGCGGCCAGCGCAGTTCTCAGCGGCGTTGTCATCACGATCTCAACTCTCAAACGACATCTGGGACTCAAGGCCCAGGCGCCGCGCCTTGCAGCGCGGCCCTTCCGGAGCGTCCGAGCCATTCCGCGCCTTCGTCACGCGCGCCGGTCCTTGAACAGAAGAAAGCGTTAAGGTTAACAATCGCCTAAGCTGCTACGTCGGCGCTGACACGGAACAAGCGTGGCGCTGCATGGTTGCAGCCACGCTGTCGTCATTGCATTGAGCGCCGAAGGCCGAAGCCAGCGCTGGATCGCTCATGATCCCGCTGTCAAAAAAATGCGGCCGATGAAATTCCCAAGCGAAATAGAGACTCTAGCAATGACAGATGAGCCGATTAAAGCGCTTCTTCCAAAGCCGGGCGGTCACCAATTTGTAATGTATGGAGATTCGTGTTCCGGCGTTCCAGGTGCATTACATGAACGAACTTTTGCGGAAGTGAACGCTGTCGTAAATCGTTTAAGTCCTTACCCTGAGTTTATACTATTTCCAGGCGATGAAATTATTGGTTTAATCCCTGATCCGACTGCTTTGCGCGATCAGTGGAAACACTTTTTCGACGTAGAAATGGCCTGGCTCGATCGCCAGAAAACGCCGATGTGGCACACGACAGGTAATCACACGGCCTATGACAGGATGAGCGAGGATATTTTCAGGGAGGTCCTCCAGCTTCCTGATAATGGTCCAAAGGATCAAAAAGGCCTGTCCTATTGGGTCCGCCGCGGCGATTTATTGATGGTCTTCGTCCACACTCTTTGGTCTGGCCTCGGCGGCGAAGGGCATGTTGAAACCGAATGGCTGGAAGCCGTTCTCAAGCAGCACGCCGACGCAAAATATAAAATCGTGCTCGGTCACCATCCGGTGTTTCCAGTGAACGGGTTTTCCGGAACCTATCAACGCGAGATAGGGCATGAGTATGCCGAGACGTTCTGGAACATTTTGGTAGATGCCGGCGTCTTTGCTTATCTATGCAGCCATATTCTCGCTTACGATGTTCAGGTGCACCACGGCGTGCTTCAGATATGTACGGCAGGAGCTGGCACTGCGCACAGGATGCCGGAAGGCGTCGAGTATCTTCACTGTATTCAGGCAGCGCTTGATGAGAATGGGCTAAGATATCAAGTTCTGGACACGGGCGGTGTTGTGCGAGAACAGCTGCAATGGCCGCCGAAATCTATCGGTACGCCTGCTGAATGGCGACGTCTCGGCGTCGGCAAATCTGACGCGCTCTTTGCCGGATTGATGGGTACCGGACATAGTATCGAGCTTCATGTCACCGGGAGAACGGCGTTAGAGCCTTGGGCTCCAGAGCAGACGCTGTTCACAGCCCATTCCCCCGAGGCGATTGCCCCTATCTGGCTTGGTTTGCGCGGCCCGAACCAGACCCTTACGCTCATCGTCGGAAAGCAGCCGGGACGGAGCCCCTCATATTGGTTCGGGCCCGATCTGCCTGCCAACCACGATTTCGATTTCCATGTCGCGTTTTATCCAGAGATGGGGCCTGGAGGTATTCTCTATCGCGCACATCGGGAAACCGCATGGACATCGCTCAAGGCTGCCGCAGCAACAGGAATTGAAAGCGTTCGATGGCCCAACTCGTGGAATGTTGGGTATGGTCAGCATGGATCCGCTGACCGCCCGTTCAAAGGTCATGGCCTGACGGTGAATGTTTGCATGGGATCGTCTTAAGGTGTCATTTCACCCCCGACCTGACCTGATCAGCCAATGGCCTTCCTGAAACGCATTGCCGGGTTGGCCAGCGCAGCCGTTGCTCTGGGCTATGCCTATGGCGCGGTGTCACGGCGCGTTGCACGCACCGCGCGGGAAGCCGCACGCGGGCGCGCAGCCTCCTCCCCGCTGGAGATGACCTGGCTCGGCTGGAAGGACGTGCTGCTGCGCTTTTCCAGCAATGTCGCCGACAATCGGCTGGCCTCGCTTGCCGGCGCAGTCGCCTTCTACACCTTGCTCTCGCTGGTGCCGGCGCTCTCGCTCCTGGTGACGATCTACCGCTCCTTCACCGATCCCTCGACCATCGCCGAGCAGCTCGACGGCCTCACCCTCGTCTTCCCCCAGGCCGCGCGCGACCTGATCCATGAGCAGGCCATGCGGCTTGCCGGGCAGAGCGCCTCGGCCCTTTCGCTCACCGTCCTGATCAGCGTTCTCGTCGCCTTCTGGAGCGCGAACGCCGCTGTGAAGGCGATTTTCGATGCACTCAACATCATCTATCGCGAGCGCGAGAAGCGCAGCTTCCTCAAGCTCAATGCCCTGTCGCTGATGACGACGATCAGCGGCGTGGTGCTGCTGGCCGCGGCGCTGATCGTCATCGCCTCCGTGCCTGTCGTGACCGCGCTATTCCCCTTCGCCCATGAATTGGAACGGCTGTTGCGGCTAGTGCGCTGGCCGTTCTTCCTCATCGTCGCGATGCTCTCCATCGCCTGCCTCTACTGGATCGGCCCAAGCCGGCGCGCGGCGCGCTTCGCCTGGGTGATGCCCGGAGCGGTCGGCGCGGCCTTGCTCTGGGCCGCCGCGTCCTGGGCCTTTTCCTGGTATGTCGGAACGCTCGGCAACTACACTGCGACCTATGGGTCGCTTGCGACCGTCGTGGTGTTCATGACCTGGCTCTGGCTTTCGGCGGTGATCGTGCTCGCTGGGGCCGAATTCAACGCCGAGCTCGAACACCAGACCGCCCACGACACCACCATTGGCAACCCCAAGCCGCTCGGCCAGCGCGGCGCGACCATGGCCGATTCGGTCGGCGAACCGACGGCGGATTGAGGCGGATGCTCGATCCCGACACCACTCGCCAGGGCGATCTGCGCAGCGGTCGCGGCCCATGGCTTTCTGGCCCGGCACGCCCAGCCAGTGAAGAGCTGGAGGTAGATATCCAGTGCGATGTCGCGATCGTCGGCGGGGGCATCACCGGCGCGATGGTGGCGGAGCATCTCACCGCCTTCGGCCACAGGGTCGTCGTGATCGATCGCGAGCGTGAGGGTTTCGGCAGCACGGCTGCCAGTACCGCCATGCTGCAGTGGGAGATCGACCTGCCGCTGCGCCGGCTGGCGGAGCTTTACGGTTTCGACCGCGCCGCCGATGTTTATCGCCGCAGCTTCCGCGCCGTAGCAGGCCTCGGCGAGCTGGTCGCGCGGCTGGAACTCGGTGCGGCCTTCATCCCGCGCGACACGGTCTATCTCGCGGCCGGCGAAGTCGGCCCGCGTGAGCTTAGGGACGAGCATATCCTGCGCGAGCGGGCCGGGCTTCCCGGCGCTCTGCTCGACCATGCGACGCTGCTCGGTGCCTTCGGCTTCGACCGGGCGGCCGCGCTCGTCTCGCCGGGCTCCGCCGAGGCTGATCCGCTCAGCCTGTGTCACGCCTTGCTGGCGCAAGCCGCCGGGCGCGGGGCGCGCCTGATCCGGGACGAGGCGGTTGCTTTCGAGAGCAGCTCGCAAGCTGCCGCCGTCAAGCTCGCTGGAGGCCGGACCGTCGAAGCCGGCCATATCGTGCTCGCAACGGGCTATGTGATGCCCGCTTGCGTGAGGAGCGACCTGCACCGAACCGCATCGAGCTGGGCGATCGCGACCCTGCCGCAGCCGCCGGCAGCGCTCTGGCCCGGCCCTGCCCTCATCTGGGAGGCTTCGCAGGACTATATCTACTGCCGCACGACGACCGATGGCCGCATCGTGCTCGGCGGCGAGGATGAAGCGACCGAGGACCCCGAGCTGCGCGAGCGGCTGGGGCCGCAGAAGACGAAAGCGCTGCTCGGCAAACTCAAGGCTCTCCTGCCGCAGGCCGAACCGACGCTTGGCCATGCCTGGTCGGGCGCCTTCGGGCAGACTTCGGACGGGTTGCCATTGATCGGGCGGGTGCCCGGGCAGGCGCGCATGCTCGCAGCCTATGGCTATGGCGGCAACGGCATCACCTTCAGCTTCGTCGCCTCGCGCCTGCTCGCCTCGCTCATCGGCGGGGTGGAAGCGCCATGGTTCCAGCATTTCGCGATTGACCGGCGCGACCCGACCAAGCCCTGAGCCCGCCCGCGATTGCGCGGCTGCAATCATGAGCTTGCCACCGCCAGGGGCGACAAGGCGGGCGAAGATCGCCATCTTCCGGCTCACACGGCCAGTGAAGGCCGGCTCATTTTCGGAGGCTGCCATGGTCGCGGTCCAAGATTCCAACCGGGACGCCACATCCGCTTCGCCCGTCCGGCTCGAAGCGCTGGATGCGCCCTTCCATATCGGCGCGGTTACGCTGCGGGTTCACGATCTGGCGAAGCTGACAGCGTTCTATCGCGACGCGATCGGCCTTGCCCTGATCCATCAGGAGCCCGGCCTTGCCACGCTCGGCGTCGATGGCGAGGTTCTGGTGCGGCTGGAGGAGGGCGCCGAGCCCCCGACCTCGCCGACAGGGCTGTTCCACCTCGCCATCCTGCTGCCCTCGCGCGGCGCTCTCGCCGATTGGGTCGGCCATGCCGCCAATGCGCGCATCAAGCTCGAAGGCGCCTCCGACCATCTCGTCAGCGAGGCTCTGTATCTCTCGGACCCCGAGGGCAATGGCATCGAGATCTATCGCGATCGCCCGCGCGCCGATTGGCCGCGACGCGACGGAGCGATCAAGATGGCGACCGAGCGGCTCGATCTGCAGGCGCTGCTGAGCGAAGCGCAGGCTGGCCGCTATACCGGCATGCCGAGCGGCACGCGCATGGGCCATATCCATCTGCGCGTCGGCGATACGGCTGAGGCCGAGGCGTTCTACGCCGGCAAGCTCGGCTTCGACCTGATGGTGCGCTATCCCGGCGCGAGCTTCCTCTCCAGCGGCGGTTATCACCACCACATCGCCGGCAATATCTGGAACAGCCGGGGCGCCGGCGCGCGCGGCGAGGGCGAGGCGGGGCTCGGCTTTTTCGAGCTGCTCGCTCGCGATGCCGGGGATTTCGAGGCGATGCGCCAGCGTATCCTGGCAGCCGGCGGCAGCGAGGATGCCAAGGGACCCTCGATCGCCGATCCCTGGGGCAACAGGCTCGTGCTGCGTCGCTAACAGGCTGGCCGGGCTTCAGCGCTCCAGCAGATGCGTGCGCGTTGCGCCGCTGAGATCGCGACGGAAACCTTCCGCATCCCAGAAGGCGGCTGCGCGGTCATCGGCAGCGCGTAGGGAGAGCCGCGCAGCCACGGCAAAACCCTGCTGGATCAGGGCCGCCGCGATGGCGCGCCCAACGCCATGGCGGCGGCGGGCGGGACGCACATAGAGATGGCGCAGCCGGGCGAGATCCGGCTCCGGATCGTAAGGGTCGGGCGTGAGGCCGCCCAACCCCGCCAATTCGCCCTCCGCGAAGGCCGCGAAGAGCACAGGCAGGTCGCCATCGCCGGCATAGTCGCCGCGCGCGACCTCCTCGGCTAGCCGGTCGAGGAAGGCGTAATCCTCCCCGGCCGCCTCTTGTCGCAAGGCCTCGAAACCGTCCGGCAGCGCAGCGCTGACGCGAACGACCTGAATCCTGGCCGGTGTCACAGCCCCTCGAACAAGGCGCTCGAAATATAGCGCTCGGCGAAGGAGGGGATGATCACGACGATGGTCTTGCCGGCGTTCTCCGGCCGCGCACCAACTTCGAGTGCCGCCGCCACCGCTGCCCCCGACGAGATGCCGGCGGGAATGCCCTCGCTCTTGGCAAGGGCGCGCGCCGTCTCGAAGGAGGTCTGATTGCCGACGGTGACGACCTCGTCGATCACCGAGCGGTCAAGGATGCCCGGCACGAAGCCGGCCCCGATGCCCTGGATCTTGTGTGGGCCGGGCGCGCCGCCCGACAGCACCGGCGAATCCTCGGGCTCGACCGCGATGATCTTCACGCCGGGCTTGCGCGCCTTGAGCACCTGGCCGACGCCGGTGATGGTGCCGCCCGTGCCGACGCCGGCGATGAAGATGTCGACCTTGCCGTCAGTGTCGTTCCAGATTTCCTCGGCGGTCGTCTTGCGATGGATTTCCGGATTATGCGGGTTCTCGAATTGCTGCGGGATGATCGAGCCCGGAATCTCCGCCTTGAGCTCCTCGGCCCGCGCAACAGCGCCGCGCATGCCGCCGGGACCGGGTGTCAGCACGAGCTCGGCACCAAGCAGCGCCAGCATCTTGCGGCGCTCCAGCGACATCGTCTCCGGCATCACCAGGATCAGGCGATAGCCGCGCGCGGCGGCGACAAAGGCGAGCGCGATGCCGGTATTGCCCGAGGTCGGCTCGATCAGCGTGCCGCCCGGCTTCAACGCGCCCGACGCCTCCAGCGCATCGACCATATTGACGCCGATGCGGTCCTTGACGCTGGAGATCGGGTTGAAGAATTCGAGCTTGGCCAGGATCGTCGCCTTGACGCCGCGCTCGGCCGGTAAGCGGTTGAGCTTGACCAAGGGGGTGTCGCCGATGGTGTCGGTGATCGATTCATAGACCCTGCCGCGGCCTGGGGCCTTGCTCGGAGCGGGGTGGAGCTTGCGCACTGCCTCGGTCATGGGATCCTCCTGGGAATGATCGTGATTGATAGCGACGCTAGTTCAATTCACAGTCCATGTCGATGATAGGCTATATATACAAATTTAGATTGTGAAATCAGCGGTCGCGCCCGCCCCGTCAAAGGCCGCGCGCCGCTCCGCCTGCTGGCACAGCTCCTCGACGGTGACTCCATCCAATGTCGAGAGAAAGGCCTGCGAGGCTCGTTCCACCTGCGGGCCGACCACGAGGTCGATCAGGCGCGATTGCGGCATGGGCCCGAGTCCGTCCTCGCCAGCCTCCTGCATCGCCGCGCGCGCGATCTCGCCGGCAGTGATCCGGCGGCGCTCGCGCGCCAGCTCATAGCCGCCGCGCGGACCGCGAACGCCCTTCAGGATGCCGACCCGGACCAGCGCCTGCAGCAGCGTCTCGAGATGGCGCGGCGGCAGATCATGCCGCGCCGCCAGCATTTTGGCCGCGACCGGCGAGGGCCGCGCATGCAAGGCGATATCGACCACCGCCGCGATGGCGAGCAGGCTGCGGCGCGAGAGCAGGTTCACGCGTCGACTCCCTTGACCGTGTCGGATTTGGAGATATCCGAATTGGGCGCGTCCGAAACGCCCGTCGAGCCGAAGCCGCCGGCGCCGCGCGCGGTTTCGTCCAGGATTGTCGTCTCGACGAGATTGGCCTGCGTGACCGGCGCGATCACCAATTGCGCGATGCGGTCGCCGCGACGGATCGTGAAGGGCTCCTGGCCCAGGTTGATCAGGATGGCCGTGACCTCGCCGCGATAGTCGCTGTCGACCGTGCCCGGCGAATTCAGCACCGTGATGCCGTGCCGGAAGGCCAATCCCGAGCGCGGGCGCACCTGCGCCTCGAAACCGGCAGGCAGCTGCAGGGCAAGGCCGGTGGGAACCGCGATGCGCTCGCCGGGAGCCATGACGAGCGTGCCCTCCTCTGCCAGCGCCGCGCGCAGGTCGAGCCCTGCGGCGCCCGCGCTTTCATAGGCTGGCAGCGGCAGCCCGGCGCCATGCCCGACGCGGCGTACGGGGATCGTGACCATGCCTAGGCTCCCGCTTTCGAGACGCCCGTCAGCCCGGCCAGATGTGCGATCAGGCGGCTCGCGACCTCCTCCTTCGCCAGGGTCGGCCAGGTCTCAACGCCGTCGCGGGTGACGAGATGGACGGTGTTGGAATCGCCGCCCATCACGCCGGTGCCGCCGACATCATTGGCGACGATCAGATCGCAGCCCTTCTTGGCGAGCTTGGCGCGGGCATAGTCGATGACGTTTTCCGTCTCCGCCGCGAAGCCGACGACGAGCGCCGGCCGGCCGGTCTTGCGGTGAGCGACTGTCGCCAGGATGTCGGGGTTCTCGACCAGCGCCAGGGCCGGCGCCCCGCCAGCGCCCTTCTTCATCTTCTCCGGTGCGGCGTCCGCGACGCGCCAATCGGCGACGGCGGCCGCGAAGACTGCGATGTCGGCGGGTAGCGCCGCCTCGGTCGCCGCCAGCATCTCGCGAGCGGATTCGACATGGATCGTGGTGACGCCGGCGGGGTCGGGCAGGCCGACGGGGCCGGAGACCAGCGTCACGCTGGCGCCAGCGGCTGCGGCTGCGGCTGCTATCGCATGGCCTTGCTTGCCCGAGGAGCGGTTGGCGATGTAGCGCACCGGGTCGATCGGCTCATGTGTCGGCCCCGAGGTGACGAGCACATGCTTCCCGGCGAGCGGCTTCTGCGCGATTGCCGCGCCTCCCGGCGTGCGGCCGAGGAAGCCGATCGCGCGCGGCTGTGCCACCATATCGCCGGCCAGAGCGCGCTCGATCGCGGCCAGGATCTCAAGCGGTTCGGCCATGCGGCCCGGCCCGCTCTCGCCGCGCTCGGCCATGGCGCCGGAATTGGGCCCGACGACGAGCACGCCGTCCTTTTCGAGCTGCGCCATGTTGCGCCGTGTCGCCGGATGCTCCCACATCCTGGGATTCATCGCAGGCGCGATCAGGATGCGCTTGTCGGTGGCGAGCAGCGCGGTCGAGGCTAGGTCATTGGCGAGCCCCGTCGCCATCTTGGCGATGAGATCGGCAGTGGCGGGCGCGACGACGATGAGGTCGGTCGAGCGCGACAGCGCGATATGGCCGATATCGGCCTCGTCGGTCAGCGAGAACAGATCGGTGAAGCAGCGCTCGCCGGCCAGCGACGAGACGGAGAGCGGCGTGACGAACGCCTCGCCCGCCTTGGTCAGGATGCAGCGCGAGGCGATGCCGTGATCCTTCAAGCGCCGGATCAGCTCCAGGCATTTATAGGCGGCGATGCCGCCGCCGATGATCAGGAGAACGGAGCGGGATGCGGACAAGGGCGGAGTTCCTGAGCCGGGATGCCCTTCACCTAGCATCGAAAAAGCCAGGATGTCATGGGGGCGCGGGGAACCCTCTCCAACCCAAGTCGGATGTTTCGACTTGGGCCATTCTAGCTGCCAATCTCGGGCAGGGTGAGGGGCCGGCCGTCGGACGGTTTGACAGTGACCTCACCGTTGCTTCGCTGTGAGGCTGGCACCCGACTGGTCCAGGGGCCTACTCCTCCCCCCTGCCCCTCTCAGGCTCGCGTGACTATGCTGTATCGCTCGACGGACCGTCTCAGTCGTCGTGGCGCTCCCATGCAGAACCTGGCCCATAGCGCATCCCTCGATTCCTGTGTCGAGATTGCACCATCAAAGCTCGGGATCAAACAACTAGGTCGCCTCCTGGTACAAGGGGGCCTTTGCCTTCACCGGATCGAGCAGTGTCCAGTCGCCCCGGTCCCGCCGCTTCGCCTTCTCCACCCGTCTGCATCGTCTGGACGCCATGGGACACTGGAAAGCCGTCGCCGGCGTCGCTGCCTGAGCGGGTCTCCAGGCCAGTGCACCACTTTGCGCCCGCCGGAAGTTAACGTGACAACGCCTCGCTGTTTCTGTTCCAGAGGCCGTCTACGGTTCGTTCCGCCGCCTTGCGCAGGAACGCCTTGAGCTTCGAGAAGGCGTTCTCGATGGCCCTGGTGCACCGAGGCAATCAAGTGCTTTTCTGACTTTGCAGGGGTATCAGCGGACGCGCTCGGACTGCGGTCTGGCAATGAGCATGTTGCGGTTGGCGATGGCGATGTGAATGGCGACTTCGTTCTGTTGGGCGCCGAAGGTTCTCGAATTCAGCTTGCCGCCGTTGATCCTCTTGATGCGCGAGATGGCCGTATCGACCAGTGAGCGCCGTCCGTAAGGCAGCGCGTTGCAAGTCACGAACCGGAGGCGTGTCGAACGAGCGGAATGGGTCCGCACGCAGCGGGCTGGGTGGGGTTCGACACTTCACGGGCAGAAATTAGGCCCGTCGATCAAACGCCGGGGGCGATCGACTTGCCGTAGCGATCGAGCGTCCTCGCGATGTCACTGAGCATCGCTGCTAGCGGCCGCGTCCGCCCAATGCCGAAGTCAGCAGGGCGCCGGTCGAATATCGCGAAGCAGACCTGGCCGGGATCATGCCGCGAGAGATAGGCGCGACGGGCGAGGCCGTGCATCTGCTGCTCGACACCGGTCATGCGACCTGGGGCGGCGCCGACCCGGTGGCCCTCGCGGCGCGCTGTCGTGAGCGTATCAGCCATGTCCATGCCAAGGACGTGCGCAAGCCGGTCATGGCGCAGGCCGGTGTGGAAGGCTGGAGCTTGCTCGACGCGGTGCTTGGCAAGGGCAAGGAACTCGGCGTCTATACGGTTCCGGGCGACGGCATGGTGGACTACCCGGCGGTATTTGCGCTTTGCCGGGCTATTCGGGCTGGGTCGTGGCCGAGCAGGGCCCCGAAAAGGCGGATCCCCTGACCTATGCCAGGAAGGGCGTCGCCCATCTCAAGCCGGGCCTGAAGGAGGCCGGGCTCGCCTAAGGCCCGGGGACGCACATCATGTCGAAGCTGCTCGTCAAACCGTCGCGACCCGATGCCGAAGGGCGCATCCACGAGATCACTCCCGAAAGCGCGGACTGGGGCCATGTCGGCTTCGCCGTGCATTTGCGAGCTACGGTTAGGTCGGCTGGGGGGCCACCTACCGACGCCGAAGCGGCAGGGAACCGATCCTGGAAATCGCTGGAATCGAGCGAGCCCGTACCGATTTGGCCGAGCTCGCTAGACCCGATCCGGGCTCAGTCGTGGACTGAGCGATGCTTGATCAGCAGGACCGCCAGAATTGTCAGGGCGCAGCAGGCCATAAGATAGCCCGCGACTAGGGTTGGCTTTCCGTCCGCTGCGGCGACCAGTGACGCTGCAATGAGCGGTGTAGGTCCCGCGACGAGCACGCCGTTGAGCTCGCGTGACATTGCAAGGCCCGAGAAGCGATAGCGCGTCGGGAACAGATTCGTGAGGAAGGCCCCCTGCGCTCCTGCCATAGCTCCGAAGCCGATGCCATAGCCCAGAGCAATGCCTACCGTAGACCAGAGCACGCTATGCTTGTCGAACATCCAGAATAGCGGATAGGCGAAGAACATCATGAACAACGCGCCGCCGGCATAGACTTTGGCACTGCCGATGCGATCAGCCAGCGCGCCCAGGACCGGAACGCCAACGATGCCGAACAGCGAGCCGATAGTGACAGCGACCAGACCCTCAGTGCGTGACATGCCGACTGTATTGATCATGTAGCTCAGCGAGAAGGCGCTGAGGATATAAGCGTTCGCATTGTGGCCGGTGACGCTGAGAAAGCCGAACAGAACCTCGCGCGGGCTGTTGCGAAAGAGCTCGCCAAGCGGCGCGCGCTGCTCGTGGCGCCGAGCCTCAGCACGGGCCATCGCCGCAACATATTCGGGCGTCTCGTCGAGATGCTTGCGAATATAAAACGCGACCAGGAACAGCGCGCCAGAGATCAGGAATGGCACTCGCCAAGCCCAGCCAAGCAGCACCTCCTCAGGCAAATAGGAGATCACCAGGAAGGAGAGTGTAGCAAGCATGATGCCGACGAGCGTCGCGGCGTTGGGCAGCCCGGTGTAGAACGCGCGCTTGCTCGGCGGCGCATATTCGGCGACGAGGACAATGGCGCCGGCGAGCTCCGCGCCCGCGCCGAAGCCCTGGATAAGGCGCATGAGCACGAGCAGGACCGGCGCCGCGAGACCGATGCTTTCGTAAGTGGGCAGCAGACCCATCAGCACGGTCGCAAGGCCCATCAAGGTGATTGTCAGGATCAGCGCCGGCTTGCGGCCGAATGTGTCGCCGATATGTGAGATAACGATGCCGCCGACAGGGCGCGCGAAATAGCCGACCGCGAAGGTCGCGAAGGCCGCGAGCACGCCGGCTGTCGGCGACAGGTTGGGAAAGAACAGCTTGTTGATGATTACGCCCGAGGCGGCGCCGTAGAGTGCGTAGTCATACCACTCGATCACCGTGCCTACCGTCGCGGCCATCACGGCCTTGCCGAGATTCGCCTTGCCGGCGGCGGCTGCAAGCGTGGAAGCGTCTGTCGTCGTCATATCTGTCGGCACTCCTCTTTCGATTCTGTCCGGTCGTGGAACCTGCTCATATGATCCCAGTCTCGGTGAGGGGCGCAGTGGTCGGCTCGCCGACCAGGATCATGTTCGACATTGTTCTCGCGGCTCGCCTTGTCGAAGGCCGTCTCCCCTCGAACAGTTGAGGCTATTGTTGGCCGACGCTGCACTGAGTTGATCTCCCCAATACCGGGCGAGCTACCTGAGCTGGGACAAATCACCCGCCGCTTGCCGATCGTGACAACCCGAGTCCGTCGGCATTCTTGACGAGGCCACGCATGTAGCCCAGCGCGAACGCCATCCCGGCATGCCACGGCGCCGCGCATCTCATATCGGGAGTGTGGTCGGGAATAAGTACACCAGTGTAGTTTTCGTCGCGCAGAATGCGAACGATCTCCGCCATGTCGATGTCCCCCTCATCGACGAAGGCTTCGATGTAGCGTGGGAACTTGCCCTTCACATTGCGGAAGTGGATGTAGCCTATCCGTCCGGATCGCGCGAACCGCCTGACATGCTCGTAGATGTCGCCGCCGGGCATTTCCTGCAACGTGCCGAGGCACAGCTCGAGCCCGTTGGCGGGCGAGTCGACGATGCCCATGAGCCGATCGTATTTCTCCGGGCGATTGACGAGGCGCGCCGTTCCCCGCAGGCGATCAGCCGGCGGATCGTCCGGGTGAGCCGCGAGGACGACGCCGGCTTCCTCTGCCACGGGGACGATTTCGCGCAGGAAGCGTTCGAGCCGGTCCCATAATTGCTCGTTCGAAACGGTGACTGGCGCTGCGCCGTCGACAGCGGGCCGATACCGCATATTCCACACGAGCCCGTCGGGGAGGGGCATGTCGGGATCGACAGGCTCGATCCCGAAAGCGACGGAATGTGCGCCGCCCCGTGCGTAGGGGCCGCGCGTCCAGCCGAAGACGCCGGCAATGGAGAAGTTGTACCCGATGCAAGGCACACCTGCGCGGCCGGCGTCGCGCACCAGCCGCTTCAGGCCCTCCATCTGCCGCGGGCGCTCCGGTCCGTCGAGCAGGACATCCGCCCAAAACCGAGGAGAGAGGTTTTCGATCGCCGCGAGTTCGAGGCCAGCTGCGCGAACATCAGCGATCAATGCGGCAAAATCCTCGTAGGTCCACAATGCGTCGGATGAGCAGTCTCCCCAGCCGGCGCCGGGGTCGCCGCTGACGATTTGCGGGTCGCGACCGCTGAAATAATTCGTCAGATGCGCCACGATATGCGTCGCCCCGGCCTGGGAGGCGAACGCGAAATTGTCCGGCGTCAATTGCTCGCGGTAGAGACCGAGCCCGATCTTCATCTGCCTGTTCACCTTCACCGAGCGATCATCGACCGATCCGGCGCCCCCTCTCGAAGTTGCAGACGCCAGTGATGGAGCCGCCCTCATCCCCGCCGTGGGCGACCATCGTCGAAGGATGTGTGGCCTTCATCCAACCCGGGACCGGCCGCCTCGTCGCCAGTAACGAACCGCAGGGCGTATTCGAGGTGCCGGCTCATCAGATACGCGTAAGTGATCCTGTCCTGCTTCCGCAGAGCGTCGATGAGCTCCAGATGGGCTTCGTAGGACTGCTCTTGAGCAGGCGGGCTCGATTTGCCGAGATGCATGACCTCTTCGATCACCGGGCGCAGCATGTGGTAGACGCCGAGCATCGTCCGGTTGCCCGCTAATTCGACGATGGCTTCGTGGAATTCGTAGTCGCGCCGCGCCCGTTCTTCGATGGTAGCGGCTTCAAGCATGCTCAGATTCTTCTGCGCGAGCGCCGCGAAATCCTGGGCTGTCGCGCGCCGCATCACGGCATCCGCGATCCCGATCTCGACGATGCGGCGAAAACCCTGAACGTCCTTGAAGGAGTCCGGCGATATGGCGCCGTGGAACGAGAACATCTTGCGGATGGCGTCGCCGTGCCCCCCGCTGATGACGGCGCCGACCTTGGGGCGGGCCTCAACGATCCCATAGGCCTTCAGCACCTGAAGCGCCTCCCGCACCGTATTGCGGCCAGCCTGGTAAGCCTCCCCCAGCTCGCGCTCGGTCGGAAGGGCGTCGCCGACCTTCAGCCCGCGTTGGGCGATGAAATCGCGGATGAGCTCGACGAGCCGATCGACGGCGGACACGCGTCCGGGGGCGGACGGTTCCAGGGTCGTTTCCGCGCTGAGAGTCTCGTTCGTCATAGCGTTCCTTCTTCATAATTGTTGGACCAGAGATGTCGCCCCGTCAAGAGGCCTACACATCCTAAGGCAATTTGTCTTTTAATTTCAATATATTATGCAGGCCCCGGCGGGGGGTTATTTTCTCACTTGCCCTCTTTCCAGATTTTGCTCAATAGATAGGGAGAGTTGGCCCAACAAATAATTGGCGGTGAGCGAAAACGATGAGGCCCATGGAGGAGTGCTTTCGGTGGTATGGGCCGGACGATCCCGTGCCGCTCGACCATATTCGACAGGCCGGCGCCACCGGAATCGTGACCGCGCTGCATGAGATCTACGACGGCTCGGCCTGGCCGGAGGCGGCAATCTCCGAGCGTAAGCAGACGATCGAGCGCGCCGGCCTCGCCTGGTCGGTCGTGGAGAGCATTCCGGTCCACAACGCGATCAAGATCCGGAATGCCGAGCGCGATCGCTATGTCGGCTGGTACAAAGATTCGATCCGCGCGCTGGCGCGCTGCGGCGTCCACCTGATCTGCTACAATTTCATGCCGGTGCTGGACTGGACGCGCACCGACCTCATGTATCGCCTGCCTTCGGGTGGGTACGCGCTACGGTACGATGCGCTCGATTTCGCGGCCTATGATCTGTTCGTCCTCAAGCGCCCCCGGGGCGAGGACAGCTACGCGCCTGCGCAGATCCGTGCCGCGGAAGAGCGGTTCCGTGCGATGGATGCGGCCAAGATCGGCCGGATCGAGCGCAACCTCATTGCCGGCCTGGTCGCGCGCGAGCGCTCCTTCGACCGCCCCGGCTTTCTCGACGCGCTCAAGGAGTATGAAGGGGTTACGCCGGACGATCTGCGCTCGTCGCTCGTGGCCTTCCTGCGCGAGGTCGTGCCTGTGGCGGAAGAGGTCGGCAGCCGGCTGTGCATTCATCCGGACGACCCGCCGTTCTCCCTGTACGGCCTGCCGCGCATCGTCTCCGCGGCGAGCGACCTGCGGTACATCCTTGCCGCTGTTCCGAGCGCAGCGAACGGGCTGACCTTCTGCACGGGGTCGCTGGGGGCCCGCGCCGATAACGACCTCGTCGCCTGCGTCAAGGAATTCGGGCCGAGGATTCACTTTGCGCATCTGCGCAATGTCGCGCGCGAGTCCGACGGTTCTTTCTGCGAGGCCGACCATCTCGGCGGCTCGACGAACATGCCGGCTGTGATCATCGCGTTGATGCGCGAACAGGAGCGCCGGATTGCCGAGGGGCGCGCTGACTGGCGCATTCCGATGCGCCCGGATCACGGGCATCTTCTGGCCGACGACATCGGCAAGGAGCGGATCAATCCGGGCTACTCGCTGATCGGCCGATTGAAGGGCCTCGCCGAGATCCGCGGCGTGATGCACGGCGCCGCGGCGCTGTCAGCCGGCGCCTGAGGTCGCCTCGCATGGATATGCAGATCGACGAAGAGACGGTCGCCGGATTGAGGCAAGCGGGCCTCGTCCCTGCGGATGGCACGATCGACTGTCGGCCACTGACCGGAGGCGTCGCCTCCGATATCTGGCTCGTGCAGGGGGCGAAAGCGCCATTCGTCGTCAAGCGCGCCCTCGCGAAACTCCGCGTCACCGCGGACTGGCGCGCGCCGGTTGCCCGCAACGCGAGTGAAGTCGCCTGGCTGCGCTTCGTCGCAGGCATTCTGCCGGATTGCGTGCCCGCCATTCTGGCTCACGATCCGAAGCGCGGCTTCTTCGCCATGGAATTCCTGCCTCCGGACAGCTACCCGGTCTGGAAGAACGAATTGAGGAGCGGGCGCGTCGATGCCGACTTCGCCTGCGCTGTAGGGACCTCGCTCGCGACGATTCACGCGAGCACCGCGAGGCGGATCGACATCGCTCCGCAGTTCAATGAAGATTCGGTGTTTCGCGCCCTGCGCATCGAACCCTATCTCGAATATACGGCGACGAAGCACCCCCAGATCGGCGATCCGCTGCGCGTGCTCGGCGCCGGCGTGCTCGGGCGCCACGCGGTCTTGGTACATGGCGATATTTCGCCGAAGAACATTCTGGTCGGCCCCAAGGGGCCCGTGTTCCTTGACGCCGAATGCGCATGGTTCGGCGATCCGGTGTTCGACTTCGCCTTCTGCCTCAACCACCTCCTGCTGAAGTGCTTGTGGGCGCCCGCATACGCGGCGGCGTATGCGGCGAGCTACGACGCGCTCGCCGCGGCCTATCTGGCCGGCGTCACATGGGAGGATGCCGCCGCGCTCGAAGCGCGGGCGGCGGCGCTCCTGCCGGCATTGCTGCTGGCGCGCATCTACGGGCGCTCACCTGTCGAATACGTCGAAGACGATAGGCTCAAGGCGTTCGTCAGAGCTTTCGCCATTCCCCTGATCATGTCGCCGCCGCGCGATCTTTCGATGATCCGCAACGCCTGGATGACGGCGCTCCGGAATGACGGGATAGCCCCATGACCCATTCGATCGCACGCATTGTCGGCCGCCGCGTTTGGGACTCGAGAGGGCGCCCGACGGTGGAGGCGGATGTCGAGCTCTCGGGGGGCATCGTCGGTCGCGCCATCGCACCGGCCGGAGCCTCGACCGGTTCGGGCGAGGCGATCGAGCTGCGCGACGGCGGCGACCGTCTCGGCGGCTACGACGTGACCCGCGCGGTCGCCAATGTGAACGGTGAGATCGCGAAGGCGCTCTCGGGCATGGACGTGCGGGACCAGCAAGCCGTCGATGACGCGCTCGTGGCACTCGACGGCTCGCCGCAGTTAGCGCGGCTCGGCGGCAATGCCGTCATCGCCGTTTCCATGGCCGTCCTTCAGGCGGCCGCGGCGGCTGCACGGCAGCCGCTCTGGACCTATCTCGCTCAAGGCGCACCTGTGACGATCCCGCTGCCCGAGATTCAGATCCTCGGCGGCGGCGCGCATGCCGGCCGTCGCGTCGACATCCAGGATTTCCTCGTGATGTGTCCGACTGCGCGCGATTTCGGCGAAGTCATGGAGCGCACGGTCAACGTCCACGTTGCGGCCGGCAAGCTTCTGGCCGAAGCGGGGCGCAGGCAGGGTGTCGCCGACGAGGGCGGCTGGTGGCCGGCTTTCGACACGAACGAGGAGGCGCTGGACCTGCTGCTGCGCGCGATCGAGCGTGCGGGCTACACCCCCGGCGACGAGGTGAGCATGGCGCTCGACGTCGCCGCCTCGGAGTTCGGCAGGGATGGCCGCTATGTTCTCGGCCTCGAGCAGCGGGAACTCGACCGCGACGAGTTGGGCGAGATGCTGCTGCGGTGGGTCGACAAATACCCGATTCTGTCGATCGAGGATCCGTTCGCCGAGGACGACAAGCAGGGCTTCAAGGCCTTCACCGCTGCGGTTGGGCACCGCGTTCAGATCGTCGGCGACGATCTTCTGGTGACGGACCCGGCCCGCGTCGAGGAAGCCGCGCGCGAGAAACTGGCAACGACGGTCCTGATCAAGCCGAACCAGGCCGGCACTGTCAGCAAGACTCTGGCGGCCTTGCGGGCTGCGCAGCAGCTTGGGCTGGGAGCGATCGTCTCTGCGCGGTCGGGAGAAAGCGAGGACGTGACGATCGCTCACCTCGCGGTCGGCTGGAATGCCGGGCAGTTCAAGGTTGGCTCGACGACCCGTTCCGAGCGCATGGCGAAATGGAACGAGATCCTGCGCATCGAGGAGGCGATTGGCCCAGCCGCACGATTCGCGGGGCAGCAGGCCTTGGCGCTGTCACCGAAGCAGGGGTGAAGCGATGGCGACCGGCTCACACCTCCCGGCGGCTGCGAACGCGACGTCCGCGAGCGGCGATCCGAAACAGCGCGACTGGATCGCGGCTTATATCTTTCTGGCTCCGGCCGCCGCGATCTTCGCGGCATTGATTGCCTTTCCCTTCGCCGACGGCGTCGCCACGGCCTTCACGAACAAGGCGGTAGCTAAGCCGGGCGAGTTTGTCGGCCTCGCCAACTTCATCAGTCTCGTGAGCGATCCGCATTTTGCGGTCGCGGCATGGAACTCTCTCGTTCTGACCGTCTGCGTCGTATCGATCAAGCTGGTGCTTGGGCTGGCGAGCGCGGTCCTGCTGTCGCAACCGATGCCCCTACGCGGCCTGATGCGGTCGCTTGTCTTTCTGCCATGGGCGGTTCCCGGTCTCATCGCCGGCCTGAGCTGGAAATGGATATTCGACGAGCAAGCCGGCGTGCTCAGCGCCATCCTGATGGCGCTCGGCCTAGTCGATCAGCAGGTCTACTGGTTGTCGGATCCGCAACTGGCCATGGTCAGCATCGGTCTTGCGATGGTTTGGCATGGGCTGCCGTTCTTCACCATGATGTTCCTGGCTGCGCTGACCGCCATTCCGTCTGAGCTCAACGAGGCTGCAGCGATCGACGGCGCGTCGGTTTTCCGGCGGTTCTGGTCCGTGACGTTGCCGCAGATGCGCGAAGTGATCTCGGTGACCGTCATGCTGTCGGCGATCTGGACCTTCAACTCGTTCCACATGGTTTTCATCTTGACCGGCGGCGGCCCGGCGATGCGCACGCATATCCTGCCGACGCTCGCCTACGAATACGGCGTCACACAAAGCAAACTCGGCCTCGGCTCTGCCGTGCTGGTGTCCGTGATGCCGGTGTTCCTCGTGCTGATCGTTCTCTTGACGCGGCGAATGCTGCAATCGCAGGCGCGCTGAGAAGGAGTGCCCACCATGGTTGAAGGCAAGAGTGCGGCGGTCGCCCGGCGGATAGCGACCTATGGCGGCCTCTGTCTGGCGCTGTTCTGGGCCCTGGGGCCAATCTATTGGATCATCGTCACGTCGCTCAAGACGTCGCGCGAGATCTACGCACTGCCGCCAACTTTCGTGCCTAAAGCGCCGACCCTGTCAAACTACTGGACCGCGCTGGAGTCCGAGTTTCCGCGGTTCGTGCTGAACAGTTTCGTTGTGGCGATCGGGGTCACCGCGATCTCGGCCATCGTCGGAGCGCTGGCCGCCTATCCGATCGCCCGGATGCAATTCAAAGGCAGATCGCTCGTGTCACGCGCGATCGTCACCGCCTATCTGCTACCGCCATCCCTGATGTTCATCCCGCTGTTCATCGTGCTGCAGAACCTCGGGCTGATCGACACGCGCTTCGGTCTCGTCCTCGCCTACCTGACGTTCACCGTCCCGTTCTGCACCTGGATGCTTATCGGTTATTTCCGGACCATCCCGCGCGATCTTGACGAAGCTGCGCAAATCGACGGCGCAACCCGTACGCAAATTCTGCTCAAGGTCATCATTCCCGTGGCGGCTCCGGGTGTCGCGGTCGTAGCGCTATTTGCGTTCACGCATGCCTGGAACGAGTTCCTCTACGCGCTCGTCTTCGTCTACTCGCCCAACACCAAGACGTTCACGGCGGGCCTCACCGGTCTGACGATGGGCGATACGTTCATCTGGGGCCAACTGATGGCGAGCTCCGTCATCGCCATCGTCCCGATCTTCATCATCTACGTCGTTGCCCAGCGCCATATCGTCGAAGGCCTGTCTGCCGGCAGCGTCAAGGGCTGAGCCAGGGCAGCACATCAATACAAACAAAGGGAGGATGCCATGAGACGGTTTTTCACCACGGTTCTGTCACTGGCGGGGGTGCTGCTGGCAGGGCCTGTCCTGGCTGCGGACCTGACGATCTGGGGCCTGCAGGCCTTCAATCCGAAGGCTGATCAGCACCTGGCCAAGATGGCCAAGGATTTCGGCGCTGCGCGAGGACTGAGCGTCGAATACGTGGTCGTCCCGGCCAACGTAATCAACGAGCGCCTGGCTGCGGCCTTCGAGGGCAAGGCGGCGCCCGACGTGTTCATGCAGGCCGGGCAGCAGGCGCTCTACTATGCCTCGCTCGGCCTCACCGAGCCGCTCGACGAGGTCGTGGCGAAGATGCGCAGCCAGCCCGGCGGCATTTACGAGCGCGTGATGCCGCAGGCCATGTACAAGGGGCAGGCCCATGCCGCGCCGGTCGAGGTCGATCTCTTCCCGATGTTCGTGCGCACCGATCTGCTCAAGGCGGTCGGTCTCGGCATCCCGAAGACATGGGACGATGTCCGCACCGCCATGGCCGCGATCGTCAAGGCCAATCCGCAAGTCTCCGGCCTCGGCATCACGTTGTCGAACGCCACTGACGCCGAAATGCAATTGCGTATGCTCGTCTGGTCGTATGGCGGCGCCATGTTTTCGCAGGACAACAAGACGGTGACGTGGAGCTCGCCGGAGACCGTCGCGGCCTATAAATATCTCGCGGACATGTACGCGAAGGGGCTGATTCCGAAGTCGGCGCTGACCTGGGACGATGCGGGCAACAACACCGCCTACCAGACGGGGCGCAGCGCGATCATCATGAACCCGCCGAGCGTCTATTCCTGGATGCAGCAGAATGATCCGAAACTGCTCGCGGACAGCGAAATGGTCTCGATTCCGAAGGGGCCGGGCGAGAAAGGCCGTTCCGCCTCGATCCTCAGCTCCTTCTCCTGGCTGATCAACAAGGACAGCAAGCGGAAGAGCGACGCCAAGGCCTGGCTCGACTATTTCTTCGAGGTCAAGAACTACGAGCCGCTCATCGACATCACCGGCGGGCGCTGGGTGCCGATCTATCCGGCGCTGACGAAGTCGATGCCGCTGTTCGCCAAGACGCCGGCCTTTGCCGCGTTCGACGACCTCGCACGGAACGGGCTCGTCGACGGTCATGCAGGCGAGGCCTCCGCCGCCTCCGCGGCCGTGTTCCAGGCCAAGGTGGTCACCCAGTCGGTGCAGAAGATGCTCGTCGACCGTACGAGTCCTGAAAGTGCCGTCGCCTGGGCCCAGGAACAGATCGAAACCATCGCCAAGGCGAAATAGAAACCTGCGCGAGCTCCCGTATCCGGGAGCTCGCGCCTCTCATCGAGACTGAAGCACGGCGGCGGCCGGACAGGGCGCTTCTGCAAGCGTGTCGAGATGCACTCACCGAACGTATCATTTCACCCTCGCGCATCCAGCGTGAAAGGACCTGCTTATGAATTTCGCCGATCGACTCGACGCCTGCCATTCCTCGGTCGTTCACGACGTGATGAAGGATCTAGGCCTGCCGCTACGGGTCCTGCCGCGCACCATCATCGGGCTGGAGCCATGGATGCGCTGTGCGGGGCCGGTCTTCACGGTGCGCGGCCGGCCCGACCCCACGCTAGACAAGCACAATTCGCTGCTCGAATGGGCGACGCTGCTATCGCGTGTGCCGCAGGGCCGCGTGGTCATCGTTCAACCGCAGGACGATCGGCGGGCGCTGTTCGGCGGCCTGTCTGCGGAAGCTCTCAAGATCAAAGGTGCGCGCGGCTATATCGCCGATGGCGGCTGCCGCGATATCGACGCGATCGCCAAGGAACGCTTCCCCGTATTCGCGCGTTACGCGACGCCGATCGATATCGTTTCCGCCTGGCGCGTCGAAAGCTATGAGGAACCGATCGCGGTCGGCAACGAAATGGTCCAGCCGGACGACTACGTCCTCGCGGACAGGGATGGCATCATTCTCGTCCCGGGCGCTGCCGTTGAAGCCGTTGTGGCAGCAGCCGAGCAGAAGATGGAAACCGAGGGCGAGATGGTCAAAGCCATCCGTGCCGGAGTGGATCCGCTTGAGGCTTATCTGAAGCATCGGGTTTTTTAAACGCAATGCCGAGCCCTACTCAGTTTCGAAGCAGGCTCTGAGCCTCGCGTGGCGTTGCGGCATTCGCCCTCGGCTATTTCGGCGCGCCGAGTTTGCCGAAGTACATGTCGAACACGCCGCTAGAATACTTCGCGCGTGGCCTCGATTGGCTGCGCGGCACCCTGCTTCCGCTGAACGACTTCGTGGCCATCGCGCTGCGGCTGGGCTCGACTTTTCCCGAACGCGTCTCGGCCGTTCTGGCCTATCTCCCGAGCGCCTTCGTCCATAGCGGACAGGCTGCCTCCGACCCCGCTATTGGCCGTGACCATCGACGGAACGCCAGCCGTGAATGCCGAAGCCAATGCGGGTGCTTGTACCGGCGCTTGTGCTATTGTGAAGCGTCACACAGGATCGGCCGGCTGAGGACAACGAGCGACGCAGGCTCTTCGCTATGCTTAGCGGCTAACTGAAGGGTTATTGCATGGCGAACTCAAAAAAGGAGCGGAATTTCCCAGGAGACACCAGGATCTCCTCCGGTAGATCACCGGAACTACGGTTGGCTTCTGTCTGAGGGAGACGACAACGATGGTTTTTGGGCGGGGATTTATTCGGGGAGGCACGATATCGTTCCTTCTCTGGGGAAGGATGGCGTTGGTCTGGCACACTATCTTTCGATGACTGCACCGCAGCGCACTTATCGCGCGTGAGTGTTCAGCAAGAGCATCGATGACCTGAATCGGAATGACTTCTCCAACCGCGATGGACAGGTGTTGTCGCGTTAACTGCCGGCGGGCGCAAAGAGCTGCGTTGATCTAGAGACACGCTCAAGCTGAGACGATGCAGATGGGTGGCGGAGCGGCGGGGCCGAGGTGGAACGACAGGTACCGATAATCGAAAGCGGCTTGAACGCAGTCTGTCTCGCTGCCGCGGGCCGGGCTATTTGTCGAGGCGGCGAGCCTTGACGACATTCGCTTGTCGTTCATCATATCGGGTCACGCTTCGTATGCGCCCCTTCGTGGCGTGGCGCCGAGTTGCCGCCTTTCCCCGTTGCGTGGGGCGGCTCGGCTCTTTTCACTGAACTCGGGCAGGCCCGAGATCAGCACTCAAGGTGTCGAAGTCGGGTAGACCCGAGTTCGATGCAGGAGAGGGGTTCCCCGCGTTTCCATACCTCACCTGAACGGCGGCTCGTCGAAGCTCCTGAGCTTGCGCGAGTGAATGGTCGAGCCCGCTTCCTTGAGCTTCTCCAGCGCGGCAAGCCCGATCTTGAGATGCTCGCCGACGGCGCGCTCATAGAAGGCATTCGCCGCGCCGGGCAATTTTATCTCGCCATGCAGAGGCTTGTCGGAGACGCAGAGCAAGGTGCCGTAGGGCACGCGCAGGCGATAGCCTTGCGCTGCGATCGTGCCCGATTCCATGTCGACCGCGATAGCGCGCGAGAGGTTGATGCGGCGGCGCTCCTTGGTCCAGCGCAGTTCCCAGTTGCGGTCGTCCTGCGTCACGACGGTGCCGGTGCGCAGACGGTTCTTCAAGCGGTCGCCGCGCTCGCCCGTCACTTCGGCCGCAGCCTGCTGCAGGGCGACCTGGACCTCGGCGAGCGCCGGGATCGGGATGTCGGGCGGCACCAGCTCGTCCAGGATGCCGTCCTGCCGAAGATAGGCATGGGCCAGGACATAGTCGCCGATGATCTGCGTCTGGCGCAGGCCGCCGCAATGGCCGACCATCAGCCAGCAATTGGGCCGGAGCACCGCGAGGTGGTCGGTGATGTTCTTGGCATTGGAAGGGCCGACGCCGATATTGACCAGCGTCACGCCGTCGCCCTTGCTGCGGATCAAATGATAGGCCGGCATCTGGAAGCGATGCCAGGGCGCCGACATCACCCGCTCGGCTGCCGAAACGTCGATGCCGTCTCGCTCGATCCGGACACCGCCCGGCGTCACCAGAGCCTCGGCCGTGCCGGCTTCGATCTCGGCCAGCGCCAGCCGCACGAACTGGTCGACATAGCGGTGGTAGTTGGTCAGCAGCACCCAGGGCTGCACGGCGCGCCAGTCGGTGCCGGTGTAGTGCACGAGCCGCCGCAGCGAGTAGTCGACCCGCACCGCATCGAACAACGAGAGCGGGCGCGGCTCGCCCTCGACGATGTCGAAGGTGCCGTCGGCGATCTCGTCGCCGACCAGCGAGAGCAGCGGCGTCGGGAAATGCCGGGCGAGCTCGGCGGCCGTGACCTTGCCGCGCCCGAGCTCATCGCCGCCTTCGAGCGCATAGGGGTAGGGAATCTCCTGATGGCTCACGCCGGTCTCGATCGTCGCGCCATATTCCTCGACGAGCGGCTGCAATTGGTCGAGCAGATAGGCGCGGAATTCGGCCGGCTGCGTCACCGTGGTCGAATAGATGCCCGGTGCTGCGAATTTGGCGAAGCCGCGCCGTGTCGCTGCCGGCAGCTTCGAGGGCTCATAGGTGACGCGCAGCAGCGGATAGCGATAGCGCGCGCGCTCCTCGGCCGTCGGCGCCTCGCCCGTATCGAAGAAACGCTGCAGGTCGCCGCGCAACGCCGCCTTCGCGTCCGCATAGAGCAGCTCCAGCCGGTCGACGGCGGCGTCTGGCGTAGCGGCGGTCTCGAATGTCATGGGGCGAACGTACCTCTCGTTCGGTCGAGCTTTAGAGCCGGATGATGTCAGATGGAAACACGAAGTGATCCCATCTGACATCTGAATCCGTCTCTCATCTAAAAGTGAGAGCAGGATCAATGCGAAAAACCGGTGCCCACTTTTTCGCATCCTGCTCTGACTGCGCCGCTGCCCTGCTGACAACAGGGATGGGTCCGATACAGGCCAGTTGGGGTCTGGCGCTGCCCGCTTGACAGCGAAGCGGTGCGGCTTTACTGAACCATCAAGTTAATTAACTCATCGGTTTAATTCAATGTCGAGCGACCCGCTCAGCCTCACCCTGTCCGCCCTTGCCGACCCGACGCGGCGCGCCATCCTGGCGCGGCTGTCGCTGGGCGAGACCTCGGTGACGGAGCTGGCCCAGCCCTTCGCGATGAGCCTGCCGGCCGTGTCCAAGCATCTCAAGGTGCTGGAGCGGGCCGGGCTGATCACGCGTGGCCGCGAGGCGCAATGGCGGCCCTGCCGGCTCGATCCCGGCCCGCTGCGCGAGGTCTCCGAGTGGCTGGAACACTACAGCCGTTTTTGGGACCAGAGCCTGGGACGATTGGAGGAGGTGCTGCGCGAGATCCAGGCAGCACCGGTCGAGGACGGTCAACCGTAACGCGGTTCCGAACGAAGCGGACATCGGTTCGCGTCAAGAAAACGCGTTGAAACAAAGCACAAGAGCCGCGTGGCGGCGTCAAACGAGGAAAACCCATGCTCAAGACCGTTCTTCTCAGCCTGCTGGCGCTCCTCGCCACCGGCATCGTCGTGGTGCTGATCCTCGCCGCAATGAAGCCCGACAGTTTCCAGGTCCAGCGCGCCATCGCCATCAATGCGCCGCCCGAGCGCATCTACCCGCTGATCGCGGATTTCAGGGCCTGGGGCGCCTGGTCGCCTTGGGAGAAGAAGGACCCCAACCTGAAGCGCAGCTTCAGCGGGGCCGAGACCGGCAAGGGGGCGATCTATGCCTGGGCCGGCGACAAGAATGTCGGCGAAGGCAGCATGGAGATCGTCACGGCCGAACCGTCAAGCAAGGTCGGGCTCAAGCTCGACTTCATCAAGCCTTTCGAGGCCCATAACGCCGCCGTCTTCGCGCTGCAGCTGCAGGGAACGACGACCAATGTGACCTGGACGATGACGGGGCCGGCCCCGTTCTTCGCCAAGATCATCCATGTCTTCTTCAACATGGACCGGATGGTCGGCGGCGATTTTGAGGCCGGCCTCGCCAGCCTCAAGGCGCAGGCCGAGCGCCCCGCCTGACCGCAGATCGAAAGAACCCAAGCCAAAAAAACCGGAGAGGAGGCAGCCCATGAAAGCAGAACCCCAAAAGGAACATGAGTGGCTCGCGGAGCTCGTCGGCGAATGGGCCTCGGAGATGGATTGCGCCATGGGCCCCGGCCAGCCGCGCCAGAAATTCAAGGGCAAGGAAAGCGTGCGATCGCTGGGCGGGCTCTGGACGCTCGGCGAAGGCCAGGGCGAGATGCCCGACGGCAGCACCGGGAGGACGCTGATGACGCTCGGCTTCGACCCGGCCAAGGGCCGCTTTGTCGGCAGCTTCATCGGGTCGATGATGACGCATCAATGGCTCTATGACGGAGCCCTCGACGAAACCGGAACGGCCCTGTTGCTGGATAGCGAGGGGCCCAGCATGAGCGGTGACGGCTCGCTCGCGGCCTATCGCGACATCATGACCATCGTCAGCCCCGATCACCGCATCCTGACTTCGTCCGTGCCCGATGGAAACGGCGGCTGGACCGAATTCATGACCGCCCATTACCGCCGGACCGGGTGAGCCCGGCCTTATCCCCTCATGATGCAAGGACAGACCCCATGAAGATCGCCCCCTATCTCTTCTTCCCCGGCAATTGCGAGGAAGCCTTCACCGCCTATGAGAAGATCCTCGGCGGCAAGATCATCGCCATGATGAGCCATAAGGGCACGCCGGCCGAGGGCCAGGTCGCCCCCGACTGGGTTCCCAAGATCATGCATGCCTGCCTTCAGCTTGACGGAGGGCAGATGCTGATGGCGTCCGATGCTCCGCCCGATCGTAGCGAAGGGCCGATGCAGAGCGTTTCGGTCAGCGTCACGGTCAAAGAGACGGCCGAGGCCGAACGCATCTTCGCCGCGCTCTCGGATGGAGCCAGGATCAAGATGCCACTGGAGGAGACCTTCTGGGCGCCGCGCTTCGGCATGCTCCAGGACCGCTTCGGCACGCATTGGATGATCAGCAGCGCCCCGGCGGAGGCCTGCGTGGCGGCTTAACCGGCATCCTCATCGTCATTGCGAGGAGCGTAGCGACGAAGCAATCCAGGGGGCGTCGAGTGCTGCCGCTCCTGGATTGCTTCGCTACGCTCGCAATGACGGGATCGGGCTTATCCCAGCACCGCATAGGCGATCAGGCCCGCGATCAGCCAGAGCGCCCAATTGCCCCAGCGGTTGCGCTGGGCTTCGGCCCGGCCGATCGCCTCGATGCTGCGCTCATCCAGCGAGAATCCGTGCCGCGAGGCGTCTTCGAGCTGGCCGAGCACGCGCTCCGCCCGGCCGACCGTCTCGGGCAGGCTGGCGAGGCTGAAGGCGAGCGAGCGCGCCCCGCGCCCGATATCCTCGATCTTGCCCAGCGGCCCGAGATTGCGGGTGATCCAGTCGCGCACCACGGGCTCGGCCGTGGTCCACATGTCGAGATGCGGATCGAGCGTGCGCGCAACGCCTTCGACCACCACCATGGTCTTCTGCAGCATCACGAGCTCGGTGCGCGTCGCCATGTCGAACAGGCCGGTGATCTCGAAGAGCAGGGTCAGGACCTTCGCCATCGAGATCTGGTCGGCGCTCTTGTCGTGGATCGGCTCGCCAACCGCACGGATCGCCTGGGCGAAATCCGCAACGGCGTGGTGGCCCGGCACGTAGCCGGCCTCGAAATGCACCTCCGCCACGCGGGTATAGTCGCGGGTGATGAAGCCGAGCAGGATTTCGGCGAGGAAGCGCCGCTCCTTCAGTCCGAGCCGGCCCATGATGCCGCCATCGACGGCAACCAGTCGCCCTGCTGAATCGACGAACAGGTTTCCCGGATGCATGTCGGCATGGAAGAAGCCGTCGCGGATGGCATGCTTCAGGAAGGACTGGATGACAGTGCGGCTGAGCACCTGGAGATCATGTCCGGCGGCCCGCAACCCCTCGATGTCGGAGAGCCGGACGCCGTCGATCCATTCATCGACCAGCATTTCGCGCGCGGTGAGCTGCCAATCCGGCGTCGGCACGCGGAAATCGGCATCGTCCTTGGTGTTCTCGGCGAATTCGGAGAGGGCGGCGGCCTCCAGCCTGAGATCCATCTCCATCGTCACCGAGCGTGCCAGCGTCTCGACCACGCCCGACATGCGCAGGCGGCGCGCCTCGGGCGAGCGTCGCTCCGCCATCTCCGCGCCGAAGCGCATCGCCGCGAGGTCGCGGTGGAAGCGGTCGCGGATGCCGGGCCGCAGCACCTTGACCGCGACCTCCGAGCCATCCTTCAACCGGGCGCGATGCACCTGCGCGATCGAGGCGGCGGCGACGGGCGGCCCGAATTCGGCGAAGATCGCCTCGACCGGCTGGCCATGGGCGGCCTCGATCGCGGCGCGCGCCTGTTCCATAGGGAACGGGGCCATCCGGTCCTGCAGAGCCGAGAGATCCTCGGCGATCTTCATGCCGACGACATCGGGCCGCGTCGCCAGGAACTGGCCGAACTTGACATAGGACGGTCCAAGCCGCGTCAGCGCCGCTGCGAGCCGCGTCGCCGAGGAGCCGGCGCCCTTGCGTTCGATCAAGCGGCCGAGCCGGATCGCGGCGCGCGCCAAAGGCGGCAGGACCGACGGATCGACAAGGGCAAGCGCGCCCTCTCGGGCCAGCACGAAGCCGACCCGCGCGGAACGGGCGAGATGAGCGATGGCGGTGATCATGCGCGGCAACCGATCACGAGGTTGGCCGCACCTGTGATCCAATTCGCGCTGTCATCCCGGGCGACCGGAGGGAGACCCGGGATCCATTCCTGAACAGTTCCGGCATGGGTCCCGGGTCTGCGCTTCGCTCCGCCCGGGACGACGGCGCGGTTAAAATAGCCGGGATTCACAGCTTCCAGCCGGAATGCAGCGCCACGACCCCGCCGGTCATCGGCGTGAACTTCGCCCGCCGGAAGCCTGCATCCTCGATCATGCCCGCGAAGGCCTGGGGCTTGGGGAATTTACGGATCGATTCGACGAGATATTGGTAAGGCTCGGCCTCGCCCGTCACCATCCGCCCCATCGGCGGTATGACGTTGAAGGAATAGGCCTCGTAGACCTTGTCGAGCAGCGGCACGTCGACATGGCTGAATTCGAGGCAGAGGAAGCGCCCGCCGCGCTTGAGCACGCGAAAAGCCTCGGCCAGCGCCTTGTCGATGCGCGGCACGTTGCGGATGCCGAAGGCGATCGTATAGGCGTCGAACTGGTTGTCGGGCAGGCCGAGCGCCTCGGCATTGCCCTGGACGAAACGGATGCGGTCGTCATCGGGAAAGCGCTTCTGCGCCCGGTCGCGGCCAACGCTCAGCATCTCAGCATTGATGTCGAGCACGGTGACGTCGGTCTGCGGCCCGCCGGCGTCGAGCACCTGGAAGGCGACATCGCCGGTGCCGCCGGCCACGTCGAGATGGTGAAAGGGCCGGTCCTTCGCTGGCTTCAGCGTCGTGATCAGCGCATCCTTCCAGAGCCGGTGCAGGCCTGCCGACATCAGGTCGTTCATCAGATCGTAGCGGCTGGCGACCTTGTGGAAGACGTCGTCGACCTTGGCCTGCTTCTGCGCGAGCGGCACGGTTTCAAAACCGAAATGGGTGGTGTCGGAGGCTGCTGTCACGGCGCGGGCTGCTCTTGTGTTCTGGTGAGGCGATGAATAGCGAAACGAGCGGGGCTTGTCGCGGCCCGTCTCGACGCAGGCTTGAGAGTGGACTGGAATGCCCGAACTTCCCGAGGTCGAAACCGTTCGTCGCGGGCTGGAGCCCGCCATGCTGGGGCAGGTTTTCGCGCGCGTCGAGCAGAACCGGCCCGATCTGCGCTTTCCCTTGCCCGATCGCTTCATCGAACGGCTGACCGGCCGCAGGGTCGAAGCCCTGTCGCGGCGGGCCAAATATCTGATCGTCGATCTCGATGACGGCCAGGCGCTGATCATGCATCTGGGCATGAGCGGGCGCTTCGTGGTGGAGGCGCCCGGCACGCCGCCGACCGAGCCTGGCGCCTATTACAACGAGATCGGCCGGCACCTTCAGCACGACCATGTCGTCTTCCATCTCGGCTCCGGCGCGCGCGTCACCTATAATGACGTCCGCCGCTTCGGCTTCATGGACCTTGTTCCGCGTGCCGATCTCGCCGCTTCCAGGCATTTCGCCGGCATGGGCATCGAACCGTTGGGCAATGAGCTGTCGGGTGAGACGCTGGCGAAGCTCTTCGCCGGGAAGTTCGCGCCGCTGAAGGCGGCCCTGCTCGACCAGCGCCTCGTTGCGGGCCTGGGCAACATCTATGTCTGCGAGGCGCTGTTCCGCGCCGGGCTCCATCCCGAAGCCGAGGCCGGTTCGATCGCGACCGCGACGGGCCGTCCGCGACCGGCGGCGCATGCTCTGGCCCAGATCATCCGCGAGGTGCTGGAAGAAGCGATCACCTCCGGCGGCTCGACGCTGCGCGACTTCGCCCATGCCGACGGCTCGCTCGGCTATTTCCAGCACCGGTTTCGCGTTTATGACCGCGAGGGGCAGCCCTGCGTGACACCGGGCTGCGGCTCTGTGGTCAAGCGGCTGGTGCAGTCGGGCCGCTCGACCTTCTATTGCGAAAGCTGCCAGCCGCAGCGCTAGAGCATTTTCGAGCGAAGTGGATACCGGTTCGCGTGAAGAAAATGCGATAAAACAAGGAGGTAGAGCATTTCCGCGATTCTGAGAAACGCGGAAATGCTCTAATCAGCGGGCAGCAACGGGAGGCGGCTGGTTCGGACAGGACGGCACGTCGGTGTCGGTCAGGCCCCAGGACGGTGCGGACGCCGTCCAGATGAAACCCTCGGGCTTGCCGAGCTCGCGGTCGTCGAGCGCGCCGGCGCGGACCACGACCATCTCCGGCCGCGATGACGAAGCGCTGAACAATGGCGTGCCGCAATGCGGGCAGAAGCTGCGGCGCATCGTGTTGCCGCCGTCGGAAAGGCTGACATAGTCACGGACCTCGCCCTCCAATTCGCGGCTCGCGAGCGGGAAGATCAGGTTGATCGAGGCGTTGCCAGCGGCGAGATACTGGCAGTCGCGGCACCAGCAGGCGCGCTTGGCTACCGGCGGTTGATTGAAGCGGAAGCGTATGGAGCCGCAGAAGCAGCGTCCGGTAACGGGCTCGGCCATGGGGTCGCCCTTCTCCTGCAAGACGGCGAGTGAAGGTGATCCGGCCCGCGACGGCAAGGCCTGGTCACGGGAGCGCCCATCTCGGCGTGCGCTCCCTCGCATGGACCGCGCTCCTCCCGCCCGCTAAACGTGGCCCAACGAAGCATCCGGGAGGCCGCCATGGCTTATGAGACCATTCTCGTCGAGGTGAAGGGCAAGGTCGGCGTCGTCACGCTGAACCGGCCGCAGGCGCTGAACGCGCTGAACGGCCAGCTTATCGACGAGGTCAACGCGGCCCTCGACGGCTTCGAGAAGGATGCCGCCATCGGCTGCATCGTCCTGACCGGCTCGGAGAAGGCCTTTGCCGCCGGCGCCGACATCAAGGAGATGCAGGGGCGGACCTTCCCCGGCACCTATCTCGACGACAAATTCGCCGATTGGGACCGTATCGGCCTGCGCCACAAGCCGATCATCGCGGCGGTTGCGGGCTTTGCGCTCGGCGGTGGCTGCGAGCTCGCGATGATGTGCGACTTCATCATCGCCGCCGACAACGCCAAATTCGGCCAGCCCGAGATCAATCTCGGGGTCATTCCCGGAGCCGGCGGCACGCAGCGCCTGACCAAGGCTATCGGCAAGGCCAAGGCCATGGATCTCTGCCTCACCGGGCGAATGATGGACGTCAACGAGGCCGAGCGCGCCGGCCTCGTCGCCCGCATCGTGCCGTTGGCCGATCTCATGGCCGAGACGATGAAGGCGGCCGACGGCATCGCCGCCAAGTCGCTTCCTTCGGTGCTGATGGCGAAGGAAGCGATCAACCGCGCCTTCGAGGTGGCGCTGAGCGAAGGCCTGCGCTTCGAGCGCCGCGTCTTCTCCTCGCTCTTCGCAACGCAGGACCAGAAGGAAGGCATGGCGGCCTTCATCGAGAAGCGGAGGCCCGATTTCCAGAACAGGTGAGACACACCTTTCCGTCATTCCCAAGCATTTCCACGTTTCTTCGAATCGCGGAAATGCTCTGCCTCCTCCGGCAGGAGATGCTCGGGTCAGGCCCGGGCATGCGACGCGCTTCCCGGCCTATGGCCGCCCGGCCGGCACGCCTTCGCGAATCGTCTTCGAAAACTCCGGATCGTCGAGCGACAGGGTCCGCGCCCGCTCACTGATCCGCCCCTGCCGGACCAGTTCATCGAGCGGGATGTCGGTCCTGACCGCGCCGATGCGCTGGAGATAGCCCGGCAGATAGCCCGACAGCAGCACGCGCGGGTCGAGTGGTAGCGAAAAAGTCCAGCCGGGCGCGACAGAGCCGACGAGATGGTAGACCACCGTCGTGCAGTTCGTGGTCAGCGTATTGTACCAGCGCGGCGTTGCCGCAAGCCGGTTGACGTCGGCGATATAGGCCAGGAGCACATCGCGCGCTTGGGCAGGCGTGGCGGCGAGCCGGAACAGGCGGACATCCTCCTTGCGGGCATGGCTGCGCAGGCCGACGATGTCGCGCTCATCGGCGGCGACATAAGCCATCTCGTAGGTGCGGAAGAAGCCGGCGAGCGAGGACCACTCCTCGCCCTTCTCGCGCCTGACCTCGATCGAGAAGGTCAGCGGCACCGAATCCTTGAAGGTGAAGCTGACCAGGAGATGGGCGATCGCCTCGCCCGACCAATAGGACAGGAACAGGTCCGCGCCCTCGATCCTGGTCAGGTCGTAGCTGCGCGTCTCCCAGAGCTGGTCGTAATCAGCCTCCGTGCGCCAGCGGAAATCTCGCAGATTGCTGACGGTGATCGTCTCGCCCTCGCGCGTGATCTGCGGCAGCTTGGCGAGTTCGGGAATCCAGTCCCGGTCGTGCGACGGCGCCATGCCGTTCCACCAGCCAAGCAGGCCGAGAAACAGCACCGCGAAGGAGAGCGGCAGGCGCGCTGCGCCGGTCCAGATCCCGATCGCACCAGCAAGGCCGGCAAGGCCGAAGCCGATGGCGGCCAGCGTCGCGATCGTGCCGGTCAGGCGAAAGAGCAGGAGGCCCGAGCCCCATGCCGTCGCACTGAGGACGATCAGGCTGGTCAGGAGTTGGACAGTGACAAGAAGAAGGCGGCTCATCGCCGCCTTCCCATATCACAGCTGGAGCCGGAAGCGCTCACGCCGCCAAGGAATTCACCGGCGCCGCGGCCTTGACCGCATCGTCGACATGGCCCTCGAAGCGCTTGAAGTTCTCGCGGAACATCCCGACCAGCCGCTTGGCCGTTTCGGCGAATTCGGCCTTATCCTGCCAGGTCTTGACGGGATAGAGGATGTGCGGCTCGACGCCGGGCACCGAGGTCGGCACCGCGAAGCCGAAATAGGGATCCCGGCGGAAATCGGCACGGTTGAGCGAGCCGTCCAGCGCCGAGGTCAGCAGGCGGCGGGTGACGCGGATCGGCATGCGCCGGCCGACGCCGTATTTGCCGCCGGTCCAGCCGGTGTTGACCAGCCAGCAATCGACATGGTGCTTGGCGATGAAATCGCGCAGCAGATTGGCGTACTCCGATGGATGGCGCGGCAGGAAGGGCGAACCGAAGCAGGTCGAGAATTCCGGCTCGACGCCGACAAGGCCGCGCTCGGTACCCGCGACCTTGGCGGTGTAGCCGGAGAGGAAGTGGTACATCGCCTCCGCCGGCGTCAGCTTGGCGATCGGCGGCATCACGCCGAAGGCGTCCGCCGTCAGCATGACGATGTTCTTCGGCACGCCGGCGCGGCCGGTGCGCGAGGCGTTCGGGATGAAGTCGAGCGGATAGGCCGAGCGGGTGTTCTCGGTCTTGCTCTGATCGTCGAAATCGACGACGCGGGTGAAGGGGTCGAGCACGACATTTTCCAGCACCGTGCCGAAACGCTGCGAGGCGGCGAAGATCTGCGGCTCGGCCTCGGCCGAGAGCTTGATCGTCTTGGCGTAGCAGCCCCCCTCGAAATTGAAGATGCCGTTCTTCGACCAGCCATGCTCGTCATCGCCGATCAAGGTGCGGTCGGGATCGGCCGAAAGCGTGGTCTTGCCGGTGCCGGACAGGCCGAAGAAGATCGCCGAATCGTCCTTGGAACCGACATTGGCCGAGCAGTGCATCGGCACGACGCCCTTGGCCGGCAGCGTGTAGTTCAGATAGGTGAAGACCGACTTCTTCATCTCGCCGGCATAGGCCGAGCCGCCGATCAGCACGATCTTGCGGCTGAAATCGATCGCGATCACGGTCTCGGAACGGCAGCCATGGCGCTTGGGATCGGCCTTGAAGCTCGGCAGGTCGACGATGGTCAGCTCCGGCACGTAGCCGGCGATCTCCTCGAACTCGGGGCGGATCAGGAGGTTGCGGATGAACAGCGAATGCCAGGCGAATTCGGTGAAGACGCGCGCCTTGACGCGATGCACCGGGTCGGCGCCGCCATAAAGGTCCTGCGCGAAGAGCTCCTTGCCCTCGGCATGCTTGAGGAAATCGCCCAGCAGCGCCTCGAAATGCTCCGGCGACATCGCGCCATTGTTCTCCCACCAGACCGTGCCTTCGGTCATGGCGTCGCGCACGACGAACTTGTCCTTGGGCGAGCGCCCGGTATGCGTGCCGGTGTCGGCGCAGAGCGCCCCACCTGCGGCCAGCCCGGCTTCGCCGCGCTTCAGGGCCTGCTCGTAGAGCTGCGGCGCCTGCAGGTTCCAGGACAGGGATTTCAGCTTGCGGAAGCCGAAGGTTTCGGCGCCGTGAGCTGCGTTGAACTGACCAATGGTTTCCACTGGATACTCCCGAGGCATGCCATTCAAGGCAAAAGCGCTGTTTTTAAAGATGCGCAACCACAGATCGTCGCGCAGACGAGGCAGGCTTTAAAATTTAAGTGGCAGGCTCTTTAGGCCCATGATGACGCCGGCTCAACCCGTCGAAAAGGCCTTCGGCCGAAGAAAATTCTTTAAATCGTTTAAAATAGCCCGAAGTGGCAAACTCGGTTCAAGCTTCGGCGCGGGCCTTTGCAGCAAGCTCCGCCAACATCTTTCGTAAACTCGCCGGGCCATCCACAGGCGCGGGAAATTCGAGCCGCAGCACGGCATCGCCGAGTGCGAGATCAAGCCCGTCCGGATCGAGCCCGGTCGCCCGCCAGGCCCCATCGCGCGCTCCCAGCAGCACCCGCGCATAGAGCTTGAGCGCCTCGGCATGGTCGGCGTTCATATGCGCGACCGCGCCCTCCTCGATCTCGGCCAGGGCCTGCGCCCGGGTCGGTTCGCTCAGGATATCCGCCGGCCCCAATTCATAGGCCTTGCCGAAACCGCCATTCAGGCTGGCAGCTTCGATACCCAGGGCAAAGAACGAGAAATCACCGAAATCGGCATAAAGTGCGGCCTTGGGCTGCCGCGCCAGGAAGCGGCGGCGGATGCGCAGGCCCTCCTCCGCCTCGCGGGCAATGCGCCGTGCCCTGAGCTTGAGCGTGATGCGGGCATGGGCCAGCGGATCGCCCTTACCGCCCGGCGCGATCAGGAGCGAGGCGCGCGGATCGGCGATCAGGTTGCCGGTATGGGCCGAAAGCGCCGAGATCAGGATCAGCGGCGTGCCGTCGCTGTCGGTGGCGAGGCTCGTCAGCGTGGCAGTCGGGTGGCCGTCCTGCCCCAAGGTCGCGAGCGAGCCGAAGCGCGCGCTACGCAAGAGATTTCGCGCCAATCCGCGCGCCGCCTCGTCGGTCGGCCTGATTGGATTGGTCGTTCGGGCAGGGTTCTCGCTCGGTTTGACCGGTTCGTTATTCGACCTGACGGGGTCTTGATTCGACCTGACGGGGTCTTCATTCCGCCTGACGGGGTCTTGCACCACGGAACCTCTTCGCCTCTCAGGCCTTATTCTGACGAAACGGTAGCGGAACTGTCACGCCATCGCTAGATTGCAGCCACGGTTTGGCCGCTCTCTCGCGAGAGTGGACCTATTTATTGCAACGCGGCCAAGAGACGTAAAACTTATGCCAACAATTGCGCTGGTCGACGACGACCGCAACATCCTAACTTCGGTGTCCATTGCGCTCGAAGCCGAGGGCTACCGGATCATGACCTATACCGACGGCGCCTCGGCGCTCGACGGGCTGAAGCAGAACCCACCGGACCTGGCGATCTTCGACATCAAGATGCCGCGCATGGACGGGATGGAGCTGCTGCGCCGGTTGCGCCAGAAGTCGGACCTGCCGGTGATCTTCCTGACCTCGAAGGACGAGGAGATCGACGAGCTCTTCGGGCTGAAGATGGGCGCGGACGACTTCATCCGCAAACCCTTCTCGCAGCGGCTCCTGGTCGAGCGCGTCAAGGCGATCCTGCGCCGCGCCGGCGCCAAGGATGTCGGCGCCCCTGCCCGCCCCGAGGATGCAAAGGCGCTGGAGCGCGGCCTGCTGCGCATGGACCCAGAGCGCCACACCTGCACCTGGAAGAACGAGCCGGTGACGCTGACCGTGACCGAGTTCCTGATCCTGCAATCGCTGGCGCAGCGCCCGGGCGTGGTGAAGAGCCGCAACGCCCTGATGGACGCGGCCTATGACGACGAGGTCTATGTCGACGACCGCACCATCGACAGCCACATCAAGCGCCTGCGCAAGAAGTTCAATCAGGTCGATGTCGATTTCGACATGATCGAGACCTTGTATGGCGTCGGTTATCGCTTCAAGGAAAGCTGAGCATCGGGGGACGGGTTTTTCAGTCCTGGTCCCGGGGCGCCGTGAAGCGGCGTCTTCGCCGATGCGCCACTTCGCAGCGGCAACGCTCACTGAACCGTCCCTCGCGGTGCGTTTTCCCGAAACGCTCTTCAGGGTAAAGGCTTTGGGCTAGGCTGCTCAGGAAAAGCAGGGCGCTTGAGGCCTATGGCGACGGTCGAAGACGAACGCAGGATTGTGATCCGCACGCAGCGCTTCGCGCCCATGCTGCGCAAGCGTCTGGCCGTGTTCGGCCGGCGCAGCCTGCGCGCCATCTCCTCGCGTGCCGCCTCCAGCCTGACGCGGCGCATCGTCGTTCTCAACCTGGCAGGGCTCGTCGCGCTGCTGCTCGGCTTCCTCTATCTCAACCAGTTCCGCGAGGGGCTGATCGAATCGCGGGTGCAGAGCCTGCTGACGCAAGGCGAGATCATCGCCGGCGCGATCTCGGCTTCGGCGACAGTCGAGACCGACACCATCACCATCGACCCCGACAAGCTGCTCCAATTGCAGGCCGGCGAGAGCGCCGGCATCGCCGAGGACCCGCTCGATTTCTCGATCAACCCCGAAAAGGTCGCCCCGCTGCTGCGGCGGCTGGTGACGCCGACCAAGACGCGGGCGCGGGTCTACGACAAGGACGGGCTGCTGACGCTGGATTCGCGCAATCTCTATTCGCGCGGCGACGTGCTCCGGCTCGATCTGCCACGCGTCGGCGAGCCCGACGAGCCGCCCTTGCTGGAGCGCACCTGGAATATGCTGCGCAATCGGCTCGGCCGGGCCGACGTTCCGACCTATGACGATTTCGAGAACGCCAACGGCAAGTCCTATCCCGAGGTGGCGCGCGCGCTGAACGGCACCCCGGCCAGCGTCGTGCGCGTCAACACGCGCGGGCAGACCATCGTCTCCGTCGCCGTGCCGGTGCAGCGCTTCCGTGCGCTGAAGGGCGTGCTGCTGCTCTCGACACAGGGCGGCGACATCGACGCCATCATCGCCTCCGAGCGCTACGCGATCCTCCAGGTCTTCACCGTGGCCGCCGGCGTGATGATCGTGCTCTCAGTGCTGCTCGCCGGCACCATCGCGGAGCCGATCCGCAAGCTCGCCGAGGCAGCGCAGCGCGTCCGCAAGGGCGTCAAATCACGCGAGCAGATCCCCGATTTCGCCGGCCGACATGACGAGATCGGCCATCTCTCGGGCTCGCTGCGGGAGATGACCAAGGCGCTCTACAGCCGGATCGAGGCGATCGAGAGTTTTGCCGCCGATGTCGCCCATGAACTGAAGAATCCGCTGACCTCGCTGCGCAGCGCCGTCGAGACGCTGCCGCGCGCCAAATCCAGCGAGTCGCGTGGCCGGCTGCTCGCGGTGATCCAGCATGATGTCCGCCGGCTCGACCGCCTGATCTCGGATATTTCCGACGCCTCTCGGCTCGACGCCGAACTCGCCCGCAACGACGCCGCCCCGGTCGATATCGGGCAGGTCCTCGATGCCGTCGTCTCCGTGCAGAACGAGACCCGCCATGAGGCGCGCGCCGGCATCGAGCTCAAGACCGAGCGGCGCGGCCAGCGGCCGGGCGGGCGCGACGGCTTCCTGGTGATGGGACATGATTCACGGCTGGGCCAGGTTCTGGTCAACCTGATCGACAATGCCCGCTCCTTCTCGCCGCCCGACAAGCCGGTGCGTGTCACGCTGTCGCGCGAAGGGGCCGACGTGCTGATCACCGTCGAGGATGACGGCCCCGGCATCGAGCCGCACGCGCTGGAGCGCGTTTTCGAGCGCTTCTACACCGACCGGCCCAATGAGGGCTTCGGCCAGAATTCAGGCCTGGGTCTTTCGATCTCGCGCCAGATCGTCGAGGCTCATCGCGGCTCGATCCGGGCCGAGAACCGCCTCGGCCCGGCTGATGGGGACGGCGAACAGCCGCGCATCGGCGCCCGCTTCATCGTCCGGCTGCCGGCCGTGCCGCTGGCGGCCTGAAGCAGATGAGCGCGACGAGCGAGCAAGCAGGCCGCATCCATGCCAGCACCATCGCGATCGGCGAAGCCGGCATTCTCATCCGCGGCCCCTCAGGTTCGGGCAAATCGACGCTGGCGCTGGCGCTGATTGCGACCGCGACGCAAGCGGGATCCTTCGCCAGGCTGGTGGCCGATGATCGCACCGAGATCGCCAGCCAAGCCGGGCGCCTGCTCGCCCGCCCGATCGCGCCGCTGGAAGGGCTCATCGAGCGGCGCGGGCTCGGCCTGACGCCGGAGCCCCATCTGCCGGCGGTCCAGGTCCGGCTGATCGTCGATCTGCTCGCGGAGGAGCCGGCGCGCATGCCCGAACCGGAGGATCTGGTCGACCGTCTGGCGGGCATCGACCTGCCGCGCCTCAGGTTGGCAGGCCGCCCCGGCGACGAAAGGCTGGTCCTGGCAGCCCTAAAATTGTTTCTGGATCAGCCTTAAGTCGGGATTTCGACAAGTTTTAAGCGCACCGGCTTGCGCATATCTCGCACCTGCCGCATAAACCGCGACCTTGTCCGGGCGCCACGCGCGCTCTCCAGGCGCCATAGTGAATGATCGGACTCGTCCTCGTGACGCATGGGCATTTGGCGACGGAATTCCGCGCCGCGCTCGAACATGTCGTCGGCCCCCAGAAAAACCTCGCCACCATCGCCATCGCCCCCGATGACGACATGGAGGGTCGACGCCGCGACATCATCGCAGCCGTCGAAGAGGTCGAAACCGGCCGGGGCGTCATCGTGCTGACCGACATGTTCGGCGGCACGCCCTCGAATCTCGCCATCTCGGTGATGGAGCCCGGCCGCATCGACGTCGTCGCCGGCGTCAACCTGCCGATGCTGATCAAGCTCGCCAGCGTGCGCGAGGAAAAGAGCCTCGACGAGGCCGTGACCAGCGCGCAGGATGCCGGACGGAAATACATCACCGTCGCCAGCCGCGTTCTGGCTGGCAAATAGGCGCTGACCAGATGAAGACGAGCAGTCAGGTGGATGAGCGGCAAGACGACGAGGATTGCGATTGCCCCGAGCCCGTGATCCCGGCCGGTGCGCTCTATTGCGAGCTGCCGATCGTCAACAAGAAGGGGCTACACGCCCGTGCCACGGCGAAATTCGTGCAATGCGCCTCGAATTTCGACGCCGACATCACCGTGACCCGCTGCGGCGAGACGGTTGGTGCGACCTCGATCATGGGTATCCTGACGCTGGGAGCCGGCATCGGCTCGACCATCACCGTGGTGGCGAAGGGGCGCGAGGCGAAAGAGGCGCTGCAGGCGCTGGAAGCGCTGGTCGCCGACAAGTTCGGCGAGGGCGAGTAGTTCGCCATCAACCGATCGGACATGCCTGGGCCGATCCAGGCATCGTCATCGCGCGCAGGACATTCGCCAGCACGCGCGTCGCCTGCATGAAATCAGCGATCTCCATGGCCTCGGCCGGGTTGTGGCTGCCCTTGTCGTTGCGCACGAAGAGCATCGCGGCGGGAATGCCGGCATCGGCGAAATCCTGGGCGTCATGGCCGCCGCCGCTCGCCATGGTCAGGAACGGGATCGACAATCCGCTCGCGCTGGCCTGAAGCGCCGCGACCAGCCCGGCATCCATCAAGGCGGGCGTCGCCCGGTCGACCGGGTCGAGCCCGAAGGAGACGCCGCGCCGGGCCTCGATGTCACGAGCGCTCGCGCGCAGAAAAGCTTCCATGCCGTCGAGCACCGCCACGTCCTGGCTGCGGATGTCGATCGCGAAATCGACCTGGCCCGGCACCTTGGTGATCGAGTGCAATTCCGCCTCGGTCGAGAATTTACCGACCGTGACCACGAGATCGTCTCCCGCTGCACGGCGGCGGCTCCACTCGCTGTCCAGCGCCATCACCAGATCGGCCGTCGCGAAGACGGCGTCCTGGCGGTACTCATGCGGAACAGCCCCCGAATGCGAGTAGGCGCCGAGTGCCCTGGCAGTGCGGGCGCGATAGGCGCCGCGGATGCCGGTGACGATGCCGACGGGAAGCGCGCGCTTCTCCAGAATCGGCCCCTGCTCGATATGCAGTTCGACATAGCCCGCGATATCGGCGGGGTTCAGGATCGGTGGCCCGGCCTCGATGCGGGCCGCATCGAAACCGGCCTCGTTCATCATCGCGCGCAGCGAACGGCCGGTCGCGACATGGGTGGCGCTATCGAGTTCGCCCTCCCAGAGCAGGCCAAGCGCGGCGCGGCTGCCGAAATGGCCGCCATGGCGCCCGACGAACCAGGCGCTGCTCTCCTCCGCCCTGAACGCCATCAGGACGATGTCGCAATCCGGCTGGAGTCCGGCGTCGATCATCGCCGCGACCGCGACCAATCCGGCGATGACCCCGGCCGCTCCGTCGAAATTGCCGCCCTGGCGCACTGAGTCCAGATGCGAACCGGTGATCCAGGCCGGGCGCTCCGGATGCCTGCCGGCGAACCGCGCCGACAGATTGCCCGCAGCGTCGACCGAGACGGCAAGGCCCAGTCCACGCGCCAGATCGGCGATCAGATCATGCGCTGCCTGTTCGCCCGCCATGTAGGAGGTTCGGGTCACACCCGGCCCGTCGAGGCTCCGGGCGCGCAGGGCATCAAAGGTCGAGACGGTGAAGGCCTCGCGGGCGATGACGGCGGCGTCGAGCAAGGGGTGGAGCTGAAAGGCTGCGGCGTTGGCGGACAAGGCTGTCTCCGAAGTGGCGTTGCAGGCGTCGTGCAGAATCTGGCGCCATCCCTGCTGTCTCCTCCTAGCCCAGCAAAGCTCCGGCCAACAGGATCCGCTCTGCGTCGCCGACTCTCGTCCTCGAACAGATCAAGGACATAAAGACATCTTTATATCTTTGATTGCGCTCCGCCGCGCGCGCTGCTAAAGACCCGCCCGTCATTCTAGAACCAGCAGTGGAGCAGCCCCGTGTCGAAGACCGATTACATCGTCAAGGACATCAGCCTCGCGGAATACGGCCGCAAGGAAATCAACATGGCCCAGGACGAGATGCCGGGCCTGATGGCGATCCGCGCCGAGCACAAGGGCAAGTTCCCGCTCAAGGGCGCGCGCATCGCCGGCTGCCTGCACATGACGATCCAGACCGCCGTGCTGATCGAGACGCTGACCGAGCTCGGCGCCGATGTGCGCTGGTCGTCCTGCAACATCTTCTCGACCCAGGACCATGCCGCCGCCGCGATCGCCGCGACCGGCGTGCCGGTCTTCGCCATCAAGGGCGAGACGCTGGAAGAGTATTGGGAATACGTCCTCAAGACCGCGACCTGGGGCGATGGCGGCACGCCCAACATGATCCTGGACGATGGCGGCGACCTGACCATGCTGATCATCCTCGGCGCCGAGGCCGAAGCCGGCAAGGCCGAGTTCCTGGACAAGCCGGGCAATGAGGAAGAGACGATCTTCTTCAAGCTGATCAAGCGCGAGCTCAAGGCCAATCCGGGCTGGTTCACCAAGACGCGTGCCGCGATCAAGGGCGTCTCGGAAGAGACCACCACCGGCGTGCACCGCCTCTACGAGCTGGCCAAGGCCGGCCGGATGCCGTTCCCGGCGATCAACGTCAACGACTCCGTCACCAAGTCGAAATTCGACAACCTCTATGGCTGCCGCGAGTCGCTGGTCGACGCCATCCGCCGCGGCACCGACGTGATGATGTCAGGCAAGGTCGCGGTCGTCTGCGGCTATGGCGACGTCGGCAAGGGCTCGTCCGCCTCGCTGCGCCAGGCCGGCTGCCGCGTGCTCGTCACCGAAATCGACCCGATCTGCGCGCTGCAGGCGGCGATGGAGGGCTACGAGGTCGTCACCATGGAGGCCGCCGCCCCGCGCGCCGACATCTTCGTGACCGCCACCGGCAATCTCGACGTGATCACCGTCGACCATATGCGCGCGATGAAGCACCGCGCCATCGTCTGCAATATCGGCCATTTCGACTCCGAGATTCAGGTCGCCGGCCTGAAGAACTTCAAATGGGACAACGTCAAGCCGCAGGTCGACGAGGTCGAGTTCCCCGACGGCAAGCGCATCATCCTGCTCTCGGAAGGCCGCCTGGTGAACCTCGGCAACGCGACCGGGCACCCCTCCTTCGTGATGTCCTGCTCGTTCTCGAACCAGACGCTGGCCCAGGTCGAGCTCTGGAACCATCACGCCAAATACGAGAACAAGGTCTACACCCTGCCCAAGCACCTCGACGAGAAGGTCGCGGCGCTGCATCTGGCCAAGGTCGGAGCCAAGCTCACCGTGCTCAACGACGCCCAGGCCAAGTATCTCGGCCTGGCGCCGACCGGCCCGTTCAAGCCGGAACTCTACCGCTACTGACAGTCGGTATCGGCAAAATCTGATCAGGCCCGGCGCAATCGCCGGGCCTTTTTCTTTTCCGGAACAGGTGCGAGTCTCGCAAAATATACTACTAATAGTAACTCGGCGCGATCTGCCACCTACTGATTGACGGTCACTGGAAATCTGTGGCGCGATTTCGAAATTCGCCCGATTTACCATCCATTAAGCACTTCCTGCCGGAGTCTACGGACGATTAGAGTGGGGCTGATTCGGGCCCGCCCCTTTGCATGGGCCGGATCGACACTCTGATGTGGTTGGCGTGGTGGCAGGCGTTGCGTCGGGTCCAGGAGGACGGCGTAGCGACCGGCCTCAAGCCCGATTCTTAAGCGTGCTTGGGTGGCCAGGCAGGCTACCCGCCGCCTTCAACGATAACGGACGCAGGATGAGACGGTCGAGGCGACAGAAACGAAGCGGCGGCGGTTGGCGCAGCCACGCGGTTCTTCCCGGCCTCGCCGCCGCGCAGGCGCCGACCGCGACATTCGCCCAGGCCGACTGGCTCGCGCCGCTGCACACGGAGACGCTGAGCACGGGGAGCCTGTCGCTGCTGCTCATCGGCCTCACCGTCTTCGCCGCGACGACCTCGCTGATCTATGTGCGCGAACGGGGACGCTGGCACCGCCGCGAAACCGAGATGGCGGGCGAGCTCGAGGCCGCGCGGGGCCATCAGGACCGCCTTGCCGCCTTGCTCGCCGCCGACCCGCAGGTCGTGGTCAGCTGGAGCGGGCGCGACGCCCAGCCGATCTTCGAAGGCGACAGCGGCTTCCTCGGCGCGCCGGGCGCGACACTGGCGCTGGCCTATGGCGCCTGGGCGCCCCCGGTCGATGCCAAGAAACTGGAGCTCGCCACGGATGCGCTGAAAGAGCGCGGCGAGGCCTTCGGCTTCACGCTGCGCGCCAAGACCGGTCCCTATATCGATGTCGAGGGCCGTCCCGTCGCCGGGCGCGCGGTGATCCGCTTCCGCGAGGTCACCGGCGAACGTGCACAGGTCATGACCTTGCGCGGCGACCTGGAACGCCTCTCTTCCGATCATTCCGCCCTGATCGCCTTATTGGCGGGCCTGCAGCAGCCGGCCTGGACGCGCGCAGCCGACGGACGCCTGACCTGGTGCAATGCCGCCTATGCGCGCGCCGTGGAGGCGACCGACGGCCCCGAGGCGACCAAGAGCGGCCTCGAGCTGCTCGACCGGGGCGAGCGCGAAGCTGCGGCCAAGGCTAGGCGCGAGGGGCGCATCTTCTCGGTGCGGGCGCCGGCCGTCGTCGCCGGGCAACGCCGGACGCTCGACATCCTCGAATTGCCGACGCCTGTGGGTTTTGCCGGCATTGCCACCGATATGAGCGAGTTGGAGGCTGTGCGGACCGATCTGCAGCGCCAGATGGACGCCCATGTGCGCACGCTCGACCGTTTGAAGACAGCGGTCGCGGTGTTCGACGCCACGCAGCATCTGGTCTACCGCAACTCCGGTTTCGACACGCTCTGGTCACTCGATGCCAACTTCCTCGACGGCCAGCCGAGCGACAGCGAGATCCTCGACCGGCTCCGGGCCGAGCGCCGCCTGCCCGAGCTCGGCGATTACCGCAGCTGGAAAGCCAGCGTGCAGGCCGCCTATACCGCGACGCGCGCCATCGAGGATTGGTGGTATCTGCCCGACGGGCGCACCATCCATGTCGTCGCGAGCCCCAATCCGCGCGGCGGCGTGACCTATCTGCTCGACGACGTGACCGAGCGCTTCACGCTGGAATCGCGCTTCAACGCACTGTCCCGGACCCAGCGCGAGACGCTGGATTCGCTGCGCGAGGGCGTCGCCGTGTTCGGCTCGGACGGGCGGCTCAAGCTCTCCAACCCGGCCTTCGCCCAGGCTTGGCGGATTCAGCCCGACATTGCCGGCGCCGCACCCCATATCGACGAGATCGTCAGGCTGTGCCGGCCGCTCTTTCCGCAGGACGAGGTCTGGAGCGAGCTGCACAGCGTCATCACCGGCGTGCGCGACGCGCGCGAGGATTATGGCTGCCGGATGGAGCGGCGCGACGGCTCAGTGCTCGACTGCGCCGCGGCGCCGCTGCCGGACGGTGCGACCCTGATCACCTTTGCCGACGTGACCGCGAGCGTGAATGTCGAACGCGCCCTGACCGAGAAGAACGAAGCGCTGGAGAAGGTCTCTCGCCTGCGCGAGGACTTCGTCCACCACGTCTCCTATGAGCTGCGCTCGCCATTGACCAACATCATCGGCTTCGCCCAGTTGCTGGGAACGGAGGCGATCGGCGCGCTGAACGAGAAGCAGCGCGACTACACCTCCCATATCGTGCGCTCCTCGGGCGCGCTGCTTGCGATCATCAACGACATCCTGGATCTCGCCACGATCGATAACGGCGCGCTGACGCTGGAGCTGAACGAGGTCGATGTCGCCGCGACCATCGCCGAGGCGGCGGCGGGGCTGCACGACCGATTGACCGACAGCAAGATGAAGCTGCAGGTCGAGATCGCGCCGCAGACCGGGCCGTTGCGCGCCGACGGCAAGCGGCTGCGCCAGGTGCTGTTCAACCTGATCTCGAATGCGATCGGCTTCTCCTCGCCGGGTCAGACCATCACGGTCAGCGCAACGCGCAGCGGCGGCCATGTCCGGATCACCGTCAGCGATCAGGGCCGCGGCATCCCCGCCGAGGTGAAGGAGAAGGTGTTCGACCGCTTCGAGAGCCATTCGCTCGGCTCCAACCATCGCGGCGTCGGCCTGGGCCTCTCGATCGTGCGCTCGATCGTCGAACTGCATGGCGGACGCGTCGAACTCGATTCGGCGCCCGGGCGCGGCACGCAGGTGACCGCGGTGTTCCCGTCCGAGGGCCTGCCGCTTTCGGATGCGGCTGAATGAGCGAGGAGTTGGCGAAAAGCGGCGCGCATCGGCTCCTGCTGGCCGATGAGGCGGCGACCGCGCGGCTGGCGGCCGATCTCGCCGCCATCCTGAAGCCGGGCGACATCGTCGCGCTGTCGGGCCATCTCGGCGCCGGGAAATCGGCATTGGCGCGGGCGATCCTGCGCGAGCTCGCAGGCGACCCGGCTCTGGAAGCACCGAGCCCGACCTTCACCCTGGTGCAGAGCTACGACACGCCGCGCGGCCCCGTGCTCCATGCCGATCTCTACCGCGTCCGTTCGCCCGACGAGCTCGACGATATCGGGCTGATCGAGGATCTCGAGCGCATCGTCACCCTGGTCGAGTGGCCAGACCGGGCCGGCACGCGGCTGCCCGCCGGACGCCGGCTCGACATCGTGCTCGACGTCGATCCGGGAAACCCCGAGACGGGCCGCATCGCGACGCTTGCCGGCGGCGTGCTCTGGCGGCAGCGGCTCAGCATCGCGATCGCCACGCGGCATATGCTCGACGATGCCGGCTGGGGCGAGGCGCAGCGCGACTTCATGCAAGGCGACGCCTCCAGCCGCGCCTATGAGCGCCTGACGCGCAGCAATGGCGAGAGCGCGATCCTGATGATCTCGCCGCCGCGTCCGGACGGCCCCGCCATCCGGCAAGGCAAGCCCTACAGTGCCATCGCGCATCTGGCCGAGACCATCGACGCCTTCGTGGCGATGGATCGCGGCCTGCATTCGCTCGGCTATTCCGCGCCGGAAATCCTGGCCCAGGATCTCTCGACCGGGCTGCTGCTGATCGAGGATCTCGGTGAGGAAGGCGTGCTCGACGCCGACGGCCCGGTGCCAGAGCGCTACGAGGCAGCGGCCCGGCTGCTCGCCGATTTGCACCGCCATACCTTGCCGACGATCCTGCCTGTCACCGAGGGCCGCGACCATGTCGTGCCCGATTACGACCGCGGCGCGCTGGCGATCGAGACCGAGCTGATCCTGGAATGGTATGCGCCCCATATCGCCGGCGTGACGCTGCCGGCGGTGACGCAGGCCGAGTTCGGGCGGATCTGGAGCCGGCTCTTCGACGAGATCCTGGAAGCGCCCTCGACCTGGACCTTGCGGGATTTCCATTCGCCCAACCTGATCTGGCTGCCGAAGCGCCAGGGGCTTGCCCAGCTCGGATTGATCGATTTCCAGGACGCGGTGCTCGGGCACCCGGCCTACGACCTCGTCTCATTGGGCCAGGATGCGCGCGTCGACGTGCCCGCCGCCCTGGAACTGCGGCTGCTCGCGGCCTATGGCGCGGCGCGGCGCGGCGACGACCCGGCTTTCGACCTCGCCGGCTTCGCCCGCGCCTATGCGATCCTCGGCGCGCAGCGCAACACCAAGATCGCCGGCATCTTCGCGCGGCTCGACCGGCGCGACGGCAAGCCGGCCTATCTCGAGCACCTCCCGCGCATCGAAGCCTATCTGCGCCGCAATCTCGAGCATCCCGCGCTCGAAGAGCTCAAGGGCTGGTATCAGGCGCATCTGCCGAAGCTGTTTGCGGTCGGGTGATCTCCCCATAGTGCTGCAAGGCATCCGTCTCATACCCGCGACGTCATCCCGGACAAGCGGCGAAGCCGCGCTGATCCGGGACCCATGCCTGAACCGTTCCGGCATGGGTCCCGGGTCTCCCTGCGGTCGCCCGGGACGACCGACGCGGGCGTCTGATAAGCTTACTCAATCCAAGGAGATTCGCGTGACGGAAGCCGCATCGCCACCAATCCGCCGGGCCATGGTTCTGGCGGCCGGGCTGGGCCAGCGCATGCGGCCGATCACCGATACGCTGCCCAAGCCGCTGGTCAGGATCGGCGGCAAGGCGATGCTCGATCATGCGCTCGACCGGCTGGCCGAGGCCGGGGTCGAGGAGGTGGTGGTCAATGTGCACCACCTCGCCGGGCAGATCGAGATGCATGTCGCCGGGCGGACAAGCCCCCGGATCGTGATCTCCGATGAGCGCGCCGCGCTGCTGGAGACGGGGGGCGGCACCAAAAAAGCGCTGCCGCTGCTCGGCGACGGGCCGTTCTTCAGCGTCAATTCGGATACGCTCTGGAGCGAGACCGGCATCTCCAATCTCGCGGTGATGGCGCAGGCCTGGGATCCGGCCCGCATGGACATGCTGCTTCTCCTGGCCCGGCGCGAGACCAGCGTCGGCTTCACAGGAGCCGGAGATTTCTTCAGCGACGATGCCGGGCGTCTGACCCGGCGCGGCCAGGCTGCGAGCGCTCCTTATATCTTCGCGGGCGTCTCCGTGTTGACGCCTGCTTTCTTCGCCGGGACGCCGGACGGGTCGTTTTCGCTCAATCTGCTGTTCGACCGCGCCAGCGCCACGAGCCGGCTCTTCGGCCATGTGCTGGAAGGGCAATGGCTGCATATCGGCGCACCACATGAAATCGCGCCCGCCGAGGCCGCCCTAGCGGCGGCGCAGGCGCTCGATGCCTGAACTCAACCTCTTCAGCATTCCCGCCGGTGCACCCTTCCTGGAGGTGCTGGCGCAGGCGATGCTGGATGGCCGCTTCGGCAGGATCCACGACCCCGACGATCCCGCCGCGATGGCGCGCGCGACGCTCTATCTGCCGACGCGCCGGGCCGCGCGCGCCTTCGCCGCCAGCCTTTCGGACAAGCTCGGCGGCCAGCCGCTGCTGCTGCCGCGGATCGTGCCGCTCGGCGATGTCGACGAAGCCGAGACCGCCCTGATCGGCGCCGGCGCCTGGACGGATGAGCGCGTCGCGCCGATCGATCCGCTGGTCAGGCGCATGCTCTTGACGCGGCTGGTCGACGCCTGGGGCAAATCAGCCAATCGCAGCCATCTCAAGCTCGATCCGTCCGAGCCCTCGCTCGTCCCCGCCACGCTCGCCGAAGCTTACGGGCTTGCCGGCGACCTCGCCGCGCTGCTCGACCAGTTGCAGACCGAGGGCGTGCCAGTCGAGCGGCTGCGGACACTGGATGCAACGCGCTTCGACAAGATCTGGCAGCTCAACGCCAGTTTCCTGGCGATCCTGGGCGAGGCCTGGCCGGCGATCCTGGCCGAGCGCGACGCCTGCGACCCGGCCGCTTTCCGCAACGCCATGCTGGCGGCGGAGCGGGAGCGATTGCTCGCGGGCGGCGCGACGGGGCCGATCATCGCCGCAGGCTCGACCGGCACGATCCCGGCGACGGCGCGACTGCTCGCGGCCATCGCGCGCCTGCCCAACGGCGCGGTCGTGCTGCCGGGCCTCGATCTCGCCTTGCCGGAAAGAGCCTGGAGCGCGATCGAAACCGAGCCCGCACCGTCGCATCCGCAGGCGGCGCTGCGTCATCTCATGCAGTTTCTCGAAGCCACCCGCGCCGATGTCCGCTCCCTGGCCGAGCCCGACGCCTGCCGCGCGAGCCGGGAGCTCCTGCTGCGCGAGGCCTTGCTGCCGGCCTCCGTGACCGAGGCCTGGGCCGATCTGGCCGAGCGCGTCAGCGTTGCGAGCTCCGAAGCCGGTTTTCGCGATCTGCGCATCGTCGAGGCCTCGGCCGAGCGCGAGGAGGCGCTGGCTGTCGCGATCGCCCTGCGCGAGACGCTCGAGGAACCGGGCCGGCAGGCGGCTTTGATCACGCCCGATCGCGGGCTGGCCGAGCGTGTCGGCGTCGAGCTGCGGCGCTGGGGCATCGATATCGACGATTCCGCCGGCTTGCCGCTGGCGCGCTGGCCGGCCGGCGCGCTGCTGCGATTGATCCTGGAGGCCGCTTTGACGCAGGCGAACCCGGCGAGCCTGGTCGCCCTGCTGGCGCATCCGCTCTGCCGGTTGGGGCTAACGCCCGAGGCCGTCGCGCGTGGAGCGGCTGCGCTGGAGATCGGTAGTTGGCGCGGCGTCTCGGTGGCCAAGGGGCTGGACGGTCTGCGCCTCGCCCTGGCCGACCTGGCGGGACTCAAGCTGGAACCGCACGCGCCGGGCCCGCGCCGGCGGCTCAAGCCCGAGGACCAGGCCGCCGCCGCTCAGCTTCTCGATACGCTTTGTGCCGCGCTCGGCCCGCTGATCGATGCCTTGCAGGCGCCGGACGCCTCGCTTGCCACCACCACTGCCGTGGCACGATCCGCGATCGAGGCGTTTGCCCGCGACCCGGACGGAAACACGCTCGCCTTCACGGGCGCGGATGGCGAGGCGCTGGCCGGGCTCTTCGACGATCTCACTGGTGCGGAAGCCGACATGCCCGCAGGCGGGCGGGCCCAGGATTTCATCGCGATCCTCGACGGGCTGCTGGCCGAGCGCGTGGTCAGGCGGGCGGGCGGCGGCCATCCGCGTGTCAAAATCTGGGGCCTGCTCGAAGCCCGCCTGCTCGAAGCCGACCATATCGTGCTCGGCGGGCTGAACGAGCTGGTCTGGCCGCCGGAAACGAAGACGGATTCCTTCATCAACCGGCCGATGCGGACCGAGCTCAAGCTGTCGCAGCCGGAGCGGAGGATCGGCCAGACCGCGCATGACTTCGTGCAGGCGCTGATGGCAAGGCAGGTGACGCTGACCCGGGCGCGCAAGGCCGGCGAATCCGAGACCATCGCCTCGCGCTTCTGGCTGCGGCTGAAAGCGGTGACCCCGCCACCGCTCTGGAGCCAGGCGAGCGCGGGCGGCAACCGATTGATCGCTCTGGCCGACCGGCTCAGCGCGCCCGCAGCGGCGCGGCCGACGGGACGGCCCGCGCCGAAGCCGGCGCGGCATCTCCAACCGCTCTCGCTCAGCGTCACCGATGTCGAGACGCTCTATCGCGACCCCTATCAGATTCATGCCCGCAAGATCCTGAAGCTCGACGCGCTCGACCCCTTGATTGAGGACCCGACAGCCGCCGATCGCGGCAGCCTGCTGCACGACATCGTCGCGACCTTCGCGCAGACCTATCCCGAGCAATTGCCGGCCGATGCGCTCGGCCGCCTGATCGCCATCGGGGACCGGCTGTTCGAGGATTTCGCCGAGACCCCGGAAGTGCGCGCCTTCTGGTGGCCGCGCTTCCTGCTCACGGCGGGCCATTTCATCGCCTGGGAGGAGAGGCGGCGCGGGACATTGGCGCGCGTCGCCGTCGAACGCGGCACGGGCTTCGCCTTTACGCTCACTGATGGCGCCGAACTGCGATTGAGCGGCCGGGCCGATCGCATCGAGGTGACGCATGAGCCCAAGCTCAGGATCATCGACTTCAAGACCGGCGCGCCGCCGAGCAAGGCGCAGGTCGAGAAGGGGTTTGCACCGCAATTGACGCTGGAAGCGGAGCTCGCGGCCCGCGCCGGCTTCCGCGACCTGATCGGCCCGACGCCGGTCGAGGCGCTGCTCTACCTCAAGCTGCATCATGATCCGAAGGCCTGGGCCAAGGACAAGCCGCTCGATTTCGACGGTGAGCCCTTGGCCGATGTCGCCTCGCGCCATCTCGAGCGCCTGCTGCAGCATCTCGACGCGCTCCGCAGCGGGCGCGAAGCCTTCGTCTCGCGGCGCGCTCCCGACTACATCAAATATGCCAGCCCCTATGACCAGCTCGCCCGCGTCAAGGAATGGTCTGCCGCCTCCAGCGAGGATGAGGGAGGCGAGGCATGAGGTCGCAACCCCAGATTCCGCCGCTGACCCAGCAAAGGCAGGCGCTCGCCGCAAACCCTCGCCTCAGCGCCTGGGTCTCGGCCAATGCCGGCTCGGGCAAGACCTATGTGCTGGTCAACCGCGTGCTGCGACTGCTGCTCGACGGCGTCGAGCCCGGCCGCATGCTCTGCATCACCTATACCAAGGCGGCCGCCGCCAATATGGCGAACCGCATCTTCAAGGCGCTTTCGGAATGGGCGACCATGCCCGACGACGGCCTGACGGAGCTGCTCACGGCGCTGACCGGGAAAGCCTCCTCCCCGGACCAGCGCGCAACGGCCCGGCGGCTCTTCGCGCAGGCGCTGGAGACGCCGGGCGGCCTGAAGATCGAGACCATTCACGCCTTCTGCACGCGGGTGCTGCAATCAGCCCCCTTCGAGGCGAATGTGCCGCCGCGCTTCGAGGTTGCGGATGATCTGGCCCAGGCCGAGATGCTGCGCGATGCGCGGCGCGCCTTGCTGACGCTGGTCGCTGCCGATCCGGAAGGCGCCGAGGCCAAGGCGCTCGACCTGCTCGCCCGGCAGGCGGCGCAGGACACATTCGATGCGATGATGCAGGAGGCGCTGCGCCAGCGCGCCTTGTTCAGCGATGCGCAAGGCCGGGCACGAGACGCCGGCCAGATGCGCAACGGCATGGCGGCCTTCCTGCGGATCGCGCCCGATCTGACCGCCGAGGAGGTGCAGGCCTCCTTCCGCCGGACGCTCGCCGGGATGGGCGGGCTGCCGCGCCTGATCGCCGCTCTGGACGCAGGCAGCGCCACGCGGCAGCTTTTCGCCACGAATCTGCGCGCGCTGCTCGCCGGACAAGGCGACGGCGACCCGGTCGCCCAATGCCGGCGCGGCTTCATCACCGAGGCCGGCAGCATCAACGCCAATATCCGCGGTAAGGGTAAATCCGAATTCGAGCCGGATCTGCTCTCGGTGCTGGAAAGCCTTGCAGCCGGCGTGCTCGCAGCGAGCGACCAGCTCAACGCCATCGCCATTCGCGACCGCAGCCATGCCTTGGCGCTGCTGGTGACGCGGATGCTCGCCTCCTATCAGCGCCTGAAAAGCGAGCGCTCGCTGCTCGACTATGACGACCTGATCGCCAAGACGCGCTCGCTACTCTCCCGCGTCGAGGCGAGCTGGGTGCTCTACAAGCTCGACGCCGGCATCGACCACATCCTGCTCGACGAGGCGCAGGACACCAGCGAGGCGCAATGGGCGATCCTGGGCAAGCTCGCCGAGGAGTTCAGCGCCGGCCTCGGCGCAAGCGAGGACGCGCTCAAGCCGCGCACGGTCTTCGTCGTCGGCGACGAGAAGCAGTCGATCTACGGTTTCCAGGGCGCAATGCCGAAGGCTTTTGGCGACGAGCGCCAGCGGCTTGGCCGACGCATCGAGGAGGCAGGGCAGCGTTTCGAGCCGGTCAGCCTCAACACCTCCTTCCGTTCGACCAGCGACATCATGCAAGCCGTCGATGCGGTCTTCGCCGCGCCCGACCATGCCCGCGGCCTCGTCTTCGACGGCGCAATGCGACCCGAGACACATGACACGGTGCGCCGCAACGACCCCGGCTGCGTCGATCTCTGGCCGCTCTGCGCCAACGACCAGGGCGAGCCGCCCGACGCCTGGACGACACCGGTCGACGCGGCCGAGCGGCGCAGCGGCATCGTCAAGCTGGCCTCCCGCATCGCCGGCGTGCTCGGCCGCTGGAGCCGGGCCGGGCAGGACGATCTCGGCCACCCCTTCGCGCCCGGCGACGTGATGATCCTGCTGCGCCAGCGCGGGGCGCTGTTCGAGACGATCGTCAAGGCGCTGAAGGACGAGGGCGTGCCCGTCACGGGCCGCGACCGCCTGACGCTCGCCGACCACCCGGCGGTCGAGGATCTGATCGTGCTCGGGCGGACGCTGCTGCTGCCCGATGACGATCTCACGCTCGCGACCGCATTGAAGACGCCGTTGATCGGGCTCGACGACGACGATCTGCTGCGCCTGGCGCCCGAGCGTGCCGGTTCGCTGCGCGAGGCGCTGCGAGAGGCCGGCGCCAACGAGCCGCGTTATGCGGCGGTCGAGCGCAAGCTGGCTGCTCTGGCGGAAGAGGCCGGGCGCTCCGGGCCGTTCCGCTTCTTCGCCGGGCTGCTCGGCCCGGGCGGCGGGCGCAATCTCGCTTTGGCGCATCTGGGAGCCGAGGCGGGCGACGCGCTCGACGCCTTCCTCAACGCGGCGCTCGACCATGAGCGCCGCCATGGCCCTTCGCTCGCCGGTTTCCTGCAGCATATTTCCGGCACCGCGGCCGATGTGAAGCGCGACCTCTCCGCCAGCGCCGGCGAGGTTCGCGTCATGACCGTGCACGGTGCCAAGGGGCTGGAGGCGAAGATCGTCATCCTGGCCGACCTCGCGCCAGAACCCGGCGCCAAGCGTTTGCCCAAGATCCTCGCCGTCGACCCGCCACGCGGCCTGCCCGTGCCGCTCTGGCCGCCGGCAGGTGCGGAGGATGCGGAAGCGACGCGGGCCGCCAAGGCGCTGGTCGTGCAGCAGATGGTCGAGGAGCATCACCGCCTGCTTTATGTCGCGCTGACCCGGGCAGAGGACCGCCTGATCGTCTGCGGGGCACAGCCCAAGGGTGAAGCGCCCGAGGGCAGCTGGTATGCGATGGTCGCAGCCGGGCTCGCCGCCTCCGAACAGGGCCTGCAGGACATAGCCGCGCCCGACGGCCAGGGCATGATCCAACGTTTCCGCGTTTCCGTGCCGCGCGCTGCCGAGCCTGCCAAAGCGCTGGACGCGCCTGGCGCGATCGAGATCCCCGCCTGGTTCGACCGCCTCGCACCGCGTGAGCACGAGCCCGCTCCACCCTTGAAGCCCTCGAGCGCGCTCGCTGCCGCCGACGGCGCTGAGCGGCCGGGCGACGGCCCCTTCCTTGCCCAGGCTGCGAGCGCCGGCCGGTTGGCGCATCTGCTGCTGCAGATATTGCCCGAAGTCGAAGCTGCACGGCGCGAGGCCGCCGCGCAGGCGCTGGCGGCGACGCGCGGCGGCGGCCTGCCGACAGAGCGGCGTGCGCGGATCGTCACGGCGGCGCTTGCCTTGCTGCGCGAGCCGGCGCTGGCCGCGCTTTTCGCCGAGGGCTCGCTCGCCGAAGTGCCGGTCACTGGGGCGATCGCGCTGGCGGATGGTTCCCGGCGGGCGGTATCAGGCCAGATAGACCGGCTGGCCGTGACGCAGGATGAAGTCCTGATCGCCGATTTCAAGACCACGGCGCGGCCCCCCGCGAATGCGGCCGCGATCCCGCCCACGACGCTGGCGCAGCTTGCGGTCTATCGCGCGCTTGTCGGGGCGATCTATCCCGGCCGCCATGTGCGGGCGCTGGCGATCTACACCGCGACGCTGACGACGCTCGAGCCGGAAGCCCACGATCTCGACGCCGTCTTGGCGCAAATGGCAGACTTGGCGAAAACGGAAGACTTGGCGAAAACGGAAGACCTGGCGAAAACGGAAGACCTGGCGAAAATGGCAGGTTAGCCTTGCTTCAAGGGCCTGTGACCGTGCCTTGACCCGGGCCGTGCGCATTCATAGCTTCACCGCGAATGCAGCGCTGCTGCCAAACAGATTGTGAAAGGCGACCAAGCCATGGCGACGACCAAAGTGACCGATGCGAGCTTCGAGGCTGATGTCCTGAAGTCCTCCGAGCCGGTCGTGGTGGATTTCTGGGCGGAATGGTGCGGTCCCTGCCGCATGATCGGCCCGGCGCTCGAGGAAATCGCCGGCGAGATGAACGGCAAGGTCAAGATCGTGAAGATGAACGTCGATGAGAACCAGGCGATCCCCGCCCAGTTCGGCATCCGTTCGATTCCGACCCTGATGCTGTTCAAGGACGGCAAGCTGGCCTCGCAGAAGGTCGGCGCTGCCCCCAAGAGCGACTTGTCGCGCTGGATCGCCGGCTCCGTCTGAGCGTTTCGCCCGATCCAATAAAAGAAGCCCGCCTTTCCCCAGGGGAAGGCGGGCTTCTTTCGTTGCGCTCGATCGCGTCGCATACGGACAGCATCGCCCGAATGCGACGCGATCGATTCTAGAGCATTTCCGCGTTTCTCCGAATCGCGGAAATGCTCTAGCTCCTTGTTTTAACGCGTTTTCTTCACGCGAACCGGTGTCCACTTCGCTCGAAAACGCTCTAAAAGCGGAGAGTGTTGCTCTTGCGAATAACCGGTACCCACTTTTTCGCGCAATGCTCTCGTGGTCGAGGCTCGCTCGATCAGGCCTTGCTGCGGCTATCGACCCCCCAGGCGCCGGCACCGGCGACGAAGAGATAGAGGAAGATGAAGCAGTAGAGGATCGCGGCGTCGCCGCCATTCATGACCGGGTAGAAGCTCCGGGGTGCGTGCATCATCCAGTAGGCATAGGCCATCTCGCCCGCGAGGATGAAGGCGACGGGGCGGGTCAGGAAGCCGACCAGCATCAGCAGGCCGCCAAAAGTCTCGAGGATCGCGCCGAACCAGAACAGCGTGAAGGCGGCCGGAAGGCCGCTGGCCGGCGCCACGGGGAAGCCGATCAGTTTCTGCGTGCCATGAGCGATGAAGATCAACGCCGTGACAATGCGCAGCAATCCGAGCATCTGGGGCGAATAGCGCTGGAGGGAATTGAGGGCCTGCATATATCTCTCTTTCTGTGCAACTTGCGATTTCGACACAAATCTTCGTCGACTCGCGGAGAATCGATCGAGGCATCACCACCCAAGGGTTTATTTTGCGCTTGATAGGCAGATTGTCGCAGGCGGCGCAATATTCTCCGCGCGGCGATACAGGCTTGCATGATTGCAACATCTTCACGTTCACGTGACGCTGCAACGCATCCTCGCCAGCCCCAGGCTTAACCGCCCCTTAAAAGCGCCATGTTTCACTCCTGTTTGACGCGAGGGCAGCTTCACCTTTTTGAGAATGTGCCGACAGGCTTGAACGGGGCGGAATGAACGACAAGGCGAGACGGGGCGAACGGCGCGAGCCGTCATTCGAACGCGGACGCGACGAAAGCCGCGACGATTTCGACATGCGTCTGTCCGACGACGATCGCCCTGGGCGCGGCAACCGCGCACCCGCCCGTTCTGACGAGCGGCGCGAAGCCCCGCGACGCGACAAGCGCAGCGGTGGCGGCAATGGCGGCGGCCGGCGGCGCAAGCGCAAGGGCCGCTCGCTGCTCGGCGGCCTGTTCTACTGGACCATGGTACTCGGCCTCTGGTGCGCCATCGGGCTGGGCGGGCTGATCGCCTATCACGCCGCGCAATTGCCGCCGATCAACCAGCTCACCGTACCGAAGCGGCCGCCAAATATCGCGATCCTCGCCGCCGACGGCACATTGCTCGCCAATCGCGGCGAGACCGGCGGGCGCACCATCACCATCGGCGAGGTGCCGCCCTATTTGCCCAAGGCCTTCGTGGCGATCGAGGACCGGCGCTTCTACGAGCATTTCGGCATCGACCCGGTCGGCCTGGCGCGCGCCATGGTCAATAATCTGCGCCGGCGCGGTGGCGTACAAGGCGGTTCGACGCTGACGCAGCAGCTCGCCAAGAACCTGTTCCTGACTCAGGAGCGCACCGCCGCGCGCAAGATCCAGGAGGCGATCCTGGCGCTGTGGCTGGAGCGGACCTACTCCAAGAACCAGATTCTCGAACTCTACCTCAACCGCGTCTATTTCGGTTCGGGCGCCTATGGCGTCGAGGCCGCGGCGCAGCGCTATTTCAACAAATCGGCGCGCTCGGTGACGATCGCGGAGGCTGCGATGCTGGCTGGCCTCGTGCAGGCGCCCTCGCGGCTCGCGCCCAACCGCAATCCAGACGCCGCCGAGAAGCGGGCGCAGCTCGTGATCGCGGCGATGGCCGATCAGGGCTTCATCTCGCAGTCGGCCGCCAAGACGGCGCTGACAGCGCCTGCCGAGGTGCCGGAACGCAGCGGCGCCGGGTCGGTGAATTATGCGGCCGATTATGTGATGGACGTGCTCGACGACTTCATTGGGGGGGTCGAAGGCGACGTCACCGTGCTGACGACGATCGACACCAAGCTGCAGGCCTCGGCCGAAACGACGCTGGTCGAGGCGCTGGCGGCGCAAGGCGGCAAGCTCAATGTCAGCCAGGGCGCGGTCGTCTCGATGGCGCCGGACGGCGCGCTGCGGGCGCTGATCGGCGGACGCGACTACACCAAGAGCCAGTTCAACCGCGCCACCGCCGCCAAGCGCCAGCCAGGTTCGTCCTTCAAGCCCTTCGTCTATCTGACCGCGCTGGAGCAAGGCCTGACGCCGGACACGATCCGCGACGATTCACCGGTCTCGATCAAGGGCTGGGAGCCGGAGAACTATTCCCGGAGCTATCGCGGCCCGGTGACGCTGCAGACCGCCTTCGCCCATTCGCTCAACACCATCGCTGCCCGGCTCATCCAGGAGGTGACGCCGAAGGAGGTGGTTCGCACGGCGCAGCGCCTCGGCATCTCGTCCAGCCTGCAGCCCAATCTCTCGCTGGCGCTGGGCACCTCCGAGGTCACGCCGGTGGAGTTGACGACGGCCTATGCCACCTTCGCCAATGGCGGGCAGTCGGTGCTGCCCTATGTCATCCGCGAGGTGAAATCGTCTTCCGGCAAGGTGATCTATGCCCGCAAGGGCTCAGGTTTCGGCACTGTGGTGCAGCCGCAGACGCTCTCGATGATGAACACCATGTTCCACGAGGTCATGCTCAGCGGCACCGGCGCCAAGGTCAACATTCCCGGCTGGGAGGTCGGCGGCAAATCGGGCACCACGCAGGATTTCCGCGACGCCTGGTTCGTCGGCTTCACCGCCCGCCTCGTCACCGCCGTCTGGCTCGGCAATGACGACAACAGCCAGATGAAGCGGGTCGCCGGCGGCGGGTTGCCGGCCGATATCTGGGGCAAGTACATGAAGGCCGCCCATGCCGGCATGCAGCCTGCGCCCCTGCCGGGCGGGCTCTGGCGCAGCGGGCCGAAATCGATCTTCGACAATGGCGCGCCGGTCGCGGCCGCCCGCCCGCCGGCCAACACGCAGACGGCCGACAGCGAACGCAGCTGGGTGCCGCCGGCGCCGCAGGAGAAGAACCTGCTGCAGAAGCTGTTTGGCGGCTGACGCTCGGTGGCGGGGCCTTCGATGAAGGAACCCTGGTTCATATCGCCAAGCCTCGGCCGCTTTTTTCCCGTGCATTGGAAGGGCTGGGCCTGCCTCGGCGCTCTTGCGATGACGCTCATGGCCGGCGCGGTGCTGGACGATGTCTTGCGATCACATGGCAACGCCGTGCTGTATTATGTCGTGATGTGCCCGATCGGCGTCGTCGCATTGGTCCTTGCCGGCGTGATCGCAGACACAACCGAGCGGACGTAGAGGTTGAAGCATCGGCTCGAACAGCGAATGTGGCTTTCGAAACAACCCATGCGAACTCGAAATTCTAGAGCCGGATGATTTCAGACGGGGTCACTTCGTGATCCCGCCTGAAATCTGAATCCGTCTCTCATCAAGGAGTTAGAGCAGGATCAATGCGAAAAACCGGTTCCCACTTTTTCGCATCCTGCTCTAGAGCGTTTTCGAGCGAAGTGCATACCGATTCGCGTGAAGACAACGCGTTAAAACAATGACCTGGAGCAATTGAACGATCCAACCGGATCGGAAATTGCTCTAGGTTTTTTCAGCCCGAACTGCGGCGCTCGCCTTGAACAGCACCAGCGCGGCGACACCGAGCGCCGACATCACCAGCGGCAGCGGCAGCGCCGTGCCCTTCAGGGCATGGCCGACGAGAAGCCCGACGCAGGCTGAAAGCAGCATCTGGCAGAGCCCGTTGAAGGACGAGGCCGCGCCCGCCCTGTCGGGAAACGGCATCATCGCCGAGGCTTGCGACTGCGGCATGGTCAGCCCGACGCCGCAGGCATAGAGCGCCATCGGCACGACCACGCCGAACGGGCCGCCGATACCGGCCGCAACACAAATCAGCATCGCCACGCCACCGCCGGCGAGACAGGCCACGCCGATCGCGATGACGCCGTCCAGCCCGCGCGAGCCGACGAGGCGCTGGGCGAGGATGGTGCCGCCGATGAAGCCGAGGACGCCAAAGCCGAAGGACAGGCCGTACTGCACCGGCGACAGGCCGTAGACGCCGATCAGGACGAAGGATGAGCCCGAAATGAAGGCGAAGAGCCCGGCATAAGCCAGCGCGGTCAAGCCGACATAGACGCGAAAGGCGCGGTTCTGCAGCAGCACGCCGAAGCCGCGGAAGATCGCGGGGATGGAGAGCGCACCGGGCGTACGCGCCCTGAGCGTCTCGGGCATGACGAGGATGATCGTCGCGGCGAGGCCGAGCGCGAAGACGAGCGAGGCGACGAAGGTCGAGCGCCAGCCGAAGGCGTCCTGCAAGAGGCCGCCCAGCACCGGCGCGACCGCCGGCACCAGCCCCATGATCATGCCCATGCGCGCCATTTCGCGGCCGGCTCGCGGCCCCTCATAGAGATCGCGCACCATGGCGCGGCCGAGCACGATCGGGCCGGAGGCGCCGAAGGCCTGGACGGCGCGCGCCGCCGTCAGCGCCCCGATCGAAGGCGCGAGCGCACAGGCGAGCGTCGCCAGCAGGAACAGGGCCAGTCCGGCGAGCAGGATGGGCTTGCGGCCGAGCCGGTCGGAGAGCGGGCCCCAGATGATCTGGCCGCCGGCATAGCCGAAGAGGAAGGAGGACAAGGTCGCCTGCGCGCCGGCGACGTCCGTTTCCATCACCCGCACGATCTCGGGCAGCGACGGCAGGTAGAAATCGGTCGAGAGCGGCCCAAGCGCCGTCAGCATGGCGAGGACGGCGGTCATCGCCAGCGTATCGGGACGGAGTTTCATGGAGGTAGCGACCCTTAGGCTGGCTGTGCCCGCTATCTAGAGCAGGATGCGAAAAAGTGGGAGCCGGTTTTTCGCATTGATCCTGCTCTCACTCTTAGATGAGAGACGGATTCAGATTTCAGATGGGATCACCACGTGATCCCATCTGAAATCATCCGGCTCTCGGCCGGGAGCATCACACTGTCGAGCTTCAGCCGAAGCCGTGCAGCCCCGCGCCATGGCGCTTGAGCCAGACTTCCGCCTCTTCCGTGCGCGGGCAGAGCTTGTGGGTCAGGGCCCAGAAGCGGTGCGAATGGTTCATCTCCTTGAGATGGGCGACCTCATGGGCGGCGAGATAGTCGAGCACCAGCGGCGGCGCCAGGATCAGGCGCCAGGAGAAGTTCAGATGGCCCTTGGACGAGCATGAGCCCCAGCGGCTGGTGGTGTCGCGGATGGTGATCTTGCGCGCCGGGATGCCGAGCGTCGCCGTGTGTGTCCTGACGGCGCGCTCGAGATCCTCGAGCGCGGCACGACGCAGGAAATCCTTGACGCGGCGGGGCACATGCACGGCCTCGCCCGCCACCGCGATGATCGCCGCGCCATCCCTGTCGGTCGTCGCATGGGTGACGCCGCGCGCCTTGGACCAATGCACGATGCGGTGCGGCACACCGCGATAGGGGATGGTCTGGCCGGGCTCGAACGGCACCGATAGCGGCCGCTTGGCGAGACGCGCCGCGATCCAGCCGCCATGCTTCTCGGCGAAAAGCCGGCCCGTGGCGAAATCGGCGCGTTCGGGCAAGGTCAGCGTGATCTCGCCTGTCGCCTGCGAGACGCGCAAGGTCATGCGGCGCGCGCTCGCCCGCCGCTTCACCGCGACCGGGTAGATCGTGCCGGCATGGGGAACCTCGATCCTGTCGGGATCGGGTTGCCGCTTGAACAGAGAGAGCCGCATCGCGCGGAATGGTGCCGGATTCGCAAGCTTTGCGGAAGAGGCGAAAAAACTCTAAGGGCGAACGGTCGGTGAACATGGTCACGCCGGCCGGCTTTTTGGTGAGAGATGGAGGGCTTTCGGCTCGTCGCCTGTGCGGCGCGAAGCGGACGCTACAGACGTCGCGACATGCGCCCAGCCGCATTTGTATTGATGACAGCGACATGGCGTATTGATATGAATGTCCATACAGGTTTCGGAAGACACTCGCATGACCCTGCAAATCCGCGACGATCGCGCTCGCGAGCTCGCCCAGCAGCTCGCTCGCAAGCGCAAAGTGACGATGACCGAGGCCGTGATTCAAGCGCTCGAGGGAGAATTGCGCCGCGAGACTGAGAAGGAGCCGCTGGCCGCTCGGCTGAAACGGATCGCGGCCGAACTCGCAGCCAAGGGCGAGCCAGGCGGCCACACCATGACGAAGGACGAAATCGACGCGATGTGGGGCCATTGATGTTCGTCGATACGTCGGTCATCGTCGCGATCCTGGCCGACGAGCCGGAGGCGGATGGCTTCGCCCTAAAGCTCTCGGCCGCGCCCCATCGCTACACCTCGGGGCTTGTCATTCTTGAAGCGGCGATGCGGCTGTCGAGCTTGCTCAAAGTCGATCCGATCGAGGCGGAGATCCGCATCCAGCTGGTTTTGGGGGAGGCCCGAATTTCAATCGTTCCGATCAATGGCAGCATCGCCAAAAAGGCCGTGGCTGCCTTCGCGGCGTTCGGCAAGGGCCGCGACCATCCGGCCCAGCTCAATCTCGCCGACTGTATGTCCTATGCCTGCGCCCAAGCCTACCGCGTTCCCCTGCTGTTCAAGGGCAACGACTTTTCTCAGACCGACATTCAGGTGGCCTGAGAGACCGTTTCCGCCGAAAGATCAGCTCGCGATCTTCAGCGCCTTGCGGGCCTCGATCGCGCTCGCATCGCGCCGGCTCTTGGCCGCCTCCATGTCGAGGCTGACCATGAAGTCCGAGATGCGCGGGGCGATCTCGGAGCGGAAGCGCGAGCCGTTGAAGACGCCGTAATGGCCGACGCCCTTCTGAAGGTAATGCACGCGCTTGTCGGCCGGGATATTGGCGCAGAGATCATGGGCGGCCTCGGTCTGGCCGACGCCGGAGATGTCGTCCTTCTCACCCTCGACCGTCATCAGCGCGACGCGGCGGATGGCCGTGCAGTCGACCGGCTTGTCGCGATGCATCATCGTTCCCTTGGGCAAGGCATGCTCGACGAAGACGGTTTCGACGGTCTGGAGATAGAACTCGGCGGTCAGGTCCATCACCGCCATGTACTCGTCGTAGAAATCGCGATGCTTCTCGGCGGAATCGCCGTCACCCCGAATCAGATGCTTGAACATGTCGTAATGGGCGGTGACGTGCCGATCGAGATTCATCGCCATGAAGCCCGAGAGCTGCAGGAAGCCGGGATAGACGGCGCGGAAGAAACCCTGGTTCGGAAAGGGTACGGTGGTGATGCAGTTGTTGCGGAACCAGTCGATGCCGCGATCCATCGCGAGCTTGTTGACCTCGGTCGGCGAGCGGCGCGTGTCGATCGGCCCGCCCATCAGCGTCATCGAACGCGGAGCACACGGATCGTTCTCCGCTTCCATGCGGGCGATCGCGGCGAGCACCGGCACGGAAGGCTGGCAGACGGCCATGACATGGGTGTCGGAGCCGAGCATCTGCAGCATGGCGATGACGTAGTCGATATAATCATCAAGATCGAAGCGCCCGGCCGAGAGCGGCACATGGCGGGCGTCGACCCAATCGGTGATGTAGACCTCATGGCCGGGCAGGAAGGCCTCGACCGTGCCGCGCAGCAGCGTGGCGTAGTGGCCTGACATCGGCGCGACCAGCAGCACCTTGGGCTGCGGCTTGCGGCGCCCCTCGATCTTGCGGTCGAAATGGATCAGCTTGCAGAAGGGCCGCTCCCAGACGATGCGCTCCTCGACCGCGACCTTGACGCCGTTGATCGTGGTCTCGGCCAGCCCGAAGGTCGGCTTGCCATAGCGACGCGTACTGCGCTCGAACAATTCGCAGGAGGCAGCGATGGTGCGTCCAAACGGCGTGTAGCTCAGCGGATTGGCCGGGTTCTTGAAAGCGAGCTGCATCGCGTCGGAGAGGCCGCGCGCGGGGCCCACCATTATGTGCACAGCTTCGAAGGCATGGTAGGCAAACGACATGGCGGCCCCGTGCATGCGAAATCGGTCTTTCGGTCGCGGCAACGATTCATGATGCGCCGCAACAGGAAACGCACCGTAGGTGGTATTTGTTCTCATACAACCCGGCTAAAGACTAAGATTTCGCTGCGATGCCTATCTGCCACAGGAAAATGCTGACGATGCCGCACCGGCCCGCGTCCGGAACAGGGCCGTGACGCCCCCCGACTTCCTGGAGTCGGCGCTCGCCCGGTCGAGCCGGCATTTGCGTCTCGACACGCTGGTCAGGCTGCGCTGGCTCGCGATCTCGGGCCAGAGCCTGGCCGTGGCGGGCGTGCATTTCGGGCTCGGCTTCGTCTTGCCTTTCGGCTGGTGCTTCGCCGTCATCGCCGTCTCGGCCTGGCTCAATATCGCGCTGCGCATCCGCTTTCCGCTCAGCCACCGCCTGACGGCGGGCGCTGCGACCGCGCTGCTGGCCTTCGACATCATCCAGCTCGCCGCGCTGCTCTACCTCACCGGCGGGCTGCAGAACCCGTTCTCGATCCTGTTCCTCGCACCGGTGATGATCTCGGCGACGGCGCTGCCGCCGCAGCGCACCTTGCTGCTCGGCGTGCTCGGCGTGGCGCTGGCGACAGGGCTCAGCTTCGCGCATCTGCCGCTGCCCTGGGCCGGCGAGGGCCGTCCGGTGCTGCCGGCCTATTACCAGGCCGGAAACTGGATCGCGCTCGTGCTGGGTTTGGGCTTCACCGGCATCTACGCCTGGCGGGTCGCCAAGGAGGCGCGGGACCTTTCCGACGCGCTCACCGCCACCGAGCTCGTGCTGGCGCGCGAACAGCATCTCTCGCAGCTCGACGGGCTGGCCGCCGCCGCCGCCCATGAGCTCGGCACGCCGCTCGCCACGATCGCGCTGGTGGCGCGCGAACTCTCGCGCCTGGCGCCGGCGGAAGGCGAAATGGCAGAGGATATCGCGCTGCTGCGCGAGCAGGTCGAGCGCTGCCGCGGCATCCTCGGCAAGCTCACCTCGCTGCAGGACGACGATGGCAGTCCTTTGGACGAGCTGTCGCTTCGCCTGCTGATCGAGGAGGCGGCCGGGCCGCAACGCCCCTTCGGCATGCCCTTCGAGATCACGATGCAGGGTGAGAAGCCCGAACCCATCTGCCGCCGCAACCCCGGCATGATCTATGGCCTCGGCAATATCGTCGACAATGCGGTCGATTTCGCCCAGGCGGCCGTGACCATCACGGCGCGCTGGAACGACAGCCAGGTCACGCTGATCATCGCCGATGACGGGCCGGGCTTTCCGCCTGATGTGCTGATGCGCGCTGGCGAACCTTACCTTACCCATGGGGCGGGCGAGAACCGCGCCGGCGGCGGGCTGGGCCTGGGCCTCTTCATCGCCAAGACGCTGCTCGAGCGCGGCGGGGCGGCCATCGAGTTCTCGAACCTGCCCGCGCCCGCAAGCGGGGCCTCGATCAGGATCAGCTGGCCCCGAGCTGTGTTCGAGGCCGGCCTGCGCCCGCAAGGGGCTACAAACCCGGACGCTTCGGCCCTACATAGGGGCTGACTGATCCGCCCCCTGCCTGATGCGTAGCGGCGGCAACCGCGCTACAATTCCGCCGGGACAGGCCCGGCGGAAGGAGAATTCCGATGCAAGATGTGCCGAGCGAAGCCGCCCCGATGGAAACGTCGGCGGATATGTCCCTTTTGCTGGTCGACGACGACAAGCCGTTCCTGACCCGGCTGGCGCGCGCCATGGAGGGACGTGGCTATCTGGTGCGGACTGCTGAAAGCGTCTCAGCCGGGCTTGCCGCCGTTGAGGAGGCTGCCCCGGCCTTCGCCGTGATCGATCTGCGCCTCGCCGACGGCAACGGGCTCGATGTGATCGCGCGATTGAAGGAGCGCCGGCCCGATGCACGCGGCATCGTGCTGACCGGCTATGGCAATATTGCGACCGCCGTCAGCGCCGTGAAGCTCGGCGCCTTCGACTTCCTCGCCAAGCCCGCCGACGCTGACGAGATCCATTCGGCCCTGGCCGCCTCGCGCAATGCCCGCCCGATGCCGCCGGAAAACCCGATGTCGGCCGACCGGGTGCGTTGGGAGCATATCCAGCGCGTCTATGAATTGTGCAGCCGCAATGTCTCGGAGACGGCGCGCCGGCTCGGCATGCATCGGCGCACCTTGCAGCGCATCCTGGCGAAGCGCGCCCCGCGATAGGCCGGATGCACTCCAGATCGCATTGCTAGAGCTGTAGAATGATCCAATTGGATCGTTCTACAGCTCTAGCTCTTTGTTTTAACGCGTTTTCTTCACGCGAACCGGTCTCCACTTCGCTCGAAAACGCTCTAGACCGGCGGCGGGTTGATCTGCTTGAAGCCGCCTTCGCGCCAATAGGGATAATGCGGGTAGGCCGGCGTCACTGCGCTGGCAGCATCGAGCCGCGCGACCTGCTCGTGCGTCAGACTCCAACCGACGGCGCCGAGATTCTGGCGCAGTTGCTCCTCATTGCGCGCGCCGATGATGACGCTGGAGACGCTCGGGCGGCGCAGCAGCCAGTTCAATGCGATCTGCGGCACGGTCTTGCCGGTCTCCTGGGCGAGCGCATCCAGCACATCGACGATGGCGTAGAGCCGCTCATCGTCGACCGGCGGGCCGAAATCGGCGCTTTCATGCAGGCGGCTGCCGGCGGGAAGCGGCTGGCCGCGGCGGAGCTTGCCGGTCAGGCGGCCCCAGCCGAGCGGGCTCCAGACCATCGCGCCGACCTTCTGATCGAGCCCGAGCGGCATCAGCTCCCATTCATAGTCGCGCCCGACCAGCGAATAATAGACCTGATGGGCGACATAGCGCGGCCAGCCATGGCGGTCGGCGGCGGCGAGCGACTTCATCAACTGCCAGCCTGAGAAGTTGGAGGCGCCGACATAGAGCAGCTTACCGGCCCGCATGAGCGCGTCGAGCGCGCTCAAGACCTCCTCGACCGGCGTCGCGGCATCAAAAGCACGGAGCTGCAGCAGGTCGATATGGTCGGTGCGCAAGCGTTTCAGCGCCGCCTCGACGCCCGCGATCAGGCGCAGGCGCGAGGTGCCCGCCTGCAAGGGGCCATCGCCCGCGGGCAGGCCGAGCTTGGTCGAGATCAGCGCCTGATTGCGCCGGCCCTCCAGCGCCTCGCCCAGGATCGTCTCGGACGCGCCGCTGGAATAGACATCCGCCGTATCAAAAAGCGTGACGCCGGCCTCGAGGCAGATGTCGACGAGGCGCTTGGCCTGCGCGACGTCGGTGTCGCCCCAGGCGCTGAAGAGCGGCCCCTCGCCACCAAATGTGCCGCAGCCGAAGCTGAGGGCAGGGACTTTCAGGCCGGATGCGCCGAGCTGTCGATAATCCATGAGGTTTCTCCTGTCAGGCGATTAAGAGCGTTTTCGAGCGAAGCGGACGCCGGTTCCCTCGCGACAAACGCGAAGCGTTTGCGCGGAGAAAACGCGTTAAAACAATCAGACGCTCGCGAGGCGGGCGCTGCGCCGTTCGATGGCGAGGCTCCAGGCGGCGAGGCCAAGCGCCGCCAGCGGCACCAGCGCGGCGATCGGCGCGATGGCGGGCAGCCCCGGGCCATGGCTGATGACGAAGCCGCCGAGCCAGGCGCCGAAGGCATTGCCGAGGTTGAAGGCGGCGATATTGAGGCTGGACGCCAGCCCCTGGCCCGCGCCGCCGGCCTGCTGCAGCACCCGCATCTGCAGCGGCGCGACCGTGGCAAAGGCGGCAGCTCCCAGCGCAAAGGCCGCGACAACCGCGCCGATCTTGCTGTGAAAAGCGAAGCCGGCTGCGACCATCACCAGCGTCAGCAACAGCAACGTGCCGATCAGGGCGGGCGACAGGCTGCGATCGGCCCAGCGGCCACCGAGCAGATTGCCGACGACGAGACCGGCCCCAAAGACCAGCAGGATCGGCGAGACCGCCTCCTGGCTAAAGCCGGCGAGCTCGACCAGCAGCGGCTGGATATAGGTGAAGACCGCAAAGACGCCGCCGAAGCCGAGCACGGTGATCAGCAGGCCGAGCTGGACCTGCGGCCGGGCCAGTACCGCAAACTCTTCCGAGAGCGGCGCGAGCGGCACGGTCTCGCGGGCCTTGGGCACGAACAGTGCCAGGAAGACGAAAGCCAGGATGCCGATCGCGGTCACCGCCCAGAAGGTCGCGCGCCAGCCATAGGCCAGGCCGAGCCAGGAACCGAAGGGCACGCCGAGCAAGGTCGCCAGCGTCAATCCCGTGAACATCACGGCGATGGCCGAGGCCTTGCGCTCCGGCGCGACAAGCCCGGTCGCGACGACCGAGCCGACGCCGAAGAAGGTGCCATGCGCCAGCGCCGTAACGATGCGCGCAACCATGAGCCAGCCGAAGCTCGGGCTAAGTGCACAGGCCAGATTGCCGAGAGTGAAGATCGCCATCAGGACGAGCAGCGTCGTCTTGCGCGGCAGCCCTCGGGTTGCAATCGTCAGGATTGGCGCGCCGACGAAGACGCCGAGCGCATAGCCGGTCATCAGCAGACCGGCGGTCGGGATCGAAATGCCGAGGTCACCCGAGACCTGCAGCAGCAGGCCCATGATGACGAATTCGGTGACGCCGATACCGAAGGCGCCAACAGTGAGGGCATAGAGTGCGACGGGCATGACGGCTTTCCGGGAATGGTGATGAGCCGGGGATATGGTCGTTCGCGCGCCTATGAATTAGATTGCCGTCAGGACATTGATTTGTGAGGTGAAGTCATCATGCCGCGGCCAGACATCAACCGCTCCGGCGAGATGGAGGTGTTCGCGCGGGTCGTCGAGCTCGGCGGCTTCTCGCCGGCGGCGCGCTCGCTGCGGATGACACCCTCGGCGGTGAGCAAGCTGATGGCGCGGCTCGAGGCGCGGCTCGGCGTGCGCCTGATCATCCGCTCGACCCGCAAGCTCCAGCTCACCGAGGAGGGCGCGACCTTTCACGCCGGGGCGTTGCGCGTGCTGGCCGATCTCGACGAGGCCGAGCGCTCGGTCGCCGCCTGCCAGATCCCGCGCGGGCGATTGCGGGTGAATTCGAACGTGCCCTTCGGCCGGCATTACCTGCTGCCGCTCGCGCCGCGCTTCATGGCCGCCCATCCCGGCGTGCAGCTCGACATCACCATCACCGACCAGGTCATCGATCTGATGGACGAGCGCGCCGATGTCGCGATCCGGGTCGGGCCGATGCGCCCCTCGCAACTCGTGGCGCGCAAGCTCGGCGCAGCCGCGATGGCGATCGTCGCCTCGCCCGACTATCTGGCCAGCCACCCGGCGCCCCGGAGCATCGCCGATCTCGCACGGCACGACCTGATCACCTTCAATTTCGCCCGCCATTGCGACGAATGGCCGTTCTGCCTCGACGGCAAACGCCTCTTCGTCCCGGCCCATGGCCGCGTCACGGTCGGTGACGGCGAAAGCGCGCGGCAGCTCGCTTTGAACGGGCAGGGGCTGGCGCGGCTCTCGCTCTTCCATATCGGCCACGACATCGCGGCCGGCCGGCTCGTGCCGGTGCTGGAGGATTTCAACCCCGGCGATGTCGAGGAGATCAACGCGGTCTATGTCGGCCATGGCGGCCGCTTGCCGGCCCGCGTACGCGCCTTCATCGATTTCCTGGTCGAAACAGTGGACCTGACGGCGCCGCCAGAGGCCGCAGAAGCCAAACGCCCACCCCGCGTGGCAAAAGCCGCCGAATCGAGCCTCGTCTAGAGGCCTGGATCCTCCAGCAGCGCCAACCGCCCGGCCGCGAGCTTGGCGAAGGCGATGGTCAGCGCCTTGCGCCTGGAGCCGCTAAGCGGGTGGCGGGGCGCCTCGCGCAGCATCTCGCCGCCATAGGCGTCGGCAACGATCAGCCCGACATCCTCAGGCAGGATCTCGCGCGGGAATCCCGGCGCGACCGCGAAGAGGAAACCGTCGCAATAGTCGCGATAATCCGGCCATTTGCCGTCGACGCGATAATCCTCGATCCCCGATTTGACCTCGACCACGAGCAATTCACCCGACGGCGAGAGCGCGACGATGTCGCCGCGCCGGCCATTGGCGAAGGTCATTTCCTTGACGATGGCGTAGCCGCGCTCGCGCAGATGCCGGCCCGCGCCACGGCAGACGGCGCGGGTGATGTCGGGCCGCGTCGGCGGCGGGTTCAGGCGGGTATCGGTCAGGGACATGCCTATATGTTCCCTGTTTGTGCCCGGCACGGCAAGTCGAATTTTCTTTCAGCCACGGTCTCGCGACAAACACCGGAAACGCGCCGTCATTCCGGGCGCAGCCCCCGGGTCCGATCTTCAATCGGCCCAAGGCTAAACTCCGCGGAGGCCCGGAATCCATCGGAGGGCGATGCGCTCTACGATGGATTCCGGATCAGCGCCGCTGACGCGGCTTGTCCGGAATGACGCGTCATGGTTCCAAGCGAGATCATCCCCTCTAGGCATTTGCTTCGACTTGCTTATGGTGCCGCCGCCTTGGACAGCTTTCTCGCCCCCCTCCTGATCCTGATCGCCGCGGCCGCCATTTCGGCCGTGCTTTGCGTCGCCTTGCGGCCGCTGCTCGCGCGCTATGCGCTGGCGCGCCCCAATGCACGCTCCAGCCACAGCATCCCGACGCCGCAAGGCGGCGGGATCGCGGTCCTGGCCGGAGCTTTCCTGGCGCTCGGGCCCGGCGTTCTGTTCGGTCCCGGCCTTCAGCTCGGCCCACTTCCGGCCGGGGCGCAAAACGATCTCCTGCTGGTCGCCGCGGCCGCGATCCTGCTCGCCATCGTCGGCGCCTGGGACGATATCCGGCCACTGCCGGCGAGCCTGCGGCTCGTGCTGCAAGCAGCCTGCGTCGGGCTCGTCATCGTCTATGCTGCGCCGGGGCTGCGGCTGTTTCCCGGTCTCATGCCGCTGGTGCTGGAGCGAGCCCTGGCGCTGCTTGCCGGCGTCTGGTTCGTCAATCTCGTCAACTTCATGGACGGGATCGACTGGATCACCATCGCCGGCATCGTGCCCCTGACCGGCGCCCTGGCGCTGGCTGGACAGGCGGGCGCGCTCGATGTGGGCAGCAGCTGGCTGGCGGCGGCGCTCTGCGGCGGGCTGATCGGCTTCGCGCCCTTCAACAAGCCGCGCGCCCGGCTCTTCCTCGGCGATGTCGGCTCGCTGCCGATCGGCCTGCTCACGGCGTATCTGCTCTACAGGCTCGCCGGAACCGGCGCTTTCGCGGCGGCGCTGATCCTGCCGCTCTACCATCTCTGCGACGCCACCCTGACGCTGCTGCGCCGATTGGCGCGTGGCGAAAAAATCTGGGAGGCGCATCGCTCGCATCTCTATCAGCAGGCGACGACGAACGGCTTCAGCGTGCTCGGCATCGTCACGCGCATCGCCATGCTGAACCTGATCCTGATCGCACTGGCTGCGCTCAGCCTGCGTATCCCCGGCCTCTGGGGGCAACTCGCCTGCCTTGCGGCGGCACTGCTGCTGACCGCAGCTCTGCTGCACAGCTTTGCGCGCCCGAAGGCCGCCCATGGCTGAGCCGCGCATCCTCGTGACCGGCGCAAGCGGCTTCGTCGGCCCCCATGTCGTCGCGGCACTGCGCGATGCGGGCTATCGCCTGCGCCTGACGCAGCGCCGCGCCACCACGGCCCCGCCCGGCATCGAGACCGTCGTAACCGGCGACATGAGCGCGCCCATCGACTGGCGCGCCGCGCTGGAAGGCGTCGACCATGTCGTGCACATGGCCGGGCTCGCCCATGCCGGCCCAGGCCTCGATGAGGCGCTCTACCGGCGGATCAACACGCAGGCGACGCTCGACCTCGCTGAAGCCGCCAGGCAAGCGGGCATTGCGCGCTTCATCTATCTCTCCTCGATCAAGGCGCTGAGCGGGGCTTTCGACGGCGCAGCCCTGCGTGACGACGACAGCCCGGCGCCCGATGACGCCTATGGCCGCTCCAAACTCGCCGCCGAGCAAGGCCTGGCCGCGCTCGATCTCGACTGGGTGAGCCTGCGCCCGGTTCTGATCTACGGGCCGGGCGTGAAGGCCAATATGGCAGCGCTGCTCAGCCTCGCACGCCTGCCCTTGCCGCTGCCGCTCGGCGGGCTCAACGCGCGGCGCTCGCTGCTGGCGGTGGAGAATTTGGCCGAAGCGATCCTGTTCGCACTGACGCCGGCCTGCCCGTCCCGCAGGAGCTATATCGTCTCGGACCCCGAGCCGATCAGCGTCGCGGAGATCATCACGGCGATGCGGGCGGGCCTGGAACGCAAGCCCGGGCTGGTTCCCGTGCCCGCAGGATGGCTCGGCGTTGCCGCTCGTCTTGCCGGCAAGCAGGACGCCTTCGCCAAGCTGCGCGGCGGGCTCGTTGCCACGCCGGACGCTCTGCTCAGGGCCGGCTGGCGGCCGCGGGTCGCGGCTCCGGCAGCTCTGGCCCGGCTTGCGGCTTCGCCCGCAGCCTGAAATCGGGAATCGCCTCGTCGAGGATGGCCTCGGCGGCGGCGCGCTCGTCATTCTTGATGCCGACTTCGAGCCGCGCCAGCCAGCCCTGCATGCGCGAGCGCCCGGCGAAGATCGGCTTGGCCGCCATGACGCCGTCGAGCCCGGTCTCGGCCTTGGGCTCGTCGCGGGCGAACAGGATCTCGTTGAGACGCTCGCCCGGCCTGACGCCGGTGACCGCGATCTCGATATCGATGCCGGGCTCATAGCCGGCCAGCCGGATCATGCGCTCGGCCAGGTCCATGATTTTGACGGGCTGACCCATCTTGAGGATGTAGACAGCGGCGCGCTCGGCCTCCGGTTCATCGCCGCGCGCATGCGAGGCGGCGGTCAGGACGAGATCGCAGGCCTCGCGGATCGTCATGAAATAGCGGATCATCTCCGGATCCGTCACCGTCACCGGCCCGCCGCGCTCGATCTGCGCCTTGAATTTCGGCACGACCGAACCGACCGAGCCCAGCACATTGCCGAAGCGCACGGCGACCAGCCGCATGCCGGCGGCGGCCGCGACGAACTCGGCATCGCGCGACTGGACATACATCTCGGCGAAACGCTTGGTCGCGCCCAGCATCGAGACGGGCTCGATCGCCTTGTCGGTCGAGATCAGCACGAAGATCTTGGCGCCGGCCGCAATGGCGGCATCCGTCACATTCACCGAGCCGAAGATGTTGGTCTTGATGCCTTCCGTCCAGTCGGCTTCCAGATAGGGCACATGCTTCAGCGCCGCCGCGTGGATGACGATGTCGGGTGCGAAGGCGGTGAAGAGCGGCGTGATGCGGGCGCGGTCGCGCACATCGGCCAGCGCGCCGTTGACCACGGTCTGGTGGCCCTGGGCGATGAGTTCCTCGGTGATCTGGAAGAGCGCAGGCTCCGAGCTCTCGACGATCAGCAGTTCGGCCGCGCCGAAGGCGGCGCAGCGCAGGCAGATCTCGGAACCGATCGAGCCGCCGCCGCCGGTGACCAGCACGCGCTTGCCCTTCAGGAAGGAGCCCAGCCGCTCGCGATCGATCGTGACCGTGGGTCGAACCAGCAGGTCCTCGATCTCGAGCGGCGCGAGCTCGGTGTCGCGCATGCCCTCGCCCAGGCTGTCGACGCGCGAAATCGGCAAGGCGAGCTTGCGCGTGCGCGCCAGCCATTTGTCGGGCTCGGCTTCGGGAACCAGCGCGCTCGCCGTCGCAACGATGCGGCGGAAGGGCTCGCCGCGCTCGGCAGCATCCAGCGCCACCGTCTCGATCTCCGCCAGGAGGCCCAGCACCGGAACGCCGCGGATCGACTGGCCGAGATCATCGGCGCGCGGCGACAGGATGCCGGCCGGGCGCAGATTGCGCATGGTGCCGGCCTCCATGGCACGGATCACCATCTCGACTTCGACGCCGCGCCCGAGCAGCAGCGCGGGCAGGGTCTGGCCGCGCTGCGCCAAGTGCTTGGAGCGGGAGTATTTGAAATAGCGATAGGCCAGCCGCGGGCCGCCGAGCAGCGCGTTCTGCACCAGCCAGTAGAGCGCGATCGTGATCTTGCCGAAAAAGAACGTGCCATAGAGGTTCGGCGCGACCAGGACATAGTCGACCACGAGCAGGGTCAGGCTCAGGATCGAGACCGCCTTGACGATGTTCGACAGGTCCGGCAGCGAGGCGAAGCGCCATTTCGAGCGGTAGAGCGAGAAGAACCAGTAGACCAGCCCGGCATAGGCGACGAAGAACGGCAGGCCGCGCGGCAGGAGCCTGAGATGCTCGGCGAGCTGCCAGTTCTCGAAACGGATGACGAAGACGAGCCAGATCGCCAGCGCCGTGACCACGAGATCATGGACGATGACGGCGAGCTTCTTGAAATTCTGTTTGGAGAAAGAGGCCATGGCAGGCGGGGTATCCCGCTCCCCGGAGGGCTTGTCAACGCAAGTGGAGGCGGGAGCAGCTCAAGCGGCGCCGACCGGCGGCTCCAGCGCAGCCATGATGAAGTCGATCATCTCGTCGATGCTGGGCCCCGGCATGCGCGAACATTGCGACATCAGCAGCGGGTGATGAAAGCGGATCATCGCCGTGCGGATGCAGCGGGTCGCCTCACCGGGATCGACCTTCCGGAACGCTCCGCTCTCGACGCCCTCCGCGACGACCTTGCACAGCATGGCGTCAAATCTGGCGATATGGCCCAGGATCGCGTCCCAGCTCTCCTCCATCGCCGCGCAGACCATCTCATGCATGCGCTGCTGGTCGGCATAGCGGGCCTGGTTGATGCGGTAGGAGGTCTGCAGCATGTCGCGCAAGCGATCGGCCACCGGCCGGTCCTCGGCCGCGATCTCAGCCAGCGCCGCCTCGTGCTCGCCCTTGTAGCGAGCCAGCACCGCCTCGTTGATCGACTTCTTCGAATCGAAAAAGCGATAAACGTTGGCTGGGCTCATGCGCAGCGATTTGGCGATGTCGGCGACCGTCGTCTTCTGGTAGCCGATGTCGCGAAAGAAGCGCTCGGCCGTGTCGACGATGGTTTGCCTCGTATCGCGTTCAGGATGGCTCAACGCGGTTGTCCGATGTGCTGATTGGCAGGCAGTCTTCGGAATTTATTGGTATGACGAATTTCATCATTCGTCAACCTCATGACAGACAAAGACTTTAACCGATCTTGGCATGGTGCCGATTGCACATTCTTGCTGCCGATCGCGCCCAAGCCGGACAGCGGGCGATTGCAACCGGTTCAGGTGAATCCGGGCCTCTGCCGCGCCAGCGCCAAAAGCGCCTCGACATCGAGATGGGCGGCGAGATGGGCAGCCAACCGGTCGAGCGTGGCCTCGACCTCGGCCTCGTAGGAGAATTCAGAGGCAACGCCGCCGATCGCCGCAAGCCAGGCCGTGCGGACCGGATCGGCCGAGAAGACGCCATGCAGATAGGTGCCGACGACGCGGCCATCCGGGCTCGTGGCCCCCTCAGCGCGGGTACCGACGCGAAACGGCGCCCTTATGGTGTCGGCGCCCTGCGTATAGCCGAGATGGATCTCATAGGCGCGGCCCGCGGCCCCGCTCGCCGCATGGGCGATATCGACCTCGCGTACGGTCTTTTCGCGATCAAGCACCGTCTCGACATCGAGCAGGCCCAAGCCCGCAGCCTCGCCGGCCGGCCCCTCCAGGCCCAGCGGATCGCGCACGACGCGGCCCAGCATCTGATAGCCGCCGCACAGGCCCAGAACGCGCCCGCCGCGCCGCTGATGCGCCAGGATATCGATGTCCCAGCCCTCGCTGCGCAAAACGGCGAGATCGCGCAGCGTCGTCTTGGAGCCGGGCAGGATGATCAGATCGGCGTCGCCAGGCAGTGCTTCTCCGCGCCGGACCAGGACGAGATCGACACCGGGCTCGGCCTTCAGTGGATCGAGATCGTCGAAATTGGCGATGCCCGGCATCACCGGAACCGCGATCTTCAAGCCGGCGCCGGGCTTGCGCGCGCCCGAGCGCAGGTCGAGCCCGTCCTCCGCGGGCAGCCTCGCGGCTTCCGCGAACCAGGGCACGACGCCCAGGCAAGGCCAGCCGGTCGCAGTCTGGATCGTCTCGACGCCGGCGCGAAACAGGCTGGCATCACCGCGGAACCGGTTGATGGCGAAGGCCCGGAGCATGGCGCGATCGGCCTCCTCCAGCACCGCATGCGTGCCAATGAGGCTGGCGATGACGCCGCCGCGATCGATATCGCCGATCAGGATCGCAGGCACGTTGGCAGCGCGGGCGAAGCCGAGATTGGCGATGTCGCGCGCGCGCAGATTGGTCTCGGCCGGCGAACCCGCGCCTTCGACGATGACCAGGTCGGCCCTGGCGCATAATCGCTCGAAGCTCTCCAGCACCTGAGGCAGGAAGTCGCCGCGCCTGGCATAATCGCCAGACGCCAGATGGCCGGCGACACGCCCCTGCAGCACGATCTGGCTGCCGGTCTCGCTTTCGGGCTTGAGCAGCACCGGATTCATGTCGACATGGGGCGCGATGCGGGCGGCACGGGCCTGCAAGGCTTGGGCGCGGCCGATCTCGCCGCCCGGCGTCGCCGCCGCATTGTTGGACATGTTCTGCGGCTTGAATGGCGCTACCTTCATCCCGCGATCGGTGAAGAGGCGGCAAAGCCCTGCGACGATCAGGGATTTCCCGACATTGGAGCCGGTGCCCAGGATCATGATTGCGGGGGTGTGCGCTAAGCTCATGCGCTGTGATTAGAGCATGCCCACGCAAAGGGGGAGCCGGTTTTCGGCATCATACCCGCACCGTCCCAAAGCCGCGGGCAGTAGCCGGGGCAGGCTCTAAAGACGCAGCGCAAAAGGGAGGGTCACCGGTTCACGCCAATATCCCGCAGCGTCAAAGGGGCGAAGCCGCCGCGGGCGCCCGTCGTGAACCGGCTTGGACAGATAAGCATTGATCTCTGACGAATGTCAACATTCATCATTCCATATTTCGTCGGGCCTATTCCGACACATCCTCGCTTGACCATCCGGGATGCGCTGCGGCCCATGGCATGGTAGAGGCCCTGCCTGCTTTCGCCCAAAACAGCTTCGCTTGAGCCGGCCCGATGACGATGAACCCGATCTTCTCCGCCCTGCAGACCAGCGTTTTCGAGGTGATGTCGCGGCTCGCGCGCGAGACCGGCGCCGTCAATCTCGGCCAGGGCTTTCCCGATGATCCCGGTCCCGAGGACGTCCGGCGCAAGGCGGCCGACGCCGTCATCAATGGCTGGAACCAGTATCCGCCGATGATGGGCCTGCCGGAGCTGCGCCAATCCGCCGCGACCCATTTCAAGCGCTGGCAGGGGCTCGATCTCGACCCCGACGCCGAGGTCATGGTGACCTCAGGCGCGACCGAGGCGATCGCCGGCGCGCTGCTGGCTCTGATCACGCCGGGCGACGAAGTCGTGCTGTTCGAACCGATGTACGACGCCTATGTGCCGCTGGTGCGCCGCGCCGGCGGCATCCCGAAATTCGTGACGCTGACGCCACCGGCCTTCGGGCTAAGCGAGGAAGCCCTCGCCAAGGCGTTCTCGCCGAAGACCCGCGTCGTGCTGTTCAACAACCCGCTGAACCCGACCGCGACGATCTTCAGCGAGGCTGATCTCGATCTGCTCGCTGCTTTCTGCGTCCGGTTCGATGCGGTCGCGATCTGCGACGAGGTCTGGGAGCATGTCGTCTTCGACGGCCACAGGCATAAGCCGATGCTGTCGCGGCCAGGCATGCGCGAGCGCACGGTGAAAATCTCCTCGGCCGGCAAGATCTTCTCGCTGACCGGCTGGAAGGTCGGGATGGTGATGGCGGCACCGAACCTGATGCGGGTGCTGGCCAAGGCGCATCAATACATCACCTTCACCACGCCGCCGAACCTGCAGGCCGCCGTCGCCTACGGGCTGGGCAAGGATGATTCCTATTTCGAGGGCATGCGCGCCGATTTCCAGCGCTCGCGCGACCGTTTCGCCGCCGGCCTGACGGGGCTTGGCTTCGACGTCCTGCCCAGCGTCGGCACCTATTTCCTGAATGTCGACATCGGCGCGCTGGGGGAGAGCGACGATGTCGCCTTCTGCCAGCGCCTAGTCATGGAAAACGGTGTCGCGGCGATTCCGGTCAGCGCCTTCTATGCGGAAGGAGCGGTCAAGACCGTGGTGCGCTTCTGCTTCGCCAAGCATGATTCGACGCTGGACGCCGCGCTGGAGCGGCTGGCCGATTGGCGGAAAGCGGCCTGAGCATCGCTTGCGAGGGGCGAAAGCCCGCTCTCAAGAGCGTTGCGCGAAAAAGTGGGCACCGGTTTTTCGCAAGAGCAATGCTCTAAACTCTTGGAATCGATCACATTTTTTTCGCCTTCGAAGGGAACCGTCCGAAGGCGACGTGATCTAAGCCTTGTGCAGCGCCTCGACCAGCGCGCCGGCCTTGATCAGGTGCGCCTCGAGGCGCTTGGCATTGGCAGCAAAGCCGGCCGAGCGCATGGCCTCGATGGCGACGGCGATCTGCGTCAATGCCTGCCTGGCGAGAACCGGGTCCTTGCGCCGTTCCGCAAGGCGCATCATCGGCAGTGCCTGATTGGCTGAACTCGTCGCCCAGAGCAGCGGCACGCTCTCGCGCCGACGCTCCTCAAGCGCTGCGGCGAAGACCGCGATCGCCTCCTCGAATACGACGGGCTCGCTGTAGCGCTCGCCCATGGCGACAAGCACGCCGCCCATCTGGTCCTGCAGCTCGGCCCAGCGCAAAGGCTCCCGGGCGCGATCGACCGCCTTGGCAACCCGATTGAAACCGTTGAAGGCGCGCTCGAGCAGAGCGAGATCGCTCCGGCGCCCGCCAAGCGCAGCACGAGCGCGCGAGATCAAGTGCTCGGCCTCCAGCCAGCGCGCCTCGTCGCGGCTGCGATCCCAGACGGCGAGAACGGCGGCGAATGCCGTGACCGCCTCTTCCAGCAGCGCATCGTCCTCGTGCTCTTCGCCAAGCGTAACGGCGAGCCGACCGAAGCGAACCGTCAGCGCGTGCCAGAGGAGCGGCGCTTCGTCGCGATGGAGGTTCTCCACCCCCGCCCGGCAGCGCGCGAGTGCCTCGACGCGGAGATCCTCCTTGCCGGCAATCTCGGCTTGAGCTTCAAGCGCGGTCGCCAGCACGTCCTGAGCACCGGCAAAGGCAACCGCATCCTCCAGGCTGTCGAGCCCTTCGAGCAAACGGTGCAGCAAGGTCACGGCGGCATCATAACCGTCACGCTCACCGAAATCCTCGCTGAGCCGTGCCAGCGCCTTCGCCTGAGCGAGCGCGACGGCGCGGCTGCGATCGATGTCGGCGAGGCCGATCAGGGCGGAAGCCTCGCCATAGCGGCCAGCGGCCTCGCGATAGGCGTCCGGCGTCGTTCGCAGGAAGCTGATTCCAGCCCGATCGGCGCGATTCTCGCCGATCCAGAGCCGCTGCGCGACCGGCAGCGCCGAGAGGTCGCTCGAGCCCCCGATCGAATGGAGTTCAGCTTGAGCAAGCGCCTTGTCTGCATCGGCGAAGCGCCCGGCTGCAAGCGCAGACGCCGCCTCGCCGCGCAGGCGACGGGTTTCCGTGTCGCCGAGCGGCACGCCAAGCCGGCTGGTCAAAGCGAGGAAATCAACTGCTCTGCGGTCCAGCAGCGCCTCCTGGGGAGGCGCCGAGCCCGGACGACGCAGCCAATCCGCGACCATGGCCGGCAGCGCCACCGGCGGTAAGCCGTGGCGCCCGGCGACGCGCGCCAGAAGTGGTGCGAGCTCCTCGGACTGACTGATGGCGGCCTCCCGTTCCGGCTTGGCGCTCGATCATGTCGCATTCGGACGGAGACGTCCGAATGCGAAAAACGTGATCGATTCCAGGAGTTGAGAGCATTGCTCTTGCGAAAAACCGGTAACCACTTTTTCGCGCAATGCTCTAACGCCTTACTTGGCCGCGATGACCGCGATCTCGACCGTGAACTGCGGCGCGGCGAGCTTAGCTTCGACCGTAGCGCGGCCCGGCGTCGCGCCCGCAACGATCCACTTGTCCCAGACGCCATTCATCTCGGCGAAGGTCGCCATGTCGGCGAGCCAGATGTTGACCATCAGCAGCTTCGTCTTGTCGGTTCCGGCCTCGGCCAGCAGCGAATCGATGATGCCGAGGATCTCGGAGGTCTGTTCGGCGACGCTCTTGCCCGCCGCCTTGTCGGCAACCTGGCCGGCAAGATAGACGGTGTCGCCGTGAACGACGGCCTTCGACATACGAGGGCCGACGCCGATGCGCTGAATGCTCATGCTCTTGTCTCCTGAAAAAGGGCGCTTGCTGGTAGCCCGAGCCGGAGCCTTTCGCAAACGCCTAGAGCCGGATGATTTCAGCTGGGATCACAAAGTGATCCCAGCTGAAATCTGAATCCGTCTCTCACCAAGGAGTTAGAGCAGGATCAATGCGAAAAACCGGGTCCCACTTTTTCGCATCCTGCGAGAGCCGGATGATGTCAGATGGGCTCACGAAGTGATCCCA
>NZ_FOQV01000005.1:0-40635 GCF_900113835.1 Allobosea sp. OK403 | reverse complement strand
GAGAGCAGGATCAATGCGAAAAACCGGTTCCCACTTTTTCGCATCCTGCTCTTGGGCAAAACCTCAGGCCAGCGTCATCCAGCCGGCCCAGAGCGCGCCATAGCGCGCGGCCTTGCCGAGGAGCACGAGCCCGATGAAACGCCCGAGCGGATAGTTCAGCGTGCCCGCCACGAATGTCAGCGGATCGCCCACAACAGGCAGCCAGGCGAAGAGCAGGGACGGCCAGCCGAAGCGCTCGAACCCGCGCTGCGCTTTGGCAAATTTTTCCGGATCGGGCCGCAACCTTGCCGGCAGGCGCTCGACGCCACCATGGGCGATCAAGCGGCCGAGCCACCAGTTGACGACCGAGCCTGCCGTGTTGGCTGCGCTCGCGACCAGGAACAGCGCCAGCGGATTGACGGTTTTGGCCGCCAGCAGGCCGATAAAGACGACCTCAGACTGCGCCGGCAGCAGCGTCGCGGCGACGAAGGCCGCGCCCGCCATCAGACCGAGAGCGGAAAGATCGAGCAGCTCCAGCACCGCCAAAGGTTCCTATCGCGCCAAACGAGAGCAATTTCCGATCGAGTTGGATCGTTCAATTCCTCTAATTCATTGTTTTAACGCATCTTCTTCACGCGAACCGGTTTCCGCTTCGCTCGAAAACGCACTACAGCATCGGCTTCTTCCGAAAACCGCATTCCACTTTTCGGGCCGATGCTCTCGCTGGCCAGGGCATCAGTCCAGCATCGCGGCAAGCGCATTGACGGTGTTGGCGTTGCGCAGCGTGCCGATGCCGAGTTTTTTGGCGGTCAGATGCGAGAGCAGCTTCGTCTCGCTCGGTTTGCCGCCGAAATCGATCCATAAATCGCCGTCCGCGATGGCGAGCACAATACCGGGCGTGGCGATCCTGCCGAGCATGGACAAGGCGTCTGGGCCGAGGGGGCTTCGCATGACGCGGATGCCGATATCGGCGCTGTTTCCTTCCGGGAAGGGATTTTGGGCGGCAAGCCGCCGCCAAGCCTGCGCCGTGCGCAGGATGATATCGACATGCTTGCCGAAACGCGTGCCAAAAGCCGCTTCCAATCGGCTCTCAATCGTCGCGAGGGGCTCATCCTCGCCCTCGAAGATCAGATTGCCTGTGGCGACCCAGCTGCGCACATCGCCAAAGCCGAGCGCTGCCACCATAGCCTTCAGATCCGCCATCACCAGCCGCTTGCCGGGGCCGAGCACGATCGAGTGCAGAAGGGCGACATAGGTCGTCATAGCGGTTTCGTGCGGCGCTACAGCCGGCGCAGCGCCACTTGCTGGATGCGGTGGCTCGCGCCCTTGGTCAGGATCAGGCTGGCGCGCTGGCGGGTCGGCAAGATGTTCTCCTGCAGATTCGGCAGGTTGATGCCGCTCCAGAGCTTCTCCGCGATCGAAAGCGCCTCATCCTCATCGATCTCGGCATATTTGCGGAAGAAGGAGCGCGGATCGCGGAAGGCGGTCTGGCGCAAGGTCATGAAGCGGTTGACGTACCAGCGATGCAAATCGTTCTCGTCGGCGTCGAGATAGACCGAGAAGTCGAAATAATCGGAGACGAAGGGGATGACCTTGCCGTCCTTGGGCATGCGGCTCGGCTGCAGGACGTTCAGGCCTTCCAGGATCAGAATGTCGGGCCGCTCGACCGTGACCTCCTCGCCCGGCATCACGTCATAGACCAGGTGCGAATAGACCGGGGCGGAGACCGAGGGCTTGCCCGCCTTGACGTCGGAGAGGAAGCGCAGGATCGCCGAGCCGTCATAGCTTTCGGGAAAGCCCTTGCGCTGCATCAGGCCGCGCCGCTCCAATTCGGCATTGGGCAACAGGAAGCCGTCAGTGGTGACGAGCTCGACCTTGGGCGTGTTGGGCCAGCGCGAGAGCAGCGCCTTCAAGACGCGTGCCGTGGTCGACTTGCCGACGGCGACCGAGCCGGCGACGCCGATGATATAGGGAACCTTGACCTCGGCCTCGGCCATCAGGAAGCGCTGCGTCGCCTTGAACAGGCCTTGCGTGGCTGCGACATAAAGCGAGAGCAGGCGCGACAGCGGCAGGTAGATCGCCACGATCTCGTCCAGCGAGATCGGGTCGTTGATCGATTGCAGCTTGGTCAGGTCGTCGACCGACAGCGTCAGCGGCGTGTCGGCGCGCAAATGCGCCCATTCATCGCGCGTGAAGCTGCGATAGGGCGAGCCCAGCTCGGGATCGGCCGGGGCGGGGATCAGACGCTGGTCCATGAGGCGACCCGCATTCCAGGCTTCGAGGTTCAACGCAGGACTAGCCTCGGCTTCTCAACGGGGGCGCGCGGCCTTCTCCGCCAGACCGGAGCGCACCGTGCGAGCCTCAAGCTGGCTCAACACGTCCCGCAATGCAACATCGCGCGACAAAAGCACGACTAACAGATGATAGAGCAGATCGGCGCTTTCAGCGATCAGCTCGTCGCGATCGCCCTTCACGGCGGCGATGACGGCCTCCACCGCCTCTTCCCCGAGCTTTTTTGCAGCGCGTTCAGGCCCCGCAGCGATGAGCTTCGCCGTCCAGGATTCCTCGGGCGAGGCTTTCGCCCGCTCGGCGATGATGGCTTCAAGATCGGCGAGGGTAAAAGCGCTCATCGACTCAATCCAACCGCATCGCCAGACCCGCCGCCGCCATGTGCTCCTTGGCCTGCTGGATCGTGTAGGTGCCGAAATGGAAGATCGAGGCCGCGAGCACCGCGCTGGCATGGCCATCACGCACGCCCGCCACGAGATCATCGAGATCGCCGACACCGCCCGAGGCGATGACGGGAACCGAGACGGCATCGGCAATGCGCTCGGTCAGGCCGAGATCATAGCCCGATTTGGTGCCGTCGCGGTCCATCGAGGTGACGAGCAGTTCGCCGGCGCCGAGCGAGACGACCTCTCGGGCGAAGGCGACAGCCTCGAGCCCCGTGGCGTTGCGCCCGCCATGGGTGAAGATCTCCCAGCGGCCGGGCGAAACCTGCTTGGCGTCGATGGCGACGACGACGCATTGGCCGCCGAACTTTTCCGCCGCCTCCTTGACGAAGCCGCGATTGGTCACGGCCGCCGTGTTGATCGAGACCTTGTCGGCCCCCGCCAGCAGCAGCGCCCGGATATCCTCGACTTTGCGCACGCCACCGCCCACCGTCAGCGGCATGAAGCAGGCCTCGGCGGTGCGGGTGACGACATCGAACAGGATGCCGCGATCCTCATGGCTGGCCGTGATGTCGAGAAAACAGAGCTCGTCGGCGCCCGCCGCGTCATAAGCCTTGGCGGCTTCGACCGGATCGCCAGCATCGACGAGATCGAGAAACTTCACGCCCTTGACGACGCGGCCGTCCTTGACGTCGAGGCAGGGGATGATGCGGGTTTTCAGGGTCATCAGTGCTGCTGGGCCAAAGCGAGATCGGAAAATCGAGCGCATATAGCGCCGCGGCCGCCCGGCACGCAAACTCAGCCGCGCAGGGAGCCCGGATTGATCGGCGGCACGTTCCCTGCTCTCCTGCTCGCCATAAGCAAGAACAGAGGGATTTCCATGACGATCACCATCGCATTCAAGGGCCTGAAGCTGGCGGCGGAAGGCCTTACTATCGGGCTTGGCCTCACTATCGGGCTTGGCCTCGGCACAGCCGCGCTTGCCCAGGCTCCGGCGAGCCAGCTCGACGCCATCCAGAGCCGCGGCGCGCTGCAGATCTGCACGACGGGCGACTACAAGCCGTTCACCCTGGCCAAGGAGGGCAGCTATGAGGGCATCGACATCGAGCTGGCGAAATCGCTCGCCAAGGCGCTCGGCGTCGAGGCCAAGTTCGTCCAGACGAAATGGTCCGATCTCCTGACCGATATGGGGTCGGGAAAATGCGACGTCGCCATGGGCGGCATTTCGGTGACGCTCGACCGACAGAAGAAGGTCTTCTTCTCCGCGCCTTATATCGTCAACGGCAAGGCGCCGATCGTGCGCTGCGCCGACAAGGCCAAGTTCCAGACGATCGCCGACATCGACAAGCCGGAGACCCGCGTCGTGGTCAATCCTGGCGGCACCAATGAGCGTTTCGTGCGGGAGAACTTCAAGAAGGCCGACATCCGCGTCTTCCCCGACAACGTCACCATCTTCGACGAGATCCTGGCCGGCCGGGCCGATCTGATGATCTCGGAATCGATCGAGACCAAGGTCCAGGAGAAGGCCAAGCCGGGCTTGTGCGCCGTCAATCCCGACGAGCCGCTGCAATATGGCGAGATGGGCTACATGCTCCCGCGCGGCGACGCGACCTTCAAGGCTTTCGTCGACCAATGGCTGCATCTGGCCAAGGCGAATGGCGAATTCGCCGGGATCTACAACCGGTTCGTGAAGTGAGGCAGTTCGTCAGGTGAAGAATTGAACCGGCGGCAGTCGGCGGCTCAGGCCGCCGCCTCGCTTCCGGCCTTCGCCACGCGCGCCAGCGCCGCAGCCGGGTCGATCCGCCCGTCATAGAGCGCCCGGCCCGTGATCGCGCCCTCCAGGATGGCCGCATCGGGCGCACAGAGCCGCTCGATGTCGGCCATGGAGGCAAGCCCGCCCGAGGCGATGACGGGAATCGTCAAGGCGTTCGCCAGCGCGATGGTGCCGTCCCAATTGATACCCTGGAGCATGCCGTCGCGGGCGATGTCGGTGTAGACGATCGCCGCGACGCCGGCATCCTCGAAGCGACGGCCAAGATCATCCGCCGCCAGCGCCGAAGTCTCGGCCCAGCCCTCGACCGCGACATAGCCGTCGCGCGCATCGATGCCGACCGCGACCTGGCCCGGAAAGGCCTTTGCCGCCGCTTTGACGAAGCCGGGATCGCGCACCGCAGCCGTGCCGATGATGACGCGGCGCACGCCCTTCTTCAGCCAGCCCTCGACCGTCGCCATGTCGCGGATGCCACCGCCGAGCTGCACCGGGAAGGCGACGCGCGCGAGGATCGCCTCGACAGCGGCCGCATTCATCGGCTTGCCGGCGAAGGCGCCGTCGAGATCCACGACATGCAGCCACTGGAAGCCCTGGGCCTCGAAGGCGGCTCCTTGAGCAGCGGGATCGTCATTGAAGACGGTGGCCTGGCCCATATCGCCCTGTTTGAGGCGGACGCACTGGCCATCCTTGAGGTCGATGGCGGGAAAGAGGATCACGGCGTCCACCTGAGGAAATTGGCGATCAGCTTCAAGCCGAGCTTCTGGCTTTTTTCGGGATGGAACTGCGTGCCGGCGACATTGCCACGCGCCACCATCGCGGTGACGGGACCGCCATGCTCGGTCAGCGCCAGCACATCCTCCGGCCGCTCCGGTATCAGCGCATAGGAGTGCACGAAATAGGCGTGCAGCCCTTCCGGCCCGGTCTCGATACCGTCGAGCAGCGCATGCTCATCCTGCTTGTGCAGGGTGTTCCAGCCCATATGCGGGATCTTGAGGCTGTCATCATCGGGCACGATCAGCGCGACATCGCCTGGAATCCAGCCAAGGCCCTGCGTCACGGTGTGTTCGAGCCCGCGCGAGGCCAGAAGCTGCATGCCGACACAAATGCCCAGGAAAGGCCGCTGCTTCTGGCGGACGACCTCCTCGAGGGTTTCGACCATGCCCGGCACGGCATCGAGCCCGCGCCGGCAATCGGCGAAGGCGCCGACGCCAGGCAGCACGATGCGATCGGCCCGGCGCACCTCGGCGGTGTCGCTGGTGACGCGGATGGTCGAACTGAGCCCGGACTCGGTCGCTGCGCGCTCGAAAGCTTTGGCGGCCGAGTGCAGATTGCCCGAGCCGTAGTCGATGATGGTGACGAGCTGGCTCATCGGCCCCGCGCCTCCGGGAACAGGCCGATGATCGGTACCGAAGCTGAAGGCTGCGGGCGTGCGGGTGCAACGGGGGCCGCGCGCGGCGGCGCGACCTCGCCGGCCAAGGCGCGCTCGAAATAGCGCCGCTCGGCCTCGGGCAGTGCCCGCGCCTCGACGACATCGGCCAGGCGCCAGCCCTGGCGCGCGAGCTTGCGGACGATCAGGTTCTGGCCCTCGAAGCCAAGGAACAGCGCCAGCGCCCCATGCGCCAGGATCAGCGCGCCAGTGCTGAGGCCGAAGCGGCTCTGCACATAGAACAGCGCGCCCCAGATAAGCGCGAAAACGGCGGTCGCCAGCCAGAGCCGATTGACCAGCAGCCAGAGCCCGCTCAGCACAAAGGCCGACCAGCTAAAGGTCTCCGGCAGCAGGCGCGCCTGCTCGATCTCCTCGCGCGGGCCGCCGGAACCGGGCGGCGGGATCATCACGGTATAGAACGCCATCGTCGGCTCCTCAGAGAGCGCCCTTGGTCGAGGGCACGCGGCCGCCCTCGCGCGGATCGACCTCGAGCGCCTGCCGCAAGGCGCGCGCCAGGCCCTTGAAGCAGCTCTCGGCGATATGATGGGCATTGTCGCCATAGAGCGTCTCGACATGCAGCGTGATGCCGGCATTCATCGCGAAAGCCTGGAAGAACTCGCGCACCAGTTCGGTGTCGAAGCTGCCGATCTTCTCCGCCTTGAACTGCGTGCGGAAGACGAGGAAGGGCCGGCCGGAGACGTCGACCGCGACGCGGGTCAGCGTCTCGTCCATCGGCAGATGCACATCGGCATAGCGGCGGATGCCCTTCTTGTCGCCGAGCGCTGCTTTGAGCGCCTCGCCCAATGCGATGCCGGCATCCTCGACCGAATGGTGATCGTCGATATGGGTGTCGCCCTTCACGGAGACGCTGGTGTCGATCAGCGAATGGCGGGCGAACAGGTCGAGCATATGATCGAAGAAGCCGACGCCGGTCGCAATCTCGGCCTTGCCCGTACCGTCGAGCACGAGCTTGACCGCGATGTCGGTCTCGTTGGTGCGGCGCTTCACTTCGCCAGAACGCATGCCGGCCTCTATTGTTTGCGAAATTTCGCGTTTGCGGAATTTCGCCCGCTTTAGCAGGCGGGCACAGCGAAGGCCATCGTGATCGGAGCACCAGCCGTCATGCTCACCCTTGTGGCGAGCATCCACGTCTTGAACACCGACCTCGACAAGGAAAGACGTGGATGATCGGGACGAGCCCGACCATGACGGAAGGGGCTCATCTGGTCACCGCCGGTTCAGCGTTTCGCTAGCTTGCTCTTGATACCGGGCTCCAGCCTGAACATGTTGGCGACACCCAATTGTCAAAAGCCGAAGCAAAATCGCAATGTCAGAAACCAGCAACGCCCCCGTAATGCACGCGACCACGATTTTGATGGTCCGCAAGGGCGGCAAGGTCGTGATCGGTGGCGACGGCCAGGTCTCGCTCGGCCAGACCATCATGAAGGGCAATGCGAAAAAAGTGCGCCGCCTCGCCAAGGGCGCGGTGATCGCGGGCTTCGCGGGAGCCACAGCCGACGCCTTCACGCTGTTCGAGCGATTGGAGACGAAGCTCGAGCAATACCCGACGCAATTGCTGCGCGCCTGCGTCGAGCTCGCCAAGGACTGGCGCACCGACCGCTATCTGCGCCGGCTGGAGGCGATGCTGCTCGTCGCCGACAAGGAGGTCTCGCTGCTGATCTCGGGCACCGGCGACGTGCTGGAGCCGGAGACGAGCGAGCATGGCTCGGTGATGGCGATCGGCTCGGGCGGCAATTATGCGCTCTCGGCCGCGCGCGCGCTGATCGATATCGAAGCGGATGCCGAGACGATCGTGCGCAAGGCGATGAAGATCGCCGGCGACATCTGCGTCTACACCAACCACAGCCTCGTCATCGAGACGCTGGAGGCGGCGTGAACGCGTTTTCGCCGCACCAAAGCGGATTCCGATCCCCGCTCCATCTGCAAAGCCGATACGACGACGCCCTCATCATGCGGTTCGAGCAAAACGGCAAATGACTTGGTCTCCGGCAACAAAGACAAAGGTGCTTACTTCCTGCGGCCGCCATTGCTGCATCTGCCACAAATTTGCAGGCCTCAAAATTGAGTTGCACCACATTAAACTACGATCGGAAGGCGGCGACGATGACGCCGACAACTGTATTCCACTTTGCTTAGATTGCCACGCAGACATGTCGTCCTACGACAAGAAACACCCTAAAGGAACAAAGTACACAGAATCAGAGCTAAAGTCTCACCGTGATCAATGGTACGAAAAATTCAAAAACCCGTCGCTGACATTCTATGACGATGACTGCAAGAACATCGATACAGAGTTGTATAAATCACTTAGGCAGAAATTGCATTCAGAAACGATCGAGTTTGTGCGCAGCCATCCTTTTGGTACCATTTTTCGATCGGCTAATGTTCAACCGCTCTACAATTACGCCGACAATCCGACACGGCCCGACGAGGAATTTATCGATCCAGAGCTCGAGTCTTTGAGAGCGGCATTAAAGGACAGAGTATTTTTGTTTGCCAATACATTAGCCACCAATACGTGGGCCGACGATAGAAATGACGCTTTCGCCGCGGTTCCGCGTGAATGGTCATATAATAATCACCAAAAATACTATGATGTAGTTGAACTTCTTCATGATCAGGCAACTGAAGTTGGTAACGCTTTTGACAATTTAGTCAAATCAGCTCTCCGAAAACTAAACGTACGGATTTTGGATTAATTCGCCATGACCTCCTTCTCCCCCCGCGAGATCGTCTCCGAACTCGACCGTTTCATCGTCGGCCAGAATGACGCCAAGCGCGCCGTCGCCATCGCGCTGCGCAATCGCTGGCGCCGGCAGCAGCTCGAAGGGCCGCTGCGCGAGGAGGTGTCGCCTAAGAACATCCTGATGATCGGGCCGACCGGCTGCGGCAAGACCGAGATCGCGCGCCGCCTCGCCAAGCTTGCCGGCGCGCCCTTCCTCAAGGTCGAGGCGACCAAGTTCACCGAGGTCGGCTATGTCGGCCGCGATGTCGAATCGATCGTGCGCGATCTCGTCGAGGTCGCGATCGGGCTGGTGCGCGAGAGCCGGCGCAAGGACGTGCAGGCAAAAGCCCATATCGCCGCCGAGGAGCGCGTGCTCGATGCGTTGGTCGGCGCGACCGCGAGCCCCGCCACCCGCGACAGCTTCCGCCGCAAGCTGCGCGCCAACGAGCTCGACGAGAAGGAAATCGAGGTCGAGATCGCATCGGGCGGCGGTGCGACTGCGCCGATGTTCGAGCTTCCCGGCATGCCGGGCGCCTCGATCGGTGCGATCAATCTCGGCGACATGTTCGGAAAGGCCTTCGGCCAGAAGGGCAAGCCGAGGCGCGTGCTGGTCAAGGACGCCTATGGCCCGCTCCTGACCGAGGAGAGCGACAAGCTGATCGACCAGGAGGCGATCGTCCAGGCCGCCATCCGCGAGGTCGAGAACAACGGCATCGTCTTCCTCGACGAGATCGACAAGATCTGCTCCCGCGAAGGCAAAAGCGGGGCCGACGTTTCGCGCGAGGGCGTGCAGCGCGACCTCTTGCCGCTGATCGAAGGCACGACGGTCGCGACCAAGCATGGCGCAGTGAAGAGCGACCATATCCTGTTCATCGCGTCGGGCGCCTTCCACGTCTCACGGCCCTCCGACCTGCTGCCGGAACTGCAGGGCCGCCTGCCGATCCGCGTCGAACTGCACCCGCTCGACGTCGAGGATTTCAAACGCATCCTGACCGAGACTGAAGCCAGCCTGATCAAGCAGACGGTCGCATTGATGGCGACCGAAGAGGTCACCATCCACTTCACACCCGATGCGATCGACGCGATCGCGCGCATCGCGGTGGATGTGAATTCGACGGTCGAGAACATCGGCGCGCGGCGCCTGCAAACCGTGATCGAGCGCATTCTGGACGAGATTTCCTTCACCGCGCCCGACCGCTCCGGCGACACGGTCACGATCGACGGAGCTTATGTCGAGGCGCGCATCGGCGATCTCGCGAAGAACGCGGATCTGAGCCGGTTCATTCTCTGAGCCACTCGCCGGGCCGCGCTGCGGCACGCAGGGAACGATCGCGACCTTCGGGCGCCTGGGACGGTCAATCGGGCGCCAATCGACATCGTTGCGGTGCGGGTGTGCAGGTGAGCGACCCGCGGGCGCCGTGCCAAACGGCTGCCGCCCTTAAATGCGGCGCGCGCATTGAAATTTCAGATTTCAAATCTGAAACTGTTTGATACTGTCCCCTCGCGCGGCTGGCCGATGAAGCCATGACCACGTCAAGAAATAGCTGGGACGTCGTGCCGCCTGCTCTGAAGGGCCGCGCGAACGAAAACAGCGCGCTCGGCCTCGGATCGAGGCACGACAAGGGGGAACCGCGATGAAGACGACACGCAGGGATTTCAATATGTTGGCGACGGCCAGCCTGGCGGCAACCGCCTTCGGCAGCGGCGCCTTTGCGCAAACGGGTGGCACCACGATGCTTTACGTCGCAGTGGGGCCGGAGCTGACGCAATACACGGTCGGCGGCGCGACGATCGCACCGGTCGAGGGCAGCACGGTCAGCGTCCCAGCCGCGATCCAATATGTCTGGCAGCACCCAAAGAAGCCGATCGCCTATGTGGCGTCGAGCAACCGCTTCACCTCGACCACGGACGACCTCCATCACATTACCGCCTTTGCCATCGCGCCCGGCGGCGGCAAGCTGACGATGATCGGCCAGCCCAAGCTGCTGGGCTCGCGGCCGATCAACATTTCGGTCGACCAGACGGGCGGCTTCCTGCTCGTCGCCTATAACGGCCCGTCGAACATCACCGTCCACCCGATCGGCGCGGACGGCACCATCGGCGACGCGATCAAGCAGGCCGGCAAACTCGATACCGGCATCTATGCGCATCAGGTGCGCGTGTTGCCCTCGAATCGCGCCGCGTTGCTCGTCACCCGCGGCAATGACGCCGTCGGCGGCAAGCCAGAGGATCCCGGCGCGCTGAAACTCTTTTCCTTCGACAAGGGTCGGCTCGCCGACAAACAATCGGTGGCGCCGGGCGACGGCTATGGCTTCGGCCCGCGCCATGTCGACTTCCATCCGAGCAAGCCCTGGATCTATGTCGCGATGGAGCGCGAAAACCAGCTCCAGACCTTCGTCATTGGCGCCGGTGATCGGCTCTCGACCGTACCGGCCTTCGTCAAGACGACGCTGGCCGAGCCAGGCAAAGTCCGGCCAGGCCAGGCCGCCGGCGCGATCCACGTCTCACGCGACGGCCGCTTCCTCTACCTGTCGAACCGCGCCGACGGAAAGACGGATCTGAACGGCAAGAAGGTCTTTGTCGGCGGCGAGAACAGCATTGCCGTCTTCGCCATCGATCAGACGAGCGGCGAGCCGAAACTCATCCAAGCGCTCGACACCCAAAGCTATCACGTGCGCACCTTCGCGATCGATTCGACCGGCAAGACGCTCGTCGCGGCCAGCGTCGCGCCGATGGACACCGCTTCGGGCAACGACATCTCGACCACCGCCGCGACTCTGACCGCCTTTACGATCGGCCCCGACGGGAAGCTGACCTTCGCCGGCAAGCGGAGCGTCGATACGGCAAAAGGCGCGATGTTCTGGTGCGGCTTTCAGCCGCTGAGTTGACGGGCGACGCGCCGCCGGACCGCAACGGCCCGGCGGCGGAGCACGGCGCGAAGACCAGCTCTCCATTTCCAGGTGACAACGTGTCATGAGAAGCGGCGCTGCCGGGGAGCAAGCCGGCGCGAACCGAGCTTCGACAGGCGAGATGGTATCCAAGCCCTCCTTCGACGGTAACCAAGTCCCCTCCCGCCTCGCTCGGGATTCCGCCATTGTCGGCGCGGCGACCATTCTGTCGCGCCTGCTCGGCTTCGCCCGCGACGTGCTGATCGCAAGGCTATTGGGCGCAGGCCCGGTGGCTGACGCCTTTCTCGCCGCGCTGCGCCTGCCCAATCTGGTGCGACGCGTGCTCGGCGAAGGTGGGCTGAACGCCCCCTTCGTGCCGCTCTATCTCGCCATCAAGGCGGAGCGTGGAGAGAAGGCGGCGAGGCGGTTCACCGGCGAGGCGACCGGACATCTCGGCTTGCTGCTGCTCGGACTGGTCGCGTTCGGCGAAATCTTCGCTCCCTGGGTCGTGCTGGGCTTGGCCGGCGGCTTCGCGGAGGAGCCGCAGACACTCGCACTCGCCGCGCATTACATCAGGCTGATGCTGCCTTTCCTGCTGCTGACGACGCTGGCCGCCATGCTCGCGGCCGTGCTCAACGCGGAGAAACGCTTCACGCTGGCCGCGCTCGCGCCCGCGCTGATGAACGCGCTTCTGGTCGGTTTCCTGCTGGTTTCACTGGTGCGCGGCCTGGAGGCCGAGCTAGCCGCGCAGTCGCAGGCCGCTCTGGTCAGCCTGACCGGGCTCGCCCATCTCGGCCTGATTCTGTTCGCCCTGCGCAGGACCGGGCTTGCGCGCCCGAGCCTGCGCTGGTCGCCAGAGATGGCACGGCTGGTCCGGACGGGCGGCGCGACCCTGCTGGCGGCCTCGGCAGCGCAGCTCGTGCTGCTGGTGGCGACGCAAATCGCCTCCGCCGAGCCAGGCTCGGTCGCCGCGCTGTATTATGCCGACCGCGTCTTCCAGCTGCCGCTCAGCTTCGTCGGCGTGGCGATGGGCACCGTCGTCCTGTCCGAAATGGCCGATTCGGCGCAGGCAAGCGGACCGGACACCCGGCTTGGACAGGCGCTAGCGCTGGGCCTCGCGCTGGCGCTGCCGGCGGCGCTCGCACTTTTCGTGCTGGCGGAGCCGATCGTCTCCGTGCTGTTCGAGCATGGCCGCTTCGGCGCAGAGGATCGCGCTCGCACCGCCGCCGCGCTCGCTGGCTTTGCGCTCGGCCTGCCCTTCGCCGTCATCGCGAGAGTCTTCGGACAGGTCTATTTCGTCCGTCAGAGGCCGCGCCTGCCCTTGCTGGCGGGGTGTATCGCCGTCCTTGTCGCGGCGCTGGCCGGCTATGCGCTGGCCGGAGACGGCAACGCCGCCCGGATGGCGGCCTGCGCGGCGAGCCTGGCGTTCCTGGCGCAGGCGGTGCTGCTTGGCATGGCGCTGCTGCGGGACGGAATCTGGCGCCCCAGTGTCGCAAATCTGCGTCCCATCGCCGCCAGCCTTGCGGCCAGCGCCATCATGCTGGGCGTTCTGCTGATTCTCTCCTTCCTGCTCGCCGCCAGGCTGGCGCCGACGCAATCGACGCCCTGGCGGGTCGCGGGGCTGGCGGCCCTGTGCACTGGGGGAGCCTTTTCCTATGGCGCTACCGGCTGGCTCATGGGCGCCTTTGGCGCCTTCCCCTTGCCGCGCTACTTGCGCAAGCGGCGGGCATGAGCCAGAAGCCCCCCTCCTTTTCCTCGTTCGTGATCACGGAGCGCCCGATGGCGACCTTTCACCAGCGCGTCTTCTCAGGCATGCAGCCGACTTCGACGCTGCATCTCGGCAATTATCTGGGCGCACTGACCAACTGGGTCGCGATGCAGCAGACGCATGAATGCATCTATTGCGTCGTCGACATGCACGCGATCACCATGTGGCAGGATCCCGCCGATCTGAAGCGGGCGATCCGCGAGGTCACCGCGGCTTATGTCGCGGCCGGCATCGACACCAAGAAGAGCATCATCTTCAACCAGAGTCAGGTCTCCGGCCATGCCGAGCTCGCCTGGATCTGCAATTGCATCGCGCGACTGGGCTGGATGAACCGCATGACCCAGTTCAAGGAGAAGGCCGGCAAGGATCGCGAGAACGCCTCACTGGGTCTTTACGCCTATCCGAGCCTGATGGCGGCCGACATCCTGCTGTACAAAGCCACGCATGTGCCGGTCGGCGAGGATCAGAAGCAGCATCTCGAGCTGACACGCGACATTGCGCAGAAGTTCAACAACGACTTCGCCGACCAGATCGCGGAGCGGAATCTCGGCACCGGCAATCTCGGCTTCTTCCCGCTGCCCGAACCGATGACGCAGGGCCCGGCGCCGCGGGTGATGAGCCTGCGCGACGGCACCAAGAAGATGTCGAAATCCGACCCGTCCGACTATTCGCGGATCAATCTGACCGACGATGCCGAGACCATCGCCCAGAAGGTGCGCAAGGCGAAGACCGATGCGGAGGCGCTGCCTTCCGAGGAAAAAGGGCTGGAAGGCCGGCCCGAGGCCGAGAACCTCGTCGGCATCTATGCCGGGCTGGAAGGCGTCACCAAGGCGCAGGTGCTGACCCAGTTCGGCGGCGGGCAGTTCTCCGGCTTCAAGGCGGCGCTGGTCGATCTCGCCGTCGCCAAGCTCGCGCCCATCGCTGACGAAATGCGCCGTCTGCTCGCCGAACCCGCCCATATCGACGCGATTCTCGGCGATGGAGCGGAGCGCGCGCGAACCATCGCCGCGCCGATCCTGGCCGACGTCAAGGACATAATCGGCTTCGTTCGGCGCTGAATTTTCCGCTGCAACCTCGGCGGGCTTGCGCTGACGCTGCGGCGCGGTTCACCATGCCGGCTCCTGGCGCGCGATCGGTTCGGGACGACACGTCCCGAACCGTGAATCGTCCGCCTCTGTTTTGAGTGAGAGCCGGTCACACGCCTCGGATCGAAAACGATCCAAGACGCCCCAACTCTCGAAGCGGCGACAGGTCATCCCAATGGTCAAGCGACGACGGTCCTATGAAGCGGGCCATCGCCCGAAATTCCTCGCAGTGGTCGACGACAGCGCGGAATGCGCCAAGGCGGTGCGCTTCGCGGCGCGGCGCTGCGCCCGGGTCGGCGCCTCGATCGTGCTGCTGGGCGTAGTCACGCCGCCCGAGCATGAGACCTGGCTCGGCGTCGGCGAGGTGATGCAGGCCGAAGCCGAGGCGCAGGCCGAGGCGCTGATCGACGCGGCGGCGAACGCCGTGCGTACGCTCGCCGGGCTCGAGCCCGAAAAGGTCGTGCGCACCGGCGTGAAGGCCGACGAGCTGGTCAAGCTGATCGAGGCCGATGAGGACATCTCGCTGCTCGTGCTCGCGGCCAGCGCCGGGCGCGACGGGCCAGGCCCGCTCGTCAGCGCGCTCGCCGGAAAATCGGCCGCGACCTTCCCGATCCCCGTCGCGATCGTGCCCGGGCATCTGGAGGACGAGGAGATCGACGCGCTGGCGTGACGAAGAGCGCGCTTCCTGCTGGAATGATTCCGGCGCCGGGCCTATATCGGGAGCAGGAACGGCGGCCTTGACCCGCCGGCGCCGGAGGTTAGCCATGTTCATCCAGACCGAAGCAACACCCAATCCCGCCACGCTGAAATTTCTGCCCGGCCGCACCGTGATGCCAGACGGAACGCTCGAACTGCGCGATTCGGAGCAAGCCGAGCGCTCGCCGCTGGCCCAGCGCCTGTTCGGCGTGAACGGCGTCTCCGGCGTCTTCCTCGGCGCCGATTTCATCACCGTGACCAAATCCGACGGCGAATGGCCCCATCTCAAGCCCGCCATCCTGGGTGCGATCATGGAGCATTTCATGTCGGGCGCGCCGGTGCTCGCGAACGGCTCGGAAGCGGATGTGATCGAAGAGGGCGAGTTCTTCGCACCCGAGGACGCCAAGACTGTCGAGACGATCAAGGATTTGCTCGAGACCCGGATTCGCCCGGCGGTGGCCGGCGATGGCGGCGACATCACCTTCCGCGGTTTCAAGGACGGCACGGTCTATCTCGCCATGAAGGGCTCCTGCTCGGGCTGCCCCTCCTCGACCGCGACGCTGAAGCATGGCATCCAGAACCTGCTGCGCCACTTCCTGCCGGATGTGCGCGAGGTCGAGGCGGTTTGACGCTTTCGGCTTGATCCACACGCCATTTTGGCTTTGTTGGCAAATCAATCCACGTCGTCATCCCGGGCACAGCCAAGCGCAGATCCGGAATGACGACGCGTTTCCCTCACTTTCGAAGACGGGCCTGGCAAGACACCGATGCGCATCCTCGCGATCGACACCGCGCTCGGCGCCTGTTCCGCCTGCGTGCTGGAAGCCGGCCAGGCTGAGCCGCTGGCGATCGAGCAAATCGCGATGGAGCGCGGCCATGCCGAGGCGCTGATGCCGCTGGTCGAGCGCGTCATGAAGGCCGTCGAGGGCGGCTTCGCCTCGCTCGACCGCGTCGCCGTCACCGTCGGTCCAGGCAGCTATACCGGCCTGCGTGTCGGCATCAGCGCGGCCCGCGCCATCGCGCTCGCGGCCGGCATCCCGGCGATTGGCGTCACCACGCTGGCTGCGACCGCAGCCCCCCTGATCGGACGCGAATCCGGGCGGGTGATCGCAGCCGCACTCGACGCCAAACACGGCCAGGTCTGGTTCCAAGCGCTGAGTTCGCACGGCAAGCCATTGGTCTCGCTGCGCCAGGTCAACCACCGCGACGCCGCCCGCTCCATCGGGGCCGGGCCCGTCAGCCTGGTGGGCTCGGCCGCGATGGCGGTCGCCAACGAAGCCTGGGCGATCGGGCTCGATGCCTTGGTGCTCGACGAGAGCAGGGCGCCAGACGTGACCTGGGTTGCGCGGCTCGGGCTTATCGCTGATCCCGAGGATGCACCGCCGCGCCCGCTCTACCTGAAGGCGCCTGAAACGACGCCGCAGGATCGCGCCCGACTGCCGCGGCGCTGAATCAGTACTTGCCAGCGGTTCAGTCTGTGCCATCAAGCGCCATGGACTGGCTGCGCAGATTGCTCCACCCCGAATCAGCACCGGCCCGTACCGGCCGCCTCGACGTGCGCCATGCACGCCATGTCGCGGCGCTGCACCACCAGGGCGGCTTTGCGCGTGGTTGGGAACCTGGCGAATGCGCCGCGCTGCTTGCCGACCCCGCGATCATCTCCGAAGGCGTCTTCGCGGGGAAGGGTCCCCACCCCGCCGGCTTCGTGATCTCGCGCAAGGCGGCCGACGAGGCCGAAATCCTCAGCATCGTGGTAGGGCGCGCCCATCGCCGCGACGGGCTCGGACGGGCGCTGCTCCACGCCCATCTCGGCCAGCTCGCCGCCAGCGGCGTCCAGCATGTCTATCTGGAGGTCGAGGACGGCAACCTGCCGGCCGAACAGCTCTACCGCCATTTCGGCTTTCGCGAGGTCGGCCGGCGCAAGAACTACTACGCCAAGAGCGACGGCAGCCGCACCGGCGCGGTGACGATGCGGCTCGATCTCGCGTGACCCGGGCAGCCTGCGCATGAACGGACTTCGCCCCGGCGCAACCCTGAGGCTTGCAGCGCTGGCCTTTTGCGCGCTCCTGCTCCTGCCGGCGCAGCTCGTCGCGATGCGCCTCGGGCCCCGTCATGGCGCCAGGATCCCGCGCCTGTTCCATCGCTTCACCTGCCGCTGCCTCGGCGTGCGTCGCCGCATCAGGGGCACGCCACCGCCGCCCGGGGCGGCTGGGCTGATCGTCGCCAGCCATGTTTCCTGGCTCGACATCGCGGTGATCGGGGCCTTGCGGCCCTTGTCCTTCGTGGCCAAGAGCGAGGTCGCGGGCTGGCCGGTGATCGGCTTCCTGGCAAAACTGCAGCGCACCGTCTTCATCGACCGGATGCGCCGCAGCGCCACCGCCGATGTGGCAGCCGAAATGGGCGCGCGGCTCGCGGCGGGCGAATCGATCGTGCTCTTCGCGGAGGGGACGACGGGAGACGGCACGCGCATCCTGCCTTTGCGCTCCTCCCTGCTGGGAGCCGCGCGTGAGGCACTCGGCAAGAACGATGACCGCGACATTCCGGTCTATCCGCTGACCATCACCTATACCGGCTTCCACGGCCTGGCCGGCGGCCGGGCCGAGCGCACCACGCTCGCCTGGTATGGCGACGAAGAACTGGCGCCGCATCTCAAGACCGTGCTCGATGCGGGTGCGATCGATGTCGAACTCGTCTGGGGTGCGCCGATCGCGATGGGCGCCCGGACCTCGCGTAAGGAAGCGACGCGACTGGCCGAGGCCGCTATCCGGCAGGCGCGGCGGGAGGCGGTCACCGGGCGGCAGAGCGCCTGACCGGCAAGGGCGAGGCGGCATCTGGCTCGGTTGTTGCTTCGCTGATCGGCGCCTCCTGGAGCATGGTCATTTCCTCGCGGCGCAATCAGGAGTAAGGAGACGGTTTGGAGACCCGACCCGCCACGATGAAGAAAGTCCACATCAAGTCCTTCGGCTGCCAGATGAACGTCTATGACGGGCAGCGCATGGCCGATATCCTGAGCGAACAAGGCTATGAGGAGACCGCGACCCCCGAAGGCGCGGACCTGATCCTGCTCAACACCTGCCATATCCGCGACCGCGCCGTGCAGAAGGTCTATACCGAACTCGGCAAGCTGCGTGATCTGAAGGTCGCGCAGAAGTCCAATGGACAGCACACCAAGATCGTCGTGGCCGGCTGCGTCGCCCAGGCAGAGGGTGCAGAGATCCAGCGCCGGCAGCCGGCAGTCGATCTCGTCGTCGGCCCGCAAGCCTATCACCGCCTGCCGGCCCTGCTGGCGGAGGCTGCGAGCCGGCGCACCGTCGATACCGACCTGCCGATCGACGACAAGTTCGGGCATTTGCCGCCGCCCACGCCCAAGGCGATCCGCCAGCGCGGTATCTCGGCCTTCGTCACCGTGCAGGAAGGCTGCGACAAGTTCTGCGCCTTCTGCGTCGTGCCCTATACGCGCGGCGCGGAATTCTCGCGGCCGGTCGCGCAGATCATGGTCGAGATCGAGCGATTGGCGGCTTCGGGCGTGCAGGACGTCACGCTGATCGGCCAGAACGTCAACGCCTATCACGGCGAAGGCCCCGGCGGGGCCGTCTGGGGCCTGGCGCGCCTGATGCAGCGAGTCGCCGAGGTGCCCGGCGTCAGTCGCATCCGTTACACCACGAGCCATCCGCGCGACATGGCCGATGATCTGATTGCCGCCCATCGCGACCTGCCTCAACTGATGCCCTTCCTGCATTTGCCGGTGCAGGCGGGCTCCGACCGGATTCTGGCGGCGATGAACCGCAAGCATACCGCCGACGAGTACCGCCGCCTGATCGAGCGCATCCGGGCGGCGCGACCCGACATCGCCTTGTCCTCGGACTTCATCGTCGGCTTTCCCGGCGAGAGCGACGGTGATTTCGAGGATACGCTGCGCCTCGTCGACGAGATCGGCTTCGCCTCGAGCTATTCCTTCAAATATTCGCCGCGCCCCGGCACGCCGGCCGCCGATCTCGGCGAGCAGGTCGCGCCCCCGGTGATGAGCGAGCGCCTGCTGCGCCTGCAGGAGCGTATCGAGCACCACCGCCAGGCCTTCAACCATGCCATGGTGGGGCGCACCGTCGAGGTGCTGCTGGAACGTGTGGGCCGCCATCCCGGACAGCTTGCGGGAAAAACCCCCTACCTTCAGGCTGTGCAGATCGAGACTGAGTCGAATCAGATCGGCGACCGGGTTCAGGTGGTGATCGAGCGGGCGGGGTCCAACTCGCTGTTTGGCCGCAAGGCCGGGCCGGACGAGGTTCCGACAAAGGAACTGGCGGCTTGAACGCGACCCGGTTCGACCCGATTTTCTTGGGGCAGGGCAACGCCTGTCATCAGACTGAGATTGTTGCGTTCGGTTATGTTGCAGGACGACGCGTTGCAAGACGGCTCATTGCAAGACGACCCGGCCTCACGCTCCTGTCCGGCCGGCCCATCCGCCAGGGAGACGACGCTATTGGCACAGGCTGACCAGGTGACCCCGAGACCGGAACGAGGCCCACGGCGCGAGACGACGCCGGCACGCGTCGAGACCCTGACGCGCGACGGATTGCCCGCCACCGAGGTCCTGCTCTCCTTCGACGACAACCGGCTGGCGAGCCTTGTCTTCGGCGATTACGACCAGAATCTCGCCCATCTGGAGCGGCGTCTCGGCGTCGTGATCAGTCCCAATGGCAACCACGTCACCATCAGGGGCCCGCGCGAGACCGCCGAACAGGCCGGACGCGTGCTGAAGACGCTCTATACGCGGGCCAAGGCCGGCGCTTCCGTCACCCTCGGCGAGGTCGATGGCGCGATCGAGGAGAGCAATGTGCAGCGCTCCTTCTTCCCCGCCGCCGATGCCGGCAAGGCCTCTTTCGACGCAATCGTGACGCGCAAGCGCGGCCCGGTACGCGCCCGCAACGCGGCGCAGGACGCCTATCTGCGCCAACTCAAGCGCCATGAACTCGTGCTTGCCGAAGGACCGGCAGGCACCGGCAAGACCTGGCTCGCCGTCGGACATGCCGTCTCGCTGATCGAGCAGGGCGTGGTCGAGCGCATGGTGCTGTCGCGCCCGGCTGTCGAGGCCGGCGAACGGCTCGGCTTCCTGCCCGGCGACATGCGCGAGAAGGTCGATCCTTACCTGCGGCCGATCTACGACGCGCTGAACGACTTCATGGAAGCCCGCCATGTCGAGCGCGCCCTGCAGACCGGCATGATCGAGATCGCGCCGCTCGCCTTCATGCGCGGTCGCACGCTGACCAACGCCGTCGTGCTGCTCGACGAGGCCCAGAACGCGACCTCCGTCCAGATGAAGATGTTCCTGACCCGCCTCGGCGAGGGCTCGCGCATGATCATCACCGGCGACCCGACCCAGATCGACCTGCCGCCGGGCCAGCGCTCGGGCCTGATCGAGGCCGTCAAGCTGCTCTCAGGCGTCGAGGGCGTCGGCTATGCTAAATTCGAGGAGGGCGACGTTGTCCGTCACGATCTCGTGCGCCGCATCGTCATGGCCTATGAGGGCGCGGCCCGGCGCGAGCGCGAGGAGCGTGAGGAGCGGCTGCGCGCACTCGAGCCCCAGCCCCCGATCGAGGACGATACCGAGGGGCTGAAGCGCACCTTGTCGCGGGAGCGACCGCGATGAACGACCGACCTCGCATGCGGCGCTCGGCGCCGCATGCTGACAGGCCCGCGCCGGAGTTGACCTTGGCGCTGAGGATCCAGGCGAAACGCTGGCGCGAGCTTGCCGATCTGCGCCAGCGCGTGGCGGATGCGACGCAGGCCGCGCTCGCGGTTGCGCCTGTCACGCCGCTCGAAGGCGCCGAACTCAGCCTGCTGATGACCGATGACAAGCGCATCCGCGTGGTCAACCGCGACTGGCGCGGCTTCGACAAGCCGACCAACGTTCTCTCATTTCCAGCCGCACCGCCCGAGCGGATCGCCGGCAGTCCGGTTCTCGGCGACATCGTCCTGGCTTATGAGACGATTGCCCGCGAGGCGCAGGAGGAGGGCAAGGATTTCGGCGATCATGTCAGCCATCTTGTGATACACGGCCTGCTGCACCTGCTCGGCGAGGATCACGAAACACCAGCGCAGGCCGAACGGATGGAGGCGCTCGAGATCGCAGCGCTCGCCCGGCTTGGCATCGCCGACCCCTATGCGGACAGCGAGCCGCTCGCCCCAACCCCGGTTTTCTCCACAGCATCATGAGCGACGACAGTCGATCTACCCAGACAGACGCCACCAGCCGTGGCCTCTCCCATTGGCTTGGCCAGTTCCTCGAACGGCTCGGCATGCGCAGCGGCGCGACTATCCGCGAGGACATCACCGAAGCGCTGGCGCAGGACCGCGACAGCGGCCAGTCGGCTGATCTGAGCGCACAGGAGCGCGTAATGCTCTCCAATGTGCTCAGCCTGCGCGAACGACGCGTCGGCGACGTGATGGTACCGCGTGCCGATATCATCGCCGTTCCGGCCGATGCGACGCTGGACGAATTGCTGGCGCTGTTCCGGACGGCGGGCCATTCACGCCTGCCGGTCTTCGACGATTCGCTCGATGATCCGCGCGGCATGGTCCATATCCGTGACTTCCTCGAATTCATCGCCGAACAGGGCAAGGCCGACCCGAGCCCTGGCCTGTCGGAGCCGACGCTGCATAACCTCGCCGCAGTCGACCTTTCGACCACGCTGGCGAGTGCGAAGATTCTGCGCCCCGTGCTCTATGTCCCGCCCTCGATGCCGGCGGTCGACCTGCTCGTGAAGATGCAGGCGACACGGACGCATATCGCTCTCGTGATCGATGAGTATGGCGGAACGGACGGGCTGGTCTCGATGGAGGATCTTGTCGAGATCGTCGTCGGCGACATCGAGGACGAGCATGACCTCGACGAGGCTCCCGCGATCACCGCCACGGGCGAGGGTCGCTTCACCGCCGATGCGCGCGCGACACTGCACGAACTCAAGGACGCGACCGGCATCGATCTCTCGGACACAGAAGTTGCCGAGGAGATCGACACGCTGGGCGGGCTGATCGTGACGCTGGCCGGCCGCGTACCGGCGCAGGGCGAGACGATCGAGGGGCCGGAAGGCCTGTCCTTCGAGATCACCGAGGCCGATCCGCGCCGAATCAAGCGGCTCAGCATTCTCCGGCGCAGCCCAGCGGCCCCCGATACGGCGCCGCAGGCGGAAGCTGGCTGATGCGGCTCTCCGCGCTGGCTGACGGGATCATCCTCTCCTGGGGATGGCGCAAGCGCCTGATCGCGCTCGCTACAGGCGCCAGCGGCGCGCTCGCCTTGCCCCCGCTCGATCTCTGGCCGCTGATCGTCGTGCCCATGACCATCGCCGTCTGGTTGATCGACGGAGCGGTCGGCGCCACGGCGGCGAGCCGCTTCAAGGCGGCCTTTGCGGCAGGCTGGTGGTGGGGCTTCGGCTTCTTCCTCGCCGGCCTCTGGTGGTTGGGCGCGGCCTTCCTGGTGGAGGCCGACAAATTCGCCTGGGCGATGCCGCTCGGCGTCGTTGCCCTGCCGGCCTTTCTCGCCCTGTTCCCGGCGCTGGCCTTCGGCTGCGCCCGGTTGCTCTGGCCGGCCGGGGCGGGACGCATTCTCATGCTCGCCGTGGCGCTGACCGTCAGCGAATGGCTACGCGGCCATGTGCTGACCGGTTTTCCCTGGAACGTCTACGGCATGATGCTGGCGGGTCAGGGCTTCATCGCGCAATTCGCCGCGCTCGGCGGGCTCTATGGATTGACGCTGCTGGCGGTCGCGATCGGCGCGGCGCCTGCGACGCTCGGCACGGCCGAGGCCGGCGCGAGGCGCTGGCGCGCGCCGATCCTCGCCGTCTTGACGCTCGCCGCTCTCATCGGCTTCGGGGCCTGGCACATCCCGAACGCGGCGGCGCCAGTGGTTGCCGGCGTGAAGCTGCGATTGATGCAGCCGAACCTGGCGCAGGACGCCAAGTTCAGCGCCCGTAACGGCGAGGCGATCCTGAACGAATATCTCACGCTCAGCGACCGGGCGACGAGCCCCTCGACGCTCGGTGTGCAGGACGTCACCCATCTGATCTGGCCAGAATCGGCTTTTCCCTTCCTGCTCGGCCGCTCGCCTCAGGCGCTCGCGCGCATCGCCGCAGCCTTGCCGCCGAACACGACGCTGATCACCGGCGCGGCGCGGGCGGGCGAGGCGCTGCCCGGCGAAAGCCGGCCGCCGATCTTCAATTCGGTGCAGGTTGTGAACGACGGAGGCGTGATCGTTTCCAGTTACGACAAGGTCCATCTCGTGCCCTTCGGCGAGTATCTGCCGCCGATCCTGGAACGCTTGATCCGCGGCGTCGGGCTGTCGGAATTCGTCTCGATTCCGGGCGGCTTCGCGGCAGGCACGCGGCGCATCCCGCTCTCGATCCGCGGCCTGCCTGCAGTCGCGCCGCTGCTCTGCTACGAGGCGATCTTCCCCGGCGAGGTCATGCCGCAGCAGGGCCCGCGCCCCGGCCTGATGCTCAACCTGACCAATGACGGCTGGTTCGGCCAAACCAGCGGACCTTACCAGCACCTGGCTCAGGCGCGGATGCGCGCCATCGAGGAAGGGCTGCCGCTGGTCCGCGTCGCCAATACCGGAATCTCGGCGGTGATCGATGGTTATGGCCGCATCACGGCCAGCCTGCCCCTAGGCACACAGGGTGTTCTCGATGCAAACTTGCCGCAAGCGGCTCCCGTTACGCTCTATGCGCGATTCGGAGATGCCGCTTTAGTGGGGCTCATTGCACTGTTCTTGCTGCTTGCGCGGGTTCGACCGGGCTGATCATCCCAATTGGAACTTTTTCCCGCGAGAGGGATGGCCGTTCCCGCCGGAAGCATATAAATTGCTAAAATAAATTCGCGCCTGCCGGATGATAGATTTCCAAGAAAACTGACCCGAGGGTGGTCGATTCATGATCAAAAAAGTGCCCAACCCGATCGACCGCCATGTCGGAAGCCGTGTCCGGATGCGCCGAATGCTCGCTGGAGTCAGCCAGGAGAGGCTCGGCGAGGGTCTCGGACTGACCTTCCAGCAGGTCCAAAAATACGAAAAGGGCTCGAACCGCATCAGCGCCAGCCGCTTGCAGCAGATCGCCAAGATGCTGGATGTGCCGGTCTCCTTCTTCTTCGACGGAGCCCCGACCGGCGACATGCCGGCGGGCGGCTTCTCCGATGCCGCCTCGACGGCCTATGTCTCCGACTTCATGGCGACCAGCGAAGGCGTGCAGCTGACCAAGGCCTTCGTACGCATCAAGAGCGGGCGGGTGCGACGGCGCATCGTCGATCTCGTCGAGGCGCTGGCGGAAGAAGACAGCGGAATCGCGTGATCTGGCTCTCTTTTTGTTCGCCCTGACGAACAAAGCTCCCGAAAAACGGATTTCTGGCTTGACGACGAACGCGCCCGCTGCAAAGACGGTGCCCGTTTTCGTCGGCCGATCGTGTCGTCACGCCGGTCACTCGCCAACCCCATCCGAAGGGTTATCTGACCGTGTCACGCCAGAACTACCTGTTCACCAGCGAATCCGTCGGTGAAGGCCATCCCGACAAGATCTGCGACCGGATTTCCGACGAGGTCGTCGACCTGTTCTTCAAGGAAGCGGCCAAGTCCGGCATGGATCCCGCCCAGGTCCGCGTCGCCTGCGAGACCCTGGCCACGACCAACCGCGTCGTCATCGCTGGCGAGGTCCGCACCTCGCTCGACGAGAAGGCGATGAAGAGCAAGGTCAAGTCGGCCGCGCGCAAGGCGATCAAGGCGATCGGCTATGAGCAGGACGGCTTCCACTGGAAGAAGTGCAAGATCGACGTGCTGCTGCACGCCCAGTCGGCCGATATCGCCCAGGGCGTCGACGCCAGCGGCAACAAGGATGAAGGCGCGGGCGACCAGGGCATCATGTTCGGCTATGCCTGCCGCGAGACGCCGGAACTGATGCCGGCGCCGATCTATTACGCCCACAAGATCCTCGAAGTACTGGCCAAGGCCCGCCACGCCAAGGAAGGCGGCGCCGCCAAGCTCGGCCCCGACGCCAAGAGCCAGGTCACGGTCAAGTACGAGAACGGCAAGCCGGTCGGCGTCACCCAGATCGTGCTCTCGACCCAGCATGTCGACGAGAGCCTGACCTCGGCCGATGTCCGCAAGATCGTCGAGCCCTATATCCGCGAGACGCTGCCCGAAGGCTGGATCACCAAGGACACCGTCTGGCACGTCAACCCGACCGGCAAGTTCGTCATCGGCGGCCCCGACGGCGATGCCGGCTTGACCGGCCGCAAGATCATCGTCGACACCTATGGTGGAGCCGCCCCCCATGGTGGCGGCGCTTTCTCGGGCAAGGACCCGACCAAGGTCGACCGTTCGGCGGCCTATGCGGCGCGCTATCTCGCCAAGAACGTCGTCGCCGCCAAGCTCGCCGACCGCTGCACGATCCAGCTGTCCTACGCCATCGGCGTCGCCAAGCCGCTCTCGATCTATGTCGACCTGCACGGCACCGGCAAGGTCGATGAGGCGAAGCTCGAATCCGTACTCGGCGAGGTCATGGACCTGACCCCGCGCGGCATCCGCACGCATCTTGCGTTGAACAAGCCGATCTATGCCAAAACCGCCGCTTACGGCCATTTCGGCCGCAAAGCCGGCCGCGACGGCAGCTTCTCCTGGGAGAAGACCGATCTGGTCGATGCGCTGAAGAAGGCCGTCGCCTGAGCGGATAGCTTGCGACCACATGCGAAAGGCCGGGGCTCAAATCCCGGCCTTTTTCTTTGCCAAGAATCCGCTAGAGCAGGCTGACAGGCCGTGGAAACGTGCCGTCATCCTGGCCGAAGCGAAGCGGAGCGCCGGGATCCATCATAGGGCACCGTCCATGCCCTATGATGGATCCCGGATCTGCGCGGCTTCGCCGCTTGTCCAGGATGACGGCGTGTTCCTTTTGAAAAATAGTTCAATATCTAAAGACATGACAATGACCGACGATTTCGATCCTGACCGCGCCTTCTTCGGCCGTCGCAAAGGCAAGGCCCTGCGCGAAGGCCAGAATGCGATGATCGAGGGCGTATTGCCGCGCCTGCGCCTGCCCGATGGCGCGATCACCGATCTGGCGGCGCTGTTTCCGCAGCCTGTGACGGCGGTTCGGCTCGAGATCGGCTTCGGCGGCGGCGAGCATCTGCTCTCGCGGATGCGCGAGAGCCCGCAGATCGGTTTCATTGGCGTCGAGCCCTTCATCAACGGGATGGCGAAGTTCCTCGCCGTCATCGAGCGGGAAGGGCTGACCAATATCCGGCTCTGGGACGGCGATGCTGCGCTGATGCTGCCGCGCCTGCCGGCCGGCGGGCTCGATGCGATCGACCTGCTCTATCCCGATCCCTGGCCGAAGCGCCGCCAGCGCAAGCGGCGTTTCGTCTCCGAACGCACACTTGGCCTGTTCGCCCGCTGTCTGCGTCCGGGCGGCCGCTTCCGTTTCGCCAGCGACATCGACGATTATGTCGGCTGGACACTGGCGCGGCTCGCCCGCTCGCCCGATTTCGACTGGACGGATGAGCGCGCCGATGATTGGCGCAAGCCTTATCCCGGTTGGATCCGCACGCGCTACGAGGCGAAGGCCGTCGCGGCGGGCCGCGTGCCGAGCTACCTCACGGCTGTGCGTCGCGCATCCTGAGGAAGCCGAGCACGCGCTGGGCCGTCGTCGTGTTCAAGGTGCGGAAGCTCTGACGGGCGCGCTCGATCGCAACCTCCGACTTGCCGAGATCCTTGCGCAGGCCGATCAGCGCGCGCGCGGTCTCCCAGGACCAGCCGAGAGCCCGGCCGACCAGGAGCACGGCGTCACGATCCGTACCCAAAATGATCTGCTCGGTCGCCGGCAGGCCAAGCTGCGCCAGCGCCGCAACGGCGCACATCGCATGCTCCAGGGCGCCCGCAGCGGCGAATTCGACCAGCTTGGCCTCGTCGAGCTGACCGGCTTCGTGGAGCCGGTTGATCTCGATCAGGGCCGCGTTGAACTTGGCGTACCCGTCATGTGTCTGCGCCTCGGCGGCGATCGCCTGGGCCCCGCGCTCGACGGCCATGTCGACCGCGCCGGCAAGCGAGGGCTCCAGCGACGCCGTGAGGCGACGCCGCGCCGAATTCTTGGCCGCCACCAGAAGCTGATCGAGCAATTCGGCCGGAATGTCGCTGCGCGAGCCCAAAGTCGCCTGGAGCGCATCGTCCTGGACGGCCCGCATTACGAGCACGCCCATGCCATGGCGCGAGAAGCGCGCGGTCTGGTTTGCCGCCACCGCATGGGTGACGACGCGGCCACCGCGCAGAATCAGGAAATCCGTGACCGGCTCGCCGAGATCGAGCCGCTCAGTGATGGCGAGCATGTGATCGCGGCCCTTGGCCGCCGAGACAGCGACCAGATCCTGGTCGGTGAGACGTTTTGAGGCGATCAGCACCGGCCTGGCGACGGCGATCTCGTCGAGCGCGAGCTGGCGCACGACGCCGCTCGGCGCATTGGGAATGGGAGCGAGCCGCTCCGATAATTCGATACGGGCCCGGACCTCGATGGCACGCGAGAGCCGGCCGATCACCACGTCGAAAATGCTGACCTGGTCCTCTTCCATGCCTGCGGCAGTGGTGAGGAAGAGGTCGGTCAGGCGAGCCAGAATCTGCGTGCGGTCGTCATTCGACCCTCGCGTCATCGTCGCTTCAAGATCGCGCAACAGCGCACTCACCGAACTCATGCAGCATCCTCACGCAACGTCTGCGGCCGCACTATCGGGAAGAAGAATGACCAGCCGGTTAGCGCGAATGGAGAAAGCGCGACTTCCCGGATCGATCGATCCCGACCCGCAATCGATCCAGACCTTGCATGCGCTGGCGAGCCGGACTAAATAGCGTCTAACAGCTCTGGTTTCGGTATCAGCCGATGATCAAGAGCGGGCCTGCCGGCCCGCTCTTTTTTATTGGCCGAAGCCCTGCCGGGGCCAGAGCATGATGCCGCACCGAAGACCCGCGTCAGCGATAGAGCGGAAACCGGTTTTCGAGCGACATCATGGTCCAATGAGTTGGTTTGGAGCCGGATGATTTTCAGCTCCATGCAGGCGGCCAAGGTATGAACGAGACCACAGCAAGCACCGAGCAGGAGGCACGCCTCGTCGTCGAAAGCGGCGTGGCGGCGCGCGTGGCGGCCATTGTCGAGCCAGCGATCGTCGATCTCGGCTACAGGCTGGTGCGCGTGCGCGTCACCGGCCAGAACGGCTGCACGGTCCAGATCATGGCCGAGCGGCCCGACGGCACCATGAATGTCGAGGGCTGCGAGGCCGTCAGCCAGGCCGTCTCGCCGGCGCTCGACGTTGATGATCCCGTGCAGGTTGCCTATCATCTCGAGGTGTCTTCGCCGGGAATCGACCGGCCGCTGGTGCGGGCGAGCGATTTCGAGCGCTGGGCCGGGCATCTCGCCAAGATCGATACTGAAGCCGTCGTCTCCGGCCGCAAGCGCTTCCGCGGCATCTTGCGCGGCGTGGATGGCGGCAATGCCCTGCTCGCTCGCGACGATGCGAAATCGGAAGAGGAGCGCGACGTCGCCATTCCGATGTCGCTGATCGCCGAGGCTCGCCTCGTGCTCACCGACGCGCTCGTGACGGAATCGCTGCGCCGAGGCAAATCGGGCCTGCCGCCCGAGATGCCGCCGGCCGAAGAGATCGCCAGCCCGAAGAAGGGCATGGGAAAATCGCTGGGTCCGCGCCCGGGCAAGAAGCCCGGACAGGCTCCGCAGGACACAACGGAAGAGGAGTGAGCGCCATGGTCGTCAGCGCCAACAGGCTCGAACTGCTGCAGATCGCCGACGCGGTCGCCCGCGAGAAATCGATCGACCGGCAGATCGTCGTCGATGCGATGCAGGATGCGATCGCCAAGGCCGCGCGCTCGCGCTACGGCGCCGAGACCGACGTTCATGCCGAGATCAACACCAAGACCGGCGAACTGCGCCTCGCCCGCCATCTCCAGGTCGTCGACCTCGTCGAGAACGGTGCGACCGAAATCACCGTGGACGAGGCCAAGCGCCATAATCCGGCGGCCCAGGTCGGCGACGTCATCGCCGATCCGCTGCCGCCCTTCGATTTTGGCCGCATCGCCGCGCAGTCGGCCAAGCAGGTCATCGTGCAGAAGGTGCGCGAGGCCGAGCGTGACCGTCAGTACGACGAATACAAGGATCGCATCGGCGAGATCGTCAACGGCGCGGTCAAGCGCGTCGAATACGGCAATGTCTTCGTCGATCTCGGCCGTGGCGAGGCGATCATCCGGCGCGACGAGATGATCCCGCGCGAGACCTTCAAGGTCGGCGACCGTGCCCGCGCCTATGTCTACGACGTGCGCCGCGAGCCGCGTGGCCCGCAGATCTTCCTGTCGCGCACCCATCCGCAGTTCATGGCCAAGCTCTTCGGCCAGGAAGTGCCGGAGATCTATGACGGCATCGTCGAGGTGAAGGCCGTCGCTCGCGACCCCGGTTCCCGCGCCAAGATCGCCGTGATCAGCCGCGATTCCTCGATCGACCCGGTCGGCGCCTGCGTCGGCATGCGCGGCTCGCGCGTCCAGGCCGTCGTCGGCGAGCTCCAGGGCGAGAAGATCGACATCATCCCGTGGTCGCCCGATATCGCGACCTTCGTCGTCAACGCCCTGCAGCCGGCGGAAGTCGCCAAGGTCGTGCTCGACGAGGAGGCCGACAAGATCGAGGTCGTGGTGCCCGACGAGCAGCTCTCGCTGGCCATCGGTCGTCGCGGCCAGAACGTCCGCCTCGCCTCGCAGCTCACCGGCTGGGACATCGACATCCTGACCGAGGCCGAGGAGTCGGAGCGCCGCCAGAAGGAGTTCCTGCAGCGCACCGAGATCTTCATGAACGCGCTGAACGTCGACGAGACGGTCGGCCAGCTCCTGGCTTCGGAAGGCTTCCGCACGGTCGAGGAGGTCGCCTATGTCGAGCCCTCCGAGCTCGCCGCAATCGAAGGCTTCGACGAGGACACCGCCGCCGAGATCCAGGCGCGCGCGCAGGAGTATCTTGCCACGATCGAAGCCGAGTTCGACGAGAAGCGTCGCGCGCTCGGCGTCGCGGACGACTTGCGCGAGGTCGAAGGCATCACCACCTCCATGATGGTTGCGCTCGGCGAGAACGACGTGAAGAACGTTGAGGATCTCGCCGGCTGCGCCACTGATGATCTGGTTGGCTGGACCGAGCGCAAGGATGGCGAGACCACCCGCCATGCCGGTTATCTCGATGGCTATGATCTGTCCCGCCAGGATGCCGAAGCCATGATCATGGCTGCGCGCGTCAAGGCTGGTTGGATCGAGGCCCCTGCCGAAGAGACCGAGGCGGACGCCGCCGAAGAATCGGCCGAGGCCTGAGCCGGATCGCGCAGATGCAACGGGCTGTCTCGATGAGCGAGACGCGGAAAGACGGCCCGGAGCGCAGCTGCGTCGTGAGCCGGGCGGTGAAATCGCCCGACGATCTGATCCGCTTCGTGGTCGGGCCCGAAGGGGTCCTGACGCCAGATCTCCGGCGCAAGCTGCCGGGACGAGGCGTCTGGACGAGCCTGAGCGCCAAGACCGTCACCGAGGCGGTGAAGCGCAAGGCCTTCGAGCGATCGCTGAAGGCGAAGATCACCGTGCCGGCCGATCTGGTCGCGATGATCGACAGCCTGATGCTGCGTGACGCGCTGCAGGCCCTGGCGATGGCCAACAAGGCCGGGCTGGTCTCGAGCGGCTTCGCCAAGGTCGAGGCCGTGATCGGATCTGGCCGCTGCGCAGCGGTGATCGAAGCCAGCGACGGCGCCGAAGATGGCCGCCGCAAGATCGGACAAGCTCTGAAGCGGGCCGAAATTGCCCGTGAAGGCGCTGGCCTGAAGGTACGAAAGACACCTGTCGTCGCAATTTTCGCGGCGACGGATTTGGAATTGGCGTTGGGGCGGGCACATGTGATACATGCGGCGCTTGCTCCGGGTCCGGCGGCCGAGGGTTTCCTCTTCCGCTGGCGTCGGCTCGTCCGCTACAGGACGGACGATGTCGGTGCGACGGAGCCTGACCACCCGGCGCACTCCGACCCCTTAGACGAACAAACGACCGAACCGGCAGGACCGAACGCGGAATGAGCGATACCAAGACCCCGGGCGATAAGACCTTGACGGTCAGCCCCCCGAAGACCCTGACGTTGAAGCGTCCTGTCGAACAGAGCACTGTCCGGCAGAGCTTCTCGCATGGGCGCTCGAAGCAGGTCGTCGTCGAGGTCAAGCGACGCGCAGGCGGCCCCGAGGTCAAGGAGGCGCCGATCGCGCGCGCCCCTCAGCCTCAGGTCCAGCAGGCTGCGCCGCGCCCGGTTCCTCCGGCGCCTACTCCCGTCACGCGGCCCGCCGGCAGCATGCTGCTGCGCACGCTCTCGGAAGACGAGAAGGACGCCCGCCAGCGCGCACTCTCCGACTCACGCGACCGTGAAGCGGAAGCGCGCCGCATCGCCGAGGACGAAGCGCGCCAGCGCGCCGCCGTGATCGAACGCGAGCGCCAGGAGCGCGAAGCCGCCCTCGCCCGCCAGCGCGAGGAAGAAGAGCGTCGCCGCCAGGAAGACGATCACAAGCGTCGCGCCGAAAGCGCTGCCCGCCAGCGCATGAACGAGGAGCAGCAAGCTCCCCGTCCGGCAGCCCCCCAGCCGCCGCGTGACGCCGCGCCCGCCCCGCAAGGCGACAGCCCGGCGGCTGCGCCGGCAGCCCCGGCGCCTGCTTACGCCCAGGCGCCCCGTCCGGCTCCTTCTGGTCCGCGTCCCGATTTCGCCCCGCGTACACCGATGCGCGATATCGGTGCTCGCCCGCCCCGTCTGGACTCGCGCCCGCCGCGCCTCGACACCCCGCGCCCGCCGCGCCCGGTCGATACGACTGCACCGGCGGAACCAGCCATCACCCGGCCCACGCGCCAGGCGCCCTCCACGGCAGCGCCGCGCAGCCGTCCCGATGACACCGAGGCGCGTCCCGCGTTCCGTCGTCCTGGCGGCTTTGCCGGCGGTCCGCCGCGTGGCGCACCCGTGCCCGCGCCAAAAACTCCCAAGGTCGGCGAGAAGCCGCGTGGCCGCCTGACATTGTCGACCGCGACCGGCGGCGACGACGAGCGCACGCGCTCGGTCGCGGCCTTCCGTCGTCGTGTCCAGCGCATGACCGGGCACCGCGCCTCGGACGTCGCCAAGGAGCGCGTGATGCGCGAGGTGATCGTTCCTGAGACGATCACCATCCAGGAACTCGCCAACCGCATGACCGAGCGTGGCGTCGATGTCATCCGCCTGCTGATGAAGCAGGGCGCGATGCACAAGATCACCGATGTGATCGACGCGGACACGGCCCAGCTCGTCGCCGAGGAAATGGGTCATACCGTCAAGCGCGTCGCCGATTCCGACGTCGAAGGCGGCCTGTTCGACATAGCTGATCCCGAGGACACGCTTCTTCCGCGCCCGGCCGTCGTCACCATCATGGGCCATGTCGACCACGGCAAGACCTCGTTGCTCGACGCGATCCGTCAGACGCATGTCGTCACCGGCGAAGCCGGCGGCATCACCCAGCATATCGGCGCCTATCAGGTGAAGACGCCGTCGGGCGCACAGGTCACCTTCATCGACACGCCCGGCCACGCCGCCTTCACGGCGATGCGCGCCCGCGGCGCCAAGGTCACCGACGTCGTCGTGCTCGTGGTCGCGGCCGATGACGGCGTCATGCCGCAGACGGTCGAGGCCATCAATCACGCCAAGGCGGCCGGCGTGCCGCTGATCGTGGCGATCAACAAGATCGACAAGGCCGATGCCAGCCCCGAGCGGGTCCGCTCGGAGTTGCTGCAATACGAGATCCAGGTCGAGACGCTGGGCGGCGAGACGCTGGAGATCGAGGTCTCGGCCAAGACCGGCAAGAACCTCGACAAGCTGCTGGAAGCCATCGCGCTGCAGGCCGAACTGCTCGACCTGAAGGCCAATCCCGATCGGCCGGCCGAAGGCACCGTGATCGAGGCCAAGCTCGACCGCGGCCGTGGCCCGGTCGCGACCGTGCTTGTCCAGCGCGGCACGCTGCGCACCGGCGACATCGTCGTGGCGGGTTCGGAATGGGGCCGGGTGCGCGCCCTGATCGGCGACACCGGGGCTCATATCAAGGAAGCCCCCCCCTCGCTTCCCGTCGAGGTGCTCGGCTTCAACGGCACGCCCGAGGCCGGCGACCGCGTTGCGGTGGTCGAATCCGAGGCCCGCGCCCGCGAGATCACCGATTACCGTGAGCGCCAGAAGCGCGACCGCATCGCCGCGCGCGGCGGCGGCTCGGCGGCCGGCCGTTCGCTCGCCGACATGATGCGCGACCTCAAGGAAGGCGCTGGCCGCAAGGAATTCCCGCTCGTCGTCAAGGGCGACGTGCAGGGTTCGGTCGAAGCCATTGTGGGAACACTGGAAAAAGTCGGCAACGACGAGGTGCGCGCCCGCGTGCTGCAGTCGGGCGTCGGCGGCATTACCGAATCCGACATCACGCTGGCCCAGGCTTCGGGCGCGGCCGTGATCGGCTTCAACGTGCGCGCCCATAAGGAAGCGCGCGAGGCGGCCGAACGGGCCGGGGTTGAGATCCGCTACTACAACATCATCTACAACCTCGTGGATGACGTTAAGGCGGCGATGTCGGGCCTGCTTGCTCCGACCCTGCGCGAAACCATGCTCGGCAATGCCCAGATCCTCGAGATCTTCGCGGTCTCGAAGGTCGGCAAGATCGCCGGCTGCCGCGTCACCGACGGTACGATCGAGCGCGGCGCCAATGTCCGCCTGATCCGCGACAATGTCGTGGTTCACGAGGGCAAGCTCGCCCAGCTCAAGCGCTTCAAGGACGACGCGAAGGAAGTCGTGGCCGGCCAGGAGTGCGGCATGTCCTTCGAGAACTACCAGGACATGCGCGCCGGCGACGTCATCGAGTGCTACCGCGTCGAAGAGATCAAGCGGACGCTGTAAAGCAGCCGCTTCCCCAAGGAAGCGCGTCATGGTCGGGCTTGCCCCGACCATCTCGTGACGAAAAGAGCGCCGTCCAGCGCCTCATCCTTCAAGAGATGGCTGGGTCAAGCCCGGCCATGACGTTTAATCCGGTCCGATCCCGGAGAACGAGAACCATGGCAAGACCAGCAAAACCCTCCGGCCCCTCGCAGCGGCAGTTGCGCATCGGCGAATTGATCCGCCACGCCATCGCCGAGTTGCTCGCGCGCGGCGACATCCACGACGATGTCCTCGCCAAGCACGTCATCACCGTGCCGGAGGTGCGCCTTTCATCCGATCTGAAGCTCGCAACCTGCTTCATCATGCCGCTCGGCGGCGGCGACGTGAAGCCGGTGCTGAAGGCGCTGACCGACCATAAGCGCTATATCCGCGGCGAGATCGCCCACCGCGTGAACCTGAAATATGCGCCCGACGTCCGCTTCCTGCAGGATGAGAGCTTCGCCGAGGCCGAGCGCGTCGACGCGCTGCTGTATTCCGAGAAGGTGCGCCAGGACATCCTGAAGCAGCCGCTGCGGATCCAGCAGGACAACCCAAACCAGGACGAGGGAGGGCAGGACGATGAGTGAGGTCGCCGCTGCCGAAGACGCCACCCTGCCGGCGCAGGATGAAGGTCGCAGCTTTGCGCCGCGCCCGAAGAAGCGCGACGTGCATGGTTGGGTCGTGCTCGACAAGCCCGTCGGCATGACTTCGACCCATGCCGTCAGCGTGGTGAAGCGCGCTTTCTCGGCCAAGAAGGCCGGCCATGCCGGTACGCTCGATCCGCTCGCCTCGGGCCTGCTGCCGATCGCACTCGGCGAGGCGACCAAGACCGTTCCCTTCGTCATGGACGGGCGCAAGGCCTATCAGTTCACCGTCGCCTGGGGCACCCAGACCGACACCGACGACACCGAGGGCAAGGTCATCGCCACTTCGGAAGCCCGTCCGGAGGAGGCCGCAATCACCGCGCTGCTGCCGCGCTTCACCGGCACGATCCAGCAGGTGCCGCCGAAATATTCCGCCATCAAGATAGCCGGCGAGCGCGCCTATGATCTCGCGCGCGAGGGCGAGGAGGTGACGCTGCAGGCGCGGCCCGTCGAGATCGACGCGCTGCGCATCGTCAGCCACACCGCGCAGACCACAACCTTCGAGGCAGAATGCGGCAAGGGCACCTATGTGCGGGCGATCGCACGCGATCTCGGCCTGGCGCTGGGCTGCCTGGGACATGTCGCCCATCTCCGGCGCACCCGTGTCGGCCCGTTCAGTGTCGCAGATGCCGCCAGCGTCGAGAGCCTGCGTGAAAGCCCGGAAGCGGCGACCGCCGCACTTCTGCCGGTGAAGACCGCGCTGTCGCTGATCCCCGAGATCGTCGTCCATCGCGACGCGGCGCTGCGCCTGAAGCGCGGCCAGAGCGTGCTGCTGCGCGGGCGCGACGCACCGGTCGAAGCGCCGGCCGTCTACGCGACATCGGGCGGCGTGCTGATCGCGACCGGCTCGATCGACAATGGCGAATTGGTGCCGCACCGCGTCTTCAACCTGTAGTTTCCGGTTCCTTTCTGACAACATTGCGTTTCTGGCGACGTTCGTGGTCTCGAACTGGTCTTGTTGTGCCCCCGCCCTGAATCACGATTGCATCGGCCCAGCGGCCAAAATAGATTGAGGTGGGCAGACCTGTTAGAGACCATAGAGCCGGCGCTGCGCGACCAAATACGGCCTGACGTCAGGGGATGAAAACGATGATCGCGATCACTCGCCGCCTCAGCATCGCCGCCGCGGCCGCTGTCGCACTTGTCGGCGGATTCTCCGGCGTCGCCTCCGCACAGACGGAGCTGACCTTCTGGACCTGGCGTCAGGAGGATCGCGCGGCTTATCAAATCTTCTTCCAGGCCTTCGAAAAGGCCAATCCCGGCATCAAGGTCAGATTCGAGGGCTTCGAGCCCGCCAACTACCAGACCATCCTGTCGACGGCGCTGGCGGGAGGGCGCGGGCCCGATGTGATGCAGGTGCGGGCCTATGGCAATCTCGAGAGCATCGCCAAGCCCGGTTATCTCATGGCGCTCGACAAGACCAACGCACCCGAAACCGCCAATTTCCCCGATTCAGCGCTGGCGGCCGAGAGCCTGCGCGCCGACGGCAAGGTCTACGCGCTGCCCTTCGCCTCGCAGACCATGCTGGTGGTCTACAACACCGAACTCTTCACCAAGCATGGTGTCACGCCCCCCCAAAGCTGGGACGAACTCGTTGCCCTGTGCAAGGCGCTCAAGGCCAAGGGTGTGATGCCGTTCGCCAACGGCACCGCCACAGCCTGGCAGAACGAGACCATCGTTCAGGCGCTGCTCTCGTCCCTGCTCGGCAAGGAGTTCGAGGCCGACCTGCTTTCCGGCAAGGCCGATTTCACCGATCCGCGCTTCGTCGGCGCGCTGACCAAGTTGAACGAGCTCAAGGACTATTTCGCGCCGAATTTCTCCGGCATCGACTACGCCTCGTCGCAGCAGCTCTTCGCCGCCGGTAGCGCAGCGATGTTCGCCGGCGGCTCCTACGAGGTCGCGGCCTTTCAGAAACAGAATCCGCGCCTCAAGCTTGGCGTCTTCGCCTCCCCGCCCGCCAAGGCTGGCGAGCCGTCGCTCGTCGCCGTTTTCTACGATGGCGGCTATGCCGTGAACGCCAGGACGGACAAGAAGGAGGCGGCGCTGAAGCTGGTACGCTGGCTCGGCACGCCAGAGTTCGGGACGATGCTGAGCAGCGCTCTGCAGAACGTCTCGCCGATCAAGGGCGTCAGGGCTGAGGCGCCAGCGGTGCAGCAGGTGATGAAGCTGAACGAAAGCGCAATGTCCTACCTCATGCTGGTGCATTTCCGCTACCAGGAGCCCTCTGGCTCGGTGCTGCTGCAGGCGGGCGTGCAGAAGATGCTCGCCGGGCAGACCACGCCCGCCGAAGTCGGCGCCGAGATCACCAAGGGCATCGCGACCTATTATGCGCCGTTCAAGAAATAGCTGAGCCATGCCGGATATGGGTTCGGCCACCCGCCACCGGCTCTGGGTGACGTTCCTCGTCACACCGCCCCTGGCGGTGATGGCGATGTTCGTGGTTTATCCGATCCTGTCAGCGTTCTCCTACGCCTTCTTCTCCTGGCACGGCCTGTCGCGCGAGGCCTTCGTCGGGCTTGAGAATTTCGCCGACCTGTTCGCGAAGCCGCATTACGCGCAGCCGATCATGCGCGCCTTCGGACACAACCTGATCGTGCTTGCGGCCCTGCTCGTGGTGCAGAACGGCGGCGGCTTCCTGCTCGCCTGGTTCTTGTACCGCGAACCCTTCGGCTTTCGCTTTCACCGGGTCGCGGTCTTCCTGCCGGTCATCCTGTCGAGCGTGATCGTCGCCTTCCTGTGGAAGCTGCTGCTTCATCCGAATTTCGGCGCGGTGAACGGCGCGCTGAACGCGGCGGGGCTGGGCAACCTCGCTCTGCCCTGGCTCGGCGACAGCCGCACCGCGCTTGCCGCCCTGATCTTCGCCAATGCCTGGCACTGGATCGGCTTCCCGACGCTGGTCTTTCTTGCGGGCATGCAGCGCATTCCGCGCGAAGTCCTGGAAAGCGCCGAACTCGATGGAGCGAGCCAGATCCAGGTGCTACGCCGCATCGTCTGGCCGCTGGCGGCGCCGAGCGCGACGGTGACCTTCACCCTGCTCTTCATCGGCGCCTTCAACTGGTTCGAGCTGCCCTATCTGATGACCGGCCTCGAAGGCTCGCCCTTCGGTTCGACCGATGTGCTCGGCCTCGTGTTCTACCGCCTCGCCTTCGGCAACCAGAGCGCCAGCGTTCAGGATTTCGGCCATGGTTCGGCCTTGGCGACACTGCTCTTCCTGTTCATGGCGGCTGTCGCGACGGCAGCGACGATCCGCCTGCGCCGACGCGAGATCGCGCTGTGACGCGCCGGTTCGCTCGTCCCGCCGATCTTGCGAGCGCCGGCATGGTCCAGCTCGTGCTGATCCTGAATTCGGCGTTGATGCTCTACCCGATCGTGATCATGGTGTTCGCCGCTTTCAAGCCGACGGCGGAGATCTTCGCCAGGCCCTTCGCGCCGCCCGATTTCAGCAATATCGACAATTTCGCCCGGATCGTCGAGGAAGCCAACTTCCTGCGCTATCTCGGCAATTCGATCCTGGTCACGGGCGTCTCAGTCGTGCTGATCCTGATGCTGGGAACGATGGCGGCCTACGCGATCGCACGCTACCGGTTTGCACTGGCGACGCCGATCTTCCTGATCTTCCTCGCCGGGCTGATGCTGCCGCTGAAGCTCGCGATCATCCCGCTCTTCGTCCAGATGAACGGGCTCGGGCTGATCGATTCGCGGCTCTCGCTGATCCTGATCTATGTCGCGATGGGGCTACCCTCGACCGTCTTCATCATGACGGGCTTCCTGCGCACATTACCGGGCGAACTCGAGGATGCCGCCCGCATCGACGGCGCTTCCGAGCCGCGCATCATGTGGTCGATCATGCTGCCCTTGTGCAAGCCGCCCCTGGTGATCGCCGGCATCCACAACGCCGTGCCGGTCTGGAACGATTTCTTCTTCCCGCTGATCTTCATCCAGAGCGATGCACGCAAGACGCTGCCACAGGGCCTGACCACATTCGTCGGCGAGTACGCGACCGACTGGGGCATGCTGTTCGCCGGGCTCACCATCGCGGCGCTGCCGATCACATTGGTCTACATCGTGCTATCGCGCCAATTCATCGCCGGGATGACGCAGGGCGTCGTGAAATAGGGTGGCGCGCCGGGATCGGCCGCCGACCAGGGCGCCTTTGGGTTTGAAGCAGCGGCCCCAGAGATCGTCCGGCAAGGCCTTGCCCCTGGCCCGGCGCCGAGACCACGACCTGCGCGGCCGCTGGCGACAAGGGCAGCCATGTGCGGGCGATCGCCACCGGCTCGATCGACAGTGGCGAGCTTGTGCGGCACCGCGTCTTCAACCTGTGAATTCGTTTGGAATCGCCTACACTCATAGGTTGGTAAATCAAACGTAAACACAATTTCAAGGCTTCTGCGGCAATTTGATCCTGTTGCCGTGCGGCAGAAAGCGCGCGCGGCCGGGGGGAGCGGGGGCCGCGCATGATTTTGTCGACTTCGAAGCTGTCGATCAGGCATATCCTGATCGGCCTGATCTGTGCGATGGCGCTGACGACCGGCGGCCTGACGCTCCAGGAAATCTGGTCCTCCTACAAGCGCTACGGCGTCTCCCAGCAGGTTGTCGGGCTGGCGGGATTGAACCGGAATCTATTCGATGCGCTCGGCGCCTTCCGGCTCGAGCGCGCCTCGATGCAGAGCGCCGTCATCCTGCCGAGCGACAAGAACCCGTCCTCGATCGCCACCTATATGCAGCGGCGCAAGCAAGTCGACGAAGCCATGGCGCAGGCGAATTCGGTGCTGACCGCTTCGAACCGCCCGGCTCTAGCCCCGTTCCAGCGCGACCTCGCCGCCATCTATGACGAGAATCGCAAGCTGCGCGAGAGCGTCGAGAGCGACCTCAAACTACCGGTCGAGGGCCGCGACAAGCAGATGCCGGATCGCATCCTCTCTGTCGGCGAGAAGCTGCTGATCAGCCTCGACAAGACATCGCTGGCCGTCGATAGCGAGATCCGCGCGCTCAATCCGGCTCTGACCGAACTCGTGGTCGCTCGCGCGCTCTCCTGGGCGACACGTACCTATGCCGGCACATCCGGCGTCATGGTCAGCACGATCACGGCGCAGCAGCGCCCCTTCGACGCGAAGGAGACGCGCGTCCTGTTGAGCAATGACGCCAGCGCGCTAGCCAGCTGGCAGGCCCTGCGCGACATGGCTGACACTGCCCAGACCGACCCGGTGATCAAGGCCGCCATCGCCACGGGCCAAGCCACCTATTTCGCCGGCCCGGTCAAGGAGATGCGCGAAAAGCTCGTCGCGCAGGCGACCTCCGGCAGCAAGCCCAGCATGTCGGTCGACCAGTGGCGCGGCGAGATCGTGCCTGCACTTGAAACCATCGCGGCCGTTGCCAGTACGGCGCTGGACCGGGCCAGCGCAGGAGCGAATGCAACCGCGGCTCAGGCCTTTGCCGAACTCCTGACATATGGCGCCGTTCTGCTCGTGAGCCTGCTGATCGCCATCGCCGGATATGTCGTGGTGCGCTCGCGCGTCACCACCCCGCTCGCGCAGATGACAGCAGCGATGACGCAGCTGGCGAAGGGCGAGCTCGATACTGCGCTGCCGCGGATCAGCCATAAGGACGAGATCGGCGCGATGGCGAGCGCCTTGTCGGTCTTCCAGGAAAACCTGGTCAAGATGCGCGAGCTCGAGCAATCGGAACGCGCAGCTTCGGCCGCTCGCCTGGCGCGGGCGCAGTCGATGGAAGCTGTGGTGACGGATGTCGGCGAGGTCGTCGCGGCTGCGGCGTCGGGAGATTTCTCGGCGCGGCTCGAGATCGAGCATGCCGATGCGCAGATGCAGAAGCTCGTCGCGGGCATCAACGAGATCAATGCGGTGGTTGATTCAGCCACATCCGAATTCGCCGCCGCCCTGCAGGCGGTGGCAGGCGGCGACCTGACCGCCCGGATCGAGACCGCCTATCGCGGCAAATTCGCCGAGCTCAA
>NZ_FOQV01000010.1 GCF_900113835.1 Allobosea sp. OK403 | reverse complement strand
GACAGCGGGCGCAGGCGCGGACAGCGCATGATCAGGGGTGGAAGGCGACGCGTCCGCAAAGCCCTCTACATGGCCGCGCTGGCCGCCATCCGGACATCTGCGCGCTTCAAGACCTTCTACGACGCGGTCCGCGCAAGAAGCGCAGCCGCAAAAGTCGCCATCATCGCCGTCGCAAGAAAGCTCCTCACCGTCCTCAACGCCATGCTCAAAACTGACACCGCCTTCCAAGCATGACACACCAAACAACACAGTTGCCGGATCGGCGCGGCTTACGCCGCTTGTCTGGAATGACGGCGAGGATGGCCATTAGGTGCAACCTCGATCTTAGCCGCACAAACGTCGATCTGTGCTACTAAGCCTCACGAAAGCGCAATGATATCAAAGCAGTCTGCGGTCACGCCGCCTTGGGCAGGGTCGGCTTGAGCGCGGCGGCTGCCTCCTGCGCGCTCGCCAGCGCGGCCTTGCGGTGCTCGGGGCTGAAGTTGATGCCCTCGGCGCGGACGAACTCGACATCGCTGATGCCGAGGAAACCGAACACGGCGCGCAGATAAGGCTCCTGGAAATCGAGCGGTGCGGCCGGCGCGCCGGGCCCGTAGAGATTGCCGCGCGCGACCGCGATGATGACGCGCTTGCCGCCGGCCAGGCCCTGAGGGCCGTTCTCCGAATAGCTGAAGGTCTTGCCGCGGACGGCGATGCGATCGATCCAGGCCTTGAGTTGGGTCGAGATGGTGAAATTGTACATCGGCGCGCCGATCACGACGGTATCGGCGGCGAGGAACTCGTCCATGATCGCTGTGCTGGTGGCGACCTCCTGCTGGAGCGCCTCGCTGCCCGGCGCTCCGGCCGCGGCGGCGAGATAGGCGCCCGAGAGATGCGGGACGGGGTCGGCCGCGAGGTCGCGATAGGTCACGTCGAGGCTCGGATCGGCCTGGCGCAGGCGGGCGACGATGGCTGCCGAAACCTCGCGGCTGGCCGAGTTCTCGCCAAGGATGCTGGAGTCGAGATGAAGCAGTTTCATGGGAAGCCTCTCTGGTATATGTTTGATACTGAGGCTATGTACGAGCCTGCCTAAATCACGACAAGGAGGCACATTTTTGGAACAGGGGCACACGGATGTGACTGAAAGCTGTCGGGTCGTCGCGCCGGTTCTCGCACGCATCGGCGATAAATGGAGCGTCCAGATCGTTCGCCTGCTCGGCGAGGGTCCCAGGCGCTTCAACGAGATCAAGCGCATGGTCGATGGCATTTCGCAGCGCATGCTGACCTTGACCTTGCGCGGGCTCGAGCGCGACGGGCTAGTCAACCGCACGGTCTTCCCGACGATCCCGCCGCGCGTCGATTATGAGCTGACCGATCTCGGCCGCTCGCTTTGGTTGCCTGTCCAGGCGCTCGGCCTGTGGGCCTATGAGCACCATGGCGAGATCAGCCGGGCGCAGAAGGCCTTCGACAAGCGCGCAGGTGTTGGCGAGGAGCAGCCGCGCAAGATCGCAGCAGTGGGCATGGCCGGGCGCTGAGAGCGTCATTCTCGGGCTTGCGCCCCAAGAATCTTGCGCGGGAGGAGCCTGCTTTTGCCGGAGCTTTTCCGGACTGAGATTCTCAGGTCTTCGCTGCGCTGCGCCCGAGAATGACGCGCACCTTTTCCCTTCTCCCCTGGCGGGAGAAGGTGGCGCGCAGCGCCGGATGAGGGGGCGCCGTGCCCTATCCGGTTGGCGTCGTGTGCGGCTAGTCGGAAAGCTCACAGCGCCCCCTCATCCGTCTCGGCTGCGCCGAGCCACCTTCTCCCGCGAGGGGAGAAGGGCTTCCCGCGCCCTACCGTCATTCTCGGGCTTGCGCCCTAAGAATCTTGCGCCCCAAGAATCTCATGACCAGAGTGCTCTGGTCTACGAGATGGTCGGGTCAAGCCCGACCATGACGCGCTTCAGATCCCGGGCCACCGCTGCGCGGCTCCCCAGGATGAGGGCTCAACTCTCAAACCGTCTCCGACGCGTCTTTTTTGTTAGTCTTCGGTCAACCATGCAGCTTGTGCTGTTGCATCCGGATACAACGTTGAGATGTAATCCATGAATCAGGCAACCCTCGATCGTTCCGGAGCTTCAGGCCATATGTCCGATCCGATTATCGTCATCGCGCGAGCGCAGGTGTTGGCCGATGCGCGCGCCACATTCACTGCCGCTGCGCGCGACTGCATCATCGCCACCCGCCGCGAGCAGGGCTGCCTTTCCTATGACATGCATGAGAGTCTCACCGAGCCCGGCCGTTTCATGACCGTGGAGCATTGGGAGACGCGTGCCGATGTCGATCGGCACATGGCTGCACCGCATCTCATCGCCTTCCTCAATGTCGCAGGGGCTTGCGTCAGCGCCCCTCCGGTGATCGAAGTGGTCGAACCGCGGTCCATCGACCGCCTCTGATCCACCATCGTCACGGGTTTAAACATCATGCTGCGTGCCACCTCCGTCGTTCGCAAGGCTGCAGTCAAAGCAGACAAGATCGTCGAGACGCTGACGCTCGACCATGAGGATCGCAATCGCCGCCGCCTCGCGCTCAAGGGCGATGGCGGGCTCGATATCCTGCTCGACTTGGACAAGCCGACCGCGCTTGGCGACGGTGACGCGGTCAGGCTCGAGGACGGCCGACTGGTCGTGATCAAGGCTGCCGCCCAAAGCCTGCTCGAGATCCGCGCCGAGAACCCGCTGCGCCTGATGCGGCTGGCCTGGCATATCGGCAACCGCCACACCCCGGCCGAGATCAGCGGCGACGCGATCTATATCGAGAACGACCATGTCCTGGCGGAGATGATCCGCGGCCAGGGCTGCGCCATGAGCGCGGTGACGCGCCCCTTCCAGCCCGAGCGCGGCGCCTATGACCATGGCCACGACCATCCCGATCACGGACATGACCATGGGCACGCCGATGCGGCGGATGCTTGCGGCTGCGGGCACGACCATCATGCCGGCCACGGTCATGATCATGCCCACCATGATCACGAGCACGACCATGCGGGCCATGATCACAAGGCCCATGACCACAAGGCGCATGACCACAAGGATCATGACCACGCAGCGCATGCTCACGATGACGACTGCGGCTGCGGGCATGACCACGGCCACAAGCATGGCGCCGAGCACGGTCACAAGGGCCATAGCCACGACCATTGAGCGCCGCTCATGTCGTCGGCCCATCTCCCGCTCATGGTCTGGCTGTCGCCGTCCTTCCCGGTCGGCGCCTTCGCCTATTCGCATGGGCTGGAATGGGCTTTCGAGGCGGGTGATCTTCACGACGCCGCAACGCTGCGGGACTGGCTCGAGGCCCTCGTCGTCCATGGTTCGCTGCGCAATGACCTGATCCTGTTCGCCAATGCCTGCCGCATGGTGGCAGCCGGCGACAATGCAGGCCTCATCGAAACGGCGGAACTGGCCCTGGCGCTGGCCAATTCGGCCGAGCGCCGGCTGGAGACGGTGACGCAGGGCAATGCCTTTATCGCAGCGGTGCGCGCCGCCTGGCCCTGCGAGGCGATCGAGGGTCTGCGGAGCGCCTGGCCGGGCGATATCGCCTATCCCATTGCGGTCGGCGTGGCGGCTGCCGGTCACGACCTGCCGCTGCGGCCCGCGCTGGAGGCCTATGGGCTCGGCTTCGTCGCCAACCTCGTCTCGGCCTCGGTGCGGCTCGGCATCGTCGGCCAGACCGATGGGCAGCGCATCACGGCCGGTCTCGTGCCGGCCTTGCATGAAGCTGCGGCCGCAGCCGAGATCGCGACGCTCGACGATCTCGGCGGCTGCGCCCTGCGCTCCGATCTCGCATCCTTGCGACATGAAACCCAGTATTCGCGGCTGTTCCGCTCGTGATCATGGTGGTTGCGACGGCTCTGGCGCTCGTTCTGGCCGCGATCGCAGGCTTGCATGTCTATTGGGGGCTGGGCGGCCTCTGGCCGTCCTCGACCCAGCAGGGTCTCGTCAGCACCGCCGTCGGCGATGCGAGGCTGAAGCGCATGCCGCCGCCGCTCCTGTCCATTACTGTTGCCGCCGCGATTGCGGTCACGGCGCTCTGGCCATTGCTGCTCGCCGGGGCTTTCGCGAGCGTGGCGCCCCGCCTGCTGATCCTGGGCGCGGGCGTGGCGATCATGGCCGTGTTCTTGCTACGAGGCATCGCGGGCTATGTCCCGGCCTGGCGGCGAAAGCATGTGCTCGAACCTTTCGCCACGCTCGACAGGTGTTGCTACGCGCCTCTAGAGCAGGATGCGAAAAAGTGGGAACCGGTTTTTCGCATTGATCCTGCTCTAACTTTTTGATGAGAGACGGATTCAGATTTCAGATGAGATCACTTGGTGATCCCATCTGAAATCATCCGGCTCTTGCCTCGCGATCGCCGCGGGCTACGCGGTTCTGCTCTTCGAAGGATTGTGATCGGTGACACGCTCTCCTCATGGCCCCCTGCGCGTCGGCATCGGCGGCCCGGTCGGCTCCGGCAAGACCGCGCTGATGGAGGTGCTCTGCAAGCGCATGCGCGACACTTATGATCTCTGCGCCATCACCAACGACATCTACACCAAGGAGGATGCGCGCCTGCTGACGGTGGCGGGCGCGCTGCCGCAGGAGCGCATCATGGGCGTCGAGACCGGCGGCTGCCCCCATACCGCGATCCGCGAGGACTGCTCGATCAACCTTGCCGCGGTCGAGGAGATGCGGGGCAAGTTCCCCAATCTCGACATCATTCTGATCGAGTCCGGCGGCGACAATCTCGCCGCGACCTTCTCGCCCGAGCTCGCCGATCTGACGATCTATGTCATCGACGTCGCCGCCGGCGAGAAGATCCCGCGTAAGGGCGGGCCGGGCATCACCCGCTCGGACCTGCTCGTCATCAACAAGACCGATCTCGCCCCCCATGTCGGCGCGGATCTGGCGGTCATGGATCGAGATTCGCGCCTGATGCGCGGCAAGCGCCCCTTCGTCTTCACCAATACGAAGGAGGGCGAGGGGGTCGACGCCGTGGTCGACTTCATCGAGACCGCAGGCGGGCTCCGGGCTGCTCCTGCTGCGTGAGGCATCGCGGCCGCTGGCCTGACTCTTGCTGGCTTTCCAGTCTGTCGACACCGGCGTAACACCTCTGGGTGGCGGATACTTGCGGGTGGCGAACACTTGCGGGTGCAATGCCGGCGCCTCCTTGCGGACCATGAGACCAGATCTGAAAATCCTGATCGTCGATGCCAACCCGGTGCGCGCAGCCATCATCGATGAGGGCCTGCGCGAGGCTGGCTTCACCGATCTCGTCCGCATCGGCGCGACCAACGGGCTCGTCGCGGCCATCGAACTGCACGACCCTGACGTGGTCGTCATCGACCTCGAGGATCCCAGCCGCGACGCGCTCGCCGACATGTTCCTGGTCAGCCGGCATGTCCGGCGGCCGATCACCATGTTCGTCGATCAGTCGGATTCGGCCTCGATCGAGGCTGCGGTTGAGGCCGGCGTCTCCGCCTATATCGTCGACGGGTTGAAGAAGGAGCGCATGCAGCCGATCCTGCAGACCTGCATCAGCCGCTTCAACGCCTTCCGCAAATTGCGCGAGGAACTCGACGAGGCTCGTTCCCAGCTCGAGGACCGCAAGACGATCGACCGCGCCAAGGCCATCGTCATGCGTATGAAGGGCCTGCCCGAGGAAGAGGCCTACGCGCTCCTGCGGCGCACGGCAATGAACGAGAAGCGCAAGCTCGTCGACATCGCGCGCTCCATCATCACAGCCGCCGAGGTGCTGAAATGACCCTGCACTTACGCGTCGGTTTCATGCCGCTGGTCGATTGCGCCCTCGTCATCCTGGCGAAGGACGAGGGTTTTGCCGAGGCCGAGGGTCTCAATCTCGAGCTCGTGCGCGAGGTCTCCTGGTCGAACCTGCGCGACAAGCTCAATGTCAGGTTGTTCGACGCCGCCCATATGCTGGGGCCGGCCGCCATTGCCGCGACATTGGGCGTCGGCGGCGTCAAGGCGCCGATGGCGGTGCCGCTGGCGCTCAATCTCGACGGTGCGGCGATCACCTTCTCGGTGCGCCGCTATGAGGAGCTGGCGCGGTTTGCCGAGGGCGACATGGCCGACCCCGCCATCTCCGCCCGGGCGCTCGCCGCCATGGTGGCGCGCCGCAAGGCCTCGGGCCTGCCGCCATTGACGCTCGCCGCCGTCTTCGGCTTCTCCAGCCATACCTATCTGCTCTGCGAGTGGCTGGCCAAGGCCGGGCTCGTCCTCGGCAAGGACATTCGCTTCGAGGTCGTGCCGCCACCGCAGACGGTTGAGGCGCTGACCAGCGGGCGCGTCGATGGCTTCTGCGCGGGCGCGCCCTGGAACACGGCCGCTGTCGCCGCCGGCATCGGCGCCATGGTCCATTGCAGCGTCGATCTGCGCCGCGACTGCCCCGACAAGGTGCTGGCCTGGCGCGCCGACGATGCCGAACGGCGCGCAGCTGCGGTCTCGAAGCTCAATGCCGCGATCTTGCGGGCGAGCGACTGGGCCTGCCAGCCCGCCAACTTCGGCCGCCTCGCCATGCATCTGTCGAAGCCTGATCGGCTCGCGCTGCCCGCCGATATCCTGGAGCCGGTGCTGCATTGGGAATTGCTGCAGGGAGCGGGGCGGGCGCCCCGCAAGGTCGAGCGCTTCATCCGCTTCGACCGCGAGGCGCTGCGGCCCGATCCCGCGCATGCCGACTGGATTCTCGCAGGCATGGAACAGGCCGGCCAGATCATCCGCAGCCCGGAGATGACGGAGCAGGCCAGGGCCGTCTTCCGGCCTGCTCTCTTTGCAGGCAGCACCAGCCGTCCCTGAGGGTTTGCGCATTTTTTGTGCGACTGCGGTTGAATTGTGCGGCGCAATATCGGGCGCTGCGACTGCTGCCGGTAGAGGCCTGTTACCTCTAAGTTGTTGAAATTCTAAGAATTGTCCTGACCTGAGCCGGTTGGCACGATCCTTGTTTGTCTCGGCGTAACGCGGCCAAGGCTGCCCGCGCCCAATTTCAGATCGAAACGCACAGCAACGCCGCTGTCGAACGTGCCTCACCCGGGTGCTTTCGCGCGGCGTTTTTCGTTCTGGCGGCGCAGACGAGTTCGACCCAGACCCCAGCTTTCAGTCCAGCAGAGAGGCGATCGATGACCGAGACAGTCGAGACCAGGGTGAAGCCGGTGAAGGCCGCCGCCAGCCGCCGCCAGCTCCTAAAACTCTCCGGCGCGGCCGCCTTGCTCGCCGCTGCCAGGACCGCGCTGCCATCGGGCGCCTTCGCGCAATCCGCCGGACCGGAGCTCAAGGGCACGCGCCTCGGCTACATCGCCTTGACGGACGCCGCACCCCTCATTCTCGCCAAGGAGAAGGGCCTCTTCGCCAAATACGGCCTGCCCGACATGGACATCGCCAAGCAGGCCTCCTGGGGCGCGACGCGCGACAACATGGCGCTCGGCTTCAAGAACAACGGCATCGATGGCGGCCACATCCTGCGCCCGAAGACGCATCTCTACAGCACCGGCAAGGTGATGCAGAACGGCCAGCCTTTGCCGATGTACACGCTGCTGAACCTCAACCAGGACGGTCAGGCGATCTCGGTCTCGAACGAATACAAGGACCTCAACGTCCAGAAGGATTCCTCGCCGCTGAAGCTGGCCTTCGAGCGCAAGAGGGCGGCCGGCAAGGAGCTCACAGCCGCGATGACCTTTCCGGGCGGCACCCATGATCTCTGGATCCGCTACTGGCTTGCCGCCGGCGGCATCGACCCCGACAGCGACATCAAGGTCATCACCGTGCCGCCGCCGCAGATGGTGGCGAACATGAAGGTCGGCACGATGGACTGCTTCTGCGTCGGCGAGCCCTGGAACGAGCAGTTGGTCAACCAGAACATCGGCTACACCGCGCTCACCACCGGCGAGCTCTGGTTCAAGCATCCCGAGAAGATCCTCGGCATGCGCGCCGATTTCGTCGACGCCAATCCCAAGGCGACGCAGGCCATCCTGATGGCGGTGATGGAGGCACAGATCTGGGCTGACAAGATGGAGAACCGCCAGGAACTCGCCGAGATCGTCGGCCGCCGGCAATGGTTCAACGTCCCCGTCACCGACATCAACAAGCGCCTGCAGGGCGACATCAATTACGGCAATGGCCGCGAGGTGAAGGGCACCAATCTCTACATGAAGTTCTGGGGCGAGGGCGGCGAAGTCTCCCATCCCTTCAAGAGCCATGACAGCTGGTTCGTCACTGAGAACATCCGCTGGGGCAAGTTCGAGCCGACGATCGACATCAAGGCCCTGGTCGACAAGACCAACAGGGCCGACCTCTGGCGCGAGGCTGCCAAGACGCTCGGCGTGGCGGGGGCTCCCACAGTGGATTCGCGCGGCGTCGAGACCTTCTTCGACGGCGTGAAGTTCGATCCCGCCGCGCCGCTGGACTATCTCAAGGCGCTCAAGATCAAGCGGATCGCCTGAACGATGCCCGCGATCCGCAGCATGATCAGCACTAGCGCTCCCCGTCATTGCGAGGAGCGTAGCGACGAAGCAATCCAGAGGACTGAGCCCGAGGCCCTCCTGGATTGCTTCGCTGCGCTCGCAATGACGGCGGGGGCCTGACCGCATGGCCGAGCCGCTGATCATCGTGGGGAAGGGCATGGCCGCAACGCGGCTGGTTGACGAGCTCAGCCAGCGCGCGCTCGGTCGCTATTCCATCGCGGTGATCGGCGCGGAAGGCCGGCTTGCCTATAACCGAGTGCTGCTCTCGCCCTTGTTGGCGGGCGAGATCGCCGAGCCCGATATCGAGCTGAAGCCCGCCGCCTGGTGGCGGGCGCGCGGCGTCTCGATGATCTATGGCCGCGCCGTTGCCGGCATCGACCGTGCGGCCAGGACGGTCACACTGGAGGACGGGCTGGCCCTGCCTTACGGCAAGCTCGTCCTCGCCACCGGCTCCAAGCCTCTGAAGCCGCCTTTCCCGGGCGGCGATCTGCCGGGCGTTGCGACCTTCCGCGACACCGCCGATGTCGGAATGATGCGGGCCTATGCGCAGCGCGGCGCGCGCATCGTCGTCATCGGCGGCGGCCTGCTCGGGCTCGAGGCCGCCTATGGACTCTCAAAAGCCGGCGGGCAGGTCACGCTGCTGCATCTGGTCGACCGGTTGATGGAGCGCCAGCTCGATGCCGAGGGCGCGGGCCTGCTCGCGGCCGCGATCACGGCGCGCGGCATCGCTGTCCGGTTGAATAGCGCGACCAAGGGCTTTGTCGGCACGGACAAGGTCGAGGGCGTCGAGCTTCAGGACGGCACGATCATCCCTGCCGATCTCGTCGTCATCGCCATCGGCGTGCGGCCCAATATCGATCTCGCCAAGGCGGCGGGGCTTGCCGTCAATCGCGGCGTCGTCGTCGACGATGCGATGGCGAGCGAGGATGCCAATGTCTTCGCGATTGGTGAATGCGCCGAGCATCGCGGCCAGGTCTATGGCCTCGTCGAGCCGGCCTATGAGCAGGCGCGCGTGCTGGCGATGCGGCTTGCGGGCCAAAAATCCGCAGGGGTGGAGGCGGCTTATGCCGGCTCCCTGCTTGCGACCAATCTCAAGGTCAGCGGCGTCGGCGTCTTCTCTGCCGGCGAATTCGAGGCGGGCGAGGGCGCCGAGATCCTCGTGCTGCGCGATCCCACCGCCGGCATCTACCGCAAATTCGTGCTGCGCGAGGGCAGGCTCGCGGGCTGTGTCCTCGTCGGCGATACGCAAGGCGCCCTGTTCTATCTCGGCCTGATCCGCTCAGGGCAGGAGATCTCGGCGATCCGCGCTGATCTGCCTTTCGGCGAGCCTTACTGCATCAGGGAGGCCGCCTGACATGCGCATCGACGACGCCTCGCTCGGCCCCGGCATTCCCGATCCGGCGATCCGCACCACCTGCCCTTATTGCGGGGTTGGCTGCGGCGTTCTGGCGACGCGCGATGGCAGGGGCGGAGCCGTGATCGCAGGCGATCCTGCCCACCCCGCCAATCTCGGCCGGCTCTGCTCGAAGGGCTCGGCGCTTGGTGAGACGCTTGGCCTGGGCAGCCGAGTGCTGCACCCGCTGAAGCGCAATGCGGCGGGCGGCTATGACCGCGTCACCTGGGAGCTGGCGCTCGATGCGGTTGCCGAGGGCTTCCGCTCGCTCATCCGGCGCGAGGGCCCTGAGGCCGTCGCCTTCTATCTCTCCGGCCAGCTCCTCACCGAGGATTATTACGTCGCCAACAAGCTGATGAAGGGCTTCATCGGCTCGCCCCATGTCGACACCAATTCGCGGCTGTGCATGTCCTCCACGGTCGCCGGCCACAAGCGCGTCTTCGGCTCCGACACCGTGCCGGGCAACTACGAGGACCTCGACAGCGCCGATCTGATCGTGCTGGTCGGCTCGAACACCGCCTGGTGCCATCCGGTGCTGTTCCGTCGCATCCAGCAGAACCGCAGCGAGCGCGGCGCCAAGGTCGTCGTCATCGATCCGCGCGTGACGGCCACCGCCGAGGATTGCGACCTCGTCCTGCAGCTCAAGCCGGGCTCCGACAGCGTCCTGTTCGCAGGGCTGCTCGTTCATCTCGCCGAGCACAGCCTGACCGACGCGACCTATCTCGCGCGCCACACCAGCGGTTTCGAGGCCGCGTTGGAGAATGCGCGCGGCATCGCGCCCGACATCGCCGCCGTCTCCGCGCGCACCGGCTTGAGCCCGGCCGATATCGCTGCCTTCTACGCGCTCTGGGCGGGCACGCCTGCCGTGGTCACGGCCTGGAGCCAGGGCGTCAACCAGTCGGCGCAAGGCACCGACAAAGTCGCCTCGATCCTGCATTGCCATCTCGCCACCGGCCGCATCGGCCGCCCCGGCGGCGGGCCGTTCTCGCTGACCGGCCAGCCCAACGCCATGGGCGGGCGCGAGGTCGGCGGGCTCGCCAATATGCTCGCCGCCCATATGGGCTACGCGGCCGTCGAGATCGACCGCGTCCGCCGCTTCTGGAATGCGCCCAACATGGCGCAGCATGAAGGCTTGAAGGCCGTCGCCATGCTCGATGCGGTGGCGGACAAGCGCATCAAGGCGCTCTGGGTCATGGCGACCAACCCGGCCGTCTCCCTGCCGCGCGCCGACCATGTCATGGCGGCGCTGCAGGGGCTCGACCTCTTCATCGTCTCTGAGAACGTGCTCTCCAACGACACGCTCGCCGCCAAGCCGCATTTCATCCTGCCGGCTGCGGCCTGGGGCGAGAAGGACGGCACGGTCACCAATTCCGAGCGGCGCATCTCGCGCCAGCGCGCCTTCCTGCCCTTGCCGGGCGAGGTCAGGCCGGATTGGTGGATCATCTGCGAGATCGCCAGGCGGCTGGGCTTCGCCGCCGGCTTCGGCTTCGCCGATGCCTCCGAAATCTATGCCGAGCATGCCGCGCTGTCCGCCTTCGAGAATGACGGCACCCGCGATTTCGACATCGGCGCTCATGCCGGGCTGACGAAGCGCAGCTATGATGCGCTCAGGCCCGTGCAATGGCCTGTGCCCGCCGGTCAATCGCAGGGCACGGCCCGTCTCTTCGCCAATGGCGGCTTCTTCACGCCCGATGGCCGCGCCCAGATGAAGCCGCTCGCCATGCCGGCGCTGGCGGCTGAGCCGAGCGAGGCTTTTCCGCTGCTGCTCAATACGGGCCGCGTCCGCGACCACTGGCATAGCATGACGCGCACCGGCCTGAGCCCGCGCCTCTCTGCCCATGTCAGCGAGCCCAGTGTCCATGTGAATCCGGCCGATGCCGCCCGTTTCGGCGTGGAAGAGGGCGGTTTTGCCCGCATCGCGAACACCCATGGCGCGGTCGTGCTCAAGGTCCTGCACGACGAGGGCGTGCCGGCCGGCTCGCTCTTCGCGCCGATCCACTGGTCGGCCGAGACGGCGTCGGATGCGCGTATCGGCGCGGCCGTGCAGCCCTTCTGCGATCCCTATTCCGGCCAGCCCGAGTTGAAGGCGACGCCCTCGTCGATCACGGCCGTGAGCTATGCATCGCAAGGCTTCGTGCTGTCGCGTGAGGCCTTCGCTTTGCCGGCGGGATGCTGGTGGGCGAGCGTTGCGGTCGAAGGCGGGCAGGGCCGGTTGTTTGCGACCGACGCCTCGGTCGATGATCTGATGGAGGCGGTGCGCTCAGCCTTCGGTGAGGACGGTCTCACCGAAATGATCGACCGGCAGGGTGGCGCCTATCGCTGCGCCGTGACGCGTGAAGGCAGGCTGATCGCCGCACTCTTCGTCGGCCCCTCCAGGCGCGCCCCGCTCTGGGACACGGTCAAGCTCGCCTTCGCCGACGCCGGCTTCGCGCCGGAAAACCGGCTCGCACTGCTCGCCGGCCGCCGGCTCGATGGCGCGGCCGATCCCGGCCCCACGGTCTGCGCATGTTTCGGCGTCGGCCTCAATGCGATCCGCGCCGCCTTCGCTGGCGGTGGCGCGATGACGCCCGAGGATATCGGCCGGCAGCTCAAGGCCGGCACGAATTGCGGCTCCTGCCTGCCGGAAATCCGGCGCATCGGCGCGCAGGCGCAGGAGACGGTGGCGGCATGACGGTGGCGGCATGAGCGACGCGACAGACCAATTCAATCAGAGGAGTATCGGGATGGGTCAGACTGTCTTGAAGAATGCGACCGCAGGCGCGAAGGTCGTCGCATTATCGGCCGTGCAGGCGCAGGTGGTGGCCCTGCCGGCGGTTGCGGGCAAGCCGCTGCGCGAGCGGCTCGGCGCCTGGCTCAAGGCGGTTCTCGTCAACATCCTGCCGCCGCTGATCACGGTCACGCTGATCCTGCTGGTCTGGCAGCTCACCGCGCATGGCCCGCAATCCTCGCTGCCGCCGCCGACGAAGATCTGGGCGGAAGCCAAGGACCTGATCACCGAGCCGTTCTTCTGGAACGGATCGCAGGATATCGGCCTGGGCTGGCGCATCCTGGTCTCGCTCCAGCGCGTCGCCATCGGCTTCAGCCTGGCGGCGGTCGTCGGCGTGCTGCTGGGCGCGCTCGTCGGCCAGTCGGTCTGGGCGATGCGCGGGCTCGATCCGGTCTTCCAGGTGCTGCGCACCGTGCCGCCGCTCGCCTGGCTACCGCTCTCGCTGGCGGCGTTCCGCGACAGCCAGCCCTCGGCGATCTTCGTGATCTTCATCACAGCGATCTGGCCGGTGATCATCAACACCGCCGTCGGCATCCGCAACATCCCGCAGGATTACCGCAATGTCGCGCAGGTGCTGCGGCTGAACCAGATCGAGTTCTTCTTCAAGATCATGGTGCCCTCCGCCGCGCCCTACATCTTCACGGGCTTGCGCATCGGCGTCGGCCTGTCCTGGCTCGCCATCGTCGCGGCCGAGATGCTGACCGGGGGCGTCGGCATCGGCTTCTTCATCTGGGATGCGTGGAACTCCTCGCGCCTGTCCGACATCATCGTGGCGCTCATCTACATCGGCGTCGTCGGCTTCGTGCTCGACCGCCTCGTTGCCTTCATCGGCACCATCGTCACCCGTGGCACCCTGACCAATTGAGGAGGATGCGATGAGCTATCTCAAGATCGATCATGTCGACAAACGCTTCCAGCGCGGCTCCGCGACGACCGACGTACTCAAGGACATCAACCTCGTCATCGAGAAGGGCGAATATGTCTCGGTGATCGGCCATTCCGGCTGCGGCAAGTCGACCCTGCTCAACATCATCGCGGGTTTGACCCCGGTCAGCGCCGGCGCGGTGCTGCTGGAGGGCAAGGAGGTCAATTCGCCGGGGCCCGAGCGCGCCGTCGTCTTCCAGAACCATTCGCTGCTGCCCTGGCTCACCGTCTACGACAATGTCGCGCTCGCCGTGAACAAGGTTTTCGGCCGCCAGAAGAGCAAGGCCGAGCGGCATGACTGGATCATGCATAATCTCGACCTCGTCCAGATGGGCCATGCCAGGGACAAGCGCCCGGCTGAGATCTCGGGCGGCATGAAGCAGCGCGTCGGCATTGCCCGCGGGCTGGCGATGGAACCCAAGATCCTGCTGCTCGACGAGCCCTTCGGCGCGCTCGATGCGCTGACGCGCGCCCATCTGCAGGATTCGATCATGCAGATCCATGCCGCGCTCGGAAACACCATGATCATGATCACTCATGACGTCGATGAAGCCGTGCTGCTCTCCGACCGGATCGTGATGATGACCAACGGCCCCTCGGCCCGCATCGGCGAGGTGCTCGACGTCCGGCTCGAGCGTCCGCGCAAGCGGCTCGATCTGGTCGCCGACCGCAGCTACATCGCCGCCCGCGAGGCGGTGCTGAAGTTCCTCTACGAGCGCCACCGCTTCGTCGAGGCGGCGTGATGATGGGTTTGATGAAGAGTGCAGCACGGGGCACTCCCTTCTCCCCACCCATCTCGGGCTTGCCCGAGATGGGCAACTCCAAGTGTCAAAGTCGGCAACAGCCGACTTTGATCGGGAGAAGGTGGCCCGGAGGGCCGGATGAGGGGGCGCCGTGCCCTATCCGGTTAGCGTCGTGTTCGGCCAGACGAAAAGCTCACAGCGCCCCCTCATCCGTCAGCGCTTCGCGCTGCCACCTTCTCCCCACGCATGTCGGATGTTTCCGACATGCGCACTTGGGTACCCATCTCGGGCAAGCCCGAGATGGGTGGGAGAAGGGAGGGCGCCAGCCATGAGTGACGATTTCAGCCCGGACCAGAAGCGCTATCTCGAAGGCTTCATGAGCGGCATGCAGTCCGCCCGCGCCGCGCGTGGGCTGGGCCCGCTCGGCGGGGCTGCGGGGGCCGGCGCCGCCGCGCCGGCCGGTCCCGACAAGGAGCATCAGGAGGCGCAGGCGCGCATCGTTGCCGGCGGCGGCAAACTCGTTGATCAGGAGAAATGGAAGGCGGCCGAGCACCCCTTCGACGCCTATGCCCGCTTCAAGGCGCAGGCCGAGGCCGGCACCTATCCCAAGCCCGAGGACAATTTCCGCTGGCGCTATCACGGCCTGTTCTACGTTGCCCCCGCGCAGAACAGCTATATGTGCCGGCTGCGCATTCCCAACGGCATCCTGAAGGCCTGGCAGTTCGAAGGCGTCGCCGATCTCGCGGAAAAGTTCTGCGGCCCCTATGCCCATGTCACCACCCGCGCCAATCTGCAGGTCCGCGAGATCAGCGCCGAGAACGCAGCCCTGCTGCTCGAAGGGCTTGCCGATCTCGGCCTCACCGCCAAAGGCTCGGGTGCCGACAATATCCGCAACGTCACGGGCTCAGCCACGGCCGGCATCGACCCGCTCGAACTGCTCGATACGCGTCCCCATGCCCGCGCCTGGCACCACCACATCCTGAACGACCGCTCGCTCTACGGCCTGCCGCGCAAGTTCAACGTCGCCTTCGACGGCGCGGGTTCGATCGCGACGCTGGAGGACACCAACGATATCGGCTTCCAGGCGATAGAGCTGGGCGAGGGCGCCAGTTTCGAAGGCCAGCCCATCGAGCCCGGCATCTGGTATCGCCTGGCGCTGGGCGGCATCACCGGCCATCACGACCTCGCGCGTGACACCGGCGTCATCGTCGCGCCATCTGACGCCGTCGCGGTCGCCGACGCGATCGTGCGCGTCTTCATCGCCAATGGCGACCGCACCAACCGCAACAAGTCGCGCTTGAAATATGTGCTCGATGCCTGGGGCTTCGACAAATTCCTCGCTGCGGTCGAGGACAAGCTCGGACGCAAGCTGGTCCGGGTCGATGCGAGCCTGGTGGAGCCGCGCCCGGTCTATGACCGCCTCGCCCATATCGGCGTGCACAAGCAGGTCCAGGCCGGCTTGAACTGGATCGGCGTGGCGCTGCCGGTCGGCAAGCTCACCGTGGCGCAGATGCGCGTCATCGCCTCGATCGCCAAGAGTTGCGGCGATGGCGATATCCGCCTGACCGTCTGGCAGAACCTGCTGATCTCCGGCGTGCCGGACGCCAAGGTCGAGGATGTTGTCGCCAATCTCGAGGCGATCGGTCTCTCCGCCGAGACCTCGATCCTGCGTGCGGGTCTGATCGCCTGCACAGGCGCGACGGGCTGCAAATTCGCCGCCGCCCACACCAAGGAGGATGCGCTCGCCATCGCCGCCCATTGCGAGCCGCGCATCACGCTGGAGACGCCGGTCAACATCCACCTGACCGGCTGCCACCACTCCTGCGCCCAGCATTATATCGGCGATATCGGCCTGATCGGCGCCAAGGTGCCGGTCAATGAGGAGGGCGACACCGTGCCCGGCTACGATCTGCTCGTCGGCGGCGGCTATGGCGTCGATGGCGGCATGGCGCGGCCCTTCCGCGAGAAGGTTCGGGCCGAGGACGCTCCGGCGCTGGTCGAGGCGGTCCTGCGCACCTGGCAGATCCATCGCGCCGCGCCCGACGAGAGCTTCGTCGCCTTCGCCCGCCGCCACGAGATCGAGGCGTTGCAGGCGCTGGTCGCGAGCACCGGAGACGCGGCATGAGCCCGGTTCTGCATAACCGTCATGGTCGGCCTTGTGCCGACCAACCACGTCTTCCGCCGTCGAGTTCTATGATCAAGACGTGGATGCCCGCCACAAGGGCGAGCATGACGGGGAGGGGCACCTTATGACGCTCCAGTCCCCGTCCCCCATCGTCCAGGTCCTGCCCGAGACCGCGCCGTTCTCCGAGGAGCAGCGCTCCTGGTTGAACGGCTTTTTCGCGGGCCTGCTTTCACTCGACAATGCCGGCGTCACCGCGCTCTCGCCCGCCGAGAATGCCGCCGTGATGGGCGCCGCCGATGACGGCGCGCCCTGGCACGATCCGGCCATGGAGATGGCGGAGCGCATGAAGCTCGCGCAGGGCAAGCCTTTGCCGCGCAAGCTCTTCGCCGCCATGGCGCAGCAGGATTGCGGCCAGTGCGGCTATGTCTGCGAGACTTACTCCGCAGCGATCGCTTCCGGGCAGGAGCCGCGCCTGAACCTCTGCGCGCCCGGCGGCAAGGATACGCTGCGCATGCTGAAGACGCTGGTGGAAGAGGGCGGCGCCGCTCCCGCGGCGCCGATGGCCGAAGCCGCGCCAGTCGCACCCGCCGGCCCGGTTGGCCGTTCGCGCGAAAACCCGGCCATGGCGACCTTCCTCTCGCGCCGCAAGCTCAATGGCGAGGGCTCGGAGAAGGAGACCTGGCATGTCGAGTTCGATCTCTCGGAATGCGGGCTCGACTACGTCGTCGGCGACGCCTTCGGCATCATCGCCCGGAACGATCCGCGCCTGGCCGATGCGGTCATCGCGCTGCTCGGTGCGCGGCCGGACGCGCCCGTTAGCGGCAAGACGCTGCGTGAGGCGCTCATCAGCGATTGCGCGCTTGGACCGGCGCCCGATGCGCTGTTCCAGCTCATCTCTTATGTCACGGGCGGCGAAACCCGCGCCAAGGCCAAGCGTCTTGCGGCGGGGGAGGATCCCGACGGCGATCTCGACCGGCTCGACGTGCTCGGCACGCTGCACAAATTTGGTCAGGCGAAGCTCTCGGCCGAGGCCTTCGTCGAGGCGCTCGACCCGTTGCAGCCGCGGCTCTATTCGATCTCGTCCTCACATCTCGCCACGCCCGGCCGCATCACGCTGACGGTCGATACGGTGCGCTACAAAATCGGCACGCGCCCGCGCTGGGGCGTGGCCTCGACCTATCTCGCCGAGCGCGTCCAGCCCGGCGACAGGGTGCCGGTCTATGTCCAGCGGGCGCACGGCTTCGGCCTGCCGGAGAACCCCGCGACGCCAGTCATCATGTGCGGCCCCGGCACCGGCATCGCCCCGTTCCGCGCCTTCCTGCATGACCGTAGGGCGACGAAAGCGCCGGGCAGGAATTGGCTCTTCTTCGGCCATCAGCGCCGGGCTTCGGATTTCTTCTACGAGGACGAATTGAATGCGATGAAGCAGGAAGGCGTCCTCACCGGCCTCACCTTGGCGTGGTCACGCGACGGCAAGGAGAAGATCTACGTTCAGGACCGCATGCGCGAGCGCGGCGCCGAGCTCTTCGCCTGGCTGGAGCAGGGCGCGCATTTCTATGTCTGCGGAGACGCCAAGCGCATGGCCAAGGACGTCGAGCGCGCCATGGTCGATGTCGTCGCCGAGCATGGCGGCCGCTCGGCCGACGAGGCTGTGGCCTATGTCGCCGCGTTGAAGAAGGCCGGGCGCTATCAGGCCGATGTCTACTGAGAAACAGAGCGTTTTCGAGTGAAGTGGATCCTGGAGCGCGTGAACAAACGCCTCCAAACTGTGATCTACATCAACTGAGCCATGCGTTTTTCTGGTACAAACAGCGTTCCAGCATCCAAGCGCGGCCAATAAGCAGACCGCTGGCGAAATTGTAACATTGTTACTATTAAGACGTCGTTCGCGCTTGGCCAGCGAGTAATTGCCTTGGCGTCGGCTGGCCGAAATCTCCGATTCGTTACGGAACCGGGACATGTTCCCGGCGCTTCGAGATGGAGCTGATAGGCTCTGCTTATGCTATGATAGCCAATGGCGATTCAACGATGGGTGTATCTATCTTTGACCGCCAATTTTAGCATCATTCTAAATTGTATTGTGGCGAGTGATTCGAGACTGGCGTCTGCGGCGCAGATGCCGGGAAGCGCGTCGACACTGGATCGGGGGGTCCAATGCTGACTTTCTTCAACGAAGACGAGATCTTCGGTGAAACTTTGCGCTTCATCGAGGAGCGGGTTCCGCTTGGCATTTTTTCGATGGCGCTGCCGTCGCGCAAGGTGCGCTGGTCGGCCGGCATGTATCGGTTGCTGGGCCTCGATCCGGCAACGCACCAGCCGTCCGAAGAGATGTTCCATGCGCTGATTCACCCGGCCGATCTTGGCCCGCGCGCCGAGATCGAACTGAGCTTGCGCAACGCCATGCCGCTCCACCGCGATATTCGGATCCTCAACCCGAAAGGGCAGTTGCGCTGGGTGAGGGTCAATGCCGAGTTCCTGCTGGATGATCGTGGCAGGCCGCATCGTCTGGTCGGATCCTTCCTCGACGTATCCGCCGAATACGAGGCGCGGCAGCTGATCAAGGCGAGCCAGCGACGCTTCGATGCGATGGCCACGGCCTGCACCCCGGTCTGGTGGAGCGCCGGGCCGGATGGGCGGATCGAATGGCTCGAGGGCTGGGAGGAGCTGACGGGGCAGGACCCCGAACACAGCCGGGATTGGGGCTGGGTCGCGATGCTCCATCCCGACGATACCGAGCGCGTCGTCGCCGAGCGCAACAGGGCGCTTGAAACCGGCCGGGTCTGCGAGATCGAGATGCGGGTCCGCCTGCTCGACGGCAGCTATCGCTGGGTGTGCGCGCGCAGCGTCCCGGTCCGTGACGATGCCGGCGAGATCACCGAATGGGTCGGCGGCTGCATCGACATCCACGCCAGCAAGGAATGGCCCGCGCCGAGCTGTGCGACAGGCGGGCTCAGCGGCGCCCAGATTCGCGGCGGGCGCGGCATCGTCAACTGGTCGGTGAAGCAGCTCTCGGAAGCCACCGGCGTACCCGTCTCGACCATCCGTCGCATCGAGGAGTTCGACGGCTTCGTCGGCTCGCATGCCACTGCGGTCGAAAAAATTTATCACGCCCTCGTGAGAGCGGGTGCAGATTTTGTCACGCCGCCGAATGGCAAGCCGGCGGTACGCCCGGCCTGAGCCGGCACAATGGCCTCGCGATTGCGTTGGATGGTATGTCGAGCAAATTTCGCGTGTGACGTGTATTCTTAAGCGAAAGTTAACGCAAAAATTGCTCGAATTGACCCTAAATGGCATGAGAGGGCTGCAAGAAAGGTAAATTGCTCGTCAATATCCTGTGCCTAGCTTGGTCTCGTCGGCTGTCAACGGCTCAACAAGACAGCCATTCGGGGGACTGGCATGGCGACGAAATCCTTGGAAAAGCACCTTGTCGTTGCGGAGACGCAATCACATCGTGCGGAGGCCGCACATCGTGAGGAAGCCGGCACGTCTGCCTGGCTATCGGCAAGTGCGATGACGGCGCGCAATGAACTGCACGGGCTGGCGACGCTATCGCAAGCGCAATGCGAAACGGCGGACTATGTCGCCGAACTGGCGCAGTCTCTGGCGATCCTGACCCGCAAGAGCGGTCTGCGCTCGCTCGCGGATGTCCTGAACGTCGTCGCTCACGAGGCCGAAGCGATGGCCAGGACGGGCTTTGCGATTCTCGATGAGGCGCGCAAGGTGCCGCAGCGCTCGCAGGCGGGTTAGCAAAGGCTCGCGAGCCGGGGGGCGGGCGTTGCGCTCGATAGGCATCGCAGAGCTCAAACCCGGACAAGCGGGCTCGGTGTCGGGTGAACTCCCTTGGCTACGGCCCCGCCATCGGCTCGGTTGTGTCGACGGCAAGAACTCTATTGACGGCAAGAACTCTATCGATGGCATGAACCGCCAGGCGCAGGCTGGAGCGCGGTCGTTCAAATCCCTGCTGGTCCTGCGGGCGGATCTGCGCCCGCTCGGCCGCTCCCGCCACTGGCGCGGCCACCGCCGGCTGATCCGCCCGCGCGAGCGCCGTTAGGGCATTTTCTGTTCAGCCTGCCCCGTCATTGCGAGGAGCGTGAGCGACGAAGCAATCCAGGAGGGCTCGCTCTACGCTTCCTGGATTGCTTCGCTGCGCTCGCAATGACGGTGTGGCCCACTCCCGGAAACCTCAATACCGCTTGGTCGAGAGCACGTCGAAGGTCTTGCCGATCGTCGCCAGGGCCTTGTCGTAATCGGCCAGCGACAGGCAGGCGATCAGCGCGTCGATGATGGCGAGCTGGGCGATGCGGCTGGTCATCGCCTCCGTGCGGAACTGGGTTTCGCGCGCCATGGTGTGCAGCACGATATCGGCATGGGCGAGCAATGGCGACTTGCCGAAATTGGTGATGCAGATCGTCGTCGCACCGGCCTCCTTGGCGAGCCTGGTCGCCGTCACGGTCTCATGCGTGCTGCCGGAATGGGAGATGGTGATGACAGCCACATCCGGCCCGGTCAGCGAGGCGCTGATCGCCTGGACATGGGAATCGACCACCACCTTGGCCTCGACGCCGATGCGCAGCAGGCGGTAATTCGCGTCCTCTGCGATCGGGGCGGCGCTGCCGATGCCGTAAAGCTCGACGCGACGCGCTTTCAGGATCGCGGCGACGGCTGCCTCCATCGCGCCGGTGTCGAGCACCTTCATGGTGTCGTGCAGGGCCTGAAGATCGCTGCGGAAGATCTTTTCGATCACCGTGCCGGTGCCGTCGCTGCGAGCGAGATCCTCATGGATGAACTGGACTGGCTGCACCAGATCGCGCGCCAGCGCGATCTTGACCTGCTGGAAGCCGCGCGCGCCGAGCTGTTGGCACAGCGAGATGACGCTGCCTTCGCTGGCGCCGGTGCGCTCTGCCACTTCCGTGACCGACATATGCACCACCTCGCCGGCATGACTGATGAAGAAATCGGCGATGCGAGCGGCGGTCGGCGGCAGGTTGGTGCGCAGCGCCCGCAGGCGATCGAGCGCACCCTCCAACCCGGAGGATGACGGGCTCTTACGGATCTCCGCAGGCTTGCGAATCTCTGCAGATTTGGAGGCGGGCTTCGCAGCTGTCATGCGGTCAGGGCCAATGCGCCGGTGCTTCCGTGACGGGACGGGGCGCTTCCCAGGAGAGGGAACACCCCGTCGCGGATCTCGAAATAGCGCAGGCCGAAGCGCCGCGCACCTTCGCCATCGGTCGCGGGATTGTCGCCGACCATCATGACGGCGCGCTTGGGCAATTTGAGCAAGCCAAGCCCGGCCTCGAACAAGGCGGGCTCGGGCTTGCCGATGACGCGGTGCGGTACCGGGCCGGTGCAGGCGATGAGAGCCGCCAGCAGCGCGCCCGTCTCCGGCACGATCGCACCATTGGGGCCGGGATGGACAAGGTCGGGATTGGCGGCGACGAGCTCGGCGCCGTCGCGCACGGCATTGGCCGCGATCATCAGGCGCTCATAGGAGAACTGCCGGTCGCGCCCGAGGAAGACGATGTCGGGTCGTGTCTGCACCGGCACGAGCCCCTGGTCGCGCGCATAGGTCATCAGGCTCTTGCTCGCCATCATAGAGATGCGGGCGCGCGGCAGGCGCAGCGCGATCTCGTCGAGCGCTGTCGTTCCCGCAAGCACGATCCGGCGCTGATTGACTGCCAGGCCAAGCCGCTTCAGGCCGCGCGACAGCTCCAGCGGCGTATGCTCGGCGTCGTTGGAGACGATAACGAAACGGCCCTCCAGCGCTTCGAGAAAGGCGCTTGCGCCCGGCAGGGCCTGCTGGCCGCGCACCAGGGTTCCGTCGAGATCGACGAGACAACCGCGAACATCCTGAAGCGAGCCCATCGCGCGAATCTCAAAATCCACCAGCTAGAGGCCCGCAGCCATGAACTGAGATTATCTCAGTGTCAAATCTGATATTTACTGAGCTAAGTTCATCGTCCTGTCATGAAGCGCTGCCACCACATCGCCATCGCAGCACAGCCCGAGGCGGAAGCCGGGCAGACAACGCGATGTCCCGTGGCGACCCAGGCAGGGGGAAGACATGCTCGAATTCCTCACAGGCCGCGTGCTGCGGATGGCGATCACGCTGTGGGCGATCGTCTCGGTCGTCTTCCTCGCCACCCGCCTGACCGGCAACCCGATCGACTTCCTGATGCCGGAAGGGCTCGACGCTGCCTCGCGGCGCGAGATGATCGCCTATTGGGGGCTCGATCGCACGGTCGTCGAGCAATACTGGCTGTTCTGGCGCTCGCTGCTTTCAGGCGATTTCGGCCTCGGCCTGATGGAGCGCCGGCCGGTCGCGACGATCTTCACCGAGCGGCTCTGGCAGAGCGCCTCGCTGCTGGTCGCGACGCTGGCGCTGACGATCGGTGTCGGCGTGCCCGCCGGCATCCTGGCGGCGATCTGGCGCGGCCGACCGGGCGGAAGCGGCGTGCTCTTCGCGGCTTTCCTCGGTTACGCCATCCCGAATTTCGTGCTCGCCATCCTGCTGCTGCTGGTCTTCTCCTACACGCTGCACTGGCTGCCCAGCGCCGGCTCCGGCACGCTGCTGCATTACGTCATGCCGACGATCGCGCTGTCAGCCTATTTCGTCGCGGCGCTGGTGCGCTACACCCGCAACGCCATGCTCGACGTCCTCTCCGAGGACTATATGCGCACGGCCCGCGCCAAGGGCCTGTCAGAGCGCGCGATCATCCTCGAGCATGGCCTGCGCAACGCGCTGATCCCGGTCATCACCGTGCTCGGCCTGCAGATCACCACGCTGGTCTCGGGCGCGGTGGTGGTCGAGACCGTCTTCGCCTGGAACGGCGTCGGCGACCTCCTGGTCGGCGCGACGCTCAAGCGCGACTACCCGGTGCTGCAATTCGGCGTTCTCGTCGTCGCGAGCGCGGTGATCCTCGTCAATCTCGCGGTCGATCTCACCTATGCGCTGGTCGATCCGCGCGTGCGCCTGGCTGGAGCCTGAGCGGTCATGACCGATATCCTCGACGCCAAGATTCTGGACGCCAATATCGCTTTTCCGCCGCAGCCCAAGCCGCGCGCGCAGCCCAAGTCGCGTCGGCGCTTCGCCTTGCCGGCGGGCGTGAATGTCCTCGTCGCAGGCGCGGCGCTGCTCGCGCTCATCCTCGTCCTTCTCGCGCTGTTTGCGCCGGCGCTCGCGCCCTTCGAACCCGACCAGCAGAAGCTGCTCGCCCGCTTACGTCCGCCGATCGGCTTCGAGCGCGCCAATCCGGCGCATTGGTTCGGCACCGACCAACTCGGCCGCGACCTGCTCTCGCGCTGCCTCCATGGCCTCAGGCTGACGCTGGCGCTGGCCTTGTTCGGCACGCTGATCGGGCTTGCGCTCGGGGTTTCGCTCGGGCTCGTCGCAGGCCTGTTCGGCGGCTGGGCCGATGCGCTGATCATGGGCTTCGTCGACATCATGCTGTCGCTGCCCTTCACGCTCGTCGCGCTCCTCGTCATCGCGCTCGCCGGGACCGATGTCACGGTGCTGATCTGTGTGCTCGGCATCGCCTATTGGGCGCATTTCGCCCGGCTGGTGCGCGCCCAGGTGCTCGGCTTGCGCGAATTGCCCTTCGTTGAGGCGGCGCGGGCCGCCGGCGCGACGCGCTGGTACATCGCCACCGTGCACATGATCCCCAACATCGTCTCGCCCATCGTGGTGATGGCGAGCCTGAACTTCTCCAACCTGATCCTGCTCGAATCCGCGCTCTCCTTCCTGGGGCTGGGCGTCCAGCCACCGACCGCGACGCTCGGCTCCATGGTCGGGCAGGGGCGCGACTACATGGCCTCCGCGTCCTGGATCGTGGCGGTGCCGGCGCTGCTGATCGTGCTCGTCAGCCTGGCTGCCATGCTGCTCGGCGATTTCCTGCGCGACCATCTCGACGTGCGGCTGCGCGAACGCTGACGCCCGCCTGCCTGCCACGCCTCTTCCTCTCCCGCTCGTCTCGAAAGGGCAAAAACCATGCTCAAGACCTTGCTGAAGACCGCGCTCACTGCCGCGCTCGCCACCACGGCGCTCACCGGGCTCGCCGCCGCGCAGGAGCTCAGGGTCGGCGTGCAGAACATGGCGCCCTGGCTCGATCCCGGCCGCGATTTCTCCAATGTCGGCTCGCAATTCTACTTCAATGCCTTCGATCCGCTGATCGGCAAGGACGCCAGCCGCGCCGAGAGCGTCTGGCAGCCCGGCATCGCCACGAGCTGGAAGCAGGTCTCGCCGACGCAGATCGAGCTGAAGATCCGCCAGGGCGTGACCTTCCACAATGGCGACTCGATGACGGTGGAGGATGTGGTCTTCTCCTTCGACCGCATCATCAACTCGACCTTCCCGCCCTATGCCGTGCGCAAGCGCGACACCCTGCCCAACATGGCCAAGGTCGAGGCTGTTGACGCCGAGACGGTACGGATCACCGCCACCAAGCCCGAGCCGCTGTTCGAGACCTTGCTCAATGTGCAGCAGGGCATGATCGTGCCGAAGAAATACGTCATGGGGCTGACGGGCGATCCCAATGTAGCCGAGCCCAGCGATTTCGAGGCCTTCGCGCTCAAGCCTGTCGGCACCGGCCCCTACAAGATCACCGAATTCGTGCCCAACCAGAAGCTGGTCTATGAGCGTTTCGACGGCTTCTGGGGCGAGAAGGCGCCGTTCCAGAAGGTCACGGTCCAGCGCATTCCGGAGCTCTCGGGCCGCCTGACGGCGCTGAAGAACGCTGAGGTCGACCTCATCACCAATATCCCGCCCGACCAGCTCGATCCGATCGCGTCTGATGCCAAGCTCAAGGTCGAGGGCATGCAGACGCCGCTCTTCCACGTCGTCATCTTCAACACCCAGAACCCGAAGATGGCCAATCCGAAGCTGCGCCAGGCGCTGTCCTACGCCATCGACCGCAAGACGCTGAACGAGGCGCTCTGGTTCGGCAAGGCGAAGGTGCCGACCTCCCATACATTCGCGCAGTTCGGCCCGCTCTACATGCCGGAGCTCGACACCTTCGAATATGATCCCGCCAAGGCCAAGGCCCTGCTGAAGGAGGCGGGCTATGACGGTTTCCCGATCCGCTTCGACACTCAGGCCGCCTATTACACCAACGGCCTGCTCGCCGCGCAGGCGATCCAGGAGATGTGGGGCGCGGTCGGCGTCAAGACCCAGCTCAACGTCACCGAGCAATGGACCGGCTCCGAGCCCTCGATGATGGCGCGCAATTGGTCGAACCCGATGTATTTCCCCGATCCCGCCGGTTCCTTCGGCATCATGTGGGCGCCGACCGGCAACTCCGCCTCGGAAGGCCGCTTCAAGGCCGATGAGGCCTATAGCGCGCTGTGGGAGAAGTTCCGCTACTCGACCGATCTTGCAGAGCGCAAGCAGGCCTATGCCGGGCTGATGCAGATGATCAAGAACGACCCGCCGGTGCTGCCGCTCTACCAGCCCTACGAGTCCTACGGCATGAAGCGCTCGCTCGCCTGGCGGCCCCTGCCCGGGCACATCCCCTATGTGCTCGATTTCCGCGCCGGCCGCGTGACGCTGGCGGCCCGCTGACACCGCCTGACGCCGTCATTGCGAGGAGGCGCAGCCGACGAAGCAATCCAGGAAGGCTCGCTCGACTGCCCCTGGATTGCTTCGCTTCGCTCGCAATGACGGCTGCACCTTTGTCCCAGCCATCTCCAACCCTTCCGAGCCCCGCCATGGCCAAAGCCCTTCGCCTCGCCTTCGTCGCCGATATCCATCACGGCGAAAACAGTTTCACCAAGATGGGTGCCCACGCCCTGCCGCTGATGGCGGAGTTCCGCCGCTTCGTCGCGGAGGCACGGCCCGACGCCGTGATCGATCTCGGCGACCGCATCTCCGATTGCGACCAAGCGACCGATCTGCGGCTGGAGCAGGAGGTCGCCGAGGCGTTCTCGGCCATCGCCGCGCCGCGCTTCCATCTCTGCGGCAATCACGACCGCGACCATCTCAGCGTCGCCGAGAACGAGGCGATCCTGGGCCAGGCGCTCGGCCATCGCATCATTGATCTCGGCGACTGGCGGCTCGTGCTCTGGGCCGCGGATTCGAAGATCCACCGTCCCGGCGGCTTCGTGTTGCAGGAGGCCGATCTGCTCTGGCTCGCCGCGACCGTGAACGCCGCCGACCGCCCGCTCGCGATCATGAGCCATGTCCCGATCTCCGGTCATGGCCAGATCGGGAACTATTATTTCGAGCGCAACCCCGAATTCTCGACCTATCCCGGCGCGGAGCGGGCGCGCGCCGTGTTGCGGCAGGCTAAGGTCCCAGTCGTCTGCCTCTCCGGCCATGTCCATTGGAACACGCTGACGACCGTCGACGGCATCCCGCATCTGACGCTGCAATCGCTGACCGAGAGCTTCACCACCCTGCCGGAGCCGGCCGGTGCCTGGGGCCTGCTCGAACTCGACGGCGCGATCACCTGGACCGTCCATGGCAAGGACCCGTTCTCGGCGCGGATCGAGGCGGCGGAGACCCTGCGCCGCTGGATGACACCGCTGCAGCCCTTCCACGAGCATCCCGAGCTGCGCCTGCGCCGGCTGGCGCTCGCGGCGGAATAGACGCGCTCAGGCAGCCGTTATCTGCTCCAGGGCCCGCTAGAAAACGCTCTAGAATACGGCCAGGATGACGTGGGCCTGAATTTTGGCGGCGACCTCGCCGCTGCCATGTCTGTCTGCAATTGCGGATGTGGCGCAGTCGGTTGCCGCATTCAGCTGTCCCGCGCCTCTGGCCTCGATCTCGTTGCGAAGGGGAGTTCCCTGGCAATACGCAATGGCGGGAAGGCGCGGCGAGGCTGCACGGCTCTGCTCGGCTCTCGTCTCGATCGCCACATCGGAGAACCCTGCCGCCTCCAGTTCGCTGCGGATCAGGGCTGTGTCGTGGTAGCCATGCGGCGTGCGCGCCAGAAAGCGCGGCGGATCCTCTGGAAAGAGCCGTGCGAGGGCATTCGTCACATCATCGGCAAACAGGTTCTCCTCGATGCGGTCCCAGACGTTGAACAGGACATGCCCTCCGGGCTTCAGGACACGCCTTGCTTGCCGGTAGGCAGATACGCGGTCGGGAAAGAACATCGCGCCGAACTGACAACACACCAGGTCGAAGGCCGCATCTTCAAACGGCAGCGCCAAAGCATCCGCCTGGCGCCATGTGATGCGTCCATTGGGAGCTTGCCGCGAGGCGGCGTAGTCGAGCATCGGCTGGTTCAGGTCGGTGACAACATAGCTCGCACTGGCGGATAGTTTTGGCGCCAATGCGCGGGTGACGACCCCGGTGCCCGCGGCGATTTCCAGGACGGCGCTCGGCGACAAGGACGCTGCGCGTCGTGCCAGGTCTGCGGCGAACGGCTCGAAAATCAAGGGCACCATATAGCGGTCGTAGTTTTCCGGAAGCGAGCCGGCGAAGACCTTGTCCGTTTCCAACATCGCTATCCCCCGCCATCCGTTTGAGGCCTCGCAAGATCAGCCTATGCGAGACCGGCATATGATCATGCGCGTCGGGTGGTTTTCGACCGGAAGGCGCCCAACTGCATGCGGGCTTATGTCGGCTATAGTTGTGCGACAGCGGACCTAAGCTCGGGCTGCCGAAATCCATCATAACAGCCGCGGACGTTCGCCAATAGCGCCCAGGCGGGTGATTCAGACTCCCAAACGGGTATCTCTCATCATGCGTCGTCGAGCAGGGTCCAAGCCGGGAGAGTCAACGGCAAGGCATATTTCGTTGGTGCTCCGAGCCCGTTGTGTCATAGGCAGTCCTGAAACGGAGACACAATGGCCGAGATAACGATCACGCTGCCCGACATCGCGACATGGACGAAAGCCGTCCTCGTCGAGGCAGGAATTCCAGCCGGGGCAAAATTTACGTCGGTCCGCTTCCTGAAAGGCGGCACGAAGATTGGCCAGTCGACAGGTATGTCTGACACCTTGATTGCTCGCCTGATGTGCATCAAGCGCGGCGGCGGCGTCACGGACGCCAAAATGAACAAGGTTCTGAGCGGCTATGTGTCGTGCACCTTGGTGGCGATGATCGACTGATCGTCGCTTCGCCGTACGCCTCGTTGCATGAGAGCCAACCATCTGCTCCCGCGCTACCATTTGGCCCGCGATTGACAGTGGCCCAGGCCATCTGAATGCCGTAAGGCAGTCATGTCGCTCGCTGCTGGCCAGCTCTGGCCAGACTTGCGACATCCTAGGTTGAGCTACCCATAGCTCCCGATGGAAGGCGGCTCCGCAGTGATGCGGGGCCGTTTTCGTTCCGGCTCGCAACATGGAGCCAGGCGCGCTCCTGCGACCTGAAGCGCGCGATTGCGGCGTGAAGTCAGCGGAAGACGGCCGATGGCGGCAGCATTGATCATGATCGAGCCTGCAACGGCCGCATCGTCACGCGATCCCGGCGGGGGTGAACCATCCCGGAGAGAGTGTGCGGCGGAGAAATCCTCCCATGACGAGATCTCACAATGGAATTGTGATCACGCGGGTCCAGCACCACAATAGCGGCACGCCCTGGCCACCCGCCTTTGCATCTGGCCGGCTCCGGTTTTAAAAAGGACCGATCGATGACGCAGGTTTGCAAATGGCTGGTCGCAGCCGGCCTAGTGCTCGCCACGGCAACAACACCCGCGCTTGCGGGGGCGGACCGTTTCGTGGTGGACCTCGCAGCCGAGCCTTCGACGCTTGATCCGCAGGTTCAGTGGAATCCCGACAGCTACTACGTCTACCGCAACATCTTCGACAATCTCGTCACGCGCGACGATGCCGGGCAGATCGTCCCCGAGATCGCGACCGCCTGGCGCAACCTGTCCGACACGGAAGTTCTGTTCACGCTGCGTGGCGACGTGACCTTCCATGACGGTTCCAAACTCACCGCCGAGGATGTCGCCTTCAGCATCAGGCGCATCACCGACAAGGCCTTTGCGAGTCCGCAGCGCGGGCAATTCGACAAGATCATCGCGGCGGTTCCGCTCTCCGCGACCGAGGTCAAGCTCGTCACAGACGGTCCCTATCCCGCTCTGCTCGCCCAGCTCGTGAAGCTCTCGATCGTACCCAAGGCGGTCGTCGAGCAGGTCGGCAACGACGCCTTCAATCTGAAGCCGGTCGGTAGCGGTCCCTATCGTTTTGAGAGCTGGCAACGCGGCGTCGCCGTCACGGTGAAGCGCAATGATGGCTATTGGGGTACAAGGGGTCCGTTTCCGACCGTGCTCTTCCGGGCGGTGCCGGATGGTGCGACACGCGTCGCCAATCTCCAGGCGGGCAGCTCCGACCTTGCCGTGGGGCTCGACAGCGACCAGCTTGCCCAATTCACCGCCTCGCAGCGGGTCAAGCCGCTGACGGCGCTGACCGAGCGCCTCGCCTATCTGCGCCTCAACCCGAACCGGCCGCCCTTCGACAATCTCAGGCTACGCGAAGCCGTGGCGCGAGCCGTCGACAAGCAGGGCATCATCGACGGCATTCTCAGCGGGCAGGAGAAGCCGATCGCCCAGATGCTGACGCCGGCGCATTTCGGCTGGGCCGAGGGCATCACCGGCCCTGCTTACGATCCGGCGCGCGCCAAGGCGCTTGTCGCCGAGGCCGGGGCTGCCGCCAAGGTCTCGATTCCGCTCACCACCGCGCCGTTCTTCGATCAGCGCGTCGTCCAGGCGATCCAGCAGCAGTTGCGGGATGTCGGGCTCGACGTGACGATCGAGATGGTCGACACGCCGAGCTTCCTGCAACGCACCCAGCGCGGCCCCGTCGACTCGCCCGTGCTGGCGATCAGCCGTTCGTCCTGTGCCTGCCAGGATGCCGACGGCGCGCTCTACCAGCTGTTCCATTCCGGCAATGGCTGGACGATCACCGAGAACAAGGAGGTCGACGGCTTGCTCGACCGCGCCCGTGCGACGCTCGATCCGGCGGCACGGCTCGCCGATTACCGGAAGCTCCACGAAACGGTTGCTGCAACCTTGCCGGTCGTGCCGCTCTACCAGACCGTCGCGGGTTACGGCGCCGCCAAGCCGCTGCAGTTCACCCCGACGCCAAACGAAAGCCTGTTCCTCAACCGCATGCGCTGGGCGGACTGAGCGGGGTTTCGAGCGCGGGGAGGGCCTTCTCCCCTCATGAAGCGATGCCGCCGGCGCAAGCCGGCGCAGAGAATCGCCCAGAGACCCTTTGGAGACTCCGCGAGCCCTCATCCTGAGAGCGTGGCCGATAATGCGAGCAAGGATTTCAGTTGGTTGGAATCTCGTCTCGAAACGCGCCGTCATCCCGGGCGACTGCAAGGAGACCCGGGATCCATGCCGGAACCTCACTCGCAAGCGCTCAGGAATGGATCCCGGATCTCCGCTCCGCTGCGTCCGGGATGACGGTGCGCCTTTCCTTGATGTTCAGGCTTTTGAAAACAGCGGCATCGCTATCGGCCAGCCTCTGAGGAGCCATTTTCTCGGAAATGGCGTCTCGAAGGATGCTCCAGGAGGTTCCGGAACCATTTGGAGCATTCTTCGAGACGCCGCTTCGCGGCTCCTCAGAATGAGGGCTGGAATTTCCAAACGGGCTCTCAGGAGAGCAGGAGATCAATCTCCCTCCAAGGCCTTGCGATGACGAGGCCGCTGCATAGCTTTCAACAGGCGTATCCAGCTTCTGCAGTTGCGCGCGGCTTGCGCAAGGCACTGCCTCCTTTCAGGATGGAATGATGAGTTTCGGCCCGGCTTTGCAATCGATCGTGGGCGTTCGCACCTCGATCCCGGAAGACGCCTTCACGGCTGCCGCCCTGGGCACCCGGAGGGAGGGCAGTGGCGTGGTCATTCGGGACAACGGGCTGGTGCTCACCATCGGCTATCTGATTACCGAGGCTGAGGATGTCTGGCTGACGACCCAGGCCGGCCGCGTGGTTCCCGCGCATGCGCTGGCCTATGATCAGGAAACGGGCCTCGGCCTGGTGCAGGCGCTTGATCGGCTCGACCTGCCCGCCATCGAGTTCGGCGCCGCGACCGAGGCCGAAATAGGCGACCCCGTCGTCCTGGCCGACGGAATCGGTCAAGTGGTGCGGGCGAACATTGTGGCCAAGCAGGAATTCGCCGGCTACTGGGAGTATCTGCTGGATGAGGCGATCTTTATCGCCCCTGCACACCCGTCATGGGGAGGCGCCGCGCTGATCGGAGCGGACGGCAAGCTTCTGGGCATCGGCTCGCTGCACCTGCAAATGGGCCGGGGCGAGGAGATCTCGGAGGTCAATATGATCGTGCCGATCGATCTGCTTCCGCCGATCCTGAACGATCTGCTCGCCCGGGGCCATGTCGACAAGCCGCCACGCCCCTGGCTCGGTGCCTTCTCGGCCGAGAACAACGGCAAGGTCGTGGTGATGAGCGTGGCTGAGGGAGGCCCCGCGGCCCAGGCCGGCATGCGTCCCGGCGACATCATCTCGGATGTTCGCGATGGCGAAATCGATGGCCTGGCCGATTTCTACCGGAAGGTCTGGGCGAGCGGGCCGGCAGGATCGGAGGTTCCCATCAGGGTCGTCCGCAATGGCCGTGAAACCTGGCTGCGCGTGAAGTCGGCCGACCGCGGCAGCTTTCTGAGAAAGCCGCATCTTCAGTAGCGTGCAGGAGGGCCTTGTGGTGAAGGCCCGTCCCAAGCTCGCAATGACGATGGAGCCTCGACAGAGAACCCTCTCCTGTAAGGAGAGGGCAGGGTGAGGTGTAGGCCGTCATCCGCTGGGGCGCGGCCTCACCGCCGCGTGCGGATGGCTTTGCGCTCTACTGGTCCAGGGGCCGACACCTCATCCCTGCCCTTCTCCTTACAGGAGAAGGGTTCCCCGCGCCTCTCGATGAGGCGCGCGCCAAAGCCCTGCAGGCTTTCCCGACGCCTCAGCCATAAGTCAGCCTCAGCGGCCGTTGGTATGACCGTTCATCGCGAACACAGAGACCCGCATTGTCCTGGCAAGGGTCTCGCCATGTCCAAGCACGGCGAGTTTGCCATGCTGCGCGAGGTCACTGCGATTATGGGCGTCCGGGATATGGCTGACCGGCTCGATGCAGACGAAATCGCGATCAGGGCCGACATAAAGATGCAGGTTTGAAAAGGCCTCCTCGCCACTGACCTTGATCGAGAGGCCCGCGCCCGGCCGTTCCAGCGCGACGAGCCGCGGCTCCCAACCGGAATAGTGAGCATCGAAGCCGGCGACATCCGAAAGCGCGATGCCGCCGTCGAGATCGGGCTCGGTTTGCGCCGAAACGAAGCGCACGGGCAGGTATCGGTCGTCGGATTGCGAGCGGTGAGCGGCAGAGAAGCGCAGTCTCGCGCCCGCTTCCAGCCGAAAATAGGGATGCAGGCCGAGCCCAAAAGGCATCGCCGCGCCGCGATTGGTCACGGCAAGCCGCACCGCCACCCCTCGGGCGTCGATGACGATGTCCTGCACCAGATCATAGGCGAAGACATCGCCGCGATGACGATGCAGCAGGCTGATCGCGCCGTCCTTTTGGGACAGGATCTCAAATGGCGCGAAGCGCGAGAACCCATGGATCGCACATCTCTCCTGTGGCCGATTGATCGGCAGCGCGTAGTCGCGGCCGGCATGGCTGAAGCTGCCGCGATCGATGCGATTGGCGAAGGGCGCCATCGGAAAGCAGCCGACGGGCGAGGGTTCGCCTGGGATGAGCGCGGTGTCGTCGCATCCGCGCAGAATATCGATCAGCCGGCCGTCGGGATGCCGCCAGCTCAGAGCGGTGAGGTTGGCGCCGTAATCCGGATTGACGGCGAGTTCATAGCCATGGGCCGCAAGCGTGATCCGCGACATGTCGCTCTCCCAGCTCAGCGATGCCGGCTATAGCCGATGCCGCAATGAGAGCCGCCCTGGAAGCGGCGGGTGACCGCGTCGCCTGCCTCCGGCTCGACCTGATCAGCGAAGTCCTCGGCATTGTCCTGCGGCACGAAACCGATCCGATGCGCGTCGTCGCCTGTCCACCAGCGGCGCGTATTGGCCGAAATCCCCCATACGACGCCATAGCCGACCTCCGGCGCGGCCAGCGCGGCCAGCACGAGGCGAACAAGATCGGGATAGGACAGCCAGGTCGCGAGGTTCCGCGTTTCCAGCGGCTTGGGCAGGCAGGAGCCGATGCGCAGATGGACGCTCTCGATGCCGTGCTTGTCATGGTAGAGCCGGCCCAGCGCCTCGGCATAGACCTTGGAGACCCCGTAATGCCCATCCGGCCGGCAGGGGTCGGTGATCGCAAGCGGTTGCTGCGTGCGCGGATAGAAGCCGATCGCATGGTTTGAACTGGCGAAGATCACGCGCGCCCGGCGCTCGCGCGCCAGCTCGAAGATATTCAGCGTGCCCCAGATGTTGACCCGCAGGATCGCCTCAGGGTCCGCTTCGGTGTTGATGCCGCCGAAATGCACGATGTCGGTCACGTCGTCGGGGCAGGCAGCCGCAAGAGCTGCCTTGTCGGTGAGGTCGGCGGCCGCAAAACGCGCTCCGCCCGGCATAGGATCGGGAAAGGGCAGGAGGTCGCTGAGACGTAAGCGGTGACCGGCGGCACTGAGGCCCGGCGCGAGCACGCGTCCCAAGGTGCCGGACGCGCCCGTCAGCAGCACATGGCCGGCCTCCGTCGGGTGATGCCGTGATACCGGAGCCATCCTCAAAGCCCTTTCATGCGCGCAATCGGCACGCCGGCGACGGGAGCCTCCGCAATGAACAGGTCGCCATCGCCCGGGCCGGGCAGGGGGCTGATGCTGAGCGATGTCACCGCCAATTGCCGCAATCCCGGTCCGCAGAAGCCCGGCATGGTCGGTGCCTTGCAGGGCACTGGATGGCGCGAGACCAGCGTCCCATCCGGGGCGAAGCGATTGAGCATGCCGGCAGTGACCCCGGCACTCCAGTAATGAGCCTGCACATCGCAGGCGCCGCCATCGGGCCGTCCTGTCGCATCGTCCAGCGTCGCGAAGCGGCGTTTGCCGGATAATTCGCCGGTCTGCGGGTCGAAATTATAGGCGTCGATGGTGGGCCCGCGTGAATCGCTGTGATAGAGGACGCGGCCATCCGGCGACCAGGCGAGGCCGTTCGAGATCTTGATCCCTCCGAAAATCGCCTTGACCGCCCCATTGGCCGAGACCTGGTAGACGACACCGAGCGGCTCCTTCTCCGGGCGGTCATCCATGCTGCCGAGATAGAAGCGCCCGTCGGGCCCGACCTTGCCGTCGTTGAGGCGGTTGGTCTCAGGCTCGGGCGTCCCGGCAAAGCGGCTGAGGCTGCCGCTGTCGGGGTCGAACAATGCGAGCTCGCGCCCGAGAGCCAGGATCAGCCGGCCGCTCTCGGTGAGGCCGAAGGACCCGACCGGCTGCTCGAAATTCCAGCTCGCTGTGCGCGTGCCGTCCAGCGCGATGCCATGGATCGCCGGTGCCAGCACGTCGCAGATGAAGAGGATTTCGCGCCGCTCGTCCCAAAGCGGACATTCGCCGACGCGACAGCCGAGGGCAGAGAGCGTGCGGAAGGCGATCACAGATCGGCTCGCCTTGTCTTCTGGATGATCGCCTCGGGATGTTCGAGCACGTAGGGGCTGAGTTCGAGGCCAAGCCCAGCGCCCGCGAAGGGATAGACGTGTCCGTCCTCGATGCGCGGCATCACCGTGACGAGGTCACGGTACCAGGAGCTGTAATAGGCCCTGACGGATTCCTGGAAGATGGCATTGGGGAGGTTCATCGCGAGATGGATCGAGGCGGCGAAGACGACCGGGCCGGTGCAGTCATGGGGCGCGACCGGGCGCTGGAAGGCTTCGGCCATCGTGCCAATCTTCTTGGCCTCGCTCAAGCCGCCGCACCATGACACATCGAGCATGACGTAGTCGGCTGCCCCCTTGCGCAGCAGTTCGAGAAACTGCGACCGGGTTGCGACGGTTTCGCTGGCGCAGACCGGCAAGCCGGAACGCTGCGCATAGATGGCGAGTGCGTCCGGGTCCTGCATCTTGATCGGATCCTCCGCCCAGAACGGCCGGAATTCCTGAAGGCCGCGAGCGATCGCCAGTGCCGATGGCAGGTCCCACATCGAATGCAGCTCGACCATCACCTCCATCCTGTCGCCGACGGCGTCGCGGATCTGGCGGAAGGGCAGGAGCGCCTTGTCGAGATCGGCCCGGTGGATGAAGTTGCCGCCGCTTTCGACCGCGTAAGGGTCGAAGGGCCAGATCTTCATCGCCGTGATGCCTTCCTCCAGCAGGCTTTGCGCCAATGCGCCGGCATCGCGATGGAAGGCGATCTGGTCCTCATAGGGACCTTCCGCCGCCTGGTCGCCGGCACCGATGTAACGGCGTGCACCGCTCTTGTTGTAGGTGTATCCGGCGCAGGTGTTGTAGGTGCGGATGCGCTGGCGCGAGAGGCCGCCGAGCAGCTGGTGGATCGGCTGGTTCGTCGCTTTGCCGAAGAGGTCCCAGAGCGCGATGTCGACGGCCGACGCCGCGCGCATCTCGACGCCCGAGGAGCGGAACCCGACATAGGTCTCAATCAGCAGCTTCGAGATCGCGTCGATTTCCAGCGGATCGCGGCCGATGAGGAGGGGTGCGACGTCGGAATGCAGATAGCGCGCGACCGCATCCGCGCCACGGAAGGTCTCGCCCAGGCCGATCAACCCCTCATCGGTATGGATCTGCAGCCACAGGATGTTCTTGAGGTAGGGGAGCTGGATGGTTTCGAGCGCGGTGATTTTCATGGGCCGATATCCGTGAGAATGCGGGCGAGGTCGGCGCGGAGACGCGACCTCGCGATGGAGACAGGGCGTGTGCCTCTCAAGGCGCCGTTCAGGACGATGCGCAGTTGTGACGGGCATGATGGCACGCGCGGAATGCGATTGCGCGGAGGCGCCCGCCGCGACGGCGGACGCTCCATGGCGAGGCAAGTTACCACCGTCACACAAGACTCGGCGGTCATGCGAGACGCAGCCGTTATTTGGAGCCGATTTCTTCATCCCAGCGCCGGAAGGCCTGGACGAGCTGTACGGGCTCGAGCGGCAGTTCCTTGGGATTGTCGGCGATCAGCTTGTCGTATTCCGGCCGGCCAAATTCGGCGAGCGTGTCCTGGCTTGCCTTGGGCGCCATCGAGAGCGGCACGTCCTTCACCGCCGGGCCGGGATAGAAATAGCCTTCGTCATAGGCATAGGCCTGCTGGTCTTTCTTCAGCATGTGGGAGATCAGGTCAACCAGGATCGGAATGCGCTCCGCCGGGAGACCCTTCGGGATGCTGAGATAATGGGCGTCCACCACCCAGCGGAACCCCTTCAGCGTCTGGATCTTGGCCTCCTTCGGCACGATACCGAGCGCACGCGGATTGATGTCCCATCCCGTCGTGGTGACCATCATGTCGCGCGTGCCGTCGCCGAACTCCTTCATCACGGCGCCGGTCCCGGTCGGGTAATACTCGATCTGCTTGTGCAGCTCCTTCAGATAGGTCCAGGTCTTGTCCCAGCCTTTGACCGGATCCTTCGGATCGGTATCTCCAAGCAGATAGGGCAGCCCCATCAGGAAGGTCCGCCCGGGCCCTGAATTGGCGGGGCGCGCATAGATGAACTTCTTGGGGTTCTGCTTGGCCCAGTCGAGCAGTTCCTCGGCCGTGGTCGGCGGCGTCTTGACGCGCGCCGGCGCATATTCCAGCAGCGGACCGGACGGATAATAGCTGATGACGACGCCGCGGCCCTTGGCCAGGGCCTGCATGCGCCAGGCGGGATCGAGATAGATCGATTGGAGATCGGGCAGGTTCTTCGCCTGCTCGCCGATGAGGTCGTAGTAGATGTCGTCGGCGAGGCCGGCGGAGAGCGCATCGGGGCCGATGATCACAAGATCGATGTCGACGCGGTTTGCGCCCTGCTGGGCCTTGATCTTGCTCGGAAGCTCGGGCGCCGGAGCCTTGGTGAAGGCGATGCGCGAGACGAGCTCGGGATTGGCCTTGCGGTAATTGTCGAAGGCCGGCTGTGTCAGGGCAAGGTTGCCGGCAGCGTCGACCACGTTCAGCAGCAGCGGGGATTTGGGCTTCACCACCTGGGCTGCAGCGGGATTCACGGCGAGCCCGCCGAGCCCGGCCATGCCAAGCCCTGATACGCCAAGCGCGCCGCCGATCAGATGCCGTCTGGAAATGTCATGCGTCATGTTTCCACCCTTTCTGGAACATCGGAAGATTGGTCCGCGGGCGTTGGCTCGTCCGTCGGGGGCCCATGATGGGCTTCTCGTTTTCGTTGCTATGCCGCGAGCCTTTTCCTCAGTGGCGAATGGCTTTTCCGTCCGCGACGGCTGACGCCATCGCCGGGCGCCGATGAGGCCGAGGTTCGAGCAAGCGTCCTTCCGAGCCGGCCTATCCTCATTGTCTGTCGTCCAGCCGGGCACGGCCGAAAACCGTCTCGATATGGCGCTGTCCGGATCGGACGATGTGATCGCGCATGATCCGTTCGGCGGAATCGGGGTCTCCCAGCGCGATCGCCTCGAGAATGGCGCGGTGCTCGGCGAAGGCGCGGCCGCGCTCATCGGCGTCCTGGAGCAGGCCGACGCGCGTCGTATGATCGTAGATCTGCTGCCGGCTCTGGAGACGCCGCAGATACTCGCAGCCCGAGGCCTCATGGATCTGGCCATGGAAGAGTTCGTTGAGCTCGATCAGCCTTTCGACATCGCCTCTTCGCGTCGCGGTCTCCATATCGGCGACCTGACCCCGCAAGGCGTCGACATCCGCAAGCGAGGCGCGCTTGGCCGCCATGCGCGCGATCATGCTTTCAAGAGCGGCGCGGGCGAGCGACATCTCCTCGGCCTGCTGTGGGCCATAGGTCACGAAGACGCCGCGCCGCGGCTCCGTCCGCACCAGGCCCTCAGTCTCGAGCTGTCGCAAGGCCTCCTTCAGCGGCGTGGTGCTGACGCCGAGATCGCGCGCAAGATCGCGCTCGTTCAAGCGCTCCTCGTCGACGAGCCGGCCGGCAATGATCGCCTTGCGCAGATTCTCGTGAACATGGTCGCGCAGATTGATGAGGAAGATCGGCTGGACCGGGGTGACGCGCTCGCCGTGATCCATGCTGGCCTCCGCGATCTTTCCGCCGGGTGGTTTCTAATATGAGATATCTGATATTTCAACAGCGGGCAAAGATAAGCAGCTTCTGCTCGCAACTGCTGGCAAAGCCGCAATTTGCCGATAATCTGAGCCAGGATTTCAGTCGGTTGGAATTTCGGGAAACGCGCCGTCATTCCGGGCGACTGCAAGGAGACCCGGGATCCATTCCGGAACCTCACTCGCAAGAGCAGGATGCGAAAAAGTGGGAACCGGTTTTTCGCATTGATCCTGCTCTCACTCTTTGACGAGAGACGGATTCAGACTTCAGACGGGATCACTCCGTGATTCCGTCTGAAGTCATCCGGCTCTGGCGCTCCGGAATGGCTCCCGGATCGGCGCCGCTGACGCGGCTTGTCCGGGATGACGGCGCGTTTGTCCGCAATGTTCAGGCTTTTGAAAACGGGGCATCGTTGTCGGCCAGCCTCTCAGGATGAGGGCTCGCGGAGTTTCCAAACAGAGAGGACTCTTAGAGCGTTTTCAAGCGAAGCGGATACCGGTTCGCGTGAAGAAAACGCCTTAAAACGAAGAGCAGGAGCCTTGAACGCTCCAAATGGATCGGAAGCGGCTCTAGGCGGATTCTCCACACGAATCCGGCTGGTCAAGCAGGACGCCAGCGAAGAAATCCTCGAATGCGCGGAAGCCGTCCAGCGGCAGGACATGCGCGATATATTGGTCCGGCCTGACGATCACCAGGCAACCACGCTCGCGGTCGATGCCGCGCAGGTCGAAGATGTCGTGACCGCTGCGAAAGTCGGGGCAGAACACCTTCTCGTAGTCGACTAGGCCGAGCCGGCCCTTGCGTGGCAGGAGCAGGCCAGGCAGCGTCTCCACCGCGATGTCGCGATGCGCCTGTTGCAGGATCGCGCGAAGGTCGATGACCGCATCGATATCCTCGCCTAGCCGCCTATGCCGGCGGATGGGCGATGCAGGCGAGGCCGCCAGGAACTCGCAAAGCGCCCGCAGCCGCGACGTTGCCGAGGACGGATCTGCCCTGTCGGCGAAGGCATAGAGGCGCCAGCGGCCGTCGGCCTCAGCGACATGGCCGAGCTCGACCGGCTTGGCGTCGCCAAGGCGCACAACCGGCGCGGAATGGAAGCGCGCGCCGATCGGAAACCCCGTCGCCAGGCCGGCATGGCTCGGCTCGCCGATCAGGGCCGAGGCCGCATAGCGGGTCGCGGTTCCCGCTGTGTAGCGGCCATGTCGGACGAAATACGCTTCGACATCTTTGGGGTCGACGCCGTCCCCGGTTTGCGAGGTTTTCAGCGGCGCGCTCAGCATCTTCGCCCATTCGCGATCGAAATCGATCAGCTCCCTGGCGATCGCCTGGCGTTCAGCCGAGTAGCTGTGCAGGAGTTCCGGCCGGCATTGCCCGCGCAGGACCGCGGCCAGCTTCCAGCCCAGGTTGAAGCTGTCCTGCATCGAGACATTCATGCCCTGGCCGGCTTTCGGGCTGTGTGTATGGCAGGCATCGCCGGCGATGAAGACGGCGGGCAGGCGCTGCTCCACCTCACCCACCGGCACATCGTCGAACTTGTCGCAAAGACGCTGGCCGATCTCGTAGACCGACCACCAGGCGACCTCTTTCACCTCGAATCTATAGGGCCGCAGGATCCGCTGTGCCGCGGCGATGAGATGCTCCACCCCGATATTGCGGCTCGCGACCCGCTCATTCTCGCTAAGCTTGTCGAGTTCGACATAGATCCGGATCAGATAGCCGCCCTCGCGGGGGATGATCAGGATCGTGCCTTCGGCTGCGGACTGAATCAGCGCCTTCAGCCGGACATCCGGGAAATCAGTGACGGCGAGCACGTCCATGACGCCCCAGGCCTGCTGGGCGGAATCGCCATCCAGCCTGCGCCCGATCGACTTGCGCACAGTGCTGCGCGCGCCGTCGCAGCCGACGACATAGCGCGCCTTGACCGTCTCGATCTCTCCCTCATGGGCGGGATCGAGCCGCTCCAGTTGCACGGTCACGCGATGCGATGGAGCGCCGCTAGCGGCCGGACGGCTCGTGTCGATCTGCAGATCGAGCAGGCGCCTGGAGTAATCCGGCTCCAGCCGGCGCGGCGAGCGCCTGATGACGTCGAGGAAGAAATCATGCACCCGCGCCTGGTTCAGGATCACATGCGGGAATTCGGAGAGGCCATCCTCGACATCCTGGATCCTGCCGCTGCGGATGATGCGCTCCGGCCGGGTTGCGTCGGGTTTCCAGAACACCGTTTCGTTGACCCAGTAGCTCTCCTTGAGGACACGCTCGGAGAAGCCGAAGGCGTCGAACATCTCGATCGTGCGGCAGGCGATGCCGTCGGCCTGCCCCAATTCCAGCGGTCCGGGCTTCTGCTCGACGATCCGTGTCGTGATCTCTGGGAAGGCCGCCAATTGCGCAGCCAGCGTCAAGCCTGCCGGCCCGCAGCCGACGATGAGGACGTCGACCTCACCCGGCAAGGAAGCGCTCGTCGAGCAAGCACTTGTCGAGCAAGCACTTGTCGCGGAAGCCGCGAGATCGCTGGCAGGCTCGCAGATGGCGGGATCACCGGTTCGAAAACCGTTGAGATGAAATTGCATGGAGGGCCCCTTCAAACGAGGCGGGATGATCGAGGCGCGAGAGCCGGATGATTTCAGACGGGGTCACTTCGTGATCCCGTCTGAAATCTGAATCCGTCTCTCATCCCGGGAGTGAGAGCAGGATCGATTGCGAAAAACCGGTGCCCACTTTTTCGCATCCTGCTCTGGGTCGAGCCGGATGCCGTCAGCGCCGGCGGGCGCGGGCCTGTTCGAGCCACATCTCCCAGGGGCGATGGACCTGCGCCTCTATGCTCGCGACGCAGGCGCGGCTTTCGCCTTCGGTGAGATAGGTGACCTCGCCGAGCTGCATCGCCTGGAGCTGATAGCGCGCGTTGAGCTCGGCATAGACGGCCCGGTAGACCGCCTGCTTGATCGAGCCGCCGACCACGGTCGAGCCATGGCCGCGCATCAAGACGATGTCGTGGCCGTCGAAATGCTCGGCAAGCGCGCGGCCGAGATGATTGCTGCTGATCAGCAGATCGGTCGCGTCGCCCCCGGCCTCGCGGATCTCGAAGACGGGCGCGCCTTGGCCGACGAAGCCGGCCATATGGAACATTGCTTTGAGCCTTGTGCCCTTGACGACGCTGAGCGGCACGATCGAATGCGAATGGCTGTGAACCACGGCCATCACGTCCGGACGCCTGCGGAAGATCTCGGCGTGGATGAAGCGTTCGAGATAGACCTTGCGGCCAGCCGCGTTCACCGCCTCGCCATCGAGCGTGAATTCGACGATGTCTTCGGCCGCGACCCGGCTCGGCGCCATGTTGCGGGCGAGCAGGAAGCGATCGGGCCGGCCATCATGGCGCACGCTGATATGGCCGAACGCATCGACGACGCCCTGATCGAACAGGATGTGGTTGGCTGCGACGAGGTCCGCGACGATCTCCGGGGAGGGCGCGACCGAGGCCGTGGCGGTGTCGGCCAGGTCGACGGCGATGGGGTGGTTGCCATGGTCCGAGGTGCACATAGGTCGGTCTCTCCTCGCCTTGATCGCAGCGTTCTACAGGCCAGCCATTGGATAGCAGTCGCTCTGCCGTGCCAGCGCGCAGACGATCGGAAGGGATCGATGAGGATGCGAAGCTGCATGCGGCACCGCGGATTCCCGAAGCCGGAAATCACAGCGCCATCCTCCCATCCTTTCGATCTCTGACGGATCGTCCGTATACTGATTAACAGGATACGCGCGGATTATTCACTGTCAACCGGCCGGTGGTATCGGCATCGCGCCGTTCGGCCCGGGCAGGGCAGGGGGACGCGATTGGATGGTCGGGATACCGGGGGCGCTTTGAACTGCCGCGGGCGCCGCGATGTCGGACTTCGCCTCGGCAGCGCTTGCGCGGGCGACGCGACGGGAGCGCCGAGGTCAGTTTGACCGCTTACGGAATGAAAGCATACGATCTATAGCGGAAACGGGCGATCCGGCCGGGCAATATTCGCCCGTGCGGGCTGATCAACAACCTAAAGTGCGGACATTCGAGCGGCGAGACCTGCTGCTGTTTCACTAGGGCAAAGCGACGATGTCGATGGATGATATCTATCTCAAACCTGGCCATCTCATTCGGCGCGCCCAGCAGATTGCCGTCTCGATCTTTCTGGAGGAATGCGCGCCGCTCGATCTGACGCCCGTCCAGTACGCAGCTTTGGTCACGGTGCGCGAGAATCCCGGCATCGACGCGACCCGCCTGTCGGCCCTCGTTGCCTTCGACCGTTCGACGCTCGGCAATGTGCTGGAGCGGATGGAGGCGAAGGAGCTGATCCTGCGCTCGGGCAGCAAGGACGACAAGCGCATCAAGGTGCTGCATCTCTCGCCAAAGGGCGAGCGCGTCCTGAGGGAGGCCGAGCCGCTGGCGCAGCGTGCCCAGGAGCGCATCCTCGCTCCGCTCCTGCCTGCGGATCGCGAGATCTTCATGCGGATGCTCGCGCAGCTCGTCGAGCTCAACAATGACGCCTCGCGTGTACCGCTGCGGCTTGCGGCTGTACGCCCTCCCGACGCGGCCTGACGGCCCGGGCTTTCCCGAAATCGAGATTGCGGTCGAGGCCGTTTCACGAACCGGAGTTCGTGAGCTTGCGGTTTGACAGGCTCGAGATGTGGTGCATACTGATAATGAGTATGCGTTCTTATCTCTTGGCGCGACTTGAAGGAGCCGCCAACGCCTGCTGCTGCCGGGCCCGCTCCACGACGAGATCCTGATCGCAGACCGCCTTTTCGACCTGAAGCGAGAACCGCCACCAAGGCGGCCGTATCTGGAGGAAACCCTAGTGATCATCACACGACGTGCGGCCCTGATGGGGCTCGCCGGCAGCGCGCTCGCGCCCCGGACCAGTTTTGCTCAACGCAAGATCGTGCGGCTCGTCGTGCCCGCCGCCGCGGGCGGCGCCATCGACGTCATCGGGCGGCTCTACGCCCAGCGCATCGCGCCTGCGCTCGACGAATCCTGGGTGGTCGAGAACAAGGCCGGTGCCAGCAATACGCTCGGCGCGGCCGATGTCGCGAGGTCTGCGCCCGATGGCAGGACCTATCTGACCAATGCCGACATCCACATCATGGCGAAACACGTGATGCAAAACGTGTCCTATGATCCGCTGATGGATTTCACGCCGATCTCGCGCTTCGCGACCTCGCCGATGGTGCTGATCGGCTCGAGCAAGACGCCGCAGACCATGCCGGCGCTGATCGCCGATATGAAGGCCAGGCCCACCGAGTACACCTTCGCCAATTCGGCGCTGGGCAGCATGGGCCATCTCGCCACGGAGAGCTTCAAGCGCCGCACCGGCACGCGCGCGGAGCTGGTCAATTATCGCGGCACGGCTCCGGCGATCACCGATGTGGTCGCAGCCCAGGTGCAGTTGATGGTCGCCCCGCTCGGCTCGGCCCTGCCGTTCATCAGCGATGGCAAGGTGCACGCCTTCGCGATCATGGGTGCGCAACGCAGCACGCTCCTGCCGAATGTGCCAACCGCTGGCGAGCTCGGGCTGGCGGATCTCGACTTCACGCTCTGGTACGGCCTGTGGGGGCCGAAGGGCCTGCCGGCGGAGACGGTGCAGCGCGTCAACGCGGCGGTGCAGGCGGCGTCGAAAGATCGCGAGATCGTCGACAAGCTGACCGCGCTCGGCGCCGAAGCCGTGACGGAGGACGCGGCGAGCTTCGTGCGTTTCATCGCAGCCGAGACCTTGCGCGCCAACCGCGTCGTCGAAGAGGCGGGGATCAAGCCGGGAGGTTGACAGAGATTCGGCAGCAGCGGTCTGGTCGACCTCATTCGTACCGCTGGCGCAGCGTAGCGTGCGCCGCGTGCAGACTCCGGGAAGGTCAGTTTTTGTCAAACGGCATGCAGTATTGCCGCCCGATCGGCGTCCAATGTTGACCCCTTGATGAGGTGAGCACGAAACCGACACCGGCAAGGAATCAGAAATATTCGAGGCAGGGAAAGGCCTTCGCCTCGTAGCTTCTCACGATGAGAAGGCAGCCTACGGAGTCGCAGAGAATCTCGCATTGTCCAATGCCGGTCAGGATATCAAAATTTTCGTACAGCAATCGCCTTCTTGAGCCCTTAGGCGCCCTCGCATGCAGACGAAATCATGCGTTGCCATTGCGGCGAGCGGTCGATCGTGGGTTCAATGCGGCGGTACGGCAGCATTTTCCAGCTCGACAGCGATTGCGTTCGCCAACCTTTGTCGGTCGCCAGTTGTCCACCGGACGAGAATGCGGGCAGCGGTGGCGGCCCAATACAGATTCCGCCTCGTCGGCACCGTATTGGCGATATCCAGTTCTTCGGCAAGGCCATGATCGTCGTAGCCGATCTCACGCGCGATTTCGTGCCACCGGTGCCAACGTTCGGCGGGAATTGAAACCGCCTCATGCGCAAGGTCGGCAATCATTGTGACACCCGTTGGCACGTCACGATTGACCGCGAACGCTCCGACGGGACCGCGTTGCGGTGGGGCGGCAACGCCTTCCAGCTCGGTTGCGATCTCATCCGCCAGCCTTTGCCGGTCGCCGGTGGTCCACTGCGCGAGAATGCGAGCAGCTATGGCGGCCCAATACAGATTCCGCCTCGTAGGCGCCGTATTGGCGATATCCAGTTCTTCGGCAAGGCCATGATCGTCGCGGCCGATCTCGCGCACGATTTCATGCCACCGGTGCCATCGTTCGGCGGGAATTGAAACCGCTTCATGCGCAGGGTCGGCAATCATTGGGACACCCAATAGCGTGTCACAATTCACTGAAAAAAGGCTCTACCGAAATGCGATGCGGACGCGCAAACAGGGCATATGGGTCCGCAGTTTGCTACGTGCCGCCGCCCCTGGCAAGTTTTTGGGCCATCCAGCTTGCGCTCCCGCCAGCGGAGCATAAGTCGCCCATGTTGCTTCTTGGAATGTCCGCTCCCCACCAGCCCGGCACTTGGCGTGGCCAGCGGGTCATGAGACCCGCACCATTGGACACAGCCTGTAACGATACGGTATTGCCATCAACGACGGTCTACCCGTGGTTGAGGATATGTCTTGGAAGCTCTGGCTCTGCTCGGCCTCATAGTCCTTGGCTTCCTCATCGCTGTCCCGTGGGCGGCCTTCTCCGCAATCGGGCGAGCCAATAACGCGCTTGCACTGGTTGCGAGGCAGCAGGCTGAAATCGACGACCTGCGATCCGCGGTAGCCGCGCTTCGCAGAGCTCCTGTCGAACCTGGCCAGCCAGAAGCCGGCAGCGCACGCGCAGCCATGCAGTGGTCCGCTCACGATACGGCTTCGCCTGCGGATGCTGTCGTTCGGGCTGAGGCCACCCTGCAACCGACGCCGGATGTTCCATCGGAACCCGCCGTCGCTCCCCCGCCGCCACTCCAGGCATTCGAAATGCCATCGCCCTCCGTGGAGGAGATCGAGCCGCTTGCCGAAGCGGCCCGCGATGCCGAGCTCGAGCCGGAGGTTTCCCCCCAGACCTTCGAAGCCCAGGTCGTATCCTCACCACCGCCGCCAGTGGCTGCAATCACTGAGGCGCCGTTGCCTGCGCCAGTCGCTCCGCGCCGCGATTTCGAAGAGGCGATCGGCTCGCGTTGGGCGGTTTGGGTGGGTGGTATCGCACTCGCCTTTGGCGGGCTCTTCCTCGTTCGATACTCAATCGAGGCCGGAGTCTTCGGCCCTGGCGTACGCCTGTTGATGGGCGCGGCCTTTTCGCTCCTCGCCGCAGCCGCCAGTGAATATCTGAGGCGGACCGATCGGGTCCCCGATCTCGGCCCTGTCTCGGCGGCATTTGGAGGTTTGGGCGGCGCCAACATCCCCGGCGTTCTCGCCGGCGTCAGCGTGCTCAGCGGGTTCGGCGTCGTCTTTGCGGCGCATGCGATCTATGGCTTCATCGGGCCTGGTGTCGCCTTCGCGTTGATGGGGCTGATCGGCCTGGCCGCGCTTGCGGCATCTCTCATCCATGGCCCAATCCTCGGATTATTCGGCCTGGTTGGCTCCTATGCGACGCCCATGCTGGTCGCCAGCACAGCGCCGAGCTACGCGTCGCTATCGATCTTCATCGCCTTCGTCACGACGACCGCCTTCCTTCTGCATGCGCGGCGGCCGAGCCGGGTGGTCACGCTGGGCGCTGTTGCGGGACATGGCATCTGGACCCTCCTGATTGCACTGGCGGGTCACAATCCGGCATGGGCTTCCTTCCTGCTGATCGTCGGCGCGGTGCTTGCTCTTATCCTGCTCAAGGAATGGCCCGCGCTCAGGGGCCGGGCAGCCCAGGGCGTTTGGATGGTTTTGGGTTTCGACGCGATCGGCCTCATCGCCATCGCGGTTCCGCTGGTTCTGTCCGGGGTCATATGGGCAGCCGATGGTGGGCCCGCACCGCTGCACGCAGCCATTCTGATATCGGTGCTGGTCGCAGTGCTCTCATCTGCGCGGCACCGTGACCTTGCGCCGCTGGCGCCTCTGGCTGCGGCCGCCGCGGCGGGAATGGTCTTGCTCTGGCCGAGCCGGGAGGCCGCCTTCGGCATCTCGCCGCACCTCATCCTCGATCTCATCAGGCTGAGCTTCACGGGCAATGCCGGTCCGGGAATCGGATGGAGCGCTGCCCTGCTGGCTATGATCGTTGCCGGGCTTCCCTTCTATGCCCTGCTGACGCGCAAGGGCTCCGGCGCCGGCGGATTCATCATCCGCGGCTGCCTTGCCTTCGCCTCCGCGCTTGGACCGATCTGTTTGCTGCTGGCCGCGGCTCTGCGCAGCAACGGCTTTGAGCGCTCAACCGGCTTCGCGGCGCTAGCGCTCTTGCTGTCGCTGGCGCTGTTTGGCGCTTCGGAAATGTTGCTGCCCGTCGAACGACGCAACACGCCGTCGCGGACAAACCCGCTCGCCTTCATCGGCTCGGCCGCCTATGCCGCCGGCGGCTCGATAGCACTCGGCATGGCTGTCGCCTTTGCACTGCGCGAGACCTGGCTTGTAGTCGGGCTGGCCATTGCGGCAGCAGGCGTTGCCATCATCGCCAGCCTGCGCCCGATCCCGTTGTTGCGCAGCATGTCGGCTGCTTTGGCGACGGCCGCCTTCGCGCGCCTGATCTGGCAGCCGATCGTCACCGACATGGGCTCCTGGCCCATCGTCAACTGGGTGATCCCCGCCTATGCCGGTCCGGCGCTGTGCTTTGCTGTCGGCGCGCTCGCTTTGCGCGCAAAGCAGGACCGGCCCCGCAGCGTGCACGAGGCTTTGGCCGCTGTCTTCGGTGCGGCCTTCGTCTTGCTCGAGATCCGGCAGTTCTTCGCAGGGCCAGATCTCGTGCCGAACATCGCGCTGATCACAGGCCATTATGCAGAGGGGTCACGAAACAGGCTCTTCGAGGAAGCCGTGATGCATGTCGTGGCGATCGGTCTCATCGGGGCAGGATTGCAACGCCTTGCCCGTCGCCTGGCCGGGCGCATCTTCGGCCCGGCGGCAGACATCGCTGCCGTCGCCCTGATCGTGCTGAGCCTCGCTGGGCTTTGCGGCCTGCTCAATCCGCTCTTCGATGGTACGCAGGTGCTCGGGCCGCCCGTCTTCAACCGGCTCATGCTCTACGTGCTGGCCGGCCTGTCTCTTGGCGTGCTGGGTTTCGTGCTCGATCGAGATGAAGCACGCTCGCGTATCGGCGAGAGTCTCACGGCCTGTGCAGCCGTATTGGTTTCACTCGGGGCCATCCTCATCGTCCGGCACGCCTTTGCTGGCCCGCAAATGGCTCCGCGATCCGTTGAGACCGTCGGCTTCGTCGAGGCGGTCATCGTGACGCTCATGCTGCTCGCCCTGACTGCGGGCGCGCGGATCTGGCATTCGGCCGCAAGCAATCGCGTGACCGAATACGCGATGCGCGCGCTGGCCTTCCTGGCGATCGGATGGGCGACACTCGCGCTGGGCATCGTGCGCAATCCGATGATCGATCACAGCGGCGTTTCCGGCCCCATCATCTTCAACCGGATCCTATGGGGATATGGCGCGGCAACCCTTGCCTTCGCCGGCCTTGCCTTCTGGACGCGCTCAGCCCGTCCGACAATCAGTCGGGCCTTCACCAAGACCGCAATCGGCGGAGCGGTGCTGTGCGCCTTCCTGCTTCTGAGACATGGCTTCCACGGTCCACTGCTCGTCTCCGAGGTGCCGGTGACTCTGGCCGAAGCCGGTTGGTACGCGTCGCTCGGCTTCATCGCGGCCATTGCCGGCATGATAGCCGGTTCGGTCAGGGTGTTCGGTCGCCCCATCGTAGTACGCGCGGAAAGCGCGGCTCTTGCCTCCAGCATCGCCTTCGGTCTTCTCTCGGGAGTGCTCGCCAATCCGCTCCTGACCGAGGAGCCGTTGGCCGGGCCGATCATCCTCGACAATGCCTTGGTCGGCTATCTCATGCCGTCACTTCTCGCCTTCACTGCGGCGCGCTGGACACGCGAGTACATCACAGCGCCGCTGGCCAGGCGCATCTTTGGCGCAGCCGCGATCATAGGTGGCCTGATCTACTTGCTGATCGAGGTGCGGCGCTGGTTCGTCGGCCCTGACCTGCTGGTCGATGGTGGAAGCGCAACCGAACTCTACGCCTACTCGGCGGCGCTCCTGCTCTATGGCGTCGCCCTATTGGCGCTCGGCTTCCGGCTGCAATCGAAAGACCTCAGGCTGGCCTCTCTTGCGGTCGTCACTGTCGCGATCTGCAAAGCCTTCCTCGTCGATATGGCCGGATTGGAAGGCCTCTTGAGGGCGTTGTCCTTCATCGGCCTGGGAGCCTGCCTCGTCGGGATCGGGCTCGCCTATCAACGCTTGCTGCGGCGCGAATTTGCGCAGCAGGAGAAGGTCACGGGCGACGCCTCCGTCTCGACATAACCTTGGAGTCTGGCCGAAATGAAGCCAAAGATTTCAATGGCTTTCGATCGCTTGCCGTCATCCGCGCCGTCATCCTGGACAAGCCGCGTCAGCGGCGCAGATCCGGGATCCATCGTAGAGCGCGGCTCTCTACGATGGATCCCGGGTCGAAGCTTCGCTTCGCCCAGGATGACGGCGCATAGATGATCGAGACAGAGCCATTGAAATAGCTCGGTTCATTTCAGGCCAGGCTCTTGGGCGCTTCGGAGAAGACGAGGAGCGGCACGCCGAAAGGAGTCCGTGCGCGCCGTTTCTAAAATCTAGAGAGACGCATGCCCGGCCGGTTCTTCATGCCGTCGGTCGATCGTGGATGGCGGCCACTTCTGTAGCGCGGCGCGGCCGGCCTCGGTGAGCGCGTAGACCCCGCGATCGGCGCGTTCGAACCAGCCATAGACATTGCGATGCAGGATTTTCTGCGCGTCTGGGCAGGATGGCTTGAGATCGCGCGGCCGCTGCGGCGTCGCCATCATCGCCGCGGCGCAGGCAAGTGCCTGTTGCCGGTATGCGGTCATGATCGGCATTTTCGTGCCGCCGCCTGCGACCGGATCGCCCTGGCGCCGCTTGTGCTCCTCGACGAGCTTCGAGCGGCGCTTGGGATCCTTGCGCGGCGTCGGCGCAGCCGGAGAGACCAGGACATCGACGCGCCCGGAGGAGGCGACACCGAGCAGCCCGAAGCCGAGACGCCGGCACAGGTTGCGATACCTGGCATCGCTCTCGCGTCCCTTTCCCCTGGCCGACAGGCGGGCGGCCAGCCAGATCTCGTCGCCGACGCTCATCCGATCCACGCCTTGCAGGACAAGCTCGAGGTTGAAGCTCAGTTTCAGCTCTCCGATCACGACGACAGACGGGTCCCCCTCCTTGAGCCCGACAAGGTCGCATCGGCCGATCTCGCCCTTCACGGCATAGCCGAGGTTTTCAAGGAAGCGTTTGACCGGCAAATAGAGGGTCGTCTCCAACGCGAAATCTCCGGATGCAGCCCAACACCACCTCCCGGAATCGGCTGTCGGGAGATCGGCGGTTGCCGCGACTATGCGGCGGCAGTTGTTTCGGAATGACAAATGGCCCTGAGGTCGCCCGGACGCTTGGAGCCTTGCAAATCTAAACCCTGCTCTCATCAAAGAATGAGAGCAGGTTCGATGCGAAAAGCCGGTTCTCAGTTTTTTGCGTCCTGCTCCGGCTTCGGCCAGTTGGCGTCGGCCCGGGCGATGTAGCTCTGGGTTTTTGCCAGCCAGGTCTTCCGGACGCCGAGGTCGTAGTTGAGGTAGAGCCGGCCATTCACGATCGACCAGGCCTCGGGCTCGATCTTGACGAGATAGCCCCGCGAGGTGCCGTAGGCGCAAAAACCGCCATAGGCCGGCAGATACCTTTCGGGATTGGCTTCGAACAGTGCCTTGTGCTCGGCGCTGGCGAAGCGCCAGGTGGCGCCACTGTGCTGCGCCGAGAATTCCGGCTTGCCGAGCCGCGGGCCGCCATCGCGGAAATAGGCGACCGGATCATAGCCGCGGATGGCGACGCCGTCGCTTGAGCCCAGCGTATTGACCGGCTGTCCGGCATCGGCCCAGCTGCCGGCTGTCGCCAACGGCACCGCTGCAAGGCCGAGCAGTCGAATGAAATGTCGCCTGTCGAACATGGCGTCTCTCCCTGTCCTGCCGGGGCTCAGGCCCTGCGCGCTTCCAGCGCCTCGAAGACATAGGCCGCGAGGTAGCCATAGATCGCGTGGCCGATGAGGCTCATGACGGAGAGGCGCGGCACGTCGTTGAGCAGGAAATGCTGGCCGGCGAGGGGTGCGAAGAAGCCGAGCGCGATGAAATAGGTGATCACGCCCCAGATCCAGCCATCGGCCGGCATGCCGAAGCTCTTCACCCAGCGGGTCAGCCCGTAATAGCCGAGCGGGTAGAACAGGAAGCCGGTGGTGAAGTGCAGCAGCTTGGCCGTCGGCGTCGAGATGGTGAGGCCGAGCTGATGCGCGAAGAGCGACTTGACCAGCTCGGGCGGTTCCAGCGGATATTCGGCGAACCAGGCGGTTGGCACGGCCGAGAACAGCTCCCAGAAGCCAAGCGCGGCAAAGCCGCCGAGAGCGAGGTTGAGCACGGTGCGCGTCGAAGGCAGGGCAAAGCCCTGGGTCATGGTGGCAGTGGTCATGGCATGGGGTCCTGTCGCGAGGGTCCAAGGGGTCCAAAGGGTCAATGGGCGATGGCAAGCGGTGTGGCCGCGACGGCAAGCGCGGCGGTGCGCCCGCTCGGGCGGCTGCGCAGCTGGCTCAGCCTGCGGCTGGCGTAGAGATTCCAGCCACCGCGCCGGGCGAGGCGCTCGCTGAGGATGTGGCTGGCCCGGTCGTGATTGCCGGAGCGGATCAGGCTTTCGATATGGGCCTGCTCGAACAGGTCGCGCTGGGCGTGGCTGCCGCCGATGGCGACAAGCCCGCTGCGGGCGCAGCCGAGCAGGCGGGAGGCCTCGGCATAGTCGCCCTCATGGAAGGCGATCAGGCCGAAAGCCGCGAGCGCGCCATTGCGGGCGGCTTCGCGCCGTTCGCCGCTTCGATGGCTATGGCAATCCTCGACCAGCCCGCGCGCGATGGCTTCGGCCGCGTCATGGCGACCGGCGCCGAGCAGCGCGAGCGCGTAGTGCAGGTCGGCGAAGACGAGGCGGCCGTCATGGACGCGGCCTTCGGCCTTGGCCGCGAGCTCCTCCCAGCGCGAGCCGACATCGACGCCGGCATAGTCGAGCCTGGCCAGCAGCGAGGCGCCGTTGGCGATGTCGCGGTAATCATCGGTCTGCTCGCCGCGGATATCCTCGTCATAGAGGCGCAGCACCTCAGTGGTCTCGCCGCGCTCCAGCCGGAACAGAGCGAGGTGCCAGACGATATGGAAGCGCAGATTATTGGCATGAGCCCAGTTGCGACTATGGCCGAGCCAGGCGACGCCTTCATCGGCGCGGCCGGTCATCTCCAGCACATGCGCCACGGCATGGCGGCCCCAGGCGTCGCGCGGGCTCAAGGCGACCGCGCGGCGCCCAGTGCGCTCGGCCTCGGCATAGAAGCCCTGCTCCTCCAGCGCGAAAGCGTAGCAGCCATTGACATAGCCGGTCAGCGGATGGCTCTCCGCGAAGCCGGGCACGACGCGGCGCAGGCTCGCGAGCATCTCAGCCTGGTCGCCGAGCATGAAGCGCAGGCCGTGCGAGAGCTTCAGCGCCAGCACGTCGAACGGATGGCTGTCGAGGATGGCCTCCAGGCGTTGCGCCGCCTGGCGTGGCGCGTCTGAGAGCCAGAGCGCCAGCGCCTCGACGACCATGCGCTCGCGCCGCGTCGCCGGGCGCTGCGTCATGGCGGCCTGCGCCTTCGCCAGGCAGTCGCGTGCCGCGCCGAGCAGCTCGGGCCGCGCCAGCGAGAGCAGCATCAGGCCCTTGGCGGCATGGGCGAGCGCGAAACCGGAATCGGCGTCCAGCGTGCGGGCGAGATGCTCGGGCGTCGCCGCGGCATGCGCCAGCAGCGCCTCCAGCGTGTCGTTCCAGGCCAGCCGGGCCGCGTCGTTGGCGACGGTGACGCGGTCGCCCGAAAGATCATGATAGGAAAGATCGTGATGCATGAGGCTGCTCCATTGCAGCGCCCGGCAAGAGCGCTCATCGGGAAGTTCGCAACGCGCCGTTCAAACGGACATCAACTCGCTTCACGGACGCGTGTTGGCAGGGCTGCGGCTGTTGCCGGCTCGTCGCGCCGCACTGGCTCTGACTTGGGCTCGGGCTTGGGCTCTTGCTTGGGCGCCGGCCCGGCCCAGGGCTGGCTCTTGAACCAGCCGACGATGACGGCAACCGTGAGGATCAGCGCGAAGCCTGCAAGGTTGAGCAGCGCGACGCTGGCCTCACCGCGCCCCAGCCAGTCGGCGGCCGTGCCGGCAAGGCGCGCCAGCACGACGCTGGTGAGGAAGGTCGCCAGCGACTGCCGGCCGATCAGGATCAGGAGATGGCCCGCGCCGCTGTCGAGCCGCGGGCGCCAGGGTTCGATCAGGCTCAGCACGAGATAGGCCAGAGCCAGGAAGTGCAGCACGCGCAGGATATGCAGGTTGCTCTTCTCGGCATCGGGTATGACCAGATCGCGCAGGGCCTGCGCGGTGGGCCAATGCTCCAGGATACCCCAGAAGGAGAGCGGCACGCTGAGCAGGACGAAGCCGGCGGCGGCCAGCATCAACCGCCTGTCGCCGAGCCGCGGCACCGGCAGCCATTTCATCGCGATGAAGAAGCCGATGAAGAAGACGAGCTGCCAGGCGAAGGGGTTGAGGAACCAGCCGGCGCCGTTCCAGGGGTTGCCGGGCAGGTTGAGGCCTTCGGTCCAGACCAGCGCGTAGAGCAGTCCGACCGTCAGGAAGGGCAGGGCGGCGTGGAGGCGCCTCAGCGCCATCATGACCGGCACCAGCGCCAGGATGACGAGGTACATCGGCAGGATGTCGAGATAGTCGGGCTGCCAGGTCAGGGTGGCCAGGCCGACGAGCGCGGTCTCCGCGTCGCTCAGCAGCGGCGGGAATTGCCTGGCGAGCTCGGCCAGGCCGAAGACGCGGTCGAGCAGGCCTGCGAGTGCGATCAGCGCCAGCACGAGGCCGAGCTGCGCCCAATAGACCTGCCAGATCCGGTAGGCGATGCGCGCCGTGCCCAGCCAGAAGCCACGCCGGACGAAGACGCTGCCGAAGGCGAGCGCGCTGGCAATGCCGGAACAGAAGACGAAGAGTTCCGCGCCGGAGGAGAAGCCGAAGCGCGCCGGGATGAAGGCGTTCCAGCTGTTCTCCGGCAGATGCGCCACGAAGATGATCAGCATGGTCAGCCCGCGAAAGAAGTCGAGCCGCTCGTCGCGCGGCCGCTTCGTCCTTTGCGGGGAGGGGCCGGCTGCGGTCGCGGGCGCTGTGTTCTCGGCGCTGTCTAGAGCGTTTTCGAGCGAAGTGGGCACCGGTTCGCGTGAAGAAAACGCGTCAAAACAAGAATCTGGAGCAATTGAACGATCCGACTGGATCGGAAATTGCTCTGGTGAACTCGTCGCGTGGCGCATGCAGGGTCTCCGGCAGGCCGTGTCTGCGGCTGCGCTGGAGAGATCGCACCAGCGCGCGCTGCGGTTACATCTTCACGGAAATGTGAGCCTGGCGCCGGCGCTCGCCGGCGGCGCCTCGGGTGGCATGATCAGCCTCCAGGCGCGCTCCACCCAACCAGCGGCGGCGATGTGGCCGCCAGTATGCAGGCAGAGCTCGAGCCGCGCCGAGCCGGCGCAGCCGCTCGCCAACCGGCAGGTGAGCTCAGGAGGATCGGCTGGCGCTTGCGTGTCGGCAACCCGAGCGTCTGCGGCCCAATTATCTGCCGCCCAAGACGAGGTGCAGCCTTCCGGCGCCAGGATCGCCAGGCTCTTGAAGACATCGCCCTGCTTGTAGCCGGAGCGCAGGCTGCGCCCAGTCAGCGGCACGGTGGCGTCGCTCGTGCCATGGACATGGATCAGGTTCGGGCGCGGACCGGCGCAACCGCTTGGCAGCGGCTCCCAGAAGGCGCCGGCGATCGGCGCGAACCCGGCAAAGCGCGCCGGCATCCGGCAGGCCAGATACCAGACCATCGAGCCGCCCTGCGAGAAGCCGCTTGCCATGATGCGACTGGCGTCGACCGGGAAGCGCCGCGCCACGTCGTCGAGAACGCGGCCGACATAGGCGAACTCGTCGCGGTGATGGCCGGGCGAGCCGGGATAGGACCAGGTGCGGCCCATTCCATCCGCCGCGATCAGGGCGACGCCAAGGCGTTGCGCCACGCCGACGAGCCCCTGATCGGCGATCGTCTCGTCGGCCGAGCCCTGATAGCCGTGGAAATACAGGATCGCGCCGCTGCGCTGCCCGGCCGGCGCCTGCGGCGGCAGGATGATGCGGTAGGAACCGCCGTCGACGAGACAGCCGCCCTCAGCCGGACAGGAATCGACAGCTTTGCGATCGGCCGGATTCTGTGCCGATGCGGGGCCGGTCAGGGCAAAGGTGGCGGCAAGCGCCACCACGCACCAGGCAAGACGCTGTCCCGCAGCCAAATCCCTCGCGCTCATCTCCGAGGCTCCTGTGCATGCGCGCCGACAGAGCGCCTCCCGCAGGCGCGAGCCTATAGGGTAGACCAGCGGGGTTCATCGCCAGGTCACGGGCTTGTGAGCCCTGTGACGGCATGCGACGGAATAAGCCGGATTTTGCCTCGCCATCCCGGGAAAAGCGCACAGCCTTGTCGCTCGTCGAACTCGAAACGCAGCTGCGCCCCGTCTTCCTGGCTGCACTGGCCGGCGATGCCGCGGCCTATCGGCTCTTCCTCGACACGATCAGCCTGCGTCTGCGCGGCTATCTCAGACAGATGCTGGCGCGCGCCGGCCGCAGCGAGCCGAGCGAGGCCGAGGATGTGCTGCAGGAGACCCTGCTGGCCCTGCATCTCTCGCGCCACACCTATGATCCCGCAAGCCCGGTGACGGCCTGGGCGCATGCGATCGCGCGCTACAAGCTCGTCGACCATCTGCGCCGCAGCGGCCGTCACGCCGCAAACCTGCCGATCGACGAGGAGGCGTTTCAATTGGCTGCGCCCGACAGCGCTGCCCCGGATGCCAGGCTCGATCTGGAACGCGCGATGCAGGCTCTGCCGGAGCGCACGCGCGCTCTGATCGACCGGGTCAAGATTCAAGGGACAAGCGTGGCCGAGGCAGCGAACGCCGCGGGAATGACGGAGACGGCGGCCAAGGTTGCGATCCATCGCGGCTTGCAGGCCATGGCCAAGTTCCTGTCGAAGCGCGGGAGACGTCCGGCATGAGCCCGCTGCGAGATCCATGCGCCGTAACCTTTCGCCGGCTTGGTGCGAATTCCCTCCCGAACCGAACTTATCCGCAAGATCAGACATGCAAACCAACGACCTGATCTCCCTCATGACCGCGAGTCACCAGCCGGTGGACACCGGTTGGCTGAGGCGCGCGACCGGGATCGCCGCGCTCGCAGCGCTTGCGGTCACGGTCGGGCTTGTCCTCATCACGCTGGGTGCGCGGCCCGATCTCGCCCGCGCCTGGATAACGCTGCCGGTCATCGCCAAGGCCTTGTTCGGAGCCAGCGTCGCGACCATCGCGCTCGTGCTGTTCCAGAGGAGCCTGCGTCCCGGGCTGAAGGCGGCGCGGCTCCTGCCGATGCTCGCGATTCCGCTGCTGCTGGTGACGGGCTGGGCCCTGCTGACCCTGAACCAGGCGCCGGTCGCGCAGTGGAGCGCGCTGGTCTTCGGCCGTTATTGGCGCGCCTGCCTCATCGCCGTGCCGCTCTATGCGCTGTGTCCCCTCGTCGTCCTGCTGCTGCTGGCGCGCCGGGGCGCCCCGACGAATGGGCGTCTCACCGGTGCTTGCGCCGGCCTTGCCTCGGCCGGCCTCGCTGCGGTGGCGTACAGCCTGCATTGCCCTGACGACGCGGCGCCATTCCTGGCGACCTGGTACCCGCTCGCCATCGCGATCATGGCCTGCCTGGGCGCGCTCACCTTCCCGCGCTTGATACGCTGGTGAGGCGTCATACGTTGGTGAGACGTCATGGCCGCCAGCTTCGGCAAGCGATATCAAAGGCTTCCGATCGTTTGATATTCCCGCGCCGTCATTCCGGACAAGCCGCGCAAGCGGCGCTGATCCGGAATCCATCGAAGGGCGACGCACTCTACGATGGATTCCGGGCCTCCGCGGAGTTTATCCTTGGGCCGATCAAAGATCGGACCCGGGGGCTGCGCCCGGAATGACGGAGCGTGTTGTCAGGACAGAGCCATCGAAATCTCTGGCTTCATTTCGGACCAGCCACATAGTCGCGATGTCTTGACCCACGCCGCAGTGCAGATGGCGCGGCTGTCGGCGCTTGAACTGCTCGATCGCCTAAAGGGGAAAGCCGCTGATCGACCCAGCGCCTGAATTCGCCACATTGTGCCTTTACAGCTTGTGGCTCGGCGACGATTCGTTCGGCCGGCTCCCGATGCGCTGATCAAGCGCCGAGCCTGTACCCGTATTCATCGAAGTTTGACCGCTGCCTGGATGCAGCGTGCCGCTGCGCTTCTGCGCCCGCCGATTCCCCCCCAAACGTAACTGCTGCGCGGCTCTGCCGCGTCGCGAATGGATGATTATGCACCACACCACTGAAACCAAGCCTACAACCGGGCGCCAGCGCCCCGAGATGACGAGCGCGGCCAACCTGACGAACGCGGCCAAGTCCGCACCCCGAAAATCAGATCCGAACTGGAAGCCCGAGCCCTGCGGCCTCACCCGCGCAGAGCTGCGCAAGATCGTTGCGGACATCCTGGGGTGAAAATCCCGGAGTGAGGATCCTGGGACGACAATCTCACGAGACCGCACCCCACCCGATCACCGGCTTCACCGACCGCTCTCCCCCCTTGAGCAGGATGCGAAAAAAGGGGCGCCGGCTTTTCGCATTGATCGGGCTCCAAGACTCCGTTTGAGAATGCTCAAGGGAAAGCGATCCGGCGAAGGAGCAAGCTCCTCCTGGCGACGTGTATCATGGCATCGAAGGCGTCGAGGCGCTGCTCATATCCGGCGCCGTCGAATCCTTCTCAAGATCCCCGCATTGGCGGGGACACGCGATCCACACAGCGGTTTGCCATCGCGGACGGCGTGTTGTGGCAATGGAAGAATGTCACCAGCGCGTTTTGCACGCGAATGGCATCGCGGCACCATGCTCCGCGCCGATGCGGGCCGCATCGCTATGAGGCTTCAGCGGCCTCCGCTGCCATCGTGGCTTGGGCCCACAAGACGAGAGCGTTTTCGAGTGAAGTGGACACCGGTTCGCGTGAAGAAAACGCGTTAAAACAAGGAGCTAGAGCATTTTCGCGATTCGGAGAAACGCGGAAATGCTCGAGTTCATCCAAAGCCGACTTCGTGCCGGCAAGCAGGGTGCCTCGATGTCTTCGATGGGCGTGTTCGCACCCATTGGGGAGGCCGATACGAAGGTGGCGCCGGGACCCGTCAGGGCTTCACGAACCGATAGGCGAAGCGGTCGGTCTTGCCCTTGATCGAGGGATCGAACACCTTGATCGCGTGCGGATCCTCCTTGTTCGCGAGCAGGGTGCTTTCCGCGTCCAGCACGAAGCCGGCCGCCTCCACTTCCTTGCGAACGGATGCAGGGTCGATCCGATGCAGCGACTGGGCGTCGCTCGTGCCCACGCCTGCAGCGGCGGCGTGATCGACGATGACGTAGCGCCCGCCCGGCTTCAGCCGCTCGTAGACGGCTCGATTGAAGTCAGCCGCCGTCGCGCCCTTGGCCTGCATCAGCGCGGTGTGGAGATCGTGGTAGAACAGGTGCAACCACAGGACATCCGCTGGTTGCGTGGCCCCTGGCATCGCTATGAGGTCCGCCGAGACGGCTTCGACGTTCTCTCGGCCCGGCTCTTTCGCAAGCGTCGACATGCGGCCGAGCGGATCGTTCTTGAAGTGGGCGACTTCCGCCGGCACGAAGCTGTAGATCCGCCCCTTCGGTCCGACGATGTCGGAGAAGAGGCGCGTCCAGTCGCCGTCACCTGGGTACACGTCGATCACGGTGGAGCCCGCATCGATGCCGGCGAACCGGATCAACTCGGATAGTTTGGATTGGTCGTACATCGCAATCTCCTTTGCGGTTGGGCCTATGACGAGCAGGCGGTGGGCGAGGGGGGCAATCCGCGGCTGATCCGCCGCTTACCCCGAGCCGATGGCTGCAGAAGCTGAGGCTACGCAGGCCCGGAGGCGTCCAACTGCGCGGCCCGGGCCAGGGCCTGCGTGTCGATGTATTCCCGGATGCTCGCCAGCTTGCCGTCTCGGAGCGTGATGGCGAAGACCCAATCGTCCACGAACGTCCCGTTCGTGGCTTTGATCCTTCCCCTGGCGAAGCCGACGACGAGGACCCGGTCTCCTTGCGCCACGAACTCCCGGGGTTCCGTGGAGGTTTCCATCGAGTTGGATGCCGTCTCGAGCAAATCCGCCAGCCCGGCGTGCCCATGGCGCGTGCCGGCCAGCGGCCAGTCCTCGCCCGGAATGATCCACTCGATGTCCTCAGTGACTAGCGCCAGCAGAGCCTCCCTGTCGCCGCGGCCGATTGCGGCGAAGAAGGCCTTCACGGTCTGGATGTTCTTCTCAATGCTCATGGGAATTTTCTCCATTTCGCACGGATCGGATCGCGCGCGATCCGATCCGTGCATCATGGCCCTGCCGGTGGGCAGTCGCATTCATCAGTCGAACTTGACCAGGTCCTTGAAGATCAGATGACCCCAGCTGTTTCCGCGCGCCTGGACGAGCAGTCCACCCTCGGAAAGCCCGCCCAGATTGACCGGCCAGAAGCCCAGCTTCTCCGCAAGCGCGCCGATCTCCGACGCGGCGCCGTCATCGTCGCTCGTCAGAAACACGACCCTCCTGCCGCCATGCACGGCCGGGTCCTGGTTGAGGACGGCGGCGCCCAGATGGTTGAAGCCCTTGACCAGTCGGGCGCTGGTGAACGCTCGCGCCACGGCCTTGCCGGAGGATTGGTCCACCAGTTCCTCGACAGGCACGCCGTAGGCATTGGTCACATCGACGATGGTCTTGCCCTGCCAGGTGGGCAGCGCCTTCGCGACATCCGGGTGCGACGCGAAACGAACAGCCAAGAAGATGATGTCCGCCTTGACCGCGTCCGCCAGCGTCTTGGGAATGATCGTAGGCCCGATCGCGGCCGCATCGGCGGCAAAGCTATCCGGGTCGCGCGTGGTTGCGACGGATACTTCGATGCCCTTGCGGGCAAATGCCTTGGCCAGGGCCTTGCCGATATTGCCGAAGCCGATAATTGCGTAGCTCATGATGTGTCTCCGATCTTGCGTGATGTCGGGGGTCAGACTTGCGCCAGCCCTCCGTCGACCGCGAGATCCACGCCGGTGATGTAGGAACTTTCATCGGAGGCGAGGAACGTGACGGTAGCCGCGATTTCCTCTGGCTGGCCCCTTCGACCCATGGGGACCTGCGAGGCAAATTGGGCGGCCGCCTGCTCGGCTTGCTCAGCTGTGAGGCCCGTCGTTGTCGCCAAAGCGGGGGTCTCGATCGGTCCTGGGCTCATCGAATTCACCCGGATCTTGCGGTCCTTCAGCTCCAGTGTCCAAGCGCGCGCGAAGTTGCGCACAGCCGCCTTGCTCGCGGCGTAAGCGCTGAACCCGGGCAGCCCCATCACGTTCGAGACCGACGAGGTCAGGATAATCGAACCGCCGTCCCGGAAGAGGGGAAGGGCTTTCTGCACTGTAAAGAACAGCCCCTTCACGTTCACGTCGAAGGTCTGGTCGAAATGAGCCTCAGTCGCCGCCGCCAGCGGAGCGATTGTCCCCGCGCCCGCATTCGCGAAGAGAATGTCGATGTGACCATGTTTCTCTTTCACGACGGCGTAGAGCCGGTCCAGATCATCCAGGCGCGCCACGTCGCCGACGACCGTCGTAACGTTGTCCTTGATGAGGGCGGCGGCTTCTTTCAGCTCTTTCTCGCGTCGCCCGGTAATCACGACGTGTGCGCCTTCTTCCACGAAGCGTTTGGCCGTGGCCAACCCGATCCCGCTGCTGCCGCCAGTGATGACTGCGATCTTGCCTTCAAGTCTTTTCATGATGTTTATCCTTCGTTGTGCTTGGGCCAGGCACGGCCCCAGGCGGGGGTCAGAGTTGTGCCAGGCCGCCGTCGACGGCGACCTCGCTGGCGGTCATGAAGCTGCTGTCCGACGAGGCCAGAAAGGCTGCCGCCGCTCCGATCTCGGCCGGATCGGCCATGCGCTGGAGCGGAGTCATCGCGCCGTAGGCCTTCTGGCCCTCCTCGCCCAACGCCTGCTTCGCGAGCTCGGTCGCCGTCGCCCCGGGCGACAGCACGTTGACCCGGATGCCGGTGCCCTTCAGGTCCGCCGCCCAGCTCCGCGCGAGGTTGCGCACGGCCGCCTTGCTGGCGCTGTAGGCCGTGAATCCCGGGGCGCCCGTGGTGCCGGCGCTCGATCCGGTCAGGATGATCGAACCGCCCGGGCCCATCAGCGGCAACGCCTTCTGGACCGTGAAGATCGTACCCTTCACATTGGTGTCGAAGGCTTCGTCAATGTGCTCGGCTGTGATCTGGCCAAGCGGAAGCGGGCTTCCTGCACCGGCATTGGCGAAGACGATGTCGAGGCTTCCGCGCTCGGCCTTCACCGCCGCGTAGAGTCGGTCGAGGTCGGCCTCATCCGAGACCGAGCCCTTCACCGCGCGGGCATTGGGGCCAAGCTCGGCCACCGCCGCATCGAGTGCTTCCTGCCGGCGGCCATAGATGAAGACGAAGGCGCCTTCCTCGATGAATCGCTTTGCTGCGGCCAGGCCGATGCCGGTAGCGCCGCCCGTGATGACGGCGGTCTTTCCATTCAATCTGGTCATGTCATGGTTCCTTCCAGGGTTTCGCCTTGGTCTTGGGGGGCGCTCCTTCGACCCCCAACATGGGTCCGCCCAGGTCAGGCGTTGAGTCAGGAGGCACGCATATCGGTGGTGCGAAAACGATCCGGCGGGGGTTCGGCGGCGGGCGAGACGACAAGGTCGCGCCGTTGGGAACTGGGCCGCGCTCATCGACCTATGTTACGGTGGCTGCTCGAACTGCTGGACGATGCGTTAGGAATCTGGAGGGCACCCAGCGGTGCCAAATTGCACCATGATCGACTGGGATGACGTTCGCTATTTTCTCGCCGTCGCGCGCGGCGGCTCGGTGCGGGCTGCCGCAAAGCGCCTCGGCGTGAACCACTCGACCGTGCTGCGGCGCATCGCCCAGCTCGAGGAGCGCCTCGGGGCGCATATGTTCGAAAGGCTGCCTTCGGGCTACCGCCTGACGGCAGCGGGCGAGGAGGTCCTCGAACTCGCGGAGCAGATGGAAGCGTCGTCGCACCAGCTGGAGACGCGCATCTTCGGTCGCGACCAGAGCGCGCGCGGGCTTTTGCGGGTGACGCTGCCACCATTCCTCGCGACACATCTGCTCATGCCGGATCTCGCCGACTTCGCGCGTCTCCATCCCGACATCGAGATGGAGATCGTGTCGACCGGCGAGGTGGCGAATCTGACCAGCCGAGAGGCCGACGTCGCGATCCGCATTCTCACCGACCGCAAGACCCTGCCGCTCAATCTTCACGGCCTGAAGGGACCGGAGCTGTTCAGCGGCGTCTACATCTCTCGCGATCGACTGGCCGCGTGGCGTGCGGGCGCGCCTGATCCCATCCGGTGGATCGTCATAGACAATCATGGACTCCCGGTCTGGGCGCGCGCGGGAGAGGTTCACGCCATAGGCGTTCCGTTCAGGACCCCCGACGCCGAGACGCAGATCGTCGCAGTGCAGCAAGGGATCGGGATGACGAAACTGCCGTGCTTCGTCGGAGATACCGACGCTCTATTGGTGAGGGTGCCGGGGACCGGCCTGCCCATGCATGGGACGCTCTGGCTTCTCACTCAGGGGGAGGCACGCAAGACGAAGCGCGTGCGGCTCTTCACCGAGTTCGTATCCCGCAGGCTCGCCGCCTACGCTCCGCTTCTCGCGGGGCAGTCCATATCGCGCGACTGACGCCCGGCAGGTCGCGCGATCGGCTGCTCTTCAAAGCATCGAGCGCAAGGCCGGACTCTCGAGTAATTTCGAGCGAATTGGACACCGGTCCGTGCGAAGAAAATACTCTAAATCTCCATGGAGGAAACGCAGTGGGAGGTCACCTCACGCGCATCACTGTGCCGAACGCGCTGCTTGCCGATCGTCGGGGAAATTAGACTGGCGCATGAAGCCGGATGCATCGTCATTGTATTCGATAAAGCGATGCGGATCGATATTTGTCTTCTGCGGGCGAAATGTGCTGCGCCCTGGCATGGTTTCTGCTTGCTATCTGTCGAAGCCATTCGCATGGGGCGGTCTATCTTTGACGAAGATTGTCCGCGCAAGTGCTTCGCATATTGACAGCAGCGTCAGATAGCTGCCGCGGCGGGAGGGCGCTCCATCGTGCGACGACCATGTTGGCATAGTGGGACGATCACGACGCCCATGGCGTCTGCCGCCGGCGCATCGAAGCCGAATGCCGATCTTGTGCCGTTTCCGATCCCATTGGTTCGTTCAACAGCCCTCGTTCTTTGTTCTAACGCGTTGTCTTCACGCGAACCGGTCTCCACTGCGCTCGAGAGCCCTCCAGGATGTCGACGTGGCGTTCCCGGAGCGTTTTCGAGGGCAGGTCTCGATCGCGTCCGCGCCGGCCTGTTCGAGGTCCGATGATGGGCAAGCCGTTGCGCCTCTCGGTCGGGCTTGCAACCGCCAATCGCCCCGCCATAGCCGCCGAAATGCTGGAGGTGATCGCCCGGCAGACCCTGCAGCCCGACCGCATCATCGTTTCGATGCCGCAGGCTTCGGATCTTGCTCCCGAATGCGTCGGGATGCCGGGCCTCGAAATCCTTCTGGGCGCGCGCGGTCTGACCCGGCAGCGCAACGCTATTCTCGGCCATCTCGGCGACGCCGACATCATCTGCTTTTTCGACGACGATTTCGTGCCGCATCCCGGCTATCTGGCGGCGATGGTGGCAGCCTTCCAGAGCGATCCGGGTCTGGTCGGGGCGACCGGAAAGGTCATCGCCGACGGGATTACCGGGGCAGGCTACAGCTTCGCCGAGGCCGATGCGCTTCTTGCCGGTTCGCCTCGCGTCGAGGCCGTTCCACGGCCGATCTACAACGCCTATGGCTGCAATATGGCGTTCCGCACCGCCCCTATTCGCGCAAACGCCCTGCAGTTCGATGAGCACCTGCCGCGATATGGCTGGCTGGAGGATGTCGATTTCAGCCGGCAGGCCGCGCGTTTCGGCGCGATCGCCCGCGTGGGCGCGGCGATGGGTGTGCATCTGGGTGTCAAGAGCGGCCGCCAATCCGGGCTGTGCTTTGGCTACTCCCAGATCGCCAACCCACTCTATCTCATCGGCAAGGGCAGCTATGCCTGGCCGCACGCAGCTTGGCTCATGGGGCGCAATATCGGCATGAATCTCCTGCGCGCGCCCTGGCCCGAACCCCATATCGACCGACGAGGCCGCGTCGTCGGCAACATCATGGCAATCGCGGATGGTCTGCGCGGGCGCATGAATCCACAGCGCATCGAGGCCCTGTCGTGACGCCTGCGCGCCACAGGGCGTGGTCATGATCGAGCGCGTGGTCGTCATCACCGACGACGCGGTCGAGAGCGGTGGCGCGGCGGGTATCGCCCTGCGTTCGGTACGCATGCTCAGTCAGCGCGGCATCGCGGTGACGGTGCTGAATGGCAGCGAACCGCCCGGGAATGGCCTGCCCGGTGTCGAGATTGCGTCACTGGGCGCCCAAAGCCTGCTTCAGGGGGGGCGTGGCCAGGCCGCGTTGAGAGGGCTCTTCAGCCCGCCGGCGATGCGGTTCGTCGCGGATTGGATTGCGGCTCACGATACGCCAGGCACGGTCTACCACCTCCACAACTGGCACAAGGTGCTGTCACCTTCAGTTTTCGTTGCGCTCAGGCAGGTTGCGGCGCGCCTGTGCATGACTGCACATGATTATTTTCTGGTCTGTCCGAATGGCGGCCAATTCCATTATCCTCAGGACGCCGTCTGCGAGCGTGCCCCGCTTTCGGCAGGCTGCGTCGCGACGAACTGCGACCGCCGTCACTATGCGCACAAGCTCTGGCGCGTCGGCCGGCATCTGGTGCGCGGCGCCGCGTTCGATCTGGCGAACACTCAGGCCAGCGTCGTCGCCGTGCATGAAGGAATGCTGCCTTATTTGTATCGAGGCGGCGTGGCCCCCACGAGTACGGTCGTGCTGCGCAACCCGGTCGTGCCCTGGGTCTCCCGACGGGTTCTGGCGGAGCGGAACCATGAGGTGCTCTTCGTCGGCCGGCTGGAAAAGGACAAGGGCGTCGATGTCCTGGCGGCAGCGGCGCGCGATGCCGGCATGACGTTGCGCATCGTCGGCGACGGCCCCTTGGCCGAGGAGCTCAAGCAGGACTATCCGGAGGTCGCGATGATGGGCTGGCGCCCAGCTTCCGAGATCGCCGGACTGGCGGCTTCGGCTCGTGTCGTCGTGGTGCCGACCCGCTGGCGCGAGACCTTCGGCCTCGTCACGCTGGAGGCTGTGATGAGCGGTCTTCCCGTGCTTGTCTCGCGCAATGCCCTTATCGCCGAGGAAGTCAGCGAGCTCGGCTGTGCAGAGATCTGCGATCCCGGCGATCGCGCCGCCATGGCAAGACAGCTGCGCCGCCTCGCAGGGGACGACGATGCGGTCAAGCGCATGAGCGAATGCGGCTTCGAACGCGGGCGGACCCTGGCCCCCACGCCCGATGCCTGGTGCGATGCGTTGGTCGCGCTCTATCAGGACAAGCTGAAGGCACCACCCGTGCAGGGCTCTTATGCAGCGGCCTGAATCCAAGGCTTTCCGACTGTAGACGCATTCTGGGCGAGCACTCCGGCTGGCGCGGCAGCAGAACCATCTCGACGAGCGTAAGCCCGGGCAGAGCGGCAATGGCCCTAGACGTGACGCGCCCCAGAGGCCGCGACGCCGACATCCCGCCAACCGTCATCACAGGTGACGGTCAGCATCTGGCTCGCTTCAAGCGCCCTCATGCAGCCGAGGCAAGGATGCGGCCGAGGCGGGGGCTCGAAAATGGCGATACGATGCCGCGGGTGAGCAACCCCGATGCCATGGCAGTGCAGAAGGATATTTGCGCATTGCCGCGTTTCTCCGAAGCGCGGAAATGCTCCAACTTCTTGTTTTAACGGGTTGTCTTCACGCGAACCGGTGTCCACTTCGCTCGAAAACGCTCTGGCAGCCGCTCGTTCATCTCCCGGTCGATGTCGGGGTACCCTGCGACTGGCCATCTTGCGCGGCCAAAGCGAGGTCCGCAGTCATCGTGTCGAGAACGCGCGCGAAGATGGTCTGCTGGGCCGTGAGCGCGGCGAGCCGACGATAGGCTTGCATCATCTCGCGCTCCGCCTCGACGAGCAGCGCCTCGTCGGCAGGCTCGCGTTCGCTATAGATGCCGTCCTCGTTTCCCATCAGACATGCAGCGCGACTGGACGCCTCCTGCACCCGCTTGCTCAAGCCCGCGCATTCCATCTCGATGGAGCGAAGCGCTTTGCGCAATTCCAGCGTGACGGCGTCGATCCTGGCCGTGTCCGTTTCATTGTCGCGCCGCGCCGACCGAAACCGTCCGATCATCGCCATCGCTTGTTCTCTCCAAAATGACAGCAGGTGCTTTGCCGCCTCACCGGTCGCCGCCAATCTGGCCGGAAGGACTGGCCGATAGCCGCGTGAAGCGAAAGGTCGTGAAAACCGTGTGAGAGAGTTGCTCATCGGGCTCCATGGCCCCCGCGCCCAAAGCGGCGAAGCTTCCAGCTCGTGACGTCGCAAGAGCCTTTCATAAAGCGTTAAGCAAAGCTGGTGCCAGACACTGGCACGCGCTCGATGACGGCGGCGACATGAGCCCGCGAAACCGCACCCTTCGAAAGGGTCTAACGAGGTCGGTGCAAGATTAGCCGGACAAGAGGGGCGCCTTGCGCTGTCTCTGAGAGCGCCGTCGACACGCGGTTCGCGTGAAGAAAACCCGTTGGAACCACAGCAGGGAGCAATGCGACGCTCCCATCGGATCGGAAATTCCACCTAAAGCGTTTTCGAGCGAAGTGGATACCGGTTTGCGTAAGGAAAACGCGTTGAAACAAAGAACTGGAGCTGTTGAACGATCCAATCAGATCGGAAACGGCTCTAGCGCGTCATCAGCCGGCTGAGCGCCTCGAGCAGGACACTCGCAGGCCGCGCATCCTTGCCGGACTTGGAGGCAGAAGACCTGGGGGCCGAAAAGGCGGCCAGGGCCAGGGCGGTGATCAAAACGACAGCACTTGCCGCCAGTGGAGCTGCCAAAACAGCCAGGATCGGTCCATATGGCCAGATCACGACCGTCGCCAGGAGTCCCGCTGCCAATGCGACGACCGCCAGAACGATAATCATCAACGTGCCTCGCGAGTCCGTGCCTGCAGGTATTACGTCAATCATAGCGGCGACCTCGATGACGGAAAAGAAGATTTATTCAGGCGGCGACCAATCCGCCGTCTCTTAGCCGATGCAGAATTCTATCGAAGAGCGTCAGTATTCGCAGATGGCTGCGCCATCCAACACGTTGGGGCCGGCCGGCGCTCGGTTCGGCGAAAGTAGATGTCGCCGATTCGTGAAAACAACTAGTTCGCCGCCAAACTCTCGATCGTCTAGCGCATCAAGGTTAATCAATCGTGACCCGGCGCCCCTGCTTGGCCGCGAATTTGCTTTGACACCTTCGGCGGGCGTGTGGAGGCGTTGTGAATGGCTGGTCCTGGTGTGCCGATGCCGACATCGAGCGTTTCGATCATCTCGGCGGCTTCTTGTCTGAGGCTGTGCGCGCGACTGTTGCTGCCGTTGCTTTTGTCGGTGCTGGCGCTGTCCCGTGCGTCGGCAGACGACCTCGACTACCGGCTCGGTCCCGACGACAGATTGCGCATCAAGGTGTCCGAGTGGCGCCCGGTCTCAGGCGACACCTTCGAATGGGCCGCCCTGAACGGGGAATTCACCATCAACTCGGTCGGGATTCTGTCCATGCCGATCATCGGCGCGATCCGCGCGGAGAATGCGACCACGGTTGAGATCGCGGCGATGATCGCCGAACGGCTGAAGGCGGTTGCCGGCTTGATCCGATCTCCGAACGCGGCCGTCGAAATCGCTCAGTATCGCCCGTTTTATATCCTCGGCACGGTCGAGAAGCCTGGCGAGTACGCCTACCGGCCCGGTCTCAGCGTCATCCAGGCCATCAGCATCGCAGGTGGGTTCTTCCGTTCCGACAGCAACGCGTCGCGGTTTGAGCGAGAGGCGATCCTCGCCGAAAGCGAGATCAGGTTCATGGAAGCGCAGCGGCTCGCCTTGCTGCTGAAACGCGACCGGCTGCTCTCGGAGCTGCGGAAGTCCGATAAGATATCGTTCTCCGACGAGGTCGTGCGCCATCCCGATGCCGGTTCAGCCCGGCAAGGCATGGAGGAAGAGGCCATGCTGTTCGCCTCTCGACAGCTCGCGATCAATTCTCAGCGGGATTTGCTGCTCCAGGCCAAGGCGCTGCTCGAAGGCGAGCTCAAAACGCTCGGCGCGAAAACGGTTACGCAACAGAAGCAATATGATCTCGTTCGCAAGGAGCTCGACAATATCAACGCGCTTGTGAGCAAGGGGCTGGCCGTCAACCCGCGCCAGCTCGCCGTTGAACAGAACCTGGCGCAGATCGAAAGCCAGGGGCTTGACCTCGTTCTGGCCATAGCGCGCACGAAGCAGGACATCAGCCGCACCGAACGCAATCTGGCCGACCTGAAAAATCAGCGCGAGGCCGATCTGAACAAGGAGCTGCGCGAAACCCAGGTGAGCCTGCAGCAGGCAACGGATCGGGTCAATTCGCAGCGCATGCTGCTTTATGATTCACGCGTCTTGGCGCCCAGGCTTCAATCCCAGCAGGCGTCCGAAAGCGCCAAGCTCAGCTACAGCATCGTTCGCCGGCAGGACGGGCTGATCCGCGAGATCGCCGTCGATCAAACCGCCCCGGTGCGCCCTGGCGATATCGTCAAGATCGAGCGCGCACCGCTGGCAATGCTTCGTCAGAGTAGCGAAGTCGCCGCGGCCGATTCGGCGAAGCCGGAGCTCGCCATACGGCCGTCGAATTGATCGGCGTCTGGACTTCAAGCGGTGTGCGGCGGCAAAATCTTCGTCGATCCTGACGGGGTTGGCCGCCGTTGCGTATTCAACGGGCCGCGAAGGCCGCGGTAGTCGCACAGGATCCCGCCGCACTCCTGCTCAAAGCGTTTTCGAGCGAAGTGGCCGCCGGTTCGCGTGAAGAAAACGCGTCAAGACAAAGAGCTGGAGCTGTTGAACGATCCAATCGGATCGGAAACCGCTCCAGAGCGTTTTCGAGCGAAGTGGCCGCCGGTTCGCGTGAAGACAACGCGATAAAACAAGGAAGTAGAGCATTTCCGCGGTTCAGAGAAGCGCTGAGAGGCTATAGAGCCCGCTTGATCAGGCGAGCCCTCATCTTGAGGAGCCATTCCTCAGGGAAGAGTGTCTCGAAGGATGGTCCAGCAGGCTCCTGAACCAACTGAAGCATCCGTCGAGACAATGCTTCACTGCATCCCCCAAGATGCGGCCGCGTAATCTAAAATTATCCCTATAATTTGAAGATTAAGCGGCGCTATGAGCGCGAATTATTTCGTATTATGGCCGAAAGCAGAACGTATATTTTGAATAAGGCGCAATATAGTATTATTTATCGTAAAACTCGATCGTTGTATGTGTTGTTTTTCGCATAGTTTCGTTGAATTGCCGGGGTTGTTGCTTGAATATTTTCATCTGTAACCAGACTCAAAGACAATTCCGGTGTGCGATTAATATCGATGGGCATTCTCTAGGCGCCCCTTGTGCAATCGATGAGCACGACCAAGCGTAAGGCAAATACAATGATGATTTAGCGGGCAAGGCGTTGCATTTGAGATCAAATTTTGTGCGGTGCACAAAAAGTGCTTGTAGAAGCCGTTAGATACATTAATACAAAATTAGGGATTAGCTTCTCGCGAGGGTCGCGTATCGCCATGAGTAAGTTGACCAAGTCTCACGCCCTTTCGCTGCCGGTTGCTTTTGGCGATCGTATATTGGCGCGAATCGCGAGTCTCTTCAAGCATACAACTAAAGCGAGCATCGATTTTTCCGCGGCGCTGACGTTGATTTTTCTGTTGTTTCCGCTGCTGCTGCTCATCGCTGCGATGATCCACTACGCTGATGGTGGCCCGGTCTTGTTTCGGCAAGTGCGCGTTGGTCGCGGTGGGCGACAGTTCGTCTGTTTCAAATTTCGCTCGATGAACATGGATTCCGACAGGGCGCTGAAAGAGCATCTCGAACAGAATCCGAGCGCCGCGCGCGAATGGCGCGAGAATCAGAAGCTGACGCATGATCCGCGGATAACCCGGATCGGCGGTCTTCTGCGCAAGACCAGCCTCGATGAGCTGCCGCAGGTTTTCAATATTCTGCTGGGTCAGATGAGCTTTGTCGGGCCCAGACCGATCGTTCCTGACGAAATCGCACGTTACGGCGAGAGTTTCTCGCATTGCTTTTCCGTTCAACCGGGTTTGACGGGGCTCTGGCAGATCAGTGGACGTAGCGATTGCAGTTACGCGCAGCGGATCTCCCTCGACAGCCGCTATGCCAACGAGTGGGGCCTTCTGCTCGATGCGAAGATCCTCATCCGTACGGTTCCCGCCGTCCTTTTCCAGCATGGGAGCCGATAAATGTGCGTGGGGCTGGGCCGAGGCCGTCTGGCCTGTGATCTGGGTTGCAACGAGCGGGTTCATTGCCCGCCTGACGCTCGGGCGATCTGATCATGCTGCATTTCGGCGCAGCTGACGGATTGATTGAAGCGCGCTCGCGGGCCGTTGCGCCGGTTGTGCGCGACCTCGAGCTTGCCGCTGCCTTGCGCGAGCATTGGCGGGGTGTGGCGATCTGCGTCGGACTGTCTCTGGCCGTCGCAACGACGGTCATCCTGATGACGCAGCCCGTCTATGTCGCAAGCGCGCGCGTTCTGTTCGATCCGCGCCGGGGCGACATGTTTCGGCAGGCGCCGGAACGGGAATACTCGATCGACACGGCGCAGCTCGAAAGCCAGATTCAGCTGCTGAAATCCGAGCAGGTTTCACGGCCTGTCATCGATGCGCACAAGCTCGAGCAGGACAGTGAATTCTCCGGCCCACGCTCCTCGCTCAAGGCCGCGCTGCGCGGGCTGATCTCCTCCGAAAAGGAGCCGCGCAGCGGATCCTATGCGGGGGTGCTCAATGCCTTCGACCAGCAGCTCGATGTCAGGCGGTTGGGCCAGTCCTATGTCCTCCAGATCTCGTTTCAATCGACCGATGCCGACAAGGCCGCCAGGCTCGCCAACGCCGTCACCGCCGCCTATCTCAGCCGTCAGATCGCGGCGCGGATCGACAATGCGCAACGCAGCAGCCAGTTCGAACGCCCGATCAAGGAGCTGGGGCTGGACGGCCTGGTCGCTTCCGAGGCGATCGCCACCGGCAAGATCGACATCAAGGCCTTTCCGGCCGCTGATGCGCGGGTGATATCGGCGGCCTTGGCGCCCACCGGCGCCTCTGCCCCGAGGACCTCCCTGATCCTGGCTTTCGCATGCATGCTCGGGCTGTTTGGGGGCGTCATGTTCGCCGTGCTGCGCAGCCAGCGCCGCAAGATCGTGCGCCGCCGATCCCATATCGAGCGCGAATTGGGCGTAGAATACATCGGTTCGCTGCGGAGCGTGACTGTGAAGCGTCGTGGCGCGCAGCTTGCGGGGCTCGACCAGTGGGGCTTCAATCTGATGGCGTCGTCGCCTTTGGTCCCCGCCGCCAGCGACCTGCGCTCGATCAGGACGGCCTTCGAAATGACGGGGGGGCAGCCGAGCGTCCAGTGCATCGGCGTGACCTCCTGTCATGCCGGCGAAGGCAAGAGCGTCGCGGCCTATGGCATGGCGATGGCGTTCGCCGCCGCCGGGCACAAGACGCTGCTGGTCGATGCCAATCCGCGCAATGCAACGCTGACGCAGCGTCTCTCGGCGCATCTGAAGACACGCTCGACCAGCGGCTTCGTGCAGGCCTTCGCAGGGGAAGCGTTCGGCAGCGCGATCTCGCCGACGCATGCGCCGTTTCTGTCTTTCATGCCGATCGGCCACGACTTCGAAGCCGTCAATTTCAGCGATCTTTTCGAGACACCGGCCAGCAAGGAGATCTTCAAGCGTCTGCGTCAGCATTATAGCCGCGTGGTTTTCGATCTGCCGGATTTTCAGAGCCTTCCCGATGCCTGGGCCATCGGCTCCATGATCGACTGCTACATCATCGTCATGGCGGCCGGACGCACCAGCCAACCCGACGCTGCCGGCATGATCGGCGCGCTCAAATGCGCCAATGCATCCATTGCCGGCGTCGTGCTCAACGAGCACGGGAGCTAGGCGATGCGTCGTCGCACCGACAGGTCGACCGGGTCACGACCCTATCGGAGGCGCGTCGAACGATGAAGGTGGCGATCGTCCATTATTGGCTCGTCGGCATGCGCGGCGGCGAGAAGGTGATCGAAGCTTTGTGCCGGATCTATCCCGACGCCGATATCTTCACGCATGTCCTGGTGCCTGAGGCGATCTCGCCGGAGATCAGGCGTCACCGCATCCAGACCAGCTTCATCAACGGCCTGCCGCGCGCACGGCGCTTCTACCAAAAATACCTGCCGCTGATGCCCCTGGCATTGGAGCAGCTGGATTTGCGCGGATACGACCTGATCATCAGCAGCGAATCCGGCCCGGCCAAGGGCATCATTCCTCCGCCGGGCTCGATCCACATCTGCTATTGTCATTCGCCCATGCGCTACATCTGGAACATGTTCCACGAATACCGCAGGCGCTCGGGCTTCTTCACGCGCGCCGTCATGCCGTTACTGGCGCATTATATCCGAAGCTGGGACGCGCTCTCGGCCAACCGCGTCGATCACTACATCGCCAACTCCGAGACGGTGGCCGCCCGGCTGCAGCGCTATTATCGGCGCGGGTCGCATGTGATCTACCCGCCTGTCGATGTCGACGCGTTCGAGGTCTTGGGCGACGACGAGGTCGGGGACTACTACCTGATGGTCGGCGAACTGGTCGGCTACAAGCGCGCCGATCTCGCCGTTCAGGCTTTCAACGAGACCGGTCGCAAGCTCGTCGTCATCGGTGGCGGCGAAGGCCTGGCGGAACTGCACAAGATCGCCAAGCCCAATATTTCCATTCTCGGCCCGCAGCCTTTCGCCGTGCTCAGGCATCATTATGCGCGCTGCCGCGCATTGGTCTTCCCGGGGGAGGAGGATTTCGGCATCGTGCCGGTCGAGGCCATGGCCAGCGGCCGGCCCGTCATCGCCTTCGGGCGCGGCGGAGCGACCGAGACCGTCTTGGACGGCGTCACCGGCGTATTCTTTGAGGAACAGAGCGTCGCGGCGATCATAGATGCGGTGGAGCGGCTTGAGCGGCTCACGCTAAAGCCGGCACAGATCGCAGCTCATGCCCGCAATTTTTCGTCTCGTGTCTTCGATACGAAGATGCGCGCTCATCTCGCCGGCATCATCGACGCGGCCGCGCTTACGCAGGCCGGCGCGCGACGCCATCAGGATACGCCCAAGGAGGCGATCGTGCTTGTCTGAGAGCCGTTCGCTGAACGGCTCCCGTCAAAAATTGGGAGCGGAATTCCTGCGAAAGACCGGCTCCCGCATTCTTCTGGAGCCGGCGCTGGCCGGGATCGTATCGACTGAACGGCCGTCGCAAGACGGCGTCTCTGAACTCCGATCAACCGCGGGCGGTGGCCCTCCGCAACAGTGAGTAAAGACAGTGATCAGCCCCGCGAGCCTTGAGATCAACACCATGGTCGCCTCCGCAGCGGCGCCGGCGAACCAGCTTCGTGCCTTGGTCGGCGAAGATCAGATTGTCCGCCGCTCCGAGAATTCCTGGACCGCGCTCAAGCCGACGCTGCGGCGCATCATTGAAGCGATGCCGGCGCGGACGGTTCTCGAGATCGGCGGCGGACGCCACCCATTCTTCTCGGTTGGGGAGGCTCGCGAACTCGGCTTCAAGCTGACCGTCAACGACCTGGACGCGCGCGAACTTCAGCACGCTCCCGGCGAGTTCGACCGTCTCGTTCTTGATATTACCGCCGACCTCGGCAAGCTCGCGGTGCAGCCGGGACCGTTCGACCTGATCTTCTCGCGCATGGTGTTCGAGCATGTCAGTGACGCCCGAAAGGCGTGGTCGAACGTCTATCAGATGCTGGGCTCCGGCGGGGTGGGCTTTGCCTTCGTGCCGACGCTGTACTCGCCGCCTTTCGTCATCAACCGGCTGATTCCGGAGGCGCTTGCCAGCCGCGTCCTGCGGCTTATCGACAGCACGCGCAATCCCGACGAGATCCCGAAATTCCCGGCCTTCTACGATGCCTGCCGGGCAAGCGAAGAGGCGCTGGCGCCGATGCTGCATGAGATCGGCTTTCGCGACGTCTGCGTCGTCCCGTTCTTTGGAACGCCCTATTTCCCGGCAATCCCGGTTCTTCGTCACCTCGCCAAGGCCTTCGACCGACTGATCGAGCGGCGCGACTGGCGAATGTTTGCGAGCTACGCCTACATCACCGCGCGAAAATAGAGCATTTTCGGGCGAAGTGGACACCGGTTCGCGTGAAGACAATGCTCTAGCGCGCCGTCCGGATTAGCCGGCCAGGGTCTCGCCCGCCAAGGGCCTTATTCCCAGGACCTCATTCCAAGGGCCTTTTCCAAAGGCCTCACTCATAGACCCTGACGTGGTCGATCCAGAGATCGTAATAGGTCGAGGGCGGCACGGTGATCGGCCAGTCATGGCTCATCGCCAAGGTCAGCATCATGAAGAAGGGTGAGACAGTCTGCTGGCGATACAGTTCGGCGCGAAACTTTTCGACTCCGTCGAAACAGAAGATCATCTCGCTATCGGTGATCTCGACGCCGTAGTCGTGAAAGGCGAGCGAATAATCGGGCAGGTCGGTGATGTTCTTCTGCAAGCGCCGATAGCCGGCCCCGTTTGCCGATGGCGGCGGCCAATCATGTTCGGTGGCGACATAGGATGTCGTCGAGTGACCGTAGCCTTCGATCACGTCGACCTCGACCGCGCCCTCGGCCTTGCTGTGGAGGATGCCATGCTGGTCGAGCAGCCAGAAGGAGGGCCAGCATCCCGGCCCGGCCGGCAGCATCATGCGCGCTTCGAAATACCCCTTGCGGAAGGCGCCGCTGCTCGATCCGTCGGGAAAGCCCGTCGAGAGATGCCCTGTGACCCATTGCCGGCCATAGCCCGCCGGATCCCGGCGGTCTGGCAGATAGGAGGCGCGGATGCGCAGAAAACCGCCCCTCACGGCATAGGGGTTGGCCTCCGGCGAGGCATAGCCGAGCAGCGCCGCGGCACCATATTCCTGCCCGTCGGGTTTGGGGCCTGCATGCCAGATCTGTGGCGAGAGCTGCTCGAAGCGGTCTTCCCAGATGAGCCTGCGGGCATGGGCGATATGGCCGGCTGCCCTTTCCACGGGCGGGGTTGCATTCGTCCCGCCCTGTACGAACAGATGAACGCGTAGATTGAGAGCGACCTTGTACCGGTTCGAGTCGGGCGGGGTGTCCCAGCCGTAAACGTCGACGACAAGGGGCCCTGCCGATGCGGCCGACAGGTCGATGATGGCGCTGAACCGGCCGTCGCTCTCTGGTGTGACCACGACCCAGCGCCCGGCAATGACGATAGCCACGCTGCGCAACCCGCGCACCACGCCGGAAAAGGCCGTCGGGGCTGCATCGACACCCATCGCGGCATCGTCGATGCGATGGGTATAGGCCTTTGGACCCGCGACCTGGTTATAAGTCGCGATTCCCGTCGGGCCGGGGGAGAGCAATTGCAGGCTCGGCTCCGCCACGGCCTGGGCCTGCGCATTGCCCGATACGATGGTTTCGATCGGGGCGAGTGCGAACGCGCCGGCCAGGCCGAGATAGCCCCGGCGCGTCGGTTCCTGGAGGCGCAAAGGGTCTCTGCTGTCGCGCGTCACGGCCGGACCATCCTGCAATGATGTCGCTTTCTCATAACGGCATCGCCTTGGACCCGCCGTTGAAAGCTGGCGGCGGGAAGCTCTTTTGCCCTTGCGGCGCGTGGGCGCGCCTGATTGGGGCGCCGGTGGGCGTCGCGGGAACGCCGACAGAGGTGGACGACGTTGCCAGGCCGGCACAGATGAAGAACAGCAGCCCCAGATCTATCGTGGTTCCCGCCAGGCTGCCGCTGATGACCAGCGACAGGCAGGCGAAGGCGGCTGCGCTGCGGATCGTTCGCGAGGTCTCGTCACGTTCCGAGGAAGGCGCGCGCAGGCAGCCGAGAATGAACGCGCCATAGGCGAATGTGCCGACGATGCCGATATTTGCCAGCGCCGCGAGCAGGAAATTGGACGCGCGCGCGCTGCCGATGCCGATACCGATGCCGTAGCTGTCGATGAAATTGACCAAAGCCTGGCTGTTCCAGCTGCCGCGTTCGGCTGCCGAGTCGGTGCCGCCCTTCTGAAAGATGAGTTGATCCAGGAGATCCTGGATTCCGGAGCTGAGCTTCGCGTCGAGCAGAACCGCGCCGATGCCGAGCCCGAGCAGGATCGGCCCGAGTGCCAGGACGCCGTAGCGCGTTTTGCCTTGGCGCCCCGAGAGCGCGGCCCAGCCGTTCACGAGGTAGACGATGGCCAGATAGAGCGTGAGGCTGACATAGGCTGTCGCGGAGGTGGACAGGATCAGAGTGGCCAACAGCAGCAAGGCGAGGGGGCCTGTCGTGCGGGGCTGGTAGCCGTTCAGCCAGAGAGTGGACGAGAACGCAAACAGCGTCAGTGTCGCGGTGGCGAAGGCCGAGGCTTCCGGAAAGGAACCGACCAGCCGCTTGACGCCGACCACCTCCGCCGTATCGAGCATGCGATAGGTGGCGTTGCGCATGAAGAACAGATAGTCCGCCGTCTGGGTGTAGTAGGTCAGATAATCGAGCGCGGCGAACAGGATGTCGACGAAGCCGCAGGCGATGAAAGCGCCGGCGAGCCAGCGCTTTCCGTCACGGTCGCCGGCGAAGGCCTGGAAGATGCCGAAACACACGACGTCGCCGATGAAATAAACGGTCTGGGTGACATTGCCGCTGACCGGGCCGAGCGGCGTGAGCAGCAGCCCGCTCTCGCCGCTATCGGTGCGTGCGATGGTGAAGACGTCGGTCCAGCCGGCCAGAATGCGTGGCATGAACAGCGTCACGATGAGTGCGTAGATCAGCGTGCACAGCAGCCACCAGCCTGGGTTGGGCCAGGCATATGACGCAAGCACGCGACCCAGGAAGCGGCGCCGCGCGGCAATCAGCACGACGAAGCCGAACAGGAGATGGGAAGGCGGCAGGTTCGCCGAACCCAGGAACGTCAGCACCGACGCCGTTGCGGCGCCCAGAAGGGTCGAAAGCACCAGCGCGATGATGGCGAAACGACGCCCGTCGAACAGGCAGACGATGCCTGCGACAAGGGTGGCTGCTCCGATCCATTCGAACGACATCGCTTGCGTCACGGCTCCCTGGCCGCCATCGCGACGCGCTCTGCGAAACGCGACGCTGGATCGACCTCGTTTGCTGACAGCTTTCGGCGCGGCCGAGCGAGGCCACGTCTTGGAGACACTGGTTCGCAAGTTCCGTGCCGCCAGGCAAAATCGCTCACAGTCGCGCGCCAATTCTTTTCCGACGCTACGTCATGCTCTGGAATTTTCGCGCAAGGCGATGGCACAGTTTTTGTATGGAGAGGCTGCCTGATCAACTGCCGGCCTCAAGTCCGCGACCTGTAAAGCGGTCGTTTCAGTCTTGAGGTGACATGTCTCGTGCGTGGATTGGATGCGGATGTTTCCCTCGGAGCCCACCCCAGACACGGTGTTATCCTGCGACGTCTTCGACACGCTTCTGCATCGCGACCACCGTTCCCAGTTTCGCAGACTCCGCGATATCGCCGCTCTTTCATCGTCGCGGCTGGCTGCGGAGCGCGGAATCGCTAGGGCTCCGGGGACGATATGGCGCATCCGCATGGAGGTGCAGCGCGAGGCCTATGCGGCCCAGGCCATGGGGCGCCCCAACGGCGACATCAGGTTCCAGGACGTCATCGACGCAACGGCGCGCCTGCTCGCGCTCGACAAGGCCGGCGGCACCATTCTGCATGAGGCGGAGCTCGCCGTGGAGCGGGTGCAGCTGACGCCGCACACGGCCCTGTTCGACTGGCTGAAGGCGCAGCGCGCGCGGACAGGCTGCCGCATCATCGCGATAAGCGACACCTATCACACAGCCGCGACCATCTCGCAGTTGCTCGGTCAACTCGCGCCCGACCATCCGATCGATGCCGTGCACACCAGCGCAGACCATGACGCGACCAAGCGCTCGGGCGCCTTGTTTCATGCAGTCCTGAGGCAAGAGGGCCTCGAGCCTGGACAGATGCTCCATATCGGCGATGATCCGGTCGCCGATATCGCCATGGCGCGCGCCGCGAAATTGCGGCCCTGGCGGGTCGTGCGGCCACGTTATGTCCGGGCGCGGCGGAAATTCGACGCCCTTCTCGGCCGACTTCAGGCGATCATGCACCCGCCAGGCCTGTCCGAGGCGCTTGAAAGCAAGAGCGCATGACCGCGATCGGCAGCGGCGATCTCGCTTCCGCGGAGCGGCAAGCCTTCGGCTACGAGGCGCTGGGACCGATCCTGGCCGAATTCTGCCTGCGGCTCTGGCTGTTCCAGCGCTTCTTCGCCGACGCCGACGACACGACGTTGCTGTTTTGCGCGCGCGGTGGATTGCGGCTTCAGAGGCTCTATGAGCGTTTCCTGGCCCGGACCGGCCTGCCGGCCGCCATGGCGCATGACAATCTGATGATTTCGCGGCTGATTGCGGCACGAACGGCCATCGAACGGCCCGGCGACGGATTGCTGTCGGAACTCGGCCGCGAATTCGCGGGACGCCCGATGAGGGAGGTTGCCGTCGCCCTGACCCAGCGCGGTGATATCGCCCTGTCCCTGGAATGGGACGCAGCCTTCGAAGGCGAGCGCTTCCGCAGCCTGCTTGCCGCGACAGATGACGGGGCGATGGCGTTGAGGCAGGCGGTCGCCAGCCAGGATGCGAGCTTTCGCGACCATCTCGCCAGCAGGACGCAAGGGCGAGGCCGCGTCATCCTTTGCGATACCGGGCTGTACGGCAGCACCGTGCGCCTGCTTCGCGAGGGCATGCCGGAGCGCAAATGGTATTGTCTCCAGTTCGCGCGCGCCAACTACAAGAACCTCGCGACACCGCATTTTGCCCATACGCGCGGGCTCAGCATCGAAAGCGACGTCTACCTGCCCTGGCATGCGCCGACGGCGGGCCTGCGCTTCTGGCATCTGATCGAAGCCGCTCTCGAGCCGGACCTGCCGAGCGCGCGCGTCTTTGAAGGCAGCAAGGCTGGTGGCGACCTCCGCTCGAATCTGGAGGTCGAAGGCTGGCAAGCGCGGATCGCTCCCGATGGGCCGGGCCTGTTTGCCGGCGCGCTGGCCTATATCGACGCGCTGGATGAGATGGCGCTGCCGCATGTCGCGGGCCGGGCGGCGCTGGGCTGGCGTCGCTTCAAGCGTGCCGTCGTCTGGCCGGATCGCGCCGCCGTCGCCGCGCTCAGCCTGAACGACCGCTCGCGCGACTTCGGACGCAGCGACCATGTCGCGCAGTTCGCGCAGGCCGGGGCGATCGGGCCGCTGGCCCGCATCCGCGACAGCCTCTGGCGCGAGGGCGCGGTGAGGCGCGCCTTCCCCCGGCTGGGATGGGCCGGTCTCCTCGTGATCGAGGCTGCGCACACGGCCCGGGCGCTCAGATTCCGCGGGGCGGCGCTTCGGCGTCGCTTCAGGCGAGAAACCTCGATCGATCGCGCCCCCGGCATGGCTCTCGGGGGCGGGCCATGAGGATCCTGCACCTTGCCAATCACTGCCACGAGATCGGCAACGGCATCATGAATGTCGCCGTCGACATCGCGTGCAGCCAGGCGAGCGCCGGGCACGACGTCGCCTTTGCCAGCGCCGGCGGCTCCTATGTCGAGCTTCTCGAACGATATGGCGTCGAGCACATCCTGCTGCCGCAGAACTGGCGGGCCGTCTGGACCCTGCCACGCGCCGCCTGGAGCCTGCATCGGCTCCTGCGCCGCTGGCGCCCCGACGTCGTGCACGCCCATATGATGACCGGAGCACTCCTCGGCCGCCTTGTTCGGGGCCGGAGCCGGTGGCGGCTCATCACCACGGTTCACAATGAATGGCAGCGCAGCGCCATCATGATGGGGGCGGGCGACCGCGTCATCGCGGTGAGCGCAGCTGTGGCGGCGCAGATGGCCGTCCGGGGCATTCCGGCGGACAAGATCGATGTGGTGCGCAACGGGCCGTTGAACTCGCCGCGCCGCCCGCGCAAGGCCGCGATGGCGGAGGCCGGATTGGCGCATCCCGCCATTCTCACGGTTGCCGGGCTTTATGCCCGCAAGGGAATCTCCGACCTGATTGACGCCTTTGTCCTGCTGGCGCCGCATTATCCCGGGGCAGCGCTCTACATCGTCGGAGACGGTCCCGACCGCGCGGTGTTCGAAGAGCGGGCGCAGGACAGCGGCCTTGCCGAGCGTATCAATTTTGCTGGCTTCATCGCGGATCCGCGGCCCTATTTTTCGGGCGCCGACATCTTCGTGCTGGCCTCGCGCAGCGAACCCTTCGGGCTGGTGATCGCGGAAGCCCGCGAGGCGGGCTGCGCGGTGGTCGGCAGCAATGTCGGCGGCATCCCGGAGGTTCTGGAGGAGGGGCGTGCCGGCCTCCTGGTGCCGCCGGGCGATCCATCCGCATTGGCCGAGGCCCTGTCGACCCTGTTGTCCTCCCCCGATCTTCTGGCGCGCTGGCGCAAGGCCGCGGGCGAGAATCTCGCCTGGCTCGACGTCAGCCGGGTGGCGGAGGAAACGGTGCAGGTCTATCGCCGGGCGCTCGGCTGGCAGGGAACTGCGATCGAAACATCGAGCCCTGCCTGCGCCACGGGCGAGATGTCGCTCGATACCGGCCCGAGAAAGTAGGCGCGTATGTCGGACCGCTTCGCGCGCAACTCCCTGTTCAGCACTGTGGCGGGCATCGGCACGGCCCTGAGCAGCCTGCTCAGCATGGTGCTCGTCTCACGGCTGCTCGGACCCTCTGAGGCAGGCACGGTCGCCTATGCCTTGTGGATTGCGACGCTCGCCGTGACGTTTGCCGATTTCGGCATCTATCAGTCCCTGACCCGCTATCTGCCGGAGCTGACTGCTCGGGGTGACGACCATGCGGCATGGGGGCTGGCGGCCTTTCTCCTGCGTCCCTGCCTGATCCTGGCGGCGCTGGGCCTGGCCGTCTTCGTCTGGCGCGGCGGCACGGCGATTGACGAGCCCGGTGCAGCGCTGCCGCCGCGGATGTGGTGGCTGATCGGGCTGCTCTTCACCAGCCAGCTCGTCAGCAGTTTCGGGCTCGGCCTGCTGCGTGGCTTCCAGCGTTTCGACAAGGCGGCCAGGCTGACATTGTCCTCTCTTGTCGTGCAGCTCATGGCCGTTGCCGCAGGCGCCGTCCTGGGCGGAGCCGGCGGGGCGCTGCTGGGCTATTGCGCCGGCAATCTGCTGCCGATCGCGATGATCCTGCGCAGAGAGCTGCTCCATGGCCGGATCGGCCCGGCGCTGCGGGGGCGGGTTCTGAAATTCGCCCTCTACTCCTGGGCCGGCGCGCTCACCGTCGCGATGGTCTGGTCGCGCCTCGAGATCTTCTTCCTGGCGCGCTATCACGGCTCCGAGGCGGTGGCGCTCTACACGGCGGGGCTCACCTTCTCCAATCTCGCCTCCCAGGGGCCTCTTCTGTTGACGGGAGGGCTTCTGCCCTATTTCTCGGAGCGCATCGCCGAAAACTCGCTGCAACAGCTCAACAGCAGCTATGCGACGGCGACGCGTGTCATGGCCTTCCTGCTGTTCCCGATCTGCCTTGGCCTGGCTGCAATCCTTCCCGCTCTGCTCCCGCTCGTCTATGGCCCCGCCTTTGTGGCCGCCATTCCCTCGGCCAGCATTCTCGTCGCCGGCGCGGCGTTTGGTGCCAGCGGCGCCGTAGGCTCGCAGATGATCTATGCGCGCGAACGGAGCGATTTCGTTTTTTTCAGCGGCATCGCCGGCGCGATACTGTCCGTCGCCGCCTATGCGATCGTGATCCCCGTCTACGGGCTCGAGGGTGGCGCCTGGGCGCGGGCCGGGATCCATATCTTCATGGTGGCGTTCGGTTCCTGGTTCATCTGGCGCCGGCTGGCTTGCCCGATACCGCTGCTTTCCATCGCAAAGATCTTCCTCGCCGCCGCGTGCTGCGCTGTTGCTGCTCATCTCTGCGTGAGATTGATCGCAAATCCCCTGCTTTCGCTTCCCACGGCGCTGATTTCGGGCGCGCTCGTCTACAGCCTGTGCGTGCGCTGGTTGAGGGCTTTGCCTTCCCAGGATCTCACCCGTTTGAGCGGGCTGCTCGGGCGGCTGCCGGTTATGGCGCGCATCCCGGCCATCGGATGTCTTGCGCTGCTGTCTTCCGAGCGGATCTGAGCGATGTCGCGGATCTGACCCATGTCGCTTGCGTCCCTGACCGCCACGGAGTTCCCTCGATGATCCGTTACGGACCAGCCCGGATCGCGCGTGCCCTCTATCGCCGGCTGTTGCGGCTGACGCCCTTTCTGGAGGAAAAGATCCGCTGCGACGCCTTTCCACGCCCGCAATTCGCCTATGGCATCTACCTTGCGGCACGCCAGGCGAAAGCGCTGGGCTATGATGGGTTCAGCGCCATCGAATTTGGCGTCGCCGGCGGCAACGGCCTGATCGCCATGGAAAGGATCGCGACCGAAATCGGTCGCAGCATGGGCCTGACGATCAGTGTCTATGGCTTCGACACCGGCCAGGGCATGCCGCCTGCCGTCGACTATCGCGATGCGCCGTTCATCTGGTCCGCAGGCCAGTTCAAGATGGATTTCGCCCTGCTTCAGAGCCGTCTCGATCATGCGACCTTGGTGATCGACGACGTGCAGGCGGGCGTCCAGACATTCCTGAACACAATGAAGGCCGCGCCGATCGGATTTATCTCCTTCGACATGGATTATTACTCATCGACGACGAAGGCGCTGGCGATCTGTGACGCGCCCCATCAGCGCTTCCTGCCGCGGCCGATCTTCTACTTCGACGATATCGTCGGCGACGATGACGAACTGCATTGCGAATTCATCGGCGAGCTTCTTGCCATCCGGGAGTTCAACGATGCTCATGCCGCAATGAAGATCGCGCAGATCCATGGTCTCGAGACAAAGCGCGCCTATCGGGACCACTGGCACGTCAAAACCTTTGTGCTGCATCGGTTCGACCATCCCAGATATTGTGAATTCGCCGGCAGGGACCAGAACTGGCAGATGCCGCTGGAGCAGGTTTGATGTCGTATTGCCTGGAGCAATGTCCGATCCAGCTGGATCGCTCAATTGCTCCAGATCCTTGTCTTAACGCGTTTTCTTCACGCGAACCGGTATCCGCTTCGCTCGAAAACGCTCTGGTGCCGCGCAGGAGGCAGCGCGATGCCGAGAGACGGATTCAGATTTCAGATGGGGGTCACAAAGTGATCCCATCTGAAATCTGAATCCGTCTCTCATGTAAGAGTTGGAGCAGGATCAATGCGAAAAACCGGTGCCCATTTTTTCGCATCCTGCTCTAGCCATGACGCGCGGCTGAATCAGCTCGACGGTCTGCGTGGCGTCGCGGCTTTCAGCGTGGTGATCTATCATTTCGTCTGCGCCTTCGTGCCGTCAGCGACCGATCCTGATGCGACGACCCTCACGCGGCCGGGCGAGGTGGTTCTCCGGTTCCTGTTCAGCGGCTCCTTCGCCGTCGCGATCTTCTTCGTGTTGAGCGGTTTCGTCATTGCCAACTCCGCCGCCGGCCGCCGCCAGCCGCTCCTGGTCAGCGCCTTGCTGCGCTATCTGCGTCTCGCCTTGCCGGCGGCCGCAAGCGTGCTTCTGGCCTGGCTCCTGCTGCGGGCTCTGCCGGACGCCGTCCGCCGGCTCGACGCGATCTCACCGAGCTGGTGGTTCAAATGGACCTATCAGGACCCGATCCCGCCCCTGCTCACCGCATTGCGTGACGGGCTGCTGGACAACTTCCTGACGGGAGGATCGCAGTTCAACAATGTGCTTTGGACGATGCGGATCGAGCTGATCGGCTCGCTGCTGCTCTACGCCATCTTCGCGGTCTCGCGGGGGCGGGTTCGCATCGCCGTGCTTGTCGCCACGGGCGTGCTCTTCATCGCGCTGCAACGCCATCACTATTGCGCTTTCATCCTCGGCGCGCTGCTGCGCGAAGGCTGGGCGGCCGGAAAGCTGCCCAATCTTCCGGCCGGGCGGCTGTTCTGGGCAGGCCTGGTGCTGGGCAGTGGCGCCTCGCTCATCGCTCTGCTGGGCGGTGGTCCGTTTCAGAAAGCCGAGACCATGATCGAGGGGTTGGCCGCGACGGCGGTGGTCTTCGACCTTCTGGCGTGCAACAGGCTCAAATCGCTGTTCGGTTCGGCCGTCCCGCTGTTCCTCGGCCGGATCTCCTTTGGCCTGTATCTCGTCCATGTCCCGATCTTGTATACGCTCGTCGCAACCGGCGTGGTCGGTTTCGCGGCGCTGGGCCCGATGGCCCTGAGCCTCTGGTTCGTCGCTTTCGTGGGCATCAGCCTGTTCGCAGGGCTGGTCTTCACATGGTTTGTCGATGAGCCCGTACTGGGCTTCAACAAGCGCCTGCGCCGGCGAATGGAGACGTGGCATCAGCTGTTGCGGACGCGCTTTGCTTGATCTGACGTAGCTGTTCCAGCGCAGCACCCCAGAATCCGTTCCAAGTGTCTGATTTTTCATCACCTGCGGATAAGTTCGGCCATGTCGGGGCGAAGCTTTGACCCCCCGTTACGGCGGATAGATTTGGCACATTATTTGCTGCTTCGAGCTGAGCCGTTGTTCGGCCGGGTCGTCTCGGAGCTGGACTGATGGAAATCGATTCCGGAAGACATTTTGGATGCGAGGCATGCGGCTCTCCATCCGTCGATTTGCCTTCGCCATTGACCGAGAGCTGCGTCATCCGCTGCCATGCCTGCGGAAAGTGCATCACGACATGGCGCGAGTTTCGCGAACGCATTCATGCCGAGATCCTCAAGCACGAAGGCCCACGCTCCTCCCGCGTGCTCTGCGCCGATCCGTGAGATGGCTGAATAGCACACGGGCCTCGCGGGGAAAGTGCTCCGCAACGGACCCAGCCGCCGCTTGAGCCATTCAGGCGTGGCGGCTTTGGAGTGCAGAGGAGCCTTGCCGAGGTCGCAGATGTCGCCGATATGAAGGTCGATGAGTGCCTCGCATGTGTCCAGCCGCGATGTGTGACGCGTGCGGAGCCTCACCACGATCAAGTCGGCGCTCGGCCCCGGTGGCACGCGAAGCGCCAGATATGCACTGACTTGCAAGAGAAAAATGCAGGACCTCAAGTACATAGATTTTCCGTGGCGCCGATGATGGACGGGGCGGATCGCTTTACGGGCCATCATCTGGAAGGTTCGTACGCAACACGTTCCGTTCTGTTTCATTTTCCTTTGCGCGATTGACACGCCGATTGGTCGCCAGGCGGTGCGGGCTGCCACCCTTGCCTAACCTGCTTTGCGCGAACCTATGCGGGTCTTTTCAAAAGACCGACACGAGGTGGGCGCCAGGCTCGTGATCGAAATTCACGGCGAGGATTCGTTTCGAGTGGTTTGTGGTTGCGAGTTATCAAATTTCATGAAAATATCTCACAGAAATCAGTTTTCATGGATCGATATTGAAATTCATGCAGAAGGGGCGGTGGAAGCCATTTTCAGGCGCCGTGACGGTTTTTCACGGCAGACGCTTGCCGGAAGAGGCCACGCCTGTCGGCTACGCGGCTCTGATCGAAGCGTACGATCTGGCGGCTCCAATCCCGCTCACCCTGGCGGCGATCGGCCCTCGCCATAAGGTCTACCAGGACGATGGCTGGCGCATCTATACGCCCCGTCATGCGCCGGGTGCCGATCTCGTGGGGCACCTGACCTTCGCCCTGCGTTATGAAGGGCTGGACTTGGCCGTGCTGAAGGCACTGTTTCGTGCCACCGGCCCCGATGCGATTATCAGCATGGTGCGGGCCGCTCCGACTGGTGCCTATGCCCGGCGGGTGTGGTTTCTCTATGAATGGCTGTTGGAGGAGCGGCTCGATCTGCCGGATGCGGGGCAGGGGGCTTACGCCCTGATCGTCGATCCGAAGTTGCAATGGGCGATCGAGGGTACGGCCTCCACGCGTCATCGCGTGAAGAACAACCTGCCGGGCACGTCCGGCTTCTGCCCGATGATCTTCCGGACACCGGCGCTGGAGGCGTTCGTCGCCCGCGATCTGGCCGGCGAGGCCCGCCGCCTTGCTGCGGAAGTGCCGGCGGATCTGCTTGCGCGGACGGCGGCCTTCCTGCTGTTCAAGGATTCACGATCGAGCTTCCAGATCGAAGGGGAAGACCCGCCGCAGGACCGAATCCAGCGCTGGGGCCAAGTCATCGCGGAAGCGGGTCGCCGAGCGATCGACCGCGACGAGCTGGAGCGGCTGCAGCGTATCGTCATCGGCGATGCGCGCTTCGTCCATTTGGGGCTGCGTCAGGATGGCGGCTTCGTCGGCGAGCATGAGCGCGAAACGGGCGCGCCCATTCCTGACCATATCAGCGCACGGCATCAGGATCTGCCTGAGCTGGTCGCAGGACTGACCGCTTTCGACAGGGGCGCGGCCCGGGCGCTTGATCCGGTGCTTGCCGCCGCCATTCTGGCTTTCGGCTTCGTCTACATCCACCCGTTCGAAGATGGGAACGGCCGCCTGCACCGCTATCTCATCCATCACGTGCTGGCTGAGCGCGGTTTCAACCCGCCGGGCCTCGTCTTTCCCGTCTCGGCGGTGATCCTCGACAGGATCGACGACTACCGCCGGACCCTGGAGAGCTATTCGCGCCGCCTGCTTCCGCATGTGCGCTGGCGACCGGTCGATCGCGGCAATGTCGAGGTGCTGAACGACACGATCGATTTCTACCGCTATTTCGACGCGACCCCGCATGCCGAGTTCCTGTTTGCCTGTGTCGCTCGTACGGTCGATGTCGACCTGCCGGCGGAGACCGCTTTCCTTCGGGCTTACGACACGTTCAAGGGCCGTGTCTCGGGGATGATCGACATGCCGGACAGGTTGCTGGACCTGCTGTTCCGATTCCTGAGGCAGAATGAGGGGCGGCTATCGCAGCGGGCGCGTGAACGGGAGTTTGCCGCTCTGACCGATGAGGAGACTGCGGAGATACAAGCGATCTACGCAGACCTTCGCCTGAGCTTAGATATCGGGCCTGAACAGCGGAGAGAATAGTCCGAAAACGGGTCGCTGGGCGGCCGACATGCGTCTAGCGCGATCGTGTCGGATTTATCGCAGCCTTGCCTCAAAGGCGGTTTAACGCTGCGGCTTGGCTGAACGTCTACTGACAAAGCGCTTTGATCTCGCGGACTGCCTCCGACGCCTCTTGTCGAGATCGAGCGAAGCACCGGAGCAGTCACCCGATCAGCGAAACCGGTCGAAAATCGCCCGGTTTCGCGTATAAGGGCTCGCCAAGCATGACTTGCATCGCTCTTACCTGGATGAAATGCAGCACTATCAATCACATAGATTTTCCGTTGCGCCGATGATGGACTGGACTGATCGGCATTGCCGCATCATCCATCGCCTGATGTCGCGTCGCGCCCGGCTCTATACCGAGATGGTGACGGCGCAGGCCGTGATCCGGGGCGATCGCCAGCGCCTGATCGGTTTCGACGCCTTCGAGCATCCGGTCGCGCTCCAGCTCGGCGGTAATGATCCCGTCCTGCTGGCTGAAGCGGCCCGGATCGGCGCCGATTTCGGCTATGACGAGATCAACCTGAATTGCGGCTGCCCTTCGGACCGTGTCCAGGGCGGCGCCTTCGGGGCCTGCCTGATGCGCGAGCCCGACCTCGTGGGCGATTGCGTCGCGGCGATGAAGGCCGCCGTCTCCATCCCCGTGACGGTGAAATGCCGCATCGGCGTCGACGATCAGGATCCGGAAGCGGCGCTCGATGCGCTGACCGCGGCGGTGCGCGCAGCCGGCGTCGACGCCTTGACCGTCCATGCCCGCAAGGCCTGGCTCCAGGGGCTCTCGCCGAAGGAGAACCGCGAGGTGCCGCCGCTCGACTATGAGCGCGCCTACAGGCTGAAGGACGCCAATCCCGACCTCGTCGTCACCATCAATGGCGGCATCCGCGCGCCTGAGGAGTGGAGCGGCCATCTCGTCCGTCTCGACGGCGTCATGATCGGCCGCGAGGCTTATCAGAACCCCGAGATCCTGCTCCAGGTCGATCCGCTGCTCTTCGGCGAGGCCGCGCCGGTCGCGGATGCCTTCGCCATGCTGGAAGCGCTGGAGCCGCATATCGCGGCGCATCTGGAGCGGGGCGGGCGATTGCATGCCTTCACGCGCCATCTCGTTGGGCTGTTCCCGGGCCAGCGCGGTGCGCGCCTGTTCCGCCGCCATCTCGCCGAGCATTGCGTTTCCGCGGAAGCGGGGCTTGCAGATCTGCGCGCGGCGGCGGGGCATGTGTCGCGCTATGAAGAGGCAGCTGTTGCCGCCGCCTAGGAGTTGCTGATGCCGGATATCCTGCTCCCGCAGGAGGACATGGTCCGGCGGATCGCCGACAGCTTTGCCAAGCAGGCCTTCATGACCACGCTCGGCGCAAGGCTGCTGCATGTGCGCCCCGGCGAGATCGAGATCGACTTGCCGGTCGCGACGCATCTGACCCAGCAGCACGGCTTCGTCCATGCCGGCGCGGTCGCGAGCATCGCCGATTCCGCCGCTGGCTATGCGGCTTTGACGATGATGCCGGCGGGGGTGGGCGTGCTGACGGCAGAGTTCAAGATCAACCTGCTTGCGCCGGCCGCCGGAGAGCGCCTGCTCGCCAAGGGCAGGGTGATCAAGGCCGGGCGCACCTTGACGCTCGCCATGGCCGAGGTTTTCGCGATCTCGGGCGGCACCCCCAAGCTCTGCGCCATGCTGACCGCGACCTGCATGACGATTGCCGGGCGCGAGGGCGTGTCCGACTAGAGCAGTTTCCGATCCAGTTTGGATCGCTCAATCGCTCTAGGTTATTGTTTTAATGCGTTTTCTCCGCGCAAACGCTTCGCGTTTGTCGCGAGGGAACCGGTATCCACTTCGCTCGAAAACGCTCTTGAGCAGTGTCTGAATCAACTTGATCAGAAACTATTCTAACTCCTTGTTTCAACACGTTTTCTTCGCGTGATCCGGTGCTCGTTCTTCGCGCGGGCCGGTGCCCGCTTCGCTGGAAAACGCTCTGGAGCAACTTCTGAATCAACTTGATCAGAAACTGCTCTAGATCTTTGTTTTAACACGATTTTTAGACAGCCGGTGTCCGCCTGGGGCAGGAACCAAGATCTTCGTGGTCACCTAACCTTGTGCTCGTGCAAGCTGTGCCAGGCTGGTCCTGACGACGAGGTGATGAAAGGGCCTGATCACGTTGAGATAGGTGAGGCCGAAGGCATTATGAGAGTGCACGACGGTCGTCGCGATGAGCTGCGTGCCGGTTGGAGACTTGCGGCGCAGCAGCGACAGTCGGAAGTCGAGGTGTCGATCATCTTCACCCAGCACAATCTCGTCCTGGCCTTCCCATTGCACCGGGAAGAAGTCGACGCGTTCGGTGTCGGCCCTGGACGCTCGGACCTCCCCGGAGGTTTTGACGCCAAAGGGCGTCATCATGGCGTCGCGCAGCGCGACCAACGCCTTGATCCAGGCCGGCTGATCGCCGACTGTCCGGGTCGCCAGCACGCGCATGCTGTCCTGTTTCGATGAACTCAGATCGATGCTGTAGCTATCGAGCAGGCTGGCGTTCTCGTACCAGCTTGCAACGACGCTTTCAGGTGGCGGCGTGGTCCGGCGCACCGGCGCTTTGCGTTCTAAACACATGCCGAAAGCCCGATCATGACAGTATCTGCGACAGCTGGCCGGTCCATAGCGGTGAGGGTACATGCCTTGGAACGAAGCCGGCCGGGACCGATATGATATCGCGCGTGAGCGCCATACACATGATTTACCCGATGACGAATACGCCCTGCTAGAGCCGTCGCTGTCGCAGCCCAGGCGGCGCGGCCGCTAGAGCCGGATGATTTCAGCTGGGATCACCAAGTGATCCCAGCTGAAATCTGAATCCGTCTCTCATCTAAAAGTGCGAGCAGGATCAATGCGAAAAACCGGTTCCCACTTTTTCGCATCCTGCTCCAGGCTTATGATGGATCTTGATGTCGGGTCAGGCGCTCAGCGCTTCTGATTGTAGACGTCGAGGCAGACTGCACCCAGCAGGACCAGGCCCTTGATCACCTGCTGATAGTCGATGCCGATGCCCAGGATCGACATGCCGTTGTTCATCACGCCCATGATCAGCGCGCCGATCACCGCCCCCGAGACACGCCCGACCCCGCCATAGGCCGAGGCGCCGCCGATGAAGCAGGCGGCGATCACGTCAAGCTCGAAGCCCAGCCCCGCCTTTGGGGTCGCCGTGTTGAGCCGCGCCGCGAAGACGAGGCCGGCGAGCGCCGCGAGGACGCCCATATTCACGAAGGTCAGGAAGGTCAGCCATTCCGTGCGCACGCCCGAAAGCTTGGCGGCGCGGGCATTGCCGCCGACCGCATAGATCTGCCGGCCGATGCTGGTGCGCGTCGTCACGAAGGCATAGAGCGCGATCAGCACCCCCATCACCACGAGCACATTCGGCAGGCCGCGATAGGAGGCGATGAGATAGGTCGCGTAGAGGATGATCGCGGCGAAGGCGAGGTTCTTGGCGATGAAGAAGCCCTGCGGCTCGAGCGGGATGCCATGGCTCTGCTGGCGCATGCGGCTCTTGAGATTGAGCACCACGAGCAGGATCGCGAGCGCGGCCCCGATCGCCAGCGAGGTCGGGTAGAGCGCGCCGGCTTCTGGCATCAGCTCGGGGATGAAGCCCGAGGACAGCTTCTGGAAGGTCACCGGGAACGGCCCCAGCGACTGGCCCTGCAGGATCGCCAGCGCCAGCCCCTTGAAGACGAGCATGCCGGCAAGCGTCACGATGAAGGAGGGGATCTTGAAATAGGCGACCCAATAGCCTTGCGCCGCGCCGATCAGCGCGCCCAGTGCCAGGCAGATCAAGGCGGCTGGCACGAAATGCATCTCGTAGCGCACCATCAGCACGGCGGCGACCGCGCCGACCGCGCCCGCCACCGAACCGACCGACAGGTCGATATGGCCGGTGACGATGACGAGCAGCATCCCCAGCGCCATGATGACGATGAAGCTGTTCTGCAGCACGAGATTGGTCAGGTTCAGCGGCCGCAGCAGCGTGCCCCCGGTCACGACCTGGAAGAACAGCATGATCGCCACCAGCGACATCAGCATGCCGTAGTCGCGCAGGCCCGTCTTGAGGTGGCTGCCCGCCGGACGCGCCGGTGCTTCGCTTATGGTTTTGCCGCTCAAGGTTTCGCCGCTCATGCTCTGGTCTCCCCGTTGCGCATGATGGCGCGCATGATTTTTTCCTGGCTTGCATCCTGCGCGGAGAATTCGCCGACGAAGGCGCCCTCGTTCATCACGCAGATGCGGTCGCAAATGCCCAGCAGTTCCGGCATTTCCGACGAGATCACGATGACGCCGCGCCCGGAATCCGCCAGCTCGTTGATGATGCAGTAGATTTCGTATTTGGCGCCGATGTCGATGCCGCGCGTCGGCTCGTCCAGGATCAGGACCTTGGGCTCGGTGAAGAGCCATTTCGACAGCACGACCTTCTGCTGGTTGCCGCCCGAAAGCTGGCCGGTTTCCTGGTAGACGCTGGCGCTGCGGATCCCCATGCGCGAGCGATAGCCCGTCGCCACCTTGAGCTCTGCCATGTCGTCGATGACGCCGCCGGGAGCGACCGCCGGCAGGTTGGCCAGCGTCATGTTCTTGCGGATGTCCTCGGCCAGGATGAGCCCGAGCTCCTTGCGGTCTTCTGTGACATAGGCGAGCCCGGCATTGACGGCGCGCCGCACGGTGGAGAGATCGACCTCGCGCCCCTCCAGCCTGGCGCGGCCGCTGATGTGGCGCCCATAGGAGCGGCCAAAGACGCTCATCGCGAATTCGGTCCGGCCTGCGCCCATCAACCCGGCGATGCCGACGATCTCGCCGCGCCGGACCTGGAAATCCACACCCTTGATCACGCGCCGCCCGGCATCCTGCGGATGGAACACCGTCCAGTCCTCGACCTCGAAGATCACCTCGCCGATTTTCTCTTGGCCTATCTTGGGCTCGCGCTTGGGATAGCGATGCTCGAGATCGCGATCGACCATGCTGCGGATGATGCGGTCTTCCTCGACCGGGCCGGCGCGACAGTCGAGCGTGTCGACGGTGCGCCCGTCGCGCAGCACGGTGATGTGGTCGGCGACGCGCGCGACCTCGTTGAGCTTGTGCGAGATCAAGATCGAGGAGATGCCCTGCGCCCGCAATTCGACCAAGAGGTCGAGCAGCGCCTCGCTGTCGCGCTCGTTGAGGCTCGCGGTCGGCTCGTCCAGGATCAGCAGCCGGACATCCTTGGACAGCGCCTTGGCGATCTCGACGAGCTGCTGCTTGCCGACGCCGAGATCGATGACGCGGGTGTCGGGCGCCTCGTTCAGGCCGACCTTGGCCAGCAGCGCCAGGGCGCCGCGATAGACCGCTCCCTGGTCGATCACCCCGAATTTCGTGGGCGGGTTGGCCAGATAGATGTTCTCGGCGATGGACAGGAGCGGGATCAGCGCCAGCTCCTGATGGATGATGATGATGCCGAGCGCCTCGGATTCGGTGATGTCCCGGAAGCGCCGCTCCTCGCCATCGAAGATGATGGCCCCGTCATAGGAGCCATGCGGGTAGACGCCGCTCAGCACCTTCATCAGGGTCGATTTGCCGGCGCCGTTCTCGCCGACGACGGCGTGGATCTCAGCCGTCTCGACCGAAAACGAAACCTCGCTCAGGGCCTTGACGCCAGCGAAGGCCTTGCTGATGCCGCGCATGGCCAGGATCGGATTCATGTCATCTGCTCCGCGACCGGCGCTCTGCTTCGCGACCGGATTGATCGACGGCCCCGCCTAGAGCCGGATGATTTCAGATGGGCTCACCAAGTGATCCCAGCTGAAATCTGAATCCGTCTCTCATCTAAGAGTGAGAGCAGGATCAATGCGAAAAACCGGTGCCCACTTTTTCGCATCCTGCTCTAGGGCGGGGCCGCGCGCGAGGGGGCGCGTTACTTGATCTGCCCGGCCTTGTAGTAGCCCGACGCGACCAGGATCGCTTCCCAGTTCGACTTGTCGACCGCGACGGGGGTGAGCAGATAGGACGGCACGGTCTTGCGGCCATTGGTGTAGGTCTTGGTGTCGTTGACCGGCACCTCCTTGCCGCTGAGCATGGCATCGACCATGTCGGCGGTGACCTTGGCGAGCTCGCGAGTGTCCTTGAAGATGGTCGAATACTGCTCGCCGGCGAGGATCGACTTGACCGAGGGAACCTCCGCATCCTGGCCCGAAACCAGCGGCATCTTCATCGAACCCGAGCCGTAGCCGACGCCCTTCAGCGAGGACAGGATGCCGATCGAGATGCCGTCATAGGGCGAGAGCACGGCGTCGATGCGCTTGTTGTTGTAGAAGGCGCTGAGCAGGTTATCCATGCGCGCCTGGGCTGTTGCGCCGTCCCAGCGCAGGGTCGAGACCTTGTCCATGCCCATCTGGCCGCTCGCCACCACGAGCTGCTTGGAGTCGATGAAGGGCTTCAGCACCGACATCGCCCCGTCATAGAAGAAATACGCGTTGTTATCGTCCGGCGAACCGCCGAAGAGCTCGATGTTGAACGGCCCCTTCGCCTCGGGCAGGCCAAGACCCTTCACCAGCGTCTGCGCCTGCAGGACCCCGACCTTGAAGTTGTCGAAGGTCGCATAATAATCGACATTCGGTGAGTTCCGGATCAGGCGGTCATAGGCGATCACCTTGGTGCCGGCGGCGGCCGCCTGCTGCAGGATGTCGGACAGGGTGGTGCCGTCGATGGCGGCGATCACCAGGACCTTGGCTCCCTTGGTGACCATGTTCTCGATCTGCGAGAGCTGGTTGGGGATCTCGTCCTCGGCATATTGCAGATCGGTATTGTAGCCGCGCTCTTTCAGCACCTTCACGATGTTGTCGCCGTCGGCGATCCAGCGGGCGGAGGATTTCGTCGGCATGGCGATGCCGACGGTGGGCTTGGATTGCGCCAATGCAGGCCCGGCAAAGGCAAGCGCGCCCAGCGCGAGAGCCGACAGTAGCTTGGTGATCCCGGATGTCATCGTTTTCTCCCTTGGTTGAATATTTCGCTGAACATTCAGTGCCGCCTGCAAGCGGTCTTGGTTGAGACGAGACTGTCAGTGCGCTCCCAGCTTGACCCGCGGCTCCGCCTTTCCGACCGCGCCGGGGGTGAATACGAATGTCGCGCCGCCCAGCGGATCGGCAGCGCGGGCTGCTTCATCCTGACCCTCCCAGGCGCTGGTGACCAGCAGGCGGTCAAAGGCCCGGCCGACGAAGACCGGGCAGCTCGGCTGGCGCGCCGGCACGGCCAGGCTGCGGACGGTCTCGCCCTGATCGGTGAGGACATCGATGCGCGCCCCACCCCAGCGGGCAATCCAGATCAGCCCCTCGCGATCGATCACGGCGCCGTCGAGCCCTTTGCCGTCATCGGACAGGGCAAGCGAGGAGGGCGCCTCGCGCGGCAGCCCCGTCACGGGGTCCAGCGGCACGCGGTAAAGTTCGTTTTGCGCCGTGTCGGCGAAAAACCCTTGCCGGCCGTCGGCCGAGAAGCAGATCGCGTTGGGGATCGTCAGCCCGGAAAAAAGCAGCACGACCTCGCCGCCCGACAGCGCATAGATCGAGGCGGCGCTGGCCTTGGCGCTCTTGCTCATCATGCTGAACCAGAACGCGCCGCCGGGATGCGCGCGCGCGTCGTTTGAGCGTGTCGTGCGGTCATCCGCCTCGACGGCGCGAAACAGCGTCATTGCACCGTCCCGGCGTGAACGCAGATACAGCCCGCTCTCGTTCGAGACGATCTGGCGCTCGTCGTCGACCATGGCCAGCGCCGAGGCCATCAGCGGCAGCTCGTGGCAGATCACCGAGCCGGCTCCCAGATCTGCCTCGAACAGCTTGCGCTCCAGGATGTCGAACCAGAACGCCGAGTCGGTCGCGGCGTCATAGGCGGGGCCTTCGCCGAGATGGCAGCGCGTTTCGCCCAGCAGCACGGGAGCGGGCAGGGCGGCCGGCGTCGCGCTCACCATGTGAAGGCCTCCACGCTGCGACGCTGCCCGAGCAGGAAGGCGTCGGCCACGAGCTGCAGAGGCGTCAGATCGACATCACTCTCACGCCTGCCGACAAGGTCGACGAAACGGCGGTAGAGCGCGGGATACTCCGCCTCCGCCTCGTCGACGAGCGGGCGGCCGTCATGGGTGAGCTTGGCGCCGCCGGCTGAAAGCATCAGCGTTCCGCCTTCCGTCTCCATGCGCATGTCCCAGCTTTGCGGCCCTGTCTGCAGGAAATCGAATTCCGCCCGGATCGGCAAGCCGGCCTCGTCGGCAAGATCGAGCTCGGCTGCGATCGGCGCCGCGCGATTGGCGGGGAAGGCGAGCCCGGCACCCTGGAGAAAGACCGGGCGCGGCAGGATGCGGGTCAGGATCGACAGTGCGTTGATCCCGGGATCGAACACGCCGAGCCCGCCGGCCTCGAAAATCCAGTCCTGACCGGGATGCCAGACCCGGACATCTTCGCGCCAGTCGATCCTGACCGATAAGGGCCGGTGCGCGGCGAGAAAGGCGCGGGCCGGATCGACCGCCGGCGCAAAGCGGGAATGCCAGGTTGCAAACAGCGTCAGGCCCTTGTCGCGCGCGGCCGCGATCAGCGGGGCAAGCTCGCTGACGGTCGCGCCCGGCGGCTTTTCCAGCATGACATGCTTGCCGGCCGCCAGGGCGAGCGCGGCCTGGGCGCGTCGCACCTGCGGCGGCGTGCAGAGCGCCACCGCATCGACCGCGACATCGGAGGCGAATAGCTCGTCGAGGGTCTCAAAGCAGGGCACGCCGTCCAGCCTCGCATTGCGGCTGACGACCGCTGCGATCGCGATAGAGGGCAGGCCCGCCACCGCGGGCAGATGCTGGTCGCGGGCGATCTTGCCCAATCCGACGATGGCCAGGCGCAGCATGCTCATTGGCTCCAGCGCAGAACCGCGGCGTCGAGGCTTTTGGCGATCTCGATCAGCCCGGCCTGCGTCTTGGGATGGGGCAATTCGAGCGGATGACGCAAGGCGGCCGATCCGATGATCCCGCCCTCCTTCATCAGGATCTTCGCAGCCGAGAGGCCGGTCTGGCGGTTCTCGTAATTGATCAGCGGCAGCCAGCGCGCATAGGCGGCCATGGCCTCGTCGCGGCGCCCGGCGAAGTAGGGATCGACGATCTGGCGGATGCCGTCGGGATAGCCGCCGCCGGTCATCGCGCCGGTCGCGCCCGCATCGAGATCGGCCATCAGCGTGATCGCCTCCTCGCCGTCCCACGGCCCCTCGATCGTCTTGCCGCCGAGTTCGAGCAGCGTGCGCAGCTTGGCCGCGGCCTGGGCGACCTCGATCTTGAAATACGAGACGTTCTCGATCTCGCCGGCGAGCTTGGCCAGGAAGGCGGGCGAGAGCGGCGTGCCGGCCACCGGCGCGTCCTGGATCATGATCGGGATCGAGATCGCATCCGAGACGCGACGGAAGAAGGCTTCGATCGCCGCCTCGCCGACCCGGAAGGTCGCGCCGTGATAGGGCGGCATGATCATCACCATGGCGGCGCCCTTGTCCTGTGCGCGGCGCGAACGCTCGGCGCAGACCGCGCTGCTGAAATGCGTCGTCGTGACGATGACCGGCACCCGGCCCGCGACATGGTCGAGCGCCACATCCATCACCGTGTCGCGCTCGGCATCGGTCAGCACGAACTGCTCGGAGAAGTTCGCAAGGATGCACAGCCCATCCGAGCCGGCCTCGATCATGAAGTCCAGGCAGCGGCGCTGGCCGTCCGGATCGAGCCTGCCGTCATCGTGGAAGATGGTCGGCACGACGGGGAAGACGCCGCGATAGGGTCTGGTCGCTGCAGGCATGGCGGTGCTCAATCCTTGTCTGTGAGAAGGCGGGAAGGGGCGATGAGGCGATGCGACCCGGGGAGCCGTTCGGAGGGTTCGCTGCGCGTCGCGCCGTGGCGGCGCAATCCGTTGAAGATGACAGCCACCATGGCGTCGGCTGCGCCCTCGACGTCGCGGGCAGCGATAGCGTCGACGATCTTCCTGTGCGTCATGATGACGATGTCGCGCTCGGGTTCCTCGACCGGCGCGCTCAGCAGGAAGGAGGCCCGCAGCGCAACGTCGATGACGCCGCCGACCGAACGCATGAACGGATTGCCCGAGGCATTGGCGACCGCCACATGCAGCGCGAGGTCGGCATTGGCGAAGGCAACGGAATCGGACGGCTCGCGCTGCATCGCGGCCAGGCCCGCGCGCATCGCCGCGAGATCGGCCTCGGTTCTGCGCTCTGCAGCCAGGGCCGCCGCACGCGGCTCGACCGCCAGCCGAATCTCGGCGAGATCATCTAGGAAGCGGCGGTCGATGCCGGCCTGAAGGTGCCAGGCGAGCAGGTCGCCGTCGAACATGTTCCAGGCGGCGCGCTCGCGCACCACCGTGCCGACCCTTGCCTTGGTGGTGAGCAGGCCCTTGGCGACGAGCGTCTTGACGCTTTCGCGCAGCACCGGGCGCGAGACGCCGAAGCGCAGCATCAGCTCGGCATCGCCGGCGAGCTTGGAGCCTTCCTTGGCGCGCCCGGCGATGATGTCGATCGCGAGCATTCGCGCCACCTCGGCGTGGTTGGAATGCTCCCGCCGTTCGGGAACCGCGACGATTCCGGGTTTCATGGCGTGGTCCCTTTTGCCGCAGTGCCCCGCACCGAGCGACGGGCCAGCGCCAGCGTCGCCTGCTGGAAAGCGATGAAGGCAAACAGCAGGACGCCGGTGACGATCTTGGTCCACCAGCTCGACAACGTGCCGTCGAAATTGATGTAGGTCTGGATCAGGCCCTGCATGAGAACGCCCAGGAACGTTCCCGCCATGAAGCCGTACCCGCCCGTCAGCAGCGTGCCGCCGATCACCACGGCCGCGATCGTGTCGAGCTCGACACCGACCGCCGAGAGCGAATAGCCCGACGAGGTGTAGAGCGAGAACACGATGCCCGACAGCCCCGCCAGGAAGCTCGACAGGGCATAGATCGCGACCGTGTGCCGGCCCACCGAGATCCCCATCAGCCCGGTCGAGACCCGGTTGCCGCCGAGCGCATAGACGTTCGTGCCGAAACGCGTGAGATGGAGCAGGATGCCGCCGGCCAGGAAGACCGCGAGCATGATCAGCCCAACGACGCTGAGCCGGCCGCCGCCGGGCAGGCGCAGCGCGAAGTCGGAAATCGCGCCATAGAGCGGCGCGGTGACCGGGATCGACTCGGTCGAGAGCAGGAAGCTCGCGCCGCGCGCCAGGAACATGCCCGCCAGCGTCACGATGAAGGGCGGCATCTCGAAGCCCTGGATGAGCGCACCCATCGTGGCGCCAAACAGCGTCGCAACCAGCAGCACGAGCATGAAGGCCAGCAGCGGGGGAATGTTCCATGTCCCGATCGCCAGGGCGAGGAAGACCGTCGTGAACCCCACGACCGAACCGACCGACAGGTCGATGCCGCCCGAGATGATCACGAAGGTCATGCCGACCGCCAGGATGCCGAGGAAGGCGTTGTCGGTCAAAAGGTCCGCGATCACGCGCGTCGACAGGAAGGCGGGGAACTGGAGCGCGCAGACGGCATAGCCGAGCGCGAAGACGGCGGCGGTGACGATGACCGGGAGATAGCGCGTCATGCCGATCTCCGGGCCAGCAGGACGCCGAGGCCCGACAGGCGCGGCGATTGCGCCAGCAGCACCACGAGGACGACGACCGCCTTGACCACGAGGTTGAATTCGGGCCTGAAGCCGGCGAGCAGGATGCCGGTGTTCATCGCCTGGATGATCAGCGCGCCCAGCACCGCCAGAGCGAGGCTGAAGCGGCCGCCCAGGAGCGAGCTGCCGGCGATCACGACCGCCAGGATGGCGTCGAGCTCGAGCCAGAGCCCGGCATTGTTGGCGTCCGCGCCCAGGATGTCGGCGGCAGCGACGATCCCGGCCAGGGAGGCGCAGAAACCGCTCCAGACATAGACAGCAATGGTGGTCATGCGCGTCTCGATGCCGGCGAGCGCGCTGGCGCGGGCATTGGCGCCGGTCGCCTCGATCAGGAGCCCGAGCGCACTGCCGCGGACGACAAGCGCCGCCACCGCCAGCACCGACGCGGTCAGCACCACCGGGACCGGCAGTCCCAGGATCGAACCGCCGCCGAACCAGGCGAGGCCGGGCGAGGTGAAGGTGACGATCCGGCCCTCGGTGATCAATTGCGCGACGCCGCGGCCGGCGACCATCAGGATCAGCGTCGCGACGATCGGCTGGATGCGCAGCACGGCGACGAGGATGCCGTTCCAGAGCCCGCAGAGCAGCCCCGCACCCAGCGCCGCCAGCAAGACGACGGGCAGCGGCTGCGTGTCGGCCAGTGTCGCCGCGAGCGCGCCTGAAATCGCCATCACCGCGCCGACCGAGAGATCGATCCCCCTGGTCGCCACGACCAGCACCATGCCGAGGGAGAGGAGCGCCACGGGCGCCCCGCGGTTGAACACGTCGATCAGGCTGCCGAACAGGCGGCCATCCTGCAGCCTGAGGTCGAAGAACTGCGGCGAAACGGCGAAATTGATCAGCAGCACGATGATGAAAGCTGAGATTTGCGGCAGGCCCTTGCGGGGCAGGGTCAGGCTCATCGGATCCGCTTCCTCACGCCGCGAGCGGGGCTGCGTCGGCGGCGATCGCCTGCAGGATCGCGGTGACGTTGACGGCCTCGCCCTCCAGCGTGGCGATCTGCCTGCGGTCGCGCATCACCACGACCCGGTCGGCATAGCTCACGATCTCCTCCAGTTCGGACGAGATCACGACGAGGGTGAGGCCCTCAGTGCAGAGCTGCCGGATCAGGCGGATGATCTCGGCATGGGCGCCGACATCGATGCCGCGCGTCGGTTCGTCGAGAATGAGAAGGCGCGGCTGCGTCGCCAGCCAGCGCGCCAGCAGGGCCTTTTGCTGGTTGCCGCCCGAAAGCAGGCCGATCGGCCGCTCGGGATCGGGCGGGCGGATGTCGAGCATGGTGATGAAGCGCCGCGCGATCTCGTCCTGCTCCCGCCGCGAGAGCGGGTGCAGCGCACCGCGCCGCGCCTGGACGGCGAGCACGATGTTCTCGCGCACCGTGAGTTCGGCGACGATGCCTTCGGTCTTGCGCTCCTCCGGGCAATAGCCGAAGCCCTGCGCGATGGCGTCGCGCGGTGATGCCAGGCGCACGCTGCGGCCGTCGATGGTGAGGCGGCCGCTATCGGCGGCCTCCGCCCCGAACAGCAGGCGTGCCGTCTCCGTGCGCCCCGAGCCGAGCAGGCCGGCAAGTCCGACGACCTCGCCGCTTGCCAGAGCAAGGTCGAAAGGCGCGACATAGCCGGCCTTGCCGAAGCCCTCGAACCGGATCGCGCCGCCGGCTTCGGGCGCGGTCTCGGCGGCGTCCTTGGCCGGATGCTCCGAGGTGGCCTCGCTGAGCTCGCGGCCCAGCATCATCCTGATCAGCTCCATGCGCGGCAGCGCTGCCGTCTCGCGCTCGCCGACGAGCCTGCCGTTGCGAAGCACCGTGATGCGGTCGCTGATCGCATAGACCTGGTCGAGGAAATGCGTGACGAAGAGGATGCCGAGGCCCCGACCGGCGAGACCGCGCATGACGCGGAACAGGATCTCGACCTCATGAGCGTCGAGGCTCGCCGTCGGCTCGTCGAGAATCAGGATCCGTGCCGACATGTCGACGGCGCGCGCGATCGCCACCAGATGCTGCACGGCGACCGAATAGTCGCCCAGCGGCGCGCCAACATCGATATCGAGGTCGAAATCACGCAGCAGCGCCGCCGCACGGCGGCGCATCTCGCCTTCCCGCACGAGGCCAAAGCGCATCGGCTGGCGTCCGAGGAACAGGTTTTGCGCGACCGAGAGGTTGGGCAGCAAGCTGACCTCCTGGTAGACGGTCGCGATGCCGGCTTGCAGCGCCTCCTGCGCCGAACGGGGCGCGATCTCGGCGCCCTCCAGCGCCACGGTTCCCGCGTCGCGCGCGATGACGCCGGTGACCGCCTTAATGAAGGTCGACTTGCCGGCGCCGTTCTCCCCGAGCAGGGCATGGATCTCGCCATGCCGGAGCGTGACGTCGATGCCGGCGAGCGCGGGAAACCCCGCGAAACTCTTCGAGAGCCCGCGTACGGCCAAGAGCGGCGCGGCGTCGATCGGCGGCACGGCGTCAGTCGGGGATAAGGACATGGTCGGGGGCAAAGACATGGGCACGGTCTCCACGCAGGCCGCGCCGGTGGCGCGGCCGTGGGAACAAGCTCGGGAGAGCGTGCGCGCCCTCAGAGCCTGTTTTTGAAACTCGCTCCGGTAAGCCGCGTCAGACGGCCGCCGGAGTAGAGTTTCGGGACAGGCTCTCAGTAGCCGAGGCCTTTCTTGGAGTCGTAGACCTTCTGCGGATTGTCGGCGGCGGTGTAGAGCTTGGATTCGGTCTGGATCCACTTGGGTGGCACAGTGCCCTTGCTCTTATAGGCGGTCAGCGCCTCGAAGGCGGGGCCGGCCATGTCGGGCGTCAATTCGACCGTGGCATTGGCCTCGCCGGCCGCGATCGCCTTGAAGATGTCGGGCACCGCGTCGATCGAGACGGTCAGCACGTCCTTGCCCGGCTTCAAACCGGCTTCCTTCATGGCCTGGATCGCGCCCACCATCATGTCGTCGTTATGCGCATAGACGGCGCAGATCGACTTGCCGCCGCCCTCGGCCTTGATGAAGCTCTCCATCACCTCCTTGCCCTTGGCGCGGGTGAAGTCGCCCGTCTGGCTGCGCACGACCTTGATGTTGGAGGCTGATGCGATCGCCGTATCGAAGCCCTTCTTGCGGTTGGTCGCGACGCTGGCGCCGACCGTGCCCTGCAGCTCGACGACGTTGCAGGGCTTGGAGCCGACCGTCTTGGCGAGCCATTTGCCGGCGACCTCGCCCTCATGGACGCTGTCGGAGGTCACGGCGGTCAGATAAAGCTCCTTGCCCGCCGGATCGATGTCGCGATCGAGCAGGATGACCGGGATTTTGGCTTCCTTGGCTTCCTTCAGCACGGAATCCCAACCGCTGGCGACGACGGGAGCGAGGAAGATCGCGTCGACGCCCTGCGCGACGAAGGAGCGGATCGCCTTGATCTGGTTCTCCTGCTTCTGCTGCGCATCGGCGATCTTGAGCGTGATGTTGCGCTTCTTGGCCTCGCTCTTGGAGACCGAGGTCTCGGCTGCGCGCCAGCCCGATTCCGAGCCGATCTGTGAAAAGCCGACAGTGAGTTCCGCCGCGCTGGCGGCATTGAGACCGCCGGCCAGCATGGTCGCGGCAAGCAGCGTGGTCATGGATGAAAGACGGCGCATGAGCTTCTCCCGGAACATTATCAATCGAGGCGCCTCTACGTGCGCATCCCTGTTCTACCGGGGTCTCCTGAACCTGTAAATAGTCATACTATCTTACTAATGGGCAGGTGTGTGTGTGTGTGTGCGAGGGCCGCTTCAGGCGGTGAAGCGATAGAGCGTGCGATGTCGGTAGATCATGCCCGGCGTCAGCCTGGCCGATGGGAAATCCGGACGATTGGGTGCGTCGGGCCAGATCTGCGGCTCCAGGCAAAAGGCGTCGGCCTGGCGGTGGAGCCTGCCGTGCTTGCCCGCCACGCTGCCGTCGAGAAAATTGCCGGAATAGAGCTGGAGGCCGGGCTGGTTGGTATGCAGCTCCATGATCCGCCCGGAGCGGGGTGCCTCGACGCAAGCGGCCAAACGCAAGGCATCTGCCGGCAAACCGTCCGTCGGCAAGCCATCAGCCGGAGCCAGGCAGAAATTATGGTCGTAGCCGCGGCCGCGCCGCAGCTGTTCGTCGGACTGCCGGATGCGGGCGCCGATCGGATGGGCCTCGCGGAAATCGAACGGCGTGCCAGTGACGTCTCGCGGCGGCTCCTGCAATGGGATCGCGGTCTCGTCCACCGCGAGAAAACGATCGGCGGCGATCTGCAGGCGATGCTGCAGGATATCGCCTGCCGTCGCGCCGTCGAGATTGAAGAAGCTGTGATTGGTCAGGTTGACCACCGTCGCCTGGTCGCTCGTCGCGGTGATGTCGAGCAGGAGTTCATGTGGCGCCGGCAGGCTATAGCGCAATCGGGTCTCAACCGTGCCGGGATAACCTTCCTCGCCATCGGGGCTGCGGCAGGCCAGCGTCAGCGACGGAACGGGGCCATCCTCGGCCGAGACGATCCTCCACGTCTTGCGGCTGAAGCCGTTGACGCCGCCATGCAACGCATTGGGGCCATTGTTGCGGGCAAGCGAAACCTGCGCCCCGTCGATGACGAAGCGGCCGCCCGCAATGCGGTTGGCGTAGCGCCCGACCGTCATGCCGAAATAGCAGCCCGGGCGGGTATAGGGCTCAAGCGCGTCAAAGCCGAGGACGATGTCGTCGATTGCTCCTGCGCTGTCGGCCACCAGCAGCGCCTGGAGAGCTGCGCCATAGCTGATGATGCGCGCCGTCAGCCCGCCATCCCGCCTGAGCGTGACGCGCTCGATGGCGGTGCCGTCCGGCAGGTGCCCGAAGATCTCGCGTTCGACCGGCATGCGTCTCTCTGCTTCGGCGCTCTTCGGCAAGTGTCGGCAAGTCGATGTCGACAAGCCAATGTCGGCAAGCCGAGGCTCGCCGTCGCGACTGAAGTCTGCCGCCAGAGCGGCGCGATGTACATCGTTCTCGTATTCCGCAGGCGCGCATCCGCAGGACCGCGGCGTCCGGGGCCGCTCAGCCTGCCCGCAGCCGCGGCATCGCGGCGGCCTGATCGGTCCGGTCTTCGATCAGGCTGATCAGGTACTGCGCTCCGTCTTCACCGCTGGAAGCGGGAAGATGCCGGATTGCCGCGACGCGCTCGCCATTGCCCGGCGTCGTTATAGTCCGGATCGCAACTGCGGCGGCCTTGACGGGCGGGGCTTTGCCGCTGCCCTCGATCGCCTCGGCGGTCTCCTCGCCGAAGACGTCGCCTGCCGTTCGCCCGACTATGGCGGCGCGCGGCAGGCCGAACAGGGTTTCCGCGGCCCGGTTGACGAGCAGATAGCGATGGCTGAGCGCGTCCTTGGCCAGGATGGCCTCGTGCACGTTCTCGACGATCGTTCCAAACAAGCGCTCCATGCGCTCCAGCGTCTGCTGCAGATGCTGCTGCTTGGTGAAGTCCTCATGGGTCGCAACCCAGCCGCCATCGGGTGTCGGCTGCTCGAACACGCGGATCTTGCGGCCGTCCTTCAAATCGACATGGCTTACCGACGGTTGGCCGAGCGCGATCCGGGTCAGGATCGTTCTGACGTAAGTTTTGCTGTCTCCGGAAAACAGGCCGGATTCGGCGCGGTATCGCAGTATGTCGCGAAGATTGCAGCTCGAAGCCATGATCTCTTTCGGCAGATTATACATCTTCCGGTAGGATTCGTTCATGAGAATGACGTTCGCGTGCACATCGAGCATGATCAGGCCCTGGGCCATATTGTTGATCGCCGCAATGAGATGGATCTTGTTCTCTTCGAGGTGATCGCGTTCCCGCGATGTCGCCAGCTCGCGCTTCTGGAGCTCACGGTTTCGCTCGATCGTGCTCTGCAGTTGCTGGACAGCCAAAGCGAGCTTGCCGATTTCATCCTTTCTGCCGGCGTGCGGGATCGCTGCCAGAATCTTGCCGGAGACAATGCTGTCGGCTGCCCATGTGATGGCGAGCAGCGGCTCGATCACCGAGGCCCTGAACAGAGAGGCTGTCAGCCAGGTCAGGGCGATAGCGCCGATGCCGAGGATCACCAGCAATATGGTCGTGAACTCGACCTGCTCTCCCAGCTTGGCGATGGCGTGGGCGCGCTTGAAGTAGACCGTCGCGAGAGCCGTGAGATCCTCGTTGAGTGCGATGCGCACCTGGCGGTTCGCGTCGTTGTCTCCCCATTCGCGACCTGCTGCCTGGCCGATGGTGTTCGCGCGCCGCACGAGCTCCGCGCGGAAACCGATAAACTCGGAGACACGGGTCTTGAAGGCCGCGAAGAGTTCCGTATCGTCATTGCGAACGATGCGCTGCCATTGATCCATGACCTCGGCCAATTCGCGGTTTCGCTGCAGGAGCGCGACGCCATAGCGCTTCACAGTCGCCATATCGCTCGACATGTAGATGCCGCGCGATTCCATGACGACGGCGAAGATCAGGCCGTTGACCTTTTCGACGTTGGCAGCAGCCTGCGCCGAAACGTCAAGTTGCCCATGATAGGCGGATTGTTCACGGACCGAATAAACCGAAAGCGCGACCAACATCAGGATCAGGATTAACAAACCGGAAAAAGCAGCATAAAATTTTACTTTTATGCTGGTTTCATGCGGGATGTATGGAAAATTATGTGTCAGCGCAGCCATTGCATGTGCCTTTTATCGTCCAGATTTGAAGTTTATAGCGTGGATTGTTGAATTTTGCTTTCGATCCTACGTTGTTGATGCCTGTTCGATTGTGCGCCTCTCGCGGCGGGTGCGCTAATCGGATTGCGGAGCTTTCCGGACAATCGCGGCGAGGCTATGCCTCGCCTTTCAAAGCTGATCGTCTCGCAACGTCTGCGTCCCGCAATGCCTTCGCATGTCTCGCAGCTGGAGCGAGCGCCAATCCGGTGCGTCGTGAGATGGCAGCCCGCGTGCTCGCTGATCAGAGGTGAGGGGACGAACTCCGGCTGACGGGCATGGTTTGCGGTGGCTCTGCGCAACTGCAGCAGACTTTGGGTTTCCCCACAGGTCTGTGTGCGCGACCCCAGGTTGGTCGGCATCGGCCTCTGGACGTGATTGATTTCGTTCAGGCCAAATTGCGTCGTCACACTGAGTGAGGAGAGCCAGCGACGTTCGCGATATTGACGCCGGTGTCGCGAACCAGCGGCTGGCGCGGGATTTGGCCGGAGCTGAAATGATCGAAGCCGCCGTCGCCGATCGCGCGCGAGACGGCGAGACAAGCGGAACCAGTCTGATTTGGCCGATCAGCTGTCGCCTGTAACCGCAAGCCGGATCGACTCCGCGACATAGTCGTGGCGATCGGCGAGGATGGCCGTCGCGACGCGGATGTGGCGGGTTGGCATCACCGCGCATTTGCTCCCGGGCAGGACGGCGATGCGTCGCGCCGCGAGCGTGACCAGGGCAAACTGCTCGGAGGCGACCGGTATCCAGATGCTCAATCCGTCGCCGGGCGGGATTGCGATGCCACGTGCGCCGAGCGCGGTCACCAACGCCGCGCGCCGCTCTGCATAGAGACGCCGGTTGGCGGCGAGGCACTCTTGGGTATTGCCGTCGGCCAGCAACCAGGCCGTCGTCTCCTGCAGCAGCCGGCTCGTCCAACCCGAACTGAAGCTGCGATAGGACTGAATCTGGCGCCGAACCGTCGCGGGGCTCGATAGCACGGCAAGGCGTAGATCCGGGCCGTGCGATTTCGAGAAGGACAGGATATGGATGACCCTGTCGGGAAATCGGCTGCCGAGGCTCATGAGCGGTTGCGGCGAGGCCTCTCCGATGCCGTCGTCCTCGATGATCAAGCAATCGCTGCCCGCCAAGACCTCAGCCAGAGCGGCAAGCCGCGCGGGGCTGACGGCACGGCCCGTCACCGAATGCGTGCGAGGCTGGTAGACGAACGCGGCGGGCTTCGCCGCCAGGGCCTGGGCGAGCGCGTCCGGCAGCGGTCCTTCCGCATCGCAGGCGACAGAGAAGGGGCGCGCGCCCCTGTCCTCGATGATGTCGAGCAGACGCATCCCGGTCGGATCCTCGATCGCGACTATCGCGCCTGGCATGATCAGCGCCTGCACCACCGAATAAAAGGCGTTGTAGCCGCCATTCGTTGCCAGGAAGGCTTCCGGTTCATAGGGCCAACGCTGCTGCACCGCATGACGAAGGCTGTCCAGGATCGGGGTTCGCTCATAGCTGTGCAGGTTCTGGGCCGCAGACGCGTGTCGTAGCGCCGCATCCAACGGCGGCAGCACGTTCACGTCGGGTACGGAGAGCGAGAGGTCGAGCACGTCGCTGCCGAAGGCGCCCGACGTCGCGGTGCGGGCCGGGCGCGGTCCGATCGTATCACCCGCAACCCAACTTCCCGAGCGTCCGCGCCCCTCGATCATGCGTTGATGCCGCAATTCGCTCCAGGCTTCGGAGATGGTCGCCGGACTGATGCCGAGCCGATAGGCGAGGTCCCGAACCGTCGGCAGCTTTGTGCCGGCCGGCAGCACGCCTCGGCGGATCAGCATCGCGGTCTGGTTCGCGATACCGCGCGCACTGATGTCGGAGAAATGCCCGGCAAGCCAGGCCGCATCGTCGGTTCCGTCTGCCACAGAATCCACTCTAGTTTGTTCGATAACGTAATAACGATTGATCGCCGCTTCTGAACATTCAATTCTCCGCCGAATTGTCAATGTGGAGTAGGCCGATGAAGGTCGAAGTCCGGCTGGCCTTGCGCGATTGGGACTATGTGACGCCGCTCGTGCTGGGCGATGTCGCCGACGAGCGGATCGCTCTGAAGGTCGATCGCGTCGGCACCTTGCCCGAAGATCTGGCGACCGACCCGGATTTCGATGCCTGCGAGGTCTCGTTCAGCCGCTACACGACCGGCCGCAGCCGCGGCGAGGGCGGTATCTTCGGTGTGCCGAACTTTATCATGCGTGGCTTCCGGCAGCGTTGCATCGTCACGAGCCGTGCGAGCAAGCTGACGAAGCTGGAAGAGCTGAAAGGCTGCCGCATCGGCGTCACCGGCTGGCAGGATTCCGGCAACACCTGGACGCGCGCCGCGCTGTCGCGCGCTGGCGTCGGCATCGAGGACGCGCGCTGGTACGCCGGGCGCCTCAGCGCCGCCCATCCGATTACCGACCGGCTCGGGCCTTATGCCCGGCCGGGGCGGATCGAGGCCATGCCCGGCGAGAAGCCGATGCTCGACGCATTGCTCGACGGCGAACTCGACGCCATCTTCACGCCCTTCATGCCGCCAGGCTTCTATGAGCCGGAAGCGCCGTTCCGGCATCTGCTGACCGACTTGCCCGGTGCCGAACTCGGCTATTTCCGCGAGGTCGGCTACGTGCCGGGCATCCATATTCTCGGCATCAAGGCCGATTTTGCCCGGCGCCATCCCTGGTTGCCGCAGGCGCTGAGCGATCTCATCGACGAGTCGCAGCGGCTTTGGCTGGAGAAGCGTCGCAAATACGCCGACACGACGCCCTGGATCATCGACGAGCTCGGCCGCTGTGGCCGCGACCTGCCGGAAAACTGGAACGCCAGCGGGCTCGAGGCCAACCGGCGGATGATCGCGGGCTTCCTCGATGAAATCCGTAGCCAGGGCCTGGCCGAGACCGATCTGACGCCGGATGCGCTGTTTCCGCCGCTCGAACATCTTGCCGACGCCGCCTGAACCGACAAGCACAAGCAAAGGGGTCCCGACCATGAAGCTTCGTATCGCGGTTTGCGCCGCCGCCTTCGCCACCCTCGCAGCGGCTCCGGCCTTCGCCCAGGCCGATCCTGGCGTGAAGATCGCCAAGCAGAGCGCGAACGAGCCGTTGCGCGCGCGCCTGCCGGAAGCGCTCCGCAGCGCCGGCAAGATGACCGCGGTCAATAGCGGCTCCTTCCCGCCCTACGAGATCGTCCAGTCGCCGACCGAGGTGACCGGCGCGAGCGCCGATCTCGGCGATGCCATTGGCGAGCTGCTTGGCATCAAGATCGAGCACGCGACGGTGAACGGCCTGTCGTCGATCCTGACCGGCATCAAGGCTGGCCGCTATCAGTTCGCGATGGGGCCGGTCGGCGACTTCAAGTCCCGGCAGGAAGCCAACGATTTCGTCGACTGGGTGCGTGAATACGTCGTCTTCGCCGTGCAGAAGGGCAATCCGGGCGGCATCAACAGCCTGGACGAGGCCTGTGGCAAGCGTATTGCCGTACAATCGGCCGGCTCGGCCGAGAAGGTCATCAAGGCGCAGGCGGAGAAATGCGCCGCCGAGAGCAAGCCAACGCTCACGGTCCAGTCTTATCCCGACCAGCCGACCTCGATCCTCGCCGTCCGCTCGAAGCGGGCCGACGCCTTCTTCTCTTCGCAGGCGCCGCTGACCTATTTCGTCCAGCAGTCCAATGGTGAGCTGGAATTGGCGGCCGTCGGCAAGTCCAACGGCTTCAGCGACCTGTTCCAGGGCGCTGTGGTGCCGAAGGGCTCCGAGCTCGGCGGCGTGCTGAAGGACGCCATCAAGGTCCTGATCGACAACGGCACCTATGCGGCGATCATGAAGAAGTGGGGGCTCGACAACAACAAGATCGACGCCCCCGGCATCAATCTTTCGCAGAACTGAGCCATGGCAGGCGCTTCGATGGAGACCGATCTGGCGAAGGCGTCGCTGCGCGACGTTGCCAACGCGCATCAGCCCGCTGAATGGGGGCGCTGGCTGCTTTGGGCCTTCATGCTGGCTGTGGCGGCGGAATTCGCCTGGATCGTCGCGCGCAACCCGAATTTCGGATGGCCCATCGTCGGCCAGTGGTTCACCGAGGCCTCGATCATGCGCGGGCTCGGTGTCACGCTCGGCCTGACCGTGGTGGCGATGGCTCTGGGCACGGCGCTCGGCCTCGCGCTTGCCGTCGCGCGCATGTCGCAGGACCGGCTGTTCGGCACGCTCTCGGGGCTGTTCATCTGGTTCTTTCGCGGCACGCCGCTCCTGGTGCAGTTGATCTTCTGGTACAACCTCTCGACGCTCTTCCCCGAGATCGTCCTCAAGGTGCCGTTCGGCCCGGTCCTGGCGACCTGGAACACCAACGACCTGATCACGCCGATGACCGCCGCGATCGCCGGGCTCTCGCTCAACGAGGCGGCCTATATGGCCGAGGTCATCCGCGGCGGCCTGCTCTCGGTCGACAAGGGGCAGGTCGAGGCCACCGACGCCTTCGGCATGACCCGCGCCCGGGCGCTCCGGCGCGTCATCATCCCGCAGGCAATGCGCTCGATCGTGCCGCCGACCGGCAATCAGCTCATCAGCATGATCAAGGCGACCTCGCTGGTCAGCGTCATCGCCATGGCGGATCTGCTCTACTCGGCGCAGAACATCTACAACCGCACCTTCGAGGTCATCCCGATGCTGATGGTCGCGGTGATCTGGTATCTGATCATCACCACGGTCCTGAACGTCGTGCAGGGCTTCATTGAACGCTACTACGCACGCGGCGAGCGCGGCACGGGCAATGCCGACCATGCGCCCGTTCGGGTGGAGGAGCCGGCATGAACAAGGCCGCGGAGGGGGCCGCGCCGATGGTGCGCGCCCGCAACGTCCATAAATCCTTCGGTCTCAACGAGGTCTTGAAGGGCATCGACCTCGATGTCGCCTCGGGCGAGGTCGTTGTCGTGCTCGGGCCTTCCGGCTCAGGCAAGTCGACCTTCCTGCGTTGCATCAACCATCTCGAATCGATTCGGCGGGGCTTCATCGAGGTCGATGGCGAGCAGATCGGCTACGCGTTGCGCGGCACCCGGCTCAACCGGTTGTCTGACCATGCCATCGCCGTACAGCGGCGCAAGATCGGCATGGTCTTCCAGCAATTCAATCTCTACCCGCATATGACGGCGCTGGAGAACATCGTCGAGGCGCCGATCGGTGTGCATGGGCAGCCACGTCGCGAGGCCGAGGCCTATGCGATGGAGCTCCTCGCCCGCGTTGGGTTGACCGAGAAGGCGAATGCCTATCCGCGCCAACTGTCCGGCGGGCAGCAGCAGCGCGTCGCCATCGCGCGAGCGCTCGCGATCCGGCCGAAGCTGATGCTGTTCGACGAACCGACCTCGGCTCTCGACCCCGAACTCGTCGGCGAAGTGCTGAACGTCATGCGCGACCTCGCCGGTCAGGGCCTGACCATGATCGTCGTCACCCACGAGATCGGCTTTGCTCGCGAGGCTGCCGACCGGGTCGTCTTCATGGATGGCGGCGTGGTCGTGGAACAGGGACCGCCGGAGGCGGTGCTGGGCAACCCGCAGCATCCGCGAACGCGGCTTTTCCTAAGCCGCTTCATCGAGAAGATCTGAAGGGGGACACCTAGAGCATTTCCGCGTTTCTCCGAATCGCGAAAATGCTCTATCTCCTTATTTTAACGCATTTTCTCCGCGCAAACGCTTCGCGTTTGCCGCGAGGGAACCGGAGCCCACTTCGCTCGAAAACGCGCTAAACCCACCCGCCATCCACGACATAATGCTGTGCGGTGCAGGCTGACGCTTCATCCGATGCGAGGAATACGGTGAACTTCGCCAATTCGTCCGGCGTCAGCCGGCGCTTGAGACATTGCCGCCGCATCAGCTCGGCCTCGCTTTCCGGCGTCAGCCATTTCTCGATCTGTCGCTCGGTCATGATCCAGCCGGGCGCGATGGCGTTCACGCGGATGTTGTAGGCGCCGTAATCCCGCGCCAGCGAGCGGGTGAGACCGATCACGCCGGATTTGCTGGCGGTGTAGGCGGCCATGCCGCCTTGACCCGCCATCCAGGAGGTCGATCCGAAGTTGATGATGGCGCCGCCATTGGCGGCCTTCATGTCCGGCAGCACCGCTTGCGCCGCGAAGAACTGGTGCTTCAGATTGACCGCAATCCGATCGTCCCAGTACTCCGGCGTTACCTCCTCGGTCGCATGCCGCTCATCATGGGCGGCATTGTTCACGAGGATTTCGATCGGCCCATGGAGCGCGCGCGCCTGTTCGATGCCGGCCCGCAGTGCCGGGATGTCGGTGAGGTCGACAGGCTGGAAATGCGCCGCCAATCCAGCCGCGCGCAGCTCCCGCGCCAGCGCCTCGCCGGTGTCGCGCATGATGTCGAACAGCACCACGGTCGATCCCTGCTCGGCAAATCGGCGCGAGATCGCCGCGCCGATGCCTGAAGCGCCGCCTGTGACCAGAACCACCTTGCCGGCAAGATCGCGATAGACGGCAGCCATCATCAACTCCGATAGGCATTGGCGCTGACCGCTCGGCCCGGTTCCGCCGTGAACGGCCAGTCAGTTGCGGAACAGACGAAAGCATTCGGCGAGCGCTCATGCAACGCATTTTCTGAGTTGCGTACCTCAGAATTTGAGTTAGGTTGGCGTCAACCCGCAGACAGACGGGACTGGGAGGATGCGATGCGATTTCTCACGAGGCTGGCGCTCGCCGCCGCAGGATTGACAGTGGCTGCTGGCGCCGCGGCCGCGCAGACCACCGTCCGCTGGCTCCACCTCGAGCAGAACCCCGCCCAGGTGAAAATCTGGGAGGAGGTCGCCCGGCGCTTCGAGGCCAAGAACGCCGGCGTGAAGGTCGAGATGCAGTTCCTCGAGAACGAGGCCTACAAGGCCAAGCTTCCGACCATCCTGCAGTCCAAGGACCGGCCGCACATTCTCTATTCCTGGGCCGGCGGCGTGCTGAAAGCCCAGGTCGAGGCCGGGGTTCTGGAGGATGTCACGGCCGGCGTCGGCGCCTACAAGGACGCGCTGTCGGCGAGCGCCGTCGCGGCCTTCGCGGTCGATGGCAAGCTCTACGGCCTGCCTTACACGGTCTCGCAGGTCGGGTTCATGTACAACAAGGATCTCTTCGCCAAGGCTGGCGTCGACGGCGGCGCGATCAAGACCTGGGACGATCTCCTGGCCGCGGTGAAGACGCTCAAGGCTGCCGGTGTCACGCCGATCGCCGTCGGTGGACAGGACAAGTGGCCGCTGCATTTCTACTGGACGCATCTCGCGGTCCGGCTCGGCGGCAAGCCGGCTTTCGAGGCGGCGCTCAAGGACCAGAATGGCGGCTTCGAAGGCGAGACCTTCCAGAAGGCCGGCGAGTTGATGAAGCAGCTTGTCGATCTCGAGCCGTTCCAGAACGGCTTCCTCGGTTTCAAGAACCAGCAGGCGCTCGGCTTCTTCGGTGATGGCAAGGCCGCGATGAACCTCGCGATCTCGAGTCACTCAGCGACGCAGCGCGCGCTGGCGGCCGACAAGAAGGGCATCTCCGAGGAGAAGCTGGGCTGGTTTGACTTCCCGATGCCTACCGGCGCCAAGGGCCGGCCGTCCGACACGCTTGGCGGCGTCAATGGCTGGATCATCACCAAGGGTGCCCCGAAGGAGGCGGTGGAGTTCGTCAAGTTCTTCATCTCCGACGAGGTCCAGCGCGAGCTCGCCAAGCAGAACTTCATCATCCCGACCTTCAAGGGGGCGGAAGCGGCCCTGAGCTCCGCCTTCATGCAGAACGTGGCCAGGAACATCGCCGCGTCCCAATACCACCAGAACTTCTACGATCAGGATCTGGGCCCCTCGGTCGGCCGGGTGGTGAATGACGCGACGGCCGAGATTGCCGGTGGCTCGATGACACCGAAACAGGCCGCCAAAGCGATCCAGGACGCATTCAAGCAAGGCAATTGAGCAAGCAAGGCAATTGAGACCGGCCCGCGCGTCAACCTGCGAGTGACACTGATGTCTCAGTACAGCGGAGCAGCCGTCATGAGCGGCAAGCCTGCAGCGTCCGGTGCTCGCCGGAGAGCGGCGACCGACGGGCGCCTCGCCTCGCTCCTGCTGTTCCTGCCGCCGGCGCTGTTGCTGTTCACAGTGTTCGTGGTGCTGCCGATTGGCGAGGCGGCCTGGTATTCTGGCTTCAACTGGAACGGGTTTGGCAGCCCGACGCGCTGGATCGGCTTCGACAATTACCGCTTCGTCTTCGATACGCGCGGCTTCGGCACGGCGTTTCGCAACAACCTGCTGATCATCGCGGTGTCGCTGGTGATCCAGCTGCCCCTGGCGCTGACGCTGGCTCTCATCCTCGCCGACAAGTTTCGCGGCTCGGTGGCGCTGCGAATGCTGTTCTTCCTGCCCTATGTGCTGGCCGAGGTCGCGACCGGCCTGATCTTCAGCTTCATCTATGACGGCAATTATGGGCTTCTCGCATCCATCTACAGGACGTTTGGGGCCGAGGCGCCGCACCTGCTCGCCAGCACGCAGACTTCGATGCTGGCCATCCTGGTCGTCGTCGTCTGGAAGTATTTCGGCTTCCACATGATGCTGTTCATCGCCGCGCTGCAGGGCATGGACCGCAATCTGGTCGAGGCGGCGCGGATCGACGGCGCCTCGCGCTGGCAGGTGCTGCGCCATGTGGTGATCCCGCTGCTCTATCCGACGATCCGCCTCTCGGTATTCTTCGCCGTCGTCGGCTCACTGCAGCTCTTCGACCTCGTCATGCCGCTGACCCGGGGCGGGCCGGCCGACTCCTCCAACACGATGGTCACTTTCCTTTACAACAACGGCGTCTCGCGCATGCGTGTCGGCTATGGCAGCGCCATCGGCGTGATCCTGTTCGTGATCTGCGTGACCTTCGCCATCACCTACAAACGCTGGTTCATGCGCGATGAGTGACACGTCCATCGTTGGCCGCCGGCCGCTCGATCTCGTCCTGATCTACAAGGTGCTGTTCCTCGCGCTGGTGGCGGCATTCGTCGCCGTGCCGCTGCTGGCGACCTTGCTTGGCGGCTTCAAGACGCTCGGGGAACTACGCACCAATCCGTTCGGCCTGCCAGAGACCTGGGAGTGGCAGAACTACACCGGCATCCTGTTGTCCAAACGCTACTGGCAGTTGCTGGGGAACTCGTTGGTGATCGGGAGCTTCACTGTCGTCCTGACGCTGATCGTGGCGTCGATGGCGGCCTTCGCCTTCGCTCACATCCATTTCTTCGGCAGCTCCATGCTGCTGAGCTATCTCACCATGGGACTATTGTTCCCGGCCGCCACCGCCATCCTGCCGCTCTTCATCAAGGTTCGCGATCTCGGCCTGCTGGACAATTATTTCGGCGTCATTCTGCCTCAGGTCGCCTTCAGCCTGGCCATGAGCATCCTGCTCCTGCGGCGCTTCTTCAAGGATCTGCCCCACGAACTGCTGGAGGCCGCGCTCGTCGATGGTTGCAGCTACTTCGCTTTCTTCCGCCACGTGACGCTGCCTCTGTCGCGGCCGATTCTCGCGACTGTCGGCACCATCACCTTCGTCCACAGCTGGAACAGCTACCTGCTGCCTCTGGTGATGCTGAATTCCGAACAGCTTTATCCCTGGCCGCTCGGCATCATGATCTATCAGGGCGAATTCTCGTCGGAATGGCACCTGATCCTGGCGTTCATCACGCTGACCCTGCTGCCGACGATCCTGCTCTTCATCTTTGCTCAGAAACACATCGTCGCGGGCCTCACCGCCGGGGCGGTCAAGGGCTGAGCGCGTCTCGAATAACCGGCCTCGGACATCACCTGTGGAGACAAGAATGCGCAAAGTCGGAATCGGCGTCATTGGCTGCGGCAACATCAGCACGAAATATCTCGAGGCGATGCGGCAGTTTCCGATGCTGGAACTCAAGGCCGTCGCAGATATGCGCAGCGCCGCGGCGGAGAAGCGTGGCGCCGAGTTCGGCGTGCCCGGGCTGCGCGTGGGCCAACTCCTCAAGCGCGACGACGTCGAGATCGTCGTCAACCTGACCGTGCCGCTCGCCCATACCGATGTCAGCCTCGCGGTGCTCAACGCCGGCAAGCATGTCCATTCCGAGAAGCCGCTTGGCATCAACACGGTCGAGGCCCGCAAGGTCATGGATCTCGCCGCCCAGAAGGATCTGCGCGTCGGCTGCGCGCCGGACACCTTCCTCGGCGGTGGCCACCAGACCGCGCGGAAGCTGATCGACGACGGCGCGATCGGCACGCCGGTGGCCGGCAGCGCCTTTTTCGGCTGCCCCGGCCATGAGAGCTGGCATCCGGCGCCGGGTTTCTACTATCTGCGCGGTGGCGGCCCGATGCTCGACATGGGGCCCTACTACATCACGGATCTGGTGCAGTTGCTGGGGCCTGTGGCCGGCGTGATGGGCTCGACGGCGCGACCGCGCTCCGAGAGGCGCGTCACCAGCCAGCCGATGAACGGCGCGCTGATCCCGGTCGAGGTCGAAACCCATGTCGCCGGGACGCTGGAGTTCGAGAGCGGCGCCGTGGTCTCGATCACGATGAGCTTCGACGTGCCTCAGCACACCCATTCGCCGATCGAGATCCATGGCGACAAGGCAAGCCTGCTGGTGCCCGATCCGAACAAATTCGGTGGCGAGGTCAAGATCGCCAAGCCGCGGGGCAGTTGGGAATCGGTTGCCCTTTCGCATGGCCATGCCGATGGCGAGTTCCGCTCGATCGGCGTTGCCGACATGGCCGCCGCGATCATTGCAGGCCGCCCGCATCGGGCCAGCGGCGCACTCGCCTTCCACGTCCTTGAGGTGATGGAGGCATTCCAGAAATCGGCCGACGAGGGGCGCCGGATCAAAATCGAGAGCCGTGTCGAGAGACCGGCTCCCCTGCCTGCCGGGCGCATGACCGGCCAGATCGACTAGAGCAGGATGCGAAAAAGTGGGAACCGGTTTTTCGCGATCGATCCTGCTCTAACTCTTGGATGAGAGACGGATTCAGATTTCAGACGGGATCACGAAGTGACCCCGTCTGAAATCATCCGGCTCTAGAACGAAGGATGACGAGAATGCGCAAGGCGATGATCGTATGGGGCGGCTGGGCGGGTCACGATCCCGATCTCTGCGCCTCGATGATGAGGGGCTGGCTGAAGGCTGAAGGGTTCGAGGTGCGCGTCGAGACGTCGACGGAGGCCTTCCTCGATCCCGCGATCCGCGATCTCTCCCTGATCGTGCCGATCTACACGATGTCGAAGATCGAGAAGCCGGAGGCGCTGGCGCTGTGCGATGCCGTCCGCGGCGGCGTCGGGCTGGCCGGCCATCATGGCGGCATGTGCGACGCGTTCCGCGATTCTGTGGACTACCAGTTCATGTGCGGCGGCCAGTGGGTTGCCCATCCCGGCAACATCATCGACTACAAGGTCGATATTACGAGGCCGGATGACCCGATCATGGCTGGCATCTCCGGTTTTGAGCACCGTTCGGAGCAGTACTACATGCATGTCGACCCCGCCAACGAGGTCTTGGCGACGACGCGGTTCAGCGGCGAGCATGCCTCCTGGATCGACGGCGTCGAGATGCCGGTCGTGTGGAAGAAGCGCTATGGGCAGGGCCGGGTGTTCTACTGCGCGCTGGGTCATCGCGCCTATGAGCTGGATCTGCCGGAGATACGCACCATGCTGACGCGCGGGATGCTCTGGGCGGCGCGATAATGGGGGCTGGAGAGACAGGGGTCATCGGCCGGGCGACGCTGGAGCGGGCGACGCTTGAGGACGTCGCGCGCGCTGCGGGCGTGTCGCTCGCGACCGCGGACCGCGTCGTCAACCGCCGCGACGGCGTGCGCGACAAGACGATCGCGCGGGTCGAGGCGGCCGTCTCCAGGCTCGGTTACCGGGCCGATCCCGCAGCCGCCCGTCTCGCCCGCAATCAGAACTTCCGCTTCCTCTTCGTGCTGCCCAGCGGAGCCAACAGCTTCATGACCATGCTGGGCGAGCAGGTCGCGCGCACCGCCGAGTGGCTCGCCGCCCAGCGCGCCTTCATCGATGTGGAGCATGTCGACGTCTTTGATGCCGATGCGCTGGCGCGCGTCCTCGAGGGCGTCCTGCCCGGCTATCACGGCGTTGCGACGATCGCGCTCGATCATCCGCGCGTGCGCGCCGCAATCGACGATCTCGCCGATCGCGGCGTCCCCGTCGTCACTCTGGTCTCCGACGTGCCGAGCGCGCGGCGCCTGCATTATGTCGGCATCGACAATCCCGCTGCGGGACGCACAGCGGCGACGCTGATGGGCCGCTTCCTGCGAGGCCGCCAGGGCGTCGTCGCTGTGGTCGCCGGTTCGCTTTCGCTACGCGACCACGCAGAGCGCCTCTATGGCTTCAATCAGGTCATGGCGCGCGAATTTCCTGATCTGATCATGCTCCCAGTGGTGCAAGGGCGCGACGACAACGAGCAAACGCTGGCAGCGACAGCGGCCCTGTTACGGCAGCATACAGATCTCGTCGGTCTCTATAATGCGGGCGCCGGCAACCGTGGCATCGCAGCAGCGCTGCAGCAGGCCGGTCGTGCCCAGGAGATCGTCTGGATCGCTCATGAATTGACGCCGCATACCCGGCGCTTCCTGCTGCACGGCGACATCGACGCGATCATCAGCCAGGACCCAGGTCATGAGGCGCGCTCGGCGGCGCGCGTGCTGCTGGCATACTGCTCAGGCGATCGGCTGGTGGCGGATCAGGAACGCATCGGGATCGACATCTTCCTGCGGGACAATCTGCCTTGATCTTGGCGTCCGGGTTCTTGGTGTCCAGAATCTTGGCGCCCAGGATTTTGGCGTCCATGCCAGGATTTGCTCGGCCCGGCGATCTCTCCTGACGATTGACCTGCCTCCAGTTTCTTGGGCGGTCCAAAGCTGGAAGATTCCTGTTCAGCAGCACGGACTGGGGATTAAGTTCTCGGCATGACGAAGTCGAAATTCACTCAAGGCACAGATCGGGGCTGACGGCATGGTCCCCAGCGGGAGCCAGTAGGCAGAGGCGCATTCGATGCTCTGCCGTTCTACGAAGCGCAGTTCCGGTAGGTGCAGCGTGCCGCGAGGTTGGGGTGGGGGAGGCGACTCGGACAGTCGTCGACGATCGTCTCGCTCCAAGCAACGAGGTCGCCAAGGCTCATCCTCGCCATTCCCTTCGAAGCGTCGATCTATCGTCGACCAGTCAGTTTCCGACCCAAAATCTGCTCTCGTCCTGTTCGGCTCAGCTGTTGACGGCGAGCCGACGCTTGCCGCCAACAGCGTCACTTGAAGGGTCGTTTCGGCTAGGCTGGCGCCTTGGTATTACGCCTTGCAGCCGTTGTAGAAGACGTCCGCGCATTGCCTCGCCCGAAGCGCGATCTCGTCGCGATGCGGAGCGCCTCGCTGTCCCATCATCGCCGTGCGCTGCGGCTCCATGATCATCATGCCGCGCAGCAGGCCCGAGGTGATGTGGACATCGTCAAAGCGCAGGAGACCTTTGTCCTTCTGCCTCGTCAGCCAGGCTTCAATGATGCCGTTCACGGGCACGATGGCTGATTGGTAGAAAGCCCGGGCGACCTCGGGAAACCGCTCGCACTCGCTGATGACGAGCCGCGTGATCGCGATGGTCTCCGGACTCAGCGTCAGGACGCCGAATGCAAACAGGATGTGCTCAAGCGCGGCTCGCGGATCGAGATCGTCGCTGATGTCGTCGACCACATCGAGCAGGAAGCGGCCAATGCGATCTTGGATCGTACGCTCGAACAACTCCGCCTTTGTGGCAACGAGCTTGTAGAGCGTCTTGGTCGAGACACCGGCGCGCTGCGCCACCGTCATGATGCTCGTACCGGCATAGCCCTTCGACTGAAATTCGCGATCGGCCGCTTCAACGATGAGATGCAGGGTGTCGGCATCGCACCGCTTCTGGGGGCGTCCGCGGGAACGCTTCACCGTCTCGTGATTTTGGCGCATGACTATTTTCCAAAATTGGATTGACACAGCCAATGTAAGGACTATTTGGAAAATAGCAATTTTCTAAATGACGAAACAGCCGATCACGACGCCCATTAGGAGCTGGATCGATGAGCACACATGAAGATCGCATCAAAGCCGAGCGCGCCGTGCCTGGCGAGCGGGTTGTCCCGGTACCCACGGTTGAAAAGCCGGCCGATTCTGCTTTGTCGCTGCCGCCAGAGGAAAAAGCTCGCAGCAACCACGGCCTGCGCCGCTTGGCTCTGGGAGGCGTCGCACTGATCGCGCTCGTTGGCATCGGCTATTGGGGTCATGGGTATTGGAACGTCGGTCGCTTTCAGATCTCGACGGACGATGCCTATGTGAAGGCCGACAGCACCACGATTGCTCCGAAGGTCTCCGGCTATATCGGCGAAGTGCTGGTTCGCGACAACGAACCGGTCAAGGCCGGCCAGGCTCTTGCCCGGATCGACGATCGAGACTTCCGCGTCGCGCTTGATCAGGCAAAGGCCGACGTCGAAGCAGCCCGAGCCGCCGTCGCCAGCAAGCTGGCCCAGCTTGAGGCCCAGCAGTCTGCGATCGACACAGCCAAGGCGACGGTCGAAGTCGACAAGGCAAATGCGAATTTCGCCGAGCAGGACAACGAGCGCTACGCCAACCTCGCCAAGACGGGCTATGGCTCCGTGCAGAACGCCCAGGCGGCGGTCGCCAAAATCTCGGCTGCGCGTGCTGCGATCGATCGCGATGTCGCTACGCTCGCCCAGGCACAAAAGCAGGTTGATCTGATCAAGGCCGACTTGGCCCAGGCGAGGGCCACGGTCTCTCATGACGAAGCCGTTCAGCATCAGGCCGAACTCAACTTATCCTATACCGCCGTTCTCGCTCCCGTGGACGGCATTGTCGGAAACCGGACGCTTCGGGTCGGCCAGTATGTCCAGGCGGGCACGCAGCTGATGGCCGTTGTTCCGGTCGCGAACGCCTATGTCGTTGCGAATTTCAAGGAAACACAGCTGACCCATGTGAAGCCCGGTCAGAAGGTCGAGATCGAGGTCGACATGTTCCCGGGTGTCACGGTGGAGGGGCATATCGACAGCATCGCCCCGGCCAGCGGCCAGGAATTCGCCCTGCTTCCGCCCGACAATGCGACCGGCAACTTCACCAAGGTCGTCCAGCGCGTTCCGGTCAAGATCGCCCTCGATCCCGGCCACAGCCTTACTGGCAGCCTGCGACCTGGCATGTCGGTCGTTCCGACTATCGACACCAAGGTTTCCGAGAACAATTCAGTGGCGGACGCGCGGTAGTCCGCGCGCCCGGCTTGCAAGGAGCTGGGCCATGTCTACGCAAATGCCGACCGTTGCCCCATCGACCCCGTCAACCGGGGACAAGGCGAGCTTGTCGACCTGGATCGCGATCACGGCCGGGGCCATCGGGGCCTTCATGGCGATCCTCAACATTCAGATCACCAATGCCTCGCTGCTCGATATCGAGGGAGGCATCGGCACCGGCATCGACAACGGCGCCTGGATCTCGACGTCCTACCTGATCGGCGAAATCATCGTCATTCCTCTGACGAGTTTTCTCAGCCGCGTCTTCTCGTTCAAGCTCTATATGATCTGGAGCACGATCGCGTTCGCCCTGTTCTCGATGGCCTGCGCCTTCGCCAGCAATCTCGGCGAGATGATCGCCATGCGCGGCCTTCAGGGCTTTGCCGGCGGCGTGCTCATCCCGATGGCTTTCACCATGGTCGCGACCCGCCTGCCGAAATCGCAGCAGCCGATGGGCCTGGCCATGTTCGCGCTAGCGGTGACATTCGCTCCGGCGATCGGGCCGACGATTGGTGGCTACCTCACCGAGAACTACGGCTGGCAGACGATCTTCTTCATCAACACGCTGCCCAGCGTCGCGATGGTGGTCGCGCTTTCGCTGACGCTTGAAAAGCAGCCATTACAGCTGGGCCTTCTCAAGGAGGGCGACTGGGCTGGCATCGCGACGATGGCGATTGGCCTGTCGGCGCTGCAGACCCTGCTCGAGGAGGGCAACAAGGAGGACTGGTTCCAGTCGACCTTCATCGTCCGTCTCGCGGCGATTGCCGCTGTGTTTCTGGCGGCCTTTATCTGGATCGAGCTGACGGTCAAGAAGCCGCTTGTCGATCTCTCGCTGTTGAGGAACCGCAACTTTACGGTCGGCACGCTGTCGAACGTCCTGGTCGGGTTTGGCCTGTTCGGCTCGGTCTATGTCCTGCCGCAGTATCTCGGCCAGGTGCAGGGCTATAACGCCGAGCAGATCGGCATGGTCCTCGCGTGGACCGGGCTCCCGCAGCTTCTCCTGATTCCGCTCGTCCCGATGCTGATGAAGCGCTTCGACATCCGTTACATCACCTTCGTCGGCATCGCCCTGTTCGCCGCCTCATGTTTCATGAACACGCATATGTCGCTGAACTATTCCGGCGACCAGCTGTTCTGGCCCAACGTCGTGCGTGCCGTCGGCCAGTCGATGGTGATCACCCCGCTGACGGCGATTGCGATGATGAGCATCCAGCCGAAGGACGCGGCGAACGCGTCGGGTCTGTTCAACATGCTCCGTAATCTCGGAGGTGCGGTCGGCACTGCGGTGCTTGGGACGATCATCACCAAGCGGGAGCAGTTCCATTCAAACATCATCGGACAGGCCGTCACGCCCTTCCGCGACGAGGTCAGGGGCCGCCTCGACCAGATGACGGGCTACTTCATGTCGCACGGCGTCTCGGATCATGCGGCCGCCCAGCAGCAGGCGGTCATCGTGCTCGGCAAAACGGTGAAGCGGCAGGCGTTGGTCATGGGCTTCAGCGACACCTTCGCGATCATCGGCGTCATCCTGGCCATCGCGGCTGTTGCGATCCTGTTCGCCCGAAAAGGGCAGGGCAGTTCGGCTGCCGCGCACTGATCACCACAACCAAGGTCGGCCACCCGCCGCAGGCGAGTTTCCCAAAAATTCCCAACCTCCTCCACACTCCGGGACACATCCCATGAAATACAAGCTATTTGGCCGCTCAGGCCTGCGCGTTTCCGAAATCGCACTCGGAACTGCCAATTTCGGCATCGCCTGGGGGCATGGTGCCGATGCCGAGACAAGCCGCGCCATCTTCGACGCCTTTGCGGCGGCCGGCGGCAATTTCATCGATACAGCCGACATCTACCAGTTCGGCCAGTCTGAGGCGATGCTCGGCGAATTGCTGCAGGGCCGGCGCGAGGAGTTCGTGCTGGCAACGAAATTCACGAATGGTGCGGCCCCAAATGCCAGCCGCCTCGTCACCGGCAACAGCCGCAAAGCGATGGTCGCCTCGGTCGAAGCGAGTCTGAAGCGGCTGAAGACCGACCGGATCGATATCTACTGGGTGCACCATCCCGATGGCTTGACGCCTTCGGAGGAAATCGTGCGCGGTTTCGACGACCTCGCTCGGGCGGGCAAGATCCTTTATGGCGGCCTCTCGAACTTTCCGGCCTGGCGGCTGGCACGCGCCGTTACGCTGGCCGAGTTGACGCGTGCCGTGCCGATCGCTGCCGCGCAGTTCGAGCACAGCCTCGTACACCGCGAGCCGGAGGCCGACCTCTTCCCTGCGAGTGAGGCGCTGGGCTTGGGTGTCGTCACATGGTCTCCGCTCGGTGGCGGCGTGCTGACCGGCAAGTATCGCCGTGGCGAGAAGGGGAGGGCCGAGGCGCTGGGCGGCAAGGTCTTCCAGGCCGAGGATACAGCCCAGCGCAGTGCCACCCTCGACATCGTGCTCGCCATCGCCGGAGAGCGCGGTGTTAGCCCGGACCAGGTCGCCATCGCCTGGGCGGGCGCCCGTGACGCCGTGCCCATGATCGGACCGCGCTCGCTCGAGCAACTGAGGAGCAATCTCGGCGCGACAGATCTCGCGCTCTCGTTAGAGGAAGTCGACCGGCTCGATGCGGTGAGCCTCCCGGCTAGTGCCGCCGGAGCCGAGCCTGCGAGCCCGCAGGGCGACGCCGTCAAGGCACTGCGCGCGGTCGCCTGAGAAAGAGGAGCCAATCATGCCGAAGACCGAAATCATCCTCGCCCATCCCGTTCGCACTCCGATCGGCGGCTATAATGGTGCGCTGAAGGGCACGCCTGCCACTGCGCTCGGTGCTATCGTGGTTCGCGAAACGCTGAAGCGCGCCGGCCTCGATCCGGCGGCGCTTGACGCTGTCGTCATGGGCAATGTCGTGCAGGCCGGCAACCGGATGAACCCAGCCCGGCAAGCCTCGATCGGTGGGGGCGTACCGGTTGCCGTGCCGGCACTCACGGTCAACCGCGTCTGCGGGTCCGGCGCACAGGCCATCGTCTCGGCTGCTCAGGAAATCCGCGCGGGAGACGCCTCCGTTGCGGTCGCCGGCGGCATGGAGAACATGGATCGAGCGCCCTACCTCGTCGAGGGCGGGCGCTGGGGCTATCGCATGGGACCTGCGACCATGCTCGACAGCATGCTGACCGATGGGCTCAACGACGCCTTCTCCGGTGAGCATTCCGGCTGGCACACCGAGGATCTTGTCGCGAAGCTCCAGATCTCGCGTCGAGATCAGGACGAATTCGCCGCACGTTCGCAGCAGCGTTTCGCAGAGGCCCAGAAGGCGGGCAGCTTCACGGAGGAAATCATCCCGGTGGAGCTCAAGGGCCGGAAGGGACCGGAGCTCTTTGCTGCCGATGAAGCGCCACGCCCGGATACGACCGTCGAGCTGTTGGCGAAGCTGAAACCGGCCTTCCGGGCGGAGGGCACGATTACCGCGGGCAACGCGCCCGGCCTCAACAGCGCGGCTGCCGCGATGATCGTGGCGGATCGCGGTTATGCGGAGACGAACGGCATCCAGCCAATCGGGCGGCTGGTCGCACATGGCGTCGCGGCGGTGGAGCCCGGCATGTTCGGTCTCGGTCCGGTGCCGGCCGTACGCAAGGCGCTCGAACGCGCAGGCTGGACGCTCGGCGATATCGAGCGCATCGAGATCAACGAGGCGTTCGCCGCCGTTCCCATCGCGGTCGCACGCGAACTCGGCCTGCCGGAGGACATCGTCAATGTCGAGGGCGGCGCTATCGCCCATGGCCATCCGATCGGTGCTACCGGCGCGATCCTCGTGACGCGGCTACTGCATTCGATGAAGCGCAACGGCATCCGCAGGGGCATGGTCACGCTCTGCATCGGCGGTGGGCAGGGCATCGCGCTCGCCCTCGAAACGCTCTGACCGCGGAGGCCGCCATGACCGACGTTGCAACCGCCATGGCGGCGCTCTCGATTGCGAGACGCCGGTAGACCCACGCACATGGCGCCTGCTTGAGGCACGCTCATCATGGGCCTGCCTTTGCTGAGAGGGCACGAGCATTCCTGAAGGTGCTCGACGCGACGGTCTGCCACTTCACGCTGTGGATCGCGCTGCACGGCATCTAGCGCAGAACGACACAATTCAAATATCGGCCTATCTCGAAAGCTATTCTCGACCGGGCGTTGCGCACCAGAGAAGAAGTGCATCGATTAACCCGCGTCTTTTGGTAGTCGGTAATGCCGACGAGCTTCGCTCGCCTGCGCCGGCTCACTGCCGCCTTATACCGGCAAACCTCCTGCATTGATGCATCTGCGACAGTCGCGAAGCGCGAAGCTAGGCTTGACGGCGCCGTGTCGCACGCCTAAACTTAACCCAATGGTTAAGTTTCAAGAGACACAGCTCGACCGCACCTTTTCCGCTCTGTCCGATCCGACGCGGCGGGCGCTGCTGGCGCGTCTTGAGGGGGAGGACGGGCTTTCGATCAGCGACTTGGCGCGGCCCTTTCCGGTCTCGCTGCCGGCGATCATGAAGCATCTCGACGTGCTCTCCGATGCTGGGCTGGTCACGCGCTCGAAGCAGGGGCGCACGGTGTCGTGCCGCCTCAACGCGGAACCGATGGAGGAGGCGATGGGCTGGCTCGCGCGCTACCAACGGTTCTGGACGCAGCGCCTCGACGCGCTGGAGGCGATGCTGAACGCGCAGCGCCAAGAGAAGACGTGAAAGAGAGAAGACCTGAAAGAGAAGACCTGAAAGACGACGCCCGAACGAGGGCGGCGCCTGAAACAAGAAACGCGCCGGGAGGCGATGCGATGGACGCTCGAGCCAAAACCACTCCGACCAAGACCACTCCGAGCCTGACGATGAAGCGGCGCTTGAACGCCAGCCCCGCCGAGGTCTATCGGGCCTGGACCGATCCCAAGCTGCTGACGCGCTGGTTCGGGCCGGAGAATGTCGAGACGCTGGAGGCTGAGCTCGATGTCCGGGTCGGCGGCGTCTACCGCATCGTGATGCTGGAAAACACCGGCGTGCGGCATCAGGTTTCGGGCGCCTATCAGGAGGTCGTCGCAAACGAGCGGCTGGTCTTCAGCTGGTCCTGGGTGACGACGCCCGAGCGCGTCTCGCGCGTCACGGTCACGCTGAAGCCCGATGGCGACATCACCATCCTGACGCTGCTGCACGAGCAGCTCTTCGACGAGCAGGTGGTCAAGAGCCACACCCATGGCTGGACCGGCTCGATGGTCAAGCTGGAGGCGTTGTTCGCCTGATCGCGGATGCGATCGGCAACGGCTTTGGAGACTAGAGCGTTTTCGAGCGAAGTGGATACCGGTTCGCGTGAAGAAAACGCGTCAAAACAAGGAGTTAGAGCAGCTTCCGATCCAATTGAATCGGAAGCTGCTCTAACCGACCGGGCAAACTGCTGTCGACAAGAGCCCGGCCCAACCAAAAAGCCTGCCCAACAAGGAGACGAGACGATGCAACATCAAGTCGTATCCCGCGAAGACTGGCTCTCGGCCCGTAAGGCCCATCTCGCCCGCGAAAAGGCGTTCACCCGGCAGCGTGACGCGCTCAGCGCCGAGCGGCGCGCCTTGCCCTGGGTCAGGGTCGACAAGGATTATGCTTTTGAGGGGCAGGGTGGCCGCCTGACGCTGGCCGATCTGTTCGGCGGCAACAGCCAGCTCGTGATCTATCATTTCATGTTCGGGCCGGGCTGGACGGAAGGCTGCCCGGGCTGCTCCTTCCTCGCCGACCATTTCGACGGCGCAAACCTGCATCTGAAGCATCATGATGTCAGCCTCGTCGCCGTGTCGCGGGCGCCCTATGCGGAGTTCCAGCCGTTCCGGAAGCGCATGGGCTGGGATTTCGCCTGGGTCTCCTCGGAGGGCTGCGCCTTCAACGACGACTTCCACGTCTCGCCGAGCCCGGCCGAGCGTGCGGCGCGCCGCTACGACTACAATTACGAGATGCATGACGGGGAGGGCGGCGAGATGCCGGGCTTCAGCGTGTTCTATCGCAACGAGGCCGGCGAGATCTTCCACACCTACTCGACTTATGCGCGCGGCGGCGACCTGCTGATCGGGGCGAACAACTTTCTCGACATGATGCCGAAGGGCCGCAACGAAACGACGATCATGGACTGGATGCGCCACCATGATCGCTACGAGGACAAACCCGCCGCGACGGGAGCCTCCGAGCCGGCGCCCGCGAGCGCCTGCTGCGGCTGAGGCCGCTCAACTGAACGATCTAATCAGATCGGACATTCCTCTAACCCGCCTCGAACCCAAGGGAGTGAAGCCATGACCTATGTGCAAGGATTCGTCGTCGCCGTTCCGGCCGCGAACAAGGAGGCCTATCGCAAGCATGCCGCTGATGCCGCCCCGATCTTCAGGGAGTTCGGCGCGACCCGCCTCGTCGAGGCCTGGGGCGACGACATCCCCGACGGCAAGCTGACCGACTTCAAGGGCGCAGTGAACGCTGCGCCAGACGAGGTCGTCGTCTTCTCCTGGCTCGAATTTCCCGACAAGGCTGTCGCCGACGCGGCAAATGAGAAGATGATGAGCGACCCGCGCATGAAGGAGATGGGCGCGTCCATGCCCTTCGACGGCAAGCGCATGATCTATGGCGGTTTCGCGTCGCTTGCCGAGCAGGGCGTCAGCAGTGGCATGGCCTATGTCGACGGCATGGTCGCAGCGGTTCCGACCGGCAACAAGGACGCCTATCGCGACTTCTGCAGGCATCATGGCGCCGTTCTGCGCGAACACGGGGCTGCCCGCGTCGTCGACAGCTGGGGCGAGGATGTTCCCGACGGCAAGCTCACCGATTTCACGCGGGCAGTGAAAGCGACGGGTGACGAGAAGGTGGTCTATTCCTGGATCGAGTGGCCCTCAAAGGCGGTCCGCGATGCCGGCTGGCAGAAGGTCATGGCCGATCCGCGGATGCAGCGCGAGATGCCCTTCGACGGCAAGCGCCTGATCCATGGTGGCTTCAGGCCGATCCTCGACGCGTAAGGCCGAGGTCTTCGGCGGGCGCGGGGAACCCCTCTCCCGCATCGAAGTCGGGTATACCCGACTTCGACACTTTGAGTGCTGAACCCGGGTATACCCGGGTTCAGTGAGAGGGGCAGGGGTGAGGGTGTGCCCTCTCAGTAGAAGGCGCTGCGGCGCGGTTGTGCCCCAACAATCAGCGGCAGGCCCTCATCCCTGCCCTTCTCCCATCCGGGAGAAGGGTTCCCCGCGCCTCTCGACGAGGCGCGCAGCCTCGAGAATAACGCCATCGGTCGTCGCTGAAGGCCGTCAGTATAAGGCCATCCGCTGTGCCGCCGGAATGACGGAGGAGCCTCGGAGCAGACGCCCCGGGGCTCCTCCATGAGTGACATCAGGCTGGCTCAGCCCGGCCCAGCCCCCTGCGTCGCGAGATACACCGCGTAGATCGACTGGCTCGCGGCCATGAACAGCCGGTTTCGCTTGGGGCCGCCGAAGCAGATGTTGCCGCAGACCTCCGGCAGCCTGATCCGGCCGATCACCTTGCCGGCCGGGTTGAACACCGTGACGCCGTTATAACCGACATTGCGCCCAGCATTGGACGAGGCCCAGAGATTGCCCTCGACATCGCAGCGCAAGCCGTCCGGCCCGCAATTGATGCCGTCGATCATGCAATCGGCGAAGAGCTTCTGGTTCGAGAGCTTGTTGTCGGCGCCGACATCGAAGACATGGATGTCGCCCTTGCCGCCCGGCCCGGTGTCGCCCGGCCCTTTTCCAGTCGAGCAGATGTAGAGTTTCTTGTAGTCGGGCGAGAAGGCGAGCCCGTTCGGGTCGGGCACCTGCTGCTCGGTGGTGACGATGTCGAGGCGCCCGCTCGGATCGAGCCGGTAGGTGTTGGTCGGCAATTCGCGCTTCGCCAGCCCGATGCCGGGCAGCTGGCCGAGCCGCGGATTGATCTTGCCACTGGCGTTGCTCGGGCCGCCGGCCGCGTCCGGTGCGCCCTCATAGAGCTGGCCGCCATAGGGCGGATCGGTGAACCAGTAGCTGCCGTCGGGATGGGCCGCGATATCGTTGGGCGAGTTCAGCTTCTTGCCCTGGAAACTGTCGGCGAGCACTGTCGCCGAGCCGTCGAGCTCATAGCGCACGACGCGGCGGTTGAGATGCTCGCAGGAGAGCTGCCGGCCCTGGAAATCGAAGCTGTTGCCGTTGCTGTTGCCCGAGGGCGCGCGGAAGACGCTGACATGGCCGTCATCCTCGATCCAGCGCATCTGGCGGTTGCGCGGGATGTCGCTCCAGACCAGATATTGCCCTTGTGCGCTCCAGGCCGGCCCCTCGACCCAGAGCCCGCCGGTCCAGAGCCGTTTGATCGAGGCATTGGGCTGGGCCAGGCCATTGAAGGACGGGTCGACCGCGATGACGTCGGGATCCCAGAAATAGGTCGTCGGCGCGCCGCGCGGGCTGAAATCGCGCGGCGGGTTGGTGATGGTGGTCGGCGGAGCGGCGGGGCTGGCGGCGGTCTGCGCCAGAACGGGGCCGGCTGCCGCGGCGAGCACGCCGGCGCCGGCCGTCCTGATCAGGGCACGCCGCGAAAGCGCGCCTTCTGGAGATGTCGCTTCATAGGGGTCTGTCATCCTAACCTCCCTCAATTTTTATTGATTGAAACGATTTAATCCGGGTGCTGCGTGCCATCCCTGGGTGGTCTCTGTTCCTTTCCGATGATGGGTTGCAGCGGCGTCGCCTGGGACGCGGCCTCAGGATCGGCCGGGCTGTTGCGCTCGGTCGAGCCCTCATGGCAGCGGGGCTGCCTTGCCGCTACCGCATGGGATGAGCCTCGCTACGGTCCGGCTCTTGCTTGCCCGGCACCTGTCTGGCCCGTCCTGTCTTGGCATGCCGGCTCTGCCGCAGGCGCCTTGCCGTCACCGGCGAAATCGCCCACAGGATGTGGCTGACCACCACCGGGCTCATCCCATGTTTGCTGGAATACCGATCGGCGATCTCGTCTTCCTCGCCGTCTCGCTCGTCGTCGCAGGCGCCTTCACCGGCGTGCTCGCGGGCCTTTTCGGCGTCGGCGGCGGCGCGGTCATCGTGCCGGTGCTCTACGAGGTCTTCCGCGTCATCGGCGTGCCCGAAGAGGTGCGCATGCCGCTTTGCGTCGGCACCTCGCTTGCCATCATCATCCCGACCTCGATCCGCTCCTTCAACGCCCATCGCGCCAAGGGGCTGGTCGATCTCGACATTCTCAAGGTCTGGGCCGTGCCGGTCGTGCTCGGCGTCATCCTCGGCAGCTATGTCGCCCGCTTCGCGCCGCCCGACCTGTTCAAGATCGTCTTCGTCGTCGTCGCGGTCGCCAGCGCCATGCGCCTGCTCTTCGCCTCGGATCGCTGGCAGCTCGGCTCCGAGATGCCGGGCAGGCCGCTGATGACGGTCTATGGCGGCATCATCGGCGTGCTCTCGGCCCTGATGGGCATTGGCGGCGGCCAATTGTCGAGCCTGTTCATGACCTTCTATGGCCGCCCGATCCACCAGGCTGTCGCAACCTCCTCGGGGCTGGGCGTGCTGATCTCGATCCCCGGCGCGCTCGGCTTCATCTATGCCGGCTGGCCGAAGATGAACCTCCTGCCGCCGCTCTCGCTCGGCTATGTCTCCTTCATCGGCTTCCTGCTCTTCATCCCGACCTCGATCTGGACGGCCCCGATCGGCGCGCGCCTGGCGCACAGGCTCTCGAAGCGCAAGCTGGAGGTGGCCTTCGGGCTGTTCCTGCTGGTCATCGCCTCACGCTTCCTCTGGTCGCTGCTTGTCTGAAGGGGGCAAGTGATGAAGGGAGGCAAGTGATGGCTGCTCAGACCCGGCAAATCCGCATTCGTCCTCTCACGGAAGCTGACCATCCGGCGCTGGTGGCGCTGATGGTCGAGATGCAGGGGCATTACCGCGTGCCATGCCCGGAGCCGGCGCAGATCCTGGCCGGAATCGCGGCGCCGCCGGCCGGCGTCGAGCTTCTTATCGCTGGGGATGGGGCGGCGCTGCTCGGCTTCGCGGCGGCGGCGGCGATCTATCCCGGCCCCGGCCTGACCTCGGGCTTCTTCCTGAAGGAGCTTTACGTGGCGCGTGAGGCGCGCGGAGCCGGCATCGGCCGCGCCCTGATGCGCGCCCTTGCCGACCTCGCCCTAGTGCGCGGCCATAAGCGTCTCGACTGGACGGCGGACGCCGCCAATCCCGAATTGCTGCGCTTCTATGAGAGCCTGGGCGCGGTCGCGCAGCGGGAGAAGATCTTCTACCGGCTGGCGGGCGAAGCGCTCGTCGCGACGGCGACAGGGTCGGAATAGGCCCCCTCGGCGCCCGCACCCGTCATTGCGAGGAGCGAAGCGACGAAGCAATCCAGCGGGACTGGGTAGGACACCTCGCCCAGTCCCCCCTGGATTGCTTCGCTCCGCTCGCAATGACGGGCGGCGGCTGCTCAGTTTCGATCGACTTGCGCCCGCATGCGTTCGGGCAGCAGCGCCATAACCGCCAGCCGCTGCGCCTCGCTCATCCCGGTCCATTGCGCGATTTCTCGGAGCGTCCGGCAGCAGCCCTGGCAAAGCTTGCTGGCGGGGTCGATCACACAGACCTTGACGCAGGGACTCGATAGGCTTGGACTCGATGCCGCCGTCACGGCTTGGTCGCTCCCAGCATGAGCGCGAAGCCGAGATAGATCGCGATCTCGGAGAGCTGCTGCATCGCGCCGACGATATCGCCGGTCTGCCCGCCGATCAGGCGGCGGCAGAGCCGCTTGAAGACCGCCACGGTGCCGACGCTGAGGAACCAGCCGAGCACCAGGCCGAAGGGCGGCAGGGCGAATGAGGTGTCAAGAACGATCGCAAAGGCAGCCGACAGGCAAAATGCGATCAGGGCCGTGCGTCCCGTCGGCCGGCCGACCGCCACCGATGCGCCCTCCATGCGCGCCGGTTTCTCGGTCGCGAGCAGATAGATGCCCTCCGCCCGCGACCAGGGCGCGGCGATGAGGACGGCGCCGGCCGCAGCCCAAGGGCCCGCCGCCGCCAGGATCGCGGCCAGCGTCGTGACGCGCAGCAGCAGCGACAATCCCAGCGCCATCGCCCCAAAAGTTCCGACGCGGCTGTCCTTCATGATCTCCAGGCGCCGTTCCGGGCTATGTCCGCCGAACAGCCCGTCGGCGGTGTCGGCGAGACCGTCCTCATGGAAGGCCCCGGTGGTGAGCACGAGGGCGGTGACGGCGAGCACGGCTGAAAGCGTCGGGTTGATGCCGGCAAGGCCCGCGCCCAGCAGGATCAGCGCTGCCGGCAGCGCGATGAGGAGGGCGGCGAGCGGCAAGGCGCGCGGCACCAGCCGGAAATCTGGCATGGCGTGGACCTCGCCCTCGCTCGCCAGGCGCGGAAACGGCAGCCGCGAATAGAAGCGCACGCAGATCGCGGTTGCCGCCAGCCAGCCCGGCCAAGTCGGCTTGTCCTGAGATGACGGCTCGTCTTGAAATGACGGCTCGTTTCGCGGGGCGTTTGCGCTCTCGGCCTGCGTCTCGCTCATGGTGTTTCGCTCATGCCGTCTCGTTGTCCTCGATTGTCTTCATGCGCCCGAGCCTATAGCAGCAGCGGCGAGCCGGCCGCCATGGCGAAGCGCCCGGTGCCCATCTCCGCATCGCCCGACGAGACGCCCATGCCCGCTTCCGGCTTGCCCTTCGACGATATCCGCCAGCTCATTGCCGCCATGCCTGGCCCCGACATGGCCGCGGCCAATGCGGTGCGCGCCCGCGACAAGGAATTGACCAAGCCCGCCGGCAGCCTCGGCCGCATGGAGGAGATCGCCGAATGGCTCGCCGCCTGGCAGGCCAAGCCGATCCCGCGCGTCGACCGGCCGCTGGTCTGCGTCTTCGCCGGGAATCACGGCGTCGTGGCCCAGGGCGTCTCCGCCTTTCCGCAGGCGGTGACGCGCCAGATGCTGGAGAATTTCGCCGCCGGCGGCGCGGCGATCAACCAGATCTGCGCGGCTTTCGATATCGGCTTCAAGGTCTTTGACCTCGCGCTCGACCTGCCGACCGGCGATTTCACGCAAGGGGACGCGCTCGACGAGCGCGCCTGCGTCGCCACCATGGCCTTCGGCATGGAGGCGCTCGCGGGCGGGGCTGATCTGCTATGCCTCGGCGAGATGGGCATCGGCAACACCACCTCGGCCGCCGCTATCTATGCCGCGCTCTATGGCGGTGATGCGGCGATGTGGTGCGGCCGCGGCACCGGCGTCGATGATGCGGGTCTGAAGCGCAAGGTCGCCGCCGTCGAGGCGGGGCTTGCCCTGCACGCGGCCCATCTCGGTGACCCGCTCGAGGTCCTGCGCCGCTTCGGCGGGCGCGAGATCGCGGCGATCTGCGGCGCCATCATCGCCGCGCGCTCGCAGCGCATCCCGGTCATTCTCGACGGCTATGTCGTCACTGCCGCCGCCGCGATCCTGCACGCGCTGGAGCCGTCATCGATCGACCATTGCCTCGCCGGTCATCTCTCGGCCGAGGGCGCGCATGCGCAGGTCCTGGCCCGGCTCGGCAAGCAGCCGCTGCTGGCGCTCGACATGCGTTTGGGCGAGGGCACGGGCGCGGCGCTTGCCGCCTCGCTGGTCAAGGCCGCCGCCGCGATCCATTCCGGCATGGCGACCTTCGCTCAGGCCGGTGTGGCGGGGAAGGGGACGGCGGAGGCCTGAGGCGTCGTCAGGCTTCGCCCTGGCTGCTCTCGTGGCCGCCTTGCGTCAGCGCCTGCCGTAGGAAGTCGCGGAGCGCCCGCATGGCGGGGCTGGCGCGCCCCGGCGCCATATGCAGCGCGATCTCGGAGGCCGGCAGGGCCGGCAAGCCGTCGCTGGCGTCGAGCAAGCGCAAGCCCGGCCGCGCCGTGCCGGCCTTGACGATGGTCACGGCGGCGCCCGAAGCCGCCATGGCCTCGACTGCGCCGATGCTGGAACTGCTGAACAGGATGCGCCAGCTCAGCCCCGCCGTGTTCAGGGCAGCAAGCCCCCATTCCCGGTACATGTTGGGGGCGCTGAGCAGCGCAAGCTTGAGGGGCTGTTCCAATGACAGGCCATGCCGGTCGGAGCAGGCCCAGAGCGTCCGTTCGCTGCGCAGCACCTCGCCGCGCCCGTCGCCCTGCTTCTGGGTGGTGAGCACGAGGTCGAACTCTTCGCCGAGCCTGGTCAGCAGATCGCGGGTGAAGCCGGTCGTGACCTCGAGCTCGACATCGGGATGGGAGCGCACGAAGCGGGCGAGCGTCTCCGGCAGCACGATCGTGGCGTAGTCGTCCATCACCGCCAATCGCACCGGCCCGCTCACGCTCTGCGCATCGGCGACGTCGAGCGCCTCGTCATGCAAGGCCACGATGCGGCGCGCATAACCCAGGAAATCCTCGCCGGCGCGCGTCAGCGCCACCTCATGGGGCGAGCGCTGCAGCAAGGTGTGGCCGACCAGCTCCTCCAGCCGGCGCACCTGCGAGCTGATCGTCGACTGGCTGCGGAACAGCGCTGCCGCGGCGCGCGTAAAACTGCCCTTCTCGGCGATAGTCACCAGGCAGCGCATCAGGTCGATGTCGATATTGCGGATCATGCGGTGTTTTCCGGACGCGCCTGCCGTCGAAATCGCCGGCCATGCCCCGTTATGCCGACTCCGGCGCGCCGTCTCCAGCTAGCAGGCTGCAATCAGATGGACATACAGGGCGTGTCATCCCGGACAAGCCGCGTTAGCGGCGCCGATCCGGGATCCATTCCGGAGCATTGATCGGCGGGGCTCAGGAATGGATCCCGGGTCTGCGCGGAGTTTATCCTTGAGCCGATCGAAGATCGGACCCGAGGGCTTCGCCCGGGATGACGGCGTGTTTCCGAGCCAGGTGTTCCCGGGCCAAGTGCTGGGGCTTGTTCCGAAAACGGGTTCGCACTTTTTGGGCCGATGCTCTCGCTGCGATCGGCCGCGTCGATCCTGGAAATCGAAGAATTCAATTTTGCCGGCGGCGGCATAGCGATTAGAGCAGGATGCGAAAAAGTGGGGACCGGTTTTTCGCGCCGATCCTGCTCTCACGCGTTGATGAGAGCCGGCGATGTTTTGACGTCCAGTCTCCCGGGCGGAGAGGGTGAATCATGCCGAAGCTGAGATCAGACACCACCACCAAGGGCCGCAACATGGCCGGCGCGCGCGGCCTGTGGCGCGCCACTGGCATGAAGGACAGCGATTTCGGCAAGCCGATCATCGCCGTGGTCAACTCCTTCACCCAGTTCGTGCCGGGCCATGTCCATCTCAAGGATCTCGGCCAGCTCGTCGCCCGCGAGATCGAGCAGGCTGGCGGCGTCGCCAAGGAGTTCAACACCATCGCGGTCGATGACGGCATCGCCATGGGCCATGACGGCATGCTCTACAGCCTGCCTTCGCGCGAGATCATTGCCGACAGCGTCGAGTACATGGTCAACGCCCATTGCGCCGACGCCATGGTCTGCATCTCGAACTGCGACAAGATCACGCCCGGCATGCTGATGGCGGCGATGCGGCTCAACATCCCCACCGTCTTCGTCTCCGGCGGGCCGATGGAAGCGGGCAAATACATCGCCGAGGGCGTGCTCAAGAAGGTCGACCTCGTCGATGCGATGGTCGCCGCCGCCGACAGCAAATATTCCGACAGCGAAGTCGATGTGATCGAGCGCTCCGCCTGCCCGACCTGCGGCTCCTGCTCGGGCATGTTCACCGCCAATTCGATGAACTGCCTCACCGAGGCGCTGGGTTTGGCCCTGCCGGGCAACGGCTCGGTGCTGGCGACGCATGCCGACCGCAAGCGTCTCTTCGTCGAGGCGGGGCACCTGATCGTCGACATCGCCCGGCGCTGGTACGAGCAGGACGACGCGAGCGTGCTGCCGCGCAATGTCGCGAGCTTCAAGGCCTTCGAGAATGCGATGACGCTCGACATCGCCATGGGCGGCTCGACCAATACGGTGCTGCATCTGCTCGCCGCCGCCCATGAGGCCGAGATCGCTTTCACCATGGCCGATATCGACCGCTTGTCGCGGCGCGTGCCGGTGCTGTGCAAGGTCGCGCCCTCGGTCGCCAACGTCCATATGGAGGATGTCCACCGCGCCGGCGGCATCATGGCGATCCTCGGCGAGCTCGAGCGCGCCGGGCTGATCGACACCTCGCTGCCGACCGTCCATGCGGCGACGATGGCTGAGGCCCTGTCGCGCTGGGACATCACGCGGACGCAAAGCGAGGCGGTGAAGAGCTTCTACAGCGCAGCGCCTGGCGGTGTGCCGACGCAGGTCGCCTTCAGCCAGGAGCGCCGCTTCGAGGAGCTCGATCTCGACCGCGCCGGCGGCGTGATCCGCGACAAGGATCATGCCCATTCCAGGGATGGCGGGCTCGCCGTTCTCTCCGGGAACATCGCGCTCGACGGTTGCATCGTGAAGACGGCCGGCGTCGACGCCTCGATCCTGAGCTTCTCCGGGCCGGCGGTGATCTTCGAGAGCCAGGACGCCGCCGTCGAGGGCATCCTCAACCGCAAGGTCAAAGAGGGCGACGTTGTCGTCATTCGCTATGAGGGACCGCGCGGCGGGCCGGGCATGCAGGAAATGCTCTATCCGACGAGCTATCTGAAGTCGAAGGGGCTCGGCAAGGCCTGCGCGCTGGTCACTGACGGGCGCTTCTCGGGCGGCTCGTCGGGCCTATCGATCGGCCATGTCTCGCCTGAGGCGGCGGAGGGCGGCACGATCGGTCTGGTCGAGAATGGCGATATCATCGCCATCGATATCCCCAACCGCGGCATCAGCCTGCAGGTTTCGGAGGAGGAGCTGGCGCGCCGGCGTGCCGCGATGGAGGCCAAGGGCAAGGACGCCTGGAAGCCCGCCGCGCCGCGCAAGCGCAAGATCACCACCGCGCTCAAGGCCTATGCCGCGATGACGACGAGCGCAGCCAAAGGCGCAGTCCGGGTCGTGGACTGAATTCAGCGGGGATGGCCGGCCAATGGCGAAGCGTAGCACCTTCGCCATTGGCCTGTTCAGGCTGCCCGCGTCGTCGGTTCCGGCAGGGCTGCCAGCGTATCCATCACCCGCTCGGCCGGGAGCGTGATCGTCACTTCGGTTCCGGCGCGCGGCTTCGACTTCAGGTGGAAGCCGCCGCCATGCAGGTCGATCAGCCCCTTCACGATCGGCAGGCCCAGGCCTGAGCCCTGCTCGGCTGTCTTGATCGCCAGCGAGCCGCGCCCGAAGGTCTGCAGCACGATCGGGATTTCATCCTCCGGAATGCCCGGTCCCGTATCGGTGATCGAGACATATTGCCCGCCATTGGCGGTCCAGCCGACCTTGATCGAGATCTCGCCGCCCTGCGGGGTGAACTTGATCGCGTTGGAGAGGATGTTCAGCACCACCTGCCGGATCGCCCGCTCATCGGCCCAGACCTTGGGCAGATGCGGCTCAATCGCCTCGCGGATCGTCTGGCCCTTGGCCTTGGCGCGCAGGTTCAGCATGTGGCGGCAATCATCGGCGATGGCGGCGAGCGAGAGCGCCTCCTCGTTCAGCTCGTATTTGCCGGCCTCGATGCGCGAGAGATCGAGGATCTCGTTGATCAGCTCGAGCAGATGCTGGCCCGAGCCGTGGATGTCGGCGGAATATTCCTTGTAGGCGGCGTTGGCGTGCCCGCCGAAAACCTCGTTCTTCATCACCTCCGAGAAGCCCAGGATCGCGTTGAGCGGCGTGCGCAGCTCATGGCTCATCGTGGCCAGGAAGCGCGATTTGGCGAGATTGGCTTCCTCCGCCTTGCGCCGGGCCTCGTCGGAATTGGCGGTCGCGGTTTCCAGCTCCGCGATCAGCGCGTCCTTTTCGGCGCGGAATTCGATGGTCGAGACCGAGCTGGCATAGAGCCGGTTGGCCAGGAAGATGAAGAAGAACTGGGCGGACGCCGCCATCAGCGCCATCGTCACGCTGTCGATATCGTTGCGGCCCCAGAAGAACAGGCCGATGCCGACGGTGATCGGAAGCAATCCGGCATAGACCGCGATCGGAATCGAGGCCGACAGCATCACGGTCAGCGCGCTGACAATCAGCAGGGTCGTGGTGACGAAGACCTTGGCGCCCGGCGCGCCGCTCTGCGCGAACAGCAACAGGATCAGCGACCAGGTGAAGCCATGGACCCCTTCCGCCAGGGCGAAGAGACGGCGCCACAGCCCGATCCGGACATCGCCGGTCTCCTGCTGGAGGAAACGCCGACACAGGATCACGATGACCAGGGAGCTGAGGATGACGGCACCGACCCAGGGCGCGACCCTGGAGATCGGTGTCCACAGGCAGGCCGCAGCCGCGATGCAAAGCGCGAGCACCAGCGTGCCGGCGGTGCCGTTCATCCGGTATTGCGCAAACAGCCGCAGCAATTCGTAGTCGAAGGCGCGCACCAGCCCGGTCGAGGAGGTCAGTCGCTCGCGCACCGATTTGACCTCGCGCGTGACGAGCTTGCGGCGCGCCAATGCGGTCGGGTCGGGTCCACGCCCGCGTTGCACCTGTTCAGCCGTGACTTCCGCCATGATCGGAGCAAAAATGTCCTCGCCCGGCAGCGCAGGATGCACCGCCGGCTCGCCATCATGGTCTGTAAATCGTTAAGCTCTTCCTGATGGCGCGCTTCGGATTCGGTCGTTTCAGGTCAGGCCCCTTCGGCTGGCGACGCGTCAGCCGGCTGGTCGATCTCGTGGTCGCCTTTGGAATCCTTGGTTTACTGGCGATAGCGGGCGCCGTGCTGCAATATCGGCTCGGGCCTGCGCGCCTGCTGACCGGCGCGGCGCAGGCGATCGACGGCGATTCGCTCAGGTTGAACGGCGAGGAATTGCGCCTGGAAGGGCTGGATGCGCCCGAATATCGCCAGAGCTGCATGACCAAGGCTGGCAGGCCGGTCGATTGCGGACGCAGCGCGCGCCGCGCCTTGGCCGATTTGCTGGAGCGTGGCCTCGTCACCTGCGAGATCAGCAAGCTCGATCGCTATGGCCGCGGGCTTGCCCATTGCCGTGTGGGCGAGATCGACATCAACGCCGAGCTGGTGCGGCAGGGCCAGGCGGTCGCCTATGGCGGCTATCGCAATGAGGAAGAGCAGGCGAGGGCGGCCGGGCGCGGGCTCTGGGCGCTCGACTTCGAGCGGCCCGAGACCTGGCGGCGGGAACATCCGCGTTAGAGCCCGTTTGGGAATTCCCTCAGCCCTCATCCTGAGAGGCTAGCCGGAAATGACATCAAGGATTTCAATGGCTCTGCGTTGACCACCCCTGCGCCGTCATTCCGGATCTGCGCCGCTGGCGCGGCTTGTCCGGAATGACGGTGCGGATGATGGCAAGCGAACGGAGGTTCTTGATATCGCTCGATTCATTTCCGGTCAGGCTCTGAGGAGCCATTCCGGCAGGAATGGCGTCTCGAAGGATGCTCCAGGAGGCTCCCGAACCATCTGGAGCATCCTTCGAGACGGCCCTTGCGGGCCTCCTCGGGATGAGGGCAGGAGTTTCCAAACGGTGTCTTAGAGCCTTGCTGCGAGAGCCGGGTGTCGGTTTTTCATAAGGGCAATGCTCGACTGCAGCCTTGTGAGATTTCGTTGAACTTCGCTGTGTTCAACTGAGAGCCCTGATCGCGGTCTCAATCGGTATGAACATCGTCCTGCTCTCCGCAGGGAACTCGACAAAGTCGAAACGCGTGTAGAAGGCCGCGGCACGATCATCGATAGCGTGCACGAGGACGCCGCGCACGCCGATGATCTTGGAGGTTTGGATTGCCCGAAGAAGAGCGTCCTTCAGAAGGCCTGCGCCAATACCCTGTCGCTCGTGAGATGTGCCCACCGCCAAGCGGCCAAGCACGATCATCGGCACGGGATCTGGGCTATTTCTCCGCAACTTTCCAGGCGCTGTACTCAATCTGACAGAGGCGCTCGAAATGCAGTAGTAGCCCACGACGAGATTGCGTTCGGCGCAGACATATGTGCGGCTGGTTTGCCCCTCGCTTTTCACAGCGCGAGCCTTCAGCCAATCGTCGAGGGCATCGTGGCCGCAGGCGAACCGGCTCAGATCGTGATGAGAGGTGATAGGGCTCGGGGGCGAAAGACCGCTCCCGAGCTTCGTCGATATGTCCGTTACGTCTCCCATGGGGATTTCTCTGCGAACAGTCTCTTCAGTCGTGAGCTAGGCGGCGGCGGATTGTCGAGGACATCCATAAACGCTTCGAACTGCGCCTCATTCAGAGAGAACAGCTTCTGATCGATCAAGACATCGATCGCGTGCTGCTTCGCACTCTCCAGCATGAACTCCGTACGCGTTTTCCCGACGACATTTGCAGCGGTATCGATGAGATCTCGTGTCTGCCGGGGTACTCTCAGATTTATCGTTGTCGTCTTCGTCTCCGATGCCGGTCGCTTCTCGACAGCTGCGGCGGGTGGCATTGTCAGGGTTCCATTCTCTCCGGGTTGATCGCGCTTGGCTGCGCGGGTTGATCGATCTGCCGATCGGTCAACACAGAGTTGATAAGCCATACTCGTATCTACATCGTCAACACAGATAACGTCGCATGCGCATTGCGGTTCCAACACGCAGCAATCCGGGCACGGACGAAATGTCGACCATGATCGGTCATGATCGTGGATTTGGCGTTGTGACAATCTGATGAGCATCGGCGATGCAGCGGAACTCGCTCCACGCGACTTCAACTCCAATCATTGGGGCATAAGGCGCCGATCGGCGACTGGGCACGATTAGCCTCGGTTCGGCCTAGGGGGGGATGATTCCAGCCTGAACTGCACCGCTCGCAATGACGGCCTGGATGGTCCTGATCGAGCCGAGCATCGTCTTCCCCTTCTCGCGATCGACCACTCCCAAGCCCAGCTCGGATCCAGCGACTGCACAAGGCTCAATAGGCCCGGCGACGATCGCCGTGCACCGACGCCGAGGAGACGCCGCAAGAGTCGGATTTCGCCCGAATAAACAGGGTACACTCTTCTTTCTGGCTGCCGGCCTGCAATGCGGAATCCCAATCTCGGTTCAAACTGCCGATTTTTTGGATCGCTTTTGCCGTATGCGGCGGCATCTCGGCTGCAAGGCGCTATTGACGCTCCCTTTGGAATAGTGTGCACTCTATAAATCGAAGACTTCAAAAGCGCCTGTGTCTCCCCCAGCGGAAGGACTCGCATGCTCGCGTCAGGACAGTCGGGACCGGCCCATGACGCTGCCGAGAACGCGGCCCGCGCGACGCTGCCTGAGCCTTACGACGTCACCGAGCAGATCGGCTACTTGCTGCGGCGCGCCTATCACCGCCATCTCGCGATCTTCCAGGAGCATATCGGCGACCCGCAGATGACCGCGGTCCAGTTCGCGACCTTGTGCGCCCTTGAGCGCCAGGGCCAGGCCTCCCAGAAGGATCTCATCGCCGCCACGGCGATCGACCAGGGCACGATCCGCGGCATTCTCGAGCGCCTGCACGCGCGCGGCTGCATCACCCTCGACAAGGACCGCCACGACGCCCGCAAGGTCCTGGTCGCGATCACGCCGGCGGGGCGGGCCCTGCTCGACGAGATGATTCCCCGGGCGCGCGACATCACGCACCGCACCCTAGCGGAGCTCAATCCCGCCGAGCAGGCGGCGGCGATCTTCGTTCTCCGGAAAATGTTCTGACCCGCAACCCGTTCGCATCCAACCCATTCGCAGCATCGTGAGGCAAGACGCATGTATGACCGCTTCTCCGCACTTCGCATGGTCGACCTCTGGCTGGCGGAGGACATCGGCTTCTTCGACCTGACGGCCCAGCTGATGATCGATCCGAAGGCCCGGGCCACCTTTCACATGAATGCGCGCGAGCCGATTACGGTCGCCGGCATCGAGGTCGCCGCCGCCGTCTTCACGCGCTACGAGCCATCCTGCCAGGTGGAGCTGAAGGTCGAGGACGGGCAAGCCGTCGACAAGGGCGCGGTGCTGATGATCGTCAGCGGGCCGGCCCAGGCCCTGCTCACCGCCGAGCGCGTGGCGCTCAACATCGTCCAGCGCCTCTCGGGCATCGCGACCGAGACCGCGAAATATGCCTCCGCCATCGCCCACACCAAGGCGCGGCTGCTCGACACCCGCAAGACGACGCCGGGCCTGCGGATGCTGGAGAAGCATGCCTCAGCCTGCGGCGGTGCGCTCAATCACCGGCTTGGCCTCGACAATGGCGTGATGCTCAAGGACAACCACATCGCGGTCTGCGGCAGCATCTCTGAGGCGGTTCGCCGGGCGAAGCTGAAGGTTCCGGCGCTGACCAAGATCGAGGTCGAATGCGACCGGCTGGAGCAGGTCCGCGAGGCGCTGGCGGCCGGCGCCGATGTGATCATGCTCGACAATATGGCGATCCCGGCGATGCGCGAAGCCGTCCTCTTCGTCGCTGGCCGGGCGGCGCTGGAGGCCTCGGGCGGGATCAGGCTCGATACCATCGCGGCGATCGCCGAGACCGGCGTCGACTACGTCTCGACGAGCCGGCCGCTGCAATCGGCGCCGGCGGTCGATATCGGCCTCGACGAGCCGCGCTGACGAGGCGGACGGACGAACCCTGATGAAACCCGGCATTCTCTTCGTCATTGTTGGTGCGAGCGGTGTCGGGAAGGACACGCTGATCGCCGGCGCGATGACCACTCTTGCGGCGTCGGGCCGCTATGTCGCCTGCCGGCGGGCGATCACGCGCGCGGAAGGGCCGGGCGAGGATCACGAGCCCGTCTCTCCCGAAGAGTTCGAACGCCGTGTCGCGGCCGGCGGCTTCCTGCATCGCTGGCAGGCGCATGGGCTGAGTTACGGGCTGCCGATTGAGCTGCGCGCCGAGCTCGAGGCCGGGCGCCATGTCGTCGCCAATGGCTCGCGAGGGGCCTTGGCGGGGCTGATCGACGTCGTGCCGCGTCTCGTCGTCGTCGAGATCACGGCGCCACGCGCAAGATTGCGGGAGCGCATCCTGGCGCGTGGCCGCGAGAGCGCAGCCGAGATCGACCGGCGCCTCGACCGCAGTCCCGATCCGCTGCCGGAGAGGATCGAGCTCCTGACGGTTGCCAATGATGCGAGCGTCGAGGCCGGGATCGAGCACCTTGTCGCAGTGATCGAGAGCGCCGCCGCGCGCATGGCGCTGCGCCGCATGCCGATCCATGCGGGGCGCGCGAACATGGCGTTCCTGCCGCAGGACAGCAGCGCGGTGCCGGCCGCGACCTATGCCGGCAGCGGGCGCATCGAGCTCATGGCGGCGGGGCGCAGCGTGCGGGCCGCGGTCAGCATGGTGGAGCCGGGCGCGCTTCTGCGCGATGACGAGATCGGCCTCTCGGCCGAGGCCTTCGACGCACTGGCGCTGCCGGAGGGCCACAGGGTGTCGATCAGGCGCACGCCGACACCCGGCAGCCGCGCGCTGCTCTGCCGCAAGATCGATGGCGGGCGCCTCTGCGCCGATGAATACGAGACGCTGTTCCGCGACATCGTCGAGGATCGTTATCCCGAGAGCGAGGTCTCGGCCTTCCTGGTCAGGACGATCCAGAACCTCGACGATACCGAGGTCGTCGCCGTGGCGCAGGCGCGCTGCCGCTTCATGCCCAGGATCGCCTGGGACGCGCCGATCGTCGTCGACAAGCATTCGCTCGGCGGTATTCCCGGCAGCCGCATCACCCTGATCGTGGTCCCGATCGTCGCCGCCCACGGGCTGCTGATGCCCAAAACCTCGTCGCGCGCCATCACCTCGGCATCGGGCACGGCCGATGCAATGGAAGCCGCCTGCCGGGTCGACCTGACGGCTGAAGATGTCGCCCGCGTCGTGCGCGAGACCGGCGCCTGCATCGCCTGGAACGGCCGGCTCAACCATTCCGCGCTCGACGACGTGGTCAATGCGATCACGCGGCCGCTCGGCCTCGACAGCAATCGCTGGTCGGTCGCCTCGATCATGTCGAAGAAATGGACTGCGGGATCGACCCATGTCGCGGTCGATTGTCCCTACGGCCCCAACGCCAAGCTGAAGACCCTGGCTGACGCGCGCGAACTCTGCCGCGTCTTCGAGCTGGTCGGCGCCGGGCTCGGCCTTACGGTGCGCGCGCTGGCCACTGACGGCAGCAGCGCGATCGGCCGCGGCATCGGGCCCGCTTTGGAGCTGCGCGATGTCGGCCTGGTGCTGGATTGCGACCCGGCGGCCCCCAGCGATCTGCGCGAGAAGGCGCTGACCTTCGCCGCGGAGATCCTGTCCTTCGATCCCGCAATCGGCGATTCCACGCGCGGACGGGCGCGGGCCGAGGCGCTGCTGGCGTCGGGCGCGGCCCGCGACCGCTTCGAGCGCATCGTGGCGGCGCAGGGGCGCACGGCCCGGATCGAGCCAGGACCCCTGACCCATGTCGTGCGGGCCGCCCAGGCGGGCCGCGTCGTAAGCGTCGACGGCTGGCAGCTGGCCGGCGTCGCGCGCAGCGCCGGCGCGCCGGCCGTCAAGGCCGCAGGCATCGATCTTGCGACATCGGTGGGGCAGCGCGTCGCGGCCGGCGGGGCGCTCTACACCATTCACGCGACGGGAGCGGCCGATCTGGACGCGGCCGTCGAATTGTCGTCGAGACGATCGGGCATCACGCTGAGCGAGGTTTTCGAGACGGTCTGAGCACAGCCGAGTCGTTCTGAACACAGCCCGGCCTTGCTGACCACGGGGCTTGGCTATCCACGGGCTTTGGCTATCAACTGCGGCCGCGTTCTCCCCTTCGGAGTGCGGGCGGCGATTTTCGGGAGAAATCGTATGGCTTTCAAGACACGCAGTCACGCTCGAGCCCTGGTGGGGGCGCTCGCCTTCGCCGCGACGTCGATACTGTCGGGCCCGGCCGGCGCGGTCGAGATCTCGATCACCCAATGGGGCGCGAGCCTCTATGGCGCTCCGGTGGCTGTTGCAATCGAGCAGGGCGATTTCAAGAAGGCTGGCATCGATGTGACCGGCGTGGTCGGCTCGGGCGGCGGCGGCACGAGCGTTCGCAACATCCTGGCGAGCGAGGTACCCTATGGCGAGGTCGCCACGGCCGCAGCGCTGGCGGCCGCCAGGCAGGGGCTGCCGGTCGTGCTGATCCATTCCGGCACCCGCACGGTCGCCGAGGCCAGCCTGGTGACGATGCCGAACTCGGAGATCAAGAGCCTCGAGGACCTCGTCGGCAAGAAGGTCGCGATCACCTCGCCGAAATCGACCTCCGAAATGGTCTTCCTGATGGAGCTGGCGGCGAAGGGCATCGACGCCTCGAAGATCCAGCGCATCGCGTCCGGCGGCTATACGCAGGGGCTGACCATGCTGGAACAGGGAGCCGTCTCGGCCGCCGTCCTGATCGAGCCGCTGTCGATCCTGCGCAAGGACCGCTACCGCACGGTGATCGCGGCCAAGGGCCTGCTGCCGGCGATGACGACTTCGGTCGGCATCACCACCCGCGATTTCGCCAAGGCCAAGCCCGAGCAGCTGAAGGCCCTGATCGCCGGCCGCCGCATGGGCGTGCAGGCGATCTACCGCGCGCCGGAAGCCGCCTCCGACATGGTCGCCAAGCAGTTCAACATGGATCCGGGCCTGGCCAAGGTCGCGATGCTGAACATGATCGAGCCGCAGATGTGGAGCGAAGGCGGCTTCAGCACGGCCGAGCTGAACCGGATCGGCGAGGGCCTCAAGCTCGTCGGTGAAATCTCGGCCTTGCCGGATTGGGGGGCGCTGATCGACCGCTCCTTCCTGCCGGCCGACCTCAAGACCGACCAATGACGGTCCTCGCCATGGCGTCGCGCGACGCGCCGAAAGCCGCAATCGAGCCGCCGGCCGCGAGCCTCAGGGGCGTGACGCGTCATTACCGCTTCCCCGGCGGGGCTAAGACGCTGCACGCGCTGGGGCCGATCGATCTCGATCTCCGGCAGGGCGAGTTCTTCTCGGTCGTCGGCCCGTCGGGCTGCGGAAAATCGACGCTGCTCGATGTGCTGGCGGGGCTGAACCCGCCCAGCGAAGGCACGGCGAGCTTCGAGGGCAAGCCGATCGCCGGCGTGCCCGACGGCATCGGCGTCGTCTTCCAGGAGGACGCCTCGTTTCCCTGGCTGACGGTCGAGGCCAATGTCGCCTTCGGCCTGAAGCGGGCTGGAATCGGCCAGGCCGAGATCGATCGCCGCGTCGATTATGCCGTCGGCTTCATGGGCCTGCGCGATTTCCGGCAATCCTATCCGGCGCAGCTCTCGGGCGGCATGCGGCAGCGCGTCTGCATCGCACGCACGCTCGTGCTGCAGCCGCGGCTGATCCTGCTCGACGAGCCTTTCGGCGCGCTCGACCAGCAGACCCGGCTGATCATGGGCGACGAATTGCTGCGGCTCTGGCGCGAGACCAGGGCGACCGTGCTGCTGATCACGCATTCGCTCGACGAAGCCGCGATGCTGGCCGACCGCGTCGGGGTGATGTCGGCGCGGCCCGGCCTGTTCATCGACATCATCGAGACCGGCTGGCCCAGCGACCGCGACAGCCGGATCGTCGCCGATCCGCGCTTCGGCGAGATGACCGGCCGGATCTGGGAGAAGCTGCGCACTGAAACGATGAAGCACATGCAGACGCAAGGCGCCGGACCGCGATGAGATATCGTGCGCTCGTCACCCTGGCCGTCGTGCTGGCCTGCGTGCTGGCGCTGGAACTGGCCTGCGCCTTGGGCTGGGTCGCCAGGACCGTGATTATCCCGCCCAGCGAGATGGTCGGCAGCCTCCGCGACATCCTCTGGTCGGGCGAGTTCAACCGCGCGATCGCCCTGACCCTGACCAATGTGATGATCTCGGTCGTGATCTCGATTTCGGCAGGCTTCGTGCTGGGCGTCGCGATCCATGCCAGCGATTTTCTGCGGCGCGCGGTCGAGCCCTATCTCGCCAGCTACTACGCCGTCCCGACCTTCATCTTCTATCCGGTCTTTATCGTGCTGTTCGGTGTCAACAGCGCCGCCATCATCGCCATCGCCGTGCTGCTCTCGATCGTGGCGATGATCACCGCCACGATGAACGGCCTCGACCGGATTCCGACCGTGCTGCTGCGCACCGCCCGGATCATGCGCCTGTCGCCGGTCAAGACCGCGCTCTTGATCCAGCTGCCGGCGGCGGCGCCGTATTTCTTCACCGGGGCGCGGCTGAGCGTGGCCTACTCCTTCATCGGCGTCATCGCCTCGGAGTTCATCCTGTCGGGCGACGGGCTCGGCTACGCCATCGCCTATGCCTACAACAATTTCGAGAACCGGCAGATGTACGGGCTGATGCTGCTGATCGTGATCGCGGTCACGCTCGTCAACATGACGCTCGACAGGCTCGACCGCCGCCTGCAATCGCGCCTGCGCCGCTGAGGTTCAAGATGTCGAGCAAAGTCCTGGCGAGCAAAACCATGGCGAGCAAAACCCTGCCGAGCCGAACCCTGCCAGGCGAAGCCTTGCGAAACATCGTGCCGCCGATCGTGCTGGCCCTGGTCCTGATCCTGTGCTGGCAGGGCCTGCACCTCGCCACCGCATCGGGCGCGATCAGTTCACCAGCCGCCACCTTGGCGCGGCTCGTCGTATTGATGGGGAGCGGCCGTTTCTGGCTCGACGTTGCCGAGACCGGCACGGCTTTCGCCTGGGCGCTGGTGCTGTCGATCGTGCTCGGCATCGGGCTTGGCGTCGCGCTCGCTTTGCTGCGGCCGGTCGGCGAGGTGATGGAGCCGATCCTGGTGACCTTCTACTCGCTGCCGAAGGTGACGCTTTATCCGCTGGTGCTGCTGATCTTCGGGCTCGGAATGCCGGCGAAGATCGCCTTCGGCATCATGCATGGGCTCGTGCCGATCACGCTCCTGACGCGCAACGCCATCACCCAATTGAAGCCGGTCTATCTGCGCACCGCCAAGGTGATGCGGCTCAGCGCGTTCGAGGCGGTGCGATCAGTCGTGTTGCCGGCGATCATTCCCGAACTCGTCGCCGGTATCCGGATCGGTTTCTCGCTGAGCCTTCTCGGCGTCCTGATCGGCGAGATGTTCGCCTCGAAGCGGGGCCTGGGCTTCACCGCCGTCAACGCGATGGGGCTGGGCGATCTCGACACGATCATGGCGATCGGCGTGTTCCTGGCGCTCTTCGCGGTGCTGGCGAATGGCGGGCTCTTGTCGCTGGAGCGCGCGATCCGCCACCGCTCGGCCGGCCGTTAGAGCATTTTCGAGCGAAGCGGTATCCACTTCGCTTCGCGTAGTCATCGCCGATCGAGCCGCAGGATGCGCTTGTTGAAGGCTGCTTTCAGCCTCGCGCGGTTACAAAAGTACCACGTCCTGGCAGTGCAAGCGTCGCGAGGAAGCAGGCTGCCAACATCAGGGCGGAACCGATCAGGCAGGCATAGATACCCCCGACTTGGTAGAGCAGGCCCGAAAGAAGCGTCCCCGCGAAGCGGCCGAGCGCGTTCGCCGCATAGTAGAAGCCGACATCCTCTGCCGATTTCTCAGAGCCGGCATAGGCCAGGATGAGGTAGGAGTGCACTGAAGAATTCACTGCGAAAGCGAAGCCGAAGACGCATAGCCCCACGACCAAAACCATGTCAGCCGGCAGGCCAGCGGCGCTGGCAAGGACCGCGGCGATAGCCACCGGCACGATGGCAAGGGCCAAAGACCACATCCGCGCTGCCGGCACCTCCGCCGAAAGCCCGTCGGAGCTCCTCTTTACGAATGCGGGCGCCGCTGCCTGAACGACACCATATCCGATAGTCCAGAGCGCCAGAAAGGTGCCGACCATGGTGAAGGTCCACCCGGACGCATAGAGGAACACCGGCACGCCCACCACGAACCAGACATCGCGAGCGCCAAACAGCGCGACGCGGGCGAGTGCCAGCAGGTTGACGGCCCGGTTCTTGGCGAAGAGCTCGCGGGCAGTCTTGCTTGCCTTCGCCTTGCCGAGCATCGCCGGCAGCGAGGTGACGACGCCCAATAGGATCAGCGCGAGCATGGCCGCCATCGCCCAAAGCGCGCCACGGAAGCCCAGCGCCTCCAGCAGCAGCCCGCCGAGGAAGAAGCCGATGCCCTTCATGGCGTTCTTCGAGCCGGTGAACCACGCAACCCAACGGAACAAGCGGCCCTCCGCGTCTTCGGCCTTGGCGGTGGCTTCCGCCACCTTGATTGCAGATTTCGAGGCGGTCTTGGTCAGATCCTTGGCGACCCCGCAGATTCCCTGCGCCATGACGACCCAAGTCACTGAGGCGGCCGCGGTCCAGTCCGGCGAAAGGCCTGAGAGCAGCAGGAATCCCGCGATCTGGGTCGTCAACCCCACCGCCAGCATGCGCGTGATGCCATAGCGGGCCGCGAGCCAGCCGCCGATCAGGTTGGCTGCGATACCGGCCGCCTCATAGAGAACGAAGAGGAAGGCGAGTGTAAAGGGCGAATAGCCGAGCCGGAAGAAGTGCAGCAGCACGAGCATCCGCAGCGCGCCATCGGTCAGCGTGAAGCCCCAATAGGCGGCGGTGACGATGGCGTAGTTGCGCGAGCCCTCGGTCACGTCAGATCCCGACCTGTTCGAGGTGGCAAGCAAGATCGACCATGCGGCAGGCATAGCCCATCTCGTTGTCGTACCAGGCGTACACCTTCAACATCGTCCCATCGGTGACGAGCGTCGACAGACCGTCGATGATCGAGGAGCGCGTGTCGCGCTGGTAGTCGATCGAGACCAGCGGCCGCGCCTCGAAGCCCAGGATGCCGGCAAGCGGCCCCTTCGCAGCAGCCTTGAACAGCTCGTTGACCTCAGCGGCCGTCGTCGGGCGCTCCAGCTCGAAGACGCAATCGGTCAGCGAGGCGTTGAGCACCGGCGCACGAACGGCGTGGCCGTCGAGCTTTCCCTTGAGTTCAGGATAGATCAGCGCGATCGCAGTGGCGCTGCCGGTCGTCGTCGGCTGGAGCGAGAGCATGGCGGAGCGGGCGCGGCGCAGATCCTTGTGCGGTGCATCGACGACAACGTTCGTGTTCGTCGGGTCGTGGATCGTGGTGATCTGGCCGTGGCGGATACGCAGGTTCTCATGAACGACCTTCACCACGGGGGCGAGGCAGTTGGTGGTGCAGGAAGCTGCCGTCACGATCGGATGCAAATCAGGCTTGTAGAGATGTTCGTTGATGCCGACGACCACGTTGAGGACCGACGCATCTTTGACTGGTGCAGCCACGATGACGCGCTTGGCACCGCGCTTCAGATGCCCCTCGATCGTGGCAGGCATCAGGAATTTGCCGGTACATTCGAGCACGACATCGACGCCGAGGTCACCCCAAGGGATATCTTCGGGCGCAGCGTGAGCCGAGAAGCCCATCCGGCGCTCGCCGATGCGGATTCCGTTCTCACTCTCTGGGCCTATGTCGGCGCGCCAACGGCCCTGCATGCTGTCGAATTCCAGCAAATGGGCCGTCGCCAAGGCTCCGCCCTTGATCTCGTTGAGATGCACGACGTCGAGTCGGTTGCCGGCACGCGGATCGTCGCCCTGGCGCTCGGCGGCGCCGAGAGCTGCCCTCAGAGCCAGGCGCCCGATGCGCCCCATGCCGTTGATGCCGACCCGCATGATCCATGCTCCCTACGATGATCCTGAACGGTCCATCGCCTGAATGAAGGCTACATGTCAATATGTCGGTTGATTACGACATATTACTCGGGCAGCATTCATGTCGATCATGAACGATATAACGAGATTATCCCATGGAAACGGCGCCCCTGAAGGTCCTCTTCGTCTGCAAGGGCAACCACGCCCGCTCGATCATGGCGGAATCCATCATGCGGCGGCTCGCCGGCGACAAGTTCATGGTCTTTAGCGCCGGAAGCCAACCGCAGCCGGAGGTCAGCCCATTCGTCGCTCGGCTGCTGAAATCCCTGAATCACGATATGGCGGGCCTGCATCCCAAGAGCTGGAACGAGTTCGCCCAAGCTGGCTCGCCAGAGCTCGACTTCGTCTTCACCTTGTCCGAGACCGCAGCCAACGCGGTGCCGCCCGCTTGGCCCGGCAACCCGATGGCTGCGCTCTGGACGCTGCCCGATCCTGCTGCCTTCCAAGGGGAAGACGTGCAGAAGGCGCTTGCCTTCGCGGACGCCTACCGCATGCTCAATAATCGGATTTCGATCTTTTCGAGCTTGCCGCTGTCAACGCTGCAAGGCATGGCGCTGCAGCACCGTCTCGACGCTATCGGGAAGGACATGGGCAGAAGGGACGACGCGGCGTGACGCCAGGACTTGACGCATCGAGGCTGGATTCTCCCGATGCAGTGGCGCTGCTCGGCGCGCTGGCGCAGCCGACGCGGCTGGAGATCTTCCGCCTGCTCATGCGGTATCGTCCGCATGGGCTTGCCGCCGGAGACATCGGCCGGCTGCTGGCCGTGGCGCACAACACCTTGTCGACCCATCTGGGCGCGCTCGAACAGGTCGGACTGCTGGCGTCGCGGCGGGAAGGCCGCCACATCATTTTCGCTGCTCAGGCCCCGCGCGCTGACGCGCTGCTCGCCTTCCTCTCCGACGCCTGCTGCAGCGAGAGGCCAGTGGGATGTGCGCCCGTTTCGCTATCCGTCCCGGCTCGCCGGGAGTTCGTTGCCAGCGAGCGCCCCTTACGCGTGCTCGTGGTCTGCACGGGTAATTCGGCCCGCTCGATCATGGCCGAGGCGGTCCTGAACCGAGAAGGGCTCGGGCGGATCCAGGCCTATTCGGCTGGCAGCCGTCCGCAGGAGATGCCTCATCCGCTGGCTCTCGGCTTGCTCGATGACCTCGGCTATGACGTCTCGGCAATGCGCTCGAAGTCTTGGGACGAGTTCTTTGGTCCTGCCGCTCCTGAACTCGATCTCGTCATCACGGTCTGCGACGACGCGGCCGAGGAGATATGTCCAGCTTTCCCTGGCGCGCCGATGCGGGTGCATTGGGGGCTGGACGATCCTGCGTCGGTCTCGGGCCCGCAAGCGGCCAAGCGTGCCGCCTTCCTGCAGAGCTATCGCGACCTGACCGCTCGCGTCACGGCCTTCGTCAACCTGCCATTCGAGGAGATGCCGCTGCGCGAGCTGGAGCCTGTTCTGATCGCCATCGGCCGGATGGACGGAGCGACCGACAAATCGTTGGAGCAGGCCGCATAACCACCGCTCCGGCCACAGCCTCGCCGGCAGGATCTCACGCAAAGTTTTCCGTAAAGCTGGCATAGAGCCCGCATGTCATCGAGCCCTTCCAGTTGCTAGAGCAGTTTCCGATCCAATTGGATGGTTCAACAGCTCTAGGCAAGGCTCGCTTTCGCGCGTCTCCCGTCATCGTCATCGCCAAACATCGATCATGAAATGGCGTCATCCTGTTGACCGCCAAGGCCTCGCCATGGTCGGGTCGGCCCGCAAAAGGGAGAGGTCTTCGATGAAGCTCTATGATGGCGGGCGGGCGCCCAATCCACGGCGGGTGCGGATCTTCTTCGCCGAGAAGGGCGTGCCCCTGCCCGAGCTCGTGCCGGTGGATATCGCCAAGAAGGAGCACAAGAGCGAAAGCTTCACGCGCATCAACCCGCTGCAGCGTTTGCCGGTGCTCGTGCTCGACGACGGCACCGCACTCGCCGAGACCATCGCGATCTGCCGCTATATCGAGAGCCTCCATCCGCAGCCCCCGCTGTTCGGGGCCGATCCGAAGCAGCAGGCGCTGACCGAGATGTGGAACCGCCGCGTCGAGCTTGGTCTTTTCAACAGCGTCACCGCCGTCTTCCGCCACAGCCACCCCTCGATGGCGGAACTGGAGGAGCAGGTTCCCGAATGGGCCGAGGCCAATCGCGAGCAGATCGACGACCATCTCTGGATCCTCGAGCTCCAGCTCGCCGGCAACCGCTTCGTCTGCGGTGAAAACCTGACCGTGGCGGATATCACGGCCGGCATCGCGATCGATTTCATGAAGCCCTCGCGTATTTCGCTGCCCGAGGATTTCGTCCATATCCGCCGCTGGCACGCCGAGCTCTCGGCGCGCCCGAGTTGGAAGGCCTGAATGCGCGCGATTGTCGTCTTAGTGCTGGCAACATTGGCGCTGGCATCTCTGGCGCTGGTATCACCCGCCTCCGCCGCCGAGCGCTTGAGCGGCGAGGCGATCAAGCGCACCTTCGAGGGCAACACGGTCAGCGGCCGCTACACCAATGGCGGCTTCTTCACCGAGTACCATGACGCCGATGGCCGCGCGCTCGGCCATAATGGCTGGCAACCCAACAAGGACGCCTGCTGGATCACCAAGGAGGATCAGGTCTGCTATTATTACGGCCCGCCGACCGACCGCACGGTGCATTGCTTCACGGTCGAGGCCACCGAGAAGCTCTATGTGCTGCGCAACGTCTCCAACGGCCAGATCAATGCCTTTGCGACGGTCGAGCTCGGCAATCCGCGCAAGCACAGCGACAATGGCGCGCCCTGGTATTGCGACGGGCTGATCTCGCGCGCGCCGGCCCTGCCGATGTCGCGGCGCAGATTCGCGGCCCGGTGATGCGGCGGCTCGCCTGCGCTGCCCTGGTCGTGGCTTTGTCGGTTCCCGTGGGTGCCGTCGGCCATGCCGCCGAGCGCCTGAGCGGCGACGCCATCCGCAAGGCCTTCGAGGGCAGTACGGTGAGCGGCCGCTATTCCGGCAACAACCTGCCTTTCAGCGAATTCCACCATCCCGACGGCCGCGCCAGCGGTCACAACCGCAATGTCGCCAATACGGACGCCTGCTGGATCACCACGGCGGATGCGGTCTGCTATTACTATGGACCGACCGAGACGCGCCGGACCTATTGCTTCACGGTGGAATTGAGCGGCCGGCTCTATGTGCTGCGCAGCCGGCCGAGCGGGCGCATCAACGGCATCGCCACCATTGAGCCCGGCGATCCGCATGGCTTCAGCGCCGGCGCTGCGCAATGGACCTGCGACGGGCTGATCTCGCGCGCGCCCGGCCGATCCCGCCTGGCGCGGCGATGAGCCTGGCGGAGCCGCTCGAGGCGGTGCTGCGGGATCTGCGCGCCTGCCGGATCTGCCGCGATGCGCCGCTTTATCCGCCACCCCTACCGCATGAGCCGCGCCCGGTCATCCAGGCGAGCGCGACGGCGCGGCTCTGCATTGCTGGGCAAGCGCCGGGCACGCGCGTCCATGCCAGCGGCAAGCCCTTCACCGATCCCTCCGGCGTTCGTTTGCGCAACTGGCTCGGGCTCGACGAGGCCGCCTTCTACGATGAGGCGAGGGTCGCAATCGTGCCGATGGGACATTGCTTCCCCGGCCTCGACGCCAAGGGCGGCGACCGTCCACCGCGCCGCGAATGCGCGCCGCATTGGCGCAGCCTAGTCCTCGCGGCGCTGCCGGAGATCGAACTGGTGCTGGCGATCGGCCGCTATGCCCAGGCCTGGCATCTGGGGCCAAGCGAGGGGGCGACGCTCTCCCAGACGATGGCGAACTGGCGCGCAATCCTGGAGCGGCCGGTCATGCCGCGCGTGCTGCCCCTGCCGCATCCCTCCTGGCGCAACAATGCCTGGCTGACGCGCAACCCCTGGTTCGAGGCGGAACTGGTGCCGGTCCTGCACGCCGAGATCGCGCGGCTCGTTTCGAAGAGTTAAACTGACGGCCTTCAGCACTGAGCGACGGCGGAGCTTCAGCAATAACTCGGGGTCAAACGCCGTTGGTATGAGAGCAGGATGCGTCGATGCCCCCGCCGGCTCAGCGATAGCCGTAAGTGTAGCCGTCGAGCCCGCGGTCGATGCGGCCCCTGGCCTGGATGACGGTGCTGACCGGGCCCAGGGTCGTCTGGTCGCGGGTTTCGAGACGCACGCCGGCTGTGGCCGCCGAGCCGCTCCGGCCGCCCGTGCGGACGCCGTATTCGACGGCAACCGAGCCGCCGAGACGCACGCAGGCCGTGCTGCCTTCCATGCGCACGAAGCCCGGGCCGTATTCGGGGCAGGGCCGGGCGGTCTTAGTGGGTTTCCAGGGCGTCGCCTTGGAGGTCGTCGTGCTCTGGCCGGGAATCGGCTCGCCGATGACTTGCGCCATGGCGGGGCCAGCGGCGACCGCGAGCGTCGCGAATGCAAGAAACGCGAATGCTTGGAATCGGATCAGCACGGTCGGGACCTTCGGATGCGCCATGCGACGATGATAACGACAGAATTCCGACGAAGCCATGGCAAGAGCCTCGATATCCAGGTTTCAATGCCATCCAGGCCGTCATTGCGAGGAGCAAAGCGACGAAGCAATCCAGAGACGGCAGAGCTCTACGTCCCCTGGATTGCTTCGCTGCGCTCGCAATGACGGTGTGTTTCAGGCCAAAATCACCCCCTAGGGCATTGCTTCTGCGAAAAACCGTTACCCAGTTTTTCGCGCAAGGCTCCAAAGGAAAAACCCCGGCCTTGCGACCGGGGTTCGACAGGCATCGAGTTGGCCAGAAAACTGGCCGGTCGCTCTTTTCAGAGCTGATTGGCCGCGCGCGCGCGGATCAGGAAATTGTCATAGGAATATTCGGCGATCTGGAACCAGAGATACTGGTCGCCGCGGAAGGCGGACATCGCCTCGTAAATCTTCTTGAAATCGGCGTTCTTGGCCGAGGTCTCGGCATAGACCTCCTTCGAGGCCTTGAGGCTGGCTTCCATGATCTCCTGGGAGAAGGGCCGCAACTGCGCGCCCGCACCGACCAAGCGCTTCAGCGCGGGCGGGTTGCGGGCGTCGTATTTGGCCTGCATGTCGATATTGGCGAGTGCTGCGGCCGTGGTCAGGACCGATTTGTAGAGCTTCGGCAGGGCGTCCCATTTCTCCGTGTTGATGAAGAAGTGCAGCGCCGCGCCGCCCTCCCACCAGCCCGGATAGTAATAAAATGGCGCGACCTTGTTGAAGCCGAGCTTCTCGTCATCGGCGGGGCCGACCCATTCGGCCGCGTCGATCGTGCCTTTTTCAAGCGCCGGATAGATGTCGCCGCCGGCGATCTGCTGCGGCACCACGCCGAGCTTGCTCATCACCTGCCCGGCGAAGCCGCCGATGCGCATCTTGACGCCCTGCATGTCGGCTACGGTCTTGATCTCCTTGCGGAACCAGCCGCCCATCTGGCAGCCGGTATTGCCGCCGGGTAGGGCGTAGATATTGGCCTTCTTGTAGAACTCGTTGAGCAGCTCCATGCCGCCGCCATAGTAGAACCAGGCGTTCTGCTGGCGGGCGTTGAGGCCGAAGGGCACGGCAGTGCCGAAGGCGTAGGTCGGATCCTTGCCGACGTAGTAATAGGACGCGGTGTGGCACATCTCGACGGTGCCGTTGGTGACGGCGTCGGCGGCCTGCAGTCCGGGCACGATCTCGCCTGCGGCGAAGACCTGGATCTGGAACTTGCCGTCGGTCGCTTCCGAGACGGCCTTGGCCAGGATTTCCGAAGCGCCATAGATCGTGTCGAGCGATTTGGGGAAGGACGAGGTGACGCGCCATTTCACCTCGGGCATCGCTTGCGCGATGGCCGGGCTCGCGATCACGCTGGCGCCCAAACCTGCACCCATGCCGACGGCTGCTCCGGCTCCTGCCGTCTTCAGAAATTGACGACGCTTCATCTGGACCTGTCCTCCCTCAAAGACGATGCGCGCGCCGGTTTCGTCCAGTCTTCGCGTTCCCACAAACAAAGCAGGTCTTTTCGCTAGTGCAAGCGAAAAAGCATGGCGCGCATGCAAAAATGACATGGCTGCTTTAAAATCCACTACCTTTGCGCGCAAGAGTCGGCATTTCCGGTGGGGCAGGGGCAGACCAGTGCGTCGGCGCGATCACGGAACATGAAAAAAGCCCGGCAACCTGCCGGGCTTTAAGGATGAATCGTCGTGGCCGTGGAAACGCCGCGCCGGAGCGCGGCCGTCGTGGTAGTGAAAGGGCCGCGCTGACGCGCGGCACTCGCCTCAGCGGGAGCGCGTGCGCACCTGGAAGACGTCGAAGGTGAGTTCCGCGACCTGCCACCAGAGATAATGGTCTCCGCGGAAAGCGGCCATCGATTCGATCGCTTTCTTGAAGTCGGGGTTCTTGGCCGAGATCTCGGCATAGAGCTCGTTCGAGGCCTTGAGGCAGGCTTCCAGGATCTCCTGGGAGAACGGCCGCAATTGCGTGCCGGCACCGACGAGGCGCTTCAGCGCCGGCGGGTTCACGACGTCGTACTTCGCCGCCATCCAGTTGTTGGCATGGGTGCAGGCGGCGGTCAGCGCGGCCTGGTAGGCCTTGGGCAGCGAATTCCACTTCTCCAGGTTGACGAAGGCATGGACCGTCGGCCCACCCTCCCAGAAGCCCGGATAATAGTAGAACGGCGCGACCTTGGCGAAGCCGAGCTTCTCATCGTCATAGGGGCCGACCCATTCGGCGCCGTCGATCGTGCCCTTTTCCAGCGCCGGATAGATGTCGCCGCCGCCGATCTGCTGCGGCACCACACCGAGCTTCTGCAGCACCTGCCCGGCGATGCCGCCGATGCGCATCTTGATGCCCTGCAGGTCGGCGACGGTCTTGATCTCCTTGCGGAACCAGCCGCCCATCTGCGCGCCGGTGTTGCCGCAGGGCAGGCCATAGATGTTGAACTTCTTGTAGAACTCGTTGAACAGCTCGTTGCCGCCGCCCTGGTACAGCCAGGCGTTCTGGCCCCGCGCATTGAGGCCGAAGGGCACCGAGGCCGCGATCGCGAAGGTCGGATCCTTGCCGACATAGTAATACGACACCGTGTGGCACATCTCGACGGTGTTGTTGGTCACGGCGTCGGCCGCCTGCAGCGCGGGCACGATTTCGCCAGCGGCGAAGACCTGGATCTGGAATTTGCCGTCGGTCAGGTCGGAGACCATCTTGGCCATGACCTCGGCGGCGCCATAAATCGTGTCGAGCGACTTCGGGAAGCTCGACGCCAGGCGCCATTTCACTTCCGGGTTGGACTGGGCTACGGCCGGCATGGCGACCGCTGCGGCGGCGGCGCCGGCAGTGGCGGTCTGGATGAATTGACGACGCTTCATTGGAACATCTCCTCCGGGATCTCAGCAAAATGATGCGCAGACGGGTTTGCTCCCATCCTGCGGTGTTTCAGGACAATGATGGCTGGCGGCAGCAATCATCAAGGCCGGGCGCATTGTTCTTTGGTGCAACGCGCTCGTGTTTTCGGCCCTATACTTGCACGTTTTTCTCGCACATCTCCCCAAACATCCTGTGACCGTCGAGCAATCCTGCGGGCTCGACAATTGCGCCTGGAACATGGCACGGCTGCGCCGGGAGCGCATGAAACTTTTCACGCGTGCGGTCAACCTCCGCCCGATCTGATGCGGACGAAATGCGAAAGGCGCGCGACATGGCCGGGGATAAATTGGACCAGGATAAACTCGCTAGTCTGAGGGCGCGCTATGCCGGCGCGAGCGGGGCCGATATCCACGATTCGCGCTTCGCCAAGGTTGCCGCCGACCAGTTCAAGGGCGACAAGCGCAAATGGCCGTTTTCGGACGTCGCCACCTTCATCAGCGCGCCCTATCGGCCGGATGCGCTGAGCCTGCCCGATCTCGGCGGGCTCGATGTCGCGATCATCGGCCTGCCGATGGATCTCGGCGTCACCAACCGCGCCGGCACGCGGCTTGGACCCCGCGCCGTGCGCGCTGTCGAGCGCATGGGGCCGATGGACCACGTCCTGGGCACAGCCCCCTTCGGCATGCTGAAAGCGGCCGATATCGGCGACGTGCCGTTCCGCTCGCGCTATTCGCTGGAAAGCTGCCATGAGGACATCGAGGCGACGTTCAAGGCCATCGTCGCAGCCGGCGTCTCGCCGCTCGCGGTCGGCGGCGATCATTCGATCACCTATCCGATCATGCGGGCGGTCGGCGAGAAGCGCCCGCTCGGCATGGTCCATATCGACGCCCATTGCGACACTTCGGGACCCTATGAGGGCTCGAAATTCCATCATGGCGGCCCGTTCCGGCAGGCGGTGCTCGACGGCGTGCTCGACCCCGATCGCGTGATCCAGATCGGAATCAGGGGCGGGGCCGAGTATCTCTGGGAGTTCTCCTATGAGAGCGGCATGACCGTGATCCACGCTAATGAGGTCGACGAGCTCGGGCTCGACGCCGTCATCGCCAAGGCGCTTGCCGTCATCGGCGACGGGCCGACTTACGTCTCCTTCGATGTCGATTCGCTCGATCCGGCCTTTGCACCGGGCACCGGCACGCCCGAGGTCGGCGGGCTCACCCCGCGCGAGGCGCTCGCCATCCTGCGCGGGCTGAAGGGCGCGAACATCGTCGCCGCCGACGTGGTCGAGGTCGCGCCGCAATATGATGCGACCTCCAACACGGCCCAATGCGCGGCGCAGGTGCTCTTCACCGAACTGTGCCTCATCGCGGAAGCCCGCGCCCTGGGCAAGGGCAGGCCGTGAAGCGCAAGACGCTGACGCTCGACGCGATCGACCGCCGGATCATCGCGGTCCTGCGCGGGGAGGGGCGCATCACCAACCAGGCCCTCTCCGAGCGGGTCGGGCTCTCCGCCCGGCCCTGCCTCGAGCGCGTGCGAAAGCTCGAGACGTCGGGCCTGATCCGGGGCTATGGCGCACGCCTTGCGCCGGAGCTCGCCGGCCACGCCATCGTCGCCTTCGCCCAGATCTCCTTGCGCGACCATTCTGTCGGTCGGCGCGAGCGCGTCGAGAAGGTGCTGAAGAGCTGTCCCGACGTGGTCGAGGTCCAGGTCGTCAGCGGCGAGGCCGACTATCTCGCCCGCATCGTCGCGGCTTCGCTGGCGGATTACGAGGAATTGACCGGCGCCTGGCTCGCCGACGCGCAGCTCGGCGTGGCGAGAATCGCCACCACCTTCGCGCTCAAGGCGCTGAAGGAGTTCGAGGGCTATCCTCTGGGTGAGGAGTAGCGCGCCTGCGAGTGCGGGGCGCGGGGAACGCCTCTCCCGCATCGAAGTCAGGTTTACCCGACTTCGACACTTTGAGTGCTGATCTCGGGCAAGCCCGAGATCAGTGAGAAGGGCAGGGACGAGGTGTCAAAAGGCGCGGGGAACCCCTCTCCTGCATCGAAGTCGGGTATACCCGACTTCGACACTCTTAGTGCTGAACCCGGGTATACCCGGGTTCAGTGAGAGGGGCAGGGGTGAGGTGTAGGCCCCTGGACCAGTTGAACGCCAACCTCACAGCGATGCAACGGTGAGGTCACGGCCAAAGCGTCAAGCGGCCGACCCCTCACCCTGCCCTCTCCCTCCGGGAGAGGGTTCTCCGTCGAGGTTCCGCGCTTCCATGTGGTGGAGCCTCAGCCATAAGCCGGTGTCAAAACCCGTCAGTCTAACGCCGCGCCAATCAAGCCTTCACCTGCGTCGCGGCGAGATGCCGCCGCAGCATCTCGCGCAGCTCTGCAACCGCAGGGTCGCGAATGGTAAGATCATCGTCGGCGCGCAGCATCGCCGCCATGCGGATCAGATGCAGGATCAGGGCGGCCAGAGGCGCTATTCGTTCGCGCGGCACCGGCGGCTCGATCGTCTGCAGCAGGCCGGCAATGCCGCCGCGCAGCCGTGCCCGTGCCTGCTTCTTGACCGCCGGATCGAGGCTGCGGCGCTCGCCCAGCACGAGGAAGGCCGGATTGGCCTCAAGATAGACCAGCAGGCGCTGGAACAATTCGTCGATGATGCCGTCGCTCGCCGCGCCTTGCTCGTTCGCAGCGCCTTGCGCCTCGGCTGCGAGACTGTCGAAGACGGCGGCAAGGCTTTCGAGATGGCGGGCATGCAGGGCCGCCGCCAGATGCTCCTTGGTCGGGAAGAACTGATAGAGCGAGCCGATCGAGGCCTTGGCGCGCCGCGCGATCTCGGTCGTGGTCGCAGCCTCGTATCCGGTCTCGGCAAACACGGCGGATGCGGCGTCGAGCAGGGCCGAGACGCGCTGCACGCCCCGCCCACGGCTGGGCGTCTTGGTGATCTTGGCGGTCTTGCTCGCGCCTGCGCTTGACTTTTGTGAGTCCATTCTCATAAATCACAAATGTGAGGATTGTCTCATATTAACGAGCGCCGCCTGGCCCGAATCTGCCCGAGCGCGACGCCCCGGCTTCCGGAGATCACCATGACCTTTCATCTCGACCCTGGCAAAACCGCCCTTGTTCTCATCGATGTCCAGAACGGCACGCTCGCCATGCCGCTGGCGCCCTATGACCGCGCCACGCTCATCACGGCGACGCAGCGGCTCGGGCAAGCCTTCCTGGCCGCCGGGGCGCCGATCGTGATCGTGACGATCGCGTTCTCCGGGGATGGCGGCGACCGGCTCGCGCAGGCTGTCGACATGCCCATGCAATTGCCCGCCGGGGGGCCACCTCCCGGCTGGTCTGAACTGGCGCCCGAGATCGCCGCGCTGCCGGCCACGGTCCGCATCGTCAAGCGCCAATGGAGCGCCTTCTTCGGCACCGAACTCGACCTGCAATTGCGGCGGCGCGGCATCACCAGCATCGTGATCGGCGGCATCGCCACCAATTTCGGGGTCGAATCGACGGCACGGGATGGCTGGCAGCATGGCTATGCCGTCATCGTCGCGCAGGACGCATCGACGTCGCTGGGCGCGGAGATGCATGAATTTGCCCTCACGAAGACGCTGCCGCGCGTTTCGCGCATCCGCAGCAGCGCCGACATCATCGCCGCGCTCGGGCACAAGGCCTGAGAGATTGTTTGGAAACGTGAGCCCTCATCCTGAGCGCCTGGCCGATAATGTGTGCAAGGATTTCAGCGGGTCGGAATTCCGCCTCGAAACGCGCCGTCATCCCGGGCGACTGCAAGGAGACCCGGGATCCATGCCGGAGCGCTGCCTGGTTAGGCTCAGGCATGGATCCCGGATCGGCGCGGCTTCGCCGCTTGTCCGGGATGACGGCGCGGGAAGGATGTCGGTCGATCGGAAACCGCTGATATCGCTCGGTTCATTTCAGGCCTCTCAGGGTGAGGCTGGAGTTTCCAAACCCGCTCCAAGGGCTTGATCCATCCGGGAAGGAGCATGGCATGGCGCGCGCTTATGTGATCTCCGACGTGACCCTCCGGGATGGCGAGGCGCTGGCGGCTTACCGGGAGCTGGCAGCCCGGTCGATCGCGGCCTTTGGCGGGCGCTATCTCGTGCGCGGCGGCGAGATCGGTGTGCTGGAAGGCGATTGGCGGCCGAGCGCGGTCGTGATCGCCGAATTCGCCGATGCCGCGACCGCACGGGCCTGGTACGGCTCGCCGCTCTATGCCGAAGCGCTCGCCTTTCGCCAGGCAGCGCTGACGCGCAACCTCATCCTGGTCGAAGGCGTCGAGGATGCAGATGTGCTGCCGCCGCGCGCCGCGGCCTTGGACGAAGGCTTGTCCAATCTATAGACTGCGACCTGTCCGATCGAGGTTGCTGGTCGCGATGGCGCGGACCTGATCCGATGTCGGACGCCATGGAGATGGCTATGGCCGATGTGAACGATCCCCTTGTGCTCGACCTTGTCGAATGGGTCGCACGCGAACCGCGATCCTATTCCGAGGTGATGGAGACCTGGCGAACATCCTGTCCGCGGCTGTCGATCTGGGAGGATGCCGTCGATCGCGGCTATGTGGCGAGAACCCAGGCGCCGGGCTGCAGCGTGATGGTCGCGGCGACCGCCTTGGGACAGCGCTTTCTGCTTGAGAACGCCCGCCGCCACGTTGCGTGATGGCGTCAGGCGCAATGACGCGGCACTTTCGCGCCAAAGCGGCGCGTTCTGAGCTCGAGAGAGCGATAACTTGAGTTGGAACCACCGCCGTCATTCCGGGGCTTCGCCCTCGGGTCCGACCTTTGGTCGGCCCAAGGATAAACTCCGCGAAGAGCCCGGAACCCAGAACCGATGCGGCTTCCGAAAAAAGCGGCCCGCAGCCGAGCTTCGGCGGCAAGGCGCATCGGTTCTGGGTTCCGGGCTCAGGCCTTCGGCCTGCCCCGGAATGACGGCGGTGGTTCCGGTGCAATCATCTAGCGCCGCACCGCCAGCCAGATCACATGCCGCGCGCCGCTGCGGCCTTTATTGGCCCGCACCGTCTTCTCCTCCACCGTGAAACCCGCCTGTCGCAGCCTTTGCGTGAAGCGGCGGTCCGGCCCTTGCGACCAGACGGCGAGCACGCCGCCGGGGCGTAAGGCGCGGCGTGCGGTATCCAGGCCCGCTTCGCTGTAGAGCCCGTCATTGCTGGGCACGGTCAGCCCTTCCGGGCCGTTGTCGACATCGAGCAGGATGGCGTCGTAGCGCGCAGGCGCGGCGATGACGGCGCCGACATCGGCAACCGTCACGGTGACGCGGGGATCGTCGAGGCAGCCCGCGAAGACCTCCGCCATCGGGCCCTTCGCCCAGGCGACGACCTCGGGCACCAGTTCTGCCTGTTCGACCCTGGCCCCGGGGCCCAGAACCTCAAGCGCCGCGCGCAGGGTGAAGCCCATGCCGAGCCCGCCGATCAGGATCTGGGGCTGCGGCGCATCCCGCAGGCGCGCGCAAGCCAGCGTGGCGAGCGCTTCCTCTGAGCCGCTCAGCCGGCTGTTCATCAATTCGTTGGTGCCGAGCATGATCGAGAATTCGCTGCCGCGCCGCTTCAGCCTGAGCTCGCCCTGGCCGGGCAGTTTCGCGCTGTCGATCAGGGTCCAGGGGATCACGGCCAAGGTCTCACGGCAAAGGGTCTCACGGCAGGGCAGGGGGCAGGGCAGGCACGGCTATAGCCTCGTCGCGGCGTGGCGGCGAGCCCGGCCACCCGGTCCTGTCGCCTGAACGACAGATTCGGCTGCGTTCCTCCTGCGCCCGGACATGTTCGGCTGCCCCGACGGGCCTATCCTCGGGCCTTGCGAGCAGGGCTTGCGAGCAGATCTTGCCAGGGAGAGCCGCCATGAACGCCATTGACCGGGAACAGGCCGTCTGCGCGCAGAATTATGCGCCGCTGCCGATCATGCTCTCCCATGGCGAGGGCGTCTGGCTGACCGATACCGCCGGCGTCCGCCGCCTCGACATGATGAGCGGCTACTCCGCCGTCAGCCTCGGCCATGGCCATCCGCGCATCCTGAAGGTGCTCTCCGAGCAGGCGCGCAAGCTCGCGGTCACCAGCCGCGCCTTCCACACCGAGCCGCTCGGCCCGTTCCTGGCCAAGCTCTGCGAGGTCTCCGGGCAGGAGATGGCGCTGCCGATGAACACCGGCGCCGAGGCCGTCGAGACCGCGATCAAGGCAGCGCGGCGCTGGGGCCACCGCGTCAAGGGCATTCGCGACGGCGCAGTCGAGATCATCGTCGCGGCCGGGAATTTCCACGGGCGCACCACGACCATCGTCGGCTTCTCCTCGGAGGAGAGTTATCGCGACGGTTTTGGTCCGTTCGCGCCGGGCTTCGTCACCGTGCCCTTCGGCGATGAGGCGGCAATAGCGGCCGCGATCACGCCCAATACCGCTGCGATCCTGATCGAGCCGATCCAGGGCGAGGCCGGCATCGTCGTGCCGCCGCCCGGCTATCTCAGCGCGCTGTGCGCACTCTGCGACCGGCACAACATCCTGCTCATCCTTGACGAGGTCCAATCCGGGCTCGGCCGCACCGGGCGCTGGTTCGCGCATCAGCATGAGGGCGTCCAGCCCGACGGGCTGATCGTCGGCAAGGCCCTGGGCGGCGGCGTCTACCCCGTCTCGGCCTTCCTCTCCTCGCGGGCGGTGATGAGCCTGTTCGAGCCCGGCTCGCATGGCTCGACCTTCGGGGGCAATGCGCTCGCCGCCGCGATCGGGCTGGAGGCATTGACCGTGATCGCGGAGGAGCGCCTGGTCGAGCGCTCGGCCGAGCTGGGCGCCTATATGAAGGCACGGCTGGAGGCGATGAGCGCGGGCCTCGCCCGTTCCGTGCGCGGCCTCGGCCTTTGGGTCGGCGTCGAGATCGATCCCAGCGTCGCTTCGGCCAAGGCGCTGGTCAAGACCCTGGCCGGGGCCGGGGTGCTGACCAAGGAGACGCATGAAACCGTCATCCGCTTCGCCCCGCCTCTGACCATCACGCGCGCCGAGCTCGACTGGGGGCTCGCCCGCTGCGAGGCGGTGTTCAAGGAGGCGGTAGCCTCCGGGGCCAGGGCGGCGGCCTGAGCGCCGCGCACCGCATATGAGGCTATCGCATTTGCCCCCCCGCCGCTCATCCTGAGCGGTCGGCCTGACATGAGTGGGCGAAAGGCGCGGGGAACCCTTCTCCTGTAAGGAGAAGGGCAGGGATGAGGTGTCGGCCCCTCGACCAGTAAAGCGAAAAGCCAACCGTGCGCGCCGGTGAGGGCTCGTCCCCGCCCGATAACGGCCTACACCTCACCCTGCCCTCTCCTTACAGGAGAGGGTTCTCCGTCGAGGTTCCGGTGTCATTCAAAATGGGCGCGGGAGGCACATCCCCACCATGCGATCAAGGCATGGCTCGTCCCGCCATTGCCTGTTGATCCGGCGCAGGCAGCATGGGTAACACTCATGCTGCACCGCAGCGTGATTGCTGCGCTGCCGGTATCGAGAGGGACGACATTCATGACGGCCGCGACCGAGACGCGCCATGCCGACATCGCCGTGGCGGTCGGCCAGCGGTCGACGCATCTGGCGCTGGTCCTGTTCGCGCTCGCCATGGGCGGATTCGCCATCGGCACGACCGAATTCGCCGCGATGAGCCTGCTGCCCTTCTTCTCCAGGGGGCTGGGCATCGACGAGCCCATGGCCGGGCATGTGATCAGCGCCTATGCGCTGGGTGTCGTCGTCGGCGCGCCGATCATTGCGGTGCTGGCGGCGCGGATCACGCGCCGCACCCTTCTGATCGGCCTGATGAGCGTCTTCGCCGTCGCCAATCTGCTGAGCGCGCTGGCGCCGAGCTATGGCTGGATGCTCGCCTTCCGCTTCCTCAGCGGCCTGCCGCATGGCGCCTATTTCGGCGTGGCGGCGCTGGTCGCCGCCTCGCTCTCCCCGCCCAACCGGCGCGCCCAGGCCGTCGCGCGCGTGATGCTGGGCTTGACCATCGCCACCATCCTCGGCGTGCCCCTCGCCAACTGGATGGGCCAGGCGCTCGGCTGGCGCTGGGGCTTCGGCATCGTCGCATTGCTGGCGGTCGCCACCGCGCTCCTGGTCTACGCCTTCGTGCCGCGCGATCGCCTGCAGCCGGGCGCCAGCCCCTTGCGCGAGCTCGGCGCGCTGAAGCGCCGGCAGGTCTGGCTGACGCTGGGCATCGGCGCCATCGGTTTCGGCGGCATGTTCGCGGTCTACACCTATGTCGCCTCGACCCTGCTGGAGGTGACCCAGGTTTCGCCGGCGCTGCTGCCGATGGTGCTCGCCATCTTCGGGCTCGGCCTGACGGCGGGCACGCTCGTAGGCGGCTGGGCCGCAGACAAGGCGACCATGCCGGCCGCCGGCGCGATGCTGCTGTGGAGCGCCGGTTCGCTCGCGCTCTTTCCGTTCGCCGCCGGCAACATCTGGACGATCTCGCTGGTGGTCTTCCTGATCGGCTGCGGCGGCGGGCTCGGCATCGTGCTGCAGACCCGGTTGATGGATGTGGCCGAGGATGCGCAGACGCTTGCGGCCGCGCTCAACCACAGTGCCTTCAACACCGCCAATGCGCTCGGTCCCTGGCTCGGCGGCATGGCGATCGCGGCCGGCTATGGCTGGACCTCGACGGGCTGGGTCGGCGTCGCTCTGGCGCTGGGCGGGCTCGCCGTCTGGCTGATTGCACTCCTCGACGACTGTCTCAGCGCGGCCGCGCGCCGCAAGAGCCGGATGATGTCAGATGGGGTTCACGAAGTGATCCCCATCTGACATCTGAATCCGTCTCTCAACTAAAAGTGAGAGCAGGATCGATGCGAAAAACCGGCTTCCACTTTTTCGCATCCTGCTCGCGCGCCCATCGCATCGGCTGAAGCAGCGGGCCGTTTTTCGCTGGACGGCAGATTTTCCCAATGAAAACAGCGGATTGGTCTGCGGAATAATTGGGCGCGCCGGCCCATAAAAGGCGCGCATGCCCACTTGCGGCAAGGATGCAAGATCGCCCAATCTATGAGCACGAGCTGGACCAGGGAACTCGAAACGCCCGGCCGGCCGAACCTGTGGGAGGTCCTATGAAAGGTTTCGTTCGTTTTATCGCCGCGGCCGCGTTGACGGTCGTCGGCGCGACCGGCGCTCTGGCGCAAGCCAAGGAGTGGAAGGAGATCCGGATCGGCACCGAAGGCGCCTATCCCCCCTTCAACAACCTCAACGCCAAGAAGGAGCTGGAAGGCTTCGAGATCGACTACGGTAATCTTCTCTGTGAGAAGATGAAGGTGAAATGCACCTGGGTCGTCCAGGACTGGGACGGCATCATCCCGGCGCTGCTCGCCAGCAAATACGACATCATCATCGCCGGCATGAACGCCACCGATGAGCGCAAGAAGCGGGTCGATTTCACCACGGTCTACACCAAGACCCCGATCTGGGTGATCGGGCCGAAGTCGACGACCTCGACCGATGTCTCGCCGGCTGCGCTCAAGGGCAAGGCGATCGGCGTCCAGGGCTCGACCGTTCACGCCAACTTCGTCGAGAAGGTCTACAAGGACTCGACCGCGCGCCCCTATCCGACGCAGGAGGAGGCCAACCTCGACCTGCTCAGCGGCCGGCTCGACTACATCATCGCCGACTCGCTCTCGCTCGAGGATTTCCTCAACGGCAAGGGCAAGGATTGCTGCAAGCAGATCGGCGTGATCGAGCGTGACCCGTCGATCCATGGCCCCGGCGTCGCCGGCGCGGTGCGCAAGGAAGACGTTGCGCTGAAGGAGATGTTCAACAAGGCCATCGCCGAATCGCTGGCCGACGGCTCGCACAAGAAGATCGCCGACAAGTATTTCAAGATCCCGATCATCTGATCGGGTCGGCTTGATCGACCGGCGCGGGTCCTCCGCGCCGGCTCACACCTTCGGCCCCGAGCACCGGCTGCTGCATGTTCGATAAGTTTGCTTTGCTCGGCTTCGGCCCCGGCGGCTGGGGTCTTCCTCTGCTCCAGGGCGCCGGCATCACCATCTCGATCGCGCTCGCGACCCTGCCTTTCGGCCTGGCGCTCGGCCTGATCGTCGCGCTCGGCAAGCGCTCCGAGAAAACCATTCCGCGCTGGCTGGCGACGGTCTACGCCACGGTTTTCCGCGGCGTGCCCGAGCTGCTGACGCTCTACATCATCTATTTCGGCATCCAGGTGGTGCTGCAGGAGCTCTGGCACCGCCTGGGCCTGCCCGGCAATTTCTCGATGCCGCCCTTCGTCGCGGGCATGGTCGCGCTCGGCGTCGTGCTCTCGGCCTTTTCCAGCGAGGTCTGGGTCGGCGCGCTGAACTCGATCCAGAAGGGCCAGCGCGAGGCTGCCGCCGCGCTCGGGCTGTCCCGGAGCCAGGCCTTTCGCCTGATCGTGTTTCCGCAGCTCATCCGAGTGGCGCTGCCCGGGCTCGGCAACAACTGGATGGTGCTGCTGAAGGAGACCTCGCTGGTCTCGGTCATCACCTTGCCCGACATCATGTTCATCACCACGCGCGCCAATGTCACGACCAAGGAGCCGTTCCTGTTCTTCGGCGCGGCGATGCTGATCTATCTTGCCTTTTCGCTGGCCTCGGCCTGGGGCGTGGCGAAGCTGGAGGCCCGCAGCAATCGCGGCATCGCCGCCTTCGGGGGCGCGACGCGATGAACTGGTGCGAATATCCCGGCTGGCTCCTCGGCAGCGAGGTCTTCCAGAACTATGGCTGCCGCATGGCGGGCGGCCTCTGGATCACCACCGAGCTGGTCGTCATCTCCGTCGCGATCGGCTTCATGCTGGCCGTCGGGCTCGCCATTGCGAGGCTCTACGGGCCGCGCTGGGCGCAAATGGCGATCAACGGCTACACCACCTTCTTCCGGGGCACGCCGCTGCTCTGCCAGCTCTTCCTGATCTATTACGGCCTCGGCCAGTTCCGCCCGTTCTGGCAGGATGTCGGGCTGTGGTGGTTCTTCCGCGAGCCGTTCTATTGCGCGCTCTTCACCTTCACCATCAACACTGCCGCCTACCAGGCCGAGATCCTGCGCGGCGCCATCCAGTCGATCCCGCGCGGCCAGTTCGAGGGCGCGCTGTCGCTCGGCCTGCATCGCTGGGCGACCTTGCGCCATGTCATCATGCCCCAGGCGATGATCCTGGGGCTGCGCCCGCTCGGCAATGAGTTGATCGTGATGATCAAGTCGAGCGCGGTCGCCTCGCTGGTGACGCTTTACGATCTGATGGGCGCGACCAAGCTCGCCTTCTCCCGCTCCTTCGACCTGACGATCTATCTCTATGCGGCGCTGATCTATCTCGTGCTGGTCGAGGTGATCAGGCGCATCTGGGACAGGGTCGAAATCAGGCTGACCCGGCATATGGCGCTGCGCTGACCAGGCGTAGCCATCAGCCCGGAAGCGTCAGAACCAACGGCCCGTTCGTCGTCGCCACGACCGTGTGCTCGTACTGGACCGTCGGTGCCCGCGGTTCGCCATAGAGCGTCCAGGGGTCGTCGCCGCTCTCAGCCCAGTTCGACCCCAGCGACAGGAACGGCTCGACCGTGAACACCAGGCCGTTCTGCATCAGGCGGCGCTCCGAGCGCTCCGGCCAGGTCGCGATCTCGGTCGGCTCTTCATGCAGCGAGCGGCCGACGCCATGGCTCGCCAGGTTGCGGACCAGCGTATAGCCGTTCTTTTCGGCAAAGCGGCCGACAGCCTGCCCGATGCCCGCAAGCGGCTTGCCGGCGCCGACCTGCCCGAGCCCGGCCCAAAGCGCGCGGCGGCCGTCGCGGCAAAGCCGCTCAGTGCGGCGCGAGACCGGCGGCACCGCGAAGGAGGCGCCGGTATCGGAGAAAAAGCCGTTCTTCTCGGCGGAGACGTCGATATTGACTAGATCGCCGGCCTTGATCCGGCGCGGGCCGGGAATGCCGTGGGCGATCTCCTCGTTCACGCTGATGCAGGTCGCGCCGGGAAAGCTGTAGGCAAGCTCTGGAGCCGGGCGGGCGCCGGCGCTTTCCAGCGCGGCGCGACCGATCTGGTCGAGCTCTGCCGTCGTCATACCGGGTTCGAGCGCCTTGCCCATCGCCGCCAGCGTGTTGGCGACGATGCGGCTGATCTCGCGCAACGCCTTCAGATCGTCATCATTGGATATGGTCATGGCCGCATGCCCTATCCGGTCCGGCGGCGGGCGACAACATGCGCTGTCCGTTGCGCGCATGAGCGGGGCATGGGCGCGCTGCTTTTCAGTTGGCCTGCCACACCAGAGCCGGATGATTTCAGATGGCATCACGCAGTGATCCCATCTGAAATCATCCGGCTCTCATCAGAAGTGAGAGCAGGATCGATGCGAAAAACCGGTTTCCACTTTTTCGCATCCTGCTCTAAGTCCGTTCCAGCATTTCAAGAAAAGCAGCGGAGCGAAACATGACCAAAGTCGCCTTCCTCGGTCTCGGCGTGATGGGCTATCCCATGGCCGGCCATCTCAAGGCCAAGGGCCACGAGGTCACGGTCTACAACCGCAACCCGGCGAAGGCGAAGGCCTGGGTCGCCCAGCATGGCGGCGTCAGCGCGCCGACCCCGGCCGAGGCGGCCAAGGGCCAGGAGATCGTCTTCGCCTGCGTCGGCAATGACGATGATCTGCGCTCGGTGACATTGGGCGAGGGCGGCGCCTTCTCCGGCATGGAGAAGGGCGCGATCTTCGTCGACCACACCACGGCTTCCGCCGGCGTCGCCCGCGAGCTCGACGAGGCGGCGAGCGCGGCCGGCTTCAGCTTCATCGACGCGCCTGTCTCGGGCGGCCAGGCCGGCGCCGAGAACGGCGTGCTGACGGTGATGTGCGGCGGCGAGCGCGAGGTCTATGCCCGCGCCGAGCCGGTGATCGCGAGCTTCGCGCGCATGTGCAAGCTGATGGGCCCGGCCGGCTCCGGCCAGCTCACCAAGATGGTCAACCAGATCTGCATCGCCGGCCTCGTCCAGGGCCTGTCGGAGGGTGTCCATTTCGCCAAGCGCGCCGGGCTCGATGTCGAGGCCATGCTGGAGGTGATCTCCAAGGGCGCGGCCGGCTCCTGGCAGATGGAGAACCGCGGCAAGACCATGAATGCCGGCAAGTTCGATTTCGGCTTCGCCGTCGACTGGATGCGCAAGGATCTCGGCATCGTGCTGGAGGAGGCGCGCCGCAACGGCGCGCAGCTTCCCGTCACCGCGCTGGTCGACCAGTTCTACGCCGAAGTCCAGAAGATGGGCGGACGGCGCTGGGACACCTCGAGCCTGATCGCGCGGCTCGAAGACTGAGCGCCCGCACGCGCTGCGCCCGTCATTCGCTCCGTCCGTCATTGCGAGCGAAGCGAAGCAATCCAGAGGACGGGCTCCAAGCCCCCCTGGATTGCTTCGTCGCTGCGCTCCTCGCAATGACGGCCAAGAAAAAAGCAGCCAAAAAAGGCGGCCAAGAAAAAGGCCCCGGATCGCTCCGGGGCCTTTCACGTTTTGAGGGCCGCGCCTTTGGTAGCGCTGTTCGCCTCAGTTCAGGTTGAGCTTCGGCGGGGCGTTGAGGTCGAGCCCGGGAAGGCCGCCGGAGCCGCCGAGGCCCGGGATCTGGATCGAGTCGAACTGCTTGTCGATCGACTTCTGGTCGAGCTGCACGGCTGAGGCCTTGTAGTGCATCACCATGCTCGGGAAGATCACCACCAGCGCGACCATGATGCACTGGATCACCACGAAGGGCACGGCCCCCCAGTAGATCTGCGCGGTCGTGACCGGCTCCATCATCTTCGACGTCACCTTGTCGCGATAGGGGTTCTTCGGCGCCACCGAGCGCAGGAAGAACAGCGCGAAGCCGAAGGGCGGGTGCATGAACGAGGTCTGCATGTTGACGCCCAGGATGACGCCGAACCAGATCAGGTCGATGCCGAGCTTCTCCGCCGCGGGACCCAGCAGCGGCACCACGATGAAGGCGAGCTCGAAGAAGTCGAGGAAGAAGGCGAGGAAGAACACCATCACGTTGACGACGATCAGGAAGCCCGTCGCGCCGCCCGGCAGGCCGACCAGCAGATGCTCGACCCAGACATGGCCGTTGACGCCGTAGAAGGTCAGCGAGAACACGCGCGCGCCGACCAGGATGAACAGCACGAAGGCCGAGAGCTTGGCGGTCGACTCGGTCGCCTGCTTGAGCAGGTCGAAGGACAGGCGCCGCTTGCCGAAAGCGAGCAGGATCGCGCCGGCCGCGCCCATCGCGCCGCCTTCAGTCGGGGTTGCGAGGCCGATGAAGATCGTGCCGAGCACCAGGAAGATCAGCGCCAGCGGCGGCACCATCACGAACACGACCTGCTCGGTCATGCGCGAGAGCAGGCCCAGGCCCAGCCATTTGTTGGCGAGCGCGAGCACGAAGGACACGCCCACTGCGATCGACATGGTCAGCACCACGAAGTCGGCGCCAGCGCCGACATTGGTGAAGTACTTCATATAGGCGATGGCGATGCCGAAGGAGAGGATCGTCACCACCAGCAGCGAGCGCCGCCGCGTCTGGCCGTCGGAGTCGCGCAGGGTCTGCGCCTCCGGCGGCAGGCCGGGCGCCCGGTCGGGATAGACGATCGTGACCAGGAAGACATAGCCCGCATAAAGGCCCGCCAGCACGAGGCCGGGAATGAAGGCGCCCTCATACATGTCGCCGACGGAGCGGCCGAGCTGGTCGGCGAGCACGATCAGGACGAGCGAGGGCGGGATGATCTGCGCCAGCGTGCCCGAGGCCGCGATGACGCCCGAGGCGAGGCGGCGATCATAGCCGTAGCGCAGCATGATCGGCAGCGAGATCAGGCCCATCGAGATGACGGAGGCCGCAACCACGCCGGTGGTGGCGGCCAGCAGCGCGCCGACGAAGATGACCGCATAGGCGAGGCCGCCGCGGATCGGCCCGAATAATTGGCCGATCGTGTCGAGCAGGTCTTCCGCCATGCCGGAGCGTTCCAGCACCAGCCCCATGAAGGTGAAGAACGGGATCGCCAGCAGCACGTCGTTGTTCATCGTGCCGTAGATGCGCTCCGGCAGCGCCTGCAGGAAGTTCTCCTGGAACAGCCCGAGCTCGATGCCGATGATGGCGAAGAACAGGCCGTTGGCCGCGAGCGCGAAGGCGACGGGGTAGCCCAGCAGCAGGAACAGCACGAGCGCCGCGAACATCACCGGCGCCATGTTGACGCGCAGGAAGTCGCCGAGACCGGCGGCCTGGGCGTCACCGGTATGGAGGCTGAAGAAGGCGGTGACGGTGAGCGCGACCAGAAGGCCGGCGCCGCGCGCGAGGCGGGATGCGGTCATGGAAGGGGTCCGGACGTCTCTGGAGGTGTCTGCGCGGCCAGGGTTGTTCACGAGGCCAAGGTTCTTCACGAAGTGAGGCCTTGAGCCTTGGCCTGGTCGAGCAGGCGCTGGGCTTCGGCTTCCGCCGCGGCGGCATGGCCGCGCAAGGTCTCGTCGTCTTCGAGATGTCCGCGCATGATCGCGATCTGCTTGATGATCTCGGAGACGCCCTGGAAGGCGAGCATCAGGAAGCCGATGAACAGCAAACCCTTGGCCGGCCATTGCGGCAGGCCGCCGGCCGAGAGCGACTGCTCGCCGATCGCATAGGAGCGCGTGAAGAACGGCCAGGAATGATAGATCATCAGGACGCAGAACGGCATCAGGAAGAGCGCGTGGCCGATCAGGTCGATCCAGCGCTGCACGCTCTTGGGCAACTGGCTGTTCACGATGTCGATGCGGATATGCTCCTTCACCTGCAGCGTCCAGGAGGCGCAGAGCAGGAACACCGCGCCAAACAGCATCCATTGCAGTTCGAGCCAGGCATTGGACGAGACGTTGAAGACCTTGCGGATGATCGCGTTGACCGTCGCGACGATGACGGCGAGCAGGATCAGCCAGGCCATCTTCCTGCCGATCTGGCCGTTGATCGTGTCGATCACGCGGCTGACCTTGAGTAGTCCTTCCACGTCCATCCTCCCGAAGCGCGCAGCGTCTCGCCTGTGTCCCGCTTATGGCGGGTATGCAGCGCTGTTATATCAAGGTGTAGGGCAGTACAAGATTGTGCGGCGCGGTCGGCGGGGTTTCCCACTAAAGGATCATTCGCATCAATCGCGCGCGATCCTGTTGAAACGCAACGCGAATAACCCCACCGCCATCATCAGCCACATCATCACGACGAGCGCCTGCGGCCAAAGTGTAACGAGCCAGCTGATGAGAATGGTTGCCAGCGCGCTGGAGCCGAGCTGGATCGCGCCCATCAGCCCCGCCGCCGAGCCCGCGAGCTCGGGCCTGGCCGAGAGCGCCTCGGCCGTCGCGCCGGGGATCGTCAGCCCATTGCCGGCTGCGTTGAAGGCCAGCGGCAGGAACAGGGCGAGCGGCGTCCAGGCCGGGCTCAGCGAGAGCGCCAGCGCCACGCTCATCGCCACGCATGAGATGATCAGCCCGTTGCGGATCAACCGTCTCGTGCCGAGCTTCATGGCCAGGCGTGACATCGCGAAATTGCCGACCATGTAGCCGAAGGCGTTCAGGATGAAATAGGCGCCATAGGCGTCGGGTCCATGCCCCATCGTCTCGACCACGATGAAGGGGGCCGCAGCGACGAAGCCGAAGAACGCCCCCGAGGTCATCGATAGCGCGATCACATTGGTGACGAAGCCGCGGTCGCCGATCAGCAGCGGGAAGGCGCGGAAGACGCCAAACAAGGAGCTGCGCTGGCCGAGATTGGGCGCGGTCTCCGGCAGCCTTGCGATCGTCAGCAGCAGCACGCCGGCTCCGAACGCCGTCATGAACCAGAAGATCATGCGCCAGCCGAACCAGGTCTCGATATGGCCGCCGAGATAGGGCGCCAGCATCGGCGCCACCACCATCACCATGGTGACGGTGGCGATCTGGCTTGCCGCCTCGTCGCGGCTGGCGCTGTCGCGGATGATGGCGCGCGACAGGGCGAAGGCCGAGCCCGCGCCCGCGCCTTCGAGCACGCGCGCCAGCAGCAGCATGCCGGTCGAGTGCGAGACCGCGCCGAGCACGGAGCCGAGCAGGAACAACGCGATGCCGGCATTGACGCAAGGCCGCCGGCCGAACCTGTCCGAGAGCGGGCCGATAACGAGCTGCATCAGCGCGACGGCGACGAGGAACAGCGTCAGCGTGAGCTGGATCGTGGCGTAGCTCGCGGTGAAATGCCGGGCGAGCGTCGGCGTCGAGGGGGCGAGCAGGTTGAGCGCGATCGGCTGCAGCGTCGAGATCGCCACCAGCACGGTCAGCGTCGGCTTGGGGCGCAGAGACGTGTCGCGCATCGCGGCGGCGTTCATTCGGCTCTGGCGATCTTGAGATTGGAATCGGGGCGCACCCGCTGCCGGTGCATCGTGTAGAGCCCGCTGCCGACGATGAGCGCGATGCCGGCGAAGGCGAGGGGGTCTGGAACCTCGCCCCAGCCGAGATAGCCGAGGATGACGGCGAAGATCACGATGGAATAGCGGAAGCCGGAGATGACGCCGACATCGGCGTCGCGGAAGGCGCTGATGATGAAGAAGCTGCCGGTCGAGACCAGCACGGCCGCGGCCGCGACATAGACCGTCTCGCGCCGCCAGACCGGCTCCCAATTCTCGGCGATGCCGTAGCCCAGGGCGATGATCCCGATGATCATCGTCGTGGTGAAGGAGACCACGGTCGAGGGGATGTCCTTATCGATCCTGCGGGTCAGGAGGTCGCGGAAGCCGACGAGCAGGGCGCTGAGCAGGGCCACGATCGCAGCCGGGCTGAAGCCTTCCGCCGTCGGCCTGACGACGATCAGCACGCCGCAGAAACCGACCGTGACGGCCGCCGTGCGCCGCCAGCCGACCTTCTCGATGCCCATCAGCACGGCGAGCACGACGATGATCAGGGGCGAGGCCATGCCGATGGCGGTGATGTTGGCGAGCGGCAACCGGCCGAGCGCCCAGACGAAGGACAGGGCGACGCTCGCCTCGATCACGCCGCGCAGCACCACCACGGGGCGCAGCGCCAGCATCAGCTTGTCGCCCTCGCGGAAGGCAAGCACCAGAGCGAGCCCCGCCACCATCGCGAAGACGGTGCGCAAGGCGATCGCCTGGCCGACCGGATAGGCTTCGCGCGCCAGTTTCATCAGGGCGTCATTGCAGACGAAGAGCGACATCGCCGTCAGCATGGCGATGATGCCGCGGCGGTTTGTGGCTGCACTGGCCAAGGCGGGCTTTCGTTGCGCGGCTGTCGCTCAGGCCGCGAGGCGGGCGAGCGAGAACGGCGTGAGGTCGAAGGCCGATTGGCCGGAGGTGGAGAGATCGGCGAGGATTTCGCCGATCGCGCTGGCGAATTTGAAGCCGTGGCCGGAGCAGCAGGAGGCGAACACGGCCTGCGGCACGCCCGGCACCGCATCGATGATGAAATCCTCGTCGGGCGAGACGGTGTAGACGCAGCCCTTGAGGGTCAGCGGGTCGCCGGCGGCGTCGGGGATGTAGCGCCGCAGGCATTCGCGGATCAGCGCGACCTGGCGCGGGCTCGGCGTGCGGTCGTCGTCGCGCGGATCCATCGGCTCCCGGCCGAAATGCGGGCCGCCGAGCTTGAAGCCCGGATGCTCGTAGAGCGGGAAGCCGTAGAACGCGCCTTCCTCGACGCTGAGGATGAACACCGGAAAGGCGCCCTCGCGAAACAGCTCCGGCCGGCGCGTCGTGAACCAGCCGATGGCCTGGCGCACGGTCGAGACCTTGCTGGCGAGCGCCGGCACGGCGTCGGCGATCCAGCCGCCCGAGGTGATCACCAATCGTCCGGCCGAGTAAGTGCCGCGCTCGGTGCGCACCACGACGCCGCCTTGCGCGGTCGGGGTCCAGTCGAGCATCGGCTCGCCGGTGCGGATGTCGGCGCCGCGCGATTGCGCCAGGCCGACATGGGCGTAGATCGCCTTTTCCGAGGCGACGAAGCCGCCATCGGGCTGCCACAGGCCGACATGGCCCGCCGGCAGCTGGAAGGCGGGGAAACGCCGGGCGATCTCAGCGCCGTCGAGCCGCTCATGGACGAGCCCGTGGTCGAGGCAGGATTGCAGCGAGGATTCGACGGGGCCGGCACCCTCCGGCGCGAGATCGATCGAGCCGGTGACGTGCAGGAGCTTCATCCCCGCCTCATCTCCGGTCACGCGCCACAACTCATGGGCGCGCCGCACGATCGGCACGTAATGCGAGCCTTCGAAATAGGCGAGGCGGATGATGCGGCTGAGCCCATGCGAGGAGCCCATGGCATGGCCGAGGTCGAAGCGTTCGAGCCCGAGCACCTTGAGGCCGCGCTTGGCGAGGTGCCAGCAGGCGGCCGAGCCCATGGCCCCGACACCGGCGACGATGACATCGTAGCTATGGCTCGTCATGGCAGGGACTCTGGCAAAAGGCTTGGGCAAGGACTGGGCTTTGGCAAGGACTGGGCTTGGGCAAGGACTGGGCTTGGGCAAGGACCGGGCTCAGGCAAGGACTGGGCTCTGGCGGCAACAGGCGAGGCGGGCGCAGAGCTTTAGCGTCCGCTTTCCCCAGGGTCCATGCCCAGAAGGTCTAGCGCAGGATGCGAAAAACTGGGGACCGGCTTTTCGCATCGATCCTGGGCTCGCTTTTGGCGCCCGTTTGGAAACGCCAGCCCTCATCCTGAGGAGCCGCGGCACGCGGCGTCTCGAAGGATGCTCCAGATGGTTCGGGAGCCTCCTGGAGCATCGTTCGAGACACCATTCCCAAGGGAATGGCTCCTCAGAGGCTGGCCTGAAATGCATCGAGCGATATCGAGGGTCTCCGATCGTGTGCACGCACCCGCGCCGTCATTCCGGACAAGCCGCGTCAGCGGCGCAGATCCGGAATCCATCGGAGGCCACAGAACTCTACGATGGATTCCGGGTCTTCGCTTCGCTGCGCCCGGAATGACGGCGGTGGGGTGATCAAGGCTGAGGCATGGATATCATTGGGTTCATTTCAGGCCAGGCTCTCAGGATGAGGGCTGGAGTTGCCAAACGGCGAAGTCTCTCGGCCGGTCTGCGGCCCGCGCCGGTGAAGCTTTGTTAATGATGTCGGCTGATAAACGATTGCGTTCTCTTCACTCCAGGATTGGCTAATGCTCGGCAAGGTTCGGCGCTGGATAGGCAGTCGAAACCAGGTGGCGGCCGGGCAGGGTTCCGCCATGGGCGAAGCGCTGTCGGTGTCTGTCAACGAGGTCTCGCTCGAGGGGACCTATGACGACGGCGCGCTGCACGAGGCCGTCAGCACGCTGGAACAGGATGTCGTGGCGGCGATGCGCCGCCTGACCGGCGGTCTTGGCGAGGCCGAGCAGTTCTCCGCCCATGCCGAGGAGAGCTCGCGCGAAATCCATGACAGCATCACGGCCGTGCGCGCCGCGACCTTCACCGCCAGCATGAATTCGGCCGCGCTGGCGACCGCGACGCAGCAGGTCTCGAACGCGGCCGAGCATGTCGGCGCGACCATGATCAGCGCCCGCGACAGCCTCGATGCCGCCGCTACGCGTGCCGGTGAGGCGACGGAAATGATGACCGGCCTCGCCGTCGCCACGCTCGAGATCCGCAGCATCGTCGATTCGATCGCCGAGATCGCCAGGCAGACCAATCTGCTCGCGCTCAACGCGACGATCGAGGCTGCGCGCGCCGGTGAGGCCGGGCGCGGCTTCGGCGTCGTGGCGCAGGAGGTCAAGACGCTCTCGGTCGAGGTGCGCGAGGCGGTCGACCATATCCGCCGTCGCGTCGATCATCTCACCCAGACGGCGCAGGGCTCGGCCGCGATCGTCAACGAGGCGCTGGGCATGGTGCGAGACGTCAACCCGGTGATCGCCTCCATCGGCGGCGCCGCGCAGGAGCAGGCTGCGGCTGCGGCCGAGCTCTCCCGCAGCGCCGGTGAGACGGCGCGCTTCGTCGAGACCGTGCTGCACCGTGTCGACGAGATCGACCGTGTCGCACTCTCGGCCGCTGACGGCAGCGCCCGGGCGCGCAGCTCCCTGTCCGATGGCGTGCGCCAGGCCGACAACATGCTGCGGCGCTTCATCCCGACCTTGCGGCATGCCGCCTTCGCCGACCGCCGCCAATATGACCGCTTTCCCGCCGAGCACCGCGCCGAGGTCAGCCTCGGCGCGCAACGCATCGTCAGCCAGACCATCGATCTCGGCTTCGGCGGCGCGCTGCTTGCAAGCGTCGCCCAGGCACCGCGGCTGGGCGCCAGGGGAGCGATCAGGATCGATGAGCTTCCGCCGCTCGCCTGCCGCCTGATGGCGACGAGCGAACTCGGCCTGCATGTCGCCTTCGAGCCGGGCGCGGTCGAGGCGAATGCGCCCTTGCGGGCGCTGCTGGGCGAGATCGAGCGCTCATACAGGCCCTTGATCGTGGCGGCGCAGAGTTTTGCCGAGAGCATCGCCGAAGTCATGCAGCAGGCGCTGCGGGCGCGCCAGCTGAGCGAGGACGAGCTCTTCGACATCGACTACCGGCTGCTGCCGCAGACTGACCCGCCGCAATACGCCAACCTCGCCTTGCCTGCGCTCGAAGCGGTCTTGCCGCCGCTGCTGGCGAAGACCCTGGCGAGCGATCCCCGCCTGGTCTTTGCCCTGCCGATCGACCGCAACGGCTATATCCCGGTCCACAACGCTGCCTTCTCGCAGCCGCAGCGCTTGGGCGATCCGGCCTGGAACATCGCCCATAGCCGCAACCGGCGCATCTTCGACGATCGGGCCGGCATCATGGCGGCGCGTTCGGTACGCCCCTTCCTGGTACAATCCTATCGGCGCGACATGGGCGGCGGCGTCACCGACCTGATGCGCGAGGTCGATGCGCCGCTCCGGATCAATGGCCGCCACTGGGGCGGCGTGCGCATGGCGTATCGGATGTGATCGGCCAGAAGCCGCGCAAGGCCGGCTGATCGATCGCACGGCACGCGCGATCCCCAGGGCTCAGCCCCACGTCAGTGGGGCCGGCGTCGATGTTACGTCAGCTATCAACTGAAACTCCGCCAGCTCTTTGTTTTGACGCGTTTTCTCCGCGCAAACGTTTCGCGTTTGTCGCGGGGGAACCGGTGTCCACTTCGCTCGAAAACGCTCTAGGAATCCTGGCGATGGCGACCACATAGATTGCCCTGGGCGGAGGAGAGCTCGGCCCAGGGCGGTTTGGACATCGGTCACGCCAGGGCCGATCATCGCTTGAACAAGGGCGACAGGATCAGCCCTGATGCATCCCGCCATGTTGGCTGTGACGGCGCTTATGCGACCGCCTGGCAGGCGGTGCCGAGATTTCTGTAAGCGTCAGTTCACCAACGCCCACGGCCAGGTTGGCGCCCGTCTGCCCCTGGAAAGACAGAGGCTGGAGGGTCACAGCGCCGTCATTGCCGCCTACCAGCACGCTGGCGCCAGCGCCGACACCCACAGTGACCTCGGCCGTCACGCCGCTATAGATCCCATTCAGCCCGCCGGGCCTTAAGGCGGGCTCTACGACGCTCCAGATCATCCCGCCTTCGGTCGTCTTGCCGATATCGAGGCCGAATTTCTTGATCGTTCCGGTGTAGAACTCCACATGACCGTTGGAGGCGTCATAGCGGCATGTCAGCGCCTTCTCGGAGGTCAGGATCATGCCGGTTCCGCTGGCCACGTTGCAGACCAGTTCACCAGCTCGCACCGTCGCCTTTGCGGATGCGCCGATCGGGAAAAGCGCCAGCGAGGCAGCCAGAGCTGCGAAGAGTTGTGTGGTTGTTTTCATGATGTCACCTGTTGTCTTGTGGGGAGGGTCGTGTGCGTCTCGGCGGCTCGGAATTTCGCGCCGCCATTGAAAGCCGGGCATGGCTGAGACGCTCATTTTGAGGGTCGTGGAGGCATGCCGTCGGCACTCATGGAAGGGAGAGTCACGCGAGCTCTGCCTCGGCCTTGCAATCGGACCGAGCCTTCCTTCTAAAGCCAAACGAGCGCGCACTCAGGGGCGGAAAACGACGCAGACCTTCGATGGTCGTGGCTTTTCGATGGAACTCGTCATCGAAGAACCCGGGTCCATTTCCGTGAGATGCGCCGGATGTCGGCGACGATGCCCTCGATCTCGTTGTCACGCGATTGGGTCCGCCGCTCTTTATTGATCGATAGTGCCAACGGCTGCCGCTCGCGTTGACCAGGATCAAGTGCGTCCCGATTCTCCCGCGAATCCCATTGAGCTAGAGTATTTTCTTCACGCGAACCGGTGTCCACTTCGCTCGAAAATGCTCTAGGGCAGCCCTTGATCGCGTTGACGGCGCTGACTTCGATAACGCCTGACGGCTCCCATTCCTGAAAGTCAGCTTACCGTCGAGATCGTTGAAATGATGCAGTGGTCGGATGCTGCCAGCGGCCTGCACGATCCTTACCGCGTCATTTCAACGATTTGCGGAACCGCCCGAGCGCGAAGGTGAACAGCGCCGCCCCAATGCCAGCAAGCACCAGGAACTGCGGCCAGACGACGGAAAAGCCGGCGCCACGGTAGAGGATCGCCTGGGCGAGCATGACGAAATGCGTGTTCGGCGCAGCGAGCATGATCACCTGCACGATGTCCGGCATGCTCTCGCGCGGTGTCATTCCGCCCGACAGCACCTGGAGCGGCAGCAGGACCAGCATCAGCAGCAGACCGAACTGCGGCATCGAGCCAGCGAGCGTCGCGAGCACGATGCCCAGCGAAGTGGTCGCGAACAGGTGCAGCGCCGTCCCGGCCAGGAAGAGCGGCACGGAGCCCTCGATAGGCACTCTCAGCAGGCCCTGAACCACGAAGATCAGCGATGCGGCGGCGGCGACGAGGACAACCAGCGCCATCGACCAGACCTTGCTGACCATGATCTCGACCGGCGTGATCGGCATGACCAGCAGATGCTCGATCGTACCGTGCTCGCGCTCGCGGATGAGAGCGGCGCCGGTGAGCACGATCGCCAGCATGGTGATGCTGTTGATGACGTTCATCACCGCGCCGAACCATCCCTTGTTCAGCTCCGGATTGAAGCGCGCACGCAGCACAAGCTCGACAGGCACGACCGTTTCGGCACGATAGCGCTGGCTGAACTCGTTGACCTCGCTGGTCACAATGCTGCCGATATAGCCGGCGCCGCTGAAAGCCTGCGTCATGCGCGTGGCGTCGACATTGAGCTGGATCGTTGGCGCGTGGCCGGCGAGCAGGTCGCGCTGGAAATTCGGCGGAATGTCGAGGGCGAAGGTGTCGAGCCCGGCATCCATGCGTCGGTCCATCTCGGCGGCGGTAATGAGTTGTGGCCGCGTGAAATAGGGAAGCTGGAAGGCGCCGGCGATGCGGGCGGAGAGCGGCGAACGATCCTCGTCGACAATGGCGATCGGCGCCTTGTTCAGCGTCTCCGGCATCGCGCTGGCAGCGGTATAGATCGCCACGGTGAAGGCATAGAGAATGAGCAGCAGCAGCATCGGGTCGCGCTGCAGGCCGCGCAGTTCCTTGACGCCGAGATTGAGGACGTTCGAGGCGCGCATGGCCTAGCTCGCCTGCTTCTTGAGAAGCAGTGCGCTGGCCGTGAGCAGCACCGGAACCGCCAGCAGCAGCGGCAGGAAGGAGCCCGTCAGGTCCCCGAAGCCAAGCGCCTTGGAGAAGGTGGCGCGCGAGATCGTAATGAAATGTGTCGCCGGATAGATCTGGCCGATGACGGCGCCGGCGCCCTTTAGCGAGGAGACTGGATCGGTCATGCCGGAATATTGCACGGCCGGCAGCAGGGTCAGGATCGCGGTGCCGAAGATCGCGGCGATCTGGCTGTTCATGAAGGTCGAGATCAGGAGCCCCATGCCGGTCGCCGCTGTGACGTAGAGCAGCGCCGCCACGGTGAAGGCCGCGAAGCTGCCGGTGAAGGGCACGCCGAAGACGAAGACCGCGGCTGCAGTCAGCAGCAGGAAGTTCAGCATGGCGAGGCCGATATAAGGGATTTGCTTGCCGAGCAGAAACTCGGTGCGCGTCACCGGCGTGACATAGAGGTTGACGATCGAACCGAGCTCCTTCTCGCGCACCACGGAGAGCGTCGCCAGCATTGCCGGGATGAGCAGCAGCAGCAGCGGAATCACTGCCGGCACCATGGCAACGAGGCTCTTGATGTCGGGGTTGTAACGGTATCGGGTCTCGATGCTGAATGCCGGCGTCGCCGCCTTGGGGCCCAGCAGCAGGCGGGCTTTTTCGGTCAGCCAATGGGCGTGCATGCCCTGGACATAGCCACGCACGGTCTCGGCGCGCGTCGGCATCGCGCCGTCGATCCAGGCCGCGATCTCGACGGTCTTGCCGCGCGCGACGTCCCGGCCGAAGCCGGGCGGAATCTCGATGGCGAGACTGATCTCCCCGGCGCGCATGCGGCGGTCGAGCTCGTCATAATCGGCGATCGGCGGACGCTCGACGAAATAGCGCGAGCCCGCGATGTCGAGCACATAGTTCTGGCTCACCGTGGTCTGGTCGCGGTCGAGCACGGCGAAGGAGAGGTTCTCCACGTCCAGGCTGATGCCGTAGCCGATGACGAACATCAGCAGCACGCTGCCGACGAGAGCCAGCGTGGCGCGGATCGGATCGCGGCTGAGCTCCAGCGTCTCGCGGCGCGTATAGCTGAGCATGCGCCTGAAATCGAAGATGCGCCGGGCGGAGGCGGCTTCATGGCGCCGGTCCGGCGCGGCGGGCGCCGCTGGCACGGATGCCGGCTTCGCTGGGGTCGGCGTCCCGCCGATGGCCTCCTGGAGATAGGCGACGAAGGCCTCTTCCAGATCGGCACTGCCGCGCTTGGCGACGATGCCGGCCGGCGTGTCGCTGACCAAAACCTTTCCAGCATGCATCAGCGAGATGCGGTCGCAGCGCTCTGCCTCGTTCATGAAATGGGTCGAGATGAAGATGGTGACGCCGTCATGGCGCGAGAGATCGACCAGGATCTGCCAGAGCGCGTCGCGCGCGATCGGATCGACGCCGGAAGTCGGCTCGTCGAGGATCAGCATCTCCGGCCCGTGCACCATCGCGACGGCCAGCGAGAGCCGCTGACGGATGCCCAGCGGCAGCGCCTCAGGCATTGCGTCCATGACTTCGGCGAGGTCGAAGCGCTGCGCCATCTCTGCGACGCGCGGCGCAATCGCCTCGTCCGGCATCTGAAAGAGACGCGCGTGCAGCTCGAGATTCTGCCGGACCGTCAGCTCGGAATAGAGCGAGAAGGCCTGGCTCATGTAGCCGACGCGCCGGCGCGTCTCGATGTCGCGCGGATCGACCGGGCGGCCGAACAGGCTGGCCGTGCCCTCGCTGGCCTCCAGCAGGCCGGTCAGCATCTTCATCGTCGTGGTCTTGCCGCAGCCGTTCGAGCCGAGGAAGCCGAATATCTCGCCTTTGGGGACGCGCAGATTGACGTTGTCGACGGCGATAAAATCGCCGAAGCGCATGGTCAATCCCGCGGCGGCGATCGCGACGACATCGTCATGGCGTGTATCGCGCGCAGGGATCGCGACCGCGTGGTGGCGGCTGCGCTGGTCCTGCGGCAGGAGCGCGATGAAGGCGTCGTCGAGCGTCGCCGTACCCGTTTGCGCGAGCAGCTCGGCCGGTGTTCCGGTCGCCAGGACGCGGCCGGCATTCATCGCCATGAGCCAGTCGAAACGGGCCGCCTCCTCCATATAGGCTGTCGCGACCAATACGCTCATACCGGGCCTGCCCTGCCTGATTTCGTCGATCAGATCCCAGAACTGCCGCCGCGACAGCGGATCGACGCCTGTGGTCGGCTCATCGAGGATCAGCAGGTCGGGATCGTGGATCAGCGCGCAGCATAGGCCGAGCTTCTGCTTCATGCCGCCCGAGAGCTTGCCCGCCGGGCGATCGACGAAAGCAGCAAGCCCGGTGCTCTCCAGAAGCTCGCCGATGCGTCGCTCGCGTTCCGCCCGGTCATGGCCGAAGAGCCTGCCGAAGAAATCGACGTTCTCGAAGACCGACAAGGTCGGATAGAGGTTCTTGCCGAGCCCCTGCGGCATATAGGCGATGCGCGGGCAGGCCCGGGACCGGTGGCGGGCATCCGCCATGTCGCCGCCAAGCGCCTCGACGCGCCCGTCCTGGACCGCACGTGCACCGGCGATCAAGGACAACAGGCTCGACTTGCCGACGCCGTCCGGCCCGATCAGCCCGACCATGCAGCCCGACGGCAGATCGAGGCTGATCGCATCGAGCGCCCGGGTCTTGCCATAGGAGAGGCAGAGCCCCTCGAGCCGCACGACCGGCGTGGCGAAACCCGGAACTGCCGTGCGGGAGCGGCCTATGCTCATTGCGCGAGCGGGCCCTGCAGCAGGGCAGGCCATTGCGCCTGCGGATCGAGCCGGACATAGGCCATGCCCGGCAGGCCGGTCTTCACCCGCTGGATATATTTGCGCAGCAGCTCGGGCGCGATCCGGGCCTTGACCCGAAACATCAGCTTCTGCCGCTCCTCGACGGTCTCCACGGTCTTGGGCGTGAATTGGGCGACGTCGGCGACGAAGGAGACGGTCGCCGGGATGACGTAGCTGGCCGCCGCGTCGAGGACGAGACGCACCTCGGAGCCGATTGCCACGCGCCCGGCCTGCGCCGTCGGCAGGAAGAAGGTCATGTAGACATCGCTGAGATCGACCAAGTTGAGCACCCGCCCACCGGCGGAGAGCACTTCGCCCGGCTGCGCGACGCGGTACTGCACGCGGCCGTCGCGTGGCGCCTTCAGCGCACTGTCGTCGATATCGGCATCGATCCGCCGGACGGTGGCACGCGCTGCCACCGTGCTTGCCTCCGCCGAGACGACCTGCGACCTGGCGGAGCTGATAGCCGCCTCGGACGCCGCAAGCTGCGCCTTCGCAGCGCCCACAGCCGCCGTAGCGCCCTGCGCCCGCGCCCGATCGTCGTCCAGCACCTGCTCGGACACGTTGCCGCGCTCCGAAAGCTGCTCCGAACGATGAAGCTTCCGTCTCGCGGCGTCCAGCTCGGCCTCGCGCTGGGCGATGATGGCTTGCGCGGTCTCCCGCTCGGCCTCTCGCTGCGTCACCAGGCTGCGCGCCGTGTCGATGGCGATGACGGCGCGCTGTAGCCCGGCCTCGGCCTCGCTGCGCTGGGCCTGGAGCTGTTCGGTGTCCATCTGGGCGATGACCTGCCCGACAGTGACGAAATCGCCTTCGCTCGCGAGGATCTCCTTGATCCGGCCGGAGACCCGCGTGGAGATATCGATCTCGACGGCCTCGATGCGGCCGTTGCCGCCGGCGATCCCCTCGGGAAGGCCGCCTGGCTTCAGCACCTGCCAGGCGAAGTAACCGCCGATGGCAAGGCATGCAGCGACGCCGGCCAGCAGCCAGCCGGTCTTCGAGCCCGTCATGAGATCGAATCTCCTTCAGATTCGGAAATGGGATGAAGCGTGCAGCCGCGAAGGCGAGGAGCCGCCGGCTCCCTTGCCATTACCCTTCGGCGCCGGCGTCCCTGCGCAGGCTGGCGAACGCCGTCAGGACGCCCCCCTTGGAATCGGCCCAGAACGCCTGGAGGAAGTTGATCTGGGTCTTCAGGACTTCGGAAAAATCCTGCGAGCCCGCGCGTTCGTGAAGCCGATCCGCCTGTTTGCGCAGCTGCGCCTCAGCGAGGGGCAGGGCTTCACCATGGAGGGATTGAAGCGCCACCGCCTGCGGCTTCCACCATTCCATCGCCGCAAAGGGGAGGCTGTCTGCCTGTTTCGGGCTCGAAGCTCTTTCGGGCGGCATGAGGGAGGCCTTTCGAAGTTGTCGGCACCGCTGCGGTTTGTTTGCGGCGCAGCAAATCTGGGCCGCGGCGGTTGGGCCTGCATTGATTGAGATCAACGAATGTTGACAGGCGCCGCGGTAGTGACGGTTGGCGCAGTGCAGCAACCGAATTGGCGCGGAGTTTCCATGCCGGAGGCATTGACGGTCAGGCGTTCAGCGAGCCTCACACGCCAGCGCATCCTGGAGGCCGCCATCCTTCGGTTCTCGCGGTCTTCCTACGAGGCAACAACACTGCGCGACATCGCTGCCGATGTCGGCATCGACGTCGCCTTGGTCCATCGCTCATTCGGCTCGAAGGAGGAGCTCTTCCGGCAGGCCGCGAGGGTCGCGTTAGACGACGGGTTCCAGCGCGCGGTGGAGGCGCCCGATCTCGGCGCCGCCATGGCGGCGCATTTCCTGCAGCCGCGGCTCGATCAGGCTTTGAAGATGGTCGACCCGCTCGATATCGTCACGCATTCGCTGAGCAGCGACCGCGCTAACCCGATCCTGCGCGAGCTGGTGCAGCAGGATTTCATCCTGCCTCTGACGCAGAGGCTCGGTTGCGGCGACGAACTGCAGGCAGCCTTGGCCATCGCCTGCCTCGCCGGCATCGCGCTGCTGCGCGACGTGCTCTGCATCGGGGTGCTGCGCGATGCATCCAAGGACCAGATCTGCCCCATGATCGAAAAGCTCATGCACGCTTGTCTCGCAAAGGATTGCGAACCGCAGCTTTCTGAGCCCTCATCCTGAGGAGCAGCCTTCAGGCTACGTCCCGAAGGATGCTCCAGCGTACTCGGGAGCCTCCTGAATCATCCTTCGGGAGGCCGCTGCGCGGCTCCTCAGGATAAGGGCCGCGGGGATAGGGCTGCGGCACGGCTGCCACCCCGTCATTGTCTGGCCCGGGATTCCCAGGGCGCAAACCTGAGAATGACGCCCCGGAATGGATCCCGGATCAGCGCGGCAAGAGCATTTCCGCGCTCCTCCGAATCGCGGAAATGCTCTTGCTCCTTGTTTTATCGCGTTTTCTCCGCGCAAACGCTTCGCGTTTGTCGCGGGGGAACCGGTGTCCACTTCGCTTGAAAACGCTCTAAAGCCGCTTGTCCGGGATGACAGCCTCTTAAGGTCGGCTGAGCTTCCGGCTCTAAAGCCGGTCCCAGGCGAAGGGGATGTTGAGCGCCCGAAAAGCCTGCTGCCAGAGCGCGCTCGCCTGTTCGAGCCGGGCCGCATCATAGACGCCCCGGACCTGGTGCACCTGCAGGCGCCATGAGGCGCCGTCAGCCTCGGTCCAGGTCTTGCCGACGAGCCGGCGCAGGCGCTCGGGATCGCGCGCGCCGGGGCTGTTCCCGAAGACGGTGAATTGCGGCGAGTTCTGCAGCATGTCGGAGACCAGCAGCAGCGCCCGGTCTCCGCTTGGCACGCGGTTCTCGCGGCGCGCCATCACATCGCCGATCGCCTCGACGATCGGCGAGAGGTTGCCCTTGGCCGGCTGGGCCAGCACCGTCAGCGCCTCGTCGAGCGGGCGGCCGAATTTTTCGACCCATCTGACATAGTCGCGGCGCGGATTGCCGATCAGTTCGCTGACCGTGCGGCCGGGATTGCACAGCGCCAGCAGCGGCGGGAAATTCGGCTCGAACACGTCCTTGAAGACATAGATCGACATCAATCGGTCAGCCGGCAGCGCCTCGCCGACGTCCTTGACCAGCTTCTTCAGCCGCGCCGCCTGGACCTCGCTCCACGGGTCGGTCTTGTCGACGAGGATCAGCGTATGCCCGACCGGCCCGCTCTTCCTGCAGAGCGTCTCGGCGTCACGCGGCGGTCCGCCGAGCAGTTTCGGGGCGGCGAAGAAACCGGCGAGCGAGAGGCCGGCCAGGATGGTGGCGGTGATCGCCCAATGTTCGCTTTTCATGGCCTATCGCAATCCGCCCCGGCGCCCATTTGGATATGTGAGCCCTCATCCTGAGGAGCCGCTTCGCGTCGCCTCATAGGCCGCCCCGAAATGAATCGAGCAATATCAAGGGCCGCTGATCGCTCGTCATGACCTGCGCCGTCATTCCGGACAAGCCGCGTCAGCGGCGCTGATCCGGAATCCATCGGAGGGCTCCGGAACTCTATGATGGATTCCTGTGTGTTTGATTGGTGTTATGATTGGTGCGGGCGGGAAGCCGTTGGATTCCCGGTGGCAAACACCGCGTTCCGGCTCGGTTCCCGCCCGCGTTCGAAGACCCCATCCTGAACAGTTGACCGAGGCCGCTTGCACCGGACCTCGCAGCACAGGGACAGGCACCATGACCATACACCCCTGCTTCATCGGTTGCGATATCGCCAAGAGCCATCTCGACCTGTTCGAGGAGACGAGCGGGACGAGCCTTCGCATCGCCAATACGAGCGAGGCGATCGCGACCTGGTTGTCGTCGCTCGACTGCCAGGCCAGCTTCGTCGCCTTCGAGGCGAC
>NZ_FOQV01000023.1 GCF_900113835.1 Allobosea sp. OK403 | reverse complement strand
CCGTCGCAAGAAAGCTCCTCACCGTCCTCAACGCCATGCTCAAAACTGACACAGCCTTCCAAGCATGACACACCAAACAACACAGTTGCCGGATCTCCGCTTCGCTGCGTCCGGAATGACGGCGTGTAGGTGATCAAGGCAGGGCCGTCGAAATCTACGGGTTCATTTCGGGCCAGCCTCTCAGGATGAGGGCTGTGGGACATCTCGAACAGGTCTCTCAGCGCGGCGTCGCGGAAAATTCCGCATGGATCGTCTTGCGGTTGGCCTCATCCCGTTCATAGGCCTCGCGCCCGGCCTCGACCGCGCGCGTCTTCAGGCGCTCGATCTCGCCGGCGAGGTCGACCCCGCGCACCAGCGCCAACTGGTCCTTGAGCTTGGCTTCGATCAGCGCCGGCATATTGGCGAACTGGCGTTCGACATCCTCGATCAGCGCCCGCAGCCTGGAATGGTCGACGAGCTCCGCCGGCTGGTCGATCTCGGGCAGGTTGATGCCTTGCGAGAAATAGGCCGGCGGCAGATCGGTGCGCACCCTGAGATTGGCCTCGCGATACTGCATCACGGCGGCGTCCTTGGCGGCGCGCAATTGCGCGACGCGGGTGAGGTAATGGTCGCGGATCTGGTCGGCGCTGGCCTTGGCGAGCTGCAGCCGGCTGATCTCGCGCTGGCAATCCTCGCGAAAACCCTCGACCTGGCCGCGGATCTGTTCGAGTTCGGGCGCGAGCTCGGTGTCGAGCCGGCGGCGCTCCCGCTCCACAGCCTCCCAGCGCTGCCGCCAGCGCTTATAGGCGAAGGCCTGGCCGGGATAGCTGCCGAAGGCCGAATAGCCCTTGGAGGCGGAGAAGAAGGCGATCAGGCAGCCGATCAGCACGAGCGCGATCGATTTCAGCTCGTAGACGCCGAGCGGGTTCGCCAGCATATGCGGCACCACCTGCTGCGAGGCGGCGTCGGGATTGGCGATCAGCAATTCGCGGTAATGCCCGACGGCGAGGTTGAACAGCACGATCAGCGCGATCATCCCGGCATAGGCCGGCAGCGCCCAGAACAGATGCGAGGCCTTGACGTGCTGGCAATAGCGCGCCGGCCACAGGCCCATGACGAAGCCGAGCGAGATGTTCAGCGCCGAGATGATCACGGCGGTCGCCGCCCCGCCGATCAAGCCGAAATCGCTGGCATCGGCGAAGAAATTGCCGTTGAGCAGGCTCTCGATCGCCAGCGGCACCACGAGGAAGGCCAGCGTGAACTGCCACTTCTCCAGCTTCGGGTCGCTGCTGCGCTGGTTCACATAGTTGAAATACTCATATTCGCGCTTGGCCTTCAGCGCGTCGAAGACCGTCTGCTCGAGCTCGCCACCATGCTTGTTCAGCAGCGCCCGCATGCCGGATTCGATGCGCCTGATCCGGGTCTCGTAGCGCTCCGCCGTCAGCGCCTCGCGCTTGCCGATGATTTCGGCATGGAGCGCGGCAAGCTTTGCCGTCGCCTCCTGCCGGATGCCGTTGAACAGCTCGGTGACGCGGGCGAGCAGGCCAAGCTCGGTCTGCGAGGGCAGGGCGGAATGAGCCGGCGGGTTGTTGGCGAGCGCGTCGCCGGCGCCGCGCAGCCCGGCCTGCGCCGCCTCGGCCAGATGATAGCCGGTAATCGGCGGCACGTTTGAGCCGCTGCTGCGATCATCCGTCATGCGCGATCAACCGTCATGGGAGGCTCGCGCCAGATAGCCCCGGACATCGACGATGTCGGCGTGGAAATCGCGGAAGCGCGGAAAGGCCGGGCGGCGATAGGCCCTGTCGAACCAGAGCGCGACCAGAATCAGGATCGGCGTGGCGATGAAGAGCGCGCTGTGACCAGGCAGCGAGGCAGAGCCAGCAGCCACCGCCGCAAGCGCCAGCGCCGCGACGCCGGCGGCGCTGAGCGCAAGCATCGTCAACAGCGCACCGATGCGGTGGCGGCCGGTGTCGTAGGACAGGCGCAGCAAACCCTGCAGCACAGTCAGCGCGCTGGCGGCGGATAATTCGAGCACGATGAGGAAGGCGAAGACCGCCGCGATGCCGGGGCCAATCGCCGTGGTCGCTGCTGGCCGCAAGATCGAGAACACCGCTCTCGCCGAGAAACCGGCGAATGCCAGGCAGAGAACGAGGGCGCCGGTCAGCAGCAAGGCGGGGAAGCGGACATCGCGCCACAGCCTGATCGCCGCCAGCACGAGCCTAACAAAGACGGTGTCCTGCACCAGGCGGAACGCGGCGCGTGGGAACGCCTTGATCCGGGAATGGACACGACTCAGCATGAAACGCCTGCAACCGGAACGGGCCAAAACGTTAGCCCAACCGGCTATCGGGTCAAGTTGTAACGAATTGGGGTAAGAGCTCGTTCGGACATTCCAGCCCTCATCCTGGGAGCCTGGCCGACAATGTGAGCGAGGATTTCAGTCGGTTGGAATTTCGTCTCGAAACGCGCCGTCATCCCGGGCGACTGCAAGGAGACCCGGGATCCATTCCGGAACCTCACCTGCAAGCGCTCCGGCATGGATCCCTGTGTGTTTGATTGGTGTTATGATTGGTGCGGGCGGGAAGCCGTTGGATTCCCGGTGGCAAACACCGCGTTCCGGCTCGGTTCCCG
>NZ_FOQV01000007.1:7500-274943 GCF_900113835.1 Allobosea sp. OK403 | reverse complement strand
CCCCGGCGTCGCGCCCGGCTGCCAGGGCAAGCGCTGCCCAGGCTCATGAACCGGCCTCCGAGCCCGCGCGCCTGCGCAAGCTCGCCGAGGCCGCCTTCAGCCAGACCAGGGTGGAAGCGCCAGCCAGACCTGCCCCTGCCCCGGCGCGGGCCGCCGCACCGGCCAAGCGCGCCGTCAACGGCCGCGCCAATGACGCGGGATGGGAGGAGTTCTGAGCGGCGAAACGGCGCCCTCAGGCTTGGCCCAAACTCTTCCGTCAACGAAACGACATGAATGTCGATCTATGCGTTGACAGGACCATCCGGCCCCCGTAAACGAACCGCCGTTGCCCAGGTGGCGGAATTGGTAGACGCACCAGCTTCAGGTGCTGGCGCTCGCAAGGGCGTGGAGGTTCGAGTCCTCTCCTGGGCACCACTCTTTCTCTCAAGCAGGAGAAAGAGTCATGATCTCGCAAGGCCTTACGGCGCATTCGCCTTCACCGGGCAGCTCCGCATCCGCCCCTTGCGATGATCCATCCCTCCACTACCAAGTAGGGATTTTTCTAGCTCGATTGTCGTGCACTGGCGCAGGCTGCGCCAGGTCGCGCGACAGGGCCGAGGCATGATACGCGAGCCCCGATCGTTGCGTCTTCAAGCAACCCGATCGACGCGTTTTAGTCGCACCGCCCTAGCCGCCCCTCGTGCAATGCCAACCCTGCCGGGCGGCGTGAATGCGCTGATGCGGGCGCCCTCGAACTCAACAGCGCTGCGCTGGATCACGGCCTGACATAGGTCCAGCCTTGCTCCTGCAATTCCATCACATGGACGACACCGGACTTCACCACCGTCGCCTCGGGAATAAGGGAGATTTCCTTGTTCTCCGCCTTGCTCATATTGCCCTGAGTATTGCCGCAGGCTTTGAAGGAGATTGCCGGGGTGCTCGCCGCGATTGCCTTGATGCGCGCTTTCACCGGAGACGTGTCATCGCGCAGCATGTTCAGGCCGGGCCCGAAGGTCACGATTTCGATCTCCACTTTATCGCCGCGCTCCTGATAGTACTGCGCGACGTTGGTGGCGTTGTTGAGCGCCAGATTCATCGTCCCGGGTTCATTCGTGTTCACCTGCAGGACGAGCCGGTGCACCTTCTTTTCAACAGAAGGTCGCTTGGATGTTTGCACCGAGGTTTGCTTCACCTCCTCAGCTGCCACGGGCGCCAACGTTATGAATAGCGCGACACCTGCCACCAGGGTGGAGCCGACAACATCTCTAAAGCTGATCGTCATTGTCTTTCGCCCATGAGTTTGAGGACTATTCGGGACGCGGCTTGGCGGAGCGTGGCCAGTTGCAGGCGACAGCCACCTTGCTGCGCACCGCCTTCAGACCGCGAAGGGAGAAATGCCCTTCATGGACCGCGCCGGATCGCGCGGAGAGGCGGATCGCCAGCGCCCCCTCTTCGGGAAGCGACTGCAGCAAACTCACAACATCGCCCCGAAACGCGATGCCCGTTCCGAGCGAAGCCCTGCCGGTTGCGACCCGCACGGGCTGGCCGCTATTGAGGCTGTAGGACAGGTCGTAATCCGTACTGCTGCTGGCGAGGGCCGGCCCTCCGACCACCATCTCCGTCCGGCCGCCACGGCAGAGAACCGAAAGCTGCGCCAGGGACGTACCGGCGTCGTCGCGGGACAACGCGGTGGCGGTGACGATCGGCGCATAATCCACCGGTGACGTCGTCTCACTGATGACCCAGTCGTCGCCGGCTTGCATAAGCTTATCCAAGCAGACCACCCGCTCCGCCTGCTCGAGCTGCGAGCAGGCGCGAGACGGAGTCATGGGATCGGCAGCGCTCTGGGCGAGAGCGGTCTGGCTCACCATCGCGAACGCTACTGTCACCATGATCCCTCTCATCGTAACGCTCGCGGAGCGGAGGCCCGGCGGTCGAGCCACTCCTGCGCCGCGGCAAAACGGTTTAGACCGGGGACCGTCGCGGCGAGGTTGATCGACTTCCATTTCTCGTCGAAGCCCGGCCCCTGGAGCTTCTCGATACGGCTGAACAGGAGGTCGACGAAGCGGGCGACGCGGTCGTAGCGGTTGGTCTGTTGGGCCCAATTGAACGCAACCAGAGCGGTCGGCACCGCAATCGTCGCCACCCGCTCATTGGGCTTGATGAGGCCGGGATACTCGCGGGCCTCCAGCACGGCCGGAAGATAGTAGTCCTCGAACTTGCTCTCATATTGGACCGCAAGGAACTTGAAGCCGGGCTCGAAGCGTCCGCGCACGAAGGCGTCGACTGGCTTGGACGTGATGAAAACGACGGCGGCGATCTCACCCTTGCGCATCTGCTCGAGAGCGACTGGATGAGGAATGAACATTTTCTCTGCATTGATGCCGAGGCGGCTGAAGATCATGGGCCCCGAATAGGCGGCAGCCGTGCCCAGCGTATTGAAGTTCACTTTCTTGCCGTTCAGGTCCTGCAGGGTCTGTATCTCGGGTCGGACGAGGATATGCAGTTCCGAGGGGAAGAGATTCAGCAGGTAGGTGATCTTGTGCCGGATCTGGGGGACCTGGGTCCTGTATTCTTCCAACGCATCGGAGTTGATGATCGCCGTATCGACACCGCGCAGATAAAGCAGCGCGTTCAGGTTTTCCGTGGCGCCACGGGTGACGATCGGCAGCACGAGCATGTTCGGCCCGTCATCGACGACGCGGGCCATCTCGGCCCCGAGACGCAGCGGCGCGCCCTCGATCAATCCTGCGGCAAGACCGACCGTCCATGCGTTGATCTTCTCCTGCTCCGTCGCGCGCGCGGGTCCGCGCGACGGCACGGCAATATTCCGCGTGTTCGCCTGGGGCGTCTGCGCCTGCAGACCGGTTGGCTGGAGCGTCGGCGCAAGCGCCGCCAACGCGGCCAGCAGGAGCCAGAACCTTCCCGGCAAAATCTTCATTCCCAAATCCTCTTTTGCCCAAACCCTCGTTTGAGCGTGAAATCCAAAGGCGGGAGCATCGCCTTCGTCGGGCGTTACCGGAGCAGCGCGCCGACGCGATCCTTTGCCTCCTGAATGCCGCCGGCCTGCGCCTTCACGTAGAGCTCGCGGGCCCTCGTCACTTCGCCGCGCGTGCCATAGGTTCCCCAGGCTGAAAGAATGCGGGGATCGTAGGTCTCCGCGAGCATGAAGCTCGCTCGTGCGCTGCCCATCTCGATCGCGCGCTCGAGCACGATCCGCGCAGAGCCGATATCCCCCTGCCCAAGCAGCGCACCGGCGCGAGCGATCAACCGCATCGCCTCCTGGCTGACATGCGCCTCCGCAACCGCCGGCTGCTCGGCCTCGACGACCGCCACTTCCTGCGGAAGCCGGGAGTCCTGACTGATCGCCAAGGGTTCGGTCGCTGCAGGCCCGGAGACGCCAAATCGCGCCGCTCTCGATTCCGAGGTCATTGCCGCCGCGCGATCGCGTTCTTGCTGCAGGGTTTGGCGTAGTTCCGCGATTGTCGTCTCTGCGGCCCGTCTGGACTGGCCTGCTTCGTCCTGCGCCTTGCGCAGTTGCGCCTCCAGCGCCTCATTGTCTTGCCGCGCCGTCGACACCTGGTTCGCCAGCGCGACACCGCGTGCGCGCTCCTCCGCAAGCGCTTGACGTTGCTCTGCTCCGGTTGCCGTCAAGGCCTGCCGCACAGCTTCGACCTCGGCGAGAGCAGCCGCCTTCTGCTGCTCCAGCTGGAGAATTTGGGCATTCCTCGCAGTTTCCGCCTGCTTGAACTGTGCGGTTTCGCTGACGGCCTTGCGCAGTTGCGCCGCCAGCGCCTCGCTGTCCTGGCGCGCGACCGCAAGCTGGTTCGCCAGCGCGGCGCCACGCGCACGCTCCTGCTCGAGCGCTTGACGATGTTGCAGCGTTGCCGTGGCCAGCGCCTGTCGCGCGGCATCGGCCTCGGTTGATAGAACAGTCGCCTTCTGCTGCTCCTGCTGGAGGAGCTGAGCACTCCTCGCAGCCTCCGACTGCTTGAGCTGTGCGGTTTCACCGACGACCTTGCGCAGCTGCGCCGTCAGTGCATCGGTTTCCTGTCGCGCCGCCAACAGCTGGTTTGCCAGCGCCGCGCCGCGTGCGCGTTCCTGCTCGAGCATTTGGTGTTGTTGCGCCATGGTCGCAGTCAGCTGCCTGCGGGCGGCTTCAGCTTCTGCCAGAGCTGCCGCCTTCTGCTGCTCCTGTTCGAGCGATTGTGCGGTTTTGGCGGCATCCGCCTGCTTGGGTTGTCCGGCTTCGGCCACCGTCTTGCGCAGCTGCGCCGCCAGCGCCTCGCCTTCCTGCCGCGACGTCGATAATTGGCTCGCCAGCGCGGCAGCGCTCGCGCGTTCCTGCTCAAGCGCTTGAGTTTGCTGCGCGCGAGTTGCGGTCAGTTCCTTTCGCGCGGCTTCAGCTTCCTGCACGAGGGCGGCCGTTCTCGCGCGCTCCTGTGCCAATGCATGGTCATTCTCGGTGGCTTGGGTGCGCAGCTGCGCGGTGAGGTTTTCGATGGCGCGCCGGGCCTCGGCAAGCTCCTGCGATATTGCAACGGCCCGCTCTCCGTTCTGCGATCGCTGGATTGCGGGTTCCGGGGCCTCGGCAATCCGTGGCGCGCGCCCCTGCGCGCCGGCGGCATCGGCATTGCTCGGCGGGGGCGCTGTATTCGAAACCTGGCTTGACGCCAAACCAGCCCGCGCAAACTGAGGAGGCTTCGGTTGGTCCGGGTCGGGGATCACAACGACAAGCAGGAGACCCACCGCAGCGAGACCGCTCGCCAACGCGACATAGCGGCGCTGACGTCTCGCACGCTCAGCCTGGAAGGATTTAGCGCGTTGATTGCTTCTCGCAGGTGGTGACTCCCGGGTGCCAGTGGCTGCTGATGCATCAGTGCGATGGGGTTTGGCGCGTGGCTCTGCGCCGCCCCACTGACCGGTCCAGTGAGTGGCATCGTATGGCTCGGTCGCGCCACCCTTTCCGATGACGATTTGCCGATCTTCTTGTGCTCTCTCTGTCACGTCGCGCATGTAACGGACGCCTGTTCAGTTGGCGGCACCACGCCCTCGCAACGATCGAGATGACCCCGGTTCGCAGGAGAACAGAAGGCGGGCATAGGGGCAGGAGATCGCACTAACGGGGTACCCCGCCTATGCTGCGCGCGGCGCCGTCACCGTCGACGGCAAGCTCATCGACCAGCCGGTGCTGGACCAGGCGAGGAAGATCCTGGCGGCCGGCAATCGCAATGCGACCCCAGATAGAGCGTGATGATTTGACTCGGAAACACCACCGTCATTCCGGGGCGATCCGAAGGATCGAGCCCGGAACCCAGAGCCGATGCGGTTTCTCCATAATGCGCTCGCATGGCGAGCCTCGAACGTCGAGCGCATTGGTTCTGGGTTCTGGGTTCCGGGCTCAGGCCTGCGGCCTGCCCCGGAATGACGGCGTGGTTCAGACCGTAGTCATCAGGCTTCTAGAGTTCGGACGGTTCCGTCCGAATGCGGCGTGATCTAGCGCGCGAGCTTCGTGCGCATGTCCTTGACCTGGGCCGGCGTCACCGCCGGGGCGGCGTTGCCCCAGCTGTTGCGGACATAGCTGAGAACGCTCGCAACCTCGGCGTCGCCCAGATTCCAGGCGAAGGACGGCATCGCCGGGGTCGTGGGCCTTGCCTTGGTCGTCCCGGCCTGGCTGCCCTCGAGCACGACGCGGATCAGCGAGGTCGGGTCATCTCCGTTGACCACTGGCGCCTTGGCCAGCTTCGGGAACAGGAAGGGTGTGCCCTCACCCGAGCTGACATGGCAGGCCGAACAGCGGTCGATGAAGACGGCCTTGCCGGCCAGCATCAGGGGATCGCCTGCATCGAGCGGCCGGGGCGGGGCGGAGCCGGCGCCCTTGATGTCCTTGAGATAGGTCGCGACCGCGTTCAGATCGGCATCAGTCCAATATTGCGTCGAGTTCGCGACAACCTCGGCCATCGGGCCAGACGCGATGTCGAAACGGTTCGCACCGGTTTTCAAGTAAGCGACGATATCCTCGGCCGCCCAACCGCCGATGCCCTTATGGGCGTCATTGGTGATGTCGGGCGCGACCCAGCTCTGCAGGTTCCCGCCGCGCAGGAACTGGTCGGTCTTGTCGGCGCCAAGCAGGCTCTTGGGTGTATGGCAGGTGCCGCAATGGGCCGGGCCGTTGAGGAGATAGGCGCCACGATTCCATTCGGCTGATTTGGCCGGGTCGGGCTTGAACTCGCTGGGCGAGAAATTCAGCAGGTTCCAGCCGATCATCACCGTGCGGATGCTGAACGGAAAGGGCAGCTGGTTCGAGACGACGCGATTGTCGACCGGCTCGATCTTCTGGAAATAGGCCCAGAGATCGGCGATATCGGCCTCCGTCATCGCGGAATAGGCCGGATAGGGCATCGCCGGATAGAGCCGCTTGCCGCCCTTGCCGACGCCCTCCTTCAGCGCACCGCGAAAATCGGCATAGCTCCAATTGCCGATGCCGGTCTCGCGATCGGGCGTGATGTTCGATGGGATCAGCTTGCCGAAGGGGGTGTCGAGCGGCGCCCCGCCGGCGAAGGGCCGACCGCCGGGCTTCGTGTGGCAGGCAGCGCAATCGGCCAGGACGGCCTTGTAGCGGCCCGCATTGATACGGTCGAACAGGTCGGAGGCGAAGCCGCTCGCGCTGACGAGAGCGGCTGCGACGACGCCGGCGAGAAGCGCTGCCTTCTTCATGCCTGCACCAGCTTGCCGGGGTTCTTCAGATAATGGTTGCGGATGGCATCCGCAGCCCAGAAGGCAAGCGCGCCGACAGGGCCGGTCGGGTTCTTGCCGGCGTTCTGCGGGAAGGCCGAGGCGCCGACGACGAAGACATTGGGCACATCCCAGCTCTGCAGATGGCGGTTGACCGCGCTGGTGTTGGGATCCGTCCCCATGATCGCGCCGCCGGTGTTGTGCGTGCTCTGATAGGGCACGGAATTCCAGCCCTTGCGCGTCCGGCCGACCACCGCCTGCTTGCCGCCGAGCGCGGTCGCGATCTGCTGCATGCGGTCGCTGACCCAGTTCGACATGCGGATATCGTTGTCGGGGAAATCGAAGGTCATGCGCAGCAAGGGCCGGCCGAAGCGGTCCTTATAGGTCGGGTCGAGATCGAGATAATTGCCGCGTGCGGCGTAGGACGAGCCCTGCGAGCTGAAGGTCAGCGTATTGCCGTAATTCTCTTTGGCCGCCTTCTTCCAGGCGCTGCCCCAGCGCGGCGTGCCCGGGGGCGTCGGCCGATAGGCGATCGGCCGACCATTGGTCGGGATGCAGTTGATGCCGGCGCCGCCGACGAAGTCGAGGGCGGCATGATCGAAGGCGTCGCCATTGTAGTCGTCGACCGTCTGGCCGAGCGCGCCCGCCGCGATGAAGGGGTTGAAGTTCTTGCCCTCGAAGAAGACCTGCGTCGAGGCGTTGGTCTGATAGGCATAGTTGCGCCCGACCGTGCCCGTGCCGGTCGCGGGGTCATAGGGCGTGCCGATCTTCGAGAGCAGCATCAACCGGACATTGTGCAGGCCGTAGGCGTTGAGCAGCACGATATCGGCGGGCTGCTCGCAAAGTTCGCCGGTGACGTCGACATAGGTCACGCCCTTGGCCGTCTTGCCGTCGGGAGCGAGATCGACCTTGAGCACCTCGCATTCCGTGCGCGCCTCGAAATTCGATTTGCGCATCAGCACCGGCAGGATCGTGGTGTGGGCGCTGGATTTCGAATAATTGGCGCAGCCAAAACGCTCGCAGAAGCCGCAGAAGGTGCACTGCCCCATCGCGATGCCGAGCGGATTGACATAGGCCTTGGAGAGATTGGCCGAAGGCGTCGGGAAGGGATGCAGGCCGATCGAACGGGCCGCCTCCGCAAACAGCGTTGGCGCATAGGTCATCTGCATCGGCGGCAGCGGGTATTCCCGGCTGCGCGGCCCCTCGAACGGATTGCCGCCGGCCTCGATCTTGCCGTTCAGATTGCCGGCCTTGCCGGAGATGCCGGCGAGGTACTCGAAGCGGTCGAACGAATTCTCCAGCTCATCATAGGTGACGCCCCAATCCTGCACCGTCAGATCGGCGATGCGGCCCGCGCCATAGCGCTCGGTCAGATGCGTCTTCAGGACGAAATCGCTTGGAAAAAAGCGCCAGGTGTGGCCGTTCCAATGCGTACCCGCGCCGCCGACCCCGGTGCCCGGCAGGAAGGAGCCGTAATCGCGCATCGGCAGCGCCGTTTGCGAGATGTTGTTGCGCATCGTCATCGCTTCCTGCGCCGGCTGCAGGAACAGATCCTTGCGGATGGCGTAGCGCAACTCGTCAGGCGCATAGGCGACGTTGAAATCGGTCGCCGTGTCGCGCCAGGGTCCGCGCTCGATCGCGACGACATCGAGCCCGGCATCCGTCAATTCATGCGCCAGGATCGCGCCCGTCCAGCCGAGGCCGACGATGACGACATCCTTGCGGGGCAGTTTCTTCACCATCGTGCCTGATCCCGCCGATTATTTGCTGCCGACCTTCCACTCCGGCCGCCCGGCGATCGAGAGCGGCGGCAGAGGGAAGGGCTGGTTATGGGCCGTGACGTAGTCGCGGTAATCGTAGCGGGCGCCGGGGAAGCCGAGCAGCTTCCAGCCCGCCATGTCCTTGTTGCCGCCATAGATCGGGTCGGCGAAGAAGCCTTCCATCGTGTTCTGCAGCAGCAGATTGAAGAAACCGGCGGCGGCGGGATAGGCGACCTTGCCGGCGTCGAAATCGGCGAGCACCTTGTCCTGGTCGGCGGGGGCAAGATCAGTGAAAGATTTGCCGGCGAACTGAGCCCGAACATGCTGGGCCAGCGCGGCGAGCCCGGCGCGGTAGCGCGCCACCGGCGCCTCGGCACCCTGATAGCCCTGCGTCGGCAGGCCGGGCAGGAACGGGCCTTGCGTATAGAGCCGCTCGGACGAGCCATAACTGCCGGCAAGCTGGCGGTCGATGAAGGTCGCGCAGCCGGCCTCCTTGCCGCCGATGCTGAGATCGTCCGCCGGAATCAGGCGGTCGACGATGGCCTCGACCATGCGCGCCTCGTCGGCTGTGAAGACGTACCAGCGCCCGCCGGGCAGCGGCTGCGGCGGCAGCGCCGCGAACGGCTTCCAGGGCAAGGTTCCGGAGTGCTCGGCCGCCTTCGCGCCTGCGATGGAGGCCACGAGCAAGGTCATGCCTGTCGAAGACAGGAAACCGCGGCGACTGGGGCGAAACGGTGTGGATCGTGTCATGCCGGCCTCGACTATCCGCATCGCTGGTCGGACAAGCCGCAGCCACTGCTAACCGAGCGAGGCTCTACTTTTGATTGAGAACAATCAACATCCGATCGGAGCGGTACCGCCATCCCCCAGATGCATGGAGTAAGCCCGGGAAGCAGCCGCGCATGCTGGCGGCCCTCTTCCATCGCTGCGCGTCATATGCTGAGACATGAGGGGCGATCGGCTTGTCTCGACGCAACACCGGGCCGGCTCAAGCAATTACGAAGCAAGCCATCACGAAGGATGTAAGGCATTCCGATGCAAGTTCTCGATCACAATACCCAGCCCCTGGAAAAATGGCGCGATGGCGTGATGACCCTGATGCGGGCCTCGGCAACGGTGCAGAGCAAGCAGTTATGCATCTTCGATCAGTTCTGCGATCCCGGCCTGGGAGCTCCGATGCATCTTCATGCAGTCGAGGAGGTGCTCGAGGTTTACGAGGGTACGGCCGAGATCTACCTGCGCAATGAGAGCATGATCGTGACGGCCAACCAGTCCGTGCTGATCCCCGCGGGCGCCCGCCACGGCTTCAAGAATGTCGGCACCGGCATTCTGCGCGTGCGCGCGACCTTGGCGGCCGCCATTTTCGAAGCGTCCTATGACGATCGCAACGAATTGTCGCGGCGTTATCTGCCGCAGGACGCATGACGCCTCCCTGCTGCGCGCGGTTGGGCGCTTAGCCTACTTCGCTTTCGACGCGGCGTCCTGGATGAGCGGAACGATGAGACGGTCGATATCGCCCGGCTCCGGGATGTGAATATATTCGATCGCGCGGACCGAGGCCCTGAGACCGCTCAGCACCGAGTCCGTGCCCGAGGCGAAGACGATGACATCGGCATCGTCATGAGCCAGGGGCGCATCGCCTGAGCCGGCTCCGGCCGAGCGCAGATTAGAGACATGAGGCGCGAAGCGCAGCACGCCCGCCCTCATGATCGGCAGGAATTCGGGAAACCGCGCCACCAGCAGCACACGCGCCATCGGGTCGATGGAGGCGAGTGCACGTCTGGTCTCCTCCGAAGGAATGAAGCGGATCGAGACCACGCGTGCGCCCGGCAGGATGCTGGCGACCTCGCGATGCCGGTTGACGAAGGTGACGACCAGATCGGCCGAAGCCGCGCGCGCCTGAATCGCGCGATCGCGCTGGATCGCATCGATCGTCATCGGCTCCACCGTGGCGCCCTGCCCGAGGCGCGCCGCGATGACATGGGCGTAGCGGGCTGTCGGCCCGGCGAACAGGCCAACCATGACGACGCTGGCGCTGCGCCCGAGCCTGGCCCGCGAGGCCAACCGCGCATGGATCAGCGACGCGAGGTCGGAGGCGCGCAGGCCCAGCGCCATCCCCTCATCGATCAACGCATCGATGCGGCGATGAAGCGTCATCAGATCGGGCCTTCCCGCGAGACGAGCCTGACTGCTGCCGGCCACGCTGGTGCCCGCCCCGGCACGCGTCTCGATGAGCCCGAGCCCCTTCAGATCGCCATAGACCTGGCTCACCGTCATCGGGGCGACGCCGACCCTCGCGGCGAGGTCGCGCACCGACGGCAGGGCTTCGCCGACAGCGAGATCGCCGCAGGCGATGCTGTATTCGATCAACCCCTTGAGCTGCTGACGGATCGAAATCGGCAGGTCGCGATCGATCTTGAATTCCATGCCCACCTGCCTCGATCGAGTGTTCTAGTCGGATATAGCAGGTACACTGGCCAGCGGCCCTGACAAGCCACCGGGCATTCGCGCCTTCGAGCCGGACGATGCAACCCGCACGCGATTGACACCGCTTTACCGGCCATGGGAGTGTTCTAGTACGATGTTACGTTCGGCCCTTCCGTCCGTCAGAATCCACGCCCCTCGGCAGCCTTCGGCGGTCGCGGCGCGAACGGCTTCGGCCTCGTGAGCGGCTATGTCCTGAAGCGCCTCGCCGCGATCGTGGCGCTGGCATTCGGCATCAGCGTCATCGCCTTCCTGATCATCAGACTGATACCGGGGGATCCGGTCGTGGCCATGCTCGGCACGAGCGCCGGCGACAAGGCGCTGATCGAGCGCCTGCGCGAACAGCTCGGCCTGACCCAGCCCCTGCACCTGCAATATTTCGTCTGGATCGGCCATGTGCTGCGTGGCGATTTCGGCTATTCCTACGCCAACCAGCAGAGCGTGAGCTCGCTGCTCGCCTCCAGCTTTCCGGCCACGATCCAGCTCACGCTCGCGGCGCTCACGCTGTCGCTCAGCGGCGGCACCGCGCTAGGCATCATCGCAGCCCTGAAGCGCAACCAGTCGGCCGACACGGCCAGCATGGGGCTCGCTTTGGTCTGCATGTCGGTCCCGAGCTTCTGGCTGGGGCTGCTCTTGATCCTCGCCTTCGCCGTGACATGGCCGATCTTCGACGTCGTCGGGGGCACCTCGCTGAAGGGGCTCGTGCTGCCGGCGGTCACGCTTGCGCTCGGGTCATTGGGCTTCAACGCCCGCTTCGTGCGCTCGAGCATCATCGCGGCCCTGTCACAGAACCACGTCACCACCGCCCGGGCCAAGGGTGTGCCGGAATTCAAGGTCTTCGTCAGGCATGTGATGCGCAATGCGCTTCTGCCGATCCTGACCATCACCGGCCTTCAGGTCGGCCAGCTGCTTTCGGGTTCGGTCATCGTCGAAACCGTGTTCTCGCGTCCCGGCGTCGGACGCCTGCTGATCCAGGGCATCCTGGCAAAGGACTACATGACCGTTCAGGCCATCATCCTGATCATCGCCATCATCTATGCCGTCTCCAACTTCATCGTCGACATTCTCTACCCCGTGCTCGATCCGCGCATCGCCAACCGCTAGCTGGGATCGCAGGCCATGCCGGACCTCGCCTCAACCGCAGCAACGCTCCCCGCCGGCCAGGGCGATCCCGTCACTGCGGCGCCGTCGGCATGGTCGCGACGGCGCGCTACTTTACGCGCGCTGCGCCATCGCAGCCTGTCGACCGGCCTCCTGATCTGCACGGTCCTGACGCTGGCGGCGTTCTTCGCCCCCCTGCTGACCTCGATCGATCCGACCATGCAGGATCCGATGGCGACCTTCACGCCGCCCTCCCTGGTCTATCCGATGGGAACCGACGCCTTCGGCCGCGACCTCTTCGCCCGCGTCCTGTTCGGTGCGCGCACGACCATGCTGGCGAGCCTTGCGGTGGTGGTGCTCGGAGCCCTCTTCGGCACAGTGATCGGCCTGGTCGCCGGCTATTTCGGCGGCGCGATCGGCTTCGTCATCATGCGCCTCAACGACCTGCTCCTGGCATTCCCGGGCATCCTGCTCGCCCTGACGGTCACCGCGATCCTGGGGCCGGGCCTCGTCAACGGCGTCATCGCGATCGCGGTGATCCTCGTCCCGGTCTTCGCCCGGCTGGTGGAAGGGGCGACTGTCGAGATCCGCAACCTGCCCTTCGTCGAGGCCGCGCTTTGCGGCGGAGCCTCTCCCTTCAGGATCATATCCCGCCACATCCTGCCCAATGTGATGTCCAGCGTCATCGTGCTGACCACCACCTGGCTCGGCATCGCCGCGCTCTGGATCACGGCGCTCGGCTTCATCGGGCTCGGCGTGCAGCCGCCGACGCCCGAGCTCGGCGCCATCCTGAATGACGGCCAGAACTACATCACGCTCGCCTGGTGGATCACCGTGTTTCCCGGCCTGTTCCTGTCCCTGTTCGTCGTCAGCGTGAACCTGATCGGCGACGGGCTCAGGGACGAACTCGATCCGACGCTCGACCGCAGCTGATGCCGCAGATCGCATGCCTCGCGATTGGCATGCCTCACGATTGGAGAGACGAGATGAGTGAACGACAGCGCAACACCGGAATGAAGACGGCGCTCGCGACCCTCCTTGCCGCCGGCAGCCTTGCCCTCGGTGTCGGCGGGCTCCAGGCGCAACCGGCCGCCCCGAACAAGCAGGCCAAGCTCACGGTCGGCTGGGCCGAGCCGATCGACACGCTCAATCCCGCCACGACCGGTGCGCGCAATGTCGGCCCGCTCCTGGCCAACATCTTCGACACGCTGATCTGGCTGACGCCCGATTTCAAGATCGTGCCGCATCTGGCGACCAAATGGACGATCTCGGAGGACGGCAAGACCTATAGCTTCACGCTGCGCGAGGACGTCAAATTCCATGACGGCACGCCCTTCGATGCCGAGGCCGTTGTCGCCAACATCAAATACATCACCGACAAGAGCACCCAGTCCAAGGTCTCGATCGGCCTGCTCGGCCCCTGCAAGACAGCGACCGCAACCGCCAAATACACCGTCGAGTTCAGTTGCGAGACGCCCTACGCGCCCTTCCTGGGACAGCTCGGCGTGCCCTATCTCGGCATGCAGTCGCCCAAGGCGATGGCCGAATACGGCAAGGATCTCGGCTTGCACCCGACCGGGACCGGCCCGTTCTCCTTCGTCAGCTACGAGCCCAATCAGAGCCTGATCCTCAAGCGCAACGAGGATTACAACTGGGGCCCCTCGGTGCTCTCCCATAAGGGCCCGCCCGATATCGCACAGGTGCTGTTCCAGATCGTGCCGAACCCGCAAGCGCGCGTCAGCCAGTTCCAGAGCGGCCAGTCGCAGATGATGCAGCAGACGCCCGGCGTCTACTGGAACGCCTTCCAGAAGATGGACAGGTATACGGCGATCCCGGTTCCGATCACCGGGCTCGGCATCTTCGCGCCGATCAATGCGAGCAGGTTCCCGACCGACGATCTCGCCGTCCGCAAGGCGATCCATTACGCGATCGACAAGAAGGGCGTCATCCAGCTCGCCGAGGCCGGCGCCTTCCCGCCGAGCCTGACGCCGCTGCAACCCAGCATGATCGGCTACGATAGCTCGCTCGAAAGCGTCTATTCCTACGATCCGGCCAAGGCCGAGGCCGTGCTCAAGGAGGGCGGCTGGACCAAGGTGAACGGGTTCTGGGAGAAGGGCGGGAAGCGCCTGACGCTGACCGTGACCGCGATCTCGACCTCGACCTCCTATCCGCTGCTCGCCCAGGCGATGCAGGGCTATCTGCAGAAAATCGGCATGGAGGTGAATGTCCAGCAGCTCGCCTCGCCGGCCTGGCTCGCGGCCAATATCAACGGCGATATGTCGCTGACGCCGCTGCAATATATCGGCGTCGATCCCGACGCGCTGCAGAGCTGGTTCACGCCCGGCCAGTACTTCAACTGGAGCCATTTCTCCGACCCCAAGCTGACCGCCCTGTTCAAGGACGGACAGCAGGAGCGCGACCCCGCCAAGCGCCTGACGATCTATCATGAGGTCCAGAAGATCCTGATGGACCAGGCCGTCATGCTGCCGATCCGCCAGAACATCGACCTCGTGATGACGACGAAGAAGCTGACCGGCGTGACCTATACGGGCGGCGGCTTCGAATATCTCGGCGCGGCCTCGCTGGCCGACTGAGCGCCCGGAAACTTAAGTCCGGGCGCGAACAAGCTGATCGCGCCCGGATGACCCGACATGACGAGACAGGAGTTCGCCAGTGACGACGCTCATTCGAGCCGACAGGCTCATCGATGGAACCGGCTCGGCCCCTGTCCAGGACGCCGTACTCGTGGTCGAGCAGGGCAAGGTCGTGGCTGTCCATGCCGGGGGCATCCCGGACGGGCTTTCGACGGGGAATGCCGAGATTCTCGATTTCCCCGGCTGCACCATCCTGCCCGGGCTGATCGACACCCATGTCCATCTCAACCTGCCCGGCGACGGCACCACGCTCGAAGTGGCGATGCGCGAGCCCGAGGGCGTGCTGATGGCGACCTCGACCTTCGCCGTCGGCAAGGCGCTCGCAGCAGGCATCACGACAGTGCGCGATGTCGGCGCACTCAACAGCACAGCCATCCATCTGCGCCGGGCGCTCGAGCTCGGCCATGGCGAAGGCGCGCGCGTGCTCGCCTGCGGCCAGCCCATCACCATCACCGGTGGCCATACCTGGTATTTCGGCGGCGAGGCGGATGGCGAGGACGGCCTGCGCCGCAAGGTCCGCGAGATGGTGAAGCTGGGTGCGGATTTCATCAAGGTGATGGCGAGCGGCGGCGGAACGCTGAACACGCAATCCTGGAAACCCTCCTTCACGCCCAGGGAGCTGGCCGTCATGGTCGACGAGGCGCATCGCAGCGACCGCAAGATCGCCGCGCATTGTCTATGTGCGGCCTCGATCGACGATGTCGTCGCAGCCGGCTTCGACCAGATCGAACATGCCGGCTTCATCACCGACGGCAAGGGCAACCAATCCTACGAACCGGCCGTGGCCGAGCGCCTCGCGCGCTCAGGCATTCCCGTGACCAGCACGCTGGCGGTCGGCGGAGCCGTGCTCAGGGCGATGCTTGCCAAGGAGGAGCGCACGCCGACTGAGGAGGCCTTCCTGGCGCGGTGGCGCAAAACCTTCGCCGCCAATCTCGACCAGTTCCGCCAGCTTCGCGAAGCGGGGGTGACATTCGTCGCCGGCACCGATGCAGGTTGGCGCTTCACGGCGATCGACGATCTGCCGATGGAGATTGCCTTGATGCATCAGGGCGGCATGAGCGCCATGGAGGCGATCATTGCCGGCACGGGCCTGGCCGCGACGGTTATCGGCATCGACGATCATGTCGGCAGGCTGACGCCGGGCCTCGCGGCCGATGCGGTCGTCGTTCGCGGGAACCCGCTCGACGATCTCGGGGTGCTGCGCGATGTCCGCTTCGTGATGCAGGGCGGACAGCCGAAACGGCGCCCCGACCGCGCCGCGACTTGAAAACGTTCCCGCCTATCCAGGCGAGATCGGGTTACGAGCGGCGACTCATGCCGTCCCGGCGCTCATAGCGCGCCAGAAAGAGCGCAATCCCCTCCTCTATCTGCTCCTCGATTTCAGGCTTCGAGGGCAGTTCCAGGGACAGCATCCCCCGGACGTCGAGATCGCCCCGGATGATGCTCAGGAATTGCCGGGCGGCCAGGGATGGATTGGGGACATCGAGGAGACCTTTTTCATCCGCCAGGGTGAAAAAGCGCGCGAGCCTTTCCGTCACCACCACTGGCCCAGCCTCGAACACGACGCGACCGATCCCCGGAAAACGCGGGACCGCCCCGATAGCGGCGCGCCACAGCGACAGGCAGCGCGAGGCCGTGAAAATGTCGATGAAGTTCCGGGCGACACGATTGAGCGCCGTCGGGACGTCGTCGACCTCGACATCGGAGAGCCAGATCGTGTCGGTGATGCGCTTGGCTTCATCGGTCAGAACGGCCTCGAACAAGGCTTCCTTATTGGCGAAATGCACATAGAGCGTCGCCTTGGAGACGCCGGAGACCCGCGTGACCATGTCCATGGTGACGGTGTCGAAGCCGTGTTCGAGAAACAGATCGCACGCCGCGACCAGGATCTGCTCGACCTTCCGGCTGCGGCGATCGGGTCGCGTCTCGATGCTTTTCATGCCACCTTCCGGCAGGTTGCTTTTGCGGGTTCCTGGCGCCATGCAGTTTTCGCCCCCCTTTTGAACTGTACCGTTTAGTTTCCTCTTGACTCCTGACAGGACGCAGGGCATCCGTCAACGAAATAAACTGAACCGTTTAGTTTAGCAGGTATTCGATGGCACAGTCTCGACAAGACAGGCTAGATCACGTCGCATTCGGACGGAAACGTCCGAATGCGAAAAACGTGATCGATTCTAAAAGTTTAGAGCATTGCTCCAGCGAAAAACCGGCACCCACTTTTTCGCGCAATGCTCTATGGCGACCGCGGCGCAGCGCCGGGCCAGGTTTGGGCGTCCTTGCGCTGCTGGCGCTCGCCGGCTGCAAGGATTCCGCGCCGGCTGATGCGCAACCGCCATTGGCGGTGCTGACGCAAACGGCCAAGCTCTCACCGCGCGCCCAGACCGTTTCGCTCACGGGCGAGATCAAGGCCCGCATCCAAAGCGATCTGTCCTTCCGCTTCGCCGGCCGCATAGCGACGCGCAGCGTCGATGTCGGGGACCGCGTCGTGGCCGGCCAGGTTCTCGCCACGCTCGAGACCACCGAGCAGAAGGCCGATACGGATTCGGCGACGGCGAGCGTGCAAGCTGCCGAGGCGACGTTGCGCCAGGCGAGCGCCACCTTCGAGCGGCAGAAATCGCTGCTCGCCAACGGCTATACGACGCAACGCAGCTACGACAATGCGAATGAAGCCTATCGGGCAGCACAGGCGTCGCTCGACAGCGCGAAGGCCAATCTCGCCACCGCGCAAGACCAGCTCTCCTATACGGCCCTGCGCGCCGAAGCGCCGGGCATCATCACCGCGCGCAATGCCGAGGTGGGGCAAGTCGTCGAGGCGGCGCAAGCCGTCTTCACCGTCGCTCGGGACGGCTCGCGCGATGCGGTTTTCGACGTCTATGAGGCGCTTCTCGTGCAGAAGCCGGCCGACGGCAATGTCGAGATCACACTGATCTCGAATCCCGGCATCAAGGTCACAGGCACGGTGCGGGAGGTCGCGCCCGTCGTCGACCCCACGACCGGGTCGGTCAGGGTCAAGATCGGCCTCGATCAGCCGCCGCCGGAGATGACGCTCGGCGCCGCCGTCTCCGGGGTCGGCCGTTTCCAGCCTCGGGATGTCTTCGCGCTGCCATGGACGGCCTTCTTCACGCAAGGAGGCAAGGCGGCCGTCTGGGTGGTCGACCCGAAAAGCCGCGCTGTCTCGCTCAAGCCCGTCGTCATCGACATCTATCGGACCGGCGAAGTGCTGATCAGCAGCGGATTGAGCGCCGGCGAAGTCGTGGTCACCGGCGGGGCGCAGCTTCTCAGGCCGGGCCAGATCGTCGCGCCCACCGAGCAGCAACCGACGGCGCTCCTGCCGGCCAGGGCGGGGAATGCAGGATGAAACACATCGCCACATTCGCCGTCGCGGGAGCCGCCCTGGCTCTCGCGGGCTGCAATTCCGAGACAAACTCGAACACGAAAGCGGCGCCGCCTGCGCGCCCCGTGCTGTCGATCGTCGTGAAGCCCAATGGCGACAAGACGATCGGCTTCGCCGGCACGATCCAGCCGCAATATCAGACGGAGCTGGGCTTCCGTGTGCTCGGTCGCCTGGTCGCGCGCAACGTCAATGTCGGCGATCTCGTCAAGGCCGGGCAGAGCCTGGCCCAGCTCGACCCCTTCATCCTCGCGCTTGCGCTCCGCACCGCCGAGGCCGATCTGGTCAAGGCGCGCGCGCAGCTCTCCAACGCCACCGCCGCCGAAAGCCGGATCTCGATCCTGCTCGGGCGACAGGTCTCGAACCAGGCGGATTTCGACACCGCGCAGCAGGCCAAGGAAGCGGCGGCCGCCGCGGTGCAGCAGGCCGAGGCCAATCTGGCAAAGGCGCGCGAGCAGCTCGGCTACACCACGCTCAGCGCCGATATCGACGGCGTGGTGACCACGACCGATGCCGAGGTCGGGCAGATGGTCGCCGCCGGCAAGCGCGTGGTTTCGCTCGCCCGGACCGATATTCGCGAAGCCGTGGTGGATATTCCTGACGATCGCGCACAGCTGCTGGCAGCAGGCGCGCCGTTCGAGGTTCATCTCCAGGCCGATCCGCTGATCAAGGCCAATGGGAAAGTCCGTGAAATCGCGCCGCAGGCCGACGCCGCGACCCGGACCCGGCGGATCAAGGTCACGCTCGAACAGGCCAGCGAGGCCTTCCGCCTCGGCGCGACAGTGACGGCGACGCCCTTGGAGGCAACGACATCGACAATCAATGTGCCGCTTTCGGCCCTGCTCGAGCGCGACGGCGCAACCCGTGTCTGGATCGTCGACACCACCGCGAAAACCGTAAAGACCGTGCCGGTCCAGGTCGCGGAGCGCAATGGACGCAGCGCCCGGATCGGCGGCGGATTGGAGGCCGGCTCCCGCCTCGTCGTCGCAGGCGTCAACAGCCTGTCCGAGGGGCAGGTGGTCAAGATCCAGGCCGACAAGACCGATGAGAGGACTACCCGGTGAAGAGCTTCAACCTCTCCGACTGGGCGCTGCAGCACCGCTCGCTCATCTGGTACTTCATGATCGTGGCTTCGGTCATGGGCCTGTTCTCCTATTTTAACCTCGGCCGGGCCGAGGATCCCGACTTCACCATCAAGACGATGATCATCCAGGCGCGCTGGCCGGGCGCCACCGTCGAGGACACGATCAGCCAGGTCACCGACCGGATCGAGAAGAAGCTCGAGGAGCTCGACAGCTTCGATTACGCCAAGAGCCTCAACATGCCGGGGCAGACGACGATCTTCGTCAACCTCAAGGACACGACCAAGGCCAAGGACATCCCCGCGATCTGGGTCAAGATCCGCAACATGATCGGGGATATCCGGGGGCAGTTTCCCGACGGCATCGTCGGACCCTTGTTCAACGACAATTTCGGCGACGTTTACGGCAATGTCTACGCCTTCACCTCCGACGGGTTGAGCCAACGGCAATTGCGCGACTATGTCGAGGATGTCCGCGCCAAGGTCCTGACGGTCCCCAATGTCGGCAAGGTCGATCTCATCGGCGCGCAGGACGAGGTCATCTATCTCGAATTCTCGACACGTGAGATCGCAGCGCTGGGCATCACCCAGCAGATGGTCGTCGACACGCTGAAGGCGCAGAACGCGATCACGCCCTCCGGCACGATCGAGGCCAAGGGCGAGCGCGTCAGCGTACGCGTCGGCGGCCAGTTCACCTCCGAAGACAGCCTGCGCGCGATCAATCTGCGCATCAACGACCGCTTCTTCCGGCTTGGCGACGTCGCCACCATCAGCCGCGGCTATGCCGATCCGCCGACATCGCTGTTCCGCGTCGGCGGGCAACCTGCGATCGGGCTCGCCATCGGCATGAAGCCCAACGCCAACCTGCTCCATTTCGGCGAGGCGCTGAAGGCCGAGATGAACAAGATCGAGGCGGAGCTGCCGATCGGCGTCGGCGTGCATCTGGTCTCCGACCAGCCTGCGATCGTGGAAGAGGCAGTCGGCGGCTTCACCAAGGCGCTGGCCGAGGCGGTCGCCATCGTGCTCATCGTCAGCTTCATCAGCCTGGGCGCACGCGCCGGCTTCGTGGTGGCGCTGACGATCCCGCTCGTGCTCGCCATTACCTTCGTCTTCATGGAGCTCGCCGGCATCTCGCTGCAGCGCATCTCGCTTGGCGCGCTCATCATCGCGCTCGGCTTGCTCGTCGACGACGCCATGATCGCGGTCGAGATGATGGTGGCGCGGCTCGAGGTCGGCGACACGCTCCAGAAGGCCGCGACCTATGTCTACACCTCGACGGCGTTTCCGATGCTCACCGGTACGCTGGTGACGGTGGCGAGCTTCATCCCAGTCGGCCTCAACGGCAGTGCCGCGGGCGAGTTCACCTTCACCCTTTTCGTCGTCATCGCCGTGTCGCTGCTCGTCTCCTGGGTGGTCGCGGTGCTGTTTGCGCCGCTGCTCGGCGTCACGCTGCTGCCCAAGACGATGAAGCAGCATCATGAGGGGCCCGGACGGTTGACCCGCGCCTTCAACCAACTCCTGCGCGCCTGCGTGCGCTGGAAATGGCTGACGATCGCGGCGACGGTAGCGCTGTTTGCCCTCTCGGTCGGCGGCATGCGCTTCGTCCAGGAACAGTTCTTCCCGTCCTCCGACCGGCGCGAACTGATCATCGACTGGACCGTCCCGCAGAACGCCTCGATCACGCAGACGCGCGACCAGATGGATCGTTTCGAGAAGCAGGCCCTCGTCGGCGAGCCCGATATCGAGCATTGGTCGTCCTATGTCGGCCAGGGCGCGGTGCGCTTCGTGCTGTCCTACGACGTCCAGCCGGCGAGCCCGAATTTCGGGCAGATCGTCATCGTGACGAAGGACATCGCCGCGCGCGATCGCCTGCGCCCCAAGCTGAAGGCCATTCTGGCCCGCGATTTCGTCGGGACCGACGCGTTCGTCCATCTGCTCGACATCGGCCCCCCGGTCGGGCGCCCGATCCAGTACCGGGTCAGCGGGCCCGACATCCAGACCGTGCGCGCACTGGCGCAGAAGGTCGCCAGCACGATCGGGCCGAGCAAGGATCTCGGCGACGTCGTCTATGATTGGAACGAGCCCGGCCGTGTCGTGAAGGTCGATGTGCTGCAGGACAAGGCGGCCCAGCTCGGCATCACCTCGGAAACGATCGCGACCACCCTGAACAGCGTCGTCAGCGGCGCGACCACGACACAGGTGCGCGACAGCATCTACCTGATCAATGTCATGGGCCGGGCGCGCGACGCCGAGCGTTCCTCGATCGACACGCTGCAGAACCTGCAGGTCCAGAGCAGTACCGGCAAAACGGTCCCGCTCGCGGCGATCGCCAATTTCCGCTACGAATCCGAGCAGCCCGTGGTCTGGCGGCGCGACCGCCTGCCGACGGTGACTGTCAAGGCCAACGTCATCACCGCGTTGCAGCCGGCGACCGTGGTCAAGGCGCTCGAACCGAGCCTGCGCGAGATCATCACGACGCTGCCGGCCGGCTACAAGATCGCCACCGGCGGCGCGGTCGAGGAAAGCGCCAAGGGCCAGGGGCCGATCGTCGCCATCGTGCCCGTCATGCTCTTCGCCATGGCCACGATCCTGATGATCCAGCTGCAGAGCTTCCAGCGATTGTTCCTGGTCGTCGTCGTGGCGCCGCTGGGCTTGATCGGCGTGGTCTCGGCGCTCGTGCCCAGCGGTGCGCCGCTCGGCTTCGTCGCCATTCTGGGCGTGCTGGCGCTGATCGGCATCCTGATCCGCAACTCGGTTATCCTCGTCGTCCAGATCGAGCATCTGCGCGAGGAGGGCCGGGATGGCTGGACCGCCGTGGTCGAAGCAACCGAGCACCGCATGCGGCCGATCCTGCTCACCGCGGCAGCGGCGAGCCTCGCGCTGATCCCGATCGCGCGCGAGGTCTTCTGGGGGCCGATGGCCTACGCCATGATGGGCGGCATCATCGTCGGAACGGTGCTGACGCTGCTGTTCCTGCCGGCGCTCTATGTCGCCTGGTTCCGGCTGAAGGAGCCAAGCGCCGAGCCGGGAGCGTCGCCTGAGACGGCCCACCCCGCGGCCACGAGCTGAGCGCGGTCGCACAGGGCTGCCTCACTCCGCCTTCAATCCCTTGTGAATGGCGCAGATATAGTCCGGCCCGATCCCGCAGCAGCCCCCGATGATCCTGGCGCCGCGCCGGCGCCAGTCCTGGGCCCAGCCGAGATAGCGCTGCGGAGCGACATCCTCGCGCAGCGCGGAGATGCCCTCATTGGCTGCCGCCTCGCCGGTCTTCTCCGGGAAGGCGTTCGCGTAGACGCCGATCGCGATATCGCTGTCGCCAAGGATATGCGCGGCGATATCGACGGCAGGCCCCATCACCTCGGGCCGGCTGCAGTTGAACAGTACCGCTTGCACGCCCGCCTGCCGGACCGCGGCAATCGCATCGGCCACGGCTTCGCCCGAGCGCAGCCGGGCCTCGGTCCGGTTGATCTCATCGTCCTGCAGCGTGAACGAAACCCAGATCGGCCGTCCGGTCGGGGCGACTGCGGCGCAAGCCGCCAGGGCCTCGGCGATGCAGCTCTGGGTCTCGGCCAGGAACAGATCGACATGCGGCAGGAGGGCTTGCACCAGACGATCGAGCATCGCCGGCGCACGCGCGGCATCGAACAGTTCGGGCTGGTAGGATCCAAACAATGGCGGCAGCGAGCCTGCGACGCGCACGACGCGCCCCGTCCGTTCGGCCTCCTCATCGGCCGCCTGCCGCGCCAGCTTGCCCGCAAGCGCCGCCAGCCGCGCGCCGTCACGCGCGAAGCGCTCTTCCCCGATATGGAACGGCACCAGCGCATAGCTGTTGGTGGTGACGATCTCCGCCCCGCTGGCGATGAACGAGCGATGGGCGGCCAGCACCGTGTCGGGCGCCTCCATCAGGGCCAGCGCCGACCATTCGGGCTGCCGGAACGGCGCACCCATGCGCTTCAATTCACGCCCCATGCCACCATCCAGCACGGTCACGCCAAGGCTCGTCGTCATCTCACTCTTCCAATTCGATAGGGGATTTCAACGCGCGGCGCGCCTGGCTTCGAGCGCGGCATATCCCTTCAGGTCCTCTGCGAGGCTCACAGTGATATGCTGCCGCACAGCCGCTTCCGCCTGGAGCGGCGAGCCGCTCAGGAGGGCCTCGACCAGAGGACGATGGCTTTCCTCCAGGGGATAGCGCTGGGGCCAGTGCTCCTCCGACCAGCGGTAGAGCCACTCCATCTTGGCGGACAGGGCGGCGTATCGGTGGATCAGATGCTGGTGCCCAGTCAGCTCGACAGTGGCGCGATGCAGATCGAGATCGGCGGCCACCCGCTGATCCAGCGGCTCCGCTTCCGCAGGCCCGAGCCTTGCGAAAGCCTCCCGCAGCCGCTGCGCCGCTCCTTGCGTCGAGCGCTCCGCCAGGATGCGCGCAGCCAGGCCCTCCAGCGCCTCGCGCAGCGTATAAATCTCCCATATGACCTGCGCATTCAGCGGCGCCACCCGCCAATTGGAGTATGGCGCGCGGATGACGAGCTCATTGCCCTCCAGAGTGAACAGCGCCGTGCGGATCGTCCCCCGGCCGACGCCCAGGCGGCTCGACAGCGCAACCTCGGTCAGCGTCTCGCCGGGAGCGAGCCGGCCGCGCACGATGTCCTCTTGGAGGCGAAGCCGGGCGATGTCGGCCAGACTCCGCCGCTCGATGGGCAGTGAGAGGTGGGGATCGGACGACACGGCGTTCCTTCAGTTCAATCGACAAGACCTGCAGTTCAATCGACAGGACCTGCAGTTCAATCGACTGGGCCGGCCTGGCCCCGGACGAAACGGCGACAGCGCTCGGAAACCGGATCGAGGAAGACCTGCTGCGGCGGACCCGCCTCCTCGATGCGGCCTTCATGCAGATAAATGGCGTGGCTGGAGACCTCGCGTGCGAAGGCCATCTCATGCGTCACGATCAGCATGGTGCGCCCCTCCTCGGCCAAGGCGCGGATGACGCGCAGGACCTCGCCCACCAGTTCGGGATCGAGCGCCGAGGTGGGCTCGTCGAACAACAGGGCGCGGGGCCGGCTCGCCAGTGCGCGGGCGATCGCCACGCGCTGCTGCTGGCCGCCGGAGAGATGCGCCGGCCAGGCATCGCGCTTATCCGCCAGGCCGACCTTGGCGAGCATGGCCTCGGCCTCCTCGCGACATTCGGCGCGGGGCCTGCCCTGCACATGCAGCGGCACCTCCATGACATTCTGCAGCGCGGTCATATGCGGCCAGAGATTGAAGCTCTGGAACACGAAGCCGATCTGCCCGCGCAACCGGCGGATCTTCTGCCTCTCCGCGCGTGAAAACCGGTGCCCCGCGCCGGTCAGGACGATCGTCTCGTCCCCGACCGTGACCTCGCCCTGATCGGGAATCTCGAGGAAGGGGATGCAGCGCAGCAAGGTGCTCTTGCCCGAGCCGCTGGAGCCGATGATCGAGATGACGTCGCCATCGCGAGCCTCGAGATCGATGCCCCGCAGCACCTCCTGCCTGCCGAAGCTCTTATGGATATTGGCCAGTCGGACCGTTGTCGGGGTTCGAACCGTTGTCGGATTCATGCCGGGCTCCGGTCGAGGGCGGGGCTGCGATGGGTCGAAAGCCGGGCTTCCAGCCAATGGACGAGGCGCGTGATCACGGTGACGAGCACGAGATAGATCACTGCCGCGCAGAGGAAGACCTCGATCGCGCGATAGCTCTGCGAGACCTCTGCCCGGGCGAGGCCCGTCACCTCCATCAAGGTCACGACGCTGGCGAGCGAGGTCGCCTTGACCATGCTGGTCACCTCCGCCCCATAGGCCGGCAGCGCCTGGCGGAAGGCCAGCGGCAGGACAATGCGGCGCAGCATGGTCGGGCGCGACATGCCGGCGACCTTGGCGGCCTCGATCGCCCCGCTCGACACGGCGCGCAGACCGCCGCGCAGGATCTCCGAGGTGTAGGCAGCGTCGTTCAGCATGAGCGCCAGGACGGCGCAGACATAAGGCTCGCGCAGGAGCGGCCAGAGCAGCGAATGCCGCAGCGCCGGAAACTGGGCGAGCCCGTAATAGATCAGGAAGATCTGGATCAGCAGCGGCGTGCCGCGAAAGATGTAGACATAGAAATTCGCGAACTGCGCGCCGAGCCAGGACGAGGCCCGCAGGCCCGAGAGCAAGAGCGCGAGGATGGCGCCGCCGCTCAGGGACAGCACCGCAAGGCTCAGCGTCAGCGGCAGGCCTGCCAAGAGCTTCGGAAACACCTCGGCGATGAAAGCGAGATCCACGCCGCTAGCCCCCCACCCGCATGGCTGGCTGGCCGCGCATGGCCCGCCATTCCGCGATACGGAAGACGAGCCCTGAGACCGTGGTGATCGCAAGATAGATCGCGCCGCCGGCCAGGAAGAACAGGAAGGGCAATTCCGTTGAATTCGCCGCGACGCTGACGGCGCGCAAGGTCTCGACCAGTCCGGTCACCGAGACCAGCGCCGATTCCTTGATCACCGACTGCCATTGGTTGCCTAAGCCCGGCAAAGCCGTCCGCAGCGCCTGCGGCGCGATAATGCGTCGGAACATGGTCCAGCGCCTCATGCCCGTGACCCGCGCGGCTTCCAGCGTTCCCGGCGGAATGGCGTGGAAGGCGCCACGCAGCACCTCCGCTTGCGCCGCGCCGGAGATCAGCCCGATAGCGAGGGAACCCGCGACGAAGCCGCTGATCTCGACGGGACCGGTATGGCCGAACTGGTTGGCGATCGCAGTGACGATCTGGCGGCCGCCGAAATAGAACAGGTAGATCACCAGCAGGTCCGGAATCCCGCGCAGCACCACGCCATAGATATCGGCGGCGCGGCGCAGCACCGGCGGCCCCGCGATCTTGGCCCAGGCGCAGAGCGTGCCCAGGACGAGCCCGCAGGCGAAGGCGCAGGCCGAGACGGCAAGCGTCGTCAGCCCCGCGGTCAGCAGGGCGTGCCCCCAACCTTCGGGGCCGAAACCTAGCAGGGTGAAAGCCTCGCCCATCTGCGGCGTATCGTCCGCGGCGTCAGAGCGCGGGCGTGATGTCGATCTCGAACCACTTCAGCGCGAGGCGCTTCAGCGTGCCGTCCTCCGCCACGGACTTCAGCGCCTTGTCGAAGAGCTCCTTCAGCTCGGGATCGCCCTTGCGCAGCCCGACCGCCGAGCCCTGCCCGAGCAGGCCGCCGGCGAAGACAAAGCCCGAGGCGATCATCTCGCCATTCGACTTCTTGGCGGAGGCGTTGAGGTTGATCGCCGAGGCCATCACAGCGTCGACGCGCCCGCTCTTCAGATCGAGGAAGGTATCGGGACCGGACGAGTAGGTGCGGATGGTGACGACGTCCTTGAGGTATTTGGTCAGGAAGTCGTTCTGGATCGTCGCGACCTGGACGCCGATGGTCTTGCCGGCGAGCGGCTTGGCCATCTCCTCGACCGCCGCCTTCGTCGCAGCCTCATCGGCCAGTTGGATCCGCGTGCCGGTGCCCGGCAACGACTTGATGGCGCCGTCCTTCATGATGGCGAGGCCGGAGGGAGCCGCTGCGTAAGGCGTCGAGAAGGCGATGACCTCCTGGCGCTTGGGCGTGATCGAGACCGCGTCCATGATCGCGTCGTATTTGCCGTCGGTCAGACCGGCGATCATGCCGTCCCAGGCCTGCGCGATCATCTCGCATTTGATGTTCATGCGCGCGGACAATTCTTGCAGCAGCTCCGGCTCGAAGCCGATCAGGCGGCCGTCGGGCGCATGCATGTTGTAGGGGGGAAAGGCGCCTTCCGTGGCGACGCGGATGACCTTCCATTCCTTGGCGCTGGCGCTGCGGGGCGCGGTGCCAAATACGAGTCCGGCGGCGGCGCCGAGGCCGAGGGTGAGGAAGGACGAACGGGTGATCTTCACGCCGGAATCTCCAACGAAGGGGTTTGAACAGGGATAGGCATCACTTGAACAGGGATAGGCATCACGAAAGGACATCGACCGCGGTGCGCACGAGCGCCGCCACGCCCAGGCCGATGCAACGCTCGTCGGGCTGGTAGTCGGAATTGTGCACGCGGTCATTGCGCCCGGGCTGGGACGCGCCCACCAGCAACTGGCAGGACGGGATGCGCTCGGAGAAATAGGAGAAATCCTCCGCGCCGAAGCGGCCTTCGAGCTGGTCGATCCTGTCCGCCCCGAACTGGGCCGAGACGGAGCGAACCGCGGCATCGACCACACCGTCGTCATTCACCAATGCAGGCGCGCCGCGGATATAGGAGATCTCGCAGGTCACGCCCATGGCCGCGCCGACGCCCTCGCAGATGCGGCGGAAGGTGGCTTCCATCGTGTCGCGCGAGGCAGCCGAGCGGCAGCGGACCGTGCCCTGGAACATGCAGCTGTCAGGAATGATGTTGTGGGTCGAGCCGCCGGCGATGTGGCCGATCGTCAGCACGGCCGACTGCGACGGGTCCATGACGCGGGAAATCGCCGTCTGCAGCTGCATGATCATGGCCGAGGCCGCGACGATCGGATCGACAGCCGCATGGGGGCGCGCGGCGTGGCCCGAGCGGCCATGGACGACCACGTCGAACTCGTCGCTCGACGCCGTCGAGGCGCCGCGGACATAACCGAAACGACCGACCGGCATCTCCGGCCGGTTGTGGAAGGCGAGCGCCATCGCTACGCCATCGGCGGCACCGTCGGCGACCATCGCGGCCGCTCCGCTCTCGACCGTCTCCTCCGCCGGCTGGAAGACGAGGCGGACGCTGCCGCGCAGCATCGGCGCCAGGTTCTTCAGCACCATGCCCGCCCCAAGCAAGGTGGCGGTGTGGATGTCATGGCCGCAGGCGTGCATCTTGCCGGGAATGGTGCTGGCGAAGGGCAGGCCGGTCAGCTCCTCCATCGGCAAGGCGTCCATGTCGGCGCGGATCAGCAGGCACGGCCCGGGCGCCCCACCCTCGATCTCCGCCACGACACCGACGCGCCCGACGCCGCGCTGCGGCTTCAGGCCGATCCGCTCCAGCTCCGAGGCGACCAGCGCCGCCGTCCGCACCGTCTCGAAACCGATCTCGGGATGGGCGTGGATATCGCGGCGCAGGGCGATGAGCGCCGGCTTGATCGCCTCCACCTGGTCGGCGATGGCGCGGGTCAGTTCATTCGGGCGATCAAGGGACATCAGCAGCTCGAGGCCATTTTCGAAAATTGCGGCGGCATCTAGCCATAGATCCACCCCTCCCGCAATATGATCGAGGATCGACAATCGACAATAACGGCCTATCCTGCGCGCGATGATCCCCACTGACGAGACCCCGATGCACGCCGCCACGGTACTGGCCCAACTCGACCATTACCTGGACCCGGTAACTGGAGGGCTCGTGCCATCAATCCATCCGGCAGTCACGCATGCCCCGCCTGGAGATGCGGCGTTGTGCACCGGTTCGACCGCCTCGCGCTATGCGCGCTCCGGCAATAGCGGCGCCACCGTCGCGGAACGCGTATTGGCCCAGCTCGAAGGCGGAGCCGCCGCTGCGGTCTTCGGCTCCGGCTCGGCGGCGGCCCAGGCGGTCCTCGCCAATCTACGCCCGGGCGACCATCTCGTGCTGGATTCGGCGGCCTATTATGAGTTCGGCACCATCATCGAGACCTTCGGCCAGCGCTGGGGTGTGACTGTCACCCGCGCGGATATGTGCTGCCCCGACGCGGTGCGGCAAGCCATCCGTCCGGGCGAGACGCGGCTCGTCTGGACAGAGTGTCCCAGCAACCCGCTCTGGCGCGTTCCGGATATCGCCGCGCTGGCGGCCATCGCGCATCAGGGCGGCGCGCAGCTCCTGGTCGACGCGACGGTTGCAACGCCGGTGCTGTGCCGGCCGCTGGATTTCGGCGCCGATCTCGTCCTGCATTCCGCGACCAAATATCTGAACGGCCATGGCGATCTCGTCGCCGGCGCACTGATCACGGCGCAGACCGGAGTGGCGTGGCGGGAGATCCTCTCCTCCCGGGAAGCGCATGGCAGCGTCCTGCCGCCCTTCGAGGCCTGGCTCCTGCTGCGCGGCATGCGTTCGCTCGCCTTGCGCGTCGAGCGCGCCTGCGAGACCGCACTCAAGATCGCCACCGCCCTGGCCGCGCATCCCGGGGTCAGCGCGGTGCATTATCCCGGCTTGCCCGGCGACCCGCATCACGACCTGGCCCAGCGGCAGTTCCTGGGCGGCTTCGGCGGCATGCTGTCCTTCGAGATCGCTGGCACGGCGGCGGATGCGCTGGCCCTATGCGAGCGGACAGCGGTGTTTCGCCGCTCGACATCGCTGGGCTCAACGGAAAGTCTGATCGAGCATCGGCGCAGCACGGAGGGCGAGCGATCGGCCTGTCCGGACACGCTGATCCGGCTCTCGATCGGCCTGGAGCATGTGGCAGACCTGATCGCCGATCTGCAGCGCGCTTTGAGCGGCATGCACCGCATGGCGGAGACGCCCTTGGCCGAGATGATCTAGAAGCGAGATGATCTAGAAGGATGACGGTCGCTGCCCGCAGGCGACTTTCTGAAAGGACCGGCATTGGCATTCCTGAGCGAGAGCGAGCCCGCGCGCGGCGTTCCCCTGGCCGTCATTCCCGGCATTTCCCGCATCGTCGCCAGGAATCCGAGCCTGATGACCTATCACGGCACGAATACCTATCTGATCGAGACCGGCGACGGCTTCATGGTTCTCGATCCCGGCCCCGATGATGTCGGCCATCTCGACGACATTCTGAGGGCGACGGGCGGTGCCGTCTCCGCGATCCTGCTCAGCCACAGCCATTCCGACCATCTCGGCGCGACCGCGGCGCTGAAGGCCCGCACCGGCGCGAAGACCTATGCATTCCATCTCAGCGCCGACGACGCCTTCATACCCGACATCCTGCTGCGGGACGGCGACAGCGCGCTGGGCATGCTCGCCATCCACACGCCGGGGCATGCCAGCGACCATCTCTGTTTCGCCTATCGGGACGGGATCCTGTTCAGCGCCGATCATGTGATGTCCTGGTCGAGCAGCATCGTCTCCCCGCCGGGCGGCGACATGGCCGATTACGTCAGGAGCCTGCGCTTGATGATGGCCCGCGACGACCGGCTCTATCTGCCGGGACATGGCCCGCCTTTGCCCGATCCCAGGCCCTATGTGCAGGAGCTGCTCGACCGCCGGCTCAAGCGCGAGAACGAGATCGCCGCGGCTCTCGCCGCCGGACCGCTGGGCACCCGGGCGCTGGTCGACCGGCTCTATTCCAAGACCGATCCCTGGCTGCAGCTCGCGGCCGAGCGCAACGTCTTGGCCCATCTCCTCAAGCTGAAATCCGAGGGGCGCGTCGAGGACAAAGGAGAGTTGTGGGCTGCTCTGGGGGCATGAGCGCCTTGTCCGACGGCAAGCCGATCGTGCCCAGAAGCCATGCCTTTGCGGTGGAGACATGGTCTCGAAGCAACACCGCCCTATTCTCGCTGGGATCATGCGCATCACAGGGATGGGTCGAGCATCTGCTTCCCCGGGAGCAGCCGGGACTGCGCATGATCTCGGCGAGATGGATAAGAGGTGAGCCGTGGAGATGATCGCGATCATTCTGGTCCTGCTGCTCGCCGTCGTGGTCAGCGGCATGCTCGCGCGGCTTTCGCCTGCACCTCTGCCGCTCCCCCTCGTCCAGATCGGGCTCGGCGCGCTCATCGCCTCCGTGGCCGATCTCAGCGTCCAGCTGCAGCCCGACATCTTCTTCCTGCTGTTCCTGCCGCCGCTGCTCTTCCTGGATGGCTGGCGCATCCCCAAGGAGGGGCTGTTCCGAGACAAGGGCACGATCCTGGAGCTCGCTTTGGGCCTCGTCCTCTTCACCGTGCTGGGCGTCGGCTTCCTGCTCAACTGGCTGATCCCGGCCATGCCGCTTGCGGTGGCCTTCGCGCTTGCCGCGATCCTCTCCCCGACGGACCCGATCGCGGTCTCCGCCATCGCCGCCAGGGTGCCGGTTCCCAAGCGACTGATGCACATCCTCGAGGGTGAATCGCTACTCAACGACGCCTCGGGCCTGGTCTGCATGCGCTTTGCCGTCGTGGCCGCGCTGACGGGGAGCTTTTCTCTGTTCGGCGCCTTCGGCACCTTCCTCTGGGTCGCGATCGGCGGCATCGCGATCGGCGTCGCGGTGACCTGGAGTACGACACGTGCGGTGGGCTGGGCCACGCGCCGGCTCGGTGAAGAGACCGGTTCGCAGATCCTGATCAGCCTGCTGATCCCGTTCGGAGCCTATCTCCTGGCCGAACACCTGCACTGTTCCGGTATTCTCGCGGCCGTCGCGGCGGGCATCACCATGAGTTATGCCGACCAGAGCGGACAAATCCTCGCGATTACGCGCGTGCGTGGCCACGCCGTCTGGGACACGGTCCAGTTCGCCGCCAACGGCATCATCTTCGTGCTGCTGGGCGAGCAGCTCCCTTTGATCGTCGCGGGAGCGGCGAAAGCCGTGCGCGAGACCGGGCACCACGACCCTGTCTGGCTCATCGCCTATGTCGCCGTCATCACCTTCGCGCTGGCTGCGCTCCGCTTCACCTGGGTGTGGGTGTCGCTGCGCTTCACGCTCGCGCGGGCAGCGCGGCGCGGCGAGAAGCGTTATGTGCCCGGCTTGCGCCTGGTCGCCGCGACCTCGCTCGCCGGCGTGCGCGGAGCGATCACGCTCGCCGGCGTGCTGACGCTGCCATTGACGATGAATGACGGCTCGGCCTTCCCGGTCCGCGACCTCGCCATCTTCCTGGCCGCAGGCGTGATCATCCTGTCGCTGGTCGCGGCGAGCATCGGCCTGCCCTTCCTGCTCAAGAATCTGGAGCTGCCTCCCGAACCCTCCCAGCAGGAAGAGGAGGACAGGGTTCGCAACGCCGCCGCCGAAGCGGCGATCAAGGCGCTTGAGAAGGTGCAGCACAAAATGGGCAGCGGCCGCAACGATGCCGACCTTTACGTCGAAGTCGGCGCCCGCCTGATGGAACTCTACCGCGAGCGCATCGACGGACGCTCCAAGATCGGCGCGGAAGCCGATCTCGCCCGCAAGGCCGATGCGATCGAGCGCGAACTGCGCCTCGCCGGCCTGCGCGCCGAGCGGGATGAAATCTACCGCGTCGCCCGGGCGCGCGGCACCTCGGACGAGATCGCCAGGAAGCTCGTCCGGGAAATCGACCTGCTGGAGGCGCGGTTCGGCCCGGCTTGAGCGTCACCCGGCCCGCAAGACGCATGGCGAGGCTCCGCATATGAGCGTCAAGCTCGGGGGAGAATTGCCTCATTCGCGGGCAACCTCCGTCCATGAGGGAAAGCGGCGCCACCCCGATAAGACTAAAGATTGATACTCCGGGGCCGCGCACCCTACATTCTCGGTTGCCCGCGCAACCAGTCCGCCCTAAGCCTTTGAAGACTTGGTATGTCCTGCCAGTCGCGGGAATGTGCCCTTGACTGCCGTCTGGGGACGCGCCTTGCATCGCAGGCCACCGACGAAAAGTTTAGAATAACAATAAGAAGCATCAATTCCGAGCAAATCGGAAGAATGAACCGTGCAATAGGGATGGAAACCATGACGATGAAGAAATGGCTCGCCGCCGCAGCTTTCAGCGCGGCCATGACCGGGGCGGCCTACGCCCAGCAGACCATCAAGATCGGCATCAGCGGCCCCTATACCGGCGGCTCTGCCGCCATGGGCGTCAGCATGCGCGATGGCGTGAAACTCGCGGCGCAGGAGATCAACAAGGCCGGCGGCGTGCTCGGCAAGCAGATCCAATTGATCGAGCGCGACGACGAGGCCAAGAACGAGCTCGGCGTCCAGATCGCGCAGGAGTTGATCAATAAGGAGCAGGTGGTCGCGACCGTCGGCTTCATCAACACCGGTGTTTCGCTCGCCTCGCAGCGCTTCTACCAGGAAGCCGAGATTCCCGTGATGAACAATGTCGCGACCGGCACGCTGGTCACGCAGCAGTTCAAAGCGCCCGAGCACAAGGCGAACTACGTCTTCCGCAACGCCGCCAACGACACCATCCAGAGCTCGATGATCGCGGAAGCCGTCAAGAAGAACGGTTACACCAAGGTCGCAATCATCGCGGACTCGACCAATTACGGCCAGCTCGGCCGTGCCGATCTCGAGAAAGCGCTCGCCGAGCGAGGCTTGAAGCCGGTCGCCGTCGAGAAGTTCAATATCGGCGACACCGACATGACGGCGCAGGCCCTGCGCGCCAAGGACGCCGGAGCCGATGTGGTGCTGACCTATGCGATCGGCCCCGAGCTGGCGCAGACGGTCAACGCCGTCGTCAAGCTCGGCTGGAAGGTGCCGGTCCTGGGCTCCTGGACGCTGTCGATGGCGAGCTTCATCGATGCCGCCGGCGCCAATGGCGAAGGCGTGATGATGCCGCAGACCTTCATCCAGCTGCCCTCGACGCCGAAGCGCAAGAGCTTCATCGAGGCTTATCAGGCCGCCTACAAGGTCGACCGCATCCCCTCCCCGGTCTCGGCCGCGCAGGGCTATGACTCGATGTACCTGCTGGCCGCCGCGATCAACCAGGCCAAGTCGACCGACGGCCGCAAGGTCCGCGAGGCGCTCGAGAACCTGACCACCAAGGTCGAGGGCGTCGTCACCACCTATGACAAGCCCTTCAGCGCCACCGACCATGAGGCGATCACGGCCAACATCCCCGTGCTCGGCATCGTCAAGGGCGGCCGCGTCGTGCCGGCCAACCCGGCCGATCTCGAAGGCGCGGGCGCGCTGCGGGTCAAGCCGAAGTCCTGAGCGACGGCTTTCGCCAGACACCGACCCTCCCCGCCCAGCGGGGAGGGTTCTTCATTATCGGTCGGAGTGTCGGTCCCTCCATGCAGAACTTCTTCCAGATCCTCGTCTCCGGCATTTCCGTCGGCATGATCTACGGCGTGATCGCCTTCGGCTACCAGCTCACCTTCGCCACCTCCAAGACGCTGAATTTCGGCCAGGGCGAGGCACTGACATTGGGCGCGCTCGTCGGCCTGACCTGCGTGAATTTTCTGATCGGGCTGCATCTGGGCACGCTCACGGCCTATCTCATCGCCCTGCCCTTCGTCTTCGCCTTCGGCCTCGCCCAGGGTGCGGTCGTCGAGCGGCTCGGCGTCAGGCAAGCCATGAAGACCAAGTCCGAGGCCGGCTGGATCATGGCGACGATCGCGCTCGGCATCATCTTCAAGAACATGGCCGAGAACATCTGGGGCAAGGACCCGCTGAAATTCCCCTCGCCCCTGAGCGAGGCCCCGTTGACGATCGCGGGCGTCAATATCCGCCCGATGGAGATCGCGATCGTGCTCGGCGCGCTCGCGATGATGCTCGCCGTCGAAGCCTTCAACCGCCGCTCGATCTACGGCAAGGCGGTGGTGGCAACCTCGAACGACCGCGATGCAGCCGGGCTGATGGGCATCAATACGCCGCTCGTCATCACCTTCTCCTACGCACTGTCCTCGCTCGCTGCGGCGCTGGCGGGCGTGCTGATCGCCCCGATCACGTTGACCGGCGCCAATATGGGCGCGGCGCTGGGCCTGAAGGCCTTCGCGGTCGCAATCATCGGCGGATTGTCGAGCGGGCTCGGCGTCGTCGTCGGCGGCCTGATCCTCGGCATCACCGAAAGCATGACCGGCTTCTATTTCGACACCGGCTACAAGGATGTTCCCGGCCTGATCCTGCTGCTGCTCGTCCTGTCGCTGAAGCCCGCCGGGCTTTTCGGCAAGACCGCGATCAAGAAGGTCTGAGCCCGCCATGAAGACGCTTCTCTTCATCGCCGGCGTCGTCGCGCTGTTCGCGCTGCCCTTCGTCGTGACCTCGTCCTACTACCTGCCCTTGATCACCACGATCGTGATCTATTCGATCCTGGTGCTCGGGCTCGACATCGTCTTTGGCTATACCGGCGAGGTCTCGATCGGCCATGCCGCGCTGTTCGGCGTCGGGGCTTATACGGCGGGCCTGCTGTCCCTGCATTTCGGCCTCGGCTTCTGGTGGGCGCTGCCGGCCGGCATCGTGATCACGGCCCTGTTCGGGGCGCTGCTCGCGCTGCCGGCGCTGAAGGTGACCGGGCCCTATCTCGCCATGGTGACGCTCGCCTTCGGAACGATCGTCGTCACCCTGATCAACGAGATGACCGATCTCGGCCCTTGGCTCGGCCATCTCAACCTGACCAACGGCCCGCTCGGCATCGAATTGCGCACGCCGCTCTTCATCGATCTGCGCGACTATATCGACCTCTCGCTGAAGCGGTTGAGGGAGGTCGAGTACTACTACATCTCGGCCATCGCGCTGGTGCTGACGGTGGTGGTGATCAACCGCATCATCGCCTCGCGCTATGGCCGGGCTTTCGAGGCGCTGCGCGATTCACCGATCGCCTCGGACTGCATGGGTGTCAGCGTCTACAAGCACAAGGTCCTGGCCTTCGTCATCAGCGCCGGCTTCGCCGGGCTGGCTGGCGCGCTCTATGCCTATTTCCGGCAGTATATCGCACCGGAAGCCTTCAACTTCGCCACCTCGATCGAATTCCTGCTCGCCGTCGCCATGGGCGGGCGCAAATCCAGGATGGGGCCGATCATCGGCTCGGCCATCGTCGTCTTCCTGCCAAATATCCTGGCCGATCTCGAATTGTTCCGGATCACCGCCGGGCTGATCGCGCTCGGCGCCGTCGCGGGCGGCTTTTACGCCTGGCGCAACGATCCGAGCCAGGCGCGCAGCATCGGCATCGCGGTGACGCTCTGCGTGCTGTTCTTCGTGTTCTCGCTCTTCCTCGAGCGCATCGTCGACTACAAGCTCACCATCTACGGGCTGATGATCCTGTTCGTGGTCTATTACCTGCCCGACGGCATCATGGGCTTCGTCCGGCAGTTGCTCACGCGCCTGTCCTTGCGGCGGGGTGGCCGGGCGCTGGTGGCCAGGGAAACCGGCAATGAGGCGCGGGTCTGGGGCGCCACCGCAACCAGCACGCCACCCGGAGGCACCCTGCTCGACGCGCGGGCCGTGCTGATGCAGTTCGGCGGCCTGAAGGCGCTGAACGCCATCGACATGGCGGTGAAGCCTGGCACGATCCACGGGCTGATCGGCCCCAATGGCTCGGGCAAGAGCACGATGATGAACGTGCTCACCGGCATCTACACGCCGACCGGCGGCGACATCCTCTTCGAAGGCAAGAGCCTGGTCGGCCGGAACTCGCCCGAGATCGCGGCGCAGGGCATCGCCCGCACCTTCCAGAACGTCCAGCTCTTCGGCGAATTGACCTGCCTGGAGAATGTCATGGTCGGCCTGCATCACACCTATCGCAGCGGCCTCTTTGCGGTTGCCCTGGGATTGCCGCAGGCGCGCAAGGAGGAGAGCGCCGCGCGCGAACGCGCAGCCAGCATCCTGCAATTCGTCGGGCTCGACGCCCTGGCGAATGAGGAGGCGCGCAACCTGCCCTATGGCAAGATGCGGCTGCTCGAGATCGGCCGCGCGCTGGCGCTCGATCCCAAGCTTCTGCTGCTCGACGAACCGGCCGCAGGCCTGACCGCGCCCGATATCAAGGAGCTCATCGAGATCATCCGCAAGATCAAGGCGCATGGCATCACCGTCGTCCTGATCGAGCATCACATGGATGTGGTGATGAGCATTTCCGACACGGTGACCGTGCTCGATTTCGGCCAGAAGATCGCCGAGGGCGTGCCCGCGCAGGTCCAGGCCGACCCGCGCGTGATCGAGGCCTATCTCGGCGGCAGCGCCGCCACGGCCCATTGAGGGGACGAGACCATGCTCCAGGTCCAGAATCTCGTCGCCGGCTATGGCAAGGTGCAGGTGCTGCACCAGCTCTCGATCTCTGTGCCCAAGGGCCAGCTCGTCACGCTGATCGGCTCCAACGGCGCCGGCAAGACCACGACGCTGCGGGCGATCTCCGGCATGATCAAGCCCGATGCCGGCGAGATCCTGCTGGCTGGCCGCAACATCGCCGGCATGGCCTCGCATGAGATCACCAGGCTTGGCATGGCCCACTCGCCCGAAGGCCGGCGGGTCTTCCCCGCCTTGAGCGTCGACGACAATCTCGAGCTCGGCGCCTTTCCGCGCCTGACCGGCGCGCGGCCCAAGGGCGATGTCGAGCATGACCGCCAGCGCATGTTCGAGCTCTTTCCGCGCCTCAGGGAGCGCCGCGCCCAGCTCGCCGGCACGCTCTCGGGCGGCGAGCAGCAGATGCTGGCGATGGCGCGGGCGCTGATGCTGGGGCCTGAGGTCCTGCTGCTCGACGAACCCTCGATGGGGCTCGCGCCGCGCCTCGTCGAGGAGGTCTTCGCCACGATCGCGCGGCTGAAGGCGGCCAAGATCACCATGCTGCTGGTCGAGCAATTCGCCGCCGCCGCGCTGGATGTCGCCGATTACGGCTATGTGCTGGAAAACGGCCGCCTGGCCAGCTCCGGCGAAGCCACCAGCCTGAAGAACGACCCGGCGGTGCGTGCGGCCTATCTTGGCGGCAGCCATTAGGAACGACGAGGATACCGGTCAATCAGCTCATCGACTTGGCAACTCTGTCCGCTTGGCATGCCGGTTGCTAGCCTTCCGGAGACCTGCCGCGTCGCTTGAGGTTTCCGCGTTCGATGCTTGCGCCTGCCCCATCCGGAGCGGTCATCGCCCAGCCCCTGACGCTGGACGGCATCACGCATAGCTATGGCGCCGGGCTCGCGGTCGACAATGTCACGCTGGAGGTGAAGGGCGGCGAACTCGTCGCTCTGCTCGGGCCGTCGGGCTGCGGCAAGACCACCTTGCTGCGGATCGTTGCCGGCTTCATCGAACAGAGCAATGGCAAGGTCATCATCGGCGACCGCTCGATCGACACGCTGCCGCCGAACCGCCGCGAGATCGGCATCGTCTTCCAGAACTATGCGCTGTTCCCGCATCTGACCGTGGCGCAGAACATCGCCTATGGGCTCGCCGCGCGCGGCGAGAGCCGCGAGATCCAGCTTGAACGCGTGCGCGAAATGCTGGCGACGGTGCAAATGCAGGCCTTCGCCGAGCGCAAGCCGCGCCAGCTCTCGGGCGGCCAGCAGCAACGCGTGGCGCTGGCACGCGCGCTCGCCATGCGGCCGCGCATCCTCCTGCTCGACGAGCCCTTCGCCGCGCTCGACAAGAACCTGCGGCTCGACATGCAAATCGAGATCAAGCGATTGCAGCGGCAATTCGCATTGACCGCGATCATGGTCACGCATGACCAGGATGAGGCGATGGCGATCGCCGACCGCATCGCAGTGATGAATTCCGGCCGGATCGAGCAGCTCGGCACCCCGGTCGAGGTCTACGACCAGCCGGCGAGCCTGTTCGTCAACAGCTTCATCGGCTCCAGCAATCTCCTGCCCGCCACGATTTCGGGCAAGGTCGAGGGCGGCTATGCGGTTGCGCTCGCCAATGGCGCTGCCTGGCAGGTGATGTCGCCGGCGCGGTTCGCGGCAGGCCAATCGGTCATCGTCTCGGTCCGGCCCGAACAGATGCTGCTGGCGGACGAGGCTTCCCCCGCGCGCTTTCCCGTTATGCTCAAGCTCAGCCTGCCGATCGGCGGAGAGATGATCCACGACGTGACGGCTGTCGACGGCGCCTCGCTCAAGATCGCGATGCCACGCCGCCCCGGCATGGTCGCGAGCACGACCGCAAGCGCCTTTTGCGGGCTTGGCGAGCATGCCCGGCCTGTCCTGTTTCCCCTCTCGCCCTCCTGAAACGCCAACCCCGAACGCGGAGACCAAGCGCATGACCGTTACCACACGTCGCGAGTTCCTGGCCGGGGCGGCCGCGCTCGGCTTCGCCTCCGCCTTGCCCTCCCGCGCCAGCGCCGCCGGCAGCCTCACCGCCGCGATCTATCCCGGCACCTGGGAGGAGGCCTATCGCGGCGTGCTGGCCCCGGCCTTGAAGAAGAGCGCCGATATCGACGTCGCCTTCGACTCGCTCTTCGCGGTCGACCAGGTCGCAAAGGTGCGCGCGGCGCGCGGCGTGCCGCCCTTCGACTGCTTCGTGCTCGACCCCGGCCCGGCCGCCTCGGCGATGCAGGCCGGCCTGTTCGAGCCGATCGACGCCAGCAAGCTCACCAATGCCACCAAGGTCCCGGCCGGGCTGATCACTTCGCATGCAGTGACCTGCAACGCCCAGGTCGTCGGCATCGCCTACAACCCGAAAAAGTTCGCGACACCGCCGAAGAGCTGGGCCGACCTGTTCAAATCACCCTATGTCGAGCGCCTCGGCCTGACCGGCTTCCAGACCACATTCGGCACGGTCTCAATCATCGAGATGGCCAAGGTCTTCGGCGGCTCCGAGACCAATGTCGAGCCGGTCTTCGCCGAATTGAAGAAGGCGGTCGAGAAGGCCGCGGCCGTCGCGGCGCCCGCCGCGATGCCCGGCCTGTTCCAGCAGGGCCAGATCGACGTGATGTACACCAACACCAACACGGTCGCGACCCTCAAGGGGCGCGGCGTCAGCATCGAATTCGTCCAGCCCGAGACGGGCGCGATCACCTTCCAAACCACGCTGCACATCGTGAAGGGCGCCGACAACGTCGCCAGCGCCTATAAATACATGGACATGGCGATCTCGGCCGAGGTGCAGAGCGCGCTGCAGAAGCAGCCCTACAACATGATCCCTATCAACAAGGACGTGCAGCTGGTCGAGACGCTCGACATCAAGTCGGTGGACGAGCTGACCAAGATGGTCACGCATGACTGGACCAAGATCAACCCGCAGCGCGCCGCCTGGATCGAACGCTTCAACAAGGAGATCACCAAGTAGGGGTGGCAGCCATGGCTGGCGCGGCAGCGGCGGGCGGCATAGGAGACAAGGTCGATTGGCGCCTCGCGGCGCCGCTCGGCCTGACCTATCTCGCCTTCTTCGCCGCGCCCTTCGCGATCCTGCTCGGCATCAGCTTCTATGCCGATGCCGAGCAGACGCGGCTGGGCCTCGACAGCTGGACCAAGTTCTATGGTGATGCCTTCTATCTGAAGGTGATCCTCGACACGCTGAAGCTCGGCGTCTTCGCGGTCACTGCAACGACCTTGCTCGCCTATCCGCTGGCGCTGCTGTTCCGGGCTGTGGGGCCGCGTGCGCAGCGCGTCCTGATCTTCATCATCCTGATGCCGCTCCTGACCTCGGTCGTGATCCGCACCTTCGCCTGGATCGTGATCCTGGCGCGGGAGGGCGTGGTCAACCAGACGCTGCTGGCTCTGGGCATCACGGCCGCTCCGCTCAACCTGCTGCAGACCGAGCTTGGCCTGGTGATCGCACTGACGCAGATCGAGATGCCCTTGATGCTGCTGCCCCTGCTCACCGTGATGAACCAGATGGACCAGAACCTGGTCGACGCCTCGCGCGCGCTCGGCGCCTCGAAATGGCGGACCTTCTTTCGCGTCATCCTGCCTTTGACCCTGCCGGGCTGGGTCGCCGGTGCGACCCTGGTCTTCGCCTCGGCGACCACCGCCTTCATCTCGCAATCGGTGATCGGCGGAGCCAGGCTTGTCTACCTGCCGGCACTGATCTGGCAGCAATCCATGGTGGTCTATAACTGGCCCTTCGCCGCCGTCGCCTCGCTGACGCTGCTGTTCACGGTGCTTGCCGGCATCATGGCGCTGGGCTGGCTCGGCCGCTTCGCCAGGACGGGTTGAGGGCAAAGGCGATGCAGCGTTCGACCTTCAGCGACGTCACCTATGCATGGGCCATCGGCCTGCTCGCCGGCTTAGGCGTCCTGATCCTGATCGGGCCGGTTCTGATCGTGATCGCGACCTCCTTCACCACCTCTCAGACGCTGCGCTTCCCGCCGCCCGAGCTCTCGCTGCGCTGGTATCGCGACCTGTTCGATCCCGTGCGCTCGGCGCAGATCCACAGCGCCGCGCTGAACAGCGTCTGGGTCGCGGGAACAGCGACCATCATCGGGGCGGTGATGTCCGTGCTGGCGGCCTTGGCGATCACACGGGTGGCGCGGCCCTCGGCGCGCATCCTGGAAGCGAGCTTCCTCTCGCCATTGATCCTGCCGACGCTCTCCTATGGGCTGGCGGCCTTGATGTTCTTCTCGGTCATCGGGATCAGGCCCTCGCTCAACCTCCTGATCGCCGGCCATCTCGTGGTGATCGCGCCCTTCATCTTCCGCACCACGCTGGCGAGCCTGACGCAGCTCGATCCAGCCCTGCTGGAAGCCTCGGCCAATCTCGGCGCCAGCCGGTTCTTCGGCTTCCGCCGCATCACCTTGCCGCTGATCGCGCCGGGCATAGCGGCCGGCTGCTTCCTCGCCTTCATCTCCTCGATGGATAATGTGCCGGTTTCGCTCTTCCTGTCGAACGCGCGCACGGGCATGCTGCCAATCCGGATGTGGGGCATGATGGAATCGACGCTGGACGTGCGCATCGCCGCGATCGCCGGCGTTCTGATCCTGGCGACGCTGATCCTGATGATCGTGATGGACCGCTTGACCGGGCTGACGAAACGCATCAGCGGCTGACGAGTGGAGACTGGCCTTGACCTATGACCGCGACCTGATCGGCTACGGCGCCAACCCTCCCGATCCCAAATGGCCAGGCGGCGCGCGCATCGCCATCAATTTCGTGATGAATTACGAGGAGGGCTCGGAGCCCTCGATGCAGGACGGCGAGGGCTATACCGAGACCGCGTTGACCGAATCGAGCAGCCTCAGCATGGCGGTGAAGGGGCGCGATCTCGCCGGCGAAGGCATGTTCGCCTATGGCAGCCGCGTCGGCTTCTGGCGCTTGATGCGGCTCTTCCAGGAGCGCGGCCTGCCTTTGACCGTGTTCGGCTGCGCGCTCGCGATCGAGCGCAACCCGGAGGCCGCCGCCGCGATCCGGACCTCGGGCTTCGACGTCTGCTGCCATGGCTGGCGCTGGATCAAGCATTACGAATTGAGCGAGGAGGAGGAACGCAAACATATCGCCAAGGCGATCGCCTCGCTCGAAGCCACGCTCGGCGAGCGCCCGCTCGGCTGGTACTGCCGCTATGGGCCGAGCGTGAACACGCGCAGGCTCGTGGTCGAGGACGGCGGCTTCCTCTACGATTCCGACGCCTATGACGATGAGTTGCCCTATTGGAAGGTCGTCGACCGCAAGCCGCATCTCGTCGTGCCCTATTCGCTCGCCAATAATGACGGCAAGTTCGGCTCGGGCTATTTCGCGACCTCGTCCGACTATTTCGATTGGCATAAGGACGCTTTCGACATGCTCTATGCCGAAGGCGCGACGCAGCCCAAGATGATGTCGGTGGGTCTGCATATGCGCCTGATCGGCCATCCCGCCCGGGCGGCGGGGCTCGCGCGCTTCCTCGACTATGTCCAGGCCCATGAAGACGTCTGGATCACCGGCCGTCTCGACATTGCCAGGCATTGGGTGAAGACGCATCCCTTTGCCGGCGCCCTCGCCTGAAGGAACCTATCTTGGCCTCGCATGATCTGATCGTCGCGCTCGGCGACACGCGCTACCGCGTCGAACGGCCCTTCGGCTCCTGGCCGCAGAACACCGGCTTCGTCACCGATGTCACGGTCGATTCCCGCGGCCATGTCTTCGTGATGCTGCGGCACGACCCTCTGGTGCATCCCAACGATCCCCGCGTGATCGAACTGGCACCCGATGGCACCTATCTCGGCGGCTGGGGCGGCGATCTGATCGCGGATTCCCATATGCTGACGGCCGATGCCGCCGGGCGCATCCTCTGCGTCGATCGCGACATGCACGAGATCATCATCTGCTCGGCCACGGGCGAGCGGATCAACGGGCTGGGCCAACGCGGCCAGCCGCTCGCGCCCTTCAACCACCCCACCGACATCCATGTCTCGGCCTGGGGCGAGATCTATGTCGCGGACGGCTATGCGGCGAGCCGGGTGCACCGCTTCTCGGCCTATGGCGTTCATATCCAGAGCTGGGGCGAGCATGGCGACGGCGACGGGCAGTTCGGCTGGCCGCACGCGATCTGGACGCATGCCGATGGGCGCGTGCTGGTCGTCGACCGTACGCATGACCGCGTCCAGATCTTCGACCACAACGGCAACCATCTCGGGAACTGGACCCATTTCCGCGACCCCGTGGCGATCTGGGGCGACGAGGACGGCAATAGCTATGTGACCGATACCCAGCCGACCCTGCAGAAAATCAGCCCAAAGGGCGAGAAGCTCGGCCGCTGCCGCCCGTTCCTGAACGGCGCGCATGGCATCTTCGGCACGCCCGAGGGCGATATCCTGCTGGCCGAGAGCAGCCCCAGCCGGCTCACGCGGCTGCGGCGGCTTTGACGACCGCGCCGATTTGTATGGCTTGAACGGAATGGCGCGGAGGGGCCGGCCTCGCGTGATCAGCGTGGTAGCGGAGGCACCGCTGCGCTGAAAGCGTTAGCAATCTCAGCGCGGCTCGCGACCCAGAGCTTCTCCCGCCGTCCCGCCAGCAGTCGCAGAATATCGCGAAAGGCGGCGAAGCGCGCCGGGCGGCCGACGATGCGCAGGTGGAAGCCGATGTTCAAAAGCCGCGGCAGGCCGCGCGCCGCCTCGTCCTCCAGAACGCCGAGCGCATCCTCGACATAGTCGACCATCTCGCGGGCGCGGACGAAGCCGTTGGGATGGAAGAACTTCATGTCGTTGCTGTCGAGCGCATAAGGCACGACCAGCAAGGGGCCGCTCGCCGGCGAGCGATCCCAATACGGCAAATCGTCGTCGAAGCCGTTCGAGGTGTAGAGGAAGCCGCGCTGCGCCAGCAATTCGCGCGTCCAGGGGCTTTCGCCACCCCTGCAGAAGAAGCCCAGCGGCCGCTGCCCGGTCGCGGTCGTGATCGCCTCGACGCAGCGCTCGATGTCGGCCGCTTCGCGTTCGGGATCGTCGTAATCGGCATGCGGCCGCCAGCGCCAGCCGTGGATGGCAGGTTCATGGCCGCGCGCGACGATCGTCTTCGCCAGCCCCGGCAGGCGCTCGACCGCACGACCGCAGAACAGGAAGGTCGATTGGATCGCGCTTTCGTCGAGCGCAGCGAGCATGCGCCAGAGCCCGGCGCGTGTGCCGTAACCGAAGATCTGCTCCTGACCCTGGTCGCGCTTGCCGGGCGGCACCACGCTGATCACCTCGCCCATGGTCTCCGAGCGCGCATCGCCGTCGCCGACCTGAAGCTCGGCGCCTTCCTCGAAATTGACCACGACGGAGACGGCGAGACGCGCGCCGTTGGGCCAGGTGAAATCGGGCCAGGTACCGCCATAGCCGAGGAGATCGCGTTCGCTCATGACGGCGAGCCTAGCTGCGACCGGCGCCGCGGCCAATCATGGGCAATGCGTTTTCGCCCGCCATCATGATTGCGAGACCACAGCTCAGATCTCGGCCGCATCCAGCCGCCGATAGAGCGGCAGCGCGAGCGGCGCGATCCGGCGCACGATGCTGCGGAAGGGCTGGGATTTTGGCTCCGACAGGGGCAGGCCCAGCGTCTCGATCGCCACGCCCTGCGTCGCCCGGGCGAGCTCGCGCCCAAGCGAGATCGACAAGGCGACCGCCCGGCCATTGCAACCGACCCAGGCAAAGCCGTCCGGTCCCAGACGATGGATGCGCGGGAAGCCCGGCACCTGCGGCGTCAACAGATTGTCCGGGGTCATGCCGACATAGCCCGACCAGACATAATCGAACTCGACATCGCCGAGCTGCGGCCAGAGCCGCTTCAGGCGCTCCGCCACAGCCGGACGCAGATTGGCGCCGCCTGCTCCGGGGAAGACCGCCGCGCCGCCGGTGACCAGGCGATTGCGGGCGTCCCAGCGGGCGAAATAGAGCTCGCGATGAGTGTCCGACATGGCCTGCCGGGCAGGGATGACGGTCTTGGCGATGTTGTCGCTGAGCGGCTTGGTCGCCATCTGCCAGGACAGGACGGGGATGACCTCATCGGCGATTTCGGGCGCGAGGCCTGCCTCGCATTCGCCGGTATAGGCGTTGGTCGCCAGCACCAGCGCTGGTGCCGTGACGGAGCCCCGCGCTGTCTTCACGCGCCAGCGGCCGTTCTCATGCGCCATCGCGATCGCAGGCGAGCGGGCATGGATGACCGCGCCGAGCTTCAGCGCGACCTCAGCGAGGCCACGGGTCAGTGCGAGCGGGTTGATATGGCCGCCGGTCGGGTTCCAGAAGCCGCCGAACCAGGCCTGCGAGCCCAGCATCTCGGCAGTCGCGGCGCGATCGAGAAGCTCGACCGGCGCTCCGATCGCCGACCACTCCCTGACCCGTTTCTCGGCGAGCTTGAACCGGCCGGGCGAATGCACCGGCTGGACCCAGCCGGCCTGCTCGGCCTCGGCCGGGATGTCGTATTTGCTGATGAGGTCGAACAGATACTGGGCGCTGTCGCGTAGCACCGCGTTGAAGCGCTCGCCGGCCGCGCCATGGCGCTTGACCATGGCGGAGGGGTCGTGGCCGGCAAGCGTTGGGATGACCTGGCCGTTATTGCGCCCCGAGGCGCCCCAGCCGGGCTCGGCAGCCTCCAGCACCACGACGCCGATTCCGGCCTCGCGCAGATGGATCGCGGTCGAGAGGCCGGTGAAGCCGGCTCCGATGACCACGACGTCAGTGGTGACATCCCCGTCCAGCGCGGCAAGGGCCGGGCCGGGCTGAGCGGTCGCGGCCCAAAGCGAGGGCGGCCAGGTGATGGAAGGGGAGGCTGTCATGGGGTGGGTCTCGTCAGGCGAAGACGAAGGCGCAGCATGATGCGCCTCCGGGTGAAGGGCGCCATCCTCGCCTCGCTTTGTCCCAGCCGCAAGTCGGCGCCTCCCCCCAAGGCGACCAAGACGAGATGTATTTGCTATAAATCAACCGGAAAAGAGAATTAACTGATCGTTCTTTCGCGTCTTCTTTCCTTCTGTTGAAAGTTTCATCTTCGAAACGCTATGTGTGCGGCGCAGCGCGATCTGCCGGAAACGCTTTGGCGCGCCGGTTGCGCGGCCGGGCCCGTTCGGCTGAACTCGGCACCCGTTGGCTTTGGATTCAAGGGGGCGTCATGCCACTCAAGCATGTTCTCGGTATCGACCACGTCATGGTTACGGTGCGCGATCTCGATGCGTCGGCCGCCGCCTGGAAGCGCCTGGGGTTCACGGTCTCGCCGCGCGGCACGCATTCGCCGCATCTCGGCTCCGGCAACTACACGATCATGTTCGGCGAAGATTATATCGAGCTGCTCGGCATTCTCACCGAGACCGAGCACAACAAGCCGATGCGGGACTTCCTCAGAACCCGCGAGGGTGTGGAGCGCGTGGCCTTCACGACCGACGATGCCGCCGCCGGCGTCGCCGAATTGCAGGCGCGCGGCATCGCCGCGGACGGGCCGGTGCATTTCGGCCGACCGGTCGAACTGCCCGGCGGACGCGTCGGCGAGGCCAAATTCAACGTCTTTCGCTGGCCGCTGGACGAGAATCCGGGCGGCCTGCGGATTTTCGCCTGCCAGCACCTGACGCGCGAGACGGTCTGGGTCCCGGAGTGGCAGAGCCACGCTAATGGTGCGACCCGCATCCGGCGGGTTGAAGTTCTCACTGCCGACCCCAAGGCGGCAGCCGCGCATCTGAGCCGGCTGATCGACGAGCCAGCCTCGGAAGTCGAGGGCGGCTGGCAAGTGCCCTCCGGCGGCAAACGCGCCGATGTGCTCTTCTCCGAGGCTGCCGCATTCGCCGGGCGCTACCCGCAGGCGGCGCGCACTGGGGTCCCGCCCGAGGGGCTGGCTTCGGTCGTGCTGGAAAGCGCCGACATCGCGCTGACGAAGGCTGCGCTCGGCGCAGAGGCGCTCGCCCATGACGGCGCCGTCAGCGTGCCCGCGAGCGCCGCCAACGGCATCATCGTGAGCTTCGTACCACAGTAGAGCGCGCCTTCTTTTTGGGCGGCGCCGTTGTTGACCGGCGCTGCCAAGGCTCGCATCGTTTCCGTTACGTGATCGCAGGACCAAGGATTTCCGTCATGGACATGACCCGCCGCGCCGCGCTTTTGACCAGCGCCGCCATTGCCGCGAACGTGCTGAACCCGATGCGCTCCTTCGCGCAGGCGACGCCACGCAAGGGCGGGGTCTTCACGGTGCATTACGGTGCGGAGCAGCGCCAGCTGAACCCGAGCCTGCAGGCCTCGACCGGCGTCTACATCATCGGCGGCAAGATCCAGGAGCAATTGGTCGATCTCGACGCGGCCGGCCAGCCTGTCGGCGTGCTCGCCGAGAGCTGGGAGGCGGCGCCCGACGGCAAAACCATCACCTTCAAGCTGCGCAAGGGCGTGAGCTGGCATGACGGCAAGCCCTTCACCTCGGCGGATGTGCAGTTCACCGCCATGGAGATGTGGAAGAAGATCCTGAACTACGGCACGACGCTGCAGCTCTTCCTCACCGCCGTCGACACGCCCGACCCGCTGACCGCCGTGTTCCGCTATGAGCGGCCGATGCCGCTTGCCCTGCTGCTGCGGGCGCTGCCCGATCTCGGCTACATCTCGCCGCGCCATCTCTATGAGGGCAAGGGCGACATCCGGCAAAACCCGGTCAATCTCGCGCCGATCGGAACCGGCCCGTTCAAATTCGTGACCTATGAGCGCGGCCAGCATGTCATCGCCGACCGCAACGCCGATTACTGGCGGCCGAACGCGCCTTATCTCGACCGCATCGTCTGGCGCGTCGTCACGGACCGCGCCGCAGCGGCTGCCCAGATGGAAGCAGGCCAAATCCATTACAGCCCGTTCTCAGGGCTGACGATCTCGGACTCCGCCCGCCTCGCCAAGGATCCGCGCTTCATCGTCTCGACCAAGGGCAATGAGGGCAATGCCCGCACCAACACGGTGGAGTTCAACTTCCGCCGCAAGGAGCTCGCCGATATCCGCGTCCGCCAGGCGATCGCACATGCGCTCGACATCCCCTTCTTCATCGAGAATTTTCTGGGCGATTTCGCCAAGCGCGGCACCGGACCGGTGCCCTCGGTCTCGACCGATTTCTACCCGGCCGATAACGGCCCGCAGTACCCGTTCGACAAGAAGCTCGCGGCCAAGCTCCTCGACGAAGCCGGCTTCAAGGCCGGCGCTGGCGGCACGCGCTTCTCGCTGCGGCTGCTGCCCGCGCCCTGGGGCGAGGACATCTCGCTCTTCGCCACCTTCATCCAGCAGTCGCTCTCCGAGGTCGGCATCAAGGTCGAGGTCGTGCGCACCGATGGCGGTGGCTTCCTGAAGCAGGTCTATGACGATCACGCCTTCGACCTCGCCACCGGCTGGCACCAGTACCGCAACGACCCGGCCGTCTCGACGACGGTATGGTACCGCTCCGGCCAGCCCAAGGGCGCGCCCTGGACCAACCAATGGGACTGGACCGACCCGGTAATCGACAAGATCATCGACGACGCCGCGACCGAGGTCGATGTCGCCAAGCGCAAGGCGCTCTATGGCGATTTCGTACGCCGGGCCAATACGGAAATCCCGATCTGGACGCCGATCGAGCAGATCTTCCTGACCGTGATCAACGCCAAGGCCCGCAACCACTCCAACACGCCGCGCTGGGGCTCCAGCTCCTGGCATGATTTGTGGTTGGCGGAGTGAGCGCCTCACCCATCGAACCCGTCGCTTCCGGCCGATTTCCATGCGCATTCTCGTCCTAGCGGGGCGGCGGCTTGCCGCCTCGATCCCGACGCTGGTGTTGATCCTGATCGGCGTGTTCCTGCTGCTGCAATTCGCGCCGGGCGACACGGTCGATGCGATGATGGCGCAGATGGGCGGCGGCGATGCGGCGACCGCGCGCGAGCTGCGCCGGTTCTATGGCCTGGACCTCTCGGTCTGGGCTCAGCTCGGCAATTATCTCTGGCGATTGGTCCGGTTCGATCTCGGCTTCTCCGCCATCTACGGCAAGCCGGTCGCGACCGTGATCGCCGAGCGGCTGCCGGCGACGATCCTGCTGATGACCGCCTCGCTGTCGCTTGCCTTCTTCTTCGGGCTGATCCTGGGCGTCGTCGCCGCGCGCGGCGTCAATCGCTGGCCGGACACGCTGATTTCGACGCTCGGCCTCGTCTTCTATGCGATGCCGACCTTCTGGTTCGGTTTGATGGCGATCGTCGTCTTCGCGATCTACCTGCAATGGCTGCCGGCCGGCGGGTTCGAGGACATCACGATCGCCCATGCCGGCCTGTCGCGCATTCTCGACATCGCGCAGCACCTCGTCCTGCCGACGCTGACGCTCGGCCTGTTCTACATGGCGATTTATCTGCGCATCATGCGCGGCTCGATGCTGGAGGTGCTGAACCTCGATTTCGTCCGCACGGCCCGGGCCAAGGGCATGGACGAGACCCGGGTCGTGGTACGCCATGTCCTGCGCAATGCGCTCCTGCCGATGGTGACGCTGATCGGCCTGCAGGCCGGCACGATGCTAGGCGGCTCGGTCGTGGTCGAGAGCGTGTTCTCGCTGCCGGGACTTGGGCGCCTTGCCTATGAATCCGTGGTGCAGCGCGACCTCAACACCTTGCTCGGCATCGTCTTCGTCTCGGCGCTGCTGGTGATCGCGGTCAATTTCATCGTCGACTTGCTCTATGCTCGGCTCGACCCGCGCATCACCACAGGGGCCTGAGGCGATGGCGCTGGTGAAACGCTATCTCCGCAGCCCATCGGCGATCATCGGCCTGTTGCTGCTGCTCGCCGTGCTCACCATGGCCGCCACCGCCGGCTGGCTCTATCCCAAGGATCCGCTGGCACTCGCCGGGCGGCCATTGGTCTGGCCGTTCAGCAATCCGCGCTTCCTGCTCGGTACCGACAATTCCGGCCGCGACATCGCCGCGCAGATCTTCCATGGCGCGCGTATCTCGCTCCTGATCGGCGTGGTCGCCACAGTGATCTCGATCATGATCGGCATCACCATCGGCGCCTTCGCCGGCTATTATGGCGGCTGGGTCGATACCGCGCTGATGCGCGTCACCGAAGCCTTCCAGACGCTGCCGAACTTCCTGCTGCTTCTGGTGCTGGTCGCGGTCTTCGGCTCGACCATCACCACCGTGACGGTCGCGATCGGCATCGTCTCCTGGCCAGCTTCGGCGCGGTTGACGCGGGCTGAATTCCTGTCGCTGCGCAATCGCGAATTCGTCCAGGCCGGGCGCACGCTCGGCCTCAAGGACGCCAAGCTGATCTTCGGCGAGATCCTGCCCAACGCCCTGCCCCCGGTGATCGTCTATGCCAGCGTCGTGATGGCGGTCGCGATCCTGCTGGAAAGCGCGCTCGCCTTCCTCAAGCTGTCGGACCCCAATGTCGCCTCCTGGGGCAATCTGATCGGCGCCGGCCGCGATGTGCTGCGGGTGCAATGGTATGTCTCGGCCATTCCCGGCATCGCGATCCTCGTCACCGTGCTCGCCGTCTCGCTGGTCGGCCAGGGACTCAACGACGCGCTCAACCCGAGGCTGAGAGGTCGATGAGCCCGATCCTCGTTCTCGACGCCGTCAGCGTGAAGCTGCCGAAGGGCGCGGATCGCTCGCACGCCATGACGGAGGTGACGCTTTCGGTCGCCGCCAATGAAATCCTCTGCGTCGTCGGCGAGTCCGGCTCTGGCAAATCGATGACCGCCAATGCGATCATGCGCCTGCTACCGGACGGCGTGGAGATCGATGGCGGGCGCATCCTGTTCGAGGGGCACGATCTCGCCGGCGTCAGCGAGGCGCAGATGCGTAGGGTGCGCGGCGCCGGCATCGCGATGATCTTCCAGGAGCCGATGACGGCGCTGAACCCGCTGCGCTCGATCGGCGACCAGATCGGCGAGATGTTCGAGATCCACACGCAGCTCTCGAAAGCCGAGATCGGCGCGCGCGTGCTGGCGCTGCTCGAAGAGGTTCGCATTCCCGATCCTGCGCTGGCCGCAAAAGCCTATCCGCACGAACTCTCCGGCGGCCAGCGCCAGCGCGCCATGATCGCGATGGCGCTGGCGCTCGACCCCAAGCTGCTGATCGCCGACGAACCCACCACGGCGCTCGACGTGACGACGCAGGCGCAGATCCTCGAGCTGATCCGCGACCTGCAGAAGCGCAAGGGCACTGCCGTGCTGTTCATCACCCATGATTTCGGCGTCGTCGCCGAGATCGCCGACCGGGTCGCGGTGATGAGCCAGGGCCGCGTCGTCGAGCAGGGCAGCGTCGGCACCGTGCTCGAGAACCCGCAACACGCCTATACCAGGCAGCTCATCGCCGCCGTGCCGCCGCTGAAGGCGCCGCCGCCGCGCGCGCTTTCGACCGAGCCGATCCTGAGCATGGAGCATGTCTCCAAGACCTATCGTACCGGCGGCTTCCTCGGACGTGGGCAGCGCGTGACCCATGCGGTCAAGGATGTCTCACTGGTGCTGCCCAAGGGCGGCACGCTCGGCATTGTCGGCGAGTCCGGTTCCGGAAAGTCGACGCTGGCGCGCTGCCTTGTGCGCCTGATCGACCCGGAAAGCGGCGAGATCCGTCTGAACGGCCGCGATCTGGCCTGCCTGACCCGCGAGGAGATGCGGACCGAGACCCGCCATATCCAGATGGTGTTCCAGGATCCCTTCGCCTCGCTCAATCCCCGCCGCAAGGCCGGCGAACTGGTGGCGCAAGGGCTGATCGTACATGGCACGCCGCGCGAGCAGGCTCTGGCCCGCGCCAGGGAGCTCTTCGCACTGGTCGGGCTCGACCCGGCAGCGACCGACCGCTATCCGCATGAATTCTCCGGCGGCCAGCGCCAGAGGATCGGCCTTGCGCGGGCCCTGGCGCTGGAGCCGGATGTGCTGGTGGCGGACGAGCCAGTCTCGGCGCTCGACGTTTCCGTGCAGGCACAGGTGCTGAAGCTGCTCGCCGAATTGCGGCAGCGGCTGGGCCTGTCGATCGTCTTCATCACCCATGATCTGCGCGTCGCGGCACAGGTCTGCGATCTCGTCGCGGTGATGAAGAGCGGCGAGGTGGTCGAGACCGGCCTCATCGGCGAGGTCTTCGGCAACCCGCAGCATGCCTATACGCGGGCGCTGCTCGCCTCGATTCCCGGTCGCGACTTCGGATTAAGGCGCGAGGCGGTGACGGCATAATACTGACGGCGTTTGGCCCCGGCTTATGGCTGAGTCGCCGCCGTCATTCCGGGGCGATCCGAAGGATCGAGCCCGGAACCCAGAACCGATGCCGCTGCTCGAGAAGGCGCGAGGCACCGGCTCGCTTCACGACGACCCGCATCGGTTCTGGGTTCCGGGCCCATATTCTTTCGCGTTATTGGCTTCGCCATGTCCCGGAATGACGGCGGAGGACAGCGCCATCGGTCAGCTCTGGAGGCCGTGACGGTATAAGTCGAAGCTCCGCTGCGATCGCAGGCAGGCTCACCGCCCGCGAAAGACCGGTTCGCGCTTGCCGAGGAAGGCCGCGACACCCTCGCGGAAATCCTGCGTCCGCGTCGCCTCCAGAAAGCGCCGGCGCTCGTTCTCCAGATGCGCCTCCAATGGCGTGGCGAACGCATCGTCGATCAGGCGCTTGAAGCTGCCATAGGCCTCTGTCGGGCCCGCTGCGATGCGCGCGGCGATCTCGCCTGCGCGGCTTTCGAGCTCGGCTTGCGGCACGACCTCGGCGACGATGCCGGCTGCCAGCGCGGCCTGCGCATCGAGAACCTGCCCGAGCAGCATCATGGCGAAGGCGCGTCCGCGCCCGACCTTGCGCGGCAGGAACCAGGTGCCGCCGCAATCGGGCGGCGCGCCGATGCGGTCATAGGCGATGACGAAGCGAGCCTTGTCGCTTGCCAGCAAAATGTCGGCGCTGAGCGCGAGGCTCAGACCGGCACCGGCAGCCGGCCCCTGCACGACGGCAAGGACGGGCGCTGGGCAGGCGCGCAAGGCGAGGATCGCGGGGTGGAGCGCTCCGAGCAGGGCGTCAACGATCTGAGCCGGTTCATCGCCGAAACTCGCGACATCGCCGCCTGCCACGAAAGCGCGCCCTGCTCCGGCGAGAACGATGCAGCGCAGGCCCGCCTGCGCGACGACATTGGACACAGCCTCCCGAAAGGCCGTCGCGGTCGCGACATCGATGGCGTTCAGCACATCGGGACGGTTGAAGGTGATGCGGGCGATGCCGCTTGCCGCATCGAATGTCGCGGTGACCGCCGTATCGGCCATGATCAGCATCCTTCTCTGTTATCCGCCCTTAGGGCTCGCGGAGTTGCCAACGGACTCTAGCCGATGGACGGCGAATCATCGCCGGCCTTGCCTTCCGCCCGCCGCAGCGTCACCTAAAGGCGATGCATCGTCGTCTCGTCTTCGAGGAGCCTGTCTCGCGCGCCGCGCTATGGAGCCGGCGGCTGGCCTGGTTCTCGCTCGCCGTGCTGCTGCTGTCGGTGCTGGTGTTCCGGGCGGGCGAGCCGAGCCTGCAGGGGCTGGCTCCGATCCTGGGCGCCTATGGCTTCGTGCTGCTCGCGCTGCTCCTGTCAGTATTGGCCTTCATCCGCATCTGGCAGTCCGGCCATCGCGGCGTCGGCATGGCGGCCCAGGCTTTCGCCCTCGCCCTGCTGCTGCTCGCGCCGGCAGGCTATGTCGGCTTCAAGCTCGTCACGCTGCCGGCCCTGAACGACATTTCGACCGATATCGACGACCCACCCGCCTTCAGCCGCTCGCGCGTCGCGCTCGATGCGCGCAAGGGCCGTGTACCGCCCGATGTCTCGCCTGAGCTGCGGCGGGCTCAGCGCCAGGCCTACCCCAAGACCTTGCCGATCATTCTGGAGGTGCCGGCGGAGATGGCTTTCGACATCGCCAGGCGCGCGGCGCTCAATCGTGGCTGGCAGGTGCTCGAATCGGCGCGGCCGGGCGGCCGCAGCGGGGCTGGCCGCATCGAGGCGGTGGCGCGCACGCGCCTGCTGCGCTTCTCCGACGACATCACCATCCGGGTGCGCCCGCGTGCCGATGGCAGCCGGATCGATATCCGCTCGGCCTCGCGCCTCGGCACGCATGATCTCGGCGCCAACGCCGCGCGCATCGCGGCCTTCGCTGAAGAGGTCGAGTTGCTGGTCGAGACCCGCTGAAGCTAGATTCGCCGGTAGCGGCTCGTCAGCAGCGGCAGGGCGTCGTCGCAGGAGACGCTGCCGCGCTGGACGAGATCTTCCAGCTGCGCCAGCACCGATAAGCTGGCCGCCCCATGCAAGGCCGGGGCGAGCCCCTGATAGATCGCCGGCACCATCTCGGCGATGCGCTCGTCACCCACGCTCAACCGGTTGAGGATCGCCGCCTCGCGCTGGCGACGATGCTGCACCAGGCCGCGCAGGAGGCGTTGCGGTTCCATGACGGGACCACCATGGCCGGGCCAGTAGAGGCGGTGCTCCATGCCGCGCAGTTTCTCGATCGAGGCCATATAGGCCGCCATCGAGCCATCGGGCGGAGCAACGACGCTCGTCGACCAGGCCATGACATGGTCGCCCGAGAACAGGCTCGCCTCCTCGGCAAGAGTGAAGGCGACATGGTTGGCGGTGTGGCCGGGGGTGTCGACCGCCGTCAGCGTCCAGCCTGGCCCGGAGACATGGTCGCCGTCGCGCATCAGCAGGTCGGGCGCGTAGCTACGGTCAGCCGCGGCATCGAGCGGATTCACCTCGCCGAGTGCAAGCTCGCGCGCCGCGCGATGCGGGCCGCAGCCGACGATGCGCGCGCCAGTCGCTGCCTTGACGGCGGGGACGGCCGGCGAATGGTCGCGATGGGTGTGGGTGACGACGATATCGGTCACGGTCTCACTGGCCACCGCCGCGAGCAGCCGCGCGACATGGGCTGGGTCGTCCGGCCCCGGATCGATGATCGCGACCCGGCCGCGCCCGACGATATAGGTACAGGTGCCGGTGAAGGTCATCGGCCCGCCATTCCCAGCGATGACGCGCCGGACCAATGGCGAGAGCTCCGCGATCTCGCCCGGCGGGGTCGTGGCCGTCCTGTCGAACTCGATCTCGCCGCTCATGCCGCTGCCTCTGCCTCGCCTTGCGCTCCGGGCCGCCCATGCGCACAGCTTCCGCGCGCTTGTGAGGCTTTGCCGCATTTCCTATAGACGGGAAAGATGGTCGCGCGGCGCGGCCCTGCTGAACAGGATCCAACGCGGATGGCAGACATGCTCCCCCTTCAAGCTCCCACCCTCGTCCATGCGGCGCTCCCGGCGGTCTCGGGTCCGCGAGCCGCTGTGGCCCGCAACATCGCGCTCGCCGTCGCCGGCAGCCTGCTGCTGGTGCTCGCTGCCAAGATCAAGGTGCCGTTCTGGCCGGTGCCGATGACGCTGCAGACGCTGGCGGTGCTCAGCCTGGGCGCGGCCTATGGCTCGCGGCTCGGTGCAGCGACGGTCGCGCTCTACATCGCCTATGGCCTCGCCGGCCTGCCGGTCTTCACCAATACGCCTCCGGTCGCGGCCGGCCCGCTTTACCTGGTGGGGCCGACCGGCGGCTTCCTCGTCGGCTTCGTCCTGGCGGCGGCTGTGGCCGGCTGGGCGGCGGCGCGCGGCGCCTCCTTGACCCGTCTCATCGTCGGTCTGCTCACGGCCGAGGCGCTGATGCTGGGCCTTGGCTGCCTGTGGCTGGCTCTCGGCGCGCAGATGGCTGGCGGCGCCATGGGCGTCGGCTTCGCCAAGGCCTTCGCCTTCGGCGTTCAACCCTTCCTGATCGGCGATGCGCTCAAGGTCGCGCTGGCGGCCTGCTTTGTCGGCACCGGCTGGTCGATGCTCCAGCGTCGCAGCTGAACCGCGCGCAGCAACGCAATGTGAAGGCCGGGGGAAACCCCGGCCTTTTTCATGTCGAGATGTCGGGGACGTGCTCTGAAGGGCTCAGCCGGCCGGGCGCGAATCGCCGCAGCTCTTGGGCATGTTGAACGGCCGCAGCGGCTCGCCGCATTTGTCGCAGGCCGCCAGCATGGTCGCCAGGCCGAGAATGCCGATGATCTGGAAGAGACGCTTACGCTTCATGATGTCGAGACCGCTGCTGAATTGGCCCGCAGCGTACAGGGCCTGACCGCGCTTCGCCATCACGGAAATGCTTGCTGGCCGCTCGGGGCGTGAATCGAGACAGCGCCACCGCTGGAACCCAACTCCATCGCTTGCGGGCTACGATCTGTAGCCGACCGCGCGCACCAGTGGACTGCGCGACGAAACCGAGGGCTGCCGCAGGGAAAGGTCGGGCGTTCTGGTCGTGATTTCATCGAGGAACATGGGTTTGGCGAAATAGTAGCCCTGCGCGAGCCGGATGCGCGTGGCGGCTTGGAGGTATACGAGCTCCTCGGCAGTTTCGACGCCCTCTACGATGATTGACATGTCCAGCGCGTCGGCTAGCGATTCAATCGTCTTCAGAATGCTCTGGCTGCGCGGGCGCTGGTGAATCGCGGTTATGAATGAGCGATCCACCTTGATCTCGTCGGCCGTGATGTCAGCGAGCGCCGCCAGCGACGAATATCCGACACCGAAATCATCAATGGAAACGCGCGCTCCAATCTCGCGAATCATCGGCAGGACCTGCGTCTGGAACCGGCTCTTCGAAAGAAACGCTTCCTCAGTCAGCTCGATCATGAACCGTTGGGCGCAGCCGGTGGCTTCGATGGCGTCGACCAGCGAGCGCATGAATACGGGCTCGTCCGCCTGGCGCGCGGCAACATTGAGGCTGATGGTTGAGGCCGCGCCGAACGCGCCGTCGATACGGTCGATTGCGCCTGTTGCTTCGGCAAGAACGAGATGCGTGATCTCGTCCATGAGCCCCAGCTCTACCGCTAGATTGACGAAGTCACCCGGCGGGTGGATCGTGCCCTCCTCGTCTATCCAACGCAGCAGCACCTCGACGCCGACAACCTCGTTCGAACGAAAATCGACCTTCGGTTGATAGGCGCAGCGGAGGCGTCGGTCTCGCACGGCTAGCCGAAGACGCTGTTCGATCTTCATCCGTTCGCTCGCGGCGTGGTCAACGCCGGGGCTGAAGAACTGCACGCTGCCTTTGGTGGTGCCCTTGATCCGGTACATCGCTCGGTCGGCATTGGAGCAGAGCGCGTCATAGGAGCGGCCGTCGGCTGGGTAGAGGCTGACGCCGACCGAAGCGGAGGTGAGGATTTCGCTGCCCTCGATGAAGTAGGGCTCCTTCAGCCTGGCGAGGAAATGTTCGACCCTGGCGGCGATCTCTTCCATCGGCCCGGCGGGCGAGAGCAGCAACACGAACTCGTCACCCCCCACGCGCGCTATCAGATCGCAGGGGCGCAGTTCGCGGCTGAGGCGCCGGGCGACCTTGACCAGCAGCGCGTCGCCAACGGCATGTCCGTAATAGTCGTTGATGTTCTTGAAGCCGTCGAGATCGAGAAAGGCCAGGGCGAAGGTCTGTTCGCGATCCGATGCCGTCAGCGCTGCCACGCTGCGCTCAAGCAGGCCTCTATTGGGCAAACCGGTGAGATCGTCGAAATAGGCACGCCGGAAGAGATCGTCCTCAAGCGCGCGCTGTTCGGTGACGTCAAGGGAAAGGCGGACCTGATGTGGCACCCCACCGATGGAAAGCGAGAGTTGCTGCACATCGATGGTGCGGCCGGCCAGCGCGGCATCTCGCTGGCCCGCCGGCAAGGCGGCATGAGCCAAACCCTGGCGGTTCGAATAGATCGATATGTCCTGGCTTGCGGCGGCAATTCCGACCGGAATGCCGTCAAGGACTTCCAGCAGGGTTTTGAAGTCGATCGATGCGGTCATCTGCGATCTGTCGCGGCTAGAGCAGGATGCAAAAAAAGTGGGAACCGGTCTTTCGCATTGATCCTGCTCTAACTCTTTGATGAGAGACGGATTCAGATTTGAGATGGGATCACTCCGTGATTCCATCTCAAATCATCCGGCTCTAGCGCTTGAGAATCTGCAGGCGCGCGTCTTCCAGCAGGCGCGAGACGCCAGAGCCCGGCAATTCGCTGGAGCTGTCGGGCACCGGAGGCTCGCGGACGGGGGCGGCACTTGCCTCCTCGTCCTTCACCGTGCCGCGCCACCGCGCAACGACCGTTGTAATGAACTCGCGCTGCGTCGCCACCTCATCGTCAATGGCCGAAGGGGCGGTGGATTCGCTGCGCGGCACCGCCGACTCGCCCAGCCGCCGAAAGGTCAGGCGGGCCGGCATCGGCATGCCCTCGCCGAAGCCGACCACCTCGCCGGTGCCGAGGGAGGGCACGAAATCGAGCAAGTTTGCTCCAGCATCGGCCACGGCCGAGCGGAGCAGCGCTTGATCGTGGTCGTTGGCCATACGCATCGCCAGCAGGGTAGAGCATTGCGAGATGATGGTGGGATCGAGCTCAGCCGGCCGCTGGGTGACAAGGCCAAGGAAGACGCCGTATTTGCGGCCCTCTTTGGCGATGCGGGCCAAGGCGCGGCGGGTCGGGCCAAACCCGAGGCTGTGATCGGCAGCAGCGTAGCGGTGTGCTTCCTCGCAGACAAAGAGCAGCGGCATTGCACCGTCGCTCCATAGACCGAAATCAAAGGCGAGCCGGCATAGCACGCAGACCACCGCATCAACGACTTCCACCGGCAAGCCGGCGAGCTGCATGACGCTGATGGGCTTACCGTCGGGCTCGAGTCGGAAAAGATGAGTGAGCAGGCCAACCATGGTGTCGCCACCGACGCTGGCATTCTCAAACATGAAGGCGTAGCGCGGATCGTTCTTGATGGTCTCGATCCGCGTCATCAAGCGATGATAGTTCATGCGCGAGGATCGGTTCTCGAGCTTGCCCATGCGATCATCGATGAGCGCCAGCAAATCCTGCAGCAGATAGGGTACCGGCGTATCCACCGTGTAGCCGGTACGCTTGGGATTGCTTTTCTTGAAGCCGAGCCGATCGGTGGCAGGCTTGTACTGAAGGTAGGTACTCTTGGCGATTGGGATAAGCTCGGAGAGTATTTCCAATTCCTCGGCCACAGCGGGACGGCCGCCATAGATGACGTCGGTCAGTTCCTCGAAGCTGAACAGCCAGAAAGGCAGCTTCAGATTGCGAGGGCTGATGACATTGGCCCGTTCACCGAAACTGCGGCCATACTCATTGTGACCATCAAGCAGGAAAATCCGCACATCCGGTCGTGCGTTGAGGATTTCCTGAAGGATGACGGTGACGCCGCTGGATTTACCCACGCCCGTGGAGCCCAGAATCGCGAAGTGCTTGGAGATCAGGCTATCGACGTCGATATGGGCCGAGATGGAATTGTCGTGGTTGAGATGACCGATATTGATCGTGCGTTGGCCAGCCGGGGTGTAGATCAATCGAAGATGCTCGCGACTGATGAGATGGGCTGCGTCGCCGATAGCGGGGTAGTCGGACACACCGCGGCGAAAGGATTGCGATCCGTCGAGATTGCTGACGATTTCGCCCATCAGCGCGACCCGCGCCACCGCATGGTGCTCCCTGGCGGCTTCGGGAGCGGAAGGCCGCGTCGTAACCTCGGTGATCATGCCAATGAGGGACAGGGGACCGGCATCGATAGCCAGGAATCGACCGACAGTCGCCCTCGCGCCCTTGTCGGGCCAGGGCGCAGGCAGATCGATCTGGGCCTCAGAGCCGCGCACGGAAAGAACGTGGCCGACGGGACCAGCCATTCTGGCGGACTCCCAGCCTCCATGGTCGTCGCTAAGCTGGTTCAAGAGAAGCCCCCTCAAGCAGAAAACGGCCTGCTCAGGAACTAAGCATGAAAGGGCTTACGAAGAGGTTGATCCGATTCCCGCAAACAAGACTGTTTAAAATTTGAGTTTCCGCGCCATTAATCCTGCTTCTCCGCGCCCGCTGTTCTTGATGAACTTACGTCATTCATTAATTCTGGACGAGGTCGTCGACGAACAGGAAACCGGCGGGAGCCTTCTCAAGGAAGGCGAGAACGATGAGAGCAGGGTGCATGGGCTCGGTTTGAGCGAGTTTGGTCTTCGCCTGACGGGGTGCGGCGCGATCTCGTCAGCGTATCGGCGATGGTTCCCGCCGAGCTTCCCGGATGTTTGATGCAGACACCGACCAAAGCTGCGCCAAGCGCTCGATTTCGAAATCGGGGACGACGGTCCGGCCGGGCTGCTTTGCCATGCGCAACGCAGATGCCATGTGCAAAGGCTCGATATTATCTGGACTAATGTCGGGGCGCGCCAATCGGGATGCGCTAACCCCTTGAAACCAGTGGTCGGAGTGGCAGGATTTGAACCTGCGACCCCCTCGTCCCGAACGAGGTGCTCTACCAGGCTGAGCCACACTCCGATTAGCTGGTGCCGGGCTTATAGCCAGCGTCGGGCGCGGGCGCAACAGCCTCCGGGGCATTGTGACGCCGATTTCTGCAAAGAGATATTCTGCCGCGGTGCGAATGGTTGCGCGCGGCTGCGCCGCGTTCTAGAAGGCGCGGCACGTTGGGGCGTCGCCAAGTGGTAAGGCAGCGGTTTTTGGTACCGCCATTCGGAGGTTCGAATCCTCCCGCCCCAGCCAGTTCCCCGCAAAAACCTCCAAATCGGCTGCCGCAGTCAAACTGGTCGTGATTCAGCGGCCGCCCCTGATTGCGCAGGGCGGTCCTGAACCGCATCCGCCGGCTGACGTGCTGACGGATCCAGTTTCGGCAGGGTGATCGTCACGCGCAGGCCGCCCTCGCGGCGATTCGCCAGCGCGATCTCGCCGCCATGGGAGGCGATGACAGCGCGGGCGATCGTCAGGCCCAGCCCCGAGCCACCGGTTTCGCGGCCGCGCGATTCCTCCAACCGCACGAAGGGCTGGAAGACGCGCTCCATCTGCGCCTCGGGAATGCCGGGACCATCGTCCTCGACCGTGATCGCGAACTGTGTCGGCGTCTCCGCGATCACGACGACGGCGCTGTCGCCGTATTTCACCGCATTGCCGACGATGTTCCAGAAGGCCCGCTTCAGGGCGAGCAGGCGGCCGAGCACGCGGCCATGGGCGCGTGCATCGAGCGTGATCCGGCGGCCCTGATCGGCCTCGTCATCGACGATGGTTTCCAGCACCGAGACGACGTCGATCGGGCGGGCAGCCTCGCTCGAGTCGCCGCCGCGGAGGAATTCCAACGTCGAATCGATCATCCCCTCCATCTCGGAAAGGTCGGCGTCGACGAGATCGCGCGTCGCCTCGTCCTCGAGCAATTCGGAGCGCAGGCGCAAACGCGTGATCGGGGTGCGCAGATCATGCGAGACGGCGGCGAGCGCCTGGGTCCGCTCGCCGACGAGGCGCTGGATGCGCTCGCGCATGGTGTTGAAGGCGCGCGCGGCGCGGCGCACCTCGGCCGGGCCGGACTCATCGAGCGGCTGGGGCGTCTGGTCGAGGCTGAAGCGCTCGGCGGCGATAGCGAGATCGCGCAAGGGCCGCGTCGCCCAGCGCAGCAGCAGCACGGCGACGACGATGATGCCGATGCCGAGGCAGATCATCACGGTCATCAGCCCGTCATCACCATGCTGAGCCGCGCCCGCCGTCGACGAAAAATTCACCCAGGAGCCATCCTCGAGCCTGACCGAGACCAGCATCATATGGCGGTAGGCATCGGCCTCGCCCGAGCGGAGCGCGCCATCATCGGCGAAGCCGAGGCGGAAGGATTCGGCCGCGAGATCAGGCACGAGCTCCTTGAGCCGGGCTTCCATCGCCTTGGTGCGCTCGGTCGCCGGCGCCGTGCCCAGAACCAGGCTGACCTTGCTCCAATGCACTTCGAGGCTCGCGCTCGACAGGTCATGGGCGACGCGGTCGCGCTCGGGCTCCTGCGGAATGCTGGCGATGGCGCGCTTGATCGAAACGATGCGCTCGGCGAGGCCGCGAGCGCTCTGCTGCGTCGCCTGGCTCTCGACGCCGATATGATAGGCCCAGTAGCCGGCGAGATGGAAAGCCAGCAGCGCCACGACGAGGACCAGGATGGCCCGGCTCGCCACCGTGTCGGGCAGACCCCGTTTCAGCATGCTCCTCACGCCCGCTGCCCTGCGCGCGACCTGACATCGGGCGTGAAGATATAGCCCGCGCCCCTGACCGTCTTGATCAATTGGCCGCCCTGGGCGTCGGCTTCCAGCTTGCGGCGCAGTCGGCTGATCTGGACATCGATCGTCCGGTCGAAGGGATCGTCGCTGGTCCTGGCCTTGGCGTATTGCATCAGCGCCTCGCGCGAGAGCACACGGTTGGCATGCTCGACGAAGACGACGAGCAGGTCGAATTCGCCTGTGGAGAGATCGACCAGCGTGCCCGAAGGCGAGACCAGTTCGCGCCGGCGCAGATCGACGCTCCAGCCGTCGAAGGCCACGGACTGATTGACCTGGCCGGCATCCGCCTTGCGCGTCGCCCGGGCGCGCCGCAGCACGGCGCGCACCCGCGCCAGCAATTCGCGCGGGCTGAACGGCTTGGTGACGTAGTCATCGGCGCCGACCTCCAGGCCCAGGATGCGATCGCTCTCCTCGCTGCGGGCGGTCAGCATCACGATCGGCACCTGCGAGGTCGCGCGAATATCGCCGCATAATTCGATGCCGGAGCGACCCGGCAGCATCAGATCGAGAATGACGAGGTCGATCGCCGTATGCGCCAGGATTTCGAGCATCACGCGGCCATCCGGCGCGCCCGTCACCTGATAGCCGTGACGCTGCAGGAAGCGCGCGACCAGCAGGCGGATCTGCGGGTCGTCATCCACCACCAGGACATGGCCGTGGTCGTCGGCCGTTGCTGTGACGGGTGCCTGATCCAAATCCGGTTATCCCTGCCTGCGCATCAGCTGCACATGTCGTCTGCGGGAGCGAAGAGCCCCCAGTCTCATTTGCAGGATAGCGCCACTCGGCTCTGCGTGCGCGGCCGGCATCGCAACAATTTGTAACGGACGCGGGCCGGGCCCGGTTGCTACCCAAATGCCATCGACGCTCAGGACACGCCACCCCGCGATGCGCCCAAGACTGCTCCTCATCACCTTGCTCGGACTGACGCTTGGCGCCTGTTCGGCCGCGCCTGTTCCGCGCTATCTGGCGCGACCGGCCGATCCCGATATCCGCGTTCCGGCATTGGCCTATCAGAGCGTCGGCGCGGGGTCGGCCACGCTGCGCCCGGCAGAGCCCAAGGACTGGCGCGAGCTCAATCGTCAGGTCGGTCCGCGATCATGACCAAGACGAGAACCGCCTTGCCCATCCCTACCTCCATCCAAGCGGCCCGGATCTCCCGCCTCGCCTTGCTGGCCGGTATCGCCGGCCTGCTCGGCGGCTGCGCCAGCTTCTCGCCCGATGGCGGCGTCGGAACGGCGCAAGCCATCGTCTATTCCGAGCTGAACAAGGATGTCGTCAAGATCGGCGACGATGCCTCCGCCGGCACAGCCAAGGCGCGCGTCGACAAGCTGCTGAAGTCGCCATTGACGGCCGACAGCGCCGTCCAGATCGCGCTGCTCAACAATCGCGGCCTGCAAGCCGCCTTCAACGAACTCGGCATCGCCGAGGCGCAGATGGTCGCGGCCAGCCTGCCGCCCAATCCGCGCTTCGGCATCTCCAAGCTTTCGGGACGGTTCGAGATCGAGATCGAGCGCCAGGTCGCGGGAAGCCTGCTCGCGCTTGCCACCTTGCCGGCGCGGGCGGAGATCGCGCGCGATCGCTTTGGCGCGGCCCAATTGCGCGCGACTGAGGCCGTGCTGAAGCTCGCCGCCGAGACGCGGCGGCAATATTACCGCACTGTGGCAGCCAATGCCCAGGCGGCTTTCTTCCAGGAGGCCAAGACGTCATCCGACGCGGCCTCCGAATTGTTCAAGCGGCTGGGCGAATCCGGTGGCATCAACAAGCTCAACCAGGCACGCGAGTTCGCCTTCGACGCCGAACTCGGCGCACAGCTCGCGCAAGCCCGGCTGCAGCAGCGCCAAGAGCGCGAGCGGCTGGTGCGCCAGCTCGGCCTCTGGGGCGACGACCTCAAGTTCAAGCTGCCCGGCACCTTGCCGCCCTTGCCGCCGCTGAAGACCGTCAAGGCTGTTGAAGCCGAGGCGCTGCGCAAGCGCATCGACATGCAGGTCGCGCGTGCGGAGCTCGATCTCCTCGCCAAGTCACTGGGACTGACGCAGGCGACCCGCTTCGTGAACGACATCGATCTGCTGGGGCGACGCACCTATGATCGCGGCCGCAATGTCCTGGCCGATGGTGATGTCGAGCGTGAGGCCAAGCGCAGCCGCACGCTGGAGCTCGAAATCGAGATCCCGCTCTATGATTTCGGCCAGTCGCGCGTCGTCCAGGCCGAGCAGACCTATATGCAGGCCGCCAACACGCTCGCCGAGAAGGCGGTCAATGTCCGCTCCGAGGCGCGCGAGGCCTATACAGCCTATCGCGGCTCCCATGAGATCGCCCGGCAGTACCAGAGCAATGTGCTGCCCTTGCGCAAGATCATCCAGGACGAGGCGCTGCTGCAGTATAACGGCATGCTGATCGACGTGACCCAGCTCATCGTCGATGCACGCGGCCGCATCCTCTCCAATGTCGCCGCGATCAATGCCAAGCGCGATGTCTGGATCGCCCATACCGACTTCAAGCACGCGATCATCGGCGGCGGGCTCGGCGCAGGCAGCGGAGCCGTCGTCGCCTCAGTCGGCGGCGGCGGCGATGCGCCGACTCATTGAACCCAGCGGAAGGACATCGACATGACCGCATTGTCACGCAGGGGGTTCATCGGCTCGTCGGGCCTCGTGCTTGCAGGCGCGGCCGCCGTCTCCGGGCGAACCGCCTTCGCCGCGGTGCCGGAAGCGCCGACCATGGCGGAGGCGACGACGCAGGCGCCGTTCGTACCGACATCGGGGCCCGACTACCAGCCGGTCGCGACGCTGAACGGCTGGACCCTGCCCTGGCGGATGAAGGAGGGCTGGAAGGAATTCCACCTCGTCGCCGAGCCGGTCGAGCGCGAGCTGGCGCCGGGCATGAAGGCCTTCCTCTGGGGCTATAACGGCCAGTCGCCGGGGCCGACGATCGAGGCGGTCGAGGGCGACAAGGTCCGCATCTTCGTCACCAACAAGCTGCCGGAGAACACCACCGTGCACTGGCACGGCCAGCGCCTGCCCAATGGCATGGACGGCGTCGGCGGTTTGACGCAGCCGCATATCCCGCCCGGCAAGGCCTTCGTCTACGAGTTCGAGCTCAGGCGCTCGGGCACCTATATGTACCATCCCCATTCCGACGAGATGGTGCAGATGGCGATGGGCATGATGGGCTTCTTCGTGGTGCATCCGAAGGACCCGGCCTTCCGCCGGGTCGACCGCGACTTCGTCTTCCTGCTCAACGCCTTCGACATCGAGCCCGGCTCATATGTGCCGAAGGTCAACACCATGCTCGATTTCAACCTGTGGTGCTGGAACAGCCGGGTCTTCCCCGGCATCGACCCTCTCGTGGTCGGTCTCAACGACAAGGTCCGCATCCGCTTCGGCAATCTGACCATGACCAACCACCCGGTCCATATGCATGGCTACGAGTTCAAGGTCTCCTGCACCGATGGCGGCTGGGTCGACCCTGCCGCCGCCTGGCCGGAGGTTTCGGTCGATTGCGCCGTCGGCCAGATGCGGGCCTTCGATTTCGTCGCCGACGAGCCCGGCGACTGGGCGATCCATTGCCACAAATCGCACCATACGATGAACGCCATGGGCCATTCGGTGAAGACCTATATCGGCGTCGGCAAGAAGGACCTGGCCAAGCGGATCGCCAAGATCGCTCCCGGCTACATGCCGATGGGCTCGAACGGCATGGGCGAGATGGGCGGCATGGAGATGCCGCTGCCCGACAACACATTGCCGATGATGACCGGCTTCGCCCAGTTCGGCCCGGTCGAGATGGGTGGCATGTTCTCGGTGGTGAAGGTGCGCGAGGGGCTGGCGAAGGGCGACTACAAGGACCCCGGTTCGTACAAGAACCCGCAAGGCACCGTCGCCTATGAATATAAGGGCGCAGGCCTGACCGAGGCGCCGCGCGCGCAGCCGCTCGACGCCAAGGTCGCACCTGGCGCCAAGATCGCACCCGGCGCGAAGACCGAGCCGACGGAATGGCGGGTCAAGGATCCGCGCAAGCCCAGGCTCGGCCCGGACGGCAAGCCGCTGCCCGCCGCCAGGAACCCGCATTCCAACCACTGACCCGAACCACCGGACAGGAGCGAACGCATGAAGCGGATGATGTCGATACCGAAACTGGCCGCGCTGGCCTTGCTGCTCTCGACCGGAGCGGCTCTGGCTGGTCCAGGCGCTGCCGGCCACGACCATGGTCATGGCGACGAGACCGCCTATGGCAAGCCCGGCGACCCGAAGAAGCCGGCCCGCCTCATCCAGATCTCGATGGGCGAGCGCGACGGCAAGATGCAGTTCATTCCCGACAGGATCGAGGTCAGGCGCGGCGAGCAGGTCAAATTCCAGCTGCGCAACAATGGCGACCTCGACCATGAACTCGTGCTGGCGACGCTCGAGGAGAATCTGAAGCACGCTATCGAGATGCAGAAGAACCCCGACATGGAGCATGACGACCCCAACGCCAAGCGCCTCGCGCCGAAGAAGACCGGCGAGATCGTCTGGCAGTTCACCAAGGCCGGCGAGTTCGATTTCTCCTGCCTGATCCCCGGTCACCGCGATGCGGGCATGACCGGCAAGGTCGTCGTCAAGTGACCGCCCTTGTTCCCAAACCAACCATGGAGATCATAATGCGCAGACTCCTCACAATCGCCTTCGTCAGCCTCGGCCTTGCCGGAGCAGCCCTGGCGCAGGACGCACCGCTGGTGAGCGCGACGGTCAAGAAGGTCGATACGGCTCAGGGCAAGATCACCCTCGATCACGGCCCGATCAAGAACCTCGACATGGACGGCATGACGATGGTGTTCAAGGCCGCCGATCCCGCCATGCTCAAGGATGTGAAAGCCGGCGAGAAGGTGATGTTCACCGCCGACCGGGTCAATGGCCAGATCACGGTCACGAAGCTGCAAAAGGCGAAGTAATACCAGCGGCCTTTGACCCCGACTTATGGCTGGGGTTCCGCCGTCATTCCGGGGCGATCCGAAGGATCGAAGAGGCGTCGCGGCTGTGGCGAAAGGCGCGGGGAACCCTTCTCCTGTAAGGAGAAGGGCAGGGATGAGGTGTCGGCCCCTGGACCAGTAGAGCGCAAAGCCATCCGCACGCGGCGGTGAGGCCGCGCCCCAGCGGATGACGGCCTACACCTCACCCTGCCCTCTCCTTACAGGAGAGGGTTCTCTGTCGAGGTTCCCGCGCCCCGGTCGAAACGCCGCAGCGCACAGGCGCGTTCGGGCATGGGCCCGGGATGACGGCGCGTAGGTGGTCAGGACAGAGCCCTTGAAATCATTGGCTTCAATCCACACCAGAATCCTCGGGATGAGGGCTCGGGAGGTTTCCAAATAGTCGCTAGGCAGGCAGCGCCGCATCCTCGTGGCAGGCGCAGCCGGCCTCCTGCCGCGCCTTGCGCTTGGGCTTGCCGGGCACGGGCGCGAGCGACGCGGCCGGGTCGGCGAGATCGGCCAGGATCGGGCAATCCGGGCGCCCGTCGCCATGGCAGGTCCGGGCGAGATGCGAGAGTGTGCGCGCCATCGCCTGGAGCTCGGAAATCTTGGTTTCGAGATCCTGGACATGCTTCATCGCGACGCTTTTCACATCGGCGCTGGCGCGGCTCTTGTCGCGCCAGAGCGCCAGCAGTTCGCGCACCTCCTCGATCGAGAAGCCCAGATTCCGCGCCCGCTTGACGAAGCGCAGCGCATGCACGTCCTCATTGGCATAGACGCGGTAATTGGCCTGGGTGCGAACCGGGGCAGTGATCAGCCCGATGCTCTCGTAATAGCGGATCATCTTGGCGGTCACGTTCGAGGCCTTGGCGGCTTGTCCGATGTTCATAGCCCGTCTCCTAGAGCCGGATGATTTCAGATGGGATCACGCAGTGATTCCATCTGAAATCTGAATCCGTCTCTCATCTAAAAGTGAGAGCAGGATCAATGCGAAAAACCGGTGCCCACTTTTTCGCATCCTGCTCTTGGGATCGCTTCACTCGGCCGGCGCGAGTTCCGCTACGGGGTTTTGCAGCGGCGCCGCGGCTGCGGCACCGCCGAAGCGCCTCAGCCGCAGCGCGTTGGTCAGCACGCTGACGCTCGACAGCGCCATGGCGAGGCCTGCGAACATCGGCGACATCAGGATGCCGAAGGCCGGATAGAGCGCACCTGCCGCGACCGGGATCAGCACGATGTTGTAGCCGAAGGCCCAGGCCAGATTCTGGCGGATATTGGCGATCGTTGCCTGCGACAGCGCGATCGCCTTGGCGACACCGTTGAGGTCGCCCGACATCAGCACGACATCGGCGCTCTCGATGGCAATGTCGGTGCCCGTGCCGATGGCGAGGCCGACATCGGCCTGGGCCAAGGCAGGCGCGTCATTGATGCCGTCGCCGACGAAGGCGACCTTGACGCCGCCGGCCTGGAGGCTCTTGACGACCTCGGACTTGCCCGTCGGCAGAACCTCCGCCACGACCTCGTCGATGCCAAGCCGCGCGGCGATGGCATTGGCCGTGCCCTTGTTGTCACCGGTGATCATCACGACGCGCAGGCCGAGTGCGTGCAGCGCGGCGATAGCCGCCGGCGTGGTCTCCTTGATCGGATCAGCGACGGCGATGATCGCGGCGAGCTTGCCGTCGACCGCGGCATAGAGCGGCGTCTTGCCCGCAGCGGCCAATCGCCCGGCCTGATCGGCGAAGGCTGCGAGATCCAGGCCCAGGCGGCGCATCAAGCGGTCGGCGCCGACTTCGATCGCCCGGCCCTCGACCTTGGCCTTGACGCCGAAGCCGGGCTCGGCGGCGAACTCCGCCGGCTCCGCCAGCGCAAACCCGCGCAAACGGGCCGCTGCGACGATCGCTTCGGCGACCGGATGCTCGGAGCGCGCCTCGACCGAAGCGACCAGGCGCAGCACCTCGTCCTCCGCAAAGCCCGGCGCGACCGAAAGATCGGTCAATTCGGGCCGCCCTTTGGTCAGCGTGCCGGTCTTGTCCAGCGCCACGATCCTGGCGTCCTTCAGCGATTGCAACGCCTCGCCCTGGCGGAACAGGATGCCGAGTTCGGCGCCCTTGCCGGTGCCGACCATGATCGAAGTCGGCGTCGCCAATCCCATCGCGCAGGGGCAGGCGATGATCAGGACCGCGACCGCGTTGACCAGCGCGAAGGCGAAGGCCGGGCTTGGACCGAAAACCAGCCAGGCGGCGAAGGTCAGCAGCGCCAATGCGATGACGACGGGCACGAACCACATCGTCACCTTGTCGACGAGCGCCTGGATCGGCAGCTTCGAGCCCTGCGCGGCCTCGACGGTGCGCACGATCTGGGCGAGCAGCGTGTCGGCACCGACCTTGCGCGCCGTGAAGCGGAACGCGCCGGTGCCGTTCACGGTGCCGCCGGTCACGGTCGCGCCCGGCTCCTTGCGGGCCGGGATCGGCTCGCCGGTGATCATCGCCTCATCGACATAGGAGAGGCCTTCGAGAACCTCGCCATCGACCGGGATACGCTCGCCGGGCCGCACGATGACGATGTCGCCGGGCACCACGGTCTCGATCGCAACATCGATCTCGGTGCCATCACGCAGCACGCGGGCGGATTTCGCCTGCAGCGACATCAGGCGGCGAATGGCCTCGCTGGTCTGGCCCTTGGCGCGCGCCTCGAACCAGCGCCCGGTCAGGATCAGCGTGACGATGACCGCGCCGGCCTCGAAATAGGTGTAGTCCGTGCCGTCAGGCAGCCAGTCCGGCGCGAAGGTCGCCACGGTCGAGTAGAGATAGGCTGCGCTGGTGCCCAGCATCACCAGCGAATTCATGTCGGGCGCGCCGCGCAGCAGCGCCGGCCAGCCCTTGCGCAGGAAGCGCAGCCCCGGGCCGAACTGCACGAAGCTCGCGAGCAGGAACGAGATCACCTTGATGTTGAACTCGCCGAGCTTCCCCGCGAGGACATGATGCAGCGTCTCCGAGAGATGCATTCCCATCTCGAAGACGAGCAATGGCGCGGTGGCGATCGCCGCCGCGATGACGGCACGACGCAAGCTCGTCTGCTCGATCTCGCGCGCCTGGCGCTCGCGATCGGCCATATCGATGCCCGCCTGGATCGGCTCGGCGGCATAGCCGGCGGCCGTCGCCGCGGCCGCGAGCCGGGAGGCGATGTCGGCTCCGCCCAGAACACGCACGGAAGCCCGTTCGGTCGCTAGATTGACATTGGCATCGAGAACGCCGGGCACCGCCTTCAGCGCCTTCTCGACACGGCCGACGCAGGAGGCGCAGCTCATGCCGGCAACGCTCAGTTCGACCGTGCTCTCGGACGGCTCGTAGCCGGCCTTGCGAATGGCCGCGCCGATGGCTGCTGGATCGACCTTCGCCGAGGACAGGACGACATGGGCGCGTTCGGTCGCGAGATTGACCGCGACCGACTCCACACCCTCCACGGCCGCGACCGCGCGCTCGACCCGGCCGACACAGGAGGCGCAGCTCATGCCGCCGACAGGAATGTCGAGCTGCATGCTGCGCCCAGCCGTGGCTTTCAGAACCGTGTCAGTCGACATAACGTCACTCCAGACTCAATCTGGCGAGAGATATGCTCCTTCCCATAATGGGAAGGTCAAGAGCCTTTCGTCAGCCCAGAGCAGGATGCGAAAAAGTGGGCACCGGTTTTTCGCATTGATCCTGCTCTCACTCTTTGACGAGAGACGGATTCAGACTTCAGACGGGATCACTCCGTGATTCCGTCTGAAGTCATCCGGCTCTGGCGCTCCGGAATGGATCCCGGATCGGCGCCGCTGACGCGGCTTGTCCGGGATGACGGCGCGTTTGTCCCCAATGTTCAAGCTTTTGAAAACAGCGGCGTCGTTGTCGGCCAGGCTCCTCAGGCCGCGCTGACGATCGGGAAAGCGCGGATCTGCTCGCCGCCCTCGGTCTTGATGGTCAGGCGCGCATGCGTCGCGTCCTTGATCTTGCCGCCGGCGATCAGGGTCGAGGGCATTTCACCCGGCTCGGTCGCGAGGTTGCGGATCTGGTAGTCCTCGGCGCGCGGGCCGATCGCCTGCACGACCACGCTCTCAGCCGGAGGCGGCGCGACGACGGCCCCGCCTTTCAGGAAGCTGATCTCCCAGCGCGCCTCGTCGAGGCGCTTGACCTCGGCCTCAAGCCCACCCTCGAGCGCAACGAGTGCGCCTCCGCGCGCGCCAAGTTTCGGCGGCAGCACTGCCGCGCCCGGCAGGAGCGACTCGCGGGTGTGGAAATGTGTGCCGTGAACGACGCGCATGCGGACGCGATAGGCGCCTTCGACATGGCCACTGGCCAGGACGGAGGAGACGGTTCCGCTGGCCGAGATGGCGAGGGGATGAATCCGGCCCTGGGTGTCGATCGCATCGACCTCGACCTCGTTCAGCGGCGGCGCCTTGTAATCTGGCACGCCGGCCTCGCTGAAGACGATTTCCCATTGGCCGGCATCGCGCGCGACGATGTCCACCATCTGACCGTGGCCCATATGGATCGATGCTGGCTGCGACATGTTCGGTCTCCGCTTCATTCGCGCCGGCAGGCCCATCCCGCCGGCTAGGCTATCGCTCCGCGCCAGGGGCGTCGGAGGAATCTGGATCGTCAGAGGAATTTCGTGACCGCCTTGAACTCCTTCAGGAGCTCACGCGCATCTGTGGGGATGTGACCGGCCGCCTCTTCCAGGCAGTGGTCGATATGTTCCTGGATCAGAATCTTGCGCGCATTGGCGATGGCGTTTTCGACTGCCTGCAATTGCTGCGCGATCTCCAGGCATGAGCGAACATTCACCACCATCTCGATCGTCGAGCGCAGATGGCCCTCGGCCCGCTTCAACCGGGTGATGATCTCCGGATGGCGGTGATGGTGGATTTTTTCGTGCGGTTCGTTTTTCATATTGATCCTATCCCCCTGGAGGGGTTATAGCCAATCACAACGGCTGGCAAGTGGAAGCTGAATTCAAGCTCTCGCGAGCCTCTAAAGGTTGCGAGCATTGCTCATGCGAAAAACCGGTACCCACTTTTTCGCGCGATGCTCTTGTCGAAAAGGCCAGCGCCCTCGCTGGTATGGCTGGAGTTGGATTGATGTCGATGACCGATGCTCCTCATGGCTTGACGCTCGCTCTGCTGCCCGACGAATCCGGCGAGCAGCATAAGGCCGCGCGCCAGTTCTGCCTCGACGTGATCAAGGAATTCTACGATTTCGACTATCGACCCAGCTGGCACGCCGACCTCGACTCGCTAATCCTGGGACCGGAGCAATCCTGGTTCAGCGCGCGCAACCGCGGCGCATTCTGGACATTGAGCGCACCCGACGGGTCGCTCGTCGCGGCGGCGGGCCTGTATTGCCTGACATGGAAGCCGCAGTTGGCAGCCTCCTTCGCCACGCGCTACCCTGACCCGGCAAAGGTCACGCAGCTCGTCCGCGTCTATATCCGCAAGGACCAGCGCGGCCGCCAGATCGGACGCTGGCTCAACGCGCTTGCTGAAGCCGAAGCCAAGCGCCTGGGCTTTGCGACGCTTTACCTGCATGCCAGCACCGATACACCGGCTACAATCGGCTTCTGGCAGGGGCGCGGTTATGCCGAGATCGCGAGCGACGAGGCCACAACCCATTTCGACAAGAGCTTGTCGAACACACCAGCTTGATCGGGCAAGCGCCGGCACAAGTCCAGGCGCCTCCCCGGGATCGAGAAGACGAGGACAGGAGGCAAAGCGCCCTCGACCAGAGCCGGTTGGACCGGCCGGTGCGGCGGCCCAGCCTCATGTCCGGATCTGAGGAGCATTGTCGTGCCGTCATTCACCGAACTGCTGGCCCAGGGGGCCAGCAATGCCTGGCTGTTCATCCCGAGCGCGATCCTGCTCGGCGCGCTTCACGGCCTTGAACCCGGCCATTCCAAGACGATGATGGCCGCGTTCATCGTTGCCGTGCGCGGCACCGTGTTCCAGGCCGTGCTGCTCGGGCTCGCCGCGACCTTCTCGCACACGCTCGTCGTCTGGGCAGTCGCTCTGGGAGGCATGTACATCTTCAAGGGCCTCGATCCCGAGACCACGGAGCCCTATTTCCAGCTTGCCTCGGCGGTCATCATCATCGGCATCGCCTCCTGGATGTTCTGGCGAACCTGGCAGGACCAGCAGCGCGCCAAGCAATATGCGCGCGAGGTCGAGGCTTATGAGAAGAACAAGGCCAAGACCGCGCTGTCGCACCGCGTCGATACCGGCCACGGCTTCATGTCGCTGGAGATCCCACCGGAGAAGCCGGCACATTTCCGCCTGACCGTCATCAGCGGTGACAAATGGGCCGGCGAGTACGTCAAGATCACCACCGAGCGCCCTGACGGCACGAGCCAGGTCTTCAGCTTCCTCGACCGCGACGGCTATATGGAATCGGCCGAGACGATCGCCGAACCCTATGATTTCATGGTGCGATTGAGCCTCGACCATGGCGACCACGAGCATGATTACGACGTCTCGTTCCTGCAAGGCATGGCAGGCACCGATCCCCTGCACCGCCAGGAGAAGGGCCTCGCCGTCGCCACCGACGGCTATATGGACGCGCATGAGCTCTCCCATGCCAACGACATTCGCAAGCGCTTCACCAATCGCGAGGTGACGACCTGGCAGATCGTGATGTTCGGCCTGACCGGAGGCCTGATCCCCTGCCCGGCCGCGATCACGGTCCTGCTGCTCTGCGTCCAGATCAAGCAGTTCACGCTCGGTGCGGTTCTCGTGCTGTGCTTCTCGATCGGACTTGCGATCACGCTGGTCACGGTCGGAGCAGTCGCCGCCATCAGCATCCGGCAGGCGACGAAGCGGGTGAGCTGGCTCTCGACGGTGGCCGGCCGCGCGCCGTATTTCTCCAGTGCGCTGATCGTCCTCGTCGGGCTCTATACCGGCTATCACGGCTGGACCGGGCTGCAGGCGCAGCATAACGCTCCGGCCGCGCAGAGCACGCCAGCCGCCCAGCCCAAGGCAGGCTGAGCGACGCCAGGTTGAGCGACACAATGCATCAGGGGAGCGTCCAGGACGCTCCCCTGATTTTTATTTAGGCCAATACCAACAGCCTTTGACTCCGACTTATGGCGTCATTCTCCGCCGTCATTCCGGGCTCGATCCTTCGGATCGCCCCGGAATGACGGCGGAGAATGACGCCAGCGCTCAGCGCCCAAGGCCGTCAGTATAAGATCATCCGGTCAGGAGGCGGACGCGACCTCGCGCTGTGCGATATGGCAGCGCACAAGGGAACCGTCCCCGAGCGGAACCAGCTCCGGCGGCTGCGCATGGCACAGCGGCTCGGCCTGGGGGCAGCGCCCATGGAAGCGGCAGCCATGCGGCGGGTTGATCGGGCTCGGCGGCTCCCCGCCCAGCGCGGCTGCGCCGTAAAGCCCGTTCTCCTCCAGCATCGAGGCCGCGATCAGGGCCTTGGTATAGGGGTGGCGCGGCCGCTCGAAGAGCTCGTCGCGCGGCGCCATCTCGACGATCTGGCCGAGATACATCACCGCGATCCGGTCGCAGAGATAGCGAACGACCCGCAGGTCATGCGAGATCATCAGCAGGGTCAGCGAGAAGCGTTTCCTGAGATCAAGCAGCAGGTTCAGGATCTGCGTCCGCATCGAAGCGTCGAGCGCCGAGGTCGGCTCGTCGCAGACCAGGAAGCGCGGCTTCAGGATCAGTGCACGCGCGATCACGACGCGCTGGAGCTGCCCGCCGGAGCACTCTCCGGGCACGCGATCGTAGAAGCTCTCATCGAGCCCGACTTCGCGCAGCATCTCCAGCACCATGGCGCGGCGCTGGCCGCGATCGCCCATGCCATGCGCGCTCAGAGGCGCATCGAGGCTGAGACCGAGCCGCATGCGCGGATCGAGCGCGCCGAACGGATCCTGGAAGACGAGCTGCGCCAGCTTCCTGAAATCGAGCAATTCATGGCCGCGCAGCTGCGCCACATCCTTGCCGGCGATCCTGATCGAGCCGCTGTCGGCAGCGGTCATCCGGACCAGCAACCGGGCGATCGTGCTCTTGCCGCAACCGGATTCGCCGACGAGGCCGAGCACCTCGCCTTCGGGAATCGACAGCGAGACATGATCGACCGAATTGACCACGCGTCGGCCGCCCGGGCCCCAGCCGGCAACCGGATAGGTCTTCACCAGATCATCCACGACCACGAAGGCCGGCGGCTCCCGATGCGGGACCTCGATCCCGTTTGACGGGGCAGGGGCGAGCGATGCCACGCTCATGCGCTGTGCTCCACGACAGGCGTCGCCGGAGCGGCATTGACGTTCCAGCAGCGCGCCTTGTGCTGGCCACTGCAGCATTCCAGGCTCGGCTCAGCGCTACAGCAGGCATGCGCGTGCTCGGATGTCGCCGCGACGCTGCAGCGGGGCTGAAAGCGGCAGCCGCTGGCGATATCGCGCGCCGAGGCTGCGCCGCCGGGAATCGAGATCAGCGAGCCGGTCTCGTCACGCTGCAACAGGGAGCAGCGGATCAGCGCCTTGGTGTAGGGGTGGCGCGGGGCGTTCAGGACCTCACGCGTCGGTCCTTCCTCGACGAGGCGGCCGGCATACATCACCGCGACCCGCTCCGAGAGCGCGGCCACCACGGCAAGATCATGCGTGATCAGAAGCACCGCCATGTTGCGCTTCCGGCGCTGCTCGTCGAGCAGGCGCAGAATCTGGGCCTGGACGGTGACATCGAGCGCCGTGGTCGGCTCGTCGGCGATGAGCAGATCGGGATCGGCGCTGAGCGCGGCCGCAATCATCACGCGCTGCGCCATGCCACCCGAGAGCTCATGCGCGTAGCAGCGCAGCCGCGTCTCCGGCGCGGGAATGCCGACCTCACGGAAGAGTGCGACGACCCGCTCCAAGGCAACCTCGCGGCTAAGGCCGCGATGGATACGCAGGCTTTCGGCGACCTGGTCGCCGACGCGGCAGGTCGGATCGAGCATGGCGAGCGGCTGCTGGAAGATCATGCCGATGCGGCCGCCGCGCAGCGCATTGAGGGCGGCAGGCCGCATCGCGCCGACATCGTCGCCACCGAAGCGGACCGAGCCGCTCGTGATCGAAACCGAGGGCGGCAACAGCCGCAGCACCGACAGGGCGGTGAGGCTCTTGCCCGAACCGGATTCGCCGACGAGCGCCACGACCTCGCCGCGCCTGATTTCGAGGTCGAGGCCGTCGATGACGGGGCGGGTTCCGGTACCGATCCTGACCCGCAGCCCCTCGATCGCGAGCAGCGGCTCGGCGTCGCGCTCCGCCGCCGGCTGCAGGCCGGAGGCCGGGCGCATCCGGGACTCGTTGGCGGCTGGTGCGATCATGCCTGGTCTCCCGCCGTCTTGCGCTTGGTCTCCAGGCCCTGACCGATCCAGGTCACGCTGAGCGCGGTCAGGAAGATCGCGAGTCCCGGACAGATGACGAGCAGTGGGGCGCGCTCAAGATAGGGCTGGGAGCTCGCCATCATCGCCGCCCAGTCGGCATGGGGCGGCTGGACGCCGAGCCCGATGAAGGACAGGCCGCCGACGGTGATGAGCTTGTGGCCGAAGCGGAGGAACCCCATCGCCGCCAGGGGCCGGATCGCGTTGGGGATGATGTGGCGCAGGATGATGAAGCGGCGCGAACAGCCCAGAATCTCCGCCGCCCGGATATAGGATTTGGCGTTGATCTCGATGGCGAGCCCGCGCGCCAGCCGGGCGAAGGGCGTCCAGCTCACCACCGTCAGCGCCACGATCAGCGTGCCATAGCCCGGCCCCATCAGCGCGATCAGGAAGATCGCCACGACGACATCGGGAAAGGAGATCAGCAGATCGACGATCCGCATCGTGATCTCGTCGACGAAGCCGCCCTGACGCGCGCTGATCACGCCGATCACCGTGCCGATCACCGCCGACAAGACCAGGGTCACCGCTGCGATGATGATGGCGAAATGGCCACCGACCAGGAGGCGGCTTAGCTGGTCGCGGCCGAGATGGTCGGTGCCCAGCCAATGCCGGCTGCTCGGCCCCTGCAAGCGCTGCAGCAGGCTCTGCGCGGCGGGATCATAAGGCGTCAGCCAATGCGCGCAGCAGAGCATCAGCAGGACGATCGCGAACATCACCACGCCGGCGGAGAAGACCCAGTGCCGCTGGCGCGCAAAGCCTAGCGCGCGGCGCAGTAAGGACGGGGGCGAGGCAGCCCTGTTCGCGACATCGAAGAGCGGTGCGGCCATGGCGTCAGGCATGTGCATGGGCCATCCTCACCATCGGATTGAGCACCGCGTAGAGAATGTCTGCAAGCGTATTGATCAGCACCGACAAGGCGACGATCGCGACGAAGCTCGCTTGCAGAACCGGAATATCCTTGTTGATCACCGCCTCGTAGATCAATCGGCCCATGCCGGGGATGGCGAAGATGACCTCGACCACGACCGAGCCGCCGAGCAGGCCGGCAAGCCAGAGCGCAAACAATGTGACCACGGGAATGGCACCGTTGCGCACGCCATGGCGCAGCACCGTCTGCGTCATGCCCAGGCCCCGGCTGCGCGCAGCGGTAATGTAGGGAGCCTGCAGCACGTCGATCATCGCCGCGCGCGTCACCCTGGTGAAATAGGCCAAAGGCCGCAGCGCCAGCACCATCGCGGGGAGCACCAGCGACGACATGCCGTCCCAGCCGGCCGAAGGCAGCCAGCCGAGATACAGCGCGAACACCAGGATGCCCATCGGCGCCATCCAGTATTCGGGGATCGCGACCAGCGTCTGGGTGATGAAGGTCGCGGCAGTGTCGATGGGCCCGCCCGGTCTCGTCGCCGCCGCTGTGCCCAGCGGCACCGCGATGACGATGGCGATGCCGAGCGCCGACATTGCAAGCGTGATCGAGACGAGCAATGCACGGCCGATCTGGTCGATCACCGGAGCGCGGCTGGTGTAGGAGTAGCCGAAATCGCCATGCAGCGCTGCATTGAGCCAGCCGAGATATTGCGCGAGCAAGGAGCGATCGAGCCCGAGCTGATGGCGCAGCGCCTCGACCGCAGCCTGATCGACCTGGAAATCGGCCACGCGGGAACGCAGGACGAGCACGGCCGGGTCACCGTCGCTGAGATAGGGGATCAGAAAGGCGAAGACCGACACCACCAGCAATGTCAGCACGAGAACGGCCAGTCGGCGGGTAACGAAGAGCCACATGGCAGGTTCCTCTCCGCGGCTATGCTAAAAGTCTGGAGCATTGCTCCCGCGAAAAACCGGCGCCCCGTTTTTCGCACAATGCCCTCGATCACGTCGCATTCGGATGGAATCGTTCGAAGCGAAAAACGTGATCGATACTAAAAGGTGAGAGTATTGCTCTTGCGAAAAACCGGTACCCACTTTTTCGCGCAATACTCTCGGGTTAGTCGCGGAGGCGTCCGCGCGGATCGCAGGCGCCTCCGCTATTGGCGAAGCGGCAGCTCACTCGAGTGCGAGTTCTGGCGTCAGCGTATACTGATACAGCGGATGGATCTTGTAGTTGCGAACCTTCGTGCTGTAGGCGTCGTTGGCGGCCTCGTGGATGACGAAGATGTTCACCGCGTCGTTCTGCAAATCCTGAGCCAGTTCCGCATAAACGGCGTAGCGCTTGGCGGGATCGGCCTCGCCTGCGACCTTGGCCAGTTTCTCGTCGAACTTGGCGTTGCAGTAGTGCGACAGGTTGTACCCACCGCCGCAACCATAGTCCGATTGCAGATATCCCGCGGGATCGGCGACATCGACCATATGGCTGCGCGAGAGCAGCGCCAGATCATATTTCCCCGCGATAATATCAGGCTCCAGCGCCTTGTATTCGGCGACGCGGATATTGGCCTTGACGCCGATCGCATTGAACTGGTCCTGGAGGATCGCGGCGAGATCCTTGAACTCGATCTTCTCGACATAGGCGAAGAGATCGAGCGTCAGCGAACCGGGCTTGATGCCGGCCTCGGCCAGGAGGGCCTGCGCCTTCTTGGGATCATAGGCTGCGGGCTTGGCGCCCTTGGGAGCCCAGGGTTCGGTCGGAGCGAAGGGGCCGACAGCCGGCTGCACCGAGCCTTCATAGACGCTGGCCGCGATGCCCTGGAGATCGAGCGCCATCTGCAGGGCCTGACGGACCTTGGGATTGTCGAGCGGCGCCTTCTTCGTGTTGATCAGCAAGGTGCTGGTGCGCGGCGTGGCGATGCTCTCGATCTTGAGGCCAGCGGTCGATTTCAGCGTGGCCAGCGTGGAGGCCGGCACCGCCCCGCCGACATGGGCCTCGCCGGTGCGCACCTGCGTGGCGCGGACATTGGCGTCAGGGATGAACTTGATCTCGACTTCCGCCAGCTTGACCGCCCCGCCCCAGTATTTGTCGTTGCGTTTCAGCGACATGCCTTGCTGGCCGTTGACCCGGGTGATGACGAATGGGCCGGTGCAGGTGCCGACAGGGTCGATCTTGCCGTCCTTATAGGCCGCTGGCGAGAGGATGCCGGTATTGGCCGCAGCCAACCGCAGCGGCGTCAGCACAGAGGCAACGGGCGTGGTCACGCGCACCGTGTCCTCATTGATCGCCTCCACCGACTTGATCAGCTTGGGCGAGAAGGCGCGGGCCGGCGCGGTGACCTTGAGCACCGCATTGAGCGCGGCAGCGGCGTTTGCTGCCGTCAGCGCCTGGCCGTCCTGAAAGCTGACGCCCTTGCGCAAGGTGAAATCCCAGGTATCGGGAGCGGTTTGCGTCCATGAGGTCGCGAGCGCAGGTTTCAGCTTGCCGTCGAAATCGATGCGCGTCAGCATTTCCAGGCAACCCGCCTTTGACAGCACGTTGGCGTCATCGGTTTCGAGCGCAAAGCCGGCGCGCGGCGGGAAATTCTCGGCGATGACGAATTTTCCGCCGCCCTGCGCGAAAGCTGCACCCGCAACGCCCAGAGTGTAGAGGAAGGATGCAACAAGCCCTGCTCGCGTAATCATGCTGACGACTCCGTTGTTGTTCGCTGTTCCCGTCTCGCCGACTTGCTCTCGCGGTATCGGAGGGAACGCCCGCGAAGGCGGTCTCGCCGAGTTCATGATGCCGTCGATCTGATATGTTATAATATTAATATACGATAGCTCTCCCGCATGTCTTGCCGGGCCGGCCCGCTCGCTTTCACGGACGGCTCAGTCGCGGGAGCCGTCCGTCTTGTCGCAATTCGAGACCCAGCCAGGGGTCCCGTATTGTATGGAATTTCTCGCCGACGCCCGAGATTCAGGCAGTGCCTGGCGGATTTCAGGCAGAAGCGCCTGCCAGTAGCGGCGTATAGCCGGCCTTGGTCACGATCGCCTGGATCGCGGCGCTGTCGCTGGCGCCGGTGATGGTGACACGCTTGGAGGCTGGGTCGGCGGTGACGGAGGAGCCCGGCAGCGCCTGCTCGATCGCGCCCTTGATCGTGCCGGCGCAGTGGCCGCAGGTCATGTCGTCGACGAGGAGGATCACCGCCTGGTCCGGCGTCGCGCCGGTCTCAGTCTTGGTGGGGGCCGCATGCTGGCTGCATGAACACATGAGAAAGCGTCCTTTGTGGTTTGGCTGATGGTGGGATCAGGCTGCGGCTTGCCCTGATGGGAAGGTCAAGCGTGTTCAGGCGAAAAATTTCGCGTCACGGGCACGGCGGTCTGTGGGCTGTCCTCGCCCTTGAAGAAACCCAGCAACCTCAGTGCGTTGAGCGTGACAAGAACCGTCGCCCCCGTATCCGCCAGGACCGCGATCCAGAGCCCGGTCGCGCCGATGATCGTGGTGACGAGGAAGAGCAGCTTCAGCCCGAGCGCAATGACGATGTTCTGGCGGATATTGGCCATGGTCGCGCGCGACAGCCGGATCAGCCTGACGACATCGCCGACGCGGCTCTTCAGCAAGGCCGCGTCCGCGGCCTCGATGGCGACATCCGTGCCCGAGCCCATGGCGATGCCGGCATCGGCCGCAGCCAGCGCCGGCGCATCGTTGATGCCGTCGCCGACCATCACGACATGACCCGCCTGCCGCAAGGCGCGTACCGCCTCGACCTTGGCTTCGGGCATCATCTCGGCCTGGACCTCGATGCCGAGTTGGCCGCCGATAGCCTCGCCGGTGCGGCGGTTGTCGCCCGTCAGCATGACCGCGCGCAGGCCGAGCGCCTTGAGCTCCGCGATCGCGGTGCGGGCGTCCGGGCGCGGCTCGTCGCGCAGGGCGATCACCCCGGCGACGATCTCGCCCTCGAGCACGACCACGACGGTCTTGCCTTGTGCCTCCAGTGCCGCGATCCGCTCATTCATCTCGGCCGGCAGCGCCGTCCGCTCAGCCGCGAAGCGTGGCGCGCCGATGAAGATCGGGGTTTCGCCCAAAAAGGCTTCCATGCCCTTGCCGGGAATGGCGCGCGTGGCCGAGACCACGAGCTTGACAGCCCGGTCGTCCTGCGCCCGCGCCACGATGGCTTCCGCCAGCGGATGGCTGGATTCGCGCTCGACCGCGCCAGCCAGTGCCAACAGGCGGCCGGCATTGGCAGCGCCCGGCACGATGTCGGTCACCACCGGCCTGCCCCAGGTCAGCGTGCCCGTCTTGTCGAAGGCGACGATCTGGGTGCGGGCCAGCGCCTCGACCACCGCGCCGCCCTTGACCAGCAGGCCGCGCCTGGCCGCCATCGACAGGCTTGAGGCGATCGCGGCAGGCACAGAAATGACGAGCGCGCAGGGGCAGCCGATCAGCAGCAGCGTCAGGCCGCGATAGATCCAGACCGACCACTCCGCACCGGCAAACAGCGGCGGCAGCACGGCGACGAGCAGCGACAGGCCGACGATGCAAGGCATGTAGATGCGCGAGAAGCGATCGATGAAGCGCTCGGTGGGGGCCTTGGCGTCCTGCGCCTCCTCGACCAGCGCCACGATGCGGGCGATGGTGTTGTCCTCCGGCGCACGCTCGACCTTGATGCGCAGCGCCGCTTCCTGGTTGATCGAGCCGGCGAAGATAGCCGCTCCCGGCTCCTTGCCTTTGGGCACGGATTCGCCGGTGATCGGCGATTCGTCGACGCTGGAGAACCCGGCGACCACGCTGCCATCGGCAGGGACACGGTCGCCCGGCCGCACCAGCGCGATCTGTCCGATCCGCAGCGAGGCGGCAGCGACTTCGCGCACGCTGCCGCCCTCATCGAGCAAAGCCGTCTTGGGCACCAGCGCCGCAAGCGCGCGTATGCCGGAGCGCGCCTTGTTGGCGGCAACGCCTTCGAGCACCTCGCCGACGGCGAAAAGGAAGACGACGACGGCCGCCTCCTCGATCGCCCCGATGAAGAGCGCGCCGGCGGCGGCGATCGTCATCAGCATCTCGATGGTGAAGGGCGCGCCTGCAAGCGCGGCCATCACGGCACGCTTGGCGATCGGCGCCACGGCGATAACCGTCGCGAGCGCGAAGACCGCGAAGGCGGCCTGCGGAAAGACCAGGCCAACAGCATAGGCGGCGGCCAGAAGCAGGCCGGCCGTGATCGCCACCCTGCCCTTCGACGTCGTCCACCAGCGGCGCGGCGCCTCGGGCGTCGCAATCGGGGCGTCCTCGCTCACAGTTGAGGGCACAGTAAGCAGCGTCGGCTTGTAGCCGAGGCGGCTGAGCTGAGTATCGATCGCCGCAACCCCGGCGCTGTCGGCGGCAAGGCGCAAGGACAAGGTCTCGTTGGTGATCGAGATCTTCAGATCACTGACCCCCGGCATCTTTTCCAGAGCCGTCCGGATGGTCGCCGCGCAGCTGCCGCAATCCATGCCGGCGACCTTCCAGCTCAGCGCATCGGCTGCGACGACCTCGGCAGCCCGGTTTGCAGAGGCGTGGGCATGGGCGTGATCGTGGCCGTGGTGATCATGGCCGCAAGCGGAATGGTCGTGCGCGTGCTGTTCGACAGGTTTGCGAGCCGGCGCAGCATGGTCATGGCCGCAGCCACACTCATCCGCGGCAGCTTGCACGGGCGCATCGCCATGAGCGGCGTGGTCATGAGCGTGGTGATCATGCCCGCAAGCAGAGTGGTCGTGCGCATGCTGTTCGGCGGGCTTTGGAGCCGGCGCGGCATGGTCATGGCCGCAGCCACACTCATCCACCGCTGCTTGCGCGGGCGCGTGGCCAAGAACGTCGTGATCATGAGCCTTGTGGTCATGAGCGCCGTGGTCATGGTCACACGCTGAGTGGTCATGCGCGTGATGGTCGTGGCTGCGGGCTTCTGCCGGCTTTGCTTTGGCGGCCTGCAATGTCGGCCCGAAGCCCAACCGCTTCACGCGCGCCTCGATGGCGTCCGCAGTCGTGGTTCCCTCCGCCAAGGCCAGGCTCAGCGTCTCCTTGGTCACGGAAATCTTGATGTCGGAGACGCCCGGCAGCTTTTCGAGCGCGGTCCGGATGGTCGAGGCGCAGCTGCCGCAATCCATGCCATCGACCTTCCAGGTGATGGATTTCGACTGCGATTCCAGTCCCTTGAGGGCTTCCGCGGGCAGCGTCATCACAAATCTCCTTGACCAGTGATGACGAGCTTAATTGCTCTAGTCACTAGAGGTTCAAGGGGTATTTTGCAGGCTATGCGGGATTTTCCTCGATCGGGAGAAGGCGCGATCGCAGGCCCGATTCATGGCCAGCGACCGCACCGTCCCGGATTTGGACCTCAGAACGCCAGCTGCACCTTCATCGCGCGCGATCGGTCTGCGGCGAGTTCGAAGGCCTCGACCGCACGCTCGAACGGCAAGGTGGCGCTGACCAGCGGCTTCAGATCGACGAGACCATTGCTCATCAGATCGACCGCGAGCTGGAACTCCGCGTCAAAGCGGAAGGTGCCGTGCAGGCGCAGTTCCTTGGCAACGATGAGGTTCATCGGCAGGGTCACGTCGCCGCCGAGACCGACCTGCACGATGACGCCGCCAGGACGCATGGCATCGAGCGCACCCGCCAAAGCGCGGCCATTGCCCGAGGCTTCGAACAGGACGTCGAAGCTGCCCTTGTCGGCGGTATAGGCCCCGAGCGCTTCAGGCTGCGCCGCGATGTTGACCGCCTGCGTGGCACCAAGTGCCCGGGCCGTCACTAGGGGCGCATCCGCGACATCGGTCGCGAGGATCTCGGCCGCCCCGCCCAGGCGCGCGACCACGATGCAGAGTGCGCCGATCGGCCCGCAGCCCGTCACCAGCACGCGCTTGCCAAGCAGCGGTCCAGCCTGCTTGCCGGCATGCAGGCAGACGGCGAAGGGCTCCGCCATCGCGGCTTCGCCCATGCTGACAGTGTCGCCGACGGGCACCGCCTGATAGGCGTTGACGGTCAGGCTTTGCCGGAAGCCGCCCTGGGCATGGGGGAAGCGCATCGCGCTGCCGATGAACTGCATGTTCAGGCATTCATGGCGCATGCCTTCATGGCAATAGCGGCAGGCATTGCAGGGCTGGCTCGGATTGACCGCGACGCGCATGCCGAGAACGAGGTGCGAGACGCCCTCGCCGATCTCCTCGATCACGCCGGCGATCTCGTGGCCGAGCGCCATGGGCTGCTTGATCCGCACCGTGCCGAAGCCGCCGTGCTGGTAGTAATGCAGATCCGACCCGCAAATGCCACCGGCGGCGATGCGGATGCGGACCTGGCCGGCTTCAGGCGCAACGACTGCGATATCCTCGATCCTGAGATCGCGAGGGGCGTGAATGATGACGCCTTTCATCGGGATGGCCTCCTTCAAGCCGCCAAAGCGAGACCGGCGCGCAGTTGCTCGCCCGTGCTACGGGAGAACAGCACGGCCTCGGAGAGATCCAGCACGACCGAGACCGGATCGCCGGCCTTGAGCTCGCTATAGCCTTGCGTGGTGATCATGATCTCGCCCGCCACCGCGCCTTCCTCGTCATGAGCAGTCGCCGCATGGCTCAGCTTGACGGCGACGACCGATTCCGCGCCGACATGCTCGACGAGGCTGACCGTACCGGCGAGTTGGCCCTGGCCGCCGGACGCGGCCAGCGTCAGAGCGTTGGGGCGGATGCCGAGCAGGACCGGGTCGCGCCCGGCCTCGCGACCGGCCGCCGCCAGCGCCTGCGGCAAAGGCAGGTTCGCCTCGCCGAGCTTGATCATGCCGGCATCGACGCGGCCCTCGATCAGATTCATCGGCGGGGTGCCGATGAAGCGCGCGACATAGGTATTGGCAGGCGAAGTGTAGATCTCGCGCGGCGTGCCGAATTGCTGGATCACACCGTCGCGCATTAGGGCGATGCGGGTACCCATGGTCATGGCCTCGACCTGATCATGCGTCACATAGACGAAGGTGCCACCGACGCGCTGGTGCAGCCGCGTGATTTCCGCCCGCATCGCCGAGCGCAGCTTGGCGTCGAGATTGGAGAGCGGCTCGTCCATCAGGAAGACCTCGGGTTGGCGCACCATGGCGCGCCCCAGCGCGACGCGCTGGCGCTGCCCGCCCGAGAGCGTGCGCGGGTAGCGGTCGAGCATCTCGGTCAGGGAGAGCGTCCGCGCCGTCTTCTCGACGAGTTCACTGACGGCCGGCGAGCGCTCGATGCGGCGCTTGGCAAGCCCGCCCAGGAGCGGGATGTGGAACCACCATTTGAACTGCCGCATGATCAGCGGGAAGGCGATGTTCCGCCGCACGCTCATATGCGGATAGAGCGCATAGGACTGGAAGACGAAGGCCATGTCGCGGGCGCTGGGCGGCAATTGGTCGACGCGTCGACCGCCGACATGGATTTCACCGCTGGTTGCGGTCTCCAGGCCGGCCAACATGCGCAGCAGCGTGGACTTACCGCAGCCTGAGGGCCCGAGCAGTACAAGGAACTCGCCGTCCTCGACCTTCATGTCGATGTCGGAGATCGCGACCTTGTTGCCGAAATGCTTGGCGACGTGGTTGAGCGTGATCGAGGCCATTTATGTTTCTTTCTCAGCCCTTGACGCTGCCGGCGGTCATGCCGGCGACGACATAGCGCTGGACCATCAGGTAAAAGGCGACGGCCGGCAGCGTGTACATCACGCCGATGGCCATGACGGTGTGGATCGGGGTCGAAAGCTCGCCGACGAAGCTGGCGAGGCCGACCGAAGCGGTGCGCAGCTCCTGGCTCAGCACCAGCGTCTGCGCGAAGACGTACTCGTTCCAGCCGTGGAAGAACGCGATCACCGACGCCGCCGCAAGCGTCGGCGCCACCACCGGCAGGACGATGCCGAGCACGATGTCGATGCGCGAGCAGCCGTCGATGCGCGCCGCTTCCTCGATCTCGATCGGCACGCCATCAATCGCGCCCTTCAGAATCCAGGTGATGACCGGGACCGTGAAGGCCGCATTGGCGAGGATCAGTCCGCCGAGCGTGTCGAGCAGCAGGAGCTTGGCGAAGATCGCGTAGAGCGGCACGACCAGCATCGCCTCCGGCAGCATCTGCGTGGCGAAGAGCACGAAGCCAAGCAGGCCCTTGCCGCGGAATTTGAAGCGCGACAGCGCATAGGCCGGCAGGATCGCCAGCAGGATCGACAGCACCATCGTACCGACCGCGACGATGGCGCTGTTCCTCAGCCAGAGCAGCACGCTCGTCTTGGCGAAGGTCTCGGCGTAGTTGAACGCCTGGCTCGGGTCGGGGAGCATCTGCGGCCGGTCGGCGAAGAGGTTCGCCGAGGAGGTCAGCGAGGTGACCACCATCCAGTAGATCGGGAACAGCGCGGCGCTGAGCAGCACCATGATCAGCGCCATGCGCACGGCGTGGGAGGCGGGCGATCTCATCAGCGACGCCCCTGCGCGCGTTCGGTGCGCTGCGTGTACCAGAAGTAGACGAAGGTCACGACAAGGGCGATCGTGAGACCGATCATGCCGACCGCGGCGGCCTCGCCGAGCTCGCGGGTAACGAAGCCGCGCGTATAGAGCTCGATGACGAGCGTCTTGGTCGCGCCGATCGGCCCGCCCTGCGTCATCACCCAGATCAGGTCGAAGCGGCGCAGCGACCAGATCGTGACGAAGAGCGCGAGCAGCGCGACGGTCGGCTGGATCGTCGGCCAGACGGCCACCTTGAAGACGCTGAGCCGGTCCGCCCCGTCCATCGTCGCCGCTTCCCGCACCTCCTCCGAGACGCCCTGCAGAGCCGCGAGCAGCACGACCGAGGCGAAGGGGAAGATCTGCCAGACCGTGGTGAACAGGATCGCCGGCATGGCGAGCTTGGGATTGTCGAGCCAGCTCTCATAGCCGATCTCGAAGTCCATCAGCTTCAGGACGTGGTTGAAGATGCCGTACTGGGCGTTGAGCATCCAAGCGAAGATCGTGGCGACGGCAACGGGCGGCGCCGCCCAGGGCACGGTGACGAGCGCTCGCGCCAGCCCACGCCCGCGGAACGGCCGGTCGAGCAGCAGCGCCGCCCCCAAACCCAGCGCGATCGCGCAGACGACGCAGGCGACGGTATAGAGCGCCGTGATCCAGAGCACCGAGGCAAAATCGCTGGAGGTTGCGAGGTCGCGATAGTTACGCAGGCCGACATAGCGAGCATCCTGCGGCGCCAGCAGCGAGGTCTGCGTGAAGCTGAGCACGAATTCGCTCAGCAGCGGATAGCCCTGGAACACCGCCAGATAAAGCGCGACCGGCGCGATGAAGAGATAAGGCGTCCAGCGACTCTCCCGGTCTCGCCCCCCGCTTCGCGGGGAGCGGCCGGCCATCGCCGTGCCGAGCTTGGCGGCGTCCGTCATGGCTTCACTGCCGCTCGATGCGCTTCAGCGACAGCGACTGCGCCTCGTCCAGCGTCTTCTGGACATCAGCGTTGCCGACCAGGATCTTCAGCACCTGCTCGACGACAATCTGCTGGATTTCCAGCGTCTTGGTCTCGAAGCCGAGCACAAGTTGCGGCAGCGCATAGGGTGTCTGCGCGTCGTAGACGCCGAGCCACGGCGAACGCTCCAGATCCGCCTTCGGCCGCTCGACCGGGGTCGCGACGCTCGCGGCGCCGAGGATGCCCTGCAGCTCGGACTGCGCGGCCTGCTGCAGCATCCAGTTGATGAAGACGCCGCAGGCTTTCTTGTTCTTGGTGTTGGCGTTGACCGACAATGCGGTCAGGATCAGGCCCTGCTGGCGGTTCGGGAAGGGCGAGGGCGCGGCGGCGAACTTCAGGTTGGGGTTCTGCGCGGCGAAGATGCCGGCGACGCCGCCATTGTCGATGTTCATGGCGATCTTGCCTTCCCAGAACATGCGCCGATAGGTCGCCGCATCGGCGCCCTTCGGGATCACCCCGGCATCGTAGACCTGCTTGTAGGCGGTGATGGCCTCGACGACCTTGGGGCTGTTGAGGGTGAGCTGCTTGCCGTCGGCCCAGTTGCCGCCGAAGCCGTAGACATAGTTCGTCAGGTCCTGCCAGAAGCCGGAACGCTCGGGCATCGTCGCGCGGAAGGCATAGCCGAACTGGCCCTTGCCCGTCGCCTCCTTCGCCGCGGCGAGGAACTCGGGGAAGGTCTTCGGCGGCTCGCCGCCTTTCAGCAGCGCCGGATTGTAGATGAGCTGGTAGTTGGCCAGCTCGAAGACGACGCCGTAGCGCTTGCCCTCGACGTTGAGGAACTTGTCCGGCGCCTGGAAGGTGTACTTGCTCGCGTCGACGATGTCGTCGATCGGCAGGATTCGCTTGGCGGGGAGGGCCGCGAAGAAGTCGGTCTGGTCGAAGCGCACGAGGTCCGGCCCACCGCCGCCGCCCATCTGCGTGAAGACGGTATTGGCGAGCTGGGAGAACGGGATCGCCACCGGCTGGACCTCGACCTTGTCCTGCGAGGCGTTGAACTTCTCGATCCAGGCCTTCAGCTTGTCGCCCCGGCCGGCTTCCGCAAAAGTCGCGGCCGCGAAGGTCACGGTCTCCTTGGCCTGCGCGAAGCTGCGCGTCACGTTCATGGCTGCGGCGCCCGATGCGGCCTGCAGCAATGTGCGTCTCGAAATCCCAGTCATGGCGTTCCTCCGATATGCCCCAATGGGCGAAAGCGCCCGGTTTTCCGGGTCGCGATGGTTGAAGCAGCTCGCTCAGCCGCGGATTTTTTGTCTCTCGCCACGTCAAACGGCATTCCAAATGCCGCTGCCCGTTCGATTCATGAAGTCCAGCCCGGACAACGGGCCGCATCTCCAGCCAGCGAAGGTGGGATGGAGCGCTCGCTCCCTCGGCGCCCCGGAATTCCCCCCGGGGCATGCCGTCTGACTTTCCTCCACTTCGGAACTTCTTAAGCCTGGTTCCATCGCGAGCGATGATAGACATATTGTGATATTTTACAATATGAGCCACCCCGCCATCATCGCGAAGAGCAGAGCGACGCAGCAATCCAGAGGGCCGTGCCCGACGTCTCCCTGGATTGCTTCACTTCGTTCCCGATGACGGTCGAAAACGCTCTAATGCGCGCCGGCGCTGACGAAATTGCGCAGTTCCGGCGTCTGCGGATCCGCGAACAGCGTCTTCGACGGCCCGCTTTCCCAGATCTTGCCCTGGTGCATGAACACCGTCGTGCTCGCCACGGTGCGGGCGAAATTCATTTCATGCGTCACCAGCAGCATGGTCATGCCGCCCTTGGCGAGCTTCTCCATCACCAGCAGCACCTCACCGGTCAGCTCCGGATCGAGCGCCGAGGTGACCTCGTCGAACAGCATCACCTTCGGGCGCATCGCCAGCGAACGGGCGATGGCGACGCGCTGCTGCTGCCCGCCCGAGAGATTATCGGGATAGCTGTCGAATTTCTCGGAGAGGCCGACCTGCGCCAGCACGTCGCGCGCCAGCGTCATCGCCTCGGCCGGCGAGACGCCCTGAGTGATGCGCGGCGAGAGCATGATGTTCTGCCCGACAGTCAGATGCGGGAAGAGGTTGTAGCTCTGGAAGACGATGCCGACATCCTTGCGCAATTCGCGCAGGCGCTTGGGGTCCTGGTCGACGTTGTGGCCGGCAACCTCGATGCGGCCGGCATGGAAGACCTCGAGCCCATTGATGCAGCGCAGCAGCGTGCTCTTGCCCGAGCCGGAGCGGCCAATGATCGCAACGACCTGGCCTGTGTCGACGCTGAGCGAGACGCCTTTCAGGACCTCGAGCGCGCCGAACTTCTTGTAGACGTCGTCAATGACTACGGCTGGCATTCATCACCTTTTCGAGATGTCGGCTGAGCCTGGAAAGCGGGAAGCAGATGGCGAAGTAGATCGCTCCCACCAGGGTGAAGATCTGGAAGGCCTGATAGGTCGCATTGTTGACCAGCATGCCGGCCCGCATCAGGTCGACGAAGCCGACGACCTGGACGATCGAGGTGTTCTTCACGAGCTGGACGAGGAAGCCGACTGTCGGTGGCAGCGAGATGCGCGCGGCCTGCGGCAGGATGATGTAGCGGTATTGCTGGCCGCGCGTCAGCGCCAGCGAGGCCGAGGCCTCCCATTGCTGGCGCGGCACGGATTCGATCGAGCCACGCCAGATCTCGGCGAGATAGGCCGAGACGTAGATCGCAAGCGAGGCCGACGCCGCAAGGAAGGGCGGCAGTTCGATGCCGACTGCCGAGAGCCCGTAATAGCTCATGAACAGCACCATGAGCACGGGAATGGACTGGATCACCAGGATGTAGCCCGCAGCGAAGCGGCGCAGCAGCTTCACCCGCGACAGCCGCATAATCGCGAGAACGCCGCCGAAGATGCCGCCGATGACGAAGGCAATGGCGGTGAGCGCGATTGTCCAGCTCGCGGCGCGAAGAATGAAATAGGCCTCGGGCCAACCGAAGGTCTGCATCAGGCGGCCTCCCCATGCGCTTCGGTGACACGGGCGAGCCCGGAGACCTGGGGGAAGATCCTGCGGCCGAGCCAGTTCAGGAAGAGCTTCAGCGAGAGCGCCAGCACGAGGTAGATCACGGTGACGATGATGTAGGTCTCGAAGCTGCGGAAGGTGTCCTGCTCGATGATCGCGGCCGTGCCGGAGAGCTCCTGCACCGAGACGAAAGAGCAGATGCTGGAGGCGAGCATCATCAGCACGAACTGGCTCGACAGCGCCGGCCAGACGCGAGCGAAGGCCGGCTGCAGCACGACATATTGGAAGACCTGGCGCCGGCTCATCGCCAGCGCCAGCCCGGCCTCGATTTGCGATTTGTGGATCGAGTCGACGCCGGCGCGGATGATCTCGGTCGCATAGGCGGCAAGATTGAGCGTCATCGCCAGCATGGAGGCTTCGAGGCCGTTCATGCGGATGCCGATCTGGGGCAGCCCGAAGAAGATCATGAAGAGCTGCACCAGGAAGGGTGTGTTGCGCATCAATTCGACATAGGCGTCGACGATGTAGCCGGCCCAGCTGCCCGCGAGGCTGCGCAGCGCGCTCATCAGCGTCGCCAGCACAAGGCCGAGCGCGATCGCGACGAAGGACAGCGCGATGGTGAGCATGACCCCGTTCAGGATCATGGGCCATTTGGAAATGACGTCTTGGAAGAGCAACAGCGCGCTCCTTCGGCCTTTGAGGTCGAGGACCACCGGCGCGACACGGGATATGTCGCACCGATGTTTCGGAGATCGAACGAAAGAGCCCCGAGCCCTCATCCCGAGGAGCGATCGTCGATCGCGCCTCGCAGGATGTTTCAAAGGGCGCTGGATCATCCTAGGAGACGCGCTGTCGCGGCACCTCAGGATGAGGGCTACGTTTCCGTTCCGCCTTCAGGCGGATCAGAAGGTCGGGAGCGGCGGCAGCGGGCCGCCGACCCACTTCTGCGAGATCGCGTCGAGCTCGCCGTTCTGCTTGACGTAGTAGATGAAGTTGTTGAGCCACTGGCGCAGCTCATAGGCGTCCTTGCGCATGGTCATCGAGTTGGGCTGCATGCCGAAGAAGAACTTCAGCTCGGTCTCGGTCTCTCCGCGCGCCTTCATGGCCGCGTTGGCCTGGGCGTCGGGACCGGCGATCGCCTCGACCTGGCCGGAGAACAGCGCCTGCATGGTGGTGGCGTCGTCCTCGAAGCGCAGGATGGTGAGGTTCAGCTCCTTCTCACGGCTGGTGAATTCGCGCTCGACGCTGGAGCCGCGGTTGACACCGACCTTCTTGCCCTTGAGGTCGTCCCAGGTTTTGATGGCGACGTTCTTCTTGGCGTAGATGCCGGTCTGGAAGGCGCTGTAGGGGATCGAGAACATCACCGCCTTGGCGCGCTCGGGCGTCGGGGCCAGCGTGGCGACGAGGAAGTCGACCTTGTTGGCTTCCAGCGCCGGAATGCGGGCCGGCGGGGTGAGCTGCACCATCTCGACCTTGACGCCGAGATATTTGCCGATCAGCGCGATGACGTCGGCATCATAGCCAACCGCATTGCCCTGCGAGTCGACGGAGCCATAAGGCGGAGCGCCGATCAGCACGCCGATCTTGACCGAGCCGCGCTTGATGATGTCGGTGATCGACTGGGCCGAGGCCTGGCTCGCCGCCAGCATGCCGGCGCCGAGCGCGAGCAGCGTCCCGGCGACCTTGAGATGTTTCATCAGGTTCATTGGTTGCGTTTCCTTGGGCTTCGCGGATGGGTTTGCTCTTTATGCCCCGGCTTCGTGTGGCCGGTTGCTTGATCGTCAGGTCGCGGAACGTCCTTCTCTCACGACACGCTTGCTCTCACGACATTCTCGAGCGAGGAGCCGGAGAAGCAACGCTTGATGTTGTCGGCCATGGTCTGCTGGCGGCGGCGGATGGTTCCGCTGGTCCAGCCGGACATGTGCGGCGTCATTAAAACGTTTGAAAGCTCGTGGAAAGGTTGTTTCGACGGCAAGGTTTCGGCCTGGTCCGGGCCGGGATACTGATACCATGTGTCGATGATCGCGCCGCCGATCCGGCCGGCCTTGAGCGCCTCGAACAGCGCCGTCTCATCGATGGTCGGGCCGCGCCCGACATTGACGACCACGGCGTCAGGCTTCATCGCGGCGAAGGCCGCGGCCCCGACGATGCCCTTGGTCTCCTCAGTCAACGGCACCGAGACGATGATGGCGTCGGCCGAGCCCCAGAACGCGTCGAGCCGGTCGAGCGTGAAGGCGCGATCGACGATGTCCGAAACCGGCACGGCGCTGCGGTTGGCGACATGGACGTTCATCTCGAAGGCCTTGGCGCGCCTTGCGATCGCCTTGCCGATATGGCCGAAGCCGAGCAGGCCGATGGTCTTGCCGGCGATCTCGCCATGGACCCGCTCGGGAGAGCCCGCCCAATAGGCCCAATCGCCCCGGCGCAGACGCTGGTCGGCATCCGCGAGCGGAATGCTGCGGGCAAGCAATGCGCTCATCACATATTCGGCGATCGCCTGCTCATGGCCGAAGCAGTTGCAGACGCTCGCCGAGGCCGGGAGCAGGCCGAGATCGACCGCGTCATAGCCGGCGCCAGGCACATGGAAGAGCCTCAACCGCGACGGAACCGGCAGGCTCGCACCGAACTTCGTGCCGATGATGACATCGGCATCGGCATAAGCGCGCTGATCGGCGCCGACGCCGAGAACATCCGGCAGGATGCGGATATCGGCCTGCGGACCGACGAGTTCAGCGAAACCGCTGCTGAAGGAGGCGGCGTTCTCGCCGTGGAAGATGATGCGCATGGGCGGGCAGGACTTTTCGTGTTTCAGGGACTTGTCGTGTTTCAGGGCTTCTTGCGGTTCAGGCGCCGAGCAGGGGCTCGATGCTGCAATCCAGGAGAGAAGGGTCGATACGGCTCTCCATCTCGTCGAACATGCCGTCGACGAAGGCGATCAGCGCATCCGAGGCCGCGACCGCGCGGTCGACATGCCTGGTGGCGACGGCGTTGAGCACGGCAAGATGGTGGTCGATCGTGCCGTCGAGACTCGTCCTCTCAGCCATATAGCTGTGATGGATGAAGCCGATGCGGCGAAAGATGGTGTGGAGCGGCCGCAGCGTATGCTCCAGAAAGGGTTCGCCGGCGGCGGCCAGCACCATCTGGTCGATGCGGCGGTCGAGCGTATTGAACTCGGCAAGCGTCAAGCCATCGCGCTTCTCGCGCAGCAGCCGCTCCATATGCAGCATCTGGTTGCGGTGCGAGGGTCCGGCGCGTTCGGCGGCGAGCCTGATGACGAAGCGCTCGATATCGCGGCGCAGATGTAAAAGCACGCGCTCGCGGGCGAGGTCGATCGGCGCGATCTGCAGGCCGTGACGCGGGCGGATGATGATCAGCGTGTCGGCGGCGAGACGGTTCACGGCATGATGGACCGGCGTCCGGCCGAAACCGGTCATGTCCTGGAGATCCTGCATGGCGAGGAAGCGGCCGGGCGCGAGCTCGCACTTCACCAGCAATTCCTCGATGCGGTGATAGGCCAGCTCGAACAGATTGACGCGGTTGCGCCGCGGCGGAGCGCCCGCTTCTCCCACCTCGATCAAGGCCGGCCGGCTTGCGCGCTTAGCCAATTTGCATCTCCTCCGCCGTGGAGCTCATTAGTGCGGCTCCATCTTGGCATCGACCATAAACATGTTGTGATATTTTACAAGCGCTCCTATGGTCGCCCTGCTTTGACCTGATGCCTCCACTCGGAGCTATGGTCGACACGACAATCAACCAAGGCGTTCCCCGGCGCGCAAGCCGGCGAAGAACGCCAGCCGCCATGGGAGGCAGGCCTTGAAGATCACCGCCATCGAAACGCTGCGGACGGAAGAGTTCGCCAATGTCCTGTGGGTGCGCGTGCATACCGATGCCGGCGTGATCGGACTCGGCGAGACCTTCTACGGCGCCGGCGCGGTCGAATCCCACCTGCACGACACGCTCGCCATGCGCTTGCTCGGCAAGAACCCGCTGCATATCGAGGCGCTGCATCGCGAGATGTCGAACCTGCCGATGGCGCAGGCCTCGACCGGCGTCGAATCCCGCGCAACCTCGGCCGTCGACATCGCGCTCTGGGATGTGTTCGGCAAGGTCTGCGGCCAGCCGGTGCACCAGATGCTCGGCGGCCTCTGCCGCGACAAGCAGCGCATCTACAACACCTGCGCCGGCTACAAATATGTCCGCTCGCACAACATCAAGCCGGTCTCGACCTGGAATCTCGGCGAAACCTCCGGCCCCTATGAGGACCTCGACGGTTTCATGAACCGCGCCGATGCGGTGGCCGAGAGCCTGCTGGAAAGCGGCATCACGGCGATGAAGATCTGGCCGTTCGACCCGCCCGCGATCGAGAACCAGGGCCTCTACATCACGCCCGCGCAGATGCGTAAGGCAGTCGAGCCCTTCGAGAAGATCCGCAAGGCCGTCGGCGACAAGATCGAGATCATGGTCGAGTTCCACTCGCTCTGGAACCTGCCGACCGCGATCAAGATCGCCCGCGAGCTCGAGCAGTACAGCCCGACCTGGTACGAGGATCCGATCCGGATGAACTCGCCGCAGGCGCTGGCCGAATACGCCCGCTCGACGACGGTCTCGGTCTGCGCCAGCGAGACCCTGGGCTCGCGCTTCCCCTATAAGGACATGCTCGACCGCGACGCCATGCACATCGTCATGGCCGACCTGTGCTGGACCGGCGGCCTGACCGAGGGGCGCAAGATCGCGGCGATGGCGGAAACCTATCACCGCCCCTTCGCGCCGCATGACTGCATCGGCCCGGTCGGCTTCATCGCCGCCATCCACGCCTCCTTCAGCCAGCCCAACACGCTGATCCAGGAATCGGTGCGCGCCTTCTATACCGGCTGGTACAATGAGCTCGTCACCACCATGCCGGTGATCAAGGACGGCTATGTCCTGCCGATGGAAGGGCCGGGGCTCGGTGTCGAACTCCTGCCAGCGGTCTTCGAGCGCTCGGACCTCACCGTCCGCCGCACCAGCCTCTGACGGGTGCCCAAATGAGCAATCCCCTCTTCGACCTCAGCGGCAAGACCGCGCTCGTCACCGGCTCGTCGCGCGGGCTCGGCCGCGCCATGGCGGAAGGGCTGGCCGTCGCCGGCGCGCGCATCCTGATCAACGGCACGGATCCGGGCCGCGTGGCGGAAACCGTGGCGGAATTCCGTGCGCTCGGCCATCAGGCCGAACCCGCCCCGTTCAACGTCACCGACGAGGCCGAGATCCTGCGCGCTTTTGAGGCCTTCGACGCAGCGGGCATCGCTGTCGACATCCTCGTCAACAATGCCGGCATCCAGTTCCGCAAGCCGATGGTCGAGCTCGCCACGGCCGACTGGCAGCGCGTCATCGACACCAACCTGACCTCGGCCTTCATGATCGGGCGCGAGGCGGCCAAACGCATGATCGCGCGCGGCCACGGCAAGGTCATCAATATCGGCTCGCTGACCAGCGAGCTCGCCCGCGCCACGGTCGCGCCCTACACGGTCGCCAAGGGCGGCATCAAGATGCTGACGCGGGCCATGGCGGCGGAATGGGCCGAGCACGGCATCCAGGCCAATGCGATCGGGCCCGGCTACATGATCACCGACATGAACCAGGCCCTGATCGACAATCCGAGCTTCGACGCCTGGGTCAAGGGCCGCACCCCGGCCAAGCGCTGGGGCAAGCCCGGAGAACTCGTCGGCACCGCCGTCTTCCTGGCTTCCGACGCCTCGAACTACGTCAACGGCCAGATCATCTATGTCGATGGCGGGATGTCGTCTGTCCTCTAGACTCGAACCCTGGCCGTCATTGCGAGGAGCGTAGCGACGAAGCAATCCAGAGGGCTGCGCCCCAAGTCCCCCTGGATTGCTTCACTTCGTTCGCAAAGACGGGCTAGAGGACGCGACCGACCGCCCTATGGCGCGCCGAGCATCATCTGTCCGAGCGCGCGGGCGGTCGCGCTCTGCTCCTCCGCCGAGAGCGCGCTGAGCAATCTGCGCTCCGTCTCGGCATGGTCGCGCATGGCCGGCTCGACCAGGCGGCGGCCGGCTTCAGTCAATTCGACGATGACGCCGCGCCCATCGGTCTCGTCGGCCATGCGGCGGATATGGCCGGCCTTCTCCAGCTTGCGCAGCAGGTTCGACAGACCACCCGAGGTCAGGATCAGCGAGTCGAGCAGGGCCTTGGGCGACATCCGATAGGGCGCTCCCTCGACGCGCAAGGTCGCGAGCACGGCAAAGGCGGGATATTTCAGGCGGTGCTTGCCCAGGGTGCGGTTGACCGCCGTCAGGAAGACCTCGTGCAGATGCAAGAGGCGGCCGACCACGGCCTTGCCCGAGCAGTCGATCTCGGGGAACTCGCGGCGCCAGCGCTGCATGCCAGCGCCGACACGATCGTTCTCCCAGAGCGCAATCGGCTCTTCGGTCTCGATGCGTCGCTGGGCATCGTTGCGCATGCTGATCCTCCTGATCCTGCCCTTCCGACCATGCTATGCGCCGCGCCGCAAGGGTGATCGCAAGGGCTTGAGGCGCCCAGAGTATCTTTCATTTATCTTTCTTGAAAGATAAATTGAGGCATGCCATGCTTCCCTGGAATGGCGGGCGAAAGGCCTTGCTCTTCGCGCCGAGAAGCCGCGGAACAGCGGTTGGCGCCACGCAACAGACGGGGACCTGCAACCATGCGCCACAAGTTCTGCTTCGCGACCGCCACCGCCACCGCCATCCTCTGCGCCGGCTTCTCGCTCTCCGCCCAGGCTGAGGAGCTCGTCGTCGGCTCCTTCGGCGGCTCCTTCGCCGACAACGTCAAGGCCTGCCATGTCGCCGCCTTCGAGAAGGCGACGGGGGCCACCGTCTCGCTCAAGCTCGGCAATTCATCGCAATTCGCCGCCGCGATCCGCGCGACCGCCGGCAAGCCCGATATGGACATCGTCTATATCGACAACTCGCTGGCCGCCCAGACCCAGGGCGAGAAGCTCAACGAGATCATCGACCGCAAGAAGCTCAAGAACGCCGGCGACGTCATCGCCTCGGCCTGGGGCAAGGACGACGCCTATGTCGTCGCGATGGTGAGCGCGACCGCACTCGTCTACAATCCAAAGCTGGTCAAGACGCCGCCGACCTCCTGGCTCGACCTCGCCGACCCGGCCTACACAGGCAAGTACGCGATCGGCGATATCAGCGGCACGTCGGGCCTGCATTACCTGCTGGCGCTGAACAAGCTCAAGGGCGGCACACTGGAGAACATCGATCCCGGCATCGAGGCGATCAAGCCGATCGCGAAGGGCTCGGCCGTGCTCTACACCCAGGCCGACCAGTTGCTCTCGCTGTTCGAGCGCGAGGAGATCGCAATCGCGCCCTGGTATCCCGACCGCGCCGGCGTCGCCATCGACAAGGGCCTGTCGCTTGCCGTCGCCTATCCCAAGGAGGGCGCCGTCGGCATCCTGCCGGCCGTGATCATCCCCAAGGGCACGGCCAAATCGGAGCTGGCGCATAAATTCCTCGACCAGATCCTTTCGGCCGAAGGCCAGGGCTGCTTCTCGGAGCGGGCCTATATCGGCGCGGTCAACACCAAGGTGAAGCTCTCCGACAAGCTCCAGAAGATCGTCCCCAATGGGGAGAGCCTGGAGAAGGCCTGGTTCGTCGATCCCGAAATCGTCGCCAAGAACTCCGCCAACTGGACGCGCCGCTGGCAGCGCGAGGTGGCGCGCTGAGCTTGGCGCGGGCAGAGGAGAGCAGCCGGTGAGCGCGCTGAGCTTCGAGCGGCTGGGCAAGTCCTATGGCGAAGCCGAAGTCGTCAGGGAGGTCTCGCTCACCATTGCAGAGGGCGAATTCGTCTCGCTGCTGGGACCGTCCGGCTGCGGCAAGACGACGATCCTGCGCATGGTCGCAGGGCTCGTGGCACCAAGCCGCGGCCGCATCCTGATCGGCTCCGACGACGTCACGGCGCTGCCGCCCAACAAGCGCGGCCTCGGGCTGGTCTTCCAGTCCTATGCGCTGTTTCCTCATCTCACCGTCTTCGAGAACGTCGCTTTCGGCCTGCGCCGCCGCAAGGTCTCCGGCGCAGAGCTCGGCCGGCGGGTCAAGGAGGCGCTTGCCCGCGTCAGGCTGGACGCCTATGGCGAGCGTTTTCCGCGCCAGCTCTCGGGCGGCCAGCAGCAGCGCGTCGCGATCGCACGCGCCATCGCGCCGCAGCCGCGCGTGCTGCTCTTTGACGAACCGCTCTCCAATCTCGACGCGCAATTGCGCGACGAGATGCAGATCGAATTGAAGCGCCTGCAGCGCGGGCTTGGCATCACCACGCTCTTCGTCACCCACGACCAGGGCGAAGCGCTGTCCATGTCGGACCGCGTCTGCGTGATGGCGAGGGGCGTGATGCAGCAATTCGCAACGCCGGAGGACATCTATCACCGGCCCGCCACCGGCTTCGTCGCGAGCTTCATCGGCAAGCCGAACCGGCTCCAGGGTACGGTCGCAACGCGCGACGGCCAGGGCGGCAGCCTGCGGCTGGGCACTGGTCTCATCCTGCAGGCGGCCCATATCGACGCGGCCGTGGGCGCCAAGGTCGATGTGGTCATTCGCCAGGAGGCGATCCGGCTGCGCAGCGGTCAGCCCGAGCCCGATGCGCTTGCCGGCACGGTCGCGCTGCGCTCCTTCAGCGGCGCGCGGGTGCAATATGTCGTCAGGCTCACTGAGGGCATCGAGCTGATCGCCGAAACCTCATCCAGCGGCCCGGATTCGGCACTCGATCCCGGCACGCCGGTGTCGCTCGTGATCGATGCAGGCTCCATCTTCGCGATGGCCTCAGAGGGAGCGGCCGCGTGATCGCGCCCCGGCACGGGCTGATGCTGCTGGCGCCGCTGGCGCTGGTGCTGACGGGCTTCTTCCTGCTGCCCGTGCTGATGATGCTGCCGACGAGCTTCCGCGAATATGCGCCAGGAACGGGCATCGCGCCGGGCGTCTGGACACTGGAGAACTACACCCGCATCGTCACCGATGATTACTATCGCGAGGTGATCTGGCGCACGCTGGGGCTCGGGCTCTTCGTCACGCTGGCTTGCCTGCTGCTCGGCTATCCCCTCGCCTTCCTGATCGCGCGTGGGCCGGAGCGCTGGCGCGTGCCGCTGATCCTGCTCGTGATCTTCCCGATGATGCTCAACCTGGTGGTGCGCTCCTTCGGCTGGATCGCGCTGCTGTCCAATCGCGGGCTGGTCAACAACCTGCTGATCCAGCTTGGGCTGATCGCCACGCCGTTGAAGCTAATGTTCAACCTGACCGGATTGATGATCGGGCTGACCCATATCTACCTGCCCTTCATGGTGCTGATGCTGGTCGCGGCGATCCGCAACGTACCACGCGATGTCGAGGCGGCCGCCGGGACGCTGGGCTCCAGCCGCCTGCACGTCTTCGCCGCGGTGACGCTGCCGCTCTCGGCGCCGGGCATTCTCGCCGGCTCGATCCTGGTCTTCGTGCTGACGATCAGCGCCTTGGTGACGCCGCGCATGCTGGGCGGGCCGACCTACAAGGTCATGGCGACGCTGATCTATGACGAGTACATGCAGCTTCTCGACTGGCCGAGCGGCTCGGCGCTCTCCTTCGCCCTGACCGCGATGGCGATCGGCGTGATCTGGCTGTCGAGCCGGCTGACCAAGCGCTGGGCGGGCATGGCATGACGAGCGCGAGCGACAGCGACGATCGCCCGGGCTCGGCCGTGACCATGGCGGCCCTCGCCGTCATCGTCTTCCTGCAGATTCCGGTGATCGTCGTCGTGCTGGCCGCCTTCAGCACGACCTCCTATCTCACCATCCCGCCACGGGGGCTGACGCTCGCCTGGTTCGGCAAGGTGCTGAGCGACCCGAGCTATCTCTCGGCGATCCGGATGAGCCTGATCCTGGCTTGCGGCTCGACGGCGATCTCGCTCGTGCTCGGGGTCGCGGCCGCCTATGCGCTGTTCCGCAAGGCACTGCCGGGATCGGAGGCGATCACCTCCGTGCTGATGGCCCCGCTCGTCCTGCCGGCGGTCGTGATCGGCGTCGCGCTGCTGCAATATTACAGCCTGACCGGCCTGCGCGGCAGCCTGTTCGGCCTGCTGATGGCGCATGTCGTCATCACCGTGCCCTATATCGTGCGCTCGGCACTGGCGAGCCTTTCGGGCCTCGACCTTGCCGTCGAGGAGGCCGCGCGCGTGCTCGGCGCGAATGGCTTCGAGGCCTTCCGGCTCGTGACCTTGCCGCTGATCCTGCCGGGCCTCGTCGCCGGCGCGCTCTTCGCCTTCATCACCTCGCTCGACAATGTCCCGGTGACGATCTTCCTGATCAGCGCCAACCAGACGACGCTGCCGGTGCTGATCTTCTCCTCGGTCGAGATGGGGATCGATCCGAGCGTCGCCGCCGTCTCGACGCTGCTCATCGCCGCGACCGGCATCATCCTGCTCATCGCCGAGCGCCGCTTCGGCTTCCACCGTTTCGTCTGAACACGAGTTGAAAAGACCATGCCTCTCACCAGCAAGGGTTTCCCGCTCTTCCTGACCTTCGATCTCGACGCCGAGACGATGTGGACCGGGCGCGACCCGGCCTATGCCAACCGCCCGATCCTGATGTCGCAGGGCGCCTATGGCTGGAAGGTCGGCACGGGCCGCGTGCTCGATCTGCTCGACCGCTACGGCGTCAAGGCGACCTTCTTCGTGCCCGGGCTGATCATCGACCAGCGCGAGGGGCTGATCGAGGAGATCCTGAAGCGCGGCCATGAGCTCGCCCACCATAGCTACAGCCACAAATGGATTTTGAGCCTCACGCCCGACGAAGAGCGCGAGGAGATGGAGAAGGCATTTCAGTCGATCCTGCGCATCAGCGGCAAAGCTCCGCGCGGCTGGCGCTCGCCCGCCGCCGAGATCAGCCCGATCACCATGCCGATGCTGGTCGAATACGGCTTCGACTACTCCTCCAATTTCTTCGACGACGACTCGCCCTATCTGCATGAGGTCGAGGGCAAAGAGACCAAGATCGTCGAACTGCCCTTCCGCTGGGTGCTCGATGACGCACCCTTCTTCCAGTACTCGATCGTGCTGCCCGGCCGCACCATGCAGGCCCCTTCCGCGCTGCTCGAAGCCTGGAAGAGCGAGTTCGATGTGCTCTATGCCGAGGACCGGATGATGATGATCGGCATGCATCCCGAAATGATCGGCCAGCCCTCGCGCATCAAGGTGCTGGAAGGGCTGATCGAGCATGCGCTGAAGCATAAGGATGTCTGGATCGGACGCTGCGACGAGATGGTCGACGATATGCGGCCCGGTCTGGAGACGGCGCGGGCGGAGGCCAGGCGATGAGCGGCGCGCTCAAGGGCCGGCGCATCCTGATCACCGGCGCCGCCAAGGGCATCGGGCTTGCGACGACGGAGCGCTTCATCGGCGAAGGCGCGCGCGTTGCGGCGCTCGACCGGGATGAGGCAGCGCTGACGGCTTTGGCCGGGCGTTTCAACCGCAGCCAGCTCCATCCGGCCAAGACCGATGTCGTCGATCCGGCTTCCGTAGCGGCTGCCGTGGCTGAGAGCGCCGCCGCGCTCGGCGGGCTCGACGGCATCGTCAATGCCGCCGGCATCGATCTTGTCGCGGATATCGAGGCGATGGCGCTCGCCGACTGGAGCCGCGTGCTCGCCGTCAACCTGACCGGGCCGATGCTGGTGATGCAGGCGGCTTACCCTCATCTCAAGACGGCTGGTGGCGGCACCATCGTCAATGTTTCGTCGGGCGCCGGCCTCTCGCCATTGAAGCACCGCACCGCCTATTGCGCGTCGAAAGCCGGTTTGCAGATGGCGTCCAAGGCGCTCGCCATGGAGGCGGCGGAATTCGGTATCCGCGTCAACACGGTCTGCCCCGGCGCGGTCGAGACCGAACTCTTCCGCTCCGGCATCGATACATCGCCCGATCCGCAGGCGGCCTATGAGGCCGTGCGCTCCCGCTACGCGCTCCAGCGCATCGCCGCGCCCGATGAGATCGCCGCCGCGATCCTGTGGCTGACCTCAGCTGAATCCTCCTACGTCACCGGCACGGCGATCGCCGTCGATGGCGGCCGCACTTTTCACTGAGGAACAGATCTTGTCATTGAGGAGCAGCTCATGACCGCCAGCGCAGGCCGCTTTTCCGGCAAGGTCGTGGCGATCACCGGCGCGGCCCACGGCATCGGCGCGGCCACCGCCCGGCGCTTCCTCGCCGAAGGCGCGCGCGTCGCCGTGATTGACCGCGAAAGCGAGGGTTTCGCGGAGAGCTTCAGGGACGTGCCCGCAGAACAGTTGCTCACAGTGGCGGGCGACTGCACCGACGCTGCCGTGCTCGCCGACTTCCATGCGCGCGCTGTCTCAAGCTTCGGTCCGGTCGACATCCTGTTCAACAATGTCGGCCAAAGCGGGCGCGAGCGCGCCGCCCAATTCCATGAATCGGATGAGGAGGTCTGGCGCTTCGTGCTGGAGGTCTCGCTGTTCACCGCGATGCGGATGTCGCGCCTCGTCGTGCCGGCGATGCGCGAGCGCGGCGGGCGGATTGTCAACATGTCGAGCGATGCGGCCTTCGTCGGCGACGCCGGCCTGACCGATTATGCCGCTGCCAAGATGGGCATCATCGGTTTCACCCGCGCCTTGGCGCGGGAACTTGCGGCCCATCGCGTCACGGTCAATGCGGTGGCGCCAGGCGCGATCCGCACCCGCGCCCATGACCGGCTGACGCCTGCCGTGATCGAAAAGATCAAGGCGACGACGCCGGCCGGCTTCATCGCCGAGCCCGAGGATGTCGCGGGCTGCGTCGCATTCCTCGCCAGCGAGGACGCCCGCTATGTCACCGGCCAGACGCTGCTGATCGATGGCGGCCGCTGGATGATCTGACGGAGCACGAGCATGACCGCCATCACCGACCTGTCCGCCATCAAGCTCGCTGCCGCTATTCGTGCGCGCGAGGTGTCCCCGGTCGACGCGGTCGAGGCCGCGCTCGCCCGGATCGAGGAGCGCCGGGAGCTCAACGCCTTCATGGCGGTTTGCACCAAGCGGGCGCGCAGCGAGGCGAAAGCGGCCGAGGCCGCGATCATGAACGGCGCACCGCTCGGCGCGCTCCACGGCATTCCCTTCTCGGTCAAGGACCTGACCAATACGGAGGGCGTCGCCACCACGCAGGGATCTGCCCTGTTCGCCGACACGCTGCCCTCCTCCGATGCCGTTGCGGTCGCCCGGGCACGGGCAGCGGGCGCGATCCTGATCGGCAAGACGACGACACCGGAATTCGGGCACAAGCCCTTCACCGAAGGACCGTTCTTCGGGCGCACGCTCAACCCCTGGAGCCATGCCCATAGCTGCGGCGGTTCGTCGGGCGGCGCGGCGGTCGCGGTCGCGGCCGGGATGGGCCCGCTGGCACTCGGCTCCGATGGCGGCGGCTCGATCCGGATTCCGGCAGCCTGCTGCGGCGTCGTCGGGCTCAAGGCGACGCTCGGCGCGATCCCGAACCTGCAGGCGCCCGATCTGTTCGGAGCCAACTCCTATGTCGGGCCGATGGCGCGCGACGTCGCGGATACGCGGCTGATGTTCGAGGTGCTGGTCGGGCCCGACCGGCGCGACCCTTACGGCCAGGTCGGAGCCCTGCCGCACCGCGTGCTGGGCGAGGCCGAGCGCCCGCGCATCGGCTTCCTGCTGCGCTGCGGCAATGTTCTCGATCCGGAGGTCGAGAACTCCGTTCTCGCCGCGATGAAGCAGGCCGAGGCGCTCGGCATGATCGTCGAGCCGATCGAGCTCGATCTCGTCTCGCTCGAACCGCATTTCCTGGTGCTGCTGCGCTCGCTGCTGCTGGCGCGTTTGGGTGGCCATGCGGCGCGCTCGCCCGAAAAACTCGACCCGACGCTTATCGCCACGATCGAGGCCGGGCGCGCCTACAGCGCCGCCGATCTCTGCGAGGCGCAGTTCGCGCGCACGAACTGCTTCTCGCAAATCCAGGACATCCTGTCCCGCTTCGACCTCATCGCCTCACCGACGCTGTCGGCTCCGGCCCTGCCGGTCGGTCTCGATCCGCTCGGCCGCATCGCGATCGCGGGGCGCGACGCCGGCACGATCCGCGGCGCCTGGTATCCTTATACCTTCCCCTTCAACCTGACGGGGCATCCGGCCCTGTCAATGCCTTGCGGTCTCTCCGAGGGCGGTTTGCCGATCGGGCTGCAGCTCGTCGGGCGCTGGCATGAGGACGGCTATCTGCTCGCTATCGCCGCGCGCCTGGAGGCGGCGCTCGGCTTCACAACGCGCCCGCCAGCCTAGAGCAGGATGCGTAAAAGTGGGTGCCGGTTTTTCGCAAGAGCGATGCTCTTGGGGGGTGATTTTAGCCTGAACCACACCGTCATTGCGAGGAGCGAAGCGAGGAAGCAATCCAGGGGCGGCAGAGCTCGACGTCCCCCTGGATTGCTTCGCTACGCTCGCAATGACGGCCTGGATGGTATTGATACCAGCTAGACCATGCCCTTGCCGGCATCCGAGCCGCGCCGCGCCTGGCGCGCCCGCAGGCTCAGGATCGCAGCGAGCGCCAGGCCGATCACCAGGAAAGACACGCCGGTCGTGACGGTGCCGAGCGCATAGATCTCCGGCGTCGTCACGGTCGAGGTCAGCGCCTGGAGTTCGAGCGGCAGCGTGTTCTTCTCGCCGATCGCCTGCGAGGAGCGCGCGATTTCGTCCCAGGACAAGGTGAAACCGAAGAGCCCGACGCCGATCAGCGAGGGCAGGATCACCGGCAGGATGACATGTCGGAAGCTCTGCCAGGGCGTAGCACCGAGATCGCGCGCCGCTTCCTCCAGCCGGCCGTCGAAGCGGTTGAAGATCGCGAACATGATCAGCAGGCCGAAGGGCAAGGCCCAGGTCAGATGCGCGCCGAGGCCGGAGGTGAAGATGTCCATGGCGGTGGTGTAGCTTTCGGCGATGAAGCCCGGCGCATAGGCCTTCACCGCCTCGTCGAAGAGGCGAAATTGCAGGGCAATGCCGAGCGATGTCACGATCGAGGGCACGATCAGGCTGGCGATGGTGACGTAGAACAGCAGGTTCTGGCCCTTGAAGCGCTTGCGGAAGGCAAGCCCCGCCAGAACCGAGAAGACCATGGTGATCAGCATCACCGTCAAACCGAGCTGGAGCGAGCGCCAGAATGCCGATTTGATGTCGACGATGCCGCCGCCGCTCCAGAGCTTGCCGAACCAGTGCAGCGAGACCCCGTTCATCGGAAAGGTCATGCCGCCGGTCGGCCCTTGGAAAGAGAGCGCGAAGATCGCGATCATCGGCCCGTAGAGGAACAGCACGAACAGCCCGAAGAAGGCGGCGAGCCAGTAGAAGGAAGCGGGACGGCCCTCGCGCATGGCTAGAGCTCGACGATCTTGTGCGGAAACGCGGCGTCATCCTGGACAAGCTGCGAAGCAGCGCAGCTCCGGGATCCATTATAGAGCGCCGTCAGTGCTCTATGATGGATCCCGGGACGAGCTTCGCTCGCCCAGGATGACGCAGTGTTTCCGAGTGACATCGTCACGTTCACAGCTCCTTGCGGATATCGACGAAGCGGTTCAGCGCCGTGATGATCAGGAGCGTGATCGCGAGCAGGATCACCGCATTGGCAGCCGCCGGCGGGAATTGCAGCGCATTCAGCCGCGTCTCGATGATCTTGCCGGCCGAGGCGATCTGCTGTCCGCCCATCACGCCGACCGTGATGAAATCACCCATCACGATGGTGACGACGAAGATCGAGCCGATGACGATGCCGGGCTTGGCCAGCGGAATGACCACGTTCCAGAGCGTCTGCCAGCCGCTGGCGCCGGCATCATAGGCAGCCTCGAGCAGGCGCTTGTCGATGCGCGCCATCGAATTGAAGATCGGGATCACCATGAAGAAGGTGAACAGGTGCACGAAGGCGAGCACCACCGAGAATTGTGAAAACAGGAGCCACTCGATCGGCTGATTGATCAGGCCCGCCTTCATCAGCGCGCTGTTGACCAGCCCGTTGCGGCCCAGCAGCGGCACCCAGGAGATCATCCGGATGACGTTCGAGGTCCAGAAGGGAATCGTGCAGATGAGCGCGAGCGTCATCTGCATCGTCACGGACTGGACGTGGAAGGCGAGAAAATAGGCGATGGTGAAGCCGATCACCAGCGTGATCGCCCAGACGATCAGGCAGAACTTCACCGTCGAGAGATAGGTTTTCAGGATGGTGCAGAGCTCCGGCAGCTGGTCGTAGCAGCCCTCGAAGGTCTCGACATAGGAGCGCGTCGTGAAGCTCGGGATGATCGAGTAATCGTTGTAGTCCCAGAACGAGACCATCACGACGAAGAGCAAGGGAATGACGAAGAACAGCGCGAAGACGCCGGCGAAAGGCAAGGCCTGGAGCCAGGCCGGCGGCGCGTAGGCGGTTTTCGTCGCTGGCATGGGTGGGGCTTTTCGGTCCGTTCAGGGCCTAACATCTATCGTCAAACCGCGCCGTCATCCTGGGCGACCACAGGTCGTCCCGGGATCCATCGTAGGGCTCAGGCGCTCTACGATGGATCCCGGATCTGCGCCGCTGCGCGGCTTGTCCAGGATGACGGCGCGGGTGTCGTCAATCGATCGATGATGTGCAGAGGCGCGTTCACATCACGCCGCGATGAACTCGTTCCATTTGCGGACCATATAGTCGTTCTCGTCCATCACCGCGTTCCAGCAGGCGACATTGCCCATGCGGTCGTCATAAGAGCCGCCGTCGCGCGTGGCGCCGGCCTTTTCCAATAGCGAGCCGTCGGGCGCCTTGATGTCCTTCTCGGCAGCCTTGCCCTCCATCCAATAGGCCCATTCATAGGGCTCCATATTGGCCTTGGCGGTGGAGAGAACGGCGGAATAATAGCCCTGCCGGTTGAGATAGGCGCCGGCCCAGCCGGACAGGAACCAGTTGACGAACTCATAGGCGAGCTCGGCCTTGCGGCCCGTGACCGATTTCGACAGGCAGAAGCCCGAGGCCCAGGAGCGATAGCCCTCCTTCAGCGGCTGGAAGGTGCAGGCGATACCCTTGGTGCGCACCGCCGTGACGGCCGGCGACCACATCGACTGGATCACTGTCTCGCCCGAGGCCATCAGGTTGACGCTCTCGTTGAAGTCCTTCCAGAAGGCGCGGAACTGGCCGCTCTTCTTCGCCTCGGTCAGGACCTTCATGGTGAGGTCGATCTCGGCGCGGGTCATATTGCCCTTGTCGGGATATTTGTAGAGCCCGGCCGCCTCGACCACCATCGCCGCATCCATGATGCCGATCGAGGGGATATTGAGGATCGAGGCCTTGCCCTTGAATTCCGGGTTCAGCAGTTCCTTCCAGCTCTCGATCGGGCGCTTGATCAGATCGGGGCGGATGCCGAGCGTGTCGGCGTTGTAGACGGTCGGGATCAGCGTCACCCATTGCGTGACGCCAGACGCGAATTTGGTCGAGTTCGCGCCCTCGACGAACATCACCTTCTTGGGCGCGGTGCCCTGGTCGCCGATGACCTTGCCATTGGGCAATTGCCCCTTGGTGAAGACCGGCGTGATGTTGTCGAACTCCTTGATCTTGCGGGCGTCCATGCCGAGGATGTTGCCCGACGGCACGAGCTTCTTCAGGCTGAAATATTCGGTGTCGAGCACGTCGAAGGAATTCGGCTGGGTGATGACGCGCTTGGTCACGTCGTCGGTCGTCGCCGAGATGTATTCGATGGTGATGCCGGTATCAGCCTTGACCTTCTTGGTGATGTCGTCGGCCTGGTTCACGGCCGTACCGAGATAGCGCAGCACCTTAGGCTCCTGCGACCAGACCGCAGGGAAGCCGGTGATCGCGCCTGAACCGGCGGCAACGCCAGCGGCAGCGCCAGCGCCCTTCAGCAGCGTGCGCCGCGAGACGCCTTTCATATCCTTCGCCTTACCCATCACTCTCTCCTCCTCATCGATCTTGCTCATCGATCTTGCTGGTCGGTCATGTTGTCAGGTGGCGGCGCCAAGCCGGTGGATGTCGGCCTCGCGCCAGCTCACGGCGACGGTATCGCCGGGATTGAACGGCTCGGCGTCGAAGGCGGCTTCGCTCAGATTGGCGGTCAATTCCGTGGCGAAATCCGCCGCCAGTCCGATCTGGACATAGGAGCCCTGATATTCGACATCGCTGACCACGGCGGTACGGGCCGCACCGTTCACGGCCTTGGTCAGGCGCAGCTTGTCGGTGCGGACCGCAATCGCGCCGGCGGCATCGGAGACGATGTTGTGGCCGCCGATGAAACGGGCGATGAAGGCGGTCGCCGGCGCATTGAAGACCGCGCGCGGCGTGCCCGCCTGCTCGATCAGGCCCTGGTTCATCACCACCATCAGATCGGCCAGCGCCATCGCCTCGTCCTCGCCATGGGTGACGTGGATGAAGGTGATGCCGAGCTCCTTCTGCAGCTTCTTCAGTTCGGCCCGCATCTTGATGCGCAGGAACGGATCGAGCGCCGAAAGCGGCTCGTCGAGCAGCAGGATCTGCGGCTTGGTGATCAGGGCGCGGGCGAGCGCGACGCGCTGCTGCTGGCCGCCGGAGAGCTGCGCCGGCAGGCGCTCGGCATAGCGCTCCATCGCGACGAGTTCGAGCAGGCGCATCGCCTCCGCTCGGCGCTCTGCCTTCGCGACGCCACGCATCTTCAAGGAGAAGGCGACATTGTCGACGCAGGAGAGATGCGGGAACAGCGCATAGCTCTGGAACATCATCGCCGTGCCGCGCCTGGCCGGCGGCAGATCGGTGACATTGGTCGGGCCCAGGATGATGTCGCCTTCGCTCACCGCCTCATGGCCGGCGATCATCCGCAAGGTCGAGGATTTGCCGCAACCGGAGGGGCCGAGCAGGCAGCAATAGGTGCCGGCCTTGACGCGCAGATTGATCGCGTCGACGGCAACCGTTGCGCCATAGCGCTTGGTGACCTGAACGAGTTCGAGATCGGAACCGCGCAATCCTGCCTCCTGGTTGGGCATGCGCCCTACAAGGGGCGTGCCAAACGCCGACCAGCCATCGCAGCGGTGCATGCTCGCCAGCGGCGTCGCGATTTTCGCGGGTGCATTGTCCAGAAAAACCGGCAGACCGCCGAACGATTGGGCATTCGCACAAATCAGAAGCAGTCATTGCCTTCTGCATCCGAGCCGCCGCCCTTGCCGGCAAAGCTGCACGGATCGCATCTTGCCCGGCCAATTCGTCACGGAAGCGCGCATATCTGCGGTGCCATGCACGCAGAAGGCGCTTGATCGTGGCGATCTTCCGGCAGAGTAAAGACGACGAGATGTCGATCGCGCCCCGGCTGGCCGGTCATCAGAGTGAGGGGATCACCATGGTTTCGCGCAGGGATATCGCCACCGCCATCGGCGCCGCGGCCGTCGGGATAGCGGCTGCCGGCATCGTCTCGCCAGCTGCGGCCCAGGCGCCGGCGGCCGGAGGCGAGACCGCCTTCGAACGCATCCGCCGGACCAAGAAGCTGCGTATCGGCGCGGTGGCGGGAGCGGCCCCCTATTACAACAAGGACATCGTGACCGGTCAGTGGGGCGGCTTCTATATCGACCTGTCGAAGGCGCTGGCCGAGGAGCTCGAAGTCGAGCTCGAGATCCTCGAGACGACCTGGGGCAATTCCGTCCTCGACCTGCAGGCGAACAAGATCGACATCTTCTTCGGCCTCAACCCGACGCCCAAGCGCGCGCTGGTGGTCGATTTCTCGGTGCCGGTGTTCAACAACGCCTTCACGATGATCACCAAGAAGGGCCTGGGCAAGAAGACCTGGGACGATTTCAACAACCCCGCCCTCAAGATCACGGTCGATGCCGGCTCCTCTCAGGACCAGGTCGCGACACGGCTCTGCTCGAAGGCGCAGATCTCGCGCTTCAAGAGCGTCGACGACGCCGCCGCTGCCATCATGACCGGCCGCGCCGACGCGCAATGCATCGTGATGATGCTGTCGCTGACCATGCTCAAGAAGAACCCGGCGCTCGGCGAGCTCGTGGTGCCGACCCCGGTCTTCGCCACGACCTCGAATGCCGGCTTCCGCCGCGAGGCCGACCAGACCTGGCCCAAATATGTCAACACCTGGCTCGAGTTCAATCGCGGGCTCGGCCTGATCCGCAGCGTGATCATCAAGAACATGGAGTCGGTCGGCGTCACCGAAGCCGACATGCCCGCCGGCGTCCAGCTCTGAAGGCGGAGCGCTCGGCCTTGCCTGGCAAGGCATCCAACCGAACCGAAGCGTCGTCCCGGGCGTAGCGAAGCGAAGACCCGGGACCCATGCCTGAGCCCATTCCGCCGAGGCTCCGGCATGGATCCCGGATCGAGCTGCGGTCGCCGGGGATGACGGCGCGGTTCTCCGGATAGCGTGACAGCCGTCACGGTCATCGTTCTTCCTGGACCTCGCCATGTATCAATGGGATTTCGGCTCGCTCTGGAGCTATCGCTGGCTGTTCCTGAACGGCTTGTGGGTCACGGTCGGCTTCACCGTGGCCATCGTCGTGCTCGGGCTGCTCATCGGGCTTGTCGGAGCGCTCGCGAAACTCTCGCCCTTCGCCCCGCTGCGCTGGCTCGCGCTCGCCTATATCGAGGTCTTCCGCTGCACGCCCGTGCTGGTGCAACTCGTCTGGTTCTACTACGCCCTGCCGATCCTGAGCGGCATCGAGATCTCGGCCGTCACGGCCTCGATCCTGGCGCTCTCGCTTTATGGCGGCTCCTTCTATGCCGAGATCATCCGCGGCGGCATCGTCTCGATCGACCCCGGCCAGCCGGAAGCGGCCGCCGCGCTCGGCATGACCCCGTTCCAGTCGATGCGCCGGATCATCCTGCCGCAGGCGCTGAAGCGTATGATCCCGCCGCTGATGAACCAGTCGATCATCCAGTTCAAGAACACCTCGCTGGTCTCGGTGCTGGCCGTGCCGGACCTGCTCTATCAGGGCCAGATCGCGGCGCATGACAGCTACCGGCCGCTTGAGGTCTACAGCGCCGTGGCGATCGCCTATTTCGTGCTTCTCTTCCCGCTCACGATCATTGTGCGCCAGGGCGAGAAGAAGCTGTCCACGAGCGATTGAGGCCAGGCGATGGACACCACATCCACGATCGAGACGCCCAAGATCGAGACACCCAAGATCGAGGTCGCCGCGCTGCGCAAGCAATTCGGCGAGCTCGTCGTCCTCAAGGACATCAACCTGAAGGTCGCGGCCGGGAGCGTGGTCGCGCTGATCGGCCCCTCCGGCTCCGGCAAATCGACCCTGCTGCGCTGCATCAACCTGCTGGTGACACCCGATGGCGGACGCGTTCGGGTCGGAGAGGACAGCTTCGCCTTCGGTGTCGGCAGCAAGCCGCCGAAGACGAAGGAACTCGCCCGCTTCCGCACCAACACCGGCATGGTGTTCCAGCACTTCAACCTGTTTCCGCATATGACGGCGCTCGGCAACGTCATGGAAGCGCCGATCACCGTCCGTGGGAAGCCCAAGGCACAGGCGCGCGAGCAGGCGCTGGCATTGCTCGCCAAGGTCGGGCTCGCCGACAAGGTCGACGAATATCCCAGCCGCCTGTCGGGTGGGCAGAAGCAGCGCGTCGCCATTGCCCGCGCACTCGCCATGGAGCCGGAGGTGATGCTGTTCGACGAGGCGACCTCGGCGCTCGACCCCGAGCTCGTCGGCGAGGTCCTGGGCGTGATGCAGAAGCTGGCCTCGGAAGGCATGACGATGGTGATCGTCACCCATGAGATCGCCTTCGCCCGCGAGGTCGCAGACCGCGTCATCTTCATGCGCGACGGCGTGGTCGTCGAGGAAGGACCGGCACGGCAAGTGATCGACGCGCCGCGCGAGCCGGCGACACAGGCCTTCCTTGGCCATTTCCATCGCGGCGGCGCAGCTCAAGCCCCGGCTGAAAAGGCGCTGTGATGCCCGGCCTCGATCGTGTCTATCTCGTCACCGGTGCGGCGAGCGGAATCGGCCGGGCGACCGCGCAATTGCTCGCCGGACCCGGTATCGGCCTCATCATACATACCGGCAGCAATCGCACCGGGCTCGACGCAGTTGCCGAGACGGCTCGCACGGCCGGAGCCAAGGTCGAGACCATCCTTGGCGACATGGCGGCGAAGACGACCTGCGACCAGATCGTGACGCTGGCAGCCGATGGCTTTGGGAGACTCGACGGGCTGGTCGCGGTCGCCGGCCATGCCCGCAGAGCCGGCATCATGGATCTGCCCGAGAGCGAGATCGGGCAAGCCATGGACGAATCCGTCGCCGCCCTCATGCGCATGGCCCGCGCGGCGCGCCCGCTGCTGAAAGCCAGCGGCAGCGGCCGGATCGTCGCCACCTCGTCCTTCGTCGCTCACGCCCTGCGCACCGATCTCCAGCCCTTCGCCGCAACCGCTGTGAGCCGCGCCGCGCTGGAGACGGTGGTGAAGCTGATGGCGCATGAACTCGCCACTGATGCCATCACCGTCAACGCCGTTGCGCCCGGGCTGATCCGCAAGGACGAAGGCCGAGGCAGCAAGCTAAGCCTCGAGGCGATCGCCCGCATGGAAGCGATCATTCCACTCGGGCGGCGCGGCCTGCCCGAGGAGGTCGCGGCCATGATCGCCTTCCTCGCCTCGCCGGCTGCGTCCTACGTCACCGGCCAGATCATACACGTCAATGGAGGGCTCGCATGAGCCAGGACATCATCAACCAGGCCGTCGTCGACAAGAGCGGAGCGGTCCTCGAAAGGATCAGGCTCTTTTTCATCGAAAGCCCGATCAAGATGGCCCGGCTCCAGGGCGTCGGGAACGTCAAGGGCACGGTCAAGCGCGTCCTCGTCGAGTTGACCGCAAGCGACGGCGTGGTGGGCTGGGGCGAAGCCGCCCCCTGGGAGGTCTTCACAGGCACGGCGGAAGCTGCGCTGGCGGCGATCGACGTCTATCTGCGCCCGGTGCTGATGGGCCGCCCCGTCAAGCGCGTGCGCGAGACGATGGCCCTGCTCGACCGCGCGCTGGTTGGCCATGCCGAGGCCAAGGTCGCGATCGAGATGGCGCTCCTGGACATCGTCGGCAAGGCGTCGGGCCTTTCGGTCGCCGACCTGCTCGGCGGGCGGGTGCGCGACACGATCCCGCTCTCCTTCTCGATCGCCGATCCGGATTTTGCCGCCGATCTCGAGCGGATGCGCGCCATGGTCCCGGCCGGCAACGTGATCTACAAGGTCAAGACCGGCGTGAAGCCGCATAAGGAGGATCTCGCCCATCTCGAAGCGATGCGCTCCGAATTCGGCGACGCGATCGACCTCCGGCTCGACTATAATCAGGCGCTGCAGCCTTTCGGCGCGATCAAGATTCTGCGCGATGTCGACGCGTTCGCGCCGACCTTCATCGAGCAGCCGGTTCCGCGCGACAATCTCGACGCGATGGCCGCCTTCGTGGTGGCGCTGGACACGCCGATCCTGGCCGATGAAAGCTGTTTCGACGCCCGCGATCTCAACGAGGTGATCCGCCTCAAGGCCGCGAATGCAATCTCGGTCAAGCTGATGAAGGCGGGCGGCCTCCTCAAGGCGCAGGCCATCATGGCGATCGCCGATCAGGCCGGGCTGCCGGGCTATGGCGGCACGCTCTGGGAGGGCGGCATCGGGCTTGCCGCCGGCACGCAGCTCATCGCCGCGACGCCCGGCATCTCGCTCGGCTGCGAGTTCTACATGCCCCACCATGTCTTGACCGAGGACGTGCTGGAGGAGCGCGTCGCCAACCGCAACGGACATGTCGTGGTGCCGGACGGGCCGGGGCTCGGCATCCGCGTCAGCGAAGCCTCGGTGCGGGCCAATGCGCGCATCCTGGCCGAGCGCTGAGAGCCCGTATGGAAACTCCAGCCCTCATCCTGCGGAGCGCTCCTCGGGATGAGGGCTCGGGAGGTTTCCAAACAGCCGCTGAGCGCTGTCAGTCAACGATGAAGAGCTTGGCACCCTTCGTCGTGCGCGAGCGATGCGCTTCGGCGCCGTCGGCGACCTGATAGCTCATGCCCGGCGTCAGCACCGAGACGCGGCCATCCTCCAGCGTCGTCTCCAGCTCGCCTTCGAGGCAGAGGATGACGTGGCCCTTGCTGCACCAATGGTCGGCGACATAGCCCGGCGAATATTCGACGATACGGACGCGGATCTGATTGTCCTGCGGCCCGAAGAAGCGCGTGCGCCAGGTCGCCTCGCCCTCCTCGCCGGCGTGGCGGGTCGGCTCGACCTGCGACCAGTCGACCGTGGAAAAGGCGATCTCGGACATCTTCATGGACGTGGCTTTCTCATGGAAGTGGCTTGCGCTTCAGGTTGAAGGCGGATGCGCCAGGGCTCAGGCGACGCTGAGACCTTCGACGCCGTGCTTGCGGATGAGGTCGGCAATGAGGCCCGAGCTTCTGGCCGCCTCGACGAATTTCGTGAGGTAGGCGACCGCATCGCCCGTCGCCTTCGGGACGCCGATCGCCTGCTGAACCGCCATGAACCGGCCGTCGAGGATGCGTGTACCAGGTGTCCGCGCCACATCGCTGTTGAGCCGCGGCCGCAAGCCCGCGAGCGCATCGAGCTTCTTGTCGCTGAAATCCGCCAATGCCTCGTCCATCGTCGTCGAGCGCACTAACTCGGCATGGACGATGTTGCGGTCGAGCCAGAGGCCATAGGCGGTGCGGCCGGTGACGGCGATCCGGACGCCTGCCGCATCGACCTCGGCCGGACTCTGGAAACGCGATTGCGCTGGCACGAGATAGGTCGCCTCGATCGCGGCATAGGCCGGCGTGAAGCTGATCACCTCCGCGCGCTGCGGCTCGGCCCCGATCAGGCCGATATCCCATTCATCGCGCCCCGCAGCATCGGCCAGCAGGCCCGGCGATTCATAGGTCACATAGCGCAACGCGACGCCAAGAATATCGGCGAGCGCACGAGCCATGTCGGGGGAGACGCCGGCGGGGCCGCCATCCGGCGTGCGGCTCGACACCAGCAGGAAATTCGACAGGTTGATGCCGGCGCGCAGCACGCCACCGGGCGCCAGACGCTCGCGCAACTCGTCCGGCATCGTGCCGATATCGGGGCGAAATGACATGGCGGCGTCCTTTATCGTGACAGAGCCGTTCTTCATCGTGACGGAGCCTTGCGCGAATGCCGCGCAGGATGCCGCACCGCCAGACAACGGACTACACGATATCCTGGGGCTCGCGCAGCCGCCTGGCGCGCATCTCGGCTATGAGTGTCGCCTCGAGCCGTCGCAATCAGCCGAAATGGCAAGCCAGCGCGCCAGCCGCCACAGCGCGCAAAGGGGGCCGTTCGACCCGGCAGATATCGGCCGCCATGGCGCAGCGCGGATGGAAGGCGCAGCCGGGCGGCGGCGCGATCGGGCTCGGCACCTCGCCCGACATCGGCCGGCGCGCGCGATTGGGCTTCTCGACATCGGGAATCGTCTCGAGCAGCAAACGCGTATAGGGGTGGCGCGGGTTGCCGAAGACCTCGTCTGCCGGCCCCGTCTCGACGAAGCGGCCGAGATACATGATCGCGAGCTGATCCGACATGTGCCGCACAACCGAGAGATTGTGGCTGATGAAGAGATAGGTCAGCCCGAACTCCTTCTGGAGCCGGACCATCAGGTTGAGGATCTGCGCCTGCACGGAGACGTCGAGCGCCGAGGTCGGTTCGTCGCAGACCAGGAAATCGGCCTCGGTCGCGAGCGCGCGCGCAATCGAGATGCGCTGGCGCTGGCCGCCGGAGAAGGCATGCGGATAGCGGGAAGCATCGGTACGCGACAAGCCGACGATCTCCAGGAGGTCGCCGACGCGCTGCGTGATCGCCGCCTCGTCCTGGCGCAGCTTCAATTCACGGATCGGCTCGGCGATGATGTCGCCGACACGCCAGCGCGGGTTCAACGAAGCGTAAGGGTCCTGAAAAATCATCTGCACCCGCGGCGGGCCGATCGTGCCGTCGATGCGGGCGATGTCGGAGAAATGCAGCGCACCTTCGGTCGGCCGCTGCAGGCCCACCACCATGCGCGCCAGCGTCGATTTCCCGCAACCGGATTCACCGACGATGCTGAAGGTCGTGCCGCGCTCGACGGTGAAGGAGACGGTCTCGACCGCGCGCAGGATACGGCGCGGCTCGCGCGTCAGCAGGCGCGACAAAGCCGGCGCCGAGACATCGAAGCGGCAAGAGGCGTTGGAGACGGTGAGGATGGGGCCGCTCTCACGCATGCGCCGGCTCCATCAGCGGGAAATGACAGGCGGCGGCATGGGCCGAGACCGGCAGGCCGGGCTTATGCTCGCGGCAGAACCCGGTTGCGAACCCGCAGCGGGGATTGAAGGAGCAGCCTTCGGGAATGGCGTTCAGACGCGGCATCGCGCCGTCGATCTGGTTGAGGACGGCATTGCGGGTGTGGACACTCGGGATCGAGGCCATCAGACCGGCGGTATAGGGGTGATGCGGCCGGCGCGTGACCTCCGCGACCGGGCCGATCTCGACGATGCGCCCAGCATACATCACGGCAACCCGATCAGCCGTCTCGGCAATGACCCCCATATCATGCGTCACCAGCATGATCGCCGTGCCGTGCTCGCGGCAGAGGCGCTTCAGCAGCGTGGTGATCTGCGCCTGGATCGAGACGTCGAGCGCCGTGGTCGGCTCGTCGGCAATGATCAGCTTCGGCTCGGCGCAAAGCGCGAGTGCGATCACGACGCGCTGGCGCATGCCGCCGGAAAACTGGTGCGGATACTGGTCGATGCGCGTCTCTGCCGCTGGGATGCCGACTTCCTTCAGGAGATCGAGTGCGCGCTTGCGCGCCTGCGCCTTGCCGACCGGGAGATGCGTCAGGATCGTCTCGACGAGCTGGTCGCCGACGGTCAGCAGGGGATGCAGCGAGGTCAGCGGATCCTGGAAGATCGCGCCGATCTGGCGGCCACGCAGCTTGCGCATCGGCTCGGGCGGGAGATTGTCGATGCGCAGCCCGTCGAGATGGATCGAGCCGCCGCTGATCCGTCCCGGCGGATCGAGCAGGCCGATCACCGCCGTTCCGGTCAAGGATTTGCCGGCGCCGGATTCGCCGACCACGCCGAGGATCTCGCCGGGCGCGATGTCGAAGGAGACGCCATCGAGCGCCGTCAACGGGCCATGACGGCCATCGAAGACGATGCGGAGATCGCGTACCGAAAGCAGCGGCGGAGCGACGGCGCTCATGTTGTCCCTCCCGCACGTTCGACCGGATAGCTCGAGGAGAAGATCTCGCTCACAGGCGGGTGACCATGGGTGCGTTGCGGATAGCGCGCCATCACGCCTTCGAACTGCTTCTGAGCACGGAGCTTGTCCGCCGCCTCATTGCTGCCCGGGATCACGCGCTCCTCCATCACGAAGCGTCCGTCGATGATCACCGTCGCGAAATCGCGGCCATGACCGGCGAGCAGCATGGTCTGGATGGGGTCGATGACCTGGCCGAGATGTGGGCGGTCGAAATCGAAGACGGTGATGTCGGCGCGCGCGCCCGGCTGGAGCCGGCCGAGATCGGGGCGGCCCAGCGCATCGGCCCCGCCGATGGTGGCCGCGTCGTAATAATCCTCGCTGCGCACTGCATGGACGCTGCCGGCCATGGTGCGAGCCAGGATCATGCCGACCTGCAGGTTCATGATCATGTCGGGCGGGCTCGTATCCGTGCCCATGGCGAGCCTCACGCCCATCTCGCGATAGCGGCCGAAATGATCGATGGCGTTGCCGTGCCGGCCCGAGACCAGCGGGCAATGCACGATCGTGGCGCCGGCATCGCGAATGATCTCGAGGTCGCGGCCGGTGCGGTCGACATGGCGGCTGCCCGAGACATAGGTGCCGTGCGGCAAGAGCGAACGCTCGTCGAGGAAGCCGAGGCTCTGCAGCCATTCCGGCGGACTCATGCCATGCTGGGCCAGAACGAGGTCGTACTCGATCTTCGACTGGCAGCAATGCAGGCGCACCGGCACCTTCAAGGCGCGCCCGGCAGCAGCCGTGCGACGCAGCAATTCGGCTGTCGACGTCTCGATTCGATCCGGCGCCAGCATGGTGCGGATCAGCCCGCCGGCCGCGCCTTCGTTGCGTTCGCAGAACTCGATCGCGGCATCGAGCTCGGCCAGGCCGCGCGGCTCGTCGTAATGCGTGCTGATGCGGCCATCGGCCTCGACCAATTGATTGCCGGTGCGATAGGCCGGGCCGAGATAGGCGCGCAGGCCAAGCCCGGCAGCCGCTTCCGCCGCATCCTGGAATTCCTCGGGCGTCTCGCCCCAAGCGCGGTAGAACAACGAGGCGATCGGCAGCGCGGTGGTGATGCCGTTGCGGATCAGCGTGGCGAAGGCGTGCTTCTTCTGGAAGGCAAGCTCCTCGCGCGAATACATCTCGTAGGGGCCGGCTTCGAGATAGGAGCGCGGCCAGACGCGGCCCTTCTTCCAGGCCGGCTGATTGTCATAGGCCAGGATCGTGGTGTCGAGGTCCGAGAGCGCATCGCAATCGACGAAGCCCGGCCCGATCAGCGCATTGCCGTAGTCGATGCGGCGCGCGACCTCGCCGGGAAAACCATGGCCGGTGAAGACGACTTCGCCATCCTCGAAGACGATCTCGCCGTTCTCATAGAGGCGATGGCGCCCCTGCGCGTGACCGACGAGCCAGCGCGCGGTGAGCAGGATGCGCCCTTCCGGGCGTCTGTCGGCGCGCAAGCTCACGGCGCGGTCCTGATCGAGACGCCATCGCGCGCGACGACCTTGCCGCGCTTGACGACGCGACGCTTGGAAGAGCGGGTGACGATCGCCTCCGCGACCGTCTCGCCCGGCAGGATCACGACATCGGCAGTGCTGCCCTCAGTCAGCCCGTAGCCTTCGATCTCCATCACCTTGGCGCCCTCGCTGGTGCAGACATCGAGCGCCATCCTGAGTTCGTCGTCGCGGCGGAAATTGTTGCGCAGGCCAACGAACATGGCGCGCTCCAGCATGTCGGCGTTGCCATAGGGCCCCCAGGTGTCGCGGATGCCGTCATTGCCGGAGCAGACGCGCACACCGGCTTCGATCAGCTTGCGCACCGGCGGAGCCGGGCGGCTGGCGGGCGCCGTCGTCATGATGGCGATGTCGAGCTCGGCGAGCTGCGCGATCAGCGGATCGACCAGCGCTGCATCGACACCGAGGCAGAAGGCGTGGCTGACCGTGACCTTGCCTTTCATGCCAAGCGCACGCGTCCGCTCGACGATCAGGTCGAAGGAGAACAGCCCCATTTCGCCGGGCTCGTGCAGGTGGATGTCGAGCGGCTTGCCATATTTTTGGCAGAGCGCGAAAACGGCATCGAGATGGCCCTTGGGATCGCGGTCGATGGCGCAAGGGTCGAGCCCGCCGACGATCTCGCAACCGGCCTTCATCGCCTGGTCCATCAGCTCCAGCGTGCCCGGCCGGCGCAGCAGCCCCGATTGCGGGAAGGCGACGAGCTCGATGTCGACGATGTCGCGATACTCGTCGCGGGTGCGCATCACGCCCTCGACACCCCATAGGCCATGCTCGGTGTCGACATCGACATGGCTGCGGATATGGGTCGAGCCCATCAGCGAGGACTGGATGCTCTGCCGGGCCGACTGGCGATAGGGGTCGATGTTCAGGCGCTTCTTGTTCTCGCGCTCGTTGTCGATCTTGTCGAGGAGCTTGGGTCCGACCTCGTTCTTGTACCAGGGCAGGCCCCAGAGGCTCTTGTCGAGATGGGTATGCGCCTCGACGAGGCCGGGGATGACGATCTCGCCGCGACCGTCCTCGACCGGCACACCGGCAGGGGCCTCGATACCTTGCGCGACCCGGCTGATGCGGCCATTCTCGATCAGGATATCGGTGGTGGCACCGGCATAGGGACGGACATTGCGGAGAAGTAGGGAGGCGGTCATCTCAGGCGTTTCCTCGTTGTTTTTTTAAGCGTCACGGTCGAGCTCGCCGCTCCGTCATCACCGCAGCTTCGGGTTCAGCGCGTCGCGCAGCCAGTCGCCGAGCAAATTGACCGAGAGCACGATCAGTCCGAGCTGGAGCGAGGGGAAGACGACCAGCCACCAGGAGCCGGAGAAGAGATACTGGTTGCCGATGCGGATCAGCGTGCCCAGCGAGGGCTGGGTGATCGGCATGCCGACGCCCAGAAAGGAGAGCGTCGCCTCCGACAGGATGGCGAGGCCGAGATTCAGCGTTGCCGCCACCATCACCGGGGTGAGCGTGTTGGGCAGGATATGGCGGGCCATGATGCGTGTCGCCGCGACCTTGATGATGCGGGCGGCGAGCACATACTCCTTGCGACGCTCGACCATGGTCGAGGCGCGGACCGTGCGGGCATATTGCACCCAGTTGGTCAGCGAGATCGAGACGACGAGCACGACGGCGGCGAAGGGCTCGCGCAGCGCCGGCGGCAAAAGCTCGCGGAAAATCGCGCTGACCAGGATCGCCATCAGCAGCGTCGGGATCGAGAGCACGGTATCGCCGAGCCGCATCAGCAGATTGTCGATGCGCCCGCCATAGTAGCCGGAGACCAGCCCGATGCTGACGCCCAGCGCCATCGAAACGATGACGGCGGCGAGCCCAATGATCAGCGAGACGCGCGTACCGTAGAGGATGGCGGAGAGCACGTCGCGCCCCTGCGGATCGGTACCGAGCAGGAAGGGCCATTCGCCATCCCTGGCCCAGATCGGCGGGATCTCGGCCTTGTCGATGAAGATCTGCGAGAGGTCGTACGGGTTCTGGACTGCGATCAGCGGGGCCAGCAGCGCCGTGGCGATCAGCAGGACGAGCACGATCGCCGAGAGCCAGGCCGCCGGCGTGCGCCTGAAGCTCCAGCCGATATCGCTGTCGAGGAAGCGGCGCAGGCGGCCTGGCTTCGCGGCCTCCAGGGCCTTTGCAGACTCAGCGGGCATTGGCGGCTCCCGAGATCGCATCCTCGCGCAGGCGCGGATCGACATAGGCGTAGAGCAGGTCGACCAGCGTGTTCAGCGAGACGAAGATGAAGGAGACCACGATCAGATAGGCCGCCATCACCGGGATATCGACGAAGGTCACCGCCTGGACAAAGAGCAGGCCCATGCCCGGCCACTGGAACACCGTCTCCGTGACCAGCGCGAAGGCGATCAGATTGCCGATCTGCAGGCCCGTCACGGTGATCACCGGCATCAGGCAATTGCGCAAAGCGTGGCGGAAGTGGACGGCGCGCAGCGTCAGCCCGCGCGCCCGGGCGAAGCGGATGAAATCGGTGCGCATCGTCTCCAGCATCTCGGCCCGGACCAACCGCATCACCAGCGTGATCTGGAAGAGCGAAAGCGTGATGCCGGGCAGGATCAGCGCCAACCGGCCGGAAGGGGTGAGGAAGCCCGTGCTCCACCAGCCGATCTGCACGACCTGGCCGCGCCCGAAGGCCGGCAGCCATTGCAGCGTCACCGAAAACAGCAGGATGAACAGGATGCCGAGCGCGAAGCTCGGCAAGGAGACGCCGAGAACTGAGACGAATTGCAGGAATTTGGCGAGCCAGCTGTCGCGCTTGATGGCGGTGTAGACGCCCAACGGAATCCCGACCGCGAGCGAGAGAAACGTCGCCACCAGCACCAGCTCGAAGGTCGCGGGGAAGCGCTCGGAGATCAGCGTGAAGACCTCCTGCTGGTTGCGGTAGGAGATGCCGAAATCACCGTGCAGCGCATTGCCGACGAAGGTCGCGAACTGCAGGACGAAGCCCTTGTCGAGCCCGAGCCTGATCCGCAATTCGTCGCGCTGCGCCTGGCTCGCCTGCTCGTTCAGCATCAGTTCGACGGGATCGCCGACGAAGCGGAAGATCAGGAAGGCGAGGAAGGCGACCGCAAGCATGACGCCGGCCGCGTTCAGGAGGCGCTTGAAGAGGAAGGCCGGCATGGTGCGTCTCCGGTGGGGAGGCGGAAGGTTCCGTCGGATCGGACAGTCTGGTCGCTCGCCACCCTCCCGCCGTCATCCTGGGCACCCGAAGGGTGGCCGGGATCCATCGGAGGGCTCCGGAGCTCTACGATGGATCCCGGAGCTGCGCCGCTGCGCGGCTTGTCCAGGATGACGTGGGAGGGAGACGAGAGCCCTCACTTCATCGTCGTCAGCCACAGCCTCGGCTTGTTGTCGGACGCTTGCACGGTCGCGGCCACGGTATTGCGCATCGCCCAGGCCATCGGCTGCTGGTGCAGCGGAATGAAGAGATGCTCGGCCTTGGCGATCTTCAGCGCCTCCATCATCATCGGGATGCGCTTGCTGTTGTCGAGTTCGACGCCGGCCTTGTCGATCAGCGCGTCGATGCGCGGATCACCCCAATTGCCCCAGTTGAACACGCCGCCCGAGCCGCTCTTCGAGCGCATCACCTGGATCAGGATCGAATAGGCGTCGATCATCGGCTCATTGGCCCAGCCGAAGGAAATCACGTCGAACTCGCCCTTGACGCGCTTGGGCGTCTGCTGACTGCGCGGGCCGAGGCTCAGATTGGGCCGCAAGCCGGCGCGCGACCACATCGAGGCGACCGCCTGGCAGAACTCCTCCTCATTGACGAGACCATCGCTCTGGCAGTTCATCTGGAAGGAGAAGCCGTTGGGATAGCCTGCCGCCGCCAGCAGCTTCTTGGCGCCATCGAGATCGAAGGGCAGGCGCACATCCTGCGAGGGCTCATAGCCGGGAATGGCCGGAGCGATCAGGGCGCCGGTATTGCGCGACAGGCCGCGCATGGCGCGCTTCTGGACCGCGTCGATGTCGATGGCGCGGTAGAGCGCCTCGCGAACGCGGATATCCTTGAGCGGGTTTTTATCCTTCACATCGCTCTCGAACAGCGTGTCCTTGAGATTGAGCGCGAAGATCACGGTGCGCAGCTCATTGGTCTGCAGCACCTTGACCTCGGGCGAGGCCGAGAGGCGCGGCAGGTCCTGCAAGGGCGCGACATTGGTGAAGTCGATCTCGCCCGAGAGCAGCGCCGCGACACGGGTCGAGGCCGAGGCGATCGGCAGGAACTCGATCGTGTCGATGTTGTGCTGGGGCTTGTCCCACCAGTTCGGGTTCTTGACGTAGACGGTCTTGGCGTCGGCGCGGCGGCTCTCGACGATGAAGGGGCCGGTGCCGTTGGCATTGTCGGTGGCGTAGCCCTTCACGCCCTTGCCGGAATCGGTCGGCAGCAGCGAGTTGTTGGCGACGAGCCAGGCCTTGTTGAAGATGAAGATGTTGGTGAGGTCGTTGAGCAGCAGCGGATAAGGGCCGTTGACCTCGATCTCGACGGTGTAGTCGTCGATCTTTTTCGAGGATTTATAGGCCGGCAGATTGCCCTTGAGCGGCGAGGCATCGTTGGTGACGCGCTCCAGCGAGGCGACGACGTCGTCAGCCGTGAACGGGTTGCCGTTGTGGAACTTCACGCCCTGGCGGAGCTTGAAGCGCCAGACCGTCGGTGAGACCGTCTCCCAGGACTCCGCCAATGCCGGTTCGATCTTGAGATCGCCGGTGTAGCGCACCAGCCCCTCATAGACATGGTTCAGCACCGAAAGCGTGAAGGTGTCGCCATAGGAATAGGGGTCGAGCGAAGCGATCTCGCGCGCCGCGCCCCATTTCAGCGTCTTCGCCTCGGCCGCGCCGGTCAGCGCGAAAGCGGCAATGGCCGCCAGCATCCAAGCTCTCTTCATCGAAACTCTCCCTTTCGATGAGCCCGCCGCGCGTCTTTGGCGCTCGCCCGGCCCGCTGCCCCTCGCCGATGCCGTTTTATCAACCAGATTGGCGTTTTCCGCGGCACGTCGTGTGTGATTGATAATCAATCTTGCATACTATCTAGATGTCGTATTGTATACGATTATTGAAGACAAGCGAAAAACTGGAGCGGAGCCGAATCCCGTGACATGGAGTGAGCCTCAGAGGGCTGAACCAGGACAGAAACGGGCGACGATGACCGATTCCCGCCAACCCGGATTGCGCGCGCAATCGGTATACAGAGCGCTCCGGCGCGCCATCATCGAACAGGCGCTGAAGCCCGGCATGAAGCTGCCGGAGGATTCGATCGGCGAGCAGCTCGGGGTCAGCCGCACCCTGGTGCGCGAGGCGCTCGGTCGCCTCGCGATCGAGGGGCTGGTCGAGCTCAAGCCCAATCGCGGCGCTTCCGTCGCCTATCCGACGCTGGAGGAGGCGCGCGACGTCTTCGACGTGCGCCGGGGGCTCGAGCGCCTTGTCGCCGAGAATCTCGCCGGCCGGTTGACCGCCGCACAGGCCGCCGAGCTCGAAGCCCATGTCCGCCAGGAAGAGAAGGCGCATGGCCAGGACGGACCGGAATCGATCCGGCTTTCCGGCGAATTCCACATCAAGCTCGCCGAGATGACCGGCAACGCCCTGCTGCTGCGCTATGTCCAGGAGGCCTCGTCGCGCTGCTCGCTGATCCTGGCGATCTATGGCCGGCCGCATTCCTCGGAATGCGCGGTCTCGGAGCATCGCCAGTTGATCGAGGCCTTGCGGGCGGGCGATGGCGCGCGCGCCGCCCATCTCATGGACCACCATCTGCAATCCGTCGTGACGCGGGCCCTGCTGACGCCGCGCGCCGAGCGCGACATCCGCGACCTGCTCGCCCCCTATGCCCTCAGCGAAGGACTGAACCCGCCGTGACCGAGCTGTCGACAGAGCCGAAGCCCATCGAGGCTGCCCCGCAGGTCGTCACCTTCGATTTCGCGAAGCTTTCGCCGCGCGAGCGCTACAAGCTCCTGATCGGCGCGGTCGTGCCGCGCCCGATCGCGCTGGTGACGACGGTCGATGCGCAAGGCGTCGTCAACGCCGCGCCGTTCTCGTTCTTCAACTGCCTCTCGGCCGATCCGGCTATCCTGGCGCTCGGCGTCGAGTACCGGCCGACCGGCGGACAGAAGGACACCGGCCGCAATGTCCGCGAGACGCTCGCCTTCACCGTCAACATCGTCTCCGACGCGCTGGTCGAGGGCATGAATATCTGCGCCGTGCCGTTCGAATCCGGGACCGACGAGCTGGCTCAGGCCGGCCTTACCGCCATGCCAGGCGTCAAGGTGCCCTGCCCCTGGATCGGCCAGGCACCGGCGGCGTTCGAATGCCGCCACCACACCACGCTCGGCATCGGCAATTCGCGCGAGATCATCCTGGGCGAGGTGGTCTATGCGCATTTCCGCGCGGATACGATCAATGCCGAGAAGCTCTATGTCGATCCCGCCGCGCTCGACGCCGTGGGCCGCATGGGCGGCCATGGCTATGCGACGACGCGCGACTATTTCGACCTGCCGACCATGTCCGCCGCGACATGGCAGTCCGATCCCGCCGCGGCAAACCGGCGGCGCTAGCTGGCGCCGTTAGGGCAATTGAACGATCCGACTGGATCGTTCAATTGCCCTAACATTTGTTGTGACGCGTTTTCTTCACGCGAACCGGCCTCCACTTCGCTCGAAAACGCTCTAGCTGGTCCTTCCCGGCGAGGGGCAAACGGGGCTAAGTCAGGGCGGGCGGCGCAGGCTCGCGCCGCGCCCACACGCGAAGCGGCTCCGATTTGAACCTCAAATTCCTCGAAACCTTCGTTTGGGTCGCGCGATTGCGGAATTTCTCGGTCGCGGCCGACAAGCTTTGCACGACCCAGGCCGCCGTCTCGAACCGGATCGCCACCTTGGAGCGCGAGCTCGGCGTGCGCCTGTTCGAGCGCGATCTGCGCACCGTCAGCCTGACCTCGCACGGTCAGCGCGCCTTGCCCCAGGCCGAGGCGATCGTGCGCATGGTCGGCGAATTGGAGCGGCTGATCGCCGATACCGGGCAGATGCGCGGCACCGTCATGATCGGGGCGATCGACTCGATCGTCTATGCCTGGCTGCCGCGGCTGATCGAGCGGGTGAAGGTCGCTTATCCCAATGTCACGATCGACCTGAACGTCGACACCAGCCTCAACCTCGCCCGCCAGATCCAGGACGGCCAGATCGATCTCGGCCTGATCATGGGCCCCGTGGTGGCGCCCCATATCCGCAACATCGAGCTGTGCATCTTCGAATGCGTGTGGGTTGGCTCGCCGCGCCTTGCCCTGAAACCGGGTCGGCTAGCGATCTCCGATTTCGGCGACTATCCGATCTTCGCCCATTCCAAGGGCTCCCAACCCCATCAGGCCATTTTGCGCGCGATCGAACTCGCCGGGCTCGATGCGGGGGCGGTGCGCATCTTCAACGCCAACTCGCTCGCCACCGTCACGCGGCTGCTGCGCGACGGCGTCGGCGTCGCGGCGCTGGCGCAGGTCGTGGTGCAGGAGTTCCTCGACAGCGGCGAACTCCGCACGCTCGATGTCGACGCCCGGCTGCCGGCACTGCATTTCCATGCCGTCTTCGCCGATAATCCCGGCAACGCCCTGCCGGCGCTGATCGCGGACATGGCGGTCGAGATCGCGACCTCCCCCGGCTCGGCATGACGGCGCGGGACCTTGCCCGCAAATGCGGCAGGTTCTGACCATGCCGGTCTCATAAGCAATTCTTGTCGAGGCGAACAAGAATTTCGCGTTTGCCGCGCTTGCCCGCGTTTGGTCTGCTGCGAGACGGCCGCAATGGAGCATGACGTCGCCCGGCAACCGGGCTTCCTCGTCACGCGTCACGCTCACGGCCTTTGCAGGGAGAACGCCGGTGAAAGTCTCGCTCGTCCAGATGAACTCGCAGGATGACAAATCCGCGAACCTCAAAATGGCCAAGGCGCTGATCGAGAAGGTCGTCGCCGAGGAGAATCCCGATCTCGTCGTGCTGCCGGAATACTATGCCTTCCTCGACGGCAGCCCGGAGGCGATGCGCAACAGCGCCGAGACCTTCCCCAATGGCGAGAGCTACCGCCTGATGTCGGGCCTGGCCGAGAAGCATGGCATCACGCTGCATGCCGGCAGCGTCTGCGAGCGCGACGGCGATGACTATTTCAACGCCACGATCGTGTTCGGGCCGGACGGAAAGCAGATCGCGCATTACCGCAAGATCCATCTGTTCGACGTCGATGCGCCGGGCGGCGTCAGCTACCGCGAATCCAACATGGTCTCTCGCGGCAAGGACATCGTCACCTACAAGGTCGACGACACCACCGTCGGCTGCGCCATCTGCTACGACATCCGCTTCCCCGAGCTCTTCCGCAAATTGCGCGACGCCGGCGCCGACATCATCGTCCTGCCCGCCGCCTTCACGCTGATGACCGGCAAGGACCATTGGGAGTTGCTGGCGAGGGCGCGCGCCTGCGAGACGCAGACCTGGTTCCTGGCGACCGGCCAGACCGGCACCCACGCCCAGGGCAAGAACGCCTGCTACGGCCACTCCATGGTGATCAATCCCTGGGGCCATATCGCCGCGCAGGCCTCCGACGGCGTCGGCACGACCAGTGCAAGGCTCGATTTCGATTACACGGCCAAGGTCCGCGCGGCCGTGCCGGTCGCCAACCACCACGTCGTCGCCTAAGCGGAAAGCCCATCATGTTCATCGTCAATCCCATGCCGGCGCAGATCTCCGCCGACCTCGTCGCCCTGCTCGAGCAATGCGAAGTCGCGACCATCGGCCATGTGCTGCATTCCGGCTTCGTCGATCGTGAAATTCGCGCGGTCCTGCCGACCAAGCGGGTCGCCGGCACTGCCGTCACCATCCGCATCCCGCATGCGGACTCGACTGCCCTGCACTACCTGACCAAAATGGTGCGGCCGGGCGATGTCGTCGTCATCGACCGCTGCGGCGATACCAAGCATGCCTGCTGGGGCGGCGTCGTGACCCATTCCATGAAACTCGCAGGCGTGACGGCGGGCGTGATCGATGGCCCGGCGACCGACTTCTCCGAGATCGTCAAGACCGACATGCCGATGTGGTGCCGCGGCCCCTCGCCGATCACCACCAAGATCCTCGGCACCGAGGGAGCGATCAACGTGCCGGTCAGCGTCGGTGGCCAAACGATCGAGCCCGGCGACGCCGTGCTCTGCGATGAAAGCGGCGTCGTCGTGCTCAAGGCCGCGACCGCAGAAGCCTATGCCCGCCGCGCGATCGAGATGCAGCAGCAGGAGCTCGTGCTGCTGGAGCGCCTGCGCAAGGGCGAGAAACTGCCCGACATCTCCGGCGCGACCGCCATTGTTGAAGGCAAGCTCGCCAAAGCCTGAGGGACGAACCGACTGAACAGCCTGACGACGGGCGGATAACCGCCCGCGCATCACAAGAGAGGGGATTTCGCATGCAGATTTCGACCAAATTCGCCATTGCCGCCGCCATCGCGGCAGGGCTTTCGTCCCATTCCGCCATGGCCCAGCAGACCGTGACGCTGATGGCCTATTCCGGCCTGTTCCAGGAGCGCTACACCAAGGCTGTGGTCGAGCCGTTCATGAAGGCCAATCCCGGCATCAAGATCGAATATTTCCCGATGCCGAACTCGGCCCAGATGCTGGGTAATCTGCGCGCCCAGAAGGCGGCGCCGCAGGCCGACGTCGCGATCATGGACGTCTCGGTCTCGAAGGCCGCGACCGACGAGAAGCTGCTGGTCAAGATCGACGAGAAGACCAGCCCCAACGTCGCCGACCTGTTCTCGGCCGCGCGCATCGCCGATGTCGACGGCGTCGCGGTGACCTTCGACAACCTGGTGATGATTTACAATTCCGACATCGTGAAAGAGGCTCCCACGAGCTGGCTGGACCTCGCCGACAAGAAATATGCCGGCAAGGTCGCGATCCCCGGCATGCCCGATATCCAGGGTCTCTCGCTCGTCCTGATCCTGGAGAAGGCGCGCGGCGGCTTCAACCATCTCCGCAGCGTCGACAAGGGCATCGCGGCGATGGGCGAGATCGCTCCCAACGTCCAGACCTGGGAGCCCAAGCCGGAGGTCTATCCGGTCATCATCTCCGGACAGGCGGTTATCGGAGCCGGCTGGAACGCGCGCGCGCAGGTCAATGCCGATAGCTCCAATGGCAAGCTCAAGGCCGTGTTGCCGCAGGAAGGCAGCGTCTTCCAGATCAACACGATCAACCATGTCGCCGGTGGGCCGGGCAAGGAGGCCACCGCCAAGTTCATCGACTATGCGCTGAGCCCCGAGGCGCAGAAAGCCTTCACCGAGAGCATGTTCTACGCTCCGACCAACGCCAAGGCGCTGATTTCGGAGGCGGCGATCGCCCGCACCGCCGTCAAGTCGATGGACAAGGTCATCCCGGTTGACTGGATCGCGCTCGCCAAGGTCCGCGAGCCGATCATGGACCAGTGGCGCCGCAAGGTGATTCCGCTGAGCCGCTGATCGAACCGAAGGGCTTGTACGATAAGGGCTTGCACGATCATGACCGACCGCATCACCGCTCCGGCCGCCGGCCAAGCCGGCGAGGGCTTTCTCTCGCTCAAGGGGCTGACCAAGAGCTATGGCGGCTTTGCGGCGGTCGACAATCTCGATCTCGAGGTTCCCAAGGGCGAGCTCGTCGCCTTCCTCGGCCCCTCCGGCTGCGGCAAGACGACTTCGCTCAGGATGATCGCCGGCCTGGTGCCGGCGACATCGGGCCGCATCGTCGTCGGCGGGCAGGATCTGACAGAGGTCCCGACGCATCGCCGCGACATGGGCCTCGTCTTCCAGAGCTATGCGTTGTTTCCGCATATGAGCGTGGCCAGGAACGTCGCTTTCGGGCTGGAGATGCGCAAGGTCGGCAAAGACGAGATCGCCCAGCGCGTGAAGGAGGCGATCGCGCTCGTGCACCTCTCCGGCAAGGAGGAACACCGGCCGAGCCAGCTTTCGGGCGGCCAGCAGCAGCGTGTGGCGCTGGCGCGCGCACTCGTCGTGCGCCCCTCGATCCTCCTGCTCGACGAGCCGCTCTCCAATCTCGACGCCAAATTGCGCGATGAGATGCGCAATGAAATCCGCGACATCCAGAAGCGGCTCGGCATCACCGCGATCTTCGTGACGCATGATCAGGTCGAGGCCTTGACCATGTGCGACAAGGTCGTGGTCATGAACCAGGGCCGACTCGAACAGGTCGGCACGCCGGTCGATCTCTACGAGACGCCGAAGACCGCCTTCGTCGCCGGCTTCGTCGGCCGCAGCAACCGGCTGAAGGCCACGGCCCGGGACGGCGTGGCCGAATTCGCCGGCGAAAGCTTCGCCGCGCAAGCTGGCCTTTCCGGCCCCGTCGAGATCATGGTCCGCCCGCACCGCGTCGTGCTCTCGGCTGCGGGCGCGGATGCGACAGCCGGCGACCATCGCGTTTCCGGCATCGTCGCGCGCACCATCTTCGCCGGCGATATCCTGCAATACGACGTCGATGTCGCCGGGCAGATCGTCTCGGTCGAGCTGGCGACGCGCGGCGGCGAGACCGTGCTGCAACCGGGCGCCGCCGTGACCCTGTCCTGGCGCCGGCAGGATGTCTTCGTCTACGGAACAGCGGCGTGAGCGCGGCTGCCGCCATCGCGCCCCCCGCGCCAGTCTCGGAAGCGCGCAGGAGCGGCCTTGCACTGGTCGTCCTGCTGATCGCGCCGATCGCGCTGATCAATGCGCTCGGCTTCCTCGTGCCGGTGCTGAATCTGGCGCGGATGTCGTTCTACGAGGTCGAGCCGACCGGCGCGATGCGCGAGGTCTACACGCTCGCGACCTGGCTCACCGTCTTCAAGGACACGTTCTACGCCGAATTGATCCTGAACAGCATCACGGTCAGCCTCGGCATCACGCTGCTGACCCTGGTCTGCTCCTACCCGATCGCACTTTACCTGCACCGCTCCAGCGGTACCTGGCGGACCATCCTGCTGGTGCTGGTGATCTCGCCATTGCTGACCTCGGCGGTGGTGCGCACCTATGGCTGGATCGCGATCCTCTCCGATAGCGGGCTCGTCAACAACGCGCTCTCCGCCATCGGCATCGCGCCGCTGCGCTTGATGTTCAACAAGACCGGCGTCGTCATCGGCCTCACCGAGATCCTGATGCCCTATATGATCCTGGCGCTGCTCGCCGGCTTCGGCCGGCTCGATCCGCGCATCGAGGAAGCCGCCTCCACATTAGGCGCGCCACCTTTCACGATCTTCCGCCGCATCATCCTGCCATTGACGCTGCCGGGCATCGCGCTCGGCTGCCTGCTCTGCTTCGTGCTCGCGGTCTCCTCCTTCATCACGCCGAAGCTGCTTGGCGGCGGCCGCGTCTTCCTGCTCGCCACCGAGATCTACGACCAGGCGATCGTGACGCTGAACTGGCCGCTCGCGGCGACGCTCTCGATCCTGGTGCTCGTCATCTTCGGCGGCGCGCTCGTGCTCTATACCCGCGCGCTGCGCGCGATCATGTGAGGGAGGCTGATCATGGATGAACGTCCCGTCTCGCTTACCCTGAAGCTCATGGCGCTCACGATGTTCGTGTTCCTGCTGGCGCCATTGATCGTCGTCGTGCCGATCTCGTTTTCCGGCGACAGCTACATGATGTTCCCGCCCTCGAGCTGGAGCCTGAAATGGTATCCGGCGATCTTCGCTGATGGGAAGATGACCTCGGCCTTCTGGACGAGCCTGCTGCTCGCCTTCGTGGTGACGACCTTAAGCCTGCTGATCGGCTTGCCGGCGGCCTATGCGCTGGTGCGGCTCAAGCCCCGCGGCTCGGAGGCGATGAGCGCGCTGTTCACCGCGCCGCTGCTGCTGCCGACCATCGTGCTTGGCCTCGCCATCCTGATCGTGTTCTCGCGCTATGGCCTGCTCGCGACCTTCCAGGGGCTGGTCGCCGCTCATCTCGTGGTGACATTGCCCTATGCGATCCGGGTGCTGGCGACCGCGCTTGCGACCCTGCCGATCCCGATCGAGGAGGCGGCAGCGACGCTTGGCGCCTCGCCCTTCACCGTGTTCCGCCGCATCACCCTGCCGATGATGAAGTCGGGGCTGATCGGTACGACGGCGCTCTGCTTCCTGGTCTCGTTCGACGAGGTCGTGCTGTCGCTGTTCATGACCGGCCCACGCATCTCGACGCTGCCGGTGGCGATGTATCACCATGTCGAGCAGCAGGCCGATCCGCTGGTCGCGTCGCTCTCGGTCCTGCTCGTCATCCTCACCTTGCTCGTCGTGCTTGTGGTCGACCGGACATCCGGCCTCGCCAAGACCTTCGTGAAGTGACGCGCATATGAGTTTCAAACACATGGAAGCCGCGCGACCAGGGAGGCCAGATGGTCCCCATTTCCGCTGAGACGGGCCGCTAGAACGGCCGAACCGAATTTCATTTCGCAAGACATGACCTGCTCGCCCTGGCGAGCGGGAGCACCGGAGCTTTGCCTCATGCAGCAAGATATCCGCATCGCCGTCGACATCGGCGGCACCTTCACCGACATCGAAATCCTCGATGCAAGCTCCGGCGCGATCCATCAGATCAAGACGCCGAGCACGCCGGCCGATCCCTCGATCGGCCTGTTGACCGGCATCCGTCAGGCCTCCGAGCGCTTCGGCTTTCCGATGCAGGCGGTGCAATACCTGCTGCACGGCACCACGATCGCGACCAATGCCGTGCTCGAACGCAAGCTGCCACTAGGCGCCATCGTCACCACGGCGGGCTTCGAGGACATCATGCAGATCGGCCGGCATGGTCGCACCGATGTCTATGCGATCACCTTTGCCCAACCCGAACCACTGGTCGCGCGCCGGTTCTGTTTCGGCGTGACCGAACGCGTCAACGCAGCCGGCGAAGTCACCGTGCCGCTCGACGAGGATGGCGTGCGCCGCATCGCGACCGAGCTCGCCAGGGCCGAGGTGAAGTCGGTCGCGGTCTGCCTGCTGCACGGCTACGCTAATCCCACGCATGAACGGCGCATTGGCGCGCTTCTCGGCGAGCTGCTGCCGAATGTGGCGATCACGCTTGCCTGCGACATCTCGCCGGAAATCCGCGAATATGAGCGCATGTCGACGACGGCGCTCAACGCCATGCTGGTGCCGATCGTGCAGGGTTACACCGACCGGCTCGCCGGACGGCTCAGGGATGAGATCCCCGAGGCCCAGGTCTATCTCGTGCAGTCGAATGGCGGCGTTTCGGGCCTTGCCAAGGCCGGGCGCGAGCCGGCGCGATTGCTGCTCTCAGGACCGAGCGGCGGCGCGGCCGCGGCTAGGCGGCTCTCGGTCGAACTCGCCGAGCCCAATCTCGTCGCCGTCGACATGGGGGGCACCTCCTTCGACGTCTCGGTCGTCCATGACGGCCAGATCTCGATGGTCAATGAAGGCGAGGTCGACGGCCTGCCGGTGCGCCTGCCGATGATCGAGATGCGCACCATCGGCGCCGGCGGCGGCTCGATCGCCTGGGTCGATGACGGCTATCGCCTGCGCATCGGCCCGCATTCGGCCGGCGCGGACCCCGGCCCGGCCTGCTACGGCAAAGGTGGCACCCGCCTGACCGTGACCGACGCCAACCTCTTGCTCGGCCGTCTCGACGGGGCGAGCTTCATGGGTGGAGCGATGCCGCTCGACCGCGAGGCCGCGCGCAAGGCGGCGCAAGAGATCGCCGCCAGGCTCGATCTTTCGATCGATCAGGTCGCGGCGGGCGTCATTGATGTCGCCAATTCAGCGCTCGCGACCGCGACGCGGCTCTCGCTCTTCGAGAAGGGCATGGATCCCGAGGATTTCGCGCTGCTCTCTTTTGGGGGCGCCGGCGGAGTGCATGCCTGCGAGGTCGCCGAAGAGCTCGGCATCAGTCGCGTGATCTTCCCGGCTCATGCCTCGACGCTCTCGGCCTGGGGCATCCTCTGGTCCGACATCGCCCATGATCTCAGCGCCACGCAGATCGGGCTCTTTTCCGAGCTCGCGCCGTCGCTCAGTGACAAGGCGAAGCGCCTCATCGTCGAGGCGCAGGCCTTGCTGGCAGAGGACGGCGTCGCCACAGAAGCACAGCGCTTCGAATGGGCCGTCGATCTGCGCTATGCCGGCCAGGCCTTCGATCTGCGCGTGGCTTTGGACGGGGCGGATTTCTCGGCCGCCGGCGTCGCCAAGGCGACCGCGGCCTTCCACGACCTGCATCGCCAGCGCTTCTCCTATGACGAGCCACAGGTCGCGGTCGAGATCGTGGCGCTCAGGCTGAAGGCGGTTGGCGGGTTGGCGAAACCCGTGCCGGCGCGCGGCGGCCTTCATCAAGCGGAGGCCTCGACCCGCAGCCGGCCCGTCCATGGTCGCCATGGCGCGGCCGCGACGCCGGTCTGGGATCGTGACGCGGTCAGCAGCAGCCAGCCCCTCGCCGGCCCCGCCATCGTCGAGGAACCCTATACCTCGGTCTATCTGCCGGCCGGCTGGACGATCCTCACCCATGCATCGGGCGCGCTCGTCGCCGACCGCAGCGCCAGCCATTGAGGTCTGAAACCATGAGCGATCTTCAGCACGGCATCGACCCGATCCGCCTCGAAGTCATCCGCAACGCGCTCGTCGCCGCGTCCGAGGAGATGAGCATCACGATCTGGCGCACCAGCCGTTCGACCGTGGTGCGCGAGATCCTCGATTTCTCCACCGCCGTCTTCGATGCGCAGGGCAACAACATCGCCCAATCCGCACGGATTCCGGTCCATCTCAACTCGATGTCGGACTGTCTGCGCACGATCCTCGACCGCTTCATCCCGCTCGAGCAATGGAACGACGGTGACGTCATCGTCACCAACGATCCCTATTCCGGCGGCCAGCATCTGCCCGATATCCAGACCTTCCGGCCGGTCTTCGTCGATGGCAGGCGCGTCGCCATCGTCGGCACGCTCTGCCACCATGTCGATGTCGGCGGCGGCGCGGCCGGCAGCTATTATGCCGGCGCGACCGAGGTCTTCCATGAAGGCATCCGCATCCCGCCGCTCAGGCTCGTCGACAAGGGCGTGCTGAACAGCGGCGTCTTCGAGATGCTGCTGCACAATGTCCGCCAGCCCGACGAGACCCGAGGCGACCTCAACGCCCAGATCGCGGCGCTCGGCATCGGCGAGCGCGCGGTCGCGCGCATGGCGAAGAAATATGGCTCGGACCCTCTCGCCGCGGCGATGGCCGCGATCCTCGACGGCTCGGAGCGGATGATGCGGGCCGCGCTGAAGGCATTGCCGGATGGCGAGGCCTCCTTCGTCGAGCTGGTCGATGATGACGGCCAGTCTGACGAACCGATCCGGCTCCAGGTCAAGATCACCAAGACCGGCGAGACGATCGGGCTCGACTTCGCAGGCTCCAGCCGTCAGGTCCGCGGCCCCGTCAACAATACGCCGGCGATGACCTGCTCGGCGGTGTATTACGCGCTGCTCGCGGCGCTGGGCGGCGACATTCCGGCCAATTCCGGCTGCTACCGCGCGGTGACGGTGACGCTGCCCGAAGGCAGCGTCGTCAACGCCGCCTTCCCCGCGCCGGTCGCGGGTCGCATGGTCGTCAACCACCGCATCGCAACGGCCGTATTCGGCGCGCTGGCGCAGATCGTGCCCGAGCGCATCCCGGCGGCCTATTACGCGATCTCCTATGTCTACGCGCTGCAGACGACCAACCCGGCCGGCAAGCGCCAGGTCTATTTCGACATCGAGGTCGGCGGCTGGGGCGGCCATGCCGGGGGTGACGGCGCCAGCGCCCTGTCCTGCGGCCTGCACAACAACACCAATGCGCCGATCGAGATGGTCGAGGCGAAATATCCGGTGACCTTCACCAAATACGGGCTGATCCCGGATTCGGGCGGTGCCGGCCAGTTCCGCGGCGGGCTGGGCCTGGTGCGCGAATGGCGGCTCGATGCGGCGGAAGGCTCGCTCTCGACCAATTTCGAGCGCTTCCGGCACGCCCCCTATGGCATCCAGGGCGGCGAGCCCGGCTCACTCAGCCGGACCACGGTGACCCGCGCTGACGGCTCGCAGCTCTCTTTGCGCTCGAAAGTCTCCGGCATTCCGCTGACGTCCGGCGACATCGTCACCATCGAGACCTCCGGCGGCGGCGGCTTCGGCGACCCGCAGAAGCGCGACCCGCAGCGCCTCGCCAAGGATCTCGCCGACGGCATGGTCAGCTCGCAACAGGCGGCCGCGCTCTACGGCGTCGAGACAGAGAAGGGAGCCGCGGCATGAGCGCTCATCAGCCAGCGGACGGCGTTCCGCTCAGCCTCGCGCAGGTCGAAACGCTGACGCGGCGGGCCTTGCTCGCCTGCGGCGTCGACCCGCGCAACGAAGCTGCGATCACCGCCTCCGTGGTCGCAGCCGAGGCCGAGGGCATCCATAGCCACGGCCTCGCCCGGCTGCCGACCTATTGCGAGCATGCCAGGGTCGGCAAGATCGACGGCCGGGCACGGCCGGTGCTCGACAGCCCCAAGCCCGGCCTGGTGCGCGTCGACGCCAAGGGCGGTTTCGCCCATCCGGCGATCGATTTCGGCCTGCCGGCGCTGTGCGAGGCGGCAAAGGCCCAGGGCATCGCTGCGCTGGCGGTGACCAATTCCTATAATTGCGGCGTCGTCGGCTACCATGTCGAGCGCATCGCTCGGGAGGGCCTGCTGGCGCTCGGCTTCGTCAATGCGCCGGCCTCGATCGCGCCGATGGGCGGTACAAGGCCGGTCTTCGGCACCAACCCGATCGCTATCGCCGTGCCCCGCGCCGGCCGCGAGCCGCTCGTGCTCGACCAGTCTTCGAGTGTCGTCGCCAAGAGCGAGATCGTCGTCCATCAGCAGCGCAATGAGCCAATCCCGCTCGGCTGGGCGCTCGACAGGGACGGTAACCCGACGACCGATCCGAAGGCGGCGCTGGCGGGCGGCACCATGGTGCCGGCAGGCGGCTATAAGGGCGCGGGGCTTGCCCTCATCGTCGAGATCTTCGCCGCCTGGCTGACCGGCGCCAATCTCTCGATCGACGCTTCCTCCTTCGCCGATAATCTCGGCGGCTCGCCCCGCACGGGCCAATGCTTCATCGCGATCGATTTCGGGGCGCTGACGGAGGCCGGCGCATCGGACCGGCTGGAGCGCCTCTTCGGCGCGATCACCGGGCAGGAGGGCGCGCGGCTTCCCGGCGAGAGGCGCAATGGCGCACGCCAGCGCACGGCGCGCGATGGCGTCGTAGTCTCACGCAAACTGTTCGAGACGATCGAGGCCTATGCGGGGGCCGCATGAACGCGCTCCAATCGCATCGGTCCTCGATAGCGTTTTCAAGCGAAGTGGACACCGGTTCGCGTGAAGAAAACGTGTTCAAACAAGGGGCTAGAGCAATTGAACGATCCACCTGGATCGGACATTGCTCTAGGCTGCAGCGCATCTCAGTCGCCCTCGCCCGGCCCATAACCCGGCAGCCGCGAGACGACGCCGACGATCGGGCGCAGATGCTGCTCCAGCACCGCGCGCGCCTGTGCCTCGTCGCCCGCCTGCAGGGCCGCGAGCAAAGCGCGATGCTCGATCCGGATGCGATCGACCCGGTTGGGATCGACGCTCATCGCCGTCATCGCGACACGCTGCTGCCGGGAGCCGAGCGATTGATAGAGCTCGGACAACACCTCGTTGCCGAGCGCGCCGACCATGGTGAAATGGAAGCGCCGGTTGAGCTCGACGCGCGGGAAATGATCGCTGTTGGAAATCGCGTCCATCTGATCGAGGATCGTCGCCATCTCGGCGGGAATTGGAATCTTCTGCTGGCAGATCCGGGCGACGGCATAGCCCTCGATCATGCGCCTGGTCTCGTAGAGGTCGACGAGCTCCTGCGCCGTGACCTGCCGAACGAGCGCCCCGCGGCGCGGCAGCAGGTCGATGAAGCGCTCGGCCTCCAGCCGGTGGAAGGCCTCGCGGACGGGCGTACGCGATACCTTCATCGCAGACGAGATCTGCTCCTCCTCGATGAAGGAGCCGCCGGCGAAATGTCCGCGCAGGATCTCTTCCCGGACATAAAGATAGACCCGCTCACGGGCGGGCTTCGCGTCCGATGGCTGCGCCTGGCGCGGCTTCATGTTTCCATCCGTTTGCAGCATGCGACCGCGCTTCATAGCGAGCGAGGTCGTAGACATCAAAACATCCGCCACGTATACATGAAGCATCATGAAATTGCACGACGAGCGGAAAGATCGAATAGAGGCTTGCGCGCAGCCTGGACTGGCGCAGGATGTGCCGGCTCAGGCTGCCGGGCACACCGCACCATGATGGCGCTTTTCTTGCTCAGCGCGGCGACGCCCGAAACCGGCGCCGAATGCGGCCCGAAGCACAGGATCAGCGCATGACGATCTCCCGCCGCACCGTCCTTGGAGCAGGCCTCGCAGCTCCGCTGCTGGCATCGCCCCTGCTCTCCCGGCCTGCGGCGGCACAGCGCGCCAACGGCATTCTCCGCTTCGGCCTCTCGGCCTTTCCGCCCAACCTCCAGCCCTGGGTCTCGACCGGCGCATCGGCCGGCACGGTCAAGATGCTGACGCATCGCAGCCTAGTCACCTATGACAGCAAGGGCGAATTGCGCGGCGAACTGGCGGAGTCCTGGGCGATCGACGGGGACGGCGCCTGGATCTTCAAACTGCGCCAGGGCTGCCTGTTCCATAATGGCGAGCCGGTCACCGCCGAGGACGTGAAGTGGTCGATCGAGCAGATTGCCGGCGAGAAATCGACGGCCTATATGCGCTCCCAGTTCCAGGGCATCGAGCGGGTCGAAATCCCCGACCCGCGCAGCATCCGCATCGTCATCAAGGAACCCCAGGCGACGCTGCCGACCTGGTTTGCCAACTACAACACCTTCATCATCTGGCGGAACTCGACGGCGAATGAGCCGATCGGCGCCGGCCCCTTCCGGCTCGCCGGGCAGGAGCGCGGCAGCTCACTCAGCCTCGTGGCCTTCGACAAGTTCTACAAGCCCGGCTTCCCCAAGCTGAAGGGCATCAAGTTCATCGTCTATGCCGACGAGAATCTGCGCAACGCCGCGCTGCAGTCCGGCGATGTCGACATGATCGAATATGTGCCGTGGCAGTCCATGGCCGCAGTCGAGGCCGATCAACGCCTCAAGCTCGATACTGTCGAAGGGCCGTTCATGGACGTGCTCTTCAACGGTACGAAGCCGCCCTTCAACGATGCGCGCGTGCGCCGCGCCGTCGCCCACGCCATCAAACGCGAGGATATCGTCAAGGTCGCCTTCTTCGGCCGCGGCAAGCCGCTCGAAGGCCTGCCGATCGTCGAGGGCACGCCCTGGTACGACAAGGAGCTGGCACATGGCTGGAACTACGACCCTGCCCGGGCCAAGGCGCTGCTGAGCGAAGCGGGCTATGCCAACGGCTTCCAGACGACGCTGCTCGCAACCGCCCAGTTCGGCATGCACAAGGATACCGCCGAGGTCGTGCAGCAGCATCTTGCAGCGATCGGCATCCAGTGCGAGCTGCAGCTGCCGGACTGGTCGACCCGCGTCTCCAGAGGCTCGCGCGGCCAGTACGACATGGCGATCCACGGCGTCTCCGCCGACAACAACGACCCGGACGGGCTGACCGTGGTGCTCGACACCTCGCTCTCGCCGACCCATGGCCGCTCCTTCAAGGTCGATGCGCCGCGCACTGTCGCCGCACTGGCGAAAGGCCGCGGCGAATTCGACCAGGCCAAGCGCGTCGAGATCTATAAGGTGATGCAGCGCGCGGCGCTGGAGGAAGTGCCGCTTGTCGGTCTTGCCTGGCGTGAACAGGGGTACGGTATGGACAAGGGCGTCAAGGGCTTCACCAACCTGCCCGGCGCGCTGACGACGTCGTCCGGCGGCATGCTTGAAGAGACCTTCTTCGGATGAGCGCTGTCTGGTTCGCACACCGTATCCTGATCGCGCTGGTCCTGGCCTGGATCGTCGCGACGATCGTCTTCATGGCACTGCACATGGTGCCCGGAGATCCCGCCGAGCTCCTGCTCTCGACCGGCGGCACCTCGCCCGACCCTGCGACCGTCGCGGAACTGCGCGAGAAGCTTGGGCTCAACCAGCCCATCCTCGTGCAATATGGCAGCTTTCTCGGCGGCTTGCTCCGGGGCGATCTCGGCACTTCGCTCGTCGACGATTATCCGGTGCTGAGCGAGATCGCGCTCAGGCTGCCACGCACGCTAGAACTGATCTTCGCCGGAACGCTGCTTGCAATCGCGATCGGCGTTCCGGCCGGCGTCTATGCAGCGCTGCATCGCGGCGGCCGGTTCGACCGGATCGCGTCGGGCGTCACCGCGCTGCTGCTGGCGATACCGGTCTTCGTGGTCGGCACGCTGCTCGTGCTGCTGTTCGCGCAGACCCTGCGATTGATGCCGGCCGGCGGCTTCACGCCGCTGACGCAGGACCCCGTCCTGCATCTCAAGCTCCTGACCTTGCCCGCGATCGCCATCGGCAAGGGCCTGGCGGCCGTGCTGTTCAGGATGACGCGGGCCTCGATGCTCGACGCGCTGGCCAATGACTATGTCCGCACCGCGCGCGCCAAGGGCCTCGCGCCCGGCCGCGTGCTCTTCGTCCATGTGCTGCGCAACGCGCTGAACCCGGTCGTCACCGTGCTCGGCCTGCAGATGGGCACGTTGCTGGGGGGCACCGTTCTGGTCGAATACGTCTTCAACTGGCCAGGTCTCTCGACGCCGCTGCTGCGCGCGGTCGAGGCGCGCGACTACCCGATGGTGGTCGGCATCGTCCTGACGATCTCGGTGCTGTTCCTGCTGATCAACCTGATCGTGGAACTGATCCACGCCGTCCTCGATCCCCGGGTCAGCGCACCATGAAGCGTCTCTGGTTCCCCGGCGCCTTCGTCGCGCTGATCATCCTCATCGCCATCGCCGCGCCCGTGCTCGGCCTGCCCGATCCGGTGCGGCAGGACATCGCCCGGCGACTGGCCGCGCCGACCGCGACCTCCTGGCTCGGCCGCGACGAATTCGGCCGCGACGTGCTCTCCCGCTTGATCTGGGGTGCGCGCACCAGCCTGGGCGTCGCCTTCGCCTCGGCGCTGACGGCGGGCCTGATCGGCGTCGTGCTCGGCCTGATCGGCGGCTGGTCGCGTGGCACCGCCGCCTTCCTGTCGGTGCGCAGCATGGACATCATCCTGTGCTTCCCGCCCGTGCTGCTGGCGCTGCTCGTGGTGACCTTGCTCGGACCGGGCGCGGCGACGCTGATCCTCGTCCTCTCCGTGCTGTATCTGCCCGGCTTCGCGCGTGTGACCTATTCCGAAGTGCTCTCGGTGCGCGGGCGCGACTATGTCGAGGCGACGCGCGCGCTCGGCGGGCGCACCTGGTACATCCTGCTGCGCACGGTGCTGCCCAATATCGCCGGACCGATCCTGGTGCAGTTGTCACTGGCGGTCGCCGCCGCGGTGGTGCTCGAGAGCGGCCTGTCCTTCCTGGGTCTCGGCGTCGTGCCGCCGGCTCCGTCATGGGGCCTGATGATCCGGGGCGCGCGCGCCACCATGGAACAGGCGCCGCTGCTCCTGGTCTGGCCCTGCGCCGCGCTGACGCTGACGATCCTCGCGATGAACCTGCTCTGCGACGCGCTGCGCGACGCTGTCGATCCACGCACGTCGGGACGCTGATCCCGCCGCGACCTCTTTACCACCAGCCTCGACACAGGAACCTGACCCATGGCTGCAAAGACCGATCCGCTCGTCCATATGGGCACGATCTCCGGCGGCGAAGCCCGCGAGATCCTGAAGACCAATCCCGTGATCCTGCTGCCGATGGGCAGCCATGAGGATCAGGGCCCGCATGCGCCGATGGGCGATTACCTGCTGGCCGAGAAGATCGCCGAGCTCGCCGCCATCCGCGCCACCAAGGCCGGCACGCGCACGCTCGTCGCCCCGGTCCTGCCCTTCGGCGGCGCCGACTGGTTCGGCTCGATGACCGGCGGCATCGCCATCTCGCAGGCGACGCTGACCACCGTCATCGCCGAAATGGTCGATAGCCTGCATCGCAACGGCCTGACCCGCATCATCGTCATCAACGGCCATGGCGGCAATGTCGGGCCGATCGGCGAGGTCGCGCGCGAGCTCTATCTGCGCGAGCAGATCGTGCTGCCGAGCCTCTATCTCTGGCGCATCGGCTACGGCCTGTTGCCTTCGATCGTCGGCGCCGAGAAGGCAGCTGCCGTCTCCGGCCATGGCGCCGACCCGCTGACCTCGATCGGCCTGCATCTCTTCCCCGAACTGATCCGCAAGGATTTGATCCCGGAGGGCAAGCCGCTGAAGCGCGACCCCATCCTCGACCTGCCCTTCACGGGGCTCGGCACCGCAAGCTTCGAGGGCGCGGAAGTGGCGATGCCCAACGAATATGACGAGGTCTACAATCTCGGCGTCGCCAAGGGCGATCCCAAGCTGTGCTCGGCCGAGACCGGGGCAGCGCTGACCGAGAAGCTGACCGAGATCTGCGCCCGCTTCATCGCGCATTTCGCCAGCAAGATCGAAGCCTGAGCTCCCGTTTTCGATGAGGACCGGCGGCGCATCGGCGCCGCCGGCCAACAATCCTGCAGGAGGTGTCCCCATGCCGACACGGCGTCTCGTCATCCAGGCCGGCCTTGCCAGCATCGCCGCCCCCGCGATCGTCCGAGCGCAGGGCCTCAGCGGCTCGATCACGCTGATGTCCTATAGCGGCATCTTCCAGGACAACTACACCAAGACCGTGATCGAGCCGTTCCAGCAGGCCTTTCCCGGCATCAAGGTGAACTTCGCGCCCGGCGGCACCTCGGCCCAGATGGTCGGCAGCGTGCGCGCCCAGAAGGCCGACCCGCAGATCGACGTCGCGATCATGGACGTGACGACCTCGAGCATCGGCAATAGCGAGGGCCTGTTCGAGAAGCTGACGCCAGCGGAATTCCCGGTGCTGAACGAGCTCCTGCCCGAGGCGCGGGCGGCCGGCGGCGAATACGGCCCGGCCGTCACCTTCGACCACCTCGTGCTGGTCTACGACACCCAGAACCTCAAGCCTCCGCTCACGACGCTTGCCGATCTCTGGCGGCCTGACCTCAAGGGCCAGCTCGCCATTTCGGCCCCGCCCAATATCCAGGGCCTGGCGCTGACCGCGATGGTCGAGAAGATGACCGGCGGCGACTATCGCAAATCGATCGACGGCGCGATCAAGAAGCTGCGCGAACTCGCGCCTTCCGTGAACACTTTCGAGCCCAATCCCGACGGCTACTCGCTGATCCTCAACGGCGTGGTGAAGGTCGCCACCGGCTGGAATGCGCGCTCGCAGCTCTATGCTGACCAGACCGGCGGCAAGATCGGCGCCTTGTTGCCGCCGGAGGGCTCGGTCTTCCAGATCAACACGATCAACTTGACCGCCGGCTCGAAGAACCGCGCGGCCGCGGCTGCCTTCGTCAACTACGCCCTGTCGCAAGCCGCACAGAAGGCCTTCACCGAGCGCATGTTCTACGCGCCGACCAACGCCCAGGCCGCGATCGACCCCAAGGCCATCGCCCGCACCGCCGCCGCGCCGGAAAGCCGCGCCCGCATGATCGGGCTCGATTGGAACGACGTGCTCAAGGTGCGCGACCAGTGGAACAACCGCTGGCGGCGCGAGGTGATCGCGGCGGCACGGTGAGCAGAACCACCCGATGAGCTATCTCGAACTCTCCGGCCTGCAGAAGCGCTATCGCGATTCCGTCGCTGTCGATGACGTCTCGCTCTCCGTCGAGCAAGGCGAGGCCGTCGCGCTGCTCGGCCCCTCCGGCTGCGGCAAGACCACGACCTTGCGCATGCTGGCGGGGCTGGTCGATCCCGATCGCGGCGCGATCCGCCTCGACGGCACCGAGATCACGCGGCTGCCGGCGCATCGGCGCAATATGGGCTATGTCTTCCAGTCCTACGCGCTGTTTCCGCATCTGTCCGTCGCGCGCAATGTCGGCTTCGGGCTGGAGGAGCGCGGCGTCAACAAGGCGGAGATCGCGCGGCAGGTCACGGAAGCACTCGCGCTGGTGCGGCTGGCTGGCCTCGACGGGCGGCGGCCGCGCGAACTCTCGGGCGGACAGCAGCAGCGCGTGGCGCTGGCGCGCGCCTTGGTGATCCGGCCCGCCGTGCTCCTGCTCGACGAATCCCTCTCCAATCTCGATGCCAAGCTGCGCGACACGATGCGCCACGAGATCCGCTCGATTCAGCGTTCGCTCGGGATCACCACCCTGTTCGTCACGCATGACCAGGTCGAGGCGTTGACGATGTGCGACCGGATCGCGGTGATGAATCGCGGGCGGATTGCGCAGATCGGTTCGCCCGAGGATATCTATGAGCGCCCGGCAACCCGCTTCGTCGCCGAATTCGTCGGCCGCGCCAATGCGCTGCCGGCGGCGCGCGACGCGGAAGGCCGCGCCGTGCTCTGGGGCCAGGCTCTGCCGGTCAAGGCCCCGGCAAGCGGCGAGTTCGACCTGTTCGTCCGGCCGCAACGCATGCGGATCGTGCCTGTCTCCGAACCCGTTGCGGATGGCATGGCGCGCGTGACCGGCCGCGTGCTGCGCAGCGTCTTCGTCGGCGACCATGTCGAGGTTCTGCTCGAGGGGGCAGGCGGACAACTCACGATCGAGACGCAGTCGGGCACGGCGGCCTTGCCGGAAGGCGCCGAGGTCGCGGTGATCTGGCAGGCGCGGGACACATTGCCCTTCGCCCGGCCGTCTGCCCGCGAGACGCCATGACCGGCACGGCGCGCCTGAAGCTGCTGGTCCTGCCCGCGGCGCTGTTCGTGCTCGCGGTCTATGCCTGGCCGACGCTTGGCCTGTTTCGGAACGCCTTCAATGAGACCGGCCCGACCGGCGCAATGATCGAGGCCTGGTCGCTGAAAACCGCGCAGGAGGTCTTCAGCGACGGCTTCACCTTCGAATTGACGCTGAATTCGCTCTGGCTCTCGCTCAGTGCGACGCTGATCGCGCTGACGTTGTCCTACCCGGTCGCGCTGTTCCTGTTCCGCACCACTTCGCGCTTTCGCGGGCTGCTCGCCGTGATCGCTATCATGCCGATGCTGATCTCGGGGGTGGTGCGCGTCTTCGGCTGGCTCGCGATCCTGGGCGATCGCGGCCTCGTCAACACGCTGGCCCAGTCGCTCGGCCTGATCTCGACGCCGGTCAAGCTCGTCTTCAACTGGACCGGCGTCACCATCGGCCTGGCCGAGAGCATCATGCCCTATATGATCCTGGCGCTGCTCGCCGGCTTCGGCCAGCTCGACCGGACGCTGGAAGAGGCCTCGCGCAGCCTGGGCGCCTCGCCGGCACGCACCTTCTGGCGCGTGACGCTGCCGCTCAGCCTGCCGGCGCTGGCGCTGGCGGCGGGGCTGGGCTTCGTGCTCTCGATGTCGGCCTATATCACGCCAAAGTTGCTCGGCGGCGGGCGCGTCTTCGTGCTGGCGACGGAGATCTTCGAGCAGGCGACGACCAACACCAATTGGCCGGTGGCCTCGGTGCTGGCGATCTACACGCTCGTGCTTTTGCTCCTGCTGCTCGTCGCCTCCAACATCGCCGCGCGAGGATTGCAGCGATGAACGGCGCCGGACGCGTTCTCTCCAGCCTTGCGGCAATCGTCTATGTGCTGATCCTGGCGCCGATCGCGATCGTGGTGGCGCTTGCCTTCTCCGCCGATAATTTCATCGTTTTCCCGCCGTCGGGCTATTCGCTGCGCTGGTTCAACCAGCTCGAGCATAATGAGCCGCTGCTGAACGCGCTGTGGCTCAGCGTGCAGATCGCCTGCGTGGTCACGCTGCTGTCGCTGGCGCTCGGCGTGCCCGCGGCGCTGGCGCTGAACAAGGGGCAGTTCCGCTGGCGCGGCGCATTGACCAATTTCTTCCTCGCGCCGCTGCTGTTGCCGACCCTGATCACGGGCCTCGCGCTGCTCTTGTTCTTCACGCCCCTGCGCTTGACCGCGACGCTGCCCGGCCTCGTGCTCGGGCACATGACCGTGACCGTACCCTTCGTGATCCGGATGATGACGACCGCCTTCTCGACCTTGCCCGATGATATCGAGGCTGCTGCCGCGACGCTTGGAGCAAAGCCCTGGCGCGTGGTTTGGCGCGTGACCCTGCCGCTGGCGACGCCGGGGCTGATCGCCTGCGCCTGCCTGTCCTTCCTCTTGTCCTTCGACGAAACGGTGATCTCGCTGTTCCTGTCGGGGCCGCGCGCCGCGACCTTGCCGGTCGAGATGGTGCGCTATGTCGAGGGCCGCACCGACCCGCTGGTCGCGGCCCTGTCCGTCTTGCTGATCGTCGCGACGCTGATCGTCGTCGTCATCGTGGAACGTCTCGTCGGCGTCGCGCGCGCCGTTGGAAAATAGGAGAACATCATGCCCGATTACCGCATCGCCCCCATGCCCGAGCAGCTGCCGGCCGCGCTCGTCGAGAAGCTCCAGAAGGTCGAAACCGCGACCATCGGCCATTCCCAGCATTGGGGCTTCATGGATCGCGGCATCCAGCCGTTGCTGCGCGGCAAGCGCATCGCCGGCGCCGCCGTGACGCTCGCCATCCCCGGCCAGGATTCAACGCTGCTGCACCACACGCTCGGCCTGCTGCGGCCCGGCGACATCCTCGTCGTTGACCGGCTCGGCGACGACAAGCATGCCTGCTGGGGCGGCGGCGTCACGGTCGCGGCCAAGGCCGCAGGCGCGATCGGCGGCATCGTCGACGGGCCCTGCACCGACCTGACCGAGATCGAGGACAGCGATTTCCCGATGTGGTGCCGGGGCATGTCGCCGATCACGACACGGCTCTACAATCTCGGCGGCACGCTGAACCTGCCGATCTCCTGCGGCAATGTTCCGGTCAAGGCCGGCGACGTCATCCTGGCCGATGAATCGGGCGTGCTGGTGCTGCCGCGCGGCGAGGCCGAGGCGATCGCCGACGCCGCGCTTGCCCGGCAAGAGCGCGGCGAGCGCAGCCAGGACCGCGTCAAGGCCGGCGAAAAGCTCGGCGATCTCTCCGGCGCGACCAAGATGGTGCTCGACGCCATCGCCGCGGCGAAGGGCTGAGGCGACACCGTGACCTCCTCTCCTCCCGTTCCGCGCGTCGCGACCTTCGCCTGCGAGAAGAAGCCCGCCACCGGCTCGCGCGGCATGGTGGTGACGAACCATCCGCTGGCCTCGGCAGCTGGCTCGCAGATGCTGCTGGCCGGCGGCAATGCCATCGATGCCGCCGTCGCCTCGCTCTTCGCGCTCACCGTCGTCGAACCGATGATGGTCGGCATCCTCGGCGGCGGCGTCGCGCATATCCGCATGGCCGATGGCCGCCATGTCGTGCTCGACGGTCTCTCGACCGCGCCGCTCAAGGCGAGCGCCGAGATGTATGACTGTCTCTCCGACGAGGTCGGCCGGCAGCGCGACGTGCGCGACCGGCTCAACGTCGTCGGGCCGAAGGCGGTCGCGGTTCCCGGCGCGCTCGCCGGCTGGTGCGAGGCCCTGGCGCGCTTCGGCACGCTCTCGCTCGAGGAGGTGCTGCAGCCGGCGATCGCACTGGCCGAACGCGGCTTCGTCACGACGCCCTATCTCTCCAACTGCATCAGCGACAACGTCGCCGACCTCGCGCGCGATCCTGGTCTTTCGGCGCTGCTGCTGGTGGGAGACAAGGCGATAGAGCCCGGCACGCGGCTGGTTCAGGCCGACTACGCCAAGAGTCTGCGCCTGATCGCCAAGCAGGGACCGGCTGCGCTCTATGACGGTCCGCTCGGCAAGGCGCTGACCGATTTCATGGCGGCGAATGGCGGCCTGATCGAGCAGGCGGACCTTGCCGCCTACAAGGTCGCGACGCGCGAGCCGGTGCGCGGCTCCTATCGCGACTACGAGATCGTCGGCCCGCCGCCGCCCTCCTCCTCGGGCGTGCATATCGTGCAGATGCTCAACATCCTCGAGGGCTACGACATCGGCTCGCTCGGCTTCGGCTCGGCGGATGCAGTCCACCTGCTGGCGGAAGCTTTGAAAATCGCCTTCGCCGACCGGGCCGTGGCCACCGCCGACCCCGCCTTCATCAAGGTCCCGGTCGAGCGCCTGATCGACAAGGCCTATGCCAGCGAGCGGCGTGCGCTGATCGCGATGGACAAGGCCAAGAGCTGGAGCGCGGGGCTCTCGGGCGGCGAATCCGCCGACACGACCCATGTCACGGTCGCCGATGCCCAGGGCAATGTCGTCACCTCGACCCAGACGATCAATGGCCTCTTCGGCGCCTGCACGCAGATTCCCGGCACTGGGATGCTGACCAACAACTATATGTTCAACTTCGACCCGCATCCCGGCCGCGCCCTCTCGATCGCGCCCGGCAAGCGCGTCTTCACCTCGATGGCGCCGATGATGGCGCTGCGCGACGGCAAGCTCGCCTTCGCACTCGGCCTGCCCGGCGCGCTGCGCATCTTCCCCTCGGCGCTGCAGGCGATCGTCAACCTGATCGACCACGGCATGAGCCTGCAGGAGGCGGTCGAGGCGCCGCGCGTCTGGACCGAGGGCGGCGCGCTGGAACTGGAGGCCGCGATCCCCGACAGCGTCGCCGACGAGCTCACGGCGCGCGGCCACAGGATCGTCCGCATGCCGCGCATCGCCGGTGGCATGAACGCCATCTCCTTCAACCCCGACGGCACGCTGACGGGCGCCGCCTGCTGGCGCGCCGACGGCACCCCCGTCGCGATCTCCGGCGGGCTCGCTCGCGCCGGCGTGCGCTTCACCATCTGACCCATCTGCGACCGGATCCCTGACCATGCCCGAAACCATCGTTCTGCTCGATATGACCTCTCCCGACCGCGCCACGAAGCTGCGCGCCCTCCTGCCGCCCGGTTTTGTGCTGACCCACGGCACGGCGCGCGGCGACGAGCACATGAAGGAGATCATCGCCGAGGCCGACTACGCCATCTCCGGCCAGGTCGGTGTTTCCGCCGATGTGCTGCGCGCGGCGAAGAAGCTGAAGCTGCTGCATAAATGGGGCGTCGGCGTCGATAATATCGACGTCGCCGCGGCGAAGGAGCTTGGCATCAAGGTCGCCCGCACCACCGGCAGCAATGCCGTTCCGGTCGCCGAATTCACGCTCGGACTGATGCTCTCGGCGCTGCGCTATATCGGCTATGGCCATGCCGAGCTGAAGAAGGGGCATTGGGCCACCGGACATCTGCCGGGCGAGACCTTCATGCTCTCGGGCAAGACGGTCGGCATCGTCGGCTTTGGCGCCATCGGCAAGAATGTCGCCAAGCTGCTCAAGGGTTTCGGCTGCACCATCCTCTATTCCAAGCGCCAGCCGCTCAGCGCCGCTGAGGAAGCCGCACTCGGCGTGAAGCACGCCACGATGGCCGAGCTTCTGGCCCAGTCCGACGTCGTCTCGCTGCATTGCCCGCTGACGCCGGAGACCACCAATCTGATCGACAAGGCTGCCTTGGCTGCGATGAAGAAGACCGCCGTGCTGATCAATGTCGCGCGCGGTGGCGTCGTCAACGAGGCCGACCTGGTGGTGGCGCTGCGCGCCAAGGACATCGCCGGCGCGGCGATGGATGTCTACTCGGTCGAGCCGCTGCCGGCCGAGAGCGAATTGCTGACGCTCGACAACATCGTCGTGACGCCGCATCTCGCCGCCATGGCCGCCGATAATTTCGCGCCGACGGTGACGCGGATGTTCGCCAATATGGCCCATGTCTCGCGCGGCGAGCCGGTGCCGCCGCTCGATCTCGTCGTCTGAACGAAAAATCGCCGGAGCGGGAAACGCTCCGGCGATTGTGTCTTTCAAGAGCGTTTTCGAGCGAAGTGGACACCGGTTCGCGTGAAGAAAACGCGTTAAAACAAAGCGCTAGGGCGGTTTCCGATCCAGTTTGATCGGAGACCGCTCGAGACTTTAGGCTGCTTCGGCCAGCCTCTGGGCCGGCGGGTGGTCGACCTGCTTCAGCGGCTTATTGCCGGTCAACTTGCGCATCAGCACGTAGAACACCGGCGTCAGGAAGATGCCGAAGGCGGTGACGCCGATCATGCCGGCGAAGACCGCGACGCCCATGGCGTGGCGCATCTCGGCTCCGGCGCCGGTCGACGTCACCAGCGGCACCACGCCCATGATGAAGGCAAGCGAGGTCATCAGGATCGGCCGCAGACGCAGGCGGCTCGCCTCGATCGAGGCCTGGACCGGCGTCCTGCCCTCGAACTCCAGTTCGCGAGCGAATTCGACGATCAGGATCGCGTTCTTGGCGGATAGTCCAACCAGAACGACGAGGCCGATCTGGGTGAAGACGTTGTTGTCGCCGCCCGTGTACCAGACGCCGGTCATCGCCGCGAGCAGGCCCATCGGGATGATCATGATGATCGCGATCGGCAGGGTCAGGCTCTCATACTGAGCCGCCAGCACCAGGAAGACGAGCAGGATCGCCAGCGGGAAGACGAGCATGGCGGAGTTGCCCGCCAGGATCTCCTGATAGGTCAGCTCGGTCCATTCGAAGGCGAAGCCCTTGGGCAGCGTCTCCTTGGCGATGCGCTCGGCGGCGGCCTGGGCCTGCCCCGAGGAATAGCCCGGGGCGGCGCCGGCATTGATGTCGGCGCTGAGGAAGCCATTATAGCGCATGGCGCGTTCCGGCCCGGTGTCGTTGTGCACGTTCAGCACGGCGTTGAGCGGCACCATCTCACCCGATTTCGAGCGGACCTTCAGCTTGCCGATATCCTCGGCATAGGCGCGGAAGGGCGCATCGGCCTGGACGCGCACGGTGTAGGTGCGGCCGAACTTGTTGAAGTCGTTCACATAGGACGAGCCGAGATAGATCTGCAGCGTCTCGAAGACATCGGTCACGGCAACGCCGAGCTGGCGCGCCTTGGTGCGGTCGATATCGGCGAAGAGCTGCGGGACGTTGACCTGGAAGCTCGAGAACATGCCCGCGAGTTCAGGCGCCGTCACGGCCTTGGCCATGAAGGCCTTGGTCGCCTCGTCCAACGCCTTGTAGCCGAGGCCGGCACGATCCTCGATCTGCAGCTTGAAGCCGCCGATGGTGCCGAGCCCCTGGACGGGCGGCGGCGGGAACATGGCGATGAACGCCTCCTTGATGCCGGCGAACTCCTTGTTGAGCTGCATGGCGATGGCGGCGCCATTGAGATCGGGCGTCTTGCGCTGATCGAACGACTTCAGCCCGACGAAGACGATGCCGGCATTCGAGGAGTTGGTGAAGCCGTTGATCGAGAGGCCGGGAAAGGAGATCGCGTTCTCGACGCCGGGATGCTTCAGGGCGATCTCGTCCATGCGGCGGATGACGTCCTCCGTGCGGTCGAGCGTCGCGGCGTCAGGCAGCTGCGCGAAGCCGACGAGGTACTGCTTGTCCTGGCCGGGCACGAAGCCGCCAGGGATGGTGCGGAACAGGCCGACGGTCAGCGCGACCAGGCCGATATAGACCACCATCATCACTGTCTTGCGGCCGAGAATGCGCTTCACGCCGCCGCCATAGGCCTGCGAGGAGCGGTTGAAGAAGCGGTTGAAGCCGCGGAAGAACCAGCCGAAGACGCCGTCCATGACGCGGGTCAGCAGGTCCTTGGGCGCATGGTGCGAGCGCAAGAGCAGCGCGGCGAGCGCCGGCGACAATGTCAGCGAATTCACCGCCGAGATCACCGTCGAGATTGCGATGGTGAGCGCGAACTGGCGGTAGAACTGGCCGGTCAGGCCGCTGATGAAGGCCAGCGGCACGAAGACCGCGACGAGCACCAGCGCGATCGCGATGATCGGGCCGGAGACCTCGCGCATCGCCTTGTAGGTCGCCTCGCGCGGCTCCAGGCCTCCCTCGATGTTGCGCTCGACATTCTCGACCACGACGATGGCGTCGTCGACGACGATGCCGATCGCCAGCACCAGGCCGAAGAGGCTGAGCGCATTGATCGAGAAGCCGAAGAGATACATCACCGCGAAGGTGCCGATGACCGAGATCGGCACGGCGACGAGCGGGATGATCGAGGCCCGCCAGGTCTGCAGGAAGACGATGACGACGAGCACGACGAGCGCGATCGCCTCCAGCAGCGTATGGACGACGGCCTCGATCGAGGCCCGGACGAACTGGGTGGTGTCGTAGACGATCGAGTAGTCCACGCCCTCCGGCATGTTCTGCTTGATCTCCTGCATCACCTCCCGGACATGGTCGGCAATGGCGATGGCGTTCGAGTTCGGGGCCTGGAAGATCGGCACTGCGACGGCCGATTTGCCGTTGAGCAGCGAGCGCAGCGCGTATTCGGCCGCACCGAGTTCAATGCGTGCGACGTCGCGCAAGCGCGTCACTGCGCCCGACGCGCTGGTCTTGATGATGATGTCGCCGAACTCCTCCTCGCTCTGGAGGCGGCCCTGCGCATTGACCGAAAGCTGCAGGTCGAGCCCGGGCGCGTTCGGCGAGGAGCCGATGACGCCGGCGGCGGCCTGGACGTTCTGGGCGCGGATCTCGTTGACGACGTCGCTCGGCGAAAGGCCGTGCTCGGCCATCCTCTGCGGATCGAGCCAGACGCGCAGCGAATAATCGCCCGAGCCGAAGAGCTGGACCTGGCCGACGCCGTCGATGCGCGCCAGCCGGTCCTTGACGTTGAGGACGGCGTAGTTGCGCAGATAGGTCATGTCGTAGCGGCCGTTCGGCGAGGTGATGTGGACCACCATCGTCAGGTCAGGCGAGCTCTTGATCGTGGTCACGCCGAGGCGGCGGACCTCTTCCGGCAACCGCGGCTCGGCCTGGCTGACGCGGTTCTGGACGAGCTGCTGGGCCTTGTCGGGGTCGGTGCCAAGCTTGAAGGTGACGTTCAGCGTCATCACGCCGTCGGTCGTCGCCTGGCTCGACATGTAGAGCATGCCTTCGACGCCGTTGATCTGCTCCTCGATCGGCGTGGCCACCGTCTCGGCGATGACCCGCGGGTTGGCGCCTGGATATTGCGCGCGCACCACGATGGTCGGCGGCACGACCTCGGGATATTCCGAGATCGGCAGGACCCGCAGGGAGAGCAGGCCTGCGACGAGGATCAGCACAGAGAGGACGCCGGCGAAGATCGGCCGGTCGATGAAGAATTTGGACAGGTTCATGGCACGCCCCCCTTTGGAGCGGATGTCTTTGAGACGAAACGCGTCGTCGTCCCGGGCGACCGAAGGGAGACCCGGGACGACGTGGCGTGTGTGGTCGCGGTCTAACGTTGGGCGAGTTCGGTCTTGGCCGCGCGCAGTTCGGACTTTTCGGCCATCGGCACGGATTCGGGCGCGACGGTCGCTCCCGGCCGGATGCGCTGCAGGCCGTTGACGATAATCCGCTCGCCGGCCTTCAGGCCGCTGGTGACGATGCGCAGCCCGTCATTCGACGCGCCGAGAGTGACCTCGCGCCAGGCGGCCTTGCTGTCGGCGCCGACGACGAAGACGAACTTCTTGTTCTGGTCGGTGCCGACGGCGCGCTCATTGATGACCAGCGCCGGCTCGGAACGGGCCTGCCCCATCTGGACCCGGACGAACTGGCCCGGCATCAGCTTGCCGCCGGGATTGTCGAGCACGGCGCGCACGCGCACCGTGCCGCTGGCGGCGTCGATGCCGTTATCGACGAAGCGCAGCTTGCCGGTGAAGCTCGCGCCTTCGCTGGTCGCGGTCGTGAGCCTGACCGGGATCTGCTCGAGCGAGCGATTGCCCTCCGGCAGCGAGGCGAGAGCGTCGAGCACCGTCTTCTCGTCGGCATTGAAGGCCGCATAGATCGGATCGACCGAGAGCAGCGTCGTCATCAGCGGCGCGCTTGCACCCGCCGCGACGAGGTTGCCGATGGTGACATCGAGCCGGCCGATGCGCCCGCTGATCGGCGCACGGATCTGGGTGTAGTCGAGGTTGAGCCGCGCGGTCTGCTGGGCGGCCTGGGCGGCGCGCAGATTGGCCTGCGCCTCGCGCAGCGCATTGAAGCGCGTGTCGAGATCCTTCTGCGAGACGTTGCGGCTCGCCATCAATTGCTGGCCGCGCTCATTCTCGCCGGCAGCCAGCGCGACGCGGGCCTCTGCCGCCAGCACCTGCGCCTGCGTCCGCTCGAATTCGGCGAGATAAGGCGCCTGGTCGATGCTGATCAGCAGGTCGCCCTGCTTGACGAGGCTGCCCTCGCGGAAATGCACGGCCTCGATCACGCCGGAGACGCGCGAACGCACCTCGACGCGCTCGATCGCCTCCAGCCGGCCGGAGAACTCGGCCCAGGTGACGAGATCGCGCTGCTCCACGGTCGCGACCGAAACCGGTGTCGCCGGTGGGGCGGCAGGCGGGGTGTCGCCCTGCGCGTGATTGGCGGTGGCGTTGACGATGATGACGGCCGCGAGCGAAACGCTGGCGGCAAGGCCACCCAAAAGGCGACGACGGTTCGTTCCCTGAATCATGGGTCCATTCCTTCCAAGAGATAAAAATTGAGAATTGCGGCCGGCAGCGCGCCTAGGGTGGCGCGGTCAGGGCATAGAATTCAGTGACATGGTTGCATGCCAGACAGAGGCAGGAGCCTTCCTGGGGAGCGCCGGCATAGGCATCCGGCCATTGCGTCGGGCCAGTCTGCACATGGTGGCGGACCGTCACACCCGCTTCCTGCAACCGCGCTGCATAATGCGCGGCTTCATCCCGCAGCGGATCGTCCTGCGACGAGATCAGGAGCGCCGGCGCCAGGCCCGCCAGCCGCGAGGCGTTGAGCGGGGCGGCATAGGGATGGGCCGCCTTGTCCGGCGTGCCGAGATAATCGGCCCAGCCATCAGCCCAGCGGCAACCAACCGGACCGGCCTCGGCCGCCCGCAACGAGTAGGTGCCGAGGCAGGCATCGAGCATCGGCGAGAACAGGATCTGGCCGGCCAGCTCCGGGCCGCGGCGGTCGCGCGCCATCAGGGCAAGCGCAGCGGCAAGGTTGCCGCCGGCCTCCTCACCCGCCACATAGAGCGGCGCATGTTTCGAGGCCCAGCGGGCACGGCCCTTGGCGAGCGTCTGGAGCGCGGCATAGGCGGTCTCGAGCGCTTCGGGAAAGCGGTGGCCTGGAGCCAGCGGATAATCGATCGACATAACGACACCCCCGGCCTCGGCCAGCGCTGTCGCGACGGCCTCGCCTTCCGCCAGCGAACCGCTGCTGAAGGAACCGCCATGGAGATGCAGGACCAGCCCGGCCTCGGGCTCGATCTCGGCCGGGGCATAGAGCCTGGCAGCGAGCGAGCCCTGCGCAGCCGCAATCGTCTCCTGCCGCCAGAAGACGGCGCGCCGGGTACGAGGTTGCGGAAGGAGCGAGACGGACATGGGGTTGCCGATTGGGGTCGCCGATTGGTGTTGCAGTGCAGCGTGATTTAAGTGATGCTCGTGGAGCAATAAATGGCAAATCTGCTCATTCATTATTTCCACAGAGAAACAATGACTGAGCGGCCTGGGAGAATGGGATGGACCAGCTCAACGCCATGCGCGCCTTCGTCCGGGTCGTCGAAGCCGGCACCTTCACGCGCGCCGCCGATCTGCTCGATATGCCCAAGCCCACCGTGACGAAGCAGATCCAGCAGCTGGAGGCGCATCTGCGCGCCAAGCTGCTCAACCGCACGACCCGGCGCGTGACCGTGACGATGGACGGAGCCGCCTATTACGAGCGCGCCCTGCGCGTGCTGAGCGAAATCGACGAGCTCGATTCCAGCATGGCGCTGTCGCAGGCTCGGCCGAGCGGGCGGTTGCGCGTGGATTGCAGCACCTCGCTGGCGATGGCAGTGCTGATACCCGCACTGCCCGGCTTCCATGCGCGCTATCCGGAGATCCAGCTCGATCTCGGCCTGAGCGACCGCCCGGCAGACCTCGTCGCCGAAAATCTCGACTGCGCCATCCGTGCCGGCGAGATCCAGGATCAGAGCCTGATCGCACGACGCATCGGAGAGATGTACCTGATCACCTGCGCCGCGCCCGACTACATCGCCCGCCACGGCACGCCACGCCATCCCAGCGAGCTCGAAGCCGACCACTACATCGTCGGCTACCGCAGCGCCGGCACCAGCCGCACCGTGCCCTTCACCTATGTCGACGCCAAGGAGAGTATCGAGGTCCGGGGGCGCTATATCGTTTCGCTCAACGAAGGCGCCGGCTATGTCGCCTCGGCGGTGGCGGGGCTCGGCGTCATCCAGGCACCGAGCTTCATGGTGCAAGAGCATGTTACGGCTGGGCGGCTCGTGCCATTGCTCTCGAGCTGGTGCTCGGCACCGAAGCCCCTGCACATCGTCTATCCGCCGAACCGCCACCTCAGCAACAAGGTGCGCGTCTTCGTCGACTGGCTGGCCGAGCTTTTCGGCAAGAACGACCTGATCCAGCGCAAATCCAGCCTGCCGCATAGCGAGGCCCGCGCGGCAGGTTAGAGCGTTTTCCCGTTCGGCTCGACCGTCATTGCGAGCGCAGCGAAGCAATCCAGAAGGGCTCGCTCGACGGCTCCTGGATTGCTTCGCTGCGCTCGCAATGACGGAACGGGTCGCGGAAAAACGATCCGGCCTCAGAAGGTCTCGGCCCATGGCCTGAGATCGACCTCCATCGTCCAGGCGTTCCTCGGCTGGCGCAGCACATCGAGATAGCTCTGCGCGATGGCATCCGGGTCGAGTGTATTATCGGACGTATCCGGCCGCCTGGCGCTGCGCACGCCGCCATCGATGACGAAATGCGCGACATGGATGCCTTTCGGCCCAAGCTCGCGCGCTGCGCTCTGGGCAAGGCCGCGCAGCGCGAACTTGCCCATGGCGAAAGGAGCGGAGCGGGCAAAGCCCTTGATCCCGGCCGTGGCGCCGGTGAGCAGGATCGCCCCCCGCTCCCGCGGCAGCATCCGCCGCGCCGCCTGCTGCACGACCAGGAAGGCGCCCAGGGCATTGACCGACAGCGATTGCGCCACCGTCGCGGGGTCAAGCTCGGCAAGCGGCCCGCGCACGGCCATGCTGGCATTGTAGATCACGACATCGGGCTCACCGAGCCCGGCCTCGACCTCGTTGAAAAGCCGCGCAACGCCGGCTGGGTCCGAAGCGTCGGCCGCGAAGACCGAAGCGCCGGTCTGCGTCGCCAAAGGCGCAAGCTTCTCGACATTGCGCGCGGCCAGCGCGACCTGCACGCCATTGGCCGACAGCTTGCGGGCGAGCGAGGCGCTGATGCCGGGGCCGGCCCCGACGATCAGCGCGGTACGATAGGGGAGGCTCGTCATGGGCTGGCTCCTGCGACAGGTTTGATGACATCAGGCCGCGACGGGCTTCAGGCGCGGCATCGCCGTGCCCCGCAGCGTCACCACGAAGGCGGCAGCAAACAGGCAAAGCGCACCGGCGATGAAGAAGGCCGGCAGATAGCTCTGATAGACCGTCCGGCTGAAGCCGGCGCCATAGGCGGCGAAGGCCGCACCGATCTGGTGCCCGGCAAAAATCCAGCCGAAGACCAGATTGGACTTCTCGCCGAAGCGGTCGGCCGCGATCTTGATCGTCGGCGGCACGGTCGCGACCCAGTCCAACCCATAGAAGACGGCAAAGAGCGACAAACCGTAGAAGGAGAAATCGGTGAAGGGCAGATAGAGCAGCGAAAGCCCGCGCAGGCCGTAATACCAGAACAGCAGCCAGCGGCTGTCGAAGCGGTCCGAAAGCCAGCCAGAACCGACCGTGCCGATGAAATCGAAGATGCCGATCATCGCGAGCACGCCGGCCGCCGTCACCGCCGCCATGCCGTAGTCCCCGCATAGCGAGACGAAATGGGTCTGGACGAGACCATTGGTGCTGGCCCCGCAGACGAAGAAGGTGCCGAACAGAACCCAGAAGGTGTGCGTGCGCGAAGCGTCCCTGAGCGCCACCAGCGGCGACATCAGCATGGCGCCGAAACTCGTAGCCTGAGCCGGGGCCGGCACGATTGCGTCGGCGCCATAGGGGGCGAGCCCGATATCGGAGGGGCGATCGCGCATCAAGGCGAGCACGGCGACGACCGCGACGACCAGCATGGCCAGGACGAAGACGAGCGCGCTGCGCCAGCCGACCTGCTCGGTCAGGCTCGCGAGCAATGGCAGGAAGACGAGCTGGCCCGTCGCCGTGCTCGCCGTCAACAGGCCGAGCACGAGGCCCCGCCGATGCGAGAACCAGCGCGTCGCGACCGTCGCGCCGAGCACCATGGCGGTGAGCCCGGTGCCAAGCCCGACGACGATGCCCCAGAGCAGCACGAGGTGCCAAAGCTGCGTCATGAAGAAGGAGCCGAGGATGCCGCTGCCGATCAGCGTAAGCGCAACGCTCGCGACCCTGCGCAAGCCGAAGCGGTTCATGAAGGCTGCCGCAAATGGACCCATCAAACCAAACAGCATCAGGCGAACCGCCAGGGCCGAGGAGATGTCGGAGGTCGCCCAGCCGAATTCGCGCTGCAGCGGGGTAATCAACACGCCGGGAGCGCCAACCGCGCCGGCCGTCACCAACATGGTCAGAAAGGTCACGGCGGCGACGACCCAGCCATAATGGATTCCGCGTCGTGCCAGCAGCTTCGCGAGCGCCGAGGTCCGGGTCAAACTATCGGCGAAGGACGCCATGGCAGTCTCCTGTTGTGGGTATCTACCCGCAAATTGTCGAGAAAATCAGATCCGATTCAGGATCTCGCGTAAGTCCTGCGTGGCCTTGGCACCCATCCGCGCTTCGAGGGCCGCTTGCGCCGCCTCCCAAAGCGGCGCGGCCTCCTGCAGAACCCGACGCCCTGCCTCGGCCAGCGTCACCGTCGCCTCGCGCCGATCCTTGCCGCTGCCGAGCTTCACCAGATCCATCCGCTCGAGCACACGGACATTGCGCCCGATCGTCGAACGATCGAGCTCCATCCGCCGGCCGAGCTCGGTCAGGATGACGGGCTCCAGACGCGCGATCGAGCGCAGCAAGCTGAACTGGGCGATGTTGATGCCCAAGGGCGCCATCGCCTCGTCATAGAACGCCGCCATCCGCCGGGTGGCGGATCTTAGGACGGTGCAATAACAATCAACCTTCATGATGCGGGTATATGCCCCAATCATGGGGATGGCAAGCCCCGTCGGCATGTGGGGCCGGCGAATGACGTGGCCGAGCGCCTTAGCTCATCCAGCCCTTGAGCAGGGCCTGCGCCCATTCCTCGCGGCCATTCGCCCGTGCGCGGCGGGCGGCTGCGTCCCAGTCATAGGCAATCGCCTGGAACGCGACTTCGACCCTGTCACCCTCCACGGTCACAAGCGCGAAACGGGCATGGGGCGAGCCGCTTTCCGAGACATGGGCGGGCGCGTCGGGATCATCATAGGCCGGGCAGCCGACACTGCCGGGATTGACGATAGTGGCGCCGCCCCCCAGCCGCAGCAGACGCGGCAGATGGCTGTGGGCGCATAGGATCAGTCGCGAAGCGTTCCCCTCCAGCCTGCCCTCGACCTCCTCCAGGGATGCCGGCAGCAGGCGGCCCGCCACGACGCTCTCGAGCAGATAGGTGTTGTCGTCCTGCGGGCTGGCGTGGATGCACAATGCGCCCGCAACGGACAGGCTGAAGGGCAGCGCGACCAGCCAATCCCGCGCCTCCTGATCGAGCTGCGACCAGGCATAGGCGTCGGAGAGGCCAAGCCCTGCGGGGCTGGGCGCGCCGAGCACCCGGTCGTGATTGCCCCGAACATGGTGAAAACCGCTCTTGCGTAGCAGCGCGACGGACTCGGCCGGCCAGAGCGGGCTCGACGCGCAATCGCCGAGATTGACGACCGCATCGAGCTCCAGGCCGGCGAGCCGCTCCATCACCGCCTCCAGGGCCGGGAGGTTACCGTGAACATCCGCGATGACGCCAAGCCGCATGTCGGGATCAGCCTTTCCGTGTCGATGACCGCCCCGATTCGCCCTGGAGCCTTCGCAGGCTAATCACTCTTGGAGGCTCCCGCACGATCGATTCATCCAATCCCGGCGCAAGGCTCATGCTATAAGGCCCCATTATGGAATGAGGCGGATGCGCGCGCGGCAACTCGAAGTCTTTCGCATGGTGATGCGCTGCGGCACGCTGACCAGCGCGGCCGAGGCGCTCAACGTCTCGCAGCCAGCCTTGAGCCAGATCCTGCTGCACACCGAGGACGAGCTCGGCTTCAAGCTGTTCCTACGGGTCAAGGGCCGATTGATCCCGACGCCGGAGGCGGAAGAACTCTACCCGGAAGTCGACCGGCTCTTCAGCGATTTGGAAGGGCTGAGGCAGCGTGCCGGCGACCTGCGCCAGGGTAAATCCGGCGTGGTGCGGCTCGCAGCCTCCGCGCCGCCCTCGCTTGCGCTGGTGCCGGAAGCCTTGCGCCATTTCCGGGCGGCCCATGCCGATATCCGCATCCTGTCCTATGTCGTGCCGGCCGAGGTGATCGTAGCGATGCTGGATCGCGGCCAGGCCGGCCTCGGCATCGCGATGACCGATCAATCGTTCCCTCTGATCGACACGGAGATCATCGGCCACACCCGGATCGTCTGCGTCTTGCCCTCGGCCCACCCTCTCGCCTCCCGCGAGGCGATCGGCCCGGCCGATCTGCGTGGCGAGACACTCATCTCCTACCGCGCCGAATCCCTTCCCGGGCAGTTGCTGCGGGCCGCGCTGGGGCGCGAGGGCGTCAGCTTCCAGCCGGAGATGGAAATCGACGTCTCGATCATCGCGCTTGCCTTCGTGCAGCAGGGGCTGGGCATTGCGATCGTCGACGGGCTTTTGCCCTGGCACAGCTTTCCGGGACTGGTGACCCGCCCCTTCCGGCCGAATGTCGCCTTGCCGCTTTGCCTGCTGACGAGTTCGCGCCGGCCGCTTTCGCGCAACCACGAATTGCTGCGGGCCCATCTGCGCAGTGCCTGCAAAAGCCTCGGCCTCGAACGGCACGAACCCTGATTCCATAAGCCAGGCTTATCCGCCTGTCGCATTTTGCTCTTGGACGGGGCCGCCTCCTGGCCTCAGATTGCCAATTGCATTCTCGCGAGCGGGCGGATTCATGAGCTGGCGTATCGGCGTCGACATCGGCGGCACCTTCATCGATTTCTGCGCAATGGAGACCGGCACCAACCGGTTCGAGACCATCAAGGTCCTGACCACGCCGAACGAGCCCGGCAAGGAGCTGCTCGACGGCTTGAGCCTCCTGCAGGAGCGCCATGGCGTGGCGCCCGAGGAGGTCATCTCCTTCGTCCACGGCACCACGGTCGGCATCAACACCATCATTCAGCGCAAGGGCAGCCGGCTCGCTCTGATCACCACCGCCGGCTTCGAGGACGTGATCGAGCTCGCCCGGCTGCGCATGCCGGAGATGTATTCGCTGTTCTGCGCCAGGCCCGAGCAATTGATCCCGCGCGACCTGATCCATGGCGTCAGGCAGCGCCAGCTCGCCAATGGCGCGATCGCCGAGGAGCTCGACCGCGCGGCGCTGGCCGATGTCATCGCGACGATCCGTAGCAAGGGCGTGGACGGGGTCGTCATCTCCTTCCTGCACGCCTATCGCAATCCCGCTCATGAGGCGCAGGCCAAGGCGCTGATCGCGGAGCTTGCGCCGGAACTCTTCGTCTTCACCTCCAGCGAGGTCTGGCCGGTGATCCGCGAATATGAGCGCAGCACGACCGCGATCCTGAACGGCTATGTCCATCCGCGCGTCGCGGGCTATCTCGGCGCGCTCGAGGCAGCTCTCGCCTCGCGCGGCGTGCCCGCCGGGCCGATGCTGACCAAATCCAATGGCGGGCTGATGAATGCGCAGACCGGCAAGCGCGCCTGCGTCAACATGCTGCTCTCGGGCACGGCGTCGGGCGTCATCGGCGCGGCTTATCTCGCCGAGCAGGCCGGCATCGCCAATGTGCTGACGCTCGATATCGGCGGCACCAGCGCCGACCTCGCCTTGATCATCGACGGCAAGCCGCAATTCGGCACCGGCGAGACCGTCGGCGACTTCCCGCTCTTCGTGCCCAGCGTCTCCGTCACATCCATCGGTAGCGGCGGCGGCTCGATCGCCTGGGCCGACGCCTTCGGCGTGCTCAAGGTCGGGCCGGAAAGCGCCGGCTCGACGCCGGGCCCGGCCTGCTATGGCCGCGGCGGCACGCGCGCGACCGTCACCGACGCGATGGCCAGTTGCGGTTTCCTCGGCCATACGCCGATCGCTTATGACCAGATCGGCATGCGGCGCGACCGCGCCGAGGCCGTCATCGGCGAACTCGCCGGGCTCTTGGGCCTCGCCTCGCAAGCGACGGCGGAGGCGATCATTGCGGTCGCGGTCTCGGAGATGTTCGTCGAGGTCAACAAGCTCGTCGCGCGCTACGGCGTCGATCTGCGCGAATTCACGCTGATGCCGTTTGGCGGCGCCGGCCCGATGCTGGGCTGCTTCCTGGCACGAGAGCTCGGCATCCCGCATGTGATGGTGCCGCAACGACCGGGCGTGGTCAGCGCGCTCGGCGGCCTGATCGCCGATGTGAAGGGCGACTTCATCCAGACGATCTTCGCGCCCTCCGCGGCCGAATCCTTGCCGCGTCTCAGGGAAGCGCTTGCCCGGCTCAAGGCCGACGGCTCGATCTGGATCAGGGACGAGCAAGGCTTCACCGGCCAGGTCATCGAGACCCTCTCGGCCGATATGCGCTATCACGGCCAGTCCTTCGAGATCGAGGTGCCGCTCTGCGAGGCCTGGCTGGCGGAGGGCGACATCGCCGCGATCGACGCCGCCTTCCACCGCCAGCATCTGGCGATCTACGATTTCAACGACGAGGCCGGCGAGGTCCAGATCGTCAATCTGCGCCTCGTCGTCAGCGGCACGACCGAGCGGCCAGGTCTCACCGCCGTACCGGAGGCCGCACCCGGGACCGTCGCAGCTGAACGGATGATTCCGGTCTGGCTCGACGGGGCAAGCCAGGAGGTTGCGCTCTATCACCGCAACGCACTGCGCCATGGGCACCGCTTTTCCGGCCCCGCCATCGTGGCGCAGGACGACACCACCATCTGCATTCCCGCCGGCTTCGAGGCCCATGTCGATGGCTGGCTGAACCTTCACCTCACCTTGCGGACGGAGGCTTGAGCATGGTCGACAAGGTGACATTGCAGGTTCTGGCGAACCATTGTCGGGCCGCGGCCGAGAACATGGCCTACACGCTCTACCGCACGGCGCACTCGACCTTCGTCAAGGAGACCGAGGACTTCACCGTGATGGTGATGGACAAGACCGGCCGCGTCGTCGCCGTGCCGATGGATCTGGGCGCGACCTGGTATCCGGGCATGAACTACAACCGCGCCATCGACCTCGTTGACGAATACCGGCCGGGCGACATCGCCTTCACCAACGATCCCTATAGCGGCTATCTCGCGACGCACGCCCCCGACACGCATCTCTGGAAGCCGATCTTCCATGAGGGAGAGATCGTCTGTTTCGTCGGCGGCCATGTCCACAACACCGATATGGGCGGCGCGGTGCCCGCCAGCCTGTCGCGCTCGCTGACCGAGATCCACCAGGAGGGCATCCGTTTCCCGCCGATGACATTGATGCGCGATGGCGTCTTCGACGAGAAGGTGCTGCGCATCATGATGATGAATGTGCGCAAGCCCGACCTCAACATGGGCGACCTCAAGGCGCTGGCCGGCGCGCTCAACACTGGCGAGCGCAAGATCCAGGCGATGATCGCGAAATTCGGCGCCAAGGGCTTCATGGAGGGGCTCGACGGGCTGATGGACTATGCCGAGCACCAGGCCCGCGAGATCCTGCGCTCGATCCCCGATGGCGAGTACTTCTTCTCCGACTATGCCGATGAGGACAGCGTTGACGGCAATCCCTGCCGGCTCGCGCTGACGATGACGATCAAGGGTGATGAGGCGGTGCTCGATTTCACCGGCTCCGACCCGCAGCTCGGCTCCTCGCTCAATGTTCCCACCGGCAGCGACCCGCGCCACACCTTGTTGCTCGTGGGCGTCTATTACGTGCTCTACACGCTCAACCCACAGCTCCTGCTCAATTCCGGCCTGACGCGCCCCTTCACCTGCATCGCGCCCGAGGGCACGGTGCTGAACCCGTCCTTCCCGGCGGCGGTGGGCATGCGCAGCCTGACCTGCGGACGGGTGCGCAGCCTGATCTTCGGCGCCTTCAGCCTCGCCATCCCCGAGCGCATGCCGGCCGCGCCGGCGGGCTCGAGCTCGATCGTCAATGTGATGACGACCGACGAAAAGACGCATCGCAGCATCATCGCCGCGATCAATCCGGTGGTCGGCGGCGGCGGTGGCATGCCGCATCGCGATGGCCCCAACGGCTCGGGCGCCGACGCCGCCTATCTCAAGAACACGCCGATCGAGATCACCGAGACGGAGGTGCCGATCCAGTTCGTCCGCTATGGCCTGCTGCCCGATTCCGGTGGCGCCGGACGCTGGCGCGGCGGGCTTGCGACCGTGATGGAGTTTAAGGTCTTCGCGCCCAACACCCGCATCACCGCGCGCAACCGCGACCGCTCGATCTTCCGGCCCTGGGGCACGCTGGGCGGGCTTTCGGCCGAGCCCTCGAACTTCATCATCAACCCCGGCGCCGCCAATGAGCGCGTGCTCGGCAACACCGACATCGCCGTCACCGAGCCCGGCGACATCATCCATATCCATTCGCCGGGCGGCGGCGGCCGTGGGTCACCGCTGGAGCGCGAACCCGAGCGCGTGCTGCTCGACGTCGCACGCGGCTATGTCAGCGTGGCGGCGGCGAAAGACCGCTATGGCGTCGCGATCCGGGACGGAGCGGTCGATGCCGAGGCGACGGCGGCACTCAGGGCCGAGATGAAGCAGAACGCGCATGGCGGACATTTCCATTTCGGCCCGGAGCGAGACGCCTTCGAGCGCGTCTGGCACGACGGGAACTACGCGGCCCTGACTCGCCTGCTCGCGGCCCTGCCGGTGCATTGGCGCTTCTTCACCAAGACGAAGATCTTTGCGGCGATGCGCGAGGCCGGCTCGCAAGCCGACGTCACGAGCGCCTTCGGCAGCGTCCGGCGCGATTATCCGCAGGTGCCGGAGATCGCGCTCGCGGCGGAGTAGGCCCCGCCTCGATTGATCAATTGCGTGCCTTCACCCTGATGGGGCGGGCCGAAAACGTCAGCAACGATTTCGGTCCGTTGGAATTTTGTCCCGAAACGCGCCGTCATCCCGGGCGACTGCAAGGAGACCCGGGATCCATTCCGGAACCTCACTCGCAAGTGCTCCGGAATGGATCCCGGATCGGCGCGGCTTCGCCGCTTGTCCGGGATGACGGCGCGTTTTTCCCCAATTTTCAAGCTTTTGAAAACGGCGGCATCGTTATCGGCCAGCCTCTGAGGAGAGGGCCGCATTCCCGAGGCCGTTCAATACCCCGCCGCCCAATGGGCGAGATCGTTTGCGCTCTCTTCGCCCGCGAACATGCCCAGGATGCGCTCGCCGAGGAGCGGGCCGAATTTGAACATCTGGCCGTCGCAGTTGGTGACGACGAGGCCGCGCCCGGTCTGCGCAACCTCGAAGCGCCGCGTGGCGTCGAGCACGTAATAGCCAACCTGGATGCGCGTCGGCCTGTAAGCCTCGAAATCGCGAAGATAAGGCTTGAAAGCGCCGAGAATAGCACGGCTCTCGCTCTCCAGATCTGAGCCGAAGCCGTCCGTCTCGGGGCGCGCCAAGCGGCGATGCGCGGAATAGCCGATCTTGAGGCCGGCGCCGCGACGATCGGGCAGCGTATAGCCGGTGTGGTCGCCGATCGCCGCGATCGCCGGGGCGTCACGCCAGCTTTGCTCGTACTGTGCCGGCGGCTCGACATAGCAGAGCCCCTGCCGATAGACCGAGGCCTTGCCATAACGCTCCGGCAGCAGCTCCGGCAGCCAGGCCCCGGCCGCGACCAGAAGCAGATCGCCAGCGACCTCCGAGCCGTCGGCGCGGACAGCGATGCCTGCCTCCAGATCGACCCGCGCGACGCGGCAATCATGCTCGATGATCCCGCCATGGTCGCGCACCCATTGCGCCAGCTCGGTCACGATACGGCCGGCGAAGAGCGGCCCGCCGGGGAAGGAGACCACGCCCCAGGCATGAGCGGGCAAGCTCAGATGGGGACAGAGGGCCTCGACACCGTCGCGGGAGAGCACCTCATGGGGCAGCCCGACAGCTTTGAAAGTGTCGAGGGTCTTCTGCGCGTAGTCGCCGGCCTCCAACGAGATCGCGATCGCGCCTGTATTCTCGAAATGCACCGTACCAAGATCCGACCAGAGCCGGTCCCAGGCCAAAAAAGCCTCGGTGACCATGCGCGTGTAGCCAGCGGCCGAACCATAGGGATAGCGGATCATGCGGTGGTTATCGAAGGAGGCCGCCCGCGGGTTGGGCGCGGGCCCCTGCTCCAGGACAATGACCTCATGGCCACGCTTGAGGGCAGCGCGAGCAACCGACAGGCCAACGATGCCGGCCCCGATGATGACGATACGGCTCATGATTAGCTGCCCTTGGGAACGTGGCGCCTTCAGGCGCTGACAGGAGCAACCGTCACGGCATCACCGGGCTTGATCTCGCCGGGGACCAGGACGTCGCAGTAGATTCCGAAATTGCGGTTGTGACGCTTCACCACCGTGCGCAGCAGCTCGACATCGAGCGGGATGCCGTCCTGCGCGATGGTGATGAAGCCGCAGCGCCCACAGGGGATGCTTCCCTTCAGGACGACATCGCCGATGCGGATTTCGCGGCCGAGCCAGCCATTCTCCGGAATCGGCTCCTGATCGTCGGGCCAATCGACGACGATGTTGGGCCGGAAGCGGCGCTCGTCGACGATGCTTCCCGGCATCTCGCGCTCCAGGCTTCGCATCGCAGCGGTGCTCAGGAGATGGATCGGCGCATGCTCGTAGCGAGGCCGAAAGCCCTCCTGCCCGCGCCGGACGAACGGCTTCAGCTGCGCTGGGAAGCCGAAGAGTAAGGACAGCCTCTCGATGACCTCCGCATCATCCGGCTTTGCCCAGGAGGTGCCGTCAGCCGAGATAGCAGCGCCATCCAGAGCCGTCCAGCGGGCATAGCCGCGGGGAACTTCGATGAAATGCTTCTCGCGGCCGGGCGAGGCGATGCGCTCGCTGGACGCATCGACGACGCCCCAGAGCCGATCGCCGACGACGCCGGACGCGTCGAGCGGGGCGACCTCCAGCCGCTCGCCCGCCATCGAACTGACCGGATAGCGCCAAAGCGCCGCAATGCTGCCGCTCATGGCAGGTCGCGTCATGGCAAATCCAGGCGCGGATCGAGCGCATCGCGCAAGCCGTCGCCGACGAAGTTGAAGCTGGTGACGGCGAGCGTGATCGCGGCTCCCGGCAAGATCGCGAGCCAGGGCGCGCTGGTGAGGTAGCTCTGCGCGCCCTCCAGCATGTTGCCCCAGCTCGGCGTCGGCGGCTGGATGCCGTAGCCCAGGAAGGAGATGTAGCTTTCCGCCAGGATCGCATGGGCGACGTTCAGCGTCGCAGCCACGACGATCGGCGCGACCGCGTTCGGCAGCAATTCGCGAAACATGATGCGCGCATTGCTGGACCCCATCGAGACGGCGGCCACGGCAAAATCGCGCGTGCGCAGCGAGCGCATCTGGGCCTCGACGACGCGCGCCACCTCCATCCAGGAGGTCATCGCGATCAGCATCACGATCGAGGGAACCGAGGGTGAGATCAGCGCCGAGATGGCAAGCAGCAGGAAGATCGAGGGAAAGCACAGCATCGCGTCGACGAAGCGCATCAGCGTGGCGCCGATCACGCCTTCATAGAAGCCGGCAACCATGCCGACGCAGATGCCGATCGCCATGCTGATCACCATCGCGGAGAAGCCGACCGCGAGCGAGATGCGGCCCGCCATCAGCAGGCGCGCGAGGATGTCGCGCCCCAGTGGGTCGGTACCCAGCACATGCGGCCCGGAGAAGGGCGGCGCGAAGCGCTGGCGGATGTCGATGAAGGTGTCGTTATAGGGCAGCAGCATCGGCCCGATGATGCAGGCGAGCGTCATCACGACGATCGCCGTCGCGCCGAAGACCGCAAGCTTGTGGCGGCGGAAGCGGCGGAAGCCCGGGCTGTTCCAGAAGCTCGGCGGCGGGGCCAGCCTGGGCTCCGCGGTGCTGATCAGTTCGGAGTTGCTCATCAGCCGTTCCTCGCGATGCGGGGATCGGCAATGCCGTAGAGCAGATCCGCGATCAGGCTGCCGAGCAGGACGAGCACGGCGGTGAACATCAGGATGCCCATCACGACGGGATAGTCGCGATAGCTGATCGAATCGAGGAAGAGCCGGCCCATGCCCGGCCAGGTGAAGACGGTCTCCGTCACCAGCGCCCCGCTGAGCAGGGTCGGCACATGCAGGCCGGTGATGGTGATCATCGGCAGGAGCGCGTTGCGGAAGGCGTGGCGCAGCAGGACGCTGCGTTCGGGCAGCCCCTTGGCGCGGGCGGTGCGGATATAGTCCTGGTTGACCACCTCCAGCATCGACGAGCGCATATAGCGGCTCCAGACCGCGGTCGAGACCAGGGCCAGCACGATGCAGGGCCCGATCAGATGGTGGATCTGGTTGAGGAAGGAGCCGTCACCGATGGTGTAGCGATTGCCCGAAGGCAGCCAGCCGAGCCCGACCGAGAAGACGTAGATCACGACCAGGCCGAACCAGAAGGTCGGGATCGAGAGTGCGATCATCGCGCCGATCGTCGCCAGGCTGTCGAACAGCGAATAGCGCTTGATCGCGCCCAGAATACCGATCCAGGCGCCGAGCAGCATGGCGAGCAGCGTCGAGGTCAGCATCAATTCCAGTGTCGCCCCGATATGGGAGGCGATGATGTGGAGCACCGGCTGCTGGTCGCGATAGGACAGGCCCCAATCGCCACGCAGCATGCGCCAGAGCCATTCGAGATATTGCACCGGCAAGGGCCGGTTGAGGCCGAGCTGCTCGGCGATGCGGTCGAGATCGGCCTGGGTCATCTCGCCGCTCGCCGCGAATTGCGAGAGCGGCCCGCCCGGAGCCAGATGTAGGATGGCGAAGCCGATCATCGAGACGATGAGCAGCAGGACCAGCGCCTGCATCAGCCTTTGCACGAGGAACGTGCTCATGGTGCGTGGTTCCGGGCGGAGCGCGTCATGGTCTCAGCGCGCCCAGTACCAGACGCCCATGTTCCAGGTGTTCTGGCGGGCATTGATGTTGGGCTCGAAGCCAATGAGGCCTTCCTTGTAGCCCTCGATCGGAGCGTACTGGAAGATCGGCAGGATCGGCAGCTCCTCGCGGGCGACCTCCTGCAGCTTCCAGTAGATCTCCTTGCGCTTGGCCTGGTCGAAGGTCTCCTGGCCGGCCTTGAGCAGCTTGTCGACCTCGGCGTTCTGCCACTGCATCTGGTTGGCGCCGCTGCCGTTCTTGGCCGGGATCGCATCAGACGCGAAGCGCGAGGCCGGATCGGGATCGATCACGGTGCGGAAGGCGGTGCCGACCAGAAGCGACTGGAATTTCGAGCGGGTGTAGAAATCGCCCCAGATCACGGCCGCCGGCATGTTGTTGATCGTCATCTTGACGCCGACCTGCTGCCAGTCCTGCATCATCAATTGCTGGCACTGCTCGCGCAGCGCGGCACCAGTCGTGGTCGAGACCGCAAATTCGAGCGGCACACCGTTCTTCATGCGCACGCCCGAGCCCGAGCGCTTCCAGCCGGCCTCGTCGAGGATCTTGTTGGCCTTGGCGAGGTCGTATTGCTGCTTCGGCAGGTTCGGGTTGTAGGCCCAGGATTCCTGCGGCGCGAAGGATTCGGTCGGCTTGTGGGTGCCGTAGTAGATGATGTCGATGATCGCCTGCTTATTGATCGAGGCATAGAGCGCCTGGCGCACCGCCTTCTCGGCCAGGACCGGGTTCTCGAGGTTCGGCATCAGGATCTCGAGCGAGGCGTTCGGGATCATCACGACCTTGCGGCCCGGCAGCTTCTTGGCTTCCTCGTAGAAATTCGCGGGGATGCCGGTGCCGATGATCAGATCGACCTGGCCGGTGCGAAACTGGGCGTAGAGCGCGGTCTGGTCGGGCACGTATTTGAGGACGGCCTTCTCCAGATAGGGCCCCTTGCCGTGGTACTTCTCATTGGCGACCAGGGTGATGTTGTCGCCCGGCTGGCGCGTGCCCCATTTGAACGGGCCGGTGCCGACAGGCGCGCCGTTGAAGGGGGCCGTATTGGGATCGGCCGCCTTCTCCAGCAAATGCTTGGGCACGATATAGGTGTTGGAGAGCAGCGCGAGATAAGGCGCATAGGCCTTTTCCATGCGCCAGGCGATCTCCAGGGGCCCGGTGACCTTGATGTCCTTGACCAGGGCATGGCCGACGCGGGTACGGCTCTTGAAGCCCGGCGCATTGATCAGTTCGAGGGTGTATTTCACGTCCTCGGCGGTGAAGGGCGTGCCGTCATGCCAGGTGACGCCGGGACGCAGCTTGACCTTCCAGGCCAGACCGCCATCCGAGATGCCGCCATTCGCCTCGCTGGGGATCTCGACCGCGAGGTCGGGCATCAGATTGCCCTGCGGATCGGCCAGCCACATCGTGTTGAAGACCTGCATCCAGACGGTCTCGTCGACCTCGATGCCGGGCATCAGCGGGTTGAAGGCGGTCGGCTCCTGCGACAGGCCGACGACGACCTGTCCGGTCGGCTTGGCTGGCGGCGGCGGAGCGGCCTTGGTCTGGGCGCGGGCACTGAAGCCGGAGGCGGCGAGCAGGCCGCCCGCGCCGAGCGCGAGAACTTCGCGGCGATGCAAGGCAGGCATCGGGAAAGCCGATCTGCCCGTCTCGTTGGAATGCTTGGTCATCGAGAAACCCCTCTGTTCTTTGTTTTGCCGAAGGCGGGAGACAATCCGAACCGGCGCGACGCGCACCCCGGCCCGATCCAGATCAGTTCGACCGCTTGGCCACGCGCTCCCGCTTCGTCTGGCGGGTCGCTCATGGTTGGCCGATCTTTTGGTTGGCCGATCTTGCAACCTTCCCCCTAGGTTAGGCTTGCAGCGCCCTCATTCGGATACTGATCGCGGCCGCAGGCCGGATAGAATCTGCCGATTCGACCGCCATCGACGGCATAGGCTTCTGCGCCGGCTCGGCTTCTCACCGGAGCCTTTCCCGACGCAGTCTCAAGCCCAGTACCAACTGCCGGCATTCCAGGTGTTGGAGAGCACGTTGACGTTGTTGGCGAAGCCCGTGAGCCCGAGCTTGGTGCCCTCGACCTGAACAGATTGGAAGATCGGCAGCATCGGCAGATCGTCGAGGATCAGCGCCTGCGCCTCCCGATAAATCTCGGCCCGCTGGGCCATATCGGTCATGGCGATGCCTTTCGCCAGCAAGCCGTCGACCTTGGGGTTTTCGTACTGGCTGACATTGGAGCCCGTACCGGCTTTGAGCGGGATCGCGTTACCGCCGAAGCGATGTATCACGTCGGGATCGGAGGCGACCGTATAGGTCGTATTGGTCATCAGGCTGTCGAACTGAGACTCCGCCCAGAACTTCGCCCAGAGCACCGCGGCCGGCATGTTCTTGATGGTCATCTCGGCGCCGATCTGGGCCCAGTCCTGCACCAGCAGCTGCTGGGCCTGTTCGCGCGTCGGATTCCCGGTCGTGGTCGAGTTGGTGAAGGCGAGACGCACCCCGGCCTTTACGCGCACGCCGTCGGGGCCGGGCTTCCAGCCGGCCGCGTCGAGAATGGCCCTGGCCTTGGCAGGATCGTGGACATGGCGCGGAAGCGCGTCGTTAAAGGCCCAGCTCTGCGGCGGCATGAAGCTCGAAGCCGGAAGGGGAAGCCCGTAATAAAGCGCCTCGACGATCGCCTTCTTGTCCATGGCGAGATAGAGCGCCTGCCGGACCGCCTTCTCCTTCAGGGCGGGATGGGCGAGATTGAGCGTGAGGTTCTCGACGGAAGCCCTTGGGCAGAGATGCACGACGACGTTCTTGAGCGTGCTTGCCTCGGCGTAGTGGTTCGGCGGAATGCCCTGGAGGCCGATATAGTCGATCTCGCCCGTCCGGAACTGCGTGTACATCGCGTTGAGGTCGGGCACATAACGGAAAACCAGCCGCTCCAGATAAGGCCCTTCGCCGAAATAGGCCGTGTTGGCCGCGAGCAAGACATGGCTTCCGGTCTTGCGCTCGACGAACTTGAACGGGCCCGTGCCGACGGGGTTGGCATGGAAGGGCGTCGCATTCGGATCGGCCGCACCATCGAGCAGATGCCTGGGCACGATGAAGGTCCAGGCGAGGAAGGACAGGAACGGCGCAAAAGGCTCCTTCATCCGCCAGCTGATCGTGTTGCCTTCCGTCTTGACGTCCTCGATGAGACTGAAGCCGGAGCGGCTGCGCGTACGAAACTGCGGATTCCGGATGAGATCGAAGGTGAACCGGACGTCTTCAGCCGAGAAATCCCGGCCGTCATGCCATTTGACACCCTCGCGCAGTGTCACCTTCCAGACCAATCCATCAGCGGAAATCCCGCCATTGGCCACGGTCGGCACGTCCTTGGCCAATACGGGGACAAATTTGCCAGCCTGATCCAGCGCCCATAGCGGGCTGAACAGATTCCACCAGACGCCCTGATCGACCTCATTCGCCGGCATCAGCGGGTGCAGGACGGTGATCTCCTGCGAATAGCCGATGACCGCCTGTCCCTTTGGCGCGGATGGCGGCCCCTTCGGCTTCGGCGCTGGCTGTGCCTGGAGTTGCGAGCCCCAGGGCGCGAGCGCCAGGACAGAAACACCCAGCAGCATTGCGCGGCGGGAGACGGCCCCGCCCTTGGACGGCTCAGCTTCACGGCGATCTGTCATCGCATGGCCCCCTGTTGCTGCGGACGGCGATCCGCGCACGGATTGAAATATTCATTTTATTGATTTTCACGTCAAGCCAATTGCACGAACCGCAGATGTGAAGCGAGACGCCTACTCCTGGCGGAAAACGCCACGTCGAACGGCTTGAAGCAATTTTTGTATCAATGCCGTTGAAAGAACGAGATTTTCGAGGCTTGAGGCTCTGCGGCCGATTGCATGGCTGCGCGCAATCCCATATGAATCTCATTCATTAAGATGGAAATATGAGCACCATGCCCGCGAATAGCGCACGCGACATCAAGGTGATCGAGGCGATGTCTCCCCCCGAGGGCGGCGCCAAGCAGATTGGCGAGAGGCTGCGCAACCTGCGCGGCGAGCGCAATCTCACCATTCTCGATCTTGCGGCAAAGGCCGGCGTCTCAGCCGGCATCATCAGCCAGATCGAACGCGGCAACTCCAACCCGTCGATGAAGACGCTGCAGCGCATCAGGGCCGCGCTCGGCGTGAATCTCTGGGAGTTCCTGGAGCATCGCGAGCCGCAACCGACCGAAGACCCACCCTTCGTGCGACGCGGCGCACAGCGGCCGCGCATCGTCGTCGGCGAGACGCGGCTGGTGAAGGAACTGCTCTCGCCCCGCAATGACGAGAATCTGCGCTTCATGATCGTGACGCTGCCGCCCGGCGGAAACAGCGAGGACGTGCTCATCGGCACCGGGCAAAAGGGCGGCTATGTCATGTCGGGATGCATCGAGCTGACCGTCGGCGAGCGCATGGCCAGGCTTGCCGAGGGCGACAGCTTCCAGTTCAAGAGCGATGCCCCGCACCACATCGCCAACCGCTCGGATGCGGACGCCAAGCTGCTCTGGATCATGAGCGTCCTCGACACGCATCTCTAGAGCCCGATTTAGAACCCAACCCTTCCCCCGAACTACGCCACCGCCAAGGAAAGCCAGCTCATGTCGCCTCCGGTCACGCGCATTCGCAGCGATGAGACGCTGCCGAGTTCAGCCGATGTCGTCGTGATCGGCGGCGGCATCGCCGGCATCACCACCGCCTATCATCTCGCCAAGAAGGGCCATTCCGTCGCGGTGGTCGAGAAGGGCTATGTCGCGGGCGAGCAATCGAGCCGGAACTGGGGCTGGTGCCGCCAGCAGAATCGCGACCTGCGCGAATTGCCGCTGGCCCAGCGCGCCGTCGAGATGTGGAACGGGCTCAATGAGGAGCTGGGCGCGGATACGGGCTTCCGGCGCACCGGCCTGGTCTATGTGACGACCAAGCAATCCGATCTCGACGCCTGGTCCAACTGGAGCGACAAGGCACGCGAGATGCAGATGCATAGCCGCGTGCTCTCCGCAGCCGAGGCCAAGGCGATGTCGCCGGGCTCGACCGAGAACTGGATCGGCGGCATCCATTCGCCGACCGACGGCAAGGCCGAGCCGGCGCTCGCCACCCCAGCCTTCGCGGAAGCGGCCCGCAGACTCGGCGTGACCATCCACCAGGATTGCGCGGCGCGCGGGCTCGAGACCTCGGCGGGCCGCGTCTCGGCGGTCGTCACCGAGAAGGGCACGATCCGGACCAGCACCGTGCTCGTCGCTGGCGGCGTCTGGACCTCGATGTTCTGTCGGCACCATGGCATCGACATGCCATTGGCCGGCGTGCAGTCGACCTCGTTCTTCACCGCGCCGGCGCCGGAGGTCACCGTAGGTGGCATCTCGACGCCGGACGTCACCTTCAGGCGCCGGCTCGACGGCGGCTACACGATCGGCATCAGCGGGCGCGGGCTGCTTCGACTCAGCCCGCAGGGGATGATGTACGCCAAGCCGTTCTGGGCCACCTTCAAGAAACGCCACAGGCTGCTGACCATCCGCGCCGACAAGACCTTCTTTTCGGGCCCCGAGGCCCTGATGCGCTGGAGCAATGACAGCATCTCGCCCTTCGAGAAGATGCGAACCTATGACCCGCCGCCGCAGGAAAAGCTGATCAGCTTCGCGCTGAAGCGCATCGGCGAGATCTATCCGCAGCTCGCCGATGTGAAGATTGCGCACAAATATGGCGGCCTGATCGACTTCACGCCCGACTGGGTGCCGGTGATCTCGGCCATCGACAAATTGCCGGGCCTGCATGTCTCGGCCGGCTTCAGCGGCCATGGCTTCGGCGTCGGCCCGGCGGCCGGCCGGCTCGCGGCCGACATCATCGCGGGCGACGCGCCGATCGTCGATCCCCATCCCTATCGCTATAGCCGCCTCGTCGATGGCAGCGATCTCGGCGAACCCGGATTGATGTAAGCAGCGTCAGAGCCCCCTTTTTCCCTTTGGCGCAGACCCATCCGGACCGCGCCACAACTCGGATATCCCTCGACATGATCACCCGTCACGAGAAGAGCGCCCGGCTGAGCCGCGTCGTCGTCGCCAACGGCTTCGCCTTCCTCTCCGGCATCACGGCCAAGGATCGCAGCGGCGGCGCCAAGGAACAGACTGCCGACATCCTGGCGCAGATCGACCATTTCCTGGCGCTGGCCGGCACCAGCAAATCGAAGATCGTCACCGCCAATATCTGGCTGAAGGATATCGGCGCGTTCAATGAAATGAACGCGGCCTGGGACGCGTGGGTCGATCCCGAGGCTCCTCCGGCGCGCGCCACCGTCGAGTCCCGGCTTGCAGCCGAGGCGATTCTCGTCGAAATCCAGGTGCAGGCCCTGGTCTGACGCAGATCGTGCTGCGAGGGTGGGCGAAGGAGATCGACGAGATGCGCACTCTGCAGGACACCGCCAAGGCACTGGCAAACGAGACGCTCACCGCCCGCGCCCTCGTGGAGGAATGCCTGGAGAGGATCGCCGATCCCGCTGGTGAGGGCGCACGCGCCTTCATCTGCGTCTCGGCGGACGCAGCCCGCAGCTCCGCCGACGCGCATGACGCGCTGCGGCGCGCCGGCCGGGCTGCCAGCTCCTTCGCCGGCATCCCCTTCGCGGTGAAGGATCTCTACGACGTCGCCGGCGAACGCAGCATGGCCGGCTCGCGCGCGCTCGCCGACAGCGCGCCGGCGAAAGCCCATGCGCCGACGATCGCGCGCATGCTGGCAGCCGGGTTCATCCCCATCGGCCGCGCCAACATGACCGAATTCGCCTATTCCGGCATCGGCGCAAACCCGCATTACGGCACGCCGCTCAGCCCCTGGGACCGCGCCTCGCGCCGCATTCCCGGCGGCAGTTCGTCGGGCTCGGGCGTGGCGGTTGCGGATGGGATGGCGATTGTCGCACTCGGCAGCGACACCGGCGGCTCCTGCCGCATTCCAGCCGCGCTGTGCGGCATCGTCGGCTACAAGCCGACCGCGCGGCGGGTGCCGCTCGACGGCGTCATCCCGCTATCGGGCAGCCTGGATTCGCTCGGGCCGCTCGGCGCCAGCGTCGGCTGCTGCGCCAGCGTCGACGGTGTGCTGGCGGGCGAGACGCCTGCCTTGCCCGCAACGCGGCCTGTGTCGGGCCTGCGCCTGGCGATCCCGACCCAGATCGTGCGCGACGGCATGGATGCAGCGGTTTCCGCCGCCTTCGACAAGGCGATCGCACGGCTGAGCGGGCTCGGGGCGCGGATCGTCGAAGTCGATTTCGCGCCGCTTGCCGAGATCGGCCAGGCAATGGTCACCGCCAAGGGCGGCTTCGCGGCGCCCGAAGCCTTTGCCTGGCACCGTGCCTTGCTGGCAAGCAAGGGCGATCTCTATGATCCACGCGTGAGCAGCCGGATCGCGACCGGCGCGCAGATGCTGGCCGCCGACTATGTCAATCTGGTTCAGGCACGGCGCGCTATCATTGCGGCGATGGATGCGCAGACGGCCGAGTATGACGCGTTGGTGATGCCGACCTGCCCGATCATAGCGCCGCGCCTCGACGAGCTAGTCGAGGATGCCGAGTATTTCCGGCTCAACGCACTCCTCCTGCGCAATCCGAGCCTCGGCAATTTCCTCGACCGCTGCTCGATCAGCCTGCCCTGCCACGAGCCCGGACAAGCGCCGGTCGGATTGATGCTGACGGGCGAGACCGGCGGCGACCACGCCTTGTTTTCGATCGCGGCCGGGATCGAGGCCGCCCTGCGGCATTGAGACCGACGCAGGCGCAAAGATGATCCAATGCCGGCAGCAGTTCGCGCGCTAACGTCGCGACGAGACTGCCCCCCGGAGCCTTGGATTGATGTCACCGACAATCGAACGCGTCGCCAGCGACGAGCGCCTGCCGACCGAGGTCGATGTCGTGGTCATCGGCGCCGGCATCGTCGGCAGCGCCGCAGCCTATTACCTGGCGAAGCGCGGCCATTCCGTCGCGCTGCTGGAGAAAGGCATCGTCGGCGCCGAACAATCGAGCCGCAACTGGGGCTGGTGCCGGCAACAGAACCGCGATGCGCGCGAATTGCCGCTCGCCATGCGCGCCATGGAATTATGGGAGCGCTTTAACGGCGAGATCGGTCGCGATATCGGCTTCCGCCGCACTGGGCTGGTCTATGCCAGCAACGATGCCGACCAGATCGCGCAATGGGAGAAATGGCGCGGAACGGCCCGGCAATTAGGCATCGACACGCGCATGCTGTCAGGAGCCGAGGCCAGCGCCATGACCAGCGGCACCGGCCGGTCCTGGCTCGGCGGCGTGCATTCGGTCAGCGATGGCAAGGCCGAACCAGCCCTGGCGGCTCCCGTGCTCGCCCATGGCGCAAGACTGAACGGCGCGACGATCCATCAGGATTGCGCGGCGCGCGGGCTCGACATCACGAATGGCGCCGTCACGGGCGTGATCACCGAGAAGGGATCGATCCGGACCCGCTCCGTCATTCTCTCCGGCGGCGCCTGGGCTTCGGCCTTCTGCCGCCGCCACGGTCTTCGCTTCCCCCAGGCGAGCGCCCGGCAGTCAATTTTGCGGACGGAGATTGCGCCGCAACTGCTCGACGCACTCTATACGCCCGACTGCGCGCTGACCCGCCGGCTCGACGGCAGCTATACGATCGCGATCAGCGGCAAGGCGACGCTCGATGTGACGCCGCAAGGCCTGCGCTATGCCCGCGACTTCATGCCGATGTTCGTCCGGCGCCTGAAGGCGCTGGAATTCGGAATCGGCCCCTCCTTCTTCAAAGGGCCCGAAGCCATGATGGGGAACTGGGCCTTCGACAAGGAAACGCCGTTCGAACGCATCCGCGTGCTCGATCCCGCGCCCAGCCGCAGCGCCATTGCATTGACGATGGCGCGGGCTCGCGCGCTCTATCCCGCGCTCAAGGATGTCGGCATCCGCGAAAGCTGGAGCGGTTATGTCGATTCGACGCCCGACGCCGTGCCAGTGATCTCGCCCGTCGCCGGGCTGAAGGGCTTTGTGCTCGCAGCCGGCTGTAGCGGACATGGCTTCGGACTCGGACCCGGCATCGGCCATCTCGCCGCCGACCTCGCAGTCGGAGACACGCCGATCGTCGATCCCAGCCCCTTCCGGCATTCGCGGCTGATCGACGGCTCGAAGGGTGAGGTCGGCGAATTCTAGAGCCTGCCGTCTATGCTCGATTCCGAGGCAAGGCAGTATTGCCTAACCCGGCTCAACCACGCGCCAGGCCGTGGCCGTATCGTAGAAGAAGCGCTCCTCGGCGATGCGGTCGCCCCGCCAGCGCTGGATGGCGAGTTCCTCGAGCCGCCTGGTCACTCCGCTCTGGTCGGTCGCGTCGAACACCCAGTTGATCACCACCCTGTCGCCATCGACGAGGACGGCGCGGGCGGGGTGGGTGTGCATTCGCTGCAATCGGGCCAAGGCCTTGGCCTCATGGGCCATCAGAACATCTCGTCCCCGGCGCGGCTCGGTCGCGTTCTCCTGCATGGAGGCGTCCTCGCAGTAGAAGTCCCGGATGGCGCCGACATGATCGCCGCTGACGACGGCGGCGACGAAGGCCTCGACACGCTTGCGGTCTGGCATGCGCTGCTCCCTGCTGATGATCTGCAGCAGTCTTCTACTCGGTTTTCTCCAAGCGGCATCGCTCGAAAGCGCAGGGTCCGTCAGGCAGCCAGCGTATCGGCAACCCTCGCGATCATCGCCATCGCGCCCGCGAGTTCGCCGTCGGTGATGTATTCCTCCGGCTTGTGGGCGCGATTGACGTCGCCCGGCCCGCACACGATCGCAGCGATGCCCGCCGCCTGATAGAGCCCGGCCTCGGTGCCGAAGCTGACCGCTTGCTGGCGCGGCATCCCTGACGCCGCCTCGGTCAGCGCGACCAGCGGATCGGCCTCGTCGAGATCGAGCGGCGGATAATCGCTCATCGTCTCGAAGCCGAAGGCGACGCGATGGCCGGTCTGCTCGGCTGCCGCGCGAATGCGCTCGGCCTCCCCCGGCAGGAAAGCCAGCAGGCTGGCCGGCTCCTGGCCGGCGATGGCGCGCGCCTCGATCTCGAAGACGCATTGCGCCGGCACGATATTGATGCCGGTGCCGCCATGGATGGTGCCGACCTGGATCGTCGAATAGGGCGGCGCGAAGGCGGGCGCGAACGGGCCTGCCACGGCATGCCGCAACGCCTCGTCCTGCACGGCCGCGATCAATTGCGCGGCGTAATGGATTGCGTTGTCGCCGAGGTCGGTGCGGGAGGAGTGGCCGGCCTTGCCATCGACCGTGACGCGCTGGGCGATTTTGCCCTTGTGCCGCAACACCGGGTGCAAGCCGCTCGGCTCGCCGACGATGCAGCCGGCCGGCTGCGGACAGAGCTCCGGCAGGCGCGCGATGAGATGGCGCACGCCGACGCAGCCGACCTCCTCGTCATAGGACAAGGCGATATGGACCGGGCGTGCCAGCTTGCGCGAGACGAGATCGGGCACGCTCGCCAGCACGCAGGCGACGAAGCCCTTCATGTCGACAGCGCCGCGCCCGATCAATCGCTCGCCATCGCGCCGCAAGCTGAAGGGATCGCCGAGCCAGCCCTCGGGAGCCGCGGGCACGACATCAAGATGGGCCGACAGGATAATGCCGCCGGGAACCCGCGGCCCGATCGTGGCGAAGAGGTTCGAGCGGTCTCCCTCCGGCCCGGGCAGGACCGCGCTCTCGACGCCGTAGCCGGCAAGAAAGCTGCGGACATGCTCGACGATCGCGCCGTTCGGCGTGCGGCAGATCGACGGAAAGGCCACGAGATCGGCCAGTACGGATTCGACAGTCATTGAGCCCCGCCATCAGGTCATATGCGCTCGGTCGAGCGGCGATGGCAGGAGCGTATCAGAGCCCGCCGGCTTGACCTCGCATCCTTTCGCCCGCTGCGGCAATCCATGCCGAACCGAGCCATCTGATCGGCAGAATCTTCGTTGGGCCGGACGCGATTCCATCTCCGTGCCCGCGCATGCGCCCTAGTCTTAGGCGCAACGTGGCGGATTGGGCCGTCGCGGCCACATCCGAAGACGAGAGACGCAATGAGCACCGCTCGGCCGAAATTCATCACCTTCGACTGCTACGGCACGCTGATCGATTTCCAGATGGGGCCGGCCGCGCGGCGGGTCTACAGCTCCAGGCTGACGCCCGAAGTGATGGACGGGTTCTACGAGAGTTTCCGAGGCTATCGTCTCGACGAGGTCCTGGGCGCCTGGAAGCCGTTCGACGAAGTCGTCCACAACGCGGTCGAGCGCAGCTGCAAGGCCTGGAACGTGACGTTCGACCCGACCGATGCCCAGCGGATCTATGACGAGATTCCGAGCTGGATTCCACATCCCGACGTGCCGGCCGGCCTCGCCAAGGTCGCCAAGGAAATTCCGCTCGTCGTCCTCTCGAATTCGATGACGGACCTTATCCCTTATTCCATGGCCAAGCTCGGCGCGCCCTTTCATGCCGCCTATACGGCGCAGGAGGCGCAAGCCTACAAGCCGCTGCAGCGGGCTTTCGAATACATGTTCGACATGCTGGGCTGTGGGCCGGCCGACGTCATGCATTGCTCGTCGAGCCTGCGTTACGATCTGATGACCGCCTACGACATGAAGATCGGCCAGCGGGTCTTCGTGAATCGCGGCCATGAGCCGGGCATCGATTTCTACGGCTATCACGAGATCAAGGATATTGGCGGCCTGCCCGGCCTGCTCGGGCTTTGACGCGCATGCGCGATTTCAATCCCGACAGCGTCGCCTTCGCCAAGGGCCATTTCATCGCCGGCGCCGTCGTCGATGAGCCCGGCGAGCGATTGAGCGTCGCAAGACCATCCGACGCGGTGGATTATGCCGAACTGCCGATCGCGTCGGTCGAGACGGTCGATCGTGCGGTCAAGGACGCGACCGAAGCGGTGAAGCGCAGCGGCTGGGCGACACGGCCGCCGCGCGAGCGGGCGCGCGCCATGCAGCGCTGGGCCGAATTGATCGAGGCGAAGGCCGAGGAGCTGGGGCAGCTGGAGGCGCTGGGCTCGACCCGGCCGATCGCCCAGGCCGTGACCGGAGACGTGATGGGCACCGCGGAAGGTATCCGCTTCTTCTCCGAATATGCCGACAAGCTCGGTGGCGAGGTCGCGGCGACGCGAACCGACCATTTCGGCATGATCGTCTCCGAGCCCTATGGCGTCGTCGGCGCGATCACGCCGTGGAATTTTCCCCTCAGCATGGCGTCCTGGAAGGTCGGCCCGGCGCTGGCGGCGGGCAACGCCATCGTGCTGAAGCCCTCCGAGCTGACGCCCTTCTCGACCGTGCGGCTGGCGCAGCTCGCCATCGAGGCCGGCATTCCCGCCGGCATCTTCAATGTCGTGCAGGGCACCGGGGCGGTCACCGGCGATGCGCTGAGCCGCCATCCCGGCATCGCAAAGCTCTCCTTCACCGGCTCGACCCGCACCGGCATCGCGATCATGAAGGCCGCGGCCGAAAGCGGCATCAAGCCGGTGACGCTGGAGCTCGGCGGCAAGAGCCCGCAGCTGGTCTTTGCAGATGCCGATCTCGACAAAGCGGCCGACTGCATAGCCGGCTCATTGCTCGCCAATGCCGGGCAGGCCTGCGTCGCGGGTTCGCGCCTGATCGTGCAGCGGCAGGTCGCTGACGCACTGGTGGCGGCGTTGAAAAGCCGGCTCGCGCGCATCGCGCCTGGCCCGACCTGGAAATCCTCGACCGGCTTCGCGCCGATCATCTCGGAATTGCAGGCGCGCCGGATCGACACCATCCTGGCGCGCAGCCGCGAGCAAGGCGCCGAATTGCTGCTGGGCGGCAGCCGGATCGAGGGGCATGGCGGCGCGTTCTACCAGCCGACCCTGCTCGCAGGTGTCACGACCGAGAATGCCGCCGTGCGCGAGGAAATCTTCGGCCCGGTGCTCACCATCCAGAGCTTCGAGACGGAGGAAGAGGGCTTCGAGCTCGCCGACCATCCCGAATACGGGCTGGCGGCCGGCGTCTACACCGCCGATCTCGGCCGAGGCCTGCGGGCCGTGCGCCAGCTCAAGGCCGGCACGGTCTGGATCAATCGCTATAGCCGGACGCTCGACTTCATCCTGCCGACCGGCGGCTATAAGAGCTCCGGCATCGGCAAGGATCTCGGCCGGCAGGCTGTCGAGGCCAATCTGCGACACAAGACGGTGCTGATCGATATCGGGGCGTGAGGCTCTCGTCAGCGCCGCGCCTTCTTTCCCTCATCCGCCATGCTCGGGCTCGTGGCGAGCATCTCGTGCCATGAGCCTTTCCTTGCCAAGATAGTCGCGGGGAACCCCTCTCCCGGATGGGAGAGGGGCAGGGGTGAGGGTGTGCCCTTTCAGTAGAAGGCGCTGCGGCTCCGTTGCGCCTCAATAATCAGCGGCGGGCCCTCATCCCTGCCCTTCTCCCATCCGGGAGAAGGGTTCCCCGCGTATGATCTCACGAGGACAGTGCCTCGAAGTCCCCCGGGAACTGGGCGTAGGAGTGTGACACTGATCGGCCCTAATAGCTCGCCCGCAGCAGGCCGAGGGTGGAGTGAAGCTTGTCGATCGCCTCGATCTCGGCACGCAACTCGGCGATGATCCAGTCGCGGATCTCCTTCACGATCGGCCGGGCGGGACGGTTGGGCGGCGTGACCAGCACGCAGACACGCGTTCCCGCCGTCAGCCGGTCGGAAGCCGGCGTCAGCGCGCCCGAGATCAGCGCATGCGACACAACCGTGCTCCAGCCGAAGGCGATGCCCTGCCCGAGCAGCGCCGCCTGCACGACCACTGCATAATCGGAGAAACTCAGCGTCTTGACCGGGCCGGAGCGGCCCGTGGCGAAGGGTGGATACTGGCTCGGCCAGTCCAACGGGCTGTCGGTCAGCTGGATGATGGTGTTGCCATCCTCGGCGGCGCCCGGCCCAGCCGATTGCGGCCGGCAATAGCCTGGGCTGCAGACCGGCAGCATGACTTCCCGGATGACGAGCGAGCCGGGCTGGACGACCTCGTCGGCTGCGGCGAAGCGCATGCCGAGATCGACATTCTCGACCGGGCCGCGCAGCGAGCCGGCGATCATCTGGAAACGCAGATCAGCAGCCGGAAAGCGCTTCTGGAAGCGGTCCATGCGCGGCATCAGCCAATGCGTGGTGAAGGCCGACGAGACCGAAAGCGTCACCGTCTCCTTGCCCGCGCGCAATTGCTCGATCTCGCGCAATCCCACCTCGATGCTGCGGAAACCATCGGAGACGCGACGGTAGAGCGTCTCCCCTTCCGGCGTCAGGACCGCGCCCTTGCCGCCGCGCTCGAACAGCTGGACGCCGAGATAACTTTCGAAGCGCGCCAGCATGCGGCTCACGGCCGGCTGGGTGACGTTCAACTCATCCGCCGCGCGCGTGAAGCTGCCGCCGCGGGCCGCCGCCTCGAACACGAAGAGCGCGTTGCTAGACGACACCATGCGGCGCAGATCAGACATTACATGAGGTTATGATCTTCCTGATTATTTGGCAATTGCCGTCTCTCGCCGAAACCCCTTTCATGAGCGGGTCGAATGCAGCTTGTGGCGACGGGTTCACAGAAGCCCGCGCCGCGTGACGGCATGCTCGGGACGGCACGGCCAGGTCATAAGCCATCCTTATGGCGTGGCCTGAAATCCGTCCTTGTCCGCGCATGCCAGCAGCCGCTGTATTGATGACGGGAGAGTTCGAAATGGCTGAATTGGGCGGCGAGCGCGTCGAGATCCGGTCCGCAAGCAAGATCTACGGATCGGTGCGGGCGCTCGACGACGTGTCGCTCGATGTCGCACCCCATGAATTCGTCTCGTTGCTCGGCCCTTCCGGCTCAGGCAAGACCACCTTGCTCGGCATCCTCGGCGGCTTCATCCAGCCTTCAGGCGGGTCGATCCATTTCGGCGGGCGCGACGTCACCTTCACCCCGCCGCACAAGCGCGACATCGGCATCGTCTTCCAGAACTACGCGCTGTTTCCGCATATGAGCGTCGGCGAGAACGTCGCCTTTCCGCTGCGGGCGCGGCGCCTGCCGAAATCGACCTATGCCGAGCGCGTCAAGGGCGCGCTCGCGATGGTCGACCTCGCCGGCTATGAGGAGCGCGGCATCGCCCAGCTCTCGGGCGGCCAGCGCCAGCGCGTCGCGCTCGCACGCGCCATGATCTTCGAGCCGCGCCTGATCCTGATGGACGAGCCCTTGTCGGCCCTCGACAAGCAATTGCGCGAGACCATGCAGATCGAATTGCGCCAGCTCCACAAGCGGCTCGGCGCCACCATCATCTATGTCACGCATGACCAGCGCGAGGCGCTGACGATGAGCGACCGCGTCGCCATCCTGAAGGACGGCAAGCTCGTCCAGATCGATGCGCCGGCCCGCCTGCACGACCACCCGGCCAACGCCTTCGTCGCGAGCTTCATCGGCGAGGCGACCTTGCTGCCGGTCAAGCGGGTCGATGCCTCAAGCGTCGCGCTCGCAGGCGCAGTGCTCAAGACCAGCCGCCCGATCGCGCCTACAGGTGATCTCGTGCTGGCGATCCAGACCGAGAAGCTTTTGATCGAGGATGGCGCCGGCGCGCCTGAGCGCAACCGCTTCTCGGCCCGCGTGACCGATGTCGTCTTCCAGGGCGAGAGCCTGCGCGTCTTTCTCGCGCTCGATGACGGCGCCTCCTTAAGCCTGCGCCAGCCCAGCCATTACGAGGCCGCCCGCCGCATTCCTCCGATCGGCGAGCGCCTCGCGGTCAGCCTGCATCCGCAAGACACGATCATCGTCCCGAAAACGGACGGCTGATCGAGTCCTTTATCCTTCCAACTGCCCAAGTCTTTGCAACTGTCCAAATCCTTCCAACTATCCAAGAGAAGTCGACGCCATGGCGCTCAGTGATTTCAAGGTTCTCACATTCGATGTCGTCGGCACGCTGATCGACTTCGAAAGCGGCGTTCTCAATGCCGTGCGCCGCATCGGCGGGCCAGCGGCGGCGAAGCTGAGCGACGACGAGATCTTCGCGCCCTATCTTAGGGGGCGCGAGCTCAACTACGAGCGCTCCAGCGAGGTGATGAAGCTCGTCTACATCCACCTTGCCAAGGAACTCGGCCTGCCTGCCGACGAGGCCTCCGCCGACTCCTTCCAATACGCCATTCTGCAGCATCCGGCCTTCCCGGATTCCGTCCAGGCGCTGGCGCGGCTGCGCAAGCACTACCGGCTGGTCGCGATGACCAATGCCGACCGCTCGACCTTCACCTTCTATTCGCACACGCTCGGCAACCCGTTCCACGACAGCGTCACCGCCGACGAGGCGGTCCACCCCAAGCCCGATCCGCTGTTCTTCGCCTTCAACCGCGGCCGCCAGTCTGCCTTCGGCTACAAGCAGGAGGAGATCCTGCATGTAGCCCAGAGCCAGTATCACGACATCGGCGTCGCGAAATCGCTCGGCTACAAGACCTGCTGGATCGAGCGGCGCCAGGGCCAGAAGGGTTTCGGCGGCACGCCGGCCGTGCCGGAATTGACCAGGCCCGACTATCATTTCCCGACCCTGGCGGCGCTCGCCGACGCGGTCGAGGCTGAGAAGGCGTAAGTGCCAGTGTCCAGCCGAGCGCCCTGGCAAGCCCTCGACCCCGCGCCGTCGCTCTGGCAGGCAACGGCTGCGCCATTGCGCGACCTGCCGCCTTTGCAGGGCGACACGCAGGCCGATGTCGTCATCATCGGCGCGGGCTATACGGGACTGTCGGCAGCGCATCACCTGGCGCAAAGCGGCCTCCAGCCGATCGTGCTGGAGGCCAACCGGCCGGGCTGGGGCGCGAGCGGGCGCAATGGCGGCGTCATCACCGCGAAGTTCCGCATCTCCTTCCCCGCCATTGCCGCCGCTTATGGCCGGGACATGGCGCGGCGCATGTATGATATCGCGCTTGAGGCGACCGATATGGTCTCCGAGCTCGTCGATGAATTCGGCATCGAGAACGCGGCGCTGACACGCTCGGGCCAGGTCAAGGCGGCGCATAACCACGAGACCCTGAACTACGCCATCACCGAGGCGCAATGGCTGAAGGCCGAACTCGGCGACACCACCATGTCGGTGCTCAGCGCCGATCAGGTGCGCGAGGAGACCGGCTCGGACGGCTTCGTCGGCGGCGTGCTCAATGCCGGCTCCGGCGGCATCCACCCGCTGAACTACCTGCATGGCCTTGCCAGCGGCGTCACCAAGCGCGGCATCGCGATCCATGCCGAAACGCCGGCCTTGCGGCTGCGGCGCGAGGGCAGCGGCGTGCTGGTCGAGACGCCAGGCGGGACCGTGCGGGCGCGGCAGGCGATCATCGCCACCAACAGCTATTCCGACCTGACTCCGGCGACGGCCGCGTTCCGCACCACGCTGATCCCGTTCCGCAGCGCCATCATCGCAACCGAAAAGCTCTCGCCCAATCTGGCGGCGAGCGTGATGCCGACTCGGCGGACCTATACCGAGACCAAGCGGATGATGCGCTGGTTCCGCATGGTCGACGACCGGGTGATTTTTGGCGGACGCGGCGCCTTCGGGAAGAAGGATTCTCCCACCGCCTTCCGCGCCCTGCACAAGGCGATGACCGGCATCTTCCCGCAGCTTTCGGAGGTGCCCCTGGCCTATCGCTGGTCCGGGCTGGTCGCGATGACGCTCGACTCGGTGCCCCATGTCGGGCGCCTCGACGATCGCGTGCTGTTCGCCATGGGCTACAATGGCGCGGGCGTCGCGATGTCGAGCCTGATGGGGCGCTACCTTGCAGCCTTCGCGCGTGGCGAGGCGCCCGATGTCGGGCTGCTCGACGCTGCCCGTATGCGGCGCGTTCCCTTCTACCCGCTTCGAGAACCGGCCGTCCGCATGGTTGCCGGCTGGTATCAGTTTCTAGACGCGATCGGACGGTAGCTCGAAGATCCGATCCAAAAACAGGGGACTAGACATGCTTAAGCACGATTTGGCCAAACGACGCGTGAACACCCGGCTTGCCTGCGCTACTGCAGGTCTCGCCATGGCGCTGATGAGCACGGTCCCGGCATTCGCCGCCGAGCAGATGCTCTTCGTCTCGCAGGGCGGCGCCTATCAGAAGGCACAGACGATCGCGATCCTCGACCCCGCCGCCAAGAAGCTCGGCATCACCATCAACCAGGACAGCGTGCCCGACGCCTGGCCGATCATGCGCTCGCAGGTCGCCACGGGTAAGCCGACCTGGGATGTCGTCGACGTCGCCACCAATTTCTGCCTGCGCGGCGGCGAGCAGGGCATCGTCGAGAAGCTCGACTTCAGCAAGATCCCGAACGCAGCAGCGATGCCGGCGGAATATCGCAGCGACTATTCGGTCGCCTACGAGTTCTATTCCAGCGTGATGGGCTACAGCCTGAAGAAGTACCCGGATGCGGCCACCGCGCCCAAGACCTGGGCCGATTTCTGGGATGTGAAGAAGTTCCCCGGCCGGCGCTCGCTGCGCAACCACCCGCTCGCCACGCTCGAAGCCGCGCTGATGGCCGACGGCGTCGCGCCCGACAAGCTCTACCCGCTCGATGTCGACCGCGCCTTCAAGAAGCTCGAGGAGATCAAGCCCAACATCACCGTCTGGTGGACCTCGGGCGCACAGTCGGCCCAGCTCCTCAACGATGGCGAGGTCGACATGGTGATGGCCTGGAACGGCCGCATCAGCGCGCTAGTCAAGGAAGGCGCCAAGGTCACCTACACCTATAACCAGGGCATCCTGCAAAGCACCTCGCTCTGCGTGCTCAAGGGTGCGCCGAACCTGCCGACCGCGATCAAGTTCCTGAACGAGGCGGTCGACCCGGTTCACCAGGCCAATCTGCCGATGCAGATCGATTACGGCCCAGCCAACCCGAAAGCCTATGACACCGGCGTGATCCCGGCGGCGCGCGTCGCGGAGCTGCCGAGTGCCCCGGCGAACGCCAAGGCCCAGGCGCTGATGTCCTATGCCTGGTGGACCTCGGCCGCCGGCGAAGCGGCGGAAAAGCGCTGGCTCGCCTTCACCCAGAAGTGAGGAACGTCATTCTCGGGTCCGCGCCAGGCGCGGACCCGAGACCCTCTTGAAATGATGCTCAGGTCGAGCCCGAGCATGACGGAAGAGACGAGATGAGCGCGATCGACCCATCCCTTCGCTACCAGCGCCGCGAACAGGGGCTGATGCTCCTGCTCGCCTCGCCGGCCGTGATCGTGATCGTGGCGCTCGTCGTGCTGCCCGTGGGCTGGCTGATGGGCCAGTCCTTCTATGATGGCGGCTTCACGCTGGAGCACTACAAGCGCATCTTCAGCGAGGACATCTATTGGCGCAGCTTTCTGCTGACCTTCCGCATCGCGTTCACGGTCACGGTGCTGACGCTCATCCTCGGCTATCCCGTCGCCTATGCCGCCGCCCATGCCAGGCGGCCCTGGGACATGCTGATCCTGTCCTTCGTGATCCTGCCGTTCTGGACCAGCGTCCTGGTGCGCGCCTATGCCTGGCTCGTGCTGCTGCAGCGCACGGGCGTGGCCAATCAGGTACTGGAACGGTTCGGATTGATCAGCGACCCGCTGGCGCTGGTGCATAACGAGCTCGGCACGGTGATCGCGACCGTCCATATCCTGCTGCCCTTCATGGTGCTGCCGCTCTACTCGACCATGCAGAAGATCCCGCGCGAGCTGATGCTGGCCGGAGCCAGCCTCGGCGGCGGGCCGCTCCATAGCTTCCTGCGCGTGTTCCTGCCCTTGTCCCTGCCTGGCGTCATCGCCGGGCTGACGCTGGTCTTCGTACTGACGCTCGGCTTCTACATCACGCCTGAGCTGCTCGGCGGCGGCCGGACGATCATGATCTCGATGGTCGTGAGCCGGAATGTCGAGCTCTACAATCAATGGGGCGCCGCGAGCGCGATCGGCGTCGTGCTGCTCGTCTGCGTGCTGGCGATCTTCATGTTGGTCGGACGCATCATCCCGCTCGACAAGATGCTGGGGCAGAAATGAAACATCCCCTCCTCCCGCGTCTCGCCTTCGGCCTCTTCGTCGGGCTGGTGCTGACCTATCTGATCGTGCCGCTCGCGATCATCGTGCCGATGTCGTTCTCCGGCACGCGCTTCCTGACCTTCCCGCCGCCGTCCTTCTCGCTGCGCTGGTATGAGGAGTATTTCGGCAACCCGGCCTGGATGCAGGCGACCAAGGTGAGCCTGACGATCGCGGCGCTGACGGTCGCGCTCGCGACGCCGCTCGGCGTAGCCGCCGCCTATGCCATCAGCAATTCGCAAAGCCGGCTTATGCGCTCGCTCCACATGGTGTTGATGCTGCCGCTGATCGTGCCGATCATCATCATCGCGATCGGCATCTTCTTCGTCTATGCGAAGGTCGGCCTGATCGCGACGCTGCCCGGGCTCGTTCTCGCCAATGTCATGCTCGGCCTGCCCTATGTCATCACCTCGGTGGTCGCCGGGCTGCAGAGCTTCGATCCAGCGCAGGAGATGGTGGCGCGCAGCCTCGGCATGAACCGCCTGCGCGCCTTCCTCACCGTGACGCTGCCGCAGATCAAGGCCAGCGTCTTCGCCGGCGGCATCTTCGCCTTCATCTCGGCGATCGACGAGACGATCATCTCGCTCTTCGTCTCGGGCGGGCAGTATCAGACGCTGACGCGAAGGATGTTCACCGCGCTGCGCGACGAGATCGACCCGACCATCGCCTCGATCTCAACCTTGCTGACGGCGGCCTCCTTCGTGCTCGTGCTGCTGGCGATGAGTGGGCAGAAGAAGGCGGCTGCCTAGCCGTCATTGCGAGCGCAAGCGAAGCAATCCAGGGGGCAACGCTCTACGTCCCCTGGATTGCTTCGTCGCTACGCTCCTCGCAATGACGGATGAAGCGGCGGCGTCAGTGGCGCCAGTCCCAACAGCGATGATCGGCTCCCTGTCCGTGAGCACCGGAAACGCAGAAAGCTGCGTCAGACGGCCGCCGGAGTAGAGTTTCGGGACAGGCTCAGTGCCGCCAGTCCTGATAGCGGTAGTAGGCGCCAACAAAGGGTAAAAACCAGGGCGGGCCGAAATGACCGGGCACGGCGGGCCAGTCGAGCCCGGCCAGCGGATTCGCCTTGGCGTCGCCGCCCATGACGCGCGCCATGATCTGCCCCATATGCACCGACATCTGCGTGCCATGGCCGCTATAGCCCAGCGCGTAGAACAGGCCGTCGCGCTCGCCGGCGCGCGGCAGGCGATCCGAGGTCATGTCGACCAGCCCACCCCAGCAATAATCGATGCGTGTGCCGGCGAGCTGGGGGAAAAGCTCCAGCATCCGCGCCTGCAGGATCGCGCCGCTCTTGGCGTCCGATTTCGGGCTCGACAGCGCAAAGCGCGCCCGCCCACCGAAGATCAACCGGTTGTCGGGCGTCAGGCGGAAATAGTTGCCGATATTCTTGGTCGTCGTCGCGGTGCGCCGCGTCGGCATGATCGAGGCTGCGAGATTGTCCGAGAGCGGCTCTGTCGCGATGATGAAGCTGCCGACCGGGACGATGCGCCGCCGCAGCCAGGCGAAAGGGCCCTCTCGGGAGGCTCCGGTCGCAAGCAGGACCTGCCCGGCCTCGATCCCGCCGCGCGTCGTCACGACCCGATGCGCGCTGCCGTTCAAGCGGTGAAGGCCGGTCACGCGGGCATTCTCGAAGATGCCGGCACCGCGCCGCGCCGCCGCATTCGCAAGGCCCGCGCCGAAGCGGCCCATATGCATATGGGCTCCGCGCGGAAAGACGAGGCCGCCATAGAAGCCGTCCGAGCCGATCTCGGTCCTGGTCTCTTCCGGCCGCACGATGACGAGATCGGGCTCGACCGTGCGCTGCAGCAATTCGGCGCTTTTCTCGAGCTTGGCGAAATGCTCGGGCTTGGCGGCAAGCTTGATCTTGCCGGTGCGACGGAAATCGCAATCGATCGCCTCCTCCGCGACCAGCGCCTCGACCTGGTCGACGGCGGTATCAAAAGCGCGGTAGAGCGCGCTCGCACGTTCAAGGCCGAGGCTCGCGGCGAGGCCAGCGAGATCATGCGCCGTACCGTTATTGCAATGCCCGCCATTGCGGCCGGAAGCCTCGCCAATGACGCGGCCTGCTTCCAGGACAGCCACGCTCGCGCCGGATTTCGCCAGCGCCAACGCCGCCGACAGGCCGGTGAAGCCGCCGCCGACGATGGCGACATCGACCTTGCCGGCGAGAGGTCCAGCCGTATCCGCATCGAAACGCGGCGCCGAATCGAGCCAATAGGGTTCCAGTTTCATAAGCGTTCGGGTCCGCGCGTCGGCATGAGTTATCAGGGAGCGTGAAGCGTATCGAGCCAATTCAGGGCAAATGTCGACCCTGGATCAGATCCAGCCCCACCGTCTCAGCTTGCACCAAGTTAAGCCCCTGTATTGTATGAATTTTACTATTCTCGAATGCTCGCGACGGACCTATACTTGCGTTCCATTTCGCACGAGGCCAGCAGCGGTGGTTTACAGAACGGCCAAGCGCAAGCTCGACTACGATATCGATATCCGGGCGATGACCGAGGCCGATCTGGTGCAGGCGCATCAGCTTTCGATCGGTGTCGGCTGGCCGCACCGCCCCGAGGATTGGCGCCTGGCGCTCGAGGTCGGGCACGGCTTCGTCGCCTGCGACGCAATCGGACGCGCGCTCGGCTCGGCGATGTGGTGGCCCTTTGGCGAATATTTCGCCACCTGCGGCATGGTCATCACCTCGCCCAGGCTGCAGGCGCAAGGCGCGGGGCGGCGCTTGATGGACACCATCTTCGAGCAGTCCGGCGCACGCGATCTGCGTCTCAATGCGACACGGGCCGGCTATCGGCTCTATCGCTCGCTCGGCTTCGAGCCGGTCGGCCGCATCTTCCAGCATCAGGGCCGGGCCCAACTGACGGAGCCTGCAACCGAGGACGGCATCGCGGTGCGCGACATCGCCGCAGCCGACCGCGACGCGATCGCCCGGCTGGATAGCATGGCCTATGGCGCTGACCGGACGCGGGTGATCGTGGCGCTGATGGCCCAGTCGGCCGGGACGATCGTCGAGCGCAATGGTGAAGCCGTCGGCTTTGCGCTGTGCCGGCGCTTCGGCCGCGGCCATGTCGTCGGGCCGATCGTCGCCGAGGACGACGCGATGGCGATCGCGCTGACGCGGCCGCATGTGGCTGCACATGAAGGCGCCTTCCTACGCGTCGACACCGCCCAGGAGCAAGGCTTGTTCGGCGGCTTCCTCGAAGCCAGCGGCATGACGATCTTCGACAGCGTGACGACGATGATTCGGGGGCGCAATCACGGTGCGCAGGGCGCGGCACGTACCTTCGGGCTGGTCAACCAGGCCTTGGGCTGATCTCGCTAGGCGGTCAGCGTCTGGCGCGAGAAAATCGGTACCGATTTTTCGCAAGAGCAGTGCTCTCAACTCTTGGAATCGGTCACATTCTTCGCATTCAGGCCGAGGCGCCCGAATGCGACGGGATCAGATCTCGAACAGCACCGGCAGCGGATAACCCGATTTCTGGATCGGCGTCTTGATGACGATGTAGCTGAAATATTTCGAGATGCCGAGATTACGGTCGAGCAGCGTCTCGATCAGTGACTGGTAATGCGTCAGCCCGCGCGTCACGAACTTGACCAGATAGTCATAGCCACCGCTGACCAGATGGCATTCCACCACCTCATCGACCCGCCGCAGCGCGGTCTCGAAGCGGATGAAATACTCCTTGGTATGGTCGGCCAGCGTGATCTCGGTGAAGACCGTGATGGTCTCGCCGAGCTTCTGCAGATTGATCGTCGCGCCATAGCCGGAAATGAAACCGGCCTGCTCCAGCCGCTTCACCCGCAGCAGGCAGGGGCTTGGCGACAAGCCCACAGCATCGGCCAGGGTGACGTTGGTCATCCGGCCATTGTTCTGGAGTTCGACCAGAATCTTCATGTCGATGCGGTCGAGCCGCACGCCCGGTGTCACGACGAAAGCCTCACCATCACGCTCCTCAAGCCGGAGGGTCTCGTCTCACCGGCCGGGAGAGCGTAGACGGTTCCGCTGGCCTCGGCAAAGCGAGGATCATGCCGGCATCGCCACGCTCAGCGCAGCTCCGCCTTGACCTCGGGAATGGCGAGCATGTCGTCGAGCGTCTGGCGCAGGCGCGTCACGATCAGGTTGATCTCGCTCTCGCTGCAGCACAACGGCGGAGCGAGCCCGATGATGTCGTCGCCGAAGGCCCGGAAGATCACGCCATTGGCGTAACCACGCGCAAAGAGATGCTCCGGCAGCCTGGCCGCGCGGGAGAATTTCTCCTTGCTCGCCTTGTCTGCGACGAGCTCGATGCCGGCGAGCAGGCCGCGCGCCCGGACCTCGCCGACGAGGGGATGGTCGGCGAGCGTTGCCAGCTTCTTCTCGAAATAAGCTCCGACGCGCTGGCCATTGGCGAGGATGCCGCCCTCGTCATAGAGCCGCAGCACTTCGAGGGCGACGGCGGCCGAAACGGGATGGCCGGAATAGGTCTGACCATGGCCGACCGGCCCACCGTCGGGGGCATTGTCCTTGATGCCGTTGTAAACCTTCTCGCCGATCGCGAGCGCACCCAGCGGCGCATAGCCTGAGGTCAGTCCCTTCGCCATCGTCATCATGTCCGGCACCACGCCTTCCGCCTCGCAGGCGAACATCGGCCCGGTGCGGCCAAAACCGGTGATGACCTCGTCGGCCAGGAAGAGGATGTCGAGTTCGGCCGCCGTGTCGCGCATCGCCTTGAGCCAACCCTTCGGCGGCACGATGACGCCGCCGGAGCCTATGACCGGCTCGCAGAAGAAGGCCGCGACATTGTCCGCTCCGAGCTCCTCGACCTTGGCGCGCAGCGAGGCGACGCTGGCTGCGATCACCGCCGCATCGTCGGAACCGGTCGGGTTGCGATAGGCATAAGGAGCGGCGACGTAGTGCCGGACATGGGAGGGGAAATCGAAATTCGCGTGGAAGGCTGGCAGCGCGGTGACGCCGGCGCCCGTCGAGCTCGAGCCGTGATAGCCGCGCTCCAACGAGATGATCGCCTTCTTCGTCGGCCGGCCGGTGACATTGTAGTAGAACTGGATGAGGCGCAGCGCAGCATCGATCGCGTCCGACCCGCCCAGCGAGAAATAGATGTGGTTGAGGTCGCCGGGCGTGATCTCGGCGAGCTTGGCCGCGAGCAGGATCGTCGGCTCGCTGCCGAAGCTGAAATAGCCGGTCGCATAGGGCAGTTCACGCATCTGCGCCGCAGCCGCCTCGACGATGCTCTCATGCCCGTAGCCGACATTGACGCACCAGAGGCCGGCGAAGCCGTCGATCAATTCATGCCCGTCCGTATCGGTGATGAAGGCGCCCTTGGCCGACTTCATGATGGTGACGCCGCGCTTCTCATGACCGGCCCAGTTCGCCACCGGGTGGACCCAATGCATGCGGTCGAGGGCTTCGAGCGAATTGACGGTCATGGACATAGGCCTTGATGAGTGGATGCTCTGGAAAACGAAGGATCGGGCGCGTCAGACCGCGACGGCCTGGACATAGCCGCCGCGCGCGGCCCGAGGCCTCTCGGGCTGCGTGAGGTCGCGCAGATAGCGCCCGGGCGTCACGCCGCAGATGCTCTTGAAATGGCGCGAGAGATGGCTCTGGTCGAAGAAACCGGCTTCGGATGCGGCCTGCGCCATCGGCACGCCCTCGCGCAGCAGCGCCTTGGCATGGCGAATGCGCCGGTGACAGATGAAGCGATGCGGCGTCAGGCCGACCTGCCGGCGAAACACCGTGACGAAGCGACAGACGCTCAGGCCTGCGAGAACGGCGAGGTCCTCAAGATAGACGCTGTCGGTGAAATTCCGCTCGATATGGACAAGCGCACGCCGGATTCCGGGGTTGATCCCGGGCGGGAGCTTTTCGCCGAAATCAAGAACGGGCTCTTGCATGGATCCGCTTTCCTTGCTCACGGCGCTGACGCCGCTTCGTCACAAGGCTAGAGGCAAGCCGCCATGCTGTCGGCGTGGTGTGGCGGGCCGCGGCGATATCCCCTGCGCTATTGGCTCGCGGCGACAGCAGATCGTGCTTCGAGCTCTCTCAATCGCGGCTGACGATCGACCGATCCAGGCAGTGCTACCCCGGCGCAACAGCGCCGCAAGGCGTCAAGCACGGCGTCGCCCGCTAAATCGTGCCAGTGATATGGCTGGTGATCAGCACGCGGGGGTCGCTCCAGAGCACATGGCCCTTTGGAAGCTGCGCCTCGGAGGAGACATCGAGCACAGCGGCCGAAATCTGGCCATCGTCGAGCGCTGCAAGCAGCGCATCCTGATCGAGATGATCGCGGCCACCCGCGCTCAGCAGCCGCGCGCCACGCGGCAGTTTTGCAAAAAGCGCGGCATCGAGCCCGACGCGCACCTCTCCGGCCGGTGGCGGCAGGCACACCAGGATCTCGCTGCGGGCGAGAAATTCCGCCATCTCGTCGGGACCGGCAGAACAGGCGACGCCGTCGATCTCGTACAGCGAACCACTCCAGCCCGCGACCTGGAAGCCAAAGCCCGCGAGCTTGCGGCAAGCGGCCTCGCCAAGCGCGCCCAGCCCGAGAACGCCGACATGGCGGATCGAGGCCGGCAATATCCGCATCTGCTGCCAGCCCTGGCTGCGCTGCATGGCGATATAGGGCACGAGGTCGCGATGCAGCGCCAGCACCGACATGGTGACATATTCGACCATGCCATCGACGATGTCCGGCTGGTCGGATTTGGAGTGAAGCGCCATCATATCCGCATTGATCCTTTCGCTCCCGGCTGGCCGAGATTCAGCCGAGTGCCTGGTTGATCACCGCGTAAAGCCGTGCGGGACCTGACGGAACCGGTTTTTCGCCGCGCACCATCGAGGTCACGGGGCCTGCAGGTTTCAGGCCGCTCTGCGTCAGCCAATCCTCCAGCCCGGTATCCAAGGGAACATCGATCCGCAGGAACTGGCCGCGTCGCTCATGCAGCCAATGCGCGATCAGGGTTTGCGCATCGCCGCCATTGGCGGCGACCACCGGGCCGATGACATGCCCCCGGCCGAAGCGGCGCAAGACGCTGAAGCCAACGGGCTCGCCGTCTCGCTCCAGCACGATGCATTCGCCGCAAGCGAGGAGCACCTCGAGCGCCGGTTTGCGCGGCAGTCCCGTCGCCTGCGTATCGAACCGCTCCAACAGCAGCAGGTCATCGGGGCCGCCGAGGCGCAGCGTCTCGCCGGGTTGCAGCACCGGCGCGGCGTCGGCGCGCGAGACGCCATGATACTGGAGCACGCCGCCCCAGGGCACGAAGCCGTTCCTGGCGTAAAGCGGCTCGCCCGCCACCGTGGCGTTGAGCAGTTGCGAGCGCCCCTGCGTCTGTTCGAGCAGCGCGCGTATCAAGCGCTTGCCGATGCCGCCGCCCTGCTGCGCGGGCGAGACGATGATCGAGCCGAGCGTGGCGTGGGTCTCGCCATAGGGCCACCACAGCGCCGACGCCACGATCTCCTCACCCTGCGTCGCAACGACGCCATGGCCGAGATCGATCAACATCTCCCAGTCTTCGGCGCGATGCGGCCAGCCGACGGCGTGCGACAGCCTCTGGCAGGCGACAGCATCGGCCAGCGCAACCTCGCGCAGGACCAGTGCCTCTTGAGGGACAGTGTCGGACATGACGGACTCCAGGGCCGGGACCGCGGCGCGAGCGCTGACGCTCAGCCGGCGACCTCCTGCACGACATAGAATTTGGCGACATGAACGCTGCTGTCCCAGGCGCAGGGCGCGCCATGGGCGACAAAGACGCTGTCGCCTTGATCGACGCGCGTGACGGTTCCATCCGGCCCGGTCAGATCGATGCTGCCCGCCACCACATGCATCAGCTCGTTGAGGCGGTGCGGGCGCAAAATCCGGCGATAGGGCGTCGAATCCCAAGTACCGGCGCGGAAGCGCGTGGCCTCGTCGGTGAAGGCGTTGAAGCTGCGGCACTGCGGCGTCGGCCCGACCAGCGCCTCGGCCGGCGGTGCAGCGGAGGGCGAAAGCGGCGCGTCCGCCAGGATCTCCTGCAGACCCGGCACCGCCGAAGATGTGCCGGTCGCAGCGCAGAAAACAAGGCGCGTGCCGGGTGCAGCCTCGGCCTTCAACGCGGTTGCGCGCGCGATCACGGCACCGCGGCCGGGCGAAAGCTCCAGGGCGGCCTTGCCGGGCTCGGCAAGACGCAGATGGCCGGCGACGACCACGACGAATTCGGTATGCGGAAACGCTGCGCTCTCATAGGCTCCTGCCAGAGTCACCCGGCCGGCAGCCATGGCGTCAGGCCCCGTCCAGGCGATCTCGCGCCCGGCGCCGAAGGGGTCGTTCGCGCCCAGCTCGGCCGACCGGAAGGGCGTGGCGAGCGGCGCATCGCCGGCCCGATTGAGAAGAAGAATTCCTGAGGACATCAGCCGCTGTTCCATCATTCGAGATGGTCCCGAGCTAACGCGAATGGCCCGGCCGTGATTGGACGGTTTTGTCGGCTTGCGTCGGAAGTGCTCCATGCGCGGCCAATCCGGCTCAGAGCGTCCGGGTCACCTTGTTGAGATGCGGGGGATTGTCGGGATCGAGCCCGCGCGCGACCGCAAGCGCGGCAATGCCGCCATAGAAAGCCCGCGCCTGGACCAGCGGGGCGAGCGCGGCAGAGACGTCAGGCGGCATCGGCAGGGCTGTGCCGAGATTCGAGCCATGTCCGGCATAGGCGATCTCGGCGCCGAAGCGCGCGAGCGCCGCCGCGACGGACAAGGTGCTGTCGCGCCCCTCATCGGCAGGATCGAGCACGATCGCCGGGAAGCCGGGGCCGACCAGCGCCAAGGGGCCATGCAGCACCTCAGCCGCGCTGAAGGCTTCGGCGTGGATGCGGCAGGTCTCCTTGAACTTCAGCGCCATTTCCTGTGCGATGCCGAGACCGAGGCCTCGGCCGATCACATAGAGGCTGGCGGCATCCTTCAGCCCCGAGAACATGGGCGACCAGTCGCAATCGCCCGCCTCAGTGAGCCGCCGCGGCGCCTGCTCCAAGGCAGAGACGAGCGCCTCGTCCTGGCTCCAGGCCGCCGTGAGATGAAGGAAGGCGATGCAGGTGGCGAGGAAGCTCTTCGTCGCGGCGACGCTTTTCTCCGGCCCCGCCCGCAACGGAATCAGCACATCGACCAGACCCGCCAGCGGCGACGCCTCGTCATTGACGAAGCCCACCACCAGCGCGCCGCCGCGCTTGGCCGCCTCGGTCAAGCGCAAGGCGTCGGGGCTATGGCCGGATTGCGAGACGGCGATGAACAACGCGCCGGAGAGATCGAGCTTGCCGCCATAGACCGAGGCGAGGCTCGGGCCGAGCGACGCCACCGGCAAGCCCAAGGTCCGCTCGATCAGATATTTGCCATAGGTCGCGGCATGGTCCGACGAGCCGCGCGCACAGCTCGCGACGAAGGCGGGTCTTTGCCGGCGCAAGCGCTCGCCAAGCTGTGCCATGACCACGGCATTGCCCGTGATCTGCCTTTCGGCGACCAGGGCGGCCTCGGCGGCCTCGCTCGTCAGAAGTGCTTCAGGCATCGATGCGACCATGCTCCTCGAGCAGCGTCTTGCTGATAGCGGCGACCCGGCCACGAGCGAGCCGCACACCGGCGCCGCCCACCCCCTGGACAGACAGCGTCCCGCACGCGATCCCCTCGGCAAGGGCCTGGCTCGGTGGACGGCCCGCGATCCAGGCCGCGACGAAGCCGGCATTGAAAGCATCACCCGCGCCGGTCGTGTCGAGAACCGGGCCGCCCTGTGGCGCGGGCAGGTTCAAACTCTGCTCGCGCTGGAACAGGCGCGCACCGGCCGCACCATCCTTGATGACAACGACGGGGAAATGACGGGCGAGCCGGCGGCCCGCCTGGTCGAGATCCTCGCAACCGGCAATCGCCCGGGCCTCGGAGGCGTTGGGCAGGAAGATATCGGTGCCGGTCGAGCGCAGGACCAGATCGGGATCGTGGATCAGGGCGTCGTCCCAGCTCGGATCAAGCGAGACGGTGAGGCCTGCGAGCTTGGCGAGCGAGACCAGTTCCGGACTCTCGGCGAGCGTCGCGAATTCGGCGATATGCAGATGGCGCGCCTCGGCATTCGCCAGGGCGGCTTCGAGCGTGGTGGGCCGCGCCTTGCCGGCCCGGCGCGACAGGAAGGCGCGTTCGCCTGCTTGCACCATCACCACGGTGGGTTGCGGCCCGGCATCGGGCGCCCGCTCGAGCCAGCGCAGATCGACACCGCTCTGCTGCAGAGCCGGTGCGATAGCCTCCGACAAGGGATCGGTTCCAATGCGCGCGAGCAGCGCCGCCCGCTCGCCCAGCGACGCCAGATGGGCCGCCGTGATGAAGCCGCCACCGCCAGGCACGACCGAAACCTCCTTGGCAAAGCGCTCCTCGCCGAGCCTGGGCAGCGCCTCCAGCCCGCGGAAGACGAGATCGCAATAGAGCCGGCCAATGCTGAGGACGAGATTGCGTCCGCCCTTCATAGCGCGCGCTCGCTTACGGCATCGAACAGCGTCAGGGCGGCAACAGTTGCGCCAAGCCGCACGGCCTCGCCGACAGCAGGCGGCGACTTGGCGGGAGCCGAGGCCAGGATCAACCCGCCGCCGAACTCGACATGGACGAAGGTCTCGGAACCGAGCGGCTCGATCACCGCCACGGTGCCGCTGAGCACGAGATCGGCCGGATCGTCGCCCGCCAGAACGCGCAATTGCTGCGGCCTGACGCCGACAAGGACATCCGCAGGGACTGTTCCGGCGGTGGCGGGCAAAACGACAGGCTTCTCGCCCAGGGCAAGCGTCGCGATGCCGGCCTGGGTCGCCACCCGGCCGGGCAGGACATTCATGGTCGGAGAGCCGATGAAGCGGGCGGTGAAGACATCGGCGGGCTTCTCATAAAGCTCCATCGGCGCGCCGACCTGAAGGATGCGGCCATCGCGCATCACGACGATGCGATCGGCCAGGGTCATCGCCTCGACCTGGTCATGCGTGACGAAGACGATGGTGGTGCCGAGCCGCTGGTGCAGGCGCTTGATCTCCAGCCGCATCTGCGCGCGCAATTGCGCGTCGAGGTTCGAGAGCGGCTCGTCGAAGAGGAAGACCGTGGGATCGCGCACCATGGCGCGGCCGATGGCGACGCGCTGGCGCTGGCCGCCGGACAAGGCCGAGGGCCTGCGCTCCAGCAACGGCTCCAGCCCGAGAATGCCGGCGACCTGCTCGACCCGCTTGCGCTTCTCGGCCTTGTCGAGCTTGGCGGTATGGAGGCCGAAGCCGATATTCTCGGCGACGCTCATATGCGGATAGATCGCATAGTTCTGGAACACCATCGCGATGTTGCGATCCTTCGGCTCCAGCCGGTTCACGACCTTGCCGCCGATGCTGATCTGCCCGCCGTCGATGTCCTCAAGCCCCGCGATCATGCGCAAGGTCGTCGACTTGCCGCAGCCGGAGGGGCCGACGAAGACGACGAACTCGCCATCGGCGACAGTGAGGTCGATGCCGTGGACGACCTGCGTCGCGCCATAGCGCTTGACCAGCCCTTGAAGTTCGATACCCGCCATTACGCCGTTTCCATCAGAGCGGCGAAGGCCGCGTCGAGTTCCTGCCGCGCGGCTTGTTCGCGCCTGGCGATGTCGCCTGCAGCGCCATCGGCCGCATCGAGTTTGGTGCGATAGCCCGCCAGCGCCTTGCCCAGCGCCTGCGGTCCCGGCCCGCCGAAGCGCTCACGCACCGCGACGAAGTTTTCCGGTGAGACCACGCCCGCGAAATCGCCTGCCGTCAGCGCCGGCTCACGGCCGGTGTGATGGCGGAAGGCCTCAAGGAAGGGGGCATAGCCATCACGCGGTAGATCGCCGTCGAGCGCGACGACGGCGCGCGCGACGCTGGCTGCAATCTCATGCGCGGCGCGGAAGGAGAGCCCCTCGCGACGCACCAGCGTATCGGCGAGTTCGGTGATGGTGATGCAGGAGCGGCGGATGTTCTCGGCGACGCGGCGGCCGTCGACGCTCATCGATGGCAGCAGCGCGGCGAGCAGATCGAGCACGCGCTCGCCCGTGGCGAAGGCCTGGTAGCCGGCCTCGTTGGTCTCGCCTTCCGCGTCGTTCATATCGGTGAAAGGGGTGTTGTGGACGACGTCCCGGACCAGCCGGGCGCGCGCCATCGCCTGCGAAGAGAGATGGCGCAGATGTTCGATCGGCACCGGATTGCGCTTCTGCGGCATGATCGAGGAGATCTGCACGAAGGCGTTGGGCACATAGAGCTGGCCGACCTCGAAGGCGGTCCAGACCTGCAGGTCCTGGATCAACCGGCCGAGATGCAGGAAGACCAGTTCGACCGCGCTATAGGTCGCGGTGACATAGTCGATCGCGGCGATGCAGCCATAGGAGTTTTCCAGCGGTGCGGCGAAACCCAGGAGATGCGCGACGCGGGCCCGGTCGAGCGGGAATCCGGAGGTGGTGATCGCGGCCGCGCCCATCGGCGAAAGGTCGAGCAAGTCGCGCGCCTGCATCAATCGCTCATGGTCGCGCAGCATCACCTCGATGGCCGCCGCCAGATAATGCCCGAAGGTCGTCGGCTGGGCCGGCTGACCATGGGTGTAGGCGACGATCAGCGTCGCCTTCTCGCGCTCGGCCAAGATCAGCGTCGCGGCGATCAGCGCGCGCAGCTTAATCGCAAGCCCGTCGAGGCGCGGCTTCAGCGCCAGCTTGAACAAGGTATGGTCGATGTCGTTGCGCGAGCGGCCGGTGTGCAGACGGCCGGTGTCGTCGGGGCTGAGCCGCTTGCGCAGCTCCGCTTCGATCAGGAAGAAGAAATCCTCGACCTCGCCGGTATAACTCAGCGCGGCCGGGTCGATCTCAGCGTCGATCTCATCGAGCGCCCTGGCGATCCGGCCGGCGGTCTCGCGCGGCAGGATGCCAGCCTCCATCAGCATGACGAGATGAGCGCGATCGATGGCGCGGAAACCCTCGACATGATGCGTCTTGGCCCCATCAAAAAGCGGGCGCAGCACCGTTTCCTTGTAGACCGGATCGGGGAAGACGGAGGTATCGCTCAGGCGCGGATCTGCATGTTTACTCATCGGATCAACCCTTCAGACCGGCCATCACCACGCCGCGCACGATGTAGCGCTGCAGCACGAGGAAGACCGTCAGCGTCGGCAGCGTCGCGAGCGCCGCGCCCGTCATGATCAGCTCCCACTGGATCTGCGACTCCACGGCGAAGCTCGAGAGGCCGACGGGCAGCGTGTAGAGTTCCTTGCTGGTCGTCACGATCAGCGGCCAGATGAAGGCCGTCCAGTTGCTCAGGAAGGTGAAGATCGCGAGCGCCGAGAGCGCCGGCGTCACCAGCGGCATGGCGATGCGCCAGAAGATCGAAAATTCGTTGAGCCCATCGACGCGGGCGGCTTCGAGGAAGTCGTCGGGCACCGTCTCGAAGAACTGCTTCATCAGGAAGGTGCCGAAGGCCGTCATCATACCCGGGAACATGATGCCCCAATAGGTGTCGAGCCAGCCGAAATTCCGGGCCATGACGTACCAGGGAATGACCAGCATCTCGGTCGGGATCATCAGGGTCGAGAGGATCGCCAGGAAGACGATGTAGCGCCCGCGGAACCGGAATTTCGCCAGGGTGTAGCCGACCAGGCTGTCGAAAAAGACGTTCGACAACGTCACCGCCGTGGCGATGCCCAGAGAATTGCCGAACCAGCGCAGGAAGCGCCCGTCGGACAGCACCGTGACATAGTTGTCGAGCGTCGGATGGGCCGGCACCAATCTGAGATCATAGACCTCGGAGGCGTCCTTCAGCGAGGTCGAGAACATGAAGAGCAGCGGCGTGATCATCACCAGGCCGCCCGCGAGCAGCAGCAGCCAGATGGCGATGCGGCCCGGTTGGAAACGGCTGGGCAGGGCGAGGGACAGCGCGGTCATCAGCGGTCCCTCAGCAGGCGCAATTGCAGGAAGGAGACGGCGAGCAGGACGAGGAAAAGCACCACCGTCTGCGCCGCCGCATAGCCCATCTCGAAGGAGGAGAAGGCGGTCTGGTAGATCATCAGCACCAGCGGCTTGGTGGCGTTCAAAGGCCCGCCGGGATCGCCGCTCGTCATGTTGTAAACCTGGTCGAAGATGCGCAGGAAGCCGATCGAGGAGAACACCACCAGGAAGATGATCGTCGGCTTCAGCAGGGGAATCGTGATCCGGCGCAGGATCGTCAGATTGGAGACGCCGTCGATGCGGGCCGCCTCGTAATAGGTGTTGGGGATGGCGCGCAGGCCAGCGAGGAAGATCACCACCTGGAAGCCTAAGCCCGCCCAGATCGCCGGCGCCAGCACCGAAGGCAGAGCCTGGCTGGTCGAGCGCAGGAAGGGCTGCTGCGGCAGGCCGAAACTTGAGAGCAGATCGTTGATCATGCCGATCGGCACCGGCTGATAGAACCAGCGCCAGACCCAGGCCATGGCGGCCGCCGTCGTCAGGAAGGGCAGGAAATAGAGCGCCCGGATGAAGCCGTGCAGGAAGCGGACGCGGTCGAGGTGATAGGCGATGGTGAAGGCCAGGATCAGGCTCACCGGCGTGCCGATGGCGAGATAGAGCACGGTGTTGCGGAAGACCTGCCAGAACACGACATCGGCCCAAAGCCGCTGGAAGTTCGCCAGCCCGACGAAGCCGGGCTTGGAGAACAGGTTCCAATTGGTCGTCGACAGATAGAACGCCTCGACGGTCGGATAGAAGCGGATCAGCGCATAGAACAGAATCGGGACGGCCAGGAAGGTCCAGGCCCAGACGACCTGCTTCCGGCGCAGCGAGAGCCCGCCCCAAAAGCGGCCGCCGGAGGTTTCCTGTTGGATTGGCATGCTCATCGCGACGAGATCTGACTCTACGGGGAAACTGTTTTGGCTCGCCCCGCCACGTCATTCCGGGCGGAGCGAAGCGGAGGCCCGGAATCCATCGGAGGGTTCCGGATCTCTAAGATGGATTCCGGATCGGCTCGGCGGAGCCTGTCCCTGGGCCGGCCGAAGGCCGGACCCGAGGGCCACTTGTCCGGAAAGACGATGCGGTTCCGAGGAAACTCGCCCTACTTCTTGTAGAACTTGTCGAGGATCGCCTGTTCGGCCTTGGCCGCCTCAGCGAGCGAGGCCTTGGCGTCCTGGTTCTGGATCAGTACGCGGTTGATCATGTCGAGCGAGACCTGGCGCTGGCCCATCTCGTCGACGAAGACCGTGGCATAGGAATAGTTCAGCGCCTTGAGGAAGGGCCCGTAGATCGGGTGATTCAGGTTTTTCTCGGTCTCGGCCGCGGCCTTGCGGGCCGGCAGTTCCCCGACAGTCTCGAGCCAGAGCTGCATCGCCTCGGGCGAGGTGACGAAGGCCATGAACTTCTTGGCGGCTTCGAGCTTCTCGCCGGTCGGCTTGGCAGTGATGGCATTGACCCAGTAGCTGGCGAAGTTCGCCTTCTTGCCGTCAGCGCCTGCCGGCAGTTCGGCGACGCCCCATTCGAAGGCCTTGATCGCCCCGAACCCGCCGAGCCGGAACGAGCCGTCGATGGTCATTGCGGCGCGGCCGGCGCGGAAGGCGGCCTGTCCTTCATCCATGAAGCCGACCTGGCCGACCTTGTGGACGCGCTGGAGATCGGCATACCAGTTCAGGGACTTGGCGCCGGCCTCGCTGTCATAAGTGACCTTCCGGTTGTCGTCGCTATAAGGCGCGCCGCCATTCTGGCGCAGCAGCGTCTCGCGCCACCAATGATAATCCTGCCCGGGGAAATCGAGCGTGATGCCGGCCGAGAGCATGTTGCCGGCAGCGTCCCGCTTGGTCGTCTTCTTGGCCATGTCGAGAAGTTCGTCGATCGTCGCTGGCGGCTTGGCGGGATCAAGCCCGGCCTCCTGGAACAGCTTCTTGTTGTAGAACAGCGCCAGCGAGCGCACCGCGGTCGGCAGGCCGTAATACTCGCCATCGCGCTTCATCGCGGAGACGATCGGATAGAATTCCTTCTCGATCATCGCCGGCGGAAATGCGTCGCGCGGCAGCGGCTGGATGAATTTGGCGGCGACGAAATTGTCGAGCCAGCCATAGAACAGCTGCACCACGTCCGGCCCCTGTCCGGCGGGAACGGCGGCCGCGATCTTGGTCTGGTAATCGGCATAGGGGAAGGTCGTGTGCTTGACCTTGATGTTGGGATTGGCAGCCTCGAACCGTTTGATCAGCTCGTTCATCGCCTTGATGCGGGCGTCGAAGACATATTGCCAGTATTCGATCTCAACGGTCTGAGCCGCCGCGCCGGTGACCGCACCGAACGAAACCAGCAGACCCAACAGCATTCCTCGAAAGCCGCGCATGATCCTCTCCCCTGTCGTGACGACGCCTGTGCCCTTGCCCTCAAATTCGGCATTCAAGGCGTGCGACCGTCATGCTCGCTCCGGCCCCACCATCCTGTCAATCGATTAATTCACTTGAGTTGGATTAATCGAAAGCGCAGCCTGTCTATCTCAAGAAGCACTGGCCCATCATGCCTCACCGCCGCTCTTCCCCGTCCCGCAGCGTCGCCGTCGGCACCAATCCCGAGCGAACGCGCAGCCATAACCGCCGCGTGGTGCTGGAGACGGTGCGCCAGCACGGCCGGCTCGGCCGCTCCGATATCGCCGCCCTGACGCGGCTGACGGCGCAGGCGGTGTCGAACATCGTCGCGGAGTTGGTCGGCGAAGGTTTCCTGATCGAGTTGGGGCGCCGGCGCACGGCGCGCGGCCAGCCGCCGATGGAGCTCGCGGTCAATGCCGATGGCGGCATGACCGCCGGCATGGAGATCGCGGCCGACCACATCACCACCGTCCTGGTCGATCTCGCCGGCGAAGTCCGGGCGCAGCGCATCGTGCCCTTGAGCGATTCCGCGCTCGAGGCCGTGCAGGCGCTCGCCGCTGCCGAGCTCGCCCTTGCCCGCACCGGGACGGGATTGCCGCGCCGCCTGCTCGGCTGCGGCGTGGTGATGCCAGGCCCGTTCGAGATCGAGGGGATGAGCTCGGTCGGCTCATTGCCGCTACCGGGTTGGGCCGGGCACGATGCCGGTCGGCTCCTGTCATCGGCGCTGCAGACACCCGTCACGATCGAGAACGACGCGACGGCCGCCGCCGTTGGTGAGCATCTGCACGGGCTGGGGCGAAACCTCAGGCATTTCTGCCTGATCTATTTCGGCGCGGGCCTGGGGCTCGGCACCATCATCGGCGGGCAGCCCTATCGCGGCGCCTTCGGCAATGCCGGTGAGATCGGCCATATCCCGGTCGTCCAGAACGGGCTCGCCTGCGCCTGCGGCGGCCAGGGCTGCCTCGAACGCTATGCCTCGACCCATGCGCTGAGCGAGGCCCTGCGCGCTGCCGGGATCACAGATACCAGCCCCGACGAGGTCGCACGGCTTCATCTGGCCGGGCACCCCGCCGTGCTGGACTGGATCATGGAAGCGGCCCGGCTGCTCGCGCCGATGCTGGTGATGCTGGAAAACCTGTTCGACCCGGAGACGATCATCCTGGGCGGCGGCTTGCCCGATGGCGTCATCGACGCCTTGATCGATGCGATGTCGCCTATGGCCGTCTCGGTCTCGAACCGCTCCGGCCGCAGCGTGCCGCGCGTGCAGCGCGGCGCGACTGGGCGGCTCACCGCCGCGCTTGGCGCAGCGGCCCTGCCGCTGCTTGACACGATGACGCCGAAACTCGACCGCACTGTTCTGCATGAGCAGGACGAAACCGCGGCAGCGGAAGAGCAGGCTTCCTAGAGCCGGATACCACTTCGCTCGAAAACGCTCCAGCGATCAGCCGGCGGTCGCTCTCGCGAAGAAATCGACCGGTCCCATCTGGCCGCCCTTCAGGACGATATCGAGATCGTCCAGGCGAAGATCGTCGCTATGAGTCCGGCAGAGCGGCGCGCCCGAAGCCAGCGGCCCCCGATAGGACAGCCCCCAGATGTCGAGCGATTTGACGGCGAGGCTCGACGTGTCGCCGCCGGCGACGACGAGCCGGGACAGGCGCGCTTGCGCAATGATGTCGCGCAGCAGCAGGCCGGTCGCCGCCGCGACGCTGCCGGCATTCTCCGGAGCCTGCGACGGACGCTCGGTGATCAGCATGACATGGCCCTCCGTCAGTCGCCGGAGAGCCTCCTGCCGCAGCGCCTCGGCATAGGCTGCGTCATCGAGGAGCCTGCGCGGCTCGATCGCCAGTTTCGCAAAGCCCGTCGCCACCTCGACCTGCGCCCGGGTCACCGGCGAAAGGCTGCCGACCAGCGCCAGCACGGGACCATCGCGCCGCACCGGAACGGCGCTCGCATCCGCAGCCTCCTCCTGGACACCCCACAGGCCAGCCAGCGCCTGGGCGACGGAGCTCGGACCGACCGCAAGCATCGGCTGCGCCTCGGCCCGCTGCGCGATCAGCTTGCCGATGACCGGGAGATCTGAGGCGCGGGCGACATCGAGCAGGACTGCGCCAGGCTCGGTGGCAAGGCAGGCCGCAAGCGCATCCTCCGCCCCGCTCTCCCAGTTGCGATAGTCGAGCAGGGCGATCTGCTCCAACCCCTGCGCCGTGAGATGCCGGCGCAGATCCGCCTCCGCCATCGGCGTGACCGGGTGGACGCTCATCGTCGGATGGCGGTCGATCCTGTGGACCACGCCGCCGATGCCGGCCGCGGCGAAGAGGTTTCCGAACAGGCAGTAGCGGCCGAGATTGGGCTGACCGCCGATGATCGGCAGGAACGGATTCTGAAAATACGGGCGCAGCGCCTTCACCGCCGCGCCAATGCTGCCCACATGTGGGGCGCTGTCGAAGGTCGAGCAGCATTTGTAGTGCAGCAGCGCGACGCCTTGCCCGGCGAAGAAGCGGCCGGCCTCGTCGAGCTCTGCCGCCATCGCGACGGGCTCCATCGAGCGGGTCGCCCCGGCGATGCCGATGGCGTCGAGCGGGCCGGCAGCGCTCAGTTGCTCCGGCGTTGGAATCCGCAAGAAGAGCAGCGCGCGCCGTCCCTGTTCCGCCAGCGCCGACAAGGTGTCGGTCGCGCCGGTGAAATCGTCGCCATACCAGCCATAGAGCGGCGATGGGTTTGCCATCAGGGCCTCAACCAGCAAGCTTGCCGAAGAAATCGAGCGCCTGCCGCAATTCGCCCTGCGTCCTGGCGGCCTCCGCCAGCGAAGTGCCGGTCGCTACGGCATCCCAGGCCTGGCGGATGCTGACCACGCCGGCCGCTGGCCCGCCGGGATGAGCGAGGATGCCGCCACCGGCCATGAAGAGCAGGTCGGAATGGCCGATCGCATCCCAGGTCGGCTGCGCCGTCCCGGCCCATTGGCCTGACGAGAAAGCCGGCATGACGCGGTCGTCGATGCCCGCGCTCAACGGCGTCACGCAATCCCTGGCGGAGGAGACGACCTCCTCGTCCTCCTGGGCGAATTTTCCCTGCAGGCCATGGACATGCATGTGATCGACGCCGGCAAGCCGCCAGAGCGTCTGATAAGCGGGGAAGGAGATACCGAGCATGGGATGGCGCGAGAGCGCGCCATAGCCGTTGCGATGGCCGTGTAAGGCGAGATCGGTCGAACGGCGCAGCGTCTCCATGGCCGAGAACCCGCACCAGTTCAGGCTCATCATGACGCAGGTACCACCCTCGCGCGCCACCAGATCGGCATGGCGGCGCATCGCGTCGGTCTCGTCGGTGATGTTGAAGGCGACCATCACCGCCTTGCCGGTGCGGTCCTGATGGCGGCGCACCGCTGCCATCACCGCCGGCACGCGCTGCGCCAGCGGCGCATGGACGGGATCGGCCGAAATCTCGTCATCCTTGATGAAATCGAGCCCCGCCTCGCAGAGCTTGGCGACGAGCGCCGCCGTCTCCTCCACGCTCAAGCCGACATTGGGCTTGATGATCGAGCCGACCAGCGGGCCTTGCGGAACACCCGTCAGCCGGCGCGTCCCGGCAATGCCCTGGCTCGGCAGCGGGAAGCGGGCCCGGAAGGAGGCGGGCAGCGTGATCGTATCGAGCCTGAGGCCTGTGACCTCGCCGAGATCAAAGAGATTGCCGGCGACGATCGCAGCCAGGGTCGCCAGATTGGCGCCGACATTGTCGACCGGAAACGAGATCGCGACACGCGCCCGCCGCCAAGGGCCAGAGACGCCTTTGCGGGCGAGCCAGGCATTGGGCAAGCTCGGCGTGGCGACCGTTTCAAGCTCCTCGACCTTGGTGACGACGGCACTCGCGCGCTCGCGCAATTCGTCGGTCTCGCCGGCGACGCGGGTGAAGGTGCCGCTGGACTGCTCGCCCGCCATCACCTGCGCCACCTTCATCGGATCGAGCGGAGTCTCGATCAGATAGGTCGCCTCGAAGCGTTCGCTGGTCATCTCGTCGATCCACTGTTTGGCCTGCCATCGTTCGGCCCGCCATCGCTCGGCCTGCCATCGCTCGGCCTGCCGCCATTACACGGAGGCGCGGCCGAATAAGCAATCCGGGGAACCGCCTGCGGGACGCGAGATTGCTTCGCCGCGCTCGCAATGACGGGGAAAGCGCCGTCTCGCCGGCCCGCCCTTAGAGCTTGCTGAGATCGGGGAAGGGACGCACGGGATCCTTGCCGTCCCAGCCTTCCGAGGCCTCGCGGATCAGGCGGAACATCTCGCCCTTGGGGCCGGCGACCTCCGACAGCTCGATCACGGTGCCGGGGTGGTAATGCGTGTCGAAATAGATGAAGCGGCCGCGCTCGCCGACTTCGCCCGACATCACCGGTTTGAAGCCCTGCGCGATCAGGCGTTCGAGATCGGCGTCGTAGCTGTCGGTCCAGTAGGCGACATGCTGCAGACCGCTATGCCCGGCTTGGGTGAAGTCGCGATACATCGAGGGCACGTCGTTGCGGCATTGGATCAGCTCGATCTGGAGCGGCCCGGAATTGGCCAGCGCGATCGAATTATGCGGCTCGTAGCTCTCGCCCTTGTAGCGGTAATTCCTGATCGGAACCTTCGGATTGTAGAAAAACGGTCCGACGCCGAGGACACGGCTCCAGTAGTCCATCGCCGCCTCGATATCGGGGACGACATAGCCAGCCTGGCGGATCTGGCCGAAGAAGCGGCTCATGGGAATGCCTCGCGTTCGAAGAGCGGTGAAGGGTCAGAATTTCAGGAAGCCGGTGGAGATCCACGGCACGGCGGCGACCACGACGAGGCCGATCAGCAGGGCCAGCATGTAGCCCCAGATGTATTTCAGGCCCTCGTCGGGATTGATCTTGCTGATCGCGCAGGCGCCGTAATAGCCAACGCCGAAGGGCGGCGCGAAGAGGCCGATGCCCATCGCGAAGATCACCACCATGGCGTAATGGACCTCGTGGACGCCGACCTGCTTGGCGATCGGGAACAGCAGCGGCCCGAACAGCACGATCGCCGGAATGCCCTCCAGCACGCTCCCGAGGATGATGAAGGCGACGATCGAGATCGCCAGGAAGCCCCAGGTTCCGCCCGGCATGACCGCCATGATCTTCGCCAGATCCTGCGAGAAACCCGATTGGGTCAGGCCCCAGGCCATGGCCGTGGCGCAGCCGACGATGAAGATGATCGCACCCGTCAGCGAGGCGGTGTCGACCAGCATGCGCGGCAGCCGGCGCCAATCGAACTGGCGGTAGACCAGAAGCCCCATCACGACGGAATAGGCGATGCCGATGGTCGAGACCTCGGTCGCCGTCGCCACGCCCTCGACGACCGCGGCGCGAATGACGAAAGGCAGCGAGACGGCCGGCAGCGCGACCAAAGCGAGCTTGCCGATCTCGCGCTTCGAGTAGCGCGCGACATGGCTGAGATCCTCGCCGCGATAGCGCCACCAGATCACGAAGCAGAGCGCGGCGCCGAGCACGACACCGGGCAGCATGCCGCCGGTGAAGAGCGCGGCGATCGAGACACCCGTCACGGAGCCGATGGTGATCAGCACGATCGAGGGTGGGATCGTCTCGGTCTGCGCGCCCGTCGCCGAGAGCAAGGCGACGAGATCACCGGGCTTGGCGCCGCGCTTCTGCATCTCCGGGAAGAGCACCGGCGCGATCGCGGCCATGTCGGCGATCTTCGAGCCCGAAATGCCCGAGACGAGATACATCGCCCCGACCAGCACATAGGACAGACCGCCGCGGACATGGCCGAGCAGCGAAGCGAGGAACTGGATCATGGCGCGGGCCATGCCGGTCATCTCGATCAGCGCGCCCAGGAAGATGAAAAGCGGCACGGCGAGCAGGATGAGATGGCTCATGCCTTCGTCGAGCCGCCCGACCATGACGATCAATGGCGTCGCGGTGGTGAGCGCGAGATAGCCGAAGGTGGCAAGCGCAAAGGAGAAGGCGATCGGCACGCCGGAGAAGACGTTGAGCGCCACCACCCCGACGAAGAAGACCACGAGGTTGAGCTTGCCCAGCGGCTTCAGCATGGGGCCGGCAAGCCAGAACAGCAGCACGAGAGCGACCGTCAGCCCCAGCGCCAGCAATACGGGCTTGAGCGAGCCGAAACGCAGCAGCCGGAAACACGCCGCCAGCAGCATCAACCCCATGCCGACGGGAATCGCCGCCGCGCGCCAGGCATTAGTGATCTCCAGCGCCGGGGTGACGATGAACCTCTCCTCCTCGGCATATTCCAGCGCATGGGGCAAAATCATCAGCAGGAAGGCGATCGAGGCGGTGATCGCCAGCGCCTCCAGAAGGCTGCGCGCCCCTGGCCCGACACGGCTGACGAGACCGGTCATGCGCATATGCTCGCCGCGCCGGAGCGCGACGACCGCGCCCAGCATCGACAGCCACAGGAACAGGATCGAGGCCAGTTCGTCCGACCAGATCAAGGGCTTGTGGAAGACATAGCGCGCCGTCACGCCCGCCCCGAGGATGACGATCTCGATCAGGACGAGCGCGGCCGCCACGGCCTCGACGAGGCCGCCGACCAGGCGATCGAGCTTGCCGGCAAGATGCGCAATGCCGTTCTCGGGGGCAGGCGCAGGCGACAGCGTCGCGTGACCATGCATGACGGGATCCTCCATCGGCTCGACCGCGCGACGCGCCGGCCTCAGGCCAGCTTGCCGACGGCGCCTTCGAGCAGCCCCCAGGCCTCGTCCCCGAAGCGCCCCTGCCAATCCTTGTAGAAGCCGGCCTCACGCAGCTTGGCGCGGAAGGAGTCGGGATTGGTCTTGTTGAAGGCGAGGCCCTTGGACTGCAGATCGGCCTGGACCGTTTCGTTGAGGCCCTTGATGTCGGCGCGCTGCTTGACGCCGGCCTCATTGATGGCGTCGCTGACGATCGTCCTGACGTCGGCCGGCAGGGCGTTCCAGGCGCGGCCATTGGCGATGAACCAGAAGCCGTCCCAGATATGGTTGCTGATGGCGCAGTTCTTCTGCACCTCATAGAGCTTGGCGACCTGGATGATCGGCAGCGGGTTCTCCTGCGCGTCGACGATCTTGGTCTGAAGCGAGGAATAGACCTCGCTGAACTGCAGGCTGGCGGGAGCGGCCTCCAGCGCCTTGAACATCGCGATCGAGAGCGGGCTCACCGGCACACGGATCTTCAGGCCCGCCATGTCCTTGGCGGTCTCGATCGGCTTGCCTGACGTCGTCATCTGGCGGAAGCCGTTGTCCCACATCTTCTCGAAGGCGAAGAGGTTCACCTTGGAGATCGCGGCGCGGACATGGGCGCCGAGCGCGCCGTCCATCGCCTTCCAGACCTGGTCGTAATCGGCAAAGGCAAAGCCCACCGCATTGATCGCAGCGACAGGCACCAGCGTCGCGATCACCAGCGCGGACGGCGTGAAGAAGGTGATGCCGCCATTGCGGACCTGGCTCAGCATGTCGGTGTCGCCGCCAAGCTGGTTGTTGGGGAAGATCTTGATCTCGACCCGGCCGTTGGTCTTCGCCTTGATCTGTTCAGCGGCCTCGGCGGCGCGCACGTTCAAGGGATGGCTGAGCGGCAGGTTATTGCCGTATTTCAGTTCGATCTCGGCGGCGCGCGCGATATGCGGCATGCCGATGAGAGGAATGGCCGGCGCGGCGGCAAGCGTGCGCAGCACCGTGCGGCGGGTCAATGACGTCATTGTATCCTCCCTGGATCGCCTTGCGACCTGATTGATCGTCGTCTTCTTGCCAAAACGATAGGAATTGCCGATGAGGTCCGTCAAACTCATTCTCTGATGGTTTTTGATTGGATTTGAATGCCCCTCTCTCAGAATGACAACGCTATGGACGAGGGCGCGGAGAGCCCGCCGCGCCGCCGCCTCATGGCGCGGATGGACGATGTGGCGCGGCTCGCCGGCGTCTCGAGCGCGACCGTCGACAGGGTTTTGAATCAGCGCCCGGGCGTGCGCGCGGTCACGGTGCAGCGCGTCCTGAAGGCGGCCGGCGAGCTCGGCTACGTCATGGATGGTGCCCTGCCGGCAAGCGCGCTCAAGCCCTTGCGTCTCGCCTTCCTGATCCCCGCCGGTACGAACCGCTTCCTCGGCATGCTCGGGCGCTTGATCGGCAGCTCTCAGGACCAGCTCGCCTCGTTCAACATGCGGGCGCGCGTCGACTATATCGAGAGCTTCAAGCCCGAATTGCTGGCCCAGCATCTGCGCCGCATCGGTCGCGACGTCGACGGCATAGCCTTCATGGCGCTGGAGCATCCGACGGTGCGCGAGGCGGTCGATTGGCTGGCCGAGCGCGGCGTGCCGACGGTGACGCTGATCTCCGACATCGCCAAGACGCGGCGCGTCGCCTATGTCGGGCTCGACAACCGCTCGGCGGGGCGCTCGGCCGGCTACCTCATCGCCCGCTTCATCGGGCCCAAGCCCGCCAAGGTCGCGATGATCGCCGGCAGCCTGAGCTACCGCGCCCATGAAGAGCGCGAGATGGGCTTCCTGCATCTGTTCGAGGAGCTCTTCCCGGCAATCGAGGTCGTCGGCCTGCGCGAGGGCCATGACGACGAGGCCAGGAATTATCGCCAGACCAAGACCCTCCTGGCGCAGCACCCCGATCTCGCCGGCATCTACAATATCGGCGGCGGTCCCGAAGGCATCGCCAGGGCGCTGAAGGAAGCCGGCCGGCAGCATGAGGTCGTCTTCGTCGGCCATGGCCTGACGGCGGAGACGCGGGCCTTGCTCATCGAGGGCGCGATGGACGCGGTCATCACCCAGAATCCGCAGGCGGCGCTGATGGATTGCGTCGCGATCTTCGCCAATCTCCGCGCCGGGCGGCCGGCCCTGCATGGCACGGCAAGCCCGCGCACCGAGATCATCCTGCGCGAGAACCTGCCGTGAGCGACGGTGGCCTCAAGCCTTGAAGTGCATGCTGACCAGCACGGTGATCTGCGCCCCCGCAGGCAAGGACGCCGCGACACGCAAAAAATTGCCGAAATGGGCGACGCGCTGGAAGGTGACGGCGTCTTCCGCCGCCGGCAGGTCGAATTCCGAACCTTCCGGGGCCCAATGCATGCCGTCGGCCGAGATCTCGATGCGCGCCTTGGGGAGTTTGCCCTTGGGTGGCTTCAGCGCCCGCACGAAGATGATCGCTTCCTTCGCCCAGCCGGCCTCATAGGGTTCGGTCGCGCTCATCCCCGTCCAAATCTCGTTGCGGGCGACGATGGCGGTGAGGTTTTCGGGCAGCATCAGAAGTCTCCCGACAGGCAGACGGAATCGAGATAGGCGAAGGCGCGCTTGTCCGTGTCGGTTTCTGCGAAGAAGCCGATGTTCAGCATGCACCAAAGGTTCTTCATCGCCGGGATGCGGATGCAGTCATAGGTCGACATGTCGAAGACGCGGTCATTCACCTGGAAGCGCGTCGCCTGCATCGTCGCGAGATCGAAGTCGAAGCGCAGATAGTGCCAGTTCACCTTGGTCGGGATCTCGTTGTAGCAGAGCCGCTGCTCGCCGCCGGGCAGGTCCTCCCAGTCGGTCGGGGCGAGATGGTAATGCGTGATCGTCTTGCCGGCCGTGCCGATCGGCTTGATCGGCGTCGTCTCGCGCTTGAACTGCCATTTCTGCAGATGCACGCCGTTTTCGGCGTTGAGGAAGCGCAGATGTGGCATCACGCGATTGCCGCCCGCACCATGCTGGTCGCCGACCTGGAGGTCATAGAGGAAGCCGAAGGAGCGGATGTCGGTCTCGGAGAGCTGGAGCTCGGTCGCCTCGGGCTTGAAGGTGAAATAGGTCTCGAGCCGGATCGGGCCGGCCTTGCGAAAGGTCAGGCGCTTGATCGCGACGTTCTGCGCACCCGTCTTCGGCCGCGTCGCGATCTTCAGCGCATAGGAGCCGTCGACCCCGCCATGCGAGCCGAAATCCCAGTTCGGTAGGGTCGAGAGCATGGCATGGCTGTGCTGGGCGTAGCCCGGCAGCATCGCATCGAGCGAGTGCTCGTAATTGCCGACGAGCTGGGTCCAGCCGCACATGCCACGGTCGAAATCATCGAGGCAGATGATGCGCGGCAACGGGTCGAAGCGGCTCAGGCTGGGATCGGCCTCGCGGATGGCGCGGCGCATGTCGTCGAGCTGCGAATTGGGTGAGGTCATTGGTTTCTACCCCTTCACCGCGCCGGCAGTCAGGCCGGCGACGAGATGCTTCTGCATGAGGATGACGAAGGCGAGTACCGGCAGGAGCTGGACGGTCGAGGCGGCAAAGAGCACGCCCCATTCGACGCCCTCGACCGCGCCGATCATCTCCGAGATCACCAAAGGCGCGGTCTTGGCCTTGGTGGTGGTGAAGATGAAGGCGAAGAGGAACTCGTTCCAAGCATAGACGATGACGAAGACCGCGACCGCGAGCATGCCTTGGGCCGCCATCGGCAGGATGACGCGCCAGACGATCTGCATCTGCGAAGCGCCGTCGATCATCGCCGCCTCGTCGAGCTCGCGCGGGATCTGGTCGATGAAGGTGCGCATCACGATGGTGCCGAGCGAGACGAAGAAGGTGGCGTAGAGCACGATCAGGATCAGATGCGTGTCGTTGAGCCCAAGCCAGTTCACCACCGGAAACAATGGCAGCGTGATCACGATCGGCGGGATCAAGCGGATGAAGATCAGGAAGAAGGCGCTGGCCTGCAGACCCTTCGAGGCATGGCGCGAATAGGCGAAGCCGGCGAGCAACGAGACCAGGACCGCGAGCACGGTTGCACCAACCGTGACGATGAAGCTGTTCCAGAGCCCGAAGAAGAAGTCGCCCCAGCGGCTCCAGAGCAGTTCGTAATTCGCCAATGTCGGCGCGAAGCTGAAACGCGAGGTCAGCGAGAAGATATCGCGGTCCGATTTGAAGGAGGACATCGCGATCAGGGCGATCGGCAGGACCGACCAGGCGACGATGACAAGGACGCCCAGCAGCTTCAGGGCCGCGCGAAGGAGGGAGGGTGGCTTAGACATGCTTGCCGAACATCTCCCTGTAGAGCCGGCGCAGATAGAACAGCGCGAGCAGGAGCGAGGCGAGCACGAGCAGCCAGCCCGTGGCGGCAGCCGAGCCGAAGGCGTTGTAACGAAAGGCCTCGAGATAGAGATAGACCGCCAGCACCTCCGTGGTGCGTGCCGGCCCGCCGCCGGTCATCAGCCAGACCTCGGAGAACAGCCGGAAGGCGAAGATGTAGCGAAACAAGGCCGCGATCAGCAGGGCCGGCATGAGGAGCGGCAAGGTGATGCGGCGAAACGCCGTCCAGCTGCTGGCGCCGTCGATCGCGCCGGCCTCGTAGAGGTCGCTCGGGATCGAGAGCCTGGCGGCGTAGATGATAATGAACGAGAAGGGCAGGTGCAGCCAGATCGAGAGCAGCGAGACCATGAACAAGCCGTGGCTCGGCTTTACCGCCCATTCGATCGGCGGCAGGCCCAGGAACGAGAGCATCTGGCTCATCATCCCGACATCGGGCTCGAACAGATAGCGCCACATCACCACGGCCGAGACCTCGCTGACCGCATAGGGCGCGAGCACGATGGCGAGCAGGATCGGGCGGAACGGCACGCCCGAGGCGAAGAACAGCGCCATCAGGAGACCAAGCAGCAATTCGATATGCACGACCACGGCGACGACGATCACCGTGTTGACGAGCGCGCGCCAGAAATAGGGGTCGCTCAGGACCTTGGCGTAGTTGGCGAGGCCGACGAAGCTTGCCGCCTGGCCGAAGGAGGACTGATTCAGGCTGAGCCAGAACACGTAGATCGCCGGCAGGAAGATGATGCCGCCGACCATGAGCTGGACGGGGCCGACCAGCGCGATGGCCGAAAGGGGCGTGCGTGCGGTCATCAGGCGATCCGGAAACGCTGGAGCGCGTCGCGATCGATCTCGATGCCGAGGCCCGGGCCCTGCGGCACGGCGAGCTTGCCGTCGGCGAGCTGAGAGCCCTCGCCCACCACAGGATGCGTGAAGGCATCGCGCAGCGGGTTCTCATAGACCATGCATTCGAAGGTGCGGAAGCTCTCGGCGGCGGCCGCGAGCTGGAGGCTGGCGGCGACGCAGATCGCGCCCGACCAGCCGACATGAGGGGCGTAGGCCGTGTTGAAGGCAGCGGCGAGTTCGGCGATGCGCCAGGTCTCGGTGATGCCGCCCGAGCGCGTCACGTCGGGCTGGATCAGTCCCAGCGAACGGTCCTGCAGCATGATCAGCGCCTCGGAGGCGACATAGTCGCTTTCGCCCGCCGCGAGCCTGATCGGCAGATGCTGGGCGAGCCGACGATAGCCCTCGCGATCATGCGGCGCGATCGGCTCCTCGAAGAAACCATAGCCGAGATCGGCCAGCGCCCGGCCGACGATCAGCGCGTCATCGACATCATAGGCCCAGTTGGCATCGACATAGAGGGCGATGTCGTCGCCCGCGAGCTTGCGGATGAAGCGCGCCCTGGCGATCGCATCCTTCAGCGGGTGGCCGAGCTTGACCTTGATCTCGCGGAAGCCGGCTTTCAGCGCGGCAGTGACCTCCGCCTCGACCGTCGCGTCGTCCAGCCAGTTGATCGAGGAGGCATAGGCCGCGACCTGCGTGCGCCCGATACCGCCGAGCAGCTTGTGGATCGGCAGGCCGGCCTGTTTGCCGGCGATGTCCCAGAGCGCGATGTCGACGCCCGCGATCGCCTCGACCAACTGCCCGCCGGGGCGGCCAGAAAGCGCAGCACGCATCACCTTCCAATGCGCGCGCCGGTCGGCGGGGGCCTTGCCGATCAGGCGGGGGCCGAGCACCTCCTCGATCAGCCGCGCATAGCCGGCCGCGCCGCGCCGCGCCAAGGCCTCGCCGAACCCCACCACGCCGTCGCTGGTCACGACCTCGACGACGACGAGCTCGATGGCGGGATAGTCGCCCTGCGAGGTGCGCTGCACCTTGGCAAGCGTGGCGCGCAAGGGATGCGCGATGATCTGCGTGATGCGGTTTGCCGTCATGGCGGCGCTGTCCTCCCCAGGACATTGAACTTATCTGAGACATTAAACTTATCTGATAGGTTGATCAGTTGCAAAGATGAGCAGCATCTGTCAATCATCAATTCATGGAGACGATGATGAACGACGCCGCCCTTGCAGCCGCGATCGACAACGACCCGTTCGGCGGGTCCGATGTCGTGCCGACGCGGCTCGGCGACGCGCTGATCGCGCGCATCACCCAGGCGATCCATGACGGGCGCTTGAAGCCGGGTGACGCGCTCCCCTCGGAATCGCGGATCGCCGCCTCCTTCGGCGTCAGCAAGCCGATCGCACGCGAGGCCATCCGCCAGCTCGCGGCGATGGGTGTCGTCCATATCCAGCAGGGCAAGGTCACGCGCGTGCAGGCGCTGAACGCCGCCCCGCTCGACCGCTTCTTCCGTTTCGCCGTCAGCGGCAGCAAGACCGGGCTGATCGAAGCGGTCGAACTGCGCCGCATCCTCGAGCCGCCGATCGCCGCCCATAGCGCCGAGCGCCGCAGCGAGGCTGATCTCGAGCGCCTGCGCGAAATTCTGCAGCGCATGGAAACCGCACTCGGCGACGTGCCGCTCTGGATCGAGGCCGATCTCGATTTCCACGAGGCCGTTGCCGCATCAGCAGGCAACCGCCTGCTCGATTTCCAGATCAGGGGCCTGCGACCGGTGATCCGGCAGGTGATGGAGATCTTCAATTCGCGCGAGGCCCGCACCAAGGCCGATTGGCGCCAGACCTATGAGCGGCATGTCCGCGTCGTCGAGGCCATCGCCATCGGCGACGCTGCTGCGGCCCAGGCCGCCATGAACAAGCATTTCGAAGCGGCTGAAGCCGCCATCGCGGAAATCGCGGCATCCCGGGAGGAATATCATGACGGCAGGACAAGGGCTCGACCGTAGAGACCTGCTCGTTGGCATCGCAGGCCTGGGCATCGCAGGTCTGAGCTTCGCCGGGCCGATGGCTGCACCCGCCTTGGCGCAGGCCGGTCCGCTCAACGTCTTCGCCCACCGCGTCATGCAGACGGTCGCGACCGGCGCGCAGGGCGGCGACATCACCAAAGACTGGAGCCAGAAGACCGGCACCGCGATCCAGTGGACGACCTTCGACACCGGGCCGCTGCAGGAACGATTGTTCCGCGAAGCGAGCCTCGGCGAGACCTCGGTCGATGTCGGTTTCCTCCTGAACACCCAGGCGATCCCGCGCGCCACCAATCTGTTCGAACCGCTCGACGACTATCTGAAGCGCGACCCGCTGGAGGATGCACCCGACATCTTCCCGGGGCTGATGGAGGGGATGAAGGTCGGCGGAAAGCAGCTCGCCATCCCCTTCCGCCATGCCTCCTCGGGCCTGCACTACAATGAGGAGATTCTGGCCGAGAAGGGCTTCAGCAAGCCGCCGGCGACGATCGAGGAGATGGTCGAGATCGCCCGCGCCTGCACCTATCGCCGCAGCGATGGCACGGCGGTGACGGGCCTGTGCATGCCAGGCGTGACCTATCCCAATGTGATCGACATCGCGCGCGCCTGGGACGGCGATTTCATCACCGCCGACTTCAAATGCGTCGCCGACCAGCCGGCCATGCTGAACGCGATCAAGCTCTTGCGCGCACTCTTCGAAAGCGGGGCGTTCCCGCGCAATTTCGCGACGCTCTCGCCCGAAGACGTCAATGTCTGGATGCAGACCGGCCGCGCCGCGATGAGCCTGCAGAGCATGGGCCGCAACCGCATCTACAACGACCCGCAGAAGTCGAAATTCCCTAGCAGGATCAAGACGGTCGCGGTACCGGCCTCGAAGACGCTCGCCGGGAAATACGAGGCCGCGCCGGCCAAGGTCGAGTTCTGGGGTCTCGTCATCCCCAGGAACGCCAGGCGCAAGGAGCTCTCCTGGAGCTTCATCAAGGCCATGGTCTCGAAGGAGGCGACGCTGAAGGCAGCGCTCAACGGCAATGGCCCGGTGCGCGCCTCGACCTATGCCGATGCAGGCTTCGCCGGCACCGTGCCCTATGCGGCCGAGGAGCTGAAGGTGCTGAAGGTGGCTCGCGTGCCGATGCCCGCCTTCGACGAAGCCGCACGTGCCGGCGACCTGTTCAAGGAAGAAGCGGAAGCCGCCGTGCTCGGGCTGAAGACGCCGGAGGAGGCGATGGCCTCGCTGGTCAAGCGCGTGCAGCCACTGCTGCCCGCCTGAGATCGAACACATCACAACGCGCGAGACAGCGCGAACCAAACCCTTGGAGGAAAGCCATGACCACATCCATCTCCCGCCGCGCATTCGGCCTGATCTCGGGCGGCGCCGCGGCGTCACTCGCCTTGCCAGGCATCGCCCGCGCCCAGGCAAAAACCGTCACCGCACTCGGCCACCGCGTCCACCAGACCTCCGCCACGACCGGGCCGGGCGGTGACGCAACCGAAGCCTGGCGCAAGCAATCAGGCGCAACCGTCAACTGGGTCACCTTCGGCGACGTCAACGCCATCCATGAGCGGCTACTGCGCGAGGCGACTTTGGGCGAGACCACGATCGATGTTGCCTATCTGCTCAACGGGCGGGCCGTACCGCGCAATCTCAAGCTGTTCGAGCCGCTCGACGCCTTGCTGAAGGATTCAGCCATCGAGGCCATGGATGATTTCGCACCGGGCCTGATCGCGCCGATGAAGCTCGACGGGGCGCTGCACGGCATCCCCATCCGCCACGCCACCAACGCGCTGATCTACAACGAGGCGATCCTGGAGGAGCGTGGCGTCAGCAAGCTGCCGACCAGTTTCGAGGAATTGGCGGAGCTTGTCCGCAAGCTGACCTTCAAGCGCGACGACGGCACGCAGGTGAACGGCCTCGCCTTCACCGCCGTCTTCGCCTCGAACTTCCTGACGCTCGCGCGCTGTCTCGGCGGCGACTACATGACCCCCGACGGCAAGCTCGTCGCCAATGAGCCGGGCATGGTCAAGGCGCTGACGCTGCTGGCCGATTTCTACAAGGCCGGTGTGCTGCCGCGCAATTTCGCGACCGTGAACAATGAAGAGATCACGACCTGGATGCAGCAGGGCCGCGCCGCGATGACGATCAACCCCTTCGCGCGGCTGGTGACCTATAACGACCCGGCCAAGGGCAAATATGGCGGGCGCTTCAAATCGCTGCTGCCGCCGATGGCCGCGGATCTGGCCGGCAAGGTGGCCTATGCGCCGACGACCGAATTCTGGTCGCTGGTGATCCCGAAGAATGCGAAGCAGAAACCGCTGAGCTGGGAGCTGATCCGGGCGCTGTCGTCCAAGGCCGGAACCCTGGCCATGGCCCTGAACGGCAACGGCCCGACGCGCGTTTCGACCTATAGCGACGAGAAGCTGAAAGCCGCCATGCCCTATGCCGCCGACGAGGCTGCCGCGCTCAAGGCCTCGCGCATCCATCTGCCCGCCTTCGACGAGCAGGCCCGCGCCCACGACATCTTCTTGGAGGAGACGCAGGCCGCCGTTCTCGGCATCAAGCCGCCGCAAGCCGCGATGGATGACGCGGTCAAGCGCGTGAAGCCGCTGCTCGGCTGATGGGCGAGACGCTGTCAGGACGCGTCGCCCTCGTCACGGGCGCAGCGCGCGGGATCGGGCTGGCGATCGCCACCGCGCTGGCGGAAGCCGGCGCCCATGCGATCCTGCATGATCGCGACCGGGAGGCGGCCCAGGCCGCGACAGCCGCACTTCTCGGCAGCGGAGCCTCGGCCTCCAGCTTGATCGCCGATCTCGCCGAACCGCTGGCTCCCGCAGCCATGCTGACGGAGCTCCAAGCGCGCGGAAACGAGCCCGACATTCTCGTGCTCTGCGCCTCCGCGGAAATCCGCGAGAGCTGGGATGCGGTCAGCGACAAGGCCCTGCGGGTCCAGAGCGAGGTCAACCTGCACGCGACCATGCGATTGATCCGCAGCTTCCTGCCCGGCATGGTCGTGCGCGGCTTCGGCCGCATCATCGCGATCGGCTCGGTGCAGGAAGCGCGCGCCAATGCCGACTGCATCTACTACGCCGCGACCAAGGCGGCGCAGACCAGCATGATCCTCACCCTCGCCCGCACGCTGCGCGCGCCGGAGGTGACCTGCAACGTCATCCAGCCCGGCGCCATCCGGACGGAACGCAATCGCGCGGTCCTGGCCGAGCCCGGTCGCGAGGCGCTCGCGCTGGAGCGCATCCCGCTCGGACGGATCGGCGCGCCGCAGGACTGCGCCGGGATCGCGCGGCTGCTGTGCTCGCCCGAAGGCGCCTATATCAACGGCGCCGAGATCGCCGTCGATGGCGGCATGCGGCTGTGACCGCGCTCAGAGCATGATGCCGAAAAGTGGGAACCGGTTTTCGGACGACATTATGCTCTAACTCTTTGTTTTACCGCATTTTCTTCACGCGAACCGGGGTCCACTTCGCTCGAAAATGCTCTAAGCCGGCAGCAATCGCCCCTCGGCGACGTCGCGGGCCTTGTCCTCCGCGCTGCGTTCCGAGGGCGGACCGTAGCCGCCGGCGCCCGGCGTGATGATCTCGACGATCTGCCCCGCTTCCAGCGCGCCATCGCCCCTGACGAAAGGACCCACCCCGTCGCTGAAGGCAAAGGAACCGCCCTGCCCGGATTCACCGCCGGCGATGCCCCAGGGACGCGAGTTCAGGCGGGAATTGTCGACATTGAGGCGGCAGGGAGCCTCGGCGCGGTAGACGCGGCGCAGGCCCATGCCGCCGCGATGGCGGCCCTGGCCGCCGGACCCGTCGACCAGTTCGTAGCGCAGCAGGGTCAAGGGATACTCGACCTCCAGCGCCTCGACCGGCAGGTTCGAGGTGTTGGTCATGTGGACATGGACGCCGTCGAGACCGTCCTTGGTCGCACGCGCGCCCGAGCCGCCGCCGATGGTCTCCAGATAGACCCAGAGCTCGCCGCTGCCAGGCCTCGCGCCCATGAAGGTGGCGGAGGCGACCGCGCCCGAGCAGGCGGCTATGACGCGTTCCGGCACGGCCTGGGCAAGCGCGCCGTGGATCAGGTCGACGACGCGCTGGCAGGGCGCGATGCGCCCGTTCACCGCCGCCGGATGCAGGCAGTTCAGCACCGTGCCTTCCGTTGCCGTGATGGTCAGCGGCCGGGCAAGGCCGGCATTGGGCGGGATCGTCGGATCGGCCACGGTCTTGACCGCGTAATACACCGTCGAGAGCAGCGCGGTGTAGACCATGTTGAAGCCGGCGCGCGCCTGGGGCGGGGACTCAAAAGCGAGCTTCATCTCCTCGCCCGCGACCGTGATCTCGACCGAGAACTCCATCGGCTGCTCGACCTCGGGATTGTCGAAGAGATCGGCGAAGCGATAGACGCCATCGGGAATCGAGGCGATGCCGGCGCGCATCTTGCGCTCCGCATAATCCTGCAAGGCCTTGCCGGCCGAAAGCACGGTCGTGCGGCCATATTTGTCGCAGAGCGCGCGCACGCGCTCGACGCCGAGGCGGTTCGCCGCCATCTGGGCGCGCAGATCGGAGAGGCGCTCGCGCGGAACCTGGCAGTTGAGCAGGATCAGCTCCTGCACGTCCTTCATCAGCACGCCGCCGTCATAAAGCCGGATCGGCGGGATGCGCAGGCCCTCCTGATAGATATGGGCGTGGCCGCGATCGGCGAAATCGGAATGATGCGCCGTGTTGACGGCCCAGGCGACCATGGTGCCGTCATGGAAGATCGGCTCGGCCAGGACGATGTCGGGCAGATGGGTGCCGCCGCCCTCATAGGCGTCATTGCCGATGAAGACGTCGCCGGGCTTCATCTCGGCGACGGGATGGCGCTTCAGGATATGCGGGATGATGCCGATGAAGGAGCCGAGATGCATCGGGATATGCTCGGCCTGGCAGAGCGTGTCGCCAGCGATGTCGAAAAGCGCGGTCGAGCAGTCGCGGCGCTCCTTGATGTTGGTGGAATAGCTCGCCTTGACGAGCGCCTCGCCCATTTCCTCGGTGATCGAGGCAAAGGAGGAGCCGATGACCTCGACGGTGATCGGATCGACGGTGACGGTGGCGGTGACGTTCATCACGGCGTCTCCAGGATCAGGTTGAGGTAAGGCTCGACGGTCGCGATCATCCCCGGCAGCAGCACGGTGGTCGAATCCATCTGCTCGATGATCGCCGGCCCGGCGATGACATTGCCGGATTTCAGCTTGTCGCGATCATAGATCTTGCACGCCACGAAACCACCGGCCTCGGGGAACCAGACCTCGCGGCTGCCGATGATCGCATGATCCGACTCCGGCCCGGCATCGGCTTGCGGCCGGAACTCGGCCTTAGGCACGAAGCCGATCGCCTCGACGCGGTAGGTCACGAGCTGCACCGCCTCGCCTTCGGCAACGAAGCCGTAGAGCCGCTTATGCGCCTCGGCGAAGCCATCGGCGAGGGCCGCAATGGTCGCGCTCGAGATCGGGCCTTCCGGCACGTCGATCGACAATTCGTAATTCTGGCCCTGATAGCGCAGATCCGCCGTGCGCCGGAGCTTGCGATCGTTAGGCGCGACTTTTTCCTCGGCGAACCAGTGCTCGCCCTGCGCGACCAGGCCGGCATAGGCCTCTGTCATCGCGCCAACCAGGCCGTCGCCCAATGTGGCGAGGCGGGTGGTGGCGAAATTGGCGCGCAGGTCGGTCAGCAGCAGGCCGAGCGCGCAGCCGATGCCGGGATTGCGCGGCACGACGATGCGCTTCATCTCCAATTCGCGCGCGAGCCGCGCCGCGTGCAGCGGACCGGCGCCGCCGAAGGCGACGAGCGCGTAGTCGCGCGGATCATGCCCGCGCTGGACCGAGACGACGCGGATCGCCTTGGCCATGTTGGCGGTGACGACCGAGATGATGCCCTGGGCGGTGGCCATCACGTCCAGGCCGAGCTGGTCGGCGAGCCGGCCGATCGCCTGTTTCGAGAGATCCTGCCGGATCGGCATGCGGCCGCCGAGCAGATGGGTCGGGTTCAGCGTCTGCAGCACGACATTGGCGTCGGTGACGGCGGGCTCGGTCGCACCGCGACCATAGCAGACCGGACCGGGATCGGCGCCGGCGCTGCGCGGACCGACCTTGAGCAGCCCGCCGGAATCGATCGCGGCGAGCGAGCCGCCGCCGGCCCCGACGGTGTGGATGTCGAGCATCGGCGCCTTGATCGGGTAACCATGGACGATCGCGTCGCTGGCGAACTTCGCCTCGCCGCCGCGCAATAGCGCGACGTCCGAGGATGTACCGCCCATGTCGAAGGTGATCAGGTTTTCGATACCGGTCATCTGGCCGATAGCCTGCGCGGCGACGACGCCGGTGGAGGGTCCCGACAGCACGGTGCGCACCGGCAGGCGGGCGGCCATGTCGAAGCCGATGACGCCGCCATTGGACTGCGTCAGATGCGGTGTCGTGGTGACGCCGAGCTCCATCAGCCGGTCGGCAAGGCGGCGGATATAGCCCTGCATGACCGGGCCGAGATAGGCGTTCACCACCGCCGTCGAGATGCGCTCATATTCGCGGAACTCGGGCGCGACCTCATGCGAGGTACAGATGAAGGCCTCCGGAAACTCCTCGGCGACGATGCGCTTGGCGGCCTGCTCATGGGCGGGATTCACGAAGCCGTAGAGGAAACCGATCGCCACCGCCTTGACACCGGCCGCTTTCAGGGCGCGGGCGGCGACCCGCACGCCCTCTTCATCAAGCGGAATCTCGACCGAACCGTCATGGCGCAGGCGCTCCGAGACACCGAAGCGCAGATCGCGGGTCACCAGAGGCGGTGCCTTGTCGACCTGGAGATCGTAGAGATCGGGGCGCTTCTGGCGGCCGATCTCGATCAGATCGCGGAAGCCCTCGGTGGTGATGAGACCGGTCTTGACGCCGCGATGCTGGATCAGGGCATTGGTGCCGACCGTAGTGCCATGGCCGAAATAGGCGACTTCGCTCGGCTTGGCGCCGACGCGTTCGGTGCCTTCCTGCGTGCCGCGCGCGATGGCGCGGGAGGGATCATCCGGCGTGGAGGGCACTTTCCAGACCGCCACCTCGCCGGTCGCGTCGTCGAAGAGACAAACGTCGGTAAAAGTTCCCCCGGAATCGATCCCGATCCGCCAAGCCATGAAGCCACTCCCGCCTTCAATTCGATGTCATGCGATAGCCAAACCGGGCGGCACCGACCATGCCGCGCCGTGGCCGAAGCCCCCTTGATATCCGCAGACCATAGCGGCGTGATCGGCGCCGGCGGCAAGCGCCTCGGCCAGACCCGCGCCATGCAGCAGGCGCAGGATGAAGGCGGCGATGAAGCCGTCTCCAGCGCCCAACGTATCGACGATGCGCGCCGCGCTGATGCCATGCGCGTGGAAGGCTCCGTCAGACAAGGCCATCGAGCCCTGCGCGCCCCGGGTCACGACCGCGATCCGCGCGCCCTGACCGATGCAGCGCTCCAGCAATGCGCGGCACTCCGCATCCGAGCCGCCGGGAAAGGACAGGAAGGCGATATCGAGCGCCGGCAGCGTCGCTGCCAGATTGGCGTCGGTCCAACGCTCGGAGAAATCATAGGACAGCAGGCGGGCGGCGCCCCGTATCGTCTCAAGCTCGGCCTCCAGCTCGCTATAGACACTGGAATGGACGAGATCGAAGCCCGCGACATAAGCGAGGTCGGCGGCGCCGAAGCTGCCCCATTGCCCGCGCACGCCGCGCTCCGAGCGCAGGAAGCGGCGGTCATTGCCGTCATGGCCGATGAAGGCGCGCGCATTGCCGCCGGGCAGGACACGGCACTGCCCGGTGTCGACGCCCTCCTGCCGCAAGGCCCCGATCAACAGCATGCCGGCCTCGTCCGTGCCGATGCAGCCGAGATAGCCGGCCTGCGCGCCAAGCCTGCGGGCAAGCACCGCGACATTGACGGCGTTGCCGCCGGGGAACTGCAGGCCCCGATCGACATAGGTGTCGACCGTGTTGTCGCCGAGGCCGAGCAGCCTGTGGGCCATCGCCGCGCTCCGCTCAGTAAGCCACTTTCCACATATAGCGGCGGGTCGTCAGCGGCTGGTTGTGCAGCACCGAGAGATGCACCGACAAGCGCTTCAGCGCCGATTGCAGGATATAGGGTGCCACGATCGGGCGGATTTCAGGCGCGATGCCTTTCATCGCGAAATCGCGGGAATCATATTTCATCACGCGCTCGGCATAGGTGTCGCAGAAGCTCGAGACGCGCTCCATCAGCGGGCGGCTCGGATCCTCACCGGTGATCAGGATCAGCGGCGTCGAGCGGTCGACGATCTCGAAGGGGCCGTGGAAGAACTCGGCCGCCTCGATCGGGTAGCTGTGCAGCCAGAGCATCTCCATCAGAATGCAGACGCCGAAGACATAGGCCGTGGTGAAGCCCGGCCCCGAGGCGACATGATAGAAATTCCGGTCCTTGGCGTAGAGCACCGCATCGGCCGCGGCGCGCTCCTCGTTCTGCTCGGCCGCGTCGGCAATCGCGCCGGGCAAGGCATCGAGCGAGGTGAGCAGCTTGTCGCCGAGCGGCCAGCCGTCCTTCTCCGTCATGATGCCACCGACCAGAGCCTGCATCAGCATGAACATGGCGATGAAGGATTCGCTGGTGTCACCGACGATGAAATGCTGCGGCACGGCCTGCGCCAGCGGCTTGTCGGCATATTGGCTGAAGGCCACGACCTGGCAGGGCTTGTCCTTCAGGAACCGCGCGGCGGCCACCGTCTCCGGCGTCGTGCCCGATTTCGAGGCGAGCAGCACCAAGGTGCGGCCATCGAGCCGGGGCGGGTCGATCGCCATGAACTCGGCCGGAAAGTAGCGGCGCACCTCGATGCCGGGCGAATAATGCTCGAGCCAGTATTTGATGCCGAGCATGGCGCGGTTGGCCGAGCCAGCGGCTACGAGATAGATCCGGTCGACGCCGGCGGCGAGCTTGCGGCCGAGCGCGAAAGCCTCGGGCACGGCAGCCTGCGTCTGCACAAGGCCGTCCAGCACGCGGATGCGGTCGTAAGCGATGGACATGAGAGAAAGCCATTTCCTGACAAGCGAGAATTGGTATATACCAAACAGCTATACCAATTGCTGTCAAGCATAGTCCAATCAGCACGGATATGTCGGCTCGTGGGTTGGTCTGGCGCGTTTTTCGGCTTCCAGTGATGGAAACCGGGCGCTACAGCATCAGACCGAATATCGTATTCGGTCTGATGCTGTAGCTCTTTGATTTTGCATCGGCTTCTTCCGAAAGCCGGATTCCACTTTTCGGGCCGATGCTCTATCCCAGTTCAACTGCGACGACGGGAATCCGAGAGACGCCAGCCATGCGCGAACCCGTGAAGCGGGCCAAGCCGATCTATGTCGAGGTGCAAGACTACCTGCTCGACCTCATCAACGGGCCCGATTGCGGCCCGGGAGACCGGATTCCGTCCGAGCGCGTTCTGGCCGACACGCTGCGCATCAACCGCATGACCGTGCGCAAGGCGATCGACAAGCTGGTCGAGCGCAATGTGCTGGAGCGCAACGGCACCAGCGGCACGCGCGTCCCTCTGGTCCAGGTCACGCGCCCGATCGAGGTCAGCTCCTCGCTCGGCATCACCCGGATTATCCGCAACTCCGGCGGCAGTCCCGGCAACAAGCTGCTGCATTTCGGCGAGGAGGCGGCGACCGAGAGCATCGCGCGCCGGCTCGATCTCACTGCTGGCGCCGACCTCATCATGTTCCGCCGGCTGCGCACGGTGAATGACGAACCGTTCTGCATCGAGACGAGCTATCTGCCGGCCGCGCGCTTCGCCGGGCTGGTCGCGGAGGATCTCGTCGCCGGGCAGTCGCTCTACGCGCTGCTGAAGGCCCGCTACGGCGTCGAGGCCAGCGCCCGCGATCGCGAGATCGGCGTCGGCATCGCAACCGACATGGAAGCCCGCCTGCTCTCGCTCAAGCCCGGCTCGCCCACCCTCGTATTGAGGCTGGTGGCGCGCGATGGCAGCGGCGCGCCGATCGAATACATGAAATCGGTGAACCACCCTCACCACGTCGTCTTCCGCAATTCCACGCCGACCCCGCAGGACTGACCATGCCGCCGCTCATGCCCCGCCCCCGCCGAGAAGCCGGCTCGTTTCCTTCGACCGGAGAGACTATCTGATGGGCATCACCATCGAGACGATCGACCCCGACGCCACATTGCCTGGGAGCAGCGATGTCGTCGTCATCGGCGGTGGCATCATCGGCATCATGACGGCGATCTTCCTGGCCAAGGAGGGGGTTTCCGTCACCGTCTGCGAAAAGGGTGAGGTCGGCCACGAACAGTCCGGGCGCAACTGGGGCTGGGTCCGCATCATGGGCCGCGACGCCAGCGAAATTCCGCTCGGGCTGGAAAGCATGCGGCTCTGGTCGGAGATGGACAAGCTGGTCGGCGGCGATACCGGCTTCACCCGTTCGGGCATCGTCTATGTCGCCGACACGCCCGGCAAACTCGCCGAGCACGAGGCCTGGCTCGACCATGCCAAGCAGTATCAGCTCGATTCACGCCTGCTGAGCTCGCGTGAGATCGAGAGCGTGCTGCCCGGCTGCAAGCGCGCTTTCGCGGGCGCCCTGTTCACGCCAAGCGATGCCCGCGCCGAACCACAAAAGGCGGTGCCGGCCATGGCGCGGGCGTTGCAGCGGCTCGGCGGGCAGGTTCTGACGCGCTGCGCCGTGCGCGGCATCGAGACCAAGGCCGGCCGGGTCAGCGCCGTGGTGACGGAGCGCGGCACGATCGCCTGCCAGCGCGTCGTGCTCGCCGGTGGCGCCTGGTCGCGGCTCTTCCTCGGCAACCTCGGCATCGACTTCCCGCAGCTCAAGGTGCTGGGCTCGGTCCTGCGTACAGAACCCTTGGACGGGCCGCCGACCCATGCCGTCGGCGGCTCAGACTTCGCCTTCCGCAAACGCCAGGACGGCGGCTACACCATCGCCCATCGCGGCGCGAGCGTTGCCGAGATCGTGCCAGACAGCTTCCGCCTGATGACCGATTTCCTGCCCTCCCTCGTCAAGCAGCGGCACGAATTGAAGCTCCGGCTCGGCCAGCGCTTCCTGGAGGAGGCGAAGACGACGCGGCGCTGGTCGCTCGACGAAACGACGCCCTTTGAAGAAACCCGCGTACTCGACCCGGCGCCTTACGACTCGATCCTGAGCGAAGCGCAGGCCAATCTCGTCGCGGCTTTCCCCGCCTTCAAGGGCATGAAGGTCGCACAGGCCTGGGGCGGCTTCGTCGATGCGACGCCCGACGCCGTGCCGGTGATCGGCGAAGTGCCGCGCCTGCCCGGCTTCTTCATCGCCAGCGGCTTCTCCGGCCATGGCTTCGGCATCGGCCCGGGAGCGGGCCGGCTGATCGCCGATCTCGTCGCGGGTCGAACGTCGATGATCGACGCCAAGCCGTTCCGGCTGGAGCGTTTCGCGCGGTTGGAGCGGACGACGCGGGCGGTGTGAGCAAAGCGCGTCATGGTCGGACACGACCGGAATCTTTCCTACGGAAAGGGAAGGAAGCTCCGTTCAGCGCGGGGAACCCTCTCCCGTAGGGAGAGGGCAGGGTGAGGGGTAGGCCCCCGGATGCTTTGGCCGTGATCTCACCGCTGCTTCGCTGTAAGGTTGGCGCTCGACTGGTCCAGGGGCCGACACCTCACCCCTGCCCCTCTCCTTACAGGAGAGGGGTTCCCCGCGCCCTCGTCTTCATGACCACCACAAGAATGATCGTGACGGCTTGGCTGGAATCGTCAGGAGAACGACGTCTCTTCCATCGAATAGGCCGAGAAGAAGTTCGTGCCGCCGGGCAGGCTCTTGAAGCCGGTCACGCCCTTGACCATGCCGTAGCCCTGCGAGCGCCAGGCCAGGCCGACCAGCGGCGCCTGTTGCTGCGCGACCCTCTCGAGCTCGGCATAGATCACCTTGCGCTTGGCGGGATCGAACTCCGAGCGGCCCTTGACGAAGAGGGCGTGGATTTCGGGCGTCGGCATCTGCCAGCTGCGCGCCATGTTCGCCGGCAGCTCGCCGTCGATCAATGGCGCGAGGCCGTCAGGATCGTTGTTGTCGGCGGCCGTGCCCTGGATCATGAACTCGTAGCGACCCTTGCCGGCGGCATCGACGCGCCCTGCCCAGTCCGGCAGGTTGAGCTTCACATCGATGCCGATCTCGCCGAGATGGGCCTGCACGACCTCGGCGGTGGATTTGTGCATGCCGTACTGGGCCGTCGAGAGCAGGGTGCAGGAGAAGCCCTTGGCGAACCCGGCATCAGCCATCAGCTTCTTGGCCTTGTCGGGATTGTAGCTCCAGAATTCCGAGCGAGCCTTGTCGAAATAGGGGCTCGAGGGCGGGATCGGGATGCTCTCCAGCTTGCTGCCGCGCCCGAAGAAGGCCGCCTGGACGATCTCCTCGCGGCGGATGGCATGGGCGACCGCCTGGCGCAGGCGCACATCCTTGAACGGCCCGCTGCCGCCGTTGAAGTTCAGCCCCATGAAGGGGCCGTCGGCGGCGACGAGCGTCAGGCGCGGATCCTTCTCGATCACGCCCATATGCTGCCAGGGCACATATTCGATCAGGTCGATATCGCCGGCCTGCAGCGCCGCGACACGCAGGTTCTCGTCGGCATAGGCGACGAGCTTCACGCCGGCGAGCTTGGGCAAGCCGGGCTTGTAGTATTTGTCGAACTTCGCGACCTCGATCGAGACGCCGCGTTCCTGGTCTTTCAGCGTGAACGGCCCGGCGCCGACGCCCAGACCGGTCCGGCCCTCGATCGAGTCCTTGGCGATGATCGGCATATGCGGGCTCGCCAGCCAGATCGGCAGCGTGGCGGTGGGCTCCTTCATGACGATGCGCACGGTGTGCTGATCAGGAGTCTCGATGCGTTCGACGCCGCCGAACTCGGCTTTGAGGAAGGCTGTGGAATTCGGCGCCGCGACCTGCTCCAGCGTCCACTTCACATCCTCGGCCGTGACCGGCTTGCCGTTGTGGAAGGTGGCCTGGCGCAATTTGAAGAGCCAGCCGGTCGGTCCGTCCTGCGTCCAGGATTCCGCGAGTTCGGGCCTGGCCTCGCCATTCTCGTCGAAGCCGGTCAGGCCGCGGAAGATCAGGAGCTTGACCGTCAACGCGGCGGTGCCGGTATGGACCCAGGGCTGCATGCTCGGCGGGAAGCTCGACAGGCCAAAGCGCAGCACCTTCCCTGAAGCTTGCGCAAAGGCGGTGCCTCGGACCAGCGGCAGGCTCGCCCCAGCGGCAAGGAGGGCACGGCGCGAAATCATCGTCATCGGAAATCCCCTTTTTTTATCAGCCTGAAGCCAGCATGGATTGGTGTATACCAAACTGTCAATTGCGGCCCTCGACTGGCGCGGCGCGCCCTGCATCGGGCGTGCCATTGCATCACGGCGATCGACCGGAGCCGACAACCACAGGCAGCCTATTCTTCTCCGTCATGGATGCCATCACGAAATAATCGACCAAGCCAGCCGCGCCGCGGAGAAGGCCATTCCCGAGCGCTTCGGCTTCACGCGCCGCCAAAGACGGGCCGCTACAGGCGAAAACGGTCTCATCGAACACGGCTCGGCGCCGCCTGGCCTCGCGCTTGATCGTCTTGACAGCAGTCAAAGGCTTGAATGGTATACACCAAGCCGCTCCTCCCGAGCCGGCCAACCGATCGCCGGCCGCATGACGAAACCCGTCTGGCCCGGCGCACCATGCCTGAAGGAGGCCTCCCGTGAGCGAGATCATCAAAGTCAAATCCGGCAGCAAATATGAGGATTTGAACAGCTACTCGCGGGTCGTCGTCGCCGGCGACATGATCTTCGTCTCCAACACCGCCGGCCGCAATTACAAGACCCGGGCCATCGCCGGCGATGCCAAGGGCCAGGCCGAGCAGGCCTTCAGCAATATCGAGGGCGCGCTCGCCGCCGTCGACGCTTCATTGAAGGATGTCGTCGCGATCAAGGTCTTCGTGCCTGATATCGCCGATATGGAACAGGTCAACGAGGTCGTCGGGCGCAAGTTCAGGGGCATCGACCCCGCCAACACCACAACCTGCACGCCGCTCGGCCAGCCCGAGCTCAAGGTCGAGTTCGAGGTCACCGCCTATAAGCGCCGCAAGCCCGACGAGGCCGAAAAGCGCATCAGCGTCGACCTCTCCTGAGGTTCGGTCCGATGCCTGACGTCGTCATCGTCGGAGGCGGGATCAGCGGCGCGGCGGCGGCCTATGAGATCGCGCGCGCCGGCCATTCCGTGACGCTGTTCGAGGCGCGCAGCCTCGCGGCGATGGCCTCCGGCTGGACGCTTGGCGGCGTCAGGCAATCGGGCCGCGACCCGGCCGAATTGCCGCTGGCGAAGGCGGCGGTGGCGCGCTGGAGCGGGCTCGACGAGGAGCTTGGAGCCGCGACCGGCTATCGCCGGCGCGGCAATCTGCGCCTGGCGCGGACGGAAGCCGAGGTCGAGGTGATTCGCGAGCTTGTCGTCCAGCAGCGCGGGCTTGGACTCGAGATCGACTATCTGCCGGACAATGCCGCGATCATGGCGATCGCACCGGCGATTGCTCCGTCAGTCCTCGCCGCATCCTTCTGCCCGGGCGACGGCCATGCCGACCCGATCCCGGCGGTGCGGGCCTTCGCCGCCGCGGCAGCGCGCCATGGCGCGGTGATCCGTGACGGCATCGGCGTGCGGGCGCTGATCCGCTCCGGCGATACGATCACCGGCGTCGAGACCAACGATGGCGAGATCGTCTCCGCTGGACGCGTCATCCTGGCGACAGGCATCCATGCGCCCGAACTGCTGCGGCCGCTCGGGCTCGACCTGCCCCTGCGGATCAGGTTGGTCTGCGTGCTGCAGAGCGTGCCGCTGCCGCCCTTGTTCGAGCAGGTCTTCGGCGTCGCCAATGCCGACGCCGCCGGCCGGCAGGAGATTGACGGGCGCCTGCGCGTCACCACCGGCATCGGCGACTGGCCGCACGAGCCCGGCTCCTGGAGCGCCGACAATCTGGCGCCGCGCGCAGCCGACATCGCCACCTTGATCGATCGGGTGACGCAGGTTCTGCCGGCGATGGCGGATGCCGGAGTCTCGCGGATCTGGGGCGGCCTGATCGATCTCACGCCCGACGCGCTCCCGGCGATCGACGCCCATACCGGGATCGACGGGCTGGTCGTCGCGGCAGGCTTTTCCGGGCATGGCTTCGGCATCGGCCCGATCACCGGCGAAATCCTTGCCGATCTTGCGCTGATGCGGCAGCCGCGCTTCGATCTCAGCCCCTTCAGGCTGGGCCGCTTCGCCGGCTCCACCGCCCCAGATTCCGTGCTGACCCTGCACGGCTAGAGGCTAGAGGACTGTCCGATGCTTGCCCCCACCAAACGCGTGATCCTGATCTCCGGCGCCAATCGCGGCATTGGCCGCGCCGTCGCGCAGGCGCTTTATGAGCAAGGTTATGCCTTGAGCCTGGGCGGGCGCGATCTCGCTTCGCTCAAGGCGATGAGCGCCGATTGGGATGAAACCCGCATCCATATCGCACGCTATGACGCTCAGGATTGGGCGACGCATCGGGCCTGGACTGATGCGGCGGTTGCGCGCTTCGGCCGGATCGACGGGCTCGTCAACAATGCCGGCATGCACAGCGCCATTACCTTGCGCGCACCAGATGAGGCCGTGCTCGACGCGATCTGGGCCGTGAATTGCAAGGGGCCGCTCAGCCTGATCCATTGCGCGCTGCCGCATCTGGAAGCGAGCGGGGCCGGGCGCATCGTCAACATCGCCTCGATGTCGGGCAAGCGCGTGCGCAACGACGCCGTCGCCTACAACATGACCAAGCATGCGATGGTGGCGCTGACCCATGCGGCGCGCCGAATCTCCTGGGACAAGGGCGTGCGGGCAACCGCGCTCTGCCCCTCCTTCGTGCCCACCGACATGACGGCCGCAAGCAATGCGATGAACCGCCAGGACATGACGCAACCGGGCGATCTCGCGCAACTGGTTGCTACTGTCCTCGCTCTGCCTAACAATGCATCAGTCGCGGAGTTGCTGGTGAATTGCCGGCTGGAGGATACGCTTTAGACGGGCTTGGCCCGAAGATCTTGGCCCGAAGATTCTGGCCCGAAGATTGCGGACAGGGATCGGCGAAACCGCCGGACGCATCGAATATCCAAGAAAATCGCATACCCAAGAAAAGCAGGGGAATAACGATGAAAAAAACCGGACTGGTGATCGCCGCCGCGCTCGCGGGGGCCCTGTTGGGCTCGCCCGCACTGGCTCAGAAGACGGTGCTGACCGTCGGCATGCAGAGCACCGATGCTGGCGTGCTCGATCCGCATCTGAATTCCGGCACGCCCGGCAAGGCGATGCTGCAATGGATGTTCAACGGCCTGGTCCGGATCAAGCCGGGCGAACTCTCGCCGGAATTCATGGAGCCTGATCTGGCGGAAAGCTGGACTTCCTCGACCGACGGCAAGGAATGGACCTTCAAGCTGCGCCAGGGCGTGCAGTGCCATCACGGCTATGGCGAATTCACCGCGGAGGACGCGGTCTATTCGCTGGCCCGCGCCGCCAACAAGGACTCTTCGGCCTTCTCCTCCGACTACGCCGCCTTCGACAAGGTCGAGGCGCCCGACAAATACACGGTCAAGATCACGCTGAAGCAGGCTATTCCGAGCCTGCTCGGCATCGTCATGAATTACCATGGCGGCAACATGGTCTGTAAGAAGGCCGCCGAGGAGCTGGGCAAGGACGGCTTCGCCAAGAAGCCTGTCGGCACCGGCCCGTTCATGTTCCAGGAATATGTGCCGCAGCAATACGCCAAGCTCGTCGCCAACCCGAACTATTTCCGCGGCAAGCCGAAGCTGACCGAGATCCTCTACCGCTTCATCCCGTCCGATTCCTCGCGCGATCTCGCCTTCCAGTCCGGCGAGCTCGACATGATGCTCGGCCGGCAGGAACAGGCCTGGGTCGACCGCATGAACGCGCTGCCCGGGGTCAAGGTCGTCGCCATGGGCCCGGCCGAGATGTCGATGCTGCATCTCAATATGAGCCAGCCGCCGCTCGACAACCTCAAGGTCCGCCAGGCCATCGCCTATGCGATCGACCGCAACGCGATCTGGCAGTTCCGCGGCAAGAACATCTCCCGGCCGGCCGTCTCGGTCGTGCCTTCGGGCTATCTCGGCACAGACGAGAAGGCGCCGCTCTACCCGTTCGATCTCGCCAAGTCGAAGGCCCTGCTGGCCGAGGCCGGTTTCCCCAACGGCGTCACGGTCAAGGCGATCAACACGACGCTGCCCTCGATGCTGAGCTTCACCGAGGCGACGCAGGCGCTCCTGAAGCGGGCCGGCATCACGCTGGAGATCCAGCCCGTGGAGCACGCAACCTTCCACCAGCAGATCCGGCAGGACCTGTCGCAGGTGGTGCATTTCCAGGCGGCGCGCTTCCCTATCGCGGATGTCTATCTCTCGCAGTTCTTCCATTCGCGCGCGATCGTGAAGACGCCGACGGCGGTGACGAACTTCTCGCACTGCAAGGTCGCCGATGCCGAGATCGATGCGGCCCGCTCGGAAACCGACAAGGCCAAGCAGCTCGCGCTCTGGAAGATGGCGCAGGAGAAGATCATCAAGGAGGTCTGCGCGATCCCGGTCAACGAGATGATGCAGCTCTGGGCCTATAAGGACAGCCTCGACCTCGGCTACGACCTCAAGGCCTCGCTCAATCTCGGCCCGCCGGTGCTCGAGACGACGCACTTCACCAAGTGAGATGAACCACCTCTGTCATCCCGGACAAGCCGCGTAGCGGCGCCGATCCGGGATCCATGCCTGAGCCGTTCCGGCATGGATCCCCGGGTCTCCGCTACGCTCCGCCCGGGATGACGCGGGTACTGGAATTGGCTTAGGCGCAGCGGGCAGCTACTGCGGGCTCCTTCTCCTCCAACATGGCGGCATCATGGGCGCCTTTCTCGTCAAACGGCTCGGCTTTGCGGTCGTCACGCTCTGGGCCGTGCTCTCCCTCGTTTTCGTCGTGGTGCGGATCGTGCCGGGCGACCCGGCGCAGGTCATCCTCGGCGACCAGGCCGACGCCACCGCGATCGCGGCGATGCGGACACGGCTCGGTCTCGACGCACCTCTCATCGAGCAATACTGGACCTTCCTCAGCGGTGCGATCCGGGGTGACTGGGGCGTCTCGCTCGTCACCGGCCGGCCGGTGATCCAGGAGATCCTCTCCGTCCTGCCCTGGACGCTGGAGCTGACCGTGGTCTCGATGCTGATCGGCGTCGCCATCGGCGTGCCGCTCGGCGTCTGGGCCGCGATCAACCGCAACCGCATGCCCGATTATGTGACGCGCATCGCCTCGCTGCTCGGCTTGTCCTTCCCGCCCTTCGTCTCGGCCATCATCCTGCTGATCCTGTTTGCGATCATGCTGCGCTGGTTCCCGGTGATCAGCGCCCGCTCCGGCTCGGCCTCCGCCTGGTTCCAGTCGATGGCGCTGCCGGCGCTCAATCTCGGATTGATCATGGCGGCCTACATCACCCGGGTGGCGCGCTCGGCGATGCTCGAGGTGATGCAGGAGGATTATGTCCGCAGCGCGCGGGCCAAGGGCGTGCCCTGGCGTGTCGTCGTCTGGCGGCACGCGCTGCGCAACGCCTTGATCCCGGTCATCACCATCGTCGGCCTGTATCTCGGTATCCTGATCGGCAATTCGGTGCTGACCGAGATCGTCTTCAACCGGCCGGGCCTGGGCAAGCTCATCGTCGGCGCGCTGAACCAGCGCGACTACACCATGCTGCAGGGCATGATGGTGATCTACACGCTGATCGTCGTGCTGGTGAACATCGCCACCGACCTGACCTATGCCTTCGTTGATCCAAGGGTGAAGCTGTCATGAGCGCCTCGGTCCATGATGCCGGCCAGGCCGCCCCGCCGCGGCTGCGCTGGCTCGCCGCCATCATCGGCGCCTTCAACGCCAACAAGACCTCCTGGGTCGGCCTCGTCATCGTCGTCGCGGTGATCCTGGCCGCCGTGCTTGCGCCCATCATCGCGCCGCACGACCCGCTGGAGCAGAACATCCTGTCGCGGCTGCAGCCGCCGCATGACGACTACTATCTCGGCACCGATTATTTCGGCCGCGACATCCTCTCCCGCCTGCTCTACGGCGCGCGGATCTCGCTCGTCATCGGCGTCGCCTCGACCGTGATCGCACTGGTGTTGGGGTCGCTGATCGGCATCCTGGCCGGCTGGTATGGCGGGAAGTTCGATGTCGTCGTGATGCAGACGATGGACATCCTGCTCGCCTTCCCCTCGCTCATCCTCGGCCTGATCCTGGTTGCCATGCTCGGCCCCTCGATGGAGAACATCACCATCGCGATCGCGCTGACCTCGATCCCCTCCTTCGCCCGCATTGCGCGCGCGCCGACGATCTCGGTGAAGGAGCGCGACTATATCGAGGCCGGAAGAGCGCTCGCCTTCTCCGACGCCCGGATCATGGCAGGCCATATCCTGCCCAACATCTTCCCCGAGATCCTGGTGATGGGCTCGCTCTGGCTCGCCAATGCGATCCGCACCGAGGCCTCGCTCGCCTTCATCGGGCTCGGCGTCAAGCCGCCGACCGCGACCTGGGGCGGCATGATCCGCGAGGGTTTCGAGAACATCCTCGACAGCTACTGGCTCGTGCTGGCGCCAAGCCTGGCCATCCTGATCATCGTCTTCGCCCTCAATATCCTCGGCGACGGTCTGCGCGACGCCATCGACCCCAAGCTGAAGGGTGAACGATGAGCCGGCCTGTCCTCTCCGTCCAGAATCTGCAGACGGCCTTCCGTGTCGGCGGGCAATGGCGCTGGGCGATCGAAGATCTGAGCTTCGACGTCGCGCCGGGCGAAACCGTCGCGATCGTCGGTGAATCCGGCTCAGGCAAATCCGTCACCGCGCTCTCGATCATGCGGCTGGTCTCGGCCGCGAATGGCCGCATCGAAGGCAAGATCGCGCTCGAAGGTCGCGATCTGCTGGCGCTCTCGGAAGAAGAGATGCGCAAGGTCCGCGGCAATGATGTCGCGATGATCTTCCAGGAGCCGATGACCAGCCTGAATCCGGTTCTGACCGTCGGCTACCAGATCTGTGAGGCGCTGCGCTATCATCGCGGGCTCGACAAGGCGGCCGCCGAAGCCGAAGCGTTGCGCATGCTGGAGAAGGTGCGCATCCCTTCCGCCAAGACGCGCTTCGGCAACTATCCGCACCAGTTGTCCGGCGGCATGCGTCAGCGTGTGATGATCGCGACCGCGCTCGCCTGCAAGCCAAAGCTCCTGATCGCCGACGAGCCGACGACGGCGCTCGACGTAACGATCCAGGCGCAGATCCTCGAACTGATCAAGACGCTGCAGGACGAGGAGGGCATGTCGGTCCTCTTCATCACCCATGACATGGGCGTCGTCGCCGAGATCGCTGACCGCGTCGTGGTGATGTGGAAGGGGCGCAAACTCGAGGATGCGCCCGCTCCTCAGGTCTTCAACGCGCCGGTGCATGGCTACACCAAGGCGCTGCTCGCCGCCGTGCCCAGGCTCGGAGACATGGAGGGGCATGGCAGGCCGCTGCGCTTCCCCCATATCGACCCCGATAATGGCGAGGTGCGGGGCAAGCCGGTCGAGGCGGCCGACACGGTCAAGGCCGAAGAGGCGCCCCTGCTGGAGGTCTCCGGCCTGACGACGCGCTTCGGCATTCGCGGCGGCCTGCTCGGACGTTTGCGCGGCCGGGTCCATGCGGTCGAGAACGTCTCCTTCACGCTGCAGCGCGGCGAGACGCTGGCGCTGGTCGGCGAATCCGGCTGCGGCAAGTCGACGACCGGGCGCTCGATCCTGCGCTTGATCGAGCCCACGGCGGGCACGGTGCGTTTTGAGGGCCGCGACGTGACCGGTTTCGGCAAGGGCGATCTGCTCAATGTCCGCCGCGACATGCAGATGATCTTCCAGGATCCCTTCGCCAGCCTGAACCCGCGCAAGAGCGTGGGCGCGGCCATCGCCGAGCCGATCGTCGTCCATGGTCTCGCCAGGGGCGCGGAGGCCAGGGAGCGCGTGGCGGAGTTGATGCGCCGCGTCGGCCTCTCGCCCGCCATGGGCACGCGCTTCCCGCATGAGTTCTCGGGCGGCCAGCGCCAGCGCCTCGCCATCGCGCGTGCGCTCGCGCTCTCACCCAAGCTGGTCGTGGCGGATGAGGCGGTCTCGGCGCTCGACGTCTCCGTCAAGGCGCAGGTGCTCAACCTGATGCTCGACCTGCAGGCCGAGTTCGGCCTCGCCTATCTCTTCATCTCGCATGACATGGCGGTGGTCGAGCGGGTGAGCCATCGCGTCGCGGTGATGTATCTCGGCGAGATCGTCGAGCTCGGCACGCGCGAGGCCGTCTTCGCCAACCCGCGCCATCCCTATACGCGCAAGCTGCTCTCGGCCGTGCCGGTGCCTGATCCGGCGCGGCGATCCCTGCGCCGCGAACTCGCGATCGACGAGATTCCAAGCCCGATCCGCTCGCTGGACTGGCGCGCTCCGGCGCAGGCGCTGGTCGAGGTCGCGCCCGGCCATTTCGTCAGGCAGGCGGTGTAACGGAGCCTCTTCGACATGATTCCCAGATGAGGGGAGCGCCGACGCTCCCCTCATCACAAGAATATTTCCGCGTTTCTTCGAAACACGGAAATATTCTACCTCCTTATTCTAAGGCATTGTCTTCACGCGAACCGGTGTCCACTTCGCCCGAAGATACTCTAGGCACCAATGCGGCGGCTATCTTGCTGCTTCTCCGATGGCATCAACCAATTGGCTCATCGGGAAACAGATATGCTCCGTGCAGCGTCCAGGCGTCCTCGCCCATCGCTCTCCACCGTGCTGATTTGGATCAGCTTCACGATCCTGTTCTGGATTTCGCTCTGCGTGGCCGCCGGCCGCGCCATCTGGTTCTGGTGATCACGCATCGTCCTTGGTGCCGAGATAGGCTCCGAGGAGATAGCCGCTCTGAAGCGCGGCAAGATAGCCAATCAGGACGAAGATGCTGAACAGCGTAAGGCTGCCCAATATCAGCCATAGCAGCACCATGGCGACCACCAGCACGAAGCTGGCCGCCAGAATTGCGATATAGCTGTACGATAGCCCAATCAATATGCCGACCAGGAACAATATCCCTGCAATTACCATAATTCATCGCCGGCCATACGTACCCCCTGCGGATACGAAGGCAGCTTAAATTGACGAATCAGCAAACATCAAGTCGATACTGTGAAAACTACAAGTATATTTATTAAATCTATACGAAAATTTTATTCGCTATTTCGAATTAATCTCGGACTACAATCGCATCAATCCATAGATTGACAACATCACCAGCAACAAATCACACGCTGCCGCCTGACCCGCCGGAGCGTTTCGCAGAGGCGCGCTTGGACGATCGACGAAAGCGACGCTCCACCCGTTTGCGGGTCGTTTCGGCTCAGCCGGCGCGAGAACGGCTTGCCGCAGCCGACGCCCCAATCCGCTCATCTTCGGCGAAATGTTCGCCGATCACCGCCGCGCCGTCCTCGATTGCCTTGCGGATCAGCCTGACCGCCTTTTCGGTGTCGCGCCGGGCCAGCGCCTCCAGCAGCAGGTCATGGTTGTGCGGCTCGCCCAGCCGGGTGGAATCGACCGGAAAGAGATAATTCAGGCTCGGCCCGATCTTGAGCCAGAGCGACTCGATCACCGCATAGAGCGCCGGCATCGCCGCGCGCTCATAGAGCATTAAGCGGAATTCCTTGTTCTCATGCAGCGCCTCGCGCGCCGCGTTGCGCGCCCGGGCATCCTTGAAGCGCTCGTTGATCGCGCGCAGGTCGACAAGATCCTGCTCGGTCAGCAATGGCGTTGCGCGCTCGACGGCGAGGCTCTCGACCACCATGCGGATGTCGATGATCTCGCGATAACCCTCGAGCGAGAGAGCCGGCACGGTAAAGGACTGCGCCGGCGCCATCTCCAGCGCGCCGCTGGCGACGAGTTTCAGCAGCGCCTCGCGGACCGGGGTGGGGCTGGTGCCGAGCCTGGCGGCGAGATCGCGCGCGACCAGCCTTTCGCCGGGTTTCAGGCTGCCTTCCATCAGCGCCTGCTTGAGCGTTCTTTCGACATGCCCGGTCAGGCCGCCTTTGGGCGCGATCGGCAATTGGTCAAGGCTCACGAAGCGGCTCCGTCGGCGGAAGCGCGGAAGATGTCGCGGCGCTTCGTGATTGGCAATGGCTGGCTGCAACGCCTGGTGGCGCGGCGCGGAGCCTTCGTCACGGCCTGCCAGAACACGGCTGATCTGCCCATCAAACGTTCTCCTGCCTGCCGCAAATTCAGACGCAATATCTCTTGCGGTCGATGTTACAGAATATATTCTGCAGCGCGACGGAATTCTGATGCGGCCGACAAGGCCGCCATAAAAAAGGGGATTGGCATGCGACGGATCCTATCTGGAGTGCTGGGCTCTGGAATGCTGGGCTTGGGCCTGCTGGCGGCAACCGCCGCATCGCCCGTCCTCGCTGCCCCCAACGAGCTCGTGATCGGGCGCGCGGCCTCCGCCGCAACGCTCGACCCCGGCTTCCTGCGCGAGGCGGGCACGCTGGTCGACAATATCTTCGACACGCTGATCCTGCGCGACACGGAGATGAAGCTGATCCCGGGCCTTGCCCTGTCTTGGGCCGCGATCGACGACACGACCTGGGAGTTCAAGCTCCGGCCGGGCGTGAAATTCCACAATGGCGAGGCGTTCGACGCGACCGCCGTCAAATTCACCTTCGACCGCGTGATCGACCCCGACGCCAAATCGCCGACGATTTCCTATGTCCGTTCCGTGGTCGGCGTCGACGTGGTGGATCCGCTGACCGTACGCGTGCGCACCAACGGCCCCGACCCCCTGCTGCCGACACGGATGAGCCGCTACCCCGCCTACATCGTGCCGCCGAAATACATCGCCGAGGTCGGCAAGGACGTCTTCGCCCGCAAGCCGGTCGGCACCGGGTCTTATAAGGTCACCGAATTCGTCCAGGACGACCGGGTCGTCATGGTCGCCAATCCCGATTACTGGCGCGGCAAGCCCACGATTGGGCGTGTCGTCTGGAAGCCGATTCCGGAGGCGACGGCCCGCATCGCGGCGCTGGTCTCCGGCGAGGTGCAGTTGATCGAGGGTGTGCCGGCCGAGCTCGTCGGACTGGTCAAGGCAAGCCCCGAGCTCAATCTCGAGCAGGTCCGCAATGGCGGATTGACGATCTATCTCGGCCTGAAATCGACGGAGAAGCCGCTCTCCGACGTCAAGGTCCGGCGTGCGCTCTCGATGGCGATCGACCGCAAGACCATCGTCGCGGAGATCCTCAAGGGTCTGGGTACCGCGACCGGCAGCCAGACCAGCCCGGCCGATTTCGGCTACAAGGCGATCGAGCCGCCGGCCTACGATCCGGCCAAGGCCAAGGCGCTGCTGGCGGAAGCCGGCTATCCCGACGGTTTCTCGATCAAGATGCAGGTGCCGCGCCGCTACATCTCCTCGGCCGAGGTCGGCCAGGCGATCGCGCAGCAATTCGCCGCCATCGGCGTCAAGGCGGAGCTCGAAGTGCCGGAATGGTCGGTCTATGCGCAGCAGGTTCCGGCCGGCAAGCAGGCGCCGATCTACATGCTGGCCTGGGGCTCGACCCAGACGCTCGACGCCGACGCCGCGCTCTTCGCCATCCTGCGCACGGGCGAGCCCTATTCGACCGTCTCGATGCCGGCGCTCGATACGCTGCTCGACCAGAGCCGCAAGATCGTCGACGCCGACAAGCGCAAAGCCGTGCTGTTGGAGATCCAGGACAAGATGGTCGAGGATGTGCCGCTGCTGACGCTCTACCAGGAAGACTCGCTCTATGCGGCGCGCAAGGACCTCGTCTTCAAGGGACGCCCCGATGCTCGCCTGCCCTTGTTCGACCTGAAGTTCGGTCCGTGACACCTGAGCTGAGACGCTCTTTTGCCGGCATTGATGGCTGCGTCGGCGCAATACTCCTGATCGCCGTCCTGCTGCTGGCCGTGCTCGGCCCGCAGCTCTGGGCGCTCGACCCGATCAAGGGCGTGCTGACCGCGACCTTCAAGCCGCCCGGAACCATCGTCGCCGGGCAATGGCACCCGCTCGGCACCGACCAGCTCGGCCGCGACCTGCTGGTGCGGATCATGGCCGGGACGCAACTTTCCCTCGGTATCGTCGTGATCGCAGGGCTGATCTCGGCGCTGATCGGCACCGGCCTCGGGCTGTTGGCGGGCTATGCCGGCGGCTGGATCGACATCGTCATCATGCGGCTCGTCGACATCCAGCTCTCGATCCCCTTCATCCTGCTGGTGCTGCTGGTGATCGCGGTGCTGGGCCCCAGCATCGCCAATGTCGTGATCGTGCTCGGCGTCACCGGCTGGGCGATCTTCGCCCGCGTCGCCCGCGCCCGCACGCTGGAGGTGCGCGAGCTCGATTATGTCGAGGCGGCGCGCGCGCTCGGCGCCTCGCGCCTGCGCATCGTGCTGCGCCATATCCTGCCCAACATCGTCACGCCGCAGATCGTGCTGCTGACACTCGATCTTCCTCGCCTGATCGTGCTCGAAGCCTCGATCGGCTTCCTGGGCCTGGGCGTGCAGCCGCCGGTGCCGACGCTCGGCAACCTGATCGGCGAAGGGCGCTCCTATCTCTTGGTCGCGGACTGGCTGGTGATCTATCCCGGCCTCGTCATCGCGGCGCTGGTGATCGGCTTCAATTTCCTCGGCGACGGCCTCATCCGCCTGACGCAAGTGCGGGTCGACTGAGCCATGCTGCGCTTCCTCGGCAACCGCCTGCTGCAATCGGCCGTCGTCCTGCTCGGCGTCTCCGCGATCGTGTTCTTCTGCCTGTTCCTGGCGGGCGACCCGGCCGCGCTGATGATGTCGCCCGATGCCAGCCGCGCCGAGATCGACACCTTCCGCAAGGCAATGGGCTTCGACGATCCGGTCCTGGTCCAATATCTGCGTTATCTCGGCAAGGCATTGACCGGCGATTTCGGCATCTCGCTGCGCTTCCAGCGGCCTGTAATGGAACTGGTGCTGGAGCGCCTGCCAGCGACCGCCTTGCTCGCGGTGGCGGCGCTGGCCTGGAGCACGACACTCGGCTTCGTCTTCGGCGTGCTGGCCGCGATCAAGCCCGGCGGTCTCGTCGACTTCCTGGTGCGAACCGTGGCGCTGGCCGGCCAGGCCGTGCCGGTGTTCTGGCTCGGCCTCGTGCTGATCCTGTTCTTTGCGATGAAATGGCGGCTGCTGCCGACCGGCGGCTATGGCGAGGCGCGCCATCTCATCCTGCCGGCCCTGACGCTCGGCGCCTATTACACCAGCGCGGTGACCCGCCTCGTGCGTGCGAGCCTGATCGACGTGATGGGCGAGGACTATATCCGCACCGCCCGCGCCAAGGGCCTGTCGCCGGGCCGCGTCATCATCGGCCATGCGCTGCGCAACGCGCTGATCCCAGTGCTCACGGTGCAGGCGATGTATTTCGCCGCCCTGCTCGGCGGCGCGCTCGTCACCGAGATCATCTTCGCCTGGCCCGGCATCGGCCGGCTCGCGGTGCAGGCGATCCAGAACCGCGATTTCCCGTTGGTGCAGGCAGTGGTGCTGCTGGCCTCGACGGTGTTCGTGCTGGCGAACCTCATGGTCGACATCGCCTATGTGCTGCTGAATCCGAGGATCAGGCTGTGACCGGGCCCGATGTGATCGCAGGCCTGCGCACGCGCACGCTCGACTTGCTCGCGGAATGGACGCCGATCCGCTCCTTCGCCGGCAACGAGGCCGGGTTGAAGGTGATGGCGCAGACCCTCATTGCCCATCTGCGCGACGATCTCGGTGCGACCATCGTCGCGGACGGGCTGAAACTCGATCCGCCGGTCGTCCATGCCCGGATCGAACGCGGGGCGCCCGTCACCATCCTGCTCTACAACATGTATGACGTGATGCCGGCCACGCTCGAGGGCTGGAGCGTCGATCCCTTCATCGGCGGCGTGATCAAGGGGCCGATGGGGCCGCGTTATGTCGGGCGCGGGGCGGAGAACAACAAAGGGCCGATGGCAGCGATGCTGGTGGCGCTTGGCCATCTCATCGCGACCTCCGCCCTCGATGCCAATATCGAAATCCTGCTCGAAGGCCAGGAAGAGACCGGCAGCGCTGCGCTCAGGCGTTACCTGACCGCTCAGGACACGCCGGTGCGCCGAGCTTCGACAGCACTGTTCCCATCCTTCTGCGAATATGGCGGCGGGCCGCCGCGGATCTATTTCGGCTTCAAGGGCCTGGCTCAGGGCAGGATATCGGTCGAAAGCGGCGCCTGGGGCGGGCCGGTGAAGCCTTGCCACGCCTCGAACTCACCCTGGATCGCCAACCCGATCTGGGAACTCGTGAAGGCGCTCGCCGGCCTCGATAGCGGCTCGCGCGGCAAGGTCGTGCTGCCAGCACCGCTCCTACCCGTGCTCGACGAACTCACGGCCGCCTTCGATCCGCAGGCCGAACTCTCCTTCCGTGCGACCAGCCGCTTCTCCCGCGACGGCACGCCGCGCGAATTGCTGGAGCATGTGCTGACGGCCGCTCATCTCAATCTGGCGGAGGTCTCGTCGTCTCCGTTGGGCGGGCGCAGCGTCATCCCGACAGGCGCGAGCGCGCGCTTCGACATGCGCCTGCCGGCCGGGCTCGACCCGGACGGCGAGATCGCCCGCCTCGCCCGGGATTGCGCTCCAGCCGTGCTTTCGCTCGACGACGCCTATCCCGGCTGCTGGTTCGATCCCGCCGCGCTCGGCTTCGCCGAACTCGCGGGGAGCTACCGGGCGCTCGGCGCAAACCCGCAATCCTGGCCCTGGGCCATCGGCGCAGCGCCGGCCTATGCTTTCGCAGGGGTCAGCGACGCCTTCATCATCGGCGGGCTCGGCCATGGCGGCAACGCCCATGGCCCCGACGAATTCGTCGAACTTTCCGGCATCGACCGCTTCATCCAGTCGCTGCTGCTCTGGCTGCCGGCGATCGCAGCCAAGGGCCGATCATGAACTACACCATCACCATCCGGAGTATCTCGCGATGACACCCGACGATTTCCCGCGCGTCGAGCTCGGCTTCTTCCCGACACCGATCGACGATTTGCCGAACCTCTCGGCTGAAGCCGGTATCACGCTCAGGATGAAGCGGGACGACTATTCCGGCTTCGGCGGCGGCGGAAACAAGGTGCGCAAGCTCGAGTTCCTGCTCGCCGACGCGCTGGCCAAGAAGGCCAGCGTGCTGATCACCACCGGCGGCCATCAATCCAACCATGCTCGCATGGTCGCGGCCGCGGCGCGGCGCTTCGGCATGGAAGCCGTGCTGGTGCTGCGCGGCAACCCGCCGACCGAATATCAGGGCAATCTCCTGCTCGACCGTCTCCTCGGTGCAACGCTCGAATTCTTGGAGCCGACAGCTTATTTCACCCAGGTCGATCCGCGCATGGCCGCCCATGCGAAAGCGGCGGAAGCCGCCGGCAAGACGGCTTACGTCATCCCGCTCGGCGGGGCGAACCCGCTTGGCGCGCTCGGTTATGTCCGCGCGGTCGAGGAGATGTCGCGCCAGCTCGACGCGGCCGGGCGCCAGCCGCCCGACATCGTCGCCGCGCCCACCGGCTCCGGCGGCACGCTGGCGGGCCTCTATGTCGGCATCCGCCGGTACTGGCCCAAGACCAGGATCGTCGGCATCAGCGTCAGCCGCGACGCCGCCTGGTTCCAGGAGCGCATCGCCGGCATGGCCAATGATTGCGCCGCGCTGCTCGGCTGGGCGCAGGATTTCAAGCCGGCCGATATCTGGATCGAGGACGGTTTTGTCGGTTCCGCCTATGGTGTGCCAAGCCCGGGCGGCATCGCCACGATCAACCGCGTCGCCCAGAGCGACGGCGTGCTGCTCGACCCGGTCTATACCGGCAAGGCGATGGACGGCGTGCTCGCGCTGGCGGCGAGCGGCAAGATCCCTGCCGGCAGCGACGTGCTCTTCGTGCATTGCGGCGGCAGCCCGGCGCTCTACCCCTTCGCCAAAGTGCTGACCGAGGCGCCGGAAGCCTTGCCAGCATGACTCTGAGCCTGCCCGTGCTCGATCGCGCGGCGGTGATCGCGGCCGGCGGTGCGGATTTCGGCCTCGCGCTGGCCGATGTCCGCGACGCCTTCGCGCTGCTGCGCGCGGGCGAGGCCGAGATGCCGGCCGAGACCTCGGTTGCGCTAGGCATCCCCGATGTGCCCGGCCGGGCCTATGCCCTGCCCGCCTCGCTCGGCGGTCGCTTTCAGGTCGCAGGGGTGAAATGGACAGCCCATCGGCCAGCGCTCGGCGACGGGCAGCCGATGATCACCTCCTCTACCATCGTCAATGATCGCCGGAGCGGCCTGCCGCTCGGCATCGTCGAGAGCGCGCTGCTGACTGCGATGCGCACCGCTGCAGTCTCGGCGCTGGCGCTGGAGAGCTTGATGCCGGTGCCGCTGCGCAGCGCTGCGGTGCTCGGCGCCGGCTTCCATGCCCGCACGCATCTGGAGATGCTGGCGGCGCTGCATCCGGGGCTGGGGCGCGTCTTGATCTGGAACCGGACGCGTTCCAGGGCCGAGGCGCTGGCGGCGCGGAACTGGCCCTTCCCTGTGGAGGTGGCAGAGAGCGCGGAGGAGGCTGCGCGCAGCGACGCCGTCCTGACCTGCACCAATGCCAAGGAGCCGATCCTCGACGCTGCCGCGCTGACACCCGGCCGGCTGGTCGTCCAGGTCGGCTATCACGAGGTTTCCTTCGAGGCGATCGACAAGGCCGACCATGTCGTGGTCGATCTCTGGGGCGAGTTCCGGCTGAAGAGCGCCAAAAGCCTGTTCCAGATGCACCGCGCCGGCCGCTTCCCCGCGGAGCGCGTCGCGGCCGATCTCGGCACGGCGCTCGCCGGCGGCTTTACGCCGAAGCCCGGCAGCCTCGTCTATCTCTCGAGCTTTGGGCTCAACATCTTCGACATCGCGCTCGCCGCCCGCGTCACCGCCACGGCGGGGGCTGCGAATTCAACGCCCAACACGCATCAGGACAGGAGCGACTGGCCATGGCTGTAACGATCGACGCCAAGGCGCTGCAGGCGCGGCTCGGCGAAGCCGGGCTCGTCCTCGTCGATGTGCGCGGCATCGAAGCCTGGCGCGAGGCGAGCCTGCCCGGCGCGATGCATCTCAACGTCTACGACTACTTCATCCCGCAAAGCGACGAGGCCGGCATCGCCTCGCTCGCTGCGGCCACCGAGGCGGCGTTCGAGAGCTTGAACCTGTTTGCGGCGAAGACCGTCGTCTTCTTCGAGGAGGACACCGGCATGATCTCGCCGCGCGGCCTCTGGTTCCATGAGTTCCTTGGGCTTGAAGGCGGTCTGATCCTCGATGGCGGCATCAAGGCCTGGCGCGCCGCTGGCTTCGCAGTCGAGCCCGGCCATGGCCCGGCTGCGATCATCGCCCCGGCAGAAGCAGGCGCTGCGCCGAGCCGCCCGTTCCGGCGCGAGCTGATCGCCTCGATCGAGGAAGCTGGCCAATCCACGATGCTGCTGGATGTGCGCCGGCGCAGCGAGTTCACCGGCGAATTCGTCCACCCCTGCTGCGCTCGCGCCGGCCGCATTCCCGGTTGCAATCACATCTTCTGGGAGGATCTGGTCGAGGGTGGTGCCTATCGCACATCCGCGGAGGTCGCCGCACTCGCGCTCAAGGCGGGCTTGCGCAAGGATCAGCCCATCGTGACCTATTGCCATCGCGGCGCGCGGGCAGCGACCGCACTCTACGCGCTCAGGCAAGCTGGCTTCGAGGATGTCCGCGTCTTCGTCGGATCCTGGCACGAATGGGCCGGGCGCAGCGACCTGCCGACAGCGAGCGGCGAATAAAGCAGCGCCTCGGTTTCATCCCCCCTGGGAGCGAGGACTGCAGCGATCTCGGTGTCCACGAAACTGGCAGCGAGCCACCGAGCCGGAATGGCCCAAAACCGCGTGAGATGCGGGAGGCTCGCAAGCCATGCCCGGCTCACGGGGGTCCCAGTCGGCGCATGGCTTGCGCCCGTCATTTCCGGCGCTCTAGGATCGGCCGGCATCGCGGCGACGCTCTATTCGCGACCATTCCATCTGCTCAAACGGAAGGTTCCAGGCATGAGGCGTCGGACATTTCTTGGCGCCGCGGCTGGCGCCGCCGTATCGGCGCTGGCCAAGCCCAGCATCGCACAACCGGCGAGGCTGCTGAAATTCGTGCCTGAATCGGATGTCGCGATTGTCGACCCGGTCTGGACGACGGCGACGGTGACGCGCAACCACGGCTATCTGATCTTCGATACGCTCTACGGGCAGACCAGCGACTATAATTTCGAGCCCCAGATGGTGGCCGGCCATACGGTCGAGGATGACGGCAAGCTGTGGCGGCTGACGTTGCGCGAGGGCTTGCGTTTCCACGACGGCGAGCCGGTGCGGGCGCAGGATGTCGTGCCGAGCGTGCGCCGCTTCGCCGCCCGCGACGCCTTTGGTCGCGCCTTAATGGATGCGACCGATGAGCTGTCGGCTGAATCGGACCGCGTCGTGAAATTCCGTCTGAAACGGCCTTTCCCGTTGCTGCCGGCAGCGCTCGGCAAGACCGGGACCTCGATGCCCTGCATCATGCCGGAACGCTTCGCGGTCACCGATCCCAATAAGCAGGTGACCGAGATGGTCGGCAGCGGCCCGTTCCGCTTTAAGGCCGATGAGCGGGTCTCCGGCGCGCTGACGGTCTATGAGAAGTTCAGCGGCTATGTTCCGCGCTCGGGCGGCTCCGCCAGCTTTACCGCAGGTCCCAAGCACGTCTTCTTCGACCGCGTCGAATGGCGCATCATGCCTGACCCTTCAACGGCGGCCAATGCGCTCAGCGCCGGCGAAATCGACTGGTGGCAGAACCCGACACCGGACCTGCTGGGCGTGCTGAAGAGCCGGGCCGGGGTCAAGATCGAAGGGCTCGATCCCGCTGGCGGCATCGGCTGCCTGCGCTTCAACTGCCTGCATCCGCCGTTCGATAATCCGGCCATCCGGCGGGCTCTGCTCGGCGCCATCGACCAGACCGAATACATGACGGCAGTCGCCGGCGACGAACGCTCGATGTGGAAGGACCATGTCGGCGTCTTCAGCCCCGACACGCCGCTGGCGACGACGGTCGGCACGGACGTCCTGGTCGGCAAGCGGGATTTCGAGAAGGTCAAGCGCGAACTCGCGGCGGCCGGCTACAAGGGCGAGCGCGTGGTGATGCTCGACCCGACCGATTATCCCTCGACCCACGCGCTGGCGATGGTGGCGGCCGATGCGCTGCAGAAATGCGGCATGAACGTGGATCTGGTTTCGAGCGACTGGGGCACCGTGGTCCAGCGCCGCGCCAGCCGGCAGCCCACCGACAAGGGCGGCTGGAATATCTTCTTCACCTATCTGAACGGTACCAACAATTTCGATCCGGCCAGTCAGCTCGGCATTCGCGGCAATGGCGACCAGGCCTGGTTCGGCTGGCCGAAATCGCAGCGCCTGGAGGATCTGCGCGCCGAGTGGTTCGTTGCCAAGGATCTTGCTGCCCAGAAGGCGATCTGCGCCGAGATCCAGAAACAGTTCTTCGCCGACGTGCCCTATATCCCGCTGGGCGCCTATTACGAGAAAACGGCCTATCGCGGGCTGACCGGCATGCGCAACGGGTTCGCCCAGTTCTACGACGTGAAGCCGGCGTGAGGCAGCTCCCTATGCGTATCGCAGTCCTGCAATTTGCCCATGAGACCGTCACCTTCCTCCCCAACGACACGACGCGGGAGGATTTCATCTATCCAGGCTCGCCGGCCGGCGGCGAAGCGCTGCTCGCCACCGACCCAAAGGGCTATATGGGCGGCTTCGTACAGGTCGCGCGCGAATATGGCGATGTCGAGCTGATCGGCATCACCTCCCCGCTCTGGCCGCGCACCGGCACCGGGTCGGGCTGGATCACCCGGGATGCCTACGAGCATTTCCTGCGCATCATGATCACGGAACTGAAGGCGCAACAGAGGCTCGACGGCGTCTATCTGGCGCTTCACGGCGCACTGGCGGTGCGCGGCGTGCCGCGTCCCGAAGCCGATATAGCGCGGCGGGTCCGCGAGGTGGTCGGCCGGCAAGTCTTCATCTCTGCGACCTTCGACCCCCATGGCAATGAGGACGAGGCGTTTCTGCAGCAGGCCGACATGGCCTTCACCGTCAAATACTTCCCCCATTACGACATGCACCTGCAGGGCGAGCGCGCGGCGCGCATGCTGGTCAGGGCGATCCGCGGCAGCTTCAAACCGCTGCATCGAACGGTTCGAATTCCGATCATCGCTCCGACCGTGGTGATGTGGACCGGCGCCTCGCCCTGGTCCGACCTCATCCAGCGGGCGCTGATCTGGGAGGCGCGGGAGCCCGATGTCTTCGTCAATGTGTTCTTCGGCTTTCCCTGGTCGGACGTGCCCGATGCCGGCATGGGGCTCCAGGTCCTGACCAATAACGACCCGGCGCTTGCCGACCGCGTCATCCGCGACATGGCGGAATGGACCTGGCGGCGGCGCGAGGCGCTGCTCAACACCGTCAAAATCCACACGATGCAGCAGGGCGTCGCATTGGCCCGCGAGGCTGTGACAGCAGGCAAAGCCCCCGTCGTGCTCGCCGACTACAGCGACCGCTCGGGCTACGCGACCTGGCTGCTGCAGGAGATCATCGAGCAAAAGCTCGAACGGACCCTGATCGCCACGATCGCCTCGCCCGACATCATTCGTTCGGTGCTGGCCGCCGGCGCCAAGCCGGGTGATGCGTTCGATGCGGAGATCGGCGGCTTGTTCGATGAATCGGCCGGCGAGCCCGTCCGCATCGCCGGGACGATACGCTATCTCAGCCACGCCACGACGGCACGAGGCACTGGCAATGAATGGATCTGCGTGAGCTTCGGCAAGGGCAATGTCGTGGTGCTGAGCCCCTATCTCGTCCAGATCATGGAGCCGTCGGAGCTCTGGCAGCTCGGCTTCAAGCCCGATGAATTCGATGTGATCGCGATCAAGTCGCGCGCGCATTTCCGCCGCGGCTTCGACGATAGCGGCTTTGCCCCGACGATCCTTCTGGTCGAACCGCCTCAACCCTTCATGGGCACCGTGCATCTCCAGGCACTGCCCTACGAAAATCTCGCGCTGACGGACTATTATCCCTACGGCAACCCGAGCTTTCCGCCTGCGGATTGGAGCTAGTCCGAAACCTCGGCGTAGAACCCTCTCCCGTAGCGAGAGGGCAGGGTGAGGGGTTGGCCGTTTGACGTTTCGGCTGTGAGCCGCCCGCTGCTCCCTCGTCATTGCGAGCGCAGCGAAGCAATCCAGGAGGACTCCCTCTACGTCTTCTGGATTGCTTCGCTGCGCTCGCAATGACGGCAAGGTCGTCACACAACTGGTCCAGGGGCCGACACCTCACCCCTGCCCCTCTCACTGAACTCGGGCCTGCCCGAGTTCAGCACTCAAAGTGTCGAAGTCGGGTAAACCCTACTTCGATGCAGGAGAGGGGTTCCCCGCGCCCAGCGGCCTAGTCCCCGCGCCTCGGTCGACATAAAGAACATTTTTCTCCGGCATGTTGAAAATTGGAAGCGCCATTGCGCGTACCGCCATGGACTTCAGCTGCGTCGAAATCGTAAAACCTCACAGCTGTTCTTTTTTAAGAACGATCTGGAGTCGCTTTCATGCCGATATCGTTCGCTCATATCAGCACTGCATTTCGGTCCCTGGCCGTTGCCGCCGCGCTGGGGCTTGCAAGCCCGTCGCTTGCGGCCGGGCAGATCACGGTCGGCGTCGGCGACAATATCCTCGGTCTCGACCCGACCGATCTCAATGACTCGGTCTCGCTCTCGGCCAGCCGGCTTTTCTTCCAAGGGCTCTATGGCTTCGACCGCGAGCTGAAGCTTGTCCCGGTGCTGGCCGAGAGCACCGAGGTCAACAGCGACTCGACCCAGTACACCGTCCATCTGCGGCGCGGCGTCAAATTCCACGACGGCACGTCCTTCGATGCCGCTGCGGTCAAGCTGAACTACGACCGGCTGCGCGACCCGGCCAACCATCTCAAGCGCCAGAGCCTGCTGGAAGCCGTCGACAAGGTCGAGGTCGTCGACGAATTCACCATCCGTCTCGTCCTGAAGGCGCCGTCAGGCGTGCTGCTCAACTATCTCGCCCATACCGGGGCCTCCATCCTGAGCCCCAAGGCCATCGCGCAATACGGCGCCGAGATCTCGCGCCACCCGGTCGGCACGGGCCCCTTTGTCTTCACCAGCTGGACGCCGGACACGCTCAAAGCCGCGCGCAACCCGCAATACTGGCGCCAGGGCCTGCCGCGGCTCGACGGCGTCACAATCCGCAGCGTGCCCGAAAGCGGCGCAAGGCTGGCCCTGCTGCGTTCGGGCGAAGCGCAGTTCGTGTTCCCCTTGCCGCCTGAGACGGTGCAGCTCATCGAACGCGACGACCGCCTTGCCATCGACAAGACGCCGTCGATCGTGATCCAGTATGTCGCTCTCAACACCCGCAAGAAGCCGTTCGACGATCCGCGCGTCCGTCAGGCCCTGAACTATGCGATCGACAAGACGGCTTTCATCAAGGTCGCCTATAACGGCTTCGGCATCCCCATGGATGCGCCGGTGGCGCCGGGCATCGCCTTCTACAGCAAGCAAGGCGTCTGGCCCTATGATCCCGCCAAGGCCAAGCAGTTGCTGGCGGAAGCGGGCTATCCGAACGGGTTCGAGACCGAGATCTGGAATTTCAGCAACACGCTGAACAACCGGGCCTCGCAGTTCCTGCAGCAGCAGCTCGCCCTCGTCGGCGTGAAAGTCGCGGTCAATCCGCTCGAGGCCGGCGTCGCGACCACGCGGCTCTGGGGCGCCAAGACCCCGGAGGAAGCCGAGGTGCGCATGTTCTTCGGCAGCTGGGCACCCTCGACCGGTGACGCCGACTGGGCACTGCGGCCGCTGCTGTCGAGCCGCAGCTATCCGCCGGCGCTCTACAACCTCGCCTATTTCAAGAACGACGCGGTCGATGCGGCGCTGCTGAAGGGGCTGTCCACGGCCGATCCCGCGGAGCGCAAGATCGCTTATGACGCAGTCCAGAAAGTGGTCTGGCAAGAGGCGCCCTGGATCTTCCTCTCGGTCAACACGCTGGTGGCCGGCCGCGACAAGCGGCTGACAGGTCTCACCCAGCAGCCCGATACGGCCCTGACCTATGAGGACGCAGACCTGAAATAGGGGCTGCTCCCCATGGGCGAGCCGGAACTGCTCGACGTCCAGGATCTCTCTGTCAGCTTTCCCGCCGACAGAGGCCGGACAACCGTGGTTCGCGGCCTTGGGCTGACGGTCAGGCCGGGCGAGACCGTGGCGCTGGTGGGCGAATCAGGCTCCGGCAAGTCCGTCGCCTCGCTGGCGATCACCCGGCTTCTCGACTATGGGCCCGGCCGGATCGATACGGGCCGCATTCTCTATCGCGATAATGGCGGCACGGTCTTCGATCTCGCGCAGGAAGATGCGGAGACGATGCGGGGGCTGCGCGGCCCCGAGATCGCCATGGTGTTCCAGCAGCCGATGAGTTCGCTCAACCCGGTCATGCGGATCGGCGACCAGATCGCCGAGGCGATCGTGCAGCACCGCCAGCTCGACTGGACGGCAGCTCTCGCCGAGGCGCAGCGCCTGCTCGAGCGTGTCCGCATCCCCGATGCAAACCGGCACTTGCGCTCCTATCCGTTCGAGATCTCGGGCGGCATGCGACAGCGCGCGATGATCGCCATTGCGCTCGCGAGCCGGCCGCGGCTCCTCATCGCGGATGAGCCGACGACGGCTCTCGACGTGACCGTCCAGGCCCAGGTGCTGCGCCTGCTGCGCGAACTCCAGCGCGACCTCGGCACCGGCCTGCTGTTCATCACCCATGACATGGGCGTCGTCGCCGAACTCGCCGACCGCGTCGTGGTGATGCGTGCCGGCGAACGTGTCGAAGAGGGCGAGGTCGGCGCGCTCTTCGCCACGCCTTCCCACCCCTATACGCGCAGCCTGCTCGCGGCCGTACCGGTGCTCGGCAGCCTCAACGAAGAGGCCCTGCCGGTGCCGTTCCCGGAACCGCCTGCGCCGACCGGGCCGCAGGATACCGTGGCGGCCGCAGCGCCGGTGCTTGAGCTGCGCGATCTCGTCACGCGCTTCGACATCAGGGGCATGCTCGGCCGCGTCCGGGCCCGGGTCCACGCCGTCGAGCAGGTGAGCCTCGATATCCGCCCCGGCGAGACGCTCGCGCTGGTCGGCGAGAGCGGCTGCGGCAAGAGCACGCTCGGGCGCAGCATCGTGCGCCTCGAAGAGCCGTCCTCGGGGCGCATCCTGTTCCGGGGCGAGGATGTTCTCGCCGCGACCGCGAATAGCGCCGCGGACAGCGCTTTGCGACGCGGCATCCAATATGTCTTCCAGGATCCGTTCAGCGCGCTCGATCCGCGCCTCACGGTCGGCTTCTCCGTGGCGGAGCCGATACGCACCCATCGCCTCCTCGCGGGCACGGCCGTCATCCGCCGGGTCGAAGAGCTGCTCGAGCTCGTCGGCCTCCCGCGCGCCTTCGTCTCGCGCTATCCTCACGAGCTCTCGGGCGGCCAGTGCCAGCGCGTCGGTATCGCGCGGGCGCTGGCCTCGGAGCCGCGATTGATCATCGCCGACGAAGCGGTCGCGGCGCTCGACGTGTCGATCCGCGCGCAGATCGTCAATCTGCTGATGGATTTGCAGCGAAAGCTCGGCCTCGCCTGCCTGTTCATCTCCCACGACATGGCGGTGGTCGAGCGGATAAGCCACCGTGTCGCGGTGATGTATCTCGGGCAGATCGTCGAAATCGGACCACGTCAGGCCGTGCTCGCCTCGCCACAGCACGCCTATACGCGGCGGCTGCTCAGCGCGGTCCCGGTGCCAGATCCTGCGCGGCGCCGCGAGGAGATCGCGATCGACGACAGCGAAGTGCCAAGCCCGCTGCGGGCGTTGGACGACGTGCCGGAGGTGGCACCGCTGGTTCAGGTCGGGCCCGACCATTATGTCGCGCGGCACCGCGTGGGAGGTCTCTATTGAGGACGATGCGATGCGCGCCGTACTGACCCGCGGAAAGGATGAGAGCCGATGCCCGTCTTCGTTCTGAAGCGGCTGCTCGGCGCGGTGCCGGTGCTGTTTGCCGTATCGCTGTTCGTATTCGGCTTCGTCCGGCTGCTGCCGGGCGATCCGGCGCGCCTGGTGGCGGGGGCGGATGCGACGGAACAGGAGGTGGCATCCGCGCGCGCAGCGCTCGGGCTCGACCGGCCGATCTGGGAGCAGTATCTACGTTACGCCGGAGCGACGCTTCACGGCGATTTCGGCGTCTCCAGCCGCACGCATGAGCCGGTGATGGCGGTTATCGGGGCGCGCTTCCTGCCGACGCTGTGGCTCACTCTGGCAGCGATGGGCTGGGCAACCCTGACGGGGGGCCTGCTCGGCGTCTGGGCCGGGGTCAAACGCGGGCGATGGCAGGACCAGGCGGCCATGCTGGTGGCGATCGGCGGCCTGTCTTTTCCCGGCTTTTGGCTCGGGCTGCTGCTGATCGATCTGTTTTCGGTGCATCTCGGCTGGCTGCCCACTGGTGGCTATGACGGCTGGCGTTCGCTGCTCATGCCCTCCTTCACGCTCGGCGTCGGGGTGGCTGCGGTGCTTGCCCGCTTCACGCGTTCGGCCTTCGTCGATGTCGCCGGCGAAGATTTTGTCCGCACGGCGCGCAGCAAGGGCCTGACCGAACGCCGCGTGATCTGGCGCCACGCGGCGCGCAACGCCTTGATCCCGGTCGTGACCCTGACAGGGCTGGAATTCGGAACGCTGCTGGGCGGCGCGATCGTGGTCGAGACGGTGTTCGCCTGGCCGGGCCTGGGCCGCCTGCTCGTCGACAGCATCTCCTTCCGCGACTACCCCGTGATCCAGGCGCTGATCCTGCTCCTTTCCGCCGAGTTCGTGCTGATAAACCTCGTGGTCGACGTCCTCTACGGCGTCTTGAACCCGGCGATCCGGTTGCGATCATGACGACGTCTGCCATCCGCTCGCCCGCTCGGGAATTCTGGCGGCGTTTTCGCCGCAGGCACACAGCGCTTCTGGCCGCTGCCATCATCGCGCTCATCGTCTTCGCAGCCGTGTTTGCGCCCTATATTGCACCTTACGATCCGGCCGCCGCCGACTACGATGCGCTCCTGCAAGCGCCGACATGGGCCCATCTTGCCGGCACCGACTCCTATGGCCGCGACATCCTGAGCCGGATCATCTGGGGAGGCCGTGTCTCCCTGGCCGTGGGCCTGATCTCGGCCTTTGCCGGCGGCTTCATCGGTACGATCATGGGGCTTGTCAGCGGTTGGAGCGGCGACTGGGTCGACACGCTGCTGATGCGGCTATGCGACGTGCTGTTCGCATTTCCCGGTCTCCTGCTGGCCATCGCCGTGGTGGCGCTGCTGGGGCCGGGAGTGGGGAATGTCATCTGGGCGGTGGCCGTGTTCAGCGTGCCGGTTTTCGCCCGGCTCGTGCGCGGCAGCACGTTGGTGCTGAAGCAGACCCAATACGTTCAGGCCGCCCGCAGCATCGGCGTATCCAGGTTCAGGCTGATCCTTCACCATATCCTGCCCGGAGCCCTGCCGGCGGTGATCGTCTATATGAGCCTGCGCATCGGCTCGGCGATCCTCGTCGGCGCGGCGCTGTCTTTCATTGGGCTGGGGGCGCAACCGCCAAGCTCCGAATGGGGCGCCATGCTGGCGGATGGGCGCAGCTATCTCGGCGTCGCCGATCACCTGACCCTGTTTCCGGGTCTCGCCATTTTCGTCGTCGTGCTCTGCTTCAACATCCTCGGCGACGGCCTGCGCGATGCTCTGAACCAGAAGCTGCAATGAAGCGCGATCGTCAGATCGACGGTTGAGGGCGGCCTTTACCGTTTAGGCTCCGCCCAGAGCCAAAACGCCTCGCAGCTGTCGGAGGCTATCCCCGAAACTGCGAGGCGAGGAGGTCCCTCTACCGGCTTTCATACCGTAGGGGAAAGCGGCCGTCAGGCCGCCTTCTTGGCCGCGTCGAACGGGATCTCGACGTCGACGGCGAGCGTCGAATATTGCGCGCCGCGCTCCATCTTCACAGTGACCTTGTCGTGATCGATCTGCATATGCATCGAGATCGCGCGCAGGATTTCGTCCCGCAGCTTGGAGACAAGGTCGGAATCACCGACCGCCGCGCGCTCATGGGCGAGGAGAACCTTCAAGCGCTCGCGGGCGGCAGGGGCCGACTGAGTGCGGGAAAACAGGCGACGCAAATTCATGCCGCTTTCCTTCCGAAGATCTTGCCGAAGAAGCCGCGCTTTTCGCCCGGAATCATGATCGGCAGGTTTTCACCCTTCAGCCGGCGCGCCGCCTCGAAATAGGCGATCGACGGCGCGCTGCGATCATCGGCCAGGGTGACGGGAGAGCCGAGATTCGACGCGCGCAGCACGTCCATGCTTTCCGGGATGATGCCGAGCAGCGGGATCGACAGGATCTCGAGGACGTCGTCCACCTTCAGCATGTCGCCACGTTCGGCGCGGGCCGAGTCGTAGCGGGTGAGCAGGAGATGCTTCTCCATATGCTCGCCGTTCTCGGCCCTGAGCGTCTTGGAATCGAGCAGGCCGATGATGCGGTCGGAATCGCGCACCGAGGAGACCTCCGGATTGGTCACGACGATGGCCACGTCGGCATGGCGCATCGCGAGTGTCGCTCCGCGCTCGATACCGGCCGGGCTGTCGCAGATGACCCAGTCGAAGACGCTCTTCAGGGCATTGACGACCTTCTCGACGCCCTCCGGCGTGAGGTTGTCCTTGTCGCGCGTCTGCGAAGCCGGCAGCAGGTAAAGCGTCTCGACCCGCTTGTCGCGGATGAGCGCCTGCGTCAGCTTGGCTTCGCCCTGGATCACGTTGACGAGGTCGTAGACGACCCGTCTTTCGGCGCCCATGACGAGATCGAGATTGCGCAGGCCGACATCGAAATCCACGACCACGACCTTGTCGCCGCTTTTTGCAAGAGCCGCTCCCAACGCCGCGGAGGACGTCGTCTTGCCAACGCCGCCTTTGCCGGATGTGACCACGATGACTTTACCCATAGACCTCTCCTGTTTGTATCGACGCGCAATGCTCTAGGTGAGCGACCCGACCTTGAATGTTTCGCCTTCGAGCCAGATCTGGACGGCCTTGCCGCGCAGTTCCGGCCCCATGTCCTCAGCCGTCTTGTAGAAGCCGTCGATGGCTAGGAGTTCCGCTTCGAGCTTGCTGCAGAAGATGCGCGCGGATGCGTTGCCCATCGTGCCGGCCAGCGCGCGTCCCCGGAGCGTGCCGTAGATATGGATGGAACCGCCCGCGACGATTTCCGCGCCGGATGCGACCGACCCGATGACGGTCACGTCGCCCTCGGGAAAGAACAGCGACTGACCGGAGCGTACGGGCTGGGTCACGATGATCGAAGGCGTGGTCTTGATCGGAAGCGGGTCGGAGCGAATGATGCTCTCGGACACGGCCGCTTCCTTGATCGGCTCGGCGACCGGCGCTTCGATATCCGATGTCGAGCGCCCGCCGGATATCGCGGGCGGCAGATCCGCGCCGAGCAATGAGGTGCGGGCGCCTTCAATACCCATGATTCGCACATTGCGCGTGCACAGCTCGCCGACGAGTTCGCGGAGCTGCGTACGGTCGAGGTCGATGCCTTCGACATCGAGCACCACCGGCCGCCTCAGGAAAAACCCGGCGGACAGCGCAGCCAGCTCATCGAGCCGCACGAGCCAGTCCTCGATGGGCAGCTCGGGGGTCAATGTGAGCGCAAGGTAGGAGCGCCCCTTGAGGCGGATCGGCCTGGGTTTCGTTAACACGGCGGTCATCTTGGTAAATTTTCGGTAGCTCCGGTGTATCGGCGGATGGTTAACAGATGGTAAATCGCCGGAGTGCGCCGACGGCGGCGAGCCGCCTTTGAAAGCGGATCAAGCCTGGCAAGGGCCGCGTGTCGTCGCCACTCAGGCGTCAAAAGCCGCCGACATTGAAAGCATCCGCGGGACGCCGAAAACGCTCCTCCGCAGGGCCCAAAGCCGTTCGCGGCAGCGTTTGCCCGGGCGGTCCATGCAAGGCATCGCAGCCCAACGGCATCGGCCACGCGAAGGCGAACGCGGTCACATCCGCGTGGCTTGCTGTCGATCGCGAGCTTCAACATCGCGAGATTGCGGATCCGGCAGTCATGCCGCGGCGAGCGCGAACGGCCCATTGACGGTCGTGCGGGCAGCCACCATTCCGCCACTTGGGCACGACAGCGTCCATCCATATCTCTAGATGGGCGCAATGTTTGGCCATGGGATCCTTACATCGGTTTTATGCAGCTGGACGATGGCCTGCATAGCGATTTAACGCAGAGATCGCCGATCATCCGCTGCCGAAGACGGAGGTCGAAATGGCCACCTATGAAGCCTCCCTGAGGCGACGGCGCGAGGCGGCATATCAAGCCACACGCCGCAACAAACCACTCGACGGTATCGCGCGCGCCCTGTTGCAGTCCTTTGCCGTACTGCTTCTGCTGGCCGGCATCCTGGCCGTGTGGGTTCATTCTGCGGCACCGCGCTAAGCGAATGCCGAGCGCGCGAGCAACGATGGCGCTGTATGACGAGCATGCGCACCGGCATAAGGGGACATTGCCATGAGCACTCAGGAGTCTTCGGGCGAGTTCAAGCTTCTATCGGACACTGATCCGCTGCCGGCTTTGCAACTCTTCGACCTGCCGATCATCGTTCGATATCTTGTTGCACTCGTGATGACCGCCATTGCAACGGTGGTGGCCGTCGGATTGGACAGCGCGGTGACGATTCCGAATCTGTCTCTCGTCTTTGTCGTGCCCGTGATCATCGCGGCCGTTGCTTTCGGCCTGGGCCCATCGCTGTGCTCGGCGCTTCTTGGGGCTCTTTCCTATAATTTCTTTCTGACCGAGCCGCGCTTCTCGCTTCGCGTCGACGACCCTGCGAATATCTGGGCGATCGGGCTGCTCTTCGTCGTCGGAGCGATCGCGAGCGCCGTGGCCTCGACCGCCCGACACAAGGCAGACGATGTGGCGCTTGCGAAGCGGCAGGCAGCGGTCGTGCAGTCTTACAGCAGAGACATCATCGCAGCCGACGATCTAAAGGCGATCTTCTCCAGCACCGCCAATGCGCTTGAGGCACTCTTCCGGGTCCCTGTCGTCGTGATGCTGGTGTCGGACGTCGCTGTCGACGTGGTCGAGAGACGCGGCAAGATCGACCCTAGCGAAGTGGAGATCGAGGCGGCGCGATCGTCGCTGACCACGGGCAAGATTTCCGTCGCGGACGTCTACCCCTTCGATGCCTCGCGTTTCGATTTCTGGCCGGTGACGACGTCGGCAGGAGGCCGAGCCGTCGTCGGGCTTGCGTTCGACCCGGAGGAGCGCCCACCCCAGCCAGGTACCCTTGTCGATATCGTCAGGAGCCTTCTCGCTCTGGCTCTTGATCGCCAGCACCTCCGGCCCGGATCAGCTACCTTCTCGGAAGCGCAGGCATCCGCCTAGAGGCCGTTAGGGACTGTGGTTGGCCTGTCAGGCAGGCCGCACGTTCCAAAAAGTCGGGAAGCCGTTAAGGATTCCAGTCAGGCTGGTGCGGTAGGCCGTCGGTTGGATGTACTGCCCGAGCGGATAGTACGGGGCATCGACAAATGCCTGGCTCTGCATCTCCTGGCAAAGGCGCTGCTGCGCGGCGAGATCTGGCGCCGAAAACCAGGCTTCGCGCTGCGCCTCCAGCTGCGGGCTGGACACCCACCCGGCGTAACCGGCCTCGCCATTGCCGCGGATTGCGACGTGGCTCGAAGGATTGAGCCAATCCATTCCAGTCCAGCTTGTCACAAAGGCGTTCCAACCGCCTTGGTCCGCGGGCCCCTTTCGATTGCGCCGCGCGAGCAACGTCCCCCAATCGAGCGCCAGGTAATCGACATTGATGCCCACCTGCTTGAACATGTCGGCTGCAACATCGCCTAGCGCCTTCAAGGCAGTCGAGTCGCCCGGCACCATCAGCACCACTTTCTCGCCAGCATAGCCCGCATCGCGCAGCGCGGTGCGGACCTTGGCAAGGTCACGCGGACTGGACAGGATATCGAGCCCGACATTGCTGGCCATCGGTGTGCCCGGGCAAAAAAAGCCGAGCGGCGTATGGTAGAGGGCGGCTTCGTCGCCGACGACGCCCTGCATGAAGCTCGCCTGATCAATCGCGCCAAAGAGCGCGCGCCTGATGGCGGGGTTGTTGAAGGGCGGTTGCAGATGGTTCAGCCGTAACATCGTCACGATGCCGGTGGGATCGAGAACCCTGGTTTGGACGCCACGCGCCTGCTTCAGCAACGGCAGGTACTCGTGATTGGCAAACTCCCACCAGTCCCTTTCGCCGGTCTGCAGCGCGGACGCTGCCGTGCTGGTATCGGGCATGGTGTGCCACTCGATCCGCTCGTAATGCGCGACCTTGGGACCTGCGGTCCAGTCGGGCGCACCGCTTTCACGCGGCCTGTAGCCCTCGAAGCGAGTATAGACGTTGCGCGCTCCCGGAAGACGTTCATCTGGTTTGAAGCGGAAGGGGCCAGACCCGACCATCTCGGTGACCTGCTGCTGCGGGTCCGTATTCGCAAACCGCTCCGGCATCATCGCGCACATCAGCGCCGCCGTCTTGCCGAGAGCCCCCGGCAACAAGGGGAAGGGTCGCTTCAGCCGGAAGCGTATCGTGCGGTCGTCGATGGCAGAAAGCTCGTCCGTTGCCTGTAGCAGCGTGCCCCCGAAGGCATCACGCCGCGCCCATCGTCTGATGCTTGCAACGCAGTCGCGCGCCAGAACCTTCTCTCCATCGTGCCACAGCAGCCCCGCACGCAAGCTCAGGTTCCAGACCTTGCCATCCTCCTCGACGCTATGCCCTTCGAGCATCTGCGGCGACATGCGGAAGTTTCCATCCATGCCGTAGAGCGTGTCGAAAACGAGATAGCCGTGATTGCGGGTCACCGAGGCGGTCGTGAAGACAGGGTCGAGGTAGACGAGATCAATCTGCGGGATGAAACGCAGCGTCGTCTGCGACTGCGATCGCACCCGCGCCGGGAGAGCAAGGCCGGCCGCGGCAGCGCTGACGCCAGCGATGAAGGTCCGTCGTTTCATCTGTTCTCCGCCTGCTTCTGTTTCGAATCGACGTCAAAGGGTTGAGCGCGTTCGGACGCGGTACAATCGCGTGCCAAGGCGAAGGGCTCAGGCTGCTCGCGGCCCGATCAACAAGGTCGCGCGATACTGCGGCTCGCCATACCCGGACATGCGTTCGAGGACTGAGGAGCGGATGGGGAGGTCGAGCACGTCGACCTCCGTTTCCAGCGATGCAGTCTCAATCCAGGGATCGTTGACCAGGAACAGCTCCCCGTGCACGGCGTGGACGACGATCCAGTGGGGCGCCGAGCGGCCATGGGTTTCCATTTGATCGATCAGGACGAGACCGATGAAACCAGCATCGATTGCATCCTTCAATTCCGCAGCCTCGATGGCGCGATGTTCGACAGCGATGCCTGATCCGAGCACGCGGCTTTTGAAGTCGGCCTGGACGAAAGTCATCAGCGCACGCTTGGCCTCGGTATCCGCGCGATCGAGTAAGATCGGCTCGGAGGTGCTCATGAACAGCCGCAATGCGTAGCCGCGTGCGGCGGCCGCAAGGGCGAGGCCGTATGGATCGCATCCACCGGGACCGCTCAGGCCGATCACCGTCGTGGCTTCCCGCCACAATGCGATTTCGAGCTGGCGGTCCGGGACGCATTCCGGTTCCAAACCCGCGAAAGCCATGGCAAGCGAGGCGGGGCCGCATGTGAAGCCGGTCGATTGCGGGTAGAGCGGCGCGATCGGCCTGGGAGGTACGGTCTCATTGCGGAGTCTGCGCTCGGAATAGCGCTGTGTCGCTGCCGCAGCCGCGACACCCAGCAGCCCTCGCAAATTCGACGGCACATCGCCGTCCCCAGTCGTGTCGGCAACACGCCAGGTCAACACGTCATTGCCGAATGAAATCTCTTCCAGTGCCGCAACCAAGGCGCGCCCCACCTCGGTCTCATCCCCGTCGGCCTCCGGCCGAGCGACCCAGAACCAGACGACGCGCAGCATCGCAGAGGTCCGGCGGCGAAGCCCAGCCAGCAGGCCGACGACGACCGCGTCACGTCTTGCGACCAAAACGAGCCCGGCGCGCGCAGACAGGAAACCCGTCAATCTTTCCGCGGCTGCCGGCGAGAGCCCATCCGGCACGTCCTGACCATGGAAAATCTGCGTAACTTCGATTGGAGACATGAGTCAGTTGGCTCCGACGGGAGGAACCGAAGCTGCGGCTCCGTGGCGGACTGGCGCGGCTGACGTCGAAGAGGCGAGGGCATGAACGGCAGCCATGGCGCAAAGACCAATCAGGTTGCGAGCGATTGCCGAATATTACGGTGGCGGTGCGCGCCGACCCAAACGATAAGATCGCGTCAAATCATTCCCTGGAGGAATGAACTTCAGTTCACGTCATGCGACCGGCGCGACCTCGTTGCCCGAGCGCTGCCGGAACAGCCGCATCTCATCGATGATCCAGCGACGGAAGGCCTCGACCGCCGGCAGGCTGCGCTTACGCTCCGGGCAAACGAGGTAATAAGATTCCGCGCTTTTCATCGTCTGCGGAAACGGAGTGATCAATCGGCCGTCGAGCAGCTCTGCCTCGATCATGAAGCGAGGCACGATAGCAATCCCCATTCCGCTGACCGCGGCTTGTATGATCATCTCGAAATGCTCGAAGCGAACACCGTGAAAGGGGTTGACCTCATTCCCGCCGGCCATCTGCAGCCAATCCTTCCAGGCACGCGGCCGCGCGCGATGGTGGAGCAAAGCGAGCTGGCCCAGATCCGCAACGGTGCTGAGCGGCCCCTTGGGCGATAGCCGGGAAGGAGCGCAGACGGGAATGACCATTTCCTCCATCAAAAAATCGGACGGACCTCCGGGCCACGGCTTCTCACCAAAATAGACCGCGATATCGATGTTCTCTTCGACAAGATCGAAGGGCCAAGTCCGAACTGTCAGGCTCAGGGCGATGTTGGGGTAGAGAGCCTGGAACCTACCGATTCTTGGAGCCAGCCAGCGGGAACCGAAGGTTGGGAGCGTGGCGATGTTCAAAAGTCCGCCCCCGCCTTGAAAGGCGAGTGCTTCCATGGTTGCCGATTCCATGATTTCGAGCGCCTCGCGTATCCGGGCGAGATAGAGTTGCCCAGCCTCAGTCAGAACAATGCGTTGCCGAATCCGCTCAAACAGGCGAAGCCCCAGGAACGTTTCAAGTGATTGGACCTGCTTGCTGACCGCGCTTTGCGAAAGATTCAGCTCTTCCGCCGCGCGCGTAAAGCTTGAATGACGGGCCGAAGCCTCGAAGATCGTCAGCGAAGGCAGGGAAGGCAGGACGCGGCGCACGAGTTGTTCCGAGCGGATCGACAATCGTCGACTGAACTATGAGTCGTCAGGATCCTTGCGACAAGGCTCTGCTAGAGCATTGTCGAGCGAAGTGGACACCGGTTCGCGTGAAGACAATGCGATAAAACAAGGAGGTAGAGCATTTCCGCGATTCGAAGAAACGCGGAAATGCTCTAGGACGCTGTGCGCTACAATTTCTGACGCAGCGGCGAGATGCATCGCGTCACGCCGGCGATGGCAGCGAGCCTGTCGGACGCGCTTTTGAACGGGATGGGTATCGTCGGGATGAGGTATGCCAGCATGCCGGCTCTGAAGCGCGGTCCTG
>NZ_FOQV01000014.1 GCF_900113835.1 Allobosea sp. OK403 | reverse complement strand
CACCGCCACCACCCTCATCGCCCTGATGCCCGAGCTCGGCCACGTCTCGCCAAAGGCCATCGCCGCGCTCGCCGGTCTCGCGCCCTTCAACAATGACAGCGGGCGCAGGCGCGGACAGCGCATGATCAGGGGTGGAAGGCGACGCGTCCGCAAAGCCCTCTACATGGCCGCGCTGGCCGCCATCCGGACATCTGCGCGCTTCAAGACCTTCTACGACGCCGTCCGCGCAAGAAGCGCAGCCGCAAAAGTCGCCATCATCGCCGTCGCAAGAAAGCTCCTCACCGTCCTCAACGCCATGCTCAAAACTGACACAGCCTTCCAAGCATGACACACCAAACAACACAGTTGCCGGATCGGCGCCGCTGACGCGGCTTGCCCGGGATGACGGCGCGCTTTTCCTCAATGTTCAAGCTTTTGAGAGCAGAGGCATCGCTATCGGCCAAACTCTCAGGATGAGGGCGGGAGTTTCCAAACCGGCTCTAACGAATTGAACTCTGTCCCGGCTTAGAGCCCTGCCGCGCTCCAAACCGTCACGCGCCAGGCTGCGGCCTCGGCTTGCTCTCATCGAGCAGCCAGGCGCGAAACAGCGCGACCTCAGGCCGCGTACGCGCCAGCTTCGGCGTCAGCAGGTAGAAAGCCCGCTCCGAGACGAGGCGGATATCGGTTCCGAAGGGCGCGACGAGCCGGTGCTGCGCGAGATCGTCCGCGACCAGGGCGAAGGGAGCAAGCGCGATGCCTTGGCCATCGAGCGCCGCCCCCAAAGCGAGCGCGGTCTGGCTGAAGCGCTTGCCGGCTGTGAGGGGCGCCTGGGCGTTCGCCAGCTCCAGCCAGAGCGGCCAGGCGTCATGGGCGTCGTGCAGGAGCGTTGTCCCCAGCAGATCGGCCGGGGTCGCCAGCGTTACGGCCATGGCCGGGCTGCAGACGGGAAACAGATCATCGGCGAGCAGCCGCTCGGCCTCAAGTGCGCGATCGAAGGGCGGCGCCGAGAGCCGCACGGCGAGATCGGGCAGGCCGGGCCCGCCCAGCCGCTCCGTCGCTTCCGAGGCCAGCACGCGCACCTCGACATCGGGAGCAAGCGCCGAAAAGCTGCCGAGCCGCGGAATCAGCCATCTCGCCGCGAAGGAGGGCGTCACCGTCACCGTGACGCCGCGCCGCTCATGCTCCTGCCTCGGTTCGATCGCGGCCATCGCGCCCGCGATCAGCGCGAAGGCGCGCCGGATCTGCGGATGGAAGGAGCGCCCTGTCGGCGTCAGCGCCAGGCCCCTGGGCTCGCGCTCGAACAGCGCCACGCCGAGACTGGCCTCCAGCGCCCGGACCTGCTGCGCGACGGCACCATGCGTCACGTTCAGCTCTTCGGCGGCGAGCCTGAAATTGAGATGGCGAGCGGCGGCGTCGAAAGCGCGCAGGGTTGCGAGAGGAGGCATTCGCGACATGACGGGGGTGTAGCAGCGCTACAGGCTCCCTGCACGGGAAATCGATGGTTCGAGGCGGCGCCGAACCCTATGAACAGGGACATCAACCAGGAAAAGAGCGCGCTATGACCAAGAAAGTGGCGATCATCACGGCCGGCGGCAGCGGCATGGGCGCAAGCGCCGCGCGTCGTCTCGCCAAGGACGGCTTTGCGGTGGCGATCCTGTCCTCGTCGGGCAAGGGCGAGGTGCTGGCCAAGGAGCTCGGCGGTATCGGTATCACCGGCTCGAACCAGTCGAATGACGACGTCAAGCGCCTGGTCGATACGGTGTTCGAGCGCTGGGGCAGGGTCGACGTCCTGGTCAACAGCGCCGGGCACGGGCCGCGCGCTCCCATCCTGGAGATCCCCGACGAGGACTGGCAGCGCGGCATGGAGGTCTATTTCCTCAGCGCGGTGCGGCCGGCGCGATTGGTGACGCCGATCATGCAGGCGCAGCGCTCGGGCTCGATCATCAACATCTCGACGGCCTGGGCCTTCGAGCCCGCCGCGATGTTCCCGACCTCGGCGGTGTTCAGGGCAGGCCTTGCCTCCTTCACCAAGATTTTTGCCGACACATACGCGCCCGACAACATCCGCATGAACAATGTGCTGCCCGGCTGGACCGACAGCCTGCCGGCGACGGATGAGCGCCGTCAGAGCGTGCCCCTGCAGCGTTATGGCCGGGCCGACGAGATCGCCGGGACGATCGCCTTCCTCGCCTCGGACGATGCCGGCTACATCACCGGGCAGAATATCCGCGTTGATGGCGGCATAACCCGGTCGGTCTGACGGGCCGGGCGCCCCATACTGACGGCCTTCAGCGATAACCGATGGCGTCATTCTCTGCCGTCATTCCGGGGCAGGTTGCAGGCCTGAGCCCGGAACCCAGAAGCGATGCGCGTCGTCGTGAAGCGAAGTGTCGGATAAAGGGCGCGGGGAACCCTTCTCCCGTGTGGGAGAAGGGCAGGGATGAGGGCCCGCCGCCGATTATTGAGGCGCGACTACGTCGCAGCGCTGGCTTCATTCTGAAAGCGCAGGAGAGGCTGCGGAGCCGCTTGCGCGATCTGGTTGTCTGGCCTGCCCTCACCCCTGCCCCTCTCCCACACGGGAGAGGGGTTCCCCGCGCCTGTCTCATTCGTCACCGCATGCTGGAAAGCCTCCAATGAACGGAGCTTTTTGATCGGGCGCTCGCGGCGAACCGGACAGTCATGGGCTTGACCCGACCATCTCGTAATCGAGAGGGCTCTGGTCATGAGATTCTCAGGGCGCAAGCCCGAGAATGACGCTCTAGGATGGATTCTGGATCAGCGCCGCTTGCGCGGCTTGTCCGGAATGACGGCGCGGGGGACGTAAAGCGACCGGAAGTTTCTGATATCGCTCGGTTCATTTCGAACCAGGCTCTCAGGATGGCGGCTCACATGTCCAAACCGGCTCTCAGCCGCCGGTGACGCTCATATGGCGGCCTACGGCCGGCTTTGCGCGGCGCCGGTCGATGATGAAGTCATGGCCTTTGGGCTTACGCGAGATCGCCTCTTCCATGGCGCGGTGGAGGCCCGCATCGTCGGGGGAGGCGCGCAACGGCGCGCGCAGATCGGCGGCGTCTTCCTGGCCGAGGCACATATAGAGCGTGCCGGTGCAGGTCAGGCGGACGCGGTTGCAGCTCTCGCAGAAATTATGCGTCATCGGCGTGATGAAGCCGACAAGCCCGCCGGTCTCCTTGACGCGGACATAGCGTGCCGGCCCGCCCGTCTTGTAGGGGTCTTCGGCCAGATTGTACTGATCCATCAGCCGCGCCCTGACGACCGAGAGCGGCAGGAACTGGTCGATGCGGCCGGGCTCGATTTCGCCCAGCGGCATCACCTCGATCAGGGTCAGGTCCATGCCAAGGCCATGGGCCCACGTCATCAGCCCTTCGATCTCGTCCTCATTGACGCCCTTCAGTGCAACCGCATTGATCTTGACCCGCAGGCCCGCCTTGCGCGCCGCCTCGATGCCGCCGAGCACCTTGTCGAGATCGCCCCAGCGCGTGATCTTGCGGAACTTGTCGGGGTCGAGCGTGTCGAGCGAGACATTGATCCGGCGCACGCCGTAATCGGCGAGCTCCTGCGCATAGCGGTCGAGCAGGGAGCCGTTGGTGGTCAACGTCAGCTCTTCCAGCGCACCGGTGGTGAGGTGGCGCGAGAGCGAGCGGAACAGGCTCATCACGTCGCGCCGCACCAAGGGTTCGCCGCCGGTGAGCCTGAGCTTGCGGGTGCCGCGCGCGACGAAGGCGGTGGCGAGGCGGTCGATCTCCTCCAGCGTCAGCAGATCGCGCTTGGGCAGGAAGGTCATGTCCTCGGACATGCAGTAGACGCAGCGAAAATCGCAGCGATCCGTCACCGAAATACGCAAATAGGAGATGTCGCGGCCGAACGGATCGACCAGCGGCGCGCGCGCGAGCTGCTCGATCGTATCGGGCTTGGCGATCACACCGGGCTTGATGTCGTCGAGGAGCACTCTGCTTCATCCCTGAAGACGGCCAAATTCTGAAAACGACCTTGCTGCACGCGGGCAGGTGCATGGCGGTGGCCGCATCGCTATATCCGGTGAGACATTGGCATTGCGGCCGCCAAGGTCAAGCGCGGCCATCGTCGCAGTCGCCCTGGAGCAAACACAACCATGTCAGCATGGCCGACCGAGATCCGCCTCGCCAAGGATCGCCGCACCCTGCATGTCGCCTTCGAGGATGGCACGGCCTACGCGCTGCCGGCCGAATTGCTGCGGGTGGAAAGCCCCTCGGCGGAGGTCCAGGGCCATGGCCCCACGCAGAAGAAGACGGTGCCGGGCAAGGCCGAGGTCGAGATCATCGGCGTCGAGCCCGTCGGCCATTACGCCGTGAAGCTCACCTTCGACGACATGCACGACACCGGCATCTATGCTTGGGACTATCTGCGCGAGCTCGGCGAGCATGGCGAGGCCAAGATGCAGGCCTATCTCGACGCGCTGGCGGAGCAAGGGCTGTCGCGGGAGCGGGTGAAGCGAGGCTAGCGCGCGGGGGACACCTGAACGCGCATCCCTTCTCCCCTGGCGGGAGAAGGTGCCCCGGTAGGGGCGGATGAGGGGGCGCCGTGCCCTATCCGGCTGGCGTCGCGTTTCAGCTAGACGGTGAGCTCACGGCGCCCCCTCATCCGTCTCGGTTTCGCCGATCCACCTTCTCCCGCAAGGGGAGAAGGGAAACCCCGCTCGCAGGCAACGACCTACCTGCCGAGCCCGGACTCCTTGATCTGGCCAATGAGGGCTCCCGTCACCAGATCGACGCCGGTTCGATACTGGCTCGGCATCCAGCGCTCCTTCGCCGGGCCGGCAGTGAGATCCATTTCTGTGGCAATGCGGCGTGTCAGAGGGGCTCTTGCATAGGCATCGATCACGCTTCTCAGCAGGCGCGGGGTCGGATTGATCATATCCGCTTCCTCCGAGCGCTTCACCTGCGTCAGTTCCGCGACGGCATCCGGCACCAGGCAATCGAGCTTGACGGTGGCGTTGAAGCGGCCATCGGCCGGCTCGCTGCCGACGGCCGTGCAGCGGACACGCCTTGAGCTCTCGACGATGAGCCTGGCCATCAAGCGCTTCAGCTCGCGCCCTGAAGGGTCGGTCCTCACGCTCAAGCGCGCCATCCGCTTGAGCTGCCATGCGATCGGATCGTTGAACATCGTCATGTCGATGTAATCGCGGCCCTCGGATTCCGGCCGCAGTTTCTTGTTCAGGCGCGCGGCGCTGGCGCGATCGTAATTGAGCCAGGCGCGATAATAGAGTTCCGCTGTCTGTTCCAGTGTCGGCTCGGAGGCCTTGGCGGGGAGGGCGCTCTGATATCCGGTCAGCGCCACGACGAGCAGAAAGACTGAAAGAAAGTCGGTTTTTCTCATAATCGCCGCGTCGATTCTCGTCGGGGGATGTCCGAAACCTCGCAGAACGGCCGCTTTGCGACAACCCTTTGGCGCTGCCACGGGCGCGCAACCAGGCGGCCAGTCCCCGTCAGCCCGGTGCCGGCCTGCGTGCGCGCGGCCGCCGCCACAAAACCATCTCCTCAAAACCGTGAACCGTGGGTGTTCCGCTTGACGGCGGTTCCGTGCAAAACAACAATCAAATGAAATAATTCACTTAGGGAGTGCAGGCATGGTCAACCAGAATTCCGCGCGAGGGTTTTTCCTCGCGGCGGTAGCGCTTTTCTTCATGGCGACTGCGCTGCGCTATCCGCTTGGTGATCTGGCCCATGCCGGCCCCGGGCTCTTCCCGCTCCTGCTGAGCGTCCCGCTGCTGGCCATTGCCTTGCTGATCATCGTGCAGGCGCGCCTGAGCGCTCCGGTGCCGCTCAGCTTCAACTTCAAGAACATCGCCTTGATCATGCTCGGGCTGGTGGCCTTCGTCGTCGGAGCCCAGCTCGTCAACGCCGCCCTGGGGATCGTCCTGATGGTCTTCATCGCGGGCTTTGCGGCGGTGACCTATTCCTGGAAGCGCAACCTCAAGATCGCGCTCGGCCTCATCGTCGTGGCCTATGTCTTCGAGCGCTTCCTCGGCCTCAATCTGAGGCTCTTCTGATGGAAATCCTAAATAATCTCGCATTCGGCTTCGAGCATGCGCTGACGCCGGCGAACCTACTCTACTGCGCCATCGGCTGCGTGGTCGGCACGCTGGTCGGGCTGCTGCCGGGGCTGGGGCCATTGGCGACGATCAGCCTGCTCCTGCCATTGACCTATTCGCTGCCGACCGGTGGCGCGCTGATCATGCTCGCGGGCATCTATTACGGCGCCCAATATGGCGACAGCGTCAGCGCCATCACCATGAAGATCCCCCATGCCAGCAGCATCGTGGCCTGCATCGACGGCTACCAGATGACGCTGAAGGGCAAGACCGGCCTTGCCCTCTTCACTGCCGGCGTCTCGAGCTTCATCGGTGGGACGGTCGCGATCGTCGTGCTGGCGAGCCTTGCGCCGACGCTCGGTCAGGTCGCTCTGCTGTTCGGCCCCACCGATTATTGCGCGCTGATGCTGGTCGGCTTCGTCTGCGTCAGCTTCATCACCACCGGCAGCCTGCTGAACGGGCTGGCGATGTGCCTGCTCGGCGTGCTGCTGGGACAGGTCGGCACCGATCTCGAGACCGGTCTGGAGCGCTTCACCTTCGGGCTGCCCTCGCTCACCGACGGCGTCAGCCTCGTCAGCCTGGCGCTGGGCTGCTTCGGCATCGCCGAGATCACCAAGAACCTCGACGCGCGCGAGGAACGGACGCCCTTCAACGGCAAGATCCATCTGATGCCGACCTGGCCGGAGTTCAAGCGCATCATTCCCAGTGCGCTGCGCGGCAGCGTCGTCGGCTCCATCCTTGGCATCCTGCCGGGCGGTGGCCCGGTGATCGCGCAATTCGCCGCCTATGCCCTCGACAAGAAGGTCAGCAAATACAAGGACGAGATCGGCTCCGGCGCGATCGAGGGCGTCGCGGGACAGGCGGCGGCCGACGAGGCGGCGGCCCGCACCAGCTTCATTCCCCTGATGAGCATCGGCATCCCCGAAAACGCCGTCATGGCGCTGATGATGGCGGCTTTCATCATCAAGGGGATTCAGCCGGGCCCGAACATGATCGCCAAGCATCCCGACCTGTTCTGGGGCCTCGTCGCCAGCATGTGGGTCGGAAACTGCTTCCTGCTGATCCTGAACGTGCCGCTGGTGCGCTTCTGGCTCTCGGTCTTCAAAATACCCTACAACGTGCTGTTCCCGTCGATCCTGTTCTTCTGTTGCATCGGCACGTTCAGCGTCAACAACAGCCTCAACGACATCTTCACCACGGCGGCGTTCGGTCTGATCGGCTACACCATGATGCGCCTGTCGCTCGATCCGGCACCGATGATGCTGGGGTTCATCCTGGGGCCGATGCTGGAAGAGTATTTCCGCCGCGCGATGATCATCAGCCGGGGCAGCTTCACCACCTTCTTCACACATCCGATCAGTGCGACGCTGCTCTGCCTGATCGGGGTGTTCTTTGCCTTTCAGCTGTTCATTGCGTTCCGGGCCAAGCGAGCGGTGGTGGTCGAAGCGCCCGCTGCATCGGGGTGAAGGGCCGATTGGAAACTGCAGCCCTCATCCTGAGAGCCTGGCCTGAAACGAAGCGAGCGATATCGAGGATGTCTGATCGCTCCCCTTCACCCGCATCGTCATCCTGGACAAGCCGCGCAGCGGCGCAGCTCCGGGATCCATCGTAGGGTTCCGGAGCGCTCCGATGGATCCCGGGACGCCCTTCGGGCGCCCAGGATGACGGTGTGGTTTCGAGGATGAGGGCTCGCGGAATTTCAAAGCGGGGAGCGCTGCTTTTAGATTGGGGTGGCACTCCCGCCCTCCGTCAGGACAAACGAAAAGGCCGGCGTCACCGCCGGCCTTTGCCTTGGAAACGGGCTTCGTAGAAACCCACTATGTCTCTCGCCGCTCAGAGCCGGATGATTTCAGATGGGCTCACGAAGTGATCCCATCTGACATCTGAATCCGTCTCTCATCAAAGAGTTAGAGCAGGATCAATGCGAAAAACCGGTTCCCACTTTTTCGCATCCTGCTCTAGCGGGCGACGACGACCCGGGTGCCGACCTTGGCACGCTCATAGAGGTCGATGACGTCCTCGTTCAGCATGCGGATGCAGCCCGAGGAGACCGCCTGGCCGATCGTCTCCGGCTCGTTCGAGCCGTGGATGCGGTAGAGGGTCGAGCCGAGATACATGGCGCGCGCGCCGAGCGGGTTTTCCGGGCCGCCGGGCATGAAGCGCGGCAGGTCGGGGCGGCGCTTCAGCATCTGCGAGGGCGGCGTCCAGCTCGGCCATTCCGCCTTGCGGGTGATGCTCTGCGCGCCGGCCCAGTCGAAGCCGGGGCGGCCGACGCCGACGCCGTAGCGCATCGCCTTGCCGTCGGGCATCACATAGTAAAGCCGGCGCTCGGTGGTGTTGATCACGATGGTGCCGGGGCGCTGCTTGCCGTCATAGGAGACGAGCTCGCGCGGGATCGCGGTCGCCTGCGCTTTGGCCGGGTCGGCGCTCTGCATCAGCGGCTGGCGCGTCAGCGGATCGATCTCATAGGCATGGGCGGATGAGGCAGCAGCGAGCAGGCCAAGCCCGGCAAGCGTGGCCATACGGAAGAAACGGTTCATCGGGACCTCGGACGGATGGCGGGGGAGCGCTAGGCTCGAAGTTGACCCAAATGTGTCAACATCTCCTCAATTTTCTGTCAGAGCGGCCCGGTCGGCGCAATTGCGCCATCATCACATCGATGCGAGGTCAAGGGCTTTGACGCGCTCCGTTGCGCGCGAGCAACATAACCGCAAGTCGGCTCAGCTTTCGCCTCAGCTCTTCAGCACCAGGCAGGCGCCCCGGTTGTCCTGAATGCGCCGGCATAGGGCTATGGCTTGCGCCCGCGTCGCTGCCGGCAATCTGACCCGGTAGAAGGCGCGCGTGCCGCGGCTGCGCAGCCTCGTGCCGATCACCATCGGAGAGAGATCGGCGATGATGGCGCGATGCCGGGCGCTCGCCCGCTGAAAGGCCGAAAGCGCGCGCGCCTTCGAGAAATTGGCGGCGAGCTGCACGCCCCAGGGCGCGAAGGGCGCCTCCGCGATGGCAAGCGCGCCGCGCCCGGCGCGGATCAGCGCGACCGTGGTGAGGCACGGCGCCTGGCCGTCCGGGCTCGCCGGCCGGGCGGGGCGGGTCTCGCTCTCGGCCGCCGCCCGCGCATCCCCAGCCCAGGCCTCGGCCGCCGCGCCGGTGATCGAGAGGACGTAGTTTTCGGTCTCTATGGGCAGGAAGCCGCGGCCTGCGAGCCAGCTCGAGACGCGCGTGGGGCCGCCATTATAGGCTGCCGCCGCCAGCCCCCAATTGCCGAAGCGCTGGCGCAGTTCGTTGAGGAAATGCGCCGCTTTGGGCACGGCCTGCTCGGGGTCGAACGGGTCGGCGAGGCCGCGCTCGCGCGCCGTGCCGGGCATGAACTGCGCCACGCCCTGCGCGCCGGCCGGGCTGGTGACGCTCGTGCGGAAGCTCGATTCCTGGAAGATCAACCGCGTCAGGAAGCCGGCGGGCACGGCCTGCGCCACTGCGGCATCGTCGATCAGGCGGCACAGCGCAGCGTCGATGCCCGAGGAGGGCGGCTCCTGCGCCGAGGGCTCTTGGCCCAAAGCGAGCGAGGCGCCCAGCAGCAGGGCAAGCATCAGGCCGGGGAGGAGCCATGGCCGCCTTGTCATGCCGCGCCCGTTCCCGACGCGTCTCAGGCGGAATGCTTGGCCGCGACCGCGGTGATCTCGATCGCATAGCCCGGCGAGGCCAGTTCCGCCTGCACTGTCGCTCGCGCCGGGGCATTGCCGGGCGCGACCCAGGCATCCCAGACCGCGTTCATCTCGGCGATCGCCTTGATGTTGGTCAGGAAGATCTGGACGCTGAGGATGCGCTCCTTGCCGCTGCCGGCGGCCTCCAGCGTTTCCTCCAGCAAAGCGAGAACCTCCTGCGTCTGCTCCGTCAGCGAGGCGCCTTGCGTCTTCTCCGCGCAATGCCCGGCCAGGAAGACGATGCCGTTGAAGGCGGCGGAATCGCACCAGCGCGGCGTCAACCCGGTCCGTTCGATGGTCATGTCTTCAGGTCCTCATCCCAGTCGTTCCAGGCGCCTGCTTACCCGCAATGTCGCGCAGCGGACAGGCCCCGATGTCGCTGCGTCCACAAAGGCGAGAGCAGCACCTTGCCGGGCGCCACCGCCGCACCCTACTCAGATGCCATGACAAGAGCCGCCTTGCACTGGTTCCGCGACGATCTGAGGCTCGCCGATAATCCGGGGCTCGCCGCCGCGACCGCTCATGGCCCGACCCTGTGCCTTTATATCCTCGACGAGAGTGGCGAGCGCCGCAGCCTCGGTGGCGCCTCGCGATGGTGGCTGGCGCAATCGCTGCGCGCGCTCCAGACTTCGCTGCGCGAGAGGGGCGCGGAACTCGTGGTGATGTGCGCAGATCCCGCCGATCTCCTGCCGAAGCTCGTGGCGGAGGCCGGAATCGATCTCGTGACCTGGAGCCGGCGCTATGAGGCGGCCGCGATCGCGCTCGATCGCGGTCTGAAGGAGACGCTGGTCGGCGCGGGCGTCACCGTGCGCAGCTTCAACAGCCATCTGCTCAACGAGCCCTGGCAGGTGGCGAGCAAGCTCGGCGAGCCGATGAAGGTGTTCACGCCCTATTGGCGCGCGGCGCGCGGCAGGGGCGAGCCGGCGGCGCCAGAGCCCGCGCCGCAGCGCATCCGGTCCCTGCCGCTCCCGAGCGCGCTCGCCAAAGCGGTGGTCGACCTTGCCGATCTCCCGCTCGAACCTTCCAAGCCGGACTGGGCCGGTGGCCTGCGTGCCGAATGGACGCCGGGGGAGGCGGGCGCGGCCGAGCGGCTCGGTGATTTTCTCTCCGGCTCGCTGGCGGGCTATGGCGAAGGGCGCAACCGGCCTGATTTCGTCTCGACATCGCGGCTTTCGCCGCATCTGCGCTTCGGCGAGATCGGCCCCCGCCAGATCTGGCATGCCTGCCAGACGGCATCAGCGGCAGGCATGGCGGCGGGCAGCGCGTCCGATCTGGACAAGTTCCTCTCGGAGATCGGCTGGCGCGAGTTCTCCTACCATCTGTTGTTCTACAATCCCGATCTCGCGACCAAGAACTACAATGCCCGCTTCGATGCCTTCCCCTGGGGCCCGGAGACCGAGGCGCTGAAGCGCTGGCAGCGTGGCCAGACCGGCTATCCGCTGATCGATGCCGGGATGCGCGAGCTCTGGGCGACCGGCTGGATGCATAACCGGGTGCGCATGGTCGTTGCCTCCTTCCTGATCAAGCATCTGCTGATCGACTGGCGGCAGGGCGAGGACTGGTTCTGGGATACGCTTGTCGATGCCGACCCGGCCAGCAACGCTGCGAGCTGGCAATGGGTCGCGGGCTCAGGCGCGGATGCGGCGCCCTATTACCGCATCTTCAACCCGGTGACGCAGGGCGAAAAATTCGACCCTGGAGGCGACTATGTCCGCCGCTGGGTGCCCGAGCTCGCACGACTCGATACTGGTGCGATTCATGCGCCCTGGCTGGCGAATGCGGCGACCTTGCGCGATGCCGGCGTCAGGCTCGGCGAAACCTATCCGCGCCCGGTCATCGACCTGGCCTTTGGGCGCCAGCGCGCGCTCGACGCGCTGGCGACGATCCGCGGCGCCACGGATTGATCCGCAGGCGCCGCGCTGCGCGAAAGCTACTGGATGATGCCGCGCTTCGAGCCGAAGCCGTCGATATAGCAGCCGCAGCCCGCGCCGACCGGGGCGGGGCGGGTCTCGCAGCTGCCGCGCGAGGTCACGCACATCTCGCCGAAGCGACGCGGGCGATAGCCGCGATCATCCTCATAGCGCGGCCGCCGACGCTCATATTCCCAGTCGCGCGGTGGCGGCGGGCGGTCGTAGTCGTAGCGCGGCGGGGGCGGGCGGCCATAGGGGTCGTAATACTGCGCCTTGGCGGCAGTTCCCGACAGGGCGGCCAGCCCCGCCAAGGCGACCAACGCAAAAATCCTCGACATGGCGAACTCCCTTCCGGATTGCCGTGACCGGCCATGAGGCCGAACAAAGGCGTAATCTGCACGCGAAGATATGAACACAGCCTGACGGGTGATGTTCCGTATGGTGAGGTGGGGTGGATGACACAGGGATCGAACCCGTGACCACTCCCGTGTGAAGGGCGTGCGCATCAGGGTGCAGCCTTGGAATGGCTCCTCAAGGCTGTCAGTAGGTTGGAATTTCGGGAAACGCGCCGTCATCCCGGGCGACTGCAAGGAGACCCGGGATCCATTCCGGAACCTCACTCGCAAGCGCTCCGGAATGGATCCCGGATCGGCGCCGCTGACGCGGCTTGTCCGGGATGACGGCGCGTCTTTCCTTGACGTTCAAGCTTTTAACACAGGCCGGCCGTTGACGGCGTTTCACGCGGCCGCCGCGTTCAGCCGCATGTCATGGGCAAAATCGGCGGCGTCTGCGGCGCTGCAATCCTCGCGCTCCGCGATGTGGCTCTGATAGGCCTTGCGGATGCGGGATTGGCCCCGGGGGCGGGCGAGATCGCCGGCAACCCACTCGGTCACGCCCATGACCAGCCAGGGCATGGTCTGGCTGCGCTTGCTGGCGATGATGTCGATGACGGTGAAGTCGACGCCATCCTGCGTCTCGATCTCGATCAGGTCGACGCCGCCGATGCAGACATCGCCGTGATCGAAATCGCAATCCTCGAACGGGAATGTCGCGGCGCTGGCGCTCATCCGGGTCTCTCCTGCGATGCAGGAATGATGCAAAATGTATCGATCTAAGTCAATACGTATCGTATCGTCGCCGCTGCGATTTATTTTGAGGGGACAGCCGATTTACGACTCGACTTCAGGTTGCTGGGCTGGCTTAAATGGGAACATTAAGGGAACAAAAGAGGGTCGGCCATGAGCAGTGTTTGCCGGGGGATGTCGCGAGATAAGCCCGGCCTGGCCGATTTTGCCGCGCTCTATATCCGCTGCGACGATTGCGGCAACGAGAAGCGCATGACGCCCCAAGTACTGGCCCGCTTCGTCGATCGCGGCATTCACTGCGCTGATGAGCTCAGGCCGAAATTGACCTGCTCGGTCTGCCGGGCGGGCGGCGGAATAGGCAAGAACGTCGCTCTTATCCCAGCGTTCCGGTGGGGGTAGGGCAAAGTCCGCCGGTGAGGGCGGCCTGCCGAGCGCCTGTTGATCCCTTGCTACAGGGAATCGATGTGCTGTCGCAGCATGTCGACCGTCTCCGTGAGCCCGCAGGCCTCCATATCCAGCAGGAGCATTTCGGCCGTCTTCTCCGGTCGTTTCAGGCGGCGGCGCATCGTGCGGATCGCGGCGACCGCGCGCCCGGGGTCCAGCGCGATCGTGTCGGTGATGAATGCGTCGGCGCTGCGTGCCTCGAGATTGAGGGACGCCAGGAGCGCGGGAGGAAAATGCTTCATGTTGTCGGTGACGATGACCGCGGCCTGCGTCTTGAGCGCGGCGGCGATCACATGGGCGTCGCCAGGATCGGGAAGATTCTGGCAGACGGACAGCAGCGGCTCGAAATCGGAAACCTCCGCATCTTCGAAAGCTTCGACCATGTAGTGGATTGCGCGTGCCGCCCTGTCTTCAGCGTCGCTGACGCCCTTTTTCTTCAAGATCCCGCCGATGGCGCGTTGCGTCTCGTCAAGGACGGGGCGTGACCAACGGATGCGGAAGAAATCCGCTTCCGCGAGCGTGAGCAGGAGGTTCCGCTTCAACGCGCCGGCGAGCGTGCATGCATCGACGAAGGCGGTGAAGCGGTTTGCGAACATAGATCAGATCAGATCCGCGTCCATCTCCGCTAGATCGCGCAGAGCACGGCTGCGCTTCTCGTCACGTGCATGCCGGTAGGCGAAGAGGTCATTGGCGCTGATGCGCCGATGCCGGCCGACGAGCTCGAACTTGATCGCCCCCTTCTCCAGCAGGGAGATCAAATGCGGGCGCGACACATTGAGGATGTCGGCGGCCTGCTGTGTCGTCAGCATCTGGCTGACGGGGACAAGCGTGACGGCGTCGCCCTTGCCGATATATCTGAGCAGTTCCATCAGCAGGGCGGACAGGCCGGGCGTCAGCGTCACTTCGGATGGCTTGCGATCATCCTTGGCCAGCACGCGCAGTTTCGCATCGCCCGCGGCATGAGACGCGAGCACCTTGCGAAGCTGGTTCGCGGCGGCTTTTTCACTGGCGGACGGCAAGCGTCCGCCGATCTTCTCGGCAGAGGCTGGGATGGTCATCAGGATGCTCCGGGCGACCCTGAATTACTATGCGATATTCGAAATAAACGCAATGAGTAAACGAGCCGTGACGCGGCTGGTTCCCTTTGCGCCAAGGCGATTGAGGGCCATCACAGGCTCAGCCCCATAGCCCCTCGACGCAGCCAATAACGCCGAGACCCTGCTCCCTCACTCGCCCCGAAGCTCTCGCTCCGGGATCACGCGCAGGATCTGCTTGATCGCGTTGGCATCGAATTCGAGCCGGCCGGCGGGGTTGAACTGCTCGACAGTGACCCTGCCGGAATTCATCGAGACCAGGCGCTTGATGAAGGATTTGCCCGGGCGGCCGTCCTCGGCCGGCTTCAATTCGATGACGACATAATCGCGGATCGCGGGCTTGCGCTTCTCGACATAGACGCGCTCGCCATCCTCATATTTCGGCGCCATGCTGTCATTGGAGACGCGCAGCGCGAAGACGTCCTTCCGATCCAGGATGCCGATCGGCCGCTTGACCATGTCGATCACCTGGCCGTTCATCTCGAAGGCGTCGTCATCGCTGGCAAAGCCGCCGACCGTGATGCCGAGTTCCTGGATGTCGCTGGGTCCATGGGTTTTCGGCAGCGCCGCCTGGCCCTCGAAGACCGCATTGGGCTCGGCCAGATAGCCGCGCGGCGACGCCATGGGCCTTGGCGCGGCGACAGGGCCGTCGCCGCTGCTGGGCGCCTCGCCATCGCCGAACAGGATCCAGCCCGCCTTGACGCGGAAGGCGCTGGCATATTTCTCCGCCACGGGCTGCTTGATGCCGCGCCCGCCATTCTCATGGGCCCGATAGGTGACCTCGTTCCAGCCGAAAGCCTGGGCGGCCTCCGTCGGGGTGGGGAAGCCTCTCAGCTCCCGGGCGTTTCGCAGGCGATCGGCGGGTGTGTCCATCGCTCATGTATCGCACGCTTCACGATACGTTTCATCTTGACTGATACGATACGATATGTATCGTACGAAGTTATGACGAACCCCTTTCCCAATCCGCCGTCCGGACGGCGCGTGTCGCGCGGCGCTTCAGCGCCCCGATGCAAAGCGATGGCCCCCATGAAGGCCAACGCATCCGAGGTTTTCCCCCCGCGCCGCTCCTCCCTGCGCTTTTTCTGCCGGCGCGCAACTGGCGGGGCGGCCCGTGACGGCCGCCCCGCGCTTTCCGGACATGTCCAGACCGGCTCCCGCAAGCGCGGGATCGTGCCGCACGGGATCGCATTGGCGGGAGTGCCTGGCGCGGCTTGGGCAATGAGGACCAGGCCATGACGGCCAGCATCATCTCCTTCAAGGAGGCCTCGACCCGGCTCTACCGCCAGGCCCAGCTCAGGCGCGAGCAAGAACTGCGCGAGCAAGAGCTGATCGAGGCCGCGGAAGCCGAGCTCGACAAGGCGCCTGTCCTGTCCGAGCGGCTGATCATCCGCTCGCTCGCCCATCTCCGCAACCGGGACGCAGCTCGTGATCGGAACGCGCCATGAAGTCGTTAGTCCCTCCCGTCATCTCGGGGCAGGCCTGCGCCATGCCCCGGAATGACGGCCGCCGCACAAGCGAGGCCCTCCGATGAGCCGTTGGTATCGCGCCTATGCCGGCACGGTGAAGGACGACAAGCTGGCCGAGGTCGCGGTCATCGCGGCCTGCTCGCGCTCTGTCGCCATCGCGGTCTGGCATGCGCTGCTTGAAAGCGCCGCCGAGACCGATGCTGGCGGGCGCTTCGAGACGACGCCGCGCCGCGTCGCGGCGGCGCTGTGCGAGCCGGCCGGCACGATCGCGGCGACCTTCGCCGCGATGGCCGAGATCGGCATGATCACGGGTGATGCCGTGAGCGCCTGGAAAACCCGCCAATATGAGAGCGACAAGAGCACGGAGCGCTCGCGCAGGCACCGTGAAGCCAAGCTCGGCCAGGCGAAGCGCAACGGCGAGGCCGCGTTGCAGCAACGTTGCGCGACGCCCTCAGAGTCAGAGGCAGAGGCAGATTCACAAGACGATTCCGCTGGCGCGGCATCGTCTGCGCCGCGCGCGCCTGATCTGGATCTGATCGAAGCGGAACGGCGCTGTGCTGAGGCTGCGGGCTCAGAGAGGCTCGGATCCTTCGCGCCGATCGCCGAATTGCTGCATCGCCAGGCCGACCTCGAGCGCGACATCCTGCCGGTCATCCGGGCCCGCCCAGCCTCCGGCGGCAGGGTCAGCTCGTGGAAGTTCTATGGCCCGATCATCCGCGAGGCGCTGCTGAAACGCGCCCCGGCGCCAGCGAGCCAGGGGCCGCCGAAGGTGTTCGTCGTCAAGGGCACGGCGGAATGGCGTGAGCGCGTGGCCGCCGGCCACAAGCCGGGAATGACGACGCAGGACCCCAGGACCAAGGCCGAGGGCTGGTATTTCCCGGCCCCGGAAAAGAAGGACAAGGCAGCATGAGCAGGCCCGGCAAGAAGCGCGCAATGGTCTTGCGCGAACCCAATGGGCGCCCGCAGCGCCCGAGCGCCACTGAGCGGCAGGCGGCGCGCCTCAAGCGCGAGCAGGGCGAGCGGGCAACGGTGCTCGCCCAGCCGCATCGCAAGGGCAATCACGACCAGCTCTGCGCCTCGCCGCTCGGCCGGCATGTGCTCGATTGTCGCCTGCGCCGCGAGCTTTACGACGCGGGCGAGGAATATGCCGAGACGACGCGGCGTTGGCGGGCGGCCAAGGGCGTGCCGGTCGGCCTCATCGTCGTCGGCGTGGGCTCGGGGCGGGAATTGTCGGACGAAGTGATCCTGCGCCTCCAGTCGCGCCTCAACGCCATGCGCAAGGCCGTCATCGACGGGGCAGGGGAGGCGACGCTCCAGGCGCTCGACCGCGTCGCCCTCGACCATGAGAGCATTCCCGGCGCGATCGGCTTTCGCGTCACGGCCGCGCTGCTCATCCTCGCCGAGTACCTCGGGCTGGTCCCCCGCAATGCCCATCCGTATCGGTGAGGGGCAGGTCGGCTTTCGGGAGGCCTGGCTGGCAGCGAAACCAGTGTGGCCATGATGGCTGCCAGAGCCGAGAGCGCCGCCAACGCAAATGGCGTGGCGAAGGCCGTCGCCATCGTGCGCGTCCCGAGCCTTGCGGCCAGGACGCCGTCGGAAATGAAGGCCTCAATCGCGGATGAAACCGACCCGGCCTTTATAGCTCTGTGGCGGCGGCGTGCCTGTCCCCCCGTAGAGCTTGTTCAATCGTCCCAGCAATATGGCCTGGGCGTCGTGGGCTTCGACAAAACCATCATCGGGCCGCTGCACCTGGTCCGGGTCCATCGCCCTGGCGATATAGGGCGTGGCTGTGATCATCAGCTCGGTCTCCTCGCGCTGATAGTCGCGGGAACGGAACAGCGCCCCGATGATCGGTACGTTCATCAGGCCGGGAAATCCGTTGATGGTCTGTTTGGTGACGCGCTGGAGCAGGCCTGCCGTTGCGATCGTGCCTCCCGATGGCAGTTCGACGGTGGTGTCTGACTTGCGCACGCGGAAAGCCGGCGCATTGACGGATTCGCTGTCCGAGCTGCTCGTATTGCTGAGACGGAGCTGGTTCTCGTAGTCGAGTTCGGTGACCTCCGTGGCGATCCGCATGCTGATCTTGTTGCCGGACAGGACGATCGGCGTGAAATTGAGCGCGACGCCGATCGGCTTGTAGCTCACGCCCAGCGTGCACTTGCCGTTGTCGCAGGTATAACCGGTCGGGATAGGGACCTCGCCGCCGGCGGTGAATTTCGCGCTTTCGCCCGAGATCGCCGTCACCGTGGGCTCGGCGAGGACCCGCGACAGGCCGGCGCGTTCGAGCGCGCGCATGGTCACATTCGTCGAATTGCCGATGCCGGCCGAAATGGATGTGCTCGACAGCTGCTGTGGCAGTTGCGAAAACGGGTTGTCGATGGTGGGCGAGACGGAGACATTCCCGATCTTCCATTGGCCGCTGAGATTGATCCCCAGCTGCTTGATCGCCTTGCGCGAGACCTCGGCGACGACGACACGCACCATCACCTGATCGCGATCGCGGATCGACAATGAGTTGATCACCGCGCCCTTCGACTTGTCGGCCGCGGAGCCGCCCAGGAAGATTGTGGCAATGTCGGCCGCTTGCGTGGCCTCGGACACGTTTGCAACCTCGCCGACCAGCAGGATCGACCCTCCGGCGGCCTTCACCTCGATACGTGCCTTTGGCAGGACGGTCCGCAAGGTCTGGCGCAGCTCGTCGAGATCACGCCCCACTTCGATCTCCAGCCCGGAAATCTGCTTGCCATCGGCGTCGATCGCAAAGATCGACGTCGCGCCGGCACTGATGCCGATCACGAAGATCCGGCGCGCTGACCGAACCACTGCATTGGCCACTTTGGGATCGGCGACGAAGACCTCCCTTGCATCGCGCGGCAGCTCGACGATGATCGATCGGCCGACGGACAAGGGCACCTTGCGAGAGACCATATTCTCGCTCCCGCCCACTGTGATGACCGGCGAGGGGACCGTCGTCTGGGCGGATGCAGGCGCCCCGGCCAATCCGACAAGAGCCGCGGCCAATCCGACGAGCGCCGCGCGCAGCCATTGTCTTGGCCATGCGCGCTTCCGACCGGCTCCGCGCGCACGCAGGCGCCGCAGCAAGGCGTGGCGTCCTTCGATCGCGCGATCGGTGGTCAAGTCGCGGTGCCATGGAGATTCGAGCTTAGGCATCTGCAGCTCCATTGTATGGCATATCAATCTTCGGCGGTGATGCCATTAGTATGGATAATATTCCATTAATTCTTTGTATTGATGTTTTTCCACAATGTAATGTATTGTTGCTGATCGCGCAGTATTAGTATTAAAATACAAATATGCTTTCGGAAATTCGAGATGAGATCTCGAAATAGACGGATGAAATCAATCATCTCTCTGTTCGTCGTGTGAAGCGCCGCGTGAAATCGTTGTGTCACGACCCGCCAAAGGGCGGAGTGCTTTTCCAAAGCGTCCCGGACAGGCTCTCCTCATAGCCGAGCTTGAAGATCGTCTGCATGTAATCCTGGTTGAAGGCGTCGGCGGGATTATAGGGAATCGCCTTGTCGATCGATGCGAGGTGAAAACGGATGCCCGCGCGCTTGGCGAAGACATAGGTCGCGTTGATGGAGCTTCGCGTCTGCGCTTTGATCATGGTCGACAGGGCGCGACTGCCTACGGAAAATGTGGAGTTCGAGACAACGTCGAACTCCGGGATCAGCGCGTTGTTGATGATCACGTAGAGGTCGGCCTTGCCCGGTCCAGGCAATCGGCCTGGACTGGCCGAGAGGAGTACGCTGTCGGGGATCGTAAAGACCTGGTTCGCCGTCGCGCCGTCCGAATGCAGCTCCTGGAAGCTCCCGGAGCCTGCCTGGACATCGAGCAGAACCGGCGGGAAGGCTGCGGGAATGCTCGCTGACGCGACCAGCACGTCCTGGAACAGCTTCAGCGCGCCGGGCTGCCCGCTGCTGGCGATACGCCCCATGTCCCAGACGACGGGCCTTTGTGCGTCCATGTTTGTGGTGATCACGATCAGCCGGCGGCCTTTTTTGTGCTCGGCGGCGACAGCCGCGAGCAGTTCGCGCGTGGCGTATTGCTCGACCATCTGGCGCAATGGCCCGGCCTCCAGCAGGCCCGAGCCCAACAAGCCCGACGGCAACCACTTCATCTGGTAGAGCTTGCTGGTGATGCCGCTCGTGTAGATGTGGATGAGGGTCTCGTCATAGCCGGGCCCCAGAAAGGCAAAGGGCGCGATCAACGCCCCCGTGCTGACCCCGCTCACCAGGTCGAAACGCGGGCGCTTTCCCGAGGCCGTCCACCCGGCCAGTACGCCGGCCCCGAACGCGCCGCCGGAGCCGCCGCCCGATAGCGCCAGATATTTGAGGGAGCTTGTCTTCCGAGGGGGCGGGCCCAGCCTCTGGCGGGTGAAATCGTCGATGGTGCCGTCGCCCCAGACGCGGACAGCGGGAAAGCCCGGCACTTGGGCGATCGCCTGCTCCTGCAAGGTGAAGGGGGTGCGCGGCGCCGAGGCGCAGCCTGCCAGAGCGAGGAGCGCCAGGCCCAGCGCGCTGCGCTGGAGCGGCCGCGCCTTCGACATCTGCAAAACAATCATATCGTCTCCGTCGCCGGAATTTTGGACCTGGATCTTGGGCCGAGGTCTCGGGCCGAGCTCTCGGCGTTGGGAAGCGCCAAGACAGTTAGCGTTCGCAGGGCACGGTTATGGTCGCAGTCAGGCCGCACGGCTTTGCGTCGGACAAATCGAGCCAGCCGTCATGGACCTCGGCGATCATCTTGACGATGGCCAGGCCGAGCCCGAAACCGACCGGCGAGCCGCCATGTTTCTCTGCCGCCTTCGCGGTATCGAACGGGGCAAGCGCACGCTTCTTGTCGGCGTCGGATAAGCCGGGCCCGTCATCGACCACCTTGATGGACACCTTGCCATCAGCCGCCAGGCCAGCGCTCAGGCGCACTGTCAGGGCGTAACGCGTGGCGTTGTCCACCAGGTTGTTCAAAGCGCGTTCGATCAGGTCAGGATCGCAATGAAGTTTCAGGTGGTTCGGCCCGCCATAGGCAACGTCGAAGCCCATATCGGCGAACTCGTCGCTGACCGTCCGCAGCAGCGCCACCAGATCGACCGAGCAAAGCTTCGGGAGGGGGCGACCATGCTTCAGATAGTCCAATGAGGCGTGAAGCATCACGTCCATCGATTTGAGGTTCGCCAGATTGCGTCGCCTCAGCTCGACATCCTCGATTTCCTCCGCCAGCAGGCGCAACCGCGTGACCGGCAGGCGCAGGTCATGATTGATCGCGCCGATGACGACAGCGCGCTCGCGCATCAGGGCGGCGGTCCTGTCAGCCATCCCGTTGAGTTGCGCGGTCAGGTCGCGGATCTCGCAGGGTCCCGTTTCGGGCAGCCTGACCCAGTTCTGGCGCGCATCGAAGCTGGCGAAAGCGCTCGCGATCCGGCGCAGCGGATTTCGGATCTGTGTGACGACCCAGGTCGCCGCTGCGAGCGATGCGATCACGAGCGAGGAGAGGAGCCAGAGAAACGGACCGAACGACGATGAGAGCGCCTCAGTCGGAACAGGCACCGAGAGGAGCCCGCCATCGGGCAGCGAGACCAGAAGCCTGGAGCCGTTGTTTCCGGCCGTGGCTGGAACCTCGATGCTCCTTTGCGTCGAGAGCGCGAAGCTTACGCCGCTCTGCTGCGCCTGGTTCAGTTGAGCGATCGTGTTTTCCTCGCCGCGAGGCCCCTGCGGATCGAGCAGGATCGTGCCGGGCAGGGTCCGTTCCGCAAGCGCCCGCGCCTTGGCTCGGCTTTCGAAAGCAGAGCTTGTCAGCGCATCGACGAGGGCAGCGACCCGGCCCTCGAAGATGCGGGTGGGGCTTTGCAAAAGGCGATCGAACGCCCCGAAGCGATTGGCCGCGATCAGGAGCGCGAAAGCGAGGAGCAGCGCGATCATGGCTGTCGTGATCAACTGCCCGAGGACCGAGATCGGCACATGCCGCCAACGCGTCGCTGTCTCCTGCCTGGAGTCCATCATGGTCGCGCCGCGCCGGAATCGGTCCAGTTGGGCGGCAGCCCCACCATCCCACCGGCCAATTGGATCGGAAACGGCTCCGGGCGGCACATGTCAGGGAGCTGGAACCTAAAGGCCATCTGGCGAATCTTCTGACCGTGATTGTGAGTTCCCGGCTTAGCGATTCCAGCGTTAATGGCAGTAAAGGCTGTGTAAAGTTACGTAAAACCCCGGGTTCCGGGTCGATGGCTCGTCAAAATACCCGATCATCTGTGTGAGCTCGCCTGGAAATTCCAGCTCTCATCCTTCGGGACACCATTCCCTGCGGATCGGCTCCTCGGGATGGGGCTCGCGGCGTTTCCAAGCCGTCTCGGGCGCTGCCTCCAGGTTGGTCTCTACGCCATGCGCCTTCGAGATCGACCCGGATCAGGCTTGATCGTCTGCCGGGCTGTATGCCATCGGCTTGCGGGGAAGCTCGAGCGTGACGGTGAGCCCGCCCGCGTCGGGCAACGATGCGTAGACGCGTCCGCCATGGCGCTCGATGGCCTGCCTGGCGATGGCAAGGCCCAGACCGTACCCATCGCTCGATTCCGCGTCATCCCCACGGGAGAACGGCTGGAAGATTCGCTCGAGCTCGTCTCGCCTGACGCCCGGCCCCTGATCCGTGACCGAGAGCTTGAGGCGGTCGGTCGTGGTCTCGCAAAGCACCGCTATGTGCGTATGCGCGGCCGTGTATTTGATCGCGTTGCGGACGACGTTCTCGAGCGCCCTGTAGATCAATTCTCCCTCCACTTCGGCGTTGAAGCTGCCATCGACATTCGCCGTAATCGAGACCCCCCGGGCCTGGGCCTCGAACGCCGCATCGCTCAGGATGTCGTTCAGGAGGTCGATGACATCCAGCGTCTGCACCTTCAAGGGAAGGTCCGATCTGCCGGTCAGCCGCGCCAGGGTCAGCACTTCGCCCACCAGCATGTCCAGCCGTTCGACTTCCCGGTCCATCCGGCCCAGCATGGCGTCGAGCTTCGTCGGACTCTGCCGCAGGACGCCCACCGCGGCTTGCAGACGCGACAATGGCGAGCGCAATTCATGCGACACGTCGTGGAAGAGCCGCTGCTGCGCGTCCTGAAGTTCCTGCAGCCGCGCGGCGCTGGCATCGAAATCATGCGCGAGCGCAGTGACCTCGTCTCTTCGGCCAGCCATTTTGTCGCCGATGCGGACATCGAAGCGGCCATGGGCGAGCGCGCTCAAGCCATCGCGAAGGTGCACGACCGGGCGAATGAGGTATCTGGCGAGCGCCGCCGCCGATATCGTGCTCGAGACGAATATGGCGATCCACGGCATCAGCGGCGCAAGATAGTCGAGAACGACATTGGCTTTGCCCGACACGGAGATGCGGTAGCAAATGCCGTCCTTCAGGATGAAGCGTGTCTCTGCGCTGTGCTCCTCCGCGCAGGCCCCGGAGCCCGTGGCCCTTGAAATCGTCAGGCCCAGTGGCGCCGTGTCCTCGCTTGTCCGGGCGAAGCGCTGGGCGGCATCCTCGCCATTCCGCTCGAGCACCCTGGCAGCCAGGTTCATAGCGAACTCCTGCTGCCGAAGCTCCAGCTCCCGGGAAAATGGGACCGCCTGAAACAGGTAGACGATCAGGATTATGGCCGCGACGGAGCTCGCCAGTGTCAGCCAGATGATCGTGAAAAATTTCCAGAAGAGCCGGGGCATGGTCAATCCACGAGCAGTTGATAGCCCTGGCCGCGAACGGACTGGATCCAGGATTGCCCATCCTCTCTCAGCCCAAGCTTCTGGCGCACACTGCTGATATGGACGTCGATGCGACGATCGAACGGCGTCAACGGCTTGCCAAAGGCGCGTTTCGAGATCTCCTGCTTTTGCACGAGCTGGCCGGCGCTGCGGGCGAGCACTTCGAGCAGGCTGAACTCCGTCCCGGTGAGGTCCAAAGGCTGCCCGCGCCATTCGACCGTTCTGTTGCCCGGGTGGATCACGAGCAGCCCCGCCTTGAGCGTGTCGGTTGACGCGCCGCCCGCAGATTGGCCCGCGCGACGCAGGATCGCCCGCAACCTGGCCGCCAGCTCGCCCGGTGAACAGGGCTTGGCCACATAGTCGTCGGCGCCGAGATTCAGGCCCGATATCCGATCGATGTCGTCGCCGCGCGCCGTCAGCATCAAGACCGGGATCTGGCTGAGTTTTCTGATCCTCTGCAGAACCTCGATCCCGTTCATGCGGGGCATCATGATGTCGAGCACGATGATGTCGACCGCGTTGCCGGCGGCCGCGGCAATGGCTGCCCGGCCGTCCGTGTCCGTTGTGACATCATAACCTTCTTCAGCCAGGTATTCCTGCAGAAGCATCGTCAACTCGACATCGTCGTCGACGAGAAGAACTTTGCTCATTGACCGAGTCCATCGTTCATTTCGTCGAGCCATACCGCAAAAATCCGGCCGCGCGACCGAGTTTTACCTAAATTAACACGGACTTGACCGCGTTTAACATTCATTCGGCTACTCGCGGAAACGACAGCGTCGGCCACGGGATCCGAGCCCTCCTAGGATCGGCCGAGTGAAACCTCCGTCGCGCCGGTATGGATCGAGGCGAGGGCGCCGGCGACCGGAACCGCGAGGAACGAAGAGTTGAGAATGTCGGCCGACCTGCTCGTGGCCACCCTTGTCGGGGCGGCGCTTCTCCTGTCCTTGCGCATTGCCGCGGCAGGCCAGCCCGAAGCGCCTGCCCTGACCGTCACCCTGGCGATGCCGGCGCACCGCGATTGGCCGGAGACCGTTCCGGCGAGCGGCTGGCTGAAGCCATGGCAGGAGGCGATCATCGCCTCCGAGACCAGCGGCCTTCGCATCATCGACGTGCTGGTCGAGGTCGGATCGGTCGTGAAAAAGGGGCAAGTCCTCGCCCGGCTGTCCCAGGATAGCGTGCTGGCGAGCCTGCGAAAGCAGGAGGCGGCCGTCAAGACGGCTCAGGCGACCCTGGCAAAGGCCAAGGCAAATGCCGACCGAGCCCGGAAGCTGCGTTCGTCCGGTGCCCTGTCCGACGAGAAGATCGCCGAATACATGGCCGACGAGCAGACCGCGGCAGCCGGCGTCGAATCCGAGGAGGCGGCGCTCGACAGCGAAAAGATCAAGCTCGAGCAGACGGTCATCACGGCAGCCGATGACGGCCTCGTGACCTCGCGCTCGGCGGAGCTCGGCGCGGTCATCTCCACCGGCACCGAACTGTTCCGTCTGGTGCGCCAGCAGCGCGTCGAATGGCAGGCGGAGGTTTCGGCGCGCTACCTTCCGCGTATTTCGGAAGGGTTGAGCGTCACGATCAATCGGGCCAATGAGGGCCCCATTCAAGGCCGGGTCAGGCTCGTGGGGCCTTCCGTCAGCACCAATACCGGCCGAACGATCGTCTATGTCGCGCTGCCCGCCGAGCTGCGTCCGCGCATCGGCCTTTACGTCACGGGCAGCATCGAGCTCCAGACCACCTCGGCCCTCACGGTTCCCGAGACCGCGATCATCTTTCGCGACGGGATCAATTACGTCTTCACGGCCGGTGAGGACAGGCGGGCGCGCAGGGTCCGGGTGGAAACGGGGCGCCGCAGCAAGGGTGAAGTCGAGATCCTGTCCGGGCTGGACCCGTCGTCACGGGTCGTGACATCGGGGGGCCCGTTCCTGTCCGACAACGCGCTCGTCAGGATTGTCGGAGCCGAATGATGAATTTCTCGGCATGGTCGATTCGCAAGCCGGTACCGGCGATCTTGCTGTTCGTGATGCTCACCTTTGGCGGCTTGCTCGCCTTCAAGCATCTCGCCGTCCAGAATTTTCCGGATATGGACCTGCCGACCATCAACATCGCCGCCGCGCTCGATGGCGCGGCGCCGGCGCAGCTGGAAACGGAGGTTGCCCGCATCATCGAGGACAAGCTCGCCTCGCTGAGCCGCCTCGACCACATCACGACGACGATCACGGCCGGATCCGTCTCGATCAAGGTTTCCTTCAAGCTGGAGAAGGACAGCAGCGACGCCTTGAACGAGGTCCGCAATGCGGTGGACAGCGCCAAGGCCGATCTGCCCTCGCAGCTGGAGACGCCGAGCGTCACCAAGGTCACCGTTCAAAGCTCCGCCCTGGTCACTTATGCTCTGCGCTCGACCCGGCTCAACGAGACCGAGCTGTCCTGGTTCGTCGACAACGACCTGGCCAAGGCCTTGCTGTCGGTGCCGGGGGTGGGGCAGGTCGGCCGCGTGGGCGGGATCGACCGTGAGGTCCATATCGATCTCGATCCCGCGACGATGGCCTCGCTCGGGGTCACGGCGGCCACGGTCACGTCGCAGTTGAAATCCGTCCAGGCGGACACCTCGGGGGGGCTCGGCGAGATCGGCGGCACCCGCCAGACCCTGCGCACGCTCGGCGCCGTGGTTTCGATCGAGGCCCTGAAGGGGCTCCGCATTCCCCTGGCCAACGGCCAGCAGATACGCCTCGACGACGTGGCGACCGTCACGGACAGTTTCGCGGATCGCGCCTCGCTGGCCTATCGCGATGGCCAGCCGGTGATCGGGGTCGAGATCAAGCGCTCGAACGGCTTCTCGGACACCGGCGTCGTTGCCGGTGTCAGGACGGCGATGGAGCGCTTCGCGGCCGCCCATCCCAATGTGCAGATCGAAGAGGCCTACAGCACGGTCGGGCCGATCGTCGAGAACTACAACGGCTCGATGCAGATGCTGCTCGAGGGCGCGATCCTCGCGGTGATCGTCGTCTGGTTCTTTCTGCGCGACTGGCGCGCCACGGTCCTGTCGGCGGTGGCCCTGCCGTTGTCGGTGATACCGACCTTCCTCGTGATGTATCTCGCCGGCTTCAGCCTCAACATCGTCACCCTGCTGGCGCTGTCGCTCGTCGTCGGGGTCCTCGTCGACGACGCCATTGTCGAGATCGAGAACATCGCCCGCCATCTCCAGATGGGCAAGCGGCCGATGGACGCCGCGCTCGAAGCCGCTGACGAGATTGGACTGGCTGTCATTGCCACCACCTTCACGCTGGTCGCGGTGTTCCTGCCGACCGCGTTCATGAGCGGCATACCGGGGCTCATCTTCCGTCAGTTCGGCGTCACCGCGGCCGTCGCCGTCCTGGTCTCGCTCGTCGTCGCGCGCCTGCTGACGCCGATGATGGCGGCGTATTTCATGAAAGCCCAGCCGGTCGAGCAGACAGATGGGCGCGTCATGCGTCTCTACATGGCAACCGCCAAGGCTGCCCTGAACCACAGGAAGACGACGGTCCTCGTAACCGCCGTCGTCATCGCGCTCTCGCTCTCCACCATTCCTTTCCTGAAATCGGGCTTTCTGCCTGCGTCCGACGACGCGCGGACGCAGGTCACGCTGACCCTGCAGCCAGGCGCCACCATCGAACAGATGGATGCAACCACCAGGAAGGCCGCCGGCATCATCGCCGGGTTGCGCGACGTGACGCATGTCTTCGCCACCGTCGGTTCAGCCTCCGCGGGCGGCGGTCCGGAGGCCAGCACCACCAAGAATGTCGGGACCGCCACGCTCGTCGTCAGCCTGAGCGCCATCAACGCGCGCGACCGCAAGCAGTCGCAGATCGAAAACGAGATCCGCCTGGCCCTCTCCGCTCTCGCAGGCGTGCGGATTGCGGTCAGCGGCGGAGGCAACGGCACGAAGCTCGACATCACGCTCGCCAGCGACGACGCCGCCACGCTGGACGAAACCGGCTCGGCGCTCGAGGAGCAACTGCGTATGCTGCGCGGCATCGGCGCGGTGACGTCGAGTGCGGCGAGACAGGCTCCCGAGATTCAGATCTCCCCCGATTTCGCCCGGGCGGCCGCGCTCGGGGTGACCTCCAGCGCCATTGCCGACGCCGTGCGCGTCGCGACGAATGGCGAGTATTCCGCCGCGCTGCCGAAGCTCAACCTGCCGCAGCGGCAGATCCCCATCGTCGTGCGCCTCGCCTCCGAGACACGCACGAAGCTCGACGAACTCAGGAATGTCAGGGTGGCGGGAGCCAATGGCAATGTCGATCTCGGATCGATCGCCGAGATCCGGATCGGAGGCAGCCCGTCCCAGATCGACCGCATCGACCGCATGCGCAACGTCACCCTGTCCATCGAGCTCAACGGCCGCATTCTGGGGGATGTCAACGGCGAGGCGCAGGCGCTGCCGGCGCTGCGGCAATTGCCGGCGGGGGTCACCCTCGTCGAGCAGGGCGAGCTTCAGCGCAGCTCGGAGCTGTTCCAGAGCTTCAGCCTGGCCATGGCGATCGGCGTGTTCTGCATCTATGCGGTCCTCGTCCTGCTCTTCCATGATTTCCTGCAGCCGCTCACCCTGCTGATGGCTCTGCCGCTTTCGCTGGGAGGCGCATTGCTGCCGCTGGTGGCGACCGGAACCAGCTTCTCGATGTCGGTCGTCATCGGGCTGCTCATGCTCATGGGCGTGGTGACGAAGAATTCGATCCTCCTGATCGAATACGCCATCATGTCGCGCGCTCAGGGCATGGCCAGGTTCGAGGCCCTCATCGATGCCTGCCACAAGCGCGCGCGCCCCATCGTCATGACCACCATCGCCATGGGGGCGGGAATGCTGCCGGTCGCCTTCAGCCTGACGGGCGGCGATTCCAGCTTCCGCCAGCCGATGGCCATCGTGGTCATTGGCGGCGTGGTCACCTCGACCGTCCTCAGCCTTCTCGTCATTCCGGTTATCTTCACCTTCGTCGACGATCTGCTCCAGGCGCTCAAGCGGCTCGTGCTTGGAACCGGGCCACGCCGCGAGACCACGCACCCGCAGGCACGGGCCTCCGTCACGCGAGAGGCAGACGCCTTTGAACCCGGCCTGCAAGGCAGGGGCGTGGCCAGGGGCGGCGACCTCCCGGCAGAGCGTATGCGTGAACGCCTCTGCGACGACGAGGCCAAGGTCTGACGGGCGTCTCCGACACGCCCGCCGAACTCGCCTTCCGCTTGTCGATGCCGGCGTGGCTCACCCCCTGCCTGCCGCACAGATCAGCGACCCGGATCCCGGAGCCCTGTTGCCGCAAGATCGTGATGATCTGCTCAGCAGAGACGCGGCGGCGCTTCATGGCTTGGTCCTCTCAACCGGTCCGAACGAACGTCAGGACGGATTGAGAGCAAGCGGCAATGCCGTTGCCGACCCCTGCGATGGGACGCCGAATCCAGGATCGGCTGCCGCGATCTCGCGCACGAGCTCTCGCAGTTCGGCGCAGAATTCGCACGAGCCTGTGGTCTGGACCGGTCCCGCTGGTAGGACGAGCCGCCCGACAATCGTCTCGGCCGGATGCAATGGCACGAAGACGATCCCGCCCGGGGCTCGGCTGGCGAGTATGCTCAGCTTGTCGAGCAGGGCTATGCCCGCGCCGGCCTCGACCAGCGCGCAGGCGACACTTGACTGCGAGACCTCTCCGACCGGCCTCAGTGAGATGTCATTCTGCTCGAACAGGCGGTGTGCCAGCGCGCCCAGGGGCAGCGCTCGGTTGAGACAAACCAAAGGCCAGGCTGTCAGCTCCTGGATGGTGAGGGATGGCCTGTCGGCCAGCGGATGCCCGCAGGGCAGCACGCACCCGAACTGCGAGGTACAAAGATCCTCGATGGTGATGCCCGAAACCGCGGCGGTCTCGATCAGCAATCCGATCTCGCTGCGGAAGGTGGCGACCCGCTGGGCAACGTCGCGCGCGCTCAGAACGTCGATGACAAACTCGACACCCGGCTTCTTCCGCTGGAAACGCGCGATGGCGCGCGGCAGGATGGAATTCGCGAAGGCCGCGATCGAGGCGATGCGCAGTGCGCCCGATCGACCTTCCCTGAGATCGCGCGCACGACGTCCCACCGCCTCCACGGACGAGACCGCCTGGACGATGTCGCCGTAGAGTATCTCGGCTTCCCGTGTCGGAAAAAGCCGCTGCTTCTGGCGGCGAAAGAGTACGAGGCCGAGCCGCTGCTCGATCTGCTGGAGTGTCCTGCTGACCGCAGGCTGCGAGACATTCAAGGCGCTGGCAGCCGCCGTGACGCTGCCCTTCTCGATGACAATGCGCAGAACGGCCAGTTCACGAGCATCGAACATCATAATCCAATCACATGAACTCAGTCGGTCTTTGTATTGGAGAACATGATCTGACCGCGTCAAGCTCGCTGCCGATCAAAGGCTGCGAGCGACCCATGAAAATCACAGAGATCCGCGGACACCATGTCGGCTTCGCGCCGTCGCCTGCGATCGGCAATGCGCGAACGATGATCCGCCGGCGAGACTTCCTGCTGCTCGAGATCGTCACCGACACGGGCAAGAGCGGCTGGGGCGAAGTGTTTTCCTCGCCGGATGCAGCCGCCGCTCTGATCCGCATGCGCTATGCACCGCTTGTACTGGGCCAATCGCCGGCGCGTTATCGCGCGCTTTGGGAACAGATGGCCGGCAATCTCGGCTACGACCGGCGCGGGCCGGCGATGATGGCGATTTCCGCGATCGATATGGCGCTATGCGACCTGGCCGCTCAGGACCTTGGCGTCAGCGTCGCCGCCATGCTCGGCGGCGCGCTGCGTGAACAGGTCTTCGCCTATGGCAGCGGCCCCTTCATTGTCGAAACACGCGATCCTTTCGCCCATTATGCGACGGAGGTGGAACGCTGCCTGGCGCAGGGATATCGAGCGGTGAAGCCGCGCGCTGGCGTCTCCCCGCGCGCCGACGGCGCGATGCTGGCATCGCTGCGCCGGCAGGTCGGTCCCGAGATCGCGCTGATGGTCGACATAAACCAGGCCTACAGCGCGCGTGCCGCCATTGCCTCGGCGCGGCTGATGGAGGCCTCCGACCTTCTCTGGATCGAGGAGCCGGTCGAGCCGGACGATATTCCAGGATATGCCGCCGTGGCGGCGGCCGTCACCACCGCCGTTGCCGGTGGCGAAGCGCTGGCGAGCGCAGCCGCCTTCCGCGATTTCCTGGTCGCCGGCACCCTGTCGATCTTGCAGCCGGACCTCACCGTCTGCGGCGGCTATACCGGCTTCCTGCGAATAGCGGCACTCGCGGCAGCCTTCGATCTGCCGATCATGCCGCATGTCTTCGGCACGATCGTCAATCATCAGGCCGCGCTTCAGATCGCCGGCCTGCTGCCGGCCCGGCGGGGCGGTGGCCCGGCCTCCTATCCCTATGTCGAGGTCGATGTCTCGACCAATCCGCTGCTCGCACTCCAGGGCGCGGTGAAGCCGAATGCCGATGGAACGCTCGACATTCCCGACAGGCCCGGCACGGGCCTCGATCTCACCGCGGAGCGATTGGAGCCTTGGCGCCGCGAGAGCTGGATCTGCCGCTAGAGCAGGATGCGAAAAAGTGGGCACCGGTTTTTCGCATTGATCATGATCTAACTCTTTGTTTTATCGTATTTTATTCTCGCGAACCGGTGTCTGCTTCGCTCGAAAATGCTCTAGGCGCAAGCCAATAAAAATATCCGAGGGGAAGGACGACCATGGACATCACGAGACGCAGCTTGGCGTTTGGCCTGACCGCGGCGACCTGCTGGGCCGCAAGCGCAGCGAGAGGGGCGGAATGGCCGGAGCGGCCGGTCACCTTCGTCGTGCCGTTTCCAGCGGGCGGCAGCACGGATGTTGTCGCCCGTCTTTTCGCCGAACGTTATGGCGAAACCCTCAAGCAGAACTTCGTTGTCGAGAACCGGCCTGGCGCCAACGGCAACATCGCGGCGGCCGCCGTCGCGAAGGCTCCGGCTGACGGCTACACGATCCTGGTCTCGGGGAATGGCCAGAATGCCATGAACCACTCCCTCTATGCGCGGATGCCCTATGATTCCACGAAGGATTTCGCACATATCTGCCTGCTGGCTTCCACGCCCAACGTGATCATCGTGCCGAGCGCCTCCGACATCGGCAGCTTCGACGCGTTGATCCGCCAGGCCAGGACCGCCAGCGAAGGACTTGCCTTCGCGAGCCCGGGCACCGGCTCTTCCGGCCACTTGTCCCTGGCCATGCTGGAGAATGCCGCCAATATCAAAGTCCGGCATGTCCCTTACCGTGGCGCTGCGCCTTTGGTCACCGACGTATTAGGCGGTCATGTTCCTGTCGGTATCGTCAACGTCGATATTCCGCTGGCCCATGTTCAGAGTGGCAAGCTCCGCGTCCTTGCCGTGACCAGCGCAAATCGCAGCGCGCTCTACCCGGACGCCAAAACCGTAGCGGAAAGCGGCTTTCCAGGTTTTGAGGCGCAAGGCTGGTTCGGGCTGTCGGCGCCGGCAAGGACCCCTCCGGCGATCGTCTCGAAGCTGAACCAGCTTGCCAACCAGTTCCTCCAGGACGGCAAGATGAAGCAGCGCTTCGCGGCCGGAGGTTACCTCTCCGGTGGCGGCACTCCGCAGGATTATTCCGATTTCATTGAAGGCGAGATCGTGAAATGGGCCGGCGTCGTCAGGGCCAGCGGGATCTCCATCGAATAGCTCGCCGGTTTCCAAACCGCTGTCGCCTTGTCTGGATCGCGATCGAGGACGGCGTCGCCCACGAGCCTGAGGACCTCGTCGATCATCATCTCGCCGCTGGCGACCTGGTGACCCTGTTCGACGCTCGTCCTCAGCCATGCCCCGCCCGCTCATTGTCCTGCCCTGTGGACATCCGGGCTGCGGGGCGCGAGCAGGTCGCGTAGCAGGCGGAGAACCGGCGCTTGGCCCTGGGCGAGGAACAGACGCCGAAGGGCATCGCATCGATCGTGATCTCGACGCCGATCCGGCTCCGCATCTGCGCCAGCGCCTGGGCGAGCTCGACGCCGCAGGGCCAAGGCGGCCGGGCTCAAGCGGCGGCGCGTCAAAGGCCTGGGCTGCACGATGTCAGGCCTGCGGCGGGCCTGGATTGTCTCGCGGGTCCGCCATGCTAGAAGCAGGGCGTGATCAAGCTCGCCAACACCCATGCCCGGCTCGTCGACACCCTCGGCCGGATGATCGCCAATGGCGAAATCGGCAAGGACGGGCTTCTGCCCCGCGAAGACGATCTGGTCGAGCAGTTCGGCTTGAGCCGGACGGTGGTGCGGGAGGCGACCAAGACGCTGCAGGCGCTGGGGCTTGTCGTGACGCGGCCCAGGATCGGCAGCCGCATCCAGCCGGTGGCGCGCTGGCGCCTGCTTGATCCGCAGGTCATGCAATGGGTGACACGCTCCGTGCTGACGCCGGGATTCATCCGCGACCTCCTCGACCTGCGTGCGATGATCGAGCCTTCGGCAGCCGCATTCGCGGCGGAGCGGGCGACGGCCGAGCAGCGCCAGGAGATTGCCGCGGCGCTCGATGCGATGTCCGCGGCCAGCACCAAGGCCAGCCATGTGCGGGCCGATTTCGCCTTTCACGAGGCGATCCTGCGGGCCTCGCATAATGCGCTGCTGATGCAGCTGGCGCCGGCGCTGCATGCCGTGCTGGAGGGCTCCTTCCGGCTGTCCATGCACGACAAGGCGCGGATCCGCGCCTCGATTTCGGTGCATCGGGAGGTCGCCGAGGCGATCATCGCGGGCGACAGCGCCGCCGCGCAGCAGGCCATGAACGGCCTGCTGCAGGTCGCCCGCCGCGACATCGAGCAGCAGACCGAGCAGGACAGCCGCCGCAAGCGGGCAGGGCGGCCCGCCGGCGCGGCCTCAGCCGATCAGCTTCCATAGGGTGAGCGAGAGCGCCGGCACATAGGTGATCAGCAAGAGCCCGATCCCGCAGGCGATCAGGAACGGCCAGCATTCGCGGAAGACCTCCCGCGCCGAGACCTTGGCGATCGAGGCGCAGATGAAGACCAGGATGCCCACCGGCGGCGTCAGCGATCCCAATACCGAATTGATCACGATGATCACGCCCAGATGGATCGGGTCGACGCCGGCATGGATCAGCACGGGTGCGAAGAGCGGCACCATGATCAGCATGATCGGCACCACTTCCAGGCACATGCCGGCGATGATCATCAGGACATTGACGAAGAGCAGCAGCTTCCAGACCTCGCCGCCGAAGATCTGGGTGGCGCCCACGACCATCTGCGGCACCTGCTCGGCGATCAGGATCCAGGCGAAGGGCACGGAGACGGCGATCAGGAAGCCGATCAGGGCGCTGTCGACCGAACATTCCACCATGTCCTTGTAGAAGGTCTTCCAGGTGAAGGCGCGATAGGCGAATTTGCCGAGCAGCAGCGACCAGAGCACGGCGATGACGCCGACCTCGGTCGCCGTGACGACGCCGAAACGCAGCAGCGTCAGGATCGCGATCGCCAGGCCGAAGGCGGGAATCGCCCGCAGCCCCGACCAGAACACCTCCGATAGGGTGGCACGGCGCTTGGCCGGCTCGTAATCGCGGCCGCGCGAGATGATGTAGACCGCCGCCATCATCAGCAGGGCAAGCAGCAGCCCCGGGATGATGCCGGCCGTGAACAGCTGCGCGACCGAGACCTCCGCCACCGCCGCATAGATCAGCATGGCGATGGAGGGCGGAAAGCAGGAGGGCAGGATCGAGCCCACCGCCGTGACGGCGCAGGCGAAGGCCGGCGAATAGCCGCGCCGCACCATCTCGGGCACCAGGATCTTGGTCGTGCTCGCGGCGTCGGCGCCCGAGGACCCGCAGATGCCGCCGAGCATGACGCTGTGGACGACATTGGCCTGGGCGAGGCCCCCGCGCCAATGGCCGACCAGCGCGCTGGCGAAATCGATGATGCGCGCCGACAGGCCTCCGGAATTCATCAGGTAGCCGGCGGTCAGGAAGAACGGGATCGCGAGCAGCACGAAGGAGCTGCCGCCGCCCACCATGCTGTGGACCGCGCCCGGCACGGGCAGCAGCACGGCCCCCAGATTGGCGGCGAAACAGGAAAACAGCATGGCAAAGCCGATCGGCACGCCGATCACCAGCGCCACGCCGAAGGCGATCGCCATGATCAGGCTGGGGCTGGTGCCGGCGAGCAGCGGCTCGAGGCGCGCATCGATGAGGACATAAGCCAGCCCCGCCAGGCCGATGGCGAGCGCCGGCGGCAGCGCGCTGCGCCAGCCCCGCTCGGGAATGTCGGAGGCGATCAGCGTGACCATGCTGATGGCGCAGGCGACCGGGATGCACCAGTACTTGACCTGGTTGGGCCATTGCAGCGCCGTGCTGATGCCGCCGATCGACTCGATCAGGTCCTTGCCGCCCAGGATCAGGGCGACGAGCGTGTAGCCGACGACGAAGTCGATCAGGAAGCGCGTGACGAGTTTTGCGAGCGGCGAGGCGGGTTCATAGAGGCCCGAAGCGATGTGGCGGCGGCCGCGATGGCCTGCCGCCATGCCGGTGAAGATCAGCCAGACGAAGGTCCAGGAGGCCAGTTCCTCGGTCCATGAGAAGGACGAGTTGAAGACATAGCGCGCGATCACGCCGGCGAAGACGATGATGACGATCGCGCTCAGCAGCAGGAAGCAGGTCAGATCGACGCCATGATCAAGGAGATCAAGGCACCGGCGCACGAGGCGACGGTCGGACATGCGGGTTTCCGGCACGGCGGCGATCGTGCGCTCGACAGACATGGCATTCCTCCCCGGGACGCTTCCCGCGCTCGTGGAGTGGCGCGGGGGCAGGCTGTTGACAGCCATTAATTCATACTATGAAATGATGAATGAGCGCGGTCAATCAATAGTCCTCGGAGCAACCGAACGACGCCCGCGCCGGCATCCCGGGAGGATCAGAGGCTATGGCAAAGACACTGCATCGGCGCGCCCTGCTGCAGGGCGCCGGATCGGCGGCCGCGTTCGCAATCGCCGGCGGCCCGGCACTCGCCGCGCCCAAATATGTCGCTCGCATGTCGATCGAGGTTCAGGAAGGCCACCCGAAATTCGTCGCCGTCGACCGCTTCGCCAAGCTGGTGGCGGAGCGGACCAAGGGCGAGGTCGAGATCAAGGTCTTCCCCAACAGCCAGCTCGGCGGCGAATTGGAGACCGCCGAGGGCATCAGGCTCGGCTCGATCCAGATCGGCCTGGTGACGAGCTCGGTCCTGGTCAATTGGGTGCCCGACGTCCAGGCCCTCGACCTGCCTTTCATCTTCCAGAACGACGCCCACGCGATCAAGGCGAGCGGGCCGCTGACCGAGCAGTTGAAGCCCAGATTCGAGGCGCAGGGCTTCCATCTGCTCGGCTTCAGCGTCAACGGCGCGCGCGAGCTCATCAGCACCTTCCCGATCGAGAAGCCCGAGGATGTGCGCGGCAAGAAGATGCGCGTCATCCAGAGCCCGCTGCATCTGGAATTGTGGAAGGCTTTCGGCGCCAATCCGGTGCCGATCCCGGCTCCGGAAATCTACACCTCGCTGCAGACCCGGGTGGTGGATTTCTGCGACAACACCACCACGAACTACAAGACCTTCCGCTTCTACGAAGTCGCCCCGCATTTCACCAAGCTCGACCACATCTATGCGCTGGGCAGCTGGATCGTCGGTATCCGCTGGTGGCGCAGCCTGCCCAAGGAGCACCAGGCCGTCATCGAGCAGGCCGCGCGCGAGATCCAGCCCGTCATACCCGAGCTTCTCGCCAAGACCGATGAGGAGGCGCTTGCCTTTGCCAAGGCGGAGGGCCACGCCAAGATCGTGCTCATCGCGGACAAGCAGCCCTGGCGGGCCGCCACGGCCAAGGTCTATGAGCAGTTCGTCGAGAAGATACCCAACGGTCAGGAATTGGCGAAGCTGATCGGCTCCCTGCAGTAGACCTTTGACTTGAACCTTGGCTTTGAAAGGCCGGAGTCGGGTTTTACGCCCGGCTCCGCGCATCGCACATGAAGATCACCGCACTTGAGACGCTGCGCCTCGAGGAATTCGGCAACCTCATTTTCGTGCGATTGCACACGGATGAGGGCATCACCGGCCTCGGCGAGACCTTCATGGGCCCCAAGGCGGTGGAGGCCTATCTGCACGAAACCGTCGCGCCCAAGATCATCGGCCGCGACCCGCTGCAGATCGAGGCGCTCAACGCCCTGATCGCCGGAAACTATCTCGGCTGGCGCTCTTCGGGCACGGAGACCCGCGGCAACTCGGCCGTCGACCTCGCCCTCTGGGACATCTTCGGCAAGGCTCACGGCAAGCCGGTTTGCGAGATGCTGGGCGGGCGCTCGCGCGATGCCATCCGGGTCTACAACACCTGTGCCGGATACAAATACATCCGCGACGCCAGCGCCCAAAAGGTCGCGAACTGGCATGTCGGCGAACAGGGCGGCCCCTATGAGGATCTCGAAGGCTTCCTCCACCGCGCCGACGAGGTCGCCCATTCCCTGCTGGAGCAGGGCATCACCGGCATGAAGATCTGGCCGTTCGACATCGCGGCCGAACGCACCAACGGCTTCGACATCTCGCCTGGTGAGCTCAACACCGCGCTCGAGCCGTTCCGGAAGATCCGCAAGGCCGTCGGCGACAAGATGGACATCATGGTCGAGTTCCATTCGCTCTGGAGCCTGCCCATGGCCAAGAAGCTCGCCGAGCGCCTGGCGGAGTTCGACACCTACTGGCACGAAGACCCCTTCCGGCTCGATAATATCGGTGATCTCAAGGAGTATGCGCGCCACTCCAAGGCCTGGGTCTGCGCGTCGGAGACCTTGTCGTTCACCCATGCCTTCCGCGAATATCTCGAGACCGGCGCGGCCGGCGTCGTGATGCTGGACCTGTCCTGGTGCGGCGGCCTCTCCGAAGCGCGCAAGATCGCCGGCATGGCGGAGGCCTGGCATACGCCGATCGCGCCGCATGACTGCACCGGGCCGGTCGTCTACATGGCCTCCTGCCATCTCTCGCTGCACGCCCGCAATGCCTTGATCCAGGAGAGCGTGCGGGCGTTCTATACGAGCTGGTATCCCGAACTCGTGACCCATCTGCCGGTGGTGGCGAATGGGGAGGTCAGGCTCGATCTGACCCGCCCGGGCCTCGGCCTCGAATTGCTGCCCGATCTCGACAAGCGAAAAGACGCAGTCCAGCGCATCAGCCGATAAGGCATAAGGTGGCGCTTGGGCCACCTGAACGTTTCTTGGCGTCAGCGCGGGCCTCGCACTGCGACTGCGCGAACGAAGCATGGCGGCCACCCGGACCCAGGCTGGTGGCTTGGCCAGCAATGTCCTATCGGCTTGGCCAAGGGATCGGCGAACGGCGCGCGGCCTGCTGTAAGGGGCGCCCGGCGATATCGTCAGCGAGCATCGCGAAATAGTCCGCGACGATCGCGTCGTTCTGCTCGTTGGTCCAGTCACTGGTCATGGACGCCCCGGGCACGGTCGGCGAAGCAGGTGAGGGCTTGGATCATGCCAGCAATCGCGTCGGCACGCCGAGCGTTGGGCCGGCCTCGGTGAGCCGCTGGTCGAGCGTGTGCACGGTGGCGCCATGCTCCGATGCGATGGCGAGATGCAGCGCGTCGCCAGCGCGAAGCCCCAGCCCATGCTGATCGGCAAACGTCGCTGCAGTCCGGAAATGCCCGCTTGTCACGGCGAGCACGGTGAAGCTCTCGGTGGTGAGCTTGTTGAACATGGCGAGCGCGGCCGCGCGCTGCTCCAGGTTGATCTGTCGCGTCCGCAATTTGATCGCCATGGCCGAGGACATCTCGGTGATGGTCCAGTCGCTTATAAGAAGCTGCGCCGGATCCTGCTCCGCCAGCCAGGCTTGCACGCGTGGCGTCATCGCTTCGTTGGAGAGCGCCGCCACGATCAGCGATGTGTCCAGATAAACCATCAGTAGCGGTCGCCATCCCGCATCGACCGCACCAGATCGGCGGCGCTCTGGGGCTGCGCCGGCATGGTCGCGGTCAGCGCTTCGAGCAGGGCGGCATCGATCGGTTTGCGCGGCCTCGCCACGGTGGTGAGCCGGGCCACTGGCTTGCCGCGCCGGGTGATCTCGATTGAAGCGCCGGCCTCGACACGGTCGACCAGCTCGCTCAGATGGGCCTTGGCATCGGCCAGATTGATCGCGTTCATGTCAGGCTCCTGCACCTCACGCGTTCATGACTATGTAGATGGTCATATAGCGCGTCGCGCGCAAGAGTTCCAGCGTGGCCACCATGCCTACGCAAGGCCAAACGTCTTGTAGGGAAGCACACCGTCATCCCGGATAAGCGGCCCCGCCGCACAGGGATCCATCGTAGAGCGTCATTCTCAGGCTTGACCCACGACTGTCGGGTTCGCCGCGAGCGCTCGATCGAAAAGCTCCGTTCATCGCAGGCTTTCCAGCGGGCGGTGTCGGATGAGACAGGCGCGGGGAACCCTTCTCCCGGATGGGAGAAGGGCAGGGATGAGGGCCTGCCGCTGATTGTTGGGGCGAGACTGAGCCGCAGTGCCGGCTTCATCCTGAAAGCACAGGAGGCGATGCGGAGCCGCTTGCGCGATCTGGTTATCTGGCCTGCCCTCATCCCTGCCCTTCTCCCACACGGGAGAAGGGTTCCCCGCGCCCTTCATCCGGGACTTCGCGGAGTTTCCAAACGGGCCCTGAGAGCCAAGATCTCGCAACGTTCAAGGCCTTGCGAGCCCCAGCACATCGACAGTTCGGCCGAGAGAGGAATGCGCCATGCAATCCGTCGTCTATACGACGATGCCCCGCATCGATCGGGCCCCGATCGAGCGCGCTAAACGGATCAACGTCGCCGATCTGCATGATGGGTCCAGGAACCCGGTTGACTCCGGTGCTTTTCGGGTCAACACTTAAGCAGATGCTACAGTATCAAGCCAAGCCGCTCGACCTCGCCTTCCAGGCCCTGTCCGATCCCGGACGCCGCGCCATGGTCGAGCGTCTGTGTCTTGGTTCAGCCTCGGTCAGCGAGCTCGCCAAGCCCCTGCCGATGACCCTGTCGGCCGTGGTCCAGCACCTGAAGGTTCTGGAGGAGGCGGGGCTGGTGAAGAGCGAGAAGATCGGCCGCGTGCGCACCTGCAGCCTGGAGCTCAAGGCCATGAGGCAGGTCGAAGGCTGGATCGCCGAGCGCAAGTGCTTCTGGGAACAGCAATACGATCAACTGGAGGCCTATCTGGCCCAAACCGCTCCAGAGGAGGATAAATGACCATCACCAACGCCACATTCACCATCGAGCGCGTGCTGAACGCCGCGCCAGCCCGGGTCTTTGCGGCCTATGGCAGCCTCGAGGCCAAGAGCACATGGTTCAGGGCGCCCTCGGACATCGAAACCCTGAATCGCGACTTCGACTTCCGCGTCGGCGGCAAGGAACGGTTCCATGCCCGCTGGCCCAGCGGCATGACCACCGATTTCCAGGCGACCTATCACGACATCGTCGAGAACGAGCGGATCATCCTCGTCTACGACCTGTTCCACAACGGCGATAAGCTGTCGGTGTCGCTGCTGACGCTCGAACTCAGGGGCGAGGGTGGCCGAACCCGGCTGATCCACACCGAACAGGGCTCCTATCTGACCGGCGGCATCGAGGCGGTGCAAGGGCGCGAGCACGGCACGACCTGGCATATCGACAACCTGGTCGCGGTCATCGAGGGGCGCGAACCGAGGGCTTTCTCATGACGCTCGAACTCTTCGCCCATCCGTTCTCGTCCTACTGCCAGAAGGCGCTCATCGCCTTCTACGAAAACGAGATCCCGTTCACCTACCGGATGCTGGAGGATCCCGGCGTGAGCGAGGAGCTCGCAGCGCTGTGGCCGATGAAGCGCTTCCCGATCCTGCGCGACGATGGCCGCGTCGTGCTGGAGGCCTCCATCGTCATCGAATATCTCGAGCTGCATCATCCAGGGCCGGTGAAGCTGATCCCCGCGGATCCCGACCTCGCCCTCGAGGCGCGCACGCTCGACCGCTTCTTCGACAATTACGTCATGACGCCCCAGGGCAAATTCGTCCACGACGCGCTGCGCCCGCCTGGGAGCCGCGACCCTTACGGCGTCGAGGAAGCGCGCAAGATGCTGGACACCAGCTATGCCTGGCTCGACCAGCGCATGCAGGGGCGCAGTTGGGCGGTGGGCGAGACATTCACGCTGGCCGACTGCGCCGCCGCGCCTTCGCTGTTCTATGCCGACTGGACGTATCGCATTCCTGCGCATTACGGCCATCTCCTGGCCTATCGCGCCCGCCTGCTGCAACGGCCGTCCTTTGCCCGCGCGGTGGAGGAGGCGCGGCGCTTCCGCCACTACTTCCCGCTCGGCGCCCCGGATCGGGACTAGAGCCTTTTCGAGCGAAGTGGAGACCGGTTCCCCCGCGACAAACGCGAAGCGTTTGCGCGGAGAAAACGCGTTAAAACAAAGAGCTAGAGCTGTTGAACGATCCAACTGGATCGGAAACGGCTCTAGCGCGACCGGCGCGAGGGCGGCGCGCCAGGCTTCCAGGCGGCGCGCTTTGCGACAGGCCGCCGGCGCGGAGCGACCTCGCCGGGATTGCGGCAAGACTACCACGCCAGAAGACCTCCACTCCAGAAGCCCACCACTCCAGAACACCGCCATTCCATCGGCGCAGCCCCGTCCGGACAGGCAAACGATCTGCTGCGACGGCAATTATCTGCGGCAATTCCTGCTCGACATGGTCGCGATACAGGCCCGGCCGCAAGGTCGCCGGACACTATGATCGCAGCGGAAGCGAGGCTGATCGCTTCGCCAGCCAGGAGCAGCGATGATGGATGTCATCAAACCCAAATACGTCACCTTCGATTGCCACGGGACCCTGATCTATTTCGCGATGGCGGACGCTGCGCGCGCGCTTTACGGCGCAACGCTGGCCGAGCCCGCCATGCGCAAGTTCATCGATGACTTCTCGGCCTACCGCCTCGATGAGGTGATGGGTGACTGGAAGCCCTACGAGGCGATCGTCTACAACGCGCTCGAGCAGACCTGCCGTCGCAACGGCGTCGCGTTCCGCCCCGAGGATGCGCGCTGGGTCTATGAGCAGGTCCCGAGCTGGGGCCCGCACGCGGATGTGCCCGCCGGCCTCGCCAAGGTGGCCAGGGAGATCCCCCTCGTCATCCTCTCCAACGCGATGGACGAGCAGATTCCGCACAATGTCGCAAGGCTCGGCGCGCCCTTCCATGCCGTCTACACGGCGCAGCAGGCCGGCGCCTACAAGCCGCGCTTCAAGGCCTTCGAATACATGCTCGACCAGCTCGGCTGCGGGCCCGAGGACATCTGCCACGTCTCCTCCTCGTTCCGTTACGACCTGATGTCGGCGCATGATCTCGGCATCAAACACAAGGTCTGGGTGAATCGCGGCCATGAGCCGCCAAACCCCTATTACGGCTATGTCGAGATCCGCGACATCGGCGGTCTGCCAGGGGTGTTCGGCCTCTGAAGCCAAAAACGCGTCCGTTCAATCCCTTGTCCTGATGGCGGCGGCATCCCTCACGATGCCGCCGTCGGAAACGCCCTGCCGTGTGATCCCGACGAGGCCCCGTCAATCCGCTGAGTAGAAATCCAGCGCGGATTTCGATCTGACTGAACCGTCATTGCGAGCACCCGGGTCTTGCCTTCGGCAAGCCCGAGTACAGGCTCCGCGAAGCAATCCAGAAACGGCAGAGCTCTACGTCCTCCTGGATTGCTTCGTCGCTTCGCTTCTCGCAATGACGGTCTGTGTTTCGCCCAGATCGAAAACCGCGCTAGCGCTTCGGCGCCAGATGTCGCAGCGGGACGGTCCGTGTCTCGAACGGCTTTCTCAGGACGATCCTGTTCGAGAACTTGATGATGCCGACATCGAGCTCGAGCATGTGATCTCTGATCGCGCTGAATCGTGACATGCTCTCGACGATGATCTTCAGGATATAATCGCAGCCACCGCTGACATTGTAGCATTCGGTGATCTCCGGCAGTGTCTCGGCCGCCTCCTCGAACAGGCGAAAGCTGTCGCGCCGGTGTTCGCTGATGGTGATCTCGCTGAAAACCGTGATGAAATTGCCCAGCTTCTCCAATGCGATATTGGCGTCGTAGCCCCGGATCACCCCGGCTTCACAGAGACGTTTCACCCGGGCGAGGCAGGGGCTGGGCGAGAGGCCCACGGCAGCCGACAGCTCGACATTCGAACAATGGCCGTTTCGCTGGATGTGATCGAGCAGCTTGATGTCGAGCCAATCGAGTGAAACTGCGGTTTCCATGCGCTTACGTTCTCTGGATCGTGAAGCGCGCACGCGCTGCATGATCGCCGCCTCGAATCCCTGTGAGCCGCGCTGATCGACCGACCCCAGGGGAGGTGGGATGCTGAGGGCGTTCGACCGGCTGCGCAAGTGTCGGACGCCCTGCATGATCCTGGTGAGAGCCTGGCTTGAAATGAACCAAGCGATATCAATGGCTTCCGATCGCTCATTATCCCCCGCGCCGTCATCCTGGACAAGCCGCGTCAGCGGCGCAGCTCCGGGATCCATCGTAGGGCTCCGGAACTCTACGATGGATCCCGGGACGAAGCTTCGCTTCGCCCAGGATGACGGCGCATAGGTGATCGAGACAGAGCCCTTGAAATCATTGGCTTCATTTCAGGCCAGGCTCTAAGGGCAACGCGCTTGAGATCGGCGCAGCGGCGACGCCCCGACGCAGATCCTGGCCTCAAGCCCCCTGTGGGGCGGCAGCGCCCAGCGCGTCCTGGAGCGCCTGGAGGAAGCGATCGACATGAGCCGCCTCGCAGATCAGCGGCGGGCGCACCTTGAGCGTGTCTTCATTCGCACCCGTGGTGCTGATCAGAACGCCGTCATCGCGCAGGGCATTGACGACGTTCAAGGCCATGGCGCGGCGCTGGGCGGCGGCCATGCCCTCGAGGCCGATATCGATGCCGAAGAACAGGCCGGCATGGCGCACGGCCCGGATGCCCGCCTGGCGGCTTGAAAGCTGCTCCAAGCCCGCGTTCAGGCGCGCGCCCATGGCGAGCGCGTTCTCAGGGATCCGGTCTCGTTGCAGAACCGTCAACACCGCATCGGCGGTGGCGATGCCGACGGTATTTCCGGCGAATGTATTCGAGTACCGGGCCGTGGCGCCGAAACGGTCCATCGCGGCATGGCGCCCGACGACCGCGCCGATCGGGAAGCCGTTGCCCATGGGCTTGCCAAGCGTGGCAAGGTCAGGCGCGATGCCATGCCGCTCGAAGCCCCACATATGCGCGCCGGTGCGGCCGAAACCGGGCTGAACCTCGTCGGCGATGAAAAGACCGCCGGCCTCGCGCACCGCCGCGACCGCGCCGGCGATGAAGCCGGGAGGATCGACCCAGACACCGTCGCTGGAAAAGATGCTGTCGATCAACAGAGCCGCAACGCCGATGCCGCGCCGGTTCAGATCCTTGATCGCGGCCCGCACCTGCGCTTCGAAGAATGCGGCTGCCTGCGCATCCGGGATGCCGGCGGGGCCCGGCAGCTCGACCATGCGCACGGAGGGGCTGAGCTGCACGGCCTCGCCGAGATTGGGCGAGACCATTGCCACCGCCGCGCTCGTGCCGTGATAGGCGTAGGACGAGACGATCACGCCCTCATTCCCGCTGACGAGCCTGGCGATCCGGAGCGCGAGGTCGTTGGATTCGCTTCCCGTGCAGGTGAAGACGACCCGGTCGAGCTCCCCGGGGAAGGTCGCGACGAGCCGCTCGGCGTAATCGACCAGCTGCGGTTCGAGATAGCGCGTATTCGCGCTGATCCGGCCGGCCTGCGCCGCCATGGCCGCGTTCACCTCGGGGTGGCAATGACCGAGAGAGGGAACATTATTGTAGAAATCGAGATAGGCGCGGCCATCGGGGTCGTAGAGCCACATCCCTTCACCGCGCACGAAGTGAACCGGCCGGCGATATTGCAGGCGATAGGACGAGCCGAGCACCGCGTCGCGGCGGGCGATCAGGGCCGCATCGCGTGGCGCGATATCGGCCTCACCCGGCCTGTAGCGGTTGGGCATGAGATCAACGGACATGAGCTTCAACCTGTTCAGTAATGCGGGGGCAATCCGGTGTGAGGCGCCCGACGACGCCTGCATAGGCAAAATCACGGCACTCTACGACATCGCCGCCGCCTCCATGACGGCTGCCCGCTCCCTGGCGGGGTCGAGCGGGGCGAGGATGGCCAGGCCCTGTTCGGCCCGGGCGACGTTCTTCTTGATGTAGTCGGCATTCCCGGGAAACAGGTGCGCGCGCCAGTAATTGATCAGGATCAGGGCGCTCTGGCGCGCGCGCATCAGCCCGACGAGCAATCGCGCTTCATCGGTCGAAAGCGGCAGCGCCGCGGCATAGCCGGCAATCAGATGCTCCGCGCCGCCGAGCGGCAGGGCAGGGTCGCTCACCAGATGGCTCGCCGCGATGGCGAGGTCCTGGATCCTGGGCCCCCAGCAGCCATCGCCGAAATCGATGAAGGCGATGCCATCCTCGCTCACCAGCGTATTGAACGGGCTCGGGTCGTTATGAGCGATCTGCCAGGGCACGCTGCCGATCGCGGGCGCGATCTCGCCTTCATAGTCGCGCATCGAGCGGGCAACCTCGTCGGCGACCGGCCCGGCCGGCAGATAGCGTTGCAGCTCCATCAGGCGCGGCCAGCATCGGACATGCCAGAGCACAGGCCGGTGCATCGCCGGCAGCTCGCGCCGGCTCAAGGCGAGATCGAGCCGTCCGAGCGCGGAGCCGACATCGCGCAGCAGATCGGGCGACCGCGCCACCCGATGCATGGGCGTGCCCTCCAGGCGGGTCTGCAGATAGCCGCAGACGCCGTCCTGCGCGAACATCAGCCCGCCGCCGCCGGTCGGCAGGACAAGCGGCGCGACGAACCCGGCCGCGCCGGCGACCGTGGCGATCGCGGCCGACTGGAAACGGAAGCTTTCGACCGCCTCGGGCCGCCGCGAGGTCTTGAGGATCAAGCGCCGGCCATCGCCAAGCGCGACCTCGGCCGTGCATTCGACTTCGGACGACAAGGTCGTGATCTCGCCGGACAGGCCATAATGCCGCGCCAGCAGATCGGCCAGCACGCCATCCGCGACGACGCTCGGCGGCGCCGCCAGCACTGCTGCGGCATCGCGAAAATAGGCGTCCAGCGCGACCGGGGCGGGCTCGCACGCCCTGCTGGCCCGGATGGACCGGCCCGCATCGCCAGCAAGACCGGCATCGTCATCGACACTCAAAACCGCTCTCCGCAATCTGCCGCGATCGACGATCGGGCGCTCCGTCTTCGCATCGACGCTATGCCCGCTGGCCTGACGAGATTAGACGGGGAACGGCGCGTAAGATCGGCGGCCTGCTGCCATTGCAAGCAGAAGATGTCGCGTTTCTCACAACCTTCGGCAGAAGATTGGGAGAGCTTCGGGAATGGCGATGGCCGGGGTTTTGAGTGCCTGTGAAGGTGCTTTCCCGGGGATTTTGATGGGAGTTTGAGAGCGGTGTGGTCCGGCTGATATTGGCGTCTTCATCGCCGACGACCCTGTCGGGTCGGCGAAGCGTCAATCCCGAAGCGCGCCGCGCCGGGCGGCGGCACGACGAAGGCCTTACCAGCTATGACGTAATGGGCCTGGAAGCCGCGGCAGCCGGCATCGTCGAGATGGAGGCCCCGGAAACGGCGCTTGAGCGGCGGGAGGGCAAAGCGGCCGCGCTGATCATCCTTGCCGAGCTTCTTGAGCTGGGCTCATCCGCATAGATGAAGGGGAGGGTGGCTGGTCGTCCCGGTTCGGCATCCCGGCGCCGCTGATGCGCCTGTCGCCGGATTGGTGCGACGCTTGGCGATGGAGCCTGCCGTCCATCACCGCGAGGCTGAGCCAGATCGTCGGGGCCAGCTTGATGACCCAACTAACGCGGAATTCGCGGCGGGGGGACTTTTCACTAACGTAGGGTTGTGTATTCAGTGTTGCAGAATGTGGGTCGGGGGAAGCGCGCATGTCTAGCAGTGGCAACAGTGATGAAGATGACAAGCCACTTCGCCCGGCTGCTCATCCGGTGGCTATTCCTTCGAAATCAGGCTCAGGTGGCGGTGCAGGTGGAGGTGTCGACACGCCGTGCAACATTATCGAGCGAACAAAGATCAATTCTCCCGACGCAACTGTTGCGGCGACACTGCGACCAAACGACGTTTTGCGATTGGCGTATGAGGCAGGGCCACCGAAACGACTGCTGGTGAAAACAGCGCGGGATTTGACGCTTGGCGCCATTACATCCCAGTCGATGCCTCAGCTCATCCAATGTCTCATCAGTGGCGTGCAGTATGATGTTGTCGTGCTCTCTATTGCTGGGGGGCTGATCGACGTCCAGGTGCAGCCGACGTGACGAACTTTGTCGTGGCTGGTGGCGTGTACCGCGAACGTTGCTCGTGGCCATATTGGGATCAAGTGTATGGCTCTGGAGGTCGAGCCGCTGCGGCAGTGGCCGAAATGGCTTTTCCCGTCACGCTTCGAACATATGCTGCCACGGAAGTTGCTGCTCACTTTCAATCGTATGCACAAATGTACGGGTTTGATTTCGTTCCCGAGCCAGCGCCGCAAAGGATCACGTTCGACTATGTGCATCCGTTATCGGTTCCGGTGATCAGGCCTGCTTTGGTGCAGATCAGCGCACTCCCTCCGCTTCTGGTCGAAGGGAAAACCGTGCTTCGCTTTGGGATGCTAGAGGGCACCGCGAGGGTGTCTGCAAACACATGTGTTTACGATCCGCAATCCGCCTTCTCTCCCGAACAATTTAGCGCCAATGGGAGCCGGGCCGAGCGCTTGGCTGTGGTCGCTAATCGAAGCGAGATCCTGGCGATGGGCCGCGCCGAAAACATTATAGCCGCTGCTCAGTCGATCATTTCAGCGGAAAAAGCGGAAGTCGTGGTCGTGAAATGTGGGGCAGAAGGAGCGACGATCGTCCACCGTGACGGTGCCGTCGAAACAGTGCCGGCTTATCGCTCGGATGGCGCCTTCACCATAGGAAGTGGCGACGTCTTTGCTGCAACGTTTGCTGCTTGCTGGGGTGTCGAGGGTAGGATCGCCGCTGAGGCTGCAAACTTGGCCTCGCTAGCGGTCTCCGACTATGTCGGAACAAGGGCGCTTCCATCACGCTCGCCGCAGCAGTTGGAAGCTTCTTCACGCATTGAGCTCGTAGCGCAACCCGGCGAGGTCTATCTCGCAGGACCGTTTTTCAGCATGTCTCAACGCTGGTTGATTGAAGAAGCAAAGCACTGCTTAAGCGATGTCGGCATGACGGTTTTCTCGCCCTTTCATGACATCGGGCCTGGGCCTGCAGGCGAAGTCGCTCCAGCTGACATTGCTGCTCTGGAGCGTTGTGATGTCGTATTCGCGGTGCTCGAAGGTTTGGATAGTGGCACACTCTTCGAAGTGGGATATGCCCGAGCCCTTGGGAAACCGGTTTATGGATTTGCCCAGACTGTGGCCTATGAAGACCTCAAGATGGTAATCGGCACAGGCTGCATTGTGCATGCGGATTTTACGACGGCCATTCATCACTTGGCATGGCGAGCATGAAGGCGGCGCTTCTCCTGTCTGGAGGCATGGACTCGATCGCTATCGCATACTGGAAGCGACCGACTATCGCCGTCACTGTAGATTACGGACAGCTCCCTGCTCCGGCCGAGATCAGAGCGGCCGCAGCGGTTTGCTGCGAACTGGATATCCAGCACATCGTAGTCCGAGCTGACCTTTCCGCATTGGGCAGCGGAGATATGGCAGGTCGACCGGCAATCGAAGTCGCCCCGCTTCGAGAATGGTGGCCGTTCCGAAACCAGATGCTAGTTACGCTGGCGGCAATGGCAACTCTCGCCCACGGAGTGACCCATTTGATGTTGGGTACCCTCAAGACCGACGGGCAGCATGTGGACGGTCAGCCCGGGTTCATTGATCGGCTGGACCAACTTTTGAAGTTTCAGGAGGGAGGATTGTGTCTTTTCGCGCCGGCGATCGAGCTGACGGCAGAAGAACTCATCCGGACCTCGAAGGTCCCAGGAGAGATTATTGGCTGGGCGCACTCGTGTCACCGCTCGGATTTTGCTTGCGGTGAGTGTGGAGGTTGCCGAAAACACTACCGAACTATGGAAGCTATCGGCTTGGGCGCCTACTGAGTAGTGGCATGATGTGCGCTGGAGACCCTGTCCCTCGCGGAATGTCGATGGCATTTTCGGAACAAATTTGGCCTGTATCTTACAGCCTCCAGCTGAGGGATTTCGTGCCTCCTCCGATCGTCGATTTTGCCTCCGTGCTAGAAGCGCGGCGCTCGATCGGTACTCTGGAGAGAGCCCCCTTCAGAGAACTCTGCAACTTGGTCAATTTCGTTTGTAGCGACCGGAAGTCCTGGGGAAAAAACCTTCGCCGATCTTGGCGGACAGCCCCTTCAGCGGGCGCTCTCCATCCGATTGAAGTCCTCATTGTTTCGACGAAGGGCAGCCATCGGATCTTCCGCTTCAATGCGCGTCTGCAGACAATAGAACTTCTTCGACTGCATTCGGTCGTTTTGGCTGCTGACGTTCTCAGACAAGCGCGGACTATCCTTCCGCAAGCGACAGGGGATTTCATCGTTCTACTCGCCGATCCCGCGAAAACCGAAGCGGCCTATGTGCATGCGCAGTCGCTGCTTTGGCGAGACGCTGGAGCGCTGATGCAGACATTGCAACTCGCGGCTACGGCCTTTCGCCTCAGCTTCTGCCCTATCGGAGCCACCGGCTGCGGTTTGGCTCCGGCAATCTTCGGCCCTGATCCACGGATGCGAGCGGTGGGGATGGCCGCCGTCGGGCGACCTGCTGCTTAGGCATATTGCAGAAGCCGCATGTGCTGCCACATCAGCGCATCCAGCAGTGAGGCGGGTGCCTTGATGGCTTCAGCAAAATGTAGAAATCGGGCCTCCAGCGATCGGTAGTCTCGCTGAGGTGTTTCGCGTTTCGAGAACAGGCCTAAGAACTGCCCAGCTCGAATGATATGGACGTCCAATACCGCCACGCTGTCAGAGTGCCGGTAGTTGCGTACGATCCATGATGCTGTCTTCGGACCAATACCTGGCAGGCCGACCAGGGCTTCGCGCAGTTGGGTGTCGGATAGTGAGGCTTCATCTATTTGATCGAGGGCGTCCATACACCCTGCAAGGTACTGAGCCTTCTGCCGCGGAAAACGATAACGCACCAAGCGATCTCGAACCATTATTGGCTCGCTCAGGATAAGTTCGAGACGCGTTGGTTCAACGCCGGACCGGAGCATCCCGAGATCGCGGACAGTCCGATACGCAGCCAATCCGATCTCGGCCTTCATTCCATAGCCGCCAAGCAGGCATGCGGCGACTTCCTCGGCCAGGGTACGTCCCAGCTTGAGACTGCCGTAGTGGTTATGCATCTGTGCCTGCCAAGCCTGACCGTGCCAGTACGCTGCGGTGAAGAGTTCCTCAAAGCGGCCCCAGCGGATACCCGGCATGATCCACTCATCCGGCAGCGGCATTTCTAATGCCAGCGAGCGCTCTCCAACAAGCGTATGCATGATTTGCATCAGAAGCCCTCTTGCTAGCGCGCTCTTTTATCATATTATATGCGTAAATATGCACTGGACAAGTGAATAATGCCCGACGAGAAGCCCCTCGATAGTCTTGTCTTTCTGGGGCGTAAAAAGGGTCTTTCTCAGGTCGACCTGGCGGCAAAACTGAATATTAGTCAGGGGCATCTATCTAAGTTAATCAACGGGTTGCACGAGCCCGGCGCCAAGCTTCGCCGCCGAATCGACGAGTTGGCGCAGGAGCTAGCTGGACTGGACTCGAGCTGGCTGAGAGCTGTTCAGCGCGCTGCCCAGCAATCCAGCGACTTTAGGGATGCCGTCAGTGCGTTGCTGCGAATTATGCATTCTAATGCATCTGCTGACAGCACCTAGATTTGCGCCGATCTAGGTGCGGGACTACTCCTCGCTGACGTGAAATTTAAAATGCCCCCGACGCTATCGCGGGCCACATTTTTCATGTCGCCGAAAATGTGCCTGTCAAAAAATGACAGCGACAACCTGCATATTAACGTCATGCAGATTTAATTCTGCGAACCGTTGGCTAGCCATTGCTAAATTCGCCGCCTTTGATTCATATCGTGGTTAGTGACTCGGGAGACTAAAATGGCATACGCAGCGGTTCTTGAAGCCTTTAAAATGGCTGAGAAGCAGTCTGGCACGTATCGCGAAGCCCTGAAGTTGCGTGCGCAGCGCGAGGCGAAGAAGGTCAAGAACGCTCCTACGAAAGCAGCTTCCGAGGCGCAGAAGCGAAAAGAGCGTGCGGCCGGCCGGTGACGCGATCCGTCTATTCTGACGACGATCGAAAGCGCGAATACGAGGACGGGTCAGGCGAAGACCCGTGGCGATCTGCCTATTCCCGCGACTATGGACGCATTGTCCACTCAGCGAGCTTTCGGCGCCTGCAAGGAAAGACGCAGGTCTTTCCTGGACATGAAAGCGATTTTTTCCGAAGCCGCCTGACGCACAGCCTGGAAGTTGCTCAGATTGCCGAAGGCATCGTGGAGCGGCTAAATCACGTCCATGACTTCTTCAAGCAGACGCAGAACCACATCAATCCACGCTTGGTGGCCGCCGCATCGCTAATTCACGATTTGGGACACCCACCCTTTGGCCATAACGGTGAGCGTGCACTCGATCGAATGATGTTGGGCTATGGCGGGTTTGAAGGGAATGCCCAAACGTTGCGCATTGTCAGCCGCCTGGAGCGCAAGGTTTTCGACAAAAACGACAATTGCTATGGCCTGAACCTTACTTTGCGAACGCTCGCCGCCATCCTGAAATACGATGAGGTCATACCGACGAAACGTGCGAAAGGTTCAAAAGTCGCCAAAGGTTACTATGAGAGCGAAGCCGCACTCGTCAAAAAGATCAAAAATGCGGTCACAGGCGAAGCTGATTTTCGCCCCGGCAAGTTTAAGGCGCTCGAATGCGCGATCATGGATCTCGCAGATGATATCGCTTACTCGACATATGACCTTGAGGACTGCCTTAAGGCGGGATTTTTGACTCCCGCCGAGATACTGGCGTCTCCCGACAGTCTGTTGTCCCAGGTGGCGGAAAAAGTTGGCGAGGAACTCAAGCGCCCGTTCTCACGCGCGGAAGTTATGGCCGTGTTCCAGGACATTTTTGAACCTCCCCCCCCGAAAAGGGGCGCGCGCGCCACTTCCAATCGCTATGTCGAGTGGTATCAAAGCTCCCAGAACCTAGCGAACTCGTCGAGGCTTAGGACGAGGCTGTCGTCGGATCTTGTCCATGAGGCGATATTGGCGGTCGACGTGGAGCTTGATGAAGAGTTCCCCATGATGTCGAAGCCGAGGCTCTCCGACGATCAGCAGAAAAAGGTCGAGGTTCTCAAGTGGTACACTCGTCTTACGACAATCTACTCATCGCGGGTGAAGTTGGCTGAATACCGTGGCTTTGAGGTGGTAAAAAGCATCTTCGTCGCGTTGGCCCATAAGCCAAACGGTTCTCTTTTGATGCCAGTCGACGTTAGGACGAGGTATGAGGCCGCCAAAGACGATAAGCCGCGGAGTATGCGTATCGTATGTGACTTTGTGGCCGGAATGACGGACCGTTACGCACTAGAGTTTTATGGAAGGCTCGCTTCCGACAACCCTCAGAGCATGTGGAAGCCGATTTGAGGAGCAAGGTTTTGGCATCGCAGTCGCAAGGGCTACTAGGCAGCCCGGCTGACGATCGAAGGCCTACCTGATTTCCGCAAAAGGTCGGCGATATGGCTCGTAAGGCCAACTTCGCCAATCACCCTAATGCCGACTCCATCCTGAAGTCCCGACAAGAGCACGCGTAGCTGGTTGAGACCCTCGGAAACGTTGAAGTCTACCCAGTCGGTAGGCTCGCCTGGAACAATTACGTCCTTCATAGTAGCGGTGGCACCGCAATGAAGCTGCACAATCCATAAGCGCTCGCCGTCGTGGACCCACTCAAAACGGACGGGTCCCAGTTGCCCGACAATTTGCTCGTTTGCGGCATGGACACTGTCGACAATGGCGGCAGGAAGGTCCTCGGGGCCGTCCAGCCCCAGCATAAAGCGGTCCCCTTCTCCCCGGCGCCCTTCAATCAGCAACTGGCTGCTCTGGCCAGTGACAGCCGCACCGGAATAACGTGCGCGAACAGCCGCTTGGCACAGAACCGATGCTATTGAGGAATGATTAGGGTCTTCCGACGCCAAGAGGCGAAATGGGTCCACCCATCCCTTGACGGTCGTAAAGAGCCCGGGCTGCGGTTCGCGTGGGCAAGTTCTGGTCCACACTTCACGGGATCCTGTCTGTTGTCCAAACGAAAAGGGAGCCACCCTACGACCGATCACTAGCGTTTTCGGTACTGGTAAACCGAGGAGGTGTGCAATCAGCAGACCATAGGCCTTGTCGCCGATGTGCCTACTGAACCTATTGGGCCAAACCGGCCGCGCCATAGGCGAACTGCGAACGTTCTCTTCGCGCTCCCATATGATCGTATGGCATTGCTGATGCCCTCGCGGCTTTGGGTGAAGGCTAAACTCCAGACGAACGCCAGGAGACAATTGCCACTCCGGCTCGAAGCCATAAACAGTATCGAATAGGGAGAGGGCGAGCCGAAGGGGAAGAGAGGCAACTCCAGGTTTCTCCACGCAGCGGGGCGTATCGTCGGGAGCAAATTCAACGGTCCCGTCCTGCACCACACCCGATACTCCGCCGTCAGTAACATCGATCGTTTCGTTGACGATCGTATGCAGGCCTTCTCCAGCCAGACGGTTGAGCGCCTCGAGGACTGCCTCTACGCTTTCGAGGCCGTAGATAAATTCCCTGCTTCGAATGCCATCGGGCACATAGCTGCGCACGTTCACTTTGCGGTCAGGCGACGCTCTCAAGAGCGCTGCAGTGGCTTCACCGGCATTTGCGAACTTCGCGTTGTCAGGGAATCCGGCGACGCGGGAGTAAGTCTGTACGAGCCCGTGGCCCTCGGGTCGAAAGCCTACGAACTGGGCCACGCTTCCAAACCGCGCCACGGCGTCCAGGATTTCGTCTTTGTGCAGTGCCATCGTGGTCCTACTGCCATGCTCAATGTGGCTCGACAACTCGGGTGCTCGATAGAAGCTTATGCCTGTTGATGTAAGCGGCATTGGGCAAAAGCCCGTGGACTACCAAAGCCAGTTTTGCATACGCTATAGAGTGGTCCTCGGCCTATTGGCGCCTTAGGGACAACAAAAATGGCGACGGCGGGCGGGGCCGGCCCTCAGGTTCTCCTTCCTGGATCATTCTCGCCAGTGGTCCAAGGTTCATAGAAAGCGATCTGCCGGGCCGCTAGGTGGAGCGCGGCTCAAGCACGCCGACCTTGTCAGCCGTTTGACGACGCGCTTCTCCCGGATCGGTAGCGCGCGCCGATCCGGCAGGAGAGTGTGGTTCTCCCAGCTTAGTTCTAATAGAATACCGTTCCTAGGTGCTATGCCGGGCGGCTTGGACGGCGTCGGCAAATGCCTTCACCTGGCTGGCGGTTCGGCTAGCGACTGCATTCCAAGCGTTGGTCTCGACATGCGGCGTGGCGAGCACCAAGTAGACCCCATCGTAGAGTAAGCGCATCAAAGATCGGTGCTGGCGCCGAAGATCCTGTCTGAAATGGCGCTCGATGACGTTTGAAATGCTCCCAATCCGACGCATGGACTCCAGGCCCTCGCTTAGCATTGCGGCACGCCCGGCCTGGTCGCCGGCGAGAGGTATCGTCATGTCGGTGATTTTGATGAGTTCTCCGATCTCAGCCACCAACTTGTCAGCGCCGGAGAAAGCCTCGTCCCTGCCGGTCTGAACCTGCGCGTCTAAAGCGTCGGCCCGACCTGCGACCTGCTCAACGAGTGTCTCCAAATGAGTGATGAGCTGTGGAGTAGCAGAAAACATCGAGTTTGGCTCGCGACTTAGAAAGTCGCTGACCGTAATCGGGAGATTGCCGACCATGGCCTTCTTGATGGCCATATCAGTGTCCAGGCAAGCGGCCAGCAGGTTGGTCAGCTCCCCCATATCGGTGACGGCGACAGACGGGAAACGGCCTTGGGCGTCGTAGAGATGATCGCGAAGCCTTTTTTCAAGGGCGTCCTTGACGCCGAGGAGAACTTGCAACTGACGGGTGCAGATGTGGTCGCTGGCAGACGCGGACAGGTCGCTCAGGCTCGTCAAGGTGACGTTCGAATGCTGGGATGCCGAAATCGCGCCGGACTGGAACCCGCTTTCGGACAGCAGAAATGCGCGGTCAGCGCCGACGTCCTGCGCTATTTGCGCCAGCGTCATCACTTGTTCTTTGCCAACCGCTGACTTCCAATGCTTGCACTCGACGATCCAAAGGACCGAGACACCAGCGATCGTAAACCGAGTAGCAACATCGATTCTATGGCGCGCTCGTGCGCCCGGCACTTCAGCCTCGACCTCTGCCAAAAAGCCCATTGAGCGGAAGAGTTTAGCTGAATTCTCTTGATAACTGCGCCACGCGGAATTCACGGGATGTTGATCCTGTCCTGCGCTCGGGGTGCGTACTTGCTTCGCAACTCGCCCAGGAGGAGAGTTTTTGAACCATCACCGGGTATACAACGCACTAGAATTTATCCTCTAGCATATCTGCCAGTCGCTTCACCCGAACATGTACCGTTCAGGTGAAGCGACTGGTCGCGCAGCTGCCGCTCAGTCCTGGCCCCTTGTGTCTGTGTGGTCTGGAGTGAAGACCTGTGTGGCGACAGCGTTCCTCGGCCCGACGCTGTTGGGCAACATCCGCGAAAACCGCGCCCGGGCGGAATCGACCGAAACTTGGTTCTCCATCTCCGGTCCGGAGGTCGCGGCCGGTCGTGTCTTCTCGAGCGGACGACCTCGCAGGGCTTGCCCAGCGCGGTCGGGCAGCGCTCGATGCCGCGCGGCACGACGATGAACTCGCCGTCCTCGATTACCTCATCACGGTTGCGGATCGTTTAGAGGCAGCGGCCCCCCTGCGCCGCATTTGATGCAGCGCTTTGCGTGCGCGCCACGACACGTCGTCGAGCACGCGGCGGTCCCGAGATACTGCGTCGCTCGCAAGGCGAATGACAGGGAGGGCCGTTTTTCAGCCCTCCTCAGCCCCCCTCACTTCCCCGCCTTGTGCACATCCGTCGCCAGCGTCAATTCATCAATCCTGGGGTCGTAGCGCAGCGTGGCGCGCGTCGCCCAGATGTTCTTGAAATGATAGAGCGGGATGATCGCGACGTCGCTGGAGACGAGCTTGACCGCGTCCAGCACCAGCTTGTCGCGCTTGGCTTCGTCGACTTCGCTGATCGCCGCGGTGGTGAGCGCGTCCAGCGCGGGGTTTGAATATTGCGCCCAGTTGTAGAGGCCCCAGCCGGTCTGCTGGCTGCGGGTCGCGAGCAGGTCGCGCAGCAGGCCGGTGCCCTCCATCGAGTTGTTGCTCCAGCTGCCGAGATAGGCGGAGAACTGGCTCTTGGCGCCGCGCGTCGAGTAGACGCTGAAGGGCATCGCATCGATCGCGACCTCGACGCCGATGCGGCTCCACATCTGCGCCAGCGCCTGGGCGACCTCGACGCTGTAGGGCGTGCGGTCATTGGCGGTCGAGAGCGTCAGCCGGAAGCCGTCGGGGAAGCCGGCCTCTCCCAGGAGAGTCTTGGCCTTCTGCACGTCATAGGCCGGGACCGGCGTCTTGGCGTCGTAGCCGGGGATGCCGGCGGGCAGCCACTGGCCGGTCGGGGTCGCCGTGCCCAGCACCACGCGCTCGGTGATGCCGGCGCGGTTGATCGCCAGCGAGAGCGCCTCGCGCACCTTCTGCTTGGTCAATGGCGAGGGCTCGATCTTCACCCCCTTTTTGTCCAGCACCGCGGGCGCGTCGGGCGCCGGCTGGATCATCGGCACGACATAGTTGACGCGCATGCCGGCGATCTCGGCGACCTTGACCTTGTCGGAGGATTGCAGGCGCGGCAGGTCGCTGGCCGAGGGCTGGTCGATGACGTCGATATCGCCCGCCAGAAGGGCCGCGGTGCGCACCGCGACATTGGGGATCAGCCGCAGCGTCACGCTCGTCCAGGCCGTCTTCTTGCCCCACCATGCGTCGTTGCCGATGAGTTCGATGCGCTCGCCCGGCTGATAGGCGGAGAATTTGAACGGGCCGGTGCCGATCGCGGCCTTGCCGCTGTTGTAATCGGCCGTGGTCGCGTCCTGCCCGGCATGGCGCGAGACGATGGCAAGCCGCGTCAGGTCGCTCGGCAGATTGGGGATCGGCGTCGCCGTGGTCAGGCGGATCAGCAGCGGGCCCGCGACCTCGACACCGGTGATCGGCCGGATGATGCCGGCAAAGCCGCCGAGATTATTGGGCACGTCGAGCGCCCGCTTCAGCGTGAAGGCGACATCATCGGCGGTGAACGGCTTGCCGTCATGCCAGGTCACGCCCTCGCGCAGGGTGAACTCCCAGACCGTCGGCGAGACCGCGCGCCAGGCCGTCGCCAGCCCCGGCGCGAGCTTGCCATCGGCCAGGCGGTCGACCAGCCGGTCGAAGATGTGGAAGGCGACGAGGTTGTTGGGCGTGGTCGAGTAGAAATGCGGATCGAGCGAATTGACGGAGCCGCCAAGCCCGATGGTCAGCTTCTCCGCCTGGGCCGGAACGGCGCCGAGTGCAGCGATGCCGAGAGAAACGGCGAACGCGCCGGCAAGGCGCGGCATCCGCAGCGTCAGAGAAGAAGCCATGGCCATCCCCTTTATTATTGTATGTCAATAACTAATATTTGAAGACAATTTCTGTGGGCTGTCAAGGTAGGGGCTGGGGGAGGGGGCTCTCCCGCGCGGGCGAAATGAAGCGAGGTGCCGAATGAAGGGCGCGGGGAACCCTTCTCCCGCATCGAAGTCGGCTGTTGCCGACTTCGACACTTTGAATGCTGAACTCGGGCAGGCCCGAGTTCAGTGAGAAGGGCAGGGGTGAGGTGTCGGCCCCTCGACTAGTACAGCGCAAAGCCAACCGCGCGCGGCGATGAGGGCTCGTCCCCTCTGGATAACGGCCGACACCTCACCCTGCCCTCTCCTTACAGGAGAGGGTTCCCCGCGCGCTTCATCCGGCACTTCGCTTCATCTCGCCCGCGAGGGGAGAGCCCGACCATCTCGTGCTCCGTCGTCCCGGGCGGAGCCCCCGGGTCCGATCTTCGATCGGCCCAAGGATAAACTCCGCGGAGACCCGGGACCCATGCCGGAGCGCTGCCTGGTCAGGCTCAGGCATGGATCCCGGATCGGCGCGGCTTCGCTGCTTGTCCGGGATGACGGCGCGGGTGATGGCAAGCGCCCGCAAGCCCTCAGGAGATCAGCGTCTCGGTCGCGCGGGCTGCGGCTGCGGCCACCAGCGGGGCGAGCTGGGCGATGGCGGCCTGGCGCTCGAAGCGCGTCGTCAGGGTCGAGAGATTGATTGCGCCGACGGCTCGGCCGGCCCGGTCATGCACGGCGGCCGAGACCGAGATCGAGCCCTGCTCCATGTTCTTCTCGGTCACGGCGAAGCCCGCGGCCTTCACCGCCTCGAGCAGCCGCATCATCTCGGCTGCGGTCCGGGCCTGCGTGCGCGACGGCACCGAGTCATGCGAGGCGTTCCAGACCTTCTCGATATGGGCCGGGGCGGAATGGCCGAGCAGCACCTGGCCCGACGAGGAGGACAGCGCCGGGAAGCGGGTGCCGACCGGCAGGTTGATCGAGGAGATATGGGTGCTGGGAATCGTGGCGATGATGACGATGTCGGCGCGGTCGACCTCGACCCAGGAGATCGTCTCGCGCGTGCGCTCCGCCAGTTCGCGCATGGCGGGATAGGCGGCGTCGAGCGCCAGGTTCGAGGAGACCGCGCTCTGGGCGAAGCGGAACACCTTTTTGGCGAGCGTATAGCGCTTGGTCTGCTCGTCGCGGTCGAGATAGCCGAGCCGTTCGAGCGTGTAGATGAAGCGCTGCGAGGCGCTGCGGCCAAGCCCGGTGCGGATGGCGATGTCCGACAGGCTCAAGGTCGCCGTGGTCTTGTCGAAGGTCTCCAGCACCTTCATCGCCTTGCCGACCGAGGCGACGAAGAGGCGCTCGTCGATCTCGCCTGGGGCGACGTTGGCCTCCTTCGGCGACAGGGGCGGGCTTGGTCTGGTCGTGGCGTCCGGCATTGCGCCTTCTTGCTTTCCTGTCGATGAGGGGCAGGGCAAGAGCCTTGCGCGAAAAAGTGGCTACCGGTTTTTCGCAAGAGCAAGGCTCTCAACGCTTGGACTAGCATCTTTGTGCGCCTGCTAAAACCCGGCGGTTCAGCCCTTGAATGCGCCCTCAAAGCGCTGCTTGAGCAGGTTTTTCTGGATCTTCCCGAGCGTGTTGCGCGGCATCTCCGCGACCAGCTCGATGCGCTTGGGCACCTTGTATCCGGCAAGCGAGCGCTTGAGCGCGGCGATCGCGGCGGCGGTATCGAAACCCTTCGTCCCGCTCGCAAGCTGCACCACCGCCAGCACCGCCTCGCCGAAATCGGCATGGGGCACGCCGATGACGGCGCTCTCGATGACGCCATCGAGCGCATTGACGGCGGCCTCGACCTCGCGGGGATAGACATTGAGCCCGCCCGAGATGATCAGATCGGCGCCGCGCCCGAGCACGCTGACATAGCCCTGCTCATCGAGCCGGCCGAAATCGCCGGTGCGAAACCAGCCGTCCCGGAAAGCCTGCGCCGTCTTCTCCGGGTCCTGCCAATAGCCGAGGAACGGGTAGGGCTGGCGCAGTTCGATCATGCCGACGGTCTCGGCCGGCACGGGCTGGCCTTGCTCGTCGACGATGCGGATCGTCGAGCCCGGCAGGACGAGGCCCGAGGTGTCGGGCCGGCGGCTGTCGTCGGGGCGGTTCGAGGTCGCGATCAGCACTTCGGTCAGGCCGTAGCGGTCGAGCAGGCGATGGCCGCTGCGCTCGGTGAAGGCCGCGAAGGCGTCCGGCCGCATCGGCGCCGAGCCGGTCACGAACAGGCGCATCGCGGCACAGAGCGCCCGGTCGAAGCGTGGATCGGCCATCAGCCGGGCATAATAGGTCGGCACGCCCGCAAAGATCGTCGCGCGCGGCAGCGCCGCCAGCACGCTTTCAGCCTCGAATTTCGGCAGCAGGATCATCGCAGCCCCGCCCGCCAGCGCCGGCGTCGTCGTGCCGAACAGGCCATAGGCCATCGGATTGGCGTGAAGCAGCGTATCGGCCTCGGTTATGCCCCAGCAGGCGGCGAGCGAACGCGCATTCCAGATCACGGAGCCTGCCGAGAGCAGCGCGCCCTTCGGCCGCCCGGTCGTGCCGGAGGTGTAGACCATGGCATTGGGGTCGGAGGGCGCGACGCTCTCCAGCGCGTGCTCGGCCGGCAAGGTTTCGCTGCGGTCAATCAGCGTGCCGATCCCGCCGGCATCGAGGGTGAGGGCCTTGCAGCCGGCGGCGCTGACGACGCTCGCCCGCGCGGGGTCGCAGACCACGAGCTTTGGCCTGGCATCGCGCAGGATATGGCTGATCTCGGCATCGGTCAGGCCGATATGCACGGGCACATAGACCGCGCCGAGCCGGCAGGCCGCGAGATAGAGCAGCACGGCCTCGGGCGATTTCTCGAGGATGCCGGCGACGAAATCGCCCTTGCCGACCCCCTCGCGCGTCAGCAGGCCGGCATAGCGGGCGGTGATGCTGGCCACCTCGCCAAAGCGGATGACGCGCCCGTCGGCGTTGTCCATGAAGACGCGCCCGGTGTCGCGCACTGGGGCGACCAGGGCGGAAAAGACATTGGCGTCGTCGGGCACGGTGATGGCGGGCATGGCGTCGTCCTTCTGATCCGCAGGGCTCAGCGCCCGTCTAGAAATTCCAGCCCTCAAAGGCCTAGCCCCCCAGCGACAACCGCGCCGTCATCCCGGGTCTGCGCTCCGCTGCGTCCGGAATGACGCGCAGCCCGAAGTCCAGCCAACGCGGGGAACCCTTCTCCTGCATCGAAGTCGGGTCTACCCGACTTCGACACTTTGAGTGCTGATCTCGGGCATGCCCGAGATCAGTGAGAAGGGCAGGGATGAGGTGTCGGCCCCTGGACCAGCGAGGTGCAGACCTCACCGCAGCGCACACGAGCCTCATGCGGAAAGCGGCCGACACCTCACCCTGCCCTCTCCTTACAGGAGAGGGTTCCCCGAGCCCTGACGTCATGCGCCGTGCCCTGTCAGGTTGGCGTCGCGTTCGGCTAAATGGTGAGCTCACGGCGCCCCCTCATCCGTCTCGGCTTCGCCGAGCCACCTTCTCCCGCGAGGGGAGAAGGGAAGAGCGCGGCCCGAAGTCTAGTCGGCGCGGGGAACCCTTCTCCTGCATCGAAGTCGGGTTTACCCGACTTCGACACTTTGAGTGCTGATCTCGGGCATGCCCGAGATCAGTGAGAGGGGCAGGGGTGAGGTGTCGGCCCCTGGACCAGCGAGGTGCAGACCTCACCGCAGCGCACACGAGCCTTATGCGGAAAGCGGCCGACACCTCACCCTGCCCTCTCCTTACAGGAGAGGGTTCCCCGAGCCCTGCCGTCATGCGCCGTGACCTGTCCGGTTGGCGTCGCGCTCGGCTAAATGGTGAGCTCACTGCGCCCCCTCAGCTGCCCGTAAAAACCGGCTTGCGCTTCTGCGCGAAGGCGAGCGAGCCCTCGCGGTAATCGGCGCTGCGGTCGGCCAGGTCGGAGAGGGCGGCGATCTCGGCTGCGACTTCGGGAAGCCTTCCCTGCAGCATCGCATCGCAGGCGAGCTTGGCGGCTCGGATCGAGATCGGCGCATTGGCGATCATCGGCTCGGCCAGGCGCAGCGCCGCCTCGACGACATCGCCCTCGACCACCTCCGAGACCAGGCCGCAGGCGAGGGCTGCGCGCGCATCGATGAGCTCGCCGGTATAGAGCATGCGCCTGGCCATACTGACGCCGGCAGTGGCGGCGAGAAGCTGGGTCGAGTCGGCCGGGTAGACCAGCCCGAGCTTGGCCGGCGGCACACCGAAGCGGGCGGTCGCGTCGGCGACCCGGAAATCGGCCCGCAGCGCCAGCGTGCAGCCGCCGCCGACGCAAGGCCCGCTGACCGCCGCGATCACCGGCACCGATGAGGCGGAGACGGCGGCATAGCAGGCCATGATCGCATCCCAATAGGCCTGTCGCGCCGGGGGATCATCGCGAACCGCGGCAAAGGCGCCGATCTCGTCGCCGGCGCAGAAGGCGCCGCCCCGCCCGGTCAGGATGATGGCGCGGATCGCGGGATCGGAGCGCAACGCGACGAAGCTGTCCCCGAGCGCCTGCCAGGCCGCGGCGTTCAGGGCATTGCGCTTGGCGGGGCGATTGATCGCGACGATGGCGACGCTGCCGCGCCGCTCGCGCTCGATATCGGCCATGGCGCTTGCTCCGTAGATATTGCTATATAATAATCATTATTATGAATGGTGCGGCGGCCTGTCAACCGCGACTGGGGCGGCCGGCCGCTTGACAGCGGCGCAAGCGAATATCAATATTCAATTATAGTTATTGTATATCGATAATGACCGCGCGGGCCGCCTCATGCAGATTCGAGAGATGCAGACGCAAGACATGCAGACAGACGAGATCACCATCAGCCAGCTCTGGGACCGGCGCGCCGCCAGCGATCCGGATCATGTCTATTGCCGCTTCGGGCAGGAGAGCTGGACGATCGGCCGGCTCGACGCCGCCATCAACCGCCTCGCCAATGCGCTGCTCGCAACCGGGCTGAAGCAGGGCGACCGCGTCGCGGTGATGCTGCCGAGCCATCCCGAGCACATCATCGTCATCTTCGCGCTGGCCAAGGCCGGGCTCCTGCGCATTCCCGTCAACACCCATCTCAAGGGTGCGGCGCTCGATTTCGTCTTCGACCGCTTCGAGCCGCATGCGCTGATCGCGGATGCGGCCTATGCCGAGCCGCTCGCGCCGGTCCTCGCGCGGTTGCCGGGGCTTGCGGTGTTCTGGCGCGGCGGCGATGGCGAGGGCAGCCTCGCCAGCCTGCTCGAGCGCGGCAGCCCCTTGCCGCCGCCGGTCACGGTCGCGGCCGACGACATCATCGCGATCACCCCCAGCTCCGGCACCACCGGCGAACCGAAGGGCGTGCTCAAGACCGACCGCAGCCTGCGCGCCGGCCCGATGGGCACGCTTGCCCTGACCGGGGCGGGCGCGGGCGACGTCTTCCTGCTCTGGGAGCCGCTGCATCACGGCGCCGGCGTCGCGGTGCTGATCGCGGCGCTGATGCAGCCGATCACGCTCGCCATGGTCGAGAAGTTCAGCGCCTCGCAATTCTGGGAGCAGGTGCGCCGCTACGACGTCACCCATATCCATTATCTCGGCGGCGTGCTGCCGCTGCTGCTGAAGCAGCCGGCAAGCCCACGCGACCGCGAGCACAAGGTCCGGATGGCCTGGGGCGGCGGCTGCCCGCTCGATGTCTGGCGCGCTTTCGAGGAGCGCTTCGGCGTCTCGCTCTATGAGGGCTACGGCCTCTCGGAGATGACGACCTTCGTCACGATCAACCCGGAGGGCCGGCTCGGCTCCTGCGGCAGGCCCTTGCCCTTCTATGAGGTGCGCCTGCTCGACGAGGCGGGCGCCGAGGTCGCGGTCGGCGAGCCCGGCGAGATCGTGGTGTTGCCGCGCGAGCCCGGCCTCGCCTTCAAGGGCTATTTCCGCATGGAGGAGGCGGGTGCGGCGCTCGTCAGGGATGGCTGGTTCTCGACCGGCGACCTCGCCCGCCGCGACGAGGACGGCTTCCTGTTCTACTGCGGGCGCAAGAAGGACAGCGTCAGGCGGCGCGGCGTCAACATCTCGGCCTGGGAGGTCGAGCGCGTCGTCCTGACCCATGACGAGATCGAGGAATGCGCGCTGATCGGCGTGCCCAGCGAGATGGGCGATGACGACCTCAAGCTCTTCATCCGGCCTGCGCCTGGCCGCGCACTCGACCCGGCCGGCCTCGCCGCCTGGTGCGAGGAGCGGCTGCCCTATTTCCAGATTCCGCGCTATATCGAGGGCATCGACGAATTCCCGAAGACGCCGACGCAGCGCATCAGGAAAAGCGAGCTGAGCCGCAGCGTCGCCGCGTGCTTCGACCGCGAAGGCGCCGGCTCGAAGCTCGGCAGGTAGCGGGGGAATGATGGCCGGATGGTTCCTTCAGCGCCTGCTCCAGGCCGGGTTCGTCATGCTGGCGATGACGGTGATCGTCTTCATCGGCATCAGCGTCATCGGCGACCCTGTCGCGGTGCTGATCTCGCCCGATGCCGACCAGGCCGAGCGGCTGCGCGCGATCGCCGCCTTCGGGCTCGATCGCCCGCTCTGGGCACAGTATCTGTCCTTCCTGAACGGGGCGCTGCATGGCGATCTCGGCCGCAGCTTCGTCTATAACGAGCCTGCCCTGAAGATCATCCTGCAGCGCATGCCGGCGACGCTCGAACTCGCCGTCTGCGCCATGCTGCTGGCGACCTTCATCGGCATTCCGCTGGGTCTCTATGCCGGCCTCAAGCCCAACGCGCCGCTGGCGCGCGTGCTGATGACCGGCTCGATCCTTGGCTTCTCCCTGCCGGGCTTCTGGGTCGGCCTGCTGCTGATCATGGTCTTTGCGGTGCAGCTCGGCTGGCTGCCCTCGGGCGGGCGTGGCGAGACCAGGGTGTTCCTCGGCATCGGCTGGTCCTTCCTGACGCTCGACGGCCTGCAGCATCTCGTGCTGCCGGCGCTCAACCTGGCGCTGTTCAAGATCTCGCTGGTGATGCGGCTGGTGCGGGCCGAGACCCGCGAGGTCGTGCCCCAGGACTTCATCCGCACGGCGCGCGCCAAGGGCCTGCCCGAGGGCAAGGTCATCTTCCGGCACCTTTTGAAGAACATCATGATCCCGGTTGTCACCATCATCGGGCTCGAATTCGGCTCGGTGATCGCCTTCTCCGTGGTCACGGAGACGATCTTCGCCTGGCCCGGCATGGGCAAGCTGATCATCGACAGCATCCATGTGCTGGATCGGCCGATGATCGTGGCCTATCTCATGATCATCGTGCTGATGTTCGTGATCATCAACCTGCTGGTCGACTGCCTCTACACGGCGCTCGATCCGCGCGTGAGGATCGGCCGATGAGCGCGCCGGCCTCAAGCGCAGAGATTGCGAGCCCACCGCGCGCGACGCCGCTGCGCCGCTTCCTGCGCGCCTTCGCCTCCTCGCATCTCGCCATGGCAGGCCTCGTCGCCTTTGCGGCGATCGTGCTGGCCGCATTGCTGGCGCCCTGGATCTCGCCGCAGAACCCTTACGACCTGATGCAGCTCGACATCCTGGACGGGCGCCTGCCGCCGGGCGCGGTTTCGGGCACGGGCATGACCTTTTGGCTGGGCAGCGACGACCAGGGCCGCGACATGCTCTCGGCCATTCTCTACGGCCTGCGGATCTCGCTGTTCGTCGGCATCGCATCGGCCCTGCTGGCGGCAGCGGTGGGCACCACGCTTGGCCTGTTTGCCGCCTATGCCGGCGGGCGCATCGAGACCGCGCTGATGCGGCTGGTCGACCTGCAGCTTTCCTTTCCGACCATCCTGATCGCGCTGATGATCCTCGCCTTCCTCGGCAAGGGCATCGCCAATGTCGTGCTCGCGCTCGTCATCGTGGAATGGGCGACCTATGCCCGCACCGCCCGCGCCAGCGCGCTGATCGAAAGCCGCAAGGAGTATATCGAGGCGGCCCGCGCCATGGGCGCGCGGCCGATGCGCATCCTGTGGCGCCATCTCCTGCCCAACTGCCTGCCGCCATTGATGGTGATCGCCACCGTGCAGATCGCGCGCGCCATCGCGCTGGAGGCGACGCTCTCCTTTCTCGGTCTCGGCGTGCCCGTGACCGAGCCGAGTCTCGGCATGCTGATCGCCAATGGCTACCAGTACATGCTCTCGGGCAAGTTCTGGATCAGCTTCTATCCCGGCCTCGCTTTGCTCGCGACCGTGGTCGCGATCAACCTGATCGGCGACCATCTGCGCGACGTGCTCAACCCGCGCCGGCAAGTCGATTGAAGAGGCAAGCCGATTGACGGGGCAGGGCGGCTGGAGGGCAGCTCGACTGATAGGGCAGGGCGGCTGGAGGGCAGGGCGGCTTCCGGGCAAGTTGGCTTTCGGGCTGTGCCGGCCGGAACGGCCGTGCCCCCGAAAATCCCTGAAAGGTCGCACGGGCTCTCAGTGCCCGCTAGGGCATGTGAGCCCTCATCTTGAGAGGCTGGCCGACAACGATACCGCTATTGTCCAAAGCTTGAACATCACGGAAAAACGCGCCGTCATCCCGGACAAGCCGCGTCAGCGGCGCCGATCCGGGATCCATTCCGGAGCGCCAGAGCCGGATGACTTCAGACGGAATCACGGAGTGATCCCGTCTGAAGTCTGAATCCGTCTCTCGTCAAAGAGTGAGAGCAGGATCAATGCGAAAAACCGGTTCCCACTTTTTCGCATCCTGCTCTTGCGAGTGAGGTTCCGGAATGGATCCCGGGTCTCCTTGCAGTCGCCCGGGATGACGGCGCGTTTCCCGAAATTCCAACCGGCTGAAAGCCTTGCTCACAGTATCGGCCAGGCTCTCGGGACGCGGGCTCAGGACATGTCCAGACTGTCTCTCAGGCCGGTCACCGAGGCGCGTCATGCAGACGCTGCGCGCGCCGCGAGTTCCGGCGCGGCGTCGCTGGCTTCCATCGTCAGGATCGTGCGCAGCAGCGTTGCCTGAAGCACGGCCAGGTCCGCAGCCCCGCTCGCCTTGAGCGCGTGCTCGGCGGTCTCTGCGGCGGCTGCGACGGCGACGAGGCCGAGCGTTCCAGCCACGCCCTTGAGCGTGTGCAGTTCGCGGATCGCGAGGCCGGTCTCGCCCGAGGCGAAGGCCTTGCCCGCGACTGAGACCATGCGTGTCGCGTCGGGCCAGAAATCCCGCGTCAGCTCGTCCAAGAGATCGCCGCCGATCTCGCGCCGCAATTCGTCCCTCGCAGCGTGGTCGATCAGCCCCGGCCCGCCATCCTCATCGAGAGCCCCGGCCTTCGCCGCATCGGATTGCGGTTCGATGGTCGAGGCGTAGCCCGGAAGCCATTTCGCGAGAATGGCCGTCATTTTCGCACGATTGATCGGCTTGGCGACGAAGTCGCTCATGCCGGCCGCCAGACAATCCTCGCGATCGCACGAGAACGCGTTTGCCGTCAGCGCGATGATCGGCAGGGTTGCCAGACCCAGTCGACGGATCGCTCGCGTTGCCTCGAGACCGTCCATGACCGGCATCTGCATGTCCATCAGGACGAGGTCGTAATGCGTAGCGCCGACCAGATGAGCGGCGATCTCGCCATTGGGCGCATGGTCCACCTGAAGGCCGAGGCGCTGCAGCAATTCGCTGACGACGGCGAAATTGATCAGGTTGTCTTCCGCCACCAGAATCCGGCCTGAAAAACTTCGATCACGGGCAGGATCTTGGGCAGGATCTTGGGCGAGCGCTGAAGCCGTTGCGCCCTGCGATGCCGCGACCGGGCCGACGGGCAATGTGAACCAGAAGCGGGTGCCTCCGCCCTCGCGCGGGCTGACGCCGATCTCGCCACCCAGCGCGCCGATCAGCCGGCGGCAGATCGCCAGGCCGAGCCCGGTGCCGCCGAAGCGGCGTTTGATCGTGATATCGAGCTGGCTGAAGTCCTGGAATAGCCGGTCGCGGGCCTCGGGCGGGATGCCGATGCCGGTATCCTCGACCTCGACGCGCAGGCAGTCCCCCTGGTCCAGGCTGCAGACCAGCCTGACCCAGCCGCTATCGGTAAACTTCACGGCATTGCCGACGAGATTGAACAGGATTTGCCGAAGGCGCGTCGCGTCCGTCGTGATGAGAGCCTGCGGATTGTCGACATGCAGCGCGATGCCCTTCTCGCGAGCGCGCTGCCCCATCACATTGCTGACCGCGGAACAGACCTCGCCGAGTTCGAAGGGGGCGAGCTCGAATTCCACCACCCCCGATTCCAGCTTGGAGAAGTCGAGGATGTCGTCGATCAGCGCCAGAAGCGTGTCGCTGCAGTCGCCGATGACGGCGAGCTTGTCGCGCTGGCCCGTGCTCATGACGGAATCGCGCATGATGTCGACCATGCCGATGATGCCGTTCAACGGTGTTCGGATCTCGTGGCTCATGGTGGCCAGGAAGATAGACTTGGCGCGCGCGCCGGCCTCCGCGCGCTTGGCGGCGTCCGCATTGTCGATGCTGAGGCGCTCGAAGCGGCGTCTGGCGATGCGGATGTGGCGCAATTGCATGCAGAGATAGATCACGATCAGCGCCAGCGACGCGATCAACGCCGTCATCACGCTCGCCAGCTGCTCGTAAATCGATCTCAGTTCGGCGCGATCTTGAACCCTGATGCGGGAATGGGCGAGATTGGAGACGTTGAGCAGACGCTCGGAGAGATGGGCCATCGTCTCGAGTTCGAACAGCAGCGGTGACACTTGCCGCGCCGGCTCACCGGCGAGATCGAGCGCATCGATCTGCGGGGCGAGCTTCAGGATGTGCTGCCGCGCCTCCTGCGCCAGCGTGATGAGCTCGGTCTCACCGCCGAATTTCACGGCGTAATGGTCGCTCGTGAGCACGCTCGCGCGGCTGTACAGAATGTCGTAGCGCAGGGTCACGTCCGCGCGCCTTGTGCCGGTGAACTCGTTCTCCAGGTCGCGAATGGCCCCGATGAGCTTCTTGACCTCGCTATCGAGCTGATAGGCCGCCCAGACGGCATCCTCGCGCACGCTTTCTTCGGTGGCGCGCTGGCGCGCGCCGATCGCCGAGAACGTCGCCACGACGGCGCAGCCGAGCAATATGCTGACGCCCACCAGCGCCATCACGCCGTAGTCGAACAATCGAGCCTTGCGTGTCGGCATCGGATGCGACCTTGCTCCGGCGCGCCGTCACCGCACCTCTATCGTTTTCAGCTGCCAGGCGGAGCGTCCGAAATAGAGCTCATTGTAGAGGGACGGCTCCTGATCGAAGGGATAGATCACGAAGATCGGGCCCTTCTCACGAACGGAGATCGGTTTGCCGTCGATCTTCGTCGCCAGGATGACCGGCCATTTCCGGAAATCGGCGACCGGAATCTCGACGACATAGTCGTTGAGCGCCGTGACCCGCAGCATGGTCCCGTTCGCGCCGACCAGATCGAGCAAGGCAGCTCCGATCGGGCCTTCGAACCGGGTCTTCTCCGGATACCATGGCGTGTTGGTGACGGTCACGCGGCTCGGGAGAGCCTGCAACATCTGGGCATCGAACGCAGCGCCCTCCGCGCTGTTGCGGTTCGTGACTTTGCCGGTAACGGTCAGAATGACCGGATCCTTGGGCGCCGGAATGGTGTCGGCGCTGGCGAGGCCGGCCGCGCCGAACAAGGCGAGGCAGGCTATGGCTAAACGCTTGAGCATGGTTTCGATCCCCTTCGTTGACATGGTTCTGTGAGCTCAGCTTGCTCGTGCGACAGCGGGTGACGCGGAAGCTTGCGACGCTCGCATCAAGGCGGAGATCTCGCTCCAGCGCGCCTCGAAGGCCGCTACGCAGGCCGGATCGAAATGGCTGCCGGAGCCGGATCTGATGAAGTCGCGCGCATCGCTGAGCGGCCAGCCGGGCCGGTAGACGCGGTCGGCGCAAAGCGCCTCGAAGACATCGGCCACGGCCGCGATCCGCCCCTCGATCGGGATCGCCTCGCCGGCCAGGCTGCGCGGATAGCCCTTGCCGTCCCAACGTTCGTGATGAGAGCTCGCGATCCGCTCGGCGCAGCGCATGAGGCTCGACTGCCCATCCGCCAGGATCGCCTCGCCGATCGAGACATGCGTGCGCATCAGCGCCATCTCCTCCTCGGTGAGGCGGCCTGGCTTCTGCAGAATGGAATCCGGGATGCCGATCTTGCCGACATCGTGCATCGGCGCAGCCGCGAAGATCGTCTCGCACTGCTCCTCGTCCAGGCCGAGCCCCTCGGCGATGAGGCGGCACAGCCCCGCCATGCGCGCGACATGGTCCCCGGTGTGACCGTCGCGGCAGTCGATCGCGCGCGAGAGGCGGCGCGCCATGTCGCGCTGGCTTTCGACGAGCTCCTGCGTAGCTTGGCGAACCTCCCTGGCGAGCCAGGCCGCGTGGTCGCGCATCAGCGTTTGCGCCTCGCGCAGCTGAAGCAGGTTGTGAACGCGAACGCGCAGCTCGACAGGCTCGACGGGCTTTCGCAGAAAATCGGTCGCTCCCGCATCCAGCGCCGCGATCCGCGTTTCGCGCTGTTCGGCCGTGGTGACCATGACGATGGGCTGGTGACGATGGTTCGGCAGCTGTCTCAGCGCGCGGATGAACGCAACGCCATCCATTTCCGGCATCAGATAATCGACGAGGATCAGGTCGAATTCGGTGGTCGCCGCCGTCGCCAGCGCCTCCAGCGGGTTGGCGAAGACGGAAATCTCGTGCTGGCCGATATTGTTCACGACACCGCGCAGCACCATCAGATAGGTGCGGTTGTCGTCGACGATCATGATCTTCATGCGCGCTCGCCTTCGGCACCGCCGATCGCGACCAGGTCGAGCAGGCCGATGATCTCGTTGTCCCGGGCGATCAACCCATGCAGCAGGGCAGCGTCGCAGCAATCGGCGGGAGTCGGGAGAAGCTCGCCGGGCAGAATATCGACGATGTCGGAGACGGCATCCGCCAGAATGCCGATCATGCGGTCGCCGAAATCCGCGACGACGACGACGCTGGCGAGGCCGATCGCGTTCCGGCCGAAACCGAGCCTGGCCTGCAGGTCGAATACCGGCACGATGGCTCCGCGCAGATTGATCACGCCGAGCATGTGGTCCGCCGACTGAGGCAACTCCGTCGTTGGCTGCCATCCGCGAATCTCGCGGACACGGTCGACATCGATGCCGAAGGCGCGTCCCGCCAAACGGAAGACGACCATTTTCTCGATCTGAGGGGCCTGGCGAGCGGCCTGCTCATGGGCGATTTGATTGTGCACGTTCTGCCTCCTCGCCCTTCCTGGGCTCGCGAGATTTTTCGTCCGGGATATGTCGGCCGGTCAGAACTCGGACCAGCCTCCGGCCGACCCGCCAGCCGCACGCCGCTGCGGACGCGGGGCGGTGGCAGCCGGCCTGGCAGGAGGCGCCGAGACCTGACGCAGCTGGGTGACCAGGCCGGAGACGCGGTCGGGCCTTGAGGCGAGATCGGCTCTTGGCCGGTCATCGATCTTGAAGTCCTGAACCATTGTCTGAAGCTCGCCGGTCGCTTGCTCCAGTTGCCTGGCGATCGTCGCGCTCTGCTCGGCCATGAGCGAATTGCGCTGGGTCATCTCGTCCATATGCGCCACGACCTTGGCGACTTCCTCGATGCCGTTGGCCTGCTCATGCGAAGCGCTCGAGATGTCGCCGAGCGCCGAGGCGACATTCGTCGAGGAGTCGACGATGCCAGCCAGTGCGGCGCCGGCGTCCTTGACCAGCTTGACGCCGTTGGCGACCTGCTGCGTCGAATTGGAGATGAGCGTCGAGATATTCTTGGCGGCTTCGCCCGAGCGTTGCGCCAGCGTTCTGACCTCGCTTGCAACCACGGCAAAGCCCTTGCCGGCATCGCCCGCGCGCGCCGCCTCGACTGCCGCGTTCAGCGCCAGGAGATTGGTCTGGAAGGCGATGTCGTCGATCACCCTGATGATGTCCGAAATGTCGCTGGACGCTTTCTCAATGCGCGCCATCGCGACGACCGCTTCGGCGACGATGGTGCCGCCTCGGCTTGCTTCTTCATTGGCTCCCGCGCCGAGAGTGGTGGCGTCGCGGGTCCGCTCGGAGCTCTGCTTGACCGATGCGGCGAGTTCTTCCGTGGTCGCGGCGGTTTCTTCCAGACTCGTCGCCTGCTCTTCGGTGCGTTGGGCAAGCTCGCGGCTGTCATTGCCGATGCGCGTGGCGCCAGCCGAGATGTTCGACGAGATGTCGCTGACGGTCCGAACGATGTCGGCGACGGATTCCAGGAGTTCGTTGACGCCGCCGCAGAGCTCGCCGATGGCGCCGCTCTTGCCCTGAAGCGAGACGCGCTGGGTCAGGTCCCGGGACTTGGCGGCCTGGACGACGCTCTGTGTCTCCTCGACAGCCTGGCTGAGCATGTCCTGGGCCTGCTTGTTGGCCGTGATGTCGGTCGCGTATTTGACCACCTTGTAGGGCTTGCCGAGTGCATCGAGGATCGGGTTGTAGCTGGCCTGGATCCAGACCTGCTTGCCGCCCTTGCCGATGCGCAGATACTGGCCGTCATCGTATTCGCCGCGTCCGAGTTTCTGCCAGAAGCGGGTATAGGCCTCGCCGCTGCGTGCCTGCGGATCGACGAACATCGAATGATGCTTGCCCTTGATGTCCGCCAGGGAGTAACCGAGCACGGACAGGAAGGTCTCGTTGGCATCGAGGACGATACCGGCCAGGTCGAACTCGATGACTGCCTGCGATTTCCTGATCGCGGCGACCTGCCCCTCATAATTCGCCATGACGCCTTTCCGCGCCGTGATGTCGGTGGCGAATTTGATCACCTTTTCCGGCTTCCCCGAACGTCCCAGGATCGGGGTGTAGATCGCTTGCAGCCAGACCTGGGCTCCGCCCTTGGCGATCCGAAGAAATTCCGCTTCGATCGCCTCGCCGCGGCCAAGCTTTGCCCAGAACGCGCGATAGTCGTCCGAACTGGCATAGCGGGGCTCGACAAACATCGAATGGTGCTGTCCCACCACTTCTTCGGGTCGATAGCCGACGACATTGAGGAAGTTCGCATTCGCCTCGATGATGCGGCCATCCATCGTGAATTCGATGACGGCCTGCGTACGGCGGATCGCGGCAGCTTCACGTTCGGCGGATGACTCAAAAAGCGAAAACGACATGGTGCCCCCTCGGATGAGCCCAAAAAGGGCTCTATTTTTCTCTGTTGGGCACAGTTGGGGGAGGCTTATGTTAAAAATATCTGAAGCAAATTCTACAAAGGATGATTTATGCTGTAAATTGATCTGGATCAATCCTTTCGGTTGACATCGATCAACTTGAGTGACGGTTGGGCCGGACGTTCCTCCTGGAAACACCCGGGTGGCGCTAGCCCTTGATCGCTTCCGCCACGCCGATCGATCGAACAAACCGCGCCAGCAACGGGTTGCTCTTGCAAGACCAGCGCATCGGCCTGCCGCGGGTTCGCGGCGAGCGCTTATGCTTTGTGGCGCTTTGTCGCCATCGCGGCCCGCCTCTCCGCCCGACGACATGATCCGGGAAGATTAGCGCAATGGCGGGATGAGCCGCCTCATCATCCCAGTTGCGGTCTTCAACACCGCAACCGTCAACCATTGTTGACCGGTCTGAAGCTCGAGGAATTCGACGACTGGGAAGCCGAGATATTGATCTGGATCAATACTCGCTGAATACGCGGCAGAATAAATCGATAATTAATAAATCCGGAATTAAACTCAGCGTAAGTCGATCGGATTGCGACGGCGTCCGGTATGTGCCTCGAATCACGAGTATTTCTTCTGACGATCGTCGATAAAATGGAGTAATTAAATCGGCTTTATTCAGAAGATATACTTTTCGATACTGAGAGATGGCCTCGACGGCGATGAGGGCGAGAGCGCGTCCGTTCTACCTGGGAGATGATGATGGGTTTGTTCGAGAGCGCTCTGAAGAGCGCCAGTGCCAGTTTGTGCAAGGACATGGTTCGCCAGGCTGTGACGAACGAGCAGCTCGACGGGATCGATCCGAAGCTGTTCCGCTTTGCCGGGCGCAGCTCGCCGCTGGCATTGGCCTTCATCTCTCCGAACGTCGATTTCGCCGAGGTTTCGCGCAAGCTCTCGACTTTGGCGGGGGGGACGCCGATCATCGCCATGACGACGGCCGGCGAACTCTGTTCGCAGCCGGACGGTCGCGTCTATCTGGATACGCCGAACGACTGGCGCACGATCGTGGTCCAGGTCTTTTCGCCGGCGCTGATCGAGCGTGCTGAAATCTTTTCGGTTCCGCTGCATTGCCAGGACATTCGCGGCAAATCCAAGATTGCGCTCGAACATGAAGAGCGTGTCGACAGGATCACGACGGAACTGGCCCGCGTCACCCCGTCCTTTCGCCTGGATGCGCGCGACAGCTTCGCGCTGACCTTCATCGACGGGCTGTCGAAATCCGAGAACTACTTCATGGAGGCGGTTTATCGCGCCGCCAAGTTCCCCTGCATGTTCACCGGCGGCTCGGCCGGCGGCAAGCTCGATTTCGTCAAGACATCCCTGTATGATGGCACGCGCATTCTCGAAGACCATGCCGTGATCGCCTTCGTGAAGCTCGCGCCGCGCCAGCGCTACGGCCTGTTCAAGAGCCAGAATTTCCGCCAGCTCGATCGCTCCTTCGTCGTCGTCGAGGCCGACGTCAATCAGCGCTCGGTGCAATCGGTCTTCGATGCCTCGACCGGTACGGTTCACACCTTCATCGACGCGCTCTGCAAGAGCTTCGATTGCCGCCCCGACGGGCTCAAGGCCGCCTTGGCCAACAAGGCGTTCGGGATCGAGCTCGACGGGGAGATCTTCGTCCGGTCTGTCGCCAACCTCGATTTTACCGACGGGAAGATCACCTTCTACTGCGACATCTCGGTTGGCGACCGGCTCGTGATGCTTGCGGAAACCGATTTCGTCGAGCAGACGCGCAAGGACATCGCCGCCTATCTGCAGGGCAAGCCGAAGCCGTCCGCCGTGCTGATGAATGATTGCATCCTGCGCCGGCTGTCGAATCCCGACGCTCTGGCGGGAGCCCGGAACCTGTGGCCGGTTCCCGCCGCCGGCTTCTCGACCTTCGGGGAGCTTTTCGGGATCAACGTCAACCAGACACTGTCTGCGATCGTGTTCTTTTCCGATGTCGGCGAGGATTACGAGGATCCGCTGATCGACAGTTTTCCGGTGCTGTATGCCAAGTTCTCGAACTATTTCGGCCGCCGCAATCTGACGCGTATCGAGCGGGCTCGCATGCGCCAGGATCTGCAGCGGGCGTTCGGGGACGTCATCACCTCGGCGGTGGCTGGCGACTTCTCCAAACGCGTGACCGTGCAGTTCGCCGACATCGAATTGAACAAGCTGGCCAACAACGTGAATACGCTGGTCGAGACCGTCGATCGCGGCCTCGGCGAAACCGGCGCGGTGCTGGCGGCGCTGGCCGATGCCGACCTGACGCAAATGGTGACGGCAACCTATCAGGGCCGCTTCGCCCAGCTGAAAGAGGCGATCAACGGAACCATCGAGCGCCTCTCCGAGACGCTCCACACCATCCAGGCGACGTCGAACGAGGTCACCCTGACCGCCCGCGAGATCACCGCCGGCGCCAACGACCTGTCGCAGCGCACCGAAGAACAGGCCTCGAACCTCGAGGAGACCGCCGCGACGACCGAGGAGCTCGCCGCCTCGGTGAAGGCCTCCGCGCAGGCGGCTCGCCAGGCGGCGCAGATGGCCGATCAGGCGAAGGAGGCCGCCAGCAGCGGCGCCGCCGTCGTCGGCGACGCGGTCGATGCGATGGCGCGCATCGAGACGGCGTCGCAGAAGATCTCCGAGATCATCCGGGTGATCGACGATATCGCCTTCCAGACCAATCTCCTGGCGCTGAACGCGGCGGTGGAAGCCGCGCGCGCCGGCGATGCCGGCAGGGGCTTCGCGGTCGTGGCCTCGGAAGTGCGCGCGCTGGCGCAGCGCTCGGCCGCGGCGGCCAAGGACATCACGGCGCTGATCTCATCCTCGAACGCGCAGGTCAGCGAGGGCGTGAAGCTGGTGCGCGCTGCCGGCACGGTCCTGACGCAGATCAACGAGGCGTCGTCGCGCGTGTCTGCGACCATCGGCGAGATCTCGACGGCCAGTGCCGAGCAGGCGCATGGCATCGAGGAGATGAGCCAGACTGTGGCGCATCTCGACGGCATGACCCAGCAGAACTCGTCGCTGGCCGAGGAAAGCGCCGCCTCCGCGACGGTCCTCACCGAAAGGATCACGGAATTGCGGGCGAGCCTTGCGCGCTTCAAGACCAGGACCAAGCCGCAGGACGCGGCTTTCCACGATCCGGCCGGACAAGCGAGCGATCTCAGAGATGTCGCCAGGGTGATGTCGGATCGGATTGCGCCGCCGGCTCTCAGGCAGGCGAAGACGCGTGCGGCGGTGGGCTGGAACGAATTCTGAGGCTCCGGCGCGCCATTCGCTTCAACGCGGCCCGGTCGCGGCAAGGTTCAGCGCTTTCGGGCCGATGCCGAGGCTGATCTGGAGGCTGTCGGCGATGCGCCCGGCCCGGTCGATGAACAGGGCCGCGACCTCGGGCTCGCAGACCTGCCCGGCCGTTACGGCAAACAGTCTGAGCCATCGCCCGAACATCTCCGGCGTCAGGCCAAGTTGCATATGGGCCTGGTGCGGCTTGCCGGAATAACTCCCGGTCTTGAGCACGACGGACGACCAGAAGCGCACCATGGTTTCGAGATGGGCATCCCAGCGATGGGACAGCGCCTGCTCGAATATGGGCGCCAATTCGGCATCGTCGAGAACGCGCTCATAGAAGCCGTGGACCAGCGTCCTGATATCGGCCTCGGTTATGCGTTCGGCCCCCCCGGTCATGGGCCGCGCCGCCTGGCTCGTCTGGACTGACATCAATTGACCCGGTTCGCTCGAGATCTTGCAGGCATGGCTTACTGCGAAAGGCTGGAATGCGGCTCGCGATGTCGCGGCAGGCCGGGGCGGATGGTGAGCCCCAGCGCAGCGCAGAGGCCCGCCTCATCGGCGGGCAGGGCGCCGAGATCGTATTCCCGCGCCATCTCGCCGGTGAAATGTCTCCAGCCCTCGATGTTGCGCCATGGCACCGCGACCAGGAGCGGCAGGCCGGCCTCGATCGTCTCCGCGATCAACGGGCGCAAGCCCCCGCCCTCCGCTTCGGTCTTCCCGAACTTGTTGAGAATCACCAGGTCGGGCTTCAGGTGCAACGAGGCACGCGTGATCTGCATCGCATTCAGGAGCTGGCCGATATCCAGCGAGCAGCCCCGCGCCAAACGGCCGCGATCCTGCGTGATGCCGGTCAACGCGCCGCTCGCCAGGTCTTCCAGCTCCATATCGCAGCGCGAGCGCCCGGGATTGGGCCGGTTATGCTGCACCAGGCCGGCAAGCCTGCAGCCCCTGTCCCGCAGCGCCGAGCAGACGCTTCGCAGGGCCCGATCGGCCGCCTCGCCATCGGTGTAGACCAAGGCGGTGATTGGCAAAGTTCCTGGCATCCGTCATCTCCTTTTCGGTCAGCCGCAGGTCACGTTCTTATGGAAGCCGGCTGCTTCAGCCGCCGGTGACGCTCATATGGCGGCCGACGGCGGGCTTGGCGCGGCGCCGGTCGATGATGAAGTCATGGCCCTTGGGCTTGCGCGAGATCGCCTCTTCCATGGCGCGGTGGAGGCCCGCATCATCGGGCGAGGCGCGCAAGGGCGCGCGCAGATCGGCGGCGTCTTCCTGGCCGAGGCACATATAGAGCGTGCCGGTGCAGGTCAGGCGCACCCGGTTGCAGCTCTCGCAGAAATTATGCGTCATCGGCGTGATGAAGCCGACAAGCCCGCCGGTCTCCTTGACGCGGACATAGCGCGCCGGCCCGCCGGTCCGGTAGGGATCCTCGACCAGATTGTAGCTATCCATCAACCGCGCCCTGACGACCGAGAGCGGCAGGAACTGGTCGATGCGGCCGGGCTCGATTTCGCCGAGCGGCATCACCTCGATCAGGGTCAGGTCCATGCCAAGGCCGTGCGCCCAGGTCATCAGCCCTTCGATCTCGTCCTCATTGACGCCCTTCAGTGCAACCGCGTTGATCTTGACCCGCAGGCCCGCCTTGCGCGCCGCCTCGATGCCGCCGAGCACCTTGTCGAGGTCGCCCCAGCGCGTGATCTTGCGGAACTTGTCGGGGTCGAGCGTGTCGAGCGAGACATTGATCCGGCGCACGCCGTAATCGGCCAGTTCCTGCGCATAGCGGTCGAGCAGGGAGCCGTTTGTGGTCAGCGTCAGCTCTTCCAGCGCACCGGTGGTGAGATGGCGCGAGAGCGAGCGGAACAGGCTCATCACATCGCGCCGCACCAAGGGTTCGCCGCCGGTCAGCCTGAGCTTGCGCGTGCCGCGCGCGACGAAGGCGGTGGCGAGGCGGTCGATCTCCTCCAGCGTCAGCAGGTCGCGCTTGGGCAGGAAGGTCATGTCCTCGGACATGCAGTAGACGCAGCGGAAATCGCAGCGATCCGTCACCGAGATACGCAAATAGGAGATATCGCGGCCAAACGGATCGACCAGCGGCGCGCGCGCGAGCGCCGAAACGTCGACGAGGCGAGGCTCGCCGCCCGTGCCGGATGCGGAGGGGAGATCGTGAGGGAAGCTCGACCGGGTCACGCGCGTTGCTCCGCGGCTGTCGGGCAGGAACAGCCCGTCGCGGTATCGCGCCACGCCCGGTTCGCGGGGGCGGCGTGAGCCTTGCGCCAGGCCGGCGCGGCACCTCCGACAGGGGTGAGGACGCGCTGGTCGATCGAGGGCAAGGCGTCGCGCTCGCAAATCGATGACAGATGCGGGCCGAGCTCCCGCAGCAGGCCGTCCTGAATGCGGTAGATCCAGCCATGCAGGTTGAGCTCCTGGCCGCGCGCCCAGGCGTTCTCGACGATCGGCGTCTGCGCTACCCGGCGAACCTGCATCTCGACATTGATCTCGCACATCCGGTCGAGGCGGGCGGTCTCGCCGCGGATCGCGTCGAAGGTCGCAAGATGCTTGCGATGGAGCATCGAGATCGGCTGCAGCCAGTGATCCAGAATGGCGCCGCGTTCGGCCATCAGCGCGCGCTCGACACCCCCGCAGCCGTAATGGCCGCAGACGATGATGTGTTCGACCTTCAGCTGCTCGACGGCATATTCGATTACCGACAGGATGTTCATATCGCTGGTGTGGACGATATTGGCGATGTTGCGGTGGACGAAGACCTCGCCGGGGTCGAGGCCGAGCACGTCATTGGCGGTGACGCGGCTGTCCGAACAGCCGATCCAGAGATAGCGCGGCGTCTGCTGCTCAGCCATGCGCCGGAAGAAGCGCGGGTCGTCCTGCGTCTTGGACCAGGCCCAGGCGACGTTGCGGTCGAAGAGATAGTCGAGCGTGCGCGACATCAGGCCGGCACTCCGCGCCGTTCCTTCATGGTCCGGCTCATCGCCTTCAGGTCTTCGCGCCGCAGCCGAATCCGGGCGATGGCCAGGACGATGCCGTTCTCCGCTGCCATGTGAAGATGCTCGCTCGCCGCATAGGCCAGCATCAGCTTGCACATGCCGCGCGCCAGCTTCACCGGGTCTTCCGCCGGCCGCCCGGTCAGGGCGCCGATGATGGCCTCGAGCGATTGCCGGGACTGGCGGTGGTCTTCGGCAAGGCGGCTGAGCGCGGCGGCGAGATCGTCCTCGGGCAGGGCGCGGCGCAGCAGCAGCGGAAACAAATCCTCGTCCTCGTCGCGGTAATGCAGGACAAGGTCGCGACGCAGATAGGCCACGATCATCCCGGCCTCCGCGCGGTCGACATGGCCCGTCTCGGCATGGTGGCGCAGCGCGGCGCAGAGACGGCGCTGGCGGAAATGATCGGCGAAAATATATGCAAGCGGATCGTCGAGGAGCGCCGGGGCAATGGCTTCGATGCTGAGCTGGTCGCGGCTGGCCGGCTCATGAGTGGCCATCGCAGCCTCCGGAGCCGCATGAGCAGCCGCCCGCTTCCGGAACTGGTGCGGTGTCGCGCGCGATCGCCCAGCGCAGCATCTTGCCGATCACGGCCCGGCCTGGATCCTCGGCGCGCTCGATCGCCGTCATCAGCGCCAGCCAGTCCTCATCGCTCGCCAATGCGGCGTAGCGGCGCGAGGCATTGGCGACATATTCGCCTGGAGTCTCGTCATGCTCGTCGCCCAGCGCCTGGATCTGCGCGAGCAGGACGACGTCGCCGAGCGCGTCGAGCGCGGTCGCCGCATCGGTCTCGTCCGACAACCGGGTCAGAAGTGCTCCAAGCTGCATGGCGGCCTCCTACTGGACGAGCGGTGACGGGCTGGACGCGATGTCCACCCCGGTGATCTCGGCGCGGCCTGCGAGAATCGTGATGTATTGCTGGATCGCCAGGCGGCGGACCTTCTCGCCGAGCCAGGCGCCGATCCGCTGGCGCACGGCCTCGAAAGGCAGCTTCTGCCCGGCGATCCGACGCTCGATCCACACGACATGCAGGCCATAGCGGGTTTCGACCGCGGCCTCGCCGACCGTTCCCACCGGCAGATGGCCGAGCGCCGTCTCGAATTCGGGCACGGTCTGGCCCGGGCCGATCTGCCCGAGATGGCCGCCGGTCTTGCCCGATGGACAGGCCGAGACCGCCGCCGCTAGATCGGCGAAGCAGGTGGGCTCCTGCTGGATCTGCAGGATCAGCAGCGCGGCATGCTGGCGGGCCTCGGCGCGGGCGACCTCATCCTTCGGCCCGGCCGGCAGCAGGATATGTCTGGCCTCGATGATCGCCGGCGATTGGAAGCGCTGGCGGTTGGCGTCGAAATAGCGCCGGCAGGCGGCCTCGTCGGCCTCGGGCGTGACGATTTCCCGCGCGACGAGCTGGCGGATCAGCGCCTCCTCGTCGGTCTCGCGCCGGCCCTCGTCATCCTCAGCCGGATCGGGCTGAAGCGCGAGGCGCCTGGCCTCTTGCAGCAGGAGTTCACGCACGGCGAGCGCCCGGGCTGCCGCCTGCCAGGCCTCGATCGGCTTGGCGGCGGGGTGGTTTTGCGTCTCGCGGCCGATCGCGGCACGCGAGATCGCAACGCCGTTGACGCTGACGGTCTTGGGCTTGGCCGTGATGGCGGGCTTGACCGCGCAGGGGGAGGCAAGGGGTGTGGTCATGATGTCTTACTCCGCCGGCTGCGTGGAGGATCGGCCGGCGGTCCGCGGCGCGAGCGCGCGGCGGGTCCGGACAAGCTGGAAGCCCCTGCGGCCGAGATACCAGACCGGCGCGGACCAGACATGGACGAGGCGCGAGAACGGGAAGATCAGGAAAATCGTCATCCCGAGCACGAGATGGACGAGATAGGGCCAGGCCAGCCCCTGCAGCGTGGCGCCGTCGACAGGCTGGAGCGTGACGATGCCCTGGGCCCAATGGGCGAGCGTCAGCATCACCGAGCCGTCGGCATGCGACAACGAGAAGGGCAGGGTCAGGAGGCCAAGGCAGAGCTGCACCCACAAGATGGCGAGGACCGCAATGTCCATTGTGGTCGAGGTCTGGCGGATGCGCGGATCGAACAGCCGGCGATGCAGCAGCAAGGACAGGCCGACGAAGCAGAGGCTGCCGGCGATGCCGCCGGCGACGATGGCGATCAGCTGCTTCTGCTCGACCGTGATGAACAGGGTGTAGATGAATTTCGGCGTCAGCAGCCCGGCCGCGTGGCCGAAGAACAGGAACAGGATGCCGACATGGAAGAGGTTCGAGCCCCAGCGCATCTGGCGCTTGCGCAGAAACTGGCTGGAGCTCGCCTTCCAGCTGTACTGCTCCCGGTCGAACCGGATCAGGCTGCCGAACAGAAAGGCGGTGAGGCAGAAATACGGATACCAGACGAAGAGAACTTGAAAGATCATGTCGCGCATGGCTCAGGCTCCCGTGCGGGGCGAAACGCCGGAATGGGTGATCTGGGTGCGGGGCCTGGCGCCCGGGACCGGCTCCAGCCCGGGGGCGGGGCGGCGCGCCTGGCGCAGCTTCGCCGACAGCGTGTCCTTGCCGCAGTCCTCGGCGGCGGCGCCTGGACCAAACAGCACCTCCTCTTCCGTCCAGGCGGCGTCCAGCGCCTCGAGATCGTCGGGCTCGGGATCAGGCTCGGCCAGAAGCCGCGCGATCATGGCGGCGTCGGGCTTGACCTTGCTGAGCTTGCCCAGCGCGGCGAAGACGGCCTCGTAAGGCGAGCTGCGCTTGCGCAGCCGCTCGCGCAGCGCCGCAAAGACATGCGCGGGCTGGCCGATGAGCTCGACAGCCTCCGCCGGTGAGCGCGTCGCGGCGTATTCGAGGAAGAGCGGCAGGAAGTCCGGCAGCTCGGTCACGGTCGGCGTGTAGCCGCCATCCTCATAGACCTTGATCAGGTCGACCATCGCCTGGCCACGGTCGCGGCTTTCGCCGTGAACATGCTCGAACAGATGCAGCGAGAGCGCGCGCGTCCGGTCGAAAAGCAGGATGTAGCGCTCCTGCAGATCCATCAGATCGCCATCCGCCAGGCCGTCGATCAGCCGCTTCACCGCGGCGCGCTCGGTCCCCGGCAGGACGCCCTCGCGCTCGATCACCTCGATGAGCTCGCCGCGCGCCGCGAGCAGCTCCTCGGTCGGATAGGACAGCAGCGCGGAGAGAACCTTCAGCGTTTTCATCTCACAGCGCTCCCAGCTTCGGTTTGTCGTTCTTGGCCTTGACGCCGCCGAACAGGTTGACGCCCGTATCGGAGGGCAGGCAGCCGTCGCCGAAGCTGAAGCCGCAGCTGCCGCGAAGCTCATAGGCGTCTTCGCTGACCTCGCGATGCGTGGTGGGGATGACGAAGCGGTCCTCGTAATTGGCGATCGCCATGACGTGGTACATCGCCTCGATCTGCGCGGCGGTGAGCCCGACGCGCCTGGCGATGGCCTCGTCGATCACGCCGTCGACGGTCTTGGCGCGCATATAGGCGCGCATCGCCAGCATGCGTTCGAGCCCCCTGGCGATGGGCGCCTCGTCACCCGCGGTGAGCAGGTTGGCGAGGTATTTCAGCGGGATGCGCAGCGACTTCACATCCGGCATGCCGCCATCGATGCCCATCTTGCCGGCTTCCGCAGCGGCGGTGATCGGCGAGAGCGGCGGCACGTACCAGACCATCGGCAGCGTGCGGTATTCCGGGTGCAGCGGAAAGGCGACCTTCCACTCCATCGCCATCTTCCAGATCGGCGATTGGCGCGCCGCCTCGAGCCAGTTTTCCGAGATGCCGTCGGCGCGCGCCTGGGCGATGACCGCCGGATCGTTGGGATCCAGGAAGATGTCCATCTGGGCTTCGTAGAGATTCTGCTCGGATGGCGTCGATGCCGCCTCCTGGATGCGATCGGCGTCGAAGAGCATCACGCCGAGATAGCGGATGCGGCCGACGCAGGTTTCCGAGCACACCGTCGGCTGGCCGGCCTCGATGCGCGGATAGCAGAAGATGCATTTCTCGGATTTGCCCGAGGACCAGTTGAAGTAGATCTTCTTGTAGGGGCAGGCCGAGACGCACATGCGCCAGCCGCGGCACTTGTCCTGATCGATCAGGACGATGCCGTCCTCCTCGCGCTTGTAGATCGCGCCCGAGGGGCAGGCGGCGGCGCAGGTCGGATTGAGGCAGTGCTCGCAGAGCCTCGGCAGATACATCATGAAGGTGTTTTCGAACTGGCCGTACATCTCCTTCTGGATGCCTTCGAAATTGGCGTCCTTGGAGCGCTTGGCGAATTCGCCGCCCAGGATTTCCTCCCAGTTCGGCCCCCATTCGATCTTCTCCATGCGCTCGCCGGTGATCAGCGAACGCGGCCGGGCGGTCGGGAAGGCCTCCAGCTCCGGGGCCTTCTGCAGGTGCTCGTAGTCGAAGGTGAAGGGCTCGTAGTAGTCGTCGATCTCCGGCATGTCGGGATTGGCGAAGATGTTCGCCAGGATCCGCCATTTGCCGCCGATCCGCGGCTCGATCTTGCCGTTCGACTTGCGGCGCCAGCCGCCCTTCCACTTGTCCTGATTCTCCCAATCCTTGGGGTAACCGATGCCGGGCTTGGTCTCGACGTTGTTGAACCAAGCGTATTCCATGCCCTCGCGGTTCGTCCAAACGTTCTTGCACGTGACCGAGCAAGTATGACAGCCGATGCATTTGTCGAGATTCAGCACCATGCCGATCTGAGCGCGGATTTTCATCGTCGTCGTCCTTTTCACTCGGCGGCTTGGGCGAGGGGGGAGGCGTTCGCAGCGTCTTTGTGCGGGCGCTCCAGCCAGTCGACGGTCTTGACCTTGCGGATGACCACGAACTCGTCGCGGTTGGTTCCGATCGTGCCGTAATAGTTGAAGTCGTAGGACAGCTGCGCGTAGCCGCCGATCATGTGCGTCGGGTTGATGACGATGCGCGTGACCGAGTTGTGGATGCCGCCGCGGTTGCCGGTCATCTCCGAGCCCGGCACGTTCACGATCTTTTCCTGGGCGTGGTACATGAAGAGCGTGCCGTCCTTCATGCGTTGCGAGACGACGGCGCGGGCAACCAGGGCGCCGTTGCTGTTGAAGGCTTCGACCCAGTCATTGTCGACGATGCCGGCGCGCTTGGCGTCGGTCTCGCTCAGCCAGACGATCGGCCCGCCGCGCGAGAGCGTCAGCATCATCAGATTGTCGGTATAGGTGGAGTGGATGCCCCATTTCTGGTGCGGCGTGATGAAGTTGAGGACGATCTGCTTCTCGCCGTTGGGCTTCAGGTCGATCACCGGGGCGACCGAGCGCAGGTCGAGCGGCGGGCGGTAGACGCACAAGCCCGCGCCGAAGGCGCGCATCCAGAGATGGTCCTGATAGAGCTGCTGGCGGCCGGTCAGCGTGCGCCACGGGATCAGCTCGTGGACGTTGGTGTATCCGGCGTTGTAGCAGACCTTCTCGCTTTCCAGCCCCGACCAGGTCGGCGCGGAAATGATCTTGCGAGGCTGCGCGACGACATCGCGGAAGCGGATCTTCTCGTCTTCCTTCGGCAGCGCCAGATGGGTGTGCTCGCGTCCCGTCGCCTTGCCGAGCGCGGCCCAGGCCTTGACCGCGACCTCGCCATTGGTCTCTGGCGCCAGCATCAGGATCATCTCGGCGGCGTCGATGTCGCTGACGATCCGGGCAAGCCCCTTATTGGCGCCTTCGAGATGCACGCCGTTCAGCGCCTTCAGATGCTCCACCTCATGGCCGGTCTTCCAGGCCATGCCCTTGATGCCGTTGCCGACCGTGTCCATCAGCGGGCCGAGCGCGGTGAAGCGGGCATAGAGGTTGGGATAATCGCGCTCGACCACGCTCACCACCGGCATCGTCTTGCCGGGGATCGGCTCGCACTCGCCCTTCTTCCAGTCCTTCGGCTCGAAGGGCTGGGCGATCTCGTTGGCGCTGTCGTGCTTGATGGGGTTGAGGACGACGTCCTGCTCGACGCCGAGCACCTCGGGGGCGACCTGCGAGAAGGCCTTCGCCAGCCCCTTGTAGATCTCCCAGTCCGAGCGCGCCTCCCATGCCGGATCGACCGCGCTGGTCAGCGGGTGGATGAAGGGGTGCATGTCGGAGGTGTTGAGGTCGTTCTTCTCGTACCAGGTCGCCGTCGGCAGGACGATGTCGGAATAGACGCAGGTCGTCGACATCCGGAAGTCGAGCGTGACCAGGAGGTCGAGCTTTCCCTCCGGCGCTTTCTCGTGCCAGACCGCCTCGGTCGAGCGCGCCTTGCCCTCCTGGCCCAGATCCTTGCCGAGCACGCCATGGGTCGTGCCCAGAAGGTGCTTCAGGAAATACTCATGGCCCTTGCCGGAGGAGCCGAGCAGGTTGGAGCGCCAGACGAACAGGTTGCGCGGCCAATTCACCGGGTTGTCGGGGTCCTCGCAGGAGAGCTTCAGCGAGCCGTCCTTCAGCGATTTCGCGACATAGTCCTTGGCCTCCATGCCGGCGGCTGCTGCATCCTTGGCGACCTGAAGCGGGTTGGTTTCCAGTTGCGGCGCAGAGGGCAGCCAGCCCATCCGCTCGGCGCGGATGTTGTAGTCGATCAGCGCGCCGTCCCAGGGGCCATCGGGCGCGGTCGGCGAGACGAGATCGCCGACGCGGACCGTCTCATAGCGCCACTGGTCGGTGTGGGCGTAGAAGGCCGAGGTCGAATTCTGTTGCCGCGGCGGGCGGCCCCAGTCCAGTCCGAAAGCCAGCGGCGCCCAGCCGGCTTGCGGGCGCAGCTTCTCCTGGCCGACATAATGCGCCCAGCCGCCGCCCGACTGGCCGACGCAGCCGCACATCACGAGCATGTTGATCACGCCGCGATAGTTCATGTCGGCGTGGTACCAGTGGTTCATCGCCGCCCCGATGATGATCATCGAGCGGCCCTTGGTCTTCTCGGCATTCGTCGCGAATTCGCGGGCGACCTGGATGATCTTGTCGCGCGAGACGCCGGTGATCTTCTCCGCCCAGGCCGGGGTATAGGGCGTGTCGTCATCCAGCGAGGCGGCGACGTTGTCGCCGCCATAGCCGCAATCGACGCCGTAATTGGCGAGGAAGAGGTCGTGCACCGAGGCCACGAGCGTTTCGCCCTCGCTCAGTGCCAGGCGCTTCACCGGCAGGCGGCGCTTCAGGATGCTGCCGTGATCGGTCGAGGCGAAATGCTCATGCTCGATATTGCCGAAATAGGGAAAGGCGACCTCGGCCAGATCGTCCCTGATCTCGGCCAGCGAAAGCCGCAGCCGCGTCTCGACGCCGCCTGCGTCCTTCTCCTCGAGATTCCACTTGCCGCTCTCGCCCCAGCGGAAGCCGATCGTGCCGCCGGGCACGACGATCTTGCCGGAGGTCTCGTCATAGGCGACGGTCTTCCATTCCGGGTTGTTGGCCTCGCCGAGGCCGGCGTCGAAATCCGACGCCCGCAGGAAGCGGTCGGGCACGAGGTTGTCGCCCTGCTTCACCAGCTTCACCAGCATCGGCATGTCGCTGTACTGGCGCACATAATCGCGGAAATACGCCGCCTGCCGGTCGACATGGTATTCCTTGAGGATGACGTGGCCCATCGCCATCGCCAGCGCTGAATCCGTGCCCTGCTTCACGCTGAGCCAGATATCGCCGAATTTGGAGGCCTCGGAGTAGTCGGGGCAGATCACCGCGCTCTTCATGCCGCGATAGCGCGCCTCGGTGTAGAAATGCGCGTCGGGCGTGCGGGTCTGGGGCACGTTCGAGCCCCACAGGATGATGAAGCCGGCATTGTACCAGTCGGCCGATTCCGGCACGTCCGTCTGCTCGCCCCAGGTCTGGGGGGAGGCAGGCGGCAGGTCGCAATACCAGTCGTAGAAGGACATGCAGACGCCGCCCATCAGCGACAGGTAGCGTGAGCCCGCGGCGTAGGAGACCATCGACATCGCCGGGATCGGCGAGAAGCCGAAAACGCGATCGGGGCCATAGGTCCTGGTCGTATAGGCATTGGCGGAGGCGATGATCTCGGTCACCTCGTCCCAGCCGGCCCGTATGAAGCCGCCATGGCCGCGTTTGGCGGTATAGGCCGCGCGCTTGTCGGGGTTCTCGACGATGCTTTTCCAGGCGGCGGCCGGCGTCAGGGTGGCGCGCGCCTCGCGCCACAGCTTCAGCAGCCGGGCGCGGATCAGCGGGTATTTCACCCGGTTTCCGGAGTAGAGATACCAGCTATAGGACGCGCCGCGCGAGCAGCCGCGCGGCTCGTGGTTGGGCAGGTCCGGCCGGGTGCGCGGATAGTCGGTCTGCTGCGTCTCCCAGGTGACGATGCCGCCCTTGACGTAGATCTTCCAGGAGCAGGAGCCGGTGCAGTTGGCGCCATGGGTGGAGCGCACGATCTTGTCGTGCTGCCAGCGCTTCCTGTAGCCGTCCTCCCAGCGCCGGTCTTCGCTGGTCATGATGCCGTGACCGTTCGAGAAGGGCTCGGAGACCTTGTTGAAGAAGGTCAGGCGATCGAGAAAATGACTCATGTCGGATCCCTCTCAGGGAGGTCAGAGGCGCAAAGCGAGGATCATTCGGCTGCGGTCAGGGCAGGGGCGGCGGGCGCTGCCTTGCGGCCGTGCTCGGTCTCGAAGAGCAGGCCGCCGCGCCTGGTGTAGAACCACCAGGTGATCGCGATGCAGCTCAGATAGAAGCCGAGGAAGCCGTAGAGCGCCGCCGAGGCGCCGCCGGTGGCGGCGATCGAGGTGCCGAAGCTCTTGGGGATGAAGAAGGCGCCGTAGGCGGCCACCGCCGAGGTGAAGCCGATGATGGCGGCGGCCTCCTTGTCGGATTGCTTGACCCGTTCCGCCGGATTCAGGCCGGGCTCGAGGCGCGCCACCTCGATGCGCATGATCGCGGGGATCATCTGGAAGGTGGAGGCGTTGCCGATGCCGGTCGCGGCGAAGAGGAAGAGGAAGCTCGCGAAGAAGACCGGGAAGGCGCTCGGGTCGCCCTTCATGCCGATGGCGTAGAGCACGCCGGCGACGCCGAGGCTCATCGCGATGAACACCCAGAAGGTGATCCGCCCGCCGCCGATCCTGTCGCAGGCCTTGCCGGAGACGGCGCGCGAGACCGCGCCGACCAATGGCCCCAGGAAGGCATATTGCAGGACGTTCACCTCCGGGAAGAGGATCTTCGAGAGCAGCGGGAACGCCGCGGAGAAGCCGATGAAGGAGCCGAAGGTGCCGGTGTAGAGCCAGCACATGATCCAGTTATGGGTGCGCCGGAAGATCACCGCCTGGTCGGCGAAGGAGGCCTTCATCGTCGCGATGTCGTTCATCCCGAACCAGGCGGCGAAGGCCGATGCGACGATGAAGGGCACGAAGACGAAGCCGGCATTCTGCAGCCAGAGCGTCGAGGTGACGCCTGCGACGGTCGCCGTCTGGGGTAGGCCGCCCAGGCTGCCGAAGACGCCGGCCGTGATGGCGAGCGGCACCACGAACTGGACCACGCTGACGCCGAGATTGCCGAGCCCGGCATTGATGGCGAGCGCGTTGCCCTTCTCCGCCTTTGGGAAGAAGAAGGAGATATTGGCCATGGAGGAGGCGAAGTTGCCACCGCCGAAGCCGCATAGCAGCGCCAGGCCGAGGAAGATCCAGTAGGGCGTCTGCGGGTCCTGCACGGCAAAGCCCATGCCGAGCGCCGGGATCAGCAGTGACCAGGTTGCCAGCGTGGTCCAGAGCCGGCCGCCGAAGATGGCCGGCATGAAGCTGTAGAAGATGCGCAGCGTCGCGCCCGACAGGCCCGGCAGCGCGGCGAGCCAGAACAGTTGCTCATTGGTGAAGGCGAAGCCGACGCCGGGCAGCTTGGCGACGACCACCGACCAGACCATCCAGACCGCGAAGGAGAGCAGCAGGCAGGGAACGGAGATCCACAGATTGCGCCGCGCGATGGCCTTGCCCTCAGTGTCCCAGAAGCTCCCGTCCTCGGGGCGCCAGTCGGCGATGGCGCCGCTGGCCGCGAGCGCGCCCGTCTGGGCCGCGCCATGGACCGGCTGCATTTCGGGAAGCTCGGGCAGGTTGCGCGCCGGCACGCCGGCCTCGGCAGCGGCCTTCTCCATCTGCCGGACGGCCACATGCATCCAGATCAGCGAGACGGACGCGACCAGGAAGAGCAGCCAGAAGCAGCTCTGCCAGACGCCGGTGAGATCGTTGAGCGCGCCGAAGGCGATCGGCATGACGAAGCCGCCGAGGCCGCCGACAAGGCCGACCACGCCGCCGACCGCGCCGACGCGATCGGGATAATAGACCGGGATGTGCTTGTAGACCGCGGCCTTGCCCAGGCTCATGAAGAAGCCGAGCACGGAGGCCACCACCATGAAGCCGCCCAGGCTCATCCGCGTGGAGAACGCGACGGGACCACGAATGCCCTCGATCACATACTGGGTCGGCGGATAGGCGAGAACGAAGGTGCAGATGACCGCGACCAGGAAGGTCCAGTACATGATCCGGCGTGCGCCGTATTTGTCGGAGAGATGCCCGCCATAGGCCCGGAACACTGAAGCCGGGATCGAATATGCGGCGCCGACCATGCCCGCCGTGGTGATGTCGAGGCCGTAGACGCCGATCAGGTAACGCGGCAGCCAGAGCGCGAGCGCGACGAAGCCGCCGAAGACGAAGAAGTAGTAGAGCGAGAAGCGCCAGACCTGAATGTTCTTCAGCGGCTCCATCATCGCCGAGAGCGGCTCGGGCTTCTCGCCGGAGGCGCGGCGACGGGCGAGATCGGGGTCGTCCTTGGTGAAGAGGAAGAACACCACCGCCGTGAGCGCGAGCACGATCGCCCACACCAGCGCGACCGTCTTCCAGCCATAGGCGACCATGATGACGGGCGCCGCGAATTTGGTGACGGCCGCGCCGACATTGCCCGCCCCGAAAATGCCGAGCGCCGTGCCCTGCTTCTCCCTAGGAAACCACTTGGCGACATAGGCGACGCCGACCGAGAAGGAGCCGCCGGCGATGCCGACGCCAAGCGCCGCGATCAGGAAGGTGGTGTAGTCATAGGCGAAGACCAGCAGCGCGGTCATCACCGCCGCCGAGAGCATGGTGATGGTGTAGACCACCCGTCCGCCATACTGGTCGGCCCAGATGCCCAGCAGCAGGCGGATCAGCGATCCTGTCAGGATCGGCGTGCCGACCAGGAGGCCGAACTGCGTATCCGACAGCCCGAGGTCCTTCTTGATCTGGATTCCGATGATCGCGAAGATCGTCCAGACGGCAAAGCAGACTGTGAAGGCGACCGTGGAGAGCCACAGGGCCCTGCCTTGTTCAGCCGATGAGATTGGGGCGCCCGCCATGTGTCGTGTCCTTCGCCAAGCTAGCGATACTTGCTGGCGACAGGATTTTCAGGGCGGCTATAGTTTGGCGTTGATCCAAATCAACGCGGAAGCAGCATCGAAATCTTTCAAGGATACTCTGGTGTTTGATCAAGGGCCGGGGCTTTTTTCTACAATTCAATTGTCTTGATCAACGGCTCGTATTCTTGATATTAATCAAGTTGCGACTTGTATCGCCACGCGACAGGGATTGGACATGCGCAACGACGAAATCGAGGAGATGCGCACGATTCGGCTGTTCGACGGCGTGAGCCCGGCACATGCCGAGATGATGCTGCGGGCTTCGTTCCTGCAGCGCTTTCCCGCGCATGTCGAATTGGCGCGGGAGGGAGATCCCGCCGATTTCCTGCATGTCGTCATCGACGGCCAGATCGAGATGTATTCCGCCTATCGCGACCGGGAGACGACGATATCGATCGTCGGGCCCGGGCACGGCTTCATCGTCGCGGCGGTGATCAGTGACCGGGTCTATCTGAAGTCGGCCCGGACGCTGGCTCCCTCGCGCGTCCTGCTGATTCCGGCGGAGATGGTGCGCCGGGTCTTCGCCGAGGATGCCGCCTTCGCGCGAACCTTGGCGCTGGACCTGGCGATGGCCTATCGCGGCGTCGTGCGCGAGTTGAAGAACCAGAAGCTCCGCTCCAGCCTGGAGCGGCTCGCGAACTGGCTGCTGAGCCACGATCTCGAAACCGGCCAGAGCGGCCGCTTCACCCTGCCTTTCGACAAGAAGGTGCTGGCCGCGCGCCTGGGCATGGCCCCGGAGGTTCTGTCGCGCTCGATCTCGGCCCTGATCCCTTACGGGGTCGCCGTGTCCGGCCCGGCAATCGAAATCCGCGACCGCGAAGCCTTGCTGGTATTGGCCCAGCCCTCGCAGACAATCGACGGCCCGTCGGCCTGACTGCCCGGAATTGGCCGGGCTCGCTCCGGCAAGGACGCCCGATCCTGCCGTGGGCGCCATATAAGCCATCCAATTAAGCAAGATCTGGCAAGCGTGACTTGGCAAGCAAGAGGACCTGGCAGGAATGCGCGACAGCTGCGCTTCAGGCGATCTGATCGCCACCTCCGCTCCAATGAAGGTGGCTGCGCATGAGCGCGGCGGCCTCGGCGCGGTCGCCTTTTTCCAGCAAGTCGAGCAGCTGCAGGTGCTCATGCGTGTGCTGTTCGACCATCTGGAGGTCGGGGATGAACTTGTAGGCAAAGAGGCGGCGAACGCGGTTGATGCGTCGAAGCGTCTCGACCAGGAAGGCATTGCCCGAGCATTCGGCGATGGCTTCATGGACCTCGCAGCCGAACCGGAACATTTCCGAGAGGGTGAAGACGCGCATGCCATCGGCCTGCACCCGCTTCTGATGCTCGCGCACCGGTCCCATCAATTCCGCGTTCCACTGGAAGGTCGGCTCAAGGATGCCGCCAGGCTCGATCATCATGCGCAGCCGCCCGGTCTGGGCATAGGCCAAGGGGCTGTTGAGCGTCTGGGTGAACTTCCAGCCATAACCGCGCAGGCGCTCCACCCAGCCCTCCGCAGCGATCCGGTCGAGCAGGCGCAAGAGCTCGGCGCGCTTCAGATCATAGCGACGCATCAGCTCGGCTTCACTGACGGTATCGGGTAGCGCGCCCGTCAGCCGGTCATTGGCAATGGCGAGGTAAGCCGCCTCGCTGGTGTCGCCGGCTCGGAGCGCCCTCAGCGCGATCTCGGAGTCGAGATCCTGCGCCAGCACGAAGCCTTTATTGGGAACCGCCTCGGCGAGGCCGGACTGGGCGAGCGAACGCAGGGCCGCGCGAACCGGCCCGCGCGAGACGCCGAGCCGATTAGCCAACCGGTGTTCGTAGAGCCTGTCGCCGCGCCGGACATTCTCGCTGCGCGCAATCTCGACGATCTGGCCGGCCAACTCCATCGTTTTGGCCGAAATCGGCTCAATCTCGCTCATATCCGCCTCGCGCCGCCTCAACGCGCTCCCGCTCTTTCCAAGGGAAACAGCTATCAGCCCCCCGTTGACAATCCAATCGGTCATTTTGTATTTCTATGCGACAAATAACAAAATAAACGTCTCTAGGGTGGTCATGCGCGACGTTCACATCTGCGAGGTCGGGCCTCGCGACGGTCTCCAACTCGTCCGGCAGGTCATGCCCACGGCAACCAAGCGCGCGTGGATCGCAGCGCTGGCGCAATGCGGATTTCCGGAGATCGACGCGACGAGCTTCGTGCCACCGCAGGCCTTCCCACAATTCGCTGATGCCGCCGAGATCGTGCCGGCCGCCCGGGCCGCGAGCGCGCAATGGCGGGTCGGCGCACTCGTGCCCAATGCCAAGGGTGCCGAGCGCGCCATCGCAGCGGGCGCGCAGATGCTCTATTGCATCGTCTCGGCCAGCCACAGCCACAGCATGGCCAACACCCGCCGCTCCCGTGATGAGCAGGCCGAGATCGTCGGCAGCATCGTCTTGCAGGCTAGGGCGCGCGAGGGCACGCGGCCGCATGTGATGGGCGGAATTCCGACCGCCTTCGGCTGCTCGATCGAGGGGCGGGTGGCGCAGCGCGACGTCTGCCATGTCGCGGAGCTGCTCGTGGCGCGCGGCGTCGATGAGATCGGCCTTGCTGACACCGTCGGATATGCCGATCCCACTCTCGTGCGCTCGCTGGTCAAGGCTGTCCGTGGAGCCGTCGGCCCAAACATGCCGATCCGCCTGCACTTCCACGACACGATGGGGCTCGGCCTCGCCAATGTGCTCGCCGGGCTGGAAGCCGGCGTCACCACCTTCGACGCCGCTTGCGGTGGTCTCGGCGGCTGCCCGTTCGCACCCGGCGCCTCCGGCAATATCGCGACCGAGGACCTGGTCTTCATGCTGGAACAGATGGGCCTGAGGACAGGCGTCGATCTCGGCCGGCTGCTGGCGGCGACGGAGATCCTCGCAGCCGCCTTGCCGGAGGAGCGGATCAGGAGCCATCTCCGCGAAGCGGGGCTGCCGAAAGTCTACGGGGTCGCGGCATGAACGCGCTGCCGCTGGAGGGCGTTCGCGTCATCGAGTTCTCGCAGATGGTCATGGGGCCGTCCTGCGGGATGATCCTGGCCGATCTGGGCGCCGACGTCGTCAAGGTCGAGCCGCCCAAGGGCGACCGGACGCGCTACTTCAAGAGCGTCGCCTCGGGCTTCTTCAACACCTATAGCCGCAACAAGCGCAGCGTCGTCATCGACACCACCACGGAGGAGGGGCAGGCGACCGCGCGCAAGCTCATCATCGACGCCGATGTCCTGATCGAGAATTTCCGCCCCGGCCTGCTTGGCCGCTACGGGCTGGACTATGCCTCGCTGGCCTCCGAGGCTCCAGGGCTGATCTACTGCTCGCTGAAGGGCTATCTGCCGGGCCCTTATGAGAACCGGCTGGCGCTCGACGAGGTCGTCCAGATGATGGGGGGGCTCGCCTTCATGACCGGCCTGCCGGGCAAGCCCATGCGCGCAGGTGCCTCCGTCAACGACATCATGGGCGGCATGTTCGGCGTCATCGCCATCCAGGCTGCGCTGGCGCAACGCGCCCGCACCGGCAAGGGCGCATATATCCAGAGCGCGCTGTTCGAGAACAACGTCTTCCTGATGGCGCAGGCAATGATGTTCGAGAGCGTCACCGGCGAGCGCTCGATCCCTTGGTCGGTCAAGGAATCGCCCTGGCCCGTCTACGACCTCTTCGACACGAGGGGCGGCGAGAAGATCTTCGTCTCGATCGTCGGGGAGGAGCACTGGGACGGGTTCTGTCGCGCATTCGGGCGCGAAGCCTGGCTGGACGACCCTCGCCTGGCGACCAGCCAGGGCCGGGTCGACAACCGCAGCTGGATCATTCCGGAGATCGCGGCGATCATTGCCGGGTACGAAATTGCCCAGCTGTGCCCTATCCTCGAGCGTCTCGGCCTGCCCTTCGCGCCGGTGAACAGGCCGGGCGATCTCTTCGACGATCCGCATCTCAACGCATCGGAAGGCCTGCTCGAACTCACCCTGAATGACGGGCGCAAGGTGAAGACGCCGGCGCTTCCCTTCACTTTCAACGGCCAGAGGCTGAAGAAGCGCCGCGATCCGCCAGCCGTCGGCCAACACACGCAAGAGGTTCTGGCGGAACTGCAAGACCGGAAAACCGGCACGTCACGATAGTCAATGTCTCGGGAGGACATCATGGATTTCTCGCGCCGCCACATGCTTGCCGGTGGCTGTTCCCTCGTCGGAGCCGGCTTGATCCCTGCTATGGCCCGGGCGCAGGCAGGCATCGCCTCGCTCGCCTATGGCCCGTCGACGGCCGTCTATGCGCTCGGCGGGATCGCGGAGGCGCGCGGCCTCTTCAAGGCCGAAAAGCTGGATTTCAAGCTCGTTGTCGGCAATGCCGGGACCCATGGCCGCCAGACGCTCGCCGCAGGCCAGGCGCTCTTCGCCCATGGCGATGCGAGCCACCCCTTGCAGCTCTCGACCCGCGGCAAGCCCTGCAAGATCATCCTGGCGACGCAGATGATCTCCTCGATCGCCAACATCGTCGTCCGCAGGGACCTTTATGATGCGGGCATCGACAGTGTCGAGAAGCTCGCTGCCTATAAGCGCCCCAATGGCGGCAAGCCGATCATCGCCGCGACCGCGATCGGCTCCGGGACCTGGATGTACGGCACCTACACCTTCGAGGCGAAGGGGCTGGGCGACAAGGTCACCTGGGTCGCGGGCGGCGGGCTGAACACCATGCTGCCCGGGCTGGAGACCAAGCAGTTCGACGCCATCATGGGGGTGCCCGGCTGGGTGATCGAGGCCGAGGCCAAGGGCTTCGGCAAGGCGATCTTCGATACCTCGAAACCGGGCGTCTTCGTCTCGGCCTATGGCGGCACGGTGCCCGTCCTGGTGATCTATGCGCTCGCCGAGACCTGCGAGCAGGAGAAGCCCACGGTCCAGGCCTTCGTCAACGCGATGTACCAGGCGATGAAGTGGGTGAAGGCGACGCCGATCGACGAGGTCTATGCACTGGTCGGCGAAAAATACTTCGGCGGCCAGAACCCCGACGCCGTCAAGGCGGAGCTCGGCTTCGACAAGCAGACCTGGGACTATGACGGGCGCATCGACAAGGCTTCTTTCGAGCGGGGTGGCAAGGTCTGGTACCGGCCCGGCACGGACATCCCGCCGGCGAAGTATGAGGACATCGTCGATATGAGCTTCCTCGACGCCGCCCAGGCGAAGTTCAAGTGACGTCATGATCGGGGCGCCGCAGCGAATGAAACTCGCAGCGGTGAATGCGGCCAGCGAACGCGTCCGCATCACCGTCCAGAATCTCGACAAGCGCTACGGCTCCGGTGAAAGCGGCGTCATGGCGGTCGACAAGGTCTCGTTCGAGGTCAGGCAAGGCGAATTCGTCGCGCTGCTCGGGCCGTCCGGGTGCGGCAAGAGCACGATTCTGAATATGGTGGCCGGGCTGATCCCCCGCAGCGGCGGCGATATCGCCATCGACCGGGATGAGGTCAGGCTGGGCGAGGTCAATCGCAAGGTCGGCTACGTCTTCCAGCGCGATACGGTGTTTCCCTGGCGCACGGTCGAAGCCAATATCGGCTACGGGCTCGAAATTGCCGGCGTCAGTGCAGCCGAGCGCAAGGACAAGGTCACACGCGCCATCGCGACGGCCGGGCTGGAGGGGTTCGGCGGCAAGTTCCCACGCATGCTCTCGGGAGGGATGCGCCAGCGCGTCGCCTTGATGCGCACCCTGATCATGGAGCCCGAGATCCTGTTGATGGATGAGCCTTTCGGCGCGCTCGACACCCATACCAAGCTCGAAATGCACAAGACGCTGCTGGAGATCTGGGAGCGCGAGCGGCAGACGGTGCTGTTCGTCACGCATGATCTCGGGGAGGCGCTGACGCTGGCGAGCCGCATCATCCTGCTCTCTGCCCGGCCCGGCCGGCTCAAGGAGGATTTCGAGGTTCCCTTCATCAGACCGCGCGACGCGGTCTCGCTGCGGGAAACGCCGGAATTCGGGCGGCTCTACTCGCATATCTGGCATTCGCTCGGCGAAGAATTCCGGCGGACCAAGGCGGACTGATGATGAAACACAGCTCCGCGAAAGTCTTATTCTGGCAGATCGGCATCCTCGCTGTCGCTCTCGGAATCTGGGAGTGGGGCTATGGCCTGCGCAGCGTCGCCGCGCTCAAGCCCTTCGTGCCCGGCATCCTCGACCCCTATTTCGTCTCCAAGCCGTCGATGATCTGGACCAGCTTCCTGAAATTGAGCTGCTTTGGGGATGCGGCGGGCTTCGGCGCCTGCTTTGCCCGCAACGACAACAATCTCTGGCTGGCGCTGCTCGTCACGCTCAAGAACATGTGGTGGGGTTTTGCGCTCGGAACTGCGTCGGGCGTGCTCTGCGGCCTGATCCTCGGGCGCTCGGACTATCTCTCGCGAATTTTCCAGCCCTATGTCGTGGCGATGAATTCGGTCCCGCGCATCGCGCTGGTTCCGCTGATCATCCTGATGTTCGGCCTCGGCGACATGTCGAAGATCGTCACCGCCTGGATCGTCGTCTTCTTCGTGGTCTTCTTCAACACCTTCGAAGGCACCCGCGCCGTCGATCGCGACCAGATCGCGGCGGCAAGGCTGCTCGGAGCCTCGGAGCTGACTGTGCTGCGGACCGTGGTCGTGCCCTCAGCTCTGGCCTGGGTCTTCGCCTCGCTGACACCTGCGGTCTCCTTTGCCCTGATCGGCGTCATCGTCGGCGAGTTCATCGGCGCCGAGCGCGGTCTCGGCAAGCTGATCATCGAGGCCGAGGCCCGCGCCAATGCCGCCGAGATGATGGTCGCGATCTTCGTCATGATGGTCGTCGGCATCGTGCTCGCGACCATCGTGCGCCAGCTGCAGAGCTATCTGCTGCGCTGGCAACCGCAATTCGAAAGCCAGAGCTGACCTGCCATGCACGCGATCCGATTTGACGGGCGCATCCTGTTCCTTTCGATCGACCCCGATATCGTCGGGCGCCAGATCGGCGGAGAGGACATTGATCGCGCAGGCGCCGGGCGGCTGCGCGACGACATCTCGACCGACGAGATCACCCCGCTGCCGTCTCTCGTCCATTATGACGATGAGATCGGCCGGCATGCGCATACCGGCTTCCGCGCGGGCGAGACGCATCCCATCCCGCTCGACGGGCTTCGCGACGGCGGGTTCGGCATCCTTGTCGCGGGCCGCCGCTACGGCAAGGGCTCCTCGCGCGAGCATTCGCCGCTCGCCGAATACACGGCCGGAATCCGGCTGGTCATCGCCGAGAGCTTCGAACGGATCTACCGCCAGAACTGCGACAATATCGGCCTGTTCACCGCGACCGATCCCGGACTGGTCGAGAGGATCAAGGCGGGCGAGGCCATCCCGCTCGCCGAGCTGCTGGAGGGCCGCGACATGCTGGCGGCGGACATCCTCTCGGCTGGCGGCCTGCTGAGATACGGCCAGAACAACCTGATGGGTCTTTCACCGCAGCTGGCGGCGCCGACGATCGAGCCGCGAACGCTCGTCCAGAAGATCATCGCGCGCAACATCCTCAGCCGTGACGGCCAGAATTGGGACGCTGCGCCCGGCACGGGCGGCTTCGTGCGGGCGCGTTTCCGCTTCATCCACGAAATCTACACGGCGATGGCGGCCCATATGCTGCATCGCCATTATGGCCGGCCGCTGCGGCTCCACGAGCCGGAGTCGATCCTCTGTTTTGAGGATCACAACTCCTATGCCCATCGCTCTCCGACGCATCTGCGGCGCAACCTGCTGCCGGCGATCCGCCGGCTCTCGCAGGGCCACCGCGCATTCGTCAGCGACTACGGCCTGAAGGATCATGGCTATCTGCCGGGCGAGGAGGGCTCGGAGGGCATTTCGCACGCCATGATGGCGGAGAGCTACGCCATGCCCGGCGAGATCTGCGTCGGCACGGATTCGCACACGCCGCATTCAGGCGCAGTTGGCTGCCTCGCCTTCGGCGTCGGGACGACCGACATGGCGAACGCCTTCATGACGGGCGCAGTGCGGCTCACTGTTCCGCAAACCCTGCTGATTTCGCTCGATGGCGCGCTGCCCATCGGCGTGACGGCGAAGGATGTCGTCCTGAAGCTGCTGGCTGAGCCTCGCATCCGCGCCGGCCTCGGGCTCGGCAAGGTCTTCGAGTTCGCCGGGCCTGCCACGACCGCCATGTCGGTCGACGAGCGTGCGACCCTGACCAATATGACGGCCGAACTCGGCGGCTTCACCGGCATTGTCGCGCCCGATGCCGAGACGGTTCGCTTCATCAAGGAGCGCCGCGGCGTCGATGTCATGCTGGAGGACTGGATGAGGAGCGATCCCGGCGCTCCCTATGCCGCGACGCTGACGCTCGATTGCTCGTCGCTGACGCCGATGCTCGCCGCGCCGGGCGATCCCGGCAACGGCATCGCCTATGGCGATCTAAGCCAGCCGGTGCCTGTCGGCATCGCCTATGGCGGCTCCTGCACGGCCGGCAAGCGCGATGACTTCGACCAATATCACGAGGTCCTGTCCTGGGCGGCGGCGCGTGGGCTCAAGGTACCGGAGGGGGTGACGTTCTATCTCCAGTTCGGCACGCTCGCCGTGCGCCGATATTGCGAGGAGCGCGGTTATCTCGAAGCCTTTCGCCAGGTCGGCGCCGAGCTGCTGAATCCCGCCTGCGGCGCCTGCGCCCAATGCGGCCCTGGTGTTTCCTCGAGCGAAGACGAGGTCACGATCAGCGCGATCAACCGCAATTTTCCAGGCCGGTCCGGGCCCGGCAAGGTCTGGCTGGCTAGCCCGCCAACCGTGGCGGCGAGTGCGATTGCCGGAGAGATCATCTCTTTCGGTGAGCTCAAGGCCCGTGTGAATTTGTCCTGATTGTCTGGTCGAGCCGGGCGACTGCTTGCGCAAGGCGCTCACCCAGCCCGGGGATGGTGGCGAAGGTCCGGTTTCCGGAGTGATGCCGATGTCGGCTCATGGCGTAGCGTCGGCATCGGGCAAAGCGGCTTTCGCGCAAGCCCGTCTCGGGCATGACGAGCGCGCAGGGCTTCGCGGCCTGGGCTGCCGAAGCGCAGGGCAAGGCTGCCGGCATGGGCGTTCTCTCGAAGGGACGCCGCGATAGCGGGACCGGCTTTACCTACTACGATACCGCTGCTTCCGCAGGCGTCGTCTGCTGTCGCGGGCGACCAACTCGCCGAAGTGAGGCGCGCCATCGCGCTGAACGCTGAGCCGGGCGAGGGCCATGGCGCAGCGACAGGCAAGCCGGGGCAGGAGAGCAGCATCGCTGAGCTCAGAAGCTGACCCTCAACTGGGCGGTGCCGCCGATGCGGCGGGTGTTTGCCGCGAGTTCGGAGTCGAGGCGCATGCCGAGGCTGACGCTGGGGCTGAGCTTGATGTCGGCCCCCGCGGAGAGCAGGGCTGCGTTGCGGTCCGGCTTCGCTCCCGTGACGCTGAAGCTCGCACCGGCAAGCCCGTTGATCGAGGCGGTGAGCTCCGCATCGCGCTGGTAGTAGCGCGCCCAGGCGGCGCGGACGAAGCCGGTGACCGGGGTCGCGCCGAGCATCAGCGTGGCGTCGAGCTGGAGGCCGAGCTCGCTGCGGCTGGTCATGTCGGAGCGCCGGGCTAGCGTCAGCATGCCTGCTGTTGCGCCGGCCTTGTCGCGCTCGACAGCGGCAGGGCTTCTGGCCTGCACTGCCTGGAACGCGGCGAAGGGCGCGACAATGATCCCGCCCCAACCTGCCATCGGGACAGTCGCCATCGGGAGACTTGCCTCGATCCGCCCGCTCCACGCCTGCGTGACATAGGAGGCGGCGACGCCGCTGCGGGCGAGGGCGGGAATGGCGCGGTTGGTATCGGTGTCGAGCCTGGAATAGCCGAGCGCCGCGCCGAGATTGACCGGACCGAGGACAGTGCGGCCATAGAGGCCGGCCTGGAAGACGTCGGCCTGCGCCTTGCCGAGCCCGCCTGAAAGCGAGGCGCGCGACTGGCCGCCCGAGACCGCGGCGCCCACCACCGTGTTGCTGCCCAGCCGGATATCGGCGCCGACAACGAGATGGCCGTCGGAGAGGTTGCGGTTCGCCGTGCCCACGGCCCTGTCGCCGTCGGTGCGCCCGGTCGAGCCGAAGCTCGCGCCCCAGAGCGAGAAGCGCGCCGGGTCGAGGCTCGCCCGTACCGGCCCGTCTTGCCTTGACGTGTCCTGCCGCGATGGCAGATCGGCGGTGAAGCCGGCTGCACCCGCGGGGCCGTTCGCGAGCCGCCCGGTGGCGGAGCTGTCGAGCATGGTGCGCAGGAACTGCCCCGCCGCGCTGTTGGCCATGGCTGGCGCGGCAGTGTGGGCCTCGCCGGAGAGCTGGTTCACGGCGCCGGGAATCGCGGCCGCCGGCAGGTTGTAGATCGCGAAGAGCACAGACGGATCGGCGCCGTTCGCCACTGCCGCGTCGATGCCCCGTGCCACGGCATAGGCATTGGTCGAGCGGCCCAAGCCTGGTTGCCCCGAGCCTGGTTGGCCCGAGCCTGGTTGGCCCAAACCAGGATCCGGGGCTGGCGTCGGGGTGGGATCGGCAACGATCGGCGCCAGCGGCTTTGACGTCAGGGTCAGCTGCACCTCGGTCGCGGTATAGGCGACGCTGGTGGTGACGCCGTCGCCGAAGACACCTGTCGTATCGACCGGGCTGAAGCTGCCGGTCCGCCCGCCTGCCGCCGAAAGCAGCGTGTAGGGCGTCGTGAACAGAAAGGCGCCGCCCAGCGGCACCAGCCGCAGCGTGCCGGCGAGCGAGGCGGTGCCGGTGACATTGATTCGGTCGGACACCGCGCCCTGAATCTCGGCAAGATAGGTCGAGCCCGCCCCCAGCACGAGATTGCCGTTCACCGTCAGCGTGCCCGGCGAGTTCCCGGGCGAGACCGTGCCACTTATGGTCAGCGAGGGCAGCTGGCCCGAGCCGCCGATCGAGGCGCCGGCTGCCACGGTGACGCCGGACGACGCGAGGATCGAGCCGTTGACGATCAGCTTGCCGCCATTGATCGCGGTCGCGCCGGTATAGCTGCTGACGCCCGACAGGGTTTGCGTGCCGGCGGCGAGCGTTAGCCCGCCGCTGCCGGCGATCGTACCGGAAAATGTGGTGGATGCGGCGTTGGCGAGGGTCAATCGCCCGGCGCCGAGCGCCACATTGCCCGCGCCCGCGAGCGAGGCGATGGCCTGATCGAAGCCGTTGGCGTCGAGGGCGGCGCTGGCTGCGATCGTGACCGCGCTCGCGGCGCTGAACCGGTTGGCTGCATTCGCCCGCAGCGTACCGGCATTGACCACTGTTGCGCCGAGATAGCTCGCCGCGCCCGCCAGCGTGGTGACGCCGGTGCCGTTCTGCTGCAGCGCGCCGGTGCCCGAGATATCGCCGGGCAGCGTCAGCGCGTCCGAGCGGCTGACCGCAAGGATCGCGCTGTTGGTGACATTGCTCGCGATCGAGCCCGTGGTGCCGCCATTGCCGATCTGCAAGGTGCCGGCATTGATCATGGTGCCGCCTGTGTAAGTGTTGGTGCCGGTCAGGATGAGCGTGCCGCTGCCGTTCTGATGCAGCGCGCCGCTGCCGGAGACGACACCGGCAAAGGTCAGCGTGTCCGAGCGATTGACCGCAAGGATCGCGTTGTCGGCGACATTGCCGGCAATCGAGCCGGTGGTGCCGCCATTGCCGAGCTGCAAGGTGCCGGCATTGATCGTGGTGCCGCCGGTATAGTTGCTGGCGCCGGTCAGGATGAGCGTGCCGCTGCCGTTTTGCTGCAATGCGCCGGTGCCGGACACGACACCGGCAAAGGTCAGCGTGTCCGTGCGGTTGACCGCAAGGACAGCGTTGTTGGCGATATCGCCGATAATCGAGCCGGTTGTGCCGCCATTGCCGATCTGCAAGGTGCCGGCGCTGATCGTGGTGCCGCCATCATAGCTGCTGGCGCCGGTCAGGATGAGCGTGCCGCTGCCGTTCTGATGCAGTGCGCCGGTGCCGGACACGATATTGGCGAAGGTCAGCGTGTCCGTGCGGTTGACCGCAAGGATCGCGTTGTCGGTGACATCGCCGGCAATCGAACCGGTGGTGCCGCCATTGCCGATCTGCAAGGTGCCGGCATTGATCATGGTGCCGCCGGTATAGCTGCTGGCGCCGGTCAGGATGAGCGTACCGCTGCCGTTCTGCTGCAATGCGCCGGTGCCGGAAACGACACCGGCAAAGGTCAGTGCGTCCGTGCGGTTGACCGCAAGGATCGCGTTGTTGCTGACATCGCCGATAATCGAGCCGGTGGTGCCGCCATTGCCGAGCTGCAAGGTGCCGGCATTGATTGCGGTGCCGCCTGTGTAAGTGTTGGTGCCGGTCAGGATGAGCGTGCCAATGCCGTTCTGCTGCAGCGCGCCGCTGCCGGAGACGACACCGGCAAAGGTCAGCGTGTCCGAGCGGTTGACCGCAAGGATCGCATTGTCGGTGACATCGCCGACGATCGAGCCGATGGTGCCGCCGTCGCCGATCTGCAAGGTGCCGGCGCTGATCGTGGTGCCGCCGGTATAGCTGTTGGCGCCGGTCAGGATGAGCGTGCCGGTGCCGTTCTGATGCAGGGCGCCGGTGCCGGACACGATACTGGCGAAGGTCAGCGTGTCCGAACGGTTGATCGCAAGGACAGCGTTGTTGGTGACATCGCCGATAATCGAGCCGGTGGTGCCGCCATCGCCGATTCGCAAGGTGCCGGCGTTGATCGTGGTGCCGCCATCATAGCTATTGGCGCCGGTCAGGACGAGCGTGCCGGCGCCCTGCTTGGTCAGGCCGATGCCGGTGCCGGCGATGGTCGAGCCGATCGTCGCCGTGACGCCTGCATCGGTCGTGATGAAACTCCTGGTCGGATCGCTGAAGGGATCGCCGGTCAGGTTCAAGGTTCCGCCGACCAGCGAATAGCCGTCGACCGTGAATTGCAGGCCCTGGATGCTCTGCGTGCCAGCGACGGTGACTGTTCCCGCCACGCCCGCAAAAACGCCGACGCCGCCACGCCACTGGTCGTTGATCCCAGCGCCCGGTTGCGAGGTCATGTTGGTGTTGGCGGCGCTCCAGGAGCCGGTGCCGCCATTGACGGCTCCGTTGCCGGTCGTGTCAGTGCCATCCCAGAATTGAACGATCTGACCGGCCCCGGCCAGCAGCACATTCAGCTGGTTCGGAATCGTCGCGTAGATCGTATTGGTCAACGCGCCGGAATTGACGGTGCCGTAGGATCCCGAGATCGTTCCCGCCACCTCGTAAAGGCGGTACCAGCCTGCCGTGGCAGCATTGAGGTTGAGCGTGCCGCCCATCGACAGATTGCCGCCGACATTCACGAAATCATTGCTCGCACCGCCAACGACACCGGACTGCCCGAGCTCGAAAGTGCTGATCGCGCCAGTATCCTGAACCAGATTGCCGGTGATGGTCAGTGTCCCCGGGCTGAAGCCCGCGGACAGGGTGCCGCCTGCATTGACCGCGACATTGCCGCCGACCGTGCCGGTTCCGCCCAGCGTGCCGCCATTGTTGACGTTGACGGCGGCCGCGCCGTTGCCGAGCGTTCCGCTCGCGCCCATCAGCAGCCTGCCGGAATTGATAGTGGCCGTGCCTGTGAAAGCCGAGCTGTTCCCGGTCAGGGTCTGTGTGCCTGCCGTCAGCGTCAGCCCGCCGCTTCCGACAAAGACGCCGCCAAACGTGCCTGACGCGTTAGACAGCGTCAGCGTCCTGGTGCCGAGCGCCACGCTGCCGCCGGTGCCGGCCAGCGACTTGATCGTTGCGCCACCGCCTGTCGAAGCGGAAATATCAAAGGACGCGCCCGCGGCCGTGCTCACGCCGCTCGAGGCCGCAATGCTGCCGGCACCGCTCAGCGCCAGCGTGCCACCATTGACGGTGGTCGCGCCCGAATAGCCCTGGCTCCCGGTCAGGGTCTCGGTGCCGGCCGTGAGCGCCAACCCGCCGCTGCCATTGATCGCACCGCCAAATGTGCCCGAGGCGTTCGACAGCGTCAGCGTCTTGGTGCCGAGCGTCACGCTGCCGCCGGTGCCGGCCAGCGACCTGATGGCGCCACCACCGCCTGTTGAAGCGGAAATATCTAGGAATGCGCCCGCGGCCGTGCTCACGCCGCTCGAGGCCGCAATGCTGCCGGCACCGCTCAGCGCCAGCGTGCCACCATTGATGGTGGTCGCGCCCGAATAGCCCTGGCTCCCGGTCAGGGTCTCGGTCCCGGCCGAGAGTGCCAGCCCGCCGCTGCCATTGATGCCGCCGCCAAATGTGCCTGAGGCGTTCGAGAGCGTCAGCGTCCTGGTGCCGAGCGTCACGCTGCCGCCGGTGCCGGCCAGCGACTTGATCGTGGCGCCACCGCCTGTCGAAGCGGACAGATCAAGCACCGCACCCGCTGCCGTGCTCACGCCGCTCGATGCGGCGATGCTGCCGGCGCCGCTCAGCGCCAGCGTGCCGCCATTGATCGTGGTCGCGCCCGAATAGCCCTGGCTCCCGGTCAGGCTCTCGGTCCCGGCCGTCAGCGTCAGCCCGCCACCTCCAGCAATCGCGCCGCCAAATGTGCCTGAGGCGTTCGAGAGCGTCAGCGTCCTGGTGCCGAGCGTCACGCTGCCATCGGTACCGGCCAGTGACTTGATCGTCGCTCCGCCGCCTGTCGAAGCGGAAATATCAAGGACCGCGCCCGATGCCATGCTCACGCCGCTCGAGGCCGCGATGCTGCCGGCCCCACTCAGCGCCAGCGTGCCGCCGTCGATCATGGTCGCACCGGTATAGGTGTTCGTGCCGGAGAGAATCTGCGTGCCGGCCGCAAGCGTCACCCCGCCCGTATCCATAATCGCGCCGCCGAACGTTCCCGAGGCGTTTGAAAGGGTCAGCGTGTGCGAACCGAGCGTCACGGTGCCTCCAGCGCCGGCCAGCGCCTGGAGAGTCACGCCGGAGTTCGTCCAAGTGAAGTCGAGCCCCGCATTGGCCGCAAGGTTCACGCCGCTGGACGCGGCGATGCTGCCATTGCCGGCGATAGCCAGAACGCCGCCATTGATGGTCGTCGCGCCGGTATAGCCATTGTTCCCGAACAGAGCTTCGCTGCCGGCCGTCAGCGTCAGCCCGCCGGTTCCATTGATGGCGCCGGCGAATGTGCCGGAGGGGTCAAAGAAGCCGGCAGTGGCGTTCGACAGCGTCAGCGTCTTGGTGCCGAGCGTCACGGTGCCGCCAGTGCCACCCAGCGACTGGATGGTCGCGCCGCCGCCCGTCGCAGCGGAGATATCAAGCACCGCGCCCGCTGCGGTGATCACGCCGCTCGAAGCCGCGATGCTGCCGGCACCGCTCAGCGCCAGCGTGCCACCGTTGAGGGTGGTCGCGCCGGTATAGCCATTGCTCCCGGTCAGGGTTTGGGTGCCTGCCGTCAGCGTCAGCCCGCCAGCTCCGTTGATCGCGCCGCCGAACGTGCCGGCTGCGTTCGACAGGGCGAGCGTGCCGGAGCCGAGCACCACGGTTCCAGTACCCGCCAGCGACTTGATGGTCGTGCCGAGGGCCTCCGAAAGTTCGTGAGCATTGGAAAGGTCGAACACCGCACCCGCTGCTATGACAACGCCGCTCGAGGCCGCGACGCTGCCGAATGCGTCGGCAAAACAGAAAAAGCCATTACAAGCGCCCACCACGCCAAGCGCCAGCGTGCCCTCATTGATCGAGGTGAGACCGCTAAAGGTATTCACACCGCCCAGCACCAACCGGCCGGATCCGCTCTTGCTGAGCGCGCCGGAGCCGTTGCCATCAGCAATGATTCGGGCGAGCGTGAGAGTGTTCGCCTGCGTGTCGACCGTGCCGTTGGTCGTGTTGATCGCGACGGCATTGGTCATATAGAGACCAGCAGCGGCAGCCTGGAACGTCCCACCATCGAGCGTGATGAGCTCGCTGCTGACCGACAAGACATTCGTTATGGCCAGCGTACCGCCCGAAATCGTCGTGCCACCGCTGTAGTTGTTTATCCCTGACAGCGTCAGGGTTCCGGTCCCATTCTGAATGACCGCCCCATCACCCGTGACCTTTGAGGCCACATTGGTATTGAAGGACTGATTGAACGTCACGCTGCCGCTGACGCTGATGGCGCCGGTCAGAACCCAGCCCGGCAGGAGGGTCAGCGTGTTGGCGCCACCTGTGAATTCAATCGCAGAGCTGGTGTTGCCGAGTTGATTCACGCCACCGGCGATGGTTCCGCTATTGACGATAGTCAGGTTGGCACCGCTGACGCCGGCGCCGCCGAAGGGGATGCCGGCGAAGCTGTTCGCGCCGTTGGGGCCACCGGCACCACCTGTGATGGTTCCGCTGTTCGTCAGTGTCGAACCCGAAGCCGCGAACTTGAGGCCGACCCCGCCATCGCCACCTTGGCCGCCATAGCCGGAAGTCTCCCCGCCGGTCGCCGCTCCAGGAGCGCCGCCTGCCCCGCCGGCACCGCCGGTGATGGTGGAGAGGTTGCTGATGGATGCAGCCCCCGTCACCAGAAGTCCGATACCGCCGGCACCGCCGCCGCCGCCGCCGCCAGTGGTTTGAGCTGAGCCAGGCATCGCGCTTACGCCGCCGGCGCCGCCCGCTCCGCCGAATCCGGCGGACACGGGAGCGAGGATCGTGGCCGGTCCCGCGATCGTCGAGCCGATGGCGCCGCCACCGCCGCCACCGCCGCCGCCGCCTTCCCCGAATTGCGTACCTGTGCCTCCTGCTCCGCCAGCCCCACCAGCCGTGCCGGCCACGCCACCGGTGCCACCTATGTCACCGGGAGCATCGCCAATACCGCCTTGGCCGCCGGCGCCACCGACCGTATTCCCGATACCGCCGCCCCCGCCGCCGCCGCCGCCCGATATGTTACCCGCTGCTACGCAAGAGCCGCAGATTCCGTCCGCCCCCGCTTGGCCGGCAGCCCCACCGTTGCCGCCAAAGACCCCGCTAGAGCCGCCGTCGCCACCTTCGGCGGCGGCCGGAACGGGGTAAACCGTCAGTCCGGCGACCTGGACGAGTGACATGAGACCGACGAGCGCGGTGGCGCGAAGCAGGCCGCGATGACGTTCCGAGGCATTCACGCCTCGACGATCGCTGCGTGAAAGAATGCTGCCCGATGAGACCAGAATACAGACCAAAACAAATTCCCCGCAGCCCAGATATCGCGTTTGAAGGTCCCGGCCTTTGCAGTGCCGGTCGTGCGTGGACCCGTTAAGCGGGGCTACAGTTTCAGGCGGGCCGTGGCGCTCTTCATGGCGAGGTCTTCGGCAGGGCGAGATGACCCCTGCGCGGAACTAGGCAGACCTGGCGGCGTCCGTCCTGAAACCCGAACGAAAAACATCCGAAATTTACCCGAAACGCGACGGGTGAGGCTTGTCCTCGACGCTTTCGAGAGCGCTCTAACGGCCAATTTGGACCCAGCCCATCCGGTGCAGCGGGGCCAGCACCGCCCTCTCGAAACGGGTGCGATAGGCGGCCTCGTCCGACATGCCAAGCGCCCGCAGCGGACGCGCCAGGAGCGCCAGGTCCCGCTGCCGCAGATTGGTATCGAGCGCCTGCGCTTCGGCCAGGCGGCCGGCGCCATGCAGCGCAACCAGGCGATAAAAAAGCCGTTCCTCAGTTGGGAGATTGAGCCCGGTCGACGTCAGAAAATCATCGGCTGCCTCGTCCGGGTGCCCCGTCATCAGCTTCGCCAAGCCGAGATAGACCCGCCATGTCGCCGCGAACCGGTGAAGCGGGCTTTCCAGCAAGGCGGCGCGCAGCGGCGGCTGGGCGGATTCGGCGTCGCCCAGCATCAGATGCATGATCCCGACATTGGCACGGTCCACGACTCGGACGGGGTTTGCGCCAGCGCGCTCGTAGAAAACGATGGCCTCGGCGAAGCGGCGCTGCTGCCGCAGGACGGCCGCCTGGGACGATAGCGAAAGGGACGCCTCAGGCATTGCGGCCATCGCCAGGGCGGCCAGGCGCTCCGCCTCGCGTAAGTCCAGCTCCGGGTCTCGACTGCTACCGTTGGTGCGCAGATTCGTATGGACGAAGGCCGCCTCGGACGCCGCTTCCGCCAGGCGCGGTTCGACCGCGAGCGCGCGCAGGAACAGCGGCAGGCTCGCACGCAGGCGTTCCTCATACGTGCCGCCGCCCTGCTGGGCGATGCGCCCTTCCAGCACCAGACGCTGCCCCTCGTCCCAAGAGGAGGGCTCCGCCACGACGGACGGCGCTGCCGGAGCAGGCAGGCGGTTTGCGCTGATCCAGGTGGTGGCCGAAAACACGAGACCCAAGCCTCCCACGACAAGGGCGAAGCCACCCATGACAAGGGCGGCCCAGACCATGCGGCTGCGCGGTCGAGCGGTGGCCTGCATCGCTGCTTCCGAGCCGGGCGGCATTGCGCCATTGGGGCCGGCACCCGGGATGGGCAGCGCTGACGGATCGGCGGCTGGCGCGACCGGGCGCAACCGCGTCGCCATCACATAGCCCCGCCGCGCATGGGTCTGCAGCATCTCCGCCTGGGCCGTTCCCAGCGCGCGCCGGATTTCCGAAACGCATTGCGTCAGGCTATCGTCCGAGACGGCAACATCGCCCCAGACGACCGTGAGCAAGGTCTCACGCGACACGATCTCACCGGCATGTGCGAGCAGATGCGCAAGCACTGCCGTGGTCTTGGGGCGCAGCACCACCTCCCGCGCCTCAGCAGTCAAAACCCCGCGCGTGAGGTCGAGGATGAAGCCATCGAAGGCCAGGAGCCTGCGCGGCGTTTCCAGTTGGTCAGTCCCCACCAAAACAGATTCCCCGCTGCCCAAGGCGGCCGGGCAGGGGGCGAACCTGACAATACCCGCTTGCGATCGGCTCAGCCTGCCACGTTATCGACGTGCCGGATGCCAATTCTGAAGGTTCCTGCGTCTTGGTCGCCAAATCTGTCCACGCATCGCGAAATCTGTCTATGCTATGGGTGTGCGCGGCTGACGCGGCCGGGATGGGAACATATCGATGGCCGCGCCTATGATCGATCCAGCGCTGCTGGCGATGTTCGATGTCGTCCGGGCAAGGCATCCGGGAGATCTGGACGGCCGCTTGCGCGTCACCGAGCGCGTCGCCAAATCGGAGCGCATCTACACCTACCAGCTCCAGAACCGCGCGCTGTGGAGCGCGAAGTTCGAGAAGCCGATTTTTACGCTCGCGACCCGTGTCGCCGGCTCGATCCTGGCAAGCTACGCCGATAGCAGCTTCGCAACGGATGTCTCGGTCGATGGCGACCAAGGCGACCTGTTTTGCTTCACGACGATGCTCAGCGGCCACATCACATTGGTCAAAAACGGCAATTCCACGACGACCACGGACGGTCGCGGCCTGGTCTGGAGGCCCGGCCCCGGCGGCCGGCTCCTGATCAGCGATGACAACGCGCGCAGGAATGTCTTCTTCAAGGTCGCTGATGTCGAGGAGGCGCTGGAGCACCTGCTCGATGAGCGCCTGCGGCAACCACTCGAATTCTGGGCCGATCTCGATTGGGGCAGCGGGCTTGCAGCCAGCCTGAAGCGCCAGCTCGATTTTGTCATGGACGAGTTTCAGCGGCCGGATGGCGTGGCTAGCAACCCTGTCGCATTGGCGTCTTTGACCGATCTGCTCGTCTCGCTGGTGCTCCGTGGCGCGCCACATAACTACGTCGATCAGTTGGACAGCGGCGCTTCCGGTGTGATCCCGGCCTATATTCGGCGCGCGGAGGACTTCATGCGCGCAAATGGCGCGGAACCGATCCGCATGGCGCAGGTCGCAGCCGCTGCCGGCTGCAGCGTGCGGACCTTGGGGCATGTGTTCAAGCATTTCCGCAGCAGCACGCCCCTTGGCATGCTGCACGCCATCCGGCTCGAGCTGGCGCGCGACGATCTGACTGGTGGCGCATCTGGTCTTGGCGCATCCGGCGCCTCGGTGACCACCGTCGCGCGCCGCTACGGTTTCACCAATTCGTCCCGCTTCGCCGCGGCCTTTCGCCGCCGTTTCGGCGAAACGCCATCCGACGCCGCGCGACGCTCATCCCGCTCCTCCCGTTGAACGGCTGCGAAGCAGCGTCTCGAAGGATGAGGGCTCAGGAGGCTTCTAGGGCGTGGACTCATAAGCGCGTAGCCAAATCCGAATGGCTGCGAGCTTGATGAGAGCAAGGTAGTTCGCGGCGAGTTTGTCATACCGGGTTGCGATGCGGCGGCATTGCTTGATCCTGTTGAAGAAGCGCTCGACCAAATTGCGCGCCCGATACAGATATGGGCTAAAACAGATTGGGTCTCTGCGATTTCGCCTAGGAGGAATGTTAGCCCACGCAGCATGTTCACCAGCGAAAGCTCTGATCCAATCCGCGTCGTGTCCTCGATCAGCATGCAACATCGTGCCTGATTTTAAATCAGACAGCAGCTCTGTGACGAGCCGATTATCGTGAGCCTCACCGGTCGTCAGGGCCGGATAGCGGACGTGCTTATATGTGAAAATCGACGCGAATGACCCAAAACAGAACCTTCGCAAGGCTCAGTTGTTCAGCTTGCGTGTGTAATTAGCGCCAAGACTAGAACGAATGTGACCGATGGAAAAGACATGAATCTTATGCGCGACGAACTCATCGCCCGTTTAGTCAAAGCGGGCGAGCTTGAGGTGATGGGTGGGGATCAGGCTGAGACCGACAGCTATTTTGACACGGAGCAGTTCCGCTTCCACGGGCCTGGCGGCTTTGAAGCGGACTACAGCGGGCTCACTAACTACTTCAAATCCGTACGCGCAGCGTTCGACGATCGTTCGATCCGTCGGGGCATCATAATCGTCGAGGGCAACTACATAGCCTGTCAGACCTGGATCGAGGGACGTTTTGTCCGCGAGTTCACACAATCACCGGCCGGCCCTCTGCCTCCGAATGGCAAGCGGGTATTTTGGGATCTGTCAAACATCTTCCGGTTCGACGATCACGGTCATCTGGTTGAGGAGTGGGTGCGGACTGATTACCGGAGCTTCCTTCACCAGCTTGGAGCCGAGGGGCGATAGGTGGCACCACCTGCATCGTCCCAGCGCCACTTGCCGCAGGGTCGCCCGTGTAGCGATTGACCCCAAGCGGAAGTCGGACCGCTGACATTGGGGCGATCGTCGTGCACCTTAATGTTCGAGCCGCGCAAGCTTCCGCCATTTGTCAGTGTGCGCTATCGGGTGATTGCGCCGCGTTGCTCCCATGGTCCGGGATTGAGAACCGCGCCGTTGACCTTGCCGGCGGCGTCGCGAATGAAGGCGATCCGCGTATGATCGCCGCTCTCGACATGGAATTCATCCTTCGAAAGGAACGCTACGGGCATCGGCTCGCCCTTGTCGAAATCAAGGATCGACCAGGCGCCCATGGCTTCAACGACAAGCTTGCCGTCCGCGACACGAACTTGAAGCGCGACACTGTGCGAGGGGACCGCCTCCCTGGCAAAGGCGATCACGATCGGATCGTTGTGCCGCTCGCGGATGATCTTGAGCTTGATGGGGGCGTTGACCGGACCTGAAATCCGGCGAAAGGCCGCTTCCAGAGTCAGGCCCTTGATCGATCTATCGCCGATAGCGGTGATGAGATCTCCCGCCATGACGCCCGCCCTTGCGGCGGGGCCGCCCTCGGCCGGCTTGATCACCCTGAGGCCATCGCTCTCCACGACAACGGATTCAAGCCCGGTCCAACTATTGCCGTCGGCGACCAATATCTGTCTGTCCAGCGAACTTGCGGACCCACCGAACTCGTAACGTCCAACATATTCGGTGAGAGCGCCGGCGCTTTCCTGTTCCGATACCACAGGTGCGGGAGCTTGGGGAATCGTCAACGCCGCATAGGGTAGGCGACGGATCGCGTTGAAATAGAAACCGTTTTCACTGAACTGGCTCCGCTGCATCATCATGACCAGGATCAGCTTCTGTGCCGGATCGATCGAGAAGAACGTGCCCCAGCTTCCCTGCCAGTTGAAGCTGCCGACCGCGCCTGGGATGAGGCTGAAATCCGGGTCGGTGCGAATGGCGAAGCCGAGCCCCCATCCCGTGCCAACAGCCGGGCCGGCTTCGTGTCCCGCCATGTGCATATCCGGCGGCAGCGAATTCGTCGTCATCAGCTTGACCGTTTCGGGCTTCAAGATGCGCACGCCGTCAAGCTCGCCGCTGTTGAGCAGCATCTGGCAGAAGCGCAGGAAGTCGGGGACCGTCGAGACGATTCCTCCCCCGCCGGACAAGAACGTCTGCGGCTTGCCGACGTCGCCATCCGAAAGAGGTCGGGGCTGGGCGCCGGGCACGGCGACGAGACGGGCAAGCTTGTCCTTCGGCACCGAGAAGCCGCTATCGACCATATGCAGCGGCCCGAATAGACGGCTTTGCAGAAACTGGTCGAAATTCTGGCCCGATACGACTTCAATTACGCGGCCGAGAACATCGTAGCCGATAGAATATTCCCAGACTTCGCCCGGCTGATGCAGAAGCGGAAGTGTTCCGAGGCTTGCGATAAAGGACGCGATGGGCTTGTCGCGTCGGAATGGGGCCTTGGCTCCGTACAGTGCGTGAAGCGCGGCATTGCCAAATCCGGGATCGGCGTAGTCCGGCGAAGCATAAACGAGGCCGGACGTATTGCGCAGAAGGTCCCGGATGGTCATCGCCCGCCTGGCAGGTTCAAGCTCCAGCAGGATCGCATCTCCTGTAGCCGGATTGGTCTTGACGACCTGCATATCCCTGAGCTCCGGCAGATACTGCGCCACGGGAGCATCAAGCTCGAGCTTGCCGTCATCGACCAGCATCATGGTGGCGACGCTGGTGATCTGCTTGGACATCGATCCGATACGAAAGATCGAATCCGGCCGCATCGGAATTGTCTTGTCGTGATCCTCAAAGCCGGTGGGCTGCAAATAAGCCAGCTTTCCGCCTCTGGCGATCCCAACGACAAAGCCGGAGGGATCGCCCGTTTTGGTCTGCGCCTCAAACCAGGAGGTGATGCGGGCCAGTCGCCGCGCCGAAAAGCCGAGACTGTCCGGATCGCCGACGGTCCGCAAATCGTCGGCAAGCACCGCACCTACCAGACCGAGCGTGAGCGCCGCCAGCGCGGTCAATGAAACGGCAAATTGCTGATATCGCATGGGCAGCCTCGTTGTCGCAGCTATTGCGAGGAAAAACCGCCATCAGCCTGTCGAATGTTGTCGCTTCCTTCTCGCCGATTCCTGCAATCCGGCTGGCCGATTCCTCAACTCGACTGGCCGATTTTCAATCGCTCGTTCCTCGGGGCGGCATTTCCCGCCATTGCAAGACGGCGGAATTCGGTCGGGGTCAGATCTGTCGCGGCCTTGAAGGCGCGGTTGAACGGCCCGATCGACTGGAAACCTGTGTCCATCGCAATTGTCAGCACCGGGACTTCCACTTGTTCGGGGTCGACCAGTGCGGCCTTGGCTTCCCCGATCCGGTAATGATTAAGGAACGCATTGAAATTGCGGTAACCGAGGCCCTCATTGATGAGCTGCCGAAGCCGGTATTCCGGCACGCCCAACTCGGCGGATAGCAATCCAATCGTCAATCGCTCACGCCGGTAGATGCGCTCGACGGTCATCAGCCGTTCCAAGCGGCGCAAGAGAGCCGGTTCGATCGAGGCAGGCTTGCCCTGATCATCAGACGCCTTGGCTGGCGCGCCTAAGGGGACATTTGTCGCCGGCAGCAGGATCGAACCTTTCCGCGTCCCCGCATCCAGTAGATTCCATGCGCTCAAGCCAACCAACACGAACAGAGCGAAGGCGTTGGCGACGCTGGCCATGGAAAAAGTGGGGATCGAGGGCTGCTGCACGAAGTTCAAGTAAGAGTTGAGAACGATTTGGGCCGACGCCCCGATCAGGACGACCAGCCGAAGCCGACGTCGGCCCTCCACCAGATCCGCCCGCCACGTGAGCAGCGTCTGCGCCACCGCCAACAACGCCAGGCCGAGAAAGGCAGATGACAGCGTGCGTTCGATCGCACGCTCCAGCGCGGCCGATCGGGTGATGCCGCTGGCGTCCAGCCATTGCGCGACGGCGACGGCCGCCCACAAGACGCCATGCCAGGGCCGCGGCACGAAATCGTCATCGAAGGCGGCACGCGCCCATAGCCAGAACACGACACAGTTCGCGCTGGACAACGCCAGCAGCAACAGGCCCCACCACGCAAATGGCCGCGGGAAGGTCGGCGCCGAGCAGATCATCGAAGCCGCGGCGCCGATCGCGAGCGCGGCGCCCAGCAGCGCGGCCGTGCTGTCGCGGCGATCGCGCAGCGCCATGGCTGCGATCAGCAAGCACAATGCGACGACGGCGCCCCGTAACCCCAGATCGATCGACATCAAACCGCTGGTGTCCACGACCGGAAATACTCCGAATGCCATTGTAGACGCCAAAGCCGCGTAGGTTCGCTCGTACGCCCTTGACGCAGCCGATGTCGAGTCGGCGGATGATTTCGAAAGCGGCCACGAACCGGACGGGCGCTACTGCGCCTCGAACCAGGAGGTAATATGTTCCAGCCGCCGCGCCGATCCGGGATCCATTCTTGATCCTAACAGGCAGCGCTCTGGCATGGATCCCGGGTCTGCGCTTCGCTACGCCCGGGACGACGGCGTGGTTCCGAAGATGAGTGAGCCTGTGCCTCAGCGGTTCATGGCTGAGGCTCCCCCGTCATTCCGGGGGGATCCGAAGGATCGAGCCCGGAACTCAGAACTGATGCCGCTGCTTGGGAAGGCGCGGGTAGAGCGTTTTCGAACGAAGTGCACACCGGCGCGCATCACGAGGACGCGCATCGGTTCTGGGTTCCGGGCCCATGGCGGAGTTTATCATTGGGTCGACCAAAGGTCGGACCCGAGGGCCATGTCCCGGAATGACGGCAGAGAATAACGCCGGCAGGACCTTACGCGGGCAGGACCTTACGCCGGCAGGACGATGACCTTCGTCTTCACCGGCGTGCGCTCATAGAGGTGGATCATGTCCTGGCTGAGCAGGCCGACGCAGCCGCTGGTGATGCCCGAGCCGATCGTTTCCGGGTCGCTCGAGGCATAGATCGTGTAGAGCGTGTAGGCGCCGTTCTGGTAGAGATGAAGCGTGCGGGCGCCGAGCGGGTTGTCGAGGCCGCCGGGCATGCCGCGCGCATATTGCGCGGCCTCGGGCTGGCGCTTGATCATCTCCTTGGGCGGGGTCCAGGTCGCCCATTCGGATTTGCGCCCGACATAGGCGTCACCGTTCCAGCGGAAGCCGTCGCGGCCGACATTGGCGCCGTAGCGGGTGGCGGAGCCGTCTTCCTCGATGCGGTAGACATAGTAATTGCCGGGATCGACGATGATCGTGCCGGGCGCTTCCTTGGTCTCGTAGCGCACGGTGCGGCGGAAATATTTCGGATCGACCTTGCTGACATCGACCGCCGGAATCGGGAATTTCTCCTGCGGCACCGGCCCGTAGACCTTCTGCGCCTCGGCGAGGCTCATGCCGTCGGTTGTGGCGCAGCCGGCGAGCCCGAGCGCGCTGAGACCGGCGGCCGAGCCCGCCAGGAACGCGCGGCGGTCGAGAAGCCCCGCCCGAGGCTTGAGCCGAGCGCTCGCGTCCAGCTTGCCGGCATCCTCGCCGGGGGCGGCATTCCCACCATTCATGATCATGATCTTGGTCGTCCCATATCCTGTTGCCCGACGAGAGCATCATCGCGAGCCCGCTGAGCGTCTTGCCGAGCGGGGATTGTCTGGCCGGGCGGAGATTGCCGTCCCGGGGCGTGGCTGGCAAGCCCGGTGAGACAACGCGGCATGGCGTCGCCGCCGCGGCGCCGACCGGGAGCCATCACAACGCGTCATTCTCGGGCTTGGGCCTTAAGAATCTCACAACCAGCGCGCTGCGGCTGACGAGATGGTCGGGTCGGGCCCTCGACTGCCGGGTTCGCCGCGAGCATCCGATCGAAAAGTCCCGTTCATTGAAGGCTTTCTAGTGGGCGAGGACGAATGAGGCAGGCGCGGGGAACCCCTCTCCCGTGTGGGAGAGGGGCAGGGGTGAGGGCAGGCCAAACAACCAGATTGCGCAAGCGGCTCCGCATCGCCTCTTGTGCTTTCAGGATGAAGACGGCGCTGCGGCTCAGTCTCGCCCCAACAATCAGCGGCAGGCCCTCATCCCTGCCCTTCTCCCATCCGGGAGAAGGGTTCCCCGCGCCCTTCATCCGGCACTTCGCTTCATCTCGTCCGCGAGGGGAGAGCCGCGGATGATCCGCTCAGGGGGCACCCCCCCAACCGGACAGCAGTGGGTCAAGCCCGGCCATGACGCGCTTCGGATTCCTGATTGCCGCGGCTCTTCATATGGGCTGGGATCAGGGCCCGACGAGTTGCCCGCCATCGACCACGATGGTCTGAGCGGTGACCCAGCTGGCTCTCGCGGAAGCGAGGAAGAGCACGACCTCGGCGACCTCCTCGGGCTTGCCCATCCGGCCGAAGGGGATGTTGGCCAGCGTCGACTGATAGAGGTCGGGGTTGGAGGTCTTGCGGTCTTCCCAGGTGCCGCCCGGGAACTCGATCGAGCCGGGCGCGACGCAGTTCACCCGGATGCCCTGCCGCGACAGCATCTTCGCCTGGCTCGCCGTATAGTGCATCACGGCCGCTTTGACGGCACCGTAAGGCGCCGAGCGCGACGAGGCCCGCAGGGCCGAGATCGACGAGACGTTCACGATCGACGAGCCCGGTTTCATATGGGGGATCGCCGCATGGCTGCCGCGAACGACGGCCATCATGTCGACATTGAGCGAGGCGGCCCAGCCCGCCTCGTCATCGGAATGGCCGAAGCCCGAGGCGTTGTTGACGAGGACGTCGAGCCCTCCCAGCGCCTGCACCGCCTCAGGCAGATAGGCCGCGATCGCATTCGCATCGGCGAGGTCGACGCTCGCCGCGTGTGCGGTGACACCGAGCGCCTCGAGCTCCCGGCGCGTCGCTTCGAGCGGTCCCGCACCCCGGGCACAGATCGAAACGGATGCGCCTGATGCCGCGAAGCCCAGCGCAATGGAGCGCCCGATGCCACGGCTGCCGCCCATCACGATCACGCGCTTGCCCGTGAATTCCTTGCCCGTGAATTCCTTGCCCGTGAATTCCTTGCCGGTGAGTTCCTTGCCGGTGAGTTCCTGGGCCATTCGGGCATTCCTTCCTGCGATTCTATTGCATCATTGCGTGTCGGCGCCTTTATAGCGGCGCTGAGGGCCTTGGTTTCAACCCCGACAGCATGCAGTGCCGACATGTGCCGCCGCGTTGGCGTGCCCCGGCCCGGCCGGTCTCGCCGGCGCCAGCGCGGCATCATCGCCGGCCGCGGCGCCGGATCTCAGAGTCCGTTCGAGAATTCCCTCAGCCCTCATCCTGAGAGGCTGGCCCGAAATGAACCCAGAGATTTCAATGGCTATGTCCTGACACCCTACACGCCGTCATCCCGGGCGTAGCGAAGCGGAGACCCGGGATCCATGCCGGAGCGCTGCCTGGTTAGGCTCAGGAATGGATCCCGGATCGGCGCGGCTTCGCCGCTTGTCCGGGATGACCGCGTGGGGGATGTCTACCGATCGGAAGTCTCTGATATCGCTCGGTTCATTCCGAATCAGGCTCTCAGGATGAGGGCTCATTGCTCAAACGGTGTCCTAGAGCTGGTCGAGCACGGCCCGCTTGAAGGCGAAGCGTTCGGCCTTGAAATCCATGCCGTAGCTTGCGGCGAAGGGCGGCTGCGGGTGGCATGACAGCGTCACAATGACGACATTCTCCCGGCGATTGACGTAGAGCGTCTGGCCGGCGAAGCCGGAGGCGACCATGGCGCCATCGGGATCGATCCACCAGCTATAGCCATAGCCATCGGCCCCGTAGCTGTTCGTCGCCGGATCCAGCGCAAAGACGCGCGAGCCCGCGGCATCGAGCCAGCCCTCCGGCAGGATGGGCTCGCCGGCGATGACGCCGCCGCCGAGCAGGAAGAGGCCGAAGCGGCCGAAATCCCTGAGCGCCATGCCGGCGCGGCTGCCGCCGATCTCCTGCCCGCCCTCCGATTCCAGCGTGTAGAAGGCGTCGAACTCCATTCCGAAGCGCGACCAGATCTTGCGCGACATGTAGTCGGCCAGGGTCTGCCCGGTCGCCGCCGAAAGCAGCGCGCCCAGCACATAGGTGTCGCCGGTATTGTAGTTGAACCGGTGGCCCGGCGGATGCAGGCCGCGCACGCTGCGCATCAAGGCGAGCACGCCGCCCGCCACCTTGTCGCCAAGGGATTTGCTGTAGCGGTTCACATGCGAGGTACGGTCGGTGTAGTCCTCGTTCCAGTCGACACCCGACGACATGGTGATGAGGGTGCGGACGCTGACCGCATCATAGGCGCTGCCGGCCAGCGCCGGCAGATAGCGCGAGACCGGATCGTCGAGGCTGGCGATCGCGCCGTCCTTGAGGGCCGCGCCCACCAGCGTCGAGGTCAGCGACTTGATCATCGACATCGACGACCAGCGCAGCTGCTCCTCCAGCCCGAGCCCATAGCGCTCGAGCCGGATGGTGTCGCCCTGCAGCACCAGAAGCCCGGCGACATTGGTGCGGTGGATATAATCCTCGACCCCGTGAAGCGCGCCGCCGAGCTGATAGTCCGGCGCGATCTCCGGGCCGCGCGCCAGGGGGAAGGCAGCCTCGCCCCGCGCGATCGCCCGCGTCGCAAAGATGCGGTCGACATTGCGGTAGGCATAGGCCTGCCAGCTCGGCGAGAGCAGCAGGAAGTCCTCGCCGCGCGGAAGATACTGGCGCGGTTGCGCGGTGTCAGAGCTCATGTCCGGCGGACTCCGTAAAACAGCGGCAGGCCCTTCTGCACGCCCGTCAGGTTGCTGCGATAGGCCGTTTTCTGGAAATATAGGCCGGTCGGCGCGTAGGGCATCGTTTCAAAGGCGACGCGCTGGATTTCCGCACAGATCGCGGCTTGCGCCTGTTCGTCGGGCGCCCGGAACCAGTTCATCCGCAGCTCCTCCAGGCGCGGGACGTCGGACCAGCCGAAGATGGCGGAGGTACCGCTGCCGCGCAGGAAATTGTTGCTCGACGGATTGAGCAGGCCGACACCGGCGGTGAAGGTCCCAACCAGATGCCAGCCCCCCTTGTCGGGCGCCTGCCGGTTATTGGCCCGGGCGAGGACCGTGCCCCAATCCATCATCTGCATATCCACGGTGAAGCCGGCCCGGGTCAGCGCGTCGGTCACCACCTCGCCCTGCGCCTTGATCGAGGCGATGTCGCCGGGCACGAGGAAGACGAGCGGCTCGCCCTTGTACCCCGCCTGCTTGAGCAGGCGTCGCGCGGCGTCCCCGTCGGGCGGTTCCTTCAAAGCGTCGAGGCCGGTCTCGCTCGCCATCGGCGTTCCGGGCAGGAAGAAGCCGACCTTGTCCTTCCAGCGCTGGCGATCCTCGCCGATGACGGCGGTCATCACATCCTTCTGGCTGATCGCCGCCAGCGCGGCCTGCCGCACGAGCGCATTGCTGGTCGGCCCCTGCAGGAAGTTGAAACGGATGACGCCTGCCGATCCGAACGGGTCGATGAGGTCGAGCCTGACGTTCTTGTTGGCTCCCAGGAGCTCCCAATAATCGGCCGCGGGCTGTTCCCACCAGTCGATCTCGCCGGTCTGGAGAGCCGATGCTGCGGTCGCGACATCGGGCATGACCAGCCACTCGACCCTGTCGAAATGGACGAGCTTCGGACCGGCCAGAGCGCTTGTGAGCCCGCTTTGACGGGGGACGTAACCGGCGAATTTCTCGTAGACGAGCCTGCTGCCGGGAACGCGCTCTTTGGGCAGGAAACGATAGGGGCCGCTGCCGACCATCTCCGTGACCTGAACCGTGGGCTCGGTCAGCGCCAGCCGCTCGGGCATGATCACGGCGTTGTTGGTGCCGAATTTCCCGAGCGCATCGGGCAGCATCGGGAAGGGGAGCTTGAGCCGGAAACGGATGGCGCGGTCCGAGACGGCCGAAAGCTCGTCCGTGGTCGCCGCCAGCACCTGGCCGACATTGTCGCGCGCCCACCACCGCTTCAGGCTGGCGACCACGTCACGGGCGAGCACCGGTGTCCCGTCATGGAAACGCAAGCCCTCCCGCAGGGTGAGAGTCCACTGCAGGCCGTTCTGCTCCACGAGATGGCCCTCGACCATCTGCGGCTGGACGCGGTTGTGTTCGTCGGCTCCGTAGAGGGTGTCGAAGATCATCATGGCGTGATTTCGCGTGACGTAGGACACGCTCATGATCGGATCGAGGATCGCGACGTCCGATTGCGGCACGAATTTGAGAACCGAGGCGCCCTGTGCCCGCACGATGGAAGGCAGGCTCAGCGCCGATGTCATGCCGGCGAGAAATCCGCGTCTTGTGGTCATGGTCGATCCCCCTTTTTTGATGATGATTGCCTCGTCAGGCCGTGCCGTTCCCCGAGCGTGGCGGGGCGGACAGGCCGAGATGGAGCAAGTCGAGCTCGGGCCGCGCGGAACTCAGCGCCTTGTCGCGCGCGCGCAGCGCCGGCGACCGGGTGACGCCGCCGCAGAGCGCGTCCTGCAAGACGAAGTTCAGGGCGCCCAGTCCCGGGAGCTCGTAGCGTGCGACCGGCCCTGCCACGATGCCCGCGCCCCGCGCCGCCGTGACCTCCTCGGCAATGAAAAGGTCGTCCGCTTCGTCGAAGGCGATGACCGAGACATTGCCCATGTCGCCGGTCGGGGAATGCGCGGTCTGGCGCAGCTTCATCGCGTCAGACCTCAACGAAGCTCAGCCGCGTCGCGACGAGGCCTTCGGGCAAGAGAGCCGATGCGATGGCGGGCTCGATCCGATCCCCCGCGAAACCCGTCCTCCGCACCGATCCTGATGGTTCGCATGCGGCCAACACTGGGCCGGCGGAAGCGATCGAACAATTGAAATGATTCAATCTCTGAAATAGCTTTTCTCTATGGATTTCAGCGTTCGGCAAATCAGGGCCTTTGTCGCCGTCGCGCGGCTGGGCAGCTTCACCCGCGCCGCCGCGTTGCTGCATGTGGCCCAGCCGACCCTGACGGTGCAGATCAGGAAACTCGAGGAGGCTCTCGCTGTCCGGCTGTTCGACCGAACCTCGCGCTCGGTCGCGCTGACGCAGACCGGGCGCGACATGCTGCCGGTGCTGGGGCGGATGGTCCAGGATCTGGACGGCCTGCTCGGCGAGGTTCGCAACCAGGGAACCGGTTATCAGGGTCTGGTGAGGATCGCCGCGCTGCCCACGGCGGCTGCCGCCCTGCTGCCCAAGGCGATCAAGTCATTCCGTGCCGCCCATGCCGGGGCCGATTTCCGCATTCGTGACGTCATCGCCCGCCGCGTTCTGGCGCTCGTGGAAGCGGAGGAGGCCGATATAGGCATCACCGGCGGCCCGACGAACGCCGCCGACGTCGACGTGCTGCTCGCCATCGAGGACCGCATGCATGTCGTCTTTCCGCAGGCTCATCCTCTGGCCGAGGTGGAGACCGTCACCCCGGAGCTGCTCATGCGCTATCCGCTGATCATGATGGATCCCTGTGTGTTTGATTGGTGTTATGATTGGTGCGGGCGGGAAGCCGTTGGATTCCCGGTGGCAAACACCGCGTTCCGGCTCGGTTCCCG
>NZ_FOQV01000020.1 GCF_900113835.1 Allobosea sp. OK403 | reverse complement strand
GCACGATCCAGCGTCTGGCCCAGATGGCGCGTGCGGCGGGCATCCATGTCGTACTGGCGACGCAGCGCCCCTCGGTCGACGTCATCACCGGCACGATCAAGGCGAACTTCCCGACCCGGATCTCCTTCCAGGTCACCTCCAAGATCGACTCGCGCACGATTCTGGGCGAGCAGGGCGCCGAGCAGCTGCTCGGCCAGGGCGACATGCTCTACATGGCCGGCGGCGGGCGCATCACCCGCGTCCACGGGCCCTTCGTCAGCGATGCCGAGGTCGAGAAGGTCGTCGCCCACCTGAAGACGCAAGGCCGGCCGCAATATCTCGAGGCCGTCACCTCCGAGGAGGAGGAGGGCGCAGCTGAGGGCGAGGATGGCGCGGTCTTCGACAAGAGCGCGATGGGCCAGGCCGAGAGCGACGACCCTTACGATCAGGCGGTGGCGGTGGTGCTGCGCGACAAGAAGGCCTCGACCTCCTATATCCAGCGCCGCCTCCAGATCGGCTACAACCGCGCCGCCTCGATCATGGAGCGGATGGAGAACGAAGGCATCGTCGGCCCCGCCAACCACGCCGGCAAACGCGAGATCCTGGTCGAAACCGGACGCGCTCGCGAGGACGAGGATTGAAACGCCGCCGTCCCGTCCTCAAATTGCCATGACGGCACTGCAACCTTCGGCCATCGCGATGCGTTGATTGGAGTGGGCTCGTAAGAGTGGGAATCGGTTTTTCGAATGAATCCCGCGCCAGGATTTGACCGGAGCGGTAGGTTCGCTTCCATGACCCGTTTGTTGCAGCGTGCCGGCAAAGGCACGATGATCCCGGCCTCTGCGCCGATTTTGAGTGGAGCTTGCATGCTCATGACACGCCGCCTCCGGATGCGGGCCTCGATCGGCGCGCTCGCCGCGCTCGGCTTCGCAGCCGCCCTCGGTGGGGCCCGCGCCCAGCCGCTGAACCTGCAGCCCGCCAAGCAGGCGATCGCCACCGCCAAGCCGGCGCGCAGCGGCACGCGCCTGCCCCCCGCGCGGCCTGAGGGCCTCGGATTGCCGCGCGTGGCGACGGCGGGGGCACCCGTGCAAACCGCATCCGCCGAAGCGCCCCAGCGCATTGCGGCCACGCCGGCGAAAGCATCGGGCAAATCCTCCGCCCCGCAGACGCAGGACGAGGCCGTTGAGCGGCTGAACACCTATTTCAACGGATTCGCCACTCTGCAGGCTGATTTCATCCAGTTTTCTGCCGATGGACGCCGTCTCGAGGGCAAGCTCTATATTCAGCGCCCGGGCAAGATGCGCTTCGAATACCGCGCTCCGGTGACGACCGAGGTCATCGCCGACGGCACCTCCGTCGCCATCCGCGACAAGAAGCTGGCGACGCAGGATATCTATTCGATCGGCCAGACTCCGCTGAAGTTCCTGGTCAAGGAGCGCATGGATCTGGCGCGCGATTCGGTCGTGATGGGCGCCAGCACCAAGGGCGACATCCTGTCAGTCAGGATCGAGGACCGCTCGACGCTGGGCGGCACCTCCAAGATCACCCTGAACTACGACATCACCGCCAATGAATTGCGCGGCTGGGTGGTGATCGATCCGCAAGGCTATGAGACCACGGTCTCGGTCTACAATCTCGACACCCAGCGCCGCCCCGATCCGAAGAATTTCACGATCAATTACGAGCGGATGCTCTGACGTCGCCCTCTCGTCATTGCGGACCTAGAGCGTTTTCGAGCGGAGTGGACACAGGTTCGCGTGAAAAAAAACGCGTTAAAACAAGGAGCTGGAGCGTTTCCGCGATTCTGAGAAACGCGGAAACGCTCTAGCCAAGCAATGACGGTAAGCGGGTCGGCTCTTCACCGGACGAGCTTGCTTTTCTGCGCGCTACAAACCAGTTTCCGGCAGCCCTCCGCCCGGAACATTCGCGTGCAACTCACCGTCACCAGCTGGAATATCAATTCGGTCCGCCTGCGCATCGGCATGGTCTGCGATTTCCTGACCACGCATGCGCCCGATGTGCTGTGCCTGCAGGAAACCAAGACGCCCGACGAGCAGTTCCCGGCCAAGGCCTTCGAGAAGATCGGCTATGTCCATCAGGCCTTTATCGGCCAGAAAGGCTATAACGGCGTCGCCATCGTCTCAAAACTGCCCTTCAGCGAGAAGGACGCCATGGCGATGTGCGGCAAGAACGACGCTCGCCACATGACGGTGGTGCTCGACAAGGCCGCGGGCACTGCGGCCGGCGTCGCGATCCATAATTTCTACATTCCAGCCGGCGGTGACATTCCCGACCCGGCCAGGAACGACAAATTCGCCCATAAGCTCGCCTTCCTCGACGAGATCGGCGCCTGGGGCATCGCCAAGAAGCCGACCGACCGGCCCGCCATCCTGCTCGGCGACCTCAACATCGCGCCCTATGAGCACGATGTCTGGAGCCACAAGCAATTGCTCGACGTGGTCAGCCATACGCCGATCGAGACCACGACGCTGGAGAAGCTGCGCAGCGAGCTCGGCTGGACCGACGCCGCGCGCACGCTCAGGCCTGAACCCGAGAAACTCTATAGCTGGTGGAGCTACCGCGCCGCCGACTGGGAAGCCTCCAACCGCGGCCGCCGCCTCGACCATATCTGGCTCTCGGACGCGCTGAAGCCGGCTCTGCGCGACCTCACCTTCCTGCGCGAAGCACGCGGCTGGGAGCGCCCCTCGGACCATGTGCCGGTAACGGTGACGCTGGAGCTTTGAGGCTCTTCTATCAGCCCCGATCGATCGCGTTCAGCGCGGCCTGGACTTGGCTCAATTCGCCGACGAACTCGCGCAGACGATCCCCGATCGCTTCAGCGATCGCCTCGGCCGAGTTCGGAAATTCGGCGAGGACACGGCGCATCACGCTGCGCGACAGCTTCATCACTTGCGTCGGCTCGCGGGCGATCGCCGTCACCGGCCGGTGCGCCGAGGTGAATAGGGCAATCTCTCCGAGCAAGGCGCCGGCGCCGACGATCTCGTCGGCGGGCTGGCCGTCATCCTGGTGCAGCAGGGCAACCGCACCCGAGATGATCAGCACAGCGCCGTCCGACATCTCGCCGCCACGAAACAGGACATCGCCGGCGCGCAGAATGCGGCTTTCTGCCGCGAACGCCACCAACCGCAGCGCATCGCGCTCCATCAGACTCAGCAGCGGCTGCCGGGCCAGCAGGGCAATGTCGTTGTCGAGAGCCATATCGACTTAAGGGTTGAGGCGGTAACCGCCCGCATCCGTCACGAGCAAACGTGCATTGCCCGGATCGGGTTCGATCTTCTGGCGCAACCGGTAGATATGCGTCTCGAGCGTGTGGGTCGTGACCTGACTGTTATAGCCCCAGACCTCCTGCAGCAGGATCTCGCGGGCGATCGGCTTGCGGCCGGCGCGATAGAGAAAGCGCAGGATCGCGGTTTCCTTTTCGGTCAGCTTGGTCTTGGAGCCCTTCTCGCTGACCAGCAGCTTCGAGCCGGGATGGAAGGTATAGGGCCCGACCTGAAAGACCGCGTCCTCGCTCGCCTCGTACTGACGCAAATGCGCCCGGATGCGCGCCAGCAGCACGGCGAATTTGAATGGCTTGACGACATAATCATTGGCGCCGGCTTCCAGCCCCAGCACCGTGTCCGAATCGGAGCCCTGGCCGGTCAGCATGATCACCGGGCTCTTGAAGCCGTTCTTGCGCATCATCTTGACGGCTTCGCGCCCGTCCATGTCGGGCAGGCCGACATCCATCACGGCAAGATCGATCCGCTCCGCCTGCACGGCCTTGACCGCCGAGGTCGCGGTCCCGGCAGTCGAGATCTTGAACTCGTCATAAAGCGCCAGCTGTTCGGCCAGCGCGTCGCGCAATGTCTCGTCATCATCGACGAGAAGGATATGATGGACGGCGGACATGAACGATCATTGCAACGGTTGCGCAGCGGGCACCATGAGCCCGCTGATTCGTGTCTGCAAGTCACGCAGGATGGAATTTCAGTGAGAAAACGTGAGAGCCCGATCACATCCTGGTCGGTTCACAAGCCGCGCGGCCTCACCCGGCTGCGGGTCTTTGCCTCGGTCCGGGACCGCAGCAAGGGCTTCCTGGTCGCAGGGGGCGCGGTGTTCCCCTGCGCGCTTGGCCGCTCCGGCATCGTCGTGCTCAAGCGCGAGGGCGATGGTGGCACCCCGCGCGCCGCCCTGCCGCTGCGCAGCGTGCTCTACCGCAAGGCGCGGCTGCCCAGGCCGAGAACGCTGCTGCCGCTGCGCGCCATCACCGCCCGCGACGCCTGGTGCGACGATGCCGGCGACCGCCGCTATAACCGGCTGATCGCCCGCCCGCCCGGCGCCGCCGAGGAGCGGCTGCAGCGCGACGACCATCTCTACGACGTCATCGTCGAGCTCGGCTGGAACGACGCGCCGGTGATTCGCGGCCGCGGCAGCGCGATCTTCTGGCATCTCGCGCGGTCCGGCTTCACGCCCACCGCCGGCTGCGTCGCGGTCGAGGGCCATGTCTTCGCCAAGGTGCTGCCGCGGCTGGCACGGCATTGCGTGCTGGTGGTGCGATAGGGAGGGCCCGGGCGTCCCACTCGGGTCTGCGCTTCGCCGGAGAAGCTCCGGCAAGAGATGCTCGGGTCAGGCCCGAGCAGGGCGCAACCGCCCCACGCCCTCACCCTGTCTTCACACTCGTGCCCCGAAAATCGCGCTGCCGACCCGCACATAGGTCGCGCCCATCTGGATTGCGGCCTCGTAATCGGCGCTCATGCCCATCGAAAGCTCGCGCAAGCCGTGGCGCGCCGCGATCTTGGCGAGCAGGCCGAAATGCGGCGAAGGCGGTTCATCGGCCGGCGGAATGCACATCAGCCCCGTGATCACGAGGCCGTGATGCGCGCGGCAGTTTTCCAGGAACGCATCGATCCCGGCCGGGCTGACGCCGCCCTTTTGCGGCTCGTCGCCGGTGTTGACCTGGACGAACAGGGTTGGAGCCTTGCCGGCGCGGGCGATTTCGCGCGCCAGCTCTTTGGCCAGGCTCTCGCGATCGAGCGAGTGGATGGCGTCGAATAATTCGACCGCCTCGCGGGCCTTGTTGGATTGCAGCGGCCCGATCATGTGGAGCTGGGCATCAGGAAAACGCTGCTTCAGCTCCGGCCATTTCGCCTTGGCCTCCTGGACATAGTTCTCGCCGAAGATGCGCTGCCCGGCTTCCAGCACGGGCAGGATCGCCTCTACCGGCATCGTCTTCGAGACCGCGATCAGCGCAACCGAATCGGGCTCGCGCTCGAAATCACGCGCCGCGCGCGCAATCGCGGCCCGTGTGGCGGCTAAACGCGTAACCGTATCGCTCATCGGTAGTCCCTTCATGCCCTGTGCGGCGTTGACCGCGTGGCTGCAATGGTGTCCTAGTCCGGGCTCATCCGATCACGCAAGAATTGCCCGTTATCATGGCCGTCGAACGCTACAATCCCAAGGAATCAGAGCCGAAATGGCGCCGTGTCTGGGAGGAGCGCAAGCTCTTCGAGACCCGCAACGACGATCCGCGCCCGAGCTACTATGTCCTCGAGATGTTTCCCTACCCTTCGGGCCGCATTCATATGGGCCATGTCCGCAATTACGCGATGGGCGACGTCGTCGCGCGCTACAAGCGCGCCAAGGGCTTCGCCGTGCTCCATCCGATGGGCTGGGACGCCTTCGGCTTGCCGGCCGAGAACGCCGCCAAGGCCAACAAGGTCCATCCGCGCGAATGGACCTACGCCAATATCGCGACGATGCGGACGCAACTGCAGTCCATGGGCCTGTCGCTCGACTGGAGCCGGGAGCTCGCAACCTGCGACCCGAGCTACTACAAGCACCAGCAGAAGCTGTTCCTCGACTTCCTCAAGGCCGGGCTGGTCGACCGCAAGACCGCGAGGGTCAACTGGGACCCGGTCGACGAGACTGTGCTCGCCAATGAGCAGGTCATCGATGGGCGCGGCTGGCGCTCCGGCGCGCCCGTGGAAATCCGCGAGCTGACGCAGTGGTTCTTCAAGATCACCGACTACGCCCAGGAGCTGCATGACGCGCTGGAAGGCCTGACGCGCTGGCCCGACAAGGTCCGCTTGATGCAGAAGAACTGGATCGGCCGCTCGGAAGGGCTGCTGATTCGTTTCGCTCTCGAATCGAATCCCTATGGCCGCAACGAGCTGGAGATCTATACGACCCGGCCCGACACGCTGTTCGGCGCCAAGTTCATGGCGATCGCGCCCGACCACCCGCTGGCCAAGGCGGCAGCCGAGAACAACCCGGCCCTGCAGGCCTTCATCGAGGACTGCAAGCGCACCGGCACGGCCCAGGAAAACATCGACAAGGCCGAGAAGCTCGGTTTCGACACCGGCATCCGCGCCGTGCATCCCTTTGATAAATCATGGACCTTGCCGGTCTATGTCGCCAATTTCATCCTGATGGAATACGGCACGGGCGCGATCTTCGGTTGCCCGGCCCATGACCAGCGCGACCTCGACTTCGTCAATAAATACGGGCTCGGCGTCACGCCCGTTGTGGCGCCCGAGGGCCAGGATCCGGCAAGCTTCATCATCACCGACACGGCCTATGGCGATGACGGGCGCATGATCAATTCGCGCTTCCTCGACGGCATGACCATTCCGGAGGCGAAAGAAGACGTCGCCCACCGGCTGGAAGCCGAGACGCGCGGCAACAGCCCTGTTGCCGCGCGCAAGGTCAATTTCCGCCTGCGCGACTGGGGCGTTTCGCGCCAGCGCTACTGGGGTTGCCCGATTCCGGTGATCCATTGCGCCGATTGCGGCACGCTGCCGGTGCCTGACGCCGACCTGCCGGTCAAGCTGCCCGACGACGTCTCCTTCGACCGCCCCGGCAACCCGCTCGACCATCATCCGACATGGAAGCATGTCGCCTGCCCGCAATGCGGCAAGCCGGCCCGGCGCGAAACCGACACGATGGACACCTTCGTCGATTCGTCCTGGTATTTCGCCCGCTTCACCGATCCCTGGCGCATCGACAGCCCGACCGACCGGCCGGTCGTCGACCGCTTCCTGCCGGTGGACCAGTATATCGGCGGCGTCGAGCATGCGATCTTGCACCTGCTCTATTCGCGCTTCTTCACCCGCGCCATGAAGGCGACGGGCCATGCGGGGCTGGACGAGCCTTTCGACGGTATGTTCACGCAAGGCATGGTCGTGCATGAGACCTACCGCGCCAAGGACGGCAGCTGGGTCGAGCCGGGCGATGTCCGCATCGAGGTGAACGGCACGGAACGCCGCGGCTTCCATGTCGATACCGGCGCGCCGATCGAGATCGGCGCCATCGAGAAGATGTCGAAGTCGAAGAAGAATGTCGTCGATCCCGACGACATCATCGCCTCCTATGGCGCCGACACTGCACGCTGGTTCATGCTCTCCGATTCACCGCCGGACCGCGACGTGATCTGGACCGATGAGGGCGTCCAGGGCGCCGCCCGCTTCGTCCAGCGCCTCTGGCGGCTCGTCGGCGAGATCGCCGAGCGCACGGGCAACAGCGCCGGCATGCCGGCTGCCCTGAGCGAGCAGGCCCTGACGCTGCGCCGCGCCAGCCACCGCGCTTTGCATGCGGTCGGCCTCGATATCGAGCGCCTCGGTTTCAACCGCTGCATCGCCCATATCTATTCGCTGACCAACGCCATCGGCAAAGCGCTCGACGCGGCTGCCGAAAACGCCGCGCTCGCACCTGATATCGCGTTCGCGCTGCATGAATCCGCCATCATCGCCACGCAGCTTGTCGCCCCGATGATGCCGCATCTCGCCGAGGAGTGCTGGCAGGCGCTGGGGCAGCCGGGGCTCATCGGCGAGGCCGCTTGGCCTGTTGCCGACGAGACCCTGCTGAAGGACGACAGCATCGTGCTGCCGGTGCAGATCAACGGCAAGAAGCGCGCGGAGGTGACCGTCCCCGCCGATGCGAATACCCTGGCCGTAGAGGCGCTCGCGCGCGCCTCCGAGGCCGTCATCAAGGCGCTTGACGGCCGGGAGATCCGGAAGATCATCGTCGTGCCCGGGAGAATCGTGAATGTCGTCGCCTGAAGCCCAGAACCGGACCCTCTCGCGGCCGGTTCCCACCCGCCGCATGATGCTGACCGCCACATTGCTGGCGACGGCCTTCGCCGGGGGCTGCCTGCAACCGCTCTATTCCGAGAACACCACGAGCACTGTCGGCGGCAGCGTCAAGTCGGCGCTGAAGAGCGTCGAGATCCCGCAAATTTCGGGAGTGACCGGCCATTATCTGCGCAATGAACTCGCCTTCGAGCTCGATGGCGGCGGCGAACCCGACGTTCAAAAGCGCCTGCGCTTCGAGGCCAAGCTCTCCGAATCGATCGAGGTCGTCACTGTCGATTACAACACCGGCCGCGCCGATTCGGCGGTCCTGATCGCCACCGCGACATGGACCGTGAAGCGCATAGGAGGCGCGGGCGAGACTGTGTCTTCGGGCACCAATGTGGTGCGGGCACCCTATGAGCGCTCCTCGCAGCGCTTCGCTACGGTGCGCGCCGCGCGCGACGCCCAGATCCGTGCGGCCAAGAGCCTGGCCCAGCTGATCAAGGGACAACTCGCCGCCGATCTGGTCTCCGGCTGAAGCGAGAATCTCCGCCATGGCCGCCGTCAAGGCGCATGAGGCCGAACGCACCCTGGCCAAGCCCGATCCGGCCTGGCGGCTGTTTCTGATCTACGGCCCCGATACGGGCCTGGTCTCGGAGCGCGCCGCCGCATTGGCGCGCGCCAATGTCGACGACGCCAACGACGCTTTCCAGCTCGTGCGGATGAGCGGCGACGACATAGCCTCCGATCCGCTCAAGCTCGTCGACGAGGCCAATACCATCGGCCTGTTCGGCGGCCGGCGCGCCATCCGCGTCTCCGCTACGGGCAAATTGCTGACGGCTGCCGTCGAGCCCTTGCTTGCGACGCCGTCTCGGGACGCCATCGTCATCATCGAGGCCGGCGATCTCCAGCGCAGCAATCCGCTGCGCGTCGCCTGCGAGAAAGCGCGATCCGCCCTTGCCGTCCCCTGCTACAGTGACGGCGCGCGTGATCTCGGCAGCCTGATCGACGAGATGCTGCGCGCGGCGGGCAAGACCATCGACCGCGTCAATCGCGACCATCTCGCCGCGCTGCTCGGCGGCGACCGGCAGACATCGCGACGCGAGATCGAGAAGCTGCTGCTTTATGTCGGGGCCGATCCAGCTGTTCTGAGCGAGCATATCGAAGCGGTCGTCGGCGATACCGCCCAGCGCGAGCAGGCAGCTCTGGTCGACGCCGTCTTCGCCGGGCGCCTGCCGGCGCTCGATCTTGCCTATGCGAAATTGAGCGGGGAGGGCCTCGATCCCGGCGTCATGCTGGGCGCAGTGCTCAGGCAAGCGCTGACGCTGCTCAAATCCCGGCAGAGCGTCGATGCCGGCCGCGGCGTCAAGGACGTGGTTGCAACCATGCGGCTGCCGTTTCCACGCATCCCAGCGATGGAGGCCGCGCTTTCGGCCTGGACGACTCCGAAACTGACGGAGGCCATCTCGCTTCTGGGGGCCACGACGCTTGCCGTCAGGCGGGACGGCGATATCGCCCGGCCCGCCGCGGTGCGCACACTCTGGACCTTGGCCCGCCTCGCTCGCTCCGGAGCACGCGGGGATTAGCGCTATCCCGCAATTCTCGATCCAGTCGGATCGGAAATGACCCCCTGGATCGCGAGTTACGCGAGTCAGGCCTTCAATCGGCGGCAGAGCGCTTCGAGCTGCTCTAGCGTCTTGTAGCCGATCTTCATCTCGCCGCCGCCATTGGCCCGGTGCTGGATCGAGACCGACAGCCCCAGCGCTTCCTCGAGAGCCTTCTCGACCGCGCGCGTATCGGGGTCCTTGTCGATCTTGGGCTTGCCTGGAACGCTTTTGGCCTCGCCACGCGATTCATCCTGGACGATCCGCTCGATGTCGCGGACGCTGAGCCCTTCATCGATGATCTTGTGAGCCATCAGTTCCGGATCCGAAACAGATAGCAAGGCGCGGGCATGGCCAGCCGAAACCGCGCCTTCGCTGACCAGCTTCCGCACCGATTCCGGCAGTTTGGACAGCCGCAAGGTGTTGGCGACATGGCTGCGGCTCTTGCCGATGACCCGTGCAAGGTCGTTCTGCGTATAGTTGAACTCGGCGATCAACCGCTCATAACCCGCGGCCTCCTCGATCGCATTCAGATCGGTACGCTGGACGTTCTCGACGATCGCGATTTCGAGCGCTTCACGGTCATCCGCCTCAACCAGGATGACCGGCACATCATGCAGGCCTGCACGCTGGGCCGCGCGCCACCGCCGTTCACCGGCAATGATCTCGTAGGCATCGAGCATGTTGGGAATCGAGCGCACGATGATCGGCTGCAGGATGCCGCGCTCGCGCACCGAAGCCGTAAGCTCTTCGAGATCGTCCTCACCGAAGCTGCGCCGCGGGTTGCGCGCGCTCGGACGCAGGAACTCGACAGGCACGCGCCTCTGCCCCCGCGCCCGGTCGATCGCTCCGATTTCCTCGCCGACATCGCCGATCAACGCCGCCAGGCCTCGGCCGAGCCGTGAGCGCCCCTGTTCTTCGGCCATTGCCATCCTCTTGTACTCTCTCGTCTTTTCGTCGTCCGTCAGGCTGCGGCGCGCAGAACGCGCTCGCGCTTGATCACCTCGGAGGCCAGCTTCAGATAGGCCTGCGAGCCCGAGCAGCGCAGATCATAAAGCAGCACCGGCTTGCCATAGGACGGCGCTTCCGAGACTCGGACATTGCGCGGGATCACGGTCTCATAGACCTTGTCGCCAAGGAATTCGCGGACATCCGCCATCACCTGGCCGGACAGATTGTTGCGCGGATCGTACATGGTCAAAACCACGCCCTGGATGACCAGGCGCGGGTTGAGGCCGTTACGGACCTGCTCGACGGTCTTCAGCAACTGGCTCAGGCCCTCCAGCGCGAAGAATTCGCATTGCAGCGGCACCAGGACGGCATCGGAGGCCGTCATCGCGTTGATGGTGATCAGGCTCAGCGAAGGCGGGCAATCGATCAGCACATAGGTCAGATCGGAGCAGCGCTGGTCATAGACCAATTCGTCGATCGCATTCTTCAGGCGATGAGCGCGGTCCTTGGAGCCCGCGATCTCCAGCTCGACGCCGAGCAGATCCAGCGTCGACGGCGCCAGGAACAGGCCCGGGACCGCGGTCTCCTGCATCGCCTGTCCAAGGCCGACATCGCCGCACAGCACGTCATAAGTCGAGGATTTGCGGCTTCTGCGGTCGATGCCGAGTCCCGTCGAGGCATTGCCTTGCGGATCGAGGTCGACGATCAGCACCTTCTCGCCGATCGCTGCCAGCGCCGTGCCAAGATTGATCGCGGTCGTCGTCTTGCCGACGCCGCCCTTCTGATTCGCGAGTGCCAGCACGCGCGGACGGCGCGGCAGGACAATAGGGGTAAGATCGGTCATGAATCGGCCCGCTTCTCGACCGCACGAACCATCAGGATGCGCGCGGCGCTGTCTGTCACGGAAGAAACCGTTGAGGCCTGAATCTTCCAATATTTAGACGCGTCGGTCAATTCTGCATCTAGATGTTGTCCCTTGGGAAAGAGCCCCAAGGCCCCTGTTCTCAACAGGTCTTTGCACCAGTCGAGCAGCAACGGCAGCGGCGCCAGGGCTCGCGCGCAAACCACATCGACCTTGCCCGCAAAATCGCCGACTGCATCCTCTATTCGCGCATTGTGGACCCTGACCGGCGCGCCCGTCAAACGCGCGGCATGCCGCAGAAAGGCGCATTTGCGGCTGTTGCTCTCGACGAGATGGATCTCGCCGGCCCCCCGCTCCGCCAGGCAAATGCCGATCACCAGCCCGGGAAAGCCGCCCCCAGAGCCCAGGTCGAGCCAGCGCTGCGAGTCGCGCGCCAAATCGAAAAGCTGCAGCGAATCGGCGATGTGGCGCGTCCAGACATCTTTCAATGTGCCCGAAGACACCAGATTCTTCGCCGCCTGCCAGCGCTCGAGCTCGGCGACAAGGATCGCCAGACGTTCCTCTGTTTCACGTGAAACAGGCGTCAAGCGCAAAGCATGCGCCCTGTCGCTTTTATCAACAGCCACGAATCATTCGATCGGTTCCGGAGCGCGCTGGCGACGCCCACGCCGCGCATGCGCCGCCAACAGGGTCAAAGCGGCAGGCGTCATGCCCTCGATCCGCGCCGCTTGGGCGAGATCGCTCGGGCGCTCCGCGCTCAGTTTCAGCTTGATCTCGTTGGACAAGCCCGAGATGCCGTCGAGATCAAGATCCTCCGGCACCTTCAGCGCCTGATCGCGCTTATAGGCCTGGATCTCTGCGGATTGGCGGTCGAGATAGACCGAATAGACCGCATCCGCTGTCACACGTGAAACAACCGACGGATCAAAATCGGCAAGATCCGGCCAGATCGTCGCAAGGCTCTCATACCCAATATCGGGATAGGAGAGCAGCTGGTAGGCGCTTCGCCGCAGGCCATCGCGGTTGAGATGAAGCCCAACTGCCTCCGCTTGCTGCGGCGTCACCCAGACATCCCTCAATCGGGCCTGCAACCGCGCGATGGCAGTGCGCCGGGCTTCGAAATGGTCGCGGCGCAGCGAGCTCACCAGGCCGAGCTCCATGCCAAGCGGCGTCAAGCGCTCATCGGCATTGTCGACGCGTAATGACAGCCGGAACTCCGCCCGCGACGTGAACATTCGATACGGCTCCGTAACGCCGCGTGTGACCAGATCGTCGACCAGGACCCCGATATAAGAGGTCGTGCGCTCGAACACGGTCGGCTCGGCGCCACCGGCCCGGCGCGCAGCGTTTAAACCGGCGAACAACCCTTGCGCGCCGGCTTCCTCATAACCCGTCGTGCCGTTGATCTGGCCCGCCAGGAACAGGCCGCGGACGGCGCGCGTCTCCAGCGTGTTCCTCAAGGCGCGTGGATCGACGAAGTCGTACTCGATTGCATAGCCGGGGCGCAGCATGGTGGCGCGCTCAAGGCCCGGAATCGTCTTGAGCACACCAAGCTGCACATCTTCCGGCAAGGAGGTCGAGATGCCGTTGGGGTAAACCGTGTCGTCGTCGAGCCCCTCGGGCTCGAGGAATATCTGGTGACCGTCGCGATCACCGAAGCGACCGACCTTATCCTCGATCGAGGGACAGTAGCGCGGTCCGCGGCCCTCGATCTGGCCCGAAAACATCGGCGCGCGATGGAGATTGGCGCGGATCAGGTCATGCGTCGCCAAGGTCGTGCGCGTGATCCCGCAGGAAATCTGCGGCGTGGTGATCGCCCTGGTCAACGCCGAGAAGGGCTCAGGCGGATCATCGCCGGCCTGCATTTCGAGCGCCGCCCAATCGATCGTGCGTCCATCCAGGCGCGGCGGCGTGCCAGTCTTGAGGCGACCAAGCGGGAAGCCATGGCGTTCCAGGGTCGCAGACAGCCCCAGCGACGGCGCCTCATCGACACGCCCAGCCGGAATCTTGGCCTCGCCGATATGGATCAAGCCGCGCAGGAAGGTCCCGGTCGTCAACACGACTGTTCCGGTAGCGAATCGACGTCCATCCGCCAGAATCACGGCTTCGACCTGGCCGTTCCCGATCGCGATATCGAACACCTCGCCGGCGACGATCTCGAGATTGCCCTGTTCGGCTAACAAATCCTGAACAGCCAGACGATAAAGCTTCCGATCCGCCTGAGCCCTGGGACCGCGCACAGCCGGGCCCTTGCGGCGGTTCAGCATGCGGAACTGAATGCCAGCCCGGTCGGCCGCCCGCGCCATGACGCCATCGAGTGCATCAATCTCACGGACAAGATGCCCCTTGCCGAGGCCGCCAATCGCCGGATTGCAGGACATCACGCCGATCGTCTCCGGCCGATGCGTGATCAGTGCCGTGCGCGCGCCAAGCCGCGCAGCTGCGTTGGCGGCCTCGGCACCGGCATGGCCGCCACCGACCACGATCACATCGTAGCGCGTTTCGACAACAGGAAGAGACATGCGGATTCGCTAGCGAAGCCCGGGCCAGGGGTCAATGATTATAAGGCGATGAGCCCTCGTTTCACGTGAAACGGCCCAAATTATGAAGGTGCCGCCTTCCGCTTGCTACTTTCCGATGCAGAAGCCGGAAAAGAGCTGGTCGAGAACATCCTCGACATCGATGCGCCCGACCAGGCGTTCCAGCGCCATCACGGCCAGGCGAACCTCCTCGGCCAGCAACTCGACCTGGCCGTGCCGGGCATCGCTCGCGCGCTCCAGCGCAAGCACCGCATCGGAGACCGCGACCCGGTGCCGCTCACGCGTCAGCAAGGCCGGTTCGGGCTGCGAGAGGGCGCCGAGCTCGGCAATAATGCTCGCCAACAGATCATCGAGACCGGCGCCCGTCTGAGATGAAACCGCGATCTCGCCGGGCAAAGCCTGGCCTGCCAGATCGCTTACCAGATCGGCCTTCGTGGCCACACAAAGCGTCTTTTGAATCGAGGCGAATCGATCCGGAGGCGAATCGATTGCCCGAAGCTTGAGAACGAGATCCGCTCGCGCGACAAGGTCCAAGGCACGCCTAACGCCTTCAGCCTCGATCGCGTCCACACTCTCGCGCAAACCCGCTGTATCGACCAGCGTGACCGGCAACCCCGCCAGATCGAGCCGTACCTCGATCGCATCGCGCGTCGTTCCCGCCATGGCCGAGACGATGGCGACATCGCGGCGGGCGAGTGCGTTGAGCAGGCTCGACTTGCCGGCATTGGGCGGGCCGGCGAGGACCACGATGAAGCCCTCGCGGACGCGCTCACCCATGGCAAAGCTGCCGAGAGCCTCGCGCAACTCCGTGAGGATGCCTGCTGCGATCGCCAGCGCCTCATCGACGAGGGGCCCCGAGACATCGCCCTCGTCGGAAAAGTCGATATCCGCGGCGAGCAGGGCCATCGACTCGATCAGTCGGCTCCGCCACGCCGCCGCTTGCTTGCCGAGTGTGCCGGTCATCTGGCGCAGTGCCTGCCGGCGCTGCCATTCCGTTTCCGAATCGATCAGGTCCGCCAAACCTTCGACGGCGGCGAGATCGAGCTTGCCGGCTTCAAAAGCCCGCCGGGTGAATTCACCCGGCTCCGCAAGTCTGACCCCAGGCAGCTGCGTCAGAACGTTCAGCAGACGGGCAATGACGGCCCTTGCGCCATGAACCTGGAACTCGGCGATATCCTCGCCCGAAAAGCTCGCCGGCGCGGGAAAGTACAGCACAAGCCCGGTATCGATGACCTCGCCGGCCTCATCACGCAGTTGCCGCAAGACGGCATGGCGTGGTTCGGGGATTCCGCCCGCAATCGTTTCGAGCACGAATCGAACCTGCGAGCCGGATATCCGGATGACGGCGACACCGGCCCGCCCGCTGCCGGAGGACAGGGCGACGATCGTCGGATAGGCTGCCGCGTCGCTCATCTCTCGAACACCATGCTGCGCCCGGCCCCATCCTCGCTTTGGCGCCCGGCCGGAAAGCCACGCCGATGAACCGTCTCGCGGATGCCGCCAGCCCCTATCTCCTGCAGCATAAGGACAATCCGGTTCACTGGTGGGAATGGAGCGAGGCCGCCTTCGCCGAGGCCAAGCGCAGCGGCCGGCCGGTCCTGCTCTCGGTCGGTTACGCCGCCTGCCATTGGTGCCATGTCATGGCGCATGAAAGTTTCGAGGACCCTGCAACCGCGGCGGTGATGAACGAGCTCTTCGTGAACATCAAGGTCGACCGTGAGGAAAGGCCCGATATCGACCATGTCTATATGAGCGCGCTGCACAGCCTGGGCGAGCAGGGCGGTTGGCCGCTGACCATGTTCCTGACCGCCGATGGCGACCCGTTCTGGGGCGGCACCTATTTCCCGCCCGAGGCGCGCCATGGCCGGCCCTCCTTCACCGGCGTGCTGAGACAGCTCGCCGCGATCCACCGGCAGGATCCCGATCGCATCGCGCGCAACGCCACAGCCATTCGCGCCGCCCTTACGCAAGCCGAAGCCTTCGCGACGGACGACGCCGGCGAACCCGATCTCGATGCGCTGGCGGGTCAGATCGCCGGCGCCTTCGATCCGCATCATGGCGGCCTGCGCGGCGCACCGAAATTCCCCAATCCCGGCCTGATCGAAATGCTCTGGCGCCATGGTACGCGCACAGGCTCCACTGCCACGCTGGCGCCTGCCCTCAGAACGCTGGAACGAATGGCGCGCGGCGGCATCCATGACCATCTCGGCGGCGGCTTCGCCCGCTATTCCGTCGATGAGCGCTGGCTCGCCCCGCATTTCGAGAAAATGCTCTACGACAACGCCCAATTGCTCAACCTCTACGCATTGGAGGCCGCCCGCAGCGGCGACCCCCTGATGAGAATGGCGGCCGAGGGCATCGTCGCCTGGCTCTCACGCGACATGCTGCTGCCGGAGGGCGCTTTCGCCGCCAGTCTCGACGCCGATTCCGAAGGCGTCGAGGGCAAGTTCTATGTCTGGACCGCGCGCGAGCTCGAAACGCATCTCTCGGCGGAAGAGGCTCGCCTGCTCGCGCTCCATTACGACGTGACCGCGCACGGCAATTGGGAAGAGGTCGCGATCCTCAATCGGTTGGAAACGCCCGATCCCGATCCTGAGACGGCGGTCGTCTTGGCCAAAATCCGCGAGCGATTGCTGGCGATCCGGGCCGAACGGATTCCGCCCGCCCGCGACGACAAGATCCTGGCCGACTGGAACGGCATGATGATCGCGGCGCTGACCCGGGCATCCGGCCTGCTCGGCCGCAAGGGCTGGCTGGCCCTTGCCCGGCGCGCCTACCATTTCGTCGCCGAATCGATGGGCGATGGCGACGAGCTCGCCCATTCCTATCGCAAGAGCCGCCTGATCAAGCCCGGCTTCGCGCTCGATCACGCCGCTATGGCAGACGCTGCGCTGGCGCTGCACGACGCGACATTCGAGCAGCACTACCTCGATGATGCCCGGCGCTGGAGCGCCCATCTGCAGCGGCACTACCTTAGCGGCACTACGAATCTACTCGGTATGACTCTTATGGAAAACAAGGGCTTGCCGGTCATACCGCGCCCGACCCATGACGATGCTGTGCCCAACGCCAACGGGATTCACGCCAGCAATCTGCTGCGCCTGGCGATCAAGAGCGGTGATGTGGAGGATCGCGATCGCGCCGACGCGTTCCTTGGCGCTGCGCTGGCCGCGGCCGAACGCGCACCCATGGCGCATGGCTCGATCCTGAACGCCTATGATCTGGCGCGGCATGGTGTGGAGATCGTGCTGGCGGGAACGGAGCGGGCAGCGCTGCACCAGGCGGCGCTCGCCTTGCCCTATACGGTGACGACCCAGGTTGATTGCCCGGATCCGTCGAGCCTGCCGGCCGAGCACCCAGCCGCCGCGATGGCACGCCAGGCCGGTAAGGGCGCAGCCTTCATCTGCTTTGCCGGTCGCTGCCTGCCGCCCGTCACGGAGCCGAATCGATTGGCGCAGGCCATCGCTGAAGGCCGCTGAAACCGCACGATCTTCCCTGGAGGTCGACGTATCGCAAATCACCTCGGCACGATCGCTTGATTTGAAAGCCTTGCCTTTGGCCCGCTAAGCCACCCAGCTCCAAAAAGAAAAGGGCCGCTTACGCGACCCTTCCCATATCCACCAGCTGAGCGGGTACGTTCTCCTCCGAGGAGGACAATCAGGTGTTCATCGAGTCGAAGAAGTCGGAGTTCTGTTTGGTCTGGCGCAGCTTGTCCATCAGGAACTCGATCGCGTCCTGCGGGCCCATCGGATTCAGGATGCGGCGCAGCACGTAGGTCTTGGCCAGCACATCCTTGGGCGTGATGAGCTCTTCCTTGCGGGTACCCGACTTGAGGATGTCGATCGCCGGGAAGATGCGCTTGTCGGCGACCTTGCGGTCGAGGATCACCTCGGAGTTGCCGGTGCCCTTGAACTCTTCGAAAATGACTTCGTCCATGCGGCTGCCGGTATCGATCAGCGCGGTGGCGACGATGGTCAGCGAGCCGCCCTCTTCGATATTGCGCGCCGCACCGAAGAAGCGCTTGGGCCGCTGCAGGGCGTTGGCGTCGACACCACCGGTCAGCACCTTGCCGGAGGACGGCACCACTGTGTTGTAGGCGCGACCCAGACGCGTGATCGAATCGAGCAGGATGACGACGTCGCGGCCATGCTCGACCAGGCGCTTGGCCTTCTCAATCACCATCTCGGCGACCTGGACGTGGCGCGAGGCCGGCTCGTCGAAAGTCGAGGAAACGACCTCGCCCTTCACCGAGCGCTGCATGTCGGTGACTTCCTCGGGCCGCTCGTCGATCAGCAGGACGATCAGATAGCATTCCGGATGATTGGTCGTGATCGACTGCGCGATGTTCTGCAGCAGCACGGTCTTACCGGTGCGCGGCGGCGCCACGATCAGGGCGCGCTGGCCCTTGCCGATCGGCGAGACGATGTCGATGACGCGGGCCGAGAAATCCTTCTTCGTTGCGTCCGGCACTTCCATGCGCAGGCGCTCATCGGGATAAAGCGGCGTCAGGTTATCAAAGTTGATCTTGTGCTTGATCCGCTCGGGATCCTCGAAATTGATCGTGTTGACCTTGAGCAGCGCGAAATAGCGTTCGCCATCCTTGGGGCCGCGGATCGGGCCTTCGACCGTATCGCCGGTGCGCAAACCGAATTTCCGAATCTGCGTCGGCGAGACATAGATGTCGTCGGGACCCGGCAGATAGTTCGAATCCGACGAACGCAGAAAACCGAAACCGTCAGGCAGAACCTCGACCACGCCCTCGCCGAGGATCTCGGTGTCCTTCGCTGCAAGCTGCTTCAGGATCGCGAACATCAGCTCCTGCTTGCGCATCGTGCTGGCGTTCTCGACCTCGAGCCCCTCGGAGAAGGTCAGAAGTTCGGTCGGCGATTTGACCTTGAGGTCTTGGAGCTTGATTTCCCGCATGGGGCACCCGGATCGTGAAAGCCCCTGCGAAACGAACAGGGGTCAGGAGGTAACGGAGAAGAACGTCAGGTCCAGGACGGACCAGCGTTGCGGTTGCGCGCCATGAGCGTCTGCGCAGGCAGCGGGCTCACGAACCATCGGCAACAGGGAATACGCCAAACGAGCGCAGGGGCTTGATAGCGGGATTCTCAACCGGGCTCAAGCGGGAAACGACAAGGTGCCGTCCCCCTCGGAGAACCAATCGCTCCACCGTGAAATTCAGAACGGTTTGACGACGACGAGGATCACGATCAACGCCATCAAGACGGCGGGAACCTCGTTGATGATACGATAGAACCGCGCGCTCTTGAGGTTGCGATCCTCGGCGAAGGCACGGACCCGTCCTACCAGATAGCCATGGATGCCCGACAGGATGAAGACCAGCAGGATCTTGCCGTGCAGCCAGCCGCCCTTGAAGCCGAAGCCCGACCAGGCGAGGTAAAGGCCCAGGATCCAGGTCACGATCATCGAGGGCGTCATGATGCCCTTGAGCAGCCGCCGCTCCATGATCTTGAAGGTCTCGGACTGGATCGACCCAGTCTGCGCTTCCGCGTGATAGACCATCAGGCGCGGCAAATAGAGCATGCTCGCCATCCAGGCGATTACTGCCATGACGTGAAAGGCCTTGATCCATTCATACATCGCAATGGTCCTCCCTCACGCCCTGACGGCGGCAATCAGCCGCTCGACATGCGCGATTGGGGTGTCGGGCAAAATGCCGTGACCCAGATTGAAAACGAAAGGCTTGTCTCCGAACACCGATCTGATCGCGGCAACCTCGCGCTCCAGCTCCGGCCCCCCGGCGCGCAGGATCAACGGATCGAGATGGCCCTGGACAGGCACCAGTGACTGGATTGCATCGCGCACGAAATCGCGGTCGATATCGGTTTCGAGTCCAGCGGCATCGACGCCCGTCGCCGTGACATAGCCCGGTATGAGAGCGCCGGCGCCACGAGGAAACCCGATGATGCGGGTCCGAGGATGACGCGCCCGCACGCCCTCGACGATCCGCTTCGTCGGCGCAATGCACCAGCGCTCGAACTCTGCCGGCCCCAGCGATCCCGCCCAACTATCGAAGATCTGGACGGCATCGACCCCAGCTTCGATCTGAGCGTTGAGATAGTCGATCGACGAGACAACGATCCGGTCGATCAGGCGCTGGAAGAGATCCGGGTTGCGCGTGAACAGCTCTTTCGCTGGCCCCTGATCCGGAGTGCCTCGACCGGCCACCATATAGGTCGCCACGGTCCAGGGCGCGCCACAGAAGCCGATGAGGGCGGTCTCCCTGGGCAGGGCCGCTCTCACCCGGCGCACGGTCTCGATGATCGGCGCAAGCTTGTCCTGGTCGGCTTGCCCATCGATGGCGCGCAAGCGCTCCTCATCGGCTACCGGCTCGAGGCGTGGACCTTCGCCTTCGGCGAACCAGAGGGCCTGCCCGAGCGCTTGCGGAATGACGAGAATATCCGAGAACAGGATCGCGGCATCGAAGCCGAAACGCCGGATCGGCTGCAAGGTGACCTCGGCAGCGAGCTCGGGATTGTAGCAAAGCGCGAGGAAGCTTCCGGCCTTGGAGCGAAGCTCGCGATACTCCGGCAGGTATCGGCCAGCCTGACGCATCAGCCAGAGCGGAGGGGTGACCAGTGTCTCTCCGTCAAGTGCCCGCAGGAAAATCGGTTTGCTATGCGTCGACATTCTCGATCCAGACCATCGCTCTCGATCTCTTCTAAATATGATTCTTGAGAGAGAATCTTCTTTTTTGACTCTTGGGGGCAGGCACAGGCTTAGCCGCAAAGCCATCCACAGCCGGTCCACAGCTCGTGGACCCTCATGGCCGGAATGCGGCAATGGCGATCGAGGTCGTTAAGGCTTTCTTAACCAATTGGAATCGGGGCCGGGCTTCCGACCTCGAAAATGATTCACGTGAAACATCGCCGAACCTGACCACAGCCCTTTGCCTGTTGATCGAAATGGGGGGTTATACACGCCGCTTTCCGGAGGCCTCTGGGACGCTCGGTTGTCCACACTCATCCCCTGCCCCGCGAATCCGCCCGCCCCGCCGACAGCCTTCCGGTCCAATTTGCTTTGTCCGCTCAGCGCGCTAGAGGTGGTTTTGTTCGTTAATCCGGGAGCCAACGTGGCCCGCAATTATTTTCACCTTCATCTCGTCTCGGACGCGACCGGCGAAACGCTGATCGCGGTCAGCCGCGCTGCCGCCGCGCAATACGAGACCGTCTCGGCGATCGAGCATGTCTATCCGCTCGTCCGCTCAGAGGCACAGCTCGCCCGCGTTCTTGCAGAGATCGAGGCCTCGCCCGGCGTCGTGCTCTACACCCTGGTCGAACCGGAATGGTCGGCGCGGCTCGAGGCGTTTTGTCGCGATCTCGGCTGCCCCTGCCTGTCGGTGCTCAACCCGGTGCTGTCGCTGTTCCAGTCCTATCTCGGCCAGGCCTCGGCGCCGAAGCCCGGCGCCCAGCACGTCCTCAACGCTGAATATTTCCGCCGCATCGATGCGATGAACTACACGCTGCTGCATGATGACGGGCAGCTCGGGGGCGATCTCGAAAGCGCCGATATCATCCTGGTCGGCATCAGCCGGACCTCGAAGACGCCGACCTCGATTTATCTCGCCAATCGCGGGATCAAGACAGCCAACATCCCGCTGGTGCCAAATGTGCCATTGCCGCCAGAGCTCGAAGCCTTGAAGAAGCCGCTGGTCGTCGGCCTCGTCGCCAGCGCCGACCGCATCGTCCAGATCAGGCAGAACCGCTTGCTCTCGCTCAAGGCCGATGATGAGACGCCCTATGTCGACCCCGCAATGGTAGCCGACGAGGTCGCGCAGTCGCGCCGGCTTTGCGCCCGCAAGGGCTGGCCGGTGATCGACGTCACCCGCCGCTCGATCGAGGAAACGGCGGCCGCCATCCTCGATTTGCTGCGCGACCACCGCATGAAGTTCATCGCGACATGAGCGGCGCTGCCGCGCTTTGGCTGGGTCCCGCTCCGCTCGTGCTGGCCTCGGGCAGCACGACGCGGCGCGACATGCTGCTTGCCGCCGGCATTCCCGTCGAGGTCATCAAGCCCGAGATCGATGAACGCGCCGTCGAAGCGTCCCTGCTGCAACGAGGCCTGCCGGGTGAGGGCGCGGCTCTCGAACTTGCGCGCGCCAAGGCGTTGGCGGTCTCAAAGGCTCATGCCCAGCGCATCGTGCTCGGCGCCGATCAGACATTGAGTTGTGAGGGCGTCAGTCATCATAAGCCCGCTGACGCTGCCGCGGCCCATGCCCAGATCGCCATGTTGTCGGGCAGGACGCATCAGCTGCGCTCGGCTTTCGTCCTGGCGCAAGCCGGCGAGGTGGTCGCGCAAGGCGTTCAGATCGCCCATCTGACCATGCGCAATCTGAGCCCGGAATTCATCGCGGCCTATGTCGATGCAATGGGCCCGTCCGCTTTTGCCAGCGTCGGCGGCTACCAGATCGAAGGGCTCGGCGCCCAGCTCTTCGACAACGTCGAAGGCGACCATTTCACCATTCTCGGCCTGCCGCTCCTTGCCGTCCTTGCCGCCTTGCGCGGTCACGGCCTGCTCGCGCACTGATCCCTCGGACCGCTATCCACCATGACTCTTCGCTGCTTCGTCATCGGCCATCCGATTGCCCATTCGCGGTCGCCACTGATTCATGGAACCTGGCTCGAGCAGCATGGCCTCGACGGTTCCTATGAGCGGATCGATGTCGCGCCGTCGGATCTGCCGGGCTTCGTCGCACGCATTCGGGCCGGCGAGTTCACGGGTGGCAATGTCACCGTCCCGCATAAGGAAGCGATGCTGCCCTTGCTCGACGAGGTCAGCGAGGCCGCGCGCGCCATGGGCGCGGTCAATACGATCTGGCGCGAGAACGGACGGCTCTACGGCGACAACACCGACGCCGCCGGTTTCCTCGGCCATCTCGATGCAACAGTGCCGGGCTGGCAGGATGGGGTTCGCACCGCGCTGCTGATCGGGGCGGGCGGCGCCGCACGCGCCATCGCCTATGCGCTCAAAAGCCGTGGCGTGGCGGGCATCGTCCTGGCCAATCGCAGCCGGGAGCGGGCCAATGAGCTTGCTCGGGTTCTCGGTGCGCCGCTGCGAGCGCGCGACTGGGACGAGCGCGACGTTTTGGTCGGGGAGGCGGATCTCATCGTCAACACGACCTCGCTCGGCATGAAGGGCCAGCCGCCGCTTGCGCTCGACCTGGCGCGCCTGCGCCCCGGCACGATCGTCGACGACATCGTCTATGTGCCGCTGAAGACCGCGCTGCTGACGCAGGTCGAGCAGCGCGGTGGCGTCATCGTCGACGGCCTCGGCATGCTGCTGCACCAGGCCGTGCCCGGATTCGCGCGCTGGTTCGGCGTGACGCCGGCGGTGACGCCAGCCCTGCGCGCAAGGCTCGAAAGGGATATCCTGGGGGCCTGATTCGGCGGGACTCCATGGCCACCTCATGACCTTCACTCTCGGACTCACCGGCTCGATCGGGATGGGGAAATCGACGACCGCGGCCTTCTTTCGTGCGCGCGGCGTGCCGGTGCATGATGCCGATGCCTGTGTCCATGCGCTCTATCGCGGCCGCGCCGCGCCCTTGATCGGCGAGGCATTTCCCGGTGTCGTCCATGACGGCGTGGTCGATCGTGCGCGCCTCTCGGCAGCGGTGGTCGGACAGGCGGAGGCGCTGAAGCGGTTGGAGGGCATCATCCATCCGCTCGTCCGCGAGGAGGAGGAGACCTTTCTTGGGAGTAGCCGCAAGGCCGGCGCAGGGCTCGTCGTGCTCGATATTCCGCTGCTGCTGGAGACCGGCGGGCAGGGGCGTTGCGACGCCGTACTGGTCGTCACCGCCCCGGCCGAGGTCCAGCGCGCACGCGTCCTGGCGCGTCCGGAGATGACGGCGGAGAAGTTCGCCGCCATCCTCGCCCGCCAGATGCCGGATGCGCAGAAGCGCCGCCAGGCCCATTTCCTTGTGGACACGGGCGGCGGTCTGCTGGCTGCGCAGCGGCAGGTGAGTTCTATCCTGAGCGTCCTCGCCGGCCGGCCCGGCCGCAGGCTTCCAGTGGAGAGCGCTGCTCATGCGTGAAATCGTCCTCGATACCGAGACGACCGGCGTTGAAGCCAATAACGGCGACCGCATCGTCGAAATCGGTTGCGTCGAGCTGGTCAATCACTGCCCGAGCGGGCGCAATTTTCACGTCTACGTTAATCCCGAACGCTCGATGCCGGACGGCGCCTTCAAGGTCCACGGCCTCTCCGAAGCCTTCCTCTCCGACAAGCCGCTCTTTGCGGCGATCGCCGATGACTTCATCGAGTTCATCGGCGATGCGCGGCTCGTGATCCACAACGCTGCCTTCGATATCGGCTTCCTCAATATGGAGCTGAAGCGGCTCAGCTATGGCGCGATCGAGCAGCACCGCGTCGTCGACACCCTGGCCATGGCGCGCCGAAAGCATCCTGGTGCCTCCAATAGCCTGGACGCGCTCTGCTCCCGTTATGGCATCGACAACGCCAGGCGCACCAAGCACGGCGCGCTGCTCGACTCCGAAATCCTGGCCGAAGTCTATATCGAGCTGATCGGCGGCAAGCAGACCTCGCTTGGCCTGGGCGTCGCGATGGGCGGCGGAGACGGTGGGCTTGCCGGCGTGGCGATCGAGCGGCCGCAACGCCAGCGGCCGCTCGCCTCCCGCCTCGACGACGCAACCATCGCCGCCCACGAGAGCTTCATCCGCACGCTCAAGACGCCACTCTGGCGCGGCTATCTCGGCCTGACCGACGAGGCGTGAAGAGCGATCAGCTCCTCCTCTTGCGCCGCGACAGCATGTTCAGCCCCTCGATCGCAGCAGAGAAGGCCATGGCGGCGTAGATATAGCCCTTGGGCACATGCGCGCCAAAACCCTCGCCGATCAGCGTGCCGCCGATCATCAGCAGGAAGCCGAGTGCCAGCATCACGATGGTCGGGTTGCGCTCGATGAAGCTCGCCAGTGGGTCGGCTGCGAGCAGCATCACCAGAACCGCGAAGACGACGGCGATCACCATCACCGGGATATGGTCGGTCATGCCGACGGCGGTGATGATGCTGTCGATGGAGAAGACGAGGTCGAGCAGCAGGATCTGGACGATGACGCCACCGAAGGTGACGGCTGCGGCCTTGCCGCCGTCGAAGACGTCCGGCCCATGGTCGGTGTCGACCTTGTGATGGATTTCCTTCGTCGCCTTCCAGACCAGGAAGAGGCCGCCGGCGATCAGGATGAGGTCGCGCCAGGAGAACGCCTTGCCGAGCACCGAGAAGACCGGGGCGGTCAATTGCACGATGATGGCGACGGTCGAGAGCAGGCCGAGCCGCAGGATCAGCGCCAGCCCGATGCCGATCCTGCGGCCGCGCGCACGCTGTTCTGCCGGAAGCTTGTTGGTCAGGATCGAGATGAAGATCAGGTTGTCGATGCCCAGAACGACTTCCATGGCGATCAATGCCCCGAGCGCAGCCCACACCGTGGGGTCGGCGGCAAGCGTCATCAGATAGTCCATCCCGGCTCCTTCATCTCGCGAAACGGCGGGCGCCCGAATGAGCGTCCGCCGTCGACTGCTCCGCGAGATGGAAGCTCCCCTGGCCGGCCGCAAGGGGGGAGCGAGCCGCACCGTTAACGAAAAAGGGCCGCGAGAGCAGGATGCGAAAAAGTGGGAACCGGTTTTTCGCATTGGTCCTGCTCTCACTCTTTGGTGAGAGGCGGATTCAGATTTCAGATGGGATCACTCTGTGACCCCATCTGAAATCATCCGGCTCTAGGGCCCTTTCCGTGACAATTCATGCCGCCGGCAAGTCTTGCTGCCGGAAGGCTCAGGCGTTCGGCGCGCCCTGGGCCTGGAGCTCCTGCACGCGCTGCTGGAACAAGGCCGCGAAATCGATCGGCGGCACATAGAAGGGCGGGAAGCCGCCGTTCTGGACCGCCTCGGCGATGATCTGCCGGGCGAAGGGGAAGAGCAGGCGGGCGCAGTCGATCACCAGCACAGGGTGGATGTGCTCCTGCGGTACGTTCTGGATGCGGAACACGCCGCCATAGCTGAGATCGAAGGCGAACAGCGTTTCGCCGCCGAGCTCGGCCTTGCCCTCGAGCTGCAGCACGGTCTCGTAATCGTCCTCGCCGAGCGGCGCAGTCGAGACGTTGACCTGCAGCGACATCTGCGGTCCCTGCTGCGTCTGCTGGCTGAGCGAGCGCGGCGCCTTGGGATTCTCGAAGGAGAAGTCCTTGGTGTACTGGATCAGGGCGCTCATGCTCGGAGCTGCCTCGGGGGCTTGCGCGCCGTTGCCGTTGGGAATGTCGTTGGCCATCGGTCCCATCATGATCTGAAGGCTGACTTAAGGAAATCCCGGGCCGGATTAAGACGTTCGGGACTGCGCGCCGTCCTGCGGTGCAATGCGGGCGTCGGCTATCATGGACGCCACCCTGGCACAAGAAGCCGCCTTCACAAGTTCAGGGGTGGATGTTACGAGCCTTGATCACCATATCACGCTTCACGGCCGAAAACCTTTAGGGGACAGGCCGATGTAAGGTGGCCACTGGAGCTTCGGATCAGGTTTCGATGCAAAATTCCTTCGACATGACGACGATTGTTTTCCTGGCTCTGGCCGTTTTCGTCGCCTGGAAGCTGCGCTCGGTTCTGGGTCAGAAGACCGGTCAGGAACAGCCGCCGACCGATCCGTTCGCGCGTCGCGAGGGAGCGCCGCTGCGGCCCGACCAGGCACCCCCGGCCGACAGCAAGCGCGACAACGTCATCCGCCTGCCCGGCGCGGCGAATGATCCCGTGGTGAGCCCGGCTCCCGCCGCCGACCGCTGGAAGGATATCGCGCCAGCGGATTCGGCCATCGTTGCCGGCATCGAGGCGATCATCCGGCAGGAGCCAGGCTTCGATCCGCGCGCCTTCATCGGCGGCGCCAAGGCGGCCTATGAGACCATCGTCACCGCCTTCGCGCGGGGCGACCGCAAGGTGCTGAAAGGTCTCCTCGCCAAGGAGGTCTATGAGGGCTTCGAGCAGGCGATCACGGATCGTGAGAAGCGCGGCGAGAAGGCGGAATCCTCCTTCGTCTCGATCGACAAGGCGGAGATCACCGCCGTCGACGTCAAGGGCAAGAACGGCCAGGTCACGCTGGCCTTCGTCTCGCAATTGATCAGCGTCACGCGCGATGCTCAAGGCGCAGTCGTCGACGGCAGCGCCGAAGCGGTCTCCGAGGTCAACGACATCTGGACTTTCGCGCGCCAGCTCGGCAGCCGCGACCCCAACTGGCTCCTGGTCGCCACCGAATCCGCCGCGTGATCCGTGGCGCCGTTGCTGCGCTGGCGCTTGGCCTCGTGGCGTGCGGTGCGGCCATGAGCGCAGCGCTCGCCCAAACCCCGCCGCTGCCGCCGGGCGCGCGCGCCGAAGCGGTGTCCGTCGCCGGCATTGCGGGATGGGCCAAGGACGATCATCGCATTGCCCTGGACATCTTCGCACGCGGTTGCATGACAGACCCGCCGCTGCGAGCCTCTGTACCGACCCCCGAAGTGCTGGACTTCATCTGCGCCCGCGCCCGTCTTCTGACGAAGAAGGCCCGACCCGATCGCGAGACGGCGCGTCGGTTTTTCGAGCAGAATTTCTCGTTCTGGCGAATCCGCGCCGCGACCGCTGAGACCGGCTTCATGACGGGCTATTTCGAGCCCGAATTCGAAGGCTCCCTCATGCGCTCCGCAGCTTTTCCGACACCGCTCTATGGCCGCCCGGCCGATCTGGTGACCCGCCAGCCCGGCGATGACTGGCCGGGCATCGAGGCAGGGCTTTCGGCCGCGCGCCAGACGGCGGGGGGGCTCGTGCCCTTCCCTGATCGCGCCGCGATCGAGGCCGGCGCGCTCGATGGCCAGAAGCTCGAAATCCTCTGGATGCGCGATCCGGTCGATCGCTTCGTGCTGCAGGTCCAGGGCTCCGGCCGGATCCGTCTGCCCGATGGCCGGGTGACGCGGCTGGTCTATTCCGGCCGCAACGGCCATCCCTATACCTCGCTCGGCCGGGCGCTGAGCGAGCGCGAGAACATCCCGCCTGCAGAGATGACGATGGACCGATTGATCGCGCGATTGAAAGCCGATGCCGGCTTCGCCCGCGATCTGATCGCGCTCAACCGTTCCTTCGTCTTCTTCGCGCGCCGGGACGATCTGCCGCCGGGCTCCGGGCCGATCGGCGGAGCCGGCTTGCCATTGACGCCTTTGCGCAGCATCGCGATCGACCGCACGGTCTGGCCCTATGGCCTGCCCGCCTGGATCGACGCCACGATCCCCGATGGGCAAGGTGGCAGCGAACGGCTTTCGAGGCTGATGATCGCGCAGGATACCGGCTCGGCGATCCTCGGGCCGGCGCGGGTCGACCTCTTCGTCGGTTCGGGCGCGGCGGCCGGACATCGGGCGGGGTTGATCCGCCACAACTTCGATTTCACCGTGCTCTGGCCGCGCGATCAGAGGCCCTGACGATGCGGTCGCGGCGGGGCAAGACATTGTCGCCGGCCGATATCGCGCTCTGGCGCGAAGTCGCGCGCTCGGTGACTCCGCTTCCCGGCCGCAAGCCGGTCGAGCCCGAGCAGCCGGAGCCAGCTGCACCCACCCCGATCATGGCCGAGGCCACTATTCTCGTGGTGGCGGCGAAACCGGTCCAATCCAAACCCACGCCACCGCCATTGGCGCCGCTCGAACGCCGCCTGCGCACCCAATTGCGGCGCGGCCAGCAGGGCGTCGAGGCGGTGATCGATCTGCACGGCATGCGCCAGGACGAAGCGCATCTGGCATTGCGCGCCTTTCTGCGGCGCGAGCAGGCGCGCGGCTGCAAGCTCGCGCTGGTCGTCACCGGCAAGGGAGCGGCGGGAGACAGCCTGTTCGGCGAGGAACGCGGGGTGCTGCGGCGCATGGTGCCGCATTGGCTGCGCCTGCCCGATCTGCGTCCGCTGGTCGTCGGCTTCGAGGAGGCCGAGCAGCGCCATGGCGGAACAGGGGCGCTCTATATACGCCTGCGCCGCCAGCGCGAGATCGGGCCATGACCCCCTTCGGGCAGAGGGTGCGGGCCCTGCGCGCGGCTCGTGGCGTCACCTTGGCGCAAATGGCGGGCGCGCTCGGCGTTACGCCTGCCTATCTCTCGGCGCTTGAGCACGGCAAGCGCGGTCGGCCGACCTTCGTGCTGATCCAGGGCGTCATCCATGTGCTGGGCGTGATCTGGGACGAGGCGGATGAATTGGTACGCCTTGCGGATCTCTCGCATCCGCGTGTCACTGTCGATACGGCCGGCCTCGATGCCGAGGCGACGCTGCTCGCCAACCGCCTCGCCCGCGAGATCGCGGTCCTGGAGCGCGACGAACTCAAACGTCTTGCGGATATCCTCGACGAAGCCGCGATTCGCCGCACCGCTGCGCCGGATTGAGCCCGACTTGCTTGACCCGAAGCCCGGCGGATGCAACACGCGCCGCCAACCTCTCCTTAAGATCAGCATCCGGACCTGTTCATGAGCCATTCGCGCACCGACGTCCTCGCTCTCGGCAACGCCATCGTCGACGTCATCGCCTCCGCCGAGGAGGACTTCCTGGCCAAGCACGATCTCGCCAAAGGCGCGATGATGCTGATCGACGAGGCCCGCGCCGAGGCGCTCTACGCCGCCATGGGCCCGGGCAAGGTCATTTCCGGCGGTTCGGCCGCCAACACCATCGCCGGTCTCGCCTCCTTCGGCGGCAAGGGCGCCTTCATCGGCAAGGTCAAGGCCGACGAGCTCGGCAGGCTCTACCGGCATGACCTGACCTCGCTCGGCGTATCCTTCGACACGGCCTTCGCGACGGAAGGTCCCGCGACCGCGCGCTCCTTCATCATCGTCACGCCCGATGGCGAGCGCACGATGAACACCTATCTCGGCGCTTGCCAGGGGCTCACTGTCGGCGATGTCGATGCCAAGGCGGTCGAGAGCGCCGACATTATCTATCTCGAAGGCTATCTCTGGGACCCGCCGGCCGCCAAGGAGGCCTTCCGCAAGGCCTCCGAGATCGCCCACAAGGCAGGCGGCCGCGTCGCCATCACCTTGTCGGATTCCTTCTGCGTCGATCGCTATCGCGACGAGTTCCTCGGCCTGATCCGCAATCGCATGGTCGACATCGTCTTCGCCAATGAGCACGAGCTGAAGAGTCTCTACCAGACCGCTGATTTCGAGACGGCGCTGGCGGCCTTGCGGGCCGAGAACATTTTGGCCGCCGTAACCCGTTCGGAGAAGGGCGCTCTGGCCGTGACGCCGGACGGCATCGTCGTCGAGCCGGTCTTCCCCGTCGAGCGCATCGTCGACAGCACCGGCGCGGGCGATCTCTTCGCCGCCGGTTTCCTCTTCGGTCTGACCTCGGGTCGCGAGGTGCGCGACGCATTGCGCCTGGGCGCGCTCGCCGCCGCCGAGGTCATCAGCCATGTCGGCGCGAGGCCGGACATGAACCTGAAGGTGCTGGCAGGGAATGAAGGGCTGCTGTGAGCCGAAGCCAGCCTGTCATTCCGGGGCGGCCCTCTGGGCCGAACCCGGAACCCACGACTGGGTGAGAGATTGCGGTTGGAGCGCCCACCTAGTCGTGGGTTCCGGGTTCTTCGCTGTGCGAAGCCCCGGAATGATAAGGTTACCGCTCGTTCAACCTCTTCAATACAGCGTCGCCTTCACGCGCTCAGGCAGCTCCTTGTCATAGGCTTCGCCGTCGAAGGTCTCGACCTTGTCGTTCTTCTCCGTGATCCCGCGCAGGATCTGTCCGGCGCTCGGCAGGCTGCGCTTGTCGACCTGCACCGCCGGGTTCCAGAGGTCGGCGCGCACCACTGCGCGCGAGCACTGGAAGTAGACGCTCTCCACCGCGACCACGATCACGCAGGCCGGCAGCTTTCCGGCCATCGCGAAGCTCGCGCAGAGCTCGGGATCGGTCGAAAGCGTCGCCGTGCCGTTCACGCGCAGCGTTTCGCCGTAACCGGGGATCAGAAAGAGCATTCCGATTCGATCGTCGAACAGGATATTCTTCAATGAATCCAAACGGTTATTGCCTCTTCTGTCCGGAATCAGGAGCGTTTTCGCGTCCCGGAGTCGCACGAAGCCCGGCATATCCCCACGCGGTGAGCAATCCAGACCGTCCGGACCATTGGTCGCGAGCACGAAAAACGGCGAGGCGGCGATCAGCGCCCCGTAATTCGCATCGACGTGATCGATCTCCTTGGCGACCGAGGCCGGGGCGATCGGGTTGGGATAAAGTGCCGCAAGGTCATCGAGGGAGGTGAGGGTGTGGTCGGGCATGCCAATCTCCATGGTCGTAATAGTCTAGACCATTGAAGGTAAGCCGTCACCTCGGCTTTACGCCGACCGGGCCCAATCAGGACAAGTCGCGTGCGATCGCCTGGGCCAGGCCGGCGGGATTTTCCCAAGCCATGGAATGCCCGGCCGCCGCTATGATGGCGACGTTGACGCCGAGCCGGGGAAGGTCCTCCGCATCACTGTTTGGAAGGCTAGCCTCTCCGAACAGGACGCAGCGCGGCTGCGGCAGATCCGCCAGCATCTCGCGCCAGCTCGGAGTGCTGCCGGCGACCAATGAGCAGGCCCCGCGATGCGCCGCATAGGGGGCGCTGATGGCGAGCGATGCGGCCCAGATGCCGTTGCCTTCGGAGCGGCTGGCCTGGACGAGCGCGTCATGGCCGCGCTCGATATAGTCGCGCTCGGTCATGGCGGCGATGCGCCGGCTGAAAAAGCCTCCGCCGGGCTCCAGATTGGGCTCGCCGAGGACGAGCCGCCTGAGGCGCCCAGCCAGCATCCGCGCCGCCATGATGGCCACCGCTCCGCCCATGCTGTGGCCGAAGAGATCGAGCTCGGTCAATCGCAGATGCTCGGTCAGAGCGACGATGCTGCGGGCATGGTCCTCGATGGTGTAGCCGAATCCGGTCGGCCGATCGCTGAAGCCGGAGCCCAGCAGGTCGACCAGGAGCATCCGCCGCCCCCGCAAGGCGGCGTCCGCTGCGATGCTCGGATAGTCGCAGGACGAGGCGCAGCCCAGCCCATGGATGAAGAGAAGCGCAGGGCCCTCGCCTGCGATGTCGTGATAGCGCAGCTCTGCATCGGCGGCTGGGACAGTGAAAGACTTCATTGATCGACCCTGGATTGCCGCGCGAGATTGCGGCAGCTCGCATCATGGATCTGTCAGCATCGCATCCTGCTCTAGCGTACCGACAATAAAAAACGCCCCGCATCCTGCGATGCGGGGCGTCTCGTTTCACGTGAATCGTGCGCTGCTTACTCGGCGGCGCCGCGCTCGCGGCTCTTCTCGGCGTCGCGAGCGGCCTTGAGCTTCTCGGTCAGATCCTCGCCGGTCTCCTGGTCGACGACCTTCATTGAGAGGCGGATCTTGCCGCGCTCGTCCTGGCCGAGGAACTTGACCTTGACCTTGTCGCCTTCCTTGACGACGTCCGAGACCTTCTGGACGCGAGCCGCGGCCAGCTCCGAAATATGGACCAGGCCGTCCTTGGCGCCGAAGAAGTTCACGAAGGCGCCGAACTCCATGATCTTCACGACGGTGCCGTCATAGATCATGCCGACTTCGGCTTCGGAGACGATCGACTTGATCCACTTGATCGCGGCTTCGATCGACTTGCCGTCGGCCGAGGCGATCTTGATGGTGCCGTCGTCCTCGATGTTGACCTTCGCGCCGGTCTTCTCGACGATTTCGCGGATGACCTTGCCGCCGGAGCCGATGACTTCACGGATCTTGTCGACCGGGATCTTCATCGTCTCGATGCGCGGGGCGTACTCGCCAAGCTGGCCGCGCGAGACCGAAAGCGCCTTGTTCATCTCGCCGAGGATGTGGTCGCGACCGCCCTTGGCCTGATCGAGGGCGACCTTCATGATCTCCTCGGTGATGCCGGCGATCTTGATGTCCATCTGCAGCGAGGTGATGCCCTCGGCCGTGCCGGCGACCTTGAAGTCCATGTCGCCGAGATGGTCCTCGTCACCCAGGATGTCGGAGAGCACCGCGAAGCGCTCGCCTTCCAGGATCAGGCCCATCGCGATGCCCGCAACCGGTGCCTTCAGCGGCACGCCGGCGTCCATCAGGGCAAGCGAGGTGCCGCAGACGGTAGCCATCGAGGAGGAGCCGTTCGACTCGGTGATCTCCGAGACGACGCGGATGGTGTAGGGGAACTCCGACTTCGCCGGCAGCATCGGGCGAATGGCGCGCCAGGCGAGCTTGCCATGGCCGATTTCGCGGCGGCCGGGCGAGCCCATGCGGCCAGCTTCACCAACCGAATAGGGAGGGAAGTTGTAGTGCAGCAGGAAGGTTTCCTTGTAGGTGCCTTCCAGCGAGTCGATGAACTGCTCGTCGTCGCCAGTGCCCAGCGTGGTTACGACCAGCGCCTGCGTCTCGCCGCGAGTGAACAGCGCCGAGCCGTGGGTGCGCGGCAGGATGCCGGCTTCCGCGACGATCTTGCGCACGGTCTTGAGATCACGGCCGTCGATGCGGACGCCGTCGTCGAGGATGGTCCAGCGCACGACCTTGGCCTGGGCTTCCTTGAACTGGCCGCCGACCTGCTCCTTGGTGAAGGTGGTCTTGCCGTCCGGCGTCTCCGAGATCAGCGAAGCGACCTTGGCCTTGGCGGCGTCCAGTGCCTTGTAGCGCTCGGCCTTGGTCCTGATCTGGTAGGCGGCGCGGATATCCGCATCGACCAGCTTGAGGACGGCGTCGAGCACGACAGAGTTGTCGGCCGGAACATAATCGCGCGGCTCCTTGGCGGCCTTCTCGGCCAGGCGGATGATGGCGTCGATCACCGGCTGGAAGTGCTTGTGGCCGAACATCACGGCGCCGAGCATGATCTCCTCGGAGAGCTGCTTGGCCTCCGATTCCACCATCAGGACGGCGTCGGGCGTGCCGGCGACGACGAGGTCGAGCTGCGATTCCTTGATCTCGTCGACCAGCGGGTTGAGCTTATAGGCGCCGTCGAAATAACCGACGCGGGCAGCGCCGACCGGGCCCGTGAAGGGCACGCCGGACAGCGTCAGCGCGGCGGAGGCGGCGACCATCGCGACGATGTCGGGATCGTTCTCGAGGTCATGCTGCAGCACGGTGCAGACGACCTGCGTCTCATTGCGGTAGCCCTCGACGAAGAGCGGACGGATCGGCCGGTCGATCAGGCGCGAGACCAGCGTCTCCTTCTCGGTCGGGCGTCCCTCGCGCTTGAAATAGCCGCCGGGAATGCGGCCGGCTGCGAAGGTCTTTTCCTGGTAGTTCACGGTCAGCGGGAAGAAGTCGATCCCGGCCTTGGGCGACTTGGCGGAGACGACGGTGGCGAGCACCACGGTCTCGCCATAGGTCGCGAGCACGGCCGCGTCGGCCTGGCGGGCGATCTTACCGGTTTCGAGCACGAGTTTGCGCCCGCCCCAGATCAGTTCTTCGGTCTGTACATCGAACATGGATTTGTCTTTCGGATCGGATGCGACCCGGCCGGTGTCTCCGGCCCATGAGCAAGACGGCGGAAAGCTCGGGTTTTTGTGAAAATATGCGCCCGAGCGCTCGGCGATCCTGCCATGGACATCGAGGACGCCCGGCGGGTCATGCGGGAAGGCCGCCCCTTGCGGCTCCCGCGATGAAATCAGGACGCCGCCCCATTGCGGCAGATCCTGGAAAACCGCCCGGAGCGATGTCGCACCGGGCGTGAAGCAGTCAGCGCTCGATCAGCGGCGGATGCCGAGCTTCTCGATCAGGCTCTTATAGCGCGGCTCGCTCTTGCTCTTGAGATAGTCGAGCAGCGAACGGCGCTGCGAAACCATCTTGAGCAGGCCGCGACGCGAATGGTTGTCCTTGACATGCGACTTGAAGTGGCCGGTCAGGTTGTTGATGCGTTCCGTCAGGATCGCGACCTGGACTTCCGGCGAGCCGGTGTCGTTCGGCTTGGTGGCGTGTTCCTTCATGAGCGCAGTCTTGCGCTCGGCAGTGATCGACATCGTGAGATCCTCATATTGGGGTTGATCTGGCGGGCCAGGCCGGGATGTCGTCCAGCAAGGTCCGAAGCCCGCAATCGCTCTCATCGAGGAGAGGATGCGCAGCCGGCTTTCACGCCGGTTGGCTGGGCATATACACGAAACGACGGGAAAGGCTAGCGCGACGCGGTTCCAGCCAAATACGGCTCGGCCCCGCGGTCATAGCGCCGCTGCGCCTCCTCGACCGTGCCGATATGGGTTTCCGCCCAGATCCTCAGGCTGTCGACGGTCACGGCCAGCGTCCGGCCGAGCTCGGTCAGCGAATATTCGACCGTAACCGGCACGGTCGGGAAGGCCTCGCGGCGGATCAGCCCGTCGCGCTCGAGGCTCTTCAGCGTCTGCGACAGCATCTTCTGAGAGATCGCTTGGATGCGCCGGCGCAGTTCGTTGAAGCGAAGCGTCTCATGCTCGAGCAGGATCAGGATCAGCACCGCCCATTTGTCGCCGATGCGGTCGAGCACCCGCCGCGTCGGGCATTGCGCATTGAAGGGGTCGGGGCGCTGCAGCATGCGGGTTTCCTGGAGGTGACCATGTCTCGCGGAAGTGCCTTCTTTACGGAAGGGAACGACCGAGCCATCTAGGTCCCATTGGAGAGGTAGTATCCATCAGATACTAGAAAAACAGGACCGTGTCATGACAATCGCACTCATCGGCGCCACCGGCTTCATCGGTTCGCGCATTCTGTCGGAGCTCGTCTCCCGCGGCCATCAGGTCACGGCCGTTGTCCGCAATCCGGAGAAGGTTCCGGCGCTGGCGGGCGTCACCGCCGTCAAGGGCGATATCTTCGACAAGGAGAGCCTTGCCAGGCTGCTCGCCGGCCATGATGCGGTGATCAGCTCCGTCCATTATCTGGCGAGCGATGCGGATGCCCTGCTCGGGGCGGTGAAGCAGTCCGGCGTCAAGCGCTACCTCGTCGTCGGCGGTGCAGGCAGCCTGGAGGTCGCACCCGGCGTGAAGCTATTCGATACGCCCGATTTCCCGGCAGCCTACCATGCCGAGGCCAAGAAGGGGGGCGCCTATCTCGAGCGTCTGCGCCAGGAGAAGGTGCTGGACTGGAGCTTCCTGTCGCCCTCGGCCGTGATCGCTCCCGGCGAGCGGACCGGCAAGTTCCGTCTCGGCGGCGATCAATTGCTGGTCGATGGCGGCGGCAACAGCGCGATCTCCGCTGAGGATTTTGCGGTGGCGCTGGTCGACGAGTTGGAGAAGCCGGCCCATAGCCGCAAGCGCTTCACCGTCGGTTACTGAAAAACGCGCGGTTACTGAAAAAACGAGGGCCGGCGCCACCCCGCGCCGGCCCTTTTTCATGCGGCGCTGCGTGCGCCCGGCCTGATGAAGCGATGGTCGCCCAGCGTGAGAATGCCGCGGCGGGCCTCGCCGATCGCGGTGCGGCCGGTATCGCCCTCGAAATAGAGGCGTGCCCCATCGACCTCGTAGCGGCCGCGATAGATGTCGCGACCCGCACGGAGCGTCTTGCCATAGCGGCCGTTCGGCAGGAGCGAGAGCCGGGTTGCTCCATCATCGGCGATCCAGACGCCCATCATGGCGCGCTCGGCGGCGTTGGGCTGCATCAGGGTTTCGAGGTCGATCTCGAGCGGGCGGGTTGCGTTGGCGGCGCGGATGGATCCGGTGAGCGCGCTGAACGCGGTGAGAACGCGGTTGAATTGCATGGCTTGCTCCTGTGTTTCGAGCGGCCACCTAGTTGGGCCAGTGCGAGGAGATGAATGCCGCATCTAGGCTCGCGGGCGATAGACCGAAGCGCCGTAAGGATTGCCTGATCCTCCGTGAGTGCTGGCATCGGGTCGCAGGAACCGCCAATTCATTGTATGAAAATCCAGACGCCGGCGCCGGTTCGACTGGCCCGGCCCTATGAAGGAGCGGTTGGATGCGGCAGGCGGATGAACTGGCGGCGTTGCTCGGCCGCCTCGTGACCTTGGATGGCGTGCATCAGACGGCGATCCCGCGGCTTGCCCTGATCCGCTCCAGCCAGCCGACCGAGCCGATGCATGGGCTGCATCTGCCGGCGCTCTGCATCATCGTGCAGGGCCGCAAGCAGGTCATGCTGGGCGAGCAGATCTATCTCTACGATCGGACGCATTACCTCGTCGTCTCCGTCGATCTGCCGATCATCGGCCAGGTCGTGGAGGCCAGCACTGAGGAGCCCTATTTCTCTGTGCGGCTCGATCTCGACCCAGTCCAGCTCAGTGCGCTGATGCTGGAGAGCAAGTCCAACGCGACCAAGCCCGGCGAGGGTAGTCAGAGCGGCGCTGGACCGGGGCTTGCCGTGAATCCGGCAGCGCCCGAACTGCTCGATGCCATGCTGCGGCTGGTCAGGCTGCTGGAGACGCCGCATGACATCGCGGTTCTGGCGCCGCTGGCCGAGCGCGAGATCCTCTACCGCCTGATGAATGGCGAACAGGCGGCGCGCCTGCGCCAGATCGCGACGGCGGAAAGCAAGTTGCAGCAGGTGAACAAGGCCATAGGCTGGATCAGGCGCAACTACGACAAGACCTTCAGCATCGAGGTCCTGGCGTCCGAGGCGAGCATGAGCCCCTCGGCGCTGCATCAGCACTTCAAGGCGGTCACCGCGATGAGCCCGCTGCAATACCAGAAGCAGTTGCGCCTGCAGGAGGCGCGACGGCTCATCCTGGGCGCGGCGCTGGATGCCGCCTCCGCCGGTTTCAGGGTCGGCTATGAAAGCCCGTCGCAGTTCAGCCGCGAATATCGCCGGCTCTTCGGCGCACCGCCGCTGCGGGACGTTGCAAGGCTGCGCGGCGCTTCAGCCTTGGAGATGGTTGGAGCCTGAGGCTGCGCTCAGGCCTTCCCCGCCTCAGAACTCCTCCCATCCCGCGTCATTGGCGCGGCCGTTGACGGCGCGCTTGGCCGGTGCGGCGGCCCGCGCCGGGGCAGGGGCGGGTCTGGCTGGCGCTTCCACCCTGGTCTGGCCGAAGGCGGCCTCGGCGAGCTTGCGCAGGCGCGCGGGCTCGGAGGCCGGTTCATGAGCCTGGGCAGCGCTTACCCTGGCAGCCGGGCGCGACGCCGGGGCATAGCTGGTCGTTGAGGCGGTCGCGCCCTCAGGGCCGGTCCTGAAGGCGGCGACGAGGTCGTTGAGTTGGACGATGCGGCCCGAGAGCGAACCGGCCGAGGCCGCGCTCTGTTCGGCAAGCGCCGCATTGGCCTGCGTCATCTCGTCGAGATGGGCGACAGCCTGGCTCATCTCGTCGATGCCGTTGGCCTGTTCGCCGGAGGCCGCCGAGATCTCGGCGATGGTGGCCGCGACCTTTTGCGAGGCGGCGAGAATCTGGGTCAGGGCGTCGCCGGCCTGGCGCACCAGCGTGACGCCTGCGCCGACCTCGGCATTGGACGAGGAGATCAGGCCCGAAATGTCCTTGGCGGCAGCGCCCGAGCGCTGCGCCAGCGTGCGCACTTCCGAGGCGACGACGGCAAAGCCCTTGCCGGCATCGCCGGCCCGCGCCGCTTCCACCGCCGCGTTCAGCGCCAGCAGATTGGTCTGGAAGGCGATGTCGTCGATCACCCGGATGATGTCGGAGATCTTCTGCGAGGCGCTCTCGATGCGCGCCATTGCAGCGACCGCCTCAGTCGCGATCGTGCCGCCCGACTGCGCCGCCTGCATCGCTTCGGTTGCGATCGCGGCGGCCTGCCTGGAGGCCTGGGCCGAGGCCTTCACCGAGGCTGCGAGCTCCTCGGTCGTCGCCGCGGTCTCCTCCAGCGAGCTCGCCTGCTCTTCCGTGCGCTTCGACAGATCATCGGCGCCCATCGTGATCTCGCGCGCCGCCAAGCCGACATCCGCAGAGGTCGTCTGGATCGTGCGCA
>NZ_FOQV01000011.1 GCF_900113835.1 Allobosea sp. OK403 | reverse complement strand
TCGAAGGCGACGAAGCTGGCCTGGCAGTCGAGCGACGACAACCAGGTCGCGATCGCCTCGCTCGTATTGGCGATGCGAAGGCTCGTCCCGCTCGTCTCCTCGAACAGGTCGAGATGGCTCTTGGCGATATCGCAACCGATGAAGCAGGGGTGTATGGTCATGGTGCCTGTCCCTGTGCTGCGAGGTCCGGTGCAAGCGGCCTCGGTCAACTGTTCAGGATGGGGTCTTCGAACGCGGGCGGGAACCGAGCCGGAACGCGGTGTTTGCCACCGGGAATCCAACGGCTTCCCGCCCGCACCAATCATAACACCAATCAAACACACAGGAATCCATCGTAAAGCTCTGCCCTCTACGATGGATTCCGGGTCTTCGCTTCGCTACGCCCGGAATGACGGTGAGGTTCGGCAGAAAGCTCACAGCCCTCAGAACAAGAAATAGCGCTGCGCCAGCGGCAGCTCCTTGGCGGGTTCGCAGACCAGCAATTCGCCATCGACCACCACGGCATAGGTCTCCGGATCGATCTGGATGTCGGGTGTGGCGTCGTTGTGGATCATGCTCTTCTTCGAGATGCCGCCGCGCGTGTTCTCGACCGCGACCATCTCCTTGTCGGTGCCCAAGCGCTGCTTCAGGCCGTTGGCGATCGCAGCCTGCGAGACGAAGACCAGCGAGGTCGAGGTCACGGCCTTGCCGAAAGCGCCGAACATCGGGCGGTAATGCACCGGCTGCGGCGTCGGGATCGAGGCGTTGGGGTCGCCCATCGGGGCTGCCGCGATCATGCCGCCCTTGATGATCATGTCCGGCTTGGCGCCGAAGAACGCGGGCGACCAGATCACGAGATCGGCGAGCTTGCCCACGGCGATGGAGCCGATATGGCGCGAGATGCCATGCGAGATCGCCGGGTTGATGGTGTATTTCGCGACATAGCGCTTGGCGCGGAAATTATCCGCCCCCGTGCCGGCATCCTCCGGCAGCGGGCCGCGCTGCAGCTTCATCTTATGGGCGGTCTGCCAGGTGCGGGTGATGACCTCGCCGACGCGGCCCATGGCCTGACTGTCGGACGACATCATCGAGAGCGCGCCGAGATCATGCAGGATGTCCTCGGCCGCGATCGTCTCCTTGCGGATGCGGCTCTCGGCGAAGGCGAGATCTTCCGGAATCGAGGGCGAGAGGTGGTGGCAGACCATGAGCATGTCGAGATGCTCATCCAGCGTATTGACCGTGAAGGGCCGCGTCGGGTTGGTCGAGGAGGGCAGCACATTGGGCAGCCCCGCCACCTTCATGATGTCGGGCGCATGGCCACCGCCCGCCCCTTCCGTATGGAAGGCGTGGATGGTGCGGCCCTTGAAGGCCTTGATCGTGTCCTCGACGAAGCCCGACTCGTTCAGCGTGTCGGTGTGGATCATCACCTGGACGTCGTAATCGTCGGCGACCGAGAGGCAGTTGTCGATCGCGGCCGGCGTCGTGCCCCAATCCTCATGGAGCTTGAGCGCGCAGGCACCGGCCTCGACCATCTCGATCAGCGCGCCGGGCAGCGCCGCATTGCCCTTGCCGGCGAAGGCGAGGTTCATCGGGAAGGCGTCAGCCGCCTTGATCATCTGGCCGAGATGCCAGGGGCCGGGCGTGCAGGTGGTCGCCAGCGTCCCATGCGCCGGGCCAGTGCCGCCGCCCAGCATGGTGGTGAGGCCGCTCATCAGCGCGTCCTCGATCTGCTGCGGGCAGATATAGTGGATGTGGCTGTCGAAGCCGCCGGCCGTGATGATCTTGCCTTCGCCCGCGATCACCTCGGTGCCGGGGCCGACGATGATGGTCTCGGACGGGTTGAAATTGCCGAAGCCGCTCTGAATGTCGGGATTGCCCGCCTTGCCAATGGCGCAGATGCGGCCCGCTTTGATGCCGATATCGGCCTTGACGATGCCCCAGTGGTCGAGGATCAGCGCGTTGGTGATGACGGTATCGACCGCGCCGTCGGCGTTCCTGACCTGGCTCTGGCCCATGCCGTCGCGGATGACCTTGCCGCCACCGAACTTCACCTCCTCGCCATAGGTGGTGAAATCGCTCTCGACCTTGATGACGAGCTCGGTATCGCCCAGGCGCACCGTGTCGCCGGTGGTGGGGCCGAACATCGCGGCGTAGGCATTGCGTGGGAAGGGAAAGGGCATCGGGCGGACCTCAGGCTAGAGCATTTTCGAGCGAAATGGACACCGGTTCGCGTGAAGAAAATGCGTTAAAACAAAGTCCTAGAGCAATTGAACGATCCAATCGGATCGGAAATTGCTCTAAGTTAAAACCGTAAAACCGGCCTCCGACGGAGCGCCGCGATCGAATGTCATCGTCTCCATGCATCCAGCGTGCCGGTTGACGAGCCCGATCATGGCGTCGCTGAAACTGGATCGGCCCGACCGGGCGATCTCGACCGCCTCCGCCACGCTTTCACGCGCTTCGATGACCAGAACAGCGTTGTCCAGCAAGGCCTCTACGGCCAACAGAACATCAGCGAGATTCGCCTTGAACCTGCTCCTCAAAGTCCAGGTCAACTCCGCCAGGACGATGAGATTCACATAGCCTGGGCGAGCCGGCGCGAGGTGGTTCAGATAGGCGCGCGCGGCAGGCGACTGGACGGGATCATCGTCCATAAGCGCCCGCAACAGAATATTCGTATCGACACCAATCAAGCTGCACGGGAGCGCTTGCGCACCGTCATGGTAGCCTCATCGTCCATGACGACTTGAGCCGCGATCGCCTCATCGTCGCTTGCATAAGCGGGATCGGCCTTGAGATGGGACAACAGGCCGAAGAGCGCCGTAACCGGCAGATTGCGAGGCCGCACCATCACGCGGCCATCCGCCAAGCGCGTGAATTCGATCAGGTCGCCTTCCTGGAGGTTCCAGTCACGCCGCAGCTCGACTGGAATCGTCAGCTGCCCCTTCGAACTCACCCGCGCCTCGAAACTCGCCATGTCGCCATTCCAAAATTGCCTACGCCTTACTTATCACGAAAAGTAAGGAATAACCAGCGATTCAAGAATTCTCCAGCCCGGTCGATCCGGCGTCCGGCGTGTCGGCAAGAGCCGGCTTCGGCTTCGGTTTCTTCTTCGCCTTCCTGACCACCACCTTCGGCCGTTTCGGCTTCATCGACTGCTGATCCTGCAGCAATTCGAGCTGCACCTGCTGGATCTCGGCCAGGCGCTGCCATTGCCGCGTGATGAGGTGGTCCATCTTCTCGTGGAGATGGCGGATTTCGAGTTCGGCCTTGAGATTGACCTGATAGTCGTTGGAGGAGCGCAGGCGATCTTTCTCCTCCTGCCGCTTCTGGCTCATCATGATGATCGGCGCCTGGATTGCGGCAATGCAGGACAGCACGAGATTGAGCAGGATGAAGGGATAGGGATCGAAGGCCTTGCCCTCGCCGACGATCGCATTGATCGCCATCCAGACGACCAGCACCAGGCCGAAGCTGATCAGGAAGGACCAGGAGCCACCGAACTTGGCGAGACCGTCGGAGAGGCGCTCGCCCAGTGTGCGATGCTCTTCGAAATCCTCCTCGATGTTCTCGGCGATCGTCTCCTGCCGCGCGATGCTCTCGGCGACCTCGCGGTCGAGATCGGAATATTCGCCGTGCTCCTCGCGCAGGATTTCCTCGACATAGCGCGTGCGATAGCGCGCCAGCTCCTTGACGCTGATCAGGCTGTGGTCTTCGAGATCGGGAAAATCACGCCTGATGTGCTCGACCAGCGTCGGCCGCAGGCTGTCGAGGACGACAAGATTCTTGCGCGCCATCTCGACGCCGGTGAGCGCGCAGACGCCCTTTTTCTTGCTGAGCTGCGCCACCGTCGCGGCCGGCGGCAGCTCGGCTTCGTTCAGGATATCACTCATTATCAATACCAATCAGCCCGTTCAAAGCTTGCCCATCACATCCTGGCGGAAACCATAGACCTCGCGCTTGCCACTGAGCGCCACCAATCTCACCTCGCGGGTCTGGCCGGGCTCGAAGCGCACCGCCGTACCGGCCGGGATGTCGAGCCGGAAGCCGCGTGCCTTGTCGCGCTCGAAGCGCAGCGCCGGGTTGGCCTCGTAGAAATGATAATGCGAGCCGATCTGGATCGGACGGTCGCCTGAATTGGCGACCGTGAGCGTCAGGCTCTCGCGGCCCTCATTCATGATCAGGTCGCCCGGCAATGTCGTGACCTCGCCGGGCTTGAGCCTGCCGGCCGAGCCGCGGATCGGCTCATGCACGGTGACGAGCTTGGTGCCGTCGGGAAAGGTCGCCTCGACCTGGACGTCGTGGATCAGCTCGGCGATGCCGTCCATGACCTGGTCGGCCGTGATGACATGGGCACCGGCCTCCATCAGATCGGCGACCGATCTGCCGTCGCGCGCACCTTCGACGACGTAGTCGGTGATGAGCGCGACGGCTTCGGGATAGTTCAGCTTGACGCCGCGCTCGAGCCTTCGCCGCGCCACCATGGCAGCCATGGCGACGAGCAGCTTGTCCTTTTCGCGCGGCGTCAGATTCATGCCTTCACCTTTTCGTCTTCATGCTCGGAGGTCTCGTCTTCGGCGACCTCCTCGTCGTCTTCATCTTCGTCGCCGTCTTCCTCGGACTCGTCGTCCTCGTCCTCATCGCCGTCAAGCTCGGCGTACTCATAGGCGAAGATGATCTCGCCGGTGGCGGGGTCGAAGGTGCTGGAGGTCGATTCGTCGAAGGCTTCGATCAGCATCTCCGCATCATCGGGACCGTCGACATCGAAGCGGCGCACCGCCTCCTCGCCCTCGCCGCTCAGAGCGAGCTCGACCGCCCATCCGCGCGCGCCGGTGTCATAGATGCATTTCAGACCGTGGATCGCCAGCATGATGCTCTCCTCAAATTGACCAGGTGCGCGGCAGCGCACGACCGGTCAAATGCCCGAGCAGCGTGACGAGGACGCGACGGAGCGCCTGCGCATCTGGAGAGAGCAGACGGATCACCAGCAGATCGGAGACGATGCCGGCGCCCGCCTCGACATCGGGAAGGGCGTCCGCGAGCAGCCCGCGCAGATCATCAAGCCTCGCCAGATGCTCAGGGCCTGCCGCTACCAGCGTGGCGCAGGCGCGCGCGCCAGCCGCGATCGCCGGGCGCGAAAGGCTCGCAGCCATTGCCCCTTCGAGCCGCAGATCATCGGCGAAGACCAGCCTGCCCTCGCGCCGGATGCGCCAGCGATCGCGCAGCGAGCCGCGCAGCATCGCCTCGCCCATGGCGCTGCGGCCGAAGAAGACCGACTCGCAGGCGACCAGCCTTGCATCCGCCGCGAGATCGATCGTCAGGTTGCGTGCGAGCCGCGCGCCCGAAAACAGGATGCTTTCCTGCGGCAGCCAGGCCAGGCTCGCCCCCGCCTTGAGCGTGAGGCCCGTCTCGATGCGGGTCTCAGTGCCCTGGCTGCGATAGATCTTCTCGGCGGCCTGGCTGGTGATGACCGCGTCGCTGCCCGCCTCCAGCACGGCTGCGACCCGCATCGCGTCACCGCCGGCCATGCCGCCGCCGGTGTTGATCAGCACGGCCTCGCAGCTTGCATCGAAGGTCGTGGGAAAGCGGGCGCGGTACCCGCCGGATTCCGCCAGTTCGAGACGATGCGTCCGCGCCCCAACCCGGCCGAAGCGCAATCGCACGCCACCATCGGCCCGCACATAGGCCGGCAGGAGCGGGTCACTGGCTGCCGGCACGAGCGGCGCGAACATGGCAAACCTTGAAACGAGCGAACGCCGCCAATCTTCCGTGCGGCTCTTGTCCGGGCAAGGGCTTGCGCGAGCCCGCCTGCCTAAATTTCAGGCAGCGTCTCGCCACAGAGCGGCGCTCAGCTCGCCTGCGCCAGAAAGTGCTCGACCTCCTCGCGCCGCGGTGCGCCAGCACGGCCGCCGAAGCGCGTGCATTTGATCGCGGCGGTCGCCGAGGCGAAACGGATCGCCGCGCGCTCGTCCTGCCCCTCCGCCAGCGCCAGCGCGAAGGCGCCGTGCCAGACATCGCCGGCGCCCAGCGTATCGACCGCCGCGACGGGAAAGGCGGGGATATGCGCGATCTTGCCATCCTCGACGAAGAGCACGCCCTCCTTGCCGAGCGTCACTGCAAGCCAAGTCTTGGCAAGCCAGGTCTTGGCAAGCCAGGTCTTGGCAAGCCAGGTCTTGGCAAGCCAAGTCTCGGCATTGCGGGCGATCTTGGCGAGGCCGAGACGCGGATCCTCCTCCTCCGACAATTCGCGCAGCGCCTGCGCGCTGAAGGCGACATGGCTCGCGGTCGCGACGAGATCGGGATGAGGCGGCTTGCGGTCGGCGTCGAGCACGCCTGGGAGGCCGGCCTTGCGCGCCAGGGCCAGGGCGGCGAGCGCCCCCTCGCCCCAACGCGTATCCGCCAGCACCGCGCCCGCCCCCTCCGGCAGGTTCCCAGGCAGCCAATCCGTCGTCACCGGCATGGCGGGGTCGGAATAGGAGATCACCATGCGCTCGCCTTCGGCATCGACCAGGATGGCGGAGACCGGCGAGCGCAGGCCCGGCGCGCGGAGGGAGAAGCTGGTGTCGACGCCCTCGCCTCTGAGCTCGGCGACGATCTGGTCCCCGGTCAGATCATCGGCGAGCCGCGTCGCCAGCCATGAACGGCCGCCGAGCCGCGCGATCGCGACCGAGGCATTGCCGGCGCAGCCGCCGCCGACCACGGCGAGATCGCGCGAGCGATATTTTTCGCCGCGCGTCGGCATGGTCTCGACGCTGTAGACATAATCGAGCGTGGCGATGCCGAGAGAGAAGACGCCGGTCATGAGCGAACCGGCGGGGTCTCCGGCCCGAAACGCAGCCCGTCGATATCGGTATGGATGAAGTCGTTGCCTTTATAGGCGAGCTTAAGCCCCGCCGTCCGGGCAGCGGCATAGGCGAAGCAATCGCCCATGTTGAGACGGGCGACGTGGCCGGTGAGATGATGGTAGCGGGCAGCGCAGGCATGGGCGGCCCTCATGGCCGGCTCGCCGATGTCAACGATCTCGCCCTTCACATCGCCGATGAAGTCCATAACGGTGGCAAAAGCCTCATCGAACGTCGCCCCGTGCCTCGCCAGCCGGGACGAAGCCTCAAATACCGCCAAAGCCGAGGATCTGATCCGCGCGGATACGATAATCGCTTCGAGAGCAGCGTCGCCCTCCTGCTCCTGGAGCAGAACAGCCAAAATCACCGAGGCATCAAGAAACATCAGGCATCGCCATATTCTCGGTCGAAGAACTCCTTGTGAGACAGTCCATCGCCCTTGAGGTCGAACTTCGCCAGACGGGCGCGCGCTTTCTCGGCAGCGTCGAAGACGAGTTTGCGCCTTTCGGCGCGCCGTTCCAGCTCAAGGCGCACGGCCAAGCCGATCGCGCCTTGAAGCGTCAGGCCATCCTGTTCGGCTAGTTCGCGGACGTCGCGATCGATCTGCGCATCTCTGATGAGAATTCCCATGCTCAGGTCCCCTGATATCAAGCTATGATATCAGGGCTTGATATCAGGGACAATCGCGCGCCTCACCAAGCCCCGGTGTTCGGCATGCTCGTCCAGGGCTCGGCCGGCGGCTTGGGATCGCCCTTCTGCAGGATCTCGATCGAGATGTTGTCGGGCGAGCGGATGAAGGCCATGTTGCCGTCGCGCGGCGGGCGGTTGATCGTGACGCCAGCCTTCATGAGCTTGTCGCAGGTGGCGTAGATATCGTCGACCTCATAGGCGAGGTGACCGAAATTGCGGCCGCCGGTATAGACTTCCGGATCCCAGTTATAAGTCAGTTCCAGCGTCGGACGGCCGCGGCTGCCCTGCTCTCTGACGGTCTCGACCTCGTCAGGCGCAGCCAGGAAGACCAGCGTGAAGCGACCTTTTTCGTTCTCGATACGGCGGGTCTCGACCAGCCCGAACTTGGTCACGTAGAAATCGAGCGCCGCGTCGAGATCGGTGACGCGGACCATGGTGTGGAGATAGCGCATCGTGGACTGCCTCTTGTTTCGATCATGGGCGGGTTGATCTCGATCTCGGATCGGGCCAAACCCTGCGCATTCCTAGAGCATGACACCAAAGAGTGGGAACCGGTTTTCGGACCAAGTCCTGCTTTGACCCCAAATCCTGCTCTGACCCTAGATGACGGCCCGATACGGGATTTGCCATGACGAGAACGGACGACGCAGACGAGCGGCCGGCGCCGACCGCCCTGCAGATCAGCGCGATCAAGCGCCGCGCGGCGATGCTGTCGGTGATGGCCACCATCCTGCTCACGGCCGCGAAGGTCGTGGCGGCGCTGATCTCGGGCTCGCTGGCCCTGCTGACCGACGCCCTCCAGGGCCTGGTCGATATCGGCTCGACCCTGTTCACCTGGTTTGCCGTCCATGCCGCCGACAAGCCGGCGGATGAGCAGCACCATTACGGCCATGGCAAGCTCGAGGCGCTGGCTGCGCTGGTCGAAACCGCGATCCTGTTCACGCTCGCCGGCGCCATCCTCTGGGAGGCCGGCTCGCGACTCTGGCTCGGCATCGCCGAATATGTCGCCGTCACGCCCGTGGTCATCGGCGTGATGCTGCTCTCGATGACGGTCGACGCTTTGCGCTGGCGCTCGCTGAGCCGCGTCGCCAAGGAGACCGGCAGCGAAGCGCTGGCCGGCGAGGCGACGCATTTCTCGGCGGATTTCGTCGGCTCCGCGCTGGTGCTGGCCGGCCTCATCGGCGTCTGGGCCGGCGCGCCGCGCGCCGACACGATCGCCGCCTTCGCGATTGCGGCCTTCACCGCCTTTTCCGCCTTCCGGCTCGGCCGGCGAACGCTGGACACCTTGATGGATGCCGCGCCGGAAGGCGTCGGCGAGCGCTTGAACAAGATCGCGGCCGCCGTGCCGGGCATCGTGGCGGTCGACTGGATCAGGGTCCGCCCGGCCGGCGGGCGAACCTATGGCGAGATCGGCATCCGCGTCTCCCGCACCTTGCCGCTCGACCGGGTCGTGGCGATCAAGCAGGCGCTGCTCGACGCTGTCGAGAAGGAGGAGCCCGGCGCCGAGATCACCATCGCCGCCAACCCGATCCAGGTCGATGACGAGACCGCGCTGGAGAAGGTGCTGCTGATCGCGCTCAAGCTCAAGATCCCGGTGCATCACGTCACCGTCCACACCATTGGCGGGCGGCTCTCGGTGAGCCTCGACATGGAGGTCGACGCCAAATTGCCGCTGGGCGAAGCGCATGACATCGCGACCCGGCTGGAGGCGGCGATCCGGGAGGAATTCGGCGGCGAAACCGAGGTCGAGACCCATATCGAGCCGATGGAGACCGGCGCGCCGGCAGGTCACAACGCTGCCTGGGAGACGGTCGAGGATATCGGCAAGGCCCTGGCGGGCGAAGCCTCAAAACTCGGCGGGCCCATCCACGACATTCACAGCGTCCGCGTGCGCCAGACTGAGAACGGGCTGGTGGTGAACTACCACTGCCGCGTCGACCCCGCGCTCGATGTCGCGGCCGTCCACGCCGCCGTCGACGCGATCGAACGCGCGGTCCGGATCGCCCGCCCGCAGGTCTGCCGGCTCGTCAGCCATGCGGAGCCAGCGCGCATGGCGACGACACCCGATCCGCTGCCCGGGTTGTGACCGCCGTTCACAGCTGATGCATTCCAGGTCCACGTCCCGGTGAGAGGTTGCGGCCGCCAAACGCTGTCGCTTCCGAACAGCTGGCATGACGAGGGACATCACTGATGAAGCCAGCCACTCTCGCGACCGCCGCCGTCGCATTCGCCCTGCTCGCCGGCCAAACCCTGTTTATGGGCCGGGCCGCCATGGCGCAGAGCGCCGATGACGCCAAATGGGTCGGCCAATGCCTGATCGACAATGCCGGCGGCGCGGCCGAGCCGATCGTGCGCAAATACTGCGTCTGCATGAACAACAAGATGAGCGACAACGAGACCCGCTCGATCACGCAATGGGAGAAGAGCAACCCGGCGGCGCGCGCCGCCTGCGACAAGGAAGCCGGCTGGCGCTGACGGCTTTCGGCACTGAGCGCTGGCGTTATTCTCGCCATCATAAGCGGCGTCGAACGCCGTCGGCCTCATCCGTCATGGTCGGGCTTGTCCCACGGCTGTCCGGTTCGCCGTGAGCGCCCGATCGAAAAGCTTCGTTCATTGAAGGCTTTTCCAGCGGGCGGGGACGAATGAGACAGGCGCGGGGAACCCTTCTCCCGTGTGGGAGAAGGGCAGGGATGAGGGCAGGCCAGACAACCAGATCGCGCAAGCCGCTCCGCATCGTCTCCTGCGCTTTCAGGATGAGCCGGCGCTGCGGCGCGGTCGCGCCTCAATAATCAGCGGCAGGCCCTCATCCCTGCCCTTCTCCCATCCGGGAGAAGGGTTCCCCGCGCTCTTCATCCGGCGCTTCGCGTCACCTCCGCCCGCGAGGGGAGAGCCGTGCATGATCCGCTCAGAGACCAAAACCTCAACCGGACAGCCGTGGGCTTGTCCCGACCATCCACGTCTTCGCGGGTCGAGGATCGTGTTCAAGACGTGGATGCTCGCCACAAGGGCGAGCATGACGACCAGGATGCCATTGCGAGGAGCGTGAGCAATGAGGCAATCCAGGAGGGCTCGCACAGACCTCTGGATTGCTTCGCTTACACTCGCAATGACGGATGATAGCAACGGTTTTCGGGACCTGCTCAGGCCGATGCTCCTAGCCTGCGGCGCGCGCGGACTTTCGAGCGGAGGAGGCTCGGGCTACACACGAGGCTCGAGAGTCGCTTCTGTCAGGTCAGTCCATGCGCGCCGAAGACACCCCCTTGATCCGCCTCGAGGACTATCGCCCCTCCGACTGGCTGATCGACACGGTCGATCTCGACATCAGCCTCGCCCCGCAGCAGACCCGCGTGCGCGCCTTGCTCGGCCTGCGGCCCAACCCGGCCGGCCAGCCGGGCGCGCCCCTGATCCTCGACGGCGACGAGCTGGCGCTGAGCGCGATCAAGCTGGACGGCGCGGTGCTCGATGCGAGCGCCTTCACCGCCGGCCCACAATCGCTGACCGTTCATGCACCGCCCCGACGCGGCTTCACCCTGACGATCGAGACCGTGCTCGATCCGTCCGCCAACACCAAATTGATGGGCCTCTACCGCTCGTCCAAGGTCTATTGCACGCAATGCGAGGCGGATGGCTTCCGCCGCATCACCTATTTCCTCGACCGGCCCGATGTGATGTCGGTCTATACGGTCAGGCTGGAGGCGGCGAAGGCCGAGGCGCCGGTGCTGCTCTCCAACGGCAACCGCGTCGCGACCGGCGAAGTGCCCGGCAGTGACCGGCATTTCGCCGTCTGGCACGACCCCCACCCCAAGCCCGCCTATCTCTTCGCCCTGGTTGGCGGTGCGCTCGACCATGTCCGCGAGGACTATGTCACCGCCGACGGCCAGCAGGTCGAGCTTGCGGTCTATGTCGAGCCCGGCAAGGCCGGCCGCGCCGGCTGGGCGCTGGATTCGCTGGTGCGCTGCATGCGCTGGGACGAGCGCGTCTTCGGCCGCAATTACGATCTCGACGTGTTCAACGTCGTCGCCGTGTCGGATTTCAACATGGGCGCGATGGAGAACAAGGGCCTCAACATCTTCAACGACAAATATGTGCTGGCCGATCCGCAGACCGCTACCGATGGCGACTATGCCTCGATCGAGGCGATCATCGCGCATGAGTATTTCCACAACTGGACCGGCAACCGCATCACCTGCCGCGACTGGTTCCAGCTCTGCCTGAAGGAAGGCCTCACCGTCTTCCGCGACCAGGAATTCTCCGCCGACGAGCGCTCGCGCCCGGTGAAGCGCATTGCCGATGTGCGCACGCTGCGCGCGACGCAATTCTCCGAGGACGCAGGCCCCCTCGCCCATCCGGTCAGGCCGCGCGCCTACAAGGAAATCAACAACTTCTACACGCCGACGGTCTATGAGAAGGGCGCGGAGGTGATCCGCATGCTCAAGGTCCTGATCGGCGCGGACGCCTTCAAGCGCGGCATGGACCTTTATTTCGAGCGCTGCGACGGCACAGCGGCGACGATCGAGGAGTTCCTGGCCTGCTTCGCCGAGACCTCGGGCAAGGACCTTTCCGATTTCGCGCGCTGGTACGAGCAGGCCGGCACACCCACCATCGTCGCCTCGGGCCGCTATGACGCGCGGGCGAAGCGCTACACGCTCGACCTTGCCCAGACGACCCCTCCGACGCCGGGCCAGGCGACGAAGCAGCCGGTGGTGCTGCCGGTCGCGCTCGGACTCGTCGGCCGGGATGGCGACCTGCCCCTGACGACCGGATCGGCCGCTTATGCCGGGGATGGGCTGATCGTGCTCGACCAGCCCTCGCTTTCGGTGGTCTTCAGCGATGTCGCGGAAGCGCCGATCCCCTCGCTGCTGCGCGGCTTCTCGGCGCCGGTGCGGCTCGAGCTCGATCTCTCCGATACGGACCTGCTGCGCCTGTTCTCGGCCGACAGCGATTCCTTCAATCGCTGGCAGGCGCTGCAGAGCGTGGCGACGCGGGCCCTGGTCGCGGCCGGGCGCCCCGGCACCGACCGCGCCATCCTCTTGGCGAAGGCCAACGAGATCGCAGATGCGCTCGACCGCTTCCTGCGCGAACAGGGGCTTGCCGATCCGGCCTTTGCCGCCCAGGTGCTGCGCCTGCCGGCCCCCGCCGACATCGCCCGCGAGATCGGCGGCGATGTCGATCCCGATGCGATCTATGGCGCCCATCGCAGCCTGTCGGGCGCGATCGGGCAGGTGCTGGAAGTGACGTTGGCCGGTCTGCGCGACACGCTTGCCACCAAGGCCGCCTACGCGCCCGACGCGGCCGCCGCCGGCCGCCGCGCCCTACGCAACGAGGCGCTCGGGCTGATCGCCATCGCCACTCCCGAGATGGGAGCCCGGCTGGTGGAGCAGCAGTTTTCGAGCGCCGACAACCTGACCGACCGACTGGCTGCGCTCGCGGCCATGACGCTGATCCCCGGCGAGGCGCGCGAGCGCTTGATCGGGCGCTTCGCCGCGCTCTATGCCGACGAGCCGCTGGTGCTCGACAAATGGCTGATGGCGCAGGCTCTGATCGCCGAACCGAATACGCTCGACCGCGTCAAGCGATTGATGCAGCACAAGGCCTTCTCGCTTAGCAACCCCAACCGCGTGCGCGCCCTGATCGGCGGCTTCGCGGCGAACCTGACCCAGTTCAACCGGGCCGACGGCGCGGGCTACGAATTCGTCGCCGACATGGTCATCGCGCTCGACCGGACCAACCCCCAGGTCGCCTCGCGCCTGCTCGGCTCGTTCAAGAGCTGGAGGATGCTCGAACCCATCCGCAAAGATCTCGCCCAGGCATCTCTGGCGCTGGTCGCGCGGACGCCAGGATTGTCGCGGGACGTCGCCGATATCGCCGAGCGCGCGCTCGCCTGAGCGACGCTGAGGGCTGGTCTGAACCGCGTTAAGGATTCGCTTGCCCGAAACGTTAACGTTTCATTACCCGCACAGGATTCATTGATTCGGTCACTACAACCATAGGGCGAATTCTGACGTTCCGATTCAACTCAAGGCTAGACAAACCGGCCCGCGCGGATTCAACTCAAAGTGATTCGAGGGGATGCGGCACGTCTCCCGATCTTACTGACGGTACCGATTATCCGAAGGGGGACGGGCATGACGCGTGCCAACGCGAGCTGCGCATCTATGCGCGCAGGCACGATTCTGGGGGTCGCCAGATCGCTGACGCATCCGCTCTATCAACGCTTCGAGAGCCTCGAACCGATCTTTCGTAAAGTCTTGCCGGCGCTCGTCGCTGTGTTCATGCTCATCCTGGGCGCCGGGGCGCTGGTTCAAACCTCGGCCATGCGAGATGACGCATTACTGGACGCTGCTGGTGACATCGACCTCGTCTCCGCGCTGATCGTGCGAGAACTTGAGGTCGCCGTTCAGACCGGTGCCTCCCCCTCATCTCTTCTTGCAACGCTGGCCGCCAAGCACCTCGCCCCCCACGGCCGCATCGTCCATGTCAGCACGGCCGACGGGCAGGTCATCGCCAGCGAGCCCGTCATCGGCCAGACCCAGCGCACGCTGGTCGACCTCCTCGGCCAGACCCAGCCGCTGACCGTGTTCGGCGACCGCGCCGGCGTGATGCGCATCACCCTGCCGGGCGCGACCGAGGTGTTCGCGACCGTCCGCAATCTTCCCGCCCCGCTCGGCCAGGTCGCGGTGATACAGCCCGTGTCCCGGGCGCTCGCCACCTGGCAGCAGCGCCGCAGTGCGCTGCTGGCGCTGATCGGCTCGGCCGCGCTCGTGCTCATCGCCATCACCCTCGCCTTCATCCTGCAATCGCGGCGAGCCTCGGCCGCCGACGAGGATTGCGACCGCGTGCGCCAGCGCATCGACTCCGCCTTGAACCGCGGCCATTGCGGCCTGTGGGACTGGGATCTGGCGCGCGGCCGGATCTACTGGTCGGATTCGATGTACGCCATGCTCGGCTATGACCGCTCCGGCGACTACATGTCCTTCGGCGAGGTCAGCGCCTTCATCCATCCCGACGATGTCGATCTCTACGCGCTCGCCGATGCGATCAGCCGCGGCGAAGCCGAACATCTCGACCAGGAGTTCCGCGTGCGCGGCGCCACCGGCGAATGGGTCTGGCTCAAGGCCCGCGCCGAGCTCGTGATCGACCGCCGGACCCATTCGCAGCATCTCGTCGGCATCGCCGTCGACATTTCCGAGCAGCGCAACATGGCCGAGCGCACGGCGACCGCCGATGCCCGCCTGCGCGACGCCGTCGAGGCGATCTCCGAGGCCTTCGTGCTCTGGGACGCCGATAACCGCCTCGTCCTGTGCAACGCCAAATACCAGCAGCTCCACCAGCTCCCCCCGGAACTGCTCCAGGTCGGCATCGGCCATGATCAATTGATGGCGCTGAGCGCCCAGCCCAATATCGACCGCGAGCCGGTGCGCACCATGCGCGGCACGGTCGGCTCCTCGTCCTATGAGGCGCGCCTGTCTGACGGCCGCTGGCTGCAGATCAACGGCCGCCGCACCAAGGATGGCGGCTCGGTCTCGGTCGGCACCGACATCACCAAGCTGAAGCAGCAGGAGGAGCGCCTGACCCAGTCGGAGCATCAGCTCCTGATGCATGTCACCGACCTCAAGGCCTCGCGCCAGAAACTGGAGGCGCAGGCGCAGCAGCTCGCCGACATGGCCGAACGCTATCTGGAGCAGAAGGCCGCGGCCGAGAGCGCCAACCGGGCCAAGTCGGAATTCCTGGCCAATATGAGCCATGAACTGCGCACGCCGCTCAACGCCATCATCGGCTTCTCCGAGATCATGGAGAACGGCCTGTTCGGCAGCCTCGGCTGCGACCGCTATATCGACTATGTCCGCGATATCCGCTCCAGCGGCGGCTATCTGCTCGGCGTCATCAACGACATCCTCGACATGGCCCGCATCGAGGCCGGCCGGATGCGGCTCGAGAAATCCGACGTCGCCGTGGGCCTGGTCATCGACGAAGCCATCCTCAAGGCGCGCGGCGAAATCGACCGCAAGCAGCTTGCCCTTCGCATCGAGGGGCCGCGCGACCTGCGCCTGGAGGCCGATCCGCACGCGCTCTACCAGATCCTCGGCAATCTCATCGACAACGCGGTCAAGTTCACGCCCGAAGGCGGGCAGGTCGCGGTGCGGCTGCGCCAGGTGCCGGGTGCGCTCAACATCTATATCGAGGACACCGGCATCGGCATTCCCAAGGAGAAGATCGACCGTATCGGACGGCCTTTCGAGCAGGTCGAGGGCGACCTCACCCGCAGCTATCAGGGCTCGGGGCTCGGCCTCGCCATCGCCCGATCGCTGGCCGAACTGCATGGCGGCTCGCTGCGCCTGCGCTCATCGATCGGCGCCGGCACCATCGTGATGGTGCATCTGCCGCTGGACGGCGGCACTGGGCGCATCACCGCCCAGGCGGCCTGAGCCCTCACCCGGCGCGGGCCGCGCCGAGCAGCTTCTGGAACAGGGCGCGGACGCCGGCGCGCATCTCGTCCAGCTCCACCCGCAGCACCTTGGCGTCCGGCCGGCCCACAGCCGTCGCAATCCGCTTCAGCACGCGCGGCGGCACCGCGGCGGGATCGAACGCCTCATCGACGGTGAAACGCTGCCAGAGCTGAACATCGCCGATCAGCCTGTGCGCCTCGATCAGGAAGGCCGCGTCAGCGGGCGACAGCAATCCAGCCTCCCGCGCCGCGGCAAAGACCGAGGCGGTATCGGGCGCGACCAGGCCAGGGTGGCGCGCGGCATGGGCCAGCACCAGGAACTGCGCCAGGAAATCCAGATCGGTCAGGCCCCCAGTCACGAGCTTCAGATCCCAGGGATCGCTCTCGCCCTTCTCCTTGGCGATCAGGGCGCGCATCTCCAGCACCGCAGCTGCGACCTTCGCCGGCTTGCGCTCGCGCCGCAGGATCTGGGCAATCGCTCCTTGCGCCCGGCGCGCCAGCCCGGCATCGCCGGCGACGACGCGAGCGCGCGTCAGCGCCATCTCCTCCCAGATCTCGGCCTCGCCGGTGTGATAGGCCTCGAAACCGGAGAACTGGGTCGCCGCCGGGCTTTTGTTGCCGGTCGGCCGCAGGCGCATATCGACCTGGTAGAGCCCGCCGCGCCGCGTCGGCACCGTCAGCGCCGCCACCAACCTCTGGGTGAAGCGGACATGCCAGGTGACGGGGTCGAGGCTCTTGGCGCCGTCGCTCGGGCCGGCGTCCTCCGGCCGGTCATAAAGCAGGATCAGGTCGAGATCGGAGGATGGCGTGAGTTCGCCCGCGCCGAGCCGGCCTAGCCCCAGCACCACCGTCTCCGCACCCGCAATGATGCCATGATCAGCGGCGAAGGCGGCCCGGGTATCGTCGAAGGCGACGCGCAAGCAGCCTTCGGCTACGGCACAATAGGCCTGGCCCGCCTGCTGGGCCCGGTAGACGCCCGAAATCAGGCGCGCGCCGACCAGGAAATTCTCCTGCCGCGCCGCATCGCGCAAGCGGTCGAGCCCGTCCTCGACGCTGGGCGGCGGATTGCCGACGACGGCCCTGATGCGCCCGGTCAAGGCATCGGTGTCGAGATTGGCCGAGGTGAAGGCCGGGTCGATGATGCCGTCGAGGACATGGGGATAGAGCGCCGCGACCTTGGCGAGCCTGGGCGCGCTGCCGAGGATGTCGGCGAAGATCGTCAGCAGCGAGGCATGCGAGCGCAGCAGCGTCAGCAATTCGACCGCAGCCGGCATGCGCACGAAGGCGTTGTCGAGATGGGCGAGCGCGCCGTCGGGGTCGACGGTGCGGCCGAGCGCCACCAGGAGCGCCGGCGTGAGTTCCGTCAGGACCTCGCGGGCGCGGGCGCTGGTCACCGCGGCGCGGCGGCCGAAATGCCAGCCACGCACCGTCTCGGCGGCAGTGCCGGGGTCGCGGAAGCCGAGCTTGCGCAGGGTCGCCAATGTATCCAGGTCGAGCTCGGTGCCGGTGAAGCTCAGCGTGCCCGCTTCGCTGGCCAGGCTCGGCCCCTCCTCGAAGAGCAGGGCGTAATGCCCCTCGACGCGCCTGGCATGCGCCGTCAGCGCCTTGCCGAAGGCCGCAGTCGAGGGATAGCCGCAGAAGCGCGCGAAGGCCTCCAGGTCGGCTTTCGCCTTGGGCAGGGTCTGCGTCTGCTCGTCATGGCGCATCTGCAGGCGATGTTCGATCACGCGCAGATAGCGATAGGATTCAGCCAGCTCGTCGCGCGCCTTGGGCGTGATCCAGCCTTCATGCGTCAGTTCGCCGAGCATCTCCAGCGTGCGCGGGCCGCGCAGGGCCGGACGCCGGCCACCGAAGACGAGCTGCTGCGTCTGCACGAAGAACTCGATCTCGCGGATGCCGCCGCGCCCGAGCTTCACATTATGGCCCTCGACGGCGATCGTCTCATGGCCCTTCACCGTCTGGATCTGGCGCTTCATCGCATGGATGTCAGCGATCGCGGCGAAGTCGAAATATTTGCGCCAGATGAAGGGGGCGAGATCGGCGAGGAAGCGCTTGCCCAGCGCGAGGTCGCCCGCGACCGGCCGCGCCTTGATCATGGCGGCGCGTTCCCAGTTCTGGCCGACGGTCTCGTAATAGGAATAGGCGCTGGGCAAGGCGACCGCGACATGGGTCGAGGCCGGATCGGGCCGCAGGCGCAGATCGACGCGGAAGACATAGCCGTCGGGCGTGCGCTCCTGGATGATGCGGGCGATGGCTTGCGTCAGCTTGACGAAGAAGCTCGACGGCTCGGCGACGCCTGCGGCCTCGGCGGCCGCGGGATCGAAGAAGACGACGATGTCGATGTCGGAGGAGTAGTTCAGCTCGCCAGCGCCATGCTTGCCGAGCGCGAGCACGACGAGGCCGCAGCCCGCGCCGGGATCGGCCGGATCGCGCAAGTGGATGCGGCCGAGATCGGCCGCCTGCCGCAGGACATGCTCGGTTGCCAGACGCACGGCGGCATCGGCCATCGCCGTCAGCGCGGCTGTGACCGTCTCGACATCCCAGACGCCGCCGATATCGGCGAGCGCGATCAGGAGCGCCATCGCCTGCCGGAAACGGCGTAGCGCGCGCATGAGTTCGGCCGTCTCGACGCCCGACGCGGCGATCGCCGCAATCTCGGCCAGAAGCGCGTCGCGCCGCGCCTCCGGCGCTGTCGTCAAGGCCAGGACAAGCCCAGCCGGATCGAGCCGCATGATCTGCGTCAGGAAGGGCGAATGCGCCAGGATGCCGGCGACGAGATCGACTGATGCCGGGTTGGCGGCGAAATGCTGCGTCAAGGCCTCAGCGGCGGCATCGTCGCGCAGGCGCTCGATCAGCTCGCGCGTCAGCAGCACCTCGCGGCGGGCTTTGGCCGGCAGCACAGGCGCGGCCTTCAGTCGATCGCAAAGCCGCCCGTCCATCGTCTCAGTCCCGCTGTTCCTGGAGCCTCCTGGTCATTCCCTGAGCCCTCATCCTGAGGAGCCATTCCGCGAGGAATGGCGTCTCGAAGGATGCTCCAGGAGGCTCCGGAACTATCTGGAGCATCCTTCGAGACGCCGCTGCGCGGCTCCTCAGGATGAGGGCTAGAGTTTCCAAACGGACTCAAGCCGATTGCAAGCCAGCAGGGTTCGGCTGCGCTGTCGAGGCCGGGAGCGCGCCGCCCTCATGCATGTCCACAGGCTTCGGCTGCGCTTGCGGCAGGGAGATCACGACGCGCAGGCCCGGCGCATTGTCCTCCAGCCTGAGCTGGCCGCCATGCAGCCTGACGACGCCAGCCGCCAGCGCCAGGCCGAGCCCGAAGCCCGGCTTGCTGCGGCTCTGGTCGAGCCTGACGAAGCGCTCCAGCACGCGGCCGCGATCGGCCTCCGGGACGCCCGGCCCGTGATCGGCGACGACGAGCTCGATCTCGGAGCCGACTGGGGCCGCCGAGACCACGACCGTCGCCTCGCCCCCCTCGACCGGCTGGCCGTATTTCAGGGCGTTGTCGATGAGATTGGCGAGCGCCTGGCCAAGCAGTTCGCGATTGCCGGAGACATGCAATTCCGGCGCGACTTCGGTGACCAGCGCGAGGCCTGCTTCCTCGGCCAGCGGCTCGTAAAGCTCCGCCATGCCGGAGACGATCTCGGAGAGGTCGAGCGTATCCATGCTGTCCTGGATGCGGCCGGTCTCGAGCCGCGCGATCATCAGAAGCGCATTGAAGACGCGGATCAGGTTGTCGGCCTCGTCGATCGAGCCGTCGAGCGCGGCGCGCAATTCGTCGGGGGATTTCGCCGTGCGCAGCGCCTCCTCGGCGCGGTTGCGCAGCCGGGTCAACGGCGTCTTCAGGTCATGGGCGATGTTGTCGGAGACCTGCTGCATGCCGGCCATCAATTCACCGATGCGGTCGAGCATGGCATTGAGGTTCAGCGCCAGACGGTCGAGCTCGTCTCCCGTGCCCGAGATCGACAACCGGCCCTTCAGATCGCCGGCCATGATCGACTGGGCCGTGTCGGTCATGCCGTCGACGCGCTTCAGCACACGGCGCGCCACGAACCAGCTCGCAAAGCAGCCGAGCACGAAGACCAGCAGCAGCGACCAGCCGGCCGCGCGCCTGATCACCACGCCGAGACGCTCGCGCTCCTCGACATCGCGCCCGACCAGCAGCCTGAACCCCGCCGGCAGCACGAAGACGCGCACGATCGCGCGGCTCGGCGTATCGACCGCATCGGCGGAGCGCGCGTATTCGATCTCGCTTTCGCCCGGCCGATCGAGCGCGCCCGGCGGCACGGCCTCGACATTGCCGGCGAGACGATCGCCCACCGGCGTGGTGACGAGGTAGAGCGAGGCGCCGGGCCCGCGCGAGCGCCGCTCGATGATGTTGACGAGCCGCCTGATGCCGCCCTGGCGCTGCTGCTCGGCCAGGCCCTGGATCTCGGCGTCGATGGTCGAGCGGATCTGGTCGTCGAGCAGGCGCTTGGCGTTCCAGGCGACATAGCCCAGCACGAAGCCGGCGAAGAGCGCGAAGATGACGAGATAGACCGCCGTCAGCTTGAAGGCAGTGGTGCGAAACAGGTTCGGCAAGAGATGCGTGGCCGCGGATTGCGTGGTCGTCTTGCGCGAAACGCTCTGCGCAGCCGCGCCCTGCCCGGCCGGATCAGCGCGCCGCGTCACGGACCATGTATCCCGCGCCGCGAATGGTGTGGATCATCGGGTGTTCAAAGCCCTTGTCGACCTTGGCGCGCAGGCGGCTGACATGCACGTCGATGACATTGGTCTGGGGGTCGAAATGATAGTCCCAGACATTCTCCAGCAGCATGGTACGCGTCACCACCTGCCCGGCATGCTTCATCAGATATTCGAGCAGGCGGAATTCGCGCGGCTGCAGCGGAATCTCCTCCTCGCCGCGCGCAACGCGATGGGCGAGCCGGTCGAGCGCGAGATCGCCGACGCGATAGGTCGTGGGCTCCGAGGCCGGCGCGGCGCGGCGGCGCGACAGCACCTCGACCCGCGCGAGCAGTTCGGAAAAAGCATAGGGTTTTGGCAGATAATCGTCGCCGCCGGCGCGCAAGCCCTTCACGCGGTCATCGACCTGCGCCAGCGCCGAGAGGATCAGCGCCGGGGTCACATCGTTCTGCTCGCGCAGCGAGCGGATCAATGACAAGCCGTCGAGACGCGGCAGCATGCGGTCGACCACCAGCACGTCATAGCCGCCGCCCTCCGCCATGGCGTAGCCCTCGAGCCCGTCGGCGGCATGGTCGGCGACATGGCCGGCCTCGCGGAAAGCCTTGGTCAGATAGGCCGCTGCCTCGGCATCATCTTCAACGATCAAGAGTCGCATGGGATAAGCCTATCCTACAAAACGCAAAAACGGCAGGCCGGACGATACGCATCCGGCCTGCCGCGGTGAAGGCTGGTCTCCCGGCGGGGGCGACAGGATACCGTGAGACCCGAGCCTGCCCCTAATTAGGCCGCCGGCTGGCGGCCAACCTCGAAGCTGAGCTGGCGCTCCTTGCCGTCACGCCAGACCGTGAGACTGGTCTTGGTGCCCGGCGCGAATTTGGCGATCCGGCGCGAGAGGTCACGCGCATCCTTCACCTGCTCGCCATTGACGGCGACGATGGTGTCTCCGCGCTTGACGCCGGCCTTCGCGGCCGGGCCGTTCTGCTCGGCGCTCGCGACCAGGGCGCCATGCGCCTCCTTGAGACCGATCGCGTCGGCGACTTCGCTGGTCACCGGCTGGATCTGCACGCCGATGAAGCCGCGTGCGACCGAGCCGTCCTTCTTCAGCGCATCGACGACCTGCTCGACGGTGGCGGAGGGAATGGCGAAGGCGATGCCGACGCTGCCGCCCGAGGGTGAGAAGATCGCGGTGTTGACGCCGACGACCTGACCCTGCTGGTTGAAGGTCGGGCCACCGGAATTGCCCTTGTTCACCGGCGCATCGATCTGCAGGTAATCGTCATAGGGGCCCGAGCCGATATCGCGTCCCTGCGCCGAGACGATGCCGGCGGTCACGGTGCCGCCGAGTCCGAAGGGGTTGCCGACAGCCAGCACCCAGTCGCCGATGCGCGGCTTGGCCGAGGCGAGCTGGACGTACTGGAAATTGCCGCCATCCTTGACCTTCAGCAGCGCGAGATCGGTGCGCGGATCGGTACCGACGACCTTGGCCTCGAGCGTCTTGCCGTCATCGGTGACGAGCTGGACCTCGACCGCGTTCTCGACGACGTGGTTGTTGGTCACGACATAGCCGTCCTGGCTGACGAAGAAGCCGGAGCCCTGGGCCATGCCCTGGCGCGGCTGCGGCCGGCCCTGGCGCGGGCCGTCTTGGCCGCCCTGGCCGTCCTGGCGGAAGAAGCGACGCAGTCCGGGCGGCAGGTCGTCCAGGCTGCCCTGGCCGTCCTCATCGGCGGCGGCGACGGTCTGGGTCTTGACGCGGACGGAGACGACGGCAGGCTTCACCTTCTCGACGATGTCGGCGAAGGAGGGGAGCTGCGTCTGGACGCCGGAGAGCTGAATCGGCTGGGCGAAAGCGCGGTGATCGAGCTTCAGCGCGCCATCGGCGATACCGGCGGCAAGGCCGATGCCGAGCGTGGCGGCGCCGGCGATCAGGACGCCGCGCTTCAGAATGGATTTTGAGGTGGTGGTCGTCATGGCGAAACCCTCGGTCAGATCGGCAGGGCCTTCCCTGTCTGTGCTAGGGACCATGACGGGCGCAGCCTTACCCGGATTTGGCGCGAAGATGACGATTTCGTAAGGTTGGGGCTGCGCCGCACGCTTGCACGCTTGACGGGCATTTATGTTGCGGAAACACTCTGTCCGCGAACCGATATTCGCGGGGGGATTGGCGATGAGCGTTCTCAGACATGCGGTCGCCGCCATGCTGCTGCTCGGCAGCAATGCAGCGCTGGCGCAGACCCTGACGGCCTATCAATCCGGGCTGCGGGTCGCCCAGGGGCGAGGATATACCAACGCCGGCTGCTATGCGCAGGTCTTCGCCAAACACGCCGTCGTCGTGGAGAAGGCCGATGGGCGGCGGAACTGGTACGCGGCCTCGACACCCGCTTATAACGCCGAGCAGCGCCAACGCTGCGGGATCGACCGGCTCGCCGATATCTCTGCCCGACGACAGGCGCGGCAAACCGCCGGATATTCCGCGACGAGAGCTGCCGCCCAAACTTATGCCGTCGGACTGAAGGTCGCGGGAGAACGGGGACATAGCGGCGCAAAAGCTGCGTGTTTCGCGCGTACCTATGCGACATTTGCCTCAAGCCGGCCATCTGCGAACGGCAGGGCGGCCTATGCCATCTCCGGCCAGCATGAAACGATCTATGCGGCGGAGCTCTTCAGCCAATGCGGCATCAGCCGCTGAGAGCGTTTTCGAGCGAAGTGGATACCGGTTCGCACGAAGAAAACCCGTTGAAACAAAGATGGGCTCGGGGAACCCTTCTCCCCATCAAAGTCGGCTGTTGCCGACTTTGACACATTGAGTTGCCCATCTCGGGCGAGCCCGAGATGGCTGGGAGAAGGGAAAAAGGGCGCGTCATTCTCGGGCGGAGCGAAGCGCAGAACCTCGAGAAACGGCGTGGTTCCGAGGACGAACGGTGAGCCCGGCTACTCGCCGTCCCGCTTCATCAGCGCCGCGATGCGCGCCTGCTCGTCCGGCGACAATGGCACAGCCGCCTCGCCCAGCGGTTTCATGCGCCGGCCGCTGCGCCAGATGAAGGCGAGGCCCAGCAGCAGGATCAGGAACGGCCCGGCCCAGAGCGCCACGGTCCGGATCGTGAAGGGCGGACGCAGCAGCACGAAATCGCCATAGCGCGCAACGACGAAGTCCTGCACCGCCGCGTCGCTGTCGCCGGCGACGAGCCGCTCGCGCACCAGGATGCGCAGATCGCGCGCCAGGGGCGCGTCGGAATCGTCGATCGACTGGTTCTGGCAGACGAGGCAGCGCAACCCGCCGGAAATCTCCCGGGCGCGGTGTTCGAGCGCAGCGTTCGGCAAAACCTCGTCGGGCTGGACGGCGCGACCGGGAGCGGCCCAGCCCAGGCAGAGCGCAACGATGACGAGGGCGCGCAGCATCGACCTCACTCCGCCGGTTGAGGCGCGGCGGGGACGGGCTTGGCGCGGGCAGGTTTGGCGCGGGCAGGTTTGGCGCGCTGCGGCGCCGCCAGCCGGAAGCGCCTGTCAGTCAGCGACAGCGCGCCGCCGAAGGCCATCACGATCGCGCCGATCCAGATCAGTAGGATCAACGGCTTGTCATAGAGCCTGACGGCGATGCCCCCATCGCTCTCCATCTCGCCGACATTGACATAGGCCTGGCTCAGCCCGTCGGTGCGGATGCCGGCCTCGGTCGTCGGCATGGCGCGGGCGGTGTAGACGCGCTTCATCGCCTCGACGGGCTTGAGCGGCTTGTCGCCGGAGAGGATGCGGAAACGCACCACATCCTCGCGGAAATTGGGGCCAGGGCGCGGGGTGATGCTTTCCAGCACCACGGTATAGCGGCCGCTGGTCAGGCTCTCGCCCGGCTTCAGGATGCCGATCGCCTCAGTGCTCCAGGCGGCGGCGGCGATGCCGATCACGCTCAGGCCCACGCCGGCATGGGCGAAGGCCGTGCCCCAGGCGGAGCGCGGCAGGCCCTTGGCCCGTGACAGAACGGCCCGCAGGCCGCTGGCGCGCGCGGCGATGCGCTCGCCGAGGTCGAAGATCGCGCCGGTGACCAGGAAGACGCCGAGCCCGATGCCGAGCGGCGCCAGCACCGGCCCACCGCGCATATAGGCGAGCACGCCCACCGCAACGAGGATGCCGAGCCCGAAGGCGGCAGCGCTGCGCTGCGCCGCGCCGAGCAGATTGCCGCGCTTCCAGGCAAGCGACTGGCCGAGCGGCAGGATCAGCAGCAGCGGCACCAAAAGCGGCACGAAGGTCGCGTTGAAGAAGGGCGGGCCGACCGAGATCTTGTCCCCGGTCAGCATCTCCAGCACCAACGGATAGAGCGTGCCGATGAAGACCGTGGCGCAGGAGGTCGCGATGAAGACGTTGTTGACGACCAGCGCCCCCTCGCGGGAGACCGGCGCGAACAGGCCGCCCTGCCTGAGCAAGGGCGCGCGCCAGGCGAAGAGCGCCAGCGAGCCGCCGACGAAGAAGATCAGGATCGCCAGGATGAAGAGCCCGCGCGCCGGGTCGCTGGCGAAGGAATGCACCGAGGTCAGCACGCCGGAGCGAACGATGAAGGTACCCAGCAGCGAGAGCGAGAAGGTCAGGATCGCGAGCAGGATCGTCCAGACCTTGAGCGCGTCGCGCTTCTCCATCACCACGGTGGAATGGATCAAGGCGGTGCCGGCGAGCCAGGGCATCAGCGAGGCGTTCTCGACCGGATCCCAGAACCACCAGCCGCCCCAGCCGAGCTCGTAATAGGCCCAATAGGAGCCCATCGCGATGCCCAGCGTCAGGAACACCCAGGCGAGCAGCGTCCAGGGCCGGACCGCGCGTGCCCAGACCGCGTCGATGCGCCCGTCGATCAGGGCCGCGACCGCGAAGGCATAGGTGATGGAGAAGCCGACATAGCCGACATAGAGCAGCGGCGGATGGATCGCGAGACCGAGATCCTGGAGGATCGGGTTGAGGTCCTGGCCCTCGCCCGGCACCGGGTCGAGCCGCCGGAAGGGGTTCGAGGTCAGAAGCGTGAAGGCGAGGAAGGCGACCGTGATCGTGCCTTGGGCGGCGAGCGTGCCGGCCCGCAAGCGCGCCGGCAGCGAATGGCGCGACAGCGCCACCAGCGCCCCGAACAGCGTCAGGATCAAGACCCAGAGCAGCATCGAGCCTTCGTGATTGCCCCAGGCCGAGGTCAGTTTGTAAATCAGCGGCTGGGCCGAATGCGAGTTCGAAGCGACGTTCTCGACCGAGAAGTCGGACCGGACATAGGACGCGATCAGGGCCGCGAAAGACAACGCGACCAGCAGGAAGCAGGTGATCGCCGCAGCGGTGCCGACCGAGGCCAGCGCCCGGTCATGGCGCGCCACGCCCCAGAGCGGCACCAGGGCCTGCACGACGGCGACGCCAAGCGCCAAGGCAAGCGCGAAATGGCCGATCTCGACGATCATGCGCGCCTCATTTGGTGACCGGGGATGGTGTGACGGGGGACGGGTTCGGGCTGGTCGCTCCGGGCTGCCAATGGCCCTGCTTCTTCAGCGCATCGGCGACCTCGCGCGGCATATAGGTCTCGTCATGCTTGGCGAGGACGGAGTCGGCGCGGAAGCGGCCCGCGCCCTCGAAGACGCCTTCGGTGACGACGCCCTGCCCTTCGCGGAAGAGATCGGGCAAGAGCCCCTGATAGGTCACGTTGAGCGTGGTCTTGCTGTCGGTGACCGCGAAGACGACGCGCTGACCCGGGCCACGCACGACCGAACCCGTCTCGACCAGCCCGCCGAGCCGCATGCGCGTGCCGGGCGCGAGCCCCTTCTCGACGATCTCGGTCGGTCCGTAGAAGAAGACGATGGTGTCGCGCATGGCGACGAGCACCAGCCCGGCGGCGAGGCAGAGCACGACGCCGGCGGCGGCGATCAGGGCCAAACGGCGCTGTTTGCGGGTCCAGCGGCGCTTGGCGGCAGCGGGACGTAACGGCTCGGCAGCGGTCATGGCGCCTGCTCCTTCAGCCCGAGTTCACCCGCCAGCTGGTCGAGCTGCACGAGTGCGGCGCTGTCCTGCGACAGCCGCGAACGCGCCGTCGCGACAGCCTCGCGCGCGGCAGCCTTCTCGCCGAGCACATTCTGCGAGCGGATCAATCTTTCCCATTCGGCCAGCGTGCCGCCGCCCGCCTTCAGGCGTTCGGCAAGCCCCTCGACCATGCCGCGGATCGCTGCCTGCTGATCGGCCGCCGGCAGCCTGGCGATCGCGGCCCGCGCAGCGTCTCCGTCGAGCGCCTGCAGCCTCTGGCGCACGGCCGAGACCCAGGGCGCGCCGGGCGGCGCATCCTTGAGCAGGCTTTCGAACGCGGCAATCGCGCCCCGGCTGTCGCCGTCCTGCTCCCTGGCGATGGCGAGAAAGAAGCGCGCGCGCGGATTGCCGGGCTCGCGCTTGAGCGCCTCGGCGAGGGTTTCGCGCGCTTCCGCCGTCACCACGCCGCCGGCCGTAAGGATCTGAGCCTCGCCGAGACCGGCGCGCATCTCCGCCCCGTCCTCGCCATTGCGGATAGCGGCGGCAAAGGCGCGCGCCGCATCTTCGGGGCGGCCCTGCCGCAGATAGACCGGCGCGAGCAGCGACCATCCGCGCCCATCCGCGGGATTGGCCGCCAGATGTGCCTCGATGCGGGCCAGCGACACCGCGAAATCCTGCTGCGACGGATCGCTCCGCAACCGCGCCGACAAAGGCTGGTCGGGGCGCGTGGGCGAGCCATAGGCGCCATAGACCAGCAATGCGAGCAGCGGCACGCAGGACAGGGCCAGCGCCGAGCTGGCGCGGCGGCGGCGCAAGGACGATTCCGTCTCGCCGGCCGGATCGCCCTCCTTGTCGGTCGCGCGCAGGAGACGCCGCGCGGCCTCGACACGAGCGGCTTCAGCCTCGGCCGGGCCGATCAACGTGCGACCGAGGTCGCGGTCGATCTCATCGAGCTGGGCGCGATAAAGGCTCGCGGCATCAGAGCCGTCGGCGAAAGCCGCGCCCTGGCCACGGCCGAGCGGCCAGAGCAGCGCGAAAACCGCCGCCCCCGTCATGACCGCGAAGATGATCCAGATCAGCATCAGGAACTCTTAGACAATCGCGGGCCGCGCTTCACGCACGAAGGTGGCGACAAAGGGTCACGCAGGCGCCTCGCCTCAAACGGCAATTCGTCTTAAACCGAAGGCAGAACGAGGCGCGCCCGCAGGCCGCCCAGCGGCGATTTCTGCAGCGAGAGGCCGCCGCCATAGAGCTTGGCCAGATCGGCGACGATCGACAGGCCCAGCCCCGAGCCTGGAATCGTCTCGTCGAGCCGCCGGCCGCGCTTCAGCACATCCGCCATGGCCTCGTTGGGCAAGCCCGGCCCATCATCGTCGATCAGGAGCGCGATGCGCTCAGACCCGACATCGGATGACGGCGCGAGGCTGACCTCGACGGTCGCGTCCGCCCATTTGAAGGCATTGTCGAGCAGGTTGCCCAGCATCTCCTCGAAATCCTGCTTCTCGCCGCGAAACCGGATTCCGGCCGGCACGCGATGCGAGCCCGTGATGCCGCGTCCCTGCGAGATCTTCGAGAAGGTGCGGATCAACGCATCGAGCGAGGGCGCGGTCTCGGTCACCCCGCCGAGCGCGCCCGACAGCGCGGCGGCCCGGGCGCGGTCGAGATAATACTGAACCTGGTCGCGCATGATCGCGGCCTGCGTCTTCACCATGTCGGGCAGCGCACCCTGCCCGGCCTCCGCCTCGTTCAGCATGACGCTGAGCGGGGTCTTCAGCGCATGCGCGAGATTGCCGACCTGGGTGCGCGCCCGCTCCAGGATTTCGCGATTGGCGTCGATGAGCTGGTTCAGTTCTCCCGCCAGGGGCGCGAGATCGGGCGGGTACTGCCCGGCAATGCGCGGCGCCTCGCCGGTCCGGACGGCCCCGACAGCGGCTCCCAGCCGCACCAGCGGCCGCAGGCCGAAGCGCACCTGGATGAGCGTCGAGGCGACGAGCGCAAGCCCGAGCAGGACGAAGGTCAGCGTCAGGGCAAAGCGGAAATCGCGGATATCGCCGTCGATCTCATCGGCGGGAGCCGCGACCGCCACGGTGAAGCGGCCATCCTCGCCGACATCGATCTCACGTTCGAGGACGCGCAAGGCGCGGTCGTCGGGCCCCGAAACATAGGTTTCGCGCAGGCCCCGCGCATTGGGCGTCAATTGCTGGTCAAGCAATTTCGGCAGCTGGCCGCCGACGAGCGAGCGCGAGCTGCGAATTGTCGGCTTCTCCCCGTCAAGCCGGATGATCTGCCAATACCAGCCCGACAAGGGCAGGTCGAAGCGCGGTTCGCCGAGATCGCCGATCGCCTGCCGCTCCGCTTCGGGCGGCGCGGCAAGATCGGCCACGAGCTCCTTGATGTAGACGCTGAGGCGCTCGTCGAAGCCGCGTTCGGCGGAACGGCGGTAGAAGGTCGTGAGGCCGATGCCCGCCAGCATCAGCACCAGCGCGCAGCAGATCGCCGCCGAAAGGAAGAGCCGCGCGCCAAGCGAATAGCGATGCGACTTCAACGGCATCGCGCGCGATCAGACCTTCTCGGGCGCGGCGGCGATGTAGCCGAGGCCCCGCACGGTCTCGATGACCTCGACGCCGAGCTTCTTGCGCAGGCGGCCGACGAAGACCTCGATCGTGTTCGAATCCCGGTCGAAATCCTGGTCGTAGAGATGCTCGACCAGCTCCGTGCGGGAGACGACGCGGCCCTGGTGATGCATCAGATAGGCGAGCAGGCGGTACTCATGCGAGGTCAGCTTGACCGGGTTGCCGTCGACGACGACGCGGCTGGCGCGCGTGTCGAGCCGCACCGGCCCGCAGATCAATTCGGCGGTCGCATGTCCAGCGGCGCGGCGCAGCAGGGCGCGCACGCGCGCCAGGAGCTCCTCGACATGGAAGGGTTTGACCACATAATCGTCGGCGCCGGCATCGAAGCCGGCGACCTTGTCGCTCCAGCGGTCGCGCGCCGTCAGGATCAGCACCGGCATCGCCTTGCCGGCGCGTCGCCAGCCCTGCAGCACGGCGACGCCATCGACCTTCGGCAGGCCGAGGTCGAGAATGACGGCGTCATAGGGTTCGGTCTCGCCGAGATAGAGCCCTTCCTCGCCGTCAAAAGCCTTGTCGACCGCATAGCCGGCATTCTCCAGCGCGGTAACGATCTGGCGGTTGAGGTCCTTGTCGTCCTCGACGACGAGCAGTCTCACGGTCGCGTACTCCTGGTTAGCAAGGATATCTGCCTCGTCGGCAATGATATCTGCCAGATTGGCGATGATATGTGGCCCGGCCGGGCCCGAATCGCGAGGCCTCGCGCTCAGCGTATGGTCGCAACCTTGCCAGATTGGCCCTCGAGCGTCACCCGGGCGACGCGCCCGTCGCGCTTCAGCGTCGTGATCACATAGACATATTCATCGCCCTGGCGGCAGAGCCGGATGCGCAAGACCTCGCCCGGCGCCGCATTACGGGCATGACGCGAGGCCTGTGCAGGCTGAATGACGCGCCCATCGGCGATGGCCTCGCGCATCTCCTCGGCGGAGAGGCATGAGATCGGCGTCGGGTCGTCGACCCGGACGATCGGCAGCGGGGCCGCGAGCAAAGCGAGAGCGAAGATGGGTTCAACGGGCATCATCGACATGCGCTAATCCCGGCCGACTGAACACACCATGAATACCATGGCGTGCATCGGCGCAGAGTATGTCACGCAATCGCCACCCGTCCACGTCCTTCATGGCTGCGCCCGATCACGGCGTTGACCCGGGCGATCACGAGCGCGACATCAGCCTGCGGCGAGACCTGCCATGATCGCTTCCGATTGCGGGTTCAAATTGGCCGGCGCCCGCGCTATCCAGCCCTCCCGATGAGTAAGGAGCGCGCCATGGGCCTCGGACGATTGATCGCAGCCTGCGGGCTGGCGCTGTCTGCGATGGCGGCGCCGCAAATGGCGGGCGCTGTGGTCGGCGGCCGCGATGGCGGCCCGGCCGCCGCATCGACCCTGATGGTCCTGAATGCGCGCGGCGGCGTCTGCTCGGGCATCGTCCTGTCGTCGCGCACCATCCTGACCGCGGCACATTGCGCCGATGGCGGCACGGATCTGCGCATTCACTGGAAAGAGGGCGGCAGCGACGAGCCCGTGCTGATCGCCCCAGTCAGCGTCGCCATCCACCCCGAATTCAATGGCGGGGCCGTCGCCAATCGCCGGCGCTCGATCGATCTCGTGCTGCTGCGTGTCCAGGTCGCGCTGCCGGCCCGCTTCGTCCCGGCCACGCTGGTCGATGGCGACCTGCCGCGCGCCGGCTCGCCTGTGTCGCTCGCCGGCTATGGCGTGACCCGCGAAGGCGAGGCCCGCACCACCGGAACCTATCGCTCGGCCGGGCTCGTCACTGTGGAGCCCTATGGTCCCGGCCATATCCTGATCTGGGCGGCCGACGCCAATGGCCTCGGCAAGAAGGCGGGCGCCGGCGCCTGCCAGGGCGATTCCGGCGGGCCGATGACATCAGCCGATGGCGGCGTCATCGCCGTCGCCAGCTGGTCGACCGGCCCCTCGGGCAAGAGTTGCGGCCTGTTGAGCCAGGGCGTTCTCGTCGCCCCGCAACGCGGCTGGATCGACAAGACCTTGTCGAACTGGGGCGAGAGCGCCAGCTGGACAACACGCCGCTGACGGGAGGGCCGGAGGCTGTTCGGGACTCCGGGGACGATTTGACGCTGGCGAGCAGCAACCCATACATTGAAGCCAGTTCCAAGCTTGGTCGCCATCATGACATTGCGCGCAATTGCACTTGCCACTGCACTCGTGGCGGCCCTCTTGGCCGCCGCCTCCCCCGCGCTCGCCGTGGTGGGTGGCACGACGTCGCGGGATGCCGGCGGCATGCGCGCCTCGACCTTGCGGATCGAAACCAGCCGGGGCGAACTCTGCTCCGGCGCGGCGATCGCGCCCGAGCTGGTCCTGACCGCCGCGCATTGCCTGATGGGCGGCGGCTCGGTCCGCGTCATCAGCCTCGATCCACGCTTTCGCACGCGCCGCCACCCCGTGATCGCCGTGCTGCCGCATCCGAGCTTCGTGCCGGGAACGACGCCGCGCACGCAGCCCGGCACCGATCTCGCGCTCCTGCGGCTGGCATCGCCGCTACCGCCCGATATCGAGCCGCTTTCGCTCGGCGGCGGCCTCTGGCAGGGTGAGGCCGTCACCATGGCGGGCTTCGGCCTCGCGATCGAGGACAACAAGGGCACGGCGCGGCGCCTGCGCGAGACGCCCCTGGTCAATGCCGGCAACTACACCACGGCCAACACCGTCAAGGTCGCGGTCGATACGCAGACCAAGGGCGAAAGCCCGGGCGCCGGGGCCTGCCGCGGCGATTCCGGCGGCCCCGTGCTGCGCGGTTCGTCCGCTTCGCGCGATCTCGTCGGCATCGTCAGCTGGTCGAGCGGCCCGCTCAACTCGCGGGCCAGGCGCATCTGCGGCGGCTTCACCGCGATCACGCCGATCAACGAGCATCGCTCCTGGATCACGGAAGCCAGCGCGCGCCTGCTCGCGCTCGGCGCCGGCGGGCGGCAAGAGGAACCACCGCAGCCGCCCGCCAGCTATAGCTGGTGGTTCTCGCGCTGATCCCGTTCCGCCCGCTGAGGGGCAAGCTGAATGGACATCGCGGCCTCATTCGGATTGCGGAGATAGGGAGGGATCGCGTCGGGCATGGGCGGCAACCGCCCTCGCCGAGCCCCTCTGCCATGCTCGGGCGGTCGCGAAGATCTGATTGCGAGCCTCGCATGAGACGGCGCCGGTTTATTGCACATCTCGGCGGCGCGGCGCCGGTGCCACGCGCGGCCTTGCGAGCCTTCCAGCTGCAGTGCAGCGTTTTCAGGGACGTCCTGCGGGCGATTTCGCCTCCGGGCTGAACTGGAAGCGCCGTCGTTTCGCGGCGATGCAGAATTTAGTCCGCTATGAGGGCTTAGCGGAGTTGACAGATCACCTCCCGGTAGATTTCTAGTGGCTGGAGCAGCTTAAAATAAGCACCCCCAAGCCCATACAACACGCATTCCCTTTCGGCATTTCGGCGTCTTACTGTTTTCTATCGTAACCCGTCGAGCTTCTGGATCGGGGCTGCGGCCGACTGTCACTTCGTTCATGACGCGATGGGACGCCGATGCCACTCAAATCAAAAGAATTCTCCGGCGATCCGCGGTTGGAGGCCTGCGCGGTCTCCGATCCCAGCCATGTGACGCCAGGCACCATCGGCGATTTCGTCGGCAAGATTCAGCAGGCGCTGATCCGGCTCGGCGCAGGGGACATCGCAGCGGACGAATTGTCCAAGATGCGCTACGGACCATCGACGGCCGCCAGCGTGCGGAGTTTCAAGACAGCGCGCCGCATCCTGAATTACGCCGGGCGGATCGACGATATCGTCGGCAAGAAGACAATCGCCGCACTCGACCAAGAGCTGGCATCGATTGGCCCTCCGCCTCCGCCTCCGCCTCCACCTCCACCTCCACCATCCGGGCCGCCAAGGGTATTCGTCGTCCATGACGTGCGTCTGTTCGGCTGGAAGCCGCTTGGCGACGTGCTTGAGGTCAACGGCGACACGCCGCTGCAATGGATGATCGACAATGTCATCAAGCGGGGCGATGAGGCCGGCGGCAATCTTACGCTGAAAATCATGTCGCACGGCCTGCCCGGCTTCGTGCAATGCTGCAGGGGCGCGTTTCAACATCCGACATTGCCGGAGCGGATTGTCGATCCCGCAAAGGGCAACCTCTATATCGGCCCCGGAAAAGGCGGGATCTGCCGGACCGATCTGGCGCAGCTCGAGCAACTGCGTGGCAAGGTCAAGCGCATCGAATTCCATAGCTGCCTGGTGGCGCGCATCGGGGCGTGTTTCGAGGCCAATGGCCACGTCAGCTATGACGGCAACGAATTCTGCTACCAACTCGCGCAGCGTACCGGCGCCGAAGTCGTCGCCTCCATCCATCTGCAATTTTATTGGACGGGAACACAGCCCGCCGGCATGCATTTCGGCAGCTGGAACGGCCTCAGATTCACCTGGGGACCTGCCGGCAACATCATTGAGACAAAGCAGTTTCCATATAAGGAACTGACCGGCCCGCCGCCGCCTGGAACGCCAGCCACCTGAGCGGTAATTATGCGAGGCCCCAAAAGGCCATCACCATTGGCCTCGCCCCCTGCCCCGCTCGCCTCGCGCCCTACCCCGGATTGCGCAGATAGCTGAGGATCTCGTCGGGCAGGGCGTAGTCGATCTCGCGGCGAACGCTCCAGAACTCCGAGCGCGGCCGGTCCGCTTTTTTGGACAGGCAGGCTTGCGCGCATCATCCGGCGCTGAGCGATGACGTTATCCTCCGCCGTCATTCCCGGGCGATCCGAAGGATCGAGCCCGGAATGACGGCGGAGCCTCAGGATGAGAGCTTAAGTCTCGAACCCGCCGCTCAAGCCTGTTCCTTCTCCACCCATTTGATCGTCGCGGCCGGCACATATTGCTCCATGCGGTCGAGCAGGGTCGCCGGCTCGGTATCGGTCAGCGCCATGGCGCGATGGGTCGGCTTCAGGAAGCCGGCATCGACGGTGTTGTCGAGGAAGGCCGCGAGCGGGTCGTAGAAGCCCGCGACATTGAGGAAAGCGAGCGGCTTGGAATGGATCCCGAGCTGCCCCCAGGTCCAAATCTCGAACAACTCCTCAAACGTGCCGATGCCGCCAGGCATGGCGATGAAGCCGTCCGAGAGCTCGGCCATCCGCGCCTTGCGGATATGCATGGTCTCGACGACTTCGAGCCGCGTCAGGCCGTGATGCCCGACCTCCTTTTCGCGCAGCGCGCGGGGAATGACACCATGAACCTCGCCGCCAGCCTCGAGCGCGGCATTGGCGACGATGCCCATCAATCCCACCGCGCCGCCGCCATAGACCAGGACGAGGCCGCGCCGGGCGATCTCGGCGCCCATGGCGCGGGCGCCCGCCGCATAGACGGGCTCATTGCCGGGATTGGACCCGCAGAAGACGCAAACCGATTTCATGAACCCAATGCCTGCAAGATGCGCGCCCAGGAGCGCTGTCCCTTATGGAAGGATGAGAGGTCGTATTTTTCGTTGGGCGAATGCACCCGGTCGTCATCGAGGCCGAAGCCGACGAGCAGCGTGTCCATGCCGAGCAGGCGCTTGAAATCGCCGACCACCGGCACCGAGCCGCCCGAGCCGATCGTCACCGCCTTGCGGCCCCATTCCTCGGTCAGGGCCGCACGCGCTTTGGTCAGCGCCGGTGAATCGGCGGGCACCGCGATTGCGGGCGAGGCGCTGTAGACGATGAACTCGGCCGAGATGTCGTCGGGCAATTGCGCGCGGACATAGGCCTGGAAGGCGGCGGCGATCTTGTCGGGGTCCTGCTTGCCGACGAGACGGAAGGAGACCTTGGCCGAGGCCTTGGCGGCGATCACCGTCTTGGTGCCCTCGCCGGTATAGCCGCCCCAGATGCCGTTGACGTCGCAGGTCGGGCGCGACTGGATCTGCTCGATCAGCATGCGGCCCTTCTCGCCGATCGAATGCTTCAGGCCGACCTGGCCGAGGAACTCCTCTTCCGTCAGCCCCAGATCGGCCCAATCGGCCTTCTGCGAATTCGACGGCTCCTCGACGCCTTCATAGAAGCCGGGAACCGTGATGCGGCCGGTCTCGTCATGCAGGCTGGCTATGATGCGCGAAAGCACATGCACCGGATTGGCGGCCGCGCCGCCGAACAGGCCCGAATGCAGGTCGCGATCGGCGCAGCTGATCGTGACCTCCTGATAGACCATGCCGCGCAGCGAGGCGGTGATCGCCGGCGTGTCGCGGTCCCACATGCCGGTGTCGCAGACCAGCGCGATGTCGGCCTTGAGCTTGTCGGCATTCTCACGGACGAAGGCCGGCAGGTTGACCGAGCCGGATTCCTCCTCGCCCTCGACCAGGATGGTGACGCCGACAGGCAGATCGCCCGTCTCGGCGATGGTGGCGCGCATCGCCTCGACGAAGGTCATGACCTGGCCCTTGTCGTCGCAGGCGCCGCGCGCGACGATGACCTTGCGGCCGGGCGCGATCTCCTTGACCACCGGCTTGAACGGCTCGGTATCCCAGAGATTCAGCGGATCGACCGGCTGCACGTCGTAATGGCCGTAGAACAGCACATGCGGGGCGCCGGGCTTGGGCCGGTGCGCCAGCACGACAGGCTGGCCGGGCGTCTCGCCGAGCGAAGCCTTGAAGCCGAGCGATTCCAGATCCGCCCGCAGCCACTCCGCGGCGCGACGGCTATCGGGCCAGTAGGCGGAATCCGTCGAGATCGAGGGGATTTCGAGCCAGGACGACAACCGCGCGAGCGAGGCTTCGAGATCGGCATCGAGACGGGAGAGAACGGCAGGAAGCTTGGACATGGCGCTCAACTGGTCTGGGGCCCTCGTCATCCGAGAGCCGATTCAGGTCGCGCCATCATGACAAGGCTTGAGGGCTGCGTCAGCCACCTAGTGAACATGACGCCCCTGCTCCGCAACCGCTGGTAACTGCCGCAGCACTCATCCTGGGGAGCCACTCCTGGACCTCTACAGGCAGCGCGCGGGGAACCCCTCTCCTGTAAGGAGAGGGGCAGGGGTGAGGTGTAGGCCCCTGGACCAGTTGGGTGGAAACTTTGCCGTCATTGCGAGCGTAGCGAAGCAATCCAGGGGGCGTAGAGCGAGCCCTTCTGGATTGCTTCGCTGCGCTCGCAATGACGGTGGAGCAACGGTGAGGTCGCAGCCAAAGCGTCAAACGGCCGACCCCTCACCTTGCCCTCTCCCTACGGGAGAGGGTTCCCCGCGCTGGCTGGACTTCGGGCTTCTCTCCGCCCTACCGCTTCCCGCCCATCATGCTGCCGAGCACCCCGCGCAGGATCGCGGTGCCGACCTGCCGGCCGATCGAGGTCGCGGCCGAGCGGGCCGCCGAGGTGATGATCTTCTCGGTCATGCTCTGCGGCAGGGCGCCGCCACGGCTGCCGGGACCGGTCTTGGGACGCGGCGCGTTCGAGCCGCCACCGAACCAGCCGCCGATCGTGTCCATGATGCCGCCGCCACCCGTGGTCGAGGCTTCGACCGGCGAACCGTCGGGCTGCAGGTTCTTGCGCCGCATCAGCTCCTCATAAGCCGAGTCGGCGTCGATCATGGTGTCGTATTTGCCCTTGAAGCCCGAGGCGTTCATCGCCTGCTGGCGCTCCTGCACGCTGCACGGACCGACCTGCGCCATGGGCGGGGCGATCAGCGTGCGCTCGACCATGGTCGGCGTGCCCTTGCCCTCCAGCGTCGAGGTCAGCGCCTCGCCGACGGCAAGCTGGGTGATTGCCTCCTCGGTCTTGAATTTTGGGTTCTGGCGGAAGGTTTCGGCCGCGGCACGCACCGCCTTCTGGTCGCGCGGGGTGAAGGCGCGCAAGGCGTGCTGGACGCGGTTGCCGAGCTGGGCCAGCACCGTATCGGGGATATCGAGCGGGTTCTGGGTGACGAAATAGACGCCGACACCCTTCGAGCGGATCAGCCTGACCACCTGCTCGACCGCCGTCAGCAAGGCCTTTGGCGCGCCGTTGAACAGCAGATGCGCCTCGTCGAAGAAGAAGACCAGCTTGGGCTTATCGAGATCGCCGACCTCGGGAAGCTGCTCGAACAGTTCTGAGAGCAGCCAGAGCAGGAAGGTGGCGTAGAGCCTGGGGTTGGCCATCAGCTTGTCGGCCGCCATGATGTTGACGATGCCGCGGCCGTCGCGGTCGGTCTTCATCAGGTCGTTGATGTCGAGCGCCGGCTCGCCGAAGAACAGATCGCCCTTCTGGTTCTCCAGCACCAGCAATTGGCGCTGGATCGTGCCGACCGACTGGGCGGTGACATTGCCGTATTTCGTCGTCAGATCGGAGGCATTCTCGGCGATGAAGGAGAGGATCGCGCGCAGATCCTTGAGATCGAGCAGGAGCAGCTTCTGCTCGTCGGCGATGCGGAAGGCGATGTTGAGCACGCCCTCCTGGGTGTCGTTGAGGTCGAGCAGCCGCGCCAGCAAGAGCGGGCCCATCTCGGAAATGGTGGCGCGGACGGGGTGGCCCTGCTCGCCGAAAACGTCCCAGAACACGGTGGTGAACTGGTCGGGCTCGTATGTCACGCCGATTTCCGCGGCGCGCTTGACGAAGGCCGGCTGGGAGCTGCCGGGCGCCGCGATCCCTGACAGATCGCCCTTGATGTCGGCGGCGAAGACCGGCACGCCGTTGCGGGCAAAGCCTTCCGCCATCACCTGCAGCGTCACGGTCTTGCCCGTGCCGGTCGCGCCCGTCACCAGCCCATGGCGGTTGGCGAGCTTGAGCAAGAGGTTTTCGGCCTTCCAGCTCTTGCCGATCAGGATCGCGCCATCCTCCACCACGAGATCTGCTTTCGCCATGCTGTCCGCCTGTTGTGTTATCGAAAAGTCAGGGCAAGGGTGTAGCGAAACGCGCCAGCCGGCGGAAGCCTCAGGGGAATCGCATTTGGATTTTTGAGCCCTCATCCTGAGGAGCCGCGGCATGCGGCGTCTCGAAGGATGCTCCAGTTTGCTCCGGAAACGCCTTTTGGAGCATCCTTCGAGCCGCAGTTCTGCGGAAGCGCTGCTCGGGATGAGGGCTGTTGGGTCACATGCGATCGCTCTGACGGAAGCCCCCGCCCGCTTGATTAGATCGTTAATATGTGAACTATCGCGCAGCCGCGCCGTGCCAACAGAATTTGCCGCCAGAATTTCACGTCACCCCAAATTTCGTACCGCCAAGGACAGGGACAAGACCATGGACGAACTGATCTCCCGCATCATCGCGGCCTCCGGCCTCGATGAGAGCCTCGCCCGCAAGGCGCTCGGCATCATTCTCGCCTTCCTGCAGAAGGAAGGCCCGCCGGCCGAGATCGGCCAGCTGATGACCTCCCTGCCCGGCGCGCAGGAGCTCGCCGATGCCGAAGGCGGCGCCAAGGGCGGGCTGATGGGCATGGTCGGCGGCCTGATGGGCGGTGGCGGCGGCGTCATGGCGCTCGGCGGCCAATTGATGGGCGCCGGCCTCTCGATGGGCCAGATCCAGTCGGTCTCGAAGGAGATGTTCGCGGTCGGCCGCGAGAAGGCGGGCGAGGACACGATGGGCGCAATCGTCGGCGCCATTCCGGGGCTCGGCCAGTTCGTCTGAGCGACGCCCGGGAAACACCCAAGCGAAGCCGCCCGGAATGGGCGGCTTTTTTGTTGGGCGGTGGGCGTTAAGGGGCCGGCGCGGCCAGTGTCTCAGTTTGTGGCAAGCCGGCATTGAGGATTGAAGGATACAGTCCCTCACATCAGAGGGAATGCAGCATGGCCCAACGATCAAAGTCCGACGACCGCAAGGCGCGCAACGCTGCCGAAGTTCAGCTTTTCGTCCAGCGTGCCGGACGCAAAACGCGAGCCGGCGGCCTTGATCCAAACGACCGCAACGTCGATCACCGCGTCGCAGAAGCGGTCAGGCGGATGAAACCGGACCAACTCGACGCGCTCCTGCGCGACGGCGAGGACGAGTAGCCGCAAATGGGTCGGAAGCAGATGCTAACCCTGATCACCAATCGGCCGCTCTTCGTGCTGAACATAAAAACCACTGCGTGCTAAATCCAATTGGCGGGAGGCGGCGGTAATGCTCGATGCGTTGGAGGTCGACGACGACGATTCCGTCTCGATCGTCGAGGAAGTAGAAAAGGCATTCGGCATCACGCTCAGTGATGCCGAAGCGACAGCCTGCAATACGGTTGGAGATTTATTCGCACTAGTTTGCACAAAAGTGCCAACTGTCAGCGGCAGTGATCAGTTGCCTTGTCTTACAGCATCCGCCTTCAGAGCAATTCGTCGAGCAATCCGATTTCGGAAACCGACAAGTCAGATTCGACCAGACACCCGCTTAGATAGCGTCATCGACGGGGACGATCATCGAGCTTGGCGTGACTATCTCACGAGCCACACCGGCTTGCGCCTTCCCGTCCCGTCGCTTCAGAAATCTAGTATCTTGTTCGCGGGGTTCGTCATTATTTCGGGAAGCGCGATTCTAGTGATGGGCCTATCGGTTCCGAAGCTGTTTTTGGCAGGGGTGATTGGGCTGTCCGCAGCCTTAGCGATCCAATACCGATACGGCCGACGGACTTGGAGCGAATTCGATACAATCGGTGATCTCGCGCGAGAGGCATCGGCGTTAAGCATTGCCCAGGCCATCAGGGCTAACGGCTCGGTCCGTAAGGTCGAGGCATGGAGTGCACTTGTCGCTCTTGTCGCCCCGTTCTCGCAGCGAAATGGTGACATTGGCACGCGAACAAGGTTCTTCACAGAGCGTCGTTAAAAGCGACTTTGGGTCGAAGCTTCCGTTAATGCCAACGAAATTAGCTTCTACTATGAGGCGAATGACGATTCTGGGGAAGCGCAGCCGTGATTATTCGGGCAGCCAAGATCTTTCTGACACTAGGTAGTGAACTCATTGCAATGCCCATCTTTTTGGGGCCGTTCATGCTGGTTCCCAGCTGGGTGTCATATACCCTTTACGTCATTGGCGCCCTTTTGATTGGCTGCTACTATCTAATCAGGAAAAATTTTTCGGAAGTTCGATTGAAGGAAATTCGTATCCAAGATGAGATCAAGGCTTTTTATGGACTTTATCCGTGGAGAGCAGCAGGAACAGGAATACTAATCGCATTTGGAATTTTTGTCGTCATTAGCGACGATTACATTGATTGGACCGCCGCCCAAGCGTTCTCTATTGGCATATCATTATGGGCGGTCCCACACCTGATAGGCGAGATTTTCTTCGGTGGTCGGCGCATGCCGCCAGCCTAAGCCCGCTATGGGTCGAGAGCCGACCGTCCCGCCAGGTCGCTGGCTGCTCTCAAGCGTCCGTTGGCGCCCTGTCGATACCGCCTATAGCGTTTCGGCATTGAGGTTGAAACGGCCTAGTCATTCCGGGCGGAGCGAAGCGCAGGCCCGGGATCCATTCCTGAGCCTTGCCGATCAGCGCTCCGGCATGGATCCCGGATCGGCGCCGCTGAAGCGGCTTGTCCGGGATGACACGCCCTGTGATGCGATCGGATTGCAGCCCGACCTAATACAGACGGCCTTCAGCGCTGAGAGATGGGTTATCCTCTGCGGTCATTCCGGGACATGGCGCAGCCATGGGCCCGGAACCCAGAACCGATGCGTGTCGTCGTGAAGCGAGCCGGCGATCCGTGCCTTCCCAAACAGTGACATCGGTTCTGGGTTCCGGGCTCGATCCTTCGGATCGCCCCGGAATGACGGCGGAGGCTCGACCATAAGTCGATCTCAAAACCCGTCGACCTCACCCGTCATGGTCGGGCTTGTCCCACGGCTGTCCACGTCTTCGCTGGTCGAGACCTGCGTTCAAGACGTGCATGCTCGCCACAAGGGCGAGCATGACGACGAGGATGACACTCCGGGCACAGCCGCGCAGCCCGGGGATGACACGCCCGGTGATGCAATCTGATTACAGCCTGCTCTCAAGCCCCAATCGACCTGAAGATCAGCGCGGCATTGATCCCGCCGAAGGCGAAGGAATTCGACATCGCGGCCGGAACCGGCATCGCCCGGCCCTGATTGGGCAGGCAGTCGAAGTCGCATTCAGGGTCGGGAGCGTCGAAATTGGCGGTTGGCGGAACCATCGAGTTCTCGATCGCCATGATCGTCGCAATCGCCTCAAAAGCGCCGGCCGCGCCCAGCGCATGGCCGGTCACGCCCTTGGTCGAGGAGACCGGCGGCAGCGGCTGATCGCCGAAGAGGCGCTTCAGGGCCAGCGTCTCCGTGCGGTCATTGGCGCGGGTGCCGGTGCCATGGGCGTTGACATAAGCGAGATCGCCCGCGCTCAGCCCGGCGTCCGTCAGAGCCAGGCTCATGGCGCGCACCATGCCGTCGGCATTGGGCGCGACGATGTCGCCCGCATCGGCGCTGAAGCCGAAGCCCGCCGCCTCGACCGTGGGCTCAAGGCCGCGGCTGCGTGCATGCGCCTCGGTCTCCAGCACGATGACGCCTGCGCCTTCGGACAGCATGAGGCCGTCGCGCCCCGCAGCAAAAGGCCGGCAGAGGCTGCGCGACATGATCTTCATGGCGTCCCAGGCGATCAGGGTTCCAGCCGAGAGCGGAGCCTCCGTGCCGCCGGCGATGACGATGTCGGCGAGGCCGGCGCGCAGAAACTGCATGGCGATGCCGATGGCGTGGCTCGCGGAGGCGCAGGCGCTCGAGGTCACGAAGCAGGGGCCGGTCGCGCCCGACATGATCGAAACCCAGCTCGCCGAGGAGCTGACCATGACCTTGGGCACGGTCATCGGATGCGGGCGCTTGTTCAGGTGGTAGAGCCTCGAATACTGGTCGTCGACGCTGCATTGCCCGCCGGCGGAGTTGCCGAGGATGACGCCGACGCGCTCGGGGCGCGGCAGGCCGTTTCCCAGCCCGGCGGCAACAAGCGCCTGGCGCGCCGCCGCGACGGCAAACAGGGCGTTGCGGTCGCAGGCCGAGCGTGGGAGTTCCAGCCCCGCCATGAAGTCTTCGCCCGCGACTTCCGCCACGCGGATGCCCTTGCCCGGCAAGGCCGACGCCTCCCCCACGCTCCCGCGCCCCGCCAGCAGAGCCTGCCAGAAGCTGTCAGTGTCGCAACCGATAGGTGAGACGACGCCGAGGCCGGAGACGACGATCCGCGTCGTCCCGCCTGCTTTCATGCCGCCGCCTGCTTTCATGCCGCCCGCTTTTTGGCCACGAGCTTGCCGACTTCGTCGCAAAGCTCGCCGATCGTCTTCACATCGTTGATGTTGTTGTTGGCGTTGTAGTCGATCTCGATGTTGAAATGGTCTTCGAGCTTGAAGATGATCTCGACGAAATCATAGGAGTTGAAGCCGGTATCCTCGAGCAGGGTCTCGGGCCCCCAGGCAACGGGCGCAAGCTTGCCCCGGCCGCGCGATGCGTTCTCCGCAATGACCTGCTTGAGCATCTCGATGAGGACATCGACCGTGACCGCTGGCACCTCACTTGTCATGGTCTTAGTGCTTTCCCCATCCGAAACAGCTTAGTCGCACATTTGCTTGAGTCCGCCGGGGCCGTAAACCGTTTATCGGTTCAACGCGCAACCGGTGCGGCGTATGTGATCAGGCCTGGGACACACCAGCCCTCATCCTGTGATGCTTCTCCGCAATGAAGCCAATGATTTCGACGGCTCTGTTTTGACCTTTTATGCGCCGTCATCCTGGGCGAAGCGAAGCTTCGGGGTCCGAAACGTGTCATGGTCGGGCTTGACCCGAGGCTGTCCGGTTGGGGTTTTGGCCCGTGAGCGGATTATGCACGGCTCTCCCCTCATGGGCGAGATGAAGCGAAATGCCGGATGAAGGGCGCGGGGAACCCTTCTCCCGGGTGGGAGAAGGGCAGGGATGAGGGCCCGCCGCTGATTGTTGAGGGCGCGACCACGCCGCAGCCCGGCTTCATCCTGAAGGCGCAGGAGACGATGCGGAGCCGCTTGCGCGATCTGGTTGTCTGGCCTGCCCTCACCCCTGCCCCTCTCCCATCCGGGAGAGGGGTTCCCCGCGCCTGTCTCATTCGTCACCGCCCACTGGAAAGCCTGCGACGAACGGAGCTTTTCGATCGAGCGCTCGCGGCGAACCGGACAGCAGCGGGACAAGCCCGACCATGACGGCAAAGAACAACGCCGTCGCTCAACGCTGAAGGCCGTCAGAGTCAAACAGTCTCTACGCGATCGGCCCGAACGAATCGTCGAGGTAATACCATTGCGCGAGATGGCGCAGGATGATCGGCTCGATCCGGCTGTTGATGAAGGCGACATCGGCGAGCGCATCATCGCCATCGGGATCCATGAAAAACGGTTCCTCGAAATGCAGCCGGAAGCGGACGCCCTCCAAGCGCTCGCAATAGACCACGACGAGCTGTGCGCCGGTGCGCCGGGCGAGCTTGGCCACCAGCGCAAGATTGCCCTTGATGTGAGGCGGGCGCCCGAACAGCGGCGCCATCATCGTGCCGCCGCGCTTTTCGTCCGGGAAGATGGCGAGGACGCCGTTACCCTTCAGGATGGACAGCGCCTGCAGCGCACCAATCCGGTCGGGGGAAAGCACCTTGACATTGAGGCCGCTGCGCGTCGCATCGGCGATGTCGCGATGGGCCGCATTCTCCGGAACCTCGGAGATCGAGGCGATCGAAACGCCGATCTTCTGCATCGCCGCCGCCATCACCTCCCAATTGCCGAGATGCAGGCACAGCGCGATGGTCGGGATCTTGCCGAGATTGGCGCGGGGGGCCTCGATACCGACGAGCTCCATCCGCCTGGCGGAGGTCAAACGATGGACGATGGAGAACTCGGCCATCAATCGCCCGACATTGTCGACGAAGCGCCAGACCAGCGCCTCGACGTCCGCCTCGGGCATGGCCGGAAAATGCTGCCGGATATTGGCGCGGGCCTTGCGGGCGACATCCGGGTCGATGAAGCGGATCTTGAGCCAGGCCAGGCGGGCGCCGAGATTCGAGACGAACCCAATCGGCAAGTGCCGCATGGCGTGATGCAGCACGCGCTCCAGGGTCTGCATGGGTGACGATCCATACCAGAGGGTCTGTCGGGCAGAACGCTCGACGATGCGGGCGGGCAAGCCACCCTTCGGACGCAGTGTCGACCGGCAGGCCCGCTCGAGCCTATAGCCTCATCGGGGCGACGCTTCAAAGCGCTGGACGCATATCGGCAGGGACAGTGGCGCTTCGCCCAGACCGGAGTTCACGGCCGAGCGTCGCATCGTTGCGGCCAAGGCCGATCGACCCCCTATGGCGCCGCGCACATGCAGTTTGCTGCGGGTATAGCGGGGCCGAATTTGTCGACGACCGGCCTCCTCGTCATCTGAATAAAGCCGGCCGCACCATGTCAAACAGCCCGAGAGCCGGATGATCTCATCTGAGATCATCCGGCTCTCGTCAAAGAGTTAGAGCAGGATCAATGCGAAAAACCGGTTCCCACTTTTTCGCATCCTGCTCTAGCGCTCCCGCACGACGCGAAAGCCGTTGGTCTGGAAGCGCACATCAAAATCATATTTGAAGCGCGAGGCCGAACGGACATATTGCGGCTCGCTGCTGAAGGAGCCGCCGCGCAGGACGCGTTCCTTGCAGCCCGGCTTCACCCAGGCCGAGCCATTGGCGGGCGCGGATCTGTAGCTGTCGTTCCAGCAATCCTCCACCCATTCCGCCAGGTTTCCCGACATGTCATGGAGGCCGAAATCATTGGGCGGATAGCTTGCGACCGCAACCGCAGCTGTCGAGCGCGCGCCATCGCAGCCCGAACAGTTGGCGCGCCCCTTTTCCATCGCCTTGCCCCAGAAATAGCTCGTGGCCCGGCCGGCGCGCGCGGCATATTCCCACTCGGCCTCGGTCGGCAGCCGATAGCTCTGGCCGGTCGTTTTCGACAGCCAGGCGACATATTGCTGCGTGTCCTCCCAGCTCAGATTGCCCACCGGCCGCTTGCCCCGGCCGGCGCCGCGATCATCCGGCGAGAAGGCGCAGCCCTTGGCCGCGACACAGGCATCCCATTCATCATAGGTCACCTCGGTGCGGCCAATATAAAACGGCTTCCTGATGGTGACGGTGTGGACCGGCGCCTCGAAGCGAAACGGTTCTGCCGATCCCATGGCGAAAGCGCCCGCTGCAATCGGAATCATCGGTGGGCACTCCGCGCAATCCTGCAAGGGAGCGTTGGCAGGTGCGACCGGCGCAGGGGGCGGCGCAGCAGGGGGCGGCGCCTTGCCACTCAAGCGCTCGATCCGGGCACGGGCCTCCGCCGCATAGAGCCCGTTTGGCCAGGCATCGAGATAGATCCGAAAATCGCCGAGATCTGTCTTGTCCTTGATCGAGTTCCAGTAGCGGGTCTCGAGGCTGCCCGCATCAGCGGCCGGCGCGGCCGGGGCCGCTTGAGCCAGAACGATCGCGCCGGGAGGGCGCGGCGCCGATGACCCGGCGGAAGCCGGATGCGGCAAGAGCCAGACAATGAGGCCCAATGCGACAGCCATGAGCCTGGATGCACGCGTCAGATACGGAAAGCCGGAGCCCAGGATCACATTCAATTCAGCTGCCATGGACTACCATCGTCTGCGAAATACCGGGAGCGGGGCAAGATTCTAAAGATCTTACAATCATCGGATCAGAGTTACTCGCGCCGCGCCGAAGTTTTTCGACATCCACTCCTGTCTCTCCCGCGCCTGTCCTGCCCGCACCTGTCTTGCCCGCACCTGTCTACCAGCGCCGCTGCCTGTGCGGCCGCACCACCCTCACTTCGATCCGCTGTGACATGACCGGCGGATCATGCGGGATATGGTCTTGATCGCCCAGCACGAGCTGCAGCGTGTGCCGGCCGGGCGTTAGCGTGATCTTCTTCTCAGTCTCACCGCGGCCGAAATGGAGATGGTTCGGATCGCTGGCGATGGGCTCACCCAAAGCGGGAGCGGGCCGGTCGATGATGAGATGGTGATGCCCGGTGCCGGCCTTGACGACACCTGCCGGGGCGACACCCATATTGCGCAGCCCAAACCGGACCGTCAGGTTTTGCGGGACGACCGAGCCGTTGGAAAGGCCGATGAAATAGACCTCCGCATCCGGCAGCGACGCCGTGCGCCCGGGCGCGGTGGCCTTGTCGGACACCGTCACGTGGATCACCGCGGACATGATCGGAGGATTATGCGGCACATGGTCTTGGTCGCCGAGCAGCAGCTGCAGCGTATGCGGGCCCGGAGCGAGGACAAGCTCGGCTTCCGTCTGGCCGCGACCGAAGTGCAGATGGCCGGGATCGCTCGGAATCGGCTCGCCTAACGGCGGCACCGGGCTGTCGATCAGAAGGTGATGATGGCCTGAATTCGCTTTTGCCACCGCCGCCGCAACAACGTCCAAATTGGATGCGCCGAACTTGATGGTGAGCTTCGGCGGAATGACGGCGCCATCCCTGAGATCCGTGAAAAAAACCGTGGCATCAGGCCGGATCGGCGTGCGCGGTGTCTGCGCCGGGGCGAGCGCGGGCGTCAGGAGCAGGATCGAACAGACTGCCAAGGCCCGCAAGGCATAACGATCCAGCATGATCCAGCTCCTTCGCAACCAGCTCGTCACAGGAGTAGCAGAACAGGAGTAGCAAAACGGCCCTGGAAAGGCAAAAAACCTCCGCTCTGGCGATGTCATGGGCAAAGCCGGGCCGGAGCACGGCCGGCGTCGCGCTGTGGCAGCGGCTTAGAAACCTTTTGCTCCCCGCCCGCGCACTTCGTTCGACAGAGGCTCGGCCCCACCTTGTCGCCATCCGCCGGGGATGGAGAGGCACTGACCGGCATCGTGTCCATGAGGGGCTCTCATCACCCTTTGGCAAGATCGGCAAGAGCGGTCTTGGCGTCGCGCGTTCTGACCCTGATCGTAGGTAAGACGCTATGCTGCCCGCCGAACCCGTGCGAGAGAAGCGACGACGCAAGGTCGCCCCAATCTCGACAGTAGGCTGTACGCATCGGTCGCTTCGAACGAGGCGAAATCCTTCGCCGCGCTACTACCGGAGAAGATTGACCGCCCTAGTGGCGCATCAAAACTGCGGAATTGTCGGGCGGCGCAAATGCGCCAACTGCAGACAACGGGCAATGGCCCGCAACCAGACGATCCTGATCGCAACATCTGGTATCTATCGGCCATCGATCTCGGTCGAGGCGACATAGGCGGCAGCGTACACAAGCGCTTCGTCCAGCCGCGCTCGCGAGGTCGCCGCCAAGCGCTCCACGCCCAGTAGACGCGCGAGAGCCAACGCGCAATCGTCTGCCTGAAGCAGGGCCGGCTGGTTGACGACAAGGCTGGCGAGCTCGGCAAGCGGAATGTCCGCGATCCCTCGACGCGCCTCGGCATCGATCGGCGCGCGATAAGCAACGATCGGTTCAACCGTGCCAGGCTTCCAAAGAAACTCGCCACTGGCTTCGCTGGTGCGTTCGACATCCCGCAGATGCAGCTGGATGCGTTCGCGGATCTTGCTGCCGGTGCGCAGCCAGCCATGAGCGCGGGCGATGCGCTGCGCCAGCACCTCCTCGCGCAGCGGGGCCTCGGCGTCCATGACGGCATCCACCATCGCGCGCAGGGTGGCGCAGTAGCTGAACTCATGAAACTGGTCGGGCTCGGCGCGGAAGCGCGCGAGGTCCGCCAGACAGTAGCGGAGCGCCTCGGCGCTGCCGGGCGGCGTGCCCGGTCCGGGGCCGGCGGCAGACAGCCTCATCGGCTCTTTCGCCGGTGCCGCCATGAGATCGACGGCCGGGACCACGCTCGCCTCGGTCGTCTGTGACATCGAATCCTCTCGGCGACCATCATCACGCGCGATCGTGTCTGTCGCCGTTGGAGCAGGCTCGACCTCGTCGCCGAGCTCCCAACGGACGGTCTGATCCGGAGCTGTTTCGATGTCCGTCGCGCGGCTGTCGGCCAGCAGTGCCGTCAGCGCCTCGTGGAGACGAACGGCAGCGCCCTTGGCATCGAACCACCAATCGGTCGACCAGACGCGGAGGATGTTCCAGCCGAGCCCGCGCAGAACCTGCTCGCGCACCTTGTCGCGATCGCGCGCCGTGGCCGAGCTGTGATAGGTCGCGCCATCGCATTCGACGCCCGCCAGATACGCTCCGGCGTGATAGGGATGCTTCACGCCGATGTCGATCCGGAAGCCGGATATGCCGACTTGGGGGACAAGGTACCAGCCGAGGCGAGTTAGCTCTGCCGCGACGGCCTCCTCGAAGGGCGATTCAAGAGCCCCGACTGAACCCTCGTCCTGCGCCGGCAGGGCGATCGCGCCGCGAACGGCGAAGTCGAGGAAGGTCTTGAGATGCTGAACGCCGATCGCCTTGGTGCGGCCGATGTCGATATCGTCGGTGCCGAAGCCGGAGAACACCACGAGTTCCTGCCGGGCGCGGGTCACCGCCACGTTGAGGCGCCGCTCGCCGCCGTCGCGATTGAGCGCGCCGAAATCCATCGTGCGCTTGCCTGCGGCGTCCTTCGAGAAGGTGATCGAGAACAGGATCACGTCGCGCTCGTCGCCCTGCACGTTCTCCAGGTTCTTGACGATGCACGGCTCGATGCGGTCCTCGGAGAAGAACCATTCGAGCGCGGAATCCGTACGGCGTGCTTCGTCGAGAAGGTCCTGGATCAGCGCCTGTTGCTGGGCGTTGAAGGTGATGACGCCGAGCGTCGGGCGGCTCGCCTCCGGCAGCGCCAGCCACCCGCGCATGCGCCTGACCGCGTCTTCGGTCAGCGCACGAGCCTCGGTGCGGTTGGTGCGGCTCTTGCCGCGATCGTAGACGCCGTCGACCCGAACCAGCCTGACCGCCTTGTCCTCGACCGCCGGTGCGGGGAAGGTGATCAGCCGGTTTTGGTAGTAGTGGGCATTGGAGAACGCGATCAACGATTCGTTGCGGCTGCGATAGTGCCAGCGCAGATCGCGCACCGGGATTCCGGCGGCCTTAGCTTCGTCCAGAATGCTTTCGAGGTCCCGCTCATGCTCTGCGATCTCCTCCTCGTCCTCGTTGCGGCCGAAGAAGTTGGTCGGCGGCAGCTGGCGCGGATCGCCGACGATGATCGTCTGCTGCGCCCGGGCGATCGCGCCGACGGCGTCCCAGGTGGTGATTTGCGAGGCCTCGTCGAAGATCACGACGTCGAACAGCGCCTGATTGGGCGGGAAATACTGCGCGATCGACAAAGGCGACATCAGCATGCAGGGCGCGAGCTTGCCGAAGCTGCCCGGCATGGCGCCGATCATGTCGCGGATCGAGCGGCTCGGCCGCTGCAGCTCCATCTGATGGCGCAGCAGCCCGAGCTCCGAGTTGCGCGGCACGCTCTGAACGGAGGGCAAGCCATGCGCCAGGGCGCCGATTACGCGTGCGGTCGCCTTGGCTCGGACGAGATCGTCGATCTCCCGGAACTCCTCCACGGCATGTTCATGCTGGAAGCGGCGGAAATCGCGCAGGGTCGCTTCCGCGTCGAGCGCCTGCGGCAGCCACCAGCGTGCATAGGCGAGATCGAAGGTGGCCCGCGCCTCATGGGGCGCCAGCGCGCCGCTCTCCAGATCGGCGATCAGAGGCCCCAGCCCCTGCTGCTCTCCCTGCGCTCTGACCCTGCACCAGCTCGTCCAGTCGCGCAGCAATTGCCGAGTGTTCGCGAGTTCATGCGCCACAACCGTGAGATCGGACAGCAACGTCTCGCTTTCCGAGCGTGACGGATCCGTTCCGGCTGCCTCGGCAAAATGCGCTCTCGCCGTCGCGTAACCGGCGAAGGCCTCGCTATAGGCCGCAGCTGCCTGCCAGATCGGCTCGGCATCCGCGCCCGGTATGAGGACGGGAGCGATCGCCTTGACCACCGCACGGATATCCTCGGCGACCCGTCCGAGCCGCAGGAGGCTGTCCCGTAACTTCGTCGCGCCGGCCAGATGGCGGTCGATCGCCGAGACATCGGTGTCGAGGCCGGAAAATGCGAGCGGCTTGCCGGCAAGCCCGTTGCTCTCGACGGAAGCGCGCAGCGCCTGCAGCCGGCGCAGGACGGGCAGATCCTTGGCAGGGGCGGACTGGCCGGCAGCAGCATAGCCTTGCAGCAGCTTGCCCACCCGCCGGCGCCCCAGCCAATTGCGCGGCCAGATGGCGGCTTGCGCCTCGCGCCAGTCCCGTTCCAGCTCGTCGACGGGAATCCGGACGACGGAGTCCCGGCTGAACGTTGCTGAGAGCTCCGTTTCAGTCGCGCGATAGGAGCTGATCGAGCCTTCGAGTTCCGCGAGCGCCTGTCTCAGTTGCGCGAAGCCGGGATCGAAGGTGATGCGGTAGTCCTGGCCGGCGCTCTGGTGCAGGGTGACGGCCACGAGTGCGAGGCGCTCCAGTTCGGCGTTCGCGGCATCGCTGCGCGCCGCCAAACCGAGATGGGGGAGAAACGCCGCGAGCGCCGCGCCGAGGATCGTTACCTGTCCCGCTAGACCGCGCGCGGTCGCCAGAAGACGCTCCTGCCAGGCCGAGGACCATTCGGGCGCATCGACGCAGGCGAGGACCGGCGCACGCTCGACGGCTGCGAATACACGGCCGATCTCCTCGGCCAGATCGCCGAGCCCGCGCCGGGCGGCATCGTCATGGAGATCGCGATGCGACCAGGACAGTTCGGGAGCGTGACGATCCCGGCCCAGCAGGGAGATGCCAAGTGCGGCATAGGCGCTCAGCCCATTGGCATGGCGCCGGTGGAGCGCCTCGACATAAGCGTTCAGGACATCTCGCCGCACTTTCAGCCGATGGTTGACCTCGACCCAGTCGGAGGACGAGGCGGCGCGCCCCTTCTCCCACGAGGTGCGCAACTGCGCGAGGAACGATTTGCGGTCCGCCTTGTTCGAATGCAGCTCCAGGCAATGGTCGCCCAGTCCGCGCCCTTTCAGGCGGCGATGGACGACGTTCAGTGCCGCGGTCTTCTCCGCCACGAAGAGCACGGTCTTGCCGTTCGCCAGGCAGTTCGCGATCATGTTGGCGATCGTCTGGCTCTTGCCCGTGCCGGGTGGGCCGATGATGACGAAATCGCGTCCCTCGGCCGCGGCGACGCTGGCGGCGATCTGCGAGGAGTCGGCCGGCAGCACCGAGACGATGTCGGCGGGCGCATAGCGGCGGTCGAGCTCGCGCTCTTCGACGAAGCCCTCGTCGGTTGCGGCGAACGCCTGCTCCGGCGTATCGATCAGGTGCCGCACGACCCGGTTCTGCCGCAGCGCGTCGGTCCGTTCGACGAGATCCTTCCACATCAGATATTTCGCAAAGGAGAAGGTCGAGAGCGCCGCGTCGTCGATTACCTCCATGCCGGGTACGTCGCGCACCGCCTGGCGCATTGCGCCGAGCAGGCGCGGCACGTCGATCCCATTCTCGTCCTGCGGCAGTTCGCCTGCGAATTGCGGCAAGGACAGATCGAACTCACGCTCCAGAAACTGCAGCAGCGTCGCGTTGAAGCGCGGCTCGTCCTCGTGAAAGCGCAGCGTGAATTGTGAGCTGGCACTGAGCCGGTCGAGTTTGACCGGCAGCAAAAGGAGCGGCGCCCGGTAGCTGCGCTCGTCGCTCGGCTTACGTTTCCAACGCAAGAACCCGACGGCAAGAAAAAGCGTGTTGGCGCCGCCCTCGGCGAAATCGTTGCGTACCTGACGATGCAGCTCAATCAGCCGCGCGTCGAGATTCTTGGCGTCTAGCAGCGATGCGAGTTCGCCCCGCGCCAGCGCGTCCGCCGCAAAACCGCGATGCAGGTCCTGGCCGCGGACTTCCCGGTAGAGTGCCTCGTCGCGCTGCCCAAGCGGGTTATGCTCTGGCAGCGAGATCAGCCGCATCGCGGCTCCCTCCGAGAGCCTGTCCTCGAGATATGCGATGTCGGTGCACAGGAAGGGGATCGTCTTCTTCGAGTCGGGGAAGTTAAGCAGCCGGTTGCGCAGCGTCAGATCCAGCAGCTTCTTTTGCCAGCGGTCGATGCGCCCGGCCGCCGTGGTGGGCTTCAGCTCGGCGACCTCCGCCGGCAGGGGGGAGAGTTCCGCCGCAACCGGGAGCGACAATGCGATGTCTCCGTCCTCTTTCTCGTCCGAGACGGCGGCCGGCGCATGGGAAGCAAGCGGCGTGATGCCGCCGCTGCGCGACCTGTGCAAGTCGATCGCCGCCTCGAAGCCCGCGGCTTGCGCTTCTTCGAGGCGAGGCTCGAGCAGCCGGCGGGCATGATCGAGCGTCGCAACCGGTCGATGCGTCACGCCAGTGGTCTCGAAGACGACGAACTCGCGGGCCGCAATGGCCTTGCGGACCTCTGTCAGGTCGTTCTCCACCGCATTCAGGAACGTCCGCTTCGTCAGCCACACGCCGATGGCGGCGTGATCCTTGAAGAGCAGCACGGCGGCATTCAGCCCGCAGCCCTCGAGCGCGGCGGCGAAGAGCAGGGAGCTGTCGAGGCAGGTCGCCAGCCTATCCTGGGCAATGGTCGCAGGGCGACGGACCTTCTGGCCACGCTGTTCGAAACTGGCCGGAGGCTCCGCGTAGTGCAGCTTCATCGCCGCGATGGCAGAGTAGACCGCCGATGTCAGCAGCAGGCTCCGCCGCGGGTCACCGGATTGGTAGCCGTCGAGACCTGGGGAGTGGCCATGCGCCGTCAGCGCCTCGGCCGTGGCGCGCAGGATCTTCGCGACGGCTGGGTCGTTGGGAAGGACGAAAGCCGGCAGCAACTGCGCCATGTCGGCGACGCCGCCCCATTCGTCCCGCGCGAGAAGCCGCACTGGAAACCTAATCTCCGCCAGGCACTCATCCCGTGCGTAGAGGCGGAACGTGATCTCGCCGCGTTCGGCCTCGTTGAGACCGGCAAGGTAACCGGCATCGAGGTCGATCCGCCGGTCGCTGATAGTGATGCGATCGCCCGGCGCTAGGCGATCGAGCGTCCAGAGCTTCGGTCGAAGAAAGGCCGGCGTCGATACCATCGCCAGGCGGCACTGCTCGAAGTGCCTGTCGGTCCGGTTGACGATCGCCAACGATCGCAGCACTGGAATAGCGTTCTGATAAGACGCGTAAGTGAAACTTCTGGCGACCTCAGCATCAATTACAACCGATGGCGGCGCCTCGACGCCACTCGCGTACCCTTGTTCTCGTTTCAGCATGTCGCTCCCCAACGAGTTCAGGATAGAACCTGCAGTTGTGGCACGCCAAGCGGATATATTTCTCCGTCGGAGCCATCATCGCGACGACCAACTGCCGCGGTGCGTCAAAGCGTTACCCCTGGGCGTCGCCCGGATCCCAAACCAAACTGTCCTAAAGCTGACCTTCCCGGAGTCCGGAAGAGGCCAAGAACCGCCGACCCCTCAGGTCCCCGAGCTCACCCCGCCACCCCACTCCACCGCATTCACGCACGCTGTCTGCGACGAACTAGGCATGGCGGTGCGCCTCTCCCCATGGCAATCAGCGCTTCGCGATTGCACAATGGTGGGGCAGAGGGAGCACAAGCGCAGATGAACGCGGCCGCATCGCCAGACCTTCCCCTATCGTCAGATCTGCCTTCACTGTCAGACCTGCCTTTCATGAACGCCTTTCCGTCGCCCTCCCTGGAGCAATGGCGGGGCGCTGTCGACAAGGTCCTGAAGGGTGCGGATTTCGAGAAGCGGCTGGTCGGCCGCAGCGCCGACGGCATCCGCATCGAGCCGCTCTACGCCGCTGCCAGCCCGACGCAGCGACCGCTGCGGGCCGAGGCGGGCCGCTGGCATGTCGCGGCCCGTGTCGACCATCCCGAACCGGCGCAGGCGCAGGCGCTCGCCTTGGCCGACCTCGAAGGCGGTGCGGATTCGCTGGCACTGTCTTTCGTCGGCGCGCGCGCGGCGCGCGGCCACGGGCTCGTCGCGGGCGATGTCGCTGCGCTTGATGCAGCGCTTGACGGCGTCATGCTGGAGCTGATCCGCTTGCGGCTCGACCCGGCCCCGCAGGGCCGCGTCAATGCGCTCATGCTGGCGGCACTGTTCGAGAAACGCGGCATCGCGCCCGATAGCGGTACTGTCGATTTCGGGCTCGACCCGATCGGGCTGCTGGCGAGCGAAGGCGTCTTCGCCGCGTCCTGGCCCGAAATCGGCCGCCGGCTGGCGCAGACGATCCGGGCGCTGAGTGAGCGCGGTTTCAAGGGGCCGTTCCTCACCGCCGATGTCCGGCCTTATCACGAGGCCGGCGCGAGCGAGGCGCAGGAGCTCGGCGCTGCGCTCGCCACGGCGGTCACCTATCTGCGCGCGCTCGAAGCGCAAGGCATGGCGCTGGATGAGGCGCGCGACGCGATCTCCTTCGTCCTCGTCGCTGATACTGACGAGTTCATGACGATCGCAAAATTCCGCGCCGCCCGTCTGCTCTGGGAGCACGTGCAGACGGCCTGCGGGCTCGCACCAAAGCCGATGGTCCTGCATGCCGAGACCGCCTGGCGCTCGCTGACCATGCGTGACCCCTGGGTCAATATGCTGCGCGGCACGATCGCGACCTTCTCGGCCGGGATCGGCGGCGCGGATAGCCTTACCGTCCTGCCCTTCACGGCGGCACTCGGCCTGCCCGACGCTTTTGCCCGCCGCATCGCGCGCAACACCCAGCTCGTGCTACTCGAAGAGGCCAATCTCTGGCGCGTTGCCGACCCTGCAGCCGGCGCCGGCAGTTTCGAGAGCCTGACGCAGGCGCTCTGCGAGCAGGGCTGGAGCAAGTTCCAGGATCTGGAGCGCGAGGCCAAGGGCGGCCTGCCGGGCATCGTCTCGGCCTTGACGAACGGCCATGTTCAGGCCGGCCTTGCCCGCCAGAGAGAGGCGCGCGCCAAGGCGATCGCCACCCGCCGCGAGCCGATCACCGGCACGAGCGAATTCGCCAATCTGAAAGAGGCCCCCGTCAGCGTGCTCGATGTCGCGCCCGGCGCGCGCCGTGCAGCTCGCCCCTCCGCGACCAAGGCGAGCACCCAGGACCAGGGCGACCTCATCGCTCAACTGGCGCAAGGCGCAACACGCGACCAGGCATTGAGCGCGCCGGAGGATGCCTTGAGGGCAGAGCCCCTGCCCTCGCACCGCCTGGCCGAGGCGTTCGAGGCCCTGCGCGACAAGGCCGATGCCTTCAGCGAGCGCCCTACCGTCTTCCTGGCGACGCTGGGGCCGATCGCCGATTTCACGGCGCGTGCCGGCTTCGCCCGCAATCTGTTCGAAACCGGAGGGCTGGCGGCGCCCAGCGATGACGGCTTCGCCAAGGACGGCGCAACCGATCTTGCGGCCCTCCTTGCGGCCTATCAAGCTTCGGGCGCGCACCTCGCCTGCCTCTGCGGCTCGGATGACGGCTATGCGGCGGAGGCAACCGCAGCGGCCACGGCGCTCAAGCAAGCCGGCGCGACGATCTGGCTCGCCGGCCGGCCGGGCGAGAGCGCGGCCGCGCTCCAGGCAGCCGGCGTCAGCGCATTCATCTACGCCGGCTGCGATGTCGTGGCCTTGCTCGAAAGCGCGCTTGCCATCTCGGCATTGCCCGATTAGCGCTTTTTTGCTATGAACCTTGGACAGCAATGGGTGGTTCAAGCGTTGAACCACATTGTCGAACAGGAGCTCGCGGCTCTACCTCCCGATATCCGGGCGCGCTTTGCGCGCTTCACTCAAGTGATCCGGGAAGACGGCCTTCATGCCTTGCCGTTCGGATGGGTCAAGCCGCTGGGCGACAAACTTTGGGAGCTGCGGCTGACCGGTCGCGATGGCATTGCACGAGCAATCTATATCGCCGCGAGCGGGCGGCGCGTCGTTATCGTGCGGGCCTTCATCAAGAAAACCGAGAAGACGCCAAAACGCGAACTCGATCTGGCCCGCGAACGCGCGAAGGAGGTGACATGAGAGATATTCGCGAATGGGTCGCCGAACAAATGCAGGACCCCGAGTTCAAGCGCGAATATGACGCGCTCGAAGAGGAATTCGCCCTGCTGACCTCCTTGATCCGCGCCCGCACCAAGGCCGGGTTGACGCAGGAAGAGCTCGCCCAGCGCATGGGCACGACGCAATCCGTGATCGCGCGGCTCGAAAGCGGCCGGGGCAAGCCCTCGACCCGAACGCTGGAGCGCTACGCCCGGGCCACGGGCACCAAACTCAGGATCACATTGGAAGCCGCCGAGTGAGCACACCGCCCCCCATCGCCCTCACGATCGCCGGCTCCGATTCCAGCGGCGGCGCCGGCATCCAGGCCGATCTCAAGACCTTCGCGGCCCATCAGGTCTATGGCGCCAGCGTCATCGTCGCGCTGACCGCGCAGAACACGACAGGCGTCCGCGCGATCCACGCCGTGCCGGCCGATTTCGTCGCCCAGCAGCTCGATGCGGTGTTCGAGGATCTCGATGTCGCCGCCGTCAAGATCGGCATGCTGGCGACGGCGGAATTGATCGAAACCGTCGCTGCCGGCCTGATCCGCCACAAGGCCCGCAACATCGTGCTCGACCCGGTGATGGTCGCGGCGTCGGGCGCGAAACTGCTGCAGGACAACGCCGTCGACGCGATCCGCCGCCATCTCTTCCCGCTGGCGACGCTGATCACGCCGAACCTGCCCGAGGCCGCCACACTGCTGCACACCGGCATCGCCGAGACCGAGGCGGCGATCGACGAGCAGGCCGGCAAGCTCGCCGCGCTTGGAGCCGCGAACGTCCTGATCAAGGGCGGGCATGGCGCGGGCGACGTCAGCAGCGACCTCTTGCTGCTCTCCGGCGGCGCGCGCCAGCGCTTCAACGCGCCGCGCCTGGCGACGCGCAACACCCATGGCACGGGCTGCACCTTGTCATCGGCGATCGCGGCGGGCCTCGCCAAGGGGCTCGCTTTGCCCGAGGCCGTCGGCCAGGCGAAGAGCTATATCTCGGCGGCTATCGCCGCCGCCGATCAGGTTCAGGTTGGCCACGGCCACGGACCGGTGCATCATTTCCACCATTGGTGGGATCAATCCGACGGGAGACAGCCATGACCGCGATCCCAGAGACCGCGATCCCGGATTTCACGACGCTGGCCTTCACTGAGGCCGCCGCCTCTCCAGCCGCCGCAGCCACGACCGGCGCTGACTGGCTGACGCCGGAGGGCATTCCGGTGAAGCCGGTCTACGGGCCGCAGGATCGCGACGGCCTGCCCTTCGTCGACACGCTTCCAGGCATCGCGCCTTATCTGCGCGGGCCGTATCCGACGATGTATGTCAACCAGCCCTGGACGATCCGGCAATATGCCGGCTTCTCCACGGCCGAGGATTCCAACGCCTTCTACCGGCGCAACCTCGCCGCCGGGCAGAAGGGCCTCTCGGTCGCCTTCGATCTCGCCACCCATCGCGGCTATGATTCAGACCATCCCCGCGTCGGCGGCGATGTCGGCATGGCCGGCGTCGCGATCGACTCGATCTACGACATGCGCACGCTGTTCTCCGGCATCCCGCTCGACCAGATGAGCGTGTCGATGACAATGAACGGCGCGGTCCTGCCGGTGCTGGCGCTCTATATCGTCGCGGCCGAGGAACAGGGCGTTCCGGCGGCCAAGCTTTCGGGGACCATCCAGAACGACATCCTCAAGGAGTTCATGGTCCGCAACACCTATATCTACCCGCCCACGCCCTCGATGCGGATCATCGGCGACATCTTCTCCTATACGTCGCAGAACATGCCGAAGTTCAATTCGATCTCGATCTCCGGCTATCACATGCAGGAGGCGGGAGCGACGCAGGATCTCGAGCTCGCCTACACGCTCGCCGACGGCGTCGAATATATCCGCGCCGGCCAGCGCGCCGGGCTTGGCGTCGATGTCTTCGCGCCGCGGCTGTCCTTCTTCTGGGCCATCGGCATGAACTTCTTCATGGAGGTGGCGAAGCTGCGCGCCGGCCGCCTGATCTGGGCGAAGCTGGTCAAGGATTTCGGCGCGCAGAGCGAAAAATCCCTGCCGCTTCGCACCCATTGCCAGACCTCGGGCTGGTCTCTGACGGCGCAGGACGTCTTCAACAATGTGCCGCGCACCGTGATCGAGGCGATGGCGGCAACCCAGGGCCACACCCAGTCGCTGCACACCAATGCGCTCGACGAGGCGCTGGCGCTGCCGACCGACTTCTCCGCCCGCATCGCCCGCAACACCCAGATCCTGCTGCAGCAGGAGAGCGGCACGAGCCGCATCATCGACCCCTGGGGCGGCTCCTATTATGTCGAGCGCCTCACGGCCGAGCTTGCTGCGAAAGCCTGGGCGCATATCCAGGAGGTCGAGGCGCTCGGCGGCATGGCCAAGGCGATCGAGGCCGGCATCCCGAAGCTGCGCATCGAGGAGGCCGCCGCCAAGACGCAGGCGCGCATCGATGGCGGCCAGCAGGCGATCATCGGCGTCAACATGTTCAAGCCTGAGAACGAGGCCATGATCGACGTGCTCAAGGTCGACAATGCCTCGGTGCGCAAGCAGCAGCTCGACAAGCTCCGCCGGCTCAAGGCCGAGCGCGTCGAGGCCGACGTTCAGGCTGCCCTGACCGCGCTGACCAATGGCGCCAGGGGCGACGCCAATTTGCTCGACCTTGCGGTCAAGGCGGCGCGGGCGAAAGCCACCGTCGGCGAGATCTCGATGGCGATGGAGCAGGTTTTCGGGCGCCACCGCGCCGAAATCAAATCGATCTCGGGCGTCTACAAGCGGGAGGTCGGCACCATGAACCCAGCCGTGACGCGCGTGCAGATGATGACTGAAGCCTTCGAGGAGGCCGATGGCCGCCGGCCGCGCATCCTCGTCGCCAAGATGGGGCAGGACGGGCATGACCGCGGCCAGAAGGTCATCGCCTCGGCCTTCGCCGATCTCGGATTCGACGTCGATATCGGGCCGCTCTTCGCCACCCCCGACGAGGCGGCGCGCCAGGCGGTCGAGAACGACGTCCACATCGTCGGCGTCTCCTCGCTCGCGGCGGGGCATCTCACCCTGGTGCCGGAGCTGAAAAGCGCGCTCGCCAAGGCCGGCAGGCCCGACATCATGATCGTCGTCGGCGGTGTGATCCCGTCGCAGGATTTCGAGGCGCTGTACGAGGCCGGCGCGAGCGCGATCTTCCCGCCGGGAACAGTGATCGCCGACGCGGCCGAGAAGCTGCTCGACAATCTCAATCAGCGGCTGGGCTACGCGCAAAAATCAGCCGCCGAGTAATCCCGGCGGCTGGACATCGGTCGCGAAGTCGGGCGAGCGGTCAGTTATGCCCGTCCGTTCCCTGCCCCCTGGGAGAGGTCTCGTAAGTCTGCCCGCCCGGCAATTGGCCGCCCGGCGGCGTGTAGAAGCTACGCCCGTTCGGCAGAACCCCGGCGCGGCCGAGCCCGTTGGGACCGGCAGGCACGTTGTAACCTCGCCCATAGGCTGGCCGCTGCGGGCGATAGGCGCGTTCGCGATAATGACGGCGCTGGCCGTAATAGGGGCGATCATAGTCGCGCCACTGAGCCTGAGCCGAACTCGGCGCAGCCACGCCGCCCAGGCCGACGAAGCCTACGCCGAGAACCAGCGTCGTCGCGGCTGCGATGAGGGTCTTGCGGATCATGATCGTGGTCCTCGTTTCCATCATAGAAACCTCCCGCTCAGCTCTTTTGTTCCATTTGGCGAAACATGCCGCAACCATGCCAAGCGGCAGGCGCAAGCGCGCCTGCCGCCTGATGCCTTGCGTCAGCGCCAGCCGTAACCATAGGGCGGCGGCGGTGCGCGGAAGCCTTGACCTTCATATTGATGGCGCCAATGGCGCCGGCCCCAAAAGCCGTAAACGACGGGCGGCGCCGGGCGCCAACCATACTCCGCACGTTCGTAGCCGCGCTCATAGCGACCATCGAAGGCGCTCGCGGATGTGATCGGCGCGAAGCTCGCAACAGCCAGCGCCGCAGCGCCAATGGCGAGGGTGGAGAGGCCGGCGAATGTACGGAACATGGTCCCTGTCCTGTCTGACGGCGAAGGACACTCCCTCGCCTGACACGGACAGTCGCATGTCAGGGCTGAACGGGACTTGAGGCCGCCATTCACCTGCTATTTATCCGCGTTGGCAATCTGGAGTTCTTTCCATTCACGCTGACCCGTCATTGCGAGCGCAGCGAAGCAATCCAGGGAGGCGTGGAGCAAGCCCTTCTGGATTGCTTCGTCGCTTTGCTCCTCGCAATGACGTTTCAAGTCGCGTGGGAAACGCCCTACCCCCCGGCCATCCGCTCGCGCTTCAGCAGGAGCGAGGCTGCGACCACGGCAATGGCGACCGCGCCAATCATCAAGGTGCAGGCGGCGTTGATCTCGGGGGAAACGCCGAGCCGCACCGCCGAATAAAGCCGCATCGGCAGGGTCGTCGCGCCCGGCCCGGTGGTGAAGCTCGCGATCACGAGGTCGTCGAGCGAAAGCGTGAAGGCGAGCATCCAGGCCGCCGCGACCGCCGGCCAGATCAAGGGCAAGGTCACGGTCCAGAAGGTTATCAGCGGCGTCGCGCCCAGATCCTGCGCCGCCTCCTCGAGCGAGCGATCGAAACCGACGAGCCGCGCCTGGATGACGATGCAGGCGAAGCCGAGGCTGAAGGTCGCGTGGGCGATCGTCACGGTCCAGAAGCCGCGCTCGACATCGGCCGCGACGAAGAGCAGGAGCAGGGACAGCCCGGTGATGACCTCCGGCATGACCAGCGGCGCCAGCACCATGCCGGAGAACAGGGTCCGGCCGCTGAACCGGCCATGGCGCGCCAGCGCCAGCGCCGCAAGCGTGCCCAGCACTGTGGCCAGCGTCGCCGAGACGCAGGCCAGTCGCAGGCTCAGCCAGGCGGCGTCGAGCAGCGGCTGATTATGCATGAGCGCGCCATACCAATGCGTCGAGAACCCGCCCCAGACGGTGACGAGACGCGAGGCATTGAAGGAATAGGCGATGAGCGCCAGGATCGGCAGATAGAGGAAGGCGAAACCGACGACGAGCGCCAGGATGAGGCCGGGCCCGAGCCGTTTCATGCCGCCCCTTCCCGCGCCAGGCGCGCGCGCTGGAGCAGCGCCAGCGGCAGGACCAGCAGGACGAGGAGCACGACCGCCACCGCCGAGGCAAGCGGCCAGTCGCGGTTGGAGAAGAACTCCGTCCACAAAGCCTTGCCGATCATGATGGTGTCGGGCCCGCCCAGCAGATCGGGAATGACGAATTCGCCGACCGCCGGAATGAAGACGAGCGCGCAGCCGGCGAGCACGCCGGGGATGGAGAGCGGCAAGGTCACGGTCAGGAAGGCCATCCACGGCCTGGCGCCGAGATCGGCGGCGGCCTCGAGCAGGGAGCGATCGAGCTTTTCAAGCGCGGCAAACAGCGGCAGCACCATGAAGGGCAGATAGGAATAGACCATGCCGATCAGCACGGCGGCCTCGGTGTTCAGGAGCCTGAGCGGCTCCTGCGTGAGGCCAAGGCCGATCAACGCCGCATCCAGCAAGCCATCGGGCCGCAGGATGCCGATCCAGGCGTAGACGCGGATCAGGAAGGAGGTCCAGAACGGCAGGATGACGAGAACGAGCAAGGCGCCTCGCCAGCTTTTGGGAGCGGACGCCATCGCATAGGCAAGCGGATAGCCGATGGCGAGCGCAAGTAAGGTCGTCAGGCCGGCGATGCGCAAGGAATAGAGATAGCTCTGCCAGTAGAGCGCGTCATCGGCGAGCAGGCGGAAATTGTCGAGATCGAGCGCCGCCAGAAACTCTCCGATCGCGGCAAAATTTGCGACATCAAGGCTTGCGAAATGCGGTGCATAAGGCGGCAGCGCCGTATCGGCATGCGAGAACGCCATGCGCAGCACGATGGCGAAGGGCACAAGGAAAAAGGCGAGCAGCCAGAGATAGGGCACCGCGACGACAAGGCGGGCGCGCAGCGGGCGGGAGACGGCGCTCATGACACCAGCCCCTCTCTACAGCCCCCATGCGCTGCTTGCCGCGGAACGCGCGGGGAACCCTCTCCCGTAGGGAGAGGGCAGGGTGAGGGGTCGGCCGTTGGACGCTTTGGCTGTGTCCCAACCGCCGCTCCATCGTCATTGCGAGCGCAGCGAAGCAATCCAAAAGGTCTCGCTCTACGTCCCCTGGATTGCTTCGCGGAGCTCGCAATGACGGCAAGACCGTCACGCCACCGGTCTAGGGGCCGACACCTCACCCCTGCCCCTCTCCTTACAGGAGAGGGGTTCCCCGCGCGCTTGCCGGTAAAGTTGCGCGTCGAAAAACGCATAGAAATGCTCATTGCGCCAGCGCCAGCCCGGCTTCGACGTCCCAGGACAGCCAGACCGCATCGTCCCAGGCGAAGGGCCGCTCGATCCGCCTTGTGCGGTTGGCCAGCGCGACCTTCAACAGCGTGCCGCCTTCGCCGCCGACCATGACCTGGATCATGGTGACGTCGCCGAGATAGCCGATGTCCCAGATCTCGCCCCTGACCTTGTTGAGGCCCTGCGCCGGTTCGTCATGGCTGAGCGCGATCTTCTCCGGCCGCAAGCCGACGAGCAGCGCCTCGCCCGGCGCAAAGCGGGGCGCATCCTCATCCAGTTCGAGCAGGCCAGCGACCGCGCTCTCGACCCTGACGAGATCGCCCTCGACGGCTGAGACGCGCCCCTCCAGGATATTGATGTCGCCGACGAACTCGGCGACGTAGCGATTGACCGGAGCCTCGTAGATCACATCCGGCGGCCCGATCTGGACCAGACGGCCATGGTCCATCACCGCCATGCGGTCGGCCATCGTCATCGCCTCGTCCTGATCATGAGTGACGACCATGAAGGCCGTGCCGAGCGTGCTCTGCAGATCCATCAATTCGAACTGCGTCGCCTCGCGCAGTTTGCGGTCGAGCGCCGCCATGGGCTCATCGAGCAGCAGGAGTTTGGGCCGCTTGGCGAGCGAACGGGCGAGGGCTACGCGCTGGCGTTGCCCGCCGGAGAGCTGGTCGGGCCGGCGCGCGCCGAGCCCTTCGAGCTTCACCAGCGCCAGCATCTCGGTGACGCGGCGGGCGATCTCGGGCTTGGCCAGGCCCTCACGCTTCAGCCCATAGCCGATATTCTCGGCAACGCTGAGATGCGGGAACAGCGCATAGGACTGGAACATCATGTTGACCGGGCGCAGATGCGGCGGGACAGTGGTGATGTCGACGCCGTCGAGCAGGATCTCGCCGGAATCGGGCCGCTCGAACCCCGCCAGCATCCGCATCAATGTGGTCTTGCCGCAGCCGGAGGGGCCGAGCAGGGCAAAGAACTCGCGCGGATAGAGCGAGAGCGACAAGCCATCGACCGCCGTCACCGCGCCGAAGCGCTTGGTGACATTGCGGAACTCGACCAGCGGGCGCGCCTGCGGGTCGTTCCAGGGCTGGAAGGCGCGGCGCACGCTGCCGGGCGAGGCCTTGCGCATGAGAGCCGCCCCCTGCCCCATCGCCCCGCTCACTTGCCCGTCTTGACGCGGGTCCAGAGCCGGTTGACCAGCTTTTGCGACTTCTGGTCGTAGGGCGTGATCGTATAGAGCCGTGCCATCACGGCCTCCGACGGATAGATGCCGGGATTGCCGCGCACCGAGGCCGAGAGCAAAGGCTGCGAGGCGAGGTTGCCATTGGCGTATTGGATGAAGTCGGAGTTCTTCGCCGCCATGGCGGGGCGATTGACGAAATCGATGAAGGCCAGCGCCGCCTCGGGATTGCCGGCGTCCTTGGGGATGACGAAGGAATCGAACCACATCAGCGCGCCCTCCTTCGGAATGGCATAGGCGATCTCGACCTTGTTCTTGGCCTCCTCGGCCCGCTTCTTGGCCTGCAGCACGTCGCCAGAATAGCCGACGGCGAGGCAGATATCGCCGTTGGCGAGGGCGTTGATGTATTCCGAGGAGTGGAACTTCTGGATGTGCGGCCGGATCTTGCGCAGCAATTCGCCGGCCTTGTTGAGGTCGGCTTCGACCTTGGAATCCGGGTTCAATCCGAGATAGCGCAGGGCTGCGGGAAACATCTCCTCGACGGCATCCAGCACATGCACGCCGCAATTGGAGAGCTTCTTGAGCTGCTCGGGCTCGAAGATGATCTTCCAGCTGTCGATCACGGCGTCAGGCCCGAGCCGCTCCTTGATCTTGGCGACGTTGTAGCCGATGCCGGTGGTGCCCCACATATAATCGACGGCATATGTGTTGCCGGGATCATATTTGGCGAGCCGCCCTTGGATCTCCGGCCAGGCGTTCTTGAGGTTGGGAACCTTGCTGGCGTCGATCGGCGCATAGAGCCCGAGCGGGATGTGGCGCGGCAGGAAAGAGGCCGTGACCACGATCAGGTCATAACCGGTCTTGCCGGCGAGCAGCTTGGTCTCGACCGTCTCCATCTGGTCGAAGGTGTCGTAGACGACGGTGATCCCGGTCTCCTTCTTGAAGGCGTCGAGCACTTCGGGATCGACATAATCGGACCAGTTATAGATCCGCAGCTCCTTGTTCTGAGCCAGCGCAGCCTGCCCGGCCAGCAGCGCAAGCCCCATCGCCGCGCCCACGAGAACTCCCTTCGCCCAACCACACGCCGTCATCGAAAGCCTACTCCCCCTTGTCGCAACCGCCGCGAAGCTAGCAGCTTGCTCGCGCGCCTCAAGTCATTGTGATCGCGGCACGACGCGCAGTCGTCGCGCCCGCGACCTTGCGATGCAACATGGCGGCCACATATCCTGCCGCATGCATCACCTGCGCCGCTTCCTCACGTTTTTCGCGATCCTGTTCCTGCTGCCGCTGGCAACCCATGCCGCATGGTGGTCTCTGCAGGCCAATGCCAGCGACTGGCGTGGGGCCGACTGGTCGAGCGCGAGGCTCCTGCCTACTGCCGCGAGCGAGCCGGAGGCGGTGGTGCATGTCTTCGCCGCCCGTGTCGGGCGCTGGCGCGGCATCTTCGCGCATCACTCCTGGATCGTGGTGAAGGAGAAGGGCGCCGCCGCCTACACCCGCTTCGACGTCGTCGGCTGGGGCACGCCGGTGCGCATCAACCTGCGCGAGGCCGATGGCCGCTGGTTCGGCAACGCTCCCGAACCGGTCGCCGAAATCCGGGGCGAGCAGGCGCAAGCACTGATCCCGCGCATCCGCGCCGCCGTCGCCGATTACGCCTATCCCGCGCCGGGCAGCTATCTCGCCTGGCCCGGCCCGAACTCGAACAGCTTCGTCCAGCATGTGCTGGCCGAGGTGCCGGACCTCGCGCAAGCCCTGCCGCCGACGGCGATCGGCAAGGATTGGCGCGATGAGGGGCTCTTCGCCGGGCTCACCCCAAGCCGCACCGGCGTGCAGGCCTCGCTTTATGGCCTCGCCGGCGTGACGCTGGGCTGGGTCGAAGGCGTCGAGCTCAACCTGCTCGGCCTCGTCGCCGGCCTCGACCTGCGCCACCCCGCCCTCAAGCTGCCGGGCTGGGGGCGAGTCGGCTTCTAGGACCATGCTCGGAAACACCGCGTCATTCCGGGGCTACGCGAAGCGGAGAGCCCGGAACCCAGAACCGACGGAACTGGCAATCAGGCGTCGACATCAGCAGCGCTCATGTCGTCACCACCTGCGGTTCTGGGTTCCGGGCTCGCCCCTACGGGGCGCCCCGGAATGACGCGATGTTTCCGAGCATGAACAGCATGATCTCGGCACGCCGCTGTCGACACGCTTGCACAGCCCTATGACGCATGGTTAGCTCCGGCCCGTTGCCAACCGAAGCTGCCTGGCTCCAAGGGCCTGCCATGACGGAGCGATTGCATGCCGTGGCCTGATCTGACGATCGGCGGGCGCGATCAGCCCTCCTGGATCATCACGCCGCGTGCCGATGCGCGGGCGCATCTGGCGGTCGTCTCGAACCAGCCCGTCGTCGCGGACCAGCCCGTGGTCAATGAACATCGCCCGCCTGACTGGCTGATGGAAAGACCGCTCGATTTCGCGGCTTTCGGCCGGCAGTTGAACAAGGCCTTGTCCAGCCAAGCGCGCCTTGATGTCGAGGCCTGGCTGGCGCTGGTCGAGACCGTACCCTGGCCGCTGCAAGACTATGTCTGGCGGGCCGCTGAGACCCGCCTGGGCAAGGCGGCCAAGGCCGCGCTGCGCAGGCCCAACAACCGGGTGCTATGGGAGCAGATCGAGGCGGTGCGGCTGTGCAGGCCCGATGGCGGCAAGCTCTATTTTCAGACGCCGAAGCAGGAATTCGACGCCTACGCCGCCGTGTTCCGGCGTTTCGCCAGCCCCATGGCGTGCATGTACTTCATGGGCGGCATGGTCTCGCTTTTGTCCCTGCGCAATGAAAGCAGCACGCTCGCGCATCACGGCGAGGGCTCCTATGACGACAGGCTCGTCGTCCTGCGCAGGATCGGATCGACAGGGATGGCGACGCTCTTCCCGATCTGCACCGAGCCCGGCGCCCAGTATTCGCAACGCGCCTCCAACCGGCAGGACCGGCGCTATGGCGGCGTGCATTTCAGCAAGACCGACGGCGAAGACGTCAACAACGACAAGATCAAGGATCTCGGCCGGCTGATCGAGGGCACCTATCACTATTACGAGAAACCGGGGGGGCATGTCGGCGCCCGCGCCTTCCAGACCAGGATCACCCAGGTCGTCGAGCGCGACACCGATGGCGACGGGCGCTTCACCACGGCCGACCCCAACCGGATCGACGCCAGGAAGGCCGGCACCTCGATGTTTATCCACCAGGGCGGCAAGGACAGCGTGCTCGAGCCCGACACCTGGTCCGCCGGCTGCCAGACCATCCCGACGAACCGCTACAAGGCGTTCCTGGCGACGGTCGGAAGGCCGCCTTCGCTGTTCTACGTGCTCGTCAACGCGGCGCGCTGAGGCCATGCCCGCCGAGGCCATGCCCATGCTGCCGGCCCGAAAGCGCTTTCCGATGCTGCTCGCGGCCATCATCGCCTCGGCCTGGTCGGTCGCGGCCGCCTGCGCCCAGGAGCGCCCGATCGAGGCTCCCCCGGGCGAAACCGCCTGTGCGATCGGCGCCTTCGTCACCGAGACCGATCCCGCTGGCCTCAATGTCCGCTCGGGGCCGGGGACGGGCTTCGGCATCGTCGGGCGGCTGCCGCCCGTGACGCTCAGCAAGGAGATCGATGGGCTCTCCGTCATGGTCGAGGTCGAGATCACGGCTAGCGCCAAGGGCTGGTTCCGCATCCGCAACGCCCGCGACAACACGAAGCTGACCGGCGCGCGCGGGCGGGCGATGTATGGCGGGCGGGGCTGGGTCAGCGGCCAGAAGCTGACCGTCAAGACGCAAAGCCCGGCCGGCCGGGCCCTGCCAAGTGAGAAGGCCGCCATCGTTCTCAGTACTGAGGCCGGGCTGACGCTCGACAATGACGGCTTGCGGGCGGTGGGACGGCTGATCGGCTGCCAGGGCAAATGGGCCCTGGTCGAGTTCGGTCCCCTGCCCGCCGGCGACGCCCTGGGGCAGCGGCTCGATATCGCGCCGGCCGCGCAGAGCGGGCTGCCGCCGGGCCACTTCCGGGCTTGGCTCAACCAGATCTGCGCGATTCAGGAAACCAGCTGCAGCGGGTTCTAGAACGCAATGACTTGACCCTCCACCGTCATTCCGGGGCAGGCCTGAGCCCGGAACCCAGAACCCAGAACCCAGAACCGATGGAGTTGGGATTCAGGCCTCGTCATCGGTAGCGCCTATCTCGTCACAACCTGCGGTTCTGGGTTCCGGGCTCGACCCTATGGGTCGCCCCGGAATGACGGCGCGCCTCAGACCGCCTCCAGCGCCTGCGCCAGATCCGAGATCAAATCCTCGATGTTCTCGATGCCGACCGAGATGCGGATCAGCGCATCGGTCAGACCGATCTCCTCGCGCAACTCCTTCGCCACGCCCGAATGCGTCATCGCGGCGGGATGCGACACAAGCGTCTCGGTGCCGCCGAGCGAGACCGCGAGCTTCATGATCTGCAGGTTGTCGAGCAGCGCGAAGGCCTCTTTCTCGCCGCCCTTGACATCGAAGGCGAAGGTCGAGCCGGCGGCGGTGCATTGCCGGTCGAACACCGCCTTGCGCGGGTCGCCATCCCGGAGATCGCCGAGGTAGTGCACCTTGGCCACCTTCGGGTGGCTGGAGAGATACTCCGCCACCAGCTTGGCGTTCTCATTGGCGCGGCTCATGCGGATGTCGAGCGTCTCCAGCGAGCGCATCAGCATCCAGCAGGAGTTCGGGTCGAGCTGCGTGCCGAGCGAACCGCGCCAGCTCTTGACCTGCCGCACCAGCGCGTCCGAGCCGCTGATCGAGCCGCCGACGAGATCGCTGTGGCCGCCGACATATTTGGTCAGCGAGAGCAGCGAGAGATCGGCGCCCTGCTTCAAGGGCTTCTGGTATTTCGGGCCGAGCATGGTGTTGTCGACCACGACCGGCGGGCGATGCCCCTGGGACTTCTCCAGCTCGTCGGCGATCATGGCGCAGGCGGCGAGATCGACCAGCCCATTGGTCGGGTTCGCCGGCGTCTCGACCAGGATCATGCCGACGCGGCCCTTGGCGGCCGCGGCCTTGGCGGTTTCGCGCATCTGCGCGATGTCGAGACCATCGGTGAAGCCGAAGGGCGTGACGCCGAAGGCGCCCATCTGGTTCTTCAGCAGCGTCTCGGTGCCGCCATAGAGCGGGCGCGAGTGGATGACGGTGTCGCCGGGGCGCAGGAAGGCGAAGCAGGTCGTGGCGATCGCGGCCATGCCGCTGGCGAAGACGGCGCATTTCTCCGCCTCGTCCCAGATCGCCAGGCGATCCTCGAGGATCTCCATATTGGGGTGGTTGAAGCGCGAATAGACCAGGCCGGGCTTTTCGCCGGGCTTGGGCCGGCGCCGGCCGGAGGTAAAGTCGAAGAAATCCTTGCCCTGCTGGGCGTTCTCGAAAACGAAGGTCGAGGTCAGGAAGATCGGCGGCTTGAGCGAGCCTTCCGACATCGCCGGCGAATAGCCGAAGCCCATCATCAGCGTCTCCGGATGGAGCTTGCGGTTGGCGATCCGGTCCTTGTGATAGCTGTCTTCGCTCATCGATAATGTCCTCCGCGGCGGCACGGTTCGCCCATGGCTCGTGAGCGTCAGGTTACGCCTTTCGCCACGGCATTGCATGACCGATCATCATTGCCGTAAAGGCCCTTAGTGCAGCTTTCTGCCAATGATGAGCCGAACAGGAGCAGACCATGCTCGATTCCATCGATCGCCGTATCCTCGCCGTGCTGCAGGAGGATGGCCGCATCACCAATCAGGAGCTGTCGGAGAAGGTCGGGCTTTCGCCGACGCCCTGCCTACGCCGGTTGAAGCGGCTGGAGGAGACCGGCGTCGTCAAGGGCTATGCCGCGATCGTCGATGCAAAAGCCTATGGCCTGCCCTTCAGCGTCTTCGTCTCGGTGCGCCTGTCGCAGCAGACGCAGGAGAACATCTCCGAGTTCGAGAAGGCGGTCGAAAGCTGGAGCGAGGTCACCGAATGCTATCTGATGACCGGCAGCCAGGACTACCACCTGCGCGTCCTGACCGATGGCATCGAGGGCTATGAGCGCTTCCTGAAGCAGAAGGTTACGCGCCTGAAATGCATCCAGTCGGTCGAATCCAATTTCGCGCTGGCCGTGATCAAGAAGCGCAACGGCCTGCCGCCGCTTTAGGGGCCACAGCAAACCACGCCGTCATTGCGAGGAGCGAAGCGACGAAGCAATCCAGAGCGGCAGAGCTCGACGTCCCCTGGATTGCTTCGCTGCGCTCGCAATGACGGCGCGGACGGTCTTGCCCCCTAGTTCCCTCCGAAGAGCGCCGCCGCCGCGGCGCTCGCCATCTTCTTCTGTTCATGGGCGACACCGGGCACGGTGATCTCGCGCCAGCGGCTCGCGACGCCAAGCCGTTTCGCCTCGGCTGCGGCGACCGCGACGAAGTTCTGGCCGCGCGTGAAGCGGTTGGGGCCCTGCGCCTCCGCGCCCTTGCTCGTGTTCAACTGGGGATGGTTGGGGTCGATATCCTTGTCTCCCAGCATGATCAGCAGCGGCTTGGCGAAGGCGGCCTTGAGATTGGCGTCCGTCGCCGGCGTGCCGTCGAGCGAATAGGGAAAGCTGAACCCGCCCGCCGCATCCTTGCCGACAGGCAAGGTATAATAGCCGGCATTGGCCGAGATCGCGGTCGAGAAGCGCGCATCGGGCATCAGCATCACCATGCGGTGGACGAACTGCGCCCCGGCTGAATGGCCGAAGAGCACATAGGTCGAGCCCGAAACGCGGCCGCTCTTCAGGCCTGCGTCGAAGAAGCGCTCGATCACCGCATAGAGCCATTTCGAGCGGTCGGGCTCATTGCGGACGCCGCCTTGCTGGAACAGCCGGGTCGGGAAGCGGTCCTTGTCGAAATGCGGCGCCGCAATCAGCAGGCCATGGCGGTCGGCCGCCTCGATCCAGTAGTCGCGCGTATTGGCGGCGTTACGCCCGAGGCCGTGCACCGCGATGACGAGGGGACATGGCTTGCTGGCGCAGGCCTGCGGAACATAGGTCTCGATATTAATCGTTTCGCTGCCCGCGGGCGAAACGTCTTCGTAAAGCACATGGCCGCTGCCGACCTCCTGGAACGGCGTCAGGTCATGCGCCGCCACGGGCGTGGCAAAGGATGCGGCAAGAGGCGTAGAAAGACAGGCGGCCAGCATCGCCGCCATCGTCGAGAGCTTGATCATCGTCAGTGCCTTGAAGCATCGCCCGACACGATCCTGCGCTGGGAGGCGATAACGGGCAAGTGCGATGACTCATCTTGACGGCCTTCAGCACTGAGCGATGGCGTTATTCTCGCCCGTCATTCCGGGGCAGGCCGCAGGCCTGAACCCGGAACCCAGAACCGATGCGTGTGGTCATGAAGCGAGCCGGCGACCCGCACCTTCCCAAGCAGCGGCATCGGTTCTGGGTTCCGGGCTCGATCCTTCGGATCGCCCCGGAATGACGGGGGAGGCTCCGCCATAAGCCGGTCTCAAAACCCTCAGGCGCCCACGCGCTCCATCGCCCGGCGCACCACCAGCGTGACCTCATTGTCGGAGAGGAAGAGGTCGTGGCGCAGCATGCTCCAGCCGCGCCCCGAGGTATCGGCGACGCGCACGCCCAGCGCCTCAAGCCGCGCGCGCTCGGCCGCGCCGGCGCGGGCGACGCCGCCGGCGATGCGGGCGGAGACGGCGAGCGCCCGGTCGCCCGGGTCGATGATCAATGTCATCCGCTGCGCCAGCGGGCCGAGCTTCGAGACCGTCTGCTCGAAAGCGTCGATATCGATATCGGGCGAGGCGAAGATGACGGCGCCGATGCGCGAGGAGACGTCGGTCTCGGTGCGCAATTCGCGCAGCGCCTCCAGCGTCAGGAAGGTGCCCATCGAATGCGCGACGATATGGATGCGCCCGACGGTCGGGTTGTTGACCAGGGCCCGCAGCGCCTGGACGAAACCGTCACGCGACCAGAGCGCGCTCTCGCGATCATAGCCATAGTCGAGCAGCGCGCCGCCGGACGGCCAGCTGAACAGGGCCGTGCGGCCCTGGAATTCGAGCGCGTGCGAAAGCTGCGCCGCGCTGCGTGCCGCGGATTCGAAGGTCTCGTTGTAGCCATGCACGTAAAGCAGCACGTCGCGGCCGTTGACGGCCTCGGCGAAGCTGCGGGCCGCCCCCGTCGAGGTCCGCCGATCGAGGCCGAGCACGGCCCAGTCGCCATTGACGACGGAGGAGACCCGGCCGGCAATGCCGCGCCCGGGCGGGGAGAGCTGCGCCTCGGCGAAGGTCAGGGTCCCGCGCTCCGGTCCGAAGAAGGGCTGGCCGCTGCCGGTCGGCTTGCGCGTGGTCACCACCAGGAGCGTCGGCTCCTTGCCGAGCGCCGAAGCGTCCGCGCGCGTCGGCTCGGAAAATGGTGAGACGGCGGCTTCGGTCTGCGCGCAGGCTGCCAGGGTCGTGGACAGCAGCGCCAGCAGCAGGGAGCGTCGGCAAAGGGAAGCGTGCCGCGAATCTGGCATGGGTGAAGACGATCCAAAGGGTCCGGAGGTGGCCGACTTGGCCAGCATCGGCTTAACGCCACGCTAACGCGGCCAGATTGCGGCGTCTTCGAGGCCGATTAGGAGTTGGAGGCTGATTGAGATTTCGAGCCCTCGTCCTGGCGAGCCTAGCCCGGATGGGGCCAATGATTTCAATGGCTCTGCCTTGACCACCTACACGCCGTCATTCCGGACGCAGCGAAGCGGAGATCCGGAATCCATCGTAGAGCTCCGGTGGCCTCCGATGGATTCCGGATCGGCGCCGCTGACGCGGCTTGTCCGGAATGACGGCGCGGGTGACGGCTAGCGAAGGGAAACCGTTGATAACGCTTGCCTCATGCCAAGCCAGGCTCCTCAGGATGAGGACAGGATTATCGAACGCTCGCTCAGCGGGCGATGATGGCGCCGGGCGCGGTGACCACCAGCTCGACGGTCGAGCCGACCGCGCCGACCACCCCACCGGCGATGTCGCCGAGCTTGTCGCCCAAGCGTGGGCCGGCGATGGCGATGCCCTTGTCGGCCTCGAGGCGGCGGCCGATCAATTGCACGATCTTGGGCGAGGATGCGAATTTGGCGTGGTTCAGGCGGTCATCCGTCGAAATCTCCGACAGGTCGATGATGCGCGCACCGAGCTTCTCCAGCTCGGAGACGATTTCGGTATCCTTGGCCGAGATCGCTCCCAGCCGCGTCTTGTCGCCGGCGAAGCGCCTGGAGAAGGCGAGCGCCCGGTCGTCGGCCGAGACGAAGACCGTCACCGGCCGCTTGATCTGGCGCATCTGCGTCTTGAACACGTCGAGATCGACATCGGGCGCGGCGAGGATGATGTCGCGCAGCTTGCCGCCGAAGCCGCCATCGCCACGAATCGCGGCCTGCCGCACCGCCTCCAGCGTCAGGAAGGTGCCCATCGAATGGGCCAGGATGTCGATGCGCGTGGTGCCGAGATCGCGTGAGATGGCGTGAAGGTTCGCCTCCAGGAAATCGCGCGAATAGAAGGCGCTCTCGCGATCATAGGGGTATTGCAGCAACTGCCCGCGCGAGGGCCAGGTGAACAGCACCGGCACGCCCTTGAAGCCGGAATCATAGATGATCTGGGCGAAGCGATAGGCCGCATCGGCGAAATTGGTGTTGTAGCCGTGCACGAAGACCAGCACGTCGCGCTCCGAGGCCGGGCGGCGCTGGATCTCGCGCTTCACCTCGGCGACGATCGGCGGCAGGTCGAGACGGTCGACATCGACGACGGCAAAATGCTTGGCCGGGTCGGCGGCGGCGCCGATATCAGGCAGTTCGAGGTCGCCGGTCTTGTGCGTGCGCGGCACGGTGATGTCGAGCTTGGCGAAGGCCAGCTTCGGGCTGCGCTCGCCATTGAAATATTGCGGCAGATCGGCCGCCTCGCGCGTGGTGGCGACGAAGATGCGCACCTTGCCGGCGGCATCGCCCTGCTTCTCCGACGCCGTCAGCAGCAAGCTCCGCTGCTCGCCGCCGCAGGCCGACAGCACCAGCGCGGCCGACAGCACCAGCGCAACCCAACGAAACCGCAACACCGCATCCACCATATCGAAGTGCTCTCACCGAAGCGGCCGATGATCAAGAGGTATCCATGACACAGTGACGACGGGAGCGATGCCTTGTCGCGCAAACCTTGCCATGCCCAAGCCTTGTCGCCCATGCCCAAGCCTTGTTAGCTCAGCGCCATGAGCGATGCTTCCTCCTCCGCCACCGTCTCCTCCGCGTCCGTCCCGGCGCTTGGCGACGCGATCCTCGCCGGTGAGCGGGCGGCGCTGGCGCGCGCCATCACCTTGGTGGAATCACGCCGGGCCGATCACCGGCAGCAGGCGCAGGCGCTGATCCAGCAGCTCCTGCCCAAGGCGGGCAAAGCGATCCGCGTCGGCATCACCGGCGTGCCGGGCGTCGGCAAATCGACCACGATCGACGCACTCGGCAGTTATCTCACCGCCAAAGGCCACAAGGTCGCGGTGCTGGCGGTCGATCCATCCTCGACCCGCACCGGCGGCTCGATCCTCGGCGACAAGACCCGGATGGCGCGGCTCGCGGTCGACCCGCGCGCCTATATCCGCCCCTCCCCCTCCTCGGGCACGCTCGGGGGCGTCGCGGCCAAGACGCGCGAGACCATGCTGCTCTGCGAGGCGGCCGGCTTCGACGTCATCCTGGTCGAGACCGTCGGCGTCGGGCAGTCGGAGACGGCGGTCGCCGATCTCACCGATTTCTTCCTGGTGCTGATGCTGCCCAATGCCGGCGACGAATTGCAAGGCATCAAGAAGGGCATCATCGAGCTCGCCGACATGATCGCGGTCAACAAGGCCGATGGCGCGGGCTCCACCGCAGCGCGGACGGCGGCCGCGCAATACCAGGCGGCACTGCATATCCTCGCCCCCGCCTCGCCGCTCTGGTCGCCCCCCGTCATCACCATCTCCGGCCTGACCGGCGACGGGCTCGAAGCGCTCTGGAGCAAGGTCGAGGCGCATCGCGCCCGGCACGAGGCGAATGGGCTGATCGCCGAGAAGCGCCGCCGCCAGGATGTGAAGTGGATGTGGGCTATGGTGCAGGACCGGTTGCAGGCAAAACTGCGCCACGACCCAGCCCTGAAGGCGCGCACGCCGGAGCTGGAGGCGGCGGTGGCAGGGGGCAGGCTCGCGCCGACGCTCGCAGCCGAAGAGATCGCGCGGGCGCTCGGGCTGTGAGAGCGTGCCTGGAGCTTGATGATTTTCATCGGAAACACGCGTCATTCCGGGGCTTCGCCCTCGGGTCCGACCTTTGGTCGGCCCAAGGATAAACTCCGCGAAGAGCCCGGAACCCAGAACCATTGCCGCTGCCGAACGAAGCTGCCCGGTCGCGTGCGCTTTCTTTTCCACCTGCGGTTCTGGGTTCCAGGCTCAGGCCTGCGGCCTGCCCCGGAATGACGGTGGTGGTTCCAGCGTGCTCTCAAGCCCGGCCACCATCTCAAAGCGGCACAAAGGTCGCGGCACGCCGCTTGAAGCAGCCGGCGCTCACGGAGGCTTCGATGGCTCTATCCCGGCGTTCCCTGCTGGCTGCGGCGCTTTTTGGCACAGGCATGGCCCATGCGCCCGGCGTATCGGCGCAAGCGCCCAAGCGTGCGGCGGGCCCCGCCGCGCTCGGACAGTTCGGCCTGGAGGCGGCGCAGCTCGGCCTGCGCGCGGGTTCGCCGGACGACCAGTCGCGCGCGCTGCAGAACGCCCTGATCGAGGCGGCCAAGCGCGATGCGCCCCTGATCGTCGCGCCGGGCCGATACCGCATCGCCAATGTGACCCTGCCCGAGGGCGCCCGGCTCATGGGCGTCACTGGAGCGACGCAGTTCATGGCCGCGCAGACCGGCCCCATCCTGCTGGCGCGCGGGATCAAGCGCGCCACGCTTATCGGCATCGGGCTCGACGGGCTGGATATCCGCACCGCCCAGCGAGGCGGCCTGCTGAGTGCCGACGAGGTGCTGGATTTCAGCCTGCAGGATTGCGAATTCAGCAATGCCGGCTCGATCGGCCTGAGCCTGAACCGCACGGGTGGCCGCATCCTGGGAAACCGCTTCCGCAACATGCGCGATGCCGCGCTGTTCTCGCTGGATTCGCGCGGGCTCTCGATCGAGCAGAACCAAATCGAGGATTGCGGCAATAACGGCATCCAGCTCTGGCGCAGCCAGCCCAGCGACGACCAGTCGATCATTCGCGGCAACCGCCTCAACCGCATCCGCTCGGATGCCGGCGGCGACGGCCCCAACGGCAACGGCATCAGCCTGTTCAAGGCCGGCGGCGTCATCATCGAGGGCAACAGCCTGCGCGATTGCGCGCTGACCTTCATCCGCAACAATTCCGGCTCGGGCGTGCAGATCATCGGCAATCAGGGCCGCCGCTGCGGCGAGACCGGGCTCTATGCCGAATTCGCCTTCGAGGGCGCGCTCATCACCGGCAACCTCGTCGAGGATTGCGCGCAAGGGATCAGCGTCACCAATCTCGACCATGGCGGCAGGCTCAGCGTCGTCGCCAGCAACATCATCCGCAACGCCCGGAAGGGTTTTGCGCCGAAGGGCAAGGAGCTCATCGGCGGCGCCGGCATTCATGTCGAGGCGGAAACGGCGGTGACCGGCAACGTCATCGAGGACGCCAGCGATATCGGCATCTCGCTCGGCTGGTCCTGGGGCATGCGCAACCTCGTTGCGACCGGCAACATGGTGCGCAAGACCGGCATCGGCATCTCGGTCTCGCTGGTGCCGAAGGAGCGCAACGCGCTGATCGCCAACAACACCATCACCGAGGCGAGGAACGGCGCGGTGGTGGGAACCGAATACGGCCGGGCCGTGACGGGCGATCTGACGAAGACGGCCGATGCCAGAGCCGCCGGCGTCAAGGTGGAGAACAACGCGGTCGGCTGAGGCGAGGCGGCGGCCATCGGCACGGCGCCGTTCCAGTTCGTCATGCTCGCCCTTGTGGCGCGGCTGTCCGGTTGGGGTTTTGTCCCCTGAGTGGATCATGCACAGCTCTCCCCTCGCGCGAGATGACGCGAAGTGCCGGATGAAGGGCGCGGGGAACCCTTCTCCCGTGTGGGAGAAGGGCAGGGATGAGGGCCCGCCGCTGATTATTGAGGCGCGACCGCGCCGCAGCGCCTTCTACTGCAAGGGCACACCCTCACCCCTGCCCCTCTCCCATCCGGGAGAGGGGTTCCCCGCGCTTGCCCGATCCGTCCCCGCCCGCTGGAAAGCCTGCGATGAACGGAGCTTTTCGATCGGGCGCTCGCGGCGAACCGGATAGTCGTGTCGCAGGCCCGACCATGACGGAGAGGCTTCGGGCTCAGGCCTGCTCCGGAATGGCGCCGCGGTTCCTGCCGCAATCATCAGGCGCGAGCCGCGTCCCCTCGAGCGCCGGGTCGCAGCGCCCCGACGGCCTCGTCGACGCTGTGGAAGAGATGGTCCTGGCCGATCGCGGCGACGACGCCGAATTGCTGCAGGGCCTGGCGCGCCCGCACCGATTCGACCCGGGCGATCGCGAAGGCGATGCCCCGATCGCGGCAGACCCCGGCCAGGGCCAGGAGAGACTGGGCGGCGGTGTAGTCGATCGCTGCGATGCCGCCGGCCTCGAGGACAAGGAGCGCCGGGCGCTGGCGCTCAAGCAGGTCCAGCATGCCGCGCTGGAAGCTCTGCGCATTGGCGAAGAGCAGCGGCGCCTGGAAGGCGACGACGAGGACATCGGGAACCAGCTCGGTCTCGCCACCCTCGCCGGGCGGCCACCAGATCGTCGTCCCCGCGATCTTGTTGAATTCGATCGGCTGGCTGCGCGTCGTCATCCAGACACCGTGGATCAATGACAGGCCGACGCCGATGGCAACGCCGGTCTCGATCGGCAAAAGAATGATCGCGAGCGCGGTGAACGCGATCAGGGCGAATTCGCCCGGCGCCTGCCGCGCTATGGTCAGGATTGTGCCCAGCCGGAAGATCCGCTGGGCGACGAAGAGCAGGACGCCCGCCAGCGCCGCCTCGGGCACATGGGCGAGCAGCCTGCCTCCCGCCAGCGCCAAGGCGAGCACCAGGGCTGCCGCCGTCAGCGCGCCGAGCTGGCTGCCACCGCCGCTTTCGACCACGACCGCGGTGCGCGGCGGGCTCGCATTGACGGGAAAGGCGCCCGCCAGCCCGGCGAGCAGATTGGCGGCTCCCAGGCCGAGGAAGTCGCGATCGACATTGGCCTCCCGCCCGTCGGGATCGCGGAAGGAGCGGCTGACGGTTGCCGTCTGCATCATGACGACCAGGCTGATGATCAACGCCAGCGGCAGGAGCTGGCGGAAATCCTCCCAGCCCAGATCCGGGCTGAAGCGCGGCGGCAAGCCCTCGGGCAGGACGCCGAGGACCGCGACTCCACGCGCCTCGAGCCCGAACAGAATCACCGCCATCGTCGCCAGCCCGAGCGCGATCAGCGCGCCCGGCAAGCGCGCCGCGATGCGCTCGCAGACCAGCATGATCGCCAGCACGGAAAGGCCGATCGCCGTCGACACAGGGTTGATCGCGCCGCGTTGCGCATAGATCTCCTGAACCTGCGAGACGAGCTTGTGGCTGCCGCCGGGAAGGCCGAACAGACCAGGCAATTGCGACACCAGGATATGGATCGACACGCCGGCCAGGAAGCCGGTGATGACGGGCGTCGACAGCAAAGCCGCGACCCAGCCGAGCCTGAACACGCCGCTGAGCAGCAGCAGCACGCCGACCAGGAGCGCCAGCGTCGGCGCGGTCTGGCTCAGATTGCCGCCGCTGGCGGCGAGTATGGCGAGCCCCCCGGCGAAGATCGGCGTGATCGTCGAATCCGCGCCGACGGTGAGGAGGCGGCTGGCGCCGAAGACGGCGAAGCCCAGCGTCGCCGCGACGAAAGCGAAGAAGCCGATCTGCGGCTCGAAGCCACCGAGCCGAGCGGTCGCCATCTGCTCGGGAATGGTGATCGCCGCCAGCGTCAGCCCGGCGACGATGTCGCGGCCGAGCCCGGGAGAGCTGGATGCGAAAAGGTGGGTAGCGGTCTTTCGCATGGGCAATGCACCGTGATCAGGTGGCGAGGATCGTCCCGATCAGGCGCGATGGCAATCGGCCGCGTCGTGTTTGTACCGACGACCTACAGCGCTGAGCGATGGCGTTGTCCTCTGCCGTCATTGCGAGCGTAAGCGAAGCAATCCAGAGAGTTGCGCGAGCCCTCCTGGATTGCTTCGTCGCTCACGCTCCTCGCAATGACGGTTCAAGCCAGACGTCCAAATCGTCGCTCAGAAGCCTGCCGCCCTCACCCGCCCGACCTCGATGCCGTTCCAGTTCTTCAGCACGCTTTCGCGCAGTGGCGCGAAGGCTGTCGCCTCAGCCTCGTTCAAGGGCAGGAAGCGCGCGATCAGCGCCGCCATGACGACCTCGGCCGCCCTGCCCGCGCCATCGTCGCATTTCAGCGCGATGCCGTAGCCGAGCTCCGGCAGCGAGCCGCAATAGACGCCCTCCGCGCCCGTCTTGATGAAGGCGCGCTCGCGCAACTGCTCCATCGCGCGGGTGTCGAAACGCCCGGTTCCGGCCACCATGAAGGGATGGGCCGCCACCGCCTTGCGGATGCGGGCCGCCGCCTTGGCGCGCTCGGGGCCCAGGCCATGGCCCGTTCCAAGGCGGGCGAAGCCGAGCGCCAGCGCCTTCAACGGCACGGCGTAGGACGGAATCGAGCAGCCATCCGTGCCCATCCGATCGCTGCTATGCGCTGCGCCGGTGACGCCTTCCAGCGCCCCGCGCACCGCCTGCTGCACGGCATGGCCAGCCCCTACATAGCCGGCCGGATCCTCGTCCAGCCCACAGGCGAGGCAGACGAAGCCGGCATGCTTGCCCGAGCAGTTGTTGTTCAGCGCGCTCGGCTCTGCACCGGCCCTGGCGATGGCGCGGGCGGCGGCCTCGTTCATCGGCCAATGCGCGCCGCATTCCAGGCAGCCGGCATCGCGTCCCGCCTTCCTGAGCATGGCGAGCGAGGTCTCGGCATGGAGCGGCTCGCCGGAATGGGAGGCGACGGCGAGCGCGATCTCCGGCTCGCTCAGGCCGTAGCGGTCGGCCGCGCCGCTCTCGAACAGGGGCAGCGCCTGGATCGCCTTGACGGCCGAGCGCGGGAACACCGGCCGCTCGACATCGCCGGCCGAGAAGACCACGCCGCCATCGGCATCGACCACGATCAGCGCGCCGCGATGGCGCGACTCGACGGTGTTTCCGCGGGTAACCTCGGCGAGAACGGGATTTTCCATGGCAGGCTCCGATATCCGACAGGCCACTATGCGACAGGATCATGCGGCCGGCGCGTGGCCTTGTGGCGTTTGGCGCTCGACCTGTCAAAAGCGATGGCGCAGATTGGCGCGGCCTGCGATGAAAGCGGCGCTCGCCCGCGCCGATCCGGGCTGCAATCAGGAACCAGGAAGCCTTCGAGCCGCTGATGCCAGAGACCGCAACCTCGCCGGACTACGAGACCGAATACAACAACCGCGCCCGCGTGCCCGAGCATCCCGGCATCATCGCCGGCTGGGCCAGCGACGCGGCGGCCTATCGTGAGGTGGCCGTCTGCGAACTCGGCGTGTCCTATGGCGAAAGCGCGCGCCAATATTACGACCTGTTCAAGCCCCAGGCCGTCCGCGGCAACGCCATCGTCATGTTCATCCATGGCGGCTACTGGCAGGCGCTCGATCCGAGCTTCTTCTCGCATATGGCGCGCGGCCTGAACCAGCTCGGCGTGCCGGTCGCGGTCGCGGGCTATGATCTCTGCCCGCAGGTCGAGCTTGGCCACATCGTCTGGGAGATGCAGCAAGCGGCCGCCGCGCTGTGGCGGCGTTTCAACCTGCCCGTCGTTGCGGCCGGTCATTCCGCCGGCGGGCATCTCTCAGCCTGCCTGCTCGCGACCGGCTGGAAGAATGTCGGCTCCGACCTGCCGGAGAAGCTCGTGCCGGCGGCTTATGGCATCTCCGGCCTCTACAATCTGAAGCCGCTGACCGAGACCAGCATCAACGGCGCCCTGAACCTCACCATGGAAGCCGCCGAGCGCGAGAGCCCGCTATTCTGGCCGGCGCCGTCGCGGCTCGCGATGGATGCCGTCGTCGGTGGGGCCGAGAGCGAGGAATATCTCAAGCAGAGCCGCCGCATCGTCGATGTCTGGGGCATCGAGGGCGTGCAGACCCGCTATGGGGAGATCGCTGGGGCCAACCATTTCACCGTGCTCGCCGACCTCGCCGATCCCGCAAGCGCGATGAGCCGCAGGCTCGCCGAACTCGCCGGCGCTTGATTTCGGCGCGGGCGCGGTTCTATCCAGAGACGAAGTTCTATCCAGAGAATCTGTCACGGTTCGGAGCGCGCGATGCAAACCTTCTTCGTCGAGATCAAATGCAAGCTCGGCAAGACCTATGCGGTCGCCAGCGAACTCGCCGACCGAGAGATCGCCTCGGAAATCTACTCGACCGCCGGCAATTACGACATCCTGGCAAAATTCCATGTCGCAGCCGATGTCGATATCGGCCATTTCATCGCCCAGAAGGTGCAGTCGATCCCCGAAATCTCCGACACCCACACGATCATCACCTTCAAGGCGTTTTGAGCGGGCACGCCTGCTCGTTCTCCACCCATTCAGATCACTGAGAGCTGCCACGCATATTGGTAGCTGCCATATTCGGTGCTGGTCACGCCGTAGCGTTCGGTGCCGGGGAATTTGTCCGGCGGCGCCACCACCGTGACCCGGAAGACGCCGGTCTTGCCGGGCTTCAGCAGCCCCATATGCACGGCGGCAGCTCCAAGCGCCGAATCGCCGCTATAGATGTCGGTGCCCCAGAGCTGGCCCTCGACCACGCCCGTGATGCGGAAATAATAGACCGCGCCGACCTTTTCGCAGAGGCCGTGCATGTTCGGCGGCGCCTCGGAGGCGACGGAGTTCTGGTCGAGCAGCCTTTTGAGCTGCCGGCGCGACAGCTTTCCGCGCCGGTCGAAATAGGCGATCAGATCCTGGACGACTTTCATGACATGTCTCCCGGCTGCAGCGTGATGACCCGCCCATAGGGCGGCTGGAAGGTCGAGGAGGGTTTCGGCAGCACCCAGAGCACCGCATAGGGAACGGGCTCGGTCGGGTAGGAGATGTCGCCATCGGTGATGACGACCGCGGCGGTCACGCGCGCATCCTCAGTCAGGGCGGCGAGTGCCGGCGTCAGGTCGCTGCCGCCATAGCCTGAGATCTCGTAAGTCGCGAGCCCGGCGGGCGAGAGGATCTCGTCGGAGGTCACGACCGTGTCGCACTGGACGACGCGGATCTCGTCGACCCCGGCCACATCGCAGAAATCGGCGATGGCGCCGAGCACAAGCGGGATCTCGTCGCCCATCGAGGCGCTGGTGTCGAGGATGACGTTGAGCATCCAGGAATGGCGCTTGCGGCCCGGCATCACGAGATCGGCGCGGTCGTTGCCGCGCCGCGAGGCGCGGGTGAAGGTCCGCTCGCCCGGCGCCGCACCTTCGAGCCAGGTCTGGAGCGCGACATGCCAGGGCGTGCGATAGAGGCCGCGCTGCGCCTGGATCTTCTGCTGCGTGCCGCCCGGCCCGTTGCCGCGCCCACGCATCGCGCCCATCGCCTTGGCGAGCAGCATGCCGCGCCCCGCCAGATCGCGGATCGCCCGGCTGCGCTCGGCCTGGTCGGCCGTGTCCTGCGGGAAGAGCTCGCGCTCGCGCCTGGCGTCGAGCGCATCGCCCATCGTGCCGTCCGGCGCCTGCCGCGCAGCGCCTAGCACCTGCTCGACCGTTGCGATCTGCCCCTCCCAGACCTGCGTGCGGGAGGACATGAATTGGCTGCTGCGGCGCATGTCGAGGACGATCTCCTCGGCCGATTTCTCGCGCGCGCCAGGCATGTCGAGCCCGCCCGCCGGGATCGTCACCGTGCCCAACGCATGCCGCAGCATGTCGTTGATGATGTAGTCATGGGCGTAGTTGAACTCGAGCGCGGCGCTGCCGCGCGCCCGGTCATGGGTGCGCAGCGCCAGATGCAGGAGCTCGTGGGCGAGCACGAAGACGAGATCGTCCGCCGAGAGCCGCGCGGTGAAGGAGGGGTTCACCAGCATCCGGCCCGACGCGAAGACGCCCATGGTCGGCACGCGCGCATCGATCTCGACGCGCACCGCCGCCGCGAGGCCCGAGAGATGCGGGAACGGGGCCGTGACCAGCCGCAAGCCCTTCGCGATCCGCGCCCGGGTGGCGCGTTCGTCGAGAGGCCCCTCCGGAGCGCCGTTCATGTCGCCGCGACCTTGCGCAGGAGATCGTGCATGGCGCGGTCGGCCCCGAGCGCCCCCCATGTCTCGACCATGTCGTTGAGCAGGAGGAGCTGATGCTCGCTGGAGAGGGCGCGCAGGAAGCGGTTGACGACGGGCGGCCTGATGCCATCAGCCCGGCCGTCGCGGACGAACTGGCGGATGCAGTCGAGGATGAACCAGCGCGCGGAATCGCCCTTGGGCAGAAGCTCCGGCTTGCGCAGATACTCCTCCAGCGGCCGCACGGCGCCGATCGAATCCTCCGCCAGCGCGCAGAACACCACCGCATCCTCCGGCGAGAGCCGCCCGAAGGCGAGCGCCCGGCGCGTCTCGTTGCTGAGCAGGCCGGCCTTCTGGGCCATGTCGAGCGCACGCGACAGCAGCGCCCAGGCGCGTGGCGTCGAGAACGGCATCGGCTCGGCCGGCACCGGGCGCATCAGGGCGTCGGGAATCGTCGCAATGAAGCTGCGGATCTCGGCTCGGACGCCGGCGCGCTGCGCCCAGGCGAGCCATTCCGCGACATCGACCCGCAATTGCAGGATGGTGACGCGGTTGACCAGGGCCGAGCTCATCGCCCGCACCAGAGCGCGGTCCTGCAGGCGGTTGCCCGCCGCGACCACCCAGGTGCCCTTCGGCAGGGCATGCTCGCCGAGCCGGCGCTCGAGCAGGAGCGAATAGAACGCCTTTTGGACGTCGGGCGAGCAGGCCGGCAATTCATCGAGGAACAGGCAGAACGGTTCGGGCTTCTCCGGCAGCAGGACCCGCGGCGGGCAGAAGACCGAGCGCTCGCCGATGATGCGCGGAATGCCGCTCACATCCTCGGGAGCGATCTGCGTGCCGAGCAGCGAACGGCAAGGCAGGCCAGCCTCGCGCGCCGCCTCATAGACCAGCTCGGATTTGCCCAAACCAGGGGCCGAGAGCAGCAGAAAGCTCTGCTCATGAGCCATGCACTGGATCAGTTGCTTGGCTTGACGCAGCGTGACGACTTCGTCGAACGCCGATCGCATCGCGTCCATCATCCCCTCCCAAGAATAACCGGCAGGAATAGCCGGCCAATGACCGAGCGCCGGGCATGTGGGAACGATAATTCAGCGCTGCCATGGCGCTCCAAGGGCATTATTTTTTCGCGATGTTGGCCCTGTTAAGCCGCCATTCATGCTGCGCTGACGGCGGGCTTCCACGCTGCATTCGCAGGTGGGCTTGCAAGTGGACTCGTAGCTGGGCTCGGTGCCGAATTCGAAGAATTTGCCTCAGTGCGAGCCCTTCATCTCCTGCCCGCGCTTGACGCCGCCCCTTTTCCGCGCGACCCCGTTGGCTCGGGTTGACGGCGATATGAAGGAAGCGTGGGGATGGCCAAGAGTACCTTGTCGGCGGATATGCGCTCGGGCGCGCTCGTCTACCATCGCAGCCCACGCCCCGGTAAGATTGAAATCCAGGCGACCAAGCCGCTCGGCAACCAGCGCGATCTGGCGCTGGCCTATTCGCCCGGCGTCGCCGCCGCCTGCGAGGCGATCGTCGACGATCCCAGCCAGGCCGCAGAACTGACCTCGCGCCAGAACCTCGTCGCCGTCATCACCAACGGCACCGCCGTGCTCGGCCTCGGCGACATTGGGCCCCTCGCCTCCAAGCCGGTGATGGAGGGCAAGGCGGTCCTGTTCAAGAAATTCGCCGGAATCGACTGCTTCGACATCGAGGTCGAGCAGAAGAACATCGAGAAATTCGTCGAGGTCGTCGCGGCGCTGGAGCCGACCTTCGGCGGCATCAATCTCGAGGACATCAAGGGTCCCGAATGCTTCGAGATCGAGGAGCAGCTCAAGGCCCGGATGCAGATCCCGGTCTTCCATGACGACCAGCACGGCACGGCGATCATCGTCAGCGCGGCGGTCCTGAACGGGCTCGATCTCTCCGGCAAGCATATCGGCGATGTCAAGATCGTCGTCTCCGGCGCGGGCGCCGCCGCGCTTGCCTGCCTCAACCTGCTGGTCTCGCTCGGGGCCCAGCGCCGGAATATCTGGGTCACCGACCTCGAAGGCGTGGTCCATAAGGGCCGCAACACGCTGATGGATCGCTGGAAGGAGATCTATGCGCAGGAGACCGACGCCCGCACGCTGGCCGAGGTCATCGGCGGCGCCGACATCTTCCTCGGCCTCTCGGCCGCGGGCGTGCTCAAGCCCGAGATGGCCAAGCAGATGGCCGCCAAGCCCCTGATCCTGGCGCTCGCCAACCCCAACCCCGAGATCACGCCGGAGGACGCGCTCGCCGTGCGACCGGACGCAATGATCTGCACCGGGCGCTCGGACTATCCGAACCAGGTCAACAACGTCCTGTGCTTTCCCTATATCTTCCGCGGCGCGCTCGATGTGCAGGCGACGACGATCAACGAGGCGATGAAGCTCGCAGCCGTGCGTGCCATTGCCGCGCTCGCCCGCGAGGCGACATCGGACATCGCGGCGCGCGCCTATGGCGGCGAGGCCTCGACTTTTGGTGCGACCTCGCTGATCCCCAACCCCTTCGATCCGCGCCTGATCCTGCGCATCGCGCCCGCCGTCGCCGAGGCCGCGATGGCGACTGGCGTGGCGCGCAAGCCGCTCGAGGATGTCGAGGCCTATCGCGAGGACCTGTCGCGCTTCGTCTTCCGCTCCGGCTTCATCATGAAGCCGCTCTTCGCCCAGGCGAAGGCCGACCCCAAGCGCGTGATCTATGCCGAGGGCGAGGATGAGCGCGTGCTGCGCGCCGCCCAGGTCGCGCTCGAGGAAGGGCTCGCGATCCCGATCCTGATCGGCCGCCCGAGCGTGATCGAGACGCGCATCGAGCGCTTCGGCCTGTCGATCAAGCCCGGCCGGGATTTCGAACTGATCAATCCGGAGGACGATCCGCGCTATCGCGACTACGTCCAGACCTATCTCGACATCGCCGGCCGGCGCGGCATCACGCCCGATGCCGCCCGCTCGCTGGTGCGCACCAACAACACGGTCATCGCGGCTCTCGCCGTGGCGCGCGGCGAGGCCGACGCCATGATCGCCGGGCTGGAGGGACGCTATCTCTCGCGGCTGCGGCACATCAAGGACATCATCGGCCTGCAGCCCGGCGTCTGCGACATCTCGGCGATGACTTTGATCATTACCAACAAGGGCGCCTTCTTCCTGGCCGACACCCATGTGAAGGCCGATCCGACCGCCGAGGAGATCGCCGACATGACGGTTCTCGCGGCGAGCCATGTCGCGCGCTTCGGCATTGAGCCCAAGATCGCCTTGCTGTCGCATTCGGATTTCGGCGCTGCCGACACGCCCTCCTCGCTCAAGATGCGAAAGGCGCTCGGCCTGATCCGCGAGCGTGCGCCGGAGCTGGAATGCGATGGCGAGATGGAGGCCGACACCGCACTCGTCGCCATGGTGCGCGAGCGCGTGCTGCCCTCGTCGCGCCTGAAGGGCGTGGCCAACGTCCTGATCTTCCCCAATCTCGACGCCGCCAACATCGCCTATCAATTCGCCAAGGTGCTGGCGGATGCGCTGCCGGTCGGGCCGATCCTGATCGGCGCGGCCAAGCCCGCCCATATCCTCACCGGCTCGGTGACGGCGCGCGGCGTCGTCAACATGACGGCGCTGGCGGTGGTCGAGGCGCAGGAGCGGGCGGCGGCCGCAGTGGCTGGCTAAACGCGTCATTGCGAGCGCAGCGAAGCAATCCAGGGGCCGTCGAGCGAGACCTCCTGGATTGCTTCGTCGCTCGCGCTCCTCGCAATGACGGCTCTTCGCTTCGCGAAGCTCCGGAATGACGGCAGTGGCTCCAATTCAACCCGTCGGTCTCCAAGGCCTGTTTTTCCGCCTTGGCAGGCGCCGAAAGCCGGGCTCTACTTCCCCCACGATGTCTGTGCGCCGCAGAGTCGGCCACCGCCAGGGGAGGCTTCCATGTTCGACGTCACGCGCCGCGCCGCGCCCTTCCTGCTTGCCGCAGCTCTCGCCATCTCCGGCGCGGCGACGGCCGCGGCGCAGGTGGTCTTTCACCGTGGCAATGACGGAGACCCCGAGACGCTCGACGCCCACAAGACCTCGACGGTCACCGAAGCGCATCTGCTGCGGGACCTCTCCGAGGGGCTGGTCATCCACAATATGAAGGGCGAGGTCGTGCCCGGCGTCGCCGAGAGCTGGACGATGTCGCCGGACGGCAAGACCTATCTCTTCAAGCTGCGCGACACGGCGAAATGGTCGAATGGCGACCCGGTCACTGCGTCTGATTTCGTGTTCTCGCTGCGGCGGATGGTGAACCCCGAAACCGGGGCGAAATACGCCAATATCCTCTATCCGCTCCTCAATGCCGAGAAGATCAACAAGGCCACCGCCGGCACCAGGCTCGACGATCTCGGCGTGAAGGCAATCGACGAGCACACGCTCGAACTCAAGCTGGAGCGGCCGACGCCCTATCTGCTGGAACTGCTGACGCATCAGACCGGGCTGCCGGTCCATCCGGCCTCTGTCGCGAAGTTCGGCAACGATTTCGTCAAGCCGGAGAACTGGGTCTCGAACGGCGCCTATGTGCTGAAGGAGTTCGTACCGAACTCCCATATCCGGCTCGACAAGAACAAGGCCTTCCACGACGCCGCCAACGTCAAGATCGACACGGTGATCTACTACCCCTCCTCGGATCTGGCCGCCGCCGCGCGCCGCTTCCAGGCCGGCGAACTGCACCTGACGACCGACATCCCGGCCGACCAGATCAAGCAATTGCGCGAGAAGCTCGGCGACCAGGTCAAGGTCGGGCCGTATCTGGGCACCTATTTCCTGATCATCAACAGCGCCAAGAAGCCCTTCGACGATGTCCGCGTGCGCCGGGCGCTGTCACTGGTGATCGACCGCGAATTCATCGCCGACGAGATCTGGAGCGGCACGATGCTGCCGGCCTATGGCGTGATCCCGCCCAATATCGGCAATTACGGCGAGCGCGCCGAGGCCGATTTCAAGAACGCCTCGCCGCTCGACCGCGAGGACGAGGCGAAGAAGCTGCTCGCCGCCGCTGGCTTCGGCCCCGGAGTGCCGCTCAAGGTCCAGCTGCGCTACAACACCACCGACAATAACCGCCGCACCATGATCGCCATCGCCGAGCAGTGGAAGGCGATCGGCGTCGAGACCTCCTTCATCAACACCGACGGCAAGACGCATTTCGCCTTCCTGCGCGATGGCGGTGATTTCGACGTCGCCCGCTATGGCTGGATCGGCGATTATTCCGACCCGCAGAACTTCCTCTTCCTGTTCCAGAGCGACAATACCGGCTTCAATTCGGGCAAATACGACAACCCGACCTTCGACAAGCTGATGAAGACCGCCGCCGACGAGGTCGACCTCGTCAAGCGCGCCGCGATCCTGCGCGAGGCCGACGCGATCCTGGCCGCCGACGTGCCCTGGATCCCGATCCTGTATTATTCGACCAAGAACCTGGTCTCGCCCAAGCTGGTCGGCTTCGAGCAAAACCTGCGCGGGGCGATCCCGACGCGGTTCCTGAGCTTGAGACCTTGAATCTTGCTGTCATTCCGGGGCGCGCCAAAGGCGCGAACCCGGAACCCACGACTGGACGGGCGATTGCGACTGGTTTGGGCGCAAGTCTCACCCGGTCGTGGGTTCCGGGTTCGGCCCTTGCGGGCCGCCCCGGAATGACGCGGCGTGTCTGCTGAATGCTCCCCTTCATCCTGCGCCGCCTCGCGACCGCGATCCCGACGCTCTTCGTCGTGGTGACGCTGTCGTTCTTCCTGATGCGCGTCGCGCCGGGCGGGCCGTTCGATCTCGAACGGCCATTGGAAGCCAAGGTGATGGAGAACCTGCGGCGCATCTACCAGCTCGACCAGCCGCTCCTTCAGCAATACCTGACCTATCTCGGCGCGTTGCTGCGCGGCGATTTCGGCCCGTCCTTCTATTTCCGCGATTTCTCCATCGGCGAACTGTTCGCGCAGGGCCTGCCGGTCTCGATGCGGCTCGGCGCTTCGGCGCTGGCGCTCGCCCTCCTGATCGGCGGGCCGCTGGGAGCGCTTGCCGCCTTCCGCCAGAACGGCAATGCCGACCATGCGGTGATGGGCTTCGCTGCGGCCGGCATCACCATCCCCAATTTCGTCGTCGCACCGGTGCTGCAGATCGTCTTCGGGCTGACGCTCGCCTGGCTGCCGGTCGGTGGCTGGAATGGCGGGGCCTTGCGCAACGTCATCCTGCCGGTCGTCACGCTCGCGCTGCCGCAGATCGCGGTGATCGCGCGGATGACGCGGGCGGCCATGATCGAGACCCTGCGCGCCAACCATATCCGCACCTTGCGCGCCCAGGGGCTCGACGGATCGACGGTCGCGCTGCATGCGCTGCGAGCCTCGGCCCTGCCGGTCGTCTCCTATCTCGGCCCGGCGGCTGCGGCCCTTCTCACCGGCTCGGTCGTGGTCGAGACGATCTTCGGCATTCCCGGCATCGGCCGCTATTTCGTCGAGGGTGCGCTCAACCGCGACTACACGCTGGTGATGGGCACGGTCGTCGTCATCGCCGTCTTCGTGCTCGTCTTCAACCTCGCGGTCGACCTGCTCTACGCCCTGCTCGATCCCCGCGTCAGGCTGGATTGAGCATGGCGCGATGAGTGATTTGCCCCCCAGTTCCTTGCCCCCAAGCCCCCTAACTCTCACCCCCCTGCCCACGATCGGCCGCTCGCTCTGGCAGGATGCGCGCAACCGCCTGATGCGCAACCGCGCGGCGGTCGCGAGCCTGATCGTGCTGGGGCTGATGGCGCTGGCCTGCATTGCCGGCCCCTGGCTCACCGGCCACCCTTACGATCGGGTCTATCCCGACTATGTCCGCGTGCCCGCCAGCCTGGAGAGCTATCCGAAAGCCGAGGCGATCCCCGCCGCCGTGCAGCGCATCGCCGCCCGCATCCGCGCGACACCGGGCGATGTCGTGGTCGCGGGCGAGAGCTTGCGGCTGACGCTGACCTCACAACGCCCGATCGACCAGCGGCTGCTGGTTTATTTCGACCGCTCCGACCAGTTCGGCACGCCCCGGATCACGGCGAGTGAAGAGGATGGCCGCAGGCTTGCCCTCGAGGTCCCGCTCAAGCGGCAGCATTTCCTGTTCGGCACCGATGCGAATGGCCGCGATCTCCTGACCCGCACCCTGATCGCGGGACGCGTCTCGCTCGCCATCGGCCTGCTCGCGACCGGCGTCGCGCTGATCATCGGCGTGCTCTACGGCGCGACCGCCGGCTATCTCGGCGGGCGCATCGATATGCTGATGATGCGCGTGGTCGATGTGCTCTATGCCCTGCCCTTCATCTTCTTCGTCATCCTGCTGGTGGTGTTCTTCGGCCGGAATTTCATCCTGATGTTCCTGGCGGTGGGGGCGATCGAATGGCTCGACATGGCCCGGATCGTCCGGGGCCAGACGCTTTCGCTCAAGCGGCAGGAATATGTGCTGGCGGCCGAGGCGCTAGGCGTCAGCACCGGTGGCATCATCCGACGCCACATCATCCCCAACACGCTCGGCCCCGTGATCGTCTATGTCACGCTGCTGGTGCCCAAGGTCATCCTGCTGGAAAGCTTCCTGTCCTTCCTCGGGCTTGGCGTGCAGGAGCCGATGACGAGCTGGGGCGTGCTGATCTCGGATGGCGCGCGCGCCATCCAGGGCGCCTGGTGGATGCTGGTCTTCCCCGCCGCCTTCCTGGTGACGACGCTGTTTGCGCTCAACTTCCTCGGCGACGGCCTGCGCGACGCGCTCGACCCGAAGGATCGGTGACGGTGCGCACCAGCCAGTCCAATAAAGGGCGCGGGATCCCCTCTCCTGCATCGAAGTCGGGTCTACCCGACTTCGACACTCAAAGTGCTGAACCCCGGGTATACCCGGGTTCAGTGAGAGGGGCAGGGGTGAGGTGTAGGCCGTTTGACCAGTCGTGTGACGACCTTGCCGTCATTGCGAGCGCAGCGAAGCAATCCAGGGGACGTAGAGCGAGCCCTCCTGGATTGCTTCGCTGCGCTCGCAATGACGATGGAGCAGCGGCGAGGCCACAGCCAAATCGTCAAACGGCCGACCCCTCACCCTGCCCTCTCCCTCCGGGAGAGGGTTCCCCGCGCCTCTTTCACATTGGGGCGCAGCTAGGATGACGACTGGCGATCCCATCCTTTCGATCCGCGACCTGCGCATCCGCTTCCGCACCAATGACGGCATGGTCGAGGCCGTGCGCGGCGTCGATCTCGATGTCGGCGCCGGGGAATTCGTCGCGATCGTCGGTGAATCCGGCTCGGGCAAGAGCCAGAGCGTCATGGCCGCCATGGGCCTGCTCGCCGGGAATGGCGAGGCGACGGGCTCGATCCGCTATCGCGGCGCGGAACTGCTCGGCCTCAAGCCGGCCGCGCTCAACGCCTATCGCGGCCGCAGGCTCGCGATGATCTTCCAGGAGCCGATGACCTCGCTCGATCCGCTGTTCCGGATCGGTGCGCAGATCGCCGCCCCCTTGCGCAAGCATCAGGGCCTGTCGCGCAAGGCGGCACGCGCCAGGGCACTCGAACTGCTCGAACTGGTCAGGATGCCGCGGCCCGAGGCCAGGCTCTCATCCTACCCGCACGAGCTCTCCGGCGGGCAGCGCCAGCGCGTGATGATCGCGATGGCGCTGGCCAACGACCCCGACATCCTGATCGCCGACGAGCCGACGACGGCGCTCGACGTCACCATCGAGGCGGAGATCCTGGCGCTGATCGCCGAGCTGCGCCAGCGTCTCGGCATGGCCGTGATCCTGATCACCCATGACCTCGGCCTCGTGCGCCAGCATGCCGAGCGCGTCTATGTGATGAAGGCGGGCGAGGTCGTCGAGAGCGGAACGAAGCGGCAGATCATCAGCGCACCCGCGCATCCCTATACCCGGATGCTGCTCGCAGCCGAGCCGGAAGGCCGCAAGCCGCCGCCGCGCGACGATGCGCCCATCCTGCTCGCAGCGCGGGATCTGCGCGTCAGCTATGATCTGTCGCGCGGCTTCTTGCAGCGCGAGACCGCCCTGCTCCATGCCGTGGACGGCGTCGACCTGACGCTCAGGCGCGGTCAGACCATCGGCATCGTCGGCGAATCCGGCTCCGGCAAGTCGACGCTCGGCAAGGCGGTGCTGAAGCTCGTGCCGTCGGCTGGCACGATCCGCTTCGAGGATCGCGCCCTCGCGCCGCTCGACCGCGCCGCGATGCGGCCCTTGCGCAGCAGCCTTCAGGTCGTCTTCCAGGACCCGTTCGGTTCGCTCTCGCCGCGCCTGACGGTCGGCGAGATCGTCAGCGAGGGCCTGCTCGTGCATGCGCCTCATCTGACGCGCGCCGAGCGCGACATCCGCGCCGCGCAGGCCCTGGCCGAGGTCTCGCTCGAGCCCGCCTTGCGCAATCGCTACCCGCATGAATTCTCAGGCGGCCAGCGCCAGCGCATCGCGATCGCCCGCGCCATGATCCTGCATCCCAAGCTCGTCGTGCTGGACGAGCCGACCTCGGCGCTCGACCGCACCGTGCAGAAGAGCATCGTCGCGCTGCTCAAGGACATGCAGGCCCGGCACGCCCTCTCCTATCTCTTCATCAGCCACGACCTCGGCGTGATCCGCGCCATGGCGGACTGGATCATGGTGATGAAGGACGGCCGCGTCGTCGAAAGCGGGCCGACGGAAGCGATCTTCGAGGCGCCGCAGGAGGATTACACGCGCCGGCTGATCGCGGCTTCGATCAAGGGCTAGCGGCTGCACCAACCGTCATTGCGAGCAGAGCGAAGCAATCCAGCATCGCGCTCGACGCCCCCTGGATTGCTTCGTCGGCTTCGCCTCCTCGCAAGGACTAGGTGTTTCAGGCCCCGCGCCCCTCCAAAACCTCCGGGTTCATCACCCGGCTGGGCTTGCCGGCGAGGAAGGCGAACGCGTTCTCGATGCTCTCGCCATAGTACTCGGCGAGGACCGGCGCGGCGGAATAGCCCTGATGCGGCGTCAGCACGACATTGGGCAAGCTCCGCAGCGGGTGCTCGCGCGGCAGCGGCTCCTGATCGTAGACGTCGAGCGCGGCTTTGATCGCGCCCTTGCGCAGATGCTCCAGCAGGGCGGCCTCGTCGACCAGCGGCCCGCGCGCCGTGTTCACCAGGCAGGCGCCGCGCTTCATCGCGGCAAGCTCGGCCCCGCCGACGATGCCGCGCGTGCGCTCGGACAGGACGAGATGCAGCGAGACCACGTCCGAGGTCGCGAACAATTCATCCTTCCCGACATAGGCTACGCCTGCCGCTGCGGCGGCCTCAGCGGTCAGGTTCTGGCTCCAGGCGACGACCTCCATGTCGAAGGCCTTGGCATAACGCGCCACGCGCTGGCCGAGCTTGCCGAGACCGACGATGCCGAGCCGCTTGCCGGCGACGACATCTCCCAGCGGCAGGCCCTCATGCCAGCCGCCGGCCCGCATCAGCGCATCGGCCTGCGGCAGGTTGCGGGCATTGGCGAGGATCAGCGCGAAGGCGAGTTCGGCGGTTGCCGCGCCGACATGTTTTCCGCCGGTGTTGCTGACGATCACGCCCGCCGCCGTGCAGGCGGCGAGATCGAGCGTCTGGGCGCGTCCGCCCGTTAGCGCCAGGAGCCTGAGCTTCGGCAAGCGGCCGATCAAGGAGGCGCCGAAGACCGTGCGCTCGCGCGTCGGGATGATGATCTCGGCGTCGACCAGCGCAGCCGCGACCGCCTCCTCGCTGGTGAAAGCCTCGCTCAGGAAACGAACTTCGGCCCTGGCCTCCAGCCCGGACCAGTCGGCGCATTGCCGGGCGACATGCTGGCTGTCGTCGAGGACGATGACGAGGGGACGGTTCATGCGGGCTTCCTTCACTTCAGCTCGGCCGCCTCAGCTGCAACGCATCCTACTCTCGCGGCGCGGGCACAGTGTTGCGCGCCGCGCTGATCCGCAAGCCGGCTTTGAGGCTCGCCTAGTCGGAAAGCCTCGGCCAGAGCAGGATACGAAAAAGTGGGAACCGGTTTTTCGCAATCGATCCTGCTCTCGCTCTTAGATGAGAGCCGGATTCAGATTTCAGGTGGGATCACTTTGTGATTCCATCTGAAATCATCCGGCTCTAGGAAAGAGCGCTATCCCCCAAGCCCTCCGATCCAAGAGTCTGCCCCATGAGCCGCATCGTCTACGTCAATGGCGAATACATCCCCGAGGAAGAGGCGAAGATCTCGGTCTTCGATCGCGGTTTCATCTTCGCCGACGGCATCTACGAGGTCTCGGCCGTGCTCGGCGGCAAGCTCGTCGATTGCGAGGCGCATCTGGCCCGGCTCGAGCGCTCCTGCGGCGAGATCAACCTGCCCCTGCCCTGGTCGCGCGCCGAACTGGTCGCGATCCATGAGGAAATGATCAAGCGCAACGCCCTCGACGAGGGCGGCGTCTATCTGCAGGTCACGCGCGGCGCCGCCGACCGCGACTTCGCCTTCCCCAAGGACATCAAGCCGACGCTGGTGCTGTTCACCCAGGCCCGTAATTATGTGAATGCGCCGACCGTGAAGACCGGCATCAAGGTCGTGACCTTCCCGGATCTGCGCTGGGAACGGCGTGACATCAAGAGCGTCGGCCTGCTCGGCCAGGTGCTGGCCAAGCAATTCGCCGCCGAGCAGGGCGCCAATGATGCCTGGCTGGTCGAGAACGGCGTCGTCACCGAGGGCGCCTCGGCAACCGCCTGGATCGTCAAGGGCAAGACGCTGATCTCGCGCCCGCTCTCCAACAAGGTGCTGCCCGGCATCACGCGCAAGGCCGTGCTCGCCTTCCTGGCCGAGACCGACTTCACCTTCGAGGAGCGGACCTTCACCCTTGAGGAGGCGCTCGACGCCGAGGAGGCCTTCATCACCTCCGCGACGGCCTTCGTCATGCCGGTGACCTCGCTCGACGGCCACACCATCCATAACGGCGCGCCGGGCCCGACGACGCTGCGCCTGCGCGAGATCTATGTCGATTTCGCCAGGAAGGGCGGCGTTCTGGGGTGAGAACGGCTCCGGCGCATCCTGTGTTCAACAATCTCCGAGTTTGTTGAATACGGGCGGGGCCGGGATCAGTGAGAGGGGGCAGGAGTGAGGTGTAGCCCCCTCGACCAGTTGCATGACACCCTGCCGTCATTGCGAGCGCAGCGAAGCAATCCAGGGGACGTAGAGCGAGCCCTCCTGGATTGCTTCGCTGCGCTCGCAATGACGATGGAGCAGCGGTGAGGTCACGGCCAAAGCGTCAAACGGCCGACCCCTCACCCCAGCCCTCTCCCTTCGGGCTACCGCATGCACACATCGTGTTTCGAGCCCTTTGGGGATTCCAAATGGAATCCGCAGCGGGCCATCTCGATTCCAATTGGAATCGAGATGGCCTTGTTCACGCAATTTTCGAACATGAAATCGGCTCCGATGGAGATGTGTGAATGCCGTAGCCCTTCGGGAGAGGGAGTCACGTCGGCGTCACCCGCTCCCCCATCACATAGGTCGCGGCGACATTGCGCTCGTCGCCGAGCGTGACCAGCACGAAGAGCTCCTCAGTGAGATCGCGCGCCGTCTCCAGCCGGTGCGCCATCGCCCGCGTCGCAGCGGGGTCGAGCACCACGACATCCGCCTCATGGCCCGGCTCGAGCGAACCGATCAGATGGTCGAGCTTGAGCGCGACTGCATTGCCGCGCGTGATCGCATGAAGCGCCGTGAGGGCCTGGAGCGACTGCCCCTGCAATTGCAGCACCTTGTAGGCCTCCGACATCGTCCGCAGCATCGAATAGGAGGTGCCGCCGCCGATATCGGTCGCGACCGCGACCGGCACGCCCTCGCGCTTGGCGCGCGCCCAGTCGAACAACCCCGAGCCCAGGAAGAGGTTCGAGGTCGGGCAGAACACCGCGACCGCCCGGGCTTGCGCAAAGGCGCGCCATTCGCGTTTGGTCATGTGGATGCAATGGCCCATCAGGCTCCGGGGGCCGAGCAGGCCGTATTGTTCGTAGACGCCGGCATAGTCGGGCGCATCCGGGAACAATTCGCGGGTGAAGGCGATCTCACCCTGGTTCTCGTTGATATGGGTCTGGACATGGCAGTCGGGATGCTCCGCCGCCAGCCGCCCCGCAGCCGCCAATTGCTCGGGCGTCGAGGTGATCGCGAAGCGCGGCGTAATGGCGTAAAGTTGCCGGCCCTTGCCGTGCCAGCGCGCGATCAGCGCCTTGGAATCGGCATAGCTGCTCCCGGCCGTATCGATCAGGGCATCGGGCGCATTGCGGTCCATCATCACCTTGCCAGCGACCATGCGGGTGTTGCGGCGCTCGGATTCCAGGAACAGCGCTTCAACCGATTGCGGGTGGACCGAGCAATAGACCACCGCCGTCGTCGTGCCGTTCGCCAGCAATTCATCGAGGAAGAAGCGCGCGAGCTTTTCGGGATGGCCCTGCTGCCCGCATTTCTGCTCCTCGACGAAGGTGTATTTGTTGAGCCACTCCATCAATTGCGCGCCATAGGAGGCGATCACCTGCGTCTGCGGCATGTGAAGATGCGCGTCGATGAAGCCAGGCATGATCAGATGCGGGCGATGGTCGGTGATCTCCGCCCCGGCCGGCAGCCCCGGCAACAGCGCGGCGGCCTCGCCCACAGCCGCGATCACGCCATTGGAGATGACCAGCAGCCCGTCCTCGACATAGCGATGGGCGGCGTCACCCGCGGTCTCGGGATCGTCGACGAACCAGAGCAGGCGGCCGCGCAGCGCCCGGATGGCTTTCATTTCGGTCACTGGTTGAGGCTCCGGCTCAAATTCAGGTCATATCTGCACCAAATCAAAGCTTTCGGCCAAGCAGCGATCATGCCTAATCTGAGGGCATGATTTGGGTCCCAACGCTGCCCGACAATCCGTTTCCGTATCCGAAATCTGCGCCGTCGTCCCGGACGCAGCCCTCGGGTCCGATCTTCGATCGGCCCAAGGATAAACTCCGCGGAGATCCGGGACCCATTCCGGAGCATCAGCGGGACAGGCTCAGGCACGGATCCCGGGTCTCCCTCCGGTCGCCCGGGATGGCCCGCGTGGGGATTGCATGGATCGTGGGAGGCGCCGATGCGTGATCGCTTGCGCTTCCTCCTCGGCGACAGGCTGGTCGAGATCGCATCCTGCGATCCGACGCTGACCGTGCTCGATTGGCTGCGCCTCGACCGGCGCCTGACCGGCAGCAAGGAAGGCTGTGCCGAGGGTGATTGCGGCGCCTGCACTGTCGTCATCGGGCGGCTCGACCGGGGCGCCTTGCGCTATGAGGCGATCAACGCCTGCATCCGCTTCCTGCCGACGCTGGACGGCTGCCAATTGCTCACCGTGGAGCATCTGAAGGGCGAGGACGGCGCGCTCCACCCGGTCCAGCAGGCGCTGGTCGACTGCCATGGCTCGCAATGCGGCTTCTGCACGCCGGGCTTCGTGATGTCACTGTTCGCGCTCTGGCTGAACGAGGATGCGCCCGCCGTGACGCGCATCGAGGATGCGCTGGCGGGGAACCTATGCCGCTGCACCGGCTATGAACCGATCATCGCCGCGGCGCAGCGCATGTATGGGCCAGGCCAGCGCTCGCAGGACCGTTTCGCGACGGACCGGCCGCAGGTCGCAAGCAAGCTCGGCGCGCTCCAGGACCAGGCGACGCTGGCGCTCGGCAACAGGGATAGCCGCTTCTACGCGCCTGCAAGCATCGACGCCCTCGGCGAACTCATGCTCACCCACCCCGATGCGACGCTGGTCGCCGGCGCGACCGATGTCGGGCTCTGGGTGACCAAGGGCATGCAGCGGCTCTCCCCCGTGATCTCGCTCGGCCGGATCGAGGCGCTGCGCGACATCGCGGATGAGGGAGACCATCTGCGCATCGGCGCGATGGTCACTCATGTCGATCTGCGCAAGGCGCTGGCGGGTTTGTCGCCGCAGCTCGACGAATTGATGCGGCGCTTCGGCGGCGAGCAGGTCCGCAATGCCGGCACGATCGGCGGCAACATCGCCAATGGCTCGCCGATCGGCGACCTGCCGCCGGCGCTGATCGCGCTCGGCGCGCGGCTGGTGCTGGCGCGCCGTCATTGCGAGGAGCGCAGCGACGAAGCAATCCAGGGGGACGTCGAGCGAGCCCCCCTGGATCGCTTCGCTACGCTCGCGATGACGGAGGAGACAGGAGCACTCCAGCGCCGCACCATCCCTCTCGAAGACTTCTTCCTCGATTACCGCAAGCAGGATCGGCGGCCGGGCGAGTTCGTCGAGGCGGTCCTGGTGCCGAAGCTGCCGACAGACGCACTCTTCCACGTCTCCAAGATCTCGAAACGCTTCGACGAGGACATCTCGGCCGTCTGCGGCGCCTTCTTCCTGCAGCGCGACGCCACTGGGCGGATCAGCCAAGCGCGCCTCGCCTATGGCGCCATGGCCGGCATCCCCAAGCGCGCGAAGGCCGCCGAGGCTGCGCTGACGGGGCGCACATGGGACGAGATGGCTGTCTCTGACGCCATCTCCGCCTTGGCGAACGATTTCCAGCCGCTCAGCGACATGCGCGCTTCGGCGGGATACCGCCTCAAGGTTGCCGGCAATCTGCTGCGGCGATTCCTGATCGAGACGACGCAAACCGGGACGGCCACACGCGTCGCCGGGCTCTTGGCGGAGGCCGACCATGGCTGACGCGCGCAAGCGGCTCGATCCCGAGAGCGCGACCGGGCCGGCCGGCGCGGCACGGCCGCATGATTCCGCCAGCAAGCATGTCGCCGGCGAGGCTGTTTATATCGACGACATCCCCGAGCCCGCCGGCCTGGTCCATGCCTGCCTCGGCCTGAGCGAGATCGCCCATGGCCGATTGATCGCGCTCGATCTGGAGCCCGTCCGCGCCGCGCCCGGCGTACTCTGCGTGCTGACGGCCACGGATATTCCGGGCCAGAACGACATCTCCTCGACGCATCGCCATGACGAGCCGGTCTTCGCGACGGATATGGTGCTGCATCACGGCCAGCCGCTTTTCGCAGTCGTCGCCGAAACGCGCGATCAGGCGCGGCGCGCCGCCCTGCTCGCCAAGGCGGAGTATCAGGAGACCGCGCCGCTCCTCGACGTCGCCGCCGCCCGCGCCCATGGCGGAGAGCTCGTCACCGACCCGCTCAAGCTCGAACGCGGCGATGTCGCAGGCGCGCTTGCCGCGAGCCCGCGCCGCCTGAAGGGCTCGGTGGCGATCGGCGGGCAGGATCATTTCTACCTGGAAAGCCAGATCGCGCTCGCCATTCCCGGCGAAGACGAGGACATGTTCGTCGCCTCCTCGACGCAGCACCCCAGCGAAGTCCAGCACATGGTCGCGCAGGTGCTCGGCGTCGGCTCGCATGCGGTCACCGTCGAGATCCGGCGCATGGGCGGCGGCTTTGGCGGCAAGGAGACGCAGGCCAATCTCTTCGCCTGCGTCGCCGCGCTCGCTGCCCGCAAGCTCAGGCGGCCGGTGAAGCTCAGGCCCGACCGCGACGACGATATGGTCATCACCGGCAAGCGCCATGATTTCGTCTGCGATTACGAGATCGGCTTCGACGATGACGGCCATATCCTGGCGGTCGACACGGTCTATGCCGCGCGCTGCGGCTGGAACGCGGACCTGTCGGGCCCGGTGACCGACCGGGCGCTGTTCCACATGGATAATTGCTATTTCTACCCGGCGGTCCGCGCCCGCTCCGAGCCCTTGCGCACCAACACCGTCTCGAACACCGCCTTCCGCGGCTTCGGCGGGCCGCAAGGCATGGTCGGGGCCGAGCGTTTCATCGAGGAGGTCGCCTTCGCGACCGGGCTCGACCCGCTGGAAGTGCGCCGACGCAATCTCTATGGCGGCAGTTCCTCCAATGAAGGGCCTGGCCGGGACATCACGCCCTATCACCAGACCGTCGAGGACATGATCGGCGGCGAAGTCATCGCGGAGCTCGAACGGCGCTGCGACTACAAGGCACGGCAGGAGGCGATCCGCGCCTTCAATGCGGCAAGCCCCATCATCAAGCGCGGCCTCGCCCTGACCCCCGTCAAATTCGGCATCTCCTTCACCGCGACCTGGTACAATCAGGCCGGCGCGCTGGTGCATATCTATACTGACGGCACCGTCATGCTGAACCATGGCGGCACCGAAATGGGCCAGGGGCTGCATGTGAAGGTGGCGCAGGTCGTGGGCCATGCCTTCGGCATCGGACTGGACCAGATCAAGATCACCGCGACCACGACCGGCAAGGTGCCCAACACCTCCGCCACCGCCGCCTCCTCGGGCTCCGACCTCAACGGCATGGCGGCGCTCGACGCCTGCGAGACGATCAAGGCGCGGCTTATCGCCTTTGTGGCCAAGCATTGGCAGGAGGAGCCCGCGGCCATCGCGTTCCTGCCCGGCCGCGTGCAGATCGGCGCGCGCGAGATCGCCTTCGCCGAGCTCGTCCAGGCCGCCTATATGGCCCGAGTCCAGCTCTCCGCCACCGGCTTCTACGCGACGCCAAAAATCCATTGGGACCGCAAGGCCGGGCGCGGCCACCCGTTCTATTACTTCGCCTATGGCGCGGCGGCCGCCGAGGTCGCGATCGACACGCTGACCGGCGAATACAAGGTCGAGCGGGTCGACATCCTGCATGATTGCGGGACATCGCTGAACCCGGCGATCGACAAGGGCCAGATCGAGGGCGGCTTCATCCAGGGCATGGGCTGGCTCACTACGGAGGAGCTGGTCTGGGACGAAAAGGGCCGGCTCAAGACCCATGCGCCCTCGACCTACAAGATCCCCGTGGCGTCGGACCGGCCGCGCATCTTCAATGTCGATCTTCTGGACAACGCGCCCAATCGCGAGCCGACGATCCACCGCTCCAAGGCGGTGGGCGAGCCGCCGCTGATGCTGGCGATCTCGGTGCTGCACGCGCTGTCCGATGCGGTGGCGAGCGTCGGAGGGCATCGTGTCTGTCCGAGGCTCGATGCGCCGGCGACGCCCGAGCGCGTGCTGGCGGCGGTGGAGCGGGTCAAGGCGGAGGGCGGGATATGACGCCGACCACTTGCCGATCCATGCGCGGGGAACCCTCTCCCGTAGGGAGAGGGCAGGGTGAGGGGTCGGCCATTGGACGCTTTGGCCGCGGCCTGACCGCCGTATCGCTGTCGGGCAACCACCCCACTGGTCCAGGGGCCTACACCTCACCCCTGCCCCTCTCCTTACAGGAGAGGGGTTCCCCGCGCCTCGCCGTCGCCAGGATGGAGGGTGCGATATGACCCTCTCCACCTTCCTCAATGCGCACCTGCATGAAGGCGTCGTGCTGGTGCAGATCGAAGCCGCCGAGGGCTCAACCCCGCGCGAGGCCGGCGCCACCATGGCGGTCAGCGCCCACGCCACCGCCGGTACCATCGGCGGCGGCCAGCTCGAATTCCACTGCATCGACATCGCGCGCGAGATGCTGACCGAGGGCGCAGCGCAGCGCGCACTCGACATCCCGCTCGGCCCGCAAATGGGCCAATGCTGCGGCGGGCGGGTGCGGGTCGCGCTGAAGCGTGCGACGGCGGCCGATCTCGCCAGGCTCACTGCCAGCGAGAAGGCCGACGCGGTTCTGCGGCCCTGCGTCCTCCTGTTCGGCGCCGGCCATACCGGCCGGGCGCTTGCGCATGCCCTCGCCCCCCTGCCGCTCGCTACAATGCTGATCGACGACCGCGACGGCGTCATGGACGGCCTGCCGCCTGCGATCACCTGCATCAGAATGGCCGATCCCGTCACGGCGATCGAGGCGGCCAGGCCCGACTGCGCCTTCGTGATCCTGACCCATAGCCACGCGCTGGATTACCGCCTGACGGAAGCGGCGCTGGCACGCAGCGACGGGTCTTATGTCGGCATGATCGGCTCGGCGACGAAGCGGGCGCGTTTCGAGTCCAGCTTCCTGCGCTCGGGCGGGCGGCGCGAGACACTCTCCCACCTCACCTGCCCGATCGGCGGCGCGGATGTGGACGATAAGCGCCCGGAGGTGATCGCAGCCTTGACGGCGGCCGAGCTGGTGCGTTGCTTGCTTGGCCACCGGCAGCCGGCGAAGGGGAGACGGGCCAGACATGAACCAGCCGCGTGAGCAGGAGGTGCCGCCGCGGCTGGCGCTTGCCCATATCTCCAAGAGCTTTCCCGGCGTGAAAGCGAATGAGGATATCAGCCTCAGCGTCCGCCCCGGCGAGATCCACGCGCTGCTCGGCGAGAACGGCGCCGGCAAATCGACGCTGGTCAAGATCATCTACGGCGTCCAGCATGCCGATGAGGGCACGATCAGCTGGGACGGCGAGACCGTCTCGATCCCCTCCCCCAAGGCCGCGCGCCGGCTCGGCATCGGCATGGTGTTCCAGCATTTCTCGCTGTTCGACGCGATGACGGTGATCGAGAACATCGCGCTCGGCCTGGACGAGGCGGTCGATCGCGAGGTGCTGAAGGCCCGCGTCGCCGCGATCCTCGACAGTTACTCGCTGCCGCTCGACCCCGAGCGCGCGGTGCATACGCTCTCGGTCGGCGAGCGCCAGCGCATCGAGATCGTGCGCTGCCTGCTGCAGAAGCCGAAGCTGCTGATCATGGACGAGCCGACCTCGGTGCTGACGCCCCAGGAGGTCGAGCGCTTGTTCGAGACCTTGCGCCAGATCGCTTCCGAGGGCTGCGCGATCCTCTACATCTCGCACAAGCTGCATGAGATCAAAGCGCTCTGCGAGGCGGCGACGATCCTGCGCGGCGGCCGGGTCGTGGCGACCTGCGACCCCAAGCTCGAAAGCACCAAGCGCATGGCCGAGCTGATGATCGGCGCGGAATTGCGCCAGATCGAGCACAAGCCCGGCGCCGGCGCGGGCGCTGTCCGGCTCAGCGTCCAGGATCTGTCGCTGGCGGGCGAGCCGCCCTTCGGCACCGATCTCGAAGCGGTCTCCTTCGATGCGCGCGCCGGCGAGATCCTCGGCATCGCCGGCGTCGCCGGGAACGGACAGTCGGAGTTGCTCACGGCGCTCTCGGGCGAGCGATTGGCCTCCAGCCCCGACGCGATCCTGCTCGACGGCCGGCCGATCGGACTGCATGGCGCCGGGCAGCGCCGAGCGGCCGGCCTCGCCTGCGTGCCCGAGGAACGCAACGGCCATGCCGCCGTGCCGGATTTCTCGCTCGCCGACAACAGCATCCTGACCGCACGCCACCGCCTGCCGCTCGCCCCGCTCGGTTTCGTCGCGCGCGGCGACGTGCTGCGCTTCGCCCAGAGCGTGATCCAGCGCTTCGACGTGCGCACCACCGGCCCCGGCGCGCTGGCGCGCTCGCTCTCGGGCGGGAACCTGCAGAAATTCATCATGGGTCGCGAGATCGGCCAGCAGCCGGCCGTGCTCGTGGTCTCGCAACCGACCTGGGGTGTCGATGCGGGTGCTGCCGCCGCGATCCGGCAGGAGCTGGTCGACCTCGCCGCCAAGGGCTCGGCCGTGGTGGTGATCTCGCAGGACCTCGATGAACTGCTCGAACTCGCCGACCGGCTTTGCGTTCTCAATGAAGGCAGGCTGTCCGCCCCGCGCGCCATTGCGAGCCTCGGCATCGACGAGATCGGCCTGATGATGGGCGGCGTGCATGGCGCCGGCGAAAGCACGGGAGCAACCCATGCTTGAATGGCGCCGCCGCCGCGAGCCAAGCTCGCTCATGCTCTATGCGAGCCCGCTGATCGCGGTCCTGCTCACCATGCTGATCGGCATGATCGTCTTCACCGCCATGGGCTATGACGGTTTCCACGCCGTGCGCGACATCTTCCTGACGCCGTTCCTGGAGCCGCAGCGCTGGCCCGATCTCGGCGTCAAGGCGGCGCCGCTCGTCATGATCGCGCTGGGGCTTGCCATCGGCTTCCGCGCCAATGTCTGGAATATCGGGGCGGAGGGGCAATACATCATGGGCGCGATCGCCGGCACCGGCGTGGCGCTGGCGACCTATGACATGACGGGATGGTGGATCCTGCCGGCCATGGCGCTCGCCGGCATCCTTGGCGGCATGGCCTGGGCCGCGATCCCCGCCTTCCTGCGCGTGAAACTCCAGGTCAGCGAGATCCTGACCAGCCTGATGCTGACCTATGTCGCGGTGCAGGGCCTGTATTACCTCGTACGCGGGCCCTGGAAGGATCCGGACGGCTTCAACTTCCCGCAGACGCGGATGTTCACGCCCGACCAGACGCTGCCCGTGCTGGCGGAAGGCTCGCTCATTCATCTCGGCATCCCGCTCGCGCTGGTCATCGCCGTCATCGCCTGGCTGGTCATGGAAAAGACGACAGCGGGCTATGCGGTGAAGGTCGTGGGCCTCGCACCAGCCGCTGCGCGCCATGGCGGCTTCAGCTCGGACACGGTGACCTGGGCGACGCTGCTGGCGGGTGGCGGGCTTGCCGGCCTTGCCGGCCTCTTCGAGGCGGCCGGGCCCTTCGGCCAGCTCACCCCGCAATTCCCGACCGGATACGGCTTCACCGCGATCATCGTCGCGTTCCTGGGCCGGCTGAACCCGCTCGGCATCGTCTTTGGCGGCATCGTGCTGGCGGCGACCTATGTCGGCGGCGAGATCGCGCAGACGACCGTCAAGCTGCCGCAAGCCGCGACCGGCATGTTCCAGGCGCTGCTGCTGTTCATGCTGCTGGCGACCGACGTGCTGGTGCGCTACCGGATCAGCTGGAAGGTGCGGGCGGTATGAGTATGCGTGCTCCCGCCAACCTCTGTCATTCCGGGGCTTCGCGCAGGGCCGAACCCGGAACCCACGACTGGGCGAGACGGATGGGCGCGGGATCCCCTCTCCCGGATGGGAGAGGGGTAGGGGTGAGGGCCCGCCCTCATCGAATGAGGCAGGCGATATCCGCAGCACCGGCTGTGATCGTCGCGCTCAGGTGTTTTCGCGCACACCCTCACCCCTGCCCCTCTCCCATCCGGGAGAGGGGTTCCCCGCGCCCATTCGTTAAGACCTGCAGTTCGCCATGACCTCCGCCATCCTTATCTCGATCCTGATGACCCTCGTCGCCGCCTCGACGCCGATCCTGCTGGCGGCGCTGGGAGAGCTCGTCGTCGAGAAGGCGGGCGTGCTCAATCTCGGCGTCGAGGGCATGATGCTCACCGGCGCGGTGGCGGGCTTCGCCGTCGCCTATAGCAGCGGCAGCACGACGCTGGGTCTCATCGCAGCGCTCGCTGCTGGCGTCGCCACCGCCATGATCTTCGCCGTGCTGACGCTCTCCCTCACCGCCAACCAGGTCGCGACGGGGCTGGCGCTGACGATCTTCGGCATCGGCGCCTCCTCGCTGATCGGGGCGGGCTTCGTCGGGCGCACCATCACGCGGCTGGGGCCGGTCTTTCCCGAGGCGCTCGCGGGCCATCCACTCCTGCGCGCCGTCTTCGGCCACGACATCGTCGTCTATCTCTCGCTTGCGCTGGTGCTGGCGGTCAGCCTGTTCCTGCGCAAGACGCGGCCTGGGCTGGTCCTGCGCGCCGTCGGCGAGAACGACGCCTCGGCCCATGCCATCGGCTACCCCGTCATCGCCATCCGCTATGGCGCGATCGCCTTCGGGGGAGCACTCGCCGGCCTCGGCGGAGCCTATTTCTCGCTGGCATTAACGCCGATGTGGGCCGACCGCCTGACCGCAGGGCGCGGCTGGATCGCGCTCGCGCTCGTCGTCTTCGCCGCCTGGCGGCCCGGACGATTGCTGCTGGGGGCCTATCTGTTCGGAGCGGTGATGACGCTCGAATTGCAGGCCAAGGCGGCCGGAATCACCTGGCTCGCGCCGGAGCTTCTGGCGATGGCCCCCTACCTTGCGACAATTGCCGTTCTGACCATGATGTCGCTAGGACGAAAGACCGGCCGGCTCGATGCGCCGGCCTGCCTCGGCAAGCCATTCTCGGCGTCGTGACGCCGCAAACCATAAACGGGGAGACCACATCATGACCTCCATCATCACGCGCCGCAGGTTCAATTTCGGCGCGGGCGCCGCTGCTGCGACCCTGCCGCTGATCGGCGGGCAAGCTTTGGCGCAGGCCCCGCTCGGCGTCGGCTTCATCTATGTCGGGCCAGTCGGCGACCATGGCTGGACCTGGACGCATGACCAGGGCCGCAAGGCGCTGGAGAAGGAGTTCGGCGACAAGATCAAGACCAGCTTCATCGAGAACGTCGCCGAGGGGCCCGACGCCGCGCGCGCCATCCGCCAGCTCGCTCAGGCCGGCAACCGGATCATCTTCACCACCTCATTCGGCTTCATGAATCCGACGATCCAGGTGGCCAAGCAGTTCCCGAAGATCCATTTCGAGCATGCGACCGGCTATCAGCGCGCCGAGAACGTCGCGACCTACAACGCCCGCTTCTATGAGGGCCGGGCCGTGATCGGCACCATCGCCGGGCATATGTCGAAGACCGGCCAGGCCGGCTACATCGCCTCCTTCCCGATTCCGGAAGTGGTGATGGGCATTAACGCTTTCACGCTGGCCGCCCGCAAGGTGAACCCGAACTTCAAGACCAAGGTGATCTGGGCCTCGACCTGGTACGACCCCGCCAAGGAGGCCGACGCGGCCAAGGCACTGATCGACCAGGGTGCCGACATGATCACCCAGCACACCGACTCGGCTGCAGCCCTGCAGGCGGCCGAGCAGCGCGGCGTCTTCGCCTTCGGCCAAGCCTCGGACATGAAGGCCTTCGCGCCCAAGGCGCATCTCTCGGCGATCGTCGACGACTGGTCGGGCTACTACATCAAGCGCGTCAAGGAGGTCATGGACGGCAGCTGGAAATCCGGCGACGTCTGGGGCGGCATCAAGGACGGCTTCGTCAAGCTCGCGCCCTATAACGACGCGGTGACGCCCGCCGCCCGTGCGGCGGCCGACGAGGTCCAGAAGGGCATCGTCGCGGGCACGCTCCACCCCTTCTCCGGCGAATTGAAGGATCTCAAGGGCGAGGTCCGGGTCAAGGCCGGCGAGAAGGCCTCCGACGAGATGCTCTCCAAGATGGACTGGTATGTCGACGGCGTGCAGGCGTAACGCTTGTCTTTCCGGGGCTTTGCGTGAGCGAAGAACCCGGAACCCACGACCGGTGAGACGGAAAACCCGTCATGGTCGGCCTTGTGCCGACCATCCAAGTCTTCCTTCCTGCCCAAGTCTTCCTTCGGCAGGTGCCGTGTTCAAGACGTGGATTCTCGCCACAAGGGCAGGAATGACGCTGGAGGACAAAGCGCGCCCAGTCGTGGGTTCCGGGTTCGGCCCTGCGGGCCGCCCCGGAATGACACTGAGGCGGCCCCCCAAAAATTCTTCGCCTTGAGCCCCTTGCAGATATTTTAAGCTTGAAACAATATGCCTTCGTCGCGCGGTGGAGAGGGTGAGGGTCCCCTGCCGCGCCGTCGCTTTCTCGTTCGTCCCGGGAGGACATCGGACATGACACTCAAATTCGCGTTCTCGCTCGGCGTCGGCCTGCTCGCGCTCGGTGCGGCCAGCGCCCAGGCGCAGGAGCCGATCAAGATCGGCGTGGTCAGCGTGCTGACCGGCCCCGCGGCCGCGCTCGGCCAGCAGGTCCGCGACGGCTTCCAGCTCGCGGTCGACCAGAAGGGCGGCAAGCTCGGCGGTTTGCCGGTGCAGATCACCGTCATCGACGACGAATTGAAGCCCGATGTCGCGGTCGGCAAGGTCAAGGCCTTCGTCGACAGCGGCAAGGTCGATTTCGTCGTCGGCCCGGTGTTCTCGAACATCCTCGGCGCCATCGCCAAGCCCGTGCTCGATTCCGGCGCCTTCCTGATCAGCCCCAATGCCGGCCCCTCGACCATGGCCGGCAAGGCCTGCAACCAGAACTTCTTCGTGACCTCCTACCAGAACGACCAGGTCCACGAAGTGCTCGGCAAATACGCGCAGGACCAAGGCTACAAGCGCGCCTATATCATCGCGCCGAACTACCAAGCCGGTAAGGACTCGCTCGCCGGCTTCAAGAACTACTTCAAGGGCGAGATCGTCGACGAGGTCTATGCGCCCCTGACCTCGATGGACTTCGCCTCCGACCTCGCCAAGATCGCCTCGACCAAGCCCGATGTCGTCTTCGCCTTCCTGCCGGGCGGCCTCGGCGTCAACTTCGTCAAGCAGTGGTCGCAGGCCGGCCTCCAGGGCAAGATCCCGTTCCTCTCGGCCTTCACCGTCGATGAATCGACGCTGCCGGCGCAGCAGGACGCGGCGGTCGGCCTGTTCGGCGGCATGACCTGGGCGCCGAACATGGACAATCCGCAGACCAAGGCCTTCGTCAGCGCCTATGAGGCGGCCTACAAGATCGTGCCGGGCTCCTATGCCCAGCAGGCCTATGACGCCGCGCTGCTGATCGACTCCGCCGTCAAGGCGACTGGGGGCACCGCCGACAAGGACAAGCTGCGCGCCGCGATCAAGAAGGCCGACTTCACCTCGCTGCGCGGCAAGTTCAAGTTCAACACCAATGGCTACCCGATCCAGGACTTCTACCTGGTCAAGGTCGCCAAGCGCCCGGACGGCAAGTTCCAGACCGAGATCGCCCAGAAGGTGTTCACGGACTATGCCGACCCGCATGCCAAGGATTGCGCGCTTAAATGAGGCTCCGCGCGGACTCCCCTCTCCCGTAGGGAGAGGGGTTGGGGGTGAGGGGTCGGCCGTTAGACGCTATAGCCGCGCCCTCCGGCCCTTCCATCGTCATTGCGAGCGTAGCGAAGCAATCCAGAGCCGCAGCGTGAGACATCCTGGATTGCTTCGCTACGCTCGCAATGACGGCAACGGCCACCCGACTGGTCCAACGGCCGACCCCTCACCCTGCCCTCTCCCTCCGGGAGAGGGTTCCCCGCGCCCTTCCGGCATCGTCGCGGCTTACCCATGACCACCAGCCTCCTCATCGTCCAGATCCTCAACGGGCTCCAGTTCGGCATCCTGCTGTTCCTGGTCGCGGCGGGGCTGACGCTCGTCTTCGGGGTGATGGATTTCATCAACCTGGCGCATGGCGTGCAGTACATGCTCGGCGCCTATCTCGCCGTGACCTTCGTCGGGCTCACCGGCAGCTTCGTGCTCGGCCTGGCGCTGGCGCTGGCGGCAGCGCTGCTGATCGGGCTCGCGCTCGAATTCCTGGTCTTCCGCCATCTCTATGAGCGGGACCATCTCGACCAGGTGCTCGCCACCTTCGGGCTGATCCTGCTGCTGAACCAGGGCGTCAAGATGCTCTGGGGTGCGGCCCCGCTCTCCGTGCCGGTGCCGGAATTCCTGACCGGTTCGATCAGGCTGATGGATGGCATCCTCTACCCCGTCTATCGCTTCGCCTTGATCGGCTCGGGGCTCGCGGTCGGCGGGTTGCTCTGGTTCATCGTCGAGAAGACGCGCACCGGCATGCTGCTGCGCGCCGGCGCCTCCAACGCCTCGATGGTCTCGGCGCTCGGCGTCGACATCCGCAAGCTGTTCATGATCGTCTTCGCCTTCGGGACCATGCTCGCGGGTTTTGCCGGCGCGATGGCGGCCCCCATCCTCTCGGTCGAACCCGGCATGGGCGATACCGTGCTGATCCTCGCCTTCGTCGTCATCGTGGTCGGCGGCATCGGCTCGATCCGTGGGGCGTTCGTGGGCGCCTTGATCGTCGGCCTCGTCGACACGCTCGGCCGCTCCTTCATGAACGACCTGCTGCGCCTGTTCATGAGCGCACCCTCGGCAAGGGCTACGGGAGCGGCGCTCTCCTCGATGCTGATCTATCTCGTCATGGCGATCGTGCTGTTCGTGCGGCCCGAGGGCCTGCTGCCGGCCAAGGGCCGCTCATGAGCGCCGAATTCGCCACCATCCGGCCCACCCTTGCCGAGGCTGCCCTGCCCGCCACGCCGCCGCGCCGGCGGCCGGTCGTCGCCATCGTGCTGTTCCTGGCGCTGGCCGCCATGCCGCTTGCGGTCTCGCTCGGCCTGCCCGCGCATTGGCTGACGCTGGTGACGCGCGCGATGATCTTCGCCATCGCCGCGCTCTCGCTCGATCTCATCCTCGGCGTCGGCGGGCTGGTCTCCTTCGGCCACGCCGCCTTCATCGGCATCGGCGCCTATGCCACCGGGATCATGATCACCGAGGGCCGCAGCGAGGCGCTGCTGATCCTGCCGGTCATCCTCGCGGCCTGCGCGCTTTTTGCGGCGATCACCGGCGCCGTCTCGCTGCGGACCCGCGGCGTCGCCTTCATCATGATCACGCTCGCCTTCGGCCAGATGGCCTATTTCCTGGCGCAGGCGCTCTCGGCCTATGGCGGCGATGACGGACTGACGCTCTATGAGCGCAGCACGCTCGCCGGCTTCAAGCTCTTCGCCAACCGGACATCCTTCTTCTACGTCACGCTGACGACACTCGCCGGTTGCTACGCGCTGATCAGCACCATCGTCGCCTCGCGCTTCGGCCGGGCCTTGCGCGCCGCACGCGAGAACGCGACGCGGGTCACCGTGACCGGCTACGATGTCGGCCGGATCCGCCTGATCGCCTATGTCATCTCGGGCATGATCGCGGGCCTCTCCGGCTTCCTCCTCGCCAACCAGACCGATTTCGTCAGCCCCGCCTTCATCTCCTGGCAGCGCTCGGGTGAGCTGATCTTCATGGTGGTGCTCGGCGGCGTCGGCAGCTTGCACGGCGCGATCATCGGGGCGCTGGCCTATCTCTTTGCCGAGGACGTGCTGTCCAGCTGGACCGAGCATTGGCGGGTGATCTTCGGCCCCTTGATCGTGCTCTTCGTGCTGTTCACACGCGGCGGCCTTGTCGGCATCATCGGCAAGCTTGCAAGCAAATTTGGGGGCGGGCGCGATGACTGAGCCGGTGCTTGCGCTCAGCGGCGTCAGGAAGGCCTTCGGGGCACTCAAGGTCACCGACGGGGTCGACCTTGCGCTCGCGCCCGGGGAACTACACGCGCTGATCGGCCCCAACGGCGCCGGCAAGACCACGCTCGTCCACCAGATTTCCGGCATGCTGCGGCCCGATGCCGGCAGCATCCGCTTTCGCGGCGCCGAGATCACCGGCTTCACGCCCGAGAAGCGGGCGCGCGCCGGCCTCGCCCGGACCTTCCAGATCACCTCGACCATCGCCTCGCTCTCGGTGCTGGAGAATGTCGCGCTCAGCGTGCAGGCGCGCGCCAGCCACCCGCTTGCGCTCTTCCGCAACGCGGCGCGCGACGAGGCGCTGAACCGGCCCGCCTGGGTGGCGATCGAGGCCGTCGGGCTCACCGAGCGCGCCCATGTGCTGGCCGGCCGCCTCTCCCATGGCGAAAAGCGTGCGCTCGAGATCGCGATGGCGCTGACGCTGGAGCCCGCCGCGATCCTACTCGACGAGCCGCTGGCCGGCGTCGGCCGCGAGGAAGGCGAGCGCCTGATCTCGTTGCTCGCGAGCCTCAAGGGGCGCTACGCCATGCTCCTGGTCGAGCACGACATGGAGGCCGTGTTCGCGCTCGCTGACACCGTCAGCGTGCTGGTCTATGGCCGCGTCATCGCCTCGGGCGACCCGGCGACGGTGCGGGCCGACCCCGCCGTGCGCGAAGCCTATCTCGGCGAGGAGGGGTGATGGTGACGCGCAGACCCTCCCCTGTCATTCCGGGGCATGCCGAAGGCATGAGCCCGGAACCCACGACTGGGTACGCCCGTCATGACGCCTTCGGATCGCCGAACCCGGTCGTGGGCTCCGGGTTCGGCCCTGCGGGCCGCCCCGGAATGACAGAAGGGGCCGCCGCGCCATGCTGATCGTGGAAGCGCTGGATGCCGGCTATGGCGAGGCGCAGATCCTGTTCGGGATCGACCTCACCATCGGCGAAGGCGAGGTGGTGACCCTGCTCGGCCGCAACGGCATGGGCAAGACCACGACGATCCGCGCGATCATGGGCCTGATCCCGCCAAAGGCCGGGCGGATCAGCGTGGCCGGCCGCGACCTCACCGGCGCCGCCCCGTTCAGGATCGCGCAGGCCGGCATCGGGCTGGTGCCGGAAGGCCGCCAGATCTTCCCGACGCTCTCGGTCGAGGAGAACCTGATCGCCACCGCAGCCAGTCGCTTCGGCAAGGCGCGCTGGGACATCGGGCGGATCTATGATTTCTTCCCACGCCTCAGGGAGCGCCGCGCCAATCGCGGCAACCAGCTTTCGGGCGGCGAGCAGCAGATGCTGGCGATCGGCCGGGCATTGATGACCAACCCCAAACTGATCATCTTGGACGAGGCGACCGAGGGCCTCGCCCCGATCATTCGGCAGGAGATCTGGTCCTGCCTGACGGCGCTGAAGGCCGAGGGCGAATCCATTCTGGTGATCGACAAGAATGTCGACGCGCTAGCGAAATTCGCCGACCGGCATGTCGTGCTGGAAAAGGGCCGCATCGTCTGGCGCGGCTCGAGCGACGAGCTGCGCAGCGACAGCGCGGTCAAGGACCGCTTCCTGCATTTTTGAGAGATGATGTGACTGCGGGCATGGTTTGCGATGCGTATCCTCGCCGTCATCCCGGCCGAAGCGAAGCGCAGAGCCGGGATCCATTCCGGAACGGGTCAGGAATGGATCCCGGGTCTCCCTTCGGTCGCCCGGGATGACATCGCGTTTTAGAATTAGGCCGCCAGAATCAGGACAGAAGAGGAGAACCACCCGATGAAACCGCTGACCGCCGGCGTGACCAAGGCCAATGAAGGCATCGATGCCATCTCGTGGAACATCCTGGGCCAGACCTATGTGCCCAAGACGCTGAGCGAGGATTCGTTCTCCTGGCATGCCACCTTCCCGCCCGGCACCTTCGTGCCGCCCCATATCCACCCGACCCAGGACGAGTTCATCTATCTGCTCGAAGGCCGGCTCGACCTCGTGCTCGACGGACAGGAGAGCTTCGCCACCGCCGGCGACCTGATCCGCCTGCCGCGCAATGTCCCGCACGGGCTGTTCAACAAAAGCGAGGCGATGGTGAAATGCCTGTTCTGGGTCGCGCCGACCGGGCGACTCTACGACCTGTTCTGGGCGATCCATTCGATGCCGCAGCAGAACCCGGCCGAGGTCGTGGCCTTGGCGGCGAAATACGAGATCGACTTCCTGCCGCCGCCGCCCGAAGGCGCGTGAGCGGCGGCGGGACCGAGGTCAGCAGCTTGTCCATTGACCTCGAGCCGTCATCGCGAGCGCAGCGAAGCAATCCAGGGGGAGTGCGTGAGGCCCCTGGATTGCTTCGCCGGCTGCGCCGCCTCGCAATGACGCTTCAAGCCGTGTGAAAAACGCTCAGGAAAGCCCTCAGCTTGAGCGGCAAAGCCCCGTCTTGGTGCGCTCCTTGTCGCCATCGTCATAATCGATCGCGAGCGCGGTCCCGCCCAGAGAGGTGATCTTGCCCGGAAACCACTTGCCGCCGCCCTTGAAGTTGCACTCGACGCGGCTGCCGATCGTCCAGTTGTAAGGACGCACGCTGGCGAGCGGGAGCGTTTCGCGATCACCATCATCATATTGAATTGTGAGACGATCGCCTGAAACGCTCTGGAGGACGCCTGGAAACCAGTAATTGCCGTTCTTGAAGCGTGCGAGCACCCAATCACCGGGGGTCTGCGCCTGCGCTATAGCGGCGCCGCCAAGAAGCGCACCGATCACCAGCCAAATCTTCATTGCCCATCTCCAAATCGAACTGCCGCTAAGAGTGACGTAACACGCCATAAAAAGCCTTTCGACAATAATGCATTGTTGCCGTGGGGTGATCTCAATGCGGAATCCGGCACGCACCGGAACCAACTCTGCGTCATCATCGCGACCGCCGATCCAACGAAACGCGGCAGCGCCCCGCCGAAGCTACGTCATGATGCCTGGGCATCGCCGGAACACGAGATCGAAGCTCAACCGCTGTCCGGAAACGCCCGAAAGGCGCTCCGTTAAGGTTAAGCAAAGCTTAAGGCTGCGCCTCGTTGCGGCTTCCGCCATAATCGCGTCCAGGTTGCAATACGCAACGACGACGCGACTGGATCAGAGCCTGCGATGACGACCACGGAACGCCGGAAGAACCCGCGCCTGCGCACCCTGCTGGGCGGCACGGTCTGCTTCAACCAGCGGCGCTCGACGCTGGATTGCCTCGTCCGCAACCTGTCCGACGAGGGCGCACTGCTCCTGCTCTCCGACGCTGTGGCGCTGCCCGGCGCGTTCGATCTCGACATTGCCCAGCGTCAACGCTCCTACAACGCCCGGGTGCGCTGGCGCGATGGCGGGCGCATCGGCATCGCCTTCGAGGCGCAGCCCGAAGGCCAGGGTGTGGTGCCGCTCGACATGGCGCGCCGGCTGAAGATGTACGAGCAGGACAATGCCCGCCTCAAGAGCCGCATCCGCCAGCTCACCGAAGCCGGCTGAACCGGATCAGGCGCGTTTCAGCAGCTGTTCGCGCAATGCTCTCGACTTTTGGAAGCGATCACGAGCCGGCGATATCTGGCTCGTCCGCGAAGGGAACCGCGCCATGACACTTGAACGTCGTCAAACGCCGCGCAGCCGGGTCCATCGTGGCGCGAGCGTCGTCTTCAACGGCCGTCAGTCGGTGCTCGACTGCACCCTGCGCAACTGGTCGGACACCGGCGCGCTGGTCCGCATGAGCGACTGGATCGCGCTGCCGAGAACATTCGAGATCGATATCGCCAGCGGGGACGAGAGCCTCCGCGTCCGGCAATGCTGGCGTCGCGGAGACGATGTCGGCGTCGCCTTCCTGACGCCGGGGGAGTGCCAGCCGGTCGCGCCGATTTCGCTCGACGCCATGCGAAAGCGGCGTCAGTTCGGCTGATCAGGCGCGCTTTAGCAGCTGTTCGGCGGCAAAGCCGGCCTTCCCGGCATAGGATTTCACGATCGCCTCGCGCTTGGCGTAGCTCAGCACGCGCTCGACATCATCGAAGCCATTGGGCGCCAGAGCCTCGACGGCATCGATGACGCGCTCTGGGCCGCCGACCCGGTTCATCGCCACGATCTCGGCGGTGGCGGGCAGGCGCACCGCCTCATAGGCGGCGAGCGCATGGCGCGGATGCTCGGCACGAACCAGCAGATCGGCGAGGCAGCGCGCATCGAGGATCGCCTGCGAGGCGCCGTTCGAGCCGACCGGATACATCGGATGGGCGGCGTCGCCGAGCAGCGTGACGCGGCCATGGGTCCAGCGCGGCAGCGGGTCGCGATCGCACATCGGATAGTCCCAGAAGCCGGGCGAGGCCTGGATCAGCGCCATGATATCGACGCCGGGCACGCTGAAGCGGCGCGCGAAGGGCAGCACATCCTCGAGCCGACCGGGCTTCGACCAAGCCTCCTTCGGCGGCGGCTTGGTCGGGTCGCCGGTACGGATATTGACGACCCAGTTGGTCAGGCGCGTCTGCGGCGTCGCGCCTGATGCAATCGGGTAGAGCACCAGCTTCCCCGCCATGCCGCCGGCGATGATCATGCTCTCGCCATCGAGAAAGAGCGGCCAGTCGCAGGCGCCGCGCCACATCTGCACGCCATTCCAGCGCGGCGGCCCCTGATCGGGGAAATAATGGCCGCGCACGGCCGAGTGGATGCCGTCGGCGGCAATCAGGATATCGGCGCGGGCGGTCTCGCCGCCCTCGCCGCGCCGGGAATCTGCGAAATGGGCGGTGACGCCGCCCTCATCCTGCGAGAAGCCCTGCAGGCGGCGGCCGGTGCGCAGCGCGTCCGGGCCGAGCCGTGCCACCACCGCATCGCGGATCACGCCCTGCAGGCGGCCGCGATGGATCGAGAATTGCGGCACCGGTGCGCCGGCATGCAGGCCGCGCAATTCGCGCCAGACGGTCTGGCCGAAGCGGTTCATGTAGACCAGCTCGCGCGTGCGGATGGCCACGGCGTCGAGAGCGGGCAGCAGCCCAAGCTCGGCGAGCTCGCGAATGGCGTGCGGCAGGGTGTTGATGCCGACGCCGACCTCGCGGATCTCCCCGGACTGCTCGTAGACGGTCGGCTTGAAGCCCCGCGCATGCAGCATGAGCGCCAGCGTCAAACCACCGATCCCGCCCCCGACGATGATCACTTTCATGCCTGCCCGCCCCTGCCCGTCGAATTATTTTAAGCTTGAAATAACCAGCCCTGTTTTGTCAATCGCGCCACTGCCGCGCCGGAATCGTACGACATTAGCCGCACGGAAAGCGGAACGAAGCGGATTTCTGTGCGTATCTACGGCCGCAGCTGTCGTCTTTCGATTTTAGCTGTGCCAACTGGCGCCTTCGCGCGCCGCAAATTGCGGGAGCAACGATCCGTGGGAGCAACCCCGTACGAACGCTCGGCCTTGCGCGACGCTGTACAACCCCCTTCTCAAGGAGGAATTCATGACCAAGAATGAACTGATCGCCGCCATCGCCGAAGAGACCGGCAAGACCAAGACCGACGTCTCGGCCGTCCTGGCCTCACTGGGCGCGGTCGTCGCCAAGACCCTGAAGTCCGGCGACGACGTCACGCTGGGCGGAGTTGGCAAGCTCTCGGCCGCCAAGCGCGAGGCCCGCGAGGCCCGCAACCCCTCGACCGGCGCGATGATCAAGGTTCCGGCCAAGACGGTCGTCAAGTTCAAGGTGACCAAGGATCTCGCTGACGCCGTCGCGTAATCCCAAAAATCGAGAGTATTGCTCACGCGAAAAACCGGTACCCGGTTTTTCGCGCAATGCTCTGCTCGTTGCCCTCCCCGTCATCCCGGACAAGCGGCGCAGCCGCCTGAGCCCGGGATGACGGCGGAGGGAACGGTGCTAGCCGCTGCGTGAGACCTTCCCGTCATTGCGAGCGCAGCGAAGCAATCCAGGAGGGCTCGCTCTACGTCTCCTGGTTTGCTTCGCTGCGCTCGCAATGACGATGGAGCAGCGGCCAGGTCGCGGCCAAAATATCAAACGGCCGCCCCTCACCCTGCCCTCTCCTCACGGCAAGGGTTCCCCGCGCCATCTGAAATCATCCGGCTCTGAAACGACCACAGCAGGATGTGCGCAAGAGCGGCTTGACCGCAGGCCCTGGCCCCGCACATTAGCCTGATGTTCCTCCGCCTGTTCACAGAGCTGCGCGCCAACAAGGTTCCCGTCACGCTGCGGGAGTACCTGGCGCTGCTGGAAGGCGTCGAGGCCGACCTCGCCGAGCACCGCGTCGAGGAATTCTACTACCTCGCCCGGACCTGCCTGGTGAAGGATGAGCGCCATCTCGACCGCTTCGATCAGGTCTTCGCCCAGGTCTTCAAGGGTATGGAGACGCTGGGCCAGGCCATCGAGCAGGCCGGCATCCCCGAGGAGTGGCTGCGCAAGCTCGCCGAGAAATACCTCACCGACGAAGAGAAGGCGCAGCTCGAGGCGCTCGGCTGGGAGAAGCTCTGGGAGACGCTGAAGCAGCGGCTCGCCGAGCAGAAGGGCCGACATCAGGGCGGCTCGAAATGGATCGGCACCGCCGGCACCTCGCCCTATGGCGCCTATGGCTACAATCCCGAAGGCGTGCGCATCGGCCAGGACAAGAACCGCAATTTCCGGGCGGTGAAGGTCTGGGACAAGCGCGAGTTCAAGGATTTCGACGACACCCGCGAGCTTGGCGTGCGCAATCTGCGCATCGCGCTGCGCCGCCTGCGCAAATTTGCCCGCACCGGCGCGGCCGAGGAGCTTGACCTCGACTCGACGATCTCCGAGACCGCGCGGCACGGCTATCTCGACGTGAAATTGCGGCCCGAGCGGCGCAACGCCGTGAAGGTGCTGCTCTTCCTCGATGTCGGCGGCTCGATGGACTGGCATGTCGAACTGGCCGAGGAGCTGTTTTCCGCGGCCCGCGCCGAATTCAAGCATTTCGAGCATTTCTACTTCCACAACTGCCCCTATGAGCGGGTCTGGCGCGAGAATCGCCGCCGGTACGATCAGGTCATTCCGACCTGGGACATCCTGCGGACCTATCCGGCCGATTACCGCGTCGTCTTCGTCGGCGACGCCTCGATGAGCCCCTATGAGATCGCGATGCCGGGCGGCTCGGTCGAGCATTGGAACGAGGAGGCGGGCCAGGTCTGGATGGAACGATTGACGGGACGGTTCCAGAAATCGGTCTGGCTCAACCCGGTACAGCAGCATCTCTGGGGCTATACCCAGTCGATCCGCCAGATCGGCGGGCTGATGGCCGGTCGCATGTTTCCGCTGACGCTGGACGGGCTGGATGGGGCGATGAAGGTGCTGGCGCGCTAGCTGGAATGGTCAGGTTCCGGCATTCGATCGCCGGTCGAGCTTGATCCGCGTTGTTTCCGCTCGCGACATGAATCATGGGGAGCGCAGGCATTATGGGCAAGACGTTTAAGCCGATCCCGACCTTTCAGAGCGAGGCTGAAGAGCGCGCTTTCTGGGAGACCCATGATTCCACCGATTATGTCGACTGGACCAAGGCTGTCTCCGTCCGGTTTCCGAATCTGAAGCCATCCTCCACGTCGATTTCGATCCGGCTACCCAATGCGCTGCTTGAAAGTATCAAGATAGCCGCCAACAAGCGGGACGTCCCCTATCAGTCGCTGATGAAGATCTGGCTGTCAGAGAAAATGGACGCCTCCAAAGGGTGAGATGCGAAAGCGCTCGTCATCCTCGTCTGATCTCGATCGCTTTGGCTGAGCAGATCAATCGCGGATTCCATGACCGGCGACAAGCGTCCGCTAAGCCGCTAAGGCTCGCCGCCATGCAGTCTCACCCCGACCACGACACCCCTCCCCCGGTCTGGCGCCAGCGCCCGAAGCCGATCGGCTTCGAGATCGCCTACAGGCTCGACGGCGACACGCTGGAGATCGACACCACCCGCAAGGTCGATCGCGTCAGGCTGGCGGCCATCGAGCAGATCCGCTTCTTCTACGCGCCCGGCAATATCAGTTCGAAGGGCTACAGGACGCAGCTGCGCCTCAGCGACGGCAAGAGCATCACCTTCGGCAACCTGTCCTGGCGCTCGCTGACCGATGTCGAGCGTGACGATGCCGGCTACCACGCCTTCGTCGCGGCGCTCGCACGCGAGGTCCAGCGCGCCAACCCCAAGGCCAGCTTCGTCGCCGGCAAGCCCTTCGCGCTCTGGCTGGCGCTTGCCCTCGTCGGCGGACTGTCCCTGCTGATGCTGGCCTATTTCACCGCGCGCGCCTTCCAGCAGGGCGCTTATGCGGCCGGCTGGCTCGGAGTGGTGCTGGCGGCAGCCTCGTATTGGCAGGTGGGACCGATGATCAGGCTGAACCGGCCGCGCGACCTGACGAGCGGCGAGGTGCCCGACGAACTGGTGCCGGGTCGCGTCCAGGCGTGAAGCCTACCGCACGACCAGGACAGAGCATTTCGCCCGCCTGACGATGGTCGAGGCGTTGGAGCCGATGACATAGGCCAAGATGCCGGGCTCATGCGAGCCGATGACGATCAGATCGGCTCCGCTGGCGTCGGCCTCGGCCAGCACTTCGCCATGGACGGAGCCGACCAGCACCTTGGCCGAGACCCTCTCAGGCGGCAGCGGGATGGCGGCGGCAATGGCTGCAAGCTTCGCCTCGGCGTCGCTCTGTTGCTCGGAATCGAAATCGGCCGGCACGAATTCCATATAGGTGATCGGCACGAGCGACCGGACGTAGACCAGCCTGACGGTGCCGCCGGAGGTTTCGGCGAAGGCGACAGCCGCAGCGATCGCGGGATCGGCCAAATCGGCCTCGGCGAGATCGACAGGAACCAGAATCGATTTGTACATCGCATCCTCCTGGCTGTTGGCGTCGTGACGTCCTGCTTTCGCAAGAGCATCATACCACGATCCGCGGCGAACCACGCATGTGCATGGACGCCATGACGGAACGGAATTGACGCTCCCACGCCTGGCCCTAAGAGTACCGCGGCGCGCCAGCTGCAGCTTGCGAAGCCAGCAATGGCGCCTCCCGCCGCTCCTCTTGCCAGCTGTTCCTCTTTGCCAGGCCCTCCGATGACCGACGCTCCTTCCACCCCGCGCGGCTTCAGGATGCTCCTGCAGTCCCCAACAGCCTTCCTGATGGTGCTGGCCTTTGTGAACTGGCTCGGCTTTGCCAGCTGGAACGCCCTGATCAATAATTTCTCCAAGGAAGCCGCCGGCTTCACCGGCCAGGATATCGGCATCCTGCAGTCGGTGCGCGAGATTCCGGGCTTCCTCGCCTTCACCGCCATCATCCTGTTCTGGATCATGCGCGAGCAGATGCTGGCCTATCTCAGCCTCGTGACGCTCGGCATCGGCATCGCCATCACCGGCTTCCATCCGACGCTGGGAGGCCTGCTGCTGACCACGACGGTGATGTCGCTCGGCTTCCACTATTACGAGACCTCGCAGCAATCGCTCCAGCTCCAGCTCCTGCCGAAAGCGGAGGCGCCGCGGCTGCTCGGCAAGGTCGCCGGCGCGTCTGCGATGGCGCAGCTCCTCGCCTTCGGGTCGATCGCCGTGGTCTGGCGGGTTTTCCAGCCGGGCTATGTCGCCGTCTTCATGGTCGCGGGCCTCGCCACGGCGACGTTGGCGCTGGCGGTCTGGCTGCTGTTTCCGCGCTTTCAGGGCACGGTTCCGCAGAACAAGGGCTTCGTGCTGCGCAAGCGCTACTGGCTCTATTATGCACTGACCTTCATGTCGGGCGCACGCCGGCAGATCTTCATGGCGTTCGGCGGCTTCCTGCTGGTCGAACGCTTCGGCTACGATGTCTCGGCCACGGCGACGCTGCTGCTGGCGACCTATGGCATCAACACCTTCATGGGGCCGATGCTCGGCAAGCTCATCGGGCGGGTTGGCGAGCGCGCCACGATCCAGATGGAGAATGTCTCGCTGGTCGCGGTCTTCGTCGGCTATGCGCTGGCAAGCCGCGGGCATTTCGCCGAACTGGGTTATATCGTCGCCGGCTCTCTCTTCGTCATCGACGGCATCTTCACCACGCTGATGCTGGCCCAGCGAACCTATTTCCAGAAGATCGCCGATCCCGCCGACATCGCGCCGACCTCGGCGGTCGCCTTCACCATCAACCACATCGCGGCGGTCTTCCTGCCGGTGACCTTCGGGCTGATCTGGATCTACGATCCGGCGATCGTCTTCATCATCGGCGCAGGCGTCGCGACCGTGTCGCTCTCGCTCGCCTTCCTCGTGCCGCGCCATCCCGCGCCTGGCAACGAGACCTTGATGGCGCGGGCCGTTCCCGTCGCCGCGGAATGAGCCGAAGAGTCAGCCCTGCCGGGCCGGCGTACGGACGATCAATCCGTCGAGATCGTCCTTGACCCTGATCTGGCAGGACAGCCGCGAGGTCGGGCGCACGTCGAAGGCGAAATCGAGCATGTCCTCCTCCATCGATTCCGGGTGGCCCGTCTTGGCGGCCCAGGCGTCGTCGACATAGACATGGCAGGTGGCGCAGGCGCAGGCGCCGCCGCATTCGGCCTCGATGCCTGGAATGCCGTTGCGCACGGCGACTTCCATCACGGTGGAGCCGGTCTCGCCCTCGACGGTCCGGCTTTCCCCTTGAGCGTCGATGAAGGTGATCTTGGGCATCATGAACTCCGGCGGGCGAATGACGCGCTCCGCTTAGAGCATTTCCAATCGTCGAGGAAAGGACTTTTCCAACGGGAGCGGAAAGGAGCCGGAGCGTTTTCGAGCGAAGTGGGCACCGGTTCGCGTGAAGAAAACGCTTAAAAATTTAAGCCGGAGCGGTTGAACGATCCAATCGGATCGCAAACGGCTCTGGCGCCACTCAGGATTTGGCGCCGCTCAGGCCGCGCAATCGAGCCGCGAGATCGCGGCGCGCGCCTCCGCGGCGGCCAGGGCCAGCGCGTCCATCGCCGTTTCCGTCCGGCGAGAATCCGGCTCGGCCAAATGCTGCTCGATCGCGTCGGCCGCATCGGCGACCTGCCAGGCTCCGATGGCGCGGGCCGCGCCCTTCAGGGTGTGGGCTGCGTCCATCCGGGTCTGGGCGTCGGCGCCGGCATGGATGGTGCGCAGATGGCGGACGCATTGCTGCGCGAAGAGGGCGAGAAGCTCGCGCTCCAGCGCATGATCGCCGCCGCTCTGTCGGGCGAGATGAACAAGATCGATGGCGGTCTGGGGCATTTCAGGCTCGAGGCGATGACGTTTGGAGAGCCGCAGATGCGGCGGTTCTAGGCATTAACAAGCGCCATCATAGTGAACGAGGCGTTAACGACGTTTGTGAATCAGCCACTCAAATGGGTTTCCATCACCAGGTGCGTCCACTACCCTTCACAACTGGTAAATGATGGGCGCAGTGTCCTTCCGTAGCGAGAGAGCCAGAGGCGGCTCTCAATCGCGGCGAAGGCACGAGCGGGCGCCCATCGGCAGTGGCGTAGCGAGGCGGCAAGCATGACCCGGCAAAAAAAGCTCCAAGACCCGACCGAGGCCGCGATGTCGGCGATCGAGGAGGCGCTGCGGCTGGACCAGCCGAAAGACGACGCCGAGACCGGCACGGCAGCCGAGCCCAAGCTGCCCATGACTGCCGATACTGATCTGAAGATCGAGCTTCCCCGCGTCGAAGCCGCTGCGCCCGCCCAGCCGCAGCAGGCTGCACCTGCGCCGCCATCGACGCAGCGCCCGCTGATCGCGCCCGATACGAGCCGCGTCGCCAATGACGACAGGCGCGATTCGAGCTCGCTGGTCCAGGCCTTCTCCGCCCGCCCCTCCTTGCGTCCCTACTGGTTTGCTGCGCTCGCCTCGCTCGGCTGGCTCGGCGGCGCCTTCTTCCTGCTGGTCAGCCGCTACGGCACCCTCTCCAACGGCCTCTCCGAGCGTCTCACCGCCTTCGGTATCGGCGAGTGGACGCTGCTGGCGCTCTTCGCCGGCGCGCCCGTGATCTTCTTCTTCGTCCTGGCGGCGCTATACCGGCGCACCCAGGAGATGCGCCTCGTCTCGCGCGCCATGACCGAAGTCGCCCTGCGGCTGGCCGAGCCCGAGATCGTCGGCGCCGATTCCATCCTCTCGCTCAGCCAGACTATCCGCCGCGAAGTCGCCGCGATGGGTGACGGCATCGAGCGCGCCGTCGCGCGCGCCGGCGAGCTGGAGACGATCGTGCGCGGCGAGATCGCCACGCTGGAACGCGCCTATGCCGATAACGAGATCCGGCTGCGCTCGCTGATCGACGAACTCGTGACGCAGCGCGAAGCGGTCGTCGGCAATGCCGAGCGTGTGAAATTCGCCATCAGCGGCGCCCATGAGAGCCTGTCCAAGGACCTCGACAACGCCAGCCGCGTCATCGCCGAGGCCGTCACCCAGGCCGGCGACAGGGTCACCGGCTCGCTTGGCGAAAAGGGCGACCAGATCACGCTGGCGCTGGGACGCGCCGGCGAACGCATGGTCGACGAGATCAGCGGCCGCGGCAACGACCTCGTCGAGCGCCTGCAGATCACCTCCGGCGAGGTCAGCGAGCGGCTGGCTGGAGCCAGCGACAACCTGTCGACGCTGCTCGATGGCCGTGCCCAGGAGATCGCGACCTCGCTGGAACGCACCGGCGCCATCCTCACCGAGGGCCTGACCACGGGCGCCAAGGACGTGACCCGCGCCATCAGCGAGACCGGCACGCAGGTCGTCGATTCGCTGGCCCAGCGCGCCGAGACCGTCAACGAGACGCTGCGCCTCACCGGCGAGGGCCTCGCCAAGGAAATCTCCACCCGCGGCGCCGATGTCGCCGAGCGTTTCGAAACCTCCAGCCGCGGCATGATCGCGCTGATCGAGGGGCAGAGCGAGGCGCTGGGCGCCAAGCTCGCGGAAACCGGCGAAACCTTGCGCGCCTCGCTCTCCGAGGAGGGCGAGAGCGTCACGACGCGTCTTGCCGAGGTCGGACGCGGCGTCCACGGCCTGCTCAGCCGCCAGAACGAACATATCGCCTCGCGCCTGCTCGAGATCGGCGAGAGCGTGAACAGCCTGATCGGCACCCAGGGCGAGACCCTGGTGACGCGCCTGAACGACACGGCACGGACGGTCGACGACGTGCTGCGCGAGCGCAGCGACGCCATCATCCTGCGCGTCGACGAGGCCGGAAAGTCGATCGGCGAGACCGTCAGCCGCCATGGCCAGGACCTGACCTCGCGTATCACCGAGGTCGGCGCCTCCGTCCACGGGCTCTTCACCGAACAGGGCGGCAACCTGGTGACGCGCCTGGCGGAAACCGGCGAGACCGTCCACGCATTGCTCGACGGCCAGGCGGACAAGCTGGTCTCGCGCGTTTCGGGCGCCGGCAATGAGGCCGTCAGGCTGCTCGATGGCCATAGCGAGGCCCTGGTCTCGCGCGTTTCAGGCGCCGGCAACGAGGCCGTCAGGCTGCTCGATGGCCATAGCGAGACCTTGGTCTCGCGCGTCACCGGTGCAGGCCAGGAGGTGCAGGGACTGCTCGCGGCTCAAAGCGAGACCCTGGTCTCGCGCGTCACTGGCGCAGGCCAGGAGGTGCATGGGCTGCTCGCGGCTCAAAGCGAAGCCCTGGTCTCGCTTGTGTCCGGCGCGGGCAAGGATGTCGTCGCGCTGATGAACGAGCAGAGCGACGCTCTCGTCACGCGCGTCTCCAATGCCGGCGGCGAGACCGCCAGGCTGCTCGACAGCCGCAGCGAAGCGCTCGTATCGCGCGTTTCCGGCGCGGGACAGGATGTCGACAGCCTGCTCGAGGCGCGCACCCAGTTCCTCGTCTCGCGGCTCGGACAGGCCACGCAGGAGATCGACGTCCTTGTCGGCAAGCATGGCGACGCACTGGTCGAGCGCCTCGGCCTGGCGGGCGAGCAGCTTCACGGCCTGATCGGCACGCAGAGCGCCGCCCTGATCTCGGGCCTGTCGGAGACGGGCTCGCGCGTCAGCGCGCTGCTCGACGAGCAGGCTGGCGCGATGACCGTCAAGGTTTCGCAGGCCGGGCTTGAGATCAAGGACCTGCTCGGCAATGAGAGCCAGGCCCTGGTGATGCGCATCACCGATGTCGGCCGCTCCGTGCATGGCGTGCTGGCCGAGCGCAGCAGCGCCCTGATCACCAGGCTCGGTGAGACCGGCGATTCCGTGAACCGCCAGCTCGACGAGCAGGCGGCGGCGCTGACTGAACGTGTCAAGCAGGCGACCGACGGCGCTCGTGCCGCGCTCGATGAGCAGCAGAACGGCTTCCTCACCAGACTGGGCGAGACCGGCGACCAGGTCGGCGCGCTCCTGGGCGGGCAGCGTGAGGCGATGGTCCGCGATCTCGTCGCGACCGGCCGCGAGGTCCACGGCCTGCTCGGCGAGCAGAGCGAGGATCTGGCCCGCCGCATGACGGACGCCACCCGCACCTTGACCGAGACCATCAATGTCGACGGTCGCCATGTTGCCGAGCGTGTCACCGAGGCCACGCAAACCCTGCGCGACACCTTCACCATCCATGCCGAGGATGCCCGGACCCTGCTCGCCGGCACCGGCCGCGAGATCGTGCTGGCCCTCACGCAGCAGGGTGGACGCGTCAACGAGGCGCTCGCCGCCAACGCCGAATCGATGCTGCGCTCGGTCGAAAGCCGCTCGCAGGCGCTCAATGAGGCGCTCGCCGGCAAGCATGACGCGCTGATCCAGCTCTTCGACGCGCAGGGCCGCGAGATCACGGACGGTCTCGGCGCACGGCTCGCAGCCTTCGAGGATATCGTGCTCAACCAGGGCGGCGCGCTTGCCTCAAGGCTCGCCGACAATGCCCGCGGCTTCACCGACACCGTGACCACGCGCCTCGCCCAGGTCGAGCGCCTGCTCACCCAGGAGGGCCAGGCGCTCGCCGACAAGGTCGGGGCGCGCTCCAACGAGGCCTCCGAGCTCCTGGCGGCGCGGACGACCGAGGCCGCCCAGGCGATGGAACTCCAGATCCGGGTCTTCGAGGAGCGCTCCAGCGCCAAGAGCGCCGAGATCGGGCAGTCGCTCGACGGGCTGATCGCGCGGATCGACGGCAATCTCGGTTCGCGGGCGACCGCGCTCAACGAGGCGCTGGTCGAGCGCACCGTCGATATCGCGCGCGTGCTTGCCGAGGGCGGCCGCGAGGTCACCCGCGCGCTCGCGGCCAAGGCAGACGAGATCGGCGAGGTCGTGACCTCCAAGAGCGAGTCGCTGACGCGCACGCTCAGCGACAAGGCCGATGCTATCAATGCGACGCTGGGCGGCCGCGCCCTGCAGATCGCCGATACGCTCGACCAGAGCGTGGCGCGCTTCGAGGAGCGGGTCGTCAACCGTCTCGACACCGTCTCGGGCACGCTCGACGTCCGCAGCCGCGAATTCGCCGACACGCTGCAGACCAAGTCGGACGCGATCACGGCCGCGCTCGGCACCCGCGCCGACGAATTGCGCGTCATGTTCGACGAGACCGGCGGCGGCATGCTCGGCGCGCTGAGCCAGCGCGGCGAGGCCATCGCCGGCGAAGTCGCCAATGTCGGCCAGACCGTGGTGCGCGCCATCGAGAGCCGCGGCACCTCGATCATCGAGGGGCTGCGCGATCGCGGCGCCGAGATCACGAGCGCGCTCGACGCCTCGTCCAGCGGCCTGCGCGAGACGCTGGAATCCGGCACGCGCCAGTCGGTCGACACGCTCGTCAGCACCAATGAGCAGCTGCGCGACGAACTCGGCGGCATGCTGGGACGCCTCGGCGAGGCCAACAAGCTGATGCAGCAGATCGTGACCGGGGCGAACAAGAACCTCGGCGCCGTCGAAGGCAGCCTCTCGGCCCGCGTCGGCGAATTGCAGAGCGTTGTCGCCACGGTGATGGAGGAGACCGGGCGCGCTTCCGAGCAGGTCGCGGCCCAGGTCTCCGAACTGAAGACCTTCTCCGAGGGCACGCTGCGGCAGACCACCGCGCTCGTCGGCCAGCTCGATGACAAGGGCGCCTCGCTGACCGAGGCGACGCAGGCGAGCGCTGCCGCGCTTCACGCCGTCGCGACACGGCTGGAGCAGGTCGAGGCCCGCGTCGGCAAGGCCCTCTCCGATCGCAAGGACACGCTGGAGGAGCTGCATGGGCTGATTGCCACCCGCACCGACGACGTGGAATCGATCACGCGCTCCTTTGCCGCCCTGATCGACGATTCGCTGAACTCGGCCGAGGCGCGCGCGCGCCAGATCGGCGGCGTGCTGAGCGACTCGGCCGAAGCCACAGCCACCGCGCTGACGCAGCAGTTCGAGCTGATCCGCGCCACGACCGGCAAGGAGCGCGAACGCACCGCCCATGCGCTGCGCTCGGCTTATGAGCAGGTCACCAACGAGGTCGGCGGCGAGCTCGCCAAGGTGACCGAACGCTTCCAGGGCGCGGCCCAGGACATGCGCTCCGTCACAGCCGACATCAAGCGCGAGCTGGAAGCGACGCGCGCCGAGCTCTCGCGCGGTGTGCTGGATCTGCCCCGCGAGACGCAGGAATCGACCGCCGCCATGCGCCGCGTCGTCTCCGAGCAGATCAAGGCGCTGAACGAGCTGACCGAGATCGTCACCAAATCGGGTCGGCGCAACGACGTCACCCTCCCCGCCGAGGCTCCAGCCCGTCGCGCCGCCCCGGTGCAGACGGTGACGGCGCCGGCCTATACGACCGTGACGCAGACACGCCTGCCCGCGGTCAGCGAGCCGCCGCAATTGCGGCCTTCCTTCGACGCGGCGCCCCAGCAGCCTGCCCGCAGCGAAGCGCGGGTCGAGGCTCCCAAGCCGACACCGGTGCCCCGCCCCGCCCCTGCCGAGGAGGCGCCGCGACGCAGCGCGGCGCCGCAGCCGGAGGTCCAGCCGCCGGCGAAGGCGGGCTGGCTCTCCGACCTGCTCAACCGCGCCTCGCGCGAGGAGCAGCCCAGCGAGGCCAGCAAGCCGACCGCGCATTCGATCGAGAAGCTCGATTCGCTCTCCGTCGACATCGCCCGGATGATCGACCACGAAGCGGCTGTCGAGTTGTGGGACCGCTACAAGCGCGGCGAGCGCAACGTCTTCACGCGCCGGCTCTACACGTTGCAGGGCCAGCAGACCTTCGACGAGATCCGGCGCAAATACCGCCGCGACACCGAGTTCAAGGAGACGGTCGACCGCTATATCGACGAGTTCGAGCGCCTGCTCGGCGAGGCGGCCAAGGACGATCGCGACTCGATGGTGGCCAAGACCTACCTGACCTCCGAGACGGGCAAGGTCTACACGATGCTGGCGCATGCCAGCGGACGCTTCGAGTAAGCGCGAGCGGACGGACGAAAGCCAAAGGCCGCCCCGGGGGGCGGCCTTTTTCGTTTGAGCGCAGCGTCGCGTTCGCGGCCTATTGGACGAACTCGCTGGAGAACGACCTCGTGTCAGTCAACCGCCGCAGCCTTCTGGCACTGCCCCTCGCCTGTCTGACATTACGCGGCTCTCCGCTTCGCGCCGCGCCGTTGTCCCATCTCGATGACTGGCCGGGGAGCGAGTGGGATCGCACAGCACCCGAGCAGGCGGGGTGGGATACGGACATCCTGGCCCAGGCACAGGCCTATTCACTCTCCATCGGCACGGCGAGCTGCATCGTCGTGCAGCATGGCCGCATCATCGAGAGCTGGGGCGATATCGGCCGCCGGCTGCAATTATACTCGGTGCGCAAGAGCCTTCTGAGCGCCCTGATCGGCATTGCCGTGGCGGAGGGCAAGATCGAGCTCGACACCACGCTGGGTTCGCTTGGCATCGATGATGTTCCGCCCGTCCTCACCGAGGTCGAGAAACAGGCGACGGTTCGACAGTTGCTGCAGTCCCGGTCGGGCATCTATCGACCCGCCCTTGCCGAGATGCCGAGCCAGGTCGCGCGCCGCCCCGTTCGGGGAAGCCATCCACCAGGCGCGTTCTGGTACTACAACAACTGGGACTTCAACGTCCTTGGAACGATCTACGAACGCGCTGTCGGCGCGTCGATCTTCGAGATGTTCCAGCAACGCATCGGCAATCCCATCGGCATGCAGGATTATCGGCCGCGCGACGGTCGCTACATCAGGGGCGAGGCTTCGCTGCATCCCGCCTATCCGTTCCATATGAGCGCGCGGGATCTGGCGCGGTTCGGCCTGCTCTATCTGCGTTCCGGGCGCTGGCGCGACAGGGCCCTGATCTCGCCATCATGGGTCAAGGAGAGCACGACCGCCTCGTCGCAAACCTATCTTCGGTCCGGCTACGGCTATATGTGGTGGACCGGTTTCCCTGACCGGCGCGTCGCGGTCATGAACCTGTCTCCCGGCGGCTTCTGGGCCGATGGGAATTATGGACAGTTCATCATCATCGACCCGGTGAACGATCTCGTCGTCGTCCACCAGACCGATACGGCCAAGGTCAATGAGCGGCAGATGGGCCATTTGATGTGGCTGCTTCTGACGGCGGCGCGCGCCCGCGATCCGGGACGCGACCCCAACGCGACGACGCGCCGGTAGAGTCCCGACGTGCTGGCGGCTCACCACGCCCAGCGCATGATCTCGATCAGCACCTGCAACAGCGCTCTGCCAAGCCCCTGCGCGGCCGTGCCGCCATCTCCGGCGCTCGCCGGCACGCGAGCCATGAACACGCATGCGTGCTCGACCTTGCTGGACCAAAGCCGCGCTCAACTATCCGGCGGACTCGCAAATGTGAGGTTGGCGGGCTCAAAGCACATCAGCCGCTTCCATTCATGCAAACCGCGCGAGCCATGTTCCATGGCGCCGTACATGTACCAACGCAGGCACTGGACTTCAGGAGCTTGCCGATCCATCAGCCAGCGAGCCACCTCGAGGAACAGACGTTTCATGGCTCCGGCTTGCAGATAGTCGCCATGGCACATGAGTTCGTGCGTGCGGCACATGTCGCCTACGCGTCTCAGCGAGAGATATGCGACCAGCCTCGGACCCGCCGATTCCTGGACGAAGGCGCCCCATGCCAAGGTCCAATGCGAGGGGCAGGCCGGCGCCGCGGGAGCGTCCCGCGTGTCGACGCGCTTGGACCCGGCGCCGAACCAGGCGGACAGGACCGGCCCACCGGATCGGAAACGCTTCGACTCGGAGATGGCCGCCATGCTCGCCGCATAGCTTTCCAGTTGAATGGGCGCGCAGTTGATGCCGAGGCGGGCTGCTTTCCTGGCTGCCCTGGCGATATTGCCATGGGAGCGCTTCGAGACGGCGCGCATATAGGCGTCCGACGTCGGATAGCGGGCCAAGTCCAGCAGCATTGCGGTCGGCACGAACCGGCGCCTGAAACCCGGTCGAGGCGCGTTGCGTTGATGGAATCGACGCGCATCGGCAATCAAATGGCCGCAGAGAGGATGTTTGCAGCGATGAGGCGCTTCGGGCCGCAGATGCGCGATCGACAGCACGTCGTCCGGTGTCAGATCGAAATCCCGCAGGCGCACCTTCCGAGCCGCAGATTGCCAGGGCTCAAGCAAGTTGTGCAGCCGGCTCGTGAAAAGTTTTGCAAGCGTCATGGCGAGCGCGCCGATGTCCTCGAAGAATTGATCAGCAGCCTCCTAGAGCGGTTCCCAATACAATTTGATCGTTGAACAGCTCCAGCTCTTTGTCTTAATGCGGTTTCTTCACGCGAACCGGTGTCGACTTCTCTCGAAAACGCTCTAACGCCAATCGCCGCAAATCCGCGATGGCACAAAGAGCATGGATCGAATCAACTCAGCATAGCGAACCCGTTGCTGGGCGCGGGCTCACCGCGCCCAGCGCACGATCTCGATAAGCACCTGCGACAGCGCCCGGTCGAGCGCCTGCGCGGCTGCGCCGCCATCGCCCGCAGCGGCCGGCACGCGGGCCGTGAACAGGCGCGCGCGCTGCACCTTGCCGGAGCGGTCGCCCACCAGCTTGGCTGTGATCTCGACGACGGCAGCCCCGCTCGCAGTGTCGATGTTGAAGCTGCGGATATCGGTGTTGAGCTGGGCGTCGGGCACGATGCGCCCGCCGGGGCGCGCGACGGAACCGAGGCGATTGCCGTTCTCGAAGGTCTGGATGAGGCGCGTCTGCACCAGTTTCGGCACGCTGTCGGCCCATTGCGCGCCGCCGAGGAAGGAGAGCGCGCCCGATGCGTCCTTGACGATGAGGCGGTCGGAATCGAGCGCCTGCACCGTCGTCGGCTCGGCGACGACAAGGAAGACGCGCGAGCCAGCGATGCGGCCGAAATCGCGCGGTGCCGAGAGATCATAGGTCGTCGGCGTGGATCCGCCGCCGCAGCCGGCGAGCATCAGTACCGCAGCGAGCAGCATCGTCGGGACGGCAAGAGCATTGCGCGAAAAAGTGGGAACCGGTTTTTCGCTGGAGCAATGCTCCAAGCTTCTAGAATCGATCACGTTTTTCGCATTCGGACGGAACCGTCCGAATGCGATGTGATCGAGACGGGCGGGCCGCGAGCGCGCAGGCGGGATCGACATCGTCATGAGGCTAGCGCGACCCACCATATTGAGGAAGCGGCGGCTTGCCGCCGAAGATGAATTGCTGCGGATTGCGCTCGATATTGCGCAGCGTCCGGTTGAGATCGGTCAGCGTGCGCTTGCCGTCGCTGGCGAGCGTCTCGATGTCGCGCAGGCCCGGGCCGGTGAAGCGGCTGATGCCGGCGGTGATCTCGGCGGTGCGCTTGTCGAGATTGTCGGCCAGGACGCGGATCGACCGCGCCGCCTCGCCGATATCGGTGAAGGCGCTCTTGCCGTCCGGCCCGGCGGCCGTGTTCAGGAAGGCCTGCGCGCCCTTGAGCACGCCTTCGACCTGATCGGCGGCCTTGTTGAGCTTTTCGGTGATCGAGGCGACGTCCTTGACCGCCTTGCCGACATCCTCGCTGGAGCCGCCCAGCGCCGCGGTGAACCTGTCGACATTGTCGACGATGTTGGTGACCTTCTTCTGGTCGACCGAGCGCACGATCTGGGTGAGTTCCTCGCTCAGCGTGCCGAGCTTCAGGGCGAGTGGCGAGATCGTCTCGGCGATCTGGCCAAAGCTCTTCATCAGCTTGTCGACACCATCGGAATTGTCGCCGAGCGCGGCCGAGAAGCGCTCGACATTCTTGACGGTGTTGCTGATCGAGCCGGCATTGTCCTTGACCAGCCCCTCGACGCTGCCGAGCACCTCGTCGGCGCGCTTGGCGATGGTGCGGACGGTCTCGAGGATGTCCTGGAATTCCGAGCGCTCGGCGATGATGGTCGGCAATTGCTGGCCGGGCTGCGCCTGCAGGACAGGCGAGTTCGGCTCGCCGCCGAGCAACTGCACCGCGACGACGCCGGCAAGCCCCTGCGCCTCGATGCGGGCGCGGGTGTCGACACGCAGCGGCGTCGTGTTGTCGACCTGGATCACCGCATAGATGCGACGCGGATCATCCGGCAGCAATTCGATTCGCGTCACCTCACCGACCCGCAGGCCGTTGAAGAGCACGCTGGAGCCGCGCCCGAGCCCGGTCACCGTGCCGCTGAAAATGACGCGCACATCCTGCCGCCGGCCGGCGCCGCCGCTGTTGAACCAGTAGATGAAGCCGAACGCCGCTGCGAGGACCGCAAGCGTGAACAGCCCGACCAGCGCGTAATTTGCCCGCGATTCCATTGTCTAGCGCTTCATTCCTGCATACCCGCCGGCAGACGCGCCCTCGCCCGCTCACCACCAAAATAGGCCTTCACCCAAGGGTGATCCGACGCCAGCATGGTCGCAAGCGTGCCGACCGCAACGACCCGTTTGTCCGCGAGCGCCGCGATTCTGTCGCAAGCCGAATAGAGGCTGTCGAGATCGTGGGTTACCATGAAGACGGTCAGCCCCAAAGTCTGCTTCAGCGTCACGATCAGCTCGTCGAACTCGGCGGCGCCGATCGGATCGAGCCCCGATGTCGGCTCGTCCAAGAAGACGATCTCCGGATCGAGCGCCAGCGCCCGCGCCAGCGCCGCGCGCTTGATCATGCCGCCGGAGAGCTCGGAGGGCGCCTTGTCGGCGGCGTCGGGCTTCAGGCCAACGAGATCCAGCTTCACCATCGCCAGCTCATCGAGCAGGGCCGGCGACAGCTTGAGATATTCGCGCATCGGCACCTGGATGTTCTGCTTGACGCTCAAGGCCGAGAACAAGGCGCCATGCTGGAACATCACGCCAAAGCGGCGCTCCAGGGCGCGGCGCTGCACCGGGTCGAGCCCATCGACATCGTCCCCCAGCACCTCGATCGTACCGCGCGACTTGCGCACCAGGCCCAGGATGGTGCGCGTCAGCACCGATTTGCCCTGGCCCGACCCGCCGACGAAGCCCAGAATCTCGCCGCGCATCACGTCAAGGTCGAGACCGTCCATGATCACCTTGTCGCCGAAGGCGACCTTGAGATCACGCACGCGGATGGCCTCCGGGGGGCCCACCTCCGTCCCGCCGTCAGACGTCACGTCCCGCGCGCGCCCCTGCTCGCCTGGCTCGGCCGATCGCTCGTTCATGGCCGGGTTACGATCCTCAAAACGCGATAGATGCAAAAAACATGGCGAAGAGACCGTCGACGACGATGACCATGAAGATCGCCTTCACCACCGAGGCCGTGACCTGCCGGCCGAGCGACTCGGCTGAGCCCTGAACCGCCAGGCCCTCGATCGAGGCAATCAGACCGATGACGAAGGCCATGAAAGGGGCCTTGATGAGGCCGACCGCGAAATGCTTCCAGGTGATGACCGATTGCAGCCGGGCCAGGAAGGTGTCGATGCCGATGCCGCCATAGAGCCATGTGACGAGCGCCGCGCCGGTCAAACCCGACATCGACGACAGGAAGGTCAGGATCGGCAGCGAGATGATCAGCGCCAGGATGCGCGGTACGACGAGGACTTCGATGGGATCGAGCCCCATCACGCGCAGCGCATCGATCTCCTCGCGCATCTTCATCGAGCCGATCTCGGCGGTGAAGGCGGAGCCCGAACGGCCGGCGATCATGATCGAGGTCAGCAGCACCGAGAGTTCGCGCAGGATCAGGATGCCGGTCAGGTTCACGACGAAGACGGTCGCGCCGAATTGCTGGAGCTGGAAAATGCCCTGCTGGGCGACGATGCAGCCGACCAGGAACGAGATCAGCATGATGATCGGCGCGCCGTTGAAGGCGATCAGCTCGATCTGGTTGACCAGCGAGGGCCCGCGAAACTTGCGCGGACCGAGCACGACGCCGATCGAGCCGACCACGACCTCGCCGAGGAACATCGCACCACCGACCATGTCGCGCCCGAAGCTGACGACCGCCGCGCCGATATCGACCAATACGCTGACGACGCCGAAATGGCCGGGCTGCGCCGGCATCTCGTGATCTCTGACCGCGACCTCAGCGAGCAGGATTCCATGTTCGGGCCGGTCGCTGACGATGTCGACGGCCGCGCCCTTGGCCTCCTGCTGCAGTTTCAGCCGGTTGAGGACATAGGCGCCCATCGTGTCGAGCCGCGTCACGGCCGAGAGATCGAGCCGGGACGACGCGCCTTTGCCGATGCGTCCGCCGATCTCCGCGATCAGCGCCTCGACCCGCGGCGCGCGGTCGGCGCTCCACGAACCCGCGAGCGCGACGGCAAGCGTGCCGGCATCGTCGCGGAAGACGGCTTGCGGTTCGGCGGTGTCGAGGCTCGCCATGTCTTTAAGTCAAACCCTTCGCTGGAGCGGTCTCGCGACCTGCCCGCAGCGCCCGTCCGGTCGATTTGCCCCTGCTGCCTGTATCGCCGGGCAGATTGCGCTTTGCAAGCAGGAGCAGGACGAGACCGACCAGCGCCAGCGGAACCATGGCGAGAAACGCCAGCGAACCATGACGCTGGTAGAGATAGCCCGACAGAATCGTCATCGCGGCGCTGGCGAGCGCAGTCAGCGCCACGAGGCCGCCCTGGGCGGCGGCGCGCCGCCCCTCGGGCGCCAATGCGGAGAGGACCGCCAGCGCGCCGAGATGGGCGCAACCGAAGGTCAGGCCGTGCAGCAATTGCAGCAGCAGCGTGACGCCGAGCCCGGGATCGAGCGCCATGACGCCGAATCGGATGATGGCGGCGACAGCGCCCGCCGCGATCCAGGCGAAGCCGGCCGTGCCGCGCGCGACGATACCGCCGGCGAACAGGAACAACGCCACCTCCGCCACGACGCTCACGGCCCAGAGGCCGCCGATGATGGTGTCGCTGAAACCGAGGCTGCGCCAGTGCAGCGAGCCGAAGGCGTAGAGCGCGGCATGCGTCGCGTTCACGCAGGCGATGGCGACCAGCGCCAGCCGGAAGGCCGGGCTGAAGCCGGCCGGAGCGGGGCTCGCTTCCTGCGCCGGCCTGGCGCGCGGCGGCGGCGCGGGGGCCGCGAGCGCCGCAAGCGCCGCCAGGCCTGTGCTCGCGGCCAAAGCGAGCGGAATGATGCCGGCTCCGAGGTGGGCGATCAGGTAGCCACCGAGCAGGTTCGCCGCAAAGAAGCTGACCGAGCCCCATAGCCTGACCCGGCCATAGTCGATCGCGGCGCCCGCTTTGATCTGCGCCGTCGTCAGCACGTCGGCCAATGGCACGACGCCGGAGATGGCGGCGGCATTGAGCGCCATGGTCAAGCCGATCAGCCAGACGCCATGCGCCGGCAGCAAGGCGAGATAGAGCAGCGCCGCGAGCCCGTTGAGCGCGGCCAGCAGCAGGACTGGCGGAAGGCGGCTGTCGGCGAGCCCTGTGACCCATGACGTAGCGACGACGCGCATCAGGATCGGAATCGTCAGGACGACGCTGATGGCGACGTCGCCGAGCCCTCTGGAGGCGAGCCAGATCGGAAAGAACGGCACGTAGATGCCGACGCCGAGGAAATTCAGCGCATGCATCAGCGACAGTCGCGGCCCGACCCCACCCTGCGGAAGCAGCGCCATTTTCAAGCCCGATCGCATGGCGCCGGCAGCACTTCCTTAAGCAATACGGGGGCACGGTTGGAGATGGTGCATTTCGACTGACGAATGGCGATTCGGCCAGTCCTTCACGAACAGGTTGGTCATGGGTGAGGCGCGTTCGCTGACGCCGCTGAGCGAAACCGACTACGAGGCCATCGCGGCTGCCGTCATGGAGACGGCGCGCGGACGCTGGTTCATGGCCGAATTCGCCAAACGCAACCGTCAGGCCGACACGGCCCAGCTCCTCACCGCCATCGGCCGGATCGAGCGCGTCGTCGGCATCAGTGCCCAGCCCGCGCCGCCCGAGCCCAGCCTGCGCGAGGCCGCCGCGCTGATCACCGATCTCAGGCTCGACCTCGAACGGATCAGCGGGCGCAGCCAGGAGCCGTCGTCGGGCCTGGCAGCGCGCATCGAGGCCGCCTCCGGCAGCATCGCCGCCGCGGTCGAAAGCGTGCAGGAGGCGGCCTGGGGTCTGCGCGAGACCGGCGCGGACGAGGCCCTCTGCGACATGCTCGACCGGCGCGCCACCGAGATCAACGCCGCGACCGCCAGCATCGACGGCACGGCCCAGCAGATCGGCAAGATCGCCGACACGATCGCCATGCTCGACAGCAGCCTGCGGGCGTTCTGCGAGGGCGCGCAGGGCGAAGGCGACGCAGGGCCGGCCCAACCGGCGCGCGGGCTCAGCCTGCGGGACGCTGCGCCGCTAGGCGCCTATGACGACATCGAGATCATCGAGATCGACGAGGCTCCGACCTCGGTCGTGGCCGCGCCGCGCAAGGTCTCCGCGCGGCCGACGAGCGAGCTCAAGTATCAGGTGAACTCCCTCATCCACGACGATGTCGATTTCGAATATATTGACGTGCCTGACGAGGCGCCGCCTCCCGCTCCCGCCGTCCCCCCAGCCACCTCGGAAGCCGATCTGCGCGACATCGACGCGCTGCACGCCGACAAGAAGCTCGCCTATTTCGCTTAGCTGGATTTCAATCCCATCCAAGCCGTCATTGCGAGCGCAGCGAAGCAATCCAGGGGGCGTCGAGCTCGGCCGCGCCTGGATTGCTTCGTCGCTTTGCTCCTCGCAATGACGGTGTGGTTCAAGCTAAAATCCCCCCAAACAGCATTGCTCTCGCGAAAAACCGATGCCCACTTTTTCGCGCAATGCTCTAAACCGCTCCCGCGGCGACATAGCTCGCCATCTTGCCGGGGTTGAGCAGGCCGAGCGGATCGACCTCGCGCTTGAAGCCGAGCTGGTCGGCATCGGCGCGCTTGTGCCGGCTGCCAGCCTCAAGCGAGACCACATGCGGATTGGCGATCATCACGCCCGCCTCCTCATGCAGGGCGATGATCTCGTTCAGGCGTTCGGGTGTCGAATAGCGCAGGATAGGCAGCGCGCTCGCCGTCATGCGCCCGCCGAAGCGGATGAATTCGTGATGCGCCAGAACCTCGTCGGGAAAACGCGCGATCATCTCGGCCGCGCTCTCGAGCAGCCGGTCATGCGGGAACATGCATTGCAGATAGGTGATCGAGCGGTCGCCCTTCAGCCATTGCAGCGTGGTGTGGTTCCACGTGTATTCATAGAGCGGCACCGTGCCCGGCCCCTCCTCCGAGGGCGCCTCATAAGTCACCACGCCGCGCTGGCCGATGATCGCCTTGAACGGCCCGAGCGAGGCTTCGGCGATCATGCAGATCAGGATGCTTTTGCCCTCGGGGCAATGCTGCTTCAGCGCGCCGAATGTCGCCGGGATCGGCCATGAGATCGGCGTCACCAGCTTCTTGACCACGCCGTCGGCGAGCGCGACGGCGTAGCCTGCCTGGAAGGCGTCCATATAGTCGTCGAAGGCGACGATGACGTCGATCCAGGGCCAGGCCGGAGCGAGCGGCATTTCCAGCGCCGTGATGATGCCGGTCGTACCATAGGCGCGATTGACCTTCTGGGCCGCGTCGTCGCGCAGTTCGAGGATGCGCGGCTCCTCCTCCATCGTGACGATGCGCGCGGCCAGGATATTGCCGGGCTCGCGCAGGCCGCCATAGGTGACCGAGCCGACGCCGCCCGAGCCGCCGGCAACGAACCCGCCGATCGTGGCCGAGCGCTTGGTCGAGGGGTGCATGCGCAGCTCGAAACCCGCTTCGCGCGTCGCCAGGTCGATATCGAGCAGGCGCGAGCCGGCGGCGACCCTGACCACGCCCGGCTTTTGCCAGGCGATGCCGCTCAGCGCCGTGACGTCGAGCAGAACACCGCCTTCTAGCGGCACAGCCTGGCCGTAATTGCCGGTGCCCGCCGCGCGGACCGTCAGCGGGATGCGCCGTTTCACGCAGGCCGCAGCGACCCGCACCACCTCGTCCTCGTCGCGCGGGCAGGCGATGATGTCGGCGGATTTGTCGGCCAGCTCCTGGTTCAGGATCGGCGAATACCAGAAGAAATCGCGCGAGCGCTTGCGCACCACCTGCGGCTCGTCGATCAACGGTACGCCGTCGAGATCGGCCTTCAGCCCGGCGATGTCATAGCGCGAGGGCTGCGGGGACTTGGTTCTGCGGTCTGTTGCTGAGGTCATCTCACACCACTGCTCTTTGGCGTACCACCGTCATGCTCGCCCTTGTGGCGAGCATCCACGTCTTGAACACCGCCCTTGCCGCACGAAGACGTGGATGGTCGGGACAAGCCCGACCATGACGTGGCGGCGCTCCTAGGCTCGGGCTGGCTGCGTCTCCTCGCAATGACGACAGGGGCCTCAATTCTCCCGTTTCAGCGCGCTCTCATGCCAACGCCGCAGCAGGAGATGCGAGATCCAGCTCGTCGCGAGGAAGATCGCTATCCCCGACAGTGAGATCATGATCAGCGCAGCAAAAACGCGCGGGATCTTGAGCTGATAGCCCGCCTCCAGGATGCGATAGGCGAGGCCAGACGAGCTGCCGCCCGTGCCGGCGACGAATTCAGCGACGACCGCCCCGATCAGCGCCAGGCCGCCTGAAATCTTCAGCCCGGCGAGGAAATAGGGCAGCGCGGCCGGCAATCTGAGATGGCGCAGCGTCTGCCAGCGCGTCGCCCCATAGAGCTGGAACAGGTTGATCAGGTTGTGATCGGCCGAATTCAGCCCGAGGATGGTGTTCGACAGGATCGGGAAGAAGGCGACGATCCAGGCGCAGATCAGGAGCGAGAGGTTGATGTCTCCGGCCCAGATGATGATCAGCGGCGCGATCGCCACGATCGGCGTCACCTGCAGGATCACCGCATAGGGCAGCAGCGACATCTCCAGCCATTTCGACTGGGTGAACAGCACAGCCAGCGCCACACCGACGATGACGGCCGCCGCCAGCGCCATGAAGGTGATGCGCAGTGTGATCCAGAGCGAACCCGAAAGCGTGCCCCAATCGGCGATCAGCGTCTGGCCGATCAAGAGCGGCCCGGGCAGGACATAGGGCGGAATCTCCTTCCAGCGGACCAGCAACTCCCACAGGCCAAGCGCCAGCACGCCGATGACGATCGGCGCCAGGAGGCGCGGCCAGGCGCTGGCCGGCAGGCCAAGGATGCGCGGCTCCGTCGCGAAGACGGGGAGGGCTTCGGCGTCTGTGCCGTCATGGGCGGGGGGCGGCAGGGCTGTCTCGAGGGATGGCGCGCTCATGAGCCGATCGCTTCCTTGAGCTTGCCGGAGACGACGCGGCAGAGATGGGCGTATTCCGGCGAGGTGCGGAAGAGATCGTCGCGTGGATAGGGCGCGTCGACATCGAGATCGGCCATGACCCGGCCGGGACGCGCCGCCATCACCACGATGCGCTTCGACAGATAGACCGACTCGAAGACCGAATGGGTGACGAAGACGGCGGTGAACTTCTCCTTCCACCAGAGTTCGAGCAGGTCGTCATTGAGGCGGTGGCGGGTGATCTCGTCGAGCGCAGCGAAAGGCTCGTCCATCAGCAGGATCTTTGGCCGCAGCACGAGCCCGCGCGCGATCGAGACACGCATCCTCATGCCGCCGGAGAGCTCGCGCGGATAGGATTTCTCAAAGCCCTTGAGCCCGACCAGCGCCAGCATCTCGGCGGCGCGCTCTTGCGCCTCGCGCTTGCGGACGCCTTTCAGCGTCAAGGGCATCATGACGTTGGCGAGCGCGGTCGCCCAGGGCATCAAGGTCGGGTCCTGGAAGACGAAGCCGAGATCGCGCTCGGGCTCGCCCGAGGCGTCATGGCTGGTCGTCGGCCATTCGATCGTGCCGGTCGAGGGCGCGCCCAGCCCGGCGATCATCCGCAGCAGGGTCGATTTCCCGCAGCCCGACGGGCCGAGCAAGCTGATGAACTCGCCGGCGCCCAGATGCAGGTTGACGTCGCGCACGGCGAGCGTGCCGTTGGCGAACTGTTTCGAAACATGGCGCACGCAGACGAGCGGCTTCGCGTCGCTGCTGCGGACGGCATGGGGTGTGCTCAGATAGGCTGTGTCCAAAGCCTGATGATCCGTTGATTGGCGCCCTGCTTCGTCATTCCGGGGCAAGCCATTGGCTTGAACCCGGAACCCACGACTGGGCGAGCGTTGTTCATTGTGCCCGACCGGGGCCTCACCCGGTCGTGGGTTCCGGGTTCAGCGCTGCGCGCTGCCCTGGAATGACAAGGCATTACGCCTTGCCCACGCCCTTGTTGACGAACTCCAGGCTGTAGGCCTTCTTGATATCGACGCCGGGCGGGAAGACGCCCGCCTCCGTCATGGTCTTGTAGAAGCTGGCCCAGCGCGCATCGGTCATGGCGCCGATGCCCAGCGTCAGCGCGTCGCCGGAGAGCACGATGCCCTTCTCGTTCATGACCTTGACGGCGTAGTCGATCTTCTCCTGATCCATGTCGGGATTGTCCTTCAGGATCTGGGCGTTGGCGGCCGCCGCGCTCGGCCCGGCCTTCATGTATTCGGCCCAGCCCTCCAGCGAGGCGGTGACGAAGCGCTGGACCAGGTCCTTCTTCTCCGCGACCATCTTCTGCGAGATGTTGATCGTGGTGTTGTAGTTTTCGAAGCCGGCATCGGCGATGAGATGCACCACCGGGTTCACCCCACCCTTCTGGATGGCGAAGGGCTCGGACGACAGGAAGCCCTGCTGCGAGATGGTCTTGTCGGCCAGGAAGGGCGCCATGTTGAAGGTGTAGGGCCTGATCTGCTCGTCGGTGTAGCCGAACTTCGCCTTCAGGAAGGGCCAGTAGCTGGTGCGCCCGGCAGCGCCGACCAGGATCGGCTTGCCCTTCAGCGCAGCCAGCGTGTCATTGCCCTGGCCGGGATGCGAGATCAGGACCTGCGGGTCCTTCTGGAAGATCGAGGCGATGCAGAGGAAGGGGATGTTCTCCTGGGCGTAGCGGATCGCCTCGAAGGAGTTCGACATGATCATGTCGACGCGCCCGCCGAGCAGGAGCTGCGAGGGGTTCTGCTGCGGTCCGCCGGGGCGGATATCGGCGTCGATGCCGTATTTCTTGTAGATGCCGTTGGTGACGGCGAGATAGAAGCCGCCATGCTCGGCCTGGGCGCGCCAATTGGTCTGGTAGGAGACCTTGTCGAGGGTCTGGGCGCTGACCTTGCTGCCGGGCACCGGCACCAGAACGGAGGCGGCCGAGCCGCCGATGAGGCCCAGCGCCGCGCGCCGGTTGATGCGATACTTCATCATCATGCTGGAGACCTCCTGGATAACGCTTTCATGCAGCTGCGCCTTGGTCGCGGGCCAGCAACATACATGCCATGGGCGACGGCAAGCAGGAAATGCGGAGCAACAGGCTTGCGCACAGAGAACGTGCAATTGCCCAGGCCGCAGGCAGAAACGCCGCGCGCTCCATGGATGCAGGCAGCGGACTTCCCCGGCAGGCGGTTCCGGCTAGGCTGGCGCAATGCGCTCCGAACACGCCATCTCGGATACCGTGCTCGCGGTGCTCAGGCGGGCGCCCCTCGACAATGTCGTCCTCCTGAAATTTCTGCTCGCCTCCCCGCAGGCCGCGACCGTTCATCAGATCGTCCGGGGCGATGATGCGGCGACAGTGCTGCTGCTCGACCATCGCTTCAGCGATTTCGATCGCGAGACCTATCCAGCAGCCAGCGCGTCGGCCCTCATCGCCAGCAACAGCCCCAAACTCACACGGGATCTGCTGGCTTTCGTGCCACGGCGGGAGACCCTGGTCTTCAAGCTGACGAGCCAGGCCGATCGGCTTGTCGTCGCGGAGGAATTTCCCCTGGAACGGCGCACCGCCTTCCTGTCCTACACCGCATCAGCCACGGCCCCGCCCGGTGCGGAGGCAGAGATCGAGACGACCACGGCCGAGACGCCGTTCGAGATGCTGGCGGCGCAAGGCCACAGCGCCGCGTGGCTGGGCCCTCTCATCGAAAGCGGGCGCGCCTTCATCTGCGTGCTCAGGGACGGCCCCAGGCCTCTATCGGCGTGCTTTGCCTTCCAGATCGACGGCCCGGTCTGGGAGGTTGGAGGCGTCTTCACGCAGCCCGTAGAGCGCGGCAAAGGCCTGGCCTACCGCGTCGTCCACACGGCGCTGGCGGAATTGCAGCGTCGCGGCCATGTTGCGCGCTATCAGGTCGCCGAAGAGAACACGGCTTCCATCCGGCTGGCGGAGACCCTAGGCATGAAGCGCTATCTCACCCTCACCCATTATCTCAGCGCGCCGGACATGCGATGACCAGCCCCGCCATGACCCGCCCTGCCATGACCCGCCCTGCCCTCGCTGCGCTGCGCGCCGAACTCGCCGATCTGACCATTTATCAGGACGCGCCGAGCTTACGCATGCATAGCCGCGACTTCTTCTGGTTCTCGCCGGTGTTGAAGCCCGATCTCGAGGGCAAGCAGGCCGAGCTGATCATCCTGCCCAGCGACAAGGCGGAGGTCGCCCGCATCGCCTCGGCCTGCGCGCGCCATCGCGTGCCCCTGACGGTGCGCGGCGGCGGCACCGGCAATTACGGCCAGGCCGTGCCGCTGGAGGGCGGCGTGGTGATGAACCTGACCCGGCTCAACCGCGTCGTCTCGACCACGCTCGGCGCCGGCCGCTTCGAGGCTGGCGCAAACCTGCTCGATATCGACAAGGCGCTGGCTCCCCTCGGTCAGGAGCTGCGCATGCATCCCTCGACGCGGGCGCAGGCGACGCTGGGCGGCTTCGTCGCGGGCGGCGCTGCCGGCGCCGGCTCCTGCACATGGGGCCAGATCGACAATCTCGGCGCGGTGATCGCGCTCGAGGTCATGACGGTCGAGCCCGAGCCGCGCCTGATCGAATTGCGCGGCAAGGAGATCCTCAAGGTGATGCACGCCTATGGCGTCAACGGCATCATCACCGAGGTCGAGGTGCCGCTCGCGCCGGCCCATGCCTGGGCCGAGCGGATCGCGACCTTCGACAGCCTGAAGGCCGCCGCCGCCTTCGGCCAGACCTTCACCGAATGCGACGGCATCGCCAAGAAGCTCGTCAGCATCCACGCCCCGGCAATCGCGCCCTATCTCAAGCGCCTCGGGCCTTATCTCGGCGAGAACAAGGCCTTCGCTATCCTGATGGTGTCGGAGCCGCAAGGCGATGAACTCGACCGGCTGATCGCCGAGATGGGCGGCATCGTGACCTTTGCGCGCGGGGCGCAGGCTGCAAGGGCTGCCGCCTTCGGCGAACATCGAGAGAAAGGCGCGCCCGGCCCGCTCTACGAATACACTTGGAACCACACCACGCTGCACGCGCTCAAGCTCGATCCGACGATCACCTATCTGCAGCTTCGCTTTCCACCCGGCCGCAATCTCGAACTGCTCGATTGGGCCGAGGAGGCCTTCCGCGACGACGTGATCTTCCACATCGAATTCCAGCGCCGGCAGGGCAAGGTCTATCATTCCAGCCTGCCGCTGGTGCGCTTCAGCACGGCGGAGCGCCTATACGAGATCATGCGCCTGGCCGAAGAGGCCGGCATCCAGGCCTCGAACCCGCATACATGGGTCCTGAACAATGCCGGCTGGAAGCGCACCGACGCGCCGCAGCCGGAGTTCAAGCGCCTCGCCGACCCCTATGGGCTGATGAACCCGGGCAAGCTGCTGGACTGGGAGGCCAAAACCACGGAGACGAAGGCCTCGGAGGCGGCGGAATAGCTGTGGCCGCCACGGACGCCCCGCCGCATACAGGCAAGCTCGCTATCGTCACAGGTACGGGCGGGCTCGGCTTCGAGACCGCATTGGGACTGGCGCGCGCCGGCATCGCGGTCGTCCTCGCCGGTCGCGACCCCATCAAGGGCGAGGATGCGTGCGCCCGCATCGCAGCAGCCGTGGCAGGCGCGCACGTCTCCTTCATGCAGCTCGACCTGGCAAGCCTCGCCTCGGTGGCGGCTTTCGCCAGCGCCTTCGCCGCGCGGCATGATCGGCTCGACATCCTGGTCAACAATGCCGGCGTGATGGCCCTGCGAACCCGCAAGACCACCACTGAGGGCTACGAGATGCAGTTCGGCACGAATTTTCTCGGCGCCTTCGCCTTGACCGGCCATCTGCTGCCGCTTCTGCGCCGGAGCAGCGCCGCGCGCATCGTCCAGCTCAGCAGCCTCGCCCATCGCCGTGGCCGGATCGATTTCGACGACCTGCAGGGTGAGCGGCGTTACCGCCCGTGGAAGGCCTACTGTCAGTCGAAGCTCGCCATGCTGATCTTCGCGCTGGAGCTGCAGCGTCGCAGCGACCGCCACGGCTGGGGCCTGACCAGCCTCGCCGCCCATCCCGGCTGGGCGACCAGCGACCTGATCGCAAATGGCCCGGCCCATGGCCGCCGTGGTGTTTCGGGACTGCTCTGGCTGCTTGTTCCGCTGCTGGCGCCACTGCACAGCCAATCGACCGCCGCCGGCGCCCTGCCGACGCTCTATGCGGCAACGGCCGCCGACGTCGCCAAAGCCGGCTATTACGGGCCTGACGGCCTGCGCGAGGTCAGAGGCCTTCCCGCCCCCGCGGCCATCGTCGGCGAAGCCAACGATCCCGCCGTGGCAGCACGGCTTTGGGACATCGCTGAACAATCGACCGGCTCGCCCTTTGCCAATACCGCGGCCACACCCATCTCCAAGCCTTGACGCGCCGGCCCCGCGCACTCGGCCGGACCTGTGGCCGCGGAAGGTGATCATCGATGCGAATCCTGATCTTCGGCGCGACCGGCATGGTCGGGCAAGGCGTGATGCGCGAATGCCTGCTCGATCCCGGCGTGGGCGAGGTCGTCACCATCGGCCGCAGCGCGACCGGGCAGAGCCATGCCAGGCTGCGCGAGATCGTTCACGCCGATCTGACGGATTACGCCGCGATCGAACCGCAGCTCACGGGCTTCGACGCCTGCTTCTTCTGCCTCGGCATCGCATCAGCGGGGATGAGCGAGGCCGATTACCGCCGCATCACCTATGACATCACGCTCGCCGCGGCCCGGACGCTGGTGCGGCTCAATCCGACGATGGTGTTCGTCTATGTCTCGGGCGCCAGTACCGACAGCAGCGAAAAAGGCCGCTGGATGTGGGCGCGGGTAAAGGGCGCGACCGAAAACGCCATCATGCGCCTGCCTTTCAGGGCCTCCTACATGTTCCGCCCGGGCGCGATCCAGCCGCTGCACGGCATCCGCTCGAAGACCAGGCTGTATCGCGTGATCTACGACCTGACCGCGCCGCTGCTGCCCTTGCTGCAGCGCTGGTTGCCTGATTCCATCACCACGACCGAGCAGATCGGCAAGGCAATGCTCAAAGTGGCAAGGGACGGAGCGCCCAAGCCCATCCTCGAGAATGCCGACATCAACCGGCTTTGACGGTCCACCTGTTCGATCTCTTCGAGCCCTCAACCTGAGCGGCTGGACTGAGATGAAAGCCGCTGATTTCTCTGGCTCTGTCTTGATCATCTACGCGCCGTCATTCCGGACGCAGCAAAGCGGAAATCCGGAATCCATCGGACGGCCAATCCTTTGATGGGCTTGGCTCTACGATGGATTCCGGAGCGGCGCCGCTAACGCGGCTTGTCCGGAATGACGGTGCGGGTGATGGCGAGCGATGAGACGCCTTTGATATGCTGGATTTATTGCGGGTCAGCCTCTGAGGTGCCAGGCAGCGGCGTCTTTTGATCTTGCGTCGGCTTGCCCCGAAAACCGGTTCCCACTTTTCGGGCCGATGCCCTAGGATTGCGCCCTGACACTGGCTGCAAGGACGAAACCATGACCGCGCGCTTCTGGGGCGAGCTGAAGACCACCGAATTCGAGGGGCTGTCCGCCGACGACACCGTCGCAGTCCTGCCGCTAGCGGCGATAGAGCAGCATGGCCCGCATCTGCCTGTTTCGGTCGACACCACGATCATGAACGCGATGCTGACTGAGGCGATGCCGCTCGTTCCGGCCGGGCTCGACGTGCTGGTGCTGCCGACCATGGCGATCTGCAAATCGAACGAGCATCTGCATTCGCCGGGCACGCTGACCTTGTCCTGGGAGACCGCGACCAGCGCCTGGATCGAGATCGGCGAGAGCGTCAGGCGCGCCGGCTTGCGCAAGCTCGTCATCGTCACCTCGCATGGCGGCAATGTCGACCCGATGAAGGTGGTCGCGCGCGAATTGCGCGTGCGCCTCGGCATGCTCACCGTGACCACGGCCTGGCGCGCCTTCGGCCTGCCTCAGGGCCTTTTTGCCGATCTCGACGCCAATCACGGCATCCATGCCGGCGATATCGAGACCTCGCTGATGCTGCATTTCCGGCCAGACCTCGTCGATATGAGCAAGGCCAAGCGCTTCGAGCCCTTGACGATCGCGATGGCGACGGAGGGCTACACTTGGCTGCGGCCGACCGGGCTGCACGCCTTCGCCTGGATGGCGCAGGACGTTCACGCCTCGGGCGCGGCCGGCGACGCCAGCCTCGCCACGGCAGAGAAAGGCAAGGCGACGGCGGCGTTCCAGGCGAAGGGTTTTGCCGAGCTTCTGGCCGATGTTGCACGGTTTCCGTTGGCGAAGCTGCACAAGGCGGATTGAGGCGCGGCAGCCGACAACGTCATGCTCGGGCTCGACCCGAGCATCTCTTTCAGGAGATTCTCGGGTCGCGCCGCAATGCGGCGACCGAGAATGACGGGAATCCTCAATCCGGATCGAGCAGGCGTGGCCCCGCCCCCTGCTCGGCCAGCCTGTCCCAGGGATTGTGCAAGGGGCAACCCTTCACCGAGAGACAGCCGCAGCCTATGCAGTCGGTCAGGTGGTCGCGCAATCGCGTCAATCGGTCGATGCGCCGCTCCAGCTCCGTCTTCCACGACGCGGAGAGCTTCGCCCAGTCGGCGACAGTCGGCGTGCGCTCGGCCGGCAGCGCCTTGAAGGCCTCGCGGATCGTCTTCAATGGCATGCCGGTGCGCTGCGCCACCTTGATGATCGAAACCCGCCGCAAGACCTCGCGCGGATAGCGCCGCTGATTGCCGGCGCTGCGATGGCTGCGGATCAGACCCTTCGCCTCATAGAAATGGATCGCGGAGACGGCGAGCCCGGTGCGGCGCGCGACCTCGCCGACGCTCAATTCGTCCAGGGGAGATGCATGCCCGTTCGCCATTTGCGCTCTTGACCTCAACTATAGTTGAGGTCTTATACAGCTGGCTCCCGACACGCAAACCGGAGCACATCCCCATGCATCGCAGGCTCGAACCCAGGATCAAGCTGGCGCTGATCTATGGCAGCACCCGTGAAGGCCGCCTCTGCGACAAGGTCGCCGGCTGGGCCGCAGCGCAGATCGAAGGCGACGGCCCCTTCGATCTCGACATCATCGACCCGGCCGCGCTCGGCCTGCCGGAGCGGCATCCGCGCGGCGAGCACGATGCCGTGCGAGCGCTCAGGCAGCGCATCGGCCATGCCGACGGCTTCGTCATCGCGACGCCGGAATATAATCGCGGCTATACCGCCGCCCTGAAGTTCCTGATCGATCTGGTCGGCGAGGAGTGGCGCGGCAAACCGGTCGGCTTCGTCTCCTATGGCGGCGTCTCGGGTGGCCTGCGCGCCGTCGAGCAACTGCGCCTCGTCTTCGCCGAGCTCCACGCCATGACGATCCGCGACGGCGTCTGCTTCGCCAATGTCTGGAGCCGCTTCGACGCGTCGGGCAGGCTCCTGGATGCCGACCCGTCGGAGAAGGCGATGGCAATGATGCTGGCGCAATTGCACTGGTGGGCGACAGCCCTGCGCAACGCCCGAAACAGCGTGCCTTACGGGCAATTCGCGGCATAAAGCGTTTTCAAGCGAAGTGGGCACCGGGTCGCGTGAAGAAAACGCGTCTGAACAATGATCCAGAGCAAGACGATCCAGACCGTCATTGCGAGCGCAGCGAAGCAATCCAGGGGGGCGTAGAGCTCTGCCGCCCCTGGATTGCTTCGTCGCTTTGCTCCTCGCAATGACGGTGTGGTTCAGGCTGAAATCCTCTCCCCTCTGGAGCCGGTTTTGAACCTCCAAGGGCCTGCCGTCACTTCACGGATCTGTGGCCATAGCCGCACAAATTCGAACTGGTTGCCGGGAGGCGATGACGGGACAATGCCGCCATCACTACCGAAACCAGGAGCGACAATGCAGCTTCAGCTTCTCCGCAACGCCGCGCTCAAGCTCAACTATGCCGGCAGGACGATCCTCGTCGATCCCGATCTCGGGGCGCGCCACAGCCGGCGCTCCCTCGCCGGCCGCTCGAACAATCCCATGGTCGATCTGCCGCTGCCGATCGAGGACATCCTCGCCGGGGTCGACCTCGTCATCGTCTCGCATCTGCATGCCGACCATTTCGACGAGGTCGCCAAGGAGCGCCTGCCCAAGGACCTGCCGCTGATCTGCCGCGCCGGCGACGAGGAGACCATCGCCAAGGCCGGCTTCCGCGCGATCACGCCGCTGGACTGCTATCTCCGGCTCGGCCCGATCATCCTCAAATCGCATCCCGCCCAGCACGGCACCGGCGCGGTCGTCGAGACGATGGGCCCGGTGATGGGCTTCGGCCTGGAGGCGCCGGGCGAGCCCGCCTTCTATTGGTGCGGCGACAGCGTGCTCTACCCGCCCTTGCTCGACGCCGTGAAGGCGACCGACCCCGACATCATCGTGACGCATTCCTGCGGCGCGCTCTGGGACGGCACATTGATCGTGATGGATGCTGGGCAGACGCTCGACCTCTGCGAGGCCGCGCCGCGCGCCACCGTGATCGCGACCCATATGGAAGCGCTCGACCACGCCACGGTCAGCCGCGCCGCCCTGCGGCAGGCCGCAGAGGCGCGCGGCATCGGCAGCGAGCGCCTGCTGATCCCGCGGGATGGCGAGACGATCGAATTGCGGGCCAGCGTCGCGGCTTGAGGCTGCGTTGTCGTCTTGATGGGGAACCGCGCCGTCATTGCGAGCGTAGCGAAGCAATCCAGGAGACGTAGAGCGCTGCCGCCTCTGGATTGCTTCGCTACGCTCGCAATGACGGAGCGCCCTACTCCCCCGCCTTCATCTGCCTGGCGTAGATGTCCTTATAGGTCTCGCGTAGCAGATTCTTCTGGACCTTGCCCATGGTGTTGCGCGGCAGATCGTCGACGATGAAGACCTGCTTGGGCAATTTGAACTTGGCCAGGCGCTGCTCCAGCGTCTTGGCGATCGAGGCGGCGGTGATCGTCGCGCCGGGCTTCACCACCACGACGGCGGTGACGCCCTCGCCGAAATCGGGATGCGGGCAGCCGATGACGGCGCTTTCGACCACGCCCTGCATCTCGTCGATCTCGGTCTCGACCTCCTTGGGATAAACATTGTAGCCGCCGGTGATGATCAGGTCCTTGCCGCGCCCGACAATGTGGACATAGCCGGCCGGGTCGATCTTGCCGAGGTCGCCGGTGATGAAGAAGCCATCAGCGCGGAACTCGGCCGCCGTCTTCTCCGGGTTGCGCCAATAGCCCTTGAAGACATTGGGGCCCCTGACCTCGATCATGCCGATCTCGTCGGCGCCCAGCACCTTGGCCGTCTCGGGGTCGGTGACGCGGGCACTGACGCCCGGCAGCGGGAAGCCGACCGTGCCCGCCACCCGCTCGCCCTCATAGGGGTTTGAGGTGTTCATATTGGTCTCGGTCATGCCGTAGCGCTCGAGGATGGCATGGCCAGTGCGCTCGCGCCATTCGCGATGGGTCTCGGCGAGCAAGGGGGCCGAGCCGGAGACGAAGAGGCGCATATGCTGCGTCGCCGCCTTGGTCAGGCGCGCATCCTGCAGCAGCCGGACATAGAAGGTCGGCACGCCCATCATGCAGCTCGCCTGGGGCAGATATTTGAAGACCTGGTCGGGATCGAATTTAGGCAGCAGGATCATCGCGCTGCCCGAGAACAGCACGACATTGGTGGCGACGAAGAGCCCATGCGTGTGGAAGATCGGCAGCGCGTGCAGCAGCACGTCGCTCTTGGTGAAGCGCCAGTAGTCGACCAAAGCGAGCGCGTTCGAGGCCAGATTGTCATGGCTCAGCATCGCGCCCTTGGAGCGCCCGGTCGTGCCCGAGGTGTAGAGGATCGCAGCAAGATCATCGGGCCCGCGCGCGACATCGGCGAAATCGGTCGCCGCAGCCAGAGCCTTGTCGGAGAGCGTGCCGGCGGAGACATCGGCTGAGCGCCAGACGCCGAGCGTCTCCAGCTTCGCACCGGCCTTGTCGGCATAAGGCTTCAGCGCGGCGGCCTTGGCGGGATCGCAGACGAAGACCGCGGGCTCGGCATCGCCAAGGAAATACTCGATTTCGGCGGGGGTATAGGCGGTGTTCAGCGGCAGGAAGATCGCGCCCGCACGCACCGTGCCGAGATAGAGCATCAAGGCCTCGATGCTCTTCTCGACCTGCACCGCGACGCGGTCGCCGGGCTTCACGCCGAGTGCGACCAGCGCATTGGCGAAGCGGGCGGAGACCGCGACCATGTCGGCATAGCTGTAGCTGCGGCCGTCATCGAGCGTCGCGAAAGGCGCAGCCTGCGCGGGGATACGCGACCTGACGAGGTCGAACAGGTGATTGCCCATGATTTCGGGTCCTTTCAGGCGTTTCCGGTCAGTCGGAATTCAGTTTGCGGCCGGCCGCAGCAGCTTGCGCGCGCTCGAGGAGGCGACGACCGTGTTGCGGGTGGCAAAGGCTTCGTGATTGGTCTCGATATCGCCGAGGTCATAGCGATAATTCACCATCACGCCATGGGCTTCGCGCAGGCCCCGCGCCGAGAGGTTGCCGCCGACATTGATGCGCTCCAGCCTGGCGCCATTGCCGAGATGGAAGCGCGCCACGGGATCGATGACGCGTCCCGAGGCCGTGCGGGCCCGCAGCAGATATTGCGCCGCCATCTGGCCGAGCAGCTTGTCGCGCCTTGCCTTGGCCGGATCGTCGAGCAGGCCCGTCTCGCTGGCCGGGCGCGCCAGCTCCGAGCGCTCCTCATTGCTCAGATGGAAATCGCCGGGATCGGCGATGATGCCGTCGAGCCAGCGCGCGAAACCCGGCACCGGCGAGAGCGTGACGAAGGTGTCGAGCCCCGGCAATTCGCGCTTCAGGTCCTCGGCCACCTGCTTGATCAGGAAATTACCGAAGGAGATGCCACGCAGGCCCTCCTGGCAGTTCGAGATCGAATAGAACACGGCCGTCGTCGCCGCCTGGGCGGACAGCACCTCGCGCTCGCCGCTCAGGAGCTCGCCGATGCTGTGCGGGATCGCGCCGGTCAGGGCGACCTCGACGAAGATCAACGGCTCGTCGACGAGTTGCGGGTGGAAGAAGGCGAAGCAGCGCCGGTCGGCCGGCTCCAGCCTGCGGCGCAGATCGTCCCAGCCCTGGATCTCGTGCACCGCCTCGTAGCGGATGATCTTTTCCAGGACATTGGCGGGCGTGCGCCAGTCGATCCGGCGCAGGACCAGGAAGCCGCGATTGAACCAGGAGCCGAAGAGATGGCGGAAATCGCTATCAACGGCCTTGAGCTCGGGCTCGGCCTCCATCGCCTCGAACAGCGCCTCGCGCATCCGCACCAGAACATGCGTGCCGTCGGGCGCGAGGTTGAGCCGGCGCAGCAATTCCTGCCGGCGCGGTTCGGAGGCGAAATGCAAGGCAGCGATCGCAGCCGTGCTGGGCTCCTTGCGATAGGCCTCGATCGCCTTGCCCAATCGCTCCTGATCCGGCCCGAAACGCTCCTGAAGCATGATGAAGAAGGCCTGCCGGCCCTGCCGATCGAGCCCTTCCCAGGCGTTCAGGACGGCTTGCGCCAGCGCCATGCCCGAGGCTTCGCCGCGCCCCGACAGCAGATCCTCGCAGAGCCGGTCGATCGGCCGGTTGCGCCCGGCAAAGCGTTCGAAGCCAATCAGCGCCCGGCCGCGATCCGCCACGCTGGTCAGAAGGTCTCCGAGAAACGCCATGTCCATGCGGACCTCCAGTTGAACGCCAGGCAATCCTATACGAGTTTCGTGACGCGGGAACCGCGCGCCAGCAAAGCGCCCCCCCGAAACCGGACCGAAACCCTCAATCCAGCAAGGCCCAGGCCTTGAGGAAGAAGTCGGACGTGCCGAAATTGCCGGATTTCAGCGCGATCACGAGATCGGGACCGGCGACGACGCGCGTCCAGGGCACACCCGGATCGATCTCGGGGCCGATCTCCAGCGTCCTGATGCCGAGCCCCTGGACGACGGCCCCGGAGGTCTCGCCACCGGCGACGAGCAGCTTGGAGACGCCGCCATCGGCGAGGAGTCGCGCGGTCTCGGCGAAGGCGTGCTCGACCGTCTCGCCCGCCTTGTCGCGGCCGAGCTTGTCCTGGATCGCGGCGACCTCGGCCGGATCATCGCTGGAATAGAGCAGGAAGGGCTTGTCCTGCGGCTGCGCCAGCGCCCAGGCGGCAAGTAGCGCCGCCGTCTGCGTTCCGGCCGCCAGCGCCAGCGGGTCGACCTTCAAGGCGGGGTAGCCCGCCGCGACCGCCGCCTTGATCTGCCCGCGCGTCGCCGTCGAGCAGCTGCCGGAGATGATGCCGGCGCGCCCCTTCGGCGCGCTCAGGCTCACAGGCGCGGCGCGCTGCCGCAGCAGCCCGGCCGCGCGGAAATTCTGCGGCAGGCCCATCGCGATGCCGGAGCCGCCGGTCAGCAGGACATGACCGGCAACGGCCTCGCCCAATACCATCAGATCATCATTGGTCAGCGCATCCGTGACGACATAGCGCGCGCCGTCTCCTGCCAGCGCGGCGAAACGCGCCTTCACGGCCTCGGCGCCCGCCAGCACCGTGGCACAGCCGACATGGCCGACAGGCGCCTTGGTTTGCGCGGCCATCAAGCGCATCAGGTTCGAATCGCGCATCGGCGTCAGCGGATGGTCCTTCATCGAGCTTTCATGCAGCGGCACTGCACCGACGAAGAGATAACCCTGGTAGATCGAGCGGCCATTGGCGGGAAAGGCCGGGCAGATGATCGCCATCTCCGCGCCGAGCCGCCGCATCAGCGCATCCGCGACCGGGCCGATATTGCCCTGCGCCGTCGAATCGAAGGTCGAGCAGTATTTGAACAGGATCTGCTTCGCGCCGGCCGCCAGCAGCGCCTCGCAGGCGGCAAGTGAATCCGCCACCGCCTCAGCGACCGGGTTGGTGCGCGATTTCAGCGCCACGACGACCGCATCGGCATCGGGAAGCGATGCGCCGGCGCTCGGCGCGCCGATGACCTGGACGGTGCGCATGCCGGCGCGGTTCAGCATCAGCGCGACATCGGTCGCACCTGTCATGTCGTCGGCGATCACACCCAGCAGCATCGGCTTCGTTCCATTCCCTGATCACAACATGGTGCGCTTCGCGCCATCCTTGCCGTGTTGTTACCAGAGATCGCGGCTCGAACGACAGATGCGAACGCATGGCGTGTCCTCGACATGGCAGGCTCCTTGGCCATCAACTTGCATGCAAGGGCGCGCGGCAAAAGCATGCGGGATTGCGGCACAGGCGACAGGATAGCCATCGACGCCGCGGCGAAATTGCGCCAGCCTAGTACCGAGTGGAACGAAATCAGGCGCCCCTGCCGTTCACACAGGCGCGAAGCAACGGGTCATCAGAACCCGGCTCGCGACGGAACGGAAGAGCGGCGCCCTGAAACCGAGCGAGACGAGAGGGGACCACCGCATGAAGCTCCTGACCACCCTGGCCTCGGCCGGCCTGCTGGCGCTGGCGGCGCTCCCTGTCGCGGCGCAGGCGCCTTCGACCCTGCGCATCGGGCTGCAGGAAGACCCCGACATGCTCGACCCGCACAAGGCGCGCACCTTCGTCGGCCGCATCGTCTTCAAGGGGCTCTGCGACAAGCTGCTCGACATCACGCCCGAGCTGAAGCTGGTGCCGAGACTCGCAACCGCATGGAGCTTCTCGGCGGACGGGCTGACGCTGACGATGAAGCTCAGGACCGACGCGAAATTCCATGACGGCGACGTCTTCAACGCGGAGGCCGCCAAGGCCAATCTTGAACGCGCCCGGACCCTGCCCGACTCGCTGCGCAAATCCGAGCTCGCCTCGATCGACAGCATCGAGACGCCCGACGCCTCGACCATCGTGCTGAAGCTGAAGCGCCCTGATGCGACGCTGCTGGCGCAGCTCACAGACCGCGCCGGCATGATGCTGGCGCCCAAGAGCCTGGGCGGCGACGTCGCGGCCAAGCCGGTCTGCTCCGGCCCCTATAAATTCGTCGAACGCGTCCAGAACGACCGCATCGTGCTGGAGAAGTTCAAGGAGCATTGGGAGGCGGCGAATTATCACTTCGACCGCATCATCTATCGCTCGATCCCCGACACCACGGTGCGGCTGGCAAATCTGCGCGCCGGCGAATTGGACATCCTGGAGCGGCTCGCGCCGACCGATGTGAAATCGGCGCAAGCCGACAAAACGCTGAAGGTCGCAAGCACCGCCAATCTCGGCTATCAGGGCATCACCATCAACACCGGCAATGGCGAGGCCGCCAACCAGCCGATGGGCAAGGACAAGCGCGTGCGCCAGGCGCTCTCGCTCTCGATCGACCGCAAGGTGCTGAGCCAGGTCGTGTTCGAGGGGCTCTACGAGCCGATGGTCCAGCCCTTCAACCCGGGCAACCCCTATGTCAGCGCCGAATTCCCGGTGCCGGCCCGCGACGTCGCCAAGGCCAAGGCGCTGCTCAAGGAGGCCGGGCTGTCGAAGGTCTCGGTCGAGCTCTTCGTCACCAACAACCCGGTCGACGCCCAACTCGGCCAGGTCGTCCAGGCGATGGCGCAGGAGGCCGGCATCGACGTGCAGATCCGCTCGACGGAATTCGCCAGCCAATTGCGCGACCAGCAGCAGGGCAAGTTCCAGATGAGCCGCATCGGCTGGTCAGGCCGCATCGACCCGGACGGCAACATCCACCAGTTCGTGACCACGAAGGGCAACCAGAACGACGGGAAGTATTCGAACGCCGAGGTCGACAGGCTGCTCGACGAGGCCCGCACGGTCTACGACGTCTTCGAGCGCAAGAAGCGCTATGACGCTGCCCAGAAGATACTCGAGGACGAATTGCCGATCATCTATCTCTACAACCAGACGGTCTTCTTCGCGATGCGCGCGAACCTCCAGGGCTTCGTGATCAATCCCGACGGGATGATCCGCCTGTCGGGGCTGAAGCGGCAGTGAGTGGGGTGAAGTCGCTGTGTGTGACCTCACCGTCATCCCGGGCGACCGAAGGTCGTCCCGGGATCCATCGTAAGGCTCTGTGCCCTCCGATGGATCCCGGCGCTCCGCGGAGCCTGTCCTTGGGCTGGCCAAAGGCCGGACCCGAGGGCTCCGGCCAGGATGACAGTGCGCCTTTGGGGTCGTCATGCTCGCGCTGATCGGCCGCCGCGTCCTGATCGCGCTGCCGACGCTGTTCCTGGTCTCGCTCTTCGTGTTCGCGCTGCAGCGGGCGCTGCCGGGCGATCCGTTCCTCGTCATCGCCGGCGAGGAGCGCGACCCGGAGGTGATCGCGCGCCTGCGCCATCTCTACCGGCTCGACGATCCCGTCGTGGTGCAGTTCTTCGCCTGGCTCGGCCAGGTCGTGCAGGGCGATTTCGGCCGCTCGCTGCGCACCGGCGAGCCGGTGCTCGGGCTGATCTGGCAGAAGCTCGGCGTCACCGTGCAGCTCGCCGTCGCTTCGATGATCGTTGCGATCGGCATCGGCCTGCCGGCGGGCATCATCGCGGCGCGGCGCAAGGACACGCTGGCCGATTATGCGGCGAGCGCGGTCGCGCTGTTTGGCCTGTCCATCCCGCATTTCTGGCTCGGGATCATGCTGATCCTGGTGGTCTCGGTCGAACTGAAATGGCTGCCGGCCTCGGGCTTCGAATCGATCTTCGTCGATCCGAAAGCCTCGATCGAGCGCCTGATCATGCCGGCCTTCGTGCTCGGCGGCGGGCTCGCCGCCTTCATCATGCGCCATACCCGCTCGGCGATGCTGGAGGTGCTGCGCTCCGACTATGTCCGCACCGCCCGTGCCAAGGGGCTCGACGAGGACACGGTGGTGAACCGGCATGCGCTGCGCAATGCGCTGGTGCCGATCATCACGCTCTCGACGCTGCTCTTCGGCGAATTGCTGGCCGGCGCGGTTTTGACCGAACAGGTCTTCACCATCCCAGGCTTCGGCAAGCTGATCATCGACGCCGTGTTCAACCGCGACTATGGCGTGGTCCAGGGCGTCGTGCTCTGCACCGCGATCGGCTTCATCCTGATGAACCTCCTGGCCGATGTGCTCTACGTCCTCGTCAACCCGCGCCTGAGGAGCGGCTGATGGCGGATGTGATCCTCGAAACGGCTAAGCCCGAAACGTCTTCGCCCGCCAGCGCCACCGAGCCTGCTCCGCGCCCGCGCCGCAGCGCGCTCGCCAAGCTCCTGCGCAATCGCTCGGCGCTGATCGGCGGCACGATCGTGCTCGTCTTCGTGCTGATGGCGCTACTCGCCCCGCTGCTGCCGCTCGCCGACCCGCTGAAATCGAACTTCCTCGCCATCCGCAAGCCGCCCTCCGAGATCCACTGGTTCGGCACGGACGAGCTCGGCCGCGACCAGGTCTCGCGCCTGTTCTACGGGGCGCAGACCTCGCTGCTCGCCGGCATCGTCTCCGTCCTGATCGCGCTTGCCATCGGCATCCCCTTCGGCCTGCTCTCGGGCTGGTATGGCGGCTGGATCGACATCGCGATCTCGCGCGTGACCGAGGCGATGCTCGCCTGCCCCTTCCTGATCCTGGCGATCGCCTTTGCCGCAATCCTTGGCCCCTCGCTGACCAATGCGATGATCGCGATCGGCCTCTCGGCCGTGCCGATCTTCATCCGGCTGGTGCGCGGACAGGTGATGAGCGTGAAGGCGGAGGATTTCGTCGAAGGGGCGCGGGCCGTCGGCGCGCGCGACCTGCGCATCATGTTCGTGCATGTGCTGCCCAACACGATGTCGCCCATCGTGGTGCAGTCGACATTGTTCATGGCGCAGGCGATCATCCTGGAAGCCTCGCTCTCCTTCCTCGGCCTCGGCCAGCAGCCGCCCTCGCCTTCCTGGGGCCAGATGCTGAACGTCGCCAAGAACTTCATGGAGCAGGCGCCCTGGATGTCGGTCGCGCCCGGCATCGCCATCTTCCTGGCCGTGCTCGGCTTCAACCTGCTCGGCGACGGCCTGCGCGACGCGCTCGATCCAAAGGAGGGGTGATTTGCGTTCGATCCTCCTCCCGTCATTCCGGACGCAGCGAAGCGGAGATCCGGAATCCATCGTGGAGTTCGGTGGCCTCCGATGGATTCCGGATCTGCGCCGCGAGCGGCTTGTCCGGAATGACGCCGCATTTTGTTTCTGGCCTTCATTGCCCTGAGGAAGACTGACCATGTTCACCACCCGCCCCGAAATCCTCGGCACCTTCGGTGTCGTCACCTCGACGCACTGGCTCGCCACCGCCTCGGGCATGGCGATGCTGGAAAAGGGCGGCAACGCCTTCGACGCATGCGCGGCGGCAGCTTTCGTGCTGCAAGTGGTGGAGCCACACCTCGTCGGCCCCGCCGGAGACATGCCGGCGGTGTTCTACTCGGCCGAAAAGAAGAAGGTCGAGGTTCTCTGCGCGCAGGGGCCTGCTCCCGAGGCGGCGACGATCGAGGCCTTCAAGGCGCTCGGGCTCGACCTGATCCCGGGCTCCGGCCTGCTCGCCACGGTGGTGCCTGGCGCCTTCGGCGGCTGGATGACGCTGCTGCGCGACCATGGTCGCCTGACGTTGCGCGAGGTGCTCGAACCCGCGATCGGCTATTTCGAGAGCGGCCACCCGATGCTGCCGCGCGTCTCGGCTTCGATCGCTGAACTGACCGAGCTCTTCACCGGGGAATGGCCGACATCGGGCGCGGTCTATCTGCCCGGCGGCAATGTGCCCAAGGCCAAGGAGCTCTTCCGCAACCAGGCCGCCGCCGACACCTACAAGCGCCTCCTCTCCGAAGCCGAGGCCGCCGGCTCCGACCGGCAGGAGCAGATCCAGGCAGCCTTCGACGCCTGGTACAAGGGCTTCGTCGCCGAGGCGATGGACAAATTCTGCCGCACGACGGAGGCGATGGATTCGTCTGGGCGCCGCCACAAGGGCCTGCTCACCGCCGACGACATGGCGCGCTGGCAGCCGAGCTACGAGACGCCGGCGAGCGTGACCTATCATGGCTGGGAGGTCTTCAAGATCGGCCCCTGGGGCCAGGGTCCGGTCTTCCTGCAGACGCTGAAGATCCTGGAGGGTATCGACATCGCCGGGATGGGGCCGACGAGCCCGGAATTCGTCCACCATGTCGCGGAGGCGATGAAGCTCGGCTTCGCCGACCGCGAGGCCTATTACGGCGACCCGGATTTCGTGAAGGTGCCGCTCGCGACGCTGCTCTCCGAGGATTATGCGAGCGGCCGGCGCAAGCTGATCGGCGAGCAGGCCTCGCATGAACTGCGGCCCGGCACGATCCCCGGATATGAGGAGCAGGTCGGGCGCATGCTCGCCGGCGTCCGCATTGCCGGCCAGTCGGGCAAGGGCGGTGCCAGCGTCGGCGAGCCGACCATGGCCTCGATGGTCGCGGCCGGGCGGCGCGGCGACACCGTCCATATCGACGTCATCGACAAATGGGGCAACATGATCGCGGCGACGCCTTCGGGCGGCTGGCTGCAATCCTCGCCGGTGATCCCTTCGCTCGGCTTCCCGCTGAATTCGCGGGCGCAGGCGTTCTGGCTCGAGGACGGGCTGCCGGCCTCGCTCGCCCCGTTCAAGCGGCCGCGCACGACGCTGACGCCGACGCTCGCCTTCGAGAATGGCGAGCCGCGCCTCGTCTTCGGCACGCCGGGCGGCGACCAGCAGGAGCAGTGGCAGCTCGGCATGTTCCTGCGCCGGGTGCATCACGGCCTCAACCTGCAGGAGGCGATCGACCTGCCGCTGTTCCACACCCAGCACTTCCCCTCCTCGTTCTATCCGCGCGAGGCACGGCCGGGGCATCTGATGGTCGAGGAGAGCATCGGCGAGGCGGCGCTCGCCGATCTCATTCGGCGTGGCCACGCCTTGGAGCGCGCCCCGGCCTGGACGGTCGGGCGCCTGACCGCCGCCGAGAAGAGCCGCAACGGCCTCTTGCGCGCGGCGGCCACCCCGCGTCTGATGCAAGCCTACGCTGCCGGACGCTGAAGGGGTTGCACGCATGACATGGTCCATCGTCGCCCGTGACGCCGCCACCGGCGCCTATGGCGTCGCCGTCTCGACCTGCGCCTTCGCCGTCGGCTCGCGCGTGCCCTATGGCGGCGGGCGCATCGGGGCGATCGCGACCCAGGCCTTCGTCAACCCGCTCTACGGGGTCGACGGCCTCAGGCTGCTGCAGGAGGGCCGCTCCGCCGTCGAGATCATCGCGACGCTGACGGCCGCCGATGACGGCCGCGCGCATCGCCAGCTCCATCTGATCGATCGCGAGGGCAAGATCGCCGCCCATACCGGCTCGGCCTGCATCGACTGGTGCGGAGCCGTGCATGGGCCGCAGATCTCCGTCGCCGGCAACATGCTGGCCGGACCGGAAGTGATCGAGGAGACGCTGAAGGCCTATATCGCCGCGTCGGCGCTCGATTTCGACGAGCGCCTGCTGGTCGCGCTCGAGGCCGGCGAGAAGGCCGGCGGCGACAAGCGCGGGCGGCAATCCTGTGCCATACGCATCTGGGCCGGCGAGCCGATGCCGAGCTTCGACATCCGCGTCGACGACCATGCCGATCCGCTCGTCGAGTTGCGCCGGCTCTGGCGCATCGCGCATCAGCGCTATGTGCCCTTCCAGCAGGCCTCGCCCTCGCGCGCAAGGCCAGCCGGCGTCACCGACCGCGTCGAGCTCGACCGGCTCTGCACCGATTATGCGGCGGCCTGGAACGCTCGGCACCCGGAAGGGTGAGACCGCTCTGGATCAGGTTGCGATCAGACAGGAACACCAGGCCTGTCATCCCGGGCGTAGCGAAGCGGAGACCCGGGATCCATTCCTGAGCCTTGCCGATCAGTGCTCCGGAATGGATCCCGGATCGGCGCCGCTAACGCGGCTTGTCCGGGATGACCAAGCCGTTTCAACCTCGATGCGAAACGCTATGACGCATCGCCGCTGCGCCTGACGCAGTCGATGAAGCGTTCCAGCGCGCCGGACGGCTTTTCCTCGCGATAGGCCAGATGCAGCGGCGCCGTCAGCCGGGGCAGGTCATCGAGGCGGGCATAGGCGATGCCGTTCGTCTCGAGACGGGCCATCGATGCGGGAATGACGGAGACTCCCAGGCCGGCGGCGACGAGGCTCAGCGTCGACACCATTTGCGGGGCTTCCTGACCGATCCGGGGGCTAAACCCGGCGGCTCGGCAGGCGGCGATGATGCTGTCATAGAGGCCCGGCCCCGAGGGACGCCGATAGAGGATGAAGGTCTCCTCAGCCAGTTCGGCCAGAGCGATGCGCCCCTCCAGCATTCCTTGACCCGAACGCTTGGCGAGGCGTTCCGCGATCGCGTGCTGGTCGGGCAGCGCAACCAGCATCTCCTCGGCCAGCAGCGGCTCGACGACAAGCCCGACCGGCCGCTCGACCGGCGAGCGGACGAAGGCCGCATCGAGCCGCTCGGAGCGCAGCTCCCCGATCAGATCGCTGGTATTGCCCTCACGGAGCGCCAAGGTGACGCCCGGCGCGGTCTGCCGCAGCAAGCGGACCACGGACGCCACCAGCGGATGAAACGCGGCCGAGCTGGTGAAGCCGATGACCAGCCCACCCTGCTCGCCGCGCGCCGTGCGCCGTGCGGCATCGAGCGCCAGATCGACATCGGAGAGGACGAGCCTCGCCTTCTCCAGCAGCGTGCGCCCGGCATCGGTGAGTTCGACGCCGCGCGGCAGGCGACGGAACAATTGCGCGCCGACTTCCCTCTCCAGCGCGCGGATCTGCTGGCTGAGTGGGGGCTGCTGGATTCCCAGGCGCGCGGCGGCTCGCGTCACATGGCCTTCCTCGGCGACCGCCACGAAATAGCGGAAATGGCGCAGCTCGATCATAATCATATTCTATAAGTATGGATCATGCACATTTCATATATTAGACGCACGGTTTTCGAAAGCATATGGATGCCCTGGCCGTCCCGTTCCGCCTACGAGCAGGATGCGAAAAAGTGGGAACCGGTTTTTCGCATTGATCCTGCTCTCACTCTTAGTTGAGAGACGGATTCAGATGTCAGATGGGATCACTGCGTGAGCCCATCTGACATCATCCGGCTCTCGTGGACGGCCTGGAACAGATGATGAGCACGCCAGCCAGCCTCGCAGATCCCGAAATCGCCCGTACGGAACCGACCGTCGCCCAGCTCTTCAGCGGCTTTCTCTACCTCGGGCTGATCGGCTTCGGCGGGGTCCTGCCGATGGCCAGGACCATGGTCGTCGATCAGCGCCGCTGGATGAGCGGCAAGGAGTTCACCGAGCTGCTCGGCCTCTGCCAGTTCCTGCCGGGCGGGAACATCATCAACATCTCGGTGGCGATCGGCCTGAAATTTCGCGGCCCGGTCGGAGCGCTCGCCGCGCTGCTGGGCCTGATCGCGGCGCCGACAGTGATCGTGATCGGGCTCGGCATCCTCTACGACCACTACCAGGACGATCCGCATATCCGCCATCTCTTTGCCGGGCTGGCGGCGGCCGCTGCCGGCTTGCTCGTCTCCATGGCCGTGAAGATCGCCCTACCCTTGCGCCGCAAGCCCGTCGCCATCGCGATCGCCCTGCTCTGCTTCCTCGCCATCGCGATCCTGCGCTTGCCGCTGCTTGCGACGATGCTGGTGCTGGCGCCGATCAGCGTGCTCGCCAGCTGGAAGCTCGACAAGGGAGAGAACACCCGATGAGCTCGGTCCTGATCGCGCTGGCGCTGATCTTCACGCAGCTTTCGCTGCTCGCCTTCGGCGGCGGCAACACCATCCTGCCGGAGATGCAGAGGCAGGTTGTCGAGATCCATCACTGGATGACGGCGCAGCAATTCGGGGCGATGTTCGCCCTCGCCCAGGCCGCGCCCGGACCCAATATGATGATCGTGCCGCTGGTCGGCTGGCATGTCGCGAGCTGGCCCGGCGTCCTCGTCACCACGCTGGCGAAGTTCGGCCCTTCATCGCTGCTGGCGGGCATCGCGATGGGGCTTTGGGAGCGCTTCAAGGACCGGCCCTGGCGCCGCATCGTGCAGGCCGGGCTGGTGCCGATGACAGTCGGCCTCGTCACGGCGAGCGCGGCCGTGATCACCCAGGCCTCGGCCCATGAATGGATCCTGGCCGCGATCGTCGCGGCCTGCGCCAGCGCCGCATTGACGACGCGCCTGCATCCGCTGCTGCTGCTCGCCTTCGGCGCCCTGGTCGGGCTCAGCGGCATCGGACAGATCTGACCGGCCCTGCTCTAACTCCTTGGTGAGAGCCGGATGATTGACAAGCGGCCGCCACTCTGGCGCGATTGAGCCTGCGGTCTCGGCCGGCACACCCAACGCGCCACGCCGGGCATCGCATGGGGAAGGAACAGAGCAATGGCACCTGGCGAAAGCGACATGCTCGCCCGCAGGATCGCGAGCCTCGAAGCCCAGCTGCAGGCACTGCGGCAGGTCATCGACGTCAGCCCCTCCGGCCTGAAGATCCGGACAGACGGCTCACTCAGCATCACGGCGGGAGGCGCGGTGCAGGTCACCTCCGGCGGTGCGACCGCGATCAGCGCCGGCGCCTCTCTTTCGCTCAAGACCTCGGCTGCCCTCGATGTCAGGGCAGCCACGGCGATCACCATCGCAGGGTCTCACACCATCTCGCTGGCGAGCTACACACTGAGCGCGTCGCTGATGAAGGATGTCGATGTCAGCGTCGGAAAGAAGCTCTCCATCACCGCCGGCGAGCGAGTGGCGCTGGAGGCCGGCGACGCCGAGATCGACATGAAGAAGGATGGCTCGATCAGGATCCAAGGTCGGGACATCGACATCAAGGGCAGCGGCAAGATCGACGTCAAAGCCAGCGGCGATGTCGTGATCAAAGGTGCGAAGGTCCTGCAGAACTGAGGTTCAACAGGACCAGATGCACAATCGCCGCGATCAGGTGAGCTTGCCGCGCGCCGCCACCGGCATCTCGCCGATGAGCTTGTCGCCGCGCACGGTGATCAAGCGGTCGACCATGTTGACCACCACGCAGACATGGTTGGGGATGATGCGCACGACCTCGCCGACATTGGGCCGTTCATTCGAAGCCGCGAGGTCGAGGAAGCCGTGCTCCTCGGCAAATTTCGCGATCCTCGCCGCCGGATATTCGAGGATATAGCCATGGCCGTCGAGGCCGCCGGTATCGCTGGTCAGCGTCTTCGAGCCGGAATCGAGGATGCCGCGCTCAGGCCCGGCCCGGCTCACCACCGTGGCGTAGACTGAAAGCGCGCAATCCTCCAGCGTCGCCACCCCGGCGGCGACCTGCATGCGGTCGTTGAAGATCGAGGTGCCGGAGCGGTGCTCGGTCGCGCCCTTGAGCTTGCCGATATTGGGGATGTTGGGCGAGCCGCCGGTCGAGACGATGCCGGCCTCCAGCCCCGCCTCGCGCAGGCCGGCATTGGCCGTGTCGAGGAAGATCTGTGTGCGCTCCCAGCCATCCTCGGGCGGGTACATCAGGAAGCCCGCAAAGGTCAGGCCCTTGGAGCCCGCGATCAGCTTGGCGAGCTCGACCGCCTCGCCCGGCGTCTCGACGCCGGCGCGCTTGCGGCCGGTGTCGCATTCGACGACGACCTCGAGATTGCGGCCGGCTATCTCGGCCGCGCTCGGCAGGCCGGCGATGGTGACCGGACTATCAGCCGCGACGATCATGCGCACGCGCCGCTGCAACGCGCCCAATCGGCCGAGCTTCTCCTCGCCGAGGATGTTGTAGCTGATCATGATGTCGTCGATGCCGCCATCGGCCATGATCTCGGCCTCGCCGAGCTTCTGGCAGGTGATGCCGCGCGCGCCGGCCTCGACCTGGAGGCGGGCGAGCTCGGGCGATTTATGCGTCTTGATATGGGGGCGGTTGGCGACGCCCTTCGCATCGCAGACGGCCTGGAGCCGGGCGATATTGGCCTCGACCTTGTCGAGGTCGATGACGACGGCCGGCGTGCCGTAGACGCGGGCGATTTCCTCAGCCAGCGCGGTCATGGCAGCACCTTGATGATCACTTCGATCTCGACCGTCATGTTGTTGGGCAGCGAGCCCATGCCGACAGCCGAGCGGGCATGCCGGCCACGTTCGCCGAGCACCGCGACGAACAGGTCCGAGCAGCCATTGATGACCTTGGGCTGATCAGCGAAATCCGGCGCCGCATTGACCATGCCGAGCAGCTTGACGACCTCGACCTTGTCGAGCGAGCCAGTCGCCTTCTTCATCGCCGCAAGCAGGCCGAGGCCGGTCTGCTTGGCGTGCTCATAGGCTTCCTCGATCGTGACGTCCTTGCCGACCTTGCCGGTCGGATAGGTGCCGTCCGCCCGCTTCGGGCCCTGGCCGGAGAGGTAGACGATGTCGCCGACCTGCTTGAAGCTGACATAGGTGGCGACCGGCGTCGGCACGTCGGGCAGCGTCAGTCCCAACTCCTTCAGTTTTTGTTCGGCGCTCATCGGCGTCTCCTCATGCATGTCTTCGTCGGCGACGCGCGCGGCGTCAGGATGTCAGGTCGCGCACCATGTAGCGCGCGGCATCGTCATAGCTGCCGAGCTTCTCGGCAAGGGCGGCGTCATGCGCCACGCGAAAGCCGTGGCGCTGCCAGAAGCCCAGCGAGGCATTGACCGCGACCAGCGAGATGCTGGCGAGGCCTTCGCTGCGGGCAAACGCGACCAGTCGGTCGACGACCCGCCCGGCAGCTCCCGACCCGCGCGCGTCCGGCAGGAGCGCGAGGTCGTGGATGTAGTAGCTCGCCGCGTCAGCGAGAATCCCGCCGAGCAGGCTGTTCAGGGCCGGCGGCTGGCCAAGCCGCCAGGGATGGCTGACGACATAGCCGAGCAGGCCACCCGGGCCGGCGAGAGCGAGGCAGCCGGCCGGAAACAGCCGCAGGCGCTCGGCGAAGACGGCCTCGTCCTCCGGATAGGCAGGATGCACAACGCCCGCGACCGCAAGCACCGCCGGCAGGTCGGCTGCCGTCATCGGGCGCCAGCTGGGACCGCTCGCGTCATGCTCGGGCTCGACCCGAGCATCTCCGTCAGGAGATTCCCGGGTCTGCGCTTCGCTTCGCCCGGGAATGACGCTCCCGCCTCGCCCCACCGAACTACGCCGCGACCTTCTTGAACTTGCTCGTGCGCTTGGGGTGCCACCAGGCGCCCTTCAGCACCACGCCCTCGGAGACGATCTTCTTGTCGCCGGTCATGTGCTCGCCCACGACGTCGGCATAGTCGAACTTGCCTTCCTTGACGGTCAGGATCGTCGCGTCTCCGAGCGAGCCGACCTTGAGCGAGCCGTATTCGGGCCGCTTCAGCGCCATCGCCGCATTCACGGTCGAGGCGGCGATGACGTTGTTCAGGCTCATGCCCATCAGCAGGAACTTCGACATGGTGGTGACCTGGTCATAGGCCGGGCCGTCGATGCAGAGCTTGTGCACGTCCGAGGAGATCACATCCGGCTCGAAACCATTGGCCAGCATGGCGCGCGTCGTCTTGAAGGAGAACGACCCCTTGCCATGGCCGATGTCGAAGATGACGCCGCGCTTGCGGGCGGCCAGCACCTCGGGCTTGACCGTGCCCTGCGCGGTGCAGGGCGCATTCGGGAAGGGGCGGAAAGCATGGGTGAGCACATCGCCCGGCCGCAGCATGTTCACCACCTCCTCATAGGACGGAGGCGGATGGTCGATATGGCACATCAGCGGCATGCCGACCTCGTTGGCGACCTGCAAGGCGATGTTGAGCGGCACCGTACCCTGATCGCCCGAGGCGTGCAGACCGACGCGGACCTTGATGCCGACGATGAGGTCGCGATTGGCGTCGGCGACCGCGACGGCGTCGATCGGATTCATCAGGCGCAGATCGCCGCTCTCGCCGACCATGACGCGATGGTCGAAGCCATAGATGCCGGCATGCGAGACATGGAGATAGGCAAGGATGCGGGCCTGGCTCCTCTCGATGACATGCTTGCGGAAGCCCGGCCAGTTGCCGGGGCCGGCCGAGCCGGTGTCGACCGAGGTGGTGACGCCGGACGCCCGGCAGAACTCGTCGGCGTCGATGCCGAGCGAGGTGCCGCCCCAATAGACGTGGGTGTGCAGGTCGATCAGGCCCGGCGTGACGATGTAGCCGGAGACGTCGCGGATTTCCTTGGCGCCCTTCAGATCCTTGCCGAAGCCTGAGACCTTGCCGTCGGTGAAGGCGACATCGAGCACGCCGTCATGCTTCTGCGAGGGGTCGATGACGCGACCGCCCTTGAGGATGAGATCATGGGTCATTTCAGTTGCAGGCCTTCACGTTCGACATAAAGGAGATGGAGCGCCGTCATCCAGGCCGGCGCGAAGCGGAGCGCCGGGATCCATCGTAGGGCGCTGAGCCCTGTAACGCATCTCGGGACGACCTTTCGGCCGCCCAGGATGACACGTTGGAAATCGTGCAGCCATCACACTGGCCCCACAGCACCCTTGCGCTCGACGATGAGCCCATAGGCCTGCGGTTCGCGATGCTTGGCGAAGTTGAAGGTGGAGTTCTTGTAGCTCTTGCCGAGATCCATGTCGCAGCGGGCGATGACGAGCTCGTCGCCCTCGGTCACGGCCTGCGCCACGACCTCGCCGGTCGGCGCGATGATGCAGGAGCCGCCGATCTGGTCGACACCGGCCTCCAGCCCCGCCTTGGCGACGCCGACGACCCAGCTCGCATTCTGATAGGCGCCGGCCTGCATCACGAGCTGGTTGTGGAAGTTGCCGAGCCGGTCATGGTCGGGCGCCGGCGGATTGTGCTTGGGCGTGTTGTAGCCGAGCACGATCAGCTCGACATCCTGCAGGCCCATCGACCGATAGCTCTCGGGCCAGCGCCGGTCGTTGCAGATCATCATGCCGAGATTGGCATCCATTGCGCGCCAGACCGGCCAGCCGAGATTGCCGGTCTCGAAATAGCGCTTCTCCAGATTCTGGAACGGCGCATCGGGACGATGCTCGGGATGGCCGGGCAGATGGATCTTGCGGTACTTGCCGATAATCGCGCCGGTCTTGTCGACCAGGATCGCGGAGTTGAAGCGGCGCTTACGGCCCTCCTCGAAGGCAAGCTCGCAGAAGCCTAGATGGAAGCCGATGCCGAGGCGCTGGGCTTCTGCGAAGAGCGGCGCGGTCTCGTTGCCGGGCATCGCGCTCTCGAAATAGCTGTCGATCTCGTCCTCGTCCTCGATCCACCAATGCGGGAAGAAGGCGGTCAGCGCAGCCTCGGGATAAACCACGAGATCGGCGCCATGGCCCTTGGCCTGGCGCATCAGCTCGATCAAACGGGCAACCGCCGAAGCACGGCTCTCGTCGCGCTGGATCGGCCCGAGCTGGGCCGCGGCGACGGTCAGGATACGGCTCACGTCAAACTCTCCCCGGGCGAGCGGCTGGCGATGCCGCGATGGGTTGCGGCATGTGTCGCATCCGAGACGGCGGTGTCGCCGCCGCCTTGCTCAGTCCAGCAGGAGCAATGACGACGCATCGGCTTGCCCCGAAAGCCGGTTCCCACTTTTCGGGCCGATGCTCTGGCCCCGCCGCGCGCCATACGGCGCCGGCCCCGGCCGACATGTCAGGCATGGTCTCAGAGGCTCTTGGCCAGGCGTGGATCGAGCGAGTCGCGCAAGCCGTCGCCGAGCAGGTTGACCGCGAGAACGGTGATCGAGAGGAACAGCGCCGGGAAGAAGATGATATGCGGCCTGACCTGCCAGAGCGCCCTGCCCTCGGCCATGATGTTGCCCCAGGACGGGGTGGAAGGCGGCACGCCCGCGCCGATGAAGGACAGGATCGCCTCGACGATCATGGCGCTGGCGCAGATATAGGTCGCCTGCACCATCATCGGCGCGACCGTGTTGGGCAGGATGTGGCGGAAGATGATGCGCGGCACGCGCGCGCCCTGCGAGATCGCCGCCTCGACATAGGGCTGCTCGCGCAAGGAGAGCACGACGCTGCGCACCAGGCGGGCGACGCGCGGAATCTCGGCGATGGTGATGGCGATGATGACGTTCTGGACCGAGCCGCGCGTCAGCGCCATCAGCGCGATAGCGAGCAGGATCGGCGGAATCGACATCATGCCGTCGATGATGCGCATGACGATGCCGTCAGCCCAGCGCACGAAGCCGGCAAAGAGTCCGACCGCCAACCCGATGACGGAGGCCAGGAACGCCACGCTGAAACCGACCAGCAGCGAGACCCGCGCGCCATAGGTGACGCGCGAATAGATGTCGCGCCCGAGCATGTCGGTGCCGAACCAGTAGAGTTCGGACGGCACGCGCGTCCGGCGCGAAGTCGAGATCGCTGTCGGATCGACGGTCCACAGCAGGGGCGCGAAGATCGCGATCAGGATCATCAGCAGCAGGAGGACGCCACCGACCGTGACGGCAGGGTGCTTGCGCAGATAGGAGCGCTTTTTGGGCGGCGAAACAGGTTCGCTGCCGGTGGGAGCCGCGAGCGGCGCGGCGATGGTGTTGGATTGAGCTGTCAATACCGTATCCTCGGATCGACCAGAGTATAGACGAGGTCCACGAGCAGATTCACGAGGACGTAGACGAAGGAGAAGATCAGCACGACGCCCTGGATCACGGGGTAGTCGCGCCGCAGGATCGCATCCAGCGTCAACCGCCCCAGCCCCGGAATGGCGAAGACGCTCTCGGTGACGACGGCGCCGCCGATCAGGAGCGCCACGCCGATGCCGATGATGGTGATCACCGGAACGGCCGCATTCTTGAGCGCGTGCACGAAGAGCACGTTGCGCTGTTCGACGCCCTTGGCGCTGGCGGTGCGGACATAGTCCTGCTGCAGCACTTCGAGCATGGTCGCCCGGGTGATACGCGCGATCAGCGCGATATAGACGAAGCCGAGCGTGATCGAGGGCAGGATCAGGTTCTTGAACCAGGGCCAGATGCCTTGCGAGATCGGCGTATAGCCCTGCACCGGCACCCAATCGAGCTTCAGGGCGAAGACATAGGCGAGCATGTAGCCGACGACGAAGACCGGAACGGAGAAGCCGAACACGGCAAAGCCGACGACGCAGCGGTCGATCCAGGAGCCTGCCTTCCAGGCCGCGATCACGCCCATCGGCACGGCGACGACGACCGCGAAGATCAGCGTCAGCAGCATCAATGAGACCGTCGGCTCGATGCGCTGGGCGATGAGCTGCGTCACCGGCAGCGAGGTGAAGATCGAGGTGCCGAGATCGCCCTGGAGCACATGGTAGAACCATTCGCCGAAGCGGATGAGATAGGGCCGGTCGAGACCGAGACTGGCCCGGATCCTCTCGACATCGGCCGGCGAGGCCTGGTCGCCAGCGATCACCGCGGCGGGATCGCCCGGCGCGATGTAAAGCAGCGAGAAGACGAACAGGGCGACGAAAGCCATCACGGGTATGGTCGTGATGATCCGTCTGACGATGAAAGCGAGCATTCTGGCGCTTAGCCTTGGTTATGGTCGATCAGAACTGTTGCAACGCGAGCCGCCATTTCGGCGGCTTACGTTCAGGGGAGTGCCGGCTTCCGAAGGTCCGGCACTCTGCGACAAATCCCAGCTCGGCGCGCCTTTGCCGCTCGTCCGGGATGGACGGGGCAGCCACGAGAGCCGCCCCTACCGTCAGGCCTTCGACACGCCCCAGAAGAAGGGCAGAGGGCCGCTGGTGACGCCGGAGAGATTCGACCGCCAAGCCTGGTAGCCGAGATAGAAGCCGGTCGGCGCGTAGACGACCTCCTCCATCGCAGCCTTGTTCAGCCTGGCGATCGCGGCCTTCTCCTCGGCCATGTCCTTGGCGTCGAACCAGTTGGTCACCTCAGTCTCGACAGCCGGGATATTGGGCCAGCCGAACCAGGCCTTGTCGCCATTGGCGCGGATGGCGGTGTAGGCGGCGGGATTGATGCAGTCGGCGCCGGCATGCCAGGTGTGGAACATGCTCCAGCCACCCTGGCCGGGAGGCGTCTTCTGGGCGCGGCGCGCACCGACGGTGCCCCAGTCGGTGGCGACGAAATCGACCTTCATGCCGATGCTCTTAAGCAGCTCGGCGGTGACGTCGCCCATCGACTTGGTGGCAGCCATGTCCTGCGCGACGACGCAGACCACGGGCTCGCCGTTATAGCCGGATTCGGCCAGCAGCTTCTTGGCCGCGTCGACATTGCGCTGCTTCAGGATGTCGCCACCCTCTTCGGTGTAGAGCGGCGTGCCGGGGGTGAAATAGCTCGGCAGGTTCTTCCAAAGCTTGTCGTCGTCGCCGACGATCGAGCGCATGTAGTCTTCCTGGTTCAGCGCGGTCAGCACCGCGCGGCGCACCTTCACATTGTTGAAGGGCGGGAAGAGATGGTTCATGCGGAAGGCGCCGATATTGCCGAGCGGATCGCCGATATCGACCTTGACGTTCTTGTTGGCCTTGAGCACCGGCACGAGGTCCGACAGCGGGGTCTCCCACCAGTCGACCTCGCCGTTCTGCAGCGCGGCCGAGGCCGTCGCCGGATCGGGGATGATCACCCATTCGATCCGGTCGACCAGGATCTTCTTGCCGCCAGCGAGCCAGTCGGCCGGCTCCGAGCGCGGCACGTAGTCGGCGAACTTCTCGAACACCGCCTTGGCGCCCGGCACCCATTCATTGCGCATGAACTTCATCGGGCCCGACCCGATATATTCGGTGATCTGCGTGAACGGATCGGTCTTGGCGATGCGCTCGGGCATGATGAAGGTGCAAGGCGCATTGTTCTTGCCCAGCGCCAGCAGCATCTTCGGGTAAGGCTTGTTGAGCGTCCACTTCCAACTCATGTCGTCGATCGGGGCAAGCTCGACCTCGATCGCCTTGATCATCAGGCCCATCGGGTCGCGGGCCTGCCAGCGCTTCAGGCTCTGGACGACGTCCTTGGAGGTGACCGGCGCGCCGTCATGGAATTTGAGACCCGGGCGCAGCTTGAAGGTCCAGACCAGGCCGTCGGCGGAGACCGTCTCCGACTCGACCATCTGGCGCTGCGGCTGAAACTTCGAATCGATGCCATAGACCGTGTCCCAGACCAGGGCGGCCGCGTTGCGCACGACATATTGCGTGCCCCAGATGGGATCGAAATTGGCGAGGTTGGCCTGCGGCACGAAGCGCAGGGTCTTGGCTGCCGCGCCTTGCGACAGGGCCGGCACGGCCAGCCCACCGGAGGCGGCCAGGGCGCCCGTCCCCACGGCGGTCTTCAAAAATGTCCTGCGGTCCATCACTCACTCTCCCCTGTAACGGCAACCTCTGCGCGGGCGACCTTGGCGCGAGTTTGGGCAGAAAACTTCTGCGCTGACAACACGCTTGACCGGCCCTTCTTGGCCGGCGGGCAGCTTGCAGACTTCGTGCCAAACGGAACTGAACCGTCGGGGGCGCGCGGAATTCGGCAATCTCTGCCCGCCCCGCAGCGTTACGAGCAGAAAATTGCGAAATAAGCAGCTAAACCGATTTGATCGGCGCATCGACCCGCGCAAAAGGCCTTGCAAATTCGAAGGCCGCCGCGGCGCGCAAAACCAGCGCATCCCGCCCGAAAGCGCCGACGATCTGCAGGCCCGCCGGCAAGCCCGCCTTCGTCAACCCGCAAGGCAGCGAAATCGCCGGCGCCTGCGTGATGTTGAAGGGGTAGGTGAACGGGGTCCAGCGCGTCCAGTCCTCGCCATAGCCGCCATGGGCGGGGGTGTCCCGCCCGACCTCGAAGGCCGGCAAGGGCAGCGTCGGCGTCAGCAACAGATCGAAGCGTGCATGAAATTGCGCCATGCGGTGCGCAAGCGCATTGCGCTGGTTGAGCAGCGCGTCGACATAGGCCGTGCCTGACACCTTTTCACCGGCTTGCGCCACCGCGACGAGGCCGGGATCCATCCGCTTGCGGTCGTCCGGGCCGGCATTGCGCAAGGCGAGCGCCGCTCCCGCCCCCCACAGCGTCATCAAGGTCTCGATCGGGTCGGCAAAGCCCGGATCGACCTCCTCGACCGTCGCGCCGAGCTCCCTGAACGCCATGGCTGCCGCTTTCGTGAGCGCCGCGATCTCGGGATCGACCGCGACATCGCCGCCGAGCTTCGGCGACCAGGCGAGGCGCAGGCCCTTCACGCCGCCGGGCAGGCCGGCGACATAGTCCAGCGGCTCGTCGAGCACCGCCGTCATGTCGCGGGCATCGGGCCGGGCGATCGCGTTCATGGCGAGCGCGGTGTCGGTCACGGTGCGCGTCAGCGGGCCGAGATGGGCGAGGAACCCCATGGTCGAGACCGGGAAGGCCGGCACGCGGCCATAGGTGGGTTTCAGGCCGACAACACCGGTGAAGGCGGCGGGGATGCGCACGGAGCCCGCGCCATCCGTACCGATATGGATGCAGCCGAGATTGAGCGCGGCACAGACGGCAGCGCCCGAGGACGAGCCGCCGGGCCCCGTCCCGGTGCCCCAGGGGTTGCGCGTGATCCCGGTTTGCGGGGAATCGCCAACACCCTTCCAGCCATATTCCGGCATCGTCGTCTTGCCGAGGAAGACCGTGCCCGCCTCGCGCAGCCGGGCGGTTGCCGGCGCATCCTCGGGCCAGGGCGCGTCCGAGCCCACGGCCGAGCCGCGCCGCATCGGCCAGCCGGCGACACCGATATTGTCCTTGATGGTCACGGGCACGCCGTCGAGCGGGCCGAGCGGCTCTTTCTTGAGGTAACGCGCCTCGGCAGCCGCCGCCATGGCGAGCGTGACCTTGTCGTCGCGCACGGTGAAGGCGTTGACCTCAGGCTCGAAGCGCTCGATGCGCTGAAGCGCATCCTTCGTCACCTCGACGGGAGAGAGCTCGCCGCTGGCGTAGAGGGGTTGGAGTTCGGCGGCGGAAAGCGAGGCGATGGAGGTCATCCGCGATCTGTCCTTCTCAAGCATTCGCGACGCGCCAGGCGGCGCTGAGCAACACATTGGCGCCGGCGACCATGTCGTCGTCGGTGCTGAATTCGGCCGGGTTATGCGAGAGACCGCCGATCGAGGGGATGAACACCATGGCCGTCGGGCACAGGCGCGACATCATCTGCGCGTCATGCCCCGCGCCCGAGATCATGCGGCGGATCGGCAGACCGAACTCGGCCGCACTCTGCTCGACGCTCGCGATCAGTTCCTCAGTGAAGGGCGTCGCCGGGAAACGGGCGAGATCGCGGATCGAGATCTGAATGTCGTCGCGCTCCGACAGCTCAGTGCAGAAGGCGCGAACCGCCGCCTCCGCCTGCGCCAGCGGCGCATCGAGCGGGTTGCGCAGATCGAGCGACATCACCACGGTTTCGGGCACGACATTGACGTTGCCGGGCTGGACGCGGATGACGCCGGAATTGGCGAGCTGCCCGGGGATCGTCTTGGTCAACTCATTGGCGAAGATGTTGATCCGCGCCGCCGCCAGGCCTGGATCCTTGCGATAGGCCATCGGTGTCGTGCCGGCATGGCTCGGCCGGCCCTTCAGCGTCAGTTCGAGCCAGCAGATTCCCTGGATGCCGGTGACCGCGCCAAGCCCGCCGCCTTCGCTCTCGAGGACCGGCCCCTGCTCGATATGCATTTCGAGATAGGCATGCGCCTTGAGGAAGCCTGGCTCTTCCTGCCCCTCATAGCCGATGCGCCTGAGCTCGGCGCCGAGGCCGACGCCCTCGGAATCGGTTTCCGCATGGGCGGCGGCAACGCTCATGCCGCCGGCCCAGACATAGGAGCCGAGCATGTCGGGGTGGAAGCGCGCGCCCTCCTCATTGGTGAAGGCGATCACCGCCATGTCGCGCTTGGGCGTGAGACCGGCGTCGCGCAGCGCCGCCAGCACCTCGACGCCGGCGATGACGCCGAGCGCGCCGTCGAAGCGCCCGCCGGTGCCGACCGTGTCGATATGCGAGCCCATGATGACGGCCGGCCCCTCCTGCTGCCCCTTCAGGATGCCGACGATGTTGCCGATCGCGTCGATCTTCACCTCGAGCCCGAGCGCCTGCATCTGCCCGACCAGCCAATCGCGGCCCTGCTTGTCCTCATCGGTCAAGGCGAGGCGCCGGCAGCCGCCCTCGGGCGTCGCGCCGATCATCGAGAGCGCCGTCAGGCGCGACACCAGCCGCGCGCCATCGATCCGCAGATTGCTGCTCATTCGTCTCAAGTCTCCGTGAAGGCCATCGCCGGGCAGGTTAGAGCAATTTCCGATCCAATGGGATCGTTCAATTACTCTATCTCTTTGTTTTAACGCGTTTTCTTAACGCGAACCGGTGTCCACTTCGCTCGAAAACGCTATTGATGCAAGCCGCTCACCCGTCGAGCAAGCCGGGCCGGCGCCTGTCGACCCAGCCGGTCGCATCCTCATAGGCTTGCGCGACCTGGAGCAGCAGCAATTCGGACTGGTTCGGACCCCAGAGCTGCATGCCCATCGGCAGGCCCGCCGCATTGAAGCCGACGGGCACGCTGAGCGCCGGACAGCCCGACATCGTCACCGGGATCACCACCTGCATCCAGCGGTGATAGGTGTCCATGGCGCGGCCGGCGACCTCCCTGGGCCATGGCGTCTCGACCGCGAAGGGGAAGACCTGGGCGCTGGGCAGGACCAGGATGTCGTAGCGTCCGAAGAGCCCATGGAGATGCTGGTACCAGCGCGAGCGGAGACCTGAGGCCTGCATCACCTCGAAGGCGGAGACCTTGAGCCCCTGCTCGACCTCCCAGCGCGCCTCGGGCTTGAGCAGGTCGCGCCGGGCCGGATCGGCATAGACAGGGGCAAGGCCCGAGCCCGCCTGCCAGGCGCGCAGCGTGAGCCAGGCCTGCCAGATCGCTTCCGGATCGAAGCCGAGCGCGACGTCCTCGACGATCGCGCCCATGCCCTCGAACGCCGCCAGGCCTTGCCGGCATAGGGAGAGAACGCCCTCCTCCATCGGCAGATGGCCACCGAGATCGCCGAGCCAGCCGATCTTCAAGCCCGTGACGTCGCGCTCCAGCGGCCCGAGAAAGGCCGCCGGATCCTCCCGCAAGGACATCGGCACGCGCGGATCATAGCCGGACTGAACAGCAAGAAGAGCCGCGAGATCGCGGGTCTTGCGCGCCATCGGCCCGGCGACGCCCAGTTGCGGGATGAAGACCTCATCCGTGCCCGACAGCACCCGGCCATAGCTCGGGCGCAGGCCCAGCACATTGTTGAAGGCGGCGGGGTTGCGCAGCGAACCGGCATGGTCGCTGCCATCGGCCACCGGCAGCATGCGCAGCGCCAACGCCACCGCGGCCCCGCCGCTGGAGCCGCCCGAGGTCTTGCTCTGGTCATAGGCGTTGCGCGTCGCCCCGAAGACTGGATTGAAGGTCTGCGAGCCGAGCCCGAATTCGGGCGTGTTGGTCTTGCCGATGATGATGGAGCCTGCGGCCTTCATCCGCTCGACGAAGATCGCATCGGTCTGCGCGATGATGTCCTTGAACAGCGGCGAGCCTTGCGTCGTCGCAAAGCCCTTGGCGGCAGAGAGATCCTTGATCGCCTGGGGGAAGCCATGCATCCAGCCGCGCGAATGGCCGGCCGCGAGCTCGGCATCGAGCACCGCAGCCTCCTTCAGCAGATCGCCACGCTCGCGCTGCGCCACGATCGCGTTGACGCGCGGGTTCAGCCGCTCGATCTGGTCGAGGAAAGCCGCCATCACCTCCACGCAGGAGAGCTTTCGCGCATGGATCGCCTGCGAAAGCGCGATCGCATCCAGCGCCACGATATCGCTGGTCGCCGCACTGCTGACTGCATCTGGCATGCCTGGCCTGTCTCCTGCCGGGAAGAATCGCGCTGATGATGGCCGCAGCCCGCGCGCGCCGCTAGAGCCGGATGATTTCAGATGAGATCACACAGTGATCCCAGCTGAAATCTGAATCCGTCTCTCATCAAAAAGTTAGAGCAGGATCAATGCGAAAAACCGGTTCCCACTTTTTCGCATCCTGCTCTAGCGGCGTTTCCGGGCAGAGCCTGTGCGGAGGGCGCATCACGCGGGGCGGCCCGGCGTGCAGGCGGCTGTTCCCCGCACGCGAGGGCGGCTAGAAGCGACGCCCCATGTCAGATCTCGCCCTCCCGCTCCGCCAGACGGCCCCTTGGCTCACCGAGGCCAGGGCCATGCTCGCACTGAGCTGGCCGCTGGTGCTGACCAATGTCGCGCAGACGGCGATGACGGCGACGGATGTGATGATGATGGGTCATCTCGGCCCTGACGCACTGGCCGCCGGCGCGCTCGGTTCCAATCTCTACATGGCCGTGCTGATCTTCGGCATCGGCGTCATGGCGGCCGTGTCGCCGATGATCTCGATCGAACTCGGCCGCAATCGCCACGCCGTGCGCGAAGTGCGCCGCACGGTGCGGCAGGGCTTCTGGGCCGCCGTGGCGCTGGTCGGCCCGATGTGGCTGTTTCTCTGGCAGGCCGAGGCGATCCTGCGCGCGATGGGCCAGGACGCGACGCTGGCAAAGGCCGCGGCCTCCTATGTGCGGACGCTGCAATGGGGCCTGCTGCCGTTCTTTCTGTTTCTCGTGCTACGCGGCTTCGTCGCCTCCCTGCAACGCCCCTTCGCGGCCTTCGTCGTCGTCCTGCTGGCGGTCGGTTTCAACGCGCTGGCGAACTGGTGCCTGATGTTCGGTCGTCTCGGCTTCCCGGCGCTGGGCCTGCCGGGCTCGGGGCTGGCGACGACCTTGTCCTCGGTGTTGATGGTGCTCGGGCTCAGCCTGGTCGTCAGCTTCGACCGCCGCTTCCGCCGCTACCGCCTGTTCGGCCGCTTCTGGGTCGCGGACTGGCCGCGGTTTTGGGCCTTCTGGCGGATGGGCCTGCCGATCGGCACGACGCTCGCCTTCGAGGTGGTGATCTTCAACGGCGCGGCCTTCCTGATGGGGCTGATCGGCCCGGCCTCGCTCGCGGCGCATGCGATCGCGATCCAGATCGCTTCGCTGACCTTCATGGTGCCGATGGGCATCGGCCAGGCTGCCACGGTCAGGGTCGGCCGGGCTTTTGGCGCCGGCGACAAGGACGGCGTCGCGCGGGCCGGCGCGACGGCGCTCGTGCTCGGCATCGGCTTCATGGCCCTGACCGCGCTCGTCATGCTGTTTGCGCCGCAATGGCTCGTCGTTCCCTTCCTCGATGTCGAGAAGCCCGGCGCGGCCGAAGTCGCGGTCCTGGCGGCGTCCTTCCTGCTCTATGCCGCGATCTTCCAGATCGCCGACGGGGCGCAGGTCGTCGGCTCCTGCCTTCTCAGGGGGCTCGGCGATACGCGGGTGCCGATGCTCTTCGCCGGGCTCGGCTATTGGGCGATCGGGCTGCCGCTTTCGATCGCGCTCGGCTTCTTCACGCCGCTCGCCGGCATCGGCATCTGGATCGGGCTTGCGATCGCGCTCGCCATCGTCGCGGCCTTGATGCTCGGCCGCTGGCGGGCCCGCGACAGGCTCGGCCTCGTTACCGCCCTCTGATTGCATTGGCGCGGTTCGTGCTATCGTTGCTGCATTGCGGATTTCGCCTTTGGGGGGAGGCAGATCATGTTCAAGGACGACGACGTTCAACGTATCCGGGAGAGTTTCGCCCATCTCCACCGCCGCAAGGCCGAGACCGGAGAGATCTTCTACAACCGGCTCTTCGAGATCGCTCCCGAGGTCAGACCCTTGTTCAAGGGTGACATGAAGGCGCAAAGCGTCAAGCTGATGGAGATGCTGACGGTCGCCATCGCCACGCTCAACGACCGGGAGGGGCTTGCCATCCTGCTGCGCAAGCTCGGCCGCGAGCACAAGGGTTACGGCGTCAAGGACAGCCATTACGACCGTGTCGGAGAGGCCTTGATCTGGACGCTCCGGACCTCATTGGGCGACGCGTTCACGCCGCGCCTCGAGCAGGCCTGGACGCAGCTCTACACCGATATCGCCGACGTCATGATCGCCGCGAGCCACGCGGGCTGAACGAGGAGGCGTCAGCCGTTACAGGCCCGCCTTCCCCGTGTCAGAACTCTTCCCATCCAGCATCACTAGCGCGGCTGTTGACGACTTTCCTCGCCGGAGCGGATCTCTCCGGTGTCGCCACCCTGGTCTGGCCGAAGGCGGCCTCGGCGAGCTTGCGCAGGCGCGCGGGCTCGGAGGCCGGTTCATGAGCCTGGGCAGCGCTTGCCCTGGCAGCCGGGCGCGACGCCGGGG